>NZ_CP022685.1:3760000-9611874 GCF_002556545.1 Streptomyces formicae
CAGGGACAGATGCGTCGCGGTGCGCTGGTAGAGGGTGACGAGTTCGTCGGCCTCTGCTCCGGAGAGGCGGCGTTGGCGGCGCAGCAGGGCGTCGAGCCGGTCCCATTCGGCTCGGTGGGCGGACACGAAGACGTCGAGGTCCATCGGGTGGCTGCTCCTCGTACTGCGGCGCGTGGCTGTTCAGCTTGGCAGACTGGCGAGTCCTAGGGCAGGGCAGGGAAGGGCGGCGGACGTGAGTGAGCTTGTGACGGGTGAGGCGGTGGCGCTGGAGCTGCGTCCCGCGAAACTGCCGAGCAGGGCGCTTGCGGTGCTGATCGACCTGGCCGTGGCGTGGGCCGTCTATCTCGCGGTGACCGTCGGGATCCTCGCCTCGACCGCCTCGCTGGACGATGCCGCGGCCGCCGCTGTCGCGGTCGCCACCTTCCTGCTCGTTCTGATCGGCGGGCCCATCGCGGTGGAGACGCTCAGTCACGGCCGGTCGCTCGGGAAGCTGGCGTGCGGGCTGCGGGTGGTGCGGGACGACGGGGGGCCGATCCGGTTCCGGCACGCGCTGGTGCGCGGGGCCGTCGGGGTCGTCGAGATTCTGCTGACGTTCGGGGTGGTCGCGTGCGTCGCGTCGCTGGTGTCGGCGCGCGGGCGGCGGCTCGGGGATGTGTTCGCGGGGACGCTCGTCGTGCGTGAGCGGGTGCCTTCGGGGCGGGGGGAGTTCGTTCCGCCGCCTCCGCCGTGGCTGGTCGGGCAGTTCTCCGGGCTTGATCTGTCCGGGGTTCCCGAGGGGTTGTGGCTGGCCATTCGCCAGTACCTCACGCGGATGAGGCAGTTGGATCCGCAGGTGGGCTGGGCGATGGCGGAGCGGCTCGCCACCGATCTGGTGGAGCGGACGGGGGCGCCCGCGCCGCAGGGCGTTCCCCCGGCCGCCTACTTGGCCGCTGTCATGAACGAGCGGCAGGCTCGGGACGCGCGGCGGGCCTTTGGCCAGGAGCAGCAGTCGTACGCCGGACATGTGGGAGGGGCTGGGGCCGGAGGGGATGCCGGAGCGGGCTCCGCCGCTGTCTATCCCACGCCTGTGCAGCCTGTCTCCGCCCCTACTACTGCGCCGCCCGCGCCCGCCGATTCGCCTGCGGCCTCCGAGGGAGCACCGCCTCCTGCCACGGGGTTCGCGCCGCCCGCGTAGGTGGCGGCCTCGTCAGGTGAAGACGGACGGCGGGGATTCGAGGTGTTCGAGTTCGATGCCGGGGGCCGAGAGGACGACGTCGCCGGTGATGTGGACGGAGTGCTGTTCGCCGGTGTCCAGGGCTGTGACCTGGTATTCGTCCACGGTCAGCGGGCCGTTGTCAGTGGCGTGTGCTTCTCTTTTCAGCAGGGTCCAGGACTGGTCGAGGGTGCGGGGGGCCAGGACCGGATCCGTGAAGGCGACCAGGCGTAGGCGGGTCGCGGGGGAAGCGGGGGTCAGGCTCAGGAGCCGGGCCGTCGCGACGAGGAAAGCGGGGGACGTGCCGGTGCAGGCGTGAGCGGGGGCGTTGTTCTCCGTCGCGTGTTCGCCGGTGGAGTCGGTGCGGACCCAGGTGACGCCGTTGAGGGCCCCGGCGCGGACCTGCCAGTCGCCGGCGTGGAGTTCGAGGCGGATGGGGCGGCCCCGGTCGTCGAGTGCGAGGTCGACGGAGCCTGCGGGGTCGCCCGAGGGGGTGGTGCGTTGGGAGACGTAGCGCCAGCCGGAGGGGCCGGGGGCGCAGTGGAAGTGTTCTTCACCGAGGGGGGTGTGATCGTGCGGGTCATGGAGCGAATATCGGCCGCGGGGCATGGGTCTCGGTCCTCGGTCCTGTTCTTCCTGGCGTGAGCCTCGTGGGCCACAGTCTCGTCGGCCACGACGGGGCCGCAAAGGGGCAGGCCCCCGCCGCGGGGGCGAGGGCCTGCTGAAGTGGTGCTGACCGGTGGCCGGTCGACCGTCAGTAGCGGTAGTGGTCGGGCTTGTACGGGCCCTCGACCTCGACGCCGATGTACGCGGCCTGCTCGGGGCTGAGCTTCGTGAGCTTCACGCCGAGCGCGTCGAGGTGGAGGCGGGCGACCTTCTCGTCCAGGTGCTTGGGGAGCACGTAGACGTCGGTCGGGTACTCGTCCTGCTTGGTGAACAGCTCGATCTGGGCCAGCGTCTGGTCCGCGAAGGAGTTGGACATCACGAAGGACGGGTGGCCGGTCGCGTTGCCCAGGTTGAGGAGGCGGCCCTCGGAGAGCACGATGAGGACCTTGCCGTCGGGGAACGTCCAGGTGTGGACCTGCGGCTTGACCTCGTCCTTGACGATGCCCTCGATCTTCGCGAGACCGGCCATGTCGATCTCGTTGTCGAAGTGGCCGATGTTGCCCACGATCGCCTGGTGCTTCATCTTGGCCATGTCCGAGGCCATGATGATGTCCTTGTTGCCGGTCGTGGTGATGAAGATGTCGGCCTTGTCGACGACCTCGTCGAGCGTGGTGACCTGGTAGCCGTCCATCGCCGCCTGGAGCGCGCAGATCGGGTCGACCTCGGTGACGATCACGCGGGCGCCCTGACCGCGCAGGGACTCCGCGCAGCCCTTGCCCACGTCGCCGTAGCCGAGGACGACGGCGGTCTTGCCGCCGATGAGGACGTCGGTGGCGCGGTTGATGCCGTCGATCAGCGAGTGGCGGCAGCCGTACTTGTTGTCGAACTTCGACTTGGTGACGGCGTCGTTGACGTTGATCGCCGGGAAGAGCAGCGAGCCGTCGCGGTGCATCTCGTAGAGACGGTGGACGCCGGTCGTGGTCTCCTCGGTCACGCCGCGGATCTCCGAGGCGAGCTGGGTCCACTTCTGCGAGCCGTCGGTGATGGTGCGGTTGAGGAGCTGGAGGATGACGCGGTGCTCGTCGTTCTCCGCGGTGTCGACCGAGGGGACCTTGCCGGCCTTCTCGTACTCGACGCCCTTGTGGACGAGGAGGGTGGCGTCGCCACCGTCGTCCAGGATCATGTTCGGGCCGCCGGTGGGGGTGTTCGGCCAGGTCAGCGCCTGCTCCGTGCACCACCAGTACTCTTCCAGGGTCTCGCCCTTCCAGGCGAAGACCGGGATGCCCTGGGGGTCGTCCGGGGTGCCGTTCGGACCGACCGCGATGGCGGCGGCCGCGTGGTCCTGGGTCGAGAAGATGTTGCAGGAGACCCAGCGGACCTCGGCGCCGAGGGCGACCAGGGTCTCGATGAGGACGGCGGTCTGCACGGTCATGTGCAGCGAGCCCATGATGCGGGCGCCTGCCAGCGGCTGCGTGGCGGAGAATTCCTTGCGGATCGACATCAGGCCGGGCATCTCGTGCTCGGCGAGGGTGATCTCCTTGCGGCCGAACTCGGCGAGGGAGAGGTCGGCGACCTTGAAGTCCTGGCCGTTGATGAGAGTCATAAGTGAGCTGCTCCTCGTGGATGTGTCGAGGGGTGGACATGGCTGACCTGCGGCATCGGGCACAGGGGTGCACCGGCGCGCGCAGCGCAGTCCGTCGGAGGCCCTCTCTCCCTCGGACGATCCGTGCGCGGACCGCCCGACCGCCATCAGCAGCGACGTCTGGCTCCCCACAAAGCTACACCGATTGGCCCAGCTAGCCCCAGCCCGCCTCCAAGCACGTCATCACTGGCACAGAGGCCGTCAGACCTGGACGTTTTGGGACCTTTGCGCTTTTGATCCTGCGCTTATGTGTTGCAGGATGCCTTGAGATCGGGAACATGTGCGCGATCTTGTTCGGCAGTAGCGTTTGGGCGTTAGGAGATCCACGTGACCAGTCCGGCCGACCCCCCGATAGGCGGGGACAGCAGCGGGCAGAAGAAGGTGAAGCTGCTCGCGGTGACCGCTTGTCCGACCGGTATCGCTCACACGTACATGGCCGCGGAGAAGCTTTCGCAGGCCGCGGAGAGCCTCGGCATCGACATGAAGGTGGAGACGCAGGGCTCCATCGGGGCCGAGAACGTACTGACTGACAACGATGTCAGAGATGCCGACGGCATCATCATCGCGGCCGACAAGGACGTGGACCGCAGCCGGTTCGTGGGCAAGCGCGTGCTGTCCGTCGGGGTGTCCGAGGGCATCAGCCACCCCGAGCGGCTGATCGAGCGGGTGCGGAGCGCGCCCGTGCACGGCGGGGGCGGGGGCGGCGGTTCGGCCGAGCCGGTCTCCGGTGGGGGCGGGGGCAAGGAGCGGAGCGTCGCGTACAAGGCGCTGATGAACGGCGTCTCGTACATGATTCCGTTCGTGGTGGTGGGTGGGCTTTTGATCGCCATCTCGCTGTCGCTCGGCGGGCACACCGACCCCAAGGGCGGGCTCGTCATTCCGGACGGCTCGTTCTGGATGCACGTGAACCAGATCGGCGTCATCGGGTTCACGCTGATGGTGCCGATCCTGTCGGGCTACATCGCGTACGCGATCGGGGACCGGCCCGCGCTGGTACCGGGCATGATCGGCGGGTGGATCGCCAACACCGGTGATCTGTACGACTCCAAGGCGGGCGCGGGCTTCATCGGGGCCATCGTCACCGGCTTCCTGGCCGGTTATCTGGTGCTGTGGATCAAGAAGGTCAAGGTCCCGAAGTTCGTCCAGCCGATCATGCCGATCATCGTGATCCCGATCGTGGCGACCACGGCGCTCGGCCTGTTCTTCATCTACGTCATCGGGAAGCCGATCTCGTGGATCTTCGAGCATCTGACCAGCTGGCTCAGCGGCATGACAGGGACCAGTGCGATCCTGCTCGGCGCCATCCTGGGACTCATGATCGCGTTCGACATGGGTGGTCCCGTCAACAAGACGGCGTTCCTCTTCGGTGCGGGGCTCATCGCGACCGGCAACCAGACCGTCATGGGCATGTGTGCCGCGGCGATTCCGGTCATGCCGCTCGGGCAGGGGCTCGCGACGCTGATGCGGAAGCGGCTCTACACGGAGCAGGAGCGGGAGACCGGGCTCGCGTCCTTGTTCATGGGCTTCTTCGGGATCTCGGAAGGCGCCATCCCCTTCGCCGCCGCGCGGCCCGCGCAGGTCATTCCCGCCAACATGCTCGGCGGTGCTGTCGCCGGGGCGATCGCCGGGATGGCGAGCGTGAAGGACGCCGTGCCGCACGGTGGCCCGATCGTGGCGGTCCTCGGTGCCGTCGGCGGCGTGCCCATGTTCTTCGTGGCGATCGCCATCGGTTCGGTCGTCACCGCGCTCACCACGGTGACGCTGGTCGACCTCAGTGAGCGCAAGCGGCGCGGTGCCCCGCTGGTCGACGTGCCGGGCGGGCCCGAGCCGGTGCTCGTCGGGGTCGGGGCCACCGCGGGTGGTGCGGCGGTCGCGGCGGAGGCTCTCCAGAAGGCCCCGGCTCCGGCTCCGGCGGCCGAGGCTTCGGCGCCGGTCCCCTCCCCCGGACCGGAAGCCGCCGACCAGGTCCTCTCCGGCTACCTCACCGAGCAGACCGTCAAGGTCCAGCTGGCCGCGCGCGACAAGGAAGCGGCGATCCACGAGATGGCCACGCTGCTCGCCACCACCGGCAAGGTCAACGACGTCGAGGAGCTGGTGCGGACCGCGCTGCGGCGCGAGGCGCAGGGCACCACGGGACTCGGCGAGGAGATCGCCATCCCGCACGCCAAGACCGACGCCGTCGACTCGCCGCTCGTCGGGTTCGCCCGGTCGTCCGAGGGCATCGAGTGGGGCGCGCTCGACGGCACGAAGGCCAAGTTGATCTTCATGATCTCCGTGCCCGAGGCGGCCGCCGGGGACGAGCACCTGCGGATCCTCGCCCTGCTGTCGCGGAAGTTGATGGACACCGGCTTCCGCGAGCGTCTCGAGGCGGCGCCGGACGACGCCGCGATCCTCGACGTACTGCGTGAGGTCCACTAGCCGCCCAGGCGGTACGGATACGTCGATGGGGCCCCGCACCTGACTGGTGCGGGGCCCCATCGGCGTACGGACGAAAAACGGCTCAGTGGCCGCCGGGCGCCTTCGCCGGGTTCGTGCCCGCGGATGCCGCCGACTCGCTGTAGATGTCCGGTTCGAGGTAGATCACGCGGGCGATCGGGACCGCGGCGCGGATGCGCTCCTCCGCGGCGTTGATCGCGGCGGCGACCTCCGCGGCCGTGTCGTCGTGCTGGACGGCGATCTTGGCGGCGACGAGCAGCTCCTCGGGGCCGAGGTGGAGCGTGCGCATGTGGATGACCTTGGTGACCGTGTCGCCGTCGACCAGGGCCTTCTCGATCTTGGTGACTTCCTCGGTGCCCGCGGCCTCGCCGAGCAGCAGGGACTTGGTCTCCGCGGCGAGGACGATCGCGATCAGGATGAGCAGGATGCCGATGCAGAGCGTGCCGATGCCGTCCCAGACGCCGTCGCCGGTGGCGAGCGCGAGGCCGACGCCGCCGAGGGCGAGGACCAGGCCGACGAGCGCGCCGAGGTCCTCAAGGAGGACGACGGGCAGCTCGGGGGCCTTGGCGCGACGGACGAACTGTGTCCAGGTGAGCTTGCCGCGCGTCTGGTTGGACTCCTTGATGGCGGTACGGAAGGAGAAGCCCTCCGCGATGATCGCGAACACCAGGACCCCGACGGGCCAGTACCAGTGCTCCAGCTCGTGCGGGTGCTTGATCTTCTCGTAGCCCTCGTAGATCGCGAACATGCCGCCGACCGAGAAAAGGACGATCGAGACGAGGAAGGCGTAGATGTAGCGCTCGCGGCCGTAGCCGAAGGGGTGTTGCGGGGTCGCCTCGCGCTGGGCCTTCTTGCCGCCGAGGAGCAGCAGGCCCTGGTTGCCGGAGTCGGCGAGCGAGTGGACGCTCTCGGCGAGCATCGACGACGAGCCACTGAAGAGGAACGCGACGAACTTCGCCACCGCGATCGCGAGGTTCGCGGCGAGTGCCGCGACGATCGCCTTTGTTCCGCCTGACGCGCTCATAAGTGCGGGGTGTCCCTTCGCCTTCGTACGTACCGACCACGGCACCCGGGCAAGTGCTTTGCCCGGGCTTTGCGGTGGGTCATTGTTGCAGCACGAGAGGGGCTTGGTACGTCAGGCCACCACAGTGGCACGGAAAACCGTGCCCACTCCGGACACTTCGGCCTTTTCGCCTGCGGGGACGAATGCGGACCGGCCGGGCTCCAGGGCCAGTTCGCCCGCGTGGACCGTGCCCGCCGTGCAGAGCAGGATCTGCGGCGTCGCGGCGGTGAGGTCGTGGGCGGCGGCGCCCTCGGGCAGGACGTAGCGGGAGAGGCGGAACTCGTCGATCGGGGTGTCGTAGACCTCTTCGCCGTCGGGCGAAGCCTCCGGGCGCAGGACGCCGGGGTCGGTCGGCTCGAAGCGGACGATGCGCAGGAGTTCGGGCACGTCGACGTGCTTGGGGGTCAGGCCGCAGCGCAGGACGTTGTCGGAGTTGGCCATGATCTCGACGCCGAGGCCGTCGAGGTAGGCGTGCGGGACTCCGGCGCCGAGGAACAGGGCCTCGCCGGGCTGCAGTTGGACGTGGTTGAGGAGCATCGCCGCGATGACGCCCGGGTCGCCGGGGTAGTGGTGGGCGATTCCGGCGTACGGCTCGTAGGCGCCGCCGAGGCGTTGGGCGGCGGCGGTGACCTCGGCGACCGTCTCGGACATCTGCTCGGGGTCGGCGCTCAGGACGGCCGTCAGGACCTCGCGCAGCGCGGCCTCCGCGGGGTGCGCGCGCAGCAGGTCGACGTACGGCTTGAGGGAGTCGACGCCGAGACCCTCCAGGAGGGTGGCGGTCTCGGCGGGGTCCCGGAAGCCGCACAGGCCGTCGAACGGCGTGAGTGCGCAGATCAGTTCGGGCTTGTGGTTGGCGTCCTTGTAGTTGCGGTGCGGGGCGTCGATCGGGACGCCCCGGCGCTCCTCCTCCGCGTACCCCTCCTTCGCCTGCGCGAGGTCGGGGTGCACCTGGAGGGAGAGCGGGGCGCCCGCGGCGAGGATCTTGAGGAGGAAGGGCAGGCGCGGGCCGAACTTGGCGACCGCTTCCTTGCCGAGCTCGTGCTCCGGGTCCGCGTCGATGAGCTCGTTGAGCGCGCCGCGCTCGGTGCGTGACGGCGCGCCCGGGTGGGCTCCCATCCACATCTCGGCCTGCGGCTCGCCGCTCGGCTCGACGCCGATGAGCTCCGCGATGGCGGTGGTGGAACCCCAGGCGTAGGGGCGGATGGTGTTGGTGAGGCGGTCCACGGAGGGGGGCTCCTTGCTGCTGCTTGCTCTGCTTGCCACTGCTGGCACTGCTGGCACTGCTGCGTACGCGAGTGCTGGACTGCGATCGGGACGGTTTCCCTCACGAGCGGTTCGGCCATGACCGATGTGCGGTCATGATCGGTCCCCCGAGGCGAGCGCCAGGTAAACGGCGGCGAAATCCGTGACGGCGATCAGCTCCGCCAGGGCTTCGAGATCCTCGGCGCTCTCCGGTTCCAGCTCGCTGAGCGCGACGTCGTGGCCGTGCGCGAGCTCGCGGGCCGCGGGCGCGGCGGTGAGCCCGCCCGCGTCGGCGGGCCGGTCGCGGAGCAGCACCACGCGCGCGCGGAGCGCCGCCGCGTCGTCGACGCGGTCGCGGAAGAAGTCGTCGGTGTCCTCGCCGCCCGTCGGATTGCCCGCGAGCAGGGCGCCGTGCGCGGGCAGCGCCTCGGGCAGCTCGGCGGCGAGGGCGGCGTGCCCCGCGAGCTCGGCGAGCGTGGCGGCGAAGCGGCGGCCCGCGGCGCCCGCGGACTGGCCCTCGGTCCAGATCAGCGGCAGTGCGTCGGCGAGCTCGACGGCGAGCGTCTTGGCGGGATTGCTGTACGTCGTGATGGCAGGACCGCAGCGTTCCGCGACGCTGTCGAGCCGGTCGGCGACCTTCTGCAGGGTGTCGACGGGAGCGGTGATCAGACCGGTCCTGTCGAGGAGCACGAGCAGCGGGACGAGCAGTGCCCACAGGGTGCCGGGGGCTCCGGGGGCGGCTTCGTCCTCGACGCGGCGGGCCTCGTAGGAGGCGGCGAGGCGGGTGGTCTCGTCGTGCGCGCCTTCGTAGGCGCCGTACGGCGATGTGGCCATCGGGACGGTCAGGCCGTGGCTGCCCTCCACGCCCTCGGCGAGCGGTGAGCGGGCCGGGGCGACCGCGACGACCGTGCAGCCGCGTCGGTATGCCTGTTCGGCGAGGAGCGAGAGGCCGGGCTCGGAGCCGTCGGGGGTGGCGATGAGCAGCAGGTCGACGGGGCCCACCCAGCCGGGCAGGGCCCAGCGCAGGGCGCCCGCGGCGGGCGCGACGCCCGTCGGGGCGAGGCGGACGACGGGGCAGCCGGTACCCGCGAGACCGGCGAGCAGGTCGGCGACGCAGGCCGCGGCGGTGCCGGGGCCCGCGATCAGGATGGCGCGGGGGCGGCCGTCGGGCTTGAGGTCGGTGAGCCCCGCCTCCGCGGAGTGCCGGATCGCCGTACGGACGCGGGCGCCCGCCTCTGCGGCGGCCCGCAGCAGCCCGCGGCGATCCGCGCGGGTGAGTGCCTCGGGGGCGTCAAGGAGTGACTCGTCGAGCATGGGGCCTCCGATCGCCGTGCGCGGCTTCCTGCCTGTGCTGGTCGTACGCCGTCCCGCGCCGTGCACGCCTTCCGTGGGGTGCGCGGTCGGCCACGCCGTTACGCGGGGCGGCGGGCCTCGTCGACCAGGAGCACGGGGATGCCGTCGCGGACCGGGTAGGCGAGGCCGCATTCCTTGGCGTCCGCCGTGCAGATCAGCTCGGTGTCCGTCTCCTTGAGCGGGGCGTGACAGGCCGGGCAGGCGAGGATCTCCAGGAGGCCGGCTTCGAGCGGCATGGGGTGGGTCCCTTCGAGCTGAACGAGTGGGTTGTCGCGCGACCGCGGTGCGGGCTGCCGTCGTGCGGGATTCTGTGCGGAATCCGTGCGGTGACGGCCCGGATGCGGCCTGGTCAGCCTACCTCCGTGCGGGGCGGGGCGGAGGGGTGTCGAGGGGGCGGAGGGGTGGGGCGGGGTGGAGCGGGGCGACGCTGACTGGTGTGTGGGGCTGAGCTGGCTGGCCGGTGCGGGGGCTGTGGATGTTGGCACGGGCCGAGTCCCGCGGAAGCTGCTCCTGCGGGTCGGGGCCCGCAGGGCATCCGGCACAGGCCGCCCGGCGCAGCGCCGTCCCCGCAGAGCGACCAGCACGTCCCCACGAGCCGACCGGCGCCGAAGCATCGGCACGGACCGACCCGGCTCGGACGACCGGCGCGGGCGGTGGGCCCGCGCCGGTTCCCGGGCCCCCGGACGTCAGTGGCCAGCCACGATCCCCTGCCAGCCCTCAGCCCTCAGCCCTCAGCCCTCAGCCCTCAGCCCTCAACCGCGGATGATCGCCAGAGCCTCGTCGCGGGCCTTGGCCATGGTCGTTTCGTCGCGGGCCTCCACGTTCAGGCGCAGCAGCGGCTCCGTGTTCGAGGCGCGGACGTTGAACCACCAGTCGGCGGCGGTCACCGTCAGGCCGTCGAGTTCGTCGAGGGTGACGCCCTCCTGGCCCTCGTACGTCGTCTTGATCGCCGCGAGGCGCGCGGCCTGGTCGTCGACCGTGGAGTTGATCTCTCCGGAGCCCGCGTACCTGTCGTACTGCGCGACGAGCGCGGACAGCGGGCCGTCCTGGCCGCCGAGGGCCGCGAGGACGTGGAGCGCGGCGAGCATGCCCGTGTCCGCGTTCCAGAAGTCCTTGAAGTAGTAGTGCGCGGAGTGCTCGCCGCCGAAGATCGCGCCGGTCTTGGCCATCTCCTCCTTGATGAAGGAGTGGCCCACGCGCGTGCGCACGGGCGTGCCGCCGTTCTCCTTCACGACCTCGGGGACCGACCAGGAGGTGATGAGGTTGTGGATGACGGTGCCCTTGCCGCCGTGCCGGGCGAGCTCGCGCGAGGCGACCAGGGCGGTGATGGCCGACGGGGAGACCGGGCCGCCGTTCTCGTCGACCACGAAGCAGCGGTCCGCGTCGCCGTCGAAGGCGATGCCGAGGTCGGCGCTCTCCGCACGCACCCGTGCCTGGAGGTCCACGATGTTGGCCGGGTCCAGGGGGTTGGCCTCGTGGTTGGGGAAGGTGCCGTCGAGCTCGAAGTACATCGGGACCAGTTCGAGGGGCAGTCCCTCGAAGACGGTGGGGACCGTGTGCCCGCCCATGCCGTTGCCCGCGTCGACGACGACCTTGAGCGGACGGATGGCGCTGAGGTCGACCAGGCCGCGCAGGTGCGCCGCGTAGTCCGTGAGGGTCTCGCGCTGCGTCAGGGTGCCCTGGCGCGCCGCGCTCTCGGGGGCGCCGGACTCGCTCCAGCTCTCCACCAGGGCGCGGATCTCCGCGAGCCCGGTGTCCTGGCCGACAGGGGCCGCGCCCGCGCGGCACATCTTGATGCCGTTGTACTGGGCGGGGTTGTGCGAGGCCGTGAACATGGCACCCGGCAGGTTCAGCGCGCCCGACGCGTAGTAGAGCTGGTCCGTCGAGCAGAGGCCGATCTCCGTGACGTCGACGCCGCGCGCGGCCGCACCGCGCGCGAAGGCCCGCGAGAGGCCGGGCGACGAGGGCCGCATGTCGTGCCCGACGACGATGGCGTCCGCGCCCGTGATCGCTGCGAAGGCCGCCCCGAACAGCTCGGCGAGCGACTCGTCCCACTGATCCGGGACCACCCCGCGGACGTCGTACGCCTTCACGATCTGGGACAGATCAGCAGTCACAGCCAACCCTCTCTACGGTTCTGCTAGCTCAGCGAGTACGGAGAGTTCTCCCCGGTCACCACAAAAGTACCCGCTGCCGCCGACAGCGCACCGAGCCTCCCTGGAAGCGGCTCGGAAGCCGCCTCACGGCAGCATCCAGCCGAGCACCGCCGTGCTCTGGCCCACCACGATCAGGCACATCACCAGGAGCAGTCCCAGGCTCCACGGCAGCACCTTGCGCAACAGATCTCCCTCCTTGCCCGCCAGGCCGACGGCGGCGCACGCGATCGTCAGGTTCTGCGGGGAGATCATCTTGCCGAGTACGCCGCCGGAGCTGTTGGCCGCCGCGAGGAGCTCGGGAGAGAGCCCTGACTCCTTGGCCGCGGTCACCTGGAGGGCACCGAACAGCGCGTTGGCCGAGGTGTCGGAGCCGGAGACCGCGACGCCGAACCAGCCGAGCACCGGTGACAGGAAGGCGAGGCCCGCCCCGGCCGCCGCTACGTAGTGCCCGATCGTGGCGGCCTGCCCGGAGAGGTTCATGACGTAGGCGAGGGCCAGGACGGACGTCACGGTGAGGATCGCGAAGCGCAACTCGTGGACGGTGGCGACCCATTCCCTGACCGCCACGCGCGCGTGCACCCCGATGACGGCGGCGGTGGCCACCCCGGCGAGCAGCACGAGCGTGCCGCCCGTCGACACCAGCGGCAGCGCGAACACGTTGCCGCCGACCGGCTTCCCCGTCGGGTCGGCCACGTTCAGGAAGGGCCAGTCGAAGGTGCGGGTCGCCTTGGCGAGCAGGTCCTTGGCCGCCGGGATCTGGGCGAGCGAGAAGACGGCGACGATGAGCGCGTACGGGGCGTAGGCGCGCAGCACTTCGGGGCGCGGGTCGTCCTGGTCGAGGTCTTCGCTGCGGGCGCCGGTGAGGACCGCGGCGCGGACGGGCTCGGCGGCCGGTCTGCGCGCGGCGGGCACGGCCACCAGGGCGGCGGCGCCGATCAGGGCGGCCCCGATGTCGGCGAGTTGCGCGGAGACGTAGTTGGAGGCCGCGAACTGCGCGGCGGCGAAGGCGAATCCGCAGGCCAGGGCGGGCGCCCAGGTCTCGCGGAGCCCGCGCCTTCCGTCGACGAGGACGACCAGGAGCAGCGGCACGACGAGCGCGAGCAGCGGTGTCTGGCGGCCGACGACGGTGGCGACGGCGTCCAGGGGCAGGCCCGTGACCTGAGCCAGCGTCACCACCGGGGTGCCCATGGCGCCGAAGGCGACGGGCGCGGTGTTGGCGACCAGGGCGACGACCGCGGCGCGCACCGGGTCGAAGCCGAGGGCGACGAGCATCACCGAGCAGATCGCCACGGGCGCCCCGAACCCGGCGAGCGCCTCCAGGAGCGCGCCGAAGCAGAAGGCCACCACGAGGGCCTGGATGCGGGGGTCGTCGGAGAGCCGTCCGAAGGAGCGGCGCAGGATGTCGAAGTGCCGGGTGCGGACCGTCATCCGGTACACCCACAGGGCGTTGACGACGATCCACAGGATGGGGAAGAGGCCGAAGAGCGCTCCTTGCGCGGCGCTGGAGGCGGTCTGGCCGAGCGGCATGCCGAACGCGAGCCAGGCGACGAGGACGGCGACCGCGAGGCCGATGACTCCGGCCAGGTGGGCCTTCATGCGGACGGCGCCGAGCAGGACGAGGACGGTCAGGAGAGGCAGGGTCGCGACGAGTGCGGACAGGCCGAGCGAGTCGGCCACGGGCTCCAGTTGCTGCGTGAACACGGGCGGCTCCCCGGTTTCCGTGATGCGGAATGCGATCTCTCACAAGTGGGGGAATGCTCGTGTCCGCAACAAGGGCACGTCAATGGGGCGTACGCCGACTGTTGTTCAGCGATGAACGACAGGTCTCTACGGAGAGTGGAGGAAAGCGCCGGTCAGGACTCGGGCGAGCGCAGCACGCGGAGATGACCGCGCCGCGCGACCTCCATCGGGTCCGCCTGTCGTGCGCCGCCGCCGCTCGCCTCGGCCGCGCGCTGCTGCGGGCGGGCCGCCTCGCGCACCGCGTTGGCGAGCGCTTCGAGGTCGTCACCGCTGGGCCGGGCGGGACCCGAGGCGTCGGCGAGCCGGACGACCTCCCAGCCGCGGGGTGCGGTCAGCCGCTCGGAGTGCTGGGCGCACAGGTCGTAGCAGTGGGGTTCGGCGTAGGTGGCGAGGGGGCCGAGGACCGCGGTCGAGTCGGCGTAGACGTACGTCAGCGTCGCGACGGCGGGACGGCCGCAAGCGGTGCGCGAACAGCGACGTACAGGGCTCACGACGTTGGACGGTACCGCACTCTTGAGCGGGCCGCGACGACTCGCCACGAGGTCACCCCACCGTGTCGGGTCCTCGGCTCCGCTCCGGAGTGACGCGCGGGCGCCTCGTTGACCTGCGGGGACGCCAGTGGCCACCGGGACGCGTGGTGTGGGATCCGGTCAGCACATGGCGTGAATCACGTCATTTGTCGCGAGGCCGACGGTCCTGGAGAGATATGGAATTGAGCCCAAGCTTGGCCGGAACGGTCAGGAAGCGACATGGCGCGCGCCGTACGGAAAGGGCGATCTCGAGGACTACGCTTCGTCAGTGATGGACGACCCCGTACAGCCCCGCTCAGCAGACCCGAGGCCCCGCCGCCGCGACCGCCACGGCAGGGGCATGCGCGGCCCCGTCGCGCCGCCCCAGGTGCCGCTCTCGGCGAGCCGCGCGGAAGCCTTCACCGACCTGGTGCAGGACTCGGTGGAGCGGCTCGAGCGGCGCTGGCCGCAGCTCACGGAGATCGAGTTCCTGGTGCTTGAGGTGCCGCCCCTGGGGGGCTCCGCAGGGAGTGACGGGGAGTGGCACGACGAGGTGGTGCCGCTCGGCGGCACGATCGCGGCGGCGGAGGGGCGGCCCGCCCGCGTCGTCATCTACCGGCGCCCGGTGGAGATCCGCACCAAGGGGCGCGACGAGCGCGCCGCCCTGGTGCACGAGGTGGTCGTCGAGCAGGTCGCCGAGCTGCTCGGCCTCTCCCCCGAGTCGGTGGACCCGCGCTACGGAGACGAGGAGTAGCCTCCGCTGCCCCCGCCACCCCCGCCGTCCCGCGCGCGGGACGCTGCTTCTCGGGAACCCACTTCGCGGGAACCCGCTTCTTCCTGAAGCACCGTCACTTCTGGAGCACCGACAGATCCCGCTCCGCCTCGGGCACCTCGACCGTCCCCCGGTCGTCCGGCAGCGTCTGCACCGTGAACATCGGGATGCCGTCCTCCGGCAGTGCCAGCATCCGCGAGCCGTAGACCTCGCCGCCGGACACCGACTCCACCGTGAGGGCGTACCGCCCCTTGAGCCCGTCCGGCACCGGCGGGTCCGCGATCTCCAGGGTCGTACCGCCCTTGACCGTGTACGTCTTCGAGGCCGGTGAGCCGCCTTCGGTGCCCGCCGACGCCGTGACCTTCACCTTCGCCGACTTGCCCGGCGCCACCAGGGAGAGCGTGGAGCCCTTGGCGCGGTTGTCGGCCACCGTCGCGCGCGTGCCCACCGCGTTCGCCGCGGGGATGAACGCCGTCTCCTGCTTGCCGCCCTTGCCCCGGGTGACGCGCAGCCCCGCGACCACGGGCACCGCCTTGTCCGTCGGCGTCAGGACCAGCGAACCCGGCTCCCCCTTGGTGACGTCACCGAGGTCGACGGCGGCCGTCATGCCCGACTTCACGTGCAGGTTCTCGTGGCCGGCCGGGGTGATCGAGCCGTTCGGCGAGGCCAGCTGCACCTTCAGGTCCGCGTCGTCGGATCCCGGCGTGAAGGCGACCAGGCGCACCGAAGTGGCGTCCTTGGGGATGCCGGGCAGCACGAGGCTGCTCGCGGGGTCGGCCGAGGGGGGCAGCCAGTCGCCGCCGAGCTTCTCGTCGGAGGACTGCACGTGGGCCGCGACCCGGCCGCTGCGCGCCGTCACGTGCATCGTGAGGTTCGTGTACGGCTTGCCGGTGAGCGTGGAGAGCAGCACCGGGACGCTGGAGTGCGGCTGGACCTGGATCGCCTCGCCCACCTCGGCCTTGACGACGCCGTCCGGGCCGTACAGCTGGACGTCCACGACGGCCGCGGAGTCGTCGGGGTTCGTCAGGTGGATGTAGTCGCTGCGGTCCTTGGCGGTGCTCGCGCCGGGGAACCAGAAGTCCGTGTCGGGCGCCGTGCAGTTGGTGCCCTGGACGCCGCGGCCGCTGCCCACCGCGTACGTCGTGGTCTGCTGCGCGCTCCAGCCGGGGGCGAACCCGCCGTCGGCGGTGCCGATGAGCGCGGGCGAGTCGCCGCCCGACGCGTCGCCCGCGACCGGCTCGCCGGGCTTCTTCTGGGTCAGGAAGGGCTTGACCTTCTTCTTGTCCTCGGCCTTGGCCGCGTCCGTCAACGCCTTGCTCACGGGCAGCAGTTCCGCCTTGCCGGTGCCCTCCGCGCCGCTCGACCTCGGGGTGAACGCCGTGTACGACGTCTCGGCGAGGTCCGAAGCGCTGGGCACCGGGCAGAGCAGGCTGGTGCGCTCGACGGGCAGCCGCGCCGCGGCCTTCGCCCCGTCGTCGCCCGCGCCGTCGGTGCCGCTGGACGCGGCGTACCCGGTGACGGCGCCGAGCGCGACGACCACGGCGATCAGGGACTGGGTGGTGCGGTTCACTGCTGGCTCCCGTCGGGGCGCTCACTGTCGGTGCCGTGCGGCGGCTGCGGGGGCTGGGGCGGCAACGGGGGCTGCTGGCGCGCGTACGGGTCGTCGTACTGGCCGTACTGCTGCTCGCCGCCTCCGTAGACACCGCCCGCCCCTCCGTAGGAGGCGTACGGGTCGTACTGGCCGCCCTGGTAGGCGTCCGCCGGGTACGCCGACTGCTCGTACGAACCGGCCGGATACTGCCCGCCCTGGTACTGCTGCTCGCCGCCGTACGCGCCGTGCTCGGCGCCCGCGTGGGCCGGGGCCTCCCACTCGTCGTACGACTGCTGCCGCCCCTGCGACTGCTGCGGGATCGCGGCGCCGGGCTCCTCCGGAGGCGGCGGTACGTCCTGGCCCGCCTCCTGCGCCGCCTGCTCGTTCTGGGCCCGCAGCCTGCGTGCCCTGCGGCCCTCGCCCTCGACCGCCTGGGCGGGGATGACGGGCTCTTCGGGCAGGTCGTCGTCGACGTCGCGGCGGCGGCCCGGCAGCGCGAGCACCACCAGGACGAGGGCGAGCGCGCCCTGCGTCCACAGCCAGGCGGTGTGGCCCAGCGGGGTGTCGTAGGTGACGTCCAGGTGGCCGCCCGACCCTGGCAGTTCGAAGCCCTGCGCCCAGCCGTCCAGGGTGACCCGGTCGAGCGGGCGGCCGTCCAGGGTGGCCGTCCAGCCCGGGTCGGCAGAGTCGGCGAGCCGCAGGACGCGGCCCTGGTCGCCGGAGGGGATCTTCGTGTGCAGTTCGACCGGGCCCGCGGCCACCGGCTCCGGGTCGCCCGTCTTCGGGACGACGGCGGCGCGGGAGACCTGCCGGTCCACCCGCCACAGGGCGCTGCCGTCCTCCTGGCTCAGCCGGGTCAGGCCCGGCGTCGCGTCCAGGGTGCGGCTCATCTCGCGGGGCGCGCCGTCGCGCACGAGGACGTAGCGGACGGCGAAGCCGCCGAGCTGGTCGGCCTGGTCGGCGCCGGAGCCCGCGATCAGACGGGCGACGATCTTGTCGAGCTTGTCGTCGGCGGCCGCGGCGGCCGACGCGCTGAGTTCCGCGTCACCGAGGCGCGCGCCGGAGCCCCGTACGAGCGAGTACGAGACCTCGGCCGCCGACTCGCTGTCCAGGACGAGGGTGCGGGCCTGGTCCTGCGTGCCGCTCTCCTCGGCGACGAACGCGGGCACCTGCACCGGATCGCGCCGCTCCAGCGGTCCTTCGGCGCCGCGGATCATCCACCCGGCGGCGACGAGCAGCGGCCCGGCGGCCGCCGCGAACGCGATGAGTGCGGCGACCGGCTGGCGCCAGCCGAAACTCTGCTCGGCGACACGCGCGCGTGCCCCGTCGGCGCCGAGCGCGGCCGCCGCCAGGAGCGCGATGCCGTACGCGAGGGTCGCGGGGCCCGCCCAGGCCGATTGGTTCGACAGGACGGCGAAGACCAGCGCGACCAGGGCCACGGCCCAGGCGGTGCGCACGGCCAGCTGCCGCTCGTCGCGCAGCAGGGCGCCGAGCGCGGCGAGCACGATGCCGATGAGCAGCAGCCCGTGCACCGTGCCGGGGCCGCCGGGGCTGCCGCCGAGCAGGTCGAACGCGCTCGCGGAGCCGGTGCCGAACTCCAGGCCCGCCTCGCGGAAGAAGCCGAAGGGCAGCAGCGAGAGGGACCAGGGGGCGAGCACGAGCAGCGGCGTGCCGAGGGCGGCGAGGAACCGGAGGCCGTACGCCGTGATGTCGCCGCGGCGCAGCACCAGCAGGGCGAGGCCGAGCACCAGGGCGATCGGCCAGACGATCGGCGTGAAGGCCGTGGTGAGCGTGAGCAGCAGCGCGTACGCCCAGGTGGCGCGCCAGGTGCCGCGCGTGCCCTGAGCGGCCGTCAGGCCGCTGGCCGCGACGCCCGCGCGCGCCATGAGCGGCAGCAGGACGGCGAGGACCGCGGTGCCGATGCGGCCGCCCGCGAGCGCGCCGGTGGCGGCGGGCAGGAAGGCGTACGCGACCGAGGCCCAGGCCCGCAGGAGCCGGGACTGGACGAGCGGGCGCGAGGCGAAGTACGCGGCGAAACCGGCCAGCGGCACGGAGCCGACGAGCAGCACGGTGACCGCGAGTCCGGTGGAGCCGAACAGCAGCGTGGACAGGCCCGCGACGAGCGCCACGTAGGGCGGTGCCGCCTCGGTGCCGCCGGTGCCTACGGCGTGCCAGCCGTCCAGGTAACGCGCCCACAGGCCCGAGGAGTCGGCGGGCGCGGGCAGCAGCGCGCCGCCCGCGAGCGCGCCGCTGCCGAGCAGGGCGCGGCAGGCGATGAGCGAGACGAAGAGCAGCACCACGAAGAGCATCGGTCCGGGCTTGCGGGCGATGCGCTTGAGCCGGGCGAACTGCTCGATCTGGAGGAAGTCGGCGTCGTCGCCGCCGGGGCCCGACTCGACGGCGCCGTGCCGTCCCGCGCCCGCGGGGGCCTCCGCGTCGGCGCGGCCGACGAGACTGCCCGCGGCCTGTTCGACGGTGGCGCGCACGGTGGCGCCGGGCGGCGGGAACAGCGCCCGCATCTCACCGGCGTCGAGCGCGGACTTGCCGCGCGTCGCGCGGGCGCCGAGGATCCGGCCGGGGCGCAGCAGGGTCGCGAGGAGTCCGGCGATCTCGTCGAGGGCCTGTCCGGGCGCCTTGCCGACCAGATAGGCGACGGTGCGCAGGAGCGTGCCGACGACGAGCCGGAACAGGATCCAGGGCAGCACGGCCGTACGCGCGTTGACGAGCAGGGTGTAGGCGGCGCCCGCCTTGTCGACGCGGTGCGGCGACGTCGCCGTACGGCCGACGCAGTCGACGGTGCGGCGCTCGCGCGAGGACGCCTCGGCGTGCCGCACGACGGCGTCGGGGGCGACCAGGACGCGGTGGCCCGCGGAGTGCGCGCGCCAGCACAGGTCGACGTCGTCGCGCATCAGGGGCAGGCGCCGGTCGAAGCCGCCGAGCTGTTCGTAGACGTCGCGCCTGATCAGCATGCCCGCGGTGGACACGGAGAGCACGGGCCGCACGTGGTCGTGCTGGCCCTGGTCCTGTTCGCGGCGGTCCACGCCGGTCCAGCGGCGGCCGCTGTTGGCGATGGAGACGCCGACTTCCAGGAGCTGCCTGCGGTCGTACCAGCCGCGGAGCTTGGGGCCGACGACGGCGACGTCCTTGCCGAGCTCGTGTTCGTTCTCGACGACGCGCAGCAGTTCGGCGAGGGCGTCCGGCTCGGGCGCGCAGTCGTCGTGCAGCAGCCAGAGCCACTGCACGGGCTCGCCGTGCGGCAGGTCGGGCATGTCGTACGCCTCGTCGCGCCAGCTCCTGCTGACCGGGTCCCAGCCGCTGGGGCGCTTGAGGTACGGCAGCTCTTCGGGCGTGAGCACTCCGGCGGTGCGGACGGCCTCTTCGACGGCGGTGCCGAAGCCGGAGCGGCGGGCGAGGTGGAGCACGCGGTCGGCGCCGAGGGCCTCGGTGACCAGGCGGGCGGAGTCGTCCGCGCTGCCGGTGTCCGCGGCCACGGCGTGCTGCACGGGGCGCTCCTGGCCGAGCAGGCCGGCCAGGGCGTCGGGCAGCCAGCGGGCGCCGTCGTGGGAGACGAGGACGGCGGTCACGACGTGCCGCGGGAACTCGGGAGCGGCGGCCTCTTGGTGGGCTGCCGAATGGCTGTGCACGGACATCGAGGTACGGGCCCCGGTTCGATGGACTGTGGTGGACGCCTGCGGCCCGCGGGGGTACTGGGGCGTCTCGGACGGGGCCCCACACTAACGGCTGGCACCAGGACGGCCCGCCGCCTGTGGATAACCCACGGGTGACGGGCCGTTCGTTGCGCATTGTTTGTGGGAGGTGTGTGCCGAATTGGTCGGGCGGCACGCTTCGTCGGGGTCCGGTCTCTTCACATGCTTCCTTCACGTACGCGCGCGTGGGCTGCGCATCGCGCGCGTGGATCCCGCGCTGTCGCGCAGGTGTTCAGACGGCGGCTTTCTTCAGACGGCGTCGTTCACGCTCCGACAAACCGCCCCAGATGCCGAATCGTTCGTCGTTGGCGAGTGCGTATTCGAGGCATTCGGAGCGGACTTCACAGGCGAGGCAGACCTTCTTGGCCTCACGCGTGGAGCCGCCCTTCTCGGGGAAGAAGGACTCGGGGTCGGTCTGGGCGCACAGCGCGCGCTCCTGCCAGCCGAGTTCCTCGTCCGCGTCCTCGACCAGCAGTTCCTGAACCAGCTCGGTCATGTGCGCCCCTCGTCTGTCTGTGCGTCCCCGTGGTGCTTGCCGTTACCGATTTCGGCTGAACGACACGAGTGAAATTACAAGTGTGCCGATCCGGGCCAGTCAAGCCGAGATCTGCTATTGGGTCCCTTATTCACTCTGCGGAACCAAGGCTATGCGGAAAGTGTTCAAATCGGCATAAACCCTGACAGCGGTCAACGACCCGTCCGGCACCACACCCGGTGCGACCTCGGGAGGCCTCACAGGGAAAGACGTCGATGTTTGAGTGCCGGTTGCTGCGCCATGTGTCCCGTGCGCCGAGTGCACAAACCTTTCGCCTGAGAGAACAACCGGATGAGGTGAAACATATCCCACATTCCGGACATAGAGTTGACACCGAAGGTATGAGCCGGTGTCCTAGTGGGCATGCTCGCGAACCTGGCTCTTTCGATGACCCGCACCAGCGGGTCCATCGGTGCTGCCCACGCGCGCTGTTGCTGTTCCTGCTCCAGCTGTTGAGTCCTTCCAGCTGTTGAGCCGCGTTTCCCGCTCCACCTCTCGGCCTCTCCGCCCGCTCCGCACTCCCCGCATCTCTGCGCTCCACCCTTCCTTCGCGACACCCCAGCACTCTTACGTTGAGGAACCACCGCACGATGAACAGCGACAGCGACCTCCAGATCGCCGGCGACATCCTCGAAGTCCCGCACCTCCTGCAGCCCGCCCGTGAGCACCCCGCCACCGTGGCCGAGTTCGTCGGCCTGGCCCGCGCCATCGCGGCCGACCGCTCCCAGTGGGAGCACCTCGTCGAGTACGACGCGACGAGCCGCTGGTACCACCGGCTGAAGACCGGACCCGGCTACGAGGTCTGGCTGCTGTCCTGGGTGCCCGGACAGGGCAGCGGTATGCACGGCCACGGGCGCTCTTCCGGCGTGCTCACCGTCCTGGAGGGCGAGTTGACGGAGCACACGGCGCGCGGCGCGCGGGCGCTCGACGAGGGCGCCCAGCGCGTCTTCGCGCCGGGGTACGTGCACGAGGTCGTCAACGACTCCCTCCAACCGGCCGTCAGCCTGCACGTCTACCACCCCGGCCTGACCGAGATGCCGATGCACGCGGCCCAGTGCGCCGCCGCCACCGCGGACGGCGTCGCGGAGGATGTCGTAACCGCCTGACGCGCTGTCGTACCCGCCTGACATGCTGGGGGACATGCGCATTGTGGTTCTGGCCGGCGGCATCGGCGGCGCCCGTTTCCTCCGTGGCCTCAAGAAGGCCGCGCCCGACGCGGACATCACGGTCATCGGCAACACCGGTGACGACATTCACTTGTTCGGGTTGAAGGTCTGCCCCGACCTGGACACCGTGATGTACACGCTCGGCGGCGGCATCAACGAAGAGCAGGGCTGGGGGCGTACGGACGAGACGTTCAAGGTCAAGGAAGAGCTCGCGGCGTACGGCGTCGGGCCCGAGTGGTTCGGCCTCGGCGACCGGGACTTCGCCACGCACATCGTGCGGACGCAGATGCTGGGCGCCGGATATCCGCTCAGCGCCGTCACGCAGGCGCTGTGCGAGCGGTGGCAGCCCGGGGTGCGGCTCATCCCGATGTCCGACGACCGCGTCGAGACGCACGTCGCCGTCACCGTCGACGGCGAGCAGAAGGCCGTGCACTTCCAGGAGTACTGGGTGCGTCTGCGCGCCTCCGTGGACGCGCACGCCGTGGTGCCCGTCGGCGCCGAGCAGGCCAAGCCCGCGCCCGGTGTCCTCGAGGCCATCGCCGAGGCCGACGTCGTGCTCTTCCCGCCGTCCAACCCCGTGGTGAGCGTCGGGACCATCCTCGCCGTGCCCGGCATCCGCGAGGCGATCGCGGACGCGGGCGTGCCGGTCGTCGGCCTCTCCCCCATCGTCGGCGACTCCCCCGTGCGCGGCATGGCCGACAAGGTGCTCGCCGCCGTCGGCGTGGAGACCAGCGCGGCGGCCGTCGCCGAGCACTACGGCAGCGGGCTGCTCGACGGCTGGCTCGTCGACACCGTCGACGCGGGCGTGGTGGAGCGGGTGGAGAGCGCCGGGATCCGGTGCCGGGCCATCCCGCTGATGATGACCGACGTCGACGCCGCGGCCGCGATGGCCGCGGAGGCGCTCGCGCTCGCCTCGGAGGTCCGCGCGTGACCGCACAGGGCTACCGCGTGTGGGCCGTCCCCGGCCTGCCCGAGGTGCGCCAAGGCGACGACCTCGCGAAGCTGATCGCCGCCGCCGAACCGGGCCTCGCCGACGGGGACGTGCTCCTCGTCACCTCGAAGATCGTCAGCAAGGCGGAGGGGCGCGTCGTCCAGGCCGACGACCGCGAGGCCGCCATCGACGCGGAGACCGTGCGGGTCGTGGCGCGCCGCGGCACCCTGCGCATCGTCGAGAACCGGCAGGGCCTGGTGATGGCCGCGGCCGGGGTCGACGCCTCCAACACGCCCGCGGGGACCGTGCTGTTGCTGCCCGCGGAGCCGGACGCCTCGGCCCGCGCCGTGCGGGAGGGGCTGCGCGACGCGCTCGGTGTGGACGTCGGCGTCATCGTCACCGACACCTTCGGCAGGCCCTGGCGCGCCGGGCTCACCGACGTCGCCATCGGCGCCGCCGGAGTGCGGGTCCTCGACGACCTGCGGGGCGGCGTCGACGCGTACGGCAATCCCCTCGCCGCGACCGTCGTCGCCACCGCGGACGAACTCGCCGCGGCGGGCGACCTCGTCAAGGGCAAGGCCGCGGGGCTCCCCGTCGCCGTGGTCCGCGGCCTGCCGCACGTGGTGGGCGGCGACCCCGACGAGGGGGCGCGGGCGCTGGTGCGCGGCGCCCGGGACGACATGTTCCGGCTCGGTACGTCGGAGGCCGTGCGGGAAGCGGTGACGCGGCGGCGGACCGTGCGCGAGTTCACCGACGAGGAGGTCGATCCGGGGGCCGTGCGGCGGGCCGTGGCGGCGGCGGTGACCGCGCCCGCGCCGCACCACACGACGCCGTGGCGCTTCGTCCTCCTCGAGTCCGCCGCGTCGCGGATCGAGCTCCTCGACGCCATGCGGGACGCGTGGATCGCGGATCTGCGGCGGGACGGGAAGTCGGAGGAGTCCATCGCCAAGCGGGTGCGGAGGGGGGACCTGCTGCGGAAGGCCCCCTATCTGGTGGTGCCCTGCCTGGTGATGGACGGGGCCCATGCGTACGGGGACGAGCGGCGTGACACCGCCGAGCGCGAGATGTTCGTGGTCGCGGCGGGGGCGGGCGTGCAGAACTTCCTGGTGGCGTTGGCCGGCGAGCGGCTCGGCTCCGCGTGGGTTTCGTCGACGATGTTCTGCCGGGATGTCGTCCGTGAGGTTCTGGGGCTTCCGGCGTCCTGGGATCCGATGGGGGCGGTTGCCGTGGGGCATCCGGTGGGTGAGCCTTCGGCTCGCGCCGGGCGGGACGTGGGGGATTTCCTCGCCGTTCGATGATCGGTCGAGTGGCGTCGTGCGGGTTCGTCGTGGTTGCTCGCGCAGTTCCCCGCGCCCCTGAAAACACGTCACCCGTCGCGCCCCTCACAGGGGCGCGATGTTGCCCTTCGGCATGCGGGGGTGTCTGCGGGGTGGGGTTCTGCCGCTCAGGAGGATCAGGCGGGAGGCCCGGTGGCGCTGGCCCTCGTAGGGGGTCAGGAGCCTGAGCATCTCCGCGTCGTCCGCGTCGCGGTTGTCCGCGAGGGCGTAGCCGATGATGCCCGGCAGGTGGAGGTCGCCCGTCGTCACCGCGTCGGGTGCGCCGTTGCTGCGCTGGACCGTTTCCGCGGAGGTCCAGGGGCCGATGCCGGGGATCAGTTCCAGTCGGGCCTGGGCCTTGAGGGGTTCCATCGCGGCCGCCTCCTCCAGGCGGGAGGCCCGCGCGACCGCGCGCAGGATCGTGGCCGCCCGCTTGTTGTCCACGCCCGCCTTGTGCCACTCCCAGGACGGGATCAGGGACCAGGTCCTCGGCTCCGGCATGACGTGCATGCGGGCCTGCGCGGGCGTCGGTCCCGGCGCGGGCTCGCCGAACTTGCGGACCAGGAGGCGCCAGGCCCGGTACGCCTCGTCCGTGGTGACCTTCTGTTCCAGGATCGAGGGGATCAGGGATTCCAGGACCAGGGACGTACGGGTCAGGCGCAGTCCTGGGCGGCGGCGGGCCGTCGCGGCGACCAGGCGGTGGCGGGGCTCGAAGGGTTCGGGGTCGTCCAACTCGCCCAGGAGTACGGGGAGTTGATCCAGGAACCAGGCCGCGCCCGGGCCCCACGCCTCGGCCTCGACGGTTCCCGCGCGCAGCGCGACCCGCAGCGTGCCGGGCCCCTGCGGGGTGCGGCTCACGCGCCAGACCGAGCCGTCGGGGGTCGTACGGAAGGTGGGGTCAGCCGGGCCGCGCCGCAGCGGTCCCAGGGTGAGGCCCAGGTCCAGGGGGTGGGGCGGCCGCCACGTCCGGTTCAGGTGCGCCGTGGTCTGTCGCGGGACACCCACCGGCACGGCCGTCTCGCCACCGCGCACGGAGGTGCGGGTGGGGCGCGGGGCGAAACGGGAGGACATCTCACCGAGGGTAGGCGACGGGGGGCTCCGCCGGGGTGGTTACCGGCACGGGTGGACCGGGGCCGGTCGTGAACGGCTACCGGCGCGGCCTGAACCGGGCGGTCACTGGTCCGAGGAGAACCTCACCGCGCCGGACGGCAGTACCGCGTCGCACCAGACGCGGGCGCCGTCGCGGAGTTCGTTGTCGGCGCCCACCTGCGCGCCGTCGCCGATCACCGCGTCGGAGAGTGCCGCTCGGGCGCCGACGCGGGCGCCCTCGCCGATCAGGGAGTCCGTGATCACGGCGCCGGGTCCGACGACCGCGCCGGAGAGGATCGTGCTGCCGGTCACCCGCGCGCCCTCGCCGATCCGCGCGCCCTCGCCGACCACCGTGCCGCCGGTGAGCTTCGCGTCGGGGGCGACGGAGGCGCTGGGCAGGACGAGGCTGTCGCCGCAGCGGCCGGGGACCGCCGGGGAGGGGGCGCGGCCGAGGACCAGGTCGGCGGAGCCGCGTACGAACGCCTGGGGGGTGCCCAGGTCCAGCCAGTACGTCGAGTCGACCATGCCCTGGAGGTGGGCGCCGGAGGAGAGGAGGCCGGGGAAGGTCTCGCGTTCGACCGAGACGGGGCGGCCCGTGGGGATCGTGTCGATGACCGAGCGGCGGAACACGTACGCGCCCGCGTTGATCTGGTCGGTGACGATCTCCTCGGGGGTGCCCGGCTTCTCCAGGAAGGCGGTGACCCTGCCGGTCGCGTCGGTGGGGACGAGGCCGAAGGCGCGCGGGTCGTCGACCTTCGTGAGGTGCAGGGAGACGTCCGCGCCCGACTCCTCGTGGGTACGGACCAGGGCGCCGATGTCCAGCCCCGTGAGGATGTCCCCGTTGAAGATCAGGACCGGCTCGTCGGGCGCCGAGTGCAGCCGCGAGGCCACGTTGCGGATCGCGCCGCCCGTGCCCAGGGGCTCTTCCTCGGTCACGTATTCGATGTGGAGGCCGAGCGCCGAGCCGTCCCCGAAGTACGGCTCGAAGACCTCGGCGAGGTAGGAGGTGGCGAGGACGATGTGGTCCACGCCCGCCGCGCGGGCCCGCGCCAGCTGGTGGGTGAGGAACGGGACGCCCGCCGCCGGGACCATCGGCTTGGGGGTGTTGACCGTGAGCGGTCGCAGCCGGGTTCCCTTGCCGCCGACCAGGAGGATCGCTTCTGTCACCTGTCGTCTCTGCTTCCTGCTGGGGCCGGCCGAACTTGAGTTTCGGCCGGCCAGTGTATGCAGACGGATGTGCAGATCGTGCGGTTCGAGCGGTGCGTCGGACCTCAGCGGCCCTGGAAGCGGGCCGAGCTGGACCGGGCCTTGCCGAGCTTCTTGTACAGGCGGCTACCGGGGCACTCCGTGGCGAATCCGTCCCGATGGCCGGAGATCACCCGGAGCCGGACGTTCGAGCCTTTCTTGTACAGGTTGCCACCGCCGGACTTCAGGTATGTCGACCCGCGCGGATTGGCGCCGTACAGGCCGAGCTTCCACGCGGTCAGCCGGGCGACGGCGTTCACGGCCGCCTTCGGGGGGTTGGAGCTGCTGTACGTGCCGAGGACGGCGATGCCCATGCTGTCCGTGTTGAAACCGAGAGTGTGGGCCCCCAGGACCGGCTTGGCCACACCTCCGGCACGTCCTTCGTAGATGTTTCCGCACTTGTCGACCGCGAAGTTGTAGCCGAAGTCACGCCAGCCGCTGCTCTTGACGTGGAAGCGGTAGATGCTGCGCAGCACGGATCCGGCCTGTGAGCAGCTGTAATTGTTGCCGGACGCGCTGTGGTGCACGAAGGCGGCCTTCACCGTCTTGGTATAGGCGAAGTCCTTCTCGCGGAGCTTCTCGTCGGCGCCCCAGCCCTTGCGCGTGATGATGCGCGGGCGCGGACCGATGTAGGGCCGCGCCTTGCCGACCGCCTCGGAGCCGCCGCGCACGGCGATCAGGTCGTCCTCCGTCTGACGCTTGGTCAGCTCGGGGATCACGGTGGCGCCCATCGGGGCGAGGTCCGCGTTGACGGCCGAGGCCGTGGCGGACTCCACGGTCATGGCGGTGGCGCCGGCGCGGGCCGCCTCCGCCTTGCCCCCGGCGCCCTGCCGGGGCGGCTCGTCGCCGGGGTCGACCAGTTCGAGGCGCAGGCCCTTGGGGAGGGGCGACGCGAGCGGGGCCCGGGGCAGGGCCCTCTCGGTGGCCGTGGCGGAACCCGAGCGCTCGGACCGCTCGGGTTCCGCCCGTACGCGGAGTTCGACGCCGTCCGAGTCGCCGACCCACAGCGGGGCGGTCGAGCCGCGCACGGCGCCGGTGCCGCGCTCGGGGGTGCCCGGGTCGGCGGCGTGTTCGTGGTTGTGGGTCTCCACGCCCTGCCAGGCCGACCAGGTGGTCGTGCCGGTCGCCCGGGTGCGGACCTGGACGGTGCCGTGCAGTTCGGCTTCGGGGTCGTCCCAGACGACGCCGACCAGGGAGAAGGGACGTACGTCGCGCCGGGCGACGCCCTCTTCGCGCGACGCGGGGCCCAGCGAGCGGTCGGAGCCCGCCGGGGTGAGCGGGAGGGACTGGGTGCTGCCGGGGACCGATCCGGCGGCCCGCGCGGGGGCCGCCGCCACCGCGGACCCGGCGGGGGACTCCGCGGCGGGTGTCGCGGCGCGCGCGCCGGACGACGGCAGGGTGAGGGGCACGGCCAGGGCGGCCGCGCACGTGACGCCGATCGAGGAAGCAAGAAATCCACGCATACGTCTGATAGTCGACACAGCGGAACATATCTGTCCATTGGGGAACTGACGGACCGTCGGCCCGGAGCGGCCGAACCGGCGGCCGGGGCTCCCCCGCCACGCCGGGGCGCCACGGACCGCCCGCGTACCCTTGCGCCCGTGAACGCCAACGACCGCACCCCTGCCGACCTGCTGCGATCCGCGCTCGCCGCGGACCCGGGCCGCCCCCTTGTCACCTTCTACGACGACGCCACGGGCGAGCGCGTGGAATTGTCCGTGGCCACCTTCGCCAATTGGGTGGCCAAGACCGCCAATCTGCTCCAGGGCGACCTCGCCGCCGAGCCCGGCGACCGGGTCGCACTGCTGCTTCCCGCGCACTGGCAGACCGCGGTGTGGCTGCTCGCCTGTTCGTCGGTGGGAGTCGTCGCCGACGTGGGCGGGGATCCGGCGTCGGCCGATCTCGTCGTGAGCGGTCCCGAATCCCTTGACGCGGCGCGCGCCTGCTCCGGCGAGCGGATCGCGCTGGCGCTCCGGCCGCTCGGCGGGCGCTTCCCTCAGACGCCGGAGGGCTTCGCCGATTACGCGGTGGAGGTGCCGAGCCAGGGGGACCGGTTCGCTCCGTACGCGCCGGTGGATCCTGACGAGGTCGCGCTCGCGGTCGACGGGGGCGAGCTGAGCGGCGCCGAGGTGGTGGAGCGGGCGCGCGCCGACGCGGAGCGGCTGGGCGTCGGACCCGGACGGATTCTTTCGGGGCTGTCGTACGGGGCGTGGGAGGGGCTCAGCTCGGGGTTGTACGCCGCGCTTGCCTCCGGGGGGTCCGTGGTGCTCTGCCGGAACCTCGACCAGGCCGCTGAGGGGGTTCTCGAGAAGCGGGTCGCGGACGAGCGGGTGACGGTCACCGTGCGGTGAGCTTGCCTCCCGGGGGGCTGGGGCTTTCGAGTGCGGGTTCGTCGTGGTCGCTCGCGCGGTTCCCCGCGCCCCTCGAGCACTCGCCCCTTCGGGACTCGTCCCCCGTTCGGCTCAGTCGATTCGCTGGTCCAGAGGCCCCCCGCCCCGCTTCGGTCCATGGTCGTAAGGACGCACCATGCACCGACGTAGCCGTGAGGGGTGGACGTACACGTGAGCGACCCCGGAGGGATGTCCGAGTCGAGGGGTACGTACGGGCCCGGTGCCGGTGCGAGTCCCAGTGGCATGGGTGCCGTCCGGCGCAGGCGGCGGTGGCTGCGGTACGGGGCGCTCGGTGTCGCCGTCCTGGTGCTGGCCGCCGGGGGCGTGGGCTGGGCCGCGTACCAGAAGCTCAACGGCAACATCACCAAGGACACCGACGCGGCCGCCGAGCTGGCGCGCTACGAGAAGGAGCGGCCGACGCCGCTGGTGCACGACGCCCAGAACATCCTGCTCATCGGCTCCGACACCCGCGCGGGCCGGGGCAACGGGAAGTACGGCAGGGATCCCGGCACCCAGCGCTCGGACACCACGATCCTGCTGCACCTGGCGGCGGACCGGCAGAGCGCGACCGCCGTCTCCATCCCGCGCGACGTGATGGTGGACATCCCGAGCTGCCGACGGCCCGACGGCTCCCGGACCAGGGCCCAGTTCGCCCAGTTCAACTGGGCGTACGAGTTCGGCGGCACGGCCTGCACCATCCGCACGATCGAGAAGCTGACGAAGATCCGCGTCGATCACCACATGGTGGTGGACTTCGCCGGGTTCAAGGGCATGGTCGACGCGGTGGACGGCGTGCAGGTCTGCCTGCGGGCCCCGGTCGACGACACCGACGCCCACGTGAAGCTCGCCGCGGGCAAGCAGACCCTCAACGGCGAACAGGCTCTCGGTTATGTCCGGGCGCGCAAAAGCCTCGGCAATGGCAGCGACACCGACCGGATGGACCGCCAGCAGGAGTTCCTCGGGGCACTCGTCAACAAGGTGCAGAGCAATGACGTCCTGCTGAATCCCGCCAAGCTCTATCCCGTTCTCGACGCGGCGACTTCTTCGCTCACCACTGATCCGGCACTCGCCAGCCTGCGGGGTTTGTACGAACTGGTGCGCGGCATGCGCAATATCCCCACAGAACGGGTGCAGTTCCTCACCGTGCCCCGGCAGTCGTACTCCTACGACGCCAATCGCGACGAGCTCGTCGAACCGGCGGCCGAGGAACTCTTCACCCGGCTCCGCACCGACAGCCCGGTCCAGGTGACCCCTCGGGAGCCCGAGAAATCGGCGCCGAGCCAGGAACGGGCGTACGAGGAGTCCTCGTACGAAGAGGGATCCGGATACGAGGAGGGGTACGAGGACTCCGGTGAGTACGGGAGCGACGAGAAGCCGGACGACCCTTCACATACTCCGTCGCCCGCGCCGACATTCCGGGGCAACACGGCCGCTGGAGCTACCTGCGAGTAAAACGATCGCCAAGCCGGAGACGCTCCCCACCAAGAAATAGGGCGGATTGCCCAGTTGTAGGGGAGTGGAATTTGTCACCGGCGTCGTTCAGCGCTGAACTGGGCGGATAGTGTGAGCGATCCGGCGCGCCTGGCCCTCTGGGCGGCGCGCCGCTGAACGACTGACCGAGCGCCTTTCTTGAGGGGGGAAAGGCGCCGCGTGGCCCCGACGGAGGACGCAAACAACCGTGGACGCGCAAGGCCGTGGGCGGGCGGAGAACATCGACCCCGCAGACCAGTGGGTACTCAACCCGACTACCGGTGATTACGAATTGCGACTGAGCCCCTCCGCTGGGCAGTCGACGGTTCCAGGACCCCGGAGATCAGCACCCCGTCCGGGTGGCCGCGGCCGCCCTGCGCCGGGTGGTGAGCGACCGCGCGGTGACGAGCGGGACGAGCGGCAGCGGGAAGTGCCGGGACAGCGCAGGCGCCGGGTCAAGGAGCCGGAAGCCGCGACGGGCGGCAGGCGCAAGCAGAAGCCCCGGAAGTCCAAGGGCAAGAAGGTCCTGATGTGGACCGGCGGCTCGCTGGCCTTCCTGCTCGTCGCGGGCTGCACCGGTGGGTACCTCTACTACCAGCACCTCAACGACAACATCACGTCGATAGACGATGACGGCGCGAGCACCGGCGGCTTCAGCAAGGACCGGGCCATCAACATCCTGGTGATGGGCACCGACAAGCGCAGCGGCAGCGGCAACAAGGGCTACGGCGACGAGGGCAGCGTCGGCCACGCCGACACGACGATCCTCCTCCACGTCTCCAAGGACCGTACGAACGCGACCGCGTTGAGCATCCCGCGCGACATGATCACCGACATCCCGGACTGCCCGACGAAGCAGCCGGACGGCAGCATGAAGACCATCAAGGGCACGCCGAACGTCCGCTTCAACGAAAGCCTCGGCCAGTACGACCGCACGCCGAGCTGCACCATGCGTACGGTCACGAAGATCACCGGGATAACTCCCGACCACTTCATGGTGGCCGACTTCAACGCGGTCAAGACGCTCTCCAGCGCGGTCGGCGGCGTGGAGGTCTGCCTCGCCAAGGACATCGACGACCCCAAGTCGCACCTGAAGCTGTCCAGGGGCAAGCACGTGGTCAAGGGCGAGGAGGCGCTGGCGTTCGTCCGCACGCGCCATTCCGTGGGCCAGGGCGGCGACCTGAGCCGGATCGAGCTGCAGCAGCAGTTCCTCAGCTCCCTGATGCGCAAGCTGAGTTCGGGCGACACCCTCACCAACCCGAAGAAGATGATAGAGCTCGCGGAGGCGGGCACCGAGGCCCTCACCGTCGACTCCAAGATCGCCGACATCATGAAGCTCAAGGACCTCGGCATGGAGCTCGGCAAGCTCGACATGAAGAACCTGACCTTCGTCACGGTGCCGGTCATCGACAACCCCGCCGAGAAGACCCCCGTCACGGTCGTGCCCAACCAGCCCAAGGCCGACCCGCTCTTCGCGATGATGCGCGCCGACGAGTCGCTGACCGAGGTGAAGAAGAAGGAGAAGAAGGAGAAGGCCGCGGTGGCCGCCCGCCTCAAGGGCCCCAAGGCCGACGCCTCCGAGGTGCGGGTCGACATCTACAACGGCAGCGGGAAGACCGGCGCCGCTCAGACAACTCTCACCTGGCTGCAGAACAATGAGGGAGTGCTCAAGTCCAGCCAACTGGGCAACGCGCCCTCGGACATCAAGAAGACGACGCTCGAGTACGCGCCCGACCAGGCGGACCAGGCCCGTCGGCTCGCCGACATCATGGGTCTGCCCGCCGCCGCCCTGAAGCCGGGCAAGAGCGAGAAGAACGCACAGGGTCTCCCTGCCATGAAGTTGACGCTCGGCGGTGACTTCAAGGGCGCGGGGGTGCCCGTCTCCGCTCCGACGAAGGCGCCGGAGGGGATCCAGAAAGTCGAAGCTGACAAGACTGTGTGTGCCAAGTGACCTGAAGCGGTCGTTCTGCGTCTAACAATGCGCCAAAGCAAGTACGTCGGCCCGGGCCGCGTATGTCGCACCGGCGCGTCAAGAGGACGCGGGGCGACCGCAGTTCAGGGATGGGGCGGGGAGGGGCATGGGGATGGGACAGAAGAGCGTGCGTGAGGAGGGGGCGCGACAACGCGCCCCGCACGCAAGTGATCACGGCTGGGACGGAGGCGAGTCCGAGGGCGAGGAGCGCCCCGGGGAGCCCCCGGACGGCGACGGCGAACCCTCGCAGGGCTCGGCCCGCCACCGGCACCGGCGCGGTGGGGGCGGCGGAGGGCGCACGCCGCGGCGCAAGCGGGGGGTGCTCCGCTGGTCGGCGGCGGTCCTCGCCGTACTGATAATCGGCACGGCCGGCGCCGGATACCTGTACTACCAGCACCTGAACAACAGCCTGCAGACCGACGACCTGAACCTGGGCGAGCACAGGGCCCCGGCCCCCACGCCCAACGCGGCGGGTCAGACTCCGATGAACATCCTGCTCATCGGCTCGGACGCGCGCGACTCCAAGGCGAACCAGAAGCTCGGCGGCGCCAAGGAGACCTTCGGCGCACCGCCGCTCGCCGACGTCCAGATGCTGCTCCACCTGTCGGCCGACCGCAGCAACATGTCCGTGGTCAGCATGCCGCGCGACACCCTGCTGCAGATCCCCAAGTGCACCGACCCGGACGACGGCAAGGTCTATCCGCAGACCGGCCCGAAGTACATGACGAACGAGTCGCTGGGCCACGGCGGCCCCGGCTGCACCGTCGCCACCTGGGAGAAGCTCACCAAGATCCACATCGACCACTTCATGATGGTCGACTTCGCGGGTGTGGTCTCCATGGCGGACGCCATCGGCGGCGTACCGGTCTGCGTGGACAAGAACATCCACTCGCGCACCAGCCAGGGCAAGGGCTCGGGCCTGAAGCTGAAGAAGGGCACCACGGAGGTCAAGGGCGAGCAGGCCCTGCAGTGGCTGCGCACCCGCTACGGCTTCGAGGGCGGCACCGACATCAGCCGCGCCAAGGCCCAGCACATGTACATGAACGCGCTGGTCCGCAAGCTCCGCGAGAACACCGGCCTGACCAGCCCCAACCAGCTGCGCAAGCTCGCCGAGAAGGCGGTGGACGCGCTGAAGGTCGACGACGGTCTCGGCAGCATCAAGAAGCTCTACGACCTGGGCAACGAGCTCAAGAAGGTCCCCGCGGAGCGCACGACGATGACGACCATGCCGTTCGACTACGCCGGTGAACGCGTCGTTCCCAAGCCCGGCGACGCCGAGCAGCTCTTCCGCCTCGTCCGCGACGACATCCCGCTGGACGGCAAGGGCAAGAAGAAGAAGCCCGCGAAGGAGAAGCTCTCGGACGACCCCGCGGCCGCGGACGACAAGATCGCGATCCAGGTCCAGAACGGCACGCGCACCGACGCGCTCGCCCCGGTCCCCGGCCGCGCCAGCACGGTGGCGCAGCTCCTTTCGGGCAAGGGCTTCGCGAAGGCCGCCCCTGACACGACGACGTCGCTCGCCGAGAAGCGGACGGTCGTACGCTTCCCGAGCGCCGAACTGGAGGGCGATGCCCAGCGGGTCGCCAAGTCCCTCGGTCTGCCGCTGAGTTCGGTGAAGAAGTCGACGGACGTCTCCGGGGTGACGCTGGTCGTCGGCGCCGACTGGCGCGAGGGTGACGTACCACCCAAGCCGAAGAAGAAGGACGACAAGACGCCGGACTCGGCGGACGCGCTGAGCGGCTCCGACAAGAAGGCGTGCATGAAGGTGGACCCGAACTACACCTGGTAGACGGTCCGGTCGGACGACTCAGGGGCACCCGCCGCTTTCGGCCGGTGCCCCTGAGTCTGTTGTTCCGTACGGCCTTCGGGCCCTCTCAGACCTCCTGGGTCTCCCCGAGGACGGCCGGGCGGCGCGAGGCGATGACCTTCTTGGCCAGCGAGCGCGGGCTGGTCAAAAAGCCCCAGCCCCACGACATGTGCATGGTCGCGAGGGCCACCGGGATCCGCAGCCTGGCCTTGAGCGGCAGGCCCTTGCCCGCGGGGACGGATCCGGCGGCGATGGCCGCGAGGTAGCCGGCGGGGACCACGAAGCCCCACGGCGTGAGGGCCGCGCCCACCACGATGCCCGCGGCGATCGCGCAGACGGCGGTCGGCGGCGCGAGGTAGCGCAGGTTGATGGAGCCCTCGTGGTAGCGGGCGACGACGTGGCGCCAGCGGCCGTAGTCCTTGTACTGCTTGGCGAGGGCCTTCACGCTCGGGCGCGGGCGGTAGGAGACCTTCAGCTCGGGCGAGAACCAGATCAGGCCGCCGGCCTCGCGGATGCGGAAGTTCAGCTCCCAGTCCTGGGCGCGGATGAACTCCTCGTTGTAGCCGCCCTGCCGCTCCAGGGCCTCGCGGCGGAAGACGCCGAGGTAGACCGTCTCGGCCTGCTGGGCCTCGCCTCCGGTGTGGAAGGCGGCGTTGCCCACGCCGATCTTCGAGGTCATGGCAGCGGCGACCGCGTGCTCCCAGTCGTTCTGGCCCTCGGCGTGCATGATGCCGCCGACGTTCATCGCGCCGGTCTCCTCCAGGAGGCGGACGGCGGTCGTGATGTAGCCGGGGGAGAGCGCGGCGTGGCCGTCCACGCGCACCACGATCGGGTGGCGGGACGCCTTGATCGCGGCGTTCAGCGCCGCGGGCGTGCGGCCTGTCGGGTTGGGGACCGTGTGCACCCGGGCGTTCGTGTTCGACGCCGTCTCGCGGACCAGCTCGGCGGCGATCTCGTCGGTGCGGTCGGTGGAGGGGCCGAGCGCGACGACGACCTCCATCTCGCCCGCGTACTCCTGCTGCAGGATCGCGTGCACCGCCTCGCGCAGGTGCCGCTCCTCGTTGAGGACGGGCATGATCACCGATACGGCGGGAGGCTGCACCTCAGACTTCGCGTTCATCACGCGTCACGTTACCGCGAACGGGGGACACGGGCGCGCGCCGTCCGGGTCGCTACCCCGGGCCGCATTTCGTATGGCCTTACGTTTCTCGGGTTCCCTGGCCCGTCGCCGACCTCGTCGCCCACCCCATGACCAGGCCCGTCTCCGCGGAGGTGTCCCCCCTCGTGCCCACACCGCCCCGCTCCCCCGCCCCCTCGCCGCGTCCGCGTCCACCGGCTCGACAGTCCGCCCGCAAGCCGACGGGACGGGGGAAGCGGCCCCGCTGGGCCATGCGGGTGGCGACCACGTTCTCCGTGACGGTCCTCGCCGCGGCCGGTATCGGGCACGGCGTCGTCACCAGCCTCGACACCGGCATCAAGCGGGTCGACGCCTTCAAGGACATGAAGAACAGGCCCGCGCCCGGCAACGGCATGAACGTGCTGCTCGTCGGCACCGACGGACGGGACAAGATCACCCCCGAGGAGAAGGCGAAGTACCGCCTCGGCGGTGCGCCCTGCCACTGCACGGACACGATCATGATCGTGCACATCTCGGAGGACAGGGACCGCGCCAGTGTGGTGAGCCTGCCGAGGGACTCGTACGCCGAGCTGCCCGCGCACACCGACCAGACCACCGGCGAGAAGCACCACGAGCACGCCAACAAGATCAACGCGGCGTACGCGGAGGGCGGGCCGAACCTCACGGTGCGCACGGTCGAGCACATGACGAAGGTCAAGATCGACCACTATCTGGAGGTCGACTTCACCAGCTTCATGAAGACGGTGGACGTGCTCGGCGGCGTGGAGATCTGCACGGCGCGGCCGCTCAAGGACTCGCACACCGGGCTCGACCTGTCGGTCGGCACGCACGAGCTGAACGGTGGCGAGGCGCTCCAGTACGTCCGTTCCCGGTACGTCGACGGCGCGTCCGACCTGGGCCGCATGCAGCGCCAGCAGCGCTTCCTCGCGGCGCTCATCGCGAAGGCCACGGGCGGCGGGGTGCTCCTGAACCCGGTCAAGTTCCGCGACGTGACGCGGACGCTGCTCGGTTCGGTGCGGGCGGACAAGGGCTTCGGGACGGGCGAGATGCTGGATCTGGGCCGGGCGATGCGGGGCTTCTCGCCGTCGTCGTCGGAGTTCACCACCGTGCCGCTGAGCGCCAAGGGCAAGTCGATCCCCGGCATCGGCTCGACGCTGAAGTGGCAGAAGACCAAGTCCAAGAAGCTCTTCAAGGCACTGCGCGAGGACCGCCCGCTCGCCGCGCACCGCAACCGGGCGAAGGCCGCGCTGGTGGGCGTCTCGCCCGAGCAGATCCGGGTCCAGGTGGACAACGGCGCGGGCACCCCCGGACTCGGCAAGCGGGTCGACTCGGCGCTGCGGGCGACCGGGTTCCGCACCACGCGCGCCCCGGGGAACGTCTCCGACGCCAAGACGAAGCCCGCCGAGCGAACGGTCGTCGCGTACGACCCCCGCTGGGACCGCTCGGCGAAGGCCCTGGCCACGGCGCTGCCCGGCTGCGAGATGCGCAAGGTCAAGGGCCAGGGCGCGACCCTGAAGGTGATCGCGGGCAAGGACTACAAGGCGGTACGGCCGGTACGGGCCGAGGACGCCTACCAGGGCGAGTTCGGGGCGCTCACCGGGGATCAGGTGGTCTGCCCGTAGTGGCGCCGCCCGAACGGCACGTGACGGGCCCTGCGCCCGCCGCTCCGCTCAGTCGTCGAAGCCCTCCGCCGCCCGGGCCTCGCGGAGTTCCTTGATCGCTCGGCGGCGGGCCAGGCGGTGGGTCCTGCGGATCTGGGCTTCCTGGTAGCGGCGGCGGTCGCGGTCCGTCTCGGGGAGGACCGGGGGGACCGTGCGCGGCTTGCCGTCGGCGTCGACGGCGGCGAAGACGAGGTAGGCGGAGCCGACCTGCTGCGCGGGCGTCGACTCGTTCCAGCGCTCGGCCAGGACGCGGACGCCGACCTCCATGGAGCTGCGTCCGGTCCAGTTGACCTGGGCCTTCACATGAACGAGGTCGCCTACGCGGACCGGCTCCAGGAAGGCCATCTCGTCCATGGACGCGGTGACCGCGGGCCCGCCCGAGTGGCGTCCGGCGACGGCACCCGCCGCGTCGTCCACCAGTTTCATGATCACGCCGCCGTGCACCGTGCCGAGGAGGTTGGTGTCACCGTGGGTCATGATGTGACTGAGGGTGGTGCGGGACGCCGAAGTCGGCTTGCCCGGAACATCTGATTCCGGACTGGTGGCCTGATCTGTCATCCCTCCACCCTATGCCGGTCATATGTCCGCCCCCCTCCCCGGCCGCTTTGCATCAGCTCTGCAACAGCACTGGCCCGAAATCTCGACCGCCCTTGTAAGGGACACCGCACAAGGCGGCAAACTAACCACATGAGCGATTGGCCTGACGATCAGGGAGGCGGCCGGCGATACGGCCGCGGCAGCGGGGACGCGCAGCCCGACGGCGCCCGCGTGATGCGGCATGTGCAGCGCGACCCGGCGTCCCGTCCGGCAGGACCGCCGCCGGGCGGGGTCCCGCCGCAGCCCGCGTACGACGACGGGTACGGCGAGCCCCAGTACGGGAACGGGCAGCCCTACGGGGACGCCCGCGACGACGTCTTCGAACCGCGCACCCCGCGCCAGGACCCCTACGGGCAGCAGCAACAGGGGTACAACAGCGGCTACAACACCGGCCAGGTGTACGGCCAGCCGAGTGGCGGGGGCCCGGGTGGCGGCAACGGCGGCGGACAGCCGCCGCGCGCTCCGCGCCCCGCGCCGAACTGGCGCAGGCGCATCAAGATCGGTTCGATCACCCTGATCACCGTGCTCGTGGTGACGTCCGTCGCGACGTACTTCTGGGCCGACGGCAAGCTCAAGCGCGACGTCGACCTCTCCAAGGTCATCGAGCGTCCCGAGGGCGGCGCGGGCACGAACTACCTGATCGTCGGCTCCGACAGCCGCGAGGGCATGTCCGCCGAGGAGAAGAAGAAGCTCCACACGGGCTCGGCCGAGGGCAAGCGCACGGACTCGATGATGATCCTGCACGTCGCGGACGACGGCGGGAACACGATGGTCTCGCTCCCCCGCGACTCGAACGTCACGATCCCCTCCTTCAAGGGCGCCGAGTCCGGCAAGCTCTACCCGAACCAGGGCCGCCAGACGAAGCTGAACGCCGCGTACGCGGAGGACGGCCCCGAGCTGCTCGTCCGCACCGTCGAGTACAACACCGGCCTCAGGATCGACCACTACGCCGAGATCGGCTTCGGCGGCTTCGCCAAGATCGTGGACTCGGTCGGCGGCGTCGAGATGGACATCCCCAAAGCCTTCAAGGACAAGTGGTCGGGCGCCGACTTCGAGGCGGGCAAGCAGACACTCAACGGCCAGGAGGCCCTCGCCTTCGTCCGCACCCGGCACGCCTTCTCCAGCGACCTGGACCGTACGAAGAACCAGCAGAAGTTCCTCGCGGCCCTGGCCCACCAGGTGGCGACGCCCGGCACGATCCTGAACCCGTTCAAGCTCTACCCCACGATGGGCGCGGGCCTGGACACCCTGATCGTCGACAAGGACATGGGCATCACCGACGTGGGCTCGATGTTCTGGGCGATGAAGGGCATCACCGGTGGCGAGGGCACGTCCATGAACATCCCGATCTCGGGCTCCGTCGGCAGCAACCTCGTCTGGGACAAGGCCAAGGTCAAGACGCTGGTGAAGGAGCTGAACAACGACGAGAAGGTGACGGTCTCGGGTAGCTGAGCCACGTCCCTCCGAGCCGTTCGAGCTGTACGGGTCGTACGACGTGAGGGCCCCGCCGATCCGGTCGGCGGGGCCCTTCCGCGTACCCCGCCGTGGACCCCCGCACGGCGCGACACGCCGTGGCGTACCCCCGAACGCTCCGCCCGCCGCGAAGCCGCGGCCGCCCCGTGTCACGGTGATCCGAACTGCCACCGCCGACATCCGGAGCACTGCCATGGCAGACCTGCTGGAGGAACTCAACACCGCCGCCGAGGCCGGGGAGCTCGACAAGCCCCCTGCTCCGCCCGATCCACCACCCGCCCACGAGCCCCATCCCGCGCCCGTCGCGGCCCCCGCCGCACGGGCCCGCTCCCTGCTCGCCGCCCATCCCGTCGCCGACGGGTACAGCGGCCTGCCGTGGGCGCTGCGCGAGCTGCCCTGGCACGACTTCGAGACCGGCGACTGCGGTCTGGAGAGCGATCTGCCGCGGCTGCGCGCGGGCCGGGTCGGGGCGCAGTTCTGGTCCGTGCACGTGCCCGAGGCGCTCAGCGCGGACCGGGCGGTCGGCGCGACCCTGGAGCAGATCGACCTCGTCAAGCACGTCGTCGCCGCCCACTCCGAGGGGCTGCGGCTCGCGCGCAACGCGTCGGAGACCGCCGACGCCCACAACTGCGGGCGGATCGCCACGCTGATCGGCCCGGCCTGCGGCGCGGCGCTCGGCGACTCCCTCGGCACGCTGCGCGCGCTGCACAGCCTCGGCCTGTGCGCGGTCACCCTCTCCGGCACGTCGTGGGCGGGCCCTGACGGGCTCACCACGTTCGGCGAGGAGGTCGTGCGGGAGATGAACCGGCTCGGGGTCATGGCGGACCTCTCCGGCGCCTCCGACGGGACGGCCCACCGGGTCATCGCCGTCTCCAAGTCCCCGGTGATCTTCACCCGCTCCGGGGCGCGGGCCGTGCGCGATCATCCGGCCAATCTCCCGGACGAGCTGCTCGCCGAGGTGGGCGAGGCCAAGGGCCTGTGCCTGGTGCCGCTGGCCGCCGAGCGGACCGGCTCATCGGTGCGCGAGGTCGCGGACCACCTCGACCGGGTGCGCGAGGTCGCGGGTCCCGAGTGCGTCGGCCTCTCCGGTACGTACGACACGGCGGCCGTGCATCCCGACGGTCTCGCCGACCCCTCGTGCTACCCGCTGCTGATCGCCGAGCTCATCGAACGCGACTGGTCCGAGGCCGAGTTGGCGCAGCTCACCTGGGGCAACGTCCAACGCGCCCTGCGCGGCGCGGACTTCACCGCGCGGGCGGCGCGGGAGCGCAGGACGGCGTCCACGGCGACGATAGAGCTGCTCGACGGGTAGGCCCGCCGGACGCGGCCCCGGGAGCTCGCGGCGGTCAGGGGATCTTGCAGAGGCAGAACGGGTGCCCCGCGGGGTCGGCGTAGACGCGGAAGTCGCGCTTGCCGCCGTCGTCGTCCAGGTCGAGGGGGCGCGCGCCGAGCGCGAGCACCTTCTCCTGGGCGGCGTCGATCTCCTCGTCGGTGCTTCCCCCGTCCAGGTCGAGGTGGATCTGCTGGGCGTTGGCGTCGGAGCGCGGCCACTCGGGCGGACGCAGGTCGGCCACCCGCTGGAACGAGACGCGCACGCGCCCCTCGGCCAGGAGGTTGACCCAGTCGCCCTCGTCCTCCTCCTCGATGGTGCCGCCGATGATCCCGGCGTAGAACTCGGCCAGTCCGCGCGGGTCGGGGCAGTCGAGGACCACGGTGCGCAGGCGCGCGACGGGGCCGGTGGTGGCGTACGCGTCAGTCATGCCCTGCTCCTCCTCAGTCGGCACAGAGACAGAACGGGTGCCCCGCGGGATCGGCGTAGACACGCCAGCTCCGGCCCCGGGGCCCCGCGTCGAGGAGGGTGGCGCCGAGGGCGAGGACCTGCTTCTCCGCGGCGTCGATGTCCGTCACCGTGAAGTCCAGGTGCAGCTGCTGCGAGCCGTCCGACGACGGCCACTTCGGCGGTACGTGGCCGGGGGACTCCTGGAACGCGAGCGTCGTGCCCTCGTGGCCCCTGAGCTCGACCCAGTCCTCGTCCGTCTCGTCCCTGACGGGGGTGCCGCCGATGATCGCGGCGTAGAACCCCGCGAGGGCGAGGGGGTCGCGGCAGTCCAGGGCCACGACGCGGAGCTTGGCGATGGTCATCGTTCTCCTCCGAACTCGGATGCCTCTCGGTCACCTTCTCGGTTACCCCATGCTCCCCCGGAAGCGGTAACGTCGCAACCATGAACGACAGAGCGCCCGCGCCGGGCGGGCTCGCGCTGGTCCAGGAGCTGGTGAACACGCTGAACCTGGAGACGGGCGTGGACTCACTGGCCACGGAGGAGGCGCTGCACGCGCTCGGGCTCGCCCCCGGCGAGGTGGCGGCGGCACGCGAACTCCGCGAGTCCCTGCGGGCGGCGTGCCTCGCGCACGCCGGGCACGAGCCGCATTCGCCGGTGGCGGACTTGAGCGAACTCCTCGCGGCGGGGGCGTTGTTGGTGACGGTGGACGCGGCGTCGGGCGCGGCGTCGCTCGTCCCCGCGGACGCGGCGTCGCTCACCTCGCGGGTGGCCGTCGCCATCGCCGACGCGGTGGCCGCGGGCACGTGGACCCGCCTGAAGGCGTGCGAGGCGTCGGACTGCCATTGGGCGTACTACGACCGGAGTCCTGCGGGGCGGAGCCGGTGGTGCGACATGGGGGTGTGTGGCTCCCGGGCCAAGATGCGGGCGTATCGGCGGCGCCGGGCTTGAGCGGATTCCCTGCGGGGCTTGGGCAGTTCTCGGGTGCGGGTTCGTCGTGGTTGCTCGCGCAGTTCCCCGCGCCCCTAAAAGCCACCCCGCCGGGGCCGGGCCCCGTCAGCCGGGCGGGCCCCGTAAGGGGCGCGGGGAACTGCGCGAGCAACCGACCGGGGGCCCGCAGACGGACGCCCCCCGGCGGGAGCTCGCTAGGCCGCAGGCCTGCCCATCGCCCGGTACGTCCAGCCGGCAGCCCGCCACACCGCGGGATCAAGCGCGTTACGACCGTCCAGGATGACCGGCGCCGACGTCACCGCGCCCAGCACCGCGGGGTCGAGCTCGCGGAACTCGCGCCACTCCGTGAGGTGCAGCACGACGTCCGCCCCCCTGACCGCGTCCAGCGCGGTCTCCGCGTAGCCGAGGGTCGGGAAGAGGCGGCGCGCGTTGGGCATGCCCTTGGGGTCGTAGACGGTGACCTGCCCGCCCTGGAGGTGGATCTGGCCCGCGACGTTCAGCGCGGGCGAGTCGCGGACGTCATCCGAGTCCGGCTTGAACGTGGCGCCGAGCACGGCGACCCGCTTGCCGAGGAAGGACCCGCCGCCGAGCGCCTCGCGCGCCATCTCGACCATCTGGCCGCGGCGGCGCATGTTGATGGAGTCGATCTCGCGCAGGAACGTCAGCGCCTGGTCGGCGCCGAGTTCGCCCGCGCGCGCCATGAAGGCGCGGATGTCCTTGGGCAGACAGCCGCCGCCGAAGCCGATGCCCGCACGCAGGAACTTCTTGCCGATGCGGTCGTCGTGCCCGAGCGCCTCCGCGAGCTTCACGACGTCGCCGCCCGCGGCCTCGCAGACCTCGGCCATCGCGTTGATGAAGGAGATCTTCGTGGCGAGGAAGGAGTTGGCGGAGGTCTTCACCAGCTCCGCCGTCGGGAAGTCCGTGACGACGAAGGGCGAGCCCTCGGCGATCGGCGTCGCGTACACCTCGCGGAGCAGCTTCTCGGCGTGCTCGCTGCCCACGCCCACGACGATGCGGTCGGGGTGCAGTGTGTCGTTCACGGCGAAGCCCTCGCGCAGGAACTCCGGGTTCCAGGCCAGCTCGGCCGAGGCGCCCGCCGGGGCGAGCTCGAGGATGCGCGCGGCGAGGCGGGCCGCGCTGCCGACCGGCACGGTGGACTTGCCGACGACCAGGCACGGCTTGGTGAGGTGCTTGGCGAGGGACTCGACGGCACTGTCGACGTAACTCATGTCGCACGCGTACTCGCCGTGCTTCTGCGGGGTGTTCACGCAGACGAAGTGGACGTCGCCGAACTCCGCGACCTCGGCCCAGTCCATCGTGAAGCGAAGGCGTCCGCTGGCGCCCTCGATCCCCGCGACGTGCTTGCGCAGGAGCTCCTCGAGACCGGGCTCGTACATCGGGACCTCGCCCCGCTGGAGCATCTCGATCTTCTCGGGGACGACGTCGAGGCCGAGGACCTCGAAGCCCAGCTCGGCCATGGCCGCGGCGTGGGTGGCCCCGAGGTATCCGGTGCCGATCACGGTGATCTTGGGGGCCATGCGGAGCTCCAGAGGTGAACAGGCGGCGATTGCGCTGCCCGAGCATAGTCGGGCATGGCGGACGCTCTCACCGGGCACGTTTCCCGCTGTCGCCAAGCTCACGTATCCCTCTGGTGAGCAGGCGCCTAAAATTTGGGTTACTTAACGGTAATTAGCGTCCTTGGAGCGTGAGAGACCTTGGCCGGATCGGCTGATTTCGACCTGTACCGCCCGTCCGAGGAGCACGACATGCTCCGCGACGCGATCCGCTCGCTCTCCGAGGCGAAGATCGCTCCGTTCGCCGCCGCGGTGGACGAGGAGGCCCGCTTCCCCCGGGAGGCCCATGACGCGCTGGTCGCGAACGACCTGCACGCGGTGCACGTACCGGAGAGCTTCGGCGGAGCGGGCGCCGACGCGCTCGCGACCGTCATCGTGATCGAGGAGGTGGCGCGCGTCTGCGCCTCGTCCTCGCTCATCCCCGCCGTGAACAAGCTGGGCTCCCTGCCGGTCATCCTGTCCGGCTCCGAGGAGCTGAAGAAGAAGTACATGACGCCGCTCGCCAAGGGCGAGGGCATGTTCTCGTACTGCCTCTCCGAGCCGGACGCCGGTTCGGACGCGGCGGGCATGAAGACGCGCGCGGTCCGCGACGGGGACTTCTGGGTGCTCAACGGCGTCAAGCGCTGGATCACCAACGCGGGCGAGTCCGAGTACTACACGGTCATGGCCGTCACCGACCCGGAGAAGCGCTCCAAGGGAATCTCGGCGTTCGTCGTCGAGAAGAGCGACGAGGGCGTCTCCTTCGGCGCCCCGGAGAAGAAGCTCGGCATCAAGGGCTCCCCCACCCGCGAGGTCTACCTCGACAACGTCCGCATCCCCGCCGACCGCATGATCGGCGAGGAGGGCACGGGCTTCGCGACCGCCATGAAGACCCTGGACCACACCCGCATCACGATCGCGGCGCAGGCCCTCGGCATCGCGCAGGGCGCCCTCGACTACGCCAAGGGGTACGTCAAGGAGCGCAAGCAGTTCGGCAAGCCGATCGGCGACTTCCAGGGCATCCAGTTCATGCTCGCGGACATGGCCATGAAGATCTCGGCCGCCCGCGCGCTGACCTACCAGGCCGCGGCCGCCTCCGAGCGCGGCGACGCCGACCTGACCTACCTGGGCGCGGCGGCGAAGTGCTTCGCCTCCGACGTCGCCATGGAGGCCACGACGGACGCGGTGCAGCTCCTCGGCGGGTACGGGTACACCCGTGACTACCCCGTCGAGCGGATGATGCGGGACGCGAAGATCACGCAGATCTACGAGGGCACGAACCAGGTCCAGCGGATCGTGATGGCCCGCAACCTGCCGTAGCCTGCGGCGCTTGAGCGGTGACGGTGGCCTCTCCCCGGCTTCGGGGAGAGGCCACCGTCTTGAGGGGCGCGGGGAACTGCGCGAGCAACCAAGAACAAAGCCGCACCCGCGTGGAAACCGCCGTAGGCAGACGCGTCTGCGGGGTTCGCGCCGTGGGCCGCCGCGGGCCGTCGACGGCTGAGCGCGCAGTTCCCCGCGCCCCTTACGGGGCACGTCGTGCCCGCTCGCGCCCACGCGGCGGAGCCGCACATGTCACAGCCCCGCGCCCCTTACGGGGCGCCCCTGCCTCAGCCGTCCAGTTGCTCCAGCGTCGCGATCGACGGGCCCCGTCGGGAGCTGATGTCCCGGGAGACGTCCTCCGCCGCGCCGAGCACTCGGACCGCGTTCTGCCACGTCAGCTTCGCGAGGTCGGGCCGGGACCAGCCACGGTCCAGGAGTTCCGCGATCAGGTTCGGGTAGCCCGCCACGTCGTCAAGGCCGGACGGGGTGAACGCCGTGCCGTCGTAGTCGCCGCCGATGCCGATGTGGTCGATGCCCGCCACCTCGCGCATGTGGTCGAGGTGGTCGGCGACCGTGGCGGCGGTGGCGATCGGGCGCGGCGTCGACCGCTCGAAGGCCGCGTGGACCTTCATCGCGTCCGGCGTCGTGTCCAGGTGGTGGAAGCCGTGCGCCCGCATGTTCTCGTCGGCGGCGAGGGTCCAGTCGACCGCCGCCTGGAGCACGAACTTCGGCACGAAGGTCGCCATCGCGACGCCGCCGTTGGCGGGCAGCCGCTCCAGGACGTCGTCCGGGATGTTGCGCGGGTGGTCGCAGACCGCGCGCGAGGACGAGTGGGAGAAGATCACCGGCGCCTCGGACGTGTCCAGGGCCGCCCGCATCGTCGTCGCCGCGACGTGCGAGAGGTCCACCAGCATGCCGACGCGGTTCATCTCGCGGACGACCTCGTGGCCGAACGGCGAGAGGCCGCCGACCCCGGGCTCGTCCGTCGCCGAGTCCGCCCACGCGATGTTGTCGTTGTGCGTGAGCGTCATGTAGCGGACGCCGAGCGTGTGCAGCGCCCGCAGCGTGGCCAGGGAGTTGTTGATCGAGTGGCCGCCCTCGGCGCCCATCAGCGAGGCGACGCGGCCCTCGGCGCGGGCCTTCTCCATGTCCGCCGCCGTGAGCGCGCGGGCCAGGTCCGCCGGGTAGCGCGTCAGCAACTGGTCGACGCAGTCGATCTGTTCGAGCGTGGCGCTGACCGCCGCGTCGCCGGTGAGGTCCGTGCGGACGTACACCGACCAGAACTGCGCGCCGACGCCGCCCGCGCGCAGCCGTGCGATGTCCGTGTGCAGGCTGCCGCGCTGGTCCGTGGCGATGTCGAGCTTGTCGATGTCGTAGCCCGCCTTCTCCCGGAGGGCCCACGGCAGGTCGTTGTGGCCGTCGACGACGGGGAAGTCGGCGAGTATGGCGCGCGCTTGTTCGAGGGACGTCATGCGATCACTTTCCCGAACCGAAGCCGAAAGCGGAACCCGCTCCCTCGACCTTGGCCCGCAGCCGCTTGCCCTTCTCCGTCGCCTGGTCGTTCAGCTCCTGCTGGAACTCCCGCATGCGGCCGAGGAGTTCGGCGTCGTGCGCGGCGAGCATGCGGGCCGCGAGCAGGCCCGCGTTGCGCGCGCCGCCGACCGAGACCGTCGCCACCGGCACGCCCGCGGGCATCTGCACGATGGAGAGCAGGCTGTCCATGCCGTCCAGGTACTTCAGCGGGACCGGCACGCCGATCACCGGCAGCGGCGTCACCGAGGCGAGCATGCCGGGCAGGTGGGCCGCGCCGCCCGCGCCCGCGATGATCGCCTTGAGACCGCGCTCGGCGGCCTGCTCGCCGTACGCGATCATCTCGTGCGGCATGCGGTGCGCGGAGACGACGTCGACCTCGAAGGGGATCTCGAACTCGGCGAGGGCCTGCGCGGCACCCTCCATCACCGGCCAGTCGGAGTCCGAGCCCATGACGATGCCAACAACAGGTGCAGTCATTCGGTGATCGTTCCTCTGAGGTAGCCGGCTGCGTGACGGGCGCGCTCCAGCACGTCGTCGAGGTCGTCGCCGTAGGTGTTCACGTGACCGACCTTGCGGCCGGGCTTCACGTCCTTGCCGTACATGTGGATCTTGAGCTGCGGGTCGCGGGCCATGCAGTGCAGGTACGCGGCGTACATGTCGGGGTAGTCCCCGCCGAGCACGTTGCCCATCACGGTCCACTTCGCGCGCGGGCGCGGGTCGCCGAGCGGCAGGTCGAGGACCGCGCGGACGTGGTTGGCGAACTGCGAGGTCACCGCGCCGTCCTGCGTCCAGTGCCCGGAGTTGTGCGGGCGCATCGCCAGTTCGTTGACGAGGATGCGTCCCTCGGGCGTCTCGAAGAGCTCGACCGCGAGGTGGCCGACCACGCCGAGCTCCTTGGCCACGCGCAGCGCGAGCTCCTGCGCCTCGCCCGCGAGGGCCTCGGAGAGGCCGGGGGCCGGAGCGATCACCGTGTCGCAGACGCCGTCGACCTGCTGGGACTCGACGACGGGATAGGCCACGGCCTGGCCGTGCGGCGAGCGGACGACGTTCGCCGCCAGTTCGCGCACGAAGTCAACCTTCTCCTCGGCGAGGACGGGAACCCCGGCCCTGAACGGATCGGCGGCGTCCTCGACGGAACGTACGAACCACACCCCCTTCCCGTCGTAACCGCCGCGCACCGTCTTCAGGATCACGGGGAAACCCGCGCCCTCCGCCGCGAAGGCCGCCACGTCGGCCGGATCGCGCACGATCCGGTGGCGTGGACACGGCACGCCGATCTCCATGAGCTTCTCGCGCATCACGCCCTTGTCCTGGGCGTGCACCAACGCGTCGGGCCCCGGACGCACGGGAATGCCGTCCGCCTCCAGGGCCCGCAGATGCTCGGTGGGTACGTGTTCGTGATCAAAGGTGATCACGTCGCAGCCCCGCGCGAAGTCACGCAGCGTGTCGAGGTCGCGATAGTCGCCGATGACGACATCGCTGACGACCTGCGCCGCGGAATCCTGTGGGGTGTCACTGAGGAGCTTGAACTTGATGCCGAGCGGGATGCCCGCCTCGTGTGTCATACGAGCGAGCTGCCCCCCGCCGACCATGCCGACTACCGGGAACGTCACACCCCCAGGGTATCGGCCGGTATCGGCCACCCGGGAACGGCCGGATCCCCGCACCCCCACGGCCCTTCCTGTCACAGGGCCGCCACAGAGTCCGAGCGCCCCCGCGCGCCGACGGAGCGCGCTGGTTAGCATGGCTGGGTTGACGCGACCGTATGACCAATCCGTCGGCATGTACGCGACCGAGTACTGACGACCCAGTACTGACGAACATCGACGGGGGTTGGGGCGACCACCATGACGGAACATGGCGCACTGCGGGTACGCCTTGACCGGCTGGGCCGCGAGGTGGCCAAGTTCGGGGCCGTGGGGGCGGTCGGGACGCTGGTGAACTTCGGCGTCTTCAACCTCGTGCGCCACCTCACCGATCTGCACGTGGTGCGCGCGAGCGTGATCGCGACGGTCGTCGCGATCGTCTTCAACTACGTGGGGTTCCGGTACTTCACGTACCGCGACCGCGACAAGAGCGGCCGCACCAAGGAACTCACCCTGTTCCTGCTGTTCAGCGTGGTCGGCCTGGTCATCGAGAACGGCGTGCTCTACGCCGCGACGTACTGGTTCGGCTGGGACGGCAAGCTGGAGGCGAACTTCTTCAAGTTCCTCGGCATGGGCATCGCGACGCTCTTCCGCTTCTGGTCGTACCGCACCTGGGTCTTCAAGGCGCTGCCCGCCCGCGAGGCGGTCGCCCATGCCGAATCGTTCCTGGAGGAATCGGACGAGCGGCCCGTGGCGCGCCGCGCGAGCTGACATCGGGCCTCCGGGGCCGTAGGGCTAGCGGACGGTCTTCTCGTCCGGGTGGTCGCCCTCCACGCCCCTCGCGAGCGGCGTACGGGACAGGAAGAGCCCGAACACCGGCGGCTTCGTCTGGAGCATCTCCAGGCGCCCGCCGTCCGCCTCGGCCAGATCCCTGGCCACCGCGAGACCGATACCCGTCGAGTTGCGGCCGCTGATGGTCCGCTCGAAGATCCGCGCGCCCAGGTCCGGCGGAACCCCAGGGCCCTCGTCCGTGACCTCGATGACCGCCTGGTTGCCGGTGACGCGGGTGCGCAGCGCGACCGTGCCGCCGCCGTGCATGAGCGAGTTCTCGATCAGCGCGGCGAGCACCTGGGCGACCGCCCCTGGCGTGCCCACGGCCTCCAAGTGGCGCTTGCCCGAGCTGACGATGGCGCGGCCCGCGCTGCGGTAGGCCGGGCGCCACTCCTCCAGCTGCTGCTTGACCACCTCGTCCAGGTCGAAGGCGACGGCGGATCCGGTGCGCGGGTCCCGTGAGTTGGTGAGCAGCCGCTCCACGACGTCGGTGAGCCGCTCGACCTGCGCGAGCGCGATCGTCGCCTCCTCCTTCACCTCGTTCAGGTCGTCGGTCATGGTGATCTCCTCCAGCCGCATGGACAGCGCGGTCAGCGGCGTGCGCAGCTGGTGCGAGGCGTCGGCGGCGAGCCTGCGCTCGGCGGTCAGCATCCGGCCGATGCGCTCGGCGGAGCCGTCGAGGACGTCGGCGACGCGGTCGAGCTCGGGCACCCCGTACCGCTTGTGCCGGGGCCTCGGGTCGCCCGAGCCGAGGCGCTCCGCGGTCTCGGCGAGGTCGGTGAGCGGGGACGCGAGGCGGTTGGCCTGGCGTACGGCGAGGAGTACGGCGGCGATGATGGCGAGCAGCGCCACGGCACCGATGATCAGGAGCGTGCGGCCGACCTCGCGGGTGACGGCGGCGCGCGGCTCCTCGACGGTGACCTCCTCGCCCTGCTCGCCGGGGCGGGTCGCGCTGATCACGTCGCCGGTGGGGCGGGTGCCGATCTCGATGGCGTCGCGGCCGGGGATCTCGATGCGGGCGTACCGGTCGGACGCGACCTGGTCGCGCAGGATCGAGCCGCTGATGCGCTCGTCGCCGATCAGCCGGCTGTCGACGATGCTGGCGAGACGCAGGGCCTCGCCTTCCACTCGCTCCTGAGCGCTGTTGCTGATGGTCCGTGTCTCTACGATCACGAGGCTCACGCCGAAGACGGCGATGACCACAAGGACGACGGCGAGGGTGGAGTTGATCAGTCGGCGACGCATTCACCCAGTGTCGCGGATCGAGCGCCCCGTAAGGGGCGCGGGGAACTGCGCGATCAGCCGTCGACGGCCCGCAGCCGCGTCTGCCTCCGGCGGGAGTACGGCGGGTGCGGCTCTGACCTCGGTTGCTCGCGCAGTTCCCCGCGCCCCTTACGGGGCCCTGCCCCCCGGAGGGGGTGCTGCTAGCTCTTCTCGAAGCGGAAGCCGACGCCCCGGACCGTGGCGATGTAGCGGGGATTCGCCGCGTCGTCGCCCAGCTTCTTGCGGAGCCAGGAGATGTGCATGTCGAGGGTCTTCGTGGAGGACCACCACGTCGTGTCCCAGACCTCCCGCATCAGCTGGTCGCGCGTGACGACGCGGCCCGCGTCGCGCACGAGGACCCGGAGGAGGTCGAACTCCTTGGCGGTGAGCTGGAGTTCCTCGTCGCCCATCCACGCGCGGTGCGACTCGACGTCGATCCGCACGCCGTGCGTGGCGGGCGCCTCCTTGGGCTCGGTGGCGCCGCGCCTGAGCAGCGCCCGCACCCGGGCGAGCAGCTCGGCGAGACGGAAGGGTTTGGTCACGTAGTCGTCGGCGCCCGCGTCCAGGCCGACGACGGTGTCCACCTCGTCGGCGCGCGCGGTCAGGATCAGGATCGGCACCGTGAGCCCGTCGGCCCGCAGTCGGCGGGCCACCTCCAGGCCGTCCATGCCGGGCAGTCCCAGGTCCAGTACGACCAGATCGACGCTGCCCTGCAGTCCGGCGTCGAGAGCGGTCGGGCCGTCCTCACGCACTTCGACCTCGTAACCCTCCCTGCGCAGGGCGCGGGCCAGCGGCTCCGAGATGGACGCGTCGTCCTCGGCGAGCAGTACACGGGTCATGGGGTGATGGTAGTCCGCAGTGGACAACAGCCGTGCGGTGATCGCGCAGTGGCCGAGGAAGCCTGCGGCTCTACGGTGTGATTCTGAGAAACACCTTTGAATGTGCGACGTTGGTTGCAGAGCTACCTGTGATCCATGTCTCAAGTCCTTCCATATGCATCCCTGCCGTGTCGTATGGTGACCCAACGCCTGATGCACTACTCAAGGACCTTTGGCCCGCTGTGCGCGCCTTAGGTCTCTTTTATGTGCGGGCCGGCTCCGGCCAGCCTTTGAAGGAATGACCTGTGGTCGGGCCCTGCGCGCGAGGATGCGCCAGGGTGTGGATCCCGGAGTCACCGTCCCTCACCCCCTCGCGTGGGGGTGAACTGCCCCTGGGCGTGGGGTTGGACGGGGGCGACGGTGCCGACCGCCCCCCACCGGGCGCGCTCACGCTCCTGCCGCGCGCGTCCCGAACCACGAGGATCGACCCATGGCGTCCAGCCTGACGAAGGACTCCGCCAGCACCCCTGGCTCTGAGAAGACCTTCTTCGGCCACCCCCGCGGACTGGCCACACTGTTCATGACCGAGATGTGGGAGCGCTACAGCTTCTACGGCATGAAGGCACTGCTCCCGCTGTATCTGATCGCCCCCGGCGGCATGAACATGAGTGCCACCACGGCGACGGCGATCTACTCCGTCTACATGTCGATGGTCTACCTGCTCGCCATGCCCGGCGGCTGGATGGCCGACCGTTTCTGGGGACCCCGCAAGACGGTCATCATCGGTGCCTCCGTCGTCATCCTCGGCCACATCACCCTCGCGCTGCCGAGCTCGGTGACCTTCTTCGCCGGTCTCGCGCTCGTCGCGCTCGGCTCCGGCCTGCTCAAGGCGAACATCTCCGTGATGGTCGGCCACCTCTACAAGGGTCCCGAGGACCCGCGTCGTGACGGTGGCTTCACGCTCTTCTACATCGGCATCAACCTCGGTGCCTTCTTCGCCCCGCTGTCCATCGGCACGGTCGGCGAGAACGTCAACTGGCACCTCGGCTTCGCGCTCGCCGCGCTCGGCATGGCGCTGGGTCTCGCGCAGTTCGTCCTCGGCTCGCGCCACCTGAGCGGGGAGAGCAGCGTCGTCTCCCAGCCCGCCACGCCCGAGCAGCGCTCGCGCGCCCTGCGCAACGGCCTGATCTGGCTGATCGTCGCCGCCGCGCTCTACACGATGCTCGGTGTGACCGGGAACTTCGCCGACTGGGCGCTGATGCCGCTCATCGTCGCGGGTCTGGTCATCCCGGTCGTCGTACTGGCCCGGATGAAGCGCGACAAGGAGCTCACGCAGCTGGAGCAGGCCAAGCTCTCGGGCTACGTCTGGTTCTTCGTGGTCGCCGCCGTCTTCTGGATGATCTACGACCAGAACGGCTCGACCCTCTCGATCTTCGGCAAGACCCAGACGACGAACAGCCTGCTCGGGTTCGACTTCCCGACCTCCTGGTACCAGTCGCTGAACCCGATCTTCATCATGGCGCTCGCCCCCGTGGTCGCCTCGGCGTGGCTGTGGCTGAACAAGCGGGGCAAGGAGCCGAGCACGGCCGTCAAGTTCGCCTCCAGCCTCACGCTGATCGGCATCTCCTTCGCCGTCTTCCTCATCCCGCTGATCGACACCGCCAACAACGGCGGCAAGGTCAGCCCGATGTGGCTGGTGTCGATCTACTTCATCCAGACCGTCGGCGAGCTCTGCCTCTCCCCGGTCGGCCTGTCGCTCACCACGAAGATGGCCCCGGCCAAGTACAGCGCCCAGATGATGGGGGTCTGGTTCCTCGCGGTCACCGCGGGCGACTCCGTGACGGGCCTGCTGACGTCGCCGCAGCTCGGGGTCGACCTGAACACGTCCGGCGCGGTCGCCGTCGAGGCGGTCATCGCGATCCTCGCGGGCTTCGGCATCTGGACCTCCCGCAAGAAGGTCAAGGAACTCATGGGCTCGGTCAACTGACCCTCCCCGCCTGAGATTCCCGAACGGGGGAAGGGCCGCTGCTCCTCGGAGCAGCGGCCCTTCCTTCGTACAGAGGAACGTTCTGCCACCCGCGGCGGTGGCGCAGAGCGTTTCTGCGCGTCCCCGGCCCCCCGCCGGTGGAGCATCTGGCCATGCGCCGTACGTTGCTCACCCTGGTCCTCTGCGGAGCTCTCCTCTCCGCCAGCGCCGCCGACGGGGCCGCCGCCCCCGAGCCGCTGGCCGGGCGGGTCTACTCGTACGGCTCCCACGCGCGCCAGAACATCACCGTGTACGGCCGCGGCGGCTCCCCGCTGGTGATCCTGCACGGCGGCTACTGGTCGAGGGACACCGACTGGAGCGGCTGGGCGCGGTGGTTCGCGGCGCGGGGGTTCACCGTGTACGACACCGACTACCGGCTGACGTCGGACGCCGTCTGGCCCGCGCAGCGCGACGACGTGCTCGCGGCGCTGCGCTGGGTCGGCCGCAGGGAACCCGGCGCACGGCCGCTCGTGCTCGGCTCGTCCGCCGGGGGCCAGCTCGCCCTCCAGGCGGGCACCTACGGGGCGGGCCGCTCACGCGTACGCGGCGTCGTCGCCCTCTCCCCCGTGGCCTCGCCCTACCGCGCCTGGAAGGACGGGGCGGCGCCGGGGGCCTCCCCGGAGCGGCGCGAGCTGAGACAGGCCGCGAGACGGCTCGCCGGGTGCGATCCGGACCGTGCGGGGGTGCGCTGCTGGGAGCGGTGGGGCGACCTCGCCGCCCTCTCCCACGCCTCGGGCCCGGACGACGCCCCTCTGTTCCTCGTCCACTCGACGGGCGACTTCGTCCCTGTCGTCCACTCCACGGAGCTCGCCACGGCGCAGCGGCGCGCGGGCTTGGGCGACATCACCGTCCGCACGGTGGGTGGCGCCGCGCACGGCGCTCCTCTCTTGAAGGAACGTGGCATGGCGCGGGACGTTCTGGACTGGCTCCGGGGGCGCGCCTGAGGGGCGCGGGGAACTGCGCGACCGGCCACGGCGTGCCCGCGGGCGCGTCTGCCTTCGGCGGCTCCATGGCGGGTGCGGCTTGGTTCTTGCTTGCTCGCGCAGTTCCCCGCGTCCCTTACGGGGCTTCTCCTACCGCAGGCCGCCCCTGCGGCGGGGCAGGAACGTGAAGACCGCGCCGCCCAGAAGGATCACCGTGCCCGCGACCAGACCCAGCGCCCGCAGGGACCCGTTCGACTCCGCACCGGTATCCGCGAGGCCGCCACCACCCGTGGTGGAGCCGCCCGTGGTCGAGCCACCCGTACCGGAGGAGGAGCCTCCCGCCGTACCGCCGCCGGAACCGGCCGCGCCGCCGGGCTGTGCGGCCGTGTCGATCTCCAGGGAGACCTCGCTCTTGACGGGCGTGCACGTCGTGGTCGTACCGAGTGCCTTGACCGTCAGGACGCCCGGTGACAGCGTCGACTTGCCGTCGGCGCCCGGCTTGTACGTGCCGGTCAGGTCGGGGATCGTCATCGGGTCGCCGGACTTGATGGGCTGCTTGTTGGTCGGACCCTCGACGTGGACCGTGCCCTTGTCCGCGCCGCCCAGCTTGACCTCCATCGACGGCTTCACGGAGTCCGCGGGGATGTCGGCGGGGCTGTCCATCACGGCCTTCTTGAACTGGACCGTCAGGCCGTAGTCGCCCCCGGCCTTCTTGGCGTTGATCTGGACGGGCGAGGTGGCTTCCTTGTCACCGATGGGCGTCTTGCACTTGTACGGGGTCTGGACCTCCTTGCCGGGGAAATCGGTCTGCCCGTCGCCGCCACCGGTCGTACCGCCCTTACCGCCACCGGTGCCGCTGTTGCCGCCCGTGCTGCTATTGCCACCCGTGCTGCTATTGCCACCGCTGCTGTTGCCGCCGTTGGCGCCACCGGTGGTGCCGCCCGACGAGCCGCCCGAACTGCCGCCGCCCGCCGTCACCTTGATGGTCGCGCCCGCCTTCACCTGCTCCTTGGGCGCGCACTTGGTGTCGGTCGAGATCGGCTTGCTGACGTTGATGTTGTACGCGTCCGGGGTGAGCGTGATGTCGCCGGGCGCGGTCAGCTTCAGCTTGCCCTTCATGTCCGAGAGGATCATGGGGCTGTTCTTCTTGATGGGCGGGTTCGTGCGCTCGCCCTCGACCTTCAGGTCCCCGCTCTGGCCGCCGCCCACCTTGATGGTGCCGGTCGGCTTCACGGTGTCCTTGTCGAGGTCGAGCACGTCCGGGTTCTTGGACGCGGCCTGGGTCGTCTTCCACACGACCTCGATCTCGTCGCCGACCTTCGCCGCGGCAGGGGCGCTGATCTCCACCTGGGTGGTGCCCTGCACGGGCGGCAGGCCGGAGATCGGCGGTGGAACGCACTCCGTCTTGTACGCCACCGCGGCGGCCCGCGCCGGTCCCGCGGTCAGCAGGATGCCCGCCCCGCCGAGCAGGAGCGCGACCGATGCCGCGCCCGCTCTCCGTCGTTGCGTGATCACGTGTTTCCCTTCGTCGGACTGTTGTCGGACGGTGCGGAGAGCTGACCGGCCGGTGCGCCGGGGTCTGTGTCGGGGGTGAACCACGGCAGCGACGAGGTGGTCGACGTGGCCGCCGGATCGCCGGTGGTGCCGCTGGACTCCTTCGACGGGCCGGGACGCGGCGGGCGCGTCCGTCGGTCCGCCGCTACCGCCCCCTGCGGCAGCCGCAACTTCGGCAGGCGTTCGGTGAGTTCGGCCAGGCGCGCGGTGCGGTGGCGGCCGGTGCGCGCGGTGCGGCGCCGGTTCGGGCGGAGCCGGTCGACGACGGCCATGCCGATGCGGAAGACGGCGGCGGGCACCACGACGCAGAGCAGGATCCAGAACAGCGTGACGCCCCACGGGCGGCCCACGCCCCACGGCTGCTCGGCCAGTACCTTCTCCCCGAACTTCAGCGAGACCAGATAGTCGCCGTGCGCGCCCGCCGACAGCTCGAAGGGCAGCTTGATCTGCGCCTTCTTGCCGGGCGCTATGGTGCCGCGCCACTGCTGTTCCTCCCACTGCGGGGCGAACACGCCGTGCGAGGTGCCGACCTGGAAGACGGGGTCCTTCACGGGCGCGGAGCCGACGTTGCCCACCGTGAAGACGAGCGTGCGCGACGGCGGCGCGCCGAACCAGGTCAGAAGGCTGCTCGAACCTTCGAGGCGGGTGTCGGTCAGGACGGACAGCTTGCCGCCCGTCGCCTGCTCGGGCAGCGGCTTCACCGGGTGGCCCGCGACCTTGAAGGCGGCGTCGACCTGCGACTTCTCGCCGGTCACCGTCGCCACGTGGACGACGCACGGGCAGGGCTTGGGCGGCTCGGCCACCGGGAGCTTCTTGCTGAAGGCGCCCTTCTTGTCCGTGGTGACGGCGCGGCCCTCGGAGTTGGCGCAGGAATTGGTGCCGCCGATGACGCCCTTGCCGGGTTCGGACTGGCCGCAGACCAGCATCATCAGGAGGGTGTCGGGGCGCCATCCCGCGCCCTTGACGGTGACCGAACCCCCCTTGCCCGCCTGGGACTTGGACAGTTCCACGCTCGGCTTGTCCGCGGCGGACGCGGTCGCCTGCGGGCCCAGCGCGAAGCCGAGCAGTGCGAGGACGACGAAGCCGAAGCCCCACCGTGCGTGCCTGCCGCGCCGCTCGCGCCTGTTCCGCTTGCCCTTCACAGTCCCTCTCCCGTCCCCGTGACCGTCCCCGTCCCCGTGACCGTCCCCGTCCCCGTGACCGTCCCCGTGCCCGTGCCCGTGCCCGTGATCGGCCTCGCTCCCGCTCCCGCTCCTGCCAGTTCCCGCCTGCCGTCCTGCCGCTCCTGCGGCGTCGCTTCCGGCTCGGGTTCGTCGGGGCTCCGCCGCCGTCTGCGTACGAGGTGGAAGGCGCCGCCCGCGAGGCCGAGCAGCAGGGCCGTGCCGCCCGCCACCACGCTCCACGGCACGAAGCGGGCCGACCCGCTCGCCTCCGCGCGGGCGCCGCCCGGTGCCGTCGCCGTGAGGCGCACGTCGACCGAGTCGAGCGCGGGCGCGTCCGGCCAGGGCTCGGTCAGGGAGACCCGGCGTCCCGGCAGCAGCTCGACGGGCAGGGTGCGCGGGGCGCGGTCGATGAGCGTGCCGAAGACGCCCTCCGCGTGCACCGCGAGTCTCGGGGTCAGGACGGTGTTGCCCCGGTTGACCAGGTCGTATGTGATGCGCCCCGTGCCCTTGTCGACCTTGACGCGCTCGACGGTGAGCGCGGCGAGCGTCGGCCCGCCGATCCGCAGGTGCAGCCGGACGCCCGCCGTACGGCCGCCGCCCGAGGCCACGATCGCCCCCGGATGGTCGCCGGGCAGCGCGCCCGTCGGCACCGTCACGGTGAACGGCACCTCGGCGCGGGTCCGCGGCGGCACCTTGACCTGCCGCTTCGCGAAGGTGATCCAGGCGCCGGTGTCCTTCGGGGCACCCTTGGCCGGGGTGACGGAGAGCGCGCCGGAGCCGGTGTTGGCCGCGTCCGCGCCCCGCAGTGACACGGTCCGGGGCTTCGGCCCCGGGTTGGTGACGGTCACGGTGTCCTGGAGCACCGTGCCCGGGGTGCCCTCCGCGTAGAAGTAGGGCCGCCCGTCCTTCGCGGGTCGGGTGCCGCCGCCCGAGGCGGGGGCGACGGACCACGCGGCCCCGCCGCCGTCCGCGTGCGCGGGGGTCGCCGCGGCGGCGAGGAGTGCGGCCGCGCACAGCGCTGCGCGCGCGGAGGACGGCATCGGCATCGGCGGCATCGGCGGCTCCTGGTGCGTCGTTCGGTGGCCGGTCCTGCGGGTCGCGGAGCGCCTACCGCGAGCGCGCCGCCTGGTTCCTGCGGGTCAGCCAGAGCGTGCCGGCAGCGCCCGCGAGCAGCACGGTGCCGCCGAGGGTGCCGAGGGCGATCGCCGAGTCCGCGGGTCCTGTCTGGGGCAGTTCCTCGCCGCCGGAGGGGGCGCTGTTGGACCCCGTGCTGCCGGAGCCGCCGGTCGATCCCGAGCCACCCGTCGTACCACCGGAACCGTCAGATCCGCCCGAGCCGCCGGAGCCGCCCGATCCCTTGACGTCCAGTTCGAGGGAGGGCTTGGGGCTGTTGGACGGGGTGCACGTGGTGGTCGTGCCGAGCGCCTTGATGGTGAGGACACCGGCCGTGAAGGTGACCTTGCCGCTCTTCTTGGGCGTGTACGTCCCCGACAAGTCGCTGATCTTGATGGGCGTGTTGGCGGGAATCGCCTCGGTGTTCGCCGCTCCGGAAACCGGCACGGTGCCGCTCTCGGCGCCGCCGAGCTTGATCACCGCACTTGGCTTCATCGCGCCCTTGCCGAGCTCCACCGGGCTGGAGGAGACGCCCTTCTGGAAGGACATGGTGAGTTTGTAGCCGCTGCCGCTCTTGACGCTCTTGATGTCGATCGGCGAGACCGCGCCCTTGTTGCCGATGGGCGTCTTGCACTGGTAGTTGACGTCCTGGACCGTGGCCTGCGCGGCTGGAGCGGCCATCAGCACCGCTGAGCCGCCGGCCAGGGCCGCGGCAAGCGCGAGCGCGGCCCCTCGTTTCTGGTACGACACCTCGTGTTCCCCTCATGCCGGTCGGGCGTGCCGCGGGTGCGGAGTTACTGACGGCACATCAGATTGGGCGCTCAAGGTACGCCTGGGGCGTTGTCGAGGGAAGACAAAGGACACGCCGGATCCGGCGCGCACTAACCACGGGTAACAGGATGGGTCGCGGGTCGGGAGCGGGCTGTGTTCACCTGCGGGCGCATCACGCCTGGCCGCGCAGTCCCCCGCGCCCCTAAGGGGGCGCCCTCCGGACTGCGCAGGTGAGCCCCGTAAGGGGCGCGGGGAACTGCGCGAGCAACCACAACGGACCCGCGGCTAAAAGGAGGGGACGGCGCGCCCAGCCACAACGAACCCGCGGAAGACGAGCCGACGCCAAAGGATCCGCTCAGCCGCGCCGGTCAGGCGGGCGCGCCGAGCTCCGCCCACACCGTCTTCCCCGTGACCCCGGGCGCCCGCACGACACCCCAGTCCAGGCAGAGCCGCTGCACGATGAACATCCCGTGCCCACCGGGCCGCCCCGCCCGGTGCGGCGTACGCGGCGCGGGCTGCCCCGTCCCCCGGTCGGAGACCTCGATCCGCAGGACCTTCCCGTCGCAGGAGAGCCACAGCTCGTCCGGGCCCTCCGCATGGAGACACGCGTTGGTGACGAGCTCGGAGACGACGAGGAGCACGTCCTCGGCGGCGGCACGCCGGTCGGCGCCCTCCGCGGGCAGCCAGCCCCACGCGTACAGCGCCTGGCGCGTGTAGTCCCTGGCGAGCGGCACGATGCCACTGGCGCCGTTCAGGCTCAGCCGGCGGACCTGACGCCCCGCGGGAGCGTCCGCGACGGCGGCCTCGGACTCCGGGCCGCGGTCGCCCGGCGAGTAAGGCCGGGTGGTGCTCATCAGCGCTTCACCTCACCGACAAGGAAACTGAGGACTCTGTACACATCGGGGGACACATCGGGCGACACGTCGGAGGACGCGTCGAGGGGCACTTGCTGGGCATCGGCTGCTCGCCGTCTCTGGCTGTTGATGTCTGTCTGTTGGCGGATCCAGGTCTCTCCTGCCCGGCCGAACCGTGAGAACACCCACTTATTCGGTATGGACCATGTGACGCTGGTAACGCCTTGATCACACAGAGACAACTGACGCGTAACTTTCGCGTTCGACCTTCATGAACTCAGTCGGCCAGGGCCGATTCGAGCGTCTCGTGAACGGTGAAGACGGCCTCCGCACCGGTGATCTCGAAGACCCGGGCCACCACCGGCAGCATCCCGGCCAGATGGACTCCGCCCCCCGCGGCCTCGGCCTTGAGCCGGGCACCGAGCAGCACATTGAGTCCCGTGGAATCGCAGAACTCAAGACGTGAGCAGTCGACGACGAGGCGTGCGTAGCCGTCTGCCAGGCAGTTTTCGAGTGGTTCGCGCAACAGATCGGCCGTGTGGTGATCCAACTCACCCGCAGGGGTCACCACGGCACTCGTGCCCGCCTTCCGCACTTCGACCAGAAGCCGGCCCCTGTGTGCGCTGCCGACCGTCCCGCGGTCCATGCCGTCACTCTCTTCCGACCGTCGTGGCTGTTGATGACGCCCCTGAACATTACGCCTTCCGTACGGTCCGGGGTACCCGAACATCCCCCAGAATTCGGACATTTCGCCACGGAACGCACTTGCGACCGAGTTGCCGAAGCGGGTAGGGGTAGAAGAGACAGCAATCGACACGACGGCTTTGGAGGCGCCGCACACCGCAGTGCACGTACTGGCATCGGCAGCCATATGCCGAGAACGATGGAGGACACCATGTCACCCCGGCTCGACGAATCGCGCACTGACCAAGCGACGTCGACACTCCCGCCTACCCGCTCCGCAACCGAGATCCCGGGTCCTGCCACGGAGGCCACGCCCAGCACGACGGCCCCCGAAGCCCTCGAAGGGCTCCAAGACCTTCCCGAGATCCCGCCGTACGACGAGGTGGGGCCGCTGGATGCGCGGGCCCTGTCCAAGACCCTCTTCGAGCGCCTCGAATCGCTCGAGGAAGGCACTCACGAATACGCGTACGTCCGCAACACCCTCGTCGAACTCAACCTCGCCCTGGTGAAGTTCGCCGCCTCCCGGTTCCGCTCCCGCAGCGAGCCGATGGAGGACATCATCCAGGTCGGCACCATCGGCCTGATCAAGGCGATCGACCGCTTCGAGCTCAGCCGCGGCGTCGAGTTCCCCACCTTCGCGATGCCGACGATCGTCGGCGAGATCAAGCGATTCTTCCGCGACACCAGCTGGTCGGTCCGGGTACCGCGCCGGTTGCAGGAACTCCGTCTGGACCTCGCCAAGGCGGGCGACGAACTCGCCCAGCAGTTTGATCGCGCCCCCACGGTGGGCGAGCTCGCCGAGCGCCTGGGCATCTCCAACGACGAGGTCGTCGAGGGGATGGCCGCGTCCAACGCCTACACGGCGAGCTCCCTGGACGCGCAGCCGGAGGAGGACGACTCCGAGGGCGCGCTCGCGGATCGCATCGGCTACGAGGACCACGGACTCGAAGGCATCGAGTACGTCGAGTCGTTGAAGCCCCTGATCGCCGAACTGCCGCAGCGCGACCGGAAGATCCTCGCCCTGCGCTTCGTCGCGAACATGACGCAGTCGGAGATAGGCGACGAGCTCGGCATCTCCCAGATGCACGTCTCCCGCCTGCTCTCGCGCACGCTCGTCAAGCTCCGCAAGGGGCTGACGGTCGAGGAGTGACGCGGCGTCACGCCATTTGTGAGGGTTCCCGTGGGGCCCGTCCACTGACTCTTCCGGTCAGAACGGACGGGCCCCACACCCATCTCCTGACCGTTCGCGGAACCTTCACACCTCCTCGGCGAGTGCCGCTTCGACGGCGGCCTCGGCGTGCAGCCGGGTGGTGGGGAACACCGGGACCGGGCTGTCCTCGGCTCCGATGAGCAGCTCGATCTCGGTACACCCGAGGATCACGCCCTCGGCACCCTGCCGCTCCACGAGGTCCGCGATGACCTCTTGATACGCGGCCCGCGACGCCTCTCTGACCACTCCGAGGCACAACTCCTCGTAGATCACCCGGTGCACGAGGGCGCGCCCTGCCTCGTCGGGGACGACCACGTCGAGCCCGTGCCCGGCGAGCCGCTCGCGGTAGAAGTCCTGCTCCATGGTGAACGCGGTCCCGAGCAGCCCCACACGTCGTACGCCCGCGCGCAGGACAGCGGCGGCGGTGGCGTCCCCGAGGTGCAGCAGCGGCACGGAGAGCGCGTCGCGCACCTGGTCGGCCACCTTGTGCATGGTGTTGGTGCAGATGAGCACGAGATCGGCCCCGGCCGCCTCAACTCCCTTGCCCGCGACGGCAAGCACCTCCCCGGCCCGCTCCCACTCCCCCGCGACCTGGAGCCGCTCGATCTCGGCGAAGTCCAGGGAGTACAACACGACCCGCGCCGAGTGCAGCCCGCCGAGACGCTCCCGCACGAGTTCGTTGAGCAGCCGGTAGTACTCCGCGCTGGACTCCCAGCTCATGCCGCCGATGAGGCCGATGGTCTTCATGGGGCCAGGGTCGCATCCGGGTGGTCACGTCAGGCGGGCACGTCAGGCGGGCAGCGTCATGCCGTGGATGACCGCCGGGCCGTAGTCCACGCCTTCCAGGGCGAGGGCCAGCGCCAGCCGTCGCTCCGCCTGGAGAAGGCGGCGTTCGGCGGCGCGGTAGTAGGGGCGGGCGAGAGGAGCACCGCTCACGTCGACCGGACGACCCTCGGCGGCGTCACGTGCGTACGGGCTGCGCGGGAGGCGGGTCGGGGCGCTCGGGCCGGGGCGTAGCGGGGACTCCTCCGCTACCGCCACCGTTTCCGCTTGGGCTTCCGCTTCCGCTTCCGCGACGGGAGCGCGACGGGTGCCCGTGCCGGGCAGGAGCCGGGCGAGGAGGCGGCGCAGCACCTACCCCTCCCCCAGCTCGCACCAGACGGTCTTGCTGTCGGGCCCTTGTTCCACGCCCCAGCGGAGCGAGACGGCGTCGAGCAGGGCGAGTCCGCGACCGGTCTCGTCGTCGCTGCCCGCGCTGCGGAGCAGGGGCCAGGCGCGGGGATCGGGATCGGTGACGGCGACGCGGATCCGGCCGGGGGCGCGGGTGAGGCGGACGGTGACGGGGGTTCCCTCGCCGAGGTGGCGGATCACGTTGCTGAGCAGCTCGCTGACGCAGAGCTGTACGTCGGGGTGGGGGCCGTGCGGGTGCCATTCGCTCAGGGTGCGGCGGAGTTCGGGGACCGCTTTGGGGACGGCGAGGAGGGCGAACTCGATCTCGGGGTCTCTCATGGCGGGGTACGCCTTCCGTGCGCTCTGTGATGGATTGGTCACACAGTGGCGTGGGGGCGGCGTAGCGTGACAGGGGTTTGGGTTCCACAGTGCGAGGTGTGGAAGGCGGTCAACTGTGGCGGCACGCAAGGACATCGACGGCTCGGCGAGCGTCCCCGCCTTCTACGGCAAGGAGCTGCGCTGGAAGCGGGAGGCGGCGGGGCGCACGCTTCAGGAGACGGTGGAGGGCAGTTACTTCGGGGCGTCGTATCTCAGTGAGATCGAACGCGGCCAGCGGCGTATGCCCATCGAACTGGCCCGGCACGTGGACCATTTCCTGAAGACTGACGGGTTCTTCGAGCGGCGGTGCGCGGATGTGCACAAGGCCCGGAGGAGCAAGCACGCCGAGTACTTCGCCCACATCGTGGATCTGGAAGCGCGAGCGAAGGAGATTGAGGAGTGGAACCCAACCCTGATCCCCGGGCCACTTCAGCTGGAGCCGTACATTCGCGCGGTTATCCACGCCAGTCTCCCCCACGATTCCGAGGAATCGATCAAAGCCAAAGTCGAGGCGAGACGCGAGCGAGCGTGGCTCTTCGAAGACGCGAAGGGGCCCGAGTGCTGGATCGTGCTGCACGAGTCGATCCTTCGGCAACCGATCATCGGGGAGGACGAGATGGCGGAGCAGCTCGCCCATATCCTCGCCGTCGCCGAGCGCCGTCGTTTCATTCCACAGATCCTTCCGTGGAATGCCGGAGCGCACCCCTTCATGATGGGCACGACCTGGCTCATGACCTTCACTGATGCCCCGCCGATCATGTACACGGAGGGCATGTACAGCGGGCAGATCATCGACGAACCGGAACTCGTGGGGCAGTACACGAGCGCGTACGGTCGCCTCAAAGCCGCGGCAATGCCGCCCAAGGAGTCGCTGAGGATGATCGAGAGAGCAGCTGAGGAGTACGGAAGTGGCAAGTGTGGACGCTGACTTGAACATCACCGTCTGGCGCAAGAGCAGCTACAGCAACGGCTCCGGCGGCCTCTGCCTCGAAGTCGCCGACGGCCTCCCCGGTGTCGTCCCCGTCCGGGACTCCAAGGTCACGGAAGGGCCCGCCGTCGTGTTCCCCGCGACCGCGTGGGCCCCGTTCATCGGCGCCGTCGCAACGGGTGAACTGCCGCTCTGACGGGCACATTCAGCACACCACAGGGCAGGAGGGGGCCCGTATGACGCGCGACGAGCGTACCGAGGCGGCAGGCGCCAACGAGTGGCAGGACACCTGGTCCCAGCTTCAGGTCGGTCTGCAACAGAAGCAGAACGAGCTCGCCGAGTTCGAGCGAAGGTCCACCGAGTTCCGGTACCTACTGCCGTCCATGGTCACGGGCTTGTTAGCGACCCCCGAGTACGTCGCCGCAAGCCTTTCCCGTTTTCCCGGCGACCACCGCGAGGCCATAGCGAAGAAGCTGGAGCGACAAGCCGTCCTCCGTGACACGTCGAAGCGGTTCACCTTCATTCTGACCGAGCAGGCCGTCAGGTGGCCCTATCTCCCGTCCCCCGCCATGGCGGTGCAGTTGGAGCGGCTGGCGGCTGCCAGCCTCCTACCGAGCGTGCGTCTCGGAGTGATCCCGCTGAGCGGCCACATGCCCGTCGCTCCCTTGAACACGTTCACGGTCTATGACGATCAGATTGCAACAGTGGAGTCTTCTACCGGAGTCATGGTGTTCCGGGACCGCCGCGATGTCGCCGCATATCTGAACGAGTTCGACGGGTACGAGGAGTACGCCCTGTTCGGGGAGAAGGCACGAGAACGACTGGCCTCATGGGGTCGCCAGTTCCTTTCCTGATCGTCTACCCAAGGCGCGCGAGGAACGGACCCGCTTCACCGGAAGCCTCGGCGCACATATTGAAGGAGGCCCTCCGTGCTCTTGGATGGTGAGAAATGGGCTCTGGCACAGATCTTGGGGAGTGGTCGCGGAGGGTCACCCAAGCCGGTCGTCGCCTGAAGCGGTGTTCGTCTGGGGGTTGTGGACCATGATTCGCCCTGCGAGCCGGACCGTGCATGCCACGATAAGCCCATGAGTGATGAGCGCCGCGGTTTACTTGCCGAGAAGACACCATTCCCCGACGACCTCGATGATCGCCTGCATGCCCAACTCACCTTTCTCGTCGAGATCGACCAGCTCAAGACCATCCTCCGTCAGTCTCCCCTTGCTGCGACGGACCGCCGTGAGAACGACGCGGAGCACTCCTGGCACCTGGCGATGATGGTGGTGATCCTCGCCGAACACTCCGACGAACCCATCGACGTAGGTCACACCATTCAGCTCGTCCTCCTGCACGATCTGGTGGAGATCTACGCCGGTGACACCCCTCTGTACGACAGTGCCGCGGGGAGCGATCAGCACGACCGGGAAGTAGCGGCTGCCGACAAGCTCTTCAGCTTGCTTCCGGCGGATCAGGCTCGGCGCGTGCGGCTTCTGTGGGACGAATTCGAGGAACGTCGCACTCCCGAAGCCAAATTCGCCAAGGCGATGGACCGGCTGCAGCCACTCCTTCTCAACTGGATGGCGCGCGGTGGTACGTGGCGTACTCCGGGCGTCACCGCTGACGATGTCCGGGCCCGCAAGGCAGTGATCGGTGAGGCATCCGCCTCCCTGTGGAGGGCTGGGCGACGTCTTATCGACGAGGGTGAGACGCGCGGCTGGTCGCGACGGGCCACGCCCCAGGGGTGACGGGTGCCGCGTCGGCTGCTCTGCCCTGGAGAAACGTGTCACGGCGGTCACTGAAGCAGGATCATCTTGCGGAGTAGTTCGAATCCGGCTCGTCCGTAGAGCTGCCTTTTGATCTTCTTGATGCGGTTCACGGCGTTCACGGCGCCTTCCGTGCCGCCGGAGCTCCAGTGCAAGGTGAGACCGGCGGTCACCGCATCGAGGTCTCGGAGCAGGTGGAGGGCGAAGTTCGTGAGGCCGGGCAGCTGGCTGGCATCGACGGCCTCGATCCATGCGGGGAGCGTGGGACCCAGCCGGTGAGCCAGGATCTCACCGAAACCGCGGACATGTTCGGCCGCGATATCCAGTTCAGGACAGCGAGCCAGGACGTCCTTCAACGCGGCGCGCTCGTCCTCCTTCAGGGTTGAGGGGTGGCGGGTGAGCCAGCCGGTGACCCGCCTCACGGTCGGTGGCGGGGGCGGCGCCTGCGGCGGTGCGGCGCGCAGGGTGGCAATGTAGGCGCGGACCATCTGATAGGTGACGGGGGCGTTCTCGGCGGTCAGTTCGCGATGCAGGCGAGTGACGCTCGTGCAGCCTGCGGCGAACCGGCGCTCCAGATAGGGCTTGTAGGGGTCCAGGCGGCTGGGCCGGGGTCGGTTCTCCCGGAGGGTGTCCTGCCAGGCGGCGGCACGTGCGTAGCGCAGCACGGTGTTGAGTCCCCAGCCCAGATGCCGGGCGATCGCCAGGCGGGAGTGGCCCTGGGCGAGCAGCTCGTGGACCAAGGCGTGCGCGGCCTTCTTGCGCTGCGCCCGCCGGCCATCAAGGTCCGGTCCGCCGCACACCGAGTCATTGGGCGACGCCTCAGCGTCCGTTCGTGTTGGCGCTGTGAGTCCGTTCAGGCACTCGCGGTGGGCGGCGACACATGTTTCCACGGCTCGGCCGATGCCCTGCCACAGGTGGAACCGGTCGGCGACCTGGATCGCGGCGGGAGCGCCCAGTCGCGCGCCCTCGGCATAGGCCGGCCTGGAGGGCTGGGTGGCGACCGCTCCGTACGACAGGGTGATCTCCACGGCAGCCGTACGAAGCTGCGGGTGCGTGGAGGGGTCGCGTCAGGTCGGTTCGTCGGCGGGGCCTGTTACATGTGGGTTCGGAGCCATCGCCCCAAGAATCAGCTCGTGCCCCCGGTCGACAGCCGGAAGGTTGCCTCGCCCATCGACCCTGAAGAAGTCCTGGGGCGTGGCTGGGCTCAGGACTTCGCGCTGGGGCTGTATCTGCCGGACGTGTCCCTGACTCATCGTGGAGAAGGCGCGGAGAGGCAGGTGCAGCTCTGGGACGAGGGAGGAACGTCGGTCGCGATCGTCGATTACGGCGAATGGTGGCGCGACCGAGCGGTGACCGTCTACGGAGAGCGGGACCTCTGGGCCGAGCTGGTCGGGGCGTACAGCGCGTAGTGCCTTGCCGGGCGGCCGGACTACCGGCGGTTCGGGCTCACGTACGACGAGGCCGGTGAGCACCTCTGGCTCGATCGTCCGGAAGGCATCCTGCGGTCCAGGGCGACTTGGTGACCCGCCCCTCACACCCGCCCCTCACACCCGCGCCAACACCGCCGCCCGTGACCGCGCAAGAACCACCCCTCCCAGGGCCACCCCCCAGCACACCAGCACCAGAAGCGGGCGCAGCCAGGGTGTGTCCGTGTCGCCCGGGGTGACCAGCGTGGCCAGTTGGTCCAGGGAGCGGGTCGGGAGGTAGTCGGCTGCCTGGCGCAAAGTCGTGGGGAAGTCGTCCAGGGGGAACCACAGGCCGCCCAGGAGTGCCAGGGGGAAGAAGACGCCGAGGCAGGTGAACTGCGCGGCCTCGCCCACCGCGACGAGGCCCACGGCCAGGCCCGCCACCACGAAGACCGCGCTGGCGGCCCAGATCACGGCGAGCGCGGCGAGCCAGTCGGTCGCGGGCATCGACACGTCGTTGACCAGTGCGCCAAGCGCGAAGACCACCAGGGTCGCGGGCAGGGTGGCCAGCCAGGCGGTGAGGGCCTTGGCGCCCAGGTAGGCGCGGCCCGAGAGCGGGGTCAGCAGGATCTGGCGGGCCCAGCCCTCGCCGCGCTCCGCGCCGAGGCGGATGCCCGCCGCGTTGAGCGCGCCGAAGAACGCGCCCGACACCGACATGGAGAGCATGTAGTCGCGGGCGAAGTCCGGGCTGTCCGAGATGGCGTCGGACGCCACCACGGTGAACATCAGGTAGAAGCCCGCGGAGAAGAGCACCGAGAAGGTCAGGAAGTAGCCGCTGCGGATGAGGCAGAGGGTGTCCAGTTTCGCGTAGCGCAGCATGTCAGTGGTCCTCCTGGAGGAGGGTGGCGACGGCGTCCTCCAGGGATGCCGTGGTGAGGGTGAGGCCGCGCGGCACGGTCCCGGCGGCGCCGCCGACCTTGGCGTAGAGCGCGGCGAGCGTCGCGTCGCTGTCGGTGGTGGTGAGGACGCGGGTGCCGTCGTCGCGTTCCTCGGTCGTCCGCACGCCGGGCAGGCCGCGCAGCATGCTGTCGGGCAGCGGCTCGTCCGTACGGAAGGAGACGCGGCTCTCGGTGAAGGCCGAGCGCAGCTCGTCGACCGTGCCGTCGGCGACGATCCGGCCCGCCCTGAGCACCACGACGCGGTCGGCGAACTGCTCGGCCTCGTGCAGGTAGTGGGTGGTGAAGAGCACCGTCGCGCCGCCCCTGGCGCGCTCGTTGAGGATCTCCCAGAAGCGGGCGCGCGCCGCCACGTCGAGGGCGACGGTGGGCTCGTCCAGGAAGAGCAGCCGGGGCAGTCCCGCAAGGGCGAGGCCGAGGCGCAGGCGCTGCCGCTCGCCTCCCGACAGCTGCGTCACCTGTCGTCGGCTCAACTCGCCGAGTCCGCACTCGGCCAGGACCTCTTCGCTGGTGCGGCGCCCGTACAACTCGGTGATGAGGGTGATCAGTTCGCCTACGCGGACATTGCGCATCAGGCCCGACTCCTGGAGCATCGCGCCGAGTTCGCCCGCCGCGAGCGCGGGTTCCGGCGGGCCGCCGAGCACCTCGACGGTGCCCGCGCTCGGCCGCAGCAGACCCAGCATGACGTGGGTCAGCGTCGTCTTGCCCGCGCCGTTGGCGCCGAGCAGCGCCACCCGCTCACCGCGCCGCACGTCGAGGCCGACCCCGGAAAGGGCCCGTATCCGGGCGCCGCCGCGCCGCCGGACGACATCGACATCACGCACGCGCACCAGAATCTCCGCCGCCGTCATCCTCGCCCCTCGCCCCTAGCCCCTCGCCTGATTCCGACGCCATCGAGCCGCGCCAGAGTAGCAGTAGATCGTTTTGGGGAAAGGGGTCGCAATCGTTCAGCAATGACATTTGTCACCGGTTATCGATGACGCGGCCTGGTGAATTCCGCGTTGACAGGCGAGTTCCGGCCTTCTGATACTTGGGCACTTGTGCGGGACATTCACCATTCACGTTCCGCGCTTCATCGATAAGTGATCCGGGAGGTGAATTCACTTGAAGATCGAGAGCGTGATCGTAGTCGAGCACCGCAGTTCGGCCCTCCAGCCGGGCCTCGTGTCGGCGGCCGACGGCGCCGCCTTCGGCGTCGTGGTGCCCGGGGCGTCCTCCTGCTGCGCAGGTTGTACGTCCACGTCCTGCGGAGCCGTAGTGCGCCCGCTGGCGTAAGCAGAAGGGGTGCCGGGCGCGCGCGGCCCGGCACCTCCAGGGGCGGCACGGCGCCGCAGGAAGAAGAGAGAGATGATTCCCAAACCTGTCATCATCAATGTTCCTGTCGACGACGTCGACGCCGGAATCGATTTCTACGAGGGGTTTCTCGGGCTCCGGCTCGCCCGCTCGCTCTCGCCCGAGCAGATTTCTTTCCACGCACCCGTTTCGAGCGACGGCATACTGCTCACCGTCAATAAGCGGAATTTCCCCGGCGAGGGCCCGACCGTGATGTTCGCCGTCGAGGACATGGACGCGGCACTGGCGTCCTGGAAAGCGGCGGGCGGCACCGTCGTGGCCGGACCCTATGACCTTCCGCTGCCCCAGAAGATCCGTGACGAATTCCGTGATCAATTCCGGGACAGCCCCTTCTACCGGGGTGAGGCGGGCGACTCCATGGGGCGGGGCGCGAGCCTGCACGACGCCGAGGGCAACCGCCTGGGGATCGTCGAGCTCAGCGAGTGGGCGCACGCGACGTTCGCCCTCGGCGCGTACGCGAACCCGGTCAGCGAGGAGCAGTTGAAGGACCAGTCGATCGCGCTCGCCCGGCGGGTGCCCGCCAGCACCCAGATGTTCGACGCGGCGGGCGAGACGGCCGCCGCGGGCGAGACGGGCTCTGCGGGCGAGACGGGCGAGCGGCACCGGTCAGGAGGGCCCACCCCATGAACGAGGATTCCGGTCTCACCGAGTTCAGCCTCGGCATCAACGCCTACCGCGTACTGGCGCCCGAGGCACGGTCGGTGGGCGTGCGCACGCACCAGCTCCGCTTCGACAACCTGGGCGCCGAACCCGCCGCCGCGACCGGCAGCCGCGTGGCCGAGGAGTTCCTGACGGCCAGCCGACTGCGGGCCCACGACCGCGAGGGCGTCCTGTCCGCCGCCGACTACTTCGGCGACTCCATGGTCACCACGCTCGCCCAGCTCGACGACGACCCGGTCGCCACCCACCAGCGGACCGAGCTGCCCGCGTCCGTCGCGGCCACGATGGAGCTCGGTGAGGCCCTGATGCGCCGCCGCAGCGTACGCCGCTACAGCGGGGACCCCATCGCCGCCGCCGAACTCGCCACCGTCCTGCGGCTCGCCGACGGGCTCACGGCGGAGGCCGACGTGGAGCTCCTGCGCGGCGGCCACGAGACGTTCCGCTTCCGTACGGCGCCCAGCGGGGGCGGCCTGTTCCCGGTCGCCCTGCACGTCGTCGCGCTCGACGTGAGCGGACTCGACGTGGGCGTCTACCGCTACCAGCCGGTCCGCGACGTCCTGGTCAAGGAGGACGGCAGGGCGGGCGTCGACCGGGTGCTCGACGCCTTCACCACGCCGGGCACCGCGATCGCCTTCGACACCGCCGCGGCGCTGGTGGTCATGGTCGCGAGCCCCTGGCGGAGCATGCGCAAGTACGGGCCGAGGGGCCTGCGCTTCGTGCTGCACGAGTCCGGCGCCATCGCGCAGAACATGCACCTCGCGGTGACCTCGCTCGGCCTCGGCTCGACCGACTGCGCCAGCTTCGTCGACGACGAGCTGCACGCGGCGCTCGGCATCGACGGGGTGCTGCGGGCGGCCGTGCACTCGGTGGTCCTGGGGAGGCTGGAGTGACGGGCGCCCCCGCCGGAGGGACCGGCGCCGGCCGGGACCTCCTCGTCTACCTGCACATCCCGTTCTGCCGCTCCAAGTGCCACTTCTGCGACTGGGTCACGGAGGTGCCGACCGCCGAGCTGCTGCTCAAGGAGACCGACCAGCCGCGGCTTCGCTACATCGACGCGCTCTGCCACGAACTCACCGAGCGCGGCGCCGCGTTGGGCGCCGCGGGCTACCGGCCGACCATCATCTACTGGGGCGGCGGCACCGCGTCCATCCTCTCCCTCGAAGAGATCGCGAAGGTGAGCGCGGCCCTGCACGAGGCGTTCCCGCTGCTCGGCGACCCGCGTGCCGGACTGCGCGAGGCGACGATCGAGTGCAGCCCCGAGACCCTCGACCCCGACAAGCTCGCGGCGTTCCGCGAGGTCGGCTTCACCCGGCTGAGCAGCGGCGTGCAGTCCTTCGACGACCGGCGGCTGCGCACCCTGGGCCGCAGCCACGACGCGGACCAGGCACGGCGCATCGTCCAGGAGGCGGCCGACGCCGGGTTCGAGGACATCAGCATCGACCTGATCTGCGGCTTCCCCGGGCAGCCGCCCGCCGAGACGTACGACGCCGTGCGCACCGCGCTCGACCTGCCGCTCACCCACGTCGCGCTGTACCCCTACCGGCCCGCGCACGGCACGGTGATGCGCCGCCAACTGGGCAGGGGCAACCGGCACATCGACCGCGACGAGCAGAAGCGGGGCTACGCCGCGGGGGCCGAGCTGCTCGTCGACGCGGGCTTCCCGGAGTACGCGATGAGCCACTTCGGCTCCCCCGACCACCTCTGCCACAGCGACCTGACCTACTTCCAGCTCCGCTCCGACTGGGCCGGGTTCGGCTCCGGCGCCACCTCGGTGCTCGAAGGCCGCTACCTCTCGCACGCCCGGGGCCGCCTCCTCGACTACAACCGCGACCCGCTCGCCTTCGAGGAGGACTACGAGCTGGCCTCGGCCGCCATCGCGCCGCGCCTGCTCTACCAGTCCCTGACGACGTACGAGGGCGCGCGCCGCGACTGGTGGCAGGAGCGCACCGGGCGCCCCTTCGACGAGGTGATGGACCAGCGCGCCTGCCGCACCCTCCTCGACTTCTTCGCCTCCGTCACCACCGTGGAGCGCGACGAGGAAGGGCTGCGGCTGCCTCCCGACGACGTCGCCGACGCCTTCATCGAACTGCAGTACCTGAACGCGCCCCGGCAGGGGCGCACCGATCTGTCCGTGACTGCCGCCGCACTCATGGGCTGACCCGACCGGGAGGAGAAGTCCGTGTCCACGCGACGCACCAGCCGCACCGTGCGCATCAAGTCCGTCTACGCGGTGGTCCCGCACGACAGGAACACGGTGGAACTGCGCTCCGGCGTATGGAATCCACAGTCGATCACGCTCGTCGACCACAGCGGCGCCGGCCGCCTCAGCACCCTCGTCAGCGGTCTCGACGGCACCAGGGACCGCGCCGAGCTCGCCAAGGAGGCCGGGGTCACCAGGACCGAACTGGAGGCGCTGATCGACCACTTGGACCAGCTCGCCGTACTCGAACACGGCCCCTCCACCGCGCTCGACGCCTACCTCGACCGCACGGCGAGCGGGCGCGTCGAGGAGGCCACCCTGCCGTCCCTGCGCGTCCTGGGCGGCACGGCCGCCGCGCAGGTGGCGGGGCTGCTCGGCGCGCACGAACAGCTCACCGTCACCGCGCCCGACGCGCACGCCGAGCAGCTGCGGCTCCTGGACGAGTGCCCGCTGGACGTCCTGGAGGACGGCCTCGCCTTCGAGCGGTTCGTGGAGAATTTCGAGGACTGGCGGGGCTGTCTGCTCGTGCACGTCGCCGACGCCGTGCACCCGCTGCGCCTCGCCGTCCTGAACCGGGTCGCGCTCGCGCTCGGCACCCCCTGGATCCAGGCCGCGCTCGACGGCCCGCTGCTCCTGGTGGGACCGACGTTCGTGCCGGACAGCACGGCCTGCTTCACCTGCTTCGAGACCCGCGTGGTGATGAACCTCCGCGAGGGCGCCGCCTACCAGCGCTACAAGAAGGCCCTGGCGGGCCCCGGCGCCGCGGCCGGGGAGCAGGGCGACGGCGGCACCGGCGTGCTCTCCTCGCTGCTCGCCTCGCACACCGCGCTCGAAGCGCTGAACATGGCGGTCACCGGCATGACCAGCACGGTCGGCAAGGTGCTCGGCGTCTATCTGCCGTCGATGGAGATGGTCTACTCCGAGGTGCTCAGGCTGCCCGGCTGCCCGTCCTGCGGCACGGTGCCCGAACGCGACGGCACCGAGGTCTACTTCGACGTCAGGCGGTGGGTCGATGCCTGAGCTGCGCACCGCGTCGGGACTCCGCCTGGTCGAGCCGCCCGACGCGCAGACCCGCCGGCTGCGCCGCCGCATGCACGCGCCGCTGTGCGGCCTCATGCCCCAGCTCGGCTTCCTCACCCGGCCCCGGTACGCGCCCCGCCTCATGGTCTCGGGCGGCGACCTCACCGGCGTCCACGTCCTGCGCGACCAGCCGCGCCCCAAGCTGGGCAGCTACCACATCGGCGGCTACGGGATACGTCCCCACGAGTCGCACATCCGCACCCTGGGCGAGGTGGTGGAGCGCTACGCCGGGTACGTCGCCGCCGTGAGCGGCGCCTTCCCCGTGCGGTTCGCCCCCGAGGCCGACCTCGCGGACGAGCCGCACTTCCCGGTCGGCTCCTACGTCCCGTACACCCAGGAGCAGTTGGCGAGCGACGGCTTCCCCTTCCGGCGTCCTCTCCCCGACGAACCGCTGGGCTGGAGCCGCCTCACCTGTCTGCGCGACGGCACCGACACCTGGGTGCCCGCGCAGCTCACGACGGTCGGCTACGTGGTCCGCGACGCCGAGGGCGAACCCTGGGTGCAGCCCGCCGTCACCACCGGCACCGCGGCGCACACCGACCCGCACAAGGCGGCGCTCGGCGCGCTCCAGGAGATGGTGCAGATCGACGCGGCCGTCGGGCACTGGTACGGCGGGACCAGGTCGGTGCGCATCCGGCCAGGGACACGCTGCGCGGCGCTGCTCAGGATCGTCGCCAGGCACTGCCATCCCCTGGGCGGGCAGCCCGAGTTCCACCTGCTGCCCAGCGCCGACCTGCCCGGCTTCACCGTCGCCTGCCTGATCCGCGAGCCGGGCGGGCAGATCCCCGCGGTCGCCGTCGGCCTCGGCATCGACGTACGCCTGGAGTCCGCCATGTACAAGGCGTTCCTGGAAGGCGTCGGGGTGCGGGCGCTCGCGACCTGGACGAGCGTCCAGGACCACGCCACGGGGGCGGCCGCACGCTCCGCCACGGGGTCCGCCGCCGACGACGAGGCGATCTTCGACCTGGAGAGCAACGTCGTCCTCGCCGCGTCCCCCCAGGGCGCCCGCGTGGTCGAGGAGCGCTACGGCGACTGCGACGAGGCGAACGCCGACGACCTGCCGCCGGATCCTGCGGTCGCGGATCCCGACGCCTGCGTGCGCGCTCTCGTGCGGGCCTTCCACGACACCGGCAAGCGCCTCTACGGCGGCGATCTGACCACCGTGGACGCCGCCGCACTCGGCTTCGTGGTCGCCCGGTTCTGGAGCCCCGACCTGCTCACCCTGCCGCTGCCCAGCGCCCCGACGGCGGCCCATCCCCGGTTCCCGGCCTACGGAGGGTTCCAGCGGCATGCCCCTCATCCGTTCCCCTGAACTGACCGGCGCCGTACCGGCCGACACCCGTCCGCTCCTCGCCGCCACCGTCGTCGTCCTCGGCCTCGCGTCGATGACCGTCGCCGCCCATCTGCACACCCGCTGGGCGGGCCTGCGACGGCTGCCGATGCTCGGTCTGCACCTCGGCGTCTGCGGCCTCGCCGTGCTCGGCGGCGCCGCGCTGCTCGGCACGGGCGTGCTGCGGCCGGTGCGGGACGCGGGCTGGGCGGGTCTCGGGGCGGGGCTGCTGCTCGGTCCGCTCGTGGCGTACGCGGCCACCCGCGCCGACCGGTCGGTGACGCGGTGGTGGGGGCGGCGGGCCGGGCACTCCGTGCGCGACGACCGTCCGGTGGCACTGCGTTCGGGGCACGCGCGGCCCGCCGGGGTCGCCGTCGCGGGGGCCGCGCCCGCCGGGCGGCGCACCGGGCTCATCGAGGCGCGCAACGACTTCGCGCCGACCTCCGCGGACCTGCGGGTACGGCTCCCGCTGCTGCTCGCGGTGGCGGCGGCCGAGGAACTGGTCTACCGGGGCGTGCTGTTGGGCCTCGCGCTGCGGGCGGGGCCCGTGCTCGTCGTGGTCGGCGCGGTGCTCGGCGCACAGCTCGTCTTCGCCGTCTCCCACGTGTTCTTCGGCTGGGGCCAGGTCCTCTCCAAGCTGCCGCTGGCCGCGCTGTGCACGGGCGCGGTGCTGGTCACCGGCACGGTGCTGCCCGCCGTCGTCGGGCACGCCCTCTTCAACACCTGGGTCTGGCGCTACCACCGGGCGCGGCCTTCGGCGGCCCGCCCGACCCGCCCCGCCGCCTCGGCCTGGGGGACGGCCCGATGAGTACGCCGCTGCGCGTCCTCGTCCTGGTCGCGGTCGTGCTCCTCTACTACTGGCTCGGCAAGGCCGTGCTGTTCCGCGCCGTGCGGCACCTCGCGGCCGTGACCCGGATCGGCCCGGCCCGCTGGAACACGGCGCAGCGCGCCGACGTCTTCGAGCTGGCCGCGGCGGGGGCCAGCCACGTCGTGGTGGTGGCGGCGCTCCTGGCGGTGACCGGGATCGGGCCCGGCATGCTGGTCTCGGGCCTCGCCCGGCCCGAGCTGCTCGGTCTCGGGGTGCTGCTCGGCATCGGTGAACTGGCCATCGGGTCGCTGATCTGCCGGGCGCTGATCGAGGTGAAACTGTCGGGAGGCGGGCGGCGGCGGGGGCCTGCCGTGCCCGCCAACTCCGCACGGCACGTGGGTGTTTCAGGAACGGGCGTACGCGCGCCCACCCCCGTCCGCACACGGCCCCGCGAGGACCGCGGGCTCTCCCTGCGCTCCTGGCTCGGGCGCTCGCGCGGCGGGTGGATCCGGCATCACCTCACCGCCCTGAAGGTGCTTCCGCTGTGGGCGGCGCTCGGCCTGACCGGGGTCCAGGTCGCCTCCGAGGAGCTGGTGTTCCGGGGCATCGCCCTCACCTGGCTGCGCGACGCGGGGCCCTTCGTCGCGCTCTCCACCTCCATCGTGCTGTTCGTCGTCATGCAGGCGTTCTTCATGTCCACCTGGCAGGGCGCGATGTTCCCCCTGGTGGGCGGCGTGGTGATGGGGGTCGTGCACGGCCTGGTGTTCTGGGCGGTGCCGGACGTGGCGCCGCTCGTGGTGGCCCATGTCGTGTTCTTCGTGTTCGCCGTCATCTGAAGGAGTACCCACGTCATGGAGCACGGCCTGTCGTTCCTGCCCGATGCCGAACACCACGGGCTGCCCGCGCCCGAGTACTTCCGGACGCTGCTCGACCTCAGCAGGCTCGCCGACGAGGCGGGGCTCAGCCACGTGAAGATCACCGAGCACTATCTGCGCGCCTACGGCGGCTACTGTCCGAGCCCGCTGGCGTTCCTGGCGAGCGTCGCCTCCGTCACGACGCGGGTGCGGCTGATGACCGGCTGCGTGCTGCCGGTCTTCCACCATCCGCTGCGGCTCGCGTCGGAGGCGGCGATGGTGGACGCGCTCAGCGGGGGGCGGCTCGACGTGGGGTTCGCGCGGGCGTATCTCCCTTACGAGTTCGAGGCGTTCGGGGTGCCGATGGACGGCAGCCGCGAGCGGTTCACCGCCACGGTGGACGCGGTCCTGCGCCTGTGGACCGAGGAGAAGGTCACGGTCGACACGCCGTACTTCCGGTTCGCCGACGCGACGGCGCTGCCCCGCCCCGTGCAGTCCCCGCACCCGCCGACCTGGATCGCGGCCGTCCGCTCCCGGTCGAGCTTCGCGTGGGCGGGCGAGCAGGGGCACGGGCTCCTGGTGACTCCGGCGCTGACGCCGCTGGAGGAGATGGCCGACCACATCGCGGTGTACCGGGAGAGCTTCGCGCAGGCCGGGCGCCCGGAAGGCCGCTCGCGGGTGCTCGCGAGCCTGCCGCTGTACGTCGGCAGGGACGACGGCGAGGCGTTCGCGACGGCGGACCCGCTGCTCGCCCACTACCTGCGCGTGTGGGCCGAGTCGACGGACGCGTGGACGACGACGGTCTCCACGGACTACCGCGGCTACACCGGCATGAGCCGGGCGATCCGCGCGATGACCCCCGAGTCGTTCCGCACCCTCGGCGGCGCGGTCGTGGGCGGCCCGCACCGGGTCGCCGACCGCATCCGGCAGATCGCCGACGTCCTCGACGTGGACGGCTTCCTGTGGCAGGTGGACTTCGGCGCGGTCGGCGGGGCGGTGGCCCGTGCGGGCGTGGAGCGGTTCTGTGCGGACGTCCTGCCGGAACTGGCCGATCCCGCGCAGCGGGGCGGAACCGGCCGGTGAGGCTTGGCGGGCCCGCCGCGCGGCGAGCGCCCAGATCCGGCCCGGCCGGACGGCCACCGCAGCCGACTCGCCGCTCGACGCGCAGCAGTTGCGCGTACGTCCTGGCCGAGCTGGCCGGACCGGTTGGAGCGGACGGGTGGCCTGACCGGCCGGTGACGCCCGACGGTCCCCGCCGCCCCGCGACCGCTCAGATCCAGCCCAGCCGAGCCGCCGCCGCAGCCGCCTCGTGGCGGTTGCGCGCGCCCGTCTTCGTGATCGCTCGTGACAGGTAGTTGCGCACCGTGCCCGGAGACAGGGAGACGGTGGCCGCTATCTCGGCCACCGTCGTCGACTGTCGTGATACGCCCAGGACTTCGCATTCGCGCGGGGTGAGCGGACATCGTTCGGTGAGCAGGGCGCGGACGGACAGGTCCGGGTCGAGTACCCGCTCGCCCGCCATGACCCGCCTGAGGACGTCCCGCAGGCCCCTGATCGAGACGGTCTTCATGACGAAGGCGGACGTCCCCGCCGCCACCGCCCTGCGCAGCTGCGCGACGTCCCCCGCCGTGGTCAGGATGACGCTGCGCGCGCAGGGGCAGTGCCTGCGGAGCGCCGCCACCGTCTCCAGGGGCTTCTCGGTACGTTCCAGGTCGACCAGGACCACGTCCGGTGCCAGCCGGACGGCCTCGCGCACCACGTCCGTCCTGGCCTCGGCGTCGCCGACCAGGCGCAGCCCGGGCTCCTGTTGAAGAAGGCGCGTGAACGCCTTCCTGTCGAGCGTGTCGTCCTCCGTCACCAGCACGGTGATCTCACGGCGCCGGGTCCTCACAGCACTGTCGGTCTCCACTCCTGCCTCCCCCGTAAGACATCCGCGGACCTCCACGGACATCCGTTCCAGGCTGCCACGCCTGGCCGGTTGTGCGCCCCATGCGATTCCGGCCAAGGGCCGTGGCCCCAGGCGCCCCAGAGCTCACTCCCGTGTCAGGCCACCGGCTCCCCGCGCCGCCACACGCGCGTCACCAGCGGCACGCCGGGACGGTAGGCGAGGTGCACGTGACTCGGGGCGTCGAGAAGGGCCAGGTCGGCGCGGGCGCCCACCGCGATCCGGCCGACGTCGTCGCGGCGCAGGGCCGCCGCGCCGCCCGCCGTGGCCGACCAGATCGCCTCGTCGGGGGTCATGCCCATGTCCCGTACGGCGAGGGCGATGCAGAAGGGGACCGAGGAGGTGAAGGACGAACCCGGGTTGCAGTCCGTGGAGAGCGCGACCGTGGCGCCCGCGTCGAGGAGGCGGCGGGCGTCCGGCCACTCGGCCCGGGTGGAGAACTCGGCGCCGGGGAGCAGGGTGGCCACCGTGTCGCCCTGCGCGAGGGCGTCGACGTCGGCGTCCGTCAGGTGCGTGCAGTGGTCCGCCGATGCCGCGTCCAGCTCCACCGCGAGCTGGACGCCAGGACCGTACGACAGCTGGTTCGCGTGGATGCGGGGGTGCAGGCCCTTCGCCTTGCCCGCCGTCAGGATCGCGCGGGCCTGGTCGCCGTCGAAGGCGCCCTTCTCGCAGAAGACGTCGATCCAGCGGGCGTGCGGGGCACAGGCGTCGAGCATCTCGCCCGTCACCAGCTCCACGTACGCCGCCGGGTCCTCCGCGTAGTCGGGGGAGACGATGTGCGCGCCGAGGTAGGTGACCTCGTCCGTGTGCGCCGACGCGATGCGCAGGGCCCGCGCCTCGTGCTCCGTCGTGAGGCCGTAGCCCGACTTCGTCTCGAACGTGGTCGTGCCCTGGCGCAGCGCCTCGGCGAGGTAGCGGACGACGTTGGCCTCGAGTTCCTCGTCGCTCGCCGCGCGCGTCGCCGCCACCGTCGTGCGGATGCCGCCCGCCGAGTAACTCCGGCCCGACATACGGGCGTTGAACTCCTGCGTGCGATCGCCCGCGAAGACCAGGTGGGAGTGGGAGTCGACGAAGCCGGGGATCACGGCCCGGTTCTCCGCGTCGTACGTCGTGTCGGCGGCGGGCGCCTTCGCGGCGGGGCCGACCCAGGCGACGTTCTCGCCGTCCAGGACGACGGCCGCGTCCGTCAGGAGGCCGATGGGGCTTCCGTCCCCCTGGGAGGGGTCGTTGGTGACGAGGCTGGCGATGTTGGTGATGAGGGTGGTGGGCATGGGTTCCTCTGCGGGTGGGTGGGGGCGGGCGTCTTGCCTCCGGCGGTTCTTTCCCCGATCCCGCCCCTTCCCGAAAACTTCCGGCTCCGCCGGACGGGGCTCGGTCGATCACCGGCTTCGCCGAGTTCGTCCTCAAGCGCCGGACGGGCTATGTGCCCTGCGGCACGGGGGGAAAATTCAGCCCCTCCGGCGTTTGAGGAGCGGGGTCCGGGGCGGAGCCCCGTGGCAGGGGCCGGGTCGCGCGGGTCGGGTTAGTCTCTGAGCGCCGCGATCGCCTCCGCCAGCGCCGACGGCACGTCGGGGACCAGGGCGTGGACACCGCCGCGTACGACATGACGGCCCCCTGCCACCGTGTGGCGGACGTCCGCCGACGTCCCGGCGAAGAGCACCGTCTCGGCGCCGAGGCGCGGGACGGGACCCGCCGTGCGGACCGAGTCCAGGGCGATGGTCGTGAGGTCGGCCAGAGCGCCCTGCTCGATGGCGCCCGCGTCGGGCCAGCCGAGGGCCGCGTGGCCGTCGGCGGAGGCCGCGCGCAGCAGGGCCGCCGCCGTCCAGTGGCCGCGCGTGTGCGAGCGGAGCCGCTCGTTCAGCTCCATCGCCCGCGCCTCTTCGAGCATGTCGATCACCGCGTGGCTGTCGCTGCCGAGCGAGAGCGGGCTGCCCGCCCGCTGGAGGCGGACGGCGGGGCCGATGCCGTCGGCCAGGTCGCGCTCGGTGGTGGGGCACATGCAGGTGCCCGTCGACGTGCCGCCGAGCAGCGCGATGTCCTCGTCCGTGAGGTGCGTGTTGTGGACGCCCGTGGTGCGCGCGCCGAGCACGCCGTGGTCGGCGAGCAGGCGCGTCGGGGTGCGGCCGTGGACGGCGAGGCACGCGTCGTTCTCCGCCGTCTGCTCGGAGAGGTGGACGTGGAGCGGGGCGCCGCGGGCCCCGGCCCACTCCGCCACCGTGCCCAACTGCCGCGCGGGGACCGCCCGTACGGAGTGGATCGCCGCGCCGATGCGCGCGTGGTCGCGGTCCTTGAGGAGCGAGGCCCGCTCCGCCCACGCCTGCGTCGTCCCGTCGGAGAAGCGGAGCTGATGGTGGTTGGGCTCCTTGCCGCGCTCCTCGTCGAGCAGGCCGGAGGCGACGTACGCCGTGTCCAGGAGCGTGATGCGCACGCCCGCGTCGGCGGCCGCCTGGATCAGCGCCTCGCCCATCGCGTTGGGATCGGCGTACGGCGTGCCGCCGGGGCCGTGGTGGAGGTAGTGGAACTCGCCGACCGTGGTGATGCCCGCGAGCGCCATCTCCGCGTACACCGCACGCGCGAGCGCGTGGTACGTCTCGGGCGTCAGCCGGTCCGCCACCGAGTACATGACCTCGCGCCACGTCCAGAAGGTGCCGGAGCCGACCTGGACCGTGCCGCGCAGGGCCCGGTGGAAGGCGTGCGAGTGGGCGTTCGCGAGGCCGGGCAGTGTCAGGCCGCGCAGCACCTCCGCACCCGGTGGGGGCGCCTCGGCGCCCGTGCGGACCGCCGTGATCCGGTCGCCGGTCACGTCCACCGCCACGCCCGGCTCGACATGGGTGCCGAGCCAGGCGTGCTCCAGCCAGTACGTGTCCGTCCGCTCCGTCGTCACCTGCACGCCAGCCCTTCCAGTACGTCCGCCAGTGCGGTCACCCCGGCCAGGCAGTCGTCCTCCGCGGCGTGCTCGGCCGGGGAGTGCGAGACGCCCGTGGGGTTCCGTACGAACAGCATGGCGGTCGGGATCGAGCCGGACAAAATACCCGCGTCGTGTCCCGCGCCCGTGCCGAGCACGGGCAGCGGCCTGTCCGTGCCCGCGCCCAGGATCGCGCCCAGCTCGTCGCGGAGCGCGTGCTCGAACTCGATCACCGGCGTGAACGACTCGCGTACGACGTCGAGGTCGATGCCGTGCCGCTCCGCGTACTCGCGGGCCGCCTTCTCGATGCCGGTGACGACCGTGTCCAGGGACTCCTGGTCGGGGGCGCGCGAGTCCAGCCAGCCGCGGACGAGGGACGGGATCGCGTTGACGCCGTTCGGCTCGACGGAGATCTTGCCGAACGTGGCCACGGCGCCCGCGAGTTCGGCCTCGCGGCGGGCGGCGAGGACCGTCTCCGCGTAGCTCAGCATCGGGTCGCGGCGGTCCACGAGCCGGGTCGTGCCCGCGTGGTTGGCCTCGCCCCTGAAGTCGAAGCGCCAGCGGCCGTGCGGCCAGATCGCGGACGCGATGCCGACGGGGTCGCCCGACAGGTCGAGGGCGCGGCCCTGCTCGACGTGCAGCTCCACGAACGCGCCGATGCGGGCGAGGCGTTCGGGGTCGGCGCCGATGCCGTACGGGTCGTAGCCCGCCGCCTCCATCGCCTGCGGCAGCGTCACGCCGTCGCCGTCGCGGAGTTTGTGCGCGGCCTCGATGGTGAGCTGTCCTGCGGCGAGGCGTGAGCCGACGCAGGCCAGGCCGAAGCGGGCGCCCTCCTCGTCGCCGAAGTTGACCAGCGCGAGGGGCCTGGTGAACTCCACTCCCCTGTGGCGGAGTTCGTCGAGCGCGGCGAAGGAGGAGACGACGCCGAGGGGGCCGTCGAAGGCGCCGCCGTCGGGGACGGAGTCCAGGTGGGATCCGGTGACGACGGCGTCCCCCTGGCGCGGGTCGCCGAGCCAGGCCCACTGGTTGCCGTTGCGGTCCAGTTCGTAGGTGAGGCCCCGGGTGTCCGCCTGTGCCTTGAACCACGCCCGGCAGTCGGCGTCGGCGCCGGTCCACGCGTAGCGGCGGTAGCCGTTTGAACCGGTGTCCCTGCCGATGGGCTTGAGGTCGCGCCACATCTCCTGGAACGAGGGGGCCGATGTCGCGGGGCTCTGCCCCGGACCCCGCTCCTCAAACGCCGGAGGGGCTGGATTACCGGCCCCCGGAGCCGCTGAATTCCCGGCCGCCCGAGAGGCTGGATTACTCACTCGCCCTCCCGCATGGGAACCCGCACGCCACGCTCGTCAGCCACGCGCTCCGCGATGTCGTACCCCGCGTCCACGTGCCGGATCACGCCCATGCCCGGGTCGTTGGTGAGGACGCGGCGGATCTTCTCGCCCGCGAGCGCCGTGCCGTCGGCCACCGAGACCTGGCCCGCGTGGATCGAGCGGCCCATGCCGACGCCGCCGCCGTGGTGGAGGGAGACCCAGGAGGCGCCGGACGCGACGTTCACCATGGCGTTCAGGAGGGGCCAGTCGGCGATCGCGTCGGAGCCGTCGAGCATGCCCTCCGTCTCGCGGTAGGGGGAGGCCACCGAGCCGCAGTCCAGGTGGTCGCGGCCGATGGCGAGGGGCGCGGCGAGCGTGCCGTTGCCGACCATGTCGTTGAACATGTCGCCCGCCTTGTCGCGCTCGCCCTGGCCGAGCCAGCAGATGCGCGCGGGGAGGCCCTGGAAGTGGACGCGCTCGCCCGCCATCTTGATCCAGCGGTGGAGGGACTCGTTCTCGGGGAAGAGGTCGAGGAGCGCCTTGTCCGTCTTGTGGATGTCGGACGCCTCGCCGGAGAGCGCCGCCCAGCGGAACGGGCCCTTGCCCTCGCAGAAGAGCGGGCGGATGTAGGCGGGCACGAAGCCGGGGAACGCGAACGCGCGGTCGTAGCCCGCGAGTTGGGCCTCGCCGCGGATCGAGTTGCCGTAGTCGAAGACCTCGGCGCCCGCGTCCATGAAGCCGACCATCGCCTCGACGTGGCGCGCCATGGACTCGCGGGCGCGGGTGGTGAAGCCCGCCGGGTCCTTGGTCGCGAGCGTCTCCATGTCGTCGAAGTCGACGCCGACGGGGAGGTACGCGAGCGGGTCGTGGGCCGAGGTCTGGTCGGTCACGATGTCGATGGGCGCGCCCTCGGCCAGCATCTGCGGCAGCAGCTCCGCCGCGTTGCCGAGGAGGCCGATGGAGAGCGGGCGGCGGGCGTCGCGGGCCTCGGTGGCCAGCTGGAGGGCGTGGGCCAGGCTGTCGGCCCGCACGTCCAGGTACTTGTGCTCGATGCGGCGCTCGATGGCGCGCGGGTCGACGTCGATACAGATGGCGACGCCGTCGTTCATCGTCACGGCGAGCGGCTGGGCGCCGCCCATGCCGCCGAGTCCGGCGGTGAGGGTGATCGTCCCCGCGAGGGTGCCGTTGAACCGCTTGGCGGCGACCGCGGCGAACGTCTCGTACGTGCCCTGGAGGATGCCCTGCGTGCCGATGTAGATCCAGGAGCCCGCGGTCATCTGGCCGTACATGGTGAGGCCGAGCTGCTCCAGGCGGCGGAACTCCTCCCAGTTCGCCCAGTCGCCGACCAGGTTGGAGTTGGCGATCAGGACGCGCGGGGCCCACTCGTGGGTCTGCATCACGCCGACCGGGCGGCCGGACTGGACGAGCATCGTCTCGTCCTGCTTGAGGGTCTTCAGCGTGCGCACCATCGCGTCGAAGGAGCGCCAGTCGCGGGCCGCCTTGCCGGTGCCGCCGTAGACGACGAGCTTGTCGGGGTGCTCGGCGACCTCGGGGTCGAGGTTGTTCTGGAGCATGCGGAGGGCGGCTTCCTGCTGCCATCCCAGGGCGCTCAGTTCAGTGCCGCGAGGTGCCCGAACGGGGCGGGGTCCTGACATGGCGGTGCCTCCTAGCATGCGACTGTGACCTTGATATTCACATCCTGATGGCCTGAATAGAGCTAGTCAATAGCGAACGAATGCACGAGTACGCCAGCGGTGCCCCGCCCCGGATGATTGGCTGGATCACATGGGCCACGACGAGGAACACGACCAGGAAAAGACTCAGGACCTGCGCGGGAGCGGCGACAGCGCCACCCGCCGCGACCAGGCCGTCCGCGCCGCCGTCGAACAGGGCGTCGTGGGGCCCGCCGCCCCCGTCGTCGGCCTCCTCGACGTCACCGGCATCCGCGCGGCCGCCGCCGAGCTGCGCGCCGCCTTCGACGCCGTCGTCGAGCCCGGCACCCCCGTCCTGCACGCCTTCGCGGTCAAGGCCGCCCCGCTGGTCCCCGTGCTCAGGCTGCTGCGCTCGGCGGGCATCGGCGCCGAGGTGGCGAGCCCCGGCGAGCTCGGCATCGCCAGGGCCGCGGGCATCGCGCCCTCGGACACCGTCCTCGACTCCCCCGCCAAGACCCCCGCCGAACTGCGCCAGGCCCTCGCGCTCGGCATCGCCGTGAACGCGGACAACCCGCAGGAGCTGGCCCGCATCGACACGCTCGTCCAGTCGGCGCCGACCGGATCGCCCGTCGGCCTGCGGATCAACCCGCAGATCGGCGGCGGCTCGATCGGCGCGGTGTCGACGGCGACGGCCACCTCCAAGTTCGGGGTGCCGCTCTGCGACCCCGGCGCCCGCGACTGGCTGCTCCAGGCCTACCTCGACCGGCCGTGGCTGACCCGCCTGCACGCGCACTCCGGGTCGCAGGGCATGACCCTCGAAATGATGGTGCGGGGCGTCACCGCGACGTACGAACTGGCCGAGGAGATCAACGAACGCGCCGGGCGACGCCAGATCGACACCATCGACATCGGCGGCGGACTCCCCGTCAACTTCTCCTCGGACGAGGTGAGTCCGACCCACGCGCAGTACGCGCGCCGCCTCAAGGCCCGCGTGCCGGGACTGCTCGACGGTCGCTACGGACTGGTCACCGAGTTCGGCCGCTCGCTGCTCGCCAAGCAGGGCACGCTCCTCGCCCGCGTCGAGTACGTGAAGAAGGCGGGCGGCCGCCCGATCGCGCTGACGCACGCGGGCGTGCAGGTGGCGACGCGGACCGTGTACGCGCCCGCGTCGTGGCCGCTGCGGATCGCCGCCTACGACCCGAAGGGCAGGCCGAGGACCGGTCCCGCCGTCGGCCAGGACGTGGCGGGCCCGGCCTGCTTCGCGGGCGACCTGCTCGCCGAGAACCGCCCGCTGCCCCTGCTCGAACAGGGCGACTACGTAGCGGCGTTGGACACCGGCGCCTACTACTTCGCGCACCACTACTCGTACAACAGCCTGGCCAGGCCCGGGATCTACGGCTTCTCGTCGTACGCCGACGAGGTGCGCTTCGCCGCGGTGCGCGAGCCGCAGACGCTCGACGAGATCGTGGCGGAGGCGGGCGGCGGCGCGGAGCGGGACGCGCTGCGCCACCTCTGAGCTTCCTCAACTCGCGCATGGTGACGTGGATCACGGGCAGACCCACCCTCCAGATCCGCATCGGTTCCGGGGGAGGCACCTGTGACGACATCGGACACGTCCACCACCGCACCACAGCCCGCCGAGGAAGGCGGGCTGCACCGCGCCATCGGCCCCAAGCTGCTCATCCTCTTCGTGATCGGCGACATCCTCGGCACCGGCATCTACGCCACCACGGGCAAGGTCGCGGGGAAGGTCGGCGGCGCGCTGTGGCTGCCGTTCGCGATCGGCTTCGTCGTGGCGTTCCTGACGGCCGCCTCGTACGTCGAACTGGTCGGCAAGTACCCGAAGGCGGCGGGTGCCGCGCTCTACACCCAGAAGGCGTTCAAGGCGCCGTTCCTCACCTTCATCATCGCCTTCATGGTGATGTGCTCGGGGCTCTCGTCGGCGAGCGCGGCGGCCCGCGCGTTCAGCGGCGACTACCTCGGCGAGCTGACCGGCGACGCGCTGCCGCCGACCCTGATCGCGATCACCTTCATCGTGCTGCTCGCCGCCCTGAACATGCGCGGCGTCTCGGAGTCGGTGAAGGCGAACGTGGTCCTCACGCTCGTCGAGCTGACGGGCCTCGTCATCATCCTGGGGATCGGCGCGTACGCCGTCCTGACCGGTGACGGCGAACCGGCCAGGCTCACCGAGTTCGAGGCGAACGGCACGGGATACGCCCTGATGACCGGAGTGTTGGGGGCCACCGCCCTCGGCTTCTTCGCCTTCGTCGGCTTCGAGGACTCGGTCAACATGGCCGAGGAGACCAAGGATCCGGTGCGCACCTTCCCGCGCGCGATCTTCATCGGCGTCGCGGTGACGGGCACGATCTACGTCCTGGTCGCGCTGGTCTCCTCCCTCCTGGTCGACTACAAGACCCTGGAGGGATCGAGCGGCCCGCTGCTCGAAGTGGTGAAGGCGGGCGGCGTCGACTTCCCGCACAAACTCTTCGCCCTGATCGCCCTGTTCGCGGTCACCAACTCGGCGCTGATCAACATCATGATGGCCTCGCGGCTCTGCTACGGCATGGCCAACGAGCGCATCCTGCCGCGCGCCATGGGCCGCGTCCTCTCCCGGCGCCGCACCCCGGTGGTCGGCATCGTCTTCGTCTCGCTGCTCGCCATCGGCCTGGTCTCCACGGGCGAGATCGAGGGCCTCGGCGACACCACGGCGTTCCTGCTCCTGTGCGTGTTCGCGGTGGTCAACGTGGCGGTCCTGGTCCTGCGCCGCGACCCGGTCGAGCACAAGCACTTCCGCACCCCGACGGTCCTTCCGGTCCTCGGAGCGCTCACCGCGCTGATCCTGGCGAGCCCCCTGGCCGACCGGCCGGCCGAGGTCTACGTCCGGGCGGGCGTGCTGATCGCCATCGGGGTCGGCCTCTGGGCGGTCAACAAGGCGGTCATGAAGGCGCGCGGCGAGGACTGAGCACTCGATCGCTTGCCCGATGGATCCGGTCATTCGCGGGCCGTCCCGGATGCTCTCGTGAACCGATCCCGTCGGGATCGGGCATGTTCCCCCGGGAAATGCCCATTCCTCACGGAACCGGGGTTCCGCTGCGTACTTTCCTCCCACCGAGTGGTGAGAACCACTCGGTCGGGTGGTGGGGACCACCCGGTTCCACCTGGGGAAGGGGAGGCAGCGTGCCCGGAATCGACGAGTGTCTGCTCGAGGCGATGACACTGCCCGGGGCGCGTGGAGCCGCGATCGTCGACTGGACCAGCGGGCTCGCCCTCGGTTCGGTCGGCGAATCGCCCAACGGCGACCACGAGGCGACCGCCGCGGAGACGGCGGAGGTGGCCCGCTCCGCCGCCGAGTACCGGGCGTTCGCACCGGCCGACACGGCGTACGACAGCGCGGACGATGTCAAAGGGCTCCCCGTCGAGGACCTCATCCTCACCACCCGCGCCGGACTCCACCTGCTCCGCTTCGTCGAGACGACCTTCGACAGCAGCGTCTTCCTGTACCTCTGGCTCGACCGCGGCACCGGCAACCTCGCCCTCGCCCGCATGCGGCTGCGGGACCTGTCCGAGCGCCTGGTGCTGCGGTGAGCGCCCTGCGGATCACCGCGCCCGCCACGTCGCCCATGCTGATGCGCCTCGCCGACGAGCGGGCCACCGGCGCGTTCCTGCGCGACCAGGGCACGCTCTACCTCGTCGAAGGGCGCGTCGTGCACGCGGAGAGCCCCGCCGCGCCCGGCATCGACGTCCTGCTCACGGCGGGCGGGTCGCTGCCCAGGCAGGGCTGGCAGGAGTCCCTCACGCTCGCCGGGACCCGGCACGAGGTGGGACGCCATCTGGTCGACAGCGGCCGGGTGGCCGCGGGAGAGCTGGAGATGTGCCATCTCGGCGCGCTGTACGACGCCGCGTTCTTCGTGCTCGGCCCCGCCCGCGGCCCCACCCGGTTCCGCTACGGCGTCGCGCACTGGCTCGGCCGGGTGCGTCCCGTGTGCGCCGAGGCCGTGGAGCGCGAGACGCGGCGCCGCCGGGCGCTCCTCGACGGCATCTGGCCCTGCGCCGACGTCGACACCGCGCCCGTGGTGCCCCGTCCTCCCGCGCCGGGGCAGACCCTCACCGGACGCCAGCGCGCCCTGCTGCGCCTGGCCGACGGCGTCCGCACCCCGACCGCCATCGCCTGGGCGCTCGGCCGCCCCACGTTCCACGCCCTGATCGAGGTCAGACGGCTGGCCGCCGCCGGGCTCGTGGAACCCCCGCGGCCGCGGGACCCGGCGGCGGCCGGGGCGGCACTTCCCCTGCCGGTCCCGGTGGACGCCGCGGCGCCGGACATCGCCCTGCTACGCCGGGTCCGCGACGCGCTGGAGGCAACCCTGTGAATGCCCGTACCGCTCATCGGGCCGAGTCCTGTCCCCCATGAAGCTCATGGCGCTCTGGAAGCGCACCGGGAGGAGGAAGCCGATGGCTTCGGAAGCCGATGTGATCGGCGAACTGAGACGGCTGCGGACCCGGCTCCCGCAGCTCAGGGGCGCGCTGACCGCCAGTGTCGACGGGCTCGTGCTCGCGCAGGACGCCGCGGACGTGGAGGCGGAGGGCGTCTGCGCCCTCACCGCGGCGGCGCTCGCGGTGGCCCTGCGGCTCTCCGACGCGACCCACCAGGGCGACTTCCGCGAGCTGTTGATCCGCGCCGACCACGGATACGTGGCCACCTACGCGGCCGGTTCGTCGGCCGTGCTGACCCTGCTCGCCGAGCCCCAGATCAACGTGGGCCGGCTGCATCTGGAGGCCCGCCGCTCCAGCGCGCTCATCGGCGACCTGGTCGACGCCGCCGTCGTACGAGCGGAGGAAGCCTGACCCATGCCCCCCACCACACCCTCACCGTCCTCGTCATCGCGGACACCCAGCAGACGGAAAGGAAGTGCACGACTCATGGCCAACACGGAGACCGCACTCAAGGAAGCCACCACCTCCATCGACGGGGTCGTCGGCGCCGCCCTGGTCGACTACACGAGCGGCATGGCCCTCGGCACGATCGGCGGCGGCAAGGAACTGGACCTGTCCGTGGCGGCGGCGGGGAACACGGACGTGGTGCGCGCCAAGCTGCGCACGATGGAACTCCTGGGCCTCAAGGACGAGATCGAGGACATCCTGATCTCGCTCGGCTCGCAGTACCACCTGATCCGGCTGATCAAGGGGCGCAACAACAACGGCCTCTTCCTCTATCTGGCCCTCGACAAGGACCGGGCGAACCTCGCCATGGCCCGCCACCAGCTCAAGCGCATCGAGGCGGGCCTGGAGGTCTGACCCGCGCCGAGGACCGGCGGCGCCGTGCCCCGTGGCGCGGCGCCGTCACTCCACGAAGAGGCCGCGCGCCGCCGCCCGTACGTCGAACTCCTCCAGGCGCGCCTGCGCGTCGGGGAGCCCGTCGCACATCGCCTCCAGGAGGACCCGGCCTAGCAGCATCGGGGCGCACGCCGTGTCGAAGGCGAGGCCCGTACCGACCGCGGCGGGGAGGAGGAGGTCGGAGTGGGCGGCGACCGGGGCGAACGCCGAGTCGGCGACCGTGACCACGGTCAGGCCCGCCGAGCGCGCGTAGGCGAGGGCGTCGACGACCTCGCGGGGGTGGCGGGGCAGCGCGAAGCAGAGCAGGGCGGTGGCACCGGCCCTGACCGCCGCGTCGACGCGGTCGGCGAGCATCGTGCCGCCCTCGTTCAGGAGGCGTACGTCGGGGTGGACCTTGGCGGCGAAGTACGCGAAGCCGTACGCCTGGGAGGCGGCGGCGCGCAGGCCGAGCACGGGCAGCGGGCGGGAGGCGGCCAGGAGCCGTCCCGCGCGTTCCACCGGATCGGGGTCGGCGAGCAGCTCGGCGAGGTGGCGCAGGTTCTCGATCTCCGCCTGGACCGCCTGCTGGTACTCGTTGAGGGAGTCGCCCGCTGCCGCCTCGGCGGGTGCCACGTCCCGCAGGTGCTTGCGCAGCGCCGGATAGCCGTCGAAGCCGAGCGCCACCGCGAAGCGGGTCACCGACGGCTGGCTCACTCCGGCCAGTTCGGCCAGTTCGACGCTGGAGAGGAAGGGGACGTCGGCCGCCCGGCGCACCATGCAGTGCGCGATGCGGCGCTGGGTGGGCGTGAGCCGGTGCCCCTCGAAGAGCACTTGCAGCCGCGCCGCAGGACTGTCACTCATACCGTTCCCCTCACAACACCCATTCCCTCGGCGGCCGTTCCGTTCGCGCCGCCCGGTTCCGTCCACAGCTCGGTGAACCGGTCGAGCAGCCCCGCGGCCGCCGTCACATCATCCGTCAGCGGCCGGTCGGCGAGTTCCCCGTCAAGGACCTCGTCGGCGAGCGCGAAGGCGCGGCCGACCGGCAGCTCGGGGTCCAGGCGCATGTCGCGCTGCCTCAACGCCCGTACCGCAGCGACCAGTTCACATCCCACCACCAGGCGGTACGCCGAGCAGACGCGCAGGGTCTGGCGGGCGGCGAGCGAGGCGAAGCTGGCCTGCTCCTCGACGCCGCGGGAGAGCACCGCGTGGCCGAGCGAGGCGGGCGCGGAGAAGGCGCGCAGGTCGCCGAGGGCCGCCCCGGCCGCGTATTCGAGGATCATGACGCCCGACGAGGCAGGTTCGCCGTCGGCGAGGAAGGGCCGCAGGCGGGTGAAGCCCGGCTCGTTCAGGGTGGACAGGCGCGAGGTGGAAAGGCGCGCGGCCTGGGTCGTGGCGAGCCGGAAGTGGTCGAGGGCCAGGGCGAGTTGGGCGAGGTAGAAGCCGCCGTGGTGGTAGGCGGCCAGGTCGTCGGGTGAGATCAGCGGGTTCTCGGCGGCCGCGTTGATCTCGACGGTGAGGACGTTCTCGAGCGCGTCGGCCGCGTCGTGCGCGGGGCCGTGGATCTGCGGCACACAGCGGAAGCCGTAGGGGTCCTGGATGCGGCCGAGCGGCGGCGTGGGGCGGTCGGGGGCGCCGAGCAGGCGCCGCATGCGTTCGGCGACCGCGTACGAGCCGGGGTGGCGCCGCGCCTCGTGGACGGGCAGCGCGTACGCCTCGTAGGACCCGTCGACCGCCATCAGGGAGAGCGCGGCGACCACCTGGGTGGCGCCGATCAGGCCGCGCAGCTCGTGCAGGGCGAGCGCCGACTGGCCGAGGGTGAGGGCGTTGCTGCTGATCAGGGCGAGGGCGTCGTTGTTGTCGAGGGGCTGGGGTTCGGGCGCGGCGCCGGGGCCCTGCCAGGGGTGCTCGCCCGCGAGCGCGAGGCCCATCTGGGCCAGGGCCGCGATGTCGCCGGTGCCGACCGAGCCGAACTCGTTGACCGTGGGGTAGGCGCCGGTCTCCAGGGCCTGACAGAGGGCGGTGACCACGCTGGGGCGCAGGCCCGCGCCGCCCGCGAGGAGTTGGTTGGCGCGGACCGCGAGCATCGCGCGGACCTGCCGCGCGGGCAGTTCCTCGCCGATGGCCCCTGCGTGCGAGCGCAGCAGTCTCAGACCGTGGTCGGCGGCCGCCTCGGTGGGCACGTCCTCGTTCCGGTTCGCGCCGACGCCGGTGGAGCGACCGTAGACGCGCCCCCAGGCCGCGATCTCGCGTGCCGCGTTCCACGAGTCCTCGGCGCGCTTCATCCCGTCGGTCGCCGGAACGGGCATGGCATCCGATTCGGCCAGGCGTACGACATCTGCGACCATCAGTCCCCGGCCGTCGAGGACGACGACCTTTTCCCTGTCGTCGGTCGCCCTGTCCGCGATACGAGACGACTTCACTCGCATTCCCTCCTCAATCGGACGCTCCGTCTTGCCCACCGGCCACTTGTTACCAGTGATTTACGCCGGAGCATTGACAACCTATTCAGACAGCAAGAACTCTGCATGACGATATACAGCCGGGCAAGGGACTCCTCATGATCCAATTCGATACGGTCCACAAACGCTTCCCGAACGGCACCACAGCGGTCCACGACCTCAGCCTCGAGATGCCGGAAGGCGGCGTGACCGCACTCGTCGGATCTTCCGGTTGCGGCAAGACGACGACCCTCCGAATGATCAACCGAATGGTCGACCCGACCTCGGGGACCATCCGCGTCGGCGGCCGCGACGTCCTCGAACAGGACGCGGCCGAACTGCGCCGCTCCATCGGCTACGTCATCCAGCAGTCCGGGCTCTTCCCGCACCGCACGGTCCTCGACAACATCGCCACGGTGCCGCTGCTGCTCGGCTGGGGCCGCAGGAAGGCGCGGGCCAGGGCGGCCGAGCTCCTGGAGACGGTCGGCCTCGCCGCCGACGCGGGCAAGCGCTACCCGCACCAGCTCTCCGGCGGCCAGCAGCAGCGCGTCGGCGTGGCCCGCGCGCTCGCCGCGGACCCGCCGGTGCTCCTCATGGACGAGCCCTTCGGCGCGGTGGACCCGGTGGTCCGCACCCAGCTCCAGGACGAACTGCTGCGCCTCCAGCGGGAGTTGAACAAGACCATCGTCTTCGTCACCCACGACATAGACGAGGCCGTACGGCTCGGCGACCGCATAGCCGTCTTCCGCACCGGCGGGCACCTCGTGCAGTGCGCCGAGCCCGCGGAGCTGCTCGCCCGCCCCGCGGACGACTTCGTCGCGGACTTCCTCGGCGCGGAGCGCGGTCTGAAGCTGCTCTCTCTCGAGACCCTGGCGGATGTCCCTCAGGGACCGGCGCCCGAGGGCGGCGCGTGGACGCTTCGCCTGGACGCGGCGGGTACGCCTCTTGCGTGGCGGCACAAGGACGGGGACGCCGCCGATGTTCCCGTGCGGGCGCTGCGGGACTCCGACTCGTTGCTTGCCGCGCTCGACGAGTCGCTGTCCGCGCCGACCGGGCTCGTGGCCCGGGTCGACGAGGCAGGTGCCCTGACCGGGGTGTCGTCCCGGGAGGACATCCACGACGGGGCGGGTGCGGCGCATGAACGGGGACGGTCATCCCGCGGGCCGGTGGGGGCTGGTCGCGCAGTTCCCCGCGCCCCTGACTGGTCCGACCCGGTCGGCGCCGAGGAGCCCCTGCAAGGGGCGCGGGGAACTGCGCGAGCAACCAAGGACGGTCCGCACCCGCCAGCGGACCTCGCGGGGCAGACGGCCCCGCGCACCACGGACGACCCGAACGACACGGACGACGAAGGCACCAACCCCGCCGCAGCGGAGCGCACCCCGTGACCATCGACTGGTCGTGGATCACCGACCACAGAGACGACCTCACCACCCTCACCCTCTCCCACCTCCAGGCCGCCCTCTCCGCCGTCGCCCTGGGACTGCTGATATCCCTGCCGCTGGCAGTCCTCGCGCACCGCGTCCGCCCCCTGCGCGGACTCCTCCTCGGGCTGTCGAACGTGCTCTTCACCATCCCGTCCATCGCCGTCTTCGTGCTGCTGCTCCCGGTCAGCGGACTGACCCGCACCACCACCGTCATCGGCCTGACGATCTACACCCTCGTCGTACTCCTGCGGAACACCGTCGAGGGCCTGGACTCCGTGCCCGCCAGGACGAAAGAGGCCGCGAAGGCCATGGGCACCCGCCCCCTTCGCACCCTGCTCACCGTCGAACTCCCCCTCGCCCTGCCGGTGATCATGGCGGGCGTACGCATCGCGACGGTCATGTCGATCTCGCTGGTCTCCGTCGCGACCTACATCGGCGACGGCGGGCTCGGGCAGCTCTTCACCGACGGCTTCCAGCGCAACTTCCCCACCCCCGTGATCGTCGGCGTCGTCCTCACGCTGCTCCTCGCGCTGGTCGCCGACGCGCTGCTCGTCGCCCTCCAGTACGTCCTGACGCCCTGGACCCGCCGCCGGAAGGGCGCGTGACATGTACGAACTCCTCAAGGACCTCGGCGCCTGGCTGGTGGACGGCGAGCAGTGGACGGGTCCCGACGGCATCGGGCACCGGCTGGCCGAACACCTCCAGTACTCGCTCCTCGCCACGCTCGTCGCCGCCGCCATCGCGCTGCCGATCGGCCTGCTCATCGGGCACACCGGACGCGGCGCCTTCGTCGCCATCAACCTCTCCTCGTTCGGCCGCGCGCTGCCCACCGTCGGGCTCGTCGTCCTCGTCTTCCTGGCGAGCGGCCTGTCGATGTGGCCCGTCTACATCGCGCTCGTCGCCCTCGCGGTGCCGTCGATCGTCACCAACACGTACGCGGGCATGACCGCCGTCGACGCGGAGGTGAAGGACGCCGCGCGCGGCCAGGGCATGCGGGCCCACCAGGTGCTCCTCCAGGTCGAGTTGCCGCTCGCGCTGCCGCTGATCATGACGGGCCTGCGGCTCGCCCTGATCCAGGTCGTCGCGACGGCCACCATCGCCGCGTACGTCTCCTTCGGCGGGCTCGGCCGCTACGTCTTCGACGGGCTCGCCCAGCGCGACCTGGTCCAGGTGCTCGGCGGCGCCGTCCTCGTGGCCCTCGTCGCCGTCGTCCTCGACCTCGCGCTCTCCGGACTCCAGCGCGTCCTCTTCCGTCATCGTCCCGCCAAGTCGGCCTAGGAGCAGACCAGATGCCTCCCCTCAACCGCAGGAAACTGCTCGGCGGGCTCCTCGCCGCCGCCTCCGTCCCCGCGCTCGCCTCGTGCAGCGGCGGCATCACCTCGCTCGACGGCGGGGGCTCCGGCGGCGGGGGCGGTGGCTCCAGCAAGGACGGCGTGACCATCGGCACCGCCAACTTCACCGAGAACCAGGTCCTCGGATACCTGTACGCGGCGGCCCTCGATGCCGAGGGCGTCAAGACGAACGTCCGCCCCAACCTCGGCACCCGCGAGATCCTCATCCCCGCGCTCAAGGGCGGCGACATCGACCTGCTGCCCGAGTACCAGGGCGCCCTCCTGCACTACCTGGACACCGGGGCGAAGGCCACCGAGGAGGGCGAGATGCAGAACGCCCTCGCCATGGCCCTGCCGCGCGGCCTGCAGATCCTGCCGTACGGGATAGCCGAGGACTCCGACGCGTTCGTCGTCACCCGCGAGACCGCGAAGGAGTACGGCCTCAGGTCCCTGGCCGACCTGGCGAAGCACAACGGCAAGCTCGTCATCGGCGCCGCCCCCGAGGTGAAGAAGCGCGAGGTGGGCGCGGTCGGCCTCAAGGAGGTGTACGGCGTGGAGTTCAAGGAGTTCAAGTCCCTGGACTCCTCCGGCCCGCTGGTGAAGGGCGCGCTGCGCAAGGGCGACGTCGACGTGGCGAACCTCTTCACCACCGACACCGACATCGTCGCCGAGAAGTGGGTCGTCCTCACCGACCCCAAGAACCTCGTCCCCGGCCAGCACGTCGTCCCGCTCATCGCCGACCGCAAGGCCGACTCGACCGTGCGCAAGGCGCTCGCCCGGCTCGGCGCCCGCCTGAGCACCGAGGACCTCACCGAGCTCAACCGCCTGGTGGACAAGGACAAGAAGGACCCGGAGGACGTCGCCCAGGAGTGGGCACAGAAGCACGGCATCACCAAGAAGTAGCCGGTCAACACCCACCAACTCGTCGAGTACAGCAGGGGGTTCAGCGGATCATGGCAGCAGAAGATCTCGTGGAGCGGCGCTCCATCGACGTCGTCCCCGACGACGAACGGCACGGCACGGCGTTCAGCCAGTTCACGCTCTGGCTCGGCGCCAACCTCCAGATCACCGCGGTCGTCACGGGCGCGCTCGCCGTCGTCTTCGGCGGCGACGTGGTCTGGTCGCTCGTCGGTCTGGTGGTCGGCAACCTGCTCGGCGGCGCGGTGATGGCCCTGCACTCGGCGCAGGGCCCGAAGCTGGGTCTTCCCCAGATGATTCAGTCACGCGCCCAGTTCGGCGTGAAGGGCGCGGTCGTCCCGCTGCTGCTCGTGATCCTCATGTACGTGGGGTTCTTCGCGAGCGGCAGCGTGCTCGCGGGACAGGCCACGGCCGAGCTCACGCACACGAACGACACCACAGGCATCGTGCTCTTCGCCGTCGTCACGGCGGTCATGGCGGCGGTCGGCTACCGCGTCATCCACGTCCTCGGCCGGGTCGCGAGCGTGATCTGCGCGCTCGCGTTCGTCTACCTCGGCATCCGCCTCCTGGACCGCGTGGACCTCTCCGCGCTCCTGCACGACGCCCACTTCGACCTGCCGATGTTCCTGCTCGCCGTCTCGCTCTCGGCGTCCTGGCAGCTCGCCTTCGGCCCCTACGTCGCGGACTACTCGCGCTATCTGCCGCGTACGACGTCGGCGAAGGCCACCTTCTGGTGGACCCTGTCGGGCTCGGCGCTCGGCTCGCAGTGGTCGATGACGTTCGGCGTCCTGGTGGCCGCGAGCGCGGGGGACGCCTTCCTCGCCAACCAGGTCGGCTACGTCGTCGGCCTCGGCGGCACCGGTCTGATCGCCTCCTTCCTGTACTTCGTGATCGCGCTCGGCAAGCTGACCATCAACGTGCTCAACACCTACGGCGGCTTCATGTCGATGGTCACGAGCATCAGCGGCTTCCGCGGCCAGAAGGTCATCGGGCCGCGCGGACGGGCCGCCTACATCGCGGTGATCATGGTGGCGGGCACGGCCGTCGCGCTGCTCGGCAAGGACAGCTTCCTGTCGTCCTTCAAGGACTTCCTGCTGTTCCTGCTGACCTTCTTCACGCCCTGGTCGGCGATCAACCTGGTCGACTACTACCTGATCTCGCGCGAGCGGTACGACATCCCCGCCCTCTTCGACCCGCGCGGCCGCTACGGCGCCTGGCGCTGGGACGCGCTCCTCGTCTACGGCGTGGGCCTCCTCGCCCAGCTGCCGTTCCTCGTCACGCACTTCTACACGGGCCCGCTGGTCGACCCCCTGGGCGGCGCCGACGTCTCGTGGATCGTGGGGCTCGTGGTGCCCGCGGTGCTCTACTGGGCACTGGCCCGGCGCGACCCGCGCGCCCCTGGGGCTGAGCCCCGGCCGGAAAGGGGGGTTAGCCCCACCGCCACGGAGGCCGCCGCGCCGTAACGTAACGGGGTATGGAAGCCCGTGACGCCGAACTCAAGAAGGAACTCGACGCCACTCTGCACGCCCGCAGAGAGCTCGGCGAAGAGTACGACTCCGCCTTGGTCGACTCGTTCCTCGGGAAGGTCGAGCAGCGCCTCGACGGAACGATCGACCGGCGCATGCGCCGCCATCTCGCCGAGCAGCAGATGGTGGTCGCCCGCGGCAGCCGATCCCCCTCGAACCCCCTGGACTCGTGGAGCGAGCGGTTCGGCTTCGGCATCATCTCGCTGATCCTGGCGGTCCCGCTCTCGGCGATCGGCGTGGTCAACGCCGGGATGCCCGGCCTCTTCACCACCTGGGCCGGGATCGTCGGCATCAACGCGGTGCAGGCCGTGCGCGGGGCCAACTTCGGGCAGCGGCGCCAGGAGCGCACCTCGGAGTGGGACAGCTGAGACCCGTGCCGGGCCCCGCCGCTCACACCTGACGCGTGGGCAGCACGATCAGCTGGCGCAGGTTGACGTGCCGGGGACGGCTCGCCGCGTACGCGATGAGGTCCGCGACGTCCTCCGAGGCCAGCGAGCCCACCTCGTCGAACATGCCCTCCAGCAGCCCCGAGAGCTCCGCGTTGTCGACGTGCCCGCGCAGCTCGGTGTCCGTGAAGCCCGGCTCGATGTTGGTGACGCGCACGTCGCGCGGCCCGAACTCGGTGCGCAGCGACTCCGACAGGTAGGTCAGCGCGGCCTTCGTCGCGCCGTACACCGCGTAGTGCGGGAACGCGATGTGCGCGCCGATGGACGAGATGTTCACCAGGTCCGCGGTACGCCCCTCCCCCGCCGCCTCGATCAGGTCCTGCGCGAAGGCGCGCACGATCCGCAGCGCGCCCGCCACGTTGGTGTCCAGCATCCGCTGCCACTCGTCGGTGCGCCCGTCCGTGACCGGGTTCGGCAGCATCACGCCCGCCGAGTTCACCACCAGGTCCACCGTTCCGTACGCGGCGTGCACCCGCTCCACGGCGGCGTCCACCGACGCCTGGTCGGTGACGTCGGCGGCGACGGCGAGCGCCCTGCCGCCGTCCGCCTCGATCTTGGCGGCCAGCTCCGCGAGGCGCTCGGCGCGCCGGGCGACCAGGACGACCGCGGCGCCCCCGGCGGCGAGCAGCCGTGCGGTGGCCTCGCCGATGCCGCTCGCGGCCCCGGTGACGACGGCGGTGCGGCCCTGCAGCTTCTCGTACGACATGTCCGAACTCCCTTGGCGATCCCCGCCGTCCGGACCGTGCGTCCGGCGGCGATCACCACTTTGCTCAACCGGCCGACCGCTACCCAGGGCTGTGCTTTTCCTGGGTCTGGCAGTACCAGGCTCGATCGGGCGCGCCAGCCTAGGATCGGCCCCATGGACGGGGACATCGGAGACTTCCTGCGCTCACGGCGCGCTCGCATACAGCCCGACGAGGTCGGGCTCGCCTCGCACGGCCGCCGCCGCGTACCGGGCCTGCGCCGGGAGGAGGTCGCGCAACTGGCGGGCGTGAGCGTGGACTACTACATCCGGCTCGAACAGGGCAGGGGCCCCTCGGTCTCCGACGCCGTGCTCGACTCCCTCGCCCGCGTGCTGCGCCTGGACGAGACCGAGCACACCTACCTGCGTACGGTGGCCAGGCCGCGCCCCCGCAAGGAGCGGCCCGCCGCCGCACGGGTCCGCCCCGGCCTGCGGCTGCTCCTCGACTCCATCGAGCGCTCCCCCGCCCTCATCTTCGGCCGCCGCATGGACGTCCTCGCCTGGAACTCCCTGGGCGACGCCCTCAACGGCTGGTCCGCGCTGCCGCCCGCCGAGCGCAACATCCCCCGCCAGGTCTTCCTCGAAGGCCCCGCGCGTGACTGCTATCCCGAGTGGGAGGCGGTGGCCTCGGAGACGGTCGCCCATCTGCGCCTGGACGCGGCCCGCCGGCCCGGCGACGCCCGACTCGCCTCACTGGTGGGCGAGTTGTCGGTCAAGAGCGAGACCTTCCGCCGCTTGTGGGCCGACCACCAGGTCAAGGAGAAGACCCACGGCACGAAGCACATCCACCACCCGGTGGTGGGCGAGCTGATCCTCCCCTACGAAACCCTGACCCTCCCCGGCGACCCCGACCAGATCCTGGTGGTCTACACGGCGGAACCGGGCACGGATTCGGCGGACCGCTTGGCGCTGCTGGCCAGTTGGGCGCTGAGCGCCACATAGCCAGGGCGGGCGAGCCCCGCAGGGGCGAGTGTCTGGGGGCGCGGGGAACTGCGCGACCAGCCCCCACCGACCCGCACGGAAGGCCGCCCGCAGGGACCGCCGCACCCCCGGAAACCAGGGGGCGGGACGACGGCGATCCCCGCGGGGGACGCGCACACCGGTCAGGGCCAAGTGCCACGTCCAGGCGTCCACGGACCCGGGAGCCGCTCCGGAGTTCCTGACGCCGACACCCACCAATGTGCCGGAGCCGTGTTAAGCGGGTGCTGCGCGAACGTGTCGTGCTCGTACCACTTCCGCGAAGTTCACCCCAAGGCTCCGGCCCCGCAGGTCACTGCCCCTGCTGCTCCGCGAGGAAGGCGAGCAGGTCCTGGCGGCTGACGACACCGGTCGGCTTGCCCTCGACGAGGACGATCGCCGCGTCGGCACGGCCGAGCACCGCCATCAGGTCGGCCACCGGCTCACCGGAGCCGACCTGCGGCAGCGGGTCCGACATGTGCTTCTCCAGCGGGTCGGAGAGCGAGGCGCGCTGCGCGAACAGCGCGTCGAGCAGCTCGCGCTCCACGACCGAGCCGATGACCTCGGCGGCCATCACGTCGGGGTGTCCCGCGCCCGGCTTCACGATGGGCATCTGCGAGACGCCGTACTCGCGCAGGACCTCGATGGCCTCGCCGACCGTCTCCTCGGGGTGCATGTGGACCAGCGAGGGCAGCTCGCCGCCCTCCTTGCGGCGCAGCACGTCGCCGACCTTCGGCAGGTCCCCGGCCTGCTCAAGGAAGCCGTAGTCGTTCATCCACTCGTCGCTGAAGATCTTGCTCATGTAGCCGCGCCCGCTGTCCGGGAGCAGCACGACCACGACGTCGTCGGGGCCGAGGCGCTCCGCGACCCGCAGCGCCGCCACCACGGCCATGCCGCAGGAACCGCCGACGAGCAGCCCCTCCTCCTTGGCCAGGCGCCGCGTCATCTGGAAGGAGTCCTTGTCGGACACCGCGACGATCTCGTCGGTCACGTTGCGGTCGTACGCCGTCGGCCAGAAGTCCTCACCGACGCCCTCGACGAGGTACGGACGCCCGGAGCCGCCGGAGTACACGGAACCCTCGGGGTCGGCACCGACGACGGTGACCGCGCCCTTGGAGATCTCCTTCAGGTAGCCGCCCGTACCGGAGATGGTGCCGCCGGTCCCGATGCCCGCCACGAAGTGGGTGATCTTCCCCTCGGTCTGCTCCCAGAGCTCGGGGCCCGTGGAGTGGTAGTGCGAGAGCGGGTTGTTCGGGTTGCTGTACTGGTCGGGCTTCCAGGCGCCGGGCGTCTCGCGTACGAGCCGGTCGGAGACGTTGTAGTACGAATCCGGGTGCTCGGGATCGACGGCCGTGGGGCAGACCACTACGTCGGCGCCGTACGCGCGCAGCACGTTGATCTTGTCGAGGGACACCTTGTCGGGGCAGACGAAGATGCACTTGTAGCCCTTCTGCTGGGCCACGATGGCGAGGCCGACCCCGGTGTTCCCTGAGGTGGGCTCGACGATGGTGCCGCCGGGCTTCAGTTCCCCGCTCTGCTCGGCCGCCTCGATCATGCGCAGCGCGATGCGGTCCTTCACGGATCCGCCGGGGTTGAAGTACTCGACCTTGGCCAGGACGGTCGCCTGGATGCCCGCGGTCACGTTGTTGAGCCTCACCAGCGGGGTGTTGCCGACGAGACTGATCATCGAGTCGTGGAATTGCACCGTTGTCTCCGGGCTGCGATGTAGTGCGACGAATTGGTGCGGTCAGCCTAAGGGTCCGGGTCATCCGTTCACCTCCGCTTGCGATTGGCCGACCGTGCTTACGGGGCAATGAGTGGATGTACGGCCGTATGCAGCGGTACGGCCCCAGGAGGTGGCTGCAGGGCATGTCGAGGGCGAGGGTGGCACGGCGGATCGCCGCGGGCGCGGCGTACGGCGGCGGCGGCATCGGGCTGCTCGGGGCCGCCACGGTGGGCGTGGTGCTCGCCGAGGTGCAGTTGGCGAAGCGGTCCGTGGGCGGCGGGGCGCACGGGGACCCGCCACGGGCCGACGGGCGCTACGGCAGGGCGTTCGCCGACCGCTCCGCCTCCTGCGAACCGGTGCGGTTCGCGATGCTCGGGGACTCCACGGCCGCGGGCCAGGGCGTGCACCGGGCCAGACAGACCCCGGCGGCGCTGCTCGCCTCCGGGCTCGCCGCGGTCGCCGAGCGCCCCGTCGACCTGCGCAACGTGGCGCTGCCCGGCGCCCAGTCGGACGACCTGGACCGCCAGGTCACGCTGATCCTCTCGGACCCCTCCTGGGTGCCCGACGTCTGCGTCGTCATGATCGGCGCGAACGACGTCACGCACCGGATGCCGCCGACCCGCTCGGTGCGCCACCTCTCCGCGGCGGTGCGCAGGCTGCGGACAGCGGGGGCGGAGGTGGTCGTGGGGACCTGCCCCGACCTCGGCACCGTCGAGAACGTCTACCAGCCGCTGCGGTGGCTGGCCCGCCGGGTCTCGCGGCAGCTGGCCGCGGCGCAGACGATCGGCGCGGTCGAGCAGGGCGGGCGGACGGTGTCGCTCGGGGACCTGCTCGGCCCCGAGTTCTACGCGAACCCCCGGGAGCTGTTCGGTCCCGACAACTACCACCCCTCGGCCGAGGGGTACGCGACCGCGGCGATGGCCGTGCTGCCGACCCTCTGCGCGGCGCTCGGGCTCTGGCCCGAGGAGGAGCGTCCCGACGTCTCGCGCCGCGAGGGGTTCCTGCCGGTGGCGCGTGCGGCGGCGCAGGCGGCTTCCGAGGGCGGTACGGAGGTCACCGCGGCGATGCCGGCGGGCCCCCGGGGGCCGTGGGCACTCCTCAAGCGCCGTCGCCGGCGCCGCATCCAGACGCCGGAGGCGTCGCCGTTGCCCCACTGAGGGGACTCCTTCAGCTGCGGGCCGGTGGGGGTTGCTCGCGCAGTTCCCCGCGCCCCTTCCAGGGGCTCCCTCGGCGCCGACCGGGGCGGACCGGTCAGGGGCGCGGGGAACTGCGCGGCCAGCCCCCACCGGCCCGCGGGGAAAGTCCGCCCAAGGCCCCCGGCCTGAGTCCCGCGTCACATGTTCCACCACGTGACCGTAGGCAATACGTGCGGGTAACTTCACAGGGAGCCCTGCCCCCTCCCCCTGGAGCCGCGTGATGCCCGAAGCCGTGATCGTCTCCGCCGCCCGCACCCCGATCGGCCGCGCCTTCAAGGGGTCGCTGAAGGACCTGCGCCCGGACGACCTGACCGCCACCATCATCGAGGCCGCCCTCGCCAAGGTGCCGGAGCTCGATCCCAAGGACATCGACGACCTGATGCTCGGCTGCGGCCTGCCCGGCGGCGAGCAGGGCCACAACCTGGGCCGCATCGTGGCCGTGCAGATGGGAATGGACCACCTTCCCGGCTGTACGATCACGCGCTACTGCTCCTCGTCCCTGCAGACGAGCCGCATGGCCCTGCACGCCATCAAGGCGGGCGAGGGCGACGTGTTCATCTCGGCGGGCGTCGAGATGGTCTCGCGCAGCGTGAACGGCTCGTCCGACATCCTGGAGGCCCGCAACCCGCTCTTCGACGACGCCCAGGCCCGCACCAAGGCCGTCTCCGAGTCCACGGGCTCCGACTGGCACGACCCGCGCGAGGACGGCCTGATCCCGGACGCGTACATCGCGATGGGGCAGACCGCGGAGAACCTGGCCCGCGCCAAGGGCGTCACCCGTCAGGACATGGACGAGTTCGGGGTCAGGTCCCAGAACCTCGCCGAGGAAGCCATCAAGAACGGCTTCTGGGAGCGCGAGATCACCCCGGTGACCACCCCCGACGGCACCGTCGTCAGCAAGGACGACGGCCCGCGCGCGGGCGTCACCCTCGAAGGCGTCGGCGGCCTCAAGCCCGTCTTCCGCCCCGACGGCCTGGTCACCGCGGGCAACTGCTGCCCGCTCAACGACGGCGCCGCCGCTCTCGTGATCATGAGCGACACCAAGGCCCGCGAGCTCGGCCTGACCCCGCTCGCCCGCATCGTCTCCACGGGCGTCACCGGCCTCTCCCCCGAGATCATGGGCCTCGGCCCGGTGGAGGCCAGCAAGCAGGCCCTCTCCCGTGCCGGGCTCACCGTCGACGACATCGACCTCTTCGAGATCAACGAGGCCTTCGCCGCCCAGGTGATCCCCTCGTACCGCGACCTGGAGATCCCGCTCGACAAGCTGAACGTCAACGGCGGCGCCATCGCGGTCGGCCACCCCTTCGGCATGACCGGCGCCCGCATCACCGGCACGCTCATCAACTCCCTCCAGTTCCACGACAAGCAGTTCGGCCTGGAGACGATGTGCGTGGGCGGCGGCCAGGGCATGGCGATGGTCATCGAACGCCTCAGCTAGGGCGAATTCGCTGACACACAGTTCGCAAGGCTGACGCTCAGTCCCTGCATCTGTTCGTGACCCAATCTCCCCCAGGATGTGACCTATCTCCTGGGGGAGATGCATATGCCCAGGTCAGACCGCATCTGTGGATAAACACCGGGACGAAAGACCTGTCCAATTCGTGACGTAATGCACTGACAGGTGGATCGTGCAGGCTTCAAGCTGATGTAGGAAGTCGGGGGTCGACTTGAAACCGGGAGTACGTCAGTGAGCGCCATGCCTCTTGCCCTGCTGCTCTCCACGGCCGCTGCCACGGCCGTGGGCGCCGCCGCCCTGCACGCCGTGTACGGGCTCCGGAAGCAGCTCACGGCCCTGCGCACCGAGCTGGCCGACAGCCGTGCCGCGAGCGGACCGCACCCCACGGTGCCGGGCGCCCGCACCACACCGGACACCGACGAGATACGCGCGGCCGTGGCCGAGGCGCTCGCCGAGGAGCGGGAGCGCGAGCTCGCCGAGGCGCGCGCGTTCTGGGCCGCCCAGGAGGCCCGCGACGCCTCCGACGCGCCGTCCCTCCTCAGCGGCCTCCCGGGGCTGCACGACGGCATCGCCGACGAGCTCTTCCTGCCCCGCCAGGCCGACTTCGCCGGCATCGAGGCGGACAGCCTCGAGCCGGTCATCGAGCCGTTCGCCGACCCGTCCTTCGACGAGTTCGCCGGGGAGTCCGCCGAGCTGGCCGCCGCCCGCCGCAGGCACCCCTCGCACCCGGACTTCGTGCCGGTGCAGGCCCCGCCCGCCGACGGCTACGGCGACCACGAGCGCACGGTGGCCTGTCTGGAAGAGCTGGCCGGTGCCCGCACCGCGCTCGCCGACGTCCGCCCGGGACCGCTGGGCACGCTCGACGTGTACGTCTTCGCGGACGGCACCACGCTGTGCATGACCCCGGGCCACCGCGAGACCGCCGAACTCCTCGCCGACGCCCTGCGCGACGGCCACGCCCCGGTCCTGCTCGGCGGCTCCGGAGTCTCCGGCGCCTACGCCCTGACCTTCGAGTGCGGCACGGAGAACGTCTACATCCTGGCGGACCGGGTCATCGCGTCGGTCTGAGCTTTCGCGGGGAGCGCCCCGTCAGGGGCGCGGGGAACTGCGCGCTCAGCCAGAGCGGGCCCGCGGCCGCCGCAAGGGACCTACACCCCCGCCCTCCTCTGCGCCTCGGCGACAAGCTCAAGCGCCTCCGCAAGCCCACCGCGATCCGCGAGGACCAGCGCCAAGTCCCGCCCCGCCACAGTGATCTGATCAGCCGCGGCGAACATCCCCGCGTCCGGCATCTCCCGCGGCTCGGCGGACGGCGCCTCGATGCGCTGGGCCCGCACCGCCAACTCCCTGGCAAGGGCCAGCGCTTCGGCCGCCGCCCCCCGCTGCAGTCTGCTCTGCGGCGCCGCCCGCAACCGGTCGGCGAATTGGTCCACTGCGGCCGTCAAAGGCGTCGTATCGAGCACCCCGCGACCTTATGCGCCTTTCCGGGACTGTTGCCAACACCCCAACCCTCAGGCACGGTGGCGTGAAGGACGGAACACATCGCGACGCGTCCGGAGGCGCCGATGTCCCAAGTCTTCTCCGAGGAGACCCACCGCAACCTGCTCGCCCGAATCCCCCACTGCACCGGTCGTGAAGTCTCCGACTGGCTGCGCGCCGTGGACGAAGGCCCCTCTCTCTTCCGCTTCGAGGAGAAGGTCAGCTGGCTCCGCGCCGAACACAACCTCGCGTACGGCCACGCGAAGGCGATCATCCACGAGTACGACCTCAGGCGAGCTGCCCGCAAGTTCCTCTGACCGCCGACCCCCCACCCTCTGATCCCACACCTCCGAGAATCCCTCACCCGTACGACGAAGGGCCCGCGAACCGGAATCGGTCCGCGGGCCCTTCGGCTTGCCGGTCACCCGGCGGGGTCCCGTCAGTCGTTGCCCGAGAAGATGGCGATCAGGCGCAGGAACTCCATGTAGATCCAGACGAGCGTCATCGTCAGACCGAACGCGGCGAGCCACGCCTCTTCCTTCGGCGCTCCGTACGCGATGCCGTCCTCGACCTGCTTGAAGTCCAGGGCCAGGAAGCACGCGCCGAGCAGGATGCCGACGATGCCGAAGACGATGCCGAGGCCGCCGCTGCGGAAGCCGAGACCGTCACCGCCGCCGATGACCGCGAACAGCAGGTTCACTGCGGTCAGCAGCAGGAAGCCCATCGCGGCGGCCATCACGAAGCCGTAGAAGCGACGGTTGACGCGGATCCAGCCCGCCTTGTACGCCACGAGGACGCCGATGAAGACGGCCATCGTGCCGAGGACGGCCTGCATGGCCGCGCCGCTCGCGATGCGGTTGTCGACGACGCTGGAGACGACGCCGAGGAAGACACCCTCCAGCGCCGCGTACGTCAGGATCAGCGCGGGGGACGCCTTGCGCTTGAACGCCTGGACGAGGCCGAGCACCATCGCGATGAGGCCGGCGCCGATCGCGATGCCGTACGACTTGCTGATGTTGGCGTCGTCGACCGGCAGCAGCGCCCAGGCGAGCGCGGCCGTGACCACGAGCGTGCCGAGCGTGGTGGCGGTGCGCATGACGACGTCGTCCATCGTCATGCGGCCCGCGGTCGTTACGGGCGCCTGGGGCGCGCCGTACTGCACGTCCTGCTGGGCGTACGGATTGGTCGCGTAGGGGTTGCCCGCGGGGGCCTGCTGGCCCGCGTACGGATTGCCCTGCTGGGTCTGGGTCGCGCCTGCGGGTCCCCCGGCCTGCGGCTGCTGGCCGAAGCCGGCGTAGCCGTTGTCGCGGCTGAACCCCCGTCGCGAGAAGACCGGGTTACTGCTCCTCATTTCACTCCTCCATGGCCACCGGGCGTGGCTTTGGTTCAAGAGTAATGCGTAGGCAAAGGGATGAGCCTAGTGCCTGGGGAGGATCTTTCCCTCACTGTGACCGAGAACGTCCGGGGCCGCCCGCACTGTTCCCGGACGGGATCCGTTCCTCCGCACGAGTGGCACCAGCGAGATGGCGACCGCGCCCAGTATCGCGGCGACCGCGAAGGTGGTGAAGCCGAGCGAGGCGTTGCCGCCCGCCACCACCGCGCCGCCGAGCCAGGGCCCGACGACCGCTCCGGTGCGCCCGACGCCGGTGACCCAGCCGAGCCCCGTGGCGCGCTGGGCGGGCGGGTAGACGGAGGGGGCGGCCGCGTACACCATGACCTGCGCGGAGAAGAGCCAGATGCCGGTGACGAAGACGATGGCGTAGGCCACGCCGAGCGGCAGGTGGGCCTTGAGCAGGAACGCGCCGCAGGCGGTGAGCAGGAACCAGACGGCGGAGACCCTGACGGCCCCGAAGCGGTCGGCGGTGCGTCCGGCGACGAGCATGCCGACGATGCCGCCCGCGTTGATCACCATCAGGAAGGTGACGGAGGAGGAGAGGGAGTAGCCGGAGGCGCGCATCAGCTCCGGGAGCCAGGTGGAGACTCCGTAGACCAGGAGCAGCCCCGCGAAGGAGGCGAGCCACATCAGCGGGGTCGCCAGGCGCCGCCCGGGACCGAAGAGCGAGGCGACGGCGGCGAAGCGGCCCCTGGCGCCCGCCTCGGGGGCCGCGGCCGGGGTCGGGGCGGGCAGCAGGTAGCGGGCGGCGACCGCCTCCGCCTCGCGCGTACGCCCCTTGGCGAACAGCACGCCGGGCGACTCGGGCAGCCACTTGACGACGAGCGGGACCGCGACGAGGGCCGGTATCACCCCGGCCCAGAAGACGACACGCCAGCCGTGGTCGGGGCCGAGCGCGAGCCCGAGGCCCGTCGCGGCCATGCCGCCCGCGTGGTACGAGGTCATCATCAGTCCGGTGGCGAGCGCGGCCCTGCGCGGCGGCGCGAACTCGGCGACGATCGCGAGCCCGATCGGCATCAGGCCGCCGAGGCCGACCCCGGAGACGAAGCGCCCGGCGCCGAAGACGAACACGCTCGGCGCGAGCGCGCACAGCGCGGAGCCCAGCGAGAAGACGACGACGCTGCCCGTCACCATCGGCTTGCGCCCCAGCCAGTCGGTGAGCGTGCCGCAGCCGAGGGCCCCGACGAGCATGCCGAAGGTGGTCCAGGAGCCGACGGTGCCCGCGGTGGACGCGGTGAAGCCGAAGCCCTCGTCGTCGATGAGGTGCGGCATGACGGCGCCGTAGATGTTCACGTCCATGCCGTCGAAGAAGACGACGAGCCAGCACAGGGCGATGACGGGCGCGACGGCCCGGAAGGTGCGCTCAGGTGGGTTCACGGGGCTCTTCCTTCTAGTCCTGCTGATCAGTCCTGCTGGTCCAGGGGGAATCCGGTGTAGGACTCCGCGAGGTCGGTCTCGGCGGAGCGTGCGGTGGTGATCCGGTCGAGCCGGGCCAGCTGGATGCGGTCGTCGAAGGGGGTGGCGTCGGGCGCGCGGTGGAGCATGGTCGTCATCGCGTACGAGAAGCGCTCGGCCTGCCAGACGCGGCGCAGACAGGTGTCGGAGTACGCGTCGAGGCGGCTCGCGTCGCCCTTCTCGCGGTACGCGACGAGGGCGCGGGCGAAGGTGACGACGTCGCCGACCGCGAGGTTGAGGCCCTTGGCGCCGGTCGGCGGGACGATGTGCGCGGCGTCCCCGGCGAGGAAGAGGCGGCCGTGGCGCATGGGCTCGTGGACATAACTGCGCATCGGCGTGACGGACTTCGCGGTGACGGGCCCGCGTGCGAGGCGCCAGGCGTCGTCGGTCTCCAGGCGCCGGTCCAGCTCGTCCCAGATCTCGTCGTCGGTCCAGTCGGCGGCGTCGGTGCCGTCGGGGACCTGGAGGTACGCGCGCGTGACGGTCGGCGACCGCATGGAGAGGAGGGCGAAGCCGCGGTCGTGGCGGGCGTAGACCAGCTCGTCGTGGGAGGGCGGGACGTCGGCGAGGATGCCGAGCCAGCCGTAGGGGTAGGTGCGCTCGTAGACCCGGGAGAGCGCCTCGGGCATCGCGGTCCTCGCCACGCCCCAGAAGCCGTCGCAGCCCACTACGTAGTCGCAGTCGAGGGTGTCCTCACGCCCGCGGTGCCGGAAGCGGACCCGGGGGTTCTCGCTCTCCGCCCCCTCGACGGCCAGCGCCTCCGCCTCGAAGAGCAGCGGGCCGCCCTCGGCGAGCTGGAGGGCGATGAGGTCCTTGCAGACCTCGGTCTGGGCGTAGACCGTCACGGAGCGGCCGCCGGTGAGGGCGGGGAAGTCGACGCGGTGCCTGCGGCGGGCGAAGCGCAGCTCGATGCCGTCGTGCGGCAGCCCCTCGCGGTCCATGCGGGCGGCCGCGCCCGCCTCGCGCAGCACGTCGACGGTGCCCTGTTCCAGGATCCCGGCGCGCTGGCGCCGCTCCACGTAGGCGCGGTCGCGGCTCTCCAGGACGACGGAGTCGATCCCGGCCCGGTGCAGGAGCCGGGCGAGGAGCAGCCCTGCGGGGCCCGCTCCGATGATCCCGACGGTGGTGCGCATCGAAGACTCCTCGCCTTGTTCCTACCGACCTTGTTCGCCTGGTGAACTTTCGTTCATAATGTGCTGACGGGAGTCTCTGGGCGTGGCCGTGCGCTGTCAACGGTCGTGCGGCACCCGATTTCGCGAGCGAGGCGAGGAGTGCGTCGTGCCGGAAGAGTCCGTACGTCCCCTGGAGCGCGGGCTCGCCGTCCTGCGCGCGCTCACACAGGCGGACGGGGCACGCGCGAGTGACCTGGTGCGCGCCACCGGCCTGGCCCGCGCCACGGTCGACCGGGTCGTGGCGACGCTGGCCCGCCTCGGGTACGTACGCGTGCGCGGCCAGGAGCTCCACCTCGCGCCCCGCCTCATGGAGCTCGGCAACGCCTACCTCGCGGCGAGCGGCCTGACCGGCGAGGTCGCGGCCCGCACCGCCCGGCTCGCGGACGAGCTCGACGAGTCGGTGTCCCTGGCGGTGCCGGACGGCGACGGGGTCAGGTTCGTGACGCAGGCCGCGCGGCGCCGCGCGATGTCGGTGGCGTTCCGCATCGGCGACCTGCTGCCGCCGGAGCGCTGCGCCCCCGGAGCGCTGTTCGCCGCCGCGTGGGACGAGGAGATGTGGGCGGCGTGGCGGGCCAGGGTGGCCGCGGGCCCCGCGGGCGACGCGTTCCCCGCACTCCCCCCGGACCCCGCGCCGACACCCCCACCGGACCTGGCGTCCCGCGTGGCGCACTCCCTGCGGACGGGCTGGGCCCTGGACGACCAACTGATCGAACCGGGCCTGATCGCGGTGGCGGTCCCGGTACGCGACGGGACAGGCCGGGTCAGATACGCCCTGTCGGCGGTGAGCCACACCAGCAGACACTCGGCGAACGCCTTCGCGAAGGCGATGCTGCCGCGGCTGCGGGCGGAGGCGGAGTGTCTGGAGGGGCTGGCGGGGTCGGGGGCCGGCGCGGGCCCGGGAGCGGACGTGGGCACGGGAGGTGGGGCGGGAGCGGAGCCCGACGCGAGAGCCGGGGCAGGCACGGGCAGAGGAGCCGAAGCGGGAGCGGACGCGCACACGAAGCCCCACGCGGAAGCCAGAGCCGACGCGGGCGCGGGCGCGGGGGCAGGGGCGGGCGCAGAGACCGACGCGGGCGCAGGCTCAGGGGCCGACGCGGGCACAGAGGCCGACGCAGGCGCAGGCTCGGGCGCAGAGACCGACGCGGGCGCAGAGGCAAGCGCGGGCCCCCCTCCGACCGCCGGTGGGCCCGCGGGTGCGCAGTACCCCGGTCCCGCCGAAGACGGAGCCGAGTCGGGGCCCGGCTTCCTGCAGTCCCTGGCGCGCGGGCTCGCCGTCCTGCGTGCTCTCGGGGAGGCCCGTGGTGACGGGCTGCCGCTGACCGCGCTCGCCGCCGCCACGGGGCTGCCCAGGGCCACCGCGCGGCGCTGTCTGCACACCTTGCGGCAGGAGGGGTACGCGGCGCACGAGGGGGGTCTGTACCGGCCGCTCCCCCGCATCCTGGAGCTCGGACATGCCGCCCTGTCCCGGCTCGGCTTCGCCGAACTCGCCGAGCCCCATCTGCGCGACCTCGCCGACCGCGTGCACCAGTCGGCGTCGGTGACGGTCCTGGACGGCGCGGACATCCTCTACGTCGCGCGGGCGGCCACCGTGCGCGTGATGAGCGTCCGCATCACGGTGGGCACCCGCTTCCCCGCGTACGCCACGGCGATGGGGCGGGTCCTGCTTGCCGGGCTCCCCGGCGAGGAGCGCGCCCGCCTCCTGAAGGCCACGCCGCCGCGCGCCCTCACCGCGCACACCGTGACGGACCCCGACGCCCTGACCCGGATCCTGGAGCGGGCCGAGTCCGAGGGGCACGCCACCGCGGACCAGGAGCTGGAGGAGGGCCTGCGCTCGGTCGCGGTCCCCGTCAGGGACGCGACAGGCCGCGTGGTGGCGGCGCTGAACGTGGCGCGGCACGCGGGACCCGAACCGCTCGACGCGACCCGCGACGCCCTGCTCCCCGCGCTGCGCGAGACCGCGCGGGCGATCGAGAGCGATCTGCACACCGCGGCCCGCTTCAACACGGTACGGCTGCCGTAGGCGTCAACGTCGTTGGGGGGCAAGTGAACTGACACAACGTCAGGCTTGTGCGAGAGGCATATGCGGTGGAGGCGTTCCGCGAGACAGCGGATGTGCCCGGAGCCGGACTCGAACCGGCACGCCCCCGAGGGGCAGCGAGGTTTAAGCTCGCCGTGTCTGCATTCCACCATCCGGGCAGGCCGTGGGCTCCGCATCAAGGATTCGACCCTATCGGGAGGCATCCCCCGAACAGCGGAAGGACAGCCCGATGTTGTCTTATTTTATTGACGTCTGAGGGTGCATCAGCCGCAGGTACGGTCCATCGGTACTTGCCGGAGGCCCTTCCACGCTCCCGGCCGGGCTCATGGCCCTCTGCACGGAATGACGGAATTTAGCCGCCCGGGCGCCCCCCGTCCCGGTTTCGGAATCAGGGACTCCTGTCATCCCCAGGTATGACACGCCACCCCCGAGTCCGACTCGAGAGGGCCCCGGGAACCGGAACAGCGGCTGACTTCAGAACGCGGATCGGCCGTGACGATGGAGTACGTCCCCACTCGTCGTCCCGACAGGAGCACCGCCCCGTGACCACCACTCCCTTCGCCGCCCGCGCCACCGCCGTGGCCGCCCGCGCCACGGACCTGTCCAAGGTGTACGGACAGGGCGAGACCCAGGTGGTCGCCCTGGACCATGTCTCCGTCGACTTCGGGCAGGGCGAGTTCACCGCGATCATGGGCCCGTCGGGCTCCGGCAAGTCGACGCTGATGCACTGCGTCGCGGGCCTGGACAGCTTCAGCTCGGGATCGGTGCGGATCGGCGAGACCGAGCTGTCCACGCTGAAGGACAAGCAGCTCACCAAGCTCCGCCGGGACAAGATCGGCTTCATCTTCCAGGCGTTCAACCTGCTGCCGACCTTGACGGCCCTGGAGAACATCACGCTCCCGATGGACATCGCGGGCCGCAAGCCGGACAAGCAGTGGCTGGAGCAGGTCATCGAGATGGTCGGCCTCTCCGGGCGGCTCAGCCACCGGCCCACCGAGCTCTCCGGCGGCCAGCAGCAGCGCGTGGCCGTGGCCCGCGCGCTGGCCTCCCAGCCGGAGATCATCTTCGGTGACGAGCCGACCGGAAACCTGGACTCGCGCTCCGGCGCCGAGGTCCTCGGCTTCCTGCGCAACTCCGTGCGGGACCTCGGGCAGACCGTCGTGATGGTCACGCACGACCCGGTGGCCGCGTCGTACGCGGACCGCGTGATCTTCCTCGCGGACGGGCGGGTCGTCGACGAGATGCACGGGCCCACCGCGGACGGGGTCCTCGACCGGATGAAGCACTTCGATGCCAAGGGGCGTACGAGCTAGTGGCCGCTCGGCCCGCACCGGTCTCCCCACGCCGCCGCGTCGGCTGAGCATTCGCTCGGGGCCGCGGACCGGCCTCGGCTGAGCACGCAGTTCCCCGCGCCCCTATGGGGCGCCCCCATCCGGCCCGACCCTCCACCAGGACTCAGACTCATGTTCCGTACCGCCCTGCGCAACGTGCTCGCGCACAAGGCCAGGCTGCTGATGACCGTGCTCGCGGTCATGCTCGGCGTCGCCTTCGTCTCCGGCACCCTCGTCTTCACCGACACCTTCGGCAACGCCTACAAGAACAAGTCGGCGAAGAGCTTCGACCACGTCTCCGTCGCCATCCAGCCCGACGGCGTCCCTCTCGACTCCGAGAAGCAGCCCGGCCGCCTCACCGACGGCCTGCTCCGGAAGGCGGGGTCGCTGCCCGGCGCCGATTCCGCCATCGGCACCGTGTCCGGCTTCACCGCGCTCGCCGACAAGGACGGCAAGCTGGTGGGCGGCGAGTGGGGCACCACCGGCACCAACTTCTTCCCCGCCAAGGACGGCAAGGACCCGCGGTACGACTTCACCGAGGGCACGGGACCGAAGTCCGCCGCCGACATCGCCCTCGACTCCCGTACGGCCGAGCGCACCGGCTACAAGGTGGGCGACACCGTCCGCTTCTCCACCGACGGCCCCGTGCACACCGCCAAGGTCAGCGGCATCTTCGACACGGACGACGGCAGCGTCGTCGCGGGCGGCAGCCTCGTCGTCCTCGACAACAAGACCGCGCTCAAGGCGCTGGGCAAGCACGAGTACGACGAGATCGACGTCAAGGCCGCCGCGGGCACCTCCGAGGCCGCGCTCAAGTCCTCCGTCGAGAAGATCCTGCCCAAGGAGACCGACGCGGTCACCGGCGCCCAGCTCTCCTCCGACCAGGACGAGCAGATCGAGCAGCAGACCAGCTCCATGAGCCAGGTCCTGCTGATCTTCGCGGGCATCGCGCTCTTCGTCGGCATCTTCATCATCGCCAACACCTTCACCATGCTGGTCGCCCAGCGCACCAAGGAGCTCGCGCTGATGCGGGCCGTCGGCGCCTCGCGCCGCCAGGTGACGCGCTCCGTGCTCATCGAGGCGTTCCTGGTCGGCCTGGTCGCCGCCGTCACGGGCTTCGCCCTCGGCCTCGGCGTCGCCGTCGGCCTGCAGGCCCTGATGAACGCCGGCGGCGCCTCGCTGCCGGACGGACCTCTGATCATCGCCCCGACGACGATCGTCGCCGCGCTCGTGATCGGCGTGCTCGTGACCATGCTGGCCGCCTGGCTGCCGGGCCGCCGCGCCGCGAAGATCCCGCCGGTCGCCGCGATGAACAGCGTCCACGCCACGCCCACCACGCGCGGCCTCGTCGTCCGCAACACCATCGGCTCGATCATCGTCGCCCTCGGCGCGGTCCTGCTGTTCAACGACGACAACTACGTGATGGCGGGCGGCGCGGCCACCATCATGGTCGGCGTCATCATCCTGACCCCGCTGCTCTCCCGCCCGTTCATCGCCGCCTCCGCGCCGCTCCTGAAGCCGTTCGGCGTCACCGGCAAGCTGTCGCGCCTGAACTCGGTGCGCAACCCGCGCCGCACGGCCTCCACCGCCGCGGCGCTGATGATCGGCCTGACCCTCATCACCGCCATGACGGTCGTCGCGACCTCCATGGGCAGCGCCATCAACAAGATGGCCGCGGGCTCCTTGAAGGCCGACTACAGCGTCTCCATGGCGAACTACGAGCCGCTGGCCCCCGAGGTCCGCCAGAAGATCGACAAGATCCCCGACGTCGAGGCCACCAGCCCGCTGCGCACCGCGTACGGCGAGGCCGACGGCAGCTACACCAACGTCAACGGCGTCGACTCCACCACGTTCGGCAAGCTGGTCGGCCTCGACCTCACCAGCGGCTCGGTGGACGCGCTCAAGGGCGACACCGCGCTGATCGACACGGACACCGCCAAGGACAAGGGCCTCACGACGGGCGACACCTTCCCGCTGAAGTTCCAGGACGACAAGAAGACGGTCGAGCTGAAGGTCGCCGGCGTCTACGAGAACAACGAGATGCTCAACGGCCTCTTCACGCCGACGTCCGTCGTCGACCCGCACGTCACCAAGGTCGCCGACAAGCAGGTCCTGGTGAAGATGAAGGACGGCGCGTCGGACAAGGCCGAGGACTCCATCGTCAAGGCGCTCGGCGAGAACCCGGCGATCACCATCCAGGACAAGGACGCGATCAGCAACGCGGTCGCGGGCGGCATCAACATGGTCCTGAACATCCTGTACGGCCTGCTCGCCATGGCCATCCTGATCGCGGTGCTCGGCGTCATCAACACGCTGGCCATGTCGGTCTTCGAGCGCAAGCACGAGATCGGGATGCTGCGGGCCATCGGCCTCGACCGGGCGAAGGTCAAGCAGATGGTGCGCCTGGAGTCGATCGTGATCTCCCTGTTCGGCGCGGTGCTCGGCATCGGACTCGGCCTCTTCATGGGCTGGGCCGTGGGCAGCAGCGTCGCCGACGCGGTCTCCACCTACTCGATGGAGATCCCGGTCGGCCGGATCGTGATCTTCCTGGCGGTCGCCGCGCTCGTCGGTGTCCTCGCGGCGGTGTGGCCCGCGCGGAGCGCGGCGCGGCTGAACCCGCTGCAGGCCATCAAGGCGGAGTAGCTCCGCTCGGGTGACAGGGGGAAGGGCCCCGGACGAGAGTTCTCGTCCGGGGCCCTTCAGTACCCCCGTACCCGCATCGCCGCTGCGCGGCTTGTCCTCAATCTCCCCCAAGCTCTTGAAGAGCAGGGAGGGACCCCCTCGACGGGCTAAAAATTACTGCCACTCCCTGGCCCGCAGCGGCATCCCCGACGTGCCGCTCTCCGGCGTCTTCACCGCAAGGACCTGGTTGACCCCGATCCTGTTGCGCTCGAAGGCGAGCGCGGACGCCGCCATGTAGAGCCGCCAGACGCGGGCGCGGCCCGGCGAGGTGAGGCGCTGGCCCTCCGTCCAGTTCGCCTCCAGGCTCGCGACCCAGCGGCGCAGGGTGAGGGCGTAGTGCTCGCGGATGGCCTCCACGTCGCGCACCTCGAACCCGGCGCGCTCGAGGAGGTCCACGGTGACCCCCACGGGCGCGAGTTCGCCGTCGGGGAAGACGTAGGCGTCGATGAACTCGTCGACCGTGTACGCCGATTCGTCGGCCTGCGGGCGGCGCGCGATCTGGTGGTTGAGCAGCCGTCCGCCGGGCTTCAGGAGGGCGTGCAGATCGTGGGCGTACTCCAAGTAGCGCGTGGAGCCGACGTGTTCGGCCATGCCGATCGAGGAGATGGCGTCGTAGGGACCGTCGCGCACGTCGCGGTAGTCCTGGACGCGGATCTCGATGCGGTCGGTGAGACCCTCCTCCGCGATCCGCTTGCGCGCGTACGCGGCCTGCTCCTGGGAGAGCGTGACGCCGACGACGCTCACGCCGTGCTCGCGGGCCGCGTGGATCGCCATGGAGCCCCAGCCGCAGCCGACGTCCAGCAGGCGCATGCCGGGCCTGAGCGCGAGCTTGCGGGAGACGAGTTCGAGCTTGTCGCGCTGGGCGTCCTCCAGGGTGCTCTCCGGCGACTCCCAGTAGGCGCACGAGTAGACCATCGAGGGGCCGAGCACCAGCTCGTAGAAGTCGTTGCCGACGTCGTAGTGGTGGCTGATGGCCTGCCGGTCGCTGCCCTTGGTGTGCAGGTGGAGTCTGCCGTGTCCGCGCATCTCCTCGGGCGGCGGGGACGGCGGCAGGAAGGGCGCGGAGAGGGCGACCAGGGAGCGGACCGCGGCGCGGACGCGCGGGTCGCGCAGGGACTGCCGCACGCTCCTGGCGTCCTCGCCGCGCTCCCAGATGAACTCGGCCATCCGGTCGAGCACCTCGTAGAGGTCCCCGTCGACGTCCAGGTCACCGGCCACCCAGGCGCGGGCGAGGCCCAGTTCGCCCGGCTTCCACAGCAGGTGGCGCAGGGCGCGCCGGTTGCGCACGACCAGGGCGGGGGCGCCCGGCGGGCCGGCCTCTGATCCGTCCCAGGCGCGGATACGCACCGGCAGCGCGGCTCCCATGAGCTGCTCGGCGAGGGTCTTCAGCCGCAGTGCGGCGTTCTGCATGGCGCACACCTCCGTGATGAGATCGACCGGATCCCGGAACGGACCAACACCACGTAAACACCAAAGCCCCGCCCGCGCAGTCCCGTTGCCGCGTCACGGATCGGCAAAATAGATGCCCCCGGCATCTAGTTTCTTCCGGATACGCCGAAGGGGCCGCCCGCACCACGGATGGCGGGCGGCCCCTTCGGGGTGGATCAGTACCGCGAGGTCAGGAGGCCTTGGCCTTCTCCTCGGCCTTGACCGCGGGGGCGGGCTCGGCGGCGACCGGCGGCTTCGGGGCCGGCTTGGCGGCCTCGTAGAACTCCTCGCGCGGGGCCTCGAGGGCACCGAGCGAGACGACCTCGCGCTTGAGGAACATGGCGAGCGTCCAGTCCGCGAAGACGCGGATCTTGCGGTTGAACGTCGGCATCGCCATGCCGTGGTACGCGCGGTGCATGTACCAGGCGAGACGGCCCTTGAGCTTGATCTTCATCTTGCCCATGACGATCATCGCGACGCCCTTGTGCAGGCCGAGACCGGCGACCGCACCCTTGTTGGCGTGGCTGTACTCCTTCTGCGGGAAGCCCCGCATGCCGGAGATCACGTTGTCGCCGAGGACCTTGGCCTGGCGCAGCGCGTGCTGGGCGTTCGGCGGGCACCAGGCGTTCTCGTTGCCCGCCTTGCGGCCGACCACGTCCGGCACCTGGGCGTTGTCGCCCGCGGCCCAGATGTAGTCGGTGCCCTGGACCTGGAGGGTCGTCTGGGTGTCGACGTGGCCACGGGGGCCGAGCGGCAGACCGAAGCGGGAGAGCGCCGGGTTGGGCTTGACGCCCGCGGTCCACACGATGGTGTTCGAGTCGACCTCGAGGCCGTTCTTGAGGACCACGTGGCCGTCCACGCAGGAGTCCATCGACGTCGAGAGGTAGACCTCGACCCCGCGGCTCTCCAGGTGCTCCTTGCCGTACTGGCCGAGCTTGGGACCGACCTCGGGGAGGATCTTGTCCGCGGCGTCGACGAGCACGAAGCGCATGTCCTCGCGCTTCACGTTGGTGTAGTACTTGGCCGCGTCGCGGGCCATGTCCTCCACCTCGCCGATGGTCTCCGCGCCCGCGAAGCCACCGCCGACGAAGACGAACGTCAGCGCCTTGCGGCGGACGTCCTCGTCCGTGGTGGAGTCAGCCTTGTCGAGCTGCTCGAGGACGTGGTTGCGCAGGCCGATGGCCTCCTCGATGCCCTTCATGCCGATGCCCTGCTCGGCGAGGCCGGGGATCGGGAAGGTGCGGGAGACCGCGCCCATCGCGATGACCAGGTAGTCGAAGGGCAGCTCGTACGCCTCGCCCACGAGGGGGGCGATCGTCGCGACCTTGCGGTCCTGATCGATGGTGGTGACCCGGCCGGTGAGGACCTCGGCCTTCGGCAGTACGCGTCGCAGCGGGACGACGACGTGCCGAGGCGAGATGCTGCCGGCGGCGGCTTCGGGGAGGAAGGGCTGGTAGGTCATGTACGACCGGGGGTCGACGACCGTGACGGTCGCCTCTCCGTAGCGCATCTTCTTGAGGATGCGCCGAGCTGCGTACAGGCCTACGTACCCACCGCCTACTACGAGGATCCTGGGACGCTCCGTGGTGCTCATGCCATCGAGTATCCACCTGCCCGGCGGGGGTCGCTCGTGCGCCCCTTCACAAGGTTGTGGACCCCCTCTGCTACACTTCGCCGCCCACGTGACGGAGGTCATGGCGCCGCAGGGGAACCACCGCACCACGCGAGTCGTTGTCCACCCCTTGTGAGCTGCCCCTCTGGGCCACCGCGCGGAGTGGACCACCGGACCGCTTCATCCGCGCGACACACGCGCGAAGCACCCCGGTCACACACCGAGGCACCCCCGCGAGCCCCTTTCGGCGGCCGCACACCCACGAACCTCGCCCATCAGGGCCGAATTCCTTGTGAAGAACTTCACGAACTTTTCCGACGGAGTGTCGCCAGGGGGTCCCAGGACCCCCCTTACGGGCCGCTCAGACGCTACAGGAAGCGCTCAGAACGCGGTCCCGAGTGCCAGGTCACGCGTTCCACGGCATGCCGGGAATGCGGCACTGCTCCTGCCGCAGCGCATGCCGGACGTCCAGCCAGGCGTTGTAGAGCACGGCCTCTTCCTCGGTGGCGACGCCGTTGATGATCCTGTCCCGCCAGTAGTGCAGTTCGTGCTCGGGCATGAGGGCGACCCATTCCAGGTAACTGGAAAGGGTCTCCCCCCTCTTGCTCACCGTCGCTTCGAGGACCGGCATGTGCTGGGTGACGACGGACGAGTCCATCCTGTCCATGCGGAGTCGCCACCGGTGCTCCATTCCGTCTCCCACACCGTGCTCGACGGTCCAGCCGGTCTCGTCCTCGTCCTTCTTGCGCTTGAAGAGCCCCACCCGCGTCCCCTCCATACACTGTCGTCGGCAACGACCACAGTGTGAGTCAGCGCGGCTCCGGAGCGGAAGCGGTCTCCCCCCGCTCTTCGATTTCTTGTGCCACGTTGAAGGCGATGCCGTCGAGGATGTCGTGCTCCGAGACCACGACCTCGCGGGCGCCGATCCTGTCCATGATGGCCAGCAGCACGAGCGAGCCCGCCGCGATCACGTCGACGCGGCCCTCGTGCATCACGGGGATCGCCGCGCGCTCCGCGTGCGTGGCGTGCGTCAGGCGGTCCACGATCGCGCTGACCTGGTCGTAGGAGATCCGGGCGTGGTGGATCGCCGACGAGTCGTAGGCGGGGAGGTCCAACGCGATGCCCGCCACCGTCGTCACCGAACCGGCGAGCCCCACCAGCGTGCGGGCCTCCTTGAGCGGGACCGTGCGCTCGGCGAGGTCGAGGGCGTCCTCGATGTCGGCGCGGATCGCGTCGAGCTGCTCGCGCTCCGGGGGATCGCTGACGACCCCGTCGCGTACGAGATGGCGCTCGGTCATGCGGACGCAGCCGACGTCGACCGAGCGGGCCGCTTCCACGTGCTCCGTGCCGACCACGAACTCGGTGGAGCCGCCGCCGATGTCCACGACCAGGTACGGCTTGGCGAGGCAGTCGCGTCCCGTCAGCTCCTTGGTCGCGCCGGTGAAGGAGAACTCCGCCTCCTGGTCGCCGGTGATGACCTCGGGCTCGACGCCGAGGATGTCGACCACGCCGCGGACGAACTCGTCGCGGTTCTCCGCGTCGCGCGAGGCGGACGTGGCGACGAAGCGGAGGCGTTCGGCGCCGAGTTCCTTGATGATCCCCGCGTACTCGCGGCAGGCCGCGAAGGTGCGCTCGAGGGCCTCGGGGGCGAGGCGACCCGTCCTGTCGACCCCCTGACCGAGGCGGACGATCGTCATCCGCCGGTCGAGGTCGACCAGTTCGCCCGTCGCCGGGTCCGCGTCCGCCACCAGGAGGCGGATCGAGTTCGTGCCGCAGTCGATGGCGGCGACGCGCGTCACTCGGCGCCCTCGGGAGCGCACGGCGTCACGCACGGGCCCTTGGCCCACCACTCGGGGAGCATCGCGATGGCCTCGTCGCCCAGCGGGTTCACGCCGGGGCCCGCGGCGAGCGAGTGGCCGACCAGGACGTGCAGGCACTTCACGCGGTCCGGCATGCCGCCCGCGCTCGGGAAGCCCTCCAGGACCTCGATGGCGTCGCGGCGCGCGATGTAGTCCTCGTGCGCCTTGGCGTAGGCCGCGGCGAGCTCGGGGTCCGTCTTGAGCCGCTCCGACATCTCCTTCATGACGCCGTTGGCCTCGAGCGTGCCGATCGCGGAGGCGGCCCGCGGGCACGTCAGGTAGTACGTCGTGGGGAACGGCGTGCCGTCCGGGAGGCGCGGGGCCGTCTCGACGACGTCGGGCTGGCCGCAGGGGCAGCGGTGCGCGATGGCCCGCAGGCCGCGCGGCGGGCGTCCGAGCTGCTGCTTGAAGGCCGCGACGTCGGCGTCGGTGGGCTCGGTGCGCTCAGTGGTCGGCGGGGGCGTTTCCATGCCTGTCTTTCGTGTCCTTGGGTCAGTCGTCGAAGCGGGTCAGTCGTCGGGGCGGTCGGCCTTGTCGACGCCGTCCCAGACGTTCGAGTACCAGGGGCGCGTGGCCGCCCCCTGGTCCGCGCGGCGGCTCTGCGCCGCCGCGGGGTCGATCACGGTGAAGCCGGTCTCGCCCGGCATCACGTAGTGCAGCCGGTCGCGGATGCGCTGCTCCGCGTACGCGTCGTCCTGCCAGCGCGCCTTCTCGTCGCGCAGCTTCTCGACGTCCTCGTGGCGCTCGGCCTTCTGCCTGCGCAGGTCGTCGATCTCGGCGCGCTGCGAGACGTACTGCCTTATCGGGTACGCGAGCGCGACGACGAGGGAGCAGAGCACGAGCGCGAGGAGCGCGGCGCGTCCGGTGAGGCGGGAGCGGCGGGCCTGGCGCTTGGTCTGGGAGCGGTAGACCCGCTCGGCGGTCTGCTCGCCGAGCAGCCGCAGGCGGGTCGCGGTGGAGAACCGGTCCTTGGTCCCGGCCTTGGCCATGGTTCCGCCTCCCCAGTAGCAGCGCGTAAACGTACGTACGTCCCCGCACACGGTACGGGACCGGGTGCGGGGACGTAGGTAACTACGTGGCTACTCCGTGGCTACGAGAGCGCTGCTCAGCCCTTGAAGCGCGGGAACGCGCTGCGACCGGCGTAGACGGCCGCGTCGTCGAGGATCTCCTCGATGCGCAGGAGCTGGTTGTACTTGGCGACGCGGTCCGAGCGGGCCGGGGCGCCGGTCTTGATCTGACCGCAGTTCACGGCGACCGCGAGGTCGGCGATGGTGACGTCCTCGGTCTCGCCGGAGCGGTGGGACATCATGCACTTGAAGCCGTTGCGCTGGGCCATCTCGACGGCGTCCAGGGTCTCGGTCAGCGAACCGATCTGGTTGACCTTGACGAGCAGGGCGTTGGCGGAGCCCTCCTCGATGCCGCGGGCCAGGCGCTCCGGGTTGGTGACGAAGAGGTCGTCGCCGACGATCTGGACCTTGTCGCCCAGGCGCTCGGTGATGACGTTCCAGCCGGCCCAGTCGTCCTCGTACAGCGGGTCCTCGATGGAGACCAGCGGGTACGCGGAGACGAGCTCCTCGTAGTACTCGGTCATCTCGGCGGCCGAGCGGGACTTGCCCTCGAACTCGTACTTGCCGTCCTTGTAGAACTCGGACGCGGCGACGTCGAGCGCCAGGCCGATCTGCTCGCCGGGGACGTAACCGGCCTGCTTGATGGCCTCGATGATGAGGTCGAGCGCGGCGCGGTTCGACTCCAGGTTCGGGGCGAAGCCGCCCTCGTCGCCCAGGCCGGTGGAGAGGCCCTTGGTCTTCAGCACCTTCTTGAGGGTGTGGTAGACCTCGGCGCCCCAGCGAAGGGCCTCGGAGAAGGACTCCGCGCCGATCGGGGCGATCATGAACTCCTGGATGTCGACGTTGGAGTCGGCGTGCGACCCACCGTTCAGGATGTTCATCATCGGGACGGGCAGCAGGTGCGCGTTCGGGCCGCCGAGGTAGCGGAACAGCGGCAGGTCGCTGGCCTCGGAGGCGGCGTGCGCGACGGCGAGGGAGACGCCGAGGATGGCGTTGGCGCCGAGCGAGCCCTTGTTGTCGGTGGCGTCCAGGTCGAACATGGCCTGGTCGATCAGGCGCTGCTCGGTGGCGTCGTAGCCGACGAGCTCCGGGCCGATCTGCTCGATGACGGCGAGGACGGCCTTCTCGACACCCTTGCCCTGGTAACGGTTGGGGTCACCGTCACGGAGTTCGATGGCCTCGAAGGCACCGGTGGAGGCACCGGACGGAACGGCGGCACGACCCGTGCTGCCGTCGTCGAGGCCGACCTCGACCTCGACCGTGGGGTTGCCTCGGGAGTCCAGGATTTCCCGGGCTACGACGACGTCGATGGACGGCACGAGCATCTCCTTCTGGGATATGACGCATTTACGCGGGGCCGCTTCAGCCCTGCGTCTCACGAGCCTAACGGGCTCCGGGGCTTCCACCAGCCGACCGCCCGTCCCGTGGGACGGGCGGGGGCCCAAATACCCGGGAAACGGGACGGAAGGCCGTGTTTCTACTGGCCGGTAGCTCGCTAGGGGCGAACACGGCCGGGGCCGGTCCCGGGGGTCTCGGGGGGGGCGGTCGCGGAGGCAGGATCCGGACATGGCCCCGCCCCGGTGCGTACGGGGGATACGCGCACCGGGGCGGGGAGCCCGTGGGGACGGGGGGGGTGGCCGTGCGTCCGCCGAAGCACGGCCGGGGGGCCTGTGACGGCCGGGTGGGGCCTCTACTTGAGGTGCAGCTGCTGGCCCGGGTAGATGAAGTCGGCGTCGTCGATGATGTCGCCGTTGAGCTTGTAGACCTTCTGCCAGCCGCCCTTGACCTCGTGCGACTCGGCGATCTTGGAGAGGGTGTCGCCGGACTTGACCTTGTACTCGCCGTCGCCCTTCTTGACCGTCTTGCCGGTCGGGGTCTCGACGGTCTTCTTCTTGGTCTCGGTCTGCGGCGTGGGCTGCGGCTTCGGCGCGGCCTGCGGGGCCTGCTGCTGCGGGGCGGCCTGCTGCTGCGTCTTCTGCGGCTGCGGCTTGGCCTGCTGCTGCGGGGCCTGCTGCTGCGAGCCGCCACCGTTGTACGCGGCACCGGAGAGACCGACGCCACAGCTCGGCCAGGCACCCTTGCCCTGGCCCGCGAGGACCTTCTCGGCGATCTCGATCTGCTGGGCCTTGGAGGCCTTGTCGGCGGTCGGCGCGTACTTCGTACCGCCGTACGCGGCCCAGGTGGACGGCGAGAACTGCACGCCACCCTGGTAGCCGTTGCCGGTGTTGATGGACCAGTTGCCGCCGGACTCGCACTGGGCGACGGCGTCCCACTCGGCGCCGGTGGCGGCGGAGGCCGAACCAGCGGCCATCAGCGGGGCCGCCACGGCGGCACCGGTGACACCGGCGAGCGTGACGACACGGGTGGCCTTGGACGGGCGGCGGTGCTTGCCCTTGCTGGAAAACAGCATGAGTTGATCCCCTCACCGACGCCTGCGAGGTGAGCTGTCGGGTTCGGGCCGATGTGGTTGCCCGGCCGCACTCCCTCGAGTGCGACTTAACCCCTAGCCGTTTCCCTCCGTCTCACGACCGCTCAGCCTCTCGGCTGCTCGGCCCCTCAACGGACGGGCCCGGCACTTACCTTGGGTCCCCCGCTCCTGCCTACGGCGCTCAAAGCGACGACTGTTCCCGTCCGGCCGTTGGCAGGATTCGGCGTACCGACCGGCGGGGCTCACCAGTGGCGAGCGGTGACGACCGTAGACACGCGGTCGCCGGAATTTCAAAGACGATCAGGGCTTCTGAGACCCATCTCTCACTCGCGCCAAACCGGACATACGACGCGAAGACCCCGCCCGACTCTTCGTCAACTTCCCTTACTTTTCGCCCAAATCGAGGCTCTGACCGGGGAGAATGAGGTCCGGGTCGTCGCCGACGGTCTTCTTGTTCTCGGCATAGAGCGTGGGCCAGCCACCGTCGACGCCGAGGTCGTCCGCGATCACCGAGAGGTTGTCGCCGGAGCGGACCGTGTACGTCCCCTCGGCCGTCTTCCCCGAGCGGTCGCCGCCGCGCGAGGCGTGCCGTCCGGTGCGGTCCTTGCCGTCGCCTCCGGAGGGCCGCTCGTCGGCGCTGTCGCCCCGGTGGCGGCCGGGGGCGGAGTCGTCGGAGGGGGCGGTGGAGTCCTCGGGCTCGGGCGAAGTACTGCCCTTCTCTCCGGACTTGCCGGAGTCGCCCGCGTCGCCCTTGCCGTCCGTCTCGTCCTTGTCGCTCTTGTCGCCCTTGCCCGGCTTGTCGTGATCCTTGTCTCTCGACGCGTCGGACGTGTCGGACGCGTCGGAGGGGTCGGCCGGGTCGGACGGGTCTACGGAGTCCGAGGAGTCCGAGGAGTCCCCGGAAGGCTTGTCGGAGGGCTTACCGGAAGGCTTCTCCGACGGCTTCTCCGAAGGCTTGTCGGAGGACTTCTCGCCCGTCTTGTCCTTCCCGTCGGACCCGGGGTCCGCGGAGTCGGAGGGGACGGGTGTCAACGGTGCGCCCGGGTCGACGTCGGCGGCCGCGCCGTCATCGGTGAGACCGGCGATCGGGGCACAGCTCGGCCAGGCGGCGGGCCCCTTGTCGTCGAGGACCTTCTCGGCGACGGCGATCTGCTGCGACTTGGACGCCTGGTCGGCGCTCGGCGCGTAGTCCAGACCGCCGTAGTTCTCCCACATCTCCTGGGAGAACTGGATTCCGCCGTAGTACCCGTTGCCCGGGTTGGCGCTCCACGCGCCGCCGCTCTCGCACTCGGCGAGCTTGTCCCACGTCGCGGTGTCGGCGGCGCTCGCGCTCGTCGCGCCGAGCAGCGGGATGGCGATGGCGGATCCGGTGACTCCTGCCGCGACGATGAGGGCCGGGGCTTGGCGGGGGCGTCGGTGACGACCATTGCCGGAGAGCATGCGGTTGCCTTTCACGAGACTAATGCGGCGACAGGGGCACCGGGTGCCCGAGTCGACGTGAACGTAGTCGCACTCGAACGCTTGTCACAAGTCGATGCAGCGGAGATCACGTGAAAGTCACAGTCTTGACGCCCCGTCAGCTGAGGCTCAGTCGGACACCGTTCTCTGTGCGGGTGCGAACTCCACGGGCAGCGTCCGCAGTCCCCGCATGATCAGCCCGCCACGCCACCGCAAATCGGCAGGATCCACCGCGAGTTGCAGGTCGGGAAGGCGTCGCAGGAGCGTCGCGAGGGCGGTCTGCCCCTCCAGACGGGCGAGCGGGGCGCCCAGGCAGTAGTGGATTCCGTGCCCGTATCCGAGGTGCTGGTTGTCACGCCGGGACAGGTCCAGGGTGTCGGGCTCGGCGAACCGCGCGGGGTCGCGGTCGGCGGCCGCGAGCACCACGAGGACGGGGTCGCCCGCGGCGATGTCCTGCCCGCCGACGGTCAGCGCCTCGGTGGCGAACCGCCACGTGGCGAGCTCGACGGGCCCGTCGAAGCGCAGCAGTTCCTCGACGCCGGTCTCCAGGAGGTCGGTGTCTCCCTCTTCCAGCGCGCGCTGGAGCCGCTCGCGCTGCTCGGGGTGGGTGAGCAGCGCGTACATGCCGTTGCCGATGAGGTTGACCGTCGTCTCGAACCCGGCGAAGAGCAGGATGAAGGCCATCGCGGCGGCCTCGTTCTCCGTGAGGTGCTCGCCGTGGTCGGAGGCGCGGATGAGGCCGGAGATGAGGTCGTCGCCCGGGTCGAGCCGCTTCCTGTGGATCAGCTCGGCGAGGTAGCCGCGCATCTTCTTCACGGACCGGGCGACACCGCCCCTCGGCCCGCCGCCGTGCCGGATCATCATGCCCGCCCAGTCGCGGAAGTCGTCCTGGTCCTCGCGCGGGACGCCGAGCAGGTCGCAGATGGCGTAGATGGGGAGCGGGAAGGCGAACTCGTGGATGAGGTCGGCTTCGCCCTTCTCCGCGAAGGCGTCGATGAACGCGTCCGTCAGCTCCTGCACGCGCGGTGCGAACTCGGCGACGCGGCGCGGCGTGAACGCCTTCGACACGAGCCGCCGCAGCCGGGTGTGGTCCGGCGGGTCGATGTTCAGCAGATGCGTCATGAGGTTGGCGCCGCGCTCGCCCGGGATCCCCGTCTTGCTCTTCGCGTGCGCGGGCTCGTCGTGGTGCGCCGGGTTCTTGCTGAGCCGCTGGTCGGCGAGGGCCTGCTTGGCGTCCGCGTACCGGGTGACCAGCCAGGCGTCCACCCCGCTGGGGAGCGTGGTGCGGTGCACGGGCGAGTTCTCGCGCAGCCAGGCGTACGCGGGGTAGGGGTCGGTGGCGAACTCCCAGGTGAAGAGTTCTGGCCCCTGGGCCTCGGACGGGGTCTGCTGGTCGTCCGTCGGCGCGGACGGGGGCGGGAACGCGGACGGGGCGGGCTTTTCGGTCACTCCTTGACGGTATCCGGACCCATGCGGGGTCCCGACCGCAGGTGAGCGAGGGTCGCGGCGGCCTTCTTGTCGCCCTGCGCGGTGGCCCGCGCGAGCCAGCGCTCCGCGCGGTCGAAGTGCAGCCGGGCCAGGGCGCTCGCCGCCCAGCGGTTGCCGTCGGCCGCGGCCATCTCCAGGTACCGGGTGGCTTCCGTGTACTCGCCGAGCTCCACGAGGTCCTGCCCGACGGTCAGCGCGTTGCTCCGGTCGAGCTCCACCACCTTGCCGTACCAGCGCTTGGCGTCCGTCATGTCCCCCGCGCGGCCCGCGAACTCCCCGAGGATCCGCATCACGTCGACGTCACCCGCCTCCGCACGCGCCCGCAGGTCGGCCCTGGCCGCCGCGAGCAGCGCGTCGTGCTCCGCAGGCCGGTGCTTGCGCGCGCCGTCGAGCATGCCCCACCAGACGTACTGGTCGGCCGCCGGGAAGTCCGGCACGCGCAGAGCGTCCGCGACCAGCGTGCCGCACGCCCGCCACGTCTCCTCTTCCTCTCCCGGTACGAGGAGTCCGGCGACACCGGTCCGGAGCGAGGCGGCCCACGCCAGCGCTTCCACGTACGCCTCCTCCGTCCCCGCCTCGGGATGCTCCTCGTACTCGTTCGCCACCGCTACGAGCGCCTCCAGCGGCAGCGCCTCGGTGATCCCGTGCCGGGCGAAGTCGATCGCGGCGCGCACCAGGAGGTAGCCGAGCCGCCGTCCTCCCGCGCGCTGCGCCCTGCGCCACTCCTCCCACAGGTCGGGGCCGAGCGCGAGGAACTGCGTGATGCCCAGGAAACCGCGCCACCGCACCGCGTCAGCGAGGCGTGGGTCGTCCACCGTCGCGAGGCGCGCCAGCTCCGCCTCGCTCCACTCGGTGGGGACCTCGAAGGTCTGGGCGACGCTCAGGGCGCGGGCGGCAGGGTGGCGGCCGAAGCGGTGTCTGTCGTACGCCTCGTCCCGCATCGTCGCAAGGACCAGGACGCGGTCATGGGTGAGTTGGGCGAGGACACCTGGAGTGCTCGGTTCCGCGAGGTGGTCCTCGAGGTCGTCGAGCCACACCACGTGGGTGCCCTCGGAGTCCCGGCCCCGGAGCTGGTCCGGCAGGTCCCGCAGGTCCGTTCCGCCGCCCGCGACGAAGACCCGGGAGTCCTCCGCCACGCTCGCCCGCAGGGCCGCCCATGCCGTCGAGGTCTTTCCGGACAGGGGCCCGCCCGTGACGACGACGAGGCCGCCGTAGTGCGCGGCCTGCCGCAGGAGGACGGACAGCTCGTCGTCACCGTCCCTGGCTACGTAGGGAGGCAGGGCCGTCTGGCCGACGGTCCTGCGGGTGGGGCGCACGCCGAGGCCGAGGCGGCGCAGCCCGCCGACGAGGGGCCAGCCGTCGGACGCCGCCGGGGACGCGGCCTCCTGGTGGATCGTGACGGAGCCGATGGACCCCGCCATCACGGCGTTGGCGACGGTGCCACCGGAGATGGCGTTGGCGGCCGGGGCGGGGCGGTCGGCGGACTCCGGAAGGTCCAACTTGGGCAGCAGTTCGCGGAGTTCGCCCGCCAGGTCGGGAAGCTCGGCGAACATGGGGCTCAGCCGACGGTTCCAGGCGGAGTGGATCTGGGCGGCGGTCAGCTCCCCCGATGCCATCAGGCGTCGGTCCCTGGCCAGCCGCCTGGCGTAGCCCCCACGCACCCCCGCCCGCGCGAAGCAGTCCCGGAAGCGGAGCTCCATGAGGTCCCAGTCCCGTGACCGCATGGCCGACACGAGCGCCTCCGCCACCGAAGCCGCAAGATCCTCCAACTCCCGCTCCACACAAGCCCCCTGGGATCACGCCGCTGTGAGGAGCAACGGTACTAAGCCCCCGCCCCCTCGACCGCCCGCACCGCGTCCCGGTACGCCCGCGCGGCCACGCGGAGCGCCGCCTCCGGATCCACGCCCGCCGCCTCCGCCCGCAGCGCCAGCGCGAGCAGCTCGTAGCCGACGCCCTCCCCCTTCGGCACCGGCACCTCAAGTCCCGCCGTCCGCACCCGGGATGCCAGCTTCGCCGCGAACGCGAGGCCCGGCTGGCCCAGCGGGATGCCCTCCGTCACCGACGTGCGCTGCTTCTCCACCGCCTTCATACGGAGCCAGTGCGCCTTCACGTCCTCGGGGGTCTCGGCCGAGTCGTCGCCGAAGACGTGCGGGTGGCGGTGGATGAGCTTGTCGACGATGCCGCCCGCGACGTCGTCGATGGAGAAGGGCTCGTCGTCCTCGTCGGGACCGCCCTCCTCGGCGATGCGCGCGTGGAAGACGACCTGGAGCAGGACGTCGCCGAGCTCCTCGCGCAGTTCGCCCCGCTCGCCCTCCTCGATCGCCTCGACCAGTTCGTACGCCTCCTCGATCGCGTACTTCGCCAGGCCCTTGTGGGTCTGCTGCGAGGACCAGGGGCATTCCTCGCGGATCCGGTCCATCACCTGGACCAGGTCGAGCAGGCGGGCGCCCGGCAGGTCGTACGAGGCGGGGAGCAGCTCCAGGTCGGGCATGGCGACGCGGCCCGAACCCGCAAGGCGGGCCAGTCCATCGGTGAGGGGACTCTCGCCGTCGGCGGTGGCGATCACGAGCACCGTGCGCCCGCCCGCGCAGGCGTCGACCAGCTCCTGCGCGGTGGGCGCCGCCTGCTCGACCCGCACGCCCGCCTCCCGCAGATACGGCAGCTGCGGGTGTCCGGCGTCGGCGCACAGCACGTCGTCGGCGCCGTGCAGCGCCTGCCAGGCGGGCCAGGAAAGCAGGCCCGGGGCGACGCGGTGGCTGGTGGTCAGCAGGATGACGCGGCCGGCCGACTCGTCGGAGGGGCCTGACGCGTCGGCCGGGGGTGTGGTCTCGGTGGCGTTCACCTGTCGAACGTAACCCAGCCCGCTGACAGAACAGCCAGGGCGGACAAGCGCGGGCGGGGCCGCCCGGCCCGCTACGCCTGCTGGTCAGGCGCCGGGGCCGCCGCGTCCGTGACCTCGCGCACCCACGGCGTCTTGGCGTCGGCCCGCTTGTTCTTGTCGACGTCCCAGGTGCCGTAGCGCGGGTTCAGGTCGATGTCGAGCTTCTTGGAGGCGGCCGAGAGCGCCTTCCAGAAGAGGGCCTGGCCCTCGGGAGCGTTCATGTCGGCGCCGAGCTTCTTGGCGAGCTTCTGGGCCTCGATCTCCGTGCGGAAGCTGTCGTCGAGGCGCGCGGGGGCGACGCCGTACTGCTGGAGCCAGCCCTGTTCGAGGGCCTTGCGGCCGCCCGCCTGCTGTTCCAGACCGGCCCGCATGGTCTGGATGTCGCGGCGCGTGACGCTCACCCCCGCGTCGGTGGCCGCGCGGTGCAGGACCTTGTCGAGGACCATCGTGTGCAGCGTGCTGCGGGTGAGGCCGCCGGACTTGGCGATGGCCTGGGTGTACTGGGCGTCGTCCGGAATGGCGGCCCGCTGCGCGTCGCGCACCTCGCTCACCCGGCTCTCCAGCTGCGCCACCGTGATGCGGTCGCCGCCGACGACGGCCGCGGCGCCGGGGTGCGCCTCGCCTCCGCAGGCGGTGAGGAGGGGGGCCGCGGCGATCGCGGCCGCGGAGAGGATGAGCGCTGTGCGACGACGGCGGTGCAAGTGAGCCTCCCGTTGGAGATTGTGCGGCGGTGCACAAGGTCTTGCGGTGATCGATGGTAGGCAGTGGCCGTCTTCTCGGCCAGCCATTCGACACCTATTCGACCAACGATTTCCCGGGAGTTGGGGCACCCTCCACCCCGCCGTACGAGCGTCAGCCGCGCACTTGTCCGAGCCATTGCAGGGTGCGCCGGATCTCCGCGGGGAAGGGGTGCCCGGGGCCGTGCAGCAGCTCCGCGTCGTGCAGCAGGCGCGCGAGGGTGTCGTGGGCGGCGGGGCGGTCGCCGAGGGCGAGGAGCAGATGGCCGACGCGGCGGCGGATCTCCAGGGCCTGGCGGCGGTCGTCCGTCGCGTAGTGGTTCTCGTAATAGGGGAGCAGCGCGCGGTACTCGGCGAGCGCCGCGGCGGGTTCGCCGAGCTGCTCCAGGCACTGCGCCGCCTCGTACCTGAACTGGAGGGAGTGCGGGTCGGCCTGTCCGGACTCGGCGGCCCGCTCGTCGGCGAGGCGCCGCAGCTCGGGCAGGGCGCGGCGGTACTGGCCGTCGTCCATGAGGGTGGCGGCGTACTGCTTGCGCAGGGTGCGGACGACGGGTGAGTGCTCGCCGTGCTTGGCGGCGGCGGCCGGGAGGATCGCGCCGAGGATGTCCACGGCCTGGGTGATGCGGCCCTCGCCGAGGAGGCGCTTGACGTCGTCGACGGCCTGGGCGACGTCCTGCCGGGGCGGTGAACCGGGCGGCTGCGGCGGCATGTCGGGGGCGGACGCGGGCGTCGCGGCGCGGTCCGGCCACGGCGCGTGCGGGCGCAGGAAGGGGCGGGTCGGGTCGAGGGGGCGGCCGGAGGGGGTGCCGCGCGCGGGCAGCAGCGGGGCCAGTTCCTCGTAGACCTCCTGGGCGCTGGAGTGGCGGTGCTGCGGGTCCTTGGCGAGCAGCCGCAGGACGAGGGACTCCAGGGCTTCGGGGACCTCGGGGCGCAGGCGGCGCACCGGCAGCGGCGGCTCGTAGAGGTGGCGGTGCAGGACGCCGAGCGCGGTGGATCCGGTGAACGGCACGTCGCCGCTGAGGAGTTCGTGCATCAGCACGCCGAGGGCGTAGAGGTCGGTGTAGGGGCCGACCGCGCCGCCCATCGCCTGTTCGGGCGCCATGTACGCGGGGCTGCCGATCGGCGAACCGGTGTGGGTGAGGCGGGTGGTGTCGGTGTCCATCACCGAGGCGATGCCCAGGTCGAGGACGGAGAGCGTGCCGTCCTGCTTGACCATGACGTTCCGCGGCTTGAGGTCGCGGTGCACGATCGGCACGGCGTGCACCGCGGAGAGCACGGCGCACAGCTGGGCGGCGACCGCGACGGCCCACTGCCACGGGTAGGGGTCGTGCTCGGCGAGGTGGTCGCCGAGGTCCGCGCCGTCGACGTACTGCATGACGAGGTAGAGGTCCTCGGCCTCGCTGCCCGCGTCGTGCACGGTGACGAGCCCGGGATGGTCGACCTGCGCGGTGACCCGGCACTCGCGCACGAAGCGGCGGCGCAGCTCCTCGGCCTCGGCGCCCGCGACCCGGTCGGGGCGGAGCAGCTTCACCGCGACGCGGCGGTCGAGGCGCTGGTCGTACGCCGTCCAGACCTGGCCCATGCCGCCCTGGCCGATGAGCGTGGAGAGTTCGTAGCGCCCCGCGACCACGCGGCCGCCGGTCCCCGTGCCGGGTACCACGGTCAGCTGCCGCCTTCCTGCTTGCGCAGGTAGTCGCTGAGCTCGTCGAGCTCGGCGCGGACCTGGTGGATGCGGGCGGGGTCGGGCCCTTGCACCGGAGCCTGCTGGTACGGCGGCGGGTAGCCGTAGCCGGGCTGCGCCTGCGGCGGTACGTAGCCGGTGGGCGGCTGCTGCTGGTACCGGCCGAAGTGACGGATGTCCGCGTACAGGTAATAGGCGACTGCGGCCAGCATCGTGCAGAGAAGGATCACCATGCCCGTGTTGCCGGGACCCTCGAAGTCCTCCACGCCCTCGTCGACCCCGATGAGGGCCAGCGCCAGGACGTCGAGCGCGACCACGAGCGCGAAGAGGACCCAGTCGTACGCCTTGCGGGTCACCAGGGCGAGGCGGAGCAGCGTGGTCCACGCGAGCATGCCGCACGACACGACCGCGAGGGCCACGAACAACACGCGCAGCGCCACGGGCGAGCTGCCCGAGGGGGGCGGCGGTTGCGGCGGCGCGTAGCCGTGGCCGTGCATGGCTGCTCCTGGTACGTGAAGAACGGGGTGCGGATTCGAGCGTATAGGCCGACCGGGGGAAGTGGTCCCGGGTTGTACCGAACCGTTGTCGTACTGGTCACGCGCGCGCGGCGGGTCCCGGTCGCGGCACCGCTCGCGTCACTCGGGCGGAAGCGTGCCGTCCGTCAGTCCGTCGTGCAGCCCGCGCACCAGCCGTTCCCCCAGCCGCCCCGCCAGGCGCAGGGCGTCCTCGAACGCGGCGAGCTCGCGGAAGCGTTCGCGGTAGCCGTGCTGGCCCGCGAGCGGCAGGCGGGGCAGCTGGAGGCGGCGCACGTCGAGCCTGGCCGACGTGGAGGCGTAGCTGCTGGCCTGGCGGTGGTTGGCGGTGGAGCGCAGGAACCCGGCGAGGAACCACGGGTCGAGGGCGTCCTGGTCGGGGCGGAGCAGGACGAGACCCCGGCCGAGCGCGGCGCCCGCGGTGGCCTCGTCGACGACGCGGGCCGCCGCGCCGCCGCCGAAGAGGGGGACGACGACGTCGCCGGGTTCGGTGAGCACGGCGGGTTCCTCGGCGGTGCCGTCGTGGCCGGTGCTCGAAGGGGCGGTGCCGGAGGGCGCGGTGCCCGCGAGCACGTCGTGGTCGGTGAGCACGGGTCCGCCCGAGGGGCCCGTCCCGGTGCCGGTGTGCAGCACGAGGGCGCCCGCGCGGGCCAGTTCGCCGACGGTGGTGAGCGGCCGGGACGCGGTCTCGCGCCCCGGCTCGGTCTGGCGGGGCATGAGGTCCGCGGCCCGCCGCAGCGCCTCGCCGAGTCCTTCGCGTACGGTCGCGAGCTCCGCGCTGCCGCCTCCCCCGGCGGACGGCGGCAGCCTGCGCGCGGGCGACAGGTCGACCTCGTCGTCGAGGAGTTCGAGCACGGGCACGGCCCTGGCGGCGCCGGGCCTCGGCTCGACGGTGCCGTGCCGGTCGAAGCCGTGCCAGAGGTCGAGGACGGTGTCCTGCACGGCGGGCCACAGCTGCTTGTCCCTGCCGTCGGCGGCGAGCAGCCCCGCCGCCTCCACCAGGAGCAGTTCGGGCGCCGGGTGCGCACCGGCCACCGGCCTGCGCAGCACCCAGACGTGCAGGGGCAGGTTGTACGGGGGCGCCGCCCCGGCGGGCAGCGCGATCACCGCGCGCAGCGCGCCCCTGCGCAGCAGGTCGGCGCGGATGCGGCGTCCCGAGCGGCGGGACGCGGCGGCGGGCGGCATCAGGAGCACCGCGGTGCCGCCGTCGACGAGCCTGGCCAACGCGTGCTGGACCCAGGCGAGTTCGGACTCGGCGCGGGCCGGGAAGCCGTACTCCCAGCGGGCGTCGTAGGCCAACTCGTCGTGGCCCCAGTTGCGTTCGTTGAACGGCGGATGGCAGAGCACCGCGTCGGCCTTGCGCTCCTCGTAGGCGTCGGCACGCAGGGTGTCGCACGCCATGCTGCGCACGGTCGCGTCGGAGTTCAGGGCGAGGCGCAGGGCGGTGAGGGCGGCGAGGTCGGGCGCGCTGTCCTGGCCGTACAGGCACTGGTCGGGGCGCGGCGCGACGGCGCGCAGCAGGGCGCCGGTGCCGCACGCGGGGTCGAGCACGGTGCGGGCGGGTCCGGCGATGCGGGCCATCAGTTCGGCGGGGCCCGCGGGCGTGAGCGTGTACTGGCGCGGGTTGGCCTCGGTGTGCCTGCCGAGGAGGAACTCGTACGTCCGCTGGGCGCCGAGCTCGGCCGCGAGCTCGGCGACGCCGCGCAACAGCGGTACGGACGGCAGGAGTTCGACGGCGTCGGGGATCCGCACGGCCCGCCTGCGGCGCACCCCGAAGCGGAGGCTCACCACCTCGTCGAGCTCGCCGGGCAGGAGCTGCGCCATCCGCTCGTCGGACACGGCGCTGACCGCGAGCCAGGCGGAGGGCCTGTCGCGGACCAGGAGCAGGGCGCAGCCCGCGTGCAGGAGGGCGGTGCCGGGGCCCGCCGGGTGCCCCGCGAGCCGCTGCCAGACGCGTTCGCGCGTCGGGACCTCGACGAGCTTGCCCTGGGCGCGCAGCCACCGTTCGACGTCGGCGAGCGCGAAGGAGGGGCTGGTCTCGGTGCCGCCGACGGGCCGGGGGAAGTCGCCGTGCCTGCGGCGCCAGTTGCTGACGGCGGCGCGGCCGACTCCGGCGAGCCGGGCGATTCCGGCGGCGGTCACTTCTGTGGCGTCGGTCGCTTCAGCGGTGTCGGCGACGTCGTCCCTCGGCTTCATCCGGCAGCTCCCCTTCGACGCGCGGGGTCAGTCGCGCGGGGTCGAGCATACCCAGGGGGCGACCGCACGGATTGCTTCACGGCCGTAAACCCATGATTCACACATCATCGTGTTGACTCGGTTCACACACTCCTGCTCTGATGTCCTTCACCGAACGACTTCCCTGGGGGGATTCCATGCGTCAGCTTCAGCGCCAGCCCTTGCGCGCCCGCCGTACCGCGATCGCCGCGGTCTGCCTCGCCACCGCCGCGACCGTGGGCCTGACGGCCTGCGGCACCGAGTCCGGGAAGAAGGACCGGGTCGCCGCGGCGAAGCCGAAGGGACCGTTCGCCGGGATGTCCGGCGGCGAGATCGCGGAGAAGGCCATGAAGACCACCGCGGGCGCCAAGTCCCTGCGCATCTCGGGCGACGTCGCCGACGCGGAGACGGGCCTGATGTCGATGGACATGGCCCTGGACACCGGCGGCAGGTGCGCGGGCACGATGGGCATGGGCGACCAGGGCTCGATGGAGCTGAGGATTCCGGGCCGCACCACCGCCTACCTCAAGTACGACGAGAAGTTCCTGCGCGCGCAGAGCAAGGGCGAGCCCGCGGCCGACGTGCAGGCCGCGGTGGACATGCTCGCCAACCGCTGGACCAAGACCCGGACGACGAGCGAGGACGCGAAGGAGATCTCCGGGTTCTGCGACCTCGACGCCCTGCTCGCCGACTTCAAGGGCGGCTCCGTGGCCCGCAGGGGCGGCACGACCACGGTCGAAGGCACCCCCGCGATCAAGCTCACCGAGAGCAGCGGCAAGGACAAGTACACGATCTACGTCGCCACCGAGGGCAAGCCGTACCTCCTGCGGATCGACACGACGACCGGCGGCGGCAAGCCGGAGACGCTGACCTTCGGCGACTACGACAAGCCGGTCAAGGCGACGCCGCCCACCGGCGACGTCGTCGACCTGGACGAGCTGGGCTGACTCAGAGCGTGTGCCGCACCCACACGTTCGGCTCGACGTACACGCCGTAGCCGCGGGCGAGTTCACAGTGCACGGGCACCAGCGCGCCCGGCACCTCGACCTCGCCCTCCGCGTCGAACGGCAGGCCCGTCCACTCGCGCCACTGCGCGGTCGAGCCCGACACCGTCATGGAGGCGTGCGCGACCTTCTCGATGACGCCGCCCGCCCGTACGTGCACCCGCAGCCACGGGTCGTGGGGCAGACCGTCCTCGCGCGTACGGAACGCGTACTCGTCGATGGGCGCGGCCGGTTCGCGGTGCTTGGCGTTGGGGCGCACGGGCGCGACCACCTCGGAGAAGCCGCGGGCGCGGGCGTTCTCGCGCATCGCCGCGAGCATCCGTCCCGAGACGCCCCTGCCCCGCGCCGTCTCGTCGACGGTGATCTCGATGGCGCTGACCGTGTCCGTCTCCTTGCCGTGCCGCAGGTCGGAGAAAGCCCACAGCAGGACCTGGTCCCAGCCGCCGTCGGGCAGCCCGCCCTCGGCGCGGGCGCGCAGCGCGAGGGGCACGCTGAACGCGCGGGCGACGACCTTGCCGGTGTCCTCGTCCGTGGCCACCAGGACGTACTCCGGGAGGTCCGCGACGATCCTGCCGATCAGGGACCAGCCGACCGGGTCGTGCAGGATGAACTCCGGCCAGTCATCTGCCATGCGCCACAGGGGGCCTGCGAGGTCGGGCCGCTCGGCCAGCGTGGTGATCTTGAGGTGCATGTGCCGCACGGTATGCGCTCCGCGGGGTGAGCGGTATTTGTTTTTCCGCGGGTGCGTTTCGGCTGGTCGCGCCGTTCCCCGCGCTCCTTGACGGGGCGCCCCACTGTCCTCGTTCAGCGGGCGTGGAAGCGGGGCGGGGCCTTTGTCGGGGCGTTGCCCGACGGAAGCTTCTCGTCCGGGCAGGTGTTCAGGACCTTCTTCATCGCGTCCCGCTCGGCGCCCGTCACCCACACCCCGTACTTCTTCTTCACCGCCACCTGCCCGGCCACATAGGTGCAGCGGTACGCCTTGTCCGGCGGCAGCCACGTCGCCGTGTCGCCGTCGCCCTTGCTGCGGTTGGGGCCCGCGTCGACCGCGATGAGGTTGAGCGGGTCGTTGGCGAAGGCGATGCGCTTGCCGGGCTCCCACTGGAAGGCGCCCTTCTGCCAGGCGTCCGAGAGGGCCACGAGGTGGTCGATGTCGACCTGGCTGCGGCCGCGCCGGAACGTCACGTCCTTGCCGGTGTAGGGGTCGGGCGCGAGCGTCCCCGACGCCACCCGGCAGTCCCCGCCCTGGTACCTGACGTCCTTCAGGTCCCGCTTGAGGATGTCGTCCCTGGTGGGGCAGCCGTTGGAGTCCGTGTCGGCCCACGCGGTGCCGAACCGGGACCGCTCGTAACCGGTCTTGGGCGCACGGCCCTTGACGGTGAGCGTCTCGACGGCGGCAAGGGCGGAGCCCGCCTTCGCGTCGGGCCCCGCGGCGCCGCCCTCGTCCTTCTTGTCCTTCGTGCCGAGTTCACAGCCGGTGAGCAGCGCGGGAACGGCGATCAGGGCGAGCAGGGCCCCGGTGGTACGACGGTTCACCGGGCCACCACCGAGTCGCCGATGGCGAGCGGGGCGGGCGTCACGATGTCCGCGTAGACCCCGATGCACATGCCCCGGGCCGCGGTGAGGGTCTTCAGGACGCGGTTGTCGGCGGGCAGTCCCGTCTGTGCCTGGGTGGTCATGACGCAGCGCGCGACGCGCTCGGTGACGCGCAGCCGCAGCGGCTCCCCCGCGCCCTCGGCGCCGATGGTGATCTCGCGGCCCACCCAGCTCTCCTCGATCCACGGCTCGTCGGTCCGCACGACGATGTTCTTGCGCAGCCGTCGTACGTCGACGGGGTCGGCGTCACCGAGCAGGTCGCCGAGCGCGCGCAGCGAGGCGGTGCCGACGAGGGAGACCGCGGCGGCGTCCTGGTGGCTCTCCGCGCCCTCGCGCGCCAACTCGACGCCCTCGCCGAATCGCTCGGGGATCCGCGGGTCGCCGGGGCGCAGGACCTCGCCGTCCGGCGCGGTGACGAAGGGGATGCCGTCCGCGTCGTACGCCGCGGTGTGTTCGAGCATGCCGGGCACCCGGCGGAAGCGGCGGCTGTTCTTGCCGCTGCTCAGCTTGCCGTCCGCGTGCCGCAGGGCCCACAGCCGGTCGCCCACGGCGCCGCGCGCGTCGAAGTCGAGCCGCTCGTGCGCCACGCCGAGCATCGACTTCACCGGAAAACTGTTCAGACCCACGACCTTGAGCGACACGGCGCTCTCCCTCCCCTGGGCGGACTCATGCAGCCACCACGGTAACGACCAAGTGGTCCAGACCATATCTCCCCCCGGCGGGCGAACCGGACACCTCGGACGTATCGTCGATCGTGCCTCCCCCTCCCCTCTCCGCAAGGAGCTCTCCCCATGGGCATCTTCGACAAGTTCAAGGACCAGGCCCAGGACAAGGCGAAGGACATCTCGGACGCGCTGACGGAAGAGGTGAACGAGAAGACCGGCGACAGGTACGCCGACAAGGTCGCCGAGGCCGAGCAGCAGGCGGACGACCGGCTCGGCGTCGACGACGACAAGCCGGGAAGGCCGGAGAAGTAGCCCCCCCCGGGGGGCATCCGACCCGGCACATGACCTCCGGGGTAATCGACCCGGCCCCGGCGGCCGGGCGATCCTCAGGGGCATGGACACACGACAGACCACCGAAGAAGCCACCCGCGCCACCGTCCAGGAGTTCCTGACGGCCCGTCTCGGCGCCGACACCGCGCGGCTCACGGAGATCTTCGCCGACGAGGTCGACTGGCTGCTCGCCGACAACCCCGTCGTCCCGTGGATCAGGCCGCGCGCCACCGGCGCCGAATGCGCCGCGCAGGGCGAGGAGTTGGCGCGCCACACCGTCGCCGAGGACTCCCGCGCCTCCATGGACGCCCTCCTCGTCGACGGCACCGACGCCGTCATCCTCGGCCACCTCTCGGGGACCGTCAGCGCGACGGGCAAGTCCTTCGAGGGCCCGTTCGCCCTGCGCCTGACCGTCGAGGACGGCCGCATCACCCGGCACCACCTCTACGAGAACAGCCTGTCGGTCGCGCGGGCGTGCACCCCCGCGACCTGACGGGCCGCCCCTCTCCGGGGCTACGACCCGAGGATCGAGGTGAGGAACTCCCCCACCCAGCCGAGCAGTTCGCGCCCGACCAGCGGCTTGCCGCCGACCTTCGCGGTCTTCGGGCGGGGGACGAGGACCTGGTTGGCGTTCGCCTTGATGACCGTGCCGGGGTAGAGGCGCTTCAGGCGCAGCTCCTGCGACTCCCGCAGCTCCACGGGCGCGAAGCGGATGTTGTTGCCCTGGAGCACGATCTCGCCGACGTCGCACGCGCGGGCCAGCATCCGCAGGCCCGCGACGAGCAGCAGGTTCTCCACCGGCTCGGGCAACTTGCCGTAGCGGTCGGTGAGTTCCTCGCGGACCGCCTTGACGTCCTCCTCCGTGTTCGCGGAGGCGATGGCGCGGTAGGCCTGGAGGCGCAGCCGCTCGCCGGGCGCGTAGTCGTGGGGGACGTGCGCGTCGACCGGGAGCTCGATCTTGACCTCCAGGGGCGGCTCCTCCTCGACCCCGCCCTCCAGGGACGCGCGGTAGTCGGCCACCGCCTCGCCGACCATGCGTACGTAGAGGTCGAAGCCGACGCCCGCGATGTGTCCCGACTGCTCGCCGCCCAGGAGGTTTCCTGCTCCTCGGATCTCCAGGTCCTTCATGGCCACGTACATGCCCGCGCCCATCTCCGTGTGCTGCGCGATGGTGGCGAGGCGCTCGTGGGCCGTCTCGGTGAGCGGCTTCTCCGGCGGGTAGAGGAAGTAGGCGTAGCCGCGCTCGCGGCCACGGCCGACGCGCCCGCGCAGCTGGTGGAGCTGGGAGAGGCCGAAGTTGTCGCCGCGCTCCACGATCAGCGTGTTGGCGTTCGAGATGTCGATGCCGGACTCGACGATCGTCGTCGAGACGAGGACGTCGAACTTCTTCTCCCAGAAGTCCACCACGACCTGTTCCAGGGCCTGTTCGGACATCTGGCCGTGGGCGGTGGCGATGCGCGCCTCGGGCACGATGTCCCTGAGCCTGGCCGCCGCGCGGTCGATCGACTCGACGCGGTTGTGGATGTAGAAGACCTGGCCCTCGCGCAGGAGTTCACGGCGGATGGCCGCGCCGATCTGCTTCTCCTCGTACGGGCCGACGAAGGTCAGGACCGGGTGGCGCTCCTCCGGCGGGGTGGTGATCGTCGACATCTCGCGGATGCCGGTGACCGCCATTTCGAGCGTACGGGGAATGGGGGTCGCCGACATGGTCAGGACGTCGACGTTGGCGCGGAGCTTCTTGAGCTGCTCCTTGTGCTCGACGCCGAAGCGCTGCTCCTCGTCGACGATGACCAGGCCGAGGTCCTTGAACTTGGTCTCCGAGGAGAACAGGCGGTGCGTGCCGATGACGATGTCCACGGACCCGTCGCGCAGGCCCTCCAGGGTCGCCTTCGACTCGGTCTCGGTCTGGAAGCGGCTCAACGCCCGCACGTTGACCGGGAACTGGGAGTAGCGCTCGGAGAACGTGCCGAAGTGCTGCTGGACCAGGAGCGTGGTGGGCACCAGGACCGCGACCTGCTTGCCGTCCTGCACGGCCTTGAAGGCCGCGCGGACCGCGATCTCCGTCTTGCCGTAGCCCACGTCGCCGCAGATCAGGCGGTCCATCGGGACCGTCTTCTCCATGTCCTCCTTGACCTCGGCGATGGTGGTGAGCTGGTCGGGCGTCTCCGCGTACGGGAAGGCGTCCTCCAGCTCGCGCTGCCAGGGGGTGTCCGCGCCGAAGGCGTGCCCCGGGGCCGCCATGCGCGCGGAGTACAGCTTGATGAGGTCCGCGGCGATCTCCTTGACCGCCTTCTTCGCCCGCGCCTTGGTCTTGGTCCAGTCGGCGCCGCCGAGCCGGTGCAGCGTCGGGGCCTCGCCGCCGACGTACTTGGTGATCTGCTCCAGCTGGTCGGTGGGGATGTAGAGCCGGTCGCCCGGCTGGCCGCGCTTGGCGGGGGCGTACTCCACGACGAGGTACTCGCGGGTCGCGCCCTGGACCGTGCGCTGCACCATCTCGATGTAGCGGCCGACGCCGTGCTGCTCGTGGACGATGTAGTCGCCGGATTCGAGGGTCAGCGGGTCGATGGTCTTGCGGCGCCGCGCGGGCATCCGCTGGCCGTCCTTGCCCGCCGCCTTCTGGCCCGACAGGTCGGTCTCGGTGAGGACCGCGAGCTTGAGGGCCTGGTCCACGAAGCCGTAGTCGATCGAGCCGCAGGACACGTGCACCACGGACGGGGCGAGGTCGGCGAGGTCCGCGTCGTGCCGGGCCGCGATGCCCTCGCCGCCGAGCACCTCGACCGTGCGCGCGGCGGGTCCGTGCGCCTCGGTGACGTACACGACGCGCCAGCCGTCCGCGAGCCAGCCCTTGGTGTCGGCGAGCGCCTTCGCGGTGTCGCCCCGGTACGTCTCGGGGGCGTGCATGCCGAGCTTGAGGGTGTCCTGGTCCAGCTCTTCATCGGCGGCGAACGGCGAGACCGACCACCACATCATGCCGAGCTCGCGCGCGTGCTCGCGGATGTCCGCGATGCCCCACAGCGAGGCCGCGCCCACGTCGATCGGCGCCTCGCCGCCGCCCGCCGTCGCCGCCCAGCTGGCCTGGAGGAACTCCTGCGACGTCGCCACCAGGTCGGTCGCGCGGGTGCGCACCCGCTCCGGGTCGCAGACCACCGCCATGGAGCCCTCGGGCATGACGTCGATCAGCAGCTCCATGTCGTCCACCAGGGCCGGGGCGAGGGACTCCATGCCCTCCACCGCGATGCCCTCGGCGATCTTCCCGAGCAGCTCGCCCAGCTCCGGGTGCTGCTCGGCGAGGGCCGCGGCCTTCTCCCGTACGTCGTCGGTGAGCAGCAGCTCGCGGCAGGGCGGCGCCCACAGACCGTGCTCGGCGACCTCCAGGGAGCGCTGGTCGGCGACCTTGAAGTAACGGATCTCCTCGACGTCGTCGCCCCAGAACTCCACGCGCAGCGGGTGCTCCTCGGTGGGCGGGAAGACGTCGAGGATGCCGCCGCGGACCGCGAACTCGCCGCGCTTCTCGACCAGTTCGACCCGGGAGTACGCGGCGGCGGCGAGCGCCTCCACGACCTCGTTCAGATCCGTGGTCTGGCCGCTGCGCAGTGCCACGGGCTCCAGGTCGCCCAGGCCCTTGACCTGCGGCTGGAGCACGGAGCGCACGGGAGCGACGATCACCGAGACCGGTCCGGTCTCCGGGTCGTCCGTGCTCGGGTGCGCCAGGCGGCGCAGGATCGCGAGGCGGCGGCCCACCGTGTCGGAGCGGGGCGAGAGGCGCTCGTGCGGGAGCGTCTCCCAGGAGGGGTACTCGACGACGCCGTCCGGCGGCAGGATCGTGCGCAGCGCCGCCGCCAGGTCCTCAGCCTCACGTCCGGTGGCCGTCACGGCGAGCACGGGACGGCCGGACTCGCGGGCGAGCGCGGCCACCGCGAAGGGGCGCGCGGCGGGCGGTCCCACCAGGTCGACGTGGGCGCGGTGGCCGTCGGTCGCGGCCTTGACCGCTTCGGCGAGTGCGGAGTCCTTGACGACGGCGTCGAGCAGACCGTGCAGGCTCATGAAGGCTTTCCGTCCAGGTTCCGTGGGAGTGTGCGGGATTCCGGCGTGCGATCACGGCCGGGTGGGCAACGCGAAGGGCCCGGCACGTGTCACGGACCGGGGGTATCCAGCGTACGACTCATCACCGACAGGCGCGGCTCGCCGGGCGGCCCACAGGGGACTCACAGGCGGCTCACAAGGGGCTCACAGGCGGCTCGTCAGGCGAATCGCGGGTGCCTCGTCCGGGTAGACAGGCCCCTGATCCGGGACCCGCCGCCAGCCCTCCTGGGGCTTTTCCCCCGAGGGATGGCACCCTGAGCCGGGTCGTACCGCATCTCGAACACCTCGAACACCGTGCTCGTCGCCCCGAACGTTCCGGGAGCCCCACCCGGCTCCCGCTCCTTCGACCAGAAAGCCAGCCCATGTCCGGAGCCCATTCCGTCACCGCGGCCGACCCGGAGGCCGACGCCGGGCTCATACCGGCGCGGCCCGGGACCGGAGCCGAGACCGGAGGCGGGCCAGGGCCCGGCCCGGGTCCCGGCGGCCGCGTCCTCTGGGACCGCGCCCCCCAGCTGCTCGCCCTCGGACTCTTCGTCGCCTACGCACTGCTCTCGTACACCCGCTACCGCCGCATGGAGAACCTCTCCTGGGACCTCGGGATCTTCGAGCAGGCCGTCCGCGCCTACGCGCACCTCCAGGCCCCTGTCGCCGAGCTCAAGGGGCCGGGGGCGAACATCCTCGGCGACCACTTCAGCCCCGTCACCGCGCTGCTCGCGCCGTTCTACCGGGTCTTCCCCTCGCCCGTGACCCTGCTGATCGCGCAGGCCCTGCTGTTCGCCCTGTCCGCCGTGCCCGTCACGCGCGTGGCGACGCGGCTCCTGGGGCGCGGCTCCGGGCTCGCCATCGGGATCGCGTACGGCTTCTCCTGGGGCGTCCAGCGCGCCGTGGACTTCGACTTCCACGAGATCTGCTTCGCCGTACCGCTGATCGCCTTCTCCCTCGAAGCGCTGCTGCTGCGGCGCTGGCGGGCCGCGCTGCTCTGGGCGCTGCCGCTGGTGCTCGTCAAGGAGGACCTGGGGGTGACCGTCGCGGCCATCGCCGCCGTCGTGGCGATCCGCTGCCGCCGCGAGTCGCCGAAGGACCTGCCCTGGGCGCTCGGCACCGTCGCGTTCGGACTCGTCGCCACCCTCGTCACGCTCACGCTGATCATCCCCGCCTTCAACTCCGGCGGCGCGTACGACTACTGGGACAAGGTCGGCGAGGCGGGCGCGACCGCGGGGGCCTTCGACGGCACGGGGACCAAGCTGCGCACGCTGGCCTGGCTGCTGATCCCCACCACCGGACTGCTCGCGCTGCGCTCGCCGCTGCTCCTGATCGCGCTGCCCACGATCGGCTGGCGCTTCGTCTCCGCCGAGGAGCACTACTGGGGCACCGACTGGCACTACAGCGCCGTCCTGATGCCGGTGGTCGTGCTCGCCCTCGTCGACGCCGTCGAGCGGGCCCGCGGCAGCGGACGGCCGTGGCTGCGCGCCGCCGCCGACAAGCTGCCCGCCTGCGCCGCCGCGGCGGCCCTCGCCCTGACCCCGTCCCTGCCGCTCGCCCGGCTCACCGAGGCCGCGACGTACGAGAAGAGCGGGGAGGTCTTCGCCGTGGAGCGGCTGCTCGGGCGGATCCCCGACGGGGCGAGCGTCGAGGCGAACATCGGCCCGATCAGCAGGCTCACCGACCGCACCCGCGTCTACTGGGTGGGCGCGGCACGCCCCGTCGTCCCCGACTACGTGGCGCTCGACATCCGCTCGGGCTGGACCAAGGACCCCGTCGGGTACGCCAACAGCCTGCACCGGGGCGCCGGTTACACCGTCGAGGGCACCGCCCACGGCTACGTACTGCTGCGCAAGGCGTGAGAGAACAGTCGGTCCCGGCGGGTGCGCGCAGCACCTGCCGGGACCGACTCCCCCGTTCCCCCGTGTCCCCCGTCGAGGTGGCTACTCGGTGGCGATCGCGTTCAGTACGTTCATCCGGCCCGCCCTGAAGGCCGGGACGAGCGCCGCGAACAGGCCCACGAACGCGGATCCGACGAAGACCGCGATGATCGTCGGCCAGGGGATCTCCAGGACCTTCAGGCCCTCAAGGGCGAGCAGCTTCTGGGCCGTCGCTCCCCAGCCCATCCCGAGCCCGAGGCCGAGCAGCGCGCCGAAGAGGGCGATGACCACGGACTCCATGCGGATCATGCGGCGCAGCTGCCTGCGCGAGAGGCCGATCGCCCGCATCAGGCCGATCTCCCGGGTGCGTTCCACCACCGAGAGCGCCAGGGTGTTCACGACGCCCAGGATCGCGACGATGATCGCGAGGCCGAGCAGACCGTAGACCATGTTCAGCATCTGGCCGACCTGGTCCTTCAGCGTCTGCTTGAAGTCGCTCTGGTCCATCACCTTGTACTGCGGGTACTTGGCGAGCGAGTCCTTCAGGGACTGGTACGCGGCGTCCTGCTGCCCCTTGTCGGCGGAGGCGAACATGATGTCGTTCTGCGGCATCCGGTCCGCGGGGACGTACTTCTCCAGGGTCGTGATGTTGGTGTACATCGCGCCGTTGTCGACCGAGCCGTCGTCCGAGGTGATCGCCGCGAGCTTCAGCTGGGCGGACCTGCCGTGCTCGAAGGCGACCTTCAGCTCGTCGCCGACCTTCAGGCCGTGCTTCTTGGCGAAGTCCTCGCCGACCGACATGGCGTTCTTGCCGTACGCGGCGGACAGCGTGCCCGCGGTCGTCTCGCGCCGCAGGTCCTGGGCGTACGTCGGGTCGGCGGCGCTCATGCCCACCCCGTCCACGGTCTTGCCCGCGGGCGTGGTCAGGTCCGCGTTGATCTGCTTGTAGCGCGTGATGTGGGAGATGTGCTCGGCCTTGCCGAGGGCGTCGGCGGCCTTCTGCGTGATGGAGATGCCGGGCTGGGTGGGCTGGACGATGAAGTCCGCGCCGACCGACTTGTCGAGCTCGTCGGTGGCCGAAGCGACCATCGAGGAGCCGACGACGGAGAGGCAGGCGACCAGGGCGAGGCCGATCATCAGGGCCGCGCCCGTGGCGCCGGTGCGGCGCGGGTTGCGCAGCGCGTTGCGCTCGGCCATCCGGCCGACCGGGCCGAACGCCCTGAGCAGCACTGCGCTGATGACGCGGACGACGCCGGAGGCGAGCACCGGGCCGACGACGACGAAGCCGACGAGGGTCAGGACGACGCCGCCGCCCAGGAAGAGCGAGCCCTCGCTGGCCTTGTCCGCCTGCGAGGCGGTGTAGAGGAGGAAGCCGCCCGCGCCGGTGAGGACCAGGCCGATGGCGGCGCGCAGCGCGCCGGCCCTGCCGTCGGCCGGGGTGCCCGCGTCGCGCAGCGCGGCCATCGGCGAGACCTTGCCGGCCCGTCGTGCGGGGAGGTAGGCGGCGAGGACGGTGACGACGACGCCGAGGACCATGCCGATGACGGGGGTCGTCCAGGCGACGGTGAGGTCGCCGGTGGACAGTTCCATGCCCATGCCCGACATGAGCTTCATCAGGCCGACGGCGAGTCCGACGCCCGCGCCGACCCCGAGGATCGAGCCGAACACGCCGAGCAGCAGGGCCTCGACGAGCACGGAGCGGTTGACCTGCTTGCGGCTGGAGCCGATGGCGCGCATCAGGCCGATCTCGCGGGTGCGCTGGGCGACCAGCATCGAGAAGGTGTTGATGATCAGGAAGATGCCGACGAGGAAGGCGATCCCGGCGAAGCCGAGCATCGCGTACTTCATGACGTCGAGGAAGCCGCTGACAGACTTGCGGTTGTCGTCGGCGCTCTCCTTCTGCGTCTTGATGTCGTAGGTGCCCTTGTCGAGGGCCGCGGTGACGTCCTGCTTCAGCTCGGTGTCGCTGACGCCCGCCGCCGCGGTGAGGTTGACGTGCGTGAACCTGCCCGTGGTGCCGAGGAGTTCGCGCTGCGCGGTCGGGGTGTCGAAGTAGACGATCGCGGCACCGGGGTTGGTCACCTTGAAGGTGGCGATGCCGGAGATCTTCGCGGTGTGGTCGCCGGTGGCGGCGATGGTGCGCAGCGAGTCGCCGATCTTGAGGTCGTGCTTGTCGGCGGTGTCGGCGTCGATCATCATCTCGGTGGGCCCGCGCGGCGAGTGGCCCGAGGTGATGTCCATCGAACGCAGGTCGTTGTGCGTCCAGTTGCCCGCGATGGTCGGGCCGCCGCTGGTCGGCCCCATGTTCTTGTTCTCGGAGTCGACCACGGTCACGCTCTGGCTCATGACCGCGCCCTCGGCGGACTTGACGCCCTCGGCCTTCCTCGCCTCCTGGACGACGGAGGCGGGCATCGACTCGGGCTTGCCGCTGCGGGGCGCATCGCCCGCGTCCTCGGCGGACTTGGGGGTGACGGTGACGTCGGCGGAGGTCGCCGCGAAGAGCTTGTCGAAGGTGGTGCTCATGGTGTCGGAGAAGACGAGCGTGCCGCACACGAACGCCACCGAGAGGACCACGGCCACGGCGGAGAGCGCCATGCGGCCCTTGTGCGCGAAGAAGTTGCGCATCGAGGTCTTGAGGACGGTCATGACGTGCGCCCCCGCGCGTCGAAGGACTTCATGCGGTCGAGGACCTGGTCGGCGGTGGGGTGGTGCATCTCGTCGACGATCCGGCCGTCGGCGAGGTACAGGACGCGGTCCGCGTACGAGGCGGCGACCGGGTCGTGCGTGACCATCACGATGGTCTGGCCGAGCTCGGTCACCGAGCGGCGCAGGAAGCCCAACACCTCCGCGCCCGCACGGGAGTCGAGGTTTCCTGTCGGCTCGTCACCGAAGATGATCTCGGGCCGGGACGCGAGCGCGCGGGCCACGGCGACGCGCTGCTGCTGACCGCCGGAGAGCTCGGTGGGGCGGTGCTTGAGGCGTCCCGCGAGGCCCACGGTCTCCACGACCTGGTCCAGCCAGGCGCGGTCGGGCTTGCGGCCCGCTATGTCCATCGGGAGCGTGATGTTCTCGATGGCGTTCAGGGTGGGGAGGAGGTTGAACGCCTGGAAGATGAAGCCGATCCGGTCCCTGCGGAGCCGGGTGAGCTTCTTGTCCTTGAGGCCGGTGATCTCGGTCTCGTCGAGGTAGATCTGCCCGGCGCTGACCGTGTCGAGGCCCGCGAGGCAGTGCATCAGGGTCGACTTGCCGGAGCCCGAGGGGCCCATGATGGCGGTGAACTGCCCCCGGGCGATGTCCACGTCGATGTGGTCGAGCGCGACGACCCGGGTCTCCCCCGAGCCGTACGCCTTCACGACCTGGCGTGCCCGTGCCGCCACGGCCGTACGCCCGCCAGTGCCCCCGTGCCTGGGTGTGGTTACAGCCGTTGTCACGGTACGTCTCCTATGTTGGTCATGTGCGGTTCACATGAGTGCGCTTCGCGCTTCAGTCTGGTCTCGTGAGGGGGCCCGGCGCGCTGGTGCAGAGCGCAGTCTTCTCGTGGGGAAAACCCCACCCCCGTCGTGTGGCTCGACCTCCCGCCGGCGCGGCGGGTCGTCGTAAAGACCATCTAAGAACGGGCCCGTGGCCTTCTCATCCTCCAGCGGGACGAAGGGCCCCCGGTCCGTAGTACGGAGGTTCCCCTAGGGGATCTCCACCTCCCGGTGGAGCGCTTCTCAGGGTTGCTCCACCCTCGTGCCGACCGGACCACGCCCCACCTGCCGCGATTCCGTCCACCCACCCGTGCGCCCCTCCCCCCACCGGGCCCCGGGTGAGATGGTGGCCCGCAGCAACCGGTGCTGGGGGAAGGGATCTTCGTGGACTCGCAGGACGCGATACGGGGCCGGGGCGAGGCGATGCGGGGCGGAGGCGACGCGCTACGCGGCCGGGGCAAGGTCGTCGCCGCGCTCATGCTCGCCATGGCGCTCGCCGCCCTGGACGCCACGATCGTGTCGACCGCGGTACCGCAGATCGTCGGCGACCTCGGCGGCTTCTCCGTCTTCTCCTGGCTCTTCTCCGGCTATCTGCTCGCCGTCACGGTCAGCCTGCCCGTCTACGGCAAGCTCTCCGACACCTTCGGCCGCAAGCCGGTGCTCATCGCGGGCAGCATCCTCTTCCTCGTCGGCTCCGTGCTCTGCGCGAGCGCGTGGAACATGGGCGCCCTCATCGCCTTCCGCATCGTCCAGGGCCTGGGCGGCGGCGCCCTGCAAGGCACCGTCCAGACGCTCGCCGCCGACCTCTACCCGCTGGAGCAGCGCCCCAAGATCCAGGCGAAGCTGTCCACGGTGTGGGCGGTCGCGGCGGTCGCGGGTCCGGCCATCGGCGGCCTGATCGCCTCGTACGCGGACTGGCGGTGGATCTTCCTGATCAACCTGCCGGTCGGGGCCGTCGCGCTCTGGCTGATCGTGCGCCATCTGCACGAGCCCGCACGGGCCGCCGCGCCCCGGCCGAACATCGACTGGGCGGGCGCCCTCGCCGTCTTCGCCTGCGGCGGGGTCCTGCTCACCGCGCTCGTCCAGGGCGGGGTGGCCTGGCCCTGGCTCTCGGCGCCCTCGCTGGCCCTGTTCGGCACCGGCGCCGTCCTCGTCGCCGTCGTCGTGGCGATCGAGCGGCGCGCGAAGGAGCCGATCATCCCCGGCTGGGTGTGGCGGCGGCGCACCATCGCCGCGGTCAACCTGGCACTCGGCGCGCTGGGCCTGCTGATGGTCGCGCCGACCGTGTTCCTGCCGACGTACGCGCAGTCCGTGCTCCAACTGGCGCCGGTGGCCGCCGGGTTCGTGCTCTCCGTGATGACCCTGAGCTGGCCGGTGTCGGCCGCCCTGAGCCAGCACGTGTACCGCAGGATCGGCTTCCGCGACACCGCCGTCGTCGGCATCTCGGCGGCGGGCCTGATCCTGCTCGCCTTCCCGCTGCTCCCCTACCCCGGCACGGCCTGGCAACCTGCCCTGATCATGCTCCTGTTGGGCGCGGCGCTCGGCCTCTTCCAGCTCCCGCTGATCGTGGGCGTCCAGTCCACCGTCGGCTGGGCCGAGCGCGGCACGGCCACCGCTTCCGTGCTGTTCTGCCGACAGATCGGCCAGACCCTGGGCGCGGCCCTGTTCGGGGCGGTGGCCAACGGCGTGCTCGCCGCGCGCCTGGGCGGTGCGGGCTCGCTCGACTCGGTGGCCCGCTCCCTGGACGACCCGGGCTCGGTGGCCGATCCGGAACGGCTGCGGCGGGCCGTGGACGCGGCGGTCGACGCGGTCTACGTGGGCGCGGGATGCGCGGCTGGACTGGCCCTGCTCGCGCTCCTGTTCGTGGCGCCGCGGCGCTTCCCGGTCCTCCAGGAGAAGCAACTGGAATCCCAGCGGGAACAGTTGTCCCCCACGCAACAGGCCGACTGATCGGTTTGCCGAAAACCCCGCACACCTCGCCTACTTGCGAGTAACGTCTCGGCTCCCCTCGCTCCCTGCGGTCCGCACCACCGGACCGGAAGCCGCGCAAGGAGAACCGGGATGGCCCACCCTCCGCACGACGCCTCTCCCCCACCCCAGCCACACCCCTCGCATCAGCCACACCCTCCACACCTGCCGCATCAGCCGCTCCCTCCGTACGAGCCGCACCTCACCTACCCCTGGCAGCCCAGACCCCGGCAGCCGCAAGCGCCCGCGCGCCGCCTGCCCCGCCACCCGGCGCCGGGCCGCCACAGCGACCTGCGGATCCTGCGCGGCGCCTACCGGGGCCAGCGCCGCGTCGCCACGCTCACCGCGCTCGGCTACTTCACGCTCTTCCTCGCCCTGTCGGCCTTCGCACCGGCCCTGATGACGGGCACGGTCACCGCGGGCCTCCCCACGGGGCTGCTGCTCGGCCTGTGCCAGCTCCCCGTCACCGGCCTCGCCGTGCTCCTGTACGAGTACACGGCACGCCGCCGACTCGATCCGCTGGCCGAACGCCTGCGCAGACAGGCCGATTCGGCGCGGGCCACGGCCTGTCCCGGGGGCCGCCCGTGAGCGCCGACACCGAGACGACGTCCCTGGTGGCCTTCACCGCCGTGGTCACCCTCACGCTCCTGCTGTGCGTCCTGACCGGACCCGACAAGGACGACCTCGACGAGTTCTACACCGGGTTCGGCGCGCTCTCGCCGATGCGCAACGGCCTCGCCATCGCGGGCGACTACATCTCGGCGGCCACCGTGCTCGGCACCGGCGGCGTGATCGCGCTCCTCGGGTACGACGGCGTGGTGCTCGCCCTGAGCACGGCGCTCTCCCTGACCCTGCTGATGTTCCTGCTGGCCGAACCCCTGCGCAACGCGGGCCGGTTCACCATGGGCGACGTGCTCGCGCGCCGGATGCCGGGTCGCGCGGTCCGCGTCGCCGCGTGCGCGGCGACCCTCGCGGCCCTGCTGCCCCTGATGCTGGTCCAACTGGCGGGCGCGGGCGACCTGTTGTCGTTCGTCCTCGGCTTCTCCGGCGAGGGCGCCGAGACCGGCTGTGTCGTCGCGCTCGGCGCCCTGATGATCGGCTACGCGGCGATCGGCGGCATGAAGGGCACCGCCCTCATCCAGATCCTCAAGATCGTGACGCTGCTCGGCTCCGGCACGGTGGTCGCCGTACTCATACTGCGCCGCTTCGACTGGGACCCCGGCGCGCTCCTGTCCGCCGCCCAGCACGGCAGCGGCGCGGGCCCCGCCTACCTCCGCTCCGGACTGCAGTTCGCCGAGAGCCCCGACCCCCGCCTTGACATGATCAGTTCGGAGCTGACGGTGGTGCTCGGCGGGGCGGCGCTGCCGCACGTCACGATGCGGATGTACACCGCGCGCGGCGCCCGCGAGACGCGCCGCTCGATGTCCTGGGCGGTGGCCTGCGTCTCGCTGTTCGTCCTCGTCATCACCGTCGTCGGCTTCGGCGCGACGGCGCTCGTCGGCCGGGCCGCGTTCGGCGCCGACCTCTCCACGGCGGAGACCCTGCTCTTCACCACGGTGACCACGGCCCTGTTCCTGACGCTGCTCGCGTCGGTGGCGGGCATGATCCTCGCCTGCGCCAACTCCCTGGCCCACGACGTCTTCGCGCACGGCCGCCGCGGCGCGGACGGCGGCGGCACGGATGATGACGGCGGCGAGGACGGCCGTGGCGTCCTCTCCGCGCGGCGCGAGATGCGGCTGGCCCGCGCCTCCGCGCTGGCCATCGGGGTGCCCGCGATCCTGCTCGCGGTCCTGGTCAAGGACCGCAACCTGCAACCGCTCGTCACCCTCTCGTTCTGCCTCGGTGCCTCCGCGCTCGCCCCCGCCCTGGTCTACAGCCTCTTCTGGCGCCGTTTCACCCGGGCGGGCCTGCTCTGCACCCTGCTCGGCGGCTCGCTCGGCGCCGCGGTCCTGATGACGGGAACCAATCTCGTCTCGGGCACACCGCACGCGGCCTTCCCGCACCACGACTTCGCCTGGTTCCCTTTCACGACGACGGGCCTCGTCTCCATCCCCCTCGGCTTCTTCCTCGGCTGGCTGGGCACCCGCCTTTCGGACCGGGGCGACGCGGCGGAGCAGCGTCGGCGGTACGAGGCGGTGGAGGGCCTGATCCTGGCGGGTGCGGCGCCTCAGGTCAGCCGAACTGACCGGGCTGGTAGTCGCCCGCGGGCATCTGGATCATCACGTTGACGCGGTTGTAGGCGTTGATGAGGGCGATCATCGACACCAGGGCGGCGAGCTGGTCCTCGTCGTAGTGCTTGGCCGCGTTCGCCCACGCCTCGTCGGTGACCCCACCGGCCGCGTCCGCGACGCGGGTGCCCTGCTCGGTGAGTTCGAGGGCGGCGCGCTCGGCGTCGGTGAACACGGTGGCCTCGCGCCAGGCGGCGATCAGGTTGAGGCGCACCGAGGTCTCGCCCGCGTGCGCGGCGTCCTTGGTGTGCATGTCGGTGCAGAAGCCGCAGCCGTTGATCTGGCTGGCGCGGATCTTCACCAGCTCCTGCGTGGCGGCGGGCAGCGGCGATTCGCCGATCGCCTTGCCCGCGGCATTCAGGTGCTTGATGAGCTTGCCGGCGACGGGGTTGGTGAAGAGGTTCAGCCGAGCTTCCATGGTGCGCTCCCAGTGTCCTGGCCGGTGATTACACCTACTTGACGGATCGGGCGGCGTGAATGTGACAGGGCGGGGGTGAGGCTTTCTGACGGCGGGTTCTTCGGGTGCGGGTGCGTCGTGGTTGCTCGCGCAGTTCCCCGCGCCCCTAAAACCGCGCCCTGCGGGCGCGCCCCGCCAGGGGCGCGGGGAACTGCGCGCTCAGCCACACACAGCCTGCGGCCAACACACCGGGGGCGCCCCTTCAGGGGCGCGGGGAACTGCGCGACAAGCCCCCACCGGCCCGCGGTCAGAACACGGCGGGGCGGCCCCCCTCAAGACCCCGCGCTCACGGGGTGTCCTCCACCGGCGCCCGGCCCGTCAGGGCCGCAAGACTGCTGCGTACGTGATCCATGTGAGCCCGCACCTCATCCCACTCCTCACCGTGCTCACGAAGCACCCGCTCCGTCTCACGAGCAATCCGCTCCTCCCGCAACGTCGCCTCCGCGATCACCTCCGCGCCGCGCGCCTCGGCGTCCTCCTGGCCGTGCCGCGCCGACTCCGCCGCCTCCGCGAGGGCCCGCTCCGCCTCGCCGAGCCGCGCCTGCGCCGCCGCGACGAGCTCCGCCTCGCGGGCCTGCTCAGCGGACTCGCGCTCGGCGATCTGCCGCTCGGCGGCCTCCCAGCGCTCGGCGTGCTCCTTCTCCTGGTCGGCGAGGATGCCCTCGGTGCGCTGCCGCATCTCGCGCAGCACGGCGAGCGCCTCACCGCGCCACTCCTTCACGTCACGCCGGGCCCCGACGCGCTCCTCGTCCGCGGTGGCGCGGTCCGCGAGCAGCCGCCGCTCCGCCCACTCGTCGACGGCGGCGCCCACCCGGTCGGCGTACCCGCGCGCGGCATCCGCGGCCGCGCGCGCGTCGGCCTCCGCCTCGTCCGTCATGCGCTGTGCGTCGGCGTCGGCAACGGCGTGCAGGGCGGCCGCCTCCGTCTCGGCGAGCGCCAGGATCTGCCGGGCCCGCTCGCCGAGGGTCTCGTACGTCTGGGGGGCGAGCCGCGACACCACGTCGCGCAGGTGCTCGGCCTGCACCTCCATGTCCTTGGCCAGGACGGTCAGCCGGGCGGCGCGCTCCCACGCCCCGTCCCGCTCCCGGGAAAGACCGGCGGCGAACGCCTCCACCTGCTCGGGACGGTAGCCACGACCCCGCACGGTGACGAAGCCGTGCGGCGACGACGATGCACCGCTGCTGCTCATCCTTGGATCCCCTCTCCGACGTACCTCGCACGTACAGCGCGATTGGCGCACATCTTGATGGATCAAGCGGAAGCGCTCATAACGCGACACTCCGCCCACTCCACCCGGTCAAGGATGCGTCAATTGGCGCCGGAAGTCGGAATCGGGGTGTCATTCCTGAGCGCATCGAAGAGCCGGTCGGCCTTGACCGGGTCCCACACGACGACATCGCCGACCCCGGCGATCTCCGGCTCGCTCGCCACGGGCACGGTCGTGGTGGCCCCCGAACCGCCCGAGAGCCCCTCCATCGCGAGGCCCATCCTGGCCAGTGCCCCCACCCCGGTGTCCGTGTCGACGGTGAGCGCGTCGAGCGAGGCGCTCAGGAAGGGAATCAGCTTCCACGGCGGCAGCAGCACCGGCACGCTCACGGCCTTCTCGGCGACCGCGCTCACCAACTGCCGCTGGCGCTTCACCCGGCCGAGGTCCCCCTCGGGGTCGGAGTACCTGGCCCGTACGTACTGGAGCGCCTGGACCCCGTCCATGCGCTGACACCCCGCACCGAAGTCCGCCCCCGACTTCTCGTCGCGCAGACCCCCTTCGGGTACGCAGATGCGGACACCGCCCAACGCGTCCACCACGTCCACGAAGCCGAGGAAGTTCACCTCGCCGTAGTGGTCGAGGCGGAGCCCTGTGGCCTGTTCGACGGTGCGGGTGAGCAGCGGGGCGCCGCCGATCGCGTACGCGGAGTTGATCTTCCCCTTGCCGTGCCCGGGGATGGCGACGTACGAGTCACGCGGGATCGACACGAGGTACGGCCCGCTGTCGCCGTGGTGCAGGACCATGATCGTGTCGGTGTTGAGCCCCTGGTCGTTGCCGACGTGGAGCTTCTTGCGCTGTTCGGGGGTGAGCGAGGAGCGGCTGTCGGACCCGATGAGCAGCCAGTCGGTGCCCGCGCCCCGGTCCGGACGCCCCTCGTACGCCGCGAAGGCGTCGGTGGTCCGCAGCCGCGCCCCGGCCCAGAAATAGAGCCCGACCCCGTACGCGGCAACCAGCACGACCAACGCGACCAGCCCCAGCACAAGCCGCTTGGGCCACCGCCGCTTCCCCTTCTCCACCATGCCCGCATGATCGGGCCACCCAACCGATTACGCAGTTCGAACGCCCCCTCGGGGAGCAGCTTCGAGGGGGCATGGGGAGCATTCCCAGGGACGCGGGGAACTCCGCAGGCTCCCTTAGGCGCGCGGGGAACGACGCAGGCTTCCTTAGGCGCGCGGGGAACTGCGCAGGCTTCCTTGGGGGCGCGGGGAACTGCGCAATCTTTTAGGGGCGCGAGGAACGACGCAGGCTTCCTTAGGCGCGCAGGGAACGGCGCAGGCTTCCTTGGGGGCGCGGGGAACTGCGCAATCTTTAGGCTCGCGGGGAACGGCGCAGGCTTTCTTAGGGGCGCGGGGAACGGCGCAATCTTTGGGGGCGCGGGGAACGGCGCAGGCTCTTAGGGGCGCGGGGAACTGCGCGACCAGCCACAGCCCACCCGCACCCGAAAGAACACCTACAACAACCCGTCCCACATCTGCTCAAGAAGCACAGACCACCAACTCTCCGGCGAAGCCAAAGCGGCAGCGTCAAGCGCGGCCAACTGATTCTGGAAGTCCACAGTCCACCGCCCGGCCTGCTCCTGATTGAGACCGAACCGCAGACGCCACATCCGCCCCAACAGAGCCATACAGCGCGCGAACTCGGGCAACCCCGTGTTCACGAACTGCGGCGGCACCGGCGCCCCGCCGGCCCCCGCCTCCACCGGCACGGCAACGATGTTCGCCGTCCCGTACTGGACACAGAGCGCACGCCCGAAGTCGCTGCCCATGACCAGGTACGAGCCCGCGTCGGAGGCCGCCTGCACCCCCCGCTCCTGCGCCAGCTCCGCCAGCGTCGGCACGGGCCGCCCCGGCTGGGCCTGCGCCCAGAAGAACGGGCCGAAGTCGACGGGCAGACCCGCCACCACGAGGACGTGCGCCACGATGTCCGGCACGCCCTGCCGGGACACCGCGCGCTGGTCGAAGCGGAAGATGCCGGGCCCGAACGCCGCGGCCAGCTCCTGTGCGATGCCCTCCGGCGGGATCGCCGGGGCGGGCGGCAGCTGCTGCAACGGCGCGCGCACCGGCGCCGGGCGCGCGGGCCCGTCCGCCACCTGGTGCAACTCGCCCTGGTGGGCGAGGAGTTGCTGCATGCCACCCTGACGGGACGCGTGGTCGGTGCCGTACGGCGCGATGGACGTGATCCGCGCCTGCGGCCAGGTCTCGCGGATCATGCGGGCGCAGTACGCGCCCGGCAGCTCGCAGGACTCCAGCTCGGTGTGGAGTTCGAGCACCTGCTGCGGCGGCACGTTCATGCCGTGCAGCTCGTGCAGGATCTGCCACTCCGGGTGCGGAGTACCGGGCGCCGAGCGGCGGATGACCTGCTGCTCGGAGCCGTCGGCCGCGCGGTAGCGAAGGACGGCCTGGTAGCCGGGTCCGACGGTGGGCTGCCCGACGGGCGGCTGCGGATAGCCGTACGGCTGACCGCCGCCGGGCCCCTGGGGCCCCGGCGCGGGCGGCGGCGGCATGCCGGGCGCACCAGGACCGCCGACCGCGGGCCCCGCCAGCATGGTCGCGGCGTGGTGGACACCCCCGCCGGGGGGCGGGGTGCTGCCGGGCGGCGGGGCACCGGGAGTTCCGGGCGGGCCGGGCGGCTGAGGTGCGCCAGGGGCGCCGGGCGCACCAGGAGCCCCGGGGGGCTTTATCCCACCGGGACCGCCCAGGCTCGGGTCGGCCAGCATGGTCGCGGCGTGGTGCACACCACCGGGCGGCGCACCCGGCACACCGGGCGGGCCAGGAGGCTGCGGCGCACCAGGGGCGCCGGGAGCACCAGGCGGACCGGGCGGACCGGGCGGCTGCGGCGCACCGGGAGCGCCCGGAGCACCGGGAGGCTTTATCCCACCGGGACCGCCCAGGCTCGGGTCGGCCAGCATCGTCGCGGCATGGTGCACGCCACCCGGCGGCGTCCCGGGCGAGCCGGGAGGCTGCGGAGCACCAGGGGCCGCGGGCGGCTTGGGCCCGTCGGGGCCGAGCGACGAGACGAGCTGCGTCGGGACGTACCCGCCCGCGGGCGTGCCCGGCGCACCGGGACCGGAAGGCGGCGGCGTACTCCCCGGAGGCACGCCGGGGACACCCGGCGGGCTGGGCGGCGGGGGCGTGGCGGAACCGGAAGCCTGCGGCGCGTTGGACCCACCGGGGCCCTGCGGGTAGCCGTACGCCGAAGCGTCCGACGGCGGCGGCGCGGGCGACCCGGCAGGCGGCTGCGGGGGCGGCGAACCGGCAGGCGGCTGCGGCGCGTTGGACCCACCGGGGCCCTGCGGGTAGCCGTACGCCGAGGAGTCCGGCGGCGGCGGAGCCGGGGTGGACGCACCAGGGCCCTGCGGATAGCCGTACGCCGAAGCGTCCGACGGCGGCGGCGCGGGCGACCCGGCAGGCGGCTGCGGGGGCGGCGAACCCGCGGGCGGCTGCGGCGCGTTGGACCCACCCGGGCCCTCCGGCGCGCCAGACGCGCCCGCGCCCGGAGCGGCGGGCGCGCCGCCGAGCGCCGGGGCCAGCGCCGTCTTCGGGAGCTGGCTGCCCCCGTGCATCAGGGCCGTCTTGGCCTCCGGCGCCACGCTCGGCCTCGGCTGCTCCTCGTCGTCCTCGACGACCAGCGGCGGCGCGAACACCGTCGCGGGCGCGGGTACCGAGAGGTCCTCGCCGTCGTCGGCGTTGGTGTCCGTACCGGCCCACGGGGTCGCCCCCGCGGGCGTGCCGGGCGACGTCGGGGCCAGGCCCTCGTCGACCGCGGGCGCGGCGGGCCACGGCGTACCGGCGTCGGGAGCGGCGGGTTCCGATCCGGACGCGGAGTCCGAGGAGGCCGCGGAGTCCGAGGAGGCCGCGGAGTCCGGAGAGGCCGCGGAGCCCGAGCGCCGGTCGGGGATGCCGAGCTTGTCCGCCGCCTCCTGGAGCCACTCCGGAGGGCTCAGCAGGAACGACGTCTGGTTCAGATCCACCCGTTCCGGCGGCGGCGCGGGGGTCGTGTCCTCGGGCGCCGCGTCCGGCAGGCCGTACTCCTCCTCGTACCTGCGGATCACCTCGCCCACCGGAAGGCCGGGCCACAGCGTCGCCTCGCCGCTGTCGCGCGCGATGACGAGCCGCTGGCTGCCGCCGTCGGACACCGGACCGTTCTCGCGGTCCTCGGCCCAGACGACGAAGCCGAGGTCGAACTCCCGTACCCGCACCGCACGGTGCTGGTAGCCGGGCACGTCGCCGTTGATCCACTCCTCGGCGCGCTCCTGCGCCTGCGCGAAGGTCACCATCGCCAAGTCACTCCCCCACCGGGACGGCCTGCGCGAAGCCGCCGTCCACCATCAGGTTCGCCACGGTCTCCAGCTCCGGCGGGTTGCCCGCGAGCCGGGACAGGAACTGGTCGAAGTCGTCGCCGCAGGGCAGCAGCAGCCGCCGCACCCGCTCCGGCGGCGGCCACGCGTCCTGGTCACGGGCGTCGTCGTACGCGCAGAACCAGACGGAACCGACCCGGTCGCCCCTGACCTGCACGGCGAGCAGCCCGCCCTGCACGAAGCCCACGCCCAGGTAGTCCTTGGTGAGGTGGTCGCGCAGACACTTGTTGACGTAGACCAGGTCGTTGACCGCGGCCTCGTCCCTGACCGTGAAGAACGGCTGGTCGAGCAGGAGCCCGAGGTCCGCGTCGAGCGCGGTGCCGACCGGCGCGCAGCCGCCCGCCGCCTTCAGGAAGGACCGGTAGGCGCCGGGCAGCCGGTAGCCGAGGTCCTCCTCGACGCCCTGGATCTGCTGCTCGGTCACCGCGACCGCCGCCTTGGGCAGGCCGAAGTGCGCGGGGCGCGTCTCCTGGAGCGGGCGCGTGCCCCTCTTGTCCTGGTCGACGGAGGTCGTCGCGAGCCCGCCGTGGTGGCGCAGGAGCGCCTTCACCTCGACGGGGACCAGTTCGAGGCGGCGGCTGTTCGGCACGTGGTGCCAGGTCCAGCCGTGCGGGGTCGCCACCGCGGGGATCGTGTCCCACAGGTCGTGCCCCGAGGCCGCGAGCGCCGCGTTCGCCGACACGTAGTCCGTCAGGCGCAGCTCGTCGACGCCGAAGCCCTCCGGGGGCTCGGCGATCTCGGCCGCGGCCCGCGCGTAGAACGAGAAGTCCGGGTAACCGTGCTCGTCCACCCGCACCCCTCTGGGATGGCGTGCGGCCCGGACCGGGTCCGGGAAGTGCACGACCTGCCCGGCGTAGGCCGCGTTCGGCGGCGCGGACTGCTGCCCCAGCCGACCTGTCGTCATGGCGGTTGCCCCCTGCGGCACTGTGGATGGTTCTTGCTTCATGGCCCTGCGGATGTCGACAGCCTATGCGTAAGAACGACACCGGTCACCGGGCCTCCGGTTCCATGACCAGCAGCCACCGGACGGTCACCGTGCGGCGAAAGTGGACGGAAAGCCAGGCGTGTCGCAGTGCCCCAGCTTCCGCACCACCCGCCCCATTTGGCAGGCTGTCCCCGCAACGCGGGGGCGTGGCACACGCGGTGACGACCGCGAGCAGGGGGAGGCGAACAGCAGATGCACACGGCACAGAGCGGCATGTCCGGGCACACGTCGGCCACCGGGGCGGGCGGCGGCCCCGCCGCGGCGGTCCCTGACGACCCGCGCGCCGGGGAGCCGGGCACCCACCACGGCGACCCGCGCGCCGGCGGCGATCCCCGCGTCGGGTGGAGCGCCACCGCCGCCCACGCGCCTGTCCTGCGCCAGCGCCGCGACGGCATCCTGCCGACCGTCGCGGCCGCCCTCTCCGTACGCGGCCAGACCACCCTCACGTGCACCGCGGGCCGCGGTGAGGAGCCGCCCGCGCTGCACCCGCTGGTCCAGGACTTCCTGGACACCCTCACCAGCGGTCAGCGCGAACGCTTCACCGGGCGCTGCGCCGAGGCGATCCTCATCTCCCGCCACCTCACGGCGGCCGACGCAAGCCGTTCCAAACGGGCCTCGCGCAAGCCCATGACCAACGGCGAGGCACGCAAGGCGCTCAAACACGCCAAGCTCACCACCCGCCGCATCCGCGAGGACGGCGACCCGCTGCACGGCGGCTTCGCCCGTCCCTGCCGCTCCTGTACGGCCCTCACCTCGCACTTCGGCGTACGCGTAGTGGATCCGACGGCGAACGAGGCCTGACCGTCGCACCGGACACCAGCCGGACCGACGCCCCACCGTCCATCCGACGACCCTTCCGACCGAACGAGGGCCACCCCATGCACGCCGACCACACCGCCACGACGGCCGCAGCGGCCACCGGCGGCAGCACCCGCTTCCCCGTCCCCGTCGACGCCGCCCTGCGCGCGGCGGGCTGGCGGCCGGGGCGCTGGGACATCAAGCAGGCCGAGATCTGGGCGGACGTACTGCGCCGCCACACCTCGCCCGCGGGGCACCGGCACGCCGTCTTCCCCGCGGCCGTCGAGGCGTGGGCGGAGTTCGGCGGACTGCACATCACCCCGCAGGGGCCCGGCCGCCAGATAGCTCCGGCCACCGTGCACCTCGACCCGATGTACGGCCTCCATCTGGCCCGCACCTTCGGTGACCTGGGCCGTGCCCTGGACTCCGAGGTGTGCCCCATCGGCGAGGAGACGGAGACGCAGGCGCTGCTCGCCGTCGACGCGGAGGGCCGCGTCTACAGTCTCGACCACAGCGGCGACTGGTTCCTCGGCCCCAGCATCGACCAGGCGCTGGCGACGTTGGTCACGGGGGCGCAGCCGATTCGCCTTACGGCGGGGTCAGCGGTTCTCTGACCTGCGGATGTGTGGGGGCTGGTCGCGCCGTTCCCCGCGCCCCCTGCGGGGCTCCCCGCCCAGCCGGTCCGCCTCACGGCGGGCTCAGCGATTGTCTGACCTGCGGGTGCGTGGGGGCTGGTCGCGCCGTTCCCCGCGCCCCTTACGGGGCTCCCCGCCCAGCCGATTCGCCTCACGGCGGGCTCAGCGGTTCTCTGACCTGCGGGTGCATGGGGGCCGATCGCGCCGTTCCCCGCGCCCCCTGCGGGGCTCCCCGCCCAGCCGGTCCGCCTCACGGCGGGCTCAGCGGTTCTCTGACCTGCGGGTGCATGGGGGCCGATCGCGCCGTTCCCCGCGCCCCCTGCGGGGCTCCCCGCCCAGCCGATTCGCCTCACGGCGGGCTCAGCGGTTCTCTGACCTGCGGGTGCATGGGGGCCGATCGCGCCGTTCCTCGCGCCCCTTATGGGGCGGCCTGCGCGGCCGCCGGGAGTACCGCCGAGACTCGGAAGCCGCCTCCGTCCGTCGGGCCCGACACGAACACGCCGCCCAGTGCCATGACCCGCTCCTTCATGCCCACCAGACCGTTGCCGCCGCTGGGCAGGCGGGCGTCGGCCGCCTCGTCCGGCTCGGGGGGCGGCTCGTTCTCCACCTGCATGGCGATCTCCGACGTGCGGTGCGCGAGGCGGACGTGGGTCTTGGCGCCCGCCGCGTGCTTGTGCACGTTCGTCAGCGCCTCCTGCACGACGCGGTACGCGGTCTGCTCGACGTCGCCCGCGTAGTCGCGCGACTCGCCCTCCACCGACAGGTCGACCGCCATGCCCGCGGCCCGCGACTGGCCCACCAGCTCGTCGAGATCGGCGAGGGAGGGGCCTTCCTCGTCCACCGCGCGGGAGGCGGCCGCCGCGGCGGCGTGCCCCACGGCGGCCAGCGGCACCGGCTCGGCGGGCTTGACCGGCTTGGCGTTCTGCGTGCCGTCGCCGGTGCGCAGCACCCCGAGCATCTCGCGCAGCTCCGTCAGCGCCTGGCGGCCCATGTCGCCGACGAGCGCGGCGTTCTTGACGGCCTTCTCCGGGTCCTTGCGGGCGACAGCCTGGAGCGCCGCCGCGTGCACGACCATCAGGCTCACCCGGTGCGCGACCACGTCGTGCATCTCGCGGGCGATCCGCGTGCGCTCCTCGTTCCTCGCCCACTCGGCGCGCTCCTCCGCGCGCTCCGCGAGCAGCTGGAGCTCGCGCTCCAGGCTGTCCGCACGCTCCCGCATGCCCTCCACCAGACGGCGCCGCGCGCCCACGTACAGACCGAGAAGCACCGGCGGCGCGGTCACCCCGATCGCGGCGGTCACCGCGAAGAACGGCACGAACTCGCTGCCGATGGCGGGCGACCCCGCGTCGTTGGCCATGTCCTGGCTGGTCCGCACCAGGGCCACGATCAGCGTCCCCGCCATGGACATCCCGGCCAGCGCGCCGGTGATGCGGCGCGGCAGCTCGGAGGCGGCCAGGGTGTAGAGCCCGACGACGGTCAGCAGGACGCCCATCTGCGCGGGCGTGATCGCGATCGATATGAGGACGACGGCGATGGGCCAGCGGCGCCGGAACAGCAGCGCCGAACCCGCGAGCACACCGAACACGACCCCCACCGGCGTCGGCAGTCCCGCGTCCCCGCTGAACTCCACGCCCTCGGCCCCGCACTCCGCCGCGGACGCCAGCGCGAGCCCCGCGTCCAGCGCGGCGCCGCGCCACCTCTCCCACCACCACGGCCCGGTCATGGCCGTGGTGCGGTCGTCCCCCGTCGTGGTCATGTGCTCCAGCGTACGGGCGTTCCACCCCGGTTTTCCGGTGAGTTTCCGGCCCGGTGATCCAGCACACGCCCCGTTCGACGGGAAGCGAAACTCACCGATATCCCTCGAACTGTTGAACCGTTCACGTTTTCGCGCCGGACGTCCGCATTCCGGATGGCTCGCGGCGCCGCCGGGACCATGACGGAGATCACGCGCGGAGTGTGGCGCGAAGGAGGTGATCTGTATCGTCGCGTCGAAGGCGCCCGGTGCGGCATAGTGTTGGGGGCCCGGCCGCGAGCCAGACGCAATGTCCGGTTCAGGCCGTTTCCATCCCCCGTGGTGTAATTGGCAGCACTGTGGCTTTTGGTGCCATCTGTCCGGGTTCGAGTCCTGGCGGGGGAGCTTCATCTCTCGGGTCCTGATCCCTGTGGTCGGGACCCGCGCCCATTTCCACGCCCCTACGCCCCGGTATCCTGCGGATGTCCTCCCCAAGAGGAACCCCCAACCATCCGAAGCCGAAGGGCATCCCCGTGAGCGCCAACTGCCCGGCAGCCGTCGTCGTCCTCGCAGCGGGTGAGGGCACCCGTATGAAGTCGGACCTTCCCAAGGTCCTGCACGAGATCTGTGGCCGTTCCCTCATCGGGCACGTGCTCGAGGCCGCGGACGCACTCTCGCCCGAGCAGCTCGTCACCGTCGTCGGCTTCCAGAGCGACCAGGTCAAGGAGCACCTCGGCGCCATCGCGCCGCGGGTCCGCACCGCCTACCAGCGCGAGCAGAACGGCACCGGGCACGCCGTCCGCATCGGCCTCGACGAGCTCGGCGGTTCGGTCGACGGCACCGTCATCGTGGTCTGCGGCGACACCCCCCTGCTCACCGGCGCGACGCTGCGCCAGCTCGCCGCGACGCACGACGGCGACGGCAACGCCGTGACCGTGCTCACCGCCAAGGTGCCGGACGCGACCGGCTACGGCCGCATCGTGCGCGACGGAGCGAACGGCGCGGTCACCGCGATCGTCGAGCACAAGGACGCCACCGAGGCCCAGCGCGCGATCCGTGAGATCAACTCCGGTGTCTTCGCCTTCGACGGGCAGCTCCTCGCCGACGCGCTCGGCAAGGTGCGCAAGGACAACAGCCAGGGCGAGGAGTACCTGACCGACGTCCTCGGCATCCTGCGCGAGGCGGGGCACCGCGTCGGCGCCGCCGTCACCGAGGACCACGAGGAGATCGCGGGCATCAACAACCGCGTCCAACTGGCCGAGGCCCGCCGGACGTTGAACGACCGCCTGCTGACCGAGGCGATGCTCGCCGGAGTCACCGTCGTCGACCCCGCGTCCACCTGGTTCGACGCCACCGTCAGCTACGAGCGCGACGCGATCGTCCACCCCGGCACCCAGCTCCAGGGCGCCACGCACCTGGGCAAGGGCGCCGAGGTCGGCCCCAACACCCGCCTGAACGACACCACGGTGGGCGCGGGGGCCCGGGTCGACAACACCGTCGCGAACGGCGCGGAGATCGGGGAGCGGGCGAGCGTCGGCCCGTTCGCGTATCTGCGTCCGGGTACCCGGCTTGGAGTGAAGGCCAAGGCGGGTACGTATGTGGAGATGAAGAACGCGACGCTGGGCGACGGCTCCAAGGTGCCGCACCTGTCGTACGTGGGCGACGCGACGATCGGCGAGCACTCCAACATCGGTGCCGCGAGCGTCTTCGTGAACTACGACGGCGAGGCGAAGCACCACACCACGGTGGGGTCGCACGTGCGGACCGGTTCGGACAACATGTTTGTGGCTCCTGTCACGGTCGGGGACGGTGCCTACACCGCCGCCGGGTCCGTGATCACCAAGGACGTGCCGGCCGGTTCGCTGGCCGTCGCCCGGGGCCAGCAGCGGAATATCGAGGGCTGGGTGGCCCGCAAGCGTCCGGGGAGCGCGGCCGCGAAGGCGGCGGAGGCAGCGTCCCGGGAACCGGCCGGCGAAAGCTGACCGGAAACAGGTGCGTCTGACACGGCGTACCGTGATAGGTGCACACAATCGGCCGACTCGACGCACCGGGACGCGTGAGTACGGCAGCGGGACGAACTCTCTGAGGAGACAGTGCTGTGACCGGGATCAAGACGACCGGCGAGAAGAAGCTGATGCTCTTCTCCGGCCGCGCCCACCCCGAGTTGGCCGAGGAGGTCGCACACAAGCTGGGTGTCGGCATCGTGCCGACGAAGGCCTTCGATTTCGCCAACGGTGAGATCTACGTCCGCTACCAGGAGTCGGCGCGCGGCGCCGACTGCTTCCTGATCCAGAGCCACACCGCTCCGATCAACAAGTGGATCATGGAGCAGCTCATCATGATCGACGCGCTCAAGCGCGCGTCGGCCCGCTCCATCACCGTCATCGTGCCGTTCTACGGTTACGCGCGGCAGGACAAGAAGCACCGCGGCCGTGAACCGATCTCGGCCCGTCTGGTCGCCGACCTGATGAAGACCGCGGGTGCGGACCGCATCCTCACGGTCGACCTGCACACGGACCAGATCCAGGGCTTCTTCGACGGCCCGGTCGACCACCTCTTCGCCCTGCCGGTCCTCGCGGACTACGTGGGCGCGAAGGTCGACCGCTCGAAGCTGACGGTGGTCTCCCCCGACGCGGGCCGCGTGCGCGTCGCCGACCGCTGGTGCGACCGCCTCGGCGCCCCGCTGGCGATCGTCCACAAGCGCCGCGACAAGGACGTCGCCAACCAGGTCACCGTCCACGAGGTCGTCGGTGACGTGAAGGGCCGCGTCTGCGTCCTGGTCGACGACATGATCGACACCGGTGGCACCATCTGCGCCGCCGCCGACGCCCTGTTCGCGCACGGCGCGGAGGACGTCATCGTGACGGCCACGCACGGCGTGCTCTCCGGCCCCGCGGCCGACCGCCTGAAGAACTCCAAGGTCAGCGAGTTCGTCTTCACGGACACGCTGCCCGACCCGAGCGGTCTCGAACTCGACAAGATCACGGTGCTCTCGATCGCGCCGACGATCGCGAACGCGGTGCGCGAGGTCTTCGAGGACGGTTCGGTGACGAGCCTCTTCGAGGAGCAGTAGGTCTTGTAGACCTCGCAGCGAAGATCGATTTCTGAGGCGGCCTCCCCGCCGAGTACACTGTCCACGTTGCTCGGCGAGGGAGGCCGCATCTTCTGGTGCGGCGGTCCGTTATCGACGCGCTCTTCGTAGCAGGCCAGTAAGTCGTATGGCCGGGTGACCACCCCCATCGACATTTCTGACCTCCGAGGAGTTCCCATGGCTGAGATCAAGCTCGCCGCCGAGTCCCGCGCCGAGTTCGGCAAGGGTGCCGCCCGTCGCATCCGCCGCGAGAACAAGGTCCCCGCGGTCGTCTACGGCCACGGCAACGAGCCGGCCCACATCACCCTTCCCGGCCACGAGCTGAACCTGGCCCTGCGCCAGTCCAACGTGCTCCTCGCCATCGACATCGACGGCAAGCCCGAGCTCGTCATCCCCAAGGCCGTCCAGCGCGACGCCATCAAGGGCTTCCTCGAGCACGTCGACCTGCTCCTCGTGAAGCGCGGCGAGAAGGTCAACGTCGAGGTCCCGGTCCACACCGAGGGCGAGCTGGCCCCGGGCGCCAACCTGCTCGAGCACGTCCTGAACGCGCTTCCGGTCGAGGCCGAGGCCACCCACATCCCCGAGTCGGTCACCGTCTCCATCGCGGGCCTGGACGCCGGCGCGTCCGTCCTCGCCAAGGACATCCCGCTGCCGTCCGGCACCACGCTGGCCGTCGAGGACGACACCGTCGTCCTCCAGGTCCTGGCCGCGCAGGCCGAGGAGGCCCCGGCCGAGTCCGCCGAGGGCGACGCGGCCGCCGAGGCCTGAGCCTCGCGACGCACATCCGGCACGGCAGCCGCCGCTCCCTCGGGGGGCGGCGGCTGCCGCGTATGAAGGAGACACGCACGTGACGACCGATGCCAACGCCCCCTGGCTGATCGCCGGGCTCGGCAACCCCGGCCCCGAGTACGCCATGAACCGGCACAACGTCGGCTTCATGGTCGCCGACCTGCTCGCGCACCGCATGGGCGCCAAGTTCAAGCGGGCCGCGAAGGCACAGGCTCAGGTGGTCGAGGGCCGCATCGGTGCGCCCGGGCCCACGAGCCGTCGGGTGATCCTGGTCAAGCCCATGTCGTACATGAACGTCTCGGGCGGTCCCGTGACGGCGCTGCGCGACTTCTACAAGGTGCCGACCGAGCACATCGTCGCCGTCCACGACGAACTCGACATCGACTACGGGACGCTGCGGCTGAAGCTGGGCGGCGGTGACAACGGCCACAACGGCCTCAAGTCGATGACCAAGGCGATGGGCCCCGACTACCACCGCGTCCGCTTCGGCATCGGCCGCCCGCCGGGCCGCATGCAGGTCGCGGACTTCGTCCTGAAGGACTTCTCCTCGTCGGAGCGCAAGGAACTCGACTACTTCGTCGACCGGGCGGCCGACGCGGTCGAGGCGCTGATCATCGAGGGCCTGGAGCGGGCCCAGAGCACGTACAACTCCTGACGGCTCCTGCGGTTCGTCCTTGCGGCTCGGCCTGCGGTTCGCCCCGGGATCCGGCCCGGGGTCCGTTGTGCCCAGTGTTGACTGAGCGGAGTCAAGTGGCCAAGGATCCCGGCCATGAATCTGCTCCTCCTGGGACGCCGCACGGCCATGGGCTCGCTCACCGCGCTGCTTCTCGCCGCGGGGGGCTGGGCGTCCTGGGACTCCGCGCGGTTGCTGGCCGGGGGGCCTGAGCGGGGGGTGCTTACGGTGACTCGGTGCGGGCCGGACGACTGCGTCGGTTCCTACACCCCGTCCCCCGCGTCCTCCTCCCCCTCTCCCTCCTCCCCCTCGCGCGTGGTGATCGACCGATCCATCGCCGAGAGGAAGGGTGCGCGGATTCCTGTCGCCCTGAAGCCGGGGACGCGGGAGGCGGTCCGTGCGGGCGGGCCCGGTTTCCTCCACGCGCTGCTCCCTCTGGGTGGGGCGCTGCTTCTCGGTTCGGTGGTGGTGGCGGGGGGCCTGCGTCTGCCGCGCGTGGCGTTGGGCTTCGCCGTGACGGGTGGGGTGGTGCTGTCGGCGTCGTTCCTGGCGTTGACGTTCTGATGGCCGGCGGTGTTGGGGGCTGTCCCGCTCGGACTTCGGGTGCGGGTTCGCTGTGGTTGCTCGCGCCGTTCCCCGCGCCCCTTGCAGGGGCCCTCCCGCTCAGATTTCGAGTGCGGGTCGTGCGTGGTTGCTCGCGCCGTTCCCCGCGCCCCTTGCAGGGGCCCACCCGCCCGGCAGGGGGGCGCCCCGTCAGGGGCGCGGGGAACTGCGCGCTCAGCCACATGCGGGCCGCAGTCAGAACACCAGGACTGCCGCCCCTATAAGGGGCGCGGGGAACGGCGCGACCAGCCACCGTTCACCCGCACCCCGGAGGGCTAGGAGTGCCGCCCCCTCCTCTGCCGCGTAGCGGCGAAGAAGACTCCGCCCGCAGCCAGCAGCCCCGCCGCCAGCGCGGCCACCAGCGGCGCGATCGAAGACCCCGTGTCAGGAAGCGCCGGCGGCTCACTCCGGGACGGCGACGGCTCCGGCGACGGAGGCGTCGGGGTGGGAGGCGTGGGGGTGGGAGTAGGAGTAGGGGTGGGAGGCGTCGGGGTCGGGGTCGGGGTGGGAGGGGTCGGCGTCGGGGTCGGGGTGGGAGGCGTCGGGGTCGGCGTCGGAGTTGGCGTCGGCGTTGGCGTCGGCGACGGGGTTTTGTCTACCTCCGCCACCACCCACGGCGCCTCCGTCGCCAACAACGGCCGAAGCGTCCCGTCCGGCTCCCTCCGGTCCCCCGCGATCGCGATCTTGTTCCAGGTCCGCTCCCCGCCGTCGAACGGCTCGCCGTCCGACGCCCGCTCCGGCACCTTCATCCGCCAGCGCAGCGTGTACCGCTCACCCGCGGTGAACACGTGCCCGTCGAAGTCGAAGCGGACGGACCGGACCGTGCTCCAGTCCGTGACCCCGGACGCGGGCACGAAGCTCGGATCCGGCTTCCCGTCGCAGTGGAACGGCGCGCTGCCGTCCGGGGTGTTGTCCATCTCCGGTCGGCACGGATCCGCCTTCACCGAGTACGTGATCGTCACCGGCGCGGACCCCGCGTCGATGGGTCCGGTGAGGACGGGCCGCCACTCGCTGGTCGCCGCGTCGCCGTAGCGCCCGCTGGTGACGCCCTTCGTGCCGGGCGCGGGCAGCAGGTCGTACGCGACGACGTTGGTGAGGTCGGTGTTGCCCATGTTGCCGAGGACCGTGCGGTACTCGACCGTGCCGCCCGCGGTCGACTGACCGACCTCGTCCTCCTTGCCCGGCACCTCCGCCGAGCCCTTGAAGTCGCTGTCCTTGTCGCCCTTGACCTCCTTGGTGACGAAGAGCGAGGCGGACTGGGCGATGGCGAAGTCGTCGGTGGCCTCGGCGACGTTCTCGGTGGTGTTGCCGTTGCCGTTGATGTCGTGGGTGTCGGTCTGCCGGGTGTTGATGGGGCGCTGCGCGTCGTAGAGCCCGGCGCGGTTGCCCGCGTAGTCGGCGTCGTTCGGCGTGCCGCCGTAAGTGCCGCTGGCGACACCGGGCTTGACGGTCGTACGGAAGGTGTAGACGCACGTGGAGTCGTTGGCCGGGATCTCGGCTCCGCGTGCCGCGGTCAGTTCGACGCGGGTGCGCCCGTCGGGTCCCGCGGTGACCTTCTCCGTGAAGCGGTCGGCGGCCGGGCAGTAGGCGGGCTGGCCGCCCGCGAGGGTCCAGGACCCTTCCACGTACGAGAGCTGACGCGGCACCAGGTCGACGAAGTGCGGCCGCAGCGGCGAGGAGTCGGTGCGGTAGCGGTCGTTGCGCATGGTGATGCGCCAGGTGTGGGTGCCGCCGGGGCCGACGGGGGCGGGCGCCGTGGACTTGGTGAGTTCGGGCTGCGCGACCTCGGGCTCGATGCGGAAGGTCGCGCAGGACTTCTCATCGGCGGTGCCGCCGCTGTCACCGGTCAGTTCGAGCCGGGAGCAGTTGCGGACGTCGCCGCTGCCGCCGGGCACCTCGGTGGCGTCCGCGCGGCCGCTGATCTGGGCGACCAGGTTGGCGCCCGCGGCGAGGCCAGGCACGTTGAGGCGTACGGAGACCGGATCGTCGCCGAGGTCGACCTGCTGGTCGGTGGGTGTGAGCGTCTCGGTGCTGCCGTCGGCGCGGGTCACCACGACCGTCCAACGCCCCGCGTAGGTGCCGCCGGAGGGGGTGGAGAGGCGCAGGGACGCCGCGTCGAAGCCGCGCGGCAGGGTGTCGGAGAGGCGGACGTCGGCGGCCTCGGTGCCGGTGTTGCCGAACCTCAGGACGTACGAGACGCGCTGGCCGTTGCCCGCGAGCGGGGTGTCGACGGACTTGTCGAGGGTGCCGGACACCTCGCCCGAGCCGGTGCCGACGGTGGTGTCGGCGGTGGCGTCCTTGGAGATCTTGCCGGTGCCCGGCCCCCAGGGGTCGCCGGTGATGGTGGCGGTGTCGGTGAGCTTCGTGCCGTCGGCGACGTCGTCGCGCACCTTGACCCTGATCTCGTGGACGACGCCGTACGGATACTCCTTGACCTGCGCCAACTGGTCGCCCGGGCGCCCCGGTTCGGTGTCCACGGGCCAGCTGATGGTGCGCGTCGCCGGGTCGTAGGTGTAGCCGGTGGGGGTGGCGTCGACGAGGTCCACGCCCTCGGGGAGCACGTCGGTCAGGACCGTGTTCTCCAGGGCGAGGTTGCCGCGCGGCCGGTTGGAGTCGCGCGGGTCGTTGGTCGCGGTGATCTTGTACGCCACGGTGTCGCCGGGCCTGGCCGCCTTCGGGCCCTCCTTGGTGATCGCCGGGTTGGGCGTGGCGGTGACCGTGACGGAGGCGTCGTCGGTGCTCGGCGTGCCGTCGCCGTTGGTGGCGGTCGCCGACATCGTGGCCCGCTGCGCGCCCGGCGCCGTCCAGTAGTCGTCGGTGGGCCAGCTGACGGTGAGCTGCGAGCTCTGACCGCTGCTGATCTTGCCGTAGGTGACGGTGACGCTGCCGTCGGCGTTGGCGGTGACGTCCGTGACGCCCGGCGGGTAGGGCTGCGACACCTCGCCGGGCCCGGAGGCGCCGGGCGGCGGCGTGAAGGTCACGGTCACCGACTGGCAGTCGCCGGGGATGGAGCACTGGATGCTCGCGTTGTACGAGACGTGGTCGCCGGAGGGCACGGGCGAGGTCGCCGGGTCCAGGCGGACGCTCATGCGGGCGTCCGCGTGGGCGGGGGCGCCCGGCACGAGCGCGAGCGCCGCGAGCAGCGCGAACAGGATGACCGCAACCGCAGCGAGGGTGCGGCCGGACCGGTGATGGAGTACGGGGGTCACAGTGCTCCCGACCGCCGAGGGGATGGATCTAGGGCCCGTTCACTGTGGCCCCGGGAGCGGCGCGGGAGGCGCCATGACGAGTCGGTACGACCGCCGTTTCACCTGATTAGGTGCCTGCCGCACGGCAAAGGCCCCGCACCTCCGGGAGAGGTGCGGGGCCCTGGCGGCCAGGGTGTCAGCCCGTGTTGCGCAGGCCCGCCGCGACGCCGTTCACGGTGAGCAGCAGCGCGCGGCCGAGCAGCGGGTCGGGCTCGGTGCCCGCGGCCGCCGCGTCGCGCTGGCGCTTGAGGAGGGCGACCTGGAGGTAGGAGATCGGGTCCAGGTAGGCGTCGCGGATCGCGAACGTCTGCCGCAGGACCTGCTGGGAGCCGAGGAGCTCGGTGCCCCCGGTGATCCGCAGGACCTCCTTCACGGTCAGCTCGTGCTCGGCCTCGATGTCGGCGAAGACGTGCTTGAGCTCGTCGGGCACCAGGGTGTCGACGTAGTGCCGCGCGATCCGCAGGTCCGTCTTGGCCAGCGTCATCTCGACGTTGGAGATGAAGTTGCGGAAGAAGTGCCAGTGCTCGTGCATCTCGTCGAGGACGGTGTCGAGACCGGCTTCGCGCAGCGCCTTCAGGCCCGAGCCGACGCCGAACCAGCCGGGCACGATCTGCCGCGACTGGGTCCAGCCGAAGACCCACGGGATGGCGCGCAGGCCGTCGAGCGAGACGCCCGAACCGGGGCGGCGCGAGGGCCGCGAGCCCAGGTGCAGGTCGGCGAGCTGGTCGACCGGAGTGGAGGCGAGGAAGTAGTTCGGCAGGTCCGGGTCCTCGACCAGCTTGCGGTACGCGGAGTGCGCGGCGTCCGAGACGACGTCCATGGCGGCGTCCCAGCGGGCGAGCGCCTCGTCGGACTGGCGCGGCGAGGTGTGCAGGGCGGATGCCTGGAGGGTCGCCGCGACGGTCAGTTCGAGGTTCTCGCGGGCCAGCGAGGGCACCAGGTACTTGTCGGAGATGACCTCGCCCTGCTCGGTCACCTTGATCTCGCCCTCCAGGGTGCCCCAGGGCTGCGCGAGGATCGCGTCGTGCGAGGGGCCGCCGCCCCGGCCGACGGTGCCGCCGCGGCCGTGGAAGAGGCGCAGGCGCACGCCGTAGCGGTGGGCGACGTCGCGCAGCCTGCGCTGGGCGCGGTGGATCTCCCACTGCGAGGTGGTGATGCCGCCGAACTTGGAGGAGTCGGAGTATCCGAGCATGACCTCCTGGACGTCGCCGCGCAGGGCGACGAGACGGCGGTAGGAGGGGTCGGCGAGCATCTCGTCGAGGATGACGTCGGCGGCGCGCAGCTCGTCGGTGGTCTCCAGGAGCGGCACGATGCCGATCTTCGCCCAGCCCGCGTGCAGGTCGATCAGGCCCGCCTCGCGCGCCAGCACGGCGGCGGCGAACACGTCGTCGGCGCCCTGGCACATCGAGATGATGTACGACTCGATGACCTCGGGCCCGAAGGTCTCCAGGGCCTTCTTGACGGTGAGGAAGACGCCGAGGGTCTTCTCGCCCGCGGCGTCGACGGGGGCCGGGGAGGGACCGAGCGGACGCCGGGACCGCAGCTCCTTGGCGAGCAGCTTCTGGCGGTACTCGCGGGGCATGTCCGCGTAGCGCCAGGACTCCTCGCCGAGCCGGTCGAAGAGCTGGCCGAGCGCGTGGTGGTGGGCGTCCGCGTGCTCGCGCACGTCCATCGTGGCCAGCTGGAGGCCGAAGGCCGCGAGCGTACGGATGGTGCGGTTCATCCGCCCGTCCGCGAACAGGGCGCCCTTGTGCTCGCGCAGCGAGGTCTGGATGAGCGTGAGGTCGTGCAGGAGCTCGGCGGTGCCGAGGTAGTCGCGGCCCTCCACGTGCGCGGTGCCCTTGGCCAGGCGCTGCTTGGTGTTCTCCAGCTTCTGCCGGATGCAGGTGGCCTTGAGGCGGTAGGGCTCCTCGGAGTTGAGCCGCTTGTAGCGCGGGCTGATCTCGGGAAGGCGCTCCAGGTCGCACTGGAGGGACGCCTTCAGCTCCTCGGTGGCTCCGGTGTAGCGGATGGAGTTGGAGAGGAAGCCGCGCAGCTCGTCGATCATGTCGAGCGCGTCGTTGATGCCGTGCTCGTGCTGGAGGATCAGGACGTCCCAGGTGACGGCGGGCGTCACGTTCGGGTTGCCGTCGCGGTCGCCGCCGATCCAGGTGCCGAAGCTGAGCGGCCTCGTGCCCTCGGGCAGCTCGACGCCGACGCGCTCCAGCTCGGCGGTGAGATCCTCGAGGACGTCGCCGACGGCGCCCGCGTGCAGCTCGTCGAGGTAGTAGATGGCGTTGCGGGCCTCGTCGGCGGGCTCGGGGCGCACCACGCGGAGCTCGTCGGTCTGCCACACCAGGTCGATGTTCTCGGCCAGACGGATGTCGTGGCGGCGCCGGTCGGACTCGATGACGGGGGTTTCGAGCAGCTCGGCGACACGCCGGAGCTTGTTGAGCACGGAGCGGCGGGCGGCCTCCGTGGGGTGCGCGGTGAAGACGGGGCGCACGTTGAGGTTCTGCACCGTCTGGCGCAGATGCTCGGGGTCGGCGTCCTTGAGCCGGTCCGCGGTGCGGGTCAGGAGACCGCCCTCGGCGGCCCGCTTGGCGCGCAGCTCGCGGCCGCGGTGCACCTGCTCGGTGACGTTCGCCAGATGGAAGTACGTGGAAAAGGCGCGGACCAGCTTGGCGGCGGTCTCCAGCTCCGTACCGCCGAGCAGCTTCGCGGCGGCCTCGCCGTCCTCGCGCGTCAGGCGGCGGACCTTCTCGACCAGTTCGAGGAGCTCGGGGCCCTCCTGGCGTACGAGGGTCTCGCCGAGCAGATCGCCGAGGCGGCGGATGTCCGCGCGCAGCTCGGTGCTGGCGGGGCTTGCGGTGCTGGTGGCCTGCTGGCCCTGGTCGTCGGCACTGCTCACAGGTGCGGCTCCTTGCAGTGTTGAAGCGCTTCAAGACTGGGAGGGGTCCCCGGTGGGGATCCGGGGGAGAAACAGAGCGGACCGCGCTGTCCGACCGTGTCCAAGGATAGGTGTCACTTCGCAGCGCGGAGCTCGCGGCCTCTTGCCGCAGCGCTTCGCACTGCCATACTTACGTCGCCGTAGGTTACGGAACCGTAGGAAACGAACCGGTCCGTTCCCGCGTGCCCGTAGACAACCCTCATTCCTCGACCCCCCAGGGGACGTGCCCATGACGACAACGTCCGATGCGTACTCCAGCACCGATGTGATCGAAGACGCTCCGCGGGCGTCGGCGACCGCCGACGCCGCCGCCACCGACCCGTCCGCGAACGCGTCCGCGACGCTGGGCGGCGAGCAGAAACGGTCGCTCGAACAGATCGCGCTGCTCCTGTTCATCACCGTGCCCTTCCTCGCCCTGCTCGCCGCCGTGCCGCTGGTCTGGGGCTGGGGGGTGAGCTGGCTGGACCTCGGCCTGCTCGTCTTCATGTACTACCTGGGGTGCCACGGCATCACGATCGGCTTCCACCGCTACTTCACGCACGGCTCCTTCAAGGCCAAGCGGCCGCTGCGCATCGCGCTCGCCGTCGCCGGGTCCATGGCCGTGGAAGGGCCCCTGGTCCGCTGGGTGGCCGACCACCGCAAGCACCACAGGTTCTCCGACGCGGAGGGCGACCCGCACTCGCCCTGGCGCTTCGGCGAGACGGTCCCCGCCCTGATGAAGGGCCTGTGGTGGGCGCACATCGGCTGGATGTTCGACGAGGAGCAGACCTCGCAGGAGAAGTACGCCCCCGACCTGGTCAAGGACCCGGCGATCCGCCGCGTCTCCCGGCAGTTCCTGCTCTGGACGATCGTCTCGCTCGGCATCCCGCCGCTGGTCGGCGGCCTGGTGACGATGTCCTGGTGGGGGGCCGCCACGGCCTTCTTCTGGGGCTCCCTGGTCCGCGTCGCGCTCCTGCACCACGTGACCTGGTCGATCAACTCCATCTGCCACGCGGTGGGCAAGCGCCCCTTCAAGTCCCGCGACCGCTCCGGCAACGTCTGGTGGCTCGCCGTCCTGTCCTGCGGCGAGTCCTGGCACAACCTCCACCACGCCGACCCGACGTCGGCGCGGCACGGCGTGATGCGCGGCCAGGTCGACTCCTCGGCGCGGATCATCCGCTGGTGCGAGCGCCTCGGCTGGGCGTACGACGTGCGCTGGCCCTCGAAGTCACGCATCGAGTCCCGCCGCGTTGCCCGCGCCTCCGACCCGGCATGATTGACGACGTGGCGACCGACTCCAGCAACTCCAGCCCCTCCGGCAAAGAGAAGCAGCCCCGACGTACGCGCCGCACCCGGATGACGGGTGCCGAGCGCCGGGAGCAGCTCCTCGACATCGGCCGCACGCTCTTCGCCGCCAAGGGCTTCGAGGGCACGTCGGTGGAGGAAATCGCGGCCAAGGCCGGGGTCTCCAAGCCGGTCGTCTACGAGCACTTCGGCGGCAAGGAAGGTCTGTACGCGGTGGTGGTGGACCGCGAGATGCGGGCGCTGCTCGACATGGTGACGGGGGCGCTGACGGCCGGGCACCCCCGTGAGCTCCTCGAACAGGCGGCCTTCGCGCTGCTCGACTACATCGAGACGTACACGGACGGCTTCCGCATCCTGGTCCGCGACTCCCCCGTCGCGCAGTCCACCGGCACCTTCGCGTCCCTGATCTCGGACATCGCGACGCAGGTCGAGGACATCCTGGGCCAGGAGTTCAAGGGCCGCGGCTTCGACCAGAAGCTCGCCCCGCTGTACGCGCAGGCGCTCGTCGGCATGGTCGCGCTGACGGGCCAGTGGTGGCTCGACGTCCGCAAGCCGAAGAAGGCGGAGGTGGCGGCGCACCTGGTCAATCTGGCGTGGCACGGGCTGGACGGCCTGGAGCCGAAGCCGCGGCTGATAGGGCACAGGAAGAGCTGACCCGAAGGGCCGAGCGGGGCCCGCTCCCTCAGCTCCGCGTGATCTCCTCGCCGATGGTGAACCCCTTGGCGGGCCCGCTCGGGACGACGGCTTCGGTGCCGTAGGGGACGCGGTGCTCCTCCTCGTACGTCGCCTTCTTGTCGTTCGGAAGGGTCAGCACGAGGACGGCACCCTCCTCGTCGGAGTCGTCGATGATCACGTAGACGGGGATGCCCGCGCGGGCGTACTCACGGCGCTTGCGGACGCGGTCGCGCTCGATGTTGCGACGGCCCGGTGAGACGACCTCGACGACCATCGCGACTCCGGCAGCATCGACGCCGAGGTCTTCCTCGTCGGGGATCCCGTCGAGGTCTTCGGGGGCGATGAAGAGGTCGGGGATCCATGCCTTGCGACGGTAAATGACGTTGCCATCCTGATAGGCCGCGTAGTCACTGCCCTTCAGGTGGGCGTCAAGAGCCCTACGGAGACGGTTGATGAGCACCGTATGACGACGGCGACCGGTAGGCGACACCTCGATGGCTCCCTCGATGATCTCGGCCCGGTAGCCCTCGGGGAGATCCATGGCCTTCCACGCCTGCCACAGGACCTCGTCCAAGTCAGGTACCGGGTTGTTCACCACGGGGGTCACCTCATGTGCGAGAGCGGTCATCGTGCAGCACCTCCTCCATCAGTGTGGGCGCGGGCGCCACTGCGGCACAAGCGACACGGGCACGCTATGGCCCACCCTGTCCCCACGGCCCGAAATCCCCTGCGATCACTCAAAAGTGCGAGGTCAGGCCAACGCTTCGAGGAACTCAAGACGGTTCCCCACCGGATCCCACGAGTAGAAGCGGCGGTGCCCCGGCAGGTCCTCGTCCCAGGCGACCTCGGCGTCGTGCGCGACGAGGCGGTCCGCGTACGCGTCGATGTCCCGCACGAGCAGCCCCGGATGCGCCTTCGTCGCGGGCCTGAAGTCCGCCTCGATGCCCAGGTGCAGCCGCACGGCCCCGGCCCCCGCCTCGAACCAGCAGCCGCCGCGCGCCGCGAGCACGGGCGGCTTGGGCGTCTCCGTCATGCCGAGGACACCGACGTAGTAGGACCGCAGCTGCGTCTCGCTGCCGGGCGGCGCCGCGAGCTGGACGTGGTCGACGGCGTGCAGCATCAGGCCCCCTTGCGCGCCACGGCGAACACCCGCCGGAACGGGAAGACCGTGCCGTGGGCCGTCGCCGGGTACGCCTTGCGCAGCAGCTCGCGGTAGTCGGCGAGGAACTCCTCCGTCGCCGCCGCGTCGTCCGCGAGCGCGGTCAGGACCGGGCGCAGGCCCGTGCCCTTGACCCAGTCGAGGACGGGGTCCTCGCCGGTCAGGAGGTGCTGGTACGTCGTCTCCCAGGCGTCGACCTCGCAGCCGAGGCCCGCGAGCCGCTCCAGGTACGCCCCCGGCGACAGCACCGCGTCCGCGTGCCGCAGCAGTCCGGCGAGCCGCCCCCGCCACCGCTCGGACTCGCTGAGCTCCCGCATCAGGACGTGGCTGGGCGCGTCGAAGTTGCCGGGCACCTGGAAGGCGAGCGTGCCGCCGGGCACCAGCGCGCGGACCCAGGCGGGGAAGGAGTCCGGGTGACCCGGGACCCACTGGAGCGTCGCGTTGGAGAGGATCAGGTCGTACGTCCCGGGGGCGGGCGCCCAGTCCGTGGCGTCGGCAGGTGCGAAGTCGAGGCGGCCCCCGCCCTCCGTGGGGCCCGCGAGCCCGGCCGCCCGCTCCAGCATCTGCGGGGAGTTGTCGAACCCGGTGATGTGCGCGGCGGGCCACCGCTCGGCGAGGAGCCGGGTGACGTTGCCGGGGCCGCAGCCGAGGTCGGCGACGCGCGGCGCCCGTCCGGTGTCCGGCGGTTCGGGGACGCGGGCGAGCAGGTCCACGAAGGGCCGGGCGCGATGGCCCTCGTGGCGCAGGTACTGACGGGGATCCCAGACGGCAGCGGACACGGTGGCCTCCTCGTGGACATGTGGGCGCCGTCCCATCCTCGCCCCCGAGATATCTTGACGTCAAGAGACTTCATGTCGAGGGACCCCCTACACTGATCGCCATGGAGGACGAGGTCGATCGGCTGGTCGCAGCGTGGCGCCGGGAGCGCCCTGACCTCGACGTGGAACCACTCGAGGTGCTCAGCCGCGTGAGCAGGCTCGCGCGGCACCTGGACCGCGCCCGCAGACTCGCCTTCTCCGAGCACAGCCTGGAGCCCTGGGAGTTCGACGTCCTGACGTCGCTGCGGCGCGCGGGCGCGCCCTACCAGCTCTCCCCCGGCCAGCTGCTCACCCAGACCCTGGTGACCTCGGGCACGATGACGAACCGCATCGACCGCCTGGCGAAGAAGGGCCTCGTCGAGCGCCTGCCCGACCCCAGCGACCGGCGCGGCGTCCTCGTGCGCCTGACCGGCGAGGGGCAGGACCGCGCGGACCAGGCCCTCGCCGGACTGCTCGAACAGGAGCGGGCGATCCTCGCGGAGCTCTCCCGCGCCCAGCGAGGCGAACTGGCGGCGCTGCTACGCCAGTTGACCGCCCCGTTCGACAACATCCCCGGCTAGGTCGACCGGGCCGACCCCGGCGCGGCGCGCGAGCGCGACGGCGGCGAGGGTGGAGTGGACGCCCAGCTTGCCGAGCACGTTCTGCATGTGGGTGCGCACCGTGTGCGGGGAGAGGAAGAGGCGCTCCGCGACCGCCTTCCTGCCCAGGCCCGCCACCATGCAGCGGAGCACCTCGCGCTCGCGCGGGGTCAGCGACTCCACCAGGCGCTCGGACTCGGTGCGGTGCTTGCGGGCGGCCGTCAGCTCGCGCAGCACGCCGGTGAGCAGCGCGGGCGGCAGGTGGGTCTCGTCCCGCAGGACGCCGCGTATCACCGTCAGGAGCCGGGACAGGGAGCAGTCCTTGGCGACCCATCCCGATGCGCCCGCCTGGAGCGCGAGGGCCGCGCGGCGCGGGTCGTCCTTCTCGGCGAGCACCACGGTGCGCACGGCGGGCTGGCCCGAACGCACGCCCGCGACCAGGGAGATGCCGTCGACGAGCCCGTCGGCGTTCCCCTCCTGGACCGGGACGGCGGGGCGGGCGCCCTGCAGCGCGCTCGCGGTGCTGCCGAGGTCGGCGTCGACGAGCAGGACGTCGAATCTGCGCCCTTCGGTGATCGCCCGCTCCAGACAGCGCAGCGCGGCGGGACCACTGCCCGCGGCGGATACGTCCACGTCGGGCTCGGCCGCCAGCGCGGCGGCCAGCGACTCGGCGAAGATGCGGTGGTCGTCGACGACCAGGACTCGAATGCGAACCACAGAAACCCCCTTCCCCACGCTCCTGCAAGGAGCCGGGGATACCCCGTCCGAAGACCGTCGGGCCCGAAGACCGTCGGGGAGCGATCGGCGCGGGCACGGCGCCCGGAGCGGGGTCGACGCGGTCGCACGGCCGCCGCCGCGCCCTGACCACTGGCCCCCACAACGTGCTACCGGGCGTCGTACCCGACTGTCTCGCCCCCTGATCAGCGCCGGCCCCCACCGGCACTGTTCTTCAGAGTAGAGCCGGACGCCCGGAGCGGAAGCTGATTTGCAGAACTGATTGGCCAGCGCGTTTATGGTGAGCCGTATGTTTCGTATTGAGACAGGAGTCGACAAAGAGCGGCTTGGTCTGCTTCGTTCGCGGCTCAGGGAGACCAATGACGCGGCGTCGCCCGTGCTCCGCGCCCTGCGCGGCACCCCCGACGACCAGGAACTACCGCTGGCGGTCTGGGCGTTGGACGAGGCGGGCGGCGTCGCGGCGGGGCTCGCCGCGCACACCTGGGGCCGCTGGCTGCACGTCAACCACCTCTGGGTGGCCGCCCCGCACCGCGGCACCGGCCTCGGCTCGCGCCTGCTCGACGAGGCGGAGCGCGTCGCCCGCCAGGACCGGGGCTGCGTCAGCTCCCGCGTCGAGACCTGGGACTTCCAGGCCCCCGGCTTCTACCGGAGCCACGGCTACGAACTGGTCTGCGTGATCCCCGACTACCCCGAAGGCGTCAAGGAGTTCACGCTCACCAAGAAGCTGGCCTGAGCCTCGGCCCAGGGCTCCCGACCGCGCCTCAGACCTCGCGGCGCGCGCCCGGCGACGCCACCGCGGGGAACACCCGCGGCGCCGTGTACCCGGCCGCCGCGAACGCCGCCTCGACCGACTTCGTCACCGTCTCCGCCTCGGCCGCCTCCACGAGCAGGAGCGCCGAGCCGCCGAAACCGCCGCCGGTCATCCGGGCACCGTACGCACCGGCCGTGTTCGCGGTCTCCACCGCGAGGTCGAGTTCCGGGCAGGAGATGCGGAAGTCGTCGCGCAGCGAGGCGTGCCCCTCGGTCAGGGCGGGGCCGATGCCGCGCACGTCGCCCGCGTCGAGCAGCCCGATGATCCGCTCCACGCGCTCGTCGTCCGTGACGATGTGGCGTACGTAGCGACGGACCTTCTCGTCCGTCAACCGGGCCAGGGCGTCGCCCAGTTCGGCGTACGGAACGTCCCGCAGATGGGAGACGCCGAGGGCCCGCGCGCCCTCCTCGCAGCCCGCGCGCCGCTCCGCGTACGCGCCGTCGCCGAGCTCGTGCTTCACGCGGGTGTCCACGACCAACAACCGCAGGCCGTGTGCCGCGAGGTCGAAGGGGACCTGGCGTATGGACAGGTCCCGGCAGTCCAGGTGCAGGGCGTGGCCCTCGGTGCAGCAGGCCGACGCCATCTGGTCCATGACGCCGCACGGCACGCCGACGAAGGCGTTCTCCGCACGCTGCGAGAGGACCGCCAACTCCGGCCGGGAGAGCCCGAGTTCGAACAGGTCGTTGAGGGCGAGCGCGGTGACGACCTCCAGGGCGGCCGACGAGGAGAGGCCCGCCCCCGTCGGCACCGTCGAGGCGAGGTGCAGGTCCGCGCCGCCTACCGGGTGCCCGGCCGCCCGCAGCGCCCAGACGACACCGGCCGGGTAGGCCGCCCAGCCGCCGTCGGACAGCGGCGTCAGCTCGTCGATGCGCAGCTCGACGACGGGGGCGTCGATGTCCGCGGAGTGCAGCCGCAGGACGCCGTCGGTGCGCCGGGAGACCGCGGCGACGACCGTGTGCGGCAGGGCGAGGGGCATCACGAAGCCCTCGTTGACGTCCGTGTACTCGCCGATGAGGTTGACCCGCCCGGGCGCCGACCAGACGCCGTCCGGCGCGTGACCGTACAACTCCGTGAACTGCTCGGCTACTTCGCTGACCGGCGCCATGAGCCCCCTGCCCTCCGTGAATGAGTTATGCCGTGCGCCGGGCGAACGCCCAGGCGTCGGCGACGATGCCCGCGAGATCCGCGCGGGACGGCTGCCAGCCGAGCTTGTCGTGCGCGGTGGCGGCGGACGCGACGAGGACGGCGGGGTCGCCGCCGCGGCGCTCCGCGAGGACCTCGGGGATCGGGTGCCCGGTGACCTTGCGGACGGTCTCGATGACCTCGCGCACGGAGAAGCCGTTGCCGTTGCCCAGGTTGCAGATGAGATGTTCGCCCGGGGCCGCCGCCTCGACCGCGAGGAGGTGCGCGTCGGCGAGGTCGGCGACGTGGATGTAGTCGCGCACGCAGGTGCCGTCGGGCGTCGGGTAGTCGTCGCCGAAGACGCTGATCGCCTCGCGCCTGCCCTGCGCGACCTGGAGGACGAGCGGGATGAGGTGCGACTCGGGGTCGTGGCGCTCGCCGAACTCGCCGTAGGCGCCCGCCACGTTGAAGTAGCGCAGCGAGACCGCGGCCAGGCCGTGGGCGGCGGCCTCGCCGGTGATCATGTGGTCGACGGCGAGCTTGGAGGCGCCGTACGGCGAGGTGGGGGCGGTCGGGTCGGTCTCCGTGATGGGGGTGCTCACGGGCTCGCCGTAGGTCGCGGCGGTGGAGGAGAAGACGAGCTTGCGCACGCCCGCGTCGCGCATCGCGGCGAGCAGCGCCATGGTGCCGCCGACGTTGTTGTCCCAGTACTTCTCGGGCTTGGCGACGGACTCGCCGACCTGCGAGAAGGCGGCGAAGTGCAACACGGCGTCGTACGAGGAGTCCAGCCACTTGGCGGCATCGCGGATGTCGCCCTCGACGAACGTGGCGCCGCCGGGGACGCCCGCGCGGAAGCCGGTGGAGAGGTTGTCGAGGACGGTCACCTCGTGCCCGGCCTCGATCAGGTGCTGCGCGACCACGCTTCCGACATAGCCCGCGCCACCGGTGACCAGGTACTTACCGCTCATGAACTCGCTACCTCTCGCAGTCGCTGGGCCGCGGTTTCCGGCGGCACGTCGTTGATGAACACGCTCATGCCGGATTCGGAACCCGCGAGGAACTTCAGCTTGCCCGAAGTGCGGCGGATCGTGAAAAGTTCGAGGTGCAGGGCGAAGTCGTCCCGGTTGACCCCGTCATGTCCCTCGAGGGGGCCGAAGGGCGCCTGGTGCCAGGCCGCGATGTACGGCGTCGGCGCGGGCTCCCCGAAGATCCGGTCGAAGCGCTTCAACAGTTCCAGGTAGACCTGGGGGAACTCGGTGCGCGCGGCCTCGTCGAGCGCGAGCAGGTCGGGCACCCGGCGCTTGGGGTAGAGGTGCACCTCGTAGGGCCAGTGCGCGGCGTACGGCACGAAGGCCACCCAGTGTTCACCCTCCAGGACGACCCGCTCCCCGGCGCGTTCCTCGGCCAGGACGTCGTCGAAGAGGTTGCGGCCCTGTGTCGTCTCCTTGTGCGCGGCGAGCGAGCGGAGCATCAGGTCGGTGCGGGGGGTGACGAAGGGGTAGGCGTAGATCTGCCCGTGCGGATGCCCGAGGGTCACGCCGATCTCGGCGCCCCGGTTCTCGAAGCAGAACACCTGCGCCACGGAGGGCAGGTGGGACAGCTCGGCGGTGCGGTCGGTCCAGGCGTCGAGGACGAGCCCGGCCTGCTCCTCGGTGAGGTCGGCGAAGGACGCGTCGTGGTCGGAGGTGAAGCAGACGACCTCGCAGCGGCCCGCGTCGCCCGCGAGCGAGGGGAAGCGGTTCTCGAAGACCGCGACGTCGTACGCGGAGTCCGGGATCTCGCTGGAGCGCCCTTCGGCGGAGGGGCAGAGCGGGCACTCGTCGGCGGGCGGGTGGTAGGTGCGGCCCTGGCGGTGCGAGGCGATGGCCACGCTGTCGCCGAGGAGCGCGTCCCTGCGGATCTCGGACGTGGTGGAGACGGGGCCGAGCGGCCGCCGGTCCACGGCGTCGCGCACCGCGTCGTCGCGCATGTCGTAGTAGATGAGCTCACGACCGTCGGCGAGACGGGTCGAGGTCTTCTTCACGTCCGGGGCTCCTCATCACCCACCCAACAGAACCGAACATAACAAATCACAAGCCAACAGCCCCGTCAATGCCCGGGTCGGGCCCGGGATCCCTGGGGTTCCCCAGGAGGGCTCGATCACAATCAAACAAAGAACACCAACAGAACTGTTCAGTTATTGAAGAAGGGGGCGTAGGTTCCGGTCTGATCAGTTCGCGCAACGAAGCGAGTTCCCCATGCAAACCCTGGCCGAAGGGCTTCGGCTCCCCACCAACGGGCTCGACTACACGATCCTGGCGATCTACTTCGTGGTCGTCCTCGGCATCGGCTTCGCCGCCCGGCGCTCGGTGAAGACCAGCCTCGACTTCTTCCTCTCGGGCCGCTCACTGCCGGCCTGGGTCACCGGTCTCGCCTTCGTCGCCGCGAACCTGGGCGCGACGGAGATCCTCGGCATGGCCGCCACCGGCGCGCAGTACGGCGTCGCGGTCGTGCACTGGTACTGGATCGGGGCCATCCCCGCGATGGTCTTCCTCGGCCTCGTGATGATGCCGTTCTACTACCGCAGCAAGGTCCGCTCGGTCCCCGAGTTCCTGCTCCAGCGCTTCGACAAGTCGGCGCACCTGCTCAGCTCGGCGCTCTTCGCGTTCGCGGCGATACTCATCGCGGGCGTGAACCTCTACGCCCTCTCGATCGTCGTCGAGGCGCTGCTCGGCTGGCCGCAGTGGGTGGCCATCGTCGTCGCGGGCGCGTTCGTGCTCGCGTACATCACCATCGGCGGCCTCTCCTCGGCGATCTACAACGAAGTGCTCCAGTTCTTCGTGATCCTCGCCGCGCTCATCCCGATCTGCGTCATCGGCCTGAAGAAGGTCGGCGGCTGGGACGGTCTGACCGGCTCGATCGAGAAGCAGCACGGCGAGAACTTCATGACCGCCTGGGGCGGCACCGGCATCGGTGACGCCAACCCGCTCGGCGCCAACTGGCTGACGATCATCCTCGGCCTCGGCTTCGTGCTCTCCTTCGGCTACTGGACGACCAACTTCGCCGAGGTCCAGCGCGCGCTGTCCGCGAAGAACCTCTCCGCCGCCCAGCGCACCCCGCTGATCGCCGCCTTCCCGAAGATCTTCATCGTCTTCCTGGTGATGATCCCCGGCCTGGTCGCCGCCGTCCTCGTCCCGAAGATCGGCACGGCCGGTTCGGACCTGACGTACAACGACGCGATCCCCTACCTGATGCAGGAGCTGCTGCCCAACGGCGTGCTCGGCATCGCGGTCACCGGGCTGCTCGCCGCGTTCATGGCGGGCATGGCGGCGAACGTCTCGTCCTTCAACACCGTGTTCACGTACGACATCTGGGCGAAGTACGTGGTCAAGGACCGCGAGGACGGCTACTACCTGAAGTTCGGGCGGCTCATCACCGCGATCGGCGTGCTCGCCTCCATCGGCACCGCCTTCATCGCCTCGTCGTTCTCGAACATCATGGGGTACCTCCAGACCCTGTTCTCCTTCTTCAACGTCCCGATGTTCGTGGTCTTCATCATCGGCATGTTCTGGAAGCGCGCCTCGATGAAGTCCGGCGTGTGGGGCCTGCTCGCGGGCACCAGCGCCGCGATGGTCAACTACTTCTGGATCTACAAGCAGGGCGTCATCGACATCCCCACCGACCAGGGCGCCAACTTCGTCTCCGCGATCGTCGGCTTCGTCGCCGGTGCCGTGGTCATGGTCGTCGTCACGCTCTTCACCGCGCCCAAGCCCGAGGCCGAACTGGCCGGTCTGGTCTACGGAACGGCCTCACCGGGCCTGGAGGACGAGGGGGCGGAGGCGGGCGACGACGCCTGGTACCGCAAGCCCGCGCTGCTCGGCTGGGGCGCGGTCGTGCTCGCTGCGCTCTGCTACCTGCCGTACTCGCTCTAGCCCCTCTCGTCCTGATCGGAGGACCGAAGAACCATGTCCGAACTGCAGAACGAAGTCTCCGAGCTGGAGCGCAAGTCCGCGACGGCCGCCCGTCTCTTCGACATCCGGCGGATCATCGGCGGCCTGTTCGTGGTGTACGGGATCATCGTGACGATCGCGGGAATCACCGCGTCCGACGCCGACCTGAAGAAGGCCGAGGACATCAACATCAACCTGTGGACGGGCCTCGGCATGCTCGCCCTCGGGCTCTTCTTCCTCGGCTGGCTGTGGCTGCGCCCCACGGTGGTGCCCACCGAGGAACCGGCCGACGAGTAGTCACTTCCCCTGCACGGGGCTCGGGTTCACTGCGTGGGCTCGGGCCCCGTCGGCCTTTCCACGTCGTTCGCGTACGTCGCGGCGGGGCGCTCCGCGCGGTCCAGGAGCCCCGTGCGGGCGGCGAGCGCGGCGGCCTCGAGGCGCGAGCCGACGCCCAGCTTCATCAGGACCCGCTGCACGTGCGTGCGCGCCGTGCTCGGCGCGATCCCCATCCCCGCGGCGATAAGGCGGGTGTCCTCGCCGTCCGCGACCCGCACCAGGACCTCGACCTCGCGCGGCGTCAGCATCTGCAACAGGCGCTGCCCCTCGTCGTCGGGCTGCGCGGCCGGATTGAGCAGCTCGCTGAAGGCGCCTTGCAGCAGTTGGGGCGCGACGGCCGCCTCGCCCGCCCGCGCCTTCATGATGGCGCGCTCGACCCCTTCGATGCGCTCGTCGTGGCGTACGTATCCGGAGGCGCCCGAGGCGAAGGCCGCCGCGATCCCCCGGGGGTTGGGCACCGGGCCGAGGACCACGACCGCCACCTGCGGACGCTCCCGCTTGATCTTCACCACCGGGTCGAACATGCCCGGTTCCGCGGGCGTCGCCGTGCCCAGGAGACAGACCTCCGGGGCCCTGCTGATCACCAGCTCCGCCGCTCCCGCGGCGGGCGCGGCCGCGGCGAGCACCCGGTGCCCGCGCAGTTTCAGCGCCGAGGCGAGTGCCTCGGCGAGCAGTCGGTGATCGTCGACCACCATGAGCCGCACACCCATAGCAACCCCCCAGTTCCCCCACTGATCCCCTGATCCACCGGCCGCCTCGATCTCCCGCTTCCCGTGGATCGCGGGCCCCCCGGCCCTCCATCCCCCGGAAGCTACACGCTTGTTCGACGTTGCGCGCCCCCTACCGGCCAGAAGCGGCCCGGAATGCCGAAATCCCTGCCATTCGGGGGCTATTGGGGGTACTGCGCGGCGGGAAGTGCGCCGGGTACGACAGCGGCCGCGCCCTCCTGGTGCGAGGGCGCGGCCGGGCCGTACTGAGGGGCTATCGGGAGCCCGCCGGGATCACTGCGCGAGGAACCCGATCGCCATGTACTCCTTCTCGTCCTTGGAGAAGGGCTTGCTCAGGAGCTTCTTGCCCAGGAACAAGTGGCCGTTTCCGTAGAGGAGTTCGTTGGACTGCGGGACCATGCCGCTGATCGCGCTGGTGACCGCCTCCGACCCGGGGGTCTGAAGGAGCTTGGTCTCCTTCATCGTCTTGCCGTCGAGCGAGACGACCTGCGCGCCCCGCTTGTAGCCGTGCGACTTGTAGGCGAGGACGTTGGGGCCGTCCATGCGGATCGGGAAGATCTCGCTCTCGCCCGCGTCGGCGCGGTCACTGGTGGGCTTGCCGGTGGCCAGCGAGAAGGAGACGATCTCGTTGGTCTGGCCGTAGCTGTCGCCGCCCGCGTCGTGCGGACGGGTCGGCACGTAGAGCCGGTCGTTGCCGACCGCGATCGAGCTGCAGTCGTTGACCTTGTTGACCTCGCAGTTGTGGTCGTACTTCTTCTCCTCCAGCGAGATCTTGGCGCGCAGCTTGCCGTTGTTGCCGAGGGAGAAGACGTCCGTCACGCCGGTCGCGGTGATCTCCGTGGTGTCCTGGCCGAAGACGACCGGGTTGGTGGAGATGATCTTGGCGTTGTCGACGCCGGGCGCGATCGGGTAGGTCCACTTGTCGTCGCCGGTCTTCGGGTCGAGGAGCTGGATCTTCAGCTTCTCGTCGCCGTACGTACCGCACTTGCGGACCGCGACGAGCTGGTCGCCGCCCGCGTAGCCCACGTCCTTGCACTGCCCGACCTTGGGCTTCCACAGCGACTTGCCGGTGACGTCCCAGGCCGCGCCGCCGTTGCTGGTGCCCGCACCGGCCGCGATCGTCGTGCCGGAGATGGTGACTTCCTTGAACGTCGCCTTCATGCCGCTGCTCTCGACGCTCTCGGTCCAGAGCTTCTTGCCGGACTTCAGGTCAAGCGCGGAGACGTTGGTGCACTGCTGGTAGTCGCCCTTCTTGTTCCGCTTGGCCTCCTCGGTGACCACGGCGACGATGCCGTCCTTGGTCACCTCCCGCGAGATCGCGCAGGTCATGCCGGAGAGCGGGATCGACCACTTCTTCTTCCCGGTGTCCGGGTCGTAGCCGTTGAACTCGTTGATGCCCGACTTGCCGTAGACGTCGTCGGTGAGGACCGAGCCCGTGGCGTTCCAGATCTGGTCCTTGGGGATCTCCGGCTGGGGAAGCTGCGTGACGATCTTGGCCGCGGGGTCGGCGGGCGCCTTCTCCTTGGCCGGACCCTGCTCGGGCAGCGCCTGGCCGTCCTCACCGGTCTTCTCGCCGCCCTTGCCGCCCTTGCCGTCCTTGCCGCCGGACGAGCCCTGCGAGCTGGCCTCGGTGTCGTCCTTCTTGGACGAGGAGTACCAGAAGCCACCGCCGACGATCAGCGCGATCGCGGCGACCGCCGCGGTGACGATCATCATCTGCTTGCTGAACTTCTTGCCCCCGCCGGAACCGTCGCCGGCGGGCCCCGGCTGCATCGGCATGGTGGGCGGCTGCGGCTGGTACTGCTGCTGGTACTGCGGCTGCTGGTACTGCTGCTGACCCGGGTAGCCGTACGTCGGCTGCGCGCCCTGCTGCGTGGGCTGGCCCGGGTAGCCGTAACCGGGGGCCTGCGGTGCCTGCGGGTAGCCGTAGGTGGGCTGCCCCGCGGGGGCGGCGGGCGGTGCCGCGGGCGGCGGGGTGGCCGGGGCCTGCGGAGCCTGCGGGGGCTGGCCCTGCGGCGCCGGAGGCTGGGCGGGCGGCGGCGTCTGCGGGGCGCCGAAGCCACCGGCCGGGGGCTCCTGGGGCGCGCCGAAGCCACCCGCCGGGGGCTCCTGGGGCGCGCCGAAACCCTTCGGAGGCTCGTTCGGTGGCTGCTGGGGCGGTGGCGGCTGGGTCATAACGTCGTCTATTCCTTGGGGACGAAGAGGGGTTGCTGAGCGGCGGAGCGGGTCACTTGCCGTAGGCGAGCATGAGCTTCTGCTGGCCCGTGGATCCCGTGATGCTGGTGGTCGAGATGTAGAAGCGCCCGTCCACGTAGTCGACGTCCTTCGAGTAGAAGCCGCTCTCGATCTTGGAGGTGCCGCTCGGGTTCTGCAGAAGGGTCTTGGGCGTGTGCGAGCCCGAGGCCGCGATGGAGACGACCCGCCCCGGGGAGGTGTAGGACGGAGTGACGTACGCGACGAGAGAGCCGTTCTCGACCTTCAGCGGGAGCATGCTCTCGTCCACCGGGGACTTGGTCCGCCAGGCTTCCTTGCCGGTGGCCAGGCTGAACGCGACGATCTCGTTGCCACCGGACTTCCCGTTGGTCGGCAGGTACAGGTAGGAGTCGTCGGCCGTCACGCCCAGGCAGCCGTCGAGCCCCCGGTCGAGGATCGAGGAGCCGCACTCGGGCATGAACTCGTCCTTGCTGATGACCTCGGAGCGCGTCGCGTCACTGCCCTCCTTGAGGACGGAGATGTTCCACTTCTTCTTGTCCCCATTGGTGAGGTACACGACCGTGGGACTGACCGAGTAGACCTTGTTGACCTTCCAGCCCTTGGGGAACTTCTTGGTCCACAGGGCCTTGCCGGTCTTCGGGTCGAGCTGCTGCAGCTCGTCGTGCTCGGTGGGCGTGCTCGCCCCGCAGGAGAGCGCCATGAGCAGCTTCTTGCCCCCGGCGAAGCCACTGGGGAAGCAGGCGCCCTCGTCCTTCTTCTCCGCGAGGAAGAGCTGCTTGCCGTCGCTCATGCGCAGCGCCGTGCCCGACTGGTCGCGGCCGACCATGAGCGTGTCGCCGACGAAGGCCAGGCTGCTCTGCATGGAGAAGTCGAAGAGACCTTCCTCCTTGACCGGCTTGCCCCAGCCCTTGGCACCCGTCTTCAGGTCGATGACCTGGAGCTGGTTGCACTTGGCGTCGCTCTTCACCCCGTCCTTGAACGCGATGACGATCTTGCCCTTGTCGCTGGCCTGCTGGGTCGCGGCGCAGATCTTCTGCGGGAAGGTGATCGTGGGCCACGCGACCTTGCCGGTCTTGACGTCGTACGCCGAGAGCTCCTTGTACGCGGCCTTCACCGCGACATCGCCTTCGACCCACATGCCGGGGGCGTCACCGCCGGAACCGGGGACCTTGGGCGCCTCCTTGTACCAGAGCACCTTGGCCTCGCCGGGCTTGCGGCCCTCGTTGAGGTCCTCCTTGCCCTCCTTGCCGTCACCGCTGCCGTCGCCCGGATTGACCGGGGCGGACTCGGTGGGCTTCGGGTCCTTCTCCTTCGCCACGGACTTCTTCTCGTCCCCGTCGTCACCGCCGACGACGGCCCAGGTGACACCGCCCGCGACGAGCAGCGCGGCGACCGCGGCCGCGACGATCACGATCAGCTTGCGCTTGCCGGGGCCGCCGCCGGAGCCGGCCGGGGCGGGCGGCGTTCCGGGGCCGCCGAACTGCGGCTGCGTCGGGGCCTGCGCGTAGCCGTACTGCGGCTGGGTCGCGTAGGGGCCGGGCTGCTGCGGCGGGTTGTACGGACCCGGCTGCTGCGGCGGGTTGTAGGGACCGGCCTGCTGCGGCTGGCCGTACGGGCCGGGCTGCTGCGGGGTGTAGGGACCCGGGGCCTGCGGGTAGCCGTAGCCCGGCTGGGGCTGGCCGGGAGGCGGCCCCTGCGGCGGCGGGCCCGCGGGTGGCTGTGGCGCCCCGCCGGGTGGTGGATCCTGCGGAGCTCCGAAGCCGCCGTGCGGCGGCTGGTTGGGCGGCTGAGTCATCAGCGCTTCCCCCTTCACTGATTTTCGGCACGCCAAATGGTGCTCTCAGGTCAGCATTTCTATCACCCTGACCCCGTACCACACGGGGCCGGTCCTCCCCCTGTTCCCAAGGGAGGACCGGCCCGTGATGCGTCCGTTACGCGAGCTCCACGGGAGCTCTACGCGTCCTCCGCCAGCTCCAGCCAGCGCATTTCCAACTCGTCGCGCTCGCCGATCAGTTCGCGGAGCTCGGCGTCCAGTTTGGCCACCTTTTCGAAGTCCGTGGCATTGTCGGCGATTTGGGCGTGGAGCTTGGTCTCCTTCGTGTTGACCTTCTCCAGCTGCCGCTCGATCTTCTGCAGTTCCTTCTTGGCGGCGCGGGCGTCCGCCGAGGAGACGGTCTTCGTCGCGGCGGGGGCGCTGCGCACGGGGGCGGCGGCGACGGCCGACTCGGCCATCCGCTGCCTGCGCTCCAGGTACTCGTCGATGCCGCGCGGCAGCATCCGCATCGTGGCGTCACCGAGCAGCGCGAACACCTTGTCCGTCGTCCGCTCGACGAAGAACCGGTCGTGGGAGATCACGACCATGGACCCCGGCCAGCCGTCGAGGACGTCCTCCAGCTGCGTCAGCGTCTCGATGTCGAGGTCGTTGGTCGGCTCGTCGAGGAAGAGGACGTTGGGCTCGTCCATGAGCAGCCGCAGCAGTTGCAGCCTGCGCCGCTCGCCGCCGGAGAGGTCGCCGACCGGCGTCCACTGCTTCTCCTTGTTGAACCCGAAGGTCTCGCAGAGCTGCCCGGCGGTCATCTCCCGGCCCTTGCCGAGGTCGACGCGCTCGCGCACCTGCTGCACGGCTTCGAGGACCCGCAGCGTCGGCTTCAGCTCGGCGACCTCCTGGGAGAGGTAGGCGAGCTTCACGGTCTTGCCGACGACGACCTTGCCCGCCGCGGGCTGCACCTCGCCCTCGCTGCGCGCCGCCTCCGCCATGGCGCGCAGGAGCGAGGTCTTGCCCGCGCCGTTCACCCCGACCAGGCCGATGCGGTCGCCGGGGCCGAGGTGCCAGGTCAGATGCTTGAGCAGGAGCTTGGGCCCGGCCTGGACGGACACGTCCTCCAGGTCGAAGACGGTCTTGCCCAGCCGCGTCGTCGCGAACTTCATCAGCTCGCTGGTGTCGCGCGGCGGCGGCACGTCCGCGATCAGTTCGTTGGCGGCCTCGATGCGGAACTTCGGCTTGCTGGTGCGCGCCGGGGCGCCCCTGCGCAGCCAGGCGAGCTCCTTGCGCATCAGGTTCTGCCGCTTGGTCTCCTCGGTGGCGGCGATGCGCTCACGCTCCGCGCGCGCGAAGACGTAGTCGGAGTACCCGCCCTCGTACTCGAAGACCGAACCGCGCTGTACGTCCCACATGCGCGTGCAGACCTGGTCCAGGAACCAGCGGTCGTGCGTGACGCAGACGAGCGCCGAGCGCCGCGCCCGCAGGTGCCCGGCCAGCCACGCGATGCCCTCGACGTCGAGGTGGTTGGTCGGCTCGTCGAGCACGATCAGGTCCGGCTCGGCGATGAGCAGCTTGGCCAGCGCGATGCGGCGGCGCTCGCCGCCGGACAGCGGCCCGATGACGGTGTCGAGCCCCTGCGGGAAGCCCGGCATGTCGAGCCCGCCGAACAGACCGGTGAGGACGTCCCTGATCTTGGCGCTGCCCGCCCACTCGTGGTCGGCGAGGTCCCCGATGACCTCGTGCCTGACGGTGGCCTCGGGGTCGAGCGAATCGTGCTGGGTGAGCACGCCGAGCCGCAGCCCGCCGCTGTGCGTGACCCGACCGGTGTCGGCCTCCTCCAGCTTGGCGAGCATCCGGATCAGGGTGGTCTTGCCGTCGCCGTTGCGCCCGACGACACCGATCCTGTCCCCTTCGGACACGCCGAGTGAGACGCCGTCGAGCAGGGCACGGGTGCCGTACACCTTGCTGACTGCCTCGACATTGACCAGATTGACGGCCATTTCTCTCCTGACAGGGGGGATGGATCGATCCTCAAGCGTAGTCGCCCGCGCGGACCTCTCCGCTGCGGTGGGTGCGCCCGCGGCCCGCGCGCTCCACGAGCAGCCACCCCGCGAGCGCCATGCCCACCGCGGCAGGCGCCGTCACGTGGACGGCGACCAGCATCGCCGTACGCCCTTCGAGGAGGCCGCCGAAGCCGACCATGGAGAGGCCGAGCACGCCGAAGAGGCAGAGCGTGACGCCCACGGCGGCGGCGGGGCCCGCGAGGCCGGAGGGCGCGGCCGCCCGGTCACCCAGGGCGCCCGGCCGCTCGAAGCGCCGGAAGGCCGCGACCAGCAGCGCGGTCAGGACCGCGGCGGCCGCCATCCGCACCGGGACCTGCGCCCACCACGCCGCCGACGCCGGTTCCGGCAGCGGGACGTCGAGGGCGAGCAGCGTCCCGTATACCCCGAGCATCGCCGTGAGGTGCCACAGGAACGCCGTCATCGAGACGCCGTTGGCGGCCACCACGCCACGCCACACCTGGGGCCTGGCGAGCCACCTGGTCGCCGGGGCGCGCAGCAGCTCGACCGCGCCGACCAGCCACAGGCCGTGGCAGAGCAGCGCGAAGGTGGGCGGCGCCATGTTCGAGACGCGCTCGCCCGGCATGCCGACCATGGAGAGGGGATAGGGGCCGAGCGCGACGAGCAGCGAGGCGCCCGCGAGGCCCGCGCCCGCCAGGACGTACGGCAGCCTAAGGCTCAGCCGCCCGTCCGCGCGCAGGAATCCGAGCTGGTGCACCGCGAGCCAGACGAAGGCGAAGTTCAGGAACTCGACGTACGGCACGTCGAACGCGAAGCGCGCCAGGTCCACCGCGCCCGCCGCGCCCACCAGGGCGGCGAACGCGCCCCAGCCCCACCGCTCGTGCAGCCGGAGGAGCGGCGGCGTGCAGGCGACCATGGCCAGGTAGATGCCGATGAACCAGAGCGGCTGGGCGACGAGCCGCAGCGCGATGTCGAGCAGCCCGCCGCCCTGCCCGCCGAGTTGGAGCACGAGCGCCGCAGCGCCCCAGACCCCGATGAAGACCATGGTGGGCCGGAGCAGCCGCTGGAGCCGTGCCCGCAGGAAGGCCGAGTAGACGGACCTCCCCCCGGCCCCCCGGCTCAGCGAGCGGTACGAGAGGGCGTGCGAGAACCCGCCGACGAAGAAGAAGACGGGCATGATCTGCAGCGCCCAGGTGAGGAGTTGCAGCTCCGGCACGACGGCGAGGAGGTTGCCGACCTCGGCACGGCCCTCGTCGCCGACGGTCACGGCGGCCATCAGCCAGTGCCCGATCACCACGGTGCCGAGCGAGGCGACCCGCAGCAGGTCGATGTACCGGTCACGCCCGGCGGGCGTCTTCTCGGCCAGTTCGCGAACACTTGATCCCATGTACGTACGGTCGCGCGCGGCCGGCCTCCGGCATCAGGGCGCCCGTACTCAGATCCGCGGATGAGTACTCAACGCACCACGGCGCCCGGAGCGGGCGATGCGGCGACGCGGGCGGCACGACAGGTGCCCGAGGCGAGCAGTGCCTCGGCCACGCCCTCCGCGGCCCCGGCGTCCTTCACCAGGAACGCGGTGGTCGGCCCCGACCCCGAGACGAGCGCGGCGAGGGCACCGGCGGACGTCCCCACCGCGAGCGTCCGCGCGAGCGGCGGGAAGAGCGAGAGAGCCGCAGGTTGCAGGTCGTTGGAGACCGCGCCCGCGAGAGCCTCGACGTCTCCCTCGCGCAGCGCGTCGAGCAGCGCGGGCGAGGCTTCGGGCACGGGCGCGACGGGCGTGAGCCGGTCGAACTCGCGGTAGACGGCGGGCGTGGAGAGCCCTCCGTCGGCGACCGCGAACACCCAGTGAAAAGCGCCCCCGACCTCCAACGGCTCCAGCTTCTCGCCGCGCCCGGTCCCGAGCGCGGCGCCACCCACCAGGCTGAACGGCACGTCGCTGCCCAACTCGGCGCAGATGTCGAGGAGTTCCTCGCGGGACGCCCCGGTCCCCCACAGCGCGTCACACGCCACGAGCGCCCCCGCGCCGTCCGCGCTGCCCCCGGCCATGCCGCCCGCGACGGGAATGTCCTTGGCGATGTGGATGTGCACGTCGGGCGCGATCCCGTACCGCGCGCCGAGGAGCTCGACGGCGCGCGCGGCCAGGTTCGTACGGTCGAGGGGGACCTGGTCGGCGCCGGGTCCGTCGCACGTCACCCGGAGCTCGTCGGCGGGGGCGACCGTCACCTCGTCGTAGAGCCCGACCGCGAGGAAGACGTTGGCCAGGTCGTGGAACCCGTCGGCACGCGCGGCGCCCACCGCGAGCTGCACGTTGACCTTCGCGGGAACCCGCACGGCCACGCTCACGCGCCGGCCTCCTTGTGCTCGGCGACGCGCGCGAACTCCTCCACGGTCAGCGCCTCACCGCGCGCCTGCGGCGAGACGCCCGCGGCGACGAGGGCGGCCTCCGCGGCGGCGGCGGACCCGGCCCACCCGGACAGGGCGGCCCGCAGGGTCTTCCTGCGCTGCGCGAAGGCGGCGTCGACGACGGCGAACACTTCCTTCTTCGTCGCGGTGGTCTTCACCGGCTCGGCACGCCGCACCAGCGACACGAGGCCCGAGTCGACGTTGGGGGCGGGCCAGAACACGTTCCTGCCGATGGAGCCCGCGCGCTTGACCTCCGCGTACCAGGCGGCCTTCACCGACGGCACGCCGTAGACCCGCGATCCCGGCCCGGCGGCGAGCCGGTCGGCGACCTCGGCCTGCACCATCACGAGCGTGCGCTCGATGGTCGGGAAGGTGTCGAGCATGTGCAGGAGCACGGGCACGGCGACGTTGTACGGCAGGTTGGCGACCAGCGCGGTGGGCGCGGCGCCCGGGAGTTCCTTCACCAGCATGGCGTCGCTGTGCACGAGCGCGAAGGAGTCGGCCTTCTGCGGCAGCCGGGCCTGGATGGTCGCGGGCAGGGCCCCCGCGAGCACGTCGTCGATCTCGACCGCGACGAGGCGCTCTGCGGTCTCCAGGAGGGCCAGCGTCAGCGATCCGAGCCCGGGGCCGACCTCGACGACGACGTCGTCCGGGCGGACCTCCGCGGTGCGGACGATGCGGCGGACGGTGTTGGCGTCGATGACGAAGTTCTGGCCGCGCTGCTTGGTCGGGCGTACGCCGAGGGCAGCGGCCAGTTCGCGGATGTCGGCGGGGCCGAGGAGGGCGCCGTGCTCAGTGCTCACGGGTCCAGGTTAAGCGTCCCGACCGGCTGGCCCGCACCGTCCCTTCCACCCGCACCGTGACCCATGCCCTCGTTTCCGCCCCTCGGCGACGGGGGCTGTGCCGATTGCCCACAGCGGTAGCAGCGACGGTCGGCGCCAACTACAACCGCCGTCCACAGTGCGGCCAAGGACTCGCCCCCCGCTGCACGTACAGCTTCTTCGCGCGGAACGTCTGTTCCTCCGCAGGGGCGTCCTGCGGCAGCCCCGTCCCGCCCAGCCCCTGCCACGTCCGCGCGTCGAACTGGTAGAGGCCGCCGTACGTGCCCGAGCCGTCCACCGCCGAAGGCCGTCCGCCCGACTCGCAGTGCGCGAGCGACGACCAGTTCAGGTCGTCCGCCCCGGCCACCGCCGTCGGCATCTGCTTCGTGCCGACCTTCACGATCTGCTTCCGGGGCTCACGCACCACCTCCGACGCGATCCGCCGAGGCTTCTGCTTGACGCCGTTGACCGTCCGCAGCGCGTACGTGACCCGTCGCGCCCCCTGCCGCCCCGCCTGCGCCACGACCTCCGTCCCCCGGAAGAGCGACGCGTCCTCGGTCTTCTCGACGTCGAAGGGGATCGGCTCCTCGCGGACCTCCTTCTTGCCGGAGATCCGCATGACGGTCACCGTCTGCCCGTCGCGCGGAAAACTCGTCGGCGGCACCGACGTCGAGTCCTGCCCGTGCAGCGTCACCCCGGACTCCTCGACGGCCTCCCACACGGTCGCCGCGTTCGTACGGATGGTCCGCTCCCGCCCGTCCGCCATGATCGTGACGGTCCGTTCCGTGCGGACGTCGAGGTCGAGCCCGTCCCGGTCGATGCGCCGACTGCGCGAGGCCGACAGGTGCGCGCCCTCCGCGCGGACCCCGAGCTGCCGCAGCGCCCCGTCCACCGTGTGCGCGGTGGTCCACACCTGGCGCCGCTCCCCGTCGAGGGTGAGGTGGACGGGCCTGCCGTACCGGACGGCGATCTCGTCCCCGCTGGCGAGCGCGGCATCGGCGGCGGGCGCCACGATGTCGTGGGCGCCGACGTCCACGCCCTCGTCGGCGAGGAGCTCACCGACGTCGTCCGCGAAGGTGTGCAGGGTGCGGGGCTTGCCGTCGACGCTGAGCTGGATGGCCTTGTCGTTGGCGACGAAGGCGGAGGTGCCACCGGCGAGGAAGGCGACGACGAGGGCCTGCGGCACCAGCCGCCGCAGGGAATCGGGCCGGTCCGAGGTCTTCTTGCGGCGCGCGGCCCGCCGGGCCTCGGCGCGCCCGCCACCGGCCTGCCCGCCACCGGCCTGCCGGGGCAACCGGGCCTCGCCCGCACCGCCCGCCCCGTCAAAGGGCACGGCGGCCACGTCGTACGGCTCATACGTCTCGTACTGCGGACTGCTCACGATGACGCTCCAGGGGTCCGGACCGGGCGGACAGAACCTAGCGGAGCTCTCGTCACTCTCCAAAGCGGGGCCGCTACGCTGTGTCGCGGTGTTGCCCTGGGGTGTCCCCCACCTGGGGGCTCGTGCCGTTATCGGTCAGTAATCAAAAGCGCGTGCCGTGTTCGCCGAGACGGCGGTGGCCATGGCGTCCTCGTCGATGCCGCGGACCGCGGCCATGGCGCGCAGCGTGACCGGAATGAGATACGGCGCGTTGGGCCGTCCGCGGTACGGGACCGGCGTGAGGAAGGGCGCGTCGGTCTCCACGAGCACGAGTTCGAGGGGCGCGACGGCCAGGGCGTCCCGCAGGGGCTGCGCGTTCTTGAAGGTGACGTTGCCCGCGAAGGACATGAAGTAGCCGTGCTCGGCGCAGATCCGGGCCATGTCGGCGTCGCCCGAGTAGCAGTGGAAGACGGTGCGCTCCGGGGCGCCCTCCTCCTTCAGGACCCGTAGCACGTCCTCGTGCGCCTCGCGATCGTGGATGACGAGCGCCTTGCCGTGCCGCTTGGCGATCTCGATGTGGGCGCGGAAGGACCGTTCCTGGGCGGCCATGCCCTCGGGCCCCGTGCGGAAGTGGTCGAGGCCACTCTCGCCGACGCCGAGGACGTGCGGCAGGGCGGCGAGCCGGTCGATCTCGGCGAGCGCCTCGTCGAGCGCGGAGTCGCCGCCCCCGGCGCGGGCCCCCTGCCGGGACCATCCGTCGGGGTCCCCGTGGACGATGCGGGGGGCCTCGTTCGGGTGCAGGGCGACGGCGGCGTGCACCGCCTCGTGCTCCGCCGCCGTGTCCGCGGCCCACTGGGAGCCGCGGACGTCACAGCCCACCTGCACGACCGTGGTGACGCCCACCGCGGCGGCCTTGGCGAGTGCCTCGGACACCGTCCCCGACTGCATATCGAGGTGGGTGTGGGAATCGGCGACCGCCACCCGCAGCGGTTCGGGCGGGGGCGGCGCGGTGTTCTTGTCGGCGTCGTTCGAAGGCATGCCCCCGATCCTACGAACCCGCGCCCGCCCGGGCTCACGCCCCTTCGGGAGCCCCCCGGTCCCGGTTCACGCCCCCTTGCGGTGCTGGAACGGATGCAACAGGTCCGACAGGTGCCAGTGGTGCTCCTTGCGCGCCCGCTCCCGCTCCATGCTGGCGCGCGCCTTCGCCTCGCACTCCTCGGCCCCCTCCGCGCCGGGGTCGCCGGGCTTGTGATGACGGTGCATCAGGCTCAGTACCGACGAGACCTGCCCCGCCCGCATGATCCGCACGACGTGGCCGCCACAGTTCAGACAGGTGGGCCGGGTCAGCGGCGACGGCACGCGCTGGCCGTCCGCCAGGTACGTCACGAATTCCTGACCCTTGGCGTCGATGTGGTGCTCGATTTCGTACGACTGCTCCCAGCCGTGTCCGCATCGCATACAGGCGAAGGCGTACGACTCGTGAACGACATTGATCGCCGTGGTGTGGTGGCCGGTGTCTGCGATCTCACTCATGCCAGCTGCTCCTCTTGTCCGAGGGACAAGCGCTACCGAGGTCCGGGCAGGACCCGGAACCGGCAGCGTGGGGACGGGTGCGTCCCTTCAACCAGTGGACGCCTTTCCCGGAGCCGACGCATCAGACCTGTCGAGCATTGGAGCCGTTTTGGCCTTTCCTTAGGAAAGAGCCCTGGTGCGCGGCCCGCACTTTGCCTTTTACGATAGTCCTTTGCTCTCCGATGGGGCTGCGCGATCCGCATTCTTTGCCGCTACGACGGCATCGAAGACCGCCCGCTTGGGAAGGCCCGCTTCCGCGGCGACGGCGGCGATCGCTTCCTTCCGCCGCTCGCCCGCCTCCTCGCGCACCCGCACCCGGCGCACCAGCTCGTCGGGCCCGGTCTCGCCCGCGCTCTTCTCCGGGGCGCCCTCGACGACGACGGTGATCTCGCCGCGCACGCCGTCGGCGGCCCACTGGGCCAGTTCCTTGAGGGAACCGCGCTTGACCTCCTCGTACGTCTTGGTCAGCTCGCGGCAGACCGCGGCCCTGCGCTCCTCGCCGAACGCCTCGGCCATCGCGGCGAGGGTGTCGTCGATGCGGTGCGGGGCCTCGAAGTAGACGAGGGTCCTGCGGTCATCGGCGACGTCCTTCAGGCGGGAGAGCCGCTCGCCCGCCTTGCGCGGCAGGAAGCCCTCGAAGCAGAAGCGGTCCACGGGCAGGCCGGAGAGGGCGAGCGCGGTGAGCACCGCGGAGGGGCCCGGCACCGCGGTCACGCGCACGTCCCGCTCCACGGCGGCCGCGACGAGGCGGTACCCGGGGTCGGACACCGACGGCATCCCCGCGTCCGTCACGAGCAGCACGCGCGCGCCGCCCACCAGGGCCTCGACCAGCTCGGGCGTACGCGCCGACTCGTTGCCCTCGAAGTAGGAGACGACACGGCCTCCGACCTGCACCCCGAGTGCCTGGGTGAGGCGGCGCAGCCTGCGGGTGTCCTCCGCGGCGACGACATCGGCAGAGGCCAGCTCGGTGGCGAGCCGGGGCGGCGCGTCGGCGACATCACCGATCGGCGTGCCTGCCAGTACGAGGGTTCCGGGGGAATCAGCGCTTCCTGTCACTGTTCCATCCTCGCAGGGACCAGGGACGGGACTCGCACAGTCTGGTTCCCTACGATGGCGCGGTGACCAGTACCGCGTCTTCCCCGGACACCCGCGAGGGCCAGGCAGCCGAGGAGCAGCCTTCCTGGCAGCGGCGGCTGCGCCGATTCGGCCATGTGGCGCGGCCCAGAGAGGACGTCACGGCACGCCTCGTGCCCCCGTACACCGAGCCGAGCCCCCGTCTGTGGCTGATGCTCGGCGTGCCGAGGACGGCCGCGGAGCAGGTGGTGCGCTGGTCGGGCTGGGTGGGGCCGCTGCTGATCACGCTGGTCGCGGGCGTGCTGCGGTTCTGGAACCTCGGCAATCCGAAGGCCGTGATATTCGACGAGACGTACTACGCGAAGGACGCCTGGTCGCTCATCCACCGCGGCTTCGAGACCAGCTGGCCCGACAAGATCAACGACGATGTGCTGCGGCAGGGCAGCGACATCGCGATCCCGCACGACGCGGCCTACGTGGTGCATCCGCCGGTCGGCAAGTACGTGATCGGCATCGGCGAATGGATGTTCGGCTTCGACCCGTTCGGCTGGCGCTTCATGACGGCGGTGCTCGGCACCCTGTCGATCCTGATGCTGTGCCGGATCGGCCGTCGCCTGTTCCGCTCGACGTTCCTCGGGTGCCTGGCGGGCGCGCTGCTCGCCGTGGACGGCCTGCACTTCGTGATGAGCCGCACCGCGCTGCTCGACCAGGTCCTGATGTTCTTCGTGCTCGCCGCCTTCGGCTGCTTCCTGATCGACAGGGACAAGGCGCGCGCGCGACTGGCGGCCGCGCTGCCGACCGACGAGGACGGGCGCGTACGCCCCGACGCGTACGTCGCCGAGACGGTGCGCCTTGGCTGGCGGCCCTGGCGGTGGGCGGCCGGGCTCTGTCTCGGGCTCGCGTTCGGGACCAAGTGGAACGGCCTGTACGTGCTGGTCCTGCTCTGCCTGATGACCGTGTTCTGGGACGTCGGCGCGCGCCGGGTCGCCGGGGCGTCGCGGCCCTACCGCGCGGTCCTGAAGCGGGACGTGCTCCCCGCGTTCGTCTCCACGGTGCCGGTGGCGATCGCCGTCTACGTGGTCTCCTGGCTCGGCTGGATCCTCTCGCCGACCGACGGCACCGGCGGCTACTACCGCGACTGGGCGGCGACCGACGGGCAGGGCGGCCGCTGGACCTGGCTGCCCGACTGGGTGCGCAGCCTGTGGCACTACGAGCACGCGGTCTACGAGTTCCACGTGGGCCTGTCCTCGCCGCACACCTACCAGTCCAACCCGTGGAGCTGGATCGTCGACGGCCGCCCCGTCTCGTACTTCTACGAGTCGCCGCTGCCCGGCAAGGACGGCTGCCCCGTCGGCACCACCGAGAAGTGCGCCCGCGAGGTCCTCGCGCTCGGCACCCCGCTGCTGTGGTGGGCGGCCGCGTTCGCGCTGCTCTACGTCCTGTGGCGGTGGGTGTTCCGCCGCGACTGGCGGGCCGGGGCGATCCTGTGCGGGGTCGCGGCCGGATATCTGCCCTGGTTCTTCTACCAGGAGCGGACGATCTTCTACTTCTACGCGGTCGTCTTCGTGCCGTTCCTGTGCCTCGCCCTCGCCATGATGATCGGCGCGATTCTCGGACCGCCGGGATCGAGCGAGCGCCGCCGGATCGTGGGCGCCGCGAGCTCCGGCGTCCTGGTGCTGCTCGTCTTCTGGAATTTCATCTATTTCTGGCCGATCCACACCGGCACCGCCATCCCCATCGATTCCTGGCGGTCCCGAATGTGGCTCGATACGTGGGTGTAATGGACACCTTCGGATAACGGCAGCCACTCTCCCCACCTCCGCCCCCTTAGGGTTCAGGGCGAACACCCTTCCCGAATACGTTCGGGAAGGCTCCTGGGGAGGGGAGCGCATCGTGCGCAAAGGAGTAAAGGCCGCTCTGGTCGGCGGGGTCTTCACCGTCATGGTGGGGGGTGCGGGCTACGGCGCGTACAACCTGGTGAACGGACTCAGCGGAGGCGGCGGTTCGTCGGGCGCGGGACCCGCCGCCGTACGGAAGGGACCGCCGTCGGACGACGAGATCCGCGAGGTGTCGCAGAAGTTCCTCGCGGCCTGGGCCAAGGGGGACGCGGACGGGGCCTCGGGGTACACGAACAACTCCGCCGACGCCAGGAAGCTCCTGACCGGCTACCGCGAGGACGCGCACCTGACGAAGGTGAAGCTCACGCCGAAGGAGGCGAGCGGCGCGCGCGTGCCGTTCTCCGTGTCGGCCACGGTGTCGTACAAGGGGAAGAACAAGCCCCTCGCCTACGACTCGCAGCTCACCGTCGTGCGCGGCAAGACCACCGGGCGGGCGCTCGTCGACTGGTCGGCCGCCGTCGTGCACCCCTCCCTGGAGCGGGGCGACACCCTCGTGACCGGCGAGGCGGCGACGCCGCCCATCGAGGCGGTGGACCGCGCGGGCGTCGTCCTGACCAAGAAGGAGTACCCCTCGCTCGGCCCGATCCTGGACCAGCTGCGGGCGAAGTACGGCGATCAGGCGGGCGGCAAGCCGGGCGTCGAGCTGTACGTCCAGCACGAGAACGAGGACGCGGGGACCCGCACGCTGCTCAGCCTCTCCAAGGGCAGGCCCGGCAAGCTGCCCACCACGCTCAGCGCGGGCGTGCAGAAGGCGGCGGAGCGCGCGGTCCTTCGCTACGGGGAGTCGTCCGTGGTGGCGGTGAAGCCGAGCACCGGCGAGATCCTCGGGGTCGCCAACAACCGCGAGGACGCGTTCAACGCCGCGTTCCAGGGCAAGGTGGCCCCCGGCTCGACCATGAAGATCCTCTCGGCGGCGATGCTCATCGACAAGGGCGTCACCAAGGCCGGTGGCGCGGCGCCCTGCCCCGACACGGCGACCTGGCAGAGCCAGACGTTCCACAACCTCAAGGGCATGACGGCGAACGAGAAGGCGACGTTCTCCGAGAGCTTCGCGCGCTCCTGCAACACGGCCTTCGTGAAGCTGATCGACGAGGAGGGCCTCACCGACTCCTCGCTGACCGACGAGGCGCAGAACAACTTCGGCCTGGGCCAGGACAACTGGAAGGTCGGCATCCCCTCGTTCGACGGCTCGGTGCCCGCGTCCGGCGGCCCCGACCGCGCGGCGAACGCCATCGGCCAGGGACAGGTCCAGATGAGCCCGCTGAACATGGCGTCGGTCACGGCCACCGCGATCACGGGCGCCTTCCACCAGCCGGTGATCGTCCCCAAGTCCCTGGACGACCGCGACCTCGCCACGGCCCGCGGCCTGTCCCCCTCCACCGTGCAGCAGCTGCGCGCCATGATGCGCCGCACGGCGGTCAGCGGGACCGGGGCGCGCGCCATGGCGGGGCTCCCCGGTGACATCGGCGCGAAGACGGGCTCCGCCGAGGTCGACGGCAGGGAGAAGTCCGACAGCTGGTTCACCGGCTACCGCGGTGACGTCGCGGCGGCCGCGATGACCCAGGAGGGCGGGCACGGCGGCGACGCGGCGGGGCCGATCGTGGCGGCGGTGCTGCGCGCAGGGTAATAGGTCGGTCGGGCCCTCGCCCGGCCAGGTGAAGAAGTGGTCAAGGGCTTCTCCGAGCGCCTCTAAGGTGGCCTTCCGGTGAGGAGCCGGGGGTTCTGGGGAACTGCGGAGGGTTTGTGGGCAAGCGAAGGCGCGCCGTCGAGCGCAGAAGCGTCGGCATCAAGAACGGCAAGGTGCACCCCGGTGTGCTCGGCGGGGCCGCGGCCGTCGTCGTGTGCGCCGTGGGGGCCACCGCGTTCGCGCTGTCCGGCGGCTCGGAGTCCGGCTCCGGCGGATCCAGCGTCGACGACAAGCCGGTGGCCTCCGGGCCGCCCACCGCTGCCGAGGTGCACGGCACCGCGAAGGCGTTCCTCGCCGCCTGGGCCAAGGGCGACGCGGCGGGAGCTGCCGCGCTCACCGACGACCGCGCCGCCGCGGAGAAGGCCCTGACCTCGTACGCCAAGGAGGGCCGTCTCTCCGAGGTGAAGCTGACCCCGGGCAGGCGGTCGGGCGCCGACGTGCCGTTCAAGGCGGCGGCCACGGTCTCGTACGAGGGAAAGAAGAAGCCCCTCGCCTACGAGTCCGAGCTCGGCGTCGTGCGCCGGAAGAGCGACGGCAAGACGCTGGTCGACTGGCGCCCCGCCGTGCTGCACCCGGAGCTGAAGGACGGCGACCGCCTGGTCACCGGTGAGGCGGGCGACCCTCCGATCAAGGCCGTGGACCGCGACGGGGCCGAGCTGACGGCGGCCAAGTACCCCTCGCTCGGGACGGTCCTGGACGGTCTGCGCGAGAAGTACGGCAAGAAGGCGGGCGGCAAGGCGGGGATCGAGCTGCGCGTGGTGCGGGCGGACAGCGCAAAGAAGAAGGGCGCGACCGGCGCGACCGCCAAGAAGGACGACGCGAAGTCCACGCCCGACAAGACGCTCCTGACGCTCGCCCCCGGCACTCCCGGCACCCTGAAGACCACGTTCAGCGGCTCCCTCCAGGCCGCCGCCGAGCGCGAGACGGCCAAGCGGCAGCGCGCCTCCGTCGCCGTCGTCAAGCCGAGCACGGGCGAGATCCTGGCCGCCGCCAACTCCACCCCCACCGGCTTCAACACGGCCTTCCAGGGGTCGATCGCGCCCGGCTCCACGATGAAGGTCATCAGCGCGTCGATGCTCCTGGAGAAGAAGCTGGCCGGGGTCGACAAGAAGCACCCGTGCCCCAAGTACGAGACGTACGGCGGCTGGAAGTTCCAGAACGACGACAAGTTCGAGATCAAGGGCGGCACGTTCCGTGCGAGCTTCGCGCGCTCGTGCAACACGGCCTTCATCAGCCAGGCCAAGAAGCTGCAGGACGACTCCCTGACCAAGCAGGCCCAGGAGGTCTTCGGACTCGGCCGCGACAACTGGTCGATCGGCGTCCCGACCTTCGACGGCGCGGTGCCGGTGCAGAGCGACGCGCAGATGGCCGCGTCGCTCATCGGGCAGGGCGGCGTGCGGATGAACCCGTTGAACATGGCGTCGGTCTCGGCGACGGTGAAGTCGGGCACGTTCAAGCAGCCCTACCTGGTCTCGCCCGACCTCGACGACCGCACGCTGGCGACCGCCTCCCGCAAGATGTCCGGCTCGACGGCCTCGGCGGTGCGCGACCTGATGCACTACACCGCGACCTCGGGCACGGCCGTGAAGCCGATGTCCGGCCTCGGCTCCGACATGGGCGCGAAGACCGGCTCCGCAGAGGTCGACGGCCAGAAGAAGCCCAACGGCTGGTTCACCGCCTACCGGGGCGACCTGGCGGCGGCCGCGGTGGTCCAGGAGGGCGGCCACGGCGGCGACTCGGCGGGGCCCGTGGTGCGGGCGATGTTGCTGGCCGGGGGCTGACGGAGCCCTGCGGGCGGCTGGGCGGCTGGGCGGTTCGACGGCTGGGCGTGCTGTCCGCGGGTGGGTCGTGGCCGGTCGCGCGGTTCCCCGCGCCCCTTCGGGGCGCTAACCGGTCGCGTGCCCCGTACACCGACCGCTAGCGTGCCGGGCATGAGCGCTACTGAAACCTCCGTCCACCCCCGTTTCGCCGAGGCCCTGCGGGAGCTGGGGCTCGGCGAGCTCGTTTCCGAGGTCCGCCGGTTCCCGGAGCAGACCCGCACCGCGCAGGAGGCCGCGGCGGCCATCGGCTGTGAGCTCAGTCAGATCTGCAAGTCGCTGATCTTCGCGGCGGACGGCGTGCCCGTCCTGGTCCTGATGGACGGCGCCTCGCGCGTCGACCTGGAACTCGTGCGGCGGGAGCTCGGGGCCGAGAAGGTCACCCGGGCCAAGGCGGACGTCGTCCGCGCGACCACCGGATACGCGATCGGCGGCGTACCGCCCTTTGGCCACGCCACCAGGACCCGCGTCCTCGCCGACCGCTCCCTGCTCGGCCACGACGTGGTGTGGGCGGCCGCGGGCACGCCCTACGCGGTCTTCCCGATGGCGCCCAAGACGCTGGTCGCCCACGCGGGCGGGGCCCTGGTGGACGTGCGCGAGATCGCCAAGTGACCCCGCTGGTCGCGGCGGCCGTCCTGCTCGCCGCCGTCACCCACGCGTGCTGGAACGCGATCGCCCACCACATCACCGACAAACTCGTCGGCTTCACCCTCATATCCGGCGGCGGCACCCTGATCGGCCTGCTGCTCGCCCCCTTCGTGCCGATGCCCGACGCGGCGGCCTGGCCCTACCTGGTCCTCTCCGCCGCCCTCCACGTCGGCTACTACGCCCTGCTCATGACGTCGTTCAAGCTCGGCGACTTCGGCCAGGCGTACCCGATCGCGCGCGGCACGGCGCCGCTGGTGGTCACCGTCCTGGCCGCCGTGTTCGCGGGCGAGATCCCCGACGGCTGGCAGGCGGCGGGCGTCGCCGTCTCCTGCGCGGGCCTGACCGGGCTCGCCCTGTGGGGCATACGGGGCACGGGGCGCCGCCCCGACTGGGCCGCGATCGGCGCCGCGCTCGCCACGGGCGTCTCCATCGCCGCGTACACGGTCGTCGACGGCCTCGGCGTCCGCGCCTCGGGGTCCTCGATGGGGTACATCGCGTGGCTGATGATCCTGGAGGGCATCGCCGTCCCCGTGTACGCCGCCTACCGCTGGCGCTCCGAACTGGTCCCGAAGCTCCGACCGTTCGCGGCCGTGGGCCTGCTCGGCGCGGCGCTCTCCGTCGCCGCGTACGGCCTGGTCCTGTGGGCCCAGACGAAGGCGGACCTCGCGCCGATCTCCGCGCTGCGGGAGTCCTCGATCATCGTCGGTGCCGCGATCGGGGCAGTCTTCTTCAAGGAACGGTTCGGGGCGCCGCGACTGCTCGCCGCGGGCCTGATGGTGGCGGGGATCGGGCTGATGCTGCACGCTGGGTGAACCGCACGTGATCCACGAGGAGTTGAGGGGCATGCCCGGTCGTCCGAGCACGCGCTGACGTCGTAGGCCGTCATCGGCCCGTCATCGCGTGCCGCCCTTGAGACGCGGCACAGCGAGCCCTCCCCTGCCCGAAATCCCTTGCGCCCGTGGCGCGTCGGGGCCGGGCGGGCCTCGCACTCGGCCGACCTCCAAGGGATCACCGCACCGTGCCGACCCCCTCCCCCTCCCCGTACCCCGCCCCCTCGCTGTGGCGTGACCGCGGCTTCCGCGCGCTCTGGGCCGGGCAGACCGCCTCCCAACTCGGCGAGCACACCGCCCTGATGGTGCTTCCGCTGATCGCCGTGCTGACCCTCGGCGCCGACGCGGGGCAGCTCGGCGCCCTGCGTGCCGTGGGCCAGGCGCCGGTCCTGCTGCTCTCGCTCCTCGTCGGCGCGTGGGTGGACCGCCGGCGCACCCGTACCGTCATGGTCCTCGCCGACGCGGGCCGGGCGCTCGCGCTCTGCGGTGCCGCCGCGGCCTGTCTGCTCGGCGGCCCCGGGCTGCCGGTCCTGTGCGCGATCGCCTTCGCGGTCGGGGCCCTCTCGGTCTTCTTCGACGTGGCCTACCAGGCGTCCCTCGTCCGGCTCGTGGACCGCGACCTGCTCGTACCGGGCAACAGCGCGCTCGAAGGCAGCAGGTCGGCCGCGCAGATCGGCGGCCCGGCGCTCGGCGGGGTCCTCGTGTCGCTCTCCGCGGCGGTCGGCGCCGCCTCGGGTGCGGCCTTCTTCGTCCTGTCCTTCCTGTCGATCCGGCGGATGCGGCGCGGCGAGCCGGTCCCCGGGCACGCGCCGCGCGAGGGCGGCGTCCGGCGGCGGATCCACGAGGGTGTGCGCTTCGTCGCGGGTGACGCGTCGCTGCGCGCCGTGGGTCTCGCGTCGGCCGCGTTCCAGTTCTTCCTGGCCGCCACGATGACCTGCTACCTGCTGTTCCTGCCCCGCGAACTGCACCTGTCGGGCGCCGCCGTCGGCCTCGCGCTCGCGGCGACGGGCCCCGGCGCGCTGATCGGCTCGCTGCTCGCCGCCCGCCTCCCGCGGCGGTTCGGACACGGCCCGGTGCTCGTGGCGTCGGCGGCGATCGGCGACGGCGCGCTGCTGTGCGTGCCCGCGCTGCACGGTCCCGCCGGGGTGACCCTCCCCGCCCTCCTGGCGGTCAACGTCGTCTTCGGTACGTTCGGTCAGCTGGTGAACGTCACGGTCATGGCCGTCCGGCAGGCCGTCACGCCGGACGGGCTACAGGGCAGGGCGGCCGCGACGATCACGTTCGCGGGGCTCGGCCTCGCCCCGCTCGGCTCGCTGCTCGGCGGGTTCCTCGCGCAGGAGTGCGGCCTCCGCGTCGGGCTCCTGGTGGCGGCGTCGGGGATGCTGCTCTCGCCTGTCGTGATGGCTCTGTCGCCGCTGGCCCGCCTGGGCAGGACGCTGCCGACGCCTTCTAGAGGGCCGAGCGGACCGCCCGCACCAGCGCCTGGGCCCGGGGATCCGCGGTGACGCCCTTCGCGAGCCCGTTGGTCACGTACCCGAAGGCCACCCCCGACTCCGGATCGGCGAAGCCGAGCGCACCACCGCGTCCCGGGTGACCGAAGGAGCCGGGGCCGAGCAGCGGGGACGCGCCGCCGTGCAGCATGTAGCCGAGGCCGAAGCGGGTGTTCACGACCAGGACGCGGTCGGGGCCGGCGGACGCCTCGGCCCTCGCCGCCTCGACCGTCTCCGGCGTGAACAGCCGTGTGCCGCCGTCCACTTCGCCGATCAGCGCGGCGTAGAAGCGGGCCAGGGCGTCCGCCGTGGCGATGCCGTTGGACGCGGGCAGGGCGGCGGCTCGGTACGCCGGGTCGTTCTCGTCGGGGGTGGGGTCGATCGTCCCGAAGGCACGGCGGGTCAGCGACGCCGGGTCGGCGTACGCGTCCGCCACGTTCCGCTTGGGCCGCACGCGCAGGCCGCCCGCCGCCTCGGGCGGCTCGATCCGGCCCACCCGGCCCGCCCGTGCCGCCTCCGCGTCGGGAAGCCCGACCCAGAGGTCGAGCCCGAGCGGCCGCGCGATCTCGGCGGCGATCCACTCCCCGACGGGCCTGCCCGTCACGCGCCGCACCAGCTCGCCGGTGAGCCAGCCGTACGTGTGCGCATGGTAGCCGTGGCCGGTGCCCGGCTCCCAGAACGGGGCCTGCGCGGCGACCGCGGCGGCGGCGAGGTCCGGGTCGAGCGCCTCGGTGGGGGTCAGCGGACGGTCGAGCGCGGGCACGCCCGCGCGGTGCGCGAGCACGTGCCTGACCAGGACGTGTTCCTTGCCGCGCGCCTTGAACTCCGGCCAGTACGCGCCGACGGGGGCGTCCAGGTCAAGATCCCCGCGCTGGTGCAGCAGGAGCAGCGCGGCGGCCGCCACGCCCTTGGTCGCCGAGCGGACGATCTGGGCGGTGCCGTGCTCCCACGGCTCGGTCCCGGACCCGGGCCCGTCGGCGACCCCGTCGACGTCCTTCGTGCCGCCCCACAGGTCCACGACCTTGCGCCCGTCCCGGTACACCGTGACGGCGGCGCCGCGCTCCCCGCGCTCACCGAAGTTGCGTACGAAGGCGTCCCTGACCGCCTCGAACCCGGCGGCCGCCGTGCCGTGCACTCCACCTATGACGTCGTCCATGAACAGGCCAACAGCCACACCCGACCGACGATTCCCTAGCTCCCCGCCTTCACCGACTTCGGATCGAAGCCGAAGGGCAGTTCGAGCCGGTGCTCGCCCATCAGGGCCTCGTCGGCGAGCAGCTCGCCCGTCGCGCCGTCGGCCGCGATCACGCCCTCGCTGAGGATCAGGGCGCGGGGGCAGAGTTCGAGCGCGTACGGCAGGTCGTGCGTGACCATCAGGACGGTGACGTCCAACGACCGCAGGATGTCGGCGAGTTCGCGGCGGGACGCCGGGTCGAGGTTGGACGACGGCTCGTCCAGGACGAGGATCTCGGGCTCCATGGCGAGCACGGTCGCGACCGCGACCCTGCGCCGCTGCCCGAACGACAGGTGGTGCGGCGGCCGGTCGGCGAACTCCGCCATGCCGACCTGGCCGAGCGCCTTCATGACGCGCGCCTCCAGCTCGGGCCCGCGCATGCCCGCCGCGGCGGGACCGAAGGCGACGTCCTCGCGCACCGTCGGCATGAACAGCTGGTCGTCCGGGTCCTGGAAGACGATGCCGACCCTGCGCCTGATCTCGGCCATGTGCTTCTTGCCGACGGGCAGCCCCGCGACGGTGACCGTGCCCGCGCCGCCGCTCAGGATGCCGTTGAGGTGCAGGACGAGCGTCGTCTTGCCCGCGCCGTTCGGACCGAGCAGGGCGACGCGCTCGCCCCGGCCGACGGTGAAGTCGACGCCGAAGAGGGCCTGGTGCCCGTCGGGGTAGGCGAAGGCGAGGCCCGAGACGTCGAGGGTCGCGGTGGCGGGCGTGGCGGTGGTGGCGGTCACAGGGTCCATCCCAGCAGACATACGACGAGGGCGGTCAGGGGCAGGGCCAGCGCGCAGGTCCACTGGGCGCGGGAGGCGCTGATGTCGTCGATGACCGGCATCGACCCGGCGTACCCCCGGCTGACCATGGCCAGGTGCACCCGCTCCCCCCTCTCGTACGAGCGGATGAAGAGCGCCCCGGCGGACTTGGCGAGCACGCCCCACTGGCGCACGCCCCGGGCCTCGAAGCCGCGCGACTCCCTGGCGATCTTCATGCGGCGCATCTCGTCGGTGATCACGTCGCCGTACCGGATCATGAACGAGGCGATCTGGACGAGCAGCGGCGGCAGCTTGAGGCGCTGGAGCCCGAGCAGGAGTTCGCGCAGCTCCGTGGTGGAGGCGAGCAGCACGGAAGCGGCGACGCCGAGCGTCCCCTTGGCCAGGACGTTCCAGGCGCCCCAGAGGCCGTTGACGCTCAGGGAGAGGCCGAGCACGTCGACGCGTTCGCCCTGCGCGACGAACGGCATGAGCACCGCGAACGCCACGAACGGGATCTCGATGAGCAGCCGCTTGAGGAGGAACCCGGCCGGGACGCGGGCGACGGCCGCGACCACGCCGAGGAGCACGGCGTAGAGCGCGAAGGCCCACATCGCCTCGCGCGGCGTGGAGACCACGACGACGACGAAGCAGAGGACCGCGGCGAGCTTGGTGTGCGGAGGCAGCGCGTGCACCGGGGAGTGCCCGTGCCGGTAGAGCCGGTGGGCGTGTCCAGCGCCCACGTCAGACCTGCTCGGACTCGGGTACGGCGGCGGGGGACGCGTCGTCCGTACGGCGGCGGCGCAGCGCCCAGAAGACGGCGCTGCCCGCGACGACCGTGACACCCACGCCGATGACGCCCGCGAGGCCGCCGGAGAGGCGGGCGTCGGCGATGTCCTTGACGCCGTAGTCGGCGAGCGGGGAGTCGGCGGAGGCGTGCTCCTCGGCCTCCTTGTCGATGCCCTTGTCGTGGGCGACCTTCTCCAGGCCGTCGGGGTTCGCGGAGGCGTAGAAGCTGACGAAGCCCGCGAGGACGAGGGAGGTGACGATGCCCGCGATCCACACCTTGCGGGTGGAGCGGGCGGCGACGGGGGCGGGCCCGGCGGCTCCTGCGGCGGGTTCAGTGGCGGGGGCGTCCACCAGCTCGCCGCCGACGCGCAGCTTCAGCGGCCGGGTCAGGCCGCGGGCCCCGTACACGAGGTCGGGGCGTACGGCGACGACGGCGCCGACGGTCAGCGCGGTGATCGCGGCCTCGCCGATGCCGATGAGGACGTGGACGCCGACCATCGCGGTGGCGACCTTGCCGATGGAGACGTCGGTGGTGCCGCCGACGGCGTAGATGAGGGTGAAGGCGACCGCGGCGGCGGGTACGGAGAGCAGCGCGGCGGTGAAGGAGGCGACGGTGATCGAGCGGCGCTTCCTGGGGAGCACCTTCACCAGGCCGCGGAAGACGAGGTAGGCGACGACGGTCGTGACGATCGCCATGTCGGAGATGTTCACGCCGAGCGCGGTCAGGCCGCCGTCCGCGAAGAGCACGCCCTGCATGAGCAGGACGACGGAGACGCAGAGGACGCCGGTGTAGGGGCCGACGAGGATCGCGGCGAGCGCGCCGCCGAGGAGGTGTCCGCTGGTCCCGGCCGCGACGGGGAAGTTGAGCATCTGCACGGCGAAGATGAAGGCGGCGACGAGACCGGCGAGCGGCGCGGTCTTCTCGTCCAGTTCGCGGCGGGCGCCCTTGAGGCTGACGGCGACGGCTCCGGCGGCCACGGCCCCGGCGACCGCCGAGACGGGGGCATTGATGAATCCGTCGGGGACATGCATGCGTGCGCTCCTGGGCAGGCGCCCTGGGCAGGGCTGATCTCGCGCGAACCGTCCGGTGCGGGTCGCGTGGTGGGGACCGTCCCATGATGTGGCTTGTTGCAAATGGCTTGCAAGAGCGCGTCGGTTCCGATAAGGCAAAGCCCGGCCTCAGCGAATTCCCGTACATATGGGACATTGGTGAGTGAAGTGCCCGCACGGATGAGGAGCTCCGCGATGTCCGCAGTCGAGCAGTACGCCCGCGCCCATCTCGTCACGGACTCCTCCGAGGGCCACCGCGCCGTGCCCGTCGTCCTGCGCTACGACCCGGAGGCGGACCCGCAGGCGGTGCGGATCGCTCTCCCCGGTTCACACGACCGGGTGTTCGCCCGTCGACTCCTCGAACAGGGGCTTCGGGTGCCGATCTCGGTGGACGGCGTCCACGTGTGGCCGTGCGGGCGGGTCCAGACGATCGTGGAGTTCCACGAGCGGGACGGGGTGACGGTGGTCCAGTTCGACGCGTCGGCGCTGATTCGCTTCTTGCGCCGTACGTACGCGACCGCCGGGGCGGTTGCGCGCTGAGTCCGGGCCCGGCCCGGGGGTGCGCCCGCGCCTTGCGGGGGCGCGCGGCTCTTCGTGCGTACGCCACCTTGCGCAGTTCCCCGCGCCCCTAACGGAGCACGCCCCCCCCACTCCAACGGACGCGCGACCACCCCACCCCGACGAGAACGCACCCGTCGCCCTTCGTCCGCACGCCGCCCTGCGCTGAGCGCGCAGTTCCCCGCGCCCCTAACAGAGCACACCCCCCACCCCAACGAACGCGCGACCACCCCACCCCGACGCGAACACACCCGCCGCCCTTCGTCCGCACGCCGCCCCACACTGAGCGCGCAGTTCCCCGCGCCCCTAACAGAGCACCCCCCCCAACGAACGCGCGACCACCCCACCCCGACGCGAACACACCCGCCGCCCTTCGTCCGCACGCCGCCCTGCGCTGAGCGCGCAGTTCCCCGCGCCCCTAACGGGGCCCCCACCTCGCACTTCGCGCGCGGGCCGCCCCGCGCCCCCCCTACGGGGCACCCCCTCCGCACCCTGGCGGGGCGCCCCCGCTCAACGAAAAAGGCGGGGCGGTGGCGGGCGCGCTGTCTCTGCGCGCCTGCCACCGCCCCGCCAACGGGACCCGCGGTCAGACCCGTGTCAGTTCTCGGTCCGCGTCCGGACCCCCTGTCGAGGTTGCCTTCTCCTCCTCCGTGCGCAGGCCCTCGCCCTCGACGTCCACGTTCGGCAGGGCGCGGTCCAGCCACTTCGGGAGCCACCAGGCCCTCTTGCCCAGGAGCGCGAGCACCGCGGGGACCAGGGCCATGCGGACCACGAACGCGTCGAAGAAGACCGCGATCGCCAGGCCGAAGCCGATCATCTTGACCATCTGCTCGGACGAGCCGATGAAGCCCGCGAAGACCGCGATCATGATGACCGCCGCCGCCGAGACCACCCGGGCGCCGTGCCGGAAGCCGGTGATGACCGCCTCGCCGGGGCGCTCGCCGTGGACGTACGCCTCACGCATGCGCGTCACGAGGAAGACCTCGTAGTCCATCGCCAGGCCGAAGACGACGCCCACCATGAAGATCGGCATCATCGACATGATCGGACCCGTCTGCTCCACGCCGAAGAGCGAGCCGAGCCAGCCCCACTGGAAGACCGCGACGACCGCGCCGAGGGCCGCCAGGACCGAGAGCAGGAAGCCGAGCGCCGCCTTGAGCGGGACCAGGATGGAGCGGAAGACGACGATCAGAAGCAGGAAGGCGAGGCCGACGACGAGTGCCAGGTAGGGCAGCAGCGCGTCGTTCAGCTTCTGCGAGACGTCGATGTTCATGGCCGTGGTGCCGGTGACCATGATGTCGGCGCCGGTGTCGGACTTGAGCTGCGCGCCGGTGTCACGGATCGAGTGGACCAGGTCCTCGGTCTCGATGCCGCTGGGCTTGGAGGACGGCACGACGCTGATGATCGCGGTGTCGCCCGCCTTGGTCAGCATCGGCGGGGCGACCGTCAGGACGTCGTCGAGGCCGGAGATCTTCTTCTGGATCTGCTGGGCCGCGGCCTTCGGGTCGTCCGCGCCCTTGAGGTCGCCGACGACCATCAGCGGACCGTTGAAGCCGGGCCCGAAGCCCTCGGAGACCAGGTCGTACGCCTTGCGCTGCGTCGTCGACGTCGGCTGCGCGCCGTCGTCGGGCAGGCCGAGCTCCAGCTGCGAGACCGGGATCGCCGCGGCGCCGAGGCCCACGATGCCGACGAGCAGGACGGCTATCGGGCGGCGGACCACGAAGCGGGCCCAGCGCGTGCCCATGTTGGGCTTGGCCGCGCCGTCGGCACCGGCGGCCTTCTTCCTGCCGCCGCCGAACAGCCTGCTCTTCTCACCCGTCGGCATGACCCGCTTGCCCGCGTAACCGAGCAGCGCCGGAATGAGCGTGAGCGCGATGAGGACGGCGATGACGACCGTGCCGGCCGCCGCGAAGCCCATCTTCGTCAGCATCGGGATGTTGACCACGGCCAGGCCGACCAGGGCGATGACCACGGTGAGTCCGGCGAAGACGACCGCGGAACCCGCGGTGCCCACGGCCCGGCCCGCCGCCTCCTCGCGGTCGCGCCCGTCGGCGAGTTCACCCCGGTAGCGCGAGACGATGAAGAGCGCGTAGTCGATGCCGACCGCGAGGCCGATCATCATCGCGAGCGTCGAGGTGGTGGTGCCGAGGTCGAGCGCGTCGGCGAGCGCCGTGATGGACGAGACGCCGATGCCCACGCCGATCAGCGCGGTGAGCAGCGGAAGCCCGGCCGCGATCAGCGAGCCGAAGGTGATGACGAGGACGACCGCCGCGACCGCGATGCCGATGATCTCGGTGGACCCGGTCTCGGGCATGGCCTGGAGAGCGTCACCGCCGACCTCGACCGTGAGCCCCGAGTCGCGCGCCTTGTCGGTGGTCTTCTCCAGGGCGTCGCGGTCGTCGTCGGTCAGCTCCATCGAGGTGACCTTGTACGAGACCGACGCGTACGCCGTGGAACCGTCCTTGCTGACCGTCTTGGCCTTGAACGGGTCGTCCGCGCGGGCCACTTGGTCCGAGCCGGACTTGAGGGCGCCGACGGTCTTGACGATCTCGGCCTTGTTGGCCTTGTCGGTGACCTTCTCGCCGTCCGGCGCCTTGAAGACGACCCGGGCGCTCGCCCCGTCGGCACTGGCCTCGGGCGCCCGCTTCTCCAGCAGGTCGAAGGCCTTCTGCGCCTCGGTGCCCGGGATCGAGAACGAACTGGACGCGGCGGTGGGCGCGGACGCGGCGCCGACCCCGGCGAGCGTCAGGAGCGCCACCCATATCAGGGCGACGAAATGGCGTCGCCGGAAGGCGAGTTTGCCGAGTTTGTAGAGAAATGTGGCCACGGGGGCGTACTCCCGGTCAGGTCGTGGTGTCCGGATTGGGCAGGGGGGATCAGCCCGACGACGTGAGCGGTCGCGTCAGGTAAAGGGGAGGGAGTGGGGTCAGATGCCGAGAGCGGGGAGGATCACGGCATCGATGTAGGCGGTGAGGAACTCACGGTCGACCGTGCGGTCCTCGATGAGGTCACGGGCGACGAAGCCACCGACCAGCATGTGGATGACGAAGTCGAGCGCCGGGTTGTCCGCGGCCACTTCACCGCGGTCCACGGCCCTGCGCAGCAGCGTGTTCAGATGGTCGAGCTCGGGCTCGATGAGCAACTGCCGCAACGCCTGGTGCAGTTCGGCGTTCCCGTGGATGGCGTGGAAGAGACCCCGCATCAACGCGGCGTCCCTGTCCATCTGGCAGTCGTCCGAGCGCGCCATCATCGCGTGGATGTCGCCGCGCAGCGAACCCGTGTCGATCTCGTCGAGCGACGTCGGCTTGTTGTGCCGCAGCGCCCTGGCGATCAGCTCCGGCTTGCTCCCCCACTGGCGGTAGAGGGTGGCCTTGCTGGACCGGGTGCGGGCGGCGACGGCGTCCATGGTGAGCGCCTCGTACCCGACCTCGCGGAGCAGGTCGAGCACGGCCTCGTACAGCTCGGCCTCGCGCTCGGGCGTGATCCTGCTGCGCCGCGTCGTTGCCACCTCAGTCATGGACCCACCTCCTACTCCTGAACGAAACGGTTTCGTACGCGTCGACTGTACTCCTCCCCCTTAGCGAAACGAAACCGTTTCGTACGTGTGCTGCGCCACAAGTTGCCGGGGCCCGCCGGGCGGAAAAGCATGGGGAGGTGACCGACGCACGCGATGACGCCCAGGACGCCAGCACCCCGGACGACCACGCCTACCTGCGGTTTCCACACCTCAGCGGCGACCGCCTCTGCTTCGCCGCCGAGGACGACCTCTGGGTGGCCCCCCTCACCCCCCAGGGCGCCCCCGCCGACCGGGCCTGGCGGCTCACCGCCGACCGCACCAAGGTGAGCCACCCGCGCTTCTCGCCGGACGGCCGCCACATCGCGTACACGACCTGGCGCAGCCTCGACCCGGAGATCCACCTCGCCCCCGTGTCCGGCGGCCCCTCGCGGCGCCTGACCTACTGGGGCAGCACCGACACCCGGGTCTGCGGCTGGTCGCCCGACGGCGACATCCTCGCCGTCTCCTCGCACGGCCAGCCCTTCTCCTACTTCTGCTGGGCCTACAGCGTGCCCACCGACGGCTCCCCCGGCGGCAAGCTCCCCTGGGGCCCGGTCTACGACATCGCGGTCACCGACTCCCCCGCCTACGGAGAGGGCGAGCGCAAGACGCTGCTCCTGACCGGCAAGCCGCCGCACGAGCCCGCCGCCTGGAAGCGCTACCGGGGCGGCGCCACCGGCCGTCTGTGGCTGCACGGCGAACAACTGCTCGACGGCCTGGACGGCCATCTGGACTCCCCCCTGTTCGTGTCAGGACGCATCGCCTTCCTCTCCGACCACGAAGGCGTCGGCAACCTCTACTCCTGCCTGCCCGACGGCACCGACCTGCGGCGCCACACCGACCACGACGCCTTCTACGCCCGGCACGCCGCCAGCGACGGCACCCGCGTCGTCTACCAGTGCGCGGGCGAGATCTGGCTGGTCGACGACCTCGCCGCGGACTCCGTGCCGCGCCGCCTCGACGTGCGGCTCGGCGGGCCGAGGGCGGGCAGGCGCGTCTACCAGGTCCCTGCCTCGCAGCACGTCGACGCGCTCTCCGTGGACACCACGGGCCGCGCGAGCGCCGTCGTCGTCCGCGGCAGCCTCTACTGGCTGACGCACCGCGACGGCCCGGCCCGCACCATCTCCGACACCCCAGGCGTACGCGTACGCCTGCCCGAGATGCTCGGCACCGGCGGCCAGGTCGCCTACGTCACCGACGCCGAGGGCGAGGACGCCGTCGAGATCGCCTACCTGCCGCGCGCCAGCGGCGACCGCGCACCGCGCAGACTCGCGAGCGGCGCACTCGGCCGCGTCCAGGAACTGGTCGCGTCCCCCAACGGCGAACGTCTCGCCATCGCGTCCAACGACGGCCGCCTCCTCCTCATCACCGTGTCCGACGAAGCGGCCGCCGCCACGGACACCGAGGGCCCCGACGGCGAGGTCACCGAGCTGATCCGGTCCATCAACGGGCCGGTGCGCGACCTCGCCTTCTCCCCCGACGGCAACTGGCTCACCTGGTCGCACCCGGGCATCGGCCGCTCCCTGCGCCAGATCAAGCTGGCCCGCATCGACGGGCCGGGGGCCCGCACCGTCGTCGACGTCACCAACGGCCGCTTCGAGGACGAGAACCCGGTCTTCACCCGCGACGGCCGCTACCTCGCCTTCCTCTCCTGGCGCGGCTTCGACCCCGTCTACGACGTGCACACCGGCGATCTCTCCTTCCCGCTGGGCTGCCGCCCCTACCTCGTACCCCTCTCCTCCGCGACGCCCTCCCCCTTCGCGCTGCTGCCCGACGGACGCCCCGCGGCGGGCGGCCTCGACCCGGCCGACGGCGGCTCGGGCGACGGCACCACCACGGTGGAGGTCGAGGGCCTGGAGGCACGGGTCACGCCGTTCCCGGTCGCCGCCTCCAAGTACTCGGCGCTGCACCCCGTCAGCGGCGGCGGCCTGGTCTGGCTGCGCTGGCCGATCTCCGGCGCGCTCGGCGAGACCTTCGCCAACCCGGCCGACACCTCGGGCCGTCCCACGCTCGAATACTTCAACATCACCAAGGCCAAGAAGGCCCAACTCGTCGACCACCTGGACTGGTTCGCGCTCAGCGGCGACGGTTCGCGGCTCGTGGTCGTGGACGAGGGCGACCTGAGCGCCGTGCCCTCCACCGAGCAGGGCGACGGCGACACCACCGTCTGGATCGACCTGCGCCGCATCCTGCACGAGGTCGACCCGGCAGCCGAGTGGCGCCAGGCGTACGACGAGGCGGGCCGCATCATCCGCGCCTACTTCTGGGAGCCGGGGATGTGCGGCATCGACTGGGACGCGGTGCTCGCGCAGTACCGCCCCCTGGTCGAACGCGTCGCATCGCCCGACGAGTTCGCCGACCTCCTGCGCGAGGTCCTCGGCGAGCTCGGCACCTCCCACGCGTACGTCTCCGCGGCCCGCCGCAACGAGGGCCCGCCGCACTACCAGCGCGCGATGGGCCTGCTCGGCGCCAACCTCGTCCACCGGGACGAGGGCTGGATGGTCAAACGGATCCTGCCCGGCGACTCCTCCGACTCCAAGGCCCGCTCCCCGCTGGCCGGTTCGGGCATCCGCGAGGGCGCGACCCTCACGCACGTCGACGGCCGCGCGGTCGACCCGGTGACCGGCCCCTACCCCCTCCTCTCGGCGGCGGGCGGCACCACGGTCGAGCTCACCTTCCAGCCCGCGGAGGGCGAGGGCAGGGCCCGCCGGGTCGCCGTCGTCCCCCTCATCAACGAACGCCCCTTGCGCTACCAGGACTGGGTGGCCAAACGCCGCGAGGTCGTACGGGAGTTGAGCGGCGGCAAGTGCGGCTATCTGCACATCCCCGACATGGGCGGCTCGGGCTGGGCACAGTTCAACAGGGACCTGCGCCTCGAAGTCTCCCGCCCGGCCCTGATCGTCGACGTACGGGGCAACGCGGGCGGCCACATCAGCGAACTGGTCGTGGAGAAGCTCACGCGCAAGATCCTCGGCTGGGACCTGACGCGCAACGCCCAGCCGGTCTCATACGCGACGAACGCGCCGCGCGGCCCCGTGGTGGCCCTGGCCGACGAGGCGACGTCCTCCGACGGCGACATGATCACGGCGGCCTTCAAACTGCTCGGACTCGGCCCCGTGATCGGCCAGCGCACCTGGGGCGGCGTGGTCGGCATGACGGGCCGCCACACGCTCGGCGACGGAACGGTCATCACCGTGCCGATGAACGCGGGTTGGTTCGACGCGTACGGCTGGTCCGTGGAGAACCACGGCGTCACCCCCGACATCGAGGCGCTGCGCACGCCGCTCGACTGGGCGGAGGGCCGGCACGCCCAGCTCGACGACGCGGTGAGGGTCGCGCTCGACCTCCTCACGGAGAACCCGGCGGCGACCCCGCCCGGCTACGCGAACGTCCCGGACAGGCGCCGCCCGAAGCTGCCTCCGCGCGCCTGACCTGCGCGCAACTCCCCTCCCCATGATCGAAATGCGAGATATGTCCGACCATGTAAGTCTGGTCGAGGCCCAATCCCCCACCCAAACACCGGGAGTGAATCGCATGGGCATCAAGGACCAGTTCCAGGACAAGGCCAACGACCTCGCCGACAAGGCCAAGGGCGCCATGGGCGGCGCCAAGGACGAGGCGAGCGAGCGCGCCTCGCAGGCCCAGGACGAGGCGAGCGAGCGCAGCTCGCAGGCCCCGGACCAGGCCCGCGAGGCGGCGCAGGAGCAGCAGGACAAGTTCAACCAGGACTACGACGCCTGACGCTGCGCTGTGCTTGGACGGAGAGGCCCCCCGGGACGCCGGGCGGGCCTCTCCCCGCGTCCGACGCACGCGGGTTTCGCGCGGGTCCCTGCCGGGTGGGTGGGGGCGGTGGCGGCATCTTCCCCACGTCCGGCGCGGCGGCACACGGGGGTTCGCGCAGTTCCCCGCGCCCCTGAAGGGGCCACCCCCGCGGCCCCGCCCCACAGCCGAACCCAAGGCGCAAGACCCCCGCCACAACGAACCGCTACGACACCCCGGCAGCCCGAGCCTCCTCATCCGCGGAGCCGCCCGCTCCGACCAGCCCGGTCGACACAGAACCGAGCCGCGGCTCGAAGCGCCTCATCTCCCGCTGGCCCACGGAGCCGATCACCGAGGGCAGGTACCCGCGAATGCCCTGCATCCCCCGCAGCCACCACTGCGCGTACACATGACTGGACCGCCGCTCGATCCCCGCCACGATCCGGTCCACCGCGGGCCCCAGCGGATACGTCTTGTTGGAGGGCCACGGCAACCGCTGCCTCAACTCCCGCATCACGTCGTCCTGATCGGCCCCCCGCACCATGTCCGTGTCCGTCCAGGACAGGTACCCGACGCCGACCTTCACGCCCTTGTACCCGACCTCGGCCCGCAACGAGTGCGCGAACGCCTCGACGCCCGACTTGGACGCGCAGTACGCCGTCATCATCGGCGCGGGCGTGATCGCCGCGAGCGAGGCGATCTGGAGCAGGTACCCGCGGCTCTCCATCAGGACCGGCAGGAACGCCCGCCCCGTCACCGCGCTGCCTATCAGGTTGACCTCTATGACGCGGCGCCACGCGTCGGGGTCCGAGTCCAGGAAGGGCCCGCCGCTGGCGACACCCGCGTTGGCGACGACGATGTCGACCTTCCCGAACCGCTCCTTGACCTCTTCGGCGACCCGCGCCATCGCCACGTGGTCGGTGACGTCCGCGTGCCAGTGGTCGCTCTCGTTGTGCAGCCGCTCCGACACCTGCTTGAGGGCGTCCGGTTCGAGACCGACGAGCGCGACCTTGGCACCACGCGCCGACAGCTTGCGCGCGAGCAGCTCCCCGACTCCGCGCGCCGCACCCGTGACGACCGCGACCTGCCCTTCCAGACCGACCCTGCTCATGCGCCCTCCACCGTCCGTGAGTTGACCTGTACGTACGTCCCGACGAGTCCCCTGATCCGCTCCGTGACGACCTCGGGCGCCTCCACGGGCGTCATGTGCCCCACCCCGGCCAACTCGGTGAGCCCCAGGCACTCGGGCAACGCGGCCGCGATCCGCCGCGCGTGCGGGACGGGCGTGAGCCGGTCGGCGGTTCCGGCGACGACGGCGGTCGGGACCCGCAACTCGCCCACTGCGACGTCCAGTTGCAGCTCGTCGAGCACATGGGACCAGCCGAACCTGACACCCCGAGGGCACGCGTGCACGATCCGCGCGCACGCCTCGACCTTGTCCGGCGCCGCACCGGGCCCCATCGTGGCGTACTTGAGGATCCGCCTGGCCACCGGCGTGACCGGCCCGAGCGGCGCCCGCGACCCTAGGACCGACCGGGTGACCCGGGTCCGCAGCCGACCGGCCCGCAACGGCACCACGAGCGACTCGGCGACCAGGGACGAACTCCCCGTACTGCACAGCAGAACGGCGGCGACGTGCTCCTGGAACCCGGCCCGGCCACCCGCGGCCATCACCGTCATACCGCCCATGGAGTGCCCCGCGACCACGGCCTTCTCACCGGGCGCGAGCGTCGCGGCGAGCACCGCCTCGAGGTCGTCGGCGAGCGCCCGCGTGCTGTATCCGTCACGGTCCACGGGGGCGGCACTGCGCCCGTGCCCCCGCTGGTCGTACGCGATGACCCGGTGGTCGGCGCCGAGCGCCCGGATCTGCGCGGCCCAGAAGGCCGTCGAGCAGGTCCAGCCGTGCGCGAGCACCACGGCGGGCGCGTCGTCGGGCCCGTGCACCTCGACGTGGAGGCGGGCGCCGTCGGCGGAGACGGCGGTCAGTTCGCGGGCGGCGGCGGGCGGCGCGTAGGGCCCGTCGACCACGTGCGTGAGGCGGCTCATGCCCCGGCCTCGACCTTCTTGGTCCCGGACTTCTTCCCGGCGCCGGGGGCCGGTGCCGCCGCTACCGGCGCGGCCGCCCTGATCACCTCGTACTCGGAGAGGTCGACCCGCCGCGTGGCGGCCCTGAACTCCGTGGTGGTGCCGGGCCAGACCGTCGTGTTGACGCCGTTCTCGTCGAGGTACCAGCTGTTGCAGCCACCGGTGTTCCACACGGTGCGCTTCATCCGCTCCTGCACGCGCCGGTTCCAGGCGCCGACGGCGCTGGGCCGGGCGGCGAGCGCGGCGCGGCCGCCCAGGACGTCCAACTGCCGTATGTAGTCGGCCATGTAGTTCAGCTGGGACTCGATCATCAGGATCATGGAGGAGTTCCCGAGCCCGGTGTTCGGGCCGATGATCGTCATCCAGTTGGGGAAGCCCGCCGCGGTCGCGCCGCGCAGCGACTTCATGCCGTCCTTCCACGTCTCCATGAGGGTGCGGCCCTCGTCGCCGACGACCCGGTCGGCGATCGGCATGTCCGTGACGTGGAATCCCGTGCCGAAGACGATCGCGTCGACCTCGGTCTCGGTGCCGTCGGAGGCGACGAGCGTGGTGCCGCGCACCTCGCTGAGGCCGCTGGCGACGACGTCCACGTTGGGCTCGGCGAGCGCCGGGTAGTACGTGTTGGACAGCAGGATGCGCTTGCAGCCGATGCGGTACGTCGGCGTCAGCTTGTCCCGCAGGACCGGGTCCTTGATCGCCCGGTACATGTTCCGCTTGGCGATCTGCTCCACCATGCCGAGCTCGTTGGGCCGCTTGGTGAACGCCTGGACCTGCAACTCCCTGATGCCCCACAGGATTCCGCGCCGGGCCTGGGTGGTGAACGGCAGCTGCTTGTGCAGCCAGCGCTCGGCGCCGCTGATGGCGCGGTCGGCGCGCGGCATGACCCACGGGGGCGTGCGCTGGAAGAGGGTCAGCTTCCCGACCTGCTTCTGGATGGCGGGCACGATCTGGATGGCCGACGCCCCGGTGCCGATCATCGCGACGCGCTTGCCGCGCAGGTCGTAGTCGTGGTCCCAGCGGGCCGAGTGGAAGACCTTGCCGGGGAAGGTGTCGATGCCGGGGATGTCCGGGATCTTGGGGTCGGAGAGCGGCCCGGTGGCGGAGACGACGACGTCGGCGGTGAGCGTGCCGTTGCTGGTCTCGATCTCCCAGCGCAGCTCGCCCGCGTCCCAACGCATCAGCTTCACCTCGGAATTGAGGCGGATGTGCGGGCGCAGCCGGAAGGTGTCGGCGACGTGTTCCAGATAGGCGTGGATGTGCTCCTGGCCGGAGAAGGTGCGCGGCCAGTCCGGGTTGGGCGCGAAGGAGAACGAGTACAGGTGCGAGGGCACGTCGCAGGCGCAGCCGGGGTAGCTGTTGTCGCGCCAGGTGCCGCCCACCGCACCGGCCCGCTCCAGGACGACGAAGTCGGTGATGCCCTCGCGGCGCAGCCGCACGGCGGCACCGAGGCCACCGAAGCCGGATCCGATCACCGCCACCCGTACGTGCTCGTGCTCTGTCATTCCGCCGCCTCCCGGAAGTGCCCGAACCCTGCCAGTAGTCACTGGCGCAATTGGGAGACTAAGCCAGGACCGTACTCATGGGTAGGGGTCGGGCGAAGGAAAGTTACCGGCGGTACCACCGACCGGCACCCGGATAGGCTTCCCACGTGGCAGACCAACGAGAAGGCGGAACGGGCGGAAGCGGGAGCACACCGGCCGGTGACGTGCGCGAGTACCGCATGGAGGAGCTGGCCAGGGAGGCCGGCATCACCGTGCGCACCGTGCGCTTCTACCGCGAGCGGGGGCTGATCCCACCGCCCCGCCGCGAGGGCCGCATCGCCTGGTACGACACGCACCACCTGGCCAGACTCCGCACCATCGCCGCACTCCTGGAGCGCGGCCACACCCTGAACGGCATCGCCGAGCTCTCGGACGCCTTCGACAAGGGCCGCGACGTCGGCGAGCTCCTCGGCTTCGGCGAGTCCACCGAGGAGCAGCCGGTCCGCCTCACCCCCGAGGAGCTCGCCGACCACTTCGCGGGCGAGGTCACCCCGGAGAACCTCGCGGCGGCCATGGACCTCGGCTACCTCGGCACCGACGGCGACGAGATCGTGCACATCAGTCGCCGACTGCTCGACGCGTCATCCACCCTCGTACGCAAGGGAGTTCCGCTGGCCGCGGTCCTGGAGGCGGGCGAGCGCGTACGCGAACACGCGGACGCGCTGGCCGAGTTGTTCATCACGGTGATGCGCACGCACACCCCGGACACCGCGGAGGTGGAGATCGAGGAGCTGCGCCCGGTCGCCAAGAGCGTGGTGGAGGCGGAGCTCTCGATGGCGCTCGACCGCCGCCTCAACCAGACCTGACCGGACCACGCCAGACCCGGTCTCAGGCGGGCAGCCACCAACGCGCCTTGTAGATGCCGCCGTTGACCAGCTTGTAGGCACCGGCGGGCCGATGGACGCTCACCGTCGTCGTCCACCACGTCTCACCGAGTCCGCCCTCCGGCACGGTGCTGAGGACCTGCCCGGTGCGCGGATCGTTCCCCACGGCCTTCACCGACTTCCGCGAGATCACCTCGTGCCCCGCGAAGTCCTGCACGAAGGCCCCGCCCCGCTTCTCGTACTGGAACACGGCGGCGTTGGTCGTCACCCAGAGCCGTCCCGGCCGCCCGGCGACCGGGAAGAGGTCGTGCCCGCCGGGGGTGCGACCGGGCGTGCCGACCGGCAGACCGACCGCCGAGCGCCGAGCGAGCGTGGGCCGCGCGGCCGTGCCGCCCACCGCGTAGGTCACCAACTCGTCGTCGCCGAGGGCCCAGAGCACCTTGCGCGCACCGTCCCAGTGCAGCCCGTGCGCGCCCTTGAGCTCCGCCTCGGCGTACCGCGTGGCACGCGGCCCCCGCGACGCCGCGTACAGCCGCACCCGCGCGCCCGTGCTGCACGCGACGGCCACGTTGCCGTCGGGCAGGAGCTCGGCGCTGTGCGGATTGAAGAGGTCGTCGCCGGGACCGATCGCCGTGCCCCAGTACCGCCGCCCGGTCGGATGCTCGACGACCGCGACGAACCCGAACGACGCCGTCGTCAGGACGTACGTACGCCCCCGGAGCCTGCGCACCTTGGCCTCGCTCGGGTACACCCAGCTCACGTCCGGCGACAGATCCGCGTACCGCCGGTCGCCGAGCGGCGAGAACTGCCACTTCACGACGGACGGATCGACGGCCGGGTCCCAGGTGCGCCGCCGCGGGTCGAGCACCAGGACGCGTCTGGTGGCCTGCTCGGTGAGCAGCACGGGCGGCGTGCCCGCGGGGATCCCGTCGGCGGCGGACGCCCACGCGGTGGACGGCCACGCGGTGGACGCCCACGCGGCGGGCAGCGCCGCGGCGGCCCCGGCGCCCGCGGCTCCCAGCAGAACGGCGCGCCTGGACGGCATGACGCTCATGAAGTCCCCCCGTACGGTCGGCAGTTGGTCATGTACGCGACCGCAATCTGCCACGCCGTACGGACCGGGGACACCCCTCCGCCGGACTTTGTGACCGCCCCCTCGGGCGGGCGTCCCCTACAGGTCGTAGACCACGGTCACCGGCGCGTGGTCGCTCCACCGCTCGGCGTGGGTCGCGGCCCGCTCGACGTACGCCTTCACCGCGCGCTCGGCGAGCCCGGCCGTCGCGACGTGGTAGTCGATGCGCCAGCCCGTGTCGTTGTCGAAGGCGCGCCCCCGGTAGGACCACCACGAGTAGGGGCCCTCGACGTCGGGGTGCTGCGCGCGCACGACGTCCTCGTACTCCGCGAAGACCTCGTCGAGCCAGGCGCGCTCCTCGGGCAGGAAGCCGGAGTTCTTCTTGTTGCCCTTCCAGTTCTTGAGGTCGGCCTCCTGGTGGGCGATGTTCCAGTCGCCGCAGACGACGACGTGGCGCCCCTCGGCGGCGGCCCGCTCCTTGAGCCCCTTCAGGTACACGAGGAACTCCCCCATGAACCGGATCTTCTCGTCCTGCCGCTCGGTGCCGACCTCGCCGGAGGGGAGGTACAGGCTGGCGACGGTGACGCCCGGCAGATCCGCCTCCACGTACCGCCCGCTGCCGTCGAACTCCTCCGACCCGAAGCCGACCCGCACCCGGTCCGGCTCACGGCGCGTGTAGAGCGAGACTCCCGCGCGGCCCTTCGCGGCGGCGGGCGCGTGCACGACGTGCCAGCCCTCGGGGTCGCGCACCTCGTCCGGCAGCTGCTTCTCCTCGGCGCGCACCTCCTGGAGGCACAGGACATCGGCCGAGGTCTCGGCGAGCCACTCCACGAAGCCCTTCTTGGCGGCCGCGCGCAGCCCGTTCACATTCACGGAAGTCACAGTGAGCATCCCGGCACGATACCGGCACACTGGACGACGGAACCCGTCCGACACCGCATAGAAGTACGATGCCTCGCATGTCTATCCAGAACGCCGCGCACGCCACCCCAGCCGTCCACCTGCGCACGGTCACCTTCGCGCACCCGGACGCCCTCGCCCTGAACGATCGCGTCCAGCTCGAATATGCGGAGCGGTACGGCGACGAGGGCGACATCACACCGCTCGACGCGACCATGTTCGAGGCGCCCAGGGGCCTCTACGTCATCGCGTACGACGAACACGGCACTCCCCTGGCCACCGGCGGCTGGCGCTCCCAGGACGAGAACGAGTGGGGCTACGCGGACGGCGACGCGGAACTGAAGCGCATGTACGTCACCCCCGAGGCCCGTGGCCTCGGCCTCGCCCGCCGCATACTCGCCGCGCTGGAGGAGGACGCGAAGGCGGCGGGCCGCCACCGCATGGTCCTGGAAACCGGCACGAAGCAGCCGGAGGCGGTCGCGCTCTACCTCTCCTGCGGCTACACCCCCGCCGCCGAAAAGTTCGGCCACTACCGCTTCGACGACCTGAGCCTCTGCTACGTGAAGCCGCTGTAGCCCCGTAAGGGGCGCGGGGAACGGCGCACAAGCCCCGTAAGGGGCGCGGGGAACTGCGCGCCCAGCCAGGAGCCACCCGCAGCCAACGACGAACCGGGCCGAGGCTCAACGAACCGGGGCGAAACATGGGTCAAACGGATCGAGGCCCATACAAAGGACGCTTCGGGACGGTCAGGCGACCTCCCACGCCGCCTCGACCATCCGGAAGATCTCATCCAGGGCCGCCCCCGGCTCATCCGCCTCGCGGGCCAGCGCATAGGCGTCGATCGCGAACCTCGCGATCGTCCGGCAGGCCGTCCCGGTCCGGGTCTGGCCCGGATCGGCGACGATGGCCGCCGCCAGCGACTCCGCGTGGCGCAGGCGCATCGACTCCTCGTACTCCCGCAGGGCGCGCGACTCGTCGATCATGCGGTAGACCGGGGCGGCGCCGTCCGCCGTGCAGTGCCGGACCATGGCGTGGATCTCGCGGCGCAGCACGGGAATCAGCGGTTCGTCCGGCGCGCGCTCGACGACCGCCCGCGTGAGGCGCTGCTCGAAGTCGGCGTCCTGCTCGAACACCAGCGCCTCCTTGGAGGCGAAGTGGGAGAAGAGTGTGGTCACGGCCACGTCGGCCTCGGCGGCCACGTCGCGAATGCCCACCTCGTCGTAACCGCGCTCCAGGAAGAGCCGCATGGCGGTGTCGGCGATCTTCTGCCGGGTGGCGGCCTTCTTGCGCTCGCGGCGTCCCATCGGCACGGTCATGGCGCTGACACTACCAAATCCGAAGGCGTAACGATCCCTAAACCAAAACCGTTAGTGTTACGGCCAGCGACACGGCATGACGCTGCTGATCGAGGGCGCCGCGGGAGGCGTCGACACCCTCACCGCCCAACTCGCCCGCGCCCGCGGCAAAATCGTCATCAGGTGCCCTGAGTCCCGAGCTTCAACTCGGAAACGACGAAGGTCCCGTCCGATCTTTCGATCGGACGGGACCTTCGTCAACGTGCAGTGGACCTGTGGGGATTTGAACCCCAGACCCCCTCGATGCGAACGAGGTGCGCTACCAGACTGCGCCACAGGCCCTTGCAACGAGTGAAACTCTAGCATCCCGATCGGGGTGCTCGGAAATCCGCTCCTCGCTGGTCAGCCAGGGGGATCTCACGACGACTCACTCGTTCGCCGCGCGCGGCCGCTCGCCGTCCTCGTACTGATCGAAGAGCGGCGTACGACCCCGCTCGCGGGCCCGCCGCGCGGACGCCGCACGACGGGCATCGCTGCGTCCGCCGCCGTCGGCACCCTCGGGCCCTTCGACGTCGTCGGCACCGTCGGCGTCCGCGCTCCCGTCCCGCTGGTCTTCGTAGGGCTCCCCGGCGTCCGCCGTCGGCTCCGCGGTGCTCGACCGTGCCGAACTCCACGCGTCGGGGGCGCCCAGGTCGACGCTGCCGGTGGCGCGCGGGGCGACCGGCGCGGTCACGTACGTCGGCAGCGGCACCGGCACCGGGTCCCAGCTGTCGCCCCGGCCCGGACCGCGCTGGCGCTCGCGCTGCTGGTCGACCCACTCCGCGTGGTCGGTCTGCTCCACCAGGGCCCTGCGGTCGGCGGCGAGTGCGGAGAGCCCGGTCCCGGTCTCCTGCGCCGGTCCCTCCGGCTCCTCGTCCACGGTCTGCTCCGCGCCCTGGGGACGGCGGCGCGGCTGGCGTTCGCGCAGCCGCTGCGCCGCGACCTCGGCCCTGCGCCGGTCCATCGTGTAGACGAAGCGCCGCCGTTCCTGGCCGCGCAGATAGACGATGTACGCGCTCAGCAGCAGCGCGGGCGCCGCGGGCGCCCACAGGAACGCGAGGCCGCCGACCGCGGCGACGACCGCGCCGACCGTGAAGGCGAGGAAGAGCAGCACGGTGGTGCGCCGCCGTCGGGCGAGCACCTTCGAGCGCCGGGCGCGCGCGGCCGCCTCCGCGGACGCGGCACGCTGCGCGCGCGACGCGTGGGGCCGCGGGGCGGACTCCCGCTCGGACTCGGACGCGAGTGCGGATTCGTGCTCGGCGTCGGGTGCGGACGCGGGTGCGGACGCGGGTGCGGACGCGGGTGCGGGGCGCGCCTTCTGACGGGCCGGAGGCTCCGCCTGACGGGCGTGCGGCTCCGCGTGCTGACGGACCGGGTGCTCCGCGTGCCGGGCCGGGTGCTCCGCCCGGTCCGAACGCTCGACCCGCTCCGCTCTGGATTCCCGTTCGGCCCGGCCGACCGGAGGCGCGACGAAGGCCCGGACGTCCACCGAGTCGGTGACGTCGTCCGGTTCGCCGCGCTCCTCGCCCTCTTCGGGCGAGCGCGCTTGCAGGTCCTTGGCGTATCGGCGCTCCATGCCCGCCCGTCCGGACAGCAGCCGGATGGCGGTGCTGAAGCGTTCCGTCGGACGGGCTTCGTTCAGCTCGTCCTGCCTACGGAGCCACATCGGCACCAAGTAGGCGGCCCAGGCCCCGACGATGACTGCGTAGATGAGGCCGCTGCTGCTCACGCTCACACGGTAGAGGGGTTTCCGTGAGGCCATCTGCCAATTCGGCCGGTGTGTCGCACGATCTGGCTGATATCTCGAACTTTTTTTGTGACTGATGCGATCAACAGGCTGCTGTCACCGTGAAATTAATGCCTGAGACAAGCCTCATACGAGCCTCAGACGGTCGATCGCCGATCTTTTTCGAACACTTATTTCATTTCCGTGGGTCGGGAACCGGACTAGGCCGTGTTCCGAGGTCGCGCCTGGTGCCAGCGGCGCAACAACCCTTCCGGTACCTCTTCGGCCGTCAGCGCGAAGACGAGATGATCTCGCCACGCTCCGTCGATGTGCAGATACCGCGGGCGAAGACCCTCCTCGCGGAATCCGAGTTTCTCCACGACCCGGCGACTGGGCGTGTTCTCCGGGCGAATACACACCTCGATGCGGTGCAGCCCGACCGAGCGGAAGCAGTGGTCCACGGCGAGCGCGACGGCGGTCGGCATCACGCCGCGGCCCGCGACGGACTCGTCGACCCAGTAGCCGACGTGCCCCGAGCACATCGATCCCCAGGTGATCCCCGCGACCGTCAATTGACCGACGAGGCGGCCCTGGTACTCGATGACGAAGGGCAGCATCCGCCCCGCGTTGGCCTCGGCGCGCAGGTGCCTGACCATCTGCCGGTAGGTGGGCCTGTGCACGATCGGGCCGCTCGGCGTGGGCGGCGGGATCGTCGCCTCCCAGGGGCGCAGCCAGTCGCGGTTGCGCCGGTTGACCTCGCGCCAGGGCCGCTGGTCGCGCATCTTTATGGGACGGAGGCCGATGTCGCCGTCCGTCAGCTCCACGGGCCAGGAAGCGCTGTTCAGCTCGCACCCCCCGCGGGTCTGGGATGGTCGCCGCCGCGCAGCTGGTCCACGGCGTGCGTGAGCAGCGGCTCCAGGACGGCGATTCCGTCGCGTACGCCGCCGGTGGAGCCCGGCAGGTTCACGATGAGCGTGCGGCCCGCGACTCCGGCGAGGCCCCGGGAGAGCGCGGCCGTGGGCACCTTGTCCCTGCCGTACGCGCGGATCGCCTCCGCGATGCCGGGCACCTCGTGGTCGATGACGCGGCGGGTGACGTCCGGGGTGCGGTCGGTGGGCGAGATGCCGGTGCCGCCGGTGGTGAGGATGACGTCGTAACCGGCCGCGACGCCCGCACGCAGGGCCTGCTCGACGGGGTCGCCGTCGGGCACGACCTGGGGGCCCTCGACCTCGAAGCCGAGCGCGGTCAGGCCCTCGGCGAGGATCGGGCCGCCCTTGTCGGCGTAGACACCGGCGGCGGCGCGGTTGGAGGCGGTGACGACCAGGGCGCGGCGGGCGGTCACGCGTCCGCCCCCTCGCGGCTCCACGTACCGGACTTCCCGCCGGTCTTCTCCTCCACGCGCACGTCCGTGATGACGGCTCCCTTGTCGACGGCCTTGACCATGTCGATCACGGTGAGGGCGGCGACGCTCACCGCGGTGAGGGCCTCCATCTCCACGCCCGTGCGGTCGGTCGTCTTCACGGTGGCGAGGATCTCGACGGCGTCGTCCGCTACGGAGAGGTCGAGTTTCACTCCGGAGACCGCCAGCGGGTGGCAGAGCGGGATCAGGTCGGGCGTGCGCTTGGCGCCCATGATGCCCGCGATCCGCGCGGTGGCCAGGGCGTCGCCCTTGGGCACGCCCTCGCCGCGCAGCAGCTCGATCACGCGGGGCGAGACCAGGACGCGGCCGCTGGCGCGCGCGGTGCGCGCGGTCACGTCCTTCTCGGACACGTCGACCATGCGGGCGGCGCCCGCCTCGTCGATGTGCGTCAGTCGCTGCTGCTCAGGGGCTCCGGGGGTCTCCCCCCGGGAAATCGCGGTCATGTGCTGTGCGCTCCCGGTCCGGGCCCCGCGCGGTGCGGCGCGCGGGCCTGTTGTGCGCGACACGGTACCGCGCGGGCGGCCTTCTCAGCCGAGCAGGACCACTTCGACGTCGGTGCCGGGCTCCACCGATGTGGTGGCCTCGGGGACGACGATCAGCGCGTCCGCGTGCGCGAGCGCGGCGATCAGATGCGAACCGGAACCGCCCACGGGCGTCACTTCACCGGCCGCCGCGTCGTACGTCCCGCGCAGGAACTGTCGGCGTCCCGCGGGCGAGTGGAGCGCCGCGTCCGCGACCAGCTCCGCGCGCGCGGTGGCCCTGTGCACCTCGGGCAGGCCCATCAGGGCGCGGATCGCCGGGCGCACGAAGATCTCGAAGGAGACGTACGACGACACGGGGTTGCCCGGCAGCGCGAGCAGCGGCGTGTGGTCGGGGCCGATCGAGCCGAAGCCCTGCGGCTTGCCCGGCTGCATGGCGAGCTTGCGGAACTCCACGCCGCTGCCCGCCCCGATGCCCTCCTCGTCGTCCGGGTCGCCGATGGCTGACAGGGCCTCCTTGACGACGTCGTACGCGCCGACGCTCACGCCGCCGGTGGTGACGATGAGGTCGGCGCGAATCAGCTGGTCCTCGATGGTGGAGCGCAGCGTCTCCGCGTCGTCGGCGACCGCGCCGACCCGGTAGGCGATGGCTCCGGCGTCCCTGGCGGCCGCCGTGAGGGCGAAGCTGTTGGAGTCGTAGATCTGCCCGTCCGCCAACTCCTCGCCCGGCTGGATCAGTTCGCTGCCGGTGGACATGACGACCACGCGCGGGCGCGGGCGCACCTTCACCGTGCCCCGGCCGATCGCGGCGAGCAGGGCGATCTGCGGCGGGCCGAGCACCGTGCCCGCGGTCAGCGCGCGGTCGCCCGCCTGGACGTCGCTGCCCCGCGCGCGTACGTGCGCGCGTGCTTCCGCGGGGCGGTGCACACGGACCTCGCCCGACGCGCCCTCGGGGGCCGCGCTGTGGGCGCGCATGCCGGAGACGGGGCCCTCGCCGAGGCCCCCGTCGGTCCACTCCACGGGGACGACGGCCTCGGCGCCCGGCGGCAGCGGGGCGCCGGTCATGATGCGCGCGGCCTGGCCCGCGCCGACGGTGGGCTGCGCGCCCGCGCCCGCGGCCACGTCACCGATGACGGTGAGCACGGCGGGGAACTCCTCGCTCGCGCCCGCGACGTCGGCGACGCGCACCGCGTACCCGTCCATGGAGCTGTTGTCGAAGGGCGGCAGCGAGACGGGCACCGTGACGTCCTCGACGAGCACGCAGCCCTGGGCGTCGAGGAGTTGGAGCTCGATGGGTTCCAGCGGGCGGACCGTGCCGAGGATGTCGTCCACGTGCTCGTCCACCGACCAGAGGTGGTTCTGGCCGGTGGTCGGTGTCGTCGTGCTGCTGCTCAAAGTGCTACATCTCCTCGGTGACGTAACTGCGAAGCCAGGTCTGGAAGTCCGGGCCCAGATCTTCACGTTCGCACGCGAGTCTGACAATGGCACGCAGATAGTCGCCTCGGTCACCGGTGTCATAGCGGCGGCCCTTGAAGACGACGCCGTGCACCGGCCCTCCGACCTTCTCGTCCGCAGCGAGCTGCTGGAGGGCGTCGGTGAGCTGGATCTCGCCGCCGCGTCCCGGCTCGGTCTTGCGCAGCACGTCGAAGACGCTCGGGTCCAGGACGTAGCGGCCGATGATCGCGTAGTTCGACGGGGCGTCCGCGGGGTCCGGCTTCTCGACCAGGTCGGTGACCTTGACGACGTCGTCGCCGTCGGCGGTGGCCTCGACGGCGGCGCAGCCGTAGAGGTGGATCTGCTCGGGGGCCACCTCCATGAGCGCGATGACGCTGCCGCCGTGCCGCTCCTGGATCTCGACCATGCGGGCGAGCAGCGGGTCGCGCGGGTCGATGAGGTCGTCGCCGAGGAGGACGGCGAACGGCTCGTGGCCCACGTGCGGAGCGGCGCACAGGACGGCGTGACCGAGCCCCTTGGGGTCGCCCTGACGTACGTAGTGCATGGTCGCCAGGTCGCTGGGCTCCTGGACCTTGGCGAGGCGCGCCTCGTCGCCCTTCTTCAGGAGGGCGGACTCCAGCTCGTAGTTGCGGTCGAAGTGGTCCTCCAGGGGGCGCTTGTTGCGGCCCGTGATCATGAGGACGTCGTCGAGACCGGCGGAGACGGCCTCCTCGACCACGTACTGGATCGCCGGCTTGTCGACGACCGGCAGCATCTCCTTGGGGGTCGCCTTCGTGGCCGGCAGAAAGCGCGTGCCGAGGCCGGCCGCCGGGATGACCGCCTTGGTGATCCTGGGGTGCGGGGGGTGAGACTCAGTCATGGCGACCACCATATCCGGTACGTATGTGCGGAATCTGTGGGTCCAGATAATTGAATGTGATATGCGAGCACACGGAAGGATTTGTGATGGCCCATGAGCGGAACCGACCCCGGCGGCCAGCCAACCAAGCGGACGTTGCGGCGGGACTTCCTCGCGGTGAGGAGCCGGTTTACTCAGGATGACGTGGAAAAGGCCGCCTCGGTTCTCGCCGAGCGCGCCCTCGAACTGCCCGAACTGGCCCGGGCACGCACGGTCGCGGCCTACGTCTCCGTGGCCACCGAGCCCGGCACGCGCGCCCTCCTCGACGCCCTCCACGCGCGCGGGACACGGGTCCTGCTGCCCGTACTGCTCGCCGACAACGACCTGGACTGGGGCGCGTACGACGGAGCGGGCTCGCTCGTCCGCGTGCAACACCGGGGCAAGATCGAGCTGTTGGAGCCCGCCGGGGAGCGGCTCGGCCCCGACGCCGTCCTGACGGCGGACACCGTGCTGCTTCCTGGGCTAGCCGTGGACGAGCGCGGGATGCGGCTGGGACGGGGCGGCGGATCGTACGACCGGGTCCTGGCCCGCCTGGAGCGCGCGGCCGCCGATCCCGCTCTCGTGGTGCTTCTGTACGACTCCGAAGTGGTCGCGCACGTCCCGGTGGAGGCGCACGACCGAGCGGTGCGCGCCGTCGTGACGCCGTCGGGGACGCGCCGCTTCCGCTGAGCTCCCGCCGAGAACCCCCGTCGACGCCGAAGGGCCCTCCACGCGTGCGTGGAGGGCCCTTTCAGGAGGTGCCGTGCGCGGCCGGGGAATCAGCCGTCAGGGGGTCAGCACCAGCTTGTCGCTCGTGCTGTCCTCCACCGCCTTGTCGTTGAAGGCCCACGGCAGGAGCTCGCCCTTGGCCCACTTGTCGGTCTGGTCGGTGTAGTGCGCGTTGTACGCGTGTCCCGACGCTCCGGTGAGGTTGATCCACTTGGACTTGTCGAGGTCCTTGAGGTTCACCACCATGCGCATCGACGGCACCCAGACCACTCCGTAGCCGCCCGCCGCGTTCCAGCCGGTGGCGTTGACCGCGGCCTCGCCGCCGCCGAGGTTCCACGGGCCGCGGTTGAGCACGAACTGCAGCCAGCCGGGGCCTTCGGTGCCCAGCGTCTGGTTCTTCAGCGTGAGGCGGTGCAGGCGGCCCCAGCTCCAGGTGTCGACGTCCTTGCCGAGCTTGGCCGTCAGGTCCCAGCGCGCGTCCTCAAGGGCCCGCTTGAACAGCTGGTCGCGGTTCTTGGTCTCGGCGTCCGTGCGGGTCGCCGGGGACTTCCACCAGTCGTTGTCCTCGTCGTCGATGATCCTGCGGACCACCTCGTAGTAGCGGTCGCCGCCGTCGGGCTGGGCCGAGTCCGCGTCGCGCTCGCCGCACTCGCGGACCTTCTCGCCCTCGTCGGCGGGGCCGGTGTTGCCCGCCGGTTCGACGTTCAGGCACTGGCCCTTGACGCGCAGCTCCTTGGGGAGCTTGTTGCCGAAGGAGAGCTTGAGGACGCTGCGCCAGACCGCGTTGAAGTACGCGGCGGCCGCCGAGTCGGCGTCCTGGGTGTAGTCCCAGCCCTCCAGGAGCTTCTGGGCCTCGCGGACGTACTTGTCCTTGACGTCGATCTTGAGCAGCTTGGGCACGAGCAGCTTGGCGATCTCGCTGCTGTTGTCCATCTGCATGAGGCGCATGTCCTCGGTGGAGATCTTGCCGCCGTTCTTGATCTTCGACTGGATGAGGTCGTCGATCCGCTGGCTGCGCGCTCCGTAGCCCCAGTCCGCGGTGAGGTCGTAGGGGTAGCTCTTGCCGACCACGGCCTGGTTCGCGGTGACGATGTAGCCGCGCTTCGGGTCGTACTCGTAGGGCAGCGCGTCCTGCGGGATGTAGCCGGTCCAGCGGTAGGCGGGGTCCCAGCCGGGGGCGGGGAGCGAGCCGTCGCCCTTGCCGCGGACCGGGATCTTGCCGGGCGCCTGGTAGCCGATGTGACCGTCGGTGTCCGCGTAGATCAGGTTCTGGGAGGGCACTTCAAAAGAAGCGGCCGCCTTGCGGAACTCCGTGAAGTCCTTCGCCTTGTTGAGCTCGAAGACGGCGTCCATCGACTTGCCGGGGGTCAGCGCGGTCCAGCGCAGCGCCACTCCGTAGCCGTCGCCCCGGTCGGGGGCCGCGGTGTCGACGTGGGCCTTCTTGCCGACCTTGACCAGCTCGTCGTCGCGGTCGGAGATCAGCGGCCCGTTGTTGGTCTCGCGGACCGTGATCTTCTTCGAGCTGCCGCCCGCGACCTTGATGACCTCTTCGCGGGTCTTGAAGGGCAGCACCTTGTCGTCGTACTGGTAGCCGTCCCCGGTGAACTTCTCCAGGTACAGGTCCGTGACGTCGGCGCCGAGGTTCGTCATGCCCCAGGCGATCTGCTTGTTGTGGCCGATGACCACGCCCGGCATGCCGGAGAAGGTGTAGCCCGAGACGTCGTACTGGCACTTCGACGAGACCGAGCGGCAGTGCAGGCCCATCTGGTACCAGACGGACGGCAGCTGCGGCGCGAGGTGCGGGTCGTTGGCCAGGAGCGGCTTGCCGGTGATGGTGTGCTCGCCCGAGACCACCCACGAGTTCGAACCGATGCCGTTGCCGTTCGGGCCGAGGATCGCGGGAACCTCGTCCAGGGCGTTCGAGAGGCCCGAGAGCTGGGACTGCAGCCCCGACGGCGCCTGCGCGCCGCCCGCAAGGCCCGTGCCCGCGGCACCGTTGGTGCCCGTCTGGGTGCTCGTGGTGCCCTTGGGGTCGTACTCCTTGGTGACGCCGTTGAGGGCGCCCTCCTGGACGATCGGCTTGTTCCGCTTGTACGGGTAGGCCGGGTACAGGTCCTTGATCTGCTCGGGGCCGAGGCGGCTCGTCATCAAGGAGCGGTCGATCTCGTCCTGCATGTTGCCGCGCAGGTCCCAGGCCATCGCCTTGAGCCAGGCCACGGAGTCGACGGGCGTCCACTCCTTGGGCGCGTAGTCGTTCTCGAAGCCGAGCGCCGCGTACTCGACGGAGATGTCCTTGCCGTCCTTGCCCTTCAGGTAGGCGTTGACTCCCTTGGCGTACGCCTGGAGGTACTTCTTCGTCTCCGGGGAGAGCTTGGAGTCGTACTCCTTCTTCGCCACCCGGTGCCAGCCGAGGGTGCGCAGGAATTCATCGGTCTTGACCTGACCCTTGCCGAACATCTCGGAGAGCCGCCCGGAGGTCATATGACGGCGTACGTCCATCTCCCAGAAGCGGTCCTGCGCCTGGACGTAGCCCTGGGCCATGAAGAGGTCGGCGTCGGTGTCGGCGTAGATCTGCGGGATGCCGTTGCCGTCGCGCTTCACCTCGACATTGCCGGAGAGGCCGTCGAGCTTGATCGATCCCTTGGTCTGCGGGAAGGAGGCGCGCACGGTGCTGACGCTCCAGTACGCGCCGAAGCCGATGCCTCCGACGATGGCCAAGACCAGGACGATCACGATGAGTCGGGCTCGGCGCCCCTTCTTCTTGCCGGACTTATGACCGGAAGAGGCGGTGGTGTTGGAGGGCATCGCTGTCCTTGCTGTCCTTACGCGAGCGGCAGGGCGGGCTGTGCTGTCGACTGGGCGGCTCTGGGAGCGCTGGAGCAACCATAGGCGCAGGGCGTTGCGGCTCCGGACGCGGAGTCAGGAACGCGGGGCCGCCGAGTCCGGAACCTACATGGCCGGATATCGGAAGGGTGTTCGATGCCGTCAAGAAGGCGTTAACAATTAGGTAAGGTAACGAAGTACTTGGCTCGGTACTTGGCTCGCACGAGGTCCCAAGTACGCGCACGGAGGAAGGAACGGCCCCTGACTGTCCACCACCTCAACCAGCTCCTGCTCGTCTGCTCGCTCGTTCTGCTCGTCGCGGTGGCGGCGGTCCGCATCTCGTCGCGCAGCGGGCTCCCCAGCCTGCTGCTCTACCTCGGCATCGGCGTCGCGATAGGCCAGGACGGCATCGGCAACGTCACCTTCAACAACGCCGAGCTGACGCAGGTCATCGGCTATGCCGCCCTGGTCGTGATCCTCGCCGAGGGCGGCCTCGGCACGAAGTGGAAAGAGGTCAAGCCGGCCCTGCCGGCGGCGGCCGCGCTCTCGACCCTCGGCGTCGCCGTCAGCGTCGGCGTCACGGCCGCGGGCGCGCACTACCTCGTCGGTCTGGAATGGCGCCAGGCGCTGATCATCGGCGCCGTGGTCTCCTCCACGGACGCGGCGGCGGTCTTCTCCGTCCTGCGGAAGGTGCCGCTCCCCTCGCGCGTGACGGGCGTCCTCGAAGCGGAGTCGGGCTTCAACGACGCCCCGGTGGTCATCCTCGTCGTGGCGTTCTCCACGGCGGGCCCCGTGGACGCCTGGTACCTGCTGATCGGCAAGATCGCCCTGGAGCTGGCGATAGGCGCGGCGATCGGCCTCGCGGTCGGCTGGCTGGGCGCCTACGGCCTGCGGCACGTGGCCCTGCCCGCCTCCGGCCTGTACCCCATCGCCGTCATGGCCATCGCGGTCGCGGCGTACGCGGCGGGCGCCATGGCCCACGGCAGCGGCTTCCTCGCCGTCTACCTCGCCTCGATGGTCCTCGGCAACGCCAAGCTGCCGCACTGGCCCGCCACCCGCGGCTTCGCCGAGGGGCTCGGCTGGCTCGCCCAGATCGGCATGTTCGTCCTGCTCGGCCTCCTGGTGACCCCGCACGACCTGCTCGACGACACCTGGCCCGCGATCGTCATCGGCCTGGTCCTGACGATGGTGGCGCGGCCCCTCGAAGTCGTCCTCAGCCTGCTGCCGTTCCGCATGCCCTGGCAGGAGAAGGCGCTGCTCTCCTGGGCGGGCCTGCGCGGCGCCGTGCCCATCATCCTGGCGACCATCCCGATGGTGGGCGGCGTCGAGGACAGCCAGCGGATCTTCAACATCGTCTTCGTCCTGGTCGTCGTCTACACCCTGATCCAGGGCCCCACGCTGCCCTGGCTGGCCCGGAAGCTGCGCCTGGGCGACTCCTCGGAGGCCGCCGACCTCGGCATCGAGTCGGCGCCCCTGGAGCGGCTGCGCGGCCACCTGCTGTCGGTGGACATCCCCAAGGAATCGCGGATGCACGGCGTCGAGGTCGGCGAGCTGCGGCTGCCCCAGGGCGCCGCGGTCACGCTCGTCGTCCGCGACGGCGAATCGTTCGTCCCGCTGCCCGCGACGGTGCTGCGGCGCGGAGACGAGCTCCTGGTGGTGGCCACCGACCCGGTGCGGGACGCCGCCGAGAAGCGGCTGCGCGCGGTCGGCCACGGCGGCAAGCTGGCCGGGTGGCTGGGAACCGACGGAGGAAAGCACCAATCGTAGGTGGCGGGGGTCTCATCGGCTGCGATCACAGGGGCAGATGAGGCCATTCCCTGTAGGATGAAGGCACCAGATCGAACCAACTCTGCCTGAAGCAGAGCTGGCGCGACCGTATGGCGGTCGAGGCACCCCCGCAGTGGAGCCCGGCATCTACCGCAGTTCCGCGCAAGAGGACAGCTCTCGGCGCCCCCGCACGGGCGCGCTACCAGGCGGCAGAAAGGCACGGGCCGTGGCATCCACGGTCACCGAATCCCGCCCGGGCTACGGACAGCTCCTGCGCACCCCTCGCGCCTGGACGTTCCTGCTCCCCGGCTTCGCCGCACGTCAGCCGTTCGCGATGCTCACCATCTCGATCGTGCTCCTCGTGCAGCACACCACCGGCTCCTACGGCATCGCGGGCGCCGTCTCCGCCGTCACTGGCGTCTCCATGGCGATGTTCGCGCCGTTCAGCGGCAAGCTCGCCGACCGCTTCGGACAGCGCGCCGTGCTGCTGCCCGGCGTGCTCGTGCACTCCGCCTCGGTGCTCGCCATGACGGCCCTCGCGCTCTCCGACGCCCCCTTGTGGGCGCTTTTCGTCGCCGCCGTGCCCGCGGGTGCCTCGACGCCGCAGATCGGCCCCATGGTGCGCGCCCGCTGGGCCGCGAAGCTGCAGGACTCCCCGCTGGCCGGGACGGCGGCCGCCTTCGAGTCGGTCACCGACGAGCTGACCTTCGTCCTCGGCCCGCTCTTCGCGACCGCGCTGTGCACCACGATCGACCCGGCCGCCGGACTGCTCACCGAGGCCGGACTCACGCTGGTGGGCGGCCTGCTGTTCGCCGCCCAGAAGAGCACCCAGCCCAAGCCGCACGCGCACGGCGCGGAGCACGCACGCGTGGAGCACGTCTCCGCGCTGCGCATCCCCGGCGTGCGGGTCCTGATCGTCACGTTCCTCGGCATCGGCGCCGTCTTCGGCGGCATGCAGGTCTCGCTCGCCGCCTTCACCGAGTCGATCGGCGAGCCCGGCCTGAACGGCGTCCTGTACGGGACGTTCGCCGCGGGCAACATGCTCTCCGGCATCGCCTGCGGCGCCATCGCCTGGAAGGTCTCCCCGCAGCGACGCCTCCTCGTCGGTTACGCGGCGCTGACCCTGATGGCCTCAGGACTGTGGGCCGCGCACTCCGCGCTCCTGCTCGCCGGACTCGGCCTGCTCGTCGGCATCTGCATCGCTCCCGCGCTGATCAGCGGCTACACCCTGGTCGACAAGCTGGTCCCGCCGACGGGCCGCACGGAGGCCTTCACCTGGCTCACCGGCGCCGTCGCGCTCGGCCAGGCGGCCGCCGTCACGGTCGCGGGACAGCTGGAGGACCGCTTCTGGGACGGTGCCGGATTCCTGGTCCCCTTGGGGGGCACGGCACTGGCCTTCGTGGTGCTGATCGCCCTGCGCTCGCGGCTCGTGCCGAAGGCGCCTGGGCGGACGGTGGCGCGTGGCGTGGGTCACCGCACGCCGGTCACGGTGGACTGATCTCGCGGAATACGTCACTATGGACCGTCGTTAGCACTCATCGAGTGAGAGTGCCAGGAGGAAGCAAGTGCCGACGTACCAGTACCAGTGCACCGAATGTGGCGAGGGCCTCGAGGCGGTGCAGAAGTTCACCGATGACGCCCTGACCGTGTGCCCCAACTGCGACGGACGCCTCAAGAAGGTGTTCTCGGCGGTCGGCATCGTCTTCAAGGGATCCGGTTTCTACCGCAACGACAGCCGCGGCTCGTCGTCGAGCAGCACGCCGGCCACGTCGAAGGGATCCGACGCGAAGTCCTCTTCGTCGTCCTCGGATTCTTCGTCGTCCTCGTCGACGTCCTCCTCCTCGGACTCGAAGTCGTCCGGCTCCTCCTCGTCGACGTCATCGTCCTCGTCGTCGAGCTCGGCCGCGTAGCGCTTCAGCGTCTTTCCCAGGACCTCGCCGTTCACGACGGCGGGGTCCTCGGCGTTCTCCGGGTGGCGCCTTCGGGGCCGGGTTCTCCGGTCTCTCCGGGTTCTCCGGGTTCTCCCGGTTTTCGCGCGCGGATACTGTGCGGTCCATGGTGAACACGGCGAACGCGACGCGGGCCGAGATCGGCGTGATCGGTGGCTCCGGCTTCTACTCCTTCCTCAACCGGGTGACCGAGGTCCAGGTCGACACCCCCTACGGAGCGCCCAGCGACTCCCTCTTCCTCGGTGAGGTCGCGGGACGCCGGGTCGCCTTCCTGCCCCGGCACGGCCGCGGCCACCATCTGCCACCGCACCGCATCAACTACCGCGCGAACCTCTGGGCGCTGCGGTCCGTGGGCGTGCGACAGGTGCTCGGCCCCTGCGCGGTCGGCGGACTGCGGGCCGAGTACGGGCCCGGGACGCTGCTGGTCCCCGACCAGCTCGTGGACCGCACGAAGTCGCGTGCGCAGACGTACTTCGACGGGGTGCCGCTGCCCGACGGCGACGTGCCCAACGTCGTGCACGTGTCGCTCGCCGATCCGTACTGCCCCGTGGGGCGCGGCGCCGCGCTGAAGGCGGCGCGCGGCCGGGGGTGGGAGCCGGTGGACGGCGGGACGCTCGTGGTGGTCGAGGGGCCGCGCTTCTCGACCCGCGCGGAATCGCTCTGGCACGCGGCACAGGGCTGGTCGGTGGTGGGCATGACCGGGCACCCCGAGGCGGTGCTCGCCCGTGAACTGGAGCTCTGCTACACGTCGTTGACACTGGTCACAGACCTGGACGCGGGCGCGGAGACCGGTGAGGGCGTCTCGCACGACGAGGTGCTCCAGGTGTTCGCCGCCAACGTGGACCGGCTGCGGGGCGTCCTGTTCGACGCGGTGGCGGGGCTGCCTGCCGACGGGGAGAGGGAGTGCCTGTGCGCGGGGGCGCTGGGTGGGATGGATCCGGGGATCCGGCTGCCGTGACCGGCCGCTGAGGGCGCGGAACTTCCCCTTCGGGTGAGGGAGTTGTCCACAAGCTGCGGTCAGTCCACAGGGCTCAGCGGGAATCGGCGCGGGCCTGCATCGTGAGAGCGCAAGCCGAGCTCTTCGCACCGCAGGCGGTGGTTGTCGTGTCCCACGTCCCTTCTCAGCCCCATGCTTCTTCTCGGTCCCCTCAGCCCTATCAGCCCCAACCGGTAGTCCGTCGCGCGGTCCCGCTCTTCGCCCCCGTGCGGGTGCGCGGCGGGCACCCGCGGCTGCGCGGGCTGCTGCGGCACAGACGGCGCGCCCTGGCCGCGGGCCTCGCGATGGCCGCAGCCGCGCTCGCGACCGCGGGTCCCGGGGACGCCGCACCGCCCCGGGCGCGCGCGGCCGCCGCGGAACCCGCGCGTGAGCAACGGTCCGTGGAGCGGGTGACGGCGCCGGTGCGGATCGCCGACGCGGACGCGGTGCGTCTGCTGCGCCCCGGCGACCGCGTGGACGTGATCGCCGCCGACGGATCGCCCGCGGGCGGCGGCGCACCCCGCGTGGTGGCCGCGGGAGCGCGCGTTTCGGAGGTGCCCGAGCGAGGGGAAGGTCCCGTCGAGAGCGGCGCGTTGGTGGTGCTTTCGGTGCGACGGGACACGGCGGCGCGGCTCGCGGGAGCCGGTGCGCAGGCGCGTCTGGCGGTGACGCTGCGGTGAACAGGAGCGTTCACGATCGCACTGAACTCCTGTCAAGTCGCCCGTTCGTGAGAGCGAATTGGACAGGCCAGCCACGGTCTGACGTAGGTTGCGAAGTTGTTTGTCCAGCAACCCGCACGTGCAACGAAAGGCCTCGTGGTGAGCGAGAAGAAGGAACCGGGCGTCTGGGAGGGCTTCAAGGCCTTCCTGATGCGCGGCAATGTCGTCGACCTGGCGGTCGCGGTGGTCATCGGCGCCGCGTTCACGAACATCGTGAACTCGGTGGTCAAGGGTGTCATCAACCCGCTCGTCGGCGCCTTCGGGACGAAGGATCTCGACCACTACAGCTCGTGCCTGAAGGCACCGTGCGAGATGAAGGCCGACGGGACGGTCGCCAGCGGCATCCCGATCATGTGGGGTTCCGTGCTCAGCGCGGTCCTCAGCTTCGTGATCACCGCGGCCGTCGTGTACTTCCTGATGGTCCTGCCGATGGCCAAGTACCTGGCCAAGCAGGCCCAGCGGAAGGCCGCGAAGGAGGGCACCCAGGAGATCCTGGAGGTGTCCGAGCTGGAGGTGCTCAAGGAGATCCGCGACGCCCTGGTGGCGCAGCGCGGCTCGGGGCACCGCGAGGAGTAGCGCCCGCTCAGAGGTGGTGGGGCGGCTTCTCGTCGAGGAAGCGGGCCAGGTCGGCGGCGCTGTCGCCACCGGCTTCGGCCCGCTCGCCCCACCCACGGTCCGTGTCGTCCGAAGACTGCTGCGACAGCGGATCGTCGAAGACCAGAGCGGGCTTCGGCTTCTTCGGATCCTTCGGCTTCTCCGGATCGCGCGGTTCGGGGGCGGGGGCGGTACTCATGCCTCCAGGGTACGTCCGGGGAAGGGAGCGGTCCCGGTCAGCTCGGGGCCTCCGCGCCCTTGCGGGCGTAGAACCACCAGCAGACGACCAGACACGTGGCGTAGAAGCCGATGAACATCCACAGCGCGGTGGTGACGGCCAGGTTGGCGAACATCGCGGGGATGAAGAAGAAGCCGTACGCCGCGATGGCCGCGGAGAATCCGGTGACCGCGCCCGACTCCATCTCGGCCTGCTTCAGCGCGGCGCCCTCCGCCTCGGGACCCTGACCCGCCGCCTTCTTCAGATGCAGGTCCCTGAAGATCACCGGGATCTGCCGGAACGTCGAGCCGTTGCCGATGCCGGAGAACGCGAAGGCGCAGAGGAACCCGACGTAGAAGGCCCAGAAACTGCCCTCGTCGCCGCCGGAGGGCAGCGCGCTGATCACGACGACCAGCGAAGCGGCCATGCCGACGAAGGACACCAGGGTGACCCGGGCGCCGCCGATCTTGTCCGACAGCCACCCGCCGGCCCAGCGGGTGAGGGCGCCGATGAAGGGCCCGACCCAGGCGTAGGTGGTGGCCTGGTAGCCCGAGGCGGAGAAGTTGTTCTTGATCAGCAGCGGCAGGCCCGCGGCGAAGCCGATGAACGAGCCGAAGGTGCCGACGTACAGCCAGGTCATCAGCCAGTTGTGCTTGCGCTTGAAGATGATCTTCTGGCGGCTGAAGGGCGCGGCGGCGACCTTGAGGTCGTTCATCAGGAACCAGGCGAGCAGTGCCATGATCACCAGGAGCGGCACCCAGAGGAACGCGCCGTTCTGCAGCCAGACGTCCTCGTTCTTGACGGTGTCGCGCTGGGGGTCGCCCGCGGGTGCGCCGAGGACGGCCGCGGTGACGACCAGCGGGGCGACCAGCTGGACGACGGAGACGCCGAGGTTGCCGAGCCCGCCGTTGAGTCCCGCGGCGCTGCCCTTCTCCTTCTTGGGGAAGAAGAAGCCGATGTTCGCCATCGACGAGGAGAAGTTGGCGCCGCCGATGCCGCAGACCGCGGCGATCAGGGCGAGCTCCCAGTAGGGGGTGCCGGTGTCCTGGAGCGCGAAGCCCAGCCAGAGCATGGGGGCGATCAGGATCAGCGTGGAGAACGCGGTGAACTTCCGCTCGCCGAAGATCGGCCCGATGAAGGTGTAGAGGATCCGGAAGGTGCCGCCGGTGAGTCCGGGGATGGCCGTCAGCCAGAACAGCTGCGAGGTGGTGAGGCCGAACCCGACGTCGTTGAGGCGGACCGCGGTGACCGACCAGACCTGCCAGACGACGAAGCCGAGCATCAGGGCCGGGATGGACACCCACAGGTTCCGGTTGGCGACCTTGTGTCCCGTGGCGCGCCAGAAGGAGTCGTCCTCGGGCTGCCATTGCGCGATCGTCGAGCCGGGACGGTAGGTGTCACCCGTCCGCCGGTGGCTGGTGGGAGCACTCATGCGGCCACGCTAGGCACAGCCCCTGGTGAGCGCCCGTTCGAAGGTCCATTCGATGGGCCGTTCGGGTGGCGCGGACCGGGTGCGCCGTGGCCGCCGTCAGACGGCCTTGAGGCCCTGCGACTCGAAGATCTTCTTGGCCGCTGCGACCTGCTCCGGCGTCGGCGAGGGGGTGTCACGCAGCGTGAAGTCCTTGCCGAGCGCGTCCCACTTCGCCTCGCCCAGCTTGTGGAAGGGCAGCACGTCGACGCGCGAGACGTCGCCGAGCGAGGCGGCGAAGCGGGCGACGCCCTCGATGTTCGCCGGGTCGTCGGTGAGGCCCGGTACGAGGACGAAGCGCACCCAGACGTCCTTGCCGAGGTCGGCCAGGCGGTGGGCGAAGTCGAGGGTGGGCGCCAGCGGACGGCCCGTGACCTTCTGGTAGGTCTCGGGGTCCCAGGACTTGATGTCCAGGAGCACGAGGTCGACGTCGCGGAGCAGGGCATCGGTGGCGCGTGCGCCGAGGTAGCCCGAGGTGTCCAGGGCGGTGTGCAGGCCCAGTTCGTGCTTGAGGCGGTGCAGGAGCTCACCGGTGAAGACGGGCTGCAGGAGGGGCTCGCCGCCGCTGACGGTGGCTCCGCCCCCGGCTGCCGAGATGAACGTGGTGTACTTGGCCGCTTCCGCGATGACGTCGTCGGCCGTGGTGCGCTTGCCGTCGCGCATCCGCCAGGTGTCCGGGTTGTGGCAGTACAGGCAGCTCAGCGGGCAGCCCGCGAGGAAGGTCACGAAGCGCGTGCCGGGGCCGTCGACGCCGGTGGACAGGTCCCAGGAGTGGACGGACCCGGTGACGGGGCGGTGGGTCGCGGCCGCGGCGGGCGTGACCGCGTCCTCATCGGCGACGACGGGGCGAACGGGGATGTCGGTACCGAGCAGGACAGCCATGGCGTAACTCCCGAACTACTGGCAGGACGTGGGGTGCGCGGCGCCCGGGGCCGAGGTGAGGGCCCGGCCCCGGGGCCGCGGATCGGGGGCGGCTCCCTGGCGGGAGCCGGTGGCTCAGAGCGAGCCGTGGAAGGTGCGGTTGATGACGTCGATCTGCTGGTCGCGGGTGAGCCGGATGAAGTTGACCGCGTATCCGGAGACCCGGATGGTCAGCTGCGGGTAGTTCTCCGGGTGCTCCATGGCGTCCTCGAGCGTCGTCTTGTCGAGCACGTTGACGTTCATGTGGAAGCCGTCGCTGGCCATGAAGCCGTCCAGGACTCCGGAGAGGTTCGCCACCCGCTCCTCGGGGGTGCGGCCGAGCGCGTCCGGGGTGATGGTGTTGGTCAGCGAGATGCCGTCCTCGGCGTCGTCGTAGTCGAGCTTGGCGACCGACATCGCGGAGGCGATGTAGCCGTGCTCGTCACGGCCGTTCATCGGGTTGGCGCCCGGGGCGAACGGCTCGCCCGCGCGGCGGCCGTCGGGGGTGTTGCCGGTCTTCTTGCCGTAGACGACGTTCGAGGTGATCGTCAGGACCGACTGGGTGTGCACCGCGTTCCGGTAGGTCGGGTGCTGACGGATCTTGCCCATGAAGTCGGAGACGATCCGCTGCGCGATCTCGTCGGCCCGCTCGTCGTTGTTGCCGTAGGCGGGGTAGTCGCCCTCGATCTCGTAGTCGACGGCGAGGCCCGTCTCGTCGCGGATGACCTTGACCTTGGCGTGCTTGATGGCCGAGAGCGAGTCCGCCGCGACCGAGAGGCCCGCGATGCCACAGGCCATCGTGCGCAGGATCTCCTGGTCGTGCAGGGCCATCTCGATGCGCTCGTAGGCGTACTTGTCGTGCATGTAGTGGATGACGTTGAGCGCGTGCACGTACGTCTTGGCGAGCCAGCCGAGCATCGCGTCGTACTGCTTGGCGACGCTCTCGTAGTCCAGGTACTCGTCGGTGATGGGCTCGAAGCCCTCGACGACGAGCTTGCCGGACTTCTCGTCACGGCCGCCGTTGATCGCGTAGAGCAGCGCCTTGGCCACGTTCACGCGGGCGCCGAAGAACTGCATCTGCTTGCCGACGGCCATCGCGGAGACGCAGCAGGCGATCGCGGTGTCGTCGCCGTACTTGGGGCGCATCAGCTCGTCGGACTCGAACTGGATGGCCGAGGTGTCGATGGCGACCTTGGAGGCGAACTCCTTGAAGCCCTGCGGCAGCCGCCGCGACCAGAAGACCGTGAGGTTCGGCTCGGGGGCGGGGCCGAGGTTGTAGAGGGTCTGCAGGGCGCGGAAGGTGGTGCGCGAGACCAGCGGGCGGCCGTCCTCGCCGATGCCCGCCATCGACCAGGTGACCCAGGTCGGGTCGCCCGAGTAGAGCTCGTTGTACTCGGGGGTGCGCAGGAAGCGGACGATGCGGAGCTTGATGACGAAGTCGTCGATGAACTCCTGGGCCTGCGCCTCGGTGATGCGCCCCGCCTCGATGTCGCGCTGGAGGTAGACGTCGAGGAAGTTGTCGATGCGGCCGATCGACATGGCCGCGCCGTTCTGCTCCTTCACGGCGGCGAGGTAGGCGAAGTACAGCCACTGGATGGCTTCGCGGCCCGTGGTGGCGGGCTTCGAGATGTCGTAGCCGTACGACATCGCCATGGCCTTCAGTTCCTTGAGGGCCTTGATCTGCTCGGAGACCTCCTCGCGGCCGCGGATGACCTCTTCGGTGGCCCACTGCTCGCCGAGCGCGGCCTTGTCGGTCTCCTTCGCGGCGATCAGGCGGTCGACGCCGTAGAGGGCGACGCGGCGGTAGTCGCCGATGATGCGGCCGCGGCCGTAGGCGTCGGGCAGTCCGGTGACGATGCCGGAGGAGCGGCAGGCGCGGATCTCGGGGGTGTAGGCGTCGAAGACGCCTTCGTTGTGGGTCTTGCGGAGGTGGGTGTAGATGTCCCTGACCTCGGGGTCGGCCTCGTAGCCGTAGGCGTTGAGGGCGCCCTCGACCATGCGCCAGCCGCCGTTGGGCATGATGGCGCGCTTGAGGGGGCCGTCGGTCTGGAGGCCCACGATCAGGTCGCGGTCGGCGTCGATGTAGCCGGGCTTGAAGGCGTCGATGCGGGACGGGGTCTTCACGTCCACGTCGTAGATGCCCTGCTCGATCTCCTTGGGGAACATCGAGAGGAGCTTCTCCCAGACCTGGGTGGTGCGTTCGGTCGCACCGGCCAGGAAGGCGGCGTCCCCTTCGTACGGGACGTAGTTCTGCTGCACGAAGTCGCGGACGTCGACGGTGTCGCGCCACAGACCGCCCTTGAAGCCGTCCCAGGCCCCGTCGTGCACTGTCGTTTCCGCAGGAGTGGCAGTCATGACCCGCACCTTCCGTTTCGCTTCGTCGCTACGCCTCCATTCCACTCCTGTTTGATCGATCAGAGGCGCCGCAATGGTCCTCGTTTGGGGACCGATAGTCCTCGATCGGCGGCCGATGGTCCTCTCCTCCGTGAACGCCGGTGGGCCGGGTGCTTCCGCACCCGGCCCACCGGGACCGCTCCGCTCGCGCCGCCCGAGGCGTCAGCTCGGGGCCTCCGCGCCCTTGCGGGCGTAGAACCACCAGGCGACCGCGATGCAGCTGACGTAGAAGCCCACGAAGCCCCACATCGCGCTGGTCACCGCGAAGTTGGCGAACATCGCGGGGATGAAGAAGAAGCCGTACGCCGCGATGGCGGAGGTGAAGCCGGTGACGGCGCCCGCCTCCATCTCCGACTGCTTCAGCGCCTTGGCGTACTCGGGCGTGCCCTCGGTCAGGCCCTTCAGGTGCTGGCTGCGGAAGATCACCGGGATCTGCCGGAACGTGGAGCCGTTGCCGATGCCCGAGAAGAAGAACGCGCTCAGGAAGCAGGCGAAGAAGCCCCAGAAGTTGCCGTCGTCGCCGCCGGAGGGCAGGAAGTTGATGACGCCGATGATCGAGAGCGCCATGCCGACGAACGAGATGATGGTGACCCGCGCCCCGCCGATCTTGTCGGCGATCCAGCCGCCCGCCCAGCGGGCGAGCGCGCCCACGGCCGGGCCCATCCAGGCGTAGGTGGCCGCGGAGTAGGCCGCGTCGATCGGGGTGAACGTGGTCTTGATCAGCATCGGCAGGGCCGCGGCGAAGCCGATGAAGGAGCCGAAGGTGCCGACGTAGAGCCAGGTCATCAGCCAGTTGTGCTTGCGCTTGAAGATGACCTTCTGCTGGCTGAAGGGGGTCGATGCGACCTTGAGGTCGTTCTGGCCGAACCAGGCGACGGCGGCCAGGATCACCAGGACGGGCACCCACAGGAACGCGGCGTTCTGCAGCCACACGGGAGTGCCGTCGGCCTTGTGCTGGGCCGAGCCGACCGCGATGACCGAGCTGGTGATGACGATCGGGGTGAGCAGCTGGACGACGGAGACACCGAGGTTGCCGAGGCCGCCGTTGATGCCCGTGGCGTTGCCCTTGTCCTTCTTGGGGAAGAAGAAGCCGATGTTGGCGAGCGACGAGGCGAAGTTGGCGCCGCCGATGCCGCACAGGGCGGCGATGGCGATCATCACGCCGTACGAGGTGTCGGGGTTCTGGACCGCGATGCCGAGCCAGATCAGCGGGATGACCAGGACGATCGTGGAGAGCGCGGTGAACCGGCGCTGGCCGATCATCGGGCCGAGGAAGGTGTAGAAGATGCGGGCCGTGCCGCCCGTCAGGCCCGGGACCGCCGTCAGCCAGAACAGCTGGGAGGTGGAGAAGCCGAAGCCCACGTCCTTGAGGTTGGTCGCGGTGACCGACCACACCTGCCAGACGACGAAGGCCACCAGGAGCGCGGGGACCGCGATCCACAGGTTGCGGGCGGCGACCTTCTTGCCGGTGGACTTCCAGAAGAGTTCGTTCTCCGGCTCCCAGTCGGTGATGGTGCGACCGGGGCGGTACTGCGCGGGGTCGTACGACGTTCCCTCGGGCGCGGTCCGCGCGCGTTGGGCGGCAGGCGATCTCATGATGGTTCCCAGTTCGCTCAGGGTCCCGACCTTGCCACGGGGCCTGACGTATCCACGATCCGTCGCGCACGGCCCTGGCAGCAGAGGCGTAGGACACCCGCCGACCAGGCCAAAGACCGGTGCTGCGGCGGGACTTCAGACCTCGTGCACGGGCAGCTTCACCGACGGGTCGTCCAGGCACTCGCCGGTCCGCAGGTCGAACTCCTGCTTGTGCATCGGCGAGGCCACGACGGGACGGCCGTCGCGGGTGCCCATGATGCCGCCCGCGATCACGTCGGCCCCGGAGAACGGGTCGCGGTTGCCGACCGCGTAGACGGTGCCCTCGCCGTCCTTGAAGAGGGCCGCCTCCGTGCCGTCGGGAAGGACCGCCGCCCGGCCCCGGCCCGGCTCCAGGAACTCGGGCGACGGCTGCGCGAGGTGGCGCTCGAAGCGCGCGAGCGCCCGCGGGTCCCGGAGCACGGCCTGCCACTCGTCCTGGTAGGCCGCCGCGTGGCGGTCCATCTGGGCCTCGAGCTCGGCGCGGATGCCGAGGGAGTCGTCGATCAGGACGGACTTCAGGTGGTCGAGGCCGCCGATCCGCTCGAACCACGGGGCGGTGCGTTCGAGGCGCTCGCCGGTGCGCAGGTAGTACATGAGGAAGCGGTCGACGAGGCGCAGGAGTTCGGCGGTGGACAGGTCGGCGGCGAGCAGGTCGGCGTGGCGCGGGTTGGCGCCCCCGTTGCCGCAGACGTAGAGGTTCCAGCCGTTGGCGGTGGCGATGACGCCGATGTCCTTGCCGCGCGCCTCGGCGCACTCGCGCAGACAGCCCGAGACACCGCCCTTGATCTTGTGCGGGGTGCGCAGGCCCCGGTAGCGCAGCTCCAGGTCGATGGCGAGCTGGACGGAGTCGCCCTGCCCGAACCGGCAGAACTTGGCGCCGACGCAGGACTTCACCGTACGCAGCGACTTGCCGTAGGCGTGGCCCGATTCGAGGCCGGCGTCGACCAGGCGGCGCCAGATGGCGGGGAGTTGGTCGGCGCGGGCGCCGAAGAGGTCGATGCGCTGGCCTCCGGTGATCTTCGTGTAGAGCCCGAAGTCCCGCGCCACTTCGCCGATCACGATGAGCTTGTCGGGGGTGATCTCGCCGCCGGGGATCCGCGGGACGACCGAGTAGGTGCCGTCCTTCTGGAGGTTGGCGAGGAAGAGGTCGTTGGAGTCCTGGAGGGTGGCCTGTTCGCCGTCCAGGACGTGACCGAGGCCCAGTTCGGGGGCGAGTGTGCCGAGGACGTTGCCGACGACGGGTTTGCAGACCACGCAGCCCTCGCCGCCCAGGCCGTGCTTGGCCAGCAGCTCGCTGAAGGAGCGGATGCGTTCGGTGCGCACCGTCTCATAGATCTCGGCGCGGGTCAGCGCGAAGTGCTCGCACAGGCCCTTGGGCCTCTCGACCCCGGCGGCGGCGAGCTCCGCGTCGAGCACGGACTGGAGGGTGGAGAGGCAGCCGCCGCAGCCCGTGCCCGCCTTGGTGCAGCGCTTGATGCCGCCGATGTCGGTGAGGGAGTTCTCGGCGACGGCGGTGCGCACGGCGCCCTTGGTGACGTTGTGGCAGCTGCACACGACGGCGTCGTCCGGCAGGGCGTCGGCGCCCGGGAGTTCGGCGCCGGACGCGGGCAGCACGTACGCCTCGGGGGGCGCGGGCAGGGCGCGGCCCGCGTGCGGCTTCAGGGTGCCGTAGGCGTCGGCGTCGCCGACCAGGATGCCGCCGAGCAGCTGCCCTTCCGGCCCGAGGAGCAGCTTCTTGTAGACGCCCTCGCGGCTGTCGGAGAAGACGACGGAGACGGCCCCGCCGTCCTCGCCCTCGGGCGCGAAGGGATCGCCGAAGGAGGCGACGTCGGCGCCCATCAGCTTCAGCTTGGTGGAGGTGTCGGCGCCGGTGAAGAGCGTGGTGCCCGCCCCCGCGAGGGCGTCGGCCGCCGCCTCGGCCATCTGGTAGCCGGGGGCGACCAGGCCGTAGACGCGGCCGTCGGCGCTCTGGGCGCACTCGCCGATCGCGTAGACGTAGGGGTCGGTGGTGCGGCAGTGCTCGTCCACGACGATGCCGCCCCGGTCGCCCACCGCGAGACCGGCTTCGCGGGCGAGGCGGTCCCTGGGGCGTACGCCCGCCGAGAAGACCACCACGTCCGTGTCGATGGCGCGGCCGTCGCTCAGCCGCAGGGCGCGCACGGAGCCGTCGGTGTCCGTCTCGACCTGGCTCGCCCCGACGCCCGTGTGCACGGCGACGCCCATCGACTCGATGGTGGCGCGCAGCGCGGCCGCCCCGCCGTCGTCGACCTGGAGCGGCATGAGGCGGGGTGCGAACTCGACGACGTGGGTGCGCAGGCCGAGCGTGCGCAGGGCACCCGCCGCCTCCAGGCCGAGCAGGCCGCCGCCGATGACGACGCCGGTGGCACGGTCCTCGTCGGCGGCGTACGCGGTGAGGGTCTCGACGTCGTACAGGGTGCGGTAGGTGAAGCAGCCGGGGGCGTCGGCGCCCTCGATGGGCGGTACGAAGGGGTAGGAGCCGGTGGCGATGACCAGGGCGTCGTAGGCGACGGTGGCGCCGGACGTCGTGGTGACCGTGCGGGTGGCGGTGTCGATGGTCTCGGCCGGATCGCCGAGGCGCAGGTCGATGCCGTGACGGGTGAGGAAGTCGGTGTCGCAGAGGGAGAGTTCGGCGTCGGTGGCGCCGGTGAACGCGGAGGACAGGTGGACCCGGTCGTAGGCGGGCCTGTCCTCCTCCGCGAGCACGGTCACCTGCCAGCCGGGGCCCTGCGGAGCGGCGGGGTCGGCCAGGGCGCCGCGTTCGGCGAGCACCTCGAGGAAACGCTGGCCCACCATTCCGTGGCCGATGAGCACCAGGGTCTGGATCATGGGGGCACACTCCGTCGTCTGAGGTGGTGGCTGGGTGCCTGCCTCTCGAAGGTAGGCCGGTCGGAGCGGGCCGCCGGGCCGAGAAGGACCCCTCTGCGCGGGCCCAACGGCCTAGGGGTTCGGGGCTTTTGGCGGCGTTGGCCCGGTGCTCGCGGGCGTAGCGTCGTCGGTGACGGGCTGCTCCCCGACCATGAGCGCAGCCCGGCGCGATGCGGTTTCCGGGGCGGGAGTGCTACGACACCACTTCCCCGCCCCGGGCCCGCTCGCCACGATCTCCCGTCGTCGAGTTCCGGGTGGGCCGAGCTGTGCGACCTTTCGTCCTCGCCGTGCACGGCAGTTCGTTGCCGACGGCCGCGGCCACGCTGGAGCGGCTGTGTGACGCCGTCGAGGACCTCGGTGGGATCCGTCCGGTCGTGGGGCATCTCGACCACCAGTCCCCCTCCCTCGCCGAAGCGCTGTCGGAGGGCGCCGTCGTCGTTCCCCTGCTCCTCGGGGACGGTTACCACCGCACCGTGGACATCCCCGCCGTCGTCGAGGGACGCGGGATCGGCTGCCTGCTCGCGCGGGGCCTCAGCGGGGAGCCCGCCATCGCGGTCGCCCTGCGGGACCGGTTGCGTGAGGCGGAGGAGCGGGCGGGGGTGCGGGCCGACGCGGTGGTGCTCGCCGCGGCGGGGTCGTCGCGGGCGGGTGGCAATGACGGGGCGCGGGTCGCTGCGCGGCAGGTGCGGTTGCTGCTGCCCGGGGTGCCGGTGCGGGTGGCTTACTGTTCCGCCGCTGAGCCGTCTGTTCCTGAGGTGGTGGCGGGGCTGCGGGGCGCGGGGCATCGGCGGGTGGTGGTGGCCACGCATCTGCTCGCCCCGGGGCGGTTCACGGTCGCGCTCTCCTCGGCGGGGGCCGATGCGGTGGCTGCGCCGCTTGCCGATCATGTGGGAGTTGCTCGTCTCGTACTTCGCCGGTACGAAGCGGTACTGCTCCGTGGCTCCGGTGTACGACCCGAGCCCGCGCTGCTCCCCGAGGCCGCTTGAACCCACCGGCCCTGGTCGCTCGGCACCGTGGTCTGCGCCCCCGTTCCCGCCCCTCGGCGACGGGGGCTGTGCCCACCCGTTCCGCCGTGCGGAACAATTGCCCACAGCGGGAGCGGCGCAGCTCGGTTCGGCGGCCCGGTTCTGTTGTTCTGGAAGCATGACGTCCCCTTCCGCGCACCCCGAGCCACCCGACTCCGCCAAGCCCCTTCGGCCCCTCCGCCCCCTCCTGGCCCGCGGCCGCGACGAGGAGCACCGCGCCGCGACGCCGCTGGAGCTCTTCTTCGACCTCTGCTTCGTCGTGGCGGTCGCCCAGGCCGGTGCCGAGCTCGTGCACTCCGTCGCCGAGGGGCACGCGGGTGGCGGCGTCCTCAATTACGCGATGGTCTTCTTCGCGCTGTTCTGGGCCTGGCTCAACTTCTCCTGGTTCGCCTCCGCGTACGACAACGACGACGTGCTGTACCGCGTGGTCACGCTCGTGCAGATCGCGGGCGTGCTCGTCTTCGCCGCCGGGATCTCCAGGGCCTTCGAGGAGCACGAGTTCCTCCTCGTCTGGCTCGGCTACCTGATCATGCGCATCGCGCTCTCCTCCCAGTGGCTGCGCGTGGCGCGCGCGGCGAGCGGGGCCGAGCGGACCACGGCGATCCGGTACGCCGTCGGAGTGCTGGTCTGCCAGATCGGCTGGACGGGGCTGCTGATCCTGCCCGAGGGCGGGCGGTCCTGGCTGTTCCTGGTGATGGTGATCGCCGAGATGTGCGTGCCGGTGATCGCCGAGCGGGCGTACTCGACGGCCTGGCACCCGCACCACATCTCCGAGCGGTACGGACTGTTCACGATCATCGTGCTCGGCGAGACCATCGCGGCCGCGACCGTGGCCGTGAAGGAGGGCATCGAGGAGCACGACGCCCTCGACCAGCTGCTTCCCATCGCCGCGGGCGGTCTCCTCATCGTCTTCGCCGCGTGGTGGATCTACTTCGTGGTGCCGATCCACGGACGGCTGAGCGGCAACCGGCAGGCGTTCCTGTGGGGGTACGGGCACTACGTGATCCTCGGCGCGGCCGCGGCGATCGGCGCCGGGATCGAGGTGGCGGTCGAGCAGGCCGTCGGCAAGGCGCACATCTCGACGCTGGCGGCGTCCGCCGCGGTGACCGTGCCGACGGCGCTCTATCTGATCACCGTGTGGGCGCTGCACTCCCGCTACTTCAAGGTGGGGCTCGCCCAGCAACTGGTGCTGCCGGTCAGCGCGTTGGCGGTCCTCGCGAGTACGTTCGCGGGCCGCTGGGCGGTGCTCGTGGCAGGTCTGGTGACGGCGGCGACGGTCGCCACGGGCGTGACCCTCACCGCCCGCATGAGCCGACGCGCCTAGCGCACGCCCCGACCCGTACACCCGGCCCACGCCCTCGTGATACGCATCGCAGCATGACTCACACAACCGGTTCCCTGACCGACGTCGCCGGACTGCGCGTCGGCCACGCCACCCTCACCGGCGAAGGACAACTCACCGGCACCACCGTCGTGTTGGCGCCCGAGGGCGGAGCCGTCGCCGCCGTGGACGTACGCGGCGGGGGCCCCGGCACCCGGGAGACGGACGCGCTCGACCCCCGGAACCTGGTGCAGCGCGTGGAGGCGGTCGTCCTGACCGGCGGCAGCGCGTACGGGCTCGACTCAGCGGCCGGGGTGATGGCATGGCTCGCGGAGCGGGGCAGGGGCGTGCGGGTCGGGCCCGAGCCCACGCACGTCGTACCCGTCGTCCCCGCCGCGGCCGTCTTCGACCTGGGCCGGGGCGGTGACTTCACGGCGCGCCCCGACGCGACGACGGGCCGCGCCGCGGTCGAGGACGCCGCGCGCACCGAACTGTTCGCCCCCGTCAGGGAGGGCAACGTCGGCGCGGGCACCGGCGCCGTGGTCGGCAAGGTCAAGGGCGGGGTCGGCAGCGCGAGCCTCCGTCTCGCGTCGGGGATCACGGTCGCGGCGCTCGCCGTGGCGAACGCGGCGGGATCGGGGATCGATCCGGAGACGGGGGTTCCGTACGGGGAGTACTTCGCGGGGCGGCGGGTGGGCTACCCCGCCCCCGAGGCGCACGAGGAGGCCGTGCGGCGGCTCGCCGGGGCCGGACCCACGTCCGGGGCGCCGCCGCTGAACACCACGCTCGCCGTCGTCGCCACCGACGCGGAACTCACCAAGGCCCAGGCGCAGAAGCTGGCGGGCACCTCGCACGACGGCATGGCACGCGCCGTGCGGCCCGTCCACCTCCTCAACGACGGGGACACCGTCTTCGCCCTGGCCACCGGCGAGCACGCGCTGCCCGCCGAGAACCCCCTGGCGCTCAACGAGGTGCTCGCCGCGGGCGCGGACGTGGTGACGAGCGCGATCGTGCGGGCGCTCCTGGCCGCGGAGTCCGTGCGGACGCCGGGCGGCGCCTTCCCCTCCTACCGGGACCTCTACGGCCGCTAGCGCGGCGACCCACGGCTCACAGCACGAGCCCTACGCCCGATAACGCCGCCAAACCGCCAATACGGTCAAATCCCCTCGCCACACGGCGCATTGGGTGTCTCCGCGCGCCCCAATGTGCCCGTACTCACACCAAGCGGAGGGAACCCTTCCGCACCGCAGGTTGCTCTTTACTCGTACTGGATCAGAACGTACTGGATCAGAAAACGTACTTGGAGCAGCCCGTGACAAGGTCGGTCATAGTCAACCCCCGGCGCCGTGCCCTGCTGGCGGCCACCGCGCTCGCCGCCGTGGGCGCGCTGACCCTCACGGCCTGCGGCGGCGACGCCGACGCCAAGGACGACAAGAAGGGCGGCAGCTCCGCGGCCAAGGGCGCGGACATCACCATCTCGTCGAAGGACGGCGCCACCGACGCCTCGATCAACGCCACCGGCGTGAAGGTCAAGGGCGGCAAGCTGACCAGCGTGAAGATGACCGCCGTGCCGTCCGGCACCGCGGTCGAGGGCACCATCTCGGGCGACGGCGCGAGCTGGAAGCCCAAGTCCCAGCTGGAGCGCGGCACCAAGTACAAGGTCACCGCCAACGCCAAGGACGACAAGGGCAACGCGGCGACCGAGAACGCGACGTTCACCACGGTCTCCTCGGCCAACAGCTTCATCGGCACCTACACGCCCGACGGCGGCGCCAAGGTCGGCGTCGGCATGCCGGTCTCCTTCACCTTCGACAAGGCGATCACGGAGAAGAAGGACGTCCAGTCGCACATCACGGTCAGCTCCAGCAGCGGCCAGAAGGTCGTCGGCCACTGGTTCGGCAACCAGCGCCTCGACTTCCGGCCCCAGGAGTACTGGAAGGCCGGTTCCACGGTCACGATGAAGATCGCCCTGGACGGCGTGAAGGGCGCGAACGGCGCCACCGGCGTGCAGAACAAGACGGTCACCTTCACCATCGGCCGCGCCCAGGTCTCCACCGTCGACGTGCAGGCCAAGAAGATGACGGTCGAGCGCGACGGCAAGGTCATCAAGAGCGTCCCGATCTCCGCGGGCAGCCCCTCGAACCCGACGTACAACGGGCAGATGGTGATCTCCGAGAAGTTCACGCAGACCCGCATGAACGGTGACACGGTCGGGTTCGGCGGCGAGTACGACATCAAGGACGTGCCGCACGCCATGCGCCTGTCGCAGTCCGGCACCTTCATCCACGGCAACTACTGGGGCTCGCCGTCCATCTTCGGCAGCGCCAACACCAGCCACGGCTGCGTCGGCCTCCAGGACGCGCGGGGCGCGGGCGACCCGAGTACGCAGGGCGCCTGGTTCTACAACAACTCGCTGATCGGCGACATCGTGACGGTCAAGGGCTCCCCCGACAAGACCGTCGCCCCGGACAACGGCCTCAACGGCTGGAACATGGACTGGAACCAGTGGACGGCGGGCAGCGCGGTCTGACCCGACCCCACCCCAACTGAGCGAGCCACGTGGGAACTTCCCACGTGGCTCGCACGTTTTCCCGTTCCCGGGCATGATGTCCGACCCAGGGGCTACGGTATGCACTCACCAGGTGACATGCAGCAACGCCGGGAGAAGCCTTGAGCGTTCCGTACGAAACCGCGTACGAGCCACCCGAGTCGCCCGAGCCGCACTCCCCCGAGGAGCATCTCGAGCGACTTCTCGGCCGTGCGCTGAACTCCTTCGACCTGCCGGACGAGGTGATACACCGCCTCGACTCCGCCCTCGCCCACAACAGCTCGCTGCACTCCGCGCACCACAGCGCGGGCCTGCACCGCGAGACGTTCAGACACACCTGGCTGCTCGCCGACGCGACGGTGCTCACGCTCTGGGAGCTCGTCCACAACACCGCGCCGGGGCGCGCCCCGCAGCACGAGATCTACACGGACGAGGAAGAGGCGGGCGTCGCCACCTCGCGCCTGCCGCTGCCGCCCGACGCCGTCGCCTGCGACCGGCCCGTCGTGCTCCAGCTCCCGGCCGAGTCGGGCCCCCGTCACGCGTACGCCCTCGACGACTCCGCCGACCACGCGCGCCGGCTCCTGCGCCGCGCGGAGAACACCGGCGACCGCCCCGGCGACGACGTCGCGCGCCTGCTGCGCGCGGCCTTCGCCCACCAGATCACCCAGGCCTTCGGCCGTCCCTGCCTGGCCGGTGAGGCGCGCCTGTGCTTCTCGCTGTACGAGCACGCGTTCCTGCTCTTCGACGGCGGCGAGGTCAGCCTGTGGGAGGTCGAGCACACGCTCACCCCCGACGGCCACCACCGGTGCGAGGTGTACGACACGGAGGAGGCGGCCCGCGCCGCGATGGAGCGCAGGGCCCGCGAGGGCGCGACACCGGACCGGCCGTAGCCCTCCCGTCAGGCCCTGTCGCCGAACTGCCGGACCAGGCCCGCGAAGGCATCGCGTTCGTCCGTGGTGAGTTCCACGGTCTCCGCGCGCGGCGGGCCCGCCTGGGCCGGGAGCGAGCGGAGCGCCTGGGCCTGACGCCAGACGTCCACGTCGTACCGGTCCCTGCGCAGCACCCGCACCAGGCCGACGGCCCAGACGACGGTCGCCACGGCGAGCACGGCCACGCCTATCTGCTGAACGATCGAGACATCCTGGAACATGCGGCCCAGTAGACAACACGGGACAGGACTTACGACAGGGGGGTTATGGGACTTAGGTCCCCAAGTGACGCAAGTCGCACGCCTCGGACCGCAGCAGGGCCTCAGACCGCGGCAGGAACCTTCTCGGCCACCGGCTCGGCGGCATCAGCCGCCTCCGGCTCCGAAGGCACCTGCTTCCGTGCGCCCTTGAGCAGCACGACCACGACCGTCGAGACGCAGACGCCCGCGGCGATGGCGACCAGGTAGAGCAGCGGCTGGCCGATGAGCGGGACCACGAAGACACCGCCGTGCGGGGCGCGCAGGGTGCAGCCGAACGCCATCGACAGGGCGCCGGTGACCGCGCCGCCCGCCATCGAGGCGGGGATCACGCGCAGCGGGTCGGCCGCGGCGAACGGGATCGCGCCCTCCGTGATGAAGGAGGCGCCGAGGAACCAGGCGGCCTTGCCGTTCTCGCGCTCGGTCCTGGTGAAGAGACGCCCGCGTACGGTCGTGGCCAGGGCCATGGCCAGCGGCGGGACCATGCCCGCCGCCATCGCCGCGGCCATGACCTTGAGGCTGCCGTCCGTCGGGTGCGTGAGGCCGCCGATCGCGAAGGCGTACGCGACCTTGTTCAGCGGGCCGCCGAGGTCGAAGCACATCATCAGGCCGAGGATGACGCCGAGGATGATCGCGTTGGCGCCGGAGAGTCCCTCCAGCCAGTCCGTCAACGCGCTCTGCAGGGAGGCGATCGGCTTGCCCACGACGAGGAACATCAGGAAGCCGACGATCGCCGAGGAGATCAGCGGGATCACCACGACCGGCATGATGCCGCGCAGGACCGCGGGGATCCTGACCCGCTGGATGCCCATCACGACGGCGCCCGCGATCAGACCGGCGGCGAGACCGCCGAGGAAACCGGCGTTGATGGTGACCGCGACGGAGCCGCCGACGAAACCGGGTACGAGGCCGGGCCTGTCCGCCATTCCGTACGCGATGTAACCGGCGAGGACCGGGACCAGGAAGGCGAAGGCGAGGCCGCCGACCTGGAACAGGAGCGCGGCCCAGCTGGTGTGGTCCGTCCAGATGAAGTGCTCGGCGACGGACGGGGCCTTGTCGATCTTCCAGCCGCCGATGGCGAAGCCCAGGGCGATCAGGAGGCCGCCCGCGGCCACGAACGGGACCATGTAGCTGACGCCCGACATCAGCCACTTGCGGAGCTTGGTGCCGTAGCCGTCGCTCTCGTCGCCGGTGCCTTCCACCGGGGTGGGGCCGGTCGGGGCTGTGGTCTCGCCCCTGGCGGCCTTCTCCCGTGCCTCCGCGATGAGTTCGGCGGGGCGGTTGATGCCCGCCTTCACTCCTACGTCGACGGTGGGCTTGCCCGCGAAGCGGGGCTTGTCCCTGACGGGGACGTCGTGGGCGAAGACCACGGCGTCCGCGGCGGCGATGACGGCCGGGTCCAGGCGCGTGAACCCGGCCGAGCCCTGCGTCTCGACCGTGAGTTCCACGCCTGCCTCGCGGGCCGCGTTCTCCAGGGACTCGGCGGCCATGTAGGTGTGGGCGATGCCCGTGGGGCAGGACGTGACGGCGACGATCCTGAACGGCTCGGCCGCGCCGGGGCTCGTGTCATCGTCCTCGTGCTCCGCACCGGGGGCCGTGCCCGCCCGCTCCGCCCCGGCGGAACCACCGGCCACGGCAGGAGCGGGCTCGTCGCCCCGGATCAGCGCCGCCGCCGACTCCGCGTCAGCGACGCCCCGCAGCGCCCCCGTGAACTCCCCGTCCATCAACTGCCGGGCCAGCGACGAGAGAATCGTCAGGTGCGCGTCATCGGCGCCCGCCGGGGCGGCGATCAGGAAGATCAGGTCGGCGGGGCCGTCCGGAGCACCGAAGTCGATGCCACGCTCCGACCTCCCGAACGCCAGGGTCGGCTCGGTGACGTGGGCGCTGCGGCAGTGCGGAATGCCGATGCCGCCGTCGAGCCCGGTCGGCATCTGCGCCTCACGGGCCGCCACGTCGGCGAGAAACCCCTCAAGATCGGTCACCCGGCCGAGCGCCACCATGCGCTCGGCGAGCGAACGGGCCGCGGCTTCCTTGGTTTCCGCGGACAGGTCGAGTTCGAGGTCGACCAGATCCGCCGTGATCATGTCGGTCATCGCGGGCTCCTTCGCACGCGTATCGCCCGGCGGGCGGGGGCTTCTGGGGGGACGGTGGCAGGGGGATCGGTGGCGGGTCGGCTGGTGGCGGGGCAACCGGTGCCGAGGGGGTCCGGGGCGGGGAGGGCGCTGGGGCGACCCGCGACGGGGGCAACAGCCACCGGGTCGCCCGCGACAGGCGGACCGGTGACCGGGGCCCCCGCGACGGTGAGACCGGCGACCTGACAACCGGCGACCGGACCACCCGAGACAGGTGGTGCCCCGGCCGGAGCACCGGCGACCGGATCACCCGCGACAGGCAGACCCTCGACCAGGCCCCCCGCAACAACAGCAAGACCGGCAGCAAGACAACCCGAGGCAGGAGCACCGGCGACGAGACGACCCGCGACCGGCAGGCCGGCGGCCTGGGCACCGGCGACCAGACCACCCGAGACGGGTGGTGCCCCAGCCGGAGCACCAGCGACCAGATCGCCCGCGACAGGCAGGCCCTCGACCAGGGCCCCCGCAACAGCAAGACCGGCAGCAAGACAACCCGGAGCAGGAGCACCGGCGACGAGACGACCCGCGACCGGCAGGCCGGCGGCCTGGGCACCGGTGACCAGACCGCCCGGGGCGCGCAGGCCCCCGGTCGGGAAGCCGACCCGACCGCCCGTGGCAGGCAGACCGGCGACCGGGGCACCGGCGGTGGCCGGGGTCATGTCGCCGGTTCCGTCAGGGGGCGGTTCAGGGGGGCCTCGGACGTGAGCGTGACCTCGTTCGGTGCCAGGTCCGAGGGGGACGGCATCGCGCTGCCCGGGAGCTGGACCGCCGCCGCGCCGTGGGCCACGGCTGAGGCGAGGGCGGTCGGGCCCGTGCCGCCCGCGATCAGGAAACCGGCGAGCGAGGAGTCACCCGCGCCGACGTTGCTGCGCACCACGTCGACCGGAGCGCTCGCGAAGTACGTGCCCGACGCGTCGACCAGGAGCTGGCCGTCGGCGCCGAGGCTGGCGAGTACCGCGCGGGCGCCCCGCTCGCGCAGCTCCTCCGCCGCCTTGACCGCGTCGCCCACGGTGGCGAGCGGGCGGCCCACCGCCTCCGCGAGTTCCTCGGCGTTCGGCTTGACGACGTCGGGCCGCTCCGCGAGCGCGGCGAGCAGCGCGGGGCCCGAGGTGTCCAGGGCGATCCGGGCACCTGCCGCGTGCGCGCGGGCCACCAGATCGGCGTACCAGGAAGGCTTCAGACCGCGCGGCAGACTGCCGCAGCAGGCGATCCAGTCGGCACCGGCCGAGCGCTCGCCCACCGCGGCGAGGAGCGACTCCTGCTCCGCGCCGGAGAGTTCGGGCCCCGGCGCGTTGATCTTCGTGAGCGTGCCGTCCGGCTCGGCGACCGCGATGTTGGACCGGGTCTGCCCGGCGACCGGGACCGGGGCGGCCTCGATGCCCTGCTCGTCGAGGAGCTGGGCGACCAGCGCGCCGGGCGCGCCGCCGAGCGGCAGTACGGCGACCGTCCGCACGCCCGCCGCCGCCACGGCCCGCGAGACGTTGACGCCCTTGCCGCCCGGGTCCATGCGGTCGCCGGTGGCGCGGACGACCTCGCCCCGGTCCAGGGAGGGGACCTCGTAGGTGCGGTCGAGGGAGGGGTTCGGGGTGACGGTGAGGATCATGCGCGTACTACTTCCGTGCCTGCGGCCTCGATGGCCGCGGCGTCGTCGGGGTCGAGGCCGGTGTCGGTGATCAGGAGGTCCACGTCCGCGAGGTCCCCGAAGCGCGCGAAGTGCTCCTGGCCGTGCTTGGCGGAGTCCGCGAGCAGCACCACCCGGCGCGCGGCGGCGACGGCCGCGCGCTTCACGGCGGCCTCCGCGAGGTCGGGGGTGGTGAGCCCGCCCCCGGCGGAGAAGCCGTTGGCGGCGAGGAAGAGGACGTCGGCGCGGATCTCGCCGTACGCGCGCAGGGCCCAGGCGTCGACCGCCGCGCGCGTACGCTGCCTGACCCGGCCCCCGATGAGGTGGAGCTGGATGCCGGGGTGGTCGGCCAGGCGGGCCGCGGTGGGCAGTCCATGGGTGACGACGGTGAGCGTCGACTCCAGCGGGAGCGCGGCGGCGACCCGTGCGACGGTCGACCCGGCGTCGAGGATGACGCTGCCCTCGGCAGGCAGTTCGGCGAGCGCGGCGCGCGCGATGCGGTCCTTCTCGTCGGCGGCCGTGCCCTCGCGCTCGGCGAGGTCGGGCTCGAAGTCGAGCCGCCCCGCCGGTATGGCACCGCCGTGCACCCGGCGCAGCAGTCCCGCCCGGTCGAGCGCCTTCAGGTCGCGCCGGATGGTCTCCGCGGTGACCTGGAACGTCTCGGCGAGGGACAGCACGTCGACCCGCCCGCCGTCGCGCGCGAGCCGCAGGATCTCCTGCTGCCGCTCCGGTGCGTACATGTCCGTTTGCCTCCGCCGCATGCCCGAACGTGTGGTTTCACTCGGAGACTACGGCTGGAATTCCGGAAAGTAAACAGATTCGGGGGCCGATCGGACATGAACGGACTTCCGTCCCGAGGGGAACGCCCCTTGGCCCCGGAGCGCACGAGGACCTACGACCTACGGCCTGCTGCCTGCTGCCTGCTGCCTGCTGCCTTCACGGACCTACGGCCAGGGGAAGTCGTCCAGCGCGCCGAGGCAGCGCACGGCGAGCGCGGCAAGCCCGCCGCCTCCCCCGGCCGGGGCGTCCCCCGCCGCCCAGGACTCGACGGCCACCCGCACCGCCGCGCTGGCCACGCCCGCCGCGAGGCGCAGCTCGGGCGTGGGCTCGGCGGCGGAGACCCGCTCCATCAGGAGCGCGAGCAGCGTCTCCTCCGAGGCGTGGCACGCGTCCGCCCACACCGCGCGCAGCGCCGCGCTCTCCCGCGCCATGCGCAGCAGGGACCGCACCCAGTCCAGGGAGGCCACCGCCGCCGCGTCCTCCGCGGCGAGCGCGTCCGTCACCGCGTGGCGCAGCGCCTCGGGGACCGAGAGCCCCTCGGGGGCGCGGCGCACCGCCTCGGCCCACTGCTGCGCGCCCGCGGCGAAGAGCGGCGCGACGGCTTCTTCCTTGGTCGCGAAGTAGCGGTAGAAGGTGCGCGGCGCGACGCCCGCGGCCCGCGCGACGTCCTCGGCCCGGGTGGCGCGCAGCCCGTCCGCGACGAAGAGCGACGCCGCCGTGCGCGCGATGTCCAGGCGGGTCTCGTTCTTGCGTCGCTCCGTCAGCGAACGTGCAGCCATGCCAGGCAGGTTATGTCAGCCCTCGCGGCGAGTTGTGCCGGCCCTCGCGCGGGCCGTTCCGGCCTCCGCGCGGGGGCCAGGAGGCACGTACTGCCTGTATGGCAGAATCTGCCACCGTAAGGCGCGGTGCGAGACGCGGTGCGAGCACACGAGCTGGCAGCAGCGCGCGGCCGCGCACGCGGTGCGAGCAAGAGGTGGCAAACAGCGGTGCGTCGTCGGCAGTTCCTTCTCCACACGGCCGGTCTCACCGGCGCCACCGCACTCGGCGCCGCCGGTCTCAGTGCCTGTTCCGCGGAGACGGACACCCCTCTCAAACTCCTCGTCGCCAGTTACGACGAGAGCGTGGGCTCCTCCATCGGCGACCAGTGGGGCAGCGTCATCGACGCGTTCGAGAAGGCCCACCCGGACATCAAGGTCGCCCTCGAACGCATCCCGTTCGGCAAGCTCGACCAGACCCTCGCCCGGCGCGTGAAGGACGGCGACGCGCCCGACATCGCGCAGTCCAACTTCTTCGCGCCCTACGCCGAGGACGGCAAGCTCTACGGCGCGTCCGACCTCTTCGACGTACGCACCGAGGGCGACTTCATCCGCTCCTACGCGGAGGCGGGCATGGTCAGCCGCGTCCAGTACGGCATGCCGTTCCTCGCCAGCACGCCCCGGCTCTTCTACAACAAGGCCCTGTTCAAGCAGGCCCGCGTCAAGGCGCCCCGCTCCTGGGCCGAACTGCACGACGCGGCGCGGGCGTTGAAGGGCATCGGCGTGGAGACCCCCTACGGCCTCCAGCTCGGCCCCGAGGCCGCGGAGGACGAGGCGCTCGCCTGGCTGCTCGCGGACGGCGGCAGCTACTCCGGCCTCACCGGCTACGACTTCGCCAACCCCGGCAACATCGAGACCTTCACCTGGCTGCGCGACAACCTCGTCGCACAGGGCCTCGCGGGCGCGAACCCGGCGACGCTGACGAGGACCGACGCGTACGCCCAGTTCCTGCGCGGCAAGATCGGCATGATGATCGCGCACCCGGTCCTGATGGGCGCGGCCGACAAGGCCAAGTTCCCCTACGCACACGCCCCGTTCCCCAAGAAGCTCGGGGGCGCGGCGCCGCCCGTGGGGCTCAACGACTGGCTGATGGCGTTCAAGCGGAACGGGCGGCGCGAGCAGTGCGGGACGTTCATGAGCTTCCTGTACGGCCGCAAGACCGCGATGGCGTACGGCGGCGGGCAGTCGGCGCTGCCCGTCACCAGCTCGGCGTCCGACGCGCTGCGCAAGGACCCGAGGCAGCGGCCGATGTGGGACTTCATCGACCAGATGCCGCAGGCGCAGTTCCAGCCGACGAACCTCGGGTCGTGGCCCGAGGTGCGGGGGGCCGTCCGCAAGCGGATCGGCGCGGCGGTGGCCAAGGGGGGTAATCCCAAGGCGGTTCTGGAGGGGCTGGACTCGGCGGCGGTGCAGGCGGAGCTTTAGCGCTCCGCTGGGTTGGGCGGTCCTTTTCTGCGGGTCCGGTGGGGGCTGGGCGCGCAGTTCCCCGCGCCCCTTACGGGGCTCGTCCGGCCCGCGGCCCCGTGACGGGCGCGGGCCAGATGTTTTGCAGCCGGTCGGTCAGGCGGTCAACGCCGGTTCGCGGTCCTGGAGTTCGTTCGGCTCGGCGGTCTCGGCCTCCACGTGCTGGCGGGGCTTGGCCGGGAGGGCGAACATCAGGAGGAAGATGACGGCGAGTACGCCGGTCACCCACCACAGCGCGTTCTGGAAGCCGTCCACGAACTCCAGGGGAATCCGCTGCGGCGCGACCCGCTCGTCGATCACTCCGAAGAAGACCACCGAGACCAGGCCGAGGCCGAGCGCGGTGCCCATCTGCTGCACGGTGTTGATGAGGCCGGAGGCCGAACCCGCGTGCTCCTTCGGGACGTTCGAGAGGACGGCGTCCGTCAGCGGGGCGACGATCAGGCCCATGCCGAGACCCATCACGGTCAGCGGCAGCGCCATCTGCCAGGACGTGATGTCCGCGCCGTAGCGGCCGGCCTCCCAGAGGTAGATCAGCACGCCCGCGGCCATCGTGAGGGCGCCCGTCTGCAACACCTTGCGGCCGAAGCGGGGCACGAACTTCTGTACGGAGAGACCGGCGGCCACCGAGACGGCGATCGAGAACGGCACACCGGTCAGGCCCGCGCGCAGCGCCGACCAGCCGAGGCCGACCTGCATGTAGAGCGTCCAGACCAGGAAGAAGATGCCCATCGCGACGCCGAACACGGTCTGCACCGCGATGCCCGCGGCGAAGCTCTTCACCTTGAACAGCGACAGCTCCACGAGCGGCGAGCCGTCCTTCGCGGCCTTCGCCTTCTCGTACGCGACGAGGGCACCGAAGACGACGACGGAGCCCGCCATCATCACGTAACCCCACACCGGCCAGCCCAGCTCCCGGCCGCGGGTGAGCGGGTAGAGCATCATCAGCAGGCCGAGCGTGACCAGGACGACGCCGACCAGGTCGAGCTTGAGGGCCTTCGGCGCCTTGGACTCGGTGATGAACTTGCGTCCGAGGATGATGCCCGCGATGCCGACCGGCAGGTTGATGAGGAAGATCGGCCGCCATTCGAGGCCGAGGATGTTCCACTCGGTGAGCAGCGCGCCGAGCAGCGGTCCGGAGACCGCGCCGAGGCCGACGATCATGCCGAAGAGCCCGAAGACCTTGCCGCGCTCGTGCGCGGGGAACGTGGCGTGCACGATCGAGAGCACCTGCGGCACCATCAGCGCGGCCATGGCGCCCTGGAGGATGCGCGAGGCGACCAGCATCTCCGGGTTGGCCGCGAAGCCGCAGAGCGCGGAGGCGACGGTGAAGCCCGTGATGCCTATCAGGAACAGGCGCTTGCGGCCGTGGATGTCGCCGAGCCGCCCGCCCGTGATCAGACCGGCGGCGAAGGCCAGGGTGTAGCCCGCGGTGATCCACTGGATCTGGCTGAAGGTGGCGCCCGCGTCGCGCTGGATCGACGGGATCGCGATGTTCACGATCGTGACGTCGACCAGGTCCATGAAGGCGGCGGTCATCACGATGGCCAGCGCGAACCAGCGTCGCCGGTCACCGGCGGGTGCGGGTTCCCCGGCGGGTGCCGGTGTCCCGTCGGGTGCCGGTGTCCCGTCGGGTGCCGGTTCCCCGGGGGTGGAGAGGGTGCTCGGTGAAGTCATGCCACAAGGCTAGAAGGCATATAGGCCAGTACATGACCTAGTTGTCCGGCACTCTGGTCGCATGACGACGGACGGCGACAACGAGGGGGTGGTCGGCTCATGACGGCGGACGGTACGGCGGCGGGTACCGACACCCCCGCCCGGCTCTTCCAGCTCCTCTCCCTCCTCCAGACGCCCCGCGAGTGGCCGGGGGCCGAGCTCTCCGAACGGCTCGGCGTCAGCAGGCGCACCGTACGGCGCGACATCGACCGGCTCCGGGACCTCGGCTATCCGGTGCGGGCCAGCCAGGGGGCGGCGGGCGGCTACCGGCTCGTCGCGGGCAAGGCGATGCCGCCGCTGGTCCTCGACGACGAGGAGGCGGTGGCGATCGCGGTGGGGCTGCGGGCCGGGGCCGGGCACGCGGTGGAGGGCGTCGAGGAGGCATCGGTACGGGCGCTCGCCAAACTGGAACAGGTCCTGCCCGCGCGCCTGCGCCACCGGGTCTCGGCGTTGCAGATCGCCACGACGCCGCTGACCAGCGGGGACGGGGCGAGCATCGCGCCGGAGACGCTGACGGTGATGGCGTCGGCCGCGGCGGGCCACGAGCGCCTCCGGTTCGCCTACCGCGCGGGCGACGGCACGGAGTCGCGCCGCCTGACCGAGCCGTACCGCCTGGTCTCGACCGGGCGGCGCTGGTACCTCGTGGCGTTCGACATCGACCGCGAGGACTGGCGCACCTTCCGGGTCGACCGGGTATCCGACCCGTTCGCGACGGGGGCGCGGTTCGTACCGCGGGAGCTGCCCGCGGGGGATGCGGCGGAGTTCATCAGGGAGTCGATGTGGCGGGGCCGCCAGACATACGACGTGGACGTGACGTTCGCGGCGCCCGCGGTGTTCGTCGCGGCGCGGTTGCCGGCGGTGCTCGGCCCTCTCGATACGGTCGACGACACCACCTGCCGCCTGCGATGCACGGCGTCCGACTCCATCGAGTGGCTGGCGATCCGCCTCGCGCTCACGGACTGTGAGTTCACGGTGCGGGGTCCTGCGGAGCTGGTGGCGTGTCTGTCGGAGATGGCGGGGCGGATGGCGCGGTCCACGGGGTGACGGGGCACGGGGGCCTCGGCACGGCCACCGCGATGCCCACCGGGGCGAGGCTCGCAGACCACCCCGCGGGAAGTACACGGACCCCGGCGCCGGGGGGGGGCAGCCCCGGGGTCCAGTCACAGGGGCCCGTTCAAGGCCGGCCGCCTAGGCCGCCGCGTCGAACCCCGTATCCCGCGCCAACTTCTTCAGCTCGAGCAGCGCGTGCTTCTCGATCTGCCGAATCCGCTCGCGGGTGAGGCCATGCTCCTTGCCGACCTCCGTCAGCGTCCGCTCCCGGCCGTCCACGATGCCGTACCGCATCTTGATGATGGAGGCCGTGCGCTGGTCGAGGCGGCCGATCAGGCCGTCGAGCTCCTCGCTGCGCAGCAGCGAGAGGACGGACTGCTCGGGCGAGACGGCCGAGGTGTCCTCCAGGAGGTCACCGAACTGCGTGTCGCCGTCGTCGTCCACGCCCATGTTGAGCGAGACGGGGTCGCGCGCCCAGTCCAGGACGTCGACGACGCGCTCGGGCGTCGAGGACAGCTCCTTGGCGATCTCCGCGGGCTCCGGCTCCCGCCCGTTCTCCCGGTTGAACTCGCGCTGGACGCGGCGGATCCGGCCCAGCTCCTCGACCAGGTGGACGGGGAGGCGGATGGTGCGCGACTGGTCGGCTATGGACCGCGTGATGGCCTGGCGGATCCACCACGTGGCGTACGTGGAGAACTTGAAGCCCTTGGCGTAGTCGAACTTCTCGACCGCGCGCACCAGGCCCGCGTTCCCCTCCTGGATGAGGTCGAGCAGCGGGAGGCCGCTGCGCGGATAGCGGCGGGCGACCGCGACGACGAGGCGGAGGTTCGAGCGGATGAAGACGTCCTTGGCCCGCTCACCGTCGGCGACGAGGGCTTCGAGCTCCTCGCGGTCCGCGGTGACCTTGCTGTCCTCGACCTCGCCGTCGAGGATCTTCCGGGCGTACACACCCGCCTCGATGATCTGGGACAGCTCGACTTCCTTGGCGGCGTCGAGAAGCGGCGTACGCGCGATCTCGTCGAGGTACATGCCGACCAGGTCGCGGTCGGCGATCTCCCCGCCTACGGCGCGAACACTGCGTGCCGCGTCGGTCTCGCCGGAGGCGGACTTACGACGGGCGACGGCACGGGTTGCCATGCGTGCTCCCTTGCGATGAGTGCGGTCTGGTCGGCCCATTTCTGGGTCCTCTGTGGTGGATGGCACACCCTCGGGTGCCCTGCATCCGATGGAAACAACGACTGGAATCCGGACAGAATTCCCAAGCCGCCCATCTTTTTTCCTGGCGTTGCAGTACCCTGTGCCGCCACAAGGGGAGGCAGGATGCCGTCGGTACCGGAAGAGGTGCAGGTCAGGCCGGGAGTCGAGGCCGATCTCAAGGCCCTCACGGACATCTACAACCACTACGTACGTGAGACGGCCGTCACCTTTGACACCGTCGCCTTCCTGCCGGAAGAGCGCCGCCCTTGGCTGCTCTCCCACCTCAAAGACGGCCCCCACCGCTTGATGGTTGCCCGGGAGCGGGATTCGGCCGCCCGTCCCGGCCGGCTGCTGGGGTACGCCACCAGTAGCCCTTTCCGGCCCAAGCCCGCCTACTCCACCTCGGTGGAAGTGAGTGTCTACTGCGCGCCCGACGCGGCGGGCCGTGGCATTGGGACGCTGCTCTACAAGGCCCTCTTCGAGGCCCTCGCCGACGAGGACCTGCATCGCGCGTACGCGGGCGTGGCGCAGCCGAACGAGGCGTCGGTGCGGCTGCACGAGCGCTTCGGCTTCCGGCACGTGGGGACGTACGGGGAAGTGGGCAGGAAGTTCGGCCGGTACTGGGACGTCGCCTGGTACGAACTGCCCCTCGGCCCCGGCCCCCACCCCGACGCCGAGGCCGACCTCGACCCCGGTCCAGGACCCCGGGCCTAGGTCCCGGGCGCCCGCGGCCTGGTCCCCCGGCCCGATACGCGCCGGGCCCCCGCGGACTTAGCGTCCCCCCATGCGTGACACCACAGGCACCCTCGACGAAGCCCTCCAGCGGCTGCACTCCGCCGGTCCCGAGCGGCTCGGGCGGCTCACCAACCACGCGCCGATGGCCGTCGAGGCGCTCGCCGCGCGCGGGCGGTCCGGGGCGGTCCACCGGTGGCTCGATCTCTACGCCCCGAAGCTGGAGGAGTTTCCGGCCCGCGTCGAGCCGGTCACCGACGCGGACTGGCGCGCCGCGCTCGGTGACCCGCGCAGGGCCGCCGACTGGATCGACTACTTCGTACGCCGTATCGCCGATGCCTCCGACGAGGCGCGGCCCTGGCGCGAGGTGCTCGCCGAGTGGTGGCCCCGGCTGCTGCCGGGGATGTACGGCGGCTCGACGCATCCGGTGATCCGGGTGGGGCACGCCGTCCGCACCCTCGAAGCGGGCGGGGTGACCGAGCCGCGGCTCACCGAGCTCGCGCACGGCCTCGGCTACTGGGCGGCGCGGCACAGCACCGTCTCCGGTGTCGCCCTCGTGCCGGGTGCCGTCGCGGCGGCGGACGCGCTGGACGCGGTGCCGCCGATCGCCGACCGGACGGAGGGCGGCTTTCCCGCCCGGCTCGGCCGGGTCGAGGCGCTGCCGGTGTGGGCGGCGTCGGTGGAGGAGCCGGAGGAGGCGCGGCGCGCGCTGACCGAGCTGGTGCGGGCGGCGACGCATCGGTATGCGACGCACGGGCACGGGGAGCCCACGATGCTGGTGCACGCGGCTACGGCGCCCAACGCCGTGCTGCGTGCGCTGCCCGCGTTGCCCCGGGCGCTGTGGGTGCCCAGCCTGCGGGCGGCTTGGACCGCGTCTGCGGCGGTCACCGCGATGTACGCGCCGGATGCTCCTGTCGCGTACGTGGCGCCCGGTGGCCTCGGTGCGGAGGAGGTCTTCGAGCGGGCGCTCGCGCATGGGGACGAGCATGTCATCAAGTTGGCGGATACGGCGTTGGACGTCGGGGGTGAGGGGGGCTTGGCGGCTGCGTTGCGTGCGGTTGCACTGAGCGTGCCGCTTGAGTGAGTGTCTGCGGGCCGCAGGGGGCGGGTCGCGCAGTTCCCCGCGCCCCTAAAAACCCGCCCCCTCGCGCGCCCCGTGTGCGGCCGAGCGCGAGTTCCCCGCGCCCCAAAACCCCGCCCCCCGCGCGCCCCGCATGTGGCTGAGCGCGCAGTTCCTCGCGCCCCTTTCGGGCGCCCCCGGCCGCCTTGCCGTGCGGCTGCGCTGCGCGTGCTGTAGGGGTGGAGGCTCTTTGGCTGCGGGCCGCAGGGGGCTGGTCGCGCAGTTCCCCGCGCCCCCAAAAACCCGCCCCCTCGCGCGCCCCGCGTACGGCTGAGCGCGAGTTCCCCGCGCCCCTAAAAACCCGCCCCCTCGCGCGCCCCGCATGTGGCTGAGCGCGCAGTTCCTCGCGCCCCTTACGGGGCGGAGCCCCTCAGCCGAGCTGCACCGACCTCTTTGCCAAGCCCATCCAGAAGCCGTCGATCACGCTTCGTTGGGTGGTCAGGTCGCCCGTTGCGTCTGCTGTGCCCAGGGTGACGAAGAGGGGGGCGAAGTGTTCCGTGCGGGGGTGGGCCAGGTGGCCTGCCGGGGATTTGTGGGTGAAGTCGAGGAGTGCGTCCACGTTGCCCGACTCCAGGGCCTCGTGGCCCCACGCGTCGAACTCCGACGACCACGCGGGGATGCCGCCCTGGCGCAGCGCGGCCAGGTTGTGCGTGAAGAAGCCGCTGCCGACGATCAGCACGCCCTCGTCGCGCAGCGGCGCCAGCTTGCGGCCGATGTCCATGAGGCGGCGCGGGTCGAGGGTCGGCAGGGAGATCTGGAGGACGGGGATGTCGGCGTCCGGGTACATCTCCACGAGCGGGACGTACGCGCCGTGGTCGAGGCCGCGGTCCGGCACGTCCTGCACGGGCGTGCCGGGGGCGCGCAGCAACGCGCGTACGGAGGCGGCCAGTTCCGGTGCGCCCGGCGCCGCGTACGTCACCTCGTAGTAGTGCTCGGGGAAGCCCCAGAAGTCGTACACCAGCGGCAGCGTCTCGGTGGCGCCGAGGGCCAGCGGGGCCTCTTCCCAGTGCGCGGAGACCATGAGGATCGCCCGGGGGCGCGGCAGCTCCGCGGACCAGGCGGCGAGCTCGCCGGGCCAGAGCGGGTCGTCGGCGAGCGGCGGGGCGCCGTGGCTGAGGTACAGGGCGGGCATGCGGGTCGTCGTCATCACGCACCTCCGGGGGGGCGACCAAGATCTCGTAGGAAATACGCCTACGAAGCACTGGATACTTGAACTCTCAAGCTCTACGGTCCCAGCGTACGCATGGTTTGTTCAAGATTCAAGGAAGGGCCTCGTACAGTGGAGTACATGGATATGGCACCCACTCCGCCCCCGGCCGAAGAGCCGCGCTGGCTGGACGGCGACGAGCAGCGCGTTTGGCGGGTCTACCTACAGGCGACCACTCTCCTCGACGACCACCTCGATCGCCAGCTACAGCGCGACGCGGGCATGCCGCACGTGTACTACGGCCTATTGGTCCAGTTGTCCGACGCCCCCAGGCGACGGCTCCGGATGACCGAATTGGCCAAGAAGATGAAGATCACCAGGTCCCGGCTCTCCCACGCGATCGCCCGCCTGGAGAAGAGCGGGTGGGTGCGCCGCGAGGACTGCCCCTCCGACAAGCGCGGGCAGCTCGCGATCCTCACGGACGAGGGCTTCGACGTCCTGCGCAGGACCGCGCCGGGACACGTCAGCGCCGTCCGGCAGGCGCTGTTCGACCGGCTCACCCCGGAACAGCAGAAGTCCCTCGGCGAGATCATGACGATCGTCGCCGAGGGACTTCAGCCTCAGGAGGCCGGGGCGGACCTCCCCTGGCTCCGTTAGGCGGGCTTGCGAGCGGGATGACGAACGGGCTTGCGCCTGTCGCGCGCGGGCCCGGTCAGTGGGCCATCACCGGCACCTTCAGCTCGTCCTCCACGCCGTCCTCGGAACCGGCGGAGGCCGAAGTGCCGCCTTGGGCGCCGGTGTTGATGAACGTCGCCGCGATCAGCGCGGAGACCGCCAGGATGCCGACCGCCCACCAGATGGCGCTGGTGTAGCCCTCGACCATGGCCTGCGCCTGGAGGAGCTTGGGGTTGGTGGCGCCCAGCGCCGCGTGGTCCGTGAGGTACGCGGTGGTCGCGGAGGCGGCGATGGTGTTCAGGAGGGCGGTGCCGATGGCGCCGCCGACCTGCTGCGAGGTGTTGACCATCGCGGAGGCGACGCCCGCGTCACGGGCCTCGACGCCGTGCGTGGCCAGGGACATGGCGGGCATGAACGCCGTACCCATGCCGAGGCCCAGCATCAGCTGCGCGGGCATGATCAGACCGGCGTACGAGGAGCCGATCTCCAGCTGCGTCAGGAGCAGCATGCCGAGGGCGGCGAGCAGGAAGCCCGGGGCCATCAGCAGGCGCGGCGGGACGCGGGTCATCAGGCGGGCGCCGATCTGCGTGGAGCCCGTGATCATGCCGACGATCATCGGCAGGAACGCGAAGCCGGTCTTGACCGGCGAGTAGCCCTTCACGATCTGCAGGTAGTACGTGAGGAACAGGAACAGGCCGAACATCGCGATGACCGCGAGGCCGAGCGACATGTAGACGCCACCGCGGTTGCGCTCGGTCAGGACGCGCAGCGGGAGCAGCGGCGACTTGACCTTGGCCTCGGTGAGGACGAACGCGGCGAGCAGCACGGCGGACGCGACGAACATCGTGATCGTCACGGAGTCCGACCAGCCCGCGGACTCGGCGCGGGTGAAGCCGTAGACGAGCGCGACCAGACCCAGGGTGGACAGGACCACGCCGGGGATGTCGAGCGGCGAGCGGTTGCGGCCGCCGGCCGGCTCACGGATGACGAAGTACGCGCCGAGGGCGGCGACCACCGCGAACGGGATGTTCACGAAGAAGGTCCAGCGCCAGTTCAGGTACTCGGTGAGGAAGCCGCCGAGGATCAGGCCCACGGCACCGCCACCACCGGCGATCGCGCCGTAGATGCCGAACGCCTTGGCGCGCTCCTTGGCGTCGGTGAACATCACCGCGAGCAGCGAGAGGGCGGCGGGCGCGAGCAGCGCGCCGAACACGCCCTGGAGGGCGCGGGCGCCCAGCATCATGGCTTCGCCGGTCGCGGCGCCGCCGAGCGCGGAGGCCGCGGCGAAGCCGATGAGGCCGGTCACGAAGGTGCGCTTGCGGCCCCACAGGTCGGCGATGCGGCCGCCGAAGAGCAGCAGACCGCCGAAGGCGAGCGCGTAGGCCGTGATGACCCACTGGCGGTTGCCGTCGGATATGCCGAGGTCCTGCTGCGCCGAGGGCAGCGCGATGTTCACGATGGTGGCGTCGAGGACGACCATCAGCTGGGCGAGCGCGATGAAGATCAGCGCTTTCCAGCGGTTGGAGTCGGATCCCGTACCGGGCCCTGAGCCCGGCTTGAGAGCTGTTTCAGACATGGATGTGCCCACCTAGCGGTACGGAGTGGTGAAAAGAGAGCTACGGGTTGCGCGTCAGGACGAAGTCCGAGGTCAGTGCTGCCGCAGGGCCTCCAGGGTCGTCGCCTCGCCCGGGAGTTCCGAACGGGCGGGAGCCATCAGACCGTCGAGGAACAGCTGAAGATGACGGTGGATGAAGCTGTCGGCGCCGGGGCAGGCCGTGCCCGGCAGCGGCCGCGCGAGCTGGGAGAGCGCGACCATCAGGTCACCGACGGCGATGTCGGTGCGCAGCTGTCCGGCCGCGCGGGCGCGCTCCATGAGCCCGGCGATGGCGCCTTCGAGGCGCTCGCGGCCGTCGAGCAGTTCGGGGTGGTACGGGTCGAAGCCTTCCGAGAGGAGCGGGCACAGGGCGCCGATCCGCTCGTCGGCCGCCGCGTGCACGAAGGTGCGCAGCGCGTCGAACGCCTTGCCCGGGTCCGCGTCCGCGGTGGCGATGCTCTCCTCGGCGTGGTCCGCGACGCGGTCCGTCACCGAGAGGACGACCTGGCGCACCAGTTCGGGGCGGTCGGCGAAGTGGCGGTAGACCGTGGCATTGCCGACGCCCGCCCGGCGCGCGACCTCGTCGAGGGGCACGTCGGGTCCGTGCTCCACGAACATCTCGCGTGCGGCGGCGACGATCCGCTCCCGGTTGCGCAGGGCGTCGGCCCGCGGTCGGGGCACTCGGCGCTGCGGTGCGGTGGCGGTGTCCACGGCTCCTCCTCCGGTTGTCGATCAGGGATTGCGGCGATGCGGGGAGCAAGTCCCCGTTTCGCGCGAACACAGATCTAAACGGGGAGAGAGTCCCCGGATATTTCCCGCCCCGGCCTCGAATTCCTGTGACCTGAGTCACATCCGTTTCTCCGAGAAACCCACGATCGGTCGCACCCAGCGAGCGCCCGCGCACCCCCCGGCACAGGGTGATCGGACAGGGTGCAGCCAGGACCGGCGGCTGCCGCGGAGGGAAGGCCCACGCATGCAGCAGCCGACCTGGCGGCGGATACGCCCCGCCCGCCGCGGTGTCGCCCTCGCCTCGCTCACGGCGCTCGCCCTCGCGGTCACCACGTCGGCGAGCACCGGCCGCCTGATGGAGGAATCGCCGAGCGCGGCGGGCCCCGTCTCGCTGGCCCGCAGTACCGCACTCGGCCCCTGCATGATCGGCGGGACGCTCGGCGTGCAGATGTCGGAGGGCGTCCCGACCGCACCCGGCTACGCGCGCTCCACCGGCACCGTCCGGGCCCTGAACCTCATGGTCGACTTCTCGGACGCGCCCGGTCAGGGCAGCGCGATGGACCGCCTCGCGGAGTTCTTCCCGCAGACCTCGGACTGGTTCCGCACCAGTTCGTACGGGCGCCTCGACTACCGGCCCGAATCGCCGGTCCCGCACTGGCTCCGGATGCCCAAGACCTTCGCCGAGTACGGCATAGAGCGCGGCGCCCCCTTCGACCCGGGCTACCGGGAACTCGTCGAGGACATCGTGGCGGCCGCCGACCCGGACGTGGACTTCCGCTCGTACGACCTGGTGAACATCCTGATCACACCGAACGCGGGCCCCTCCGCGCTCGACACGGTCCTCTCGGTGACCTTCGCGGGCAACCACGAGGCGCCGATCGCCGACGGGGTGCCCGTCTCCAACGCGTCCTTCGTCTACAGCCGCCAGGACGACGGCTCCGGCAGCTACCGCGAGACCGGCTACCGGGTGCTGCCGCACGAGAACGGCCACGTCTTCGGCCTGCCCGATCTCTACACGCAGGACGGCGGCGGGGCGGCGGGCCACTGGGACATCATGAGCGAGGACTGGGGCGCCAACAACGACCTGCTCGCCTGGCACAAGTGGAAGCTGGGCTGGCTCGACGACGACCAGGTCAGTTGCGCGGCCAACCCCGGCACCACCGAGCACGTCCTTTCGCCGCTCGCGGCCCCCGGCGGCACCAAGCTCGCCTTCGTCCCGCTGAGCGCGAAGACGGGGTACGCGATCGAGGTCCGCACCCCCGGCGGCAACGACGAGGCGGTCTGCAAGCCGGGCGTCCTGATCTACCGCGTGGACGCGGACGTCGACACGGGCCGCGGCCCGGTCACGGTCGTCGACTCCACGCGCGACAGCGGCGGCTGCACGCGCCGCCCCAACGTCCACGCGGAGCTCTCCGACGCCCCCTACGGGCCCGGCGAGACCTTCACCGACCGCAAGACGGGGGTACGGGTGACGGTCGCGGGCGTCACGGACGAGGGGAACTACCGGGTGCACGTCACCCGGCCGTAGCGCCGGACCCGGCGACGGCGCCCGGCACGGTCTGGCGCACCTGCCGCAGGAAGGCGGCGTTGCTGGGCGTCTTCTTGACCTGTTCGAGCAGCGCCTCCAGGCTGCTCTGCCCGTCCCTGCCGCGCAGCGCGCGCCGCAGCCCCCACATGGCGGCCAACTCATCGGCGGGTACGAGGAGTTCCTCGCGCCGGGTGCCCGAAGGCGTCACGTCGACGGCCGGGAAGACGCGCCGGGCCGCGATGCCCGCGTCGAGCCTGAGCTCCATGTTGCCGGTGCTCTTCAGCTCCTCGAAGTAGTAGTCGTCGGCACGCGATCCGGTCTCCACGAGCACGGTCGCGAGCATGGTCAGGGAGCCGCCCTCCTCGGCGAGCCTGGCCGCGCCGAAGAGCTTCTTGGGCCCCTGGATGGCGGCCGCGTCGACGCCGCCGCTGAGCGTGCGCCCGCCGCTGGACGCCGCGTTGTTGTACGCGCGGCACAGCCGCGTCAGCGAGTCGAAGAGCATGACGACGTCACGGCCGTCCTCGACCATGCGCTTGGCGCGCTCCACGGCGAGTTCGGCGAGGGCGATGTGCTGCTTGGCGGGCCGGTCGAAGGTCGAGGCGAGCACCTCGCCGCTGACCGAGCGCCGCATGTCGGTGACCTCCTCGGGGCGTTCGTCGAGCAGGACCACCATGAGGTGGGCCTCGGGGTGGTTCTCGGCGACGGCGGCGGCGATCTGTTGCAGGAGGACGGTCTTGCCGGTCTTCGGCGGCGCGACGATCAGGCCGCGCTGCCCCTTGCCGACGGGGGCGACGAGGTCGACGAGCCGCCCGGCGACGGGCCCGCCCGCGGTCTCCAGACGGAGCCGCTCGCGGGGGTGCAGCGGGGTGAGCTCACCGAACCGCCGCCGCCCGCGCAGCGCTTCGGGCACGCGCCCGTTGACCCGGTGCACCCCGGTGAGGGTGCGGGCCCTGGATCCGTGCTCACCGTCGATCATGTCGCCGGTGCGCAGGCCGAGTTGACGGACGAGCGGTGCGGGCACCTGAACGTCGGTGGAGGCGGGCAGACAGCCCGGCCCCCGCAGGAACCCGCGTCCGTCGCGGGCGATGTCGAGAACTCCGTTGCAGGACACGGGAGTCGCGGTGCGCTTGGGCAGGGGTTGTGTCGCTGTTTCTGTTGCTGTGGCAGTCATATGTGGGTCCTTTCGCGGACATGCGAATGAGGGGGCCCGGCGGGGCGGCATGAACCACGCCCCGTACGACGGGCGGAACGCGCGCTTCGAGAGCGCGGAGAGAAGGCCCGAGGGGCCTGACAGTCCCCCGGGAATCCGGGAGGAAGGAAGAATTGCGGCTCCCGGCCACGGAAAGGGCCCGGAAGCGAAACACAGCACGGGCGTCCCGACGGGACGTACAACCGCACTGCTTGCAAGGTAACACACGCCTCCGACGCGGGGCAGGGGCCAAAAGACCCTGGCCCCACGCGGCACCGCAGCCCGCTCGACCGCGGGCTGCGGGCTGCGGGCTGCGGGCTGCGGGCTGCGGGCTGCGGGCTGCGGGCTGCGGGCTGCGGGCTGCGGGCTGCGGGCTGCGGGCTGCGGGCGAACGCTCCTACGTCACGGGGCGGTGCGGAGGTACGGGTGGGTGGGTGGGAAAGGTATCCGCCGCGAAGCGGCGGGACAGGGTCAGCTCACGACGGCCCGCGGCCGAACCGCGGGGACCACCACGGGCGCCCCGTCCGACGCCGACCGCAGAATCTCCGCGTCGATCCCGTAGAGCTCGCGCACAAGGGCTTCATCGACCACCTCACGCGGCGCCCCCGTGGCAACGATCCGCCCCGCCAGCATGGCCACCACCACATCCGCGTACCGCGCCGCCGCGGCCAGGTCATGGACGACCATCACGATCGTCCGTCCCTCCGCGGCGACCTCTCGTACGAGATCGAGCACCTCCACCGCGTGCCCGATGTCCAACGCGCTGGTCGGCTCGTCGAGGAGGACGACAGGGGTCTCCTGCGCCAGCGCCATGGCGAGCCAGCACCGCTGCCGCTGCCCACCGGACAGCTGGTCGATGCGCCGCTCGGCGAGCTCCGCGGTCCCGGTGGCGGCGAGCGCACGCGTCACCGCCGCCTCGTCCTCGGCGGACCACTGGCGGAAGAGCCCCTGGTGGGGATGGCGCCCGTACCGTACGAGCCCGGCGACGGTGACCGCCTCGGGGGCCTGCGGCGACTGCGGGAGCAGGGCGACGCGGTGCGCCGTCTCGCGCTGCTTGAGCCGCCAGATGTCCGCGTCACCCGCGAACACCCGCCCCGACGTGGGCTGGTGGAGCCGCGCCATGCAGCGAAGGAGGGTCGACTTGCCGCAGCCGTTGGGGCCGACGATGGCGACGACCTGGCCGGATTCGACGGTGAGGTCGACGCCGTCGACGGCGGTGTGACCGCCGCCGTATCCGGCGGTGAGCTGCTCGACGCGGAGTTCCACGGGACGTGCCTTTCCGGGTTCGAGGGGCTCGGCCCTTGCGACGTTGGCCAGGGACTCTTGCGGGATTGGCCTAAGGTAAGGCTAACCTTAGCGAAAAAGCATGGTCGCTGACGACCATCTCATCATGTCCCCTTGACCCCGGAGCTGTTGATGACCGTCCCCCGCCGCCCCTTCTCCATCGCCTCCCGACGCGCGACCTTGTCGGTCGCCGCGCTCGGCGCGGCGGCGCTGCTCCTGACCGGCTGCGGCTCGGACGACGGCTCCGACAACGACTCGTCGGGCAAGGCCGGTTCCGGCTCCGCCGACACCCGGACCATCAAGGACGCCACCGGCAAGGCCGTGAAGGTGCCCGCGCACCCCAAGCGCGTGGTGACGCTGACGCAGGAGGACCTCGACGCCGCCCTCGCTCTCGGCGTGAAGCCGGTCGGCATCACCAACGGCCAGGGCCTGGACAAGCCCCCGGCCTACCTCGCCGACAAGGTGAAGGACATCGACGTCGTCGGCAACCTGCTCCAGCCCGTGATGGACAAGGTCGTCGCCGCCAAGCCCGACCTGATCCTCGCCGGTGACATGCAGGACGAGCAGGTGCTCAAGCAGCTGCGCGAGATCACGCCCGCGACCGTCGTCACGATGGCGCCCACCGACGACTGGAAGCTGACCCTGCGGGGCATCGGCAACGCCGTGAACGACCTCCCGAAGGCCAACAAGGTCATCGCCGACCACGAGGCCGCCGCCAAGAAGGCGGGCGCGGAGCTCGGCAAGAACAAGGGCGCCGAGGTCTCCATCGTCCGCTGGAACCCGGACGGCCCGAGCTGGATGGAGAACAAGCAGTTCGCCAGCGGTGTCGCCCTGGAGATGGGCCTGAAGCGGCCGGGGAACCAGAACAAGGACGGCAACGCGCACACCCCTTCGCTCAGCCTGGAGAAGATCAACGAGATCGACGGCGACTGGCTGTTCCTCTCCACCCTGACCTCGGACGGCGAGAAGGCCCTCAAGGACGTCCAGAAGAAGCCCGCCTACAAGGACCTCGGCGCGGTGAAGAAGAACCACGTCGTGACCGTGGACGGCTCGGTCTGGTCGACCCGCGGCGGCCCGCTGGCCGCCGACGAGGTCATGAACGACTACGTCAAGGCCCTCAAGAAGTAGCGCCCCGGGCGTGGGCGGTGGCGGCCGCGAAGTCGGCCGCCGTCCACGCCATCCCCAACGCGCCGTCGAGCAGCGCCTGTTCGGCGGCCGGGGACACGGCGGCCTCGGCGAACTCCCGCTCGTGCGGGCCGCAGGCGCCGCCGCTGATGTCCAGGACGGGGTGGATGGACGGCACCAGGTGCGAGACGTTGCCCATGTCCGTGCAGGCGAAGGGCTCACGCTCGACCGGCTCGGCACGCCCGAGCGCCCGCGCGTTCGCCGTCCACAGGGCGATCAGCGCGGGGTCGCCGCGGAAGTCGAGGTAGTCCGGTTCGGGCCGCTCCAGGGTGACCTCGCAGCCGGTCGCGAGGGCTCCGGCGCGGAAGCAGTTCTCCACGCGTTCGCGCAGCTCGCGCAGGTCCTCGGCGGCCAGCGCCCGGATCTCGTACTCGGCGGTGGCGCGGTCGGGTATCGCGTTCGGCGCCGTACCGGCCGACGTGGTGACGCCGTGCACCCGCCACTGGGCCGGGAGTTGCTGGCGCAGCAGGCCGAGCGCGACCTGGGCGATCGTCAGGGCGTCGGCGGCGTTGCGGCCCTCGTGCGGGTTGAGGCTGGGGTGCGCGGACTTGCCCGCGTACGTCACCGAGAGCGTGCCGAGCGCGAAGGAGCGGAAGTCGGCCATCTCGAACGGGCAGGGGTGCACCATCATCGCCGCGTCCACGCCGTCGAAGGCGCCCGCGTCGATGAGCAGCGCCTTGCCCGCGCCGCGTTCCTCGGCCGGGGTGCCGACGACCCGTACGGTGAGCCCGAGTTCATCGGCGTACGGAGCGAGGGCGAGCGCCGCGCCGACGCCCGCGGCGGCGATCAGATTGTGGCCGCAGGCGTGGCCGAGGCCGGGCAGCGCGTCGTACTCGCAGGCCAGGGCGACGGTGACCGGACCCGAGCCGACGCTCGCGCGGAACGCGGTGTCCAGGCCGAAGGCGGGCGCGGTCACCTCGAAGCCGTGCTCGCCCAGGAGTTCGGCGCACCAGGCCGCGGCGCGGTGCTCCTCGAAGGCCGTCTCCGGGTGGCCGTGGATGCGGGAGCTGAGCGCGAGCAGGGTCTCGCGGTGGCTCTCCACCGCCTTGCGCAGGGCGGACTTGAGCTCGGTGGGGGCGGTCGTCTTCTCCATGACCAGCAAGATAGCTTAGGCTAACCTAAGTTAGTACTGGTAGGTTCAGGTTCACGGGAGTCGTCACACACATGCATCAGCGACCTGATCGCCTTCCCCTGCTCACCGCGCAGGCCGGCATCCTCTACGCGCAGCAGCTGGCCCCGGAGAGCACCGCGCTCAACACCGCCGACCGCGTGGAGATCCAAGGCCCCCTGGACGACGCCCTGTTCGAGGCGGCACTCCTGCGCACGGTCGCCGAGGCGGAGACCCTGTCGCTGCGCGTGACGGAGGACGCGGCGGGCGACCCCTGGCAGCTCGTCGACCCCGACGCCTCCCCCGTACGCCTGCACCGGCTCGACGTGCGCGCCGAGGCCGACCCCGAGGCGGCCGCCGAGGCGTGGATGCGGGCGGACCTCACCAACGCCGTGGACCTCACCGGCGGCACGGCGACGCGCGGCCTGGTGACCCAGGCCCTCATCCGCGTCGCCGACGACCGGCACTGGTGGTACCAGCGCGTCCACCACTTCGCCGTCGACGCCTACGCCCTCCAGCTCATCGGCGCCCGCGTCGCCGAGCTCTACACCGCGCTCGCCGCCCACCAGGAGCCGCCCGCCCGGCAGTTCGCCCCCATGGCCGAGCTGACCGGCGAGGAGAGCCGCTACCTCGGCAGCGAGCAGTACGCCACCGACCGCGCCTTCTGGACCGAGCGGACCGAGGGGCACACCACGCCCGCCACCCTCGCCGCCCGCCCCGACGCCACCAGCACCGACGCCCTCCTGCGCCGCGTCACCGACCTGCCCGAGGGCTCCGTCGACCGGCTGACCCGCGCCGCGCAGGCCGTGAAGGCCACCTGGGCCGAGCTCGTCATCGCCGCCACCGCGGGCCATCTGCACCGCGTCACCGGCGCCGAGGACATCGTGCTCGGCCTCCCGCTCACCAACCGGCGCGGCCCGGCCGCCCTGCGCACCCCGGCGATGACCGTCAACGTCCTGCCGCTGCGCATCGCCGTACGCCCCCGGGACACCGGCGCCGAACTCCTGCGCCGCGTCGTCCTCGAAGTCCGCGCCGTCCGCCGCCACCAGCGCTACCCGCAGGCCGACCTCCGCCGCGACCTCGCGCTCGGCACCGCGGGCGAACCGCTGACCGGGCCCATGGTCAACATCAAGCCCTTCGAGTCCGACCTGGACTTCGGCGGCCTGCCGGGCACCGTGCACAACCTCGCCGCGGGCCCCGTCGAGGACCTCGCCGTCGGAGCGTCACCGCGCGCCGACGGCCGCCTCAGACTCTCCCTGGACGCCAACGCCGGACGCTACGCGGACGCCGAACTCGCCCTGCACGAGCACACCTTGGCGACCTACCTCGACGGCCTCGCCGAACTCCTCCTCACCGACCCGCACCGCACCATCGCCACCCTCGACCTGCTGACCCCCGACGAGATACGCGCGGCCACGGTGGGACGCACCGAACCGCCCGCCGAGCAGACGCTGCCCGACGCGTTCGCCGCGCAGGCCGCCCGGACCCCCGACGCCGTCGCCGTGCGCAGCGGTGGCGCCGCCCTGACCTTCGCCGAACTGGACGCGGCGGCCGACCGCCTCGCCCACCGCCTCGCCGCCGACCTGGCCCCCGGCACGCCCGTCGCCCTCGCGCTGCCGCGCGGCACCGACACGCTCGTCGCGCTGCTCGCCGTGCTCAAGGCGCGCGGCGTCTGCCAGCCGCTCGACCTCGGGCACCCTGCGGCACGGACCCTGGACGTCCTCGCCGACGCCCGTCCCGCGTACGTCATCGGCACCCGCGAGACCCTCGCCGCGCTCCCCGCGCACGGCCTGCCCGAACTCGCCCTGGACGACCCGGAGACGGCCGCCGCGATCGCCGCGCTCCCGGCGGGGGCGCCCGCTTCCGCGCCCCGGCTCACCGACCCCGCCTACATCATCCACACCTCCGGTTCCACGGGCCGCCCCAAGGGCGTCCTCGTCACCCACGCCTCCCTCGCCAACCTCCTCGCCGGGCACACCGACGACCACATCGCGCCTGCCGTCGCCCGCACCGGACGCGACCGGCTGCGGGTCGCGCACAGCGCGTCGTTCGCCTTCGACGCGTCCTGGGACCCGGTCCTGTGGATGGTCCACGGCCACGAGCTGCACCTGCTCGACGACGCCACCTACCGCGACCCGGCCGCGCTCGCCGCGTACATCGACGAGCAGCGCGTCGACTACCTCGACGTCACCCCCTCCTACGCCGAGGCCCTCATCGCCGAGGGCCTGCTCGACGACGACAGGCACCACCCCGCCGTCGTCGTGGTGGGCGGCGAGGCCGTGCCCGCGCCCCTGTGGGAACGCCTCGCCGCGGTCGAGGGCTCACGGCCGACCAACCTGTACGGCCCGACCGAGACCACCGTCGACGCCTACTACTGGCTGCCCGCCCCCGACGGCACCACCACAGGCCACCCCGTGCGCGCCTCGCGCGTCTACGTCCTGGACTCCTCCCTCCGTCCCACGCCCCCCGGCGTCACCGGTGAGCTGTACGTCGCCGGGGCCTGCCTGGCCCACGGCTACCTGCGCCGTCCCGAGCTGACCGCCGAACGCTTCGTCGCCGACCCCTTCGGCGCGCTGCACGGCGACTCCGGCGGCCGCATGTACCGCACCGGCGACCTGGTGCGGCGGCGCGCCGACGGCACCCTGGAGTTCCTGGGGCGCGGCGACGACCAGGTGAAGATCCGCGGCTTCCGCGTCGAACTCGGCGAGATCCAGGCACGGTTGGCCACCCACCCCGCGCTCGCCCAGGCCGCCGTGATCGCCCGCGACTCCGCGCACGGCAAGCGCCTCCTCGCCTACGCCGTGCCGCGCGAGGGCGCCACCGTCACGCCGGAGGCCCTGCGCGTCCACCTCGCCGAGACCCTCCCCGCGCACATGGTCCCCGCCACGGTGATGCTCCTGGCCGCGCTGCCGCGCACCGCCAACGACAAGCTGGACCACCGGGCGCTGCCCGACCCGGAACCGAACGCCGTCACGGGATCCACGGGATCCACCGATACCGCGGCCTCCGGCGACCCCCACACCGACGCCCTCTGCGCGCTCTTCGCCGACGTGCTCGGCCTGGAGTCCGGCTGGCCCTCACCCGACGCCGGGTTCTTCGACCTCGGTGGTCACTCGCTGCTCGCGGGCCGCCTCGCCGCCCGTATTCGCGAGCGGTTCGCCACCACGCTCGGTATCGCCGACGTCTTCCGCGCCTCGACCCCCGCCGCCCTGGCGGCGGTCCTGCGCGCCTCGGGCGCCCCTGAGCCCACACCGACCCCCGTACCCATCCCTGTCCCCATCCCCCGCACCGACACCCTCCCCCTCTCCCCCGCACAGCAGCGCCTGTGGTTCCTGCACCGCCTCGAAGGCCCCAGCCCCACCTACAACATCCCGCTCGTCCTCACCCTGAACGGGCCCGTCGACCACGCCGCGCTCCAGCTCGCCCTGCACGATCTGACCGCACGCCACGAGACACTCAGAACCGTATATCCGGCCACTGACAACGCCCTGTCCGCCGACGCCGACGACCGCCCTCACCAGCGGATCCTCGACGCCGGGCACCCCCTGGCCCGCCCCTGCCTGCACCGCGGCCCGCTCACCGAGGGCGCCCTGACCGAAGCCGTGCGGCACTGCTTCGAGCTCGCCGACGAACCCCCGCTGCGCGCCACCCTGTTCACCGACCTCGCCGACCCCACCCGCCACACCCTCCTCCTGTTGCTCCACCACATCGCGGGCGACGGCGCCTCCACCACGCCCCTCGCCCGTGACCTCGCGACGGCCTACACCGCGCGCGTCGGCGGCCGCGCGCCCGGGTTCGCGCCGCTGCCCCTCCAGTACGCGGACCACGCCGCCCACCAGCAGAAGCTCCTCGCCGACGGCCTCGCGCGGACGCACCTCGCGCACTGGAAGGAGGCCCTCGCCGGCCTGCCCGACCAGCTGGAGCTGCCCACCGACCGGCCCCGCCCGCCGGTGGCCACCTCCGCGGGCGACACCGTCCCCTTCGCCCTGGCCCCGGCCACCCACCGGGCACTCAAGCGCCTGGCCGCATCGACCGGCAGCACGGTCTTCATGACCGTCCAGGCGGGCCTCGCCGCGCTCCTCACCCGGCACGGCTGCGGCACCGACATCCCCCTCGGCACCCCGGTCGCGGGCCGCGACGACGACACGACCGCCGACCTCGTCGGGTTCTTCACCAACACCGTCGTGCTGCGCACGGACACCTCGGGCGACCCCGGTTTCCGTGCGCTGCTCGACCGCGTGCGCGGCACCACGCTCGCCGCGTACGAACACGACGCGCTCCCCTTCGACCAGCTCGTCGAGGAGCTCAACCCGCCGCGCTCGCTCGCCAGGCACCCGCTGTTCCAGGTGATGCTGGCCTGGCAGTCGCTGCCCGACGGCGACTTCGCGCTCGGCCCCGACACCACGGCCCGGCTGGGCGCCGTGCCTTCGGGCACCGCCAAGTTCGACCTGACCCTGAACGCGGGCGAACTCCCCGACGACGGCGGGATATCCGGGTTCCTGGAGTTCCGCACGGACCTGTTCGACCGCGCCACCGCGCAGGGCCTCGCCGACCGTCTGGCCCGCCTGCTCACCGCGGCCGCCGAGACCCCCGACACGCCCATCGGCCTGCTCCCGCTCCTCAGTGGCGCCGAGCACCACCAGGCCCTCGTGGCCGCCAACAACCAGCACCACCGGCCGAGTTCGACCCCCAGCACGCTCGCCGAGGTCTACGAGCGGGCGGCCGCCCGACACCCCCACCGCACCGCCGTCACCCACGAGGGCCGCGCCCTCACCTACGCCGAACTGTCCGCCCGCGCGCACCAATTGGCCCGTCTACTCGCCTCCCGAGGCATCGGACCGGGATCGATCGTGGCGCTCGCGCTGCCCCGCTCCACCGACCTGGTCACCGGCCTGCTCGCGGTCGCGCTCTCCGGCGCCGCCTACCTCCCGCTCGACCCTGACTACCCGGCGGACCGCCTCGCCTACATGCTCGACGACGCGCGCCCCGCCGCGCTGGTCACCGACACCGCGACCGCGCCCCGGCTGCCCGCGCAGGCGCACGCGCTGCCGCTCGTCACGGTCGACGGCGACGCCCCGGACGCGTACGACACGCGCCCCCTCACCCAGGACGAGCGCACCCGCCCGCTCACCCCGCGCGACCCCGCCTACGTCATCTACACCTCGGGTTCCACGGGCCGCCCCAAGGGTGTCGTCGTCACCCACCACAACGTGACGCGGCTGCTCACCGCCACGGACCACTGGTTCGGCTTCGACGAGAACGACGTCTGGACGCTCTTCCACTCCTACGCGTTCGACTTCTCCGTATGGGAGTTGTGGGGCGCGCTCCTGTACGGCGGCAAGGTCGTCGTCGTACCGCACCTGACGAGCCGCGACCCGGGCGCCTTCCGCGAGCTGCTCGCGGCGGAACGGGTCACCGTCCTCAACCAGACCCCCTCGGCCTTCTACCAGCTCGCGGCCGCCGACCGCGAGGACCGTACGGGGCCCGAACTCGCCCTGCGCTACGTCGTGTTCGGCGGCGAGGCGCTCGAACTCGGCCGCCTCGACGAGTGGTACGAACGGCACGGCGACGGCGGCCCGACGCTCGTCAACATGTACGGCATCACCGAGACCACCGTGCACGTCTCCTACTTCGCGCTCGACCGCGCGACGGCCGCGTCCGCCACGTCGAGCACCATCGGCGTGAACATCCCCGACCTGCGCGTCTACGTCCTGGACGAGCGTCTGCAACCGGTCCCGCCGAACGTCACCGGCGAGATGTACGTCGCGGGCGAGGGCCTCGCCGACGGCTATCTCGGCCGACCCGACCTGACCGCGACGCGCTTCGTCGCCGACCCGTACGCCGCACTGTTCGGCGAGAGCGGCACCCGCATGTACCGCTCGGGCGACCTCGCCCGACGCCGCAGCGACGGCGCCCTGGAGTACTTCGGGCGGGCCGACCAGCAGGTGAAGATCCGCGGCTTCCGCATCGAACTGGGCGAGATCGAGGCCGTGTTGGCGTCGCACCCCGCGGTGGCGGACGCCGCCGTCGTCGTACGCGAGGACGTACCCGGCGACAAGCGGCTCGTCGGCTACGCGGTGGCCGAGGGCACCGACCCGGCCGCGTTGCGCGAGCACACCGCCGCCGAACTCCCCGTCCACATGGCCCCCTCGGCCGTCGTCCTGCTCGACAAGCTCCCCCTGACCAGCAACGGCAAGCTGGACCGCAAGGCGCTGCCCGCCCCGGAACGGCCCGCGTCGGCCGCCGCGGGCCGCGCCCCGCGCACACCGCGCGAGGAGCAACTGTGCGCGATCTTCGCCGAGGTGCTCGGCGCCGACCGGATCGGCGTCGACGACAACTTCTTCGACCTGGGCGGGCACTCGCTGCTCGCCGTGCGCCTCGCGGGCCGCGTCAAGGCGGCCTTCGGCGCGGAGGTCTCCATCGGCACGGTCTTCCAGTCGCCGACACCGGCGGCGCTCGACGCGGCGCTGGAGGCGGGGGCCGGTCACCGCGAGGATCCCTTGGACGTCCTCCTGCCCCTGCGCCCCGCCCGCCCCGGCGACGCCGCGCCCGTCCACTGCGTGCACCCGGCGGGCGGCCTGAGCTGGTGCTACGCGGGCCTGATCCGCCACCTCCCCGCCGACGTCCCGATCTACGGCCTCCAGGCGCAGGGGGTGGGCGCGGCCACGGCGGACCTGGAACTCCCGGGCACGCTTGAGGAGTTGGCGGCCCACTACGTCACCCGCCTCCGCGAGGTCCAGCCCACGGGCCCGTACCGCCTGCTCGGCTGGTCGACCGGCGGCATCATCGCCCACGCGATGGCCACGCACCTCCAGGAGACGGGCCACGAGGTGGAGCTCCTCGCGATCCTCGACGCCTACCCGGCCGAGGGCTTCCGCGAGCTGCCGGTCCCCGACGAGGCAGAGGCGCTGGAATCCCTCCTGACCATGGGCGGCTACGGCCCGGACAGCCTGGCGGGCAAGGCTCTGACCACCGAGAACGTCGTCGACGTGCTGCGCCGCGAGGGCAGCCCGCTGGCCGCGCTGCCGCCCGCCACGTTCGAGGCGCTGCGCGACATCTACCTCAACACCAACCATCTCGTACGGGCCTACGACCACCGGCGCTTCGACGGCGACGTGCTGTTCTTCCGCGCCACGGTCGACACCATCGACGACACCCTGACGCCGGAGACCTGGACTCCGTACGTGACCGGGCGCATCGCCAACACCGATGTGGCCTGCTCCCACAAGGACATGACCCTGCCCGAGCCGATCGCGCACATCGCGCGCGTGGTCGCCGACCGACTGGCCGAAACGGCCGGTCACACCGACCTGGAGAAGCAGCAGTGACGACGAGCGAAGCCCCCGCCAACCCCTTCGACGCGGACGGCGAGTTCCTGGTCCTCGCCAACGAACGCGGCGAACTCTCGCTCTGGCCGCTCTTCGCCGCCGTGCCCGAGGGTTGGTCGGCGCAGCACGGCCCGGGCCCGCGTCAGGACGCTCTGGATCGGATCGCGTCCCGGTGATCGGCGGAGACCTGCTGGTCAGGCCCCGCATACGCCCCAAGGTCGCCGTCGTCCTCGTCTACACGGCCGCGATGTGCATGAACGGCCTGGACTCGACGATCGTCAATCCGGCGCTCTTCACCATCGCGGAGGACTTCGGCCGCCCGGTGTCGGCGGCGAACACGGTCGAGACGGCGTTCCTCGTCGCGCTCGCCCTGGCGCTGCCGGTGGCGGGCTGGCTCGGTGACCGGTTCGGCACCAAGCGGGTGTTCCTGCTCGCCCTCGCCGCGTTCACCGCCGCGTCGGCGGTCTGCGGCCTGGCCCCCGACCTCACCACCCTCGTGGTGGCGCGCGCGGCCCAGGGCCTTGCGGGCGGGCTGCTCACGCCCGTCGGCATGACGCTGCTGTTCCGTGCGTTCCCGCCCGAGGAGCGCGTGAAGCTGTCCAAGGTCCTGATCGTGCCGACCGCGCTGATGCCCGCGCTCGGGCCGCCGCTCGGCGGCTTCCTCACCGAACACCTCTCCTGGCACTGGCTGTTCTTCGTGAACGTGCCGGTGGGGGCGGGGGCGGTGCTGCTCGGTGTGCTGGCGCTGCGGGAGCCTGGGGCGGTGCCTGAAGAGGGCGCGGACCCGGGTAAGGGTCCGGGTCAGGGTCCGGACTCGGATAGGGATTCCGGGGGACGTTTCGACCACGTCGGCTTCTGGCTGGCCACGCCCGCGCTCGGCCTCCTCACGTACGCCCTGGGATTCGGTCCCTCGCACGGCTGGACCCGTCCTTCGGTCGCGATCAGCGCGATCGCGGGAGGCGTGCTCCTCGTCGCCGCGGTCGTCCATCAACTCCGTACGCCAGACCCCCTGTTGAAGCTGCGGCTGCTCGGCGACCGGGTCTACGGGGCGGCCTCCGCGCTCGCCCTGTTCAGCGCGGCGGGCCTGATGGGCGTCCTGTTCGTCTTCCCGCTCCTCTACCAGGCCGCGCTCGGCGCGTCCGCGCTCGACGCGGGCCTGTCCGTCTTCCCCGAGGCGCTCGGCCTGATGCTGGCGTCGCAGGCCGTGGACCGCCTGCTGCCGCGCCTCGGGCCGCGCCGTCTCGCGGTGCCGACGCTGCTGCTCGCGGCTGTCGTCTTCGCCGCGCTGGCCGTGCCGGGTGTCGCGGAGAACGCGTGGGCGGTGCGGGGGCTGATGTTCGCGGTGGGTCTCGTCCTCGGCACGGCCGTCCTGACCATCCAGATCGCCGGGTTCGAGGACGTCTCTCCTGCGGACATGGGGCAGGCGATGGGGTTGTTCCAGATCGTGCGGACGTTGGGGGGTGCGTTGGGGATCGCGGCGTGTGCGGGGGTTATCGGGGGGCATGGGACGGGGGTCTCTGAGGCGGGGCCCTATCGGGTGGCGGTCGTTGTCACTGCGGGGCTTGTGGCGGTGGGGGCGGGTTTCGCTGCGCGGTTGCCGCGGGGTGGGGGCGGGTCGCCTCTTCCGTAGGCGGGGCGGTTGCTTCGCGCTGCGGGTGGGTGGGGGCTTGTCGCGCAGTTCCTCGCGCCCCTGAAAGACGCCGCGCCCCGGCGGGGGGGGCGTCGCGGAATCGCGGTCTCACGGGGCGTCGTGGCTTGTCGCGCAGTTCCCCGCGCCCCTAAAGGACGCCGCGTCCCGGCAGGGGGGTGTCGCGAGATCGCGGTCTCACGGATCGTCGTGGCTTGTCGCGCAGTTCCTCGCGCCCCTGGCGGGGCGCCCCGTAAGGGGCGCGGGGAACTGCGCGCTCAGCCCCCACCGGCCCGCAGGCAAGCAACCCACCGAAACGCAACGCCCCGCCAGGGGCGCGGGGAACTGCGCGGCCAGCCCCCACCCACCCGCACAGCGAAGCAACCGTCCCCGCCTACGGCCCCAGCAGCCGCGCCAGGCCCCCCATCAGGCCGCCCCGCCAACACGCATAGTCATGGCCCCCGTTGAACTCCTCATACGTCACCTCATAGCCCCTCGCCCGCAACACGTTCCGCAAGCGGCGGTTCTCCGCGAGGAGCATCCACTCCTGGGCGCCCACCTCCAGGTGGATCCGGACCGGGCGGTGCGCGGCGCGGGCGTACTGGCGTGTGAGCCATTCCGGGCCCGCCCCGTCGGGCGCGTTCTCGTCGGGCCACCAGAACGAACCCGACTGGGAGAGCGCGCGGCCGAAGCGGTCGGGGCGGCGATGGACCGCGTACGCCGCCGTGAGGCCACCCGCGCTCTGGCCCGCGATGACGGTACGCGCGGCCGGAACCGCGACCCCGTGCTCCCGCGCCGCCCACGGCACCAGCACATCGGCGAGCCAGTCCACGAACTCCCCGCTACAGCTGAGGTCCTCCATCCGCCGCCCCATCGTGTCGACCAGGAGCAGCGCCGTCGGCGGCACCGCACCCGCCGCGTGCAGCCGATCGGCCATGCGCGGCGCGTCGAGGACGGGACCCCACATCTCGCCGTCCAGAAGCACCGCGACAGCGAGCGCAGGTGCGGCGGGCAGGTGGACCGTGACGCGGCGGCCATCGACCTCGGCCGACAGGGTCCGCCCGGTCCTGACCGCGCCCCCTTGGACGTACGGCTGCGCGGGCGCCTGCGGAAGTTCCATCACGGACGCGGGGTTGCGGCCGTCGCGGGACGGCAGCCCGGGAGCCGTCGCGTACGGATCGGGCAGGGCCTCGTCCAGGACCTTCAGCCAGGCCGCGCGGTCGGTGCGCAGCGTCTCCTCGCGCGGGCCACGGGCGACGTAGAACTGGTAGGAGGCCCGGTGATCGGCGCGCAGCCGGTGGCTGAGCGCCCACACCCCGGTGCCGGGCACCCGCTCCGTCAGGTGCGGCGCGAGATCGCCCGCGTGCCGGTCCTTGTCGGTGACGGTGTGCAGGAGCGCGAGGACGTCGGTGGCGGGCCGCTCCGGATCGTCCCGCCACAAGAACGTGACGAGCCGGTACGCCGGATCGCCGTCCGGGTCGGCCTCGACCAACGGCGTGCCCTTCGCCTCCACCCGGTCCCAGAAGTCCCGTTCGGCCGAGGGGACTTCGGCACGCACGGCCTGACGGAGCGTACGGAGCAGCGGACTGCGCACGACGAACACCTTTCTGAACGAGTCACACAAGTCACCCGAGCCACCCATGGCTCAGACGCGGGTCGCCGCCGACCGGCCCAGCAGCACCCACAGCAGGAACGGCCCGCCGAGGACCGTCGTGACGATGCCCACCGGCAGCTCCGAACCGTCGAAGGCGATCCGCCCGAGCGTGTCGGCGACGACCACGAGGAGCGCGCCGGTCAGCATCGAGCCGACCAGCGGCACCCGCAGCGGCCCGGCGAGGCGGGACGCGATGACGGGCGAGGCGAGCGCGACGAAGCCGACGGGCCCGGCGATCCCGACGGCGAGCCCGGCGAGGGCGACCGCGAGGAGCAGGCAGATCAGGCGGGTGCGACCGGCGTTGGAGCCGAGCGAGGCCGCCGTGGCGTCGTCGAAGCGGAGCACGCCGAGGTGGCGGGCGACGGCGAGCGCGAGCGGCACGAGGACGGCGAGGCCGATGAGGACGGGCACGGCCACCGAGTAGCCGCGTCCGTTGAGGCTGCCGGACGTCCATACGTACAGCGAGCTTGCCGAGTTGAGAGAGCGTCGGGACAGGACGACCTGGGTGGCGGCGGAGGCGAGCGCGGACATGGCGAGCCCGACCACCAGAACGCGATAGCCGCGCTGCCCGAGCCCTCCCGAGACGACCGTCACCACGATCACCGCGACCAGCGCGCCGATCGGCCCGGCCCACCACGCGCCGAAGGACCCGGACGCGCTGAAGGTGACGGAGACGAGGACGGCGGCGGTGGCGCCGTCGTTCACGCCCAACAGCTCGGGTGTGGCAAGGCGGTTGCGGGCGAGGGTCTGGGTGAGACATCCGGCGAGCCCGAGGGCCGCGCCCGCGGTGAGCCCGGCGACGATGCGCCCGAGCCGGAACTTCTGCACGAGCAGGACGTCGAAGTGGTCGCCGTACCCGAAGACCGCACGGAAGGTGCGGCTGACGCTCATGTCGCTCTGGCCCGCGTACGCGGACAGGACCACGGCGACCACGAGCAGCGCGGCGAGCAGCAGCGAGGCGAGGGTCGCGCGCCGGGCGACGAGGAACGAGAGGGGCCCGCGCCGCAGCACGAAGGTGTCGGCGGGCCGCACCCGGGGCGCCCGCGCCGCCGCACGCCCCGGCAGTCGCAGAGTGAGACGCCGCTTCTTCTTCTCGGCGCCGCGCCCCTCGTCCGCGGGGTCCGTCATCCCCATCGTGGCGAGCTGCCTGGACCGGACGATCAGGATGAGGACCGGGGCGCCGATCAGCGCCACGATGACGGAGACGGGTGCCTCGTACGGCCGGGAGACGACCCGGGCCGCCACGTCCGAGACGGTGAGCACGCACGCCCCGATGAGCCCGGCGAGCAGCAGCCGCGCGGGCAGCCGGGTGCCCGCGATGGCGCGGGCGAGGAATCCGGCGAGCAGGCCGAGGAAGGAGATGGGCCCGGCGAGCGCGACGGCTGCCGCGGTGAGCAGCGTGACGCCCACCGCGACGACCGTGCGGATCACGGGCGGCCGGTGCCCGAGGCTGCGTGCGAGATCGTCGCCGAGCGCGAGGGCGGACAGCGGCCTGGCGACGAGCAGCGCCACCACGAAGCCCACCGCGAGCACGGGGGCGAGGCGCCCGAGCTCCCCGTACCCCTCGACCCCGGCGAGCGAGCCGAGCACCCAGAAGCGGAACTTGTCGTAGGTCTCGGCGGAGTTGACGACGATGACGCTGGTGAGCCCGCCGAAGGTGGCGCCGAGCGCGGACCCGGCGAGGACGAGCCGCATGGGCGAGCCGCCGCCCTTGCGTCCGGCGATCAGCAGCACGAGGCCGCTCGCCACCACGGCGCCCACGAACGCGCAGACGAGGTAGGCGTATCCGGAATCGAGCCCGAGCAGCGCGATGCCCGCGACGACGCCCAGCGAGGCACCGGCGTTGACGCCGAGCAGCCCGGTCTCGGCGAGCGGATTGCGCGTCACGGCCTGCAACAGGCATCCGGCGACGCCGAGCGCGGCGCCGACGAGCACCGCGGTGAGCGTGCGCGGGATGCGCAGATCACCGACGACGAGGTCGAGGCGCGAGTCGCCGCGCGCGCCACCGCGGTTGAGCAGGTAGTCGAGCACACCACTGGCGCCGACCTCACCCGCGCCGACACAGAGCGAGAGCCCCACGAGCAGCACCAGGGCGACCACGAACCCCGCCACGGCGAGCGCGACGGACCGCCCGGCGGAAGAACGCCCGGGATCCGGCTCAGGTGGGCGATCCGGCCCCAACTCACCTACGGGCTCGACGGGTTGGGGGACGGAGGCTGTGGTGCCCGCACTCGGCATGCGCATAAGGTGAGGCTAGCCTAACTGTTTGAACGGGGTAGCGAGCTCTGGGCAGTGGTTATACGTTAGGTTAGGCTTACCTAAAAAGTTGGGGGAGGTCGCTCACACCATGCCAGAGCACATACCGCAGGAGCCGGGCGAGTTCACCGGACGCACCGCGCTGGTGACCGGCGCGGGCCAGGGCATCGGCGCCGCGGTGGCCACCGCGCTCGCCGCGCGCGGCGCCCACGTGGTCGCCACCGACCGCGACGCCCACGGCATCGACGAACTGGCCGCCGCCCACCGCGGCGCGATCACGCCCCGCGTCATGGACGTCACGAACCCCCTGGCCGTCACCGCGGTCGTCGACGACGTCGTCCGCGAACACGGCTCCCTCGACCTCCTGGTGAACGTCGCGGGAATCCTCCGCGCCGCCCCCGTCGCCGAACTGACCGACGCCGACTGGGCCGACACCTTCGCCGTGAACACCACCGGCGTCTTCCACACCTCCCGCGCGGCCGCCGCACACATGACCGCGCGCGGCTCCGGCTGCATCGTCACCGTCGCCTCCAACGCCGCGGGCATCCCCCGCACCGGCATGGCCGCGTACGCCGCGTCCAAGGCGGCGGCCACGATGTTCACCAAGTGCCTGGGCCTGGAGATCGCCCGCACGGGCGTCCGCTGCAACGTGGTGGCCCCCGGCTCGACGGACACCGCGATGCAACGCTCCCTGTGGACGGACGACGAGGCCCCGCAACGCGTCATCGCGGGCGACCCCGAGACGTACCGCACGGGCATCCCCCTGGGCCGGATCGCCGATCCCCAGGACATCGCCGAGGCAGTCGTCTTCCTCGCCTCGGACCGAGCACGCCACATCACCCTCCAAGAGCTGTACGTCGACGGCGGCGCGACCCTGCGCTGAACGCGTCCCCCAGCCGCGATCGCACCCACCCCCGAGAACACCCGAGAATTGGAGCCCCCGTGTCGACGGCACCCGAGGTCGCCACACACGTGACGACGGCCGAACAGGCCCACCCCGCCGTAGGAGCGGCCACCGCCCTCCTCGACGCCTACACCCCGGGCGAACGGTTCCTCGCGACGCCGACCCGCACCCTGCTCACCGAGGGCGTCCACGCGCACGTCCCGCACGACGAGAGACCCTTGCCGCACCGCATCGCGGCAACCCTCGCCGACGCCCGCCGCACCGGCCCGGCCAAGCCGTACGTCGTGGGCGCGATCCCGTTCGACCACACGGCCCCGGCCGCCCTGGCGGTGCCCCGCGCCCTGCGCACCGCGCCCCCGCTGACCGCGGACCCCCTGATCGCCCTCCCCGCCGACCCGCCGGACGCCACCGACTGGCGGATCCGCCCGGTCCCCTCCCCCGAGGCGTACGGCGCGGGCGTGGCCTCCGCCGTCGAGCGCATGTGGCGCGGCGACTTCAGCAAGGTCGTCCTGGCCCGCACCCTCGAACTCACCGCGCAGGCCCCCCTGGACCTCCCCGTGATGCTCCAGCGCCTGGCCCGCCGCGACCCCTCCGGCTACACCTTCGCGCTGCCGACGGCCCCCGGCCGCACCCTGATCGGCGCCAGCCCCGAACTCCTGGTCTCGCGCCGCGGCCACCAGGTCGTGGCGAACCCCCTCGCGGGCTCGACCCCCCGCAGCGACGACCTCGCCGAGGACGTGCGCCGCGCCGCCGCGCTCCTGGAGTCGGCCAAGGACCTGCACGAGCACGCGGTCGTGGTGGACGCCGTCCACCAGGCGCTCGCGTCCTTCTGCACGGACCTGACGGTCCCGGCCCGCCCCACCCTGATCCGTACGGCGACGATGTGGCACCTGTCCACGACGGTCACCGGTACGGTCGCCTCGCCCGACACCTCCGCGCTCGAACTGGCCTGCGCGCTGCACCCCACCCCCGCGGTCTGCGGCACCCCGACGGCCACCGCGCGCGAGGTGATCCGCGAGACGGAACCGTTCGACCGGGGCTTCTTCACCGGCATGGTCGGCTGGGGCGACGCCAACGGCGACGGCGAGTGGGTCGTGACGATCCGCTGCGCCGAGGCCGAGGAGCGCAGCCTGCGCCTGTACGCGGGCGCGGGCGTGGTCGCCGCGTCGGAACCGGAGGCGGAGACGGCCGAGACGGGCGCGAAGTTCCGCACGTTCCTGAACGCGGTGGGGGCGGAACTGTGAGCACCTCCCGAGCTGTGAGCACGTCCCGGACCCCCGGGGCGATCGAAGCCCCCACCTGGCCCGAGGAGTTCGCGACCCGCTACCGGGAAGCGGGCTGGTGGCGAGGCGAGACGTTCGGCCAGCTCCTGAGCGACAGGGCGGCCGAGCACCCGGACCGCACAGCGATCGTCGACCCGGCGTCGAACCGCCGCTGGACGTACGCGGACCTCGACCTCCGCGCCGACAGGCTGGCCGCGGGCCTGCTCGCCCGCGGCATCGCCAAGGGCGACAAGGTGGTCGTCCAGCTCCCCAACATCGCCGAGTTCTTCGAGACGATCTTCGCGCTCTTCCGCATCGGCGCGCTCCCCGTCTTCGCGCTGCCCGCGCACCGCGAGACGGAGATCCGCTACTTCTGCGAGTTCACCGGCGCCGCCGCCTACGTCATCCCCGCGGAGCACGGCGGCTTCGACTACCGCGAGCTCGCGACGAAGGTGCTCGCCGAAGTCCCCTCCCTGCGACACGTGTTCGTGGCGGACGGCGACCCCGGCGCCTTCGAGGCGCTGTCGGACGTCCCCGCGGACCCGGTGCCGATCCCCGACCCGCCCGCCCCCTCCGACCTGGCGTTCCTCCAGCTCTCCGGCGGCTCCACCGGCGTACCGAAGCTGATCCCGCGCACCCACGACGACTACATCTACTCGCTGTGGGGCTCCAACGAACTCTGCGCGGTGGACGAGTCGTCGGTCTACCTGGTCGCCCTCCCCGCGGCCCACAACTTCCCGCTCTCCTCGCCCGGTTCGCTCGGCGCGCTCTACGCGGGCGCGCGCGTCGTGCTCTGCCCGCAGCCGAGCCCCGACGTCGCCTTCCCGCTCATCGAGTCCGAGGGCGTCACCCTCACGGGCCTGGTGCCCCCGCTGGCCCTGGTCTGGACGGAGGCGGCGGCCGAAACGGCGTACGACCTGAGCAGCCTGGACGTACTCCTGGTGGGCGGCGCGAAGTTCAGCGAGGAGGCGGCTCGGCGGGTGAAGCCCGCGCTCGACTGCACGTTGCAGCAGGTCTTCGGCATGGCGGAGGGCCTGGTCAACTACACGCGCCTGGACGACGACACGGAGACGATCGTCACGACGCAGGGCCGCCCCATCTCCCCGGACGACGAGATCCGCGTCGTCGACGACGAGGACAACGACCTGCCCGTCGGTGAGACGGGCCACCTCCTGACCCGCGGCCCCTACACGATCCGCGGCTACTGGAACGCGCCGGAGCACAACGCCCGTTCCTTCACGGCCGACGGCTTCTACCGCACCGGCGACATCGTCCGCCTCACCCCGACGGGACACCTGGTCGTCGAGGGCCGCGCCAAGGACCAGATCAACCGGGGCGGCGAGAAGATCGCGGCGGAGGAGGTCGAGAACCACCTCCTCGCCCACCCCGCCGTGCACGACGCCAACGTGGTCGCCGAGCCCGATCCGTATCTGGGCGAGCGGACCTGCGCGTACGTGATCCTGCGCGCGGGCGCCGACCCGGTGAAGCCGATCGCCATCAAGAAGTTCGTACGGGAGCGGGGTCTTGCGGCGTACAAGGTGCCGGACCGCGTCGAGTTCGTGACGGCGTTCCCGCAGACGGGGGTGGGCAAGATCTCCAAGAAGGACCTGCGGGCGGCGTCCGCGCAGCCAGCCCCTTGAGCCCCTGAGCCCCTGAGCCCCCGAGCCCCCGAAATCCTGAACCCCTGAACCTCTGAACCTCTGAACCCCTGAACGGAATCACCCTCCCCATGGCCCTCCCCGCCATCACCCCCTACCCGATGCCGTCGGCCGACGAGCTGCCCGCGAACCGGGTCGACTGGACCGTGGACCCCTCCCGCGCGGTGCTCCTCGTCCACGACCTGCAGAACTACTTCCTGACGGCGTACGACCGCGAGCAGTCGCCGATCCCTGAACTTCTCGGCTCCGTACGGGAGTTGAAGGAGCAGGCGGCACGGCTCGGCATCCCGGTCGTGCACACCGCGCAGCCCGGCGGCCAGACCCCCGCCGAGCGCGGCCTCCAGCAGGACTTCTGGGGCCCTGGCCTGCCCGACGACGCCGAGGCTGCGGCGATCGCGCCCGAGATCGGCCCGGCGCCCGCCGACACGGTGCTCACGAAGTGGAAGTACAGCGGCTTCGTCCGCACCGACCTCCTGGAGCGGCTGCGCGAGCAGGGCCGCGACCAGCTGGTCATCACGGGTGTCTACGCCCACATCGGCGTACTGATGACGGCGTGCGACGCGTGGATGCAGGACATCCAGGCGTTCGTCGTCGCCGACGCGGTGGCCGACTTCTCCGCCGACGACCACGCGATGGCGCTGCGCTGGGCGGCGGGCAAGTGCGCGGTGGTCACCACGGCGGACACCGTCTTCTCCCCGCACTCCTCCAAGGAAGGCTGACAGCCATGTCCCTGACTCTCGATCAGCTCCGTGCCGACGTGGCCGACGTCCTCGGCGAGGACCCGGCCGACATCCCCGCGGACGAGAACCTCGTCGACTACGGCCTCGACTCCGTACGCCTGATGACCCTCCTGGGCCGCTGGCGCCGCGACCACGGCGTCACGGCGTCCTTCGCGGACCTGGCGGAGCAGCCCGCCCTGGAGAAGTGGGTGCCGCTGCTCGCGCAGGGGGCGTGAGGATCACGCTTCCTTCGTGAAGACGAGCACCTCGGTGGAGGCGAAGCCCACGGGAGCCAGGAAGCTGGCTTCCAGGCCGCAGCCGAGGGTCGCGAAGAGGTCCACGCACGCCTGGCGGGGCATGGCCGCCGGATAGGAGTCGTGCCCGTCGCCGCCCTTCGCCACCCAGGCGCGCATCGTGGCGGGGTCCAGGCACGCCTCCGTCATGACGTCGAAGACGATCCGGCCACCGGGCCGGGTGACCCGCGCCATCTCGAAGAAGTAGCGGGCGGCGCTGAGGAAGGTCACGGTGTTGAAGACCTTGTGGGCCTGGACGAGGTCGACGCTGTTGTCGGAGGTCGGGGCGAGACTGCACTCCGCGGTGGGCCGGGCGGTCACCTTGAAGGTGTCCACCAGGTAGGCGGCCCAGGGCGCCGCCGTCTCGTAGATCTCGTAACGCCCCGGCGAGCACTCCTTGAGCGTCTTCTCCAGGTACCGCCCGGACCCGGGGCCGATCTCGAGGACCGTGTCGGGGTCGGCGGCGAACACGCCGAGAGCGCGTAACTCGTCGATGGTGGACTGGGTGGCGCCGGGCGTGCCGTTCATGACTTCGTCGAGGTAGTCGCCGACCGACAGACCGGCCGCCCGCGCGGCCCGCATCGTCGCCTCGAAGGGGAGGAAGTCGTCCACCCCACCCCGGTTGTCGATGCTGCGCACGATGTCGTATCCGGCGCGCCCCAAGAGCTTCTTGATCCCTGATTTCCACATGGGGTTCCCCTCCCTGGTGCCCTCGTCGGGCACGTCTCACAACGGTTGGTCATGCCTGGGAGCACGCCGAAGTCACGGGCGTGCGTGATGACGTGGTGCGGTGAAGTGCCCTGGCCCTACGGGGCGCAGGGCTGTGCGCGGTGGAGCAGGACCACGAGTGCGCGCGGTCTCGGCAGCGTCGCGGTCGGCCGGGGCGCCCGGCCGGGCTTCGGCAGCGCATCGTCCGTGCGGTGCAGGACGAGGCTGATGGCGTACAGCAGGGGCGTCCGCCAGTGGGGCGCGGGCGAGTGGCCCGTGCCGCGGACGAGGTGGACCAGGGCGAGGCCCGCGAGGACGTTCAACGCGGCCATGGCCAGGGGGTGATGGTGCCAGGCGGCCGGGAGCCGCGCGTGGCCCTCCGGCCGGGCCGCGGGGATGTCCGCGACGGTCAGCCCCAGCCAGCCGGGCACCAAGGTCTGTACGGCGGTGACGGCGAGCGCGGCGCCCACCAGGGCAAGAGCGACCGCACGGACGGCGGTGCCGCTCGCGGGCGGGCGGTGGCCCGGGCCGGGGTGGTCGCGCTCAAGGTTGGCCGACATAGCCGGACCATCATGGCGCACTCGTGCGCGGCTCTTGGCGCGAATACGGCATTCCGCTATTTGAGCGTAGAAGTTGGGTGGTTGTCCTCCGGTGGGCGCGGGCTCAGAGCGGGCTCACTCGACCCAGCGGTGGGTCAACTGCCGCCGCGGTGCCGCGTCGACGTCACGGGGCGGGCGTACTGACTCAAGGAAACCGGGACTTGTGCGCTCACCCGAGGCGTGTCGCAGGCGGGTCCGACCATGCCGTCTGCGACAGCCCTATGCTTCTACTCGCCTGTAGAGAGAAGCACACGCACAGAAGGAGTGAACGCCACGATGGTGTTCAAACGGCTGCTCGGCTCGCTCGGTGTGGGCGGTCCCACCGTCGACACGATCCTCGATCCGGGCGCGGCACTGCCCGGCGGGATCCTGTCGGGCCAGGTCCAACTCAAGGGCGGCAGCGCCGACTTCGACATCGAGCACATCACGCTGGAGCTGGTGGCCAGGGTGGAGGCCGAGCACGAGGACGGCGAGAGCGAAGGCACCGTCACCTTCGAACGGTTCACCGTCGGCGGCGGGTTCCGACTCGCCGAGGGCGAGCAGCGCGGCGTGCCGTTCAGCGTGACGCTCCCCTGGGAGACCCCGGTCACCGAGCTGTACGGCCAGGCCCTCGGCGTCGTCCTCGGCGTGCGCACCGAGCTCTCCGTGGCGGGCGCGAAGGACAAGGGCGACCTGGACCAGCTCGCGGTGGGCCCGCTGCCCGCGCAGGAAGCGATCCTGGAGGCACTGGGCCAGCTGGGCTTCGGCTTCAAGTCCGCCGACCTGGAGTACGGCCGCATCGGCGGCACCGGGCAGCAACTCCCCTTCTACCAGGAGATCGAGCTCTCCCCGGCCCCGCGGTACGCCCACGCCGTGACGGAGATCGAGTTGACCTTCCTCTCCCACCCGGGCGGCATGGAGGTGGTCCTGGAGGCCGACAAGCGCGGCGGCCTGTTCTCCGGCGGCCACGACACGGTCACCCGCTTCACCGTCGGCCACGACGGCGTCGAGCACCAGGACTGGAACAGCGTGGTCGACGGCTGGATCCAGCAACTGGTCGAGCACCGCGCGTCGTACGGATCGCATGCCTCGTACGGCCACGGGGACCCCTACGGGGCCGGACACGGACACGGCCACGGCCACGGCCACGGCGACCACCATCACGGGCACGAGGGTCACCGCCGCTCGGGCCCCGGCATGGGCACGGCGGTCGCGGCGGGCGCGGCCGGGCTCGCAGTCGGTGTCGTCGGCGGCATGGTCGCGGCCGAAGTCGTCGACGAGGTGGGGGACTTCTTCGAGGGCGAGGAAGACGAGGGGGACGAGGAGTAGCCGTACGGGGGGGGAGCGGAGAGCCCGGAACGGCCTGAGAGCCCGACGCAGCTGACGCGACTGACGCGACTGACGCGACTGACGCGACTGACGCGACTGACGCGACTGACGCGACTGACGCGACTGACGCGACTGTAGAGGCTCCCCCTCCCCACCGGACCTGCGCGTCAGACCACAGCGAGCCGATCCACCAACAGCTCCACCCGCGCCCCGGTGTCCTCCGGCGGCAGCCGCCCCGCCCGGGTCAACGTCGCGAGCCCATGCAGGGCGGCCCAGAACGTCTCGGTGAACAGCCCCGGCGGAACCCCGTCCCCCGCGACCTCGCCGAGGCTCTCCAGCAGCGCGGCGAAGGCGTCCTTCAGCGGCTCCGGCGTGTCCTCCTGCGCGAACGCGAGGCCGCCGTCGAGCTGGAAGATGGCGTCGTACACCGCCGGGTTGCCTTCGGCGAAGTCGAGATAGGCGTGAGCGAGGGCGGCGACCCGCTCGCGCGGCCCGCTCGCACCGGCGGCCGCGGTGCGCACCGCCGACGCCAGCTCGGCGGCGCCCTGGAGGGCGACGGCGCCGATGATCTCGCGCTTGCCCCGGAAGTGGCTGTAGAGGACGGGCTGGCTGTATTCGATGCGCTCGGCGAGCCGCCGGGTGGTGACCGCGTCCCACCCCTGCCGCTCGGCGAGTTCGCGGGCCGTCGCCACGATGAGGCGCTGACGCTCCGCCCGTTCGCGCTCCTTGCGTTCCTGTACCGACATGATTCAAATCCTAGCACCGCTAGACATCCGAGCGTCAGCAGTACTAGCGTTGCTTCGACACCTAGCAGCGCTAGATCTCATCCCTGAAGGGACCGTCATGCTCAACGCACTTGAGGTCGTCACCACCGTGATCGTGGGCGTGATGGTGGGGGTGGAGTTCTCCGTCGCCTTCGTCATGAACCCGATCCTCAACGCACTCCCGGAGGACAGCGGCCAACTCGGCCATGCCCACGGGGGCCGGATGCTCGGCGCCGTGATGCCGGTCTGGTACATCGGCTCGCTCGCCCTGGTCGCGGCCTGGGCCGTAGCCGGATGGCACCACGAGGGCGCGGGCCTGGTCGTCACCGCGGGCGCACTGCTCGCCCTCAGCGTGGTCATGTCGATCCTGCTGCTGGTCCCGATCAACAACCGGAACAAGACGTGGACGCCCGAGAACCGCCCCGAGGACTGGAAGGAGCAGATGAACCGCTGGAACCGCTACCACTACGTCCGAGTCGCGGTCATCATCGCCGCCTTCACCTTGCTGGTCACGGCTCTCGCCTGAGCCGTCCCGACGCCCAACCGTCACCCATCCGCCGAAGCCCCGCAAGGAGAAGACCGATGTCACCGACGCGACCGATGTCACCGACGCCGCCGACGCCACCGACTCCGCTGAAGAAGATCAACACCATCCTGACCGCCGCCTTCATACTCTTCATCCTCTGGTTCGGGACGGAGTTCATCCTGAGCCCGGGGACGACGGCACCGGACTTCGGCCTGCCGACCTGGCCGTCGGGCGACGGCGGCGGCTTCCTGGTCATCAAGGGAATCCGCGACGTGGTCCTGGCCCTGGTCCTGGCCATCCTGCTGGTGACAGGCCACCGGAGGGCGCTGGGCTGGGTACTGCTGGTGGAGTCCCTAGCCGCGTTCGGCGACATGACCACGGTGCTGACCCACGACGGCTCCGTGGCCACGGCCCTGGGCGTCCACTGCCTGACCGCGTTGGCGATGGTGGCGAACGGCCTGCTGCTCATGCGCGAGACCCGCAAGACGGCGACCGCTCCGGCGGGGCCGGTCCCGTCCCCGCAGCCCGCCTGACACCGGGCGGCGGCGGACGGCGGGGTCGGCGGGGTCGGCGGGGTCGACGGGCCTCTCCCACTCCATCCCCTCCCTCACGTCCACCGCCAGAGTCATAGATGTCGCTTATGGGCGCATCAATCGGACACCTCTACTCCCGCGCGCCGTCGGCTTTGAAGCTGGGCCCAGCACCGCCGCACGACAGCACGCAAGGGATGACGCAGTGAAACTGAAGTACATGGCCGCGATCGCCACCGCCGCCGCGATGGCTCCGGCGTTCCTCGGGGCCGCGCCTGCGGCAGCGGCCGAAACCGTCGACGCGGCTGTGGCCGCGCCCGACCGGAGCGCGGCGGAAGACTCGGACAAGGAGTCCACGGCTCTGCCCGAGGATGCGACGGAGGGCGCTGCGCCTCCGGCCGACGAGGTCGACGGGGTCGCCAAAGCTGACGAGCCCGGCGCGGAGCCCAGCGCGGAACCCAGCGCCCCGGTGGCGGACGAGCCGAACGCGAAGCCCACGACCGGTGGCGGGCCCCCCGCCGCAGCGCCGATGGCTCCCAGCGCCTCCCCTGCTCCCCGGAGTGCGAAGGCCCGTGACTCCAGAGTCCCGGGCCTCAGACTGGAGGGGCTCCCGGAAGCCCTCGAGGCGGGCGGCGACTGGGCGAACTTCTCCGTCGTCATCGACAACCCCCACGACGAAGGCCAGGTCTGGAACCTCGACATGGCCATCAACACCGACGGCGCTCAGCTGTACGGGGACGACCTCCGAGTGCAGGTACAGGTCGATGGCACATGGCACGACGCCGTGGTCTCCAGCCCCCCTGACCTCGGCAACTACGACCTCGATCTGCTGGTGGAGTTCTCGTTGCCGATGGGCCGGACCACCGTCCCCCTCCGCATCCGCGCCGCGGCGGACGCCCCGCTCATCGACTTCTTCGTCGGCTCACGCGTCTATGACGAAGAGGTTCAGTCGGACGACGCCTACTGGGTGTGGTCGAAGATCGTCGTTCCTGCCGAGGGCGGGGAGAAGCCCGGAGACGGCGAGCAGTCAGAGGGCGGCGAGCAGCCCGAGGACGGGCAGAACTCTGGCGACGGCGAGAAGCCCGAGGACGGGCAGAAGCCTGGGGACGACGAGAAGCCCGAGGACAGCAGTCACGAATCCGGTGATGATCCGAAGCCCGGAAGCGGTCACGGGCCTGGCGCCGGTCACTCGGGCTCGGGGGAAATGAACGGCGACGACGGCGGCGACACCGCAGGTCCCGCAGGTCCCGCCGTTCCCGCTGCCCCCAAGGGCGGAAGCGCTGCCACAGTGCCGGTCGCCGAGGACCACGGCGCGGCCGCCGACACCACCCGCAACACCGCCGCCCCGGGCGCCTCCCTGGCCGAGACCGGCAGCGACGCCGCCGCCGGCTGGATGCTCGGGGCCGGCGGCGTGTCGATCGCCCTGGGCACGGCTCTGGCCACGACGGCCAACCGGCGCCGCCGCACCCACCCCTGAGTACCGAAGGACAACTCCGCGGAGTCGCCGGGCCTTTGGCGACGCGACGGCCCGCCGAACCGGATCATCGATGAAGGATTGCGTGAATGTTCGATCGGTGGGGTGTGTGGGATGTACTGCCGGACAGCGGGCGGCGGCGCTGGTCGCTGGAACCGTTCGAGAGTGTGGGCCCGCTGCGTTTCGGGATGCGGCCCGTCGATGTCACCACGGCACTCGGCGGCATCGCGCGGAGCCCCCAGCTCCATACGCGTGCGGCTCTGCCGGAGAACCGGTACGGCACGGTCAAGGGGGAGTGCTGGGGGCTGGGGCTGACGTTCTATTACGGCCTGGAGGAACGGCTGCGGGGCATAGCGGTCGACGCGCTGAAAGGCCCTCAGGTCTACGCGGACGGCATGGCGCTCGTCGGCCGCGCGCCCTCGGAGCTCGAACAGTGGATCGTCGATCGTTCCGAAATCCGCGAACCCTTCTCCGAGCTGTTCTACGTGAACCTCGGTGAACCCGGATCAGCGAGCCTCGGCGTGGTGGTCTGCGCCCAGCGGGCGGGCGACCGTCTGCTGACCCGGCCTGTGTTCCTCCCCTCGGAGGCCATGAACGCGCCCAAGCGCTACCTCCCCGCCGAGGTCTGGACGCCCCACTGACTCCGGGGCCTCCCTCGACACCCGTCCGTCCGCCCATCCGTCCGTACGCGGTCGCCCCTCCGCAAAAGGAAGAACAGTCATGCACACCGCAGCCGCGCACGCCATCTTCCTGGGCCATCGCACGCTGCCCGGGCAGCACCCCGTCGAAGTCCTGGTGACCGCCTCCTGCACTCCCGAGGAGCCCTGGTTCATACGTCTGCGCTGCATCGACGAGGAGGCCCGCGAGATCACCGCATGGAGCTTCTCCCGTGGCGCGCTCTTCGACGGCCTGACCAACCCCGTCACCGCCAAGGGCGTCACCGTCCAGCCCGTCGGCTTCGCCCTGCTGTTCACCCTGAGCGACGCCCGCACCCACCGTTCCCTCATCCAACTCGACCGCGCCGAGGTCGCCTCGTTCCTCGTCCGCGTCTGCCTCTGCGACCCCTGAGGTCCACGGCGATCCGCGGCACGGTTCCCCCGCCCCACGCAGGCCGACCCTCTCGAAGCCGACCTCCTCCCACCGCGTCCGCCCCATCCGCTACGCTGTGGTGGGCTGCTCACCAAAGCTGCCCGGTGCCTTGCGCTATGTGCAGGTGATCTCACTCAGAGCCCACCATCACGTTCCGCACAGGGCGCGCCTTCGTTGCCTTCGTGAGTGTGCCCGCCTCTCGCATCCCGTGGCCGCGCTTCGACCGCCGCGCCTACCTCCTGCTACTGGACGACCAACACCGACTCCTCCTGTGCGGCGACTGCTGCGGCACGTGGACGGTCCCACAGGTGCACATAAACGCCGGCGCCGACTTCCGCGGCTTCGCAACCCGCTTCCTGGCCGAGCACTTCCACGTGACTGAACCACGCTTCGGGGCCGCATACGGAGTCCATCAGTCCCGACTGGGATACATCTGGGAATTCGATCGCGTTACGGCTTCACGCGTTTCCCTTGTCCGCATCAGCGACGAGCAAGATGTCGCTATCACACAGGCGTCGTCGTCGCACGTTCGATGGAGGCTGGAAGAACTAAGGCGCCGAAGACGTCTGATCTACCCATAAGGAATCGTTCTGATTGCCACAGGGTACCTCGAGGGCTGGATTCCGGACGGCCCTGTTTCCCTTTACTGAACCCTTCTCATCCTGAGGATTTAGGGTGATTGAGGGGTTCGTGAGGCGGCAGGGCTCCTGATCGTTGCGCTGTTGATTTCACTCGCCAACGCCCTTAAAAAACACAGGAGCCTTGCTGGCCCTCGATATCAAGTCACGCAATCCATCCACCGTCCCTATATATAAGCTACCCGCTAGCCTGACCTTGAACTGTCCAGCCATGATTCGTTGCACTGGCACTCGCTCTACGAGCGACACCTCACGCCCGTAGTGATATCCGCCGAGCGGCAGAGGGTCCCGTCCACTGTGGATGGACCCCTCTGCGGACTGTCGTCTTGCGCACCTCAGCGCCCACGCCCCTCCCGCCGATCCACGGTTCCCCACATTCCCAGTTCCGAGGCTCTACCGCATGCGCCTCCAGTCATCGGTCGATCGCCAGCTTCCCTCGATCGTCATTGGGGAGTGCTGCACGCCACAGGCGTGCGTAGTGTTCGCCGCGAATGAGAAGTTCCATGTGACTGCCCTCCTCAGCGACGGCACCGTCCGCCAGTACAACGATGTGGTCCGCGCGGGCCGCCGTGGTGAGGCGGTGGGCGACTATCAGAGCGGTGCGGTTCTCGGTGAGGCGGGCGACGGCGCCGGAGACGGTCTCTTCCGTGGCCGGGTCCAGGGCGGATGTGGCCTCGTCGAGCAGGAGCACGTCCGGGTCGACGAACCGGGCCCGTGCCAGGGCGATGAGCTGGCGTTGGCCCGCGGACAGGTTGCGGCCGCCCTCACCGATGGGGTGCAGGTATCCGCCGGGGAGCCGGGAGAGCAGCTCGTGGGCGCCCACGGCGCGCGCGGCCGCCTCCACCTCGGCCGTGCCCGCGCCGGGGCGGCCGTACGCGATGGCGTCGCCGACCGTGCCGCCCGACAGGTGTGTCTCCTGGGGGACGATGCCGAGGCGGCGCCGGTAGTCCGTGAGTTCCAGGGTGCGCAGGTCGTGTCCGTCCACGCGGACGGTGCCCGCCGTGGCGTCGTAGAACCGCCCCACCAGCTTCACCAGCGTCGACTTGCCCGCGCCGGTCTCGCCGACCAGTGCCACCGTCCGTCCTGCCGGGATACTCAGGCGCACTCCGCGCACCGCGTCCCGGGTGGCTCCGGAGTAGCGGAAGTGCACGTCCTCGAATTCGATCGCCCCCTTCAACTGGTCGACAGGCCGGGCCTTTTCGGCTCGTGGTGTGCCGGTCGGGGTGCCGAAGAGGTCCAGGATGCGGCTGAGCCCGACGGACGCCTGCTGGTATCCGTCGAAGACCTGGGAGAGCTGCAGGGCTGAGGAGAACAGGACGTCGACGTAGAGGAGGAACACCACAAGCAGGCCCACGGTGAGGGCGCCGTCCCTGGCCCGGTCCGCGCCGAAGGCCAGCACGCACGCGGCGGTGGCGCCGGGCAGGAACTCCACGAAGCCGAAGTATCCCGCCGCGTGGCGCTGGGCGCGCAGCCGCGCGGTGCGGTAGGCGGTGCTCTTGTCGGCGAACCGTCCCGCGCCGCGCTCCGTCTGCCGGAACGCCTGGACGATGCGCAGGCCCGCGACGTGCTCCTGCAGCTCCGCGTTGACCGCGCCGGACGTGTCGCGTGCGGCTCCGTACGCCCCCGCGGCCACCCACCGAAACAGGAACGTCGCGCCGGCCAGGACCGGCAGGACCGCGCACACCACCAGGCCGAGCCGCCAGTCGAGGACGAGGAGCACGGTGAGCACGGAGACGGTGGAGATGAGGCTGACAGCCGCGGTGGCGACGCCGGTCTGGGCGAACGCCGCGACCGATTCCACGTCGGCCGTCATCCGGGTCATGATGCGGCCGGACAGTTCGCGCTCATAGTAGGCGAGGTCGAGGCGCTGCAGGTGGGCGAAGCCGCGCAGGCGCAGCACATAGCGGATGCGCTCGCCGAGGAGGCCGTTCGTCCTCATCTGGGCCATGCTGACGGCCCAGCCGCCGAGCACCAGGGCGACGGCGGCGACGGACGTCACCAACACCACGCGGGACGCTGCTTGTTGGATGCCGTCGTCGATGCCCGTGCGGATGAGTAGCGGTACGAACACGCTGACCAGCGCGTCGAGCAGGACGAGCATCGCGCCCAGGACGAGTGCGCGGCGGAAGGGGCGCAGCAGAGCGCGCAGGCCGAATCCGGGCTCCGCATCGGGGGCGGGCGCTGTGGCGGTCGGGGCGAGGGTCGCGAGGTGCGGCGGGGTGGCCGCCTCCGGGGACTCCGCGGTCGGGGCTGGGCGGGCTTCGAGGGTGAGCGTCATGTCGAACGGCGCGTCCATGAGGGCCGTCTGCTCGCGCGGCTCGGCCGCCGCGGCGTCCGGGGCGGGTCCGGCCGCCGCGAACAGCGCACGGTACGCCGCCGACCGTGCCGCGAGTTCGTCGTGCGTGCCGATGTCGGCGACCCGGCCGTCCACCAGGAGCGCGATCCGGTCGGCCAGTTCGAGGGTGGACCGGCGGCGGGCCACCAGCAGGGTGGTCCGGCCGCTCATGACCTCACGGAGCGTGGCGTGGATCTCCGCCTCGGTGCGGGGGTCCACGGCCGAGGTGGCGTCGTCGAGCAGGAGGACGCGCGGGTCGGTGAGCAGGGCGCGGGCCAGTGCGACCCGCTGGCGCTGCCCGCCGGAGAGGGTGAAGCCGCGTTCGCCGACGGTGGTGTCGTAGCCGTGCGGCAGTTCGCGGATGAAGCGGTCGGCGCCTGCCGCCGCGGCCGCCGCGGTGACCTGTGCGTCCGTGGCGTCGGGGCGGCCGTACGCGATGTTGTCGCGCACGGTGCCGGAGAACAGGAAGCTGTGCTCGGGCACCAGGCCGATAGCGGACCGCAGCGAGTCCAGCGTCAGATCCCGTACGTCGCTGCCGCCGACGCGCACAGTGCCGTCCTGGACGTCGTAGAAGCGCGGCAGCAGCAGCGAGACCGTGGACTTGCCGGAGCCGGGCGCCCCGACGAGGGCGAGCGTCTCGCCCGGCCGGACGGTGAGGGAGAGTCCGCGCAGCGCGGCCCGCTCGTCCGCGCCCTCTGTGCGCCGTTCGACCTCCGCCTGCCCCTCTCCCGCCGCGTGTCCTTCGTATCCGAACGTCACGTCGGCCAGTTCGAGGCCGACGGGTCCCGACGGCAGCTGCCGCGCGTCGGGCCGTTCCGTGACCCGGGGGCGGGTGTCGATCACCTCGAAGACGCGGACGACGCTGGCCCGCGCCTGGTGGAGGCCGGTGACCACGGTGGCGAGGCCGCGCAGAGGCGAGACGATCTGCGCCACGTAGGCGGAGAACGCGACGAACGTTCCGAGGGAGATGTCGCCGCGCGAGGCCATCCAGCCGCCGGTGGCGAGGATGCCGACCTGGCCGAGCAGCGGAAGGGCCTGGAGGGTCGACCCGTAGAGGGAGTTGAGGCGCACGACTCGCTGCCGCGCGGTGAACAGGGCGTTCGCGGCGGAACCGAGCCGGCGCAGCTCGCGCTCCTCCTGGCCGAACCCCTTGACGACGCGGACCCCTGTGACCGCGTCGTCGACGACGGAGGCGATGGCCGCCTCGCGCTGCCTAGCGTCGAGGGTGGCCGGGTAGAGGCGTCTGCTGCTGTGCCAGGCCGTGTACAGCAGCGGGGGCAGGACGAGCAGCATGACCAGGGTGAGCGGCGGCGACAGGGCCACCATGACCGCGAGGGACAGGACGAGCAGCAGGACGCTGCCGAGGATGTTGGGCAGCATCGCGAGCAGGCCCTGTGCCATGGACAGGTCGTAGATCGACCGGCTGACGATCTGTCCCGTCTGCAGTGCGTCCTGGCCCGCGCCGTCGAGCCGGGACAGGGACGCGAAGGTGCGCATGCGCAGGTCGTGCTGGACGTCGCAGGAGAGCCGCGCGGCCAGACAGCGTTGTGCGATGCCGGCGCCGAAGCGCGCGAGACCCGCGAGGACGAGCACCAACAGGCAGGGCAGCAGGGGCAGTTCGTCCGCGAGGATCACCCGGTCCACGACGGCGCGGGAGATCAGCGGCACGGCCGCCGCGGCCGCGATGGCGGCCACGGTGGCCCCGAGGGTGAGCGCGATGGTGCGGGGGTAGCGGCGGCAGCAGCCGAGGAGGCGTCGGACGGGCGAGCCGGGCGCTCCCGGCTCGCCCGTCCGGCGCGGTCCTCGCCGCTGGGCGGAGAGCGTCACCGGCCGCCCTCGTTCCCGGCGAGATCGTCGCGCTTCCCCGCGAGCTCGTCGAGCTTCGCCGCGATCGCCCCGGAGATCTCCTTCAGCGCACTCGACCTGACCATGTCCAAGTGGGCGCAGTTCACGGGGTGGTCGATGATGTTCCCCTCCACGTACGGACCCCACAGGGTGTGGGCGTCGAGCCGGTCGGGGCGGCCATCGGCGGCCGTGAAGAACTCCACGTCACCGCGGAAGACCGTCGGGCGGAAGCGGGTGGAGACCCGCATGCTATTGGCGCAGGCGGCCGCCACCCTGGCGAGCGTCTTTTCGTCGAGGCCGGCCAGGGCGCCGCCCTGGCTGCGCAGCAGAGCCGCGGCCTTAACGAGCGGAGGCATCGTGTCGTCACGCAGGTCGTCGCCGATGCCCATGTCCTTCAGGAGGCCCTGCAGGATGGTCACCTCGTCGAGCGCGTCCGCCTCGTCCGTCTCCCCTTCCTCTCCCTCGCCCGGGTATCCGTCGAGAAGCGCCAGGAGCGCGACGGTCTCGCCCTGCTCCTGGAGGGCGGTCGCCACGGCGTGGGCGCCGAGGGCGCCGAACGACCAGCCGAGAAGGTGGTAGGGGCCCGACGGCTGGACCGTGCGGATCTGCGCCACGTAGTCGGCCGCCATCTCCTCCAGGGAGCTCGGCATCTCCTGCTCGTCGGCGATACCTCGCGCCTGCAGGCCGTACACCGGCTGGTCGGGGCCCAGGTGCTGCAGCATGCCCACGTACGCCCAGCTGAGGCCGCTCGCGGGGTGGACGCAGAACAGCGGGGGCCGAGTGCCGTCGGCGCGCAGCGGCATCAGCATGGCCAGGCCGTCCCCTATGTCGTCGCCGTCGAACCGCTGGACGAGGCGCGCGACGGTGGGCGCCTCGAACAGCGCCCGCAGCGAGACCCGCACGCCGAACACCGTTCTGATGCGGGTGAGAAGGCGGGTGGCGAGCAGCGAGTGGCCTCCGAGGTCGAAGAAGCTGTCGTCGATCCCGACCCCTGTCACACCGAGGGTCTCCGCGAACAGGCCGCACAGGGCCTCTTCCTGAGGGTTGCGCGGGGCGCGTCCGGTGCCCGCGGCCACGTCGGCGGCGGGCAGGGCCCGCCGGTCGAGCTTGCCGTTCGGCGTGAGGGGGAAGGCGTCCAGGGCCACCAAGGCCGAGGGCACCATGAAGTCCGGCAGGGCGGACGTGAGGCGCCCCCGCAGCTCGTCGAGGTCGAGCGGCGCGCCGTCGGCGGGCACGACGTACGCGACCAGACGCCGGTCGCCGGGCCGGTCCTCGCGGACCACGGCGGCCGCGCGCGCAATCTGCCACTGCGCCGTCAACGCTGCCTCGACCTCGCCGAGTTCGACCCGGAAGCCGCGCAGCTTGACCTGCTCGTCGACGCGCCCCAGGAACTCCAGGCCGCCGTCGCCGCGACGGCGCATGAGGTCACCTGTGCGGTACATGCGGGCGCCCGGCGGCCCGTAGGGGTCGGCCGTGAACCGCTGGCCCGTCAGGTCGGGGCGGCCCACGTATCCGCGTGCCAGTTGGTCCCCGGCCAGGTAGAGCTCGCCGGGGACGCCCGCGGGCACCGGTCGCAGCCGGCTGTCGAGGACGTAGGCGCGGACGTTGCGCACGGGGCGTCCTACGGGCAGGTACGCGTCGCTCCGCCCGTCGTCGCCCCAGGTGCCGAGCGGCACCTCGTGGTGGGTGACCTGGACGGTGGACTCGGTGGGTCCGTACAGGTTGACGCACGGTACGCCCCAGGCGTCCTGGGCGAGCTCCGCAAGGGCGGCGGGCAGTGGTTCGCCGCCCACGAACAGCCGCCGCAGCGACGATGTGCCGCCCGCCGCGACGGCGGCCGCGCACAGCTCGGACAGCAAGGAGGGCACGACCTGGGCGACCGTGATGCCGTGATCGCTGATGTGATCGGCCAACTGAAGTGCGTCCGTGGCAACTTCGTCCGACACCACGTGCGCGGAGGCGCCGGTCACGAGCGGCAGCCAGGTCTCCCAGACGGCCGCGTCGAAGCTGAACGCGGTCCTGGCGAGGACCCGGTCCGTGCCGTCGAGCGGATACTCATCGGCCATCCACCGCAGGTGCCCTGTGACCGCTCCGTGCGTGACCATGACGCCCTTCGGCCGGCCGGTGGAGCCCGAGGTGTAGATCACGTACGCGGGGTGAGCGGGCAGCAGGGGGCGCAGCCGGTCCGCGTCCGACACGTCCCACGCGGACTCGCGGGCGACGGCCGCGGCCACGTCCTCCAGCACCACCGCCGCACACGGCACACGGTCGCGCTCCGCCGTGGTGGTGAGCACCACCACGGGCCGGGCGTCCGCCAGCGTGTGCGCGATCCGGTCTGCCGGGTACCGCGGGTCCACCGGAAGGTAGGCCGCACCCGCCTTCAGCACTGCGAGCATCGCCACGACCGCGTCCGCCGAGCGTGGCAGCACCAGGGCCACCGTGTCCTCGGGGCCTGCGCCTTGCGCGATCAGGTGGCGGGCCAGGCGGTTCGCCCGCGAGTCGAGCTCCGCGTAGGTGAGTTCGGTGTCCTCGAACGCCACGGCCGGGGCCGCGGGGGTGCGTGCCGCCTGCTCCTCGAAGAGGCCGGCCAGGCACCGCTGTGCGATGTCGTCGCGGGCGCCCTGCCAGCCGGTCAGGAGCTTCTCGTACTCCTGGCCCGACAAGATCTCCAGCTCGCCGACCGGCAGGTCGGGGTCGGCCACCGCGGCGGACAGCAGCCGTCCGAACCGCTCGGCGATCCCCTCGACCGTCGCCCGGTCGAACAGGTCGACCGCGAACTCGAAGGCACCGGCGAGCCCCGCCGCCCCGCCGTCCACGCCCTCCGTCTCCTGGACGCTCAGCGACAGGTCGAACTTCGCCGTGTCGGCGGGCGTGGCCTCCTGCTCCAGCGTCAGGCCGGGCAGCAGCATGTCGGCACGTGCGTTGTTCTGGAAGGTCAGCATCACCTGGAACAGGGGGTGCCGGGAGGTGGAGCGCGTGGGGTTGAGGACCTCCACGAGGTGCTCGAAGGGCACGTCCTGATGGGCGTACGCCGCCAGGTCGGTCTCCCGGACCCGCTCCACCAGTTCACGGAAGGTGGGGTCACCGGACAGGTCGGTGCGCAGCACGAGGGTGTTCACGAAGAAACCGACGAGATCGTCCAGCGCCTCATCCGTACGACCCGCCACCGGTGAACCGATCGGGATGTCGGTACCCGCACCGAGCCGCGACAGCAACGCCGCGAAGGCCGCCTGCACCACCATGAACACACTCGCACCCGACTCACGCGCAAGGCCGCTGAGGCGACCGTGCACCTCCGCGTCGAGCGCGAACTCCACGAGGTCGCCCCGGTAGGAAGCCGCCGTGGGCCTGCTCCGGTCGGTGGGCAGATCCAACTGCTCCGGCAGGGCGGACAGTTGTCCCTTCCAGTAGGCGAGCTGGCGGCTCAGCAGGCTTTCGGGGTCGGATTCGTCGCCGAGCAGGTCCCGCTGCCACAGCGCGTAGTCGGCGTACTGCACCGACAGCGGCTCCCACTCGGGAGCGTGACCGTCGGCTCGCGCCTCGTACGCAGCCGCCAGATCCCCCGCCAGAGGGGCCAGGGACCAGCCGTCACCCGCGATGTGGTGCAGCACCACCACCAGGACGTGTGCAGTGTCGTCCAGGGCGAACAGGCAGGCACGCAGCGGAGGTTCGGAGGTCAGGTCGAAACCGCGTGAGGTCTCGGCGACCACCACCTCGGCGAGCTCCGCCTCGGAAACCGGCACGGCCATCAGGGTCGGGCAGGCCGCGTCGGCGCTCAGGACGTGCTGGAACGGCACGCCGTCCGTGCCCTGGGGGAAGACGGTACGCAGCGACTCATGACGTTCGACCACATCGAAGAGCGCCGCTCCCAGCGCCTCCCGGTCCAGTACGCCCGTCAGCCGCAGGACGATCGGCAAGTTGTACGTCGACGACGACTCCCCCTCCAGACGGTTGAGGAACCACAACCGCCGCTGGGCAAACGACAAAGGCACCTCGACCGGACGCGACATCGGCACCAGCGCCGCCCGCGCCACCCCCGCCTCAACCACCCGCTCCGCCAGCTCAACCACACGGGGACCCTCGAACAGGGCACGCAGCGGCAACTCCACGCCAAGGCGGGTGCGGATACGACTGATCAGGCGGGTGGCGAGCAGGGAATGACCGCCCAGATCGAAGAAGCTGTCGTCGATACCGACCCGCTCCACGCCGAGCACCTCGGCGAAGGCCGCACACAACACCTGCTCATGACCATTACGCGGACCACGCCCCGCCACCACCCCCGCATAGTCGGGGGCGGGCAGGGCACGCCGGTCCAGCTTCCCGTTCGCCGTCAACGGCAGCACATCCAGCACCACGACCGCAGCCGGGACCATGAACTCCGGGACACGTCCGCTCAGGAAGCCGCGCGTCTCGGCGCCGTCGATCGCCTCCCCTTCGCGGGGCACGACGTACGCGACGAGCCTCTTGTCGCCGGGGCGGTCCTCGCGGGCCACCACGGCGGCCTGGGCGATGTCGGGGTGCGCAGCGATGGCTGCCTCGACCTCGCCGAGTTCCACGCGGAAGCCGCGGATCTTGACCTGGAAGTCGGCGCGGCCCAGGAACTCCACCGTGCCGTCCGCACGCCAGCGCGCCAGATCGCCGGAGCGGTACATCCGCTCACCCGGACCCGCGAACGGATCCGGCACGAACCGCTCGGCCGTCAGGGCGGGGCGGTTGAGGTAGCCGCGGGCCAACTGGGCGCCCGCCAGGTAGAGCTCACCGGCCACGCCGACCGGCACCGGCCGCAGAGCTCCGTCCAGGACATAGACGCGGCTGTTGGCCACCGGACGGCCGATCGACGGCAGCACCGGCCAGCCGGCCGGATCCCCCTCCAGCGTCAGCGCTGTCACCACATGCGTCTCAGTCGGCCCGTAGTGGTTGTGCAGCCGCCGCGCCGGCACCGATGAGAAGAACTCCCGCACCGGGCCGTGGACGATCAGGGCCTCGCCCGCCTGGGCGACATCCGTCAACTCGGGGAGTTCGAGACCGAGTTCGAGGGACGCCTCCGCCACCGCATCGATCACCAGGTTCGGTGCGTACAGCTCGTTCACACCGCGCCGGTCGAGCCAGCGGACCAGCTCCGCGGGGTCCTTGCGGATGTCGTCCCGGGGCAGCGCGAGGGTTCCGCCCGACCACAGGGCCGAGAAGATCTCCTGCGCCGCGACGTCGAAACTGATGGAGGTGAAGTGGGCGGTCGTCACGCCGGTCGCGCGGTCACGGCGATGCCAGGACAGGAGGTTGGCCATCGCCCCTGCCCGGAACACCACGGCCTTCGGCTGGCCCGTCGAGCCCGAGGTGTACATCACGTAGACGGGGTGGTCGGGCAGCAAAGCGCAGCCCCGCTCCGCCTCGGTCAGATCGGCGTCCGCGTACCCGGCCAGTGCCTCGCCCGTGACCTCCACGCCACGACCGGACAGTTCCTCGGGCAACCGGCCCAGCGTCTGCTCCGAGCCCAGCACACACACCGGATCGGCGTCCTGGAACATGTACGCGATCCGATCCGCCGGATACTCCGGATCCACCGGGACATAGGCCGCACCCGACTTCACTACCGCCAGCAACGCCACCGGCAACCACTCCGAACGCGGCAACATCAACGCCACCACACGCTCAGGCCCAGCACCCCGCTCCACCAACAACCGCGCCAGACGATTCGCCCGCGCATTCACCTCCGCATAACTCAGCTCCGTCCCTTCGAAGACCACGGAGGTCATCTGCGGGGTGCGTGCCGCCTGCGCCTCGAAGCTCTCCGGCAGCGACACCCACGGAACCTCAACACCCGTGGCATTACGGTCCACCAGCAGCTCACGCCGCTCCGCGAACGACAGCACCTCCAACTCGCCGATCCGCCGGTCGGCATCGGCCACCACCCCCGCCAGTACACGACCGAACCGCTCCATGAGGTTCTCGGCGGTCGCGCGGTCGAACAGGTCGACGGCGAACTCCAGGACGCCCGTGAGGCCGTCGGGCCGTCCGTCGGAGGTATTGCGCTCGGCGACGCTGAGGAACAGGTCGAACTTGGCGGAGCCCTCGGCGGTCAGGGACTTCACGTCGAGGCCCGGCATGGTGAGCTGGGCCTGTTCGTTGTTCTGGAAGGTCAGCATCACCTGGAACAGCGGGTGCCTGGACAGCGACCGCTCGGGGTTCAGCACCTCCACCAAGTGCTCGAAGGGCACGTCCTGATGGGCGTACGCAGCCAGGTCCGTCTCACGGACCCGCTCCACCAGTTCGAGGAAGGTCGGATCACCGGAGAGGTCAGTGCGGAGCACGAGGGTGTTCACGAAGAACCCGACGAGGTCGTCCAGCGCCTCGTCCGTACGGCCCGCGATCGGCGAGCCAATCGGGATGTCCGTGCCCGCACCCATCCGGGAGAGGAGCGCCGCGAACGCCGCCCGCACCACCATGAACACACTCGCACCCGACGTACGGGCGAGTTCGGCCAGGCCCGCGTGGACCTCGGAGTCCACCTCGAAGGCCACTTGCTCGCCGCGGAAGGACGCCACCGCCGGGCGGGGGCGGTCCGTGGGCAGCTCCAACTGGTCGGGCAGGTCGGCGAGTTGGTTTTTCCAGTACGTGAGCTGGCGGCTCAGCAGGCTTTCGGGGTCGGCTTCGTCGCCGAGCAGGTCCCGCTGCCAGATCGCGTAGTCCGCGTACTGCACCGACAGCGGCTCCCACTCGGGAGCGTAACCGTCGGCCCGCGCCGCGTACGCAGCCGCCAGGTCGCGTGCCAGCGGTGCCATCGACCAGCCGTCACCCGCGATGTGGTGGAGGACCACGACCACCGCGTGGGATCCGTCGGGCAGGGCGAACAGGGCGGCGCGGAAGGGCAGTTCGGACCCGAGGTCGAAGCCTCGCCCGGCCGCCTCCGCGATCGCGCCGGCGATGTCGTCCTCGTGGATCTCCCGGACCGGCATGTCCACCGCGGTGTCCGTCGCGGCGAGGACGTGCTGGACGGGCGCACCGTCCGCGCCCTCGGGGAAGACCGTGCGCAGCGACTCGTGCCGGACGACGACGTCGCGCAGTGCGGCCCTCAGCGCCTCGCGGTCCAGCGCGCCCGACAGGCGGTAGGCGAGGGGCACGTTGTACGTGGCGGACGCGGGGCCCTCGAACCGGTTGAGGAACCACAGTCGCGACTGGGCGAACGACAGGGGGACCGTCTCCGGGCGTGCCGTCGGCGCCAGGGCCCGCCGTGCCGTTCCTGCGCCCGCGATGCGCTCCGCGAGCCGCGCCACCGACGGTGCGTCGAACAGGTCCCGCAGCGGAACCTCCACTCCCAGGACCGTGCGGACCCGGCTGACGACGCGGGTGGCGAGGAGCGAGTGGCCGCCGAGGTCGAAGAAGCCGTCGTCGATGCCGACCCGGTCCAGGCCGAGCGTCTCGGCGAAGATCGCGCAGAGGGCTTCCTCGCGGGCGTCGCGGGGGCCGCGGTCGGAGGCCATGTACCGCGGTTCGGGCAGCGCGCGCCTGTCGAGCTTGCCGTTGGGGGTCAGCGGCAGCTCGGCCATGGGCACCACCGCGGCCGGGACCATGTAGTCGGGCAGCAGCCCGCCGACGGAGCGCCGCAACTCGCCGGGGTGCACAGGGACTTCGCCGCGCGCGGGCACGACGTACCCGACAAGGCGTCGGTCGCCCGGCCGGTCCTCGCGGACCACCACGGCCGCACGGGCGACGCTCGGGTGGCGAGTCAGGGCGGCTTCGATCTCGCCCGGCTCGATGCGGAAGCCGCGGATCTTGACCTGGCCGTCCGCGCGTCCGGCGTACTCGAGGCTGCCCTCGCCGTTCCAGCGGGCGAGGTCTCCGGTGCGGTACATCCGCGACCCGAGCGGCCCGTAGGGGTTCGCCACGAAGCGTTCGGCGGTGAGCGCCGGGCGGTGGAGGTAGCCGCGGGCCAGGCCGTGCCCGGCGATGTACAGCTCTCCGGTGGTGCCGACGGGTACCGGCCGCAGCGACGCGTCGAGGACGTACACCTGGGTGTTCGCGAGCGGGGTTCCGATAGACGGAATGCCCGTGCCGACGGTCACCTCGGTCAGCGTGGAGACGATGGCGGCCTCGGTCGGGCCGTACTCGTTGACGACGCCGGCGGCGTGCTCGCACAGGGTGTCGGCGAGGCCGACCGGCAGCGACTCGCCGCCGGCCACCGCCCGCACGCCACGGACCATGCCCGGGTCGTGCGCCACCAGTGTCTGCCACAGCGACGGCGTCGCGTGCATGAGGGTGACTCCGGCACCGCGGATCAGCTCCCCCAGCGCCGCGGGCCGGGACACCTCCTCCTTCTCGGCAAGCACCAGGCGGGCGCCCGAGATCAGCGGCAGCAGCACCTCCATGGTGGCCATGTCGAACGCGGCCGTCGCCGCGCCGAGTACGCGGTCCTGCGGTGTCAGGGGAAGCCGTTCGCGCACCGAGACCAGCTGGTTGGCCAGTGCCGCGTGCGGGACGACCACGCCCTTGGGCGTACCCGTCGAGCCCGAGGTGTAGATCACGTACGCCGCGTCACCCGGCGCAGGGCTGGACACCGGGGGTTCGCCGTCCGAGTGGCCGGCGAAGCCGCCCGCCATCTCGTCCGGGCCCAGCACCAACTGCGGGGCGGAGTCCTCGATCATGAACTCCACGCGCGTGGCGGGGTGGTCCCTGTCGATCGGCACATAGGCGCCCCCGGCCTTCAGCACGCCGAGCATGGCCACCACCAGGTCCACCGACCGGGGCAGCGTCAGTGCCACGCGCTGCTCCGGTCCGGTGCCGGGTTCTCCGATGCCGCGCTCGATGAGCCAGTGGGCGACCCGGTTGGCGCGGGCGTTCAACTCCGCGTACGACAAGCACACTTCGCCGTGCACCACGGCGATCGCGTGCGGCGTCATGGCGGCCTGCAGCGCGAAGAGGCGGGGCACGGTGAGGTCAGGGGCCGGTGCGGCGGTGTCGTTGAGTTCGTGCAGCAGCCGCTCCCGCTCGCCCGCACGGAGCACGTCGACCGCGCCGACCCGGAGCCCGGGATCGCCGACGAGCTGCTGGAGCAGGCCGCGGAACCGCTCGGCCATGGCCTCGACCGTCTCCTGGTCGAACAAGTCGGTGGCGTACGCGAATCCACCCACGAGCCCGGCGGCACCGCCGTCGTCCGAGTGCGCCTCGCCGAGCGTGACGGCCAGGTCGAACTGGATGACGTCCAGCGATGTCGCGGCGGCGGACACGGTGAGCCCCGGCAGGCTCAGCTCGGCCTGCTCGTTGTTCTGGAAGGCGAACATCACCTGGAACAGGGGGTGGTGGGACGTCGACCGGGTGGGGTTGAGCAGCTCCACCAGGTGCTCGAAGGGCACGTCCTGGTGGGTGTACGCGGCCAGGTCGGTCTCGCGCACGCGGTCGACCAGTTCACGGAACGTCAGATCACCGGAGAGGTCGGTGCGCAGCACGAGGGTGTTCACGAAGAACCCGACGAGGTCGTCCAGCGCCTCGTCCGTACGGCCCGCGATCGGCGAGCCGATCGGGATGTCCGTCCCGGCCCCGAGCCGCGAAAGGAGCACGGCGAGGGCCGCCCGCACCACCATGAACTCGCTGGCGCCGCAGGAGCGGGCGAACTCCGTGATCCCCCGGTGGAGATCCGCGTCCAGCGCGAAGGGCACGAGCCCGCCGCGGTTGGTGGAGACTGCGGGCCGGGGACGATCGGTGGGGAGTTCCAACTGCTCAGGCAGGCCTGCCAGTTGCGCCTTCCAGTAGGCGAGCTGACGGCTGAGCGGACTCTCCGGGTCCGACTCCTCGCCGAGGGTGTCACGCTGCCACAGGGCGTAGTCGGCGTACTGCACCGGCAGCGGCTCCCACCCCGGGGCGGCACCGGCTGTACGGGCCGCATAGGCCGTGGCCAGGTCGCGCGCGAGCGGGGCCATCGACCAGCCGTCACCGGCTATGTGGTGGAAGACGACGACCAGGATGTGGGTGGTGTCCGGAGCATGGGTGGCGTCCGGAGCATGGGTGGTGTCGTCGAGAACGAACAGCTGGGCGCGGAGTGGGAGTTCGGTGGTCAGGTCGAAGCCGCGCCGCGCCGCCTGGACGACCGCCTCGGCGATCTCGTCCTCGCGGATCCGCCGGGTCGGCAGCTCGGCCTCGGTGGCGACGCGTACGTCCTGGTAGGGCATCCCGTCGGCGCCTGCAGGGAAGACGGTGCGCAAGGTCTCGTGCCGGGCCGTCAGGTCGTTGATGGCCTCGCGCAGAGCGTCCCGGTCGAGCGCCCCGCTGAGCCGCAGGGCGATGGGGATGTTGTACGTACTCGCCTCAGCGCCCTCGAAACGGTTGAGGAACCACAGCCTGCGCTGAGCGAACGACAGGGGTATCCGCTCGGGCCGCTCGGCGGGGCGCAGCGCGGCCCGAGCCGTGTCCGCCCTCTCGACGCGGCGCGCCAGCTGTTCGACGGTGGGGCCTTCGAAGAGGGCGCGGAGGGGCAGTTCCACGTTCAGGACGGTGCGGATACGACTGATCACTCGGGTAGCCAGCAGGGAGTGGCCTCCCAGGTCGAAGAAGCCGTCGTCGACACCGACGCGCTCGACGCCGAGCACCTCGGCGAAAATCGCGCACAGGACATGCTCCCGCTCCGTGCGCGGGCCACGTCCCGGCTCTGTCAGGCCGTACTCGGGGGCGGGCAGGGCACGCCGGTCGACCTTGCGGTGCGCGGTCAGCGGCAGCTCGGCCAGGGTGACTACCGCGGCCGGGACCATGAACTCCGGCAGCTTCTCGCCGACATGGCGGCGCGCCTCGGCCTGGCCGATGGGCGAGGCCTCGGTGGCGGGCACGACGTAGGCGACCAGGCGCTTGTCGCCGGGCCGGTCCTCGCGGACCATCGCCGTGGCCTGCGCCACCTGCGGATGCGACAGAAGCGCCGCCTCTATCTCACCCAGCTCGATACGGAAGCCGCGGACCTTGACCTGCTCGTCCGCACGCCCGACATACTCCAGCTGACGATCCCGGCGGCGACGCACCACATCCCCGGTCCGGTACATCCGCTCCCCCGCACCCGCGAACGGGTCGGCGACGAACCGCTCCGCCGTCAGAGCCGGACGGTTGAGATAGCCGCGCGCCAACTGCGCACCCGCCAGATAGAGCTCGCCGGGAGTGCCCACGGGCACCGGACGCAGTCGGTCGTCAAGGACGTGGGCCCGGGTGTTCCACACCGGCCGCCCGATCGGCGTCACCCCCGCCATCTCCGGCGACAACGGCTCACTCGACGTCGAGGCCACCGTCGCCTCGGTCGGACCATAAATGTTGACCATCCGGCGACCACGCGACCACGTGCGGGCCACCTCCGCCGAACACGCCTCACCAGCCACCACCAGCGTCATACCCTCCGGCAGACCCCCCGCCTCCGCCAGCACCGGCAACGTCGCCGGCGGCAACGTCGCATGCGACACCCCGCACTCCGCCATCAGCTCGGAGAGTTGAGAACCAGGCGTCAACCGCTCCGCCGACCCCAACACCAGTGCCGCACCGGCCAGCCACGCCGGCCACATGTCCGCCACCGCCGCATCAAAACTCGGCGAAGCAAACTGCAACAGCCGACTCCCACCATCGATCCCCAGACGGGCGATGTGATCCCTCGCCAGATTCACCACACCCGCATGACCGACCACCACACCCTTCGGCCGCCCCGACGAACCCGACGTATAGATCACATACGCCGGGTGATCGGGCCGCAGCGGGACACACCTGTCCCCATCCACCAGATCCGCACCCGAGGCGGCAGACACCGCATCCGCGATTTCCTCAAGAAACAGCGTTTCCACGCCACTTGGCACGACGTCCCGGACGGCCTGCGAGGTCAGCGCGACCACAGGGCGCGCATCGTCCAGCATGTACGCGATGCGCTCCGCCGGGTACTTCGGGTCCACCGGAACATACGCCGCACCCGCCTTCAACACCGCCAGCATCGCCACCAACAACTCCGGCGAACGCGGCAGCACCAAAGCCACCAAGTCCTCGGGTCCCACACCCCGACCCACCAGAACCCGGGCCAGTCGGTTCGCCCGCGCATTCAGCTCCGCGTAGGTGAGCTGAACATCCTCGAACAGGACGGCCGTCGCCTCGGGCGTCCGCGCCACCTGCGCCTCGAACGCCACCGGCAACGACACCCACGGAACCTCGACCCGCTCACCCTGCCAACCCGACAGCAGATCCTCACACTCCTGGGCAGACAGAACCTCCAACTCCCCGACCAGGCGATCGGGATCCGCCACTACAGCAGCCAGCAGCCGGCCGAACCGCTCGACGATCTCCTCGACCGTGACCCGGTCGAACAGATCAGTCGCGAACTCGAAACCACCCTCCAAACCAGCCGGCACACCCTCACCGTCGAACCGCTCCGAAAGCCCCAACGACAGATCGAACTTCGCCGCGGCGCCGTCGCTCTGCTCCGTGCTCAGCGAGACACCGGGGAGCCGCAGGTCGGACTGGCGCTGGTTCTGGAAGGCGAGAGCCACCTGGAAGAGAGGGTTCCGGGCCATCGACCGGACCGGGTTGAGGACCTCCACGAGGTGCTCGAAGGGCACGTCCTGATGGGCGTAGGCGGCCAGGTCCGTCTCGCGGACCCGCTCCACCAGTTCGCGGAAGGTGGGGTCGCCGGAGAGGTCGGTGCGCAGCACGAGGGTGTTCACGAAGAACCCGACGAGATCGTCCAGCGCCTCGTCCGTACGGCCCGCCACCGGTGAACCGATGGGGATGTCGGTGCCCGCACCGAGTCGCGAAAGGAGTGCCGCGAAGGCCGCCTGCACCACCATGAACACACTCGCACCCGACTCACGCGCCAGCCCACTGAGGCGACCGTGCAGCTCCGCGTCGAGCGTGAACGTCAGACTGTCACCACGGTAGGAGGCGACGGCGGGGCGCCGACGGTCCGTGGGGAGCTGCAACTCCTCGGGGAGCTCGGCCAGTTGCTCCTTCCAGTAGGCGAGCTGGCGGCTCAGCAGGCTTTCGGGGTCGGCTTCGTCGCCGAGCAGGTCCCGCTGCCACAGCGCGTAGTCCGCATACTGCACCGGCAGCGGCTCCCACGCCGGGACACCACCCGCGGTCCGCGCCTCGTAGGCCGCCGCCACGTCCCGCGCCAGCGGCTCCATCGACCAGCCGTCACCCGCGATGTGGTGCAGCACCACCACCAGCACATGCGTGGCATCATTCAGCGCGAACAGCCGGGCGCGCAAAGGAACTTGGGCGGTGAGGTCGAACCCGCACGTCACCTCGGCCGCAATGAGCTCCGCCAGCGTCTCCTCCGACGCCTCGCTGACACCCAGGGACAGGGACGCGGAGACCCGTTCGCTGTCGACGACCGACTGGAACGGCACGCCGTCCGCGCCCTGGGGGAAGACGGTACGCAGCGACTCATGACGTTCGACCACATCGAAGAGCGCCGTACCCAGCGCCTCCCGGTCCAGTACGCCCGTCAGCCGCAGAACGATCGGCAAGTTGTACGTCGATGACGACTCGCCCTCCAGACGGTTGAGGAACCACAGTCGGCGCTGAGCAAACGACAAGGGCACCTCGGCCGGACGCGCCATCGGCACCAGCGCCGCCCGCGCCACCCCCGCCTCAACCACCCGCTCCGCCAGCTGAACCACACTGGGACCCTCAAACAAGGCACGCAGCGGCAGCTCCACGCCCAGGCGCGTGCGGATACGGCTGATCAGACGGGTCGCCAACAGGGAATGACCGCCCAGATCGAAGAAGTTGTCGTCGATGCCGACCCGCTCCACACCCAGCACCTCGGCGAAGGCCGCACACAACACCTGCTCATGCCCATTACGCGGACCACGCCCCGCCACGGCCCCCGCATAGTCGGGGGCGGGCAGGGCACGCCGGTCCAGCTTGCCGTTCGCCGTCAACGGAAGCGCCTCCAGGACCACCACCGCCGCCGGGACCATAAACTCCGGAAGACGGCCGCTCAGGTAGCGCCGAATCTCCGTGCCGTCGACCTCCGCTCCTTCGCGGGGCACTGCGTAGGCGACGAGGCGCTTGCCGCCGGGCTGGTCCTCACGGGCCACCACCGCGACCTGCGCGACATCAGGGTGGGTCGCGATAGCCGCCTCGACCTCACCGAGCTCCACACGGAAGCCCCGGATCTTGACCTGGAAGTCCGCCCGGCCCAGGAACTCCACCGTGCCATCCGCACACCACCGCGCCAGATCCCCCGAGCGATACATCCGCTCACCCGGACCCGCGAACGGATCCGGCACGAACCGCTCCGCCGTCAGGCCAGGGCGGTTGAGATAACCGCGCGCCAACTGCGCACCCGCCAAATACAGCTCACCCGCCACACCCACCGGCACCGGCCGCAGGGCTCCGTCCAGGACATACACGCGACTGTTGGCCACCGGACGCCCGATCGACGGCAACACCGGCCAGCCCGCCGGATCCCCCTCCAGCGACAGCGCCGTCACCACATGCGTCTCGGTCGGCCCGTAGTAGTTGTGCAACCGCCGCCCCCGCACCGATGAGAAGAACTCCCGCACCGGGCCGTGCACGGACAGCGCCTCACCCGCCTGTGCCACATCCATCAACTGCGGCAGATCGAGATCGAGTTCGGCCGCTGCTTCCGCGACGGCTTCGACCATCGGCATCGGGGCGAACAGCTCGCCCACCCCCTGCCCGGCGAACCAGCGCACCAGCTCCGCGGCACCCCGCCGCGTCTCATCCCGCGGCACCACCAACGTCTTGCCCGACCACAACGCCGAGAACATCTCATGCGCCGCCGCATCAAAACCCAACGCCGCGAACTGACCCGTCCGCCGACCCACACCACCCGACAGCACCTGAGCGTGCCAGGCCAGCAGATTCACCATCGCCCCGGCGGGGAACACCACACCCTTCGGCCGGCCCGTCGAACCCGACGTATACATCACGTACACAGGGTGATCCGGCAGCAGCACACCACCCCGCTCCACCACCGACAGATCACCCTCGGCATAGACATCCGACGGCCCGCCCAGCAGGTCCGCGGCCTCGCCCAGCACCACCTGCGAAGCGCCGCCCACCACCGCCTCATCCAGCGGCGCCCCGGTCACTACCGCCACCGGATCGGCGTCCTGGAACATGTACGCGATCCGCTCCGCCGGATACTCCGGATCCACCGGAACATACGCCGCACCCGACTTCACCACCGCCAACAACGCCACCGGCAACCACTCCGAACGCGGCAACATCAACGCCACCACACGCTCAGGACCAGCACCCCGCTCCACCAACAACCGCGCCAAACGATTCGCCCGCGCATTCACCTCCGCATAACTCAGCTCCACCCCCTCAAACACCACAGCGGTCATCTGCGGCGTGCGTGCCGCCTGCGCCTCAAACCCCTCCGGCAACGACACCCACGGAACCTCAACACCCGTCGCATTACGGCCCACCAACAGCTCACGCCGCTCTACCGCCGACAACACCTCCAACTCACCCACCCGCCGGTCCGCATCAGCCACCACCCCAGCCAACACACGACCAAACCGCTCCACCAACCCCACAACCGTCCCCCGATCAAACAAATCAACGGAGAACTCCAGGACTCCTGCCAGGCCGGCGGGCTCGCCGTCGGCATCACGCAGCTCGGTGACGTTCAGAATCAGGTCGAACTTGGACGACCGCGTCTCCGTCACCTCTCCGGTGAGCGTGAGCTGCGGAAGGCGGAGTTCGGCCTGTTCGTTGTTCTGGAAGGCGAGCATCACCTGGAACAGCGGGTGCCGCGACATCGACCGCTCGGGGTTCAGCACCTCCACCAAGTGCTCGAACGGCACATCCTGATGCGCATACGCGGCCAGGTCCGTCTCACGGACCCGCTCCACCAGTTCACGGAACGTCGGATCACCCGACAGATCGGTGCGGAGCACCAGCGTGTTCACGAAGAAGCCGACCAGATCGTCCAGCGCCTCATCCGTACGACCCGCAATCGGCGTACCGATCGGAATGTCCGTGCCCGCACCCATCCGCGACAACAACGCCGCGAACGCCGCCCGTACCACCATGAACACACTCGCACCCGACTGACGCGCGAGGGCGACAAGGCCCGCGTGGACCTCCGCGTCGACGGTCACGGGGACGGTGCCACCACGGTACGAGGCGACCACCGGGCGCGGACGGTCCGTCGGCAGCTCCAACTGGTCCGGCAAGGCGGCCAGTTGCCGCTTCCAGAACGCGAGCTGGCGGCTGATCAGGCTCTCGGGGTCGGACTCGTCGCCGAGCACATCCTGCTGCCACAGCGCATAGTCCGCGTACTGCACCGGCAACGGCTCCCAACTCGGCGCCCGGCCCGTGATGCGCGCCTCGTACGCCAGCGCGACGTCACGCGCCAGCGGTGCCATCGACCAGCCGTCGCCCGTGATGTGGTGCAGCACGACGACCAGGACGTGCGTGGTGCCGTCCAGCTCGAACAGGGCAGCCCTCAGGGGGACTTCGACGGTCAGGTCGAACCCGCGCCGCGCGGTCCGGGCGACCGCGTCCGGGACCTCCTCCTCACGGATCTCCCGCACCGGCATCTCCACCATGGAGTCTGCCGCGGCGAGGACACGCTGGACGGGCACGCCGTCTTCGCCCTCGGGGAAGACCGTGCGCAGCGACTCGTGGCGTACGACCACGTCGCACAGGGCCGCGCGCAGGGCCTCCCGGTCGAGCGGCCCGGTGAGCCGCAGCGCGATGGGCATGTTGTACGTGGGGGATTCCGGGCCCTCGAAGCGGTTGAGGAACCACAGCCTGCGCTGCGCGAACGACAAGGGGATCTCCGCAGGGCGGTGCGCTGGAGCCAGCGCCGCGCGGGCGCCCTGCGCGTCCGTCATGCGGGCGTTCAGCTGGGCGACGGTCGGTGCCTCGAACATCGCCCGGGGCGGCACCTCTATGCCGAACACCGCACGGATGCGGCTGATCACACGGGTGGCGTGCAGGGAGTGGCCGCCCAGCTCGAAGAAACTGTCGTCGATGCCCACGCGCTCGACGCCGAGCACCTCGGCGAAGATCGCGCAGAGCACTTCCTCGCGAGCGTCACGCGGGCCGCGCACGCGCCGCGCCTCGACGTACTCGGGGGCGGGCAGGGCACGCCGGTCGACCTTGCGGTGCGCGGTCAGCGGCAGCTCGGCCAGGGGGACCACCGCGGCCGGGACCATGAACTCCGGCAGCAGCTCACCGACGTACTGACGCACCTGACCCGTGTCCACGGAAGCACCGGGCGTCGACGGCACGACATAGGCGACCAAGCGCTTGTCGCCCGGACGGTCCTCGCGAGCCACGACGACCACCTGCGCCACATCCGGGTGGGACAAGAGCACCGCCTCGATCTCGCCCAGCTCGATGCGGAAACCGCGGACCTTGACCTGCTCGTCGGCGCGCCCCACATACTCCAGCTGACGATCCCGGCGGCGACGCACCACATCCCCGGTCCGATACATCCGCTCCCCCGCACCCGCGAACGGGTCCGGCACGAAGCGCTCCGCCGTCAGAGCCGGGCGGTTGAGATAGCCGCGCGCCAACTGCGCACCTGCCAAATACAGTTCGCCCGCCACCCCGGCCGGCACCGGACGCAACGACGCATCCAACACATACGCCCGGGTGTTCCACACCGGCCGCCCGATCGGCGTCACCCCCGCCATCTCCGGCGACAACGGCTCACTCGACGTCGAGGCCACCGTCGCCTCGGTCGGACCATAAATGTTGACCATCCGGCGACCACGCGACCACGTGCGGGCCACCTCCGCCGAACACGCCTCACCAGCCACCACCAGCGTCATACCCTCCGGCAGACCCCCCGCCTCCGCCAGCACCGGCAACGTCGCCGGCGGCAACGTCGCATGCGACACCCCGCACTCCGCCATCAGCTCGGAGAGTTGAGAACCAGGCGTCAACCGCTCCGCCGACCCCAACACCAGTGCCGCACCGGCCAGCCACGCCGGCCACATGTCCGCCACCGCCGCATCAAAACTCGGCGAAGCAAACTGCAACAGCCGACTCCCACCATCGATCCCCAGACGGGCGATGTGATCCCTCGCCAGATTCACCACACCCGCATGACCGACCACCACACCCTTCGGCCGCCCCGACGAACCCGACGTATAGATCACATACGCCGGGTGATCGGGCCGCAGCGGGACACACCTGTCCCCATCCACCAGATCCGCACCCGAGGCGGCAGACACCGCATCCGCGATTTCCTCAAGAAACAGCGTTTCCACGCCACTTGGCACGACGTCCCGGACGGCCTGCGAGGTCAGCGCGACCACAGGGCGCGCATCGTCCAGCATGTACGCGATGCGCTCCGCCGGGTACTTCGGGTCCACCGGAACATACGCCGCACCCGCCTTCAACACCGCCAGCATCGCCACCAACAACTCCGGCGAACGCGGCAGCACCAAAGCCACCAAGTCCTCGGGTCCCACACCCCGACCCACCAGAACCCGGGCCAGTCGGTTCGCCCGCGCATTCAGCTCCGCGTAGGTGAGCTGAACATCCTCGAACAGGACGGCCGTCGCCTCGGGCGTCCGCGCCACCTGCGCCTCGAACGCCACCGGCAACGACACCCACGGAACCTCGACCCGCTCACCCTGCCAACCCGACAGCAGATCCTCACACTCCTGGGCAGACAGAACCTCCAACTCCCCGACCAGGCGATCGGGATCCGCCACTACAGCAGCCAGCAGCCGGCCGAACCGCTCGACGATCTCCTCGACCGTCACCCGGTCGAACAGATCAGTCGCGAACTCGAAGGCGCCGACGAGCCCCGCCGGACAGCCGTCGTGCCCGTGCTGTTCGTGCACACCCAGTTGGAGGTCGAACTTCGCGGCACCGTCCCCTGTCGACTCGCTCGTGAAGGTCAGTCCGGGGAGCTGGAACTGGGCCTGTTCGTTGTTCTGGAAGGTCAGCATCACCTGGAACAGCGGGTGGCGCGACAGCGACCGCTCGGGGTTGAGGGCCTCCACCAGGTGCTCGAACGGCACATCCTGATGGGCGTACGCCGCCAGGTCCGTCTCGCGGACCCGCTCGACCAGCTGACGGAAGGTGGGGGCACCGGACAGGTCGGTGCGCAGTACCAGGGTGTTGATGAAGAAGCCGACGAGGTCGTCGAGCGCCTCGTCCGTACGGCCCGCGATCGGCGAGCCGATCGGGATGTCCGTCCCGGCCCCGAGCCGCGAGAGCAGCGTGGCGAACGCCGCCCGTACCACCATGAACACGCTCGCGCCCGACTCGCGCGCGAGGTCGACCAGGCCCTGGTGAACCTCCGTGCCCACCTCGAAGACAAGCCGGTCACCACGGTGTGACGCCACCGCCGGGCGAGGCCGGTCGACGGGGAGTTCCAACTGCTCGGGAAGGTCGGTGAGTTGTGCCGTCCAGTATGCGAGCTGACGGCTGATCGGGCTTTTGGGGTCGTTCTCGTCGCCGAGCAGTTCCCGCTGCCAGATCGCGTAGTCCGCGTACTGCACCGGCAGCGGCTCCCACTCCGGGGCCCGGCCTTCGGCCCGTGCCTCGTACGCCGCCGCCACGTCCCGCCCCAGCGGCGCCATCGACCAGCCGTCGCCCGCGACGTGGTGCAGCACCACCACCAGGACGTGCTGGTCCTCCTTCAGCGCGAAAAGCCGGGCCCGGAAGGGGATCTCGGTGCTCAGGTCGAAGCCCTGGTTCGCCACGGCCGCGACGGCCGCAGGGACCTCCGCTTCGGCGACCTCCGCGACGGGCAGCGGCAGGCTGACCTCTTCGGGAGCGAGGACCTTCTGGTAGGGGGTGCCTTCGGCACCCTCCAGAAGCAGCGTCCGCAGGCTTTCGTGCCGCTCCACCACGTCCTGGAGCGCGAGTCCGAGCACTTCCCTGTTCAGTTCGCCGACGAGGCGCAGCGCGATGGGCACGTTGTACGTGGCCGCCGCAGGACCTTGAATCCGGCTGAGGAGCCAGAGCCCGCGCTGGGCGGGTGACAGGGGGATCTCCGCGGGGCGCGGCCGAGGCGTCAGCGCCGTGCGGGCGGCCGCGGCGTCCTCGACGCGGCGCGCCAGCTGCTCGACGGTGGGGCCTTCGAAGAGGGCGCGGAGGGGCAGTTCCACGTTCAGGACGGTGCGGATGCGGCTGATCACTCGGGTGGCCAGCAGGGAGTGGCCGCCGAGCTCGAAGAAGCCGTCGTCGATACCGACGCGCTCCGCGCCGAGCACCTCGGCGAAGATCGCGCACAGGGCTCGTTCACGTTCCGTGCGCGGAGCGCGGAAGGCCACGACCGCCGCATAGTCGGGGGCGGGCAGGGCACGCCGGTCGACCTTGCGGTGCGCGGTCAGCGGCAGCTCGGCGAGGGTGACGACCGCGGCCGGGACCATGAACTCCGGCAGCAGCTCACCGACGTACTGACGCACCTGACCCGTGTCCACGGAATCACCGGGCGTCGACGGCACGACATAGGCGACCAAGCGCTTGTCGCCGGGCCGGTCCTCGCGGACCATCGCCGTGGCCTGCGCCACATCCGGGTGCGACAGAAGCGCCGCCTCTATCTCACCCAGCTCGATACGGAAGCCGCGGACCTTGACCTGCTCGTCCGCACGCCCGACATACTCCAGCTGACCGTCCCGGCGGCGACGCACCACATCCCCGGTCCGGTACATCCGCTCCCCCGGGGCTCCGAAGGGGTCGGCGACGAAGCGCTCGGCTGTCAGGGCGGGGCGGTTGAGGTAGCCCCGCGCCAACTGGGCCCCCGCCAGGTAGAGCTCGCCGGGGGTGCCCACCGTCACCGGACGCAACCGCTCATCAAGGACATGGGCCCGGGTGTTCCACACCGGCCGCCCGATCGGCGGCACCCCTGCCATCTCCGGCGACAGCGGCTCACTCGACGTCGAGGCGACCGTCGCCTCGGTCGGACCATAAATGTTGACCATCCGGCGGGCACGCGACCAGGTGCGGGCCACCTCCGCCGAACACGCCTCACCGGCCACCACCAGCGTCATACCCTCCGGCAGACCCCCCGCCTCGGCCAGCACCGGCAACGTCGCCGGCGGCAACGTCGCATGCGACACCCCGCACTCCGCCATCAGCTCGGAGAGTTGAGAACCAGGCGTCAACCGCTCCGCCGACCCCAACACCAGCGCCGCACCGGCCAGCCACGCCGGCCACATGTCCGCCACCGCCGCATCAAAACTCGGCGAAGCAAACTGCAACAGCCGACTCCCACCATCGATCCCCAGACGCGCGATGTGATCCCTCGCCAGATTCACCACACCCGCATGACCGACCACCACACCCTTCGGCCGCCCCGACGAACCCGACGTATAGATCACATACGCCGGGTGATCGGGCCGCAGCGGGACACACCTGTCCCCATCCACCAGATCCGTGCCCGGCTCACCCGCTGCAAGATTCGCGACGTCCTCAAGGGGCTGTGCGTGCAGCCCCTTCGGTACGACGTGGTGAACCGCCTTGCTCGTCAGCACGACCGCGGGCCGGGCGTCGTCGAGCATGTACGCGATGCGCTCCGCCGGATACTTCGGATCCACCGGCACATACGCCGCACCCGCCTTCAGCACCGCCAACATCGCCACCAACAACCCCGGCGAACGCGGCAACACCAACCCAACCCGCGCCTCCGGACCCACACCCTGCCGGACCAGATACCGGGCCAGACGATTCGCCCGCGCATTCAACTCCGCATAGGTCAGCCGAACATCCTCGAACAGCACCGCCGTCGCCTCAGGCGTCCGCGCCACCTGCCCCTCGAACGCCACCGGCAACGACACGCAAGGGACGTCCACCTTGGAGCCCTGCCAACCGACCAGCAGATCCTCGCGCTCCTGAGCAGACAGAACCTCCAGCTCGCCGACCGGCCGGTCGGGGTCGGCCACCGCAGCGGACAGCAGCCGCCCGAACCGCTCCGCGATCTCCTCGACCGTCACCCGGTCGAACAGATCCGTCGCGAACTCGAAACCACCCTCCAAACCAGCCGGCACACCCTCACCGTCGAACCGCTCCGAAAGCCCCAACGACAGATCGAACTTCGCCGCATCACTGTCGTTCGACTCGACGCTCAGTGCGACGCCGGGCAGCTGCAGTTCGGGCCTGCTCTGGTTCTGGAACGCCAGTGCCACCTGGAAGAGCGGGTGGCGCGACATGGACCGGGTCGGGTTGATCACCTCGACCAAGTGCTCGAACGGGACGTCCTGGTTGCTGAAGGCACCGAGGTCCACTTCACGCACTCGGTCGACCAGTTGACGGAACGTCGGATCGCCGGATATGTCCGTCCGCAGTACGAGCGTGTTGATGAAGAAGCCGACGAGGTCGTCCAGCGCCTCGTCCGTGCGCCCGGCCACCGGCGTGCCGATCGGGATGTCCGCGCCCGCGCCGAGCCGCGACAGCAACGTGGCGAACGCCGCCTGCACCACCATGAACACACTGGCGCCCGACTCCCCCGCCAGGGCGGCGAGACCGCGGTGCACGGCGGCATCCACCGTGAACTCGACGTTGTCGCCCCGGTACGTGGCGACGGCGGGCCGGATGCGGTCCACGGGCAGCTCCAGCTGCTCCGGCAGACCGTCCAAGACGCCCTTCCAGTACGTGACTTGACGGCTCACCAGGCTTTCGGGGTCGCTCTCGTCGCCGAGGAGCTCCCGCTGCCACAGCGCGTAGTCGGCGTACTGCACCGGCAGCGGCTCCCACACCGGGGCGCCACCGCCGACCCGTGCCTCGTACGCCTGCGCCACGTCCCGCGCCAGCGGCGCCATCGACCAGCCGTCACCGGCGATGTGGTGCAGCACCACCACCAGCACGTGCACGTCCTCGCTGAGCACGAACAGGCGTGCCCTCATGGGGGCGTCGACCGTGACGTCGAAGCCTTGGCTCCGGAAGGCCCAGGCGGCGGCGTCGAGCTCACCCTCGCCCGTCGACACCGACTTCATGCCGGCCCACGCCTGGTCGGTGTCGAGGATGCGCTGGTACGGAGTGCCGTCGGGGCCCTCGGGGAAGACCGTGCGCAGGCTCTCGTGGCGCTCCACCACGTCCCGCAGCGCCGCGGCGAGCGCGTCCCGGTCCAGGGTGCCGGTCAGGCGCAGCGTGATGGGCAGGTTGTACGTGGCGGCCGCGGTGCCCTCCAGGCGGTTGAGGAACCAGAGCCGACGCTGGGAAAAGGACAGAGGGATCATCAGTTCTCCTTGGGGCGCGGCATGCGCCGCAGTGCGGGCCGCTGCGACTTCTGCGCGGTTCCCAGCTGTTCGGTCAACGTGGCTGCGTTCGGTGCTTCGAAGAGGGCGCGCAGGGGCAGCTCGACGCCGAGGCGGGTGCGGATGCGGCTGATCAGGCGGGTGGCGAGCAGGGAGTGCCCGCCCAGGTCGAAGAAGCTGTCGTCGATACCGACCCGCTCCACTCCCAGTACCTCGGCGAAGATCTCGCACAGGGCTCGTTCGCGTTCCGAGCGCGGGGCGCGGAAGGCCGAAGCCGCGGCGTAGTCGGGGGCGGGCAGGGCACGCCGGTCCAGCTTTCCGTTCGCCGTCAACGGCAGCGCGTCCAGGACCACGACCGCGGCCGGGACCATGAACTCCGGCAGACGCTCGCCCACGTACCGGCGCAGCTCCCTGTTCACCAGCTCCGGGTCGCGGGCCTGCTCGGTGGAGTCGGTGCTCGACGGGATGACGTACGCGACGAGCCTCTTGTCGCCGGGCTGGTCCTCACGGGCCACCACCGCGACCTGCGCGACATCAGGGTGGGTGGCGATGGCCGCCTCGACCTCACCGAGCTCCACACGGAAACCACGGATCTTGACCTGGAAGTCCGCCCGGCCCAGGAACTCCACCGTGCCATCCGCACACCACCGCGCCAGATCCCCCGAGCGATACATCCGCTCACCCGGCCCCGCGAACGGATCCGGCACAAACCGCTCCGCCGTCAGGCCGGGACGGTTGAGATAGCCCCGCGCCAACTGCGCACCCGCCAAATACAGCTCACCGGCCACACCGACCGGGACCGGCCGCAGCGAGGCATCCAGGACATAGACGCGGCTGTTGGCCACCGGACGCCCGATCGACGGCAACACCGGCCAGCCCGCCGGATCCCCCTCCAGCGACAGCGCCGTCACCACATGCGTCTCGGTCGGCCCGTAGTAGTTGTGCAACCGCCGCCCCGGCACCGCACCGAAGAACTCCCGCACCGCACCATGCACACTCAAGGCCTCGCCCGCCTGGGCGATGTCCCTCAACTCGGGCAATTCCAGCCCCAGTTCGGCCGCCGCCTCCGCGACCGCCTCAACCATCGGCATCGGGGCGAACAACTCCCCCACCCCCCGCCCGGCAAACCAGCGCACCAGCTCCGCGGCACCCCGCCGCGTCTCATCCCGCGGCACCACCAACGTCTTGCCCGACCACAACGCCGAGAACATCTCATGCGCCGCCGCATCAAAACCCAACGCCGCGAACTGACCCGTCCGCCGACCCACACCACCCGACAGCACCTGAGCGTGCCAGGCCAACAGATTCACCATCGCCCCGGCGGGGAACACCACACCCTTCGGCCGGCCCGTCGACCCCGAGGTGTACATCACGTACACAGGGTGATCGGGCAGCAGGACGCAGCCCCGCTCCACCACCGACAGATCACCATCCGCATACCCGGCTAGCGCCTCGCCCGTGACCTCCACGCCACGACCGGACAGCTCCTCGGGCAACCGGCCCAGCGTCTGCTCCGAGCCCAGCACACACACCGGATCGGCATCCTGGAACATGTACGCGATCCGATCCGCCGGATACTCCGGATCCACCGGAACATACGCCGCACCCGACTTCACCACCGCCAACAACGCCACCGGCAACCACTCCGAACGCGGCAACATCAACGCCACCACACGCTCAGGACCAGCACCCCGCTCCACCAACAACCGCGCCAAACGATTCGCCCGCGCATTCACCTCCGCATAACTCAGCTCCACCCCCTCAAACACCACAGCGGTCATCTGCGGCGTGCGTGCCGCCTGCGCCTCAAACCCCTCCGGCAACGACACCCACGGAACCTCAACACCCGTCGCATTACGGCCCACCAGCAGCTCACGCCGCTCTACCGCCGACAACACCTCCAACTCACCCACACGCCGGTCCGCATCAGCCACCACCCCCGCCAACACACGACCAAACCGCTCCACCAACCCCACAACCGTCCCCCGATCAAACAAATCAACGGAGAACTCCAGGAGGCAGTCCATGCCTCCGGCGTTGGCTTCCCTTTCGGTGATCCGCAGGAGCAGGTCGAACTTGGACGACGCGGTTTCCGCCAGCTCTCCGGTGAGCGTGAGCTGCGGAAGGCGGAGTTCGGCCTGTTCGTTGTTCTGGAAGGCGAGCATCACCTGGAACAGCGGGTGCCGCGACATCGACCGCTCGGGGTTCAGCACCTCCACCAAGTGCTCGAACGGCACATCCTGATGCGCATACGCCGCCAGATCCGTCTCACGCACCCGCTCCACCAGCTCACGGAACGTCGGATCACCCGACAGATCGGTACGGAGCACCAGCGTGTTCACGAAGAACCCGACCAGATCGTCCAACGCCTCATCCGTACGACCCGCGACCGGCGTACCGATCGGAACGTCCGTACCCGCACCCATCCGCGACAACAACGCCGCGAACGCCGCCCGCACCACCATGAACACACTCGCACCCGACGTACGGGCGAGTTCGGCCAGGCCCGCGTGGACCTCCGCGTCCACCTCGAAGGCCACTTGCTCGCCGCGGAAGGACGCCACCGCCGGGCGCGGACGATCCGTCGGCAGCTCCAACTGGTCGGGCAAGGCGGCCAGTTGCTGCTTCCAGTAGGCGAGCTGGCGGCTCAGCAGGCTTTCGGGGTCGGCTTCGTCGCCGAGGAGGTCCCGCTGCCACAGCGCGTAGTCTGCGTACTGCACCGGCAGCGGCTCCCACACCGGGGCGCCACCACTGACCCGTGCCTCGTACGCCTGCGCCACGTCCCGCGCCAGCGGGACCATCGACCAGCCGTCACCGGCGATGTGGTGCAGCACCACCACCAGCACGTGCACGTCCTCGACCAGCGCGAAGAGCCTGGCGCGCAGCGGCATGTCGACCGTCAGGTCGAAGCCGCGCTCGGCCTGCTCGACCACCAGGTCCGGGAGTTCCTCCTCCGTCGCCGGGGTCACGTCGAGGGCCGGCCAGGTTCCCTCTCCGTCGGCGGTCTCGTGGACCTCCCTGATCTCCTGGAACGGCACGCCGTCCGCGCCCTCGGGGAAGACGGTGCGCAGCGACTCGTGCCGGACGACGATGTCCCGCAGCGCGGACCGCAGCGCCACCCGGTCCAGGGTTCCGGTGAGCCGCAGGGCGACAGGCATGTTGTACGTGGCGGCCGTGGCGCCTTCGAAGCGGTTGAGGAACCACATCCTGCGCTGGGCGAAGGACAGCGGCACCTCGGCCGGGCGGTCCATCGGCGCCAGCGGCGCACGCGCGTCGCCGGCCTGTGCCAGCCACTCCGCGAGCCGGGCCACCGTCGGTGCCTCGAACAGGGCGCGCAGGGGCAGTTCGACGCCGAGCACCGTGCGGGCGCGGCTCACCAGGCGGGTGGCGAGCAGCGAGTGCCCGCCCAGGTCGAAGAAGTTGTCGTCGATGCCGATCGTGGTGACGCCGAGGATCTCGGCGAAGACCGCGCACAGGACTTCCTCGCGCCCGTCCCGGGGGGCCCGGCTCGTTCCGCCCTGGGAGCCCGGGGAGCCTTGGGAGCCGTTGAGTTCGGGGGCGGGCAGGGCCCGCGTGTCGAGCTTTCCGTGCGCGGTCAGCGGGAGTTCGGCGAGGGTCACGATCGCGGCCGGGACCATGTGCTGCGGGAGCCGTCCGCTGAGGGACTTCAGGATCGTGTCCGTCTCCAGTGTCGCACCGGCCGCCGGGACGACGTAGGCGACGAGGCGCTTGTCTCCGGGCTGGTCCTCGCGCAGGAGGACCGTGGCGCGGTCGATGCCCGGGTCTTCCGTGAGCGAGGCTTCGATCTCGCCGGGTTCGATGCGGAAGCCGCGCAACTGGATCTGGGCGTCGGCGCGCCCCACATAGTCGAGGGTGCCGTCCGCCCGCCACTTCACGAGGTCGCCCGTGCGGTACATCCGCTCGCCGCCGGCCCCGAACGGGCAGGCCACGAACCGCTCCGCCGTCACGCCGGCCCGCCCCGCGTACCCGCGGGCCACCTGCACGCCCGCCACGTGGAGTTCGCCGACCACGCCCACCGGCACCGGGCGCAGGCCGCCGTCCAGGACGTACACGCGGTTCTCGCCCCGCGGGCGGCCGACGGACACTCCGCCCGAAGGCAGCGCCTCGCCCGGCTCCACCCGGTGTTCGGTGACGTTCACGGTCGTCTCGGTAGGCCCGTAGGCGTTGACGACGACCGCCCTCGGGTGGCGTCGCCGCCACTCCGCGACATCGGCGCCCGCCAGGGCCTCGCCGCCAAGGACCAGTTCACCGGTCGGCGAGACCTGTTCCGGCAGGGTCAGCAGCAGAGGGACGTGGCTCGGTGTCGCCTTCATGAACGACGGGGAGTGCCGTTCCCGTTCGGCACCCGGGGTCTCGGGCATCCGCAGGAGGTCGACCACGCGGGCGCGGCCACCCGACACCAGGGGAAGCAGCACGGATGCCATCGTCATGTCGAAGGTGACCGGCGACTGCCAGGCCACCACATCCGACGCTTCCGGGTGGGCTGCCTGAGCCCACGTCAAGTACCTGGCCAGCGACCGGTGTTCGACGACCACGCCCTTCGGGAGCCCCGTCGAGCCGGAGGTGTACACGACGTATGCCGCGTGCTCCGGCAGCGGTGCGGCACCGGCGGTGCCCGTACCGACCGCCTTGTCATCCACCCTCTCGTCCGCCCGGCCGTCCACGAGGACCCGCGGCAGGTCGCCCGGCAAGGCCGCCGTGGTCCGTGCGGTCGTCACGGCGCACACGGGCCGCATGTCCCGGCACATCAGAGCCACCCGTTCCGCCGGGTACTCCTCGTCGACGGGCAGGAAGACGGCTCCCGCCTTCCACACGGCCACCATCGCCACCACGAACTCCACCGAGCGGGGCAGGGCCACCGCCACCGCGCGCTCGGCAGCGGCACCCTGCGCCGCCAGGAGCCGCGCCAAGTCCGCGGCCCACGCGTTCAGTTCCGCGTACGACAGCGTGGTGTCGCCGCACTCCACGGCCACCGCGTCAGGCGTCCGCCCCACCTGCTCCGCGAACAGGTCGAGCGCCGTGGTGCCGGCCGACGGTCCACCGTCCGCTCCCGGCGCCCACTCGTCCAGGACGAGACGCCGCTCCCGCGGCGACAGCAGCTCCGCCGCGACCACCGGGCGCTCCGGATCCGCGACGAACTCCCGCAGCAGGCGCTCGAACCGGCGCGCCATGCCCTCGGCGGTGCTCCGGTCGAACAGATCGGCCGCGTAGGTGAGTTCACCGGTGATGCCGTCGGGCTTCCGGTCCGCGTCGAAGGCCTCGTCGAGGTTGACGGACAGGTCGAACTTGACCGCTGCCAGCTCCGCCGGCTCGCCGGTGAGGGCGAGGCCGGGGAGTTCGAGGCGGGGCGGGCTCGTGTTCTGGAAGGCCAGCATCACCTGGAACAGCGGGTGCCGCGACATGGAACGTGCGGGGTTCAGTACGTCCACGAGGTGCTCGAACGGCACGTCCTGGTGCGCGAAGGCCCGCAGGTCCGATTCCCTGACCCGCTCGACCAGTTCACGGAAGGTGGGGGTGCCGGACAGGTCGGTGCGCAGCACCAGCGTATTGACGAAGAACCCGACCAGGTCGTCCAGCGCCTCGTCCGTGCGGCCCGCCACCGGTGAGCCGATCGGGATGTCCGTCCCTGCGCCGAGCCGGGAGAGGAGCGCCGCGAGCGCCGCCCGCACCACCATGAACACGCTGGCGCCCGTCTCGCGCGCCAGGTCGGTGAGGTCCTGGTGGAGCCGTGCATCGAGGTGGATCCCCACGTGTCCGCCCCGGTGGGTGGACACGGCAGGGCGGGGCCGGTCGGTGGGGATCTCCAACTGTTCGGGCAGGCCTGCCAGTTGGCGGCTCCAGTAGGCGACCTGCCGTCCGAGCAGGCTTTCCGCGTCGGATCCTTCGCCGAGCAGCTCCCGCTGCCACAGAGCGTAGTCCGCGTACTGCACCGGCAGCGGCTCCCACTCGGGAGCGTGACCGTCGGCCCGCGCCTCGTACGCAGCCGCCACGTCCCGCGCCAGCGGTGCCATCGACCAGCCGTCGCCCGCGATGTGGTGCAGCACCACGAACAGTACGTGCGTGTTGTCGTTCAGCGTGAACAGCACGGCCCGCAACGGGAGTTCGCAGGTCACATCGAATCCGCGGGCCGTCTCCCGGGCCAGGGCGGCGGACAGGGCGGCCTCGGTGACGCGGGTCAGCGGCAGCTCCACGCGGGCGGCGGCGGTGTCGATGATCCGCTGCCGGGGGGTGCCGTCGGGGCCCTCGGGGAAGACCGTGCGCAGGCTCTCGTGCCGGGCGACCACGTCCCCCAGGGCTGCGGCGAGCGCATCGCGGTCCAGGGCGCCCGTCAGGCGGAGCGCGATGGGCATGTTGTACGTGGCGGCCGTCGCGCCTTCGAGGCGGTTGAGGAACCACAGGCGCCGCTGGGCGAAGGACAGGGGCACATCGGCCGGGCGGTCCATCGGCGCCAGCACCGCGCGTGCGCCGTCGGCGTCGGCGACGCGCTGGGCCAGCTGGGCCACGCTCGGCGCCTCGAACAGGGCGCGCAGCGGCAGCTCCACGCCGAGCACCGTACGGACGCGGCTCACCAGGCGGGTGGCGAGCAGCGAGTGGCCGCCCAGGTTGAAGAAGCTGTCCTCGGGGCCGACCCGTTCCAGGTCGAGCACCTCGGCGAACAGCCCGCACAGCACTTCCTCGTGCGCGGTGCGCGGCGCCCTGCCGCGGGCCGGGGCGGAGAAGTCGGGCACGGGCAGTGCCTTGCGGTCGAGCTTGCCGTTCACCGTCACGGGCAGCGCGGCCAGGACGACGACGGCGGCGGGCACCATGAACTCCGGCAGGCGGGCGCCCACGAACTGCCGCAGCTCTCCCGGCTCGACGGTGGAGCCGGCTGCCGGCACGACGTAGGCGACGAGGCGGGTGTCGCGGCCGTCACCGGAGAGGACCGTGACCACGGCCTGTCCGACGGCCGGGTGTGCGGCGACAGCCGATTCGACCTCGCCAAGCTCCACACGGAATCCGCGGATCTTCACCTGGAAGTCGGTACGGCCGAGGAACTCGATGTTCCCGTCGGACCGCCACCGCACCAGGTCCCCGGTGCGGTACATGCGCTGCCCCGCGGGGCCGTACGGGTTCGCCACGAACCGGTCCGCGGTGAGGTCGGGCCTGCCCACGTAGCCGCGGGCCAACTGCACTCCCGATACGTAGAGTTCGCCGGGCACACCGGCCGGGACGGGGCGCAGCCGGTCGTCCAGGACGTAGGCGCGGGTGTTCCACACGGGGGCGCCGATCGGCACGCTCGGGGCGCCGGGCTCGTGGCGGACCACCCATCGGGTGACGTCGATGGACGCCTCCGTGGGCCCGTACAGATTGAAGAGCCCCGAGTCCAGGGTGTCGCGGAACTTCTCGGCGAGCTCCAGGGATGTGGCCTCGCCACCGAGGATCACCGTGTGCAGCGTCGTACACGTGGAGGCGGTCGGCTCCGCGAGGAACACGGCGAGCATCGACGGCACGAACTGCAGCGTCGTGACCCGCTGGGCGCGGATGACCTCGACGAGATAGGCGGGGTCCCGGTGCCCGCCCGGGTCGGCGACCACGAGGGTCGCTCCGACCTGAAGCGCCCAGAAGAACTCCCATACGGAGACGTCGAAGCCGGTCGGTGTCTTCTGCAGGATGCGGTCTCCGGCTCCCTGCGGGTGCTTGGCCTGCATCCACGCGAGCCGGTTGACGATGGCGTCGTGCGGGATCAGCACGCCCTTGGGTCGGCCGGTGGACCCGGAGGTGTAGATCACATACGCGGGATGGGACAGGCTCAGCGGCGCGGTCCTGTCGGCGTCACCCAGGCAGGTGTCCGGGTAGCGGGCGAGCGACGCCTCGAAGCCAGGAGCGTCGAGGACGACGGCGGGCAGCGTGCCCGGAAGCAGGTCCACGGTGTCGGCCGAGGTGAGGACGCACACCGGTCGGGCGTCGTCGAGCATGTACGCGATCCGGTCGGCCGGGTACTCGGGGTCGACCGGAAGGTAGGCGGCCCCTGCCTTCACGGTGGCGTACACCGCCACGACCTGGTCAATGGAGCGGGGCAGGGCGAGTGCGACGAGCCGCTCAGGACCCGCGCCCCGCTCGACGAGCAGCCGCGCGATCCGGTTGGCGCGGGCGTCGAGTTCCGCGTAGGTGAGTTCCACGCCCCCGTGGACCACGGCCGTCGCGTGCGGGGTGCGTGCCACCTGCTCCTCGAACAGGACCGGCAGAGGGGCCTGGCGCACCGGGGTGTCGGTGGCGTTCCACTCCTCGACGATCCGCCGCCGCTCCTCCGGGGAGAGCACGTCGAGGGCCGTGACGGGCCGGTCCGGGTCGCGGACCACGCCGCGCAGGACGCGCTCGAAGCGGGCCACCAGTTCCTCGGCCGTGCTCCGGTCGTACAGGTCGGTGGCGAATTCCAGGACGCCGGCGAGGCCCCCTTCGGCACCGGTGTCCGTGTGCAGCTCGTCGAGGTAGACGCACAGGTCGAAGCGGGCGGCCGGAGCGGCCCCCGATTCGGCGGCGACGGTGAGGCCGGGGAGCCGCAGCCGCGGCTGCTCGACGTTCTGGAAGGCCAGCATCACCTGGAACAGCGGGTGCGACGCCATCGACCGGGCCGGGTTGAGGACCTCCACGAGGTGCTCGAAGGGGACGTCCTGGTGTGCGTGTGCCGCCAGGTCCGTCTCGCGGACCCGCTCGACCAGCTCACGGAAGGTGGGGTCGCCGGACAGATCGGTGCGCAGCACCAGGGTGTTCACGAAGAACCCGACGAGGTCGTCGAGCGCCTCATCGGTACGCCCGGCCATCGGTGAGCCGATCGGGATGTCCGTCCCCGCGCCCATCCGCGAGAGCAGCGCCGCGAACGCCGCCCGCACCACCATGAACACGCTGGCGCCCGACGCACGGGCCAGCTCGGCGAGGCCCTTGTGCAGCTCCGCGTCCAGCGCGAAGGTCAGGCTGTCACCACGGTAGGAGGCTACGGCGGGGCGCTGGCGGTCCGTCGGGAGCGCCAACTGCTCCGGCAGGTCGGCCAGTTGTGCGGTCCAGTAGGCGAGTTGGCGGCTCAGAAGGCTGTCGGGGTCGTTCTCGTCACCGAGCAGCTCCCGCTGCCAGATCGCGTAGTCCGCGTACTGCACCGCCGGCGGCTGCCACTTCGGGGCGCGACCGTCGACGCGTGCCTCGTACGCCTGCGCCACGTCCCGCGCCAGCGGCGCCATCGACCAGCCGTCACCAGCGATGTGGTGCAGCACCACCACCAGGACGTGCGTGGTGTCGTCGAGCGTGAAGAGCCAGGCACGTACGGGCAGTTCGTCGGTCAGCGCGAACCCGCAGCTCGCGGCCTCGGCCACGCGCGCTGGCAGTTCTTCCGGAGTTGTCCGGACTGCGCCCAGTGCCACGGTGGCCTGGTCGGTGTCGAGGATGCGCTGGTAGGGGGTGCCGTCGGGGCCTTCGGGGAAGACCGTGCGCAGGCTCTCGTGCCGGGCGACGACATCCCCCAGGGCTGCGGCGAGCGCGTCCTGGTCCAAGGTGCCGGTCAGCCGCAGCGTGATGGGCAGGTTGTACGTCGAAGTGGCCGACCCCTCGAAGCGGTTGAGGAACCAGAGGCGCCGCTGGGCGAACGACAGCGGCACCTCGGCGGGGCGATCGGCGGGGGCCAGCGCCGCACGCGCGGCCGTGCCGTCGGCCGCGATCCGCTCACCGAGCTGGACGACACTGGGCCCCTCGAACAGAGCGCGCAGGGGCAGCTCGACGCCGAGGCGGGTGCGGATGCGGCTGATCAGACGGGTGGCGAGCAGGGAGTGCCCGCCCAGGTCGAAGAAGCTGTCGTCGATACCGACCCGCTCCACTCCCAGTACCTCGGCGAAGATCTCGCAGAGCGCGTGCTCGCGCTCGGTGCGGGGCGCACGGAAAGCCGAGGCTGCGGCGTAGTCGGGGGCGGGCAGGGCACGCCGGTCCAGCTTTCCGTTCGCCGTCAACGGCAGCGCCTCCAGGACCACGACCGCGGCCGGGACCATGAACTCCGGCAGACGACCGCTCAGGTAGCTCCGTATCTCGGTTCCGTCTGCCTCTTCGCCATCGCGAGGCACTACGTACGCGACGAGCCTCTTGTCGCCGGGCTGGTCCTCACGGGCCACCACCGCGACCTGCGCGACATCAGGGTGGGTCGCGATAGCCGCCTCGACCTCACCGAGCTCCACACGGAAACCACGGATCTTGACCTGGAAGTCGGCCCGGCCCAGGAACTCCACCGTGCCATCCGCACACCAACGCGCCAGATCCCCCGAGCGATACATCCGCTCACCCGGACCCGCGAACGGATCCGGCACAAACCGCTCCGCCGTCAGCCCGGGACGGTTGAGATAGCCCCGCGCCAACTGCGCACCCGCCAGGTAGAGCTCACCGGCCACACCGACCGGGACCGGGCGCAGCGCTCCGTCCAGGACATAGACGCGGCTGTTGGCCACCGGACGCCCGATCGACGGCAGCACCGGCCACGCCGAGGGGTCTCCTGTCAGGGACAGTGCCGTCACCACATGTGTCTCAGTCGGCCCGTAGTAATTGTGCAACCGCCGCCCCGGCACCGCACCGAAGAACTCCCGCACCGCACCATGCACACTCAAGGCCTCGCCCGCCTGGGCGATGTCCCTCAACTCGGGCAATTCCAGCCCCAGTTCGGCCGCCGCCTCCGCGACCGCCTCAACCATCGGCATCGGGGCGAACAACTCCCCCACCCCCCGCCCGGCAAACCAGCGCACCAGCTCCGCGGCACCCCGCCGCGTCTCATCCCGCGGCACCACCAACGTCTTGCCCGACCACAACGCCGAGAACATCTCATGCGCCGCCGCATCAAAACCCAACGCCGCGAACTGACCCGTCCGCCGACCCACACCACCCGACAGCACCTGAGCGTGCCAGGCCAACAGATTCACCATCGCCCCGGCGGGGAACACCACACCCTTCGGCCGGCCCGTCGACCCCGACGTATACATCACGTACACAGGGTGATCGGGCAGCAGGACGCAGCCCCGCTCCACCACCGACAGATCACCATCCGCATACCCGGCTAGCGCCTCGCCCGTGACCTCCACGCCACGACCGGACAGCTCCTCGGGCAACCGGCCCAGCGTCTGCTCCGAGCCCAGCACACACACCGGATCGGCGTCCTGGAACATGTACGCGATCCGATCCGCCGGATACTCCGGATCCACCGGCACATACGCCGCACCCGACTTCACCACCGCCAACAACGCCACCGGCAACCACTCCGAACGCGGCAACATCAACGCCACCACACGCTCAGGCCCAGCACCCCGCTCCACCAACAACCGCGCCAAACGATTCGCCCGCGCATTCACCTCCGCATAACTCAGCTCCACACCCTCAAACACCACAGCGGTCGCCTCAGGCGACCGCGCCACCTGCGCCTCAAACCCCTCCGGCAACGACACCCACGGAACCTCAACACCCGTCGCATTACGGCCCACCAACAGCTCACGCCGCTCCGCGGACGACAGCACCTCCAACTCGCCGACCCGCCGGTCGGCATCAGCCACCACCCCCGCCAACACACGACCAAACCGCTCCATGAGGTTCTCGGCGGTCGCGCGGTCGAACAGGTCGACGGCGAACTCCAGAACTCCCGTCAGCCCGGCGGGCTCACCCGCACCGTCGTGCTCCTCGGTGATGTTGAGGAGCAGGTCGAACTTGGCTGTCTGGGTACCGAGTTGGTCGATGTCCGTCGTTAGGCCGGGGAGTTCGAAGTGGGGCGCGGCGTTGTTCTGGAAGGCGAGCATCACCTGGAACAGCGGGTGGGATGCCATCGAGCGGGCCGGATTGAGGGACTCCACCAGGTGCTCGAAGGGCACATCCTGATGCGCGTACGCCGCCAGATCCGTCTCACGCACCCGCTCCACCAGCTCACGGAACGTCGGATCACCAGACAGGTCGGTGCGCAGCACGAGGGTGTTCACGAAGAAGCCGACCAGATCGTCCAACGCCTCATCCGTACGACCCGCAATCGGCGTACCGATTGGAATGTCCGTGCCCGCACCCATCCGCGACAACAACGCCACGAACGCCGCCTGCATCACCATGAAGAGGCTGGCGTCGTTCTCCTGCGCCAGGGCGGCCAGGGCCTTGTGCGTCTCGGGGCGGATCTCGACCGGCACGCTCTCGCCCCGGTGGGAGGCCACCGCCGGGCGGGGCCGGTCCGTGGGGAGGTCGAGGTTTTCCGGAATGCCTTCCAATGCCGTTGCCCAGTAGGACAGTTGGCGCGAGATCTGGCTGTGCGGGTCGCTCTCGCCGCCGAGGGTGCGGTGCTGCCACAGGGTGTAGTCCGCGTACTGCACCGGCAAGGGCTTCCAGTCCGGTGACTCACCCGCGACGCGCACCTCGTACGCCGCGACCAGGTCCCGCGCCAGCGGGACCATCGACCAGCCGTCACCGGCAATGTGGTGCAGCACCAGAAGCAGGACGTGCTCTGTCGCAGCGAGGGTGAACAAGCAGGACCGCAACGGGAGTTCGTTGGCGAGGTCGAAGTTCTCCTCGGCGGTCTGGGCCAGCACCTCCGCCAACTCGTCGGCGCTCGCAGAGGCAGTGGCCAGGAGGTCGGCGGGTATCTCGTCGGCGTCCAGGATCTTCTGGTGGGGTGTGCCGTCCGGCCCTTCTGGGAAGACGGTGCGAAGGCTCTCGTGCCGGGCGACGACATCCCGCAGGGCCGCCGACAGCGCATCCCGGTCCAGGGCGCCGGTGAGCCGCACGGCGAACGGCATGTTGTACGCGGTCGACGCCGGCCCTTCGAGGCGGTTGAGGAACCACAGCCTGCGCTGCGCGAAGGAGAGCGGGAGCCGTTCGGGGCGCTCAGCCGGTACCAGGCCGACACGGGTGGCCTGTTCGGCCTCGTCGATGCGCCGCGCAAGGCGGGCCACGGTGGGGGCCTCGAACAGCACGCGGATCGGCAATTCCACGCCGAGTTCCGTACGGACCCGGCTCAGCAGCCGGATCGACGTCAGGGACTGGCCACCGAGGTCGAAGAAACTGTCGTCGATGCCAGGCGTGTCGACACCGAGGACCTCTGCGAACGCGCGGCAGAGCGCCTCCTCGCGCGGGGTGCGCGCGGTGCGCCGTGCCGGCGCGGATGCCGAGGTCGGCAGGGGCAGCGCCGAGCGGTCCAGGGTGTGTCCGGCGGTGACGGGGAACGTGCCGATCACGATGACGGCCGTCGGCGCCTGCGCCTCGGAAAGCCGTTCGGCCGCGTGGCGCCGGATCGCCTCCGGATCGGCTGCGGCTCCGGCCGCCGGCACAACGTATGCGGTCGTTGTGGTGGTCCCATCCGCGCCTGCACGGACGACGGCCACTGCCTGGGCGACGTGGGGGTGCGTGGCCACGACGGCCTCGACGGCACCGAGATCCGTGGCACCGGCGACAAGTTCGAGGGTGCCGTCCGCGCGCCACCGTGCGAGGTCACCGGTGCGGTACATCCGCTCCCCCGGTGCACCGTACGGGTCGGCGACGAGGCGCTCGGCGGTCGCCCCGGGGCGACCCGCGTAGCCACGCGCCAACTGCACTCCCGCCACGTACAGTTCCCCGGTCGCGCCGACGGGCGCCGGGCGGAGCGAGGCGTCGAGGACGTACGCCCGGGTGTTGCCCACGGGCCTGCCGATCGAGGGGCCGCCGGGCTCCGCCGCCGTCTCGCCGTCCCCTGCCGTGGCGTGCACGGCCCCTTCCGTCGGCAGGTACGCCGTGCACAGGGCCGCACCGCTCAGCGCGTCACGGAACCGAGCGGCGAGGTGGGCCGACAGGGGCTCGCCGTCGCAGACCACGGTGTGCAGGGAAGCGTATGACGCCGCGCCCCGCTCGTCGCCCGGCTCGTCGATGTGGGCGAGGAGGGACGCGAGCACCGTCGGAGTGGTGCGCAGTGCCGAGATCCGCCGGGTGGTGATGTCCGAGGCGAGGTCGGCGGCAAGTTCGGCGGCGGCAAGGCCCGCTCCGCGCGGGGCCGCATCGCGCACGGCCGCTTCGTCGGCGGGCACGACGAGTGCCGCCCCGTCGCCCAGCGCCCAGTGGCACTCCCACAGCGACGCGGTTCCGAGCAGGACGCGGTCGCCGGGGCTCTGCGGGTGGCGATCTCGCATCCAGGAGGCCTGGTTCGCGAGGGCCGCGTACGTGGTGATCAGGCCCGTCAGGTGGCTCACGTGCGCGGGGTGGGACGGCAGCAGCGGCGCCGTGCGGTCCTCGTCGGTGATGTCGGCGTCCGATCTGTCGGCCAGGGCCTCCTCAGTGCCGGGCTCCCCCAGGCCGACACGGGGCAGGGCCCGCACCACCGCGCTGTGCGCGGGGGCCGGGGTGAGCACGCACACGGGGTGCACCCCCGCCAGGTCGCCAAAGTCCGCGTCGGCGTCCGGTTCCAGGAGCAGGCACGCCGCGCCCGCCTTCGCCACCGCGAGCACGGCCACGGGCCACTCGGCGGACCGGACCCCTGTCACGGCGACGGTACGCTCCGGACCCGCGCCGTGCTCGATGAGGAGCCGGGCGACCCGGTTGGCGCGGGCGTTCAGTTCCGCGTACGAGAGGACGCGCTCCTCCGCGATCACCGCGGGGGCGTGCGGGGTACGCCGCGCCTGCTCCTCGATCCGCTCCGGCAGCGCCACGTACGGCTCCTGGGCGGCCGTGGTGTTCCATGCGCCGAGGAGCAGCTGTCGTTCCTGGGCCGGCAGCACGTCCAGGTCGCCGACGGCGCGGCCAGGATCGGCAAGGGCCGCAGCCAGGGTGTGCTCGAACCGGTCTAGGTGCCAGGTGAGTTCGTCGTCGGTGTAGAGGGTCTCGTTGCCGTCGAGGTGGATGACGAGCTGTTCGCCGCGTGCCGTCCCGTAGACGTCGAAGGCCAGGTCGTCGAGGGGCCCGTTGCCGAGGTTGAGCACCTTGCCGTGGTGCTCGCCAAAGGTGAGGCCGTCCTCCAGGCCCATGATGTTGACCATCGGGCCGAAGGAGCCGGAGGCGTCGGGGGACGGGGCGAAGTGCCGCTGGAGGTCTTCCTGGCGGAACCGCTGGTGGCTCAGCGCCTCCTTGACGGCCTGGGTGGTGCGCCCGACGATCTGCCTGAAGTCGTCGTCCGCGGACACGGTGAGCCGCAGCGGCACGACGTTCGCCGTCATGCCGGGGGTGCGCCGGGCGGTGAGGGTGACGCGTGCGGTGACGGGGAAGCCGATCGTGACACGGGCGGCGCCTGTCATGCGGTGCGCGTAGAGCGCGACGGCGGCCGTGAGGACCACGGACCAGTGGGTGCGGGCGGCGCGGGCTGCGGCGACGAGGTCGTCGTTGAGCGCGGTGGCAAGGCGGGTGGTGGCGCGCAGCGACGAGCCGCGCGAGGTGGCGGTGCGCCGCGAGAGGCTGAACCGCTCGGGGCGGTCGGCGAGTTGGGCCTCCCAGTACGCCCGGTCATCGGCGAGCTCCGGTGACGAGCGGTACTCCTCGTCCTCCGCGAGGAGATCACCGAGGGTCCCGAAGGTCGACTCGCCGCACGGGCGGCCTTCCGCGAGCGCGGTGTAGTTCTCCGCGACGCGGCGGGTGAACAGGTTGGCGCCGTAGCCGTCGATGACGGCGTGGTGGGCACGCGTATACCAGAGGTGGCGGTCGTGCGACAAGCGGAACAGGGATATGTCGTACAGCCGTTCCGCGAGGAGGTCGACGGGGCGGGCGCGGTCCTCGCGCATCCAGCGCAGGGCGGTCCCGGCCGGGTCGGGCTCCGCGGAGACGTCATGGAGCGTCAGGGCGTCGTGCGGGACGGGCACGGGCGTCTGCCACACGCCGTCGGTGTCCTCCGTGAACCGGACGCGCAGGGCCTCGGCCTCGTTCAGGGCCGTGGTGACGGCGGCCCTGAAGAGGTCCGCGTCGACCGCACCGCGGATGTCGATGCATTGCGCGAGGCTGAAGTCGAGGTCGGTGAGCCCTTGCTGGTGGGCGAACCAGACACCGTGCTGCGCAGCGGACAACGGTCGACGAGCGGCTTGAGCGTCAGACACCTGCTACCTGCCCCATGAGTTGTGAACGACGGAAAGGGGAACGGGAGGAACGGAAGGCGGGGAAGAACGGGAGGCGAAGAATCCGGAGGCTGGAAGAAAGGGAATCGAGCCAGGGCGGGCGTCACCCCATGGGTGACCCGCCATGGCTCGACATGCCTTCCTCAGGCGTGCGCGTCCATTGCGTCCCTGAGGGATTTGGGCCGCATATCGGACCAGGTCTTCTCGATGAAGTCGACACAGGTCTGCCGGTCCGTCTCTTCAAGTACGGTCCGCCATCCTTCGGGCACCTCGATGAAGCTGGGCCACAGCGAGTACTGCTCCTCGTCGTTCATGAGGACAAGGAACTTTCCCTCGGCGTTCTCAAAGGGGTTCGTCACACCACAACCTCGATTTCGATAATGGGTCCTGCGGTGCGGGGAAGGCAGCCCCGCACCTGGCTCGGCAGTGCTCACAAGCCCGTTGAACCCATCCCATCACGGGCTTTCATCACTTCCTTATCGCCCGGTGATTCCCGGATCCCCCTCTCGCCTTCGCTGGTCATCGCACCGCCTCCGGAAGCTATCCTTTACCCTCCATCACGCAACTGCCCTGAGACCGAGGGGAGCATCAGTGAAGCTGCAAGACCTTCTGGGAACATCAGATGGGTGCGCAGTACCCGATTCCTTTGCCCTGTACGAGATCGCGGTCGGCCACTCATCGGCCGCCAACTGCGTTAAGGCGGCCATGTCCTCCGGAGAATTCCGCCTCGTGATACCCGCGGTCACCTTCGCGGTTTCCTGTGCCATGCGCACTTGTTGGGACGAATACTGTACGAAATCCCATCAGTCCGGCGTCGGCACGGCGGTGCAGAACCTGCTCGGCCGCGGCGTCGAACTGCTGGAACTGACCCCGCAGGACGCGGCGTCGGCGGGCAAGCTGTACGCCAGGTCCGTGGACCGGCACATCGAGGGGCCGGAGGTCCTCGCGGCCTGCCACTCCTCCTACGTCGCGGGGGTGCGTGACGCGCCGCTGCTCTCCACGGGCCGCGCCTCGTACTGCTACTCGGCCGCCCTCGGCGAGATCGAGCGAGGTCAGATCCGGTTGATCTGACGTCCCGTCGGATCCGGCCGCGGCGGGCCGAGCGCCTCGCGGCCGTAGACCCCCTCCACCCAGTTCGCCTGGTAGACGGTGTCGAGATAGCGCTCGCCCATGTCCGGCGAGATCGCCACGCAGGTGAGTCCGGTCCGCCGGGGCGTCGCGTCGAGCCACTGCCCGGCGCCGCTCACCACCGTTCCGGTGGACCCACCGAAGACGAATCCGCTTCCGGCCAGGCGATGGCACATCCGTACCGTCTCCCGCTCCGGCACGTGAATCACCTCGTCGACGAACTCCTCGTCTAGCAGCGACGGCCGGACGCCGGAGCCGAGCCCCGGAATCATGCGCGGGCCCGGCGGGTGCCCGAACGCCACGGAGCCCACGCTGTCCACGGCCACGATGCGTACGTTCGGGCGGTGTTCCCGGTACCAGCGCGCGCACCCCATGAGCGTGCCCGTGGTGCCCGCCCCGACGAACAGCACGTCGAGGTCCGGGAAGGACCGGTCGACGGCCGGCGCCGTGTGCCGGTAGTGCGCCCGCCAATTGGCCTCGTTCGCATACTGGTTAAGCCACACGTACCGGTCGTCAGCGGCGCACAGGCCGCGTACGTGATTGATGCGCGCGGCGAGGAAGCCGCCGTCGGCGTCGGGCTCGGTGACGGTGTGCACCGTGGCGCCGAGTACCGACATGAGGCGCTTGGCCGCCAGGTTGCAGCGGGAATCGGTGACGCAGACGAAGCGGTAGCCCTTGGCGGCCGCGATGACGCTCAGCGCGATGCCGAGGTTTCCCGACGAGGACTCCACCAGGACGGAGTCCGCCTCGATCAGACCGTCCCGCTCGGCGGCCTCCACCATCTCCACGGCGGCCTTCTGCTTGACGGATCCGGTGAAGTTGAAGCCCTCGCACTTGAGGAACAGGGGCATGTCGAGCACGGCGCCGAGATCGACGTACAAGTCGTCCTGGTTGAACTCGTGGGGTGCCGAGATGACCGGCACGTGGGCCTCCCCGCCTCAGCCGTAGCGTCGCATCTCGTGGAAGAAGCCGTCGACGACGTGCAGTTCACCGGCCGCGTCGACGGTGTCGTAGATGTGCCTGCCAAGCACCAGGTCGAGCACCCCGAGGCCGAACGGCGAGAACACGACGGGCCGTTCGGTGCTCAGACGCAGTTTTCCGGTCAGTACGTCGTGGAGCGTGCCGTCGATGAACTCCCGGTGCCCGACCTGCTGTTCGGCCAGGTGCGGGGAGGTGTCGGCCTTGAGGCAGTGGTCGATGTCGTCGACGACGTTGGTGGCCGCGAGCACCACCTCCGGGGCCAGGTCGCGCAGCGACAGGTGGAGCACCAGCGGGTTGTGCGCGAACCAGGCGGGCTCGGTGACGTGGGGCGTCCCTGCCACCGTCGCGAACACCACCAGGTCCGAGGAGCGGATCAACGACTCCGCGTCGTCGTGCACCGTGATCGGTCCGGGCTCGCCGGCGCGGCGCAGGTAGCCCTCGAACCCGGCGGCGTGCTCCGCGGAGAGGTCGTGCACGCCGATCTCGTCGAACGACCAGCCCGTGCCCGCCAGATAGGCGTGGACGTAGCGGGCGATCAGGCCGACGCCGAAGAAGCCGATCCGGGCGGGACGGCCGCCGCGGGCCGCCGCGATCCGGTCCGCGGCGAGCGCGGCGGATGCCGCGGTGCGCGCGGCACTGATGATGGAGCTCTCCAGGCACGCCAGCGGATAGCCGGTGTCGTGGTCGTTGAGGATGAGGACCGCGGATGCCCTGGGTATGCCCCGCTCGACGTTCGGCGGAAAGCTGGAGATCCACTTCAGGCCGTCGGTGGGGGCATCGCCGCCGACCGACGCGGGCAGGGCGATGATGCGGGACGACGGACGGTCAGGGAACCGCAGGAAGTACGAGGGCGGGTTGACGGTCTGTCCTTCGCCGTGCCACCGGTAGGCGGCCTCGATGAGGTCGACCACCTCCCGGTGCCGGCCGTCGAGGACGTGCTGCACCTGGGCTCCGGAGATCACGGAGAACGAAGGTGCCGCGTACTGCTCGGGCATGGAAAGGCTCCCTGGGGGTTCCTGGAGTGTCAGTCGGTCGTCGCGGGCCACGCGTGTCCCGGCAGCCGCGTCGGGTCGCCGAAGAGCGCGACGACGTCACGTTCTCCTTCGTACGCCTCGCGGCTGTGCGCCATGCGCAGGTTGTCCACGACGAGCACGTCGCCCGCCTGCCACGGCTCGCTCGAAGTGGCCGCCGTGTAGACGTCGTTGACGGTCTGGATCACGGACTCCGGGATGGCCCTGCCGTCGCCGTAGCGGGTGGTGAAGGGCAGCGCGTCCGGGCCGTAGAGGGAGAGCAGATACTCCCTGACCGCCGGGTCCATCGTCAGTTCGTTGAGGAACGCGATCTGGTTGAACCAGAGGCGCTCCCCGGACGCGGGGTGCCGGACGACGGCCGACCTGCGCTGCACGGTGCGCAGCGAGCCGTCCGGCAGCCACCGGTGGCCGACGGCGTGCTCCCGGCAGTACGCCGATACCTCGTCGGCGTCGCGGGTGCCGAACGCCTCCGCCCAGCCCAGGCCGACGTCTCCGTAGTGCCGGGCCAGCAGCCAGCCGTCCCGCTCGAAACCCTCGACGAGTTGCGCGGGCAGGGCTTCGAGGACGGCCCGCGCGTCGGCCACTCCGGTGGCGCCGCCACGCCGGGGTGCCCGCAGGCAGCCGAAGAGGGCGATACCGGGGACCTCGGCGGCGTAACTCAGCTCGTGGTGCATGCACATCGGCTCGTCGACCGGCCACAGCGAGGCCGAGTACACGCCGTGTCCCCGGTCCTTGCGGGGCGCGAAGCTCTCGCGTTCGCGCATCGGTGTCACGTCGAGCGCCTGCGCCACGGCGGCAAGGCCTGCGTCGCCGGTGAGGCCGAGGCCGCGGACGAGTACCGCGCCGTGCCGGGTGAGTGCTTCCCGTACGTCCTTGGCGGGCACGTCCTGGCCGGGCGGCACGAGCAGCGGCGTACGGCCCTTGTCGAGGATGAGGCGGGAGCCGTCGGGGAGCGCCTCGGAGGGCGAAGTGGTGTCTGTCATGGGGTCAGTCGACCGTCCTCGTGCTGTCGGGCGCCGCCGGTGCGGCATCGTGTGCCCCGGCCTCGGTGCCGCGGCCGTCCAGGAGCGCCGCGAGGTCCGCGAGCCGCGGGGTCTCCTGCAGTTCCCGCGGGGAGACGGTGCGGTCGAGCGCGATGGCCAGGCGGACAAGGGTGAGTGAGGTGCCGCCGAGGCCGAAGAAGTCCGAGTCGCGTCCGATCCGCTCGGCAGGCACCTTGAGCACCTCGGCCCACAGCGCCGCGAGCCGCCGCTCGGCCCCCGTGCTCGGCACCTCGCCCGCTGGGTTGTCGGCGCCCGACTCGCCGTGGCCCGCACCCATTTCGGCGGCGATCCGGGTCAGCGCCTTGCGGTCGGTCTTGCCGTTGCCGGTGAGCGGCAGCTCGGGCAGGCGGTGGAAGTGGGACGGCACCATGTAGGCGGGCAGCGTCTCGCCGAGAGCCGCCGAGAGCGTGGTCGCGGACAGCTCCGCCGAGCCGGTCCAGAAGGCCGCGAGCTGCTTGGCACCGTCGGTGCCGACCACGACGACGGCGCTGTCGCGCACGCCGGGCACCTGCAGCAGCCGGTTCTCGATCTCACCGATCTCGATGCGGAAGCCCCGTATCTTCACCTGCGCGTCGCGGCGCCCGAGGAACTCAAGGCGCCCGCCGGGCAGCCAGCGCCCGATGTCGCCCGAGCGGTACAGGCGCGCTCCGGGGACGTGCGGGTCGGGGACGAAAGCGGCGCGGGTCCGCTCCTCATCGTTGACGTACCCGCGGCCCACGCACACGCCGGAGAACGCGATCTCCCCCGGTGAACCGAGCGGGACGGGCCGCAGCGACTCGTCGACGACGTACACGCGTACGTTGGCGACGGGCCGACCAAGGGGTACCGACGCGGCGTCCGGGACGCTCCGCATCACCTCGTGGTTCGTGTCGTCCGAGGTCTCGGTGAGTCCGTACGCGTTGACCAGCGCCACATCGGGGAAGGTCGCGAACCAGCGCTCGGCCAGCTCCTTCTTGAGCGCCTCGCCGGTCGCCGACACACAGCGCAGCCGCGGCAACGGGCGCGGTGTGCGGTCCAGTTCGGTGAGCATTGTCTCCAGATAGGAGGGCACGATCTGCAGGACCTCGACGTGCTCCGTCGCGAGGGTGTCGACGAGGCGCGCGACGTCCTCGACAGCCGCCTGGTCGACGATGACGGTGCACCCGCCGACCGTGAGCGCGGCCACGAGCTGCCACAGGGAGATGTCGAAGCACTGGGGCGCTGTCTGTGCCACCGTCCCGCCCGCCGCGATGCCGAGGTCGTCGATCTTGGCGAGAACGTGGTTGAGGAAGCCCGCGTGCTCGCACACGGCGCCCTTGGGCGTGCCGGTCGAGCCGGAGGTGAAGTAGATGTACGCGCTCTGGCCCGCCGCCACCGGCACCTTGGGGGCAGTGTCCGGGCCCGCGGCCGGGTCGGCGAGGCGGTCGAGGTCGTCGACGTGCACGTCGGGCATCCTGGCCGCCGCCTCGTCGAGGCCTCGGGAGACGCCCCGGCGTGTGAGCACATGGCGGCACTCGCTGCGCTCCAGCATGTCCGCGACGCGATCGGCGGGGAACTGCGGCTCCACCGGGAGATAGACACCGCCCGCCTTGAAGACGGCGAGCACGGCCGAGAGCCACTCCAGGTCGCGCTCGGTGACCACCGCGACCACGTCCTCGGCGCGGAGCCCCGCGCCGATCAGGGCGTGGGCGACGCGGTTGGCGCGCTGGTCGAGCTGCCGGTACGTCCACGACGTGCCGTTGTGGACCGCCGCGACCTCGTCGGGGCGCAGCCTCACCTGCTCCTCGATGAGTTCGTGGACACGCCGGTCGGGCAGTTCCCTGTCCGGCCCGGCCAAGGCCCGTATCTGGTGGGTCACTTCGGCGGCAGTGAGGGGGTTCCACGAGTAGTGGTCCGCGTCGGGCTCTGCGCTCAGCGCGTCCAGGGCGGCGAGCAGGTACCCGGCGAAGCGGCCCGCCTGGTCGGGGCCCACGGCCTTCGGTCGGTGGCGGAGCACGAGCGTCGGCTCGTCGCCGTCCTGGTCCAGGCCGACGGCGAGTACGGTGTCCGCCGCGAGATCCGCCGCCCGGGGAGCCCGGCCGGTGACGAAGAGGGCGTCGTGGAGCGGGCCTGCCCCGCCGGTCCCGCGCTCCGTCGGAAGGGCGTCCAGATGGCGTACGACGTCGGCCTGGTTCCGGTCCATGTCGTCGAGGAGCCGGGCCCAGGTGCCGTGGCCGACCGACATCCGGCAGGGCACGGGATCTTCCGCGCCGAAGGCCGGGGGAAGAAGGCAGCCGAACGTCACCACCGGGTCGGCGGTGACCTGGGCAAGGATCTTGACGTATGCGGCGAGGACCGCGGTGTCCAGGGACACCCCTGACCTCTCGCGCAGGCTCCGCAGCGCCCGCGCCGTGCGCTCGGGCACCGCCGCCTGCCATGCGGCCGTCGCGCCGGGGGAGTCGTGCCGCACGGGGTGGCCGACGACGCCGACGGGCTCCGCCGAGCACTCCGGCCACCGGGGCAGCGGCGTGAAACCGCCGCCTGTGAGCACGCGCTGCCAAAACGCCGATGGCGCAGTCTCCACACCAGCACCTCTCCTACACACAGCCACTTCTACGGAACAGCCGTCGCCGCTATGGAACGGCCGCGCCTTTCCCATGACACACAGGACGCTAAGCGCCTCACTTATCAGCCAGATATCGGTGGGCAATCGTTCAGCAGCCTCCAGCCCGGCTAAATGCTCGCCAGCTGTGTCCAAAGGAGACGGCTGAGAGCGGCCTGCCGCGTCTCGTCGGATTCCTCGGTCAATGCCCGCTCGTGAGCGAAGAGCCGCGCCAATTCGGGGAAGGCGTAGCGCAGTTCTCCCCCGGAGTCCGCGCCGACCGCGGTCAGCAGATGGACGTCGAAGAGCTGCTCCATCGCGTCCTCCGCCTCCACGTGGTCCACGTCGAGCAGGGCGGCCCCGACGCGGGCGGTGAACACCGGCGTGTCAAGCAGGCCCAGCATGCGGCACATCCGGGCCGCCGCATCGGGCAGGCCGCGGTAGCCGCGCCAGAACCCGGCCCGCAACTCCAGGCCGCCCGCGCTGAGTTCGTCGAGGCGACGGCGATCGTCGGCCAGGCGGAATACCAGCCGCCGCACGGACCAGTGGGGTTTGGCTACGAGGCGGCCCGCCGCGGCGCGCAGCGCGAGAGGAAGCCGGTCACACAGCCGCCCCAACTCGTGTACGGCCGCCGGGTCCTCCAAGGCCCGCCGCTCCCCGATGATCCCCGCCACGAGCTCCGCAGCCTGCGCGGCGGGCAGCGGGTCGAGGTCCACCCGGACCGCCCCGCGGCCCACAGCAAGCGGGTCCTGGCGCCCGCTGGTGGTCGCGACGACCCGCGAGCGGCCGCAGCCGGGCAGGAACGGCTGGATGTGCGCCAGGGCGTGGACGTTGTCCAGTACAACGAGGGCGCGCCGTTCCGCGAGCAGACTGCGGTACAGCGACACGCACTCGTCGAGGCGGTCAGGGACCAGCTCCGCCGCGACGCCGAGGACCCGCAGGAAGCGGCTCAGCAGCGCGTGCACGGTGGCGGATCCCTGAGTCCACTCGTACTGGGAGAGGTCGGCGTAGAGGCTTCCGTCGGGGAAGTGCCGCGCGGCACGGTGCGCCCAGTGCACAGCAAGACTCGTCTTGCCGACTCCGGCGGGGCCCGCGATGATCGCCATGCGCGGCGGGGTGCCGCCCGCGAGGTGCCGACCATCGGCCGGCTCGGTCAACAGCGCGTCCAGCGCGGCGAGCTCCGCTTCACGACCCAGAAAGTCCGTTACGCCGGCGGGCAGTTCCACAGGCGCGACGCGCCGTCCGGGCCTGGGCGGCTCCTCGCCCCGGAGGGAGAGTTCGGGAGCGTCCTGGAGTATGGCGCGGTGCAGCTGGTGGATCGAGGCGCTCGGCTCCATGCCTATCTCGTCGACAAACCGCTTGCGCCAGGTCCGGAAGCCTTCTGCCGCCTCCGCCCGCCGTCCGCACCGGTACTGAGCGAGCATCAGGTTGTGTCGCAGCTTCTCGTGCAGGGGCTGGTCGTCCGCCATCGCCGACAGCTCGGGCAACACCTCCTGGTGCCTGCCGAGGGCGAGTTCCGCGTCGAACAGCGCCTCGTAGGCGACGAGGCGCTCTGCCTCGAGGCGCGTCGCCTCGTCCTCGACCGCCTGCCCGGCGACACCGGACAGCGCGGGGCCGGTCCACAGGTACAGGGCCTTACGGTACAACCCGACGGCCTCGTCCTCGCGCCCCAGTCTTATGGCCTCGGCGGCCTCCCCGGTGAGGGCTGCGAAGTCACGGGCGTCGAGGGAACACACCTGCGTCAGGAGGCGGTATCCGGGGTGGGTGGTCTGGATGACCGGGCCCTCGATGTGCGCCGCCCGGAACGCCTTTCGCAGGGCACCGACACAGATGGCCACTTGGGTGCGGGCCGTGTTGGGCGGCCGGTTCCCCCACACCGCGTCCACGAGGCTGTCCACGGAGACGGCACGGCCCCATGCCAGCACGAGCGTGGCGAGGATGGTGCGCTGCCGCGGTCCCGCTATCACGACAGGGCGTCCATTGACTGTCGCCGACAGCGCGCCCAGAGCTCTTATCGCGATACTTTCGTGCACGGCTTCGCGTCTTTCGTGCGTGGCTTCGCGCGAAGTCTCGTACTCGGCATCATAGGAAGCCATGCAAATCATCCCCCAAATCCACCCTGTTACCCCCGTCGCAAGTGGAACTACCGGATCACTATAGGCATGCCGTTCATGCGGGAGAGCGGGGGGATTCGCGGGTGCGCGGACGGTTCGGCATCCCGGTCACCAGCGCACGCGCAGAGCCGCAAGGCCCCGGGTCGCCGCGGCCGGCTTCCAACGCAGGTCATCGACACCGTCGGCGAGCGCGAGGTGCGGGAAGCGGTCCAGGGTCAGGTGGATGACCGTGGCCAGTTGCAGCCGGGCCAGGGAGGCGCCCAGACAGCGGTGGACGCCGTGACCGAAGGTCAGATGAGGGTTTCCGGCTTGATTTCCGGAATCGTGCTGGGTGCGATTGGCGCCCATGAGGAATACCAGGACCGGTTGGCCCGGGGAAATGGTGACGCCCGCGAGCCGTACGGGCTCGGTGACCGCGCGGCTGAAGCTGACGGGCGCCGAGGGGTTGGCGCGCAGCACTTCCTCGACCTCGGCGGGGACGAGGCCGGGGTCGGCGCGCAGGGCGGCGGCGCGGGAGGGGTCGTGCAGGAGGCTGAGGAAGGCGAGGGTTATCTGGTCGGCGGTGGAGTCGTACCCGGCCATGAGCAACGCCAGGGAGAGGGTGACGAGTTCGCGGTTGGTCAACTTGCCCTCGTCGTCGGCCGCCTGGATCAGCGCGCTGATGAGGTCGTCGCCCGCCTCGCGACGCTTGCGGTTGATGAGCCTCGTCATGTACTCGGCGATGCGGAACGCCTTGGTCCGGCTGGCCGCGCTCTCCCCGTCGAGATCGAAGAGGACGGGCACCCATTCCCGGAAGCTCTCGCGGTCGGCGTCCGGAATGCCGAGCATGTGGCAGAGCACGCTGAGCGGCAACGGCGCGGCGAGCCCGGAGACCAGGTCGGCAGGCTGCTCCCCCGCGGCCAGCGCGTCCAGGAGCTCGGTCGCGCGCGCCTCGATGAATGGGCGCAGAGCGCTGATGCGGCGCTCCGTGAAGGCACCGGCGACGATCCTGCGCAGCCGGGCGTGCGCCCTGCCGTCGAGGCTGACGATCGAGTCGGGCGACGGGTCGATGCTGGCCAGGTTCGGCACGTCCGGCGCGACGGCGGCCGCGCGGCTGAACCGCGGGTCGGCAAGGACCTGGCGGGCGAGGCGGTAATCCGACACCGCCCAGACCCCCACGCCGTTCGGCATGTGTACCCACCGAACGGGAGATGTGTCGTCGGGATCGCAGGGAATGGGCAGAGGACCGACCGGCGGCTCCTCGAGTACGTCTCTGGAATTCTGCATCATTGAAATCTCCCCGTCGCAGCTCACCACACGCCACGATGGACCTGTCATCTATCGCTTCGTTTTCATTCATATATCAATGAGTGAAACCCGAGAGGCCAGGATGCCGATATACACGCACCGAAGGGGCCTGTCGACCGATAAGCCCTGATACTTCGGCACGCTGCCGCTTGCCACGGCGGAGATCCGTGGCCTAGGGTCACAGCGTTTCCACGTGCGCGAAAACTCCGGCAACTTCCGCAAGGAATACCTCGGAACAGGCCACATACTGCTTCTTTCGAATCCCCGGAGTTCCGCCGATTATCCCAACCGGTACTCGAACGCACCGGAACGCAATGACGCGCGCCCTGCCCGGCCATTCTTGGAAGGAACTCCCGATGTCCAGCCTTCATGACGAGATCGTTCAGCGGCTTTCGGATGCACTGGGCATCAAGAAGTCGCTCATCACCCCCGACGTGACCTTCGTCGAGCTCAAGATCGACTCGTTGGCGCTCGTCGAGTTCTCGGTGATCCTCGACGAGGAGTACGGCGTTCCGCCGCTGCAGCTAACGCCGGACAGCACCATCGGGGATGCCGTGGCCCTCGTGGACGCCGCGCTCGGCGCGCCGACCGAGGCCTCCTCGTGACCGCCTTCCCCGCAGTGGCGGTGACCGGCCTCGGCCTAGTCTCCCCGCTCGGCATCGGCGTCGAGGCCACCTGGGACGGGCTGCTCGCCGGTGTCTCAACTGCCGCCACCGACTCGCTTCTTGAAGGCCTGCCCGTCGACTTCTGCTGCGCCGTACCCGGCTTCGACGGGGACGAACTGCTCGGCCGGGCGCTCTCCTGGCGCCTGGAGCCCTACGCGAAGATGGCCCTCGTCGCGGCCCGGCAGGCGGTGGCCGACGCCAGCCTCGATCCGGAGTCCTGGGACGGAGCGCGGGTCGCGGTCATTCTCGGCGTGGGCGGCACGAGCACCCAGCACTGGGACAGGCAGTCCAAGCACTTCGCCGCGGAGAACCACTCACGCGTGTCGCCGCTGTTCATCTCGCGCTGCCTGACCGGCATCACGGCCGGTGAGATCAGCACGGACCTGCGGGCACTCGGCCCCAGCCTGAGCGTGAGCACGGCCTGTGCCTCCGGCGCCACGGCCATCGGCCTCGGCAGGGACCTGCTGCGGGCAGGCAGCTGCGACGTGGCGATCGTCGGTGGCGCCGAGTCGGGCCGCGCCAGGATCGCGAGCATCGGCTTCAGCCGCATGAGCGCGCTGTCGACGCGCGGCACGGCCCCGGCCGAGGCGTCCCGTCCGTTCGATGCGAACCGGGACGGGTTCGTGCTCGGCGAGGGCGCGGGCATCCTCGTCCTGGAGAGGGCCGATGACGCACGGGCCCGCTCGGCGCGGGTACGCGGCCATGTCGCCGGGTACGGGGCCTCCGCCGACGCCCACCACTACACGACGCCCGACCCCGAGGGCCGCGGCACGGAGCTCGCCACGCGCACCGCCCTCGCCGACGCCGGTCTCGCAGCCTCCGACATCGGGCACATCAACGCCCACGGCACCGCGACGCCCCTCGGTGACGTCGCGGAGGCAGGCATGCTCAACCGCGTGTTCCCGCACAGCCCGCCGGTGACCGCCACCAAGAGCCTGACGGGGCACACTCTGGGCGCAGCCGGCGCTCTGGAGGCGGCCTTCACGCTCTTGGCGCTGGAGAATCAACAGGTGCCGCCCACCGCCAACTTGGACCGGGTGGATGATGCGGCCGCCGGGCTCGATCTGGTCACCGGCAAGCCCAGGGACATGTTCGCGGCCGCGGCGCTCAGCACATCCTTCGGCTTCGGCGGCCAGAACGCCGCCCTCGTCCTCACCTCTGCCTGAGCTGTCTGAACTACCTGAACCGACCGGCCGCACACGCGGCCGGCGCCCCGAAGCCGCGCTCTTCCCCCATGTCGCACATGCCGCACAGGAGGTTCCTTTTCATGGCCAGCACCGCGGCCGGCACCACCGCCACCTCGCTCGCCGATCTCAAGTCCGCGTACCAGAGGGACGGCTGGTGCGAGCCGCCGTACCGCTTCGACGACGACGCCGTCGCGCTGATCCGGGAGCGCGTGCTCTCCATCAGCCGTGAGCGCAGGCCCGAGGTCGTGCACGAGAAGGACAGCGGCGTCGTCCGCGCCATTCACGGCTGCCACAACTTCGACGAGGTGTGCGCGGCCCTCGTCCGCCTGCCCCAGCTGGTGGAGCTCGCCGAGGAACTCGCCGGCGGGCCCGTGTACGTCTATCAGTTCAAGGTCAACTTGAAGCAGGCGCACGAAGGAGCGGCCTGGCCGTGGCACCAGGACTTCGCGTTCTGGCACGAGGAGGACGGCATGCCGAGCCCGGACGCCGTCAACATCGCCGTCCCGCTGGACGACGTGCACGAGGGCAACGGGCCGCTCATGGCCATACCCGGCTCACACCGCCTCGGCCTGCTCGACCTTCCCGAACGCGCCGCTGACGGCGCGGAGTCCGACTGGCGCACCCATGTGTCGGCCGACCTCGCGTACACCGTGAACGGCGACCGTGCCAAGGCCTTGGCCGACGCGAGCGGACGGAAGGTCTTCCTGGGGCCGCGGGGCTCCATCCAGGCCTTCCACCCGAGCATCGTCCACTCCTCGTCCAACAACGTGTCGGAGGACGGCCGCGCGCTGCTGCTCATCACGTACAACGCCGTCACCAACTCCCCCGCGCGCCCCACCCGCCCCGCCTTCCTGGTCTCCCGGGACACGACGCCGGTGGAGAGCCGGGCCGACGAGCGCCTCGGCCTCGTGTCGTACTGAAGCAGCGCCGAACCGAAGCAGCGCCGAGGAGAATTGCGAGACACCCGCATGCCGACCGAGCCGACCGCATCGACCGAACCGGCCGAGCAGCCGCACATCAACCTGGTGGATCCCGAGCTGTACGCGAAGGGCGACCCGTTCGTCCAGTGGCAGTGGCTCCGGGCCCACCAGCCCGTGTACTGGCACGAGCCGACCGACCTCCCCGGCTTCTGGGCCCTGACCCGGTACGACGACGTCCGTGCGGCGTACCGGGACGCGGCCACCTTCAGCTCGGCCCAGGGGATCCTCCTGCGTCCCGAAAGCCACGGCGCCGACCCCGGGGGCGGACGCACCCTCGCGCTGACCGACCCACCACGCCACCGTCAGCTACGCGGACTCGTCGACGAGTGGTTCTCGGTCAGGTCGGTGCGGGCCATCGAGCAGGACATCCAGGACGTCGCGCACCGCGTGGTGGGCGAGGCCCTCGAACGGGGCGCCTGCGACTTCGTCACGGACATCGCGGCGCGCGTCCCGCTCTACGTGATCTGCAAGATGATGGGCATCCCCGACTCCGACTGGGAGCGGCTCTTCACGCTGACCAGCGACGCGTTCGGCGGCGGCGACCCGCTGACGCAGCGCCTCGCGCATCTGGACATCCTCGGCTACTTCGACGCGCTCCAGGCGGACAAGGCGAAGAACCCCTCCGACGACCTGGTGAGCGTCCTCGCGACGGCCGAGATCGACGGCGAGCGCCTCAGCGCGGACGACGTGATCCTCAACTGCGACAACCTGCTCGTCGGTGGCACCGAGAACACCCGCATCGCCGCCTCCGGCGGCATGCTGGCGTTCCTGCGCCACCCCGACCAGTGGCAGGCCCTCAGGGACGACCCGGCCCTGCTGCCCACCGCAGTCGAGGAGGTGCTGCGCTGGACCTCGACCGCGACGCACATCATGCGCGCCGCGACGCGGCCGGTGGAGATCCGCGGCCGGCAGATCGCCGCTGGTGACCGCGTCACGTTCTGGCTGCCCTCGGCCAACCGCGACGAGACGGTGTTCTCCGACCCCGACCGCTTCGACGTCCGCCGCAGCCCCAACCGCCACCTGGCGCTGGGGTTCGGCGAGCACTTCTGCGTCGGCAGCATGCTCGCCCGCGTCGAACTGAAGCACCTCTACAACGAGTTGCTCACCCGGTCGATCCGCATCGAGCCCAACGGCGAGCCGACCCTGCTGAGCTCCATCGTCGTCAATGGCCCTGAGCGGCTGCCCGTACTTCTGACCGCAGCCTGACGCGCGACGTTGATGATAGGCCGAGGGGAAGCGAGATCAACGACCGTGCCGACGAATCGGCCTGCCCCGAGTTGTGCGGAGCCGTGTCACTTGGTTCTACGCTACAGGTGTTGCACGCAGTTCGTATTGACCGGAGTGAGCATCTCCAGCTCCAAGTGCCTGCGCTGCCGGTTCCAGATCCCAGCTGGCCTGCAAGGCCCAGATTCGCCGGTGCCCCAGCACGTCCTGCCGAACAGCTCACTGCCCGGCCTCGTCGAGGACTTGGGGCTCGCCGGTCGCCCCCTGCGGCCGGGCCACCAGCGTCGCATAGCCTCCCGCCAGCCACTTGTCCACGGCCTCAAGCGATACCCTGAACACGCTGCGACGACTTCACGATCCCGGCCCGTGAATTGCTTAAATGGATTTACGCTCTCACTGTGCGCACGAGATACGGATGGCTGCGTGTGGGCCATCAGTACGTCTGACACCGGGTGAGGAAGTCCGATGGGTGTGTCGTGGCCTCCGACTCTGCGAGGGGCGCCACCCACCGTAGCGCGCCCCACCCACATTCCCGCGTCAATCCCGCCGCCCTCACCCGGGGCTTCGCCCGCACCGGGGGGCGCTGCCATGGCTAAAGTCACGCTCAAGAACGCGTTGGTGCGCATCGCCCGCATCTGGCAGCAGCAGGCGGCGACCGGACAGCTCAGCTACGAGACGGCCGCGCTGTACATCCAGATCGCCGAGCGCCTGCTGCGTTTCGCCGCCGCGCACGACGTCACCCGCCTCGACGACATCACCGGCTCCCTCGCACAGGGCTTCATCACGGCACCCGGACGCGACCGGCGCGGGGGCGTCATTCCCCGACGTGCCCCGGCGCCTGGTGCCCACCGCATCCTCGGCCTACCGCTCCCAGGCCAGCCTCTGCTCCGGCTTCGGCGACATCGCCCGCCGCAGCGGACTGGCCACCACCCAGCGTCGCGTCGAGCCCAAAGACGTCACCCGCTACGCGGCCCGCAAGATCCTCGACGACACCGGGCAGCTCTCCGAGGTGGCCCGCCGCCTGGGCCTGCCCTCCCTCGACTCGGCCACCGCCATGGCCGGCCTCCAGTGGCGCACTGACGGGCAGGGAGGCGAAGCGGCATGAGCACCCCGAAGAAGCGCAGCCGCCCGGCCAAGAGGGCCTCCAAGGCCAAGGACTACATCGTGGGCCCCGCCCCAGACGACGCCTTCGGCTCGCCCAGCGGCCCTCCCCCGCCCCGCGGTCCCGAAGCGCCACCACTGTCCATCGACGAGCGGTTCGAGTTCCTCATCACCAACCCCGACCTCTACGCAGTGGCCCGCGAGGTGCTGCCCGCCCGCGAACCGGGCAGTGTCGGGCGCATGCTGTCCTACCCACCCTTCGTCTACGTCATCTTCCTCTGCGCCATCTCCGTCTTCGGCTCGGCCCGCAGCACCGCCCACCACCTCCAGCGCCCCCTGTGGTGGGGCGCCGTCCGAGAACTCGTCGGCCCCGCAGAAGCCGACGCGCTGGCACCCGTCGGGCCCAACCGGAGCAAATGGAACTACTACTTCAAGAGATATCTGAAGGAGAATATCCCCGCGCTGCGCGATATCAGCAGCGATCTGTGGATCCAGCAGGCCCTCGCCATGGGATTGATGTCGGAAGTGAATTCGCGAGGCAGCTGGATCTACCCTGACCGCGATCAGGTTATCCACGGAGACGCCACCGTCGCCGCCCCGCCATCCGACCAGACCAAGCGCAAGACCACCGACAAGGAAACGGGAGAGATTCGCTACCACCGTGTGGACGAAGATGCCAGCTGCACCACCGAAGGCGGCGGACGGAAAGTCTACGGAAACAAATTCCGGTCCATCGCCACCCGCCTGGCCAATACCCCGCACAGCCGGGTAATTCTGACCCTCGAATCCATCCGCCACAAATCCCGCAAACGCCCCCCCACCGCGACGACGAGGGCACAGCCCTCGTCAGGCTCGTAAAACACCTCCTCACCAAAGCCCCCGGAATCCGAGCCCTCACCTACGACACAGCAATCCGAGGCGTTCACCGGGCCCCGACCAACGACGAGGGCCTCGTCGTCTTCACTCCGAATCACGAGGGAAACGAACCACAAGCACTCCAGAAATACAAAGACAAAGAAGGGAACTGCACCCACGACCTCTACGCCGCCGAAGGACGAATCTGCATACGCCACATCACCGTCGATGGAACAACCCTCTACACACCACTACCGGAGCAGGAACTGGAACGCCGAAAAGGCAACCAGGCCACACGCTTCTACCACCGCATCACCATCCCCTGTCCCCGCTCTGACCACACCCACCGAATCCGTGCGGACGAAACACAGGAAGACCGGGCGATCGCCCCCTCCACCAAAAGAAGACGGTTCAACCGAACCGAACACCTGAGGCAGATCCCGCCCGCTACATACGCAGGACGCCGTATCCACGGATTCCGCCAGGACAGCGAATCCCAGCATTCGCGATTCGACCAGGCATACCCGCACAAGCGCGTCCCTGCGTATGGTGACAACGGCGCCCTGCTCATCTACATCGGATACGCCTGGCTCAGCAACTCCATCGCCCGCGCCATCACCAGCCGCCCCACGCCGACCGCCGCAGCCTGACCGACCAGAGCCAGCCGCCCTCCCCGCCCCGCGACTCCTGCCTCCCCCTCAGGCCAGCCGCCGCACCTGCCCTACTCCTTCGCGCCGACCAACCTTCCCCTGCCCACGGCCGACTGCCACATCCGCGCCACCCGCTACACTGTCTGCGGTGGCGCAGCCTTCCCTGGCCGCACCACTGCAACCCTGTCGGGATCCCAGCCGCATGGAGTTTGTCCGCATCCGGCCAAATTTCAGACACGTTTTCCGACAGATCCCCGCCTTCGTAGCTCAGGGGATAGAGCACCGCTCTCCTAAAGCGGGTGTCGCAGGTTCGAATCCTGCCGGGGGCACCAGGTCAGAACGGCTAAGGCCCAGGTCACGGAGCAAGTTTCCGGTCCTGGGCCTTCGTTGTGTGCGCTCCGGCTACACGCTCGGGCCGCCTCGCCACACCCTCACCACGAGAGGTGATCTCCCAGATTCCTCCTAGATGATCTACGCGTTTCCGCAGGTCCCCCAGACCAGGGGCACAGAGTCGAGGCCGGGGTGCGCGGCGTGGGTGAGGGCCTCGCGGGTGGCTCGGTGGGCGCGGCGGAGGCGGGTCCCCGTGTCGCAGTAGTTCTCGACGCTGCAGGGCTCGCACTCGTCGAAGTGCCGGAGCAGGGCACCGTAAGCCTCCCGTGCCCGGCGCTCCTCCGCGCACTCGGCCCGCGCGCTCACTGATCGGCTCCGCTGAGGGCGGCGCTGTCGGCGGTGACGAGGCCCTCGACGGCGGAGAGTTCGCACAGGTCGCCCGCGAACTGAGGAAGCACCACCCAGTAGGTGCCGGGCGGTTCGGTGCGGGTGAGCCTGGGCACGCCCAGGTGCGTGGCCACCCCGAGCCGCGGTGCGATGTCTTGGTACCGCCACCGGCTCCGTTCGGTCGGCCGCGTCAGCGCGTAGTAGGTGCCTCCCAGGGTGCGGTCGTAGATCACGGGGCCGCGAAGGGACTGTCCGAGGCGCGCGGCGATGGTGTCGGGCTCGGTGGATCCCACCGCGGCGTGGACGAGGGCGTCGGGCATGCGGACGGCGTCGAACCGCTTGCCGAGCGGCAGCAGGGCGACGCCCGTGTCGGACCACTCGTGCCGTGCTTGTCCGGGCGCTTGGTGAGCGCGCGCGAACCAGTCGGTAACGGCGCTCACGAGCTCGGGAGATGCGCTGTGTTCCGCGCTGAGGGCTCGGCCCGTACTGTCGGCCATGTCGACTCCTCACCAGTCGGCCATTCCCCGGGGCCGGTCACACGGTCGCCGGGGTGCTGTTCTCCCATCGAAGTGCGTCACCGTTGAGGGCGGAGGGGCCCCGCTAGGGGCCAGCTAGGGGCCAGTTGACGAGTAGCGTTGCCGGGAGGAGGCCCCTGCATGGACGACGCGGAGACGGCACGGCGTACCTTCGGGGCGCACCTCGCAGCCCTGCGCAAGCGGGCGCGGTTCTCGCAATCCCAGCTCGCCGCCCGCCTGTGCCTGGTCAGCGGCACCGCGACGCTCACGCGCAACGAGATCTCCCGGTGGGAGCGCGGAGCGCGCCTGCCGGATGCGTGGCTCGCTCCTCTGGCCACCGTGCTCGCCGTGCCACGTGAAGGTCTCAAGCGGGCGGCTGCGGTAGCGCGGGGCGAAGGAGAAGAACCACAGGACGATCATCCGCACTCGGTGGTGGTCGAGCGGGCGGGTTGGCTGCTCGACCACGACAACGCGCACGGCGGCGACCACGTGGCAGACGCAGCTATCCAAGTGTGGCGCTCGGAGCGGTCCAAGATCTCGGGCGCCGACAAGGGACAGCTTGCCGTGGTAGCCGAACTCGCCGAGATCGCCGGGTGGTTGCTGTTCGACGCGGCTCGCTTCGAACAGGCCCGCGCCGCCTGGATGGAGTCACTGCACCTCGCGCGGGCCGCCGGGGATCGTGGCATGCAGTGGTTCGCCATGGACCTGCTGGCCATGGAGGCCACGGAGAGCGGCCGCCCTGGTGAGGCGCTCGCTCTCTGCGCGGAGATCACCGGCAGCGGCGTACCGCCGCGCGTGACGCTGCTGACGGAACTCCGGCGGAGCCGCGCTCTCGCCGCCGTAGGCGACCGCACGCGGGCCCTTCAGTCCATCGCCAAGGCACGCACCAGCCTGGACGACTCACTGCACCCCCGCGATCCCCGGTGGTCCTGGTGGGTCAACGACCTCGAGGTGACCGGGCATGAGGCGGAGGTGGCTCTGCTGCTGGCGGAGCCTGACCGTGCGGTGTCTCGCTTCGAGCCGACCCGCGAACTGGTCCAGAAGATCAACCCCAGAGGGCGAGGGGCCCTGTACTACGCCACCGCTGAGCTGGATGCCCTAGTGCGTCTCGGGGCTTGGCACGAGGCTGAAGAGCCGCTCGCGCGGCTCGGTCCGCTCCTGCGGAACGTGGCCTCGTCCCGCCACCGCAAGCGCCTTCGCGAGGTGATGCGGGCCATCGATCGCGACGGTCCTCGATGGCTTGCCGATAGCGCGAGCGAAATGGCTGCGAGCTGACTGCGGGCATGGCGAAAGGCCCTTTCCCGCCCGACCTCCCTGACCTCCCCGAGCTCCGCCGAGCCAAGTTCGCCCGGCGGCTGCCCGCCGAACTCGCGGCGCTTGCCGGTCCCGCCCACGGGACCGTGAGCTTGCCGCTGCACCTCGCCTGGTCCGGGCTGACCGAGTTCGATCTCGATCAGCCACGCCTGCGCATGAGCTGCTACCGCGTCGTCCTGGCCGAAGGCCTCCACGACGACCTCGTCCAGCATCTCGACCAGGAGCTGCTCATCAGCCTGTGGCCGACCCTGCGCACCCTGATCAGCCGGGACCTCCGCGACGTCTGGGAAGCCGCCTTCCCCGAGCTGAGCCGCACACCCGGGCAGTCGCGAGAACCTGATCGAACCGCACCGTAGGCACCCCTCGTACAGGCCGACGCTCGATGGCGCTTCTGGCGTGCCCCACGGCCACTGACCCCGCAGCCCTGCGGCAATCGCCACCGCCGCAGGGCCACCTACCCGCCGCCCGCGCGGGGAGGCCGCGATGGTGGGCGGTGGTCTCGGGGCTGCGGGGGCCGGGCAGCGTGCCGAGGTGCGGGTTCTGGGGTCATCTCACACCGACGACCCCCTGGGGCGGGAGTGTGTGCAGGCGGCACATGGCTGCGTTCCGTTCACACGGGGCGTGAAGTGGAGAGAGAAGTGCCGGGGCAGGTCGGGCGGCAGGAGGGCCAGAGGAGGAGGGCTAGGAGGCGTCGCGCAACGTGTTCAGGAGGCGGGCGATGTTCGGCTCGTCTCGGCGGTGGGCCTCCGGTACGGGCCGCGCCGACTACGCGCACGGCCACGCCGTCTTGGAGTACGTGTCCTTGTGCCCCACGTCCCTGCCGTGGTCCGGCGGCCATGTGCACCGGCCGGGTCCGGCCGGGTTCCGGTCCCAGCAGTAGCCTGCCGCCCGCCCCGCGGTCGGGGGTCCCTCGGCCCGGGGGCGACCGGCCCCCTCGGCCTTGTGGGCGTCGACCTTGCGGCCCTCGGCCTTGTGGGCCTCGCTCATCTCGCACCAGTCCTCTCGTCAGCTCGCACCCAGGGTGCGGTCTGTCGGCCCGGCCCTCCAGGAGCACGGGGAGACACGGCGGGGAGGGCACACGAGTGGGTGTCTCCTCGGCTCCAGTCCTAGGATTCGCCCATGGTGACCGCGACCGTTCGTGAGTGGCACGAAGAAGAGGGCTGGGGAGTTCTCGACTCCCCCGAGACTCCCGGTGGGTGCTTCGCGCACTTCTCCGACATCCAAGGGCCCGGCTTCCGGACGCTGTCGCCCGGGCAGGAAGTGGAGCTCACCTGGGAGGCGCCCGGGTTCAAGCAGGACGGGTACGACTACCGGGCTGTGAGCATCGTGCCCCGCTCCTCCGGCTGACCCGCTCCTCCGGCTGACCCGCTCCTCCGGCTGCCCCGGTCGTCCAGCTGCCCCGGTCTTCCAGCTGACCCGCGCGCCGGGAAAGGTGGCGTGCCCGTTCAGCAGGCCGGGCGGTCCTCGCCGTACTCCGCGATGACCCCCTCCACCAACCAGCAGTGGGTCCTGCCCAGGCTCGGGCGCGGGTCGGTGGAGAGGGTGTCGCGGCGTTGCCAGTAGCGGCGGAACGGGGGGACCGTGACGCGCATGTCCGCCGCCATGAACGCGCGGAAGGCCGGTGAGTCCTCCGTGTCGCGGGCGCGGGCGCAGGCGCGGCAGAAGGCGTCCAGCGCCTCGCACCCGTGCGGGGCGTGCCCGGCGGCGACGGCGGGGGCCACGGCGATCGACGCGTCCATGAGCGCCGCGTACATCGACGCCTTGTCCCGGACGGGCGACGCCGCGCAGTAGTCCAGGAACGCGGGATCCGCCACCAGGACGTGGAGTTCGGCATAGGCCAGTACGGCATCGGGCGTGGGGTCGCGCGGCGGCTCGGGGAGCGCCTGCGCGGTGATGTCGTCGGCCAGGCGGGGCGGCAGGCCCGCGGGCAGGACGCGCTGCCACGCCCTGGCGAGGTCCGCGGCGGCCTGCGGCAGGCTCCGCACCCCGGCCAGTACGCGCAGTCGCCGCAGCCGCTCCGGGCCCGAGCAGTCGTCAAGCGCTTGCAACGCCGCCTCGCGCCAGCGGAGTTCGGCCAGACGTGACCGCGTGCCCGCCAACTGCTCGGCCACCAGGTCACCGAGACCGCCCTCGCCCGTCGCGACGCCGGCGATCGCCGCGATCGGCACGTCCAGTGCGCGCAACTGCCGTACGAGTGTGAGGTGTTCGAGCGCCTCGGGGCGGTAGCGGCGGTGGCCGCCCGCGCTGCGCGGAGCCGTCGGCAGGAGCCCGATGTCGGTGTAGTAGCGGATGGCCTTCACCGAAAGGCCCGCACGCGCGGCGAGTTCCCCGATCGACCAAGTGACGTCCATCCCGTCCCCTTGCATCTCCCGTGCGGTGGAGGTCCTAGCGTACGGAGGAGCGGCCCGAAGGCCGTCCCTCATGGAGGACCGACATGACGCTGCCCCCAGGCCAACGCGCCGTCGACGGGTTCCCGCGCTTCGGCACGCATCTCCAGCACCCGCCCCCGCCCGTCCCCGCCGACCCCGTGATCGAGTTCGGCGGAGCCTCCCTGGCCGAGCCCTTCAGTCTGTCCGTGGCCGACCTCGCGAAGCTGACCCGGCGCGAGCTCGCGGCCGACTTCCACTGTGTCGCCGGGTGGTCGGCGACCGGACTGCGGTGGGAAGGCGCGCCGTTCGGGGCCCTCTACCACCAGCGGGTCGCCCCGCTGCTCGCGTGCGGGGCGCCGGTCACCCACGTCGTCTTCGTGGGGCTCGACGGCTTCCGGTCGACCGTCCTGCTCCAGGACGCCCTCGCCGACGACGTGCTCGTCGCCGACCGCCTCGACGGGCTGCCGCTCGACGGCGACCACGGTGCCCCGGTACGGCTGGTCAGTCCCCGCCAGTACGGCTTCATCAGTACGAAGCACCTGTGCCGCGTCGAGTTCCACACCTCCGCGCCGCCGCTCACCGACCGGTGGTCGCCCATCGCTTCGCACCCCAGGGCGAGGGTCTGGCAGGAGGAACGCCACCGCCGTCTTCCCGGCCGTGTGGTGCGGCCCGCCTACCGGGCGCTGATCGGGCCGATCCGCGCGCTGAGCGCCCGCGGCAGCCGCACGCCGCCGCGGTGAGGACGCGCGGGACGGGAATGGGGACGGGGACGAGGACGAGGGCCGTGCTGGAATCCACCGGCAGGCGGCCCTTCGGCGCCTGATCCTTCCGGATGGAGGGGCGTGGCTTGGGGCGGGGGCGGGCGGGTCCGGATTCTGGTGCGGTCCGCCCGCCCCAGAATCCGGACCCGCCCCAGAGGCTTCCCGACTCAGACACTTCCCGGCTCGGAGACTTCCCGACTCAGAGGCTTCCCGGCTCGGAGGCTTCCCGGGCTCAGACGCTTTCTGGCTCAGACGCTTCCCGCCCCAGGCGCGTCCGCCCTCCACCAGAAGAGAGACCCCATGACGTACGCCCGAATCCCCGTGATCGACCTCGGCCCCTGGCACGCGGACCCGGTCGGCACCGCCGACCGCCAGCACCTCGCGGACCACGTCGACCGGGCCCTGCGGACCACCGGGTTCCTGCTCGTGACCGGGCACGGCATCGCACCCGGTCTGCCCCGTCAACTCCGCGACGCGGCACGCGAGTTCTTCCACCTCCCGGCCGCCGTCAAGGACGCGTACGCCCAGCGTGCCGGTCTGCGCGGATGGACCGGGCGGGATCGCGTCGTCACCGGGCGGTCCGAGGGGACCGAGACGCCGCCGGACCTGCTCGAGGTCTGGTCCTGCGCGGCCGACCCCGCCACGCCCACCCGCTGGCCCGCCGAAGTCCCCGCCCTGCGACCCCTGATCGCCGAGTACACCGACCGGATGCGCGGTCTCGCCGACACCGTCCTTGAGGTCATGGCGACGGCCCTGCACCGGCCCGTCGACTTCTTCACCCGCCACACCACCGACCCGAACTGGGACTTCACCGTCAACTGGTACCCGGCGGCGGAGGAGACGGGGCCCGCGGCGCCAGGACAGTTCCGCATCGGGCCGCACACCGACTTCGGGCTCGTCACCCTCCTCGACCGGCAGGCCGGCCGGGGCGGCCTCCAGGTCCACGACGACGAGCACGGCTGGCGGGACGCCCCGTACGAGCCCGGTGCGATCACCCTCAACATCGGTGACCTGATGGCCCGTTGGAGCGGTGACCGCTGGCGCTCGGGGCGCCATCGCGTGCTGCCCCCGCCCGCCGACGCACCGCAGGAGGAGCTCACCTCCCTGGTGTACTTCCACGCCTGCGCGCCCGACACCAGCATCGCGTCGCTGCCCGCCCCCGTGGGACGTACGCCCTACCCGGCCGTACGCGCGGGGGACTATCTCCAGGAGAAGATGCGGGCGATCTACGCCGCCGGGGGCGAGTAGATGAATGGTTTCCCTTCGCGCCCGATGTCCATTCGGATCGTATCCAAGCCCATCCCGGTGCCCATCCCGATGCCCATTCGGGCAACTCCTTGCCCATTCGGCCCGACGCGCGCATTCCAGAGTCCGGCCGATTCGGCTCCGTGAACTCATGAATTTACGTTTAACCGCGCCTTAAAAGCGATCGTCCGGCGGTCGAGCCAACCGCCAACTGGCCAGCTCAGCAGGCGTTTCAGGGGAACGGAGGGATCGGCTTCGGATATCTCGGAACTTCTTTTCCTGCAACCAAGGGCAAACCTCGGATGTCCCACCTCATTGCAAGGAGCACCTACACATCTGGAGGTTTTTCCATGTCATCGAACTTCACCGGACGTCGCGCTTTGCGGACCGTGTCGGCCGCGGCACTTGCCATCAGCGCCGGGATTTCCGCGCCGCTTCTGCTCGCCGGGAGCGCCGGGGCCGCGACGTCCGCCGCCCCTGCCACCGCCGCGTTCAGCTCGTCCGACCACGGGATCGTCTACACGGCCGCTCCCGGCCAGACCAACAAGGTGACCGTCACCGCCACCAAGAGCACGGGGAAGGTCAGCTACCTGATCGACGACGCCGTCTCGATCAAGGCCGGGGAGAAGTGCTCCTACCCGGACAGCGCCGACCACACCAAGGTGTCGTGCTCCGTCGAGACCCTGGAGAGCCAGGACCCTTACGCCACCCTCCTGTTGAACCTCGGCGACGGCAACGACACCGTCGGCTACGACAACAAGGGCGACGAGACCTACTACTTCGCCCGTGCCGACCTGGGCCCCGGCAAGGACACCTGGAAGCACATCGGCGGTGACGACGGCAACGCCGTGCTCGGCGGGACCGGGGACGACACCCTCACGATGGGCAACTACGGCACCGCGGCCGGCGGCGACGGCAAGGACACCATCCGCATCGAGCAGGACGGTATCGCGGCGGGCGGCAACCAGAACGACGTCATCTACGCCGAGGGCGAGGAGAGCATCGTCGAGGGCGGCGCGGGCGACGACGAGATCCACGGCGGGGCCGGACGCCAGCACCTGAAGGGTGACGACGGCGACGACGAGCTCCACGGCGGCTCCGGCGCCGACTTCATGTACGGCGGCAAGGGCAACGACGTCCTGTACGGCGACAGCGGCAACGACACCATCTACGGGAACAGCGGCGACGACGGGCTGTTCGGCGGCTCCGGCCAGGACGTCCTGTCCGGCGGTCCCGGCCGCGACATCGTCCGCCAGGACTGACCCAGGACCGACCCAGGACCGACCCCAGGGCCGACATCAGGACCGACATCGATTGACGTTCGGGGCGCGGCACGGTGAAGAATCACCGTGCCGCGCCCCGAACGACTCAGAACGCCTCGTTCATCACCAGCGCGTTGCCGTACACGTCGTACACCGACACGTAGCCCTCCTTCGCGTCCTTCCAGTCGTCGAAGGCGGTGGCGAGGGCGCGGGCGGTGGCCATGGGGTCCTTGACCGGTTTGGTCCCGCCGTTGATGTCGGTGGAGATGTAGGCGTTGCCGGTCTTGTCGTCCCACTCGCCGATGACGCGGCGCACGCGGGACGCCGCCTTCTTCTGCTCCCGGGTGCCGTGGGCGTCGACCCACGCGCGGAAGTCGTCGGCGTGCTTCTTCGACTGCTTCTCGTCGGTGTCGGTCGGCAGCTTCTCCTGCTCGCTGGGCGCGCCCTGGGCCGTGGTGTCGGTCCACTCGCAGCCGCTGGTGAGACCGACGGCGAGGCAGGCGCCGAGGACGAGGGCCGCGGATCGGTTCGACCGGGTGCGCATCAGGCGTTCCTCCTTCTCAGGCTTCTCGGGCTTCTCAGGCTTCGCGCTTCTCGGGCCGGTCAGAACTTGATCGCGTCGGCCTTGTCGTTCCAGTTGCCGCCGTAAGCGTAGGAAATCTTCGTGAAGTCCGGGTACCGGGTGTATCCGGCCCCGAGGAAGAGGTGCGGGTCGGGCATGCCGGTGCGGAAGTCGTACAGCTCCACACCGCGCTGGGGGCGGTTGACGTACGCGGAGGACGCCTTGTCGCGGAAGCTCGGGCTGTACTGGTCCAGGTGACGGGTCTTCGCGGTGTCGTACGTCGGCCACTGCAGGCGACGGCCCTTGAAGTCCTTGTCCTGCCACAGGCACACCCAGCTCTTGGGGCAGTCCTGGTAGCCGCTGCGCAGGGCGGCGGCGCGGGCCGCCTTCGGCGCGGCCTGGACGGCCGCGCCCTCGCGCGACTCCGGAGTCGGCGCGCGCTCCGCGAGGAAGGCGTTGGCCTCCTCCTGGTCGTCGAAGCACTCCATGGTGCCGTCCTGCGACACCTCGGCGCAGACCTGCGCGCCGCCGAGGTCGTTCGACCGGGAGTCGATCTTCTCGCCGTGGTAGTACATCTCGACCTTCGGCGCGTTCTCCACGTCCTGGCGGACCTGCGCCTCTTCCTCGGCGGTGGACGTGCCGGAGACGGCTCCCGGCACCTCGGGGAGGGAGGTGTCGGCGAAGGCGGGGGCGGCGGCGATGCCTGCGGTCGCGAGGGCGAGAGCGGCGGCGGCCACGGTGGTACGGGCGCTTATGTGCATGGGTGGTCCCCAGAAAGACGGCTTGTGCGGGTGGAGCGCGGATCCGTGGCCGACCGGGTTCGCCGGGGCTCGGATCCGATCAAGGAACTTATTGCGTGAACCGGGCACCCATCTTGCGGATGAATCCGCTTAAAGACGACAAGTGCCACCCATCCCATCTGTGGCGTTAAGCATGGTTGTACGGCGAGGGGTTACAGCCGTATCAAGATCAACTCACGGGGCGATCAAGCAGGTCATGACACGTCGTCAAGCCGTCCTTATCTACGCCTTACGATGATCAATCCCATTTCCCCCACACCTCACGGCTTGACCGGCAACGCACCATCGGTGCTGCTTTGCCATGCGCCAACTGTGAGAGGAAGAGCATGAGTTGAGATCGCACATACGGAGATCGGCCCGTGCCGGGATCGCGGGCCTCGCGGCCACGGCGGTCCTCACCGGGCTGATCCAGACCGGCGCGGCGCACGCCGCGCCCGACGACCCGTCAGCCGCCGCCGGGTCGAAGTCGGCCGGGAGCGAGCCGGGTTCGGGGCGCGTCGCCGACCCCGACAAGCGCCTCGGCAAGGACTGGGACACCTCGAAGGACCGGGCCGTCACCGCCGCCGCCGACTCCGACGGGCTGCGCATCCTCGCCGCCGCGTCACAGGACGCGTACGCGTGGAAGACCGCCGCGGTCCTCAACGAGCCCGGTATGCCCGCCGATTCGTGGATCGGCAACCAGTGCGTCATGGACGACTCCCACGTCGCCGCCGTGTACGCGCCCCGCGCGTTCACGAACAAGCCCGACCTGATGCAGGGCGGCGCGTTCACCGCGATCGTGAACACGAAGACGGGGGCGGTGACGAAGCTGCCGTTCACCGGCACGCTCGCCTACTTCGACCCCACCTGTAACACCGCCACGCACACCGCAGCCTTCACCCAGTACCGCGACATGAACGACGCGTCGCAGGTGAAGACCCAGGTGATCACGGTGGACACGGCGGGCAAGACCGTCGCGACCACGGGCGAGCTGCGCGGCCAGGTGTCGTCGGCGGCCCCGGTGAAGGACGGTGTGGTCGCGGGTCTGGGCCGCGGTCTCGTCCACATCGACGGCAAGGGCAAGGTCCGCAAGGTCGCCGATGCCGACAGCGTGCCCTTCGACGTCCGTCCCCTGGCGGGCGACCGCGTCGGCTTCGTGGACCGCAAGGGCACGAAGACGGCGCAGGCGAAGGTGTACGACGGGAGCGGCAAGCGGGGCGGGAGCGGCAGGACCCGCACCATCGCCACCGGGCGCCTCGGCGAGCTCGGCCTGGAATCCGGCGCGCAGGGCCGCGCCTTCCTCACCGGTGAGGCCAAGGACGTGCAGGTGCGGGGCAGCGGGGTCACCCGGGTCGACGCCCCGGCCGACACCGACCTCTCCTCGCACGGCCGCCTCGCCGTCGAGCCCGTCCTCACGCCCGGCGTCCGCGCAGGACTGACCCGCATCAAGGGCGCGGGCAAGGGCTTCGACAAGGCGAACGAGCCCGAGGCGGGCGTGCGTTCACGGTCCGGGCAGGCCCCGGGGACGGCGGACGACGCCACCACGATCACGGTGACGTCGACCGCCACGACGACGGGCGAGGAGGTCGAGCAGCGGGTCGCCTCGGCGCCCCCGCGCACCATCGGCGGCCTCTCCCCCGCGCTGACCGGCGACAGCAAGCCGCGCACGCTGACCCGCGCGTCCGCCGTGACGTCGGCGTCCGCCGTGCAGCCCGCGTCCGCCGTGAAGTCCGCGTCCGCCACCCCCGCGGCGGCTGCCGACGCGCCCGTCTCGCACGACCCCGTCGACACCGACCGCTGGTGCTCCGTCTCCCGCAACGACATGGGCGCGCAGGCGCTCCAGCCGACGCCGAACCAGGTGGAGTGGGCCGTCGACCTGGCCGTACGCGGCGAGCTGCGGTCCAAGTGGATCCGCCAGGGCGACTACCGGGGCCAGGCGGGGCTCGGCACGATCGATCCGCAGGGCCTGTTCCCGCTGCCGAAGCTGAACGGGGGCGGCCGGATCCCGGCCAGCGTCCTGCTCGGCATCCTGGCGCAGGAGTCCAACCTGTGGCAGGCCGAGTCCGGCGCGATCCCCGGCCAGATGGGCAATCCGCTGGCCGCCGTGGACGGTTACTACGGCCACAAGGCGAAGGACACGCTGCTCGGCTACTGGCGCATCAACTGGGACAAGTCCGACTGCGGTTACGGCGTCGGGCAGGTCACCGACGGCATGCGTCTGAAGGGGCACGAGAAGAAGGGCGAGACCAGCCTCGACCCGAAGCTCCAGAAGATCATCGCGGTCGACTACGCGACCAACATCGCCGCCTCCATGCAGATCCTCGCCGACAAGTGGAACGAGGTGCACAAGGACGGCCAGAAGATCACGGTCAACAACGACGACCCGTCCCGCATGGAGAACTGGTTCACCGCCGCCTGGAACTACAACCTGGGCTTCAACCCCAGGTCGGAGTCCGGCAAGAACGGCGGCAACTGGGGCCTCGGCTGGTACAACAACCCGGCCAACCCCATGTACAAGAAGGGTGCCTGGGACCACCCGTTCATGGACGTCAGCCTCAACGCGAACAACATCCGCGACGCGGCGCACCCGCAGGACTGGCCGTACGAGGAGAAGGTGATGGGCTGGTCCGCCTGGTCCATCGACACCGGTTTCTCCTACGGCACGGACGGGCGGCAGGACTGGAAGGGCGACTCCGGGTTCAACACCGCCGGTTTCCGTCCCGCATGGTGGGCGAGCATCGCCGACCGCTCCCGGGTCAGCCCGCCGCTCGACACCTTCTGCAACAAGAAGAACAACTGCGACCCTGCCAACCCGGTCGACTGCCCCGACGAGGCCTGCTACCGGCAGTTCTGGTGGACGCAGGAGAACGCGACGTGGAAGCCCGACTGCGACCAGACGTGCGGGCACGAGAGCATCAAGTACGTCACCCTGCGCGCCGAACCGGGCCGCGGCTACCGGCTGAAGAACGGTGACCCGGTGTGCGGCGGCGCCCCCGCGGGCTCCGACGTCGTCGCCTCGGTCCCCAACGGCACGCCCACGTGGTCGAGTTGTGGGAAGGCGTCCTCGACCGGATCGTTCCGGTTCACCTTCCATCCCGACTGGGACAAGCACTACGAGGCGAAGGCCGACCTGCATTCGATCGGCGGCGGCCACGGCGGCCACTTCTGGTACACCCACACCCGCAACGAGGACCACCTCGGCGGCGCCGGCAACCGCATGACCATCGACGGCGAGTGGACGGCGGGCAAGAAGTACGACCTGGCGGCCGTGTACGCGTACGTCCCCGACACCGGGGCCCAGACCCGGCACGCGAAGTACGTCGTCGAGGGCGCGTCCGGCGGTCCCTACGAGCGGTTCGTCGACCAGAACGCGAACAACGGCAAGTGGGTGCCGCTCGGCGCCTACAAGTTCACCGGCACACCGAAGGTGAAGTTGAGCAACTACACGAAGACGGGCACCGCCGACCGGGACCTCGCCTGGAACTCGGTGGCGTTCAAGCCGATCAAGGGCAAGTTCGTCCACCGCTCCCTGACCGCCGCGGCGATCTTCGACCCGAACCAGGAGCTGAACTCCAACTGGCCGGTGTCCTCGGAGATCAACTCGCCCGTGCAGTCGATGAAGGCGCTCTACGACTGGGGCCTCGGCCTCGCCGACCACGGTCCGCTGTGGAACAACCCGGAGGGCGCCGACGCCGTCGGCATGTCCTCCAAGGCGCGCTGTCCCTCGGCCAAGGCCGTCGGCGAGTGCACAGGACAGAAGACGTACGACGCGGCCGCCAGGTGGGCCAAGGACATCAGGGCGGGCGGCTGGAAGCCGCGCGCCGACGGGTCGGCGCCCGCGATGTCCATCCCGAAGTGGATGGCCATGTCCAACGCGCGCCCCGACCCGAAGACGCCCGCCTCCAAGGCGTACGCGGACCCGAACAGCTACAAGATCAAGTCCGATGTGAACGTGACGTTCGTGGTCGGTGAGGACGGGAAGATCGTCGAGGGCAGCGTGGGCTCGGACCACCGCGCCCGGGTCGGCAACGCCCACCTCCCCACCTTCGTCACGGACATCATGCAGACGATCGAGGCGGACTACGGGATCCCCGCGCCGGACATCGACTACACCACGCAGGACGCCCTGGAGTACGGCAACGTCCACACGTCCCACCCCTACAAGGACGGGGACACACCTGGTCAGGCGTACTTCCCGCACTTCCGCGGCGCGCGCCTCGACGACTCCAAGCAGTGCGTGGACTTCCGCGCGGTCGGCGGCGGCGTGCACGGCTACCGCGCGATGATCGGCCACAAGTCCGTGAACGACAACGTCAAGAAGTGGGTGGACCAGGTCAACGCGGACCTGGAGACCAACCACACGGTGCGGCGGTTCGCCGGTGACGTCTACTCGATGTTCTTCAAGAACACCGGGTCCTGGAACAACAACATGTTCGGCTCGATGATCGGCAACGCGCCGCCCATCTGGCAGGACATCGCCGCGGCCTTCTGCGCGGACGGCTCGATCAAGCCCACCCACCTGCAGAAGAACAAGGACGCCAAGCCGTCCGACGGCATCGTCTTCCAGTCCTACATGCCCGACCTCTACCTGTACGTCGACGACAAGCTGACCGACAACCTGGGCCGTCCGACGGACCGCAGGATCAGCGGCGGCGACTGGCGGAACTTCTCCAACTTCCCCGCCACCGCGCCGAACGGCAACGCCTTCGCCTCCTGCTCCGCCTACCACCGGGGCAGCGGCGGCAATCCGTGGGGCGTGGACGCTCCCGTTCCGTTCCTCGGGGACGGGCCGGGGAACCGTCCCGGCAGTGTGGTGCACTGTGACGAGCCCGCGAACAAGTTCACGGAGAACCTCACCCGGTAATCCGCAGCAGGGAGGGGGACCGGCCGACACCGGCCGGTCCCCCTCCCTCACGCACGTCAGGGAGAAACGCCTCATGGGCTTTCTGTACATGGCCCTCTTCGCCGCGCTCCTCTACCTGGTGCCCGTGGCCCTGCTCTGCAAGAAGGTCGCGAACAGGACAACGGCGAAGATGGGCTGGACCATGGCTTTCCTGTTGATCGCCTTTCCCGTCATCCTGCTGGTCATCGGCGGGGTGATCGACGCCAACGGGGCCGCGTCGTAAAAACGGAGGGATCACCGCATGCGCATTCCTGGACCCGAGCCGAGGCCGGACGGTGGTGCGGGCGCCATCGCCGCCGCCGGGGGCCTGCACACCTACCAGCTCCGGCTGCACCGGGAGTACGGGCCCGTCGTGGAGTTCCAGCTGCCCGGCGTGGAGCGGGCGGTGTCGGTCGCCGATCCCGTGCTCCTCGAAGCCACCGCGCACATCGACAAGCGGCCCGCGGAGCTCTTCGCGTTCCTCTCCCCGCTGTGCGAGGCCGAGAACCTCCAGGTGCTCGGGGCCCAGGAGCACGGCCCCTGGCGGCGCATCCTGCTCTCGGTGCTCGCGGGCCGCCCGTCCCACGAGCGGCACCTGCCGCAGTTCACCGCGCTCGCCACGGAGTTCGCGGACCGTCTCGCGGCGACGGCGGACGGCACGCCCGTCGCGCTCCAGAAGGAACTCACCGAGCTGTCGCTGCGGATGATCGCCGCGTACGCGCTGGGCGGCGCCGAGGGCCTCACGGACCCCGACCGGGCCGTCGCCGCGTTCGAGGTGGTGCTCACCGAGCACCTGGGGCGGCTCTACCAGGTCCCCGACGACACCGAGGACGCGGCGGCGGCCGCGGCGCGGGCCGAGCGCGTCGACGACGCCCTGGGCGAGTTGCGCGCCATCGTCGACCGCCTGATCGCGGCCCACCGCTCCCACGGGCGCACGGACCGCAGCGACCTCATCGGCGCGCTCGTCGCCGCGGGCCAGCAGCCCGCGCGGATCCGCGACACCGTCATGCTGACGCTGCTCGCCGCCCACCACACCACGGGCGTGGCCGTCTCCTGGACCCTGCACCTGCTGGGCCGCCACCCCGAGGCGGCGCGGCGCGTCGCCGACGAGCTCGACCGGGTGCTCGGCGACCGTGCCGCGCCCGACTACGCCGACCTGCGCCGGCTCACCTATCTGGACATGGTCGTCAAGGAGTCGATGCGGCTCTTCCCGCCGGGTCCGTACGGCGCGCGCGAGGCGACCGAGCCCCTCACCCTCGGCGGGTACGAGATACCGGCGGGCGCCACGATCTTCTATCCGTTCTGGGCCGTCCACATGAACCCCCGGTACTGGCCCGAGCCCGAGGCGTTCCGGCCCGAGCGGTTCACGCCGCAGGAGGCGGCGGGGCGGCCCAGGCTCGCCTACATCCCCTTCGGCGTCGGCCCGCGCAGCTGCGAGGGCGCCCAACTCTCCATGATCGAGGCAGAGTTGGTCCTGGCCGTGCTGCTCAAGCGCTTCCGGTTCCGGCCCGCGCCCGGCCACGAGGTGACGCCGATCGAGCGGTTCGTGCTGTGGGCGGCCGACGACATCCGCATGACGGTCAGCCCGCGCGACGCCGGGTAGCGGCCCCTCAGCCCCGGACGCGCACCCCGTACCGCGTCCGCATGCGGTGCAGCTCCCACAGCGCCACCGCCGTCACGGACAGCGGCCCGCCGAGCACCGCGCAGAGCTGCGCGGCCGGTGGGCCGTGCGGCAGTCCGCCGTCCAACGCGATGCTGCATACGGTCAGTTCCCAGACGAGTACGACGGTGAGCGCGGCCGGGAGCGCGGCGTGCACGTTGGCCGTGTTGAACGCGTACCTGGCCGCGTAGGCGGAGGAGAAGAGCATGAACGGCAGCAGCCAGATCAGGCCGATGAGCAGCGCGAGCGCCACGAGGCCGTTCAGGAGCGTGCCGTAGTTCTGCTTGAGCAGCAGCGCGGCGCCGATCATGACGCCCACGGTGCCCGCGAAGATGCCGACGTACCAGCCGACGGCCTTGAGCGGGGCGCGCAGCCGGGACCGCAGCACCGGGCGCTGGGCGGCGGGTGCCAGGCCGATGAAGGCGAGGACGGCGAGCGGTCCGGTGATCATCAGGAGGATCGGCGCGAGGAGCAGCTTCACCACACCGTCGTTGGCGACGCCGCTCCAGCCGTCGTCCGCCCCGTAGGCGTAGATCAGACCGAAGCTGGCGGCGGCGCCGACGATCGCGCGCCACAGCTGCACCCGCGAGACGATCCGGTCCTCCACGCGGCCGCCGCCGGGCTGGTTGAAGATCGACTCGGCGTGGCGGCGGGAGGAGCGGATCACCGGGATCAGCGGGGAGACGAAGAGCCCCGCGCAGCCCAGGCGGCGGCGCCTGACGGCCGGTTGGGGCCTCGGCGGGTACGGCTGGGGGTAGGGGTGGGGCGGCGGGGGCCCGTAGGGGTACTGGCCGTTCGGCGGCGGGGGGCCGTACGGATTCGGCTGCTGAGGCACCCCGTACGGATTCGTGCCGTTTCCCTGTCCCGGGGCGTTGCTCGGGCCCCAGCCCCCCTGTGCCATCGAGTCCCCTCGTCATCGTTCCGGCGCCGTCGAGCGCGGGAATCATACTCGGAGGGGACAACCGCGACGGGGCTCAAAAGGTTGCCTCCGGTGGCGACTTCGTGAAAGTCAGACAGATGCCGGAATCACGAAGCGGACGTCCGTGGAGCGTTCCGACACCTCCCACAGGCGGCGGGCCGTCGCCGGGTCCTTCGCGGGCGCGCCGAGCTCCACGCGCGCGGGCGCGCCGCGCAGTTCGCCCCTGCCGTCCGGGCCGATGAGGTGCCCGCCGTCGGCCTCGGGGGCGGTCGCCGCGTACAGCTGGGGCAGGGCGCCGTCGGCGGGTGACTGGGCGAGGGGTTTCAGGAGGCGGCCGAAGAGGAGGGAGACCAGCTTGGTCGGGCCGTTCGTCTGGAGGTTGGTGGCGGTGTAGCCGGGGTGGGCGAGGACGCTGCGCACGGGGCTGCCCGCGGCGGTCAGACGGCGGTGGAGTTCCCGGCCGAAGACGGCGTTGGCCAGCTTGGACTGGTCGTAGAAGCCCATGGGCGAGTAGCGGCGCGCGCCGGTGAGGTCGTCGAAGTGGATGCTCGCCTTGCGGTGGTTGACCGAGGTCACCGTGACCACGCGCGGGTCGCGGCCGCGGCTCAGCAGGTCGAGGAGGAGGCCGGTGAGCGCGAAGTGGCCGAGGTGGTTGCCGGCGAACTGCAGCTCGTGGCCCTGCGGGCTCAGCGTGCGGGGCGGGGCCATCACGCCCGCGTTGTTGATGAGTACGTCGATGCTCCGGCGCTCCGCGTGCAGCCGGTCGGCGAAGGCCCTGACCGAGTCGAGGTCGGCGAGGTCGAGCCCGCGCACGTCGAGCCGGGCCTCCGCTCCCGGGTGCGCGGCGGCGATGTCCTTCACCGCCCGGTGCCCCTTGTCCTGGTCGCGCACGGCGAGGATCACCTGCCCGCCGTGGGCCGCGAGGGCCCGGGCGGTGGCGAGCCCGAGGCCGCTGTTGGCCCCCGTCACCACGGACAGGCGCCCGGTCTGGTCCGGGATGTGTTCGGCGGTCCAGCGCTGCTTCTGCGTCATGCGGCACAGGCTGCCCCCGATGGCACTTAGTGTCAAGAAGTTACCGAGTGCCATGCGAGGCAGTGCGAGACGGCAGGGCGTTACGATGGTCCCGTGACCTCCACCTCCCGCCCCCAGAGCAGCCTGGCCCAGCGCAAGCGCCAGCTCGTCGCCGACGAACTGACCGAGGCGGCGCTGCAGTTGCTGGCGTCCAAGGGCTTCGACGCGGTCACCGTCGACGAGATCGTGACCAGCGCCGGGGTCTCCAAGCGGACCTTCTTCCGGTACTTCGCGTCCAAGGAGGACGTGGTCGTCCAGTTCCTCGGCGAGATGGGGACCGGCATCCACGCGGAGCTGACGGGCAGGCCCCTGGACGAGCGCCCTTCCGTGGCGCTCCAGCACGCCATCTGGGTCTCCATGGACGCCTGCGGACAGCAGTCGGAGCGGGCGCTGCCCGTGGTCCAGCTCATCCTGCGGACGCCCGCGCTGCTCGCCCGGTTCCTGGAGCGCCAGGCGCAGTGGCGCGAGGACCTGGCCGCCGAGCTCGCCCGGCGACTTGAGCTGGACGCCGACACCGACCTCTATCCCCGGATGGCGGCGGGGATGGCGCTCACCGCCTTCGACTCCGTCCTCCGGCACTGGAGCGCGAGCGACGGCGCGCAGGACCCGGCGGACCTGATGGACCGGGCCTTCGCGGTCATCGCTCCCGCGCTCGACGCGGTGCGGTCCGCACGCTGAACGACAGCGACGGGGCGGAGGGGGCCACGCCCGCCTGACCGAGCCGATGGGGCTCGTTCCGCACGTACCGCTGCCCCTCCCCCCACCTCCGCCCGTGGCCACGCCTAGGCTTCGGGCCGACCACGATCAAGGCCGGGCCCCTGGCCGAGGGCCGGGGAGGGGAACCATGGACCAGCGGGGGAACACCCGGCTCGACGAGGGCACGGGGCCGACGGAGCCGAGACCCACCTCGCCCCTCCGCATCCCCGCCTTCCGCAGGTTCGTGCTCGCCAACCTCATCTCCGCCACCGGCTCCGCCATGGCGCCGCTCGCCCTCGCCTATGCCGTGATCGAGGCAGGCGGTGGGGCCGGGGCGCTCGGCGTGGTGCTTGCCGCCAATACCGTGCCCACCGTGGTGTTCCTGCTGGTCGGCGGGGTGCTTGCCGACCGGGTCTCGCGGAGCAGGCTGCTGTTCGGCGGGAACCTGCTCGCCGCGGTGGCGCAGGGCGGGCTCGCCGTCGTGGTGGCCGGCGGGCGGGCGACGCCCGCCTCGATCGCCGCGTGCGGATTCGTCTCCGGCATCGCGGTGGCCTTCACCACGCCCGCCGCCCAGGGCGTGGTCACCCAGCTCGTCGCGCCGGGCCAACTCCAGCAGGCCAACGCCCTAATGCGGCTGCCGACCAACGCGGTCAAGGTCGTCGGCCCGGTGACCGGCGGGCTGATCGTCGCGTTCGGCGGACCCGCCTGGGCACTCGGGCTCGACGCGGGGACCTTCGCCGTCGCCGCGCTGCTCCTGCTCGGGCTCCGGCTCGACGCCCCGGTCGTCGCGAGCAGCGCCCTCGCCGATCTGCGCGCGGGGTGGCGGGGCTTCTGGTCGCGGACCTGGCTGTGGACGTACACGGCGGCAGGGACCGTACTCGTCGCCGCGTTCCTCGCGGGCTATCAGCTGCTCGGCCCTGTGACCGCGCAGGAGGAGTACGACGGGGCCCGCACCTGGGGATTCGTACAGGGCGCCTTCTCCTTCGGGCTCTTCGCCGGGACCGTGGTGTGCCTGCGCTGGAAGCCGCACCGGCTGCTCGGCGTCGCGGTCGCCGCCGCCGGTGGCCTCGCCTTGCCACTGGCCGCGCTCGCGCTCACCCTGCCGCTGCCCTGGCTGCTGCTCGCCACCGCGCTCGCGGGCGTCTGTCTGGACGTCGCGGGCGTCACCTGGGTCACCGCGCTCCAACAGCACGTGCCGAGCGCCGAGTTGGGGCGGATGAGCTCCTTCAACCAGGTCGGGGAGCGGCTCGCGATCCCGCTCAGCTATCTCGTCGTCGCGCTCGCCGCGGGCGCCTGGGACGGGCGGGCGATGCTCCTGGTGTGCGCGGGGATCGTGGTCGCCGCCACCGTGCTCAACCTCTGCGTACGCGACATCCACCGCGTCAACAGACTTTCCGTGCCCAGTAGTTGATGCCGCGACGTTATCGCCGAATGGCATCGGTCCAACCCGGCCCGCGCTCCCGATACTCGTCCCGAACGGAGACCTACCCCGCAGGTCTCCATCCCGGAAGGGACACACCCCCATGAACAGAACCAGAACCGGCGTCCTCGCGGCCCTCGGCACGGCGGCGCTCGTCGCCACCCTGACCGCCCCCGCGGCGTTCGCGGCCCCGGCCCCCACCGCCGAGAAGGCAGCGCCGACGTTCCGCACCTCGACGTACGCCCCTTCGGCGTCCTCGGCCGAGGACCAGGCGGCCAACCAGCGGTTCTTCGAGGCCGTCATGAAGTCGGCCCTGAAGAAGCAGGCCGCCAAGCCCGGCATCCAGGCCGTCACCGTCACCTACAACACCGGCCGGGCGCCCAGCTTCCGCAGCCAGATAGCCCAGAGCACGCAGATCTGGAACTCCTCCGTCAGCAACGTGAAGCTCCAGGAGACCACGTCGGGCGGCGACTTCCAGTACCGCGAGGGCAATGACTCCCGCGGCTCGTACGCCTCCACCGACGGGCGCGGCCACGGCTACATCTTCCTGGACTACCGGCAGAACCAGCAGTACAACTCCACCCGCGTGACGGCCCACGAGACGGGCCACGTGCTCGGCCTGCCCGACCACTACTCGGGCCCGTGCAGCGAACTGATGTCGGGCGGCGGCCCCGGCACGTCCTGCACCAACGCCTACCCCAACGCCCAGGAGCGGCAGCGGGTCAACAGCATCTGGGCCCGCGGCATCGCCGTGCTCAAGGACGAGGGCGCGCTGACCAAGGTCCGCTGACCCGGCGGCCCCAAGTCCGGCTGCCCGAGCCGCTGTTACGTACGGCAAACAGGTTCACAACAGGTTCCTGACCAACCCGGCCGCGCGCGGAGCCCTCTCCTCCGGCATGGGGACACACTCTCGTGCTCAGAGGACGAAGGCGCCGCGACGCGGCCGGCGCCGCCTCGTCGACTACCCGCGCTCCGGCCGCTCCGGAGTGCGGCGCTGGCTGCCCTCCTGGCGCCAGTGGCTCGGCTCCTTCGCCTTCCTCCTCACCGCCGTCGGCACGCTCTTCGTCTGCGTGTACGCCAGCGTGGACATCCCCGACGAGAACGCGGCGGCCCGCCGCGAGGCCAACGTCTACTACTGGGCCGACGGCACCCAGATGGTCAGCACCGGCGAGGTCGACCGGCAGAACGTGGAGCTCGACCAGATCGCGCCGTCCGCCGTGCACGCGGTGATCGCCGCCGAGAACGCGTCGTTCTACCGGGACTCCGGCGTCTCCCCCAAGGGCCTGCTCCGCGCGGGCGTGAACATGGTCCGCGGCCAGGAGACCCAGGGCGGCTCCACCATCACCCAGCAGTACGTGAAGAACACCTACCTCTCGCAGGACCAGACGGTCACGCGGAAGGTCAAGGAGTTCGTCATCGCGCTGAAGGTGGACCGCAAGAAGAGCAAGGACGAGATCCTCGAGGGCTACCTCAACACCAGCTGGTTCGGGCGCGGCGCCAACGGCATCGAGGCGGCCGCCCACGCCTACTACGGCATCCCCGCGCGGAAGCTGAACCCCAGCCAGGGCGCGTTCCTCGCCGCGATGCTCAAGGGCGCCGAGCTGTACGACCCCTCCGGCGGGCCCGGCAACCGCGAGCGGGCGCGCGGGCGGTGGGCCTGGATCCTCGACCGGCAGGTCGACGTGGGCCTGATGACCAAGAAGGAACGCGCCAAGTACCGCACCTTCCCCGAGCCGCGCAAACAGTCGCGCTCCAGGAGCCTCGGCGGCCAGACCGGCTACCTCGTCGACGTCGCCAACAGGTACCTGCGCCAGCACATCGGACTCACCGACAAGGACCTCTCGGCGGGCGGCTACCGGATCCACACCACCTTCGAGCGGACCAAGGTGCACCGCCTGGAGCGCGCCGTGCGCCAGGTCATCGGCAAGGACATCGACGCCGAGAAGCGCGCGGCCGACAAGGGCGTGCAGGTCGGCGCCGCGTCCGTGCGCCCCTCCGACGGCGCGCTGCTCGCGCTGTACGGCGGGCCCGACGCCACCACGCACTTCTCCAACAACGCCGACACCTCGGGCGTCCCCGCGGGCTCCGCGTTCAAGCCGTTCGTGCTCGCGGCCGCCCTCCAGCACGGGGTGACCCAGCGCCGGCCGACCATCGCCGACGTGGGCTTCCACGCGGCACGCGGCGTACGCACGCCGATCACCGCCGACAGCGCCTACGCCCCCGACGGCAGCCTGAGCATCATGGCGGGCGCCCCCGACCCCGACCACCCCACGCTCGGCACGGCCCTGACGCGAGGCGGCAACGCCACCTACGTGCGCCTGGGCAAGGAGGTCGGCAGGGAGAAGGTCCGCGACACCGCCGTCGAGGCGGGCCTGCTCCGGCAGAGCATGGCCCGCCTGGAGCCGACCTTCTCCATCGGCACGTCGACGCCCAGCGCGATCCGCATGGCCACCGCGTACGGCACCTTCGCCAACAAGGGCGTGCGCCACGACCCGTACTCGGTGACCAAGGTCGTCAAGAACGGCGCCGAACTGGAGGGACTCGACAAGCCCGTGTCGCGCCGCGCCCTCGACCCGCAGGTGGCCCACGAGGTGACCCGCGCGCTGCGGTCCGGCGGCAAGCACGCGGGCGTGGACGTCGCGGCGGGCCGCACCGGCGACCAGGACCGGCTCAGGTCGGCCTGGTTCGCGGGCTACACCGAGGACATGTCGACGGCCGTGACCATGTTCCGCGTCCGCACTGGCGAGCCCCAGCTGCTGCCCATGTCGGGCGTGGGCGGCGCCGAGTCCGGGCGCGGCAACGTGTTCCCGCCCCGGATCTGGAAGGCGTACGCCAGGCCCTGAGGCGGCGGACGGCGGCGACGCGTTGACCTTGCCCCTGGGGCAGGCCCCATCGTCCCTGTCACCGGGCCACCGGGCCCGGTGACGGAGGATGATCCCGTGCACCACGAACCGGACGAAGAGCTGCTCCCCATCGGTGCCTTCGCCGCCCGCGCGCGGCTCTCACCGAAGGCGCTGCGCCTCTACGACAGGCTCGGGCTCCTGAAGCCCGCGCACGTCGACGCGGCCAGCGGCTACCGCTTCTACCGCGTCGGCCAGATCGAGGCGGCCCGCACGGTCGCCCTGCTGCGCCGCCTCGACATGCCCCTCGCGGGGATCGCGGACGTGGTGCGGCTCGGCGGGACGCGGGCGGCCGAGGAGCTGGACGCGTACTGGGCCGGGGTCGAGGAGCGCTTCGCCGAACAGCGGACGCTCGCGCGCTACCTCCGTGGACGACTTTCGGGAAGGAACACCGAGTTGTACGCGACATTCGAGGTGAAGACCGTGGACGTGCCCGAGCGGCACGTCATCAGCGAGACCCGGCACGTGCGCGCCGAGGAGCTGCCCGCCTGGATCGGCGGCAGCGCCGAGCGCCTGGAGAAGGCCGCCGCGGACGAGTGCGGGGGCATCCCCGATTCGCCCTGCCCGCACTACGTCATCTACCACGCGGAGGTCACCGAGGAGAGCGACGGGCCCGCCGAGTCCTGCGTGCCGGTCGCCGACGCCGAGGCCGCCCGCGCCTGGGCGCAGCGCCAGGGCAGGGGCTCGGAGGTCAAGGTCAGGGTGGAGCCCGCGCACCGGCTCGCCTACACCAGGATCACCAAGGCGCAGGTCTCCTATCCGCAGATCATCGCGGCGTTCGACGCCGTGGAGTCCTGGATCGCCGAACAGGGCCTGACCGTCACGGGACCCTGCCGCGAGGTGTACTTCGTGGACTGGTCGACGACCGGGCCCGACGACGAGGTCTGCGACGTGGCGTTCCCGGTCGCGCGGCGCGATTGACGGCGCCACGGGAGTGACAGCGCGACGCGTGTGACGGGGTGATGCCCCTGGGGCCGGGCGGTTCCGTCCGGCCCCTTTCCCCCCACGACCTCCCCATGCAGCCCAGGCGCCATCGCCCGCCCCCGCACCTATCCTGAGGAAGCATGGAGGGGGATGCGCGGACGAGGGACGGGGGCGTCGACTCTCCTATGGATCACGCGAGTTGGCGCGTGCGCCTTCGCCGGTGGGCCGCGTCGGGCAGCGGTGACGTCCTCGGCGCCGGAGTGCTGTTCGGCACCGACCGCGTACTCACCTGCGCGCACGTGATCCTCGACCCCGAGACCGGGCTGCGCCCCGAGCGCGTCCAGGTCGAGTTCCCCGCGCTCCAGGGCCTGCCCCGCACCCCGCGCCGCACCGCGACCGTGGCGGCCGGGCACTGGGTGCCGCCCTTCGGCAAGGCGCAGGGCGACCTCGCGGTGCTCGTCCTGGACGAGGCGGCGCCCGTACCCTCGCCCGTCACCCTGCACCGCACCCTCGACTACCGGGGGGCGCCGGTCCTGATAGACGGCTTCCCCGAGTACCGCTCGGGCGGCCAGTGGCTGACCGGCGCCTGCATGGGGCCCGGCGGCGAGGGCGACGAGCGGGTGCAGATCGACGTCACGGCCCCCGGCGGGCTGCGCGGCGGCTTCAGCGGCGCCGGGGTCCGCGAGGAGGGCACCGACCGGCTGCTCGGCATCGTCGCGCAGGCCGACGAGAGCGGCACGCACGGGTACATGATCCCGGCGGCGACCGTCGCCAAGTACTTCCGCAGGTTCGCCGAGCGGTACGTCACCGGACCGCACGCCGTCCCGGGCCACCGCGTCGTCTCCGCGGAGGCCGCCCGCGCCGCCCGCCCGCACGGCCTGCAACGCACCGTGACGCGCTGGCTGAACGGCGACGCGGACGCCTGGGACACCGAGATCCTCTTCATCGCGGAGAAGGACGAGCGGGCCAGGCAGGCGCTGTACGTCGTCCTGAACATGGCCGACCGGGAGCTGTCCCCCCAACTGGCCGTCACTCCCATGGAGTTGGCGACTCCGGGCGAACCGGCGTCGCCAGGCGGGCCGCCCCCGCCCGCGGGCACCCCGCTGCTCTCCCGTGCGGGCATCTCCCCCCGCGTCGGCAGCATCGGCCTCGTCCTCGACCTGGAGGGCGTCGCGCTCGACGACCCCGGCGTACCCGAACTGCGCGAGGCGCTCGCCGTGCTCCGGCACGAACTGCGGCACGCCCCGCGACGGCACCCCGCCGTCGCCGTGCTCTTCGCCGACCGGTCCGAGACCGAGCCCGCCACCGCCGTACGCATCCTGCGCGAACTGGCCACCTCCGGCGCCCGGTTGCTGCTCGTGGTCCGGGACAGCGCGCACGGCTTCTCGTACGCGGCCGCCGAGCACCTGCTGCCCGTCGACCACGCGCAGCACTGGCTCCAGCGGATCGGCACCCGCGTCGACGCGCTCGCCGACACCGAGCGCCGGGCCAGGCGGCTCTTCCAGCGCGTGGAGCCGCACGTCGTGGACCCGCCGGCCGCCACCAGCCTGGCCGCACGGGCCGCGCTGTGGACGGTGCAGCTCAGCACCGAACTGCGGCCGCCCGCGGGACGGGGCGGGCCGCGCCTCCTGGAGAAGCTCAGCCACGCCGAACAGGCCGTGGACACCTACCTGTTGCGGGCCACGGGCATCGAGTACGAGCTGCGCGGGATGCTCGACGACCACCTGCGGCTGCGCGCGCTGCTCCGCGACCACCAGGCCAGGCTCGCCAGGCGCGGCCTCGCCGAGCACCCCGAAGCGGTCGGCCCCTACCGCGAGGCGCAGCGGCTCCTGATGGCGGGGCCCTGTCCGCTCGCCGACGCCGAGCGCGCGGTGGAGGCGTTCGCCCGGGTGGTGCGGCGGCTCGCGGAGCCGGACGGTGCCGCGTGACCCCCGGCGCGAGCTGCCCGCACCCCGGCTGCGCGGGCACCCTCACGCCCACCGGCTACTGCCTGGCGAGCGGCGAGCGCGTCGACCCGGACACCGGCCTGCACTCGGCGGCGCCCGCGCCACCCGCCGTCGACGCCTCCGACGAGTCGTCCCAGCACTGGATCGTCGACCCCGGCGTCGGCGCCCCCGCCCCGCCGCGCCCCGCCCGCGTCGAACTCCCCCCGGAGAACCCCGACCCCACCGTCCTGCCCACGATCACGCTCCTGGACCGCGCCGACAGCGAGGGCGCGGCCGTCGCGCCCGGTGAACTGCCGCTGCCGCCCGGCACCCTGCTCGCGGGCCAGTACCGCCTGGTGCGGCCGCTCGGCTACGGCGGCCTCGGCGAGGTGTGCCTGGCCCGCGACACCAAGGTCGACGACCGCGCCGTCGCCATCAAGATGCTCCACGCCGAGCTGGCCGCCGACTCGTACAGCCTGCTCAAGGGCGAACGCAAGGAGCTGGTCGAGCTCAACCACGACGGTTTCATCCGGGTGTTCAACTACGGCCACCACACCGGCATCGGGGACTTCCTCGTCCTCCAGTACGTCGACGGGCTCACCCTCGAAGAGGTGCGCGACCGCGCCCGCGAACACCCCGAGGAGTTCGGCCACCAGCGCCTCCTGGAGTTCGCACTCGCCTACGGGGTGCGGATCCTCGCGCCGCTCGCCCATCTGCACGCGCCCGCACGCGGCAAGGTGTACGGCGACCTGAAGCCGTCCAACGTCATGCACGACGGTTCCACCACCAAACTCATCGACGTGGGCAGCGTGCGCCGCGCGGGCGCCCCCGGCCTCACCACCTCCCTCTACCGCGCGCCGAGCGTGGGCGAACGCGGTGAATCCACCCCGCAGGACGACCTGTTCAGCCTCGGCGAGACACTGCGCACCCTGTGCGGGCTCGGCAGGGACCGGCACGACCTGGCCGACCTCGCCGCGCTCGATCCGCTGAACGGCCCCGGCGCCGACCCGCGCGGACTCGGCCCCGTCTCCCTCGCCAGGGCGCTGCGCCGCGCCACCCGCACCGCGCGGGCCGACCGGTACGCGACGGCCGGTGAGATGGCCGACCAACTGCGCGGCGTGTTCCGCGAGTTGCGCTCGCTGCGCACCGGAGCCGAGACCTTCGAGCCGTCGCCGCTGTTCCACCAGTCCGCGTACGCCCTGGACGGCGGCCTCGGCGCCGCCCCCGAGGTCTCGCACTGGGCGGCGGCCCCGCCCTCCGCGCCCCACCGCACCGCCCCCGACCCGCCCGAGGTCGCCAAGGGCCTGCCCGTGCCGCGCCCCGACCCGGACGACGACCACCACGGCGAGCTCAGCAGGCTCAGCGACGACGACCCCGAGGCGCTGCTCCAGCACACCGGCGACTGGCGGGACTCCCCCGAGGTCCATCTCCTGCGCTGCAGGCTGCGGTTGCGGGCCGCGCTGCGCTCGGACGGCGACCTGACGGCCGCGGGGACCGCGCTCGCCCTCGCCGAGGCCGCCATCGGGCCCGCCGACGCGCCGCACGACTGGCGGCTCGACTGGCACCGCGGCCTGCTCGCGCTCGCCCGCTCCCGGGTGACCGAGGCCAGGGACCACTTCGACCGGGTCTACGCCGCGATCCCCGGCGAGTACGCGCCCAAACTGGCCCTCGGCCACTGCGCCGAGCACCTGGGGCGCTGGCACGAGGCGCTGACGTTCCACGAGGCCGTACGGCTGCGCAACCCCTCGCTCGGCAGCGCCGCGTTCGGCGCCGCACGCGCGCGGCTCGCGCTCGGCGGGCCCGACGCCCTCGCCGACGCGATCGCCGCGCTCGACGCGGTGCCCCAGCACTCCCGGCACCGCACGGCGGCCCGCACCGCGGCCGTCCGCGTCCACATCGGCCACGCCCGCGACGCGCAGGGGCTCGGCACGGCACTGCGCCGCCTGGCCGGTCTCTTCTCCGCGCACGGGCTGACCGACGACCAGGCGCGCGTCCGCATGAAGACGGAGGCGTGGGACGCCGCGCACCGGCTGCGCGGCGCGGACGAGCTGCGCGCCCTCGCCTCGACCGCCGACCCACGGCTCGAATTCCCCGGCGACGCGGGCGAGTTGCGCAAGGACCTGTCCCGCTTCTATCTGGCGCTGGCCCATCAGGCGGCCAGGGACGCCCCACCCGCCGACGCCGACGGCGACGCGCCGCTCGCCGAACTCCTCCTGGACCGCGCCTACGCGGTACGCCCCTTCGCACTCCGGCACTCCCGTCACGGCAGGGACACCCCATGGCTTGGCACGAAGATCAGGAACTGGATCAGGGCGAGCACGCCCGCGCCGCGATCGACCTGGAGGTGAGCCAGGTCGTCGAACTGCCGCGCCCGCGCGCCCCGCACACCGAGGAGGCCGCGCGGATGTACGCGGTCGTGACGGTGACGGTCCGCAGACCGGACGCCGCGCGCGCCGCCCCCGCCGCGCGCCTTCCCGCCCCGCGCGATCCCGTCCCGGGCCCCCGGCTCGCCGAGGTCCTGCTCATCGACCACTCGTCCTCGATGGTGATCCCGCCGAGCAGGCTCGCCGCCGCCCGCGCCGCCGCCGTCAGCGCGCTCGCCCGGATCCCGGACGGGGCGTTCTTCGCCCTGGTCGCCGGGGCCGACCGGGCCACCATGATCTACCCGAGGCGCCCCGGGCTCGCCGTCGCGGGCGCCGAATCGCGGGCCGCCGCCGAGGCCGCGCTGCGCGAGTGCACCCCGGGCGGCGGCACCGCGATGGGCACCTGGCTGGAGCGCGCCGCCCGCCTCTTCCGCGAGCTCCCGGCGGCCGCGTCCGCTGCGTCCCCCGCGTACGTACGCCACGCGCTGCTGCTCACCGACGGCAGGAACGAGCCCGGCTACGAGACGGCCGACGAGCTGCGCGGACGCGTCGAGCGGTGCGCGGGCGCCTTCGACTGCGACGTGGTCGGCATCGGGGACGCCTGGGAGACCGACGAACTCCTGCTCATCGCGGGCGCGCTCGGCGGGCGGACCCGCGCCGTCGAGGACCTGACGCGGCTGCCCGACGAGCTGGCGGCGCTCGCGGGGCGGGCCGCCGAGCGCGACGTCACCGGACTGCGGCTGCGCCTGACCCACCGGGCGGGCGCACGCCCGCACCTGTTCGAGCAGGTCCATCCCACCCGGGCCGCGCTCGCGCCCGCCCACGTCGACCTCGCCGGTGTCGGGGCGGGCGCGGGCGGCCCCGTCCACGAGTACGCGCTGGCGCCGTGCGGCACGGAGACCCGCGCCTACCTCATCGGCGTCGGCGCGCCCTACGACCCCGCGCAACTGGGCAAGGAGCTGCTGCTCACCGAGGTCGAGGTCACCGCCGACCGGCCGGACAGGCTCGAACTCCCGCCGCCCGTCCAGGTGTTGATGCGCTGGACCGACGACGCCGACCTGTACAGCCGCCTGGACCCGCAGGTCTCCCACTACCAGCACCTGGAGGAACTGCACGGCACGTTCGAGGAGGCGTGCAGGGCGCTCAAGCGCGACGACAGGAAGGCCGCGGAGGCGCTGCTCGGGACGGCCTGGCGGCTCGCGGACGCGGCCGGCGACACGGCGATGCGGGACCATCTGCGCCGCCTCGTCCGGGTCCGCGACGCCTCGCGCGGCGAGGTCGAACTCCGCGACCACATCGCCAAGTTCGACGTCGAGTCCGCGCGCATCCAGTCGAGCACCACGGTCCTGCCGGGGGCCCGCGGCGCCCGCGCCCGGCGGCCCGGCGGCGCGCGGTGACGGGCCCTCAGGACACCGGCACCGGCTCCCCGCGCACCGGCCCTCCGCGCACCGGCCCCCTGGGCACCACCCGGCTGATCGCCGCCGACGTGCTGCGCAGGCTGCACCGCTACGTGTGGCCCCCGCAGCTCACCCAACAGCCGCGCAACCGCGCCTACTTGCGCGACCGCATGATCGCCCTTCCGCTGCTCACCGTCGTCGCGGCCGCCTCCTTCGGCTGGGCCTACGCCGAGGTCCGCGCGGACTCGGCGGCCCTGCGCGACAGCCTCACGCCCGCCCTCGTCTCCCTCGCCGACGCCGAGATGTCCCTGCGCATCGCCGACCGCGAGGCCGGGCAGAGCCTGGCGGCCGGGGACGCGGTGCGGCTCGGCGGGCTCAGCGACCGGTACCGGACCCGCACCGCGCGCGCCACCCAGAGCCTCAACCAGGTGGCCCGCAGCGGCGCCCTGACCACCGCGGAGCGCCAGGACCTCGACGTCATCTCCGGGCTCGTCGTCGACTACGGCAACTGGATCGCGTTCGCCCAGAGCAACGTCGGCGATCCGGCGCTGCGGGACGCCGGACTCTCGTACGCCCGCAGCATGCTCTGCTCCGCGCCCGCGACGACGGCACCGACGGGCCGGAACCGGCAGCCCGGCGGCTATCCGCCGTGCCCGCACACCACGGGGTCCGACGCGACCGCCGTGGTGGACCGCATCGCGACGCTCGAACGGAGCCTGCGCGGCAGGCTCGCGGACCGCGCGGCGCCCGGCGCCCGGGTGCTCGTGGCCGGGTTCGTCGCCGCGCTCGCCCTCGCGCTGCTCGGGTGCGGCCTGTGGCGCACCCAGCTCTTCCTCCACCACCGCTTCCGGCTGCGGGTCAGCGTCCCGCTCCTGGTGGCGGCCGCGCCGCTGCTCGCCGTGCCGTTCCTGACGACCGACGCGGTGCTCGCCCAGCGCGCGCAGCAGCGCGTCACCGACGTGGCGGACGAGCTGTCGGAGCGGACGTCGCCCCGCATCGAGAGCACCCGCGACGAGCGCCCCTTCGGCCGCCCGCACCCCCTGCTCATCGACTCCCTCGCGAGCCGCGCCCAGCACGAACTCGCCACCGGCCGCCTCCCCGCCCTGGACGGCGCCGCCCCCTGGATCCTCCCCACGGGCCTGCTCACCGCCGCCCTCACCGTCACCACCCTGCACACCTACCGCCGCGAATACACCCTCATCACCCGCTCGGGAGCCACCGCATGAGGCGGACCCGCGCGGAACGCCGCACCCCCCTCACGAGCCACCCCTACCACCAGCCCACCACCGGGCGCCCATCCACCCCGGACAACACCACCCCCCGGACCCTCCCCGCAGACCCCCTCACCACCGCCCCCACAGCCACCACCCTCCACACCCACCGCCGCGAATACACCCTCATCACCCGCTCGGGAGCCACCGCATGAGGCGGCGCGGCCGTTCGGCGCTGCGTGGCCTCCTCGCGGGGTGTCTCCTCGCCGTCACCGCGGTCACCGCCGGGGCCTGTGGCGGGGAGCGGCCCGAGACCCTCGTCGTGCTCGGGCCGTGGACGGGGCCCGAGGGCGAGGCCTTCGAGGCGATGCTGCACCGGCTCGACGACGGCACGGGGCAGCGGTACGCCTACGAGGGGACCCGCTCCCTGCGCGAGACGCTCGTCGCCCAGCTGGAGGCCGACGCCCCGCCGGACGTGGCGATCCTCAACAGCATCGGCGAGCTCACCGAGTACGCCCGCGCCAACCGTCTCCAACCGCTCGACGACGGCGCCGCCGCGGCCGCCGCCCGCGCCTATCCGCCCTGGGCGCCCGCCCTCGACCTCGACGGCGCCCGCCACACCTACTGGGTGCCGCTGAAGGTCGACCTCAAGAGCCTGGTGTGGAGCGACGAGGGCCGCTCCGCCGCGTCCCCGGACTGGTGCGTGGGCCTGGCATCGCAGGCCACCTCCGGCTGGCCCGGCACCGACTGGATCGAGGACATCCTGCTGCACCGCTCGGGCCCCGGCGCCTACGCCCGGTGGGCCACCGGGCGGCTCAGCTGGCGCGACCCCCGGGTCCGCGCGGCCTGGACGACCTGGGCACAGCTGCTGGGCAAGCGCTCCCAGGCGTCCGTCGACCAGTCCCTGACCACGTCGTACGTGGGAACACCCGACCCGGCGAAGCCCGGCGGAGAGCCGCGCGGGCTGCTCGGCTCCCTCTCGCCGCGCTGCACCCACGAGCACCAGAGCGCCTTCATCCGGTACGTCTACGCCGACCGGAAGGTCCGCGTCGACCCGTCGGCGGGCTTCCTGCCGGGACCCACCGCCCACGACGGCGCCTACGAGGTGGCGGGCGACATGGCGGCCGTGTTCAGCGAGGACCCCCGGGCCCGCGAACTCGTCGAGCGCCTGTCGGGCGGCACCGCGCGCTCCCTGTGGCGGGCCGAGGCCGCGCCGGAACTGCGGCCGCTGTTCCCCGCCGCCACCGACCCGCAGCCCACCGACCCGACCGGCCGACGCATCGCGAAGATCCTCACCGAACAGGCCCGCACGCTCTGCTTCGACGCCTCGGACGTGATGCCGCCGGGACTGCGCGACGCCTTCCACCGCGCCGTCCTGCAGTACTTCAAGGACCCGGCGGGCGCCCGCCTCGACACGCTCCTGAAGGAACTCGACACCGTGCGCGAGCAGACCGCGCCCGGTGCCGGACAGGCCGGTCCTCCCGAGTCGGGCGTCTGCGCGCCCCCGGGCGGCTGAGCCCGCCAGGACTCAGCGCAGCCCCTCCGGGCAGGCCGTGCCGCGCGGCAGCTGGTAGGGCGCGCCGAGCCGGTAGGTGCCCGCCTTCGGAGCGATCAGCTCCGTCCACTTGTCGCCCTCGCCGTCCTCCGCGGCCTCCACCAGACAGCCGTTGACGTTCGCGAACTCCTTGGGGTTCGAGTCGTCGTCCGCCCTGCGGCTCTTGGACTCCTCGGTCTCCTTGGGACGCTCCACGCCCTTGCCTCGGGAGTCGACGATGCTCAGCCACGGCGAGTACGGGATGCGGATCAGGACGCGGCCCGGCTTGGTCACCCGGAGCGTCATCTCGCCCTGCTCGGCGCGCTGGACGACGGCGTTCGGCTCGGCGAGCGGCGCCGGGTCGGTGACCTCGTACAGCTGCCAGTTCTCGTCGACCCACACCTGCTTGAGGTAGGGCAGGCCCTTCTCGACGAGCGCCGCCTCGCGCTTGCCGCCGTCGCCGTCGGGCTCGCCCTTGGGCACCACCACGTAGTGCACGGCCCAGCGCTGGAGCCACTCGTGGTAGTTCGCCGAGTTCAGGGTGTCGTCGTAGAAGAGCGGGTTGCGCTCCATGTCCGCCTGGCGGTTCCAGCCGCGCGCGAGGTTCACGTACGGGGCGAGCGCGGACGCCTCGCGGTGGCTGCGGGCCGGGATCACCTCGACGCGGCCCTTCACGGCGCCGACCTCCTGCAACTCGTTCACCAGCGGAGCCAGCTCACGCGTCCACGAGGCGGTGGGCGAGGTGTGCACGATGTCGTCGACGGTCTTGTACCCGAGCCAGCCGGTGAACCCGGCGAGCGCCAGGACGAGCGCGTACCACTTGCGGGACTTCGGTACGACGTAGGGCAGCGCGGCGAGCAGCGCGACGCCCGCGAAGGACATCGCGAGGCGGGTGATGTTGGAGCCGATCTGCGAGCTGATCACCCAGACGCCGAGCACGAACGCCGCGTACACGAGCGCGACGATCCGCACCGTCTTCCACTGCTTGGGCGAGACGTAGTAGACGGCCCCCGCCAGGACCAGCGGCAGCGACGCCGAGCCGAACCCCATCGGCTGCGTGCCGGAGAAGGGGAAGAGCCACGCGGAGAGACCGACGACCGCGGCGGGCGCGAGCCCCAGCGCGTACGCGCCGGGGTAGCGCTTGCTGAGGAACAGCGCGACGGCGACGAACCCCACGAAGAGCCCCGCCACCGGGCTGCCCATCGTCGCGAGCGCCGCGAACGGCGCGGCGACCAGGGCCTTCGCCCACCGCTTGTAGCGCCAGCGGTGCGGCCAGCAGAACACGGCCGCGACCGCGGCCAGCGCGAACATCTGCCCGAGGCCGTAGGTCACGCGGCCCGATATGGCGTTGCACACCAGCGCGAAGACGCCCACGGCGACGGGCCAGAACAGCCCCTTCACCGCACGGCTGCGCATCAGGATCAGCGTGAGCAGCGCGGCGGAGACGGTCCCGGCGATCATCATCGTCGAGCGCACGCCGAGCACCGACATCAGGTACGGCGAGACGAAGCTGTACGACACCGGGTGCATGCCGCCGTACCAGGCAAGGTTGTACGCCGAGTCGGGATGCCGTCCGACGAACTCCGCCCAGGCGTCCTGCGCGGCGAGGTCACCGCCGCTGTTGGCGAACGTGAAGAACCAGACGACGTGCAGCACGCCGGCGACCACCGTCGTGATGGTCACCGGATGGCGCAGGAACCGCTTCGGCCACGCTTCGGCCGGCGAAGGGGAGACGGGGGTGCGGCGCTGCGCGGGCAGCTTTATTCGCGCACCGGTACCGGCCGTCCCGCTGGTGCTGTCCGGCCCGGCGTCGTCGTCGGCGCGCGTCGGCTCCGCTGTTGCCACTGGAGGCTCTCCCCGTGTCGTTCCCGTCCATGGGGTCGAGCCGACGAGGGGTCCGTCCCGGAACACCCCGTCCTCAGCCCCGGCGTACTACTCCCCGAACTTCTGACGCTAGCACGCACCGGCGGGGGCGGGCCCAGTCGCTGGGCCCGCCCCCGCCGGTTCCGTCCCCGGTCCCTCAGCCGACGCGGGTCAGCTTCGCGCCGAAGGACGGTTCGGCCAGATCCTTCTGGAGTGCCACGGGCACCTCGACGGCGCTGCCCTTGCCGTCGCCGACGCTCAGCACGCCGACCTTGGTCCCGGCCTTCGCCGAGTTCGGCAGCGTCTTGCCCTTCTCCGCGTCGAGCTCCAGCTTCACCGTCAGGCCCGACCAGCCGACCGCGGCGACGTCCTTGGTGGCGACCACCGGGGTCGTGCCGCCGAGCCCGTCGTCGACCTGGCCGACCACGTCGCCCTTCTTCACTATGGTCTTGGACTTGAGCGCGCCCTGACCGGCCTCGATGAGCTCCTTGGTGACCCGGGTGACCTCGTCGATGTTGGCCACGCCGTTGTCGCCGTACTGGCCGAGGGTGGCGCCGATGATCGTCTGGCGCTTGCCGTCGATCACCTTCTCCGCGGCGAAGAGGATGTTGCCGCCCGCCGCGGTGGTGGTGCCGGTCTTGATGCCGATGGCGACCGTCGGGATGAGGCCGAAGAAGTTCTTCTGCTTGTCGCCGTTGAGGTCCGTGTAGCTGGGCTGGCGGGAGATCTCGTTGAAGACGGGGTTCTCCATGGCCGCCCGGCCGAGCTTCACGAGGTCCTCGGCGGTGGACACGGTCGTCTTGTCCAGGCCGCTGGGGTCCGTGTAGTGGGTGTTCTTCATGCCCAGCTCCTTGGCGGTCTTGTTCATCTTCGCGACGAACTCGTCCTCGGAGTTGCTCTTGGTGTCCCAGCGGGCAAGGAGCTTGGCGACGTTGTTGGCCGACGGCAGCATGACCGCCTGGAGGGCCTCGTACTCGGAGAGCTTCTGGCCCTCGGTGACCTTGACGACCGACTCGTTGGCGGGCTTGCCCGTCTCGTAGTGCTTCTGCGCGGCGGCGTCGACCGGGATCTTCGGCCCGTCCTCACCCTTCTTCAACGGGTGGTCACGGAGGATCAGGTACACCGTCATGACCTTCGCGATGCTCGCGATCGGCACGGGCTTCTGCTCGCCCGACGTACCGAACGTCCCGATGCCGTTGACGTCCATCGCCGCCTGGCCCTCACCCGGCCACGGCACGGAGGGCTTGCCGCCCTCGAAGGAGACGGTCTCCCGTGCGGTCAGCTCGAGAGTCGGCGTCGGAAGCGGCCGCACGGCCTGTACGACCGCAAACACGACCACCAGGAGCAGTACCAGCGGCGTCCAGATCTTGACCCTGCGCACGGCGGTGCGGACCGGGGTCTCCGGCGGCGGCGGGGTGTTGGTCAGCTCGGCGAGCAGGTCGATCGGCGGCTTGGGCGGCAGGGGCTGTTGCGTCGTCCGCTCTACCGGCGGGGGCGCGGGGGGCCCGTCCGGGGTGGCCGCGGTGGCACCGGTGCCCTTCGCGGGCGCGGCCGGTGCGGGCTTGGGCTCCGCCTTGGCCGCGGGCTTGCCCGCAGGCGCGTCGAGAGGCTTGAGCGCCACGAACTTACTGGTCCGCTCGGCCTCCCCCTCGGCCTTTGCAGCACCCTTTGCATTCGGCTTAGCACGATCGCCGTCGGCGGGCCCGGACCCCTTCCCCTCCCCCTTCTCCGGGCTCGCGAGGTCGCTCAGCTTGAGCATGGTGGTGGCCTGGTCGACCCCCTGCCCGGCGGACTTGTCACCGGACTTCGGGGAGAGGGCCTTGAAGACGGCGGTGGCTTGGTCGACGGCGGGGGCGTCGGCCTTGGCGGAGGCGTCGCCCTTGCCGGGGGCCTCGCTCGTGGCAGGTGCGCTGCCCTTGGCGGGGGCGTCGGCCTTGGCGGAGGCGTCGGCCTTGGCAGGCGCGTCGCCCTTGCCGGGGGCGCTGCTCTTGGCGGATGCGTCGGCCTTGGCAGGCGCATCGGCCTTGCCGGAGGCATTGGACTTGCCGGGGGCCTCGCTCTTGGCGGATGCCTCGGACTTGCCAGATACGTCGTCGTTGCCGGGCGCGTCGCCGTTGGCAGGCGCATCGGCCGCGGCGGACGCGCCGACCTTGCCGGGGGCCTCACCCTTGCCGGGGGCGTCGGACTTGGCGGACGCGCCGGTCTTGCCTGCCGCATCGGCCGCACCAGGCGCTTCCGCCGTGCCGGACGCGTTGCCCTTGCCGTACGTGCCGCCCTTGCCAGGCGCGTCGTTCTTGGCGGGCGCGTCGGCCTTGCCGGACACGTCGTCACCGCCGAACTCGGCGTCCTTGACGGACACATCGGCCTTACCGGAGGCGTCGCCCTGACCAGGCACATCGCCCGAGCCGGACACATTGCCCTTGCCAGACACGTCGCCGTCGCCGAACTCGGCGCCCTTGGCAGGCACATCGGCCTTACCAGAGGCGTCGCCCTGACCAGGCACATCACCCGAGCCGGACGCGTCGCCCGCGCCAGCCGCATCGGTCCTGCCGGAGGCGTCGCCCTTGCCGGGCTCATCGCTTATGCCGGAACCGTCGGCCCCATCAGCCTTGCCCGACGCACCGCCCGTGGCCGAAGCGGCGTCACCGTCGCCCGCGGCCGACGTCGCGTCGTCGCCCTTGGCCGAAGCGGCACCGCCCATGATCAGGGTTCCGTCTCCCTCGGCCGGGGCGGCACCGCCCGTGGCCGAAGCACCAGCACCGTCCCCCGTCGAGGCCGCCGCCCCGGACGAACCGCCCTCTTCGACGGCCGAAACCCCCGCGTCAGCGGAATCGTTGCCCCTACCGGAATCCCCGTCCGGCTCGTCGCCCGCGACCCACGCCGCGACCGCCGCGCGCAGCCGCGCGTCGCCGTTCGCCGGGCCGCCCGCCTCCTCGGACGACGAGTCGTCCTCGGTGACCGCCTTCGTGGAGAAGACCGCCGTCGCCCGGTCCTCCCGCGCCGAAGGCGTATCCCGCGCCACCGCGAGGCGCGGGTCGCGTTCCTCAGGCGTCGGCGCCGAGGACTCCGCAGTCGGGTTCCCCGACGACTTCCGCTGCTCCGACCTGTCGGGGGTCTCGCCCGCCACCGATGCCTCCTCGTACGCCATGCCGTATGCCGTTGGTGAATGCTTGCCGTGCGCCAAAATCCGGCCGGACCCCACTGTCCGAACCGTGTACCAGTGTCCTGTGTGAGGGCTTAACCCCCGTGGTAGACGAGAACGACATACCTACTGGTTCCCGTACTTACCGGTCAGGCACTCTCGACAGATGAATGTGAGAGGGGTCACCCTGTCATTCATCCACGCGGGGAGGCATGGATGGGCAGGAGCCGCAGAACAATTCCGGAGGAGCTTCTGCTGCTCGCTTTGGACCCGGCCACGGGTACCACAGCGCAGCCGCAGTCGCTCGACCTCGGTCTGGCCGGAGCACAGCTAGTGGAGCTGGCGCTGGCCGGACGGATAGCCCCTGACGGGGATCGTATCGCCGTGGTGATGCCACGGCCGACCGGAGATCCGACATTGGACTCCGCACTGGAACTGCTGCGCAGGCGCGGCAGCCCGGTTCGGGCGGTCCACTGGATCGGCGGACCCCGACTGGGGCTTCGCCAGACGTACCTCTCGCACCTGGAGCGATGCGGCATGGTGCATGCCGTGGCGGGCCAGATGTGCGGGGTACTGCCGACGACTCGCTACCAAGCGACGGACACGGCGATCAGCCGGGAAATCAGGTCCCGGCTCGACTCGGCGATCCGCACCGGTGTACCGCCGGACCCGCGGACCGCGGCGCTCGCCGCACTGGCCCACGCGGTCGGTCTCGGCAAGCATCTGTACCCGGGGAACGAAGGGCGTTCATCACGCTCACGCCTCCGGGACCTCATCAGGCACGACCCCATGGGCGGCCTCGTGGCACACGCCGTGATGGACGTCCAGAACGGCGTGGCCGCTCAGCCGCGCCGCAGCGCCGCACCGGCGGGCCCCGCGGGACCCAGCGGTCGGCAGCCGGCCAGGTCGGCACCGGACCCCGCGGGGGTTCCGATGCAGCCTCGCCGAGGATCCATGGCACGCGCCGTGGCCCATTGAGCACCACGTGAGCACCACCCGGCACACACCGATCGGCACCGTCAGGTGACGCCGAGTACCGCTCAGCACCACCCGCACCACCCGCACCACCCGCACCACCCGCACCGCCAGCACCACTCCGTACCGCTCAGCACCATCACGCACGACCACGCACCACCAGCGCCGCACCGCAGTCCCCCAGACCCGGTTCGGGAGCCGCTGGGCCGCGCGGGGCAGTGGTACCGGACGTCCGGACGACGCCCCGGTAGCACCACCCCGCGCGGCCGCACACCCCTTGGCGCCGCAGGGACGGCACGCACCCCTTTCGCGACCGCCCTCTCGTTCGCACATCCGCTGTTTCCCAGCGGTGCCACACCCGTTGGTGGCACTCTGCTGAGCAGCAGATACGCAAAGTAGAGGCATGTAAGCCGGAGGTGCACGTCCCGTGGCGTCCAATGTCAATCCCACCGTCAGGCGACGCCGGTTGGGCCAGGAGCTCCGTCGGCTCCGCGAGCTCAAGGGCATGACGGCCGAGGAGGTCGCCGAGCGCCTGCTCGTCTCGCAGTCGAAGATCAGCCGCCTGGAGAACGGCCGCCGGTCGATCAGCCAGCGCGACGTCCGCGATCTCTGCGGCGTCTACGAGGTCGAGGACGTCCGCATCGTCGACTCCCTCATGCAGATGGCCAAGGATTCGCGCCAGCAAGGCTGGTGGCACTCCTTCGGCGACATCCCGTACAGCGTGTACATCGGTCTGGAGACCGACGCCGCCTCGCTGCGCGTGTACGACCCGCAGGTCGTCCCCGGTCTGCTCCAGACCCGCGCGTACGCGGAGGCGCTGATCACCGGCGCGCTCCCGGAGACCACGCCCACCGACATCGAGAAGCGTGTCCAGGTGCGCATGCGCCGCCAGGACCGCATCGCGGCGCCGGACAATCCGCTGCGCCTGTGGACCGTTCTCGACGAGTCCGCGCTACGCCGCGTCGTGGGTTCCCGGCACCTGATGCGCGACCAGCTGGAGCACCTCGTGGAGCAGTCCCAACTGCCGCACGTGACGGTCCAGGTGATCCCCTTCGACATGGGCGCGCATCCCGGGCTCAATGGGCAGTACGCGATTCTCGAGTTCCCCGACGCGGCCGATTCCAGCGTGGTCTACATCGAGGGCGTCACGAGCGATCTGTACTTGGAGAAGGCGAACGATGTCCAGCAATACAGCGTCATGTACGAGCATTTGCGAGCACAGGCCCTGAACGTGGATCAATCGCGCCAGCTCATCGCGGACATCGCCAAGGAGTACGCCCGCTGACCTCCGCGGTCTCCGGAGACGCCCCTGACGTGCGGAATCATTTATTCCAGCTATCGGTATCCGGCGCGCGTGATGCCGTACGAGCCAGCCCGGCGCGGAAAGTGCCGCACGGTACACCCTTGCCGCGCCGGGGCGGAAGACCCCCCTGGAATATGCCATCCGGTTGAGTGAACGATCCCTTCACGCACCGATGTTGGCGAGTAGCGTCATTCACGCCATCGAGCAAAAGCGTTGGCGCACACCGCACTCTGCGGCGACAGCAACTCGACAACTGGGCAAACCGGAGCAGACATGGCAATTCAGCAAGGCGCGTCGAATTCGTGGGTCAAGTCTTCCTATTCCACCGGAAACGGCGCGTGCGTGGAGGTGAAGTCCCCGCTGCGACAGGGGATTTCGGTGCGTGACTCCAAGGTCGTCGAGGGCCCGGTCCTGGCCTTCCCCACCGCCTCGTGGAACGCGTTCGTCACCGAGGTGAGCCGGGGAGCCGCCGACCTCGGGTGATAGCCCTGGACTCGACCCACGACAACCGCACACAGCAGCACCGGACAGAGCAGTACCGAGCAGTACCGAATGAGCCCTCTCGACTGGCCCGCCGTCCCGGCCGAGGGGGCTCGGCCATGTCTCAGCGCAGTTCGTCCACGTACCGGTCGGTGCCCGGCACCGTCGGAATGAACGGGGCCACCAGCTCCACCCGGCCGAGGCCCGATTCGGCCACCGAGGCGTCCCGCGCGGCGAAGTGCGCCTCCCAGCACTCCCGCGGATCCTCCTGGAGGAACCAGAGCAGCGTCAGCCTGGTGTCCACTCCCTCGACCTGCTTCACGTACGTCATCCGGTCCCCCGGCAGCGGCGTCGGCCTGAAGAGCGTCACCATCGCGGCGGGCGACCCGGCCAGGGCGCGCGGCAGGTGCCGCGAGCGCAGCCACTCCAGCAACTCGGCCCGCTCGGCCGGACCTTCGGCGTCGACGACTTCGAGGACCAGGCCCTTGTACGGGTGGTCCAGCGCGTGGAAGTCGCGCGGGCCCGCCGCGCCGTCCCGGTAGACGGTCGCCTCGTGGTCCTGGAAGGAGGTGAAGACGTGGGTGCGGTCCTGGTAGACGCGGCCGTCGCGGTTGAGCCGCTTGTTGATCCCGACGGTCCACTTCATGTGGTCGTCGTAGCGCCCGTCCGTCACCCAGTACGTGGAGAGGTAGCATCCCGCGGTGACCGGCTCCGCGATCGCGGACTTGTCGGGGTAGCGCAGACGCTGGAGCGCGCGCGTGGCCACCCAGCGGCGCCCCGCGTACATCCAGGGCATGGCCATCGCGCCCGCGTAGTAGTGGTCGTCCTCGTACCAGCGGTTGTACGCGAACTCGTGGCCCGGGTGCGGCTCGACCATGGTGATCAGGGCGTGCCCCGGGTGCACGCCGTAGGGCCCGACGGCGGCCAGCTCCGCGTAGGTGTCGCTGCGGGTGTCCTCGCGGGTGCTCTCGCGGGCGGCCGCGCTGGGGTCATCACTCACGTCTCTCCCCTTCCTTCCTCCGGTGGACGCCCATACTCTGACGCCCCGTCAGCAAAACTGCCAGAGCCGGGAGGCGCCCCATGCCGTCGTCGCTCCTCGAAGGAAAGACCGTCGTCGTCTCGGGCGTCGGCGCCGGGCTCGGCCACCAGGTCGCGGCGGCCGTTGTGCGCGACGGCGGTCGTGCCGTGCTCGGGGCGCGCACGGAGGCGAACCTCGCGAAGTCCGCGGCCGAGATCGACCCCGAGGGGGCCCACACCGCCTACCTCGCCACCGACATCACCGACGCGCGCCAGTGCGAGGCGCTGGCCGGGCTCGCGCGGGAGCGGTTCGGGGGGATCGACGCGGTCGTCCACGTCGCCGCCTGGGACAGCTACTTCGGCGGGATCGAGGACGCCGACTTCGACACCTGGCGGCAGGTCGTCGACGTCAACCTCCTCGGCACGCTGCGGATGACGCGCGCGTGCCTGCCCGCGCTCAGGGAGCGGCGGGGCGGTTCGGTGGTCTTCATCGGGACGCAGTCGGCGATCGCCGCGCCCTCCCAGGTGCGACAGGCCGCGTACGCGGCGTCCAAGGGGGCGCTGACCTCGGCGATGTACTCGCTCGCGCACGAGGTGGGGCCCGACCGGATCCGGGTCAACACGGTACTGCCGGGGTGGATGTGGGGGCCGCCCGTGGAGGCGTACGTCCAGTTCACCGCGCATACCGAGGGCGTTGCGGAGGCGGAGGTTCGTGAGCGCCTCGCCTCCCGGATGGCGCTGCCCGATCTCGCCACCGACGGGGACGTGGCCGACGCCGTCGTCTTCCTCGCGTCCGATCGAGCCCGTGCCATTACAGGGCAGTCCCTGTTGGTCAACGCCGGGGAACTGATGCGCTGAGACGTCGCTTCACACCGCGGGCCGCCTGTGGCTTGTCGCGCGGCTCCCCGCGCCCGTTACGTGGCACCCCCCGGCCCCCATCGAAGCCGTACGGGAATCAACTCCCGTGCGGCTTTTGCGTGTTCGGGGCATGCCATGCTCTGATCACATCCATGAACGTAGGTCAGTAAAGCGAACGATTTTACTCGCTCTTGACTCATCGGGCGGTTGTCCGGGGTGTCCGGCCGAACCCACGATGAGCGGGCACTCGCGGGCCGTTCCCGGGCTCGTCGGCCGGTTCTGGCGAAGTGCGAGCCAGTTATGCGCAGTTCACCAGGCGGACCCCTGGAGGGCCATATGAACAGTCTCGACTGGGCCGTGCTCATCGGCTACTTCGGCGTGATGGTCGCGATCGGCGTGTGGTCCCACAAGCGGGTCGACAACGTCAGCGACTTCTTCACCGCCGGGGGCAAGATGCCCTGGTGGCTCTCGGGCATCTCGCACCACATGTCCGGCTACAGCGCGGTGATGTTCACCGGGTACGCGGGCATCGCCTACACGTACGGCGTGACGTCCTTCGTCACCTGGTCCTTCCCCATCGCGCTCGGCATCGCCATCGGCGCCCGGCTCTTCGCCCCCCGCATCAACCGGCTGCGCTCACGGCTGCACGTGGCCTCCCCGCTCGAATACCTGAAGAACCGCTACAACCTGGGCACCCAGCAGGCGCTCGCCTGGTCCGGCATGCTGCTCAAGATCGTGGACGTGGGCGCCAAGTGGGCCGCGATCGCGACGCTGCTGTCCGTCTTCACCGGGGTCTCGCTCAACCAGGGCATCCTCATCACCGGCGTGATCACGGCGATCTACTGCACCATCGGCGGACTGTGGGCCGACGCCCTCACCGAGCTCGGCCAGTTCATCATCCAACTCCTCGCGGGCATCGCCATGTTCGTCGCGGTCGTCGGCAAGCTCGGTCCGCACGGCGGCTTCTTCGGCGTGTGGGACGAGCCCGAACTCGCCGGTCACGGCAAGCCGCTGGTCGGCCCGTACGGCACGGTGTTCCTGCTCGCGTTCCTCTTCATCAAGCTCTTCGAGTACAACGGCGGCATGCTCAACCAGGCGCAGCGCTACATGGCGACCGCCAACGCCAAGGAGGCCGCGCGCTCCGCGAAGCTCTCCGCGGCCCTGTGGCTCGTCTGGCCCGTGGTGCTCTTCTTCCCGATGTGGATGTCCCCGCTGCTCGTCGACGCGAAGAAGCCCGACGGCTCCGACGCGTACGCCCTGATGACCGAACAGCTCCTGCCGCACGGCCTGTTGGGCCTGGTGATCGTCGGATTCTTCTCGCACACCATGGCCATGTGCTCCTCCGACGCCAACGCGATCGCCGCGGTCTTCACCCGGGACGTGGCGCCCGCGTTCTCCGCGAAGGCCAGGGCCTGGACCGAACGCAAGGGCCTGATCGCCGCCCGGCTGACCACGGTGGTCTTCCTCGGCCTGTCCATGGCGGTGGCCACGCAGGTGAACTCGCCGACCTTCAAGGACATCATCACGGTCGTCATCAAGTGGGTCGCGGGGCTGATGGGCCCGATCGCGATCCCGATGATGCTGGGTCTGCTGCGCACGTTCCGCAAGTCCGGGCCGACGGCGGCGCTGACCAGCTGGGCGGCCGGGCTGTTCGCCTTCTACCTGGTCAACTACCCCATCGACGACGCGGTCGAGGGCGGCGTCGCGCTCCAGTACCAGGTGTCGATCCCGCTGGCCGTCTCGCTCGTCCTCTACGTCGTCATCGGCTTCGTGAAGCCGGAGGACACCCCCGAGCGCGACGCGCTCATCGAGAAGATCAACACGGACGACGACGGTTCGCAGGGAGCGGCCGCCGTGCCCTCCCCCGCGGAGCCTCAGGCGCGCGGATAGCGGGCCAGCCACCCCGGCGAGGAGAGGGCGGGCCCGTGCAGCGCGGGCCCCTGGGTCATCTCCATCGCGAAGTCGTCCGCGAGTTCCAGGATGGTGGCGCGGCCCTCCAGCTCGGTGAGCCATCCTGGCGGCAGGGCCGTCTCGCCGTGCAGCGCGCCGAGCAGCGCCCCGCAGAGCGCGCCCGCCGCGGCCGACGCGCCGCCGTGGTTGACCGCGAGCCGCAGCCCGTGCCGGATGTCCTCGCCGACCAGGGCGCAGTACACGGCGGCGGCGAGCGCGCCCTCGGCCGTGCCGTCCGCCACGAGCTCCTCGACGCGCGCCGGGGTGGGCATGCCCTGGCGTACGGCGCCGAGCGCGTGCCGGAGCGCGTCCGACACGGGCTGCTGTCCCGGCCTCGCGGCGAGCAGGGCCAGGGTCCGCTGGATCGCGCCGTCGAGGGATTCGCCCCGGGCGAGGCCGTGGACGATGACGGTGTGCGCGCCCGCCGCGAGATAGGCGGTGGGGTGGCCGTGGGTCTGGACGGCGCACTCGACGGCGAGCTGGAGGACGAGCCCCGGCTCCCAGCCGACGAGCAGGCCGAAGGGCGCGGACCTGGTGACCGCCTCCGCACCGAGCGCGTCGGGGTTCTTGGGCGCTTCGAGGGTGCCCATCACCTCGTCGGCGAGGCCGAGCAGACAGGCACGGGAGGGGTCGCGCCGCGCGTACAGCCACTCCTCGCGGGCCAGCCAGCCGTCCTCCTCGCGCCGCTCGTCGGGGCCCCAGTCGCTCTGGGTCGCGGCCCAGCGGCGGTAGGCGCGGTGCAGGTCGGTCGGCGGGTGCCAGGCGCCGGTGTCGCGGCGCACCTGGGCGCGTATGAGTCCGTCGACGGTGAACAGGGTCAGCTGGGTGGCCGCGGTGACGGCGCCGCGTCTGCCGTGCGCGGGGGCGGGTTCGGTGAGCCCCTCGGCGCCGTGCGCCTCGCGTATCGCGTCGAGGGAGAGGCCGTCCACGGGCGCCCCGAAGGCGTCCCCCACGGCGGACCCGAGCAGGGTGCCGCGCACCCTGCTGCGGAAGTCCTGCTGCTCGGCGCGGCCCCAGACACCGGTGGCTGCTGCGGTCCCCACCTGGCCCCCTTCCGTGGCTCGACCGGTTGCGACTGCGCAGCACTGTAATCGACCGGGAACGATCGGTTCAGGCGCCAAGTGGTATGCGACGAGTCGCCCCTGAGGTCGCTTTTGAACGACGTTCACGGAGTCCGCGAACCATGTTCATCAGACGTCCAAGAACCGGGCGGTCAGACGTCCGCAGAGCCGGACGCCCGAGCCGCCGCCGGAGCCCCTTCCGCGTACCGCGCGCCGAAGTCGTCCCTGGCCGCGGCGATGCGGGCGAGCCGCGGGCCGAGGCGGGCGCGGTCAGCGCCCGGGGCGTTCAGGAGGTCCGTGAGGAACCCGGCCATCTCCGCGAGGTCGTCCCATTCGAGAGTGGGGAGGCGCGGCCCCAGGACGCCGGCGATGCGGGCGTCGAGCTCGGCCCAGTCGCCCCGCGCCACGGCGATCACGGCGTACAGGAAGTCCAGCCACACCGAGTCGATGCCCGACTCCCCGGCGAGCCGCTCGACCCGGCGCCAGAGCGGGGCCGCGGCGGCCGCGCCCTCGGCGCAGGTCACCACGATGGCGACCATGATGGCGGCGGTCTCCGCGTCCTCGGCGCCCAGCCGCTCCGCCGCGGCGCGCGCCAGCGCCCACTCCCCCCTCCTGAGGTACGCCTTGGACAGCTCCTCCGCGCCGTCGGCGCCCCCGGCGTCCGCGTCGGGCCGCAGGTCGTCGAGTGCCAGGTCGGGACGGCCCCGCCACAGGTGGACGTCGGCCCGCGCGCGGCGTGCCCACTCCGGCTCCGCGCCGCACTCGGCGTAGGCGGCGAGATCGGCGAGCGCCCGCTCGGTCCTGCCGGTGGCCGAGGCGAGCCCGGCCCGCAGGCGCAGGGCCCAGCCCGACCGGGGTTCGAGCGCGAGGGCCCGGTCCAGATCGGCGAACGCCTCGTGGTAGAGGTTCAGTTGGCGCAGCACCAGGCTCCTGCGGCAGAGCGCCGTGTGGTATTCGGGGTCCAGCTCGATGGCCCGGTCCAGATCCGCGCGGGCCTCCTCGTACCGGTCCAGGGAGTAGAGCGCGCCCGCCCGGTAGTACAGGATCCAGTCGGTGTCGGGCGAGAGCTCCTTGGCCCGGTCCGCGTCCGCCAGCGCCCTCTCGTGCTCGCCCATCTCGTGGAGGATCCTGGCCCGGTGGGCGCGCGCCCACGCGTAGTCCGGGGCGAGTTCGAGGGCCCGGTCCAGATCGGCGAGCGCCTCGTCGCGCCGCCCCAGATTGCTCCGCGAAACGCCCCGGCCCGCGTACGCCGCCCAGTTGTCGGCGGCGATGTCGATGGCCTTGTCGTAGTCGGCGAGGGCCTCCTCGTCGCGGTCGGCGACGCGCAGCGCGTTGCCCCGGTCGCAGACCACCCAGCCCAGCGAGGGGGCCAGCTCCACCGCGCGGTTCAGGTCCACCAGAGCGCGGTCGTACTCGTCGAGGTCGACCCGCGTCATGCCCCTGCGGACCAGCGCCCACACGTAGTCGGGGGCGAGCGCGATGGCGCGGTCCAGGTCGGCGAGGGCCGCGTCGTGCCGCCCCTGCGTGTGGTGGAGGCAGCCCCGGCTCGCCAGCGCCTCCTCGTCCGTCGGGTCGAGCTCGACGGCCCGGTCGAGGTCCCGCAGCGCCTCCTCGTAGTGCCCGTTGTTGCGGTGGACCTCGCCCCGCATCGAGTACGTCCTCGCCAGGTCGGGACCCAGCTCCACGGCGCGGTCCAGGCTGGCGAGGGCGGCGGCCTCGTCGTCCATGTACCAGTACGTGACGCCCCTGCCGTAGTGGGTGCGCTCCAGGTCGGGGTCGAGCGCGAAGACCCGGTCGTACTCGGCGAGGGCCTCCGCGTGCAGGCCGCTCTCCCTGAGGTCGCGGGCCCGCACCAGGCGCGCCACCGCCTGGCACGCCGTGTCCAGGCCCGCCCGGTCGAGCAGCAGTTGCAGCGCCGCTGGCCCCGCGCCCTCCCCGAGCGCCGCCAGGAGGTCGCGGCCCCACGCGCCGACCGCCTCGGACTCCGCGTCCTCCCCGGCGTCCACCAGGAGCCTCGCCCACCGCTGGGCCACGCCCCTGCCCACGTCGCACGCCTCGACGACGTCCGCCAGGACGGTCGGCAGCGCCGTCCTCGGCGCCCCGCACAGCAGGTGGTAGGACTCGGCGATACGCAGCTCGCGCCACGCCTCGTCCATCCACAGCTCCTTGAGGTCGCGGCCCCCTGCGGCCGCGGAGCGCCACTGCTCGAACGTCCGGGCGAGGAGCCCGTGCAGCTCGGCCCAGCCGCGCGGCGAGCGGTGGCGCTGGAGGCGCAGCATCGGGGCGCGCACCACGTCGTGGTACTGGAGCCGGTCGCCCCGGTCGCTGACGAACGGCAGGCCGCGCAGCCAGGCGAAGACGCCGGGCACCTCGGCCTCCTGGCACACTCCCGCCACCGCGGCCCCGACCACGTCCGCGTCGAGCCGCCTCGGCAGCGCGCACGCCAGCGCGGACGCCCGGCGCACCGGGTCCTGCTCCCACTTCAGGAACCGCTCCACCGCCGTGACGCTCGGATCGCCCACGTCGTCGGGGTCGGTGGGGCGGTTCTCCGCGAGGGTCGACACGAGGACGGGGAGCCCGCCGGAGAGGCGAAGCACCTCCTCGATCACCGGCTCGGCGACCACGCCCTTGCCCGCGAGCAGGCCGCGGGACTCCTCCTCGGTGAAGGGTCCGAGCGGCACGTCCGTGACGTAGTCCGCGTAGCCGCCCCAGCGGGCGGTGTCGAAGGGCCGCTGGCCCGCCGTGACCACGACGACCTTGGCGGGCAGCGCGCCGTGCCGCTCGGTCGTCATCACCTCGTGCAGCCAGCCGTCGAGGAACAGCGACGTCCTTTCGTACGTGTCGAAGAGCAGCACGATCCACGGCACCGCCTTCGCGGCCCCCGCCAGTTCCCTCAGGAGCACCGGGGTGAGGACGCGCTCGGGGGACAGGACCAGCTGGACGTCCTCCTGATTGCGGAAGCGGGCACTGAGGCTGGCCCTCAACCGGTCGGCGCCCTGGGCGAGTTGGGCCGGGTCGACGGCGCCCGCGAACGCGCCGACGCCCGGCACGAGGCCGAGCCCCACCAGGCTCGCGCGAGCCGCCGTCATGCTGCCCGCGGACGGGGCGGGCTCGGCACCCGGCGCCCCCGACGCACCGGCGGGCGGTACCGCCGGGGCCGACTCCGCCTCGTGGCGGCGCTCGCGATGCGTGGCGAGGATCTGGTCGAGCTCCTTCAACCGCCGCCCCTGCCGCGCGAATTCGGCGCTGATGGCCGCCATCGCCTCGGGGACGCTGCCCACCGACTCGTCGACGTACGCGGTCAGGGCGCCGCGCTCGCGGGCGAGCTGCTCCATCTCGTGCACGAGGGAGGTCTTGCCGACGCCCGCGTTGCCGTGGACGTGGAAGAGGAAACGGTGGCGCAGATCGGCGGGCGGCACGTCGAAGTTCTCGCGGAACGCCGCCAGTTCGCCGCGGCGGCCGATGAATCCGGCCCTGCCCCTGCGGCGGATCAGCTCCTGCATGGACGGCTCCGCCTCGTCGGCCTGCGCCATCGCCCCTCCCCCGTCACCCACTGCCCAGCACTGGCCGGAACGGCCACCAGTTTCCCCTTGTACGGACGAACTCTCCACCGTGGCTAGGCGGTTCGTCCCGTGATCCGCTCCCGCTGCTCGCGCGCCCACGCGTACTCCGTGTCGATCCGCAGCGCCTCGTCCAGTGACGCCACCGCCTCCTCCGTACGGCCGAGTGCCTCAAGGGCCATGGCCCTGCTGCCCCACGCCCACGCGTAGCCGGGGTCGATCGCGAGCGCCGCGTCGTAGGCGGTGACGGCCTCGTCGTGGCGGCCCGCGAAGCGCAGCACGTCGCCGCGCTCGCCGAGGATGCGCGCGCCGTCCGGGTCCAGCTCCTCGGCGCGGTCCAGGTCGGCGAGGGCGCCGGGGACATCGCCGACGGCATGTCTGATGTGGGCCCTGCGGGCGAGCGCCCAGGGGTAGTCGGGCCACAGGGCGAGCGCGCGGTCCAGGTCGGCGAGGGCCTCGTGGGGGTGACCGAGGAGGAACTTCACCTGGCCCCGGCTGCCCAGGGTCAGCGGTTCGCTCGGGTCGATGGCGTGCGCGCGGTCGAGCCAGGGCAGGGCGTCCTCCGGGCGGCCCATGCGCCGGTAGGTCTCGCCCCGGTCGCGCGCCACCCACTCCGCGCCCGGCACCACCTCGTCGGCGGCGTCCAGGTGGTGGAGCGCCGTCTCGTACTCGCCGAGCGCCCGGTAGGTGACGGCGAGGCCGTGGTGGCCCCACGGGTCGGCGGGGTCGAGCGCGATGGCGCGCTCGTGGTCGCCGAGCGCCTCGCGCAGCCGGCCGAGGTGGAAGAGCCGCAGCCCGTGCACGTTGTACGCGGCCACCCGGCCCGCGTCGTCGAGGCCAGGACGGGCCAGGAAGAGATCGAGGAGGTCGAGGGCTCCGGTGCGTTCGTCGGCGAGCGCGGCACGGCAGTCATCCGCCCAGACCCGCAGGTGCTCCGCGTCCGTGTCCTCGGCGGCGTCCGCGACCGCCCCCGCCCATTCGCGGGCGGTCGCGGTGCCCGCGCGGCAGGCCTCGATGCCCTCGCGCAGCACGCCGGGGAGCGCGGCCCTGGGCCCCGCGCACAGCTGGTGGTACAGCTCCTCGACGCGCAGCGCACGCCACGGCGGCCGCATCCAGGGACGGCCCGCCTCGCCCCGCAGCTCCTCCTCCAGAGCGGCGCGGCGGCGCCCGTACAGCTCGGCGACGCGGGTGTGGCCCGAACTCCACAGCGCGGGCTCGGTGGTGCGGCGCAGGCGGAGCATCGGGGTGCGTACGACGTCGTGGTAGCGGGCGACGCCGGTGCGGTCGGCGCGCACGAACGGGAGGGCGCGCAGCCAGCCGTACAGCTCGGCGGGGACCTCGCCGCCCCCGTCGACGGCGGCCCGCACGATCTCCTCGTCGAGCCGCCGGGGCAGCGCGCAGTCCAGGGCGACGGCCCTGCGCACCGGGTCCTGCTCCCACTTCAGGAAGCGCTCCACGGCCGTGGCGCTCGGGTCGCCGACGTCGCCGGGGGCCGCGGGTCCGGTCTCGGCGAGCGTGGAGACGAGCACGGGCAGCCGCCCCGAGAGGCGCAGCACCTCCGTGACCACCGGTTCCTCGGTGACGCCCTTGGCGGTGAGCAGGTCGCGCGCCTCGGCCTCGGTGAAGGGCCGCAGCGGCAGCTCGGCGGCGAAGTCCGCGGCGCCGTCCCAGCGGGCCGGGTCCAGGGGGCGCTGCCCCGCGGTCACCACCACGGCGTTGGCGGGCAGTTCGCCGTGCCGGTCGGTCGTCATCACCTCGTGCAGCCAGCGGTCCAGGAACGGCGCGGTGCGTTCGTAGGTGTCGAAGAACAGCACGAGCCACGGCGCGGCGTCGGCGGCGTCCGCCAGCTCGTCCAGGAACACGGGGGTCAGGACGCGCTCGGGCTCCAGGACCAGGCGGGCGTCCTCCTGGCTGCGGAAGCGCGCCCGCAGCCGGTCGGCGCCGTGCGCGACCCGGTCCGCGTCGACGACCCCGGCGAAGGCCCCCACCACCGGGACCATGCCGAGTCCGACGACGCCGGCGCGGGCCAGCGCGACGCTGCCCGCCGAGGGCACGTCGGGCCCCGGCTCGCGGGCCGCGGCGACGACGGCCTCGTGGGCGCGCTGCCGGTAGGTGGCGAGGGCGCGCTCCAGTGTCTTCAACATGCGTCCCTGCTGGGCGAACTGGGCACCGGCCTCGGCCAGCACGGAGGGGACGTCGACCGTGGCCTCATCGACGTACACGACGAAAGCGCCACGCCCTGTGGCAAGTTGGCACATTTCCCGCACGAGTGAGGTCTTTCCGACACCCGCGGGGCCGTGCACGTGGAAGAGGAAGCGGTGGCGGTCGTCCTCGGGCGGCAGCTCGAAGTTGTCGCCGAACGCGCCCAGTTCGTCGCGTCGCCCCACGAAACCGGCCCGCCGCCGCTGTCGGATGAGCCCCTGCATCGACACCCTTGCCCGCGCCATCAGCCCCTCCGCCGCCGCCCGTTGGACCCCAGTCTCGCGCATGCGTGCCACCGCGCGCGGGCGTCGGCCAGGTGAACGGTGACGGAAAGGCACCGAACACCCACACCACGTACAAGAGACCGCGCGGTGTACAACCATCCCCGCGGGCCGCCCGTCTCCCCCTACGCCACAGCAGTTCCCCACAGGAGGATCAGTGCGCCGCAAGATCATCGTCGCCGTGGCGGTCGCCGCCCTGGCCACGCCGCTCGCCCTCACCGTCACCGCGGGCACCGCGGCGGCCGCGCCCGTGCCGCCCCGCACCCCCGTCGTCGACTTCAACGGCGACGGCTTCGCCGACCTGGCGATCGCCGCGCCGAACGGCACGGTCGACGGCTCCGCCGGCGCCGGATACGTCTCGGTCGTCCTCGGCTCGGCCACGGGCCCCGACGCCGCGCGCCACCAGCTGATCAGCCGCGCGACACCCGGCGTGCCCGGCGACGTCGCGGGCACCTACGCCTTCGGCGCGCAGACGGTCCCCGCCGACCTCGACGCCGACGGCTACACCGACCTGGTCGTGACCAGCGGCGGCGACGGCGCGGACGACACCGTCCTGTGGGGCTCCAAGGACGGCCTGACCGGCCGGGACACGGTCCTGCCCTACCACTACGCGGACTACGCGGCGGGCGACTTCAACGGCGACGGGAAGCGGGACCTCGTCGTCGGCTCCTACCCGAGCGACGACCCGGACGTCGCCGGGATGTCCGTGCTGCGCGGCCCGTTCACGCGGGCGGGCAAGCCCGCGGGCAAGCAGTCGATCGTGACCAGCGACGGCCCGTCGGGCCTGCGGTCCTTCATCGCCGGTGACCTCACGGGCGACGGCATCGACGACATCGTCAGTACGCACGGCTTCGAGGAGATGCAGCACGAGGCGCGCTTCTGGAAGGGCGGCAGGACCGCCGTCAGCGGCACCTCCACGGCGCTGACCACGGCGATCAGCGGAACCGTCGGCGACTTCGACGGCGACGGCTACGGCGATCTGGCCCTGCGCGACATCGGCAGCGTCTCCGAGGTCCCCGACAGCTCCCCCGGCAGCATCCAGATCCAGTACGGCAGCGCGACAGGCCCCTCCGCGCGCAAGAAGGTCATCACGCAGGCGACCGAGGGCGTTCCCGGCGCCAGCGAGGACGACGACGCGTTCGGCGCCTCGCTCAGCGCGGGTGACGTGAACGGCGACGGCAAGGCCGACCTCGCCGTCGGCGTGCCCGGCGAGAGCCTCGGCGACGCCACGGGCACCGGCGCCGTCGTCCTGCTCAAGGGCGCGGCCAAGGCGAGCGGCGGGCTGACCGGCAAGGGCGCGATCGCCTACAACCAGTCCACCGCCGGAGTGCCCGGCGCCTCCGAGGCGGGCGACGACTTCGGCCGCTCGGTGCTCCTCACCGACCTGACCAAGGACGGCAAGGCCGACCTGTCCGTCGGCGCGCCCCTGGAGGACGGCACGTACGCCGACTCCGGCGCCACCTGGCACCTCTTCGGCTCCGCGAGCGGCCTCACCACCACCGGCGCGGCCACGCTCAGCCCGGTCAAGCTCGGCGCACCCGAGAAGACCGCCCGGTTCGGCTACCGCGTCACCGGCTGAACCACACCGACCTCAGCTCTCACACACCTTCTGACACTGGAGGATCAGTGCGTCGCTCCCTCATCGCCGCCGTCGCGGCCGCCGCGCTCGCCACGCCGCTCGCGCTCGTCGCCACCGCGGGCTCCGCGTCGGCCGCGCCCGTGCCGCCGCGCACCCCGGTCACCGACTTCAACCACGACGGCTACGCCGACCTCGCGATCTCCGCGATCGGCGACCCCGAGAGCAACACCCCCGGCCACGTCTCGATCGTCTACGGCTCGGTCAAGGGCCCCGACGTCGCCCACGCCAAGACCATCAGTCGCGCCACCCCTGGCGTGCCGGGCGAGCCCAAGAGCGGCGGCCGGTTCGGCCAGGGGACGGCCACCGCCGACCTCGACGGCGACGGCTACACCGACCTCGTCGTCAACGGCTACGACGGCAAGGCGGTCGTCCTGTGGGGCTCCGCGGCGGGCCTGACCGGCGAGGGCAGCGCCGAACTGCCCTGGATCGGCGCGCGCGTCGCCGCCGGTGACTTCAACGGCGACGGCAAGCGCGACCTGGTCACGGCCGACTACCCGCGCAGCGACGACCCGGACAACGACGACCAGGGCATGACCCTCTCGTACGGCCCGTTCACCCGCGACGGCAAGCCCGCGAGCACCCAGCAGATCGTCACCAGCCAGACCTACGGCCCCGGCGGCTTCGTCACCGGCGACCTCACCGGCGACGGCGCCGACGACATCGTCAGCAACCACGGCTTCGAGGAGATGGCGAACGCCAGCCAGTTCTGGAAGGGCGGCAAGGACGGCGTCAGCACCACCTCGCAGCGGCTCGCGCCCTCCATGGGCGGGGCGATCGCGGACGTCGACAAGGACGGCTACGGCGACCTGATCGTCCGCGACATCGGCGGCAACTTCGAGGACATGCCCTACCAGAAGGGCACGATCCTCATCAAGTACGGGACCGCGACCGGGCCTTCGACGACCCGTACCGCGAAGATCACCCAGGACACGGCGGGCGTCCCCGGCGTCGGCGAGAAGGGCGACGAGTTCGGCGCCGCGATCAGCGCGGGCGACGTGAACGGCGACGGCTACGCGGACGTCGCCGTCGGCATCCCCGGCGAGGACATCGAGTCGGTCGTCAACGCGGGCAGCACCGTCCTCCTCAAGGGCTCGCGCGCGGGCCTGACCGGCACGGGCTCGCAGGCGTTCCACCAGTCCACGACGGGCGTGCCCGGCGCCTCCGAGGAGAGCGACCGCTTCGGCAGCGAGGTCCTGCTCTCCGACACGAACAAGGACGGCAAGGCCGACCTGACGGCGACCGCTCCCTACGAGGACGGGGCGTACGCCGACTCCGGCGCCGCGTGGCACCTGCGGGGCTCAGCGGGCGGTCTGACCGTCACGGGCATCACGTCCTTCGGGCCCGCCGCGGTCGGCGTGCCGGAGAAGCAGGCCCTGTTCGGCGAGCCGCTGGGGCACTGACCCGCGCGCCCCCGGCGGGGGTGTCCCGCCGGGGGCGCCCCCGCTCAGCTGTCCAGCACCGGCAGCAGGTCCGGCAGGTGCCCGTCCGACGCCAGCGCGGCCCGCTGCCGCTCCTGCGGCACCTCGCCGTACAGCGTCGTACGCGGCTTCGCGGGCCTGCCCGCCGCGTCGGCGATGGCGATGAGGTCCTCGATCGAGCGGTACGAGCCGTAACTGGAGCCCGCCATGCGGGAGATGGTCTCCTCCATCAGCGTGCCGCCCAGGTCGTTCGCGCCCGACCTCAGCATCTCGGCGGCGCCCTCCTGGCCGAGCTTGACCCAGCTGGTCTGGATGTTGGGGATGTGCGGGTGCAGCAGGACGCGCGCCATCGCGGTCACCGCGCGGTTGTCGCGGGTCGTCGGGCCCGGACGTGCGATACCCGCGAGGTAGACCGGCGCGTTGGTGTGGATGAAGGGCAGCGTCACGAACTCCGTGAAGCCGCCGGTCTCTTGCTGGATCTCGGCCAGGGTGCGGAAGTGGCCGAGCCAGTGGCGCGGCTGGTCCACGTGCCCGTACATCATCGTCGAGCTCGACCGGATGCCGAGCTCGTGCGCGGTCTTGATGACCTCGATCCAGGTGGCCGTCGGCAGCTTGCCCTTGGTGAGGACCCAGCGCACCTCGTCGTCGAGGATCTCGGCGGCCGTGCCGGGGATCGAGCCGAGCCCGGCCTCCTTGGCGGCGGTCAGCCACTCGCGGATCGAGAGCCCGGTCCTGGTCGCGCCGTTGACGACCTCCATCGGCGAGAAGGCGTGCACGTGCATGCCGGGCACGCGCTCCTTCACCGCACGCGCGATGTCGAAGTAGGCGGTGCCCGGCAGGTCGGGGTGGATGCCGCCCTGCATGCAGACCTCGACCGCGCCGACGTCCCACGCCTGCGCGGCCCGGTCGGCGACCTGGTCCAGGGAGAGGGTGTAGGCGTCCGCGTCCGTCCTCCTCTGCGCGAAGGCGCAGAAGCGGCAGCCGGTGTAACAGACGTTGGTGAAGTTGATGTTGCGCGTGACGATGTACGTGACGTCGTCGCCGTTGACGCTCTTGCGGATGTCGTCCGCGATGCCGCACAGCGCGTCGAGCGCGGGCCCGTCGGCGTGAAGCAGCGCGAGCGCCTCGTCGTCGGTGAGCTTCGTCGGGTCGTCGGCGGCCTGCTTCAGGGCGGTGCGCACGTCGCCGTCGATGCGCGAGGGCACCATGCCGGGCGCCGCCTGCTCGCGCAGCGCGTCCCAGTCGCCGTACACCTCGTCGAAGTCGTCGCGCCGGTCGGCGGTGCGCCCGGTGGTGTCGATGGTGCGGTGCAGGTCGGTGCGGCCGCCTGCCGCGACATAGCCCTCGTCGGGCTCCTGCCAGGGGTGGCCCTCGACGGTGGCGTCGGGGAGGGCGAGGCCGGTCTCCGGGTCGGCGAGGGCCCGCACGTGCGGCAGGAGGCGCGGGTCGAGCCAGGGCTCGCCCCGTCGTACGAACTCGGGGTAGACGCAGAGGCGTTCCCGGAGCGTGAAGCCCTCCGCCGCCGACCGCTCGGCGAGCTCGTCGATGCCCGGCCACGGCTTCTCGGGGTTGACGTGGTCGATGGTGACGGGCGAGACGCCGCCCCAGTCGTCGATGCCCGCGCCGATGAGGCGCTGGTACTCGCCGTCGACGAGGTTCGGCGGGGCCTGGATGTTGCCCGAGGGGCCCATGATGTGCCGGGCGACGGCGACGGTGGCGACGAGGTCGTCGAGTTCGGCGTCGGGCATGCCGCGCATCGCCGTGTCCGGCTTGGCGCGGAAGTTCTGGATGATCAGCTCCTGGACGCCGTGGTACGACCGCGCGACGCGGCGCAGCGCGAACAGCGAGTCGGCGCGCTCCTCGTACGTCTCGCCGATGCCGATGAGCAGCCCGCTGGTGAACGGCACGGAGGAGCGGCCCGCGTCCTCGAGGACCCGCAGGCGTACGGCGGGCTCCTTGTCGGGCGAGCCGTAGTGCGGCTGGCCCGGCTCGGACCACAGGCGCTCGGAGGTGGTCTCCAGCATCATCCCCATGCTGGGCGCGACCGGCTTGAGCCGCTGGAAGTCCGTCCAGGTGAGCACGCCCGGGTTGAGGTGCGGAAGCAGGCCCGTCTCCTCGAGGATGCGGATCGAGATGGCGCGGACGTAGGCGATGGTGTCGTCGTACCCCTCGGCCTCCAGCCACTCGCGCGCCTCGGGCCAGCGGTCCTCCGGCTTGTCGCCGAGGGTGATCAGCGCTTCCTTGCAGCCCAGTGCGGCGCCCTTGCGCGCGATGTCGAGGACCTCGTCGGGGGACATGAACATCCCGTGGCCCTCGCGGCGCAGCTTGCCGGGGACGGTCACGAAGGTGCAGTAGTGGCACTTGTCGCGGCAGAGCCTGGTGAGCGGGATGAACACGCTCTTCGAGTACGTGATGACGCCCGGGCGGCCCGCGGCCTCGAGTCCCGCGTCGCGCACCCGCGCCGCCGACGCCGTGAGGTCGTCGAGGTCCTCGCCGCGCGCCTGGAGCAGCACGGCGGCCTCCGTCACGTCGAGCGCGACACCGTCCCTGGCCCGCCTGAGCGCGCGCCGCATGGCGTTGGCGGTGGGTCGTCCGGCCTCGGGTGGCTGCGCGCTGTTGGTCATGTCTCCGAGCATACGAGCGACAACACGTGACTCCTACAGATACTTCCGCTCACCGGTCCCCGCCTCTCCCGCTGCCCGATTCCGGGTCAGCGCCCGCCTTCCGTCGCCTGTCACCGCAGGTGGCGCTGGTGGGCGTCGAGGGCCGCGCACACCTCGGTCACACCCGCCGGTGGCAGCTGCACGACCGCCTCGTCGATGCCGAGTTCCGCGTAGTGCGCGAGCTTGCCCGCCTCGGGCCGCACGGCCGTCACCGCCACGTACAGATCGTCCGGATCCCGCCCCGCGTCCGCCCACACCTGCCGCAGCACGGGCAGCGCCTCGCGCAGGCCGCTGCCGCCGATCGGCATCCAGCCGTCGGCGTACTCCGCGATGTGCGCGAAGAGCCCGGGGCCCGCCGCGCCCCCGATGAGCGTGCGCGGCCCGAACAGCGGGCCCTTGCCGAGCCGCTTGCGGGGCGCGAGCAGCGGCTTCGGATACACCTCACTGGGCCGCACGCTCGCGAACTCGCCTTCATACTCGGTGGGTTGCTCCGCCCACAGCGCCCGCATGACCGCCATCCTGTCCCGGACGACGGCCCGTCTGCGCGGCCACTCCACGCCGTGGTCGGCGGCCTCCTCGCGGTTCCAGCCGTAGCCGATGCCGAGGGTGACGCGGCCGCCGGAGAGGTGGTCGAGCGTCGCGATCTGCTTGGCGAGGTCGATCGCGTCGTGCTGGGCGACCAGGGCGATGTTGGTGCCGAGCGTGATCCGCTCGGTGACGGCTGCGGCCTGCGCGAGGGCGACGAAGGGGCTGAGCATCCGGGCACACTCGGGCGGGAGTTCACCGCCCGGATAGGGGGTTTCGCGAGGCAGGGGGATGTGGGTGTGCTCGGGCAGATAGAGCCCGTCGAACCCCCGCCCCTCCAACTCTCCGGCCAGGCGTACGGGGCCGATCGTCCCGTCGGTCATGTAGAGCGTCGCGGAGATGCGCACGGTTTCCTCCGGGGAGGCGTGGGCGAGGCTTGCGGCGGTACCGCCGTGGAGCACTTCCTATCCCCAGAAACCCGGTTGGTCCATGGCCAAGGGCTGACTACCCTGACACATGTGACCAGACGTATGCGGAAGAAGCTGACGAATCGCCTCGTGTTCGCGGCGATGCTCGGCGACACGGGCGCGGTCAGATCCCTGCTCCGCTCCGGACGTCTCGACCCCGAACTGCCCGACGCCTGGGGCACCACCGCGCTCTACGCCGCGTCCGTGCACGGCGCCGCCGACACGGTCCGGGTCCTGCTGCGCGCGGGCGCGCGGCCCGATACCGAGAGCACCGGCCTGACCGACGGCACGCCGCTGTGCGGGGCCGCCGCGTGGGGCCATGCCGACACGGTCCGCGAACTGCTCGCGCACGGCGCCGACCCGAACCTCAGGGAGGACCACGGCACCGGGAGCACACCGCTGCGCTGGGCGCGGCAGGGGGCTTCCGGGCCGCATCCGGAGACGGAGGCGGTGCTGGTGGGGGCGGGGGCGGTGGAGACGGCCTAGCGGACGGGGAGCTTGTCCTTGAGTACGTAACCTCCCTCGGTCACCTCGGAACCGGCGGCCGGAGCCATGCACTTGGCCAGCATCGGCTCTCGCCCTCCTCGTTGCCCGCGTCGATCCCGACGCGGCTGGGCGCACCACTCTTCTTGCCGCCCTCCTTGCCGCCCTCCTTGCCGCCCTTCTTGTCGCCCTTCTTGTCGCCGACGTAGAAGCTGCCCCCCCACCACCGATCCTGATCGACTCCCCCTCCCCGCACGTCCGACGTCGGCCACACCGCCTCCGCCGCGCGGCACAGGCCCCGTCTAGGCTGCGTGGCATGACGACAGACAGCCAGCACCACGACACGTCGGGCGGCTCGCCCGTCACCTTCATCAATGTCTTCGAGATCGACGGCGTCGACCTCGACGAGTTCGTCTCCGGCTGGGAGAAGCGGGTCGACCTCATGCGGGCCAAGCCGGGGTTCGTCGACTCCCGTCTGCACAGGGCCCGTTCCACGGACACCCGCTTCCAGCTCGTCAACATCTCGCACTGGACGAGCGAGGCGCTGTACGAGGCGGCCATCGCCGACACCCAGTTCTCGACACGCACCCGGGCGGCACTCGACGAGGCCGGGCGAGCGGTGACGCCCAACCCCGGCCTGTACGACGTCGTCGCCGAGGTCATCGCGCCGTAGCAGGCCGCGCCCCGGGCACCGGGCACACCTCGGACACCGGGCGTAAGTCCGTCAATCTTCTTCCCTTGCCGCACAGTTCACGGCTGAATACCAGGGTTGCACGCACCACCCACGTCAGCACCGACACCCTGGGAGCCGCAGCATGTGCGAGGACCACCCGCAGCACGAGGGAACCGGCACGGGAACCAACGGGGGAGCCAGCAGAGGGCTGAACAGACGCGGACTGTTCGTGACGGGAGCCGCCGCCGCGCTTACGTTGAACGGCGTGAGCTTCGCCAGTGGCGCCGAGCGGCGCGCCCCGCAGCCGGGGCAGGACAGCGGCAAGGAAGCGGGCACCCGCGAGACGAGGACCGTCCGCGGGACCCTCCCCCCTGGGGCGCCCGACTTCGTCTATCTGCCCGTGGAGATCCCCGAAGGTGTCAGCGAACTCCGCGTCGCGTACACCTACACCAAGCCGCCGGTCCCCGCCGGCACGCAGGGCAACGCCCTGGACATCGGCGTCTTCGACGAGCGCGGCACCGAGCTCGGCGGCAAGGGCTTCCGCGGCTGGTCGGGCGGCGCCCGCACCGAGTTCTTCATCCGCGCCGACGAGGCAACGCCCGGCTACATCGCGGGCCGGGTCCGCGCGGGCACGTGGAACATCGCGCTCGGCCCGTACACGGTCGCCCCCGAGGGGCTGCCGTACGAGGTGACGATCACCCTCACGTACGGCGCGCCGGGGCGGACCCCGAAGCCGGTCTACCCGCCCGATCGCGCCAAGGGCCGCGGCCGCGCCTGGTACCGGGGCGACTGCCATCTGCACTCCGTGTACTCCGACGGGAAGCGCACCCTCGCCGAGATCGCCGCGGCCGCCCGCGCCGCGGGGCTCGACTTCATCAACTCCTCCGAGCACAACACGCACTCCGCGCACCCGCACTGGGCCGACCTCGCGGGCGACGACCTGCTGATCATGCTGGGCGAGGAGATCACCACCCGCAACGGCCACGTGGTCGCGCTCGGCACCGACCCCGGCACGTTCATCGACTGGCGCTACCGGGCTCGCGACAACCGGTTCGGCAGGTACGCGCGCAAGGTCCGCGACTCGGGCGGCCTCGTCGTGCCCGCCCATCCGCACGCCACCTGCGTCGGCTGCAACTGGAAGTTCGGCTTCGGCGAGGCCGACGCGGTCGAGGTGTGGAACGGCACGTACACCCCGGACGACGAGATCTCCCTCGCCGACTGGGACAGCATGCTCGTCGCCTCCGTACGCGGCGGAAAGCCGTGGATCCCCGCGATGGGCAACAGCGACGCGCACCGCGACCCCGACCCCGTCGGCAGCCCCCAGACCGTCGTCCTCGCCGACGACCTGACCCGCGACGCCATCCAGGACGGCATCCGCAAGGGCCGCTCCTACATCGCCGAGTCCAAGTCCGTGGAGCTCTCCTTCTCGGCCGCGGGCGGCCGGGGCAAGCACGCGGGCATCGGCGAGCGCCTCACCGTCGACCGCGACGCCCCCGTCACCGTCCGCCTGGACGTGAAGGGCGCCCCCGGCTGCACGCCCCGCTTCGTCACGGACCAGGGCGTCCTGCACACGGGCCCGGCGCTTCCCGCGTCCGGCGCGGGCACGCTGGAGTGGCGTACCACCGCGTCGTACGCGGCATACGTGCGCGCGGAGGTCCGCCACGCCCCCGCGGTGCCCGGCCTGCCCGGCGCCCTGTCGGCCTTCACGAACCCGATCTTCCTGGGCCGCGCCTGAGCCCTCGTCCCGCGGTCCTCGTCCTGCTCAGCGGATGTCCAGGACGGCCTTGCCCGGTACGCGGCGGCCCGCCAGTTCGGCGGCCGCGTGCGCCGCCCGCGTCCAGTCGGTGCGCAGGGCGACCTGCGGGTCGAGATCGCCCCTGGCGGTGAGCGCGGCGAGCCAGGTGAGGTCGGCGCCGAGGCCCACGGCATCGTCCAGCAGGTAGTAGGTGACGATCTGGCGGTTGTGGCGGCGGTCGTTTCCGAAGAGGGCTCCGAACGGGAACCGCTCGCCGTCACCGGATGAGTGGCCCGCGGCGACCAGCACGCCGTTCTCGGTCAGGGCGCCGTGCGCGGCGACCAGGTGGGCGCCGCCGACCAGTTCGACCGCGCCGTGCACCGGCTCCAGGTGCGCGAGCGCGGCCGGGTCGGTGACGACCTCGTGGGCACCGAGCGCGCGCAGTCCTTCCGCCTTCGCCGGGTCGCTGGTCAGCGCGGTGACGTGGGCGCCGCCGAGGGCCGCGAGCTGGAGGGCGAAGCGGCCGACGCCGCCGCCCGCGCCGGTCACCAGGACGCGCCGCCCCAGGATGGGGCCGATACGGCGCAGGGCGCGCAGGGCGGTGCCCGCCGCGACCGGCAGCGTACTGATGGGTCCGGGATCGGCGCCCTCGGGCACGGTGCCCATCATCCCGGTGTCGACGGCGCGGAGCTCGGCCCACGCGCCCTCGGCCCCCACGGTCACGACGGGGGTACCGGCCACGGGGCCGGTGCCGTCGGCGGCCGCCCTGACCACCACGCCCGCGGCGTCCCAGCCGGGCACCGTGCCCGCTTCGCCCTCGGGGACCACGTGGTGGACCTCGCCCGCGTTGAGGGAGAACGAGTGGACCTGGATCAGGGCCTGGTGGGCGGCGGGTTCGGGGTCGGCGACCTCGGTGAGCGCGAGGTGTCCCGGGGCTGAGTGGTCGATCGTCAGTGCCTTCATGACGACAGATAGTGCCACTGAGTGGCATTAGGCAACAAGGGGCAATCGCGATTGGTAGGCTCTGCCGGGTGAAGACGACCGCGAAGGAACTACCGGGGCGACCGGTCCGGCCGATCCCGCCGGAACTACCGCTGCGCGAGCGCAAGAAGCTGCGGACCCGGCAGGCCCTGGTCGACACAGCCCTCGAACTGTTCACCGCGCGGGACTTCACCGCCGTGACGCTGGACGAGATCGTCGACGCGGTGGAAGTCTCCAAGCGCACCTTCTTCCGCACGTTCACCTCGAAGGAAGACGTGGCCCTGGCCCCGGAGAAGGAACTCTGGGCCGCCTACCTCGCGGACATCGAGACGCGCCCCCTGGACGGCGAACACCTGCTCGGCGCCTACAAGGACGCGCTGTTCGCGGCGCTGGAGCAGACGGCGGACGGCTGGGAGCAGCGCTTCCTGGCCAGCCGCAGCCTCGCCGACCGGACCCCCGCGCTGAGCGCGCACAGCCTGCGCCACTGCTCGGAGGTCTCCGCGGAAGCCGTCCGGATCATGGCGGACCGCCTGGCCGAACGGTCCCCCGGCCGCACCGAACTCCGCCTGCTGCTCGACCTCATGCTCGCCGCGTGGCGCTGCGCCCTGGAGGCGTGGACCGCACCGGAGACCGCACGACAGGACCGCCCGGCACTCCTCCGCCACATGCGCGAGGCGTTCGCGGCGATTCCGGCGGTGGCGGCGCTGGCGGCGCGGGACGCCTGACGCCACCACCGCGCCGACCGGCGCCGCCAACTCCCTGCCACACCCCACCCGCCCCCTCTCAGCGTGATCTGCCGTCACCTGCCGGGAGCTGCCGACCGGGGCGCGACGAGACAGACAGCACGCTCATGGGGCCGTTCCGGAGCCCCCTGAAGATCCAGGTGCACCCAGACCGTCTTGCCCTCGTCACGGGGCCGCACGCCCGCCGGACACATCGCTGCCCGACCCGGCGATGTGCGATTGCTACTTGAGCTCTACGGAGCCGAAAATCCGGAAGCCCATCCGCAGTTGGAACAACTCGACCGGGACGCGCACAGGCGCGGCTGGCGGCTCAGCCCCAACCGGAGGACGTAGCGCAGCCGGGGGCAGCGAGGTCTGCTAAGTGGGGGCGGGCGGGTGGGAGAAGACATCTGCGGATCGGTGCCGGGGGCGGGCCGATCGGCCGGGACATCCGCAGTCCGGAAGGGCCTCGCCCGGTCGGCACGAACGGCGTCGGGAGACGTCATTCCCGTCGCGGACCGAGCAGCACCCGTCGGCGCTCAGCAGCCGGTGACGTCAGGATCCGCTGGGTGGGGGCGGGTGGGCGGGAGAAGACATCTGCGGATCGGTGCCGGGGGGGCGGGCCGATCGGCCGGGACATCCGCAGTCCGGAAGGGCTCGCCCGGTCGGCACGAACGGCGCCGGGAGACGTCATGCCCGTCGCGGGCCGGGTAGCGCCCGTCGGCGCTCAGCAGCCGGTGAGCCCGGGATCCGCTGGGTGGGGGCGGGCGGGTGGGAGGAGGCAGTAGCTAGACGGTGTCGGGGGGCGAGCCCTGTCGGGCCTCCATCGGCGCTCAGCAGCCGGTGACGCCAGGATCCGCTGGGTGGGGGCGGGCGGGTGGGAGAGGGCAGCGCCTGGGCGGGTGGGAGAGGGCAGCGCCTGGGCGGGCGGCGCCAGCCCACGTGGACGACACAGGCGGCGCCAGCCCCCCCCCCTCAGCCAGGCCACACGATCGACTGCAATTCGCTGTACGCGTGCAGCGCGTACGACCCGACGTCACGCCCCACCCCGCTCTTCTTGAAGCCCCCGAACGGCGCCTCCATGTTGCGCCCGATCGTGTTCACGCCAACGCCCCCGGCCCGAAGGCGCCGTGCCACCCGGAACGCGCGGGCCACGTCGCCGGAGAAGACGTAGTCGATGAGGCCGTAGTCGCTGTCGTTGGCGAGGGCGATCGCCGTCTCCTCGGCCGCCTCGGGGCCGTCCGCGTCGAAGGGCACGACGACCACCACCGGCCCGAAGATCTCCTCCTTGACCACCCGCATGTCGTTGGTGCAGTCGGCAAGGAGCGTCGGCGTGACGTAGAAACCCTTGTCGTACGGGGGACGTTCACCGCCCGCGACGACACGTGCGCCTTCCTTGCGCCCGAGTTCGACGTACGACTCGACGCGGTCGCGGTGCGCCGCCGAGATCACCGGGCCGACGATCGTCCCCTTCTCCCGCGGATCGCCGACCTTCAGATAGCCGATGTAGGCCGTCAGCTTCTCCAACAGGGGGTCGTAGACAGAGCGTTGGACAAGCACACGCGTCGGCGCCGTGCAGATCTGGCCGCTGTAGAAGGAGAACGTCGTGCCGATGCCCGCCGCCGCCGCGTCCAGATCGGCGTCGTCGAGGACGATCGCCGCGCCCTTGCCGCCCAGCTCCATCAACTGCCGCTTCAGATCGCGCCCGCACACCTCCCCGATGCGCTGCCCGACGGCCGTCGAACCGGTGAAGCTCACCATGTCGACGTCCGGGGAGTCCACGGCCGCCTCGCCGACGGCCACGTCCGTGCCGGAGACGACGTTCACGACACCGGGCGGCGCCCCCGCCTCCTCCAGCGCGGCCGCCATCCGGAACACGGAGAGCGGGTCCTGCGGCGCCGGTTTCACCACCACCGTGTTGCCCATGGCCAGCGCGGGCGCCACCTTGCCCGCGGGGTTCGCCCAGGGATTGTTGTACGAGGTGATGCAGGTGACGACGCCGACGGGCTGCCGCACGGCGACCGCGCCCATGACGCCCGCCTTCCCCATCGGCCCCGCCTCGTTGATCTGCGGCGCCAACGCCTCCTCGACCGGTTCCAGCGCCCCCTTCGCGTACCGCTGGAAGCGCGCCACCGCGACCGCGACCTGCATGCCGTGTGCCGTGCCGGTCGTCGCGCCCGTCTCCGCCTGCGCCAGTCCGGCGAGCGCCGCGGTGTCGCGCCGCAGGATCGACGCCGTGCGGGACAGTACCCCGGCCCGCTCCTCCGGCGTCGTGCGGGACCAGCTCGCGAACGCCGCACGGGCCGCTGACGCCGCCGCGTGCACCTGCGCGCGGCTCGCCTCGGGCGCGAGCCCCACGACGTCCTCGGTCGCCGGGTCGATCACCTCGTAGTGCCCGCCGTCGGGCTCGACCCACTCGCCGCCGATGAACAGCCGCTCCGTACGCGTCATTTGGTGCTCACCGTCTTCGTGTCGCGGCCCGAGCGCAGGATCTTCCCCGGTACGGCCCCGGTCACCACGTCCTCGCGGATCGCCTCGACGCCGTTGACCCAGACCGCGTTGACGCCGATCGCCTTGGAGTCCAGGCGCGGACTGTCGCCCGGCAGGTCGTGGACGAGCGTCGCCTTGCCCGCGTCGATCCGCTCCGGATCGAAGAGGACCAGGTCGGCGTGGTACCCCTCGGCGATCCTGCCCCGCTCGCGCAGCCCGAAGAGCCGGGCGGGGTCGTCCGTCAGCATCTTCACGGCCTGTTCGAGACCGACCAGCTTGCGGCCGCGCAGACAGTCGCCGATGAAGCGCGTCGTGTACGGGGCGCCGCACATGCGGTCCAGGTGTGCGCCCGCGTCCGAGCCGCCCAGCATGACGTCCTCGTGCTGCCAGGTCTCCGCGCGCAGCATCCACGATTCGGGGTCGTTGTCGGTGGGCATCGGCCACAGGACGGTGCGCAGTTCGTCGGCCGCGCAGATCTCCACCAGGCACGCGAAGGGCTCCTGCCCCCGCTCGGCCGCGATGTCGGCGACCACGCGCCCGGTGAGGCCCTCGTTCGCCTCGGAGTACGTGTCCCCGATGACGTACCGCGCGAAGTCGGTGAGCCGCCGGAAGACGCCCGCCTCCTTGCTGGCCGCGTGCCGCAGCATCTCCGCCCGTACGTCGGGTTCGCGCAGCTTCGCGATCCGCTCGGGCACCGGCAGGCCCAGGATCTCGCCCCATCCGGGGATGAGGTTCAGGGCGCAGAACGTGCCGAGCGACATGTTCATCGGCGTGAGGATCGGCATGGTCAGCGCGACGATGCGGCCGCCCGCCTTGCGGGCCCGCTCACTGGCCACGAGCTGACGCGGCACGCGCTCGGGTACGGCCGAGTCGATGGTCAGCACGTTCCAGTTCAGCGGCCGCCCGGCCGCCGCGCTCATCTCCACGAACAGGTCGATCTCGTCGTCGCTGAACTGGTCGAGACATCCCGCCACGATCGCTTCGAGCTGTGTCCCCTCGTGCTCGGCGACGGCCCTGCTGAGCGCGAGCAGCTCGGCGGGCTGCGCGTGCCGGGACGCCACGGGCTGCCCGTCGCCGTCCGAGTGCGTGGAGGACTGCGTGGTGGAGAGCCCCCAGGCCCCGGCGTCCATCGCCTCGTGGAAGAGGTTCAGCATCTCCTCCAGCTGCCCCGGGGTGGGCTGCCCACCGACCGCGTCCGCCCCCATGACGTACCTGCGCAGCGCGCAATGCCCCACCATGAAGCCCGCGTTGACGGCGACGCGCCCCTCCAGGGCGTCCAGATACTCCCCGAACGAACTCCACGACCAGGGCGCCCCCTCTTCGAGCGCCACCAGCGACATGCCCTCGACCTTGGACATCATCCGCCGCGTGTAGTCGGCGTCGCCGGGCCGGTCCGGATGGAGCGGCGCGAGCGTGAACCCACAGTTGCCGCCCGCCACGGTGGTCACCCCGTGATTCAGGGACGGCGTCGCGTACGGATCCCAGAACAACTGCGCGTCGTAGTGCGTATGCGGATCCACGAACCCCGGCGCGAGGACTCGCCCCTGGGCGTCCTCACTGGTCCGCGCCTCCTCGGCGACGGTCCCTTGCTCCGCGACGACGGCGATCCGCCCGTCCCGTATCCCGACGTCGGCGACGCGCGCGGGGGCACCGGTCCCGTCGACGACGGTCGCGCCTTTGATGAGGTGGTCGAGCATGACGAGGAGGTCCCCTTTCGGAGTGGGATGTGCGGCCCGCCCGGCGTTCGGGGACGGGCCCGGGTGAGCAAATTCCAGCCCGTCCGGGGTTCGACGACGGGCCCGGGCGAGCGAATTCCAGAGCCCGCCCGGCGTTCCGGGACGGCCCCGGGCGAGCGAATTCCAGCCCGTCCGAAGTTCGACGACGGGCCCGGGCGAGCGAATTCCAGAGCCCGTCCGGCGTTCGACGACGGGCCCGGGCGAGCGAATTCCAGAGCCCGTCCGGCGTTCCGGGACGGGCCCAGGCGAGCGAATTCCAGCCCGTCCGGCGTTTGAGGACGAGCCCGAAGGGCGATGGACGGGGGTCCGGGGGCGGGCCCCCGCGACACCAGCCACGTGGGACCCGCCCCCGTCCGGTAGGACCCCGGCCTCCGTCCGGGAGGGGAAGCCGGGGCAGCTCCGAGAGGCTCAGGCCCCCGCGGCCTGCCGGAAGCGCGACGTCCGGTGAACCGGATCCGTGTCGATCTTCGGGATCACATGCTCACCGATGAGCTTGATCGTGTTCTTCGTGTCCTCGGGCGAGATCCCGATCGGAAGCCCGAAGCTCAGCTGGTCCGCCCCGGCCTGCTCCCACCGCTTGCACTGCGTGAGCACCTCGTCCGGGTCGCCGCAGATCATCAGCTCCTCGGCGATGAGCAGCTCGATGATCTCCTCGCTGTACTCGGGGAGCAGCTCGGGCCACTCGGGGATGCCCTCGGGGCGCGGGAAGGTGTCGTGGTAGCGGAAGAGCAGCGACTGGAGGTAGTTGAGCCCACCGCTGACCGCGATCTCGACCGCCTTCTTGTGCGTCTCGGCGCAGATCGCCGTGGACGTCACCATGACGTTGTCGTTGACGAAGTCGCCGATCGGCTCGGCGTCCTTGACCGCCGACTTGTAGGACTCGACCACCCACTCCATGTCGGAGACCTTCTGCACGCTGAAGCCGAGGACACCGAGCCCCTTCTTGCCCGCCATGGCGTACGACGACGGTGACCCCGCCGCGTACCACATCGCCGGGTGCGACGTCCCGTACGGCTTGGGCAGGATCTTGCGCGGCGGCAGGGACCAGTGCTTGCCCTGGAAGCCGACGTACTCGTCCTGGAGCCACATCTTGGGGAACTCGGAGATCGTCTCTTCCCATATCTCCTTGGTGTGGTTCATGTCCGTGATGCCCGGCATGAAGCCGAGGATCTCGTGCGAACCCGCGCCGCGCCCCGAGCCGAACTCGAAGCGCCCCTCGGAGAGGTGGTCGAGCATGGCGACCTTCTCGGCGACCTTCACCGGGTGGTTGACGGGCGCGAGCGGGTTGAAGATGCCCGATCCCAGGTGGATGCGGTCGGTCGCGTGCGCGAGGTAGCCGAGGAAGACGTCATTGGCGGAGAGGTGCGAGTACTCCTCCAGGAAGTGGTGCTCGGACGCCCAGGCGTACTTGAAGCCGGACTTGTCCGCCTGGATGACGTACTCGGTCTCCTCTATCAGCGCCTTGTGCTCCGCTTCGGGGTCGACCTGGGCCCGCTTGGCGGGCACGTATCCCTGTACAAAGAGACCGAATTCCAAGGAGGTTCACCGTCCTCGTGAGTTTCTGACGCATCGTCAGATCTTGATGGGTCGACTGTTCCACCGGCCGCGAGGACCGTCAATACCCGCGGGCCCGCATACTGACGTCCCGTCAGATAATGCTGACCCCCGCCAGCCAGCCGCCGTCGATGACGAACGGCTGGCCCGTGATGTACGCCGAGTCGTCGCCGGTCAGGAAGAGCGCGAGCGCGGCCACCTCCGCCGGCTTCCCGATCCGTCCCAGCGGCACGAGCTTCTTGTAGAGCTCGGCCACGGCCGCGCCCGCCTCCTCGGGGTCGGCGGCCGGGTCCAGCTGCGCGGGGTTCGTCATCGGGGTGTCGACCGCGCCCGGACAGACCGCGTTGACGCGGATGTTCCTGGCCGCCAGCTCCATCGCGGCGACGCGGGTGAGGCCGAGGATCGCGTGCTTGGTCGCGGCGTACGCGCCGACGTACGCCATGCCCGTCATCGCCGTGTACGACGCGGTGTTCACGATCGTGCCGCCGCCCGCCGCGCCGATCTCGGGCGCGACGGTGCGGATCCCCAGGAAGCAGCCGACCTGATTGACCTGGATCACCTGCTGGAACTCTTCGAGCGGGGTGCTGACCAATTCGTTGAAGCGCAGGATCCCGGCGTTGTTCACCAGTCCGTCGATCTTCCCGAAGGCGTCCTTGGTGGCGGCGACGGCGGCCTGCCAGTCCGCCTCGCTGCTCACGTCCAGGTGCACGAACTTGGCGGTGTCCTCCCCCAACTCCTTGGCCAGCGCCTCGCCCTGGTCGTCGAGCACATCCGCGATGACGACACGCGCCCCTTCGGCGGCGAAGAGGCGCGCCTCCTGCTCGCCCTGCCCGCGCGCCGCGCCCGTCACGATCGCGACGCGGCCGTCCAGCTTGCCCGTGCCGTTGCCCATGGGTCACTCCCTAGTCGTTGAGGTGCGGAGCCACGTCCGCGGCGAACGCCGCCATCTGATCGGTGAGTTCGGTACGGCTCCGACTGCGGAAGCGCACCTGGATCTGGTCCACGCCCATCGCGCCGTACTCCCTGAGCGACTCCGCGAGGGCCTCCGGCTTCCCGGTGAGCGTCCTGTGCCCCACATGCCAGGAGGGCTCTCCTATGTGCAGCGCCTCCGTGATCGCGCCGACCGTGATCGGCTCCTCGATCCCCGCCTCCCGCCGCAGCCGCTTGAGCTTCGCGATCTGCGCGGGCAGCTTGTCCCTCGGGTCGCCCTGCGGCAGCCAGCCGTCGGCGCGGGTGGCCGCGCGGCGTACGGCGGCGGGCGAGGAGCCGCCGACCCAGAGCGGAACGTGGGGCTGCGCCGGGCGTGGACGCTGCCCCAGCCCCTCGAACTCGAAGCGCTCACCGTGATGTTCGGGGTACTCCTCCGGCCCGAGCGCCGCCTTCAACGCGTCGATCGTCTCGTCGAGGACCGGCCCGCGCCGGTCGAAGTCGACGCCGAGCACCTCGAACTCCTCCCGCACGTGCCCCGCTCCCACCCCGAGGATCAGCCGGCCACCACTGAGGTGGTCGAGCGTCGCGTACTGCTTCGCGGAGAGGAGGGGGTGACGCAGTCCCACGATGGCCACGTGGCTCATCAGGCGGACGTTCTCGGTGATGGCGGCGAGGAAGGACAGGGTGGAGACGGGGTCGTACCAGATGGTGCTCATGGCTTCGGCGAGGTGCCGGGGGATGCCGACGTGGTCGCAGCCCGCGAGGTAGTCGAAGCCGGTGCGGTCGGCGGTGCGGGCGATTTCCGCGAGGTCGTCGGGGGTGGCGGTGGCCTCCCAGGACTCGACGTAGAGCGAACTCTGGGACTGGACCGGGAGCTGCATCCCGTACACCAGCCGCCCCTGCGGAATGTCCTGTGCCTCGGCACTCATGGGGAACCCCACTCCTCACCGTGATCTGACGGTACGTCATATACGCCGACGGACACATCGTGATAGCTGACGGTGCGTCAGGCAAGGGGTTGGGCTGTGGGGCGTCTTGGGTGCGGGTCGTCTTGGGTGCGGGTCGCCTTGGGTTCGTCGGGGGGCGGGGCCGCGGGGGTATGTGCGTACTCGCCGTCCCAGATGACCGCCAACGGACTTGCTTCCCTGCCCCCGTCACTTATGTGCTCCGTGCGCACATACCCCCACGTCCCCTCGCGCGCGCTCGCGACCGTCCCCCGGTGGGGGTTCCCGGCCCCCAACGGGCCGCAGTCGCCGTTCGACCGGAGGGGACGTGGCGGTATGTCCGCCCGGAGCACATGTGGCTACGGGGAGAGGTGCCCGGAGTGTGGCGGCCATCTGGGACGGCGAGGACGGACATACCGCCGCGGCCCCGCCCCACGACCGAACCAGAGGCGCGACCCCAGCCCCTACGGAGCCGCACCGGACCACCGGGGGGGACCCCTTCAGGGGCGCGGGGAACTGCGCAAAAACCCCCGTGTGCCACCGCACCGAACGCGAGGCACCGGCACACAGACCTACACAGCCCCCTCCCAAAGCCCCTCCGACGTAAGCCCAAGAAGATCAATCGCGTTACGGCGAACGATGCGATCCACCACATCCGCCGCCAAGTGCCCCATCTGCGACTCCCCCACCTCCCGCGACTTGGGCCACGTCGAATCGGAGTGCGGATAGTCCGTTTCGTAGAGGACATTGCCGACCCCGATGGAGTCGAGGTTCTTCAAGCCGAACGCGTCGTCGAAGAAGCACCCGAAGACATGGTCGGCGAAGAGCTCCGACGGAGGTCGGAGAACCTTCTCCGCCACCCCGCCCCAGCCCCGGTTCTCCTCCCAGACCACATCCGCCCGCTCCAGGATGTACGGGATCCACCCGATCTGCCCCTCCGCGTACATGATCTTCAGATTCGGGAAGCGCTCGAACTTGCCGCTCATCAGCCAGTCCACCATCGAGAAGCAGCAGTTGGCGAAGGTGATGGTGGAGCCGACCGCGGGCGGCGCGTCCGGTGACGTCGACGGCATCTTGCTGGAGGAGCCGATGTGCATGGCGATGACCGTGCCGGTCTCGTCGCAGGCCCGCAGGAAGGGGTCCCATTCGTCCGTGTGGATCGAGGGGAGCCCGAGGTGCGGCGGGATTTCGGAGAAGGCGACCGCCCGCACGCCCCGCGCGGCATTGCGCCGGACCTCCGCCGCGGCCAGCTCCGCGTCCCAGAGGGGGATGAGGGTGAGCGGTATGAGACGCCCGCCCGCCTCGGGCCCGCACCACTCGTCCACCATCCAGTCGTTGTACGCCCGCACACCGAGCAGCCCGAGCTCACGGTCCTTCGCCTCGGTGAAGGTCTGTCCGCAAAAGCGCGGAAAGGTGGGGAAGCAGAGGGCGGACTGGACGTGATTGACGTCCATGTCGGCGAGGCGGTCGGGCACGCTGAACGATCCCGGCCGCATCTGCTCGTACGTGATGACCTCCAGCTTGATCTCGTCCCTGTCGTACCCGACAGCCGTGTCGAGGCGGGTGAGCGGACGGTGCAGGTCCTCGTACACCCACCAGTCCCCGATGGGGCCTTCGTCCCCCTTCGCCCCCATCACGGGGGCGAACTTGCCTCCGAGGAAGCTCATCTCCTTGAGGGGCGCGCGGACGATCCGGGGGCCGCTGTCCTGGTACTTCGACGGGAGCCGGTCCCGCCAGACGTGTGGGGGTTCGACCGTGTGGTCGTCCACCGAGATGATCTTCGGGAAGGTCTCCATGGTCTCCATGTCGTCCACGGTAGCGCCGATCTGACGGTCCGTCAGTAAGTCGTACGGTGACGGATCGCCCGCCCCGGGGGCGCGGCGCGATGCGGAACCTGGTGCGAGGACCCTGTGAGAGCCGTCTCCCACGGCTGACGCATCCGCCATGAACAAGGCAAACTGGCGGGGAGCAGGAACCGACGCAGGACCGAGGCACGACCGACCGGTGCTTCAGTGCGGTCGGGGCAGCACCGCGACCGGCAGGATTGGGAACCGCAGGGCGGCAGGGGGAGCGATGGTCGATGTACCGCGAGTACCGGAGCAGTGGCGTCCGGCCTCGGGGAACACCCCCGAGGAGCGGACCGAGGGGGAGTTTCCCGAGGTCCAGGCGTCGCGCTTCAGCGTGCTCGGACCGGTGCGCGCGTGGCACGGCACGGAACAGCTCAACACGGGGTCCCCGATGCAGCGGGCCCTCCTCGCGGCCCTCCTCCTGCGGGACGGCCGCACGGCGACGGCCTCCGAGCTGATCGACGCCCTCTGGGGCGACGAGCCGCCTTCGCAGGCACTGGCGGCGGTACGGACGTACGCGTCCCGGCTGCGCAAGGTGCTGCCCCCGGGCGTCCTGCTCAGCGAGTCGGGCGGGTACGCGGTCCGGGTGACGGAGGGCGCCCTGGACCTGACCGCGGCGGAGGACCTGTGGGCCGCGGCCGAGAAGGCCCGTGGCGTCGGCGACCTCTGCCAGGCGCGTTCGCTGGTCAACAAGGCGCTCGGCCTGTGGGACGGCGAGCCGCTGGCCAACGTCCCCGGCCCCTACGCGGAGACCCAGCGCACCCGCCTGGAGGAGTGGCGGCTCCAGATCGTGGAGTCCCGCCTCGACATGGATCTGGAACAGGGCTGCCACGCGGAGGCGGTCTCGGAACTGACCGCCCTGACCGCCGCGCACCCCCTGCGGGAGCGGCTGCGGGAACTGCTCATGCTCGCCCTCTACCGCAGCGGTCGCCAGGCCGAGGCCCTCGCCGTGTACGCCGACACGCGGCGCCTGCTCGCGGACGAGCTCGGCGTGGACCCGCGCACCGGACTCAAGGAACTCCAGCAGCGCATCCTGCAGGCGGACCCGGCCCTCTCGGAGCCCTCCGCGGGCGACCCCGAACCGGCGACGACGGTCGTACGCCCCGCGCAACTGCCCGCGACGGTGCCGGACTTCACGGGCCGCAAGTCCTTCGTGGACGAGCTCAGCGACATCCTCTCCACGGCCGAGGGACGCGTCATGGCGGTCTCCGCCCTGGCGGGCATCGGCGGCGTGGGCAAGACGACGCTCGCCGTGCACGTGGCGCACGTCGCCCGCACGCACTTCCCCGACGGCCAGCTGTACGTGGACCTCCAGGGCGCGGGCGCGCGGGCGGCCGAGCCGGAGACCGTCCTCGGCGCCTTCCTGCGCGCCCTCGGCACGGCCGACTCGGCGATACCGGAATCCCTGGAGGAGCGCGCCGCGCTCTACCGCTCGGTCCTCGACGGCCGAAGGGTCCTGGTCCTCCTGGACAACGCGCGCGACGCGGCCCAGGTGAGGCCGCTGCTGCCCGGCATGGAGGGCTGCGCGGCGCTCGTCACGAGCCGGGTCCGCATGGTCGACCTGGCGGGCGCGCACCTCGTGGACCTCGACGTCATGTCCCCCGAGGAGGCCCTGCTCCTCTTCACCCGGATCGTCGGCGACGAGCGGGTCACCTCCGAGCGGGAAGCGGCCCTCGACGTGGTCGCGGCGTGCGGCTTCCTGCCGCTGGCCATCCGCATCGCGGCGTCGCGCCTGGCGGCCCGCCGCACCTGGACCGTCTCGACGCTCGCCGCGAAGCTCGCGGACGAGCGGCGGCGCCTGGACGAACTCCAGGCGGGTGACCTCGCGGTCAAGGCCACCTTCGAACTGGGCTACGGCCAGCTGGAGCCCGCGCAGGCCCGCGCGTTCCGCCTCCTCGGCCTGGCGGACGGCCCCGACCTCTCCCTGGCGGCGGCCGCGGCGGTCCTCGACCTGCCCCTGGAGGACACGGAGGACCTCCTGGAGGCCCTCGTGGACACCTCCCTGATCGAGTCCGCGGCACCGGGCCGCTACCGCTATCACGACCTCGTACGCCTCTACGCGCGTGCGTGCGCGGAACGCGACGAGCAGCCGCCGAGCGAGCGGGACGCGGCGATGTCGCGGCTCCTCGACTTCTATCTGGCTTCGGCGGCGCGGGTCTATGCGATCGAGCGGCCGGGGGACCGGACGGTGAGCCACCTGGAGGTCACCCACCACCTCGGGCTCGAATTCGACGACGCGGCCACGGCCTTCTCCTGGCTGCGCGCGGAAGCCGCCTGCATCCTCGCCTGCGTCCAGCAGTCCCTCGCGCCCAACAGCCTGCGGCGCGCGGTCGATCTGATCCTGGCGGCCAAGAACCTGGCCGAGTCGGGGGCGAGTTCGCACCGCTATGAGGCGGTGACCCGCGCGGCGCGCGACGTCGCGGCCGCCACGGGGGACGCGTACGCCGAGGGGCGGGCGCGCGTCAGTCTCGCCCAGGTGCTCAACAAGCTGGGGCGGTTCCACGACGCCTACGCCGAGCTGGAGCTCGCCGTCCAGCTCGCGCTGGAGTCCGGCGACCCGTGGACCCACGGGAACGCCCTCAACGAACAGGGCATCGTCAACAACTGCATCAACCAGCCGGCCGTCGGCGAGGGGCAGCTCCTCCAGGCGATCAGTGCCTTCCGCGCCGACGGGAACCGGCACAGCGAGGCGAGCGCCCTGTGCAACCTCTCCCGGGCGCTCCTCGCGATGGGGCGCACCAACAAGTCGATCGAGCTGGCCCAGCAGGGGATGGCCATCTACAGCGAGCTCGGGGTCACTTTCCGGCTCGCCAACGCCAAGTACGCCCTCGGGCTCGCGCTGAGCCAGGCCGGGCGCCACTCGGAGGCCCTCGACCAGCTGACGGACGCCCTGGAGATCTTCAGGGACAGTCGCCAGCGCCTGTGGCAGGGGACCACGCACTACCGCATCGCCCAGGTGTCGTTCTCCGACCGCCGCGTCACGCAGGCCGCGCAGCACGCCGAGCAAGCACTGAGCACCGGCTGCGTGGGCGGCGACTGGATGCGCGCCAACGTCCTGACGATCCTCGGCAGGGCCCTGCGAGCCCTCGGCCAGGTGGACCGCGCGCAGGCGTGCTGGAGCGAGGCACTGGCCATTCATGAGGCGGGTGGTGCTCCCGAAGCCGCTCAACTGCGGGAACTCCTCAAGCCGGTCGCGGCGGCCTGAGGCTTTGACGGGGATTCAGCGGAACATCCCAGCGGGCGTTCATCGAACGTTTATGGCGGACTGCCACTCTCATGGAGTCGATCCGTCGCGTCGGGGGGCAGACGGGTCGCACGGGCCCTACGGATAAAGTGAGCGGCCCAAACGCCCGTTCGGCGACCCTCGGGGGAGTTGCCGAGCGGGCGTATCCGCTATCTGGACCCCGTCAATTCCATAGGAGTTGTCACTCATGAGCGAGACCAAGAAGACGAGCGGGATCACGACCAAGGGCGAGGGCCACACGCCCGCGCCGCCCAAGGACGGCGGCGTCACCACGCAGGGCGAGGGCCACACGCCCGCCCCGCCCAAGGACGGCGGCGTCACCACGCAGGGCGAGGGCCACACGCCCGCCCCGCCCAAGGACTGACACAGACCTCATATCCCGACGGGGGCGATCGGCCGCGGCGGCGCGGAGGGGGAGCCGTCGCGGCCGACGCATGTCCGGGCCCGCCACGCGGCGGGGCACCATGGAATCGAACATTCAGGCGCCTCGTCACTAGGGTCACGTGACGTCAGATGTTCCGTCCCACCAGAGGAGTTGGAATGACTCGCGCCAAGAAGATCCTGGTCACCGTCGCCATCGCGGCGGCCGCCGCGGCGGGTGCCACCGCCCCGGCACTCGCCGACAGCCACACCCCGGCACCGCCGAGCGACGGTCACACGCCGTCCGCGCCGTTCGGTGACGGCCACACCCCCTCGGGTCCGCAGGACTGACCCGTAGCGATGGGGGCCGGGCTGCCGCTCGGGCCCCATCGCGCCGGGGCGGCCGCAGAGCCGGTGCCGCTTGGCTCAGAGCGCCTGCCAGGAGGCCAAGGACTCCTTCAGCGCCGCAACGAACCCCTCCCGCACCTCCTCACCCACCAGCTCAAGCGACAAGTACGGATTCAGATCCTCCAGCTCCACCAGCAACAGCCCACCCCCACGCACCCGGCACGCGTCCACCCGCTGGACCCCGTGGTCGATCGTGTTCCAGTCCACGAAGCGCTGGGCGAAGGCCAGGTCGTCGGGGGTCGCCGCATACCGCTCCAGGTGCCAGCGCCGCGCGGGGTCGGGGGCGTACAGCGCGTACTGGAAAGCGCGGTCGACGAAGTAGAACGACACCTCGTACGCGAAGTCGACGCGCGGCTGGATCAGGAGGTCCGAGGGGCCGGGGGCGAGTTCCGCGAGGTCCTGCCTCGACAGGAACTCCAGTCCTATCGAGTCCGCGCCCAGCTTCGGCTTGACCACGTACGTCTCCGACGCCGGAAGCCTGTCGACCTCCCCCGCGTCGTCGACCGTGGGGATGACCGGATACCCGGCGGCCGTCAGCTCCAGCAGATACTGCTTGCCGACCATGTCCGCCCGCCCGGTGAGCTGATTGCACACAAGCGCCCCGCACTTCGCCGCGCGCTCCCTGAAGTCGTCCCACACCGCCTGGTAGTTGATCACCGGACCGCTGTTGCGGACGAGCACCACGTCGAAGGCGCCCGTCTCCATCAGGGCCGCCGCGTCCAGCGGATGGCACAGGGCCACGTCGAAGTCCTCGCGCAGGCGGCCTGAGAGGTAGATGTCCTCGTCGCAGTAGCGGCGGCCCTTGGCCTGGTAGGTGAGGTCCGTGACGAAGAGGACGCGGGGCTGAGCAGGATCGTTGTGCATCGCCCCATCGTGGCAGCCGTGCGCGGTCAGATCTCGATCAGGCCGCGCAGGTCGATGTCCAGGGGGAACGGCACCTCGGTCGTGAGCTTGCCCAGGTGGGTCGGCTGCTCCGGGCTGGGGGCGTAGACCCCGGCCTCGTAGTGGTGCCAGAACTCGTGGACGACGGGGATGTCCTCCTCACCCCGCTCGACGCGCCAGTAGTAGGTGATGCCCGCCTCCGCGTACGTGCCCGGTTTGAGGAAGCGGTCCTCCTTGCGGGACCCAACGGCCGAGGCTGGGTCACGCTCGCCGACCCCGAGGGGAACGAGTTCTGCGTGGAGTGCGGAGCGGCCGAGCGCGCCGCCATCATCGCCGCCGAGCAGCGAGCCGCCGAGCAGGGGGCCGCCGAGCAGGGGGCCGCCGAGGCCACCGACGTAGCCGATGAAGCCGACGAAGCGGGCGCCAACGCCTAGCGCGCAGCGCCCCGCAGCTCCCCCTTGACCACCTTCCCGCTCGCGTTCCGAGGCAGCTCCGTCACGAACTCGACCGCCCTCGGTACCTTGTAGTTCGCCATCTCCCGCCGCGACCAGGCGATCAGGTCGTCCGCCGTGACGAGCGCGCCGGGGCGCCGCACCACGTACGCCTTGCCCACCTCGCCGAGCCGCGGGTCGGGCACGCCGATCACCGCGACGTCCGCCACCTCCGGGTGGACGCCGAGGAGTTGCTCTATCTCGGCCGGATAGGCGTTGAAGCCGCCGACGATGAACATGTCCTTGATCCGGTCGGTGATGCGCAGGTTGCCCGCCTCGTCGAGCACGCCCACGTCCCCGGTCCGCAGCCAGCCGTCCGGGGAGATCACGAGGGCGGTCTGCGCCGGGTCCTCGAAGTACTCCCGCATCACGTGGTGGCCGCGCACGAGGACCTCGCCGGGGTGGCCGGGCGGGAGCGTCTCGCCCGTGGGGGATACGACGCGGACCTCGGTCCCGGGGATCGCGCGGCCCGAGGTCGCCGCGATGACCTCGAGGGGGTCGCCCCTGCGGCACATCGTGACGATGCCGCTCGCCTCGGAAAGTCCGTACGCCGTCAGGACGGTGCCCACCCGCAGCTCGCTGCGCAGCCGTTCGACGAGCTGGAGCGGTACGACGGCGGCGCCCGTCACCACGAGCCGGAGCGCCGACAGGTCGTGCTGGTCGCGCGCCGGGTGGTCGAGGAGCGACTGGTGCAGGGTCGGGGGTCCCGGGAGTACGGAGATGCGCTCGGCGGCGACGTTGGCGAGGACCGTGTCCACGTTGAAGACGGGCTGCGGGACCATCGTCGCGCCGCGCGTCAGGCAGGCGATGATCCCGGCCTTGTAGCCGAAGGTGTGGAAGAACGGGTTCACGATCAGATAGCGGTCGCCCTCGCGCAGGCCCGCGAGTTCGGCCCACACGTCGTAGCAGCGCAGGGTCTGCGCGTGGGTGATGACGGCGCCCTTGGGACGCCCCGTGGTGCCCGAGGTGAAGATGATGTCCGAGGGCGCCGCCCCGCCGACCGAGTCCGCCCGCGCGCGGACCGCGTCGCCCGGCACCCGGTCGCCGCCGGTCAGGAACTCCTTCCAGGTGCGGAAGGACTCGGGGGCGTCGTCGGAGAGCACGACCACCTGCTCCAGGTGCGGGAGGCCGGGCAGCGGACCCTTGCCGGGGCCCTCCGCCGCCGCGCGGCGCAGGGACGCGACGTAGGACGTACCGAGGAAGGTGCCCGTGATGAAGAGGAGTTTGGCGCGGCTGCGGTCCAGGACGTAGGCCGCCTCCGCGCCCTTGAAGCGGGTGTTGAGCGGGACGAGGACCGCGCCCGCCGAGACCGCGCCGAGGGCGGAGACGATCCAGTCGAGGGTGTTGGGGGCCCAGACGGCGACGCGGTCGCCCGGTTCGACTCCTTCGGCCATGCACGCGGCGGCGGCCCGCTCCACGCGCTCGCCCAGTTCCCGGTACGAGAGTCGGGTGCGGCCCTCGACGACCGCTTCCCGGTCGCCGTACCGCGCGGCGGCCGCCCGCACCAGTGCCGGGATGCTGTCCCATTCCAGGTCGCCGCGCATCGCAAGCCCTCCCACATCAGTAGCTGACTATCCGTCAGATTAGCTGTAGCCTGACGCGCTGTCAGCAGTGGTGACACGCGCGACAAGGCGGAGGTGCCGTTGCCCATGGCTTCACTCAAGGACGCTACAGCGATAGTCGGGATAGGCCAGACCCCCTTCGCGAAACAACTTCCCGACAGCGAGAAGACGTTGGCGTGCCAGGCGATCATCGCCGCGCTCGACGACGCGGGCATCGCCCCTTCCGAGGTCGACGCGTTCGCCTCGTACACGATGGAGGAGACCGACGAGGTCGAGGTCGCCAAGGCCATCGGGGCCGGTGACGTGACCTTCTTCAGCAAGGTCGGTTACGGCGGCGGCGGTTCGTGCGCGACGGTGGCGCACCTCGCCGCCGCGATCGCCACCGGACAGGCGAGCGTCGGCATCGCCTGGCGCTCCCGCAAGCGCGGCAGCGGCCCACGCCCCTGGAAGAACACGGCCGTCCAACTCCCCACCCCCGCCCAGTGGACCCGGCCCTTCGGGCTGCTCCGCCCGGCCGACGAGATCGCCATGCTGGCCCGCCGCCACATGCACGAGTACGGCACGACCCGCGACCACCTCTTCAACGTCGCCCTCGCCTGCCGCAACCGCGCCAACCAGAACCCGGCCGCGATGATGTACGAACGCCCGCTGACCCGCGACATGTATATGACCTCGCGCTGGATCAGCGAGCCCCTCTGCCTCTTCGACAACTGCCTGGAGACGGACGGTGCGTTGGCGTGCGTCATCGTCTCCGCCGAGCGGGCCCGCGACTGCCGCCAGAAGCCCGTCTACGTCCACTCCACCGCCCAGGGCCTGCCCGCCCAGCACCACGGCATGGTCAACTACTGGAACGACGACCCGCTCTCGGGCCCGGCCTGGACAGCGGCCCGACACCTGTGGAAACAGGCGGACTTCGGCCCACAGGACGTCGACGTCGCGCAGATCTACGACGCGTTCACCCCGCTCATCCCGCTCTCCCTGGAGGGCTACGGCTTCTGCGGCCGTGGCGAGGGCGGCGCGTTCACCGAGGGCGGCGCCCTGGAGAGCGGCGGCCGCCTGCCCATCAACACGGGCGGCGGCGGCCTCAGCGAGGCGTACGTCCACGGCTTCAACCTCATCAACGAGGGCGTGAAGCAACTACGGGGCACGAGCACGGCCCAGGTCCCGGACGCGTCCACCTGCCTGGTGACGGCGGGCGAGGGGGTCCCCACTTCAGCGGTGTTGCTGAGGGCCCCGTAGGGGGCGCGGGGAACTGCGCGAGCAACCACAACGAGTCCCGCACCCGTCAAAAGGACACTCACATGGCAGACGCGACGACGGAACAAGAACCCCTTCTGACCCCCACCGTCGACGACGACGGCGCCCCCTTCTGGCAGTACGCCGCCCGAGGCGAACTACGGATACAAGCCTGCACCGCCTGCGCCGAGCTCCGCTTCCCACCCAGGCCCTGCTGCCCCCACTGCCAGTCCTTCGACAGCGAGTGGCGCAGGATGAGCGGCCGGGGCCGCATCTGGTCGTACGTCTTCCCGCACCCGCCCCTGCTGCCCGCCTACGCCGCGCAGCCCGGCTACAACGCGATCGTCGTCGAGCTGGCCGACGCCCCCCGCATCCGCCTGGTCGGCAACCTCGTCACCGCCCCCGACGCCCCTCTGAACTCCATCGCCCCCGAACGGCTCCGCATCGGCGCCAAGGTGCAGGTCGCCTTCACCACCCTGGACGACGGCCACACGGTTCCGCGCTGGATCCTGGAGCGGCCGTGAGCGCGCTGCGCAAGGCCATCGACAAGGACACGGGCGTGGCCACCCTGACGCTTGACCGCCCGGCGCGGCACAACGCGATCGACCTGGAGACGGCGGGCGAACTGGCGGACGCCTGGCGTGAGTTCAGGTTCGACGAGAGCGTAAGGACCATCGTGGTGACCGGCGCGGGCGACAGGGCCTTCTGCACCGGGATCGACCGCGGCGTCGACGTGCCGCAGCCCGCGTCCCCGTACACGATCGACGATCCGCTGATCGCGATCGGGCCGAAGACCAACGACCTCTGGAAGCCCGTGATCGCGGCCGTCAACGGCATGGCGTGCGGCGGCGCCTTCTACCTCATCGGCGAGGCGGAGTTCGTCGTCGCGGACGAGCACGCCACGTTCTTCGACCCGCACACCACGTACGGCATGGTCAGCGCCTTCGAAACCATCCACATGGCGCAACGCATGCCGTTCGGCGAGGTGGCCAGGATGGCGCTGATGGGCACGGCCGAGCGGATCTCCGCGCGCCGCGCCCACGAGACGGGGCTCGTCTCCGAACTCACCGCTCCCGGCGGGGCGTTGGCGGCGGCCACCCGTGCCGCCGAGGTCATCGCCTCGTACCCGACCGAGGCAGTGCAGGGCACGGTCCGGGCGCTCTGGTCGGCGAAGGAGGCGGCCCGCTCGCAGGCCCTCGCGCACGCGCCGCACCTGATCGCCCTCGGGAACCTGCCTCCCGACCGGCAGGCGGAACTCTTCGGCACCCGGCGCGGCGGTGGCTTCCGCACCCGCTGAATCACCCGCGCAGCTCGGCCACCCGCGGCTCCCTGCTCTTCGGGGAGTCGAGGCTGAAGGCGCGCGCGTCACCGAGTTCGTCGCGCACGAACGCCTCGGTGTCGGCGACGGCGGCCCGCAGCGCGGCGGCCGCCGTCCCGCGATCGCCGACTCCGTCGAACACGCGCCAGACCACCTCCCGCGCCGCCACGTCGTACTCCCAGAGCCCGACGATCCGCCCCCGGTCGACGATGACGTGCGCGGGCGCGTCCGCGAGCCCGCCGAGCCTCCTGCCGCCGAACTCCCGCTCGGCGTCGGCCGGTTCGAGGATCCTTGCGAGGTCGCGGTGGAGCAGGTGGATGCCGTCGAGCCCGGCGAGCAGGGCGTACGAAGGGGTGGCGGGCGGTGTGTACGCCCTGAAGTCGTCGACGAGCTCCGGCGGCATCAGCAGGCCCTCCCCCAGGTCGACGAGCCCGAGCCCGGCGACCGCCTCCTTGGCCGCCGCCACGGTGAACCCGGAGAACCAGCGGAAGTGCGCGAGCGTCGCCGGGGCCGCCCAACCGAAGTAGCGCGAGGCGAGCTCCGCGCGGGCCTCCTCCGCCGTGCGGGAGCCGAGGTCCAGGTCCCAGCGGACGTACCCGTACCGCTGCTGGTCCAGGCGGCCGCTCACCGGGACGCGGCGGATCAGACCGCGGGCCTGGAGCAGCCCGAGCGCGAGCGGCAGCGTGGTGCTCAGGCCCCGCTTCTTGCCGTCGGCGCCGAGGCTCCTGACCGCGTCGCCCGTGGCGGCCCTGATCTTCGCGGGGTCCAGGGGGACGTCGCCGAGCGCGTCGTGCACGGTGGCGCACAGGCCCTCCACCTCGGCCTCCGTCACCCCCAGGTGCTTCGCGGCCTGCCGGGCCTCGGCCTGCGGGGCGTGGGCGCCCACGGTGAGACCGAGGGCGTAGTCGGCCGCCGGCAGGACGTAGGCGCAGCCGCGGGCGGCGGGCAGCTCGTGGATCTCCAGGCGGGCGACGGCCGCGTCAATCTCCTCGCGAGAGGCGCCGCAGCGGGCGCGCAGCCCCAAATAGGGGCCCGAGCCGCCGACGGAGCGGGCCCAGCCGGTACGGGCGAGCACGTCGGCGGGCGCGGCGCCGAGCAGGGTGCCGTCGAGCCCTTGGCGGTGCGCCCACCAGGCGCGCGAGTGCGGGTCCATGGGGCAAGTGTCGTCATCTGGCGGGGGTCACGCACCCGGCGTAGCGTCGATCTTGAGAGACACCCACGAGGAGGCCCGCCATGGTCCGCAACGTCCTCGGGTCGATCCTCGCTCTCATCGGAGCGACGGCCGCCGTCTGGAGCCCCTTCCAAGCCTGGTACGACGGCCGTCACGGACGGTACTTCCGCCTCGACGAGCTCTTCTCGGGCGCCGGGATCACGGACGCGAAGGCCGAGCTCCTCGGCTCCGTGTTCCTGCCGTTCGCCGTCGCCGCGCTGCTCGCGCTGGTCGGCGTCGTCCTGCGCGCTCGCCTCCTGGTGGCGCTCGCGGGCGTGCTCGTCCTCGGCTTCACGGTGCTGTGGATGGTCCGCCAGGGCCAGGCCGAGGGCAGCCTCACGGTGGCGGGCGACGGCTCGGGCCTCGGTCAGGGGCTCCTGAACAGCCTCGGCGGCGGTGTCTTCCTGCTGCTCGGCGCGGCGGTCATGGCAGGGCGCGGCCGCCGCACCCGCCGTACGGAACCGACACCGGAACCGGCACCGGAACCGACCTCCACGGCCCCGACGCTCGACGGCGACGGCTGGCCCCCGCGCACCCCCTAGGTCAGGACCGGGGCGACCAGGTCAGGACCGAGGCGACGTCCCCGTCCCCCGCTCCGCGTCCAGCGCGTACACGCAGCGGTCCTTGCTGCACGCGTACACGACCCCGTCCCGCACCACCGGGGCCCCGGTGATCTCCCCGCCCGTGGCGAGCTTCCAGCGCAGTCGGCCGTCGTCGGCCTTCAGCGTGTACAGGAGGTGGTCGGTGGAGCCGAAGTGGATGCGCCGGTCGGCGACGACGGGCGCGCCGACGATCTCGCCGCCCGCCTGGAACCGCCACTTCGGCGTGCCCGTGACCGCGTCCAGGGTGTAGAGCCCCTTGCCGCTGCCCACGTGGACGTGGCCGTCGGCGACGAGGACGGGCTCGATGGAGGAGCGGGACTCGGTGGCGATGCGCCAGCGGTCGCGGCCGTCGGTCGCGTCGAGCGCGTACACCGTGCCCAGGTAGTCGGCGAGGTAGACGCCGCCACCCGTCACGGCGGGCCCCGGCGCGAACGCGGGCGGGCACAGGAAGGCGGCGGGCGCCTCGAAGTGCCAGCGGACGTGGCCGCCCGCCACGTCGATCGCGAGGACGCGGCTGCCCGCGGCCACGTACACGTAGCCGTCCTGCGCCTGGGTGAGCCGCACCGGGACGCCGCCGCAGGAGGCCGCGTCGCCGACGGGGTACGACCAGCGTTCCTCGCCGGTGCGTGCCTCCAGGGCGCGCAGGCGCGCGTCCTTCCAGACGTACACCGTGCCGTCGAACACGGCGGGCCCGGCCTCCGGCGTCTCGAAGTCGGTCTGCGCCCCGGTGATCTCCCAGAGCTTCTCGCCGTTGGCCGCCTCCCACGCCTGGACGCCGCCGCCGCGCGTGCCGGTGACGACGGTGCCCCTGTCGGCCTGGAGGGAGTAGACCCAGGCGTCGGTCGGCAGGCGCCACAGGTCGGATCCGTCGGTGCCGTCCAGGGCGTAGAGCGTGGGGCCGTCGGAGGCGTGGATGCGGCCGTCGGCGACGGACAGGGACCAGGCGACGTCCCGCGTCTTGAAGCTGCGGCGGCCGGTGGAGACGTCCAGGGCGTGCACCTCGAAGGAGGTGACGTAGACGAGGTTGCCCGCGACGGCGGGCGTGCCCCACACGTCGTTGGACATGCGGAAGCGCCACGGCCGCCAGGACGTCGCGTCCGGGGCCGGGGCGGGCGCGGGCACCGGGGCGGGCGCCGCGGGGGCGATGCCGTTGGCCGCGACCTTGGAGCGCGACCAGGAGGCGGCGAGCCCGGTGTCGCCGGGCCCGGGGGCCGAGCGGGCCGCGGCGACCCGCGGTCCCGGGCCGATCGACACCTTCGCCCCGGCGAGCCGCACGGGCCCGGCGTCGGGCGCGGGCGCGAACGGCGCCTGGGACGGCGCGGGCGGCGGGGGCTGCTGCGGGGGCGGCGGCGCGGTGACCGGGGCGGCGCCACGGCCGCCGCTGCGCGCGCCGGTGACCGCGGCCCGCGCGGGCGGGCGGCCGCCCCTGCGCGCCTCGATGAGCGCGACGGCCCGCTCGGGCAGCCACGCGGACGCGGTGCCGCTGTCGTCGCCGTCGGCGCTCTCGGAGGCGAAGAGGTGGGGGGCGAGCTGGGCCTGGAGGTCGGCCGGGGTGGGCCTGAGCTGCGCCTCCATCTGCATGCACGTCTCGATGAGCGGACGCAGCTCGTCCGGCAGTCCCTCCAGGTCAGGACCCTCGCGGAGCAGCATGAAGACGGTCTCGACGGGGTTCGCGCCGTGGAAGGGCGCGTGCCCGGTGGCGGCGAAGACGAGCATCGAGCCGAGCGAGAAGACGTCGCTGGCGCCGGTCACGCTGCGCGAGTCCTTGGCCTGCTCCGGCGACATGTACGCGGGGGTGCCCACGGCGACGTTGGTCATGGTCAGCCGGGTGTTGGAGACGCCGGACGCGATGCCGAAGTCGATGACGCGCGGCCCGTCCTCCACCACGAGGACGTTGGACGGCTTGAGGTCACGGTGGACCAGGCCCGCGCCGTGGATGGACTCCAGGGCCTCGGCCACGCCCGCCGCCAGCCAGCGCACCGCCTGGGTGGGCAGCGGCCCGTGTTCATTCACTATTTCCTCGAGCGAGGGCGCGGGGACGTACGCCGTGGCCAGCCACGGCACCGCAGCGCGCGGGTCGGCGTCCACGACGGCCGCCGTGTAGAAGCCGGACACGGCCCGCGCCGCCTCCACCTCGCGCGTGAAGCGGACACGGAACAGCTGGTCCTCGGCGAGCTCGGTCCGCACCGTCTTGATCGCCACGCGCCGTCCCGACGCGGAACGCGCGAGATAGACCAGGCCCATGCCTCCGGCGCCCAGCCTGCCGAGGACCTCGAACGGGCCGATCCGCCTGGGATCGTGCTGCGTCAGCTGATCCACCACTTGCCCTGCCACCTCCCCGTACGCGACCGCCGTACAAGGCAGCCCCGTGCAGCGTCTCACCACCGAGCCGCTACGGCGGCACGCACCCTGATTCTTCCTGTCCGAGCCGGTCGTGGCGAACCCGGGGCGGGATCGGGGTGTCTAAGGACAAATCCCCGCCCCCGCTCCACCCAGATTCGAACACTTGCTCAATTATTCCCGAGCGCGCCGAGGGCCGCCCCCACGCGCCCCAACCCCATTTGCACTCGGCCGAATCGCGCTCCGATCACCCCTCGGTAAGCTGACGGCATGACAGGACAGGTACGTACCGTCGACGGCCGTGTGGCCGGTCGACGTGGTCAGGCGACACGTCAGAAACTGCTCGACTGCCTCAGCGAGATGCTCAGCTCCTCGCCCTACCGGGACGTCAAAGTCATCGACGTCGCCCGGAAGGCGGGGACTTCACCCGCGACGTTCTACCAGTACTTCCCGGACGTCGAGGGCGCGGTCCTGGAGATCGCGGAGCAAATGGCCGCCGAGGGCGCCGAGTTGACCCAGCTGCTCGACGGCCGATCCTGGGTCGGCAAGGCCGGCTGGCAGACCTCCCAGGACCTGGTCGACGGATTCCTCGACTTCTGGCGCAAGAACGACGCGATCCTGCGCGTCGTCGACCTGGGCGCCGCCGAGGGCGACAAGCGCTTCTACAAGATCCGGATGAAGATCCTCAACTCGGTCAACAACTCCCTTACCGACACGGTGAAGGAGCTCCAGGCCAAGGGGAAGGTCGACAAGGACGTCAGCCCCGCGGCGATGGCCGGTTCCCTGGTCGCGATGCTCGCCGCGGTCGCCTCGCACCAGCGCGGCTTCCAGACCTGGGGCGTGAAGCAGGCCGAACTGAAGCCGAATCTGGCACTGTTGGTGCATTTGGGCGTGACCGGCAAGAAGCCGACCAAGTAGCACACAATTCCTGTCAGCCCCGCGGCGGATCAGCCTCATGGAGGTGATCCGCCGCTGTGGTCTCCGTGCTCGGTACTCCTCAGGCGCGGCGCTCCAGCCTGAACAGACGGATCTCCCGCTCGATCCGGGACTGGTACGCGGCGTACGGCGGCCAGAACGCCAGCGCCTCCTTCCACACGGCCGCCCGCTCCTCCCCCTCCAGCAGCCGCGCCCGCACCGGGATGTCCGCGCCCCGCCAGTTGATGTCGGCGTCCGGGTTGGCCAGCAGGTTCGCGGTCCAGGCCGGGTGTCCTTGCCGCCCGAAGTTGGACCCGATGAGCACCCAGCCGCCCGTGCTCTCCTGCGGCATGCACGCCAGTGGCGTACGCCGGGGAAGGCCGCTCCTGGCCCCCCGCGCCGTCAGGATCACCCCCGGCAGCATCTTCGCGCTGAGCAGCACCTTGCCCCGGGTCAGGCGGTGCACCGCGCGGTCCATCGCGGGGATGAAACGCGGCGCGACTTTCGCGAACGTCCGGGTGGACGACACCTTCTGCATCAGGCGTATGCCCGGCGGCATCAGACGGCCTCTCCCAGGTCGGCGGCGGCGTGGACATCGGCCGCCTCCTGCCGTACGCCCTCCTCGAACAGCTCCGCGCGTTCGGCCGCGCGCGCCCGCAGCCGGTGCACGGGGCCGAAGAGCAGCTCGTCGCTCGACGCCCGCTTGAAGTACAGATGGGCCTCGTGCTCCCAGGTGAAGCCGATCCCGCCGTGCAGCTGGACCGCCTCGGACGCGGCCGTGCGCAGCGCGTCGAGGCCCTGCGCGAGGGCGAGCCCACCGGCCCTTTCGGCGCCCTGCCCGCCGAAGCCCGCGGCCTCGGCACCCGCGGCCCACGCCGCGTAGTAGGCGGCCGACCTGGCGGCCTGCACCTGGACGTACACGTCGGCGAGGCGGTGCTTGACCGCCTGGAAGGACCCGATCGCGCGCCCGAACTGCTCGCGCTGCTTGACGTATTCGACGGTCCGCTCCATGACCCGGTCCGCGGCGCCGACGGCCTCCGCGGCGACGACGGTGGCCGCGACGTCACCGACGGCGGCGAGCGCGGCGGGCACGTCGGCCCCGTCGCCGCCCAGCAACTCGGCCGCCACGTCGCGCAGTTCGATCCGGGCCTGGGTGCGGGTCTCGTCGAGCGCGGTCCGGCGCGCCCGTGCCATGCCCTCGGCCCCCTCGCGCACGAGGAAGAGGAGCGTACGGGAACGGGCGAAGCCGCCCGCGTGCGCGGCCACCACGAGGAGGCCCGCGCTGTGCCCGTCGAGGACCTGCTCGGCCTGCCCGTAGAGCCGCCACGCGCCCTTAGAGAGCCGGGCCTGCACCCCGCCCGCGCGCCCGCCACCGGCCCAGTCGCCGGTGTTGTCGCCGACCAGGCCGAGCGCCGTGGCGAGCCCGGTGCCGGGCACGGCGAGCGTCGCGGTCAGCTCGCCCGACGCGATGCGGGGAAGCAGTTCGGCGCGCTGCTCTTCGGTGCCGAGCGCGAGGATCAGCGGGGCGGCGAGCACGGCGGTGGCGAAGAGCGGAGAAGGCGCTAGGGCTCGCCCCAACTCCTCGCACCCGAGCGCGAGTTCGGCCGCCGTGCAGCCCACGCCTCCGTACGCGTCCGGGAGCGCGAGCCCCGGGAGCCCGAGCTGTTCGGCGAGGGCGGCCCACAGGGCGCCGTCGTACCCGGCCGGGGTGCGCACGGCGGCCTTGACCTCGTCGGGGCCGCAGCGTTTGGTGATCACTTCGCGAAGGGTGCGGCGGATCTCGCCCTGCTCCGCGCTGAAGGCGGCGTCCATCGGCAGGCTCCTCCCCCGGGCGCCGGACGGCCCGGACCCGGATCTGACGGGCCGTCATGTTAGGACGGTGGCGGCGATATGCACAGAGCGGCGACGGGTCGAGCGCCCGCGTGGGGGGGGGGATCCCACCACGGGTCGGCGGGGCGATCCCGCCCCTCCTCCACCACCCCATATCTGATGTACCGTCAGATTCATGGCTACTGCTACCCGCTCCACCTCCCGCAAGGTCGCCGTCGTCGGCGTGGCCCTCTCGGACTGCGGCCGGGTCGACGAGGCCACGCCCTACGCCCTGCACGCCCAGGCCGCACGTCGCGCGCTCGCCGACTCGGGGCTCGGCCGCGACGTGATCGACGGCATCGCGTCGGCGGGCCTCGGCACGCTCGCACCGGTCGAGGTAGCGGAGTACCTGGGGATCAAACCCCGCTGGGTGGACTCGACGTCGGTCGGCGGAGCCACCTGGGAGGTGATGGCGGCGCACGCGGCGGAGGCGATCGCGGCGGGCCGCGCCAACGCCGTTCTGCTCGTGTACGGCTCGACGGCCCGCGCGGACATCAAGGCGAAACGGCGTACGTCCAACCTGTCGTTCGGCGCGCGGGGCCCGTTGCAGTTCGAAGTCCCCTACGGGCACTCCCTGATCGCGAAGTACGCGATGGCCGCGCGCCGCCACATGCACGAGTACGGCACGACCCTCGAACAGCTCGCCTCGGTGGCGGTCCAGGCGCGGGCGAACGCGGCGACCAATCCGGACGCGATGTTCCGCGACCCGATCACCGTCGACGACGTCCTGAGCGGCCCGATGATCGCGGACCCGTTCACCAAACTGCACTGCTGCATACGCTCCGACGGCGGCTGCGCGGTGCTGCTCGCCGCAGAGGACTACGTACCGGACTGCGCGTCCGAACCGGTGTGGGTCCTCGGCGCGGGCGAGCACGTCTCGCACACCACGATGTCCGAGTGGGACGACTTCACGGTCTCCCCCGCGGCGGTCAGCGGCCGCCTGGCGTTCGAACGCGCGGGCGTGCGTCCCGCCGACGTCGACATCGCACAGATCTACGACGCCTTCACCTACATGACGATGGTGACCCTGGAGGACCTCGGCTTCTGCGCCAAGGGCGAGGGCGGCGCCTTCGTGGAGAAGGGCAGACTCCTCCGGGACGGCGAACTCCCGACCAACACGGACGGCGGCGGCCTGTCGGCCCAACACCCCGGCATGCGGGGGCTGTTCCTGATGGTGGAGGCGGTACGTCAACTGCGGGGGCAGGCGGGCGACGGGCAGGTGCGGCGCCCGGACGGAGACCTGCCGAAGCTGGCGGTGGCTTCGGGGACGGGTGGGTGGTTCTGCTCTTCGGGAACGGTGGTGTTGGGGCGGGGGTGAGAGGAAGGGACTCGGCAGGCCGGGGCGCGGTCGGCGGATCCTCACACGTCACAGCGGATCCTCACGCGTCACAATCGGCCCATGACGTCATCCTCTGAGTTCCAGCGGCTCCTGCGGGAGCAGCGGGTCTGGGACATCGACCTGCCCGCCTTCGACGCGGCGGCGGCACCGGCGGAGCCGCTGTCCCTCTTCCACGCGTGGTTCGCGGACGCGGTGGCCGCCGGGCAGACCGAGCCGCACACCATGGGCCTTGCGACCGTGGACGAGGCGGGGCTGCCCGACGTACGCACGGTGATGCTGCACGACGCCGACCGGCGCGGCTGGCACTTCGCCTCGCACGCGAGCAGTGCGAAGGGGCGCCAGCTCGCCGCCCGCCCGGCCGCCGCCCTGCACTTCTACTGGCCCGCGCTGGCCCGCCAGATCCGCGTACGCGGCAGGGTGACCGAGGCCCCCCACCACGAGGGGATCGCGGATCTGCACGCCCGCTCGACCGGCGCCCTCGCGGCGGCGCTCGTGGGTCACCAGAGCGAAGTCCTGTCGTCCTCGGACGAGCTGGCGCGGGCCTCGGCGGACGCCTGGGAGCGGGCGGCCGCCGAGCCGGACGCGGACGCGGCGTCGTGGACGCTGTACGTGCTCGACCCGGTCGAGGTGGAGTACTTCCAGGGGGACGCGCGGCGACGGCACGTGCGGCTGCGCTACCGGTGGGACGCTGACCAAGCCACCGAACACGGCGCCTGGGTGCGCGAGTTGCTGTGGCCCTAGCGTCGCCGCCGACTCCCTCCTAGGAAGTGAACTCGTACTGGATGTAGTCGCGGACGGGCCGGTAGCCGATGCGCTGGTAGAGGCTGTTGCTGGTCGGGTTGTCGAGGTCGGTGAAGAGCAGGACCTCGGACGCGCCCGCGTCGAGGGCGGCGCGGCTGACCGCCACGGTGGCGGCGCCCCCGTAGCCGCGGCCGCGCAGCGCCGCCGGGGTGTAGACGGGGGCGACGCGGACCTGGCCCGCCGTGCGGCGGGTGACACCGGCCATCGCGGCGGGGGTGCCGTCGGGGGTCTCCCAGAGGGTGATGCCTCCGTAGGCGAGGCGCGAGTCGACCCACGCGCCGGGGCCCATCGCCGGGCGCTCACCGACCGCCTCGCCGAACTCCTCGTGCCAGCGCGACAGGAGCTCACGGTCCGCCCCGGTGGCGACGCGGGCGCGGCCGGGCGGCGCGGGCTCGGGCGGGGTGAGGGTGCCGAGCCGGTAGAGCCGCTGATGGATCACGGCCGACGCGGTGGCCCCGGTCTGCTTCTCCCAGGCCCGGGCGAACGCCTCCCCCGTGGCGGCATCGGCGGCGACCCCCGGCAGGTCCGGACTCACGTCGGCGAGCTGGCGGGCGAGGGCCTCCGCGGCCTCGGGGTCGAGCGGACTGGGGCAGAGGCGGTGCGGAGGGGTCCGCACGAAGGCGCCACGGACATCGCCGTCGGCACCGGCGTACGTACCGAAGAGCGGCGCCCCCTTCCCGTACGCCTGGAGCCCCCGCGCGCGCAGGGTGTCCGTGACGCTGAGCAGGGCGGTGTGCGGGGCGGGCGCGGAGTGCAGGAACGCTTCGGCGTGCGCGAGGAACCCGTCGAGATCGGTAGTCAACTGCCAGGCGGGATGCGGTTCGGAGGGCATGGCCCATGGTGCACGGAGCGTCTCCACCCGCACAAAAGCATTTCGGGGACGTGTCCCGGCCCGGTCGCCCGAGGCACCACCCCGGCGCCGACCCCAGCCCCCGCCCCGTCGCTCGCTACCCGCGCCCCACGCGCCCCGGGGGCTCGAACACGGGCACCACGTAGTCCCCGACCTCCCGGAACGCCACCTCCACCGCCATCCCGACCCGCAGCTCTCCCTCTCCCTGCCCCTCCCCCACCGCGCAGCCGACGATCTCCGTCATCATGCGCGGGCCCTCGGCGAGGTCGACGACCGCGGCGACGTAGGGGACGCGGCCGCCGAAGGGGGGCAGGTCGTTGCGGTGGACCACCGACCACGTGTAGAGCGTGGCCCGGCCGCTGGCCCGCTCCCAGGTGACGTCCTCGCTCCAGCACCGCGGGCAGAACTCGCGCGGATAGTGGTGCGCCGCGCCGCACGCCCCACAGCGGCGGATCAGGAGTCGGCCCTCCGCCGCCGCGTCCCAGTAGGGGCGGGTGAAGGCATCGGCCTCCGGAAGATCGAACCGCATGCCGTCCGTACCCATGCCGCCGCCCATCAGAAGAGTCCGATCGTGTTGTCGAGGGACCAGCTCTGCCAGGACATGGCGAGGAGGGCGACGAGCGAGGCGAGCGCCATCATCGCGTTCTGCCCCTGCTCGGCCCAGTCGTGGATCATCAGGACGAGATAGATGAGGTTGAGGAGCAGGCCGCCGATCAGTGCGATCGGGGTGAGGAAGCCGACGATCAGGCCGAGGCCCAGGGCGAGTTCGGCATAGACGACGACGTACGCCATCGTCCTCGGCCGGGGCGCGACGACCGTGTCGAAGCCGCTGCGGACCGCGTTCCACCGGTGCTCGGCGGCCACGTCGGACGCCCACGCGATGCCCGTACCCCGCTCGAACCAGCCTTTCTTGTCCTTGTGGCGCCAGCCCTCCAGCCACCACAGGCCGAGACCTATGCGGAGCACGGCGAGCCATTCGGCGCCGGTGAGCCAGATCGAGTCCATGCCGTGGCCTCTTCTCCTTCGGCTTACGGGTACGCGCACGTCGGTCGGCGGTCACGCGTTTCTGACGGTACGTCAGTTCAGCGCAAGGGAAGGCCGGTGCGCAAGGGGCCGGAGCCGCGCACACCCCGTGATCAATTCGCAACCGGTTCCGGACTTGACCGTCACCCATCAAGTAATCGCGCGGTTACTCTCCAGTCATGGCCGACTCGACACCTCCGCTCACGACCCAGCAGGACCGCCCCGTCTACGTCATCGGCGGCGGTCCCGGCGGGCTCTCCGTGGCGGCGGCCCTGCGCGCACGCGGCATACGCGCGGTCGTCCTGGAGAAGTCCGAACGCGTCGGCGCCTCCTGGCGCGGCCACTACGACCGCCTCCGGCTGCACACGACCCGCCGGCTCTCCGGCCTGCCCGGCCTGCCCATCCCCAGGTCGTTCGGTCGCTGGGTGGCACGTGACAACGTGGTCCGCTACCTGGAGAAGTACGCCGAGTACCACTGCCTCGACGTCGTCACCGGCGTCGAGGTGACCGGCCTCGAACGTGCCCCCGACGGCACCGGCTGGCTCCTGCACGCCACCGGCGGGCGGGAGTTGACGGGCAGCGCGGTCGTCGTCGCCACCGGCTACAACCACACCCCGCACCTCCCCGACTGGCCCGGCCTGGAGACCTACTCCGGCGAACTCCTGCACGCGAGCGCCTACCGCGACCCCGCCCCCTACGCGGGCAAGGACGTCCTGGTCGTCGGCGTCGGCAACACCGGCGCCGAGATCGCCGTCGACCTCGTCGAGGGCGGCGCGTCCCGGGTGCGGCTCGCGGTGCGCACGGCGCCGCACATCGTGCGCAGGTCCACGGCCGGGTGGCCCGCGCAGCGCACGGGCATCCTGTGCCGGCGGCTGCCGGTCGCCCTGGTCGACCGCCTGTCGGGCCCGCTCGCCCGGATCAGCGTCCCCGACCTGTCGGCCAAGGGCCTGCCCCGCCCCGAGACCGGCCTGTACTCGCGGGCCAACGAGGGGGCGATCCCGGTCCAGGACGTGGGCCTGATCGACGCGGTGCGCGCGGGGCGCGTCGAGCCGGTCGCCGCGGTGGAGTCCTTCGAGGACGGCAAGGTGGCCCTCGCCGACGGCACGCTCATCGCCCCGGAAACGGTCATCGCCGCGACGGGCTACCGCCGCGCCCTGGAACCCCTGGTGGGCACCCTCACCCCCCTGGACGCCCGGGGCCGCCCCACCACCCACGGCCCCCGCACCTCCCCCCAGTCCCCCGACCTCTACTTCACCGGCTTCACCAACCCCATCAGCGGAATGCTCCGCGAACTCTCCCGAGACGCAGAAAAGATCGCCAAGGCAATAGCCCGCCGCCACCACACCTAGCCCCTCCCCCCGCTCAGGGGCGCGGGGAACTGCGCAATCCTTGATCCGCGCGAGGAACGACGCGGCCACCCAGGAACAAGCGAGGAACGACGCAGCCGTTTAGGGGCGCGGGGAACTGCGCAGTCTTTTAGGGGCGCGAGGAACGGCGCAAGGGGCGCGAGGAACGGCGCGAGCAACCACAACGAGCCCGCACCCACCCCGCACAGCGCCGCACCGCACCACCCCACCCCGCCCCCACCCAAGGCGCCCCCGCCAGCCTTTGCCTGCAGCCCTGTTCCTGACACAGCGTCAGTTCAGTAATCTGACTGTGCGTCAGTTAAATGCTGTCACACAGGAGCGGGCGGACCGATGCTTGGATCGACTCACGGCACCTTCACCACCGACCCCCGCCGCGCGCATGTTGTGGCCTGCGGCGAACTCCCACCCCCCGCCGTCCACGGCAGGGCCGCCACGGCGGACGACCTGGACGTCAGCGGCCGACCGCTGCACGCCGACGTACCCGACCTCGACCGCTTCTTCCGGCCCGAGTCCGTCGCCGTCATCGGCGCGTCGGACGCCGAAGGCCGCCCCAACACCGGCATCACCCGGCAACTGATCGCCTGGGCCGAGCGGGTCGGCGCGCGACTGCATCCCGTGCACCCCACCCGTCAGTCCGTCTTCGGCATCCCCTGCTTCCCTTCCGTCGCGGACCTGCCCGAACAGGTCGACCTGGCCGTTCTGCTGGTCGGCGACCCGGGCCCCGTGATCGAGCAGCTCGCCGAGGAGAAGGTGCGCTTCGCCGTCGCCTTCGCCTCCGGGTTCGCCGAGACCGGCGAGGAGGGCGCGGCCGCCCAGGCCAGGCTCGCCGCGGCCGTGGGACGCTCCGGGCTCAGGCTGCTCGGGCCGAACACCAACCTCAACGCCTTCGAGCACTTCCGCGACGACCTCGAAGGCCCCGCCATCGCGCTGATCACCCAGTCGGGACACCAGGGCCGCCCGGTCTTCACCATGCAGGAACTCGGCGTCCGCCTCTCGCACTGGGCACCCACCGGCAACGAGGCCGACCTGGAGACCGCCGACTTCATCTCCTACTTCGCCGAGCGCCCCGAGGTCGGGGCCATCGCCTGCTACGTGGAGGGCCTCAAGGACGGCCGCTCGTTCCTGCTCGCCGCCGACCGGGCGGCCCGGCGCGGGGTGCCCGTCGTCGCGGTCAAGGTCGGCCGCACCGAGACCGGCGCCCGCATGGCCGCCTCACACACCGGCAAACTGACCGGCGCCGACACGGTGGTGGACGCGGCGATGCGGCAGTTCGGCGTGATCCGCGTGGACGGGCTCGACGAACTCCAGGACACCTCCGCCCTGTTGGCGAGGGCGCGCAGGCCGAGCGCCGACGGCGTCGTCGTCTATTCGATCTCGGGCGGCACGGGCGCGCACTTCTCCGACCTGGCGAGCGAGCGCGGGCTTCGGCTTCCCACGCTCTCCGACGCCAAGCAGGCGGAACTGCACCAGTGGATACCGGAGTACCTGAACGTCGCCAACCCCGTCGACAACGGCGGCCACCCGGTCGGCGACTGGCGCGGCCGCAAGATCATCGACGCCCTCCTCGACGACCCTGAGGTGGGGGTGCTGATCTGTCCGATCACCGGGCCCTTCCCGCCGATGAGCGACAAGCTCGCGCAGGACCTGGTGGACGCGGCGGAGCAGACGGACAAGCTGGTGTGCGTGGTGTGGGGCTCGCCGGTCGGCACCGAGGACGCGTACCGCCACACGCTGCTCGGCTCCTCGCGCGTCGCCACCTTCCGTACGTTCGCCAACTGCATCACGGCGGTGGGCGCCTATCTCGACCACCACCGCTTCACGGCCGCCTACCGCTCGCCCTTCGACGAGGCGCCGCGCTCCCCCTCGCCCTCCTTCCGCAAGGCCCAGGCCCTGATGCGGCCGGGCCAGCAGCTCAGCGAGCACGCGGCGAAGCAACTGCTGCGCGCGTACGGGATTCGTGTACCGCGCGAGCAGTTGGTGACCAGCGCCGCGGCGGCCGTCCGTGCGGCCGGGCTCGTCGGCTACCCCGTCGTCATGAAGGCGTCGGGCCCGCAGCTCGCGCACAAGACCGAACTGGGCCTGGTGAAGGTCGGGTTGACCTCGGCGAGCCAGATCCGCGACGCCTACCGGGAGCTCACCGACATCGCCCGCTACGAGGGCATCGCGCTGGACGGCGTACTGGTCTGCCAGATGGTCGAGCCGGGGGTCGAGATGGTCGTCGGCGTCACCCACGACTCCCTGTTCGGACCCACGGTGACCGTCGGGCTCGGTGGCGTGCTCGTCGAGGTCCTCAGGGACGCGGCCGTGCGCGTGCCGCCCTTCGGGGAGGACCAGGCGAAGGCGATGCTGTCCGAACTGCGCGGGCGCGCCCTGCTCGACGGGGTCAGGGGGGCGCCGCCCGCCGATGTCGACGCGCTCGTCGAAGTCGTCCTGCGGGTGCAGCGGATGGCCCTCGAACTGGGTGACGACCTCGCCGAACTCGACATCAACCCGTTGATGGTGCTGCCCCGGGGGCAGGGCGCCGTGGCCCTCGACGCGCTCGCCGTCTGCCGCTGAACGGACCGCGCCGACGGCCCGCCCCACCAGTCCTTCCACCCGGCGCGCAGGCCCGCCCGGCCCGCGTCGCCGCCGCGCCACCGTCCGCACGAAACGGAGCCGATCCCCCATGACACCCTCCCCCGAAGCCCCCCGCGATCCCCGTGATCCCCTCGACTCATTGATACTCCACACCACTGACAACGGCGTCTCGTGGATCACGCTCAACCGCCCCGACGCCATGAACGCTGTCACCTGGGACCAGCGCGAACGCGTCATCGCGCTACTCGCCGACGCCTCGGCCGACCCCGCAGTGCGGGCCGTGGTGATCACCGCCACCGGCAAGGGGTTCTGCGCGGGCGCCGACCTGCGCGGCGCGCCCGCCACCGGCGAGCGCGTGCCGGGCGACGTCGCCCGCACCATCAAGCGGGGCGCGCAGCGGCTGATCGCCGCGGTACTCGACTGCGAGAAGCCGGTGATCGCCGCGGTGAACGGCACCGCGGCCGGGATCGGCGCCCACCTGGCGTTCGCCTGCGACCTGGTCATCGCCGCCGAACCCGCTAAGTTCATCGAGGTGTTCGTGCGCCGCGGCCTGGTGCCGGACGGCGGCGGCGCCTATCTGCTGCCCCGGCTCATCGGGCCGCAGCGGGCCAAGGAGCTGATGTTCTTCGGTGACGCGGTGTCCGCGGCGGACGCCGAGCGCCTTGGACTCGTCAACCGCGTCGTTCCCGCCGAGGAGCTGGAGAAGACGGCCCGGGAGTGGGCGGAGCGCCTGGCCGCCGGACCCACCCGCGCGCTCGCGATGACCAAGCACCTGGTCAACGCCGCGCTGGAGTCGGACCGCGCCACGGCGTTCGCCGCCGAGGCCGCGGCGCAGGAGATCAACATGACGACGGCGGACGCGAACGAGGGCGTGGCGAGCTTCGTGGAGCGCCGGTCACCTTCGTACGAAGGGCGCTGAAGACGGCTCCGTACGTGGGGCGTTGACGACTGTTGCGTAGGTGGGGCGTGACGACTGCTACGCAGGTGAGGCGTTGACGACCGCTGCGGACGGACCGCGCAGATACGTACGGAGCGTACTGACGCCCCCTTCCCCCCCCCAGCCGTCGATCCGTCCTATCCCCGATGCAGCTTCTCCACGTCCGGCGCGTCCATGTCCCCGTTCACCACGAAGAGTTCGAGGTCGTCCTCCGTGCCGCCGATCATCCAGGACCGGGCGCCCTCGCACCCGTCGACCTCGATCACGACCGTCGGGCGCGGCGGCGCGCCGTTCATCGGCTCGTCGGTGCTCACCGTCCACGTTCCGGCGCCCCCGCACTCCCCACGCGCGCGTGGCACCACCGCTCGCCCGTCGTCCCCCAGCGTGAACGCGGTCTTCCCGTCGTCGGACAGCCAGGTTCCCGCGAGTTGCCGGGGTGAGGGCTGCGGCGGCTCGTACTCCTTGATGAGGCCCGTCACCGTGGCGAGTACCGCGAGCCCCACGACGGCCACGCCGACGACCACGGACGCGAGGGCCGAGCGGAGCCAGATCCTGCGCCGTCGTGGCATGCCGCCGAGGCGTTCGCCCTGTCGCCGCCAGTACGCGACCGCGAGGACGGGCACCACGCCGCTCGCCGCGGCACCCAGCGTCAGCGCGACGAACGGGCCGCCCAAGAGGGCGAAGAAGGCCGCCCACGCGGCGCCGACCGGCACCTGCGCGGCCAGCGCGAGCCCCAGGGACCAGGCCCGCTCCCGGCCCCCGCCCCGTCGCGGACGCCGCCACCGCCACCGGTCCGCGAGGCGCCCCAGTGCCATCGCGGGCAGCGTCTGCAGCGCGGAGTGCACCACGCCGGCGAGCGGCAGGAGCAGCGGAGCGAAGACGATCGCGCAGGCGAGGCCGAGGTAGGGGCCGCCGCCCGCTCCGTAGTCGTCGTTGTCGAGCGACAGGACGTACGCGAGGAATCCGGCCACCGGCAACTGCGCCGCGCACGCGGCCGCGGCGGCTGTCATGGTGCTGCCGTCCCAGACGTCTCCCGTGCCGCCCCGGACGTCTCCGGTGCCGCCGCGCGACGCGGTTCTGACGGCGTTCCCCCAGTTCATGGGCCTGAAGATACGCAAGGGTCCGGTGAGGTCCGGCAGCACCCTTCCCATCTGACACCCCGTCAGCTTCAATGGGGGATGTGATGGGACACGCAGGGATGGCGGCCACCGCCGTCCGATACCTCAGGTCGGTCGGGGCCCCCACCACGGGACCCGTCGAAGCTCACCAGGACGCGGCCGGTCCTTACGGCCCGCCGCGCCCCCGACTGCGCGCGGTCGGCGACGACGAGCGGGCGCCGCTCGACCCCGGTGAATTCCGGCGCGTGCTGGGCAACTTCGCGACGGGCGTGACCGTCATCACCGCACCCGCCGCGGACGGCGAGCCGGGTCCCGCGGGCTTCGCCTGCCAGTCCTTCTCCTCGCTCTCCCTCGACCCGCCGCTGGTCTCCTTCATGGTGGCGCGCACCTCGACGACATGGCCCCGCATCGCGCGCGCGGGCGTCTTCTGCGTGAACGTCCTGGGCGCCGACCAGGGCGAACTCTGCCGCGGCTTCGCGGTGAGCGGCGCCGACAAGTTCGCGGGGGTGGCCTACGACGCGGCCCCGGTGTCCGGTGCGCCGCGCCTTGCCGGTGCGCCCGCCTGGATCGACTGCACCGTCCAGGCCGTGCACACCGGCGGCGACCACCTGATCGTGGTCGGCCGCGTCGACGCGCTCGGCACCGGGGCCGCCGAGGCCGACGGCGAGCCGCTGCTCTTCCACCGGGGCAGGTTCGGCCGCTTCACGAGCTGACGGGCAGCGCCTTCGGCTGATCGCCGCTCCGGATCACCAGCGCCATCAGCGCCGCCGCCGCGCACAGCGCGCCCGAGGCGTACCAGACCACGTCGTACGAGCCGAAGGTGTCCCGCGCCAGACCGCCGAGGAAGGCCACCAGGGCGGCGCCCACCTGGTGCGATGCCAGGACCCAGCCGAAGACGATCGCGCTGTCGTCGCCGTACTGCTCGCGGCACAGCGCCAGCGTCGGCGGGACCGTCGCCACCCAGTCGAGGCCGTAGAAGACGATGAAGAAGATCATCGGCGGATGCACGGTCTCCATGAGGAGCATCGGCAGGAACAGCAGCGAGATGCCGCGCAGCGCGTAGTAGACGGCGAGCAGCCGCCGGGCGTCGAAGCGGTCCGTGAACCAGCCGGACGCGATCGTCCCCACGACGTCGAAGACCCCGATGACGGCGAGCAGCGAGGCGGCCGTCGTGATCTTCATGCCGTGGTCGTGCGCCGCGGGCACGAAGTGCGTCTGGACCAGGCCGTTCGTGGAGGCGCCGCAGATCGCGAAGGTGCCCGCGAGCAGCCAGAAGGGGCCCGTGCGCGCCGCCTTGGCCAGCACGCCGACCGTGCGCCGCGCGGCCCCCGTGACCGGCGGCGGCTTCGGCACGAACTCCTGGGAGCCGTACGGCTTCAGGCCCACGTCGGCCGGGTGGTCGCGCAGCAGCAGCCAGACGAAGGGGACCACGGCGAGTGCGGCGAGCGCGACCGTCACCGCGGCGGGGCGCCAGTCGTGCTTCTCGACGATCCAGGAGAGGACCGGCAGGAAGATCAGCTGGCCGGAGGCGGAGGCGGCCGTCAGGATGCCGGTGACCAGGCCGCGCCGTGCGGTGAACCAGCGGTTGGTGACGGTGGCCGCGAAGGCGAGCGCCATCGACCCGGAGCCGAGGCCCACGAGCAGCCCCCAGCAGAGCAGCAGTTGCCAGGCGGAGTCCATCCAGACCGTCAGGCCCGAGCCGAACGCGATGACGACGAGGGCGACCGCGACGACCCTGCGGATGCCGAAGCGGTCCATCAGCGCGGCGGCGAACGGGGCGGTCAGACCGTACAGCGCGAGGTTGATGGAGACCGCGAGCCCGATGGTGCCGCGCGACCAGTGGAACTCGTCGTTCAGCGGATCGATGAGCAGCCCGGGAAGGGAGCGGAAGGCGGCCGCGCCGATGATCGTCACGAAGGTCACCGCGGCGACGAACCACGCGCGGTGGATGCGGGACGCGCGGCGTGCGCGCGGCGTGCGGCGCTCCTGCCCGGGTTCGGGGATCAGCTCCGCGGGTTCGGTTGTCTGGGTCACGTCATCAGGATCCGGAAATGGTCCGGTCCGAACGAGTGGCCGGAGGGTCATCCTTCGCTAGGATCGGGCCATGGCCACCGAAAGCCCCGAGCGAGCCACTGGCCCCGACCCGTCCGCCGTACGGCGCCACCGCGTCGTCGTCCTCGCCCTCGACGGCGTCATCCCGTTCGAACTGGGCATCCCCCAGCGGATCTTCGGGCGGGCGAGGAACGCCGCGGGCTACCCGCTGTACGAGGTGGTGACCTGCTCCGTCCGGCCACCCGGGCCGGTGCGGACGGACGCGGACTACGCGATCCTCGTCGAGCACGGGCCGGCGGCCCTCGCCGAGGCGGACACCGTCGTGGTGCCCGCCTCGTACGAACTGGGCCCCGTGTACGAGGAGGGCCGGCTGACCGACGAGCTCGCCTCGGCGCTCGCGCACGTCAGGCCCGGCACCCGGCTGATCTCCATCTGCACGGGCGGGTACGTGCTGGCCGCCGCCGGATACCTCGACGGCCGCCCCGCGACCACGCACTGGCGCTCCGCCGAGCACTTCCAGCGGCTCTTCCCGAAGATCAAGGTCGACGCGGACGTGCTGTTCATCGACGACGGCGACGTCCTGACGTCGGCGGGCGTGGCCTCCGGCGTCGACCTCTGCGTGCACATCGTGCGCCGCGACCACGGCACCGCCGTCGCCAACGCGGTGGCCCGCCTCACCGTCGTACCCCCGCACCGCGACGGCGGCCAGGCGCAGTACATCGAACGCCCGGTCCCCGAGCCCCAGTTGGCGACCACGAGCACCGCGCGGGCCTGGGCGCTCGACCGCCTCGACCGGCCGCTCCAACTGCGGGACCTGGCCGAGCAGGAGGCCATGTCGGTGCGGACCTTCACCCGCCGCTTCCGCGAGGAGGTCGGCATCAGCCCCGGCCAGTGGCTCACCCAGCAGCGCGTGGAGCGGGCGCGGCACCTCCTCGAGTCCAGTGGCCTCACCGTCGACCAGGTGGCGCGGGACGCGGGCTTCGGCACGGCGCAGTCGATGCGCCAGCACCTACAGGCCGCGCTCGGTGTCACCCCCACCACGTATCGCCGTACGTTCCGCGATGTCGTCGGCCCGGACGCCGACGGCGTCCGCTGAAGCCGACGCGGCACCGCCCCCGGAGGACATGACCGGCGCCGTCGTCGGTGCGGGCCGCACCTCGCCGAGCAGCCCGGCCACCGTCAGGACCACGCTGAGGCCGACGCCCGCCAGGATCGCCGTCGACGGCGACGCGACGCTGAGCAGGGCGCCCGCCAGGGACCCGCTCGCCGCGTACCCCGCGCCCACGGCCGCGTACATCACCGAGTAGCCCGCGGCGAGCGCGCTCGGCGGCAGGGCCTCGCGCAGCGACAGGTTCCGGGTGAGCATCGCGCCCGCCTGCAGGACGCCCGCGACGCCGAGGGCGGCGAACAGCCAGCCGAGGGACGGCAGCAGGGCGACCAGGGCGAGGCAGCCCGAGACGGCGAACATCAGCACCATGCTCTGCGTCCGCAGCCGCCCCGGCCAGGAGCGCAGTCCGTAGACGAACGAGCCGACCGCGGAGCCCACCGCGAGCCCGGCAAGGAGCGGGCCCGCCCAGCCGACGCCGATGCCGCGCTGTTCCAGGAGCGCGGGCAGCACCAGCTCGGCGAGGGCGAGCATGGACAGGCTGGCCGCCCCCGTGACGTAGATCGGCCAGGCCCGCACGAGGATGCGCGTCATCGGCTCGCCGCCCCGGTCGTCCGCGTCGGAATCCCAGCCGACGGGCAGCAGCCAGAGGCCCGCGACGGCGGACGCCATGAGCGCGGCGGCGAAGAGCGGCGGGAGCGCCGGTGAGACGCCGAGGGCGAGTCCGGTGACGGCGGCGGGCGCGACGGCCCATATCCCGAAGGTCAGCATCGACTCGACGGACAGCGCCTGCGCGACGGCCTTCTCCGGCACCACGCTGTTCAGGAGCGCGCGCAGACCGCCGGTCGCGGCGGCGGGCGCCGCGCCCGCGACGAAGGCGAAGAGCCCGAGCAGCACGGGGTGCGCGGCGGGCAGCGCGCCGAGCGCGGCGAACCCGAGCGCGCCCACGGCGAGCCCGACGGCCAGCTGCGGCCGCGCCCGCTCGGCCCGCAGTCGCACGCCGAGCAGCGGGGCCCCGATGATCTCCCCGATCACGTACACCGCGGCGAGCACCGCGCCCAGGGCATAGCCGCCCGGCCGCTCGCGCACGAGGAACACCACCGCGAGCGGCGCCGCGGCCACCGGCATCCGGGCGCCGACGGCCACGACGCCCCAGCGGACGACCTCCTTGGTCATGACCTCGCGATAGCTCATGTTCCGAAGCTAGGGGACGGCACTGACATCGCCCACGGATTTATCCACAGCCGTCTCGCCACCGGCCTCAGAACGTCAGCACCCCGCGCGCCACCCGCCCCGCCTCCGCGTCCTGCACGGCCTTGGCGAAGTCCTCGACCGGGTAGGTGGCGGTGACCAGTTCGTCCAGCATGAGCCGTCCCGAGCGGTACAGCTCGGCGTAGAGCGCGAAGTCCCTTTGGGGGCGCGCCGATCCGTAGCGGCAGCCGAGGATGGACTTGTCGAGGAACATCGACGCGACCACGAACGACGCCTCGGCCGTGGCGGCGGGCATGCCGAGCAGGACCGCCTGGCCGTGCCGGTCGAGCAGGTCGATCGCCTCGCGCACCAGCTCGACGCGGCCCACGCACTCGAAGGCGTGATCGGCGCCATCGGGCAGGATCTCCTTGACGCCCTCGGTCGAGCGCAGGAAGTGCGTGGCCCCGAACTGCCGTGCCACGGCCTCCTTCTCGGGGTTGGCGTCCACCGCGACGATGCGCGTCGCACCGGCGATCCGCGCCCCTTGCAGGACGTTGAGCCCGATGCCGCCCGTGCCGATCACCACCACGGACTCGCCCCGGTCGACCTTCGCCCGGTTGAGCACGGCGCCGACGCCGGTGACCACGCCGCAGCCGATCAGCGCGGCCGAGGTCAGCGGAATGTCATCGGCGATCTTCACCGCCTGCACGGCCTTGACGATCGTGCGTTCGGCGAAGGCGGAGTTGGCGGCGAACTGGTAGATCGGCCGCCCGCCGCGCGAAAACGTCTTGTCGGGCCTGCCGATGGCCTTGCGGCACATGGTCGGCCGCCCCCTGTTGCACTCCGCGCAGGCCCCGCAGCTCGCGATGGTCGACAGGGCCACGTGGTCGCCGGGCGCGACGTGGCCCACCCCGGCCCCCACGGCCTCCACGACCCCGGCCCCCTCGTGCCCGAGCACCACGGGCGGCGGGAACGGAATGGTCCCGTCGATCACCGAGAGATCGCTGTGACAGAGCCCGGCAGCGGCGATCGCGACCAGGACCTCGCCGGGACCCGGATCACGTATCTCCAGGTCATCCACGACCTCGACGCGCTTGCCATCGAAGACGACACCCCTCACCACGCACCCCTCACCGAGGCCCCCTGGCCTCTCTCGGCAGACCGAGCACGCGCTCGGCGATGATGTTCCGCTGGATCTCGTCCGAGCCGCCGTAGATCGTGTCGGCGCGGGTGAAGAGGAAGAGCCGTTGCAGGGCGTCGAGTTCGTACGGGGACGCCTCGGACCAGTCCGCGGGCCCGACGGTGGCCGACGCGCCCCTGACCCCCATCGCGAGCTCCCCGAGCCGCTGGTGCCAGCGCCCCCACAGCAGCTTGGCGACGCTCGGCGCCCCCGTGTCGGCGGCCCCACCGGCTCCCGAACCCCCCAGCGTCCGCAGCGCGTTCCACCGCATCACCCGCAGCTGCGCCCACTGCCGTACGAGACGGTCGCGGAGCACGGGATCGTCGGCCGCCCCGCCCGCGACGGCCTCGCGCAGCACGCCAGCGAGCTCCTCGGCGAACCCGATCTGCTGGACGAGCGTGGAGACCCCGCGCTCGAAGCCGAGCAGCCCCATGGCGACGCGCCAGCCGTTGCCCTCGCCGCCCACCACGTGAGCCACGCGCGCGTGGGCCCCGTCGAAGAAGACTTCGTTGAACTCGCTCGTGCCCGTCAACTGCCGGATGGGGCGCACCTCGATCCGTCCCGGCTGGTCCATCGGGACGAGCAGGAACGACAGGCCGTGGTGCCCCTGGGAGCCCTCCCGCGTACGCGCGAGGACGAAGCACCAGTCGGCGTCGTGGGCGAGCGACGTCCACACCTTCTGACCGCTGATCCGGTAGGTGTCCCCGTCCCGCACGGCGGCCGTACGCAGCCCCGCCAGGTCGGAACCCGCGCCCGGCTCGCTGTAGCCCTGGCACCAGAGGGCTTCCCCGCGCGCGATGGGCGGCAGGAACTCGTCCCGCTGCTCCTGGGTGCCGTGCGCGATGAGGGTGGGCGCCAGGAGGTTCTCGCCGATGTGTCCGTAGCGTCCGGGGGCACCCGCGCGCGCGTACTCCTCGGCCCAGACGACCTGCTGGGTCAGGGTGGCCCGCCGGTTCCCGTACGCGTCACAGTCCCAGCCGATGCCGATCCAGCCGCCGCGCCCCAACTCGCGCTCCCAGGCCCGGCGTTGGGTGCCGTCCTCGTGTTCGCTGCCGGGGCCGCCACGGCCGACCGATGCGGCGAAGGCGCCGGTGAGATGCTCGGCGAGCCAGGCCCGCGCCTCGGCGCGGAACTCCTCGTCGGCGGCGGAGAAGCCGAACTCCACGGCCCCGCCTACGCGTTCGGCCGGTCTTTGGCGGCCGCCGCCTTGGCCATGGCCTCCAGGTGCGCCAGCATCGGCATGGGGTCGACGCCGACCGTCCCCGGCAGGAAGTCGGCGATCTTCTGAGGCGTCCAGGCGCCGTCCGCGTACCCGGCGCGCAGCTCGCGCGGCTGCGCCCATACGGCGATCTTGGGGCCCGCGATCGTGTAGACCTGCCCGGTGATCTTCTCCTCGCGGGCCCGGTCGCTGAGCAGATAGGTGACGAGGGCGGCGACGTCCTCGGGCTCGCCGATCTCCTTGAGCTCCATCGGGACGTTCGCCGACATCCGCGTACGGGCGACGGGCGCGACGGCGTTGGCGGTCACGCCGTACTTGTTGAGGCCGAGCGCCGCGCTGCGCACCAGCGAGATGATCCCGCCCTTGGCCGCACTGTAGTTGGCCTGCGCGACGGAGCCCTGGTGGTTGCCGCTGGTGAAGCCGATGAGCGTGCCGGCGCCCTGCTTGCGCATGACGGCGGAGGCGGCCCTGAAGACGGTGAAGGTGCCCTTGAGGTGGGTGGCGACGACGGGGTCCCACTCCTGTTCGGACATGTTGAAGAGCATGCGTTCGCGCAGGATCCCGGCGACGCAGACGACGCCGTCGACGCGCCCGTACTCGGCGAGCGCGACGTCGACGATGCGCTGCCCGCCCGCCATGGTGGAGATGTCGTCGGCGACGGCGACGGCCTCGCCGCCCGCGGCCTGGATCTCCTTGACCACGGCGTCGGCTATCTCGCTGGTCGGCTCGCCGCCTTCCATGGAGACGCCGTAGTCGTTGACGACGACCCTCGCTCCCTCGGCTGCCGCGGCGAGCGCGACGGCCCTGCCGATGCCGCGCCCGGCACCGGTCACGGCCACCACCTTGCCTGCCAAGAAGTTCCCCACGTCCGGCCCCTTCCCGCGGTTTCTGACGGACCGTTAGATTCTATGACCCGTCAGATACCGAAAGACAAGCCCCGGGGAGGACTCATGTCAGACTCACCAGGCGCGGACGCGGCACCCAGCGGCCTGCCGCCGGAGTTCCACGACATCGCCAAGCGCGTGAACAACTGGGGCCGTTGGGGTTCCGACGACGAGATCGGCACGCTCAACCTCGTCACCGACGAGGTCGTGCGCGAGGCCGCCGCGACCGTCCGCAGCGGCCGGCGCGTGCCGCTCGCGCTGCCGCTCAAGGAGGACGGCGTACAGACCGGGATGATCCCCGGGCGGGTCAACCCGCTGCACACGATGGTGCAGATCAACCAGCAGATCTTCGGCCCCGGCACGGTCGCCACCAGCGACGACGCGGTCACGATGGGCTTGCAGACGGCCACCCACTGGGACGCGCTCACCCACGTCTCGCACTCGGGCAGGATCTACAACGGCCGCCCCGCCGACACCATCACCGCACACGCGGGCGCCCGGCACAGCGGCATCGACAAGGTGCCCTACGTCGTCTCGCGCGGCGTCCTGCTCGACGTCGCGCGCGCCAAGGGCCTGGACCGGCTGCCCGGCGACCACGCGGTCACGCCCGAAGACCTGGACGAGGCGGCGGAGTTCGGGGGCGTGACGGTACGGGCGGGAGACATCGCGCTCGTCCGCACCGGGCAGCTCCAGGTCTACCTGGCGGGCGACAAACACGCGTACGCCTACCCCTCGCCGGGGCTCTCGCTGCGCACGCCCGAGTGGTTCCACGCCCACGACGTCGCGGCGGTCGCCAACGACACCCTGACCTTCGAGATCTTCCCGCCGGAGATCGAGAACCTGTGGCTGCCCGTGCACGCGCTCGACCTGGTCGAGATGGGGATGCTCCAGGGCCAGAACTGGGATCTGGAAAAGTTGTCCACAGCCTGTGCGGAAGAATCCCGCTACGCCTTCCTGCTCTCGGCGATGCCCGAGCCGTTCATCGGCGGTACGGGGACTCCGGTGGCGCCGGTCGCCGTCCTGTAGCGGGCCCCGAGGCCCTCCCGGAAGGCGGCGCGTCGGCTTCCGCCCCGAGCGCGATGCCGCGCGCGCCGCCCATCCGGCTCCGGCGCTCGGCCCTGCCCCTCGCGACCCCGAAGGACCCTCGTGGCCCCGGAGGGCCCTCGCGACCCCGAAGGGACTGACGCCGGATCACGACCCACATCTCGTCAAGGACTCTCCCGTCACTGAGCATCCTCGACGTCCCCTCGCGGCGAATCGCTGTCACAAGCGTGATCAATCGGACACGCTACGTCAATACCCGCTCGGCAATTAGTGGCTTATGCACGCTTTGGCCTACCCGCGCACGGGCGCGCGCATCGTGGCACGTGACGGCGCATACGGGGGCAGAAGTCCAGGCAGGGGGCTCAGACCGCCTCGTACGCGGCATCCGCGTCGGCGTCGTCGTAGGTCGTCCCGTCGAACGTGGTCGCGGCGACGCCCGCGTCGCACCGGTCGATCTCGCACCAGATGCTCTTGCCCGCGCCCTCGTGCTGCCAGCCCCAGCGGTCCGCGAGGCCGTCGACGAGCTCCAGGCCGCGGCCGTTGGTGTCGTCACCCTCGGCGTGCCGGGGCCTCGGCGGGCGGGCGCTGCGGTCGGCCACCTCGACCCGGACCGTGCCCGGCGCGTCGGCGGGGCCGGGCATGCCGGGGAGCAGCATGCGCAGAACGGCCGGACAGCCCGTGTGCACAACGGCGTTGGTGACGAGCTCCGAGATCAGCAGGATGAGCGTCTCGGCCACCGGCTCGTCCGCCTGTATCCCCGAGCCCGCGAGCCGTGAACGGGCCCAACGCCTGGCCCGTCCCACCTCTGCGGGGTCGGCCCCGACCTCCAGCTGAACTTGAAGCACCTGCACCGCTCACACCATCCGAACCGGCGGACACATCGCCTCGCGACTCCACAGGGTCACGGAACGTGATCCCCTTGGGAGACAGCATGATTGACGTTCAGTCACCCCAACAAGCGCTTCGGGCATATTCCAGCGCGAAGGAGTACGCGTGCTGCATACTGTGCGACGCGCGCCGCGGGGGGTCGAACAGGCAGGCACGGATCCGCGTCCCGCCCTGCGAGCGGCGCGCATTGCCGGGTCCGGCGCGGCCTCAGGGGCAACACCGGGATGGCTCAGGCTCAGAACCACTCGCATCTCACACAAGGTACCCGAGGCGGACACCGACTCCGTGCCGTGACGAGTCACGCGTAGGACACAACCCGATATCGACGCTCCGTAGCGTCACGTCGCACGGTCACAGCGCAGCGGCCAGCGCCTCCTCCGCGTCGCCCGCCGAGCGCCCGGTACCGGCCCGCACCCAGGCCCGCTTCAGATGCAGGTGCACGTCCGCCTCCCAGGTGAAGCCCATGCCGCCGTGCACCTGGAGGCAGTCCCTGGCGTTGCGCACCGCGGCGTCGTCGGCGAGCAGCTTGGCCCCGCACACCTCCAGCGGGTCGCCGGTGACGGCCGCCGCGTAGACGGCGCCGCGGGCGATCTCGGCGCGTACGAGCATCTGTGCGCAGAGGTGCTTCACGGCCTGGAAGGCACCGATCAACTGTCCGAACTGTACGCGTTCGCGGGCATATTGAACGGCCATCTCCGTGGTGCGCGCGGCACTGCCGAGCTGCTCGGCGGCGGTGAGCAGGGCACCGGCGCCGTCCAGGAAGGGGCCGCCGTCCTCCCGGGGCGCATCGGCGGGCAGCCGGTGCAGCGGGGTCAGCGGGTCGACCGACCGGGCGGGGACGGCGCCCGCCACGTCCCCGCGCACCACGTCGGCCTCGTCGAGCCAGGCGACGAGCGGCCCGTCGGCGGCCGTCACCATCACGTCGCCGGACGCGGCGCCCGGAATCTCCCCGGCTGCGAGGAATGTGGCGACCAGCGGTCCGGGCAGCAGCGCCCGCCCCGCCTCCTCGAAGGCGAGCACCGCCTCGGGGAGCCCGAGCCCGACGCCGCCGTCGGCCTCCGGCAGGGCCAGCGAGAAGAACCCGGCGGCGCCGAGCTCACGCCACAGCTCCCTGTCTAGCGCGGCGGCCCCCGCCCGCTCGGAGGCGTCCACGGCGGCCCGCAGCGCCGTCCGGTCGAACCGCCCCTCCAGGAGGTCGCGCACGCCGTCCCGCAACGCGCGCTGATCCTCGGTGAGTTGGAAGTCCATACGGTCCTCACCGCCCCTTCGGGAGGCCGAGTATCCGCTCGGCGACGATGTTCTGCTGGATCTGCGAGGTGCCCGCGGCGATCGTGTAGGACAGCGAGGAGAGCCGGTCGTGGTTCCACGGGTGGCCGAGGTCGAGCGCGCCGGGTCCGAGCACGTCGGCGGCCGCTTCGTACAGCTCCTGGCGCGCGTGCGAGTAGTGCAGCTTGAAGACCGAGCCGCCGACGCCGGGCACCCCGCCGGTGCGCTGGGACTCGCTCACGTTCCACTGGGTGAGCCGCCACAGCGCGGCGAACTCCGCACTCAGGTGCCCGAGCCTGCGGCGGAGCACCGCGTCGTCCCAGCGGCCGTTCTTGCGCGCCTCGCGGGCGAGTTCGCCGAGGACGCGCCGACAGGCCACCACCTCCCCCACGAAGGCGGTGCCCCGCTCGTACGACAGGGTCACCATCGTCACGCGCCAGCCGTCGTTCTCGTCCCCCACGCGGTGGGACACCGGCACCCTGACCTCGTCGAGGAACATCTCGGCGAACTCCGTGGACCCGGCGAGCGTGCGCAGCGGGCGCACGGTGATCCCGGGCGCGTCCATCGGCATCGCGAGCCAGGAGATGCCGCGGTGCTTGGGGACGGACCCGCTCACCGGGGTGGTGCGCACCAGGAGTTCGCACCAGTCGGCGACCTCCGCGTGCGAGGTCCAGATCTTGGAGCCGCTCACCACGTAGTGGTCGCCGTCGCGCCACGCGCGCGTGCACAGCGACGCGAGGTCGGACCCGGCGTCGGGCTCGCTGAAGCCCTGGCACCACACCTCCTCGCCGCGCAGCACCGGCGGCAGCCACCGCGCGCGCTGTTCTGCGCTCCCTTCGGAGGCGATGGTCGGGCCCGCGTGCAGCAGCCCGACGAAATTGGCCCCTACGTAGGGCGCGCCCGCCTTCTCCGTCTCCTCCAGGAAGATCAGGTGCTGCGTGGGCGTCGCGCCCTGCCCGCCCGCGTCGACGGGCCAGTGCAGGCCCGCGTACCCGGCGTCGTACAGCCTGCGCTGCCACCCCGTGTCGTACGCGCGCCGCCCCGGCCAGTCCAGCGGGTCGGGGGGCGGCGGCAGTTCGGGCAGCGTCCTGGCCAGCCACCGGCTCAGGCGCGCCCGGAACTCGTCCTCCTCCGCGGTGTACGTGAGGTCCACGCGGCGCCTACCTCCCACAGCCCCACCGGGCTATCTGATGACCCGTCAGAAGTCAGGCTAGCCCCGCACCCCTGGACCGACAAGGCACCGAGGCTTACGCTCTCGACCTAATCTGACTAGCCGTCAGTTCAGCTCTTCACGAGGGGATCTGGAGCGCATGAGGACCTCGGAGAACGAGACCGCGTACGAACTGGGCGCCTCCCGCACCCTCTGGGAGCTCATCGAGCGCCGGGCCGCGCTCACCCCCGACGCCCCCGTCCTCATCCAGTCGGCCGACGACCCCGCCGACGACCGCACGCTCACCTTCGGGGAGCTGAGGGACCGCGCCGAACGCGTCGCGGCGGGCCTGTACGCGAAGGGCGTACGCCCCGGCACGGTCGTCGCCTGGCAGCTGCCCACCCGCATCGAGACCGCGCTGCTCTCCTTCGCGCTGGCCCGCGTCGGCGCGGTCCAGTCCCCGGTGATCCCCTTCCACCGCGACCGCGAAGTCGGCTTCGCGCTGCGCGAGTCGAAGGCCGAGTTCTTCGCGGTGCCCGGCGTCTGGCGCGGCTTCGACCACACCGCGATGGCCCGAAGCCTCGCCGAGCAGGGCGGATTCACGGTCTTCGAGGCGTACGACGAGCTGCCCGACGGCGACCCTTCGGTGCTGCCCGCGCCGCCCGCCGACGGCACGTCCGTACGCTGGATCTACTGGACGTCGGGCACCACCTCCGACCCCAAGGGCGTGCTCCACACCGACCGTTCGCTGATCGCGGGCGGCTCGTGCCTGGCCCACGCGCTGCACCTGACCTCCTCCGACGTCGGCTCGATGGCGTTCCCCTTCGCGCACATCGCGGGCCCCGACTACACCGTGATGCTGCTGCTCTACGGCTTCCCCGCGGTGATGTTCGAGCGGTTCGCGCTGCCCGACGCGCTCGACGGCTACCGGCGGCACGGCGTGACGGTGGCGGGCGGCTCGACCGCGTTCTACTCGATGTTCCTCACCCAGCAGCGCCAACTGCCGCCGGGCGAACGGCTCATACCGACGCTGCGCCTCCTCGCGGGCGGCGGGGCGCCCAAGCCTCCGGAGATCTACCACTCCGTCGTACGCGAGATGGGCTGCCAGCTCACCCACGGCTACGGCATGACCGAAGTGCCGATGATCACGATGGGCGCGCCCGACGACACGGCGGAGAACCTCGCGACGACCGAGGGGCTGCCGCCCGAGGGCATGCGGATCCGGATCACGGACGCCGAGGGCGCGGAGCTGCCGCCGGGGACGGACGGCGAGGTGCGGCTGCGCGGAGAGGCCGTCTGCCAGGGCTATCTGGACCCCGGGCAGAGCGCGGACGTCTTCGACGCGGACGGCTTCCTGATCACCGGCGACCTCGGGCACGTCAAGGAGAGCGGCCACCTGGTCCTGACCGGACGGGCCAAGGACATCATCATCCGCAAGGGCGAGAACATCTCGGCCAAGCAGATCGAGGACCTGCTCCACCAGCACCCGGCCGTCGGCGACGCGGCGGTCATCGGGCTGCCCGACCCCGAGCGCGGGGAACGGGTCTGCGCGGTCGTCGAACAGCCGCCGGGGGCACCGGAGCTGACGCTGGAGGCGGTCACCTCGTACCTGCGCGGGGAGGGCCTCGCCACCTACAAGCTGCCGGAGCAACTGGAGGTGGTGGAGGCCCTCCCGCGCAACGAGACGCTGCGCAAGGTACTCAAGTACCGCCTGCGGGAACGCTTCTCACGGCCCTAGGCCGGGCCGGGCCGGTGCGGTGCGGCTCAGCGGCGGGTCACTCGGGCACCGTGAAGTACGCCGCGAAGGCCCGCACGATCTCCTCCTCGGAGACCCGGCCGTCGCCGTCGGAGTCGAGCGCGGCGGCCGCCGCGGCCGCGACGTCCTCGGGCACGCCGAGTGCCTTCAGCGCGCGCTGGGCCTCCTGGGGGCTCGCCGCGCCGTCGCCGTCGCCGTCCGCGACGCGCAGCACCGCGAGCAGGAAGGGGCGCGCGAGCTCCGCGAACCGGTCGGGATTGTCCCGCAGCCGCTTCACCGCGCCGCCCACGAACTCGTCCCGGGTGATGCGCTGGTCCCCGTCCCGGTCCGCGATCCCGGCCATGCCCTGCCAGAACGCCTCGGCCCCGATGTAGAGGGCCTGGCCCTTCTCGGACCGCGCCGTGGCCCCGAACTCCGCGCACAGCGCGGCCGCCGCCGTGCTGAAGTCCTCACGGGAGATGTAGCCGTTGCCGTCCTGGTCGAAGGTGGCGAACCGGGCCGCGATCCTACGCTCGTACTCGGCACTGTCCATGATCTTCGGGCCGCCTCACTTCCGCGGTTGGGGGGTGTCTTCCGGGTACTGCCTGGTACTTCTCGCAGCGAGCGTACGTCTTCGCAGACGCCCGGGAGGCGGGAAACCGGCGCTTGTGCCAAGACCGCGGAAATTCTGCGACACGGGTGTGGCACAGCCGTGATGTGCTGCACTGTTCCGCGTGGAAGCGGTTGCGGCGAGTGTCATAGCGGTGTTGGGAACCCTGCTCGGCGCGGGGGTCACGCACTCCTTTCAGCGGCGGGCGATCGAACGGACGGAGGAGTTCACGCGCGGCGAGAAACTGCGGCAGGAACGGATCGACGCGTACTGCGCGTACGCGGGCGCGCTCGTCAGCTACCGGCGGCTCCTCGTCGACCGCTGGTTCCGGCGCGAGGAGAACCGCATCGAGGAGAGCGAGGCGGCGCGCTTCCAGTCCTACGAGCTGCGCTCCGAGGCCCAGGAGGCGCTGTTCCGGGTGCAGTTGCTGACCGCGGACGACGCGCTCGTGCGGCAGGCGGCGGAGGCCCTCGACCACGTCGCCGAGGTGCACAAGGCGGCCGACAGGGACGCGCTCGCCGAGCGGCGCCGGGTCTCGCGCGACGCCATCAACTCCTTCGTGGCGACGGCCAAGCGGCACGTGTGAGCGTTCACACGGCACATGTGACCGTTCACACGGCACGTGTGACCGTTCACGCGGAGAGCGGCGCGGCCTCTTCGTCCAGTGCCGACCCCACGTCCGGATAGACCTCGAAGAGCCGTCGTACGCCGAGGGCCGCGAGGACGCGGTTCACGTGCGAGCCGTCCTCCGCGCCGCGCGCGGGCAGGATCAGGCGCAGCCTGCCCTGGCAGGAGCGGATCAGGCGGCGCGTGGCGATCAGTACGCCGACGCCGCTGGAGTCGCAGAACAGCACTTCGGAGAGGTCGAGGACGATGCTGCGGCGGCCTTCCGCCACGGAGTCGTGCACGTGTTGACGCACCACGGGCGAGGTCAGCAGGTCCATCTCGCCGGAGACGCACAGCACGGCCCAGCCCGCCTGCTCGTCCGTCGTCACCTTGAGCGTCACGCGTCACGCCTCTCGCTCGCCCTGCCCTGCTCTGCCGACTCGGTCTGTCCGCCCTGCTCAGCACGTTGATCCGGAAGCAGTTCCTACGCTTCGTTCTGCTTCGGCTGCCCCACCTGTCTCCCATGAAACACCAGCAGGTCACCGTCACTATCATCCGGTGCCTGCCGGGGGCGCGCTTTGCCGTAAACAGGAGTGCGCTGTCAGCGGCGCCGACTACATTCGAGTGAGGGTCAGAAACGGTACGCAGGAGGGGGCCGCATGCCGAAGGACGCGCCGCGGCGCTGGGACCGCAGGATGCAGCAGCGGCTCGCGCACGGGGAAGCCGCCGCGCTCGGCGAGCTGTACGACCGCTTCGCCTCGCTGGTGCACGGCCTGGCCCACCGCGTCCTCGGCGACGAGAGCGCGGCCGACCGCATCACCCGCGAGGTCTTCTCGCACGTCTGGGAGAACCCCGACGCGTACGACCCCAAGCAGGGCCCCCTGCGCTCCTGGATCGCCACGCTCGCCCACCAGCAGGCCGTCCGCAGGCTCCGCCAGACCGAGTCGGCCGCCCTCGCCCGCGGCGGCGAGGGCACCAAGGAGGACCTGGAGCGCAAGGTCCGCCGCGCCTCCGCCGCAGCCCGCGCCGACTACATCGTCACGGCCATGCCCACCCCGCTGCGGGCCGCCCTTGAACTCGCGTACTTCCAGCGGCGCGACTACCGCCAGGCCGCCGCCGACCTCGGCGTCACCGAGGACGAGGCCCGGCGCAGGCTCCGCCTCGGCCTGCAACTCCTGTCCACGGCGAACGACGCGGGCGACGCGTCGGCGGGCCTGGCCCACGGCACGCCGCCCGGCACCTCGTCCGGATACGGGACGGCGCTGTGAGCGGCGCCGACACCCCCGAGCCGTTCGAAGGTCCGGACCGCCCCGAGCACCCCGACCACCCCGAGGAGGCCGGCACCGGCACTCCGGAGGGCGCGGCCGTGCCGCGCATACCGATGCCGCGCTCCTCGATAGAGGACACCGGAGAGCCCCTGCCCGACCCGCCGCCCCCGGAGCCCGTGGTGCCGCTCGTCCTGGAGCACCGCGTCCTGAAGTCCCTGCTCGGCGCCTGGGCGCTCGCCGCGTGCTCCGCGGAGGAGTCCGCGGCCGTCGAGGACCACCTGGGCGACTGCGGCCCCTGCGCGCAGGAGGCGCTGCGGCTGCGCGACGCCGTCGGCCTGCTGCACCCCGAGGAGAGCCTCGATCTCGACCCGGGTCTGCGCACCCGGGTCCTGGAGAGCTGCCTGGGCCGCCGTCCGCCGCGCATCCCGGTGCCCGAGTGGGCCGTGCCCTACGACGCGGAGACCGCCCGGCTCGACGCCCTCCTCCAGGACATCGGCGACTCGGAGTGGCACGCTCCCGTGCGGCTGCGCTGGTTCGAGGAGAACGGCCCGGTGAGCCGCAAGACGACCGTGGCCGGAGTCATCGCGCACCTCCTGGCCGTCGACGGCCTGGTCGGCCTCGCCCTCGGCCTCGACGACCCGCTGGGCCCCGACACCAAGAGCCCGCGCGACCCGTCCCAGCGCACGGAGGCGTACTGGCGCGCGTCGTACTTCCCGCCCACGCGCGCGGTGCGCGGCCCCTGGCGCGAGCAGACCCACGAGGTGATCCGCACGGTGTCGTTCGCGGGCGGCGGCTCGGGAAGGCTCCCCGTGCCGTACGGGACGGTCGCCCTGCCAGGACCCGACCCGGACTCGGACGCGGGAGCCGACGGGGTCCAGAAGGTCGAGCTGCCGCTGCGGGACTCGATGGTGGACCGCGCCTTCGAGTGCTGGATCCACGCGGGCGACATCGCCGACGCCGTGGACTACCCGTACGCGCCGCCCGCGCCGCGCCATCTGCACCGCATGATCGACCTCGCCGCGCGGATGCTCCCCGGCACGCTGGCCGACCGGCGCCGTTCGGGGCTCGCGGCCCCGTCCCGCGGCCTGGTCGCGGCGGGCGCGCCGGGCCGCAGTCTGCGCCTGGAGATCGAGGGGCTCGGCGGCGGCGAGTGGTTCATCCCGCTGGACTCCCCCGCCGCGAGCGCGTCCGCCGAGCAGGAAGTGGCGCACGTGGCGCTCGACGGCGTGGAGTTCTGCCGCCTGGCCGCGGGTCACGTCTCGCCGGAGGAGGCGGCCGCGGGTCAGGACGGCGACCGCGAGGCCATCCGCGACGTGCTGTTCGCGGCGGCCTCGCTGAGCCGGATGTAGAGGTAGACCGGCGGGGGTTACGCGAAGACGACCGTGCGGCGCCCGTTCAGCAGGATGCGGTGCTCCGCGTGCCACTTCACCGCGCGGGCCAGGGCCTGGCACTCCACGTCGCGGCCGATCGCGACCAGCTGGTCGGGGGTCACGTCGTGGCCGACCCGCTCGACCTCCTGCTCGATGATCGGCCCCTCGTCGAGGTCGGCCGTCACGTAGTGCGCGGTGGCACCGATGAGCTTCACACCGCGCGCGTGCGCCTGGTGGTACGGCTTCGCGCCCTTGAAACTCGGCAGGAACGAGTGGTGGATGTTGATGATCCGGCCGCTGAGCGCCTTGCACAGGTCGTCCGAGAGCACCTGCATGTAGCGGGCGAGGACGACGAGCTCCACGTTCTCCTCGCGCACGATCTCCAGGAGCCGCGCCTCGGCCTGCGGCTTGTTCTCCTTGTTCACCGGGATGTGGTGGAAGGGGATGTCGTACGAGGCGACGAGCTCGGCGAAGTCCGTGTGGTTGGAGACGACCGCGGCGATGTCCACCGGCAGCGCGCCGATCCGCGAGCGGAACAGCAGGTCGTTCAGGCAGTGCCCGAACTTCGAGACGAGCAGCACGATCCGCATCCGGTCCTCGGCGCGGTGGATCTGCCAGTCCATGTGGAAGGAGTCCCCGACCGCGGCGAAGCTGGCCCGCAGCTTCTCGACGGTCACCGGAGCCTCGGCCGAGAAGTGCACCCGCATGAAGAACAGCCCGGTGTCGTGATCGCCGAACTGCTGACTGTCCTCGATGTTGCATCCGGTCATGAAGAGATAACTCGACACGGCGTGCACGATGCCCTGCTTGTCGGGGCAGGAAAGGGTGAGGACGTACTGGTCAGCGGGCGCGACGGGGGCGGCGGACTGCTCGTTCATGCGCCCAAGGTTCCCACACACGCCGCCCGCCACGGGCCGCGTCCCGCCCCAGCTCAGGCGGACCGGGTCAGAATCCGCAGCACCTCGAGGGTCCGGGGAGCCACATCCGGATCCTCCCCATCGCCAACCGCCAGGCGAACGTGCGCCTCGCGCGCCGCGTGCACCGCCTCGGGCCACCCGGGGTGCTCCAGATAGACGGAGACCAGCGCGTCGGGCCCGACCTCGTGCATGATCCGCAGGACCCGCAGCACCGCCGCGTCGACGAGCGCCGCCTCCTGCGCGTCCCGGAAGATCGTGCCCACGTACTTCTCCGCGGACCAGTTGTCCAGCCACGTGTCCTCGACGAGCCGGTACACGGCATCGGTCACGTCCCCGTACTCCTCGCGCCCCGCGAGCCAGCACTCGCGCTGGAATTCGGGGTCGGAGAGCATGTGCAGCGCCGAGCGCACGTTGCTGCGCCAGCGCCACCACGGCATGTCGTTGGTCGGCATGCCGCCCATGGTGCTAGAGCGACGGCCGCGACGGGAAGACTTCTCCGAACCTTGCACGGTCATCGATCGTACGTTCCCACTCTCTGCACTCGAACCGGCCCCCGCACGTTCACGTTGATGTCACTGTCCGTTGGGAACGCGTCACGCCACGGTTGGGCTGCCACCGGAATCGTGCATACCCATGACCGGCAGGCGACGCACCTCCTTCCCCCGCCCCTTCCGAACCGCAGCGCTCTCCGCGGCCGTGGCGGCGGCGTGTACGACGCTCACAGCCGGGTGCGGGGTCATCCCTGGAGCCACGGGGGGTTCCAGGGAAGACCCCATCACCGTCATGACCTGGGCGCCGGAGAAGACCAAGGCCACCAACAAACCCGGCGTCCCCGCGATGGCCCAGGCGTACGCCCGCTGGGTCAACGCGCACGGCGGCCTCGACGGCCGCGAGCTGAAGGTTCTCACCTGCAACGACCACAACGATTCGGCGGGCGCGGCGGACTGCGCGCGCGAGGCCGTCGACAAGGACGTGGCGGCGGTCGTCGGCGCCTACAGCCAGCACGGCCGGTCCTTCCTCTCCCCCCTCGAAGTCGCGGGCATCCCCTACATCGGCGGCTACGGGATCACCGACGACGAGTTCAGCAGCCCGCTCTCGTACCCCGTCAACGGCGGCGAGCCCGCGCTCCTCGCGGGCAACGGCCGCCAGCTCGCCGCCCGCTGCGACCGCGTCTCCCTCGTACGCCCCGACACCCTGGCCGGCGACGAACTGCCCAAGCTGCTCAACTCCGGCCTCGCCGACGGCCACCACAAGCCGGTCGCCGACATCCGCGCGCCCGAGGACGGCACCGACCTCACGCCCCAGGCCGAGCAGGCCCTGCGCCACGCGGGCGCGGCCGACGGCTGTGTGACGGCGGCGCTCGGCGCGCGCACGGACACCTTCTACGACTCGTTCCGGCGCACCAAGGACGACTATCCGCCGGTACGGATCTCCTCGGTGCTCGGCAGCGTCGACCAGTCCCTCATCGACCGCACCGGCGGCGCGACGGGCCCCTACGAAGGGGCGTACGTCACCGGCTGGTACCCCGCGTCCGGCGACCCCCGGTGGTCCCAGATGCGCAAGGTCGTCCGTGAGCAGGCGTTCGGCGACAACCGGGTCGACCCCGCGGACGCGGGCGTGCAGACGACCTGGATCGCGTACACCGTCCTGAAGCAGGTCGTCGAGTCGCTCGACGGCGGCGAGGTCACCGCGGCCACGCTGCGCCGCGCCCTCGACGACGGGCTCAAGGTCGAGACCGGGGGCCTCACGCCCACGCTGAGCTGGCGCTTCGAGGACATGCTCGCGGCCAGCGAGTTCCCGCGCCTGATCAACTCCGACGTCACGTTCCAGGTGGTGCGCGACGGACGGCTCGTCCCCGCGCGCCAGGGGTTCGTGAACGTGGAGAAGACGCTGGAACAGACGGCGTAGCGGCGAGCCGCCTCAGAGCTGGGTCTTGTTCCGCTCGGTCAGCTGGTACTTGCGGGCGATCGCGTTCCAGTGGTTGGCGGCCTGCTCCTTGGCCGTCGTCGCCGCGTTGCTCTGCTTGTTGCCCGCCACGGTCTGCGAGGTGGTGCGGGCGTGGCCCTTCTTGCAGCCCTTCTTGCCCGCCACCTGGTGCGCCCACGCCGCGTAGTGGTTGTCGGCGGCCGCCGACGCCTTCCACGCCTTGTTGAGCGAGTTGACCAGCTGGTCGTTGGCCGGGAGCTTGTCGACCTTCAGCCCGGCGAGCCTGCTGACGAGGCCGTTGCGCTGCTTGGCCGCGTTGCGCAGGTCGGTGGCCGAGGGGCCGAGGTTCTGGCACTTGCCGACGTTGCGTACGGCGGCGATGACCGAGTCACGGCTGTTGTTGCTGTCGGCCAGGAGCTTGTCGAGGGCGACCGCCTGTTCCTTGGCCGGGTCGGCGGTCGGCGAGGGCTTGTCGTCGGCGGGGGCGGACGCGGAGACCGGCTTGCCGTCGTCCTTCTTCTCGTCGTCGTCGCCGCCGGAGCTCAGCAGCGCGCCCGCGCCGACGCCGAGCACGGCGATGCCGATGCCGACGGCGGCGATGAGCGGCACCTTCGAGCCGGTGCCGCCGCGACGCCCGCCGCCCCGGCCGCCGCCGCTGCCGCCCGGCTCGGGGGCGGGGACGGGCGCGGGGTGGTCCGGGGCCTGGACGCGGGGCATCTGCTGCGTGGAGGCGGGGCCTTCGGCCGCCGACTCGGTGCGGAAGAGGCTGTCGAACTCGGCGGGCGGCTGGCGGTCGCCGGGGGCGCCGGGGCGGATGCCGTAGGGCGCGGCGCCCGGCTCGGGCGGGGGCGTGTTCCCGCTGGGGACGGGCGCGATGAACTGGGTGGGGTCGCTGTCGGACAGCGGGGCGCCGGGCGCGGGCGCGGCGGGCGTGTTCGCGCGGCCGAGGAACTGCGTGGCGTCGGCGGCGGGAGCCTCGGGCGGCAGGGCGCCGGGTCCCACCGGGGGTATGTACTGCGTGGCCCCCTCGTCGCCGCCGGGAGCGGCGGGCACGGGGGCGATGAACTGCGTCGCGTCGGCGTCGGACCCGGCTCCGGGCGCGGCGACGGGCGGCAGCGGCATGCTCTGCGGGGCTCCGGCGGCGGGCAACTGCTGCGCCTGCGCGACCGGGGGCAGCTCCTGACCGGCCGCCCCGTGTCTCCCGTGACCGGGCTGGGCGGGGGCGGCGTGGGCGCCGTGCTGGGGCTGGGGCTGGGGCTGGGCGGCGTAGGGGTCCTGCCCGGCCTGGGGCGGGTAGCCGTAAGAGCCCTGCCCTGCCTGGGGCGGGTAGCCGTACGCGGCCTGGGCGGGCTGCTCACCGTACGGAGCCTGGCCGGGAGCCTGGGCCGGGTAGCCGTACGCCCCCTGGGCCTGCTCCGGCTGACCGGCGTGCGCGCCGTGCGCGGGCTGCGCCGGGTACGCGCCCTGGCCCTGCTGCCCGCCGTACGAGCCCTGCCCGGCGGCCTGGGCCGGGTAGCCGTACGAAGGATCGGTGGTCCCCGGGTAGCCCGTGTTCGCCGCGGGGGCGTAGCCACCCTGCTGCGACGCGTACGGGTCGGCGGACGGAGCCGCGCCCTCCGGAGGGAGGGGCATCGCCTGTCCCTGCGGGGACTCGGGCGCGCCCCATGCCTGGCCCTGGCCGTGGCCGGGCGGCGGACCCGCCGTCTCGGGACCCCAGGGCTGACCCCAGGGGCTGCCGCCCGCCGGGGCGCTGTGGCGGCCCGCGGACCCGGGCAGCAGCGGTTCGCTGCCGTCCGCGGGCAGCACGACGCCCTCGTGGGCGGGCCGGTCCGCGGGCTGCTGCGGATCGGAGGAAGCAGCGCCCTGACCGCTCTGCTGCGTCACCGGGACTCCTACATATGGGGGACCTACGGAACCGTCGGGTCACGCTACCGGGTCGCCACATCCCTCTGCCACGCAGCTCAGAACGCCGCCTTCCGCTCGGTGCCGGCAGTAACAAAACCTCGCGCCCCGACGCTGTCTATGGGCGCGAGGTCAGCTCCTCACGCCGCCTGGAGGTCGACGCGCGCCCCGAACTCCCGTACCACCGGCTCCTCCCGGTAGGGCTCCAGGCGCTGCTGGAAGTCGTCGAGGTACTCCGCGCCGCGGTTGGACCGCAGCGTGCCGAGGAGTTCCACGGCCTTCAGGCCCGTGTGGCAGGCCTGTTCCACCTCGCGCCGCTGCACCTGTGCCGTGGCGAGCAGCACGAGGCCGATCGCGCGGCGCCGCGCCCGGGTCTCCGGGTGGCCTTCGAGCGATTCCTGCGCGCTGCGGGCCGCCGCGTCGGCCTGCCCCAAGTCACGGTGGCAATGCGCCATTTCATCGGCCAGATACGCGTGGTCGAAGTGCCGGATCCACACCGGATCGTCACCGGACCCCGCTTCGCCGGACGCCCGGTCCATCGCGTCGACCGCGCGGCCCGCGACCACCTGCGTCGCGCGCGCGTCGCCGAGCAGCGCGTGGCCCCGTGCCTCGGCGGCGTAGAACATCGCCTCCGCGCGGGGCGTGACCCGGCCGCGCGTGCCCTCCTGCGCGGCGCGCGCCAACTGCGCGATCTCGCGCGGGTTGCCGAGCTGGGCGGCGAGGTGGCTCATCGAGGCGGCGAGCACGTACCCGCCGTACCCCCTGTCCCCGGCCGCCTGGGCCAGGCGCAGCGCCTGGATGTAGTAGCGCTGGGCGAGTCCCGGCTGGCCCGTGTCGACGGCCATGTAACCGGCGAGCTCCGTCAACCGCGCGACGGCCGCGAACAGTTCACGGCCCACCGCTTCCCGGTAGGAGCCCGCGAGCAGACCGGAGACCACGGAGTTGAGGTAGTGGACGACGACGGGACGCACATGGCCGCTGCCGAACTGGTGGTCGAGCTGGGTCAGCGCCTCCGTCATCGCCTTGACCGCCGCCACGTCCGAGAGCCCGACGCGCGGCCCCGCCGTGCGTCCGACCTGCGGGTCCGGCGAGGAGATCAGCCAGTCGCGGCTGGGCTCGACGAGCGCGGAGGCGGCCACGGACGAGCCGGAGAGGAAGTCCCTGCGGCCCACGTCGCTGCGCCACAGCTCGCAGACCTGCTCGATGGCGCCGAGAACGGTGGGCGAGAACTGCAGTCCCACGCCCGAGGCGAGGTTCTTGCCGTTCGCCATGCCGATCTCGTCGATGGTGACGGTGCGGCCGAGCTTGCGGCCGAGCGCCTCCGCGATGATGCCGGGCGCCCGCCCGCGCGGCTGCTGCCCGCGCAGCCAGCGGGCCACCGATGTCTTGTCGTAGCGCAGGTCGAGACCGTGCTCCGCACCGCACATGTTGACCCGGCGGGCCAGTCCGGCGTTGGAGCAGCCGGCTTCCTGAATGAGCGCTTGCAGCCTTTCGTTGGGCTGCCGCGCGACGAGTGGCCTGGCGGCCATGGCGTACCCCCTGTGTGCACCGGGACCATCGAACCGGACGGCCACCGTGGACCGTTTCTCGATGATCAATGCCCTTGGAGCAAACGGAAGATGCGCCACAAACGGGCGATAAGTGCAAACCCGGGCGTCCTCTGGTTGCCCCTGACCTGGCTACCCGCACATGGAAGCCATTTCCCCTGCGCGCCCCCGCCCGTGCACCCATGCGCCCCGTTCGCAGGATCGATGCTCCTCCTCCGCCCTCGCGTGCGCCCGTAACCCGAGGTGGCGGCGGGAGTTGAGAACTCCGTGGAAGAGACCATCGGAGTCACGTCAGCCGCGCAGATCCCGAAGCAGCGCGGAGAAGCCCTGCTGGACACGGCCGTGCGATACGCGGAAGAGCGTCACTGGGACGTGTTCCCCGGCACCTGGCTGGAGTCCGCCGAGGGCGCCGAGCAGTGCTCGTGCGGGGACACGGCGTGCGCCTCGCCCGGCGCGCACCCGGCGCGCGAGGACTGGGCGACGCAGGCCACCGGCAGCGCGACGGTGGCCAGGCGGCTGTGGCAGAAGCAGCCCACCGCGTCGATCCTGCTGCCCACCGGACGTACCTTCGACGCGATCGACGTGCCCGAGACCGCCGGGTTCCTCGCGCTCGCCCGCATGGAGCGCATGGAGCTGACGCTCGGGCCCGTCACCTGCACGCCCGACCGGCGCATGCAGTTCTTCGTGCTCCCCGGCGCCACGGCCAAGGTCCCCGACCTGGTCCGCAAGCTGGGCTGGCCGCCCGCCGCGATCGATCTGGTCACCCTCGGCGAGGGCACGTACGTGGCGGCGCCGCCGACCCGCTTCGGGGCGTCGGGCGCGGTGCAGTGGGCTTGTCGCCCGACCGCGGCCAATCGGTGGCTTCCCGACGCCGAGGAGATCATCTCTCCGTTGGCGTACGCCTGCGGCAGGGAAGCGCGACGCTAGGCGCTCCGCGGTCGGGCTGCGCCTTGCTCGTACCTCGGCTGCGGGCCGGCGGTGGCTGGCCGCGCAGTTCCCCGCGCCCCTGACGGGGCGCACCGCCCCTGCTGTGGGCAGGCGTTCCGCAAGGGCGGAACGGGTGGGCACAGCCCCCGGTGCGGACCAGCCGGGAGTCGACGTCGGGAAGCCCCACGTATCGTGCCGAGCACGGGCCGGACGGACGAGGGGCAGAGGCGTGACCGAGGCAGCACCAGCGGTACGGGTGGCAGGGCTCTGGAAGCGGTTCGGCGAGCAGGTCGCGGTCGCCGGGATCGATCTGAGCCTGCCCGCGGGCAAGTTCATCGGTCTGGTCGGCCCGAACGGCGCGGGCAAGACGACCACGCTCTCCATGGCCACCGGACTGCTCAGGCCGGACCAGGGCACCGTCGAGGTCGTCGGACACGACGTGTGGCGCGACCCGGTGGAGGTCAAGGCCCGCATCGGCGTACTCCCCGAGGGCCTGCGGCTCTTCGAACGGCTCTCGGGGCGCGAACTGCTCGGGTACACCGGGCGCCTGCGCGGACTGCCGGGCGCCGAGGTCGACAAGCGCGCCACCCAGCTCCTTGACGTACTCGACCTCGCGGGCGCCCAGCACAAACTGGTCGTCGACTACTCGACGGGCATGCGCAAGAAGATCGGCCTCGCCGCGGCGCTCCTGCACAACCCCGAAGTGCTCTTCCTCGACGAGCCGTTCGAGGGCGTCGACCCCGTCTCCGCCCAGACCATCCGCGGCGTCCTGGAGCGCTACACCGCGTCCGGCGCCACCGTGGTCTTCTCCTCGCACGTCATGGAGCTCGTCGAATCGCTCTGCGACTGGGTCGCCGTGATGGCCGCGGGCCGCATCCGCGCGCAGGGCACCCTCGCCGAGGTGCGCGGCGCCGCGCCGTCCCTGCAACAGGCGTTCCTCGAACTCGTCGGCGCGCACGGGCGCGACGCGGGCTCCGACCTCGACTGGCTGGGCGGCGGCGCCCGATGAGCGCCGCGGCCGCCCCGGGGATCACCCCCGTCTTCGTACGCCTGAAGCTGTCCCTGCTCCGCAACGGCCTGCGCCAGTCGGCGGGCCGCCGGGCCGCCTACATCGCGTCCGTCACCGTCGCCCTGCTCTTCGCCGCGCTGCAACTCCTCGGCCTGATCGCGCTGCGCGGCAACGAGCACGCCGCGACGGTCTGCGTGCTGCTCGTCGCGCTCCTCGCGCTCGGCTGGGCGGTGATGCCCCTGTTCTTCCCGAGCGGCGACGAGACCCTCGACCCCACGCGTCTGGTGATGCTGCCGCTGCGTCCACAGCCGCTCGTGCGGGCGCTGCTCGTGGCCTCGCTGGTGGGCATCGGGCCGCTGTTCACACTCTGTCTGGCGCTCGGTGCGGCGATCGCGCTCGCGCACGGCGCGGCGGCGTCCTTCGTCGCCGTGCTCGCCGTCGCCCTGACGGTCCTTGTCTGCGTGGCGCTCGCGCGGGCGGTCGCGGCCGCCAACATCCGCCTGCTGACCAGCCGCAAGGGCCGCGACCTGGCCGTACTCAGCGGTCTGGTCATCGCGGTGGGCGCTCAGGTCGTCAACTTCGGTGCGCAGAAGCTCGGTTCGTCCGGGCTCGACACGCTCGACCCCGCGGCGGACGTGGTGCGCTGGATCCCGCCCGCCGCCGCGCTCGGCGCGGTCGACTCGGTCAGCCAGGGGTCGTACGCGAAAGGGGCGGCCCAACTCGTCCTCTCCGCCCTCGCCCTGTTCGCCCTCCTCGCCCTCTGGCAGCGCAGCCTGACGCGCCTGATGACGACACCGGACGGCTCAACGCTGGCGGCGGAGCCGGACAAGGGCACGTCACGGACGTCCGGCGCCCTCGGCGCGCTGCTCCCCCAGGGCCGCACGGGCACCGTCATGGAGCGCAGCCTGCGCTACGTGTGGCGCGACCCGAAGACGAAGGCGGCCTGGGTGACGTCCCTGGCCATCGGCCTGATCGTGCCGCTGTTCAACGCGCTCCAGGGCACCGGGTCCGTCTACTTCGCGTGCTTCGCGGCGGGGATGCTCGGGATCCTGATGTACAACCAGTTCGGCCAGGACACCTCGGCGTTCTGGATGGTCGCGATGACGATTTCGTCGCCGCGCGACGCGTACGTCGAGCTCAGGGGCCGGGCCCTGGCGCTCCTCCTGATCACCCTGCCGTACGCCACGCTGGTCTCGGCCCTCACGACGGCGCTGCTCGGCGAGTGGCACGCCCTGCCCGAGGTGCTCGGGCTCTCCTTCGCGCTGCTCGGCGCGATGCTGGCGACCGGCGCGTGGTCCTCGGCGCGCTTCCCCTACTCGATCCCGCAGGAGGGCTACAAGAACGTGGCCCCCGGTCAGGCGGGCCTGGCCTGGATCTCGATCTTCGGCGGCATGGTCGCGGCTGCCCTGCTCTGCGCCCCGGTCATCGCCCTCGCCATCTGGCTGCACGCCTCGGGCTCGGCGTCCTGGAGCTGGCTGCTGCTCCCCGTGGGCGCGGTCTACGGAGCGGCGATCACCGAGGGAGGCGCGCGGCTCGCGGCGCCCCGCCTCGCGCGGCGGCTTCCGGAGATCCTCGCCGCGGTCAGCAAGGGCTGACACGTCGGCGGTCAGCGGGGCCGACACGCAGGCGACCCGCGAGCCATGTGGTTCCGCCCGTACGAGACGGGCGGAAGCCGGCCGGACGTACCGGCGGCTCGCGGGTCGGGTGACTGCTTGGGATTGGGCCGGCCGCACGCTCGTATCGCGCACTGGTCCGGCACCGCACTCGGTGTGGTGACGGGCCGCTAGCCCGCAGCCACCTCTCGCGTCCGCAATGAAATCACTGCCGGATCACCTCCTTTCGTCGAGTGGTGTACACACTAGGAAGCGGCCCTGCGACGCTCAACCGATTTAATTTCCTCCGGTCCGCCGCCCCGAACTTCCCTCCGTTTCCCTCATTTCCCTCCAACTTCCGGGAACTCCCTGTGGGGTGCGTCACGTTCGAGTTGAATGATCTGACGTGCGGTATACGCAGTGGGCACGGCTCATGCAGTACAGGCGGCTCATGAGGACGAGGACACGGCCTGCAGGGGGTCCCGGGTGAGTGCTTCCCGACGGAGCGGAACTACCGACGCGCTGGGCCCCGAAGAGCCCGATCCCGGCGGCGCCGAGCTGCTCGCGGCGCTGCTCGACGGCATGGACGCGGCGCTGTGCGCGCTCGACGCGGACGGTGTGGTGACGCACTGGAACCGCGAGGCCGAGCGGATCCTCGGCTGGACGGCGGCGGAGGCCGTCGGGCGGCAGGGGTTCTCCGGCTGGGCGGTGCGGGCCGCCGACGCGGAGGAGATCCAGGGGCGGCTGCTGTCCGCGATGGACGCCCCCGGGCGGCAGGTGCACGAGTTCGCGCTGGTCACCAAGGACGGCGGGCGGGTCCTCGTGCGGATGCAGTCCGCCGCGGTACGGGGCGGGGACGGCAAGCCCGCGGGGGTGTACTGCGCCTTCAGCGAGGTCCACGCGCAGATAGACCTGGAGCGGTCCATCGCCCTGAGCGAGGCCCTCTTCGAGCACGCGTCCTGGGGCGTCGTGCTCGTCGACGCCGACCTGCGGCCCGCCGTCGTCAACGAACACGCGGCGCGCGCGCTGGGGGTCGGCCGCACCGCCGTACTCGGACGGCCGCTCGCCGATCTGCTCGGGCAGGGCGTGGAGGAGCTGGAGAGCGCGCTCGCCCACGTCCTGGGCGAGGGCTCACCGCCCGCGCCCGCCGAGCTGTGGGTTTCCGTACGCGCCGCCGCCGACAAGGAAGGCGGTGGCTTCGAGCGGCGCTGCTGGCGCAGTGGCTTCGTACGACTGGCTTCGCCGCTGGCCGAGGAGCCGGTGCCGCTCGGTGTCGGCTGGCTCTTCCTGGACGTGACCGAGGCCAAGCAGACGGAGCAGGAGGCGTCCCAACTGCGCTTCCGCTCCCAACAGTTGCACCGGGCGGCGCGGGCGGCCGCCGAGTGCGAGGACCCGATGGAGGCGGCCACGGTCCACCTCGACTTCGCCCTCGCGGGCTTCGCCGATCACGCGCTGGTCGACCTGCTCGCGGGCGAGGACCCGGTCCGCCTGGTCCGGGTCGCGGCGACGCCCGCGGGGGCGCCGGGGCCGTGCCTGCCGGTCAGCAAGGCGGGCATTCCGGTGCGCTATCCCGAGGGCCATCCCGCGCCGCAGTGTGTGGCGCGGGTGGGTTCGGTGCGGGCCAGCGCGGGGGCGGGGGTGACGGATTGGGCCTCGGTGCGGCAGTGGCCCGAGGGGTCGGTCCACGCGTTGTGCGCGGTGCTGCGGAGCAGGGGGCGGACGTTGGGCGTCGTGACGTTTCTTCGGGGGCCGGGGCGGGTGGCGTTCGAACGCCCCGACGCGACGTATGCGGAGAGCGTGACGGCGCGGGTGGCGGCGGCGCTGGACTTGGCCCAGGCCCTGCCACGTTGACCGACCGCCTCTTTCGGCACCGGGGCGTCTTCCCCGCGTTCGGTGTGGTGGCAGACGGGGTTTCGCGCAGTTCCCCGCGCCCCTGAAGGGGCCCCCGTCGCGTTGCTGCTGGGGTGGGTGGGGGCTCCTTCCGTCCGCGTCTGGCGGTTGCCGTCCGGTTGTGGGGCGGGGCCGCGCCGGTATGTCCGTCCTCGCCGTCCCAGATGACCGCCGCGGTCAGGCACCTCGGCAGGTGGCCGCGAGTGCTCCGGGCGGACATACCGCCACGTCCCCTCCCGTCGCCCACCGGCTGCAGGCCGGTGGGGGTGATCCCCCACCGGCCCGCAGTCGCAAGCGTGCGAGGGCGGCGGGAGTCGGAGGCGGAGCCACCCCCACCGGCCCGCGGCCGCGAGCGCGCCCGAGGGGACGTGGGGGTATGTGCGCACGGAGCACATAAGTGAACGAGGCAAGGAAGCAAGCCCGGTAGCGGTCATCTGGGACGGCGAGTACGCACATACCCCCACGGCCCCGCCCCCACGACGAACCCAAGGCGCACCCCCCCGCCCCCCTCACACCGCATGCAACGCCAACGTCGGCGACAACCGCGACGCCCGCACCGCCGGGTACAGACCCGCCACCGTGCCGATCAGGAGCGTCGCCCCGAAGCCCCCCGCCATCGACCACGGCGGCACCACCCACGGCAGCCCGCCCGACACCGCGTACACCGCCGTCGCCCCCGCACCCAGCACCACCCCGGCAAGGCCCCCGAGCCCGGACAGCATCAGTGACTCCGTGACGAACTGGATCCGGATCTGCCCCCGCGTCGCGCCCAGCGAGCGTCGGAGGCCGATCTCGTAGCGTCGTTCCAGCACCGAGATGATCATGGTGTTGGCGACACCGACACCGCCCACCAGCAACGCGATCCCGCCCAGACCGAGCAGCAGCGTCGAGAACGCGCCCTCCGTCGCCGCCTTCGCCTGGAGCGCCGACGAGGGATCGGTGACCTGGACGTTGCGCGGGTTCTCCGGGTCGATCGAGGGAGCGAGCAGGCTCCGCACGTCACGTACCGACGCATCGGTCGACCGCTCGTACACCGACGTCGGATGGCCGTCGAAGCCGAGCAGCTTCCTCGACGCGTCCCAGCCCGTCAGCGCCGACCGCTCCACGTCCGGCGCGAGCGGCAGCGGGCCGAGGATGCCGATGACGGTGAAGTACCGGTCGCCGAGCCACACTTGTTGCCCCGGCGACGTGATGCCGAGACGCTCCGCCGCCACGCCGCCCAGGACGACCGACGGATAGCGGCTGTTGGCGGCGTTGAACCAGGTGCCGCGCGCCATCTCCCCGCGCAGCACCTTCAACAGCCCCTCCGTGGCCGCCTTCACGGAGATGCCCCCCGTCTCCTCCTCGGAGATCTTCTCGCTGCGCCGCACGGACCGTTCGAGGTCCCCCGTGGCGCCGACGTCCTGGACCCCGTCGATCCGCCCGACCCGCCCGACGGCATCGCGCGGCAGGGTCACCTTCTCCCCGGAGAACATCGGCTCACCGGGGGCGGCGACCAGCATGTTCGTACCCAACTCGTCGAGTTCCCGCATGAGTTTGGCCTGGCTGGACGACGAGATGCCCACCACCGCGACCATGGTCGCGATGCCGATGGCGATCCCGAGGGCGGACAGCACCACGCGTACGGGCCGACTGCGCAGCCCGGCGGAGCCGACGTGCAGCACGTCCCGGGGCCCGAGCCTGGCTGCCTTCAACCGCTCACTACGACCGCGCATCACACGACCCGCCCGTCCCTGATCCGCACCTGCCGCGGCAGCCGTCCCGCGATCTCCGAGTCGTGGGTGATGACGGCGATGGTCGCGCCCTCCGCGTTCAGATCGTGCAGCAGGCGCATGACCGCGTCGCCGGACTCCGAGTCGAGCGCGCCGGTCGGCTCGTCGGCGAGGAGCAGGTCCGGTTCGCCGACGACGGCGCGGGCGATGGCGACGCGCTGTTTCTGGCCGCCGGAGAGTTCGTGCGGCCGGTGCCTCATGCGGTCGGCGAGCCCGACGCGCTCCAGGGCGTCCGCGGCCCTGCGGCGGCGTTCGGCGCGCGGCAGCCCCGAGTAGAGCAGCCCCTCGGCGACGTTGTCGCGGGCGCTGATGCCGGGCACCAGGTGGAACGCCTGGAAGACGAAGCCGATGTGCCGGGCGCGCAGCGCGGACAGGCTGCGGTCGGCGAGGGCGGCGACGTCGTGTCCGGCGATGGCGACGGAGCCCGCGGTGGGGCGGTCGAGGGTGCCGACGATGTGGAGGAGCGTCGACTTCCCCGACCCGGAGGGCCCGACGATGGCGAGGAGTTCCCCCTGCGCGACGGTCAGATCGACTCCACGCAGGGCGGCGACGCCACCCGGGTACTCCTTGGTGACGCCCTTCAACTCCACTACGTGCGGCGGCGGTTGACCCACGTCGCTCGCCACGGACGTAAGCTCGGTACTCATACCTTCGGCACCCCGACCTTCATCCCGGCCCGCAGCCTCCCACCGCTCACCTCGACCCTGCCCTGCCCGAACATGCCGAGCTCGACCTTCACTTCGCGCGTGCGGCCGCCCTCGACGACCTGGACGCCGAAGCCGCCGCCGGGCAGCGCGAGGAGCGCGTTGACGGGCACGGACAGGACGTCCGCGCGCTTCTCGCCGGTGAGGTTCACGGTGACGGGCGACTGGTCGAAGCCCTTGACCTCGCCGGGGTCGGCGAAGGTGACCGTGACGGGAACCTTGGGGCTCTTGTCGCCCGGGTCGTCGCCGGGCTTGGCGGTCCTGCCGACGGAGGCGATCTCGCCGTCGACGGTCGTGCCGTCCGGCAGCGTGACGCTCACCTTGGCGCCCTTCTTCGCGAGCTTGCCCTCGGCGACGTCGAGCTGGACGCGCACGACCCGCTCGGAACCGGTCGCGGAGAGCACGGGCTTGCCGGGCGCGACCTGGTCGCCGACCGTGGACTCCGCGGACTTCACGCGGACCGCGGAGGGCTGGAAGGAGATCTGCTCGGGCCCCACGCGCCCGGTCTGCTTGCGGTCGTGGGCCTTCTGCCACCGCTTGACCGCGGCCGCGGTGCCGTCGGTGTAGGTGTCGTCGACGGTGAGCCACGCCCCGTACCCGAGGGCGGCGAGGTTCTGCTCCAACTGCCGTACGTCGTTGCCCTTGTCGCCCGGTTTCAGCGTGCGGTACATCGGCTCGGTGCCGTACATGAGACGGACGGGAGCGCCGTTCACCTCGTACAGACGGCCGTCCCTGCCCACCGTGGAGCCGGTCTCCGCGGACCAGGTGAGGGTGCCGGTGGCGCCCGCGTTGACCTTGCGTTCCTTGGCGTAGCCGAGGGTGCCGTCGACCTGGGTGCCGCTCGTGAGGTCGCCGCGCTCGACGGCCGCGGTGGCGGCGGGCAGGTCCGCGTCCCTGCGGTGGGAGTCGTCCTTGCCGCCCGCGTCGGCGAGCGCGGTGACGGCGATGCCGCCGCCGGTGACCGCGAGCAGGGCCACGACCGTCGCGACGACGGCGGTGCGCCGCCTCATCCGAAGATGTCCTTGCACGCCTTGGCGGCCTTCTCCATCTTCTTGGCCTCAGCACCCTTGGGCATCGGCTGGGCCTGCATGGCTCCGCCGTCGAACTTCGGGTCCGGCATGTTGTAGCCGTTCTTGCGCATGCACTGGGCGTACTTGAGCATCTTGTCCTTGTCGGCCTGCGAGGTGCCGCCGCCCTTGGTCCCCGCGCCCAGGCCGCAGTCCTTCATGGCCTTCTGCATCTTCTCCTTGGTCATGTCGCCGCCGATGGTGATGCCCGCGGCGTCCTTGCCGGACTTGGGCTCGGCGACCTTCAGACCGTGCTTGCGCAGGCACTCGCGCTCCTTGAACGCCTTGTCGGCGTCGGCGCCCTTCCCGCCGTCGGCGCTGTTCTTCTCGGGATCGGATCCGCCGTCCGACCCCGAGCAGGCACTGGCGAACAGGGCGAGGGCGGCGAATCCTGACGCGAGGACTGCTGAGCGCCTGCGGTTCCTCATGGCGTGGCTCATGACGTGGCTTCCCTTCACGTGGGGCGTGCGTGACGGCCACAGGCTGGCGGGAAGCGGGGTTTCGTTTCTCTCCACGGGGACGCTTACACCGACGAAAGGTCACTCTCCGGTACACAGGTCGGCATGCGCGTACTGCTGGTGGAGGACGAGGACTTCCTGGCCGAGATGATCGCCGAGGGGCTGCGGCGCGACGCGGTGGCCGTCGACATCGCCTCCGACGGCCTGACCGCGCTGCGCAAACTGCAGCTCGGGGAGTACGACGTGCTCGTCCTGGACCGCGATCTGCCGGGCCTGCACGGCGACGAGGTGTGCCGCCGCGTCGTACAGCAGCGGCTGCTCACCCGGGTCCTGATGCTGACGGCGGCGGGCACGGTCCGTGACCGCGTCGCCGGGCTCGGCCTCGGCGCCGACGACTACCTGACCAAGCCGTTCGCGTACGACGAGCTGCTCGCCCGCGTCATCGCGCTCGGCCGCCGCGCCAGGCCCGCGCTGCCGCCCGTGCTCGAACGGGCCGGGCTCGTCCTGGACACCGCGCGCCGCCAGGCCAGCAGGGACGGGCGTCATCTCGCGCTGTCCCGCAAGGAGTTCGCGGTCCTCGAGGCGCTGCTGCGGGCGGAAGGCGCGGTGGTCAGCGGCGAGGACCTGATCGAACAGGTCTGGGAGGAGGACACCAGCTACCGCACCAACGCGGTCCGCGTCACCCTCTCCAAGCTCCGCGCGAAGCTGGGCGAGCCGACGGTGGTGGAGACGGTGCCCGGCGCCGGATACCGGATCACGGGACGGTCCCTGTGAGGCCGGGGCGCGGGCGCCTTTCGTCGATGGGGATGAGCAGCGAGCGGTCCCGGCTCACCGCGCTGTACGGCGGGCTGCTCCTGCTCGCGGGCGCGCTCCTGACGGGGGTGGTGTACCTGCTCGTGCAGCAGGGCCTCTACTCGTCGATCAGCACGGCGGTGACCACCGCGGTGCCGCGCGGGCCCGTGCCGCCGTGGCGGTCGACTCCCCTGCCGCTCGTCACCGCCGTCCCCGCCCAGCGCACGAAACCCCTGGAGAAGGCCGACGACGACACCGGGGCGATCGCCGTCACGAAGATCAGCGACCTGGCGGGCGAGGCCGCGCTCAACCGCCTCCTGACCGTCTCCGTGATCGTCTTCGCCGCGTACGCCGTGGTGTCGATCGCCCTCGCCTGGTGGATGGCGGGCCGGGTGCTGCGCCCCGTCGCGGTGATCACCGGCACCGCGCGGCGGCTCTCCGGGGCCAATCTGCACGAGCGGATCGCCCTGGACGCCCCGCAGGGCGAGCTGAAGCGGCTGGCCGACACCTTCGACGAGATGCTGGACCGGATAGAGCGTCTGGTCGGCGCGCAGCAGCGGTTCGCGGCCAACGCGGCGCACGAGCTGCGCACGCCGCTCGCCGTGCAGCGGGCGGCCGCCGAGATCGGCCTCGCGGGTGAGCCCGACGCGGAACGGGTGGCGATGATCCGCAAGAAGCTGATCTCCGTGGCGGACGACAGCGAGGAGCTGATCGAGGGGCTGCTGCTGCTCGCCGCGTCGGAGCAGGGCCTGGAGCGGCGCGAGCCCGTCGCGCTCGACGTCCTCGCGCACGCGGTCGCGGACGGCCTCGGCGCGGAGGCGGCCGCCTGGCACGTCACCGTGACGGTGGAGGCCGAGCCGCTGACGGTGGAGGGCGACGGGGTGCTCCTGGACCGCCTCGTCCACAACCTGGTGGCCAACGGGGTGCGCTACAACGTGCCGGACGGCACCGTCACCGTCCGGGTCGAGGGGGACGGCACCCTGGAGGTCACCAACACGGGCCCCGAGGTCCCCCCGGAGACCGTCCCGCACCTCTTCGAACCGTTCCGGCGCCTGAACGAGCGCACCCACGCGCGCGGGGAGGGCGCGGGGCTCGGCCTGTCGATCGTGGCGGCGATCGCACGGGCACACGGGGCGCAGGCCACGGCGGAGGCGAACGGGGCGGGCGGCGGCCTGACAGTGCGGATCAGCTTCGCCCCGTAAGGGCTACGGCGCGGATCAGCTTCGCCCCGTAAGGGCTACGGCGCGGATCAGGTGCGCCCCGTAAGGGGCGCGGGGAACTGCGCGCCCAGCCACAACGAACCCGCACCGCCCCACGAGCCCACACCGCTCAAGCCAAGCGCAGCGCGACGCTCATCGGCGATAGAAGATCCGGTCCCCGTACTCCTCAAAGACCCGCCCGTTCCACTCGTGCCCGCCCTCCACGTTCCCCGAACGAAGCACCGGCGGCTGCCCACCACGGGCGGCGAGCTCCTCGACGGCGGTGGCCATCATCGCCTGCATCAGCGCGCCCGCGACCACACCGGACGCGGGGCCGAACGGCGCATCGACCCCGTCGAGGGCGAGCTCCGCGTCACCCACCGCGATCTTGGAGTCGATCACGACGTCGCAGTGGTCCTTGAGGAAGGTCCCCGACACGTGCCGCGACCTGGTCTCCGTGGCGTACGCCACGGAGGTGACGCCGATGACCCGCAGGCCGAGCGCGCGGGCGTTCATCGCCATCTCCACCGGCAGCGAGTTCCGGCCCGAGAGCGAGATGATCACGAGTACGTCGCCGGAGCGGGCCGGGGACGAGTCCAGGACGGCGCCCGCGAGCCCGTCGACCCGCTCCAGGGCGGAGCCGAGCGTGGCGGGCATGACGTCGACGCCGACGACGCCCGGCACGGCGAGCAGGTTCATCAGGGCGAGGCCGCCCGCGCGGTAGACGACGTCCTGCGCGGCGAGCGAGGAGTGCCCCGCGCCGAAGGCGAAGAGCCGCCCGCCCGCCTCGACGGCGTCGGCGAGGACGGTGCCCGCCTCCGCGATGTTCCCGGACTCCTCGTCGCGGACGCGCTGGAGCAGTCCCACGGTGGCGTCGAAGTACCGCTCGACCAGTTTGCTCTCGCTCTTGGAGCTCATTCGCATCACGTTGCGGTCTGGACCTGTGCCCTGTCAACACTGTCGCAGGCCCCTCAGCGGCGGGAATTCCACCGGCGCGGCACGGTTGTCAGTGGTATGCGTCAGAATTGAGGGCAGGGCCAGCGCACGAGCGAATTCTGAGGGGCACCCATGTCGGGGCTGATTGACACCACTGAGATGTATTTGCGCACCATCCTCGAGCTGGAGGAGGAAGGTGTGGTCCCCATGCGCGCCCGGATCGCCGAGCGGCTCGACCAGAGCGGACCGACGGTGAGCCAGACCGTGGCGCGCATGGAGCGCGACGGCCTGGTGGCGGTCGCGAGCGACCGTCACCTGGAGCTCACCGAGGAGGGCCGCCGCCTGGCCACCCGTGTGATGCGCAAGCACCGCCTCGCGGAGTGCCTGCTCGTCGACGTGATCGGGCTGGAGTGGGAGCAGGTGCACGCCGAGGCGTGCCGATGGGAGCACGTGATGAGTGAGGCGGTGGAGCGCCGTGTCCTCGAGCTGCTCCGCCACCCGACCGAGTCGCCGTACGGCAACCCGATCCCGGGCCTGGAGGAGCTGGGCGAGAAGGACGGCGCGGATCCGTTCCTGGACGAGGGCATGGTCTCGCTGACGGAGCTCGATCCGGGCGCCGAGGGCAAGACCGTCGTCGTCCGCCGCATCGGCGAGCCGATCCAGACGGACGCCCAGCTGATGTACACGCTGCGGCGCGCGGGCGTGCAGCCCGGCTCCGTGGTGAGCGTGACGGAGTCCGCGGGCGGTGTGCTCGTGGGCAGCAGCGGTGAGGCCGCGGAGCTGGCCTCGGACATCGCTTCGCACGTCTTCGTCGCCAAGCGCTGACCACGGCGACGAGCATGGCGCCGACCATGGCGCCGACCGCGTGCTGAGGGGTCCGCGTCGGGCGGCGGCCACCGGCCGTTGGGGCGTACGTCGCCGGATGCGGGCACTGAGGTCAACTTCCGTTACCGGAGAGGAAGTTGGCAAGACCCCGAGATCTCCACGAGATCTCTCGGAGTCCAAGATTCAGTGTGTGGAATCGCAGCGCCCGAGCGTTTTGCGTGCAAGGCTGTCGCGAGAGGCATATGACCTGAGGGCTCTTGACCGTGTCGGCACCGGGTCTGGCCGCACGGCCGGAGAGGGGGCAGAGGATGTGCCCGTCTGGTGAGCACGAACGTCCGTCGGATGGGCGGGTGCGTACCACCCGCGGACCAGCAGAGGGCCCCGGCGCCCTGAAGCGCCGGGGCCTGTCCTCCCCTGTGCTGACCTGGAGCCCCGAGCTCTCAAGGTCATTCCCCTCGGACCGGCTTCCCCGAGCGGCCCGCCCCCCGATGAAGATCTCCCCTCGGCAGCGCCGGCCAATCCTTGAGGCCGGTCACCCGAACGAGGGGTGTTATCGCCGATCCGGGCGCTTTCGAAAAGGAGTTCGATAGCGTGCGGGGGTGCGGAGCAGGACCAGGCGTGGAACCCGAGCGGAATCAAGGGGGGTGCCAGGAATCATGGTGCGGCGCATCGACGTGACGGGCGCGGGTGGCGTACGCCTCGCCGCCTGGGAGTACGCCGACCCTCCCAAGCTCAGGGAGGCCGAGGGCTCGTCCGGCGGAGTGCTGTTACTGCACGGCCTCATGGGCCGCGCGTCCCACTGGGCGGCCACCGCCCGCTGGCTCTCCGAACGGCACCGCGCGGTCGCACTCGACCAGCGCGGCCACGGGCAGAGCGAGAAGCCCCCCGAGGGCCCCTACAGCCGCGACGCCTACGTGGACGACGCCGAGGCGGCCCTCGACCAGCTCGGCCTCACGCCCGCCGTGCTCATCGGCCACTCCATGGGCGCGCTCACCGCCTGGCAGCTCGCCGCGCGCCGCCCCGACCTCGTCCGGGGCCTGATCATCTGCGACATGCGGGCCTCCGCCCTCGGCGCCGCCTCGCAGCGCGAGTGGGAGGACTGGTTCAAGTCCTGGCCCGTCCCCTTCGCCACCCTCGCCGACGTCCGCAGGTGGTTCGGCGAGGACGACCCCTGGGTGGAGCGCCCCAACCCCGCGCGCGGCGAGTTCTTCGCCGAGGTGATGACGGAGGGCCCGGACGGCTGGCGGCCCGTCTTCGACCGCGCCCAGATGCTCAAGTCCCGCGAGACGTGGGTGCACGACGCGCACTGGGAGGAGCTGATCCAGGTCCGCTGCCCCACCCTGGTCGTACGCGGCCTGGACGGCGAGCTGGGCCGTGCCGAGTCGCAGGAGATGGTGCGGGTGCTGCCGCGCGGGGAGTACGCGGAAGTGGTGGACGCGGGCCATCTCGTCCACTACGACCAGCCGGAGGCGTGGCGCGCGGCGATCGAACCGTTTCTGGACGGGGTCCTGACGGGGTAGTGCGGCTGGTCCGTGACGGGGGCGGTGTCTGTCGTGGCCTTCGGCCTACTCGTCCTCAAGCGCCGGACGGGCTGGATACGTGCCGGGCGACGGGCTGGGTACGTGCCGGACGGGCTGGATACGTGTCGGGCGACGGGCTGGGTACGTGCCGGACGGGCTGGGTACGTGCCGGGACGGGCGGGATACGTGCCGGGCGGGCTCGACACTCAGGGGCTGAGGCGCTCGACACGCCATCCCCGTCCCTCCTCCTCCCGCACGTACCGCAAACGATCGTGCAGGCGGTCCACGCGGCCCTGCCAGAACTCCACCGCGGCCGGGGTCACCCGGAAGCCGCCCCAGTTCGGCGGGACGGGGACCTGCTCGCCCTCGGGGTAGCGGGCCGCCAAATCCGCGTACGCGCGGTCGAGTTCGACCCGTGAGGCGAGTACGGAGGACTGGGCGCTGGCCCAGGCGCCGAGCTGGGAGCCGTGCGGGCGGGTGCGGAAGTAGGCGACGGTCTCCTCGCGGCCCACGCGCGCCGCCGTGCCCGAGACGATGACCTGGCGGGCCATGGGGTGCCAGGGGAAGAGCAGCGAGACGTACGGATTGGCGGTGAGCTCGCGGGCCTTGCGGGACTCGTAGTTGGTGAAGAAGACGAAGCCGCGCTCGTCGAAGCCCTTCAGGAGCACCGTGCGGGAGCTGGGCCTGCCCTCGGCGTCGGCGGTGGAGACGACCATGGCGTTCGGCTCGTGGATGGCGTCCGTCTCGCGCGCCGCCTCCTTGAACCAGAGCGCGAACTGCTCCAGGGGATCGCCGGGCAGCCCGGTCTCGGCGAGCCCGTCGGTGACGTACTGCTCGCGCATGAAGGCCGGTTCGGGAACGGGGGCACTGGAGTCGGTCACGCGGTCATCTTGCCGTACTTGCCGTATACGAAGGGGCGCTCGACGGGGCGCACTGCGCCAACAAGAGGTGACGTGTGGCACTGAGTGCCGCATTCCATCGCCAAAGGTGGCACCAAGGGATATCGTCCTGCTGCCGAATCGGTTGGGTGACCACCAGCCTCACGGGGCATCACCGGGATGACCGTTCCGGACCGCGAGTCGGCCAATTCGACGCAATCGACCGCGGAACCGGACCGATATTGCCCACATCTGACACATGGTCACGAGCTGATCGCACCCCGTCTCTCGAAACCATTTTGTCGAACACATCACGAGGAGCCGCCTGATGTCCGACTTTGTACCCGGACTTGAAGGAGTCGTCGCGTTCGAGACGGAGATCGCCGAACCGGACAAGGAGGGCGGCGCCCTTCGCTACCGGGGCGTCGACATCGAGGACCTGGTCGGCCACGTCTCCTTCGGGAACGTATGGGGCCTGCTCGTCGACGGCGCCTTCAACCCCGGCCTGCCGCCCGCCGAGCCCTTCCCGATCCCGGTGCACTCCGGCGACATCCGCGTCGACGTCCAGTCCGCGCTCGCGATGCTCGCCCCCGTGTGGGGCCTGCGTCCGCTGCTCGACATCAGCGAGCAGCAGGCCCGTGACGACCTGGCCCGCGCCGCCGTCATGGCCCTCTCCTACGTCGCCCAGTCCGCGCGCGGCCAGGGCCTGCCGATGGTCCCGCAGCGGGAGATCGACAAGGCCGACACGGTCGTCGAGCGCTTCATGAAGCGCTGGCGCGGGGAGCCCGACCCCAAGCACGTCCAGGCCGTCGACGCGTACTGGACCTCGGCCGCCGAGCACGGCATGAACGCCTCCACGTTCACGGCGCGCGTCATCGCCTCCACGGGGGCCGATGTCGCGGCGTCGCTGAGCGGGGCCGTGGGCGCGATGTCCGGACCGCTGCACGGCGGTGCCCCGTCGCGGGTCCTCGGCATGATCGAGGAGATCGAGCGCACGGGGGACGCGGTCGCGTACGTGAAGCAGGCCCTGGACAAGGGCGAGCGCCTCATGGGCTTCGGGCACCGCGTCTACCGTGCCGAGGACCCTCGCGCACGGGTCCTGCGCCGCACCGCCCGCGAGCTGGGCGCGCCCCGCTTCGAGGTCGCGGAGGCGCTGGAGAAGGCGGCCCTTGACGAGCTGCACGCCCGCCGTCCCGACCGCGTCCTCGCCACCAACGTGGAGTTCTGGGCGGCGATCGTCCTCGACTTCGCCGAGGTGCCCGCGCACATGTTCACGTCGATGTTCACGTGCGCGCGGACCGCGGGCTGGTCGGCACACATCCTGGAACAGAAGCGGACGGGCCGCCTGGTCCGCCCCTCGGCCCGGTACATGGGCCCCTCGTCGCGGGGGCCGCAGGCGATCGAGGGGTACGACGAGATCGCGCGCTGAGCTGTGCGGGGTGGGGCCGGGACGGGGGCACTCGCCCTCGGCCCCGCCCCGCCGACGCCTCACCCCACCCACCCGCCCCCTCCAAGCCTGGCCCCACGCCACGGGCTGACAGAGGTCAGGTCAGCTCAGGTCAGCTCAGGTCACACCGCTGAAGCGGCCCGGCCACTCCGAGGGGTGGCCGGGCCGCTTCTGTGCTCACGGGGCAACGTGCTGGCCCTACTCAGGGGGTCGGCTGTAGCGCTCCAGCGTCGCCTTGCGGGTCGACGGATCCATGAGCAGCAGCTCCCACGGCCCGGTGTTCACATCGAACTCCTTCCCGAACCCGACCCACTTCCCGGCCATCCTGCGCCCGGTCGGCTCCACCAGGAGCTGGACGGCCCCGTGATACCGGGCTCCCTGGTAGTAGCCACCAGGAGCCGTCTGCTCCGTCCACGATCCGGTGACGACGGACTGGTCCACCGTCAGGTCGATGGAGAGCGGACTGTCCGGATTGCTGGACGCCCCGGGAAGACTCCGCACCGTGAGCCGGTTGCCGGACTGCACCAGCACGACGTAGTGCTTGCCCTCGTACGAACGGTCCCGGCCGGACGAGTAGTACTCGTACCTGGACAGCCAGACTCCCCCGTACTGCCCCTGAGCCTCGGTCACCGCATCGGTGCCGCCGGACGCTGCGGCCACGCCTTCCGGACCGGGTTCCAGGTCGTGTCCCCCAGCTCCGTCGTCGTGCACTCGCGCCATGACAGCCAGTGTGAACCCGAGCTCCTCGATGGAGCGTCCTGTGACGCGCTCCAGGGCCCTCACGTACACGCCCCGGGGGGATCGGCTGACTCCGGCCTCCCAACGCTGCACCAGCCGCTTGCTGGCTTCGTTGGCCTCCCCCGTCTCCTCACCTGCCCGACGCAGGGCCCGGGCCAGATCTTCTTGGCTCATGCGCATGCCGATGCGGACGGCGCGCAGGGTGTCGTTCGGCTCCGTGTCCGTGGCTGTCATGTGATGCACGCTAGCCCCAATCACCCTTGAATGACACCGAGTTGACGCCCTTCAACCGACGTCGGTCGGACACCGGACATGACGTCGCGGTGACCCGGCAGACAGCGGAACCATCAGGCATGTTCCCCCCAACTGACGGAGGTACGGGCATGACCACAGCAGTGGAGTACAGGACAGGCGCTTCACTCGTCGACGACGAGACGTTCGGGCGCTTCGTGCTCTTCCTGATCAACGACATGGGAGAGGACCCCCGGCATGCTCCCGGGATCGTGGACCAGGCGTTGGCCTACTTCGGCACGGTGGCCGTACACGACGGCCTGCCGCTCATGCCGTCCGACGCGGTGGACCGGGGCATCTACTGCGTCTACCTGCACACCAGGGACGCCGCAGCGCTCTTCGACCGCATCGCCGTCAGGTTCCTGCACCACAAGCCGCACCCCGAGAGGGGGCTTCGTCGTCGAGGACAAGTATTGGGCGCACGTCGACGGCGGGGTCTCGCAGTGCGACTCCGACGACGGACGCCCCTACTAGGAGCTGCGCCGGGACCGGTCCTCGCGCCGAGGGCCGGTCTGCGGAGGTCTCCCGTTTCCCCGTCTCCCGATTTCCCCAGGAAGGACAGCAATGGCTGACACCCTCACGGAGTTGCCGTCGGAGGTCGAGGCGGTCGTGCGGCCTAGGGCCATGAGGGTCGTTGCCGACCGGCGCGGCTCCATGGTGTGGGATGCCGAGTCGCCTCACGGCCGGGTAGCGGTGAAGGTCGGGTACGCCGTCGACGGGAAGCGCGGGTACACAGCTCTCGCCCCCGCTCGCGAGGCATCCGTTCTGCGCGCCCTGGGAAGGCCGCACATCGCCTACGGCACATGGGAGCGGGGCACGTTCAGCGTGCAGCCCTGGTACGACGGGGTGGCCCTCTGGCCTCTCTGGGAGTACCGGAGGAAGGGCCCCCAGGCGCCCATCGACTACGAAACCGCAGCTCAGTGCGCGGAAGCCCTCAACCGGCTCCACAGCGACGGCTGGGTCCATGGCGACATGCAACCCGCCCACCTGATCGCGGACGGCGGCATCGTCCACCTCATCGACCTCGCGTTCGCACACGGCGGCTCGGTCAACTCCCGCTACGACTTCCCGTATCCGGGGTGCCTCGTCCATTACGAGGCACCCGAGATCTCCCGCGCCGTGCTGGCCACCGGCACGGCCACACCGTCCCCAGCGGCCGACGTGTACGCCCTGGGGGCGTCCCTGCTGATCTCTGCCACCGGCATCAGGCCGATGGAGTACCCGGACCACGCGGAGCGCGAGGAACAACGGCAGGCCGTCGTCGACAACAAGCGACGCCCGTTCGACCTACCGGGGTCCTTCGGCGTCATGGTCGACCGGATGCTGAGCTACGAGCCGTACGACCGCCCGGCTCTGTCGGAAGTGGTGGCGGAGTTCCGCGCAGCGACGAAAGGGGAGCCGAAGGGTAAGGCGCCCACCGGCGCGGACCCTGCCGCCTCACCTCCGGGGCGGCCGGTCGGCGTCGACCCGCGGGGCGGGGGTCGCGGGTGAAGGGCGGCGCGGCCGGTGCGGCCGAGGTGGGGTGTGGCGCAGCACGCGCGGTGGGGCCCACGCGCAACGTGGCGCAGCACGCGCGGTAGAGCCCACACGCAACGTGGAGCACCACGCACGGTAGAGCCCACACGCAACGTGGCGCAGCACGCGCGGTAGAGCCCACACGCAACGTGGAGCACCACGCACGGTAGAGCCCACACGCAACGTGGCGCAGCACGCGCGGTGGGGCCCACTCGTGATGCGTGAACCAGTGCCCTCTGCTTGGTGTGGCGCGGCCCGCTCTGCTTCCCGACCGGAACTGACGCGCTCCGAGAGGCCGGGTGGCTCCAGCATCCTGTCGGCGCAGACCCGCCCGCCCCGGGCTGGCGCCCAGCAGCCGGTGGCGTGAAGGCACGACGGGAGGGGGCGGGCGGGTGGGAGGAGGCGCCTGCGGTGCGGGGCCGAGGGCGGGGGGTCAGAGGGCCGTGCCAGGTCCGGTGGGCGCGGGCTCGGGGGCCTTGCCGGTTCAGGGGGCTCAGAGGGTGGACGAGCCGGGTGGGTGGATCGGGGTGAGGGGTCAGAGGGGACAGAGAGGTCAGCGGGCTCACAGGGATCACAGGGGCCAGAGGGGTCAGAGAGGTCACAGGGCCGAGTCCAGGAGTTTTGTCCACTGGGTCACCACCCTCTCCCTGCGCGCCCCGTCATCCGTCAGGAGGTTCGCGAGGCCCAGGCCCCGCGCCATGTCCAGGAAGCCCTGGATCGTTTCGCGGACGCCGGGGCGGGACTCGTCCGCGCCCAGGAGTTCCACCGCCATGCGGTGCGTCTCGCGGCCCACGCGGGATTCCAGTTCCGTGACGCGCGAGCCCAGTTGGGGTTCGTTGGACGCGGCCACCCACAGGTGGAGCGCGGCGCGGAAGAGGGGGCCCGTGTAGAGGTCGACGAGCGCGGCGACCACCGCAGCCCTGTCCTGCGCGGGCAGCTCCCGCAGCGCGGTGGAGCGCTGCTCGGCGACGTACTCCACGGCCGCCGTGAAGAGGTCCTCGCGCGTCGGGAAGTGGTGCTGGGCCGCGCCCCGCGAGACGCCCGCGCGCTCGGCGACCACGGAGACCGTCGAGCCCGTCCAGCCGTGCTCGGCGAGACAGGACACCGCGGCCTCCAGGAGCTTGAGGCGGGTGGCGCGGCTGCGGTCCTGCTTGGGCGCGCGGTCGGCGGCGGTCACAACGCCCATGGGCGCTCCCGTCGTTCGAGGAACGCCGCCATCCCCTCCCGGGCCTCGGCGGAGCCGAAGAGCCGCGCGGCCAGGGCGATGACGGCGTCCGAGTGGTCGTCGAATGCGTCGAGCACCCTAGCCGTGAGCAGCTTCTTCGTCTCGGCCAGGGCCACGGGGGCGCCCTCGCGCACCCCGTCGAGGAGGGCCTGGACCGTGCCGTCGGGTTCGGCCGCGTACGCCGTGACGAGGCCGATCCGCGCCGCCTCCGCGCCGTCGAACCGCTCCCCCGTGAGGAAGTAGCGGGACGCGGCGCCCGGGTCGAGGCGGGGCAGCAGCGGCATGGAGATCACGGCGGGCGCGACCCCGATGCGCACCTCCGTGAACGCGAAGGAGGACGCGGGGCCCGCGACCGCCATGTCGCAGGCGCCGAGGAGACCGAGCCCGCCCGCCCGCACGTGCCCGTCCACCCGGGCGATCACCGGCTTGGGCAGTGCGACGAGCTGTCGCAGCAGCGCCACGAAGGCCGCGGGGTCCGGCGGGTCCTTCAGGTCGGCGCCCGCGCAGAACGTCGTGCCGGTGTGGGTGAGCAGGACCGCGCGTACGCCGGGGTCCTCGCCCAGCGCGCCGAGCGCCTCCGCGAGGGCCCCCACCAGGTCCGCCGAGAGCGCGTTGCGCCGCTCGGGCAGGTCCAGGGTGAGCGTGGGGACGCCGCGCGCGGGTGAGGAGACGGACAGGCTCATGGGGGATCTCCTCAGGGGGATCAGTAGGACTTGGGCAGGCCGAGCGTCTGGTGGGACACGTAGTTGAGGATCATCTCCCTGCTGACGGGCGCGATCCGGGCCACCCGCGCCGCCACGATGAGCGAGGCGAGCCCGAACTCCTTGGTGAGGCCGTTGCCGCCGAGCGTGTGCACGGCCTGGTCGACGGCCTTCACACAGGCGTCCGCCGCGGCGAGCTTGGCCATGTTGGCGGCCTCGCCCGCGCCGACGTCGTCCCCCGCGTCGTAGAGCCCGGCGGCCTTCTGCATCATCAGACGCGCCAGTTCGATCTCGATGTGGGACTGGGCGAGCGGGTGCGCGATGGCCTGGTGGGCGCCGATGGGGGCCTTCCAGACGGTGCGTTCCTTGGCGTACTCGGTGGCGCGGCGCAGCGCGTAGCGTGCCATGCCGAGGGAGAACGCGGCGGTCATGATCCGCTCGGGGTTCAGGCCCGCGAAGAGCTGGAGCAGGCCCGCGTCCTCGTCGCCGACGAGCGCCTCGGGGGGCAGCCGGACATCGTCGAGCGTCAGCTCGAACTGCTTCTCCGGGGCCTGGAGTTCCATCTCGATCCGCCGCCGCTGGAAGCCTTCGGCCTCGCGCGGGACGATGAACAGGCACGGCTTGAGGTTGCCGGTCCGCGCGTCGGACGTACGCCCGACGATGAGCGTGGCGTCGGCGATGTCCACGCCGGAGACGAAGACCTTGCGGCCGGTCAGGAGCCAGTCGCCGGTGTCGGGGTCGCGGCGGGCCGTGGTGGTGATGCGGTGCGAGTTGGAGCCCGCGTCGGGCTCGGTGATGCCGAAGGCCATGGTGCGGGAGCCGTCGGCGAGCCCCGGCAGCCACTGCCGCTTCTGCTCCTCGGTGCCGAAGCGGGCGATGACCGTGCCGCAGATCGCGGGCGAGACGACCATCATGAGGAGGGGAGCGCCGGACGCACCCAACTCCTCCAGGACGATGGAGAGTTCGGCGATTCCTCCGCCTCCCCCGCCGTACTCCTCGGGCAGGTTCACCCCCAGGTAGCCGAGCTTGGCGGCGTCCGCCCACAACTCGTCGGGGTGCCCCTCCTCCTGGACGACGCGGGTCATGTACGCGCGGCCGTACCGCTTGCCGAGAGCCGCGACGGCGGCGCGCAGGGCTTGGTGCTCCTCGGTTTCCAGGACCGTGCCGCGGCTGGTGTTTCGCGTGGCGCTGCGTGCGGTGCTCATACGGACTCTTCCTCCTGTACGACGGCGAGCAGCGCGCCGACCTCGACCTGATGGCCGGGGGCGGCGTGCAGGGCGGTGAGCGTTCCGGAGGCGGGAGCGGAGACGCGGTGCTCCATCTTCATGGCCTCCAGCCAGACGAGGGGCTGCCCGGCGGTGACCCGCGCCCCTTCGGTGAGCCCTTCGGCGACGCGGACGACGGTGCCGGGCATCGGGGCGAGCAGCGATCCTGGCTCGCGGCGGGCGGTCGGCTCGGGGAGCAGCGGCAGCGCGGTGAGGACGGTGACGCCTCGGGGCGTGCCGACGTGGACGCGGTCGTCACCGCCCTCGCCGTACCGCGCGATCTCGAACTCCCGTCGTACGCCGTCGACTTCGAGCACGACGCGAGCCGATGTCGCGACGAGGACCCGCACCCCTTCGGCGGTCAGGCCGTCCCGCGTGTGGTCGTAGCGGACCTCGTGCTCGGTGCCGTCGGGCTCGCTGCGGTAGCGCTTGACGCTGCCCTGTGAGCGGAGGTTGCGCCAGCCGCCGAACCGGGAACGGCCGTGCGCGTCCGCGAGGGCGGCGGCCAGGGGCGCGTGCGGGTCGGGGGCGGCGGCCGCGAGGTCGGCGAGGTGCCGGTCGTAGAAGCCGGTGTCCATGCGGGCGCCGGTGAACTCGGGGTGCCGCAGGGAGCGTACGAGCAGGTCGCGATTTGTCACCGGACCGTGCACCGCCGCCCGTTCCAGCGCCCCGGCGAGCTTGCGCACGGCCTCGGCGCGGGTGGGGGCGTGCGCGACGGCCTTGGCGAGCATGGCGTCGTAGTGCACGCCGATGCTGTCACCCGCCGCGTACCCGGTGTCCAGGCGCACCCCGGGCACGGTCAGGCGGTGCAGCGTTCCGGTCTGCGGGGCCCAGTCCGCCGCCGGATCCTCGGCGTAGAGACGGGCCTCGACGGCGTGCCCGCGCGCGACGGGCGGCTCCGCCGCGAGCGGGTGCCCCTCGGCGATCCGGATCTGCGCCGCCACCAGGTCGATTCCGAACACCGCCTCGGTGACGGGGTGTTCGACCTGGAGCCGGGTGTTCATCTCCAGGAAGTGCGCCCGGCCTTCCGCGACGAGGAACTCCACCGTGCCCGCGCCCCGGTACTCCGTGACGCGCGCGGCCCGCACGGCCTGCGCGTGCAGTTCCTCGACGAGCTCCGGGGGCAGTCCGGGCGCCGGGGATTCCTCGATGACCTTCTGGTGGCGGCGCTGGAGCGTGCAGTCGCGGGTGCCGAGCGGCCACACCGTGCCGTGCGCGTCGGCCATGATCTGCACCTCTATGTGCCGCCCGCCCTCGACGAACGGCTCGACGAAGACCTCACCGTCCCCGAAGGCGCTGACCGCCTCGGCGCGCGCGGCCGCCAACTCGCCTTCCAGAGCAGACAGTTCTCGCACGACACGCATGCCGCGTCCGCCGCCACCGGACGCCGCCTTCACCAGGACGGGCAGGTCGCCCTCGGTGACGTCCTTGAGCGGCTCGATGCCCATCAGTTCCTTGGCGCGCGTCTTGGACGCCATGGCCTCGATCGCCTCGGGCGGCGGGCCGATCCAGACCAGGCCCGCGTCGATGACGGCGCGCGCGAAGTCGGCGTTCTCGGAGAGGAAGCCGTAGCCGGGGTGGACGGCGTCCGCGCCGGCCGCCTGCGCGGCCTTCACGATCAGCTCGCCGCGCAGGTACGTGTCGGCGGGCGCGGCCCCCGGCAGCCGTACCGCCGCATCGGCCTCGCGTACGTGCAGGGCGTCCGCGTCCGCGTCGGAGTACACGGCGACCGTGCCGATGCCCAGCTCCCGGCAGGTGCGGAAGACGCGGCAGGCGATCTCGCCCCGGTTGGCGACCAACAGGGAGGCAATCATGGGCAGTTCCTCACAAGTCATGGGAGCCCTCACATCCGGAAGACGCCGAAGCCGCCGCGCGCGCCCTCGTAGGGGGCCGTGTGGATCGCGGACAGGCACAGGCCGAGGACGGTGCGGGTGTCGCGCGGGTCGATGACCCCGTCGTCGTAGAGCCGCCCGGACAGGAACATCGGCAGCGACTCGGACTCGATCTGCTGCTCCACCATGGCGCGCAGCGCGGCGTCCGCCTCGTCGTCGTAGGGCTGCCCCTTCGCGGCGGCGGACTGGCGGGCGACGATGGAGAGCACCCCCGCGAGCTGCTGCGGGCCCATCACCGCCGACTTGGCGCTCGGCCAGGCGAAGAGGAAGCGGGGGTCGTAGGCGCGCCCGCACATGCCGTAGTGCCCCGCGCCGTAGGAGGCGCCCATGAGGACAGACAGGTGCGGCACCCGCGAGTTGCTGACCGCGTTGATCATCATCGCGCCGTGTTTGATGATGCCGCCCTGCTCGTACTCCTTGCCGACCATGTAGCCGGTGGTGTTGTGCAGGAACAGCAGCGGGATGTCCCGCTGATTGGCCAACTGGATGAACTGCGCCGCCTTCTGGGACTCCTCGCTGAAGAGCACGCCCTGCGCGTTGGCGAGGATGCCGACGGGGTAGCCGTGCAGCGCGGCCCAGCCCGTGACCAGGCTCGGCCCGTACAGCGGCTTGAACTCGTCGAAGTCCGAGCCGTCGACGATCCGCGCGATCACCTCGCGCGGGTCGAAGGGCTTCTTCAGGTCGCCGGGGACGATGCCGAGCAGCTCGTCCTGGTCGTACTTGGGCTCCGCCACGGACACCGGGTCCGGATCGGCGTACTCCTTGCGCCAGTTGAGGCGCGATACGACCCTGCGGGCCTGGCGCAGCGCGTCGTGCTCGTCCTCGGCGAGGTAGTCGGCGAGGCCCGAGGTGCGGGCGTGCATCTCGGCGCCGCCCAGCGACTCGTCGTCGCTCTCCTCGCCGGTCGCCATCTTCACCAGCGGCGGCCCTCCGAGGAAGACCTTCGCGCGCTCCTTGACCATGATCACGTGGTCGCTCATGCCGGGCACGTAGGCGCCGCCCGCCGTGGAGTTGCCGAAGACGACGGCGACGGTGGGGATCCCGGCGGCCGACGACTGCGTGAGGTGCTTGAAGAGGGCGCCTCCCGGGATGAAGATCTCCTTCTGCGAGGGCAGATCGGCGCCGCCGGACTCCACGAGGTGGATCGAGGGCAGCCGGTTGGCGTGCCCGATCTCATGCGCCCGGAACGCCTTCTTCAGCGTCCACGGGTTGCTCGCACCGCCGCGTACGGTCGGGTCGTTGGCGGTGATCAGGCACTCGACGCCCTCGACGACGCCGATGCCCGTGACCATCGAGGCGCCCACGGGGTAGTCGCTGCCCCAGGCCGCCAGCGGCGACAGCTCCAGGAACGGCGTGTCCGGGTCGAGCAGCAGCTCGATGCGCTCGCGCGCCAGCAACTTGCCGCGCTTGTAGTGGCGTTGGACGTACTTCTCACCCCCACCCGCGAGGGCCTTGGCCTGCTCGGTGCCGAGCTCGTCGAGCCTGGCGAGCATGGCCTCTCGATGCTCGGCGTACTCGGTGCTCGCGGGGTCGAGCGAGGAGGCGAGGACGGTCACAGCAGAACCTCCGGTATGTCCAGGTGGCGGGCGCGCAGCCACTCCCCCAGGCCCTTGGCCTGCGGATCGAAACGGGCCTGCGCGGCGACGCCTTCGCCGAGCAGCCCCTCCACGACGAAGTTCAGGGCGCGCAGGTTGGGCAGCTCGTGGCGCGTGACGGTCAAGCCCCTCACCTCGGGCAGGAGTTCGCGGATCCTGTCGACGGTCAGCTCGTGGACCAGCCACCGCCACGCGTCGTCATCGCGCACCCAGACGCCGAGGTTGGCGTCGCCGCCCTTGTCGCCGCTGCGGGCGCCCGCGACGCGGCCGAGAGGGGCGAGGCGGGTGGGGCCTGGGGGGAGGGGTTCGGGGAGCGAGGGTTTCGTGGGCAGCTCGCGCGGTACGAGGGGGTCGCCCGATGTGCCGCCCGACGCCCCCTCGGCGACGGGCCTGCGTTCGCCGCTCGGCAGCACGGCCACGTGTTCCACCGCGCCCCGCTCCACGTACGCCGCCTCGAAGACCCCGTAGGGCGCGCCCTTGCCCGGCGGGGCCGTCACGTGGAAGCCGGGAACGCTGCCGAGCGCCAGCTCGATCGCCGCGCCGCTGAGCGCCCTGCCGACCGCTTCCTCCCGCGCGTCACGCACCACGAGCCGCAGCAGGGCGCTCGCCGTCTCCTCGGTCGCCGCGTCCACCTGATCGGTACGGGCCAGTTCCCAACTCACGTCATGTGGACGGGACTTCACTCTTCCGAACGCGTCCTCCACCTGCGCCTTGACCAGTGCCGCCTTGGCCTCGATGTCCAGCCCCGTCAGCACGAACACCACTTCGTTGCGGAAGCCGCCCAGACGGTTCAGGCCCACCTTCAGCGTCGGCGGCGGCGCCTCACCCCGTACGCCCGTCACCCGCACCCGGTCCGGCCCCTCCTCCGTGAGCGTCACCGTGTCGAGCCGCGCGGTGACGTCCGGGCCCGCGTACCTCGCCCCCTGCGTCTCGTAGAGCAACTGCGCGGTGACCGTGCCCACGTCGACGAAACCGCCCGTGCCGTCGTGCTTCGTGATGACCGCGGAGCCGTCCTCGTGGATCTCCGCCAGCGGGAAGCCCGGGTGGCGCAGGTCGCGGGGGTCCCGCTCCGCGAAGAACGCGTAGTTGCCTCCGGTGGCCTGCGTTCCGCACTCCAGGATGTGGCCCGCCACCACCGCCCCCGCCAGACGGTCGTGGTCCGTCGGCGCCCAGCCGAAGTGCGCGGCCGCCGGTCCCGTGACGAGGGCCGCGTCCGTCACGCGGCCCGTCACCACGATGTCCGCGCCCGCGCGCAGACACTCGGCGATTCCGGCTCCGCCGAGGTAGGCGTGGGCGGTGAGTGCGCCGGGGTAGCGGTCGGTGAGGTCGTCCCCCTCCACGTACGCCACCTCGGCCGGGATGCCGAGCCTGCGCGCCAACTCCCTTGTCGCCGCGGCCAGTCCGGACGGATTCAGGCCGCCCGCGTTGGCCACGATCCTGACTCCCCGTTCGTGGGCGAGTCCGAGGCACTCCTCCAACTGGCGCAGGAACGTCTTCGCGTAGCCGCGCGCCGGGTCCTTGAGGCGGTCGCGGCCGAGGATCAGCATGGTCAGCTCGGCGAGGTAGTCGCCGGTGAGGACGTCCAGGGGGCCGCCGGTGAGCATCTCGCGCATGGCGTCGAAGCGGTCGCCGTAGAAGCCGGAGGCGTTGCCTATGCGGAGGGGGGCGGGGGCAGGGGTCACTGGGCGGCCCCCTTACGCGGAGGGCGACCTGCCCCCGGCGGCCCTGCGAACGCCTGAGCGATGTCCAACCACCGGTCGGCATCCGGCCCTTGGGCTCGCACGCCGAGGTCCGCTCGGTGGGCTCGGCGGGTGACGAGGAGGCAGAAGTCCAGGGCGGGGCCCGTGACGCGTTGGGGTGCGTCGGCGGGTCCGTACTGCCAGGTCTCCCCCGTCACGGGGGACGTCAGCTCCACCCGGAACTCCTCCTGCGGCGGGGTCAGTCCCCGCACGGCGTACGCGAAGTCGCGCGCCCGTACGCCGATGCGGGCCACGTGCCGGAGGCGGTCGGTGGGCTCGCGCGCCACGCCCAGGGCGTCGGCGATGTCCTGGCCGTGGGCCCAGGTCTCCATGAGGCGGGCGGTGGCCATGGAGGGGGCGGCCATGGGTGGGCCGTACCAGGGCAGGCGGGTGCCCGCGGGGGCCTCGCTGAGGACGTTCCACAGGTCGTCGCGGGCGGCGCGCCAGCGGGCGAGGAGCTCGGCGGGCGGGAGGGCGGCGCCCTCCTCGGCCCCGTCGTCCACGAAGGAGTCGGGGGCGGCGGCGGCCTTCGCGACTTCGTCGGCGAAGGCGGTGGGGTCGGTGGCGGCGAGGAGTGCGGCGCGGTCGGTCCAGGCGAGGTGGGCGATCTGGTGCGCGACGGTCCAGCCGGGGGCGGGGGTCTCTGCCGCCCATCGCTCGTGCGGCAACTGGCCTACGAGCCGGTCGAGTTCCTCACTCTCACGGCGCAAGTCGACGAGCACAGGCAGAACATCGGACACGGGACGCTCCCCTCGGGGGACGGCGGTGTGCCTGGGAGCATGCCAGCGCACCCCGAAACAAGCAAGCGTGCTTGCATGAGTTTTGGGGCGGGGTCGCGGGGCTCGGTGGGGGCGGGGGCGCCTTGGGTTCGTCGTGGGGGCGGGGCCGCGGGGGTATGTGCGTACTCGCCGTCCCAGATGACCGCTACCGGACTTGCTTCCTTGCCTCGGTCTTCTCATGTGCTCCGTGCGCACATACCCCCACGTCCCCTCGGGCCGTCTAGGCGACTGCGGCCCGGCGGGGGCGCCCCCTTCAGGGGCGCGGGGAACTGCGCGAACCCCCGTGTGCCGCCGCGCCGGACGTGGGGATGATGCCGCCACCTCCCCCACCCACCCACGCGCGGTGGCCCCTTCAGGGGCGCGGGGAACTGCGCGAAACCCCGGGTGCCGCCGCGCCGAACGTGCACCGCGGCGGATGGGGAACCGCCACCACTCTCACGCGCCCTCGCGCGGAGGAGCCGGGGAAGGTGCCGCCACCTCCCCCACCCACCCCCGCGCGGTGGGGTCGCTTTTAGGGGCGCGGGGAACTGCGCGAAACCCCGGGGGACACCAAGCCGGACGTGGGCAAGAAGCCACCACCTCCCCCACCCACCCCGGCAGGGACACCTCAGCGAGTCGGATCCGGTTCCCGTTCAGGCAGGACCCCCGCCCCCTCCGGCAAAACCGTCGAGGCCACCGCGGGCGCAGCCCTGCCGCGGCCCACCTGCGACCGCACCGCCCCCATACTCGCCGCGATCACCAACGAGATCGCCAACGCCTCGCTGAGAGCCAGCGCCTGGCCGAGGATGAGGAAGCCCGCGATCGCCGCGATCGCCGGTTCGAGGCTCATCATGATGGCGAACGTGGACGCGGGCAGCCGCCGCAGCGCGAGGAGTTCGAGGGTGTAGGGCAGGACGGACGACAGGACGGCGACCGCCGCGCCCAGCCCGAGCACCTCGGGACGGACCAGCTTCGAGCCGGATTCCGCGAGGCCGAGCGGCAGGAAGAGGACCGCCGCCACGACCATGGCGAGCGCGAGCCCGTCGGCCTGCGGGAAGCGCCTGCCCGTACGCGCACTGAAGACGATGTACGTCGCCCACATCGCGCCCGCGCCGAGCGCGTACGCCACACCCACCGGGTCGAGCCCGCTGAACCCGCCACCGCCGCCGAGCAGGAAGACGCCGCAGAGGGCAAGGCCCGCCCAGATGAAGTTGACCGCCCGGCGCGAGGCGAAGACGGAGAGCGCGAGGGGGCCGAGGACCTCGAGGGTGACCGCGGGGCCCATGGGGATGCGGGCCACGGACTGGTAGAAGAGGCCGTTCATGCCCGCCATGGCGACGCCGAAGGCCACGACCGTGCCCCAGTCCGCGCGCGAGTGCCCGCGCAGCCGGGGACGGCAGACGACGAGCAGCACGAGCGCGGCGAACGCGAGGCGCAGGGCCACGATGCCGAGCGCCCCCGCCTTCGGCATGACGCTGACGGCGATCGCCCCGCCGAACTGCACGGAGATGCCGCCCGCGAGCACGAGCCCGACGGGCCCCAGCGCGGCCCGCCCTCCGGCCGCCGTCTCCTGAGCCTGATCGGTACGCGACACCTTCGCTCCTGAAGTTCACTGTTCTGGACCTTGCCGTCCAAGGTATTGGACTACGACAGGATTGTGGAGCGGTTTTACTGCTGTACGCAAGACCTGTCCACATGCCGAAGGTACGGCGCGGCGCGCGGCTCGTGAAATGCCGATTGCGCTCCCGTTATGCTCCGCAGGCATGACCAAGGGAACGTTCGGGCCCGGCGCCCTGGAGCTGCGTCATCTGCGGTGCTTCCTCGCCATCGCCGACGAGGGCAACATCACCCGCGCCGCCGCCCGCCTGCGCATCACCCAGCCCGCCGCGTCCCGCACCCTCGCCGCCCTGGAGGACGCCCTGCGGGCACGGCTCGTGGACCGGTCCACCCACCACCTCACGCTCACCCCCGAGGGCCGCGCCTTCCGCGACAAGGCCGCCGTCGCCGTCGCCGCCTTCGAGGACGCCCTGGACGTGGGGCGTTCGGTGCGCAGGGCGCTGCGCCTCGGGCACGCCTGGTCGGCCGCGGGCGCGTACACCACGCCCCTGCTGCGCCGGTGGCGCGCGACCCACCCCGACGTACCGCTCGAACTGCTCCGCGTCGACGACCGCACCGCGGGGCTCGCCAGGGGCGCGGTCGACGCGGCGCTGCTCCGCGGGTCCGTCGGCACCCCGGGCCTGGTGACGGAGCTCCTGTACACGGAGGCGCGGGTGGCCGCCGTGCCCGTCGACAGCGCGCTGGCCGGGCGGGGGCGACTGGTGCTCGCCGACCTCGCGGGGCACACCGTCGCGCTCAACACCGTGTCCGGTACGACCACGCTCGACCTGTGGCCCGTCGACGCCCGGCCCACCGGCACGATCACCGTCGCCAACACCGACGACTGGCTGGCCGCGATCGCCGCGTCCCGCGCGGTCGGCGTCACGACCACCGCGACGGCGGACCTGCACCCGCACCCCGGCGTGGTCTACGTCCCGCTGCCCGACGCCCCGCCGGTACCGGTGTTCCTGGCCCGCCGCGACGGGCCGCCGAGCCATCCCGCCCTGCGCGACCTGTGCGCCCTCGCGCACGAGGTCACGGGCCGGGACTAGCGCACGCGGCCGTACATGTTCGGGTTGTACCAGCTGAAGGACGAGACGCGGACGTTCTTGCCGGGGCGCGGGGCCTCCAGGTACTGGCCGCCGCCCAGGTAGATCGCCACGTGGTGGATGCCCGACGAGCTGCCGTTGCTGCTCCAGAACACCAGGTCACCGCGGCGCAGCTCGCCCCGCGAGAGGGACCGGGTCGCGCGGTACTGCGCGTCGGCGACGCGCGGCAGACTGACGCCCGCCTGCCGGTAGGCGGCCATCACCAGGCCGGAGCAGTCCCAGCCGTGCGGCCCGTTGCCGCCCCAGACGTAGGGGTCGCCGAGGTGCGCCATCGCGTACGAGATGGCCGCTTCCGTGCCGTGCCTGCTCGGCGTCCCCGATGAGTGACCGCCGCCCGATCCCGAAGGGCGCGGCGCGGGCTTCGTCGCCTGGCTTCCGGAACGGCCCGTGCGGCTCTCGTACTTGTCCCGGTGACTGGTCCAGTACCAGTGCCCGGCCTTGTTGTACCAGTACACGCGGTCGGTGGCGTCCCAGCCCCCGCGTCCCCGGAACGTCGGCTCGGCGGACGACGCCCCGCGCGCGGCGGGCCGCGCCTTCCCGGTGGTCGCGTGCCCGCCCGACCGGCCCGTGTGCGCCGCGTACTTGTCGTAGTGCGAGGTCCAGCGCCACCCTCCGGCCGCGTCCTTGTACCAGTACACACGGTCGGTGGCGTCCCAGCCCCCGCGCCCCCGGAACGTCGGCTCGGCGGACGACGCCCCGCGCGCGGCGGGCCGCGCCTTCCCGGTGGTCGCGTGCCCGCCCGACCGGCCCGTGTGCGCCGCGTACTTGTCGTAGTGCGACGTCCAGCGCCACCCTCCGGCCGCGTCCTTGTACCAGTACTTGGAGCCGTCCCAGCCCGCGTGGCTCGGGGCGGGTTCGGCGGTCGCGGGGCCCGCCGCGGTGCCCACGAGCACGGCCGCCCCGACGGCGGCGACCAGCGCGCCGCGCACCCCGCAGCGGTGGTCCGCGCGGGCGGCGGCCGGTGTCGCGGCGCAATGGCCGCACCCGCAGTCGGCGGGTATCTCCTCGGTGAATCGGGGTGTCTGCACTTCGGCCTCTCTCGGTCGGTTCGGCGGCGCCCCCTCACCGCCGTTCAGTGGGTGTCGACGGCGCTCCCCCGCGCCGTGTAGAAGGCCACGGTCAAGTCCTTGACCAGCGCCTTCCGTTCGTAGTCGTCGAGCGTGACGAGTCCCCGTTCGGTGAGGCGCCGCACGGTGTCGTCCACCGCGTCGAGCACCGAGGTCAGCACCGTGTCCCGGTGCTTGGCGTCGATGGCGGCGAGCTGCCTGCGCTGCATCGCCGCCGCCACCTCGGGCGCGTACTCCACCCTGGTGGGCCGCGCCGAGAACACCTCGATGCCGACCGCCCTGCACTCCGCGGCCAGCGTGGCGCCGAGCGCGTCGCCGACCGCCTCGGCGTCGCGCAGCGTCCGCACGTCGTCGGCGGGCTCCCGGAACGAGTCGGCGGGCAGCCGGGACACCACCCGCGCCGTCACCGCCTCCACCTGCTCCCGCAGGTACGCGAGGTGGTCGTCCACCGTGAGCAGCGCCCGCGCCGCGTCCTTGACCTGCCACACCACGAGGACGACCACCCGCAGTTCGATGCCCTCCGCGTCGACGGCCGTCATCGGTTCGCTGCGCCAGTGCCGCAGCCGTACGTCCACGCGGCGCCGCAGCATCAGCGGGCTGATCCACACGAGCCCGGTCCGCCGTACGCTCCCCCGGTAGCGGCCGAACAGCGACAGGGTCCACGCGCTGCCGACCCGCCCCCGGGTGAGCCCGCCGAGCGCCATGAGTGCCACCACTCCGCAGCCGCCGACCGCCGCCCACTGCCAGGCGACGAGGCCGTCCCGGGGCCGTTCGGGGAGCGCGAGGAGATCCGTGATCCGTACGGGGAGCAGACCGCCCGACCAGATCAGCCAGGCCGCTCCGGCTAGGGCCAGGAGCGCCACGAGCAGCGCCCACCAGCCGGAGCACGCGGGACCGCGCCGCTCGGCCAGGTCGCGGTCGGGGCGCGGCGGGGAGGGGGGCTTGGCCGCGCCGGGCCCCTCCGTCGGCCTCGGGGACTGCGGCGACTTCGCGGGATGCGGAGACTTCGGGGGCTGGGAGGACTGAGCAGGCTGGGAGGACTGCGGAGGCTTCGGCGCGTGCGTCGTCTTCGTCGGCTTCGGCAGTTCCGCCGTGTCACCGCGGAAGAGCAGGTCCATCGGTATGGAGTCGTGGCGGTTGCGTACGACCAGGGCGCGGGGGCCCGTGCCGTCCCCCGGGGCCGCCGGTTCCGCGGGCCCCTCGGGGCCCTTCCGCTGCTCGGGGTCCTTCGGCTCTTCCGGCACGGGCACAACCAGACTTCTCACGGGCGCACGTCAGTTGACGCCTCGACAGATGATCATGAACCATCCTGATCCTGCCTGAACCGGACACCGCTCCCTACCCGCAAAGGTCCCTTCCACCAGGGACTTTGGTCCCTGCCTCGGCCTGCCCCTCGGCGAGCCCCTCGGCGAGGACCTCCGCCAGATGCCTGCCGCGCACCCCCGCCAGCTGTCCGAGCTGCGTCCGGCAGGAGAAGCCGTCGGCGAGCACCACCGCGTCGGCGGCCGCGTCGCGCACGGCGGGCAGGAGCTGTTCCTGCGCGCAGGCCACCGACACGTCGTAATGCCCCCGCTCGAAGCCGAAGTTCCCCGCGAGCCCGCAGCAGCCGCCGCTCAACTCGCCCGTCAGGCCCGCCTGCGCGCGCAGCCGCCGCTCGGCCGCGTCGCCCAGGACGGCGTGCTGGTGGCAGTGGGTCTGGCCGACGGCGGGGCGGTCGACGCGCGGCGGCCGCCACTGCGGGGCCAGCCCCTCCAGTGCCTGGGCGAAGGTGCGGACGGCCGCGGCGAGGCGGTGGGCGCGCGGGTCGTCGCCGAGGAGTTCGACCAGGTCGGTCCGGAGGGCGGCGGCGCAGCTCGGCTCCGGGACGAGGACCGGCGTGCCCGCGTCGAGGACCGGGCCGAGGCGGTCCAGGGTGCGGCGCAGCACCGCGCGGGCGCCGTCCAGCTGGCCCGTGGAGACGTACGTCAGGCCGCAGCAGACGCCGGACGGCGGCAGCGCGACGGTGAGGCCCGCGTCCGCGAGGACCCGCACCGCGGCCCGCCCCACCGACGGCGAGAGGTGGTCGGTGAACGTGTCGGGCCAGAGCACGAGGTCCGGTGCCCCCGAGGGCCGCTCGCCCTTCCGCCGCCACCACTGCCGGAACGTGCGCGGCGCCACCTCGGGGACCGCGCGCTGCGGGGCGATGCCGCCGAGCCGCTTGCCCACCGCCGCCAACGGGCCGATCCGGGCGAGCGCGTTGACGAGCGGGGCCGTGCGCGTCAGCGCGACGGCGCGCAGCCAGCGCGGCAGCCACCCCATCGAGTAGTGCGCGGCAGGCCTGCGCCTGCCCTCGTAGTGGTGGTGCAGGAACTCCGCCTTGTACGTGGCCATGTCGACGCCCACCGGGCAGTCCGAGCGGCACCCCTTGCAGGACAGACAGAGGTCGAGCGCGTCCTTGACCTCCGTCGAGCGCCACCCCTCGGTCACCACCTCGCCCGCGAGCATCTCGTGCAGCAGCCGGGCGCGCCCACGCGTGGAGTGCTCCTCCTCGCCCGTCGCACGGAAGGAGGGACACATCACGTCGGTCGGAGAATTCGCCGTCGACGTACGGCACTTGGCGACGCCCACGCACCGCCTGACCGCCGCCGAGAAGTCGCCGCCGTCGTGCGGATAGCCGAAGGCCACGTCGACGGGCTCGCGCGGCAGCGGGGCGAAGCGCAGGTTGGCGTCGAGCGGGTCGGGGCGCACCAGCATGCCGGGGTTGAGCAGGCCCGCCGGGTCCCAGACGTCCTTCACGCGGCCGAAGAGGGCGATGAGTTCGGGGCCGTACATCTTCGGCAGGAGTTCCGCGCGGGCCTGCCCGTCGCCGTGTTCGCCCGACAGCGAGCCGCCGTGCGCGACGACGACGTCGGCGAGCTCTTCGGAGAAGCGGCGGAAGCGCGCGACGCCCTCCTCGCCGAGCAGGTCGAAGTCGATGCGGACGTGGATGCAGCCGTCCCCGAAGTGTCCGTACGGGGTGCCGCGCAGGTGGTGCTCGGTCAGCAGCGCCCTGAAGTCCCGCAGATACGCCCCGAGTCGCGCGGGCGGCACCGCACAGTCCTCCCAGCCCGGCCACGCCTCGCTGCCATCCGGCATCCGGGTCGCGGTGCCGCTGGCGTCCTCGCGTACGCGCCACAGGGCCCGCTGCCCCGCCGGGTCGTCGACGACCACGGCGTCGAGCACGTCGGCCGCCCGCACGATCGACTCCGCACGCGCGCGTGCCTCGGCCCGGCTCCCGCCGCCGGTCTCCACGAAGAGCCAGGCGCCGCCCCTCGGCAGCCCCTCGGTGTCGCGCACCAGGTCGGCGGCCATGCCCTCGACGGTCAGCGGGCCGTGCGGCAGGAGCCCTGCGGCGGCCTCCGCCGCCGCGCTCTCGTCGGTGTAGCCGAGGACGGCGAGGGCACGCGCGCGGGGCGCCTCGACGAGGCGTACGACGGCTTCGGTGAGGACGCCGAGGGTGCCCTCGGAGCCGCAGAACGCGCGCGCGTGGTCGACGCCGTGCTCGGGGAGCAGGGCGTCGACGGCGTATCCGGAGATGCGGCGCGGCAGCTCGGGGAAGCCGGTGCGCAGGAGCGCCAAGTCGCCGTCGACCAGCGGGCGCAGTCCCTGGGGCGCGCCGTCCCAGCCCTTGCCGAGGTCGAGCCGCTCGCCGCTGCCGCCGATGACGGAAAGACGGTGGACGTTGTCGGCCGTGGTGCCCCAGGCCACCGAGTGCGCTCCGCAGGAGTTGTTGCCGATCATGCCGCCGAGGGTGCAGCGGCTGTGCGTGGAGGGGTCGGGACCGAAGGTAAGCCCGTGCGGGGCGGCCGCGGCGCGCAGGTCGTCGAGGACGAGGCCGGGCTGGACGACGGCCGTACGGGACCCGGGGTCGAGGGAGAGGAGTCCCTTCATGTGCCGGGTGAAGTCGAGGACGACGCCGAGGCCCGTCGCCTGTCCGGCGATCGAGGTGCCCGCGCCGCGCGCCACGACCGGCACGGACCGCTCGCGGCAGACGGCGAGCGCGGCCGCCACGTCGTCGGCGTCGCGCGGGGCGAGCACCGCGGTGGGTACGCGGCGGTAGTTGGAGGCGTCCATGGTGTGCAGGGCCCGTGCGGTGACGGAGAGATCCACGTCGCCGCGCACGGCCTCGCGCAGTGCCTTGCCGAGTCCGTCGAGATCGCTCATACGCCCAGGATGCCTCCGCAGGGGCCCCCGCCGAACACCCCGCCCCACCCGTTATGTCACGATGCGGAAGGGAACATTCCCACCATGGTCATCAACTCTCCTATAGTGAGAACAACTTGAGCAGAGCTTGAGAAATGACCGAGCACGTTCGAGCAAAGTGTGTCGCTTCCGATCGAGGAACCCGATTGATGACCGCGCCAACCTCCATAGCGCGCCCCGGGACGGAGCGTCCTGAGCTGCGCCCGTCCGCGCTCGTCCTGCTGACCTGTGCCCTGGTCACCGCGGCGCTCACCGGGGCGTCCGTCGCCCTCGCGCCCGACTCCGCGCGCACCGCCGTGGTCTGGGGCGCCGGTGCCGCGTCCGTCGCGCTCAGCGCCGCCGTGACCTTCGCCTTCCACGCGATGCGCACCGCGGGGCTGCTGCGGCTCCAGCTGCACACCGCACGCCAGGACACCGGCCGCCTCCAGCAGGAACAGTCCAGGCGGGCCGCCGAGTTCGGCCAGGAGCACGCGCGGCTCACCGCCGAGCACGAGCGGGAGAAGGGCGTGCTCACCCAGCGGGCCCGCACCGCCGAGTCCGAGCGCGCCGCCGCCCTCGCCGCCTGCGCCAACGCGGCGGGCCGCATGCAGGCGCTCGCCACCGGCATGCTCGCCGACCTCCGCGAGATGGAGACCAGGCACGCCGACGAGGACGTCCTCACCGACCTCCTCCACCTCGACCACAGGACCGCGCAGGCGGGCCGGATCGCCGACTCCGTCGCCGTCCTCACCGGCGCCCGCTCCGGACGCCGCTGGGCCAGGCCCATCGTCATGGAGTCCATCCTGCGCGGCGCCATGGGCCGCATCGGCGGCTACCAGCGCGTGCGCGTCCACTCGGCCAGCGAGGTCGCCGTCGCGGGCCACGCCGCCGAAGGCGTCATGCACGCCCTCGCCGAACTCCTGGACAACGCCGCCAACTTCTCGCCGCCCACCTCCGAAGTACACGTCTACATCGAAGAGGTCGCGGCCGGCGTCATCGTCTCCGTCGAGGACAGCGGCCTGGTCATGGGCCCGGTGCAGCAGCGCCGCGCCGAACGGGCCGTGTCGGGCACCAGCGCGGGCCTCGGCCGCCTCTCCGGCACCCGGCTCGGCCTGCCCGTCGTCGGCAGGCTGGCCCGCAAGCACGGCCTGACCGTGTCCTTCCGGCCCTCCGCGCGCGGCGGCACGGGCGTGCTCCTGCTCATCCCGCAGGAGCTCATCTCCCGCCCTTCGGACGCCACCTCGGCCCCGGCCGTCCTGTCCGCATCGGCCCCGGCGCCCGTCGCCACCTCCACGGAGACCTCCGCCACGGTCTCCGTAACGGTGCCCGCTCCTGCCCCTGCTCCCGCTCCCGCGGCCAAGGCGCCCGAGCCGTACGACGCCGGGGACACCGCCGAGACCCCCATCGACCGCGAACCCGTGCCCACCCACGAGTCCGCCGCCGAACGCACCGGCGAGACCCCGGCCGCGCCGGACGCGCCCGCGCCCGGCGGGCTCCCCAAGCGGCCCCGCGGCCGCACCCTCGCCGCCGCCGAGAACGCCCGCGCGCGGGCCGCCGAGGCCACGCCCCGTACCCGTACCGCCGCCGACGCGAGCACCACCGCCGCCCGCTTCAGCAGCTTCCGCCAGGCCGTCCGCGCCACCGACCCCGACGAACCGGACGCCCCCGCAACTCCCCCGCACCCGGAAGGCGACACCCCCCGATGACCACCGGCACCACCACGACCGACGCCAAGCTCACCTGGCTGCTCGAAGGTCTCCTGGAGCGCACCCCCGGCGCCCGGCACGCCCTCGTGCTCTCCCGGGACGGCCTGAAGCTGTGCCGCACCCCCGAGCTCTCCGTCGACCAGGCCGACCAGCTCGCGGCGATCGCCGCGGGCATCCAGTCCCTCTCGCACGGCGCCTCCGCCGAGTTCGGTGACGGCAGCGGCGGGGTGCGCTCGGCGATGGCCGAGTTCTACGGCGGCATCCTCTTCATCGTCGAGGCGGGCGAGGGCGCGCACCTCGCGGTGATCGCCGCCGAGGACGCCGACGCCGGGCTCGTCGGGCACACCATGAGCGAACTGGTCGAGCAGCTCGGCGAGCACCTGCGCGCCGAGCCGCGCGCGGCCGACGGCCCCCGCGCGCCGCACGCCTCATGAGCCGCCCCGGCCGGGACGACTCCCCCGACCGGCTGTACACCCTCACCGGGGGACGCAGCAGGTCGGCGCCCGACGCCCCCTTCGACCTGGTCACCCTCGTCGTCAGCGAGTGCGATCCGGTGCCCGGCATGCAGTCCGAGCACGCCGCGATCCTGCGGATGTGCGGGCTGCCCACCGCCGTGGTCGAGATCGCCGCCGAGCTGGGCCTGCCGGTGAGCATCACCCGCATCCTGCTCTCCGACCTGCTCGACGCGGGCCGGATCAGCGCCCGCCATCCGCGCTCGGCCGCCGCCCACAGCGTTCCCGACCCCGACCTTCTGGAGCAGGTGCTCGTTGGACTCCGCAATCTCTGAGATTCCCGGGACCCCTGGAACCTCCGAACACAGCGCGCCCCGAAGAGAGCTGACCGCCACCGCCGACAACGGTCTGAAGATCGTCGTCGTCGGCGGCTTCGGCGTCGGCAAGACGACGCTCGTCCGCTCCGTCAGCGAGATACGTCCCCTCAACACCGAGGAGACGATGACGCAGGCCGGACAGGGCATCGACGAACTCGGCGACATCGAGGGGCTGCGCGCCAAGTCGTCCACGACCGTCGCCTTCGACTTCGGCCGCATCACGCTCGACGCGCGCAACGTCCTCTACCTCTTCGGCGCCCCCGGCCAGGAACGCTTCTGGTTCCTGTGGGACCGCCTCTTCTCCGGCACGCTCGGCGCGGTCGTCCTCGTCGACACCCAGCGCCTCGCCGACTCCTGGTACGCCATCGACCGCCTGGAGCACCACGGCACGCCGTTCATCGTGGCCCGCAACGACTTCGGCGGCCCCGAGTACACCTCGGAGCAGCTGCGCGAGGCGCTCGACCTCGACCCCGGCGTGCCGCTGATCGACTGCGACGCGCGCTCCCGCGAGTCCGGCAAGGACGTCCTCATCACCCTCGTACAGCACCTCAAGTCCCTGTACGCCCCCCAGGAGACCACCCCGTGACCTGCCCCGTAACCGGCGCCGCGACCGGCGCGGCCGTCCCGCTCTCCGGACCCCGGTTCGCCACCGAACCCGCCCAGCTCTACCGGGAGATGCGCCGCGACCACGGCTCCGTCGCCCCCGTGCTGCTCGACGGCGGCGTGCCCGCCTGGCTCGTGCTCGGCTACCGCGAACTGCACCAGGTCACCGGCGACCCGATGCTCTTCAGCCGCGACTCCGAGCTGTGGAACCAGTGGCCGAACATCCCCGCCGACTGGCCGCTGCTCCCGATGATCGGCCACAAGCAGCCGTCGATCCTCTACACCGTCGGCGAACGGCACACCCGGCGCGCCGCGATGATCGCACACGCCCTCGAAGCGGTCGACCCCTTCGAACTCAAGGCGTACGCCGAGCAGTTCGCCGACGAACTCATCGACACCTTCTGCGGCAAGGGTGTCACCGACATCATCGCCGACTACGCGATGCTGCTCCCCGTCCGCGTGCTCGCCCGCATCTACGGCTTCGCCGACGAGCAGGGCCCCGGCCTGGTCACCGCCATGAACGACATGATCGACGGCCGCGAGCGGGCCCTCGCCGGACAGCAGCACCTCGCCTCCTCGATGTTCGCGCTGCTCGCCGACAAGCACGTGAGGCCCGGCCAGGACGTCGCCTCGTACATGCTGGAGACCCAGCTCGCCGAGGACGGCTCGGGCTTCACCGACGAGGAGATCGCCCAGGACCTCATGGTGATGATGGCCGCCGGCCACCAGCCGACCGCCGACTGGATCGGCAACTCGCTGCGCCTGATGCTCACCGACGACCGCTTCGCCGCCTCCCTGTTCGGCGGTAGGCACAGCGTCGCCGAGGCCATGAACGAGGTCCTGTGGGAGGACACCCCCACCCAGACCGTCGCGGGCCGCTGGGCCTCGCGCGACACCCAGCTCGGCGGGCGCCGCATCAACTCCGGCGACCTGCTCCTGCTCGGCCTCGGCGCCGCCAACGCCGACCCGCAGGTCCGCACCGACGGCTCCGCCCTGACCGGCGGCAACAGCGCCCACTTCGCCTTCGGCCACGGCGAGCACCGCTGCCCCTTCCCGGCCCAGGAGGTCGCCGAGGTCATCGCGCGGACCGGCATCGAGGTGCTCCTCGACCGCCTTCCCGACCTCGACCTCGCGGTCCCCGCCACGGACCTCACCCGCCGCCCCTCCCCCTGGCTGCGCGGCCTCACCGACCTTCCGGTGCGCTTCACCCCGACCCCGACCTCAGCGTTTGGAGACTCCAGATGACGCGCATCGCCCTGGACCCGTTCGTCACCGACCTGGACGGCGAGAGCGCCCGCCTGCGCGCGGCGGGGCCGCTCGCCGAGGCCGAGCTGCCGGGCGGCGTCCCGGTGTGGGCGGTCACGCACCACGCCGAGGCCCGCCAACTCCTCACCGACAAGCGCCTGGTGAAGGACATCGAGGTCTGGGGCGCCTGGCGGCGCGGCGAGATACCCGCCGACTGGCCGCTGATCGGCCTCGCCAACCCCGGCCGTTCCATGCTGACGGTCGACGGCGAGGAACACCGCAGGATGCGTACGCTGGTGGCGCAGGCACTCACGCCGCGCCGCGTGGAGCGCATGCGCGAGCGGATCGCGGAACTCACCTCCGGACTCCTGGACAAGCTCCCCGCGCACGACGAAGTGGTCGATCTCAAGGCCGAGTTCGCCTACCCGCTGCCCATGTACGTCATCAGCGACCTGATGGGCATCGACGAGTCCGACCACCCGCGCCTGAAGGTCCTCTTCGACAAGTTCTTCTCCACCCAGACGCCCCCCGACGAGGTCGTCGCGACGCTCGGCGAACTCGCCGGCATGATGGGCAAGGTCGTCGCGGCCCGCCGCGCGGAGCCGGGCGACGACCTGACCAGCGCGCTGATCCAGGCGTCCGAGGACGGCGACCACCTCACCGACGCGGAGATCCTCTCCACGCTCCAGCTGATGGTCGCCGCGGGCCACGAGACGACGATCTCCCTCATCGTCAACGCGGTCGTCAACCTCTCCACCCACCCCGACCAGCTCGCGCGCGTCCTCGCGGGCGAGGTCGGCTGGGACGCGGTGATCGAGGAGACCCTGCGCTACGCGACCCCCACCTCGCACGTCCTGATCCGCTTCGCCGCGGAGGACGTCCCGGTCGGCGACAAGGTGATCCCCAAGGGCGACGCGCTGATCGTCTCGTACGGCGCGATAGGCCGCGACGAGCAGGCCCACGGGCCCACGGCGGACTCCTTCGACATCACGCGCACGTCCCCGAACCGCCACATCTCGTTCGGCCACGGCCCGCACGTGTGCCCCGGCGCGGCGCTCTCCCGCCTGGAGGCGGGGGTGGCACTTCCGGCGCTGTACGCCCGCTTCCCGGAGCTGACCCTGGCGATCCCACCGTCCGAACTCCGCAACAAGCCGGTGGTGACGCAGAACGACTTGTACGAGCTGCCAGTAGTTCTGAGCCCCTCCGGCGATTGAGGAGCGGGGTCCGGGGCAGAGCCCCGAGTCACCAGCCCCGACTGACAGCAACATCTCAGCCGACGGACACCACAAAGACGGCATGCCCTGAGCCGCTAGGCTCACCCCGTGGCAGAGATCCAGATTCCCGCTGACATCAAGCCCGCCGACGGCCGTTTCGGCGCGGGCCCCTCCAAGGTGCGTACGGAGGCGCTGGACGCCCTGGCCGCCACCGGAACCTCCCTGCTCGGCACCTCCCACCGCCAGGCCCCGGTCAAGAACCTGGTCGGCCGGGTGCGTGAGGGCGTGGGGAACCTCTTCTCCCTCCCCGAGGGCTACGAGGTGATCCTGGGCAACGGTGGCTCCACCGCGTTCTGGGACGTCGCGACGCACGGACTGATCGAGAACAAGTCGCAGCACCTCAGCTTCGGCGAGTTCTCCTCCAAGTTCGCGAAGGCGGCCAAGCTCGCCCCGTGGCTGGCCGAGCCCACCGTGATCTCCTCGGACCCGGGCACCCACCCGGACCCGAAGGCGGAGGCGGGCGTCGACGTCTACGCCTTCACGCACAACGAGACCTCGACGGGCGTCGCGGCCCCCGTCAAGCGCGTCGCGGGCGCCGACGAGGGCTCCCTCGTCCTGGTGGACGCCACGTCCGGCGCGGGCGGCCTGCCGGTCGACATCGCCGAGACGGACGTCTACTACTTCGCCCCGCAGAAGTCCTTCGCCTCGGACGGCGGGCTGTGGATCGCCGCGTTCTCCCCGGCCGCGATCGAGCGCGCCGAGCGGATCCACGCGTCGGGCCGCCACGTCCCGGAGTTCTTCAGCCTGCCCACGGCGATCGACAACTCCCGCAAGAACCAGACGTACAACACCCCCTCGCTCGCCACGCTCTTCCTGCTCGCCGAGCAGCTGGACTGGATGAACTCCCAGGGTGGCCTCGAGTTCACGACCGGCCGCACGGCCGCGTCCTCGCAGGCGCTGTACGGGTGGGCGGACGAGTCCAAGTACGCGACGCCGTTCGTCACGGACGCGGCCAAGCGGTCGCAGGTCATCGGCACGATCGACTTCTCGGACGAGATCGACGCGAGCGCTGTCGCGAAGACGTTGCGGGCCAACGGGGTCGTTGACACCGAGCCGTACCGCAAGCTCGGGCGCAACCAGCTGCGGGTGGCGATGTTCCCGGCGATCGATCCTGCGGATGTCGAGGCGCTGACCAAGTGCATCGACTACGTCATCGAGAAGCTTTAACGCTTCGCTGCGCGACCAGCCGCGGGCTTGTTGTGGCTGGTCGCGCAGTTCCCCGCGCCCCTTACGGGGCGCCCCGAAGCCCTACCGGCTCAGCTGCTTGAACTTCCTTACCGCCAAAGGCAAGAACAGCAGCGAGATCACCAGCGGCCACACCACCGCCATCAGCACCGCGTGCTGTTCGACCCAACTCGCGCCGCCCGCGCCGGGGTTGCCGAAGAGTTCGCGGGTGGCCGTACCCGTCGAGGAGACGGGGTTCCACGCGGCGACGGGGGCCAGCCAGTCCGGCATCAGGGACGGGGCCACGAAGACGCTGGAGATCATCGTGAGCGGGAAGGCCACCGCGTAGAGGCCGCCCGCCGCCTCCGGGGTCGGTACGACCAGGCCGAGGAAGACGCCCACCCAGATCAGGCTGAAGCGCAGGAGCAGCAGAAGCCCGAAGGCCAGCAGGGTGTCGCCGAGCCCCGCGCTGGAGCGCCAGCCGATGGCCAGGGCGGTCAGCGCGAGGATGGTCAGCTCCGCGCAGGCCACGATGAGATCGGCGAGTCCGCGCCCCGACGCGACCGCCGAGGGCGCCATCGGCATCGAGCGGAAGCGGTCGATGACGCCCTTGGACGCGTCGGTGACCACGCCCATCGCGGTGTTCATGAACCCGAAGGCCATGGTCATCACGAACATGCCGGGCATCAGAAACTGCTTGTAGTCGCCGCCGCCTTCGCCGTCGTCGCCACCCCCTGGCACCTTCATCGCCTCGCCGAAGACGAAGCCGTAGAGCAGCACGCTGATGAGGGGGAAGCCCAGTTGCCAGGCGATGGTGATCGGCTGGCGGCGGAAGTGGGTCAGATAGCGGCGGGTGACGTTCCAGCCGTCGGCGAGGGCCCAGAAGAGCCGTCCGCGCGAGGCGTCGGCGGTCAGGGGCACGTTCGCGGTGCTCGCGGCGCTCATGCCGCCACCTCCGTCTTCTCGTCGTCGGCCGTCTGACCGGTGAGGCGCAGGAACACGTCGTCCAGGCTCGGCCTGCGCAGGCCGATGTCCTCGACCGCGACGCCCTCGTCCCGCAGGGTCCGCGCCACCTCGGTCAGGGCGCCGACCCGGTCGGTGACCGCGCCCTGCACGCGGCGCTCCACGTCGACGGCCAGCGGTTCGCCGTCGCAGACCCGGGCGACGGCCTTGACCGCGGCGGGCAGATCGGCGCTCTCGCGCACCACGACGTCGAGGTGGCTGCCGCCCACCGTGCTCTTCAGGCCGTCGGGGGTGTCGTCGGCGATGGCCCTGCCCCGGTCGATGACGGTGATGCGGGAGGCGAGCCGGTCGGCCTCCTCCAGGTACTGCGTCGTGAGCAGCACGGTCGTACCGCGCGCCACCAAGTCCCGTACGGCGTCCCAGACTTCGAGGCGGCCGCGCGGGTCGAGGCCGGTGGTCGGCTCGTCGAGGAAGAGCACGGCGGGGGCGAGGACCATCGAGGCGGCGAGGTCGAGCCTGCGCCGCATGCCGCCGCTGTACTGGCCCGCGCCCTTCTCCGCCGCGTCCTCCAGGTGGAACTGTTCGAGGAGTTCCCGCGCACGCCGGGCCGCGCGCCCGGCGCCGAGGTGGAAGAGGCGCCCGAACATCTCCAGGTTCTGCCGCCCGGTGAGGATCTCGTCGACCGCCGCGTACTGCCCGGCGAGCCCGATGCGGCCGCGTACGAGTCCGGGCTCGCGCACCACGTCGGCGCCGGCCACCTCGGCGCGGCCGCCGTCGAGCCTGACGAGGGTGGAGAGGATCCGTACGGCGGTGGTCTTGCCCGCGCCGTTGGGGCCGAGCAGTCCGTGCACCGTGCCCTGTTCGACCCGCAGGTCGAAGCCGTCGAGCGCGGCCTTCTCCCCGTAGCGCTTCTGGAGCCCTTCGGCCCGTACCGCGAAGCCGTTCCCGTTCATCACTGCCCCTTCTTCGGCCTTTTCCGCTTCTTCCGCACTCTCGCGCCCTCTGGGTACGCCGTACCCAGTGGAGAGTACACCGTACCCAGTTTCATGGGTACGCCGTACTCAATTTCGGGGCCTGCGACTAGGCTGAGGGTCATGACGAGCACGCACACCGGCGAGGACCAGCGCACCGGCAGCGACATCACTCGCAGCCTTGAGCTGCTCTGGGGCGAGGGCGAGCGCCCGACGCGGGGCCCGAAGCCGGGGCTCACGCTCGACCGGATCGTCACCGAGGCCGTGCGCCTCGCGGACGCCGAAGGGCTCGCCGCCCTCTCCATGCGCCGCCTGTCCACCGAGCTCGGCACCGGCACGATGTCGCTGTACCGCTACGTCCCCGGCAAGAGCGACCTGGTCGACCTGATGCTGGACCGCGTCAACACGGTCCCCGACGAGACGGAGCCGTGGAGCGGCGGCTGGCGCGAGGCCGTGGAGGCGTACGCCCGCGAGACCCTCGCCCGCCACCACCGCCACCCCTGGCTGCTCCACGCCAACCAGGCCCGCCCGGTGCTCGGCCCCGGCGCGGTCGGCAGCCTCGAACGCACGCTGACGCGGATCAGGCCGATGGGCCTGAGCGACCCCGAGCTGATCAGCGTGATCGTCATGGTCGAGGGGTACGTCACCGGAGTCGCCCGCACCCAGGTGCACGAGGCCGAGGCGGCGCGGAAGACCGGCCTCTCCGACACGGCGTTCTGGGAGGCGCAGGCCCCGGCCCTCGGCCGGATCATGCGCAGCGGCCGCTACCCCTCACTCGCGGGCCTCTCCGACGACGCCTTCGGGAACGACTTCGACCACTTCGAGTTCGGCCTGCAACGCCTCCTGGACGGCCTCGACGTACTGATCGCCCGGCGCGAGCAGGGCGGGAACGACGGCTAGCGGGCGGCTGCTTGCCGCCGCGCCTACCGCTGCTTGCCGCCGCCGCGCCGCGACAGGCGCTTGAGGCCGAACACCGCGAGCAGCACCGCGCCGACCGCGATCACCCCCGTCTTGAGGCCCCCGTCGAGCCCCTCGCCCCCACCGTCGGCCGAACTCCCGTCACCGGAGGGGGACTTGCCGTTCCCACCGCCACCGCCGGGCGCCTCCACCGGCTTGACCTCGCTCTGCTCGCCCTCGGTGCCGTACATCAGCGTCGTGCCGTCCAGGGTGTACGTGACGGACTCGCCCTGCCGCTGCAACGGCACGCTCAGTCGGCCCTCGCGCCGCGGCTTCTTCCCGTCGCCCTGCCACGCGTACCAGACGCCCCCGAAGTAGCCGCGCAGCGCGAGCTGCTTGCCGTCGGGCGAGAAGGCGCCGTCGGTCACCCAGAGGTCGATGTCGCTGACGCGCTTGAAGACGTTGGTGCCCGACGCCGTCATGTGCTCGGGGCTCTCGTAGAGACCGCCGCCGTCCTCGTTCTTGCTCACGATGTAGACGCGGCCCGTCTTCGGGTGCACCATCAGCGCCTCGGCGTCCCGGGGGCCGTCCTCGTACTTCACGACGTACTGCGTGGCGCGCACGCTCTGGTCGGTCAGCTTCTTCGGCTCGGGCAGCTTGTAGACCCAGACGTTCTTCCACGTGCCGTTGAGGTTGTCGCCGATGTCGCCGACGTAGATGTTCCCGTCGCTGCCGACCGAGATGGCCTCGACGTCGCGCGGGGCGCCGACGCCGGTCATGGTGATGGTCGCGACGGTCTTGCCGGTGCGGCTGTCGACCGCGTACAGGAAGGCGCCCTTGTCCTGGTCGTTGTGGGTCCAGTAGACGCCGGGGTGGGCGCGGGACGCGGCCAGGCCGCTGGACTCGACGATCCGCGGGTCCTTGATCGTGAAGCCGTCGTGGTCGTCGGCGACGGCGGGCGCCGCCACGGCGAACAGGAGCACGGCACCGGCGAGGAGGGACGGGACAGCCCGAAGCGAACGCATGCGCCCAAGGTTGCCATCCCCCGCGACCGGGGAGCGTGCTCAGCCTCACATCGCAGGTGACGTGCCTGATCCGCCATGATGAGCGGATGCTCAGGTTCATGTTCGTCGGCGACTCGATGACGATCGGAAGCGCCGGGGAACACACCTGGCGATACCGGATGTGGCACCACCTCAGGGCCACCCTCGGCGACGAGGGTTTCGCCGTGGTGGGCCCGCGCACCGCCCTCCACGACAAGGCGACGGGCGAGCCCCTCTCCCACGCCTACGCGGACCCCGCCGCCGACTTCCCCCGCCACCACCTCGCGGGCTGGGGCGAGGGCTGGCAGCACCTGGCCCCGCGGATCGCGGAGGCGCTGACCCGCGACCCCGCCGACGTGCTCCTCGTCTCGCTGGGCCTGATCGACCTCGGCTTCTACACGAACGCGGAGCAGACCGCGCACCACGTCCGCGCCTTCGTCGAGCGGGCCCGCGCGGCGAACCCGCGGATCCGGATGGTCCTGCTCCCCGTGATCCCCAACATCCGCGCCGAGTCGGACGCGCCCTTCGCCGCCGAGGTCGCCCGCTTCAACGAGCTCCTGGCCAAGGCGGTGGCGAACCTGGACACCGGGACCTCGCCGCTGCTCCTCGCCTCGCGCCCGCCGTCGTACGACATCCATCTCGACACCTACGACGGCACGCACCCCAACGCGAGCGGCGAACACAAGCTGGCCGGTGCCTTCGCGGACGCGCTTGCGCAGGCGTGGGGGATCGGCGGGCCCTACGCCGGGGTGGTCGCGCCCGGGCCGGTCGCGCCAGAAGCGGTCATGACGCCCAGCGGCTGATCCCGAACTTCCCTCCCGCACGCCGCACTTCGACCGCGCCCGACCCGCCGAAGTGGGCGGGGAACACCAGCTCCGCCTCGTCCGCGGCCCGCCCGAGCACCCGGACCCGGGACCTGGCCGCCTCCTTCGGGTCCTCGCAGAAGGCGCTGCCGCAGCACGGTTCGAGGATCTGTACGGGGACGTGGAACAGGTCGCCGGTGAAGACGGCGCGATCGCTGCCCGACGCCAGCCGCAGCACGGCGGAGCCGGGGGTGTGGCCGGGCGCGGCCTCCAGGCTCAGGTGCGAGTCGACGCGGTGCGTGCCCTCCCACAGCACGGCCTGCCCCGCCCGCACGACGGGCGCGATGCTGTCCGCGAAGCCGTACCTGTTGTCCACGCGGACGGCGTCGCCGCGCTCGGGGCCGAAGTAGGCGTGGTCGGCGGCCGGGATGAGGTAGCTGGCGTTGGGGAAGGTGGGCACCCAACTCCCGCCCTCGTCACGGGTGTTCCAGCCGATGTGGTCTCCGTGCAGATGGGTGTTGATGACGACGTCGACGTCCTCGGGGCGCACCCCCGCCGCGGCGAGCCGGTCGAGGTAGTCGGTGTCGAGGTGCTCGAAGGCGGGCACGCCGGGCCGCACCCTGCCGTTCCCTATGCCCGTGTCGACGAGGACGGTCTTCCCCTCGCTCCTGAGCACCCAGGTCTGGATGGCCGCGAAGGCGTCGCCGCCCGCCGGGTCCCAGTGGTCGGGCGCGAGCCAGTCCTCGTTGTCACGCCACACCTCATCGGGCACGTCGGGCGTGATCGTCGCGGCCGGGAGGGGGAACCTGTCCACTTCGACGACGCGACGGACCTCGATGTCGCCCAACACCATCTGTCCTTCTGCAACTTCGCTCATGGGTCCACCGTAGGAAGCGTCGATGAGCTCCTCAATGCCTGCTCGCCTCAACCGGATACGCATACGTCTCACACCCCGGACGCCAGGCACTAGAGTCACTCCATGGACCTCGTCAGCGATGTGATCTCGGCGGTACGCGTCGGGCAACCGGTCTCCCACCGCGTCAGGGTGTCGGGGTCCTGGTGCAGCAGGATCCCCTCGTACGACGGGATGGGCTTCCGCGTGGTCCTGGAGGGGAGTTGCTGGGTCCTGCCCGACGACGGCGGCGCCCCGTTCACGCTCGCGGCGGGCGACGTGGTGCTGCTGCCGCGCGGCACGGGCCACATCCTCGCGGACTCCCCCGCGGACGGCCCCACCGTCGAGCGCGCGACCCCCTTCGAGCAGTGGCTGGAGACGAACGGCCTGCCGATGACGCGCGACGCGGCGCAGTCCGGCCCCGTCCGCCTTCAGTCCCCCGGAGCCGCGGGCCCCGCGAGCGGCACGGGCCCCGCCGTGGAGATGCTCTGCGGCAAGTACCAACTCGACCGCGGCCGCGCGCATCCGCTGCTCGCCGAGATCCCCGACATCGTCCACCTGCCCCGCCGCGCGGGCGGCCACCCGGAGCTCGCCGCCGCGATCGACCTGCTCGGCAGGGAGGCGGGCGCCTCCCGGTGCGGCGCGGACGTGGCCGTGCCCAGCCTCCTCGACCTGCTCCTGGTCTACATGGTGCGCGCCTGGCTGACGCAGACCGCCGCCGACTCCCACGGCACGGCCCGCTGGCCCGTGGCGCTCAACGACCCGGTGGTCGCCAAGGCCCTGCGCCTCCTGCACGAATCCCCCGAAGCCCCTTGGTCCAACGCGGAGTTGGCCGCCCGCGCGGGCGTCTCCCGCGCCACCCTCGCCCGCCGCTTCACGTCCCTGGTGGGCCGCGCCCCCATGGCGTACCTCACCTGGTGGCGCATGTCCCGCGCGGCCGCACTCCTGCGCGACTCCACCGACCCCCTCGACACGATCGCCCGCAAGGTCGGCTACAGCACGCCCTTCGCGCTCTCGCACGCCTTCAATCGGGCGTTCGGTACGACGCCGGGGCGCTACCGGGCCGAGCCCGCGAGCGCCGGGACGCACCTGCCCGTCGGTCCAACGGCTCGGTAGACCAACGGTTCGGTAGACCAACGGCGAGGGCATGCATCCGATCGGCCGTAGCACCCGTCGGTGCCCGCCGCCGAACATGGGGGGATGGACCTCCGCAGCGCATCCCGCCGCCTGTCCGCACTGCTGTCCCTCGCCCTCGCCGCGGGCCTGACCCTCTCCTGTTCCGGCGGCCCCCCGTGGCCCGCCGGCGAGGGCCGGGGCCCGGTCGCGGACGGCAGAGCCACCGTCGCGCAGGGAGAGTTGCGCGGCACCGTCCACGACGGCACGGCCGTCTTCCGCGGCGTCCCCTACGCCGCGCCGCCGACCGGACAGCGGCGCTGGGCACCGCCCGCCCCCGCGGCGCGCTGGACCGGCGCCCGCGACGCCACCCGGCACGCTCCGCCGTGCCCGCAGCTCGGCGGGGACGGCAAGCCCGCGCCCGGCACCTCGGAGGACTGCCTGCACCTCAACATCACCGCTCCCGCCAGGCCGGGGCCCGTCAAGCCGGTCATGGTGTGGCTGCACGGCGGCGGCTTCAACTCGGGTACCGGCAACGACTACGACCCCACCGGCATGGTGCGCGACCGGGACGTGGTCGTGGTCAGCGTCGACTTCCGGATCGGCGTCTTCGGCAACTTCGGCGTGCGCGGCATGAAGGGCGCGGGCACCTTCGGCGTCCTCGACGAGCAGGCGGCGCTGCGCTGGGTGCGGGCGAACGCCGCCGCCTTCGGTGGCGACCCACGCAACGTCACGGTGTTCGGTGAGTCCGGGGGCGGCGTGGGGACGTGCGGGCTGCTGACCTCACCGGCGTCCGAGGGTCTCTTCGACAAGGCGATCATGCAGAGCGGTTCGTGCATGCTCGACTGGCCCGACGGTGGCTTCGGCTTCGGGATCCCGGCCGGATCGTTCTGGCGGCCGCTCGACCGGGTCACGAAGGACAGCACGAAGGCGGCTGCCCGACTGGGCTGCGAGGGAAGCCCGGAGCGTCTCACCCGCTGTCTGCGCGCCCTCCCGGCCAAGAAGGTGTTCGGCTCGGGGGCGGGGTTCAGCACGGCCGCCACCGGCACTCCCGCGCTGCCGGAGAACCCCGCCGACGCCCTGCGCGCGGGCCGGTACCTGCGGGTGCCGACGCTGTCGGGGCACACCCGCGACGAGGCCAGGGCGATCGCGGGCGTGGCCGATCTGCTCGGCGACCCGATCACGGGCCCGCGCTACGAGGAACTCGCGCGCGACGCGTTCGGCGACGGCGCCGACAAAGTCCTCGCCACCTATCCCGCGAGCAAGTCCGTACCGCCTGCCCTCGCCTGGTCCGCGATGGACTCGGACCGCGTGTTCATCTGCCCGCAGCTGGCGACCACCGCCGCGCTGGCGGCCCACTCCCCCGTCTATGCCTTCGAGTTCGCCGACCCCGAGGCACCGTCGTACGAGCCGCCCTCCCCCGCGGTGCCGCCGGGCGCCTCCCACGCGTCCGACCTCAACTACCTCTTCGACCACGCGGGCGGTCAGCCCGCGCGACTGACCGCGAAGCAGCGGGAGTTGAAGAAGTCGATGATCGGCTACTGGACCCGCTTCGCCCGCACCGGCGACCCGAACGGCCCCGACGCGCCCGCCTGGCGCCCGTGGCACAGGAACGGCACGGGCACCTCCCTGTCCCTGGCCCCCGGCCCGGGCGGCATCCACCCGACCGACGCCGCGACGGAGCACCACTGCGACTTCTGGCGCCACGCCGGTCCAGTACGCGGCGGGCCGACCGGTCAACTCCTGCCGCCTGCCACCCTTGCGGGCAATAGCGCACCCACGACTTTCGAAGTACTTTGAAAGTCATGAGCTCCCAGAGCGGCACAGCTGCCGTGAACTTCTCCGAGCTGGTGAACAAGAACAAGCAGACGCTCGCCCGGCTGAAGGACTCCCCTCGGCTCGTCCTTCACCGAAGGGACGGTGAGGACCTGGTCCTCACCACGGCCGCACGGGCCGAACAGGACCAGACAGTGGTCTCGGCGGCGACACGCATGCTCGCCGCGATGGCCCGCCGCGAACCCGGCAGCATGGAACTGCTCCTCGACATACTGCCGGACGCGTTTCCCTGGGTCCGTTTCCTGCCGGAGGCGGACATCCACGCCTTCGCCGTCGAGCTGGTCGACACGATGCGCGCCGCCGACTCGATCACCAACAGCGCGGCCGTGGCCCAGCTCCTCACCGCCTGGCAGCACACGGCGGAGATCCACTCCGACCCGGACCTGCTGGCCGCGCTGACCCGCGACCACGACGCGGACTACGGCCTGACACCGGACCCCCGGGAAGCGGAGTGACACCGCGCCGCGGCGACCGGGAAAGCCTGTGCCAACAGGCCCGCGAGAACACCTGCCGCGCCTGGGTCACGATGCGCACGGATCCCAGACCAGCCACCGAATCACCACGTCACCATCGCCTCAAGGGCACGCTGGCACACGGGACTTACCGGCAGCAGACCTGCGAACAGTGGCAGATCGAAGTGACGGGCGGCGGACACCTCTGGTACCTCGTCGACACCGCGCGCGACACGTGCTGGATCACGTACGCGGGCACGGCACACCCCCGAGCCACGGATCGGTGAACGGGTCACCGTGAAGCGACATGGGGGAGAACCGAGTCTCCTCGCCCTCCACCGGATCAGACGCCGCCGACCCCGGCCGGGCCGTCTCCGCAGCAAGCACACTTTGGTCACCTGCCCCTAGCCGGAAGGCGGACGCCCGCCCGCCACCCGTCTCCCTACCGTCCAGGCATGACGGTCGACACCACGAAAACAGCGCCCCCGGCACCGCACGACCCCCACCCCGCGGGCGTCGCCGCGACGGAGCGGGCCCTGGCCCCCGACCTCGCCCGAGGGCTGATGCTCCTGCTCATCGTGCTGTCCAACACCGGCTTCCACCTCTGGAAGGCGGAGCACGGGCCGTCCGGGTGGCAGCCCGTGGACGGCGGGTGGGTCGATCACGCCGTTCAGTTCACGATGATCACCACGCTCGACATGCGGGTGTACCCCCTCTTCGCGTTCCTCTTCGGGTACGGAATGACGCAGCTCTTCCTGCGGCAGACCGCGAAGGGCACCTCCGAGCGCGGCGCGGTCGCCATCCTCCGGCGGCGGAGCCTCTGCCTGATCGTCATCGGGCTCGCGCACGCCACCCTGCTCATGGCGGGCGACATCGTCGGCTACTACGGGCTGCTGAGCCTCGCCCTCGGCTGGCTCTTCCTGCGCCGCAGCGATCGCGCGCTGAAGTGGTGGATAGGGATCGGCGCCGCGCTACTGCTGTTCGGGGCCCTCGAACCCGTCGTATCCGCCCTGCTGAACGGCGAGTTGGGGACCCTCGGCGACGCCGGGGCCGAGCCCGGCGCGGACGCCTACGGGGCGGACGACCCGAGCTGGCTCGGCGCGGCGGGCACCCGTCTGGAAAGCGGCCTCTTCGTCACCTTCGTCGCCGCGCCGCTCTCCCTCGTCGGCGGCGGTTTCACCGTCTTCCTGCTCGGGTTCTGGGCCGCGCGCCGCCGGATCCTGGAGGAGCCGGGGCGCCACCTGCCCCTCCTGCGCCGCACCGCCGTCATCGGCATCGCGATCGGCTGGCTCGGCGCACTGCCCGCGGCGCTCGCACACGTCGGCGTACTCGACGTGCCGGACGACGCGCAGAGCGAGGCGGGCGCCCTGGGGCTGCTGCGCGACATCACGGGGAACGCGGCCGGGCTCGGCTACGTCGCCGCGATCGCGCTGTTCACGCACTGGTGGACGCGGGGACGGAACCGCCGGGGAGCGCGGGCCGTCACCGCGCTCTCCGCCGTCGGCAAGCGCTCCCTGTCCTGCTACCTCACGCACTCCCTCCTCTTCGCCCCGCTCCTCGCCGCCTGGGGCCTCGGCCTCGGCGCGCACCTGACCAGCGCGACGATGGCGCTCGTCGCGGTCGGGGTGTGGCTGGTGACGGTGGCGGGGGCGTACGCGATGGAGCGGGCGGGGCGGCGGGGGCCTGTGGAGACGGTGCTGCGGCGCCTGATGTACCGGGGGTGATCCGCCCGGCTACTCGTGAGCCCGTCTCACGCCGCCCGCGTCAGCCGGTTCGCCAGTGTCGACATCGTGTAGGTGCCGATGCCGAGGACGACTTCGAGGGCGTTGCGCTCGGTGTAGCCGTGCGCGAGGAACGCCTTCAGGTCGTCGTCGCCGACGCCGCCCGCGGTCGCGAGGACGGTGAGCGTGAACTGACGTATGCCTTCGAGGAGTTCGTCGTCGAGAGGGCGCTGCTCCCGTAGCGCCTCGACGAGTTCGGCCCCCGCGCCCAGCTTGCGCAGCTTGCCCGTGTGCATGGCCACGCAGATGTGGCAGTCGTTGCGGACGGCGACCGTCATGATGACGACCTCGCGGGCGACGGGATCAAGCGTCGTGCGTTCGAAGGACGCGCTCAACTCCAGGAATCCGTTGAGGAGTTCGGGCGACTCGGCGAGCCGCGCCACGGCGTCCGGCACCTTGCCGAAAGCGGCGGCGGTGCGCTCCATGGCCTGGCGCGAGGCGGGCGGCGCGGAGTCCAGTGTGTGCTCGGCAAACATTCGCGTACCCCTTGATGACTTGACGCCCTCTAGAATGGACAACATGGTTGACGATAAAAAGGTAAACCAGGTTGTCGAAGACGGCAAGGGGCACGACCCCGAAGGGACCGAAGGGAAGGGATACGAGCTGCCCCTGCTCCTCTTCGCGGGCTTCCGCACCCTCATCGACCGCCTGCACGCCGAACTCGCCCGCCAGGGCCACCCCGACGCCTGCCCCGCCCACGGCTTCGCCATGCAGGCCATCGGCGTCCACGGCGCCACCGCCAGCGAGATCGGCCGCCGCCTCGGCGTCTCCAAGCAGGCCGCGGGCAAGACCGTCGACCGGCTCATCGCCCTCGGCTACGCGGCCCGCACCGAGGACCCGGACGACGCCCGCCGCAAACTCGTCCGCCTCACCCCGCACGGCTTCGACGCGCTGCGCAGGTCGGCGGTGATCTTCGATGAGCTGCGGGCGGAGTGGGCGGCTTCCCTGGGCGCCCGCCGCCTCCGGTCCCTGGAATCCGACCTGCGCGCCGTCGTGCCGACGGAGGCGTTCCGGCTCGACGCGGCGGGGTGGATGAGCGGCTCGTGAGGGACGTGACCTCGGCTCCGTGCGTATCGTTGCACTGCGCGGCCGTGCTCGACCGAGGGCGGCCGGGGAGGAGCGCCACGATGACCGTCGTAGAGACCGACAGGATCGAGATGGCCGAGATCAGCGACAAGCGCACCTTGGACAGCATGTTCGAGTGGCTTGAGAGGATGCCCAACCCCGAGGGAATCAAGACCGAGATCGTCGGGGGGCACATCTTCATGTCGCCGCAGCGGGACACCCACTGGGAAATCACCCTGGACATCATCGAGCAGTTGCGCACCAAGTATCCGCGCAAGCGCCTGAAGTCCGACGTCCGCATCGACTACCCGGGGTACCTCAACGGCTTCGCCACCGACGTGACGCTCCTGACCGAAGACGCCACCAAGAACGAGAAGGGCCAGTGGCAGTACCCGGACGTCCAGTTCGTGGCTGAAGTGATCTCCAAGAGCACGGGGATGAACGACTACGGCCCGAAGAAGACCGCGTATGCCGAAGCCAGAGTTCCCGTCTACCTCATCGTCGACCCGTACCAAGGCCGGTGCCTCCTCTACACCGACCCCAAGGACGGCGAGTACGACACCGACCGGAAGTTCGTCTTCGGCGACACGGTGGACCTCACCCACACCACCGTCGGCCTCACCCTCAAGACCGACGAATTCCCCCGCGACTGACCCGGGCCGACCCAACGGTCACCTCAACTCCCTTGCCTAGAGCCCACTCCACCCCCTTGTCTTGATCCCCATGAAGTACACGCAGCTGGGACGCACAGGGCTCAAGGTCAGCCGACTCACGCTCGGCACCATGAACTTCGGGCCGCTCACCGACGAACCCGAGAGCCACACGCTCATGGACTCCGCGCTCGACGCGGGCGTCAACTACTTCGACACCGCCAACGTCTATGGACAGAGCGCGGGCAAGGGCCGCACCGAGCAGATCATCGGCACCTGGTTCGCGCAGGGCGGCGAGCGGCGCGACAAGGTCGTGCTCGCCACCAAGGTGTACGGGAACATGGCCGCCGAAGGGGAGACGGTCTGGCCCAACCACGACCGGCTCTCCGCGGTGAGCATCCGCCGGGCCGTGGAGGCATCGCTCAAGCGGCTGCAGACCGACTACATCGACATCTACCAGTTCCACCACATCGACCGGAACACCCCGTTCGACGAGATCTGGCAGGCCGTCGACGTCCTCGTGCAGCAGGGGAAGATCCTTTACGCGGGGTCGTCCAACTTCCCCGGCTACAAGATCGCGCAGGCCAACGAGAAGGCACGGCAGCGCGGCAGCTACGGCCTGGTCAGCGAGCAGTGCCTGTACAACCTCGCCGCGCGCGACGCCGAGATGGAGGTCATCCCGGCCGCAGAGGAGTACGGCCTCGGCGTCATCCCCTGGTCGCCGCTGCACGGCGGGCTGCTCGGGGGCGTGCTCAAGAAGCGGGGCGAGGGCGCCCGCCGCACCGGTGGCCGCGCCGCGGCCGAGCTCGCCAAGCCGGAGGTCCACGCGCAGATCACGGCGTACGAGAAGCTGCTCGACGAGCACGGTCTCGAGCCCGGCGAGGTCGCGCTCGCCTGGCTGCTCACGCGGCCCGGCGTCACCGCGCCGATCGTCGGCCCCCGCACCGCGGACCAGCTGGCCTCCGCGCTGCGCGCCGTCGATCTGGAGCTCTCCGCCGAGCTGCTCGACTCGCTGGACGAGATCTTCCCGGGGCCCGGCCCCTCGCCGGAGTCCTTCGCCTGGTAGCCCCACCGCCCGGCAGGGCGGGCAAGGGGCGCACGGTGGCGGCCCGCGTCGGCTAACCGCCGAACGCGGCCGCCACCGCCACCACGACGAACATCAGCACGAGCACACCGGCCATGACCTGGTTCCTGGTTTTCGGGTCCACACCATCGAGGTTAACCGGCCGCTCCGATTCCCCCGGCGGCGCCTCCCAGTGGCCACCGCCCGACCACCTCGTAGCGCGGCCGCTCCCCGGGCACCCCGCTCACGGGCAGATTGCTGCGTACGAGAGTCAGCTCGGCCACCGTCCAGGCCGTGCCGTCGAAGGGGGCGAGCGCGTCGACGTACGGCGTGAGGTCCGTCTCCCCCTTGGCGCGCGCCAGCGTGAGGTGCGGGCGATAGCGCCGGTGCTCCTCCATCACGAGGCCCGCCTTGCGCGCCGCCGCGTCCGCCCGCGCGGCGAGCAGGCGCAGCGCGGCCACGTCGCCCGCGGCGCCCGCCCACAGGGCCCGCTCCCCGAAGTGTCCGCCCCCGCGCAGCGCGAGCGGAAAGGGAGGTGTGCGGTGTGCGGCCCGCTCCAGGCGCGCGGTGAGGTCCGGCAGCGTGCTGTCCGGCACCTCTCCCAGGAAGGCGAGCGTGAAGTGCCAGCCCGCCCGGCCGGTCCAGCGCAGCCGGTCGGCGCCGGGCAGCTCCTTCAGCTTGTCGGCGGCGAGAGCCAGTTCGGAGGTCGCGGAGTCCGGCGGCAGGACCGCGGCGAAGAGTCTCATGGGGTGACGTTAGGGCCTGCCCGGCGGCCAGGCCCTAGCCTCCCCCCATGAGTGACATGGAACCCATCAGGATCAGGAAGGGCGGGGCCGACGACATCCCCGCGGTCATCGCTCTCTTCGACGGCGCCGTGGAGTGGCTCGTCGCCCGGGGCCGCACCGGGCAGTGGGGCACCAAGCCCTGGTCCACCAACCCGAACGCGGTCGCGATGGTCGAGAAGTACGTGACGACGGGAGACCCCTGGATGGCCGAGATAGGAGGCACCGTGGTGGGCACGCTCACGCTGACCGACGGTCCCGGCGGCGACATCATCCCGGCGGCCGATGAGCCCGAGCGGTACATCCACCTGCTCGCCGCCGACCACGGCCGGTACGCGGGCCGGGGCGTGGGCCGCGCGCTCCTCGCCCACGCGGTGGAGGAGACCCGCGCGCAGGGCGTCTCCCTGCTGCGGGTCGACTGCTACCGGGGCGAGGACCGGGCGCTCGTCGCGTACTACGAGAGCAACGGCTTCACCGCGACCGAGCCCTTCACAGGCCCGGACGGCAGCTGGCCGGGCCAGGTGCTCGCACAGCGCGTCTGACCGGACCACGCCCCCGGGCCCCGGGGCGCCCTCACGCCGCGGTCGCGAGCTCCCGCTCCCTCGGCACGAACTGCAGGTGCTGGCGGCCGCGCCGCAGGTCCACCTTGAGGCGGAGGTTCGCGGCGCGCGCCAGCATCAGGCCGACACCGGCCGCGGCGAGCGCGCAGACGAGGCCGCCGATGGCCATGCTGACCCGGACCCCGTAGGCATCGGCGAGCCAGCCGAAGAGCGGTCCGCCGAGCGGGGTGCCACCCGTGAAGACCATCATGAAGAGCGACATCACCCGGCCGCGCATCTCCGGGTCGGTGGCCATCTGGACCGAGGAGTTGGCGGTGACGTTCACCGTCAGGCCCAGGATGCCGATCGGCACGATCAGCGCGACGAACATCCACAGCTCGGGCGCGAAGGCGGCCACGATCTGGAGCACGCCGAAGGCGATCGCGGCCCCGGCGAGCAGCCGCAGGCGCGAGGTCCCGCGCCGGGCCGCGAGCAGCGCGCCGGCCAGCGAGCCGACCGCCATCAACGTGTTGAAGAGCCCGTACATCCCCACGCCACCGTGGAAGACGTCGTCCGCGAAGGCGCTCATCCAGATCGGGAAGTTGAAGCCGAAGGTACCGATGAAGCCGACGAGGACGATCGGCCAGATCAGCTCGGGGTGCTTGGAGACGTAGTTCAGGCCCTCCCGCAGCTGGCCCTTGCCGCGCGGCTTGCGCGGGGTGTGGTGCAGCTCGGAGGTGCGCATCAGCATGAGTCCGGTCAGCGGCGCGAGGAACGAGAGGCCGTTGGCGAGGAACGCCCAGCCGGGCCCGACGGCGGCGGTGAGGCCACTGGCGACGGCGGGGCCGATGAGGCGCGCGGACTGGAAGTTGGCGGAGTTCAGCGAGACGGCGTTGCGGACCTGGTCGGGGCCGACCATCTCGGACACGAAGGACTGCCGGGTCGGGTTGTCGACGACGGTGACGAGGCCGGTGAAGAAGGCGGCCGCGTAGACGTGCCAGACCTGGACGTTGCCGCTGAGCGTGAGCGCGGCGAGGAAGAGTCCGCTGATGCTCATGGCGCCCTGGGTGCAGAAGAGCAGCTTCCGCTTGGCGAACCGGTCGGCGATCACGCCGCCGTACAGACCGAAGAGCAGCATCGGCAGGAACTGCATGGCCGTGGTGATGCCGACGGCCGCGGAGGAGCCCGTGAGGCTGAGCACGAGCCAGTCCTGGGTGATGCGGGCCATCCAGGTGCCGGTGTTCGAGACGACGGCGCCGGACGCGAAGAGCCGGTAGTTACGGATCTTCAGCGAGCTGAACATCGAGGACTTGTGGGGGCGGGCGGTTGAGTCGAGGGCGGTTGGTGCGGGGGCGGAGTCTGCTCCGGATCCCGTACTCAAAGTTGGTTCGCCTCCTTGGCGTACGTACGGCTCCCACGGGCGGCGGGAGGGCCCGCGGGGTGCCGCGGGACTACAGGTGCGCGAGCTTCTCCAGGACGGGGGCGGCGGCGCGCAGCCGCTCCCACTCGTCCTCGTCGAGGTGCTCGGCGAGCCCGGCGAGCCAGGCGTTCCGCTTGCGGCGGCTCTCCTCGAGCATGGCCTCGGCGGTCTCGGTCTGGGTCACCACCTTCTGGCGGCGGTCCTCGGGGTGCGGCTCGAGCCGGACCAGGCCCTTGGCTTCGAGCAGGGCGACGATGCGGGTCATCGAAGGCGGCTGCACGTGCTCCTTGCGGGCGAGCTCGCCCGGAGTGGCGCTGCCGCAGCGGGCGAGGGTGCCGAGCACCGACATCTCGGTGGGGCTCAGCGACTCGTCGACACGCTGGTGCTTGAGTCGACGGGACAGGCGCATCACGGCGGAGCGCAGGGCGTTCACGGCGACGGCATCGTCACCATGGGAGAGGTCCGGCATGTTTGTTAGCGTAACTCATTACCCAAGCTAAAGACCACTTGGTTTCCCGCGCACCAGCGACCGAACCCTTTCGTCACCCATATGAGTGAGGTGACTTCGGAAAGCGACGCATCCGCCCGCGGGGCCCGTGGACCCTGTCACGCATGGGATCGACAGTGCTCAGCCTGCGGATAGACGGTGAGCTGCTCGACCGGCTCCGGCAGCACGCGGCGAAAAGGGGAATGAGCGTCCAGGACTACGTGGTCCGGACGCTCATTCGTGACGACTTCGACGAACGTTTCGCGACGTCGGTCGAGAAGACGGAGAAGTTCTACGGGGCGGCTTAGCCCGCAGGAGGCGCGGCCCCGTCAGGGGCAGGGCCCCGTAAGGGGCGCGGGGAACTGCGCGACCAGCCCCCACCGGCCCGCGGTATAGAACGCCGCTACGTAAGCCCGAGCGCGGGCATCAGGTAGTAGAAGGCGAACACCGCGGACACCACGTACATGGCAACGGGCACCTCACGCGCCCGCCCGGCCGCCACCCGCAGAACGGTGAACGTGACGAAGCCCATCCCGATGCCATTGGTGATGGAGTACGTGAAGGGCATCATCAGCATCGTCACGAACGCGGGGATCGCGATCGTGTAGTCCGCCCAGTCGATCTGCCGGATGGACCCCGACAGGATCAGGAAGCCCACCGCGAGCAACGCGGGAGTGGCCGCCTGCGAGGGAACCATCGTGGCGATGGGCGTGAGGAACAGCGCGACGGCGAAGAGCCCGCCGGTGACGACGTTCGCGAAGCCCGTGCGGGCCCCCTCGCCGACGCCCGCGGTGGACTCCACGAAGCAGGTGGTGGCCGACGCGGACGAGGCGCCACCGGCGGCGACGGCGATGCCGTCGACGAAGAGGACCTTGTTGATGCCGGGCATGTTGCCGCCTGCGTCGGTCAGCTTGGCCTCGTCGCCGATGCCCATGATCGTGCCCATCGCGTCGAAGAAGCACGACAGCAGCACGGTGAAGACGAAGAGGACGCCGGTCAGGACGCCGACCTTCTCGAAGCCGCCGAAGATGCTGATCTCGCCGACGAGACCGAAGTCCGGCGTGGAGACGGGGTTGCCGGGCCACTCCGGGGTGGTCAGACCCCAGGAGGGCACGTCGGCGACCGCGTTGACGATCATCGCGACGACCGTCATGACGACGATGCTGATGAGGATGGCGCCGGGCACCTTGCGCACGAGCAGGGCCAGGGTGAGCAGCACGCCGAGCACGAAGATCAGGACGGGCCAGCCGTTGAGGTGGCCGTCGCCGCCGAGCTGCAGCGGGACCGTGGTGTGCGCGGCGTCCGGGATGCGCGAGACGAAGCCGGAGTCGACGAGGCCGATCAGCATGATGAAGAGGCCGATGCCGATCGCGATGCCCTTGCGCAGGCCGAGCGGCACGGCGCTCATCACGCGTTCGCGAAGCCCGGTCGCGACGAGCAGCATCACGACGAAGCCCGCGAGGACGACCATGCCCATGGCGTCGGGCCACGACATGCGCGGCGCGAGCTGGAGGGCGACCACGGTGTTCACGCCGAGTCCGGCGGCGAGCGCGATCGGCACGTTGCCGATGACGCCCATCAGGAGCGTGGTGAAGGCGGCGGTGAGCACGGTCGCGGTGACCAGCTGCTTGTTGTCGAGCTGATGCCCGTACATATCCTTCGCGCTGCCCAGGATGATCGGGTTCAGCACGATGATGTAGGCCATCGCGAAGAAGGTGGCGAGGCCGCCGCGCACCTCCCTGGCCAGGGTGGAGCCCCGCTCCGTGATCTTGAAGTACCCGTCGAGACCGCCCTGCGGGGGCTTCGGGGGCGGCGTTGTGGCGTCGACCGGGGCGCTGGCCGAGGGAGACATGCGTGACCTCATGAACTCAGAGAAGGGAAAGATCGTTAAGCGGCGACTTCGGTTCGATTTGTTTCTTCTTACGAAAACAACCGGCCATTAACGAGCCGTTTCAGTATGAATACATGAGAGCGAAATCGCTATCTCCGCGCGTAGACCCTTGTGCCCCAAGGGGTGTACGGGACGTGGCCCGCCCCTCGTAAGCTGTACCCATGGCGAAGTGGACCCCAACACACGAGGCGCCGGAGCCCCTGGAGGGGCCCGTGGTCGCCACCATCACGGGCGGCACGATCCTCTGGTTCGTCCTCTTCCTGGCCCAGCTCCCCTTCTACGGCTGGTTCGACGACCGCGACGCGACCTGGTGGGTGTGGACCTGCCTGGCCGGAGCGGGCCTCGGCCTCATCGGCATCTGGTACGTGCGCGGCAGGGACGCCGCGATCAAGCGGGCCGCGGCCGGCACGGAGAGCACGGAAAGCAACGGGCCGAAGGTCCCAGAGGCGCGGTAGGAAGGTCCCCGCGCCCCTGCGCGGCCGTACACCCACGGGACGGGCCGTCTCCTCCCGTGGTCGGATCTTTTGCGCACTCAAGGGGTGAAGCCCCATATCCCCCCTTACGGTCGATGCATGACGCATATCGACGCGGGCGCCGAACTCGACCCGGTCCACCCGGTGCCACCGCCCCACGGGCGGTCCACGGGCCTCACCGCCGCCGAGGTCGCCGAGCGGGTCGCCCGCGGCGAGATCAACGACGTCCCGATCCGCAGCAGCAGGTCACTGAGCGAGATCGTCCGGGCGAACGTCTTCACCCGCTTCAACGCCATCATCGGCGTGCTGTGGGTGATCATGCTCTTCGTGGCGCCGATCCAGGACAGCCTCTTCGGCTACGTGATCATCGCCAACACCGGCATCGGCATCATCCAGGAGTGGCGCGCCAAGAAGACCCTGGACTCCCTCGCCGTCATCGGCGAGGCCAAGCCGACCGTCCGGCGCGACGGTACGGCCTGCGAGATCTCCACCTCCGAGATCGTCCTCGGCGACGTCATCGAACTCGGCCCCGGCGACAAGATCGTGGTGGACGGCGAGGCCGTCGAGACCGACAGCCTGGAAGTCGACGAGTCGCTGCTCACCGGCGAGGCCGACCCGGTCATCAAGAAGCCGGGCGACAAGATGATGTCCGGCTCCTTCGTGGTCGCGGGCGGCGGCGCGTTCACCGCCACCAGGGTCGGGCGCGAGGCGTACGCCGCCCAGCTCGCCGAGGAGGCGTCCCGCTTCACGCTCGTCCACTCCGAGCTGCGCACCGGCATCTCCACGATCCTCAAGTACGTGACGTGGCTGATGATCCCGACCTCGATCGGCCTGGTCCTCTCCCAGCTCGTCGCCAAGGACGACAACTTCAAGGAGTCCGTCGCCTACACGGTCGGCGGGATCGTCCCCATGATCCCTGAGGGGCTCGTCCTCCTCACCTCCGTGGCCTTCGCGATCGGCGTCATCCGGCTCGGCCGCAAGCAGTGCCTGGTGCAGGAACTCCCGGCGATCGAGGGCCTGGCCCGCATCGACACGGTCTGCCTGGACAAGACGGGCACGCTCACCGAGGGCGGCATGGACGTCACCGAGCTGCGCCCGCTGAACGGCAGCGACGAGGCGTACGTACGGAAGGTCCTCGGCGCCCTCGGCGAGTCCGACCCGCGGCCGAACGCGTCCCTCCAGGCGATCATCGACGCCTACCCCGACACCGACGAGTGGCGCTGCACCGAATCACTGCCCTTCTCCTCGGCCCGCAAGTACAGCGGCGCCTCCTTCAGCGAGGGCGACGGCACCGAATCGGCGTGGCTGCTCGGCGCACCCGACGTGCTCCTGCCCGAAGGCGATCCCTCCCTCGCCGAGATCGAGGGGCTCAACCAGCAGGGCCTGCGCGTGCTGCTCCTCGCCCGCGCGGCGGGCGCCCTCGACGACCCCGAGGTGGCCGCGGGCGCGCGCGCCACCGCCCTGGTCGTCCTGGAACAGCGGCTGCGCCCCGACGCCGCCGACACCCTGCGCTACTTCGCCGAGCAGGACGTCGCCGCCAAGGTCATCTCCGGTGACAACGCGGTCTCGGTGGGCGCGGTCGCGGGCAAGCTCGGGCTCGCCGGCGCGGAGAACACCGTGGACGCGCGCAGGCTCCCCACCGAACAGGAGGAGCTGGCCCAGAGCCTCGACGACAACACCGTCTTCGGCCGGGTCACCCCCCAGCAGAAGCGCGACATGGTGGGCGCCCTCCAGTCACGCGGCCACACGGTCGCGATGACCGGCGACGGCGTGAACGACGTGCTCGCCCTGAAGGACGCCGACATCGGCGTGTCCATGGGCTCCGGCTCGGAGGCGACGCGGGCGGTCGCCCAGATCGTGCTCCTCAACAACAGCTTCGCGACACTGCCCTCGGTGGTCGCCGAGGGCCGCCGCGTCATCGGCAACATCACGCGCGTGGCGACGCTGTTCCTCGTGAAGACCGTCTACTCGGTCGTCATCGCGCTCCTGGTGGTCTGCTCGCAGGTGGAGTACCTCTTCCTGCCGAGGCACCTGACGCTGCTCTCCACGCTCACCATCGGCATCCCCGCGTTCTTCCTGGCCCTCGCCCCCAACAAGGAGCGGGCCAAGCCCCACTTCGTACGAAGGGTCATGCGGTACGCGATCCCGGGCGGTGTCATCGCGGGCGTCGCCACCTTCGTGACGTACCTGCTCGCCCGGCACCACTACGAGGGCGCGGGCGCGCGGGAAGCCGAGACCAGCGCGGCGACCCTGGCGCTGTTCCTGATCGCCATGTGGGTGCTCGCCATCATCGCCCGCCCCTACACGTGGTGGCGGCTCTGCCTGATCGGCGCGATGGGTCTCGGCTTCCTGCTCGTCATGACCGTGCCCTGGCTCCAGGACTTCTTCCAGCTGAAGCTGGTGGGCACGACGATGCCGTGGGCGGCGGTCGCGATCGCGGCGGTGGCCGCGGGGGCCATCGAACTCGTCTACCGCTGGGTGGACCGCCGCTTCCCGGCCTAACCGGGGTGGCGTCGACTAGCGGACGTCGATGAAGTCACTCGTCGACGTCACGGACGGGGTGGTGGAGGTGCCCGCGAAGACGTAGCGGAAGTAGCCGTCGGCGGACGCCTTCACCGTGGTCTTGAGGTTGCCCTTGGAGTCGGACTTGATCGTCTTGACGGTGGAGTACGAGCTGGCGCCCTTCTTCTTGTACTCCAGCTTCACGGACTGGGCGGTGTAGCCCGCGTACTTCGAGGTCTCCCAGTTGGCGCGGGTCAGGGCGCCGGTGACCGTGATGGTCTTGCCCTTCTTCACGGGCTCCGGGGAGGCGTTGGTGGTGAGCTTGGCGTAGCGCTGGATGCGGGCGTCGGCCTTGGCCCCCTGGACCTCGGCCTCGTCCTGGTCGTCGGCGATCGCGTTGGCGTAGACCTTCCAGCCGCCGCCGGCCGCGGTGTTGGCGAAGTCGATCTTCGGGTCGGCCACGACGGTCACCGTGCAGGTCGAGGTGGTCGCGTTCACGACCTTGCACTTGCCCTCGAAGTCATCGGGCGTGATGAGGCCGTCGACGTGGGTCTCGTCGGGGCCGTGCCACAGGAAGGCACTGCCCGCGACGATGCCGGACGGGTCGGTCGCGGTGATCGCGACGGTGAACTTCTTCTTCTCGGTGGTGCCGATCACGACGTCCTTGCCACCGTTGACGGTGACCTTGGTGATCTTGGCGTCGCCCGCGCTCGCACCGCTCGCCATCTTGGCGACGGAAGCGGCGAGCGGGGCGCTCGGGCCGTCGGCGGCCTGCGCGGCCGGGACGGCCAGTGCGGAAAGGGCCAGGGTGCCGGACAGTGCGGCCACGGTGGCACGGATGCGCATGTGTTTCCCCAGTTGGAGAAGGGGACCCGCGGTGCGTTGCACGCCGTCACGCGGGGTCCCAGTGATCTAGGAGTCTGTTGACTCGCAAGATCAGACCTGTGACGGGTGGGACTGGTTGTACGAGAAGTGAAGAAAATGTGACCGGGAAGGGGAACGCCGGGCTCCAGCCCTGCCGAACAGGGTGGAACCAGGCGCAACCGGTCACCGCGCCTCGGCGCCTCAGTCGAACCAGCGGTCCCGCGCCAACTCCGCGGTCCGCGAGGGATCTTCGAGCAGCGCCGCCACCTCGAACCGCCGAGGCCACTGCCCCGCCGCCCAGGCAAGACCCGCCGCGACACCCTCCAGCGTCGCCGCGTGCACGGTGCCGTCCGGAGTGCGGCGCCAGTCGAGCTCCACGCCGCCCGCGACGAGTTCCTCGTGCTCGATGTACGTCTCCGGGGTCGCGGAGCCGAGCAGGATCCGCACCGACTCGGGCACCGCGTGCTCCACGCCGTGCCCCGCGGGCTCCACCGCCGCCGTCTCGCTCAGCCGCCGCACCTGGAACAGTTCCGCGAGGTCCCCCGCCTTGCGCGAGCGCACGGGAAGCAGCGGGACGCCCTCGGCCAGCGGCAGCAGGTCCGGCGCGTCGGCGACCACCGCGTCCGCCGCGTCGACCACCACGACCTCGCCGTCCACCACCGCGCGCAGCTCGTCGGGGAGCGTCACCTGCTCCGGGTCGAGATCGGCGAGCGCCCCGTACAGCGCGTGCAGTTGGGCGGGCGAAACGGTCCTCTCCGGATCCGCGAGCCGGTCGAGCAGCTCGGCCGCACCGCCCGGCTCCGCGAGGAGCGCCCCGACCGAGGTCCGCACGCCCAGGGCCCGCAGCACCTCCTCGTCGCCGAAGCCGGAGGCGTCCGCCGCGTCGTACAGACCCACCAGGAGCGGATCGCCGCCCGCCGCGCGCAGCCCCGCCGGACGGCGCCCGTCCAGGACGTGGTGGCCGCGCAGCCACCACGCCGTGTACGAACGGACGGTCTCCGTCGTGCCGTCGGGCAGGAGCACCCGCAGCGGCTGCGTCAGGGCGTCCCGCAGCGGCGGGCGCGAGAGCATCGCGAGCGCCTGCGGCCAGCAGTCGTCGTCGACCAGGTCCAGATCCCGTACGGCGACGATCTCGGTGGCGACCGGCGGCACCGGCGTGTCGGGCAGCCGGTCCAGCACGTCCTCGCACCACACGTCCACGGCGTCGAGGAGCCCCGCGTCGTCGGGCTCGGCGAAGTCCCCCTCGCGCGGCTCCAGTTCGTCCGGATCCAGTACGACGTCAGTGGCGCGGACCAGCGCGAACGTGGCGAGCACCCCGCAGGCCGCCAGCGGCTGCTCGCCCCAGCGGTCGGCGAGTTCCTGGTCGGCGAGGGCCAGTTCGTCCTCGCGCATCACCTCGGCGAACGCGCTGCCGGGGAACACCAGCTCACCGGCGGGGGCGAGTTCACCGTCCTCGTCGGGCAGCGCGAGGGCGGCGAGCCACGGCTCGTCGCCCGGCGCGAGATGGGCGTCCCGCACCAGCGCGAGCACGACGTCCGCCAACTCGTCGGCGTCCAGGGCGTCCTCGTCCCAGGTGTCGTCGTCGAGGGAGGCGGCCACGGCGGCGCGCACCTGCGGGGTCGTCAGGATCGCGCGGGGCGTCGCGGGGAGCGCGCCGAGCTTCTCCAGGAGGGGGTGGACGGCATCCGGATGGGCGACCTTCAGACCGAGCCTGGCGAGCGACGCGGGATCGCGCTCGTCGCCCGCGGCGGGCAGCAGGACCTGCCGGGGCCCGATCGTCGTACGCCCTCCCCCGGAGCCGAACGCCTGGGAGGCGCCCCCCACGAGCGGCACGGGAAGCCCCGAGAGCCGGTCGGGGTCGACGCCCGCCAGGGTGTCGTACAGCCGCCGCCACCAGGCCGCGTCCCGCTCGAGACCGGCGAGCCGGTCGACGGCCTCGGTCAGGGCGACCCGCGCGACACCGAGCGTGCGCAGCTCGGAACGGCGTTCGAGTCCCGCGGGCAGCAGGCTCGGAAGCACCTCGGCGAGCACGCGCACGGTCTCGCCGCCCGCGCCCTCCACGACTTCCGCGTCACGGGGGCGCAGGGCCGGGGGCAGGGCGTCATCGCCGAGGGCGGGGAGATCGGCGATCCCGGTGTCCTCGGCCCCCTCGGCCCCCTCGGCGGCCGCGGTCCGGGGCAGCGCGGGCGGCAGGAAGGCGGTGCGCGGGAGCCGCTCCAGGATGCCCTGGCGCAGCGCGCCGTCCAGCTCGCTCCTGCCGAGCGGCCCCGGCACCAGCGAGATGATCGCTTCGGTGACGGGCCGCCAGTCGGCGAGGAGTTCGACGTACGCCTCGGCGGCGCGCTCCACCAGGAAGTCGGTCAGCGGCCCCGGCGCGGCATGCCGCCGGGCGGTGTCCAGCGGGAACGACGCGATCAGCAGCGCCGGTACGCCGAGGGGTTCGTCACTCGGCGTCGGCGCGTGCACGACGGGCGTGCTGCGCGGCCGCTCGGGGGCGCCTTCGCGGTCCACGGGCACGGCCCAGGTGACCGACCAGTGCGGACGCAGCCGCTCCTCGACCGGCCTGTCCTTCAACAGGGCGGCGTCGAGCGCGCCTTGACTGCTGACGGTGCGCCAGCGCGTCGTACCGTCGCGGCTGTCATCGACCACGGTGTACGGGGCCTCGGCGCGGCGGCGCAGGGTACGGACGGTGCCGTCCGGGGTCTCGATGCTGACCTCGGCGAGCCCCGGCAGGGCGAGCAGCAGGGCGTCGTCGACCCCGGCCAGGAGCCGGGCGACCAGGTCCTCGGCGGCGGCGTCCCGCAAGGGCAGGATGACGACCGTGTCGTACCCGTCGGGCGCGGTGCCCTCCGCCGCCATGGGCAGCCGGAGCAGGGGGACGTGGCCGTCCCTGCGGCGAATCTCGTCGCCCAGGCCCGGGCTGAACCTCGCGGTCTCGGCGGCGAGTTCACGGGCCTCGGCGAGGGACCAGCGGACGCCGCCGGTGCGCCCCACGACGGCGGGCTCGTCGGAGACGGCGAGCACGGCGGCGAAGCCGACGCCGAAGCGGCCCACGCTCGTTCCCCGGGCCCCTTCGGGGGTCTCCCGCTTCGCGGAGGCGCGCAGGGTGGAGAGGGACTCCACACCGGTCGCGTCCAGCGGGGCACCGCTGTTCGCGGCGGCGAGCACGCCGTCGCGCAGGGTCAGCGCGAGCCGCCCGGGAACGCCCGCGCGGGCGGCCGCGTCCGAGGCGTTCTGCGCCAACTCCACGACGAGCCGGTCCCGGTAGCCGCCGAGCGCGAGGTCCTCTTCCGCGTTGGCGTCCTCGCGGAAGCGGGGTGGGGCGGCGGCCCAGGCGTCGAGGACTCCGCGGCGGAGGCGGGCGGTGCCGAAGGGATCGATGCCCTCGGCCGCGGGCCGCACGGTCTTGCTCACGGTCGTCTCTCTTCTTTTGGGGCGCGGGGGGGCGGGCGTGGGGCGTGGGGCGTGCCTGATCCGCTCGTGCTCGCCCTGCTTGCGGGCGAACGGTACCGCGTCGTGATGGGGGGAGATGTTTGGGCAGGCGGGTGGGGAGCACGCCGCGAAGCGGCAACGGAGAGAGCGGCCGGTGCGGAGGGGAGAGGTACCGAGGGGACGGGCCACGGGGCCGATGAGCCCCGCGGGGAGACGCACACCACTATGCCGACCACAGCGGCCACGGCACCGAGGAACAGCCCCGGAGCCCCGCGCCACCGAGCCGAGTACCGTCACCCGCCGCCGGAACTAGGAGTGGCCGAGATCGTCTCCCGGTCCCTCCCCTTCCACGCTCACCGACCCGGAATCCGCCGCGGGCCGCAACGGCAGCACGTCCACCCGCGTCTCATCGAGGACCGGCGGCGCCGGCCGCGCGGGCTTCGGCATGACCGCCGCCTCCGAGTGGCCTCCACAGCCGTACGAGAGGGACACGACCCGCCCGTCCGCGGGCCCGAACTCATTGGCGCACACACCGAACGCCTGACCGAGCGAACCGCCGATCGCCACCAGGAACCCACAGCTCACGCATCCCGCGGGCGCCGCCTGCGCCATCGGGGTCTTCGCGCCGTACGCCTCTTCCCAGCGGTCCGCGGCGATGTGCAGCCCGTACCGGGAAAGGACCCGGGCGCGCCGCATGCCCAGCTCGTCGGCGACCGCCGCGATCGAGCCGCGCGCGGGCGCCATCGGCAGTTCCGCCGAGGGCTCCGCCGTGACCTCGGCGTCCTCCGCCTCGACGAGCTCGGCCATCTCCTCCGACACGACCGAGTTCGGCGGCGGCTCCTCCTCGCCGGTGAAACCGGGCTCCAGACGCAGATCCTCCGCGTCCGTCGGAAGGAGGTCGCCGGGCCCCATGTCGCCCGGCCGCAGCCGCTCGCTCCACGGCACCCATTCGGGGGCGAGGAGCGCGTCGGGGCCCGGCAGCAGCACCGTCTCGTCGAGCGTGACGACCTTGGCCCGCGAGGCGCGGGCGACCGTCACCGCCCAGCGCCAGCCCCGGTAGCCGAACTCCTTGCACTCGAAGAGGTGTGTGACGACCCGGTCGCCCTCCACGACGACCTCGACGTGCTCACCGACCACACCGGGTGCGGCGGCCTCCTCGGCCGCGGCCCGCGCCAGGCCGACCGCTTCGGCGCACAGGCGGTCCGGGGTACGCGGGGTGCGCTGGGTACGGCTTCGCGTTGTCGCTGCGCTCACAGGTATCGCTTCTCTCCTACGCCGTCTCACGAGTGCGCCACCCTTACGCGGGGGTACGGACGGAGCGGACCTGAGGGCCGCGTCAACGTCCGCGCCCGACGTTCTCGGGCGCACCTACGTCACCCATTCTGCGGGATGACCGAGAGGCGCGCGGCCAAGAACAACCGCCGCAGGCGCGCTACGCACGCTACCTTCTCCTGGCCCCTGGGCCTACACCGACGTACGCCCCCACCCCCCAACCCCCCATTCCGCCCCTCCCCAACCCCCCTCCCCACCCACCCCACACCTCACCCCCCGCCCCACCTCTCCCCCCACCCCTCACCCCACACCCCGCCCCACTCCTCGGCCCCGCACCCCTGCGCCCCCTCGGCACATCCCCCCTCAGCACCGCCCCTCCCTCCGCCGCCGCTCCGCGCCGTACTCCCCACCCACCCGCCCAAACATTTCCCCCTCACAACACCCGGACAGCCGCCAAATCCAACACGCCAAAAACCCGCGCCGCCCCAGGAGCACACGGTGCGGAGAGCCGGACGGGTGGGAGAGAACAGGTGCCGCCTGGTGCGGAACGCCTGGCGGGGGAGAGAACAGGCGCTGCTCGGTGCGGAGCTCCGGGCGGGGGGGGGAACACGCGCCGGACGGTGCGGAGTGTTGGGCGGGCGGGCGGGAATGGCCGCCGCGGAGCGGGGGAGAACAGGTCCCGGACCGTGCGGAGTGTCGGGCGGGCGGGCGGGAAAAGCCCTCGCGGAGCGGGGGAGAACAGGTCCCGGACCGTGCGGAGTGTTGGGCGGGCGGGCGGGAAAAGCCCTCGCGGAGCGGGGGAGAACAGGTGCCGGACCGTGCGGAGTGTTGGGCGGGCGGGCGGGAAAAGCCCTCGCGGAGCGGGGGAGAACAGGTGCCGGGCCGTGCGGAGTGCCGGGGGGGGAGGCCGGCGCGGAGCGGCGGGGTGGAGTGGCCATGGGACCGCCCACCCGCCGCACGCACAAGCCCCCCCCAAGGCCCCCGGCCACGTATCCGCACTAGGACACCCCCCAAAGGGGCACTATGACGGAGTGGCCCCCACAAGGTCGACGCCCGTAGGCACAGGCACAGGAGCAGGAACCGTCTCGCCGGGACCGGCGCGACGGACCGCGCGCGCCCTGGGCCGCGCCCTCCACTTCCCCGTCACCGGCCCCGCCCGAGGCATCCGCAAGGCCACCCACGCCCACGGCGCGGGCGAATCGGGCCTCGGAAAGCTGATCGAGCTGCACGCGGTGAACGGCGCGGGCGACGTGATGATCACCGTCGCGCTCGCCTCCACCGTCTTCTTCTCCGTGCCGACCGACGAGGCCCGCGGCCGCGTCGCGCTCTACCTCGCCATCACGATGGCGCCGTTCACGCTCCTCGCCCCCGTCATCGGCCCCCTGCTCGACCGGCTCCCGCACGGCCGCCGCGCCGCGATGGCGGGCGCCATGCTGGCCCGCGCCCTGCTCGCGCTCGTCCTCTCGGGCGCGGTCGCCACCGGCAGCGTCGAGCTCTACCCCGCCGCGCTCGGCGTGCTCGTGGCCTCCAAGGCGTACGGAGTGGTCAGAAGCGCCGTCGTGCCACGGCTCCTGCCACCCCGCTTCTCCCTCGTCAAAGCCAACTCCCGCGTCACCCTCGGGGGTCTCCTTGCCACCGCCGTGGCCGCGCCCGTCGGGGCCGGGCTCCAGGCGATCGGCCCGCGCTGGCCGCTCTTCGGCGCCTTCGTGATCTTCGTGTCGGGGATGTTCCTGTCGTTCTCGCTGCCCCGCAAGGTCGACTCGGCCAAGGGCGAGGCCAAGGCGCTGCTCTCCGCCGACGAGGAGCACCTGCACCTGCACGCGCGCGCCGAGGCCGCCTCCGACACCTCCCGCAAGCGGCGGCTCGGGCTGCGCACGGTCGGGCCCGCCGTCACCCACGCCCTGGCCGCCAACGCCGCGCTGCGCTGCCTCTCCGGCTTCCTCATCTTCTTCCTGGCGTTCCTGCTGCGCGAGCATCCGCTGGCCGGGCAGAGCGCCGCGGTCTCGCTCGGCATCGTCGGCGTCTCCGCGGGCGCGGGCAACGCGCTGGGCACCGCGGTCGGCGCCTGGCTGAAGGCGCGGGCGCCCGAGATCATCATCGTGACGGTCGTCGCCGTGGTCCTCGGCGTCGCGATCACCTCCGCGCTGTTCTTCGGCGCGGTGGGCGTGGCCTGTCTGGGCGCCTGCGCCGGTTTCGCGCAGGCCCTGTCGAAGCTGTCCCTGGACGCGCTGATCCAGCGGGACGTCCCCGAGCAGGTCCGCACGTCCGCCTTCGCCCGCTCCGAGACGCTGCTCCAGGTGGCCTGGGTGTTCGGCGGGGCCGTCGGCATCGCGATGCCGCTGAACGGGTCGCTCGGTCTTGCGGTGGCCGCGGGCATCGTCGCGCTCGGCTGGCTCTCGACCGTACGGGGGCTCCTCACCACGGCCCGGCAGGGCGGCCCGCGCCGCACCCGGGTGATCTGAGCACGCCACGCGCTCCGCCCGCCCGCTCCGCCCGCCCGCTCCCCCGCGGACCCGCCCGCGCCGCGCCCGCGACCCCCACGTAACAAGACCCCCCGACGCGCCCGATAGCCTTCGCCCATGACCTCCCTGCTCCGCGGCGGAGCCGCGAATGTGAACAGCGCGGCGCGCCGCCGCCGCACCGTGGCCGCCCTTGGCGCCGTCTCCGCCGGACTCCTCGTCCTCTCGGCCTGCGACAAGCCGACGCCGCTCGCCACCGTGACCGTCGGCAGCGACTCCGTGAACACGGAAGCCTCCTGCTACAACGACGGCAAGGAGCTGAAGGAGTCCCAGCTGAAGTCCTGCCTCCAGGACAAGGACGTGAAGACCGTCAAGGTCGACCCCGACGAGAAGGTCCGCTTCGGCGTCGACCCGGAGGTCGCCGAGAAGGGCTGGACGCTCCTGATGAACGGTCAGCCGCTGACCGAGGCCAGCAAGAAGACGTACGTGGTGATCCCGGGCAGCGTCTTCTTCAACCAGCAGTACGGCGGCGGCGGCAAGAAGTCCACCGTCAGCATCCTCGAGGGCGGCAAGGGCTCCACGCAGAAGGCCACAGGACTGTGGTCGTTCAAGTTCGAGAAGGACTCCGACTCCTGACCTCGTACGACGCGACACCGGGGCCCGCCACGCACACCACGGGCCCCTCCCGCGTTCTCGTCGCCACCGCCGTCCCCGCCGAACGGGACGCGGTGGCGCGGGCGCTGGCCGAACACCCCGGCACCGGCGTCGACGTACTGGCCGTGGGCGTGGGCCCCGCGGCCGCCGCCGCGGGCACGGCGACCGCACTCGCCCGTGCCGACGCCGCAGGCAGGCCCTACCGCCTCGTCGTCTCCGCCGGGATCGGCGGCGGCTTCCAGCCCGACGCGCCCGTCGGCTCGCTCGTCGTCGCCGACGAGATCACCGTCGCCGACCTGGGCGCCGAGACCGGCGACGGCTTCCTGCCGGTGACCGAACTCGGCTTCGGCGCCGTCACCCACCGTCCGCCGCCTTCCCTCGTACGGGGAGCGGCCGATGCCACGGGCGCCGCGAGCGGCACCGTCCTCACCGTCTCCACCGTGACCGGCTCCGCCGCGCGCGCCGCGGCCCTGCGGCTGCGTCATCCGCGCGCCCTGGCAGAGGCGATGGAGGGCTTCGGCGTCGCCGAGGCCGCCGCCCTGCACGCTCTGCCCGTCCTTGAGGTCCGCGCGGTCTCCAACGCGGTCGGCCCCCGGGACCGGGACGCCTGGCGGATCGGTGCCGCGCTCTCGGCATTGACCGAGGCGTTCGGGAAGCTCACGCCCGTACTGGAGAGTTGGAACGACCATGACTGAGTCCCTGCGGATCGCGTACTCGCCCTGCCCCAACGACACGTTCGTCTTCGACGCCTGGGCGCACGGCCGGGTGCCGGGCGCCCCCGCGCTCGACGTCACCTTCGCCGACATCGACATCACCAACGGCATCGCGGAGCGCGGCCCCGCCGCGTCCGACCTGGATGTCCTGAAGGTGTCGTACGCCGTGCTGCCGTACGTCCTCGACGAGTACGCGCTGCTGCCCTGCGGCGGCGCGCTCGGCCGTGGCTGCGGCCCGCTCGTGCTGACCCGTGAGCCCGGCGTCGACCTCACCGGCAAGACGGTCGCCGTGCCGAGCGAGAAGTCGACGGCGTACCTGCTCTTCCGCCTCTGGGCCGCGGACACGCTCACCGGCGGTGGCGTCGGCGAGATCGTGGTGCTGCCCTTCGACCAGATCATGCCCGCGGTGCGCGACGGCAAGGTCGACGCGGGCCTGGTCATCCACGAGGCGCGCTTCACGTACCAGAACTACGGCCTCCACCGCCTCGCCGACATGGGCGAGCACTGGGAGGCGACGACGGGTCTGCCGATTCCGCTCGGTGCGATCATCGCGCGGCGCTCCCTCGGCACGGAGGCGCTGCGCTCGCTCGCCGACGCGGCCCGCGCGTCGGTCCGCATGGCCTGGGACGACCCCGAGGCGTCGCGGCCCTACGTCCTCGAACACGCCCAGGAGATGGACCCGGCCGTCGCCGACCAGCACATCGGCCTGTACGTCAACGAGTTCACGGCGGACCTCGGCGAGGACGGCTACGCGGCCGTGCGGGGGCTTCTCACCCGGGCCGCGGCCGAGGGGCTCGTGCCTGCTCTGCGACCCGGCGCCCTGTCGTTTCCGTGAACGTCCAGATCGCCTGAACGGCTCGTCCTCAAACGCCGGACGGGCTGAAACCAGCCCGTCCGGGCACGAAGTCACACGTCCAGCTGGTCCGCCACCGCTCTCAGGAGCCCAGCGATCTTCGCCCCCGACGCCTTGTCGGGGTAGCGGCCCTTCTCCAGCATCGGTGTGATGTTCTCCAGGAGCGTCGTCAAGTCCTGGACGATCGACGCCAGTTCGTCCGGCTTGCGGCGCTGCGCCGCCGCCACCGAGGGGGTCGGGTCGAGGATCGTGACGGAGAGCGCCTGGTCACCGCGCTGACCAGCGACGACACCGAATTCCACGCGCTGGCCGGGCTTGAGTGTGTCGACGCCGTCGGGCAGTACGGAGGAGTGCACGAAGACGTCGCCGCCGTCGTCGCGGGAGAGGAAGCCGAAGCCCTTCTCGCTGTTGAACCACTTGACCTTGCCGGTAGGCACGTGAAGTCCTCGTCCTCGTACTCGTCGTACTCGTCTATGCCGGTCCGCCCCCACCGGATCGAGGGGGCGAAAACGGCTCTGGATAGCACTACAGCGGGTCGCCCGACCCGCCGCCACCAAGACTATTGGTCCGTGGGCCGGTGACAAGACGTCCCCGGATTCTTCCTTCGCGCTGGGAACTACCCTGGTGGGGTGCGTGACAAAACCCAAGCGAATTCGGCCGGACCGGGCGACGGAATGGTCCGGACCGGAGCAATCGTCTTCTTCGTCGGAGCGGTGGCCACAATGGTCACCGTGGCCCCGCTGTTCCTGGGGTCCGACCCCTTCCCCTCCATCGCGTACGCGGTGTGCATGCTGATGGGCGTCGGGTTCCTCATCGCCGCCGCCGGCGTGCTCCGCGGCGTCGCCGTGCAGCGGCGTCAGGCCAGGTCGAGCACCACCTAGCGGCGCCCGGCCTCAGCTCCCGGCGCCGCCCGCCGCGTAGGCGTCGAGCCAGGCCGGGAACTCGTCGAGCCCGGCGAGGACCACGTCAGCGCCCGCGGCGCGCAGTTCGGCTGCGTCACACGGTCCGGTGGCGACCGCCACGGAGAGCGCGCCCGCCGTACGCGCGCCGCGTACATCACCGGTGTGGTCGCCGACGTACACGGCCGCCCCGTACTCACGCAGCGCCTCCGCCTTCGCCTCCGCCCACAGCGAGCCGATGACCGCGTCCGCCTCGATGCCGAGGTGCGTCAGGTGCAGCTTGGCGTTGGGCTCGTACTTGGCGGTGACCACGATCGCCCGGCCGCCGTGCGCACGCACCGCCGCGACGGCGTCCGCGGCCCCGGCCATGGCGAGGCTCGGCTCGATCGCGTGTGTGACGTAGATCTCCCGGTACCGGTCGGCCGTGTCCTGGATCTCGTCCTCCGGGAACCAGTGCCGCAGCTCCTGCTCCAGCGGCGGGCCGAGCCGCGTGATCGCCAGGTCCGCGTCGACGAACGTCCCCGTCTCCGCGGAAAGCGCCAGGAAGGCCGCCTTGATACCGGGCCGGGAGTCGATCAGGGTCATGTCGAGGTCGAAGCCGACGGTCAGCGTGTGAGAGGTCATGAACCCCATTGTGCCGAGGGCGGCGGGAACCCCCGGCCGTAGACTTAGCCAAGCCTTACCAGCGCCTTGCGACCGCTGCGCCCCACTCCCGTACGCCTCATGTGAAACGAGCCCAGCCGATGCGTGTGCCCGTCAGACGCGCCGTCATGATGACCGCGGCCGTCGTGGCCCTGCTGCTCGCCGTCCTGCTCAGCCTCGCCGTCGGCGCCCGCGCCATCGCGCCGTCCGCCGTCCTGAACGCCCTGCTGCACGGCGGGCACAGTGACGCCGCCGAGGTGATCCGCGAGATGCGGGTGCCGCGCACCGTCATCGGCCTGATGGTCGGCGCCGCGCTCGCCCTGGCAGGGACGGTCCTCCAGGGCATCACCCGCAACCCCATCGCCGACCCCGGCATCCTCGGCATCAGCCAGGGCGCCTCGGTCGGCGTGGTGTGCGCCATCGCCTTCGCGGGCGTCCACACCCTCACCGGCTACGTCTGGTACGCCTTCGTGGGCGCGGGCCTCGCCTCGGTCGCCGTGTACGCGATCGCGGCGAGCGGCAGGGGCGGCGCGACCCCCGTGAAACTCGCGCTCGGCGGCGCCGCGATCAACGCGCTGCTCGTCTCGCTGACCACCGCCGTCCTCACCACCAAGGCGTCCGCCCTCGACGAGTTCCGCTTCTGGCAGGTCGGTTCGCTCTCCGGGCGCGACGCCGAGATCGTCGGCCAGATCTGGCCGTTCCTGCTCGTCGGCCTGGTCCTCGTCCTCGCGGTCGCCCGCGGCCTCGACGCCCTCGCGCTCGGCGAGGACGTGGCCAAGGGACTCGGGCAGAACGTCGCGACCGTACGGATCGTGGGCGGGCTCGGCGCGACGATCCTGACCGGGGCGGGCGTCGCCGCGGCGGGACCCATCGCCTTCATCGGGCTCGCCGTGCCGCACATCGCCCGCGCGATCGTCGGCAGCGACCACCGCTGGGTGCTGCCCATGGCCGCCGTGATCGGGCCCGTGATGCTGCTCGTCTCCGACACCGTGGGCCGGGTGGTCTTCCCGCCGAGCGAGGTGCCCGCGGGCGTGATGACCGCGCTCATCGGGGTGCCGTTCCTGGTGACCCTCGTCCGCAGGAAGGCGGTGGCCGCGTGACGGCGACAGTGCCCACGGGGCGCGTACGGCAGGGGAACATACGCCCCGCCGGATACGCGGTCCTCCGCGTCCACAAGGCCGCTCTCCTCGTCCACCGCCGCGCGGCCGTCGTCGCCGTCGGCCTCGCCGTGCTCCTCGCCGCGAGCTGCCTGGCGTACCTCTGTGTCGGCGAGTCCTTCGTGCACCCGGCCGAGGCCCTGAAGGTCGTCTTCGGGCAGCCCTCCGCCGACGAACTCGTCGTCGGCACCCTGCGCGAACCCCGCCTGGCCGTCGGCCTCCTGGTCGGCGCCGCGTTCGGCGTCGCGGGCGGGCTCATCCAGACCGTCGCCCGCAACCCGCTGGCCAGCCCCGACATCATCGGCATCAGCCAGGGCGCGAGCGCCCTCACCGTCGGCGCGATGACCTTCGGGATCACCTCCTACACCGCCCTGCCCTACCTCTCGGTGCTCGGCGGCGTGCTCGCCGCCGCCCTCGTGTACGTCTTCGCGTGGCGCGGCGGGCTGCACGCCACCCGCTTCGTCCTCATCGGCATCGGCTTCGCGATCGCGCTCCGCTCGGTCACCACGCTCTTCATGACCAAGGGCGACTACCTCGTCGCCCAGCAGGCGCAGATCTGGATGACGGGTTCCCTCAACGGCCGCGGCTGGGCCGAGGCGAACCCGCTCGGCCTGGTCCTTCTCGTACTCCTCCCGTTCGTCTTCTGGGCGGCCCGCGCCCAGCGCTCGGTCACCATGGACGACGACACGGCGACCGCGCTCGGCGTGCGCCTCGGCCGGGTGCGCCTCGGTCTCGTCCTGCTCGGCGTCGTCCTCGCCTCCGTGGCGACCGGCGCGGCGGGCCCCGTCGACTTCGTCGCGCTGCTCGCCCCGCAGATCGCCCGCAGGCTGACCCGCACCGCGCAGATCCCGCTGTTCTGCTCGGCGCTGCTCGGCGCGCTGATCATGGTCGTCGCCGATCTGCTCGCCCGCCGCCTGTTCTCGCCGACGGAGCTGCCGGTGGGCGTCCTCACGGCGGCGGTCGGCGCCCCTTACCTGATCTGGCTCATCATCCGGAGCCGTTCCGTTCGCACTGGAGGCACGCAGTGACCGCCGCCCGCCTGACGGCCAGCGAGCTGACCCTCGCCTACGAGGACCGCACGGTCGTCGACCGCCTCGACCTCGCGATCCCCGACGGCAAGGTCACCGTGATCGTCGGCCCCAACGCCTGCGGCAAGTCCACGACCCTGCGCGCGCTCGGCCGCCTCCTCAAGCCGAAAAGCGGCGCGGTCCTGCTCGACGGCGAGGCCCTCGCGAAGCTCCCGACGAAGCGGATCGCCCAGCAGATCGGGCTGCTCCCGCAGACGCCCGTCGCCCCCGAGGCGATCACCGTCGGCGACCTCGTCGCGCGCGGCCGCCAGCCCCACCAGCACTGGTGGCAGCAGTGGTCCGACGCGGACGAGAAGGCCGTGACGGAGGCGATGGAGCGCACCGACGTGGCCGCGCTCGCCGAGCGTTCCGTCGACGAGCTCTCCGGCGGGCAGCGCCAGCGGGTGTGGATCGCGATGGCCCTCGCCCAGGACACCGGCCTGCTGCTCCTCGACGAGCCGACGACCTACCTGGACATCTCCCACCAGGTCGAGGTCCTTGACCTCGTACGCCAGCTCAACCACGACCGGGGCCGCACGGTCGTGGTGGTCCTGCACGACCTCAACCAGGCCGCGCGGTACGCCGACCACCTCATCGCCATGAAGTCCGGCGAGGTCGTCGCCGAAGGAGCCCCCTCGAAGGTCGTCACCGAGGAACTCGTGCGCGAGGTCTTCGGCCTGGAGTGCGTGGTGGTGCCGGACCCCGTGACCGGCTCCCCCCTGGTCGTCCCCGGGGCGCCGTGGTCCGCGACCGCGCCCGCCCGCACCGGCACATCCGTGTGAACGCGACGAAAGGTGTCCCCATGAATCGCTTCCGCTCCCCGCTGCCGCGCCGCCGCGCCCTGCGCACCGGCGCGCTGGCCCTCACCGGCGCGCTCGCGCTCGCCGCCTGCGGCTCGTCGGACTCCGAAGGGTCCGGCTCATCGGGCGGGACGCACACGGTCAAGACCGCCATGGGCGACGTCAAGGTGAAGGAGCACCCCGAGCGCGTCGTCGTCCTCGACACCGCCGAACTCGACTCCGCGATCTCCCTCGGCGTGAAACCGGTCGGCGCCACCCACGTCGAGGCGTCAAAGGGCTTCCTGGACTACCTGCCCAAGGACGAGCTCGGCGGCATCAAGGACGTCGGCGAGATGATGAACCCCAACATGGAGGCCATCGCGGCACTCGAGCCGGATCTGATCCTGACCTCCAAGATCCGGCACGCGGCGAAGTACGACCAGCTCAAGGCGATCGCGCCGACCGTCATGACGGAGACCACCGGCTACCCCTGGAAGGAGAACTTCCAGGTGCACGCCGACGCGCTCGGCAAGCGGGCCGAGGCGAAGAAGGTCGTCGCCGACTACACCGCCCACACCAAGAAGGTCACCGCGGCCATCGGCGGCCCGGCGAAGGCCCGGCAGACCGAGGTCAACGTCATCCGCTTCATCGAGGGCGCCGACATCCGCCTCTACGGCGACCAGAGCTACATCGCGACCATCCTCAAGGACGTCGGCCTCGGCCGCGCCCCGATCTCGGCGAAGGCCAAGGACGGCTTCTCCTACGACCTGTCCCCCGAGAAGATCGACCTCGCGGACACGGACGTCATCTTCCGCTCCACGTACGGCGATCCGAAGAAGGCCAAGCAGACGCAGACCGTCGGCAGCGGACTGTGGAAGAACATGCGGGCCGTGAAGTCGGGCAACGTCCACACGGTCGACGACGAGCTGTGGATCCAGGGCATCGGCTACACCGCGGCGGACAAGATCCTCGACCAGTTGCAGGCGGACCTGACGAAGACGAAGACGAAGACGGAGTAGCGGGGGGGGGCGGCCTCCCCCAACCCCCGGGCGGCTCACGGCCGTTGCCGCTGCGACCTCCACACCAGGAACAGCGCGGAGGCGACGGCCGCGCCGCGCACCACCCACGGCCAGGTGTCCGCGATGGCGCCGCTCATGTGCCCGTCCTCGATCGGGTCGCCCCAGCGCCCCTCGCTGCGGCCCCACAGCCAGGTGAGCCCCGCGGCCACCGAGAGGGCGGGCAGCCCCAGGGCCGCCATCTTCGCCTCGGTACGGGAGAGTCGGCGCGACGCGTAGGCGATGAGCCAGCCGACGCCGAGCGCGATGAGGTTGCCGAGGACGGCGCCGACGGTGAGGAGCGCGGCGGCGAGCAGGAGCAGGGGGTTGCTGAGGGTCGGGCCTTCGCCCGTGCCGCCGCCCGGACGCGCCCTGCGCACGCGCCAGCGCCGCCTGCGTCCCGCCCCCTTCCCCCCTACCGCCCCTTCTGCCTCTTCTACCCCTTCTGCCTCTTCTTCCTCGTACTCCTCATCCCCCTCATCCCCCTCATCCCCCTCGTCCTTCTCGCGCGCGTCGTCGGGGGACGGCGGAGGCTTGAGTATCTCGGGGATCTCCACGCCGCCGACGAAGCCGGGCACGCTGTCCGCGAAGCCGAACGGGCTGCTGTCTACCCGCCACCAGTCGGGCTCCGAGCCGCTCGGCCCCAGCTCGTCGGTGCCCGCGAGGTGGGGCGGCGCCGGGCGTTCGTCCCACGGCTCGGGCGCGGGAGCCTCCGGTTCCGGGGCGGGGGCCGGGGTGCGGCGGGGCCTCGGGACCATGCGGCGCAGCGCCTTGGGCAGCGTCTCGGAGGCGCCGTCCTCCGCGGGCTCCGCTCGTTCCGTACGCGTACGCCGGGGCCGTGCTCCGCGCTGCGTCGGCACGGCCGCCCCTGGCTCGCTCCGCGCCGCCGGTATGTCGCCGGAGGGCTCGCCGGACGAGTCGCCGGACGTGTCGCCCGCCGATTCGACGACCTCTTCCGGCGTGCCGAGGCGGGCCAGGATGCGGCGGATGGCCGCGGGGTTGTCGGCGACCGCCTTGGCCCTGCTGCGGTCGATCTCGTTCCGGAGCCGGGAGACCAGCCGCATCCGGGTGCCGGACGGCAACTGCCGCTGCTGGGCGAGGTCTCCGACCCGGCTCAGATAGTCGAAGACCAGCTGATCGCTCTCGATCCCCACGAAGTCCCCTCCGGGGCGGCTGCGTTGACGCGGCGCGGTGGTGCGCGGTGTCCACGACGGTACCGTCTCCTGGCGGAGGCGCCCACTTGAGAGCCGGTGACGGACCCGACGAGAGCGGGTGACGGCCCCCGCGCCTCGTCGTCCCGTACCTCCGTAGGGGGCCGCCTCCCCCTCAAGTCGTACGGGAACGCCCCCTCCTGTTGGACCAAAGGGCGACGTGCGAGGTGGACCGCAGACCGATGTGCGGGCGCCGCGCGGAAACCATCATGGAGACATGAGCGCAGCAACCTTCACCCCCGCGTCCGTCCCGTCCTCCGCCGGTGCCGCAGGAACCCACGACGCCCCGCACCCGCACCGCCTGGGCGGTGCCCTGCGTGCCGCCAAGGTCTTCGTGAACGCCGCGTTCGGCGTCGTCGTGCTCGGTGAGTACGCGTCGGAGGCCGGGGTCCGGCGCCGCTGACCCCGGGGCCACTAAGGTCGCGCCGTGACAGCACGGACAGCGACCTTCCGATCACCCACCGCGGCCGCACTACTTCTCGGGCTCTCGCTCGCCGCCCTGGCCGCCCTCTGCGTCGTCCAGCGCGTGCCGATGGCCGACACGCTGGTCTACCGGGCCGAGGGTGCCGCGGTCGCGGACGGCCGTGATCTGTACGGGTTCACGGTCACCGAGTGGCAACTGCCCGCCACCTACCCGCCGTTCGCCGCGATCCTCTTCGTACCGACGACCTGGCTGCCGCTGGGCGCCCTGAAGGCCGTCTTCCTCGCGGGCAACGTGGCGCTGCTCGCGCTCCTGGTCCGGCTCTCCTGCACGCTGGTGGGCCTGCCCGTCCGCGTCCCGCTCCTGTGCGCCGCGACCGCCGTCGGCCTCTGGCTCGAACCCGTCTTCCAGACCGTCCTGTTCGGGCAGATCAACCTCGCGCTCGCCTGCCTGGTCCTGTGGGACCTCACCCGGCGGCCCGGCACCCTCGGCAAGGGCTTCGCGCTGGGCGTCGCGGCCGGGATCAAGCTGACGCCCGCCGTGTTCATCGCGTACTACCTGCTGACGGGGCGCGTACGCGAAGGGCTCACCGCCCTCGCCTCCCTGGCGGGCACCGTGGCGTTCGGCGCGCTCGCCCTGCCCGGCGCCACCGTCGACTTCTTCACGCGGCGCGTGTTCGAGACGGGCCGGGTCGGCAAGGCGTGGATCGTCGACAACCAGTCGCTGCAAGGGCTCGTCGCGCGCGTGCTGCACGAGGCGGAGCCGGGCGCGGCGTGGGCCGTCCCCGCGGCGCTCGTCGGGGTCGGCGGCCTGTGGCTCGCGGCGCGCGTCCACGCGGGGACACCGGGCTCCGCGCCAAGCTCCGCGCGGGCCGTCCTGGTGACGGCCCTCACCGCGCTCCTCGTCTCCCCCATCAGCTGGTCCCACCACTGGGTGTGGTGCGTGCCGCTGCTCGCGCTGCTGGTCGCGGAGGGCAGGGGGCGCCTCGCCGCGGGGGTGGCCGCGCTCTTCACGGCCCGCACGTTCTGGCTGCTCCCGCACCAGGGGGACCTGGACCTGCGACTCCCCTGGTGGCAGCAGCCGCTGGCGTCGCCGTACGCACTGCTCGGCCTGGGGCTGGGGCTGGGGCTCCTAGCGTCAGTCCTCGGCCAGCAGAATGTCCGCGTCGTCGAACACCCGCAGGACGACGAGCAGGAGGCGGCCGCGCGACACCATGTACTCAGCCACGATCTGTGAGGTCAGGCGGATCTCCCGGTCCTGCTCGCCCACGCCGATCGACCGCGAGTGCTCCGTGTACGGATCGCGCGCCAGGATCTCGATCGCCTTGTCGAAGGACGCCCTGCGCACAGGGTCGAGGCGGTCACGGTCCTGGGCTGCGGGCTCGGTGTAGAGCACCTCGTAGATTTCCTGGTGAGGCATGGCGCCCTCCTTGCCCTCGGCGTGGCTGGTTCCGTCGACTTCCCGGCAACTCCCCAGCGTACCGATCGCCGGTGAAGCACGGGGGAGCCAACCGGAAGACGCCCCGTCCTGGAGACCGCCTGTCAGCCCCCGGCCAGCAGCTCGTCCGCGTCCATGATCCGGTACGCGTACCCCTGCTCGGCGAGGAACCGCTGGCGGTGGGCGGCGAAGTCCTGGTCGATGGTGTCGCGGGCGACGACGGAGTAGAAGCGGGCCTCGTGGCCGTCCGCCTTGGGCCGCAGCACGCGCCCGAGCCGCTGGGCCTCCTCCTGCCGCGAGCCGAACGTGCCCGACACCTGGATGGCGACGGTGGCCTCCGGCAGGTCGATGGAGAAGTTGGCGACCTTGGAGACGACGAGGACGGAGATCTCGCCCTCCCGGAAGGCGTCGAAGAGCTTCTCGCGCTGCGCGTTGGTCGTCTCGCCCTTGATGACGGGCGCGCCCAGGTGCTCGCCCAGCTCGTCGAGCTGGTCGATGTACTGCCCGATGACGAGGGTCTGCTCACCTGCGTGCTTCTTGACCAGCGCCTCCGTCACCTTCCTCTTCGTCGCCGTGGTGGCGCAGAACCGGTACTTCTCCTCGGCCTCGGCGGTGGCGTACGCGAGTCGCTCGCTGTCGGTGAGGTTGACCCGCACCTCCACGCAGTCGGCGGGCGCGATGTAGCCCTGCGCCTCGATCTCCTTCCACGGGGCGTCGAAGCGCTTGGGCCCGATGAGCGAGAAGACGTCGGACTCGCGCCCGTCCTCGCGTACGAGGGTGGCGGTGAGCCCGAGACGGCGGCGCGCCTGGAGGTCGGCGGTGAACTTGAAGACGGGCGCGGGCAGCAGGTGCACCTCGTCGTAGATCACGAGCCCCCAGTCGCGCGAGTCGAAGAGCTCGAGGTGCGGATAGATGCCCTTCCGCTTGGTCGTGAGCACCTGGTACGTGGCGATGGTGACGGGCCGGATCTCCTTCCTGGTCCCGCTGTACTCGCCGATCTCGTCCTCGGTCAGCGAGGTGCGCTTCACCAGCTCGTGCTTCCACTGGCGGGCGGAGACGGTGTTGGTGACGAGGATGAGGGTGGTGGCCTTGGCCTGCGCCATGGCCCCCGCGCCCACCAGCGTCTTGCCCGCCCCACAGGGCAGCACGACGACACCGCTGCCACCGTGCCAGAACCCCTCGACGGCCTGCTGCTGATAGGGCCGCAGCGACCAGCCGCTCTCGTCAAGATCGATCTTGTGGGCCTCGCCGTCGACGTACCCCGCGAGGTCCTCGGCGGGCCAGCCCAGCTTGAGCAGGGTCTGCTTGACCTGCCCGCGCTCAGAGGGGTGCACGACGACGGTGTCCGGGTCGACCCGCTCCCCGACCAGCGGCTGGACCTTCTTCGACCGCAGGATCTCTTCGAGCACGGGCCGGTCGGTGGTGGTGAGGACGAGCCCGTGGGTGGGGTGCTTGGAGAGCGTGAGCCGCCCGTAGCGCGCCATCGTCTCGGCGATGTCGACGAGCAGCGCGTGCGGCACGGGATACCGCGAGAACTCCACGAGCGCGTCCACGACCTGCTCGGCGTCGTGCCCGGCGGCCCGCGCATTCCACAGCCCGAGCGGCGTCACGCGATAGGTATGAATGTGCTCGGGAGCACGCTCCAGCTCCGCGAAGGGCGCGATGACACGTCGGCAGGCATCGGCCTGCTCGTGGTCGACCTCGAGCAGGAGGGTCTTGTCCGACTGGACAATGAGGGGACCGTTCACGCGAGCGCCCTTTCCGATAGGCCAAACGTCCAGTGTGCCGCATGCGCCGCTGATCAAGCGGTCCGCGCGATGACACCGTGCCGCTTCCGCACCTGGACGACCTGGGCCAGCGTCTCCGTGGCTCGCCGTGTGTCCCCGGTCCGGTGATACAGCTCCACGGCGAGCTCCAGGTTCTCCAGAGCCTCGCTGTTACTGCCCTGCCGGAGGAGTACTTCCGCCAGGCTCCTCAGCTCGTGGGCCAGCCGGTGGTCGTCTCGGCTCTCCACGAGTGCCTCCAGAGCCAGGGTGTGCAGCCGCACCGCCTTGCTCCACTTGCCCTGGCTATGGCGTACGAGGGCCATTCCCCCCAGGGCCGTCGCCTCGCCGTGGCTCTCCCCCAGGCGCCGGAAGGTATCCAGCGCTTCCTGCTGTGCGGTGAGGGCCGCATCCAGCTCTCCGGCGGCGATGAGTGTGCCTGCGTAGTTGGCCAGCTCGATCGCCCTGTCGTGGGGCAGGAGCAGCCCGTCAGACATCTCCAGCGCGCGCTTGTGCAGTTCCAGAGCCTGTTCGGCCTTACCCGCGTCGCGCGTCGCTCTGGCGAGGCCACTCAAGGCGCGGGCGTAACCACGCAGGTCGCCCTCCTTCCGGAAGATCTTCGCGGACTTCCGGAGCGCACGTGCGGCCTTCTTCCTGCGCCCCAGTTCGGACTGCGTCTCCCCGATGCTGCTGAGAGCCCGCGCCACTCCGATCCCGTCACCGACGCGCTCGGACAGCTGTGCCGCTTCGGTATGGGTCGCCACGGCCTCCTCGAACTTGCGCTGCTCGTGGAGCGTGAGCCCGAGGTTGTTCAGCGCGTCGGCCAAAGCCGGGTACTGCTGCATTCTCCGGAACATCTTGATGGCTTTGAGATGAGTACGAAAGGATTTGCCCAGTCTGCGCTGGTCCAGAAGCACTACCCCGAGTGAGCTCAGCAGAGCGGCTCTCCGCGGGCCATCCTGACAGCGTCGGCTCGACCGGATGCCTGTGATCAGCACCTCTTCGGCATCCTCCAGATAACGCATGGCTGCCAGGAGGTGGGCGACGGGGGCCGCGAGGGCGGCGCACACCGGATCGCTGCCGACTTCGTGGGCACAGTCGACCACCGCGACCAAGCTTCGCCGCTCGGCTTCCAGCCATCGCAGCGCCTCTGCTCGGTCCCTGAAGCAGGAGCTCGCCGTGGGTTGCGGTGCAGCGGGGTCGAAGACCCTTTCACACGCCTGGGTGGCCATCTCGTGGAAGTGGGCGAACAGCCGCCCACGGTCTTCGTCCCACGGATCGCCGTGTGACCTGAGCCGCTCCCAGGCGTACAGCTGCACGAGACTGTGCAGCTGCCAGCGACCATAGGACTCCCGCGGCTCGACCAGGTGCCTGCGCACAAGGTCCTCCAGAAGACGCTCCGATTCGTTGCGCCCTTCGCCGTACAACCGCGCCGCAGCCTCGGTGGAGAAGTCCGGCCCGGGATGCAGGCACATCAGCCGGAAGAACCTGGCCTGTTCATCGGTGAGTCTTCGATAGGACAGTTCGAAGGCGGCTGCCACAGCGCGTTCCTCCCGGCTCAGCAGGGAGAGCCGGGAGTGTGCGTCCTGAATCTCGCGACGGAGGTGGGACAGGGGCCGGGTCGGTACGTCCACCAGCAGGGACGCCACGATGCGCAGCGCCAGTGGTAGCCCGCCGCACAACGCGACGAGCTGGTCGGCATCGTCGGGCTCGTCGGCCACACGCGAGTCCTCGGGCAGGGCCGTGACCAGGGCTTTGCCGAGCAGGTCCCGCCCCTCGTCGGCGGGCAGCTCTCGCAGCGTCAGAGCCAGAGCATCCAGCCCGGCGAGGGAGTGCCGCGCAGACAGGAGCGTGGCAGTGCGCCCGTCGCTGGGCAGTAGATGGCGAATCTTGTCAGTGACGGGGACGTCGTCCAGGACCACCAGGACCCGTCGGCCGGCACCGGCAAACGCATCGAGCGCGGAACGGCAGGCATTCGCCCGTTCCTCGACCCGGTTGGGTATGTGTTGCGGGGGAACGCCGAGGGCTCGCAGCAGCGTGCCGAGCGCACGTTTCGGTGACAGCCTGCTCTCTACGTCGTAGCCATGCAGATCGACGTAGAGCACCCCACCAGGAAACCAGCCCTTCTCCCGCAACGCCCGGTGGGCGACCTGGAGCAGCAGTTCGGTCTTGCCCGTACCGGCGAGCCCCGTCACCGCCACCGTCACAGCCCTGTCGTTCGGCGCCGTCGGATCCAGAGCCGCGAGGACGCGGTCCAGTTGGCTGCGGCGGCCCGCGAAAGCGACGGACGCCGGGGGGAGTCCGGCGAGCGCGGGGTCAGGGCGGTCCGGGAGCGTCAGCGTGACGTGCTGGCCTTGGACGACGAAGCCGAAGAGGACTCCTCCGTCGATGTGATTCTCAACGTTGTGGGTCATCCCTCAGCCTGTCGGAGCCGGGCAACAGCCCTGCTGTAGGCAATGACCTCGGCCTTGGTGAACATGTCCTTGTTCTCCTCGGTGACCATGTAGCCGACCTCACACCCAGCGTGGAAGAAGACGGGGTCGATGCCCAACTCCTCTGCCAGGTCCGCCATGTCCAGCATCATGCTGTCGATGTCGTTCCTGGTGATGGGGGTGGGTTCGGAAGCATCGAGATCGAAGAACAGCGGATCGCCCGGACCCGGTTCGCGCCCGAACTTCTTCCGGAAGCAGTCCACCTGGAGTTCCAGGAGCTCTACGGCCTCGGTCGACAAGTGCCTCACGGAGCTGCCGTCCGCGTTCCATATGGCCTTGACGGGATGGTCACCCGGGTCGCGTGCGCCCGCCGACTCCTCGTGCTTGTCCCGCATCCTGCGCTGCACTGCCTTGCGCACAGCATGGCGCCGTTCGGCCCACCGCTCGTCCGGTTCCTCCTGTGCCCCGTCCGGACCGTCGACGCTGTTCGGCTCTTCGAGGTCGTCCGCTTCGCGCCGGGCGGCCGAGCTGACGCCCATCCGGAAGTACGTGCCTGCCTGGTCCAGCTCGTCCGGAGTGATCGATCCGAACGCTGTCGTCACCTCGGGCGCACCCAGTTCGAAAGCCAGGCGCGGCAGGGCAAGCCCAGGAGAACTGGTCCAGAGCAGCGCCTCGGAGGGAATCGGCTGGGTGAACGCGGGGACGGCGAGCAGACGCCCAAGAGCGTCGGACACGGTCATCTCCAACTCAGGGGCGACAAGCAGGATGTCGAGCACCCGAACCAACGGCAAAGCCTCGTTCAGGGACAGAGCCCACGCCTGGGCATGTTTGCCGAGATCCTCCAGAGGTTCGCCGGGGTTCGCCAGAAGTGCCGCGTACAAAGCCGGCAGCAGCACACCGGATTCCTTCTTCACCGATAGCCCGGCGTCGCGCAGTCGGCGTAGCCCGGCACGGAGAACGGCCTGAGGGGTGTCCTCATTCCATGAAGCCTCGTCCTCGGACTTCCAGAACCGCTTGAGTCGCTCCTTGGCGTCTCCGGGTGGCTCGGGGAGCCGCAGGTCCGGGGGCGGCCCACAGATCACCCGGCATCCTCGGAGCGCCGCCTCGGGCAGCAGGCGCCGGGGCAGGCGACGCCGGTCGAGTCCTGCGGCTTCGAGACGGCCGATGAGCGCCAGCATCAGCTTCCCGTCGTCCACGGCCAATCCGAGCTCCGAACTCAGTGCGACGGCCTCGCGCACAAAACGCTCGATCGCCTTGCCATGGGCGGTTCCCCGCAAGAGGCGCAACCAGGCGTCACGCGCGTTGGCGAACGCGAACTCGTCCGTGAAGGGCTCCCGTGAGCACAGGGTTCCCAGGAACAGCGCGTCCAGCGGGTCGATCTGCTGGTACCAGTACGGTGCCGTACCTTCCTGCTGGGCGAGGCCCAGGACTCCATAACCACACGCATACGCGGCAGCGAGGCTGAAGTTGTCCGGCTCGTTCACGTCCAGCAGCCGGACGAGCGCTTCCTCGCCGAGCGTTTGCGGGTCACCACAGGCTGCGGCTGAGGCGCCCACGCCTGCTCTCCGGGCCCGCTGCTCCTGCCTTTTCCTCGAAGCTTTGCCCACATCGCCCTCCCAGGTTCAGGGTGGCGCATCGCGCGGACGCGGACAGGGAATCCGCAGAACTTCGACGCGCGGTCCCGGGAGGCGTAGATCACCTGGCGCACGTGGGCCACGGAAAGCAGCCCGTTTTGCAGTTACACGTTCACGCACCCGCGTCCGTAGTCTCCGCTGGCGATTGCGAGGTCTCGGCGAAGAGGTCCTCCGCCGTGGCAGCCGTGAGGGAGCGGTCGAACCAGAGGCCGAGGGTGTCGAGGTCGGTGCACGAGGTGATGCGTTCCCGGGCGTCTTCGGAGACGTGGACGTCACGCGACTCCAGCACGCGCAGGATCAAGGAGGCGCGGTCCTCGGCGATTCCTTCCGCCTTGCCCTCCGCCTTACCTTCCGCCTTGCCCTCCGCCTTGCCCTCGAGGTACGCCGTCTCGCGAACCGTGCCGCGTCCGGGGAAGTAGCTGACGAAACCCATGATTTCCCTCCATTTGTCTCCGGCTGCGGTGCCCCGCAGGTTGATGTCCAGGAACTCGTAGAAGTAGTCGGCTGCCCTTCCGTCCTGATCTTGAAGGGCGTGGCCGAATGCCTCCAGTATGGCGTCGATCTGCGGGCTGCGGGCGTGAGCCAGGGCGGAGAACGCCGCCATCGCGGGGTTCTCCGCCGCGGTCCGCTGATCGGTGATCACCGGCAGGTTGTCGGGGCCGACGACCATCGGATGCGTGCGCTGGGTGGTCCAGCCCCGGGTGGCGCAGTCGAAGGGCCCGCTCGCCCACTTGGCCGTGGCCTGGTCCTGGCAGACCACGAGCAGCAGCACGGGCAGGCAGTACTTGGACTGGAGGTACGCCACGTAGTACGCCCAGCTCAATTCCTTGCCCGGCTTCCGCGCCCCCTGCGCCTCGATGGCCAGCAGGAAGTCGTCGCCGTCGGAGGGACCGATGCGCAGCACGGTGTCCACGCGGCGCTCGAGCGGCTTCGTCTCCGTCACGTCCGGAGTGAGCGCGTCGAGGGTCGCCTTCTCGGGGAAGGCGATGCCCAGCGCACGGAAGACGGGGGCGAGGATCTCTGGCCGCTCCTGGAAAATGCGGTGCAGGCCCTCGTGGGCTGAACTGACCATGTGCGCAACTTAGGTTGATCACCGGCACGGCCGTCCGGCCAATCGGGATGCGTTCACTCTTTCGAGGGCGACAGGAACGTTCACCCGGCGCGATGCGGCTCGCGCGGCGGGTAACTCACGCCTTTCATAAGGGAGTTGTCGCGCCTGCCCCGCCGGAGCGCGCCCTTCGCGGGAAGCGAAAGGAGCTGCCCCAGCACCCGCGTCACCCCATCGTGGTGACCATGGTCGAACGAGTAGCTGTTCTTTCCGACATCCATGGAGTCCTGCCCGCCCTGGAGGCGGTGCTGGCCGAACAGGACGTGCGTACGGCGGATCGCATCGTGCTCACCGGTGACATCGCCTCCGGTCCGCAGCCCACCGAGGTGCTCGACCTGTTGGCCGGTCTCGGTGACCGCGTCGTCTGGATCAGTGGCAACGCCGACCGCGAGCTGCTCGAACAGCGCCGCGGTGCGGGCGGCGCCGCCCCCGATGCCGTCACCCCCTGGGCCGCGGAACAGCTGCGTACGGAACACCTCACCCTGCTGGACAGCGCGCAGCGGTCACTGCGCCTGCCGCTTCCCGGTCTCGGCGACGTCCTGTTCTGCCACGCCACTCCCCGCGACGACGAGGAGGTCGTGCTCGTCGACTCCCGTCCCGAGCGGTGGCAGGAGGTTCTCGGCGATCTGGACCAGGACGTACGCACGGTGGTCTGCGGGCACACCCACATGCCGTTCGTCCGGCTCGCGCACGGCCGCCTGGTCATCAACCCGGGAAGCGTCGGCATGCCCTACGGCAGGCCGGGTGCCCACTGGGCGCTCCTCGGCCCCGGTGTCGACCTGCGGACCACGCACTACGACATCGAAGCCGCCGTCAGCCGGGTGGCCCGGGAGTCCGGCTTCCCCGATGCCGCGGAGTGGGCCGACTACTACCTGCGGGCCCGCGCCTCCGACATCGAGGCACTCGCCGTCTTCGGACCGCGCGACGGGCGACCAGGGCAGGAGGAGTAGGGGGAGGGAGGAGGAGGGAGGGGTGGGGGTGGGGAGGGGCTGCGCGGCGGGGTGTGTCCCGGGGCGCGGTGCGCAGCGCGGCACGCACCGCCGCGCGGACAACCGCACTGCCCGCCCGGCCGACCCGCTACCGTGAGCCGGATGAGCACCGACGAGCCGCAGCCCACGGACAGCGCCAGCGCGAGCGCGAGCGCCACCGCATCGCCGCGTGCCGCGGAGACTCCCCGTTCACCGGCCGAGGCACCCCGCTCCCTCGCCGAAGCGCTCCGTTCGCGCGACGACGACGCGCTCGCGGCGCTGCTGCGGGCCCGTCCCGATCTGCTCACCCCCGTGCCGACCGATCTGACCCAGCTCGCCACCCGCGCGGGGACCCGTGCGTCCGTGGTGCGGGCCCTCGATCGTCTGGACCGGTTCGCGCAGCAGGTGGCGGAGACGCTCGCGGTGGCGCAGGACCCGGCGTCGTACGACGAGGTGCGGGCGCTCATCGCGGGGGACGAGGGGGACGCCGTCGTCGAGGAGGCGCTGGCCCGCGCGCTCGCCACGCTCCACGAGCAGGCCCTGGTGTGGGGGCCCGACGACCGGCTCCGGCTCGTGCGCACCGCGCGTGAGCTGCTCGCGCCCGCCCCGCAGCACCCCTCCCCGACCGGCCTCGGGCCCACCGTCGCCGAGGCCACGGCGGGCATGTCGCCGACCAGGATCCAGGACATCGTCACCGCGGCGGGGCTGCCGAGCACCCACGACCCGGTGTCCGCCGTCGAGTCGCTGCGGGCCCTGTTCACGGACCGCGCCCGGATGTCCGCGCTGCTCGACGAGGCGCCCGCGGAGTCCGTGGAGGTCCTGTCCCGGCTGGTGTGGGGGCCGCCGTACGGGCAGGTCACCGCCGATCCCGCCCGGCACCTGCGCTGGCTCCTGGACCGGGGGCTGCTCCTGCCGACCGCGCCGGGCACGGTCGTCCTGCCGCGCGAGGCCGCCCTGCACCTGCGCGCGGGCCGCGCCCACCGCACCCCCGAGCCGACGCCGCCGCCCGTGGTGGCCGCGCGCGAGCACCGTCCACAGGTTGTGGACACGACGGCGGCGGGGCAGGCGTACACCGCGCTCGCCACCGTCGAGGAGCTCCTCAAGGACTGGGACGAGGGCGGGCCCGCCGTGCTGCGCGCGGGCGGTCTCAGCGTGCGCGACCTGAAGCGGACGGCGGTCGCCCTCGACCTGCCGGAACCGCTGGCCGCCTTCTGGGTCGAACTGGCCTACGCGGCGGGCCTGGTGGCCTCCGACGGCGAGGCCGACGAGCGGTACGCGGCGACTCCCGCGTACGACGAGTGGCAGGAGCTGCCCGCCCCCGAGCGCTGGGCCGCCCTCGCCACGGTCTGGCTGACGGCGACCCGCACGGCGGGCCTGATCGGCGGCCGCGACGGCAAGGACCGCACGCTCTCCGCGCTCGGCCCGCACCTGGACCGCTCGGCCGCCCCCGAGGTGCGCCGCCGGGTCCTCGCCCTGGCCGCGACGCTCCCCGAGGGCAGCTCCCCCGACCCCGAGTCCCTGCTCGCCCGGCTGCGCTGGGAGCGGCCGTCGCCCGCCTCGCGGGAGCTGCGCTCCTCCCTGGCCCAATGGACCCTGAACGAAGCCGAGTTGCTCGGCGTCACCGGCCGGGGCGCGCTGTCCACGCACGGCAGGGCGCTCCTGGACGCGGCCGACGACGACGCCACGAGCCCCGCGGAGCGAGGCGTCGCCGCCACCCGCGCCGCCCAGCTCCTCGCGCCGCTGCTCCCCGAGCCCCTCGACCACGTCCTCCTCCAGGCCGACCTCACGGCCGTGGCCCCCGGCCCTCTCGAACGGCCGCTGGCCGACGCTCTCGCCGTGCTCGCCGACGTCGAGTCCAAGGGCGGCGCCACCGTCTACCGCTTCACGCCCGGCTCCGTACGCCGCGCGCTCGACTCCGGGCAGTCGGCCTCCGACCTGCACACCTTCCTGACCGCCCACTCCCGCACGCCCGTCCCGCAGCCCCTCGCGTACCTGATCGACGACGTGGCGCGCAGGCACGGCCACCTCCGCATCGGCGCCGCTTCGGCGTACGTGCGCTGCGACGACGAGGCAGTGCTCAACGAGATCCTGGCCGACCGGCGCTCCCAGGGCCTGCGCCTTCGCAGGCTCGCGCCGACCGTGCTCGCCGCGCAGGCCGACCCCGGCACGCTCCTGGACGGGCTGCGCGGCATGGGCTTCGCGCCCGCCGCCGAGTCCGCGGAGGGCGACGTCCTGATCACCCGCGCGCACGCCCGCCGCACCCCGCCGCGCTCCGCTCCCGAGCCGGTGCCCGACGGTCCTCCGCTGCCGGACGGGACGCTGGTCGGCGCGGCCGTGCGGGCGATCCGCGCGGGCGACCTGGCGTCGACGGCCCCCCGCAAGGAGGCACCGCAGGCCGCGGACGGGCGGCTGCCGCGCACCACGGCCGCGGAGACGCTCGCCACGATGCAGGCCGCGGTGCTGACCGGCGAGGCCGTGTGGATCGGCTACGTCAACGCGGAGGGCTCGGCGAGCCAGCGCGTGATCGCCCCGGTCCGGGTGGAGGGCGGCTTCGTCACGGCGTACGACCACACGGCGGACGAGGTCCGTACGTATCCGCTGCACCGGATCACGGGAGTGGCGGAGCTCGCCGACGACTGAGGCACAGGGCGCGGGCCGGGCGTACGGGAAAATCGTTGGCCCGGCCAGCTACCGCTGACTTAGGATGCCCCCTTCCCCGCCTCCCCCGTGGAGCGCCGCCGCCCGGACGGAAACCGGTCGGCACCTCGCAGAGCAAGAAGCAGAGGCCCGCACACGAACCCGTAGAACCGCCGGAGGCATCCCGTGCACGCGCACGCCCAGACCGAGCCCGAGTCCGTCGGCTCTCTTGACCCCCTCGCCCGCGAACGCGGGCACCTCGCCGCCTCCCGGGCCGCCCTGCGTGCCATGCGCGAGGACGCCGAGGCCCTCGACATCCGTGACGTCACCGCGAACTGGGTGAACGCCGCCGTCCTGGAACGGCAACTCGACGAGCGGATCAAGTCCCTCGCCGACCTCGCCCACACGCCCCTGTTCTTCGGGCGGCTCGACTACCTGCACGCGCCGGGCGCCGAGCAGGCCGAGGGCGCGGAGGGCGAGGAGTTCTACATCGGGCGGCGGCATGTGCACGACGCCGACGGCGATCCCATGGTCATCGACTGGCGCGCGCCGGTCTCGCAGCCGTTCTACCGGGCCTCCAAGAAGGACCCGATGGACATCGCGCTGCGCCGCCGCTTCGGCTACACGGGCGGCGACCTGACCGCGTACGAGGACGAGCACCTCAGCGACGCGACCGAGGACGAGCGCACCAGCAAGCTGCTCCAGCAGGAGATCGAGCGGCCGCGCGTGGGCCCGATGCGGGACATCGTCGCCACCATCCAGCCCGAGCAGGACGAGATCGTCCGCAGCGGGCTCGGCGGCAGCGTGTGCGTGCAGGGCGGTCCGGGGACCGGCAAGACGGCCGTCGGTCTGCACCGGGTCGCCTATCTCCTGTACGCGCACCGGGAGCGGCTCGCCAGGACCGGCACGCTGGTCATCGGGCCCAACGACTCCTTCCTGCACTACATCGAGCAAGTCCTGCCCGCGCTCGGCGAGTTGGAGGTCAGGCAGGCCACCGTCGACAGCCTGGTCGCGCATGTGGAGGTGCGCGGCACGGACGAGGCGCCCGCCGCGCTCGTCAAGGGTGACGCCCGCATGGCCGAGGTCCTGCGCAGGGCCGTCCGCTCGCACGTCACGCTGCCGACCGAGCCGCTGATGGTCGTGCGCGGCTCGCGCAGATGGCGGATTCCGGCGTACGAACTGGAGGAGATCGTCAGCGAGTTGCTCGCCCGCGACATCCGCTACGGGGCGGCACGTGACGCACTTCCGCAGCGCATCGCGCACGCCGTCCTGGTCCGCATGGAGCAGTCGGGCGAGGCGCCCGACGACCGCGTACAGGACGCGGTGGCCCGCAACGCCGCCGTGAAGGCGACGGTCAAGGCCGTCTGGCCGCCGGTCGATCCCGCGAAGCTGGTGCTCCGGCTGCTCTCCGACGCGGAGTTCCTCGCCGAGCACGCCGAGGGCGTGCTGAGCGAGGAGGAGCAGCGGGCCGTGCTGTGGGCGAAGCCCGCGCGGAGCGTGAAGAGCGCCAAGTGGTCTTCCGCCGATGCCGTGTTGATCGACGAGGCGACGGATCTCGTCGCGCGCACGCACTCGCTCGGGCATGTGGTGCTCGACGAGGCGCAGGACCTCTCCCCCATGCAGTACCGCGCGGTGGGGCGGCGCTGCACGACGGGTTCGGCGACGGTTCTCGGCGACCTCGCGCAGGGCACCACGCCCTGGGCCACGCGGAGTTGGGACGAGGCGCTCGGGCATCTCGGCAAGGGGGACGCCGTGGTGGAGGAGCTGACGGCCGGTTTCCGCGTGCCGCGCGAGGTCATCGCGTACGCGTCCCTGCTGCTGCCCGACATCGCGCCGGGCCTCGCCGAGGTGAACTCCGTGCGTGAGTCGCCGGGTTCGCTGGCGGTGCGGCGGGTCGGTGCGGGCGAGCTCGACGCGGCCTGCGTTGCCGCGTGCGTGGATTCGCTGCGGCAGGAGGGGTCCATCGGGCTCATCGCCGCCGATGCCCGCATCCCGGCGCTTGCCGCTGCGCTGGCTTCGGCGGGGATCACGTACCTCTCGCCCGGCGAGGAGACGACGCCCGACACTCGACTGACGCTGGTGCCCGCGTCGCTCGCGAAGGGCCTCGAGTACGACTATGTCGTGCTCGACGAGCCTTCGGCGGTGGTTGCCGGGGAGCCCGACGCGCGCACGGGGCTGCGCCGTTTGTACGTGGCGCTGACCCGTGCGGTGTCGGGGCTCGTCGTCGTCCACGCGGCCGACTTGCCTGAGCAGTTGGCCTGAGGCGGGGGTGGCGTCGGGCGCGGGTCCGTCGTGGCTGGTCGCGCAGTTCCCCGCGCCCCTGACGGGGCGCCCCCCTACGAAGCGCTGTCCGCGTCGGTGGAGGGCAGGAGGGTCACCAGGAGCACCACCCCCGTCAGCGTCACCACCCTCGTCGCCGCGTCGAGGCCGTTCCAGTTCTTCGACTGCCACATGGCGAACCACTCTCCGCCGACGCCGATGAATCCCGCTCCGAAGAGAAACAGGAGCATCAACAGGCCCGCCGTGCCGGCGAGTCGGGCCGTGCGTACGGGGCGGCGGCCGCGCAGTACCCCGGCCCAGAGCACCGTCGCCGCGATGAGTATCAGCGCGGCGACGGTCTCCCAGACGATGATCGCCACGTACGCGGCGTCCTGCACCGCGGTGGAATCGATCGCGCGCCACATCAGGTCGTCGTCCTTGAACGTGGTGTCCATCGCCAGGACATGGCGTACGAACTGCTGGTTCGTGCCGAAGTCCGTGATGTTGCCGAACGCCACGAGGGCGATGTAGAGCGCGACGGTCCCGGTGAGCACCGTCGCCGCGACGGGCAGCGCCCGGTCCTTCGGTGTGGGCATGGAGTCCCCTCCCTGATCATGACAGTTGCACTGTGCACCGTATAAGGGGCGCGGGGCACTGCGTGATCAGCCGGGGACAGCCCTCGGTCAGCCGTCGACCGCCGCCCGCCACGTGGCGACCGCCGCCGCGGAGACGGGAGCGTCCCACCCGTCGGGCCTCGCAGCCCCACCGATGTGGAACGCGTCGACGCCCGCCGCCTTGAGCTCGGGCAGGTGGTCGAGCCGCAGCCCGCCGCCGATCAGGAGCTGCGGCTCGTACCCCGGCTCCCCGCGCCGCGCCGCCTCGGCGAGCAGCGTAGGAAGGCCGTCGTCGACCCCGCCCGCGGCGCCCGCCGTGAGGTAGGTGTCGAGGCCGGGCAGGTCCGCGAGCTGCTTGCGCAGGGCGTCGCGGTCGGCGGCCCTGTCGATCGCCCGGTGGAAGGTCCAGCGGCAGCCGTCGAGCGCGTCGACCAGGGTCTCGACGGCCGCGAGGTCCGCGCCGCCCGCCTCGTCGAGGAAGCCGAGCACGAACTCGTCGGCGCCCTCGCTCCTGAGCTCGCCCGCCCGGCGTACGAGCGCGTCGACGTCTCCGGCGGCGAACCCGTCGGCGAGGCGCAGCATGACGCGCAGCGAGATGTCCACACGGGCGCGGATCTCGGCGAAGGTCTCGCGCGACGGCGTGAGGCCGTCGGCGGCCATGTCGGTCACCAGCTCGAGGCGGTCCGCACCCCCGGCCTGGGCGGCGACGGCGTCCTCGGCACCGAGGGCGATCACCTCCAGGACTGCACGCTTGCTCATGGCTGTCTCTTCCTTCTGATCGCGATCCCAGTCACATAGGTCTAGTCCAATTAACAGCCTACGCGCAGAACACCCCGGCGCGAGCCGAGTCGCTCGCACCGGGGTGCAGGAAGGCATCATCGTAGGGGTGGATCAGGACAGCGGCTGGAAGCCCCGCAGGCGCAGGCTGTTGCCGACCACGAAGACCGAGGAGAACGCCATCGCCGCGCCCGCGATCATCGGATTGAGCAGCCCGGAGGCAGCCAGCGGCAGCGCGCCGACGTTGTAGGCGAAGGCCCAGAACAGGTTCGACTTGATCGTGCCGAGCGTGCGGCGCGAGAGCCTGATCGCGTCGGCAGCCGCCCGCAGGTCGCCCCTGACGAGGGTCAGGTCGCCCGCCTCGATCGCGGCGTCCGTGCCCGTGCCCATCGCGAGGCCCAGGTCGGCCTGGGCGAGCGCCGCCGCGTCGTTCACGCCGTCGCCGACCATGGCGACGCTGCGCCCCTCCGCCTGCAGCCGCTTGACCACGTCGACCTTGTCCTGCGGCATGACCTCGGCGATCACGTGCTCGGCGTCGATGCCGACCTCGGCGGCGACCGACACCGCGACGGCCTTGTTGTCGCCGGTCAGCAGGATCGGGGTGAGGCCGAGCGCCCGCAGCCGCTCGATCGCCTCGGCGCTGGTGTCCTTCACCGCGTCGGCGACCTCGAGGACCGCACGCGCCTCGCCGTCCCAGGCGACCGCGATGGCCGTACGCCCGGCCGCCTCGGCCTCCGCCTTGGCGCGCTCCAGGTCGGCGGGGAGCGTGATCGCCCACTCGTCGAGCAGCTGGGTGCGCCCGACCAGGACCGCGTGCCCTTCGACGACGCCCTGGACGCCCAGGCCCGCGATGTTCGCGAAGTCCTCGGGGACGGGCAGGGTGCCGACCTCGGCGGCCGCTCCGGTGGCGACGGCGCGGGCGATGGGGTGCTCCGAGGAGTGCTCCAACGCCCCTGCCAGGCGCAGGACTTCGGTGGTGCTGTTGCCGGGGGCGGTGTGGGTGGCGAGCAGGGTCATCTTGCCGGTGGTGACGGTGCCGGTCTTGTCGAGGACGATCGTGTCGACCTTGCGGGTGGTCTCCAGGACCTCCGGGCCCTTGATCAGGATGCCGAGCTGGGCGCCGCGTCCTGTGCCGACCATGAGGGCGGTCGGCGTGGCGAGGCCCAGGGCGCAGGGGCAGGCGATGATCAGTACGGCGACGGCCGCGGTGAAGGCGGCGGTCAGCCCCGAGCCGTTGCCGAGCCAGAAGCCGAGGGTGGCGAGCGCGAGGCCGATGACGACCGGCACGAACACCGCGGAGATCTTGTCGGCGAGGCGCTGGGCGGCGGCCTTGCCGTTCTGCGCGTCCTCGACGAGCTTGGCCATGCGGGCGAGCTGGGTGTCGGCGCCGACGCGACCGGCCTCGACGACCAGGCGGCCCCCGACGTTGAGGGTGGCGCCGGTGACGGCGTCACCGGCGGCGACCTCCACCGGCACGGACTCGCCGGTGAGCATGGAGGCGTCCACGGCGGACTGGCCCTCGACGACCTTGCCGTCGGTGGCGATCTTCTCGCCGGGCCTGACCAGGAAGCGGTCCCCGACCGTCAACTCACCGACGGGGACGGTCTCTTCGCGCCCGCCCTCGCGCAGCACGGTGACGTCCTTGGCGCCGAGCTGGAGCAGCGCCTTGAGGGCGGCCCCCGCCTTCCTCTTGGAGCGGGCCTCGAAGTACCGCCCGGCGAGGATGAACGCGGTGACGCCGGCCGCGGCTTCGAGGTAGATGTTCCCCGCGCCGTCGCTGCGCGCGATGGTCAGCTCGAAGGGGTGCGTCATGCCGGGCGTGCCCGCCGTGCCGAAGAAGAGCGCCCACAGCGACCAGAGGAAGGCCGCGGAGGTGCCGACCGAGATCAGCGTGTCCATGGTGGCGGCGCCGTGCCGGGCGTTGGTGAAGGCCGCCTTGTGGAAGGGCCAGGCGGCGTAGGTGACGACGGGCGCGGCGAGGGTCAGCGAGAGCCACTGCCAGTACTCGAACTGGAGGGCGGGGACCATCGCCATCGCGATCACGGGCACGGAGAGGAGGACCGCGGTGATCAGCCGCTCGCGCAGCGGCCGCAGCTCGTCGTCGGCCGCACGCTCCGCCGCGCCGTCCGCGTCGCCGTCACCTCCTTCGCGTACGGGGGTGGGCTCCTGCGCGGTGTATCCGGTGGCCTCGACCGTCGAGATCAGGTCCCGCACGGAGACGTCCGCGCCGCGGTAGGTGACCTTGGCCTTCTCGGTGGCGTAGTTGACGGTCGCCTCGACGCCGTCCATCCGGTTGAGCTTCTTCTCGATGCGTGCGGCGCAGGAAGCGCAGGTCATGCCACCGATGGCGAGTTCTACCTCGGCCGCCTCGATGGGGCTTGGGGTGGTGGTGGACATGTCTGCTGCTCCTCGTTGTCAGTGGGCGGGCCCACCGGGGCGGGCGTCTTGATACCCGGGGTGGGTACTGCTGACGAGATCCATGTATACCCCTGGGGGGTACCGAACGCAAGGGCGCGACCGGACTTGACTTCATACCCCTAGGGGGTATCTTCGAGTGCATCGAGGACATGCACACCGGGGAATGGACACCAGGGAGCCGTCATGAACACCGGACTGAGGATCACCGCATTCGCCGCCGCCGTCGCCGCGACCTTCGGCACCGCGTACGGCGTGGGCAAGGCCGTCGACCCGGTCACGGACAAGACACCGACGGCCCGGCACGGGGAACACGACGGCGGGCGGGAAGCGGGGTCGCACGAGGGGATGCAGGACACGGGAGGGGGCGCCACCCCACCCGGCGGCCTCCAGGTCTCCGACCGCGGCTACACGCTCGACCTCAAGACCTCGCGGCTCACGGCGGACAGGAAGCAGAAGCTGAGCTTCGCCGTCGTCAAGGACTCCACGGGCAGGAACGTCACCGCGTACCGGCCGGAGCACGACAAGGAGCTGCACCTCATCGTCGCCTCGAGCGACCTGACGACCTACCGCCACCTGCACCCGGTCCGCGCAGCCGACGGCACCTGGTCGACCCCGGTCGAGCTGCCCGAGGCGGGCGGCTACCGCGTCTTCGCCGACTTCCGCCCCCAGGGCGCGAAGGAGGGCCTGACGCTCGGCGCGGACCTCGCGGTGGCGGGCGCGTACGAGCCGAAGGAACTGCCCGCGCACCGCACCACGGCGACGGTGGACGGCTACGACGTCACGCTCAAGGGCGAGCTGAAGACGGGCGCGGGCGGCGACCTCACGCTGAGCGTGGCGAAGAACGGCAAGCCGGTGACCGACCTCCAGCCCTACCTCGGCGCGTACGGCCACCTCGTGGCGCTGCGCTCGGGCGACCTCGCCTACCTGCACGTACACCCGAACGGCGAGCCCGGCGACGGAAAGACGAAGGCGGGCCCCGGCGTCTCGTTCATGACGGCGGCGCCGAGCAAGGGCGCGTACCGCCTGTTCCTGGACTTCAAGCACGAGGGCAAGGTCAGGACGGCGGCGTTCACGGTGCACGCGGGCGGCGCGGGGCAGGACGGGGCCGGGAAGGACGGGGCCGGGAAGGACGGGGCCGGGAAGGACAGCGGCCACCAGCACTGACGGGTGGGGCTAGCGGGGCGCCACGGCCGCCAGTTCGTCGACGCTGCCGGACATGACGGCGCGGACGTGCTCGGTCAGATGCTCGACGGGCCAGTCCCACCAGGCGAGTTCGAGCAGCCGCTCGACGTCCTCGTCGCTGAACCGGCGACGGATCAGCTTGGCCGGGTTGCCGCCGACGATGCCGTAGTCGGGCACGTCGTCGACGACCACGGCGCCCGAGGCGATGACGGCGCCGTGCCCGATGCGTACGCCCGGCATGACGGTCGAGCGGTAGCCGAACCAGACGTCGTTGCCGACGACCGTGTCGCCCCGCCCCGGCAGCCCGCTGATCAGGTCGAAGTGCTCGCTCCAGGACCCGCCCATGATCGGGAAGGGGAAGGTCGAGGGCCCGTCCATCCGGTGGTTGGCGCCGTTCATGAGGAACCGCACGCCCTCCCCCAGCGCGCAGTACTTCCCGATGACCAACCGCTCGGGACCGTAGTGGTAGAGCACGTTCCGCGTCTCGAAGGCGGTCGGGTCATCGGGATCGTCGTAGTACGAGAAGTCGCCGACGTCGATCAACGGCGAGGTCACGAGCGGCTTGAGCAGCACCACACGGGTCTGGCCCGGCATCGGGTGCAGCACGTTCGGGTCGGCGGGCACGGCAGCACCGGACGGCATCGCGCAACAGCTCCTCGTGAGGTCTCACCCGTCGGGTCGGACGGCCCCCTCATGATCCACGTCAGCCGAAGAGAATCAACTCCTTTTCGGTGGCGCCAGCGAGCTCGTAGCGCGTGCCCGTGAGCGGCCGTCCCGCGATCAGCCTGATCAGCGTCGGCGCGTCCCCGAGGTAACGGGCGGGCGGGCGCCTCCCGTCGGCGGCGCCCAGCGTCAGCGGCTCGTCCACGCCGTCGACGTCCGCGTGCAGATGCGGCGCGGACGCGGCGTGCGCGCCCCTGCTGAACTGTTCGACGAGCGCCAGCGCGTCCACGAGCCCCGCGCCGCCGTACGCGCCCGGCTTCCCCCACGCCTCCCGTACGTCACCGGCGTGCACCCACTCCCCGAGCGCGACGCCGTCGAGGTGCCCCTTGGCCGCGGCGATGGCGGGCCCCGCCTCCGTCATGCCGCGCTCCAGCTCGTCCACGACGCGGGAGTTGGACCAGTCGGCGCGCTCGGCGATGTCGCGCTCGTTGGACTCGGGCGAGTACACGCCCTCCTCGAAGCGCCCCTCGACCACCCGCATCAGCGCGGAGCTGCAGTGCGCGAGCACGTGCCGCACGGTCCAGCCGGGACAACAGGTGCGCACCGCGTAGGCGTCGTCGGACGCGGCCCTCAACAGCGGTATGAGGAGGTCGCGTTCGGTCCGCAGGAGCCGTCCGGCACGCTCGGATTCGTAGTTCGCGTCAGTGGTGGCATTCATGGTCGCAGCCAATCGCGCGGGACCGCTCCCTGGCAACGGGCACCCGGGAGAACGCGGCCGACCACCGCGTACCCCCCTAGGGGTACATCGATGACTAGGGTTCCCCCATGGCCGACGAAAAGGACCTCCACGCCCGCTGGGCCGCCACCCTGCTCCGCACGACCGGGGACGGCGGCGCCCCCGACCCCGCCCCCTACGCGGAGCGCCTCCTCGCGCGCTGGGCGGAGCCGCAGCGCAGGTACCACACCACCGATCACCTGGCGGCGGTCCTCGACCACATCGACGTCCTGGAGGAGCACGCCGACGACCCCGAACTGGTCCGCCTCGCCGCCTGGTTCCACGACGCGGTGTACGCGCCGGACCGCTCGGAGAACGAGGAACGCTCCGCGCGCCTGGCCGAACGCGCGCTGACCGAGGCGGGCCTGAGCGACCGGGCGGTCGCCGAGGTGGCCCGCCTTGTGCGCCTCACCGTCACGCACGACCCCGCGGACGACGACCGCAACGGAGAGGCGCTGTGCGACGCCGACCTGGCGGTCCTGGCGTCGCCCCCGGACACGTACGCGGCGTACGCGGCCGCCGTGCGCGAGGAGTACGCCTTCGTGCCCGACGAGGCGTTCCGCTCGGGCCGGGCCGAGGTCCTGCGCCAACTCCTGTCCCTCCCGCGGCTGTTCAGGACCCCCTACGGAACGGCCAACTGGGAGACACCTGCGCGCGAGAACCTCACCACGGAGCTGGACCTGCTGGCCCCGTAAATCCGGGCGCCAAGCGCAGGGGGCCTCCCGTACTCTCTGCGCATGCTGCTCATGGGTGGGGACAGGATCGACGAGGCCGTGGCGTACGCCGCGAAGACGCTGCGCACGGCGAAGGACCGTGACTGGAGCGGGTCGGCGGGTGGTCTCGACTGGGACTGCCTCGCGACGGCGGAGCACATCGCGGGCTGTCTCGTCGGGTACGCCGGGCAGCTGACCGGCAGGTCCGCTTCCGGCTACGTCCCCTTCGACATCGCGTTCGACGAGGGCACGGACCCCGATGGCGCGATCCGGGTGATCGAGGCGTCCGGCGGCATCCTGTCGTCCGTGGTGCGGACCACGGCGCCCGGCGTACGGGCGTACCACCCCTACCCGCACGGCAGCGCGGACGCGGCGGGCTTCGCGGCGATGGGCGTCGCCGAGGTCCTCCTCCACACGTACGACATCGCGCGGACGCTCGGCATCGACGCGGAGCCGCCCGCCGAGCTCTGCGAGGCGGTGCTCGCGCACCTCTTCCCGCACCTGCCGCCCGCGCCCGCCGGGCAGACCCACTGGGCGGCCCTGCTCTGGGCCACCGGGCGCGGCACGCTCCCCGGGCGCGACCCCGTCGGCCGCTGGCGCTGGCACAACACGCTCACGATCCCCGCGGGTCCCGTCACCCTGACCGAGGTCACGCCCGCCGCGGCGGCCGATCTCGCGTCGGGCGGCGCGGGCGGGTTCACCTGGATCGAGGGCGGTCCCTTCGACGGGACGCGCGTCGCCGCGGAGATGGTGACCAAGGCGTACGCGTCCGGGGTGCACCGGCCCGCGTGGGGCATGTACGCGCTCGTCCGCGCCGAGGACGGTCTCGCCGTCGGCGGCATGGGATTCCACGGGGCGCCGGACGAGGAGGGCTGTGTGGAGGTCGGTTACGACTTGGCGATCGCGGCACGCGGCCGGGGCTACGCCACGGAGGCGCTGCGCTCGCTGTCGCAGTGGGCCCTGGCCCGCCCGGAAGTAACGTCCCTGCTGGCCAGGACCGACCCCACGAACGCCCCTTCCCAATCGGTCCTGACCCGCAACGGCTGGACGCGCCTGCCGGACCGGGACTCCACCCACGCGTACGGTCTGCGCCGGGCTTGAACGGTTTCCCTCGGCGACGGGGCCCTGCCGGGTGGGTGGGGGAGGTGGGGGCATCTTCCCCACGTCCGGCGCGACGGCACACGGGGTTTTGCGCGGTTCCCTGCCGGGTGGGTGGGGGAGGCGGGGGCATCTTCACCACGTCCGGCGCGGCGGCACACGGGGGTTCGCGCAGTTCCCCGCGCCCCTAAAAACGGGCCGCAGTCGCCTAGACGGCCCGAGGGGACGTGGGGGTATGTGCGCACGGAGCACATCAGTGAACGAGGCAGGGAAGCAAGTCCGGTAGCGGTCATCTGGGACGGCGAGTACGCACATACCCCCGCGGCCCCGCCCCCACGACGAACCCAAGGCGACCCGCACCCGTACCCGCACAGGGAATCGAACCCCCAGCCCCAACGTTCACACCAGATATGCCGAACTCCACCCAAGGCGCAGGCGCAAACGCAACCGCCCCCACCCGCATGCCCATAGCCGTCTACATGCTCGGCCTCGCCGTCTTCGCCCTCGGCACCAGTGAGTTCATGCTCTCCGGCCTCCTCCCCCCGATCGCCGACGACATGAACGTCTCCATCCCCCGCGCGGGCCTCCTCATCTCCGCCTTCGCCATCGGCATGGTCATAGGCGCCCCCCTCCTCGCCGTAGCCACGCTCCGCCTCCCCCGCCGCACCACCCTCGTCACCCTCATCACCGTCTTCGGCCTCGGCCAGGTCGCGGGTGCCCTCGCCCCCACCTACGAAGTCCTCTTCGCGTCCCGCGTGATCAGCGCGCTCGCCTGCGCGGGCTTCTGGGCGGTCGGCGCCGCCGTGGCCATCGCGATGGTGCCGTTCAACCAGCGCGCCCGCGCCATGGCCGTGATGATCGGCGGCCTCTCCATCGCGAACGTCCTCGGCGTCCCCGCAGGCGCCTTCCTCGGTGAGCACTTCGGCTGGCGCTCCGCGTTCTGGGCGGTCGGCGCCGCCTCCGCGATCGCCCTCGTCGGCGTCCTGACGCTGATCCCCCGCATCCCCCTGCCCGAGGAGAAGCCGCAGCTCAGGAAGGAACTGTCCATCTACGGCGACCGCCAGGTCTGGCTGTCCGTCGCGATCACGGCCCTCGCCGCAGGCGGCGTCTTCTGCGCGTTCTCGTACCTCTCCCCGCTCCTGACCGACGTCGCGGGCCTGGAGAAGGGCTGGGTCCCCACGGTCCTCGGCCTGTTCGGCGCGGGCGCCCTCGTCGGCACGGCGATCGGCGGCCGCTTCGCGGACGCGCACCTCTTCGGGGTGCTGCTCAGCGGCATCGCCGCGTCCACGGTGTTCCTGGTCTCGCTGGCCCTGTTCGCCGCCACCCCGGCCGCCGCGATCACGCTGAGCTTCCTGCTCGGCGTCTCCGCGTTCTACACGGCCCCGGCGCTCAACGCCCGGATGTTCAACGTGGCGGGCGCCGCCCCGACGCTGGCGGGCGCGACCACGACGGCCGCGTTCAACCTCGGCAACACGGGCGGCCCGTGGCTCGGCGGCACGGTGATCGACCTGGACTTCGGCTACGCGGCGACCGCGTGGGCGGGCGCGGCGATGACGGCGGTGGCGATCGTGGCGGTGGCCCTCTCCCTCAGCCTGCACCGCAGGGCGCCGAGCCGCGTGGTCACGACGTCATCGGCAACGGAGCACACGCCCGCACCGATCCCCACCGACGCCCCGGAACTGCGCCGCTAAGAAGCCTGCCCCTTCCGCCTCCGCAACCCCGCCCCCATGAGCCTCCGCACCAGCTCCTTCGACCCGATCTCCACGGCCCCCGCCCGCACCGCGTCCCCGTACCGCTCGGCGGGCAGGTCGTAGTGATCGCGTTCGAACGCGCGCGGCGGGCACCCGATGCCCGCCGCGAAGGCGTGCAGTTCGTCGTACGAGACGTCGCTGACCAGGTGGGACCAGAGGCGGCCGTGGCCGGGCCAGACCGGCGGGTCTATGTAGACGGTCATGACAGGCCGCCCACCGGCGCGACGACGACGCCCGCCTTGGGGCAGACCCAGTGCGGGTCGGGGCCCAGCTCCGGTTCCACGTCGAGCGCGTGCGGATCGTCCGCGCCGCACACGGGGCACAGCGGCCACCGCCCGTACCGCTCAAGGAGGCCGTCCTGGACGTCCTGGGCGACGAGCCCCGCGACGTACTCCACGCCGTCGGGCCACTGCTCGACCCACCAGCGCCGGTGCGCGACGGCCTCCTCGACGAGTGAGACGACCTCGGCCTCGGCGACCTCACGGGCGACGAGGTCGGCGAGGACAAGTGCGCGGGCGGCGTGCAACGCCTGCTCCAGGGGGTCGATCGCGTCCATGGGGCCATTGTCGCCCCACGGCACGTCGCACGGGCCCGCAGGCCACCGGGCCCCGGACCTCCGGGCCCTTGGACCCTTGACCGCACGACGGCCTGAAAATATCTTTCAAGTGTGACCAACAACGTGAAGGAAATTTTCGCGGGCACGGCGCCCCCCGCGCCCGCCGCCCTCGCGGCCAAGGTGCGCACGCTCGCGCCGTCGATGACCCGCTCCATGCAGCGCGTCGCCGAAGCCGTCGCGGGCGACCCCGCGGGATGCGCGGCGCTCACGGTCACCGGCCTCGCCGAGCTCACCGGCACCAGCGAGGCGACGGTGGTCCGCACCGCCCGCCTGCTCGGCTACCCCGGCTACCGGGACCTGCGCCTCGCGCTCGCCGGGCTCGCCGCCCAGCAGCAGTCGGGCAGGGCGCCCGCCGTCACCGCGGACATCGCCGTGGACGACCCGCTGCCCGACGTCGTGGCGAAGCTCGCGTACGACGAGCAGCAGACGCTCGCCGACACCGCGGCCGGACTCGACACCGTGCAGCTCGGCGCCGCCGTCGCCGCGCTCGCCACCGCGCGGCGCGTGGAGATCTACGGCGTCGCCGCCTCGGGGCTCGTCGCCCAGGACCTCGCGCAGAAGCTGCTCCGCATCGGGCACGTCGCGCACGCGCACTCGGACCCGCACCTGGCCGTCACCAACGCGGTGACGCTGCGCGCCAAGGACGTGGCGATCGCGATCACGCACTCCGGTTCGACGGGCGACGTCATCGAGCCGCTGCGGGTCGCCTTCGAGCACGGGGCCACCACGATCGCGATCACCGGTCGCCCCGGCGCGGCCGTCTCGCAGTACGCCGATCACATACTGACCACGTCCACGGCGCGCGAGAGCGAGCTGAGGCCCGCCGCGATGTCGTCGAGGACCAGCCAACTCCTGGTCGTGGACTGCCTGTTCGTGGGGGTCGCGCAGCGGACGTACGAAACGGCGGCACCCGCGCTCGCCGCGTCGTACGAGGCGCTCGCGCACCGTCACAGCCCGCGCGGCGGCCGCTGACCCCCGCGCCCCACCTCCCTCGCCCCCGCCCACCCGAGACACGGAAGAGCCGCAGAAGCCATGACCTCCACCACCGACGCCACCCCCGCCCCGAACGGAAACTCCGGGCCCGGCGACAGCTACGGCGAGCTCCGCGCCCAGCTCGCCACCCTCACCACCGAGGCGTTCCGGCCCGAGCTCTCCGAGATCGACCGGCTGCCCACCGAGGAGATCGCGCGGATCATGAACGGCGAGGACGCCACCGTCCCCGCCGCCGTCGCCGAGCAGTTGCCCGCGATCGCCGCCGCCATCGACGGCACGGCCGAGCGGATGGCGCGCGGCGGCAGGCTGATCTACGCGGGCGCGGGCACCGCGGGGCGGCTCGGGGTACTCGACGCCTCCGAGTGCCCGCCGACCTTCAACACCGACCCGAGCGAGGTCGTCGGCCTCATCGCGGGCGGCCCGAGCGCCATGGTCACGGCGGTCGAGGGCGCGGAGGACAGCAAGGAGCTGGCCGCCGATGACCTGGACGCGCTCGGCCTCACGGCGGACGACGTGGTCGTCGGCATCTCGGCGTCCGGCCGCACCCCGTACGCGATCGGCGCCGTCGAGCACGCCCGCGAGCGCTGCGGCGCCCTCACCATCGGCCTGTCGTGCAACGCGGGCAGCGCGCTCGCGGCCGCCGCCGAGCACGGCATCGAGGTCGTCGTGGGCCCCGAGCTCCTCACCGGTTCCACGCGCCTGAAGGCGGGCACGGCCCAGAAGCTCGTCCTGAACATGCTGTCGACGATCACGATGATCCGGCTCGGCAAGACCTACGGAAACCTCATGGTGGACGTGCGCGCCTCGAACGAGAAGCTGCGCGCCCGCTCCCGCCGCATCGTCGCCCTCGCCACCGGAGCCGGGGACGACGAGATCGAGGCCGCGCTCGCCGCCACCGACGGGGAGGTGAAGAACGCGATCCTCACCATCCTCGGCCGGGTCGAGGGCCCCCGGGCCGCCGAGCTGCTCGCCGCCTCCGACGGCCACCTCCGCGCGGCCCTCGACGCCGCCCCCCGCACCACCTGAACCAACCTCGCCCCGGTCCTTCTCGCCGGGCACCGCACAGCAAGGCACCGCACCATGGCACCTGACAAGAACCGCGCCACCGCCGCCGCGATCCTCCCCCTCGTCGGCGGCGCCCAGAACGTCACGTCCGTAGCCCACTGCATGACCCGGCTCCGCCTGGGCCTCGCCGACCGCTCGCTGGTCCAGGACGAGGCGCTGAAGGCGCTGCCCGCCGTCATGGGCGTGGTCGAGGACGACACGTACCAGATCGTGCTCGGACCGGGCACGGTCGCCCGGGTCACCCCGGAGTTCGAGGCCATGGTGGCGGAGGGCAGGTCGGCCGAACCCACCGCGCCCGAGCCCGAGCCCGCACCCGCGCCCGCCGAACACACCCTCACAGCCGAGGAGTTGGCGGCACAGGGAGCGGCGATCAAGCAAGCCCGCAAGGCGAAGAACGCCACGCCCTTCAAGCTCTTCCTGCGCCGCATCGCGAACATCTTCGTCCCCCTGATCCCGGCCCTGATCGGCTGCGGCATCATCGCGGGCATCAACGGCCTCCTGATCAACCTGGAGTGGCTGCCGGCCATCACCCCCGCCCTCGCCGCCATCGCCTCCGGATTCATGGCGCTGATCGCGGTGTTCGTCGGCTTCAACACGGCGAAGGAGTTCGGCGGTACGCCGATCCTGGGCGGCGCGGTGGCGGCGATCATCGTGTACGCGGGCGTAGCGAACATCGAGGCGTTCGGCCAGAAGCTCTCCCCCGGCCAGGGCGGCGTCCTCGGCGCGCTCGGCGCGGCGGTCCTCGCCACCTACATCGAGAAGTGGTGCAGGAAGTGGGTGCCGGAGGCGATCGACGTCCTGGTCACCCCCACCCTCACGGTCCTGATCTCGGGCCTGGTCACGATCTTCGGCCTGATGTTCCTTGCGGGCGAGGTGTCGACCGGGATCGGCACGGCGGCGAACTGGCTCCTGGACAACACGGGCGCGTTCGCGGGCCTGGTCCTCGGCGGCCTCTTCCTCCCCCTGGTGATGCTGGGCCTGCACCAGGCCCTGATCCCCATCCACACCACCCTCATCGAGCAGCAGGGCTTCACGGTCCTGCTCCCCATCCTGGCGATGGCGGGCGCGGGTCAGGTCGGCTGCGCGATCGCGGTCTACAAGCGCCTCAAGCACAACACCTCGATCCGTACGACGATCAAGTCGGCGCTCCCCGCAGGCTTCCTCGGCGTGGGCGAGCCGCTCATCTACGGCGTCTCGCTCCCCCTCGGCCGCCCCTTCATCACGGCGTGCGTGGGCGGCGCGGCGGGCGGCGCGTTCATCGGCTTCTTCTCGATGATCGGCGACAAGGTCGGCTCCACGGCGATCGGCCCCTCGGGCTGGGCCCTGTTCCCCCTGCTCGACGGCAACAAGGGCCTCGGCCTGACGATCGCGATCTACGGGGGCGGCCTGCTTGTCGGCTACCTGGTGGGCTTCTTCGCGACGTACTTCTTCGGCTTCAGCAAGGAGATGCTGGTGGAGCTGAACGTGGCGCCCGAGGGAGCGGGTGCGGGTGAGTCCCCGGCGGCTCGCGCGGACGGCACGGGCTCTCCGGCACCGGCCCCGACTACGGCCCAGGAACCGGCGAAGGTCTAGGTACGCGCAGACTCTGACGAGCCGTGGTGGATCTCCGACCAAGGGGAGACCCACCACGGCTCACGCCTGTCGGCACCCCTTCGCCACCCGATCGAGCGAACGCAGTCCACAGGCCGTAATATGTCGTAGACGACATATTACGGTCGCCGCATGGAGACCCTGCATACGATCGATATGGAGCCGGAGGTTCGCACCTGGCTCGAACTCCTCACCGCCCGGCAGCACCGCAAGGTCGAGGAGTACGCCGAGCTCCTCGCTTCGATGGGCACGCGCACCCCCATGCCCTTCGCCCGCCCGCTCCGCGACGGCGTGTACGAGCTGCGCCCGACCCTCGACGGACAGGACATGCGGATCACGTACTGGTTCGCACCGGCGCGCCGCATCGTGCTCCTTACGGTGTTCCGCAAGACCCGAATGCGGGAGTCGAACCACGTGGACCGGTCGGTGGAGCTCCGTAAGGTATGCGAGAGCGAGCACGGACCGGCCCATCTCACCTACGACCGAGCCAAGGACGGAGAAGCGAAGTGAGCCACACCCGCTGGAAGATGGCCCGCGAGAAGAAGCTCGTCGAGGGGTACGTCGAGTCCCCCGAGGCCGAGGCCGACCGTGCCGAGATCCGGCTCGCCATGGCCTTCGCCAAGGCCGTCTACGACCGCCGCACCGAACTCGGCCTGACCCAGACACAGCTCGCCGAGCGTGCCGGACTCACCCAGGCCAAGATCTCCCGCATCGAAGGCGCGGACGCGGTACCCACCCTGCCCCTCCTCCGCCGCGTGGCCACCGCGATGAACGCCTCCCTGAACATCGCCCTGGACACCGACCGCGAAGAAGTCACCTTCATCGGACACCCGGCAGCCTGACCCCGCTCAAGGCAACCGCCCCTCCCGATACCGACCCCGGCGGGTAGTCCCACTCCCTGCCCCCGCCGACCGGCCTGAGCCGCACGAGCCCGCACGGCCCGAAGCTCGTGTTCCGAGCCTCCGCCTGGGCCACGTTCATCACGGACCTCAAGGCCAACTGACCACCCCGGGGCTCAAGCCCCGAGCCACGAGCCCTCTTTTCAAGGAACGGGAGGCGGGCCTCAACCCGCCCTCCCGCCCTGGGAGTTGGCGCAGCCGCCCACTTTCGGCGTTCAACTTGCCACGCAGCGTGACGACGCTCTAACGTCCCCGGATAACGAACAACCCCCGCCTGGTGCGCCAACACCTGCGGGGGTTTGACCAACAAGATCGAATGAGAGTCGATCCCATGGCTGACGCCAAGCCTAGTACCGCCCCCCGCCCTGCGCACGCAGACCCACACCCGATGGCCAATCCCGGATACGGAAAACGCTCCGCACCGGACCAACGCCCCCGCGCAGCGGGCGACTTCACCCACCTGCCACCCCGCGAAGCGGCGATCGCCTCCTACCTGGACCGCCTCCCCGACGGCACGGACATCTCCGTGAAGACCCTGGCCAAGCACCTCCCGTACGGTCAGTGCGCGCTCCGGACGGCCCTCAACAGGCTCCAGGTGGCAGGCCACTTGCGGCGCGGCAGGGAACACGTGCGCGGAACGGGAAGCAGCCACTGGATCACCCGAACGTGGTTCTCGCGGACGGCGCGCGACGACACGTGGTGGGCGGCGTTCACGCGGGGCGACGTGCCGGACGCGCAACGAGAACCCCCGCAACACCCCACCCGAAGCCGCGCCTTCATCCTCCTCGCGGCCCTGGGCCGCACCGCGCCCCCACTCTCCCTCTCCGAGGCGGACTGCGCGGCGCTCGCGCCGGACGCAGCCCGCTGGTTCGAGCGGGGCGCGACGGAGGCGGAGCTCCTGCACGCCCTCACCGCAGGACTCCCGCCCGTCATCCACCGCCCCGCCGCCCTCGTACGCAGCCGCCTGACGTCCAAGCTCCCGCCCGAGCCCACGCCGCGCGCCGCACTCCGCGTACTGGAGTGCGGGACGTGCGGCGCGCCCGGCCGCGCGGAGGCTCTGCCGGGCGGCACGTGCGGCCCGTGCCGTGGCGAACCGGGCCCCGGTCGCGGGGTGCCCCTGCGGCCCGACGCGGTCCGCGCCCACGCGACAGCGGTACGCGCCGCTACGGCTTGTCCGCCGCGCCACTGACATGTACGGTTTCCTGTACGTACAGGAAACCGTACATAACCTGAGGAGCTCGTGATGCGCACGATGACCTACACCGAGTCCCGGGCGAAGTACGCCGAGACGCTCAACGCCGTCGTGGACGACCGCGAGGAAGTGATAGTGACCCGCGCGGGGCGCGAACCGGTCGTGATCGTGGCGCTCGACGAGTACGAGTCACTGAAGGAGACGGCCTACCTGCTGCGGAGCCCCGAGAACGCCCGCCGTCTGCTGGCGTCCATCGACAGCCTGGAGAACGGCGGCGGCACGGTCAGGGAGCTCGCCGAGTGAAGTTCGTCTGGGACGAGTCCCCCTGGCAGGACTACGTCTGGTGGCAGGCCCAGGACCGCAAGGTCCTCAAGCGGATCAACGCACTCCTCCAGGACATCGCCCGCAACGGAAACGAGGGCATCGGCAAGCCCGAGCCCCTGAAGCACGGCTTCCAGGGCTACTGGTCGCGCCGCATCACCGACGAGCACCGCCTCATCTACAAGGTCGTCGACGACGAGGTCCGCATCGCGGCGTGCCGGTACCACTACGAACGCTGACTCTCCACCGCGAAAGCCGGATTCACGGGAGCCAGTAGCTCCCGCCCGCCCCGGCGGTTAACTTCATCCGCATGGATCACCTCACGCCCCAAGACCCCACCTCCATAGGCGAGTACCGGCTGCTCGGCCTGCTCGGCGAGGGCGGGATGGGGCGCGTGTATCTCGCCCGCTCCGGGAGCGGGCGGACCGTCGCCGTGAAGGTGGTGCACGGCGAGTTCGCGCAACTGCCCGAGTTCCGGCGCCGGTTCGCGCTCGAAGTGGATGCGGCGCGGCGCGTGGGCGGGACGTGGACCGCGCCCGTGCTGGACGCGGATACCGGGGCCCAGACCCCGTGGGTCGCCACCGGGTACGTTCCGGGGCCCGATCTGCACACCGTCGTCGCCCGGGACTACGGGCCGCTCCCCGAGCACTCCGTCCGCGTGCTCGCGAACCGGCTCGCGCAGGCGCTGGGGGCCATTCACGGCGCCGGGCTCATCCACCGCGACCTCAAGCCGTCCAACGTCCTCGTCACCGTCGACGGGCCGCGCGTCATCGACTTCGGGATCGCGCGGGCCCTGGAGACCGTGACCGGGGACGGGCTCAGGACCCGGACGGGCATGGTGGTCGGGTCGCCGGGGTTCATGTCGCCCGAGCAGGTGCGGGGGCTGAAGCTCACGCCCGCGTCCGACGTGTTCTGCCTGGGTTCCGTCCTCGCGTACGTCGCGACCGGGCGGCAGCCGTTCGGTACGGCGGACAGCGGGGCGCACGCGCTGCTGTTCCGCGTCGCCGAGGAGGAGCCCGACCTCGATGGGGTTCCGGAGGGGATTCTCGGTCTCGTACGGGAGTGTCTCGCCAAGGATCCGGCCGCGCGGCCCACTCCGGAGCAGGTGGCCGCGCGGACGGTGACGGAGCGGGGCGGCGGGCCGTGGCTGCCCGGTGAGGTGCTCGAACAACTGGGGCGGCACGCGGCGCGGTTGCTGGACCTCGACCATCCGCAGGCGCAGGCTCCCGTGCCGGTCCCGCGACCGGCCGTCACGCCGACCCCGACCGCCGTGGACCCGCCGTCCTCGCCCCCGCCCGGCTTCGGGCCCCCGCCCACGACGACCGCGCCGTCCGCGAAGCCCGCGCCCCGGCGACGCCACAGGACCGCCGTGCTCGGCGCCGTCGCCCTCGTCGTCAGCGGCGTGGTCGTGTCCGTGGCCCACCCGTGGGAGGGCGGGAACGGAGAGGAGAAGGAGACGCCCAACTCCGTGCCGCAGGCGTTCCTCGGGGCGTGGGAGGGCGAGATCAAGGGGATGGACGGCGGGCTCGCGCGGATCGAGATCACCAAGGGCGTGGGCGACGAGCCGATCGCCCGGACCTACACGAGCAACGCGCGGAACCTGTGCGTCAGGAACAGCGCCATGGTCGCGCCCGGCACCGCCACCCAGAGCTCCGGACCCGAGAAGCTCACTCTCGGGCAGGGCCTCGCACGGGAGTCGGTCGAGCAGGGCACCTGCGCCGACCTGCCGGAGCACACGCTGGAGAAGCGGTCGGACGGCAAGCTCAACTGGGCCACGAAGGACGGCACGTACACGGCCGTACTCAGCAAGGCGACATCGGGCGACGCACCCGTACCGAAGGCGTTCCTGGGGACCTGGAAGGACAAGACCGTGCCCTACGACCGGCAGGTCACCTTCAGGCAGGGCCCGTTCGGCGGCGATGTCGTGCGCTGGATCATCACCGACAGCGCGCACTGCGAGTGGTCGGCCACCCTGGTCTCCGCCAAGGACAAGCAACTCAGCCATGGGCCGGTCACGTTGGACGCCGCGAAATCGGACGCGTCCTGCGAGAAGAGCTGGGAGTCGGCCACCTACACGTCGGTCGGCGCGGACAAGCTGCGCATGCGGGGGCTGCGGGGAACGGCACAGGGCTCGGGGGCGCCGACGTACCTGAACCGCACGGACCGCTGAGAGCCCCTGTCGCCTTCGCGACATACTTCCGCCCCTCCGGCGCCCGGCCACGGACCGCTCCGCACCCCGGAATGGCCGACGCGCCGCCGATGCCCCGCGGATCCCCCGTCACACCCGCCCCTGCCCCCTGGCCAGCGTGCCCGTCCTCCGCTTCGCGGCTCACCCGTGGACGGCCGAAGGCGTGCTGTCCGAAAGACCCGTCACCCCCGCGCGGATCGCCGCGACCGCCTGCCGGCACCCACTCCCCGTACCGAAGATGACACCGCACGTCATCGAAGCGGCACGAGCGGCGCACCCGGAGGGGACCCTTCATGACCGAGCACAACGAGCCCAGCGAACCCACGGAAGAGCAGATCGCCGACGCCTGGCGGTCCGCCGCCCACGTCACCCTGGCGCCAGGACCCCGCGAGGTCACCGAGGCCGCGCCCGAGCCCGACGACGAGTGGACGCTGCCCGGCGGCACCGCCTGGGTGTACCTCGCCGACCCGAAGCAGGGGCTGACCCGGCCCGTGATCCTCGCCGACGGGTTCAACACCGGGCCGAGCGAGCTGGACTTCTCCTGGGAGATCCTGGAGCGGGGGCCGTACCCGTTCATCAGCGAGCTGCGGGCGCGCGGCCGCGACGTCGTCGTGCTCGGCTTCGACGAGCGCAGCGCCTCGATCCTGGACAACGCCCGGGTCGCGCGCGCCGCGATCCTGGAGGCGCTCGCGCGGCGCAGGGGCCAACACGCGCTGACCGTCGGCGGGTTCAGCATGGGCGGCCTGGTCGCGCGGTACGCGCTCGCCAAGATGGAGCACGACGAGGAGGAGCACGGCACGAAGCTGTACTTCTCCTACGACAGCCCGCACCGGGGCGCCTGGATCCCCATCGCACTACAGTCGTTCGCCCACTACATCCGGCGGCTGAACTCCGCGTTCTCGAACCAGATGAACAGCCCCGCGGCCCGCCAGCTCCTGTGGCAGCACATCGCGGAGTGGAACGACACCCCGGAGACGGACAAGGAGCGCGGGACCTTCCTCGCCGAGCTGGAGCGGGTCGGCGGCTGGCCCTCCGAGCCGCGCAAGATCGGCGTCGCCAACGGCGTGCGGACCGGCGAGGCCAACCACGTCCGCTCCGGCGAGCAGGCGTTCCACGGCAAGGGCCTCGCCATCACCGGCACCCACCTGTACACGCAGTCCGCGGGCGACGAGCAGCTCGTGGCCCAGCTGCGGGTGGTGACCCTGCGCAAGCCGAGGATCCACACCTCGGGCCTGCCCGAGGTCGACGGCGCCCCCGGCGGCACCCTGGAGGGCTTCGGCATCCTGGCCGACGAGCTGAACAGGATCCCCGCGTTCATCGGCCTCGGCTCCGAGGCCGACGAACGCGCGCACTGCTTCGTGCCCTCGGTCAGCGCGGTCGCCCTGCGCGACATCGACACCCACGACAAGCTCTACGAGCCGTTCGCGGACTCCGAGGAGAGCGAGCTCGACGAATACCTGTGCGCCTCGCACAACGAGGGCCACACCCTGGTCACCGAGGAGCTCTGCACCTGGATCCTGGACCGGTTGCCGTAGCCCTGGCGCCTAGGGAGTGGTGAACAGCCACCACTGGTCCGTGCCGTTCTGCGAGCAGAAGAACGACTGCCACTGCCCGGCCTGCTGGCCGTTGTTCCCCGCGACCCAGCAGGACTCGTAGATGGCGTACGGGCCGTACACGCCCTGCACGCGCTGCGAAGAAGAGGACGGCGTCGACGTCACCGCCACGGCGGACGTGCCGGCCGTCGCCAGGAATCCGGCGGCGGCCAGCACGGCGACGGCGGCGCATCGGGACGCGCGGTTGCGCATGAACATGGTGTCTCCCCACTGAGAGCGGCTACTGAGACACTCGTACCGGCGCCGCACCCGCCCTGACCAGGTGAAAAGCGCCCGATCACCCGTGTGAGCCAGGAAGAATCGATCATTCCCCGGTCCGCGCCCCGGCGGCGACCCGGTCCGCGCCCGAGGCGTGCGCCTCCCAGCACTGCACGCCACGCAGCCCCGGCATCCGGTCCCGCGTGAAGACCGGGTCCAGGCCCGCGCGCCGCTGGGCGAGATAGTCGTCGAGCAGCCGGAAGGCGATCGTGGAGAGCGGGATGATCGCGAGCAGGTTGACCAGCGCCATGAAGCCCATGAAGACGTCCGCGAGGTTCCACACCACGCCGACCGAGCCGAGCGCGCCGAGGAAGACGGTCGCGAGGACGAGCACGCGGTAGGAGGGCAGCACCCAGCGCTTGCGCGTCATGAACTGGATGTTGGACTCGCCGTAGTAGTAGTTGCCGATCATCGAGCTGAAGGCCAGCAGGAAGACGACGGCGGTGAGGACGTGCCCGGCCCAGCCGCCCAGGCTCTCCGTCATCGTGGTCTGCGTGAGGTCGGCGCCCTGGCGCCCGGACAGCTCCGGGTTGGCGGTCAGGATGATGAAGGCGGTCATCGAGCAGACGAGGAGCGTGTCGAAGAAGACGCCGAGGGACTGCACGAGGCCCTGCTTGACGGGGTGCGAGACCTCGGCGGTGGCGCCCGCGTTGGGTGCGGAGCCGAGGCCCGCCTCGTTGGAGAACATGCCGCGCCTGATGCCCTGCTGGATCGCCGCGCCGATGCCGCCCGCGGCGAGCTCGCGCACGCCGAAGGCGCCGCCCACGATGTCGGCGAGCACCCGGGGCACATCGGCGGCGTTGAGGAGCACGACGGCCACGCCGAGCAGCAGGTAGACGACGGCCATGACGGGCACGAGCACGGTGGTGACCGCGCTGATCCTGCGTACGCCGCCGAAGACGGCGAGGCCGAGCAGCACGGCGAGCAGCAGGCCCACCAGCGGCGCGAACCACTCCGCCTCGCCCGCGCCCATGGAGCCGGTGGCGACGGAGGTGATGGTGTTGGACTGCACGGCGTTGAAGACGAAGCCGAAGGTCACGGTGATGGTGACGGCGAAGAGCACGCCGAGCCAGCGCTTCCCGAGCGCGCGCTGCATGTAGTACGCGGGCCCGCCCCGGTAGGCGCCGGTCGCGCCGCGCACCTTGTAGAGCTGTGCGAGGGCCGACTCGACGAACGCGGACGCGGCGCCGATGATCGCCATCACCCACATCCAGAAGACGGCGCCCGCCCCGCCGAGCGTGATGGCGGTGGCGACGCCCGCGATGTTGCCGGTGCCGACGCGGGCGGCCGCGGAGATGGTGAAGGCGCCGAACGAGGACACCTGCTTGCGGCCGTCGGCCCGCTCGGGCGTCTTCTCGCGCACCACGCGGAACATCTCGGGGAGCAGCCGCAGCTGCACGGCCCTGGACCGCACGGTGAACCAGATGCCCGCGCCGACGACGAGCGGGATCAGGAGGTAGGTCCACAAGTGGTCGTTCACTTGCAGGATGAAGGAGTCCAGGGAGTTCACGGGCAAAAGTCTCGCCCGGGACAAAAGACCCGGGCCAGGGACTTAAGTCCTTGGTAAACGGTGAGCAAAGGCACGCCCCCGTACCCATGCCGAAGGGGCGGCACCCTCCGTGAGGAGAGTGCCGCCCCTTCGTACGAGCTGAGCTGAGCGCTCAGGACGACCGATCCGCGAGGGATCAGAAGTCCATGTCACCGCCCGGCATGCCGCCGCCGGCCGGGGCAGCGCCCGCCTTCTCCGGCTTGTCGGCGATGACGGCCTCGGTGGTGAGGAACAGCGCGGCGATGGAGGCGGCGTTCTGCAGGGCAGAGCGCGTGACCTTCGCCGGGTCGAGGATGCCCTCGGCGATCATGTCGACGTACTCACCGGACGCGGCGTTCAGGCCGTGGCCGACGGTCAGGTTGCGCACCTTCTCGACGACGACGCCACCCTCGAGGCCGGCGTTGACGGCGATCTGCTTCAGCGGGGCCTCAAGGGCCAGCTTCACAGCGGCGGCACCGGTGGCCTCGTCACCCTCGAGCTCGAGCTTCTCGAAGACGGCGGCGGCCTGGATGAGGGCCACGCCACCACCGGCGACGATGCCCTCTTCGACGGCGGCCTTCGCGTTGCGAACGGCGTCCTCGATGCGGTGCTTGCGCTCCTTGAGCTCGACCTCGGTGGCCGCGCCCGCCTTGATGACGGCGACGCCACCGGCGAGCTTGGCCAGGCGCTCCTGGAGCTTCTCGCGGTCGTAGTCCGAGTCCGAGTTCTCGATCTCGGCGCGGATCTGGTTGACGCGGCCCTGGACCTGGTCGCTGTCACCGGAGCCGTCGACGATGGTCGTCTCGTCCTTGGTGATGACGACCTTGCGGGCGCGGCCGAGCAGGTCGAGACCGGCGTTCTCCAGCTTGAGGCCGACCTCCTCGGAGATGACGGTGCCACCGGTGAGGATGGCGATGTCGCCGAGCATGGCCTTGCGGCGGTCACCGAAGCCCGGGGCCTTGACGGCGACGGACTTGAAGGTGCCACGGATCTTGTTGACGACCAGGGTCGACAGGGCCTCGCCCTCGACGTCCTCGGCGATGATCAGCAGCGGCTTGCCGGACTGCATGACCTTCTCGAGGAGCGGAAGGAGGTCCTTCACGTTCGAGATCTTCGAGTTGACGATCAGGATGTACGGGTCGTCGAGCGACGCCTCCATACGCTCCATGTCGGTGGCGAAGTACGCCGAGATGTAGCCCTTGTCGAAGCGCATGCCCTCGGTGAGCTCAAGCTCGAGACCGAAGGTCTGCGACTCCTCGACGGTGATGACGCCTTCCTTGCCGACCTTGTCCATCGCCTCGGCGATGAGCTCGCCGATCTGGGTGTCGGCGGCGGAGATGGAGGCCGTCGAAGCGATCTGCTCCTTGGTCTCCACGTCCTTGGCCTGCTCGAGCAGGGCGCCGGAGACGGCCTCGACGGCCTTCTCGATGCCGCGCTTGAGGGCCATCGGGTTGGCACCGGCGGCCACGTTGCGAAGGCCCTCGCGGACCAGCGCCTGGGCCAGGACGGTCGCGGTCGTCGTGCCGTCACCGGCGACGTCGTCCGTCTTCTTCGCGACCTCCTTGACCAGCTCGGCGCCGATCTTCTCGTACGGGTCCTCGAGCTCGATCTCCTTGGCGATGGAGACACCATCGTTGGTGATCGTGGGGGCGCCCCACTTCTTCTCGAGGACGACGTTGCGACCCTTGGGGCCCAGGGTCACCTTGACGGCGTCGGCGAGCTGGTTCATGCCGCGCTCGAGGCCGCGCCGTGCCTCCTCGTCGAACGCGATGATCTTGGCCATGTGAAGTGGTCCTCCCGGACGGGGTGGAAACGCAAACGGATCGTGCTGGCGCCCGCGACGGACGGCCTGCAGCCCTTGTGGTTCCTTGCCCCACCCGGCCTGCGGGCCTCACCGACCCGATCCAAGTTCTGTCACTCTCACGCGGAGAGTGCTAAGCCCAATGATTAGCACTCGACCCCTGCGAGTGCAAGGTGCTCCCGTGAGATCCGGACGTACGAGGGACCCCCGGGCCCCCGCGGCACACACGAGGGGCCCGTATCCCTGCCGGGATACGGGCCCCTCGCGGTGCTTGCTTCGGTGGTCGGTCGCGCCGAGCTAGACGGCGAGTTTGACCATGTCCGCCTGCGGACCCTTCTGGCCCTGCGAGATCTCGAATTCGACTCGCTGACCTTCTTCAAGGGTGCGGTACCCGTCCATCTGGATCGCGCTGTAGTGGACGAAAACATCCGCACCACCGTCGACCGCGATGAAGCCGTACCCCTTCTCCGCGTTGAACCACTTGACGGTGCCCTGAGCCATGCCTAACTCCCCTATTACTGGCCCTTGCACAGGACCGCACTTCGCGGACCCGGGTCAGACCTCCACCACCCATTGGAGATGGGGGTGTGCGCCGGAACGCGTCGACCGCCGCTGAATGTATCTGTCCAACTGCCGTCTGCAACAGGTCAATCGGACGAGAATTCTGGGCACGCACGATCGGAAATATGTGGAGAATTTGCCGGAGTTCAGGGCAAGTCGGGCCGGGCAAATGCCACAAAGGGCCCAAATGGACAGCGCGCTTTGGCTACTTCTTGTCGGCTCCGGGCCGACTTCGTATATGCGCTCGGCACTAACGGCGAAGCACTGTTCCCAACTGTACCGCGCTCAACCATGCAGAATTGCCCCCTCCGTTTCTCTCGCGGAGGGGGCAATTCGGATCACGCTGCGTGCTCTTGCCTGCGGAAGCTCAGCCTCCGGCGACCGCCGGAATGATCGAGACACCGGCACCGTCCGGAGTGGCCGTCTGCAGACCCTGCTCAAAACGGACGTCGTCGTCGTTCACATAGACATTCACGAAGCGGCGCAGCTTGCCCTGATCGTCCAGGACGCGCGCGGCGATGCCGGTGTGGTTCTTCTCCAGATCGGCGATGACCTCGCCCAGGGTCGCCCCCTCGGCGGCGACCTCGGCCTTGCCGCCGGTGTAGGTACGGAGAATGGTGGGGATACGGACGTTGACGCTCATGGATTCACCTCAGAGGTAGGCCCCGTAAGGGGCGCGGGGAACTGCGCGAGGACGGACCGCGACCCGCGGTCGGCAGCGGAGATCAGGCCCTGCGGCGACTAGTCGGCAAGCCCCGCGGAGCGGAACGCCTCGAGGCTGGGCTTGATCGTCGCGGTCGCCTGAGACCTGTCGGCAACCGCGTCGAGAGTCTTGAGCCCGTCGCCGGTGTTGAGCACCACCGTGGTCAGCGAGGGATCGATGAGCCCCGCCTCGACCAGCTTCTTGGTGACACCGACCGTCACGCCCCCGGCGGTCTCCGCGAAGATCCCCTCGCTCCGAGCGAGCAGCTCGATCGCCTCGACGACCTGCTCGTCGTTCACGTCCTCCACGGCCCCGCCCGTGCGCCGGGCGATGTCGAGCACGTAGGGCCCGTCCGCCGGGTTGCCGATGGCGAGGGACTTGGCGATGGTGTTCGGCTTCTGGGGCCGTACGACGTCGTGGCCCGCCTTGAACGCCGCGGAGACCGGCGAACACCCCTCCGCCTGCGCGCCGAAGATCTTGTAGGGCTTGTCCGCGACGAGGCCGAGCGCGATGAGCTCCTTCAGACCCTTGTCGATCTTCGTGAGCTGCGATCCCGAGGCGATCGGGATGACCAGCTGGTCGGGCAGGACCCAGCCGAGCTGCTCGCAGATCTCGTACGCGAGGGTCTTGGAGCCCTCTCCGTAGTACGGCCGCAGGTTGACGTTGACGAAGCCCCAGCCCTCGCCGAGCGGGTCGCCGATGAGCTCGGAGCAGAAGCGGTTCACGTCGTCGTAGTTGCCCTCGATGCCGACGAGCTCGCCGCCGTAGACCGCGGCCATGACGACCTTGCCCTGCTCCAGGTCGTGCGGGATGAACACGCAGGAGCGGAAACCGGCGCGGGCGGCGGCGGCGCCGACGGCGCCCGCGAGGTTGCCGGTGGAGGAGCACGACAGGGTGGTGAAGCCGAAGGCGCGCGCCGCTTCGAGCGCCTGCGCGACGACCCGGTCCTTGAAGGAGTGGGTCGGGTTGCCCGAGTCGTCCTTGACGAACAACTTGCCCTGTTCGACGCCGAGTTCGGCGGCGAGGTTGTCGGCCTTGACGAGCTTGGTCCAGCCGGGGTTGAGGTTCGGCTTGTCGGCCACGTCGGCGGGGACGGGAAGGAGCGGGGCGTAGCGCCAGATGTTGGCGGGGCCCGCCTCGATGCGGGCGCGGAGGGCTTCGGGGTCACCGAGCGGCAGGTCGTAGGCGACTTCGAGGGGGCCGAAACACTCGGCGCAGGCGAAGATCGGTCCGAGCGGGAACTTGGTGCCGCACTCCCGGCACGCAAGGCCCGATGCGGGGCCGAGGTCTACGGGAGCGGTGGTGCTTTCGGTGGCGACGGTCTGCACAGCCATGGAGGCGAGGCCCTTTCTCCTCATCTTCCTCGCGACGCATCTCGCCGCGAGACGGAATTGGCACCTTCCCCACCGAGACCTCGCGTGCGCGGTCGGCGGGATGGTTGCCGGGGCTTCAACGGGCCGTATCCCTCTGCCCCTCTGGATGAGCGGTATTCGATTATGGGTTTCAGTTGTCGATCTCAACGGGGCGGTGACCCCGACATGCGATGGTCACCGGCGTTGTTCAAGACTGTAACCGAAGCCCCGGACCCTTGAGATAGTCGTCCGTACCGCGAGATGGATCACAGTGAGGAGCCGCCGACCGTGCTGGAAGAAGTCGAGCGCTGGCTGAGCAGGCGTTCCTGGTCCGTCGCCGACCGTTCGCCGGAGCGTCTGGTCGCCGCCAAACGCGCCTCGGGCACCTCGGTGAGCGTCGTCCTTCCCGCACTCGACGAGGAGGCGACGGTCGGCGGGATCGTCGAGGTGATCCGGCGGGAGCTGATGGCACGCACGCCGCTCGTCGACGAGCTCGTGGTGATCGACTCCGGCTCCGGCGACCGTACGGCGGAGGTCGCGCGGAAGGCGGGCGCCCGGGTCGTGCACAGGGACGAGATCCTGCCGCGTCTCCCGGCCGTGCCGGGCAAGGGCGAGGTGCTCTGGCGCTCGCTCCTGGCGACGCGGGGCGACGTCGTGGCGTTCGTCGACGCGGATCTGCGGGAGTTCTCCGCGGACTTCGTCTCGGGGATCGTGGGCCCGCTCCTGACCGATCCCGACGTGCACTTCGTGAAGGCGATGTACGACCGTCCGCTGGGCTCGGCAGCGGGGCAGGGCGGCCGGGTGACCGAGCTGATGGCACGGCCGCTCCTGAACATGCACTGGCCCCAACTGGCCGGTTTCGTACAGCCGTTGGGCGGCGAGTACGCGGCCCGCAGGTCCCTCCTGGAGCGGCTGCCGTTCCCCGTCGGGTACGGCGTGGAGCTGGGCCTGCTCGTCGACGCGCTGCACACGGTGGGCCTGGACGCCCTCGCGCAGGTCGACGTCGGGGTGCGCAAGCACCGGCACCAGGACGGGCAGGCGCTCGGCCGGATGGCCGCGGCCATCTACCGGACCGCGCAGCTGCGGCTCGCGCGCGGCCATCTCGTCCGGCCCGAGCTGACGCAGTTCGTCAGGGGCGAGCACGGTTTCGAGCCGAGGACGTATCCGGTGGACACCGAGGAGCGCCCCCCTATGTCCGATATCGCCGAGTATGCACATCGTCGCGTGGCGTAACCACAGCCGATCATGCGTTTTGCCTACATTGCCCATTTATGTGGGTCAGACATGTCAGACATGCAGGGAAAGCCATCCGGCGGGCGGGCGCGCTGACGCTCGCCGCCGCCACCGTCGCCGCCGGGGTGCTCACCGCGACCGCGACCCCCGCCGCCGCCGAGGTCGTCGAGCCTTTCGCCAAGCGCTACGACGAATCGCTGTACGGCGACTTCAAGACCATCGGCAACACCGTCCTGGACTGCCCGACGCGACCGGCCGACGTGGCCGCCGCCTGCAAGGAGACCCAGCAGGCCAAGGGCACCAAGAACAACAACAACTTCATCGAGCACCGCATCAATACCGCGGGGCTCACCGACACCTTCGACTCCAGCACCGGCCGGGTCACCGTCCCGCCGGGCGCGACGGTCGACTACGCGCGGCTGTTCTGGGGCGGCAACGCGGGCACCCACCGCTTCGGCCGCACCGTGCGCGACATCTGCGACCTCAACCGCGAGGGCAACAAGCCCGTCGACCCGGCTCCCGGCGACCCGCTCACCACGGCCCCGGTCATCCGGGTCGACGGCGGCGCGGAGAACACGGTGAAGGTCCAGAACGCGGTCCGCACCCCGAACGCCACCCAGGGCCCGCACTACTACACCGCCGAGGCCGACGTCACCGACGCCTTCCAGGGCGCCACCACCGGCAGCCCCGTCGAGGTGGCCGTCGGCAACGTCTGGGCGCCGACCGGGCAGGGCTGCGTCGGCGGCTGGTCGCTGACCGTCGTCTACAAGTACGACGGACCCAACGAGCAGTACGCGCCCGACCGCCGCAACGTCTACCTCTGGGGCGGCCACGTCATCCAGCGCTCGACCAGGACGCGGGCCGCCGCGGGCTCCTCCACCACGATCCCGGTCGACGGCTTCTACCGCACCGAGGGCGACATCCACGCCAGCGTCACGGCGTACGAGGGCGACTGGAACACCAAGGGCGACCAGTTCCTGGTCGACGGGCAGCCCGCCGCCGACGCGCACACCGGCAGGACCGACAACTTCTTCATCAGTGAGGACGACGGCTCGGTCAACCCCAAGCACCGCAACAACCTGAGCATCGACGCCAAGGCGTTCGAGGTGCCCGACCGCGCGATCCCCGTCGGCGCCACCTCGGCGAAGCTGACGTTCACCAGCACCGGTGACGTGTACGTCCCCTCGCAGCTGGCCCTCTCCGTGCCGGTGCCCGACCTGGAGGTCACCAAGACCGCCTCGCCCGCCAAGGTCGAGCCGGGCGGCAGGCTGACCTACACGGTCAAGGCGAAGAACATCAGCAAGCTGCCCTACCCGGGCGCCAGGTTCAGCGACGACCTGTCGGGCAACCTCGACGACGCGACGTACAACGGCGACGCGAAGGCGTCCATCGGCAAGGTCTCGTACAAGAAGCCGAAGCTCGGCTACGTCGGGGACATCGCACCGGGGCAGACCGCGACGGTCACCTACTCGGTCACCGTCCACGACCCGGTGAGCGGTGACGGCAAGCTGCTGAACAACGTCGACGTCCAGACGCCGCGCTCCAACTGCGACCAGGGCAGCACCGACCCGAACTGCGCCTCCGAGCCGGTCATCGACTACCCCGAGCCGCCCATCACCGTGGGCAGCTCCCCCGCCCGGCGCGTCGTCCCCGCGTGCGGCTCGACCACCAACACCATCACCCTGAAGAACGCCTCGCGCACCCCCCGCATCGGCGCCACCGCGTCCTGGCCCGTGCGGCCTGGCACCGCGCCCGTCGCCGGCGCGGGCACGGTCACCAAGCGGGGCGCCACCTACGTGTGGCGGGGCAACGTCCCCGCCAAGGGCAAGGTCACCATCGCCCAGAAGGTGAAGGTGTCCTGCACGCCGGGACAGGTCACCGTCATCACGGTGACCGCGCCCGGCAGCAACTGCGCGAAGTCGACGCGCGGCGGCGACGACCCGTGCACCACGGCGATCCTCGCCCAGCGGGTGCAGGGAAGGCCCGCGCCGCAGGAGCCGCGGCAGCCGGGTGCCGCGGCGGGACACCCGGGCGGGCAGCTCGCGGAGACCGGCAGTGACTCGTCGGCCATGCTCTACGGCGGTGTCGCGGCCGCACTGTGCGGGCTCGGCGTGCTCGCGCTCGCCGCGGTCCAGCGGCGGCGCGACTGATCCGGCACCGGACGTGCCCCTCGGGGGCCGGGCTCCCCGCACCGGGAGTCCGGCCCCCGTACGTTTGAGCGTTCGCGGCACGGGCTACGTTCTGCCACATGGTCTCCGCGTCCCGATCGGCATCAGCAGCGCAGGTACTCGTCGCGTCCAACCGCGGCCCCGTCTCGTACGCGGTGGGCGAGGACGGTGAACTGACCGCCCGCCGAGGCGGCGGCGGCCTGGTCTCCGGGCTCAGCGCCATCGGCGACCGGGAGGACTCCCTGTGGGTCTGTTCGGCGCTCGGCGAAGGGGACAGGGAAGCCGTGCGGCGCGGGGTGGGCGAACCTGGCGTACGGATGCTGGACATCGACGCGGACGTGCACGCGGACGCCTACAACGGCATCGCCAACTCCGTCCTCTGGTTCGTCCACCACCTGCTCTACCAGACGCCGCTCGAACCGGTCTTCGGGCCGGAGTTCCGCAGGCAGTGGGCGGCGTACGAGACCTACAACCGCGCCTTCGCCGAGGCACTGGCCGCGGAGGCGGGCCCCGGGGCCGCGGTCCTGGTCCAGGACTACCACCTGTCGCTCGTGCCCGGCATGCTCCGCGAGCTCCGCGAGGACCTGCGGATCGGCCACTTCTCGCACACCCCGTGGGCGCCCGCCGACTACTTCCGGATGCTGCCGGACGACGTGGCCGAGCAGCTCCTGCGGGGCATGCTCGGCGCCGACCGGCTCGGCTTCCTCACCGGGCGGTGGGCCGACGCGTTCACGGAGTGCTGCGTGCGCGTGGTCGGCGGCACCTCGGGCACCAGGATCGGGGTGCACGGGCTCGGCGCCGACGCGGACTTCCTGCGCGAGCGCGCGCGCCGCGAGGACGTCGACGAGCGGCTCGCCGCGCTGCGGGAACAGGTGGGCGCCGACCGGAAGGTGATCGTCCGCGTCGACAGGACCGAACTGTCCAAGAACATCGTGCGGGGCCTGCTCGCCTACCGGGAGCTGCTCGACACCCGCCCCGAGTGGCGCGAGCGGGTCGTGCACGTCGCCTTCGCCTACCCCTCACGGCAGGACCTGGCGGTCTACCGCGACTACACGGCGGAGGTCTCCCGGGTCGCCTCGGACATCAACTCCGCGTACGGGACCGACAGTTGGACCCCGGTGGTCCTGCACGTCAAGGACGACTTCGCGCGCTCCCTCGCGGCCTACCGACTCGCGGACGTGGCCCTGGTCAACCCCATCCGCGACGGCATGAACCTCGTCGCCAAGGAGGTCCCCGTGGTCTCCGACGAGGGCTGCGCGCTCGTCCTGTCCAGGGAGGCGGGGGCGTACGAGGAACTGGGCGAGGACGCGCTCTGCGTGAACCCGTACGACATCTCGGCGACGGCCGAGGCGCTGCACGCGGGCCTGTCGATGCCCGCCGACGAGCGCGCGGAACGCACGAAGCGCCTCGCGGCGGCGGCGACGGCGCTGCCGCCCGCGCGGTGGTTCCTGGACCAGCTGGAAGCACTGTGAGGACCCGGCACCGAGGGCTCGGCGCGGAGTAACGGGCGGGCGGGTGGGAACCCCGCCGCGGAGCGGCGAAAAGACGGACGCGGAGCGAGCCCGCACAAAGGCAGCCACCGGGAGTCCAAGCGCGCCCCGCGTTTGTCCATAGGCCGCCGAATCCCGCGTGGCTACGGTCCCCTCATGACCTCGCGCCGCACGAGCATCGTGCTCCTCACCGCCCTCGCCGCGGCCACGGCAGGACTCATCCCACCCGCGGCCGCGGCCGCAGGCACCACGTACTACGTCGACTGCGCGCGCGGCGAAGACGCCGCGTCCGGCACCTCCGCGAAAGCGGCCTGGCGCTCCGTGGCCAGGGCGAGTGAGCGCGCCTACCGGCCCGGCGACCGGCTCCTGCTCAAGCGGGGCACAAGCTGCACGGGGGTGCTGGCTCCCAAAGGTGCGGGTGCGGCCGGCGCCCCCGTGCGCATCGACGCGTACGGCGACAAGCGGGCGGCCAAGCCGCACATCGAGGGTCAAGGGGCCCGCGCCGCCCTGCACTTGGTGAACACCGAGCAGTGGGAGATCCGGAACCTGGCGCTCTCCAACACCGGCCCGGCCACCACCACCGAGCGCCGCGCGGGCCTGTACGTCCAGCTCACGGACTACGGCACGGCCGACCACTTCGTCGTCGACGGGGTGGACGTGCGCGACGTGAACGGCGCCGACTTCAAGGACCCCGACCCCTCGGGCGGCATCCTCTTCGTCGTCCAGGGCTCGGCGGAGCCCACCCGGTTCGCCGGGGTGCGCGTGACGGACTCCACCGTGCGCCACGTCGACCGCACGGGCATCGGCATCATGTCGACGTGGGACGGTCCTGGCCGCTTCTCCACCGGCGTGCGGTTCGAGCGCAACAAGGCGTACGACGTCGGCGGCGACGGCATCGTCGTCCACGAGACGAGCAGGGCCCGCGTCGAGCGCAACTACGTCGACGGCTTCAACACGCGCTCGGCCGGATACAACGCGGGCGTCTGGGCCTGGGAGTCCGAGGACGCGCTCTACCAGTACAACGAGGTGACCGGCGGGCACGGGACGCGGGACTCGATGGCGTACGACATCGACGGCGGCAACGTCCGCAACACCTACCGCTACAACTACAGCCACGACAACGAGGGCGGCTTCCTGCTCGTCTGCAACGGCGAGGGCAAGGTCAGCGACGGCAACAGGATCCACGACAACATCAGCGTCAACGACCGCAACACGACGTCCCCGTACGCCGTGATCTCGGTGGTGTGCGGGGCGGCCACCGACACCCGGATCTACCGGAACACGGTCGTCACCGACCGCTCCGACACCGCGCTGGTCTCCAGCAACGGGCCGACCGGCGTCACCTTCAGCGACAACGTCTTCGTGGGCGCGCCCGGTGCGGGCTCGCCCATCAAGGACACGGTCAGCACCTACCGGGGCAACCTGTACTGGAACACCGCGCAGCCCCGCGACCCGCGGGCGGTCAACGCCGATCCGCGCTTCGTCTCGGGGGCGCCGCGCACCCCCGGGGACGTACGCCTGAAGAGCGGGTCACCGGCGCGGGGCGCGGGGACCCCGGTCGCCGACGGGACCACCCGCGACTACTTCGGGAACCCGATCCCCGACCCGCCCAACATCGGCGCCGATCAGTCGAGTTGAGCGGAGATCGCCGCCAGCAGCCGCACCACGCCGGGCGGGCCTTCCACCACCAGGTCGGCCCGCCCGGCGAGTTCCTCGACCTCCGCGCTGCCGCTGCACACGAGCAGGCCCGCGATGCCGTCGGAGCGGAGCTTCTCGACGGCGCCGAAGGCGGGCAGGTCGCCGAGGTCGTCGCCCGCGTAGAGGACGGATTCGGCGCCGACCTCGCGCAGGTACTCGGCGAGGGCCACGCCCTTGTCCGTGCCGGGGGGCCTCAGCTCCAGGACGAGGCGGCCGGGTTCGACGATCAGGCCGTGCCGGTTCGCAAGATCGGCGAGCGGCTCGCGCAGCGCTTCGAAGGCGGCCTCCGGGTCCCGCGCGCGGCGCGTGTGGACGGCCACCGCGCGGCCCTTCTCCTCGATCCACGTGCCGCGCCAGGCGCCGATCGCGTCGAGGAAGCCGGGCAGTTCCGCGCGGACGGCCGCGACGCCGGGGTGCGGTTCCGCGGCGTGCACCGTGCCGGTGACGGCGTCCCAGCGCTCGGCGCCGTAGTGCCCGAGCACGACGAGGTGTTCGAGGCCCGGCACGCCCGCGAAGCCGCCGTAGCGGACGGCGACGCCCGCGGGGCGCCCGGTGACCACGGCGACGGAGCGCACGCGCGGGGCGAGGGCGGCGAGCGCGGGCACGGCGTCCCGGTGGGCGCGGGCCTGCTCGGGGTCGGGCACGATCGGGGCGAGCGTGCCGTCGAAGTCCAGGGCCACGACGGCCCGTTCGGGACGCGCGAGCAGCGCGGCGAGCCCGTCGCGCCCTGCGGGCGTCACGGGCTCGGGCAGCTCAGCGGGGTCCTGCGGGGAGTACGTAGGGTCACCCATGGGCCCGACCCTAACGGCGTCAGCGCTCCGCGCGCCGTGACTCCCGCACCCGGCGCAGCCGATTGACCGTAATCGGGTCATGGGCGAGCGCGCGGGCGTCGTCCAGGAGGGCGTTCAGGAGCTGGTAGTAGCGCACGGGCACCATGCCGAGCTCCTCGCGGATGGCGCGCTCCTTGGCGCCGGGTCCGCTCCAGGAGCGCCGTTCGAGGGCGAGGACGGCGCGGTCGCGCGCGGAGAGTTCCGTCGGCGCGGCGTGCCGTTCCTGCTCCTTCTCCGGGTCCGTCATGCCCGACACGCTATTCCGCGTTCTCCTTGGACGCCGCCCGGTTCTGGATCCTGGTGAGGACCGACTGGGGGTTGCCGTTCGGCTCGACGCTCTTGCCGATGTCCTTCTTCACATCGGCGGAGACCTGCGCCCAGGACGTCTTGCCCACCGGGTAGAGCTGCGAGGTGGGCAGCTCCTTGAGGAACTTGCCGAGCTCGGTGTCGCCCCGGTCCTCGGCCATCGCGTCGGACGCGGAGTTCGTCACGGGCAGGATGTCGTACTCGTTGGAGAATTCGAGCACGTTCTTCTTGCTGTAGACGTAGTCGAGGAACTTGCCGGTCTCCTTGCGGTGACCGTTCTGCTTGAACGCCATCATCCAGTCGGCGACGCCCATCGTGGCCTGCGCCTTGCCGTTGACGCCCGGCGCGGGCACCATGCCGAACTTCACGCCCTTCTTGGCCGCCATCTTCATCAGCGTGGGGTGGCCGTTGAGCATGCCGACGTCGCCGCGCGCGAAGGCGGCGAAGGCGTCGGCGCGGTTCATCTCGCCGGGCGCCGTGGGGCCCGTCAGGCCCTTGCCGACGAGCTCGTCGCGCAGCCAGGCGAACGTCTTGGCGTTCTGCTTGGAGTCGATGGCGTACGAGCCGACGTTGTCGGTGTAACCGCCGCCGCCGCTGAGCATCCACATCAGCGTCTCGGCGGGGGCCTCCTCGGAGCCCAGCGGCAGCGCGTAGGGGATCTTCACGCCGCGCGCCTTGAGCGCCTTCGCGTCGGCCTGGAGCTCGCTCCAGCTCTGCGGCGGGGTGAGGTTCGCGTCCTTGAAGAGCTTGGTGTTGTAGAAGAGCAGGCGCGTGGAGGCGGCGAAGGGCATGCCGTACTGGATGCGCTTGACCTCGCCGGCCTGCGCGAGCGGCGCGAGGAAGTCGGCCTGGGTGGCGATGGAGAGGAGCTCGTCGGCCTCGTAGAGCTTGCCCTGCGCGGCGTAGTCGGCGTACGCGCCGATCTGCGCCAGGTCGGGGGCCTCGCCCTTCTTGACCATCTCCTTGACCTCGCGGTCCACGTCGTTCCAGGAGCTGACGGTGACGTCGACCTTGATGCCGGGGTTCTCGGCCTCGAAGCCCTTGACGACCTTGTCCCAGTACTTCTGGGAGCTGTTCGCCGCGGAGTCGCCGTAGTCGGCGGCCACCAGTTTGAGGGTGACGTCGCCGGAGTCGCCGGGCCCGCCGCAACCGGCGAGCGTGCCCGCGATGCCCAGTACGGCCACCGCCGCGGTCAGTCCTGTCACGCGCCGCTGCACAGCTGTTCCCACCCTCATTGCCTCAATGCACTTGAACTGCGAGTTTCCCCCGAGTCCGGACACAAGGTCTACACCACCCGAGTATCACTTCTGCAACGGCGTCCACAAGGGTCCCGGGCCCGGCGGCAGCGGCGCCCGGCAATCGGGACACCCGTGCCGAAAAGGACCTTCGGCCCCCCGCAAACACCCGAAGTGGACTAGACCTCTCACGGGTGACGCGCGAGACTGTCCCCCGTGAGACACGTCATCGCCCTCGATGTGGGCGGCACCGGAATGAAGGCCGCCCTGGTAGGGGCGGACGGCACCCTGCTGTACGAGGCGCGCCGCCGCACCGGCAGGGAACGCGGGGCCGACGCCGTCGTCGAGTCCATCCTCGGCTTCGCCGAGGACCTCCGCGCGCACGGCATCACCCACTTCGGGGAACCCGCCGAGGCGGCGGGCGTCGCCGTGCCGGGCATCGTCGACGCCGAACACGGCATCGCCGTCTACGCGGCCAACCTCGGCTGGCACGACGTCCCCATGCGGGACCTGCTCAGCGCGCGGCTCGAAGGCGTCCCCGTGGCGCTCGGGCACGACGTGCGCACCGGCGGGCTCGCCGAGGGGCGCATCGGCGCGGGCAAGGGCGCCGACCGGTTCCTCTTCGTACCGCTCGGCACCGGCATCGCGGGCGCCATCGGCATCGGCGGCGCCATCGAGCCCGGCGCGCACGGCTCGGCCGGGGAGATCGGCCACATCGTCGTACGCCCCGACGGGCCGCCCTGCGGCTGCGGCCAGCGCGGCTGCCTGGAGCGTCTGGCCTCCGCGTCCGCGGTGAGCAAGGCGTGGGCCGAGGCGAGCGGCGACCCCGAGGCGGACGCCGCGGACTGCGCGAAGGCCGTGGAGTCCGGCGACCCGCGCGCCCAGGAGGTCTGGCAGAACGCCGTCGACGCCCTCGCCGACGGCCTGCTCACCGCCCTCACTCTGCTGGACCCGCACACCCTGATCATCGGTGGCGGTCTCGCCGAGGCCGGGGAAACCTTGTTCACACCGCTCCGCGCGGCCGTCGAGCGGCGCATCGTCCAGTTCCAGACGCTCCCGGAGATCGTCCCCGCGGCCCTCGGCGACACCGCGGGATGCCTCGGCGCGGGCCTGCTCGCCTGGGACCTCGTCGACCGGAACACCGACCGCGACACCGACACCGACCACGACATCGACCCCACGGAGGTATCCACCTGATGGCCACTAGCAAGGTTCTCGCCGGTGCACAGGTGGTACTGCCCACCGGGACCCTCACGAACGGCCGGGTGATCGTCGACGGCACGCGCATCGCGGGGAGCGCTCCCGCGGACGCCGAGACCGTCGACCTCACCGGCCACTGGGTGGTTCCCGGCTTCGTCGACATCCACAACCACGGCGGCGGTGGCGCCTCCTTCACCTCCGGCACCGTCGAGGACGTCCTCAAGGGCGTCCACACCCACCGCCTGCACGGCACCACCACCGTCGTCGCCTCCACCGTCACCGGCGAGATGGACTTCCTCGCCCAGCGCGCCGGGGTCCTCTCCGAGCTCGCCGAGCAGGGCGACATCGCGGGCATCCACTTCGAGGGGCCCTTCATCTCGCCGTGCCGCAAGGGCGCGCACAGCGAGGCGCTGCTCAGACATCCCGACCCGGCCGACGTGCGCAAGCTGATGGACGCGGCGCGCGGGCAGGCGAAGATGTTCACGCTCGCCACCGAACTGCCGGGCGGCATCGACTCCGTGCGGCTGCTCGCCGAACACGGCGTGATCGCGGCGATCGGGCACACCGACGCGACGTACGAGCAGACCGTCGAGGCCATCGACGCGGGCGCCACCGTCGCCACGCACCTCTACAACGCCATGCCCGCACTCGGCCACCGCGCCCCCGGCCCGATCGCGGCGCTCCTGGAGGACGAGCGCGTCACGGTCGAGCTGATCAACGACGGCACGCACCTGCACGAGGCCGCCTTCGAGCTGGCCTTCCACCACGCGGGCGCGGCCCGCGTCGCCCTGATCACCGACGCGATGGACGCGGCGGGCTTCGGCGACGGCCGCTACATGCTCGGCCCGCTGGAGGTCGAGGTGAAGGACAGCGTCGCGCGGCTCGTCGAGGGCGGCTCGATCGCGGGCTCCACGCTCACCCTCGACCGCGCCTTCAAGCGCTCGGTGACCGTCGACGGGCTCTCCGTGGAGGACGCCGTCCGCGCCATCTCCGCCAACCCGGCCAAGCTGCTCGGGATGTACGACACGGTGGGCTCCCTGGAGCCCGGCAAGGACGCGGACCTGGTGGTCCTCGACGCGGACTTCGCCCTCAAGGGCGTGATGCGCAAGGGCGCCTGGGTCGTTGAGCCCCATTAAGCCCAACTCGGGTGATTTCACCACCTGTTGAACAGGCGACCAGCGGAAGGCGGTTGACCCCACCCCTGGGCCAACCGCCTTCTGTTTGGCATGATCAGACCCCGTTCGCAGACCAGTGACCAGAGACGAGTGACCCCGGGGGTGTGACACCAGTGATCCTCACCGTCACGCTGAACACCGCCCTCGACATCACCTACCGCGTCCCCGCGCTCACCCCGCACGCCTCGCACCGCGTCACCGAGGTCACCGAACGCCCCGGCGGCAAGGGCCTGAACGTCGCCCGGGTGCTCGCCGCACTGGGCCACGACGTGACCGTCGCGGGCTTCGCGGGCGGCGACACCGGACGCTCCCTGCACGAGCGCCTCGCCGAGGCACCGCACCTCACCGACGCGCTCACCCCCGTCGACGGCGCGACCCGCCGCACGCTCGCCGTGGTCGACTCCGCGACCGGCGACACCACCCAGCTCAACGAACCGGGCCCGCTGATATCGCCCGCCGAGTGGGCCGCCTTCCTCGACTCCTACGAGGAGTTGACGCGCCGTCCGGGCACCGCCGCCGTCGCCCTGTGCGGCAGCCTCCCGCCGGGCGTCCCCGTCGGCGCGTACGCCCTGCTGGTACGGGCCGCGCGCGCGGCGGGAGTCCCCGTGCTCCTGGACACCAGCGGCGAACCGCTGCGCAGGGGCGTCGCGGCCCGCCCCGACATGGTCAAGCCCAACGCCGACGAACTCGCCGAGCTGACCGGCTCCCACGAGCCGTCCCGCGCCACCCGCGACGCCCGCCGCAGGGGCGCCCACGCCGTCATCGCCTCACTCGGCGCCGAAGGACTCCTCGCCGTCACCCCGGACGGCAGCTGGCAGGCCGCCCCACCGGTGCGCGTGCACGGCAACCCGACGGGCGCGGGCGACTCGGCCGTCGCGGGCCTGCTCTCCGCACTCGCCGAAGACCTGCCCTGGCCGGACCGCCTGGCCCGCGCCGTGGCCCTCTCGGCGGCGACGGTGGCGGCACCCGTGGCGGGCGAGTTCGACCGTGCGACGTACGAGGACGTGCTGGGGCGGGTCACGGTGCGGGGCGACGGCTAGGGCCCCGTAAGGGACACGGGGCCCTGACATGTGCGGCTCCGCCGCGGGGGCGCTTAGCCGTTACTGCCCTCGACCAGCCACATCCGGTCGATGTTCGCGCCGGTGCTCCCGCAGAGGTTGCTCTGCTCACAGCTGAGCGTGATCGTGTTCGTCCCCTTGGTGAGCTGAACGACGCCCCACGTGTTGGTCCAGCCCTTCTCCCAGTCGCCTTCCTTGGCACTGGCGAAGTTCTTCATGCTCAGGGGGCGGCTCTGCTTCTTGCCGTTGACCGAGACGGTGGCGTTGCTGTCCTTGCCGGGGACGCCGTAGTCCACCCGCAGGCTGTAGTCGCCGCTCTTGGCGATGCCGTCGACGGTCCAGGTGATCTGGGCACCGACCTTGTCGAACCCGGCCACGTAGACGCCACCGGCGGACTTGGCGCCGTCGATGTCGGAGGCCGTGGTGGTGCCGCCCTCCAGCTTCAGGGCCTTCGCGTCCGTCTTGGGAAGCTCGGTCTTCTCCTCGGGCTTCTTGGACGGCTTCTCGCTGGGCTTCACGGTCTCGGCCTGCGACGGGGTGCTGCCCGCCTCGCCCTTGTCGCTCTTGTCGTCGTCGCGGCCGAAGATCACCGCGGCGCCGATCCCTATGGCGACCACGGCCACCACGGCGATGGCGGCGATCAGCAGGCCCTTGGTGTTCGGGCCCCGGCCTCGCCCGCCGCCCGCGGGCGCGTACTGCGGAGAGCCGACGGGGGCGCCGCCGGGCTGCGCCTCGGGCGCGGTGTAGTGGGCGTTCGGCTGGCCGTAGGCGCTCTGCTGGGGCGGGACCTGCTGACCGTACTGCTGGGTCGGCTGGGTCTGCCCGTACGCGGGACGCCGGTCGCCGACCGCCCTCACCTGGTTGTACGAGGAGCGGGGACCCGGGTACCCGTAGCCGCCACCGCCGCTGGGCGGGGTCGCTCCGGCCGCCTGTCCGTCCTCGTACAGGTAGCCGAACGGATCGTCGTCGCCCTGCGGCGCGCTCGGCGTGTTCTCGCCGTTATTGCCGGGCGTCATTCCCTGGTCACTCCCTCATATCGCTGACGCGGGGAGCCTACCCGGTCCGAGTGAGCCCACGGGGTGGCGTTGACCTCATCGAGGCCGTCATCCGGCCCGCCTGTGCTGCTTGGCACGGGAGCGTTTCTCCACGTACATCCGCTGGTCAGCGGAGTGCAACACTTCGTCGGCCGACATCCCGCAGTGCGCCCAGCCGATGCCGAAACTCGCCCCCACACGGACTGCCCTGCCGTCGACGCGGATCGGCGGGATGATCGCGTTCCGCAGCCGGACCGCGAGGTCCTGGGCGTCGGCGCGGCCGAGGCCGTCCGCGAGGACGACGAACTCGTCGCCGCCGAGCCGCGCCACCGTGTCCCCGTCCCGCACGCCGCTGGTCAGACGCCGTGCGACCTCGATGAGGACGGCGTCCCCTGTGTGGTGGCCGAAGCGGTCGTTGATCGACTTGAAGCCGTCGAGGTCGCAGAAGAGGACCGCGAGCCCCTTGGTGCCGTCGTCCACGTCGTCGTCGCCCTGGGGGGCGATGGTGTGCACGTGGTGGTCGAAGCCCTCGTCCCGCTGCTCGTGCGAGGCGCGCCCGAAGTCGAAGCCGTGCTCGTAGGCCGCGTCGAGCGAGTCGACGGCGCTCTGCTGGCCCGCGTGGGGCCTCCTACAGAGGCGGGCGCTGAGCCGGGCGCGCAGCTCGGCGGAGTTGGGCAGGCCGGTCAGCGAGTCATGGCTGGCGCGGTGCGCGAGCTGCAGCTCGCGGCGCTTGCGGTCCTCGATGTCCTCGACGTGCGTGAGCAGGAAGCGGGGGCCGTCGGCGGCGTCGGCGACGACGGAGTTCCGCAGGCTGACCCAGACGTACGTCGCGTCCCTGCGCGCGAGCCGCAGCTCGGCGCGGCCGCCCTCGGCTGACGTACGCAGCAGCGTCCCGATGTCCTCGGGGTGCACGAGGTCGGAGAAGGAGTAGCGCCGCATGGCGGAGGCCGGGCGCCCCAGGAGGCGGCAGAGCGCGTCGTTCGTGCGCAGGATCCTGCCGTGCTGGTCGCCGCCCATCTCGGCGATGGCCATGCCGGACGGCGCGTACTCGAAGGCCTGCCGGAAGCTCTCCTCGCTGGCCCGCAGTGCCTGCTGCTCCCTCTCCAGGCGGACCAGGGCGCGCTGCATGTTGGCCCGCAGGCGGGCGTTGCTGATCGCGATGGCGGCCTGGAAGGCGTACATCTGCAGGGCCTCGCGGCCCCAGGCGCCGGGCCTGCGGCCGTTGCGCGGCCGGTCCACGGAGATCACGCCGAGCAGCTCGCCACCGGCCGCGCCCGTCGCGTACATGGGGGCGAAGAGGCGGTCCGCCGGGTGCCACTCGTCCTCGAAGCGGGGCGCGGGGCCCTCGGTGTACCACTGCGGGACGTCGTCGTCGTCGAGGACCCAGCCCTCGGTGTACGGGATGAAGCGCAGCGCGCCCCACGGCTCGCCCATGGCCAGGCGGTGCTCCCAGGCGTCGCGGGAGCCGACGCGTCCGGTGATGAGGGCCTCGGCCGCGGGATTGCCCGCGAAGGCGGCGACGACGAGATCCCCGTCTGGGCGCACGAGATTGACACACGCCAGCTCGTAGCCAAGGCCGTTGACGACGCCGTCGGCGACGGTCTGCAGCGTGTCCGCCAGGCTCCGGGCCGTGTTGAGCTCCGCCACCACCTGGTGCAGCTGCCGCAGGGTCGCAAGACGGACGTACGGCTCCGACTCGGTCTCCATGCTCGTTCTCCCCGAGACCTCGACAGCAACTCCAGGATGCGCAGCGCCCGCAGTGTTCTTCCGTGCCGTTGATGCTTCTTCGCCCGTGCGTACTTCCGTTGGCACTTCTGTTGGTACTTCTGTGCTGGTACTTCTGTGCCCTTGTGCCCTCAGTGTCTTATTGCCACCGTCACTGAATCACAGCGAGCTGCTCACTCGGTACACAGGGTCAACAAAATATGGGTCCTGTGACTCAAGTCACAGGTGAGGAGCCGCCGTTGGTCCAGTCCCTTGGACTAGTCCACCGCACTTCACGGCACCGCGTGCCGCCTTCTGCCACATTCGTGGACGCTCTAACTCGGTCCTCGGTCCTAGGACCGTCCTGGGCCCAGGGCCCGATGTGGCGGGGCGGACGGGGAAGCTAGCGTCGACGCGTGGCTCACGTACTGAAGACACTTCCGGCCCCGCCTTCCCCACGGCACCCATCACCGGATGGGCATGCTGATGGGGTGAGCAACGACGAGTTCCGCGCGGCGATGTCCCGTCTCGCGGCAGGTGTGGTCCTGGTGACGGCGCGCGAGCCCGGCCTGGACCCGGACGATCCGACGGCCCCGCTCGGCGAGGACGTGGGCATGACGGCGACGGCGTTCCTGTCCGTCTCCCTCGACCCGCCCCTGGTCATGGTCAGCCTGCGCGAGGGCTCCCGGATGGACGACCTGCTCGCCGAGCAGCCCCACTGGGCGGTCTCCGTGCTCTCCGAGAGCCAGCGCCACATCGCGGGCCGCTTCGCGATGAAGGGCCGCATCAGCGACCGGCTGCTCTTCGAGGACCTTCCGTACGTCCGTGGCTCGGCGTCCGGCGCACCGCTGATCGGCGGGGCGCTCGCGACGCTGGAGTGCCGGACGGAGCAGAGCGTTTCGGCGGGCGATCACACGCTGGTCATCGGCCGCGTGCTGACTGCGTCAGTGCCCAGCGGTGAAGGTAGCCCCCTGACCTATTTCCGTGGGCGCTACCGGCAGCTGGGCTAACGGGCCCCGTCAGGGGCGCGGGGAACTGCGCGAGCAACCACAGCAAAGCCGCAGACGCGACTGCCGGGTCCTCGGCAGACGCGGCTGCGGCTTGTCGCGCGCTGAGCGCGCAGTTCCCCGCGCCCCTTACGGGGCTCGTCCCTGACGGGGCTCGTCCCTGACGGGAGGGTCAGGCCCAGCCCTGCCCCGAGCGCCCCCGCTTGGTCTCACTCCGCTGCTTCTTGTTGCGCAAGCGACGCTCATTGATGCCCCGGGGAATCTTCGTGGCACGACGCGGCTTGGGCGGCGGAGCCGTGGCCTCGGCGAGGAGGGACGCGAGCCGCGTGGCCGCCATCTCCCTGTTGCGCCACTGCGACCGATGCTCACTGGCTCGTACGCTGACGACGCCGTCGACGAGCCGGGACGCGAGCCGCTCCAGGGCGCGCTGCTTCCACACCTCCGGCAACGCCTCGGTGTTCGCGAGGTCGAACCGGAGCTCGACCTGCGAGTCGCTGGTGTTCACGTGCTGCCCACCCGGCCCCGACGACCGCGAGAAACGCCACATGAGCTCGGCCTCGGGCAGGGAGACGGAGCCGCGGATGACATGGGGACCGGACATGCCCCCATGGTCCCGCGTCTGTCGGGCGCACGTCACGCCGTTTTCCGCGCGGCGCCGGAATCAGGGCCGGGAACAGGGCCGGGAACGGCCGGGTAAAGAAAGTAAAGCGAGGTGGAACCTTGGGGACCCCGATCGGCGTTGGTACCAGTGAAGGTAGCTTCGTCCCCAGTACGAAGCGCCTGTCGCACACTGTGCGTACGTAACGAGGGAAGGGACTCCCAACAATGGCAGTAAGCCTGTCCAAGGGTGGCAACGTCTCGCTCACCAAGGAGGCTCCGGGCCTGACCGCCGTCACCGTGGGCCTCGGCTGGGACGTCCGCACCACCACTGGCACCGACTTCGACCTGGACGCCTCCGCGATCGCGGTGAACACGCAGGGCAAGGTCTTCTCGGACCAGCACTTCGTCTTCTTCAACAACAAGGCGACGCCGGACCAGACCATCGTCCACACCGGTGACAACGTCACGGGCGAGGGCGAGGGCGACGACGAGCAGATCAACGTGAACCTCGCGGGTCTGCCGGCCGACATCGAGAAGATCGTCTTCCCGGTCTCGATCTACGACGCCGAGAACCGCTCGCAGAACTTCGGCCAGGTCCGCAACGCGTTCATCCGCATCCTGAACCAGGCGGGCGGCGCCGAGATCGCGCGCTACGACCTCTCCGAGGACGCCGCCACCGAGACCGCCATGGTCTTCGGCGAGCTCTACCGCAACGGCGCGGAGTGGAAGTTCCGCGCCGTGGGCCAGGGCTACGCCTCGGGCCTCGTGGGCATCGCGCAGGACTTCGGCGTCAACGTCTGAGTTCGGCACGGCAGTTGACAGAGCCCCTCGCGGGGAGCAGTTCCCGCGAGGGGCTCTGCCGTGTCACGCGGGCACGTGACGGAACGGGAGCTGCCCAACGAGCCGGGGAGCGCGGGCAGTTCAATGAGTTCATGACCACCGTCGCGCTCTACCTCGCCCACCCCCGCCCCGGCAGCTTCAACCACGCGCTGGCCGACGCGGTCGCCGATGAACTGCGAGGACGCGGCTGCCGCGTCCTCGTGCACGACCTGTACGCCGAGGGCTTCGACCCGCTCCTGTCCGCCGACGCCACCGGCACGGTCGACGCCGCGCCGGACCCGGTGGACGACGGCATCGCCCCGCACCGCGCGGACCTCGCGGCCGCCGACGCCCTGGTCTTCGTCCACCCGAACTGGTGGGGCATGCCGCCCGCGATCCTGACGGGCTGGGTGCAGCGGGTGCTCGCGCCGGGCGTCGCGTACAAACTCCACACCGCCGACGGCGAGCCGGTCGGCCTGGTCAAGGCCGCCCGCGCCCTGGTCCTGAACACCTCGGACACCCCCGAGGACCGCGAGACCACGGAATTCGGCGACCCGCTCCAACGCGTCTGGGCATCCTGCGTCCTGCCGTACGTGGGCGTACCCGACGTCCGCAGGACGGTCTTCCGCACGGTGACGGACTCGACGCCCGCCGAACGCGAACAGTGGCTGACCGAGGCCCGCGCGCAGGCGGCGGCACTCCTGCTCTGACGCACCACCCGGTCGACACGTCCCCCACCGCGGCGTACTATTCTGAAAACTGGAATAGTCCGGAATCCCGAAGAGAGGGTCTCGTGGCCGCCCCGCACACCCCATGGACACGCGCCGCACTGCCCCTGTGCCTGCTCGGCATCCTCGACAGCGAGCCGACGAGTTACGGGTACGCCCTGCTCGGGCGGCTCGCCGACGCGGGGCTCGACGGGGTTCGGCCCGCGACGCTCTATCCCGCTCTCACCCGCCTCGAAGAGGAAGGCGCCGTCGAGGTCGAGTGGGGTGCGGGCGAGGGCGGGCCCGGGCGGAAGTACTACCGGATCACCGCGGAGGGAAGGGCGAGGCTGCGGCGTGACCGGGCCGCCTGGGGGGACTTCTCCCGGACCGTCGCCACCCTCGTCGGTGAAGACGGCAAGCATCGCGAACACGGCGAACAGGAAGGGCAGGGGGACGCATGACCAAGGTCCGTGACAGCGCGCCCAGTTGGACGCGCGAGGACGACGAGGACTGGGCCGCCACCTTCGAGGTGCGGCTCGTCCTCGACCACGACGCCCCCGCCGGCCTCGCCGACGAGGTCCTCGCGGAGGCGCACGAGATCGTGGAGCAGGCGGGGCTGCCCGCCCGCGAGGTGCTCGGCGATCCCGGCGCCTACGCCCGCACCGTCGCCGCCGAACGCATCAGCGAGGAGCGCCGCGCCCGCAACGACGTGCACGGCATGTCGCCCGGCGAACGCGTCTCCGCATCGCTGTGCACGCTCGGCTTCGTCGGCGTCGTCCTCTGCCTCCTGTACTGGATCGAGGACGGGCTGTGGATCGAGGTGAGCTTGACCTCGGTCGTGGGCTGCACGACCGTCGCGCTCGCCGCCATGCTCATCGCCGTCGCGCTCATCGCCCGCGCCGCCGGGCGGATCCGGGGCATGTGGGCGTGGCTCGCGGGCACCGCCGTCACGGTGGCGGGAGGGGCCGCGCTCACCACGGCCGCGCCCGAGGGGCGACTGTTCGACGTGCCCGCGCCCGTGCTCGCACTCGCCGCCCTCGCCTGGACCGTCGGCGCCTACCTGTTCCCGGACACCACGATCGACCGCTGGTTCACGCCCGCCGCGCGGCCGGGCGACGCCGACGACGAGCGGTGGCTGGCCCGCCTGGAAGGGCTCCTTCGCGGGCGCCACGCCATGAAGGCCGCCGAGGCGCGCGGCCATGTGCGCGAGGTCCGTCAACACCTCGCGCACGCGGCGGACGGCGAGCGTGCCGAAGACGCCTTCGGCGACGTCGAGGTCTACGCGCTGCGCCTTGCGGAGGGTCCGCGCGCGCGACAGCGGCTCGCCCGGCGCAAGTTGTACGGCACCGCGGCCATGACCGTGCTCTTCGCGAGCCTCCTGATCGACCGGCTGCTCGACCCGGACGAGCGCACCTCCGCGTGGACACCGGTCTGGGTGGCCGTGTTCGGCTTCTGGCTCTGGAGCGTGTTCCGCGAGTGGCAGGCACTGCGGAAGGCGGAGGACCGCGGTTGACGCCGCGCAGGCCCTAGGGCCTGCCCGACCCCGCGACAGCGCCATGATCCGCCGGACAGGCCCTAGTCTGCGGCGCATGATCCTCGAACCGCTCGCCGCCGTCGACGGGGCCCTGCCCGGTCACCTCCTCACCGAGGTGACCGGGCTCTACGCGTCCAACCGTGAGTTCTTCGCGCTCAGCGGCGACTTCCCCGACCCCGACGACATCCGCATCGAGCAGGTGGCCAAGACGCTCGCCGACGAACTGGCGGAGCCGAGCGCCGAAGTGCTGCTCGCGCGCTCGCGCGGGGACCTCGTGGGGATCGCCCTCACCCTCGCCCGGCACCCCGACCCGACGGACCCCGACCCCTGGATCGGGCTGCTCATGGTCGACGCGAGGATCCAACGGGCCGGATTCGGGCGGGAGTTGACCGCACTCGTCGAGCAGAGGTTCCGGGACCAGGGGCGGGACGCCGTACGGCTCGCCGTCCTTGAGAACAACCCGAAGGCGCTGCGGTTCTGGACCGCGCTCGGATACCTGGTCATCGGCCACCGCGAGGACCGCGCACGGCACCGCCCCTGCGCGATCCTGCGCAAGCCGCTCAGCGACTAGCGGCGCCCCCGGCCCGCGCTACGGCTTGTCCGGCTTGCCCTCCCCGTAGAGCCAGTCGCCCCAGATCGCCGCGACCTTCTTGCGCGCGGCGTCGCCGCCCGCGTGCTCCTCGACGTACTGCGTGAAGTCCTTGGTGTTCGCGTTGCCGTGCCGGTGGGTCTTCGCCCAGCCCTGCACGATGTCGTAGAACGTGTCGTCGCCGACGGCCTGGCGGATCTTGTGGATGATCATGCCGCCGCGCTCGTAGACGGGCGAGTCCGAGATGTGTTCGGCGCTCGTCGGCTTGGCGGGCGGGAAGGCCCAGACGGCGTCGTTGTCCTCGTCGTCCTCGAAGTAGTCGCCCTCGTAGAGCGCGTCGAAGGTCTCCTGCGCGCTGTCGCCGCCGTGGTCCTCCTCGTAGAGCCACTCCGCGTACGTCGCGAAGCCCTCGTTGAGCCACATGTCCTGCCACGTCTTGGGCGTGACGGAGTTGCCGAACCACTGGTGGGCCAGCTCGTGCACGACGAGTTCGGTCTCGGGAGCGCCGGGGTAGGTGGGGCGGGTCTGGGTCTCCAGGGCGTACTCCACGTCGTCCTCGCGGGCGACGATCGCGCCGGTCGAGGAGAACGGGTAGGGACCGAAGTTGTACTCCTCCCAGTCGATGATGTCCGGGATCTTCGCGAGGACCTTCTTGCTCGCCTTTGCCTCGTCCGGGGTGACCGCGGTGACGACGGGCAGCCCCGACTTCGTCGTGGAGGTCTTCATCTCGAAGTCCCCGACGGCCACGGTCGCCAGGTAGCTGGCCATCGGTTCGGCGCTGTGCCAGGCGAAGGTGGTGCGGCCGTTCTTGGTCGACTCGCGGGTCAGCTCGCCGTTGGAGACGGCCTTGAGGCCCTTGGGGACGGTGACCTCTATGTCGTAGGTGGCCTTGTCGCTGGGGTGGTGGTTGCCGGGGAACCACGCCATGGAGCCGTTCGGCTCGCCGAGCGCCAGCGCGCCGTCCTCCGTCTTCAGCCAGCCCTCCTTGGAACCGTCGCCGTCCGTGACGGTCTCGGGGGTGCCGGAGTAGCGGACGGTGGCGCGGAAGGTCTCGCCCCGGTCGAGGTCCTCCGCGGGGCGGACCCGCAACTCCTGGCCCGCGCGCTGGAACCGGGCGGCCTTGCCCTCGACGGTGACGCCGGAGACGTCCATGCCCTTGAGGTCGAGGTTGAAGGAGCTGAGGTTCTTGGTGGCGCGCGCGGTGATGTCGGCGGTGCCCGTCAGGTGCCGCGACTCGGGGTCGTAGCCGAGGGTCAGTCCGTAGTGGGCCACGTGGTAGCCGCCGTTGCCCTGCTTGGGGAAGTACGGATCGCGCAGACCGTCCGCCCCCGGGGTGCCGTCGACGCCCGCGCCGCTACAGGCGCTGACGGTGGCGAGCAGGGCGAGGGCACAGCTGACGGTGGCGGCTCGGACGGCCGGGGATCGCAGTTCCACCGGATGATCTTATGCGGCAAATGTTCGGTACGGGGAGGGTCGGTACGGGGACGGCAGGGGCCTCCCCGTACCGCCTCAGAGGACGGCGATGCCCAACGGCCGCTCTCCCGCGGCGAGTCGGTGCACCGTCCCCTTGCGTACGTCGACGACGGAGACGCCGTTCCAGAACCCGTCGCGGGTGAAGCCTCCGGTGACGTACGCGGTACGGCCGTCCGCCGACACCGCGACGTCCTCGTGCGGGCCCTCCAGCGGGATCACCCGCTCCTCGCCGTCCTCGGTCCGCACGGTCAGGGAAGGGCCCTCGTCCGTGTCCGGGTCGATGGGGCCGGTGCCGACCGCGAAGAGCGTGCCGTCGTCGGTGACCGTCACGCCGTGCTGATGCGTGTTGGCGGTCATCTTCTCCACCTCGTACGCGCCGGTGCGCGGATCGAGTACGACGAGCCGCTCGCCCTCGAAGGGCAGCAGCAGCCGTCCGTCGGACGGCCGTACGGCGGTGTAGTGCGGCTTGAGCCAGGAGCCGAGGCCGCCCTCGGTGCCGTAGGGGGCGACCTCGACGCGGCGCGGCTCCAGCGAGTCGGCGCGCACGACGGTGACGTCGAAGGAGTCGTGGTCGGTCGCGTAGACCTCGGCGCCGTCCCTGGACACGTCGACGTCGAAGGGCCGCCTGCCGACCGGCACGGTGTCGGTGACCTCGCGCTTGTCGGTGTCGATGACTTCCAGGACGCCCTTGGCGTCGGGCACGTTGACCCCGACGTAGACGTGCTCGCCGTCCGGCGCGAGGGCGATGCCCATGCCGCCGCCGCGGTACTCGCCGGTCGTCGCGGGCCCGGTCTCCGTCTCGTACGGGATGCGGTCCACGCGCTCGCGGGCCTCGGTGTCGACGACGGCGACGCCCTCCGCGGTCGCCACCCAGGCGCGGCCGTCGTCGCCGACGGTCAGTCCGTACGGCGCGGTGCCCACCTTCACCGACTCGACGGGTCCCTTCTCGGGGTCGACGAAGGTCACCGTGTCGGAGCCGAAGTCGGCGACCAGGAGGGTGCCTTCGGGGGTCTTGGACCCGGCGGGCAGCGTGGTGCTCGCGCGGGCGGGCTCCGGGCCGGACGGGGCGGGGCGGTCCTCCCCTGCGGCCCCGTCGGCCCCGGCGGCGCAGCCCGCGAGGACCGCGGCGGCCAGCGCGGCGGTGCTCGCGGCCAGGAGGGCCCGGCGCGGCGGCTTCACGCCCGTGGTGGCCCGGCGCGGCGTCTTCACGACGCGGCCCTCAGCAGCCGAGCGATCTCCGTGAACCCGCGCCGCTCGGCGTGCGCGAGCGGGGTCGCGCCGTCCCGGTCGGCGAGTCCCGGCGTGGCGCCCGCGGCGAGGAGCAGCTCCACGATCTCCTGGTGGGCGCGGCCCCCGTCGCCGAGGATCACCGCCTCCAACAGGGCGGTCCAGCCGAGGTCGTTGACGTGGTCGACGTCGCTGTCGGTGGCGCGCAGGACCTCCCGTACGTACGCGACGTGGCCGCGCTCCGACGCCGGGATCAGGGAGATGCCGCCGAAGCGGTTGCGCAGCTCCAGGTCGGGTCCCGCGGGCAGCAGCACGTGCAGCATGGCGACGCTGCCCGTCACCCCGGTGACCAGCCAGGGGCTGTCGGCGCGGTGGTCCTGGGCGTTGACGTCGGCACCTGCGGCGACGAGCACCTTCGCGGCCTCGACGTGGTCGCCGACGGCGGCGAGCAGCAGCGCGCCGCGCAGCTCGGTGTCACGGGCCTCGATCCGCGCGCCCTCTGCCAGCGCCGCGGTCACTTCCTCGGCGTTCCCGGCCCGTGCGGCGTCGAGCAGCCGCCGGTCGGCAGCGGTGGTGTTCATGGCGAATCTCCTCGTCGTGCGGGCCCCCGCGCGGACGGGCGCGGGGGCCGGGAACAACCTCAGCAGCATGCGATCAGCGGTCGGGCGCGGGTCAGCGGTCGGGCGCGGGTCAGCGGTTGAGCGCCGCCACGCCCGCCTTCGCGAACTTCTCGTCCAGGTCGCCGCTCGGGGCGCCCGCGACACCGATGCCCGCGACGGGCGCGCCCTTGGCGGTCACCGGGGCGCCGCCCGCGAGGAACAGGGTGCCGGGGATGTCCTTCAGGGTCGGGGCCTGCTCCAGGCGCTTGGTCAGCTCGGAGGTGGGCGCGTTCCAGGAGACGGCGGTGTACGCCTTCTTCACGGCCGACTCGGGCGACTGCGGGCCCGCGCCGTCGCCGCGCAGCTCGACGATGGTGTTGCCGTTGCGGTCCACGACGGCGACGGAGACGCGCTGGTTCTCCTTCTTCGCGGCGTCCAGGGTGGCCTGCGCGGCCTTGGTCGCGGCGGCGACGGTGAGGTGCGTGGACTGGGTCAGGTTCTTGTTGCCCGCGTCGGCGGTGACGGCGGCCTTGGTGACGGCGGCCTTGGTGGCGGCGTCCGGGGTACCGGCGGTGGCGGAGACGGCGCCGAAGGTACCGGCGCCGAGGACGGCGGCGGTGGCGGCGATCGTGAGGACGCGGGTGCGGCGGGAGAGCTTCTGCATCGGGGGCTCCTGGGGTGAGGTGCTGGGAGAGGTTCGAGGGGTTCTTGCCTCTGCCCTCCATGCTGTGGCCGCATCCGGGCCCCACCCCTCGACGTACCGGCTGGCACCGGCGCGCGACTCGGCCGACACGGGGGTCAACCGATCGGTTGACCCCTTTGTGGTCCCTGCGGGCCACAATGAAGATGTCTGCCCAGTTCAGGGGCTGCCCTGCGGCGGTACGAGAGGTGGGTGCGCGTCACCGTACGAGGGGCCGTCACCCGTCGCCGGTACGCGAGGCGGCGGCACGGCGGACCGGCACGGCGCCTGTCGCCGTCGGCAGGAGCGGCGGACGCCAGTGCCGTCGGCAGGAGAGGCGGACGCCAGTCGCCGTCGGCACGAGAGGGAGACGCCCCAGTGGGACACCGCACACCGGGCTCCGGCCCCCACACGCCGGGCTCGGGCCCCAGCACACCGGGCTCGGGCTCCCGCACGCCGGGCTCCGGCTCGCGCACGCCGGGCTCCGGCCCCAGCACACCAGGCTCCGGCCCCAGCACACCGGGCTCCGGCTCGCGCACGCCGGGCTCCAGCCCCAACACACCGAGCTCCGGCTCCCCCACACCGAGCTCCAGCCCCAGCACACCGGGCTCCGGCCCCCACACGCCGGGCTCGGGCCCCAGCACACCGAGCTCCGGCTCACGCACGCCAGGCTCCAGCCCCAACACACCAGGCCCCGGCCCCAGCACACCGAGCTCCGGCTCCCGCACGCCAGGCTCCGACCCCAACACACCGGGCTCCAGATCCCGCACACCAAGCTCCGGCCCCAGCACACCAAGCTCCAACTCCCCCACACCGAGCTCCAGCCCCAGCACTCCGGGCTCGGGCCCCCGCACACCAGGACCGGGCAGCCTCCGGGCGCCGGGCGCGGGCCCCCTGGCACCGGGAGCGGGCCCCCTGGCACCGGGCCGCTCCGACCCCCGCGCCTCCGACCCCGACGCCCGCTGGCTCGCAGCCGTCATGCACGCCACGTTCTACCTGCTGCTCGCCACCTCGCTGGCCCGCTTCCTGCTGCGTCACCCCGGCGGCGCGCGCGTCCCGTGGATCATCGCGCTCTCGGCGGTCCTCGCCGTCCTCTACGCCCTCCCGTTCCTCACCGCCGCCGCCCTGCGGGAGCGACCCGCCACGCCCTTCGCGTCCGGCGCCCGCCCCACCCCCCGCCGCCTGGCCTGGCTCGCGCTGGTCGTCGCGGTCTGGCTGGTGCTCGTCGTCCTCGCGCCGAGCTTCGGCTGGTGCGCGGTGCCGCTCTTCTACACCGGCCTGCGCACCCTGCCACCGCGCGCGGCCCTGGCCCTGGTGGCCGTCCTGACCGGCTGCGTCATCGCATCCCAGGTACGGCTCGCGGGCCGCTACGACCCGGACCTGATCCTCGGACCGCCCGCCGTCTCGGCAATCGCCACCGCCGTCTTCGCCTACATGCAGCGCCAGGCCGCCCGCCAGCGCGAACTCATCGACGACCTCATCCGCACCCGCCGCGAACTGGCCGCCACCGAACGGCGCGAGGGCACGCTCGCCGAGCGCCAGCGCCTGTCCATGGAGATCCACGACACCCTCGCGCAGGGCCTGTCCAGCCAGCAGATGCTGCTCCAGGCCGCCGACCGCGTCTGGGACACCGACCCGGCCAAGGCCCGCACCCACGTCCGTACGGCCGAGTCGATCACCGAGCACGGCCTCACCGAGGCACGCCGCTTCGTGCACGACCTGGCGCCCGCCGACCTCGCGGACGGCGGCGGCCTCGCGCAGGCGCTCCGGGCCCTCGCGGAACGGGAGTCGGACGCGGGCCTCACCGTCCGCTTCCACGTGGAGGGCGCCCCCGTGCCCCTGCCCGACCGCGTCAGCTCGGCGCTGCTGCGCATCGCCCAGGGCGCCCTCGCGAACGTACGCGAACACGCCGACGCGACCACGGCGGCGCTCACCCTCACCCTCCTGGACGACCAGGTGGTCCTGGACGTCGCGGACGACGGCCGCGGCTTCGTCCCGCCCACCGACTCCAGGACCCCGGCGGGCGTACGAGGTCACGGCCTGCCCGCGATCCGCGCGCGGGCGGTCCAGCTCGGCGGCACACTGACGATCGAGTCGGCGCCGGGCGAAGGCGCGGTCCTTTCCGTATCGATCCCGTTGGAGCCGCAGCGATGAACACCACCCCGGTCCGCCTCCTGGTCTGCGACGACCACGTCGTCGTCCGCGCGGGTCTGCTCGCCCTGCTCGGCAGCGCGCCCGACATCGAGGTGGTCGGCGAGGCGGGCACCGGCGAGGAGGCGGTCGCCCTCGCCGCGAAGCTGACGCCTGACGTGGTCCTGATGGACCTGCAACTGGGCGAGGGCATCGACGGCGTCGAAGCCACCCGCCGCATCACGGCCGCCGCGCCCTCCCCCCACGTCCTCGTCCTGACCACCTACGACACGGACGCGGACATCACCCGGGCCATCGAGGCGGGCGCGACGGGTTACCTCCTCAAGGCGGAGCGCCCCGAGGAACTCTTCTCCGCGATCCAGGCGGCCGCCCAGGGCCGCACCGCCCTCTCCCCGCCGGTCGCCTCCCGCGTCATGGCCCGCATGCGCAGCCCGCTGCCCACCCTCACCGACCGCGAGCGCGACATCCTGGGCCAGCTCTCCCAGGGCCTGGGCAACCGTGAGATCGCCCGCGCGCTCTTCATCAGCGAGGCGACGGTGAAGACGCATCTGGGCCGCATCTACGACAAGCTCGGCGTCGACACGCGGGCGGGAGCGGTGTCGGTGGCGAAGGAGCAGCGTCTGCTGCCGTGACCCTGCGGAGTCCTGCCACCGTCCGCGCCTGCCGCCCGTGACACCATCGACCCGTGCTCGACATCGGCTACGCGCTCTCCCGCCGCTTCCCTGACCCCCCTGAGCTGGACTACGGGCGGGCGGACGTCCACACCCTGCGTCACGACCTCTTCTGCGGAGACGTGTACCTGGCGGACACCAAGGCGGACCGGGAACTGTCCACAGCCTGGGGATGGGTTCCCGTCCTCGACTTCGCGTGGGCGCTCTGCGACATCGTCGAGCAGCTCGACGAGGATCCGCTCGGCAGCCGCGCCTCCCGTCCTCAGTACGCCGAACTCGACTTCACCGAGTCGACCGATCGCATGCTGTTCGCGCGGCGCTTCGGGTGGGTCGACATCGAGGCGGACTGGATGTCTCCCGACGATCCGCCGCTCACCTTCTCCCACGCGGAACTGCGGCGCGAGGCCCGTGACTTCCTCCACGACCTCCTCGCGGACCTGACCGACCTCCACGACTCCCTCTCGGACAACCCGGCCCTCTGGTCCCTCCAGTCCCGCTTTCCGCGAGTTCCCCGCGCCTGACCGCTTCCTCGGCGCCGGGAGGTGGTGGCTTCTTGCCCACGTCCTGTGCGGTGGCACACGGGGGTTTCGCGCAGTTCCCCGCGCCCCTGAAGGGGCCCCCGCCCGGTGGTCCGGTGCGGGGCCGCGGCGGTATGTCCGTCCTCGCCGTCCCAGATGGCCGCCACGTCCCCTCAGCCCTCCATCGCGACCGCGGCCCGGTGGGGGCCGGGAACCCCCGCCGGGGGACGGTCGCGAGCGCGCGAGGGGACGTGGGGGTATGTGCGCACGGAGCACATAAGTGAACGAGGCAAGGAAGCAAGCCCGTTGGCGGTCATCTGGGACGGCGAGTACGCACATACCCCCGCGGCCCCGCCCCACAACCGAAGCAGAAGCGCCCCCCAGCCCCCTGCGGACCCGCACCGGACGACCACCGGGAGACCCCTTCAGGGGCGCGGGGAACTGCGCAAAACCCCGTGTGACACCCGCCCCACCCCCCCCTCACGCCCCCGCGACCTTCACCCCCACCTGCCCCGCAAACGCCGGCGCCAAGTCGATCAGCTGCTCAGGGCTGATCACCGCCCCGCGCAGACACTCCACCCCCCGCGCGATCTCCAGCTCCCCCGCCGCCCGCAGATCCACGTCCTTCATCCGCACCCCACTGAAGTCGACCCCCCGCACCACACAGTCCAGGAACGCCACCCGCTCCAAGGACGCGAGGCCGAAGTCCGGCTCCACCAGCACGCAGCCCTCGAAGACGACGTCCCGCAACCGCGCCTTCCGCAGGTTCAGGTAGTCGATCTTCCCGCCCCGCACCACGACCCGCTCCAGCACGCCCCCGTGCAACTGCACGCCCCCGAGCCGCGCGTCCACCACCTCCACGTCCCGTAGCGACGCCTCCGTCAGGTCCGTCCCCACCCCGCGCGGCTCCCTCAGCACGGAATCCACGAACCGCGCCCGCGCCAGCCGCGTCTCGCCGAGCGCGCACCCCGTCACCGCGCAGTCCATGAAGAGCGCGCCGCCCCCGTCCTGCGCCCCGAGGTCGAGATCACGGAACTCGACCCCGTCGTAGTCCCCGTCGGGCTCCAACTCGGCTCCCTCGAAGGGCCGGAGCGGAGGCAACCGCACCTCGGCCCGCCGCGCCGCCTTCACCACGGACTCCGTCTTCGCCTGTGCCTGTGCCTGTGCCTGCGCCTGCGCCTTCCGAACCATTTCCCCATCGTGCACGCCCCCACTGACAACGCCCCCGCACCCCACCCCGATGTCACACCGGCCCGCCTCCCGCCCGTCCAAGAATCGAGACCGAGCCCAAGGGAGCGCCCATGCCAAGCACCCCCCGAGCCACCCCCCGCACCACCGTCATCGGCGGCGGCATCGCGGGCCTCACCGCCGCCATCACCGCCGCCGAGGCCGGCGCCCGCGTCACCGTCCACGAGTCCCACCACACGCTCGGCGGCCGCGCCCACACCTCCGAAGGGGCGTACAAGACGAACGAGGGGCCGCACGCGCTGCACACCGGAGGCCCCCTCTGGACGTGGCTCAGGCAGCGCGACCTGGTCGGCCCCCTGGCCCCCGTCCCGCCCGTGGAGGCGACACGCGTGCGCCTGCACCACCACGGAGCGCTGCGCCGCACCCCGCCCCTCGCGATGCTCAAGCTGCTGCGCCACAAGGCCGAACGGGCCCCGGTGGAACAGGACTTCCTGTCCTGGGCGGCCGCCCTGGTCGGCGAGGAGGGAGCGCGGGCGGCCGCGCGCTACGCGGCCGTGGCGACGTTCCACCACGCCCCCGGCTCCCTCTCCGCCCGCTTCGTACAGGAGCGTCTGCGCCGCGCGGCCAAAGTTCCCCCGGAGGCCGCCTACCCGCGCGGCGGCTGGGCCACGGTGATCGACAGGATGGCGGCGTACGCGTGGAACCTGGGCGTACGCATGGAGACGCTGACCCGCGTCGACAGGATCGCGGACGTCGCCCAGGACGGCCCGGTCGTCGTGGCGACGTCGCTGGAGGCGGCCCGCCGCCTCCTCGGCGACGACTCGCTGCGCTGGGAGAGCGGCCGCACCGCGCTCGTGGACGTGGCGTTCCGTTCGCGCAGGGGCGACGCCTTCGTCGTCTGCGACCTGGACCGTACGGGGAGGCTGGAGCGCTGCACCGCGCGCGACCGCACGCTCGCCCCCGCGGGCGAACAGCTCGTGCAGGGGCAGATCCCCATCGCCCCTGACGAGACGGAGTCGGACGGGGTGGCCCGCGCCGAGCACCTCCTGGACCTCGGGTTCCCCGGCTGGCGCGATCGGCTGACCTGGCGCAGGACCTCCGTCGCGGACGGCCGCACGGGCGCGGTGGACCGGCCGGGCACCACCTGGCGGGACCGCCCGGCGATCGACCGGGGGCACGACGTCTACCTGGCGGGCGACCAGGTGGCGGCGCCCGGACTGCTGTCGGAGGTGTCGTTCAACAGCGCGATGGAGGCGGTGTCGTTGGCCCTGACGAAGTCACTGCTTGACCTCAAGTCGACTTCAGGTTGAAAGCTGTGGACTCCCGCCGCTCCCCACCGCGGAACAGACCACCAGGAGCCCACCATGCACGCCATCCGCCTCCACGCCTTCGGCCCCGCAGAGAACCTCCGCTACGAAGAGGTCCCGGCCCCCGTCCCCGCACCCGGCCAGGTCCGCATAGCCGTGGCCGCGGCGGGCGTCCACCTCCTGGACACCGCGCTCCGCGAGGGCATGCGGGGCCCGCTGCCCGAGCTCCCCGCCCTGCCCACGATCCCCGGCCGCGAGGTGGCGGGCACGGTGGACGCCCTGGGCGAGGACGTGGACCCGAGCTGGCTCGGCAGGCGCGTGGTCGCCCACATCGGCTTCGCCCCCGGAGGCTACGCGGAGGCGACCGTCACCGAGGTCTCCCGCCTGCACGAACTCCCCGAAGAGCTGGACTTCGCCGAGGCCGTCGCCCTGATCGGCACGGGCCGCACGACGATGGGGATCCTCCGGTTCACGGAGCTCACACCGGAGTCGGTGGTCATCGTCCCCGCGGCGGCGGGCGGCATCGGCACGCTCCTGACGCAGTACGCCGAGCACCGGGGCGCCACGGTCGTCGGCCTGGCGGGCGGGCCGGAGAAGACCGCCCGCGTCCGCGCGAACGGCGCGGACCTGGCCGTGGACTACACGGACCCGGCGTGGCCCGACGAGGTCCGCGCGTATTTGAAGGAGCGGCACGACGACCGCCGCGCCACCGTCGTCTTCGACGGAGTGGGCGGCGACGCGGGCCTCGCGGCGGTCGACCTGCTCGGCCCCGGCGGCGTCCACGTCGTCTTCGGCTGGTCGGGCAAGGGCCCGCACGACGGCGAGCCGCTGACGTTCACCGACGAGGAGCTCGCCGAGCGCGGCATCACGCAACTCAACGTCCTCGGCCCGGAGATGATGCGCAGGGCGGGCGGCGACAACCCCGTCCGCACCCTGGAACTGGCCGCGCTCGCCGAGGCCGCGACGGGCCACTTCACCCCGGCCGTGCAGCGCTTCCCCCTCGCGGAGGCGGCAGCGGCGCACCGGGCGCTGGAGAACCGGGGGACGATGGGCAAAGTGGTCCTGCTCCCCTGACCGGTCGGTGCCCCGGCGGGAAAACCGGATGCCCGCACCGGATAAGGGAACTACCGTCCGTTATATGGGTATGGACTCCATCCAATTCCGCGACGTCCCCGAGACGGGCATCGACCGCGCCCTCTCCCTCGCCTACCTCGCCTTCCACGAGAACCCGGAGGAGGAGAAGCGCAAGCACCACCACGACCTGCTGCGCGGCTGCACCCGCGTCGGGGCGTACGAGGACGGCGAACTCGTGGGGTTCCTCGCGGCGTTCCCCTTCTCCGTGTCGGTGCCCGGTGGTGAACTTCCGTGCCCCTGCGTGACGTTCGTGTCGGTCGCGCCGACGCACCGGCGCCGGGGCGTGCTCTCCGGGATGATCGCGGAGCTGTTCGCGCGGGCCTCGGCGGAGGGCGCGCCGATCGCGTCCCTGTGGGCGTCGGAGGACGCGATCTACGGCAGGTTCGGCTTCGGGCCCGCCACGCTCGGCCACACCGTGGAGATCGACTCCCGGCGCCCGCTGGCCCTGCGCATCACCCCCGACGACCGCCCGCTGCGCCTGGTCGACCCGGCCGACGCCCCCGCCCTGCTCGGTACGTACTACGACCGCACGCGCGCCGAGCGGGCCGGGCGCATCGACCGCACCGAGGCGTGGTGGCGCGAGGAGTGGCTGGTGACGGAGGACGAGGAGGACGACGAGCTGTCGCCGCCCCGCGTGGTCGTCGTCGGCGAGCCGCGCGGCCCCGTCGCCGGTTACGCGATCTACCGCACCAAGACCCGCGACGACGCCCCCGGCCTGGTCCGCCTCGACGAGTTGGAGGCGGACACCCCGGCCGTCGCGGCCGCGCTCTGGCGCTATCTCGCCTCGATCGACCTGACGGGCCAGATCCGCGCCTGGGGCCGCCCCGTCGACGACCCGCTGCACCTCTTCGCCGCCGACCGCGACCAGGTGCGCGTCACGGGCGAGTTCCCCGCGCTGTGGCTCCGCCTCGTCGACGTGCGCGCGGCCCTGGAGTCCCGCTCCTGGGCGGCCCCGGTGGACGTGGTGCTCGACGTGCGCGACGACCGCGTCCCGGCCAACGCGGGCCGCCACCGCCTGACGGCGTCCCCGGACGGCTGCACGTACGCGGCCACCGACGACCCCGCGGACCTCACCGTCGACGTACGCGACCTGGCCGCCTGCTACTTGGGCGGTACGCGGACGGACGCGCTGGTCCGCGCGGGCCTGGCCACGGAGCACACGCCGGGCACGGTGACGGCACTGGACGCGGCCCTGCGCACGCCCCGACTCCCGCACACGGTGGACGAGTTCTAGGGATTTCCGCCGTCAAGGTGCTGCCCACCGAGCGACAGCAGTGCCTCACCGGCCAGCCGATGCGTGGTCCATTCCGCCATCGGCTCGGCGCCGAGCGACCGGTAGAAGTCGATCGCGGGCGCGTTCCAGTCGAGCACGGACCATTCCAGGCGCCCGTATCCGCGGGCCACGCAGATGCGGGCGAGTTCGGTGAGGAGCGCCTTGCCGTGGCCGCCGCCGCGGGCCTCGGGGCGTACGTAGAGGTCCTCCAGGTAGATGCCGTGCACGCCGCGCCACGTGGAGAAGTTCAGGAACCAGAGCGCGAAGCCCACCGCCTCGCCGGAAGCGTCGTCCTGTGCGATGTGGGCATAGGCGGCGGGCCGCTCCCCGAAGAGCGCCTCGTGCAGGTGCTCCTCGGTGGCCCGCGCCTCGTCGAGTGCCTTCTCGTAGGCGGCGAGGTCGCGGACCAGGGCGTGGATGACGGGGATGTCGGCAGGTGTGGCGGTACGAATCATGGTGGCAGCAAGCCATGCCCGTACCGCCGCGGTCAACGCCGTCTCACCTCGGCGCCCGAGCGGCCACCGCTCAGCGCCCGAGGAGCCGCCGCGCGATCTCCATGTCGTCCGCCGCCATCGGGCGGCCGTCCTCGATCTCCCACAGCGCGTTCTGCAGGACCCGGCCGAGCGTCCAGGCGCGAGCCCGGTCGCGGTCCAGGCCGAGGACCTCCGTCATCGCGTCGAAGCGCCACAGCACCTCGTCCGCCTCGAAGCGGTTGTCGAGGGCGGGCCACAGGTCGAAGCCGGGGTCACCGGCGAGCGGCTTGGGGTCGATGGCGAGCCACGGTTCGCGGTCGCCGGCCAGGACGTTCTCGAAGTGCAGGTCCCAGTGGAGCATCCGGTCGCCGGGCTCGCCCATGACCTCGCGCACCGCGCCCCCGCAGCGCTCGACGAGCGCGCGCTCGGCCGGATCCGCGATCGACCCCAGCGCCCCCGGCAGCTGCTCGACCATCTCGGCCGCGATGTCGCCGAGCCGTCGCATGCCCTCGGGCGCGGCCCCCGCGGTCAGCCTGGCGAGGAGTTCGGCGATGACCAGGACGGCCTTGCGGGTGTCGGCCATCGTCGACAACATCCGTGTGGAGTCCAGGCGTTCGAGCAGCATGGTGCCCGTGTCGCCGTCGTGGTCGAGGAGGCGGACGGCCCCGTCGCCGCCCCACACCCGCAGCGCGACCGGCTCGCCCTCGGTCTCCTCGTCCAGGAGCTGGAACTTGACCGCGGCGGGCGTCCCGTCGGCGCGCACCACGGGCAGCACGAGCGCGGCCATGCCGTGCATCGGATCCCCGTCGACCGTCAGGTCCCAGCGCTCGACGATCTCCTTCACGCGTCCGGGCAGCGCGGCGATGAAGGCCCGCCCCGGCTCCCCCGCGTACAGGTGCTGCGACTCGATCAGTGCGTCCGGAATGCGAATGTCGATCACGTCCGCGACCCTAATCGCGTGCGTGAATCACCGCATGCGCTTTTTCCGGGAGGCGGCCCACGGCGCCCGCACGGCCGCCGTCGCCGTCACGTCGTACGTCCGCGGGGCCCCGGGGACCTATCTCTGGCTGGCCGCCCTCTTCGTCACGACCGTCGCGATGCACGGCATGTCGCCGGAGTTCGAGGACGAGTTCCTGCGCCAGCGCTCCACGAACATCCACGAGCTGTCCCGCAATCCGGTGCGGGTGCTGATCTCCAGCGCGTTCTGGATCGACGGCAGCGGCTGGCTGCCGTACGCGGTGCTGTACTCGGTCTTCCACGCGAGCGCCGAGCGATGGCTCGGCACCTGGCGCTGGCTCGCGGTGGCCGCGCTCTCGCACGTCCTCGCCACGCTCATCAGCGAGGGCGTCCTCGCGCTCGCGGTCCGCCACGGGGCGGCGCCGCAGTCGGCGGTCAACACCCTTGACGTGGGCGTGAGTTACGCGCTCGCGGGGGCGGTCGCCGTTCTCACGTACCTCGTTCCCACGCCCTGGCGGTACGCGTATCTCCTCGCCGTCGTCGCGGTGTACGGCACCCCGCTGATCACCGGCAGGACCTTCACCGACCTGGGCCACTTCACCTCGGTCCTGATCGGCCTGGCCTGCTATCCGCTGACGCGGAGTGCCGTACGAACTCCCCCGTGGCAGGTCAGGAGATGCCCGCCGCCTTGAGCTCCTTGGCGAACGCCTCCTGGTCGTACAGCGCGTTGCCCGAGGACTTCTTGCCGTCGATGACGACGGTCGGCGTGCCCTCCATGCCGTCGTCGGTGAAGACCTTCATGGCCTCGTCGACCCACTTCTTGTACGTGCCCTTGTTCACCGCCTTGTCGAAGGCGGCGCCGCGCAGGCCCTTCACCTTGTCGGCGACCTTCAGCAGGTAGGCCGGGGTGAAGGCGTCGTCCGTCTCCTCCTCGGGCTGGGCGGCGAAGACCTCGGCGTGGTACTGCGGGAACTTGCCCGCCTCCACCGACGCCCGCAGCGCGCCCGCCGCGTTCACCGACCCGCTGCCGCCGAGGTTCTTGTCGAGGAACGAGGCGATCGTGTACTCGAGTTTGACCTTGCCGTCGGCCACCGGCTTCACCAGCGCCTGCGCGCCGGTCTCCTCGAACTTCTTGCAGATCGGGCAGCGCGGGTCCTCGTACAGCTTGACCGTATGCTTGGCCTTCGGATCACCGACCGTGATCACACCGCCCTTGACCGAGGCGGGCACACCCGCGAGCGCGCCGCTGTCCGCCGGAGGGGCGGGCTTCTCCGCGACCTTGCCGCTGCCCTTGTCCTCGTCGGGACCACAGGCGGACGCGGCCACCCCGATCAGCGCCGCGGCGGCCACCGCGGCGGCGACGCGCGCTGTCTTGCGCCCGGCCTTGTGTACGGCCATGAGTTGAGCCCTCCAGGATTCGACACGTACCGCTCAAAGTATCGGAATCTACCCCGCGCCCCCGCCGCCGAACGACCCGCCCCGTGGGACCAAGGCCCCACCCCCTGCCCACAGCCCCCACCTGCGCAGTAACGTCCGCCCATGAGCAGCGCGAACAACACCGACAACGCGGACGGCACGCGGCACGGGTCCGGCACGGTCAACGGCGGCATATCGTTCTGGTACGCCGACGACGGCACCCCCGCGCCCCGCGAACCCCTGACCGGCGACGCCACGGCGGACGTCTGCGTCGTCGGCGGCGGCTACACGGGCCTGTGGACCGCGTACTACCTGAAGAAGGCCGCGCCCTTCCTCCGCATCACCGTCCTGGAGCAGAAGTTCTGCGGCTACGGCGCCTCAGGACGCAACGGCGGCTGGCTCTACAACGGCGTCGCGGGCCGCGACCGCTACGCGAAACTGCACGGCCACGAGGCGGCGGTGCGCCTCCAGGAGGCCATGAACGACACGGTCACCGAGGTGATCGAGACGGCCCGCGCGGAGGGCATCGAGGCGGACGTCCACCACGGCGGCGTACTCGAAGTCGCCTACACACCCGCCCAGTTGGCCCGCCTGAAGGACTTCCACGCGACGGAACTCTCGTACGGCGAGAAGGACCGCACCCTGCACGGCGCCCGCGAGACCGCCGAACGCGTCCGGGTCTCCGGAGCCGTCGGCTCCACCTGGACCCCGCACGGCGCGCGCCTGCACCCGGTGAAGCTGGTCAAGGGCCTCGCGGACGCCGTGGAGGCGCTCGGCGTCACGATCCACGAGTCGACCCCGGTCACGGAGATCAAGCCGAAGCACGCGATCACTCCGTACGGCACGGTCCGCGCGCCCTACGTCCTGCGCTGCACGGAGGGCTTCACCGCCTCCCTCAAGGGCCAGCGCCGCACGTGGCTCCCGATGAACTCCTCCATGATCGCGACGGAGCCCCTGACGGCCGCCCAGTGGGAGTCGATCGGCTGGGAGGGCCGCGAGACCCTCGGCGACATGGCCCACGCGTACATGTACGCCCAGCGCACCGCGGACGGCCGTATCGCGCTCGGCGGCCGGGGCGTCCCCTACCGCTACGGCTCCAAGACCGACAACGACGGCCGCACCCAGGCCGCCACGGTCGAGGCCCTGCGCTCCATCCTGACCCGCTTCTTCCCCCAGCTCGCGGGCGTGCGCGTGGCCCACGCCTGGTCCGGCGTCCTCGGCGTCCCCCGCGACTGGTGCGCCACGGTCACCCTGGACCGCGCCACGGGCCTCGGCTGGGCCGGCGGCTACGTCGGCTCGGGCGTGGCCACCGCCAACCTCGCCGCCCGCACCCTGCGCGACCTGGTCCAACAGGACTCGGGCCAGGCGGGCCCCACGGACCTCACCGCCCTCCCCTGGGTCAACCACAAGGTCCGCAAATGGGAACCGGAACCCTTCCGCTGGCTCGGCGTCCACGGCATGTACGCCACGTACAACGCGGCCGACCGCCGCGAACTCACCACGCACACGGCACGGTCGTCGCGCCTCGCGCGGGCGGCGGACCGGGTGGCGGGGCGCGGGTAGACGAAGCGCGTCCGGAAGAGCACGAAAGGGCCCGTCCCACCTCGGAGGTGGGCCGGGCCCTTCGTGATCCGGAGCCCCCTGTCGGATTCGAACCGACGACCTACGCATTACAAGTTGTCGGATCTTGGTCCGGGGGCATCCACGTGCGTCTAACTGACGACTCAAATGCCTGGTCAGGGCACCCAGCCGACCCCTCCGGACGGCGACGGACGCCTGTGAATCTAGAAGCAATTGAGACCATCACTGAGACCATGGCCTCTAAGCCCCGAAGCACTTGACTGATCCCTCAGCCCCCGGTTGCTGGTGGCGGGCAGATGTCTGCACAGCCACAACTGATCACGGACGGCCGTGACCTGCGGCCATCTACTCGATCACCGCTCTGAACTGCGGCGCAGCCGTCGCCAGTTGTCAGCGCTGGTCACCAGCGAGCGCCCTTCCACGGCCCCAGGACGGCCGGGGAGGACGCTCTTCGCTCCCTAGGCTCAGGCAGTTTTTGTCAGCGAGCCCCCGCGCGCGCAGACGAGGCGTAGGAAGTTTGCCATTTTGGCTACTTTCGGCATGTAAGTGGCTCACAATGACAGTAGAGGCGGATCCCGGCTCGTGGCATCAGGGGTGCAGTGGAGGCTCCTGATCTCAGATAGGCGTGGGCGGAGAGCCCTGGCGTGAAGGGTAAGTGCAATGACGCGCAAGGTCTTCTATAGCTTTCGATACAAGTTCGATAATTGGCGAGTTCAGACGATCAAAAACATCGGCCGCATTGAAGGCCAACCGGTACTGACCTCGAACCAGTGGGAAGACGTTGCTCGGCAAGGTGACGCTGCCATTCAGCGCTGGATTGACGAGCAAATGGTCGGCAAGAGCTGCAATGTCGTCCTGATTGGAAACCAGACAGCGGATAGGCCATGGATTGAGTACGAATTCAAGAAGGCTTGGGCCGACCGCAAGGGTGTTGTCGGAATCTACATTCACCAACTGCTCGATCAGAATCGCATGCCCACAACTAAGGGGGGAAATCCCTTTTCAGGGTTTACCTTGGATGACGGCAAGGTGCAGTTCGATCAGGTAGTTCGCGCGTACGATCCTGCGGGATACAACAGCCAATCCGTGTTCGCGAGTATCACAGCGAACATTGAGGGTTGGGTGGAGGAAGCGATCGACATCAGGAAGCAGTGGTGAGCTTCGGCGACGAACGCCTGAAGCACCTTGACTATATTCAGGCAACGATAGCGCGTCAGGCTTCTCACTCTTTTGCGGTCAAAGGATGGTCGCTGACCGTATCGGCGGCCATCTATGCATACACGGGTTCGCATCTGCACTGGTGGAATGCACTGATTGGGATAATGCCAGCAATCGCCTTTGGTTGGCTTGATGCCTTCTATCTGCGACAGGAACGCCTCTTCAGGGAGCTGTACGCCGCGGCTTCTGAGGAGGTAACCGTCGTGCCGATCTTCTCGATGAATACGGCTCCGTATGCAAACCCTAGGCAATTCCCTAAGTGCTCCTGGCCGTGCGTTCTCCGTTCTAGCACATGGTGGGTATTCTATGGGGCAATCGTAGGCTTCGGCCTTTTACTGCTAGGCGTTTCCTTCATTTAATGCCCGCGTGGGCTTGGAAGGATTTAGCCCACTGGGCGAGTTCCTCAGGTCTTGTGGGCTGTTTTGCTGGCCAAATCTCTCCCATTTCATCACCATCCCACCTCGGCACGAGATGCACGTGAAGATGCATTACGGATTGACTGGCGGACTGTCCGGCTGAAGTAATGAGGTTCATTCCTGATGGAGAGAAGGTGTCGCACAGTATTGCACTCAATCGCACAGCCGTCGATGTGAGGGCGCCGAAGACTTTGGGTGACGCAGACGTGAAGTCTCTAATGTGTGATTTTGGGATCACGAGCGTGTGCCCCTTGGTTGCCGGACTCAAGGGGAAGAAGGCCAAGAATTCGTCCGTCTCGTAGATTTTCTGAGCCGCAACACTCCCTCTTACGATTCCGCAAAAGGTGCAGCTCTGTGGCCCGGTAGTCCCAGTGATGGTCATTAGTGGCCCGCCCCTTCAGGTATTGGACATGTCCAGTATTCAACAGTCGAGCTCTCGCTGCGACCCGGAGCCCGGAGCGCGGGATCAGGGGATACCGGTTACCCCGCATCTAGAGAGGGAAGTCACGAGGGCGGGGGAGCGGCTTTGGGCTGGAGCTGCTTTGGGGCGAGTGATCATGGCCCGTTAAGCTGATGGCGAGTCCGGCAGTCTGTGAGGCCGCCCGTTAAAGCACGACGTTGGGCCGTGGTCTTAGAGGCTCGCCCCATGCACGCAGCGGGCCGCCGGGCCCGGCCAGCCGTGGCGGAGACACGAGGCAGGCCGGGCCGCTGAGGCGGCCCGCGCCCGCGCTGTGCGCGGGCCTTGATGAAGCAGAGCAAGTCTTACCGCGCGTAAGGCCGCAACGAACTTCGCACCAGGGGTCAGCTCCTACTCGCCGCATTCGGCAGGAGGCGGCTCGTGAACCCCTCATCGCGCAGGCGCTCGTAGGCCGCCTCCACACCCCGGGGAACTTGCTGCTCAATCAGGAACCCCTGCTCGGGATAGACCATTATCCGCTGTTGCGCCCCAACAAGCATGTCGATGACGAGCCGCGCATCCTGAATCGAATCGACGTACTCCGTGAACGTCATGGCCGTTGACGCGCTCACCCACGCCACGTCCGGCCAGACCTTGCACGCGGTGGCGTACGAACGTCGCTCCTCGTACGGCTTACTGATCAGCAGCACAGATTCGATGGATACCCCGCGCTCTTCCAGCAAGGCTCGGGACAGCCTGATGTTCTCGCCCGTGTTCCGAGCCCGCGGTTCCAGAAGGATCGCGTCGGACGGCACTCCAAGCTCCATGGCTCGCTCGCGGTAGTGCTCAGCCTCACCCTTGGGCATCGCCTCCCGCGTCGTACGACTCGTGGCTCCGGTAAAGACAATCAACGGAGCCAGGCCGCGGTGATAGAGGTCCGCCGTGGCGTCAGCCACTCCGAGATCGTGACTTCCGAGCCCGATCGCCACGGAGCACCGCCGGGGTTCATGGCCCATCAGTTGGAAGTCCCAGAGCAGTTGCGCATCCGCCCACGCCTGTGCCGAGATCACTTGCTCTCACCCTCCGTGTCCGCCGAGTCGGGCACCTTGAAGTCATAGGCCCACGAGAAGCGTGTAGCCGCATGCACCCCGACAGCGAACTCCACCACGGTGCCGTCTGCCGTGTACGTCGTGCGGTGCAGCTCAACCACCCACTCCCCCGGCGAAAGCTGAAGGAGCTGGACCTCCTCCGCCCTCGGGGCTCGGGCGAAGAGCTCCTCCTTCATGTGGTCGATCTCGTACCCGGCGTCATACAGCACCCGGTAGCCACCGCCACGCCCCGCAGGCCCCGGCGTCGGGTCCACGAGCCGCGTGCCCTCGACGTGCTCAGGGCGGTAGTAGCTCGTCAGCGTGTGCGTCGGCTGCGAGCCCTCCTTCACCAGGCGCGCCCGCGCGTACACCTCCGCGCCCTCGGGCAGTCCGTGAGCCGCGGCCACAAGTGCCGGCGCCTCCACCCGACTCACGGTCTGGGTCTGCTCATTCCTGCGATAGCTGCGGCCTGAGGCCACGCGGTCTGCGATGAATGCGACCTCGCCACTGTCGCGCCACTTGGCCTTGTCGTATCGGGCGATGCCCAGCCGCTTCAGCGGCGTCTGCTCTCGCACGACCGTCCCGTGCCCGCGAGACGAGACAACCAGGCCTTCAGCCTCCAGCGCCTTGTAGGCCGCATGGACCGTGGACTTCGACCCTTCACCGGCCTCCACCAGGTCCCGAATGTGCGGAAGCTGCTGGCCAGGGACGAGTGCACCACTCCTGATCTGCTCGGCCAGCCGATCCGCCAACTCGCGCCACTTCGGTGCCACGCGGAACTCCTCTCGACGCAACCAGTGAAACACAGTCCCAGGACTGTTGACAGTCTCGGGACTGCGGGTGCATTGTCATCTCAGGCCGCTCGCAGTCCTAGGACAGCGAGTCGGAGGGGTCCGTTTCGGGCTGCTTCTGGCCGTGCCAGTCAGGGATAGCTCGCCACTACGAGGAGCCCCGAGCTGGTCGCTTCTTGAGAACTCCATAGGTGGGCCCCGTCTCCCCGAGTCGAAAAGACGGACTGCGCGGCCTTGGCTGCGCCTCGACTTCCGCCGCTTCCGCGACGGTCGGTTGCCTCCCTCGCCCGTCCGGCCGCTTTGTGGTCGTACGGGCGAGGGTCCGGGGAGCCGGGATCGTCCCGCGCTCCGAAGGGAGCCCGTGATGGGAGCGCCTCCGGGCGACTGCCCGCAGTGCTGGCAGCACGCCTATGACAAGAGCATCCACCGCCGCCTCAAGCCGCGTGAGGACTGCCCGCAGTGCGTCGACCACATGGTCAACGCACTGCCCGTACCTCGTGCCCAAGAAGCCGTCCACCTGGTGGTGAGCACGTCCACCCCCGCAAAGGAGAAGTCCATGAGTGAGAAGAACCGTGCCGTCTTCGACTTCGGCGACGCCAACGTCACGTTCGGCGGGCCCATCGTGATGGGTGACCAGGTCGGTGTGTCCAGCGGCATCGTCCACGGCGACGTGGTCATGGGCGGCAGCGCGAACACCAGCGCCAGCGCCGACGACGACAGCGAGTAGGACCCGCCCCGCACCACCTCGTGCCCGCGCCCCCTTTGCTTCCTGGAGTCGTCATGATCGGAACGCTTATCGCGGTGCTCGGCACGCTCGCCGGTGCCGTCGTCGCCGGGTTCATGCAGTACCTGACCACCGCCCGCACCGCGCGGAAGGCCACCGCCGAACAGCGCAGGCAGGCCCTCGCGACCGCGATCCCGGCGCTGCTCGCCGCGCTGGCTGGCCACCGCGAACAGCAGTACCTGAAGCTCGTGGCCCGCCGTGAGGCGCAGGCTGAGACCGCCGAAGCGCGTCAGGCCCGCTACGCCGCCCGGACCGCCGTGACCAGCGCCATGGACACCCTGCACATGACCACCCAGGACGACGTCCTCCTGGCGGCCGCGCAGGAAGCGGTCGATGCAGCCATGGCGCTCGGAGACGCAAGCGAGGGCGAGTTGGACGCGGCGGGCCTGCGGGCCCGTCAGGCCCACACCGCACTGCGCACCATCGGCGCTCGCTCCATCTACGCCTGACCGCCACACCCACCCACCACAACGGCGCGAGCCCCCGGAGGTGCAACTCCGGGGGCTCTGTTGGGGCCGTTGCCACCTGCTAGGGAGAACACGACCCATGAAGCACATCGTCACTGTTCAAGAGGCTGTTACGGCCTTCGCTCCGGATCTGGAGCCCACGGCCGCTGAGCTGGACGCGATCGAGCAGGAGATGCCCGTCATCCTGGCGGACGTCGAGCTGCTGGACGCGCAGATCCTCACGCTGGACCGCACGCCGAACGAGCTGGACGAGCGACGTATCCGCCGTGCCCGCCGTAAGGCGCTGGCCGCCCGCGTGACGCTCGCCAACACCGCCGCCGTGAAGCCGGGGGTGGGCGCGTGAGTGCCACCGAGCAGAACCTTGCGGCCGCGCACGCCGAGGTGAAGGCGGAGATTGCGCGGACCGACGCCAAGACCAGTCTCCTGCTCGCGTTCGTGGGCGCGGTGCTGGCCGGGACGTGGACGGTTGCCAAGGACGCGTCCCTGTCGCTGCCCGTCCTCGTGGTGGGCGGCATCGGTACGGCGCTGTTGCTCGCTGCGGCGGGCCTGCTGCTGTCGTCGGTGCGCCCGAACCTGGGCGGTGCCCGCCCGGTCGGGTTCCCACGGTGGGCGACGCTGAGCGCCGAACAGATCACCGCCGAACTGGCCGAGGACCACCGCGCGCAGCACATCGCGGACTTCTCTCGGATCGCGGTCATCAAGTTCACCGGCCTGAAGCGGGCGGTGGACCTGACCCGCGCGGGCGGCGCGCTGCTCATCCTCGCCGCCCTGATCTCGGTGGGGGGTGCGCTGTGAGGGCGAAGACGGTACTGCCCGCCGTCGCGATGACGGCGGTGTCCATGGTCCTCACCCTCGCCGTGGTGGTGATGTGGCTGGGAACGGCGGTGCCGTGGCTGGTCGCGCTGGTCGTCGGTGTGGGCATCGACGGGGGCTGGCTGGCCACCCTGGCTTACGAGCGCCGCCTGGCCGCGCAGGGCGACCACAACCGTGTGGTGACCGCCGTTGGCTGGGCCTTCGGTCTGCTCGCCTCCGGTGTCCTGGTGGCCCACGCGGTGAGCGCCGAGCACTCTGCCGGGGCGTGGCTGGCGGTGGCGTGGCTGCCGATCGCCGCGAAGGCGCTGTGGCTGGTGCACGGGATGTGGGAGCGCACCGCGCTCACCCCCCACGCGCTGGACGCCATCCACGGCATTCAGCAGGAAGCACGCGACGAGGCGGCCGTGGCCCGCGCCCGACTCCGGGCGGAAGCGGTCACGGAGGAGACCCGGTTGACGGCCGTGACGGCTGCCGGGGCCCGCCTCGCCCGCATCCAGGCCAAGACCGCCCGCACCCTGTCCAGCGCGTGGTCGACGCTGGAGAGCGCCCGCAAGGGCGAGGCCACCGGCAGGGCGCTGACCTGCGTGACGGCTCCCGTCACACCCGGCGTCACGGCCCGTTGGGAGTTGCCCGTGTGGGGTCCCAGCGAGCAGGTGCCCGCGCTGGAGACGGCCGCGCCCGCGCTCACGGATACGGCGCTTGACCAACTGGTCGAGGAGGAGATCCGCATCAGTGAGGATCCGGCCCTGTCCTACCGCGACATGGCCGCCCGCTTCCGGGCGTCCGGGCACTCCGCTTCCGAGGTCCGCCTTCGGGCCGCATGGAAGCGCGTCACCTCCCCCACCCCTTCCGACTCCCCAAGGAGTGCTTGAGATGGGCACGCCCGATACGAACCGGATTGACCGCGAGATCCGCACCACCAAGCGCAAGTTGGACGCTGCCCGCAAGCGTGAGATGTGGGCGCTGAACGGCCGTGAGCGCCGCGCCATCTTGTCCGCCGCCGCTGGCGGTTCGGTCAAGGTCGTGCGGCACAAGAGCACCGTCCGCGCGGAGGAGAAGGGCGCGGCGACGTGGGAGTCGGCCGCGATCCGCCTGGAGGCGGAGATCGGCGCGCTGGAGATCGAGCGGGGCGAGGCCGTGAAGCGGGCCGCCGCTGAGAAGGCCGCGAAGAAGGCCGCGAAGTCGTCGGGTTGGTGGTGACCATGACCGTCAAACCGGCGCCTGCGGGTGAGTGTCCGCAGTGCTGGCAGCACGCGCACGACAAGAGCATCCACCGCCGCCTGAAGCCGCGTGAGGACTGCCCGCAGTGCGTGGACCACATGAACAACGGCCACCCCTCCCTCGTGCCCAAGAAGCCGTCCCGCTGGTGGTAACCCACCACCCGCCGACGCGCTGAGCCTCCCGCATTCCGCGCCTCTTCCCGGGGTGGCCGCCGCCTGCCGCGCGGCCACCCCGCACCCCACCGTTCCGCCCCTGCCAGGGGCAGTCAGGAGTCTGCCGTCATGAGCGGCACCGTCGTTCACCTGCACAAAGACATCCCTGCGGCTTCCACCCCGGAGACGCCCGAGCTGCCGTTGTGGGTGCGCTCCGGACGTGCCGTGCGGAGCGCGGTCACGCACGAACGCACTCGTGAGGCGGGCCGGTTGGCCGTGCGCCACAGCATGTACGTGGTGGGCGGCACCCGGATCGTGGCCCGCCGCACCTGGGACGGGCGCACCGGAGCCCGCTACGAACGCCTGCTGCGCGCCGCTGAAGCGGCGGGCAACTACGAGGTGGCTCAGGAGTGGGAAGAGCGGCTTCAGCGCTTCCGGGAGGCCCGTCACCGCCGCCGCATGGACCTCCTCAAGTCCCCCGTGGACGTGGCCAAGGGCCTCGCGGTCGGCACCGGAGCGGGCATCGGCTCCCTCGTCGGGCTCGGGGTCGTGCTGGCCATCGCGAACGAGGACGTCACCGACGTACTCACCCCGTTGATGGCGGTCATCGAGTTCATCCGGCTGCTCGTCACGATCGTGTCCGTGGTGTGGGGTCCCGCGCTGCGGGTCGGGCCGTTGCTGGCGATGCTCGCGCTGTGGAGCGTGGGCCGCCACTCCCAGGCCGCCCCCACCTGGGCCCTGCCCGAGCGGGTCCGTAACGGCGAGGGCGAGCCCATCACCCCCTCGATCGTCGTCAAGGCGCTGCGGGACCTGGGGGTTCCGGCGCTGCGCAACGCCATCAAGGAGATGGGCGACGCGGGGGCGGCGATGCTGGGTCCGATCCGGATCGCCGGATGCGGCGTGGAGGTCGACGTCACCCTCCCGTCCGGGGTCTCCACGGTGGAAGTGCAGCAGCGCCGCCGGAAGTTGGCGGAGAACCTCACCCGGCATGAGCACGAGGTGTTCATCACCCTGCCCGAAGCCGCCCGCACGGTGCGCCTGTGGATCGCCGACTCCGGCGCACTGGACGAGCCGATCGGTCCCTCCCCGCTGGTCACCGACGAGACGATGACCGCCGACTACACCAAGGGCCGCGCCCCCTGGGGACAAGACCTGCGCGGCGACGCCGCCGCCCTGAGCCTGTACCAGCGGCACTTGCTCATCACGGGCCTGTCCAACCAGGGCAAGACCGTCGCCCTGAGGTCGTTGGCCCTGTGGCTGGCGCTGGACAAGTCGGTGCAGTTCCTCATGGGCGACCTCAAGGGCGTGGGCGACTGGGCCATGTTCGACGGGCTCGCCTCCACCCTGATCCAGGGGCCGACCGACGAGCACGTCATCGAGGTCACCGAGATGGTCGAAGGCGCAGTCGACGAGATGAACCGCCGTATCCAGGCCCCGCCCGGCACCACCTTTCCGCCGCTCATCGTGCTCGTGGATGAGGCGCAGGTGGCGTTCATGTGCCCGGCCAAGGACGACGAGAAGCGGCCCTACGGCGGGGCCAAGGCCAACTCCCGCTACTTCATGGCCGTCCGCAAGATCCACAACCAGGGCCGTGCGGTGAACGTGCTGATGTGGCAGGGCACTCAGGACCCCACCAACGAGAACCTGCCCAAGCTGGTCCGCGAGGGCGCCCACACCCGCGCCTCCCTCGCGCTGGGCACCGAGTCGCAGGCCCGCATGGCGCTCGGAGACAAGGCTGTCGACGGCGGGGCCGCGCCGAACCTGCTGCGGCCGGGGCTGGACCGGGGAACCCTGGTCGTCGCCTCCGACGGCATCGACATCCCGGCCGGACAGTCGTCCATCACGGTGCGCACGCACTACATCAACGACGACGACGCCAAGGCCATCACCGAGCGGGCCAAGGCCCTGCGCGACAACGTCACCACCCTGCACGCCATCGACCGGGGTGAGCAGCGCGACCCGCTCCGTGACATCTTCTCCGTGCTCGGCGACGCGCCCCGCGTCCGCACCAAGGACGTCCTTGCCCGGCTCGCCTCGCTGAACGCGGACACGTACGGGAAGTGGTCGTTCATCGACCTCAAGCGCGTTCTCGACGCCGATGGGGCGGAGCCGTACAAGTCCGATGGCGTGATGGTCGTCTCCCGCGACAAGGTCGCCCGCGCCCTCGCCAACCGTCCCGACGAAGACGGCGACGGGGACGCTCCGCTTTCCGCGATCGGCTAGAGGGAGCCGCGCGCTGCCGGGTCAGGGAGGCAGGGAGAACTCCCTACCCGCCTCCCTGACCCGCCTCCCTCCCCCTGACCTGCGCAAACGATCAGCCAGGGAGGCAGGGAGGCGCCGCAGGTCAGCCCCCTGAAACCCCCTCCACAGCGCCCCCGGAAGGGGGGTGCTCTACCTCCCTGGACACCGAGTTGAAGGGATTCCGCATGTCTCCGGAACACCCCGCCCACGCACCCCTCGAACGGGCCCCGGACATCCACCAGCCCGCCCCCGTCACCGTGATCCAGGCCACGCCGCTCGTGCCGGTGCAGCCGTCCACGGTCGCGGCCGTGCAGTCCATCGTGCTGCCCGACGGCCGCATCGTCACCGGCTACGCGATCGAGCCCGCCAAGCCCGAACCGGTCGCCGTGAAACCGCCCGTTTCGCGGGTCGCGGTGAACGTCGCGCTCGGAGGCATCGGGTTCGGCGCGGTCTGCGGCGGGCTGCTCCTGCTCACGACGTTCATCACCGCGCTCGCCGCGCTCATCCAGCAGCTCATCATCCTCGCCGCTGTCATCTTCGGCGGGTGGATCGCTGTCCAGGTCCTCAGCGGTGGCCGTGGCGGCAACACGTTCAACATCCGCAAGGCCGTCTTCAAGCGCAACCACTTCCACGGCTAGGGCTCGGAGCCGAGATCACATCTCATCGCGCGTCGCAGGGACGTATGAGCGTCCTTGTATGCCTGACGTAGACGCGTGTACTCCTCATCGTCACTGGTCACGCCTACTTCCACCGCCATGCACATGGCTCGCATGGCGTGGTGGGTATCGTCCGCCGCTTCCACCACGCTCAGCGGCGCCATGATCTGTATCTCGTACCTACGGCCCAGGCAGTGCTCATAGGCATCCCAAACCGCCTTGGCCCGTTCCGTCGGCGCCAGCTCGGTCGCCCGTGCCAGCCAACTGCACGTATGCCGCGTGCTGGACAAGACCGCCAGGTACGAGCCGTAGAGAACCCGCCTGTTCTCGATGTTCTGGTCGACGCGCTGCCGCTTCCAACGCCAGAACTCAAGCGCCCCTGCCGACAGCGTGGCGATAGCGCCACCCGCAACGGTGCTGATCAGCGCAGTCCACTCCACCCGTTCCGCCCCCCTGGGGTCACACCAGCTCATCAACCAGCGAAACACGAGGGGCGGCCCCTCTCGGCAAAGAACGGGGCCGCCCTTGTCCACCAGCCACGAACTGACCCTGTGGAGGTCTCCAGCATGACGCAACCGACCGACATCCGGCGAGAGCACCTGTCCACCGCTCTCGCCCTGGCATCCTCCGGCGTTCCGGTGTTGCCGCTGCGGGCGGGGAAGGTGCCGTTCGGCAACTGCCGGGCCTGCGCGGACAACGCGTGCGGCGGGCGGCCGAACATGAAGACCCCCGGCCCCTGCACCTGCCCTGCGCCCTGCCACGCCTGGGCCGCCGCGACCACCGACCCGGACGTCATCAACTCCCCTACGTGGGCGCGGGCGTGGCGGGACGCGGCGGCGGTCGCCTACCACCCCGGTGGCGCCGATCTCACCGTCGTCGACCTCGACACCCCCGCCGCCGTCGCCTGGGCCGCTCGCACCCTGCCCGCCACCCAGACCGTGGCCAGCACGCGCGGGGAGCACTGGATCTACCAGGGCGCCATGCGCTCGGTGAACGGCGTCCGCGCTGGCATCGACATCAAGTCGACCATGTCCTACGCCCGTTGGCTCGGACCCGGCACCGGCACCCTCACCGCCCTGCCGGATGCCGTCCGTGCGCTCGCCGTGAAGACCGCCCCGATCCGGCCCGTGCCGCAGGTCATCACCGTGCCCGCACCGGCCCCGGGCGGGGTCTGCCCCCACCGCACGCCCGCCTACCTGGCCCGTGGCCTCGCCATGGCGGAGCAGCGCATCACCCAGGCCACCAGCGGCGTGCACAACGCCGTGTACCGCACCTTCCTCGCCGTGCTCTCCACCCACGGCCGGTGCGGCTGCCTCACCGACGTCCACGTCGGGCGCCTGTTCACCGCCGCGCAGACCAAGGGCGAGAGTGCCCGGCACTGCGCCGACGCGTGGACCAACGCCCGCACCGCACTGGGGATGTGAGCCATGTCCGAGGACGAGAAGAACCCCGCCCGCGAGGTCATCACCGACTACGCCCAAGCGCACTTCCGGTACTTCCGCACCCCCGACGGCACCGTCTACGCACAGAAGAAGGGCCACCCCGTGGCCCGCCCGATCCGCTCCCAGGGCACCACCGGCAGCCACCGCCAAGAACTCATGGTCGGCCTCTTCCACGACGGGCGAGGCGTGTTCAACGGCACCGCCCTCAAGGAAGCGTTGGACCTGATCGAGGCACTCGCGCTGAGCGAGGACGTGCAGCCCGTCCACATCCGCGTCGCCCCGGGCTTTGACGGGGCGACGTGGCTCGACTTGGGCCGCGATGACGGGCAGTCCGTGCGCATCCACCCCACCGGCTGGGAGATCACCGTTCCCGACCCGCGCGAGGTGTGCTGGCGGCGCACCCAGCTCACCGGGGAACTGCCCCTGCCCGCCAAGGACACGAACGGCAAGGGCATCGACCTGCTGATGCGGCTGTGCAACTTCGCCACCGCCGAGACCGAGTGCCTGGCCCTCGCCTGGCTCATCGGCTGCCTCGGTCCGTCGGTGCCCGTCCCCGCCCCGTTCCTCACCGGCCCGCAGGGCGCGGGCAAGTCCACGGGCGGGCGGATGCTCATCCGCATCGTGGAGGGCATGAGCGGCGACCTGAGGCGTGCGCCCAAGGACGAGGAGAACCTCATCGCGGCGGTGGCGGCCGGATGGGTCACCGCCCTGGACAACCTCTCCCACATGACCCCGGACCTGTCGGACGCCATGTGCTGCATCGTCACCGGAGCCGAGAGCGTCAAGCGCGCGCTGTTCACCGACGGGGACGTCTTCCGCGTCGGCTACCGCCGCCCCCTGCTCCTGACCGGCATCGACGTCGGCGTCATCCGCCCCGACCTCGCCGAGCGCCTCCTGCCCCTGCGTCTGGAGCGCCCCCGCGTCCGGCGCACCGAAGCGGAGCTGTGGGCGGAGTACGCGGAAGTCCTGCCCGTCGTTCTCGGCTCGCTCCTGGACCTCACCGTCAAGGTCCGCGCGGCCGACGCGGAGACGCCTACCGACCTGCGGATGGCGGATTTCGCGCACCTGTGCGCGCAGCTCGACACCGCCACCGGCTTCGGGACCCTCGCCGCCTACCGGGCCAGCCTCGACGACCTCAACGACGACGTCATCGAAGGCGACCTGCTCGCGCAGACCGTCCTGCGGCACGCCGACACGCTCACCCCGGGCACGGCACAGCGGATGACGTCCACGGAGTGGCTGCATCTCCTCAGCGGCCTCTACAGCAGCGACGAGGTACGGCCCCTGCCTAAAGGGTGGCCGACCACCGGCAAGGTGCTCTCCGACCGCCTCAAGCGCCTTCAGCCGACGCTCGCCGCCCGGGGCGTCCTCATCGACGCAGGCCGCACCAGCGAAGGCCGCTACCTCGAAATGGCCCGCCGCGAAGACCCGCCGCCGCGCGAGCAGCAGCAGGTGTTCTGACCCGCGACCAGGCTCGCCCGGACAAGCAAGAAGAGCACCACTCGCCCCGCGAGACGTGTGCTCCTCTTGCTGTTCGGCGGAACGCCGCCCAAGGGTCGCGCCGCGAAGCGGCCCCTTCTTCGCTCTTTGAGCGGCACCGAACTACTACAGGCACCCCCTCTTTTGTCCTAAGAGGGAAGCGCTGCGTCATCTGCGTCATGCGGCCGGAAAACTGGCCCCTGACCTGCACTTACGGCCATGACGCAGACGGCAAGCTCTGCGTCATCCTGCGTCATCTGCGTCATGGGCTACGTCACGGATGACGCAGCCCATGACGCACCGATGACGCACACCCCCACCACCGCGTCACGCAAAACCGCAGGTCAGAAGCTCGTATGACGCTGATGACGCAATGACGCAGAAATCCGCACCTCGGACACACACGGGCCACCGGCCCGACCCCCGAAGGCAAGAGCCGTACTGCCCAGGAGGCACCCCGGATGAGCACCGCGATCGCCGCGCCCGTCGACCGACTCCTGTACAAGCCCGAGGAAGCCGCCGAAGCGCTCGCCATCGGCCGCTCCACCGTCTACGAGCTGATGGCCGAAGGCGCCCTGAAGTACATCAAGTTGGGCCGCCTGCGCCGGATTCGGCGCAGGGACCTGGAGGCGTACGTCGAGAACCTCGCCCCGCTGCCCGCCTGATCCCCGCACGCCCTGAGGCGCCCCCGAGCACTCCGCTCGGGGGCGCCTCCCGCATGGAGGAACCCATGAGCCCCCGCAAGGCCAACAACGAGTCGTCCATCTACTTCGGCGCCGATGGCTGGTGGCACGGCCGCGTCACGATGGGCGTGAAGAACGACGGAAGCCCCGACCGCCGCCACCGCCGCGCCCGGACCGAACCCGAAATTAAGCGCAAGGTCAAAGCACTGGAACAGCAGCGCGACCAAGGCCGTGCCCCCACCGCTGGCCGCAAGCCGACCGTCGCGAAGTGGATGGAGACCTACCTCACCGACATCGCAAGCCTGAAGCTCAAGCCGCGGTCCCTCGATGACTACTGGTCCAAGACCCGCAACGACATCGTTCCCGGCGTCGGCCAGCACCGCATCGACAAGCTGCAGCCTGAGCACCTGGAGCGGATGTACCGCGCCATGCTCGATGCCGGGCACGCCCCCTCGCACGTGGTGAAGGTGCACCGCATCCTGTCCCGCGCCCTGAAGATTGCCCACCGTCGCCGCATGATCAGCGAGAACGTGGCCACCCTCGTGGACCCCCCGAGCGTCGACGAGACCGAGGCCAACCCCTTCAGCAAGGAGGAAGCCAAGGCATTCCTCGAAGCCGCCGCCAAGCGGCCCACCTTCATGCGGTGGATCGTCGGCGTCGGCATGGGCTTCCGGCAGGGCGAGACGCTCGGTCTGCGCTGGACCTACGTCGATCTGGAAGCAGAGCTGTTCCACCCCAAGTGGCAACTCCAACGGCTCACTTGGCGGCACGGCTGCGATGACCCGCACGCCTGCGGGGCGCGTCGCCACCGCTTCGTCTCGTGCCCGCCGAACTGCACCCGGCACGAGGGCTACAAGCGCGGCTGCCCAAAGCCCTGCACCAAGACGTGCAAGAAGCACGCGAGCATCTGCCCCCAGCGCAAGGGGGGCGGGCTCGTCTTCACGCGCCCCAAGACCAAGAAGAGCCAGAACGCCGTGCCGATCCCGCCCGTCTTCATCCCCTTCTTGCGCGACCACAAGGCCCAGCAAGACGAGATGCGCACCGCAGCCGCGGAACTGTGGCAGGAGCACGACGTGGTGTTCGCGCGGCCGGACGGACGCCCCTTCGACCCGCGCGCCGACTACGAAGAATTCAAGGAGCTGCTCGAAGAAGCCGGAATCGACGACCGCCGCCTCTACGACGGGAGCCGCCACACCGCAGGCACGATCCTGAACGAACTCGGCGTCGACATGCCCACCATCATGGAGATCCTCCGGCACACCCAGATCAGCCAGACCCGCCGCTACGTGAAGGGCCGATCCCACCTCTCCAAGGACGCGATGCGACGCATGGGCGAGTTCTTCGTACCCGGTCCGCAGAGCCCGGACCCGGAGCCCTCCCAGGGCCCCACTGAGACCACAACTGAGACCCCCGACACCCGCGCGGCCCGCTCCCGCCGCCGACGCCGCATCCGCTGAACGAGAAAACCCCAGGTCAGAATCAATCTGACCTGGGGTTCCAGATGAGCCCCCTGTCGGATTCGAACCGACGACCTACGCATTACAAGTGCGTTGCTCTGGCCATCTGAGCTAAGGAGGCACACGCACCGGCGCAGCCGCGCCGACGTGCCCGAGCAGTGTAACCAACACCGTCCGCGCGCCCGTCGAAAATTTCCTCGAAGGTCGCGGTCCTCCGACTACTGACAGACCGCGGACCTCCGGGGTACCGTCACGAGCAGTTCACCCAGGTGGACTACACCACTCCCTCTCTACAACGGATCGTCCGGCACGTTCCTGCCGGTGAAGGGGGCCCTCACCATGGCCACTGTTACGTTCGACAAGGCGACCCGCATCTACCCGGGTGGCGACAAGCCCGCCGTCGACGGTCTGGACATCGAGATCGAGGACGGCGAGTTCCTCGTCCTCGTCGGTCCTTCCGGCTGCGGCAAGTCCACCTCGCTCCGCATGCTCGCGGGGCTCGAGGACGTGAACGCCGGAGCCATCCGCATCGGTGACCGCGACGTCACGCACCTGCCGCCGAAGGACCGGGACATCGCCATGGTGTTCCAGAACTACGCGCTGTACCCGCACATGACCGTCGCCGACAACATGGGCTTCGCGCTCAAGATCGCCGGCGTCAACAAGGCCGAGATCCGCCAGAAGGTCGAGGACGCGGCGAAGATCCTGGACCTCACCGAGTACCTGGGCCGCAAGCCCAAGGCGCTCTCCGGCGGTCAGCGCCAGCGTGTGGCGATGGGCCGCGCGATCGTGCGTGAGCCGCAGGTCTTCCTCATGGACGAGCCGCTGTCGAACCTCGACGCCAAGCTCCGCGTCTCCACCCGTACGCAGATCGCCTCGCTCCAGCGCCGCCTCGGCATCACCACCGTGTACGTCACCCACGACCAGGTCGAGGCCATGACCATGGGCGACCGCGTGGCCGTGCTCAAGGACGGGCTGCTCCAGCAGGTCGACTCGCCGCGCAACATGTACGACCGGCCCGCGAACCTGTTCGTCGCCGGGTTCATCGGCTCGCCCGCGATGAACCTCGTCGAGGTCCCGATCACCGACGGCGGCGTGAAGTTCGGCAACTCCGTGGTCCCCGTGAACCGCGAGGCTCTCAGCGCCGCCGCCGACCGGGGCGACCGCACGGTCACCGTCGGCGTCCGCCCGGAGCACTTCGACATCGTCGAGCAGAACGGCGCCGCCGCGAAGGCCCTCTCCAAGGAGAGCGCGGACGCCCCGGCCGGTCTGGCCGTCTCCGTGAACGTCGTCGAGGAGCTCGGCGCCGACGGTTACGTCTACGGCACCGCCGAGGTCAGCGGCGAGCAGAAGGACCTCGTCGTCCGCGTGAACGGCCGCCAGGTGCCGGAGAAGGGCGCGCAGCTGCACGTCGTGCCGCGTCCGGGCGAGACCCACGTCTTCTCCACCTCGACGGGCGAGCGCCTCTCCGACTGACGCCGGAGCGACCCGTACGTAGACTCCCGTGAGGGCCCGGCACCGCGGTGCCGGGCCCTCACGCGTGCGCCGCGCTCCCGTCGAGCACGCTCACGTTGTCGACAAATACCCCGGCAGACCGGTCATTTCGCCCATCCGCCGTCAACGGCGCGACAGCGAAACCTTCTTCTCTGTCGCTCGACCGAGTGACTAAATGTCGCCAAATCATCACCTAGCGCTACGCTCACTCGCGTGACGCATTCCGCCAACTACACCCAGAAGCCGCGCCGAGCCCACCGGGGCCCCGCCCGCCGCATCGGCCGCACGCTTGCCCTCGTCCTGCCCGTGATGCTGGTGCTTTCCGGGACCCTCGCGGTCACCAGCGTCAACTGGTCGGGGAATTCCTCGGATTCGATGCTCACCGCATCCGCCGACGACCTCTCCGTACCGGCCAAGTCCCGCGCCCCGCAGGACATCCTGCGCGACCGGCTCCTGATCGAACTCCAGGAGAAGAACCCGGGCGTGGCGCTCACCCACCTCCAGCGGGAGGTGAACCGCCACCCGTCGCTCGCCAGGCACTGCATGTCGATCGCGCGCGCACTCGGCCGCGCCGCCGTGCACGCGTACGGCCCGACCCGCGCCCAGTCGTACGCCCGCCCGGTCTGCGACACGTCCTTCGCGACGGGCGTGGCCCGGACGGCTACTTGAGTCGTCCGGCGCCGGGGGGCCGGGCCCCGGGCCAGTGCCCCGTCACGGCCGCATATCGTGCAGGGCATGACTGCTGACCCGCCCCCCAGGCAAGCCGTGATCCTCGCCGGAGGCCAAGGCTCGCGACTCCGCCCGTACACCGACGACCGGCCCAAGCCGATGGTCGAGATCCCCGGCACGGGGACCCCGATCATCGGCCATCAGCTTGCCTGGCTCGCCGAGGAGGGCGTGACCGACGCCGTCGTCTCCTGCGGCCATCTCGCCGAGGTCCTCAAGGACTGGCTGGACTCGGCGGATCTGCCGCTCAACGTCACCACGGTCGTCGAGAAGGAACCGCTCGGCCGCGGCGGCGGCCTCAAGTACGCCGCCGGCCACCTGCCGCACGCCGACCGCCCCTGGTACGCGACGAACGGCGACATCTGGACCCGCTTCTCGCTGCGCGACATGGCGGCCTTCCACGCCGAGCGCGACGCCACCGCGACCCTCGCCCTGGCCCGCCCCCGCATCCCGTGGGGCGCCGTCGAGACGGACGCGTTCGGCCACATCACGGACTTCATCGAGGCCCCGCCGTCCCCGTACCTCATCAACGCGGGCGTCTACGTCTTCTCCTCGTCCTTCACCGCGCTCCTGCCCGACCTCGGCGACCACGAGCGCACCACGTTCCCGCGCCTGGCCCGTGAGAAGCGCCTGGCGGGCTTCCCGCTGCCGCAGGGCGCGTACTGGCGCGCCATCGACACCGCGAAGGACCTCACCGAGGCCGCCAAGGAGCTCGCCGCGCAACGCCGTTGAGGCGGTATCGGCTGCGTACGTACGGGAGAGGGGGCCACGCACACTCGGTGTGCGTGGCCCCCTCTCCCGTACGTAGACCGGGAACGCCGTCTCAGCGCCTCTCAGTGGCCGAGGACGCCGCCCAGGAGCCCCGGCTTCTCCCCGCCCGTGCCGCCGGTGCCGCCGGAGCCTCCCGAGCCGCCGGAGCCGCCCGTGGTGCCGCCACCGCCGCTGGACGTCGGTCCCGCGGTCGTCGTGGCCGGCTGCTGTTGCTGCGTCGCCGACTGCTGCGGCGGGGCCTGGCCCGCCGTGCTGCCTTGCGTCTGGCTGGGCTGCTGCTCCGAGCCGACGGTGCCCGTCTCGCGGGCCGTGCCGGGCGACGTGGCGCCCTGCGTGGGGCTCGCGGAGCTGCCCTGACCCTGCGTCGGGGAGCCCGTCGACTGCGTCGGGCTCCCCGACTGGCGACGGTGGTGCTTCTTCGCGGGGTCGCCGGGGAGCGGTGAGCCCTCCTGCTCGTTGCGCGGGGCCTCGCCGGGCCCCGGCACCGTCACGCGGTCCGCGTCCCGCACGGCGCCGCCGAGCAGCGAGCCGAGCAGCAGCGTGAGGCCGACCGCGACCGCCCCGATGAGGGCGCCGCGCCGCAGCACGCGCCGCCGCAGCTCCCAGATGGCGGCCCGGGGACCGAGCGTGCGCCACGCCTCGCCCGCGAGGCGCCCGTCGACGGAGTACACGGGCGCGCCCGCGATGATCAGCGGCGACCACGCGGCCAGATAGATGATGTCCGGCGCGTCGTAGGCGGGCACGGTCTTCCAGCTCACCGTGACGATGAGCGCGGCGGAGAGCAGCACGCCGATGGAGGCGGCGAGGCGCTGCCAGAGCCCGAGCACCGTGAGTACGCCCACGATGACCTGGAAGAAGGCGATGCAGAGTCCGGCGCCCACCGGATGCTGGAGGGCGAAGTCGCGCAGCGGCTCGGCGAGCGCCCAGGGGTGCAGCGAGGTGAGCCACTTGACCATGGAGCCGCGCTCGCCGCCGTCGAAGTAGACGGGGTCGCACAGCTTGCCCATGCCGGCGTAGATGGAGATGAAGCCGAGGAAGACGCGCAGCGGGAGCAGCACGACGCCGAGGTTCATCCGGCGACCGGGGTAGTAGGCGTGCCGCACGGGGTCGGACCCGTGCCGCTTCACCCGCTCGGCACCTTCGGCGCCCCCGGTCCCCTCGTCGTAGTCGTCGTAGTCGTCGTCGAACTCGTCGCCGCCCTGGGCGATCCGCTCGTCGTAGTCGCTGCTCGGCATCCGCATCTGCGGCAGCAGCCGGGTCTCTGGTTCGGGGCCGCCGGGCGTCGCGACGGTGCCCGGGCCTTCGTCGCCGAGGTCGACGCGCGGGATGACCTGGGTGGCGCCGCCGTCGTCGTAGGGCCCGGCCTGCTGGGCCGAGTGGCGTACGCCCGTGCCGCGCACGGCCTGCAGCAGTCCGGTCGCTCCCGGGTCGCCCGGCTCGGACTTCCCGCTCCATACGACGGGTGCGCGACGCTTGGTGGCGCCGCCCACGACCGGGATGCGCACCGTTTCGTCGGCGGTGCCCAAGTGACGTGAGATGCGCGGGGATTGAGTGCGCCCAGCGGCGGGGAGCTGCACGCGGAAACTCGCGTGATTGACGATGACCTGCGCCGGGTCGCTCGGCACCTTCACCATGCTCAGCGCGGGAGCTTCGTCGAAGCCTGACGAGCTTCCCCCCGTGGGTGTGCGGGGTGTTCTGGTGTCCACACTCATCTAACCGAGTGATGTGTGTTTAGGACACTGCCTTGACCATGGGGAAATGTCCGGGCCGCGTCAAGAGATCAACGCGGCCCGGACACCTGTACGCCTGGATGTGTTACGCGCGGCGCCTGGACGCCTCGTACAGCACGATGCCCGCGGCGACGCCCGCGTTCAGCGACTCGGCGCCACCCGGCATCGGGATCCGCACCCGGTAGTCGCAGGTCTCGCCGACGAGCCGGGAGAGGCCCTTGCCCTCGCTGCCGACGACGATGACGACGGGACCGCTCAGCGCGGGAAGCTCGCCGACCTCGTGCTCGCCGTCCGCCGCGAGGCCGACGACGGCGACGCCCGCCTTCTTGTACGCCTCCAGGGCGCGGGTCAGGTTCGTGCAGCGCGCGACCGGCGTCCGCGCGGCCGTACCGGCGGAGGACTTCCACGCACCGGCCGTCATTCCGGCGGCGCGGCGCTCGGGCACGACCACGCCGTGCCCGCCGAAGGCGGAGACGGAGCGGACGACCGCGCCGAGGTTGCGCGGGTCGGTGACGCCGTCGAGCGCGACGATCAGCGGGTCCTGGCCCTCGTCGTACGCGGCGGCGGCGAGGTCCTCGGGGTGCGCGTACTCGTACGGCGGGACCTGGAGGACGAGCCCCTGGTGGTTGAGGCCGTTCGTCATGCGGTCGAGCTCGGGCCGCGGCGCCTCCATCAGGTGGATGCCGCCGCGCTCGGCCGCGAGCTGGAGCGCCTCGCGGACCCGCTCGTCGTTGTCGATGAACTGCTGGACGTAGAGCGTGGAGGCGGGCACGCCGTCGCGCAGCGCCTCGAAGACCGGGTTGCGGCCGACGACCATCTCGGACGACGACTTGCCGCCGCGGCCCTTCGGCGCGGGACGGCGCGGGGCGCCCGCCGACTTCTTGGCCTTGGCGTTGGCGATGCGGTTCTTCACGTGCCCCTTGCGCGCCTCGGCGGGCGGCGTCGGGCCCTTGCCCTCAAGGCCGCGGCGCCGATTGCCGCCGCTGCCGACCTGCGCGCCCTTCTTGCCGGACATGCGGCGGTTGTTAGCGGCCATGACCTACCTGTCTGTCGTGATGCGTGTGCGCGCACGTGCGTACGCGTACGAGGTGTACGTCTATGAAGTGTGCCGCCCGGAGCGCCGGGCGGCACATCAGCGGGTGCCTAGCGCGGGCCGAGCGTCCAGCGCGGGCCGCTCGGGCTGTCCTCGATGACCAGGCCCGACTGGTTGAGCGAGTCACGGATGGCGTCGGCGGTGCCCCAGTCCTTGCGGACCCGGGCGGCCTCGCGCTGGTCGAGGACCAGGCGGACGAGGGTGTCGACGACGCCGTGCAGGTCTTCGCCCCGGTCGCCCTCGCCACCGGCCCAGTGCGGGTCGAGCGGGTCGAGGCCGAGGACGCCGAGCATGGCACGCACCTCGGCGAGCCGTGCGATGGCGGCTTCCTTGTCGTCGGCGGCGAGGGCGGAGTTCCCCTGCCGGACCGTGGTGTGCACGATGGCGAGCGCCTGCGGGACGCCCATGTCGTCGTCCATGGCGTCGGCGAACGCGGGCGGCACCTCGGCGGCGGCGTCGACGACGCCCCCGGCCTTCTCCACCACGCGCTGCACGAAGCCCTCGATGCGCGCGAACGCGGACTCGGCCTCGCGCAGGGCCTCCGGGCTGTACTCGATCATCGAGCGGTAGTGCGGGGTGCCCAGGTAGTAGCGGAGCACGATCGGCCGCCACTGCTTGACCATTTCACTCACGAGCACCGAGTTCCCGAGGGACTTCGACATCTTCTCGCCGCTCATCGTGACCCAGCCGTTGTGCACCCAGTACCGCGCGAAGGCGTCGCCGAAGCCCTTGGCCTGGGCGATCTCGTTCTCGTGGTGCGGGAAGATCAGGTCGATTCCGCCGCCGTGGATGTCGAACTCGGTGCCCAGGTACTTGTGGGCCATCGCCGAGCACTCCAGGTGCCAGCCCGGGCGACCATGGCCCCAGGGGGTCTCCCAGCTGGGCTCCCCCTCCTTGGCGGACTTCCACATCGCGAAGTCGCGCGGGTCGCGCTTGCCGGTCTCGCCCTCGCCCGAGGGCTGGCGCAGGTCGTCCAGGTCCTGGTTGGAGAGCTCCAGGTAGCCGGGGAAGGAGCGCACGTCGAAGTAGACGTTCCCCTCGGCCTCGTAGGCGTGGCCGCGCTCGATGAGGCCGCGCATCATCTCGACCATCTCGGTGATGTGGCCGGTGGCGCGCGGCTCGTAGGTGGGCGGCAGGCAGCCGAGCGCGTCGTACCCGTTGTTGAAGGCGCGCTCGTTCTCGTAGCCGATCGACCACCAGGGGCGGCCCTGTTCGGCCGACTTCTTGATGATCTTGTCGTCGATGTCGGTCACGTTGCGGACGAACGTCACGTCGTAGCCGCGGTAGGCGAACCAGCGGCGCATGATGTCGAAGTTCAGTCCCGAACGGATGTGCCCGATGTGCGGGGCCGCCTGCACGGTGGCACCACACAGGTAGATCGAGACACAGCCGTCGTTGAGGGGGCTGAAGTCACGGATCTGCCGGGCGCTGGTGTCGTACAGGCGAATCGTCACCACACCAGAGTAGTAGGCCAAGGACAGTGCCCCGCGACCCCTTGGGCCACAGGGCACGGAACTGTGACGTTGCGGCGCCTCAGATGCTGCCGACGACCTTGCGCGCGGTGACGCGGACGACGACCCGCTCGGCGTCGTCCTTGGCGGACGGGTTGAAGTCCGCGTAGTCCTTGCCGGTGTACTTGCGCGACAGCTCGTCGATGAGCTCCTGGCCGCCCTCGGTCGTCATCGTCGCCGTGCCGCGGATCTCCGCGTACGTGTACGGGGCGTCGAAGGGCTGGAACAGCACCGTCACGCGCGGGTCGCGCCGCAGGTTCTTCTCCTTCTGGCGGCCGATCGTCGTCGAGAACAGCAGGTCGTCGCCGTCCCGCAGGACCCAGACCGGTGACACCTGGGGGCTGCCGTCGGGCTGGATCGTGGCGACCGAGATGAAGACCGGGGTGTCGAGCAGCGCTTTGAGGTCGTCGGACAGTGCGGCGGACATGAACATCACTCCTTCGTAGGCGACTGGCTGTACGAGGCATACGCCCGCACGAGGCATACGACTACCCCGATTCCGGCCTCACGACGACGTGCGTACGACCAACGCGGTGGCGATCGCGGCGAGCCCGTCGCCCCTGCCGGGGAAGCCGAGGCCGTCGGTGGTCGCCCCGGAGACGGAGACCGGCGCGCCCGCGGCCTCGGAGAGCACCTTCTGCGCCTCGTCGCGGCGCTTGCCGATCTTCGGGCGGTCGCCGACGACCTGCACGGCGACGTTGCCGATGGTGAATCCGGCCTCGCGCACGATCCGGGCGGCCTCGGCGAGCAGGGTGAGCCCGGCGGCGCCCGACCACTCGGGGCGGCCCGTGCCGAAGTGCGCGCCGAGGTCGCCGAGGCCCGCGGCGGAGAACAGCGCGTTGCACGCGGCGTGCGCGACGACGTCGGCGTCGGAGTGCCCGGCGAGGCCGGGCCCCTCGCCCTCCCACTTCAGGCCCGCGCACCACAGCTCGCGGCCCTCTTCGAAGGCGTGGATGTCGGTGCCGATGCCGACCTGGGGCAGTACGACCTGCGGCAGCACTCCCTGGGGCCGGGACGTCTCAGAAGCCATCGTTGGCCCTCCTGCGCGCGAGTACGGCTTCGGCGAGTACGAGATCGAGGGGGCGCGTCACCTTGAACGCCTCCTCATGTCCGGGCACCACGACGACCGGCTCGCCGAGCTGCTCGATCATGCTCGCGTCGTCGGTGACGTTCTCGGTGACGCTCTCGTGGGCGCGCACGAGCAGGGCGCGGTCGAAGCCCTGCGGGGTCTGCACGGCGCGCAGCCTGGCCCGCTCGGGCGTGGCCACGACGGGCTCGGGCAGCCCCGCGTCGCGCGGCTCGACCTGCTTGACGGTGTCGGCGAGCGGCAGCGCGGGGACGACGGCCCCCGCTCCGTCGCGGACGGCCTCGATGACGCCGTCGACCGTGTCGACGGGCACCAGCGGGCGGGCCGCGTCGTGCACCAGGACGATGTCGATGCCGTCGGGCAGGGCGTCGAGACCGGCCCGCACGGACTCCTGGCGGGTGTCGCCGCCGGGTACGACGAGGAAGTCGGTGCGCTCGGGCAGCGCGTGGTCGTCGAGGAGCGTCTTCACCTCGGGGGCGCCGTCCGGGGGTGCCACCACGACGACGAGGGAGACGGCACGGGACTCCGCCATGGCGCGCACGGCGTGGATGAGCATCGGGGTGCCGTTCAGCGCACGGAGGGCTTTGGGGGCGCCAGGGCCGAGGCGCACGCCCCGTCCTGCCGCGGGAATGACCACCGCGGTGCGGGATTCGCTAGACATCGGTTCCGTTCAGGTTTGTGTGCTCGGCCGACATGGGTATGGCCACACCGTGCCGGGCGGAACGCCTTGACCGGACCCTTCCGTGACATCTGGTCGAGTCAACGCCCGAGCCCGGCACACCAACACGGCCCCCTTGGGGGCCGCTCACATGCCTGCCTGGGTGTTCGAGAAAATCCGTGTTCGAGAAAATCCGGGTGCGGTTCGCCCGGTACGTCTTCGCCCGGTGTGTCCGGGTACGAACATGCCGCAGCGCCCGGCGACTCCGTAAAGGGTCAGCGGGCACCGCGGCATCGTTACGCCGGGTCGGCCGGAGCTCGCGCCTCGGGCCGTCCGCGCGTCAGGACGCGAGGACCTCGTCAAGCAGGGCCTCGGCCTTGTCCTCGTTCGTGTTCTCCGCGAGGGCGAGCTCGCTCACCAGGATCTGCCGTGCCTTGGCGAGCATGCGCTTCTCACCTGCGGACAGTCCGCGCTCGCGCTCCCGACGCCACAGGTCACGCACGACTTCCGCGACCTTGATGACATCGCCGGAGGCGAGCTTCTCGAGGTTCGCCTTGTAGCGGCGAGACCAGTTCGTGGGCTCTTCGGCGTACGGCGCGCGCAGCACTTCGAAGACCCGGTCCAGTCCATCCTGACCGACCACATCACGCACGCCGACGAACTCCGCATTGTCCGCTGGCACACGTACCGTCAGGTCGCCCTGGGCGACCTTCAGCACCAAGTAGGTCTTGTCCACGCCTTTGATCTGGCGAGTTTCGATGGCCTCGATCAGCGCGGCCCCGTGATGGGGATAGACCACGGTGTCGCCAACCTTGAACGTCATGTGACAGGTACCCCTTCCGTGGCTATCCATCCTAACACGAGAACTGCCTCTTCTGAATGGCGTTTTCGCAGGTCAGGGCATATCTCGGGGCTTGACAACAGCAACAGGAACGTGCTGCGGAGGGGGTGCGGAACGGGGTATTCGCAGGTCGGAGCCGCTCTCCGGGGAGGCGGAAACACACACGTTACGTACCCCTCAAGAGGGCCCCAAGAGGCCGAACGTCCCGGTTTGCCAGGTTCCAAGCGGTGAACTTCCGCTACTCCGTTCGGTCGGCGGAGAGGCGTACGGATCCGCGTCCGAGACGATTCCGGAATTGATCAAGAAGCCCGGTGATCAATTCTCCGGCCCCCCATGCATTCCTTACGGGAAATCCGCAAGGCGGGCCCGAAGAGCTCTTGACGGCGCTTATGTGAATGATGAACAAGGGGCGCCGGAACACTCCCGTGGACACCGTGGCGAAACCGCGCACGCACCCCGCGGGCGCGACGCGTGCACGACACCTCGTGACGCAAGGGGCGGGTCGGGTGCGGTGGCGCGGGAACGGCTCGGTAACCTAAGCGCGCTGACACACCCTTAGGGCGGCTTTACGGCCGTCCGCCCGTCCCGTACCGCCCACGTTCAAGGAGTAGCCGCCGCCGTGAGCCGCAGCCTTCGACGCGGCGCAATCGCCGCTTCCGCCATCGCGTTCTCGCTCGCCACGCTCGCCGCCTGCGGCGCCGGCAACAACGCGCAGACGATGGAGGTCAAGCCGGACAACGCCGCGACCTCCGTCGGTGACATCAAGATCCAGAACGCCATGGTCATCACGCAGCCGGACCTGAAGTCCAAGGGCCCCGCCGTGGTCTCCGCGACGGTGTTCAACACCGGCAGGACCGCCCAGACCCTGGAATCGATCACGGTCGACGGCACGGCCAAGAAGGCCGAGCTCACGCCCGGCAAGGACGACAAGGACTCCAAGCCGAAGGGTCCGCTGACCATCCCGGCCGGTGGCTCCGTCGTCATCGGCGGCGAGAACAACGCCGCCGCCGTCCTGCCGAGCAGCCGTGAGGCCATCAAGGACGGCAACGCGCAGAAGGTCACCTTCTCCTTCAGCAAGACCGGTGACGTGGCGCTCCAGGCGTTCGTCGTGCCCGCCGCGAGCTACTTCGCCAAGTGGGGCCCGAGCGAGCTCCCGAAGGCGCCCGAGGCGGACGGCAAGCCGTCCAAGGACGCGTCCGGCAAGCCCTCGGGCAACGCCTCGGGCAAGCCGTCCGACGGCGCGAGCACGGACCCGTCCGGCAACGCCTCCAACGGCGCGGACACCAACCCGTCCGGCGACGCCTCGCACGACGCGGGCACCGGCACGGGTACGGGCACGGGCACCGGTACCGGCTCCGAGCACTGATCGACGTACGTACGTACGCAGCAAGAAGGGCGGGACCCCCACCGGGGTCCCGCCCTTCTTCGTGCCCGCCGGCAGGCGGCGGGGCGTGCTGTTTACGGCTCGAACTTGTAGCCGAGGCCGCGGACCGTCACCAGGTAGCGCGGCGCCCCCGGGTCCGGCTCGATCTTGGCGCGCAGGCGCTTGACGTGGACGTCCAGGGTCTTGGTGTCGCCCACGTAGTCGGCGCCCCAGACGCGGTCGATGAGCTGCATGCGGGTCAGCACGCGGCCCGCGTTGCGCAGGAGCATCTCCAGGAGGTCGAACTCCTTGAGCGGCAGGTCGACCTTGGAGCCGGAGACCGTGACCACGTGGCGGTCCACGTCCATGCGGACCGGGCCCGCCTCCAGGGCCTGCGGGGTGACCTCCTCGGGCTCGCCCCTGCGGCGCAGGACGGCGCGGATGCGGGCGACCAGCTCGCGCGAGGAGAAGGGCTTGGTGACGTAGTCGTCGGCTCCTATCTCCAGGCCGACCACCTTGTCGATCTCGCTGTCCTTGGCGGTGACCATGATCACCGGGACGTTGGAGCGGCTGCGCAGCTGGCGGCAGACCTCGGTGCCGGGCAGGCCGGGCAGCATCAGGTCGAGCAGGACGAGGTCGGCGCCGTTGCGCTCGAATTCGTCGAGTCCGTCCGGGCCCGTCGCCGCGATGGCGACTTCGAAGCCCTCCTTGCGGAGCATGTAGGACAGAGCGTCGCTGAAGGATTCCTCGTCCTCGACGACGAGCACTCGGGTCACGGAAGGACCTCCGGGGCAGGAATGGGTTCGTACGTGGTGGTCTCGTCGGGCAGGGCGTTCTCGTCGTCGAGCGCGCCACCGCCTTGACCTGGTCCGCGGTCGCGGTGCGCGGCTGCCTCGGGCAGCCGCAGGGTGAAGGTGGAGCCCTGACCCTCGGAGCTCCACACGGTGACTTCCCCGCCGTGCGAGGCGGCCACGTGCTTGACGATGGCGAGGCCGAGGCCGGTGCCGCCGGTGGCCCGTGAGCGGGCCGGGTCGACGCGGTAGAAGCGCTCGAAGATGCGCTCCTTGTCCTTGTCGGAGATGCCGATGCCCTGGTCGGTGACCGCCACCTCGATGAGATCGCCGCCGGGTGCCGTGACCCGGCGGGCGGCTATGCCCACGCGGGTGCGGGCGGGGCTGTAGTTCACCGCGTTCTCGACGAGGTTGCCGAGTGCCGCGGCGAGCTGGCCGCGGTTGCCCCAGATCTGCAGGTCGGCGGTGCCTCCCGCCGCCATGGTGATCTGCTTGTGGGACGCCTGGTGCCTGCTGCGGTCGATCGCCTCCGCCACCAGTTCGTCGACCCGGACGGGTTCGGCGTCCTCCAGGGGGTCGTCGTTCTGGACCCGGGAGAGGTCGATGAGTTCCTGTACGAGGCTGGTCAGGCGGGTCGCCTCGATCTGCATGCGGCCCGCGAAGCGCTCGACGGCCTCGGGGTCGTCGGAGGCGTCCATGACGGCTTCGGAGAGGAGGCTCAGGGCGCCCACGGGGGTCTTCAGCTCGTGGCTCACGTTCGCGACGAAGTCACGGCGCACCGCCTCGATGCGGCGGGCCTCCGTGAGGTCCTCGACGAGCAGGAGCACGAGCCGGGAGCCGAGCGGCGCCACGCGCGCGGAGACCGCGAGGGCCTCGCCGCGTCCGGTGCCGCGCCGGGGCAGGTCGAGCTCGACCTGGCGTATCTCTCCGTCGCGGCGGGTGTCGCGGGCCATCTGGAGCATCGGGTCCACGGCGAGCTTGCCGCCGCGGACCAGGCCGAGCGCGTACGCCGCCGAGCTCGCCTTGACCACGCTGTCCGCCTCGTCGAGGACGACGGCGGAGGAGCGCAGTACGGAGAGGACCGTGTCGACGCCGGGCGGAAGGACCGGGTCCGTGTGCAATGAGGTTCGGGTGGGGCGTTTCTGGTCGCGTTCGCTCCAGCGAAACGCCAGCATGGCGATCACGCCGGTGCACACCCCGGCGATCGCTGCCACTGCGGCGACCGCCGCGTTCACGTCCATGCCTCAAGGTTATGCGCCCTTTGAGTGCCGGTCACAGCCATACGAGTGCCGCCTCGAACACTCGTCGCCCAGAGTTCACCGAGGGGACGGATCCGGTTCATTTCCTCCGATCGACCCCAGGCCGGTCCCGCCGCGGCCCCCGTCCCCCGTCGCCCACAGTTCACCTTGATGACAGGGGTGGTTCATTCCGGGTGCCGGAAACGGACGCGTCCGGGCCACACCGTGGGAGCGTAGGGGCCAGCCCCCTGAGACGTACGAGAGAGGGACAGCCACATGCGGGACGCGTACCACGAGGAACTTGACTCGATCGGCGAGGGCCTGGTCGAGATGGCCCGCCTTGTCGGGTCCGCGATCGGGCGCGCCACGACGGCCATGCTCGACGCCGATCTCAAGATGGCCGAGAGCGTGATCGCGGCCGACCAGAAGGTCGACGACCTCCAGCACGACCTGGAGGCCCGCGCGATAGCCCTGCTCGCGCGGCAGCAGCCGGTCGCCACGGATCTGCGCATCGTGGTCACCTCGCTGCGGATGAGCGCCGACCTGGAGCGCTCCGGCGACCTCGCCCAGCACGTCGCCAAGCTGGCCCGCCTTCGCTTCCCCGACTCCGCGGTGCCCCAGGACCTGCACGCCACCATCCTGGAGATGGGCCAGCTCGCCCAGCGCCTGATGGCGAAGGCCGCGGAGGTCATCATCACCAAGGACGTCGACCTCGCGCTCCAGCTGGAGCAGGACGACGACGAGATGGACCAGCTGCACCGCACGCTCTTCCAGCACCTGATGGACGACCGCTGGAAGCACGGCATCGAGACGGCCGTCGACGTCACCCTGCTCGGCCGCTACTACGAGCGCTTCGCGGACCACGCGGTGTCGGTCGCCAAGCGGGTCGTGTACCTGGTCACGGGCGAGCACGCGGACGAGATCCAGCCGACGGGGACGCCGGTGGAGGGCGCGTAGCCCTTCGTACGGGCAGCCGCACGCGTATGTGCCCCGTGCCGCCGGTCCTTCCCGGCGGCACGGGGCACACGTGTGTCAGCCGCAGCCGCCGCCGCACTGGCAGGAGCCGCCGGACTGGCATCCGCACTGGCAGCCGGGGCCGCAGCTGCAGGAGCCGAGCAGGGCGAGCACCGGCAGGTGCCGCGCTTCGGTCGGCTGCTCGGGGACGGAATCGGGCATGGGGGACACGGCCATGGTCTCCTCCTCGAAGGCGTACTGGCGTACTGCCTGATGCCCATTGCATGCCCAGGGCGAAGGGGCGCGTCAACGGCGCACGCGCGCGTGGAGGGACCCTGAGTGCCGTGGCACCCCACGTGAAACTCCGTTCACGGCCTTCACAGGAATGCCCTAATGTGAGGGCGCTGTAACGGGGGCTCAACTCCCGGGCGTCTGGCCTGGGTTCTTCATATGTGGGGGGTCACATATCGTGCGTACGCGCACCGTCTCGACCGCGACAGCGCTCGCGGTCCTCTTCAGCTCCGCGGCACTCGTCGCGGTGACGTCGGGTCCGGCCGCCGCCGACTCGGCCAAGCTCCTGAACGTGAAGTCGGCGGGCGACGTGCTGGTGGACGGGGAGCACCAGCGCGTCTACGTCTCCGACCCGCGCGGCGGCAAGATCGTCGTCACGGACTACACGGGCGCCGTCAAGGCGACCCTGGACGGGCTGCCCGACGTCGAGGGCCTCGCGCTCTCGCCGGACTCCCGCCAGGTGTACGCGGCGGTCTCCGGGCTCAACCGGATCGTCTCCGTGGAGACGTCCACGTACACGCAGAGCGCGAGCTACGCGCTCGACGGCGCGGAGAAGCCGCGCACCCTGGCGCTGGCGAGCGGCAAGCTGTGGTTCGGCTACGGGCCCGACGCGGAGGGCGGCATCGGCTCGCTCGACCTCTCCGGGGACCAGCCGGTCGTCGCGCTCGGCCAGGACGGCGACGCGAGCTTCTACGCCGCTCCCGAGCTCGGCTCCGACCCCGATTCGGGGGTCCTGGTGGCCGGCGAGAAGGTCACCAGCAACGACACCCTGACCGTGTACGACGTGTCGGGCGAGAAGCCGAGGACGGTGGCGAGCAAGTCGGTCGAGGGCGGCTTCTTCGACGACATCGCGGTCTCCCCCGACGGCACGCAGGTCGTCACGGCCAGCGGGGCCCCGTACTACCACCCGGTGTACTCCACCAAGGACCTGTCCCCCGTGGGCCGTTACGACTCCGGGGACTACGGCGCGGCCGTGGACATCGCCCCGGACGGCACCGTGGCGGCGGGGACCTCCTCCTGGTACGGGCCCGACGTCCACATCTACAAGCAGGGCCAGTGGTCCAAGGTCCGCGAGTACGAGTTCCCCAACACCGGTCACAGCAGCGGCGGCGACACCCTGGCCGAGGGCGGCCTGGCGTGGGCGCCGGACGGCAGCAGGCTCTTCGCGGTCTCCTCCAACGACGCGGGCGCCTTCACGCTGCGGGTCCTGAACGACCCCGCCAAGTCCCTGCCGAAGCTCACGGTGACCGCTCCGGAGAAGGCGCCGCGGGCCAAGGAGCTCACCGTCAAGGGCAAGCTCAGCGGGTCCGGGATCCCGGCGGGCACCTCCCTGATGGTCACGCGCACGGACGTGGAGTCCCCGTCCCCCGGCAAGGCGCTGCCCTCGGTGAAGACCAAGGCGGACGGCTCCTTCTCCTTCAAGGACACCCCGCCCGCGGGCGGCAAGGTGACCTACAAGGTCGCGTACGCCGGTGACGCCACGCACGCGGCGACGTCCGCCTCGGACGCGGTGGAGGTCTCCCGCTCCGCGACGAAGCTGACCCTCGACAAGAACGGCAAGGTCTACTCCTACGGCGCCGACGTCTCCTTCACCGCGCACCTGGGCACCACGTACAAGAACCGCACGGTCGAGATCTGGGCGGACCCGTACGGCGGCGACAAGCCCAACAAGCTCATCAAGAAGGCCAAGGTCAACTCCCGCGGCGACCTGTCGGCGACGGTCGACATGAAGCGGGACACGGTGGTCACGGCCGTCTTCTCCGGAGACGCGCGGTACGCCTCCAAGAAGGTCACGTCCACGGCGTACGCCAAGGTCAAGATCTCCAGCACCGTCTCCAAGCACTACAAGACGGGCAAGATCGGCTCCACGAAGTACTACTACTTCCACAAGAACACCGATCCGGTGCTCTCCACGAAGATGACGTACTACAAGGGCCGCAAGCAGCGCTTCGAGGTCCAGGTCTACGGCCCGGACCGCAAGTGGCACTCCACGGGCTCGGAGTACTTCGCGCTCTACGCCGACGGCACCTCGCCGGTCCGCCTCGGCGCTCCCGGCGAATCGGGCATCCGCGCCCGCATCCGCTCGTCGTACGTGAACGGCAGCTCGGGCGACAACGTGAACTCGACGACGCACGGGGCGTGGAAGTACCTGAACTTCACGCGCTGAGCCAGTAGGCCGTTCCGGCCCGGGGTGAGCGCTTTGGCGCCAACCCCGGGCAACTGGCCCGTCACGGGGGTGCGTTCACGGTACACAGGAAGGCCGGGGACGTTCCGTCGCGCCTGATGGGAGGGCTGGCCGCGGTGATTCTGACGATCAATGTGGCGGTTCTGCTTGCCGTGATCATCGTCTTGCGGTTGCGCAGGCGCACACAGGCCAGAAAGCGGAGCGACGAGCAGCTGACCGTGGCCATCGTGCTGGTCTTCGGGGTGCTGGTCGCCCCGACCGGCTTCGGCCAGTGGATCCTGGAGACCACGGGGCAGCTCGCGGAGGGGATCACCCGGTCGGGGACTCCTTGAGCGGGCTGCCCCCTGGCCCGCACGTGGTCCTACCCGCCCCAGACCCGCCGCCCCAGCACCTGGTGAATCGCGGCGGTCCGCGCGCGGCCCTGCTCGCCCTCCGCATGCCCGCCGTCGGCCCGGATGGCGTCCATCGCGAGGAAGCGGAAGTCGCGTCGGGCCTGGTGTGCGGCGTCGACGGCGTGGCGCAGCTCGGCCGCGAAGTCGCGCGGCGGTTCAGCGGGCGCGTCAGCGTCGTCCCGCTCCAGGCTCATCAGCCAGACGTGGGCGAGGGACCGGGCCTTCTGGACCGCCGCCATCAACTCCGAGGCGGCATGGGCGACTTCTTCGGGCCCTTCGAGCAGTACGCCTTCGTAGGCCGTGCTGCTCGAAAGGCCGAAGACGTCCAGGCGTTCCGCGGCGGCGCTCCGCAGGGACGGAGCGGTCGACAGCGCGTGCAGGACCCAGTCGAGCGCGTCGAGTTGGCCGCCGACCTCCGCCGCGTAGTCGACGTACGCCTGCCGACGGGGCTCCCGCATCTGCGTCGCGAGGTCGGCGCGTATCTGCCGTTCCATCTGCCGGTGCTGGGCCGCCAGTTGCTGCGCCAGCTGGGACCGGGCGAAGAACCCGCTCACGCCGGCCGCGACGGCCGTTCCGCATGCTCCCACCGCCGCACCGAGGATTGCTGCAAGTCCTGCGTCCATGAAGGCATTCTGGGGGAACCCGGGAGGTCCGGCGGCACGTCCCCAGGGGCATGGGGAAACGCATGGTGCCGCCGGGCGCGGTCGGCTGCCTGCTGGCGGTCCTCGCCGCGGCGGTCGGGTTCGGCGTGTGGCGGCACGGGGCCGGGCCCGGCCTGCGCGGCGCCTTCGAGGGCGAGCGGGACCTGACCCTGTTGTACGTGGAGTTGCCGATGCTGCTGTTCGGCCTGCCCGCGCTCACGCTGGGGACCTGGCGCCTGACGGACTCGTTCCTGCACCACCGGGCGGGGCCGGCGGCGCGGGCGGTGTGGTCGACGGTGGCGGCTGCCGTGGCGGTGGGGCTGCTGGCCTGGGCGGGGCTGGTATGGCTGAACGCGCGGGTCGCGCCCTTCACACACCCCGAGTAGCCGAGCAGCCCCTAGCTGGGGGCTCAGCTCGGCGAAACGTCACGGACCAGGCTGGTCAGCGGCCCATGAGTGCGCCAGCCCAGAAACTCGTACAACGCCCGCCCCTCCTCCGTCGCGCCCAGCACCGCGTCCGAGGAGCCCCCGTCGGCGGCCACGTTCCCCAACGTCCGCATGACCAGGCTGCCGAGACCCTTGCGGCGGTGATCCACGGAGGTCTCGATCTGATCGAAGACGGCGGTGCGCCCGGGCCCCGGCACGGCGACCTGCCCCCGGGCGGCGAAGGCGCCGCCCTCATCCACGACGAGCACGCGCGTGACGCCGCCGCGCGTCCAGGTGCGTACGTGATACCCGTCGCGGGCCGGGGCGGCGACGGGCATCAGCGGCGCCGACATCAGGAACCCGTCGTCGTGGAACCGCCACCCGGGCGCGACCCACGGGGCGACGGTCGGCTCCGGCAGGAAGACCTTGAGCCAGGTCCCCGGGGCGGTGGCCGTCTCGGTCAGCTTACGAACCAGCGCCTCATCGGCATCGACCAGCACGTGCCGAGTGACGTGCCCGCTCAGCCCGACGTCGACGGTGAACCCCCAGGGCTCCCCGACGGGCTCCGCGGCGCCCCGCGAGACGACCCACCCCTCCACCCACGAACGTATGAGCCCGGCGTCCATTTCCCTGCCCCCTCCGTAATACGTGCAGATACTGACTGCACCTTACGCAACACGAAGCCCCCCGCTTGTGGAGATTCTCGAACGGGGGGCTCGAAGCGTCGCGCCGAAGGCGTCAGGGCTGGCTACTTCTTCTTGCCCTGGTTCTTGACCGCCTCGATCGCCGCCTTCGCGGCCTCCGGGTCGAGGTAGGTGCCGCCCGGGTTCAGGGGCTTGAACTCGGCGTCCAGTTCGTACGAGAGCGGGATGCCCGTCGGGATGTTCAGGCCCGCGATGTCCTCGTCGGAGATGCCGTCCAGGTGCTTGACCAGGGCGCGGAGGCTGTTGCCGTGGGCCGCTACCAGGACCGTCCTGCCCGTGAGGAGGTCGGGGACGATGCCGTCGAACCAGTACGGGAGCATGCGGACGACGACGTCCTTCAGGCACTCCGTGCGGGGGCGCAGCTCGGGCGGGAGCGTGGCGTAGCGGGGGTCGGAGAACTGGGAGTACTCCGCGTCGCGGTCGAGGGCCGGGGGCGGGGTGTCGTACGAGCGGCGCCAGAGCATGAACTGCTCCTCGCCGAACTCGGCCAGGGTCTGGGCCTTGTCCTTGCCCTGGAGGGCGCCGTAGTGGCGCTCGTTCAGGCGCCAGCTGCGGTGGACCGGGATCCAGTGGCGGTCGGCCGATTCCAGGGCGAGCTGCGCGGTGCGGATCGCTCGCTTCTGGAGCGACGTGTGGACCACGTCGGGGAGCAGACCGGCGTCCTTGAGCAGCTCACCGCCGCGGACCGCCTCCTTCTCGCCCTTCTCGTTGAGATTGACGTCCACCCAGCCGGTGAACAGGTTCTTCGCGTTCCATTCGCTCTCGCCGTGGCGGAGGAGGATCAGCTTGTACGGTGCGTCGGCCATGGCTCCGAGCGTAATCGAACTCCGGGGGGCCTCGCGCGCGAAGGACCGTGGGGCGTCAGTTGACGGGTGGTGTCAATTGAGTAGCGGGGCGGGACCTTCGACTCGTAATGTGCGGGAGCCGCTTGAGCCACTTACACGTACTGATGTTCCGGGGGTCCCACCATGCCATTCGCCGCCATGAGACACGCCGTCACGGAGAGCGTCTCGGGTCTGCCGCGCGCCTTCTGGTGGCTGTGGACGAGCACACTGGTCAATCGCCTCGGGGCCTTCGTCGCGACGTTCATGGCCTTGTACCTGACCCTGGAGCGGGGCTATTCGGCCTCGTACGCGGGACTCGTGGCCGCCCTGCACGGGCTCGGCGGCGTCGTCTCCTCGCTCGGCGCCGGCGTGATGACCGACCGGCTCGGGCGGCGGCCCACACTGCTGATCGCGCAGGCGTCGACGGCCGTGTCGGTGGCGGTGCTCGGGTTCATGGAGCATCCGGTCGCCATCGCGGGCGTGGCCTTCCTGGTGGGCATGGCCAGCAACGCGTCCCGGCCCGCCGTGCAGGCGATGATGGCGGACATCGTGCGGCCCGAGGACCGGGTGCGGGCGTTCTCGCTCAACTACTGGGCGATCAACCTGGGGTTCGCGGTCTCCTCGGCGGGCGCCGGGTTCATCGCCTCGTACAGCTATCGGGCCGGGTTCCTGATCGAAGCCGCCATGACCATGGTCTGCGCGATCGTCGTCTTCATGAAGCTGCCCGAGTCCCGGCCCGTGCGCACCGCCCTGGAGAAGGCCGCCGAGCCCGCTGTCGGGCTCGGGACCGTGCTGCGGGACGGGCGGTTCATGGGCGTGGTCGGGCTGTCCTTCCTGGTCGCGCTGATCTTCCAGCAGGGGTCCGTGGGGCTGCCCGTCGCGATGGGCGAGGCGGGGTTCACGCCCGCCGACTACGGGCTCGCGATCGCCGTGAACGGCGTCATGATCGTGGTCCTGCAGATCCCCGTCACGCGGTTCATCGAACACCGGGATCCGCGGCGGCTGTTGGTGGTCTCCTCGCTGGTCGCCGGGTACGGGTTCGGGCTCACCGCCTTCGCCGGGTCGGTCGGCCTCTTCGCCCTGACGGTGTGCGTGTGGACGCTCGCCGAGATCGTCAACGCGCCCACCCAGACCGGGCTCGTGGTGCGGCTCTCGCCCACCCACGGGCGCGGGCGCTACCAGGGCATGTACACGCTCTCGTGGTCGGTGGCCGCGCTGGTCGCTCCGCTGATGTCCGGCTTCATCATCGACCGGTTCGGCGCGGAGTGGCTGTGGGGTGCGTGTGCGGTGATCGGGACGGGGGCCGCGTTGGGGTACTGGGGGTTGATGCGGCGGCTTCCGGAGGAGGAGTACGTCACGGAGGAGGTCCCCGTCGCCGAGGTCCCCGCCGCCGACGCCCCCGTCGAGGCCGTCGTGGTCAGTGGTGGAGATCCCGTTGCGCCTCGTGCAGGTTCCGTGGCCGTACCGCGTCCGTAGTGCCGTACAGCTCCACGCGCGCGTGGAGGTCGCCGGTGAAGTCCGGTACGTCGATCTGGTCGAACTCGCGGACCGTGTTGAGGCCCACGGTGGCGCTGTAGGGGGCGAGTCCGTCGATCTTCATCAGGCCCGCGCGTTCGTTGGTGACGCGGATGTTCCAGTGCGTGAAGCGGGCTCCGAAGAGGGGGCCCGCGCTCGCGTCGCCGCCGTGCCTGCCGTTGTTGTCGACGGTGATGTCCGTACGCACGTTCGCGAAGGGCATCCCGCGGTGCGAGTCGAAGGTGCCCATCTCCATGCGGCCGCGCGACCAGACGTTGTGGGAGGAGAGGCCCTCGACGTTGATGCCGTGGAGCTGGGTGCCCGCGGGGGCCGGGGTCGTGCGCTCCTCGATCGCGAAGTCCTCGATGAGGTTGTCGTGCGAGCCCTCCCGGCAGAAGTACGGGTGGTGGGAGCCCCGGCCCGCCACGCGGGTGCGGCGCAGGGTGCAGGCGGAGGCGCCGACCAGGCCGAAGCCGTTGTCCACGTGGCGTACGACGACGTCGTCCGCCCAGCAGTCGTACGCGCACTGGAACGTGACGCCGTTGTGGCCCTTGTCCAGGAGGTGCGGGGACTGCGGGGTCTCGACCGCTTCGAGGGTCAGCGCCTCGACGCCGGAGTCCTTCAACTCCCTTGTGTGGGTGGTGAGCCGGGGGTCCCACTCCGGACGTACGTCCAGGGGGAGCGGCCGCTCGAAGGTGACGCGGCGCTTGGCGCGGTCGACGGCGGCGATCCGTACGGGCCACTCGTAGGGGACGTACGAGGTGAGCTTGGTCTTGTCGTCCCACGTGTACGCCGCGGGGCCCGGGCCGCCGCCCGCCATGTGCTGGAGGAGCGTGTGGTCCGCGTCGTCGGCGAGGCGGAGCAGGACGAGGGCGTCCTTGCGGAGGCGGGAGGCGTCGGCGACCTTCACCGACCAGGAGCCGCGGTGGGCGGGGGCGACGGTGGTGAGGGTCTCCCACTCGTCGCGCTTGTTGCCGGTCCAGCCCTCGAAGGGCCAGCCCTTCGCCCTGATCGCGGCGGTGAGCGCGTCCCAACGGGCCTCGGGGCAGAGCCAGATGAGGCCGCCCGCCCAGGACCAGCTGGACTTGTCGCCGCCGTAGCGTGAGCCGTAGGGGCCGATCAGCTCGGTGAGGTTCCTGGTGGCGAGGAGGGTGGTGCGGGCGCTGCCCGCGCCGCGCAGGGTGACGTGGTCGTGGGCGATGCGGATGACGTCGTCGACGCGGTGGGTGCCGGGTGGGATCAGGACCGTGCCCCCGCCGGACTCCCCCGCCGCGGCGAGGGCGCGGTTGATCGCGGGGGCCGCGTCGGACGTGCCGTCGGGGCTTGCTCCGTACCCGTAGTGGCGGATGTCGAACGTCCGCTCGCGGCGGGGGGAGCGGCGGGCGCCGGTGCGGGCGCCCGCGCGGCCCACGTAGGGGATCTGGGGGTGGGTGTAGGGGGTCGCGGTGAACTCTCGCCAGAGGGTGGGGGTTCGGGCGGTGGCGTGTGCCGTTCCGCCGGTCGCGGTGGCCGCCGCTACGGCTATCGCGCCTGCGAGTACGCCACGTCTGGTGGGGTGATCCATGCTGTCGCGCCACCTTCCCTTGTCCATGGATGTGAACTGTGTTCATGTGTGCGGTGGGGTGGAGTGGAGCATGGCATGGTGCTGCGCTTGGCGGAAGGGTTCGGGGGCGTCTTGGGCTGTTCTGAACCGCCGCTTCGCGGCGGATACCTTTCCCACCCGCCCACCCGTTTGCTCCGCACCGGGCGTGCGAGTAGGGGCGGGGTGCGGGGCGCCGCCGTCAGCTGACCTCCGGCGTGCGGGCAGGAGCGGGAAATAGGGCGGGCAGGCGGGCGGGGGAACCTGCCGCTAGGCGGCGGGTTCGGGGGGCGTGCGCTCCGCGGGGGCAGGTGCCCAGCCCCCGCAGGTGGCCGCGCGGTCCGACCGGCCGTCCACCCCGTGACCAGCCACGCCAACCGCGAGGCCGGGGGCTCGGGCCCACCCGCGAAGCCGGAGGGAGAGCTCCCCCGCGCCTACGCGACCGCCCGCTCCCCTACCCCCGCGGCCGAGTCAAGTGCGTGAACGCGTCCAGGTTGCGCGTCGACTCGCCGCGCGAGACCCGCCACTCGTACTCCTTGCGGATCGCCGACGCGAAACCGAGTTCCAGGAGCGTGTTGAAGGAGTCGTCCGATGCGGAGAGGACCGCTCCGAGGAGGCGGTCCAGTTCGTCGGGGGTGACCGCGGCGAGGGGGAGTTTGCCCGCGAGGTAGATGTCGCCCAGCGAGTCGATCGCGTAACTCACGCCGTACAGGCGGAGGTTGCGCTCCAGGAGCCAGCGGTGCACCGCCTCGTGGTTCTCGTCGGGGTGGCGGATCACGAAGGCGTTCAGGGAGAGCGAGTGCTTGCCGACGATCATCGACAGGGTGGTGGAGAGCTTGCGGGTGCCCGGCAGCTTCACCACGTACGAGCCGGGCTCGGGGGACTCCCACGCGAGCTCGGCGTCGTCCAGGGTCCGTTCGATGATCGTCGCGGCGTCCGGAGCGTCCGGGGTCCCTGCCTGCTCAGCCATGGTGCGAGCGTACGTGACGGCGGAAGTCGTGCATGGCTCCGGTGTAGACGTCCGCCGTGGCGGAGGCCGCGGTGTCCCAGCCGAAGGACTGCGCGTGGCGGGCCGCCGCCGCGCCCATCCGGTCCACGAGGTGGGGATGGTCGGCGAAGTCGCGCAGCACGCGCGCGTAGTGGGCCGGTTCGTGTCCGGAGATGAGGAAGCCGGTGACCTCGTCGCGCACGGCGACAGGCAGGCCGCCCACCGAAGCGGCGAGTACGGGAGTGCCCGCCGCCTGCGCCTCGATGGCCACCAGGCCGAACGACTCGCTGTAGGAGGGCATCACCAGGACCGATGCCGCCCTGAACCAGTCCGCGAGCTGCTCCTGGCCGACCGGCGGCTGGAAGCGGACCACGTCGGCGATGCCCAGCTTCGCGGCCAGCTTCTGGAGGCCCTCGGGCTTGGCGAGGCCGCTGCCGCTGGGGCCGCCGACTATGGGAACGACGATGTTCGAGCGGAGCGCGGGGCGCTCCTCCAGCAGGACGGCGACCGCGCGCAGCAGCACGTCAGGGGCTTTCAGGGGCTGGATGCGGCCCGCGAAGAGCGGGATCAGCGCGTCCTGCGGGAGGCCGAGGCGGTGGCGCGCCGCGGCCCGGCCGTCGGCCGGGCGGAAGCGGTCGAGGTTCACGCCGGGGTGGACGACGGCGACCTTGCCGGGGTCGGCTTCGTAGTGGCGTACGAGTTCGTCGGCCTCTTCGGAGGTGTTGGCGATGAGGCGGTCGGCGGCGCGCACGATCTGCGTCTCGCCGATGACGCGGGCGGCGGGCTCGGGGGTGTCGCCGGTGGCGAGCGCGGCGTTCTTGACCTTGGCCATGGTGTGCATGGCGTGCACCAGGGGGGCGCCCCAGCGCTCGGCGGCCAGCCAGCCGACGTGGCCGCTCAGCCAGTAGTGGGAGTGGACCAGGTCGTAGTAGCCGGGGCGGTGCCCCGCCCAGGCCTGCATGACGCCGTGCGTGAAGGCGCAGAGCTGGGCGGGCAGCTCCTCCTTGGCGAGGCCCTCGTAGGGGCCCGCGTCCACGTGCCGCACCAGGACGCCGGGCGCGAGCTCCACGGCGGGCGGGAGCCCCCCGGTGGTGGCGCGGGTGAAGATCTCGACCTCGACGTTGATCGCGGCGAGGCGCTTGGCCAGTTCGACGATGTAGACGTTCATGCCACCCGCGTCGCCCGTGCCGGGCTGGTGGAGCGGCGAGGTGTGCACGCTGAGCATGGCCACGCGGCGCGGACGCCGCTGGCTGCCGGGGATACGGAGCCTTGAGGGTGCCGCAGGGGCGCGACGCCCGAGCCTGGACACGTACTGGCTCACGTGACGGTCCTCCTTGCGTACGGGCATGACGGCACGGAGGCCGTACGGGTCCTCCGGAGGTGGAACACCGGAAGACTCGCCTCCATTTCCTCTTCGCCCCTTTTTGCCAAAGCGTTACCCTGTGCCGCCTCCGCTCCGCCCCTGAGCCGCCCTCCGGGTCGCCCCTGAGCCGCCCGCCCGCCGGGGCCGCGCATACCCTTTCCCCATGGCCCCACGCACCCCCTCCCGCCCCGTGGGATCGGTGACGCGGGGGACCACCAATCCCAACCGGCTGCGCCGCATGGACCGCTGGATCGCCGCGGTCCACGGCGCCGAGCTGCGCCGCCACACCGACCCCGTCGCCGTCGACCTCGGCTACGGGGCCTCCCCCTGGACCGCCGTCGAGCTGCTGCTCCGGCTGCGCACCGTCGCGCCCCACGCGCGCGTGGTCGGCATCGAGATCGAACCGGCGCGGGTCGCGGCCGCCAAGCCGTACGAGCGCGAAGGGCTCTCCTTCCGGCACGGCGGCTTCGAGGTGCCGCTGCCGGGAAGCCCGGTCCTGATCCGGGCCGCGAACGTGCTCAGGCAGTACGACGAGGAGCAGGTCGGCGCCGTCTGGCAGCGGCTGTGCGCGCGGCTCGCCCCCGGCGGGCTCCTCGTCGAGGGCACCTGCGACGAGATCGGGCGGCGGCACGTGTGGGTCGCGCTCGGGCCCGAGGGGCCGCGCACGGTCACCTTCGCCACGCGGCTCGGCTCCCTGGAGCGCCCTTCCGACCTCGCCGAGCGGCTGCCGAAGGCGCTGATCCACCGGAACGTTCCCGGCGAGCCGGTGCACGCGTTCCTGCGCGACTTCGACCGGGCCTGGGCGGCCGCCGCGCCCTACGCCTCGTACGGCGCGCGGCAGCGGTGGATCAGGGCCGTACGGGACCTGACCGCCGACTGGCCCGTGCTGGACGGGACTTCGCGGTGGCGGCAGGGGGAAGTGACGGTGCGGTGGGAGGCGTTGGCGCCTCGGCGGGTGGGCTGAGCGCACCGGTCGTACGAGCTGAACGTACCGGTCGTATGAACTGACCACACCGGCCGAACGGGTCACCGACTCCCCCTCGCCGCCCGGGTATTGAACACATGTGCGTGCGCGGAGCCGGTGATTCCGCCCGCCCCGCGTGGAACGCATCGCTGTGACCTGCGGGGAACGATCTCCGCGTGCCACTCGTCACATGAGACGGGTGGGGCGATCGGAGTTGTTGTCGAGCTCTGTCGTATTGGGCGCGGACATGGCACCATCCCGAAGGCGACCGCAAGTTACTGACGGTAAATCAGCTTTGGGGGTGCAGGGCGTGACTGGCAAGCGATACTCGACGGCGACGGCCGTGGCGCTGATCTGCGCGGCGGCGGTGCTCGCCGCGCCGGGGACGGCCTTCGCGCAAGCGGCGGGCGGCCCCGCCGAGCGCCTGCCGAAGAAGCCGACGCCAGGCACCGGCAAGTCCCTCGAGCAGGTGCGCAAGGACATCGAGAAGCTCTACCACGACGCGGGCGTGGCCACCGACGCGTACAACGCGGCCGAGGAGAGCGCCGACAAGCAGTCCCAGCAGATCGTGAAGCTGGCCAAGGACATCACCAAAGCCCAGGAGAAGCTGCGGAAGCTGAAGTCCCGCGCGGGCGCCGAGGCCCGCGCCCAGTACCGCAACGGGGGCATGCCGCCCGAGGCCCAGATGATGCTCAGCGGGAGTCCCAGCCAGTTCCTGGACGGCGCGGGGCGCATGCGCGCGGGCCAGAAGGCCACCAAGGGGATGCTGACCGAGCTGGAGCGCACCGAGGAAGACCTGCGGATCTACGCCAAGGACGCCACCTCGCGCTGGACGAAGCTGGAAGCCAACCGCAAGTCGAAGGCCGCGTCCAAGAAGAAGATCAAGCAGAAGATCGCGGACGCCGAGAAGCTCGAATCGCGCCTGGAGAAGGACGAGCGGGAGCGGCTGCGCAAGATGGAGGAGGAGGCCGCCCTCAAGAAGCAGTCGGCCTGGGTGAGTTCGGGCGTCCTGAAGGACATCGACGGCAAGGCGTCCCCGCAGGGCAAGAAGGCCATCGCGTTCGCCACCGCCCAGATCGGCAAGCCGTACGTGTGGGGCGCCGAGGGTCCGGGCTCCTACGACTGCTCGGGGCTCACCTCGAAGGCGTGGGCCGCGGCGGGCAAGGGCATTCCGCGCACCTCGCAGGAGCAGTGGAAGCAGTTGCCGCGCGTCGACATCAAGAACATGCGCCCCGGCGACCTGATCATCTACCACTCGGACGCGAGCCACGTCGGGATGTACCTGGGGGACGGCGCGATCGTGCACGCGCCCCGTCCCGGCCGCGACGTGACCATCACGGGCGCCGGGTCCATGCAGATCCTCGGGGTCGTACGGCCGGACAAGTAGCCGCCGCGGGGCCCCGCGCCGACGGGGCGCCCGCCCTGCTGTGACCCAGCACACGCCCCGGCCCCCCCGCTCAACCCCCGGGGCGTGATGTTCGTCATTCCGGGCGGGGCCGGTGCCGTGCCCAATTGCGTTCCTGGATGCGGCATATGACGGTGGCCGATTGCCCCGCCGCTCGTCGCGCGGCATTCCACTGGAGGCACGGCTACCGCTAAGGTCCCCGTCGGTGCCGCGTCGACCTGCGTGGCACCACGCCCTCGGGGGGAGGGAAGGAACCAAGCGATGCCCGTACCCATACCGCGGCAGAGAGCAGTCCCGGCCGCGGAAGGCGGTCAGGCTCATGCGGCGCCCCACGACCAGGCGGCGCCCGCCCATGACACGACCGGCACTGGCACTGGCACTGGCACTGGCGCAGGAGACGGCAACGGCTCCGGCACCGGGTCCGGCACCGGCACCGGCACCGGCACCGGCACCGGACTCAGCCTCCTCGTGATCGAGGACGACCCGGCGGGGTCGCTGAGCGTTCCCGAACTGCTCGACTCCGCGGGCAAGCCCATCCGCATCCGCACCGCCCGCAACCTCACCGAGGCCGAGCGGCTGCTCACCGACGACGTGCACTGCATCCTGCTCGACCTGGCCCTGCCCGCGCCCGGCGCCGCCGAGGCGGACGAGGACGAGCTCGTCGCCCTCAAGCACGTCCTGCGGCTCGCGCCCCGGCACGCCGTCCTGGCGCTCACCGGGGACGGCGACGCCGAGCGCGGCGCCGAGGCCGTGCGGGTTGGCGCCCAGGACTACCTCTTCCGCGACGAGCTGGACACGCGCCTGCTGAGCCGCGCCATCCGCTACGCGGTGGAGCGCAAGCGCGCGGACGCCGCCCAGCGCCAGCTGACCGAGTCACGGCTGCGCGCCCAGGAGAACGCCCGCCTGGAGCGCGGCCTGCTGCCCACCCCGCTCCTGGAGGGCTCCCCGCTGCGGTTCGCCGCGCGCTACCGCCCAGGACGCTCGCGGGCGCTGCTCGGCGGCGACTTCTACGACACCGTGCGCACGCCCGACGGCTCCGTACACGTCATGATCGGCGACGTCTGCGGACACGGCCCCGACGAGGCCGCGCTCGGCGTGGAGCTGCGGATCGCCTGGCGGGCGCTGACCTTCGCGGGCCTGTGCGGCGACGAGCTGCTCTCCACGCTCCAGAAGGTCCTGGAGCACGAGCGCGCGGACGAGGAGATCTTCGCGACGCTCTGCACGGTCGACATCGCGCCGGACGGCCGCAGGGCGGGACTGTGCCTCGCCGGACATCCCTCGCCGCTGATCGCGCGCGAGGGGCGGCTCGCGGAACTCCTGCCGTACGAGGACAGCGGCCCTGCCCTCGGCCTGCTTCCGCGCGCCCGCTGGCCGCGCAAGCAGGTGGAGCTCGGCGGGAAGTGGAGCCTGATGCTCTACACGGACGGCCTGATCGAGGGCCGCATCGGCCAGGGCAACCAGCGCCTGGGCCAGGAGGGCATGGTGGAGATGGTCCGCCGCCAGATCGCCGAGGGGCTGGGCGGCGACGAGCTGCTCGAGGCCGCCGTCAACGAGGTGCGCGACCTCAACGGCGGGGACCTGACGGACGACGTGGCGGTGCTGCTGCTCGACCGGGCGCCGGGGGCGCGGTGATCACCAGGGCCGCGGCCTCGGTGGCGGCCCTGGTGGCGGGTGGCTACCGGCCGCCGTTGTACGGCCCGTAAGGGCCGTCGCTGCTGGAACCGCCGCGGCGGCCGCCGCCCCCGCTGATCTGCCGGATCGCGGGCCGCACGTCGACCATGTACACGATCGTCGCGACGAGGCCGATGATCGGCAGGAACGACATGACCGGGAACAGCAGGTTCACGATGAAGGCGATGCCGAGGATGATCAGCCAGAACGGCTTGGTCTTCTTGTCCGCGGCCCGGTAGGCGTCCTCACGCCGGACGGCGGCGTCGATGAGCGCGAATCCGCTGAAGAAGATCAGGGCCAGCGACAGCAGCCACATGAAGTTCGCGAACCCCTGCATCAGCACAACGTCCACCACCAGTCTCGGCTCAACGATTACGCGGTCACGGTACCCGCTACCCCGTCAACGGGGCGGGCACGTCGTGAGTGCCCGCCCCTTGCACACGTGACCTACTTGGCGGGCGGCGTGGTCTTCTTCGCCGTCGTCTTGCGGGTCGTGGTCTTCTTCGCGGCGGGCTTCTTCGCCGGGGCGGCGGGCGCGGCCGCGGCCTTCGGCTCGGCGGTCCCGGCCGGCTCGGTCCGGGTCGAGGAGTCCGAGGTCTCCCCGGCGGCGGGCTCGGCGTCGGGCTCGACCGTCTCGGCGATCTCGAAGATCTCCTCGGCGGCCTCGCCGCGCCAGGTCTTCACGACCTGCTCGCCGTGCTCGGCGACCTCGTCGTACTTCTCACGGGCCTTGACGGCGAACTCGGCGGCCACGCCGACGCCGCGCAGCGCGAGGTCCTGAGCGGTCTCGCCGAGCTTCTTCAGGTCGGTGTCGAGCGTGCCGAGCACCTCGGTGACCTTGGCCTGGATGGTCTCCTGCGCCTCCCTGGCGCGGGCGCCCGCCTTGTCCTGGACGGCCTTGGGGTCGGTGTTGCGCACCGCGTCGATGCGGGACGGCGCCTCGGCGATCAGCTGCTCGACGATGCCGGGCACCTTCTTCGCCTGCTGGAGGGCGCGGTCCGCGGACCCGGCGACGAAGTACGCGGGGGTGGGGTTGCTGAGGGTCTTGCGCAGGTCATCGGTGATGGCCATGACGATGGTCCTCCCGGATTCGCGTCGGCTTGGTCAGCTTGGTCGACTTGGTCAGCTTGAGGGTGGTCCCTCTTCCTTGGAACCGGCATCGCCGCCGTCGGTCGTACGGGGGCCTTCAACGGTGTCGGTGTCCTCATCCGCGTACGAAGCGGCGTCCGCGTACGTCGAGGTCTCGAAGCCGTTCTCCTTGCGGAACGACTCGTAGATCTGCAACAGCACTTGTTTCTGACGCTCGTTGATGGAGGGATCGGCGAGGATGACGGCGCGCGTCTCCAGCTCGTCCCGCTCCTTCTCGTCGAGGATCCCGGCCCGCACGTACAGCGTCTCCGCGGAGATCCGCAGGGCCTTGGCAACCTGCTGGAGCACCTCGGCACTCGGCTTGCGCAGGCCGCGCTCGATCTGACTCAGATACGGATTGGACACCCCGGCGGCATCGGCGAGCTGCCGCAGCGACAGCTGCGCACTGCGCCGCTGCTCGCGCAGGTACTCACCGAGATTGCCGACGTTGAGCGATGCCATGTCTCGATGGTGCAGCACTCTTGCTAACTATTGCAAGCGCCTGCTTGCAAAAGTGCGCCATGCCACTCGACGGGCTCACTGTTCCGACTCGGACCGTGCCCGGCCCCGCCATGGGCGACCGGGGCCGAAACGCCCTCCACTGCCCGACCCAACTCCCGCCTAGAATGCGGCTGTTGAGGAAATCCAGTCCACAGCAACTGGAGGTACCGACGTGAGTGGAGAGCCCGATCAGAACTCCCGGGTCGCCATCGTCACCGGGAGCTCGCGGGGGATCGGGCGGGCCGTCGCGTTGAGGCTCGCCGCCGACGGGGTCCGTCTGGTCGTCAACTACCACAGTGACGAACAGGCCGCGAAGAGCGTGGCGAAGGAGGTCGCCGAGGCCGGAGGGCAGGCCGTCGTCGTGCGGGCCGACGTGGCGGACCCCGAGCAGCTGCGTGGCCTGTTCGACAGCGCGGAACAGCACTTCGGCGGGCTCGACGTCTTCGTGCACAACGCCTTCGGAGGCCCCACCGGACTGCTCGGCGAATGCACCGACGAGCAGTACTCGTACGCCTTCGGCACCAACACCCAGGCCATGTTCGTCGCGCTGCGGGAAGCGGCGACCCGGGTGCGCGACCACGGCAGGGTCGTCTACGTCTCGTCCGTCGCGACGCGCGGCAGCGCCCCGGGCCTCGGCCTGTACGCGGCGAGCAAGGCCGCGGGCGAGCAGCTGGTGCGCAACTTCGCCCGCGAGGTGGGCCACCGCGGCGTGACCGTCAACAGCGTGCTGCCCGGCCTCGTCGACACGGACGCGACCCGGGACATCGGCGACCACCGGGACGGCATCGTCCAGCGCACCGCCCTCGGCAGGAGCGGCCGCCCCGAGGACATCGCCGACGTGGTGGGCTTCCTGGCCTCCGACGCCGCGCGCTGGATCACCGGTCAGAGCATCACCGCCGACGGGGGGCTCGCCGCCTGACCCGTCCTGTCCCGTCCTGTCCCATCCTGTCCCGTCCTGTTCCGTCCTGTCCCGTCAGCGGAGCGTGAGGCAGAACGGGTGCCCGGCCGGGTCGGTGAGGACCCGCGCCCGGTCACCGTGCGGCTGGTGCTCCGGGCGGCCCGCGCCCAGCTTCCGCAGGCGGGCCTCCACCACGTCCAGATCCTCCTCGACCCTGAAGCAGAGGTGCAGTTGCTGAGGGACGGCCTGGTCGGGCCAGCTCGGGGCCCGATAGGCGTCGACCCGTTGGAAGCCGATGAAGAGCCCGTGCTCACCGTTGAGTCCCGCGAAGTCGGCGTTCGACGCCGGGTGCGGTTCGAGGCCGGTGGCCTCCTGGTAGAACGCCGCCAGCGCGGTCGGGTCGGGGCAGTCGAGCGTTATCGCGGCCAGCTTCATCTGCGGGGACATGCGGACACCCTAGGGGCGCGGGAAGCGGGGGCGTCGCGCGTGTCAGGCGTGCGGGGACGCGTGTCAGAGGTGTGTCAGGCCGGTGACAGGGGCCGACGGGATCGTAGAGGCATCGAACAGGGAGCGGGACGCCAAGGACCGCCCCGCCGACCGGAGTTCTGACACCCAGGAGCGCACACCATGTCTCTCACCTTCACCCTCACCGCCCAGGACAAGCTCACCCTGCGCACCGCCGCCTACGGAGCCGTCTCGCTGCTCGCCGCCGCCGACGCCGCCGGATCCCCCCACAAGGTCGCCACCCGCGGCTCCCTCGCCCTGGCCTCCGCCACCGGACCCGTCGGCCACGCCCTCGCCGAGAAGTCCAAGGTCGAGGGCCTCAACGGCAAGACCGTCGCCGAACTCGCCGACCAGGTCCTGCCCGCCCTCACCGAGACCATGAACCTCCTTGAGGACCGGGACCCGGCCGAGGCCGACAACTTCCGCGCCACCATCAACGTCGCCATCGAGGCGGCCGCCCGTGCGTACAAGGGCGAGCCCAGCCCCGTCATGACCGAGATGGCCCGGAAGATCAACAACGCCCTCGACGCCGCCTGACGGGGACGTGGGTTCCGCGACGTACGGCAGGCCCAACTGCCGGACGCCCATGGCAAACTCAGCGCGTGCAGATCAGGATGCTGGGTCCATTCGAGGTGCGTACGAGCGACGGGGAGCTCGCCGACGTGCCGGGCGCGCGGCTGCGCGGGCTGCTCATCGCGCTCGCACTCCGGCCGGGGCACGCCGTCCCCAAGGCGTCGCTCGTCGACTGGATCTGGGGGGAGCACCCGCCCGCCGACGCGACGAACGCGTTGCAGCGCCTGGTCTCCCGGCTGCGCAAGGTGCTGCCGGAGAGGTCGGTCGAGGGGCAGCCGGACGGCTACCGCCTCACCGTGCGGCCCGACGCCGTCGACGCCGTACGGTTCGAACGCCTCGTCAGCGCGGGCCTGTCCCGCGCCGAGGACGCGTCCCGGCGCGCGCCGCTCCTTCGCGAGGCGCTCGGGCTGTGGCGCGGCGCGGCCCTCCAGGACGTCGGACTCCAGGAGAGCGAGGCGTTCGACGCCGCCGTCACCCGCCTCGAAGGGCTGCGGCTCACCGCCACCGAGGAGCGGTACGCCGCGGAGGTCGCCCTCGGCCACGGCACCGAGGTGATCACGGAACTGACCGATCTGGTGGCCGCGCACCCGATGCGGGAACGGCTCGTCGCCTCGCTGATACGCGCCCTGGCCTCCGCCGGACGCGACAGCGAGGCCCTTCAGGTCTACGAGCGCGTACGCGAAGCACTCGCCGACGAGCTGGGCGCGGACCCGTCGCCGGAGCTCTCCGCACTCCACGTCTCCCTGCTGCGCGGCGAGTTGGCGCGGCGCGAGGAGACCCGCAAGTCCAACCTCCGCGCGGAGCTGACCAGTTTCATCGGCAAGGACGCCGAGGTCGCCGCCGTCCGCGCGCTCACCGCCGAGCACCGGCTCACCACCGTCATCGGCCCCGGCGGCGCGGGCAAGACCCGGCTCGCCACGGAGACGGCCCGCACGCTCCTGCCCGATCTGCCGGACGGCGCCTGGCTGGTGGAGCTCGCCGCGATCGGCGCGGACGGCGACGTGAACGACGTCGCGCAGGTGACGCTCACCGCTCTCGGCCTGCGGGACGCGCTGCTCGGCGCCTCCCCGAACGCGGAGCTGACCGACCGGCTCGTCACCGCGATCCGCGAGCGCGACGCGCTGCTGGTCCTCGACAACTGCGAGCACGTGATCGAGTCCGCGGCCGTCTTCGCCCACCGGCTGCTCGGGGAGTGCGGGCGGCTGCGGATCATCGCGACGAGCCGCGAGCCCCTCGGCATCACCGGGGAGGCGCTGTGGCCCGTCGAGCCGCTCGCCCTGCCCGACGAGGCCGCGGGCCCGGCCGGGATCGAGGCGTCCCCCGCCGTCCGGTTGCTGCGGGACCGGGCGGGAGCGGTGCGCAGGAACCTCGCGGCCGACGCGGACACCCTGGCGACCATGGTGCGCGTGTGCCGGGCGCTCGACGGCATGCCGCTCGCGATCGAACTGGCCGCGGCCAGCCTGCGCACGCTCTCCATCGACCAGCTCGCCCACCGGCTCGACGACCGCTTCCGCCTGCTGACCAGCGGCAGCCGCACCGCCCTGCCCCGGCACAAGACGCTGCGCGCGGTGGTCGACTGGAGCTGGGAGCTGCTCACCGACGCCGAACGCGCGGTGCTGCGCAGGCTCTCGGTGTTCTCCGGCGGGGCGGGCCCGGAGGCCGCCGAAGCGGTGTGCGCGGGCGACGGGGTGGACCGCGATGAGGTCCCCGAGCTGCTCACCGCGCTGACCGAGAAGTCGCTGCTCCGGGCCGAGGGCGAGCGCGCCCCGCGCTACCGCATGATCGGCACGATCAAGGAGTACGCGGCGTGGCGCCTCGCGGAGGCGGGCGAATCGGAGTCCGCGCGCCGGGCCCACCTCGTCCACTTCACCGAGCTCGCCGAGACCGCGGAGCCGTACCTGCGCCGCGCCGAGCAGTTGGAGTGGCTCGCCGCGCTCGACACCGAGCACGACAACATCGGCGCCGCGATGCGCGGCGCGCTCGCCGCGGGCGAGGCGCACGGCGCGATGCGGCTCGCGGCGGCCGCGGGCTGGTACTGGTGGCTCAGCGGGCACAGGACCGAGGGCATGGAACAGCTCACCTCGGCCACCGAGGTGCCGGGCGACGTGCCCGACGAGATCCGGGCCACCGTGTACGCGCTCCTGGTGAACTTCGTGACCGCGGGCCCCGGTGACGAGCACCAGGCCGCCGAGTGGATCCACAAGGCGTACGAATTCAGCATGCGCAGCCTGGACAGCGCTGCGCGCCACCCGTTGATCGGCTTCGTCACCCCGCTGGAGCGCATGCTGCGGGAGCCGGGCGCGTTCCTGCCCGCCTTCGAGGAGCTGCTCGACGACGAGGACCCCTGGGCGCGGGCGCTCGCCCGGCTGCACCTGGGCAAGATGCGGATCCTGCTCGGCCACGGCGGCCCCGAGGCCGACGCGTACCTGGAGACGGCGCTCGCCGAATTCCGGGTGCTCGGCGAGCGGTTCGGCACCTCGTTCGCGCTGACCGAGCTGGCGGACCGGATCGCCGTGCGGGGCGACTTCGCCGGGGCGTGCGCGCACTACGAGGAGGCGATCGCGATCGTCACCGAGGTCGGCACCACCGAGGACGTCATCGGCATGCGGTCCCGGCAGGCGCTGCTGCACCGGCTCTCCGGCGACGCGGACGCCGCCTCCGCGGCCCTTGCCGAAGCACAGCGGCACGCGGAGGGGGTCGCCTGGCCCGCCGCGCTGGCCCTGCTCGCCCTCGCCAAGGCGCAAGTCGCCCGGTGGAACGGCGAGTCCGCGACGGCGTACGAGCAACTGGAGGCGGCCAAGGACCTGTTGGGCAAGGAGGCGGAGGAGGCGATCATCCTCGCGACGACGCACGACCTGCTCGGATATCTCGCCGACGACCTGGCGCAGAGCAGGACGCACCGCGCGGCGGCCTGCGCGGCGGCGACCGAGACGGGCCACGCGCCGGTGATCGCGCAGATCCTCGTCGGGGTCGCGGACCTCGCGCTGCGCCAGGACGACCACGCGCAGGCGGCGCGGCTGCTCGCGGCGGGCACGGACGTACGCGGACTGCCGGACCTCTCCCACCCGGACGCGGTCCGGATCGAGCGGGCGGCACGAAACCGCCTCGGCGAAACGAAGTTCGCCGAGGCGGTCGAGGAGGGTTCAAGGACCGGCTGGTCCGCTCTGGTGGAGGTCACGCTCGCTCCCTGAACGACGTCACGCCCGCTTCTTGAACGTGGAGACCGCCCACAGGTAGCCGACGAGGGCAAACCCGACGCACCAGGCGAGGGTCGCGAGCACGTCGCCGCCCGACGGGTCGCCGACGAGGAACCCGCGCAGCGCCTCGATGATCGGGGTGAAGGGCTGGTACTCCACGAACTGCCGCACACCGGTCCCCATCGAGTCCGCGGGCACGAACGCGCTGCTCAGGAACGGCAGCATGATCAGCGGCACGGTGGCGATGCCCGCCGACTCCGGAGTCTTCGCGGCGAGGCCGAGGGCGACGGTGAGCCAGGCGGCCGCGAAGCTGAGCAGCAGGACGACACCGAGCGCGCCGAGCCAGTCGACGGCGCCGGCGCCCGGGTCGAACCCTAGGAGGAAGGCCATCCCGACGATCGCGGCGCAGGCCACCAGGCAGCGCACCGTGGTGATGACGACGTGGCCGGTCAGGATGGCGCCCCGGGAGACGTCCATGGTCCTGAAGCGGTTGATGATGCCCTTGGTCATGTCGTCGTTCACGGAGGTCGAGGTGGCCCCGAGGCCGTAGCTGACGGCCATCACCAGGAGGCCCGGTGTCGCGTAGTCGATGTAGGCGGCGCCACCGACGTCGAACGCGCCGCCGAACACCTTCACGAACATCAGCATCATCACGAGCGGGAAGAGGATCGCGTTGAACACCGTGACCGGGTTGCGCAGGGTGTGCTTCAGGTTGCGGCGCAGCATGATCCCGGCGTCGGCCAGGGGCGTCGAGAGGGTGCTCATCGCGCGATCTCCTTAGAAGCAGAGCTGTTGTTGTCGGTGTTCGTACGGTCGGTGTTCTTACGGTCGGCGTTCGTAGGGCCGGTGTTCGTACGGTCGGTCAGTGCGAGGAAGACGTCGTCGAGGTCGGGGGTGTGCACGGTCAGTTCGTCCGCCTCGACGCCCGCGGCGTCCAGCCAGTCGAGGATGGCGCGCAGCTCGCGCTGGGTGCCGTCGCTGGCGATCCGCAGCGAGAGCGTCTCGTCGTCCGCGCTGACCTCGCGCAGCGCCGCCGCCGCGGAGCGGTACGCGGCCTGGTCGGTGAACCGCAGGCGCACGTGCCCGCCGGGGACGAGCCGCTTCAGTTCGTCGGAGGTGCCCTCCGCGGCGATCCTGCCGTCGCTCAACACCGCGATGCGGTCCGCGAGTTCATCGGCCTCGTCCAGGTACTGGGTGGTGAGGAAGATGGTGGTGCCCTCGCTCACCAGCTCGCGGACGATCTGCCACATCGTGCGCCTGCTGCGCGGGTCGAGGCCGGTCGTCGGCTCGTCGAGGAAGATGATCCGGGGGCTGCCGACCAGCGTCATCGCCAGGTCCAGCTTGCGGCGCATGCCGCCGGAGTACGTCGCCGCCATCTTGTCGGCCGACTCCGTCAGGTCGAACCGTTCGAGGAGCCCGGCGACCACCTGCCCCGCGGAGCGCACGCGCTTCAGGTCCGCCATGAGCCGCAGGTTCTCGCGGCCGGTGAGGAGTTCGTCGACGGCGGCGAACTGGCCGGTGACGCCGATGGCCTTGCGCACCTCCTTGGTGCCGGTGGCCACGTCGTGCCCGGCGACGCGGAGCGTGCCCGCGTCGGCGCTCATCAGGGTCGTCAGGATGTTCACGGTCGTCGTCTTGCCCGCGCCGTTGGGGCCGAGCAGGGAGAAGACCGAGCCCGCGGCGACGTCGAAGTCGATGCCGTCGAGCACGTTCTTGTCGCCGTATGCCTTGCGCAGTCCGGAAACCGCGATCGCCGAAGTTTTCATGCGCCGACCATCGCGGCCGTCCCTGACACCCGGCTGTCACGCCACTGACACGGCTGACACGGGGTCTGACATGGGCTCCGACATGGGGCTGTCGGTGTGACAGCGCCCCGTACGCAGCCGTCGGAACTCAGACGTCGAAGCGGCGGCGCGCGTCCTCGATGTGCCCGAGGTGCTCGTGCGTCCAGCCGCACATGGCGTCGACCGTGGCGCGCAGGCCACGGCCCGGCGCGGTGAGGGTGTACTCGACGCGCGGCGGCACGGTGGGGTGCACCTTCCTGTCGACCAGGCCGTTGCGCTCCAGCATCCGCAGGTTCTGGGTGAGCATCTTGTGGCTGATGCCCTCGACCTCGTCGCGCAGCTCGCTGAAGCGCAGGGTGCGCTCGCCGAGCGCCTCGACGATCAGGAACGCCCACTTGTTGGCGACGTCGGAGAAGATCTCCCGCGCCAGTGAGTCGGCGCGCCTGAGGTCCGCGTCCTCGGGCAGGCCGTTGAGCTCATGCTTGGCAACCATCGGGTTCCCCGTCACTGAAAAGCGCGTTCTTCCAGGTGAGCACTGACTCTCCTACAGTTCCTGAGTATCCACAAGAGAGCACGATCGGTACGGCGGAAGGGCACATGCCGTTCGACGAGGCGGGCGCGTTCCGTCACTCGGAGGCCGCCCGCCTGAGCGGTCGGGTCGGTACCGTGTTCCTGTGTCTCTCTCCGACCTCGTCCGGCTGCGGCGGGCCCGTGACCGGATGGACCGCGAATACGCGCAGCCGCTGGACGTCCCCGCGCTGGCCGCCGACGCCCTCATGTCCCCCGGGCACTTCTCGCGCAGCTTCCGCGCCGCGTACGGCGAGACGCCGTACAGCTATCTCATGACCCGCAGGATCGAGCGGGCCAAGGCGCTGCTGCGGCGCGGGGACCTGTCGGTGACGGACGTCTGCATGGAGGTGGGCTGTACGTCGCTCGGCTCGTTCAGCTCGCGCTTCACCGAGCTGGTCGGCGAGAGCCCCAGCGCGTACCGGGCGCGCGAGCACGGGGAGGGGGCGGCCGTTCCGGCGTGCGTCGCCAAGGTCCATACGCGGCCGGTCAAGAACGGGAATTCGCGTTCGGCCCCTGGACGCGGCGACCAGTCCTGATAACGTCGCCCTGCACATGACCAGCAGGATCGAGGAGGTGAGTCCCATCAACGCAGTACCAGGTTGGGTGCTCTCCCCCTTCGCGGCGGCGCGGTTGTTCTGACGCGGGGTGGCCCTGGGAGTGCCCACAGGCACCCCACTGAAAGGACCCCACCATGCCCGCGTCCCCCTCTTCTGGCCGTTCCTTCTCCGCCTCCTTCTCCGCCTCCTTCTCCGCGCCCGACGGGACCCGTCTCTCGTACGAGGTCATCGGCGAAGGCCGCCCCCTGATCTGCCTGCCCGGCGGACCGCAGGACTCCGTGTACCTCGGTGACCTCGGCGGGCTCTCCGCGCACCGGCGGCTGATCCGCCTCGACCTGCGGGGCACCGGCCGCTCCGAGCTCCCCGCCGACCTCGCGTCCTGCCGCTGCGACCGGCTCGTCGACGACGTGGCGGCGCTGCGCGAGCACCTCGGCCTCGGCGCCGACCGCACGGACGTGCTCGCGCACAGCGGCGGCGCGAACCTGGCGCTCCAGTACGCGGCACGCCACCCCGAACACCTCGACAGGCTCGCGCTGATCACGCCGAGCGTCCGGGCCGTCGACATCGCGATCACGGCGGAGGACCGTCTGGAGACGGCACGGCTGCGCGCGGCCGAGCCGTGGTTCCCGGCGGCGTACGCGGCGCTGCGCGAGATCACCGAGGGCCGGGCCACCGGTGACAGCTGGGCGGCCATCGCCCCTTTCTCGTACGGCCGTTGGGACGATGCGGCCCGGCGCCACCAGGCGGCCGAGGCGGCGCAGATGGACCAGGACGTGGTGGCGGCGTTCGGCGCCGAGGGGGCGTTCGACGCCGCCGCGACGCGCGCCGCGCTCGCCCGTTTCGTACGTCCGGTGCTGCTGCTCACCGGGGAGGTGGACCTGGGCGCTCCGCCGCGCCCGATGAAGGAGCTCAACTCCCTCTTCCCGCACGGTGAGTTGACCGCACAGCCCGGTGCGGGGCACTTCCCTTGGCTCGACGATCCCGAGCGGTTCGTGGCGGTCGTGGCGGAGTTCCTGGGGTAGGCCGAGCGGACAGGTCACCCGGCCAGCGTCGGATAGTCCGTGTAGCCCTCGGCCCCGCCCACGTACATCAGGCCCTTGTCGTTGAGCGGGTTGAGCGGGGCGCCGACCCGCATCCGTTCGACCAGGTCGGGGTTGGCGAGGAAGGAGCGGCCCAGCGAGATCAGGTCCGCTCCCGCGGCGAGCAGCCGCTCGCCGGCGCCCCGGCCGCCGTCGGCGGGCAGCGGGCCGCCCCAGCCGAGCACCGGGTTGGCGATCAGCGTGCCGGGCCAGTTCGCGCGGATCTCCTTGAAGAGGACCGTGTCCGGGTCGGCGAAGACGACGTGCAGGTAGGCGAGTTGACCGATCCCCGCGAGCGCGTCGACGAGCGCCGGATAGATGTCCTCGGTGTCCCCCTCCTCGATGCCGTTGACCGTGATGCCGGGCGCGATCCGCACGCCGACCCGTTCCGCGCCGATCTCCTCGGCGACGGCACGGACCACCTCCACGACGTACCGGATGCGGTGCGCGACCGGACCTCCGTACGCGTCGGTGCGGTGGTTGGTGTTCTTCGCGAGGAACTGCTGGAGGAGGTAGCCGTTGGCGGCGTGCACCTCCACGCCCTCGAACCCCGCGTCGATCGCGCGACGGGCGGCGGCCGCGAAGTCCGCGACGGTCGAGCGGATCTCGTCGAGCGTCATCTCCCGGGGAACGACGGCCGGTTGGTGCCCGCTCGGCGTGTGCACGGTGTCCGGCAGCGGCACCGGCGACGGCGCGACCGGCGTAAGACCGCTGTTGTCCGGGTGCCCGACCCGCCCACCGTGCTGGAGCTGGAGGAACATCCGCCCGCCCGCGTCCCGCACGGCATCGGTGACCCGCCGCCAGCCCGCCACGTGCGCGTCGGTGTGGATGGCGGTGATGTTGGCGTACGTCTGTCCGACGGCGTTCGGCGTCGCGGCCTCGGCGACGATGAGACCGGCGGTGGCGCGCTGGGCGTAGTACGTGGCCATGACCGGCAGCGGGACACCATCGGCGGAGGCGCGGTTACGGGTCATGGGCGCCATGACGAGCCGGTTGGGGAGCCGCAGTGCGCCGAGACGGGCGGGGCTCAGGAGGGGGGATTCCGCAGGAGTGGTGGAGGCGACTTCTGTGGAGGCGGCGGTGGCAGTGACGGTGGTGGTCATGGCGGCTGTGCTCCCCTGTCGTGGCTCTTGCTGACAGGGACGACTGTGCTCCCGGGCACTTCGGGGACGCTGACGGTCGGCTGACGGCCGACGGCCGAGGAGGCGGATCAGGCGTCCTGCCGGGTGAAGAACGCCCGCCGGTAGTCCCCCGGCGACACCCCGACCTGCTTGAGGAAGTGGTGGCGGAGGTTGTTCGCCGTGCCGAGACCGCTGAGTTCGCCGATCCTCTCCACCGGCAGGTCCGTCGATTCGAGCAGCCCCTGGGCCCGCGCGAGGCGCTGGTTGAGGAGCCACTGGAGCGGTGTCGTGCCGGTGGCCGCCTGGACGCGCCGGTAGAGCGTGCGCGGGCTCATCGCCGCGCGACGGGCCAGGTCGTCGACGGTGAGCGGCCTGTCCAGGTGCGTGCGGGCCCATTCCAGTACGGTCCCCAGTCCCTCGTCGTCCGTCGCGGGCACGGACAGGTCGATGAACTGCGCCTGCCCGCCCGGCCGATGGGCGGGCACCACCATGCGCCGGGCCAGCTGGTTCGCGACGTGCGCGCCGAGGTCGCGGCGGACGAGGTGCAGACAGAGGTCGAGCCCCGCGGTGAGGCCCGCGCTGGTGAGGACGTCGCCGTCGTCGACGTAGAGCACGGAGTCGTCGACGGTCACCCGCGGGTAGCGGGCGGCGAGTTGGGCGGTGTGCATCCAGTGCGCGGTGGCCCTGCGGCCGTCGAGGAGTCCGGCCTCGGCGAGCGCGAAGGCGCCGGTGCACAGCGAGACCATCCGGGCGCCCGCGGCGTGGGCGCGGCGCAGGGCGTCGGCGAGACCGGGCGGCAGCGGCGCGCCCTCTTCCACGCAGGGGTCGGGCACCGAGGTCACGATGACGGTGTCCGCCCCGACGAGCCCGTCCAGGCCGTAGGGCGTACGCAAGGAGAGCCCGAAGTCACCGCCACCGCGCGGCCCTTCCCCCGGCCTCTCCTTCTCCCCCGCTCCCGCGCTCTCCCCGGCTCCCGACTCGCGCGTCGAGCACAGCCGCAAGTCGTACCAGTGCTCCGCCAGATCCGGCTGCGGCTTGCCGAACACCGTGAGCGGAATGCTCAGTTCGTACAGCTCCCAGGACGGGAGCCCGATCTCCTCGGTCACGACCACCGCGACGGATCCAGCGCTCATGCGCCGAGCGTACGAGGAGGTGGGCCCACCGCAGCGCCTGGCGGGATTTTGGTGATCACCGTCACCGCTGTCACTGTTGCGTGCCATTGCCCGCTGCGAGCGTGTCCCTCATGAACGCACACACCAACCCCGTCCCCGTCACGGTCATCGGCCTCGGCAACATGGGTGCCGCCCTCGCTTCCGCCCTTCTGGACCGCGGTCACCCCACCACCGTCTGGAACCGCACTCCGCAGAAGGCCGAGGCTCTGGTCGAGCGGGGCGCACGGCTCGCCGCCACCCCCGCCGACGCGGTCGCCGCGAGCCCGGTCGTCCTGGCCTGCGTCCTGGACGACGCGGCCCTGCGCGAGATCCTCGACCCGCTCGCGGAGTCCGGCGCCCTGACGGGGAAGTCCCTGGTGAACCTGACCTCCACCTCTCCGGAGGGGGCCGACGAGATGTCCGCGTGGGCCGGCGCGCACGGCATCGGGCATCTCGACGGCGGGATCATGACGACGCCCGAGGGGGTCGGCAACCCCGAGCTGATGTTCCTCTACAGCGGTTCGGCCGAGGTCTTCGCGACGTACCGGCCGGTGCTCGCGGCCCTCGGCGGCCCCATCCACCTGGGCACCGAGCCGGGCCTCGCCTCGCTCTACGACACCGCCCTGCTCGGCCTGATGTGGGCGACGTTCACCGGCTGGCTGCACGGGGCGGCCATGACCGGCGCCGACGGGACGCGCGCCGAGGACTTCACGGCCGTCGCGCTGCGCTGGCTGAACGGCGCCGTCGCCGGTTTCCTCACCCGGTACGCGGGCCAGGTGGACGCCGGTCACTACCCGGGTGACGACGCCACCGTGGACGTACAGATCGCGACGATCGGGCACCTCATCCACGCGGCGGCGGACCGGGGCGTGGACAACGCGCTGCCCGAACTCCTGAAGGCCACCATGGAGCGGGCCGCGGCGGCGGGGCACGGCGGTGACAGCTACGCGAGCGTCATCGAGGTCCTGCGCGGTGGCGCGGCCGACAAACGGTAGCGGGGCGCGGTCACCGAACGACAGGGAAGAGGCAATTTCGGACGATTTACGCCAGTTTCGTGTGACCGTTCTGCAACAGCCGCCCCGTAGAGACCGATTTCCGGGACAGGATGGGCCGTCAGCACTTCGCCGTCCGGGAGAAACCAGATGAACCGGCCACTGCGCCACATAGCCGTCTTCTGCGGGATCCTCAGCCTCGCGCTGCTGCTGCGTGCGACCTGGGTCCAGTTCGCCGAGAACGACGAGCTGGCCAACCACGAGCACAACCGCCGTGTGCAGATCGAGGCCTTCTCCCACCCTCGCGGCGACATCATCGTCGGCGGCAAGTCCATCACCGGCTCGAAGGAGACTCCCGGCTCCGACTTCAAGTACAAGCGGGTCTTCAAGGAAGGCCCCATGTACGCGCCGGTGACGGGCTACTTCTCGCAGGCCCAGGGGGCCACCTTCCTGGAGGGCGTCCACAGCGGCATCCTCAGCGGCAACGACGACCGGCTCTTCATCAAGCGCACCCTCGACATGCTGACCGGCGAGAAGCAGCAGGGCGGCGACGTCGTCACGACCATCGACGCGAAGGCGCAGAAGGCCGCCTACCAGGGCCTGGTGGACCTCGACGCCAAGGGGGCCGTGGTCGCGCTCGACCCCCGCACCGGCAAGATCCTCGCCCTGGCGAGCACTCCTTCGTACGACCCCTCGGTCTTCGCGGGCATCTCGGAGTCCGAGGGCAAGAAGTTCCAGGAGCTCGGCAAGCGCAAGGACAAGCCGCTGAACAACCGCGCGCTGCGCGAGATCTACCCGCCGGGATCCACCTTCAAGATCCTCACCGCGGCCGCCGGGCTCGAACACGGCGTGGTGACCGACGTGAACGAGAAGACCGACGCCAAGGCCCCGTACAAGCTGCCGCTCAGCTCGACCACGATCGGCAACGACGTGCCCAACTCGATGTGCGACAAGGTCTCGGTGAAGACCGCCATGCAGTGGTCCTGCAACAACGTCTTCCTCGACGTGGCGCTCAAGGTCGGCAAGGACAAGATGCGCGAGACGGCCGAGAAGTTCGGCTTCAACGAGGAGCAGTTCGTCCCCGTGCGCGCGGTGGCCAGCAGCTACCCGAAGGACCTCGACAAGCCGCAGACCGCGCTGACCGGCATGGGCCAGGGCAGCCTGACGAGCACGCCGCTGCAGATGGCCATGGTCACCGCGGGCATCGCCAACGACGGCAAGGTCATGAAGCCGTACATGGTCGAGGAGCTGCGCGGCCCCGACCTCTCGACGATCGAGAAGGCGTCGCCCGACACCCTCAGCCAGGCGGTCTCGGGGAAGACCGCGCAGACGGTGCAGGACATGATGGAGAACACCGTCGAGAACGGCACCGCGAGCAAGGCGAAGATCGACGGCATCACCGTCGGCGGCAAGACCGGCACCGCGCAGCACGGCGCGGACGTCAACGACGAGCGCCCCTACGCCTGGTTCGTCTCCTACGCCAAGAAGGAGGACGGCTCGTCGCCCGTCGCGGTGGCCGTCTTCGTCGACCCCTCCGACATGAACATCGCGCGCGAGGAGATCGCGGGCGGCAAGCTGGGCGCGCCGATCGCCAAGGCGGTCATGGAAGCGGTCATGGAGCGCTAGGGCCTGTCGTCACACTCCCGTCGTCGCCCGAAGGGCGGCCCCGCGGTGTCTGGTGCGTGCGATCGCAAGGCGCCGGGATGTCCTCGTAGTGGGCCTACTCGGGCATTCCGGCAACGCCGCGAGCGTGCGTGCCAGACGTCGCGGGGCAGACGGGAGTTTAACGACAGGCCCTAGAGCCCTTCGCACGGTCCGCCTCCCACGGCAGTGGCCGGGTGTGCAGGACGTCGAGGCGGGAGACCGCGCGGGTGAGGACCACGTACAACCGGTTGAGCCCGCGTCGTTCCGCCTCGGCGATCGCCGCGGGTTCGACCGCGACCACGTGGTCGTACTCCAGGCCCTTGGCGACGGAGGCGGGCAGCACCGTCACGCGCGCGCCGAGCTCGTCGGGCCCCGCGGCCTCGATGCCCGCCCCGGCGAGGACCGACCGCAGCTCCTCGGCGTCCCCGTCGGCGGCGATGACCCCGACCGAGCCCTCCCGCCCGAGCGCCCCGCGCACCGCGTCCACCACGGCGCCCGCCATGTCCTCGACCTCGCGGATCGCCAACTCCCCGTCCGCGCGCAGGGACCGGGCGGGCGGCACGTCCACGTCGAGCAGCCCGAGGAGCCGGTTGGCGAGCCCGACGATGGCCCGGGGCACCCGGAATCCCGTCGTCAACGACGTCACGACGGCATCCGGCTTGCCCAGCTGCGCCAGGAGCTCGGGCCAACTGCGGGCGGCCCACGGGGTGGTGCCCTGCGCGAGGTCCCCGAGGACGGTCACCGACCCGAAGTCGACGCGCCGCGCGATGACCCGGCACTCCATCGGCGAGAGGTCCTGCGCCTCGTCGACGACGATGTGCCCGTAACCGGCGGGCCGTTCGAGCAGGCCCTCGATCTCGTCCATCAGCACGAGGTCGGCGGCCGTCCACTTCGCCGACTTGTACGACCGCGGGGCCCGCTGCCACAGGATCGCCCGCTGCTCATCGGCGCTGAGCACCCCATCGGCCGCGGCGGCGAGCGCGGCGCCGTCCGAGAGGAGTCCGGCGAGCAGCTCGTCGGCGCGGACCTTGGGCCAGCTGCCGTCCACGAAGGCGCTCACCGGACGGGCCCGGGAGACCTTCTGCACCCAGGTGTTGTTCCTGACCCCCGACCGCCGCTCGGCCTGCTCCTGGATGGCCCGCACGGCCCGGGTCCGCACGCGCTCGCGCCCGATGGCGTACGGCGGCTCCTCGCTCCGCACGCCCTCGACGATCTCCTCGAGCACCTCCACGGGCAGCCGCCAGCGGTAGGCCCCCTCCGGCACGGCCACCGGCTCGACCGGCGCCGCGATGCGTGAGTAGAGCGCCCGGCGCAGCACCCCGGCCATCCGCGCGTCGTGCTTGACGACCGCCGCGGCCTCCTCGTCCCGCGCCCGCACCGGATGCCGCCCGATCTCGTCCCGCACGGTGGACTGCCGCACCCCGGTCTCACCGAGCGAGGGCAGCACCTCGGCGATGTAGCGCAGGAAGGTGCGGTTGGGCCCGAGCACGAGCAGCCCGGAACGCTGCACGCGCTGCTGATGCGTATAGAGCAGATACGCGGCCCGGTGCAGCCCCACCGCGGTCTTCCCGGTCCCCGGCGCCCCCTGCACACACACGGAGAGGCCGAGCTCCTCGCGCACGAGCTGGTCCTGCTCGGGCTGGATGGTCGCGGCGATGTCCCGCATGGGCCCGACCCTCGGCCGCTCGATCTCCCCGGCGACGATGCGGCTCCCGGCGCTCTCCACACCCGATCCCAGGTGCTCGTCCTCAAGGCCCGTGAGATCGCCGGAGTCCCCCTTGCTCCCGGGCGCCCAGCCGAACCGCCGCCGCACCGCGACGCCCTGCGGATCACGGGCACCCGCCTGGTAGAAGGCGCGGGACACGGGGGCACGCCAGTCGACCACGAGCGGCGGGGCCGAGGGGTGCTCGGTGATGCGCAGCCGCCCCACGTAATACCGCTGCCCGCTGTGCTCACCGGCCCCTTGCGCGGCGAAGTCGAGCCGCCCGAAGAACAACGGCGCCTCGGGCAGCTCCCGCAGGGCCTTGGCCCGGCTGCGGAACTGGTAGCCGAGCACCTCCGCGTCGGCGCCGGACGCCGAGACGTCCGCACCGACGACGACCTGCTCCTGAGCGCCTTCGACCATGCCGACAAGGGCGGCGCGACAGGCATCGTGATAGCTGCGTTCCTCGACAAGGGCTTCCGTCATGCACCCCAGAATAATGTAACCGAGTTAAATTTGTAACCGAATATCAAAGCTCGCGCTAGACTCTCCCCATGGCACCCGAAGCGAGCCTCCGAGAGCTCAAGAAGCAGCAGACGTACGCGACGGTCTCCGAGACCGCCATCGCCCTCTTCCTGGAGAGGGGCTTCGAGAAGGTCTCGGTGGCAGAGGTGGCGGCCGCGGCGCGGATCTCCAAGCCGACCCTGTTCCGCTACTTCCCGACCAAGGAGGACCTGGTCCTCCACCGCTTCGCCGACCACGAGGACGAACCGGCCCGCGTCGTCTCCACCACGAAGCCCCCCGCCACCGCCCTCACGGCCCTGGAGCACCACTTCCTGGACGGCCTCGCCCGCCACGACCCGGTGACCGGCCTCAACGACGCGGAGCCGGTCCTGGCCTTCCACCGACTCCTCTACGGCACCCCGTCCTTGGTGGCCCGCCTGTACGGCTACCAGACCCGCTCCGAGCAGTCCCTCGCCGGAGCCCTGACGGAAGCCCACGGCGGCACCCCCCTGGAATCCCGCATCGCCGCGGCGCAGATCATCGCCGTCCAACGGACCCTGGCCCTGGAGAACTGGCACCGCGTCGCGGCGGGCGCGTCAGCCGAGGAGGTGGCACCCCTGGCCACGACGGAGGCCGTCGCGGCATTCGCCCAGCTCCGCGCGGGCCTCAGCCGCTACGCGTAGGCCCCTACCAGCACGGCCACCCCGTCAAGCACCCGAGCGAGCCCGAACTCGAACTCCGCGTCCTCGGCGTCGGCCCCCTCGAGCACCCCTTCCTCCAGCACGCCCCGCAGCGCGGGAAAACGCTCCGGGGCGGCCGAGGTCAACGCGTCCACGGTCCGCGCATAGCGCCGCATGACCTCCTGCGGCGACAGCCCCTCCGCCCGCATCGCGGCATCGAGATCCGCCATCAGCGAGACCTCGCTGCGCACGTACCCCCCGACCAGCATCAGCACCGAGATCCGCTGCCCGCCGTCGAGTTCGGTGCCCGCCATCGCGGCGAGCCCCCGCTCCATCCACTCCAGCCCGTGCGGAGCGGCAGGCGGTGAACTGACGGGCATCCGCACCAGCCACAGGTTCCGCTGGAAGACCCGCCGCTGCTCCCTGGCCCACCACTCGAGCCCGGCCCGCCACCCCACCACGCCGTCGGGCCGCCGCGGCGGCTCCCCCGTCGCGGCGTCCTGCATCAGGACGTACAACTCGTCCTTGGCCGAGACGTACCGGTAGAGCGACATGGTGGAGACGCCGAGCTCCTTGGCGACCCGCCCCATGGAGACCGCGCCGATCCCCTCGGCCGCCGCGACAGCGACTCCCGTGGCGACGATGCGATCGAGGGTGAGCCCCGGGCGCGGCCCCTTCGCGGGCCGCTCCCGCAGCCCCCAGGCCATTTCGAGGCTGGCGGGCAGCCCCGTGCCCGCGCCGCCGTCCGCCGCCATCGAAGAGCTCCCTTCCTCGCCCACGCTTGACGCACATCGTAGTTCTGCGTAACCCTTACACAGTAATGCGTATGCCTTACGCAATAAGGAGCGCTCATGCGTGCACCCACGGCCCCCGCCATCGAGGCCGGATCCCTGCACAAGTCCTACGACCAGGTCCACGTCCTGCGCGGCATAGACCTCCACGTCCCCCCGGCCACCGTCTTCGCCCTGCTCGGCCCGAACGGCGCGGGCAAGACGACCACCGTCCGCATCCTCGCCACCCTCACCGAGCCCGACTCGGGCAGCGCGCGGATCGCGGGCCACGACATCCGTACGGAGCGCCGCGCGGCCCGCCGCGCCCTCAGCCTCACCGGCCAGTTCGCCGCGGTCGACGAGAAGCAGACCGGCGCCGAGAACCTCCGCATGATGGCGCGGCTCGCGGGCCTCTCCCGCCCCGCCGCCCGCGCGAGGGCCGCCGAACTGCTCGACCGCTTCGGCCTCACGGACGCGGGCGACCGCCTGGTGGTCACGTACTCCGGAGGGATGCGCCGCCGCGTCGACCTCGCGGCGGGTCTCGTCGGCGACCCGAAGGTGATCTTCCTGGACGAGCCGACCACGGGCCTCGACCCGCGCAGCCGCCGCCGGATGTGGGAGGTCGTCCGCGACCTCACGGCGCGGGGCACGACGGTGTTCCTCACCACCCAGTACCTGGAGGAGGCGGACGAGCTCGCCGACCGCGTCGCGGTGCTGCACGAGGGCCGCGTGGTCGCCGACGGCACGGCAGCGGAGCTCAAGTCACGCGTGGCGGGCCACCGCGTCGACCTCACGCTCACCGGCCCCGCCGCCTACACGCGCCTGGCGGCCCGCGCCACGCACCACTCCCCCGACACGCTCACGCTCGGCATCCCGACGGACGGCACCGCCCGCCACGTGCGCGCGCTCCTCGACGAACTCGACCCGCACGGCACGGAGGTGGCGACGTTCGCCCTGCGCACCGCGACCCTCGATGACGTCTTCCTGGCCCTGACCCACACCGCTCCCACCACGAAGGCGCCCGCCCATGCGTGAGACCACCCTGGTGATGACGGCCCGCTCCCTGCGCCTGAGCCGCCGCAACACGGACGCGCTGATCACGGCCCTTGCCCTGCCCGTGATGCTGCTCCTGATCTTCGTGTACTTCTTCGGCGGCTCGATCAACACCGGTACGCGGTACGTCACTTACGTGGTCCCCGGCGTGCTGCTGCTCTGCGCGGGCTTCGGCTCGTCGAACACGGCGATCGCCGTCACCGAGGACCTCAAGGGCGGCATCATCGACCGCTTCCGCTCGCTGGACGTGGGCGGCGTCCCGATCCTGGCCGGTCACGTCATCGCCTCCGCCGCCCGCAACGTGATCGCCACGACGCTCGTCCTCGGCCTCGCCTTCGCGATCGGCTTCCGCCCCACGGCGACCCCCGCGGCCTGGCTGGCGGCCGCCGGCATCCTCCTGGCCTTCATCCTCGCCCTGTCCTGGCTCTCGGCGACGGTGGGCCTGCTCGCCACGTCCCCGGAGGCGGCCGGCGGCTTCACCTTCTTCGTGAGCTTCCTGCCCTACCCGAGCAGCGCCTTCGTCCGCACGGACACGATGCCGGGCTGGCTCCAGCCGTTCGCGGACAACCAGCCCGTCACCCCGGTCATCGACTCCCTCCGCGCCCTCCTCCTGAACCAGCCGACGGGCAGCACACCGTGGGTGGCACTGGCCTGGTGCGCGGCCATCCTGGGCGGGTCGGCGGCCCTCTCCGGCGCGCTGTTCAGGCGCCGCTCCCGCTGACGCCCCCGAGCAGCGCCAGCAGCGGCGCGAGCTCACGGACGACCGCCTCGGCCCCCGCGGCACGCAGCGGGGCGACCTTGCGGTCGTCGCGCGCGTAGCCGACGAAGCGGACCTTCGCCTCGCGCGCGGCGACGAGGTCGGAGACCGTGTCGCCGATCATCACCGCGTCGCCGGGCTCGGCACCGAGCCCCGCCAGCGCGCGCAGCAGCATGTCGGGGTCCGGCTTGAGCTGGTCCGCGTCGGGCCCGCGGCCGTAGACGTGCGGCCCGAACGCCTCGGACAGACCGTGCCGGTGCAGATAGGACTCCACCGCGCGCGGGGAGTTGTTGGTGACGACGGCGATCCGGCAGCCTCGCCGCGACAGCTCGCGGATGAGGTCGTGAGCCCCGTCGGTGGCCGGTGCGTGCTGTGCGGCGCGCACCTCGCCCCGGGTGAGGACGTCCTCCAGGGCGGCGACGGCCTCGCTGCCCGGCCGCTCCTGGGCGACGTCCCGCAGGACGTCGTAGGGGTCCTTGGAGTAACGGTCCGCCAGATCGATCATGTCGAGCAGGCCGCCCTCGCCGACCAGCCTCCAGAAGTCGTCGGCGACGCGCCGGGACGCGCCGTGGGGGAAGAGGCGGCAGATGGGCCCGTCGAAGTCGAAGAGCACGCAACCGCCCTCCGGATCGGCGAACAGCTCGCGCACTTCGTCCAGTTCGCGCGTGAGGGCCCCCGCCTGGGCCGGGAGGACCACCTGCCGCGCCGGGCCATCGGCGGCCCCGTCCCTCACCTCAGCCGTCCCGGCGCACGCCTCTTGGTACGTCTCGTCTGCCACCGCACCCCATTCGTCGAGGGCCCCGCGGTCCCGCGCGGGCTGCGCCGCGCGCCGCGCCTCTTCCTGCGCCCGGCCGTACGGCCCGGCGTACCAGGCGCGCAACGCGTGCTCGGCGCGCGCCCCGTCGGGCACCTTCTTCAGCTTCAGGGGTTCGGCCGCGCGCCGCAACGCCCGGCAGACCCGCCAGGACGCCCAGGCGAACTCCTCGTCGTCCGGTTCTCCCGGCAGTTCGCACAGGTCGAGCGCCGCCCGCATGACGTCGGGGAAGACGGACTGGGCGTATTCGAAGTCCAGATAGGCGGGCAGGTCGGCGTCCAGGCCCTCGGTCATCTTTTGGTGGCCCGCGCTCACCATCTCCTCGGTCCACAGCTCCGTCATCCGGAGCTGCTCCTCCTTCTCGTACTCCATGCGTACGAGATGGGTGGCGAGGTCGTGCAGGGGGTCGCCGTACATGGCCAACTCCCAGTCGATGACGGCGATCCTCTTGCGGTCGACGACGACGTTGCCCCGGTGGACGTCGGTGTGCAGGAGGCAGAAGGGCCGCGGGGTCAGCGGCGGGCGGCGCGGGTCGTCCCGGAAGGACGTCATGACGTCGGCGCGGATGCCCACCGCTTCGAAGAGCTCCTGGAACCGCCATCTGTTCCGCTGGTGCACGCGGCTCTCGGTGAAGCCGATCAGCCAGTCGAAGAACGCCTGGCTCTGCCCGGTCTCCGGCCAGCCGGCGGGGGTGGGCGGCAGCTTGTCCTTCCCCACCCCCGCCGTCTTGGCGAAGAACTTGGCGAAGGCCCGCATCATCGGATCGCCGATGCCGCCCTCGACCCGCACGGAGGACAGCACCTGCCCGGCCCGGTAGGAGTGCAGCGACCAGTCGCCGAAGTCCCGGTAGCAGCGCGGGACTTCCCTCTTCAGCTCGCGGTTCACCGCCGCGAGCACTTCGGTCTCGCTCTGCCAGATGCGCGGGACCACCTGCACCACGTCACGCGGCTGGCGGCACTTGACGCGGGCCCTGAACGGCATCGTGCCGAGCAGGAGGGCCAGCCGCCAGCCGAGCGGCATCACATAGTTGATGTTGTGATACCCGGCTACGACCTCACGGTCGGGGCTCTCTTTGTGCGAGTCGGCGAGACGCCTGATGAGCGACTCGCGACGTCCGCGCTTCGGCGCCTCGTGGGGAGATCGAGGCGGAGGTGACGACATGAGGGCAGAGGGTAGCCCGTGCGGCCAACGGTTCTTGTGACGTGCCGCATTCTGGACATCGGCGCGGCGTTTGCTTGTTCAACCCGCCTCTTTACCGCGCCTTAATGTCGCCCACGGCGTATACAACCTTGAGGAGCGGTTCCAGGGAGCCGACGAGGTGGGTGGCACCGGCGGCGCGCAGCCGTTCCGCTTTGCGGGCGTTACGCGCGTAGCCCAGAAATCGTACGCCCGCCGCCCGCGCGGCCACGTGGTCCGAGGGCGCGTCACCGATCATCAGGGTCTCGTCCGGAGCGGCGCCCATCGCGTCCAGGGCGCGCCGCACGCAGTGCGGGTGGGGCTTGAGCAGGTGGAGGTCGGGGGTACGGCCGTAGACGTGCGGGGCGAAGCACTCCGTGAGGCCGCGCGAGGCGAGGTAGCGGCCGACCGCGCGCGGGGAGTTGTTCGTCGTGACGGCGAGCCGGGCGCCGACGGCCGACCAGGTGCGGATCAGCGGGTCGACGTAGGCAGTGGGCATGGCGGTGGCCACGAGGCCGAGCTCCTGCTGGGTGAGGTGCTCCTCCAGCTCGGCGACCAGGTCGCTGCCCGGGCTGCGGAGGTCGACGGCGCGCAGGACCTTGTAGGGGTCGGGCTCCTCGCGCACGCCGTCGGCGAGCAGGTCGCGCAGCCCCCGCTCCTCCAGCCACCGGACCTGGGCCTCCGCCACCCTCTTCGCCGTGTCCCCGGGGAAGAGGTGGCAGATCGGGCCGTCGAAGTCGAACAGCACGAAACGGACAGAAGTGATCAGAGAACGAAGCGTCTCGGTCTCTTCATCGACTGCCCCGGGATGTGTCGCGTCAGATTGCGTCGAGTCAGAAGTCACCTAAGAGAGTGTCAGGTCCATGGTGATGGTTTCCCATAGGCCGTCGAACCACTTCTGGGACTGGTCGACGAACATGGAGTCGCGCGCGACCGGATCCCCCTTCTCGAAGGAGAAGAGCGGCACCTTGATGCCACCGGAGTCGTACTTGTACTGCTCGCGCCCCGCGCCGCTCTCCTCCGGATCCACCAGCTGCCGCTCCAGCGTGTAGTACGCCACGAGCGCCTCCGCCCCGTTCAGCAGATACAGCTTGATCGGTGTGGTGAACGGCAGGGCGCGGAAGGTCACTTGGACGTCGATGCCGTGCGAGGCGCGCAGGGCGCGGAGGTTGTGGCGCAGGACCTGGCCCTGGGCGTTGCGCTGGGCGAGCCAGTGCTCGTGGAGCCGCTCGCGGCCCGCCGCGTCCGCGTTGACCGGGACCGGGAACGCCAGGTCGATCTCGCTGCTCGGCAGCAGCACCCGCAGGTTGATCGACTCGGGCCTGAGCCTGCCCTCGTGGATGAGCCGCACCGGCTCGCCCATCGCGATCATGAGCGTCTCCGCCGTGTACGACACGACGTCGATCCGCACGTGCGGCTCGGCGAACGCGGCGGCGAGCCGCGGGGCCAGCGCGACCATCGAGGGCTGCGGCCCCTCGCTGACGGTCGCCGCGGTGACCGCCGCCGCCACCCGCGGCGGGCTGCCCTTGCTGACGTTGGAGAGGAGACCTTCGCTCTGCAGTGCCTTCATCGCCTGCCGCACGCTGCCGCGCTCGACGCCGAACTCCTCGGCGAGCTCGGCCTGGGTCGGCAGGCGGTCGCCCGCCTTGAGCTCGCCCGCCCGGATGCGGTCGCGGAGGGTGTCGGCGATGTCCTTGTGCGAGAGTTTTCTGCTGCCGTTCACTGCCACGTTCTCCTGGGTCACAACCAGACGATACAACTGGCCGCCATCTTTGGGCAGTTGACGGGAAGTTGTTTATGGACTCCGACCAAGTGGGGACAACTCAAGCAGAGTTGGTTGCCAACTGACTCTAGATGGCAGAAGGAGGAACCACCATGCCCGCCATAGCCCTCCTCGCAGCCGTGGTCGCCGTCACCGTCGAGCAGCTCGTCCAGTGGAAGTACGGCCCGATGGGCATCATCGGTCTCCTCCTGCTGACCGTCGGCGTCAAGGCGAAGAACCCCACGGTCAGTTCCATCGGGGCCGTCGTCCTCGCCCTGATGATGACAGGCCCCGCGATCTAGCCCCTCACCGGCCGGCCGCCCGCCGGCTAGCCCCCCGCCAGCTCCAGGTCCTGACTGATCGTGTTCCAGAGGGCGTTGAACCACAGGTGGGACTGCTCGACGAACGTCGTGTCCCGCAGCCCGTCCCCCTCCTTGAACGGAAAGAGCATCGACTGCGTGCCCTGGGCGTCGTACATCTCCAGGGACTCCTCGCCCATCTCCTCGTCCCGCTTGGTGAGCGTGTAGTACGCGAAGAGGGCCTCGGCGCCGTTGATCAGGTACAGCTTCACGGGCGGCGTGAACGGCAGCGCCCTGAACTGCACCGACACGTCGATCCCGTGCGAGGAGCGCAGCGCGAGGAGGTTGTGGCGCAGGACCTGGCCCTGCGCGTTCCGCTGGGAGAGCCAGCGCCGGTGCACATGCGCTTCCTCGTCCTCCCCCGCCTCGACCGGCGCGGGGAAGGCGAGGTCGATGTCGCGGCTCGGCAACAGCACCCGGACGTCGACCTTGGCCGGATTCAGCTGTCCGGCGTGGATCTGCCGCAGCGGTTCGCCGATCGCCATGGTGAGGGAGATGGAGGTGAGGCAGAGCGCGTCTATCTCCACGTGCGGCGATTCGAACGCGGCGGCGATTCTCGGGGCCAGTCCGACCATCGTGGGCTGCGGCCGCACGCCGCCGGGACCTGCGAGCGCACGCTCGGACGCCTCCGCGACGGTGGCGGGGCTGCCCTTGGAAACGTTGGACAGCAGATGCTCGCCCTGCAGAATGCGCAGTGCCTCGCGCACGGCACCGCGCTCGACGCCGAACTCATCGGCCAGTTCGGCCTGGGTGGGCATGCGCTGCCCCGGCCGCAGCGACCCGGACCTGATCCGGTCGCGCAGCACGTCGGCCACTTCGCGGTGAGACCTGTGGGGCCTCTTCCGCCCGTTGACTGGTGCATGTTCCGGGCTCACAACCAAACGGTACAACTTCGCGCCATCTTTGGGGAGTTGCAGGGAAGGTGGTTATGAGTCGTCCCTCAGCGGAGATAAGTCAGTTGAAGTTGGTAGCCAACTTGGGCGACATGGTCAGGCCCCTCCGGGGTTGGCCACCAGCCATCGACCGCCGACGCGAAGCACGTGCACCGGACGGCCAGTTGGTCACCGACTGAACGGGGTCCGCCGCCCCGATCCCGAAGGAGGGAACGTCATGCCGCTCATCGCCATCGTCGTCGCCGCCCTCGCCATCGGATTCGAGCAAGTCATCCAGTGGAAGTACGGACCGCTCGGCATCATCGCCTTCGTCCTGCTGACCGTCGGCATCAAGGCCAAGAACGTGAAGCTCAGCGGGCTCGGGGCAGGTCTCCTCGTCCTGCTCCTCGCCCAGTCGGGCTGACCCGGATCGGGCTGACCGGGCTCCCATCCGGAGGGGAGCCGGGAGTCCGGTCAGCCATCAGGAAGTCCGAGCCCCGGTACGCGGATGGCCGGGGCTCGGACGTTCCCCGCGGGGAGTCCGGGATTGGGACCCCGGACACCCCGCGGGCACTGGCACGAGCGGGTCGGGAGAGTCAGAACAGGTCGGGACACCAAGGACGCCTGGACGTACGGAACATGACGTCGGCCAGCGCCGCCGCCCCCACCCCCTCCTCCCCGATGCGCCCCAGCGCCACGAGTCGCGCCGCGGACGCGTCCCCGAGCCACAGCTCCGCCAACTCCGCGACGTCCAGGGCAAGGTCCGCCGACTCCGTGGTCGGCACGCAGGTCGCGCCCTGCGGCGTCGCGTCGAGCCGGTAGCGCCCGCCCGCCAGACCCGCCCCGTCGGTGATCTCCAGGACGAGGGAGCCGGGAGCCGCGTACGTACGCGATTCGAGGGCCCGTACGACGTCCAGGATCCGCAGCCAGAGCCAGTCCGCGTGCCCGGTCACCGTGGCGGCGCGCAGGTCGGGCAGCAGGTGCGGGAGCAGGTCGTCGGGGGCCCGCCAGCCGCTCTTGACCGTGATGACCTTGTCGATCGCGCAGAGGTAGTGCCACAGGTCGCGCTCGGCGGCGGTCGTGGCGGCCGTCAGCGCCAGGACCGTGGCGGTGTTCAGCGGCAGCCGGGAGCCGCCCCACTCGTCGTTGCTCGTGCGGTACGCGGCCAGTCCGTCGACCCGGCCCGACGGATCGCGGTAGAGCGCGTAGAACGGCTCCTGCCACGGGAATTCGGGGGTCACCTGCTGCCCGGTGTTGCGCAGCCACCACTCGTCGCCCCGGTCGATCACGCCGTGCCGCTCGGCACGGACCCGCTCGTGCAGTTCGGGGCCGAACTTGCGCACGTCGTCGCCGTCGACGAGGTCGATCCGCGCGCCGGGCACGGCGGGCCCCGACCAGCGCGGGTCGAGCCCGGAGCGCAGCACGTCGACGCTCCACTCGGTGACCCAGGTCGCGGGCCCGAAGCCGTACCGCCCGTAGATCGGGTACTCGGCGGAGATCAGCGTGGCCACCACGTCACCGCGCTCCTTGGCCGCCGCGAGATCGGTGGCCATCATGCGGCTGAGGATGCCGCGGCGCCGGTGCGTGGGCGCCACCGTCACGGCCGTCACCGCGTTGGCCGCGACTGGCGCTCCGCCCACCGCGGTGACCCGCTGGTCGAAGGAGCGGAAGGTGCCCACGACGCGGTCGCCGTCGAAGGCGCCCCACACGCGGGTAGGGGCCGCGCGGTCCTTGAGGTTGGCGACGGCCTGGTCCGACATGGCGGCGAAGGACTGCAGGAACCCGGTCTGGACGGCACGCAGCCAGGCGGGCAACTCGGCGTCGGCCACGGCTCTCACGTCAACATCACTCATGCGCCCACGCTAGGCGCGGCCGACGACGCCCCGCACTCGGGTTTCCGTCACACCAGCAGGTCGTCGACCTGCGCCTCGCCCTCCCTGTAGCGCCGCGCGATCTCCGCGCTGCAGTCGTCCGTGGTCCGCTGGAGCAACTGCCGCCGCCGCGACACCTGCTGCTCGTAGCGCACGAGGCGGCCCATCGCCGTGTGCAGCTCGTCGTCCGTGCGTGCCGCCAGGTCGGAGAGCTGGACCTCGGCGAGCATCTCGGTGGCCAGCAGCCGGTACTCCTCGCTGTGCGGGGTGCCGAGCGTGACGTGCCTGGCCGACGAGCGGTGCCGGGCCGGGGCGTCCCTGAGGATCTCGGGGAGCCGGTCGAGCACCGACGCGTCGGGCTCCGGGGCGAGCGGGTCCCTGCGGCGCGCGATCTCGGCCCGCAGGATGTCGATCCGGCCCTGCAGCAGCCGCCGCACGTAGCTCAGATCGGCCTCGTCCTGCTGCGCCCCCCTGCGCAGCTCGCGGAGCTCCGCGAGGCGCAGCGCCGCCAGGTCGTGCTCGGGCACCGCCGGAAGGCGTGGGCTGCCCGTGCGCTGCGCGGGCGGCCGCGGAACCTGCGTACGCAGCAGCGAGATGCGACCGGGCGAATGCCCGGTACTTGGTGTGCTCATGTGGCTCTACCCGTCCCCTCGACCGGCCGACGCGGTACACCGCGTGTGAGCATCGTGCCACCCCGAGTGGCCGCTATGTGAATGAGTGCCCGGAATCGGCCCCGGATGGGGGGATCGGAGGCATGTCCCGGGCGCCGTGCGCGGCACGGCATGATGACCGTATGCGAGCAGTGGTGCAGAGGGTCGACGGCGCGAGCGTCGTCGTGGACGGCGAGACCGTGGGCGAGATCAGCGGCGAGGGCCTGTGCGTCCTGGTGGGCGTCACGCACGACGACACCAAGGAGAAGGCGGCCCAACTGGCCCGCAAGCTCTGGTCGGTGCGCATGCTGGCCGACGAGAGGTCGTGCAGCGACATCGACGCGCCGCTCCTGGTCATCAGCCAGTTCACGCTCTACGGAGACGCCCGCAAGGGCCGCCGCCCCACCTGGAACGCGGCCGCCCCCGGCCCGGTGGCCGAACCCCTGGTCGAGGAGGTGGTCTCGCAGCTGCGCGCCCTCGGCGCGACGGTGGCGACGGGCCGCTTCGGCGCGCAGATGCGGGTGGGCCTGACCAACGACGGGCCCTTCACCGTGCTCCTGGAGATGTGACCCGCCGCCACGGGAACGGTCAGGGCTCGACGACGACTTCCTGGGCCGCGGCGGTGTCCCCCGCCACGAGCTCCGCGTCCAGGGGCACGTTGCGCTTGATGAGGCCGAGCGCGATGGGACCCAGCTCGTGGTGGCGCACGGCCGTGGTGATGAAGCCGAGCTTGCGTCCCTCGGCGCCCTCGCTCGCGAGGTGCAGCGGCGTCCCCGGGACCGGCAGGTGCACCTCGCTGCCGTCCAGGTGCAGGAAGACCAGGCGGCGCGGGGGCTTGCCCAGGTTCTGCACGCGGGCGACGGTCTCCTGCCCCCGGTAGCAGCCCTTCTGCAGGTGCACGGCGGTGCCGAGCCAGCCCAGCTCGTGCGGGATGGTGCGGTGGTCGGTCTCGAAGCCGAGCCTCGGCCGGTGGGCCTCCACACGCAGCGCCTCGTAGGCGAGGAGCCCGGCGGCGGGGCCCTGCGCCTCGGCGTACGACTCCAGGTCCGCGCGCGGCAGGAACAGGTCGCGGCCGTGGGCGGTCTCGCGCACGACGACGCCGTCGGGGACCGGGGCGATCGATCCGGCGGGCAGGTGCACCACCGCGAACTCGTCGGTGCGGTCGGCCACTTCGACGCGGTAGAAGAACTTCATGCTCTCCAGGTACGCGAGGAGCGCTTCCTGGGTGCCGGGCTCGACGTGCACCCAGACCGTCTCGCCGTCGTCGACGAGGTAGAGGGCGTGCTCGATGTGGCCGTTGGCGGAGAGGATCAGCGCTTCGGTGGCCTGGCCCGCGGGGAGCTCGCTGACGTGCTGGGTGATCAGCAGGTGCAGCCAGCTCAGCCGGTCGGCGCCGGTGACGGTGAGCACGCCGCGGTGCGAGAGGTCGACGAATCCGGTGCCGTCGGCGAGGGCGCGCTGCTCGCGGAACAGTTCCCCGTAGTGGGCGGCGACGCCTTCGTCCACGCCCTCGGCGGGGACGGCGCCGGGCAGGGACAGGAGAGGGCTCTTCATGTTCACACAGACTACGACCTGCCCGGCGGGCCGCTTATTCCGCGTCCCTGCAGTTCTCGCACTGCCCGAAGATCGCGAAGTGCTTCAGGTCGGTGTCGAAGCCGAAGGTCTCGCGCAGCTTGGCGGTGAAGTCCGCGGCGATCTCCGTGTCGGCCTCGATGACGTTCGTGCAGTCGCGGCAGACCAGGTGGATGTGGTGGTGCCGGTCCGCCAGGTGGTACGTCGGCGCCCCGTGCCCGAGGTGGGCGTGCGAGACGAGCCCGAGCTCCTCCAGGAGCTCCAGGGTGCGGTAGACCGTGGAAATGTTGACCCCCGACGCCGTCTTCCGCACGTGGCAGAGGATGTCGTCGGGGGTCGCGTGCTCAAGGGTGTCGACGGCTTCGAGGACAAGCTGGCGCTGCGGCGTCAGCCGGTAGCCGCGCTGCCGCAGGTCGCTCTTCCAGTCGGAGTCGGTGCTCCGGGAATCGGTGCTCGCCACACCTGAGAGTCTAGGTCTACTTGAAGAAGGCGATGCCGTCGTCCGGCAGGTCGCCCAGGTTCCGAGCCATGTCGGCGACCTCCTCGGGCGTGACGACCTTCTTGAGCTGCGCCGACATGTACGGGCGCAGCGGCACCTCGGGGGTCTGCTTCTCGCCGACCCACATCAGGTCGCCCTTCACATAGCCGTAGAGCCGCTTGCCGCCGGTGTAGGGGCCGGAGGCCGCGGTGCGCGCGACGGCGTCCGTGACCAGGTCGATCTGCGGCTTCTGGTCGGCGAGCTCGCCGTACCAGACCTCGACGACGCCGTCGTCGCGGACCATCACGACCTCGACCTTGCGGTCCTCGCCGATCCGCCAGAAGCCGGACTCGGACTCCAGCGGCTTGACCTTGTTGCCCTCGGCGTCGAGCACCCAGGTGTACGAGCGGTACTCGATGAAGTCCCGCCCGTCGTGCGTGAAGGAGACTTCCTGGCCGAAATTCGCCTTCTCGGCGCCGGGGAAGTCGGTGACGCCCGCGCCCGCCCAGTTGCCGAGGAGGAAGGCGAGGGGGACGAGGGAGGGGTTCAGGTCGGACGGAATCTCGATCATGGGAAGCTCAGGCGATCTGTGGTGGTGGAGTGGGGGTCGTCAGCGCTGGCCCTGGTACAGCTTCTTCACGGTGAGGCCGGCGAAGGCGAGGACGCCGACGCAGACGAGAACCAGCAGGGCGGAGAAGAAAGCCTCAAGCACGGGGTGCTCCTCGGTGAGCGGTGGGGCAGGTATCAGAGCCGGTCCCACTGTAGTCGGGCGGCGCCCGTCCCTCTCTGTGAGGGCCCTCGGGACGTACGCTGGATGTATGTACGCGCGAAGGCGCCATGTGTACTTCGCCATGATGGGCACGTGCATCGCCCTGTTCGTCCTGGCGTGGGGCGTGGTGCGGCTCTGGTCGATCCCCGCCGCCGTCGGGATGTGCGTGGTGGCGATGGTGATCCCGCCGCTCGCCGCCATCGTGGCGAACCGTCGAGGCCCCGAGGACCGCTGGTGGGACGATCCCAGCGGGGACCGGAAGTCCGACGAGTGGTGGGACGAGCTGGACGGCAAGCGCAAGCGGTAGCGGCGCGCACGCCCACGGGGCAGCCGAAGGGCCGCACCCCGTTCCAGTGGCGTCCAACCCCCTGGGGTGCGGCCCTTCGGCCGTTCATGGTGCGTGCCGGATCAGACCGCGATCGCGATCTCCGCGAGGCCGCCCGTCTGGGCGACGACCGTGCGGTCGGCGGTGCCGCCGGGGATCAGCGCCCGGACGGTCCAGGTGCCCTCGGCGGCGTAGAAGCGGAACTGTCCGGTCGCCGAGGTCGGGACCTCGGCGGTGAACTCGCCGGTCGAGTCCAGCAGGCGCACGTAACCGGTGACGGGCTCGCCGTCGCGGGTCACCTGGCCCTGGATCGTGGTCTCACCGGGCTTGATCGTCGAAGCGTCGGGGCCACCGGCCTTTGCTCCACACATGCGTACTCCTAGGGGAAAGAAAGGTCGGTCTGCTTACTTGTTGGCGCCGAGCTCGATCGGCACGCCGACGAGCGAGCCGTACTCGGTCCACGAGCCGTCGTAGTTCTTGACGTTGGTCTGGCCGAGCAGCTCGTGCAGGACGAACCAGGTCAGGGCCGAACGCTCGCCGATGCGGCAGTACGCGATGGTGTCCTTGGCCAGGTCGACCTGCTCGTCCTCGTAGAGGGCCTTGAGCTCGTCGTCCGACTTGAAGGTGCCGTCGTCGTTGGCGTTCTTCGACCACGGAATGTTGCGCGCGGACGGGACGTGGCCCGGACGCTGCGACTGCTCCTGCGGGAGGTGGGCCGGGGCGAGCAGCTTGCCGCTGAACTCGTCGGGCGAGCGCACGTCGACCAGGTTCTTCGCGCCGATGGCCGCCACGACGTCGTCGCGGAAGGCGCGGATCGAGGTGTCCTGGGGCTTGGCCTTGTAGTCGGTGGCGGGGCGGTTCGGGACCTGCGCACCGTCGACCAGGTCGCGGGAGTCGAGCTCCCACTTCTTGCGGCCGCCGTCGAGGAGCTTCACGTCCTGGTGGCCGTAGAGCTTGAAGTACCAGAAGGCGTACGAGGCGAACCAGTTGTTGTTGCCGCCGTAGAGGACGACGGTCGTGTCGTTGGCGATGCCCTTCGCCGACAGGAGCTTCTCGAAGCCCTCCTGGTCGATGAAGTCACGGCGGACCGGGTCCTGGAGGTCCTTGGTCCAGTCGATCCGGATCGCGTTCTTGATGTGGTTCTTCTCGTACGCCGAGGTGTCCTCGTCGACCTCGACGATGGCGACCTTCGGGTCCTCGATGTGGGCCTCGACCCAGTCGGCGTCTACCAGGACGTCGCTGCGGCTCATGACTTCTCCTCCGGGGCAGGTGCGGCGGTGCGGCTGTGCTGCGGGTGCACGAGGGGGCGGCCGGTACGGGCCGGTGGTGCGGGGAGGCACTGTGGCGTACGTACGGCGCGGGGCGGCCTGCCGGTAAGGGCGTCGACAGGCCGACGGGAAACGAGGGGGTGAGGCCCTCGTCAGAAGGTGCGACAGAGCATGGCGGCGACGCGGCACAGGTCCACTGCCCGCCGCTTCGTGAGGTCCGCCTGTCGTTGCATGGGTCCGATCGTAGGGAGGGAGGGGCGGCTGTGTCACCGGTGCTCCGCATGGTGAGACACGATCGTCCACGATGTGGGAATAGTTGAACCCCGGGGCCGCCCCGAAGGGCCCCGGGGTCCGGTGTCGTCCCCGTCACATCCGCCCGCCGGACGGCTTCGTCTCGCACTTCGGACGAAGCGGCCCTGGCGGGGGTTCAGCGGGGTTCAGCGGGGTTCAGCCCGCGAGTCGCACGTTCGAGCCCGTCACGGACATGTCCACGCCGTCCGGCGCCGCCTCGACCTTCTCCAGCTTGATCCCGGCCGGCAGGTCCTCGACCTTCTGCTCGAAGTCGGTGACGTCGCGGGCGGTGCCCTCGGGCAGCGGGATGGAGACGCCGAGCACGGAGATCTTCTTCGGGATCTCGTCCGCGTGGACCTTGATGTTGTCGCCCTCGACGCGGATCGAGCTGAGCACGTAGACGGGCTTGGGCAGCTTCACGCCGCCCTTGCTGACCTCGACCTCGACCTTGATCTTGCCGTTGCCGCCGTCGGAGAGGCCGACGACCTTGCCGGTGGCGCCGAGCGGCAGCTGGACCGGCTCCGACTTGCTCGCCTTCAGGAGCTCGTCGTAGGAGACGCGCGCGGTGCCGGTGGCGGTCGCGGCGGTCGCCGAGCTGTAGTCGCCGGAGAACTTCACGCCCTTCATGTGGGCCGTCAGATCGTCGATGAGGAGGGAGTCGGAGCCGGACTTGGCCTCGTAGTCCTTGATCCCCACCTCGACGTCGTCGAGCTCGCCGCCCGCGACCTGGGTCAGGAACGGGAAGCCCTTGATGGAGACGTCGGGCGTCCGGCTCAGGCCCTCGCTGGTACGCATCTTGTCCGCCGCCTCGCCCTCGGCGAAGTTCACGGCCAGCCGGTCGGCCGCCACGAACAGACCTCCCAGGACCACGACGACGATCAGAAGTATTCGTACGGCGCGCATGCTCATGTCCGGTGTTCCCCCACCTTGTCCCCCGACTAGCTGTCGTTTCCGCGAGCCTAAAGGACAGGTCCCCGGCCGAAGCGCTCGGCCGGGGACCTGTCGATCAGCTGTGACGATCGGACGCGCGCCGGTCAGCCGATGGCACGGCCGAGCACGTACACGGCGGGGGCGGCGGCCGCGAGCGGCAGCGCGACGCCCGCAGTCATGTGCACGAACCGCGACGGGTAGTCGTAGCTCGCGACGCGGTGCCCGATCAGCGCGCAGACACCGGCGCCGAGCGCGAGCAGCGCGCCCTTGCTGCCGTAGTCGGTCATGCCGCCGACGGCGACCCCCGACCCGGTGGCCGCGAGCAGCGCCACGACGACCGAGGCGGGCGTCGGCAGCGGCAGCGCGCGGGCGAGCACCGCGACGGCGACGGCGACGCAGCCCACGGTCACGGCGTCGGCCTCGGCCGCGAGGTGCCCGGTCGCGATGATCGCGAGCGCGGCGGAGGCGAGGGTCGCCATGAGCCCGTACATCCGCTCGTCGGCACCGGCGTGGCTGCGCAGCTGGAGCACCACCACGAGCAGCACCCAGACACCGAGGGTGCCGAGGATGGCGGCGGGCGCGTGCTCCTTGCCGACGCCGAGCAGCGCGACGTCGGCGACGACACCACCGAGGAACGCGAGCGCGATGCCCTGCCTCGCGGGCCACATCCCGTTGAGCCGGAACCACCCGGCGGCGGTCACGGCCTGCAGGATCACCAGCGGCACGAGCAGCGCGTACGACCCGGCGGCCGCGCCCCCGGCGAGCAGCAGCCCGAGCAGCGCGGTCAGCGCGGCGGGCTGCATCCCCGGCTCGATGATCGGCGACCGCCCCTCGGCGCGGGCGCGCTGGGCGTCCGTTATGCGGGGGTTGCCGGTGGTGGTGGCGGGGCCGTAGGAGCTCTCGTCAGCAGCCTCCGGCTGCGGCTCCGGCTCCGGAGGCACCGAGGCGTACGACTGAGGCGGCAGGTACGCCGTCTCCGTCACGTCCACCGCGGCAGCGGGCGGCGGCTGCACGGACGTCTCCCACGTCTGCCCCTGCCACTGCTGGGTGTACTGCTGCTGCGGATCCACGTAGTACTGCTGCTCCGGGTAGGACTGGGCGTACTGCTGCTGCTCCGGATAGGGCTGCGCGTACTGCTGCTGCTGGGGATCCGCGTAGTACTGCTGCTGCTCCGGCGACGGATACGGCTGCTGAGGATCCGGATACCGCTGCTGGTACGGGTCGTACCCCTCGTACCCGTCATAGCCCTCGTACGGCTGATTGGACATGGCGCTCATCCTCCTGCGAACGGCGGGAGCACCTCGACCGTGCCGCCCTCGGCAAGGCGTACGGTCTCATGCCCACGAGTCCCGACGGGGTCGCCGTCGACAAGGAACGAACAGCGCTGCAGGACCCGGACGAGCTCGCCCGGGTGCCGCTCGCGCGCGGCGTCAAGGGCCTCCGCGAGCGTCCCCGCCGCGTACGGCTCCTCCGCGACACCCGCTGCCGCCTTGGCCGCGGCCCAGTAACGAATGGTGCCGTTCACCATGCGACGCTCCTCTCGGTCGGCGGTCGCCGACGTCCATGATGCCGTGGCCCAGGCCGCGATCCGCCCGGCGAGCTCGTCGGAGGCCGCGTGCTCCGCGTGCCCCATGCCCTCTTCCAACCACAGTTCGGCCCCGCCCGCGGCCGCCGCGGCCAGCATCCGGGGATGGTCGACGGGGAAGTACGGGTCCCGGTCGCCGTGCACGACGAGCAGCGGGGTCGGCGCGATGAGGGGGACGGACTCGACCGGCGAGAGCGGCACGGGGTCCCACTCGTGCGGGTGGATCCGGGTGCGCAGGCCGAAGCGGCCCACCGCGCGGCCCGCGGGGCGCGTGACCACCCAGTGCAGCCTCCGCATCGGCGCCGTCCCCCGGTAGTACCAACGCGCCGGGGCGCTCACCGCGACCACCGCGTCAACCCGCGCTTCCGTGCGCCCCCTGTGCAACGCGGCGTGCCGCAGCACGACGGAGCCGCCCATCGAGAAGCCGACGGTCACCACGCGCGCGTGCCCGAGGGATCGCGCCCACTCGACGGCCGCCACCAGGTCGAGTACCTCGCGGTCGCCGACCGTGGAGCGGCCTCCGGACGCCCCGTGGCCCCGGAAGGAGAAGGTGATCACGGCCGCACGCTGGGCGAAGACGCGCGCGATGCGCCGTACGTGGGGCCGCGAAAGATCCCCCGTGAAGCCGTGCGCGACCACGATCGCGAGCTCTCCCGAGGGGTCGGGCCCGGGGTCGTAGGCCGCCTCGACGGCCACTCCGTCGTGTGTACGAAGCATGACGCGCCGTTGAACGCGACCCTGCCCCCGAGTGAGCGGCGGCACAGAAGATCGCGCCGCTTGACCTGCCGGACCGGAACTCATGTGGGCTATTCTCCTTGGCAGAGGATCCGGGCAGCGCAGCCCCCGGGTCCTTTTGTGCTTTCAGGAGCACACGTACGAAGCAGTGCCGCATACGTCCTCGCAGGGACCGAGGAGGAACCGACGTAATGGGCGAGCGAAACGTGCACGACAGTCAGACGAACCGGGCAGGTGCGGGCCGATGAGCTCTCTGCTGCTCCTCACCAATGCCCTCCAGCCGTCGACGGAGGTGCTCCCCGCTCTCGGCCTGCTCCTTCACAACGTGCGCGTCGCCCCCGCGGAAGGGCCCGCTCTCGTCGACACCCCCGGTGCCGACGTCATCCTGATCGACGGGCGCCGCGACCTCCCCCAGGTGCGCAGCCTCTGTCAGCTGCTGCGCTCCACGGGCCCCGGATGTCCCCTGGTCCTCGTCGTGACGGAGGGCGGTCTCGCCGCCGTCACCGCCGACTGGGGCATCGACGACGTACTCCTCGACACCGCGGGCCCCGCCGAGGTCGAGGCGCGCCTGCGGCTCGCGATGGGCCGCCAGCAGATCACCTCGGACGACTCCCCCATGGAGATCCGCAACGGCGATCTCTCCGTGGACGAGGCGACGTACAGCGCGAAGCTCAAGGGCCGGGTCCTGGACCTGACCTTCAAGGAGTTCGAGCTGATCAAGTACCTGGCGCAGCACCCCGGCCGGGTCTTCACGCGGGCCCAGTTGCTCCAGGAGGTCTGGGGCTACGACTACTTCGGCGGCACGCGCACGGTCGACGTGCACGTGCGGCGCCTGCGCGCGAAGCTCGGCGTCGAGCACGAGTCGCTGATCGGCACCGTCCGGAATGTCGGCTACCGCTTCGTCACGCCCGAGAAGGTCGAACGGGCGGCCGACGAGGAGAAGGCGAAGGCGGCGACGCCCCGGGCCGAGGAGAACGGCGGCGCGCGGGCGGCGTCCGTCCCGGCCGTCGCGGAATCCGCTCCGAAGGAAGCTGCCGTACGCCCTGCCCAGCGGTAGTTCCATCCGCGTAGACTCCGCGCGTGGCCAAGGTGACTCGGGATGACGTGGCGCGACTTGCGGGTACTTCGACCGCGGTCGTCAGTTACGTCATCAACAACGGACCCAGGCCGGTCGCCCCGGCCACGCGCGAGCGGGTACTCGCCGCGATCAAGGAGCTGGGTTACCGGCCCGACCGGGTTGCCCAGGCCATGGCCTCGCGGCGCACGGACCTCATAGGCATGATCGTGCCGGACGCGCGCCAGCCGTTCTTCGCGGAGATGACGCACGCCGTGGAACAGGCGGCGTCCGAGCGCGGAAAGATGGTCCTCGTCGGCAACTCCGACTACGTGGAGGAGCGCGAGACCCACTACCTGCGCGCCTTCCTCGGCATGCGGGTCTCCGGCCTCATCCTCGTCAGCCACGGTCTGACCGACCAGGCCGCCGCCGAGATCGACGCGTGGGACGCGCGCGTGGTGCTCCTGCACGAGCGGCCCGAGGCCATCGACGACGTCGCGGTCGTCACGGACGACGTCGGCGGCGCGCAGCTCGCCACCCGGCACCTGCTCGAACACGGCCATGAGTACGTCGCCTGCGTCGGCGGCACCGCGGAGACCCCGACGGTCGGCGACCCCGTCTCCGACCACGTCGAGGGCTGGCGGCGCGCGATGCGCGAGGCCGGCCGCCCGGTGGAGGGGCGGCTCTTCGAAGCCCCCTACAACCGCTACGACGCCTACCAGGTGGGCCTCGAACTGCTCGCCCGCCCCGACCGCCCCACCGCGATCTTCTGCTCCACGGACGACCAGGCGATCGGCATCCTGCGGGCGGCGCGCGAGCTGCGCATCGACGTGCCCGGCGAGCTGGCCGTGGCGGGCTTCGACGACGTCAAGGAGGCCGGGCTCACCGACCCGCCGCTGACGACGGTGGCCTCCGACCGGCCCGCGATGGCCCGCGCGGCCGTCGACCTCGTCCTCGACGACGGACTGCGGGTCGCGGGTTCGCGCAGGGAGCGCCTGAAGCTGTTCCCCTCCCGGCTCGTGGTGCGCCAGTCCTGCGGCTGCCAGTAGCCGCCCTCCGCCCCCTCCCGTCCGCCTTTATAACGGGCATACGCACTTCTGCCGGGCTTCTCAGGACGTACTCAGACAGCTCTCATGTGCGGCGGACAGTCTCAAGGACATGACCGAGACCTTCCGCCACAGCGGCGAGTACCACCAGCAGCAGTCGTCAGCGCCTGTGCCGCCCGGCGGTACGCAGGGCGCCTTCCCGCCCCCGCCCGCCTACGCGCCGGAAGCACCTCAGGGGCACGGCCCCGCAAGGCGCCGCCGCGCGAGGGGCCCGCTGGCCCTGCTCGCCGCCGTCGCCATCGCGGCGGCCGCGGTGGGCGGCGGCACCGCGTACGCCGTCCAGACGCTGACCGACCGGGACGGCGGTTCCTCCGCCACCAGCACGGACGTCGTGCCGACCAGCAAGAAGGGCACCGTCTCCGGTGTCGCGGAAGCGGTCAGCCCGAGCATCGTGGAGATCAGCGCGAGCACCGGTCAGGGCAAGTCCACCGGCTCCGGCGTCATCACCAAGAGCGACGGCGAGATCGTCACCAACAACCACGTCGTCGCCGGCGCCACCTCGATCAAGGTGCGCACCAACGACGGCAAGACGTACGACGCCGAGGTCGTCGGCACCGACAGCAAGAAGGACCTCGCGCTCATCCAGCTGAAGGACGCCTCCGGGCTCAAGCCCGCGACCCTCGGCAACTCCGACAACGTGAAGGTCGGCGACGAGGTCGTCGCCATCGGCTCCCCCGAGGGCCTGACCGGCACCGTCACCAGCGGCATCATCTCCGCGCTCGAACGCGACGTCACCGTCTCCACGGACGAAGGACAGCAGCAGCCGCAGAACCCCGACGGCGGCTGGCCGTTCGAGTTCGGCGGGCAGCAGTTCAACGGCGACACCGGCTCGTCCAAGACCACCTACAAGGCGCTCCAGACCGACGCCTCGCTCAACCCCGGCAACTCCGGCGGCGCCCTCATCGACATGAACGGCAACATCATCGGGATCAACTCCGCGATGTACTCGCCCAGTTCCTCGTCGCAGGGCAGCGGCGAGTCCGCGTCCGGCAGCGTCGGCCTCGGCTTCGCCATCCCGATCGACACCGTCAAGAACGACCTGGGCAAGCTCCGGTCGGGTTCCAGGACCTGACCGCTCGTACCGACCCCGGGCACCACCCCAGGAGGACGCCATGTCCGACACCCCCCGCACCCACCGCACCCCCCACACCTCCCTCACCGTCAACCGCGCGCGGCACGCGCTCGCCGTCACCGTCGGCTGGGGCCGCCCCGCCACCGATCCCGCCGGGCTCGGCCTCCCGCTCGCCGTGGCGCGCGACGTGCAGGCCGCGCGCGAGGACCGCACCGCCCGTGCCCGCGTGCGAGGCTGATACCGGCCCGTTCCGCCCCTGACCCGAGGAAGTCCGAAGCCCATGAGCCCCGCCGAAGGCGACCGCACCGGTGACCGCGAGCAGCAGCGCATCCTGATCGTGGACGACGAACCCGCCGTGCGGGAGGCGCTCCAGCGCAGTCTCGCCTTCGAGGGGTACGCCACGGAGGTCGCCGTCGACGGCGCCGACGCCCTGGAGAAGGCCGCCGCGCACCGCCCCGACCTGGTCGTACTCGACATCCAGATGCCCCGCATGGACGGCCTGACCGCCGCGCGCAGGCTCCGCGCCACCGGGACGACCACGCCCATCCTGATGCTGACCGCGCGCGACACCGTCGGCGACCGCGTCACGGGACTCGACGCGGGCGCCGACGACTACCTGGTCAAGCCGTTCGAACTGGACGAGCTGTTCGCCCGCATCAGGGCGCTGCTGCGGCGCAGTTCGTACGCCGCCGCCGCGGGAGAGGCCGAGGAGGGCGACACCCTCTCCTTCGCCGACCTGCGCATGGACCTGGCGACCCGCGAGGTCACCAGGGGCCCGCGCACGGTCGAGCTGACCCGCACGGAGTTCACGCTCCTGGAGATGTTCCTCGCCCACCCCCGCCAGGTCCTCACCCGTGAGCAGATCCTGAAGGCCGTCTGGGGCTTCGACTTCGAGCCGTCGTCCAACTCCCTGGACGTGTACGTCATGTACCTGCGCCGCAAGACGGAGGCGGGCGGCGAACCCCGTCTGGTGCACACGGTGCGGGGCGTCGGGTACGTGCTGCGGGGCGGGGAGTGAACAGGGTCGTACGGCGGTTCCGCGCGCTGCCGTTGCGCTCGCGCCTCGCGCTCCTGGTGGCCACGGCCGTGGCGCTCGCCGTCGCGGCGGCCGCGGTGACGTGCTGGTTCGTGGTGCGCAACGCCCTGATCGACTCGTTGGACGGGGCGCTGAGCAGCAACCGCCCCAACCCGAACCAGGTCGTCCAGCAGATCGACATCGACGCACTGGCGGGCAAGGCGCGCTGTCTGCGCACGATCCCCACCCGCGACAACACCGATCTGTACGAGCAGACCATCCAGATCGTGTCCAAGAACGGCACGAAGTGCACCATCCTGGGACGCCGGTCGATCGAGGTCGGCCCCGAGGACACCGCCGTGGCCGAGAACCAGGACACGGAGACGTACCACAACGCCGTCGCGTCCAACGGCGAGAAGTACCGGGTCCTGACCTATCCGCTCAAGGAATACCCGCAGTTCTCGCTCGCGGTCTCCGTGGCCCGTCCCCTCAGCGAGGTGGACGACACCCTCGACAGTCTCGCCCTGATCCTCGTCGTCGTCGCCGGAGTCGGCGTCCTCGGCGCGGGCGCCGCGGGACTCTGGGTGGCGCGCACGGGTCTGCGCCCGGTGGACCGACTCACCGAAGCCGTCGAACACGTGGCCCGCACCGAGGACTTGAACCTCCGCATCCCCGTCGAGGGCGACGACGAGATCGCCCGGCTCTCGGAGTCCTTCAACTCCATGACCGCCTCGCTCGCCTCCTCCCGCGACCTCCAGCAGCAGCTGATCGCCGACGCGGGCCACGAGCTGCGGACGCCGCTCACCTCCCTGCGCACCAACATCGAACTGCTCGCGCGCAGCGAGGAGACGGGCCGGGCCATCCCGCCCGACGACCGCAAGGCGCTCCTCGCCTCGGTCACCGCGCAGATGACCGAACTGGCCGTACTCATCGGCGACCTGCAAGAGCTCTCGCGGCCCGACACCGGCGAGAGCGGCGCCAAGGTCCAGGTCGTCGCGCTGCACAACCTCACGAGGACCGCCATCGAGCGGGCCAGGCTGCGCGGCCCCGAGCTGACCATCACCGCGGAGCTCGCGCCCTGGTACGTGCGCGTGGAGCCGCCCGCCCTGGAACGCGCCATCGTCAACGTCCTCGACAACGCGGTGAAGTTCAGCCCGCCGCGCGGCACGATCGAGGTCGCCCTCGACCGCGGCAGGCTGACCGTGCGGGACCACGGCCCCGGCATTCCCGAGGACGAACTCCCGCACGTCTTCGACCGGTTCTGGCGCTCGCCGTCCGCGCGCAGCCTGCCGGGATCGGGCCTCGGCCTCTCGATCGTGGCGCGTACGGTGCGGCAGTCCGGCGGCGAGGTGACGCTGGCGGCGGCCGAGGGGGGCGGCACGGTGGTGACGGTGCAGTTGCCGGGGGCGGCCACTCCGCCGCCCGGGGAGATGCCGTCCACCCCCAGTTAACGAGACGCCGCGTCTTGCCAAACCCGGACCCGGCCGCTATCTTCGAGGGACACGAAGCGAGACGCTACGTCTCGTATCGCCATCTGTCCCCTACGGAAGCGGCCCCCACTTGTTCCCAGTCACCCCAGTCACCCCACTCACCACAGCCCCCGCAGCCACCACCTCCCAGCTCACCCTCACCGACATCACCAAGCGCTACGAGGACCACGTGGTCCTCGACCGCGTCTCCCTCACCATCCGTCCCGGCGAGCGCGCGGGCGTCATCGGGGACAACGGCTCGGGCAAGTCCACCCTGCTGCGGATCGTCGCCGGGCTGGAGCAGCCGGACAACGGCACGCTCACCGTCACCGCGCCCGGCGGCACCGGACACCTCGCGCAGACCCTCGGCCTGCCGGACACCGCGACCGTCGGCGACGCGATCGACGCGTCCCTCGCCGAACTGCGCTCCCTGGAGCGGCGGATCAGGGCCGCCGCATCGTCCCTGGAAGGCGCCGACCAGGCCGCGTACGACCACTACGCACGCCTCCTCGCCGAGTTCGAGGCGCGCGGCGGACACGACGCCGACCGCCTCGTCGAGGTCCACCTGCGCCACCTCGGGGAGCCCGGCGCCCTGGACCGCGCACGGCCGCTCGGCACGCTCTCCGGCGGGCAGCGCTCCCGGCTCGCGCTCGCCGGAACGCTCGCGTCCGCCCCCGAACTGCTCCTGCTCGACGAGCCGACCAACGACCTCGACGACGCGGCCACGCACTGGCTGGAGGAACGGTTGCGCGCCCACCGCGGCACGGTCGTCGCGGTCACGCACGACCGGGCGTTCCTCGACCGCGTGACGACGACGATCCTGGAGGTGGACGGCGAGCGGCGGACCGTGCGGCGCTACGGCAACGGTTACGCGGGCTACCTGACCGCCAAGGCCGCCGAACGCGCCCGCCACGAGCGGGAGTACGAGGAGTGGCGCGCCGAAGTCGCCCGGCACTCCGCGCTCGCCGACTCCAACATCGGGCTGCTCTCCGCGATCCCCCGCAAGGCACCGGCCGCGTTCAGCGGGGCGGGCGCCTTCCGCGCGCGGTCACGGGCGCACGGCGCGATGAGCCGGATCCGCAACGCCCGCGAACGGCTGCACCGGCTGACCGAGAACCCCGTGCCGCCGCCCCCGCGCCCCCTGCGCTTCACCGCGCGCGTCGACGGTGCCGCGGCGGGTGACGTCGAGCTCACGGACGTACGCGTCCCGGGCCGTCTGGAGATCGACGGGACGCTGACCATCGGCGCCGGTGAGCGGCTCCTGGTCACCGGGCCCAACGGCGCGGGCAAGACGACACTGCTGCGGGTGCTCGCCGGGGAGCTGGCCCCGGAGTCGGGCGAAGTCCGCCGTCCGGGGCGGGTGGGGCTACTGCGGCAGGACAACTCCCCCTCTGCGGACGGGCGTTCGGTGCTCGACGCCTTCGGCGGGGAGGAGCGGCGTGCCGAGCTGCTCGCGCTCGGGCTCTTCCGCGAGGCGGATCTCGGGAGGCCCGTGCGGGTGCTCTCCGTGGGGCAGCGGCGGCGGCTCGAACTGGCCCGGCTCGTCACGCGCCCGCTGGACCTGCTGCTGCTCGACGAGCCGACCAACCATCTGTCCCCCGCGCTCGTGGAGGATCTGGAGGTGGCGCTGGAGGGGTTCGCGGGAACGTTGGTGGTCGTGAGCCATGACCGGCGGCTGCGGGCGGGTTTCCGGGGCGGGTGCCTGTCGCTGCGCGACGGGCGTAGGTGCTAGATCGTCTCGTCTGCGGGCGCGTCGTGGCTCGTCGCGCAGTTCCCCGCGCCCCTAAGTGCCTACCGGCCGATCCCGATCCCCGAGCCCGCGATCCGCACCCTGATGCCCTCCTTCTCCACCGTCACGTCCTGCAGTGCCATCGTTCCCTCGCCCGGGAGCTTCGGGAGTTGGAAGGCGAGGGTGAGGCGGTCGGCGAGTACGGGGCGGGTGAGCTTGGCGAGGCCGTCGAGGAGCGCGGGGTCCAGGCCGAGCTTCTTGAGCAGCTCGGGGTGGCCCATCGCGACGTCGATGAGGTTGAGGCCCATCACGTCGTTCACGAACTTCGGCGCGCCCGTCAGCTCGTTCAGCTTGGCGTCGCTCTCCAGCGCCCCGCGCACCACGGAGTCCGGCACGCCGAGCCGCTGGACGATCGCGGGGACGGAGAGCAGCGCCTTTGCCTTCGACGTCTCCTTGCTCACGCGGTCGGCGGAGGAGCGCGACAGGTGCAGGCCCTCCTTCTCGCGGGTGCCGGGTCGGTACGTCGCGAGGTCGCCGAGCTGGAGGCGCATGCCGCCGATGTCGGTGGAGATGCCCCGGTCGCCGTTGCGCTGGATGCGGGCGTCGGCGCGCACCTTCAGGTCGTGCCCGGCGACGGGCAGCGTGCCGCGCGCGAGGACCTGGTCGTGGCCCTTGCCGGTGAACGTGACCTGGGAGGCGCCCAGTTCGCGGTTGAGGTCGTCGAAGGAGAGCAGCACCTCGCCGTTCATCTCACCGATGTGGGCGCCCTTGAACGAGGTGGGACCGTCCCCGTCGATCCGTACGTCGGTGGCGGTCGCGGAGACCTTGGCGAGGGAGATCCGGTCGGCGGCGACGTCGGGGACGGTCACCTTCACCTTGTCGACGCGCTTGTCGAAGACCTGGGTGAGGAAGGGGAATCCCTCGATGTCCACCTCGGGCGCCGCGCTCAGCTTCATCTGGTCCTTGAGCTTGTCCGCCGCCTCGTGCTCGGCGTACAGAAGGGCCCAGCGGTCACCGAGAGCGAGGAACGCGGTGGCGACGAGGACGGCGACGACGGCCTTCGCGGCGAGCGGCAGGCCCGCGAAACGGGTGCGGCGGCGGCTGCCTCGGCGGTGGTTGGGCGGCGTCCAGGGGGCGTCCGCGGCGGGCTCGTCCTTCTCCTCGTGGAGGAACTCCTCCAGCGGGTTCGGGGCGAGTGCGCCCAGCTCGTCGTACGGATTGCTGTACGCGGTGGCCGGAAGTTCAGCGGTGTCGTTCGTGCGGTCGTCGTGGACTGTGCGGTGGTCGTGGACCGTGCCGTCATCGAGCGGGGCGTCCGAAGGACGCGTGGCTATGCGGTGGGGGGAACGCATCGGCCGATCTCACCATACGTTCACACCCCACCCCAAGCCTGACTCCCGGTAACCAGTGGTTTCGGCCGCTTACTGAGGTGGTCGCGCGGTGCTTCCGCCCCAGGTCGGAGCCGCTCGGTTCACCTGAACGTCATCTTCGTCACTTCACGATCTTGATCCGGTCGGCCTTCGGCGGCGCGATCGGCTTGTCCGCCGAGGAGTTGGCGGTCAGGTAGTCGTTGAACGCCTTCAGGTCGTCCGCGCCGACGATCGGCTTCGTCCCCTTGCCGAGCTCGGCGAAGCCGTCGCCGCCGCCCGCGAGGAAGGAGTTCATGGCGACGCGGTAGGTGGCGGCCGGGTCGATCGCCTTGCCGTTCAGCTTGATCGAGTCGGCGACGACGCGGTCGGCCCCCGTCTTGGTCATGTCCAGCGTGTACGTCAGCCCCTCGGACACCTGAAGGATCTTCGGCGAAGCCGCATTCGACCCGCTGACCTGCTGCTTCAGCCCCGTCACAAGCTGTGCGCCGGTCAGGTCGACCAGGTTGACGGTGTTGCTGAAGGGCTGCACGGTGAACGCCTCGCCGTACGTGACGACCCCGTCCCCCTCACTCCCGCTCGCCTTGAAGACGATGTCGGAGCGGATGCCGCCCGGGTTCATCAGGGCGAGGTCGGCCTTCGGATCGAGCGACTTGGCGTGGGCGAGCTGCGCGTCGGAGATGAGATCGCCGAGGGGCGACTCGGGGACACCGGCGCCGCGCCCCGGGATGTCCGCGGAGACGTACCCGACGGGCTTGTTGGCGACGGGGGCCGCCAACTTGTCCCAGCGCTGGATGAGCGAGGTCATGTCCGGCGCCTTGGCCTGCTCACGACTGACGACGTGATTCGCGGACTTCACGCTGGTCCGCACGATGTCCTTGGTCCTGCGGTCGTACGTGAGGGTGGTGTCCGTGTAGAGCTTCCCGAAGGAGGAGGCGGAGGTCACCATGCGCGGATTGCCCGCGGGGTCCGGGATCGTACAGACGTACGCGTTGTGCGTGTGCCCTGTGACGAGGGCGTCGACCTTGGGCGAGATGCCCTTGGCGATGTCGGTGATCGGCCCGGAGATGCCGTCGCCCGCGCCCGGGGAGTCGCAGTCGTAGTTGTACGTCTGGCTCTTGGGCACGCCGCCCTCGTGGATGAGCGTGACGATGGACTTCACGCCCTGCTTGTCGAGGACCTTCGCGTACTTGTTGACGGTCTCGATCTCGTCGTGGAACTTGAGCCCCTTGACGCCGTCGGCGGAGACGATGTCCGGCGTGCCTTCCAGGGTCACACCGATGAACCCGACCTTGACGCCCTTGTGCTTCCACACCCAGTAGGGCTTGAGGATGGGCTTGCCGGTCTTCTCGTCGGTGACGTTGGCGGCGAGGTATGGGTAGTCAGCCCCCCTGAACTTCTTCCCCTTGCCCTTCTTGTCCTTCTTGTCCTTCTCGAAACAACCGTCCTTGGGGTGGCAGCCGCCGTTCTGCATGCGGGCCAGTTCCTTGGCCCCCTCGTCGAACTCGTGGTTGCCGACGCTGGTGACGTCGAGCCCGAGCTTGTTCATCGCCTCGACGGTGGGCTCGTCGTGGAAGAGCCCGGAGAGCAGGGGGCTCGCGCCGATGAGGTCGCCGGCGGCGGCGGTGACGCTGTAGGGGTTGCCCTTGCGCGCGGTGCGCAGCGACGTCGCGAGGTACTCGACCCCACCCGCGTCGATCTTCTTCTCGCTCCCGTCGGGCTGCTTCTCCGTCACCTGTCCCGAGGACCCGGCGGGCGGCTGCAGATTCCCGTGGAAGTCGTTGAACGACAACAACTGCACGTCGACCGTGCGCTTCTCGCCGCCCTTGCCCCCACCCGCGTGCTCCGCCCCCGCACTGGCGGGAAGCGCGGCGGCCAGCGCACCGACGGTGGCGAGCGAGGCGGCCGCGGCAAGCACGCGATAGGCACGACGTCTGGGCCGACGTGACTGGGCTGAGGCTGACACGTGTCCCCCTGGGGGTCGAATGGACTTGTATGGACTCGAATGAGCTCGAATAGGTCCGAACAGAACCGATACGACGGCATTCCGCCGCGACGGCAGCCTAGAGTCAACGCGCGTAGCACAACAGAGGGTTGCTGGTTACATCCTGGTTGCCGTTAGGGGGGGATCTGGCCCCTGGGCCTGGCTGACGGTGGTAGGGGCGCGACGGCCGAGCGGGCCCCTCCCCCCCCGGCACTTGAGGACGAACGCCACGGCGTCCAGGTCGCCCGGCGGCGGGGGCGGCCGCCTGAGGGCGAGCGTGGGGCATGCGGGGCGCCTCCCCCCCCCGGGGAGGGGGAGGGATCGGGGTGGGCGGACGATATTCAGCCCGTCCGGCGCTTGAGGACGAGCGCGCAGCGCCAATCCGGCCCGCACAGCGATCGAGAGGGCCAGCGCGCAATATCGAGCCCGCACGACGATCGAGGGGGCGAGCCCGCAATATCCAGCCCGCACGACGATTGAGAGCAAGCGCGCAGCGCCAACCCAACCCGCACGACGGTCAAGAGGACCAGCCCGCAACATCCAGCCCGCACGACGATCGAGAGGGCGAGCGCGCAATATCCAGCCCGCACGACGATCAAGAGGGCCAGCGCGCAATATCGAGCCCGCCCGGCGCTTGAGGGCGAGCGCGCAGCGCCAATCCGGCCCGCACAGCGATCGAGAGGGCGAGCGCGCAATATCGAGCCTGCCCGGCGATTGAGGGCGAGCGCGGCAGCGCGATGAGAGCCCGCCGGGCACCGAGGCCGAGCGCGCAGCGCAACACCCCCGCTCCAGGCGCCCCCGCCAGACTACGCTCGGGAGCATGACTGACGACCGCCCCGCCGAGGCCGCCCCCACCCCCGCCCCCCTCCGGAAGATCGACACCCTCACCGCGCTCAGCCCGGCGCAGTCCGAATCCGTGCTGGGGCTCCTCGCGGACGCCGCCCGTTCGGACGGTCAGCAGGCGGTGTCGGAGCAGGGCAGGCTGCAACTTCGGGGCGGGGCCCGCGAGGGCGTACGGCACCTGCTCCTGAGCGTCGGCGGCGACCTCGTCGGCTACGCGCAGCTGGAGGACACCGACCCCGTGGAGGCCCCCGCCGCCGAGCTGGTCGTGCACCCCGCACACCGCGGCCGCGGCCACGGCAGGGCACTGGGCTCCGCGCTGCTCGGCGAGTCGGGCCGACGCCTGCGCGTGTGGGCGCACGGCGGACACTCCGCGGCCCGGCACCTCGCACAGGTGCTCGGTCTGGCGCTCTTCCGCGAACTGCGGCAGATGCGCCGCCCGTTGACCGACCTCGACCTGCCGGACCCGGTCTTCCCCGAGGGCGTCTCCGTCCGCACCTTCGTGCCGGGACAGGACGACGCGGCCTGGCTCGCGGTGAACGCGGAGGCGTTCGCCCACCACCCCGAGCAGGGCTCCCTGACCCAGCGCGACCTTGACGACCGCAAGGCGGAGCCGTGGTTCGACCCGGCGGGCTTCTTCCTCGCCGAGCGTGCGGGCGAACTGGTCGGGTTCCACTGGACGAAGGCCCACGCGGACGAGGGCCTCGGCGAGGTGTACGTCGTGGGCGTACGCCCCGGCGCGCAGGGCGGTGGCCTGGGCAAGGCGCTGACCACGACCGGCCTGCGCCACCTCGCACAGCAGGGCCTGCCGACGGCGATGCTGTACGTGGACGCGGACAACAAGGCGGCGGTGAGCGTCTACGAGCGGCTCGGTTTCGTGACGCACGAGACGGACCTGATGTACCGCACGGAGTCCTGACCCCCGCGTACCGCACAAGGGCGCGGCGTTCCCCGGGGAACGCCGCGCCCTTCGTCGTACCGTCGGCCCGTCCGCGCTACTTGCCCGCGACCTCGGTCAGACACATCGAGAACTGCACCCGCCCCCGCCGCGTCTGCTCGTAACGGGACTGCCCCGGCTCGCACTCCGTCTCGAACTTGCTCGCGACCTTGTACTCGGCCCCGGCCTCACCGCAGCCGATGATCTCCATGTCCGGGCTGCCGTCCGACCCCGTGTTCTGGACACAGTCACCGACCTCCGCGACGGCGGGCTGCTTGGCGCTCTCGCTGTCGGGTCCGGTGGTGTTGCCCTTGCTCGTGTACATCCAGACCCCCGCGACGACGGCCGCGATGAGCAGGGCCGCCACCTTGATGAGGGGCGATTGGCGCTGGGACATGGTGAAACCCCCGAGATTTCGTGCGTGTTCACGTCAATTCCGAGCGGCAGACGTTACAAGATCCCGCCCCCTGTCCCGCAACTCGCCTCGATGTGGTCCCACTTGACGGAACGCCCGACAGGCGCTCCGTCTCGGCCTGTTGGAGCCGGGCGACAAGCTGCCCACCGCGCGCGAGGTCGTCGAGGCCACCGCTCGCCGCTCCGGGGGGAGCTCGTCGAGTGGGCCGCTCGGGCCCGCGCGGCGGGCCTGGAGAGGGACGACGTGGCCGCGCTCTTCACGGCCGTACTGGAAGAACAGTTCACCGAACCGCAGACCACGGACCGCGGCTTCAAGGGGGAGTTCGCATGACCGACACCGCCATCGAGGCGACGTCGCTGAGCAAGCATTACGGACGGCGCCACCGCGCCCTGCACGACTGCTCGTTCCGGCTGCCGACGGGACGCGTCTGTGCCGTCGTCGGCCCCAACGGCGCGGGCAAGTCCACGCTGCTCGCGCTCGCCGCGGGCCTCGAACGCCCCAGCTCGGGCACGCTGACCGTGCTCGGCGCCGCGCCCGGCGAGGCCCGCGCCCGCGTCGCGTACGTCGCCCAGGACAAGCCGCTCCATCCGCAACTGACCATCGCGGACACGTTGCGGCTCGGCGCCGAGCTCAACCCCGGCCACTGGGACACGGCCACGGCCGAGCGCGTCGTGAGCGGCGGGCTCGACCCGAACGCCCGCATCCGTACGCTCTCCGGCGGCCAGCGCACCCGCGTCGCGCTCGCCCTCGCGCTCGGCAAGCGGGCCGAACTCCTGCTCTTGGACGAGCCGATGGCCGACCTCGACCCCCTCGCCCGCCATCAGCTCATGGGCACGCTCATGGCCACGGCCGCCGAGCACGGCACGACCGTCGTGATGTCCTCGCACATCGTCGGCGAACTCGCCGACGCGTGCGACCACTTGCTCCTGGTCGGCGCGGGCCGCATCCGCCTCGGCGGCGGCATCGACGATCTCGTCGGCGCCCACCGCCTGGTCACCGGCCGAGGCCCGGTCGAACGCCTGCACCCGCACACGGTCGTCGAATCCCGCGCGACGGGGCGCGGCCTCAGCGCCCTGATACGCGCCGAAGGACCCGTCGCCGACGACTGGGACGTCGAAGAGCCTTCCCTGGAGGAGCTGTTGCTGGCCCATCTCCGCTCACCGGACGCGCCCGCGCTGATCTCTCCCGGCGCCACCTCGCGGGGGCTGGAGGTGTCCGCGTGAGCACGCTCCTGCACGGCCCCCGCCGGGTCGACATCCGTCTGCACCGCACCGCCCTGCTGACCGGCGGCACCGTCCTCCTCACCGCCCTCGCCTTCACCGGCTGGCTGCGCTGGGCCGCCCACGCCTACCCCGAACCCGTGGGCCGCTGCGCCTCCAACGGAACCTGCGACACCTTCCTCGGCTTCACCAGCGCCCGCGACATGCTGTACATCAGCATGGACAAGGGCTCCCTCGGCATGCTCCTGCTCCCCGCGCTCATCGGCGCCTTCGTCGCGGGCCCGCTGATCGGGCGCGAGATGGAGTCCGGGGTGTACAAGCTCTCCTGGACCCAGTCGGTCTCGCCCGCGTGCTGGCTCGCCTCCAAGCTGACCACCGCCGTCGCGCTCGCCGTGGGCGGGACGCTCTTCCTCATGGCGGTCCTCCAGCTCGGCACGGGTAACGCGCTCGGCGACCGCACGAACTTCCACTGGGCCGACCGGGGCATCTACGAAGCCACGGGCCCCGTGCTCCTCGCGTACGGCCTGCTCGGCGTGGCCGTGGGAGCCGCCGTCGGGCTCCTCGTACGCCGGACGCTGCTCGCCGCGTCCCTCACCACACTGGTCACCGGAGGCGTACTGCTGCTGTGCGGCAATGTGCGCTGGGGCCTCTTCCCGACCCGTACGATCACCGCGCCCGCCCCGTCCCGGGACTGGTGGCTCGACGTCCCGCAGCCCTTCGACTACTTCGCCGTCGACCAAGGCGTCACCAACGCCGCCGGAGACCGCTTCATCGCGAGGCACTGCCTCCCGAAGCCGCTTTCCGGCTACTCCTGCCCCACCGACACCAAGGTCACCGGCGCGTTCATGGACTACCACCCCAAGTCCCATTTCTGGTACGTCCAGTTGATCGAGACCGGCATCATCCTCGCCCTGGCGGCCGCCGCAACCTACGCCGCGTTCAGGATCCTCCGCCGCCGCGCGGCCTGAACCGTACGATCGGCTGGATACGTACGCTCGACCGACGGCCCCCACCGTGTAGACGCCCGGGGGTCGTCGGTCGATGTCCCGCACGTCATGTCGCCGTAACCGGCGATTCAGACTGGCTTGCGACGCTCGCTCAATGCAGCCCGCCGTGCCCGACCCTTCCCCGGTGAACGGGAAGCTCCGCCTCTCTCCCGCGCTCTCCGACGCGCCCATCGGCGTGCCCGCGCGGAAGAATGGGTCCATGAGCCAGCCGAACACGCAAGGTCAGGTCCAGCACGCCCAGCCCTCCGTCGGCTCCATCGCCGCACACAGGCCCCACACCATCGCCGCCACGGTCTCCGACCTGGACCCTGACATCGATGCCGACCTCGACGCGTACGACGAGGACGCCCAGATAGGGCACGACGGCGCGGAACTGCCCCAGGGCCGGTTCCTCGACCGGGAGCGCAGCTGGCTCGCCTTCAACGAACGGGTTCTCGAGCTGGCCGAGGACCCCCACACACCCCTCCTCGAACGGGCTAACTTCCTGGCGATCTTCGCCTCGAACCTGGACGAGTTCTTCATGGTCCGCGTGGCCGGTCTCAAGCGGCGCATCGCGACCGGCGTCGCCACCCGTTCGGCCTCGGGACTCCAGCCCCGCGAGGTCCTCGACCTCATCTGGAACCGCTCCCGCGAGCTCATGGCCCGGCACGCCGCCTGCTACCAGGACGACGTCGCGCCGGGCCTCGCCGACGAGGGCATCCACCTGGTCCGGTGGAACGAGCTGACCGAGAAGGAGCAGTCCCGGCTCTTCACGCTCTTCCGGCAGCAGATCTTCCCCGTCCTGACCCCGCTGGCCGTGGACCCCGCGCACCCCTTCCCGTACATCTCGGGGCTCTCCCTGAACCTCGCCGTGGTCGTGCGCAACCCGGTGTCCGGACATCAGCACTTCGCACGTGTGAAGGTCCCCCCGCTGCTCTCCCGCTTCCTGGAGGCATCCCCGCAGCGCTACGTCCCGATAGAGGACGTCATCGCGGCGCCCGCGCACCTCCAGGAGCTCTTCCCGGGCATGGAGATCCAGGAGCACCACATGTTCCGGCTCACCAGGAACGAGGACCTGGAGGTCGAGGAGGACGACGCGGAGAACCTGCTCCAGGCCCTGGAGAAGGAGCTCATGCGGCGCCGCTTCGGCCCGCCCGTGCGCCTGGAGGTCGAGGAGTCCATCGACCCGAACATCCTCAGCCTGCTCGTGCGGGAGCTGAAGATCAGCGAGGCCGAGGTCTACCCGCTGCCCGGACCGCTCGACCTGACCGGCCTCTTCAGCATCGCCAAGCTGGACAGGCCCGAGCTGAAGTACCCGAAGTTCGTGGCGGGCACCCACCGCGACCTCGCCGAGGTCGAGTCGGCGTCCGCGCCCGACATCTTCGTCGCCCTTCGCGAACGCGACGTGCTCCTGCACCACCCGTACGACTCGTTCTCCACCTCCGTGCAGGCGTTCCTCGAACAGGCCGCCGCCGACCCCGACGTACTCGCCATCAAGCAGACGCTGTACCGCACTTCGGGCGACTCCCCGATAGTGGACGCGCTCATCGACGCCGCCGAGTCCGGCAAGCAGGTCCTCGTCCTGGTCGAGATCAAGGCCCGCTTCGACGAGCAGGCCAACATCAAGTGGGCCAGGAAGCTGGAGGAGTCCGGCTGCCACGTGGTCTACGGCCTGGTCGGCCTGAAGACCCACTGCAAGCTCTCCCTCGTCGTACGCCAAGAAGGCGACGCCCTGGTCCGCTACTCGCACGTGGGCACCGGCAACTACCACCCCAAGACGGCCCGCCTCTACGAGGACCTGGGCCTGCTGACCTCCAACCCGGAAGTCGGCGCGGACCTCTCCGACCTGTTCAACCGCCTCTCCGGCTACTCCCGCAGGGAGACCTACCGCCGTCTCCTCGTGGCCCCCAAGTCGCTGCGCGACGGTCTCGTCTCGCGCGTCAACAAGGAGATACAGCACCACCGCGCGGGCCGCCCGGCCCACGTCCGCATCAAGGTCAACTCGATGGTCGACGAAGCCGTGATCGACGCGCTGTACCGCGCGTCCCAGGCAGGCGTCGACGTGGACGTGTGGGTGCGCGGCATCTGCGCGGTGCGGCCCGGGGTGGCCGGGCTCTCGGAGAACATCCGCGTGCGCTCCGTACTCGGCCGCTTCCTCGAACACTCCCGCGTCTTCGCCTTCGGCAACGGCGGCGAACCGGAGGTGTGGATCGGCAGCGCCGACATGATGCACCGCAATCTCGACCGCCGCATCGAGGCACTGGTCCGGGTCCAGGACCCGGCGCACCGTGCGGCCCTCAGCCGGCTCCTGGAGACCGGCATGTCGGACACCACCGCCTCCTGGCACCTCGGCGCTGACGGCAACTGGACCCGCCACTCGGTGGATCCGGAAGGCCAGCCCTTGCGGAACGTACAGGAGATGCTCATAGACGCCCGGAGGCGCCGGCGTGGCACAGCAACACCGTGAGATGACGGGTACGGGCACGGGACCCGACCCCGGCGCGGACGCGGGCGAACTGCTCGCCGCCCACCTCAACGCCCAGGCGACGGAGTTCCTCCGCTCGCTGCGGCTGCACCGCGAGTCCACGACGGACGCGCAGGGCGCCGAGGAGTCCCTGGAGGCGGCCCGCGCCCTGCGCCGGGCTGCCCGCCGCATCGGCGCGACCCTGCACACGTTCCGCCCCCTCCTCGACCAGGAGTGGGCGTCCTCCCTGCGCCCCGAACTGGCCTGGCTCTCGGGCACGCTGGCCCAGGAGCACGCGTACGCCACGCGCCTGGACCGCCTCCTTGAGGCCCTCCACCGCCTGGCGGGCCAGCCTCAGGTGCCGGGCCCTGCCAAGGGGTCTGCTGCTGTGGGCAATCGTTCCGCGGGGCGAGTGGGGCCTGCCCTGCTCGAGCGAAGCCGAGAGCTTGGGGAAGGGTGGGCACAGCCCCCGTCGCCGAGTGCCGCCACGGAGGCGAGCACCCCTCGCGGCCTGGCAGTGGGCGCGGCCAAAGCCGCCGCGCTCCTGGAGCGCCAGCTCACCCTGGCAAGGACAAGGGCCCACTCCACCGCCCTCCAGGCATTCGGCTCCTCCCGCTTCCACGCGGTCGCGGACAACGTCGCCGTCCTGGCGAGCGAGGTCCCCTTGCGGGCAGGAACCGGCGACGACCTCAAGCTCCTCGCCGCCCAGGCGGAATCGGACCTCATCGAGGCCATCGGCACGCTCCCGCTGGGCCAGGCGGGCCATCCCTACAACGCGGGCGCCCTCGTCCACGGCCTCGCCTCGGACAGCGCCCCTGACGCCCAGGACGCCCCCTGGCTGAAGGTCCGCTCCCTGCTGCGCCTGCACCGGTACGCCCAGGAGGTCCTCCTCGGCCACGCCGCCCAGGACCCCCGCGTCACGGACGCGAGCCACGCCCTGAACGTCCACCGCGAGGCAGCGGCGGCGGCCGCCGCGGCGGCCCAGGCCGCCCGCACCCCCCGCATCGCCCCGGCCACGGCGTACGCACTCGGCGTGCTCCACGCCGACCAGCGCCACGAGGTCGAGGCCGCCCGGTTCGCTTTCCAGCAGGCATGGCTCCACGAGGCGGTGAGTACACGGTGACGTCCAAGGAAGGCGTCGTCCGGGCGGCGGGCTGCGTCCTGTGGCGCCGCTCCCCCGTCGACGGCGGCCTGGAGGTCTGCCTGGTGCACCGGCCCAAGTACGACGACTGGTCGCACCCCAAGGGCAAGCTGAAGCGCTCTGAGGAGCCGCTCGCGGGGGCCCTGCGCGAGGTCGAGGAGGAGACCGGCTTCCGCTGCGCCCCCGGCGCTCCCCTGCCCACGGCCCGCTACCTCGCCCAGGGCCGCCCCAAGGAAGTCACCTACTGGGCAGCGGAGGCGACCACCGGCCATTTCTCGCCCAATCGCGAGGTCGACCGCATCATCTGGCTGCCCCCGGTCGCGGCCCGCAACCGGCTCACGCAGCTCCGCGACCGGCAGCTCGTCGACGCCCTGCTCAGCACGCTTAACCTGGCGTAGTCACTTCGCTACTTTCTGTAGCACATTGCCTAACCAGGCCGACCGCCGAGGTTCACCCTCCGTTCACTCGTGCCCATCGGCCGCTTCACTTGCCCTGCCTAATTTCGGGCTTACAAGACACCGAAGGGGTCTTGAGCGAGACACACCGCCGCAAGGCATGACGTACGACATCGCACGCCGCCAGCAAAGGGCCGGCGGCTCCCGGAAGGAAAACCCGAAAAGTGAAGCTTCAGCGCAAGAACCGGCTCCGCGCCCTCTCCCTCGGCGCCATCGCCGTCTCCGGCGCCCTGGCCCTCACGGCGTGCGGCTCCGACGACACGAGCGGCTCGGGTGGTGGCAAGGAGACCAACGCCAACGCCAACATCAAGTGCGACGACGCCAAGGGCCAGCTCGCGGCCTCCGGTTCGTCCGCGCAGAAGAACGCGATCGACGCCTGGCGGAAGGTCTACTCGACCAACTGCAAGGACGTGCAGCTGAACTACAACCCGACGGGTTCCGGCGCGGGCATCACGGCGTTCCTCCAGGGCCAGACGGCGTTCGCCGGTTCCGACTCGGCGCTGAAGCCCGAAGAGATCGAGAAGTCGAAGAAGCTCTGCAAGGACAGCCAGGCCATCGACCTGCCGATGGTCGGCGGCCCGATCGCCATCGGTTACAACGTCCCCGGCGTGGACAACCTCGTCCTGGACGCCAAGACCCTGGCCGACATCTTCAACGACAAGATCAAGACCTGGGACGACAAGGCGATCAAGAAGCTCAACCCCGACGCCAAGCTCCCCAGCACCAAGATCCAGGCGTTCCACCGCTCGGACGAGTCCGGCACCACGGACAACTTCACCAAGTACCTCAAGGGCGCCGCCCCCGCCGCCTGGCCGCACGAGCCGGGCAAGTCCTGGGAGGCCAAGGGCGGCCAGTCCGCCAACGGCTCCGCCGGTGTCGCGGGCCAGGTCAAGCAGACCGCGGGCGCCATCTCCTACTTCGAGCTCTCCTACGCGGGCGACGGCATCAACACCGTCGACCTGAAGACGGAGGCCAAGGAGCCGGTGAAGGCCAACGTCGACAACGCCTCCAAGGCCATCTCCGAGGCCAAGGTCGTCGGCAAGGGCAAGGACCTCGCCCTTGAGCTCAACTACAAGCCGACCGCCGAGGGCGCCTACCCGATCACCCTGGTGACGTACGAGGTCGTCTGCGAGAAGGGCAACAAGGCCGACACGCTCGCCGCCACCAAGTCCTTCCTGACCTACATCGCCAGCGAGGACGGCCAGAACGTCCTCAAGGACAACGACTACGCGCCGATCCCCGACGAGATCATCACCAAGGTCCGCTCCACCATCGCGAGCCTGAGCTAGCTGAACCGAGTGCGGCCGGCCCCCGTGAGAAGCAACGGGCCGGCCGCACCGTCCGGTGCACCGCCGCCACGGAGCGCCTGCCCCAGCGCACGGCGCCTCCGCAGACCGGAGAACCCCATGGACATACCAAGCAATACGACCGCATCCCTCCCCGTGGACGACGCGAAGCGGACGGACTCCACGAGCAAGGCCGCCGCCCGCGGCGCCACCCGTCCCGGTGACCGGATCTTCCTCGGACTCTCCCGCGGCTCCGGCATCGCGCTCCTCGTGATCATGGCCGCCATCGCGGCGTTCCTGGCGTACCGCACGGCGCTCGCCCTCTCGGACAACACGGGCAACTTCCTCACCACTTTCGAGTGGGACCCGGCCGGTGCCACCACCGGCGGCAAGCCGTACTTCGGCATCGCCGTCCTGGTCTTCGGCACCGTGGTGAGCTCGCTGATCGCCCTCGCGATCGCGGTCCCCGTCGCCATCGGCATCGCGCTGTTCATCTCGCACTACGCGCCGCGCAAGCTCGCCGCCCCCATCGCCTTCGTGATCGACCTGCTGGCCGCCGTGCCCTCGATCGTGTACGGCCTGTGGGGCGCCATCGTGGTCGCCCCCAACCTCACCGGCCTCTACAGCTGGCTCGACGACTACTTCGGCTGGACCGGGATCTTCTCCTACCAGGGCGGCGCCCCGCGCTCCCTGATGACCGTCGGCATCCTGCTCGCGATCATGATCCTGCCGATCATCACGAACGTGAGCCGCGAGGTCTTCCTCCAGGTCCCGAAGATGCACGAGGAGGCCGCGCTCGCGCTCGGCGCCACGCGCTGGGAGACCATCCGCATGTCGGTGCTCCCCTTCGCCCGCTCCGGCATCATCTCCGCCTCGATGCTGGGCCTCGGCCGCGCGCTCGGCGAGACGATCGCCGTTGCCACCGTGCTCTCCCCGCTCTTCGTGATCAACGCCTCCGTGCTCGACTTCGGCGGCGGCACCTTCGCGCAGAACATCGCCAGCAAGTTCAACGAGGCCAGCGAGTACGGCCGCGACGCGCTCATCGCCTCCGGCCTGGTGCTCTTCGTCATCACCCTGCTGGTCAACGGCGCGGCCCGCCTGATCATCGCCCGCCGCAAGGAGTACTCGGGGGCCAACGCATGAGCATCACGACGACACCCACCCCGCCCAGCCCGCTCGCCAAGCGGCCCTCGCCCCTCAAGGCCGCCACGCTGCCGCGCTGGACGCCCGCCGCCGTCGCCGTCGGCTCGGCCGCCGTGGCCGTCGGCATCGGCGCCGGGGCCGGACTGCACAGCCGCGTCCAGTGGGGCCTGATAGCCGCCGTCCTCTTCATCGTCGCCTCGTACGTCATCGCGATGACCGTCGAGGGCGCCCGCCAGGCCAAGGACCGCCTCGCCACCTCGATGGTGTGGGTCATGTTCCTGCTGGCCGTCGTGCCGCTCGCCTCGCTGATCTTCGAGACCGTGCAGCGCGGCATCAAGGTCTTCGACATCTACTTCCTGACCCACTCGATGGGCGTCGTCGCCGACGACGAGCCCGGCGGCGGCATCTACCACGCGATCATCGGCACCCTGGAGCAGGTGCTCCTGGCCTCCGCGATCGCCGTGCCGATCGGCCTGCTCACCGCGATCTACCTCGTCGAGTACGGGCGGGGGAAGCTCTCCAAGGTCGTCACGTTCTTCGTCGACGTCATGACCGGCATCCCCTCGATCGTCGCGGGCCTGTTCGTCCTCAGCTTCTGGATCCTCATCCTGGGCTTCGACTTCTCCGGCTGGGCCGGCGCCATGGCGCTCGCGATCCTGATGATGCCGGTGGTCGTGCGCTCCACCGAGGAGATGCTCAAGCTCGTCCCGAACGAGCTGCGCGAGGCGTCGCTCGCCCTCGGCGTACCGAAGTGGCGGACCATCCTCAAGGTCGTCCTGCCCACCGCGATCGGCGGCATCACGACCGGCATCATGCTCTCGGTCGCCCGCATCGCCGGTGAGACCGCGCCCGTCCTGCTGCTGGTCTGGGTGAACCCCATGATCAACACGAACCCCTTCGAGGGCTCGCAGGCCTCCCTGCCGCTGTACATCTACCAGCAGTACGCGGCGGGCAACGACGCGGCGTACGACCGGGCCTGGGCGGCGGCCCTCGCGCTCATCGGCTTCATCATGATCCTCAACCTGGCGGCGCGTGGCATCGCCCGCTGGAAGGCACCGAAGACGGGCCGCTGACGCGGCCATCTCAGCGACCCTCAGCACGTCCCTTTTCGAAAGAAGCAGTGATCCCATGGCCAAGCGAATCGACGTATCGGGCCTGACCGCCTTCTACGGTTCCCACAAGGCGATCGACGACATCTCCATGACCGTCGAGCCGCGCTCCGTGACCGCCTTCATCGGCCCGTCCGGCTGCGGCAAGTCCACCTTCCTGCGCACCCTGAACCGCATGCACGAGGTCACCCCGGGCGGCCGCGTCGAGGGCAAGGTGCTCCTGGACGACGAGGACCTGTACGGCAACGGCGTGGACCCGGTGGCCGTGCGCCGCACGATCGGCATGGTCTTCCAGCGCCCGAACCCCTTCCCCACGATGTCGATCTTCGACAACGTCGCCGCGGGCCTCAAGCTCAACGGCTCGTACAAGAAGTCCGAGCTGGGCGACATCGTCGAGAAGTCCCTCAAGGGCGCGAACCTCTGGAACGAGGTCAAGGACCGCCTCAACAAGCCGGGCTCCGGCCTCTCCGGCGGTCAGCAGCAGCGCCTGTGCATCGCCCGGGCGATCGCGGTCGAGCCCCAGGTCCTCCTGATGGACGAGCCCTGCTCGGCCCTCGACCCGATCTCCACCCTCGCCATCGAGGACCTGATCGGCGAGCTCAAGGAGCGCTTCACGATCGTCATCGTGACGCACAACATGCAGCAGGCCGCCCGCGTCTCGGACCGCACGGCCTTCTTCAACCTCTCCGCGGTCGGCCAGCCCGGCAAGCTCATCGAGATCGACGACACGGAGCGCATCTTCTCCAACCCGTCGGTCCAGGCCACCGAGGACTACATCTCGGGCCGCTTCGGCTGAGCCGCCCCTCCAGACTCCCCGCGGTGCTGCATGGCGGTGCCACCGCAGGGACAACAAAGAAAGGCCCGCCCCTGGCTCCCGGGGGCGGGCCTTTCCGTGCCCCGCAAGGGGCGCGGGGAACTGCGCGAGCAACCACGGGCGGCCCGCGGTCAACGAACTACAAGAAGGCGAGGTTGACGATCCAGAAACTCACGGCGGCGACCAGCGCCGCCGCAGGCATCGTGATGAACCACCCCAAGATGATGTTCTTGGCAACACCCCACCGCACCGCGTTGACCCGCTTCGTCGCCCCCACACCCATGATCGCGGACGTGATGACGTGAGTCGTCGAGATCGGCGCGTGGAACATGAACGCCGTGGTGAACATGATGCCCGCACCGGTCGTCTCGGCGGCGAAGCCCTGCGGCGGGTCCAGCTCGATGATCTTCCGGCCGAGCGTCCGCATGATGCGCCAGCCACCCGCGTACGTACCGGCGGAGAGCATCAGCGCACAGGCGATCTTGACCCAGATCGGGATGGGGGCATCCGCGCTCTGCACATCGGAGATGACGAGCGCCATCACCACGATGCCCATCGTCTTCTGCGCGTCCTGGAGACCGTGCCCGAGGGCCATGCCCGCCGCGGAGACCGTCTGCGCGATGCGGAAACCGCGCTTGGCCTTGTGCGGGTTGGACTTGCGGAACATCCACATGATCGCGCACATCACCAGGTAACCGGCGACGAGGCCGACCACCGGGGAGAGGAACATCGGGATGACGATCTTGTCGACGACCCCGGACCAGATGACCCCGATGCCGCCCGCGAGCGCCGCGCCGACCATGCCGCCGAACAGCGCGTGCGACGAGGAGGAGGGCAGTCCGAAGTACCAGGTGATCAGGTTCCACACGATCGCGCCGATGAGCGCGGCGAAGAGGATCCACATCCCCTTGTCACCGTGCGGGGTCTCGATGATCCCCTCGCTGACGGTCTTCGCGACCCCGCTGCCCATGAAGGCACCGGCGAGGTTCATCACCGCGGCCATGGCGAGCGCGGCGCGCGGCGTCAGCGCACGCGTGGAGACGGATGTGGCGATGGCGTTCGCGGAGTCGTGAAAGCCATTCGTATACGTAAATCCGAGCGCGACGCCGATGGTCACGATCAGTGCAAAGGTGTCCATGGAGGGGCCTCAGGACTCCTTGACCGCGATGGTCTCCACGGTGTTGGCGACGTGCTCGAACGCGTCGGCCGCCTCTTCCAGCACGTCGACGATCTGCTTGAGCTTCAGCACGTCCATGGCGTCGTACTTGCCGTTGAAGAGGTGCGCGAGCAGCTTGCGGTGAATCTGATCGGCCTGGTTCTCCAATCGGTTCACCTCGATCCAGTACTCGGTGAGGTTGTCCATGGTCCGAAGGTTCGGCATGGCCTCGGCGGTGAGCTCGGCGGCCCGCGAGAGGACCTCGATCTGCTGCTCGACGCCCTTGGGAAGTTCCTCGACCTGATAGAGGACGACCAGGTCGACGGCCTCCTCCATGAAGTCCATGATGTCGTCGAGGCACGACGCGAGGGAGTAGATGTCCTCGCGGTCGAAGGGCGTGATGAAGGAGGAGTTCAGCTGGTGGAAGATCGCATGCGTAGCGTCGTCTCCCGCGTGTTCCGCGGCCCGCATACGCTCTGCGATCTCGGCCCGGGCGGAGGAGTCCGCTCCGAGCAGTTCCATCAGGAGCTTCGAGCCCGTGACGATGTTGTCCGCGGATGCGGCGAACATGTCGTAGAAGCTCGTCTCCCTGGGGGTCAGACGAAAGCGCACGTGGGGTCCTCGGGGTGCTTTGGATGCGGTCAGGCTGATGCTAGGCGCATCATCCGGCCACGGCTAACCGGCCGCCCCCCAGTGTCGCCCATCAGGCACAGTGATCAGCACACCCCCCGAGAAATCGGCTATCATATACCCACCAGGGGTATATGGATCTGCAGAAATACGGGACTGCCCCACAGCGCAATGCCCAACAGGAGGAGGACGCGATGACGACCACCGAAGCGGCCGACGCGGCCGTGCCGACCGCGGAGGCGCCCGAAGCGTCCTCCGACCACGACCACGGAGTGCACGGCTACCACAAGCAAAAGGGCGAACACCTCAAGCGCCTGCGCCGCATCGAGGGCCAGATCCGCGGCCTGCAGCGCATGGTCGAAGAGGACGTGTACTGCATCGACATACTTACCCAGGTCTCGGCGAGCACAAAGGCCCTCCAGTCCTTCGCCCTCCAACTCCTGGAGGAACACCTGCGCCACTGCGTCGCCGACGCGGCGGTCAAGGGCGGCGCGGAGATCGACGCGAAGGTCGAGGAGGCGACGAAGGCGATCGCTCGCATGATGCGGACGTAGCGTGATGCTCGCGGGGCGCGGTTGTGCGTTCTGCCGCCGCGGCCCAGAGCCCAAATCGCCCGCTCCGCGGGCGCCAGTCCCACCCGCCCACCCGTTTACTCGGCACCGACAGGCTCACGTCTGGCTACAGGGCCTTACGTCGCCGGTCGGGCGGGCCCACGAGCACCGCTCCGCACCTACCCACTCGGCCCCGACCGGCTCACGCTCACCCACAAGAGCCCACGGTGCCGGGTAAACGGGTGGGCGGGTGGGAGTGAATCGCCGCGGAGCGGCGGGCTGGCCCCCACGGCGGGAGAGCCGACACACGACACGACATCAGCCACCGACGCCGAAACACCGGGCCGGGGCCAGGGCCGGAGCCGGGCTCATCGGCGATCGTCGCCGATGCCCCCGGCCTCCCGCACGTCGGAGACCCTCAGCACCTCGTCGATCCGGTCAGCACTGAGCCGCTCCTCCCCCGCCGCGGACGCGGCGATGATGAGGTCACCGCACAGCTCGATCTCGGCGAGGGCGACGTGGTCCTGAACCGCCGTGCCGCCACGCATCGGAGCCACGTTCATCACCTCTTCCTGACTGACCCGTCCGACCCGTTCCGGCCGTTGCCGACTTCCTAGAGTAGGGAGCGGTCTACACAACGCGCATGGCACGGACGGACCATTTCACCCAGCCGTTCGCGACTAGGACCCGCCCACCACGCGCCCGCCACCCGGCTAACGCTCCGCGATCTTCCCGGCGAAGATGTCCTCGTCGGCCGGAAGTCGCACCTCCGCCGGCGCCCCGAAACCGTAGAGCAGCGTGGTCGACGCCACATTGGCCTCGGCCATCCGGAACTGCTGGCGCAGCTTCCGCACCCGCCCCCGGTCGTCGAGGAAGACGTCGAAGGGCACGCCCTGTCTGCTGAACCCTTTCGCCGCCGCGGCCAACGCACCCCGCTGACCTGCGGAAGCCTCCTTCACCGCGCTCCCGATGTCGGCGACCCCCCGGTAGTGCCGCACCTCGGCGCCCCCGACCCGCTCCTCGCCCACGTACGCCACATGCCGCGTCCCGCGCAGCAGTTCGGCCGCGGCGAGGGGATCGGTGGCGCCACCGGTGACGAGGTTCCCGTCGGAGAGGGAGCGTGTCTCGATCCGCACCCACTTGTCGGCGGGCACACCGGCCCCGCGGTTCTTCATGTAGAGCGCGCCCGCGGTCAGGAGTTCGGTGATGGGCCGGTGCTCGTCGTCTCCGGCGGGGTCCTTCGGGAGTACGACCTGGAACCGGCCGCGCTGCCGCTTGAAGTCGTACACGCCCTTGCCCCGGATGGTGACGCGCGTTCCGCCACTGGCCATCTCCAGGGACGTACTCGCCTGGGAACTGCCCGCCCGCACCAGGGAGTCGGCGGCCCGCCGCACCACGTCCCCGGGGTCACCCGCGGGGGGCGCCTCCGCGGCGGCGCCCCGGTCCGAGCACCCCGTGACGACGGCCATCAGCCCCACCGCCGCGACCGCGGCGACCGCTCCGCCCGTGCGCCTGTGCTGCTGCCCCATCGCTTGTCTACCCCCAAGCGTTCTACGTCTGCCGACGGCCCGCGTCGTTCCCCCTAACGATCGGTACGTTGACCCGTCACGCGGACGGCCGTTAACCCGGGGTCGGTACGGTGACGACGTGGCCGATCAGGAAGACCCCGCCCCCCACCGCACCACGACGGTCGAGAAGGGCCGTTTCATCTCCGCCCACTGCGTCTGCGGCTGGCGCGGCCCCGCGCGCAGGGCCCGCAGCAAGGCCCGCCTGGACGCGACGGAACACGAGGCGCACCCGTAGACACGAGGCGCACCCTTGGAACCGGGTACGCGGAACCCAGAAGTCCCGCACACCGTCTCGTTCTCCGGGAAGCAACGGGAGGCGTCATGGAACGGCGTACGTTCATAGGCACAACGGCGGCCACGCTGGCCGCCGCCACGATCACGAGCTGCTCCGGCGGCAGCGGCACCGGCGGGAGCGCCACCGGCACCACCGCGTCCCGCAGCGGCGGCGGCAGCAGCACCCCGATCAGAACCTCCAGCGCGGCGGCCTCCTCCCCCGCGACCCTCAAGGCCCTGGCCAGGGACCTGGACGGGACGCTCGTGGGGCCCGGCGAGGCCAAGTGGGCGGCGGCCTGCCAGCTGTACAACACCCGCTTCGACGACCTGAAGCCCACCGCCGTCGCCTACGTCGCGCACCCGGACGACATCCGCACCGCCCTCTCGTACGCCCGCGCGCACCGCACCCCGGTCGCGATCCGCAACGGCGGCCACTCGTACGCGGGTTGGTCGTCGGGCACCGGGCGCCTGATCATCGACGTGTCGAAGCTGAACACGATCCGGGCGAGCGGGAACAGCGCGACCATCGGCGGCGGCGCCAAGCTCATCGACGTCTACCGCTCGCTCGCCGCGAAGGGCGTGACGATCCCCGCGGGCTCCTGCCCGACCGTCGGCATCTCGGGGCTCACCCTCGGCGGCGGCCACGGCGTGGTCTCCCGGGCGTACGGCCTGACCTGCGACAGCCTCACCTCCGCGACGCTGATCACGGCGGACGGCAAGCAGCTCAGGGCCTCCACGTCCGAGAACAAGGACCTCTTCTGGGCGCTGCGCGGCGCGGGCAACGGCAACTTCGGCGTCGTCACCGAGCTGACGTACCGCACGCACGCCGCGCCCCAGGGCGTCTCGGCGTACATGACGTGGCCCTGGTCGAAGGCGGCGGCGGTCGTCAAGGCGTGGCAGACGTGGGGCCCCGACCAGCCGGACGAGATCTGGTCCTCCCTCCACCTGGCCAACACCCCCGGCGGCACCCCGAACGTCTCCGTCGCGTGCTTCTCGCTCGGCACGTACGGCGAACTGCAGAACGCCGTCGACCGCCTCGCCGACAAGATCGGCGCCCCCGCGCGCAGCGTCTCCCTGAAGCGTCGTACGTACGAGGAGTCGATGGAGGTCTACGCGGGCTGCTCGTCCTTCTCGACCGACGCCCAGTGCCACCTGCCCGGCACGACACCGGGCCGCAGCCCGCAGGGCGCCCTCAACCGCGAGACGTACGCGGCCGGTTCGGACTTCTTCGACCGCTCCCTCTCCGCGACCGGCATCCGCACGCTGCTGTCGCAGATCGAGAACGTGACGGGCGCGAGCGCGGGCAGCATCGCGCTCACCGCGCTCGGCGGCGCCATCAACCGCGTCGACCCGACGGCGACGGCCTTCGTGCACCGCCGCTCGCGGATGCTCGCGCAGTACATCGCCTCGTGGCGCGCGGGCACCTCGGGCAAGCCCGCGCAGGCGTGGCTGAAAAAGGCTCACGGGGCGATGGGGCGCCACGCGTCAGGAGCGGCGTACCAGAACTACACGGACGCGACGCTGACGAACTGGCGCACGGCGTACTACGGGGACGCGGCTCCCCGCCTGAAGAAGCTCAAGAAGCAGTACGACCCGACCCGCTTCTTCGACTTCCCCCAGGCCCTGTAGCCCCCCTTCGGCTCCGCCGTCCCTCAATCGCCGGGCGGGCTACGGAAAATCAGCCCGTCCGGCGCTCGAAGACGCACTCAGGCCGCGAGGTCCCTCTCGTCCGGATCCTGCGCGGCAGCCGCCTGCGAGGACGCCCCCGGCAGCGCGGCGACCGGCTCGGCGGGCCGGGACCAGACGAGGCGGCCGACGCGCGCGGAGCGCCCGATCGCCTTGGCCAGCGGCGTGAGCAGCGCCATGGCGAGCGGCGAGAGCAGCAGGGCGACGGCCGTGCCGAGCGCGAAGCCGCCGACGACGTCCGTGGGGTAGTGCACGCCCATGAAGACCCGGCAGAAACCTTCGAGCACGGCGAGCCCGATGCCGACGAGCCCGAACTTGCGGTGGGCGACGAAGAGCCCGGCGCCAAGCGCCATGGCGAGCGTCGCGTGGTCGCTCACGAAGGAGAAGTCGGTCTTGCCGTCGACGAGTACGTCGATGCCGCGGTGGTCGACGAACGGCCGAGGCCGCTCGACGAAGCCCCGGATCGGTACGTTCACCAGGACGGCGATGCCCGCGGCGAGCGGCGCCCAGACGACGGCGGCGACGGACGAGGCGGCGTCGTCGAGCGTGCCGCGCTTGCGCTGGCCCCACCAGCACCACACGACGAGCAGCACGAGGGCGAGCAACAGGCCGTACTCACCGACGAACTCCACGGCGCGGTCGAACCAGTGCGGGGAGTCCTTCGCCAGTCCGTTGATGTCGTAGAGCAGGCTGACGTCGGGGTTCGACCCGGATTCATCGAGTCCAGCCATGGCGCTGCGGCCCCTTGTCTCCTAGCCCATGGGCGCACTGTTCTGTGCGCCCTTTCCTCAACCCCCGTGGTCCGGTCCAGTCAAGGGAACGCGCAGTCCCCTCCCCTACGTTCCACTCTCCACCGAAAGATCACTCAGACGTTACCGAAGAGAGATACATCGCCGCAGCTCAGGGGGAGTGATTTAACGGAGAGTTCAAGCCACATCACACCCCGCGTACGCCTCCGCGCGCCCCCCGCGAGGTTCCACTCAGACCTCTGCGGGCTTGGTCGGAAGCGCTTTCGCGCCGTCCTTCGTGACACGAGTCGCGCCAAAATAATCCGGTGTGTCGATCGGGTCGAAACGGATCACCGCACCGGTGCGCGGAGCGTCGATCATGTAGCCGCCGCCGACGTAGATGCCGACGTGCCTGATGGTCCGCGAGTTGGTGAGGTCGTCCGAGAAGAAGACGAGGTCGCCGGGGAGCAGTTCGTCCCGCTTGGGGTGCGGGCCCGCGTTGTACTGGTCGTTGGCGACGCGCGGCAGCGTGATGCCGACGGACCGGTAGGCGGCGAGGGTGAGCCCCGAGCAGTCGAAGCGGCCGCCCTGGTCGGGCGTGCCGTTGCCGCCCCACAGGTAGGGCGTACCGAGCTTCTTCTGCGCGTAGTAGATGGCGCTGGCCGCCTGCTGCGAGGGCTGCACGCGTCCGACGGGGCGGGCGAAGCTCTCCGAGAGGGTCGTGATCGTCTTCACGTAGTTCTGCGTCTCGCGGTACGGCGGTACGCCGCCGTACTTGATGACGGCGTACGCCCCCGCGTTGTACGCGGCGAGCATGTTCTTGGTCGGGTCGCCCGGGGCGTCCTTCACGTACCCGGCGAGCTTGCAGTCGTACGAAGCGGCGGACGGGATGGCGTCCTTCGGGTCCCAGATGTCACGGTCGCCGTCGCCGTCGCCGTCCACGCCGTGCGCGGCCCAGGTCCCCGGGATGAACTGCGCTATGCCGAGCGCCTTGGCCGGGCTCTTGGCGCGCGGGTTGAAGCCGCTCTCCTGGTACAGCTGCGCGGCGAGCAGCGCGGGGTTGATGGCCTTGCAGAGGTTGCCCCACTTCTGCACGAGGGGCTGATAGGTGGCGGGCACGGCTCCCTTGGCGAGCCCCACGGACCCACCGCCCACGCCGCTGGCGAGGCTGCCCGCGGCCATGTAGGTCCCGACGACGAGCAGCGCGATGAAACTGAGGGCACCGCCGATCCCGACGGACGCGACCAGCCACGCCTTACGCACCGTCAACCACCCCTCACCCACCGGGAGACCGCCGCCGCTCAGTGTAGAGGCCCCGTGCGAAAGTGGCGGGGATCATTCCTGGCCGCTTCATGAAGGCGCGTGGAAAGTGGAACTCTTCGCCGTCCGCGGACAACACCTCACGTGACGTACTCATTCTCCTTGCACGCCCGGATCAGGGACGGTGACCCGGAGGCGTTCCGCGACCTGTTCCGCGACCACTCCCAGCTGGTCTACCGGCACGCGCTGCGCGTGAGCGGCGACTGGGCCACCGCCGAGGACGTGGTCTCGCTGACCTTCCTCGAGGCGTGGCGCCTGCGCGGAAAGCTGCGCGACGAGGGCGAGAGCCCGCGCCCCTGGCTGATGGGCATCGCCGTGAACGTGCTGCGCAACACCACCCGCGCCGCCCGCCGCTACCGCTCCGCGGTGGACCGAGTCCCCGCGGCGGGCGCCGTGCCCGACTTCGCCGACGAGCTGGTCGGCCGGATGGCGGACGCCGAGCAACTGGCGGCCGCGCAGGCGGCGCTGAAGCGGCTGCGGCGCGGCGAGCGCGAGGTCTTCACCCTCTGCGTCTGGTCGGGCCTCGGCTACGCGGAGACGGCCGAGGCGCTCGGCATCCCGGTCGGCACGGTGCGCTCGCGCCTGTCCCGCGCGCGGACACGGTTGCGGAAGCTGGCGGAGGAGGAACTGACGGCTGCCGCCTCCCGAAAGTCCGGACGTTCGGCCGGAGAAATCGTGGAACCACCGCATATGGGCGGACAAGTACAGGTTGACCGCACCCACGCGGTCAGGTCGGAGAGGGAGGGAGACGAATGAAGCGCACTCCGAGGAGCCGGAGCGAGGGCCGGCGCCGGAGCCGTTCGGCACGGCACGAGCCGCTGGACCACATGGAGCTGGCCAGGCTCCTCCCGGCCCCCGGCGACCCCGCCCTCTCCACGGACCGCCAACTCCTGCTCGAGAGGCACCTGATGACCCACATCCAGCAGCAGACGGGCCCCACGTCCCCCGGCTTCCCCGCCCCGCCCGCGGGCCCGCCCCGCCGTCCCGTGCGCCGCGCGCTCCTCATCGGCGTCCCGGTCACCGCGGCGGCCCTGGCCGCCGTGGTCGCGGTGAACCTGACCGGTGGCACGGGCGGCGCCCCCGAGAGCGGCCCGCGCGAGATCGCCCCCGTCGTCCAGTTGGAGCCTGGCACCACGAAGACGGTCTCCACCGTCGCGGCGAAGGCGTCGCGGGCCGCGGAGACGGAGAAGTTCACGGCCCCCCGCCAGGACCAGTACGTCTACGTGAAGAGCAAGGTCAGTTACGTCTACATCGACCAGAACGTCGACACGAACGTGACGAAGACGATGGTCCAGAAGCTGCACCCGCGCGAGGTGTGGATGTCCCCCAACGGCCTCAAGGGCTGGCTGTACGAGCCCGGCTTCCAGCCCCAGGACGGCATCACGCTCGACGGCGACGTCGAGGGCTGGTCGTACAACAAGGTGAGCAAGCTCCCCACGTCCCCCAAGGCCCTCCTCGACCGCATCTACGCCGACACCGACTCCCAGAGCTCCCGCGACCAGCAGGCCTTCGACACGATCAGCGACATGATCTCCGAGCAGCTGGCCCCGCCGAAGATCAGCGCGGCGCTCTACCGCGCGGGCGCGAGGATCCCCGGCGTGGTCGTCGTCGACCACGCCAAGGACGCGGCGGGCCGCGAGGGAATCGCCCTGGCCCGCACGGACGAACAGACCGGCGAACGCACGGAGTGGATCTTCGACAAGAAGACGTACGCGTACCTGGGCAGCCGGGGCATACAGGTCAAGCAGGTCGACGGCATCAAGCCGGGCACGGTGGTGGAACGGACGGCGATCCTGGACCGCCGGATCGTCGACGAGAAGAAGTCCCGGACGGGGGTGGCGGACAGCTCGACGTGAGGCGCTGCCTTGGGGCGGGCGGGGGTGGCGCTGCCTTGGGGCGGGCAGGGGTGGCGGGAAGCGCGTTCGGCGCGTCCGGCGCGGCGGGAATGGCGCGTCCGGCGCGACGGGAACGGTGCGTCCGGCGCGACGGGAACGGTGCGTCCGGCGCGACGGGAACGGTGCGTCCGGCGCGACGGGAACGGTGCGTCCGGCGCGACGGGAATGGCACGCCCAGCGCGGCGGGAATGGCGCGTCCGGTACGGCGGGCCGCCTTGTCCCCGGCGGGGGAACTGCGTAGGCGGGCGGAACCGGTCGCGCCCGCCCTGCCACCCGCCCTCCCGCCCGCCTGGGCACTCGCGCGAAGGGGGCGCCACCGTCCCCCGCGGCATGCCTCGATTTGCTCTCCGGGACGGTCGCTCATTCCTCACTCCATGGCGGTGCGCAACGCATACGAGCCAAGAGTGATCAGCGAAGACTCCAACTCTGCTGGTATGCGCCCATATATGCCCTTGCCCGCCGACCCTGCCGCTGGTGTCCCCCACCCCTCCTGGATAGCTTGGTTCACTCCAGAGAACCCTCCCCCCTCCAGGAGCCGACCGTGAACCGCCGCCCCACCCTGCTCGCAGCGGCCGCCATGACTGCTGCGGCGGTCCTCTCGCTCTCGGCGTGCGGAGGGGGTGACGGTGGTGCGAAGGACAAGGACACCGACAAGATCGCGGGCGCTGACTCCGACTCAGGCGGCAAGAAGGAGTCGCCCTCCCCGAAGGCATCCGAGGACGGGATCGACCGGCCGGAGATCAAGCTGCCCAAGGACGTGGACAACGTCTTCGAGGGGGGCAAGACAGGGGATCCGAAGAAGGACGCAGTGCTCGCCGATCACGAGCGGATGCTCGATTCCATCGACGAGGCCATCACCGTCCACGCCAAGGAGCACCCTGCGCTGAAGTTCTACTCGAAGGGCGACGCGCTCCTCAGTGCGGGTCGGTACGTCGAGTCGTTCTACAAGGCCAACACGACATGGGTCGGCGAAACCCGGTACTTCAACCGTGAGGTCACCTTGCTCAAGGGGGGTGCGGCCGCGGTGACGTATTGCGGTGACGACACGAAGGCCTACAGCAAGGATCGCAAGACCGGCAAGGTCGACAGATCTGGCGATTCGGACGACTCGAACGACTTCACCTTCTACAACACCCGCATGGAGAAGGACTCGAAGGGCGTATGGCAGGCGGCCCAGATCATCTCGGATGAGAGGTCGGCGAAGTGCCAGCGGTGAAGCGGAGCCAGCTCCGTACCCTGATCGTTTCCAGCGTCGTCCTGGCAGCGATGGCGACTGTCGCCCCCGCGCATGCCCGTGACAAGAATCCCGGCGCCGCCCTCGGCAGCGCGAAGGGCGATCGCCAGGACAAGCAGCTCACCGTCGAGACGAAGGTGCAGACGACGGTCGAGGGCAGCCCCAAGGCCCCGAAAACCGGCACGCTCACCCCCGCCAACACCAACTGGGATCCGCCTGCTTGCTGGTACGAACCGGCGTACTCCCCGAAGGGGATCGAGGCCACGGTCAAGGCGATCCGACAGATCGGGCTCCTCGGGATCGGTGACCTTGTCGGCGGGGTCTTCGACTCGTACTTCAAGGAAGGCCACCCCTACAAGAACTACAACCTCGACAAGCAGGGCAAGGGGAAGTTCTGGGCGGCGGCGGTCGACGAGAAGCGCAAGGACGAGCCAGAGGCCCAGGCCTGCAACAAGATGCCGTTCTGGGTGGACGAAGGCAAGACTCCCGACGAACCACTCGCCGTCTCTCCCAGAATCCTCGCCGAATACGCCTACGGCCAGATCCCGGTCCCCGACACCGAGATCACGATGGCCCCCGAGGGCGAGACGAAGGTCAACCTGCCGACCTGGGTGTGGCTGGACAAGGCCAAGTTCAAGGAGATCTCGGTAACCGCGAGCCTGCCGGGAACGGGCCTCTCCGCGACGACGACCGCCAAGCCCGTCTCGCTGAAGCTCAACCCGGGAACGTCGGACGCCGAGACGTACCCGGCCTCCGGCGAGTGCCCGATCGGCGACGACGGCCGGATCGGCAAGCCCCGCGCCAAGGGCACCCCGGCGGACACGGACCCGCCGTGCGGCGTGCGCTACCTGCGCTCGTCCGGCGACGCCTCGTACGAACTCGGGGCCACCATCACGTGGCAGGTCACCTGGAAGAGCACCACGGAACCAGGCGGCGAACTGCCCCCCGGCGAGTTCGGCGCGACGCAGGACGTCGTCGTACGCGAGATCCAGTCCGTCAACCGCTGACCACGACTAGGGCTACGGCCCCGCCCCCCGACCACACAGGGAATCCGGACACCGACATGAGCGACCTCCGCCTCGACGGGACGATCTTTGAGGACCTCAAGAAGACCTTCTCCTCGGTCAGCGACCGCATGGACGCCGCGCGCAGATCCCTCAAGAACACCGACGGGTCGGTCGTCGGCGCCGAGAAACTCATCGAGGACGTGCACGAGTTCGCCGACGAGTGGGGTTACGGCGTCAAGCAGCTCGGCAAGCACACCCAGGGCGCCGTCAAGATGATCAACAAGATCGACACGGAGTTCAGCAAGCTGGACCAGGCGCTGGCCGAATCGCTCAAGTCCGCCAAGAAGAAGAGCAAGTAGCGTGAGCGGCACCAAGCGCCCCGCGCTGCCGAACATAGGCTGGGACCCCACCCCCGGCAACGTCGAGGACACCCGCGACCTGGCGAAGAAGCTGGGCGGGCTCGCGGGCGAACTGGGTGCCGCGGTCCGGGACTTAGAGCGGATCGAGTGCGGCGCGTGGAAGGGGAAGGCGGCGCTCGCCTTCACCGAGTACATCGGTGAGGACGTCACCCCGCTCATCCGCAAGAGCCACGAATCCTTCGACAAGGCGTCGCGCGCGCTGCACCGGTGGGCCAGGGAACTCAAGGACTTCCAGGACGAGACCGACCGTCTGGAGAAGAAGGCCGGGGAGAAGCTGGACGCCCGCTCGGAGGCGAAGCCGAACAGCAAGGAGAGCGGGAAGGCGTCGGGGGACGTCGACGAGGTCATCGGACAGGTGCACGACCTTGAGGACCGCTACGCCAAGGCGGCGGGCGCGATCAGCAAGGAGCTCGACAAGGCGAGCGACATCGCCCCGGACGAGCCGGGCTTCTGGGACAAGCTCACGAAGGGCGTCGCGGACGCGTGGGACGCCACGGGCAAGTGGCTCAAGGACCACGCCGACCTGATCAAACTCATCGGTGACCTGCTGAGCGACCTGACGGCGGTGCTTGCCCTCCTGGCCATCGTCACGCTCCCGTTCCCTCCGCTCGCGGCGATCTTCGGTACGGCGGCGCTCATCACGAGTGGCCTTGCGTTGGGTGCGCATGGGCTGGCCAAGATGGGCGGGGCGGACGTCAGTTGGGTGACGATGGGCATGGACGCCGTGGGACTGTTGCCCGGGATCGGGATGTTCAGCAAGGCCACCAAGGTGGCGGGCGTGACCAGGGGCGCGGCTCTGGCGTCCAAACTCGGCAAGGGATTCACGGCGACCAGTGCCGGCCCAGGCCGCATCCTGCTGACGTTCGGAGAACATTCCGCAGCCCTCACCGGTGGCCTCGGCATAGGCGGCCTGGTGAAGCTGGGAGGTAAATCCGAGGATGTCTACGAAGTGGCACGCGCAGGCGGCGGTTTGCTGAACCGTATGGGCGGTCTTGCGGCCGGTGGGTATCACGAAGGTCAGTGGCTGGGTTCCCGAGCGCTGAATCTGATTCCAGGGGTGCACATCAACCCCGCCGGGGCCGGTATCGCCATGGACGCCGGAGCCAAGATCTTTCCAAAGATCACGAGTATTCATCAGCACGTGGGAGAGGCCCTTTTCCCCGGCGACCAGTTCGCGAAATCCACCTCGGGTGGCTGAGTCGGCACGTATCACCGCGTGAGGGGCTCGGCGGCATCGGTGCCCAGAGCCGATACCACCGAGGAGACGGAGGAGACACACGCACATGGGCATCTGGATCACGGACCCGGACGAGACGTTCCTCGCCCGTGGTCCCGTCACGTTCGCCACCGGCGCCGCCCCGCGGGTCAAAGGAATGCGCTGGTTCCGTGACACCGAGCGCAACGACATTCAGGGGGAGCTTCCCGGCTGGCCCGAAGGGCCGGTCTACACGCAACACTCCACGGGTGGTTCGCTCGCGCGGAGGGCCGGGAAGGGCGCGGTACTCGGGCTCGGTGTCGCCGTCATGGCCGTCCTGAGTGCCGCCGGCGGCAACCTCAGCGGCGACTACGGGCCGGACTCCGGATCCGACACCCCTGACGACCCCGCCGACGAAGTCGAGGACTTCCCCGTCATGTGGGCAGCTCCTGGAACACTCGCCCGCACTCTGCCCTGGCAACTGGACCCGGGGCGCTCGGACGAGAAGCGCTACCGCACGCAGGCGATCGTCACCGACCGACGTCTGGTCGTCGTGGGCTTTCCCTTCTCCAAGAAGGAGCAGTCGAAGATCGAGGACGAAGTCCTCTGGGAGACGCCCCGCTCCACGATCGCCTCGGTCGACCGTCGGAACTTCCGGATCGGAACCGATCTGCGGATCCTGTTCACGGACGGCTCCTGGTGCAGACTCCGCTCCGTCTCGCGGCGCAAGCTCATCTGGCCTCTCACCGAGCCCCGCGGCTACGTCTCCTTGGAGTCACTCACCGACGACCAGCGAGCCACCGTCGAAGCCTTCATCGCCGACCGGGGCCCGGAGGACGAAGCTCCATTGATCACGCAGAACCCTTGCGGTTGCTATCAGGTACGCGCGGTGGACCAGCTAGAAGTGAACGCGGACTTCGGTGTCCTCGAAAGGAACATGGTCATGGATGCCAATGGAGTGGAGGTCGAGCCGGTCGCGTATCACCCGGAGGATTTCCCCAGCTGACTCACCCGAATCCGCACCCTGCCCCTGAATCGACCAGGACAGCTCCTCATGCCCCTCCCCCTCCTCGAGCAAGACCCCCCACCCATCTGGTTCCACGTCCCCGACGGCTTCTACGCCCTCCCCCTCGCCGCCACCCCGGAGGAACGCGCCGAGAAGGCGGAGGAGTTCGTCCGCGGCCTCTACTCCCAGGGGGACGAACGCGTCTGGGAACCCGCCGCCCCCTACTACGCCGGCCTCGCCGAACTCATGGCGGACACCGGGGTCTCCTACTCCGCGATGGGGCTCTTCTCCACCGCAGAGGAGGACGGCGACGGCGACAGCCAGGACGGCGCGAAGACCGGGCACAACGGTGCCGACGGTGTGGCCCAATGCGCCTTCACCGTCGCCGCCGTCCCCACCGACCAGGCTTCGGGCGACACGGAAACCGTCGCCCAAGGAATCCTCGCCGTCCTCTCCACCACCCCGCACAACGACGCCCGCTGGCTCGACCTCCCCTGCGGCCCCGCCGTCTCCTGCGTCACCCTCACCGAGTACAAGCTGAACCCGGAGATCACCACGACCGGCGAGCCGACCGATCTCCTCACCGGCCAGATCCAGGTCCATGTCCCCTTCCCCACGGGCCCGTTCACCGCGATCTTCACACTCCACACCGCGTCCACGGACTACTGGACCGAGTTCTGCAACATCATGTCGGCGATCCTCCAGACGGTCTCCTTCACCGAACCGGAAGAAGGCGAAGCCGCTTAGCGACCGGATCCGGGTGTGACTTCGGCCCACAACAGCTTCCCGGCGTGCCCCGCCCCCATGCCGTACGCCCCCCAGCGGTCCGCACAAGCCCGCACGATGTGCAGCCCCCGCCCGTCCTCCGCCGTCTCCGGCGGCTGCCGGTCGAAGGCGCGGTCGTCCTCCCCGAACCCGGGTGGGATCTCCGGGTTGGAGTCCCACACGGCCACGCGGATCCCCTCCGGGGAGGAGGAGCGGAGGCGGAGGGCGTAGGGGCCGTCGGTGTGGCAGTGCGCGTTGTTGAGGAGTTCTCCTGCGAGGAGTTCGGCGGTGGGGGTGAGTTCGCCGAGTCCGTACGTCCCGAGGACCGCGCGGAGTGTGGCTCGGGCGATTCCCGGGGCGCGGGGATCGTGGGGGAGTTGGAGGGTGTAGGTCCAGGGCGGGACTACGGTTGTCATGGGATCGCCTTTCACGTCGGGGAGTTGCACGGTGTTGCCCAGTGACGGTGCCGCTCCGTCGAGCGGGGTACTTCCGGGCGAGTGGCCTGAGACACAGGCTAGGGATGCGCAAATACAATTTGCGCCCATTCCATGGAATGCAGTGCACAATCCCTCGTGTGAGTGACGAACCGAGCTGTCCCTAGGAGGAGTTGCATGGCCGGGAGGTCAGCGCCCACGGTCCGCCGCATCCGCGTCGCCACGGAACTTCGGCGACTCCGCGAGCATGCGGGGATAACCGCGACCGAGGCCTCGCGCGTCCTCGGGACCAGCCAGGGGCAGCTCAGCAACGTCGAGACCGCACGCTTCGGCGTGAGCGCGGCCCGCGTCCGTGCGATGGCTCGCAGCTACGACTGCTCGGACCAGGCCTTCATCGATGCCCTCGTCAACATGGCCGAGGACCGCACGCGCGGCTGGTGGGAGGAGTACCGCGAGATCCTGCCCGCCGGGCTGTTGGACCTCGCCGAGGTCGAGCACCACGCCACGCGCCTGAGTACCGCCGTCACCGTGCACATCCCCGGCCTGCTCCAGACCACCGACCACGCCCGCGAGCTGTTCCTCCAGGTCGTCCCCGAGCTCCCGCCCCCGGAGGTGGAACACCGGGTGTCGTTCCGCATCAAACGGCAAGCGGTCCTCTTCCGGGACCCGCCGACCCCGTATCGGGCGATCATCCACGAGGCCGCCCTGCGGATGCAGTTCGGCGGACCTGCCGTGACCAAGCGGCAGCTGCTCCACCTGCTGGAGATGAGCGAGCGCGAGCGCGTCACGATCCAGGTGCTCCCGTTCGCCGCCGGTTCCTTCCCGGGATCGGGGCAGTCCCTCTTCTACTCCGGTGGCGCCGTCCCCCGGCTCGACACCGTCCACCTCGATCAATCGCACGGCCCCGTGTTCCTCGACGCCGAGGCTCAGCTCTGCAAGTACCGCGTACTCCTTGAACGTATGGAAGCCCAAGCGCTCCCGCCCACGCAGTCGCAAGACCTCATCCGCAGCATCGTCCAGACCTTGTGAAGGGAACCGAGATGACCATGCTCATGTGGCAGAAGTCCTCCTACTGCGGCGAGGGCGACTCGTGCGTACATGTCGCAGCGACAGCGACCGGCACGGTCCATCTCACCGAAAGCAGCGACCCCACCACCGCGATACTCCACACCACCCCCACGGCCTTCGCCGCCCTGCTCCGCACCGCGAAGGCGCGGCCCGCGGGCGCCGGGACGGCATGAGCCCCACCGGCACAGAAAGGACGCAGACCCCAGCCATGACCGAGAAGCCCCGCATCCCCACCGACCTCGACTGGACCCGCGCCGCCCCCGAGGACGAACAGGGCCCAGGGCCCTGGATCGAGATCGCCTTCGGCAAGGACGACGACGCCGTCTACCTCCGCGAGACCAGCGACCCGGACAACATCGTCACGACCAACCGCAAGAAGTGGGACGCCTTCGTACTCGGCGTACAGGCGGGCGAGTTCGACCACTTCGTGGAGGGCGTGGACAGCGTGGAAGGGCACTGACCTCTACGAACCTCTACTGACCTCCACACCGGCCTCCAAGGAAAACCAGTACTGGCACCCCGCCCACCCCCTGCTACCGTCCCGCCATGTCCGGACCAAGAGAACCCGTCACCCCCGCAGACGTCACCCACGCCGTCCGCCTCGCCGTAGCCACCCTCCGCCAGGCCCCGCCCGACGCCGACTGGAGCGTCAAGGCGGGCGGCATCGAATGGGACTGCTGGGAGACCGTCGAGCACCTCGCCGACGATCTGTTCGCGTACGCCGCTCAGCTCGGGCCCGAGACGCCGCCCCTGGACGGGGATGTGCCCTTCCTCTGGTACCACCGCAGGGAAGGCGGCCCCTCCAACGTCACCTTCGCGGACCGCGAGTCCGGCGTTCCCGGGCTGCTCCAGGTCCTGGAGTCGTGCGGGGCGCTCCTGACCGGCATGGTCGCGACCACCGCGCCGACGGTCCGGGCCCACCACGCGTGGGGCGCATCCGACCCGGAGGGCTTCGCCGCGATGGGGATCGTGGAGACCCTCGTCCATACGTACGACATCGTCGGCGGCCTCGGCATCCGCGACGCCTGGCGCCCGCCCGCCGACCTCTGCGCACGCGTCCTGCACCGCCTCTTCCCCGACGCCCCCACCGACACCGCCCCCTGGCCCACCCTCCTGTGGGCGACCGGACGCGGCGAGCTCCCGGGGCGGGCCCGGCTCACCACGTGGCGCTGGTACGGGGAGGCCGGGGACTGACCCCGGTCCCCGGAGGCACCCGCTCCGGTATGCCGGGACACGTCCCGGGAGCACGTCCCAGGAGCACGTCCCAGGCGAGGAGTGTTCTCGCAGGTCAGAGATAGTTCTGGCATTCCAGTGTCCCCCGTCGTCCAGCTTTCCTTGCCCCGGGTCCAGGCCGACCGCTTCGCTGTTTCCAGGGCCGGTCACCACGGCCTCGTACCGCCACCGCCCGGCCGCTCGGATCACCAACGGGCGCGGCTCGGCACCACCAACCTGACGGGGACACCATGAAGATCGCGCACGCCTCGAAGACCCTTCTCGCCGGCCTCGCGCTGCTCGGCTCGCTCTCACTCACCGCGTGCAACGGTGACGACGGCACGGACGCCGCGGGCTCCGGCGACTCGGTGCCGAGCGCGTCGGCGGGCCAGGACGCCGGCAAGGGGACCGGCGGCAGCGAGACGGGCGGCAACGGTACGGGCGGCAGCGGCGGCTCCTCGGACGGCAAGGGCACCGGCTCGGGCGGCACGGGCGGCTCGGGCGGTAGCGACACCGGCACCGCCGCCGGTACCGGCTCCAACGAGAACGGCAAGGTCGGCATCTGCCGCAGCGACGAGCTCGAGGTCTCCGCCGTGGACAACACGATCGGCAAGGAAGGCACCGTCACCGTCGCCTTCAAGAACGGCGGCGGCCGCGACTGCACCATCAACGGCTTCGCGGGCGTCGACCTGAAGACGGCGGCGGGCGACACCATCGCCGGGGAGCGCAACGACGAAAAGCCGCGGACCGACGTCCTCAAGGACGGCGAGACCGCCGCCTTCAACATCGGCTTCCCGGTGAACGACTCCGGCGGCTCCGGCGTACGCGTCTCCAAGATCCTGGTGACCCCGCCGAACGAGACCAAGACGGTCACCGTCGACTGGCCCGCGGGCTCCCTCCCGGCCGAGAACCCGGACTCCCAGGCCCTCACCGGGCCGATCATGCTCAGCCCGGTCGGCAAGGTCAGCGACTCCCCGGCCGGCTGACCACCCGTATCACCCGCATCGCCCGAGTGACCCTTGTGGCCTGGGAGAACTCCCCGGTCACAAGGGTCGAACCCGCTCCCCCCACATCCCCCGCAGCCGATTGACGCGTCCCCAACCTTCCCCGAAGGTAGGGGAATTGGGCGTTATGCGACTGCCGGGCGCAGCCGCACGGCCGCACGGCTGGGGGGAGCCGACGATGGAACCCAGTGACCGGCATGCCACCGGACCGGGCGACGACGACACCACTCCGGGCCGGTTCGGTCCACCGCCCCCGATGCCCCCGCCGCCCCTGCTGCCGCCCCTCCCACCAAACCCGCCGCACGCATCACACGCGTCACACGCGTCACACGCGTCACTTCCGCCACACGCGGCGCTCCCGCCCGAAACCGGCCACCCCCTCACGCCCCTAGCCGTAGCCCTCCTCAACCTCACCGGACTCGGCCTCGGTTTCGTCCTGATACGGCGCTGGTTTCCAGCCATCCTCTGCTGCGCCGCGACCGCCGCTCTCCTCTTCATCGCGCTGCCCGCCGACGTCGACGGCGTCCCCGGCGGCGTACTCCTCGCCTACCTCGCCCTCCTGGTCATCGCCGCCGCCACAGGCGCCCGCCTGGCGACCCGGACGTCCGGCCGCGGGCGCGTGCGCGGCCCGCTCGCCGTCGGGCTCGGCGTCGTCCTGCTCGCCGTGCCCGCAGGCGCCGCCTTCGCGTACGAGGGCGCGCGCGACGAGGCCGTGGAGCAGATGCTCCTCGACCGCCTGGACCGGGCGGACCGCATCGTCGCCGGTCTGGCAGGCGAGCCCTTCGACGGCCCGGCGGGACACGGGAACAAGCAGCGGTACGCGAAGGCCATGGACATCTACCGCGGGCTCGCCGACGACCACCCCGGGTCCAAGGCCGCCGACCGGCTGCCCGAGAGCCTCGACGCGTACTACAAGACCGCCGCCGCGCCGTACGCCGCGAAGAAGTACTGCGACGCCATCAGCCCCCTCAAGCACCTGCGGACCGTCCCCGCCACCCTCGGCAAGGACCGGCTCGGCGCGCTCGCCACCTGGCCCGACGGGCGCCTGGCCACCTCCCTCTACGAGTGCGGCGCGGCCGGAATCGGCCGGTCGGCCGCCGAAGGGCCGCTCGGCGAACTGCTGCGCACCTTCCCCGATTCGGACCAGGCCGCGAAGGTCGAGCCCGCGCTGCGCGCCGCGATCACCGCCCGCGAGGCCGACCTCAAGGGCTCCGAGCCCTGCCCCGCCGTGGACGAGCTGCGGGCCATCGGCACCACGGCGAGCGGCCTGCCCAGCGGCACGGTCGACGCCGACGCGCTGCGCGGCGCCACCGACCGCGCCGTGGAGCGGGGCGTCTACGCCTGCGGAGTCGACGAGTTCCGGGACGACCGGTTCGCCGACGCGGCCCGGACGATGAAGGACTTCGCCGCGAAGTACCCGGACAACAAGAAGCACCGGCGCGCCGGGGACATCGCCGTCGCCGCCGAGATCGCCGGGGTCCGGCCGAGCGCGGGCCGCCACCTGCCCCCGGCCCGCCACGCCCGCGGTGCCACCGTCGACCTCGTCGTCGCCAACCTCGGCCCCGGCGAGCTGGAGGTCCTCTACACCGGCCCCACCACCGGCCGCGTCACGCTGAAGGACTGCACGTCGTGCCGGATCTTCGCCGACAAGCCGCAGGGCGACAAGGCGTGCCGGGCGGGCGTGTCCGGCTACCCGAGGACGACCCTGCGGCTGCCCGCGGGCGAGTACCACTTCCTCTACAAGCGGGCAGCCGTCAGCGACCGTGCGGCAGGTGCCAGGCTCAGTACGTCGTACCGCTACACCGACTGCTCGTTCGTGACCCGCGGGACCGCCGGGCTCGGGCTGACTTAACACCTGGTCAGAACACCTGGTCAGAGGCGCGCCGGGCCGTCATTGCCCGGCGTCATCCTGCGTGATACACAGAGTGACCAGACCTCACTCACGAGAAAACATACGAAGTCAGCCAACGAATGGCGCCAAGGCGGCATGCGCGGGCCCGATTGTCGGCGAGAATGAGCTGTCCTCTGCACCGAGGTAGGCAGAGGAGCCAGAACAACCCACTAGGGGCGGTGAGTTACACATGCTTATGGCAGCCGAAAAGGGCGACATCACCACCATCATCGGCGGGATCGCCCCCGACTGGGGTCCCTTCGGGAGCCTGGGCAACGAGGCACGCGTGATGATCGAGGTCGTGATGGCGATCGCCATCCTCCTCTGTCTCGGCATTGCGATCTGGGGCGCGGCGAAGCAACGCATCGGCGCGACGGCGCTGCGCGACACCTTCAGCGCGGAGCAGGGCAAAGGCCTGATCATCGCGGGCCTGACCGGCGTCTTCATCATCGGTTCGCTCGGCACGCTGTTCACCATCGTGTACGGCATGGCGGTCTAGCGGTCCCACCCGCCCGACCGGAACCTTTCCCCACGTCCCCCACGTCCCTCCCCACGTCCCCTCTCTCCCCACGTCCCCTCCTCTCCCTGTCCCCCTCTCCCCACCCGTCCGTCGTGCCCACCGGCTGAGGTTGCAACTCCCTGATGTCGAGTCACCACACCGCGCCCGCGCGGGAACCCGCACGGCTACCGTCGTACATGTCCCACGTGGCGGTTCAGCGAGAGCTTGAGGGGGCATGCGCGGCATGAGTCCCGACGACGAGCGGAACGACGGCCTCTTCGGCGGCACGGGAGAGACCAGGACGCGGCTCCCCGAGGGGGAGGGCGGTGGCGACGACGTCTACGGCGGCGCGCGCAGATCCGGCCGCGGCGGCGGGCGGTCCTCGTCGCGCAGTCTGGTCACTGTCGTGGGCGTGGTGGTGCTGCTGATCGCGGCGATCGCGTTCGCCAACCGGGGGGACGAGTCCTCTTCGGGGGGTGGGGACGGGAAGAAGGCGGGGTCGTCGGCGACGGCCCCTACCGGGGAGAAGCCGGTGGAGGGCAAGAACTCGGGGATTCCTTCGGGGTTCGCGCATGATGAGCAGGGGGCGCAGAGTGCCGCGGCGAACTACGCGGTCTCGTTGGGCTCGGCCGAGATGTTCGACAAGAACCAGCGTCACGGCATCGTGGACGCGGTCTACACCCCGGACGAGGCGGCCAAGCGTCAGTCCTCGCTGGACAAGGTGTACTCGAGCGAGAAGTTCCTGACGAACATCGGTCTGAACGCCGACGGCTCCGCGCCCAAGAACACGCAGTTCGTTTCGCGCATCATCCCCGTGGGCACCAAGGCCACGAAGTTCAGCGGCGACAGAGCAACCGTCGAGATCTGGTACTCGTCCCTCTTCGGCCTGGCGGGCGAGGACACCAAGAACCCGGTGTCGGAGAGCTGGTTCACGAACACCTACGAGCTGCGGTGGGTCGACGGCGACTGGAAGGTCGCCGACTTCCGGCAGAAGGACGGCCCCGTCCCGGTCGGCCGCGACCAGCGGGCGTCCACAGCCGACGACATGGCGAAGGCAGTGGAGCAGTTCGGAGGGTTCACTTATGCCCGGTAGCGCCCGACGCCGCACCCTCACGCTCGCCGCCGCCTTCACCACGGTGCAGACGTCGGCCGTGCTGCTTGCCACCCGTGTCTTCGCGGCACCGGATCCCAAGCCTTCCGACAACCCGTGCGACCTCATCCGCGGGCCCGCGAAGGAGTACTGCGAGAAGGGGCAGGACAGCGGAGGCGGTGGAAAGTACCCCGCCTCTCCCCCCATCACCTCCGACCTCGACCCCCTACGCGCCCTCGCAAAGGGCTGCGCAGACGCCGCCTCCTGGACCGTGGACAAACTCTCCGAAGCCGTGAAGGACACCGCCAACGTCGACTTCACCAACGACAAGTTCCTCCAGCAGTACGCCGTCGTCTTCGCCGCCTCCACCATCCTGACCCTCCTCCTGTGGCTGCTCGCCGTGGCGAAGAGGGCGGTGCGGGGGGTCCCGCTCACCACCGCCCTGTCCGAGGCCATCGGCTTCCTCTGGCTCACCGTCCTCGCCTCCGCCTTCACGCCGCTGATCCTCTACACCGTCGTCTCGGCGACCGACGGCGTGTCGGACGTCATCGCGAAGGCGACAGGGGGGCAGACCGACCAGTTCTTCGGGACGTTCTCGGGTGCGCTGAAGAAGGGGGAGGACATCGGCGGCGGACCGATCATGCTGATCGTGGTCTCGCTGGTGTCGATCCTCGCCGCAGGTGTCCTGTGGCTGGAGCTCGTCATCAGGGCCGCGCTGCTCTACGTAGGAGCGCTCCTCGGCACCGTCGTGTACGCGGGGCTCGTCGACAAGAACCTGTGGGGGCACGTCCGGCGCTGGGCCGGGATCATGATCGCGGTGATCCTCGTGAAACCCATCATCGTGATCGTGCTCGGCCTCGCGGGCGCGCTCTCCGCCGACGACGGCCCCGACTCGTTCTCCGCCGTCGTCTCCGGGCTCTCGATCATCCTGCTCGCCATCTTCGCGAGCGCCATGATCTACCGTTTCGTACCGGGCTTCGGCGACGAGATCGCCAACTCCCGCAACAACCGCATCATGGGCGGCGCCGAGAACAAGGCCGCCGCCGTGATCAGCTCCCCCGCCTCCCTCGTCTCCCAGGGCATCAAGACCCACAGCTCCCGGGGGAACGGCGGCGGCAACCAGGGCGGCAACAACACCAGCCAGGCGCGGCCCGCCAACCCCGCCAGCGGCGGTGTCGCCGCCCACAGCAGCCGACCCGCCGCAGGCGGGGGCGGCGGCTCATCGAACGGCGGCGGATCTGTCCCCTCCGCCGCACCCCCGCCGCGCAGCAGCGCGACGAACTCGCCGCACTCGGGCAACCGGGGCGGCGCCCGCAACAGCAGTACCAACCGCTCGGGAGGTGAAGGGCGTTGACGACCCAGTCCCACGTGTCCCAGCCGGTCGCGCCCCGCCGCACATATCTGATCGGCCGCGCCCGGCCGAACGCGATCGTCGGCAAGAACCGCGAGACCGGGGAGATCGCCCTGATCATCGCGGGGGCGTTCCTCGGCATGATGTGCGGGCTCCTCGTCCCCGTCCTCTCCCTGCGCATCGTGCTGCTCATGGGCTTCCCGATGCTCGCCATCGCGGCGGTGTACGTCCCGTACAAGCACCGCACGTTCTACAAGTGGTTCGAGATCAACCGCAGTTACAAGCGGTCCCTCAAGCGCGGTACCACCTACCGCTCCGCCGCCCCCGAGGCGGGCGTCAGGGCCGACGGAAGGGAAGTCGAGGTCGGGCCGCCGCCCGGCATCGGCCGCATCAACTGGCTGGCCGCGCCGTTCGGCCCCGACGAGATCGCCGTGCTGCTGCACGCGGACCGGCGGACCGTCACCGCGGCCATCGAGATCGAGGGCCCGGGCGTGGGGCTTCGCGACTCCGAGGACCAGGAAGCGCTCGTCGACCGGTTCGGCACGCTCCTCAAGCACGTCGCGAACGGCGACGGCTTCGTGACGCGGCTCCAGATGCTCGCCCGTACGCTGCCCGCCGACCCGGACGCGCACGCCAAGGACGTCAGCCAGCGCGGCGACGACCGGGCGCTGCCCTGGCTCAAGGGCTCCTACGACCAGCTGCAGTCGATGGTGTCCACCAGCAGCGAGCAGCACCGCGCCTACCTCGTCGCCTGCATGCACTACTCCCGCGAGCTGGCCGGTGAGGCGCAGGCGATGGCCCGCGCGGCACGCCCGCAGGGCGGCAGGAAGCTCGACAAGGACGCCGGACTCGCCGTGGTCATGGCGCGCGAGCTGACCGACATCTGCTCGCGCCTCCAGGAGGCCGACATCCGCGTACGGCAACCGCTCGGCCAGGGCCGCCTCGCCTCCCTCGTGCACTCCATGTACGACCCGGACCACCCCATCGACCACATCCAGGCGATGACGAAGCGCAACGCCTGGCCCGCCGAGCTCGACGCCATGGAGGCGACCTACCTCCAGGCCAAGACCCGCGAGTCCTCGACGCGCGCGCCCTGGTGCCACTCCACGGCCTGGGTGAAGGAGTGGCCGATGACGCCGGTCGGCGTGAACTTCCTGGCGCCGCTGCTCGTGCACACCCCGGACGTGATCCGCACGGTCGCCGTCACGATGGACCTCGAACCCACCGAGGTCGCCATCGAGCGGATGCTGACGGAGAAGACGAACGACGAGGCCGAGGCCAGCCGCCAGGCCAAGATGAACCGCACCGTCGACCCCCGCGACATCGCCTCGCACTCCCGCCTCGACCAGCGCGGCGAGGACCTGGCGAGCGGCGCGGCGGGCGTCAACCTGGTCGGCTACATCACGGTGTCGTCCCGCTCCCCGGAGGCACTCGCGCGCGACAAGCGCACCATCCGCGCCTCAGCGGGCAAGTCGTATCTGAAGCTGGAGTGGTGCGACCGCGAGCACCACAGGGCCTTCGTGAATACGCTGCCGTTCGCGACCGGCATCCGACGCTAGACGTAGAGGCAGGCTGCTGAGATGCGGGATCCGCTGACCATCCTCACGGACGCCTTCACGTCCTTCCTGTTCGGGAAGGTCGAGACGACCAGGCTGCCGGTGCGCACGTCGACGGGGCAGGCCCAGGCGGTCTACCTGCCGACGGCCGCGCCGGGGCTCGGCGACTCCGGCGTGATCATCGGGCGCGAGGTCTACTCCGGCAAGGGCTACATCTACGACCCCTTCATGCTGTACGGGCAGCAGCTCCCCGCCCCGCACTGGCTGGTGCTCGGCGAGTCAGGCAACGGCAAGTCGGCGCTTGAGAAGACGTACGTCCTTCGGCAGTTGAGGTTCAAGGACCGCCAGGTCGTGGTCCTGGACGCACAGGGTGAGGACGGCGTCGGCGAATGGAACCTCATCGCCCAGGAGCTGGGGATAACTCCCATCCGGCTCGACCCGACGGCCGCCCTGGACATGGGGATCCGGCTGAACCCGCTCGACCCCGCGATCACGACGACGGGCCAGCTCGCGCTATTGAGGACCATCATCGAGGTCGCCATGGGGCACGGGCTCGACGAGCGCTCGGGCTTCGCGCTGAAGGTCGCCCACGCGTACGTCAACGAGACCATCGTGGAGCGTCAGCCCGTCCTCACCGACATCGTCGAGCAGCTCCGGCACCCCGAGCCGGAGTCGGCCGAGGCGATGAACGTCGCCATAGACGACGTGCGGGCCTGGGGCCTGGACGTGGCCCTGGTGCTCGACCGGCTGGTCGACGGTGACCTCAGGGGCATGTTCGACGGCCCCACGACGGTCGGCATCGACCTCGACGCCCCGCTGATCGTCTTCGACCTCTCGCACATCGACCGGAACTCCATCGCGATGCCGATCCTGATGGCGATCGTCGGCGTGTGGCTGGAGCACACGTGGATCCGGCCCGACCGCAAGAAGCGCATCTTCCTGGTGGAGGAGGCGTGGCATATCATCAACTCCCCCTTCGTCGCGCAGCTGTTCCAGCGCCTGCTGAAGTTCGGCCGACGGCTCGGCCTGTCCTTCGTGGCGGTGGTGCACCACCTGAGCGACGTGGTGGACGGCGCGGCCGCCAAGGAGGCGGCGGCGATCCTGAAGATGGCCTCCACCCGGACGATCTACGCCCAGAAGGCGGACGAGGCGAGGGCGACGGGCCGGGTGCTCGGGCTCCCCAGGTGGGCGGTGGAGATCATCCCCACCCTCACCCCCGGCATCGCGGTCTGGGACGTGAACGGCAACGTGCAGGTGGTCAAGCACCTCATCACCGAGACGGAACGACCACTGGTCTTCACCGACCGCGCCATGACCGAGTCGTCGGCCGACCTCCCCGACGAGGGACCGACCGACGAGGCGATGCGGGCGGCCGAGCTGGAGGCGGAGCAGCGGGCGGCGTACATGGAGCAGCATGCGGGATGAGTGGGAGCGGGGCGGACGCAGAGTCCCGCAGCGGCCTGAACGGGGCATTCCCGACGGGGTGTTGGTGGGCTTCCTCGGGTTCCTGCTCGGGTCCACGGTGCTCGTCTGGTCCGCGACGGGCCTCGCGGGCTGGTTCGCCCACGGCTCCTGGCCCGAGCATGTGACCTTCGGTCATACGCCCCTTTCCGTACGCCACTTGGTGGGCCGGCCGCACGACCTGGCGGGCGCGTGGCCGCAGACGCCTCCGGGGCAGCTCTCCGGGTACGGCTTGTTCTGGGGCCTGTTCATCGGCCAGCTGATGATCCTCGTGGTGCTGACGATCTTCGTCATGGGGACGGTGGTGCGGTGGAGGGCGGTACGGAAGGCGCGGCGGGCTGAAGGGGGCGGGTCGGAGACATCGACGCCTCCGGTGACGGAACGGGTGGACGGGTGGGAGCCCCGTGCCGCAGGCGCGGAGCCCAGGGAGCCGGTCCCGACCGAGCGTCACGACGACCTCCGCGCCGGAGGCGTGGAGCACAGCGTCCCGGTGCCGACCGTGCCACCCCCTCGTACGCCCCTCGTACTGGGCGACCCCGCGACCCGCAGACCGCTGGCGCTACAAGCCATCCAGGACGCCGAGGGCGCAGCCCTGATCATCACCTCCGACCCCACCCTGTGGGCGGAGACGAAGGACGCGCGGGCCAAGCTCGGCCCCGTCCTCCTCTACGACCCCTCGCACCTGTGCGACACCCCCGCCCGCATGCACTGGTCCCCCACCGCGGGCTGCGAGGACAAGGCGACAGCGGCCCACCGCGCGGCCGCCCTGCTCGCGCCGATAAGGCCGAGCGCCAAGCTGGACAGCGCCGTCGCGGACACCGCGGAGACCCTGATGCGCAGCTTCCTGCACGCGGCCGCGGTCGGCGACAAACCCATGAAGCACGTCCACCGCTGGTCCCAGGGCACCCAGGTCCAGGAGGCCGTACGCATCCTCCGTACGCACCCCAAGGCGTCATCGGGCGCAGCCGGTGAACTGGAGGCGGTCCTCACCGCCTACGCCGAACGCAAGGACATGGCACAGGAGTTGACCGCCCGCGCCCTCTCCGCCCTCTTCACCGTCCACGTACGCGAATCCTGCACCCCGAACCGAACTGATGCGCTCACCCTGGATTCCTTCGTCGATGAAGGGGGCACGCTTTTTGTGGTGGGTGAGGCGATCGAGGATCCCAAGTCCCGCCAAGGCCCGGGTGCCATGCCCTTGCTCACGGCACTCGCCTCCAGCGTGGTCGAGCACGGCCGGCGCATGGCCGAACGGTCATCCTCCGGTCGGCTCGACCCACCAGTGACGCTCGTCCTCGACGACGTCGCGGCGGTGGCTCCGCTGCCCGAGCTGCCGGAGCTGCTCACCACCGGCGCGGACCGCGGCCTGCCGACCCTGGCCCTGCTGCGCTCGCGGGAACAGGGACGTACGCGCTGGCCGGACAGCGAACTCCCCGCATAGTCACGGGGGTTCAGCGCTTGCCGCCGTCCACGTCCAGCGTCGTCCCCGTGGTGAACGTGTTCTCCATCAAGTACGCCGCGGCATGCGCGACCTCCTCCGCCGAGCCGGGCCGTCCGACCGGCAGCAGCCGCGCGATCTCCGCACGGTAGGCGCCGTGCTCCTCGGGGGACATGAGGTGCGCGTGCGTATCGGTCGGCCCCGGCGCGACCGCGTTGACCCGCAGCGGCGCCAGCTCGATGGCGAGGGACTTCACGGCGGCCTCGACCGCGCCGTTGACCGCGGCGAAGGCGAAGTAGCCGGGGTCGACCTTCCGGTAGAGGTATCCGGAGACGAGCGTGACCGACCCCGTCTCCTTCGGGACGTACGGCAGCGCGGCCCGCAGGCACCGGTACTGCCCCCACCACTTGACCTCGAAGAACTGCCGCACCCGCGCCTCGGTGAGCTCCTCGAAGGGCGCGACCACGGCCCCTGACGCACAGGTGAAGAGGTGGTCGATGGTGCCGACCGACCCCATGACCTCCTCCACCGCCGCCCCGTCGGTGACGTCGAGTGCGCGGAACTCGGCCTCCGAGCCCGTCAGTTCGGCGATCCGCTCGGCCTGCGGACGCACGACGTCCGCGCTGCGGTCGGTGAGCACGACGCGGGCGCCGCGCCGTGCGACGAGTTCGGCGGTCGCGAGACCGATGCCGCTGCCCGCGCCCGTGATGACGACTGTACTGCCGGAGAGATTCACACGAACCACATTCCCTTTGATTCCCAAGCGAACGACCTTTGTCACTTCGAGTCTCACAGCAGTACGACACCTGAGCCTTGGAATTCCCGGTGCATAATCGTGCGATGCACGATGACGCAAAGGGGCCAGGAACCGGCTGCCACTGCACCGACACCGCCCAGGCCCCCTGCGCCGACGGCCTCAGCCGCTACCGCGCCGCGGTCGTCAAGGGCTGCCTGCCGCGCGCGACAGCGCCCCACTGCCTCGTACGCCTCGGTCTGCTGACGCCTCCCCCGGACGACCCCGAAGTCCTCGTACCCGTGTCGCCCCATGTCGCCGAGACCGAACTCCTCCAACCCGTGAGGGACTTGCTCGACGCCCAGCAGGAGCGGCTGCGGTCCATCGGCTCCGGGTTCTCTCCGGTCCACGCGATCTACCGCGCCGCACGCCGCGAGTCCCAGGACTGGCTCACCCTCGTCGAGGGCGCGGACGCCGTCCCCGCGCTCCTGGAACAGGCCGTGCGCGACTGCCGCACCGAGCTCATGACGACCCTCCCCGCCCCCGCCCCCGTCCCGCCCGGCGTCACGCACCGGGCGCTGTACCCGCACGCGGCCCGCACCCACGCCGCGCGGTGGCGGCACATCCAGGACATCGAGCGGGCGGGCGGCCACGTCCGCACCCTGCAACAGCTCACCGGCCGCATGATCCTGTGCGACCGCACGACCGCCTACCTCTGCGACCAGGACGCGGGCGCCGTCGAGATCAGGCACCCCACCGTCGTCGCACACCTCGCCGCCGTCTTCGACGACGCCTGGGACCGGGCGAAACCGGTGGCGGAGCCGACCGCAGCCCGCCACCGCGAGCCGCTCATCGTCGACGAGGCCCGCCGCGCGGTCATGAAGCTCCTCGTCTCCGGCCTCACGGACGACGCGATCGCCCGCCGCCTCGGGGTGTCGCGGCGCACGGTCGCCGCCCATGTCGCCGCCATCTCCCGGGACTTGGGGTCACAGTCCCGGGCCCAGCTCGGCTATCTGATCGCCCGGGCGGACCCGGACCTCTGATCGCCCGGACGGACCCCGCGCTCTAGCCCGCCTCAGGGCCCCCGTCGTACCCGGGTACTACCCCCGCCGCCCATCTCCCGCCCCCGGTCCGACGATCCGCGCCGCCGCCCGCAGCAGCATCGAGGACATGATTAGTGCTCACGAACTGACCAAGCGCTACGGCGGCAAGACCGTCGTCGAGGACCTCGGCTTCGAGGTCCACCCGGGCGCCGTCACCGGCTTCCTCGGCCCCAACGGCGCGGGCAAGTCCACCACCATGCGGATGCTCCTCGGCCTCGACGCCCCCACCCGCGGCCGCGCCACCGTCGGCGGCCGCTCCTACGCGGCCCACCCCGCGCCCCTGCACGAGGTGGGCGCCCTCCTCGAAGCCCGCTCCGTCCACCCGGGCCGCTCCGCGTACCACCACCTCATGGCGCTCGCCCACACCCACTCGATCCCGAAGAAGCGCGTCGACGAGGTCCTCGACCTCGTCGGCATCCAGGAGGTCGCCCGCAAGCGCGTGAAGGGCTTCTCGCTCGGCATGGGCCAGCGCCTCGGCATCGCGGCCGCGCTGATCGGCGACCCCGCCACCGTCATCCTCGACGAGCCCGTCAACGGCCTCGACCCCGAGGGCGTCCTGTGGATCCGCAACCTCCTCAAGTCCCTTGCCGCACAAGGCCGTACGATCCTCGTCTCCTCCCACCTGATGAGCGAGATGGCCCTCACCGCCGAGCACCTGATCATCATCGGCCGCGGCAGGCTCCTCGCCGACACCACCGTCGAACGCTTCGTACGCGAATCCGGCACCGGATCCGTCAAGGTCGTCACCCCCGAGGCCGGACTCCTCACCGAGCTGCTCACCGGCCCCGACGTGCGGATCTCCTGCGAGAGCCCCGGCACCCTCGACGTCCGCGGCACGGACGCCGAACACATCGGCCGCACCGCGGCGGCCCACGGCATCCCGCTCTTCGAACTCACCCCGCAGGAAGCCTCGTTGGAGCAGGCGTTCATGGACCTCACCCGGGACTCCGTCGAATACGTCGCCGCCCCGTCACTCGCCCAGTCCGAAGGAGCAGCGGCATGAGCACCCTCCAGACCGCCCCCGCCCAGAACACCCCCGCGACGCCCACCACTCCCGCGCCCTACCGCCTCACCACCAAGGGCATCCTGCGCTCCGAGTGGCACAAGCTGTGGACCCTCCGCTCCACCTGGATCACCCTGATCACCGCGAGCGCCCTGGTCCTCTCCGTCGGCATCATGATGGGCGCCACCTACGACGGCGACGACTCCGAGATCGACACGGTCGTCTTCGTCCTCTTCGGCACCCAGCTCTCGCAGATCTGCCTCGCCGTCCTCGGCATCCTCGTCATCGCGGGCGAGTACGCGACGGGCATGATCCGCGCCTCCCTCACCGCCGTCCCGCACCGGCTGCCCGTCCTGTGGTCCAAGGCCGCGGTCTTCGCGGGCGTCGCGTTCACGGCCACCCTCGTGACGAACACCGGCACCTTCCTCACCGCCCAGATCTGGCTCTCCGACACCGACAAGAAGCTGTCGCTCGCCGACCCCGGCGTCCTGGGCGCCCTCGCGGGCAGCGCCGCGGGCATCACCCTGATGAGCCTGATCGCCCTCGGCCTCGGCGCGCTGCTGCGCTCGGTGCCCGGCGCCATCGGGGCGTTCATCGCCGCCGTCCTCATCCTGCCGGAGATCCTGAAGACGCTGCCCTTCGACTTCGTCGACACCGCGGTCAGGTACCTGCCCGCCCAGGCCGCGAGCTCCCTCGGCTCGGTCGCCCGCGTCGAGGACACCATCGCTCCCGGCACCGCCCTGCTCACCCTCGCGCTGTGGACCGCGGCGCTCATCGCCGGGGCGTCCGTGCTCCTCAAGCGTCGCGACGTCTGAACCCGTGTGCGAAACGATCTCGTGTACGAGGATGAAGCGGTGACCGAGATACGGCCGACGTCGACCACCGGATCGACCACCGGCCTCCCGTACCTCCAACGCCTGACCCAGCGGGTGCGCGCCATCGACCGGCGCCACCCGCTGGTCTGGGACCTGCTCCTGACCGGCTTCTACGTGATCGTCGCCATCACCGACGTCGCGGGCGACGGCTGGCGCACCGTCGCCGCCGACCCCGGCGTCCCGCAGCCGCTGGTCATCGTCATGAGCCTCTGCTTCTCCGTACCGCTCCTCTGGCGCCGCCGCCACCCCATGGCCGTGCTCGCCTTCACGTCGGCCGTCGGCCTCGTCAACAGCGCCTCTGGCGCGCTGCTCCAGGCCGCGATGCTCCAGCTCATCGTCCTGTTCAACATCGCCCTGCGGCTGCCCCTGAAGACCCTCGGCACGGCGGGCGCGATGATGACGCTGCCGCTCGTCGTCGGCGTCGTCCGCTTCCCCGACGACAGCTGGGACGCGCAGATCGTCCCCTACCTCTGGGCGTACTCCCTCGTCGCGCTCCTCGGCATCGCGGTGCGCTCCCGCCAGGACCACACCGCGGCCCTCGTCGAACGCGCCCAGCGCCTCGAAGTCGAACGCGACCAGCAGGCGCGGCTCGCCACCGCCGCCGAACGCACCCGCATCGCCCGCGAGATGCACGACATCATCGGCCACAACCTCTCGGTCATCACGGGCCTCGCGGACGGCGGCTCGTACGCGGCCGCCAAGTCCCCCGAACGCGCCGCCCAGGCCCTCGAAGCCATCGGCACCACCAGCAGGCAGGCCCTCTCCGAACTGCGCCGCCTCCTCGACGTCCTGAGCGACGACGCCCCCGCCACCGCCGAACTCGCCCCGCAGCCCGCCCTGTCCGACCTGGCCCAGCTCATCGACGGCGTACGGGCCGCGGGCCTCCCCGTACGCTCCACGGTGCGCGGCGCCCCCGAGTCGGTCCCCGCGGGCCGCCAACTCGCCGTCTACCGCGTGATCCAGGAAGCCCTCACCAACACCCTCAAGCACGGCGGCCCGGACGCCACGGCGACGGTCGACGTCACGTACGCCCCCGACGGGGTGACGGTCGACGTCACGGACACCGGCACCGGCCGCGCTCCCGGCGCCCCCGGCACGCGCACGGACACGGGAAGCGGCCGAGGTCTGACCGGAATGCGCGAGCGAACCTCGTTGTACGACGGCACACTTGAGGCCGGCCCGCTCCCCCGCCCATCGGGCGGCTGGCGGGTCCACCTCCACCTCCCGCTCTCTCCCGCGAAGGACGACAAGACACCGTGACCACCGTGCTCCTCGTCGACGACCAGCCCATGCAGCGCTTCGGCTTCCGCATGCTCCTGGAGAGCCAGGACGACATGTCGGTCGCGGGCGAGGCGGGCAACGGCAGCGAGGCGGTCCGCATGACCGCCGAACTCCATCCGGACGTCGTCCTGATGGACATCCGCATGCCGGGCCTCGACGGCATCGAGGCCACCCGCCGCATCGTCGCGGCGGGCGACCGCACGCGCGTACTGATCCTCACGACGTTCGACCTCGACGAATACGCGTACGCCGGTCTGCGCGCCGGGGCGTCCGGTTTCCTCATCAAGGACGCGCTGCCGGAGGATCTCCTCTCCGGAATCCGCGCGGTCGCGTCGGGCGACGCGGTGGTGGCCCCGAGCCTGACCCGCCGTCTCCTCGACGCGTACGCCGATCACCTGCCCACGTCGGCCGTCCCCGCCGACCCTTCCCAGGATCCCCGCATCGTGTCGCTCACGGACCGCGAGCGGGAAATCCTGACGGTCATCGGCCAGGGCTGGACGAACACGGAGATCTCGGCCCGGCTGCATCTCGCGGAATCCACGGTGAAGACGCACGTGGGCCGCATCCTCGCGAAGACGGGAGCGCGGGACAGGGTGCAGGCGGTCATTCTGGCCTACGACACGAAGCTGGTGAGCCCTTCGTAAAAGGCGCCCACAAAAAGGCACCCGTCGTAAAAGGCGTCAGAACGTCAGGACGTCAGAACGCAGAAAACCCCCGCACCAAATGGTGCGGGGGTTTTCCCTAAAAATAGTTCGGCGGCGTCCTAATCTCCCACAGGGTCCCCCCTGCAGTACCATCGGCGCTGTGAGGCTTAGCTTCCGGGTTCGGAATGTAACCGGGCGTTTCCCTCACGCTATGACCACCGAAACACTATGAAACTGTCAACCGGAGCCGTGGCACATGGCTACGACGGTTGTTCGTGGTTTCAGAACCAACACAGTGGACGCGAGCAACTGAGGACAAGCCCTCGGCCTATTAGTACCAGTCACCTCCACCCGTTACCGGGCTTCCAGATCTGGCCTATCAACCCAGTCGTCTACTGGGAGCCTTAACCCCTCAAAGGGGGTGGGAATACTCATCTCGAAGCAGGCTTCCCGCTTAGATGCTTTCAGCGGTTATCCTTTCCGAACGTAGCCAACCAGCCATGCCCTTGGCAGGACAACTGGCACACCAGAGGTTCGTCCGTCCCGGTCCTCTCGTACTAGGGACAGCCCTTCTCAATATTCCTACGCGCACAGAGGATAGGGACCGAACTGTCTCACGACGTTCTAAACCCAGCTCGCGTACCGCTTTAATGGGCGAACAGCCCAACCCTTGGGACCGACTCCAGCCCCAGGATGCGACGAGCCGACATCGAGGTGCCAAACCATCCCGTCGATATGGACTCTTGGGGAAGATCAGCCTGTTATCCCCGGGGTACCTTTTATCCGTTGAGCGACGGCGCTTCCACAAGCCACCGCCGGATCACTAGTCCCGACTTTCGTCCCTGCTCGACCCGTCGGTCTCACAGTCAAGCTCCCTTGTGCACTTACACTCAACACCTGATTACCAACCAGGCTGAGGGAACCTTTGGGCGCCTCCGTTACTCTTTGGGAGGCAACCGCCCCAGTTAAACTACCCATCAGACACTGTCCCTGATCCGGATCACGGACCGAGGTTAGACATCCAGCACGACCAGAGTGGTATTTCAACGTTGACTCCACGAACACTGGCGTGCCCGCTTCACAGTCTCCCACCTATCCTACACAAGCCGAACCGAACACCAATATCAAACTGTAGTAAAGGTCCCGGGGTCTTTCCGTCCTTCTGCGCGAAACGAGCATCTTTACTCGTAGTGCAATTTCACCGGGCCTATGGTTGAGACAGTCGAGAAGTCGTTACGCCATTCGTGCAGGTCGGAACTTACCCGACAAGGAATTTCGCTACCTTAGGATGGTTATAGTTACCACCGCCGTTTACTGGCGCTTAAGTTCTCAGCTTCGCACGCCCGAAAGCGCACTAACCGGTCCCCTTAACGTTCCAGCACCGGGCAGGCGTCAGTCCGTATACATCGCCTTACGGCTTCGCACGGACCTGTGTTTTTAGTAAACAGTCGCTTCTCGCTGGTCTCTGCGGCCACCCCCAGCTCAGAGTGCAAGACTCATCACCGGTGATGGCCCCCCTTCTCCCGAAGTTACGGGGGCATTTTGCCGAGTTCCTTAACCATAGTTCACCCGAACGCCTCGGTATTCTCTACCTGACCACCTGAGTCGGTTTAGGGTACGGGCCGCCATGAAACTCGCTAGAGGCTTTTCTCGACAGCATAGGATCATCCACTTCACCACAATCGGCTCGGCATCAGGTCTCAGACTATGTGCAAGGCGGATTTGCCTACCTTGCGTCCTACACCCTTACCCCGGGACAACCATCGCCCGGGCTGGACTACCTTCCTGCGTCACCCCATCACTCACCTACTACAAGTCTGGTCCGTCGGCTCCACCACTTCCCTCAACTCCGAAGAGATCGGGACGGCTTCACGGACTTAGCATCGCCTGATTCGATGTTTGACGCTTCACAGCGGGTACCGGAATATCAACCGGTTATCCATCGACTACGCCTGTCGGCCTCGCCTTAGGTCCCGACTTACCCTGGGCAGATCAGCTTGACCCAGGAACCCTTAGTCAATCGGCGCACACGTTTCTCACGTATGTATCGCTACTCATGCCTGCATTCTCACTCGTGAACCGTCCACCACTGCCTTCCGGCGCGGCTTCACCCGGCACACGACGCTCCCCTACCCATCACGATCCCCGTTGGGGGTATATATCGCAATGACACGACTTCGGCGGTACGCTTGAGCCCCGCTACATTGTCGGCGCGGAATCACTAGACCAGTGAGCTATTACGCACTCTTTCAAGGGTGGCTGCTTCTAAGCCAACCTCCTGGTTGTCTGTGCGACTCCACATCCTTTCCCACTTAGCGTACGCTTAGGGGCCTTAGTCGATGCTCTGGGCTGTTTCCCTCTCGACCATGGAGCTTATCCCCCACAGTCTCACTGCCGCGCTCTCACTTACCGGCATTCGGAGTTTGGCTAAGGTCAGTAACCCGGTAGGGCCCATCGCCTATCCAGTGCTCTACCTCCGGCAAGAAACACACGACGCTGCACCTAAATGCATTTCGGGGAGAACCAGCTATCACGGAGTTTGATTGGCCTTTCACCCCTAACCACAGGTCATCCCCCAGGTTTTCAACCCTGGTGGGTTCGGTCCTCCACGACCTCTTACAGCCGCTTCAACCTGCCCATGGCTAGATCACTCCGCTTCGGGTCTTGAGCGCGCTACTAAATCGCCCTATTCGGACTCGCTTTCGCTACGGCTTCCCCACACGGGTTAACCTCGCAACACACCGCAAACTCGCAGGCTCATTCTTCAAAAGGCACGCAGTCACGAGACACCAAGCAAGCTTGATGTCCGACGCTCCCACGGCTTGTAGGCACACGGTTTCAGGTACTATTTCACTCCGCTCCCGCGGTACTTTTCACCATTCCCTCACGGTACTATCCGCTATCGGTCACCAGGGAATATTTAGGCTTAACGGGTGGTCCCGCCAGATTCACACGGGATTTCTCGGGCCCCGTGCTACTTGGGTGTCTCTCAAACGAGCCGCTGATGTTTCGACTACGGGGGTCTTACCCTCTACGCCGGACCTTTCGCATGTCCTTCGTCTACATCAACGGTTTCTGACTCGCCTCACAGCCGGCAGACTGTGAAAGAGAGATCCCACAACCCCGCATGCGCAACCCCTGCCGGGTCTCACACGCATACGGTTTGGCCTCATCCGGTTTCGCTCGCCACTACTCCCGGAATCACGGTTGTTTTCTCTTCCTGCGGGTACTGAGATGTTTCACTTCCCCGCGTTCCCTCCACACTGCCTATGTGTTCAGCAGCGGGTGACAGCCCATGACGACTGCCGGGTTTCCCCATTCGGAAACCCCCGGATCAAAGCCTGGTTGACGACTCCCCGGGGACTATCGTGGCCTCCCACGTCCTTCATCGGTTCCTGGTGCCAAGGCATCCACCGTGCGCCCTTAAAAACTTGGCCACAGATGCTCGCGTCCACTGTGCAGTTCTCAAACAACGACCAACCACCCATCACCCCGAACCAGTAGATCCGAGTGCACTGGGGTCGGCACTGAAGGCAGCCGAAACCGGCCGTACCTTCAGATACCCAACAGCGTGCCCGACCCGATCCCCTGACTTTCACGTTCCACGCCGAAGCAGTACTAGTGAAGCCAAGTCATCGTGCCGAGTAGTCAACGTTCCACCCATGAGCAACCAGCATCGAACATTCGCCGATGTACTGGCCTCTGACCGAGCGAACTCGGTAAGAAGTGCTCCTTAGAAAGGAGGTGATCCAGCCGCACCTTCCGGTACGGCTACCTTGTTACGACTTCGTCCCAATCGCCAGTCCCACCTTCGACAGCTCCCTCCCACAAGGGGTTGGGCCACCGGCTTCGGGTGTTACCGACTTTCGTGACGTGACGGGCGGTGTGTACAAGGCCCGGGAACGTATTCACCGCAGCAATGCTGATCTGCGATTACTAGCAACTCCGACTTCATGGGGTCGAGTTGCAGACCCCAATCCGAACTGAGACAGGCTTTTTGAGATTCGCTCCGCCTCGCGGCTTCGCAGCTCATTGTACCTGCCATTGTAGCACGTGTGCAGCCCAAGACATAAGGGGCATGATGACTTGACGTCGTCCCCACCTTCCTCCGAGTTGACCCCGGCAGTCTCCTGTGAGTCCCCATCACCCCGAAGGGCATGCTGGCAACACAGAACAAGGGTTGCGCTCGTTGCGGGACTTAACCCAACATCTCACGACACGAGCTGACGACAGCCATGCACCACCTGTATACCGACCACAAGGGGGGCACCATCTCTGATGCTTTCCGGTATATGTCAAGCCTTGGTAAGGTTCTTCGCGTTGCGTCGAATTAAGCCACATGCTCCGCTGCTTGTGCGGGCCCCCGTCAATTCCTTTGAGTTTTAGCCTTGCGGCCGTACTCCCCAGGCGGGGAACTTAATGCGTTAGCTGCGGCACCGACGACGTGGAATGTCGCCAACACCTAGTTCCCACCGTTTACGGCGTGGACTACCAGGGTATCTAATCCTGTTCGCTCCCCACGCTTTCGCTCCTCAGCGTCAGTAATGGCCCAGAGATCCGCCTTCGCCACCGGTGTTCCTCCTGATATCTGCGCATTTCACCGCTACACCAGGAATTCCGATCTCCCCTACCACACTCTAGCCTGCCCGTATCGACTGCAGACCCGGGGTTAAGCCCCGGGCTTTCACAACCGACGTGACAAGCCGCCTACGAGCTCTTTACGCCCAATAATTCCGGACAACGCTTGCGCCCTACGTATTACCGCGGCTGCTGGCACGTAGTTAGCCGGCGCTTCTTCTGCAGGTACCGTCACTTTCGCTTCTTCCCTGCTGAAAGAGGTTTACAACCCGAAGGCCGTCATCCCTCACGCGGCGTCGCTGCATCAGGCTTTCGCCCATTGTGCAATATTCCCCACTGCTGCCTCCCGTAGGAGTCTGGGCCGTGTCTCAGTCCCAGTGTGGCCGGTCGCCCTCTCAGGCCGGCTACCCGTCGTCGCCTTGGTGAGCTTCTACCTCACCAACAAGCTGATAGGCCGCGGGCTCATCCTTCACCGCCGGAGCTTTCAACCCTCTCCCATGCGAGAGACGGTGTTATCCGGTATTAGACCCCGTTTCCAGGGCTTGTCCCAGAGTGAAGGGCAGATTGCCCACGTGTTACTCACCCGTTCGCCACTAATCCACCCCGAAGGGCTTCATCGTTCGACTTGCATGTGTTAAGCACGCCGCCAGCGTTCGTCCTGAGCCAGGATCAAACTCTCCGTGAATGTGTACCGGTAATCCGGTGCGACACCACGAGAGCGGAACCAAGGAGAGGAATAATCCCCTCGGTTCACAGCGTCCTCGCTGTGCTGCCTGCACGAGCCTCAAGGGCCGTACAGGACTTTTTCAAAGGAACCTCAACTCACCGAAGTGAGTCGGGGTATCAACATATCTGGCGTTGACTTTTGGCACGCTGTTGAGTTCTCAAGGAACGGACGCTTCCTTTGTACTCACCCTCTCGGGCTTTCCTCCGGGCGCTTCCCTTCGGTGTTTCTTTTTGTTCTTCGTTCTTGCGTTTCCGACTCTATCAGACTCTTTCGTGTCCGACTTCCTCGGTGCCTTTCCGGTTCCCGCTCCAGCCTTTCGGCTTTCGCGTTTCCCTTTCCGGCGGTTCCGACTCTATCAGATCCTTTCGGGCCCGATTCCCAGTCGAAGTGGGGTTGTCTTCCCGGCTGTTGGGCCGTTCCGACGTCTCAAACTCTAGCGGGTTTTCCCGGCGACTCATAATCGAGTCTTGGAATTGAATTCGGGCATGCCGAATGCGTTCCGTTGGGAGGTTGTGCTGAGTTTGGTTTGCCGCTCAACAGCGGCGGGAGGTGCTGTCGCAGAACCGTTACGGCTCTGTGGCAACCCGAAGAACCTTACGGATCGGGCAGGTGGCTGTCAACCTTCGCAGGTGGACGGTTTCGCGGCCGGTCGTGGACCGGCCGCGGGCCCTCGGGCCGGGTCGTTCAGTCCAGGTCGTTGAGGCGGCCGCCGGCATCCGGCTGGGCGTCCTCGACCCGGCGGAGGAGGCGGGTCAGTACTTCCCCGAGGACACCGCGCTCGTCCTGGGACAGGTCCTGGAGGAGGTCCTCCTCGAAGACCGTGGCGAGGCGCATCGCCTCCAGCCACTTCTCGCGGCCCTCCGCCGTCAGCTCGACGATCACACGGACGCGGTTGGACTCGTCGCGGTCCCTGGTGACGAGGCCCTCCCCGACCATGCGGTCGATGCGGTGGGTCATGGCCGCCGGGGTGAGGCCGAGGCGCTTGGCCAGTTCCCCGGGTCCCATTTGGTAGGGGGCTCCGGAGAGCACCAGGGCCTTGAGGACCTCCCACTCGGCGTTGCTGATGCCGAGCGTCGCGGTCTGGCGGCCGTAGGCGACGTTCATGCGGCGGTTCAGCCGGCCGAGGGCCGAGACGATCTCCTCGACCTGGGGGTCGAGGTCCTGGAACTCCCGTTGGTACGCGGCGATCTGCTCTTCAAGTGTCGGCTCACTCGGGCCGGGGGTGTCACCCATGGGCCGAGTATGGCACGCCCCCACTTGGCATTGAAGTCCTTCAGTGTGTACTGTTTAGATCCTAACTTTAGCTTCGAAGTCTTCACTTCTAACTCCTAAGGCAGGTGAAAGTGACCAGGGCGATGGGCGCGCAGATGCGCCGGATCCACGTGGGCAACGCACTGAGTGCGTTCGGTCTCGGCTTTACCGTCCCCTTCCTGTACGTCTACGTGGCGCAGGTGCGGGATCTGGGTGCGGTGACGGCGGGCCTCGTGCTGGCCGCCTTCGCCGTGGCCGCGCTGATCGTGCTGCCGTTCTCCGGTCGGGCCATCGACCGACGGGGGCCGCTGCCCGTACTGATCGTCGCGCTGTTCACCGCCGCCGTGGGTGCCATGAGCCTCGGGCTCTCCAGCAGCCCCGAGTTCGTCCTCGCCTCGGCAGGGCTGCTCGGAGCCGGTCAGGCCGTGATGCAGCCCGCGCTCGCCACGATGATCGTGGAGTGCTCCACCCCGGCCACCCGGACGCGCGCGTTCGCCACCCAGTTCTTCCTGCAGAACCTGGGCCTCGGCGTCGGCGGTCTCATCGGCGGCCAGATCGTGAAGCACGAGCGGCCCGGCGACTTCACGCTGCTCTTCGCCATCGAGACGGTCATCTTCCTGATCCTCATCGCCGTGATGCTGACCGCGCGCATCCCCCGCTCGGCACGGATCGCCGACGCCACCCCGCAGGCGCGGGGCAGCATGCGGGACGTCTTCCGCAACCGCGTCATGCTCCAGCTGTGCGTCCTGGGCTTCGTGGTCTTCTTCGCCTGCTACGGACAGTTCGAGTCGGGTCTCTCGGCGTACGGCGTGGAGGCCGCGGGCATCTCGCCCTCGACGCTCGGCATCGCCCTCGCCGCGAACACCGGCGCCATCGTGATCGCGCAGTTCGCGGTCCTGCGGTTCGTCGAGCGGCGCAAGCGCTCCCAGGTCATCGCGTCCGTGGGCCTCATCTGGGCCGTGGCGTGGATCGCCGCCGGGTACGCGGGGATGGGGCACGGCAGCCAGGCCATGGCCACCGCCGCGTTCATCTCGACGTACGCCCTGTTCGGGCTCGGCGAGACGATGCTCGCGCCGACCGTCGCGCCGCTGGTCGCCGATCTGGCTCCTGAGTCGATGGTCGGGCGCTACAACTCGGCCTTCGCCCTGGTCAAGCAGTTGGCCCTCGCGGTGGGACCGGCCGTGGGCGGGCCGATGGGTGCCACGCTGCACGCTCCGTACATCGTGATGTTCCTGCTGTTCTCGCTGGGCATGACCGTGCTCGCGCTGCGGCTCGGCCGGCAGCTGACGCCCGCGCAGAACCACCCGTACAAGGAGAGCAGCCGGGTCGTGGCGCAGGGCGCCCCCGAGCCGGTCACCGCCGGCTCCTGAGCGGGCCGTCCCCGAAAACGCACCTCTCCGTAGGCCCCGGTTCCCCGAACCGGGGCCTACGCGCGTGGGAGGGCGAATTCGCACCAGACGGCCTTGCCGCCGCCCGGTGTGCGGCGCGAGCCCCAGCTGGAGGCGATCGTGGCGACGATGGCGATGCCCCGGCCCGCCTCGTCGGCCGGTTCGGCGCGGCGGCGGCGCGGCAGGTGGTCGTCGCCGTCGGTGACCTCGATGATCAGGCGGCGGTCGGTGCGGCGCAGGCGGAGGCGCATCGGCGGGGTGCCGTGCTGGAGGGAGTTGGCGACCAGTTCGCTGGCCGCGAGGACGCCCAGGTCGTGCAGCTCGGGCGAGAAGCGCCAGCTGGCCAGGACGCCCGTGGCGAAGGCACGCGCGCGTGGGGCGGCTTCCACGCCGCCGAGCAGTTCGAGGGCCGCGTTGCGGAAGAGCTCGGCGTCGGAGCCGGTGCGGGCGGGGTGCTGGAGGACCAGGACGGCGACGTCGTCGTCGTGGTCGGCCGTCACGCCCAGGGCGCGGATCAGCCGGTCGCACACCACCTGGGGCGTGCCGGTCGCACCGGCGAGCGCGCGCTCCAGGGAGGCCACTCCCTCGTCGATGTCCTCGCTGCGCCGCTCCACCAGGCCGTCCGTGTAGAGGACCGCCGTCGAGCCGGGGCTCAGCGGCACGGACCCGGATGTGTGCATCCAGCCGCCCGTGCCGAGCGGGGGTCCCGTGGGCTCTTCGGCGCGGTGGATCACGCCGTTCTCGTCGCGTACGAGGATCGGCAGGTGCCCCGCGGACGCGTAGACGAGGCTTCCTTCGTTCGGGTCGTGCACCGCGTAGACGCAGGTGGCGATCTGGCTCGCGTCGATCTCGGCGGCGAGGCCGTCCAGGAGCTGGAGGACCTCGTGCGGGGGCAGGTCGAGGCGGGCGTAGGCGCGCACTGCTGTGCGGAGCTGGCCCATGACGGCCGCCGCGCGCACGCCGCGGCCCATCACGTCGCCGATGACGAGGGCGGTGCGGCCGCCGCCGAGGGTGATCACGTCGTACCAGTCGCCGCCGACCGCGGCCTCGGTGCCGCCGGGCTGGTAGGTGGCGGCGATGCGGAGGTCGTCGGGCTGCTCCAGCTCCTGGGGCAGCAGGGACTTCTGGAGGGTGACGGCCGTCTCGCGCTGGGCGCGCTCGCTGGTGCGCAGGCGCTCGGCGGCCTCGGCGTGGTCGGTGACGTCGGCGGCGAACACCAGGACGCCGCCACCCTCTTCGGGGCCCGCCGCCGAGCCGCCGAGCGGCAGCGTCACGGGGGTGCACGTAAAGGTGTACGACCGGCCGCCGGACGTCCTGCGGGACTTGACGGTGCGTGGCTTGGAGCTGCGCAGGACCTGGTCGAGGAGGGGCAGCAGGCCCAGTTCGTCGAGCTCGGGCAGGGCGGCGCGCGCGGGCTCGCCCACGGGGCGGGGGCCGAAGGCGGCGACGTACGCGTCGTTGACGTACGCGATGCGGTGGTCGGCGCCGTGCACGAGAGCGACGAGGGCCGGGATGTGGTCGAGGACCTCGCGCGCGGGCAGTTCGTCGATCTCGCCGACGGGCAGCGGATCCGGTCCTTCGGCGGGCCGCTCGACGCGGGCCGCCGGGACGGAGCTCTCGCCCCGCGGTGCCGGGGAGGTCCCCTGTTCGGTCCGCGCTGCTGCGCGGCGCTGCGTTCCGGGGAGCCGGGCGCTCCAGCGCGTGAAGTTCACTGCGGTAGGCCTCGTGGTGTCGCTTCTGGATCGGAAACACAGCATGTCGAGGGGCGAACGGCCCCGGTGTCGGCCTGACGGCCCGCCCATGGTCACACGAACAGTCTGGCCGACCGGACTGACATCCGTCAGACGCCGGTCCTGTGCGGGCAGTTCCTGACTCCGGTCAGGAGGACTCCTTCGGGCGCTTGCCCCCGGCCGCGAGTTCGAACTCCGCACGGGGATGTTCGAGCGACCCCAGGGAGACGATCTCGCGTTTGAACAGGCCGGACAGGGTCCATTCGGCGAGCACACGGGACTTGCGGTTGATGGTCGGCACTCTGCTCAAGTGGTAGACGCGGTGCATGAACCAGGCAGGGTAGCCCTTCAGCTTGCGTCCGTAGACGTGCGCGACACCTTTGTGCAGTCCCAATGACGCCACGGAGCCGACGTATGCGTGCGTGTACTCCTGGAGGGGCTGCTCGCGCAGTGCCGCGGTGATGTTGTCGCCGAGGACCTTGGCCTGGCGTACCGCGTGCTGGGCGTTGGGCGCGCACTCCTTGCCGGGGGCGGTGACGTCGGGGACGGCGGCCGCGTCTCCCGCGCCCCACGCGTGCGTGGTGCCCTCGACGGTCAGCTGTGCGGTGCACTTGAGTCGGCCGCGTTCGTTCAGCGGCAGTCCGGAGGCGGCGAGGACGGGGTGCGGTTTGACGCCCGCGGTCCACACGACGGTCCTGGTCGGGAAGCGCGCGCCGTCGCTGAGCACCGCGACCCGGTCCTCGCACGAGTCGAGGCGGGTCTCCAGGCGTACGTCGATATTGCGCCGTCGCAGCTCGCCCACGGTGTACTTGCCCATCTCCTCGCCGACCTCGGGCAGGATCCGGCCCGATGCCTCGACGAGGATCCACTTCATGTCCTCGGCCTTGACGTTGTGGTAGTACCGCGAGGCGTAGCGGGCCATGTCCTCCAGCTCGCCGAGCGCCTCGACGCCCGCGTAGCCGCCGCCCACGAAGACGAAGGTCAGGGCGGCGTCGCGGACAGCGGGGTCGCGGGTCGAGGAGGCGATGTCCATCTGTTCGATGACGTGGTTGCGCAGCCCGATGGCCTCTTCGACGGTCTTGAAGCCGATGGCGTACTCGGCGAGTCCGGGGATGGGCAGGGTGCGCGCGATGGAGCCGGGCGCCATGACGATCTCGTCGTAGGCGATGTCGACGGCTCCCGTGCCCTCCTCGTCGGTGGCGAGCGTGGTGAAGGACGCGGTGCGCTTGGCGTGGTCGACCGAGCGGATCTCGCCGATGACGATGCGGCACTTGTCGAGGACGCGGCGCAGCGGGACGACGACGTGGCGCGGCGAGATGGATCCGGCGGCCGCCTCGGGCAGGAACGGCTGATAGGTCATGTACGGATCGGGCGTGACCATGACGATCTCGACCTCACCCCGCTTGAGCTCCGCCTTCAGCTTCCGCTGGAGGCGCAGCGCGGTGTACATGCCGACGTAGCCGCCGCCGACGACGAGGACGCGCACAGGGTCCGGGGATGCGGGGGTCGTCCCCCGGGAGATCGCAGCCTTCACCATCCCATGACGCACCCGGCTCCCGAGTTTGTCCACAGGCCCGGCAATTTGTGTGACCGGAGGCGGCGCGTGGCGGGCGGTCGCGGGCCCGTCGCGGCTCGGGAAAGGTATGCAGGTCAGCGCGTGGAGAGGGGGTACGGGGGTGGGGTGCGATACGGCCTGAAAAGGTGCGTACTCCGATCGGGGGGAACCCTGTGCGGAACCCGCCTCTTCTGAATTGACTCTGGCTCAACTATGTTCGTGTGACGTCGGGGTGTCGGGGGATGCACTCGTCGAGCCGAGAATTCGGGCTCGCGGAAGGGTTCGCTCCTCACACGCCGGTAGCCAATGGCGGGGAGTGTCTCCGGGGGGAGACGTCATTACCGGGGGAACGTGTATGCACATTCAGGAGACCCACTGGACTTCCGCTGCCGCATCGGCATCAGCCGTCGGCCCGAGCGGGAACGGACGTGACATGGGGGAAGGAGCGCGCACGACGCCACTGCGTGTCGACGCACAGCGCAATCTCGAACATGTACTTCGGGCGGCACGCGAGGTCTTCGGCGAGCTGGGGTACGGCGCGCCGATGGAAGACGTCGCGCGTCGCGCGCGGGTCGGCGTCGGCACTGTCTACCGACGCTTCCCGAGCAAGGACGTGCTGGTCCGGCGCATAGCCGAGGAGGAGACCTCCCGGCTGACCGACCAGGCGCGTGCGGCGCTCGGACAGGAGGACGAGCCGTGGTCGGCGCTCTCGCGCTTCCTGCGGACGTCCGTGGCATCGGGGGCGGGCAGGCTGCTGCCGCCGCAGGTGCTGCGGGTGGGCGTCGAGGAGGGCGCCCCTCAGGAGGACGAGGCGCGGGTGCCGCAGCAGCGGCAGTCGGTCCCCGACTCTCCCGAGCTGCGTCTGATCGAACAGCGCCAGGCGCCCGTCGAGGAGTCGACGATCGCGGCCATGAGTGACGACGCGGGGGCGGCGACGCTGCTCGACGTCGTCGGACGCCTCGTGGACCGGGCCCGCGCCGCGGGCGAACTGCGTCCGGACGTGACGGTGTCGGACGTGCTCCTCGTGATAGCGACGGCGGCGCCCTCGCTGCCGGACGCGGCACAGCAGGCGGCGGCCTCTTCGCGGCTGCTCGACATCCTGCTCGAAGGGCTGCGCTCGCGGCCCGCGTAGCCGGATCGGTTCGCCTGTCCGCTCGCTCCATGCGGTGGAGGCTCAACTCCAGTGATCGCAGCGACTGTTGAGCCTTCCCCGAATGGGTGAACGGTAGTGCTCGATTACGGGAAGTCGCCCCGGACGGGTGGTTGCCCGTCATCGCTGTCGGTCTGAGCGCGGCCGTGTGGCACTCTTTCCCGGTGGTCGGGTCTGAGTGTGCAACCGGGGGCGTTCCGCGATGAGTGTTGACGGTCGGGACGAGCCGTCCGCAGGTTTCGGCGAGGAGGCCCCCGCGGGAAGCGGCGGCACGGAGACCGGCGGGCTGCCCTCCCGGCAGGTGCCGAGCCAGGGCGGGCCGCCCGGCGACGGCGCGGCGCATCCGGCCGGTGCCGGTGCCTCCGCGGGTTCGACGGGCCCCGCGGACCCGGCGGCGGAGGCCGATCCGAGCGTGCCCTCGCAGCGGGAGGGCGGCGCGGGAGTGCTGCCGCCCGCAGGCGGTGAAACGCCACTTCCCGACGCCGACTTGATCGCGGGCATGCGCGCGGGCGACGACTCGGCGTACGAGGAGCTGTACCGCAGGCACGCCGAGGCCGTCCGGCGGTACGCCCGCACCTGCTGCCGTGACGCGCACACCGCCGACGACCTCACCGCCGAGGTCTTCGCCCGCATGCTGCAGGCGGTGCGCGGCGGCAGCGGGCCCGAGCACGCGGTGCGCGCCTATCTGCTGACCACGGTCAGGCGCGTCGCCGCCGGGTGGACGAAATCGGCCAAGCGCGAGCACCTGGTCGACGACTTCGCGGTGTTCGCCGCGCAGGCGGCCCGCGGCGCCGAGGTCTCCGACGACGACACGCTGGACCTGGGCGCGGACGTCCGCGCGATGCACGAGGCCGAGCAGTCCATGGCCATGCAGGCGTTCCGGAGCCTGCCGGAGCGCTGGCAGGCCGTGCTGTGGCACACGGAGATCGAGGACGAGTCCCCGAGCGAGGTCGCCACGCTCTTCGGCCTGGACGCGAACGGCACGCGGGTGCTCGCGAGCCGGGCCCGCGAGGGCCTCAAGCAGGCCTATCTGCAGGCGCACGTGAGCACCACGCTCACCGAGAGCGAGGAGTGCGCGCGCTACGCCGACCGGCTCGGCGCCTACGCCCGCGGCGGCCTGCGCACCCGAGCCGAGCGCGGCCTGCGCAAGCACTTGGAGGAGTGCGCCAAGTGCCGCCTCGCGGCGGGCCAGATCAAGGAAGTCGCCAGCGGCATCCCGGCGGTCGTCCCGATCGCGGTCATCGGCTGGTTCGGTGCCGCCGGGTACGCGAAGGTGGCCGCGCTCATCGGCGGCGGCACGGTGAGCGCCGGTGCGGCCGGGGCCGCGGCCGCGGCGAGCGGGTCGTCGTCCGGAGGGGCGGCGAGCGGTGGTGCCGCCGCGTCCGAGGGCCTCGGGGCCCCGGCGAAGGCGGGCATCGCGGCGAGCGTCGTCGTGGCGGCCGGGGTCGCCGCGGCGATCGCGCTGACCGGTGGCGGTGGCAAGCCCAAGGCGGATCCGCCGCCGAAGGCCAAGGAGCCCGCGGTCTCCGAGTCGATCGTGCCGCAGAAGCCGCCGTCCCCGGAGCCGAAGCCCAAGCCGCCACCGCCGCCGCGCGCGCCCGAGCCGACCCCGAAGCCCACGCCCACCCCCACGCCGAAGCCGAAGCCTCCCGCGAAGGAGAAGCCCAAGCCGAAGCCGCCGCCCCCGCCCAAGCCCAAGCCGACCCCGCCGAAGCCCACCCCGACTCCGACGCCGACCCCGACCCCCACTCCGGCGCCGAAGGTCTACCAGTGGAACGAGCTGGGGTACGGCGCGTTCGGTGACGGCACCAAGCCCGAGATGCGGCTCGGCGAGAGCAGCTGGGTGTGGCAGCGCTGGGGTCTGTCGATCGCCGACAAGGAGTACGGGCACGGGGTGACCGTGCACGGCGAGTCCTCCGTGACGATCGACCTGAACCGCAGCTGCTCGACGTACGACGCGCTCGTCGGTGTCGACGACATGACGATGGGGCTCGGTCAGGTGCGCTTCTCGGTGTACGCGGACGGCGCGCGGATGTGGCAGTCGCCGCTGATGAAGGGCGGCGATCCCGCGGTGCCCGTGCAGGTGAACCTGACCGGGCGCAAGACGGTCCGGCTCGTCGTCGAGCCGCACACGCCCTTCGACTCGGTGGCGCTCGCGGACTGGGCGCAGTCCCGGCTGCGCTGCACCTGAGCCGCCCGGGTCGCGTGAGACGTCAGCCCGCGTCCGTGGCCGTCGACGCGATCAGTTCCGCGCGGACGTCCTCGGTCGTGAGCGTGGCGCCCGTGGCCGCCTCGGCCTCGTACCGTCGGGCGCCGAGGGCGGCGCGGGCCGCCACCTCGATCTGCTTCGCGTCGGCCGCGGCCCGCGCCGGGCGTCGGTAGCCCGCCCGCAGCCGGGTGGCGACGGCCAGCACGCGCACCGCGCGCACGTGGTCGCCGAGCTCGCTCAGGAGTCTGGCGGCGGTGTCCACCAGGGACGCCACGACCACCTCGGAGCACTGCGTGTCCACGGCGGCCCGCAGGGCGTCCACCAGGATCGGCAGCCCCTCGTCCGGGCCTTCGCTGAGGGCGACGACCTGCGCTTCGAGGCCGCTCAGGACCGCGGTGACCTGCGGTGGCGGGGAGCCGATCCCGGCCTCGTGGCGGGACTCCGCGCACAGCTCGCGGGCGAGCGTGGGGTCGCCCTCGTCCAGTGCCATCATCGCCCGCAGCATCCGTACGAAGGCGCGTGAGTCCGCCACTCCGTAGCGGTCGGCCTCGGCGGTCGCCTCGTCCAGCATCTTCGACGCCATGGCGGAGCTGCCCTCGTAGTAGGTGAGTTCGGCGAGCCTGGCCATCAGGAAGGACGTCTCCGCGAAGGCACCCACTTCGTAGGCGAGCCGCAGTGCTTCCTCGAAGGCGGCACGCGCCTCCTCGTAGTGACTGCGGGCCAACGCGGCCTCGCCCCTCGCGCTGCTGACCTGCGCGCGCAGCCAGCGGTCGCCCGCCCGGCGGCTCAGCGTCCTGAGCTCTTCGAGGTCCTCGTCGACGCCCGAGAGGTGGCCCGGGGTGTCGACGGCCATGTGCGTACGGAACATCAGGACGACGCTGAGCTCCCAGTCGCCGCCGTACGTCCGGCAGTTGGCGATCGAGCGGTCCAGGGCGGGTCGGGCGTCCTTGGGCAGGCCGCCGGTGAAGAAGATGGTGAACGGCCAGATCAGACCGGGGAAGCGGGCGGACTCGGGGCCCTCCCTGTCGAAGGCGCGGCGCACCTGCGCCACGTACTCCATCCGCTCCGCGCCCTCGGTGAGGATCGATCCCGACATCCTGGACTCCTCCACCAGGAACAGGTGGAGGAGCCGCGCCTGCATCCACGGCCAGTAGAGCGGATCGTCCTCGGGCAGGGCGGTGACCTGCGGGGCGAGGCGCAGGAGGCGGGACAGCCAGTCGGCGCCCTCCCTGCGGTAGTTGCGCAGCCACCAGAACCAGGCGGTGTTCAGGGCGAGTTGGATGGTCTCCCCCACCGCCCCGGCGTCGAGGCCCCGCTGGAGGGCCGCGCGGATGTTGTCGAGCTCGGTCTCCAGGCGCTGGATCCACGGCAGTTGCGCCGCGGACCTGAGCTGGGCCTCGGCCTTGGCGACGAGCCCGCCGAAGTACGCGCGGTGGCGGGCCTGTGCGGCGGCGAGCAGCTCGGGGGTCTCGGCCGCGCGCTCGCTCGCGTACTCGTGGATGGTCTCCAGCATGCGGTACCGCATGCCGTCGCCCTCTGCCTCGTCCGAGGGGGTGGCGACGATCAGGGACTTGTCGACGAGCGCGCCGATCAGGTCGGTGGCCGGGCCCGTGCAGACCTCGTCGGCGGCCTCCAGGTCCCAGCCGCCCGCGAAGACGGACACCTCGCGCAGCACCGTGCGCTCGGCCTCCCCGAGCAGGTCCCAGGACCAGTCGACGACGGCCCGCAGGGTCTGCTGGCGGGGCAGCACCGTGCGGGCGCCGCTGGTGAGCAGCCGGAAGCGGTCGTCGAGGCGGTCGGCGATCTGGCGCGGGGTGAGCATCCGCAGCCTGGCCGCGGCCAGTTCGATGGCGAGCGGCAGACCGTCCAGACGGCGGCAGATCTCGGCGACGGCCTCGGCGTCCTGCGCGAGGTCGAAGCCCGGCCGCACCGCGGCGGCCCGCTCGGTGAACAGCCGGTGCGCAGGGTCGGGCGGCAGCGGCTCGACGGGGCGCACGGACTCGCCCGGTACGCCCAGGGGTTCACGGCTGGTGGCGACGATGGTGAGGTCCGGGCAGCGGGTGAGGAGGGTCTCGGCTAGCTCGGCCGCCGCGCCGATCACGTGTTCGCAGTTGTCAAGGATCAGGAGCAGGCTGCGCGGGGCGCAGTACTCGACGAGCAGGGCGACCGGGTCGTCCTGCGGGGCGGCCAGCTCGCTGGTCATCAGAACGGTCTCGCGCAGACCGAGCGCGCTGACGACGGCGCCTGGCACCGCCTCGGGGTGGTCGAGCGGGGCGAGCTCGGCCAGCCATGCCTTCGGATGCCCGGCGGCGGCTTCCTCGGCGAGGCGGGTCTTGCCGGAGCCACCCGGTCCGGTGAGGGTGACGAGGCGGGCCCTGTGCATGTCGGAACGGATGGCGTCGAGCTCGGGTTCCCGGCCGACGAAAGACGTCAAGCGGGTGCGGATGTTCCCGTTCCACGCGGGGCGTTCGGGGCGTTCGTGGCGCTCCGGCCGTTCCGCCGGGCCGGGGCGCCCGGACCGTTCCGACCGGCCGGGGCGCTCGCGTCGCTCGGACCCCTCCAGGTGATCCGAGTGGTCCGAGTGGTCCGAGTGGTCCCGGCGTTCCCGGCCATCCGGGCTCTCCCGCCACTCGCGCTGCTCGGGCCGCCCGGGGCGCGCGGCCCGCCCCGCTCCGTCCCCCTCCGGCAGCCGCAACAACTCCCCGTGCAACGCCCGCAGTTCCGCCCCCGGATCGGCCCCGAGCCCGTCGGCGAGCGTGCGGCGTACCTCCTCGTAGGCGGCGAGCGCGTCGGCTCCGCGTCCGGCGTCGCGCAGGGCGCGGATCAGGAGGGCGTGCAGCGGCTCGTCGTACGGATGGGCGGTGGTCAGTTCCCGCAACTCCGGTACGACGTCGGGGGCGTGCCCGAGCAACAGGTCCGCCTCGATCCGCGCGCGGACGGCCTCGGCGCGCCTGGCCTCGGGGCGGGTGGCGGCGGAACGGTCGGGCAGGTCGGCGAGCGCGGGCCCGCGCCACAGGGCGAGACCCGCGCGCAGGAGGCGCGCGGCGCTCTCCGGCTCCCCTCGGTCGAGCAGCGCCCCGCCCTCGCGCGCGAGGCGCTCGAACCGGTGCAGGTCGACGTCGTCGGGGGCGACGACGAGCCGGTAGCCGCCGGGTTCCGAGGCGACGGCGTCCCTGCCGAGGGCGCGGCGCAACCGGCCGACCAGGGCTTGCAGGGCGGCGGGGGCGTCGGCCGGTGGGTCGTCGGTGTCGGCCCAGACCTCGTCGATGAGCGCGTCCACGGCGCTCGTCCGGTCGGCACGCATCGCGAGGGCGGCCAGCAGGGCGCGCAGCCGCGGGCCGCCCACCGACAGGGGGGTGCCTTGCTCGTCATACGCCTCGGTGGCGCCCAGGATTCCGTACCGCACCGGCCCATTCTCCCTGGAGCGGTGCCCCGGGGCGCGGGGTTTCCCTTCTGCCGGGTGGCGCGGGCTCCTGGGCCCTGTCGTCACACTCCCGTCGTCGCCCGAAGGGCGGCCCCGCGGCGTCTGGTGCGTGCGATCGCAAGGCGCCGGGATGTCCTCGTAGTGGGCCTGCTCGGGCATTCCGGCAACGCCGCGAGCGTGCGTGCCAGACGTCGCGGGCAGACGGGAGTGTGACGACAGGGCCTAGGGCCCGCCCTCAGCGCCCGGCCCCCAGGGCCCCTCGTTGCGGAACCACGGTCCCCGTAGGAACCGCCCGTTGCCGTGCTGGAGTCCCCGTCCAGCACGTTCCTCTTCGCGACAGGAGCCGGCGCAGCCACAGTTCCGTGGAGACGAGGTCGGCGAGGCCGTCGAGCGGCAGAGGCTCGCCCTCGGCCGCCGAGCGCAGGGCCTTGCGGACGACCCGGGCCTCGACCAGTCCCGCCTGGGCGAGGAGCGGGGTGTCGAAGAGGGCGATCAGGTCGTCCACCGCCATGCGCAGCCCGGTGCGGGCCGCGGCCGCGTTCGACGCGTGGGACGGGGCGCCCCAGCCGGGCGGCAGATCGGCGACTCCGGCGCCTTCGAGGACCGTACGCAGGATCGCGGCGCGGGCTCCGGGCTGGACGCGCAGGGCCTCGGGGAGCGCGCGGCAGGCGCGGACCACCTGGTTGTCCAGGAAGGGCGCGTGCAGGCGCTGGAAGCGGACCTCGGCGGCCTGTTCCAGGATGCGGAGGTCCGCGGCGTGCCGGGCGAGGGCCGCCCGCGCGCGGAAGTCGCCGGGGCGCTGTCCCGGGTTGCCGCCGGGCCGCATCCGGGTGTCCTGGAGGCGAACCGATACTTCAGCGAGGGCCTCGCCGGTCAGCCAGCGCGCGGCGGGTCCCGGTCTGGCCCAGGCGAGGGCGGCGAGCGAGGCCCCCACGGCTCCCCCCGGTTCGTCGAAGCGCCGTTGCAGAAGGCGGTCGGCGAGCGACTCGACGCCCGCGCGGTGCGGCATCCTGGCGAGCTTGCGGGCCGCGCCGTACACGCGCGCGGGGACCATCACCGAGCCGTCGGCCTTCGCCAACGCGGCCACGGGGCGGACCAGATGGCGGCGCTTGCGGTCCATCAGGAGGTCGGCGAGGCGGGCCGGATGGGCGTCGAGCACCTGCCGGGCCCCGTAGCCCGTGAAGTGGTCCGCGCTGCCCGAGGAGAGCCGGGCGCGATGGCGCTGGGCGCTCACCAGGGTGGCGCTCGGCTCGTCCGTCAGGGGCCCGTCCAGGTCGGCGTACGGCAGGGCGTCCTCGCCAGCGGCGACCACCACGTGGTGCAGCCGGGGGTTGGCGGCGATGGCGCCCGCGCGTTCCAGTTCGGCCTCGCGGCCGTTGACGGCCAGGTCGTTGAAGGTGACGGCGAGGAGCCGCTCCCCCGCGCCCGTGCCGTGGCCGAGCACCGTGCCGGGCATGCCGGGCAGACCGGCCGCAAGAAGGGCGAGGGTTCCCGAGGCTGGTCCTCCGGAGAGGTCGGCTCCGATGCCGGGCACCGGCATGCCGCGGGCCGCGCGCCGCTCCGCGGGGCCCATGCCGGGCACCGGGCCGGGGTCGACGTCCATGCCGGGCACGTGGCGCGGCGCGGTGAGCCGGGCGCGCACGGCCTCCACGAGGGCGTCGCGCACGCCGTCCACCGCGCTGTCGGCGTCGGCCGAGGGGGCGGCGACGGCGAGCGAGGCGACGGCCTCGTATCCGGCGACCTCCCGTGCGCCCGCGCGCAGGATCAGCGCGTGCCCCGGGGGCACGCGCCGCACGCCCTGGTAGGGCGTCGAGTCGTGCAGCGCCTCGGGGACGTCGGGGGCGGCGAGCAGGGCCGCCAGGTGCCCGATGTCCAGGTGGGCCTCGATGAGGTCCGCGAGGGGCAGTGCGGCGGTCGCGTAGGCCGTGCCGTCCGCCCACGGGGTGTAGAACACCGGGCGGGCGCCCGCGAGATCACCGGCGATCATCATGCGGCGGCCGACCTGGACGACCGCGGTGTAGCTGCCGGACCACGCGGTCAGGTGCCGCAGGGCGCCGCCGCGCGCGGCGAACAGGCCCACCCGGAGCTCCTCGTCGGATGCGCCGCAGGTGCCGAGCACCGCGATCCGGGTCTGTTCGTCGGCCGTCACGGTCCGCACCTCGTCGGCGCGCCAGTCGCCGACCGCCCAGAGCGGATCGGGGTCGCCCCACAGGAGTTGGGAGCCCACCGGGTGCACGGTCTCGCCGTTCTCTCCGGTGGCTCCGGCCGAGCCCACCACCGAGGCCCTCGCGGCGGTACTGCTCCACCCCACCAACCACCGCATCGCTGCCTCCACAGGCTGTGGACAAACCGTCGACGGGACCGGCGAAGGTGTCGACGGAGTTCGGGACGACCAGTGCGCCGGACAGTGCGCCGAAGAACTGGGGTCCCATGCTGCCACGAAGGAGGCGCGCGGGAGGGCCTGCGGGGCCGCTCGCACGGCGATGAATGCGCCCTGGGCGAGCAGTAGTTGAAGGGCAGAACGATACCCTTCGCCTTGCGCTCCCCTGACGAATGGGCGAAATGCCCGCTTCTCTCGACCGGCGCTTTTCGGCCAAATCGGCCTGTGATGCGCCCACGGAGGGACCGTTCGAAGGCAACACACAGTCCGGGAGGCGGTGTTCGCCTCCCGGACCGGTCCGCCGCCCGCGGGGATGGAGGCGGCGGTGTCCCCCAGCCCACTGACTCCAGCGCAGCGGGCCGACCCACGCATCGCCAATGGAAGCGCTCCCGTCATGGCCGGAGAAGAGCGCACACACAGGCGCACGGCCACACGCCGGGAGCACGCAGTGACGACGCCGCACTTCCGTACGGACAACAATCTCGCCATACGGAACTGGGCCTCTTAACGCTTGGGATGCGGCGAACTACGCTGTGTGTGCTGATGTTTTCGCGGAGGCATATACCTGGAGGATCGGCCAAACGCTCTTGCGGCCGGGATTCCGGCCACGACGACCGGGGCTCACGTCACGGTGCGCGTGGCCGCGGGTGCCGCTGCCTTCGGGGGAACGCAGCACGAATGCCGCGCGGTCCAGCCACTGCCCGGCAGCCGTCTGTGTCGAGGGGTGGCGCATGTCCAGGGAGCAACGCGGGCCGAACGAAAAGCTCGGCACCGTTCTCGCCCTCGCGGGAATCAGCAATGCGGGACTCGCGCGCCGGGTCAACGACCTGGGCGCTCAACGCGGGTTGACGCTTCGTTACGACAAGACATCGGTGGCGCGCTGGGTGTCCAAGGGCATGGTGCCCCAGGGAGCCGCGCCCCATCTGATCGCGGCGGCCATCGGGCAGAAGCTCGGCCGACCGGTGCCGCTGCACGAGATCGGTCTCGCGGACGCGGACCCCGCCCCCGAGGTGGGCCTCGCCTTCCCGCGTGACGTGGGGGCGGCGGTGAAGTCGGCGACGGAGCTCTACCGCCTCGATCTCGCGGGCCGCCGCGCGGGCAGCGGCGGCATCTGGCAGTCCCTCGCCGGATCCTTCGCGGTGAGCGCGTACGCGACGCCCGCCTCACGCTGGTTGATAACGCCTGCCGACAGCTCGGTCGCCCGTGACGTCTCCAAGGACCCCGTGCCCCCCGACGACAACGGAGCGCCCCTCAAGGTCGGGCACAGTGACGTACTGAAGCTGCGGGAGGCGGCGGAGGACGCGCGGCGCTGGGACTCCAAGTACGGCGGCGGCGACTGGCGTTCGTCGATGGTCCCCGAGTGCCTGCGGGTCGAGGCGGCGCCGCTGCTCCTCGGGTCGTACTCCGACGAGGTCGGCCGCGCCCTGTTCGGGGCGTCCGCCGAGCTGACCCGCCTCGCCGGGTGGATGGCCTTCGACACGGGCCAGCAGGAAGCCGCCCAGCGCTACTACATCCAGGCGCTGCGGCTCGCGCGCGCGGCGGCGGACGTGCCCCTGGGGGGATACGTGCTCGCCTCCATGTCCCTCCAGGCCACCTATCGGGGCTTCGGCGACGAGGGGGTCGACCTCGCGCAGGCCGCGCTCGAACGCAACCGCGGCCTGGCCACCGCGCGGACCATGAGCTTCTTCCGGCTCGTCGAGGCGCGGGCACACGCGCGTGCCAACGACGCGCAGGCCGCGGGTGCCGCGCTGCGGGCCGCGGAGGGCTGGCTGGAGCGGGCCCGCGACGGCGACAACGACCCGTCCTGGCTCGGCTTCTACTCCTACGACCGCTTCGCGGCCGACGCCGCCGAGTGCTACCGCGACCTGAAGGCACCCCGGCAGGTGCGCCGCTTCACCGAGCAGGCGCTCTCCCGGCCCACGGAGGAGTTCGTGCGCTCCCACGGCTTACGCCTGGTGGTGTCGGCGGTCGCCGAGCTGGAGTCGGGGAACCTCGACGCGGCGTGCGAGCAGGGGACGCGGGCCCTGGAGGTCGCCGGGCGGATCTCCTCCGCGCGGACCACGGAGTACGTGCGGGACCTGCTGCACCGCCTGGAGCCCTACGGGGACGAGCCGCGTGTGGTGGAACTGCGCGAGCGGGCGCGGCCGTTGCTGATGGCGCCGGCCTGAGGGGCCGCCGCCGTGCCCGGGGAAGCTCCCCCGGGCACCCGGCGCGGACCCGGCCCGCACGTGAACGAAGGGGTGGGCCCGAGTTAACCCGCGCGGATCGGCCGGAGAGGATCCGGTCTCCCAGGTTTGAGGGCGATGTCAGTGGCGCAGGGCACTATCTGTGGTGGGAGGTGAGGCGCGGTGAAGAAGGTCGCGTACGACTGCGATGTGCTGGTGATCGGCGGCGGGATCGTCGGCCTGTCGACGGCGTATGCCCTCACGCGCTCCGCTCCCGGCACCCGGGTGACCGTCCTGGAGAAGGAGCAGGGCCCGGCCACGCACCAGACGGGGCGCAACAGCGGAGTGATCCACAGCGGGATCTACTACCGCCCCGGCTCCCTGAAGGCGAAGTACGCGGTGCGCGGCGCCGCCGAGATGATCAAGTTCTGCGCGGAGTACGGCATCGCGCACGAGGTCACCGGCAAGCTGATCGTCGCCACGGAGCGCGCCGAGCTCCCCCGGCTGCACGCCCTGGTCCAGCGCGGCAGGGAGAACGGCATTCCGGTGCGCGAGCTGGGCCCCGCCCAGATCGGTGAGTACGAACCGGAGGTCCGCGGTCTCGCCGCCATCCACGTCGGCACGACCGGGATCTGTGACTACGGAGCGGTGGCCGCGCACCTGGCCGACGCCTCCGGGGCCGATATCCGCTACGGAGCGGGCGGTGAGGCCGTCCACATCGACCGCCGCCCCGAGCTCGGTGTCGCGGTGCGCACGGCCGACGGGGCGGTGGTGCGGGCCAGGGCCCTGGTGAACTGCGCGGGGCTGCACTGCGACGAGATCGCGCGCCGCACGGGCGACGACCCGCAGATGCGGATCGTGCCCTTCCGGGGGGAGTACTACGAACTGACCAGGCCCGAGCTGGTGCGCGGCCTCGTCTATCCCGTGCCCGACCCGGCCTTCCCCTTCCTCGGCGTACACCTCACCCGGGGCATCGACGGAGGCGTGCACGTGGGGCCGAACGCGGTGCCCGCGCTCGCCCGCGAGGGGTACCGGTGGCCGGTCGTGCACCCCCGTGAACTCGCCGGGACCCTGGCGTGGCCGGGATCCTGGCAGATAGCCCGCCGCCACTGGCGGTACGGGGCGGGTGAGCTGCGGCGCTCCCTCTCCAAGTCCGCGTTCACCGAGGCGGTGCGGAGGCTGCTGCCCGCGGTCGATCCCGGTGACCTGGTGCCGCATCCCGCGGGGGTGCGGGCGCAGGCGGTGCTGCGGGACGGGACGCTGGTGGACGACTTCCTCATACGGGAGGGGCCGCGGACGGTGCACGTGCTGAACGCGCCCTCGCCTGCGGCGACGGCGTCTCTCCCCATCGGGAGGGAAGTCGCGCGGCGGGCGCTTGTCGCGTTGCGGGGGGCGTAATTCACGGGGTTTGCGCAGTGCCCCTGCGGGGCGGGCCGGGGCGGCTTCCCTGCGGGTCCGATGGGGCCGGGCGCGCAGCTCCCCGCGCCCCTTACGGGGCGCCCCAGCGCCGCGTCCCTGGCGAAGCCCCACCATCGGCACCGTAAAATCGGCTCACTGTGTCTGACTCATCCCATGCCCCCGAAGCCCCCCGGCCGCCCGGTCGTCCGCAGGCCGCGCCGCGGTTTCCCGGTGGGCCGCAGCCCGATCCCGCGGGGTCGCACCACGAGCGGCGGATCCGCAGCTTCCAGCCCCGGCGGAGCCGGGTCACCACCAGTCAGGGTGACGCCCTGCGTCGGCTCTGGCCCAAGTGGGGCCTGGACATCGACGGACTGCGCACGCTGGACCTCGCCGAGCTGTTCGCCGCGGAGGACGGCACGCCGTCCGGCCTGCCCGTCGTCCTGGAGATCGGCTTCGGCATGGGCGAGGCGACCGCCCAGATGGCCGGGGACGACCCGGACACCGGCATCCTCGCCGTCGACGTGCACACCCCCGGCCAGGGCAACCTCCTCGGCCTCGCCGAGCGGGGCGGCCTGAGCAACGTCCGGGTGGCCAACGGCGACGCGATCATCCTGCTCCGCGAGATGCTCCCGCCCGAGTCCCTCGACGGGCTTCGCGTCTACTTCCCCGACCCCTGGCCCAAGGCCCGCCACCACAAGCGCCGCCTGATCCAGCCGGAGTTCCTGACGCTGGCCGCGCCCTCCCTCAAGCCCGGCGCGCTGCTGCACTGCGCGACGGACTGGGAGGAGTACGCCGAGCAGATGCTGGAGGTGCTCACCGAGCACCCCGACTTCGAGAACACCCAGGCCGACGGCGGATACGCGCCACGGCCCGATTTCCGGCCCCTCACCCGCTTCGAGGGCCAGGGCCTGGACAAGGGCCACGTCGTCCACGACCTGCTCTTCCGCAAGGTCGCGGCCGAGCGGGACTGAGGCACCCTCGCGGCCGAGCGGGACCGAGGCACCGTCGCGGCCACCCGCATCCCTCGTTAGGGTCAACGACGTGGCCACCAGTCCTCCGTATCCGATATCCCTCCCCGCCGGGGCACCCGCCCCGGGGGAGCTCCGTCGCGCCCACTGGTGGCAGCGGCGCGCGATACGCGTGGGCGCGCTCGTCACGCTGCTCGCCCTCTCGGGCCTGGTGATCCTCGCCCTGGTCAGGGAGCAGACCGGCACCGAGGGCTTCCTGGTGGGGCTCGGCCTCGCGGTCGTCCCCGTGCCGCTGCTCGTCGGCGCGTTCCGCTGGCTGGACAGGGTGGCGCCAGGGCCCTGGCGGAACCTCCTCTTCTCCTTCTCCTGGGGGGCCTGCGCGGCCGCGCTCATCGCGATCGTGGCGAACAGCTTCGCGATCCGCTGGATCGCCACCGCCACCGCCGACCCCACCAGCGCGGACACCCTGGGCGCGACCGTCATCGCGCCGATCGTCGAGGAGAGCGCGAAGGCGGCGGCCGTGCTGCTCGTCTTCCTCTTCCGCAGACGGGACTTCACCGGCATCGTCGACGGCGTCGTCATCGCCGGGGTCACCGCGACCGGCTTCGCGTTCACCGAGAACATCCTCTACCTGGGCAACGCCTTCGTCACCGACCAGCTCAGCCGCGAGAGCGGCCTGGCATCGGTGACCGCGGCGACCTTCTTCGTACGCGTCGTGATGTCGCCCTTCGCGCATCCGCTGTTCACCGTCTTCACCGGCATCGGCTTCGGCATCGCCGCGCTCAGCGCCGACCGCCAGCGGGTGCGCAAGGTGCTGCTCCCGCCCGCCGGGCTGCTGCTCGCGATGGGCATGCACGCGCTGTGGAACGGCTCGGCGGTCTTCGGGCAGTACGGCTTCTTCACCGTGTACGCGGTGTTCATGCTGCCCTCGTTCGGGCTGCTCACCTGGCTGGCGATCTGGACGCGGCAGCGCGAACTGCGCACGATCCGTGCCGAGCTCCCGGTGTACGTGGCGGCGGGCTGGCTCACCCCGCCCGAGCCGTTCGCACTCGGCTCGATGCGCGCCCGCGGCCTGGCCCGCGACTACGCCTCGTACACCTGGGGCAAGGACGCGGCGCGCGCCGTCGTGGAGTACGAGGCGTACGCGACGTCGCTCGCGCGCCTGCGGCACCGGGGCAGGTCCGGCCGGGCCGGGGCCGACTTCGTCGTACGGGAGCGGGAGCTGCTCGAACAGCTCTGGGAGCGGCGCGAACTCGCCAGGCCCTCGCTCGCGTACGCCGCGCGGGCCACGGCACCGGTCGTCCTGCCGATGCACCCGCCGATGCCGTACGCCACCTACGGGTACCCGTACGGGCAGCAGGGGCCCTATCCGGCGTACGGGCACCCGGCGTACAACCCCTACCGCTCCTGAGGCACGGCGGCCCTACGCGGAGGCCGCGGTCAGCGCCGCGAGCTCGGCCTCCGTCAGCTCCAGGTCCGCCACCGCGAGCAGCGCGGGCAGCTGTTCGAGCGTGCGCGCGGAGGCGATCGGCGCGGCCACGGTGGGCTGGGCGGCGAGCCAGGCGAGGGCCACGGTGGGGACCTGGACGCCGTGCGTCCGGGCGATCTCGTCGAGCGCGGTCAGGACGCGGTCGCCGCGCTCGGTGCCGACGTACGCCTCGGCACGTCCGCTGCGCGCGCTCTCGACCTTGGTGCCCGGGCGGTACTTGCCGGTGAGGAAGCCCGCGGCGAGCGCGAAGTAGGGGACGGCGGCGAGACCGGAACGCGAGGCGACCTCCTGGAGGGGGCCCTCGTAGGTGTCGCGGGAGACGAGGTTGTAGTGCGGCTGGAGCGCGACGTAGCGCGCGAGGCCCTCGCGGTCGGAGAGGTCGAGGGACTCCTGGAGCCGCTCGGGGCTGATGTTCGAGGCGGCGATGGCCCGCACCTTGCCCGCCCGCACCAGCTCGTCGAGGGTTCCGATGATCTCCTCGACGGGGACCGACTCGTCGTCGAAGTGCGTGTAGTAGAGGTCGATGTAGTCGGTGCCGAGGCGCTGGAGGGAGGCGTCGGCGGCGGCCTTGATGGTCGTCGCGGAGAGGCCCTTGTAGTCGGGGTGGGCGCCGACCTTGGTGGCCACGACGATGTCGGAGCGGTTGCCGCGCTCGGTGAGCCACTCGCCGATGAGGGTCTCGGACTCGCCGCCCTTGTTGCCGTCGACCCAGGCCGTGTACGCGTCGGCGGTGTCGACGAAGTTGCCGCCCGCCGCGGCGTAGGCGTCCAGGACGGCGAAGGACGCGGTCCTGTCGGCGGTCCAGCCGAAGACGTTGCCGCCCAGGGAGAGCGGGAAGACCTCGAGGTCGGAGGAGCCGAGTGTGCGAAGAGAAGTCATGTGCTGCTCAACGCGCCCACGGGAAACGGAATTCCGTGTAGGCCCCACCAAACCGGGGCCCTGACGTCGGGGGGTTGTCGCCAGGACCTCCGGGGTTCTGGTGGTGCGTCAGGGGTTCAGGCCCTTGCCCTGCAGCCAGCCGAGCGGGTCGATCCCGGTGCCGTCGGGCGTGTGGACCTCCATGTGGAGGTGCGGCCCGGTCACGTTGCCGGTCGCGCCGACGCGGCCGATGACGTCGCCGGTGGAGACCTTCTGGCCCGCGCTGACGTTGAGCGAGGACTGGTGGCAGTACCAGATCTCCGTGCCGTCCTCGAGCTCCAGGACGGTGCGGTAGCCGTAAGCGCCCGCCCAGCCCGCCTCCTTGACGGTGCCGGTGTGCACGGCCTTGAGCGGCGTGCCGGTCGGCGCCGCGAAGTCGAGGCCGGTGTGGTGGCCGGAGGACCACATGGATCCGGAGTCGCCGAAGTGCGAGGTCAGCGTGTACGAGGAGGTGGGGATCACGTAGCTCTTGGCGAGCTTCGCCAGGCGCTCGGCCTCCGCCTTGGCCTTGCGGGCCTCCTCCTCCTTCTTCTTCTTGGCGGCGGCCTTGGCCGCCACCTCCTTCTCGGCCGCCTTCTGCTGGGCGGCGGCCTCCTCGGCGGCCTTCTCGGCGGCGGCCTGCTCGGCCTCGGCGCGCACCGCGTCGTCCGCCTGGTGCTGCTGGTTCTCGGCCTGCCGCATGATGCGGCTGCGCAGCGCCTCGCCCGCGTCGGTGGTGCCCTGCTCGGCGTCGGTGGTGCTGACACCGGCGGCGGTGAGCGGCGCGGCGGCGGTGCGGGCGCTCGCGTCCGAGGAGTCCGACGAGTCGTCGGACATCAAGGAGCCCACGCCCGGCAGGGACTTGGCGTCGGGAAGCGAGTCGGCGACGGCTCCGACGCCCGGCAGGTCGGGCATGGATATGGCGACCGGCGGCTTGCCGCCCTGCGCGGTGGCGATGCCGCCCGCGCCGACCGCGGCTATGACGCCGACGCCGAGAACGGTGGAGCTACGGGCGAGCCCGCCGCCCTTCTTGTGCACGCGGTGCCTGCCGCGGACGGGACGGATGGACTCCTCGGTGGGGTTCCACTCTTCCCAGGACTCCGGGTCGTATCCACCGAAGTCGTCGTCATTCGGCACATACGGGGCTTGGGGGGCAGGCCGGTTGGACGCCACTGGGGCGCACTCCTTTCCTTCCTTCTCGCCTACCGGGTTAGCTGACGGGTTCGGAGCAGGAAGGTCTCCTACGGACATCTGGCACGGATGCGCAGAGGTCCGATTCACCCCAAGTTGGTGGTTCCCCGGCTCCCTTGCGGGATTAGGCGCGTGCGCACGGAGCCGCCTCTAGTGACGGCTGGGACGACCGCGCTGCGTTATCGAACGTTAATAGACAGCGGGGGCGGATTCCAAGCCGTTCCGACTGATCGTTAACGCCCTTGGCCTGTACTTAACGGGACACGGGGGTGAGGAACGGGGCGAGTTGACCCCGGAACCGCCCACACCGGAACTTCACATTCTCTTGACAGTGCGTCAGTTGTTATGCGGAGGGGCGCGCTTCACTCACCGTCGGTGACCTCCCCGTCGGTGACCTCCGCCTGGTGTACGACGGGACGCCGCACCGCGAGCAGCGCCATGTCGTCCGTCGCCCCGCCCCCGGTGTGCCGCCGCACCTCCTGCACGAGCGTGGCGAGCAGCGCGTGCGGGCCGTCCAGGCCCGGGAAGATCCGGCCGCCGAGGCGCGCCGCCGGATCGTAGAAGACGCCCGCCGCGTCCCGCGCCTCGGAGAGGCCGTCCGTGTAGAAGAGCAGCGTCGCGCCCGGCGGGAACTCCGACTCGTCCGCGCGGTCCGGCCAGGCCCCCAGATCTCCCATGCCGAGCGGCAGCGCGGGCTCGGTCGCCGCGAGCACGCGCAGGCGACCGTCCCCGCGCAGCAGCAGCGGGGCCGGGTGCCCCCGGTTGATCAGGCGTACGACGCCTTCGCCGTGCCGGATCTCGCCGAGGACTGCGGTGGTGAACCCCTCGAACGCGTCGAGCCCTTCGCGCCGGGTGCCCTCGCGCGCGAGGGCGCGCTCCAGGCGCTGCGCCACCGCCTCCAGCGTGGCCTCCTGCTCGGCGGCCTCCCGGAAGGCGCCGATGACCACGGCGACGGCCGCGACCGCGCCCATGCCCTTGCCCCGTACGTCGCCGACGATGAGCCGTACGCCGTGCGGGGTGTCCTGCACGGCGTAGAGGTCCCCGCCGATGAACGCGTCGGCCTGCGCGGCCTCGTACCGTGCCGCGATGTCCAGGCCGCCGATGCGCGGATCCGGTTCGGGCAGGACGGCGCGCTGGGTGGCCTCCGCGATGGTGCGCGCGGTGGCGAGCCTGGCGTTGCCCCGGCGCACCACGCGGTTGATGACGACCGCGAGCCCCGCGACCGTCAGCACGGTGATCAGCTCGGTGACCGTCTCGACCGTGCTGTCGAACGAGTTTCCGTAGTGCAGGAGCAGGACGGCGGCCGACGCCGCCGCGCCGGTCAGGACGGTGTTGAGCAGCGAGTAGAAGGGGGCGGCGATCAGCGGGGCCGCGGTGAACAGGGGCGCCGCGGTGAACTCGGGCGGTGTCAGCGCGTCGTACACCACTCCGACGACGAGCAGCAGGACGGGCAGTGCCCGCACGAAGGTCCCTTCGTGCGCGGTGGCGCCGCTGTCGTCGATCCGGTCGGCGCGTCTCCCCCCACGGCCACCGTCACGTCCTCCTCGCTGCCCCACCGCTCGCTCTCCCGCCGACTGTGCGCGCCCAGCACCTCACCGCGCTGCACTCAGGCTTCCCGCAGCGCGGTGAGGGTGCGACCTGGTGTGGGCCGACCGGGTTAGGCGCCGGTCACCGCGGGGACGGGTGCGAGCCGCCCCGACCTGGCGAGTCCGCGCAGCGCCACCGCGCAGCACGCGCCGAGGGCGGCCAGGACCAGCCAGGGCAGTGCGGGCAGGTCACGGGTGGCGTCGAGCAGGGCGCCCATGCCGAGGTTGCCCGCGGTGATGCCGATGCCGCAGACGGTGTTGTAGAGGCCGTAGTGCGTGGCCACCCAGCGGTCCCCCGCGAGCGAGACGACGGTGTCCATCTCGAAGGGGTAGAGCACGGCGGTCGCCGCGGCGAGCGCCGCCGCGCACAGGAGCAGGCCCGCGACCCCGACGTACCGGGAGCCGCCGAGCGCGGGCGGCAGGAACGCGGCGCCCATCAGGCCGAGCCCGGCGACCAGGCACTGCTCGCGCGTCCAGGTGCGTCGGCACCAGTCGGTGATCCGCAGCTGCCCGAGCAGCGCGACGAGCCCGGACACCACGAAGAGCGAGCTGGTCGCGACGGTGCCCGCGGTGCCCTCGCCGAGCAGCCGCTCCACGGACAGCGGCAGCGCGAGGTAGACCTGGAAGGACAGGACGTACGACCCGGTCATGGCGAGCGAGAAGAGCCAGAACGTCCGGTTGCCGAGCACCACGCGCCACTGGCCGCCCGCCTCCGCCGCGGCCTCGGTGCGCCGCCGCGCGGGCAGCCGGAGGATCTGGACCACCGAGAGCGCCGCGAACAGCACGGCGGCCACCGCGCAGGTCAGCCGGAAGTCGAACCCCGTCAGGGCGAGTCCGACGAGCGGCCCGAGCAGGATGCCGGTCTGGTAGAAGACGTTGAACAGCGCGAACGCCTCCACGCGGCGCTCGGGCGGCCCCGCCTCCGCGGCGACGTACGCCCGTACCGCCGGATTGAAGAGCGCCCCCGCGAGCCCGGTCGCCACCGACGCGGCGATCAGCACCGGCAGCGTGTCGGCGAAGGCGAGCGCCCCGAAGCCGACGGTCCGCAGCGCGCACCCCGCGACGATCATCGGCTTGAAGCCGAGCCTGTCGGCGAGCGCCCCGCCGACCAGGAACATGCCCTGCTGGGAGAGGTTCCTGACCCCGAGCACCAGGCCCACCGCCCAGGCGGCGAGCCCGAGTTGGCCCGACAGATGGGCCGCCAGGTACGGCATCAGCATGTAGAAGCCGAGGTTGATCGTGAACTGGTTGACGAAGAGCAGCTGCACCGCGGGCTCGAACGCCCTGGCCCGGCGCCAGATCCCGGTCACAGCACCGCACCCTTGGTGCTGCGGGCCCACCGGGACCACTCGGTGATGCCCTGCTCGGGCCCGGTCACCTCGCGGGGCTTGTCCGGCACCGCGCCGCCGGTCAGGCCCTTGGCCGCGCAGTACTCGTCGCTGAAGACCGTGTCGAAGTAGCGCTGCGGTCCGTCGGGGAAGACCGCGGCGACGCGGGTGCCGCGCGGCCGCGTCCTGGCCAGCCAGCCGGCCACCAGCGCCACCGCGCCGACGCTCCAGCCGCCGGTGGCGAACTGCCGCTCGGCGAGCCGCCGCGCGCACCGCACCGCCTCCGCGGGCCCGACCCAGTGCACCTCGTCGAAGGCGTCGTGGTCGACGTTGCCGGGGTGGATCGAGGAGCCGAGGCCGCGCATCAGGCGCGGGCCCGCGTCCAGGCCGAAGATGGTCGAAGCGACGCTGTCCACGCCGACCAGTTCGAGCCCCGGCAGCGCGCCGCCGCGCAGCGCCCGCGCGATCCCCGCCGAGTGCCCGCCGGTCCCGACCGCGCACACGAGCACGTCGAACTGGCCGAGCTGCCCGACGAGTTCGGCCGCGAGCGGGCCGTAGGCCGCCGGGTTGTCCGGGTTGTGGTACTGGTTCGGGCACCACGCGCCGCCGCCGAGCTCGGGCCCCGCCATGAGCTCGGCGACCCAGTCGACGCGCGCCTGCTGCCAGCCTCCCCGGCCGCTCGGTTCGCGTACGAGGTGGATGCGGGCGCCGTGCGCGGTGAGCATGCGCTCCACGATGGGTTCCAGGCCCGGGTCGGTCACGATGTGCACGGGGTGGCCGTACCGCACCCCGGCGAGCGCGAGGCCGAGCCCGAGGGTGCCCGACGTCGACTCGACGATGGGCGCGCCGGGCCTCAACTCGCCGCGCGCACGCGCCCTTTCGACCATGTAGAGGGCGGCGCGGTCCTTGATGCCGCCGAAGTTGAAGCCTTCGAGCTTGGCCCAGAAGCCCCGGCCGCCGTCGTCCGACGGTTCGTCGATCCAGAGCACGGGGGTGTTTCCCACGGCGGCCGCCGCGGGCTGCAAGTTGCTGATCATGTAGCTGACGTCCTTCGGGTACGCGGATGAGGGCACTGACGGAGTGGTCGGGCTCCGTGTGCGCTCAGTTCCTGTCGATCCCGATGGCGATGAGCAGTGAGTGGCCCGCGACGTGCGGTCCTGCCCTGGTCCGGGTGGCGAGCGAGCGGCCGCCGCCGGGCGGGGCGGACGAGACCTCGACGCGGCCCGCCCCCACCCCGTCCGGCACGGCACGGTCCACGGGCTGCGCGGCGACCTGCCCGTCGGCCTCGGCGTGCGCGCCGTGCCCGGACCCCGGGCACTCGTGCTGGCCGACGGCGCTGACGGGGGCGCCCGCGGGGGTGACGTTCAGGTGGCCGTGGCAGACGCCGAGGAAGAGCGCGCACACGGCGAACAGCAGCGCGAGGACGAACCCTCGCCCCGGCCTTCGCCTCGGCCTCACCGAACCCACCATGCCCACGCGACCCATAGTGAACACGAAACTACTCACCGCACACGTGTCAGCGCAAAGGCGACAATGCGCCAAATCGGCGGCGCGGGAAAACACCGAAGGCCCGGAACCATTTTCATGGTTCCGGGCCTTCGGCCTTCAGTAGCGGGGACAGGATTTGAACCTGCGACCTCTGGGTTATGAGCCCAGCGAGCTACCGAGCTGCTCCACCCCGCGTCGGTGAACACAACTCTACGCCATCCGGAGGGGTGGTTCGAACCACTTACGTGTTGCCCGCGTGCGTGAGGGTCTCCCAGGCCACGAAGAGGTCGTCCGTCCCCTCGGGCCGCCGCTGCTCCGTGTACTTCTCGGTCTGCGGCATCGCCAGCTTCAGCCGCCCCCGCAGGTGGTTCAGGCCCACCTCGGTGTCGGGCCCCATGTCGCGCCGCACCTTGCCGCCGCACAGCCAGTCCGGCGCCTTGGCGCCCAGCTGGTACGTGGAGTGGAACTCGAAGGCGGCCCGCAGCCGGTCCTCGACCTCGCCGTACAGGTCGACGCCCTGGTGGTGGGCGGTCTCCGCCATGTGCGCGGTCGCGGCGAGCGAGTAACTGGCGTGCTTGAAGTTGCGGCACGTCTCCTGGGAGAGCCCGTCGGCGAAGGTGCCCTGCCCGAACCAGTACTTCTTCAGCTCGGCGGCGGTGTCGATGTCACTGCCCTCCGGCGAGACGGGCAGCTTCCCGTCGGACTTCAGGTAGAAGTACGCGGGCACCCGCGTCCTGAAGTGGTGCACGGCCTTCTCGAACGTGGCGTGGTCGTCGAGGAAGACGGCCATGCCCATCGTCGCGTCGGCCATCACCAGGTCCCAGTTGCCGTTGAAGTCGGCGGACCCGTCCCGGACCTGGGGCAGATAGGCGTTGCGCAGCATCCGCTCGAAGCGGAGCAGCTGTCCGTCGTTCCAGCCGTCGTAGGTGTACCGCACGGCCTCGGCGGCCCGCGCCCACGAGGAGGCGGCCCAGGCGGTCTGGAGCCCGGCGTTGGCCTCGGTGTGCCCGGTGATCACCTTCGCCCAGGCGTCCATGATCTGCACGGCCTTCTCGGCGTGCGCGCGCTCGCCGGTGATGTTCCAGAGCAGGGCCTGCGTGTACGCGGCGAGCGCGTCCTCCCGCTCCTCCACGCACCCCCGTCCCGGCCGGGTGTCGGGCGGGCACTCCACCACGGCGTACGGAGTGGCCTGATAGTCGTCCGCCGCGTACTTGCTCCCGCGCATCTGCTCGAACGCGGCGAGCCACGGCTGCTCCTTGGCCTCGACGCGCGCCCGCACCCGCTTGAGCTGCGCCCCGCTGACGAGTACGCCGGGGTGTCTGAACGCCCGGTCGAGCGGCCGGGCGGCAGCGGTCCGGGTGTCCGCCCCACCGGAATCCCCGGATCCGCCACCACAGGCGACGGCCAGCACGAGGAGGGGCACGGCCATCAGCACGAGAACGCGCCGCCCTCTGCCACACACGGCTGCTGCCACTGCTGCACCTCCGGGTCGGGCCGACTGCCCTGACAGTTCAGCGTGGCCCGGGGGCCGGGAGGGCGCACGGCGGAGGTGCTCCGTTCGGGCGGGAGGGTGGCCTCAGATCACCGGCGGCCGCCCCAGGCGCGTCAGTCGCCACACCGTGCGCCACCGCATGGGTCCGCGCTCGCCGCACGGCGTCCTGACTCCTTCGGCGAAGCCGCCCGCCCAGGCGCGCAGGCCCGGCAGCGAGCGGGTGCGCAGGAGGGTGAGCAGGGTCCAGACGCCCAGGTGGACCGGGATCAGCGGGAGCGGGAGGCGGCGGCGGGCCAGCCAGACGCGGTTGCGGGCGGTGTTGCGGTAGTAGACGGCGTGCCTGGCCGGGGAGGTCCGGGGGTGCTGGAGCAGCAGGGCGGGCTCGTAGAGGATCTGCCAGCCGTCGTCCACGGCCCGCCAGGCGAGGTCGGTCTCCTCGTGGCCGAAGAAGAACTGCGCGGGCCAGATCCCCGTCCGGGTCAGCATGGTCATGGAGAAGGCGTGCCCGCCGCCGAGGAAGGCGGTCACCGGGCCCCCGCGCATCGGGTCGGTGGCACGCAGCCGGGGGATGTGGCGGCGCTGGGTCTCCCCCGTCTCGTCGGCGATGCGGAATCCGACGATGCCGAGGCGCGGATCGGCGGCGTACAGATCGCGGATCCGCCGGAACACGTCGCGTTCGACGAGCAGCCCGTCGTCGTCGAGCTCGATGACGACGTCCACGTCGCCGAAGGCCATCAGCCGCTCGATGGCCACGTTGCGGCCGCCCGGACAGCCGAGGTTCTCGTCCAGCTCCACAGTCGTCACCTCGCCCGGCAGCACGGGGAGCGCGGGCAGGACCGAGCCGTTGCCGACGAGCACGACGCGGTCCGCGGGCACGTCCTGCGCGGCCACGGACGCGAGCAGCGCGTCGAGTTCTCGGGGACGGTCGCCCATCGTGATGACGACGACGCCCAGGCGCGGCGGCTGCGGCACGGCGATCACTCCTGACTCGGGGCGGAAGTCGGCCAGTCAACACCACGGCGCCCCGCGGGGCCGAAGCCGTGCGGGGCGCCGTGGTGTCGTACGCCGTGTCCAGACCCCTGTCCAAGGCCCGGGGAGAGGTCAGGCCGCCGTCGTCAGTTCACCGGTGTGGGTGGTCTCATCGGCCGGCTCCCCGTCACCCGCGGGGGTCTTGCGGTCCCGGATGAGGACCAGGGCGAGGACCGCCGCGGCCAGGACGCCCGCCGCACCGGCCCAGAAGGCGGCGGACATCGCGTCGGTGAAGGCCTCGCGGGCCGCGGTGGCGAGCGCGCCGTCGCCGGTCGTGCCCGCCAGGGCGAGCGCGTCGGAGACGGAGTGGCTCGCGGCGGTGGGCGCCGATTCGGGCATCGAGCCGGTGTAGGTGCGGGAGAGGACCGTGCCCAGTACGGCGACGCCGAGGGCCGCGCCGGTCTGCTGGACCGTGTCGTTGAGCGCGGAGCCGACCCCGGCGTGCTCGGCGGGGACCGCGCTCATCAGGGCCGCGGTCGCCGCGGGCATCGCGAGGCCGCCGCCGATGCCGATCAGGACCATGGCGGAGGCGAGCATCCCGAACCCGGCGTCCGAGGGCAGCGAGGCCAGCGCGCCGAACCCGGCGGCGATGACGGTGAGGCCGACCGCGGTCATGGCGCGGTTGCCGATCTTGTTGCCGAGGGTGGCGCCGAGACCGTTGAAGACGAGCGTGGCGACGGCCATCGGGGCGAAGGCGATGCCGGTCTTGGAGGGCGAGTAGCCGAGGACGAACTGCAGGTACTGGGTCAGGACCAGCATCAGGCCGCCGTTGGCGAAGGTCAGCAGGACGAGGGAGAAGCTGGCGCCGCTGAAGACGCGGTCGCGGAAGAGGGCGAGCGGGACCATCGGCGCTTCGGTGCGGAGCTCCCAGATACCGAAGGCGGCCAGGGCGACGACGGCCACACCGAGCGAGAGCCGCGTGCTCGGGTCGCCGAGTCCGACCTCCGCGGACTCGATGATCGTCCACACCAGGGCGGTCATGCCGATCATCGAGAGGACCATGCCCAGCGGATCGGCCTTGCGGGCGGGGCCCTTGGACTCGGGCATCAGGACGAGCGCGGCGACGATGGCGACGAGCGCGATCGGGACGTTCATCAGGAAGACCGCGCCCCACCAGAAGTGGGCGATGAGGACCCCGCCGAGCACGGGCCCGCCGACCAGGCCGACCACGGCCACCGCGCTCCAGGCGCCGATCGCCTTCCTTCGCTCCTCGTCATCGAAGACGGTGATCAGGATCGACAGCGTGCTCGGCATGATCAGGGCGCCGCCGACGCCCATCAACACCCGCCCCGCGATGAGCTGTTCGGGGTTCTGGGCGACGGTGGCGAGCAGCGACGCGGCGCCGAAGAGCGCGAGCCCGACGACCATGATCCGGCGCCGCCCGAACCGGTCGGAGAGGCTTCCCGCGGTGAGCAGGAGACCGGCGAAGACCAGGATGTACGACTCGATGATCCACTGGATGTCCTGCGCGTCCGCGCCGAGGTCCTCGGCGATCGGCGGCACCGACACGGTCAGGACCATGTTGTCGACGACCAGGACCAGCGTGCTCAGGCAGAGCACGATCAGGATGAGCCAGCGGCGCGGATGACGGCGTTCTTCCAGCACGGCTTCCATCGTGGGACCCCTCACGACCTAGACGGCACACCCGCTGCGTACGGCGTGCTCTCGTTGCGAACACTGTACGCACAGCGCACGGTGTGCGCAATACGCGAACACCATTCACCGATGCTCGTGCCCTACGGGGTGGTCGGCGGCTCGGGGAAGGCCCTGGTTCAGCGCACCTGACGGGGGAACGGCCCAGCGGTGGCGGGGCTGTTGACGATCTCGCCCGCGACCTGGGTCAGCTTGAGCCGGTTGCGGCGGGCGTGATGGCGCAGCAGGTCGAACGCGTCGTCGACGGTGCATTCGAGCCGCTCGGCGAGGACACCCTTGGCCTGCTCGATCAACACCCGGCTCTTCAGGGCGTGTTGGAGCTGCTGCTCCCGGATGTCCGCCTGCCGCAGGGCGTCCCGGTGCCCGAGTCCCGCGGCGGTGGCGTCGGCGAGCAGCGCGCTCCAGCGCAGTTGCTCGGGCCGCAGGGCGCCGCCCCGGCAGTACAGGGTGAGCGAGCCGATGGCACGGCCGTGATGGCACAGCGGAAGCGTGGTCACCAAGGGGTAGCCCGCCTGGAGGGCCCGCGGGGCGAAGTGCGGCCAGCGCAGGCGGCTGTGCGGATGCGGCATCTCCACATTGGCCAGGGTCTTGCGGATCCGCCGGCTGTCGAGCCCCGGCCCCTCCGAAAGCTCCCCCTGCACCCGCTCCAGGTCGGTGGCGACATCACTGGACGCGGCCGTCTCTTCGGGCCGCCCCGTCTCGTCGACGGTGCTGCAACCGGCCGCGTCCACCCCGGGTATGCGGGCGGCCGTCGCGGCCAGGCGCCGCAGCAGTTGTTCGTCGCTCTCCCCATGGGGCGACGCGGCGGCCAGGGCGACCAGGGCCGGCGCCATGGAGAGGTCATGCACGGCAAGAGACATGGCCACACCCCTCGGGCGGTTCGAAGTTCCACATGCGGACGCTGGACACACCTTGCTATTACTCCGCTACCCCGGGTTCTCCCCTATCGGCGCGATCACACCTGGCAATTTCGCGTACTGATGCACTGGGCGCGCCCTGCCACCCGACGCGCGCCCGGCGCGCCCCCTCCCACCGGGCGCCCCAGGCAGCGGAACGGCCCCTGGCCTGCGGCTTCCGCGCAGGCCAGGGGCCGTTCTTTCCGGTAGACCGTGTGGGACTCGAACCCACAACCAATGGATTAAAAGTCCACTGCTCTGCCAATTGAGCTAACGGTCCTCGTCGGTGCACCCCCGAGCATAGCGGGAGGGACCCCGCCGTCCGATCGGGTATCACCGTCGAGGGCCGTCGCGGGTCACGGATCCAGCGGTTCCGGCTGTCCGGAGCGTGCCGCCTCGCGGGCCAGGGTGCGCTCGTGCTCGGGGTTGAGGAACCAGTGCCTGGCCGAGGCCCACCACCAGGCCGCCGCGGAGCCCAGGACGACGAGCACCGCGATCGGGGCGTAGTTGAAGGTCTCCCAGGTGACCGGCGAGACCTGCGGCAGCATGAACAGGACGGTGATCACACCGACCCAGCCCACCGCGATCACGCCGACCGGGCGTGACCAGCGGCCCAGGTGCCAGGGTCCCCGCTCGAAGGCGTCGCCTCGGCGCAGCCGCAGCAGGGTCGGGATGACGTACGCGATGTAGAGCCCGATGACGGCGATCGAGGTCACCGCCGCGTACGCCGTGACGTTGATCAGATACGGCAGGCCGAGCACGAGCGCGCCGAGCGCGGCGAGCCACACCGCGGCGACGGGGGTGCGGGTGCGCGGGCTGACCGAGTGCCAGACGTGCGAGAACGGCAGCGCGCCGTCGCGCGAGAAGGCGTAGATCATGCGGGAGTTGGCGGTCACGGACGCCATGCCGCAGAAGAGCTGCGCGCCGATCACGACGAGCAGGAGCAGCTTGCCCGCGCTCGCACCGAGCGCGTCGAGCAGGATCTGCGCGGGCGGCGCACCCGTCGCGGACTCGCGGGCGCCGTCGTACGACTGGATGGCGAAGGTGAAGCCGAGCAGCAGGACGAATCCGGCGATCCAGGAGGTCCAGATGGAGCGGACGATGCCCTTCGGCCCCGCGGTCGACGCGTCGTGGGTCTCCTCGGTCATGTGCGCGGAGGCGTCGTAGCCGGTGAAGGTGTACTGGGCCATGAGCAGGCCGATGAGGACGACGTACAGGCTGCTGCCCCACCCGGTGTTGTTCACGAACTCGGTGAAGACGAACGACGCCGACTGGTGCGAGTCCGGCGAGAACGCGAGCGCGCCGACGATGACGGCGACCCCGACCACGTGCCACCACACGCTGATGCTGTTGAGCAGCCCCACGATGCGTACGCCGAAGGTGTTCAGGAGTCCGTGCAGCACGAGGATCGCCGCGAACAGCAGGATCGTGCGCCCCTCGGTGACGGTGAAGTCGAACTGGAGATTGAGGTACGCCCCGAGGAAGGACGCCGCACCGAAGTCGATCCCCGCGGTCACGGCGACCTGCCCGAGCACGTTGAACCACCCGGTGAACCACGCCCACGCGGCCGCGGAGCGCGCGGGCGCGAGCCGGTGCGCCCAGAAGTAGAGACCGGCGGACGTCGGATACGCGGAACAGATCTCCGCCATCGCGAGCCCCACGAACAGCGTCATCAGTCCGACCCCGACCCACCCCCAGGTGATCAGGGCGGGACCGCCGGTGTTCATGCCGAACAGATACATCGTGAGGCACCCGGAGAGCACCGAGATGATCGTGAACGAGACGGCGTAGTTGGAGAACGCCGACATCCGGCGCGCCAGAACCTGCGTATAGCCGAGCTGAGCGAGCCGCTCCTCGTCCGAACCCGCCTCAGGAGGCGGCGAGTTGGGCACTCCACGCGATTCTTTTGTCATGCCCCCAGCGATTCCCTCGCCGGGGGCACGACATGCGCCAGGGCTGGCCAAAAAATGCCCCCGCCCCGACCGACGTCGTCCCGACCGTCAGACGCCCGCTCTCAGCACCGCCACTTCGTGCTCACTGAGCGCACCGGCGAAGGCGTGCACCTCGTCCACCGCCCCGTACAGATGCTCGCCCCAACCGTCCGCCGCGTCCGCCACCGGAGCCCGCCCGACCTGAAGTCCGCCCGTGGACCGCCAGGCGTGGTGGAACGGCGCCCGCGCCGCCACCGTGCCGTCGACGTACAGCAGGACCTCGTCGGCCCCGTCGTCGTACACCACCGCCAGATGGTGCGGGGAGCCGCTCGTCGCCCAGTCGCCCTCCGCCTTGAGCGTCGTCGTCTCCGCGCCCGCCCGATCCTCGTGCGCCAGGGCCAGCTCCCATATCTGCCGCTGCGGCGTATAGCGCAGGGTGGCGAGACCGGCGTGCTCACCGGGCAGCGAGAGGACCGTCATCGTCCGGTCCTCGGCCGACGGGTCGAGGCGCACGTGCGCGGCCAGCGAGAAGCTCTCGCCGGTGTCCACGACCGGGGCGCCCGTCGCCGCGAAGTCACCCGCGCCGTCCAGGACCAGCTCCCCCGCGCCCACCATCGGGGGATTGCCCGGACCGCACTCGGGGTCCAGCGGGTCGCACGCCTGGTCGTCGTGGCGGATCCGCGCGTCGCCGCCCAGGGCCAGCGGCTGTCCGCCGTCCCGCTCCGGGCTCGCTGACCCGGACGCCTCGTCCAGGCGCCACTGTCCCTGGCGCTCGGCCGTGCGCGCCGCAAGGCCCGCCACCTCGTCCGCGACGACCACCCGGTGCCACGCCCGCACGTCCGCCACCCGGCCGTCCCAGTTCCGGCCCTGCCCGCTCCCCTCGAGCGCCCGGCCGATCTGTGCGGCACCGCTGCCCCAGGGAGCCGGGGCGTTCTCCGCCGTGTCGACGAGCCGTCCGTTCACGTACAACCGGGCCGTCTTCACCGCCGGGTCGTACACACCGGTCAGGTGCGCCCACTCCCCGCGCTCCGGAGTGCCACCCTTCGCCCGCACGACGGTTCCGTCCCGCCCGCCGAGCGCGAAGGACCAGTCCCCGTCGCCATCGGTCCCGAGCCGGTAGGCGGCCACGCCCTCTCCGTCCTGGCTCACCGCCGCCATGCCCCGGCCCACCTCGTCGGGCCGCACCCAGGCGCTCACCGCGAAAGCCCTTCCGGTGTCCACCGCGGGGGCGCCCGACGTCAGATACGCACCGGCCGATCCGTCCAGCTCGGCCGCGGACCTCACCTCCGTGCGCGACGGGCCCTCGGCGCCGAACGTGACGCCGTCGCCCGCCTTCGCGGCCGTGCCGCCCGCCGCGTCGGCCCCCTCGGCGGAGCCCGCCCGATCGGCGAGCTTCCAGTGGGCGGCGGGCCCACTGCCCTCGCTCACCCGGAACCGGTGCGTCGTCGGCTCGCTCCTGTTCCCCGCGCGGTCCCTCGCCTGCACGGAGACCGTCACCGGGCCTGCCCGCTCCGGCAGCCAGCTCAACTCGGCGGGACCGCCGGGCCGTTCGGCCTCGACGGTCTTGGGCGACTCTCCCGTGAAGATGTAGACGTAGGCCACGGTGTCCTTCGAGGAGGAAGCGGCCCTGAACGTGCCGCGCACGCCCACGCCGTCGCGCCACTGGGTGTCGTCGGGGTACTCGGGCGACGACACCGAGGGCTTCGCGGGCGACTCGTCGTCGTAGACGAACTCACAGGCGCCCTTGCCTCCGTCGGAACTCCACGGCCCCCACGCCTCGCCGTCGAAGGCCCGCACCCGCCAGCTCACCTCCGTGGCGGGCGGCACGTCGCCGGGAACGGTCCAGGTGACGGGACGGCCGCTGGTCCCGAAGCCCGTCTGCCCCGTTCGGACCTGCCGCTCCCCTGCGGCGTCCTGCCACGAGACCTCGAACTCACCGGTCAGGCGCACGTATACGGGCGGCACCGCGTCCTGGTCGCGCAGCACCGCGCTCAGCTGCGGTCTCGTCCGTACGTAAGGTCTGTCCTCGCCGGTCGCGCACTGCTCGCCACCGGTCTCCAGCTCGGCCCGCACCGGCTGGTCCGGCGCCCTGTTCTGCGCGGCCACGGCGGCCACCGGCATGGCCACGACGGCGGACGAGGCGAGTGCGGCAGCGACTGCGCAGCGCACGAAGGCATGACGAACCACGGGATCCCCTCCCTGTCGGTCCGGCTCCCCACCGGACCACCACTTCCATCGGTCCCGAAGGTAACAGCGCGTACTGACATCGATACGCGGAACGCACGCGCGCCGACGTCCGCATACGCCGAAGGGCCCGTACGACGTATGCGTCGTACGGGCCCTTCGATCAGTCACTCAGGCCGAGGATCAGCCGTTGCGCTTCCAGCGCGGCTTGTCGTCGCGGCGGCCGAAGGAGCCGGTGCCCGTGCCGGAGCGGTCGCGGTTGAACGACGGGCGGTCGTGGCCGCCGGAGCGGGCGCCGCCGGAGGGGCGGTCGTCGCGGCGGTCACGGTTGAACGGACGGTCGCTGCCGCGGTGGCCGCCGGAGGGGCGGTCGTCGCGACGGAAGCCGGAGCCACCGCCACGGTTGTCGTCACGACGGTCACGGTTGAAGCCACCCGACGGGCGGTCGTCACGGCGGAAGCCGGAGCCGCCGCCACGGTTGTCGTCACGACGGTCGCCGCCACGGAAGCCGCCCGAGGGACGGTCGTCACGGCGGAAGCCGGAGCCGCCACCGCGGTTGTCGTCACGACGGTCACGGTTGAAGCCACCCGACGGGCGGTCGTCGCGACGGTCACGGTTGAAGCCGCCGCCACGGTTGTCGTCACGGCGCTCGAAGGAACGGCCGCCACGGTCGTTGCCGCGGTCGCGGTTGAAGCCGCCGCGGTCGCCACCCTCACGACGGTCGCCGCCACGGAAGCCGGAGCCACCGCGGTCGTCACGACGCTCGAAGGAACGGCCACCGCGGTCGTCGCGGCGCTCACGCTCGTAGTTGCCGCGCTCGTCGCGCTGCGGACGGCGCTCCTCGCGCACGGCGGCGGGCTGCTCCGGGACGGAGACGGCTGCCTCGACGGCGGCCTCGGCGGCAGCGGCGGCCTCGGCCACCGCGGTCTCCGGGTCGTCGCCGCGCTCACGGGCGGCACGCGCGGTCAGGCGCGCGGCCTCCTCGCGCAGCTCGGAGGCGCGACGGGTGGCGCGCTCCAGCTCCTTGGTGAGGTCCTTGACCTCACGCTCGGCCTGGGTCGCGGCGTTGCCCGCGGAGTCGGCCTGCACCTCGGTCATCGAACGGGCGCCGGTGATCTCGGCGACCTCCGGGTCGAAGGTGCCGCCGCCGTTGATGATGTGGCGCGAGGCGTCGACGCCCGCGTCCTCCATGAGGCGGAAGATCTGGCGGCGCTGGTGCGGCAGGGACAGCGAGACGACCGTGCCGGAGCGGCCCGCGCGGGCCGTACGGCCGGAGCGGTGCAGGTAGTCCTTGTGGTCACCGGCCGGGTCCACGTTCAGGACCAGGTCGATGCCGTCGACGTGGATGCCTCGGGCGGCGACGTCGGTCGCGACGAGCGCGTTGACGTAGCCCTTCTTGAAGTCCTCAAGAACGCGCGTACGAGCGCCCTGCGTCATGCCGCCGTGCAGCGCGTCGGCCTTCACACCGGACTCGCAGAGCTGCTCGGCGATGCGGTCGGCGCCCAGCTGCGTGCGGACGAAGATGATCGTGCGGCCCTTGCGCGCGGCGATGGCGGCCGTGACGGGCGCCTTGTCGCGGGGCTTCACGATGAGGATGTGGTGGGTCATGGTCGTGACGGCGCCCTGGGCGGCGTCGACCTCGTGCGTGACCGGGTTGTTCAGGTAGCGCTTGACCAGCGTGGAGATCTCGTTCTCCATCGTGGCGGAGAACAGCATGCGCTGGCCGCCGGACGGGACCTGGTCGAGCAGCTCGGTGACCTCGGGCAGGAAGCCCAGGTCGGACATCTGGTCGGCCTCGTCGAGCACCGCGATCTGGGTGTTCTCCAGGGAGCAGGCGCCGCGGCTGATGATGTCGCGCAGGCGGCCGGGGGTGGCGACGAGGATGTCGACGCCACGCTCCAGGGCGTAGATCTGGTTGCCCATCGACGTACCGCCGCAGACGACCTTCATCTTCAGGCCGAGCACGTCGCCGTACGGCTGGAGGGCGTCCGCGACCTGCATCGCGAGCTCACGGGTCGGGGTCAGGATGACGCCGCGGGGCTTCTTCTTCTCGGTGTGGCCCTCGGCGAGGGTCGCCAGCATCGGCAGACCGAAGGAGAGGGTCTTGCCGGAGCCGGTGCGGCCGCGGCCCAGGATGTCCTTGCCGGCCAGGGCGTCCGGGATGGTCGCGGCCTGGATCGGGAAGGGGGTGTGCACGCCGTTGCGCGCGAGCTTGCGGACGACTCCGTCGGGCAGGCCCAGGTCACCGAAGGTGATCTCGGGCTCCGCGTCGGCGTCGGCCTCGACGGACTCGGCGTCGGCGTCGTTGGTGACCTCGGTGACGTCCTCGGCCGGGGCCGACTCGACGATCTCGGTCGACTCGACGATCTCGACGGCCTCGGCGACGGCCTCTACGGCGTCGTTCTCGACGGCCTCGACCGACTCGTTCTCGGGCAGGACGGCGTGGTCAGAACTGAAAATGGACATGCGAAATGCGAAACCTTCCGGAGTCTCGGCACGCGCCCGTCAACTCCGTGATTTCGCAATGGACCGCCTCTATGCGGTCAGCCACGGCAAGGGAGAGTACGCGCCACGCGGCGCTCTTCTGTGTCGGCGCCGGGCAAATGGGATCAAACGATCTACCACCATACGCACCCTCCACCCCAAATGGCAAACCGCCCTCCCCCCAGCCATCCCCTGAGCTACCCCCGGGACCCCCTCCACCTGCGAAAACGACGCCACCAACCCCGCCCGGCGAGCCCACCGCGAGCTACCGGGGCCCCACCTGAGGCGACGGCTCGCGCCCCCCGACGTCCCCCTCGCGCCGCTGGAGCTGCGCGTCCTGCCCGGACTCCTCGTGCGCCGACGACGACGGCTCCGGAGTGGTCGGATCCGGCGTCGGGGTCGGCGTCGGCTTGGGCGGCGTGGGCGTGGGCGTGTCCCGCGTCGGTGTCGGCTTCGGCTTCGTCGGCGACGGCTTCTCCGGCTTGCCGGGCTTCGTCGGCTTGGCCGATGCCTGCCCAGATGAGGACGCGGACGGCTTCGCGTCGTCCGACGCCGACCCACCGGCCTTCACCGACGCGTCGTCGTCCCCGCGCTTCCCCTTGCCCTTGCCCTTCCGCTTGCCGCTGCCCTGTTCGTGGTCGCCGCCCGCGGCGATGTCGCCGCCCTGGGTCACGGGCCCGCCGTCGGGCGCCGCGGCCCCGCCCCGGTGCCCCGCGGAGCGCCCCGGCCCCGGCGCGTTCCCGTCGTCACTGACGCTCATGCAGCCCGCGGTCGCCGCGACGGCCACCGCGACGGCGGCCCAACGGGCATAAACGTACAACTGGCGCACGGCCGAGCACCTCCGAGGCGCTGAGGATCGGGACGCCCTGCCCAACTCCCACGGCCCGCAAGAGGACACGGAGCGCCACCCGCGCCCGGCCGCCCACCCGCACCCGAGCACGGCCCCCGCTCACCCGTACCCGAACAGCGACCGTCCGCGCCGCCGCCCCGCGTCACCTCACCCGTACCCCAGCGCGTGCAGCCGCTCGTCATCGATCCCGAAGTGGTGCGCCACCTCGTGCACCACGGTGATCTCCGTCTCCGCGACCACGTCGTCGCGCGACTCGCACATGCGCAGCGTCGGCCCCCGGTAGACGGTGATGCGGTCCGGCAGGACCCCCGCGTACCACTCGCCCCGGTCGGTCAGCGGCGTCCCCTCGTAGAGCCCGAGCAGTTCGGGATCGTCCGACGGCGGCTCGTCCTCGACGAAGACGGCCACGTTGTCCATCAGCCGGGTCAGCTCCGGCGGAATCCGGTCGAGCGCCTCGGCGACCAGTTCCTCGAACTCCTCACGCGTCATCTCCAGCACACCCCCATTGTCGACCACGCCGTCCGCCCCGTCCCGGCATACCCGACCCCGCAATTGGGCATACGGGACCAATGGCCCGCGACTTCACCGTCGTCCTCCAGGGCGTACGCAGGGTCGGCAGCGCCCTCGTAGGCCACTACCGAGCTCGCCGCGCCCACCCCGTGGGCGAACTGATCAGCCCTCCGCACCCCTATGCCCGCGCGTTCGGCCTGGTCACGGTCGTGCTGCTCGGCGCCTGGCTCGGCCTGCTCATCGTCGGCAGCGTGCGCGCGCCGGTCGGCCCGATGGACACTCGGATGACGCTGCGCCCCTCCCTGTCCGGCGGCACGAAGATCAACGTCTCCCCGCTGGGCGCTCTCGAACTCCGCTCGCACACGGCCCCGATCCGCCTCGACGTGGACGTGGACCGCCTGGACCCGGTGCGCTCCCAGGCCCTGGTGGACCACCCCGAGCGGCTCGCCGGACTCCAGGAGGAGGTGGCGCGCGACGTCGGCCACGGCACGCTCGACCTGGCCGTGCGCTCCTGCGTCGCCGTCGTCTCCGGCGCCACCGCCCTCGGCCTCGCCGTCTACCGCCGCCCGCGCCGCGCCCTGGCGGCGGGCGGCCTCGCCCTCACCCTGCTCGCGGCGTCCGGCACCGCCGCGTACGCCACCTGGAACCCGAAGTCCGTCCTGGAGCCGAAGTTCTCGGGGCTGCTCAGCAGCGCCCCCTCTGTCGTCGGCAACGCCCGCAGCATCGTCAGCGAATTCGACGTCTACCAGCAGGAGTTGGCGCGCCTGGTCACCAACGTCACCAAGCTCTACGACGTGACGTCCACGCTCCCGGCCTACCAGCCCGACCCCACCACGATGCGGGTCCTGCACGTCTCCGACATCCACCTCAACCCGGCGAGCTGGAAGATCATCGCCTCGCTCGTCGAGCAGTACGACATCGACGTCATCGTCGACTCCGGCGACACCATGGACCACGGCTCGGCCACCGAGAACGCCTTCCTCGACCCGATCGCCGACCTGGGCGTGCCCTACGTCTGGGTGCGCGGCAACCACGACTCGCACACCACCCAGCGCTACCTGGAGCGCTTCAAGAACGTCCACGTCCTCGACGACGGCAGGGCGCAGACCGTCGCGGGCCTGCGCATCGCGGGGATCGGCGACCCGCAGTACACCCCCGACCGCTCGGTGAAGGCGGAGGGCGACACGGTCGAGCACCTGGCGGGCATCCGGCTCGCGTCGGCCCTGCGCGCCGAGCGCGCGGCGGGGACCCCGGTCGACGTGGCCGTCGCCCACAACCCGACGGCGGCGCGGGAGACCGACGGCGAGGTCCCCCTGGTCCTCGCGGGCCACGTCCACCACCAGGAGATGGAGGTCATGGAGGAGGGCACGCGGCTGCGCATCGAGGGGTCGACGGGCGGCAGCGGACTGCGCGCGGTCGATGACAAGTACCCCGACCCGGTGCAGGCGTCGGTGCTCTACCTGGACCGTACGACCAAGCGGCTGCAGGCCTGGGACGAGATCAAACTGGGCGGCCTCGGCCTCACGAAGGCGGAGGTCAGCCGTCATCTCCCCAAGGAGAACCGCCCCGGCGCACCCCCCTCGCCGACCGCTCCGAGCCCCTCCCCCTAAACCGTTTTGGCGATACCTCCCCGCATCCCATATGCTTCTCACGTCCCCGACGCGCTGCAAAGCGCCCAGGCGGGCCTCTTAGCCCTCATCGTCTAGTGGCCCAGGACGCCGCCCTTTCAAGGCGGTAGCACGGGTTCGAATCCCGTTGGGGGCACGCAACACCTTGTGCGAGACTAGTGCTCGCACAATGCTTGGTCCTGTGGAGCAGTTTGGAGTGCTCGCCACCCTGTCAAGGTGGAGGCCGCGGGTTCAAATCCCGTCAGGACCGCTTGCAGATCACCTCGGTGAACTGCGTGGCTGGGTAGCTCAGTTGGTACGAGCGATCGCCTGAAAAGCGATAGGTCGCCGGTTCGATCCCGGCCCCAGCCACTTCTTCCGGAAGCCCCGCCTCATCGAGGCGGGGCTTCCGTCGTTTCCGGTGTCATCCCGCAGGAGCCACCGCGTGCGCGGGCGCGGACTCACGCCCGCCCGGATGCCGGTGGCGCCACACCCAGAAGACGGCGCTGGAAAGCACCGCCCAGCCCGCGAGCACCAGGAACGGGAACGCGTGCTGGTGTCCGCCGAAGTACACCGTGGTGTGCTGCGCGTTGACCGAGGCGCCCGGCGGCAGCCAGCGCCCGATGTGGCCGAGCACCGAGGGCAGCAGGGGCCACGAGACCGCGCCGCCCGACGACGGGTTGCCGAGCAGCACCATCAGGCCCCACGTCGGGATCATCGCCCAGCGCCCGAACAGCGTGTTGAACATCGTGAAGACCATGCCCGAGGTGAACATCGTCAGGGCCAGGATCAGCCAGGACTCCACGAACGGCAGGTCCACCGCGCCCAGCCACCAGTCCACGACCGCGGCGATGACGAACGCGCCGAGCAGCGCGTAGAGCGCCGTGAACCCGATCCGCTCGGCGGGGTTGAGTCCCCGCGCGTGCACGCTCAGCTGGATCGCCCCGACGAAGCCGATGATCACGGCGGCCAGCGAGATGTAGAAGATGGCGAGCCCTCGCGGGTCCCCCTCCTGCAAGGGCTTGATGTCCTTCACCGTCACCGGGACGCCGACCTCCGCGCCCACCTTCGGCGCGGTCTCCGCGAGCACCTGGGCGACCGAGGCGCCGGACGCCCCGGAGACGTCGAGGGTGACCCCGTCGCCCCGGCGCGCGTCGACGATCGCGAAGACCTGCTGCTCGTCCACGTCCTGCCGGGCCGCCGCCACGCTGTCGTACCCGCGCACCTCGAGGGAGGCGTTCAGCGCCTTCTCCATGCCGCCGAGGAACGCCTTGCCCCGCGCCGAGTCCTGCGCGCCGACGACGGCCGTGGGGATGTGGTGCGGGGTCGGATTCGCCATGGAGTACGTGTACGACCCCGCGAAGAGCCCGGCGGCGGCCGCCAGGATGAACACCAGCACGGTGGCGGGCAGGAAGGGCGACTCCTTGAAGGCACCCCACCGCTCGCTCCGCGTAGGAACCCGCCCGTGCGCACCGTGATCAGACATACGACCACGCTAAAGCACCCAAAAGGGACTTACCCCTCCGGGGCCTCCACGGAGCCGGTCCTCCGGCCCCGCCACCACCGGATCCCGAGCACCGCTCCCACCAGCACCACGACCCCGATCAGCAGCACGGCGTCCGGCACGGCGCGGCCGACGCCGCCCGCCCACTGCTCCACGGCGAACGAGTCGTCCACGTCGAGCAGCCCCGGCAGCGCGGTCGTCCCGTCGTACGCGAGGAAGAGCGCGCCGAGCCCGATGAAGAAGAGCCCGGACAGGAGCGAGGTGGTGTGCAGCTCGAACCGGCCCACCGTGAACGTCCGGCCGCGCAGCCAGCGCCGCCGCCCCAGGTCGAACCGCTCCCAGAGCAGGGCGAGCAGGAAGAGCGGCACGGCCATGCCGAGGCCGTAGACGGCGAGCAGGAGTCCCCCGTACACCGGGCTCCCGCTCACCGCGGCGACCGTGAGGACGCTGCCGAGGATCGGCCCCGCGCAGAACCCGGCGAGCCCGTACACCGCGCCGAGCGCGTACACGGAGAACGCGGTGGTCGGCCTGATCCGCCCCGACAGCTCGGCCATCTTGCGCGAGGCGAACCCCATGCCGAGGATCTGGAGGACCCCGAGCCCGATGATCAGCCAGCCGGCGGCGAGCACCAGCTGGTCGCGGTGGCCGAAGAAGAAGCGTCCCGCGTAGGACCCGGCGGCGCCCAGCGGCACCAGGGTCGTGGCGAGCCCGGCGTAGAAGATGCCGGTGCGCGCGACGAGCCGGGACGTCGAGTCGATCGAGTAGGCGAAGAAGGCCGGGAGCAGCAGCGCGCTGCACGGGCTGACCAGGGCGAGCAGCCCACCGAGGAAGGCGGCGAAGTACCCGACGTCGGCGGTCACTTGTCCGCCTCCTTCCGGCCCTTCGCGTCCTTCGCGTCCTTCGCGCTCTTGGCCGCCGCCTCGATCGCCTGGTCGAAGACCTGGTCGGGCTGGGCGCCCGAGACGGGCCGCCCGTTGATCACGAAGGACGGCGTGGAGGTGGCCCCGAGGCCGTACGCCTCCTCCTGGTCCTTCTTCACCGCGGCCTTCGCCGCGTCGCTGTCCGCGTCGCTGACGAAGCGGTCGACGTCCTTGACCCCGGCGTCCTTCGCCAGCTCCTTCAGGCGCGCGTCGCCGAAGCCCTTCTCCTTGGACCCCTCGGCGTACGCGGCCTCGTGGAACTGCCAGAAGCGGCCCTGCTCACCGGCCGCCCAGGCGCCGCGCGCGGCCCGCTCGGAGTCCTCGCCGAAGATCGGGAAGTTGCGCCATTCGATGCGCAGGGTGCCCTCGTCGACGTACTTCTTCACGAGGCCCGGCTCGGTGTCGCGGGCGAACTTGCCGCAGAAGCCGCACTTGAAGTCGGCGTACTCGACCATCACGACGGGCGCGTCGGCGCGCCCCTGCGCGAGCGGGTCCTCGGCGTCGCGCCGGGCGAGCTTCTCCAGCTCGGGGTAGACACCGGCCTGCTCCTCGACGGAGGGCGCCGCGCCCGCGGCCTCCTCCTTGACCGTGCCGGTGGAGTCGTCGGGCTTGGTGGCGGTGTACGAGGCGACACCGAGCAGCACGGCGGCGACGGCGACACCCGCGCCGATGGCGATGTTCCTGCTCTTCTTGTTGTCGTTCTTGGGCATCAGAGCGATCTCTCTTGTCCTGTTGTACGTCGATGAAGGGGCCCCTGAGACAGGGGCCTCCTACACGCGCAGGATCGAGAGGTCGACCGGCGACGGCGGTTCGAGTTCCGGCGGACCGCGCACCGGATGCAGATCGAGAACGGCCTGGTCGGCGCCCCACGAGCCGGACGTGCCGTGCGCCTGGACGAGCGCGGGCAGCAGTTCGTAGGCGGAGCTGGGGCGCGGCGGCGACGCGGGGCGCTGCTCGGCGTCGTGCTGTCCGCCCTTGCCGCAGCCGGGCGCCTCCCGGCCCTCGGCGACGTGCGCGGCCCCCACGGCCTCCGCCGACCGCGTCGGCAGTGACTCCTTGGCCACCGCCGCCGTCGGGCCCGCCGCCCGCGCCGCCGCGGCGGGCGCGCAGAACAGGCCGAGCACGACGAGCAGCACCCCCACCAGGGGGCACCACGTCGTACGGGCTCGGGACAACATGCCCGGAATCGTACGTGCCACGGCGCTCCGGCGGAGAAATCGGTTCGCCACCGCCGAGTCGCGGGTGAGATCCTGGGACCCGTATGTCTACGCAGCCTGCCCTCGCCCTGGACACCCTCGCCCCCCGCCTGACCGAGCTCTCGCTGCGCGACGAGCACCGGATCGGCCGGCGGCTGGAGGGTGCGCGCCGGATCCGTAAGCCCGAGGCCCGTGCCGCGGTCCTCGCCGAGATCGCCGAGGACGTGGCGAAGGCCGAGGCGCGGATGGCCGAGCGCGGCTCCCGCGTGCCCGCGGTCACGTACCCCGAGCAGCTGCCGGTCAGCCAGAAGAAGGACGACATCGCCGAGGCGATCCGCGACCACCAGGTCGTGATCGTCGCGGGCGAGACGGGCTCGGGCAAGACCACGCAGATCCCCAAGATCTGTCTGGAGCTCGGCCGGGGCGTGCGCGGCATGATCGGCCACACCCAGCCGCGCCGCATCGCCGCCCGTACGGTGGCCGAGCGCGTGGCCGAGGAGATGAACACGCCGCTGGGCGAGGCCGTCGGCTGGAAGGTCCGCTTCACCGACCAGGTCAACCAGGACGGCACGTTCATCAAGCTGATGACGGACGGCATCCTGCTCGCCGAGATCCAGACGGACCGCGAGCTGCGCGCGTACGACACGATCATCATCGACGAGGCCCACGAGCGCTCGCTCAACATCGACTTCCTGCTCGGTTACCTGGCCCAGCTGCTGCCCAGGCGCCCGGACCTGAAGGTCGTCATCACCTCGGCGACCATCGACCCCGAGCGGTTCTCGCGGCACTTCGGGGACGCGCCGATCGTCGAGGTCAGCGGCCGTACGTATCCGGTGGAGGTCCGCTACCGCCCGCTCCTCGAAGAGGACGGCGAGGATGCGGACCGCGACCAGATCACCGCGATCACGGACGCCGTCGAGGAGCTCCAGGCCGAGGGCAAGGGCGACATCCTCGTCTTCCTCTCCGGAGAGCGCGAGATCCGCGACACGGCGGACGCGCTGAACAAGAAGAACTACAAGTTCACCGAGGTCCTGCCGCTGTACGCGCGGCTCTCGCACGCCGAGCAGCACCGCGTCTTCCAGCAGCACACGGGCAGACGCATCGTCCTCGCGACGAACGTCGCGGAGACCTCCCTGACCGTCCCCGGCATCAAGTACGTGATCGACCCGGGCACGGCCCGCATCTCCCGCTACAGCCACCGCACCAAGGTGCAGCGCCTGCCCATCGAGGCGATCAGCCAGGCCAGCGCCAACCAGCGCAAGGGCCGCTGCGGCCGTACGTCGGACGGCATCTGCATCCGTCTGTACAGCGAGGACGACTTCGAGGCGCGCCCGGAGTTCACGGACGCGGAGATCTTCCGTACGAACCTGGCGTCCGTCATCCTCCAGATGACCGCGGCCGGGCTCGGCGAGATCGAGAAGTTCCCCTTCATCGACCCGCCGGACCACCGCAACATCCGCGACGGCGTGCAGCTCCTCCAGGAACTGGGCGCGCTCGACCCCGCCCAGAAGGACCCGAAGAAGCGCCTCACCCAGCAGGGCCGCAAGCTCAGCCAGCTCCCGGTCGACCCGCGCCTGGCCCGGATGGTCCTGGAGGCCGACAAGAACGGCTGCGTGCGCGAGGTCATGGTGATCGCCGCCGCGCTCTCCATCCAGGACCCGCGCGAGCGCCCCTCCGAGAAGCAGACGCAGGCCGACCAGCAGCACGCCCGCTTCAAGGACGAGACGAGCGACTTCCTCGCCTTCCTGAACCTGTGGCGGTACGTCAGGGAGCAGCAGAAGGAGCGCGGCTCCTCCTCCTTCCGCCGGATGTGCAAGGCGGAGTACCTGAACTTCCTGCGCATCCGCGAGTGGCAGGACATCTATACGCAGCTGCGGACGGTCGCCAAGCAGATGGGCATCCATCTGAACGAGGACGACGCCCCCGAGCAGCACGTCCACATCTCGCTCCTGTCCGGCCTGCTCTCCCACATCGGGATGAAGGACGTGAAGGAGTCGAAGGACAGCAAGGACAAGGACCCGAAACAGCGCGGCGGCGGGCGGAACGAGTACATCGGCGCCCGCAACGCCAAGTTCGCGGTCTTCCCCGGCTCGGCCCTCTTCAAGAAGCCTCCGCGCTTCATCATGTCGGCCGAGCTGGTGGAGACCTCGCGCCTGTGGGCCCGGGTGAACGCGCGCATCGAGCCCGAGTGGGTCGAACCGCTCGCGCAGCACCTCCTGAAGCGCACGTACAGCGAACCGCACTGGGAGAAGGACCAGGCCGCGGTGATGGCGATCGAGAAGGTCACGCTCTACGGCGTCCCGATCGTCACCGACCGCAAGGTGAACTACGGCCGCATCGACCCCGAGGTCTCCCGCGACCTGTTCATCCGCAACGCGCTCGTCGAGGGCGACTGGCGCACGCACCACAAGTTCTTCGCCGCCAACCGCAAGCTCCTCACCGAGGTGGAGGAGCTGGAGCACCGCGCCCGCCGCCGCGACATCCTCGTGGACGACGAGACGCTCTTCGACTTCTACGACCAGCGGGTGCCCGAGGACGTCGTCTCCGGCGCGCACTTCGACTCCTGGTGGAAGAAGAAGCAGCGCGAGGAGCCCGAGCTGCTCGACTTCGAGCGCTCCATGCTCATCAACGAGAAGGCGGGGGACGTCTCCAAGGACGACTACCCGGACTCGTGGCGGCAGGGGCAGCTCAAGTTCAAGGTGACCTACCAGTTCGAGCCGGGCGCGGACGCGGACGGCGTCACCGTCCACATCCCGCTCCAGGTCCTCAACCAGGTCACCGACGACGGCTTCGACTGGCAGATCCCCGGCCTCCGCGAGCAGGTCGTGATCGAGCTGATCCGCTCCCTGCCCAAACCGATCCGCCGCCACTACGTGCCCGCGCCGAACTACGCGACGGCGTTCCTGGAGCGAGCCGTGCCCCTCCAGGAGCCGCTGCACGTCACGCTCGCGCGCGAGCTCCAGCGGATGGTCGGTGTGCCGGTCGCGCCGGACGACTTCGATCTGACGCGCGTACCCGACCACTTGAAGATCACCTTCAGGATCACCGACGAGCGCCGCAGGAAGCTCGCCGAGGACAAGGACCTGGAGGCCCTGAAGCTCAGGCTGAAGCCGAAGGCCCGCAAGGCGATCTCGCAGGCGGCCGCGGCGACGGCGGAGCGCACGGGCGGCTCGTCGGTCGAGCGCGCGGGCCTCACGGACTGGACGATCGGCACGCTCTCGCGCGTCTTCGAGACCCGTCGTGCGGGTCAGCCGGTGAAGGCGTACCCGGCGCTCGTGGACGACGGCGACACGGTCTCCGTGCGCCTCTTCGACAGCGAGGCGGAGCAGCTCGCGGCGATGTGGCGCGGCACCCGCCGGCTCATCCTGCGCAACATCCCGGTGAATCCGGCCAAGTTCGCCTCGGACAAGCTGACCAACCAGCAGAAGATCGCCCTGTCCGCGAACCCGCACGGCTCCACGCAGGCGCTCTTCGACGACTGCGCGATGGCCGCGGCGGACAAGCTGATCGCGGACTTCGGCGGGCCCGTCTGGGACGAGGAGTCCTACCGCAAGCTCTTCGACAAGGTGCGCGCGGAGATCGTCGACACGACCGTGCGCGCGGTCGGCCAGGTCCAGCAGGTCCTCGCCGCCTGGCAGGCCGCTGAGCGCCGCCTGAAGTCGACGAAGAGCCCGACGCTGCTCGCGAACCTCTCGGACGTGCGGGAGCAGCTGAACTCCCTCATCAAGCCGGGTTTCGTGACGGAGACGGGCATCAGGCGCCTCGGGGACCTGATGCGGTACATGGTGGCGGCGGACCGGCGGTTGCAGCAGATGCCGACCAACGTCCAGCGGGACACCAGCCGCATGGAGAAGGTCCTGGAGATGCGCGACGAGTACCTGTGGCTGCTCGAACAGATGCCGCAGGGCAGGCCCGTTCCGCGGGAGGTCCTGGACATCCGCTGGATGATCGAGGAGCTCCGCGTCAGCTACTTCGCGCACGCGCTGGGCACGGCGTACCCGGTCTCGGACAAGCGGATCGTGAAGGCGATCGACGCGCTGGCGCCGTGACCGGGTGGGCACGCAGGGTGAGTTCGACCGCCGGGCCTGCGCTGCTGTAGAGTCTCATCTCGCAGCGCAACGCACGACTCGGCGCAGCAAAGCAAGGTCCTGTGGAGCAGTTTGGAGTGCTCGCCACCCTGTCAAGGTGGAGGCCGCGGGTTCAAATCCCGTCAGGACCGCACAGGGAAAGCGGGCCGCACCGAAATGGTGCGGCCCGCTTTCACGTTCACCACGCCACCCCGCCCGCACCGCGGCCGCGCCTGCGGCGGAGCCGCGATCCAGCACGGCAAATCCCGTCAGGACCGCCGTAGATGAGAGGGCCGCATCCGTAAGGATGCGGCCCTCTCTCGCGTTCGCCCGCCCTCCGCGGACGCGGCCCGTTGCCGATCCAGCGTCTTGACTGCGTCACATTCCCCCGGTACCCCAGACAGCAGGGAGTCGGAGGGAGGCTCCCCAGGAGGTGACGCATGTCCGCTCTTCCGGCGTCTCCGCGACACGAGACACGCGCCCTGCTGCGCGCCCACCTCGCCGCGGCCCACAGCTACCGCCACCTGACCCGGCACTGCCCGATCTGCCACCAGTTGCTGAGACTCGCCCTGGAGGGCCCACAGCGCCGCCCCGGCGAGCACGAGACGCCCGAGACCGGCTTCGTACAGGAGAGCGCCGCACAGGACGGCCGGAGCGAGGACGAAAGTCCCCCCAACCCATGACCAAAGGCGACGCGCGCCCCGCCCTCCCGGTGGGAGGCTGAGTGTCGCGGGCCTTCCCGGCGCAGCCGATTCCCCTTTAGCGCAGGGGCATCACGGCCAACAAGGTTCACGTCGTGTGACGGGTGTCACCGAACAAGTTTTGGGAACCCCTGAACTTACACCCTTCCTACAACGGGCCAATTTAATATGTGCAATTGCACCACCCCATGAGCAGGCCCCTCCGACTCCCTCAGCGACCAACAAGGACGCTCACCGATCCCCTCACCAGGGGGCCCTCGGCACACAAAAAAGATCGCGCTGGACCCGGCGGAGTCCAGCGCGATCGAACGACACACCCATGAGGTTCAGGCGTGGGCCTCGTTGGGGCGAGACCCTCGTCGTGTGTAGCTATATGTCGCACGTACGGCCAGGTTGGGGGACCCGGCAGCAGTGGTGCTCTTCGCCCGAGTTGTGCGGGTTACTGCTGGTTAAGCGGTAGTTCAGGCCTCGCTGCGCTGCTGCGGGATGCCCGCGAGCAGTGCGCGGACCTCAGCCTCGCGGTAACGGCGGTGTCCGCCGAGCGTGCGGATCGACGTGAGCTTGCCAGCCTTCGCCCAGCGCGTGACCGTCTTGGGGTCGACGCGGAACATCGTGGCGACCTCAGCCGGGGTCAGCAGCGGCTCGGCATCAGGGGTGCGAGCGGTCATGAGCGGCCTCCTCGGGAGAACCGAACCTTCTCGGTTCATTCCTCTAAATTCTGCACCTTGACCCGCGTTGCCCGAAATGGCGGACGCGAGTCGAGTCGGTTATAGGACGAACGGCTTGTCCTCGGCACTACAACTACACCATCCGTCCAGCCGCGTCGGCCAAACCGATGGAATTGCCCTCCCAGGTGTTCATCACCGACGGAAGCCGATGGACCATGCCATAGCGGACAGTCACGTCACAGTGACGATCAGTCACAGAGCGATCAGGAGTCAACAGACCCCCCATAGCGTGCAATGTCGAGCATTCCGCCCTTACTTGGGCGGAAGGAGCCCTCCCCGGACTCCTTGTCCTATTTTGGCACGAGGAGGGGTGATGGGCGCAAGGGCCCAGTAAGTGCGGTCCGTCACGCTTGAGGCAAAGGCCCGGATCGGGACCTACGTCCCGGCACGGGGTGACCAGAGACCCTCAGGACGATCGGCCATCGGACTTCAGTTCGCGAACTGAAGGTCCCGGACCGCCCGCCATCGCTCCACGAGCCTTCCATACGCCTCGCCGGCCGCCTCCCCGTCGCCCTCGCGCAGCGCCTCGATTCCCTCGGCGACGTCCGCCGCGGAGTGGTCACCGTCGAGGTCCTCGGCGGAGAGCGCGTGCACGAGCCCGCCGTAGTCGATCTCGACCAGGGAGCGGGGATGGAACTCCTCCAGCCACCGGCCGACGTCCACCAGGCCCTCGATGAGCGGTCCCTCGTCCATCGCGTCCCGCAGCGTCCGCAGGCCGCGCGCGACCCTGCGCCGGGCCTGCACCATCGGCGTCCGGTAGCGCAGGACAGGCGGCGAGGCGGGGCTGCCCTCCGCGGCGCCGCCCCCGCCCGCGCTCGGCTCGTAGTCGCGCTCCTCGTCGGAGACGAGGACGAACCAGTGCAGCGGCACCTGCCAGGTCGACGTGCGGATCCAGGGGCGGGCGTCGGGGTTGCGGGCCAGCCACTGCTCGTAGTCCGCGGCGGTCTGGCGGCGGAGCACCGGCGGGAGCACCGCGTCGAGGACCGGCGCGGGCAGTTGTTCGGCCAGCTCCCCCATCGCCTGCCAGCCGCGAAGGCGGGTCCGCCACGGGCAGACGCACAGCACGCCGTCCACCTCCACGACGAAGGCGTCGCCGCTCTCGTGCACCGGCACGGGCACCGGCGGCGTGGAGACCAGATCGGCCAGCGAACGGCGGAGTTCGTCCTGGTAGGAGGGGCGGTCGGCGCGGCGGGCATAGCGCGACCAGTGGCCGCGCTCCGGCTCGGGGAAGGCGGCCAAGGGTTCGTACACACGCAAGTAGGACGCGTACGGGACCGTCACCGCTGACACCTTGGGCACTGCTGCTCCCTCCCCCTCCTACCGGCCGGAAAACACGGTCGAACGCGCCATGGCCGAACTCCGCCCCACTCCGGCGTACTCCGGGAGAGGGTGATCTCCGGCACTGCGCGGTCAAGGGCGGTGGGCAGGCTCTAGTCTCATGCCCATCGGGCCCCCGCCACCCGCACGGGAGCCCGCCCAACCGCCGCTATTCGACCGGGAGTCACCACAGTGACCGAAGCAGACAACGGCGTCCTGCACACCCTGTTCCACTCGGAACAGGGAGGCCACGAGCAAGTAGTGCTCTGCCAGGACCGTGCCAGTGGCCTCAAGGCCGTCATCGCCCTCCACTCCACCGCCCTGGGCCCCGCCCTCGGCGGCACCCGCTTCTATCCGTACGCGAACGAGGCGGAGGCCGTGGCCGACGCGCTCAACCTCGCGCGCGGGATGTCGTACAAGAACGCCATGGCCGGTCTCGACCACGGCGGCGGCAAGGCCGTGATCATCGGCGACCCGGAGCGGATCAAGAGCGAGGAGCTGCTCCTCGCCTACGGCCGCTGCGTCGCCTCGCTCGGCGGCCGGTACGTGACGGCCTGCGACGTCGGCACCTACGTCGCGGACATGGACGTCGTGGCCCGCGAGTGCCGCTGGACCACCGGGCGCTCCCCGGAGAACGGCGGCGCGGGCGACTCCTCCGTACTCACCGCCTTCGGCGTCTTCCAGGGCATGCGCGCCTCGGCCCAGCACCTGTGGGGCGACCCGACGCTGCGCGGCCGCACGGTCGGCGTCGCGGGGGTCGGCAAGGTCGGCCGCCACCTCGTCAGGCACCTCCTGGAGGACGGCGCCGACGTCGTGATCACGGATGTCCGTGAGGAGTCCGTGGCCGGGATCGTCCACGAGCACCCCTCGGTGACGGCGGTCGCGGACACCGAGGCGCTGATCAGGTACGAGGGCCTCGACATCTACGCCCCGTGCGCGCTCGGCGGCGCCCTGAACGACGAGTCCGTACCGGTGCTCACCGCGAAGGTGGTGTGCGGCGCCGCGAACAACCAGCTCGCGCACCCGGGCGTGGAGAAGGACCTGGCCGACCGGGCGATCCTCTACGCGCCCGACTACGTGGTGAACGCGGGCGGCGTGATCCAGGTCGCCGACGAGCTGCACGGCTTCGACTTCGACCGGTGCAAGGCGAAGGCGGCGAAGATCTTCGACACCACGCTCGCCATATTCGCTCGCGCAAAGGAAGACGGCATTCCGCCGGCCGCGGCGGCCGACAGGATCGCCGAGCAGCGCATGGCCGACGCGCGCCGATAACTCACGGAATGTGATCTTCCGGCCACGCGAGACGGCATGGAAGGGCCCCGCCGGCGCCCTCGGGAGACAAGACTCACCCCCGTCGGCGGGTCGCCCGCCAAGAAGAGGTTAAAATCGCAGTTGACCAGCGAGGAAGGGGCTCCTCGCGGGTTCTGCGCCGAGGCGCGTCCTGCGGGCGACGTACCGTATGGCCGCAGGAGCAGGTACCGTGGAAGCCCTACGGACCGGTCTCTCCGAGGAGAGCCCGTTCCCGATCATGAACGCGTGTCAAGACTCTGGGGCCACCGAGCCCCATATCCGAGGGGGTCGAGCCATGGGGCGCGGCCGGGCAAAGGCCAAGCAGACGAAGGTCGCCCGCCAGCTGAAGTACAGCAGCGGCGGGACTGACCTGTCGCGTCTGGCCAATGAGCTGGGCGCTTCGACTTCGCAACAGCCGCCGAATGGCGAGCCGTTCGAGGACGACGACGAGGAAGACGACCCGTACGCCCAGTACGCGGATCTGTATAACGACGACGAGGACGAGGACGAAGAGTCCGGTCCGACGTCGCAGCGCCGCGGCGCTTGACCTCGTTGCATACGCAGCATTTGTTGATTCTGTTGCCTACGCAGTATTCGCAGTTCTCATAACGACTGCACTTCACCCGGTCCGGGGTGGTCACCACACCGGACCGGGTTTTGTGCTGCCCTGCCTGCCTACTTGGCGTAGTCACCGATCAGGGCGGCGCCCGTCGTGTGCTCGCCGCGCTCGGTGATCTCGCCCGCGACCCATGCCTCCACGCCCCGGTCCGCGAGGGTGGCGAGCGCCGCGTCCGCCGACTCCTCGGGGACGATCGCGATCATGCCGACGCCCATGTTCAGCGTCTTCTCCAGCTCCAGGCGCTCGACCTGGCCGACCGAGCCGACCACGTCGAAGACCGCGCCCGGGGTCCACGTCTCGCGGTCGACGATCGCGTGCAGCCCGTCCGGGATCACCCGGGCGAGGTTCGCCGCGAGGCCGCCACCGGTGATGTGGCTGAAGGCGTGGACGTCCGTGGTGCGGGTGAGCGCCAGGCAGTCCAGGGAGTAGATCTTGGTGGGCTCCAGGAGCTCCTCGCCGAGCGTGCGGCCGAACTCCTCGACCCGGCGGTCCAGGGACCAGCCCGCGCGGTCGAAGACCACGTGCCGGACCAGCGAGTACCCGTTCGAGTGAAGACCCGACGCGGCCATGGCGATGACCGCGTCCCCCTTACGGATACGGTCCGGGCCGAGCAGGCGGTCGGCCTCGACCGCGCCGGTGCCCGCGCCCGCGACGTCGAAGTCGTCGGGGCCCAGCAGTCCGGGGTGCTCGGCCGTCTCGCCGCCGACCAGGGAGCAGCCCGCGAGGACACAGCCCTCGGCGATGCCCTTCACGATGGCGGCGACCCGCTCGGGGTGGACCTTGCCGACGCAGATGTAGTCGGTCATGAAGAGCGGCTCGGCGCCGCACACGACGATGTCGTCCATGACCATCGCGACGAGGTCGTGGCCGATGGTGTCGTAGACGCCCAGCTGCCGGGCGATGTCGACCTTCGTGCCGACGCCGTCGGTCGCGGAGGCGAGCAGCGGACGCTCGAAGCGCTTGAGCGCGGAGGCGTCGAAGAGCCCGGCGAAACCGCCGAGGCCGCCGAGGCCCGCGACCTCGGGGCGCTGGGTCTTCTTGACCCATTCCTTCATGAGCTCTACGGCGCGGTCGCCCGCTTCGATGTCGACGCCTGCGGAGGCATAGCTGGCACCAGTGGTCTCAGACATGGGTGTTGAGAGCTTTCGTGTCGTTTGTGCGGATGCCTACGGGCGACGGATCGCGTCGGCCGCGGCCGTGGACGCCGGGCCTGCGGCCAGCTCCGTCTCCAGGAGCTGCTTGCCGAGCAGCTCGGGGTCGGGCAGATCCATCGGGTACTCGCCGTCGAAGCAGGCGCGGCAGAGGTTCGGCTTGTCGATGGTCGTGGCCTCGATCATGCCGTCGATGGAGATGTAGGAGAGGGAGTCGGCGCCCATGGAGGTGGCGATCTCGTCGATCGTCATGCCGTTGGCGATGAGCTCCGCGCGGGTCGCGAAGTCGATGCCGAAGAAGCAGGGCCACTTCACGGGCGGCGAGGAGATCCGGATGTGGATCTCGGCTGCGCCGGCCTCGCGGAGCATCTTGACCAGGGCGCGCTGGGTGTTGCCGCGGACGATCGAGTCGTCGACGACGACCAGACGCTTGCCCTTGATGACTTCCTTGAGGGGGTTCAGCTTGAGGCGGATGCCGAGCTGGCGGATCGTCTGCGAGGGCTGGATGAAGGTCCGGCCCACGTAGGCGTTCTTGACCAGGCCCGCGCCGAAGGGGATGCCGGAGGCCTCCGCGTACCCGATCGCGGCGGGGGTGCCGGATTCGGGAGTCGCTATGACGAGGTCGGCCTCGACGGGGGCTTCCTTGGCCAGTTTCCGGCCCATCTCGACGCGCGAGAGGTAGACGTTCCGGCCGGCGATGTCCGTGTCGGGTCGCGCCAGATAGACGTACTCGAAGACACAGCCCTTGGGCTTCGCTTCTGCGAATCGGGACGTTCGCAGCCCGTTCTCGTCGATCGCCACGAACTCGCCGGGCTCGATCTCGCGGACGAAGCTGGCGCCGCAGATGTCGAGCGCCGCGGACTCCGAGGCGACGACCCAGCCGCGCTCCAGGCGGCCGAGGACCAGCGGGCGGATGCCCTGCGGGTCGCGGGCCGCGTACAGCGTGTGCTCGTCCATGAAGACGAGGGAGAAGGCGCCCTGGACGTCCGGGAGGACCCTCATGGCGGCGTCTTCGATGGTCAGCGGCTTGCCGTCGTCGTCCACCTGGCCCGCGAGGAGAGCCGTCACCAGGTCGGTGTCGTTGGTCGCTGCGACCTGCGTCGCGCGGCCGTTCTCCTTGGGCAGTTCGGCGACGAGCTCGGCGAGCTGGGCCGTATTGACGAGGTTGCCGTTGTGCCCGAGCGCGATGGAGCCGTGCGCGGTGGCACGGAACGTCGGCTGGGCGTTCTCCCATACGGAGGCCCCGGTGGTCGAGTAGCGGGCGTGACCGACCGCGATGTGACCCTGGAGCGAGCTGAGAGAGGTTTCGTCGAAGACCTGGGAAACGAGGCCCATGTCCTTGAAGACGAGGATCTGGGAGCCGTTGCTGACCGCGATTCCCGCGGATTCCTGGCCCCGATGCTGGAGGGCGTAGAGCCCGAAGTACGTGAGCTTTGCGACCTCTTCGCCCGGAGCCCAGACACCGAAGACGCCACAAGCGTCCTGGGGGCCTTTCTCGCCGGGGAGCAGATCGTGATTGAGTCGACCGTCACCACGTGGCACGGCACCGAGTGTAGGCGAGATCGACCACTGGTCCGAATTGGGGATACGGGCCCCGCACGGAGCGTGAGCACGGTGGCGGGGCGCGTCGGGAGTACGAAGCCCTTGTGAACAGGTGAGCGGGCGCGTTGACAGGGTCCCGTGCGCCCCGTGAAGCTCCTGGTCCATGCCCCCGCAGTCCCTCCGTGGCCTGAAGGTCACGCTTGTGGAGCGCCGCCACGTCGACCTGGTCCGTGTCGCGAGCGCGATCTGTCGCCGCGCTGCCTGAACCTCCCCCCTCCCTCTTTCCTTTCTTCCCTTCGGGTGCGTGCTGTCGCGCCGTGCCCGGTTCAGGAGCGCAGCCATGCCCTCGTACGACCGTTCCGCCCTGTCCCGACGCGCCTTCGGAGGCGCGGTGGGCGCCGGTGCCGCCGCCGCGGTGGGGCTGCCCGCCGCCGCCGAGGCCCGTGAGCGGCCCTTCCGCGCGGCCGCGCATCGGCGGGCCAAGCGGCCCAACATCCTCTTCGTCCTCGGCGACGACCTCGGCTGGGCCGACCTCTCCTCCTACGGATCGCCGCACATCAAGACCCCGAACCTGGACCGCCTGGCCCGCCAGGGAGTGCGCTTCACCGACGCCTACTCCGGGTCCGCGACCTGCTCGCCCACCCGCTTCAGCCTCTACACGGGGCGCTTTCCCGGGCGTACGGAGGGCGGGCTCGCGGAGCCGATCGCCGACAGGTCCGTGGGCCTCGAACCGACCCATCCGACGCTGGCCTCGCTGCTTCGGGACGCCGGGTACGCGACCGCGCTGATCGGCAAGTGGCACTGCGGCTACCTGCCGGACTACTCGCCGACGCGGTCGGGCTGGGACGAGTTCTTCGGGAACTTCGGCGGGGCCCTGGAGTACTACTCGAAGCTGGGTCTCGGCGGTGAGTACGACCTCTACGAAGGCGATGCCGAGTACAAGGACCTGCGCTACTACACGCGCATCCTCACCGAGCGGGCCGGTGAGTACATCCAGCGGGACCACGGGGACAAGCCGTGGCTGCTCAACCTGAACTTCACCACCCCGCACTGGCCCTGGATAGCCGACGGGGACGAGGAGGAGAGCGCCGAGATCGTACGGCGGATCAAGGCAGGTCAGAAGGGCGCGCTCTGGCACAAGGACGGCGGGTCCGTGGAGAAGTACACGGAGCTGGTGCAGGACCTGGACCGGTCCATCGGCGAAGTCCTGCGCGCGCTGCGCAAGTCCGGGCAGGAGCGGGACACGCTGGTGTTCTTCGCGTCCGACAACGGCGGCGAGCGCTTCTCGTACAACTGGCCGCTGTCCGGCAACAAGGGCTCGCTCAAGGAGGGCGGCATCCGGGTGCCGACCATCGTGCGGTGGCCCGCGCGGATCGACGGCGGGCAGGTCAGCCACGAGCCCGTGTTCACCCCGGACTGGACGGCGACGCTCCTGGAGATCGGCGGGGCCCGCCCCGGCCCCGCGCACCCGCTGGACGGCACCAGCCTGGCGCCCTACCTCCTCAAGGGCGAGGAGATCGCCGAGCGGGAGCTGTTCTGGCGGGTGCGGGGCGAGCGGGCGCTGCGGCGCGGCGACTGGAAGTACTACCGGGGCAAGGACGGCGCCGACCAGCTCTTCCACCTGACGGACGACCTGCGCGAGCAGGCCGACCGCGCGGTCGCCGAGCCCGAGCTGCTCGCCGGTCTCAAGGCGGCGTGGGAGCGGACGGACAAGGAGCTGCTGCCCTACCCCGCTACCTCTTCGCGGGACTCTTCTCGGGCTTCTTCTCGGGATTCTTCTGATCGGCACTCGCGCTGATCACCGTGCCGTCGGACGCGGTGAGCGTCAGCGCGTCCCGCTTCACCTCGTAGCGCGCCGTGCCGTCGAAGAGCTTGAGCAGCGCGCGCTCCGTCTTCATCGCGTCACCCGGGCAGAGCTTCCGGGTGGTCGCGGGGGCGTCGAAGGTGATGCCGCCGTCCTTGGCAGCGGCCTTGGCCGTGACGTCGTTGCAGCCGAGGTTGCCGCGCACCTTGCCGTCGTCGAAGGTGAGATGGACCTTGCCGGACAGCGCCTTCGGCAGGGAGGCGGCCATCTTGCCCTCGCCGATCGTGCGAACCGTCCACTTGGTGCCGGTGAGCGGGGTGTCGGGCTCGGCGGGTCCCGAGGTGAAGGTCACGTGGTCTCCCTTGGCGCTGGTGAGGGTCATCCGGTCGCCCTCGACCTTCGCGGTGAACTTCCCCTCGCCGAGGGCGCGCAGCAGGTTCTTCTCGAACGCCATGCGGTCCTCGTCGGCGCAGGCCCGCTTCGTCATCAGGGCCTTTCCGAAGTCCAGGGTGTCGCCGTCGACCGACACGTCGGAGCCCACGTGGTTGCAGCCGTAGCTGCCGCCGGCCCGGCCGTCCTTGCCGATCTTGAGATAGGCGTCGTCGGGGGCGGCGTGCTTCTTGCCGCCCAGGGTCAGGCTCTCGACGTTCCACCGGACGCCGGTGACGGACTGTCCGGTGTCCGCGGAACGGCCGCCGGAGCCGCCTTCTGAGCCGGCCCCGGACTCGGTGCCGCATGCGGTGAGCAGCAGCCCGGCGGAGGCCAGCGCGGTCAGGGTGAGGGTCAGACGCTGCGTGTGCATGGCAATGTGACGGGACAAGTGGGGGTGTCGGTTCCATCCGCCCCAGGTGCCGGGCCTGGCGGGGCTCAGCCCATGATCGGCAACAGGTCGGAGAGGTCCGCCCGTTCGCCGCTCGCGCTGACCTTCGCCGCGTCGAGCGCCGTCTTCCAGTCCGTACGCCCCGTCGCGAGGCGGATCCAGGTGAGCGGGTCGGTCTCGACGACGTTGGGCGGGGTGCCGCGCGTGTGCCGCGGGCCCTCCACGCACTGCACGACCGCGTACGGCGGCACGCGCACCTCGGTGGATGCCCCGGGGGCCTTCACCGCGAGCGCGTCGGCGAGCAGTCGGGTGCAGGCGGCCACGCACTGGCGGTCGTACGGGACGTCCAGGCCCGGCACCGCATCGTTCAAGTCGTCGGTGTGGACGGTGAGTTCGACGGTGCGGGTGACCAGGAAGTCGCCGAGGGTCATGGCGCCGAAGCGGGACGGGACCAGACGGCTGTCCGGGGCGGCGGCCAGCGACTCCTCGATGCCGGTGAGCGTGCGCGTGAACAGCTCGTCGAGCTCCGTGCCCGCGTTCTCCGCGATCTCCCTGGTGTCCACGTCGACCTGCGCCGCGGCGGTGACAGTGGCGAACGGCCAGTCCATGAGGGGGACTTCGTGCGTCGCCGGTTCCGGCAGGCCCAGGTAGCGGTGGACGGTGCCGAGCACCATCGCGAGGTGGGCGGAGAGTTCGTGGACGGTCCAGTCCCCGAGCCGCGTCGGCCGGGCCAGCTGCTCGGGCGTGAGCGTGGCGACCGCTTCCCGTACGGCGCCGAACTGCGCGAGCACGGCGGTGCGGATCTTGGCGGAGTCGTACGAGCGCGTGCGCTTCTTGGCCGGGGGCATGGGGCCGAGCCTAAACGTTCGCCGGATAGCCCTGTAGGCCCTTTTCCACCAGGTCGAAGGCGCGTCCCGCGAGCGCGGCGCAGTCGTCCGCCATGTCATCGGCCGAGTCGCCCGCGACCAGGCGGCGGTGGTTCTCCAGGATCACCGCGTCCCGCGCCGCGACGAGCTGATGTGCGGCGATGCCCGCCATCAGCCGGTCGCCCGTCTCCTCGGCGAGCACATCGGCGAGCAGCTCGATGCCGCGCAACTGGAAGAACATCGCGCGGCGCGCCAACGCGGGGGTGTCGCTGAGGAGTTGGCGCAGCTGGAGCAGGCGCGGGTCGTCGGAGAGGCCGATCGAGGGGTCGCGCTCGGCGACCTTGGCCAGAAACTGGCGGCGGATCGCGTCGACCGCGGACTCGCCGGGCTCGCGGTGGCGCACGGCGTCGGCGGCGTCCCCGACGTGCTCCTCCATGGGGCCGAGGAGCACGTCCTCCTTGGTGCCGAAGTAGTTGAACACCGTCATCTTGGAGACGTCGGCGGCCGCGGCGATCTCCGCGACGGACACCTTGTCGAAGCCGCGCTCCACGAAGAGGTCGAGCGCGGTCCGCCAGATCCGCGTCGCGGTCTGCCGCTTCTTGCGCTCGCGCAGCCCCATGGGTTCCTCAGCCATGGTCGCACTGTACCAGGATGAATTTTAGACTCAGACTACTTTTTCATCGAGTCCGGCCGTGAAGACCTCGCCGTTCGCGGGCACGCCGACCCCGCGCCAGCGGAAGGGCACGCCTCGCGCGGTGTCCAGGTCGGGGCCGTCCATCAGCTGGAAGTGCACGTGCGGCTCGGTGGAGTTGCCGGAGTTGCCGCACTCGCCGAGCACCTGACCGGCGAGGACCTTGTCACCGGCGCGGACCTTGAGTGAGCCCCGCCGCACATGCGCGTACGCCGCGTACGTCCCCTCGCCCAGGTCGAGGATGACGTGGTTGCCGACGACGCGGCGGTTCCCGCCGAGGGACCTGCCGACGCCCTCGATCAGCCAGAAGTACAGGACCCCCGCGAGGGAGCTGCGGCTGAGGTGATCGCGCTGGCCGTCCTCGGCGTGCACGACGGTGGCGTCGGCCACCGCGAACAGCGGCGCCCCGAAGGCGGGGTACGCCTCGCCGCGCCGGGCCACGGGCCAGAACCACACGGGCACGGGGCGGGCGGGCCCCTCCTCCGGCTCGGCCGTGATGTCGATGGCGTAGGTCTGTCCGAGGTGGTGCGTGCCGTGGCTCGGCACCTTGTCGGCGGGGCTGTTGAGGGCGGACCAGCGCCCGGCCACCGGAGGCTCGATCTCGACCGGTACCGGCGCCTCCGACTCCACCCTTCGCCGGGCGGAGCGGGACATCGTCACGCTGATGGCGATCGCGCCGAGCGCGGGCAGCCAGCCGAGCCAGTAGTTGTACGGCAGGTCCACGAAGGTCCCGCCGACGGCCTGGGCAAAGAAGATCAGCCACAGCACGCGCTGGACGACAGCGGCGATCTTGCGTTGTCCCACGGACATGTTTTCCCCCTCGTGCGAAAAGCGGTCAGGTCACGGGGCGTGCGGCCGTGAGCACCACGAGCAGCGGCACCACCCGCCCGGCGGGCACCTCGTACTGGCCGCGCCCCGCGACGTGCAGCCAGCCCGCGCCGGTCAGTTGGCGCAGGTGGTGGTAGATCTGGCCGGTCGTGCCGACGCCTTCGAGCGCGGCGAGGTCGGCCGCCGTGCGCAGCCCGCCGAGGATCTCCCGCAGCAGCCTGAGGCGCACGGGATTGCCGAGCGCGGCGAACGAGTCGGCCGTCTCGGACCAGTCGCCGTCGAACAGGGTCTCGGTCAACTGCCCGTACTGCCACTCGTACCGATGCCCGGTCGGGACGCGCACCGCGCCGGTGAACAGGACGGCGCCGTCCGCGTCGTCGGACACCGGGTGGCGGGCCTTCAGCGCGTCGAGGGCCCAGAAGTCGCCGTCCCCCACGGCGGGCGCGGCAGGACCCGCGCTCTCCAGCTCCGCCATGCGCCGTTCCAGCTCGGCGACGCGCTCTTCCAGATCCATGACGCCAAGATTACGTAGTTACGTAATTACGTGCAAGCCCGAACTCCCGCGAACCGTCCCCCGGAAACGCCGAAGCCCCCGCCCGGACCAGGTCCGAACGGGGGCTTCAGGAAGGACGGATCAGGCGAAGAGCCCGGGAATCGTCTCCTCGTGGGCCGTACGCAGCTCGCTCAGCGGCAGCGTGAACTCGCCCTGCACGTCGAGCGCCTCGCCGTCGACCACACCGACGCGCGTGACGGGCAGACCCCGCGCCCCGCACATGTCGGTGAAGCGCAGCTCCTCGCTGCGCGGCACGGAGACGACCGCGCGCCCCGCCGACTCGGAGAAGAGGAAGGTGAACGCGTCCAGACCGTCGGGCACGACGAGCCTGGCGCCCTTCCCGCCGCGCAGGCAGGACTCGGTGACGGCCTGCACGAGGCCGCCGTCCGACAGGTCGTGCGCGGCGTCGATCATGCCGTCGCGCGAGGCCGAGATGAGGATCTCGGCGAGCAGCTTCTCGCGCGCCAGGTCGACCTTGGGCGGCAGGCCGCCGAGGTGCCCGTGGACCACCTGCGACCAGGCCGAACCGCCGAACTCCTCGCGGGTGTCGCCGAGCAGGTAGAGGAGCTGGCCCTCTTCCTCGAAGGCGATCGGCGTACGGCGCGCGACGTCGTCGATCACACCGAGGACGGCGACGACCGGCGTCGGGTGGATCGCCGCCTCGCCCGTCTGGTTGTAGAGCGAGACGTTGCCGCCGGTGACCGGGGTGCCCAGCTCCAGGCAGCCGTCCGCGAGACCGCGGATGGCCTCGGCGAACTGCCACATGACGTCCGGGTCCTCGGGCGAACCGAAGTTCAGGCAGTCCGAGATCGCGAGGGGCTTGGCGCCGGACGCGGCCACGTTGCGGTACGACTCGGCGAGCGCGAGCTGCGCGCCCGTGTACGGGTCGAGCTTCGCGAACCGGCCGTTGCCGTCGGTGGCGATGGCGACGCCGAGGCCCGTCTCCTCGTTGATCCGGATCATCCCGGAGTCCTCGGGCTGGGCCAGCACGGTGTTGCCCTGCACGAAGCGGTCGTACTGGTCGGTGACCCAGGACTTGGCGGCCTGGTTCGGCGCGGCGACCAGCTTGAGGACCTGCTCGCGCAGCTCGGCCGCGTTCGCCGGGCGGGCCAGCTTGTTCGCGTCGTCGGCCTGAAGGGCGTCCTGCCAGGACGGACGGGCGTAGGGGCGCTCGTAGACCGGGCCGTCGTGCGCGACCGTGCGCGGGTCGACGTCGACGATCTGCTCGCCGTGCCAGAAGATCTCCAGGCGGTCGCCGTCGGTGACCTCGCCGACGACGGTGGCGATGACGTCCCACTTCTCGCAGATCGCGAGGAAGCGCTCGACCTTCTCGGGCTCGACCACGGCGCACATGCGTTCCTGCGACTCACTCATGAGGATCTCCTCAGGGGTGAGCGTGGAGTCGCGCAGCGGCACGTCGTCGAGCTCGACGCGCATGCCGCCCGAGCCGTTGGACGCGAGCTCGGAGGTCGCGCAGGAGAGTCCGGCGGCGCCCAGGTCCTGGATGCCGACGACGAGCTTCTCGGCGAAGGCCTCCAGGGTGCACTCGATGAGGAGCTTCTCCTGGAAGGGGTCGCCGACCTGCACGGCGGGGCGCTTCGACGGCTTGCTGTCGTCGAAGGTCTCGGAGGCCAGGATCGAGGCGCCGCCGATGCCGTCGCCGCCCGTGCGGGCGCCGTAGAGGATGACCTTGTTGCCGGGGCCCGACGCCTTCGCGAGGTGGATGTCCTCGTGCCGCATCACGCCGATGGCACCGGCGTTGACCAGCGGGTTGCCCTGGTAGCAGGCGTCGAAGACGAGCTCGCCGCCGATGTTGGGCAGGCCCAGGCAGTTGCCGTAGCCGCCGATGCCCGCGACGACGCCGGGGAGCACGCGCTTGGTGTCGGGGTGGTGCGCGTCGCCCATCCGCAGCGGGTCCACGACCGCGACCGGGCGGGCGCCCATCGCGATGATGTCGCGGACGATGCCGCCGACGCCGGTGGCCGCGCCCTGGTAGGGCTCCACGTAGGAGGGGTGGTTGTGCGACTCGACCTTGAAGGTGACCGCGTAGCCCTGGCCGACGTCGACCACACCGGCGTTCTCGCCGATGCCGACGAGCATCGCGTCGTTCTCGGGGACCTTCTCGCCGAACTGCTTCAGGTGGACCTTGCTGCTCTTGTACGAGCAGTGCTCGGACCACATGACGGAGTACATGGCGAGCTCGGCGCCGGTCGGGCGGCGGCCGAGGATCTCGCGGACGCGCGCGTACTCGTCCTCCTTCAGGCCCAGTTCGGCCCAGGGGAGCTTGACGTCGGGCGTCTCGGCCGCGTGCTTGACGGTGTCCAGAGTCATGCGTTGACCAGCTTCTTCAGGATCGAGGTGAAGAATCCGAGGCCGTCGGTGCGGCCGGTCCCGACCAGCGGCTCCACGGCGTGCTCGGGGTGCGGCATGAGGCCGACGACGTTGCCCGCCTCGTTGGTGATGCCCGCGATGTCACGGAGCGAGCCGTTGGGGTTCATGTCCAGGTAGCGGAAGGCGACGCGGCCCTCGGCCTCCAGCATGTCCAGGGTCCGCTCGTCGGCGGTGTACTGCCCGTCGATGTTCTTGAGCGGGACGGAGATCTCCTGCCCCGCCGTGTAGTCGGCGGTCCAGGCGGTCTCCGCGTTCTCGACGCGCAGCTTCTGGTCGCGGCAGATGAAGTGCAGGTGGTTGTTGCGCAGCATCGCGCCGGGCAGCAGGTGCGTCTCGGTGAGCACCTGGAAGCCGTTGCAGATGCCGAGGACCGGCATTCCGGCCTTCGCCTGCTCGATGACGGACTCCATCACCGGGGAGAAACGCGAGATGGCGCCGGCCCGCAGATAGTCGCCGTAGGAGAAACCACCGGGCAGCACCACGGCGTCGACCTGCTTGAGGTCCTTGTCCTTGTGCCAGAGCGGCACGGCTTCGGCGCCCGCGACCCGCACGGCGCGCTGGGTGTCGCGGTCGTCGAGCGTTCCCGGGAAAGTGACGACTCCAATTCGGGCAGTCACTTCGCGGCCCCCGCCACCTTCTCGGATCCTTCGGCGTCTTCGACCTTTACGACGAAGTCCTCGATCACCGTGTTGGCGAGGAAGGTTTCCGCCAACTCGTGGATACGGGCGAGGGCGGCCTCGTCGACGGGCCCGTCCACCTCGAGCTCGAAGCGCTTTCCCTGACGTACGTCGGAGATGCCCTGGAAACCGAGGCGCGGCAGTGCACGCTGCACCGCCTGGCCCTGGGGGTCGAGGATCTCCGGCTTGAGCATGACGTCGACTACGACGCGTGCCACTGGCACTCCCGGTGTGTGGTGCTGGCGTGTGCTGCTTGCATGGTGCTGAGCAGGTTCCTTCAGACTACCGGCACAAAATTTCTACTCGCGTAGATTCGTAGAAACCTACGTGATGACGGTCACGTTCCGGTGCCCGGACAGGTTTCGAACAGGACACCTTCACCAAGAATCCAGGAAAAGATCACGGATCAACATTGCGGCCTGACACGCGGAGATATTCGGCCGGGCTTCACAATGCAATGCCGGGCACTGTACAAAGGAAATGGCAATAGTCGATACTTTGCCTCTAAACAGCCGGACAGTCGGCATCGCCGCACGTCAACGCGGTGGGGCCGCACGAAGGGACCGATATTCGTGGCGCAGCGTGTCGTAGTCACTGTCTTTGACGACATCGACGGCGGGGAAGCGGCGGAAACGGTCGCCTTCGGTCTTGACGGCAAGTCGTACGAGATCGACCTCAATCAAACCAATGCCAAGAAACTGCGCACGGCACTTGCCCCGTACCTGGAGGCGGCCCGCAAGCAGTCGAAGTCGGGGAAGGTGTTCCGGCACACGGCCGTGACCCCCGACCCCTCCGCGGTCCGCGCCTGGGCCCGCTCGCACCAGATGGACGTGCCGCCCCGCGGCCGCATCCCGAAGAAGGTCTACGAGGCCTTCGAGGCCGCCAACTGACCTCGCGCTCCACGCGGTCCCGGGCCCCTCGCGGCAACCGACTTGCGTTGCACCCCTCCTGGTCAGCTAAAGTCTGGAGCACGCCGAGGGGCAAGGCCGAAAGGCCGGACCTCACGGAGTCTTGCGGGTGTAGTTCAGTAGTAGAACATCCCCCTTCCAGGGGGAAGGCGCAGTGTGCAATCCCTGTCACCCGCTCTGCATCGCCTACGGACCAGTCCTCTGGTTGCGGTAGGCTGGTGCCCGCGCCGATCGATGAGAGTCGATCGGAGGCAATGCGAACGTAGCTCAGTTGGTAGAGCGCAACCTTGCCAAGGTTGAGGTCGCGAGTTCGAACCTCGTCGTTCGCTCCACATGAGAGGCCCCGGTCGATTCGACCGGGGCCTTCTTCGTGCCCGCGTTCGTGCCCGCGCCGCTTCTGACATTTGTCATGAGGGCCGATGACAGCGCGCACTGCTCGGGCCCCGCCGGCCGGGGGACGCTGACGTCATGACTGACCAAGTGATCGACGTGACCGATCTGCGGCGCGTGTACGGGGGCGGTTTCGAGGCGGTACGAGGGATTTCCTTCTCCGTGGGACGGGGTGAGCTCTTCGCGCTGCTCGGCACCAACGGCGCGGGCAAGACGTCCACCGTCGAGCTCCTCGAAGGGCTCGCGGCACCGGCCGCGGGGCGGGTGCGGGTGCTCGGGCACGACCCGTACACCGAACGCACCGAGGTGCGGCCGCGCATCGGCGTCATGCTCCAGGAGGGCGGATTTCCCGCCGAGTTGACGGTGGCGGAGACCGCGCGGATGTGGGCGGGCTGCACCAGCGGCGCCCGGCCCGTCGACGAGGCCCTGGAGATCGTCGGGATCGCCAAGCGCTCCGGCGTCCGCGTGAAGCAGCTCTCCGGCGGCGAGAAGCGCCGCCTGGACCTCGCCATGGCGCTCCTGGGACGGCCCGATGTGCTCTTCCTCGACGAGCCCACCACCGGACTCGACGCCGAAGGACGGCGCGAGACCTGGGACCTGGTCCGGCAACTGCGCGACAACGGCACCACCGTGCTGCTCACCACGCACTACCTCGAAGAGGCCGAGGGGCTCGCCGAGCGGCTGGCCATCCTGCACGAGGGCCGCATCGCCGCCGAGGGGCGCGTCGCCGACGTGGTCGCCTCGCAGCCCTCGCACATCTCCTTCGACCTGCCCGACGGGTACTTCGTCGGCGACCTGCCGCCGCTCGCCGAGCTCGGTGTCAGCGGGCACGAGACGGTCGGGCGCCGCGTCCGGCTGCGCACGGACGAACTGCAACGGGCCGCCACGGGGCTGCTGTTGTGGGCCCGCGACGCACGCGTCGAGCTGGGCTCCCTGGACGTACGGGCGGCCACGCTGGAGGAGGCGTTCCTGCGGATCGCCAAGGAAGCGCAGCGCGGAGAGACCGCGGGGCCCCAGGGGCACCGCACCGAGAAGGAGATGGCGGTATGAGCACGGTGGCCACGACCACGACCCCGATGCGGCGGATGGGGGCGCTCGCCCGCGCCGAGCTGACCCTGCTCGGGCGGAGCAAGGGGACGCTGTTCGCGGCACTGTTCGTGCCGTTCGTCATCCCGCTCAGCATGAAGCAGGCCGCCGAAGGCATGGACCTCGAGGGCACCGGGCTCTCCGTCGGCACCGTCGTGCTGCCGAGCGCCCTCGGCTTCTCGCTGCTCTTCGCCGTGTACTCGGCGCTGACCGCCGTCTACGCGGCCCGGCGCGAGGAGCTCGTGCTCAAGCGGCTGCGCACCGGCGAACTGCGCGACCACGAGATCCTGATGGGCGCCGCGCTGCCGTCCGTCGTCATCGGGATCGTGCAGTCCCTGGTCCTCGTCGTGGGCTGCGTGGCCCTCCTGGACGCGGGGGCGCCGAACGCGCCCCACCTCGTCGTCCTCGGCATCGCCGCGGGTCTGGTGATGTTCGCGGCCCTCGCGGCCGTCACCGGAAGCTTCGCGCGGTCCGTGGAGTCCGCACAGGTCCTCGCCCTGCCGATGATCTTCGTGTCGATGCTCGGCTCCGGGCTCTTCGTCCCGTTCGAGGTCATGCCCGACAAGCTCGCCGCGGCCTGCGAGCTGCTCCCGCTCTCGTCCGTCATCGAGCTGGTCCGCGGCGGCTGGGCGGGGCACCTCTCCGGCGGGGACGTGCTCGCCGCCGTCGCCACCGCGGTGGTCTGGACCCTGCTCTCGGTGTTTGCTGTACGACGGTGGTTCCGCTGGGAACCGCGGCACTGAGGGAGGGGTAGGGGTGCTGATCGGCCGGATGCGGGCCTGGCAGCGTGGCTGGCACGGCCGCACCAAGATCGAGAAGGTCGAGTTCCAGAGCATGGCCGTGTGGCACGCCATGCCGTGGATCTTCTTCCTCAGCTGGAACTCGGTGCCGCTCGCACTGAGCCTGCGGCACGAGACCGGCGCGCAGGTGCTCGGCTGGTCGCTGATCGCCGTGGCCGCCGCGCAGTGCGTGCACGCCAACCGCACGGTCCGGCGGTCGGTCGACCACTATCTGCACCGGGCTCCGCTGCCGCGCCGCGACCTCGCGGTGACGTGCGCGCTCCTGGCCGTGGCCCTCGGGCTCGCCCTCGCCCTCCAGGCGATCGACGGCGTCAAGGACGGCATGATGGGGCTCACGGTCCTGTATGTCGTGATTCCGCTCGGCCAGTCGCTCGCCTTCGCCGTCACCATCCGGGCCTTCCTCGCCCGCTTCGTGCTCCTCGCCGCCGGGATCGTGGGCGCCTTCGCCGCCGTGGGGGCGCGCGGCGGCCAGCTCGTCGCGTTCGGCGTCCTCGTGGGACTCGCCGGCCTTATGACGCTGCTCTCCTCGCGCTGCGGCGCCTGGACGCTCTCCGTCATGTGGGAGGTCGACCGGGCCCGCGAGGTCGAGGCGCGGCTCGCGGTCGCCGAGGAGCGGCTGCGGTTCGGCCGCGACATGCACGACGTGATGGGCCGCAACCTCGCGGTCATCGCGCTCAAGAGCGAGCTCGCGGTGCAGCTCGCCCGGCGCGGGCGGCCCGAGGCCGTCGACCAGATGGTCGAGGTGCAGCGGATCGCGCAGGAGTCGCAGCGAGAGGTACGGGAACTGGTGCGGGGCTACCGGGATGTGGAACTCGGAGTGGAACTCATCGGCGCGCAGGGCGTGTTGGAGGCGGCAGGGATCACCTGCCGGGTGACGGGCTCGGCTGCGGGACTGCCCGCTCCCGTGCAGTCGGCCCTCGGCTGGGTGGTCCGGGAGGCGGCGACGAACGTGCTGCGGCACGGCGACGCGGGGAACTGCGAGATCACGCTCGCGGTGACGCGGGAGCGTACGACGCTGGTCGTCGAGAACGACGGGGTGCCCGAGGTGTCCGTGCCCGGCACCGGGTCCGGGCTCGCCGGGCTCAGGGAGCGGCTCGCGGCGGTCGACGGGACCCTGGACTTCACGTGCGAAGGCGGGCGGTTCCGGCTCAGCGCCGAGGTGCCGCTGTCCCGCGCGGAGGCCGGCAGCCCCCGCGAGAAGGAGGTGCTGCGGTGAGCCTGCGCGTCCTGCTCGCCGACGACGAGCATCTGATCAGGGGCGCGCTCGCCGCCCTGCTCGCCCTGGAGGACGACCTCGTGGTCGTCGCCGAGGCGGCGACCGGGCCCGAGGCGCTCGCCATGGCGCGGGCGCACCGGCCCGACGTCGCGGTGCTCGATCTGGAGATGCCGGGCGCCGACGGTGTGAGGGTGGCCACATCGCTGCGCGACGAACTCCCCGAGTGCCGGACCATGATCGTGACGAGTCACGGCAGACCGGGACATCTCAAGAGGGCCCTCGCGGTGGGCGTGCGCGGCTTCGTGCCGAAGACCGTGAGCGCCCAGAAGCTCGCCGAGATCATCCGCTCCGTACACGCAGGAAACCGTTACGTGGACCCGGAGTTGGCGGCCGACGCGATCTCCGCGGGAGACTCGCCGCTGACCGCGAGGGAGGCCGAGGTGCTCGAACTCGCCGCCGACGGCGCGCCCGTCGCGGAGATCGCCGAACGCGCCGCGCTCTCCCAGGGGACCGTCCGCAACTACCTCTCGTCGGCGGCCACCAAGGTCGGTGCCGAGAACCGTCATGCGGCAGTGCGTCTCGCACGCGAGCGAGGTTGGGTATAGTAGGCGTCGCGCTTCGGCGCAGTGCGGACGTAGCTCAGTTGGTAGAGCGCAACCTTGCCAAGGTTGAGGTCGCCAGTTCGAACCTGGTCGTCCGCTCCAGATGAAAGGCCCCGGTCCAGTGGACCGGGGCCTTCTTCGTGTGCCGCCCTACCAAGCGGTGCCGGTCAGGCGCTCGTACGCCTCGATGTACTTGGCGCGGGTGGCGTCCACCACGTCCTGCGGCAGCGCGGGCGGCGGCTGCTCGCTCCTGCGGTCCCAGCCCGACGCGGGCGAGGTCAGCCAGTTCCGCACGAACTGCTTGTCGTAGGAGGGCTGGGCGTGGCCCGGCTCCCACAGGTCGGCGGGCCAGAAGCGGGAGGAGTCCGGGGTCAGCACCTCGTCGGCGAGGATCAGGTGCTCGCCCTCGAAGCCGAACTCGAACTTCGTGTCCGCGAGGATCAGGCCGCGCTCGCGCGCGATGTCCAGCGCCCTGCCGTAGACGGCGAGGGTCGTCTGGCGCAGCTGGGCGGCGGTCTCCGCGCCGACCTGGCGGGCGACCTCCTCGTACGCCACGTTCTCGTCGTGCTCGCCGACGGCGGCCTTCGCGGCGGGCGTGAAGATCGGCGCGGGCAGCTCGGAGCCGTCGACCAGGCCCTCGGGGAGCGCGAGACCGCAGACCGTGCGGGACTCGTTGTACTCCAGGAGGCCGGATCCCGTGAGGTAGCCGCGGGCCACGCACTCGACGGGGACCATCTTGAGCGACTTGCAGACCAGGGTGCGGCCCGCCCAGTCGGCGGGGGCGCCCTCGGGCAGGTCCGTGGAGATCACGTGGTTCGGGACGAGGTCGGCGAGCTGGTCGAACCACCACAGGGAGAGCTGGGTCAGGACACGGCCCTTGTCGGGGATCTCCGAGGGCAGCACCCAGTCATAGGCGGACAAGCGGTCGCTGGCGACCATGACGAGCTCGCCCGCCTCGTTCTGGTACAGCTCGCGCACCTTGCCGGTGTGGAGGTGGACCAGGCCCGGAACCTCAAGGGGTTCGGGCTTTTCTACGAATCCGGACACGGTTCCTCCCCGTGGTTCTGGCCAAGTGCTGTCGATTCTCCCGTATCGGGAGTGTGGTCTTGGCCAGGGGTTGGGCGGAGCGGGCTGGGGCGGGGACGGCGGAAGGATCAGTCCCGCTTGCAGATGCGGTCAAGGAGGTTGGCCGTGGCCCGCTGGACGCGGGTGTCCACGTGACCGGGGCGGTCGAGCGCCGGTGACCAGGCGAAGGTGCCCGACGCGAAGACCAGCGCGCCCGAGGGGGCGCGGTAGAGCGAGGACTCCTGGTGGCGCGTCGCACCCTCCGTGTCCGTGTACGGGGAGTGGGCGAGCAGGATGCGGCCCTGGTGCTCGGGGAGCGGCGTGCGCGGGAAGTAGCGGTCGGCCTCGCCCGCGACCAGGCCCTCGATCTCATCGCCCTCGTGCGCCCCTGTCGCCTCCCACAGCCAGTGGTCGGCGTTGCGGACGACGAGGGGGTGCGGCTCGGGGACCCGGCCCGCGTACTGGATGCCGAGCAGCTGCTGCTCCGCCCTGTCCTGCTCGCGCCAGAGGGCGGGGCGGCCGGGTCCTCGGCGCTTGCGGCAGGTGAGCAGCCGGTCCTCGACGCCGGACGGGGAGGGGCCCAACTCCACCTGCCAGTACATGGTGTTGGCGGAGAGGAAGACGAGGGACGTGCCGTGCTCGCGGGCCAGCTCCGTGGTGCGGCGCATGCTCGGCGACCAGTACTCGTCGTGTCCGGGGAAGACCAGGCCCCGGTAGCGCGTGGGGTCGATGCGGCCCGCGTGCAGGTCGCGGGCGTCGGCGTACGCCAGGTCGTAGCCGTAGCGCTCGGCCCAGCGGATGAAGTCGTAGGCGTGGCCCACGTGCAGGGGGAGGCCCGCGCCCGCGTACGGCCGGTCGAAGGAGACCGTGACGGCCGCCTCGCCCTCGCCGACGAGACCGCCCCGCTCGTCCCACGCGTGGTAGAGGCTGGCGCCCGTGCGGCCGTCCTCCGGGTAGAGGTTGTACGCCTGCCAGGTCACGTCCGGCAGGAGCAGCAGGAGGTCGGCGGGGTGGCTGTCGCGGACCGTGAAGGGGACGTGCGAGCGGTACCCGTCGGCGGTCGTGAGCACGGCCACGTACGCCCCGATGTTCCAGTAACTCGGGATCTGCAGGCGCCAGGAGAGCCACCAGTGGTGACAGGAGACCGTGCGGTCGGCGGTGAGCGGGGCGGGCTGGACGATGCCGGAGAGCCGGGGGCTCGTGGTGATCTTGCTGGCGCCGTCCCCCGCGTAGTGCCCGATCCGGTAGATGTCGACGCTGAACTGCTGGGGCGGGTCCACCGTGACGTGGAAGTCGATCGCCTCGCCGGGGGCGGCGGCGCCGGTGGAGGTGAAGCCCTTGATCTGGCAGTGCACGTCGTCCGCGGTGCGCGGGCCTCCGGTGCGGGGGGCCGGGATGTTCGCGCCCGGGGCCGGGGCGTGGTCGATGTACCAGGGAACGACTTTTCCGGTGTCGTCGAAGTAGTGCTCGGGTCCGCGCAGCCAGGGCAGCGGGCCCTGGCCGAAAGGGTCCGACACGGCATGCGCGAGTGCGCCCGATTCCCAGCGGCGGATCGGCTCCGACCCCATGTGTCTGCCCCTCCCTCGCGCCCCCCGAGACGACGTCGCCCCTACCGCGCACGGCCCGGCGACCGGTCCCAGCACATCACATTACGCACGCATCCCGTCACCGTTCGTCGCGAATTGACGTGAACGGAACGGAAGCTTCCGCACGGGGTGGCGCGGGGGGTGGCGTTCGCCTGCGGTTTCTCTCTGGAGGAGGGCTGGCGCTGCGCGGAATTGGGGGTGGGATCGGGGTGGGGCTCAGGGGGGTGGGTGGGGCTTTTGGGCGGGCTCCGGGTGGAGCGGTGTGGCTCGTCAGACCAGTCGCACCGGCTTCTCCGGGCGGACGCCCAGGCGGGTCAGCCAGTCCCGCAGGGGCAGCGGGTCGCCGTCCTCGACGAGGCTCAGGACGCGCGGCGCGAGATCCGCCGCGCGCTCGCCGCCGACCAGCAGGGAGGGACCGTCGAGCCAGTCGAGGCCGGGTGCGGCGTCCGCGGTGTCGACGGCAGCGCAGCACACCATCGCCGTGACGTGGTCGGCCAGCAACTCACGCCCCGTACGCGGTGGTTGCAGGGGGAAGAGCGGGAGCGCGCCGTCGTCCCAGAGCGCCTCGTCGGGGCCGAGGCTCGCGGGCGCGGGGCGGGGCGGCGCCGCGGCCTCCTCGCGGGCGAGCTCGGCGGTGAGGCCCGCGGCCAGCATCCCGCCTCGGCTGTCCGTGTCGGCCTCGTCGTCCGTCTCCTCGGGGAAGAGCGATCCGGCGTGCTCCGGGGCCTCGCCGTCCCGGACGACGATCCGCGCCTCCGGGCCCTCCGGGTCGGCCGTCGTGAGGTGGTCGAGGACACGGCCGAGGGTCGGGCCTTCGGGGTCGGGCGCCGTCGGGTCGGCGGAGTGGCTGACGCCGAGGGCGTCCAGGACGCGGTGCAGCCGGGCGGCGTCCATGCGCCACTTGCGGTCCACGACCTCGTCCGGATACTCCTGCCAGGCCACCGGCGCCCAGTCCGGGCCGTTCTCCGCGGGGCCGCCGTGGAAGAGCCTGGCGGCGAGCAGCGAGGCCGCCTCGTCCACGGAACCCGGCTCCTCCAGGAGGTCACAGGCGGGCCGCTCCCCCAGCCGCGAGGCGAAGCCCTCGGCGAGGCGGTCCCTGCGGGAGAGCTCGGTGAGCGCGGAGACCACGCCCGCGTCGAGCCGCGAGGGCCAGCGGCCCATGCGCCAGGCGGGCAGCGCGACCCTGGTGAGCAGGCGGTCCCATCCGGCGTACGCGAGGCCGACCTGCTCCTGGGCGACGATCCGCACTCCGTAGTCCACGGTCTGGGCGCGCTCGGCGGCCGCCGCGGCGACGCCCCGCTCCATCTCGGCCGCGTGCCCCCGGCAGCTGCGCAGGAGCAGGCGCGCGACCCAGCCGATGCCGCCGAGCACCACGCGCGCCAGGGGACCGCGCCCCGGGGCCGACGCGACCGCGACGGCCGCGTCGAGGCCCCGTACGAAGCGCCGGGCCGCCGCTATGTCGGGGTGCGCGGAGGGTCCCGTGCCCGCCACGACGGGTGCGAGGACCGCGCGCAGCTCGCCGACCCGCATCCACCACAGGAACGGGGAGCCGATGACGAGCACGGGTGCGGAGGTGGTCCCCCGGTGCGCCGCGCCACCGCCTCGTACGCCGTCGGCGGCCTCGTCGGCGCCCGTGGCAGGGCCCTTGGCGCCCCGGTTCGCGGGCGGCCCGTGGGCCGGGTGGGTGCGGTCCTCCAGCCAGCTGTCGCAGTCCGGGGTGAGCGCTATGGCCGAGGGCGCGGGCACGTCGAGGCGGTCGGCGAGGTCGCGGACCAGGCGGTACAGATCGGGGGCCGACTCCTCGGCGATCGGGACCGTGGGGCTCAGGGCGGGCCTGGCCCTGGCCACGACGAGCGCGACGGCCGCCGCGCAGAGCAGCACGACGACGGCCACGGCCGACACGACCCAGCGCACGACGTCCCAACTCCCGCCGCCGACGTGGCCCGTGACCCCGCCCGCGATGAGCACGACGGCGACGGCCGCGGGCAGCAGGGCGACGGCCAGCGCCCTGCTGCGCAGACGCAGCACGGCGAGAGCCCGCGAGCGCGCGGCCTGCGCACCCACCTCCACACCCATGACTGACACGACCGATGGCACCCCCTGCTGCCTACTCCTCGGCCACCGGCCGGGGCCGGTGGCACACATCAATGGCGTTGGTGTTGCTCACTCCCCCACTGTGGCACCCGCCACCGACATCGCAATGCCGGTGGTCTGTTTGGCTCTGGGCGCTCTGAACTGCTTGCGCCGCACCCTAGTTGGGGTGCGGGGACCCGTCAGCCGGATGGGCCACCGGTCACTCGATGGAATGGCTTTGGCTAAAGGTGGCTGCCGAAAAAGCCCCGGATCCAGTGTCAGATCCGGGGCTTCACCGAGCGTGAGATTGGCTGGAAGTTACTCCCCAGTCGCGTTCCCGGCGGCCTGCCCCGCCTCCGGAGACTCCTCCGCGGCCGCCTTCGCCGCGATGTCCGTGCGGTGCTGCCCGCCGTCGAGGCGGATGCGGGAGAGCGCCGCGTACGCGCGCTCACGGGCCTCGCCGAGCCCGGTGCCGACCGCCGTCACGGAGAGCACCCGGCCGCCCGCGCTGACGACCGCGTCGCCGTCGCGCTTCGTCCCCGCGTGCAGGACGTACGCATGGGGCGCGTCCTTCGCCGCGACGTCGCCGAGGCCCTCGATGGGGTCGCCCGTACGAGGCGTACCGGGGTAGTTGTGCGAGGCGACGACCACGGTCACCGCCGCGTCGTCGCTCCAGCGCAGCGGGGGCAGGTCGGCGAGCGTGCCCTCCGCGGCCGCCAGCAGGACACCGGCGAGCGGGGTCCGCAGCCGGGCGAGGACGACCTGGGTCTCGGGGTCGCCGAACCGGGCGTTGAACTCGATGACCCGGACGCCGCGGCTCGTGATCGCCAGACCGGCGTAGAGCAGTCCGGAGAACGGCGTCCCGCGCCGCCGCAGCTCGTCGACGGTGGGCTGCAGGACCGTCCGCATGACCTCGTCGACCAGCTTCGGGTCGGCCCAGGGCAGCGGCGAGTACGCGCCCATGCCGCCGGTGTTGGGGCCCTCGTCGCCGTCGAGCGCGCGCTTGAAGTCCTGGGCGGGCTGCAGCGGTACGACGGTCTCGCCGTCGGTGATCGCGAAGAGGGAGACCTCGGGGCCGTCGAGGAACTCCTCGATGACGACGCGGTCGCAGGCCAGCGCGTGCTCCCTGGCGGCCTCGACGTCATCGGTGACGACGACTCCCTTGCCCGCGGCGAGCCCGTCGTCCTTGACGACGTACGGCGCTCCGAAGGCGTCGAGGGCGGCGTCGATCTCCTCCGGGGTCGTGCAGACGTAGGACCGGGCGGTCGGCACGCTCGCGCCCGCCATCACGTCCTTCGCGAAGGCCTTGGAGCCCTCTAGCCGGGCGGCCTCCTCGGAGGGACCGAAGCAGGGGATGCCCGCGGCGCGCACGGCGTCGGCGACGCCCGCGACGAGCGGCGCCTCCGGACCCACGACGACGAGCCCGGCACCGAGTTTCTTGGCGAGCGCGGCCACGGCGGCGCCGTCGAGGGCATCGACCTGGTGCGCCTCGGCGACCTCTGCGGTGCCGGCGTTGCCGGGGGCGCAGTGCAGCTCGGAGACGGCGGGGTCGAGGGACAGAGAGCGGCACAGGGCGTGTTCGCGGGCACCACTGCCGATGACGAGGACCTTCACGGTGGTCAGCCTAGCCGGGGTGCGGTGTTGGCTTTGTACGGGCTGCCAGGTCTGGCCCCTGGGCCTGTTGTACGTTCCTCCGAGTCCCTCGGCGACGGAGTGGACGACAAGCCGCCGCTTCGCGGCGATTCGTGCCCACCCGTCCACCCCTGTCTCCGCACCGGGCGGTGGGAGCAGGGGCGGGGTGCCCGGCTATTCGTTCGGGTACTCGTCGATCACCGTCGCGCCCAGCTCCCTGACGATCAGGTCGTGGCCCGAGAGGGCCGATTCGACCAGGTCCGGGTCGTCGTCCTCAGGGGTGTCGTCCTCCGGGGACACGTGCTCCGGGGCGGGCGCCGACCGGGGGGCGGGGTCCGGGGCCGGGGGCGCCGAGGGGGGCGGGGCCTGGGGGCGGGGGCGGCCGGGGACGGGGTCGGCTGCGGCTGGGCCACGGGGCGCGGGGGCGCGGGGGCGCTGCCGCCGAAGTTGACCGCGGCGGGCGGCGGCGCGGAGCCGCCCGAGGGGTCGACGATCGCCTCGACCTTCCACTGCACGCCGAACTGCTCCGACAGCGCCTGCCGGAGCACGTCCTCGCTGCCGCTGCTCGCGAAGTTGTCGCGCGCGCCCGCGTTCACGAAGCCGATCTGCAAGGTCGTCCCGTCGAACCCCGCCACCTGGGCGTTCTGGCTGAGCAGGATCCAGGTGAAGCGGCGGCGGTTCTTCACCGCCTCCAGGATGTTCGGCCAGAGGGTGCGCGGGTCGGGCCCGCCCGCGGGGGCCGCCGCCAGGGGGGCGGGGGCGGCGGGGGTCTGCGGGGCAGGTGCGGCCGAGTGCGGGGTCGGCTGGGGCGCCGGGGCGCCGGAACCGGCCGACGCGGCGGTGGGCCAGCCCCCCGGGCGCGGGGCCTCCGGAGCCGCGGCGGACGCGGGCGCGGGCGCGGCGGCGGGGCCGCTGCCCGGCGCGGACGCCGTGGGCCAGCCACCGGGCCGCCGCTCGGCGGCGGCAGCAGGGGCCGGAGCCGGGGGCGCTGTGGGTGCCGGGGCGGGAGCGGGAGCGACAGGGGCGGGAGCGGCGGCGGCAGGCGGTGCTGCCGTCTCCGGGGCGGGCTGACCGCCTCCCGGAGCGCCGGGAGCCGGGGACGGCGCCCCCGTGCCGCGGACCGCGGCCCGCGCGGCCGCGGGGCCACCGCCGGGCGGCACCGACGGCCCCTGCGGAACCGGCTCTGCCCCGCCCGCGGGCATGGCGACACCGGGCTGCTGCACGCCCGCGTGGGCCTCGGGCCCGGGGACGTACCCCATCGCGGGGGCCGCGCCCTGGCCGCCTGCCACGAAGTTCCCGCCGCGCTCCAGGCGCTCGATGCGGGCCATCACGGAGCGCTCGTCGTCGTACGCAGCGGGGAGCAGCACGCGGGCGCAGATCAGCTCCAGCTGGAGCCTCGGCGACGTGGCGCCGCGCATCTCGGTGAGGCCCTCGTTCACCAGGTCGGCCGCGCGGCTGAGCTCGGCGCCGCCGAAGACACCGGCCTGCGCCTGCATCCGCTCGACGACGTCGGCGGGGGCGTCGATGAGGCCCTTCTCCGCGGCGTCCGGCACGGCCGCGAGGATCACCAGGTCACGCAGCCGCTCGAGGAGGTCGGCGACGAAGCGCCGCGGGTCGTTGCCCCCCTCGATGACGCGGTCCACGACCTCGAAGGCGGCAGCGCCGTCCCCGGAGGCGAAGGCTTCCACCACGGAGTCGAGCAGCGACCCGTCGGTGTACCCGAGGAGGGAGGTCGCCATGGCGTACGTCACACCCGCGTCACCCGCACCGGCGAGCAACTGGTCCATGACGGACATGGAGTCACGCACGGAGCCCGCGCCCGCGCGCACGACCAGCGGGAACACCCCGTCCTCGACGGCCATGGCCTCACGGCCGCAGACCTCGGCGAGGTACTCGCGGAGCGTGCCGGGCGGGACGAGCCGGAACGGGTAGTGGTGCGTGCGCGAGCGGATCGTGCCGATGACCTTCTCGGGCTCGGTCGTCGCGAAGATGAACTTGAGGTGCTCCGGGGGCTCCTCGACCACCTTCAGGAGGGCGTTGAAGCCCGCCGAGGTGACCATGTGGGCCTCGTCGATGATGTAGATCTTGTAGCGGCTGCTCGCCGGGCCGAAGAACGCCTTCTCGCGCAGGTCACGGGCGTCGTCCACGCCACCGTGCGACGCGGCGTCGATCTCGATGACGTCGATCGAACCCGGTCCGTTGCGCGCGAGGTCGCGGCAGGACTGGCACTCGCCGCAGGGCGTCGGAGTGGGACCTTGCTCACAGTTGAGACAGCGGGCCAGGATGCGCGCGCTCGTCGTCTTGCCGCAGCCGCGGGGGCCACTGAACAGGTAGGCGTGGTTGACCCGGTTGTTGCGCAGCGCCTGCTGCAGCGGGTCGGTTACATGCTCCTGCCCGATGACCTCGGCGAAAGACTCCGGGCGATAGCGGCGGTACAGCGCGAGAGACGACACGCATACGAGGTTAATGGGGACCACTGACAACCTGGACCGCCCCAACGCAAAGCGCCCCCCACGCACCCGCCAGAGCCGACCTACCCTTGCTGCCTTCCGGCCCTGGGGGAGTTCAGTCAGATAGCGCCACGTGAGGGGCTGGCCCCCACAGTAGCGGATCCCCCGGGCCGGAAGCGACGCCGGTCCCGGCCGGGGAGACCTCCGGAGACGATCACGACGGCGACCTCGGGATCGTGTTCGCGAGCACTCCCCAACGTCTTGTATTGTTTGCGGCGGAGGATTCGCCTAGTGGCCTAGGGCGCACGCTTGGAAAGCGTGTTGGGGGCAACCCCTCACGAGTTCGAATCTCGTATCCTCCGCACTCGCCCGTCAGGGCAACCGAAGGCCCCAACTGTTCGCAGTTGGGGCCTTCGGTGTTCTCGAAGAGGCGTTCTCGAAGAGGTAGGCCATCTGGTGACGCACGCTGCCGCCCGGTTCCTGTCCCGTTTCCGTCGGGTCGTGGTCGAGAGCTTGGTCCGTGAGTGGCGTGGGGTCATCGTCGGGCCCTTCCGCGCTCTGTGGGAGCGCGGTCCGCTCGGGGTCTCGCTGGCGTTGTTCGCCACCGTCGCCGTGATCGGGCTGCACGCCTACCAGCAGACGGAGACCGGTGCGGCCGTGCTCCGTGTGGTCAGTGAGGTGCGGGCGGACCAGCCCTTGGCGCTGTCCCTGCTGCGTACGCCCGTCTCGTTGTTCGTGCCCGCGCAGGACCTGGCGGTGTGGGGCGGGCTGCCACGGCTGTTCCTCGCGTTCGCGCTCGCCGAACTCGCCTTCGGGCGCATACGGACGCTGGTGGTGGCCTACGCCGCCACGCTCGCCGGGACCCTCGGCGCGCGCGTGATGATCGCCCTCGGCCCCGGTCTGCTCGGTCTGCCCGCCGATGCCGCGCACGCGGTGGACACGGGGGCCTCCGCGGCGATCGTCGGGCTCTTCGCCTTCGCCGCGGTGACCCTGCGGGCCCCGCTGCTCTTTCTCGCCGCCGTCGTTCCGACGGTCGTGGGTTCCGTCGCCGAACCCAATCTCGCGGGGCGCGAGCACCTCGTGGCGGTGGCCGCCGCCATGCTTCTCGCCCTTTTCCTCAAGACCGCTCCCGCCGCCTCGCGTTGTCAGTGGGCGCTGCCAGAATCGGCAGCAGTCGATGGGGAGGTCGGGCATGGCTGTTCTCGACGTGCGGGACCCGGTGGCCTCGGCGGTCACCGGGGCGATCCGGGGCGGTGACGTACCCGGCCTGCGCGAGCTCCTCGCCGCGCGGCCAGGGCTTGCCGCCTCGGCGATCAGGCAGGACGGCGAGGCAGCGGGGACGCGCAGCCTGCTGCACATCGCCACGGACTGGCCGGGGCACTTCCCCGAAGGCCCCGAGGTCATCGCCGTCCTCGTCGCGTCGGGCGCCGACCCCGACGCCCGCTTCATCGGCGCCCACGCCGAGACGCCACTGCACTGGGCCGCGAGCAACGACGACGTGGCCGCGGTGGACGCCCTCGTCGCCGCCGGTGCCGACATCGAGGCGGACGGCGCCGTCATCGCGGGCGGCACGCCCCTGACCGACGCCTGCGCCTTCGGCCAGTGGCGGGCGGCTCGGCGGCTCCTGGCGCACGGGGCGCGGACGACCCTGCACGAGGCGGCGGCGCTCGGGCTCCTCGACCGCGTGACGTCCCTCGTCGAAGGCGCAGGCGCGCCGGACCGCGAGGACCTCACCAGCGCCTTCTGGGGCGCCTGCCACGGCGGCCACCTGGCCACCGCCCGCTACCTGCTCGACCGGGGCGCCGACCCCGCCTGGGTCGGATACGAGGGCAAGACGCCCCTGGACATCGCCGTGGAGGCGGGCGCGGACGAGGTCGCCGCGTGGCTGCGCGGGCTCGGGCGGTCATAGGGGAGGGCCATAGGGCGGTCATAGAGGGGTCATAGGGCGGTCATAGGGGGGCTAGCACCACCCCCGAGACACCACGTTGCCGTATGCCGCCCGCCCCGTTGATCCGCGAGGGTTGAGGACGTCAGCAGGTGCGCGCCCGCCGCCTGGTGGACACCGCTCGTCCCCCTCCCCGCCGTGAAGATTCGAGGCCCGTCATGAGCACCAGCACCCTCCCGTACACCGCGTCAGCCGCCGCTCCCCTCCAGGACCGCGGTTCCTCCCGGCGCGAGCACGTCGGCTTCTGGCGGGCGCCGTTCGCCGCCGTGACCTACCGGGAGATCGGTCATGTGCTGGTCTCGCTGCCCGTCGCGATCGCCGGGTTCGGCTTCGCCGTCTCGGCGATCGCGCTGGGGGCGGGGCTGCTCGTGACCGTGCTCGGGCTGCCGGTCCTCGCCGCCGCGCTCGCCGCGGCGCGGGGGCTCGGCGCCGCCGAACGACGTCGGGCCCGCACGGGGCTCGGGCTCGACGTCGCGGGCCCCGCCCCGCTCGACGTGCCGCGTGACAAGGGGCGTTGGGCCGGGGTGCGGGCCCGCCTCGCCGACGGCGCGGGCTGGCGGGCGCTGCTCTTCCAGCTGGTCATGTTCCCCTGGCGCGTCCTGAGCTTCACCCTCTCGGTGACGTTCCTGGTCACCGGCTGGGTGGTCGCGCTCTTCCCGACGTACTCCTGGGTCTTCCACCACTACGTGGGCTGGCCCGGCTACCGCCTCTACGACTTCACGTCCGGCGGCGAGCGGCACCACTACTACATCACCTCTCCCGCTCAGGTCCTCGCGGTCGGCCTCGTCGGCGCCGTGCTCGTTTTCCTCACCCCGAAGCTGATCCGCGCCCTGACCGGCGTCGACCGCGCGGCGGTGCGCTCGCTGCTCGGCTGACTCCCGCCAGGGGCCGTGCGCATGCCCGTCCCCGTCCCCGCCCCCGCCCGGGTCAGCCCGACGCCCGCGAGCACCACCACCATGCCCGCCACGACCCGCACCCCGACGTCCTCGCCGAGCACGACCGCGCCGAGCACGATCGAGACGACCGGCAGGAGGTAGCCGACGGTGGCGGCCGCGGTGGGGCCCTCGTCCGCGATGAGGCGGGAGTTGAGGTGGAAGGTGATGCCCGTGCCGAGCGTGCCGAGGACGACGAGCGCGAGGATTCCGGTGAGGGTGGGGGACGAGGTGCCCGTGGGGGCGGCGGGCAGGGCGAGCGTGGTGAGGCCCGTCGCGGTGAGCAGTTGGGCGGCGGAGAGCGCGAGCGGCGCGGTCTCGCGGCCGATCAGGTTGCGGGCCATGTAGGCGAAGGCGACGGCGTAGCTGACGGCGGCGGCGAGCAGGGCGAGCGTGCCCCAACTGGCGAGCCCCGACTGCTGCCAGGGCGCGAAGATCAACAGGGTGCCCGCGAAGCCGAGCGCCAGGCCGGTCAGGCGCAGCGGGCCGAGGCGGCGCTCGGTGCGCAGCAGCAGGCCGATGGCCACGGACCACAGCGGTGTCGTGGCGTTGAGTACGCCCGCCACGCCCGAGTCGACGGTCTGCTGGCCGAGGCCGAAGAGGAAGAACGGCAGGGCGTTGCAGAAGAAGGCGGCGACCACGAGGTGCCCCCACGTCCTGCGGTCCCTCGGGATGCGGTGCCCGGCCGAGCGGGCGAGGACGAGCAGGACGGCGGAGCCGAGCGCGCACCGCACGATGGTGAGGTGCAGGGGCGCGATGCCGCCGCTCAGGGCGAGCTTGATCCAGAGGAAGCCGGAGCCCCAGAGCAGGGCGAGGACGGCCATGCGGACGAGGGTGGCGCGTGAACCGCTGGGCACGGTCGCCTCCTGCTTCTCTCGGGCCGGGTGGGGTCCTCGTACCGTCTCCCGGAAGCCGATGTAAGACAAGCGAAAAGATATGCACTCAGGATTAAGCTGTGCTGCATGCTTGATATGCGGCGCATGCAGATCCTGCGGGCGGTGGTCACCAGTGGCTCGGTGACCGCGGCCGCCAGGAACCTCGGCTACACGCCATCGGCCGTCAGCCAGCAGATGACGGCCCTGGAGAAGGAGGCGGGCATCCCGCTCCTGGAGAGGACCGGGCGCGGCGTGCGCCCGACGGACGCGGGCCGACTGCTCAGCGACTGCGCGACGGCCATCGGCAAGCACGTCGCCGAGGCCGAGACGGCGCTCGCCGAGCTGCGGGCCGGGCACCGGGGACGGGTCTCGATGCGGTACTTCGCCACGGCGGGAGCCTCCCTCGTGGCGCCCGCGCTCGCCGCGCTGCGGCGCGAACACCCGGGCGTACTGGTCGACTTGAAGCTCTTCGACCTCGACGATCCGGTGCTCGACGTGAAGGCGCGCAGGGCCGACCTGGCGCTGGTGGTCAGGCCCGGCGACGGGTTCGCCGCCGAGGGCGTCCGCTTCCTGCACCTGCTGGACGACCGCTACCGCGCGGTGCTGCCGAAGGGCCACCGCCTCGCCGCCGAGCCGGTCGTCGAACTCGCCGACCTCGCGGGCGAGTCGTGGGTCGGCAGCGAGTCACCGGGCCCCTGCCAGGACGCGGTGCTCGACGCGTGCGGGGCGGCCGGGTTCACCCCGGACTTCGTGGTGGAGAGCGGCGACTACGCGACGGCGCAGGGCTTCGTCGCCGCCGGACTCGGTGTCACCCTGCTCCCCGAACTGGCCCTGGCGGGCGGTCACCACCCCGACGTGGTCGTACGGAAGGTCGCGGGACCCGAGCCGGTCAGGTCGATCCACGCGGCCGTACGCAACGCGTCCCCGGCTCAACCGGCACTGCGCGGGCTGCTGGCCGCGCTGCGGGAGGTGACGTCGAGGGCCACGGCCCTGCCCGACCCGTCCCGCGAAGGCGCCGCGTAACAGCGCAGCGCGACCAGGTGCCCCGGTCCCCACTCCCGCTCGACGACGTCCAGGAGCTCCCAGCCCAGGCGTTCGTAGAGCGCGGCGGCCGAGGCGTCGGTCGAGACGACGTCGAGGACCGGGTGCAGTCCGCGCCCCCGCGCCTCCCGCTCGACCCGGTTCATCAGGAGCGCGCCGATGCCGTGGCCGCGGGCGCCCGGGGCGACGAAGAGGCGGGAGACCACCGCGGTCGCCCCGACGTCCACGCCCGCGCGCTCGCTCCACAGCACGGGCGCCACGTCGTCCGCCTCGGCCGGGGAGAGCCTGACGTGCCCGACGACCCGGCCGTCGAGCTCGGCGACCCAGGCACCGAGAGGCGCGTCCCCGGCGAGCCAATCACCGGGCGCGGCGGGCCAGTTGACCGGATATCCGTCGCTCTCGTGGACCTCGGCGAGGAGGCCGACGCACGCGTCCGTGTCGCGGGTCTCGTCCCGCTCCCGTATGCGCAGAACGGGGTGGGCGTCGGCCGAACCTGCGGAACGATCTCGTCTCATCGGAGCATGGAAGCACAACGGCACGACCGAGGAGAGGGGATCCCGCCCGCCGGGGGATAAAGTCAGCGACGAGACCGAAGTGGCAAGGGGGCGGCCGCCGATGGGGCCGGACGAAGCGGTGATCGGCTGTACGGGCGAGCTGGTTCTCGGCACGCGCGGCGACGCGGGACCCGGCGAGGTCCTCGTACGGGTCCGCGGCGGTACGGAAACGTTCCTCGCCTGGTCGGCGGACCCCCTCCCGCGCGGGGCGACCGTGCTCGTGACCGAGTCCCGCGGCTCCCGCCAGGTCGACGTCATCAAGTGGGCCGATCCGTTGGAGGCGTTGACCGACCCGGCGGTCGGCGGCGCCCATTGAGGAGAACAAGATGTTCGGTTACCGCGTTCCCGCTCCCGACGAGGCGATGCTGATCTCGGGTGGCAGGCGCGGACTCGGGGGCGCACCGTTCCGTGTGGTGACAGGGCACGGCAAGTTCGTGCTCCCCGTGTTCCGCAAGACCCGTTTCCTCACGCTCGCCATGTGCGAGTCGGAGGTCGTGGAGACCTGTGTGACCCGCCAGGGCATCGCCCTGACCGTGCGCGCGGTGATCGCCTTCAAGGTCGGCAACGACACGGAGAGCATCGTCAACGCGGGCCAGCGCTTCCTCTCCGACCAGGACCAGATGTCGATCCTGACCGGACGGATCTTCGCGGGCCACCTGCGCTCCATCATCGGCTCGATGACCGTCGAGGAGATCGTCACCGAACGGCAGAAGCTCGCCACGGAGGTCCTCGACACCTCCAAGTCCGAGATGGCGAAGATCGGCCTGCACGTGGACTCGCTCCAGATCCAGTCGATCGACGACGGCGACACCGGCTACATCGAGGCCATGTCCGCCCCGCACAAGGCGGCCATCCAGCGCCAGGCGCAGATCGCCCAGGCGCAGGCCACCCAGGCGTCGGCCGAGGCGGAGCAGGAGGCCGCGCGGAACCAGGCCGAGTACGCACGCCGCACGGCGATCGTGCAGGCCGAGTACAACGCGGAGGTCGACCGCGCCCAGGCCAAGGCGGCCCAGGCGGGCCCGCTCGCCGAGGCGCACGCCCAGCAGGAGGTTCTCGACGCGAAGACCGAACTGGCCCAGCGCGCGGCCGAGTTGCGCCAGCAGCAGCTGGTGGCCGAGGTCGTGAAGCCCGCGGAGGCGGACGCCGAACGCATCCGCGTCCTCGCCCTCGCCGAGGCGGAGCGGATGAAGATCCAGGCCGAGGCGGCGGCTTCGTACGACCGCGTGGCGCTCGACCGGATGCTGATCGACCAGCTCCCGCAGATCGTCAAGGAGGCCGCGACGGGCCTGTCCGGCGCCAATGTGAACGTGCTCAACGGAGCGGACGGCCTGGGCGAGATCGCGGCGGGCCTGGTCGGCCAGGGCCTGACGATCCTCGACTCGGTCAGGGCCAACCTGAGCCCCACCCAGCAGGAACAGCGCCCCACGGTCGGCAAGCAGCGGGGCATCGAGATCGAGTAGGGCCTCACGCCCCGGGCTCGCCCCCGACCTCCCGCAGGAGCAGCGCGGCGAGGGCGAGCGCGGTGCCGTACGACGAGGTGAGGTCGAGCCCGGTCAGCGCGGCGACCCGGGCGAGCCGGTTGTCGACGGTGTTCGGATGCAGACTGAGCCGACGCCCGGTGGCCCTGCGGTCCTGCCCGAGCTCCAGGTAGGCGCGCAGGGTCTCGGTCAACTCGGGCCGGTCCAGGACGGGTTCGAGCAGCGCGGCGATGCGCTCGCTGCCCGCACTCGGCCGCGACAGGTGGTATTCGAGCAGGACGTCGTCGAGCCGGTGCAGACCGGCGGGCCGCCCACAGGCGCGGGCGACCCGGACGACTTCCTCGGCGGTACGAGCGGCGGCGGGAATCCCGTCCACGCCCTCCGCGCCCACGGCGCCGACCCGCACCGCGCCCCCGCACGCCTCACGCAGCAGCACCCCCAACTCATCAGGTACGCCGGTGACATCGAGGCCCCCGGGCACGACGGCATGCCCACCCGCCCCGTCCAGAAGGGTCAACACCCCACCGCCGAAGGCCCGGTCGAGGACCGCCTGCACGCGCCGTACGAGCCGCCGCAGGGCGACGGACCGCGCGCCGCCCGACGGGAAGGACAGGAAGAGCACGACGCAGCCCTCGCCGAAGGCGTCCCCCTCGGCGCCCGCCGGAGCGCCCTCCAACAGGGCGCGGGCCAACGACCGGCGCTCCTCGCGCCGTTCAGCGAGGATGGCGGCCCGCTCGTCGAGATAGGTCTCGGTGACGGCGGCGACGATGCGCTCCTGCGCGGTGAACAGGAAGTCGCCCAGCTCGGCGAGCGCGGCCTCCTCGCCGCGCCGGGTGACGTCCCGCAGCGCGCGCCACAGCACCTGGGTCCCCAGCAGATGCGTGCTGAGCAGCAGCCGCAGCGGCATCCCCTCGTCCGCGCGCTGGGCGGCACGCTCCCGGAAGTACTCGTAGTCACCGGGCGCCTCGCCCGGCGCGGCGACCCGGTCGAGGAAGAGCCGGAGCCCGTGCCGTGCGGTGGCGGCGATCTCGACGTCCTTCACGTCCGAAGGCAGTTCGTCGTAGCCGGGCAGCCGGGCGAAGGCGTCCCGCGTCATGCGCCGGGCCAGCACGTTCACGCGCGTCTCGCACCGCGCGGCGACGGCCCGCGCGCCCGCCCCCGGCACGGGCGGGTCGTCACCCGCGTACGCAGGAGAACTGATCACCATGCTCAGCCACGTTAGCGGGGGCCGCGCGAGCGGACTCCGCGCCAACGGCGCCGGACCTCACGCGAGCCCCACGAGACCCAGGTAGTCCGGACTCCACAAGTCCTCGACCCCGTCCGGCAGGACAAGCACCCGATCGGGCCGCAACGCGTCGATCGCGCCCTCGTCGTGCGTGACCATCACGATGGCCCCGGGATACGTCCCCACGGCAGCGAGCACCTCGCCCCGGGACGCCGGATCGAGGTTGTTCGTGGGCTCGTCGAGCAGCAGGACGTTCGCGCCCGAGTGGACGAGCCCGGCCAGCGCGAGCCGCGTCTTCTCGCCTCCGGAGAGCACGGCCGCGGGCTTGTCCGCGTCGTCCCCGCCGAACAGGAACGCGCCGAGCACCCGCCGCACCTCACCGTCGGTCAAGTGCGGGGCCGCCCCCGCGAGGTTCTCGCGGACGCTCTTCGCGCCGTCCAGGGTGTCGTGCTCCTGGGCGAAGTACCCGAGCCGCAGTCCGGTCCCGGCCACCACCCGCCCCTCGTCGGGCCGCTCGCGCCCGGCGAGGATCCGCAGCAGCGTCGTCTTGCCCGCCCCGTTGAGGCCGAGGACGACGAGCCGACTGCCCCGGTCGACGGCGAGGTCGACACCGGTGAGCACGCGATGGGCGCCGTACGACTTGGTGAGGCTGACCGCGCCGAGCGGCGTCCGGCCGCACGGGGCGGGCTCGGGCAGCCGGATCCGCGCGACCTTCTCGCCGCGCCGCACCGGCTCCGTCCCCGCGAGCATCCGCTCGGCGCGCCGGTCCATGTTCTTCGCGGCGGTCGCGGTCGCGACGTGGGAGCGCATCTTGGCGGCCTGGGCGCGCAGCGAAGCGGCCTTGCGCTCGGCGTTGGCCCGCTCGCGGGTGCGGCGGCGCTCGTCCGCGGCGCGCTGCGCGAGGTAGGTGTGCCAGCCGGTGTTGTGCACGTCGATGACGGCACGCCGGGGATCGAGGTGGAAGACGCGGTTGACGGTGTCGGCGAGGAGCTCCGTGTCGTGGCTGATGAGCACGAGCCCGCCCTGCCACCCGGCGAGATAACCGCGCAGCCACGCCACCGAGTCGGCGTCGAGGTGGTTGGTCGGCTCGTCGAGGAGCAGCGTGTCGTGCTGCGAGAACAGGATCCTGGCGAGCTCGACGCGGCGCCGCTGGCCGCCGGAGAGATCGCCGACGGGCCGCCGCAGGGACCGCTCGGGCAGCCCGAGCCCCGCGGCGACCCGGGCGGCCTCGGCCTCCGCGGCGTACCCGCCGCGCGCCTGGAACAGGTCGTCGGCGCGGGTGTAGGCGGCCATGGCCCGCTCCTGGGCGGCCGGGCCCGCCGCCTCTGCCATGCGGGCCTCGGCGGCGCGCAGCGCGGCGACCGCCGCGTCCAGGCCGCGGGCCGACAGGATGCGGTCGGTGACGGTGGCGGCGGGGTCGGCGGCGCCGGGGTCCTGGGCGAGGTGGCCGAGGGTGCCGGTGCGGGTGACGGCACCGGCGGCGGGCGCGAGCTGCTCCGCGAGGACCTTCATGAGGGTGGTCTTGCCCGCGCCGTTCCGGCCGACCAGGCCGATGCGGTCGCCGGGGGCGACGTGGAAACTGACGTCGGACAGCAGCAGTCGGGCTCCGACGCGCACGTCGATGCCTCGTACGGTGATCATGGGGTAACGCTCCGCAATAGCGAATGGACACACGGGTGACGTGGAGGCGTGTGTCCTGGCTAGGAGATGCGGGGCGTAGACATGCGTACGAGGCTAGCGCGCAGGTCTCCGACGCCGCACGTCATTTTCCTGCCGCTGCCGAGAAGCCCCTGCTCAGGTGCTCTTCGCTGCCTTCTCTGCCTTCTCTGCCTTCTCTGCCTTCTCTGCCTTCGCTGCGGCCTTCATCTCCTGCTTGTGCGCGCGGACCTTCTGCAAGGACTCGGGGCCCGTGATGTCCGCGACCGAGCGGTACGACTTGGCCGGGCCGTAGTCCCCCGCGGCCTCGCGCCAGCCCTTGGGCCTTACGCCGAGCTGCTTGCCGAGCAGGGCCAGGAAGATCTGCGCCTTCTGCTTGCCGAAGCCGGGCAGGTCGTTGAGGCGCTTCAGCAGCTCGTCGCCGGTGGGGACGCCCTCCCAGACGGCGGCGGGGTCGCCGTCGTAGTGGTCCACCAGGTACTGGCAGAGCTGCTGGATGCGTTTGGCCATCGAGCCGGGGTAGCGGTGGACCGCGGGCTTGGCGGAGAGCAGCGCGGCGAACTCGTCCGGGTCGTACGCGGCGATGTCGTGGGCGTCGAGGTCATCGGCGTTCAGGCGCGTGGCGATCGTGTACGGGCCCGCGAACGCCCACTCCATGGGGACCTGCTGGTCCAGCAGCATGCCCACCAGGGCGGCGAGTGGGCTGCGCCCCAGCAGTTCGTCGGCGTCGGGCTGCTGCGCCAGTCGAAGAGTCCGCTCCATCCCCCGATGATCCCTCGCACCTACGGTCACCACCAGTCCAGCGACGCGGCGCAGGCACCTCTCCCCTCCGCCGCAGCGCCCCGTCCGGCTTGGTGTCCCCCGGGGTTTCGCGCGGTTCCCTGCCGGGTGGGTGGGGGAGGTGGGGGCATCATCCCCACGTCCAGTGCGGTGGCACACGGGGTTTTGCGCAGTTCCCCGCGCCCCTGAAGGGGCCACCGCGCGTGGGTGGGTGGGGGCGGTGGCGGCATCTTCCCCACGTCCGGCGCGGCGGCACACGGGGGTTCGCGCAGTTCCCCGCGCCCCTAAAAGCGACCCCACCGCGCGTGGGTGGGTGGGGGAGGTGGCGGCATCATCCCCCCGTCCAGCGCGACGGCACACGGGGGTTCGCGCAGTTCCCCGCGCCCCTAAAACGGGCCGCAGTCGCCTAGACGGCCCGAGGGGACGTGGGGGTATGTGCGCACGGAGCACATCAGTGGACGAGGCAGGGAAGCAAGTCCGGTAGCGGTCATCTGGGACGGCGAGTACGCACATACCCCCGCGGCCCCGCCCCACAGACGAACCCAAGGCGACACCCACCCCGTAGCCCATGAGGGCGGATCTGCGTCTCACACGGTCCAGGTGCGGTCCGGGCGGGGGACATGGCCCCCATGAGCAGCACGGCCCCGTCCGCCCTCGCCCCCGCCCCCGCCCACCGCGCCCCGCGGCTCCACGCCCTGCTCATCCTCCTGCTCGCCCTCCTTGCCCTCCTCACCCTCACCACCCCCTCCGCACCGAGCACTCCCACCCCACCCACCACCCTCTCCGCCGAAACAGCCCCCGAGACGCAGCAGGACGCCACCGTCACCGCCCTGCGCCTCCCCTCCCCCGCCCCGGCCCCGCGCCTCCGCTACACCCCCGTCCTCGTACAGGCGGAAGCACGCACCCACGCCACGCCCCCGCCGCCCCGGCGTCTGCGCCCCCACGTCCCGACCCCCCGCTCGGTGGTCCTGCGCTGCTGACAGGAGAGAGGGCCAACACGCCCTCCCCGTCAGCCACAGCAAGCACGACAAGCGCAGCAAGCACAGCAAGCGCAGATCAGAGGACACCCCATGCCCATGGACCCGTACGCGGCCCTTCAAGCGCTCCTGCGCGCCGAAGCGACCCGCGCCAAGAGCGATCCCCCGGAGAAGACCGAGAGCCTCCAGAACCCGCACCACAGCGCACCGGAGGAGCGCCCGCGCCACCTCGACCCCGAGGAGGACTGACACAGAAGACCGACCCGGCGCAGACGCCGCCCGAGGCGCCCCGCCAGACTCAGCGTCTGCGCCGAGCCGTCCCGAACACCGACCGGGAGATCTCCCGCCCGATCTGCGTCCCCATGGACCGCAGCAGCGACTTGAACATCCCGCTCCCCACCACCTGGTCCACCACGGACCCGTCCCCCTGAGGCTTCGCCCTGGCCGCCGCCCGCGCTTCCTTCTCCGCCGCCGCCGCGTCCGCCTCCGCCTGCTTGCGGGCCGTCGTCTCTGCCTCCTGGGCGGTCAGCTTCTCGTAGGCCGATTCGCGGTCGACCGCGTCCGCGTAGCGGGAGTAGAGCAGTGAGGACCGCACGGCCTGTTCGAGCGCGCCGGCCTCCACGGGGCCCATCAGGGACTCGGGCGCCCGCAGCCGCGTCGCGGCGACCGGCGTCGGCGCGCCCTTCTCGCTCAGCACGGTGATCACGGCCTCGCCGGTGCCGATCCCGGTGAGGATCTCCTCCAGGTCGTACGGGGAATCGGGAAAGGTCCGCACCGTGGCCTTGAGCGCCTTCTGGTCCTCGGGCGTGAAGGCGCGCAGCGCGTGCTGCACGCGGTTGCCCAGTTGGGCGAGCACGTCGGCGGGCACGTCCTTCGGCGTCTGGGTCACGAAGAAGACGCCGACGCCCTTGGACCGGATGAGCCGCACGGTCTGCGTGATGGACTCCAGGAACGCCTTCGACGCCCCGTTGAACAGCAGGTGCGCCTCGTCGAAGAAGAAGACGAGCTTCGGCTTGTCGACGTCGCCGACCTCGGGCAGGTCGTTGTAGAGGTCGGCGAGGAGCCACATCAGGAAGGTGGAGAAGAGCTGGGGCTTGTCCTGTACGGAGGGCAGTTCGAGGACCGATACGAGACCGCGCCCGTCCGGCGCCGTCCGCAGGAACTCGCTCGTGTCGAACTCGGGCTCTCCGAAGAAGTCGGCCATGCCCTGCGCCTCGAAGGTGGTGAGCGCCCGCAGGATCACCCCGGCCGTCACCGTCGAGAGCCCGCCGATGCCCTTGAGCTCCGGCTTGCCCTCGTCGGACGTCAGGAAGGTGACGACCGCCCGCAGGTCCTTCAGGTCGACCAGTTCGAGGCCCTTCTGGTCGGCGTAGTGGAAGATCAGCCCGAGCGACTGCTCCTGGGTCTGGTTGAGCTGGAGGACCTTCGACAGGAGTACGGGTCCGAAGCTGGTGATCGTGGCGCGCACGGGGATCCCGGTGCCGATGCCCCCGAGGGCGTAGAACTCGCTCGGGAACCCGGTGGCCGCCCACTGCTGCCCCACGTCGGCGGCGCGCTCGGCGACCTTGGCGCCCTCCTCTCCGGGGGCGGAGATGCCGGAGACGTCGCCCTTGATGTCGGCGAGGAAGACGGGAACGCCCTGCGCGGCCAGTTGCTCGGCGATGAGTTGCAGGGTCTTGGTCTTGCCGGTGCCGGTGGCCCCTGCGACGAGACCGTGCCGGTTGAGCATGGGCAGCGGGATGCGGATCTGCGCGTCGGCGAGGCACTGTCCGTCCCAGAGCAGCGCGCCCAGATCGAGGGCGGGGCCCGTGAAGGCGTACCCGGCGGCGATCTTCACGGCTTCCGGGGGCAGAGCGGCACTCCCGCCCCCACTCCCGCCCTCGCTCCCGGTTCCACTCTCGCTCCCGCTCCCAGGAGAGCCCTCCGCCACGGAACCCTCGCCTCCGCGCGTCACCTCCGCAGCCGCCCCTGACTCGTTCGGGCGGTTTCCTTCGTCGGACGTGGACGGCATCGGCTGGCTGTCGCTCACTTCGGCCCCTGTTCCCGGCTTGAGTGTTCCCGTTTTGCCCCGCTTTACGGCGTCATTTCCCAGAGTCGCACTCCGTCGCCATGGCTGCGCCCGGAGAGCCTTGCCCGGTAGGCTTTCCGTGTGATCTTCAAGCGCATCGGAAACGGCCGGCCGTACCCCGACCACGGCCGGGAAAGCACCCGGCAGTGGGCGGACGTCGCGCCGCGCCCGGTCCGCCTCGATCAGCTCGTCACCACCAAGGGCCAGCTGGATCTGGAGACCCTCCTCGCCGAGGACTCCACCTTCTACGGCGACCTCTTCGCGCACGTCGTGAAGTGGCAGGGCGACCTCTACCTGGAGGACGGGCTGCACCGCGCCGTCCGCGCCGCGCTCCAGCAGCGCCAGGTGCTGCACGCGCGCGTACTCGAACTGGGCTGACGCCCCCGCTCCCGCGCGCGAGCCCGGCCTCAAGTCCGCATTGGCCCTTTTGGGTTGGACTGAACGACGGGCCGTGATCATTTAATAGGCATCACCGTCGCCCGGCACTACGCTGCGCCCATGAGCATGCTCACTCCCCCCGGCATGGGCGGCAAGTACCGCATCACGGGGGACAAATATCCACGCATGCGCCGACCCAGCGGGCGCCGCAGGATCGTGCTCGCGGTCATCGCGTCCGCCGTGGCCGTGGGCCTGATCGGCTGGGGCACGCTGCAGCTCATCGACGTCTTCACGGGCGGCGACAAGGCGTCGGCCGCGGCGCCCGCGGCCAAGGACTGCGACCGCGACCGCGACCGCAAGCAGGCCGCCCCCGCCGGGTCGTCCGACGCGGCGAAGCCGAAGCCACTGCCAGAGCCGGGCCAGATCAAGGTCAACGTCTTCAACGCGACGCCCCGCGGCGGCCTTGCCAAGGACACCGCGGACGAGCTGAAGAAGCGCGGTTTCGCGATCGGCGAGGTCGGCAACGCCACGAAGGCGTTCGACAAGAAGGTGAAGGGCACCGGGATACTGCTCGGCGCCAAGTCGGCCGCCGACACCGCGTTCCCCGTCCTCGGCACGCAGCTCGCGGGCGCCGAGCCGAAGACCGACGGGCGCAAGGGCGGCGAGGTCGATCTGATCCTCGGTACGAAGTTCAAGGACTTGACCAAGAAAGCGGACGCCGACAAGGCCCTGGCGGAACTCGCCAAGCCCCGGTCGACGCCCGCGAAGTCAGGCGACAAGAACTGCTGAACCCGTAGGAACGGTTACGGGTACTGATACGGGTACGGGTACTACTCCGCGGTGCCGTACATGCGGTCACCCGCGTCACCGAGCCCGGGCACGATGTAGCCCTGCTCGTTGAGCCGCTCGTCGACCGAGGCCGTCACGACCGTCACCGGCGTGCCCGCGAGCTCGCGCTCCATGACCTCGACGCCCTCGGGGGCGGCGAGCAGCACCACGGCGGTGACGTCGTCGGCGCCGCGCTTGATGAGCTCCTGGATCGCCGCGACGAGCGTGCCGCCCGTGGCGAGCATCGGGTCCAGGACGTACACCTGGCGCCCGGAGAGGTCCTCGGGCATGCGCGTCGCGTACGTGGAGGCCTCCAGGGTCTCCTCGTTGCGGATCATGCCGAGGAAGCCGACCTCGGCGGTCGGGAGCAGCCGCACCATGCCGTCGAGCATGCCGAGTCCGGCGCGCAGGATCGGCACGACCAGCGGGCGGGGGTACGACAGCTTCACGCCGGTCGTCCCCGTCACGGGGGTCTCGATGTCGACCTGCTCGGTGCGCACGTCCCTGGTGGCCTCGTACGCGAGCAGGGTGACCAGCTCGTCGGCGAGGCGCCGGAAGGTCGGGGAGTCGGTGCGCTTGTCGCGCAGCGTGGTGAGTTTGTGCGCCACCAGCGGGTGGTCGACGACGTGGATCCGCATGACGTCAACAGTAACCGGGACTGGCCCCCTCGCCCCGCGCTGGCATCAACCGGGCCGACGGGGGGAAGGTGGGGACGTACGGACTGAGGTGGTGTGGCCCATGGCGGAGCGCAAGCCGGAAGACGAGACCGACGCGGAGCGCCGCAGGCGTCGTGCCCAGTTCCTGCGCGAACGCACCGAGGCCATCGAGCTGCGCGAGCGCGTGAAGCCGCGGCGCGCCCGGGCGGCACGCGCGCGTCGGGCGATGCGTATGCGCACGTTCCGCTGGTAGCGGGACCCGTGCGCGACAGGTCCCGCGAAGGATCCGCGGGACCTCGGGAGGAACGCGACGCGGACACAGCGGGCGGAAGACCTCTCCTGACGGCGCTGTTTCTGCCACGATTCCGAATGGGCGGGGCTTGGCACAGCAACTCCCCGCTCCCCGACCTCGCCGGGGGGACCCCAAAACCGCCAACCGGCACTGCCTATGACCAGTGGGAGAGTCACGGTGTACTTCGCCGCACTGCTCGCGCGCACCGAAGACGGGTGGGAAGCGAGCGACACGGAGCTCGACGATGTGGAGACCCTGGCGGATCTGGCCGACCTGGCCCGAGAAGCCACGGCTGACTACGACGACGACACGGTGCTCGTCTTCATCGAACAGGAAGACGCGTGGTTCGGCGTCGTCCGCGTGGACGGCGAGGAGGACCCTCGCATCTACGTCTCGGACGCCGCCGCGGCCGCCCGCAGCTCGTACGGGGAGATCCTGCTCACCGACGAGATGCTCGGCCGGGACCCGGGGGCCGACGACCCGGCCGACGACCTGGACGCCCTCGACCTCGACGGCACGGAGGACGGGGAACCGGCGGACGCCGACCCCGCCGACGATCCCGACGCGGACGCCGGCACCGGTGACGCGGTGCCCCCGGGTCCGCTCGGCGACACGGAGATCCTCGCGGACCTCGGTGTGCCGCGGAAGGACCTCATCGGTCTGGAGAGCGGTGACGCGCTCAACGAGATCGCCGAGATCCTCGGGGCCGCGGAGGTGCTGGAGACCGTCCGATAGGCGCGCTTGCCGTAGGTTCCCGGTGTGGAAGAGCGACCGGAGACGACCGATCCCGTACGCGACCGGTGGCGCGCGCCCATGCGGCGCGCCCTGGCCGAGGCCGGACTCGCCGTCCGGGGCGGTGACGTCCCGGTCGGTGCCGTCGTGCTGTCCCCTGACGGCACGACGCTCGCGGTCGGGCACAACGAACGCGAGGCGACCGGCGATCCGACCGCGCACGCGGAGGTGCTCGCGCTGCGCAGGGCCGCCGCCGAGCTCGGGGAGTGGCGCCTCACCGGCTGCACGCTCGTGGTGACCCTGGAGCCCTGCACGATGTGCGCGGGCGCGATCGTGCAGTCCCGTGTCGACCGGGTCGTCTACGGGGCCAGGGACGACAAGGCGGGCGCGGCGGGCTCGCTCTGGGACCTCGTACGCGACAGAAGGCTCAACCACCGCCCCGAAGTCGTCCAGGGCGTCCTCGAGGACGAGGCGTCGGAGCTGCTGAAGCGCTTCTTCCGGGAGGGGCACCGGGGCTCTCCGGAGCCCCTCGGCGGATCGGATTTCTGACCACGGCCCACCTTGGGCTAGAGTTCCTCTCGGTAGCGTGTCCGAGCGGCCGAAGGAGCTCGCCTCGAAAGCGAGTGTGGGGAAACTCACCGTGGGTTCAAATCCCACCGCTACCGCTCTTGATACGAAGGGCCCGTCCATGCGGACGGGCCCTTCGTCGTTCTCCGTTCTCCCGCTACGCGCGCACGCGAAGAGCCCCGGCGCCCGCACAAGGCACCGGGGCTCTCTCCCGTTTGGACGGGGGAAGCGGCATCGGGGGGACAAGCCGCTTCCCCCGACGAGGACTGTCCCTCAAGTCAGCGCCGCCGTCAGGGGGGAAAGCAGACGGCGCGGACCCCGCAGTAGGGGCAGTCCCTTCGCCCGCGGATTCCTGCCAGATCCGCTGGGCTCACCACCCATCCTGCGCCGCGCGCCACCGGGAACGGCCGGGCAAAGGGCCTCTGCTGCCGGGCCGTTGGTCCCTAAAAGCCCCGTGAGGGTGCTCCGGGTTAGACTCACCGCCGTCACAGGGGTCACACGGGGCGCGGGTAAGGGGAGGCCAGATCGTGGCAGTGCAGTGGAAGAAGCTCGGCCTCTTCGTCGTGGTCGTCTTCGTGCTCTATGTGATCATCACCGACCCCGCCAAGGCCGCGGACTACGTGCAGATAGGCTTCGAAGGCGTTTCGAGCGCCGCTCAGAGCATCGGTGACTTCATGACCTGGGTCGCCAACGGAGGCAAGGACTGAGCGGTCGCCGGGGCCGCCGACACCGTAAAGCCCCCGTCCTCTCCAAGGAGTGCCTGTGATCCGCCATCTGGTCCTCTTCAAGCTCAACGACGGCGTCACGCGCGACGAGCCGCGCGTGGTCGAGGGCGTCGAGGCCTTCCGCGCGCTCGGCGAGCAGATCCCGGAGCTCACGTTCTGGGAGTGCGACTGGAACATCACCGACCGGCCCATCGCGTACGACTTCGCCATCAACTCGGCGGTCGAGGACACCGATGCGCTGAAGCGGTACATCGAGCACCCGGCCCATCAGGCGGGCGTCGCACTGTGGCGCGAGTTCGCCACGTGGGTGATCGCGGACTACGAGTTCTGACCCCTCCGACACGTCGGCCCCTCACCGGAACGGTGAGGGGCTTTTCTGCGTTCAGGTCCCCAACTCCTCCCTCAACACGTAGTTATCGGGTGCTTGCACACAGTGCACATGTCTTGTGATGCTATGACCGCTTTTGACGGATGAGTTGATCAGGGTCGACCGAGCTTGACCGTGCTTGTTTGAGAAGGGGTGGCGTTGACCGTGCCGGCCAGTACTGCGCCCGAAGCTCCACCCGTGAAGGCGCCACCGACGCCACCGACGCCGCCGAGCACCGGGAGCACCCGCGGCGCCGACACCCGGGCCCTGACGCAGGTCCTCTTCGGGCAGCTCAAGGAGCTGGAACCGGGCAGCCACGAGCACGGCCGCGTGCGCGGCGCGCTCATCGAGGCCAACCTCCCGCTCGTGCGGTACGCCGCCGCGCGCTTCAGGAGCCGCAACGAGCCGATGGAGGACGTCGTCCAGGTCGGGACCATCGGGCTCATCAACGCCATCGACCGGTTCGACCCGGACCGGGGCGTGCAGTTCCCGACCTTCGCGATGCCGACCGTCGTCGGCGAGATCAAGCGGTACTTCCGCGACAACGTCCGCACCGTCCACGTGCCGCGCCGCCTGCACGAACTGTGGGTGCAGGTGACAGGGGCGACCGAGGACCTCACCACCGCCTTCGGGCGCTCGCCGACCACCGCGGAGATCGCCGAACGCCTGCGCATCACCGAGGACGAGGTGCTCGCCTGCATCGAGGCGGGACGCTCGTACCACGCGACGTCCCTGGAGGCCGCCCAGGAGGGCGACGGGCTGCCGGGGCTGCTCGACCGGCTCGGCTACGAGGACCCGGCGCTCGACGGCGTCGAACACCGCGACCTCGTACGCCATCTCCTCGTCCAACTGCCCGAGCGCGAGCAGCGGATCCTGCTCCTGCGCTACTACAGCAATCTGACGCAGTCCCAGATCAGTGCCGAACTGGGCGTTTCCCAGATGCACGTGTCGAGACTGCTCGCCAGGAGCTTCGCGCGGCTCCGGTCCGCAAATCGGATCGAGGCGTAACCGTATCGAGTGGTGTGCCGTCGGGACTGTTCCCGACGGCACTCCTTCGTTAAAAGCCCCAGACCCCCTCTTTCCTGCACGGATGTCACCCTTGTTTGTCGACAAGTAACTACAGCGTGTTGCCGACATGTGACATTCTGCTGGAACCGCGTTTGCCGTAGCCCCACCTCCGGTATTCAGGTGGAGGCTGCGTTCCTCCGACGGGAGCGCCCGCCGCGACCGTCCGCGACCTCAAGGGGGTGGCATGTCCGCAGACCAGGGCAGCTCGAAGGTGCTCACACTCACGCTCACCAAGAGCCCGAGTGAATCCGCGCCCGACGCGCTTCACAGCTCAACGGCCCCGGAAGCCATCGACACCAGGACCCTGTCCCGCTCCCTGTTCCTGCGGCTCGCCGCGCTCGACCAGGACAGCCCCGAGCGCGTCTATGTGCGCGACACGCTCATCGAGCTCAACCTCCCGCTCGTGCGGTACGCGGCGGCCCGCTTCCGCAGTCGCAACGAACCGATGGAGGACATCGTCCAGGTCGGCACGATCGGCCTGATCAAGGCGATCGACCGTTTCGACTGCGAACGGGGCGTGGAATTCCCGACGTTCGCGATGCCGACGGTGGTCGGTGAGATCAAGCGCTTCTTCCGGGACACCAGTTGGTCGGTGCGCGTCCCGCGCCGCCTCCAGGAGCTGCGCCTCGCGCTGACGAAGACCAGCGACGAGCTCGCCCAGCGGCTCGACCGCTCGCCGACCGTCCCCGAACTCGCCGCCGCGCTCGGCGTCTCGGAGGAGGACGTCGTCGACGGGCTCGCGGTGGGCAACGCCTACACCGCCTCCTCGCTCGACTCTCCGGCCCCCGAGGACGACGGCGGCGAGGGCTCCCTCGCGGACCGCCTGGGGTACGAGGACTCGGCCCTGGAGGGCGTGGAGTACCGCGAGTCCCTCAAGCCGCTGCTCGCCAAGCTGCCGCCGCGCGAGCGCCGCATCATCATGCTGCGCTTCTTCGCCAACATGACGCAGTCGCAGATCGGCGAGGAGGTCGGCATCTCGCAGATGCACGTCTCGCGCCTGCTCACGCGGACGCTGTCGCAGCTGCGGGACGGGCTGATCGCGGACTGAGGGCGGACTGAGGTCGGCCTGAGGGCCGCCTGGTGTCGCCCTGAGAGCGCCAACAGCCGTGTACGTGACCGGTGTTGCTGACGGGGTTCCTAATTGACGGACCGTCAGCCACACTGGCGCGATGCGACGTGCTGTGCGAAACGTGCTCGGTGCCGGTGCCGCCGTGCTCTGCCTCGGCGGCCTGCTCTCCGCCTGCGGCGGCGACAGCGGAGACGGCTATGTGGCGACAGGACCGGCCGGGGCGTCCCCCGAGCGGGCGCCGGGGAAGACGGTGGGCCCTTCCGGCGACGTGAAGCTGGTGCCGCTCGACGCGGGCGGCGACGGCGCGAAGGGCGACGGCAAGCGGGGCGGCGGCTCGGGAACGCCGTCCGGCGCCGGAGCGGGCGGTGCGGGGAGCGCGAGCGGCGCGGGCGACACGGAGGGGAAGTCGCCCGGCGGCAAGGGCGGTTCGGACGCGGCGGACCCGGCGGGCCCGGCCGGCCCGACCGGCGGCGCGCCCTCGTCGGGCCGCTCCCCGGGAGGGTCCGGCGACTCCGGTCGTACCAAGGAGCCTTCCGGCACCCCGTCGCGGCCGGGGACGGACAGGCCCACGACACCCAGCGGACCCGCGAAGCTCGCCGTCGGCGACCCGGAGCGCAAGCCCGCCGACAAGCGCTGGTGCGAGAAGGTGACCGTCGCCTTCCACAACACCGGTGGCTCACCGGTGCGTTCGGGCACGGTCACCTTCGGCACGCACATCATCGGCGCGCTCGGCGTCGACTGGGCCACGATCGAGTCGACCGTGGAGCTTCCCGCGCCGATCGGACCGGGCCAGAAGAAGGAGAAAACCTGGCCGGTCTGCGTCGACGCGTGGCGCGTTCCGCTCGGTATGCACGTCGAGACGCGGGACGTCTCGGTGGACTGGAAGTAAGGCGGCTCCGCAGGGGGCGCCCCGCAGGGGCGCGGGGAACTGCGCGCCCAGCCACGAAATACCCGCACCGGCCGCGCAGCGAAGCCCTTAACTAAGCGCGAGCCAAGCCACGCCTGCCACGACGACGATCGCGAGAACGACGCCGACGATGAGGCCCACGCGCGGCCCGGAAGGGGCTGCGGCGGCCTGCTGTCGACCCTGCGGAGCCTCGTCCACGAAGGCGCGGAACATCTGCGTGCTGCCGGCGGGGTCGGGGTTGCCCTGGGGACCCTGGGGGTTGTGTGCCATGGAGCAGGACCCTAGCGAATCCACCGCTCCGGGCCCAACCCCCTCTGGCCAGCGACTTTACGAGCAGGGCTCCAGACCTTTGCCGACTCTTTAGGACCTTGGTCCCGTTTTAGTTTGCCTGCAGCAACCAACTGCTCCTATCGTTGCCCTAAGCAACAAACAAATCCACAGGAGGTGCCGTGGCCGCGCAGCGTCAGTATGAGGAGCTGGCCCGACAGCTCAGCGCCATCGGTGCCGTGAAGCGCGGACTCGGAAGGGGCCTGCCGCACGACTGCCCCGCCGGATCCGCCGCCGTACTCATCCTGCTCGACCGGCACGGCGAGATGCGGATGAGCAGGCTCGCGGAGCTGCTCGCCGTCGACATGTCGGTGACCAGCAGGCACGTCGCCCACGTCGCGGAGAGGGAGTGGATCCACCGCGATCCCGACCCCGCGGACAAGCGCTCCCGGATCCTGCGCCTCACACCCGGCGGCAAGGCCAAGGTGGACGAGCTCTCCGAGCTCTCCATCCGGACGCTCACCCACTACTTGCACGACTGGACCGACGACGAAGTGGTTCAGCTCAGCACGCTGCTCGCGCGCCTGCGCGACAGCTTCGGGGACTGCCGCGCGGCTTCGGCCCGGCTGCCCCATTCCCCCCACGACACACAGACCACCCCAGAGACCACCCGTACACCCGCGTAAGAACGTAAGAAAAGGAAGCCCATGGCAACAACCACACCAGCCGGTGTGCGGGGCAGCCACGCCAAGCACGGAGCACATCACGACGAGAACGCTCCGATGACGCACCGGCAGATCATGGAAGCGCTGTCCGGGCTGCTGCTCGGCATGTTCGTGGCGATCCTGTCGTCGACGATCGTCTCCAACGCCCTGCCCGAGATCATCGGCGACCTCGGCGGCGGCCAGTCCGCCTACACCTGGGTCGTCACCGCCTCGCTGCTCGCGATGACCGCGACCACCCCGCTGTGGGGCAAGCTGTCCGACCTCTTCAGCAAGAAGGCGCTCGTACAGATAGCCCTGGTCATCTACGTCGGCGGATCCGTCGTCGCCGGGCTCTCCCAGAGCGCCGGGATGCTGATCGCCTGCCGCGTCGTCCAGGGCATCGGCGTCGGCGGTCTCTCCGCCCTCGCCCAGATCGTCATGGCCGCGATGATCTCCCCGCGCGAGCGCGGGCGTTACTCCGGCTACCTCGGCGCGACCTTCGCCGTCGCCACCGTCGGCGGCCCGCTGCTCGGCGGCGTCATCACCGACACCTCGTGGCTCGGCTGGCGCTGGTGCTTCTACGTCGGCGTGCCCTTCGCGATCATCGCGCTCATCGTCCTGCAGAAGACCCTGAAGCTCCCCGTCGTGAAGCGGGACGTCAAGGTCGACTGGGCCGGTGCCTTCTTCATCAGCGCCGCCGTCTGCCTGCTGCTCGTCTGGGTCACCTTCGCCGGTGACAAGTACGACTGGATGTCCTGGCAGACCGGCGCCATGGTCGGCGGCTCCGTCCTGCTCGCGCTGATCTTCGTGTTCGTCGAGTCCAGGGCGAGCGAGCCGATCATCCCGCTGCGCCTCTTCCGCAACCCGACCATCACGCTCGCCTCGCTCGCCTCGCTCTTCGTGGGTGTCGCGATGTTCGCGGGCACGGTCTTCTTCAGCCAGTACTTCCAGCTGGCGCGGGGCGAGTCCCCGACGATGTCCGGCGTCATGACGATTCCGATGATCGGCGGCCTGTTCGTCTCCTCGACCGTCTCCGGACAGGTCATCACCAAGACCGGCAAGTGGAAGGCCTGGCTGGTCGCGGGCGGTCTGCTCGTCACCGCCGGCCTCGGTCTCCTCGGCACCATCCGGTACGACACCGAGTACTGGCACATCGCGATCTTCATGGCGCTGATGGGCCTCGGCATCGGCATGATGATGCAGAACCTGGTCCTCTGCACGCAGAACCAGGTCGCTCCCGAGGACCTCGGCTCCGCCAGCTCCACCGTCACGTTCTTCCGCTCCCTCGGCGGCGCGATGGGCGTCTCGGCGCTCGGCGCCATCATGGCCACGCGCATCACCGACTACGTCAAGGACGGCATCGCCGACCTCGGGCCGAAGGCGGCCGCGCAGTTCGGCCACGGCGGCACCGGTGGCGGCGGCATCCCGGACCTGGACAAGATCCCCGAGCCGTTCCGCACGGTCATGGAGAGCGCGTACGGGCACGGCATCGCCGACGTCTTCCTGATCGCCGCGCCGCTGGCGTTCATCGCCTTCCTGATCACGCTGTTCATCAAGGAGGTGCCGCTGCGGACCTCCGGCGCGCTGGCCCAGGCCGCCGCCGACTCCGACGCCGCGGGTGCCGCCGCTCCGGCCGCCGCTCCGGCCGCGACCGCCGTCGCCGACGAGCCCGTCCTCGCCTCCGTCGCCTCGCACACCGAGGCCGGGCCCGAGGGCACCCAGAAGCTCGCGGCCGTGGCGTCCGTCGCCGGGGCCGGAGGGCTTCCCCCGCAGGTCACGGGCGGCATCCCGGTGCACGGCTTCGTCCGTGGCGCCGAGGGCGTGCCGGTGCCCCGCGCCGCCGTCACGCTGATCTCCCTCGGGGGGCGGCAGCTGGGCCGCGGTGTCGCCCAGGGCGACGGGTCCTACGCGATCGACGCCCCCGGCGCCGGGTCGTACGTCCTCATCGCCTCCGCCGACGGGTTCCAGCCGCAGGCGTCCACCGTCGTCGTGGGGACGGAACCCCTCGCGTACGACATCCTCCTGAGCGGCACCAGCGGGCTCACCGGCGTGGTGCGCAACGTGGACAGCAAGCTGCCCGTCCACGGCGCGATGGTCATCGTCACCGACGTGCGCGGCGACGTGCTCGCCACCGGAGTCTCCGGTGAGCAGGGCGAGTTCACCTTCGCCGAGCTGGTCCCCGGCACGGTCACCGTCGCGGTGAACGCCGCGGGACACCGGCCGCTGGCCCTGCCCGTCGAGGTCGGCGGCGCCGGGGTCACCCGGGTCGAGGTCGAGCTCAACTCCGGTTCCCAGGTGCTCGGCACCGTGCGGGCCGGTGACGGGCCGCTGAACGACGCGCGGGTCACGCTCGTCGACGCGGCGGGCAACGTCGTCGCCACCGCGACCACCGGGGCGGACGGGGCCTACGCCTTCACCGACCTGGACAGCGGTGAGTACACGGTCATCGCGACCGGGTACCCGCCGGTGGCCACCGGTCTCACGGTGACCGGAAGCGGTGTCGACGACCACGACATCGAGCTCGCCCACCCGGGCGAGTGACCGACCCCGGCCCGTGGCCGCGCCCCGAGCGGAGGCGTGGCCACGGGCCGGTTGCGGGAGGGGCCCCCGGGCCGGCGGTGGCGTTCACGGCAGGGACGGCCGGTCATCGCCGCCGGGGGTCGTTCTTTGGGGACTTTCGGGGCCGCGGTCGCGGCCCGGTTCTCGGGGTCGCTGTTCTGTGGCCCCCTTCTTTTTGAGCTTGGCATGGGCAAGGAGTAAACGGGATGGGACTGAACGCTCGGATCCGCACGCGCGACGGCTGGGCCGTGCCGCACGCCGTCGTCACGGTGACGGACATGACGGGGACGCAGGTGCTGCGCGCGGACGCGGACGACGAAGGCGTCGTCCGTGACGCCACGGTGCTCCCGTCCGGGCCGTACACGGTGATCGTCACCGCCGTCGGCTACGCCCCCGTCGCCTCGACCGCGCTCGTCACCGCGAGCGGCCGCGCCGAGGTCGGCAACGTGGTCCTCGCCCGCCAGGGCGGCACGGAACTGCCGCCGCCGGGGCCGTGGACCATCGACCCCGCGCACTCCACGGTCGGCGCCGTCGCGCAGCACCTCGGGATCACCAGCGTGCACGGGCGGTTCACGGAGTTCGGCGGGCGGGTCGAGATCGCCGAGGACGTCGAGAAGTCACGCGTCGAGGCGGTCATCCGGTCGGCGTCGATCGACACGGGCAACGGGATGCGGGACGGCCACCTGAAGTCGCCCGACTTCCTGGACGTCGACCAGTACCCGGAGATCACCTACCGCTCCAGCGGTCTCACCCCCTCCGGGACGGACCGGTGGACGGTGCACGGGGAACTGGGGATGCACGGGGTCGTACGCCCCGTGGACCTGGAGCTGAGCTACCTGGGGACCGGGGCGGATCCCTGGGGCGGGACCCGGGCGGCCTTCCGTGCGACGGCCGAGCTGCGGCGCGAGGACTTCGCGATGAACTACAACCAGGTGGTGCAGGCGGGGATCTCGGCGATCGGGACGACGCTGAAGGTGGCGCTGGACATCCAGGCCGTGCAGGGGGACGCGTTGCCCCAGGTCTGAGGAGCGGGTCGGCGGGCGTCGCGTCGCCGTCGGTCGTGGGGCCCGCTACCGGGCGGACTCCGCGCGCAGGAGCGACTCGATGCCCGCCATCAAGAGGTCGAGCGCCGTGGTGAAGTCGCGGTCCCACATCTCCGCGACGGTGGCGCCGCCCCGCGCCTCCATCAGCCGGTCCGCGCTCTCCATGATCTCGTGCGCCCCGAGGCCCTCCCGGACGGCCTCGACCGCCTCCTCGTAGTACTCGTCCGGCGTCAGACCCGCCTCCCGGCTCCGCGCGGTGACCTGTGCCTCGATGGTTCCGAAGCCGTAGACGAACTGGAAGACCGCCGAGATCGCCCCGTTCTGACGGTGCGCCGGCAACCCCGTGTTCGCCACCGCCCGCTGCACCGCGAGCGCGAACGCCAGCCAGTTGGGGCCCATGTTGAGGAACTTGCCGACCAGCGGCGACACCCACGGGTGCCGGATCAGCAGCGCCCGGTACTGGTCCGCGAGCTCACGCAGTTGTTCCTGCCAGGCACCGGTCGCCTCCTCCGTCTCCGGCAGCGCCATCTCGCCGCAGGCCGCGTCGAGGGCGAGTTCGAGCAGGTCGTCCTTGGTGTCGACGTACCAGTAGACGGACATCGCCGTGACGTTGAGCTCCCCGGCGAGTCTGCGCATGGAGAACTTGGCGAGGCCCTCCGCGTCCAGGAGGCGGATCGTGGCCCTGGTGATCCGGTCCCTGTCGAGACCGTTCGGCTGGTCGCCCTTGCGGCCCCGGCCGCGTGGCGTCTTCTCCTGCAGCCAGACACTCGTCCGTGCCTGCCGCTGCGTGCGCGCGGCCGCCGTCTTCGCCATGGCGCGCCTTCCTCGTAGGTCCTCGGTGGGTGAGCGGATCGGCGGGCGGGGAGAGCCAGGTGGAACGTGCTCCTCCGCCCGCCTCCGATGCTATGCCGCGTTCTCCCGCACGGAGTCTGCCCGCTCCGCCCTGCGCAGCAACGCCGCCGCGAGGATGCCGCCGAGGAACACCGCCACCGCGCCCACCAGCTGGCTCGTCTCGAGCCCCGAGGCGAACGCGTCGGCGATCCGCTCCCGTTCGCCCGTCGACTTCGCCGCCGCCATGGCTGCGGGGAACGACACCGCGGAGACCGTGACGAGCGACGCGAAGCGGGAGTTGAGGACCGCGCCGAGGACGGCGACGCCGAGGCCGTTGCCGAACTCCGCGAGCGTGCCGTTGATGCCCGCGCCCACGCCCGCCTTCTCCGGCGGAATGGCGCTCATGATCGCGTTGGCCATGGCGGGCATGGCGAACGCGATGCCCGCGCCCATGATGACGAGCCCCACCAGCATGCCGTTGTAGTCGTCGCCGCCGAACAGCGCGATCACCGCGAGGCCCGCCGCGGTCAGGCTCATGCCCGCCAGGATCGTCGCGGGCGTCCCCAGCTTCGCGTGCACCTTCGCGCCGATGCCCGCGAGGTTGAGCGCCACGATGGTCACCGCGAGCGGCGCCGTGCGCAGCCCCGCCTCCAACGGCTCGTAGCCGAGGACGAACTGGAGGTGCTGCGTCAGCAGGAAGAGCGAACCCGCGAGGCCGAACGCGACGAGGATCGCGCCCGCCACCGCGCCGATGAACCGCTGGTTGCGGAAGAAGTGCATGTCCAGCATCGGGTACGGGATGCGCAGCTCCCAGAACGTGAAGGCGCCGAGGACGAGGACGCCGACCGCCGCGGAGACCAGGACCTGCGCCGACGTCCAGCCGTGCTCGGGGCCCGAGATGATCGCGTAGACCACCGACGCCATGCCGATGGTCGAGAGCAGCGCGCCCATCAGGTCGGGCCGGTCGCCCTGCGGATTCTTGGACTCGGGCACCAGCTTGAGCACGGCGGCCAGGCCGATCAGCGCCACCGGGATGTTGATCAGGAAGATCGAGCCCCACCAGAAGTGGTTGAGCATGAAGCCGCCGAGCAGCGGACCCGCCGCGAACCCGAGGGAGTTGATGGTGGCCCAGAGGCCGATGGCCTTCACGCGCTCGGTGTCGTCGAAGATCTGCACGACGACCGCGAGCGTCGTGGTCATCAGGAGCGCGCCGCCGATGCCCATGCCCGCGCGCGCGGCGATGAGCTGACCCGACGACTGCGCGAGGCCCGCGCAGAGCGAGCCGATGCCGAACAGGGCCAGGCCGGTGGCCAGCATCTTCTTGCGGCCCCAGCGGTCCGCGGCGCTGCCCGCGGTGAGCAGCAGGCCGGACTGCACGAGCGAGTACGCGTTGATCATCCACTGGATGTCGGACGTCGACGCGTCCAGCTCCCGGGTGAGGGAGGGGATCGCGACGCTCAGGACGGTGTTGTCGAGCAGCACGGTGAGCTGGGCCAGGCAGATGACGCCGAGGATCAGCCAGCGCTGCGGGTGCCTTGGTGAGGCGGTCAGGGACTCGGCTGTCGGCGCCGTCATGCACGCTCCTTCTCAGGCTGCGGGTACTTCTGCTTCTACGGTGTACGAGGCTGTGCGACGTACACCGTAGAGCAGTTCCCATACGGCGTACAAGACAGTTTTCGGCTGGGCCTCCGCGCGCTACTTCTCGGGGCTCGTCAGGTCGTAGAAGGTAGCGCCGCCGACGGTGACCTTCTCGAAGGTGTCCTCGACCCAGGACGTGATCTCGGAGGACCCGCCCATGCCGCCCATGCCGCCCATGCCGCCCGCGATGAAGTAGTGGATCTCGCCGTCCGCCACGTACCGCTTGAAGCGCGCGAGCGTCGGCGAGGGGTCGCTGCCGTTGAAGCCGCCGATCGCCATCACCGGGTCGCCGGTGGCCAGTTGGTAGCTCGCCGCGTTCTGCGAGCCGATGGCCGCGGCGGCCCAGGTGTAGTCCGCCGCGTCCGCCTCCAGGAGCTTCTTAGCCCCGGCGGAGACCTGCGCGCCGTCGAGCAGGCCACCCATGCCGCCCTTCATGCCGCCCTTTCCGACTCCGTTTCCGGTTCCGGTTCCGGTTCCCGCTCTCCCGGGGAAGCCGCCCTGCGGCGCACCCTGGGGAGCCCCCTGCTGGCCCCCGCCGGGACGACCTCCACCGGGGCCACCTCCAGGCCCCCCGGCCCGCCCATCCGCCCCGCCGACGCGGGCCCCGCCGTCACGATCGAGCCCGTGTGCGCGCTGTCCACCGTCGAGAGGGTGTACGCCGCCGGGCCCGCCACGGACGCCGCGAGGCCGAGGCCCGCCGCCGTCAGGGCGAGGTGACGGCCCGCGCGGCCCGCGAGCAGCAGGCCCGCCGCCACCAGGCCCACCGCCAGCACGGTCGGGCGCAGCCACGGAAGGTACTCCGGCGTGCGGCCGAGCAGGACGTACGCCCAGACCGACGTGCCCGCGACGGCCGCGCCCAGCACCCCGCACGCCCACCAGGCGGCCCGCTCCTCCCACAGGACCGTGGCGCCCATGCCGACGAGCGCCGCGATGGAGGGGGCGAGGGCCACCGTGTAGTACTGGTGGAAGATCCCCGCCATGAAGCTGAAGACCGCTGCGGTCATCAGGAGCGAGCCGCCCCAGGCGACGAACGCCGCCCGCGCGGTGTCCGTGCGCCGCGCCCTACGGGTGAGGACGAGGCCCGCCACCAGGAGGAGCAGCGCGGCGGGCAGCAGCCAGGCGATCTGGCCGCCGATCTCGGAGTCGACCATCCGGCCGATGCCCGTCTCGCCCCACTGACCGCCACCACCACGGCCACCGCCACCGGGACCGCCCCCGCCGCCCACGCTGCCGGTCTCCTCGCCGTTGATGCGGCCGAGGCCGTTGTAGCCGAAGGTCAGTTCAAGGAACGAGTTGGTCTGCGAGCCGCCGATGTAGGGGCGCGACGACGCGGGCCACAGTTCGACGACCGCCACCCACCAGCCGCCCGCGACCACCATCACGCCCGCCGAAAGGGCGAGTTGACCGAGGCGCTTGCGGAGCCGCACCGGTGCGCACACCGCGTACAGGACCGCGAGCGGCGGCAGGATCAGGAACGCCTGGAGCGTCTTGGTGAGGAAGGCGAAGCCGACCGCGACGCCCGCCCACACCAGGCACGTGGTGCACGCAGTACACCGTGACGGTCGTCAGGAGTGCGAGGAGTGCGAGCAGCGCGTCGGGGGCGCGGCGACCTGGTCCCGGTCCAGCGCCGTGGCGTCCGGCAGCGGGCTCCCGCTGCCGCCGTCGGCCTCGGTGCTGACGAGGGCGCGCCCGACCGAGCCGTCCCGCACCTCGGCGCCGATGGTGCCGATCTCCTGCGGGCCGCGCACGCCGCGCATCGACGAGGCGTCTGGCGCAGGCACGTCTCACGTAGGCACGTCTCACGTAGGCACGGGCACGGCGGCCTTGATCAGGTAACCCGCCCCGCGGCGCGTGTGGATCATCGGCTCGCGCCCCGCGTCGATCTTCCTGCGCAGATACGAGATGTAGAGCTCGACGACGTTGGCCTGGCCCCCGAAGTCGTAGTTCCACACGCGGTCCAGGATCTGCGCCTTGCTGAGCACGCGGCGCGGATTGCGCATGAGGTAGCGGAGCAGCTCGAACTCGGTGGCGGTGAGGTGGATGCCCTCGCCGCCCCGCGTCACCTCGTGGCTGTCCTCGTCCAGGGTCAGATCGCCGACCACCAGGGTCGACTCGCCGCGCTTGTCCGCGGCGCCCGCCCGCCGGATCAGGCCGCGCAGCCGCGCCACGACCTCCTCCAGGCTGAACGGCTTGGTGACGTAGTCGTCGCCGCCCGCGGTGAGCCCGGCGATCCGGTCCTCCACCGCGTCCTTCGCGGTCAGGAACAGCACGGGCACGTCCGGCATCTCGCGGCGCAGTCTGCCGAGCAGCGAGAGGCCGTCCATGTCGGGCAGCATCATGTCGAGCACCACGGCGTCGGGCCGGAACGCGCGCGCGGCCCGCACCGCGCCCGCACCGTCGCCCGCGCTGCGGATCTCCAGGCCCTCGTAGCGCAGGGCCATGGAAAGGAGCTCGGTGAGCGACTCCTCGTCGTCCACCACGAGCACACGGACGGGACTCCCGTCCGGCCTGAGCAGTTCGGTACGCGCCTGGGGCGAGGTCGTGGTCATGCCCGAAAGACTGCTGGGCGGCTCTGAGAGCTCCCTTTTCTGAACCTGTGAATTCCCTGAGAAAGGGGTCCGGGGCCGAGGGCGCCCCCGGCGTCACTCCAGCCCGAAGAGCCGCGCCCCGTTGTCGTACACGACGCCCCGCAGCCAGTCGTCCCCGAGGCCGAGCCGTTCGAGCGAGTCGAGCTGATGGGTGTACGGGTACGGGATGTTCGGGAAGTCCGAGCCGAGCAGCACCCGGTCGCCCAGGTCGGCGAGGCGCCCCGCCTCACCGGGCGGGAACGGCATGAGCCGCTCGCTGAAGTCCGTGAACGCCATCGTCGTGTCGAGCCGCACCTCCTCGTACTGCTCGGCGAGCGTGAAGAACTCGGCGTACTCGGGCATGCCCATGTGCGCGATGACGAGCCGCAGCCGTGGATGGCGGGCGAGCAGCTTCGCCATCGGCTCGGGGCCGGTGTGCTTGCCCGGGTGGGGCCCGGAGCCGCAGTGGATGACGATCGGCACCCCGGCCTCGGCGAGCAGGCCCCAGACGCCGTCGATGAGCACGTCGTTCGGGTCGTAGGCGCCCACCTGGATGTGCGACTTGAAGACCCGGGCCCCGGACTCGACGGCTTCTCGTACGTACGTCTCCACGCCCGGCTCGGGGAAGAACGTCGCGGTGTGCAGGCAGTCGGGCGTGCGCCGCGCGAAGTCGGCGGACCAGCCGTTGAGCCACCGCGCCATGCCCGCCTTGTGCGGATAGAGCATCGAGGTGAAGGCCCGCACCCCGAACTCCCGGAGCAACGCGACCCTGCGCTCCTCCTCGTGCCGGTAGGTGATGGCCCAGTCGACGCCGTCGAAGAACGCCCATACCTTGTTCAGGACGCGTTCCGGCATGAAGTGCGTGTGCACGTCGATCAGGCCGGGCACGCCGAGGCGCTCGGCGAAGCGGCGGACGTATTCGGCCTCGGCTCTGGTGCTGGTGCTGGTGCTGGATTCAGTCGCCCCCGACGGATCACACATGGCCACCACCCTCGGCCCCCGGCGACGATGTTGTCCACCCTCCTCAAGGAGGACCTCAGGGAGGACGAGGTCTCAGAACAGCCCCTCCTGTTCGCCCCCGCTCCCGTTCCCGCCCTCCCCTTCCCGCACCACCCGCACCGGCACCGTCACGCCCGCCCCCGCGTCGGCCCGCGCCAGCTCCCACCCCACGAGCACCCGGGCGTCCACGACCAACACCCCCGCGTCGCCCGCCAGATGGAGATCGGGTCCGGCCGCCGCGACGAGGCGGCCCGCGACCGTGCCACCGTCGACGAGTTCCCGGACGACCCCCGCGGCCGCCCCGAGCCCCGGCAGGCCGAAGGCATCCGCGTGGTCGACGGCCTCGAACGCCACCCGCTCCAGCGTCTCCGCCCATCCGTCGAGCGCGACCGCCCTCCGGTGCAGCTCCGCCAACTCCCCGGCCCGCTCGGCCCGTTCGGGCAGCGCCGTCCGCACCGAGCGCTTCTTGTCGTACGAGACCCGGTCCGGCACGCCGAGCGCGGCCCGCAGCAGCTCCTCCGTGCGCCGCGCCGCCATCAGCGGCCCGCGCCCCAGCCAGCAGAACGCCACCGCCCCCTGCTCGAGGAGCCGCACGGAACCCCGCTCCTCCGCCGTGATGCCGACCTTCAGCAGACCGGGACCGAACCACGCCAGGTACACCCGGTACGTACGCGGATCGTCGGGCACCCCGTCCGCCGCGACCGAGAACGCCCGGTCGAGCCGCGCGCACTCCGGACAGCGCGCCTGCGTAGCGCGGCCCGGCACCACGGCCCGATGCGGGCACGGGTTCCCCCGCGCGCCCACGCACCGCCGTTCGCCGACGGCCCGGAACCCGATGTCCTTCCCGTACGGCAGGTCGCTGCGCCTACCGCCCGCCCACCGCAGCACGGGCCTCCCGTCCGGCCAGCCGAGCCCCGCGCAACGCCACTCCACCGTGCTGTTCCCCTCGTCCTCGTCCGCGTCCCGCCGCCGTGCTCCCGCGCCGCCGGCGCAGCGCGTACGCCACGGTGACGGCCCCGAGGAGCGGTCCCCAGGCGAGCAGCGGCGCGTAGCAGAGCGTCATGACCCACCACAATGCTCCGTCGGGAGCGTCGGGTGACCCCATGTTCTCCGAGTCGGTCCAGGTGACCGCGCCGAGGGCCGTGACGAGGGTGACGGCGGCCGCCCCGAGCGCGGCGGGCACGACGGCGGCCGCCGTGGGGATCCGCCGCCCGCCGAGCACCGGCACCCAGTCGGGCAGCACCTCGCCCCACCGGTGCACGAGCCCCAGGGTGAGCAGCCCGAGCGCCTCCGCGAAGAGGCTGAGACCGATCAGGTAGAAGGAACCGGCGCCGGGGAAGTGGGAGGGATCCAGGAACCCGTCGAACCCGGAGTCCCACCCGAAGGCGATGGCGACCCGCCACAGCCCGGACGGCAGGACGCTCAGCACGGCACCGTGCGCGGCCCACCGGACCCAGCGCGGTACGACGAGTGCCTCAGCCACGACGCGCCGCACCGGCCGCCCCGGCCACCCCGGCCACCGAGGCGGGCAGCGGCGGCAGGTCGGCGTGCACCACGTCGAACCCGCCCTTGACGACCGGCGCGAACGGCGCGGGCGCCATGCAGGTGCCGACCCTCGGCTCGACCGCGTTCCCCTTCTTGTCGGTCTTGCGCGGCTCGAAGTTCACGATGTCCCACCCGAACCCGAGCCGGTCGGGCTCGCCGCCCCGCCCCTGCTGCACGCTGAGCCCGAACCGCTTGCCCACCTTCTCCACGTTCGACTTCGTGACGATCGCGGTGAGCGTCGCGGTCCCGCCGCCGGTGACCATGCAGTCCACGCGCGCCCGGCTCCAGCCGGTCTTCCTGCCTTCCGACGCGTGCGAGAACTTCACGGTGCCCGTGGCGTCCGTGGGCAGCCCCGGCAGGGAGAGCCCGGGCATGGGCCGGGTGAAGGGCGCGGCCTTGGCGTCGACGGTGAACTTGATGGTGTCGTCGGGCGAGTAGGCGTACGAGATCTGCCCGGAACCCTGGACCCGGGCCTGTGCCTGTATCTGTGCCTGTGCCTGCGCCCGCGCCTCGCCCTTGGCGCCGTGTGCCGCCGCGTCCGCGGCGGCGGGTCCCGCCGCCACGACTCCCGCGAGCACGGCGACGGCACCCGCCGCACCGATGACACGGACCCCACGGGAACCCCGTACGGAATCGATTCGCATGCTGAACTCCTCTGTCGTCGCGGCTCCTTGCCGAACGAGGAACAGCCTCGCCCGCGGCCCCCGCCCCGGCCCATCCGCCGATCAGCACAGAGATCAGGAGGGCTACCCCGGCCGCTATGCCGTTCGGCAGAGGGCCCCTCTCGATCTCCCCCTCGTACGCTGACCAGCGGGCCCACCAGGGGCCGACAGGGGGGACGAGGATGACGGCAGCACTCGCGGCGGGGACAACGTCCGCTCAGGCACTGGCACTTGGCGCCCTCCCCATCGCGGCCGCGCTCTGCGCGTCGGCCGTGCCGCTGGCCCGCGGGCGCCTCGACCGGCTCGCGACACCCGCGGCGATCTGCGCGACCCTCTCCCTGGCGACCGCCTTCGGCTACCCCGCGACCGGCGTGCGCACCGCCCCCGCCTGGAAGCTCGCGGAGGCCGCGCTGCTGCTGGTCCTGTTGGCCGCCGTGGTCCGCTGGTCACCGTGGCGCGAGGCCAGGATCGTCGCCCCGCTCACCGCGGTGGCGACCGCCGCGTGGCCGTTCCCGCTGGTCGACGGGCCGTTCCTGGAGCGGACGGGCGCCGCGGCGTTCTGGCTGCTGCCCGCCGTCGCCGCGGCAGCGGCGGGCGCCTACCCGCGCCGCGTGGAGCTGCGCCGCAGGGCCGCCGTCACCGAGGCGCGCCGCGCCCAGCGGCTCCAGCTCTCCCGCGACCTGCACGACTTCGTGGCGCACGACATCAGCGGCATCGTCGTCCAGGCGCAGGCGGCCCGGTTCGTCGCCGCCACGGATCCGGCGCAGGCGGTGCTCGCCCTCGAACGCATCGAGAAGGCGGGCCTGAACGCCCTGGAGTCGATGGACCGCACGGTGGAGATGCTGCACGGCCCGGCACGCTCCCCCGCCGCCGCGCTGCCCGGACTCGACCATCTCCCCTCCCTCGTCGACGAGTTCACGGCCGCGGGGGGCATCGATGCCGAGCTCAGGCTGCCTCCGGAGACCGCCGAAGCGCTCTCCCGCGAGGCGGGCGCGGCCGCGTACCGCATCGTCGTCGAGGCCCTGACCAACGTCCGCAGGCACGCGCCCGCGGCCACCCTGGTCCGCATCACGCTGACCCCCACGCCCGCCTCGGTGGAGCTCCAGGTGTCCAACGACGCCCCCGGCACGCCCCGCGTACCGCTGCCCCGCAGGCGCGCCACCCGCGGCGGCCTCGGCCTCCCCGCCCTGACGGAACACGCCGAGGCCCTCGGCGGCACCCTCACGGCGGGCCCGCACGGCGCGGGCGGCTGGCGCCTGACGGCGACCCTCCCCAGAACCACCGCACCCGCCTCCGCGCCCGCCCCCGTACCCGCCCACGCCCAGGAGCCGCAGCAGTGACGACGACCGCCCCGGGAACCCGCATCGTCCTCGCCGACGACCAGGACGACGTCCGCAGCGGATTCCGCCTGATCCTGGACTCCCAGCCGGACATGACGGTGGTCGGCGAGGCCGCCGACGGCCTCGCCGCGGTCGAGCTCGCGCACCGGCTGCGCCCCGATCTGCTCATCGCGGACATCCGCATGCCGGGCCTCGACGGCCTGGAGGTCACCCGCCGCCTCGCGGGCCCCGACGTCACGGACCCGGCCCGCGTCCTGGTCGTCACGACCTTCGACCACGACGACTACGTCCGTACGGCCCTGCGCGACGGCGCCTGCGGCTTCCTGCTGAAGCGCTCGGGCCCCGGCCTCCTCATCGAGGGCGTGCGCGCCGCGATGGCGGGCGACCTCCTGATCAGCCCGCAGATCACGTTGCGCCTGCTGCGTACGACACCCGCTCCCGGACCCGCGCCGGACGCCGCGCCCACCCCGCTCTCCCCCCTCACCACCCGGGAGGAGGAGATAGCCCGCCTGGTCGCGGACGGCCTGACGAACACCGAGATCGGCGCGGCGCTCTTCATCTCACCGGGCACGGCGAAGACCCACATCGCCAACATCCAGGGCAAGTTGAAGGTCCGCAACCGGGTCGGCATCGCGGCCTGGGCCTGGGAGTCGGGCGTGGCACGTCTCAGCAGGTGAGGTGCCGCCCGGGACGGACGTGCAGCACCTCGGTGAACCCCACGTAGAGGTCGACGCGGTGCCGCATCTGCCGCGGGTTGCCGCCGTCGCACTCGGCGGTCCCGTTCAGGCTGCGGATGGTCTCCCCGAAGCCCGCGCCCTTCACCATCGCGGCGTGCCCGCTCATGGTGCCGGGGCCGCTCTGCGTGTTCCAGTACCAGAGCGCGGTCATCCAGGCGACCTTCGGATCGCGCTCGACGAGCCAGGGATCGTCGAGCAGGTCGAGCCCGAGGGCGTCACCGGCCGCCTTGTAGTTGAAGTTCCAGCTCAGCATGATCGCGCCGCGCCCGTAGTAGGCGTCGTGCCCGGCCGGACACCCGTAGGGCTGCGTCTCGTCGCAGAAGATCGGATACGTGTCCTTGTTCTGCGCCACGACGTAGAAGAGCCCGCCGGTCTCGTGGCTGACGTTGGCCAGGAAGGCGGCGGCCTCGCGCTTGCGCAGCGCCTTGCCCCCGGTGCGCGCGAACTCCGGGTACGCGCGCGTGGCCGCCACGAGCCCGTCGTACGTGAAGAAGGAGTTCCGCTCCGGGAACATCCGCTCGAACTGCCGCTCACTGACGACGAACCGCGGCTCGTGCGCCGACGCCCCGCCCCCGGCAGCGGCGCCGGCCACGGCCGGCCCCCCGCCGAACACGAGCCCGCCCAGCACCAACAACACGGCCAGCACGGCCGTCACACCTCTTGAGCCTCGCCTGGACATCGGCAACCACCCCTCGGGTACGGACATCAATTGGTCCGGACCATTGTGCTGCCCATGTCAAGACGACCCTGGAGGCACACAAGAACGACCGAAGGCCCCGACGATTTCTCGTCGGGGCCTTCGATCAGCTGTGCACTCGGCAGGATTCGAACCTGCAACCTTCTGATCCGTAGTCAGATGCTCTATCCGTTAAGCTACGAGTGCCTGTTTTTTGTTTTCCGCCTTCGCTCCCCGGCCTTGCGGCCCGTTCGCGGCGACAGGAAGAACATTACATGACCGCCGCCGCCATGTGAAATCCGTTAGTCGCACCCGTTGTGAGCTGCGAAAACACCGCCCTCAGCACTCCGCGCAGACGGCCAGGACGCACCGAAGCCCCGGTCCGTGAGGACCGGGGCTTCGGATCTTGCGGCGGAGGCGGAGGGATTTGAACCCTCGATGGGATTTAAGTCCCAAACCGCATTAGCAGTGCGGCGCCATAGACCGGACTAGGCGACGCCTCCAGCTTGCACACCACCTGCGCGAGCGCGGGGGTGCGTGCAGATGATGACACAGCCAGGTGGTGTGTCACCAATCGCGGCCCCCACGGTACTAGTCACGCGGCCCCGAGGGCAAAGCGCCGCCGCAGCCCGCAACGCGACGCGGCCCACGGCGTTAGAGGAGGTGGCGGATCCCCTGTCCGCCACCCGTCCGGAAGCCCTGCCCGGCCGTACCCACCCGGCCGCGCCCACCCGTACCCAGTGGAGCCACCATGCTGCGCCGTCTCGCCCTCACCGCCTTCGCCTCCGTCGCCGCGCTGTCCGCGCTGCCCGCCACCGCGCACGCCGCCACGGACGTCGTCGCCCCGACCGACCGGCTCACGGTGACGGTCACCGGGTCGGGCGGCACCGGCGACGGGACGTACGAGCTGAACTGCCACCCGACGGGCGGCACCCACCCCGACGCGGCCGACGCGTGCGCGCGGCTCGACGAGGTCACCGTCTGGGGGACCGACCCGTTCGCGCCCGTGGCCCCCGACGCCATGTGCACGATGCAGTACGGCGGTCCCGCCACCGCGCACATCACGGGAACCTGGCAGGGGCGGCCCGTGGACGCGACGTACGACCGCAGCAACGGCTGTGAGATCGGCCGCTGGGACGCCCTCGTGCCGGTGCTCCCCGCGACCTCGGCATGACCTTCGGAACCGCCTCGCCGGAACCGCCCGACCTGCGGCGACCTCTACCGTCCCGTGACCGGGCGGTACCGAAAACTCACATCTTCTGCGTGCGACCTCCCTCTCATCCGGCGTCGCGCGCGCAACCACTCCCCGTAGACTCCCTCCCGTGACACGCCACGGGCCGAGGGGCAAGATGGCCTGAGCGTGTCGGCAAGCAGCGGTAATCAGGGAGGAAGCGTCGTCGTGAGCAGCAGGCCATCCCGAGGCGCTGCTCGCCTCGCAGCGATACTCGACGCACTCCCCGACGCGTTGGTCCTCGTCAACGCCAACGGCACCGTCGTGAACGCCAACGCGATCGCCCTTGAGGCGTTCGAGGCGCCCGGCACCGCGCTCGTGGGGCGCGGACTGCTCGATCTGCTGCCCGAGTTCGACTCGCGGCTCATCCCCGGCTCCATGCGGCGTCCCGACACCATCGACGAGCGCGGGCGCACCAAGCCGACGCGGATGACCGCGCGGCGCACCGACGGCGGCGAGTTCCCCGTCGAGGTCACCAGCTCCCCGCTGGAGGACGGCAGGACCGCGTACGACCACCACGGCTACACCGGCGACGAACTGCTCATGCTGGTCGTCCGGGACCTTTCGGGCACCGTGGACACCGAGGCGGAGCTGGCCCGTTCGCAGCGGCAGACCGAGATGATCCTGCGCGCCGCCGCCGAGGGCGTCGTCGGCACGGACACCGAAGGACGGGTCGTCCTCGTCAATCCGGCCGCCGCCCAGATACTCGGTTTCCGCGCCAGCGACCTCGGCGGGCAGGAACTGCACCCGCTGGTCCTGCACTCGCGCGCCGACGGCGAGCCGTTCCCCTACGAGGAGTCCCCGCTCGCCGACACGCTGCGCTCCGGGCGCAAGCACCGGGTGCGCGGGCAGGTCCTGTGGTCCAAGAGCGGCGCCAAGGTGCCGGTCGACCTGACGACGTCGCCGGTGCGCGACGGGGACCAACTGGTCGGCGCGGTGATGACGTTCACCGACCGCAGGCCCTACGACGAGCTGGCCGAGAAGCACGAGGCCGCCCTCGCCCGGCACGCGGACGAGATGGCCGCCGCCGCCGAGCGGCGCGCCGAGGAGATCAAGGCCGCCGAGGAGCAGCGGGCCGAGGAGCTCGCCGCCGAGCAGGAGCGGTACGCGGCGCTCGCCGAGCGCGAGAAGGACCGCTTCGAGGAGCTGGCCGAGAGCGAGAAGGCGCGGTACGAGGCGCTGGCCGCGCGGCACGAGCAACTCCTCGCCGTACTCGGCTCGTCCCTGCGCGGTCCCCTCGACGAGCTGCGCCGCGAACTGAACGCGCTCGCCTCGGACGACGCGGGTCAGCTGTGGCCCGAGGCCAACCAGGTCCTGCACCACCTGTCGGCCGGCTACGCCAGGATGACGACCCTCGTCGACAACGTCCTCGGCTTCCAACTGCTCGACTCGGGCGACGAACAGCTCTCCCGTACGACGGTCACGCTCGACGCGGTCGTCGCGGCGGGCGTCGAGGGCGCGGTCGAGCTGATCGGTCCCGGGCGCGCGCAGTTCGCGGTGCACGCGCCGCCGATCGAGTTCACGGTGGACGCCGAACGGCTCGCCACCGCCCTGGCCCACCTGATCGCCGACGTCGCGGGCATCGACTCCACGGGCAACACCCGCCCCGGCGTCGGCGCGAACGCTCCCGCCGGCGGCTACGTCGACTCCACCATCGTCGTGGCGGCGGCCCAGCGCGGCGAGGTCGTCCGCATCGAGGTGCGGGGCCCTTACTCCGGCGGCGACCCGGTGCACGAGCCGATCGTCCGGGGCATCGTGCGGGCGCACGGGGGCGTGCTGCAGACGCACGAGGTGCCGGGGATGAGCGGCAGTGCGTACGTTCTTGAGGTGCCGATCGGGGCGGGGGTTGCGGGGATCGCGGGGGCTGGGGCTTCCGGTTCCGGTTCCGGTTCCGATTCCGGTTCCGGTCTCGCTTCCGGTGCGGGTGCCGGTGCGAGCGTTGTCGTGCCCGAGCAGGCGTCCGGTACGTCGGGTACGTCGGGTGGTGGGCGTCGGCGGGCCCGGCGGCCCTCCGTGGACTCCTTCCTGGAGAGCGGGGGCGGTGAGCCGGTGGCCCCCGAGGCGGCGGCCGAGCCCGCGCCGACCGGGACGGGACGGCGCAGGGGACGGCGCGCGGCCGAGGCCGGCTCCCCGGAGACCATCGGCGACGCGGCGAACGCCGAGGTGGCGTCCGACCCGGCTGCCGGTGACACCGCGGGCGGCGCCGGAGGTGCCACGGGCGGTACGGGGCGTCGGCGCGGGCGGCCGAGCCCCGCCGAGGGCGCCGTCATGACGGCGGCCGAACACGCCGCGGGATCGGCCGCGTTGGGGCTGGGACAGACGGTGCCGCCGCAGGGCGTCCCCGTACCCGCCGACGGAACGGGCCGTCGCGCGCGGCGGACCGATGAACAGGCCGCGCTGCCCGCCCTTCCCGCGCTGGCTTCCGGGCCCGCGCCTTCGGAGGCGGGGCAGCTCGGCACGTCCGGCACTTCCGGCACGGGTCGGCGTGCCCGGCGTGCGCTGGCCGCCGCTCAGGAGCGGGCCGCCGCCGAGGAGGCCAACAACGGGCGCGTCTTCGCCCTGCCGCCCGCCCCGGCCGCCCCTGCCGCCCCCGAACCCGGCCAGGAGCCCCCCGCCGAGCCCAACGGCACCACCGAGCACGCATCGGCTCCGCACGACCCGACCGACGACCACACCCCGTCGCAGCCGCATCCGGCCACGGCCCCGACGGGCCGCCGCCGCTCGCGCCCGTCGGCCGACGCGGAGCCAGGACCGCTGCCCGCGCCGCAGCCGCAGCCGTGGCCCGAGACCCCGGCCCCGGGCACCCCGACGCCCGGCGGGGGCACGGCACTGCCGCCCGAGCGCGGTGCGCAGAGCCCGGGGCAGCAGCCGCGGGCCGCCCAGCCGCTGCCCGCGGAGGCCGCGCCCGGCGACCCCAACTCGACGCAGGGGCGCGCGATCAGCGTGCGTACGCTCGGGCAGGGCGTGCCGTTCGGACAGCAGATCTCGGAGGAGCAGCGCCGTCAGCAGGGTGCGTCCGCCTCCGCGCCCCCGCCGCAGGGCCAGGCGGGCCAGCCGGGGCAGCAGCCGCCGCGGAACGCGCGTATCCCGCAGTCGCCGCAGCCCCCGCTGCCGCCCCGGCCCGCGAAGCCCGCTCAGCCCCGGCAACCTCATCAGCCCGCTCAGGCGGGTCCGCAGGAGGAGGCCACGGGCGCCGGGATCGCCCCGGGCCCCGGTCCGATGCCGCAGCCGTCGTCCGGCGAGCCCGCCACGGCCGCCGGTCCCGCGCCGTCCTCGTCGCAGACGCTCGGTGGTTCCGGGCGTCGGCGCAGGCTGGCCACGCCGCCCTCGCCCACGCCCGAGCCCGCGGGCGAGGAGCGTCCCGAGGCGGCGGCGCGGCCGCACCCGCAGCCGTCCGCGCCCGCGCACCCCCAGTCGCGCATCGCCGCCGCCACGGAGGGCACCGGCAGGTCGTACGCGATCGGCGCCCCCGACGAGGACGCCGACGAGGGTCCCGAGCCGCTGGACGGTCCCGGCGGCGCCGTCGAGATCTCCAACCGGCCCCAGCCGCAGCCGATGGACGACGAGCTGCCCCCGGAGCCGCTGGACAACCCGCGCCGCCTCCTGGTGTGGCCCGCGCCCGACGCCACCACGCAGCAGGCGCTGAGCGACCGCGGCTACCGGCCCGTGATCGTGCACTCCCGCGAGGAGGTCGACGCGCAGATCGCGGCGTTCCCCGCCGCGCTGTTCGTGGACCCGCTGACCGGGCCGATCACGCGGACCGCGCTCCAGTCGCTGCGGCAGGCCGCCGTGGCCGCCGAGGTGCCCGTCCTGGTCACGGCGGGCCTCGGCCAGGCGACGCGCGAGGCCGCGTACGGCGCCGACCCCGCCGTCCTCCTGAAGGCCCTCGCGCCGCGCGACAGCGAGCAGCACCCGCCGCGCGTCCTGCTGATCGAGGAGCACGAGGAGATCGCGCTCGCGCTGACCGCCACGCTGGAGCGGCGCGGCATGCAGGTCGCGCGGGCCGAGAGCGACGCGGACGCGGTCACCCTCGCGGCCCAGATGCGGCCGAACCTGGTGGTCATGGACCTGCTCCAGGTCCGCCGCCGCAGGGCGGGGATCATCGACTGGCTGCGCGCGCAGGGGCAGTTGAACCGCACGCCGCTGGTCGTCTACACCGCCGCCGTCGACGAGACGGAGCTGCCGCGCCTCGCGGCGGGGGAGACGGTCCTGTTTCTCGCGGAGCGCTCCACCAGCGGCGAGGTGCAGAGCCGGATCGTCGACCTGCTCGCGAAGATCGGCACGAACTGACGGACGGCCCGCCGGATGTGGCGGGCCGCCCGAGCCGATGTGAGAGTTCGTGACGTCAGATCTTCGTGACGTCAGATCTTCGTGACGTCCAGCTCCCCCGCTGCGTACTGCCTGCGCAGCACCTTCTTGTCGAACTTGCCGACGCTCGTCTTCGGTACGGCGTCGATGATCGCCCAGCGCTCGGGGAGCTGCCACTTGGCGATGCTCTCCGCGAGGAAGTCGCGCAGGGCCGTGTACTCGGCGGTGGCGTCCTCCCGCAGTACGACGGCGGCCAGCGGGCGTTCGCCCCACTTCTCGTCGGGCACGGCGACGACCGCGGCCTCGGCGACGTCCGGGTGGGACATCAGGGCGTTCTCCAACTCGACCGAGGAGATCCACTCGCCGCCGGACTTGATGACGTCCTTCGCCCGGTCGGTGAGGGTCAGGAAGCCGTCGGAGGTGATCACGCCGACGTCACCGGTCTTCAGCCAGCCGTCCTCGCTGAACTTGTCGTCCGGCTTGATGGTCTCGCCGCCCGCGCCGCCGTAGTAGGAGGCCGCGATCCAGGGTCCGCGCACCTCCAGCTCGCCCGCGGACTCGCCGTCCCAGGGCAGGTGCTCGCCGCCGGGGCCCACCAGTCGGCCCTCGACCCCGGCGGGGAAGCGGCCCTGCGTGAGCCGGTAGCCGAACTCCTCTTCGGTGCCGATCGCGTGGGCCGGGGGGCGCGAGACCGTGCCGAGCGGGGACGTCTCCGTCATGCCCCAGGCGTGGCAGACCCGCATGCCGAGCTTGTCGAACGCCGCCATCAGCGAGGGCGGGCAGGCCGAGCCGCCGATCGTGACCTGGCCGAGGGAGCTGACGTCACGCGGCTTCGCGGTGAGTTCGGCGAGGAGGCCCTGCCAGATGGTGGGCACGGCCGCCGCGTGCGTGGGCCGCTCCGACTCGATCATCTCGGCGAGCGGCGCGGGCTGCAGGAAACGGTCCGGCATCAGCATGTTCACGCCGGTCATCAGGGTGGCGTGCGGCAGGCCCCAGGCGTTGACGTGGAACTGCGGTACGACGACCAGGCTCGTGTCCGCGTCCGTGAGACCCATGGACTGCGTCATGTTGACCTGCATGGAGTGCAGGTAGATGGAACGGTGGGAGTAGACGACGCCCTTGGGGTCGCCGGTGGTGCCCGAGGTGTAGCACATGGCGGCCGCGGCGCGTTCGTCGAGCTCGGGCCAGTCGTAGCTGGTGGGCTTCCCGGCGAGCAGCTCCTCGTACTCGTGCACCCGCGCGTGGCCACCCGCCAGGAGCGAGCGGTCACCGGCGCCCGAGACCACGATGTGCTCGACGCTCGTCAGCCGCGGGAGCAGCGGCGCGATGAGACCGATGAGGGAGCCGTTGACGATGATGACGCGGTCGGCGGCGTGCTGGACGATCCACGTCAACTGGTCCGCGGGCAGCCGCAGGTTGAGGGTGTGCAGCACCGCGCCCATGCACGGCACGGCGAAGTACGCCTCGACGTGTTCCGCGTTGTTCCACATGAAGGTGGCGACCCGCTCGTCGTCGGTGACGCCGAGGTCTTCGCGCAGGGCGTGGGCGAGCTGGGCCGTGCGCTCGCCGAGCTCGCTGAAGCTGCGGCGCTGCGGGGCTCCTTCGCCGGTCCAGGTGATGACCTGTGAGGTCCCGTGCACGGTCGTCCCGTGTCGGAGGATGCGGGTGACGGTCAGCGGTACGTCCTGCATCGTGCTCAGCACGGCGTCCTCCTGGGGCAACATCGCCTACGCGGCAGTCAAGGGTTGCGCTGATTCTGCGCGCATACCGCTTGGTATGTCACTACTCACGGGGATGATCGATCATCGCCCGCGCCGGAGACGGGGGTCGTTCAGCGCACCGGGGTGAGCTCCGGGTCCTCGCGGAGCTTGCCGAGCGCACGCGACACCGCGCTCTTGACCGTGCCGACCGAGACGCCGAGCACCTCGGCGGTCTGCACCTCGCTGAGGTCCTCGTAATACCTGAGGACGACCATCGCCCGCTGCCGCGTCGGCAGCTTCATGATCGCGCGCCACATCGCGTCACGGAGCACCTGCTGCTCGGCCGGGTCCCCGGCAAGCACCACGTCGGGCTCCGGGAGCTCGTCGCACGCGAACTCGTCGACCTTGCGCTTGCGCCACTGCGACGTACGCGTGTTCAGCAGCGCGCGGCGCACGTAACCGTCGAGGGCGCGGTGGTCCTCGATCCGGTCCCACGCGACATACGTCTTGGTGAGCGCGGTCTGCAGCAGGTCCTCGGCATCGCTCGGATTCGCGGTCAGCGAGCGGGCGGTGCGCAGCAGTACGGGCTGGCGGGCCCGGACGTAGGACGCGAACGACGGGTACGCCGAGGGCACGCTGGCCCGCGCCGGACCCGTGCCCCGCGTCGCGGCCTTCGATGCGCTGGTGCACACGGACACCATGGATGCGGTCATGGCTCCACGCTAGAAGCGCCCCCTACTTCTCCGGATCGGCCGCAGGTCCCTAAGCGGTGTCCGCCTCAGGTTGTACGAGTGGTGCTGGCTCCACCTCCTACAGGTGGAGGGGGCGGAGCACATCCCTGAGGGTTCACCCCCAGGACCCCCACCGCCCCACAGCCGTCGACACCGCCCGGACCACTACCGGACGCGCTATCGGAGGCACTACCGGACGCGGGCCACCGGGGCGTGCACCAGGTTGCGGTCGATCACCAGGGTGCGTCCTCCGTGCCGCTCCTTCACGTTCCCCGCGTACTGGTGGATGCGCCGGGCGGGACGCCACGCGTGCCGCGCGATCTCGCGTTCCGCGTAGAGGTGGGGCCGGGTGTGCCAGCGCGCGAACCACAGGACCGCGGGCAGATCCCGCACGCCCGCCCGCCGCGCCTGCTCCATGTGCCGTACGCCGGAGTCGGCGCTGCTGTAGAACCCGGGGACGTACCCGTGCCTGCGCACCTCGCGGTCCCAGGCCCTGACGAAGGAGAGCGTGGTGCGCGCACACGGCTTCTCGCGGTAGGTGTACGCCTCCATGTCCAGATAGAGCGGGCTGCGCCGCTTCATGCCGAGTGCCTTCGCCTTGCGTACCGCGTCGTGTCCCTCCCTCTTCCCCTGCCTCAGGGGGTGCTTTCCGATCCGCACGTGCTTCTTGTTCTTCGCGATGACGCACGGCGACTGCGAGCCGACGTACACCGGCAGCAGCCGCCAGCCCATCCGCTGCACCGCGCGCGTCCAGCCCCGGTCGAGGTGCGGCTGGCGCTTGCAGGCCCTGCCGCGGCCCCCGTAGTAGATGCCGACCGCCCGGTACTTCGAGTGCCGCCAGCGCTTCATGGTGTCGAGCGACTGGGTCAGACAGGTGTCGAAGGCCCAGCCGCTGAACGTCGACACCGTGCCGCCCCCGGCCGCGGCCCCGGCCGGGCCCGGGGCCAGGGTGGTCACCGCCGCAAGGGCGAGGACAAGTCCAATGATCATCCTTCGCAGACGCATAGGGCGAGTGAACGGGCCCGCGCCCGCGACAGGCCCGACAGACGCGCCGCGTTCAGCCGTCCGACCCCAGAATCAGCCCCGATGTGGGGACACCGGTGCCCGCGGTGACCAGCGCCCGCGAAGCGCCGGGTATCTGGTTCACGGAGGTCCCGCGCAGCTGTCTCACGGCCTCGGCGATGCCGTTCATCCCGTGCAGATACGCCTCCCCGAGCTGCCCGCCGTGCGTGTTCATCGGCAACCGCTCCTCGGCGACGAAGTCCGCCGCCTCCCCGGGACCGCAGAAGCCGAACTCCTCCAGCTGCATCAGCACGAACGGTGTGAAGTGGTCGTACAGGATGCCGACGTCGATGTCCGCGGGGGCGAGTCCGGAGGTCCGCCACAACTGCCTTGCCACCACGCTCATTTCGGGCAGTCCGCTGAGGTCGTCCCGGTAGAAGCTGGTCATCTGCTCCTGCGCCCGGCCCGCGCCCTGCGCCGCCGCCGTGATCACCGCAGGGGGGTGCGGAAGGTCGCGGGCCCGCTCCGGGGTCGTGACGACGACGGCCTGGCCGCCGTCCGTCTCCTGACAGCAGTCCAGGAGCCGCAGCGGCTCGACGATCCAGCGCGAGGCCTCGTGGTCGGCGAGCGTGATCGGCTTGCCGTGGAAGTAGGCCGCGGGGTTCGTCGCCGCGTACTTCCGGTCCAGGACGGCGACGTGGCCGAAGGCGTCGGGGGTCAGGCCGTACGCGTGGAGGTAGCGCTGGGCCGCCATCGCCACCCAGGAGGCGGGGGTCAGCAGGCCGAACGGCAGGTTCCAGCCGAGCGCGGCGCCCTCCGCTGACGGCTCGCGCCGCTGCACCCCCGAGCCGAACCTACGCCCCGAACGCTCGTTGAACGCGCGGTAGCAGACGACGACTTCGGCGACTCCGGACGCCACGGCGAGTGCCGCCTGCTGGACGGTGGCGCAGGCCGCGCCGCCGCCGTAGTGCACGCGGGAGAAGAAGGACAGCTCTCCGATGCCCGCCGCCTGCGCGACCGTGATCTCCGGGTTGGTGTCCATGGTGAAGGTGACCATGCCGTCGACGTCGGCGGGGGTCAGCCCGGCGTCGTCGAGCGCGGTGTGCACGGCCTCCACGGCGAGCTTGAGCTCACTGCGTCCCGAGTCCTTGGAGAACTCCGTCGCCCCGATGCCGACGATCGCCGCCCGCCCGCCCAGGGTGTCGCGCCCGCGGACACTCATGCGGCACCTCCCTCGGGGGCGGTGACGGAGGCGGTGACGGGCGCGGTGACCGTCACCGTCACCGTGCCGGTGACGTGCTTGCCGATGCCGTTGGCCCCGACGACCTTGACCGTGGCCGTGGACGTCCGTCCGCCGGGAGCGGTGTCCTCGACGTGCTCGACGGAGCCCGTCAACACCATGGTGTCCCCCGGGTAGTTGGGCGCCCCCAGCCGGATCGCCACCTTGCGCAGGACGGCGGTGGGGCCGAAGTGGTCGGTGACGTACCGGCCCACCAGGCCGTTCGTAGTGAGGATGTTCATGAAGATGTCGGGGGAGCCCTTGGTCTTCGCCAGCTCCACGTCGTGGTGCACGTCCTGGTAGTCGCGGGACGCGACGGCCCCGGCGACGATCAGGGTGCGGGTGATCGGAATCTCCAGCGGCGGCAGCGCGTCACCGGCCCTCATGCCGTCCCCTCCTTCAGCTCTCCGTGCGCGGAATCTTCGGGCGGGCCCTGCTGCCCGGCGGTCTCGTCCTGACCTGCGATCAGTTGGCCGAGCTCTTCCAGGACTTCGCTCCCGCACCCCAGATACGCGTCCAACTGGCGCCCCCACAGGAAGTGCCTGTGCACCGGGTGGTCCAGGTCGGCGCCCATGCCCCCGTGCAGATGCTGGCCCGCGTGCACGACGCGCTTGCCCGCCTCCGACGCCCACCAGGCGGCGGTCAGCGCGTGCGTCCCGTACGCCAGGCCCTCGTCGCGGCGCCAGGCCGCCTCGTAGGCCGTGACCCTGATCGCCTCGGTGTCCATGTACGCGTCGGCGGCGCGGAGTTGGACCCCTTGCTTGGCGGCAAGCGGGCGGCCGAACTGCTCCCGTTCGTTGGTGTGGGCCACGGCTCGGGCCACCGATCCCGCGCACACCCCGGCCTGTAGCCCGGCGAAGGCCGTGCGCGCGGTCGCCCGTACGTCTTCGTAGGCCGTCTGCCCGCCGATCCGCTCCCCCTCGGCCCCGTCGAGGACAAGCCGCCCGGCGGACCAGGGCGCGGTCAGCTCGACCGGCTCCACCCGCGCGGCTGCCACCGGCACCAGCCACAGGGTTGCGTCGGCCGCCGCCACCAGGACGTGCGTGGCGTCCCTCAGCCAGGGCACCCACGGCACCGTGCCGCTCAGCGCCCCCGCCTCGTCCGCCACCACCGAGCTCCGGGCGGGGAAGGCACCGGTGGCGACCGATGTGCCGTCGCGCAGCGCGGGCAGCAGCCGGGACCGCTGCGCGTCCGTACCGTGCGCGGCGACCGCGAGGAGGCCGAAGACACAGCTCGCCGCGAACGGCACCTGGGCCGTCACCCTGCCCTGTTCCTCGAGGAGCAGCACGAGCCCGAGCAGCCCGACGTCCTCCACCGCGCCGGGCAGTCCCGCCGCGCACAGCGCCTTCCACAGCTCCGCGTCCGACCCGGTCCCCGCCGCCGCGAGCCGCTCGGGCGTGGCCAGGTCGCCGAAGATCTCTGCCGCGAGGTCGCGCGCGGCCGCCTGCTCCTCCGTGGGCGTGAAGTCCATGTCAGCCCTCGCCCCCTGCCGAACCGTCCACCGGGGCGTCCACGGAGACGTCCACGGCCCGGAACATCGGCAGCTCCAACTCCTCGTCGACGCGCTGGAATTCGAGCTGGACGGGCATTCCGATCCGCACCTTGTCGTACGGCACCCCGATCACGTTGCTCACGATCCGCACGCCCTCCGCCAGCTCGATGAGCCCGACGGCGTAGGGCGGGTCGAAGGCGGGGAAGGGCGGGTGGTGCATCACGACGTACGAGTAGACGGTGCCCTCGCCGCTCGCCTCGACCGTGTCCCACTCGGCGGAGCCGCAGGCGTTGCACCCCGGGAGCCAGGGGAAGCGCAGGGTGTCGCAGCCTGCGCAGCGCTGGATCAGGAGGCGGTGGGCGGCCACGCCGTCCCAGAACCTCGCGTTGTCCCGGTTGATGACGGGGCGCGGGCGCTCGCCCTTCGGCTTCCGCTGCGCGGGCGCGTACTTCAGGATCCGGAAGCGGTGGGTCCCCGCGAGCTCTCCGCCCGCTCTGACGTCCATTCTCGTGGTGATGAAGTGGCCCGTGCCGAGCTTGGTCGTCTTGCGCTCGGAGACCGACTCGATCACCGCGTCGAAGGTGATCTCGTCGCCGGGCCGCAGCGGCAGCAGATACTCCTGCTCGCAGTCGGTGGCCACCACCGAGGTGTAGCCACCGCCGTCGAGCAGCGCGAACAGCTCGTCGTGGGCGACGAACCGCCCGCCGTTGGCCGAGAGGCCGCCCATCGTCCAGGCCTGGAGCATCGTCGGCGGCGCCACCGCGTCGGCGCCCGTGTACGCGGGGTGGGTGTCGCCCATCGCCTCGCACCAGTGCCTGATCATCGGCCTGTTGACCGGGTCCTTGCCGCGCCCCGTCTCCTCCGCGGCCCTGCCCTCGAAGACCTTCAACTCCTCGTATGCGATGTCCTTCACCGACGCCCCCTCCGCATGCCGAGCCGCATCGTCGCGACGATCTCGCGCTGCACCTCGCTCACCCCGCCCCCGAACGTGTTGATCTGCGCGGCCCTGTTCATCCGCTCGAGATCGCCACCCCCGAGATCACCCGGCGAACCGGCCCGCACCAGCCCCGGCTCACCCGCGATCTCCTGACATATTCGATACACCTCGACCGCCGATTCGGTTCCCACGAACTTCACGCCGCTCGCATCGCCCGGCGCCAGCCGCCCGGCCCCCACATCGCCCACCAAACGCCAGTTGAGCAGGCGCGTTGCCGCGAGCAGGGCATGTGCCTCCGCCAGCCTCGAGCGGACCCACGGGGCGTCAATCCGACGCTCGCCCGTCACCGGATCGGGTGTACGGGCCGAGGCCAGCGCGGCCGCGTAGAAGTCCTCGGCCTGCATGCCGATCGCGGCGAGCGCGACCCGCTCGTGGTTGAGCTGGTTGGTGATGAGGCCCCAGCCGCCGTTCTCCTCGCCGACGAGGTTTCCCGCGGGGACCCGGATCCCGTCGTAGTACGTCGCCGTCGTGGTCAGCCCGCCGACGGTCTCGATCGGCGTCCAGGAGAAGCCGGGGGCGCCGGTGGGGACGAGGATGATCGAGATGCCCCGGTGCTTGGGGGCCTCGGGGTCGGTGCGGCAGGCCAGCCAGATCCAGTCGGCGTTCTGCGCGTTGGAGGTGAAGATCTTCTGGCCGTCGATCAGCCAGTCGTCGCCGTCGCGGACCGCCCGGGTCCGCAGCGAGGCCAGGTCCGTGCCCGCCGACGGCTCGCTGTAGCCGATCGCGAAGACGGTGTCACCGCTGAGGATGCTCGGCAGGAAGGCGGCCTTCTGCTCCTCGGTGCCGTACTTCATGAGGGTGGGCCCGACGGTGTTCAGGGTGACCATCGACACGGGCGCGCCCGCGCGATACGCCTCGTCGAAGAAGACGAACTGCTCGTCCGCGCCGCGCCCTTGGCCGCCGTACTCGACGGGCCAGCCGATCCCGAGCATGCCGTCGGCGCCGATCCTGCGCAGCAGCCTGCGCTGTCCCGTCACGTCGGCGCTGTCGGGCGGGCCCGCGGGCATCACGTCCCGGAAGTAGGCGCGCAGTTCGGCGCGCAGGCGCTGTTGGCTTTCGGTGGGGGCGAGGTGCACGGGGCGGCCTCTCCGTCTCGTACCGACAAGTTTTTCTGACTGTCCGTCAGAAACCGTACCGGTGTCAAGAGATCACCCCATGCCCGAGGCTCGCACGCGCAAAGGCCTGCGCGGCGGCACCGAAGTACCGCCGCGCAGGCCGTCACACCCCACAGAGTCAGCCCCGGGGAGCCGTCCCAAGCTCCCGGAGGCCCCGTCGGCTCACCAGAGCTCGGTGAAGTTCACCGCGATGTTCTCGTTCGACTGGTCGATCGCGGTGAAGCCGGAGCCGTTCACCTGAGCGTTGTTGTTCTGGTTCGAGGCGCCGTTGCCGACGGCCTGCTGCTGCGTGGTGTTCGAGTTGCCGTGGTTGTTGCCACCGACACCGCTGCCGTTGACCGTCGCCACACCCGCGTTCGATCCGTTGTCCGCGAAAGAGCCGTTGTCGGCCATCGCGACACCCGAGAAGAGCGCGGCGGCCAGGGGCAGGGCCGCGGCGGCGGCGATGACGCGGGCGGTACGGATGCTTGCCATGTCAATTCCTCCAGAACAGGTGGTACGCACCGGCTGAGCCGGAAGTACCCGGAAGTACGGCTTTTCCCAAGGCAGTTGGCCGACCGCCTTGGAGTTCTGCTCGACGTCGCGACTCCAGAGTTGCCCACCGAATCCCCGGCGAACCAGCCCGGAAGGCCCAATTCCCCCTCAAGTGTGATGACATGTCGATAAACAATCTTCACGCCCCCAAAAGACCAGCTCAGCCCCTTTCTGCCCGGTCGAACCCGAAAGAACCCTTGCGCCGCAAGAGGTGAAGCGTTCCGGCAGAACTTCGCGACGCCCCCGTCGACACCCCGCAGGACCGGGCCCACGGAAGCCGCCCCCGGCACGCCCCCTTCCCTTCTTCGAACACCTGTACGAAACTGAAGTCATGGCCACCATCGACCGCCATGCCACGGCCCTGGCGCTCGCCCACGCTCTGTCCGCCGCCGAGCGCGGTCTCGCGGTGATCCCGCTGTCCCGCGCCAAGCTCCCCGCCCTGCGCTCCCCCCACCACGAAGATCCGCCGCCCGCCCCCTGCCACGGCGCATGCGGCCGACCCGGCCACGGCGTGTACGACGCGTCGACCGACCCGCTGCGCATCCGCGAACTCTTCGGAGCGGCTCCCTGGGCCACCGGGTACGGCATCGCCTGCGGGCTGCCCCCGCACCATCTGATCGGCATCGACCTGGACACCAAGTCGGGCGCCGACGCCTCGGCCGCCCTGCGCGAACTGGCGCTGCGCCACCTCTTCACGATCCCCGAGACCGTCGTCGTGACCACGCCGAGCGGCGGCCGCCACATCTGGCTGGCGGGCCCGCCCGACGCCGTGATCCCCAACTCGGCTGGCCGCCTCGCCCCCGGCATCGACATCCGTGGCGCGGGCGGCTATCTCGTCGGCCCCGGCTCACGCACCGAGCACGGCGTCTACGGCACCGTGCCCGGCACGGCCCACCTCCCGCCCGCCCCCTGCCCACCCGCCCTGCTGCGCCTGCTCACGCCCCCGCCACGCGCCCGACACGCCGCGCCCGCCCCGACCGACAGGCCGCCCGCTCCCCAGGGCCAGGGCCTGGTCCAGTTCGTCCTCGCGGCGCACGAGGGCCAGCGCAACACCCGCCTGTTCTGGGCCGCCTGCCGCGCCTACGAGAACGGCATCGGCGAGACGCTGGCCCCCCAGCTCGTCGACGCCGCGCTCCACGTCGGTCTCACCGACCGCGAGGCCCACTCGACGATCGCCTCCGCGGCGCGGCTCACCGGGCACGCGAGGGGCGGCCACGACCTGGCGTGAGCCTCCGGAGCGAGTCTGTGGGGCAAGCCCTTGGAGTGAGCCTCCGGAGCGAGCCTGTGGGGCAAGCCCCTGGGGTGAGCCTCCGGAGCGAGCCCCTGAAGTAAGTCCGGACATGCGGAACGTCCGTCCGGTTCAGGACTTTTGGATGTCCGTTTCAGGACCTTTGCCGCGCAAGTGGGCGACTTTACGCCGTTCCAATTGCTTGGACTGCCCGGCACCAAAGGACCTGATCATGACCGCATCCCTGACGAAGAACGACGGGGCACCCCCGTCACCGAACGCCCCGGCCCCCGGCGGCGCCACGTTCTTCGGACACCCTCGCGGCCTGGCCACGCTCTTCATGACGGAGATGTGGGAGCGGTTCAGCTTCGTCGGGATGCGGGCCCTGCTGGTGCTCTACCTGGTGGCCCCCGAGTCCAAGGGCGGGCTCGGCTTCGACGCCGCCACCGGTGCCGCGATCTTCTCCGTCTACAACGCCATGGTCTATCTCCTCGCGCTGCCCGGCGGCTGGGTCGCCGACCGTGTCTGGGGCGCTCGCAAGGCCGTGGCGTTCGGCGGCTGCTCGATGGTGGTCGGGCACTTCCTGCTGGCGCTTCCCGACAAGGCGACGTTCTTCGGCGGCCTCGTCCTCATCGCCCTCGGCGCCGGAATCATGAAGTCCAACATCTCCACGATGGTCGGCCAGCTCTACCCGGACCGCGCCGATCCGCGCAGGGACAGCGGCTTCACGATCTTCTACATGGGGATCAACCTGGGCGGTTTCATCGCCCCGCTGATCATCGGAACGGTCGGCCAGTCCGTCGACTGGCACCTGGGCTTCGCGCTCGCGGGCGTGGGCATGAGCCTCGGTCTGGCGCAGTACCTGCTCGGCAGCCGCCACCTGGCGGCGGCCAGCTCGGTCGTCAACGCCCCGCTGACGGCGGACGAGCGCTCGCGCCTCGTCAAGCACGGCCTGCTGTGGCTCGTACTCGCGGCCGCCTTCTACGCCGTCGTCGGCCTGACCGGCTCGCTGAGCGTGGGCTGGGTGCTGTGGCCGCTGACCCTCGCGGGGCTCGCGCTGCCGGTCGCCTGCTTCGCGCGGATCAAGCGCGACAAGGACCTCACCGCAGACGAGCAGTCCAAGATGACGGGCTTCATCTGGATCTTCGTCGCGGCCGCCGCCTTCTTCATGATCTACGACCAGGCGGGCTCGGTCCTCAACCTGTTCGCCCACGACAACACCGAGAACGCCGTCCTCGGCTGGACCTTCCCGACGAGCTGGTTCCAGTCCATGAACCCGGTGTTCGTGATGGCTCTGGCGCCGGTGGCCGCGATGCTCTGGCAGTGGCTCGGCAGCCGCAACCCGAGCGTGCCGGTGAAGTTCGCGATGGCGCTGGTCGCGGTCGGCGCCTCGTTCTTCGTCATGGTGGCGGCGCAGGCGGCCGCGGCCGGTGGCGAGCGGGTCACCCCGATGTGGCTGGCCACGGTCTACCTGATCCACGCGGTCGCCGAACTGTGCCTGTCTCCCGTCGGGCTCTCGGCGACGACGAAACTGGCACCGCGCAAGTACGCGAGCCAGATGATGGGCGTGTGGTGCCTGGCGGTGACCGCGGGCGACTGCGTGGCCGCGATCATCCAGCAGCTGATGGGCGACGCGACGGGCGGCGGCACGTACTTCGCCCTCCAGGCCACACTCGCGGTGCTCGCGGGCGTCGGCATCTTCGCCTTCCGGAAGCCGATCGTGGCGCTGATGGGCGATGTGAAGTAGCGCCGCGGGGCCGCCGCCGGACCCTAATCGAGCGGCGGCAGAGTGCCCTGGGGCCCGGTGACGCCGTAGCCATGGCTGCGGACGAGGTGGACGACCTTGTCGAGCTGCGCCTCACTGAGACGGATCGGAGCGGAAGCGACCCGCTCGGCGTGCCCGAGGGCCGACACGGCGCTCGGGACGGCCCCTTGGCCCGCCCCCACGACGTTGAGGTTGTCGAGGGCCGTGACCAGCGCCTTGTTCGTGGCTTCGGAAAGAGGGTTGAGGGACACGGACGCTCCTTGGGCAGGTGCCGGTCGCGGAACGACCGGGCAGCGGTGTGCGGGGTCGCGGTGGCACCGCGGCGTGGACCAGGAGGGCCACCGTTCAACCGACCCCATCACACGACTCGATCATGGTCGAGATCGGGAACCGGCCATCTGATCGAGCTGGCTTCACGACCGCCCCTGCGGCGCTGGAGCCGCATGTTCCCCTGATCGTCGGTCCGCGCCACGGTCACCCTTCCTGCCGCACGGGCTCCGCCGTCCCCGGCCCTCGTTATCCGATGTACGAAGAGCCACGAGATGTCATACCGTGGTCAGGCTTCCGCGCCGGAGGTCTCGGTGGCGGCCCGCGTTCCCGTTCCTGCGCTGTCGATCTTGAGGTGACGTCCTATCAACCAGGCCATGTAGTCGTCCGCGTTCCCCGCGTGCTGTCGTGTCGCACGTTTCCGGGGGCGGACGTCGCGCTGGCCTGAGTTGCGTCACCCCCGTTTTTCTCTGTCTTCTCCCGGGTGCAGCTCTGCCGTCTGCCCCGGGCTCCGTGTTTTCCGGCACCGGTGCGGCTGTCGGCAGGGTTCCCCGATTCCCTTGGATCAGGAGTTCCCGTCGTGTCTTCCTCCGCGCTCGGCAACGAGTCGCAGCACACCGACCAGCGTCCGGACCGCCCCGCACCCCACCACCCGTCCCCGAGAACGGCCTTGGCGGCCCGGATCGCCCTCTTGGTGCTGCTGGTCGCCGAGCTGATGGACATCCTCGACCAGTCGGTCGTCCTGACCGCCCTGCCCGCGATCCAGGAGTCGACCGGCGCGGGACCGGCCGCGGTGCAGTGGCTGACCACCGGCTACACACTGCCCGTCGCCGTCGGCCTGATCACCGGCGGGCGCCTCGGCGACCTCCACGGCCGCCGCAGGATCCTCCTCGTCGGCACCGTCGTGTTCACCGCGGCCTCGCTGCTGTGCGGCCTCGCCACCGGACCCGGCGTACTGATCGGCGCCCGCGTGCTCCAGGGCGTGGGAGTGGCCCTGATGATCCCGCAGGTCCTGGCCACCCTCCACGTCACCTTCGCGGGGCAGAACCGCAGCAAGGCGTTCGGGCTCTACGGAGCGGTCCTTTCGCTCGCCAACGTGCTGGGCCCGGTGATGGGCGGTCTGCTCACCGAGGCAGATCTGTTCGGGCTGTCCTGGCGGCCGATCTTCCTGGTGAACGTGCCGGTCGGCCTCGCCGTGCTCCTCCTGGGACGCAGGTTCGTCCCCGAATCGACCGTCCGGAAGGCCGACCGGCTCGACCTGACCGGCGTACTGCTGTCCGCGCTGGCCGTCGTCCTGATCCTCTTCCCGCTCACCGAGGGACATCTCCACCACTGGCCGCTGTGGTGCTTCGCCATGCTCGCCGCCGGTCTCGTCGCGCTGGGCGTCCTCCTGCGACACCAGCACCTCAAGCAGGGCAGGTCACCCCTCGTACCCCTGCCCCTGTTCCGGAGCAGGCAGTTCTCCGGCGGCGTGGCCGCGCAGCTGATGCACGGCCTGCTCTGCGGGCTGTTCTTCATGACCTGGACCCTCTACCTCCAGCGCGGACTGGGCATGAGCCCCTTCCACGCGGCCCTGGCCTTCGTGCTGCTCTCCTTCGGAGAGCTGGCAGGAGCGACGCTCGCCGCGAAGAGCGCCGGACGCTTCGCCCGCCGCCTCCCCCAGGCCGGGTCCCTCATCGCGCTCGCCGCGATGGCCGCCTACGGGCTCCAGGCCGACGCGGGGCGGGCGGACCTGACCCTGCTGGCGATGACCGCCCCGGTGGTACTGATCGGGTTCGGCCTCGGCATGGTCAGCGGCCCGCTCGCCGACATGTCGCTCGCCCGCGTCCCGCACCAGGACGCCGGTTCCGCCTCGGGCCTGTTCAACACCGCCATGCACCTGGGCATCGCCCTCGGGACCGCGCTGACCGCCCTGGTCTTCTTCGCCACCACCGACGGCTCGCCCGACGCCGGACTCAACCGCGACGCGTTCATCGACGTGCTGTGGTGGGTCGGCGGCCTTCTCGCCCTGCTGTGGGCCCTGATGTTCGCCTGCCCGAGCGGGCGAACAGCGCGCCCGGTGACTGATCCACCCCGCCCCCACGCCCCCACGAAAAAGGGTGCCTCTCACTGAGAGACACCCTTCTGACCAGCCAATAAGCCGAACTACCAGCGGTGGGTGTGGGATTTGAACCCACGGTGACTCGCGCCACGACGGTTTTCAAGACCGTGCGCCTCTTCGGCCGGGTAGGCACTCTGACCTGCCGAAACGCTGCCTGCGGCTGGGGCCAGGAGCCTCGGTGGTCCACACCTGGTCCACTGGCTCCGGTTCGCACCCCGCCCTCATCAGCCGAGATACGGCCGCTCGCGATGCTCCAGGAAGTGCCCGATCCTGAGCCGTTGGGTGTGGTGCATCGGCAGCTCCTCAAGCTCGTCCGCACGGACGAACCGGAGTTCGGTCGACTCGTCGGAGATCGCGAGCCGACCACCGACGATCCGGGCGGTGAAGCAGGCGTTGAACTGTCGCCGGACTTCGCCGTCCGTGTACGCGATGATGTGCTTCGGGTCGGTGTACGTGCCGACCAACCCCGTGATCTCCACGTCCAGGCCGGTCTCTTCCTTGACCTCGCGGACCGCCGTGCCGGGCAAGGAATCGGTGAGATCCATCCCGCCTCCTGGCAGCGCCCACAGATCGTTGTCCCGGCGGCGCTGGAGCAGGATGCGCCCCTGATCGTCGGTGACGACCGCTGAGGCCGCGACGACCATGCTGTTCGGCTTGGGTGCGTTCGGATCGTCGTAGTACTCGGTCCGTGCCATGGTCACCCTTCCTGCTGTACTGGCTCTGCTGTCTCCCATACCGCGTCGAAGCTCGCGGCGTAGGTGTCGAACATGCCGCCTTCCCCGTTGCGGCGGAGATGCCACACGGGGGCACCGTACGCGTTGACTCCCCAGACATGAGCGTTGACCAACAGCTGGTCGTCGGCGCGGTACAAGGAGTTGTAGAGCGTCGTTTGGTGCGTCCTTATCTCGATGCCCGGGACGCCGATCAAAGGGCGGTAGTGCATCAGGGCCAGTCGGCACCGGGATTCGATGCCGTGGCCGAACTGCTCCTCCTGGCCGCGCGCCTGGACGTTCGAGCTGTCGGCGTCACCTACCGCGATACGAACGGCGCAGCCTTCGGCAGCTCGCTCGCGCAGTAGATCGTTGAGTCGGGGGTACGCCTCGTGCAGGAAGACGGCCGCGTAGACCAACACGTCGATCTGCTTGCTGGCCTGCGTCATCATCTCCACGAACGTGGACACGGGGATGTCTGCGCGCTGCTCGTGGAGGGCAACGAGTTCCGGACTGATCGCTCGAGCGGGGCGGGCCTGCCGAAGTGCTGGCCAGAGTGCGTGCACGTCTTCTCCTAGTGCTTCAGCCGCCTGCAAGGCTGTGGCACGGCGCGGAGTACGGCCCAGATTCGCCCATCGCTCAACGGACTTGGGGTCGACCTCGACTTCCTTCGCGAGGGTGGCGTACGTCCAGCCTCCGGCCGCCATGACGGCACGTAGTCTCTCGTTCCGCATGAGTTTCCCTCTGACTCTCGGGACGGCACTAGGGACGTTTTACCCGACGCGGGACGTCCCAAAGTGGGAATCCGTGGTGGTTCCTACGTCCTATCGGTCGGTCCGATGCTTCTCCGCATGAGCACGGACCGGCGCCGACTGCCTGCCGAGGGGCAACCCCCTTGGCCCGGAGGGGACATGACGAAGAGAGCGAGTGCGGCAGATGCGGGCTACGAGCTGGACCTGAGCTTGACCGCCAACGACATCGCGTGGGCGCGCCGCGTCGTGTTCGAGGTCCCTCCCCGGGATCACAGCCTCGCGCACATGCGGCGCATGCTCGGCGCCCTCAAGGTCCTCGTGGAGGTGGAGCGCCCGCACTCCGCCTTTGATGCCCGCCGGGTACGGGACTACCTCATCGCCGAGCGCACCTTGGCTGACGGCCTGACGCAGGTTCTGCCGGAGAGTCGAGGCGGCCCGAACAGAGTGAAGGCTTGGACGCAGTGCAGGCACGTGGCCGAGGTCACGGCGTTGTTCCGTGCGATGCACATTGCCCGGATCCGGCGAGGTGAGTGAGCGCACCCGCGTCATCGTCATGACGGCCCTGTGCGCGGTCACAGTGATCACCCCTCTGTGCTCGGCTGCCGCCTCCTGGTGGGCGCCATAGACGCAGCTCTCCCCGATCAGGCATGTGATCGGAAGAGTGGCTCTAGCCTGACACTGTGGAATGGGTGAACTTATTGGTCACGGCCGTCGCCACGATGGCGACGGTCGCAGGAGTCTACGTCGCATGGCTTGCCCTGCCTCCGCAGCGACGCTGCCGATCCTTCATCTCCCACGCTCAGCAAGGCGACGCTCACGCCGAGGACGCTCTACCGTGGCCGGCCCAAGCGAACTGGGCATGGTGCAAGAGGTGTCAGGGGTTGTGGTTCGGCCCCTACCTTGACCAATCCACCTGCCCGCAAGGCGGCAAGCACTCAAAGTCCGGTAGCAGCAACTACGCGCTGGCTCTCGACGCCTCACCCACACCAGAGGGTCACCAAGCTGGCTGGCGTTGGTGCAAAAGGTGTCAGGGGTTGTGGTTCGGCCCCTACCTTGACCAATCCACCTGCCCGCAAGGCGGCAAGCACTCAAAGTCCGATAGCAGCAACTACGCGCTGGCTCTCGACGCCTCACCCACACCAGAGAGTCACCAAGCTGGCTGGCGTTGGTGCAAAAGGTGTCAGGGGTTGTGGTTCGGCCCCTATCTCGATCAATCCACCTGCCCGCAAGGCGGAACCCACAGCCAGGCCAGCAGCAGCGTTTATCACCTTCAGATCCGCTAGGCACTGGGCCTGGTCCGCAGCTTGAGCGCTATGTTCAGCAAGGAGCGTAAGCCAACTCCAGCACCTAGCTCCATCCATGATGGCCTCACTCTCTAACCGCTAGGTTCCGGTCCCCCGCCGTCTCCATCTCCTGCGGCCCCCAGTTCACGTGACGGGCTGCCGTCCACGCGCAACGTGGCCTCGAAGCCACCGACGTTCATAAAGCCACGCATGTCGACGAGCAACCCACGTTCGACGAGTAGGAAGTCAAGAAGCGAGTCGCGGATGTCCTTCGCCCGGGCGGTGATCCGTGCCATGTCGAAGGCGGAGCTTGAGGCAAGGACGTGCCCCCGTAGTTCTTGAGTAACATCGTGCATCCTCACGGAGGCGGATGACGCGCCAGCGCCGCAGCGCATCTGTCGTCGGGCGGCGTAGGCGCCCGAGGAGGTGAGCCGCGGGTCACGGTTCACCAACGAGACAGCCTTGACGACGGCCTTGAGCGCCTCGTCAGCCCTCTCGTCGAACGTGGCCACATCCACAGCGGCGCCCGCCTCAAGGTCCTGGACCGTCCATGTTATGAGGCGGCACCAGTCCTGGACGCACACTGACGCCGCCGCCTGCGCCGCAAGGGACTCGACGGCGACGTCGCCCCGCCGGAGGCCGTCCTCGCGACGCCTTCGCTCAGCATCGAGTCGAACCTCGTGCCGACGGCGTCGGCTGTCGATGCGCCCAGGGCCATATACCCCAGCCACGCCGCCGACGAGCCCCCCGCCGATTCCACTGATGAGACTGAAGAGCGCCGTTCCGTCCACCACTCATCCAATGTGACCGGAAAGACCCGCCTTTGGGAAGGATTTCTATGAACCAGAGACGGACGGCCTGCCAGGGGCCGCGGCAAGGAGGGGGCTGTGGTTGCGTGGTGGAAACCGCGTGAGAGTGACGAGGGGCCCCACGTGTAGCAACCTCGCGCGGTAAGCAACGAGCGACGTACACCCACTGGTCCGAAACCCCTGGTCAGAGTCCTCCTTCAGGGGGCGAGCTCGGTCCACACCTGGTCCACACACGCTGATCCACGGCGTGACAGACGCGGATCAAGGTGAGACAGCCGCCCACGAAAAAGGGTGCCTCTCAGTGAGAGACACCCTTCTGACCAGCCCATACGCTGACCTGCTGCGGTGGGTGTGGGATTTGAACCCACGGTGACTCGCGCCACGACGGTTTTCAAGACCGTTCCCTTAGGCCGCTCGGGCAACCCACCCCGCGCCGTCCACCGGAGATCCGGGACGGCGCGGGGACAAGACTAGCGGGTCAGCTGTCGCCCTTGCGCTCGCCCAAGGTCACCTCGACGGTGTGCTCCTTGCCGCCGCGCTCGTAGGTGAGCTTGACCTTGTCGCCCGGCTTGTGGGTCCAGATCTGGCCGATGAGGGTCGGGCCGCTGTCGACCACCGTGTCGTCCAGCTTGGTGATGACGTCGCCGGGCTTGAGTCCCGCCTTGTCCGCGGGGCCGTTCGGAGTGACCGCGGCCGAGCCGTTCGTCCCGTCCTCGGGGATCGTCGCGCCGTTCGTGCCGTCCTGCTGGAGGGCGACCGAGGCGCCGATCACCGGGTAGACGGGCTTGCCCGTCTTGATCAGCTGCTGCGCGACGTTCTTCGCCTGGTTCACCGGGATCGCGAAGCCGAGGCCGATGGAGCCCGACTGGCCCGAGCCGCCGAGGCCGCCGCCGCTGTCGGCGGGCTTGATCGCGGAGTTGATGCCGATGACCGCGCCGCGCGCGTCCAGGAGCGGGCCACCGGAGTTGCCCGGGTTGATGGACGCGTCGGTCTGCAGGGCGCTCATGTACGAGCTCTTGCCGCTCTGCCCGCCGTCGCTCGACGTCACCGGGCGGTTCTTGGCGCTGACGATGCCCGTCGTCACCGTGTTCGAGAGGCCGAAGGGGGCGCCGATCGCGATCGTGGAGTCGCCGACGGCCACCCGGTCGGAGTTGCCGAGCTTCAGCGGCTTGAGGCCCTCGGGAGCGTTCTTGAGCTTGATGACCGCCACGTCGTAGCCCTCGGCCCTGCCGACGACCTCCGCGGCGTACTTCTTGCCGTTCGAGAACGTCGCCTGGAGCTTGCCGCCCTCGGCCGCCGATGCCACCACGTGGTTGTTGGTGAGGATGTGGCCCTGGGTGTCGTAGACGAAGCCGGTGCCCGTGCCGCCCTCGCCGCCGCCGCTCTGCGCCTCGATGGTGACGACGCTCGGCAGCGCGCTGTTGGCGATGTTGGCGACCGAACCGGGCTCGCGCTTGAGGTCGGAGGGCATGTCCGACGCGGAGACCGTGGTCGACCCCGTGTCGTCGTCGTTCCGCTCCGCCGCCCAGTAGCCGATGCCGCCGCCGACCCCGCCGGCGATCAGCGCGGCCGCGAGCACCGCGGCGACGAGTCCGCCGCGCCTGCCGCCCGGCTTCGGCTCCTCGGGGTGGTACGAGGCGCCCCAGCCGGAGCCGGATCCGCCCCCCGACGCGTACGACGGCATGGCGGGCGGCTGCGGAGGCGGCCAGCTCCCCGAACCCGCCGCGGGCGCGGCGTGCGCCGGAGCGCCCTCGTGGTGCGCGGGGGCGCTTGCCGCGACGGGGTGCGCCCCGGTGGCCGGGGGCGCCGCGGGAGCCGCGGGCACCTCTCCTGGCGCGTTCCCCGCGGGCGCCGCGTACGGATCCCGGACAGGCTCGCCGTACGGATCCCCCGAGGGAGCGGACTCGGCGGAAGCAGCAGCGGGAGTGTCCACCGGCACGGGAGGCGCGGACGGGGCCGGAGGTACCGCGTTGGCCTCGTTGCCCTCGTTCTCGGTGCTCACAGCTCTTCTCCTCGGTCCATGCTGTCGTTACTGCCGTTCTCGGTCACGGCCTGGCTGTGCCGACTGTGCATCTGTCTGCAGTCAGCTTTTCCCATGGGCTGTCAGGGCACCATAAGCCGATCCTGTGTGTCCGGCGTCCCGGGACGCCCCCCTCGGGCGAGCCCGAGGGTGCCGCGTGATGGCACGATGACGCGGTGACCTTCGCACGACAGCACCGGATCCAGGTCGTCGCCCACCGCGGAGCCTCCGAGGACGCTCCCGAACACACGCTGGCCGCGTACAAGAAGGCCGTCGAGGACGGCGCCGACGCACTCGAATGCGATGTCCGGCTCACCGCGGACGGCCATCTCGTCTGCGTCCACGACCGACGGGTGAACCGTACGTCGAACGGCCGAGGAGCCGTCTCCGCACTCGAACTGGCCGAGCTCGCCGCCCTGGACTTCGGCTCCTGGAAGAAGGACCACGACGAGGTCGCGGAGGGGGAGGGCCCGGACTGGGAGGGCTCGGCAGGCGACGAGGTCACCTCCGTCCTGACGCTGGAGCGGCTCCTGGAGCTGGTGGCCGAAAGTAATGCGTCGGGGCGCCGCGTACAGCTCGCCATCGAGACCAAGCACCCCACGCGCTGGGCGGGTCAGGTGGAGGAGCGCCTCCTGCTGCTCCTCAAGCGCTTCGGCCTGGACGCGCCGCCCGCGCAGGGGCCTTCGCCGGTACGCGTCATGAGCTTCTCGGCGCGTTCCCTGCACCGCGTGCGGGCCGCGTCGCCGACCCTGCCGACCGTCTTCCTCATGCAGTTCGTCCTGCCGCGCCACCGCGACGGGCGGCTGCCCGAGGGCGTGGGAATCGCGGGCCCCGGCATGCGGATCCTCCGCAACCACCCCGCCTACGTGGCCAAACTGAAGCGCGCGGGCCACCAGGTGCACGTCTGGACCGTGAACGAGCCGGAGGACGTCGAGCTCTGCGCCGAACTGGGTGTCGACGCGATCATCACCAACCGCCCCAAGCAAATCCTGTCCCAGCTGTCACAGCTGGGACACCGCTGACTTCCGTTACAGGGAGTGCACCGGCGCGTTCGGTCCGTATTCGATCGTTACGAGTGCGTCACCGCACGTGGATTGGCCGGTTTCCGGTCCAGTCCATTGGGGCATCCACACCGTGGCGTGGGGCGAAGGAGGTCTCGGGGGTGGCGTTGGTGGTGGCACAGGAGGTGCCCACGTCGTCGAGCATGGCCGTACCCCATGGCCCTGCGGGCGTGGGGGAAGCAAGACACCGGATGCGTGATCAGTTGCGCGTCCGCGGGGTGTCGGAGACGGTCATCGACGATGCCGTACTGGTTCTGTCGGAACTGCTCAGCAACGCCTACCGGCACGGCAGGCCGCTGGGCCGGGGCCTGGTCGGCGACGGCGACGTGCGAGCGGCCTGGCACGTCGACAAGACGGGCAGGCTGACGGTCGAGGTGACGGACGGCGGCGGTCCGACGCGGCCGGTGCCGGCGACCCCGTCGGTCACCGCGCGCGGCGGCCGCGGGCTCAACATCATCACGGCGCTCGCCGACGCCTGGGGCGTGCGCGACGACGTGCACGGCGAGGTCACGGTCTGGGTGGTCGTCCACGCGGGGCACCGGCACGAGGACTTCGCTACGCGCGTCGCGGCCCCCTCGGCGGCCGCGCTGCCGGAGCTCGCCTTCGCGGACCCCTTCGACGACCTGGACTGAATCCCGTCCGACGGCCTGGACTGAATCCCGTTCGACGACCTGGACTGCGTCCCGGCGGCCCCGGCGCCAACGGCTAGGCTCGCGGCCGTACGCAAGAGACACGCAAGAGAGCCGTAGCCGGGAGACACCCAAGATGGCCAAGAAGCGCCCTCAGACCAAGGGCAAGCAGCAGCCGCAGCTCAGGGACGGAGAGATCCCCGTGGTCGGGGCCCGCGAGCCCTGCCCGTGCGGCTCGGGCCGCCGCTACAAGGCCTGCCACGGCCGGAGCGCCGCGCACGCGGTGACCGAGCTGGTGCAGCGCCCGTTCGAGGGCCTGCCCGGCGAGTGCGACTGGGTCGCGCTGCGCGAGCTGGTGCCCGCGGCCACTGTCGCACTGCCCCTCAAGGGCGGGCTCCCGGAGGGCGTGCCCTCGGTGTCCCTCGCGACGGTCCTTCCGATGGCCTGGCCCGCGCTGCGCCGTGACGACGGCTCGGTCCTGCTCGGTCTGCAGAACGACACCTCGTCCGGCGACATCAGCCGCGACCTCGCCGACACCCTGCGGCGCGCCCTCGATGCCGAGCCGGGTACGCCGGTGCAGGCCCGCCGCGCGCCGGCCGACGGGCCCAGGCTGCAGGACGTCCTCGACCCCGAGGGCGCCTTCGAGCCGGTCGTGCACGCGGGATTCGAGTTCTGGGTGCCGGACTCGGAGAACGCCTCGCCGGAGGTCGCCGCCTCCCTGGAGCGGGCGAACGCCGCGGCCATCCCGACGGTGAAGCTCACCGGTGTGGACGCCGCCTACTGGTGCGAGACGCCGGAGAAGAACCACCTGCGCTGGGTCATGCCGCACCCCGAGGAGCAGCTCCTCGACGCGCTCGCGCGGCTGCACGCGGCGGGCACGTCGAGCCTCGGTGAGGGCACGCGCCTGGTCGGCTCCTTCCGGGCGCACGGCGTGACCGTGCCGGTGTGGGACCTGCCGAGCGGCGTCGGCGCCGACGACATCGAGAAGCCCGCGGCCGAGTTCGCCGAGCGGCTCGCCGCGGCGCTCGCCACCGACGCCCCGCTGACGGCCGACGAGCGCCGCGCGCGCGGCGGTCTCACCAACCGCCAGGTGACGCTCAGCTGACCCCCGGGTCAGCCGGGACGCCCGTCCGCGGCTGACCCACCAGTCAGTCGGTGAGGAACGCGTGACTCCTGTCACAACTCCCCGTAGCAGCAGGTGAATCACTGTCCGGATAACTGAGATCGAATTTGCCAGGAGCCGATCTCTTGTTACCGTTCAGGTAGCCCGGTTGCTGGTGCATCCCCCGTCGCCAGCAACCGGGCCCTTCCATGTCCGGGACCGGTTCAGGTCTCAACTGCCTTGAGGCGCCGCCGAGTTGCTGCCCGAGCGCAGCAGCAGCGAGCCCGAGTCCCCCGCCGCGAACTCCGCCACCGCCGAGTACTCCGCGGCCGCTCCCGCCGACCGCTCGCGCGGCGTCTCGCACGCTGCGGGTTCGTCCTCCGTACCCACCGCACAGTGCATCTGTACGGTGCGTCCGGCCGGGCCCATCACGGTCAGGACGGCCGCGAGCTGTTCTCCGGTGGCGTTGCGGTAATAGGTACGCGCCCAGGTGTCGTGGCCCTGTCTGAGGACGCACGTCTGGGCTTCGACGCCGTCCGGCGAGGAGAGTTCGGGGCCGCAGCGGGCGGCCGTGGCGACACCGAGTCCGGCGAGCAGCGAGGGTGCGCGGCTCGCCGACGGCGACGGCGTGGGGGGCGCCGAGGGGGCGGTCGAGGGGGTGGAAGGGGGCGACTTCGCGTCACCGTCGCCCACCGGCCCCGCGGCGGCGCCGGCGAGCGGCAGGAGGGCCGCGACGGCCACGACGCCCAGGAGCACCATGAGGCGGGGTTGCATGGCCCGAAGATAACGACAGTTGGCGCGCGGTCCGTCCGCCGCGCGCCCATTTCCCCTACAACTCGGGCGCGCTCACACCCGTACGAGTGAGGACGTCCACGACGGCGTCCACCACCGCTTCGACGTCGGGGACCCAGGGGGCCGCGGAGCCGGGCAGCGGCGCGCGCTCCCAGCGGACCTGTCCCTGACCCGTGCCGGAGGGGGGCAACGCGAGGTAGCCGCCCTCTCCGTGGAAGCGCAGGGATCCCGGGACCCAGTCCTTGGCGTACAGCAGTTCGCCCAACTGGGCCATGGAGTAGGGGGCGACGAGGACGTGGACGCGGGCCTCGGTGGCGACCACGGGGCCGAGCCTGATGCCCGCCTCGTCGAGTGCGGCGAGGGCGCGCAGGCCCGCGTCGGCGGGCAGGCTGACGGCGCAGGGGGCGCTGCCGCCGGTGGCGAGCACGACGGGGGCGCCGGGGCGGTTGGTCCACCACCAGCGCACCATGCGCTCGTCGGTGGTGGCCGCGAGGAGGCCGGGGTCGAGGGGGTGCGCGCCGGGCACCACGCAGTCGGGGTCGGGGCAGGCGCACCGGGTGCCGTCGCGTCGGTCGAGTCCGACGCCGGGCAGTACGGGCCACCGCCATGCGGTCGCGAAGGTCAGGGCCGCGCCGAGTTGTCCTGCGCTACGGCCGGGCTTCCTTCCCGTTCGCCAGGACAGGAGCCTGCGTCGCCTTCCGAGGATCTCGCGCATGAGCGCTCGTTCCTTTCCGTTGCACGCCGGCGTTTACGCCGGGGAGACTGCGGGCCACATCACACCATGTGTGGATCACTTCGCTGTACGTACGAACTGGCACATCCGATCCCAGCCTGCGGCATGGGGAACCACTCTGAACCGAGCGTTGACGTGGCGTGGGGTGGCGGCGCCTGGCGTTTGCCGTCCCGCGATATTTCTGCCGCCTCCGCCACGGGAGGATGGGGCACGGTCGTCGTGAGTTAAGACGCCCCGGTCGTTCGCCAGGTTCCGGACGGATCCCAACTGCCCCTGGCCATCACCGAGTACGTACCCATCACGACCGCTGTAACGCTCTGCCGAACAACCTCAGTCGACCGCAATATGCCCTTCCCTGGCACGGTTTTCGGCCAAGTTCTCAAGATCGTCAGTAGTTCACCGAATTACCACGGACACCAGGAATCCCAGCAGGACAATGCTGGACATCCCCTCACCAGTGCGTGTACATCTGGAGACATTGCTAGCGGCGCAGAATGACATGGGGGTTTGCGATGCTATCGAGCATTACGCACCGGCCGGAAAGCCGTCAGCCATGAACGCCCCGCACCTTCCGAAAGTGGCCGGAATCGACTCCACTGTTCCGTCGCCCGCGCACACTGTCGCGCCCAGCGCAGCCGTCCCACCCTCAGCGGACGACTCTCCCGTACCGGCCCCGCCCGGCGCACTGATCCAGGACCGGCTCGCGGGCTGGGTCTCGGATCTCACCACGCTGCACGAACTCACCGAGCGCCTGACCCGCACGGCAGGGCTCGACGACGCGCTGCGCGAGCTGTTGCGCGCCGGTTCCGCGCTGGTCGGCGCCCGGCGCGGACTCGTCGTCATCGAACCGGCCGACGGACTCGGCCCCGCCACCACGGTCGGTCTCGGCCTCGCGCGCGCCGACCTCGGGCACATCGAGACCGTGCCGCGCGGCGCCACCTCGTACGGCAGGATCCTGGACGCCGCGGGCAGCCAGGACCCGCCCGCCGAGATCGCGCAGCCCGACCTGCTCGCCGACGACGGACTGGACCCGCGCCACCGCGAGGTCGCCGCCCGCATCGGCTACGCGGCGAGCTACGCCCTGCCCCTCGCCGCCGAGGACGCGGGCCGGATCGGCGCCGCGGTCTGGCTGTACGACGAACCCGCCGAGCCCACCGAACGCCAGCGCCACCTCGTCGGCCTCTACGCGCGCCACGCCGCCGAGCACCTGGCGCGGCTCATCGAACTCGACCGCGCCCGCACCACCGTCGACACCCTGCGCGAGGAGCTGATGCCCTCGCGGCTGCCCCGGGTCGCCGGGGTGCAGCTCGCCGCGCGGCACCGCACCGGGCCGCGCGGCGGCGGCGACTGGCACGACGCACTGCCGCTGCCGGACGCCGCGCTCGGGCTCGCGGTGGGTTCCGTGACCGGCTCAGGACCCAGCGCGGTGGCCGCGATGGGGCGGCTGCGGGCGAGCCTTCGGGCGTACGCCGTGATGGAGGGCGAGGACCCCGTCGCCGTCCTGTCCGATCTGGAGCTGCTGCTGCGCCTGACCGAGCCCGCCAGGTCGGCGACGGCGCTCTTCGCGTACTGCGAGCCCGCGCTGCGCAAGGTCGTGCTCGCGGGCGCCGGGCACAGTCCGCCGCTGATCGTCGGGGAGCGGCGCACGGAGTTCGTGGAGACCTCCCTCTCGGCGCCGCTCGGGATGCTCGCCTGCTGGGAGGCGCCGAGCGTGGAGATCAGTCCGGAGCCCGGAGAAACGGTGCTTCTGTACACCGACGGCCTGCTGCACCGCACGGGCGACCCGATGGACCGGGCCTTCGCGCGGCTGCACGCGGCGGCCGCGAGCGTGCCCAAGGGCATCAGGGACGACCCCGGGGCGATCGCCGACCACGTGCTGCACACCGTGCTGCCCGACGGGCTCGACGCCGTGGACAGCGACGAGGACGTGGTGATCCTGGCGGCGCGCTTCGCGTAGTCCGCCCGGGCCGAGTGAGGTGCCGGGCACGCGCTGTAAGTGGTCCTACGCCCCTGGGCCCCCTTCCGTACGGCCGTACGATGGAGGGTGGTCCAGTGTCGTACATAGGAGGCAGATCGTGTCGGAGGCGCTCAACCCGGAGACCCCGGAAGCCGAGTCCGAAGAAGAGCCGATCAAGCAGCGCAAGAACGGGCTGTACCCGGGCGTTTCCGACGAGCTCGCCGAGAGCATGAAGTCCGGCTGGGCCGACACCGAGCTGCACGACCTGCAGCCGATCGCACAGGCCGAGAACACCGCTGCCCGCCGCGCCGCGCTCTCCGCGCGCTTCCCCGGCGAGCGCCTGGTGATCCCCGCGGGCAACCTGAAGACCCGCTCGAACGACACCGAGTACGCCTTCCGCGCCTCCGTCGAGTACGCCTACCTCACCGGCAACCAGACCGAGGACGGCGTCCTGGTCATGGAGCCGAAGGACGGCGGCCACGAGGCCACCATCTACCTGCTGCCGCGCTCCGACCGCGAGAACGGCGAGTTCTGGCTGGACGGCCAGGGCGAGCTCTGGGTCGGCCGCCGTCACTCGCTCACCGAGGCCGAGCGGCTGTACGGGATCCCCGCGTCCGACGTGCGCGAGCTGGCCGACAGCCTGCGCGAGGCGACCGGTCCCGTCCGCGTCGTCCGCGGGTTCGACGCGGGCATCGAGGCGGCGCTGACCGACAAGGTCACCGCCGAGCGCGACGAGGAGCTGCGCGTCTTCCTCTCCGAGGCCCGTCTGGTCAAGGACGAGTTCGAGATCGGCGAGCTCCAGAAGGCGTGCGACTCGACCGCCCGCGGCTTCGAGGACGTCGTGAAGATCCTCGACAAGGCCGAGGCGACGAGCGAGCGCTACATCGAAGGCACGTTCTTCCTGCGCGCCCGCGTCGAGGGCAACGACATCGGCTACGGCTCGATCTGCGCCGCGGGCCCGCACGCCACCACCCTGCACTGGGTGCGCAACGACGGCGCCGTGCGCTCCGGCGAGCTGCTGCTGCTCGACGCCGGTGTGGAGACGCACACGTACTACACCGCGGACGTCACGCGGACGCTGCCGATCAACGGCCGCTTCGACGAGCTCCAGAAGAAGATCTACGACGCGGTGTACGAGGCCCAGGAGGCCGGTATCGCGGCCGTCAAGCCGGGTGCCAAGTACCGCGACTTCCACGACGCCGCGCAGCGCGTGCTCGCCGAGAAGCTGGTCGAGTGGGGCCTCGTCGAGGGTCCGGTCGAGCGCGTGCTCGAACTGGGTCTCCAGCGCCGCTGGACGCTGCACGGCACCGGCCACATGCTCGGCATGGACGTCCACGACTGCGCCGCCGCGCGCCGTGAGTCGTACGTGGACGGCACGCTCGAGCCCGGCATGTGCCTGACCGTCGAGCCCGGCCTGTACTTCCAGGCGGACGACCTGACGGTGCCGGAGGAGTACCGGGGCATCGGCGTCCGGATCGAGGACGACATCCTCGTCACCGCCGACGGCAACCGGAACCTCTCGGCCTCGCTGCCGCGCACCTCGGACGACGTCGAGGCGTGGATGGCGCGCGTCAAGGGCTGAGTCACCCGCGCATGGCGGCGGGGGCCACGGCGGCCGGGACGTGCCCGGCCGCCGTCTTCAGAGTGGCCATCAGTGGGCCACCCGCTCGTCCTCGCCCGCGACCTTGGCGGTGCTCAGGGCGATGCGGTTCCAGGTGTTGATGGTGAAGATCAGGGCGAGGACGCGGGCCAGCTCCGACTCGTCGAAGTGCCGGGCCGCCTCTCCGTAGACGTCGTCAGGGACGCTGCCCTGCGAGACGAGGGTGACCGACTCGGTCAGGGCGAGCGCCGCCTGCTCCTTGGCCGTGAAGAAGTGACGGGCCTCGCGCCACACGCCGACCATGTGCAGCCGCGCCTCGTCCTCGCCTGCCTTGCGGGCGTCGGAGGTGTGCATGTGGAGGCAGTACGCGCAGCCGTTGAGGAGCGAGGCGCGGATCTGGATCAGCTCGACGAGGGCCGGGTCGAGGCCGTCGCGGGCGGCGGCGTCGAAGCCGATGAGGGCCTTGAACGCCTTGGGGGCGGCCTTGGCGAAGTTGACTCGGGGAGCGGCGGTGGCGTTCGTGTCGTTCGTCATGACCATGAATCTAGGCGTCAGATAGACCTCGTATAGGGTGCATTTCCATGCCGGAATCATGGGTCAATTCGGCGGAGCGCATCGGCATCGACCTGCACGTGGACCTGTCGGGTCCCGGCAGTCGCAGGGCCGTCCTCATCCGCGCGCTCCGCGACGCCGTGCGCGAGGGACGCCTGCCTCCCGGCACCCGGCTTCCGCCCTACCGCTCGCTCGCCGCCGACCTGGGCCTGGCCCGCAACACCGTCGCCGACGCCTACGCGGAACTGGTCGCCGAGGGGTGGCTGACGGCACGGCAGGGATCGGGCACCCGGGTCGCCGAGCGAACCGCGCCGCCCAAGCGCCCCCGGCTGCCGAAACCCGCCCCCGCCAAGCCCGCCACCCCCGCGTACAACCTGCTCCAGGGCACCCCCGACGCCACCTCCTTCCCCCGCACGGCCTGGCTCTCGTCCGCCCGTCGCGCGCTCGGCGCCGCGCCCAACGAGGCCTTCGGGCCCGGTGATCCACGCGGCAGGATCGAGCTGCGCAGGGCGCTCACCGACTATCTGACGCGGGCGCGCGGGGTGCGCGTCAGTCCCGAACGGATCGTGGTGTGCTCCGGGTTCGCGCACGCGCTGCGGCTGCTGTTCGGCGGGGCGGTGCTGCACGGGCCTTCCCCGAGCTCTCGACTTCGTTCGAGCGGGGGATACCCCCTTGCCGTGGAGTCGTACGGCCTCGGGTTCCATCGCGAGATCCTGGCGAACGCGGGCGTACGGACGGTTCCGCTCGGCCTCGACGAACAGGGCGCCCGGATCGAGGAGTTGGCATCGGGGCCCCGGGTGCGCGGGGTGCTGCTCACGCCCGCACACCAGTTCCCGACCGGCGGCCCGCTGCACCCCTCGCGGCGCGCGGCGGCCGTCGACTGGGCCCGCTCGCACGGCGGCCTGATCCTGGAGGACGACTACGACGGGGAGTTCCGCTACGACCGCGAGCCCGTCGGCGCCGTGCAGGGCCTCGACCCCGAGCACGTCATCTACCTGGGCTCGGTGAGCAAGAGCCTGTCCCCCGCCGTACGCATCGGCTGGATGGTGCTGCCCGAACACCTCGTGCACGGGGTGCTCGCCGCCAAGGGGGAGCGCGAGGCGTGGGCGAGCGTCCTCGACCAGCTCACGCTCGCCGACTTCATCGCTTCCGGGCAGTACGACCGGCACGTCCGCCGCATGCGGCAGCGCTACCGGAGCCGCCGGGACCGGCTCGTCGCCGCCCTCGCCGAACGCGCACCGCACATCACGGCCACCGGCATCGCGGCGGGTCTGCACGCGGTGCTGCGGCTGCCGCCCGGCACGGAGGCGTCCGTGGTCAAGGCGGCGGCCTGGCAGGGCATCGCCCTGGAGGGCCTCGCCCAGTTCCGGCATCCGCAGGCCACGATGGCGGCCACGGACGGCCTCGTCGTCGGCTACTCGACGCCCTCGGAACACGCCTACGGGGCGGCGGTCGACGCGCTGTGCCGCGCGCTGCCGCCGGACGAGCGGGGGGATCCCGCCGACCGCAGGGTCAGGCCGTCATCAGCGGCGCGTCCTCACGCCACTTGAGGATCTTGTCGAAGCTGATCACCGCACCGCCCCTGCCCGGCCTGGTGCCGAGCTGAACGTGGTCGGCGAGCTCACTGATCAGCCACAGGCCCCGGCCGTGCTCGTCCGTATCGGACGCGGGGGGCCTGGGCGGCGCGGGACGGCCGCGCGTCACGGACCCGGCAGAGGGAGCGGCCGCCGCGTGGCCCTGGGCGCCCGGGAATCCGGGGCCCGAATCGGCCACCTCGATGCGGCACTTCTCGCCGTCCAGGTACGCGGTGACGCGGTACGCCCCGCTCGTTCCCCCGTGCGCGGTGGCGCCGCCGTGCTCCACGGCGTTGGCGCACGCCTCGCTGAGGGCTACCGACAAATCGTAGGAAATTTCTGGATCCACGCCCGCCGTGTCCATCGCACCGATGAGCAGACGACGGGCGAGCGGAACGCTCGCGGCTTCGCGCCGCAAATGGAGAGACCACCAGATGCTCATGCTCCAGCCTCCTGGCCGCGGCTCGACATACCGATACGTATTGCCGCAAGCGCCCGTGGATAAGCGCCCAGTTGACGTGATGCCGCCCATACGGCGGATGCGCGGGCTTCTCGGCTCGGTGTAGAGGAGGGGACCACAGCAGCGCGGAAGCGGCACTCATCCGCGCGAACCGGACCTAGCGGACCTGCCGTATGCGAGGGGTAAGTCCAGTGCGATGATGGCCCGGCCATGACTGCCCCCCACCAGCGCCAGCCGCGCGCCGGAGCCGATCTCCGGCTGCTCAGGGCCGCGATGTTCGCCGCGGTCTGCGTCGTGCTGTCCGCCGGGGGTCATGTGCTCGCCTCCTGCGTCGCCGTCCCGCTGTGGACGCTGGCGGTGGCTTTCGTCGCCGTTCTCGCCGTCACGCTGCCGCTCGCCGGGCGCGAGCGTTCGCTGCCCGGCATCGCCGCGCTGCTCACGGCGGGCCAGCTCGGCCTGCACGCCCTGTTCGGCCTCGGCCAGCACGGCTCGGCCGCCGCGGCGGCGAACGGTGACGCCTCCCTCGTCGAGCGGGCCGCGCGCCTGGTCTGCGGGGCGGGTGCCGCGACGATCAGCCCGGCGCAGGCCCGGCGGATCCTCAGCACGGCGGGGCTCCAGCCGGGCGGCACCGGCGCCGCGGGCAGCGTGGGCGGCGTGGACCACACCGCCATGCACCACCACGGGCAGTCGGCAGCCGCTGCGGCGGACACCGCGGTGGACTCGATGACCTCCCTGCACGGCATGGGCGGCATGAGCGGTATGGGCGGCATGTCGCTGATGCCCTCGCTGCCCATGCTGATCGCGCACGTCCTCGCGGCGCTCGCCGCGGGCTGGCTGCTGCGCCGCGGCGACATCGCCCTGTTCCGTCTCGTCCGGCTCTCGGCCGACGGCGCGACCGGGCTCGCCGAAGGGGCGCTCGTACGCTCGCTGCGCTCTGCCCTCACCCTCGTACGCGCCCTGCGGGCCGGACTGCCCGGCGCGGACCTGACGGCCGGACCGCGGACCGCGCGCACCGCGCCGCTCCCGCCGGCCAAGCCCCGGACGGTCGCCCTGGAGGACACGGTGATCAGGCGCGGCCCACCGGCCGCCCAGGACGTCGCACTCGCTGCCTGACGCACCGCACTCCCCAGCACGGAGAGGTGCCGTCGGCACGCACGCGCGCGTGCCCGCTCTGCCGCGCGCCACCCTCCGTACTGATCACCACTGTGGTCACCGTCGTGACCACCCCTGCTGAATGTGGAGTGCCTCCATGAACGCCAAGTCACGCGTCGCCGCCGCGGCCACCGTCGCCGCCTCCGCCGTGCTCGTCCTCTCCGCGCCCGCCTTCGCGCACGTCAGCGTCTCGCCGGAGGGCGAGGCCGCCAAGGGCGGGTACGCGACGGTCAACTTCAGGGTGCCGAACGAGCAGGACGACGCCTCGACCACCAAGGTCGAGGTCTCCTTCCCGGGCGACCACCCGCTCGCCTCGGTGATGACCCAGCCCGTGCCCGGCTGGAACGTGAAGGTCACCAAGGCCAAGCTCGACAAGCCGCTGGAGATCCACGGCGAGAAGATCGACGAGGCCGTCTCCAAGGTCACCTGGACCGCCGACGGCAAGGGCATCCAGCCCGGCACCTTCCAGAAGTTCCCCGTCTCCATGGGCCAGCTGCCCGAGAACGCGGACGCGTTGGTCTTCAAGGCCATCCAGACGTACGACAACAAGGACGTCGTCCGCTGGATCGAGCCGCAGCAGAAGGGCCAGGAGGAGCCGGAGCACCCCGCGCCCACCCTCGAGCTGACCGCCGCCTCCGACGAGCACGGCGGCGCGGCCGCGAAGGACGACGCCAAGGCCGGTACCGAGAAGGCCGCCGCGTCCGACGACTCCGACAGCAGCGACACCACGGCCCGGGTCCTCGGCATCGTGGGCATCGTCGTGGGTGCCGCGGGCGTCGCCTTCGGCGTGCTGGCCGGCCGTCGCCGCACCGCCGCCTGATCCTCCGGCAGAACCACCCTTCGGGGTGCGCCGGTCCGGCACACGCCTGCCCCGGTGCACCCCGGCCCCCTCACATCTGGGACATTTTCGTATGCGCACGAAGAGCTCGAAGAGCACTGACAGCAGCACTGAACCACGCACTGACGCACGGACCGCGGCAGGAGCCGCCACCGTCCGCACGGGCCGCCGCAGGGCACTCGCCGCGGCCGCCCTGCTGAGCGCGGCCGCCCTCACGCTGACCGCCTGCGGCAGCGGCGGCGACGACAAGCCCGTCGCCGATGTCTCCGTGGAGAAGGACTCGGGCAAGGCCGCCACGGTCCTGGACAACCCGTACAAGAAGCCGAACCTCGTCCTCAAGGACGTGAACGGCAAGAAGTACGACCTGCGCGAGGAGACCAAGGGCAAGGCGACCCTGCTCTACTTCGGCTACACGCACTGCCCCGACGCCTGCCCCCTGACGATGGGCAACATCGCGGTCGCCAAGAAGGAGCTGGAGAAGTCCGGCCTCTCCAAGGCCGAGCGGGACAAGCTCCGGGTCGTCTTCGTCACCACCGACCCCGACCGCGACACTCCCGCCCACCTCAAGGAGTGGCTGGACGGCGTGGACTCCGACTTCGTCGGCCTGACCGGCGACTTCGCCACCATCCAGGCCGGGGCCAGCCAGGTCGCGATCAGCGTCGAGCCGACCAAGAAGGACAAGAAGGGCAAGCTCGTCTCGATGCACGGCACGTCGGTCATCGCGTACTCGCCCAAGACCGACAAGGGATACGTCCTGTACGGCGAGAAGGCCACCGCGGCCGACTACACCAGGGATCTCCCCAAGCTCATCAAGGGAGAGACTCCGTGAACCACCGCACCACCACCCACCGCCGCGCCCTCGCGGGCGGCGCCATAGCGCTGGCCGCGGCGCTGACCCTGGCGGGCTGCGGCGGCGACTCCGACTCCAAGGACTCGGCCGACAAGCCCGAACTGAAGGTCAGCGGGGCCTTCATCCCCGAGCCCACCATGGACGACATGGCCGCGGGCTTCCTGAAGATCGACAACACGGGCGCCGCCGACGAGCTGACCTCCGCCACCAGCGACATCGCGGGCGACGTCACGCTGCACAGCTCCAAGGGCGGCGCGATGAAGGAGCAGGACTCCTTCGCCGTGCCCGCCGACGGCGAGCTCGACTTCACCCGCGGCGGCAACCACCTGATGTTCGAAAAGCTCAAGCGCAAGCCGAAGCAGGGCGACAAGGTGGCCGTGACACTGCACTTCCAGAAGTCGGACCCGATCAAGGTCGAGGTGCCGGTCAAGGAAGCGACGCACAACCCCGAGCAGCAGGGCGAGTCGGCACACGGCTCGCACACGTCGCACTGAGGGACGGACCGTTGATGCAGACCATCGCTCCCCGCTCCAGGACCGCTCGCCGCGCCCGGACCGGTATGCCACGCCTCCTGCGGCTCCTCCTGGTGATCGTCGCCGCGACCGGCGCGTTCCTCGCCGGTGCCGCACCCGCCTCCGCGCACGCCGCGCTGACGGGCAGCGACCCGAAGCAGGGAGCGGTGGTCCCCAAGGCGCCCGACCAGGTGAAGCTCACCTTCTCCGAGAAGGTCGCCATGTCGGACGGCTCCGTGCGGGTGCTCGACCCGTCCGGCAAGCGCGCCGATACCAAGAAGACCACCGACCTCGGCTCCAACACCTACGGCGTGAAGCTCCGTCCCGGCCTGCCCGACGGCACCTTCACCGTCGCCTACCAGGTGGTCTCCGCCGACAGCCACCCCGTCGCCGGCGCCTTCACGTTCTCCATCGGCGCGCCCTCCGACACCAAGGTCGCGCTCCCCGACCAGGAAGCGGGCGGCGGCCTGGTCGGCGTGCTCTACGACATCGCGCGCTACTTCTCGTACGCCGGGTTCATCCTGGTCGTCGGCGGCGCCGCCTTCGTGCTCGGCTGCTGGCCGCGCGGCGCGGGCGTACGCCCCGTCCAGCGCCTGGTGACGTACGGCTGGGTCACGCTGACCGGCGCCACACTCGCCCTCCTCCTGCTGCGCGCCCCCTACACCGGTTCCGGCAAGCTCGCCGACGCCTTCGACATGGGCAAGCTCGGCGACGTCCTCAACACCAAGACCGGCGCGGCCCTGGTCTCCCGGCTGCTGCTGCTCGCCGCCGCCGCGCTGTTCATCGCGGTGCTCTTCGGGGCATACGAGAAGCGGACGGACCCCAAGGAGAAGAAGGACCTCACCTTCGGGCTGGCCATCGGCGGCAGCGTCGTCGCCATCGGGATCGCGGCGACCTGGGCGATGGCCGAGCACGCCTCGACCGGCCTCCAGGCGGGGCTCGCGATGCCCGTCGACGTGCTGCACCTGCTGGCCGTAGCCGCCTGGCTCGGCGGGCTCGCGACGCTCCTCGTCGCGCTCTACCGCACGCCGTCGGTGGAGGAGGCGGCCGTGCGGCGGTTCTCGCGGCTCGCCTTCACCAGCGTCGTCGTCCTCGCCGCGACCGGCCTCTACCAGTCGTGGCGGCAGGTCGGCTCGTGGTCGGCCCTGACCGGCACGTCGTACGGGCAGTTGCTGCTCGTCAAGGTCGGCCTGGTCGTCGTCCTGGTGGGCGTCGCCTCCATCTCGCGGCGCTGGACCGGGCGCATCGCCGCCGAGGCGGGCGGGCTCGCCCCGGAGGCCGCGGCCGCCGTGGTCGTCGAGCAGCGTGCCGCCGTGGTCGTCGAGCAGCGCACGCAGAAGCCCGTCACGGTGCCGTCCGGCGGCGCCGACGCCCGGCGCTCCGCCCAGCTCGCCCGCCAGCGGGCGGCCATGGCGAGCGCCCGCGAGAAGCGCGTGCGCGACGCCGACCCGCACCGCTCAGGACTGCGCCGTTCGGTGCTCACCGAGGCGGGCATCGCCGTCGTCCTGCTCGCCGTCACCACGATCCTGACGACCACCGAGCCGGGCCGCACGGAGGAGGAGGCCGCCAAGGCCACCTCCGCGGCGGCGCAGCAGCGCTCGGGCCCGCTCACCCTCAAGGTGCCCTTCGACACGGGCGGCCAGGACGGCAGGGGCACGGTGCAGCTCGACCTCGACCCGGGCCGCACCGGCAGCAACGACCTGCACATCTACGTGAAGCGGCCCAACGGCAGCGCCTTCGACATCCCCGAGGTGAAGGTCTCCTTCACGCTGGAGTCGAAGGACGTCGGACCGCTGCCCGTCGCTCCCGACCACATCGCCACCGGACACTGGAGTGCGAGCGGGGTGCAGATCCCGATGGCGGGCGACTGGAAGATCGCGGTGACCGTGCGGACCTCGGACATCGACCAGGTCACCGTGAAGAAGAACGCGCAGATCGGCTGAACGGAACCACCATGGCGGACAACGGGATCTCGCGGCGTCGGCTGCTCGGCACCGCGGGCGCGACCGGCCTCGCGCTCGGCGCGGGGGGCGGCGCGGTCGGCTATGCCGCGGCCTCCTCGGGCTCGGGCTCGTCCTCGGACGGGTCGAAGGCGGCGCTCGCGTCGCTCGGCACGGACGAGGTGATGTTTCACGGGAAACATCAGCCCGGCATCACCACACCCACGCAGGCCCGGGGCCATCTCGTCGCCTTCGACCTGACGGCGGGCGCGGGCCGCAAGGAGGCGGCGGCCCTGCTGCGCCGCTGGTCGGGCACTGCCGCGCGGCTGATGGCGGGCGAGCCCGTGGAGGGCGACGACACATCGGTCGCCCGGGACGCGGGCCCCTCCTCCCTCACCGTCACGTTCGGCTTCGGCGCGAGCTTCTTCGGCCGTACGGGACTGGCGAAGCAGCGCCCCGACGCCCTCGATCCACTGCCGCACTTCTCGTCCGACCGGCTCGACAAGGCGCGCAGCAACGGCGATCTGTGGGTGCAGATCGGTGCGAACGACGCGCTGGTCGCCTTCCACGCGCTGCGGGCGATCCAGCGGGACGCGGCGGGGGCGGCGCGCGTGCGCTGGCAGATGAACGGCTTCAACCGCTCGCCCGGCGCCACCGCGCACCCGATGACGACCCGCAACCTGATGGGCCAGGTCGACGGCACGAACAACCCGAAGCCGTCGGACAAGGACTTCGACGAGCGCGTCTTCGTGCCCGCCGACGGCGATCCCGCGTGGATGGCGGACGGCTCATACGTGGTGGTGCGCCGGATCCGGATGCTCCTCGACGACTGGGAGAAGCTCGGCCGCAAGGACCAGGAGGCGGTGATCGGGCGGCACAAGTCGGACGGTTCGCCGCTGACCGGCGGCACGGAGACCACCGAGCCGCAGTTGGAGAAGACGGGCGCCGACGGCACGCTCGTCATCCCCGTCAACGCCCATGCCCGCATCTCGCGGCCCGACCAGAACGGCGGCGCCGCGATGCTGCGCCGCCCCTTCTCGTACCACGACGGCTTCGACGGCAAGGGCGATCCTGACGCCGGGCTGCTCTTCGTCTGCTGGCAGGCGGACCCGGTCCGCGGCTTCGTCCCCGTACAGCGCAAGCTCGACCGGGGCGACGCCCTGTCGGAGTTCGTCCGGCACGAGTCGAGCGGGCTCTTCGCGGTGCCGGGCGGGGCGGCGAAGGGCGAGTACGTGGGGCAGCGGCTGCTGGAGGGGTGAGCGGGGTGCCCGGGTGCGGCGGGGCCCGCGCGTTCCGCCGTGGGGCGGGGGTCGCCCTGTGAGACGCGTGAGCCAGGCCACGTACGGGCCATTAGGGTGACGGTATGTCGGCGACGCGCTACACCTATCTCGGCCCCGAAGGCACCTTCACCGAGGCCGCTCTCCGCACGCTGCCCGAGGCGGCCGCACGGGAGCTGGTCCCGATGGTGTCCGTACCGGCCACGCTCGACGCGGTGCGGAACGGCGAGGCCGCGGCCGCGCTCGTGCCCATCGAGAACTCGGTCGAGGGCGGCGTCACCACCACCGTCGACGAGCTCGCCAAGGGCGAGCCCCTGATGATCTACCGCGAGGTGGTCCTGCCGATCGCCTTCGCGCTGCTCGTGCGCCCGGGCACCGCGCTCACGGACATCAAGACGGTGACCGGCCACCCGGTGGCCCAGCCCCAGGTGCGCAACTGGCTCTCCGCACACCTGCCCGACGCCCTGTGGGAGTCGGCCGCGTCGAACGCGGACGGCGCGCGCCTGGTCCAGGAGGGCCGCTTCGACGCCGCCTTCGCGGGTGAGTTCGCCGCGGCGACGTACGGGCTCGTGCCGCTGGTCAGCGAGATCCACGACGCGGCGAACGCCGAGACGCGCTTCGTGCTGGTCGGCCGCCCGGCCAGGCCCGCCGCACCGACGGGCGCCGACAAGACCTCCGTCGTCATCTGGCTCGGCGACGACCACCCCGGCGCCCTGCTCGAACTGCTCCAGGAGTTCGCCGTGCGCGGCGTCAACCTCATGCGGATCGAATCGCGCCCGACCGGTCGGGGCATCGGCAACTACTGCTTCTCGGTGGACGCCGAGGGACACATCACCGACCGCCGGGTCGGCGAGGCCCTGATGGGCCTGAAGCGGATCTGCCCCCAGGTGCGCTTCCTCGGCTCGTACCCGCGGGCCGGAGTGGCTCCCGCGGACGTGCGGACGTTGCGGCCCGGCACGTCGGACGAGGCGTTCATGGCGGCGGCGGACTGGCTGGCGCGCAGCCAGGACGGCCGTTTCTAGCCGTTTCCAGCCAACCGACCCAGTCCTACCTGCAGATTTACGTTGTCCACAGAAGTTATCCACAGGTGTGCGTCTCGACCTGGGGACAAGTCGACAACGAAGCACGACATGGTCGACAAATCTGCCTACAGGACCCAACTCCGTCCACAGTCCCGCACGTCACCCCTCGTCCACTCTTTTCCATTGATCAACTCTTTGGAGCGAACCATTTCCACTCGAAAGTGGGGATGGGTGTGGTTTGGGAAGGGAATCCTTCGCCCCGCACGCGGCTTTGGGAATGACTACTTCCGGCATCCACAGATCTTTCGCACACCCTGTGGATAACTCTTCGGAGGGCTTCATTCCTGTGGACAACAGGGGCACGCCCACGCCCCAAGTCCCGCCTCCCGCAAGGGGTTCGGGTCAAGGTGGCGGGGGCACTCTGCCCCATTTCGGGGATTGGCACCTTTTCTATTGACCGGCCGCCGACGCCTGCGGGATGGATCCTTTCCGGCCGAATCGATCTTGATTAAGCGCACCTCGAACCAGGATCGAACCGGGATCGAACCAGGAATTCATTTCCTAGCAAACCGGGCATAACGTACACAATGGAATATCGAGTCGTGGGCCGGAACCGCGCGACGGTAGCCTTGAGGGGTGATTGACCTTCGCCTGCTCCGTGAGGACCCCGACCGTGTTCGCGCCTCCCAGCGCGCCCGTGGAGAGGACGTCGCGCTCGTCGACGCCCTGCTCTCCGCCGACGAGCGGCGCAGGTCGTCCGGCGTCCGCTTCGACGAGCTGCGCTCCGAGCAGAAGTCGCTCGGCAAGCTCATCCCCAAGGCCACGCCCGAGGAGCGCGCCGAGCTCCTGACGAAGGCCGAGCAGCTCAAGGTCGACGTCAAGGCCGCGGAGGCCGCTCAGAACGAGGCCGACGAAGAGACCAAGAGCCTGCTCCTGAAGCTCGGCAACATCGTCCACACGGACGTCCCGGTCGGCGGCGAGGAGGACTTCGTCGTCCTCGACACGATCGGCACCCCGCGCGACTTCGCGGCCGAGGGCTTCGAGCCGAAGGACCACCTGGAGCTCGGCGAGGCGCTCGGCGCCATCGACGTCGAGCGCGGCGCGAAGGTCTCGGGCTCGCGCTTCTACTACCTCACCGGCGTCGGCGCGCTCCTGGAGCTCGCCCTGGTGAACGCGGCGATCGCGCAGGCGACGGAGGCCGGGTTCGTCCCGATGCTGACGCCCGCCCTGGTGCGCCCGCGCGCCATGGAGGGCACCGGCTTCCTCGGCCAGGCCGCGGACAACGTGTACCACCTGGAGAAGGACGACTACTACCTGGTCGGCACCTCCGAGGTGGCCCTCGCCGGGTACCACATGGACGAGATCATCGAAGCCGACAAGCTGCCCCTGCGGTACGCCGGGTTCTCGCCCTGCTTCCGCCGCGAGGCGGGCACGTACGGCAAGGACACCCGCGGCATCTTCCGTGTGCACCAGTTCGACAAGGTCGAGATGTTCTCGTACGTCGACCCGGCCGACGCGGAGAACGAGCACCAGCGCCTCCTGGAGTGGGAGAAGCAGTGGCTGACCGGCCTCGGCCTGCCCTTCCAGGTGATCGACGTCGCCACCGGTGACCTCGGCTCCTCGGCCTCGCGCAAGTTCGACTGCGAGGCGTGGATCCCCACCCAGGGCAAGTACCGCGAGCTCACCTCGGCCTCGAACTGCGACGGCTTCCAGGCCCGCCGCCTCTCGGTGCGCATGCGCGAGGGCAAGAAGGTCCAGCCGCTCGCGACGCTGAACGGCACGCTGTGCGCCGTCCCGCGCACCATCGTGGCCATCCTGGAGAATCACCAGCAGGCCGACGGCTCCGTGGTGGTGCCCGAGGTGCTGCGTCCGTACCTCGGGGGACGAGAGATCCTGGAGCCCATCGCCAAGTGAGCCACCCTGCTCCGGTCACGCCCTCCTTCCCGTACAAGCTGGTCGCGACCGACCTGGACGGGACGCTGCTGCGGCCCGACGACACGGTTTCGGAACGGACGCGCGAGGCGCTCACCGCGGCCACCGCGGCGGGCGCGGCGCACATCATCGTCACCGGCCGCGCGGTGCCCTGGACCCGCCACATCCTCGACGACCTCGGCTACGAGGGCATCGCGGTGTGCGGGCAGGGCGCGCAGGTCTACCACGCGGGGGAGCACCGGCTGCTCACGTCGGTGACGCTGGACCGGCAGCTGGCCGGTCTCGCGCTGGCCAAGATCGAGGCGGAGATCGGCCCCCTGGCGCTCGCCGCGAGCCGCGACGGCATCGACGGCGAGGTCCTGGTCGGCCCCGGGTACGGGGTGCAGGAGGGCCCGCTCCCGGTGATCCCCTTCACGGACGTCGCCGACCTGTGGGCGGCCCCGCTGAACAAGGTGTACGTCCAGCACCCCGGCCTCAGCGACGACGCCCTCGCGGACGTGGCCCGTCAGGTGGCGGGCGACCTGGTCGGCGTCACGATGGCGGGCGAAGGCATCGTCGAACTCCTGCCCCTCGGCCTCTCCAAGGCCACGGGCCTCTCCCTGGCGGCCCGCCGCCTGGGCGCGAAGGCGGCGGACACGATCGCCTTCGGCGACATGCCCAACGACATCCCGATGTTCGGCTGGGCGGCCCACGGCGTAGCCATGGCCAACGCCCACGAGGAACTCAAGGCGATCGCCGACGAGGTGACCACGTCGAACGAGGCGGAGGGCATCGCGGTGGTGCTTGAGCGGTTGCTGGGCGCGTGAGCCGGGCGCTGAGCCGGGACTTTCATCCCGTCCGGGGGGAAAATTTCAGCCCGTCCGGCGTTTGAGGACGAACTCGGCGGAGCCGGTGACGACACCGGCCCCGGTGCCGAGCAACGCCAACCGCTCAGCCAAGTGCAGCGGAGGATGCGCGGATCGAACGCGCGCGGGGCTTTCGACCCCGACGACGGCTTAGCAAGCCGCTGCCTTACCACTCGGCCAATCCTCCGGGTGGGCGGCCCGCGCGGAATGACATCCGCGCGCTCGAAGCGGCCGCCCCGGGCAGCTCCCCCGTGGGCGGGGCTCCTACGGAGTGAGTAACTACTCCGGAGCCTGCCGCGGGCTGCCCTGGTGGGAACTCGACGGACTCGTTCTGACGGACACGTCGGCTCCTCTCCCAGAAGGTGAGCGCCAGTTGCTGGCGCGGTGACACCAACTACTCTGCCCACACGGCGAGTTCACCGCCACCGAATAAAACGGCGCACCCTCCCACCAGCCTGCTGATGGGAGGGTGAAAGCAACGGCGACGTCAGAGCGACCGCGGGGGGGGGGGGCCTACTCCTCCCCGGCCAGCTTCAGCGTCCGCAGCTTCTGGCCCGCGTACCACGTCGTGGCGACCGTGACGGCGACCAGCAGGATCGTCGCCGCGGGCAGGCCGACGTCCGAGGTGATCAGATCGCCCTCGCCGACCTTCTGGGCCACGGCGAGGGACCACTGCTGCACGCTGAGGGTGCGCGCCCCGGCGACCAGGGAGCCGAAGAGGGCCTCCCAGACCAGGGCGTAGACGAGTCCGAAGACCACGGCGTGCCGGGTGACCGTGCCGAGCAGCAGGAAGATCGCCGCGTAGGTGATCGAGGCGACCAGCGCCGCGATGGTGTACGCGATGGCGATCTGCTGGCCGTTGCCGTTCAGGATCATTCCGGCGATGAACGTCGGGATCGCGGAGAACGCCATGGTGACCGCGACGGCGACGATCAGCTTGGTGAAGATGATCGTGGGCCGCTTGACCGGCTTGGACAGGAGGTAGACGACGGAGCCGTCGTCGATCTCCGGGCCGATCGCGCCCGTGCCCGCGATGACGCCGATGATCGGCACCATCGTGGCGAGCGCGAATCCGCCCAGGACGTCGACGGCCACTTGGTCGTCGGCACCGCTGAAGCCGCGGACGGCCGCGGAGATCACGATGAGCAGGACGGGCAGGGCGAAGAGGATCAGAGCGCGGCGGCGGCCGAGCAGGGCCCGGTAGGTGAGCCGGGCGACAGTGGGGTCGTACACGGTGGCTCCCTTCAGGCCGCGACGAGATAGGAGAAGACCGACTCGAGGGACTCGTCCGATGGCGAGACCGTCAGAAGTCGGATGCCGTGCTCACGGGCGACCTGTGGCAACAGCGTGGTGAACCGGCCGAAGTCGACCGCCTGAATGCGCAACGCGCCCTCCTTGAGGTCGACTTCGATACCGGCCGTCGACGGGTCGGCGATCAGCGCGGCGGCCAGGGCACGGTCGTCGCTGGAACGGATCAGATAGCGGTGCGGCCGGTCGGTCATCAGGCGGCGGATCTTGCGGAAGTCACCGCTCGCCGCGTGCCGCCCGGCGACGATCACCTCGATGTGCGAGGCGAGTTGCTCGACCTCTTCGAGGATGTGCGAGGAGAACAGGACCGTGCGGCCCTGGTCGCCCATGGTCCGCAGGAGGTCCATCAACTGCATGCGCTGGCGCGGGTCCATGCCGTTGAAGGGCTCGTCGAGCAGCAGCACGGACGGCTCGTGGACCAGGGCGGAGGCCATCTTCACGCGCTGGCGCATGCCCTTGGAGTACGTCGAGATCTTGCGGTCCTGCGCGTACTCCATCTCGACCGTGGCGAGCGCCTTCTTGGCGGCCCGCTCGTCGAGCCCGTGCAACTCGGCGTTGGCGACGACGAATTCGCGGCCGGTGAGGAAGTCGTACATCGCCTCGCGCTCGGGGACGATGCCGATGTCCTGGTAGATCTGCTCGTTGCGCCAGATCGGCTTGCCGTCGAGCGTGACGCTGCCCGTGGAGGGGGCGAGGAAGCCGCCCATCATGTTGATGAGGGTCGACTTGCCCGCGCCGTTCGGACCGAGGAGCCCCGTGACTCCCGGGCCGATGTTCATGGTGATGTCGTTGACCGCCACCACGTTGCCGAACCAGCGGGACGTGTGGTCGATGTTGATCATCGTCATCAGAGGCCGACCTTCCGGTAGCGGCGCATCATGGCGCCGTAGCAGCCCGCGATGAGGCCGAGAACGACGAGTACGTAGAGGACGCCCTGGCCCGTGGACGGGCCCTCCCCGCCGGGGAAGGCCGAGGTCGCGCCGAGGAAGGCGGTCTGTACGCCGTCGATGAGGGTGATCGGCGAGAAGAGTCCGAGCCAGGCGATGGCGCCGGTGCTCGACTGCTCGAAGGCGATCGCCTGGACCGTGGACACCGCTCCGTAGGTGATGGTCAGGACCGCGATGACGGCGGCGATGCCGAAGCCGCGCCGGGGTGTGATCGCCGAGATGACGAGCGCGATGCCGGAGAAGAGCAGCGAGAGGAGCGCCACGGAGACGAGTCCTTGGGCGAATCCCTTGGTCTGGTCGGCGAAGTCGAGCTTGGCGAGCAGCGCTCCTACGTAGAGCACGAGCAACGGGGCCGCCGTGAGGATGAAGAGGGCCGAGCTCATCGCGGCGAACTTCGCCTGCACGTAGTCACCGCGCTCGATGGGCCGGGAGAAGTAGAGCGGCACGGTCTTGAAGCGGAGGTCGCGCGACACGGTCTGCGGCGCCTGCGAGGCCAGGAAGAGGCCGATGACGGCCTGCATGACGATCGCGTAGCGCGTGTAGTCGACGGGGAGGTCGTCGGCCTTGGTGGCCACGGCGATGGCGACCATGATCGCGGCGGGCATGCACATCACCGCGAAGAGGACCATGGGCAGGACCTTGGACTTGGCGGAGCGCCCGAGACCGTACGCGCCGCGCAGGCTCTGGGAGAAGAGCGAGCGGCGGGCGTAGGCGCGGCCGAGTCGGGGGCCGTCGTAGTCGCGGTACCCGATGTTGTGGATCCGGGTGGATTCCGTGCTCATCGCTCGCCTCCTTTCTGCTGTGCGGTGGCCGCGGTGGCCGCCCAGGCGGCCGCGCGCTCGGATACGGGCTCCTCCTGCGGCTCGTCCTTGAAGACCTCCGCGATGTGGTGCCTGCGCTGCTCCATCCGGACCAGGCCGATGCCGAGGTCGGCGACGAGGTCGCGCACGAGGTCGTAGGTCTCCTCGCCCTCGGCGGTGAGCAGGATGGTGTGTCCCGCGCCGGGCAGTTCGCCACCGGCCTCCGTGTCGATGCCGTGACCCTGTAGCGCGTCGCGCAGCGCGCGGGTGCCGTCGGGGTGGGCGTCGGTGTCGGTGACCTCGACGGCGAGCGTCGTGGTGGTCTGGGTGAAGTCGGTGGTGGAGCTGGACCGCAGGAGCTTGCCGCCGTCGATGACGACGACGTGGTCGCAGGTGCGCTCCAGCTCGCCGAGGAGGTGCGAGGTGACCAGGACCGAGATGCCGAAGTCGGTGTGGACGCGCCGGATCAGGCCGAGCATCTCGTCGCGTCCGACCGGGTCGAGGCCGTTGGTCGGTTCGTCGAGGAAGACCAGCTGCGGGTCGTGCACCAGGGCCTGCGCGAGTTTCACGCGCTGCTTCATGCCCGTCGAGTAGCCGCCGATGGGGCGGTACCTCTCCTCGTAGAGACCCACGTGCCGCAGGGTGTCCGCGGTGCGTTCGCGGGCCGCGGTGGGCGGGAGTCCGGACATGCGCGCCATGTGGACGACGAACTCGGTGGCCGAGACGTCGGGCGGCAGGCAGTCGTGCTCGGGCATGTATCCGACGCGTTCGCGGATCTCGCCGCCGCTGGTGGCGACGTCGAGGCCGAGCACGGACGCGCGGCCCTCCGTGGCGGGGGACAGGCCCAGCAGGATCTTGATCAACGTGGACTTGCCGGCTCCATTGGCTCCGACGAGTCCGGTCACACCGGGCCCGATGTCCATGGAGAGCCGGTCAAGCGCGGTCACCCTCGGGAACCGCTTGCTCAGGCTTTCGGTCGCGATCACAGTCACGCTTCGAAGTTAGTGGCGCAGAGCACACCCGTCGTCAGACCACGGGCTTGACCCGACCTCACTCTGGAGTATTACGGGCCCGTAAGGGTCGTCCTGAAGTCGACCCCTGGGGGTTCTCCCGGACCTGTCCCGCGGGGTTGGGCCGAACTATTGACGTAGCCGCCGGTCATTGTCACATTCATCAGTGTCAAGTTACGAGCGCGTACAGCGATGGACCGGACAGGGGCCCGGCGGGATCGGGCCGGACACGGGACGGACGGTGGCATGACCTCAGCAGTTGCAGGCGAACTCTCCGCGGAGCTGCGGGGGTTCAGGGAAGTGCAGACCCTCGCGTACGCATGCGCGGAAGCGGTCGCCGCCCAGCTCAAGCCGGGTGTGACGGAGCGCGAGGCAGCGCGGATGCAGCGCGACTGGCTGCGCGAGCGCGGTGTGCGCGACTGGTTCCACCTGCCCTTCGCCTGGTTCGGGGACCGCACGGCGTTCGTGAACTTCCGGATCCCCCTGCAGTTCTTCCCGACCAACAGGAAGCTGGAGCCGGGGATGCCCTTCATCCTCGACATGGCCCCGGTCTACAAGGGGTTCACCGCCGACATCGGCTACTCGGGCTGCCTGGGCCTCCATCCCGTGCACGACAAGCTCCTCGCCGATCTGGAGGCGCACCGCGAGCTGATCCTGCGCGAGGTGCGCGAGCGCCGCCCGCTGCGCGAGATATACGAGGACGTGGACCGCCTCATGGTCCGCCAGGGCTACGCCAACCGCCATCGCGCCTACCCCTTCGGCGTCATCGCGCACAAGGTCGACCGGGTCAAGGAGCGGCGCCTGACGCCGCACCTCTTCGGGTTCGGCACGCAGTCGCTGAAGGGCCTGGCGAGCGACGCGATCCACGGCCACCGGGACGGCTGGTCCCCGCTGTGGTCCCCCTACAAGTTCTCCGACCACCCTCCCCGGCAGGGGCTCTGGGCGGTCGAGCCGCACCTCGGATTCCGGGGTACGGGCGCGAAGTTCGAGGAGATCCTGGTCGTCACCGACTCCAAGGACCCCGAACAGAGCGCGTTCTGGCTGGACGACGACCTGCCGCACGTGCGGCGCTGGGCTGAGGAAAGGGCCGCCGCATGACGACCGCAGACATCCACAAGAGCACCGGCGGCGTCTGGAAGGACGCACGCGAGCGCTGGGTGCGCACGGGCGGCGTCGAGCTGTGCGTCGCCGAGCTGGGCGACGCGGAGCTGGGCGACGCGGAGCGGCCCACGGTCCTGCTCGTGCACGGCTATCCGGACTCCAAGGAGGTGTGGACCGAGGTCGCCGAGCGCCTCGCGGACCAGTTCCACGTCGTCCTCTACGACGTGCGGGGCCACGGCAGGTCCACGGCTCCGCGGCCGCTGCGCGGCGGCTTCACGCTGGAGAAGCTGACCGACGACTTCCTGGCGGTCGTCGACGCGGTCAGCCCGGACAGGCCGGTGCACGTGGTCGGGCACGACTGGGGCTCGGTGCAGTCCTGGGAGTTCGTCACGGTCACGCGCACGGAGGGGCGCATCGCGTCCTTCACCTCCATGTCGGGCCCCTCGCTCGACCACTTCGGGCACTGGATCAAGAAGCGGATGACCCGGCCGACGCCGCGCAAGGTCGGTCAACTCCTCGGCCAGGGCGCCAAGTCCTGGTACGTGTACATGCTGCACACCCCCGTACTCCCCGAGCTCGCCTGGCGCGGCCCGCTCGGCAAGCGGTGGCCGAAGATCCTGGAGCGCGTCGAGAAGGTGCCCTCCGGCGACTACCCGACGTCCTCGCTGCCCCAGGACGCCGCGCACGGCGCCTGGCTCTACCGGGACAACGTCCGCGCGCGGCTGCGCAGGCCGCGTGCCGACGCCTACGCGCACGCGCCCGTGCAGCTCATCACGCCCTCCGGAGACATCTTCCTGTCCGAGCGGCTCTACGACGAGCTGGAACTGTGGGCCCCGCAGCTGATCCGCCGCACGCTGCCCGCCAAGCACTGGGTCCCGCGCACCCGCCCCGACCAACTGGCCGCCTGGATCGGCGACTTCGTCACGGCCAACGAGGACGGCCTGCCCGCCAAGAACAGCGTGGCCACGGGGAAGCACGCCGACCGGTTCGGCGGACAGCTCGTCCTGGTCACCGGCGCGGGCAGCGGCATCGGGCGGGCCACCGCGTTCGCCTTCGCCGAGGCGGGCGCGCGCGTGGTCGCCGTCGACCGGGACGCGGAGAGCGCGGCCCGCACGGCGGAGATGTCCCGTCTGATAGGCGCCCCCGCGGCCTGGGGCGAGACGGTCGACGTCACCGACGAGCAGGCCATGGAGAAGCTCGCCGAGAAGGTCGCCACGGAGTACGGCGTGGTGGACGTCCTGGTGAACAACGCGGGCATCGGCCTCTCCGGCTCCTTCCTCGACACCAGTGCCGAGGACTGGAAGAAGGTCCTGGACGTCAATCTGTGGGGCGTCATCCACGGCTGTCGGCTCTTCGGCAAGCAGATGGCCGAGCGCGGCCAGGGCGGCCACATCGTCAACACCGCGTCGGCTGCGGCCTATCAGCCCTCCAAGGTGCTGCCCGCCTACAGCACCTCCAAGGCGGCCGTCCTGATGCTGAGCGAGTGCCTGCGCGCCGAGCTCGCGGACCAGGGCATCGGCGTCTCCGCGATCTGCCCCGGCCTCGTGAACACGAACATCACGGCGACGTCCCGCTTCGTCGGGGTCGACGCCGAGGAGGAGAAGCGCCGCCAGAAGAGGACCTCCCGGATCTACGGACTGCGCAACTACCCGCCGGAGAAGGTCGCCGACGCCGTCCTGCGCGCCGTCGTGAAGAACCAGGCGGTGGTCCCTGTCACCCCCGAGGCCCGCGGCGCCCACCTCATGTCCCGCTTCACTCCCAAGGCCCTGCGCGCGATAGCCCGATTGGAGCCGCCGTTGTGAGCACGGAGAAGAACGCCGACACGCACGCCGAGGAGCACTACAGGATCCTTCCGCGCCGGGTCTCGTTCGACTGGGACGAGACGCCGCTGCACTGGATACCGGACGAGCCGACCGCCACCCACGTCATCAACGTCCTGCATCTGCTGCTTCCCGCGGGGGAGCGGTGGTTCGTGAAGGTCTTCAAGGAGGGCCTTCCGCTGGTCACCGACCCGGCGCTCCTGAAGGACGTCAAGGGCTTCATGGGCCAGGAGGCCACGCACAGCGTGCAGCACGCGCACGTGCTCGACCACCTGGCCGCGCAGCGCCTGGACACCGCGGCGTTCACGAAGTACGTGGACTTCCTCTTCGAGAAGCTCCTCGGCGAGCAGCCGCCGTGGGGAGCGCCGATCCCCACGCAGGAGTGGCTGCGCTTCCGTCTCTCCGTCATCGCCGCGATCGAACAGTTCACCGCGGTCCTGGGGAACTGGGTGCTGCACGCCGAGGGCCTGGACCGCGCCGGAGCCGACGCGGTCATGCTCGACCTGCTGCGCTGGCACGGCGCGGAGGAGGTCGAACACCGCGCGGTCGCCTTCGACATGTACCAGCACTGCGGCGGCACGGGCCCTTCCCGGTACGCCCGCAGGATCGCGGGCATGGCGGTCACGGCGCCCGTGATGCTGTACCTGTGGGTCTGGGGCACCGCCTATCTGATCCGTCACGATCCCCAACTCGCGGGGCGTGCGCGGTACTCACTGGCCGAGCACAACAAGGCGGTCGGCAAGGGCCTGCTGCCCACCTGGCGCGAGCTCGGCACGGCCGTACCCCGCTACCTGCGGCGGTCGTACCATCCCTCGCAGGAAGGCTCGCTGCGCAAGGCCGTCGAGTATCTGGCGCAGTCACCCGCGGCACGTGCCGCGGCCGCGGCGGTGGGCCGGGCGGCCATCGCCTAGCACGAGGCAACACGGAGGGCGGGGAGCGTGGAGTACACCGAGCCCACGGAGCGGTTCCGGCTGGAGTACCGGATCGAGGACCTGGCGCACCACAGCGGCGCCACGGTCCGCACGATCCGCGCCTACCAGGACCGCGGGCTGCTCCCCCGCCCGGAGCGCCGCGGCCGGTCCAACGTGTACGGGGACGCGCACCTGGCGCGGCTGCGGCAGATCGCCGACCTGCTCGACCGTGGCTACACCCTGGCCTCCATCAAGGAGCTCCTGGAGGCCTGGGACGCGGGCCGGGGGCTCGGCGGCGTCCTCGGTCTCGCCGCCGAGGTCGACGGCCCCTGGACTGACGAGAAGGCCGACCGGATCACCCGCGCCGAGCTCGACGCGGCCTTCGGCGGCACTCCGGACGAGGCGGCCGTCGCGGACGCCATCGCGCTCGGTGTCCTCGAACCCGTGCAGGGAAGCGACGACGAATTCCTCGTGCCGAGCCCTCAGGAGCTGGCGGTGGCCGTCGAGTTGTACGCGGCGGGAGTTCCCCTTTCCGCGATCTCGGGGCATTTGCGGGAGTTGAGGGGGCAGGTCGAGCACATCGCCTCCCGTTTCCTCGAGTTCACCACCGAGCACGTCTTCGCGCGTTATCTCGGCCATCACCCGCCGACAGAGGCGGACGCGGCCGAGGCGGCCGCTCTCGTACGGCGACTGCGGCCCCTGGCCCAGCAGACAGTCGATGCCGAACTGGCGCGCGCCATGCGTCTGTTCGCCACCCTGCATCTGCGGCGCCACCTCGACCCCGAGCGTCCGCCCGAGTACGCGGATCTGCCGCAGAACGTGGCCCTGCCGGCCGCCACAATGCGGGCTGTTCAGGCATTGGTTGGCGAGGAGAACACCCCGGCGTTCATCTCAGCGGCCGCCGAACGGGAGGTCCAGGCCAGGACATTGGACGCACTTGCGGCAAATCACCGAGAACAGAAGTAAGTTGGCCAAATGCCGCCTATCGTCTGTGAGTTGTCCACAGAATCGCCAAGTAGCCTGTGGATAACTGGACTTGGCTGTGGATCAAACCTGTGGACTGAAATTGCCGGATGAAAAGTGGGCGATCGAAAAGGAACGGAAGGTTAGCCGCGCTTTCCCGGCCCCTACCGAGCGGGCATGATCGGCCGCATGGAGCATCTGCACAGCACCGAGGCCGCCCTCAACGCCCTGCGCGAACTCGCCCGTGAGTACGACAGGGAGATCGAGGTCACGCACGACATCGGCGCCGACCAGACCTCGCGCCGCGGTGCCGCGGGCATCGGCGTGACCGCCGACCCCGACGGTTCGCTGCCCCACGAGGCGTACGTGGAGTTCACCGGATCACCCCGGATCTCGGTGCGGCTCTACCCCGGCGACGGCTCCGGGGACGGCTCGGGCGAGGGCTCGGGGGACGACGCCGACGCGCTGATCACCGTGGAGCACGTCGCGTGCCACGACATCCCGCGCGACTCCGTGCCCGCCTTCGTCCGGTCTGTCCTCTCCGGCCTCGCGCACGTCAAGGGCAGGCGCTTCCCGCCCGGCTACTACTTCATCGTGCCGCTGCCCGGCGACGAGACGTACAAGGAGTTCATCCCGATGGTCACCCTGACACCGTGGCTCAGCGCCAGGGTCCGCTGAGCGGGCACGCCACCGGCGGACTTACGCTCGGACACATGAACCTGCGCCTGAGCACCGTGATCCTTCCCGTACTCCGCTGGCACGAGGGCGGCAGGGAACGCTGGCAGCGCGCGGAAGAGCTCGGTTTCCACACCGCGTACACCTATGACCACCTCTCCTGGCGCACCTTCCGCGACGGGCCCTGGTTCGGCGCGGTCCCGACGCTGACCGCCGCCGCGGCCGCCACCGAGCGGCTCCGCCTCGGCACGCTCGTCACCTCGCCCAACTTCCGGCACCCGGTGACGCTCGCCAAGGAACTGATCACGCTCGACGACGTCTCGAACGGCCGGATCACCCTCGGCATCGGCGCGGGCGGCAACGGCTTCGACGCCACGGCGCTGCGCCCGAGCGGCGAGGAGCCCTGGACCCCGCGCGAGCGGGCCGACCGCTTCGGCGAGTTCCTGCCGCTCCTCGACCGCCTGCTCTGTGAGGACGTCGTCTCCCACGACGGCACGCACTACTCGGCGAGCGAGGTGCGCAACATCCCCGGCTGCGTCCAGCGCCCCCGGCTGCCCTTCGCGGTGGCCGCCACGGGACCGCGCGGACTGCGGCTCGCCGCCCGCCACGGACAGGCGTGGGTGACCACGGGCGACCCGAAGCTCTTCGAGAACGGCACTCCGGAGCAGTCACTTCAAGCCATCCGTGGACAGGCCGACAAGCTCGCCGCGGCCTGCGACGAGATCGGCCGCGACGTCGCCGAACTCGACAAGGTCCTGCTCACCGGCTTCACCCCGGACAGCCCGCTCGACTCCTTCGACGCCTTCGTCGACTTCGCGGGCCGCCACGCCGAGCTGGGGTTCAACGAGATCGTCATCCACTGGCCGCTGCCCGGCACGTACTTCGGGGCGGACGAGAAGGTGTTCGAGCGGATCGCCATGGAGGCGCCCGCCCAGGTGTCGGGCGGCGCCACAGCGGCCTGACCGCACTCACCTGTGCGCCCCAGCGCACGACCGTGCACAGAGGTACGGGACAATCCGTGGCGTGACCTCAGCTACCCCTCGGCCCCAGCCCCCGGCCGCCACCGCCCCGGACGCCTTCGCCCCGTCCGGTCCGCGGCCGCGGCCCCGGATGATCGCCACGGACCTGGACGGCACGCTGCTGCGCGACGACAAGTCGGTCTCCGACCGCACCGTCGCCGCGCTCGCGGCCGCCGAGGAGGCCGGGATCGAGGTGTTCTTCGTGACCGGCCGCCCGGCCCGCTGGATGAACGTGGTCAGCGACCACGTCCACGGTCACGGCCTCGCCATCTGCGGAAACGGCGCCGCGGTCGTCGATCTGCACGGCGGCCCCGGCGCGCACCGCTTCGTGAAGCTGCGCGAACTGGAGCGGGAGACCGCCCTCGACGTGGTGCGGCGGCTGCGGGCCGCGGCACCCGGCACGTCCTTCGCGATCGAGCGGACCGGCGGGCTCCACCACGAGGAGACATACCCCCCGCTGCACATGGAGCCCGGCGAGAGCGTCGCGCCCGCCGAGAAGCTGCTCGCGGCGGACCCGGACGACTCCGCCGTCGCGGACCAGCCCGTCCTGAAGGTCCTCGCGCACCACCCGGAGCTCGCGCCCGACGAGTTCCTGGTCGTCGCCCGCGCGGCCATCGGCGACCGCGCCACGGTCACCCGTTCGAGCCCGAGCGCCCTCCTGGAGATCAGCGGCCCCGGCGTCTCCAAGGCCAGCACCCTGGAGCTGTGCTGCGCGGAGCGCGGCATCACGCCCGAGGAAGTCGTCGCCTTCGGAGACATGCCGAACGACATCGAGATGCTCACCTGGGCGGGCACGTCGTACGCGATGGGCAACGCCCACCCGGACGTCGTCGCCGCCGCGTCGGGACGCACCGTCGCCAACAACGAGGACGGCGTCGCGGTCGTCATCGAGCAGATCCTCGCGGACCGGCGGCACGGCTAGGTCCTGGTGGACCGGCTGGACACCGGAGGCACGGCTAGATCCTGACGCCCCGCTCGGCCAGCCACGCGCGCGGGTCCACGCCCGAGCCCAGATAGGGCGTGAGCCGCGTCTCGAAGTGCAGGTGCGGCCCCGTCGAGTTGCCGGTCGTGCCCGTCTGCCCGATCCACTGCCCGGGGCGCACCCGGTCCCCCTGGTCGACGCCGACGGCCGCGAGGTGGGCGTACTGCGTGAAGTAGCCGCCCTTGTGCCGCACCACGATCTCGATCCCGAAGCCCCCGCCGCACGACACGCTCTCCACCCGGCCCGCGCCGACCGCCCGCACGGGCGTGCCGATGCCGACCGCGAAGTCCTGCCCCGTGTGCCGGTGCGCCCAGCGCTCGCCCGCGCTGTCGAAGCCCGCGGAGAGCTCGTACGTCTCCACGGGCGTCACCCACGCGCGCGTGGGACGTGTCGCGGGCTGCTCCATGCGTACGGCGCCCCGGCACTTGCCCGCGGTGACGGACCGGTCGGCCTCGCCCTGGAGGGTCCAGCGCGCCGACTCCAGCTTGGCCTCGATGCCGCGCTTCAGCCGCGCGAGGCGTACGTTGCGCCGGTCCAGGGAGCGCTTGGCGCGGTCCGCCCTGCGCTTGGCGACCGCGAGCCTCGCCGCGGCCCGCCGGGTCTTGGCGACGGCGCTGTTCACGGCGAGATCCGCCTGCAACAGGGCCTGCTTGCCGCGCATCAGGTCGTCGGGGCTGTCGGCGAGGAGCAGTTGGGCGGTGTAGGGCAGGCCGCCGCCGGAGCGGTACTGGGCGCGGGCCATCCGGCCCAGATCGCCGTGGAGCACGGCCACGTCGTGCCGCTCGTCGGCGAGGAGCCGGTCCAGTCTCCGGATCCTCGCCCGTTGCAGACCGGCTGTCCGACGGCCCTCTTCGTAGCGGGCGGTCGCGGCGGACGCCTCTTCGTAGAGGCGTGCCACCTCGGCGCTCGTGCTCGGGCCCTCGGACGCGGCGGCGGGCGTCGTGAGGCCCAGCAGCGCGCACAGCAGCACCGACACGCTGAGGAGCGGGTGCGGACGGCGGTGGCGGCTCGGGGGGCTCAAGGGCATGTCAGGGATCGTTGCCCGCCCTGGCGGCATGGTTCCTGCGCGACTCGTGCACTCGGGGGGCACGGTGCCCCGTACGGCCCACGCGCATACCGCCGAACAGGCTCCACTCGGCACTACGGAGAGGCGCGACTCAGTAAGGCGCCTGCCACACCACCGTCGTGCCGCCGCCGTCCTCGCCGATGCCGGGCCCGTACCAACTGTCGCCGCCCAGCGACTCCGCCCGCCTCTTGAGGTTCTTCAGGCCGCTGCGCCGGCCGCCCTCCGCGATGCCCACGCCGTCGTCGGCGACGGTCAGGCGCACCCCCTGCTGCCCGTCGGGGAGGATCACCGAGGAGTCGACGACGACGTCGATGCGGGCGGCCCGCGCGTGCCGGAACGCGTTGGACAGCGCCTCCCGCAGGGCCGCGATGAGGTTCTTGCCCGCGAGCTCGCCGACCACGGTGTCGACGGGCCCCACGAAGTGGTGCGAGGGCTTGAAGCCGAGCGGCACCGCGGCCATGTTGATCTCGCGGAGCACCCGCGTACGCAGCCCGGACGGGGCCTCGGCAGGGCCCTGCTGGAGGGCGAAGATCGCCGTACGGATCTCCTGGATCGTCACGTCCAGCTCGTCGACGGCCTTGCCGACGCCGACCTGCACCTCCGGCACCACGGACCTGCGCTGGGCGCTCTCCAGCATCATGCCGGTGGCGAAGAGCCGCTGGATGACGAGGTCGTGCAGGTCCCTGGCGATCCGGTCCCGGTCCTCGTAGACCGCGAGCCGCTCCCTGTCGCGCTGCGCGTCGGCCATCATCAGGGCGAGCGCGGCCTGCGAGGCGAACTGCGCGGCGAGCGTCCGCTCGGCCTCGCTGAACGGACGTCCCCCACGCGCGCGTGGCGTCACGAGCGTCCCGAGCACCCGGCCGTCGCTCTGCAACGGCAGCATCATGACGGGTCCGTAGTGGCGCGCCAGGTCGGTCATCACGCGCGGGTCGGTCGCCGCGTCGTCGATGAAGACGGCCTGCCCTTCGAGCAGTTGGCTGACGATGCGGCTCTCCGGAGGGACGATCACGCCCAGCGCCCCGCCGGGATCGTCCGAGGAGACGGCGACGATCTCCATGCCGCCCTCCTCGTCGGGCAGCAGCACGATCCCCGCGGCCGAGTCCGCCAGGTGCCTCGCCTGCTCGGCGACGACAGCCAATGCCTCCTCGGCGTCGCTGCCGGAGAGCAGGGCCGTGGTGACCGCCACGGAGCCGTCGATCCAGCGCTCCCGCTGCTTGGCGGCTTCGTAGAGGCGTGCGTTTCCGATGGCGATGCCCGCCTCCGTCGCGAGTACGCGGACCATGTGCACGTCGTAGTCGTTGAATTCCGCCCCGCCGCGCTTCTCGGTCAGATAGAGGTTGCCGAAGATCTCGCCCTGGACCCGGATGGGAACGCCGAGGAAGGACCGCATCGGCGGATGGTGGGGCGGGAAGCCGCAGGAGCGCGGGTCGGCGGAGAGATCGGCGAGGCGCAGCGTCGTGGGCTGGTGGATGAGGGCGCCGAGCAGTCCCTTGTGGCCGTCGGGCAGCCGCCCGATCCGCTCGGCCGTCTCGGGATCGATGCCGAAGTAGACGAAGTCGGAGAGCCCTTCGCCGTCTTCGGAGACGACGCCGATCGCCGCGTAGTGGGCGTCGGCCAGCTCGGCGGCGGTCTCGCAGATGCGGTCCAGGGTGGTGTGGAGTTCGAGGCCCGTGCCGACCGACCGCATGGCTTCGAGCAGCTGCGGCACCCGTGAGGTCAGCTCGGGCGAGAGCCCTTGCAGGCTGCGGGTGGCCCGCGCCGCTGCCTCCGCCGAGTCCGGTGTGCCGTCGGGGAACGGTGAGTCGGCGGAGGCCGCTGGTGCTGACATGTCTTTGAGCCTAGTAAGTCCTATTTGCAGGGGAAAGTCGAGGCCCTTGTCTCCAGCCCACCGGCACGCCTCCTCCAGCCCGCTAGCGCGCCCCCGCCGTCAGCAGGTCCGCCGCCCGCTCCAGCTCCAGCATCCGCCGCAGCGGCCCGTCGAGCGCGGCCAGCTCGGCGTACGCGCCGCGCTGCGCGACCCGGCCCGCGTCGAGGACGAGCACCTCGTCCACCGCGTCGAGCCCGGCGAGCCGGTGCGTGATCAGCAGCGTCGTACGGCCCTCGGTCGCGGCGAGGAGGTCGGCGGTGAGCGCGTCGGCGGTCGGCAGGTCCAGGTGCTCGGCGGGCTCGTCGAGGATGAGTACCGGGAAGTCCGCGAGCAGCGCGCGGGCCAGGGCGAGACGCTGACGCTGTCCTCCGGAGAGGCGCGCCCCGTGCTCCCCGACGAGCGTGTCGATGCCGTCGGGCAGCGAGTCGGCCCAGTCGTCCAGGCGCGCGCGGACCAGGGCGTCGCGGAGCTCCGCGTCGGTGGCGTCCCGCTTCGCGAGCAGCAGGTTCTCGCGCACCGAGCTGTCGAAGATGTGCGCGTCCTGCGCGCACAGACCGACGAGCCCGCGCACGGTGTCGCCGTCCAGCGCGGCCGCGTCCGTGCCGCCGAGCGTGTACGTCCCTTCGTAGGACCCGAGGAACCGCAGCAGCACCTGGGCGAGCGTCGTCTTGCCGGACCCCGAGGGCCCGACCACGGCGATCCGCCGCCCCCGCTCCAGCGTGAGGTCCACGCCCGCGAGCGCGGGCGCGTCCGCGTCCTGGCCCTCGTAGCGGGCGCGCAGTCCCTCGACCCGCAGCGGGAAGGGCGTCGAGGGCGCCTGTACGGGCTCGGCGGGCTCGGGGACGGGCACGGGAGCGTCGAGGACCTCGTAGACGCGCTCAGCGCTCTTCCTGACCCGCTGGCGGTACTGCACGGCGAGCGGCAGACCCGCCACCGCCTCGAAGGCGGCGAGCGGCGTGAGGACGACGACGGCCAGGGTGATGCCGCCGAGCCGTCCGTCGTGCACGGCCTGCACGCCGACCAGCGCGGCCGCGGCGACCGTGAGGCCGGTGACGAGGGCGCCGAGGCCGTCGCCGAGTGCCGTCGCGGTGGCGCCCCTGGAGGCGATCCGGGTCAGCGCGGCGTCGGACTCCCGCGCCTTGGCCGTACGCCGCGCCAGCGCACCGGCGACGGTCAGCTCGGCGGTGCCGGTGAGCAGGTCGGCCACGCGGGTGGCCAGCGCCCCGCGCGCGGGGGCCAGGCGCCGCTCCGCGCGCCGGGCCACGGCGCCGCTCACCAGCGGCACGCCGACGCCCGCGAGGAGCAGGCCCGCGGCGAGCACGGCGCCCGCCTCGGGCAGCAGCCAGGCGGTGAAGCCGACGGCACCCGCGCTCACGACGGCCGCGGCGGACGCGGGCAGCAGCCAGCGCAGCCAGTAGTCCTGCAGCGCGTCCACGTCGGCCACCAGGCGGGAGAGGAGGTCGCCGCGCCGGGTGCCCCGCAGGCCGGCGGGGGCGAGCCGTTCCAGGCGCCGGTAGACGGCGACGCGGGTGTCGGCGAGCATCCGCAGCACGGCGTCGTGCGACACGAGGCGCTCGGCGTACCGGAAGACGGCACGGCCGATGCCGAAGGCGCGGGTCGCCGTCACGGCGATCATCAGGTACATCACGGGCGGCTGTTCCGACGCCCTGGAGATCAGCCACCCTGAGGTGGCCATGAGCCCCACGGCACTGCCGAGCGCGAGGGCCCCGAGCAACAGGGCCAGCGCCAACTGCCCCCGCCGGGCCCGCGCGGCATGCCGCACCCGGGCGAGCACCCGCCCTCCGGGAGCAGCGGTCTCCGACTCACCGGGCTGAGCGGCAAGGTCGTCGCCGTTGTGGGCAATCGTGCCGCTGGGCGAGTGGGGCCTCCCCTGCTCGAGCGAAGCCGAGAGCTTGGGGAAGGGTGGGCACAACCCCCGGCTCCGAGCATCGCTCACGGGGACATCGAGTCGCACAACCCGCCCGGCGACAGCCAAAAGCGCAGGCCGATGCACAACGAGCAGCACAGTCCGCCCGACAGCAAGCCGCCGAACCGCCTCGACCACTTCCGCCTCGGTCCCACCGTCAAGCGCGGCCGTCGGCTCGTCGAGCAGCACCACGGGCCGGTCCGCGAGGAAGGCCCGCGCGAGGGCGAGCCGTTGCCGCTGCCCCGCGGAGAGCCCGGCGCCGTCCTCACCGAGCACGGTGTCGGCCCCGCCGGGCAGAGCATCGACGAAGGACAGCGCCCCTGCCGAGCGCAGCGCATCGCGCACCTGCGCGTCGGTCGCCTCCGGCCGCGCGAGCCGTACGTTCTCCGCGATGGTCCCGGCGAACAGGTGCGGCCGCTGCGGCACCCAGGCGATGCGCTCCCGCCACCGCTCCAAGGAGACGTCGGCCAGGTCGACGTCCCCGATGCGGACCCGTCCGCGATCAGGTCGTACGAAGCCCAACAGCACGTTCAAAAGGGTCGACTTGCCCACGCCGCTGGGCCCCACGAGCGCCACCGTCTCGCCGGATCCGACCTCGAAGGAGACGTCCGACACGGCGTCCGTCGACCGGCCCGGGTAGCGGACGGTCACGCCCTCGAAGGCGATGGCGCCGGTGGGCGCGGGCCCCGTACCGGCGGTGGGCGCCGGGGTCTCCAGGACCTCGAAAATCTCCTCGGCGGCCGAGAGCCCCTCCGCCGCCGCGTGGTACTGCGCACCGACCTGGCGCAGCGGCAGATACGCCTCGGGCGCGAGGACGAGGACCACGAGACCGTCGTAGAGGTCCATCTCGCCGTGCACGAGCCGCATGCCGATGGTGACCGCGACCAGGGCGACCGAGATCGTGGCGAGCAGTTCCAGGGCGAACGACGAGAGGAAGGCGATGCGCAGCGTCCGCATCGTGGCCTGCCGGTACTCGCCGGTGATCTTGCGGATGGACTCGGCCTGCGCCTTGGCGCGGCCGAACACCTTCAGGGTGGGCAGCCCCGCCACCACGTCCAGGAAGTGCCCCGAAAGGCGGGAGAGGAGCCGCCATTGACGGTCCATCCGGTTCTGCGTGGCCCAGCCGATCAGAATCATGAAGACCGGGATCAGCGGCAGCGTCACGACGATGATCGCCGCCGACACCCAGTCCTCGGTGACGATGCGGGCGAGCACCGCCACCGGAACCACCACCGCGAGACCCAGCTGCGGCAGATAGCGCGAGAAGTAGTCGTCGAGCGCGTCCACTCCCCGCGTCGCGAGCGAGATCAGCGACCCCGTCCGCTGCCCGGTCAGCCATCCGGGACCGAGCTCCCCCGCCCGCTCCAGCAACCGTCCCCGCAGCTCCGACTTGACCGCCGCGCTCGCCCGGTGTGCGGCGAGCTCGGTCAGCCAGGAGACCAGCCCCCGTCCGACGGCGACCACGGCGAGCAGCACCATAGGAGTGCTCAGGTCGCCTACGGAGTGGCCCTTTTGGAACGCGCCCACCACGATCTCGGCGATGAGCATCGCCTGCCCGATGACCAGGCCCGCTCCGACGAGCCCCAGAACCACCACCGCCACCAGGAAGAAGCGAGTGGCGCGGGCGTAGCGAAGCAGACGCGGGTCGATCGGTTTCACGTGAAACACACCCTCCGAGAAACCAGCAGGAACATCGGGAGCTCGGCCAGGAACATCAGGAGCTCAGTACAGACTCAGTGCGCGGCGTCGGCGATGTGCTGCGTGCCGATCCGCTTGCGGAACACCCAGTACGTCCACGACTGGTAGAGCAGCACCACGGGGGTCGCGACGCCTGCGCACCAGGTCATGATCTTCAGGGTGTACGGGCTGGACGAGGCGTTGGTGACCGTGAGGCTCCACTCCGCGTTCAGCGACGACGGCATGACGTTCGGGAAGAGCGTCAGGAAGAGCATCGCCACGGCCGCCGCGATGGTGATCCCCGACAGCGCGAACGACCAGCCCTCGCGCCCGATCCTGATCGCCGCGATGGCTCCGACCAGCGCGAGCACCGCCACGATCATCGCGATCAGGCTCTTGCCGTCGCCCTTGTCCGCCTGGGTCCAGATCAGGAACCCGAGCGCGAGGACGGCCGTGACGAGACCCAGGCCGAGCGCCATCTTCCGTGCCCGCACCCGGATGTCGCCCACCGTCTTGAGCGAGGCGAAGACCGCGCCGTGGAAGGTGAACAGCGTCAGGGTGACGAGCCCGCCGAGGATCGCGTACGGGTTGAGCAGGTCCCAGAAGTTGCCCACGTACTCCTTGTGGGCGTCGATCTTCACGCCGCGCACGATGTTGCCGAAGGCCACGCCCCACAGCAGCGCGGGGATCAGCGAGGTCCAGAAGATCGCGTGTTCCCAGTTGGTCTGCCAGCGCTCCTCGGGCCGCTTGGCCCGGTACTCGAAGGCCACACCGCGCACGATCAGGCAGATCAGGATGATCAGCAGCGGCAGATAGAACCCGGAGAAGAGCGTGGCGTACCACTCGGGGAAGGCGGCGAAGGTCGCGCCGCCCGCCGTGAGCAGCCACACCTCGTTGCCGTCCCAGACGGGACCGATGGTGTTGATGAGGACCCGCTTCTCGACCCGGTTCCGGGCGAGCAGCTTGGTCAGTACGCCGATCCCGAAATCGAAGCCCTCCAGGAAGAAGTAGCCGATCCACAGGACGGCGATCAGTACGAACCAGACGTCGTGAAGTTCCATGTCCTGGTCGCTCCTTCCTTCAGTACGAGAAGGCCATGGGCCGGTCGGCGTCGTCATCGGAGTCGGAGTCGGAGCCCTTGCCCGAGCCCGGTCCGCCGATCTTGGTGGGCGGGTTGAGGTCCGCCTCGGTCAGCTCGGGCGGCCCCTTCTTGATGTACTTGAGCAGGAGCTTCACCTCGATCACGGCGAGGATCGCGTAGATGAGCGTGAACCCGATCAGCGAGGTGAGCACCTCGCCCTGCGAGACCCCCGGCGAGACCGCGTCCTCGGTGCGGAGCACCCCGTAGACCACCCAGGGCTGGCGGCCCGTCTCGGTGAAGATCCAGCCCCAGGCCGTACCGATGAGGGGGAAGATCAGCGTCCACTGGGAGAGCCGCCACCACCACGTGCCGAGCTTGGGCGTCAGCTCACGCTTCTTGGTGAGCATCAGCTTGGGCACGTCGTCCGCGCCGGTGCGGTGCTCCGGAGCGAGCCAGAACTTCTTCCGCGTCAGCCAGAGACCGGCGGTGCACAGGGCCATCGAGACGCCGCCGAAGCCGATCATCCAGCGGTACGACCAGTAGGCGGTGGGGATGTTGGGCCGGTAGTCGCCGGGCCCGAACTTCTCCTGCGCCTCCTTGTTGAGGTCGTTGATGCCGGGGATCTCGGCGTTGAAGTTGTTCTTGGCGAGGAAGGACAGTATTCCGGGGATCTCGATGGCGACGTCGTTGTGGCCCTTGGAGACGTCGCCGTAGGCGAAGAGCGAGAACGGCGCGGGCTTCTCGGTCTCCCACAGCGCCTCGGCCGCCGACATCTTCATCGGCTGCTGCTCGTACATGACCTTGCCGAGGGTGTCGGCGCTGATCACGGTGAGCAGGGTGCCGACGAACGCGGTGACCAGGCCGAGCCGCATCGACATCCGCATGGTGCGGACGTGCTGCTTCTTGCGCAGGTGGAAGATGGCGATGCCGGTCATGAAGGCGCCGCCGACCAGGATGGCCGCCGAGATGACGTGGGCGAAGTTGACGATGGTCGTCTCTTGGAAGAGCACCTTCGCGAAGTCGGTGAGCTCCGCGCGCTTGGTGCCGTCCCGCTCCACGATCTTGTAGCCGACCGGGTGCTGCATGAAGGCGTTGGCGGCGATGATGAAGTACGCCGACAGCACGGTGCCGATGGAGACGATCCAGATCGTCGCGCAGTGCAGCTTCTTCGGGAGCTTGTCCCAGCCGAAGATCCACAGCCCGATGAAGGTCGACTCGAAGAAGAAGGCGATCAGCGCCTCGAAGGCGAGCGGCGCCCCGAAGATGTCACCGACGAAGCGCGAGTAGTCGGACCAGTTCATGCCGAACTGGAACTCCTGAACGATGCCGGTGACGACACCCATCGCGATGTTGATCAGGAACAGCTTTCCCCAGAACTTGGTGGCTCTGAGGTAGTGCTCCTTGCCGGTCCGCACCCACGCCGTCTCGAGGATCGCCGTGAGAGCGGCGAGAGAGATCGTCAGAGGAACGAACAGGAAGTGGTAGACGGTCGTGATGCCGAACTGCCATCGCGCCAGGGTCTCCGGCGCTAGAGCCAGGTCCACTGCGTCTTCTCCTTACTCGCCGTGGTCATAGCGGCAGTTTGCCCCTTTTATCCCACTGATCTCCGGAGGAACCGGGACACGCTTGTGAACGCGTTCACATTCACAAGCATTATGTCGTACTGACTGTCGGCACCCGAAAGGGGGGTCCCCCTTACCGACGGGAACGCGCCATCCCCGTGGCCGGAACGCGGAAGGCCCCGGAGGAGCTCCTCCGGGGCCTTCCCAAGATCACCTCATGGACCGACGGCAGGGCACTCGCCGACGGCCCGACCGCTCACCGACGGCTAGAGCTCCTTGCGGAACGCCTCCGCGGCCTGGAGGAAGATGTCGTTGGCCTCGGTCTCCCCGATCGTGGCCCGCATCCCCTCGCCCGCGAACGGCCGTACGACCACACCGGCCTGCTCGCACGCCGCGGCGAAGTCCGTCGTACGGTCCCCCAGCCGCAGCCACACGAAGTTCGCCTGCGTCTCGGGCACCGTCCAGCCCTGTCCGCGCAGCGCCTCGACCACGCGCGTGCGCTCGGCGACCAACGAGCCGACCCGGCCCATCAGCTCGTCCTCCGCGCGCAGCGAGGCCACCGCCGCGTCCTGGGCGAGTTGGCTCACTCCGAAGGGCACCGCCGTCTTGCGCAGCGCGGCGGCCACGGGCTCGTGGGCGACCGCGAAGCCGACGCGCAGGCCCGCGAGACCGTACGCCTTGGAGAAGGTGCGCAGCACGCAGACGTTGGGGCGGTCGCGGTAGATCTCGATGCCGTCCGGCACCTCGGGGTCGCGGATGAACTCGCGGTACGCCTCGTCGAGCACGACCAGGACGTCGCTCGGCACCCGGTCGAGGAACCGCTCGAGCTCGGCCCTGCGGACCACCGTGCCGGTCGGGTTGTTCGGGTTGCAGACGAAGATCAGGCGGGTCCGCTCGGTGATGGCGTCGGCCATCGCGTCCAGGTCGTGCACCTCGCCGTCGGTCAGCGGGACCCGCACCGACGTCGCGCCGCTGACCTGCGTGATGATCGGGTACGCCTCGAAGGAGCGCCAGGCGTAGATGACCTCGTCGCCGGGGCCCGAGGTGGCCTGGAGCAGCTGCTGCGCGACGCCGACCGACCCGGTGCCGGTGGCGATGTGCGAGACGGGCACCCCGAAGCGGTCGGCCAGCTCGGCCATCAGGCCCGTGCACGCCATGTCGGGGTAGCGGTTGAAGGACCCCGCCGCGGCGAGCGCGCTCTCCATGACACCGGCGAGCGGCGGGTAGGGGTTCTCGTTGGAGGACAGTTTGTACGCCACCGGTCCGTCGGCCGCGGCGGGCTTGCCGGGCTTGTAGGTGGGCACACCCTCCAGCTCGGCGCGCAGCCTCGGGCTCATCTCGCTCACCGCAGTCCTCCTCGTACCGGTACCGGTTCAGTTCGACTACCGGTTCAGTTCGACGTTCGAATACTGCTCACCTTATGAGGATTCCGCGCCGCTGCGAATGGGCTCAGGAGATCCGCTTGTGGACGGCGCGCGGAGAGGGGGAGCGCCCCGCTTTCGTCCACGCGCCGGTGGCTCACTCCGTGGCGCGCATCCCTCGTGAAGGTGAGTTGAGACCTCTTCGAGACCTCGCGCATTTGGCAGGCCCGTGCGCGACGATCAGGTGCAGCTGCCTATTGATCGCGCCAACTCCCTTGCATTCCAAGGTCATTGACCCCTCAGCGCCATGCAGAAACGTGCCTGTCAACGAGTGAATATGCGCCCGCCCTACCCACCCCCATGAGCCCTACTATCGGCTCGCCATGACAGCAGCAGGGAAGCACCAGGTGAGTCGAGCGGAGACCGCCCGCCGGGGCAACCGGCAGAGTCGAGCGGGTATCAGAGACGTGGCCGCCGCAGCCGGTGTCTCCATCACGACTGTCTCCGACGCCCTCAACGGCAAGGGACGGCTGCCCGACGCCACCCGACGCCACGTCCGCGAGGTCGCAGAACGGCTGGGCTATCGCCCGTCCGCCGCGGCCCGCACGCTCCGTACCGGCAAGTCGGGCCTCATCGGCCTGACCGTGACGACATACGGGGATGAACCTTTCACCTTCACCGAGTTCGCGTACTTCGCGGAGATGGCCAGAGCCGCCACCTCCGCCGCGCTCGCCCGTGGTTACGCCTTGGTGATCCTGCCGGCGACCTCGCGCCGCAGCCCGGTCGACGTGTGGTCGAACGTCGCGCTCGACGGCACCGTCGTCGTCGACCCCTCCGACCACGACCCGGTCGTCAGCGAGCTGGTCAGACAGGGCCTGCCGGTGGTCTCCGACGGGCGCCCCGCGGGCTCCCTGCCGGTCACCGCCTGGGTGGACAACGACCACGAGGCCGCGGTCCTGGAGATCCTCGACCACCTCGCGGCCGCCGGGGCACGCCGGATCGGCCTGCTCACCGGCACCACCACGGACACCTACACCCATCTGTCCACGACCGCCTACCTGCGCTGGTGCGAACGCGTCGGCCAGGACCCCGTCTACGAGTCGTACCCCGCCCACGACCCGTGCGCGGGAGCCGTCGCGGCCGACCGGCTGCTCGCCAGACCCGACAGGCCCGACGCCGTCTACGGCCTCTTCGACCCCAACGGCACCGATCTGCTCGCCGCCGCCCGCCGCTACGGCCTGCGCGTCCCCGACGACCTGCTGCTCGTCTGCTGCAGCGAGTCCACCGTGTACGCCACCACGGAACCGCCCATCACCACGCTCTCCCTCAAACCGCGGCGCATCGGCACGGCCGTCGTCCAGCTCCTCATCGACGCCATCGAGGGCCTCGACGCGGGGCGTCCGGTCGAGCAGGTGATACCGACCGAACTGATCGTGCGCACCTCGTCCGAGCGACGTCCACCGCGCACGACGGTCAGCCCGCCCCGCTCTTCCGGCCAGGGCTGACCCCGAGGACGACCGGGCAGAGGTCCCCCCACCAGCGGGGAAACCTCTGCCCAATTCGGGAGAAAACCGCGGTGAACTGGGGTCCAGCATCGATTGACCACCCCTGGTGCACCACACAGCGGTAGCCGCATTCCTATGATGGGCGGACGACACCGCGGGCCGCTGCGACCAAGCAGTCCGATCTCGGTGCAGACGCGGCGCAATGGTGGTGGAGGGGTCGATGACTCAGGGGGCCGGTCAGGGACCCGATGTGCGGACGGCGACGCTGCGCGACTTCCGCGTACCGGCGTACGTCCATGAGACCACCGGGAACCCCCAGGAGAGCGCCCCCGGCGGGGGTGAACCGTCGGACGACGGCTACACCCCCACCCAGCGCGACCTGCCGGTCATCAACCGGGGGGACACCGTCCAGGTGCAGGTGCAGACCATGCCGGAGCCCCCGCAGCCGCGGGCGAGCGACGAGCACGGCCCGCTGTACGTCGTCGGCGACGTGCACGGCTATCTGGAAGAGCTCGTCGCGGCGCTCCAGGAGCAGGGCCTCATCGACGCCGAGGGCAACTGGTCCGCGGGCAACGCGCGGCTCTGGTTCCTCGGCGACTTCACCGACCGCGGGCCCGACGGCATCGGCGTCATCGACCTCGTGATGCGGCTCTCCGCGGAGGCCGCGGCCGCGGGCGGCTACTGCAAGGCGCTCATGGGCAACCACGAGCTGCTCCTGCTCGGCGCCAAGCGCTTCGGGGACACCCCCGTCAACTCCGGCGCGGGCACCGCCACCTTCCAGGCGGCCTGGCTCCTGAACGGCGGCCAGAAGACCGACATGGAGCGCCTGGAGGACCACCACCTCCAGTGGATGGCCCGCCTGGACGCGATGGAGGAGGCCGACGGCCATCTCCTCGTGCACTCCGACACGACCGCCTACCTGGATTACGGTGACTCGATCGAGGCGGTGAACGACACGATCCGCGAGACCCTCACGCGCAACGACGCCGACGAGTGCTGGGACCTCTTCCGCAAGTTCACCAAGCGCTTCGCCTTCCGCGACGAGTCGGGCCCCTCGGCCGTACGCGAACTCCTCGACATGTACGGCGGCACGCGCATCGTGCACGGTCACAGCCCCATCCCCTACCTCCTGGGCGACGTCGGCTCCGAGGACGAGTCGGACGGGGGCGGTCCGGTCATCGAGGGCCCGCACGTCTACGCCGAAGGGCTTGCCATCGCCATGGACGGCGGAGTGACCATGGCCGGAAAGCTACTGGTCCGACAACTCCCCCTGGGTATCTGAGCGTTAGCTGGGCAGGGGCTGCATTACAGGATCACGCTGGCCAGGGGGCCTATTTCTGGAAACCCCCTGTCACCGCGTGCCGTCACGGCTCTACCATCGGCTTATCCGTAGCAGGCTCCCCTCCGTTTCTGCCCAACGGCTCGTAGCCATGCGAGCCCTAGCCCTACGGAGCATCGGGGGATGCACATGAACAGCGCTCCACACCTGCTCAATGAGGACCGCCCCGAGTATGAGCGGATCCTCGATGAGGCGCTGCGCACCGCACCTGACCACCCGGAACTCGCCGCAGTGGGCCAGCGGCTCAACACCGAACAACTGCGCACCATGGCCCTGAACGCGACAGCACTGATCACGGCCGCGGCAGCGACCGAGTACGCGCACTACGTGAAGGTTCGCGAGGAGTTGCGCGAACCTCGACCGTCGTCCACGTCGATCCGCGAAGGGAGTGGACAGACCGCCGCGGAGTCGGGCTCCGGCGGCGTCAGCCTCGCCACCACGATGGGCGAGGTGGCCGAACCAGCGGCAGCGGGAGCCGGGGCGATCGCCGTCGTCGCGGTCCTCGCACCCGTCCTCGCGGGGACGGCCGCCGCGATCTTCCTGCTCGTCGGGTACATCCTGAAGATGCTCAACCCCGAGCCCGCCTTCGCCGACACCCTGCTCACCGCGGGATGGCTGTTCGGCGCGCTCACCGCAGGGGGCATCCTGGTCGCCGCGGTCGGTCTGCTCCTGACCGCCCTGCGCAACGGCGCCACCTCGCTCCAGGCGGCGGGATCGCACGGCGAGCGGTACAAGGAGGTGGACCGGGCCAGGGAAGCCTGGGGCCGGGCCCTCATGGAGCGGGGCGTCCTGCCGTTCCTGCGGGAGGCCCTGACGGATCCGAGTACGAGCCGCGCGGCCCGCACTCTGACGTCGGGATCCGACGCGGGGAACAACCGCATGCCCCAACTCGGCTACCACCGGCCGGGGTTCAGCAGCCCTGATGGCGGGCCTACGGCAGGTCCGCGGCCGAGCTACTCGAGCCCCGACTTCTCCAGCCCGGACTTCGGCGGGCCCGATCACAAGCCGGAGTAGTCGGCCGGAGCAGTCGTAGCCGGAGAATTCAACACCTCTTCGAGGCGCCGCTGCCGGCGAGCGGCGGCGCGAACTCGATGCGCACGGAGGGGGATCGGGGAAGGAGTACGGCCACTCCGTCGACCCGGGACCAGCGCTCGGGGACGAGGACGTACTGATTCCCGGACTGGATCATGAGCTTGAGCCCGTCGTAGCGGAAGCGATAGGCGGCCTTGGGGTCCTTGCAGCGCGTCTCGCGCACGCCCGGTGCGGTGAGGCTGAGGCTGTCCGCGCTGTAGACGATCGCGTACGGATAGGTGGGCAGGTCCGCGGCGAACTCGCGGGCACGGGTCTCGCCGACGGCGGCCGCGTAGTCATTGGCCGCCCAGAAGAGACCGAGCCCCACGAGCACGAGGACGACACCCCACTCGGCGAGCGCGGCCGCCGCCGGGCGGGGCGGGCTCGGGGCTGGTGCGGGTTCGGGTGGGGCTGAAGGTGCGGGTGAGGGCTCAGAGGGCTCAGGGGGCTCCGTGTCGTCGCCTTCCTGGCCGCCTTCAGGCTCGGGAGCGCGGGCGTCGTCCGGCGGCAGGGCCGGGAGCCTGCGCCAGAGATGGAGCGTGTACGCGAGGAGCAGCACGCCGAACGCCAGGCTCAGCGGCGCCGCCACGAGGATGCGGCGCAGGAAGAAGCTCCGGGCGAGCACGGACCAGAAGCCGCCGAGCGTGAGCAGCGCGCCGACGCCCGCCATGACCGGCAGCGACCGCCGCAGCAGACGGACCTCGGCACCGGCCGTGAGGCGCCTGCGCAGCAGGTCATGGCCCCAGAAGGCGAGCAGCGCGGCGCCCGCCGCGACCGTGAGCGGCACATAGAGCGCGTCCAGGCTGCGCATCAGGTAGTCGGTGGTGCCGAAGCCGAGGACGGTGGAGTTCACGCCGAAGTAGTCGAAGAACCAGTACGCGTGGTGCCAGCCGAAGTAGTACAGGAGCGCGGTGATCATGCTGGTGGGGGCGATGATCGTGCCCACGATGGTCCACAACTGCTGGATGCCGAGCGTCCCTTCGGGCGGCTCCGGTGCGGTCATGGAGCGGGGGCGATGCTCGGTGGGGAGACGGAGACGGAATCATCGGGGGGCGCGCCGTCGGGCGAGGGACTCTTGGGCGTCGGGCTGTCGGGCGGTGGCGTCTCGGGAGGCGAGCCCTCACCCGGCGTCCCGCCCAGGCAGGGCCCGAGACCGATGATCGTCAGGGGCGCGCCCCGGTCGATCTCGTTGCCCGCGGCCGGCGAGATCTTCACGAAGCCGCACTCCGACACGGTCGCGGTCTCGGACGCGGGGAGATCGACGCTGTACAGCCGCTCCAGCTGCAGACAGACCGTGCCGTCCTTGCAGGCGGTGCGTACGTCGTTCCTGATCGACTCCCACGTCTGCTTGCCGAAGTCGGTGACGGCGTCGAACGGCAGGCCCTTGTAGTTGATGGCGGGAATGCGCAGCGGGGAGGTCGGCACCTTGCCACCGCCGTTGTCCCCGCCGCCGACGTCTCCACCGGCTCCGGTGTCACTACCGCCTCCGGCGTCCCCACTGCCATCGGTGCTCCCGCCGTCACCGGTGTCCCCCGTGCCGCCCGCGGTCGAACCGTCCGAGGTGGAGCTGTCCGAGGTCGAGCCGCCGATGATGCCGCCCCCGGAAGCGGCGACTCCGCCACCGGACGTACTCGATCCACCGCTCCCGTCGTCATCGTCATGGCTCCCGCAGGCGAGGGCGGGCAGGCACAAGAGGCTCAGAAGCAGGAGAACGGCCGGCCGAGGCGTCCGAAGAGACGTCGCCATATCGCACCACCAATGGCACCTATGTCCTGAACTGTGTGGTCCAAGGAGAATGGCACTGTGCGGACGCGCCCGTCTACGGTCCGGGCGTGAGCCGCCCTCTGCCTACGGCCGGCGTCCGCCGCTCCATACGCCGAAGGATCTGCGCCCCCGCCCTTTCGACCGTCGTACGGCTGTAGACGTGCACCAGCGCGAGGTGGAAGAGCGCCGGTGCGAGAGGGGCCCACCGGTGGATCCGGTCGGCACGCAAGAGGTATCTGATCACTGCCGCCGGACGGAACGGCACGCAGTCGATGGTCTCGTGCTCCCATCGGTCCGCGACGCCTCTACTCATCCGCTCCTGGAGTCCTTCGCGGGTCAGGTCCTTCAGCCTGGCGTAGAAGTGGGCGCTCCAGTGGCGTTTGTCGATGTCCAGCACGAAGGCGAGCAGTTCGATCGTGTACTCGCCCGGTTCGAGGGAGAGTTCCTCGCGCATACCGCGTCGCGCGACGGCGTGCAGGTCGGGCGCGCTGCGGCCGGAGGAGTCGATGTGCCGTGACATGCCCTCGTTGACCGAGGAGTTCCAGACGCCCGGCGCCATCCGGACCCGCTCACTGCGCTGGCTCACGACCAGCATGTCGTCGGCGGTCACCACCGCGACGTTGGTGGCGAAACTGCACTGCAGAAACGCGGGTGCCTGGAGTGGACTGTCCGGGTCGAGGTAGCGGGACCGCGGAGTCGTCCCGTCCGCCATCCTGCGGTCGAGCTGCTGTGCCGCGAGGAACGTGTAGTAATCGGTGGGGCGTAACCGCAGGTGCACTTCCGGCTGTTCGTCGAGGGCGGTGCGGGAGACGTCGAAGGAGTCGACCGCGTAGCGAGGGCCGTTCCACAGCGGTGTCCGGCCCTCCGCACGCAGCCGCGCGCTCTCGGCCTCGATCTCGGTGCGCCAGCCGTCCATCTCCGACGGCAACTCGATCTCCTGGTCGAGTACTTGGACGTAGATCGCGTCACCGGGTATGGACGTCTCGCCGTCACCCTCCACGATCAGGGCGGACGTGTGGAGGGGCCCCAGCGAGAAGGTCCGCCACGCGGGGCTGGACTCCTCCCGCTGCCGCAGGCTGCGCACCGCTCTCGTGGAGCGGGTCCGCAGTCTGTACCAGGAGTTCTGCAACGGCTGTTGGAACAGCACGGCGAACAACATCCCCAGCACCGCGCCGACAACCCCGTTGGCCACATCTATCCCGCCCATGTCAGGCAGGGTAGGGACGCGGATCGGGCCGTGCGCGATCTTGGCTGTTCCGTTACGACGCGGGACGGGCTGATGGGCGCCCCTGGCAGGGCTGGTGGGCGCCCGGGCAGGTCGGCCGGTGCCTGGCGGGCCCCGGGCGCGGTGGCCGGGGCCCTGACCAGGAACTCAGTCCGTGCGTCGGGTCAGTCGGCGATCGGCAGATAGACCCTGTTGCCCGCCGCGGCGAACTCCTTGGACTTCTGCTCCATGCCCGCCTCGATGTCGTCCTCCGCCAGGTCACCGCCGTGCTGGCGCCGGATGTCCTGCGAGATCTTCATCGAGCAGAACTTCGGCCCGCACATCGAGCAGAAGTGCGCCGTCTTCGCGGGCTCGGCGGGAAGCGTCTCGTCGTGGAACTCCCGTGCCGTGACCGGGTCGAGGGCCAGGTTGAACTGGTCCTCCCAGCGGAATTCGAAGCGCGCGTCGGAGAGCGCGTCGTCCCAGTCCTGCGCGCCCGGGTGCCCCTTGGCGAGGTCGGCGGCGTGCGCGGCGATCTTGTACGTGATGACGCCCGTCTTCACGTCGTCCCTGTTCGGCAGGCCGAGGTGCTCCTTGGGCGTGACGTAGCAGAGCATGGCCGTGCCCCACCAGCCGATCATCGCGGCACCGATGCCGGAGGTGATGTGGTCGTAGGCGGGCGCGATGTCCGTGGTCAGCGGGCCGAGCGTGTAGAACGGCGCCTCCTCGCAGATCTCCTGCTGGAGGTCGATGTTCTCCTTGATCTTGTGCATCGGGACGTGTCCCGGGCCCTCGATCATGGTCTGGACGTTGTGCCGCTTGGCGATGGTGTTGAGCTCGCCCAGGGTCCTGAGCTCGGCGAACTGCGCCTCGTCGTTGGCGTCAGCGATCGACCCGGGACGCAGTCCGTCGCCGAGCGAGTACGTCACGTCGTACGCCGCGAGGATCTCGCACAGCTCCTCGAAGTGCTCGTAGAGGAAGCTCTCCTTGTGGTGCGCCAGGCACCAGGCGGCCATGATCGAACCGCCGCGCGAGACGATGCCGGTCTTGCGGCGCGCGGTGAGCGGGACGTACGGAAGGCGCACGCCCGCGTGGACCGTCATGTAGTCCACGCCCTGCTCGGCCTGCTCGATGACCGTGTCCTTGTAGATCTCCCAGGTCAGCTCCTCGGCCTTGCCGTCGACCTTCTCCAGGGCCTGGTAGAGCGGCACGGTGCCGATCGGGACGGGGGAGTTGCGCAGGACCCACTCGCGGGTGGTGTGGATGTTGCGGCCCGTGGACAGGTCCATGACCGTGTCGGCGCCCCACTTGGTCGCCCAGGTCATCTTGTCCACCTCCTCCTCGATGGAGGAAGTGACCGCGGAGTTGCCGATGTTGGCGTTGACCTTCACCAGGAACCTCTTGCCAATGATCATCGGCTCGATCTCCGGGTGGTTGACGTTCGCCGGGATCACGGCGCGGCCCGCGGCGACCTCGGCGCGCACCACCTCGGGGTCGAGGTTCTCGCGGATCCCGATGAATTCCATCTCGGGCGTGATCTCCCCGCGCCTGGCGTACGCGAGCTGCGTCACCGCCTGGCCCGCGCGGCCCCTGCGCGGCTGGCGCGGGCGGCCGGGGAAGACCGCGTCGAGGTTCTTGAGGCCACCGCGCGGCGAGGTGTGCTTGATCCCGTCGTCCTCGGGACGGGGCGGGCGGCCCGCGTACTCCTCGGTGTCGCCGCGGGCGATGATCCAGTTCTCCCGCAGCGGCGGAAGGCCGCGGCGGACGTCGGTCTCGGCCGACGGGTCGGTGTAAGGACCCGACGTGTCGTACAGCGTGACGGCCTTGCCGTTGGTGAGGTGCACCTGACGGACCGGCACCCGCAGATCGGGGCGCGAACCCTCGACGTACGCCTTGTGCCAGCCGATGGACTTCCCGGCCTCCGCGCCCTCGGGCGTGCTGGAGGCAGGCGTGCGTGCGTCCGATGTGGTCATGAGACCTACTCCCTACGCCGGCATTACCCGGTAACAGGTTCGGCGGTCGACGCAGCGGATTCCGTACGGCTCGTGCACGATGCGTTCGTGCCGTTGCGTACGGAGGTCAGCGCCCTCTCAGCCCGGTGCTCCGAGCTCCCGCGATTGCAAAGGTGCCTCCACGCTAGCGTCATGTCGGGCGCGCTGAACAGAGGGCCCCCTCCGTTCTTGCGATGATCGGGCTGTGACCACCACAGAGCCGCCGTCCCCGCCGCCCTCCCCCAGCCCGCCTCCAGGGGGCCACGGGCACGGGCATTCCCACGGGAATGCGCCTGGGCACTCGCACGGCCATTCGCACAGCCACGGCCCGGCCGCGCCGGTCTCCAAGCACCTGCGCAAGGTCATCGCGGCGGTGCTGATCCCGTTCGCGGCGGCGGTGGTCGTGGGGCTCGTGGTGCTCTGGCCCGGCGGCGCGCCCGCGCACGAGCGGACCGGTGTCGGCTTCGACCGGCAGATGCAGTCGGCGAAGGTCACCAAGGTCCTCGAGCTGCCCTGCAAGGACCTCAACGCCTCGCAGACCCCGCCGAACGGCGACACCTCCACCGCGGAGGGCCAGTCCGCGCAGTCCCGCGCCGACGGCATCTGCAAGAAGGCGACGATCGAGGTGAGCAGCGGCAAGGATGAGGGCCGCACCTTCCACGAGATCATCCAGCCCGACTCGCCCCGCCAACTCCGTACGGGCCAAGAGGTGGTGGTCGCCTACGAGCCCAAGGCACCCGAGGGGCTGCAGTACTCCGTCACCGATGTGAACCGCAAGATCCCCATGGCGCTGCTCGCCGGGATCTTCGCGCTCGCCGTCGTCGTGGTGGGCAGGCTGCGCGGTCTGATGGCCCTGGTCGCGCTCGCCATCAGCTTCATGGTCCTGACGTTCTTCATCCTGCCCGCCATCCTGCAAGGCTCGAACCCGCTGGTCGTGGCGGTCATCGGGGCGAGCGCCATCATGCTGATCGCGCTCTATCTGTGCCACGGGCTCACGGCCCGCACCTCGGTCGCGGTCCTCGGCACCCTGATCTCCCTCCTGCTGATCGGGTTGCTCGGCTCCCTCTTCATCGGCTGGGCCGCGCTGACCGGCAACACGGACGACAACACCGGGCTCATCCACGGCCTGTATCCGTCCATCGACATGAGCGGTCTGCTGCTCGCGGGCGTCATCATCGGTTCGCTCGGCGTCCTCGACGACGTGACCGTCACCCAGACATCGGCGGTCTGGGAACTGCACCAGGCCAACCCGACGATGGGCTGGCGCGGCCTCTACCGCGCGGGCATCCGCATCGGCCGCGACCACATCGCCTCGGTCGTCAACACCCTCGTCCTCGCCTACGCGGGCGCGGCGCTGCCCCTGCTGCTCCTCTTCTCGATCGCACAGTCCAGCGTGGGCACGGTGGCCAACAGCGAGCTCGTCGCCGAGGAGATCGTCCGCACCCTGATCGGCTCGATCGGCCTGGTCGCCTCGGTGCCGGTGACGACCGCGCTGGCCGCACTCGTGGTCTCCGCGGACCGCTCGCCCGCGGCTTCGGTCTCCGGTGGGGTGTCCGGTGGAACGCTCGGCGGAACGTCCGGTGGGGCTTCCGTCACGGCTTCAAGCACCGCCCGGCCGTCCCGGGGCGGGGGCAGGGGTCGACGCCGCAAGCCGTGACGTCGGCTGCGAGGTCTCCCGGGGCGGGCGCCTCCCTGCGGATGCCATGAAATGCAGCAATCTGCCACCCGCTTCCGTCCGTTGACGGCGTCGGTTCAGCCCGCGTTCTGCTCTTCGGCGAGGATCCGGTCGAGCGCCTCGTCGAGATGCGTCTCGAAGTCGGCCAGCGCCCGCTCCTGCCCCAGCGGCACCAGCTTGTCCGTACGGTCGAGGAACGCGAGCAGCGGCGGGATCCCCACCCGGAACAGCGCCTGATCAGCGCCGACCTGAAGCCTGATCAGGGCGTCGTCGAGCAGGTCCGGGTCGGTGGGCTCGATGCGCACGTCCCCGTCACCGCACGGCCTGCCCACCCCGTCGACCAGCAACTCCCGCCCGAACGCCCAGGTCACCGGGGCATCCCCGGGCAGGTGGAACGTCAGCCGCACGGCATAGGGATCGCCGGTCTCGTAGCGCAGCTCCACCGGGATGCGGAACGACAGCTCCTCGGAAACGAGGAAGCTCATCATGACCTCTGCCTGCACCGACTCGCCCATCGCGCCCTACCCCGTCACTTGGCCCTCAAGTGGCCAGGAACCAACTCCCTGACACTCCTGGCATCTTGCTTAACGTGCACACCAGATCACAAGGAGTGAGTTTTCAGATGCTGATAGAGAAGGCGAGTGTCCCTAGTAGCTTTCCGAGCTCACTCTGCAATCGCTGCGCGGCGGGCAGCAGCCGGTCCGCCTGACAGGCGGGGACGGAAATGGCCAAAGTCGCCGCCGTGTCCCCCACCGTGATCGGAATCGCGGCGCAGACCGTCCCCAGCGCGTACTCCTGACGCTCCACGACGGGCCGCATGCGCCCCATCGCGTCGAGCCTGCGCATGAACGTGCGATCGTCCCGTACCGAATAGCGCGTGATCGACTGGACCGGATAGCGGTCGAGGTGGTCCTGCCGTGCCGCGTCGTCGAGTTGGGCGAGGAGGCACTGGCCTATCGCGTGGGCGTGCCCCGTCTCACGGAAGTCCGCCCACTCCTCGACCGCGGGGTTGCCCGGGGTGTCGGCGACGGACACGAGCTCGATCTCGCCCTCGCGGTACATGGCGAAGTACACCGGGACGCCGATGGTGTCGCGCCAGTGGTCGAGTGCCTCCCGGATCGTGCCGCGACGGCTCTGCTGCGCCCCGCTGTTGCCCAGCCGCTCGGCTGCCTCGCCGAGCACGAAGAGCCCCTTGTCCCGGCGCAGATAGCCCTCGTGGGTCAGGGTGCGCAGCAGGTGGTACGCGGTGGGCAGGGCGAGCCCCGCCTCTCTGGCCAACTGCTTGGCGGGCGCGCCGTGCAGATGTGAGGCTGCGGCTTCCAGCAACCGCATCGCCCGCTGCACGGAGCCGATGAGGGTGGGCGCCCCGGTCGTGGAGGCCGTGTCGGCTCCCGAAGGGGTGGCGTCTGCCGTAGGCGTGGCGTCTGCCGATGAGCTGGTGAGGTCGACCGCGGCCAAGGTTCACTCCCGAAGCGCGTGGGGGGCCGCCCCTGCCCGGAACGACATGGGAGGGGAACGGGCGCCCGTCCGCGGGGCTCGTACCCCCGCGTCGGTTTTCGGACTCTAGCCCCTGGCAACCGCGCTACGACCTCCTGCGGGGAAACTTCCCCCGGCCGAGGGAACCCTTGCGAAAACTCACCGAACGCGCTTCATGCGAACACGCTTCAGCGGGCGTCGCGTGAAACGTCACCAGTCGCTGCGCGACGAGGACGAGCCGGATATGAACTTCCGTACGACATAGATGAGTCCACCGACCAGCGCGACGAATATCAGTGCCTTGAAGAGCAGGGCGACGACGAAACCGACGACGCTCGCTATCACGCTGCCGAACACGACCAGGGCGATGACCGGCACCGCGATCCACTTCACCCACCACGGCATTCCCGCAAAGATCTCCTTCGCCGCCATCGTCCTTACCTCTCTCCGCATCGTGCGGGTTCCTGATTCCTTCGCAGGCTCCCGGCTTCTTGCATTCGATGCTAGGCGGCCGAAGTGCTCTGTGGGGGCCTCGGATCCCTTGTCCTCCCCTGACCTGACCCTGAGGGAACCCCGAGGTCGGGGCCCTGATTCGGTCAGACTCCAGGGGGATCGGGAGGCTCAGCCCTCGGGCGGGGAGAAGACGACGAGCACCCGCAGGTCCTCGCTGATGTGGTGGAACTTGTGGGCCACTCCCGCGGGCACGTAGACGACGCTGCCGCGCGCCACCTCCGTGGTCTCCATCCCCACCGTGATCGACGCCCGGCCGCTCACGACCATGTACACCTCGTCCTGCCCGTGCGGCTGCTGCGGATCGGAGTCCCCGGCATCGAGCGCGTACAGCCCGACCGACATGTTCCGCTCCCGCAGGAACTGCAGATACGCGCCGTCGTTGGCGGCACGCTCCGCCTCCAGCTCGTCCAGTCGGAATGCCTTCATCGCCCTCGTACGCCCCTTGCCCTGCTCCTGGACCGGCGGTTCTCGACCGACCGCTCTTGACCGTCGTCTGCCACGATCAGACACATGAAGAATTTCGTAGTCAAGACGACCGCCAACGCGGCGGCCCTGGCCGTCGCCGTGTGGCTGCTCGACAAGATCACCCTGACCGGGGACAGCACGGGCAAGAAGGTGGGGACGCTGATCATCGTCGCCCTGCTCTTCGGCCTGGTGAACTTCCTGGTCAAGCCGGTGGTGAAGGTCCTCACGTTCCCGCTGTTCATCCTGACCCTCGGTCTGATCACGCTCGTGATCAACGCCTTGATGCTGCTGCTCACCTCGTGGCTGGCCGACAAGTTCGACGTGCCCTTCCACGTTGAGGGCTTCTGGACCGCCGTCCTTGGCGGCCTGGTCATCTCGATCGTCTCCTGGGCCATGAACGTCGTGCTCCCCGACGACAAGGACTGACCAGGACCGATGCGGGTGGACAGCGCGGGCACCGACGGATGGCAGGACGGAGGCGGTGCGCGGGTCCGCACCGCCTCCGTCCGGCGCCCGGCCCCGCCGCCACCTATCGCGGGGTCCCGGATCCCTACGACGGGGAGTTCGACGGGTTCGAGGAGTGCCTGAGAATGGTGGAGGCGGCGAGCGAAGGACTGTTCGACGTCGTACGGGAAGCGGTGGAAAGGCGGGCGACATGACGGAATCGGCACCCATGGGCGACGGCACGCGCGCGGTGCGGGCAGGTCTCCCCGAACCGGTGAAGCACGAACCGACGCTTCCGGGACCGGTCTTCGCGGCCCACTTCCACCTGCCGGGCGACCCCACGGGCGGCTACGCGTACGCGCGCGACGAGAACCCCACCTGGACGCATCTGGAGCGCGCCATCGGCGAGCTGGAGGCCCCGGGTGCCGACGACGCCGAGACGCTGGCCTTCGCCTCGGGCATGGCAGCGATCTCGGCGGTGCTCTTCTCGCAGCTGCGCGCCGGTGACGTGGTCGTCCTGCCGGACGACGGCTACCAGGTGCTTCCGCTGGTCAAGGAACAGCTCATCGCGTACGGCATCGAGGTGCGCACCGCCCCGACCGGCGGCGACGCCCAGCTCGACGTCCTGGACGGCGCCAAGCTGCTGTGGATCGAGACGCCGTCCAACCCCGGCCTCGACGTGTGCGACGTGCGCAGGCTCGCCGATGCGGCACACGCGCGTGGTGCCCTGGTGGCGGTCGACAACACCCTCGCCACCCCGCTGGGGCAGCGCCCCCTCGAGCTCGGCGCGGACTTCTCCGTGGCCAGCGCCACCAAGATGCTCACCGGCCACGGCGACCTCCTCCTGGGCTACGTGACGTGCGGGGACGCGGAGTTGACCGCTTCCGTACGGAGCTGGCGCAAGATCGTCGGTGCGATCCCGGGGCCGATGGAGGCCTGGCTCGCCCACCGCTCCCTGGCCACGCTCCAGCTGCGCGCCGACCGCCAGAACGCCAACGCCCTGGCTCTCGCCGAGGCCCTGCGCACCCGCACCGACGTCGCGGACCTGCGCTACCCCGGGCTGTCCGACGACCCCTCGCACACCATCGCCTCGCAGCAGATGCGGCGCTTCGGATGCGTGGTCTCCTTCACGCTGCCCACGCGCGCGCGTGCCGACCGTTTCCTCGACGCCCTGCGCCTGGTCGACGACGCGACGAGCTTCGGCGGCGTACGCTCCACGGCCGAACGCCGCCGCCGCTGGGGCGGTGACGCGGTCCCCGAGGGCTTCATCCGCTTCTCCGCGGGCGCCGAGGACACCGATGACCTGGTGGCGGACGTGCTGCGTGCGCTGGACGAGTCCGCTGTGGCGGTGGACTGACCCCTCGGCGGCCGCTTCGGCGCCCGCTCTACGCACAACGAACGGTCCGAGCCTCCCCCCTCGTGGCTCGGACCGTTCCGGTTCTGCGCGCGAAGAACCGCGCGAACAAGGCTAGTTGACTCTGTGTCAGTGTCCAATCACGCTAGCGACAGAAAGCTATCGACATATTTATAGTTGGGCGCGCTCCGAGTGCCGGAGGGGAGGGACGTCGTCATGGACCTGGCCCTGCTGCGCACCTTCGTGACGGTGCACCGGGCCGGCTCCTTCACCCGCGCCGCCGCGCTCCTCGGACTCTCGCAGCCCGCCGTCACGTCCCAGATACGCACGCTGGAGCGGCAACTGGGGCGTCCCCTCTTCCTGCGTCAGGCCCGTGGGGTGACCCCCACGACCATCGGGGACGAGCTCGCCCACAAGGCCGCACCTCACTTGGACGCCCTGGTGGAGATCGCCGAGACGGGGATCGACGAGGACTCCTCCATCCGCACCCTGCACCTCGCGGGACCGCCCGAGTTCACCGCGGAGCGCGCCCTGCCCGCCCTCACGGGACTCACCGGGCAGGACGGCCACAGCTACGCCCTGCGTGCCTCGTTCGGCAACGCGGAGGAGGTCCTCGAAGGACTCGCCGCCGGGCACCACGACCTGGCCATCACCACGGCCCGGCCGCGCGGCGCCCTGCTCACCGCGACCCCGCTCTGCGACGAGGAGCACGTCCTGGTCGCGGGGGAGCGGTGGGCGGCCCGGGTCGGCCCCGGCAAGCTCCGCCGCAAGGGAGCGCTCGCCCTGGAGAACCTGCCCGTGGTCGAGGTGCACGAGTCGCTGCCGTTCGTCGCGCGCTACTGGGCCTCCGTCTTCGACACCCTCCCCGCCTCGTCCGGCGCGGTCATCGTCCCCGACCTCCGCGCGGTCCTCGCCTGCGCGGCCTCCGGCGCCGGTCTGGCCGTGCTGCCCCGCTATCTGTGCGCCGAGGCCCTGGAACGCGGCGAGGTCGTCGCCCTGCTCGACCCCGCGGTGCCCCCTCTGCGCACGTATTTCCTGGTGGTGCGGACAGGGACGCTCGCCATGCCACACATCGTGCGCGCGCATGAGTGGCTGCTGCGCGCTGCCGTCCACTGGGCCTGATGGCGGCTCCGAACGGCTCACGATGTTTCACGTGGAACAGTCCGGGCCACATTTCCCCCATGACCGTCCGACCCGTGGTCAAGCGCACCGCACGCGCCGTCCTGCTGGACGGCGACGACCTGATCCTGATCAAGCGGACCAAGCCCGGCGTCGATCCGTACTGGGTCACCCCCGGCGGCGGCGTGGAGCCGGAGGACGAGACCGTCGTCGACGCACTCCACCGCGAGGTGCACGAGGAACTCGGCGCGAAGATCGTCGATGTCGTGCCCTGTTTCGTCGACACCGTGGAGCACATCGGTGAGGACGGCGGCGCCACCGGTGTGAAGGTGCAGCACTTCTTCGTCTGCCGCCTGGAATCCATGGACATCGGCCTGCGGCACGGCCCCGAGATCGAGGAGCCGTGCGGCGAGTACGAGATCGTCCACGTGCCCTTCACCCGGGTGGGGATCGCCTCGGTCCATCTCGTACCGCTGTCGCTGCGCCACTACCTGGACGGCAACATCGAGGGCGTACGCGCGATGCACGCCCCCGACCTGGGCTAAGTCGCCGCGGCGACCAGTTCCTCGACGGAGTCGTGGCGGATCCTGCCCGCCGGGATGCCCACGTCCCGCAGCGCATCGACACCGCTGCGGATCATGCCGGGCGGGCCCGAGAGGTACGCGTCGTACTCGTTCCACGGGCCGTACTCACGGACGGCGTCGGGCAGTTGTGCCCGCTGGTCCACGACCGGGCGGACGGCGAGCCAGGGGTGGGTCTGCTGGAGCCGCAGCATCGTGTCGATGTCGTACAGGTCGTGATCGGTCCTGGCTCCGTAGAACACCTCGACCGGGCGTCGTCTGCCGTGCTCGGCGACGTCCTCGACCAGCGCCTTGATGGGCGCGATACCGGTGCCGCCGCCCAGGCAGAGCAGCCCGCTGTCGGTGGTGTGGTCGACGGTCATCGATCCGCTGGGCGGCCCGAGCCGCAGGACGTCACCGGGACGGGCGCGGTGCACCAGCGAGTTGGAGACCCAACCGGCCGGGACGGCCTTGACGTGGAAGGACAGCAGCCCGTCCGAGCGGGGCGCGGAGGCGAAGGAGTAGTGCCGCCAGATCCGCGGCCACCAGGGGGTCTCCAGGCTGGTGTACTGCCCGGCCAGGAAGGGGTACGGCTGGTCGGGGCGGACCGTGACGACGGCTATGTCCGGGGTCCTGAGGTCGTGCGCGACGACCTCGGCGAACCACCAGGCAGGGGCGCGCAGTTCGTCCTCCGCGGCCGCGTCGATCATGACCTGGGAGATCGTCGTGTACGTCCGGACCCAGGCGGCCTCGGTCTCCTCGTCCCAGACCGCACTCGCGTACCGGCTCAGCGAGCCGATCAGCGCCTCGCCGACGGCCGGATAGTGCTCGGGCTGGGTGCCGTACTTGCGGTGTCCGCGGCCCAGGTTCTTCAGATACGAGACGAGTACGTCGGTGTTGTCGATGTGCTCGGCCGCGGTCAGGAGTGCCTTGAGGAGCCGGTCGCGCTGGGTGTCCATCGCCGCGGGGAACAGGGCGCGGAGGTCGGGGTGGCGGGTGAAGAGCAGCGCGTAGAAGTACGAGGTGACCTTGTCGGAGACAGGGCCGATTTCGGCCATCGTGCGTTGCACGAGGACGGCGTCGGGGGATCGCGTCTCCACCTGCGCCGCCGGTCGGCTCTCCGGTCGTGTGTCCGGCTGCGCCGCCGGTCCCGCGTTGTGCTGTGCCGCCGGTCCTGTGTCCGGGCGGGTCTCCGTGGGCGCGACGCGTGCGTGTGTCAGCACGTCGGTCGGCTCGGAGGCTTCCCGTGCGGCCGGTATTCGCCCCTCTGGCGGCTCGGTGGCGAGCGCGGCGCCACCGCTCTCCGTGGCGGGCGTGGGGCCGGTGGCCTCAGCCGTGGCGGATCCGGGCCTCGCCAGAGGACGTATCGATGCCATGCGGCGCGCCTCGGCGGGCCCTGGTCCGTCGGCACCGGACTGCTGTGGCTCCCCGTCCTCCTGCCGCTTCGGTGGCTTGCGTGGGGTGAACCAGCCGCCTCCCTCGCCGGAAGTGTCGTCGTCCGACGACGTGGTGGTCGGAGCGTCCATGCTGTGCCTCGCCTCGAGCTTCTCTCAGTCGGTCTGCGCACTTCCCGTCGGAAGCTGCCTGCTTTCCCCGCTCTGTCTGGGTGGCCAATACGGCCACATTGAACCCCGGATTCCCGGACCCTACGGACAAGTAGGTCGAGAATGTGACATTGGCCGCAGTCATCTCACCGCAGCATCCCATTCAGCGTCGACGTGCCGACCGCATAACGAGAAGTACGGGTTCTGGATCTCTTCCCCCCGTTAGGCTTCATTGACCTGCGCGCGTACCCCCCTGGGTGCGAAGAGGGCACCCGGCACGGACCGGAGTCGACCATACCGGCAGCCGTCCGGCGCACAAGTCCCCCTTCCCTTCGCCCCGAATTCAACGCCCCTGCCCCTCAATTGCCTCAATTACCGGGCGGCCCGCACCAATTCGTACGCCTTACGGAGATCCCTCCCGACATAAGAGTGGGTAGCCAGGCTCACCAGCCGTTGATCCGCATTGACGGCGACGGAAACCGGCACGACACCGAACAACTCCAGGTCGGAAAGCGAGTCTCCGTACGCGACGCAATCGCCGAGGCCCACCCCGAACTCTTCACAGAGCCGGTTCGCGATCTTCACCTTGGCCGCAGCGTCGAGGATGCCCGCCGGATTGACGGGCTCGGTGAACGGCACGGCGGGGAAGACCGACCCGTGGGCGGCGTGCGCGCCCCAGCCCAGGAGGCGCTCCACGAAGAAGGACGGCGACAGCGACACCACCGCGCAGTAGTCGCCGCCCGCGCGGATCTCGGCCCACGTCTCCCGGATGCCCGACAGCCACGGCGCCCCCTCGAAGGCTCCCGTCACATGCTCGTCCGTGAGCTCCGCCCACAGCTCATGGACACGGGCCGCGTACTGCGGTGAATCGACGCGTCCCGCCACGAAATCGCGCTCCAGCGCGGCGATCTCCGTGTCCAGGCCCAGCTGCCGCGAGATCTCCACGGGAGCGGCTGTGCCGTGCAGCAGCGTTCCGTCCAGGTCAAAGAGGTGAAGGCGTGCCATGTGGCTAGTACCCACGGTTACTCCCTCTGTCAGACGCCCCTGGCCGCCCCGATGGGCACCGTGTTTCACGTGAAACTAAGCCGCCCCGCTCGACGGGCCACCCTGGTTGTCCATGTAGTCGGCGCGGCCGGCTGGCTCGGGCTCACGCTCGGGCTGCTGGCTCTCGCCCTGACCGCGATCACCACGCAGTCCCCCGCGGTCGTCGAGGCCGCCGTCCGTTCGATGAAGGTCTTCACGGACTGGCTGGTGATCCCGCTCGCCCTGATCACGCTGCTGAGCGGTCTGCCGCTGTCCCTGGGCACGCCCTGGGGGCTGGCCAAGCACCGCTGGGTCTACACGAAGTTCTGGCTGACGCTGGCCACCACCGCCGCCTCGGCCTTCGCGCTGCGCCCCGGGGTCAACGACTCGGCCGCTACGGTGGCCGCGGGGAACCCGATCACCGACCCCTCCGGTCTCATCGCCGGGCCGATCGTCTCGCTGAGCGCCTACGTCTTCATGACGGTCATCTCGGTCCTCAAGCCCTGGGGGCTCACGCGCCGCGGCCGGAAGCAACGCGAGCGGAAGCAGCGTGGCCAGCAGCAACGTGGACAGAAGGAGCCCGGGCAGAAGGAACGTGGCCAAAAGCAGCGTGGTTCAGCGGACGAGCAACGTGCTTCTACCCACAAACGGGTGGACGACGAGGACGTACGTCAGACAGCCTGACCCGGGTGTCGACACCTTCCCTCTCCGCACTGCCCATCCGCCGGCTCACCCTCCGTGATCTGACCTCCTGCGCCGACCTGTCCGAGGACCGGGGCTGGCCGCGCGAGGAACACAAATGGGGCCTGCTGCTCTCGGCCGGAACGGGCTACGGCATCGACGACCCCGACGGCAACGGCCTCATCGGCGCCTACGTAGTGACGCAGTACGGCCCGCACGAGCGCCCCGGCCTCGCGGCGATCGGCATGGTCCTCGTCGCCGAGCGCTACGCCCGCCAGGGCATCGGCCGCCGCCTGATGCAGTACGCCGTCGAGGAAGCGGTCACCGTCCCGCTGACCCTGCACGCCACGCCGTACGGCCGCCCCCTCTACGAACAGCTCGGCTTCAAGTCGATCGGCCGTGCCGAGATGGTCCGCGGCCGGTTCGCCCCCGCGGGTCCGCTGCCCTCCATCGCCACGCGGCCCGCCACCGCGGAGGACCTGACGGCCATCCTCCGGCTCGACACCGAGGTCTTCGGGCACGACCGCACCCATGTGATCACCCGGCTGCCCGCCTTCACCGACCAGCTCCGGGTCGCGGAGGCCGACGGCGAGATCATCGGGTACGCGGGCGCCTGGCCGAACATGGAGACCCATGTGGTCGGCCCGCTCATCGCGCGCGACACGGAGACCGCGAAGGCCCTCATCGCCTCGCTCGGCACCCGCACGGACCGGCCGCTGCGCACCGACATCGACGTACGGCACGAAGAGCTCCTTGCGTGGGTGAAGGAGAGCGGCCTCGAGCCCGTCGCCTTCAACGCCGTGATGACGTACGGCACTTCGGAGCTGCCCGGTGACTGGACCCGCCGCTTCGCACCGCTGACCGTGGCGGCCGGCTGACGTCCTACCGACGCGGAAAGGCCCGCCCCCAAGTGCCATGATCCTTCCGGCACTTGGGGGCGGGCCTTTCTGTACGCCCGTCGTGTTACGCGAGGGACTCCACAGCCGTCGTCGCGAAGCCGTGGTCCTGCTCGGGCGCACCGCCGCCGACGCCGATCGCGCCGATCAGACGGCCGTCGCGGTGGACCGGCACGCCGCCCGCGATGAAGAGCAGCGGCCGGTCGAGGGCGGTGGGCAGGGTGTGGAAGGGGGCGCCGGGCTGGACCGCGTCGACGAGGTCGGCGGTCGGGGCGTTCAGCTGGAGGGCGGTGTACGCCTTGCGGGTGCTGGTCTCGCCGGAGATCAGCACGGCCCGGTCGTCGCGGCGGAAGGCGAGCAGGTGGCCGCCCGCGTCGAGGACGGTGACGCTGACGGTGACACCGGCGGCCTCGGCGGCGCGGCGGGCCGCGTCGACGAGCGTCTCGGCGTCGCCGATGGTCAGCGGGGCGACGGCGGTGGTGGTGCTCATGAGGGGTTTTCTCCTTGCGGGGTGGTGCTGAGGTGGGTGGGGGAGGGAGTGGGGGTCAGTGGTGGACGGGCGTCGCCCGCTCGATGGGCGCACCGCCGGTCACGACCACGCTCGGGGCCGTGGTCGAGCGGCGCTCCAGCACGGCCGAGAGGATGGCCAGGGCGAGGGCTGACGCGGCGAGGGCGGCGCCCACCCAGTTCGGGGCGGTGTAGCCGAGGCCCGCGGCGATCACGATGCCGCCGAGCCAGGCCGACAGGGCGTTGCCGAGGTTGAAGGCGCCGATGTTGACGGCGGAGGCGAGCGTGGGAGCACCGGACGCCTGGTCGAGCACGCGCTTCTGGAGCGGCGGCACGGTCGCGAAGCCCAGGGCGCCGATGAGCGTGATGGTCACGGCAGCGGAGATCTTGTTGTGTGCGGTGAGCGTGAAGAGGGCGAGCACGACGGCCAGGGCCCCCAGCGAGATGTAGAGCAGCGGCATCAGCGCGCGGTCCGCGAACTTCCCGCCGACCAGGTTGCCGGTGACCATGCCGAGGCCGAAGAGGACGAGCAGCCAGGTCACGGACGAGTCCGCGTAGCCCGCGACGTCCGTCATCATCGGCGCCAGGTAGGTGACGGCGGCGAAGACTCCGCCGAAGCCGAGCACCGTCATCGCCATGGCGAGGAGCACCTGCACGTTGCGGAAGGCGGCCAGTTCGTGGCGGAGCCGCACGCCTTCGGGCTTCGGCAGGTCCGGGACGAGCTTGGCGATGCCCGCGAGGCCGAGGACCCCGAGCCCCGCGACGATGGCGAAGGTCATCCGCCAGCCGAGCGTCTGACCGACCAAGGTGCCGAGCGGTACGCCGACCACGTTGGCCACGGTCAGGCCGGTGAACATCATGGCGATCGCTCCGGCCTTCTTCTCGGGAGCGACCAGTTCGGCCGCGACGACCGAGCCGATGCCGAAGAAGGCGCCGTGGGCGAGGGAGGCGACGACGCGGCCCGCCAGCATCACGCCGAAGACGGGTGCGACGGCGGAGAGCAGATTGCCTGCGATGAACAGGCCCATCAGCAGCATCAGCATCCGCTTGCGGGAGATCTTGGTGCCGAGGACGGTCATCAGGGGGGCGCCGAGGACGACACCCAGGGCGTAACCGGTCACGAGGAACCCGGCCGTGGGGATGGAGACGCCGAAGTCACCCGCGACCTCGGGGAGGAGCCCCATGATCACGAACTCGGTGGTGCCGATTCCAAAGGCCCCGATCGCGAGGGCCAGTAGCGCGAGAGGCATGGATCTACCTTCCAGACGGTTGCAGGTGCGCTTAACGTCCGTCCACAATAGTTGCAGACGCTGGTTAATTGCAAGCGCGGGATATTGCATCGGTGGACTATCCTGGTGACAGTCACTCCGGGACTCCGGGACGGAGGAAACAAGAGCCATGACAGCGACGGACCCCGCACTCACCGCCCTTGCTCAGGGCTGGTGCGCGCTCTCCCTGCTCCACGGGCAGATCGAGACCCACATCGAGCGCGCCCTCCAGGCCGAGCACGGCCTGAGCGTGCGCGAGTACTCCCTGCTCGACGTACTCAGCCGCCAGCACGACGGGGAGGGCGGCCATCTGCAGATGAAGCAGGTCGCGGACGCCGTGGTGCTGAGCCAGAGCGCCACCACGCGCCTGGTCACCCGCCTGGAGGACCGCGGGCTGCTGTCCCGCTACCTCTGCCCCACCGACCGCCGCGGCATCTACACGGACGTGAGCGAGGCCGGGGCCGCGCTGCTCGCCCAGGCGCGTCCCACCAATGACGCCGCCCTGCGCGAGGCACTCGACGAGGCCGCACGCGACCCCGAGCTCGCCCCGCTGGTCACGGCCGTCGAGACGCTGCGCGTGCCCGCCTGAGCCACAGCCGTTGTGCGCCCGGAGCATCTGTTGTGTGCCTCACGGCCCGCATAGGCTGCGGCCATGGGAGATCTTGAAATACGTCCAGCCGTCGTCGACGATCTGCCCGCCATCGTGGGCATGCTCGCCGACGACCCCCTGGGCGCCACGCGTGAGTCGCCGGACGACCTCACCCCGTACGTCACGGCGTACGAGAGGCTGGCCGACGACCCCCATCAGCACCTGGTCGTCGCCGTGCGCGAAGGGCGGGTCGTGGGCACGCTTCAGCTGACGATCGTTCCCGGACTCTCCCGCAAGGGCGCCACCCGGTCGATCGTCGAAGGCGTCCGCGTGCACGCCGACGAGCGCGGCAGCGGGCTCGGCACGCGGTTCATCGAATGGGCCGTCGAGGAATCGCGGCGCCAGAACTGCCAGTTGGTGCAGCTGACCTCCGACGCCACCCGCACCGACGCCCACCGTTTCTACGAGCGGCTCGGCTTCACGGCGTCGCACGTGGGGTTCAAACTGCAGCTCTGAGGCTTGGGCTCCGGTGGGCTCCGGACAGAGCGAGGCGGCCTGTTTCACGTGAAACAGGCCGCCTCCTCATCACGTGCCGCTCCTCAGCACCTCCAAGTGCCGCTCCGCAGCGCCTACTCGAAGCCGCGCCACCCCTGCGGGTCCACTCCGCCAGGAACCGGCGCCCCCTTCTCGTACGGCTCCCGGGTGAAGACGAACGACCCCAGGTCGAGATGGCTCACCGAACCGTCCGGCCGCCGTTCCGCCCGCAGCAGTTCGCCCGCGTAGTAGCCGTTCAGCCCGGTCCACGTGCCGTCGCCGTTGGAGCGGAAACGCGCCTGGCGTCCCGCGCCGGAGAGCGGGCCGAGCTCGGCCCCGCCGTCGGCCGTCAGCCGGAGCGCGAGCACCTGAGTCCCCCAGTACCAAGGGCCCGTCAACTCCAGCGCCTTCTCGTCGACTTCGGGGAGGGGCCGCCAGGGCTCAGGGATGCGCGGCTCCGCCTCGGCCACGATCTTCACCAGGTCGGCGGTCAGGGTCGCCACGAGCGGCCCTGAGGTGCAGTTGGCGAGCGCGACCGCGGCCACGCCGTCCTTCTCGCTCACCCAGAGACCGGCCAGGAAGCCGGGGAGCGAGCCCGTGTGCCCGGCCAGGTCGTGCCCCTCCCACCGCAGCAGATCCAGTCCGAGGCCGTACGTCCTGTCCCAGTCCCCCGGCTGCGACGGCGCCGACGGCGTACGCATCTCGCGTACGGAATCGGCGCCCAGCACCCGATCGTCGCCCTTGACCAGGAAGGACGCGAAGCGCACCAGGTCTGCCGTGGTGGACCACAGCTGACCGGCCGGGGCCATCAGGCCCAGGTCCTCGGCGGGTTCGGGCATCATCACGTCCGCCCAGGGGTGCACGGCCCACCCACCCGCGTGCGGGGCCTGCGGCTGTGCACTCGTGCGGGTCAGCCCCAGCGGCTCAAGCACCTCACGCCGCAGCACCTCTTCCCACGGGGCGCCGCGCAGTGCCGCCACCAGCGCCCCCAGCAACGTATAGCCGGGGTTGGAGTAGTGGTGCCGACGGCCGACGGGGTGCCTGAAGGGCTGCTCTCCCAGGACGTCGGCGAGCTCAGGACGCGTCGATCCCGGGGTGCGCTCCCACCATGCCCCTGGCGTCTCGGCCGCGAGACCGCCGGTGTGCGCCAGGAGTTCGGCGATCGTCGCCTCCCCCGCGCCGCTGCCCGGCAGATGCTTCTCCAGGGCGTCACCGAGATCGAGCACCCCCTCGTCCCGCAGCCGCATCACCAGCACGGCGGTGAAGGTCTTGGTGATCGAACCGATGCGGTACTGGACGTTCTCGTCCGGCGCGTGACCGTCCACCATGCTGCGGCCGCCGGTCCACACCAACTCACCGTCACGGGCCACCGAGGCGACGAGGGAGGGAGTCCGCCCCTCCGTCTGGGCGGTGGCGATGCGGTGCAGCAGAGCTCGGCGGGTGGCGGGCAGCAACTCTTCACGGGGTGTCGTCATGGGACCAGTTCACCTGGGAGACGGCGCCGCGTCGAGCGGATTCCCTGGCGCCCAGACCCCCGCGGCCGTGCCCTCCCGTACGTGCCGCTCGTAGATGACGACCTTGTTGTGGATGACGTCGAGGCAGGAGCCCAGGTCGTCGATCTTGGCGCGTACGTTCCTCTCGTGCTCCTGGAGCAGCGCGAGCCGTTCCTCCTCGTTGCCCGGCCCCGAACGCACCAGCGCGGCGAACCGCTTGACCGTGGCGATCGGCATCCCCGACGCACGGAGCCGACCGCACAGCAGGAGCCAGTCCACGTCCGCCTGTGCGTAGATCCGCTGACCGCCGCCGGAGCGGGGGATCTCGCGCAGGAAGAGCCCCTCGCGCTCGAAGAACCGCAGCGCGTGCACGCTCAGTCCGGTCGTCTCGGCGACCCTCCCGATGGAGAGACCGACCGCTTCCTCCGTGGGCGACAGCCCGTCCGCATCCGCGCTCATGCCACGACCGTAGCGCTCCCTTGACCTAGCGCACGCTCTAGGTCTTAGCGTCCTACGCATGATCACGGAACAGCGGAAGATCGGTACGGGGTTCGGCGCCCACAGCACTGCCGACGACGTCCTCACCGGCATCGACCTGACGGGCACCACCGCCCTGGTGACCGGCGGATACTCCGGCCTCGGCCTCGAAACGACCCGCGCCCTCGTCCGCGCGGGCGCGCACGTCATCGTCCCCGCGCGCCGTCCCGACACCGCCGATGCCGCCCTGCGCGGCCTCCCCGGGACGGAGGTGGGCGCCCTCGACCTGGCGGACCCGGACAGCGTGCGCGTCTTCGCTGAACGCTTCCTGGAGACCGGTCGCACCCTCGACGTCCTCATCAACGGCGCGGGCGTGATGGCCTGCCCCGAAACGCGCGTCGGCCCGGGCTGGGAAGCGCACTTCGGGATCAACCACCTCGGGCACTTCGCGCTCGTCCACCACCTCCGCCCGGCCTTCGCCCCCAAGGGCGCGCGGGTGGTGTCCGTGGCCTCCTCCGGGCACTTCCTGTCCGACATCCGCTGGGTCGACCCGCACTGGCGCACCGGCTACGACCGCTGGCTCGCCTACGCCCAGTCCAAGACCGCCAACGCCCTCTTCGCCCTGCACCTCGACCGCCTCGGCGCCGACCTCGGCCTGCACGCCTTCGCCGTGCATCCCGGAAGCATCCTGACGCCGCTGCAGCGGCACATCCCCCGCGACGAGTGGCTCGCGCACGGCTGGGTGACCCCCGACGGCGCACCGGCCGACGGCTTCAAGTCCCCGGAACAGGGCGCGGCGACAGCCCTCTGGGCGGCGACGTCACCGCAGCTCGAAGGACAGGGAGGCGCCTACTGCCAGGACTGCGACATCGCCGAGCCCGCCACCGGCGACGACATGCTCGTCGGCGGCGTCAAGCCCTGGGCCGTCGACCCGGAAGCGGCCGCGCGGCTCTGGGACCTCTCGTGCGAACTCACCGGACTCAGCGCTTTCTGAGCCCGGCCGTCAGCACGGGATCAGGTCTGTGCCATGTCCACGAAGCGCGAGTAGTGGCCCTGGAAGGCGACCGTGATCGTCGCCGTCGGGCCGTTACGGTGCTTGCCGACGATGATGTCGGCCTCGCCCGCGCGGGGTGACTCCTTCTCGTACGCGTCCTCGCGGTGCAGCAGGATGACCATGTCCGCGTCCTGCTCGATCGAGCCGGATTCACGCAGGTCGGACACCATCGGCTTCTTGTCCGTACGCTGCTCGGGGCCACGGTTCAGCTGCGAGAGCGCGATCACCGGCAGCTCCAGCTCCTTGGCGAGGAGCTTCAGGTTTCGCGACATGTCCGAGACTTCCTGCTGTCGGCTCTCGGACCGCTTGGAGCCACCGGACTGCATCAGCTGCAGGTAGTCGATGACGACGAGCTTGAGGTCGTTGCGCTGCTTGAGGCGGCGGCACTTGGCGCGGATCTCCATCATCGACAGGTTCGGGGAGTCGTCGATGTAGAGCGGCGCGGCCGAGACGTCCGGCATCCGGCGGGCCAGCCGGGTCCAGTCCTCGTCCGTCATCGTGCCGGAGCGCATGTGGTGCAGCGCCACCCGGGCCTCGGCGGACAGCAGACGCATCGCGATCTCGTTGCGCCCCATTTCGAGCGAGAAGATCACGCTCGGCATGTTGTGCTTGATCGAACAGGCCCGCGCGAAGTCGAGGGCCAGCGTCGACTTACCCATGGCGGGGCGGGCGGCGATGATGATCATCTGGCCCGGGTGCAGGCCGTTGGTGAGCTGGTCGAGGTCGGTGAAGCCGGTCGGCACACCGGTCATCTCCCCGGAGCGCGAGCCGATCGCCTCGATCTCGTCGAGCGCGCCCTCCATGATGTCGCCGAGCGGCAGGTAGTCCTCGGTGGTGCGCTGCTCGGTGACCGCGTAGATCTCGGCCTGGGCGCTGTTGACGATCTCGTCGACGTCGCCGTCGGCCGCGTATCCCATCTGCGTGATGCGCGTGCCTGCCTCGACGAGGCGGCGCAGGACCGCGCGCTCGTGGACGATCTCCGCGTAGTACTCGGCGTTCGCCGCGGTCGGGACCGTCTGGACCAGGGTGTGCAGATACGATGCGCCGCCGACCTTGGTGATCTCGCCGCGCTTGGTGAGTTCGGCCGCGACGGTGATCGGGTCGGCGGGCTCGCCCTTCGCGTACAGGTCGAGGATCGCCGAGTAGACGGTCTCGTGCGCGGGCCGGTAGAAGTCGTGGCCCTTGAGGACCTCGACGACATCGGCGATGGCGTCCTTGGAGAGCAGCATGCCGCCGAGCACCGACTGCTCGGCGTCGAGATCCTGCGGGGGAACGCGCTCGAAGGACGAACCGCCGCCGTCCCAGCCGCCTTCGCGTCCTCGGTCGTGCTGCTCGTCGCGGCCGCCCCGGCCTCCGTCGCGGCGCGGTCGGGAAACGGGCAGACGGTCACTGGGACCGCTGTCGGCCCAGGGGTCGTCCAAAGGCTCGGAGATACTCACCGGGCCACCTCCTCCCGTCCGCCGCGCGGACCTCGCCATGCCTCTTCCTACGGCACGACACTGACAAATAAGGGGGCCCAACTCCGGTTCTGACGCGTCGGTTTTGCGGGGTTTCCGAGGTCGAAAGACGAGGCGGGCGCCGGACCACGGTAGGCCCGTGGGCACCGTCAGCCAATCTGGTTATCCACAGGCGGTGTGGATGACGGGCCCGATGCTGTGGAGAACCCCGCCAAACCTGTGCACGGCCCGGTGGACAGCCCTGTGAACAAGCCCTCAGCCAACTCAGAAAAGCTCCTCTGACCTGGGACTTTCCCATCCACCGGCTGTGCAGAAGAAAAACTTCTCCACTCGGACCAAGATCACGACAAACGGCGCGCGAGGGAGCGCGCGACGAGCACCCAAGTAAGGGTCTAAAGAACATTGCATCTCTTACCTGTGGAAGATTAGATTGGTGCCCATGACACAGGCTCCCGCAGCGCCCAAGGCCGTCCGGCGAAGACACGACCGAGAGATCATCGCCCTCGCCGTCCCTGCCTTCGGCGCGCTGGTCGCCGAGCCGCTCTTCGTGATGGCCGACAGCGCCATCGTCGGCCACCTCGGCACCGCGCAACTGGCCGGTCTCGGCATCGCTGCGGCGCTCCTCACCACCGCGGTGAGCGTGTTCGTCTTCCTCGCGTACGCCACCACGGCCGCTGTCGCACGCCGGGTGGGCGCCGGCGATCTCCAGGCCGCCATCCGCCAGGGCATGGATGGCATCTGGCTCGCCCTGCTGCTCGGTGCCGTGGTCATCGCCGTCGTCCTGCCCACGGCACCCGCGCTCGTCGATCTCTTCGGCGCCTCGGACACCGCGGCCCCGTACGCGATCACGTATCTGCGTATCTCCGCACTCGGCATCCCCGCCATGCTCATCGTCCTCGCCGCCACCGGCGTACTCCGCGGCCTCCAGGACACCAAGACCCCGCTGTACGTCGCCATCGGTGGCTTCGTCGCCAACGGTGTCCTCAATGTCGGCCTGGTCTACGGGGCGGACCTGGGCATCGCCGGATCCGCCTGGGGCACGGTCATCGCCCAGTTCGGCATGGCCGCCATCTATCTCGTCGTTGTCGTACGCGGTGCCAGGCGGCACGGCGCCTCGCTGCGTCCCGACGCCGCCGGGATCCGGGCCTGCGCCCAGGCCGGAGCACCGCTCCTGGTCCGCACGCTCTCGCTGCGGGCCATCCTGATGATCGCGACGGCCGTGGCCGCGCGCCTCGGTGACGCCGACGTGGCCGCCCACCAGATCGTTCTGTCCCTGTGGAGTTTGTTGGCCTTCGCTCTCGACGCCATCGCCATCGCCGGGCAGGCCATCATCGGACGCTATCTGGGCGCCGACGACGCGGACGGCGCACGTGCCGTCTGTCGGCGGATGGTGCAGTGGGGCATCGCGTCGGGCATCGTCCTCGGCCTGCTGGTCGTGCTCGCGCGACCCGTACTCATCCCACTCTTCACGGGTGACGCGGCCGTCGAGGACGCGGCGCTGCCCGCTCTCGTGGTGATCGCCCTCGCCCAGCCGATCTGCGGCATCGTCTTCGTACTCGACGGTGTCCTGATGGGGGCCGGGGACGGTCCGTATCTGGCCTGGGCCATGATCGCCACGCTCGCGGTCTTCACGCCCGTGGCCCTCCTGGTGCCGACCTTCGGCGGCGGCCTGACCGCACTGTGGGGAGCGATGACGCTGATGATGACGGTGCGGATGCTCACCCTGTGGCTGCGCTCCCGCTCCGGCCGCTGGATCGTCACGGGAGCCACCCGCTGAATCCCTGCCCGTTTCACGTGAAACTCTGCGCTGTTTCACGTGAAACAGCGCCAGGAGATCCGTGAAACACATTGGGCCGCACCCCAAGGGGTGCGGCCCAACGCAGTGCTTCAGCTCTGCCAAGCGCAGTGCTTAGGCGGAGACGACCTCGACGTTGACCTTGGCGGCAACCTCGGGGTGCAGACGCACGGACGTCGCGTGGGCGCCCAGCGTCTTGATCGGCGCACCCAGCTCGACGCGGCGCTTGTCGATCTTCGGGCCACCGGCAGCCTCGATCGCCGAAGCGACGTCAGCCGGGGTGACGGAACCGAAGAGACGACCGGCGTCGCCGGAGCGGACGGCCAGGCGGACCTTGACGGCCTCGAGCTGGGCCTTGATCTCGTTGGCCTGCTCGATCGTCGCGATCTCGTGGATCTTGCGAGCACGACGGATCTGCGCGACGTCCTTCTCGCCACCCTTGGTCCAGCGGATCGCGAAGTTCCGCGGGATCAGGTAGTTGCGGGCGTAGCCGTCCTTGACGTCTACGACCTCGCCAGCGGCACCGAGGCCGGAGACCTCGTGGGTAAGGATGATCTTCATTATTCGGTCACCCTTCCCTTATCGCGCGGTGGACGTGTAGGGCAGCAGCGCCATCTCACGGCTGTTCTTCACGGCCGTGGCGACGTCACGCTGGTGCTGCGTGCAGTTGCCGGTCACGCGGCGGGCACGGATCTTGCCGCGGTCGGAAATGAACTTCCGCAGCATGTTCGTGTCCTTGTAGTCCACGTACGTGACCTTGTCCTTGCAGAAAGCGCAGACCTTCTTCTTAGGCTTGCGCACAGGCGGCTTCGCCATGGTGTTTCTCCTGTGTGATCAAGAAGTGTGGGTACGGCCCACCCTCGGCCCTGAGGCCACAAGCCCGGAGGCTTAGAAGGGGGGCTCGTCCGAGTAGCCGCCACCGGAGCCGCCGGAGCTTCCGCCCCAGCCGCCACCGCCGCCGCCCTGCTGCTGGCCGCCGCCGGCCGGCGCGCCGGTCGCCCAGGGGTCGTCGGCGGGAGCACCGCCGCCGCCCTGCTGCTGACCGCCACCGGAGCCTCCGCCCCAGTTGCCGCCGCCCTGCTGGCCGCCGCCACCGCCGCCGAAACCGCCCTGGCCGCCTCGACCCGTGGTCTTGGTGACCTTGGCCGTGGCGTTCTTCAGGCTGGCGCCGACTTCCTCGACGTCCAGCTCGTAGACCGTGCGCTTGATGCCCTCACGGTCCTCGTAGGACCGCTGCTTCAGGCGGCCCTGCACGACGACGCGCATGCCTCGCTGAAGCGACTCCGCGACGTTCTCCGCCGCCTGACGCCAGACCGAGCAGGTCAGGAACAGGCTCTCGCCGTCCTTCCACTCGTTCGTCTGACGGTCGAAGGTGCGGGGGGTGGACGCGACACGGAACTTCGCGACCGCCGCACCGGAGGGGGTGAAGCGCAGCTCGGGGTCGTCGACAAGATTGCCGACGACCGTGATGACGGTCTCGCCTGCCATGGGGGAACCTCTCGGCGGGTTTGCTGCTGGCTGCTTGTTGCTGCTACTCGATTCCCGGGTGCTACTGAGCTAAAGAGCTCAGTGCATCTCGGGACGGAGGACCTTGGTCCGGAGGACCGACTCGTTCAGGTTCATCTGTCGGTCGAGCTCCTTGACGACCGCAGGCTCGGCCTGCAGGTCGATGACCGAGTAGATGCCCTCGGGCTTCTTCTTGATCTCGTAGGACAGACGACGACGGCCCCAGGTGTCGACCTTCTCGACCTTTCCGTTGCCCTCACGGACGACGGAGAGGAAGTTCTCGATCAGCGGGGAGACAGCGCGCTCCTCGAGATCGGGGTCGAGGATGACCATCACTTCGTAGTGACGCATGTGGAACCCACCTCCTTTGGACTCAGCGGCCACGGTCGTTCCGTGGCAGGAGGGTCGTGATGCGTACGCAACGGTATCGGCCGCCACTGACAATCGGCTCCCGCGAACGGGGGCGCTTGCTGTGGTCTGGGCAGACACCGGTGCAGAGGGTACAGAGTACCCGCACCTGTGCTTCCGGTTGAAATCCGCCGTCGGACGGGCAGAATCTGTACACATCGGGTGTCTATGGCGCTACGATGCGCCGCCTTACGCAGGAGGTGCCTCACATGGCACAGGCAATGCGACCGAACACCGCCATCTCTCTCTTCGCCACCGATGGCAAGGCCCATCCTTTCCAGGACGCGCTGGTCGGCGTGACCCTGGTGCTGGGGGCGATCGCCTTCGTGACGGCGATGTTCCACAACCTCCATCTGCTCAGTTCGTGGGCGGGACTGGTCGGGATCGCCACGGGCGCGTACGGCCAGTTCATCTCCGTGACGACCCGCGAGCGCTTCGGCCTGATCCTGGGGCTCGGCGCATCGGCGGTCGGCTTCTTCCTCGGCATGGCGCACGGCGGCCTCTTCGGAGGAATCGTCGGCTGAGGGCCTCCCGGCACCCCGGCCGCGCGACCGGCCGGGGGCCAAGGTCCCGTACGCCCAGACGGGTCGCTCGCAGGGCGCAGTAGGCTTCGCGCGAGAGCCGGAGCCCCTGTACCCATGGGGACACACCAGCCCGAGGAGCGCCCCGATATGAGTCTGACCCTGAGGACCATCAGTCGCGAGCAGCATCTGGCATATATCCAGACACTGCCGTCGGCGAGTCATTGCCAGGTCCCGGCATGGGCTGACGTGAAGAGCGAATGGCGCTCGGAGAACCTGGGTTGGTTCGACGACAGGACCGGACAGCTGGTCGGTGCCGGCCTGGTGCTCTACCGACAGCTGCCCAAGCTGAAGCGCTATCTCGCGTACCTCCCCGAGGGTCCGGTCATCAACTGGTACGCCCCGAACCTGGACGAGTGGCTGCAGCCGATGCTGGCGCACCTCAAGCAACAGGGCGCGTTCTCCGTGAAGATGGGCCCGCCCGTCGTGATCCGCCGCTGGGACGCTCCGGCGATCAAGGCAGGCATCCAGAACCCCGACGTGAAGCGGCTGCGCGACACCGAGGCGACGCACATCGAGCCGCGTGCCTTCGAGGTCGCGGACCGGCTGCGCCGCATGGGCTGGCAGCAGGGCGAGGACGGCGGCGCGGGCTTCGGTGACGTCCAGCCCCGCTACGTCTTCCAGGTGCCGCTGGCCAACCGCTCCCTGGACGAGGTCCAGAAGGGCTTCAACCAGTTGTGGCGACGCAACATCAAGAAGGCCGAGAAGGCCGGTGTCGAGGTCGTCCAGGGCGGTTACCAGGACCTCGCCGAGTGGCAGCGCCTCTACGAGATCACCGCGGTGCGCGACAAGTTCCGCCCGCGGCCCCTCGGCTACTTCCAGCAGATGTGGCAGGCCCTCAACTCCGAGGACCCCAACCGCATGCGGCTGTACTTCGCGCGGCACAACGGCGTGAACCTGTCGGCCGCGACCATGCTCGTCGTCGGCGGCCACGTCTGGTACTCCTACGGGGCATCGGACAACATCGGACGCGAGGTCAGGCCCTCGAACGCGATGCAGTGGCGGATGCTCCGCGACGCGTACGCGATGGGTGCCACCGTCTATGACCTGCGCGGCATCTCCGACTCCCTCGACGAGACCGACCACCTCTTCGGTCTGATCCAGTTCAAGGTCGGCACCGGCGGCGAGGCCGCCGAGTACATCGGCGAGTGGGACTTCCCGCTCAACAAGCTGCTGCACAAGGCGCTCGACATCTACATGTCGCGCCGCTGATCCCGCACAATTTCCTTCCATAACTCTGATACACCGCAGACACGAGAAAGGTTCCGGGATCCAGCCATGGCGCTCACGCTCTATGTCGACACCGCGCGCTGGCGGGCACACCAGAAGCACATGCTGGAGCAGTTCCCGGGCATCGTCCCGGTCTGCAAGGGCAACGGCTACGGCTTCGGTCATGAGCGCCTGGCCGAGGAAGCCACGCGCTTCGGCTCCGACGTCCTCGCCGTGGGCACCACCTACGAAGCCGCCAGGATCAAGGACTGGTTCAGCGGCGACCTGCTGGTCCTGACCCCGTTCCGGCGGGGCGAGGAGCCCGTGCCACTGCCCGACCGCGTCATCCGCTCCGTATCGTCGCTGGACGGCGTGCACGGCCTCGTGGGCGCCCGCGTCGTCATCGAGGTCATGTCCTCGATGAAGCGTCACGGCATCACCGAGCAGGAGCTCCCGCAGCTGCACGCCGCCATCGAGGACGTACGCCTCGAAGGCTTCGCGATCCACCTTCCGCTGGACCGCACCGACGGCTCGGACGCCGTCGAGGAGGTCATCGGCTGGATGGACCGGCTGCGCGCGGCGCGGCTGCCGCTGCACACGATGTTCGTCAGCCACCTCAAGGCCGGTGAACTCGCCAGGCTGCAACAGCAGTTCCCGCAGACCCGGTTCCGCGCGCGCATCGGCACGAACCTCTGGCTCGGCGACCACGAGGCCACCGAGTACCGCGGCGCCGTCCTCGACGTCACCGCCGTCGCGAAGGGCGACCGCTTCGGCTACCGCCAGCAGAAGGCCGCCTCCGACGGCTGGCTGGTCGTGGTCGCGGGCGGCACGTCGCACGGTGTCGGCCTGGAGGCCCCGAAGGCCCTGCACGGCATGATGCCGCGGGCCAAGGGCGTGGCCCGCGCGGGCCTCGCGACGGTCAACCGCAACCTCTCGCCGTTCGTCTGGGCGGGCAAGCAGCGCTGGTTCGCTGAGCCCCCGCACATGCAGGTCTCCATCCTGTTCGTGCCCTCGGACGCCACGGAGCCGAAGGTCGGCGAGGAGCTGGTGGCCCATCTGCGGCACACCACCACGCAGTTCGACCGCATCGTCGACCGCTGAGACCGTTCGCTGAGACCGTTCAGTTCAGTACGCCGGAGGGCCGGGCACGACGCGCGTCGTGCCCGGCCCTCCGGCGTTTCGGGCTCCTGTTCGCTCTCAGCGAACACCCCAGAAGGGGAAGCTGAATCCCAGGAGCAGCCGCTCAGCGAGGCAGTTCGGTCGCCGAGGTCGCCGACCCCCACCTCACCGGAGGCGCCCCGGTGGACTGCGCCACGGGCGGCGTCCCGTAGGGCGCGGGGCCCAGGACGAAGCGGTCCTGCGCGCCGTCCAGAACACCCCCCGAGGGATCGTCGTCCCCGGCCTTTCGCACCACGTCCCGCTCCGGCATGAGGATGTCCCGTACGACCACGGCACACAGGTACAGCGTGCCCAGCAGGTGGACGACGATGACCAGTTGGTAGCCCTCGGTCGGCAGTCCCTTGTGGGCGTCGCCGCTCGTCGTGTACGCCAAGTACAGCCAGATCCCGAGGAAGTACGCGACCTCGCACGCCTGCCAGATCAGGAAGTCGCGCCAGCGCGGCCTGGCCAGCGCCGCCAGCGGGATCAGCCACAGAACGTACTGCGGCGAGTAGACCTTGTTGGTGAGGACGAAGGCGGCGACCACCAGGAAGGCGAGCTGGGCGAAGCGCGGGCGGCGCGGCGCGGTGAGGCCGAGCGCTCCTATGCCCAGGCAGGCGAGGAGCATCAGGGCCACCGCCAGGGTGTTGACCGTGTCGGTGGTCAGCGGTGAGTCCATGCGCTGGGAGAGGATCAGCCAGAAGGAGCCGAAGTCGACACTGCGTTCCCGGCTGAACGAGTAGAACTTCGACCAGCCGTCGCTCGCGAGCAGTATCACCGGCAGATTGACGACCAGCCAGGTGCCGACCGTGCCGAGCAGCGCGGTACCCAACTCCCGCCAGCGGCCCGCGCGCCAGCACAGGATCAGCAGGGGCCCGAGCAGCAGGACGGGATAGAGCTTGGCGGCCGTCGCGAGCCCCAGCAGCACGCCGAAGGCCAGGGGCCGCGAGCGCGACCACATCATCATCGCCGCGGCGGTGAGGGCGACGGCGAGCAGGTCCCAGTTGATGGTGGCCGTCAGCGCGAGGGCGGGGGCCAGGGCGACCAGCAGACCGTCCCAGGGGCGGCGCCGGTGTGTGCGCGTAACGCAGACGGCGACGACCGCGGTGCAGGCCATCAGTATCCCGGCGTTGACCATCCAGTAGATCTTTTCCTGATGCTGGATGGAGCCGCTGCCGGGCGTCACCCACGACGCCATCTCCATGAACATCCCGGTCAGGACCGGGTATTCGAGGTACTCCATGTCGCCGGGCAGCTTGTCGAAGTACGGGATGAGCCCGTCGGCGAAGCCGCGCCCTTCGTAGAGGTGCGGGATGTCGGAGTAGCACGCGTGCGTGTACTGCGAGCTCGCCCCGAAGAACCACGCGCCGTTGTAGCACGGCATCTTCTGGACCATCCCGAGAGCGAACATCCCGATCGCGACGAGCGTGATGACGCGTACGGGGGTCCACCAGGTCGCCGCGTACAGCACTCTGCGCCCGATGGGACCGCCGATCAGCTCGCTGCCGGCCTCGGCGACCTCGTCCTCCTTCGTGGGCCGTACAGGATCCGGCTCCTCCGCGCCCACGGGCTCGTACGGGCTCGAGGGTGATGTCTCTGCGCTGGGGTCCGCACTAGGCATGCGGACATCCTGCCGTATGCGACTGGGAACGCGGAGAGGGCCGCCGCACCGGTCGGTGCGGCGGCCCTCGTTTCACGTGAAACACGAGCGGGGGAGTCCCTGTGGCTCAGCCGTCCGAGCCGGAGATGAAGCCCCCTCCGCCGCCATGGCCGTTCCCGTTGTTCGCTCCGCCACCGGCCGGATCCTCGGTGGCAGTTGGTGTCCCACCGCCAGGGCCTCCGTCGGCGCCTCCGTCGGCACCGCCGTTCTCCGTACCGCCGTCGTGGTTGCAGTCCCAGTCGAGCGGATCGCAGGTGTCCCCGGGATCAGGCGACTCTGTAGGCGGTTTCGTGGTCTCGGACTGCGTGGGCGTCGGCTTCGTGGTCTCCTCCGGCTCCTTGGTCTCCGTCGGAGTGGGCGGCGGAGGCGGAGTCTCACCGACGACCTTGCCGATCGGCCCGGGCACGGGGAAGTTCTTGACGGGCGCGTTCTTGAGCGCCTCCGCCATGTAGTCCTGCCAGATCTGCGCGGGGAACGAGGCGCCGTGGATCTTCTTCTCGCCGCCCGTGCCGAACATCTCCAGGAATTCGCGCTTCTTGTTGTTCTCGTTGTCGTCGAGGCGGTACATGCTGACCGCCGTCGACAACTGCGGGGTGTAGCCGACGAACCAGGCGGACTTGTTGCCGTCGGTCGTACCCGTCTTGCCCGCGACCTGGCGCCCCGGCAGCTTGGCCGAGGTGCCGGTGCCCTTGTCCACGACCGTCCTCAGCACGTCGGTGACGTTGTCGGCGACCTCAGGGTCGAATGCCTGCTTGGTCTGCTTCTCGTGCTGGTAGACCGTGTTGCCCTCGTGCTTGACCTCCTTGACCGAGTACGGGTCGTTCTGCTTCCCGCTCGCCGCGAAGGTGGAGTAGGCACCGGCCATGCGGATCGCGCTCGGCGAGGAGGTACCGAGGGAGAAGGACGGGTAGGTGGCTCCGGCCATGGAGCTGTCGTCCTTGAGGCCGGCGTCCATCGCCGACTCCTTCACCTTGTCCAGACCGACGTCCATGCCGAGCTGCACGTAGGCGGAGTTGACCGACTCCCTCATCGCCTCGCGAAGGTCGATCTGATAGGTCGGCGGGTTGTAGTCCTGGTCACCGTCGTTCCGCTGGAGCCATTCCTTGCCGTCGCGGTCGGTCCAGACGTCACCGTTGTACTTCTGGATCTTGAGCTTGTTCTTGCCGCTGTACAGGCTCTTCGGGTTGACGATGGTGCGCTCGGACTCGCTCTGGACCTCTACGCCCTTCGGGTCGCGGACGCCGTACTTGAAGGCGGCGGCCAGCACGAAGGGCTTGTACGTCGAACCGACCTGGGCACCGGTCTGGTCGGCGTTGTTGGTGAAGTGCTTCGTCGCGTCCTCACCGCCGTAGATGGCCCTGATCGCGCCGTCCTTCGGGTCCACGGAGGCACCGCCGAACTGCACGTGCGTGTCCTTCTTGGGCCGCAGCTTCGTGTTGAGCTTCTCCTTGCGGACCTTGTTGACCGACTTCTCGAGCTCCTTGACCTTCTTCCGGTCGAAGGTCGTGTGGATCTCGTAGCCGCCCTGCTGGAGCTGATCGGCGGTGATGTTCGTGTTCTTGATGACGTACGCCTTGGCCAGGTCCACCAGGTAACCGGTCTGACCGGCCAGGTCGGCGTTCGACCGCGGGTTCTGGAGCTTGGGGAACGTCCGGTACTTGTCCCGCTCCGCGGCGGTCAGGCGGTTGTCCTTGACCTCCTCGTCGAGGATCCACGCCCACCGCTTCTTCGCGCGCGCGGTGTTGTCCTCCTTGCTCGCCGCGGGGTCGATCTCGGGGGAGCCGGCCGGGTCGTAGTAGGTCGCGCCCTTGAGCACCGTCGCGAGGAGCGCGCACTCGCTCGGGTCCAGCTCGCTGGCTTCCTTGTCGAAGTACGCCCGCGCCGCGGCCTGGATCCCGTAGGCACCGCGCCCGTAATAGGCGGTGTTGAGGTACCCCGCCATGATGTCTTCCTTGGAGACCGTGCGGCCGACCTTTATGGAGATGAAGAGCTCTTTGAACTTACGGGTGAACGTCTGCGACTGGTCACCCAGGCGCGCGTTCTTCACGTACTGCTGGGTGATGGTGGAGCCACCCTGGGTCTGCCCGCCCTTGGCCATGTTGACCAGGGCACGCGTGATGCCCATCGGGTCGACGCCCTTGTCCTTCTCGAACGTCTTGTTCTCCGCCGACATGACGGCGAAGCGCATTTCCTTGGGGATGTCGTCGTAGTCGATGATCTGGCGGTTGCGCTCACCGCCTGTCGCGACCATCTGCTTGCCGTCGCTCCAGTAGTAGACGTTGTTCTGGGCCTTGGCCGCCTTGTCGACCTCCGGCACCTGCACCAGCGCGTACGCGATGCCCGCGACGGCCATCAGGCTGCCGAGGAAGCCGATGAACATACCGGTGACCAGGCGCCACGACGGGACCCAGCGGCGCAGACCGTCCTTGTCCGCGCGCGGGTAGTCGATGAAGCGCTTCTTGCGGGGAGGCTCGGCGCCGCGGCCCCTGCCGCGTCCGGGCCCGCTGGAGCCACCGCCACCGCCACGGCGGCCGCCGCCACCGGAGCGGCCGCCGCCGGCGCCGTCGGGCGCCCTGCGTCGACTTCCGGCCGCACCACTGCGCTGTGCCGCGCGGCGGGCCTCGGCCCGGCCGCCATAAGGACGGTCCCCTTCATCCGACGTCCCGGATCCTTGCGATCCGTACGAGGAAGAGGGCGACCCCGTGGTGCCTCGCGGTGCCGCGCGGCGGCCCGACGACGCTCCTGGGGCGCCACGCCTGGCCGCGGCGCGTCCGCCGCCCTGAGGCTGCGGCGGTTTGCGACGGTGCTCGCTCATCGAACGATTACTCCTCGGGCAGGCGCAGCTGTCCACGCCTGGAAACGGCGGCTGATTTCCGGTCCCCCCGAAGTACGGATGCGCCCATTCCGGCACTCACCCGCACTGCACCGGGGACAACGACGCCCCCTGACGTCACGTGGTTCCCGGCGGTCTGCATGGCGCACAGACTACGCACCGTCAAAACCCTCGTAGAGCCGAAGTTCACCCCAAATCAGGCAAGTTACTTCCTACGAATCGGTGATGTGACGCCGTTCACCGTGCCCCCTCTTGTCTCAACCGGATCCCCGTTCTATCGTCTCGATGTATCGAGTCGATACATCAGCTCGGCATAAAGGCCGTACTGAGGGACTTGCGGCGGACGGGAGGCGACGATGAGCAGGCGCTCCGGCATCCTCGAGTTCGCCGTGCTCGGTCTGCTCCGCGAGTCCCCGATGCACGGCTATGAGCTGCGGAAACGACTCAATACGTCGCTGGGAGTGTTCCGCGCGTTCAGCTACGGAACGCTCTATCCCTGCCTCAAGACGCTGGTCGCCAACGGCTGGTTGATCGAAGAGTCGGGCAGCACGCCTGAAGACGCCCTCGCGGCTCCACTCGCAGGGCGTCGCGCCAAGATCGTCTATCGGTTGACGGCGGAAGGTAAGGAGCACTTCGAGGAGCTGCTCTCGCAGACCGGCCCCGACGCGTACGAGGACGAGCACTTCGCCGCCCGCTTCGCCTTCTTCGGGCAGACCTCGCGGGACGTACGCATGCGGGTGCTCGAGGGCCGACGCAGCCGTCTCGAAGAACGCCTGGAGAAGATGCGCGCCTCCCTGGCCCGTACCCGGGAGCGCCTGGACGACTACACGCTTGAGCTGCAGCGGCACGGCATGGAGTCCGTGGAGCGCGAAGTGCGCTGGCTGAACGAGCTCATCGAGAGCGAGCGGGCGGGGCGGGACCAACAGCGGTCCACCCCCCACGGCTCCGCTCAGCAGGACAGCACATCTGGGGAGTCGGCGGACCTGCCCCGGCGGCGGGACAACAACCCGCCGCCGGATCCGTCCGATGACCCCGCCAAGTAAGACCCAGCGTTCCGCAGGGTCTTATCCGGAATACCGAGATCACACAGGGAGCAACCGGAATGGGTTCGGTTCGCGTAGCCATTGTCGGCGTGGGCAACTGCGCCGCCTCGCTGGTCCAGGGCGTCGAGTACTACAAGGACGCCGACCCGGACACCAAGGTCCCGGGCCTGATGCACGTCCAGTTCGGCGACTACCACGTCGGTGATGTCGAGTTCGTCGCCGCCTTCGACGTCGACGCGAAGAAGGTCGGCCTCGACCTCGCGGACGCCATCGGCGCCAGCGAGAACAACACCATCAAGATCTGCGACGTGCCGAACTCCGGCGTGCAGGTCCAGCGTGGCCACACCCACGACGGTCTGGGCAAGTACTACCGCCAGACCATCGAGGAGTCCGCCGAGGCCCCGGTCGACGTCGTCCAGGTCCTCAAGGACAAGCAGGTCGACGTCCTCGTCTGCTACCTGCCCGTCGGTTCCGAGGCCGCGGCAAAGTTCTACGCCCAGTGCGCCATCGACGCCAAGGTCGCCTTCGTCAACGCTCTGCCGGTCTTCATCGCCGGTACCAAGGAGTGGGCGGACAAGTTCACCGAGGCGGGCGTCCCGATCGTCGGCGACGACATCAAGTCGCAGGTCGGCGCCACCATCACGCACCGTGTGATGGCGAAGCTGTTCGAGGACCGCGGTGTCCGTCTCGAGCGCACCATGCAGCTCAACGTCGGCGGCAACATGGACTTCAAGAACATGCTCGAGCGCGAGCGCCTCGAGTCCAAGAAGATCTCGAAGACGCAGGCCGTCACCTCGCAGATCCGCGACCGCGAGCTGGGCGAGAACAACGTCCACATCGGCCCGTCGGACTACGTCGCGTGGCTCGACGACCGCAAGTGGGCGTACGTCCGCCTCGAGGGCCGTGCCTTCGGTGACGTCCCGCTGAACCTGGAGTACAAGCTCGAGGTCTGGGACTCCCCGAACTCCGCCGGTGTCATCATCGACGCCCTGCGCGCCGCGAAGATCGCCAAGGACCGGGGCATCGGTGGCCCGATCCTCTCCGCGTCCTCGTACTTCATGAAGTCCCCGCCGGTGCAGTACTTCGACGACGAGGCCTACGAGAACGTCGAGAAGTTCATCAAGGGCGACGTCGAGCGCTAAACAGCTCTCTCCGTAGTCGCTTGTCGAGGGTCCCCGGGCATTACGCCCGGGGACCCTCCTCATATGTGAGGGTGTGCTCCATGGCTGTCGTCGGTGACCTGCGGATACTGCTGCGGCTGCGGAACTTCAGACGGCTGCTCGCCGTACGGCTGATCTCCCAGGGCGCGGACGGCGTCTACCAGGTCGCGCTCGCCACGTACGTGGTCTTCTCTCCGGAGAAGCAGGCATCCCCCGGAGCGATCGCCTCCGCGATGGCGGTGCTGTTGCTTCCCTACTCACTGATCGGCCCCTTCGCGGGCGTCCTCCTGGACCGCTGGCAGCGCCGACAGGTCTTCCTGTACGGCAACGTGCTGCGGGCCGCACTGGCCTCGGTGACCGCCGTGCTGATGCTGAGCGGCGTACCGGACTGGCTCTTCTACGTCTCCGCGCTGTGCGTCACGGCCGTCAACCGCTTCGTCCTCGCCGGACTCTCGGCCGCGCTGCCGCGGGTGGTGGACGCGGACCGCCTCGTCATCGCCAACTCCCTCTCGCCGACCGCGGGGACCCTCGCCGCGACGGCGGGCGGCGGACTCGCCTTCGTCGTGCGCCTGACCGGCTCGGACTCGGACGCGGCGGTGGTCCTCCTCGGATCCGCCCTGTACCTCTGCGCGGCGCTCGCCTCGCTCCGCATGGGCCGTGAACTGCTCGGCCCGGACCCGGAGCTGGTGCAGCCACGCCTCTGGGCCGCGCTCGCCGGAACCGCCCGCGGACTGACGGCGGGGGTGCGGCACCTGGCACAACGCCCGGCGGCCGCCCGCGCGCTGGCCGCGATGACGGTGATGCGGTTCTGCTACGGCGCCCTGACGGTCATGGTCCTGATGCTGTGCCGGTACGCCTGGTCGTCGACGGAGTCCGACGGGCTCGCGCTGCTCGGGCTCGCCGTGGGGATCTCCGGGGCCGGGTTCTTCGTGGCCGCCCTGGTGACGCCGTGGGCGGTGGGGCGGCTGGGAGCGGGCGGCTGGATCATCGCCTGTGCGGGTGCGGCGGCGGTCCTGGAACCGGCGCTCGGCCTCCCGTTCGCGCCCGTGCCGCTGCTCGTCGCCGCCTTCTTCCTCGGCCTGACGACCCAGGGCGCAAAGATCGCCACGGACACGGTGGTGCAGTCCTCGGTGGACGACGGCTTCCGCGGACGGATCTTTTCGGTCTACGACGTGCTGTTCAACGTCGCCTTCGTGGGCGCGGCGGCGGTGGCCGCGCTGCTGCTGCCGCCTGATGGACGGTCGGTTCCGCTGGTGGTCGGGGTGGCCGTGCTCTACGCGGCAATTACTGCGGCTATGGCCCGATTTAGCTTGCAGTAAGTGTCACATCAATGACACAGAGCCCCTCTGGGCTTCTTGGATGTCACCGCTCCCGGATAACTTACGGGCGTCGTATTCGCGCCATCGCGCTCTCGTTCGAGGGGGACCCCCAAAGTGACCACTCCGCCGCCCCAGGGCCAGAATCCGTACCCGCCCCAGGGTCAGAACCCGTATGGCCAGCCCCAGGGCGTCGCTCCGTACGGCCAGCAGGCCCCGGCGCCGTACCCGCCGCAGCAGGGCGCCCCGTACCCGCCCCAGCAGGGTGCGCCCTACCCGCCGCACCAGGGTGGTCCGGTCCCCCCGCCCGCGGCTCCTTCCCGCAAAGGCAGGAAGCTGCTCCTGCGCATCGGTGGCTTCATCCTGGTCGCGATCATCATCGGCGTCGTCAAGTGGCAGATGGGCAAGAGCGACGCCGAGACGATCTCGGTCGGTAGCTGCATGCACAACAACGGCACGCAGATATCGCCCGACCTCAAGGAAGTCGACTGCTCCTCCAGCGACTCCGAGTTCGAGGTCGTCGAGAAGTTCGACAACACCAGCGACAGCAACAAGTGCGAGGCCGTCAAGACCTCCGAGATCGCCTATTACCAGCAGGGCAAGGGTCACAACGTCGTGCTCTGCCTGAAGAAGGCCAAGTAGGCCCAGTCGGCCTGATAGGCCGAGCAGAAGACGACCGAGGGGCGCTGTTCACGGTTTCACGTGAAACAGCGCCCCTCGGCGCATTCAAGATTGGCTTGTTTCACGTGAAACAACGGAACAAGCCACTGTCAGAACAAGCCATCGCCCGGCTCAGTCCTGCTCGGCCCACCACTCCTTGAGCGCCGCCACCGCGGCGTCCCGTTCCATCGGACCGTTCTCGAGGCGCAGTTCCAGCAGGAACTTGTAGGCCTTGCCGATCACGGGCCCGGGGCGCACGCCCAGGATCTCCATGATGTCGTTGCCGTCGAGGTCGGGCCGGATCGAGTCCAGCTCCTCCTGCTCCTGGAGGCGGGCGATGCGCTCCTCCAGGCCGTCGTACGCGCGCGACAGGGCATTCGCCTTGCGCTTGTTGCGCGTCGTGCAGTCGGAGCGGGTCAGCTTGTGCAGTCGGTTGAGGAGCGGGCCCGCGTCCCGCACATAGCGGCGTACCGCCGAATCCGTCCACTCTCCCGTGCCGTAGCCGTGGAAGCGCAGGTGCAGCTCGACCAGACGCGAGACGTCCTTCACGAGCTCGTTGGAGTACTTGAGCGCCGTCATGCGCTTCTTGACCATCTTGGCGCCGACCACCTCGTGGTGGTGGAACGAGACCCGGCCGTCGTCCTCGAAGCGCCGCGTCTTCGGCTTGCCGATGTCGTGCAGCAGCGCCGCGATGCGCAGCGTCAGGTCGGGACCTTCGGTCTCCAGCGCCATCGCCTGCTCCAGGACGATCAGCGAGTGGTCGTAGACGTCCTTGTGGCGGTGGTGCTCGTCCCGCTCCAGGCGCAGCGCGGGAAGCTCGGGCAGGACCCGGTCGGCCAGGCCCGTGTCGACGAGGAGGGCAAGGCCCTCGCGCGGGTGTGCGGAGAGGATCAACTTGTTCAGCTCGTCCCGCACCCGCTCCGCGGAGACGATCTCGATGCGCTCGGCCATCGCCTTCATGGCCGCGACGACCTCGGGGGCCACCTCGAAGTCCAGCTGCGCGGCGAAGCGCGCGGCCCGCATCATCCGCAGCGGATCGTCCGAGAAGGACTCCTCGGGCGTCCCCGGGGTCCGCAGAACCCGCTCGGAAAGGTCGTCGAGACCACCGTGCGGGTCGATGAACTCCTTCTCGGGGAGCGCCACGGCCATCGCGTTCACGGTGAAGTCACGGCGTACGAGGTCTTCCTCGATGGATTCGCCGTAGGACACCTCGGGCTTGCGCGAGGTCCTGTCGTACGCCTCGGAGCGGTACGTCGTGACCTCGATCTGGTAACCCTCCTTCTGGCAGCCGACCGTGCCGAAGGCGATCCCGACCTCCCAGACCGCGTCGGCCCACGGACGCACGATCTTCAGTACGTCCTCGGGGCGGGCGTCGGTGGTGAAGTCCAGATCATTGCCGAGCCGGCCCAGCAGGGCATCCCTGACCGAGCCACCGACCAGGGCGAGGGCGAAACCCGCCTCCTGGAAACGGCGGGCGAGATCGTCCGCGACAGGGGACACACGCAGCAGCTCGGTGACCGCGCGGCGCTGCACCTGGCTCAGTGCGCTGGGATTGTCTTCATTGGCGTTCGGCACAACAGAAAAGGGTACGTGCCCCGGACGCCAGGGGCCGACCCGTATTCCCGCGGGGCCTCGGGAGGCCCCTCACTCCCGCCCCGGCCAGTTCTTCGGATCACGTGGAGCAGTCCGCGGCACTTCGCCACAGCGCGCATCGTTACCATGCGTGGACGCAGGAACCGAGAACCATCGATGAAGCCGACGACGACGAGGAACGGGCGAACGCGTGGCCGAGGCGGCAGACATCCCGGGGACAAGCCCCTCACCTGCCCGCCGGTGGCTGCGGCGCACCGCAGCACTGCTGGTGGGTACCCCTTTGCTGGCCGGACTCCTGCACGTACCGGCAGGACCCGCCGCGCACGCCGCCGTACCGAGAGCGACGAAGACCGCCGCCACCGGCTCCAACACCGTCGACGTGTCGCTGGACGCGCTGACCCCCACCGTTCCCGGTGAGGACGACACGCTCACGGTCTCCGGCACGGTCACCAACGACAGCAAGCAGACGGTGACCAAGGCCGAGGTCGGACTGCGTCTGGGACCGACCCTGAACAGCCGGAGCTCGATCGATGGCGCCGCCAAGCGCAAGGGATACGTGCCGGGCTCCGACGGCAGCGAGGTCGGCGGCAAGTACGTCGAGAAGTTCGCCAAGCTGGCGCCCGGCGTCCGGCAGGACTTCAGCATCTCCATCCCGGTCAAGGAGCTGAACCTCGGCGCCGACGGCGTCTACCAGCTGGGCGTCGCGGTCACCGGCCAGTCCTCCGCGCAGCCCTACCCGCAGGTGCTCGGCTTCGAGCGCACCTTCCTGCCGTGGCAGCCCGACGCCACCGACACGAAGACGAAGACGACGTATCTGTGGCCGCTCATCTCCAAGACCCACCTCACCGCCGAGACGGGCTCCGACGAGCAGCAGACGCCGGTCTTCAAGGACGACGGCCTGGCCAAGGAGATCGCTCCCGGCGGACGCCTGGAACAGCTCGTGTCGCTGGGCCGCGAGCTCGACGTCACGTGGGTCATCGACCCGGACCTGCTGGCCTCCGTGGAGGCCATGACGAAGAACTACCGGATCCGGACCAAGGACGGTAAGTCCACCGTCGCGGGCAAGCACCAGGCGGCCGCCAACCAGTGGCTCAACGACCTCGGAGACGCGGTCAAGGGCCAGAAGGTCGTCGCCCTGCCCTTCGCCGACCCCGACCTCGCGTCCCTCGCCCACACCGGCAAGGCCGTCACGGGCTCGCTGGGCCGCCTCAAGGAGGCCACCGAGGTCGGCGCGAAGGCGGTGGACGCCATCCTCCAGGTGAAGCCGAGCACCGACTTCACGTGGCCCGCGGACGGCGCGATCGACCCCTCCATCGTCGATGTCGCCACCTCGGCGGGCGCCCACTCCGTGATCGCCCGCAGCGACAGCCTCCGCGAGACCGGGGGCCTTCCGTACACGCCCAACGCCGCCCGTCCCATCGGCGGCGGCACGACGGCGGTAGTGGCCGACGCACGGCTCTCGACCGCCTTCGAGGGCGACATGACGGGCGCCGAGCGCTCCACGCTCGCCGTGCAGGGGTTCCTCGCCCAGAGCCTGATGATCACGATGCAGGATCCGGAGAAGCAGCGCAGCATCGTCGTCGCGCCCCAGCGCATGCCGTCCGTCAGCCAGGCCCAGGCCATGGCGAAGGCACTGAAGGCCCTCGGCGAGGGACGCTGGTCACAGCCCCAGGGCCTGGCCGCGGCCGCGAAGGCGAAGCCGGACCCGAGCGCCACGACCCGGGTCCCGTCGGCCGGCGCGTACCCGGCGGCACTGCGCAAGCAGGAGCTGCCGCAGTCGGCCTTCGAGTCCATCCAGAGCACCCAGAGCATGCTCGAGCGGTTCCAGGTGATCCTCACCGAGAAGGACCGGGTGGTCACGCCGTTCGGGAGGGCCATAGACCGTGAGATGGCGACCGCCTGGCGCGGCCGTCCGGGCGAGGCGAAGGCCTACCGCGAAGGCGTCACGGCCTACCTGACCACGCTCACCGAGCAGGTGACGCTGATCAAGAAGTCCGACGCGAAGCTGTCCGGGCGCAGCGCCACGATCCCGGTGTCGGTGCAGAACAACCTGGTGCAGGGCGTCGACCACCTGGTGCTGCGCCTGACCTCCATGAACCCCACCCGTCTGAAGATCGGCGACGGGCCGTACGAAGAGCACCCGATCAAGATCTCGGGAGGCCACTCCCAGTCGGTCAAGTTCACGACCAACGCCAACGCCAACGGTCCGGTTCCGGTCTACGCCCAGCTCTTCACTGAGGACGGCGAGCCGTACGGCGACGCGGTCCGCTTCGAAGTCAACGTCACCGAGATCACCCTCACGGTGATGCTCGTCATCGCCGGTGGCCTCCTGCTGCTCGTGCTCGCCGGATTCCGCATGTACACCCAGCGCAAGCGCGCGGCCCGGAAACGCGCTCTGGAGGGGCCCGACGAGGGCCCCGAGGGCGAATCCGGCACCGAGTCCGGGGAAGACGACCCCGAGCAGCCGAGTGACCCGACGCCGGACACCGCTCCTGAAAGCACCGACCCGTCGGACACGGGTGAGAGAGTGGACCGTTGAGCGATGTCGTGGCCGGTGGGCCCGGGGACGATGAGGTGGGGTAACCATGAACGCGCCGTACGACGGTGACCGTGGCCAGGGCGCGGGCGGCTCCGCCTCGCCCGGAGGCCCGCCTCCCGGCTCGCCCGAGCACGGGCAGGTGCCACCGCAGCCAGCGCCGGACATGTACCTCCAGGACGCCTATGACCAGGATCCCTACCGGGCTCAGGACCTCTCGGCCCAGGACCCAGTGAACGAGGCGCTCTACGACCGCGCGGCGCACCCACCGCCGCCGCCCGGCACCTACCAGCAACAGCAGCCGCTGTACGCCCAGCCGCCCACGTCGCAGCACGCCCCCGACCCGCGCGTATGGGCCCAGACCCCGGCCCCCGAGCCGGAGGGCCCCACCCGCCACCTCCCGTACGGCGACGACGCCAGGACGACCCAGTTCGTGGGCGTCGACGACCTGGTCACCCAGGCCGGCGAGGAGCACCACGAGCCGGACGCCTTCGCCCACCTCTTCCGTGACCAGCAGCCCGGCGGCTACCGGAGCCAGCAGGCGCCCTACCAGCAGGACGCGTACCCACAGGGCGGGTACCAGCAGGAGGGGTACCAGCAGGCCGCCTATCAGCAGGACGGCTACCAGCAAGGCGGCTATCCCCAGGGCAACGGCTATCAGCAGGGCGGCGGATACCAGCAGGGCGAGAGCTACTCCCAGGGCAACGGGTACCAGCAGGGCAACGGCTATCAGCAGCCGGTCGACGGCGTCTATCCGCCCGCCGACCAGCCGGTGGTCCCGGCCCCCGCGGCCGCCCCCGCCCCGACTCCCGCTCCCGCGCCGCCCGCCAAGTCGGGCGGCCGCGCGTCGAGCCTGCTGAAGTCCAGCGCCGTCATGGCGGCGGGCACGCTCGTCTCGCGCCTCACCGGCTTCATCCGTTCCGCCCTGATCGTCTCGGCGCTCGGCGTCGGCCTGCTCGGTGACACCTTCCAGGTCGTCTACCAGATCCCGACGATGATCTACATCCTCACCGTCGGTGGTGGCCTCAACTCCGTGTTCGTACCGCAGCTGGTGCGTTCCATGAAGGAGGACGAGGACGGCGGCGAGGCCTACGCCAACCGCCTGCTGACCCTCGTCATGGTGGCGCTCGGCGTGCTCACCGCCCTGGGCATCGTCCTCGCCCCGCAACTGGTCCGGCTGATGTCCGTACCGGTCGCCAACGACCCGGCGGCCACCGAGGTCGGCACCACCCTGCTCCGCTACTTCCTGCCCTCGATCTTCTTCATGGGCGTCCACGTGGTGATGGGGCAGATCCTCAACGCACGCGGCAAGTTCGGCGCGATGATGTGGACGCCGGTCCTCAACAACGTCGTCATCATCTTCACGCTCGGCATGTTCATCTGGGTGTACGGGTCGTCGGCGGAATCCGGCATGTCCGTCAACAGCATCCCGCCGCAGGCCGAGAAGCTCCTCGGCATCGGCATCCTGCTCGGTCTCGTCGTCCAGGCCCTGGCGATGATCCCGTACCTCCGGGAGACCGGCTTCAGGCTGCGCCCGCGCTTCGACTGGAAGGGCCACGGCCTGGGCAAGGCCGCCAAGCTCGCGAAGTGGACCATCCTCTTCGTGCTGGCCAACCAGGCGGGCGCCCTCGTCGTCACCCAGCTGGCGACCGCGGCCACCACCAACCTGCCGTCGACCAGCGGCATCGGCTTCGCGGCCTACGCGAACGCCCAGCTCATCTGGGGCCTGCCGCAGGCCATCATCACGGTCTCCCTGATGGCGGCCCTGCTGCCCCGGCTCTCCCGGTCCGCGCAGGACGGGGACACCGGTTCGGTACGCGACGACATCTCGCAGGGCCTGCGCACGACGGCCGTGGCCATCGTCCCCATCTCCTTCGGGTTCGTCGCACTCGGCATCCCGATGTGCACCCTGATCTTCGGCTCCTCGGGCAGCGCCCAGGCCACGAACATGGGCTTCATGCTGATGGCCTTCGGCCTCGGCCTGATCCCCTACTCCGTGCAGTACGTCGTGCTGCGCGCGTTCTACGCCTACGAGGACACCCGGACGCCCTTCTACAACACGGTCATCGTCGCCGTCGTCAACGCCGCCGCGTCCGCCGCCTGCTACATGCTGCTGCCCACCCGCTGGGCGGTCACCGGCATGGCGGCCGTCTACGGACTCGCGTACGCGACCGGCGTCGGCATCGCCTGGCGCCGACTGCGCAAGCGGCTCGGCGGCGACCTGGACGGCGCCCATGTGATGCGCACCTACGCCCGTCTCGCGATCGCCGCGCTGCCCGCTGCGCTCCTTGGCGGCGGAGCCGCTTACGCGGTCACCCAGGGGCTCGGACAGGGCGTCCTCGGGTCACTCGCGGCACTGATCGCGGGCGGTGCGGTACTGCTCGGCGTCTTCTTCATCGCCGCGAAGCGCATGCGGATCGCGGAGCTCAACTCGATGGTCGGTATGGTCCGCGGACGTCTCGGTCGCTGAGATGGAGAGGTTCGCACAACCATCGTCGGCCACCGTGTGTCGTGCATAGCACCGGACTGTGGGCACAATTGGCTTTGGCGTCTGACGAAGCGCAACGGATGGGGAGGCAGGAACGACGGTGGCGGAACGGAGCACGGCTGCCGTCGACGTGGCAGACAACAGCGGCGATGAGCCGCTGACCGCCAAGGCGGAGCAGGCCACGGCCGACGGGGTGGCCCAGACCCGGGAGCGGGACACGGCAGCAGACGAAGACGTGGCGGAGAACGACGAGCCCACGAGCCGCGGGGCCTCCTCACCCCCGGAACTGCACAGCGGCCACAAGCTGGCCAGACGCTATCGGCTCGAGGAGTGCGTCACCCGTCTGGACGGTTTCAGCAGCTGGCGTGCGGTGGACGAGAAGCTCCGCCGAGCGGTCGGCGTGCACCTCCTGCCCGCCGATCATCCGCGGGCCCGTTCGGTCCTCGCGGCGGCCCGGTCCTCGGCGCTGCTGGGTGATCCGCGCTTCGTGCAGGTCCTGGACGCGGTCGAGGAGAACGACCTCGTCTACGTGGTCCACGAGTGGCTGCCGGACGCCACGGAGCTGACCGCGGTCCTCGCGGCAGGCCCGCTGGAGGCGCACGACGCGTACCAGCTCGTCACCCAGACCTCCCAGGCGATGGCCGCGGCGCACCGCGAGGGGCTCGCGCATCTGCGGCTGACGCCCAGCGCCGTGCTTCGCACCTCGACCGGGCAGTACCGCATCCGCGGTCTCGCGGTGAACGCCGCGCTGCGCGGCATCAGCTCCGACACCCCCCAGCGCACCGACACCGAAGCGATCGGCGCCCTGCTGTACGCGTCGCTGACGCAGCGCTGGCCCTACGAGGACGACGCGTACGGCCTCTCCGGGCTTCCCAAGGGCGTCGGGCTCATCGCCCCCGACCAGGTGCGCGCGGGCGTGCACCGCGGCCTCTCCGAGCTCGCCATGCGCGCGCTCGTCAACGACGGTGCGACCGCGTCACGCCAGGAACCTCCGTGCACGACTCCGGAGGAGCTGGTGAAGGCCATCGGCGAGATGCCCCGCATCCGCCCGCCGGAGCCCACCTTCACCGCGCCGCCCGAGTACCAGCGCACGACCTACCAGCAGGGCACGTACGGCCGTCCTGCCGCCCACCCCGGCGTCACGCAGCCCGTGCCGGCTCCGCCGCCCCCGCTCCAGAGCCGGACCGGCAGGGCGCTCAAGTGGGCCGTGTCCGCGTTGCTCATCGCGGCCCTCGGTCTGGGCAGCTGGCAGTTGGCGGACGCCCTGATGGACCGCGAGAACTCCAGCGAGCCGGGTTCCTCGGAGACCTCGGGGGGCGGCGACAAGGGCGAGTCCAAGTCCGCAAAGAACCTGACCGTCAAGGACGCCAGGGAGCTCGTCGTCGAGAACCGCACGCAGGACCCGGACAAGGTCGGCGGCACGTACGACGGGAACGACGCCACGCTGTGGCGCACCAAGACGTACAACGACGGCCCCGAACTCGCTCCGTACAAGCCCGGTGTCGGTATCGTCTACGACCTCGGCTCGGAGCAGGAGGTGTCCGCCGCGTCGATCGGCGTGCTGTACGGCGGTCCCCACACGTCGGCCACGCTGTACTCCGCGGATTCGCTGTCGCCCTCGACGCCGGTCTCTTCGATGAAGAAGATCGGCACGGGTACGACGTCGGGGACGACCCTGAAGATCAAGGCCGGCAAGAAGCCGGTGAAGTCCCGCTACGTGCTGCTCTGGATGACGGCGGTACCGAAGTCGGCGACCGACGGCTACTACAGTGCGGGCTTCAAACAGGCCATCAAGGACGTGAAGTTCACGGGCTGAAGGACCGGTTCGACAAGGCTCGCCGGGGGGAGGGGTTCCAGGTGGACGGCACCGAGCACGGTGACATGAGCGACCAGGACCTCCTCGCCTGCCATGTGGACGGCGACAAGGACGCCTTCGGCGAGCTCGTGCGGCGCCATCGCGACCGGCTGTGGGCCGTGGCGCTGCGCACCCTGGGCGACCGCGAGGAGGCCGCCGACGCGGTCCAGGACGCGCTCGTCTCGGCCTATCGCGCGGCACACACCTTCCGGGGCCAGTCCGCCGTGACGACCTGGCTGCACCGCATCACCGTGAACGCGTGCCTCGACCGGGCGCGGAAGGCCGCCTCCCGCAAGACCTCCCCGATCGACGACACCGAGCGCCTCGAGCAGCTCCTGGAGCCCGAGGAATCGGCCGCCGCGCCCGTGGAGCGCGGCGATCTGCACCGGGAGCTCCTGGAGGCGCTGGGCACCCTGCCCCACGACCAGCGCGCGGCACTCGTCCTCGTCGACATGCAGGGCTATCCGGTGGCCGAGGCAGCCCGCGTCCTCGACGTCCCCACCGGCACGGTCAAGAGCCGCTGCGCGCGGGGCAGAGCCAGACTGCTGCCGCTCCTCACCCATCTGCGGACGGAGATTCCCACGCGGAACGGGGAAGGGGACGGCGACACAGGCGAAAGCAAGAAGCCGGGCTCAGGGCGGAACCGGACGCAGGGGACATCCGTCCCACCGGCAGCAGGGCCACGGGATGCGGGACCAAGCGATTCAGCTGCTGTGAAGGGCGGAGGTGGGCGAGCGTGACAACCACGACCGAATCGGCCGGGCACCCGGAAGTCACGGAGATCTCGGATCTGACCGAGGGCCTTCTCTCCCCGTCGCGTACGAGTGATGTACGGCGGCATCTGGACGGCTGCGAGCTCTGCGCCGACGTCTACGCCTCCCTGGAGGAGATCCGCGGCATGCTCGGCACGCTGCCGGGTCCCCCGCGCATGCCCGCAGACATCGCCGGGCGCATCGACGCGGCCCTGGCGGCGGAGGCCCTGCTGGATTCCACTTCGCCCGATGCCCCCTTCGCGTCAACGGAGGCGGAGGCAGAGGGAGAGGCGACAGAGGCAGAGACAGAGGCGGTCGTAGCGGAACCCGGATCGACCCCCGCAGCCAGCACCTCAGCCACCGCCCCTTCGCACACCGCGCGTGTTTCACGTGAAACATCGCCCGCGTCGGCATCGCGAGCATCCAGCGACCGTCCGGCGGGACATGCCCGTGTGGCGACCGGTCCGGGGCGTGGCGGGCGGCTGCGGGGCACGCGTCGACGCACCACTGTGCTCGGTGCCGTCTTCACGGCAGCCGCCATCGGGATCGGCTCCCTGCTGGTGTACAGCCTGAGTGACGATTCCGGTGGGTCCACCGATACGACGGCGGGCCGACGGACCTCGGCCAGCTCCTTCGCCGACGAGAAGCTCAAGGGCAGGGTCGCCGAGCTCCTCGCCAAGAACTCGGTCGAGAGCCCGGGGAAGAGCTCCGGGAAGACCGACGGTTCCAAGCCCTCCTTCGACACCCGCTCCAGTCCGGAGTCCCCCAAGTCGAAGACCCCGCTGAGCGCTGCCACCATCGACGTTCCGACGTGCGTTCAGCGCGGGATCGGTGAGGGCACGCCGCTCGCAGCCGAGGAAGGCACCTACGAGGGCAAGAAGGCCTACCTCGTCGTGATGCCTCATCCCACGGACGCCACCAAGGTGTCCGCTTACGTCGTCGACGCCGCCTGCGTGGGCAAGTCCTCGCCGTCCAAGGGCAAGGTTCTGACGGAGCACTCCTACCCTCAGGGCTGATCTCGCGGAGGGATTTTCCCGGGCCGGTTCACGGGCCCGGAACGCTGCTGCCAGGAGCCTTGTGGTGCATGGCACTCTCCCGTTCTGACACGCTTCCGTGCGCTCGGACACGTCGGGGAATGCATGCCCCGTAGGATCCGTTGGGTGGGGTGAGAGTCCTGATACGGACACCCGCCAGCACTACGCAGCAGTCCCCAGAGACGAGGAATCAAGCCGTGACCGACGTCCGTAACGTGATCATCATCGGCTCCGGGCCCGCCGGCTACACGGCGGCGCTCTACACCGCGCGCGCGTCGCTGAAGCCGCTGGTGTTCGAGGGCGCCGTCACCGCGGGCGGTGCGCTGATGAACACCACCGAGGTGGAGAACTTCCCGGGCTTCCAGGACGGCGTCATGGGCCCCGACCTCATGGACAACATGCGCGCCCAGGCCGAGCGCTTCGGTGCCGAGCTCGTGCCCGACGATGTCGTCGCCGTGGACCTGAGCGGCGAGATCAAGACCGTGACGGACACCGCGGGCACCGTGCACCGCGCGAAGGCCGTCATCGTCACGACCGGCTCTCAGCACCGCAAGCTCGGCCTGCCGAACGAGGACGCCCTCTCCGGACGCGGTGTCTCCTGGTGCGCCACCTGCGACGGCTTCTTCTTCAAGGACCAGGACATCGCCGTGATCGGCGGCGGCGACACCGCGATGGAGGAGGCCACCTTCCTCTCGCGCTTCGCCAAGTCCGTGACGATCGTGCACCGCCGCGACAGCCTGCGCGCCTCCAAGGCGATGCAGGAGCGCGCCTTCGCCGACCCGAAGATCAAGTTCATCTGGGACAACGAGGTCGCTGAGATCAAGGGCGACCAGAAGCTCTCCGGGCTGACCCTGCGCAACCTGAAGACGGGTGAGACGTCCGAGCTGCCGGTGACCGGCCTGTTCATCGCGATCGGCCACGACCCGCGTACGGAGCTCTTCAAGGGTCAGCTCGAGCTGGACGACGAGGGCTACCTCAAGGTCGATGCGCCCTCGACCCGGACGAACCTGACCGGTGTCTTCGGCGCCGGTGACGTCGTCGACCACACCTACCGTCAGGCGATCACGGCGGCCGGCACCGGCTGCTCCGCCGCTCTCGACGCCGAGCGCTTCCTCGCCGCTCTCGCCGACAGCGAGACCGCGACCGCCACCGTCTGACCCCCCTCTTCCCCACCGCACCAAGCTAAGGAGACTGCCGTGGCCGGCACCCTGAAGAACGTGACCGACGCTTCCTTCGACGAGGACGTCCTGAAGAACGACAAGCCCGTCCTGGTGGACTTCTGGGCCGCCTGGTGCGGACCGTGCCGTCAGATCGCGCCGTCGCTCGAGGCGATCGCCGCCGAGTACGGCGACAAGATCGAGATCGTCAAGCTCAACATCGACGAGAACCCGGGCACGGCCGCCAAGTACGGCGTCATGTCGATCCCGACCCTGAACGTGTACCAGGGTGGAGAGGTCGCCAAGACCATCGTCGGTGCCAAGCCGAAGGCCGCGATCGTTCGCGACCTGGAGGACTTCATCGCCGAGTAGTCAGTGGCGATGTTTCACGTGAAACACGAATGGACCAGTCCCCGCGGGGGCTGGTCCATTCGTCGTTCCGGAGTTAGAGAGGACGCAGTGCGGGTTCCTTCTGCACCGCGCCCAGCAGCCGGTCGAGCGCCAACTCGACGTCTTCCTTCCAGGAGATCGTCGTCCGCAGCTCAAGCCTCAACCGGGGATAGGCCGGGTGCGGGCGGACCGTCTTGAACCCCACGGCCAGGAGGTGTTCCGCGGGCAGGAGACATGCTGGCTTCTCCCAGCGCGCGTCGCCGAACGCCTCGATCGCCTTGACTCCTCGTCGCAGCAGATCCTTCGCCACGGTCTGCACGATGACGCGTCCGAGTCCTTGGCCCTGGTAGCCGGGCATGATCCACGCGGTGATGAGCTGGACGGCGTCCGAGGACACGGGGCTCGTGGGGAAGGCCGTGGAGCGCGGGACGTAGGCCGGTGGCGCGTAGAGCACGAAGCCCACCGGCACATCGTCGACGTAGACGACCCGGCCGCAGGATCCCCACTCCAACAGGACGGCGGAGATCCACGCCTCCTTCTCCAGCTCCGGCGTTCCGGCCTTTACCGCAGCTTGGCCGCTGACCGGGTCGAGCTCCCAGAAGACGCACGCACGGCAACGGTTGGGGAGGTCCGGGAGGTTGTCCAGCGTGAGCGGTACGAGCCGACGCCCCATGAAGGCAGTTCCTCACTTCCTTCGCCCGCCGCGCTGCGGGCGGCTGTCAGAGCACTGTGCTCCTTGAGCAAGCTGCCGACGAACCCGCCGACCGCTCCCAGCCCCAGGCCCGCGGTCATCAGTCCGGTGCGGCTCATCGTTCGCATGGCCCCCGCCTCCCCAATGAGGTGCCGTCAGGTGGATGCGCCATACCCGAACGCATCGTATCCACGATGCGATTGCATCGATACCGTGAGAAAGCAAAGAGCGGGCCGTGTTCCGGTACACACCGGACACGGCCCGCTCTCGCAGTGCGGGTGGCTGGGGACCAGGCCCCTGCCGTCCTAGGAGGCCTGCTCCTCGGAGTCCTCTACGGAGCCGCTCGGAAGGACCGGGCCCTCGCCCGGGGCGAGCGAGCTGAGGATGCGCTCCAGGTCCTCGAGAGAGGCGAAGTCGACGACGATCTTGCCCTTCTTCTGACCCAGGTCCACCCTCACCCGAGTTTCGAAGCGGTCCGAGAGCCGGGTCGCCAGGTCGCTGAGAGCAGGCGACAGGCGAGTGCCCGCACGCGGTCCCTTGGCCTTCGGAGCACTCTGCGGACGCGACCCCATGAGGGTCACGATCTCCTCCACAGCGCGCACCGAGAGGCCCTCGGCCACGATCCGGTGGGCGAGCCGATCCTGCTCCTCCGAGTCGTCGACGGAGAGCAGAGCACGGGCGTGTCCCGCGGAGAGCACTCCGGCGGCCACCCGACGCTGGACCGCGGGAGAGAGCTTCAGCAGACGCAGCGTGTTGGAGACCTGCGGGCGGGATCGGCCGATCCGGTCCGCCAACTGGTCGTGCGTGCAGTTGAAGTCCTTGAGCAGCTGGTCGTAGGCAGCGGCCTCTTCCAGCGGGTTCAGCTGGGCGCGGTGCAGGTTCTCGAGCAGCGCGTCCAGGAGGAGCTTCTCGTCGTCCGTGGCCCGCACGATCGCCGGGATGCGCTCCAGGCCCGCCTCACGGCAGGCCCGCCAGCGACGCTCACCCATGATGAGCTCGTAGCGCGCCGGTCCCAATTGCCGTACGACGACCGGCTGGAGAAGGCCGACCTCCTTGATGGAGGTCACCAGCTCGGCGAGGGCGTCCTCGTCGAACACCTCACGCGGCTGCCGGGGGTTGGGCTTGATGGAGTCCAGCGGCAGCTCCGCGAAGTACGCACCCGCCACGGGCTGGTTCTCCGGCGTCTGGACCGGTTCACTCACCGGCTCCGCCGTTTCATGTGAAACGGTGCTCTGCGGGAGTGCCGCCACCTTCGCGGCCGCCACGCCTCGCTCGGCGGTCAATACCGGAACCGCCGAGGGAGAGGTCGAGGCGCCGCCCGCCGGCTGGGGGACCTGCTTCTCCGTCGGGGCTGCAGGAATCAGGGCTCCGAGGCCCCGCCCCAGCCCTCTGCGTCGCTCGCTCACTGCATCCCCTCCGTCATGCTCTGCTGGTCGTTCTGAACGCCCGCGTGGGCGTGTTGGACGTCGTACCGCACGCCGACTCCGCGCAGCGCGATCTCTCGCGCCGCTTCGAAGTAGGACAGGGCGCCACTCGATCCCGGGTCGTAGGTGAGCACCGTCTGTCCGTAGCTCGGCGCTTCGGAGATACGTACCGACCGCGGGATGCTCGTCCGCAGAACCTCGTCACCGAAGTGATTGCGGACCTCGTCCGCCACTTGGGAGGCGAGTCGGGTCCTGCCGTCGTACATGGTGAGCAGGATCGTCGACACGTGCAGGTTGGGGTTGAGGTGACCCCGCACCAGGTCGACGTTGCGCAGGAGCTGACCGAGGCCCTCCAGTGCGTAGTACTCGCACTGAATGGGGATCAGCACCTCCGCACCGGCAACCAGGGCGTTGACCGTCAGCAGACCCAGCGACGGCGGGCAGTCGATGAGGATGTAGTCCAACGGCTGCTCGTACGCCTGGATGGCCCGCTGCAGTCGACTCTCACGAGCCACCAGCGACACCAGCTCGATCTCCGCACCGGCGAGATCGATGGTGGCGGGGGCGCAGAAGAGTCCCTCGACATCGGGCACCGGCTGAACAACCTCGGAGAGCGGCTTGCTCTCGACCAAGACGTCGTAGATGGACGGCACTTCGGCGTGATGGTCGATACCGAGAGCCGTGGAGGCGTTGCCCTGCGGGTCCAGGTCGATCACCAGGACGCGTGCGCCGTGCAGAGCGAGCGAAGCGGCGAGATTGACGGTCGTCGTCGTCTTGCCCACTCCGCCCTTCTGGTTGGCGACCACCATGACGCGTGTCTGCTCCGGGCGCGGCAGGCCTTCGCCTGCACGGCCCAGGGCTTCCACCGCCAGTTGGGCAGCACGACCGATGGGTGTGTCGTCCATCGGGGTCGGTGTTTCACGTGAAACATCCTCCCCCGCCGACTCGGTACGGGGACCGGGGACCGGATCGGTCATCGGTCCCGCGATGTTGGCGTCGGACCGCAAGGATTCACTCTCCTCGACATCAGGCTCGCAATGAACAGAGCCTCCCATGCTTTCGGGATCGTGAACCAGCGAGGCCCGGTCTTCTGTGGACGAATCCACCTCTGTGGACAACTCCGTCCCCTTATCGAGGGAACCGAGTGGCCGACGGTCGCGAGGTTCCGCAGCGCGGCCGCGACTGATGATGCCATGCAGCAGTGAGCGACGTTTCACGTGAAACACGATGCCAATAGCTAGACCTTTTTGTCCGCAACACTCCGATTAGAGGCATTTCCGTAACCAGATCAGCCACCCTTGCACGCGGCAAATCAAAGAGGCGCCCCCCATTCGGTGGGGGCGCCTCTTTGATTTCTGCCGTACGACACCGTCAGCGACGGCGGCGAGCCCGTCCCGTACGCGCGGCCTTGGCCCGCTTCGCCGCGAAGCGGACACCACCGGGGCTCTCGCCGACCTCGACCCGTACGACCGTGGACTGCGGATCGACCACACCCTCGCCGACGTGCAGGACCGAAGTGTCCACCGCGCCGAGCTTGCTCAGGGCGGCCCCTGCCGCCTTGACCTCTTCCTCGGCGGTGTCGCCCTTGAGGAGAAGCATCTCTCCGTACGGACGGAGCAGGGGGACACCCCAGGCCGCCAGGCGGTCCAGCGGAGCCACGGCTCGCGCGGTCACCACATGGACGGGCGGCAGCTTCCCCAGGACCTCTTCGGCACGACCGCGCACGACCGTCACATGATCGAGGCCGAGCAGCTCGACGACCTCGGTGAGGAAGTTCGTGCGCCGCAGCAGGGGTTCGAGGAGCGTGATCTTCAGATCGGGGCGGACGAGAGCGAGCGGGATTCCGGGCAGTCCGGCGCCGGAGCCCACATCGCACACCGTGACGCCCTCGGGCACCACCTCGGACAGCACCGCGCAGTTCAGCAGGTGCCGCTCCCACAGCCGGGGCACTTCACGAGGCCCAATCAGACCGCGCTGCACTCCGGCATCGGCCAGCAGTTCCGCGTACCGGACCGCGTCCGCGTAGCGATCGCCGAATACCGTGCGCGCCTCCTCGGGCGCCGGGGGGAGCTCCGCTGCCTCCGTCACGGGGACCGTCCTTCCGTACCGCACTGGTGTGGCTGACTATCAGGCTGACAAAGATCGGCCCCGCCTGCGAACAGACGGGGCCGGAAGAACGCTGTACCGATCAGGCGGGGAGAACGACGACGAAGCGCTGCGGCTCCTCGCCCTCGGACTCGCTGCGCAGGCCGGCGGCCTTGACCGCGTCATGCACGACCTTGCGCTCGAACGGCGTCATCGGATCGAGCTTGGCCGGCTCGCCGGAGCTCTTCACCTCGGCCGCGGCCTTGGCGCCCAGCTCGGAGAGCTCCTCGCGCTTCTTGGCGCGGTAGCCCGCGATGTCCAGCATCAGGCGGCTGCGGTCGCCCGTCTCGCGGTGCACGGCGAGACGCGTGAGCTCCTGGAGCGCCTCCAGGACCTCGCCGTCACGGCCGACCAGCTTCTGCAGGTCGCGGCTGCCGCTGTCGCTGATGATCGAGACAGCGGCGCGGTCGGCCTCGACGTCCATGTCGATGTCGCCGTCGAGATCGGCGATGTCCAGCAGACCCTCGAGGTAGTCCGCCGCGATCTCGCCCTCCTGCTCGAGGCGGGTGAGAGTGTCGCCGGCCTCAGCTGCGGCGGAGGTGGTGGTGCCTTCCGTCACGGGATGGACTCCTTCTACTTCTTGGAGGACGGGTGCTTGGGGCGCTGCTGGCCCTTGCGCTGCTGTCCCGACTTGGCTCGGCTGCGCTGACCGGCGGCGGGCTTGTTGCCCTGCTTGTTGTCACCGGCCTGCTTGGTGTTGGGGGCGGCGTCCGCGGGCTCCTCGTCGGACTTCTCCAGCGAGGTCTTCGCATCGTCCGAAGGAGCGTCGTCCTTGGCCGCGCCCTGGCCCGTGGCGGACTGGCGCTTGGCCTTGCTCTGACGCTTCGGCTGCTGACGCTTGGGGGCGCCACCGGCGGGCGTGCCGTCCTCGGTCTCCGTGGCGACGGCGGACTCGCTCTCCACCACGGTGCCGTCGGCCTGGGCCGCGAGGCCCGCCTTCGTCAGACCGTTGATGAACTTCCGCTCGAACTCGTTGCGGTCCCGGCCCTTGGCGACGATCGCCTTGATGACGTTCGTGTTGCCGCGGCCCCGCACCTTCTTGGTGTGCCCGATCTGCTTCTGCAGGCGCTCGAGGAAGGCGGCCTGGGCCTTGGAGCCGGGGGTGGGGTTCCGTCGGATGACGAACATCTGCTGGCCCATGGTCCACACGTTGGTGGTCAGCCAGTAGACGAGGACACCGACGGGGAAGTTGATGCCGAACACGGCGAACATGACCGGGAAGACGTACATCAGCATCTTCTGCTGCTGCATGAACGGCGTCTTGACCGTGGTGTCGACGTTCTTCGTCATCAGCTGGCGCTGCGTGAAGAACTGCGAGGCCGACATCAGGACGATCATGACCGCGGTGACGACCCGGACGTCCGTCAGGGTGGCGCCGAGGGAGGCGACCTTGTCGGCACCGTCGGTGAACTTCGCGGCCAGCGGGGCACCGACGATGTGCGCCTTACGCGCGCTCTCCAGGAGCTGATCGTCGATGACGCCGATCGTCTTGCCCGTCGCGATGCCGTTGAGCACGTGGTACAGGGCGAAGAAGAACGGTGACTGCGCCAGGATGGGAAGGCACGAGGAGAGCGGGTTGGTACCCGACTCCTTGTACAGCTTCATCATCTCTTCGGACTGGCGCTGCTTGTCGCTCTTGTAGCGCTCCTGGATCTTCTTCATCTCGGGCTGCAGCGTCTGCATCGCCCGAGTGGCCTTGATCTGCTTCACGAAGAGCGGGATCAGGCAGATCCGGATCAGGATCACCAGGGACACGATGGACAGGCCCCAGGCCCAGCCCGTGTCGGGACCGAAGATCTTCCCGTACACCGAGTGGAACTGGACGATGACCCACGAGACTGGTGTGGTGATAAAGCTGAAGAGACTGGCAATCGTGTCCACTAATCAAGCTCCTTGAGCATGGGACGGGGTCTCGGTCTCGGCGGCCGGAGCCGGGGTGGGGTTCCCGGTCGGCGTGCCAGCGGCGGAGTGCCCGCCCTTGCGTTCGCGCCAGGCAGCGCGCAGCATCTCGTGCCACCGCGGACGCTTGCGCGGCGGAACATGATCGACACCGCCCAGCGACCACGGATTGCACCGCAGGATGCGCCAGGCGGTGAGCGCCGTTCCCTTGATCGCACCGTGCCGGTCGATGGCCAGGTAGCCGTAGCGGGAACACGATGGGTAGTACTTGCACACCGGGCCCAGGAGCGGACTGATCGTCCACTGGTACAGCTTGATCAGAGCCAGCAGCGGGTACTTCATCGCGCGCCCCCTCCCAGCAGCCGCTGCAGGGCGGCATCCAGGTCTCGGGCCAGCTGTGCATGGTCGGCGTCGCCCGAACCGGGCAGCGCTCGTACGACTACCAGGCTACCGGGGGGCAACGAGGCCAGCCGATCGCGCATCAAGTGGCGAAGTCTGCGCTTCACCACGTTACGAACGACCGCGCCGCCCACTGCCTTGCTGACGACGAAACCCGCACGTGTCGGGGGAATGGTCTCCCCAGGCACGTGCGGGTCCGTTGCGCCGCTGCGTAGATGGACGACGAGAAGCGGGCGTCCGGCCCGGCGTCCTCGGCGTACCGCGGTCGCGAAGTCTTCGCGCCGCCTCAGCCGATGCTCGGTAGGCAGCACGACGTCATGACCTGACTGAGATCAGGCGGAAAGGCTGGCGCGACCCTTGCCACGACGGTTCGCGAGGATCGCGCGACCGGCACGGGTACGCATCCGCAGGCGGAAGCCGTGGGTCTTGGCACGACGACGGTTGTTCGGCTGGAAGGTGCGCTTGCTCACTCGGGGGCTCCAGAAATGATCGTGTGGTGGCGGGACATCGCCTGGCTGTCACCGTGCGCCCACGAGAAGCTCGCGTATACGCACCGAGTGCACCGCTTCACAATCACAGATCGTGATCTTTGCCCATCGGAGGCAGGCGGCAGCAGCCATCGACAACTCGACCTGGTCACGGTACGCGGGGCTACGCCATCCGGTCAAACCGACCGCTGGAGGGAGACACTGTGCACAGCCTGTGGACAACAACTTGAACCGCACCCGTCGCCCTGACTACCGTGGCTGAACTCCGATTCGTTCCCTTCCCCCTCCCCATCCCGATTTCCGTCCCAAGAACCACACCTTCGTGGGACCCCGTGAGAGAGCGTGCCCTGTGGCTGACGTACCTGCCGATCTTGCCGCAGTGTGGCCACGAGTTCTGGAACATCTGCTGGGTGAGGGCCGCGGGCAGGGCGTCGAGGCGAAGGACGAACGGTGGCTCAGGAGCTGCCAGCCGTTGGCGCTGGTCGCCGACACCGCGCTGCTCGCCGTGCCGAACGAATTCGCCAAGGGCGTATTGGAAGGCCGTCTCGCACCCGTGGTCAGCGAGACGCTGAGCCGTGAGTGCGGCCGCCCGATCCGCATCGCCATCACGGTCGACGACTCCGTCGGCGAACCCCTCGGCCCGCCGGCGCCGCCGATCCAGCAGCAACACCAGCAGCAGCACTACGACGAGCCCGATCTGTCGTCCGGGCAGGGACACGGACAGGGGCAGGGACAAGGGCAAGGCCAGGGCTTGGGCCAGGGCCGCGACGCGTACGACGGTTACGGCCGCCGCCACCAGGACGAGCACACGTCGGGGCCGCGTCCCGACCAGATGCCGACCGCCCGCCCCGCGTACCCGGACTACCAGCGCCCCGCTCCCGGCGCCTGGCCGCAGCACCAGCCCCAGCACCAGCAGCCGCAGGACGACTACGGCTGGCAGCAGCCGCGGCTCGGCTTCCCGGACCGCGACCCGTACGCGAACCCCGTCCAGCAGCCGCAGCACGACTACCGCTCGCAGCCGCCGCAGGAGCGTTCGCCGTACAACCAGCAGCGCCACGAGCCGCAGGACCGGCGCGAGCGCCACGACATGCCGGACTCCTCCAACGACCACCGGAGCAACGACCACCGGAGCAACGGCCACGGCGGCGTGCACCGGGGCGGCCCCGTCGGTCCCACCTCGTCGAGCGGCGCCCCGGGTCCGCTGGCCGCGCAGCCCGCGCCCGCGACGGGCCCCGGTGAGCCCACCGCGCGCCTCAACCCCAAGTACCTCTTCGACACCTTCGTCATCGGGGCGTCCAACCGCTTCGCGCACGCGGCCGCGGTGGCGGTCGCCGAGGCGCCCGCGAAGGCGTACAACCCCCTCTTCATCTACGGAGAGTCGGGGCTCGGCAAAACGCATCTGCTGCACGCGATCGGGCACTACGCCCGCAGCCTCTATCCCGGCACGCGCGTGCGCTACGTGAGCTCGGAGGAGTTCACCAACGAGTTCATCAACTCCATCCGCGACGGCAAGGGCGACAGCTTCCGCAAGCGCTACCGCGAGATGGACATCCTGCTCGTCGACGACATCCAGTTCCTCGCGGACAAGGAGTCGACGCAGGAGGAGTTCTTCCACACCTTCAATACGCTCCACAACGCGAACAAGCAGATCGTGCTCTCCAGCGACCGGCCGCCCAAGCAGCTGGTCACCCTGGAGGACCGGCTGCGCAACCGCTTCGAGTGGGGACTGATCACCGACGTCCAGCCGCCGGAGCTGGAGACCCGTATCGCCATCCTTCGTAAGAAGGCGGTGCAGGAGCAGCTCAACGCTCCTCCGGAGGTGCTTGAGTTCATCGCGTCGCGCATCTCGCGGAACATCCGTGAGCTGGAGGGCGCGCTAATCCGCGTCACGGCGTTCGCGTCCCTCAACCGCCAGCCCGTCGACCTCGGTCTGACGGAGATCGTCCTCAAGGATCTGATCCCCGGCGGCGAGGACGCCTCTCCGGAGATCACGGCTCCGGCCATCATGGCCGCGACCGCGGACTACTTCGGCCTGACGGTGGACGACCTGTGCGGATCCTCGCGCAGCCGGGTCCTGGTGACGGCACGGCAGATCGCCATGTACCTGTGCCGCGAGCTGACCGACCTCTCCTTGCCGAAGATCGGCGCGCAGTTCGGCGGCCGTGACCACACGACCGTGATGCACGCGGACCGCAAGATCCGCGCTCTGATGGCCGAGCGGCGCTCCATCTACAACCAGGTCACCGAGCTCACGAACCGCATCAAGAACGGCTGACAGCCCGCCCGATTCGTCGCTGAAGGCGCCTCAGGAGACCTCCTGGGGCGCCTTTTCGATGCCTACGGAGAGGTCTACGGAGATGTCACGGAGCTGTCCACGGAGCGAAGGCCAGCCGCACAGAGCTCAACCGCTGTTCGATTTCCCCTGGTCAGACGGGGGTTCTCCACAGATGTGGGGACTTTTTCGCGTCCACACCCTGGGGACTGGAAAGTTGTCCAGACGCTGTCCACAGGGGAGGCTGCTGAGGGATCATCAGGCCAGGTCAACAGGTTGTGGATTCGTGGACGAAGACTGTCCACAGCCTGTGGAGGAAAATCTCGTCCACAGGCTGTGCATGAAGTTGTCCACCGGTGACCCACAGGCTCGAGCGCGTTGTCCCCAGCTTTCCCCAGCTTCTCCACACAGCTGTCCACTGTTCGGCAACGCGACGCGCCCTCTCACCGGGTCGAGTGAAAGGCGTCACACCAAGGTGGTCGGTTGGCCTGTGGGGAAGCTGGGTAAAGCTGGGGACGGCGCTGGGGAGAAGTAGCCCCTCCCTGTGCATCGGGTGTGCAGAACTTTCGGCCGTCCACAGAAACACCGGGTTGTCCACGGGTGCCGCCCACAGGCTCAGTGGATAAAAAACCGGTGCTGACCTGCGCTTTCGCGGTTATCCACGGTTTCCACAGCCCCTACTACTACTGACAACTAGAGAGTCCGGGGAAATTGTTTGGAAGGGGGGGCTGTGCACAACTCGCGCTTCGGAGCTCCCCTGCCGCTCGGCACGACTTGACCCCGACGGGCACCGACTGTCAGTGCGGTGCGTCAGACTGTTCCCCGGTGTCCTTCCCACGGCATGGCTGAGAGACACCGAGTCAGACGACGAGGGCCTCGGGCCCAGCGGGCGAGAGCAGCCAGCAAATGCAGGAGGGCGGCTTACGGTGAAGATCCGGGTGGAACGCGACGTACTCGCGGAGGCAGTGGCGTGGGCGGCACGCAGCCTCCCGGCACGGCCGCCAGCGCCCGTCCTCGCGGGCCTGCTGCTGAAGGCCGAAGAGGGCGCGCTGAGCCTGTCGAGCTTCGACTACGAAGTCTCGGCACGTGTCTCGGTGGATGCCGAGGTGGACGAAGAAGGCACGGTCCTCGTGTCGGGCCGACTGCTCGCGGACATCTGCCGCGCGCTCCCCAACCGCCCGGTGGAGATCTCCACAGACGGTGTACGGGCGACGGTGGTCTGTGGCTCCTCGCGATTCACACTCCACACGCTTCCTGTGGAGGAGTACCCGGCGCTGCCGCAGATGCCCACCGCCACGGGCACCGTTCCCGGTGAGGTCTTCGCCTCCGCCGCCGCCCAGGTGGCCATCGCCGCGGGCCGCGACGACACGCTGCCGGTGCTCACCGGTGTGCGCATCGAGATCGAGGGCGACACGGTCACCCTGGCCTCCACCGACCGCTACCGCTTCGCGGTCCGCGAGTTCCTGTGGAAGCCGGAGAACCCCGAGGCGTCCGCTGTGGCCCTGGTGCCCGCCAAGACGCTCCTGGACACCGCCAAGGCGCTCACGAGCGGCGACACGGTCACCCTGGCGCTCTCCGGCTCCGGTGCGGGCGAGGGCCTGATCGGTTTCGAGGGCGCCGGGCGGCGTACGACGACGCGTCTGCTCGAGGGCGACCTGCCGAAGTACAAGACGCTCTTCCCCACGGAGTTCAACTCGATCGCGGTCATCGAGACCGCCCCGTTCGTCGAGGCCGTGAAGCGCGTGGCCCTGGTGGCCGAGCGGAACACTCCGGTCCGGCTCAGCTTCGAGCAGGGCGTGCTGATCCTGGAGGCGGGCTCCAGCGACGACGCACAGGCTGTGGAGAGGGTCGACGCCCAGCTCGACGGCGACGACGTCTCGATCGCCTTCAACCCGACGTTCCTGCTGGACGGCCTGTCCGCGATCGACTCCCCGGTCGCCCAGCTGTCGTTCACGACGTCGACGAAGCCCGCTCTGCTGAGCGGCAAGCCGGCCGTGGACGCCGAGGCGGACGAGGCCTACAAGTACCTGATCATGCCCGTACGTCTGAGCGGCTGAGCCCACAGGTGTGTGCGTGCGTCCGGGCGTAGGCTCGGACGCAGGTACGAAAGTGCCCTCACGCCACCTCGCTAGTGAAGGAACCTCTGATGGAGCTCGGTCTCGTCGGCCTCGGCAAGATGGGCGGCAACATGCGCGAGCGCATCCGCCGCGCAGGTCACACCGTCATCGGATACGACCGCAATCCGGATCTCGCGGATGTCGCAAGTCTCGAAGAGCTGGTGGGCAAGCTCAAGGGCCCGCGGGTGGTGTGGGTGATGGTCCCGGCGGGCGCCGCGACCCAGTCCACCATCGACGAGCTGTCCGAGCTCCTGCAGCCCGGCGACGTCGTCGTGGACGGCGGCAACTCCCGCTGGACCGACGACGAGAAGCACGCGGAGGAGCTGAAGGCCAAGGGCATCGGCTTCGTCGACTGCGGCGTCTCCGGCGGCGTCTGGGGCCTGGAGAACGGCTACGCGCTGATGTACGGCGGCGACAAGGAGAACGTCGCCAAGGTGCAGCCGATCTTCGACGCGCTCAAGCCCGAGGGTGACTTCGGCTCCGTGCACGCGGGCAAGGTCGGTGCGGGCCACTTCGCGAAGATGGTCCACAACGGCATCGAGTACGCGATGATGCAGGCCTACGCCGAGGGCTGGGAGCTCCTGGAGAAGGTCGACTCGGTCACGGACGTCCGTGAGGTCTTCCGCTCCTGGCAGGAGGGCACGGTCATCCGTTCCTGGCTGCTCGACCTCGCGGTCAACGCCCTGGACGACGACGAGCACCTGACGGACCTGCGCGGCTACGCACAGGACTCCGGAGAGGGCCGCTGGACCGTCGAGGCGGCCATCGACAACGCCGTGCCGCTGCCCGCCATCACCGCCTCGCTCTTCGCGCGCTTCGCGTCCCGGCAGGACGACTCGCCGCAGATGAAGATGATCGCCGCGCTGCGCAACCAGTTCGGTGGCCACGCGGTGGAGAAGAAGTAGTCCACAGCCTGTGCACTGAGCACGGGTTTGCCGGGGGAGGTCGGCGCACACCATGCACGTCACGCATCTGTCGCTGGCCGACTTCCGGTCCTACGCCCGGGTCGAGGTCCCTCTCGATCCGGGCGTCACCGCGTTCGTGGGCCCGAACGGCCAGGGCAAGACCAACCTCGTCGAGGCCGTCGGCTACCTCGCCACGCTCGGCAGCCACCGGGTCTCCTCGGACGCGCCCCTGGTGCGTATGGGCGCGGAGCGGGCCGTCATCCGTGCCGCCGTCACCCAGGGCGAGCGCTCCCAGCTGATCGAGCTCGAACTCAATCCCGGCCGCGCCAATCGCGCGCGCATCAACAGGTCATCGCAGGTCAGGCCGCGCGACGTGCTCGGCATTGTGCGCACGGTGCTGTTCGCGCCCGAGGACCTCGCGCTGATCAAGGGCGACCCCGGCGAGCGGCGGCGCTTCCTCGACGAGCTGATCACCGCGCGCTCGCCGCGCATGGCGGGCGTGCGTTCGGACTACGACCGTGTCCTGAAGCAGCGCAACACCCTGCTGAAGTCGGCCGCCCTCGCGCGGCGACACGGCGGCCGCTCCATGGACCTGTCCACGCTCGACGTCTGGGACCAGCACCTGGCGCGTGCGGGAGCCGAACTGCTCGCGCAGCGGCTCGACTTGATCGCCGCGCTGCAGCCGTTGGCGGACAAGGCGTACGAGCAGCTGGCCCCCGGCGGCGGCCCGATCTCCCTGGAGTACAAGCCGTCCGCGCCGGGCGATGGCCACACGCGCGAGGCGCTGTACGAGCAGCTGATCGCCGCCCTGGAAGAGGCCCGCAAGCAGGAGATCGAGCGCGGTGTCACGCTGGTCGGCCCGCACCGCGACGAGCTGACCCTCAAGCTCGGCCAGCTCCCCGCGAAGGGGTACGCGAGCCACGGCGAGTCCTGGTCGTACGCGCTGGCGCTGCGTCTGGCCTCGTACGACCTGCTCAGGGCCGAGGGCAACGAGCCGGTGCTCGTTCTCGACGACGTCTTCGCCGAACTGGACGCCCGCCGCAGGGAGCGCCTCGCCGAGCTGGTGGCGCCGGGCGAGCAGGTCCTTGTCACCGCCGCGGTGGACGACGACGTCCCGGGCGTGCTCGCCGGGACGCGCTATGCGGTGTCCGACGGTGCGGTGGAGCGCGTATGAGTGCCGAAGAGTCCGCCAAGAACGCCTCCAAGGACGCTGCCGAGCAACCCTCCGGTGCCACACCGAAGACCCCCGAGCCCTCCGGTGTCGATCTCGCACGGGTCGCCCTGCGCGCCGCGAAGGAGCAGGCACGCGCGCGTGGGGACGCCGCGCAGCAGAAGAAGCAGGCCCGTCGCGGCGGGCTGCGCTCCGGGGCGCGGGCCGACGGGCGCGACCCGCAGCCGCTCGGCTCCGCGATCAACCGGCTGATCACCGAGCGCGGCTGGGAGACCCCGGCCGCGGTCGGCGGGGTGATGGGCCGCTGGCCGCAGATCGTCGGCGACGACCTGGCCAAGCACTGCGTCCCGCAGCGGTACGACGAGGACGAGCGCGTCCTGACCGTGCAGTGCGACTCGACGGCGTGGGCCACGCAGCTGCGGCTCATGGCCCCGCAGCTGGTCGCGCGCCTCAACGAGGACCTGGGCCACGGCACCGTACGCCTCATCAAGGTGCTCGGTCCCGGGGGTCCCCCGCGCCGCTTCGGACCCCTGCGCGCACCCGGTAGCACGGGTCCCGGCGACACCTACGGATGAGCCCGTTCCGGGCGGTAGCTGGCGGTTGACGGCCCGAAGCGCTGAGTGCCGCTGTGAGCCCTTTGGAGCCCCGTTCCGCATATGGGGAGTCGGCCGAGACCGGTTCAGGGCGGCACATGCGGACTCAGGTACCGGCAAACCCCCATCACTGTCGGCGCTACCGGTAGACTGGAAGCTAATCCCGCCCCACTTGTGGGACGCACCGAGCAACGCTGACTATCGCTGAACGACGCAGCCGCTCCGGCCACCGCCGGGAGCTTGGCTTGTGCTGTGCCAGAAAGGGCGCTTCGTGGCCGATTCCGGCAACCCCAACGAGAACATCCCGTCCACCGAGGCCCTGGCCGCAACCGCCGAGGGCTCTTCCACGGCGTACGACGCCAGTGCGATCACCGTCCTCGAGGGTCTGGACGCGGTCCGCAAGCGACCCGGCATGTACATCGGCTCGACCGGTGAGCGTGGCCTGCACCACTTGGTGCAGGAGGTCGTGGACAACTCCGTCGACGAGGCCCTGGCCGGTCACGCGGACATGATCGACGTCACGATCCTCGCCGACGGCGGCGTGCGCGTGATCGACAACGGCCGAGGCATCCCGGTCGGCATGCACCCCGTGGAGAAGAAGCCGGCCGTCGAGGTCGTGCTCACCGTGCTGCACGCGGGCGGCAAGTTCGGCGGCGGCGGATACGCCGTCTCCGGTGGTCTGCACGGCGTCGGTGTCTCCGTGGTGAACGCGCTCTCCACCAAGCTCGCCGTCGAGATCAGGACCGACGGCTACCGCTGGACGCAGGACTACAAGGCGGGCGTTCCGACCGCGCCGCTTGCCAAGCACGAGGCCACCGAGGAGACCGGCACGTCGGTCACCTTCTGGGCCGACGCGGACGTCTTCGAGACGACCGAGTACTCCTTCGAGACGCTCGCGCGGCGCTTCCAGGAGATGGCGTTCCTCAACAAGGGTTTGACGATCAAACTCACTGATGAGCGCGAGTCGGCGAAGGCCGTGGCGGGCGCGGACACGGCCGAGGCGGCCGACGACGAGGTCCGCACGGTGACGTACCACTACGAAGGCGGCATCGTCGACTTCGTGAAGTACCTCAACTCCCGCAAGGGCGAGGTCATCCACCCCACCGTCATCGACGTCGAGGCCGAGGACAAGGAGCGCATGCTCTCGGCCGAGATCGCGATGCAGTGGAACTCGCAGTACACCGAGGGCGTGTACTCCTTCGCGAACACCATCCACACGCACGAGGGCGGTACGCACGAAGAGGGCTTCAGGGCCGCGCTGACGGGCCTGGTCAACCGCTACGCGCGCGACAAGAAGCTGCTCCGCGAGAAGGACGACAACCTCACGGGCGAGGACATCCGCGAGGGTCTGACCGCGATCATCTCGGTGAAGCTCGGCGAGCCCCAGTTCGAGGGCCAGACCAAGACCAAGCTGGGCAACACGGAGGCGAAGACCTTCGTCCAGAAGGTCGTGCACGAGCACCTCACGGACTGGTTCGACCGGAACCCCAACGAGGCCGCGGACATCATCCGCAAGGGCATCCAGGCCGCCACGGCCCGCGTCGCCGCCCGCAAGGCGCGCGACCTGACCCGCCGCAAGGGCCTCCTGGAGACGGCGTCCCTGCCCGGCAAGCTCTCGGACTGCCAGTCGAACGACCCGACGAAGTGCGAGATCTTCATCGTCGAGGGTGACTCCGCCGGTGGTTCGGCGAAGTCAGGCCGCGACCCGATGTACCAGGCGATCCTGCCCATCCGAGGCAAGATCCTGAACGTCGAGAAGGCGCGCGTCGACAAGATCCTGCACAACACCGAGGTCCAGGCGCTGATCTCGGCGTTCGGTACGGGTGTGCACGAGGACTTCGACATCGAGAAGCTCCGCTATCACAAGATCATCCTGATGGCGGACGCCGACGTCGACGGTCAGCACATCAACACGCTGCTCCTGACGTTCCTGTTCCGCTTCATGCGGCCGCTGGTCGAGGCCGGGCACGTCTACCTGTCGCGCCCGCCGCTCTACAAGATCAAGTGGTCCAGGGACGACTTCCAGTACGCCTACTCGGACCGTGAGCGCGACGCCCTGATCGAGCTCGGCCGCCAGGCGGGCAAGCGCGTCAGGGACGACTCGGTCCAGCGCTTCAAGGGCCTCGGTGAGATGAACGCCGAGGAGCTGCGCGTCACCACCATGGACCAGGAACACCGCGTGCTCGGCCAGGTCACCCTGGACGACGCGGCGCAGGCCGACGACCTCTTCTCGGTGCTGATGGGAGAGGACGTCGAGGCACGGCGCTCGTTCATCCAGCGCAATGCCAAGGACGTTCGCTTCCTCGACATCTGAGTCGGCCCGTACCAGCCGCACCTCGAAAGGACTTTGACCAGCAATGGCCGACGAGAACACCCCTGTGACGCCCGAAGAGGAACCCGCCGTTCCCGGCGTGGGCATGCGTGTCGAGCCCGTCGGGCTCGAGACGGAGATGCAGCGCTCCTACCTCGACTACGCGATGTCCGTCATCGTGTCCCGCGCGCTGCCCGACGTACGGGACGGTCTCAAGCCCGTCCACCGCCGCGTCCTGTACGCGATGTACGACGGCGGCTACCGCCCCGAGAAGGGCTTCTACAAGTGCGCCCGCGTCGTCGGCGACGTCATGGGTACGTACCACCCGCACGGCGACTCCTCCATCTACGACGCCCTGGTGCGCCTCGCCCAGCCGTGGTCGATGCGGATGCCGCTGGTGGACTCCAACGGCAACTTCGGCTCCCCGGGCAACGACCCGGCGGCCGCCATGCGCTACACCGAGTGCAAGATGGCGCCGCTGGCCATGGAGATGGTCCGTGACATCGACGAGGACACCGTCGACTTCACGGACAACTACGACGGCCGCAACCAGGAGCCGACGGTCCTGCCGGCGCGCTTCCCGAACCTGCTGATCAACGGCTCCGCGGGCATCGCGGTCGGCATGGCCACCAACATCCCGCCGCACAACCTCCGTGAGGTCGCGGCGGGCGCGCAGTGGGCGCTCGAGCACCCCGACGCCTCGCACGAGGAGCTGCTCGACGCTCTCATCGAGCGCATCAAGGGCCCCGATTTCCCGACCGGCGCCCTCGTAGTGGGCCGAAAGGGCATCGAGGAGGCGTACCGCACGGGCCGTGGCTCCATCACGATGCGCGCGGTCGTCGCGGTCGAGGAGATCCAGAACCGCCAGTGCCTGGTGGTCACCGAACTCCCCTACCAGACCAACCCCGACAACCTCGCGCAGAAGATCGCCGACCTGGTGAAGGACGGCAGGGTCGGCGGCATCGCCGACGTCCGCGACGAGTCGTCCTCGCGCACCGGCCAGCGTCTGGTCATCGTCCTGAAGCGCGACGCGGTCGCCAAGGTCGTACTGAACAACCTCTACAAGCACACCGACCTGCAGTCGAACTTCAGCGCCAACATGCTGGCGCTGGTCGACGGTGTGCCGCGCACCCTCTCCCTCGACGCGTTCATCCGGCACTGGGTGACGCACCAGATCGAGGTCATCGTCCGGCGCACGAAGTTCCGGCTGCGCAAGGCCGAGGAGCGGGCGCACATCCTGCGCGGCCTCCTCAAGGCCCTGGACGCCATCGACGAGGTCATCGCGCTCATCCGCGGCAGCCAGACCGTCGACATCGCGCGCGAGGGCCTGATGGGCCTCCTGTCGATCGACGAGATCCAGGCCAACGCCATCCTCGAGATGCAGCTGCGCCGCCTGGCCGCCCTGGAGCGCCAGAAGATCGTCGCCGAGCACGACGACCTCCAGGCGAAGATCGACGAGTACAACGCGATCCTGGCCTCCCCCGAGAAGCAGCGCCAGATCATCAGCGAGGAGCTCGCGGCGATCGTCGACAAGTTCGGCGAGGACCGTCGCTCGGCGCTCGTGCCCTTCGACGGCGACATGTCCATGGAGGACCTGATCGCCGAAGAGGACATCGTCGTCACCATCACGCGCGGCGGTTACATCAAGCGCACCAAGACCGAGGACTACCGCTCGCAGAAGCGCGGCGGCAAGGGCGTGCGCGGCACGAAGCTGAAGCAGGACGACATCGTCGACCACTTCTTCGTGTCGACGACGCACCACTGGCTGCTGTTCTTCACCAACAAGGGCCGTGTCTACCGCGCCAAGGCGTACGAACTGCCCGACGCCGGACGCGACGCCCGCGGCCAGCACGTGGCGAACCTGCTCGCCTTCCAGCCGGACGAGCAGATCGCCGAGATCCTCGCGATCCGTGACTACGAAGCGGCGCCTTATCTGATCCTGGCCACCAAGGGCGGCCTCGTGAAGAAGACCTCGCTCAAGGACTACGACTCGCCCCGCTCGGGCGGCGTCATCGCCATCAACCTCCGCGAGACGGAGGACGGTTCGGACGACGAGCTGATCGGCGCCGAACTCGTGTCGGCCGAGGACGACCTGCTGCTCATCAGCAAGAAGGCCCAGTCGATCAGGTTCACCGCAACGGACGACGCGCTGCGCCCGATGGGCCGCGCCACTTCGGGCGTCAAGGGAATGAGTTTCCGCGACGGCGACGAGCTGCTCTCGATGAATGTCGTTCGTCCGGGTACGTTCGTCTTCACCGCCACCGACGGTGGGTACGCGAAGCGGACCAACGTCGACGAGTACCGCGTTCAGGGTCGCGGTGGCCTGGGCATCAAGGCCGCCAAGATCGTGGAGGACCGCGGCGAACTCGTGGGCGCGCTGGTGGTCGAGGAGACCGATGAGATCCTGGCGATCACGCTCAGCGGCGGTGTGATTCGTACGCGAGTCAACGAGGTCAGGGAGACGGGCCGTGACACCATGGGCGTCCAACTGATCAACCTGGGCAAGCGCGATGCCGTGGTCGGTATCGCTCGTAACGCCGAGGCCGGGCGCGAGGCCGAGGAAGTCGACGGAGACATCGTCGTCGACGAATCGGACGGTGCCGAGCCGGCCGCCGGTACGGACGAGGGCATGGACTCCTCGGCCGAGTAGCGCGAGGAGTGAGTCATCGTGAGTGGAGCCACGGGCGCCGGATCGAAGCAGACCGGTACCACCGGCACGGACAGTGCCCGTGGCTCTGCCACTGACGCACATGACTCTCACGAGTCTCATGGATCCCAGGGGGGGACTGTGACGGACACCCGAGGGCCGGGGACTTCTGGTCAGACGTCAGGCCAGTACGACGCCGCGTACGCGGCGGGCAAGACATCAGGAGGCGGCGGCGGGGCGCTCCCCGGTGAGCGGCAGCCGCAGCAGGCCTCAGGGCCCTACCACCCGCCGCAGGCGTATCAGCAGGGCTCGCAGACGGGTTCGGTGCGCAGGCCGCGCACAGGGGCCCGTACGACGCCTCGTACGCGCAAGGCGCGCCTGCGCGTGGCCAAGGCCGACCCGTGGTCGGTGATGAAGGTCAGCTTCCTGCTCTCCATCGCGCTGGGCATCTGCACCATCGTCGCGGCCGCCGTCCTGTGGATGGTCATGGACGCGATGGGCGTCTTCTCGACGGTGGGCGGCACGATCTCGGAGGCGACGGGCTCGAACGAGTCCAACGGCTTCGACCTGCAGTCCTTCCTGTCGCTGCCGCGCGTCCTGATGTTCACGTCGATCATCGCGGTCATCGACGTCGTGCTCGCCACGGCTCTCGCGACGCTCGGCGCCTTCATCTACAACCTCTCCGCGGGCTTCGTCGGAGGCGTCGAGCTGACCCTCGCCGAGGACGAGTAGAGCCCCGGTTTCCCGGCGCTCGGGTATCGATTTTGGGACTGGCCCGCAGGTGCGCTAATCTTCAGAGGTCAGCGCGCGGGACATACCGCAGCGCGGCGGGGCTATAGCTCAGTTGGTTAGAGCGCATCCCTGATAAGGATGAGGCCACAGGTTCAAATCCTGTTAGCCCCACAGTGGCGTAACGCCGAGAAGGCCGGTGGATCGGAAGATCCACCGGCCTTCTTCGTGTGTCCGTGCCCTGGAGCCTTCGTGCGTCCGTCCCCCGGAGCGGCGATCTGGGCTGCTCACAGGGGTGAAGCGGGGTGTCTGCTCGTTTCCTGGTGGGGTGGAGTTGTTGTTGGTGGAGGCGTGAGTACTTCAACCACCAGCCCTATACTGTCCGTCACTCCCGGCCGCACCGATCTGGGCAGGGGCGCTGACGCCGCGCCCTGCGACATAGTCGTCCTCTCCTGCACCAGGGTCGGCGACACCTTGGTCGTCCAGCTCGTGGGCGAGATCGACCACTACAGTGCCGGTCCGTTGCGCGTGATGCTGGCGTCGGCGGCCGCCCAGGGGTACACCGGCCTGACGTTGGACACCTCCCGGGTCACCTTCTGCGATTCCGGCCTCTTCCTTGTGCTCGATTTCTGGCCGATGAGGGGGCGGCGCCTGCGACTGGTGAACACGTCGCGGGCCGTGCGGAGGGTTCTGGAGGTCGCTGTGTAGGAGCGGCCGGTAGGGAGGAGCGGTCCTGTAGCGAGCCGTCTGCTGGGAGCGGACGTGCGAAGACCCCCGGTCCGTACGGCGGGCCGGGGGTCTTCGGAGTCTTGATGGTGCGGGGGCGGTGAGCCCGGCGACACCGTGGTGACTACGGCTCCGCGGCGAGTGCGGGTTCTTGCGCGTCGGTCTCAGCCTCGGCTTCCGTGTCCGTCGTGGGCAGGTGCCGGCAGCTGGGTGACGATCCGTGGGCCTCGGCGCGGATGCGCTGCTTCATCGTCGGGGGCAAGGACCGTTCGTACGCCGTCGTCCAGTGGGCCGTGGCCGGTGCGGGCGCACACACCGTGGCGTTGCGTGCGTTCGTGGTGTCCTGTACCGCCGTGGCCGCGGTGGCCGTCGTGGTGAGTCCCAGCGCGGCGAACAGCGCGAGGAAGGCGGTGACGATCGTGGTCCACAGCTTCATGGCCTTGGTGCCGGTCATGGCCCCTCAATTCAGGTTGGGCGATTTGCGTACTTTCCTCATGATGTGTATCGGGGGCCGAGAGTGGTGGACCGACGCACGCGCCGCGTCGATGTTCAGATGAACACCACCCGGATGGCCCCAAGGGCCCCGAGAGGGGGCAAGAGCGGCGAAAGTCACAACGGGCGGGATCCGCTGGGAGCGGCGGCATCCGTTTCGACTGCTGCGCGGGGGGCGGTAGTTGGGGTGGATCCAGGTCACCGATCGATATCGATCGGTGTGTATAGTCGGGCGCCAGAAGTCCCCTACGTCAAGGAAAGACGAGGTCGCGCGGTGAAGAAGCTTCTCCTGGTCGCACTGGCCGCCATCGGCGGGCTCCTCGTGTACCGCCAGATCCAGGCGGATCGCGCCGAGCAGGATCTGTGGACGGAGGCGACTGACTCCGTGCCCACGGGTTCGTGAGTATCGACAACAGTCACTTCACAAGCCCCGGTCGCTTTGCGGCCGGGGCTTCGTGTTGCCTGGACCGACCGGATGTGCCCGCGATATTCGCTTGCGTGAACGAGTTGATTGCGTAAGCGAACGTGAGGGGTGGGGCGGGACCGCCGATGGCGGGTACACGGTGGTGTTTCCGCGGCGTCGCGCGGGCAGGACGGTCGGGATGGGTGGGACGGCTGGGTTCACGACGAGGGGTGGCGCGTGATGGGGCGGCGGCTGATCGATGGCCGGGCGGCGCGAGGGGGCGGGCGCCGGGCGGCGCGGCGGGGCAGGTGTCGGGCGGCAGCCGTGGTCGCCGCCCTGTCGACGTGCGTGGTGGCGGGGCTTGCGGGCCAGGGAGTCGCCGCGGGGACGCCGAGTCCCTATGCCTTCGCCGAGGGAGCCGAGGAGATCGACGGTGCGGCGAGCAACGTCGAAGGGCCTCTGCTCGTGGCGGGTTCGACGTACAAAAGCTCCCTCCCGCGCGTGGGACAGCGCTTCTACCGTCTTGAGCTCAAGGCCAAGGAGAACGCGTACGTCTCCGCCACCGCTGTTCCGAGGCTCGGTACGAAGGTCTCCTACGCCGACGGCCTCAAGGTGTCCGTCCAGGACGCCAACGGCTACAACTGCAGCCCCCTGGACTCGGAGAAGGCGCGGTTCGGTTCGTCGGAGAGCGCACGGCCCATCACGGCGACGGCGTCCCGGAGGGTGGGTACCGCCGAGAAGAGCTGTACGGGGGCGGGCACTTACTACGTGCTGGTCGAGCGGATCAGCGATCCCGAGACCACCCAGGAGGAATGGGACCTGGAGCTGCGTGTCGCCTCGGAACCCGCCTTGCGGACGGCGGGGACGACGAAGCCTCCGGAGACATGGGATTCCGCCTCTCCCCAGCCGCCGACCGGCGCCCGGAAGCAGCGTGAGGGCGGCACGAGCTTCAACAAGGCGCGCGGGCTTGAGAACGGGGTCTGGGGGGACCGCGTGGAGCCCGGGGAGACGCATTTCTACCGGGTGCCGGTCGACTGGGGACAGAGCCTCTCGGTCGGCGCCGAGCTGGGCAGTTCCGGCAGGGGCCTCACGGAGGACCGGGGGTTCGTCTCGACCGCGCTGGTCATGTCGCTGACCAATCCGGTGCGGGCGCAGGTCGACGACGCGGACACGGCGTACGACGGGAAGCAGAACGTCACGGCCTTGGGGGCGCTGCCGCCTGTCGCCTACGAGAACCGCTTCGCGCCCGAGCGCAAGGTGTCCGCGATGCGCTTCGCGGGCTGGTACTACCTGTCGGTCCATCTGAACCCTGACGTGGCCCAGAAGTTCGGCAGGGCGCCGCTGGACGTGACGCTGCGGATCAGCGTCGAGGGATCGCCGAGGCCGGGGCCCGCGTACGCCGGATCGGCGAAGCCCGCCGACGAGTTCAGCGTCACGGAGCGGGACGCGGAGGCCGCGAGGCGGGGGGAGTCGGACGCTTCGGCCACCTCGACCGGTGGGGGCGGGGGCGACGACCGGGTGATGGTGATGATCGCCGTCGGGGGGATCGGTACCGGTGTGGGGCTGCTGACGATCCTCGGCGTGTGGACGCTGATCGCGCGGCGGAGGGCCGCGGCCGTGGCCCTGCGGGGAGCTTCGGCCGTGCCGGGGGCGACTTCTCCGGCGCGGTTCGGGCCGCCGCGGGGTTGGTAGCGGGCGCGGTGGCGGGGCTGGGGCGTCGGATGCCTGTCAGATCTGTGCCAGGGCCCAGAACCCGACGGTGAGGCAGGCCAGCGCGACCAGCAGCATCGGGACCGCCACCTTCGCGGGTGGGCCGGGTCGGCGCGGCCGGACGCGGGAGTGGGAGCGGGAGTGCGCCGGGCGGGGCTGCGTCACGGCCTGACTCGGGGCCGTTCGGCTCGCGATCGCCTGGTCCGAAACCGGCGGGCTCGGAGGCGGAACCTGAGCGGCGTGAGCGGTGTATGGATAAGTAGGAGCGTGGCGGTGGGCCTGATCGGGGGAGGTCACATGCGTGGGTTCGGGCGTGGGTGCCTGCGGGGGAATGGGAGCAGGGGGGACCGGAGCACGAGGAACAGGGGGAGTGGACGGCGAGGGGGGCGCGGTCGGCTGCTGGGGCGGCGGCAGAGGGAAGCTGCCGGTGTCCGAGGCGGTGGACGGATCCCAGCGGGAGGCGGTGGACGGCTCCCAGCTGGCGGGCCGGCCCGAGCCGACGGACGGGGGCGAGTCGATGGACGGATCAGCAGCGGCAGGTGGATCCGTGGTGGCAGACGGATCCGGTGCGGCAGGCTGACCCGGTGTGAGGGACGGATCCCATGTGAAGGAGCGATCCGGTGCGGCGGGCGGACCGGAGGCCGCGGCCGGGTGCGACGTCGATGGGGGGATCGGTGCGGGGGCCGCCATCGGGCGTGGGGGCGTGGCGGGTGCCTCGGGGATCACGGGGAGCACGGGGGCGGGCGCATGGCCCGGGGCAGGAGGTACGTGGCCCGGGGCAGGCGCGGGGGCAGGGTGACGTCGTCGTGCGGAGTTGAGGGGCCCGTCGGGTCCGAACCCCGTGGGCAGGGGCGCGAGTTGGTCGAAGATCTCGACGAGTTCGTCGTCCGGGCCCGGCTCGGGCAGCATCTCGGCAGCCGACGCCAGCGCCTTGCGCGCGCCCGTGGCGGTGCGGAAGCGCGACTGGGGGTCCGGCTGGAGCAGCGTGGCGATGACCTGCCAGAGCGGTTCGGGCATGCCCTGTGGGGCGCGCGGGGTGCCGTGCTCGGCGAAGTGCTCGATCAGCGCCTTGGCGTCCGGCTTGGCGCCTTCGAGGAGATAGAGGGCGACCAGGCCGACGGCGAAGAGGTCGGCGGTGAAGTCCGGTTCTGCGCCCATCATCTGCTCGGGGGCGAAGTAACCGGGCGTGCCCACCACATAGTCGGTCTCGGTCAGCCGGGGCTCGCCCTTGCGCATCGAGATGCCGAAGTCGGACAGGCGCAGGTGCGGACGGCCCGCGCCGGTGGCCTCGAGCAGGATGTTGGCGGGCTTGATGTCGCGGTGGACGACGCCCTCGGCGTGCACCGCGGCGAGGCCGGAGAGGAGCTGGTCGAGGAGCGTGCAGGCGAAGCGGGGCGGCAGCGGTCCGTAGTCCCCGATCACGTGGGCCAGCGAGCCGCCGGCGACCAGGTCCATGGTGAACAGGACCTTGTCGTCGTCGGCGGCCCAGCTGGCGGGCGCGAGTACATGGGGGTGGTCGATGCGCAGGGCCTGTTCCCGTACGAACCGCAGGAGCGAGTGTGCGTCGCTCTGCTGCAGGACCTTGGCGGCCACATAGCGGTGCCGCCGGTGGTCCCAGGCCCGCCAGACGGCTCCCACTCCCCCGTGTCCGACTGGGTCGACCAGTTCGTACCGGCCTGCGAAGACCTCACCCATGGTCGCGCTCCGCTCCCCTTCCGGGCCGCGCGGCGACCCGGCCGACGGCTCAGCTCTGGTGCGCCTCGTAGTGGGCGACCGCGTCCGCGGTGCGCCCGGCGCCGTACACCCGGAGGAACTCTGCCAGTTCCGGGTGGGTGGGGGCGAGGGAGTCCGCCGCATCGATGATGTCGCCCGCCGCCGCGACGGAGCGCAGCAGTGACTGGATCTCGCGCACCACGCGCTTGACCGTGGGGGCGCCCGAACTGGTCGCCGTCTGTGCGGTGTTGGTCAGGACGGAGCCGCCCTGGGACTTCTTGATCTCGTCCATGCGGTCCGTCGCCTCGGCGGCGCTCACGCTGCCGTCAGCCACCTGACCGGCCAACTCCTGGAGGAGCTGGACGCGTTGGACGACCGCGGGGTTGCCGATCTTGGCGCGCTGGCCGCTCATCAGCTGGGAGAGCATCGGGGCGGACAGGCCAAGGACTCCGGCGAGCCGTGCCTGGTTCAGGCCCAGGTCATCGATGAGCCGACGGAAGAGCGCCCCCAGCGGCTCCCCGTACCAGTTCCGCTGGAGCTCCCGTGCTCTCGCGGTGGTGTCTTGTTGTGCGGCGTCCATTGCGTCTCCCCATCGCTTCCCCTAAGACCGTGCTTCGCTGCCGCGAACCACGTCGAGCATCTTACGGAGCGTGGTCGTGGACCGGGACCCCCAATCCTTTTGCGAGATCCGGGGGGTGACCCGGTACTCTGGTCTGCGGTGCTCACCGGGGACGTGGTTCTTCCGGTCCGGTGCATCGTTTTCGGGGCCTTAGCTCAGTTGGTAGAGCGCTGTCTTTGCATGGCAGATGTCAGGGGTTCGACTCCCCTAGGCTCCACGGCCCGAAAGCCCCCCGCCTGCGTTTATGCAGGTCGGGGGCTTTTTTGTGTGTCCTTGCGTGTTCTGTGCGGGTACGGGGCGCCCGTAGGGCGTCTGTGCCGTGGCGTTCAAGGGCCCGCCCGATCCCGGGGTGCGGTGCTAGCCTGAGGCTATCTAACAGTGTTAGGAAGAGTGCCCGGGGGCCTCTGCGGGCACCGGATCCGGTCCAGGGGGTTACGTGACTGCCGATGCTTCCGCTCCGATAGGTCTGCCCGGAGGGCCCTACGATCCCCCGCACGTCCGCGTGCTCTCCCTGGCCGCCGCGAAGTGGGTCTCCCAGCCGATCGCCGTCCTGGCCTCCCTGGGAGTGGCGGACGCGCTGGGAGACGGGCCCCGCGCGGTGGAGGACCTCGCGGCCGCCGTCGGTGCGCGGCCCGGTGCCCTGGGGCGCTGTCTGCGCGCCGCCGCGTCGGTCGGTGTCTTCGCCGAGCGGGAGGACGGGACGTACGAACTGACGCCCATGGCCGGGAGCCTGCGGGTCGATGCGCCCGACTCGATCCGCAACTGGGTCCTGATGCTGAACCAGGGTCCGATGTGGGATTCCTTCGGGAAGCTGGAGGAGGCCGTGCGCACCGGGCGGTCCGCCTTCGAAGTGGCGCACGGGCGGCCGCTGTTCGAGCACCTCGACAAGGACGTGGAGTTCCGCGGCGTCTACGAGTCGGCGATGGGCGAGCTCACCTCGGAGCTGGCCGGGGAACTGGCACCGGCGATCGACTTCAGCGGCTACGGCACGCTCGTCGACCTCGGCGGCGGGGACGGTGAGCTGCTCGGCACCCTGCTGCGGCACTGCCCGGAGAGCAGGGGCGTGCTCGTGGAGCGTCCGCACGTCGTGGAGCGGGCCAGGGTGCGCCTTGCCGAGCTCGGCGTCGTGGACCGGACGCGCCTGGTGGCGGGGGACGCGACCGAAGAGGTGCCGTCGGGCGGGGACGCGTACCTGATCAAGAACATGCTGCACTGCTTCGACGACGCCACCGCCCTTGCCGTGCTGCGCAGGGTGCGGGAGGCGGGCGGCGAGGATGCGCGGCTCTTCGTCATCGAGGTCGTGGTGCCGCCGGGCAACGGCTTCCACTGGGCGAAGCTCATCGACATCGAGATGCTCGCCGACAACGACGGTCGTGAGCGCGGCGAGGACGAGTGGCGGGAGCTGCTCGGCCGCGCCGGGTTCGAGCTGGAGCGCGTCGTACCGGCGACGCCGCCGCAGTCGGTGCTGATCGCCAGGCCCGTTCGCCGGGTCGGCGGGTGAGAAGGAAACCGACAGGAGGAGAGATTCCATGCGAGCACCGTGGAAGGGCGACCCCGTCGAGCGCGCACGCAACCGCGCCCGGCAGCGGGAGCTGCAGCGTCAGCAGGACGCGGAGCAGGCCCGTAACCGTGAGCGTCAGGAGCGTGAACAGGCCGAGCGGGACGCTCGGCAGGCGCGCGACGAGCAGAACGACCGCCGTTAGCGGGACGGGCACCGCCTGGAGCGGGCCGAGCGCCGCCTCGGCTCAGTCGCGGTCCCGGCTCTCCAGGCGGCTGCGCAGGCCGTCGAGCAGACGGTCGAGCCCGTAGGTGAAGCGCGCCTCGATGTCGGGGCGCGCGAGCCGGGCGCCGACGGCCACGACGTTCGGATACTCCTCGGGGGAGAGCCCGGCGAGGCGTTCGCGTGCCTCCTCCAGGAACTTCTTGGGGTCCGCGCCGCGCGCCACGTCGGCCGAGAGCGGGGACGTCTCGTGCAGGACGAAGCCCTGGACGTACTGCGTCAGGGAGTAGAGGGAGTCCGCCGTGTCCTGGTCGTCGAAGCCCGCGCGGCGCACCGCGCCGAGGATGACCTCCGCGTGGCGCAGGAAGTGCGGCCCCAGCTGGAGCCGTCCCGCGAGCACGCGGCCCGAGTCGCGCTTGGACAGCAGGTAGGCGCGGTACTCGAGCATCATGTCGCGCAGCTCGGTCCGCCAGTCGCCATCGGTACGGACGTGGGCGTCCAGGCGCAGCTCCGCGAGGAGGGCGTCGGCGAGCAGGTCGAGGAGTTCGTCCTTGTTGCGGACGTACCAGTACAAGGACGGTGCCTGGATGGAGAGTTCGTCGGCGAGGCGGCGCATGGAGAGGGCGTCGAGGCCGTCCCTTTGGAGCGTGCGCAGCGCGGCGTCGGTGACGGCCTCCAGCGTGATCGCGGGCCGTGGCTGTCGCCGGGTCGTGTTCGCGGCACGCTGGGCTCCCATGCGCCGGCTCCCTCCTGAAGCTCCGCCCCGGTGAACCGGGCTGGTCCTCTAACTATGTTAGAGGACCAGGGCCGTCCGCTCCTCAGCGCAGTTGGGGCAGGACCTCGTCCCTGAAGAGCCGGAAGCTGCGCTCCATCGTCGCCCCGTCCTGGCCGCCGAAGTCGACCTGCCACAGGAAGGTGTCGACGGAGAGGAAGTCCCGCAGCTGGCGAGCCCGTTCGAGGACGGTGGCGGGTGATCCGACCACCGCGGTGCCCAGGCTGCGGAAGTCGGCGATGTCGAGGTTGCGCAGGGTCAAAGCCATCTGCGAGTACGTCGGGTAGTCCTTGGACGAGGTGTGCATCCATGCCTCCGCGGCCTCCGCCCACACGGTCAGGTACTCGCGGAGCAGCGGGTCGGCCGTCTCGTACGCCTCGTCGTCGGTCTCGGCGACGTAGAGCGGGATGGAGACCGCCACGCGCGGGCGCGGGCCGTCGGGGGTGGAGCCGTGCACGTCCTCGAACGTGTCGAGGTAGACCTCCACGAGGTCGCGTACGCCCGCCAGGTCCTGCTGGCGGGGCGGCGGTGTCACGAGCAGCCCGAAGCCCTGCTCGGCGAGCCAGGCGAAGCTCTGCCGGGAGCGGACCGCCGCGCCCCACACCGGCGGGTGCGGGCGCTGCACCGGAGCGGGCAGCGAGGTGGCGTCGCGGAACGAGAAGAACGGGCTCTCCTCGCTCACCTTCTCCTCGGTCCACAGCCGCAGGACGGCCGCGATGGTGTGGTTGAAGCGGTCCCTGGACTCGTCCATGGAGACCCCGAACGCGGTGAACTCGTACGGCATCCAGGCGCGCGCGAAGCCGACGTCGAGGCGGCCGCCGCTGAGCGCGTCGACCATCGCGGTGTGCGCGGCGAGCTGGATGGGGTGGTGGAAGGCGGGCAGGACGCAGCCGGTCATGAGGCGGATCCGGGAGGTCTGCGCGGCGACGGCGGCGAGGAAGGTCAGGGGGCTCGGACAGTAGCCGCCGTACTCCTTGAGGTAGTGCTCGGTCATCTTCACGTAGTCGAGGCCCGCCTCGTCGGCGAGACGGGATATCCGCAGCACGTCCTCGTAGTACTCGCGGGCGCCCCGGGTGGCGGGACGGCAGTCCGGAAGCAGTGAAATGCCGTGTTGCACGGTGGTTTCCTCTCAGTCGGGCTTCGAGATCACCGGCGGCCTGCGCCGGTTGCCGCGGGGCGTTGTTTCACGTGAAACAGCCGGTGTTTCACGTGAAACGGTCGCTTCCCTTCGGTCGGGATGAGCAGGGCGAAGAAGGCGGCATCGGCGGCGAGCAGGGGCACGAGGGTGCTGCCGCGCCAGTACAGGACGGTGTGCACGGTCGCCATGAGGACAACGGGCGCCCAGGTCTCCGGAGTGCGACGCCGGCCTGCGGGCATGCCTCGTACGACGACGGCGATCTGAGCGAGGACCGCGACGCCGACCGCCATCGCCGCTCCCGCCCCCGCGAGCGCCTCGGTGAGCGTCGCCCGAAAGACGGTCTCGTCGCAGAGCACGGCCGTGGCGAGCGTGACGACACCCCAGACGCCGGGCCCGGCGACCCGGGCCTTCGCCTCCTCGGCCACGTGTCCACGGGTGAGGGAGAGCCAGTGCGTACGCCCGGCGGCGGCGCGGGGGCGGGCGGATGTCGTGGCGGTGGCGGTGGCGGGCCGGAGCCGGGGCATTCTGCGTGCGGCGGCGAGCACCGGGCGCGTGGCGCGCAGGGCGTCGACGGTGTCCGCCAGGATGCTGGTCAGGAAGACCGCCACCGCGAACTCCCCCCAGCCCAGGGCGAGTCCGACGATCAGGAGCGGCAGCAGCGTGGCGTCGGGCGGTGCGGGGTGCCAGGGCAGGACGTCGACGGCGATGGCGGCCGCGACGGTCAGGGCTCCGGCGGCCGTGGCCGCGAGGGAGCGGGCCCGTGCGGGGGCGAGCCGCCGCAGGCGCCCGGCCAGCCAGGGCGCGAGGAAACCATAGGCGGCACAGGTCACCACGAGTACGAGTCCGCCGGCCACCACAGGCCCGGGGCCGCTCATGACGCCACCGTCCGGCCCCGGGCCCGTGACGCCCGACGGTCCTTGTCCCGTGCGTCCGGTGCGGCCCCGCGCACCGTGTTCTGGTAGCGCCAGATCCGTACGTTGAAGAGCGCGTGCGTCACGACCGCGCCCAGGGCGCTGCCGGTGGCCAGGGTGAGGGCGAGCGCGATGACCGAGAGCGGGAGTTTCGCCGCGACCTGGGCCCAGCCGAAGAAGATGTGCGAGAGCGCGAACGCGCCTGTCGCCGCGAGCAGGATCAACACCCGCTGCGCGAGGCCGTGTTGGGTCAGAGCGACGCCGGTGAGCGTGCCGCGGAACACGCACTCCTCCAGGACGCCCACCGCGACCAGCCAGCCCAGCGGCAGTGCCACGTCCGTGTCCCGGTGGCTCGGTGTCCACTGCTGCCTGGTCGTCGTGGCCGACGAGGCGCCCGCGAGCCGTGCGGCCTGCCCGACGGGGCGGGTGGCCCGGGCGCGCGGCGCGGTGGCGGGGGCCCGGCCGCCGCGGGTCGTGCCGTCACGGTTCGCCCCGCGGCCTTGGTCACGCGCGGCCGAGCGGGCGGCCCGTCGCCCGAGCCGCCGTGTGATCAGCGTGTCCGCGGTGGCCACGAGGGGGGCGACGGCGGCGCCGAGCAGCGGGCTGACCAGCAGTCCCCAGCCGACGCCGGAGCCGAGCACCCGGGGCCCGACCACCAGCAGGCCGCACCCGGCGACGACCGCGAGCACCGCGGCGTACACCTGGAGCGTGTGTACGCCGCGGTGGTCGAAGAAGCGCACATGCAGGTGTGAGGCGAGCGCCAGGCACGACAGCGCGCACAGGGTGAGCGCGGCGAGTGCCGGTTCCCGCAGCTCATGGGTATGGATGAGGGACGTCATCGGTAAAGCCCCCGTAGTCGGCGAAGCGCGGGTGCGCGGCCGGGACGGCGCTGGGCAGCGGCAGACTGACCGTCTCCGGCGACCACACCCGCATCGCGTGGAAGCCGAGCGCCCGCAGGTCGCGGGTGGTCAGATCGCCGAAGTAGAGCTGCTTCCCGGAGTGTGCGAAGGCGTCGACCAGGGTGCGTACGGCCTCCTTGACCGGGCGGTCGTCGTCCGGCGGAAGCTCGGAGGCGGCGCGTTCGGTGTGCCGGGCGAAGCGCCGCTCCACCGTGCGTGCTCCCTGGGACGTGGCGTACAGGCCGACGTTGCCTTCCAGGTCGTAGATGTCCTCGTCGGCGGGTGTGCCCTGCACCGCCTGCTCGACCGCGACCCAGGCGGCGAGCCACTGCACACCGGCCGCCTCCAGGAGCGCGCGGTACATCGCGCGGGCGAGCGAGGCGCCGCTGCCGAGCCCGATGGCGACCTCGGGCACGAGCCCCGGCGGCTGGCGCAGCAGGCAGGCGATGGTGAAGCCGGGCAGGTCGGGGCTCGGCAGGGCGTGGAACTCGGGACGCGGGGCGGAGGCGGGGAAGTACGTGTCGACGATCGCGTCGAGGTGGCGGGTGCGGGCGTCGGGGCGGATCAGGACGCTCTCGGTGCGTCCGTACCAGTGCCCCATCGCGGCGTCGACCTGCACGACTTCCTCAAGTGCCGCGCGCAGGGCGGCCTGTGGCGTGGTGTGTGTCGCGGTGCCGGTGGTGACGGCGGGCAGGGTCCAGGGCTCATCGCGCTCACGGACGTAGCCGAGCAGGAAGCGCTGGGCGGGCACCCAGCACCGCGACCCGTCCGTCAGCGAGCCGACCCGCAGCCACCCGGAGGGCGCATCGGCGTCGAAGGGGTCGAAGGGGAAGCCCTCCCGCGCGTACTGCTCGTCGGTGAAGAGCCGGAAGGCGCTCCGCGGCAGCACGGGCTCGCCACGCGCGGCCAGTTCGGCGTACGAGAGGTGGTGGATCTCGAAGCGTCCGTCGAGGGCCGCGGCGTATCCGGAGTAGCGCTCCAGCGTCTCGGCGAGCGAGCGGATGTGGCTCTCGAACGGGAAGATGCCGTAGCCGCCGATGTGATAGCTCCCCGCCTTCGGCGGCGGCTGGTCCTGGCGTACGTGCACGCCCGTCATGTCGGCGGTGCCGACCAGGAGCCGGGGACCGCCCGGATAGCGCGTCAGGAAGCCCATCGACGTGGTGATTCCGCAGAGCGGTCCGTGCATGCGGGCGCGCAGCCGGTGGACGCGCGTGTCCTCGTCCTGGTGGAGGGTGAGCCGCATCAGCCCTCCAGCCAGGTGCGCGGGTCGAAGTGGAGCGTCTCGTCGTCACGCTCGGGCACCGGGCCGCAGCCGGGGCAGCCGGGCAGCGGAAGCACCTCCTGGTAGGCGATCTCCATGCTCGGCAGGTAGCAGCCGAGGACCTTCTCGACGGTGAACGTCGAGCCGCAGCTGAGGTAGTTGGTCGCCTCCATCGCCAGGTGCGAGCAGAGCAGGGACTGCACGGGGCCGTAGACGGGCGGGGCTCCCGCGAGGACGGCGGAGCGGGCGAGCGCCGCCTTGTAGCGCTGGTATCCGGCGCTCTCGCGGAGGTTCATCGTCACGCGCGTCTCGAAGCACTCGAAGCACGCGGAGCGCCCGGCCACCATGGTGGGGCCGACGAAGAGGAAGGGGCCGTCCACCGCCGCGTACGTCCAGTCGATGCCCGCGGCGCGCGTGAGCCGGTTGAGGAGCTGGGCGCGCACCGGGTCGATGGTCCTCTCGGCGAGCAGCAGATAGCTGTCCTGCCAGGGGCGCAGCGTCTCGACGGCTTCCTCGAAGGCGAGGCCGTCGTGCAGCACGGCCGGGGCGAGGGCGTCGAGGCGGGCACGTACGGGGTGGTCGGCGCCCGGTATGAGGACGTCGCCGGTGACCTCGGCGGGCAGCAGGGAGGCGGTGAGCTCGCACAGGTCGGTGTCGCCGAGCAGGACGACGCCCGTCGCGACCGGCTCCGCGGTGCGGCCACCGAGCGCGGCCATGTCGTCGAGGTAGGCGTCCAGGGCGTTGCCAGGAGCTTCCTCGATGGCGTCGAGGCCGTAGAGATGGTCGACCAGGGCCTCGACCTCGACCCGCGAGACGCCCTCGCGCTTGGCGAGGTCGCGCCGGGAGAGCGTGCCGTCGAGGCCGCTGATCAGGTTGAAGAGGGTGCCGGAGCGGGAGTCGTCGGTGAGCGTGTAGGACTTGGCGTTCCACACACCGGTGCGCAGCTCCACGACGTCGGGGCTGTGGCCGATGACGGAGAAGGAACGGCGGACGCGGGGCTGCCCGTTGTCCGTTGGCTGCCGGTTGTCTGTCATGCGAAGCCTCTCTGCCGCTCTCCGCGGCCTTCGGTACGTCCGGGAGGTCAGGCCGCGCCGAGCAGCACGGTGTGCAGCAGCGTCCGGTGCACGCCGTCGAGACCGAGCGCGGAGTGCGCCTCGTCGTCGTAGAAGCCGGAGAAGTCCACGCTCTCCAGGCCGAGTCCGGTGGCGGCCAGATGGGCGTTCTGCGCGATGCCGCCCGCCTCGTGGAACATCGAACGCATGCCCCGTGGCCCGTACTTGCGCATCGAACGCCAGGGGTTGCCGACGAGCAGGATGACCGCGGCCGTGCGGTCGAAGTCGATGGAGCCGTCCTGCGGGTCGAAGGAGGCGATCAGTTCGGTGACGGCCTCCGGGCCCGCCTGGGTGGCCAGTGACTCCTCCACGGGCAGGAAGCGGTGAAGGCCCGGTTCGAGTCCCGCCACGTTCCGCGCGGCGAGCCAGATCTCCACGGGGTAGAGCCCACCGGCGCTCGGCACGGTGCGAAAGCCCATGGTGAGGGGCGCGCCGTCGGCGAGCTCGATGTCGGCCTCCGCGGTGACCGAGCCCGCGAAGCGCAGGACGGAGGTGATCTCGTCGAGGCCGACGGGGGCTCCGGAGAAGTCGCGGCCGCTGCGCCTGCGCAGCACCGTCTCGGTGAGGCCCGCGTCGATGTCCGCGCCTTCGGGGAGGGGAGTGCGTGGTGCGCTCCGGTGCGGAACGCGGTCCTGACGGGATTGGACCACGGCCATGACGTCGGAGAAGTAATAGCCGATCGACAGCAGGGCGGAGCGGTCCCAGCGCCGCATTCGCGTGGCCATCAGGAACTCTTCCGCGATGCGCCTGAAGGTGCCCGACGACAGATTCTCGAAGCGCATCGAGTTGGTTTGCAGGCCGACTCCCGAGGCGTTCGGACTCATCGTCCGATAGGCGCTCGTGGCCACCGAAGATTGAATAAGACGCGCTTGTTCAGGGCTGTCCGCACCGCTCATGTAATGGCGTCCCTTCGTTCTTTGAATTCACCGACGCGCGGCAGGTCATGGACCTGCCGCGCGTGGTTTTGCGGGTTACTTGCGGACAACAGCGCCGCAGCAGCAGGAACAGGCGCCCGGGACCAGAACGGCCTCGTCGCGTCCCGCGCCGAAGGGCTCGAGGGCGGCCTGGGGGGTGCTGTTGCGGTGCTCGGCGACCTTCTCGGACTGCAGCTTCATTACAGCTCCTTCCTAAGGAACAAGTGCGCGTCAGAGCACATCGGCGCACTTCTTCGCCTTGTCTGCGTACCTTGTTGATGTTTCTTGCTGTGTGCTTTGTGAGCTTTGACTTCAGGCTCACGGTCCCGCAAACTAACAGTGTTTGTCTGAGGGCACAAGGCTTGTTCGCGAGACCAATTGAGCGGTAAACGAAGACTCTAATTCCGTTTTGCTTCTTCTTTGAACTGGATAACCGAGAATTTATTGAGTGTCCGCTCGTCGGCTGTTACCAACGACCTCATGGCCCTCGATGGAGTACCTGACGAAGCAATTGATCTCCTGAACCCCGCGTTCATGGCCGACCCCGGGCCCGGCTACGCGCGGCTGCACCGCGTCGATCCGGTGACCCGCGTCCGGCTGCGGCCGGGGCTGAACCCCTGGCTGGTCTGCGGCTACGACGAGGCGATGGAGGTCCTCTCCGACCCGCTGTTCAGCGTCGACCCGGCGAGCACGGGTGACTCCGTCAGGGACGCCATCGCCGTGGGCCGCGCCGAGGAGAAGACCGCGCTGCTCGGCCGCCACCTGCTGAGCGTCGACCCGCCGGACCACACCCGGATGCGCCGGCTGATGTCCCGCGCGCTGACCGCCCGCAGGATGCGCGCCCTCGAAGGGCCGATCGGGGACTTCGCGGACGCGCTGCTGGACAAGCTCGACGCGCGGGGCGAACCCGGGTTCGACGTGCTGGGCGACTACGCCCTCCCCCTCGCCGTGGAGGTCATCTGCGAGCTGATCGGCATCCCCGCGGCCGACCGCCCGCGCTTCCAGGAGTGGGGCGCGCTGCTCGTGCGCTCCGAACTCCAGGACGATGCCGCCTTCGACGGCGCGGCGGACGAGATGGCCGGGTACTTCGTCCCGCTCCTCGCGGCCCGTCGCGAGGAGCCCGCCGACGACCTGGTGAGCGCCCTGGTGACCGCGCACGGCGAGGAACAACTGGACGACTACGAGCTGATATCCCTCGTCTACCAGCTCTTCTTCGCGGGCCACGAGTCCAGCGCGTACCTCATCTGCAACGCCGTGCTGCGGCTGCTGCGCCACCCCGACGAGCGCGCCGCGCTCGCCGCCGAGCCCGCGCTCGTCGAGCGGGTGATCGAGGAAGTCCTGCGTGTGGACGGCCCGGTGAAGGTCCCGACCTGGCGGTTTCCGCTGCGGGACATGGAGTTGGGCGGCCGGAAGGTGCGGGCGGGCGAGCCGGTGCTCATCCTGCTCGGCGCGGCGGGCCGCGACCCGAAGCGCTTCCCGGACCCGGACCGCTTCGACAGCGGTCGCACGGGCCGCCAGCACCTGGCGTTCAGCCACGGGATCCACCACTGCATGGGCGCGGCGGTCGGCCGCACGGAGGGCCGCGTCGCGGTGGGCCGCCTGTTCGCCCGCTTCCCCGGACTCGAACTGGCCGTCCCCGCGGAGGGGCTGCGCTGGCGCGACAACCTGATGATGCGGGGCGTGTGCGAGCTGCCGGTGCGGGTGGCGGGCTGAACCTCATTGAGGTCTGAGTCCCAGTGCGGGCTGAGTTCTCAGTACGGGCTGAGCCTCATTCGGGAGCGGACACACGAGCGCCGGACGGGCCCCGGCGGGGGAATGCGGTGGCCCGTCCGGCTGTCTGTGCGAGGGCTGGCGCGGCGCCTCAGAGGCGCCCGGCCACCTGCCCGGCGGAACCGGAGCCTTCGGTACCCGTACGCTCCGTCAGTTCGGTCTCGATGTCGTCGCGGTCCCTGCCGCGCACCAGGAAGTACACGGCCACGGCGGTCACCAGGAGCAGCGCGCCGCCGACCCGCTCCGCCAGGTGGAGCCCGTCCACGAAACCGTCGTTGACCAGCGCGGTGATCCGCGCGCTGCCCCCGCCGCCCGCGCTCTGCGCGCCGCCCGCCTCGACGCCGCGCAGCACCTCCTCGCGTGCGGCGGCGGGCACGTGGGCGTCGATGAGCCGGTCGCGGACGCTGTCCGTCATCCGCGTGGTCAGCAGGGTGCCGAGCACGGCCACGCCGAAGACGCTGCCGAGCTGACGCGTGGCGTTGCTCGCGCCGGACGCCATGCCGGACCGCGCGGCGGGCACCCGCATCATCACCAGGGTCGAGATCGGCGTGAGGGTCAGACCGATGCCGAGGCCGACGAGCAGGACGACCCACCAGTACTCCGCGTAGCGGGCGTCCGCGCCGTACAGGGACGCCCCGAACATCGTCAGCGAGGCGAACAGGATGCCGAGTCCGAGGGGGATCGCGCCGCCCACCTTGCTCGTCATCCAGCCCGCCAGCGGCGCGGAGACCATGGCGAGCAGCATGCCCGGCAGGATCGCGAGCCCGGCGCCCACGGCGGACCAGCCGAGCACGGTCTGCAGCCAGAGCATCAGGAAGTACGTGATGGCGAAGAGCCCGAAGTAGAGGACGAACCCGGCGATCACCGAGCCGGTGAAGACCCGGTCGCGGAAGAAGGACAGGTCGAGCATCGGCTCGCGCACGCGCAGTTCGGTGATGACGAACACGATGAGGAGCACGCCGCCCGCGAGGTAGGTGCCGACCACCAGGCGGTCGCTCCAGCCGCGCGAGCCGCCCTCGATGGTGGCGTAGACGATCGCGGACATCGCGGCGACCGAGAGGACGAGCCCCGCCGGGTCGAGGCGGCGCTCGGGATTGGACGACTCGGGGACCATGCGCACCGCGAGCACGAAGCCGAGCACCGCGATGGGCACGTACATCCAGAAGATGCCCTCCCAGCCGAAGTTCTCCACCAGGGGGCCGCCCACCACCGGGCCGAAGGCCACCGCGGCGCCCGCCACCGCCGCCCAGATGCCGATGGCGGTGCCGCGCTCGCCGCTGTCCGTGAAGACGTGCCGGATGATCGAGAGGGTGTTCGGCATCAGCAGCGCGGCGCCGACGCCGAGCACCGCCTGGGCCGCCACGAGCACCCACACCGACCCGGCGAGCGCGGAGAAGACCGCGCCGCCGAGGAACACGGCGAGGCCCGTGAGGAACGTCTTCTTACGTCCGAAGCGGTCGCCACAGGCGCCGCCGGTGAGCATCAGCGCGGCGAAGGCGAGCGAGTAGCCGCTGATCACCCACTGGATGTCCTGGATGCCGCCGTTGAGGTCGTCCTGGATGTCGGGCAGCGCGGTGGAGAGCACCGTGCTCTGCAGCATCGTCAGGGCGAGTGGGACACAGAGCGCGGGGAGCGTCCGGTAAGGGCTTGGCCCCTGTCGGGCGGGGGCGTCGACCGCCATCACACACCGTCCTGTCGAGTCGTCTGTCGCCTGTTGGTCCGGCGGATCTGTCTAACAGTGTTAGACCACTCTAACAGTGTGAGTTTGGGCTCGGGAAGCGGTGTTCGCGGGCTGTTCCACGTGAAACATCGACGGGTGCGGGCGGTTCGGTGACGGGTGGGACACGGGAAACGCCGAGGGGCGGGAGACCGGTTGGTCTCCCGCCCCTCGGCGTGGTGTGGTCGGCGCTGCGGCTGCTCGCCCGGCTGCGCCCGGCTACTTGTCCGCTCGGCTGAGCCCGGCTACTTGTCCCGCTCGGCCGCGTCCGCCTCGGCCTCGGCCTGCTTGGCCTGGACCTCGGGGTCGAGAACGGCCTGCGCGCTGCCGTCGACGGGGGTCAGCGTGGTGTCCGGGACCTCCGTGGCGGCCGGCGGCTCGACCAGCCAGTCGGGGTTGGCCTGCTTGTCCCACCACTTCCAGGCGGCGAAGGCGCCGCCCGCGAGGATGCCGAGTACGGCAAGCCTCTTGGTGAGGCGGCCCGCCCTGGCCCGGCGCTCGTGCTTGCGGGCCAGGCGCCGGATCTCCTTCGGCGTGACCTCGCCGCGCAGGGCGGCGAGTGCGGCCGCGCCACGGGCGGCGGCCTCGTCGCGGACGGGCTGTGCGGCGGCCACGGCGTGCTCGATCCGCGGCTTGGAATAGTCGGCGGCCTGCCGGGCAGCCTTGCGGGTGCGGACGGCGGCCTCGTGCGCGGCGTGGTCGACCTTCGGCGGCACGTGCGTGCGGGCCTGCTCGACGCGGGGTGCTACGTGGGCGCCGTACTGGACACGGGCTTGTTCGGCGGCCTGGGACACCTTGGGTGCGAGCCGCACGCGCGCTTCGTGGGCGTAGTGGGCGGCCCGGTCCTTGGCCGTGTCGGCGTAGGGCGCCACCGCGTCCGCGGCGTGACGCACGCTGTCCTTGGCCGAGCCGGTCGCGGCGCGCACGCTGTCGATGCGGGTCACGGGATCCTCCTCCTCGGTGGCGTATAGGTATGTCACCTTTCCACCCTTTCAGGGATCATGCCTTCTGGATGTGAAGAAGACCTGTGAGGGCGGGCATCCGGGTCACTTGCGCGTTCCGTTCAATTCGATCGATTCGGTGCAAGAAGAGCTCTTCGCCGACAATGCCACGGATAGCTCGGGTGCGCGCCCAGTCGGCGGCTACTCGTCCCAATCCGGTCCGTGCGAGGATCGGGGGGTCACAGAAGACAACGGAAGGCAGATCGTGGCTGAGCAGCTTTACGCCACCCTGAAGACCAACCAGGGCGACATCGAGGTCCGGCTCCTGCCGAACCACGCGCCCAAGACGGTCAAGAACTTTGTTGAGCTCGCTCAGGGCGAGCGCGAGTGGGTCCACCCCGCGACCGGCAAGAAGACCTCGGACCGCCTGTACGACGGCACCGTCTTCCACCGCGTGATCAGCGGCTTCATGATCCAGGGCGGCGACCCGCTGGGCAACGGCACCGGTGGTCCTGGCTACGAGTTCGAGGACGAGTTCCACCCGGACCTCGCCTTCGACAAGCCCTACCTCCTGGCCATGGCCAACGCAGGTCCGGGCACCAACGGCTCGCAGTTCTTCGTGACTGTGTCGCCGACCGCGTGGCTGACGCGCAAGCACACCATCTTCGGCGAGGTCGCCAACGACGCGGGCAAGAAGGTCGTGGACGCCATCGCGGCCACCCAGACCAACCCGCGCACCGACCGCCCGGTGAACGACGTGGTCATCGAGTCCGTGGTCATCGAGACCCGCGACGCCTGATCCACGCGTACCGACGCGCGCCGGTGCGTCGTGCGTCAGCGTGAGGGAACCAAACCGCCCCGCCCGTCCGTAAGGAAGGGCGGGGCGGCGCGTTGCCACGCGTGCCGTCGCAGTGCCTTCGTACGGAGATTGAGGGGACCCCATGGACCAGGCGCCAGGCAGCCCGCAGGAGCCGCAAGGGGCGTCGGCCCTACCCGGGTGCTACCGGCACCCGGACCGTGAGACCGGCATCAGCTGCACGCGCTGCGAGCGGCCCATCTGCCCCGAGTGCATGATCAGTGCCTCGGTCGGCTTCCAGTGCCCGGAGTGCGTCAGGGAAGGCTCGGGCACCGGTCACGCGCCGACGGCCAACCAGCCGCGCACGGTCGCGGGCGGTGCGGTCACGGCCGATCCGCGCCTGCTCACCAAGGCCCTCGTCGGGATCAACCTCGCCCTCTTCGTGGTGCAGCTCTCGGTCGGTGACAGCTTCACCGACCGGTTCGACCTGATCGGGCGGGCCTTCGTGCCGGAGCTCGGCTCGGTCGAGGGCGTCGCCGAGGGGCAGTGGTACCGCCTGGTGACGGCGATGTTCCTGCACAGCAGCTATATGCACATCGCCTTCAACATGCTCAGCCTGTGGTGGATCGGCGGCCCGCTCGAAGCGGCGTTCGGCCGGGCTCGTTACCTCGCGCTCTACGGGGCGTCGGGCATCGCGGGCAGCGCGCTGACGTACCTCATCGCCGAGCCGAACCAGCCCTCGCTCGGGGCGTCCGGCGCGATCTTCGGTCTGTTCGGCGCGACAGCGGTCCTGATGCGGCGGCTGAACTACGACATGCGGCCGGTCATCGCCCTGCTGGTGATCAACCTGATCATCACCTTCGGACCGGGATTCAACATCGCGTGGCAGGCCCACGTCGGCGGTCTCGTCGGTGGTGTCGTCGTCGGCTACGCGATGGTGCACGCGCCCCGCGAGCGGCGGAACCTCATCCAGTACGGCAGCGTCGCGCTGATCGTTCTGGTGTCCCTGGTCATGGTCCTCGTCAGGACCGGTCAGCTCACCTGACGTGCTCGCGTTGTCCACAGCGTGTGCCGGATCTTGTGCATGCTGTGGGGAACAACCGTGCCCCTTGTCCCTGACCTGGGTTTCCCCAGGAAGGACAAGGGGCGAGCGGCGAACAGAGATCCGGTGGGTCAGTCACACCGGCGTCAACCTCCGGAGAGTTATCCACAGATCTTCAGACCTTTTCCCCATGTGGATAGCGCTGTGGATAACTCAGGGCAAGGCTTGTGCGTGGAGCGCGGATGCGCTCCGTGGTGCCGCGCCTACTTCCACTGCGTGGAGACGCCGAATCCTGCCGCGATGAAGCCGAAACCGACCACGATGTTCCAGTTTCCGAGCGGGTCGATCGGCAGCTTGCCGTCCGTGACGTAGAAGACGACGATCCAGGCGAGCCCGATGAGGAACATCGCCAGCATCACCGGAGCCACCCAGCTGCGGTTGGTCAGCTTGATGTTCGTCGCCTTCTTCGAGGGCGGCGGCGTGTAGTCGTCTGCCTTCTTGCGGATACGTGACTTCGGCACGAGGGTCTCTCCTGTCGATGCGCTGCGTGGCCGCGCAGGTAACTGTCGTCTGTCGCCGGGCGGGGTGCTACGGGGAGCTGGGGCCTCCCCCGGGCGTCCGTTAGCGTAGTGCTTCCGCGGCGCTGAAGGAGATAAGGGTACGTTGAGCAATTCTGCCGACTCCCACAAAGGTGCCGGTCGCCGCCCCCGCTGGCGCCCGGTTCGGGTGCTTACGGGCGCTGTGTTCGCGCTGGCCGGGCTGATCTTCTTCACCAGTTTCAACACGGCCAAAGGCACCAACATCCGTACCGATGCCTCCCTGTTGAAACTCTCCGACCTCATCCAGGAGCGCAGCCACAAGAACGGCGAGCTCGACGAGTCCAACGGCTCCCTGCGCGACGACGTCGAATCGCTCGCGCAGCGCGACAACGGCGGCACCAAGGCCGACGACGCCCGGCTCAAGGCCCTGGAGGAGAACGCGGGGACCAAGAAGCTCGGCGGCGAGGCGGTCACCGTCACCCTCGCCGACGCCCCGCCGAACGCCACCGCCAAGCTGCCCGGCTACCCCGAGCCCCAGCCGAACGACCTGGTCATCCACCAGCAGGACCTCCAGGCCGTGGTCAACGCGCTCTGGCAGGGCGGTGCCGAGGGCATCAAGGTCATGGACCAGCGCCTGATCTCCACCAGCGCCGTGCGCTGCGTCGGCAACACCCTGATCCTCCAGGGCCGGGTCTACTCCCCGCCGTACAAGGTGACCGCCGTCGGCGACCCCGACAAGCTCAAGAACGCGCTCGCCGCGTCCCCCGAGATCCAGAACTACATGCTGTACGTCAACGCGTACGGCCTCGGCTGGAAAGTGGACGACGACGGGGCGGTGACTCTTCCGGGCTACTCGGGCACAGTGGATCTCCACTACGCGAAGCCCGTGGAGTAGCCGAGTAGCCGAGTAGCACCCGGAGTAGCACCCAGGGAGGGGCCGTCCTGTGTCGGTGCGTGTGCTCGTCAGGACGTTCAGCGAACTGTGCGTCACCGTCGGCACGTTGATCGTGCTCTTCGTGGTGTACGTCCTGTTCTGGACCGGCGTGAAGGCCGACAGTGCCATGGACAGCCAGATCGACGCGTTGCAGGACCAGTGGGCGCGGGGCGCGGTCTCCACCGGGCGGGGCGGCGCGGGCGAGGGCGACGACGGGGGCGGCAAGGGCGCCGACGACGCCGCGCCGCAGAAACCCGCCCCCTACAAGGACGGCAAGGCGTTCGCCGTCATGTACGTCCCGCGGTTCGGTTTCACGTGGAACAAGCCGGTGCTCCAGGGCACCGGCACCGACGTCCTCAAGAAGGGCCTCGGCCACTACGCCTCCACCGCCCAGCTGGGACAGAAGGGCAACTTCTCCGTGGCCGGGCACCGCCGTACCTACGGCGATCCGTTCAAGGACTTCCCGAAGCTGCGGCCGAACGACGCCGTCGTCCTGACGGACGGCGCCACCTGGTTCACCTACCGCATCGACAAGAAGCCCTACCGGACGCTCCCCAGCGACATCGGAGTCATTGATCCGGTCCCTCGCAAGTCGGGCTACGACGGCCCCGGCCGTTACCTCACGCTGACGACCTGTGAACCGGAGTGGGGCCACAGCCACCGGCTGATCGCCTGGGCACATCTCGATGCCACTCAGCCCGTGGAGGCCGGGAAACCGGAGGCACTGCGCCGTTAGTCTGGTGCCGTACGGCGAGCGAGGCCCGGTGCCGTACGCGACGGAAGGGACGGCATGTACGGCTGGATCTGGCGGCATCTGCCGGGAAACGCGTGGCTGAGGGCACTGATCTCACTGGTGCTCGTCTTCGCCGTGGTCTACGTGCTCTTCCAGTACGTCTTCCCGTGGGCGGAACCCCTGCTGCCGTTCAACGACGTCACCGTGGACGGCCAGTGAGCGCCCCCGGCGGCGCCCGCCGCAGCCGCGTGCTCGTCGTCGACAACTACGACAGCTTCGTCTTCAACCTCGTCCAGTACCTGTACCAGCTGGGTGCCGAGTGCGAGGTCCTGCGCAACGACGAGGTCGAGCTGAAGCACGCGCAGGACGGCTTCGACGGCGTCCTGCTCTCGCCGGGCCCCGGCACCCCGGAGCACGCGGGCGTCTGCGTCGAGATGGTGCGGCACTGCGCCGCCACCGGCGTGCCCGTCTTCGGGGTCTGCCTCGGCATGCAGTCGATGGCGGTGGCGTACGGCGGCGTGGTGGACCGCGCCCCCGAGCTGCTGCACGGCAAGACCTCGCTCGTGCGTCACGAGGGCAAGGGCGTCTTCGCCGGGCTGCCCTCGCCCTTCACCGCGACCCGCTACCACTCGCTCGCCGCCGAGCCCGCCACCGTGCCGGCCGAGCTCGAGGTGACCGCGCGCACGGAGGACGGCATCATCATGGGCCTGCGCCACCGTGAACTGGCCGTCGAGGGCGTGCAGTTCCACCCGGAGTCCGTGCTGACCGAGCACGGGCACCTGATGCTCGCCAACTGGCTGGTGGAGTGCGGCGACACCGGGGCCGTGGAGCGATCGAGCGGGCTCGCCCCGGTGGTGGGCAGGGCCACGGCGTGACGGCCCTGCGCCCCGAGCGCGACTCCTCCGGAGCCCCTGACGACGAGAACGTCGCGTACGAGAACGTCGCGTACGGGGACTCCGCTGGTGATGCGCACGGGAGCGCGCACGGGGACGCGAACGGCTACGCGCAGGAGGACGCCGGCGCGTTCGCCGCGGCCGTCGACGACTTGGCCGACCCCCTCACCGATCCGCTGCCGGGGCAGCACCCTTCGCCGTGGTTCCGCAGCGCGGCCGCGGAGCCGGTCCCGCCGGAGGCCCACGAACAGCCGCAGGAACAGCCGCAGGAACAGGAGTGGTACGACCCCGAGGGGTACGTCCGCGACTGGTACGGGCCGCAGGAGCCTCAGACGCAGCGCCAGATGGCCTCCCCGCAGCCTCCGGCGCCCGAACCGACGTACGAGGAGTTGTACGGCGCGTACGCCCCGGAGAGGCCCACCCAGGCGTACGAACCGATACCGGACGACGAGACGGTGGGGCTGCGGACGGCGGACCCCCGTCGAATAGCCGAACCGGAGCGCGAGACGGCGCACGAGCGCCCCGCGGAAGGCCGGGCCGCCCGTCGCAGAGCCGCCAAGAAGGGCGGCGGCGCACCACCGACCCCGCGCCGGACGTCAGAGGCGCCGCAGGCCCCGCTCTCCCGCCTGGAGGCCCGCCGTGCCGAGCGCGCCCGCAGGCCATCGCCGGGCGCCGTGCTCAGCCGGGGAATCGGTGAACTGTTCATCACCGTCGGCGTCCTGATGCTCCTCTTCGTCACCTATCAGCTGTGGTGGACCAACATCCGGGCCCACCAGCAGGCCAACAGCGCCGCCCACGACCTGCAGGACGACTGGGCCAAGGGCAAGGGCAAGCCGGGCTCCTTCGAACCAGGACAGGGCTTCGCCCTGCTGCACATCCCGAAGCTGGACGTCGTCGTCCCGATCGCCGAGGGCATCGACAAGCAGCAGGTCCTCGACCGAGGGATGGTCGGTCACTACAACGAGGGCAGCACCAAGACCCCGATGCCGGACGCCGAGAAGGGCAACTTCGCGGTCGCGGGGCATCGCAACACCCACGGCGAGCCGTTCCGCTACATCAACCGCCTGGAGCCGGGCGACCCCATCGTGGTGGAGACGCAGGACAAGTACTTCGTCTACAAGATGGCGAGCATCCTGCCGCAGACCAGCCCCGGCAACACCAGTGTCATCGGCCCCGTGCCGCCCGGTTCGGGCTTCACCAAACCCGGGCGGTACATCACACTGACCACCTGCACCCCGGAATTCACGAGTAAGTATCGAATGATCGTCTGGGGCAAGATGGTCGAGGAACGGCCGCGCGGCAAGGGAAAGCCGAGCGTGCTCGTCAACTAGAACGGTGAGAACGGGGCAGATCCAGTGGCAGCCACGACCGACCAGGACGAGAAGCGGGACGAGGCGCCCGCGCCCGCCCCGGCACCACGACGAGGGGGCCGCGGCCCCCTCGCCACCGCCGTCAGCGTCTTCGGTGAACTGCTCATCACCGCTGGCCTGGTGCTCGGTCTCTTCGTCGTCTACTCGCTCTGGTGGACGAACGTCATAGCGGATCGTGAGGCGCACCGGCAGGGCGACCGGGTGCGCGACCGCTGGGCGGGCGGCCCCGGGAGCATCGACACCAAGGACGGCATCGGCTTCCTGCACGTACCCGCGATGGGCGGCGGCGAGGTGCTGGTCAAGGCGGGCACCAGCAGCAAGGTCCTCAACGACGGCGTGGCCGGTTACTACAAGGACCCGATCAAGTCGGCCCTCCCCCAGGACAAGGAAGGCAACTTCACGCTGGCCGCGCACCGCGACGGGCACGGCGCGAAGTTCCACAAGATCGACAAGCTCAAGAAGGGCGACGCGATCGTCTACGAGTCCCGGGACAAGTGGTACGTCTACAAGGTCTACAAGACGCTGCCCGAGACCTCGAAGTTCAACGTGAAGGTCCTCGACCAGGTCCCCAAGGAGTCGGGCGTGAAGAAGCCCGGCCGCTACATCACGCTCACGACCTGCACGCCGGTCTACACCTCGCGCTACCGCTACATCGTGTGGGGCGAGCTGGAGCGGATCGAGAAGGTCGACAACAAGCGGACGCCGCCCGCCGAGCTGAAGTAGGCAGCCGTACGCACGAGAGAGCCCCGGTACCGCTCAGCGGTACCGGGGCTCTCTCGTGGACGGGGCGGTGGTTGATCAGTCGCGGTTGTGACGGCCCCAGCCGCCCATGCCCTCGACCAAGCCGCCGCCGATGCCGCCGTCGTCTCCGCCGTTCCCGCCGTTGCCGTTGCCGCCCGCGGTGGTCAGGTTGATCGCCGTGCCGGGGGCCGCCTTCTCACCGGCGCCGGGCTGGGACAGGACCACGAGGGCGTCGTCGTCCTGCGGGCCCTGGATGTTGCCGACCGTCAGGCCCGCATCCTCGATGGCCTTGCGGGCGTCCTTGAGCTTCTGCCCCGCGAGCGGCGGGACGGTCGACTCTTCGGCCTTCTTGGCCACCTGGACGGTGACGGTGGAGGAGGGATCGACCGCGGTGCCGGCGCCGGGCGTGGTCTTGATGACCTTGCCCTCCTCGACGTCCTCGCTGGCGACGTCCTCGCGGGAAGCCGCCAGGCCGTTGGCCTCGATCTGCTGCTTGGCCTCTTCCCAGGTCTTGCCGGTCACATCCGGAACGGTCGCCTGTTCCTTCTTCTTGGCGACGTCGAGGGTGACCGTGCTGCCCTTCTGCACCTCGGTGCTCGACGTCGGGTCCTGCTCCAGGACCTGGCCCGCGGTCTGGGTGGACTCGACGGGATTGCGCTTGACCTTGAGCTGGTACTTGTCGGACTCGAGCTTCTTGGTGGCCTCGTCGATGTCCAGGCCGATCACGTTCGGCACCGCGACCTTCGGCGCGCCCGTGGACACCGTGACCGTGATCGTCGAACCCTTGTCGACCTCGGTTTCGGCCGCCGGGTCCTGGTCGCAGATCTCGCCCTTCGGGTACTTCTCGCAGGGCTTGCTCTCGCCCTTCTCCAGCTTCAGACCGACGTTCTCCGCCGACTCCTTGGCGGCCTTGAACGTCTCGCCCACGAAGTTCGGCGCCTTGGTGGTGCTGTCACCGCCGTCGCCGCTGAACGCCCACTTCCCGATGAGGATCGCCCCCACCAGGACGAGGACGCCCGCGAGGACGAGCAGCCACGTGGACGTGTTGCTCTTCTTCTGGCGGCGGCCGTGGCCGCCCTCGTCGTAGCCGTAGCCCCCGTCGTCCGGGTTGACCGGCGGCATCATGGACGTCTGGCCGCCGCCGTTCTGCGGGCGCAGCATCGCGGTCTGCTGGTCGTCGGGGTGGCCGTAGCCGACCGCGCCCATGGCGGCGGTGGCCGCGACGGGCTGGCCGTCCAGGCACGCCTCGATGTCGGCGCGCATCTCGTCGGCCGACTGGTAGCGGTAGTCCGGGTCCTTCGTGAGCGCCTTGAGGACGATCGCGTCCATCTCGGGCGTGATCTCGTTGTCGAAGACGCTCGGGGCCTGCGGCTCTTCCCGTACGTGCTGGTAGGCGACGGCGACCGGGGAGTCGCCGACGAACGGCGGCCGGACGGTCAGGAGCTCGTAGAGGAGGCAACCGGTGGAGTAGAGGTCCGAGCGGGCGTCGACCTGCTCGCCCTTGGCCTGCTCCGGCGAGAGGTACTGCGCGGTGCCGATGACCGCGGCGGTCTGCGTCATCGTCATGCCGGAGTCGCCCATCGCGCGGGCGATGCCGAAGTCCATGACCTTGACCTGGCCGTTGCGCGTCAGCATGACGTTCGCGGGCTTGATGTCGCGGTGCACGATGCCGTTGCGGTGCGAGTACTCCAGGGCCTGGAGGATGCCGATCGTCATCTCCATGGCGCGCTCGGGCAGCAGCTTGCGGCCGGAGTGCAGGAGCTCGCGCAGCGTGGAGCCGTCGACGTACTCCATCACGATGTACGGGATGGAGACCCCGTCGACGTAGTCCTCGCCGGTGTCGTAGACCGCGACGATCGCCGGGTGGTTGAGCGAGGCGGCCGACTGGGCCTCACGGCGGAACCGGGCCTGGAAGGACGGGTCACGAGCGAGGTCCACCCGCAGCGTCTTCACCGCCACGGTGCGGCCGAGCCGGGTGTCGTGCGCGAGGTACACCTCGGCCATGCCACCACGGCCGAGCACCTGGCCCAGCTCGTACCGGCCGCCGAGGCGACGCGGCTCTTCCATAGCTAATCCAGCCCTCTCCGTCGGTCCCGACCGCACCTTTGTGTGGTCCGGCGGTGTGCTGTCCGGGCATACCGTACCCGGCTCGAGTTGCGTGACCCGGCCGCGACCGTCACCCGATATCGGACCGGTACCGCAACGTGCACCGATGTGGAGAGGCCGTGACGGGGGTCACTTCTTGCTGTCGATGACTGCCTTCATCACGTCCTTGGCGATGGGAGCGGCGAGGCCACCACCGGAGATGTCGCCCCGGTCGGCGTCGCTGTCCTCGACCACCACGGCGACGGCGACCGGCGAACCGGAGTCCGTCTTCGCGTACGAGATGAACCAGGCGTACGGGTTCTTGCTGTTCGCGACGCCGTGCTGGGCCGTACCCGTCTTGCCGCCGACGGTGACGCCGGGGATCTTGGCGTTGGTTCCGGTGCCCTTCTCGACGACCGTCTCCATCATCTGCTGGACCTTCTGGGCGTTCTCCTTCGAGAGCGGCTCGCTCATCTCCTTGGGCGAGTGCTTCTCGATGGTGTCCAGGTTGCGGGCCTGCAGCTCACTGACCATGTACGGCTCCATGAGCTTGCCGTCGTTGGCGATCGCGGCGGTGACCATGGCCATCTGCAGGGGCGTCGTGGCGGTCTCGAACTGACCGATGGAGGACAGCGCGGTCTGCGGCTTGTCCATGTCCTCGGGGAAGTTGGAGGCGTTGGAGCGGACCGGCGTGAACTGCTCGGAGTTGAAGCCGAACTTCTTCGCCGTCTCCAGCATCTTGTCCTTGCCGAGATCGGAGCCGATCTTGCCGAAGACGGTGTTGCAGGACACCCGCAGCGCCTCGCGCAGCGTGGCGTTCTTGCAGGGGATGGGGCCCTCGTTCTTCAGCTCGGTCTGGGTGTTCGGCATCGTCCAGGGCAGCGGGGAGTCCGTCTTGCTGTCGATGTCGGTGTACAGACCGTGCTCCAGAGCGGCCGCCGCCGTGACCACCTTGAAGGTGGAGCCGGGCGGGTAGGTCTCGCGCAGCGCGCGGTTGACCAGCGGCTTGTCCTTGTTCTTGTCGAGGTCCAGGAAGTGCTGCGCCTCGTCGTTGGTGTTGCCCGCGAAGCTTCCGGGGTCGTACGACGGAGTGGAGGCCAGCGCCAGGATCGCGCCGGTGGACGGGTCGATCGCGGCGACGGCGCCCTTGCCCTTGCTCTTCAGGCCGTTGTACGCGGCCTTCTGCGCGGCGGAGTTGAGGGTGGTGACGACGTTGCCGCCCTCCTTCTTCTCGCCGGTCAGCATGTCCAGCGTGCGGCGGAAGAAGAGCCGGTCGTCGTTGCCGGTGAGGATGCCGTCGTCGATGTACTCGAGCTGGTTGGCACCGATGCGCTGCGAGGAGTAGCCGGTGACGGGGGCCCACATGGGCCCGTCCTTCCAGGTGCGCTTGTACTTCAGGTCGCTGCCCGGGGTGGCCTTCGAGCCGGTGATGGGCTTGCCGTCGACGATGATGTCGCCGCGCGGCTGGGCGTAGCGCTCGATGGTGACGCGGCGGTTCTTCTCGTGCTTGGCCAGGGAGTCGGCCTGGACGTACTGGAGCCAGTTGTCCCGGGCGAGCAGGGCCAGCACGAGGAGCCCGCAGAAGATCGCGATCCGGCGCAGGGGCTTGTTCACGGGCGGACCACCTGGGTCATCTCAGCGTCGGGGTTCGGTGCGGGGGACGGGGCGGGCCTGCGTGCGGTGTCGCTGATCCGGATCAGGATGCCGATCAGGGCCCAGTTGGCGATGACGGAGGAACCGCCGTACGCCAGGAAGGGCATGGTCATACCCGTCAGCGGGATCAGGCCCATGACGCCGCCGGAGACGACGAAGACCTGGATGGCGAAGGCTCCGGAGAGGCCGATCGCGAGCAGCTTGCCGAACGGGTCGCGGGCGGCGAGCGCCGTGCGCACGCCGCGCTCCACGATCAGGCCGTAGATCAGCAGGATCGCCATGACGCCCGCCAGACCCATCTCCTCGCCGAAGGTGGCGAGGATGAAGTCGGAGTTGGCGGCGAAGCCGATGAGGTCGGAGTTGCCCTGGCCGAGGCCGGTGCCGAGGACGCCGCCGGAGCCGAAGGCCATCAGCGACTGGGCGATCTGGTCGGTCTGGGCGATGGTCTCCGGGGCGAACGGGTTCAGCCAGGCGTCCACGCGCTGCTGCACGTGCGGTTCGAAGGTGGCCACGCCGACCGCGCCGAACGCGGACATCAGCAGACCGAAGACGATCCAGCTGGTGCGCTCCGTGGCGACGTAGAGCATCACGACGAACATGCCGAAGAACAGCAGCGACGTACCGAGGTCGGTCTCGAAGACCAGGATCAGGATCGACATCGCCCAGACCACCACGATCGGGCCGAGGTCACGGCCGCGCGGCAGGTACAGGCCCATGAAGCGGCGGCTGGCGAGCGCGAGCGCGTCGCGCTTCACCATCAGATAGCCCGCGAAGAAGATCGCGATGACGATCTTCGCGAACTCACCGGGCTGGATGGAGAAACCACCGACCCGGATCCAGATCTTGGCGCCGAACACGTTCATGCCGAGACCCGGCACGAGCGGCAGGAGCAGCAGGATCAGGGCGCCGACCATCGAGATGTAGGTGTAGCGCTGCAGGACGCGGTGGTCCTTGAGCAGGAGCAGCACACCGACGAAGAGCGCGACGCCGATCGCGGAGTACAGCAGCTGGTCCGGCGCGGCCTCGACGAAGTTCTTGCGCTGCCGGAGCTTCTCCGACTGGTCGAGGCGCCAGATGATCACCAGACCGAGTCCGTTGAGCAGCGTCGCGAGCGGCAGCAGCAGCGGATCGGCGTACGCGGCGAACTTGCGTACGACGATGTGGCCGACGCCGGCCAGGAGACCGAGCCCCAGGCCGTAGCCGAGCATGCCCGTGGGGACCTTGCCGTCAAGGGCGAGGCCCACGTTCATGTAGGCGAACAGCGGGATGACGACCGCGAACGCGAGCAGCGCGAGCTCGGTGTTGCGCCGGCTCGGCGCCCCGATCGCGCCGATCGTCGACGTGTGTGTAGTACTGCTCATGGCGTGCAAGGGCCCCCAACGGCTGCTTACTGCTTACCGCACAGCGGGACCAGCTTCTGCTCATCGTCGGAGAGGCTGGGGCCGGGTGTGGGAGTCGGTGCGGTCTTGGACTTGTTCTTGTCGTTCTTGCCGGTTTCGGTCGGATTGCCCGTCGGCGCGTTCTCCTCGACGTTGCCGGGCGCGCCCTCGTCCTTGCCGGGCTTGTCCTTCTTCTGGCGCTCCGCCTCCCGGCGCTCCGCGTCCTTCTTGCACGCGGAAGCCTGCAGGCCCAGCTCCTCGACCTTGCCCTTGGCGTCGTCGAGGTTGTCCTCGGGGATGGTCCCCTCGACCTGCTTGCGCTGGTACGGCGGCAGGTACTTGAGTTCGATCTCGGGGTGGTCCTTCTCCACCTTCGACAGGCTGACCCAGGCCAGGTCCTGGTCGATGCCCCGGTAGAGAGCGATGTGCTTGTCCTTCGTGCCCACGTAGTACTGGGTCTGCGTCCAGCGGTAGCCGCCGTAGAGGCCGCCCGCGATGACCGCGAGTGCGAGGACCACGTAGAGGGATCTCTTGATCCACTTGCGGCCGCCGCGGGGCTTCACGAAGTCCTCGTCGTCGTACGCGCCGAAGCCGCCCTCTGGGGCGTACCCCGTGGTGTCACCGCTTCCGGGGGGACCGAAGCCGCCGCCTCCGGAGGGCTGCGGCGGCACCGGGCGGCCGAGCCCGGACGCGCGGCCTGCGGGCGTCTGCATGGCGCCGTCGTCCTGCGCCTGGAGCTGGTTCTCGGCGACCGCGCCGACCACCACGGGGGTGTCGGACAGCTGGCCCGCGAGGGTGTCGCCGCTGTCGATGTCCAGGACGTCGGCGACGATCACCGTGATGTTGTCGGGGCCGCCGCCGCGCAGCGCGAGCTGGATCAGCTCCTGCACGGTCTCCTGGGGGCCCTGGTAGCTGGCGAGGGTGTCTTCCATCGTCTGGTGGGAGACGACTCCGGACAGGCCGTCCGAGCAGATCAGATAGCGGTCACCGGCACGGACCTCACGGATGGAGAGGTCGGGCTCGACGTGGTCGCCGCTGCCCAGCGCGCGCATGAGGAGGGACCTCTGCGGGTGCGTGGTGGCCTCTTCCTCGGTGATGCGGCCCTCGTCAACCAGGCGCTGCACCCAGGTGTGGTCCTGCGTGATCTGCGTCAGGACGCCGTCCCGCAGGAGGTAGGCGCGCGAGTCGCCGACGTGCACGAGGCCGAGGCGCTGGCCCGTCCACAGGAGGGCGGTCAGGGTGGTGCCCATGCCCTCGAGCTGGGGGTCCTCCTCGACCATGATCCGCAGCTGGTCGTTGGCCCGCTGCACGGCGGTGCCCAGCGAGGTGAGGATGTCCGAGCCCGGTACGTCGTCGTCGAGCGCGACGATCGTCGAGATCACCTCGGAACTCGCCACTTCGCCCGCGGCCTGGCCCCCCATGCCGTCGGCGATCGCGAGGAGACGTGGTCCGGCGTAACCGGAGTCCTCGTTCCCCTCCCGGATCATGCCTTTGTGCGATCCGGCGGCGAAGCGCAAAGACAGACTCATGCGCACCTCGCCCGTCGGCTCCGGGTACATCCGCACGGTGCCCACCCTCCGGTCGGGAGCGCGCTGGCGTCCAGTGACTGGACCGCGTCGGCTCGCTCGCTCCGCTCGCTCATTGTCGTACTACTTCCGCAGCTCGATGACGGTCTTGCCGATGCGGATCGGTGCGCCCAGCGGAACGGGCGTCGGGGTGGTGAGTCGGGTCCGGTCGAGATACGTGCCGTTGGTGGACCCGAGATCCTCGACGATCCACTGGCCGTCCCGGTCCGGGTAGATCCTGGCATGCCTGCTGGAGGCGTAGTCGTCGTCCAGCACGATCGTGGAATCGTGCGCACGGCCCAGCGTGATGGTCTGCCCCTGGAGGGCGACCGTCGTCCCGGCGAGGATGCCCTCGGAGACGACCAGCTTGCTGGGGGCGCCGCGACGCTGGCGGCCGCCACCGCCCTGCTGGCGCTGCTGCGGAGGCGCGGCGGCCTGCTGTTGCCGGGCGGCCTGCTGCGGCCGCTCGCGGCGCGAACCGCGCTGTGTGACGCGCGTTCCGAACAGGTCGCTGCGGATGACCTGGACGGCCACGATCACGAACAGCCACAGGACGGCTAGAAAACCTAGCCGCATGACCGTCAGGGTCAGCTCTGACATTGCCCCCGCTTCACCCTTCGGCTTGCCGGTAAACGATGGTGGTTTGGCCCACGACGATCCGCGAACCGTCGCGGAGCGTAGCGCGGGTGGTGTGCTGCCCGTCTACCACGATGCCGTTGGTAGACCCGAGATCCTGGATCGTCGAGGGCGTTCCGGTCCGGATCTCACAGTGCCGACGCGATACGCCGGGGTCGTCGATCCGCACATCGGCGTCGGTGCTGCGACCCAGCACCAGCGTCGGGCGGGAGATCTGATGGCGATTGCCGTTGATCTCGATCCAGCGCCGCACTTGGGCGCCCGGCAGTGCTCCGGCGCCCGGGCTCTGGGGCCTGCTCGGTGCAGGGGACTGGCCGCCGGGACGACCGCCGCCGGGTGGCGGCGCGCTCGGCATGGGAGGTGCGCCGGCGCCACCGGGAGCTCCGGAGGGCGGCTGCGGGTAGCCGTAGCCGCCGCCCGCGCCACTCGCGCCGCCTGCGCCGCCGCCCGCGCCCCGACCGGGTCCGGCAGGGCCACCGGGGCCCGCGGGAGCTTGGTCGGGCCCCTGGGAGGAGCTGGAGGCGAGCGTGCGGCTGCGCACCCGGTACAGGCCGGTATCGAGGTCCTCGGCCTTCTCCAGGTGGACCTTGATGGGGCCCATGAAGCTGTACCGCTGCTGCTTGGCGTAGTCGCGGACCATGCCGGAGAGCTCGTCCCCGAGCTGGCCCGAATACGGGCTCAGGCGCTCGAAGTCGGGCGCGCTGAGCTCGACGATGAAGTCGTTGGGGACGACGGTCCGCTCGCGGTTCCAGATCGTCGCGTTGTTGTCGCACTCGCGCTGGAGGGCGCCGGCGATCTCGACGGGCTGGACCTCGGACTTGAACACCTTGGCGAAGGTGCCGTTGACCAGACCTTCAAGTCGCTGCTCGAACTTCTTCAGGACTCCCATGGGGCACCTCCTCCGTCGTAGTCATCCTGGTACTGCTTACTGATCGTATCCACGCGCCGGGAAATCGGCTGGTTCCCCCTGTCCGCCCAGTCGACGAGTGTCGCCTCTCACAAGGCATGCCCGCACAGGGCTCCGGGGATCCTCCCAGGACCCCTGACGGGACCCTGATCCTCGGCTCCGGAACCCCTCCGGGCAGCTGCTCGGGACGCCTGCTCGAGCCTCCTCTTCACAGGGATCGTAGAGGGGGCCTCAAGCCAGTGTCCCGCACCTGGCTGTGGAGCTCGGCGAGCTCGGCCGGGGAGGGAGTGGGTGCCGGGTGGGTCCTGGCCCTCTCAGGGGTGCCGTCAGGGACCTGGTCGGGGCCGGATCGGGGCCGGGGCGGGCCCGGGTCCCTGGGCAGGTGCCCCCGAATACGGATGTGAATCCACCCTCCGCAGCGTGCTAATCTTCTGGATGTCGGCAGGCGCTCGCACCACACAGTGAGAGACCCAAAGACAACACCCATGCGCGGGTGGCGGAATAGGCAGACGCGCTGGATTCAGGTTCCAGTGCCCGAAAGGGCGTGGGGGTTCAACTCCCCCCTCGCGCACCATGAGGAAGCGGTCCTCGCTCGGACGAAAGTCCGGGCGGGGGCCGCTTCTTTTTGTGCTCCGGGCTCGGGGCGCGTCCGTGCTTCAGGGCGGGCGGTGATGTATGTCACCGAAGTTGTCCACAGGCTCTGACGAGGATCGGCGAGCGGCAGTACCGTCGTGCCGAGTGCCAGTGGGTTGATCCACTGGGTCGATCGGTGGGGGCGGGATCGGTGGGGGCGATGGGTATGGCGCGGGCTGATGGGGCGGTTCCGAAGCAGCGGGGGCGGCAGCGGTCGCAGGAGCTGACCGAGGGGCGGTCCGGGGGGCGGCTTCCCAGGGTCGCGGGGTTCGCCGCGTGGCCCTCGCAGGGGTCGCCGAAGGCCGAGGGCAAGGCGTTGCGGGCGCGGGTGCCCCGTTCCTCGCACGCGGAGTTCGCGGTGGACGAGGGGCGGCCCGACCCCGTGGCCGCCGTGGTGGACGCCAACCGCAGCAGGCTCAGCACGCTCGCGCCGATCCGGGTCGGCAGGATGTCGGCCTCGCCCTTCGCTTTCCTGCGCGGTTCGGCGGGACTCATGGCGTACGACCTCGCGCGCACCCCGATGACCGGCGTGGGCGCGCAGATATGCGGAGACGCGCATGCGGCGAACTTCGGTCTGTACGCGGACGCGCGTGGCGGTCTCGTCATCGACCTGAACGACTTCGACGAGACGGCGCACGGCCCGTGGGAGTGGGACCTCAAGCGCCTTGCCGCCTCCCTGGTCCTCGCCGGGCGCGAGGCGGGGGCGAGCGAGTCCGTCTGCGAGGAGGCGGCGCTGGACGCGGTGGGGGCGTACCGGCGGACCATGCGCCTCCTCGCGAAGCTGCCCGCGCTCGACGCGTGGAACGCCATCGCGGACGAGCAGCTCGTCTCGCACACCGACGCGCGTGACCTCCTGGGCACCCTGGAGCGGGTCTCGGAGAAGGCGCGGAACAACACGAGCGCCCGGTTCGCCGCGAAGGCCACGGAGCGGTTCGACGGCGCCGACGGTGCCGTGGGGCGGCGCTTCGTCGACGCTCCTCCCGTGCTGCGCCGCGTTCCCGACGAGGAGGCCGCGGCGGTGGCGGGCGCGCTCGGCGGGTACCTGGGCACGCTGGCCGAGGACCGGCTGCCGCTGCTCGCGCGGTACGCGATCCAGGACGTGGCGTTCCGTGTCGTGGGCACGGGCAGCGTGGGGCTACGGTCCTATGTGGTGCTGCTGCTCGACCACCGGGGCGAGCCGCTGGTGCTCCAGGTGAAGGAGGCGCGGCCCTCCGTGCTGCTTCCGCATCTGCCGGTCGCGGGCTTCGAGGCGCCCGAGGCCACGCACGAGGGGCGCAGGGTGGTGCTCGGGCAGAAGCGGATGCAGGTGGTCAGCGACTTCCTGCTGGGGTGGGCGACGGTGGACGGACTGCCCTTCCAGGTACGGCAGTTCAGGAACCGCAAGGGCAGCGTGGACCCCGCGGCCCTTGCCGCCGACCAGATCGACGACTACGGCCGGATGACCGGCGCCCTGCTGGCCCGCGCCCACGCGCACAGCGCCGACCCGCGGCTCATCGCGGGGTACTGCGGCAAGAACGACGAGCTGGACGAGGCGGTGGCGCGGTTCGCCACGGCGTACGCGGACCGTACGGAGGCGGATCACGCGCTGCTCGTGCGGGCGGTCAAGGAGGGGCGGATCGCCGCTGAGGCAGGGGTGTGAAGAGGCGTGGCGGGGCGTGGAGGCGGGCGGCTCGGCGGCTCTGTCCGGTGGTGCCGGTGGGTGGCCTAGGCTGGGTGGGTGACGACCCCGGAAGCCGAGCCGACGCAGCCCGAAACCTCTGAGGCCCCTACGGGACAGGTCCCGGCGGGGGGCGAGGAAACGTCCCGGCCGGAGGCGCGTCTGGAGCGCGCGGTGCGCGCCGCGGAGCAGGCGCTGATCGAGTACGAGATCGCCCTCGAGACCTTCCGTGTGGAGGTGGAGAACTTCTCCCGGTTGCACCACCAGAAGCTCGGACCGATGTACGCACGGCTCGATGAGCTCGACGCGCGGATCGCCGAGGCCACCGCGGCCCGCACGGGCGACCCCGAGGACCGGCGCAAGGCGGAGGAGGCCCGGGCGCGGGTGATGCCGATGCCGGGCGTCGAGGAGCTGTTCCACGGCTGGATGGACGCCGAGGGCCTGCACCCCGAGGCCGCCGCGATGCTGACGGACCAGTCGGTGCGGCCGCCGCAGCGGGTGCGTCCCGGCGAGGAGGCCCGCAAGCTCTACCGCGAGCTGGTCCGCAAGGCCCATCCGGACCTGGCACAGGAGGAGGGCGAGCGGAACCGGCGCGAGGAGTTCATCACGCGGGTCAACGCCGCGTACGCCCGTGGCGACGAGGCGTTGCTGCGGGAGCTGTCCGAGGAGTGGGCGGCAGGGCCCGTGCCCGAGGAACAGCTGCTCACCCGCAGCGAGGAGCTGTACGCCCGGCTCGAATGGCTCGCCCAGCGCAAGGAGCTCCTCTCCGTGCTCGCCAAGGAGCTGGAGGAGGGCGCGATCGGCGGGATGCTGCGCCTCGCGCCGGACGATCCGGACGCGCTGCTCGACGAGATCGCCGAGCAGCTGCTCGCACAGGTGGCCGAGCGCGAGGCCGAGCTGGAGCGGTTGACCGCGTAGGTTCGGGGCACGTCGTGGGCGGGGCGGCCGAGCATCGGCCGTCGGGTAGCGTCGGGGGCATGGCTTTCGGATCTCAAGTGCCCACGGTCGGCGTCGATGACCTCGCAAACGGCGATTTCCTGCTGGACGTCCGCGAGGACGACGAATGGCAGGCGGGTCACGCCGAGGGCGCGCTGCACATCCCCATGAGTGAATTCGTCTCCCGTTACGGCGAGTTGACCGAGGCCGCGCCGCAGGACGGCCGGGTCAACGTCATCTGCCGCTCCGGCGGCCGCTCCGCCCAGGTCACCATGTACCTCGGGCAGCAGGGCATCGAAGCGGTGAACGTCGCCGGTGGCATGGAGGCGTGGGCGGCCTCCGGCCGACCCGTCGTCGACGACAAGGGTCAGCCGGGCACCGTCGTCTAGGAGGCGGGCAGCACGCGTCCGGCCTCAGCCGAGCGCGTGGGCGGCCAGCAGGTCGCCCAGGGCCTCCTCGTGCGCGGCTGCCGGGCCGAGCGACAGCTCCAGCTGCTTGGCCCAGGCGTGGTAGCGGTGCAGGGGGTAGTCGGTGTCCGCGCCGAAGCCGCCGTGCAGGTGCTGGGCGGTCTGGACGACCCTGCGTACGCCGTCGGACGCCCAGATCTTGGCGACGGCGACGTCTCCCGCGGTGGGCAGGGAGCCGTCGGCGCCGGTGCTGACGCGCCAGGCGGCCTGCCAGAGGGTGACTTCCATCGCGCGCAGGTCGATGTAGCGGTCGGCGGCCTGCACGGCCACGGCCTGGAAGGTGGCCACGGGGTGGCCGAACTGCTCGCGCTTGCTGGTGTATTCGCTCGTCATGCGCAGGACTCCCTCGCCGAGGCCAAGCGCGAGCGCGCACGTACCGGTGGCGAGCAGGTCGCGCAGTCCGTCCCAGGCCCCGTCGGCGTCGATGACATCGGACGCGGCGACGCGCACGGACTCCAGGCGGAGTTCGCCGAGGCGTTCGCCGCTGGTGGATGTCTGCTCGGCGACGGCGAGACCGGGCTGTTCGCGGGGGACGAGGGCGAGGACCGTACGTCCCTCGGTCGTGTGACCCGGCACGACGATCAGATCGGCGTTCTGCGCCCAGGGCACGGCGGTCTGCACGCCGTCCAGGACCCAGCCGTCGCCGTCGCGCTGTGCGGTGACAGCGAGCTCGGCGGGGTCGTGTCCGGTGCGGCCGCTGGCGGCGACCGTCAGGACGAGCTCCCCGCGGGCGGCCCCGGGAAGGACCCTTCGCTTCAACTCCTCGCCGCCCTGGGCCCCTACGGCGTACGCGGCGGCGGCGCTCTCCAGGAGCGGGACCCGCGCGAGCACCTTCGCGGACTCGCGCAGGACCAGGCACAGGGCGATGGGGTCGAGGCCCACGCCGCCGTGCTCGGCGTCGATGAGCACGCCGAGCAGGTCGGCGTCGGCGAGCCGGGACCACAGGGCGCGGTCGAAGTCATCGGCGACCGCGCCGGGCGTGAGGGCCGGGCTCGGCACCCCGTCGGGCGCGACGTCGGCGAAGAGCGCCTTCGCCGCCTCGACCACGGCCTGCTGTTCCTCGGTGAAGGTGAAGTCCACTGCCTGTCCTCCCGTGCACCGGCCGACCGACGTATCCGTCGCCTCTTCCGCCTCTTCGCATCTGACGGACCGTCAAGATAGAACAGGTTCTAGAGGAAGGGAACAGGCAGGGGCGGCCGGGAGGGAGAGGGGTGGGCGGGTCAGCGGTCGAAGTCCAACTCCACGGTGTCCGTGGCCGGATGGGACTGGCACGCCAGCACGTACCCGGCCTCCGTCTCCTCCGGCTCGAGCGCGAAGTTGCGGTCCATCCGCACCTCGCCCGAGACCCGGAACGCCCGGCAGGTGCCGCACACTCCGCCCTTGCAGGCGTAGGGCGCGTCCGCGCGGTTGCGCAGGACCGTCTCCAGGAGGCTCTCGCCGTCCAGGACCGGCCAGGTGCCGGAGCGGCCGTCGAGCGTCGCCGTCACCGTGCTGTGCGCGGGCGCCGGGGCGGCGGGAGCCGCGGGGGTGCCGCCGTCGTCCACGTGGAAGATCTCCTCGTGGATGCGCCGACGGGGCACGTCCAGGGCGCGCAGGGTCCGCTCGGCGCCCTGCACCAGGCCGAAAGGCCCGCACAGGAACCACGCCTCGATCTCCGCCACGGGCAGCAGCGCGGGCAGCAGCCCGGCGAGCCGCTCCTCGTCGAGCCGACCGGAGTCGAGCCCGGCCTGCTGCTCCTCGCGCGAGAGCACGGTCACCAGCTGGAACCGGTCGGGCCAGCGGTCCTTGAGGTCGGCGACCTCCTCCAGGAACATCGTCGACGCGGCGGTGCGGTCGCTGCGTATGAGGCAGAAGTCCGCCCGCGGCTCGCGCTCCAGGAGCGTCGTGACGATGGAGAGCACGGGGGTGATGCCGCTGCCGCCGACCACGGCCGCGTAGCGCCCGGGTGCGGGGTCCAGGGTGAAGCGCCCGGCCGGGGTCATCACCTCCAGCTCGTCGCCGACGGCGACTTCCTTGAAGGCGTACGTCGAGAAGGCGCCGTCCTCGACGAGGCGCACGCCGACGCGCAGCGTCCGGGGCTCTCCCTGGGTGCCGGGGAGCGGCGCGGGCGAGCAGATCGAGTACGTACGCCGGATCTCGGTGCCGTCGACGAAGCGGCGGACGGCGAGGTGCTGGCCCGGGGTGAACGCGTACTCCTCGCGCAGCGCAGGCGGTACGTCGAAGGTCAGCGTCACGGAGTCGTCGGTGAGCCGGTCGACCGCCGCTACCCGGAGCGGGTGGAAGCGGGCCATCACAACTCCTTGAAGTGGTCGAAGGGTTCACGGCAGGACGCGCAGCGGCGCAGGGCCTTGCAGGCCGTGGAGGAGAAGCGGCTGAGCAGTTCCGTGTCGGTCGATCCGCAGTGCGGGCAGCGGATGGACAGGCTGAGGGGGATCGGCCCGTCGGTCGCGTGGGAGCGCGGCGGTGCGATGCCGAACTCGGTGAGCTTGCGGCGGCCTTCGGCGCTGATGTCGTCCGTCGACCAGGCGGGGGAGAGCACGGTGCGCACCGAGACCTCGGCCATGCCCCGGTCGTGCAGGACCCGCTCTATGTCGGCGGACATGGCCTCGATGGCAGGGCAGCCGGTGTACGTGGGGGTCAGCTCGACATCGACCTCGCCGGAGGGGAGGACCCGCACGCCGCGCACCACTCCGAGCTCGGCCAGGGTGAGCACGGGCAGCTCGGGGTCGGGCACCGAGCCTGCCAGGGCCAGGAGCTCCGCTTCGAGCGCCGTGGGCGTCGCGTGCGCGGTCGTCACCATGATGCCCCCGGGTGGCTGCGGTGCAGGTGCTGCATCTCGGCGAGCATCCGGCCGAACGACTCCGTGTGCAGGCCCTGGCGGCCCGCGCCCGCCGCCCACGCGCCGGACTGCGGGCCCGACGGCACGGTCAGCGTCGCCCGCTCGATGACGGCGGTCACCGAGGACGTCCAACTGGCCCGCATGTCCTGCCAGTCCACGTCCAGGCCCGCCACCGGCTGGAACATCTCTCCGGTGAAGCGCCACAGCGCGTCGAGGGCGCGCTGTGCGCGGGCGTGGCTCTCGGGGGTGCCGTCGCCGAGGCGCAGGGTCCACTGCTCGGCGTGGTCCCGGTGGTAGGCGACCTCCTTGACGGCCTTCGCCGCCAAGGGGGCGAGCTCGCCATCGCCGGTCGCCAACTGCCCGTACAACAGGGCTTGGTAGGTGGAGAAGTAGAGCTGGCGGGCGATGGTGTGCGCGAAGTCGCCGTTCGGCTGCTCGACCAGCTGGAGGTTGCGGAAGGCGCGCTCCTCGCGGAGGTAGGCCAGCTCGTCCTCGTCGCCGACCAGGGAGAGCAGGATGCGGGCCTGACCGAGCAGGTCGAGTGCGATGTTCGCCAGGGCGACTTCCTCTTCGAGGACGGGCGCGTGGCCCGCCCACTCCCCCAGGCGGTGCGAGAGCACCAGTGCGTCGTCTCCCAGGGGCAGGGCGGGAAGGGCCGGGGCGTCGGCTGCGGTGATCACAGGTGCTTCACCCCCTCCGGGATGTCGTAGAACGTCGGGTGGCGGTAGGGCTTGTCGCCCGCGGGTTCGAAGAAGGAGTCCTTCTCGTCCGGCGACGAGGCGGTGATCTCGGTGGACGGCACGACCCAGAGGGAGACGCCTTCGCTCCTGCGGGTGTACAGATCCCGGGCGTTGCGCAGGGCCATCTCCGCGTCCGGGGCATGCAGGCTGCCCGCGTGGGTGTGCGAGAGCCCGCGGCGGGAGCGCACGAACACCTCCCACAGCGGCCAGTCGGTCGAGCTGCTCATGCCGTCGCCTTTCCGTGCTTCGCGGCGTAGGCGGCCGCGGCGTCCCTGACCCAGGCGCCCTCGTCGTGGGCGCGCTTGCGCTGGGTGATGCGCTGTTCGTTACAGGGGCCGTTGCCCTTGAGGACGTCCCAGAACTCGGTCCAGTCGATCGGGCCGAAGTCGTGGTGCCCCCGGGACTCGTTCCACGCCAGGTCCGGGTCGGGCAGGGTGAGTCCGAGCGACTCGGCCTGGGGGACGCAGATGTCGACGAAGCGCTGGCGCAGCTCGTCGTTCGAATGGCGCTTGATCTTCCACGTCATCGACTGCTCGGAGTGCGAGGACTCGTCGTCGGGCGGGCCGAACATCATCAGCGAGGGCCACCACCAGCGGTTCACCGCGTCCTGCGCCATGTCGTGCTGGGCCTGGGTGCCGCGGCTGAGGGCGAGCAGCGATTCGTACCCCTGGCGCTGGTGGAAGGACTCCTCCTTGCAGACCCGGACCATCGCGCGGGCGTAAGGGCCGTAGGAGCAACGGCACAGGGGGACCTGGTTGGTGATCGCCGCGCCGTCCACGAGCCAGCCGATCGCGCCCACGTCCGCCCAGGTCAGCGTGGGGTAGTTGAAGATCGATGAGTACTTCTGGCGGCCCGAGTGCAGCTTGTCGAGCAGCTCGTCCCTGCCGGTGCCGAGCGTCTCGGCGGCGCTGTACAGATACAGGCCGTGTCCGGCCTCGTCCTGCACCTTGGCCATGAGGATCGCCTTGCGCCGCAGGGAGGGGGCGCGGGTGATCCAGTTGGCCTCGGGCTGCATGCCGATGATCTCGGAGTGGGCGTGCTGCGCGATCTGCCTGACCAATGACGCGCGATAGGCGTCCGGCATCCAGTCGCGCGGCTCGATCCGCTCGTCGGCGGCGACCGCCGCGTCGAAGACGGCCTGGTGCTCCGCGGCGGCTTCCTGTCCCGCCGTGCGCGCGGCCGGGGACCCGGCCTCGTCCGGCTCCGTCCCCGCCGCCTGATGTGCGGCTGCTGTCGCCATCTCGGTCCCCCTAGACCTGAGCGAACCGCCCGACCGATCGTTCGGTTCGTTGAATTCAATGGTGCGGCTCGCCGCCATAAGGTGTCAACCCTGTGGATAACTTCACGGACGCTGTGCGCGACGGGCGGGTCTGAGTACCGTTCCGGCGGCAGGGTTCGGTGCGGGAACAGGGATCGGGGCGGAATGGACGGGTACGACAAGGGTTCCGGCGGCGGGTCCGCCGACCCCGACGAGCCCGCCGGGTTCTCCGACGCCGATGAGCCGGGCCGGTGCTCCGGCGCCGACGAGCCGGACGTGTTCTCCGGCCCCGATGAGCCGGACGGGTCATCCGCTCCGGTCGCGGACCCGCCGCGGCCCCTCGTCGCGCCCGAGCCCCGCGTCGGCATCGCCGGGCTCCCGCTCGGCCACCAGATCGCCGCCGCGGTCGCGCTCGCCCTCATCGCCGTGGCCGCCTGCGTCCACGTCGGCATGCTCTTCCTGCACGTCGCCCCCTCGAACACGGTGACCAAGCAGCACGGCGACGTGGTCGACGACTGGATCTACCCCGAGTTCGAGCAGAACTGGAAGCTCTTCGCGCCCAACCCGCTCCAGCAGAACGTCGCGGTGCAGGCGCGCGCCGAGCTCCGTACGGCCGGTGGCGGCGTGCGGACCACGCACTGGTACGACCTGTCCGCGCGGGACGGCGCCGCCATCGACGGCAGCCTGTTCCCCAGCCACACGCAACAGAACGAACTGCGCCGCGCCTGGGACTTCTACGTGGGCTCGCACGACGCGCAGAATCGTCCCGTCGGTCTGCGGGGCCAGCTCTCCGAACGCTATGTCCGCCGCGTCGCGCTCATGCGGCTCGACAGGGAGCGGCCGGGCGGTGCGGGCGACCACATCGCGCGCGTGCAGGTGCGTTCCCGGACCACGAACGTACGACCGCCGAAGTGGAGCGAGGAGAAGGTGTCCACCAAGCCGACCTATCGGACGCTCCCCTGGTGGTCGGTGACGTCCGGGGACATGCCCCTGGGGGACGGCGCCGGAGTCGGCACCGGACGGGACGCGGAGCGGGACGCGCGGGGGAGTGAGCGATGAGGCGCCTCGAACGGCCGCTGGCGCAGGGGCTCACCAAGGCCACCGGGTTCGCCCTGGGGCCCTACCAGACCGCGATCATCCGCATCGGCTTCTCCGCCACCTGGCTGCTCTTCCTGCTCCGCGAGTTCCCCCACCGCCATGAGCTGTACGGCCCGGACGGGCCCTGGAGCTGGGACATGGCCCAGCAGCTCATCGCGAACAACGGCGCCTTCACCGTGCTGATGTGGTCGGACGGGCGGCTCTGGTTCGAGGCCGTCTACGTGCTGGCCATGGTCAGCAGCGTCCTCCTGCTTCTCGGCTGGCGCACGCGCGCGATGTCGGTGCTCTTCATGGTCGGCGTGCTCTCGCTGCAGAACCGCAGCATCTTCATCGGCGACGGCGGCGACAACGTCATCCATCTGATGGCGACCTACTTGGTGTTCACCCGGTGCGGCCAGGTCTGGTCCCTGGACGCGCGGCGTGCGGCACGCGCGCGTGCCGCGGACCCGGAGCTCGCCGCCGCGCCGGTCGACCGCGCGGGGCCCGCCCTGTGGTGGGTGCTCGGGCTCGTCCTGTCCGGTGCGATGTTCCTGGGGGAACTCAGCGGCGGCTGGCTGCTGTTCTTCTGGGGGCTGCTCATCGCGCACGGCCTGTGGTGGGCCGTGGGGCAGCGCGCGCCCCAGGGGCAGTTCCGCAAGCTCTTCGACGTCGTCGCCAACCTCGCCCACAACGCGGCCCTGCTCGTGATCATGGTCGAGGCGTGTCTGATCTACGCGACCGCGGGCTGGTACAAGATCCAGGGCAGTCGCTGGCAGGACGGCACGGCCGTCTACTACCCGCTGAACCTCGACTACTTCTCGCCGTGGCCCGCGCTCTCCGAGGTCCTTTCGTCCAACGGCGTCATGCTGATGCTGGTGACGTACGGGACGGTCGCCGTGCAGGTGGCCTTCCCGTTCACCCTCTTCAACCGGCGCGTCAAGAACGTGCTGCTCGCGGCCATGATCTTCGAGCACGCCGTCATCGCGATCGTGCTCGGCCTGCCGTTCTTCTCGCTCGCGATGATCACGGCCGACGCGGTGTTCCTGCCGACGACGTTCCTGCGGCGGGTGGGCGTCCTGGCGGCGCGCGCACGCGGGGGGCTGATGTCCCGGCTGCCCTTCGACCGGCTTCCCCGCGGGAACGCCGTGCCGGAGCAGCGGGCCGCGGCCGGGGAGCGGGACGAGGAGCCCACCGAGCACGCGCGCGTAGGCTTCACCCCATGAACAGGACGGATGCGGCGGCGGATCCCGGTGGCGCCGAGCGCGCCTGGCGGGGGCTCGCCGAGACGTCCGTACTGCTCGACGGTTTTCACGCGATCAAGCACGCGCTGCGCTTCGACGCGTCCGTGCCCATGGCGCTGACCAGTGACAAGGCCGCGGTCCTCGCCCTCGCCGACGAGCTCGCCCCGGACGTGAAGGGCGCGCTCGACGCGCTCCTCGTGCAGATCCCGGACGAGCGGCTGCGTGCCCTCGTGCCGCGGCTGCACCCGACGGCGGTCGCCGCCCTCGCGGTACGCCCCTCGCGCACGGCCCACCTCGAAGCACTGGGGCGTACGCCGAGGACCGCGCCGGTCGTCGTGCTCGACGATCCCCGCAATCTGGGCAACGCGGGGGCCGTGATCCGACTGGCCGCGGGCTTCGGGGCGACCGGCGTCGTCACGACCGGCACGCTCGATCCCTGGCACCCCACCGTCGTACGCGGCGGGGCGGGGCTGCACTTCGCGACGGCCGTGGAGCGGATGGACGTCGCCGAGCTGCCGGACGGGCCGGTGTTCGCGCTCGACGCGGAGGGCGAGGACATCCGGGCTCTGAAGCTCCCCGACGACGCGGTGCTCGCCTTCGGGTCCGAGCGCAGCGGCCTCTCGGCGGAACTGCGCGCCCGCGCCGATCACTTGGTGTCGCTGCCGATGCGGCCGCAGGTCTCCAGCTACAACCTGGCGACGAGCGTCGGCATGGCGCTCTTCCACTGGTCGGCGGGCAGGCCCCCGGGGCCGGGGGCCTGAACCCGCCGCGCGTCAGGTCTCACGCACCGCGCACTACGCGTCCTTGCGGATCTCCACCACGCGGAAGCGGTTGGCCACGAACGCGCCGTCGCAGAGCGCGGCGTTGGCCGCGGGGTTGCCGCCCGAGCCGTGGAAGTCCGAGAACGCCGCCGTCTGGTTCACGTAGACGCCGCCCGTGAGGTTCAAGGACAGCTGGGCGCACTCCTCCAGGCACGTCTCCTCGACGGCCGCGGAGACCTCGTCCGACGTCGTGTACGCCCCTACGGTCATCGCGCCCTTGTCCCGCACGGTGCGGCGAAGGAGCTCCACCGCGTCCGTCGCGGAGTCGACGGCGACCGCGAAGGAGACGGGGCCGAAGCACTCGCTGAGGTAGGCGGCCTCCGAGTCCGGCTTGGCGCCGTCCAGCTTGACGATGACGGGGGTGCGGACGACCGCGTCCGGGAACTCGGGGTTGGCGATTTCCCGTGAGGCCAGGGCGACTTCACCGAGTCCGGCGGCGGCCTCCAGGCGGGTCTTCACGTCCGGGTTGACCAGGGCGCCGAGGATGCCGTTCGCCCGGGCGTCGTCGCCGAGCAGGCCGCTGACGGAGGCCGCGAGGTCGGCGACCACGTCGTCGTACGACTTGGCGCCCGCGTCCGTGGCGATGCCGTCGCGGGGGATCAGCAGGTTCTGCGGGGTGGTGCACATCTGGCCGCTGTACAGCGACAGGGAGAAGGCCAGGTTCGCCAGCATCCCCTTGTAGTTGTCCGTCGAGTCGATGACGACCGTGTTGACCCCGGCCTTTTCCGTGTAGACCTGGGCCTGGCGGGCGTTGGTCTCCAGCCAGTCGCCGAACGACGTCGAACCCGTGTAGTCGATCAGCTTGATCTCGGGGCGCACGGCGAGGGTCTTGGCGATGCCCTCGCCGGGCCGCTCGGCTGCCAGGCAGACGAGGTTCGGGTCGAATCCCGCGTCGGCGAGGACCTCCCGGGCGATCCGCACCGTGAGCGCGAGCGGCAGCACCGCGCGCGGGTGGGGCTTGACCAGGACGGGGTTGCCGGTGGCGAGCGAGGCGAACAGGCCCGGGTAGCCGTTCCACGTCGGGAAGGTGTTGCAGCCGATGAGGAGCGAGATGCCGCGCGCGACGGGCGTGAAGCGCTTGTTGAGCGCGAGCGGGTCGCGCTTGCCCTGGGGCTTGGTCCACTCGGCGGCGTCGGGCGTGCGGGCCTGCTCCACGTACGCGTACGCGATGGCTTCGAGGCCGCGGTCCTGGGCGTGCGGCCCGCCGGCCTGGAACGCCATCATGAAGGCCTGGCCGCTGGTGTGCATGACCGCGTGCGCCAGCTCGTGCGTGCGGGCGCTGATCCGGGCCAGGATCTCCAGGCTGACCATCGCGCGCACTTCCGCGCCCGCGTCGCGCCAGGCGCGCATCCCGGCGCGCATGGCGGGCAGCAGGGTGTCGATGTCCGGGTGGGGGTACGTGATCCCCAACTCCGGTCCGTACGGAGAGACCTCCCCGCCCACCCAGTCGTCCGTGCCGGGCTGGTCGAGGTCGAAGCGGGTGCCCAGGAGGGCGTCGAAGGCGGCCTTGCCCTCGGGCAGGCTCAGGCTGCCGCCCTCGCCGTACGCCTTGGGGTGCTCGGGGTGCGGGGACCAGTACGCGCGCGTGCGGATCGTCTCCAGCGCCTGGTCGAGGGTGGGCCGGTGCTTGGCGATCAGCTGGTGCGCGGTGAGTTCGGCGGCCATGACAGGACCAACTCCTCGTCGGTCAGCTCTCCATCGAGCTGGTGAGCCGGGCAGGAACAGTGGGCAGGGACTGGCTGACAGAGCTAGAGTAACCGAACGATCGGTCGGGACAAGAGGGTCTGCCGAACCTGTGGACAACTTCTCCGCGGCGACCCCCGGACCCTGCGGCCGACAGGCCGTGCGGGAGGATCGCGAACATGACAGGACTGGAGCTCAGCAGCGCCGTAGCCGTGGTCGGCACCGGCACCATGGGACAGGGCATCGCCCAGGTCGCCCTGGTCGCGGGGCACCCCGTGCGGCTCTACGACGCGGCGCCCGACCGGGCGAGGGCGGCGGCCGAGGCGATCGGCGCCCGCCTGGACCGGCTGGTCGAGAAGGGCAGGCTCACGGCGGAGGACCGCGCCGCCGCTGCCGCCAGGATCACCCCGGCCGAGAGTCTCGGCGAGCTCGCCGACTGCGGGCTCGTCGTCGAGGCCGTCCTGGAGCGACTGGACGTCAAGCAGCGGCTGTTCCAGGACCTGGAGGACGTGGTCGCCGACGACTGTCTGCTGGCCACCAACACCTCGTCCCTGTCCGTGACCGCCATCGCGGGCGCGCTGAGGAACCCCGGGCGCTTCGTCGGCCTGCACTTCTTCAACCCGGCGCCGCTGCTCCCCCTCGTCGAGGTCGTCAGCGGTTTCGCGACGGACGAGGCGGCCGCCACGCGCGCGTACGACACCGCCAAGGGCTGGGGCAAGACGCCGGTGCGCTGCGCGGACACCCCCGGCTTCATCGTCAACCGCGTGGCCAGGCCCTTCTACGCCGAGGCGCTGCGCGTGTACGAGGAGCGGGTCGCGGAGCCCGCCACGATCGACGCCGTCCTGCGCGAATGCGGCGGCTTCAGGATGGGCCCCTTCGAACTGACCGACCTCATCGGTCAGGACGTCAACGAGGCCGTCACGCGCTCCGTGTGGGAGTCCTTCTTCCAGGACCCCAAGTTCACGCCCTCGCTCGCCCAGCGCAGGCTCGTCGAGTCGCGCCGCCTCGGGCGCAAGTCGGGGCAGGGCTGGTACGCGTACGGCGAGGACGCCGCGCGCCCGGAGCCGCACACGGCGGAGCCCGCGAAGGCGCCCGCATCCGTCGCCGTCCACGGTGACCTCTTCCCCGCGGACGTCCTGAGCGGTCTCATGACGGAGGCGGGCATCAAGGTCGCACGCGGGAAGGGCGTCCCCAGTTACCCCGGATTCATCGAGCTGCCCAGTGGCGTGCGGCTCGCCCTGGTGGACGGCTCCGCGCCCGACGCGGAGGCGGATCCCACGATCCACTTCGACCTCGCCCTCGACTACCGGGCGGCGACCCGCGTCGCCCTCTCACCGTCGAGCCGGGTGGGCGAGCAGGGCCTCCAGGAGGCGGTCGGTCTCTTCCAGGCGCTCGGGAAGAAGGTCAGCGTCATCGGCCACGCCCCGGGAATGATCGTGGCCCGCACGGTGTGGATGCTCGTCGACTTCGCCCTCGACGCCGTGGGGCGCGGGGTCGCGGACGCCGACGACATCGACACGGCCATGCGGCTCGGCGTCAACTACCCGCTCGGGCCCGGCGAATGGGGCCGGAGGCTCACCGCGTACCGGGTGGCCGAGGCGCTCGACCAGCTCCACGAGGAGTACCCCACAGGGCGCTACGCGCCGTCCCAGGCCCTGCGGCGCCAGGCCGTGCGAGAGGAACACTCATGACCACCGCCCGGCGGGACACGTACACCCCGGAGACGCTGTTGAGCGTGGCCGTCCGGGTCTTCAACGAGCGCGGCTACGACGGCACGTCCATGGAGCACCTCTCCAAGGCGGCGGGCATCTCCAAGTCCTCGATCTACCACCACGTGGCGGGCAAGGAGGAGCTGCTGCGGCGCGCGGTGAGCCGGGCCCTCGACGGTCTCTTCGGGATCCTCGCCGAGGAGCACGCGCGCGTGGGCAGTGCGGTCGAGCGCCTGGAGTACGTCACGCGCCGCACCGTGGAGGTGCTGGTCGCCGAGCTGCCCTATGTGACGCTGCTGCTGCGGGTGCGCGGCAACACGGACACCGAGCGGTGGGCCATGGAGCGGCGCAGGGAGTTCGACCAGCAGGTCGCCGAGCTGTTCAAGGAGGCCGTCGCGGACGGCGATCTGCGCTCGGACGCGGATCTGCGCCTGGCCACCCGGCTGCTCTTCGGAATGATCAACTCCATCGTGGAGTGGTACCGCCCGGAGAGCCGGGGGGCCGCCAACGGCGAGCAGGTCGCCGACGCCGTCGTGCAGTTGGCCTTCGCCGGGCTGCGCGCGGAGAGCTGAGGACGCCGCCCGCGCGGTACGGGCAGGGACGGGGTCAGGGCTCCGGATCCATGTCGTCCTCCTCGAAGACCAGCAACGTCCGCGTGCTGAGTACCTCGGGGATGGACTGCAGCCGGGTGAGCACCAGTTCGCGCAGGGCGCGGTTGTCCGGTGTGTGCACCAGGAGCAGTACGTCGAAGTCGCCGCTGACCAGCGCGATGTGGGACGCACCGGGGAGTGCGCGCAGATGCTCGCGCACCGTGCGCCAGGTGTTCTGGACGATCTTGAGCGTGATGTACGCGGAGGCGCCCTGCCCGGCGCGTTCGTGGTTGATCCGCGCCCCGAAGCCACGGATGACGCCGTCGTCGATGAGCCGGTTGATGCGTGCGTACGCGTTGGCGCGCGACACGTGGACGCGGTCGGCCACGGAACGTATCGAGGCGCGACCGTCCGTGTGCAGGATCTGGAGGATGTCGCGGTCGATGGCGTCCAGGGGCCTGGGTTCCGGACGGCCGTCGTCCTGCCAGTCGGCCATTCGTTCAGGTGCCATGTCCCCCCGCCTCCCTACCATGGACGTACTGCATCCATCCCAGGCTGTGCAGAACCGTTTGTCCACAGCCTGGAGGCGCCTGTAGCCAAAATGTGCCGACGACCGAACAATCGGTAGGTGAGGCGCACCACACCGCCGCGCCTCTTTTGCCGCTCCTCACGAGGAGACCGCTTCCCCCAGGAGGTGCCGTCATGACGGTCATGGAGCAGCGGGGCGCCTACCGGCCGACCCCGCCCCCCGCTTGGCAGCCCAGGACGGACCCCGCGCCGCTGCTGCCGGACGCGGAGCCGTACCGGGTCCTTGGCACCGATGCCGTCGAGAAGGTCGATCCGGGACTGCTGCGCCGCCTGTACGCGGAGCTGGTGCGCGGACGCCGGTACAACACGCAGGCGACCGCCCTGACCAAGCAGGGCAGGCTCGCGGTCTACCCGTCGAGCACGGGCCAGGAGGCGTGCGAGGTCGCCGCCGCGTTCGCCCTTCAGGAGCGGGACTGGCTCTTCCCCAGCTACCGGGACACGCTCGCCGCGGTCGCCCGCGGCCTCGACCCCCTCAGCGCGCTGACGCTCCTGCGCGGCGACTGGCACACCGGGTACGACCCGCGCGAGGCCCGGATAGCGCCGCTGTCCACGCCGCTCGCCACCCAGCTCCCGCACGCCGTGGGGCTCGCGCACGCCGCCCGCCTCAAGGGTGACGACGTGGTCGCGCTCGCCATGGTCGGCGACGGCGGCACCAGCGAGGGCGACTTCCACGAGGCGCTGAACTTCGCGGCCGTGTGGCAGGCGCCCGTCGTCTTCCTCGTGCAGAACAACGGCTTCGCGATCTCCGTGCCGCTCGCCAAGCAGACCGCGGCCCCCTCCCTGGCGCACAAGGCCGTGGGGTACGGCATGCCGGGACGCCTGGTGGACGGCAACGACGCGGCCGCGATGCACGAGGTGCTCGGCGAGGCGGTGGCCCGGGCACGCGCGGGCGGCGGTCCGACGCTCGTCGAGGCGGTCACGTACCGCATGGAGGCGCACACCAACGCCGACGACGCCACGCGCTACCGCCATGACAGCGAGGTCGCGGCCTGGCGCGACCACGACCCGATCCTGCTCCTGGAGCGGGAGCTGACGGAGCGCGGACTCCTGGACGAGGACCTGAAGCGACAGGCGGGCGACGACGCGGAGGCCATGGCGGCCGACCTGCGCGAGCGCATGAACCAGGACCCCCAGCTCGACCCCATGGACCTCTTCACGCACGTGTACGCCGAGCAGACCTCCCAACTGCGGGAGCAGGCGGCGCAGTTGCGGGCCGAGCTCGAAGTGGCCTCGGAAGAGGCGGAGGAGGAAGCGCGATGACCACGGTCGCGGCGAAGCCGGTCACCCCATCGGCCACCAAACCGGCCACCATGGCGCAGGCGCTCGGACGGGCGCTGCGCGACTCGATGGCCGACGACCCCTCCGTCCACGTGCTCGGGGAGGACGTCGGCGCGCTCGGCGGGGTCTTCCGGGTCACCGACGGGCTCGCCGAGGAGTTCGGTGAGGACCGCTGTACGGACACCCCGCTCGCCGAGGCGGGCATCCTCGGGACGGCGGTCGGCATGGCGATGTACGGGCTTCGGCCCGTCGTCGAGATGCAGTTCGACGCCTTCGCCTACCCCGCCTTCGAGCAGCTGCTCTCGCACGTGGCGAAGATGCGCAACCGCACGCGGGGCGCGATGCCGATGCCCATCACCGTGCGCGTGCCCTACGGCGGCGGCATCGGCGGCGTCGAGCACCACAGCGACTCCTCCGAGGCGTACTACATGGCGACCCCGGGCCTGCACGTCGTCACGCCCGCCACGGTCGCCGACGCGTACGGCCTGCTGCGCGCCTCCATCGCCTCCGACGACCCGGTCGTCTTCCTGGAGCCGAAGCGCCTGTACTGGTCCAAGGCCGACTGGAACCCTGCCGCCCCCACGGCCGTCGAACCGATAGGCCGTGCCGTGGTGCGGCGCACCGGACGCAGCGCCACGCTCATCACGTACGGCCCGTCCGTGCCCGTCTGCATGGAGGCCGCGGAGGCCGCGCGCGCCGAGGGCTGGGACCTCGAAGTGGTCGATCTGCGCTCGCTCGTGCCCTTCGACGACGAGACGGTCGCCGCCTCCGTGCGCAGGACCGGGCGCGCCGTCGTCGTGCACGAGTCGGGCGGCTTCGGCGGCCCCGGCGGGGAGATCGCCGCGCGGATCACCGAGCGCTGCTTCCACCACCTGGAGGCGCCGGTGCTGCGGGTCGCGGGCTTCGACATCCCGTATCCGCCGCCGATGCTGGAGAAGCACCATCTGCCGGGCGTGGACCGGATTCTGGACGCGGTCGCGCGGCTGCAGTGGGAGGCGGAGAGCTGATGGCCCCTGCTTTTGATGTGAACAGTCTCGAATTCAAACTGCCCGACCTCGGGGAGGGGCTCACCGAGGCCGAGATCGTCCGGTGGCTCGTGCAGGTCGGTGACGTCGTCGCCGTGGACCAGCCGGTCGTCGAGGTGGAGACGGCCAAGGCGATGGTCGAGGTGCCGTGCCCCTACGGAGGCGTGGTCACGGCCCGCTTCGGGGACGAGGGCGCGGAACTGCCCGTCGGCGCGCCGCTGTTGACGGTCGCGGTGGGAGCCCCTGTGCGGGGTTCGGGGGCGCCTGAGGAGCCTGCGGAGCGGGCCATGCAGGCTGCTGCCGCGCGGTCGGCCGCGCAATCGGACACGCGCTCGGCCGCCGAGGAGTCCTCGGGGAACGTCCTCGTCGGGTACGGCACGGCGGCGGCGCCCGCCCGTCGCCGACGGGTGCGGCCCGCCGCGCCCTCGGCGCCGGAGCCCGTCGCGCCCGAGGCGCAGGACCCCGTACGCGATGACGGGCCGATTCCGGTGATCTCCCCCCTCGTACGGAAGTTGGCGCGGGAGAACGGCGTGGACCTGCGTGTCCTCGTGGGCTCCGGCCACGACGGGCTGATCACGCGGGCCGACGTCGAGGGAGCCATCGCCGCGGGCGGACTGGCCCGGCACGGGGCGGGCCAGTCCGTCGGGGGGACGCGCGAAGAGCCGCGCAGGCGTGCGGTCGAGGAGCCGGCCCACGCGGGGATCGCGTCCCGGCACCCGCTGACCGGCATCAGGGGCCTCGTCGCCGACAAGATGTCCCGCAGCAGGCGCGAGATACCGGAGGCCACCTGCTGGGTCGACGCCGACGCGACCGAACTGCTCGCCGCCCGCGCCGCGATGAACGGGGCCATGGAGCCGCGCGAGGGTCAGAAGGTGTCGCTGCTCGCGCTGTTCGCCCGCATCACCGTGGCCGCGCTCGACCGGTACCCGATGCTCAACTCCACCGTGGACATGGAGGCACGCGAGGTGCGCCGCCTCGCCGACATCCACCTCGGCTTCGCCGCGCAGACCGACCGTGGCCTGGTCGTCCCCGTCGTACGGCACTCCCAGACGCGGACCACCGAGTCGATCAACGCCGAGCTGATACGGCTGACGGAGGCGGCGAGGGAGGGCACGCTCACCCCCGCTGAGCTCACCGGAGGGACCTTCACGCTCAACAACTACGGGGTGTTCGGGGTCGACGGATCCACGCCGATCATCAACCACCCCGAGGCCGCCATGCTCGGCGTGGGCCGCATCGTGCCCAAGCCGTGGGTGCACCAGGGGGAGTTGGCGGTGCGGCACGTGGTCCAGCTGTCGCTCACGTTCGACCACCGGGTGTGCGACGGCGGTACGGCGGGCGGATTCCTGCGGTACGTGGCGGACTGCGTCGAACAACCGGCGGTGCTGCTGCGGTCGGTGTGAGGGGCCTCGGCACGTTCGGCGCGAGGGGCACGGGGCGCTGGGTGCGAGGGGCATGGGTCGCGTCCGCACGGACACCGGAGCGACACCGAAGTGACATAAGTCCCTTGCCCGAAGGGCCCTTCGCGGGGGTGGCAATGATCCTCCGTATGCCCATACTCGGGGCATGACCGCGAACGAGGGTGACACGCCTCCGTACGACGCCGTCGTGCTCGCCGGGGGCGGGGCAGCGCGGCTCGGCGGCGCCGACAAGCCGGGGGTGCGGGTCGGCGGCCGGGCGCTGATCGACCGGGTCCTCTCGGCCTGTTCCGGCGCGCGGACCACCGTCGTGGTGGCCGAGCCGCGGGCCACCGCGCGCCCCGTGGTGTGGGCGCGCGAGGATCCGCCGGGCGGCGGGCCGCTCGCCGCGCTCGACGCCGGGCTCCGGCGCACCACGACCGAGCGGGTGGTGGTGGTCTCCGCCGACCTGCCGTTCCTGGCCGAGCCGACCGTACGGGGCCTGCTCGACGCCCTGCGCGAGAGCGGCGCCGACGGGGCGGTCCTCACCGATCCCGACGGCCGCGACCAGCCGCTCGTCGCGGCCTACCGGAGCGCGCCGCTGCGGCGCGCGAGCGCGGTCCTCGCGGAGGAGAACGGCGGCGGGCTCACCGGGCTCCCGCTGCGGCGGCTCACCGCGCGGCTCACGCTGACCAGGGTCGCCGACCCCGTCGCGGCCTTCGACTGCGACACCTGGGACGACATCGCCGCCGCGCGGGCACGCATCAGGGAGCATGGGCACGTGTTGGATGAATGGATTTCCGCAGTCAAGGACGAGCTGGGCATCGAACTCGACGTCGATACCGGCACGCTGCTCGACCTCGCCCGTGACGCCGCGCACGGCGTGGCCAGGCCGGCGGCGCCGCTGACCACGTTCCTCGTCGGGTACGCGGCGGCCCAGGCGGCCGCGCGGGGCGAGGCGCCGGGCGGTGCCGAAGCCGTGGCCGACGCGGCGCGCAAGGCCGCGGCGCTCGCGCTCCGGTGGGCGGACGAGGACCAGCAGGACGCGTCCACCAGGCCAGAGGCCGGTCGCGGCGGCGCGTCGGACGCCGGATGACCGGGCGGCCCGTGCCCGACGCCGAGCTCGACGAAGCACTCGCCCTGGTGAACGATCACCGGGAGGGCCCGGGCGCGGCTTCCCGCCCCTCGGCTCCGTCCGGCGCCCCCGCCGCCACGCAGCCCACCCCCACAGCCCCGACTCCCGCCTCCGCTTCCACCCCTGCTCCGTCTCCCCGGAGCGAAGCGTCGGGCGAGCACGGGCACACCACCCCCTGGCCCGCCGCCCGCGCCCGCGCCGCCCGGGCGCCCCGTCCCGGTGCCGCGGCCACCCCGGTCGCCCTCGACCAGGCACTCGGGCTGATCCTGGCCGCGCCGCTCACCGCCCTGACCGATCTGCCGTCCTTCGACACCTCGGCGATGGACGGCTGGGTCGTCGCGGGCCCCGGCCCCTGGGACGTACGGGCCGAAGGGATCCTCGCCGGGCACGGGCGGCCCGAGCCGCTCACCGACGGCGAGGCGGTCCGCATCGCGACCGGTGCCCGTATCCCGCAGGACGCCACCGCCGTCCTGCGCAGCGAGCACGGCCGCACCGACGACAACGGCAGGCTGCACGCGGGGCGCGAGGTCGTGCCGGGACAGGACATCCGCCCGCGCGGCCAGGAGTGCCGTTCCGGGGACCAACTCCTGCCGCGGGGCGCCCTCGTGACACCCGCCGTGCTCGGTCTGGCCGCGGCCGCCGGGTACGACACGCTGCCGACGCTGCGGCGCCCGCGGGCCGAAGTGCTGGTCCTGGGCGACGAGTTGCTGACCGCAGGGCTCCCCCGCGAGGGACTCATCCGGGACGCGCTCGGCCCGATGCTGCCGCCGTGGCTGCGCGCGCTCGGCGCCGAGGTCACCGCGGTCAGGAGGCTCGGTGACGACGCCGAGGCCCTCCACAAGGCGATCACGACGTCCGACGCCGATCTGATCGTCACGACCGGCGGCACCGCTTCCGGGCCGGTCGACCATGTCCACCCCACCCTGAACCGCATCGGTGCCGAGCTGCTCGTGGACGGTGTCGCCGTACGCCCAGGGCACCCCATGCTCCTGGCCCGCATCCGGCCCGACCAGCACCTCGTCGGGCTGCCGGGCAATCCGCTGGCGGCCGTCTCGGGGCTGCTGACCCTGGCCGAACCCGTGTTGCGTACGCTCTCCGGGCGCGGAAATCAGGCGGCGTACACCGCGCCCGTCCGCGACGATGTACAGGGACATCCGCACGACACGCGTCTCGTGCCCGTCACGCTGCGCTCCGAGCACGCGGTGCCGCTGCACTTCAACGGTCCCGCGATGCTGCGCGGCATCGCGGCGGCCGACGCGCTCGTGGTCGTACCGCCCGGCGGGGCGCACCAGGAACAGGAGTTGGAGATTCTGGATCTGCCCTGGGCCCTGATGGCCTCCGACGGCGGGGTGTGTTTCACGTGAAACTTCCCGGACACGACGCGATCGCCCGGCACCCCGACGAACACCACACGACCCACCGGATCAAGCTGCCCCAGCGGGAGGTCGTGAAGCCGCTGCGGCAGGTCACCCGGCGTCTCGCGATGGCGCTGCTCGTCCTCGCCGTGACGACGTGCATCGTCTGGCTCGACCGCAGCGGCTACCACGACAACTCCGACAAGCACGTCGACTTCCTCGACGCCGCGTACTACGCGACGGTGACGCTCTCCACCACCGGATACGGCGACATCGTCCCCTACAGCGATTCCGCGCGGCTCACCAACATCCTGCTGATCACGCCGCTGCGCGTGCTCTTCCTGATCATCCTGGTCGGTACCACCCTCGAAGTACTCACGGAACGGACGCGCGAGGAGTGGCGTCTGTCCCGCTGGAGGTCCAACTTGCGTGAACACACCGTCGTCGTCGGCTTCGGCACCAAGGGCCGCTCGGCGATCCAGACCGTCTGCGCGACCGGCTTGAAGCCGGACCAGATCGTGGTCGTCGACCCCAGCGCGAAGGTCGTCGACGCGGCCACGGCGGAGGGCTTCGCGGGCGTCATCGGCGACGCGACGCGCAGCGACGTGCTGCTCCGTGCCGAGGTGCAGCGGGCCCGCCAGATCATCATCGCGACCCAGCGGGACGACACCGCCGTCCTGGTCGCCCTCACCGCGCGGCAGTTGAACCGCGGGGCGAAGATCGTGGCCGCGGTCCGCGAGGAGGAGAACGCGCCGCTGCTGCGTCAGTCCGGCGCCGACGCCGTGATCACCAGCGCCAGCGCGGCGGGCAGGCTGCTCGGTCTCTCCGTGCTCAGCCCCAGCGCGGGCATGGTCATGGAGGACCTGATCCAGCAGGGCAGCGGCCTCGATCTCGTCGAGCGCCCGGTGATAAAGGCCGAGGTGGGGCGTGGTGTGCGGGAGACCGACGACTTGGTCGTCAGCGTCGTCCGTGGGCATCGGGTGCTGGGGTACGACGATCCGGCCGTCGGGAAGCTTCAGTTGACGGACCGGTTGATCACGATCGTGCGGGCGTCTCCTGCGAGTGTGGTGGCGCCGGATCTCAAGCCGTTGCGGGCGGACTAGTCCGGACTACTTGAACGGTGGGGTGGGTGGGGCGGCGACGGGGTTTTGCGCCGTTCCTCGCGCCCCTTGTCGGGTCGTCCCGTGGCCCGGTCGGGGTCGTCTCCCGTGGCCCGGTTGGGGTGTGTCCCGCGTCCAAGATTGCGCAGTTCCCCGCGCCCCTTGTCGGGTCGTTTTCCGTGGCCCGGTTGGGGTGTTCCCCGGGTTCGTGATTGCGCAGTTCCCCGCGCCCCTTGTCGGGTCGTTTTCCGTGGCCCGGTTGGGGTGTTCCCCGCGTTCATGATTGCGCCGTTCCCCGCGCCCCTTGGCGCGGGTTCTTCGCGTCGTGTTCGTGGAGGGCTTCACGGGGTTCTGAGGGTGGGGGCGGGAGTAGCCTCGGCCGCATGTATGCGATCACGATCCCTGAACCCGGCGGTCCCGAAGCGCTCGTATGGGCCGAGGTGCCCGATCCCGTGCCCGGCGAGGGCGAGGTCCTCGTCGAGGTGGTGTCCAGCGCCGTGAACCGCGCCGACCTGCTCCAGCGGCAGGGCGCCTACAACCCGCCGCCAGGCTCCTCTCCCTACCCCGGTCTGGAGTGCGCGGGCCGGATCACCGCGCTCGGCACCGGCGTCTCCGGCTGGTCGGTCGGCGACGAGGTGTGCGCGCTGCTCGCGGGCGGTGGCTACGCGGAGCAGGTCGTCGTGCCGGTGGGTCAGCTGCTGCCCGTGCCCGAGGGCGTCGACCTCGTCACGGCGGCCGCGCTGCCCGAGGTCACCTCGACGGTGTGGTCCAACGTCTTCATGATTTCCCACCTGCGTCCCGGCGAGACGCTGCTCGTGCACGGCGGCTCCAGCGGCATCGGCACCATGGCGATCCAGCTCGCGAAGGCGGTCGGCGCGAAGGTGGCGGTCACGGCCGGTACGAAGGAGAAGCTCGACTTCTGCGGTGAGCTCGGTGCGGACGTGCTGATCAACTACCGCGAGCAGGACTTCGTCGAGGAGATCGCGCGGGCCACGGACGGGGCGGGCGCGGACGTCATCCTCGACAACATGGGCGCCAAGTACCTGGGGCGGAACGTTCAGGCGCTCGCCGTCAACGGGCGTCTCGCGATCATCGGCATGCAGGGCGGGATCAAGGGCGAGCTGAACATCGCGGCGCTGCTCACCAAGCGGGCGGCGATCACGGCGACGTCGCTCCGGGGGAGGCCGCTGGCGGAGAAGGCGGCGATCGTGGCGGCGGTGCGGGAGCATGTGTGGCCGTTGATCGGGGCGGGGCATGTGCGGGCTGTCGTGGATCGGCAGGTGCGGATGAGTGAGGCGGGGGAGGGGCATCGGGTGCTTGAGGAGAGTGGGCATATCGGGAAGGTGCTTCTCGTTCGGTAGCGGGGGTCCCCTGCGGGGGGCTTCGGGGTGGTGCGGAGGGGGGTCTGCGCGGGGTGGTGGGGGCTGGGCGCGGCGTTCCTCGCGCCCCTTGCCCGCGCTGTTCCTCGTGCCCCTCGTCCGCGCCGTTCCTCGCGTCCCTTGTCCGCGCCGGTGTCTGTGTCGTCGTTGCGTGCGCCTGCGTGGTGCTTTTCGCGCAGTTCCCCGCGCCCCTAGATCCACGCCCCCCAGATCCCCGCGCCCCCCAGTCCCCCTCCAGAGCCCCGCGCCTAGATCCCCGCGCCCAGTTCCCCGCGCCCAGTTCCCCGCGCCCTCAGATCCCCGCGCCCCCCAGATCCCCACCCGCAGATCCCCACCCGCAGATCCCCACCCGCAGATCCCCACCCGCAGATCCCCACCCGCAGATCCCCACCCGCAGACCCCCACCCCCAGACCCCCTGACCCAAGATGCCGGAATTAGCCCTACATGTGACGCTTGTCACCGGTGGTCTGGCTGTTGGGTTCTGGGAGCGGGCGGTGTGGGCGTGAATGGGGCTTGGGTTGGGCGTGTGGTGGGGGCGGTGGGGGCGGTGGGGGTTCTTGGGGTGGTGGGGCTGGTTGGGGGTGGGGCCGGGGGTGTTGCGTATGCCGGGGAAATCGCTCCGAACAAGTCCGTGACCAGCGTCGATGAGACCTCCCGTGCCGGGAGTCGCGCGGGTGAGGGGCGGGAGAGGCCGGGGCGGTCCGAGACGCCCGAGACGCCGGAGACGCCCGCGGCCTCGTTGTCCGATCCGGCGCTCCCCGTCCCGACGTACCCGACGGGACCGCCCTCCCCCAAGCCGGAACGGGACTCCGTCGCGCACCGGGACACCGCGTCCGACACCTCCCGGCCCACCCGCGCGGACCCCGTCCTGCCCGGGCTGCGCGTGCTGCCGCTCGGTGGTGGGCTCGTCCTCATCGGGCTGGGGATCGGCTTCCTCGGCCTGCGGCTGCGCCGTGGCTGAAGGGGAGCCGAGGAGGGAGCCGAGGAGGGAGACGGAAGGGTGAGTCCAGGGTGGATCAGTCCTTCATGGGGGCACTACCGATGTGTGATGTACGGGTACGAGAGAATGGCGGCATGGAGATGCCGAGGAACGAACGGTCACCGGAGAGCCCCCAGGTCCTGGTCGTGGGCCAGGACGGAATGGCACTCGGTGGTGGCGGAGACGACGACTCCCGCGAGGTCCCGGTGACGGAGATGGTCGAACAGCCGGCCAAGGTCATGCGGATCGGCAGCATGATCAAGCAGCTGCTGGAGGAGGTGCGCGCGGCTCCTCTCGACGAGGCGAGCCGGGTCCGCCTCAAGGAGATCCACGCCAGCTCGGTCAAGGAGCTCGAGGACGGTCTCGCCCCCGAGCTCGTCGAGGAGCTGGAGCGGCTCTCCCTGCCCTTCACGGACGACACGACGCCGAGCGACGCCGAACTGCGCATCGCGCAGGCCCAGTTGGTCGGCTGGCTCGAAGGTCTCTTCCACGGGATCCAGACGACGCTGTTCGCGCAGCAGATGGCCGCGCGGGCGCAGCTGGAGCAGATGCGGCGTGCGCTGCCGCCCGGGGTGGGCGGCGACGAGGACGAGGAGCCGGGTGGCGGCATCGCGGGCCGCACGGGAGGCCCCTACCTCTAGACAAGCCCCTACCTCTAGACAAGAGGGTGCGACTAGACAAGAGGGTGCGACGACGAGGGGCTCGGCACGCGGATCGCGTGCCGAGCCCCTCGTCGTACGGGTGCCGAGTGCCTAGGCCGGGTCACCCGAGGAGATGTCGAACTGGATCTCGACGTGCTTCGGATCGATGTCCGAGCCCTCCTTCGGGGTCTGCCGCATGACGGTGTCCTCGCCGTACGCGTTCTCGTCGACCTTGCGCTTGTCGTAGCTCCAGCCCGCCGCCTGGAGGCAGGTCAGGACCGACTTCCAGTCCTTGAACGTGAAGTCAGGGGCCTTGATCTTGTTCTCGTCGTTGTAGGCCGTATCGGGGTCCGTGCACTCGGTCTTGTCCATCGTCTTGGTGCGGTCGGGACCCTTGTGCCCGGCGACGGGCTGCTTCGACTTGTCGTTCTTGGCCTCGTCGCCGCCGTCGTCCTTGTTGAGCGAGACCGCGGTGATCACGCCGCCGACGGCGAGCAGCGCGACGACGATCGCGCCGACGACCACCGGCATGTTCCGCTTGCCGGAGCCGCCGGGGCCGGGACCGGTGGTGGTCGTCGCGGGCTGTCCCGAGAGGTTGTACGGCGGCGGGGTGTGGACGCCCTGCTGCTGCACGCCCTGCTGCTGCGCGTACGCGTTGACCGGCGGCGGGGTCTGGTAGCCGCCCTGCTGCGGGTAGCCGTAGCCCGGGGTGGGGGCGGGCGTCGGGGCCGGGGTCGGCGGGCCGTAGGAACCCGGCTGGTACGGCGTCTGGACCGGGCCGCCCTGCGGGAGCGAGGTGTCGACCGGCGGGAAGACCGCGGAGCCGACGCCCGCGCCGCTCGCCGTCTGGGCGCCGGGGACGATGCTGGGGGCCGCGGCCTGGAAGGACTGGGCCACGCGCAGGCACTCGTCGCGCATGGCGTCGGCGGTCGGGAAGCGCTCGTTCGGGTTCTTCTTGAGCGCGCGGGCGACGATCGCGTCGACCGCGGGCGGCAGGGAACGGTTGATCGAGGAGGGAGCGACCGGCTCCTCCTGGACGTGCGCGTACGCGATGGCCAGCGGCGAGTCCGCCTCGAAGGGCAGCCGCCCGGTGACCAGTTGGAAGAGCATGATGCCGACGGAGTAGAGGTCCGAGCGGGCGTCGACGCCGCGGCCGAGGGCCTGCTCCGGCGAGAGGTACTGCGGGGTGCCGACGACCATGCCGGTCTGCGTCATCGAGGTGACGCCGGACTGCATCGCGCGGGCGATGCCGAAGTCCATCACCTTCACGACGTTGCGCTTGGTCATCATCACGTTGCCGGGCTTGATGTCGCGGTGGACCAGGCCCATCTCGTGGCTGATCTCCAGGGCCGCGAGCACATCGGCGGTGATCTTCAGCGCCTGGTCGGACGGCATCGCGCCGTACTGGGCGACGGAGGCGTCCAGCACCGAGCCGAGCGGCTTGCCCTCGACGTACTCCATGACGATGTACGGCATCGTCGCGCCGTCGAGCTCGTCCTCGCCGGTGTCGAAGACCGAGACGATGTTCGTGTGCGTGAGCTTCGCCACCGACTGGGCCTCGCGGCGGAAGCGCTCGCGGAAGGACTGTTCGCGTCCGAGTTCGGTGTGCAGGGTCTTGATGGCGACCTGGCGGTCGAGCACGGAGTCGTACGCGAGGTGCACGGAGGCCATGCCGCCCTCACCCAGCAGATCGCGCAGTTGGTAGCGGCCGCCGGCCAGCGAACGCCCCGCATACCGCCCCTGTGCGCCGTCCTGGCTGCTCATTCTGTGCGTCCCCCATCGGCGCGGTTGCCGGACGGCTCCGCGGCTGGTGATCGATAACCGCTATTCCAGGCCAAGTCTGCCCCAAGAGGATGACGCGTCAAGCTCGGTGCCCGTTCCGTGACCGTACGCGCAAGAAGCGTCTCGGAAGCGTTACAAGTTTGCGCGTGGGCACCGGCAAAGGCTTTGATGTCCGGTCCACTCGAATCGGGTGGGTGGTGTGAAGGCTGTAGCGTGACCCGACGGAGTACCCCGTTATCGCGACGTACTCAGCACCAAGTACCACGACCAGAAACGACGGCGAGGACTGATGGCACAGACGCAGCGCGCTCAGGGCCCGTCCGACCCCGAGGCGACTGGCGGCGGTATGTCAGACGCGCCTGAGTTGTGGGGGAATGGCGGGCTTGTCGGAGACGGCCGGTATCGGCTGACCTACAGACTCGGCCGGGGCGGCATGGCCGAGGTGTTCGCGGCCGAAGACGTACGGCTCGGCCGTACGGTCGCGGTCAAGCTGCTCCGCTCCGACCTGGCCGAGGACCCCGTCTCCAAGGCGCGGTTCACGCGCGAGGCACAGTCCGTCGCGGGCCTGAACCACCACGCCGTGGTCGCCGTGTACGACTCCGGTGAAGACGTCGTCGGGCCGAACGTCGTCCCCTACATCGTCATGGAGATCGTCGAGGGTCGCACGATCCGCGATCTGCTGATCAACGCGGAGGCGCCGGGCCCCGAGCAGGCGCTGATCATCGTCTCCGGTGTGCTCGAAGCGCTCGCGTACTCGCACCAGCACGGCATCGTGCACCGCGACATCAAGCCCGCGAACGTGATCATCACCAACACCGGCGCGGTGAAGGTGATGGACTTCGGCATCGCGCGCGCCCTGCACGGCGCGCAGTCGACGATGACGCAGACCGGCATGGTCATGGGCACGCCCCAGTACCTGTCGCCCGAGCAGGCGCTCGGCAAGGCCGTCGACCACCGCTCCGACCTGTACGCGACGGGCTGTCTCCTCTACGAACTGCTCGCGCTGCGGCCGCCGTTCACCGGTGAGACGCCGCTCTCCGTGGTCTACCAGCACGTCCAGGACCAGGCAGTGCCGCCCTCCGAGGTCTCGGACGCGGCGCCGCCGGAGCTGGACGGGCTCGTCATGCGCTCCCTCGCCAAGGACCCGGACGACCGGTTCCAGACGGCCGAGGAGATGCGCGGACTCGTCCAGTACGGGCTGCAGATGCTGCACGAGCAGGGCAGCCACACCGGGACCTGGAACACCGGGCCCGTCGAGATGCACGAGGGCGGCAGCACCCCGGCCATGGGCGTCGCGGGCACGGCGGCGATGGCGCACCCGGACTCGGGGACCGCGCAGATCCCCAGCCCGATGCTGCCCTCGCGGGGCGGCGACGACGGCGGCTTCGAGGGCGGTCACCGCAGCGGCAAGGGCGGCCGCGGCAAGATGTGGATCTTCGTGGTGCTCGCGATCATCGCCATCGCGGTGGGCGTGACGTTCGCGCTGACGGCGGCGGACAAGAAGGGCCAGAAGGATCCGCCGAAGACTCCCGCGACCAAGCAGTCGCAGGAGAAGGAGCCGAGCGAGAGCGCGGACGACGAGACCACGGACGAGGAGACCGATCCCGGCTCCGACCCCGGCGGGCAGACGGACTACGACCCGCCGACCAACCGGACGACCGGGCCCACCCAGCCCACCCAGGGCCCGACCGAGCCCACCCAGGACCCGACGACGCCGACCGGCCAGCCGACGACGGCGGACCCGACCGAGGACCCGACCACGGACCCGACCGAGGACCCCCCGGAGACGACGGACCCCACGGACGACGGTGAGGACCCGGGCGCCGGGGGCGGCGACGGGGCCTGATCCCCTCCTACGGACACGAAAGGGCCGGCCCGATGGGCCGGCCCTTTCGCATGGCGCGCGGGTCAGAGAATGTACTGGAGCGAGCGGTCGTGGCCCGCCTGGAGCGTGTGGACCGTGGCGAACTGCGGCTCTATGCGCAGGTACACCGGGTCGAAGAGCTCGCCGTCCGCGAAGTGCGGGGCGGGGCCGAAGAGTTCGAGCTCGGCGTTGGTCGGCTCGACGGCCTCGCAGACGCCCACCAGCTGGACGGTCCACTGGCCTTCGCGGGCGCTCGCCACGTTGAGGTTGTCGGCGCCGTACGCGACGACGCTGCCGACGCACGCGTGGTGGTAGCCGTATCCCTTGTGCATGCGCAGCAGGATCTTGCCGTCGACGACGATGTGGCGCGCCGCGGCGAGGAAGGGCAGCGCGCGCATGCTGGTCGCCACCCGGCCGTAGTCGCTGCGGCGGAGCAGTTCGAAGGCGAGCTGTTCGTCGGTGGGCATGAGCACCACTCTGGTTCATGGACAGGGTGTCGGAAAAGGGGATCCCGCCCCGAGAAGGCGGGGACGTAAGTCCCTCTTATGTTCCGCGGTCCTTGCACGTGCGTCCCGCATTCCTTGCACGTGCCGACGGAATCCGCTTGCCCTCCCGGGCGGTCGATCCGCTCGGGCCCTGCCCTTTTCGCCCCCTGGCGTCAGTGCTTCTCCGCCTGCATGCGCGCCACGTAGGCGGCCGCCTGCGAGCGGCGCTCCATGCCCAGCTTGGACAGCAGGCTGGAGACGTAGTTCTTGATCGTCTTCTCGGCCAGGTGGAGGCGCTCGCCGATCACGCGGTTGGTCAGGCCCTCGCCGATCAGGTCGAGGATCTTCCGCTCCTGGTCGGTGAGGTTGGCGAGACGGTCGTCGCCCTTGGGGTTGTTGCCGTCCCGCAGCCGCTCCAGGACCCGGGCGGTGGCCACCGGGTCGAGCAGGGACTTGCCCGCGGCCACGTCCCGTACGGCCGTGAGGAGCTCATTGCCCCTGATGGCCTTGAGGACATAGCCGGAGGCACCGGCCATGATCGCGTCGAAGAGCGCCTCGTCGTCGGCGAACGAGGTGAGCATCAGGCACTTGATGTCCTCGTTCTGCGAGCGGATCTCGCGACACACCTCGACGCCGCTGCCGTCCGGCAGACGCACGTCGAGCACGGCCACGTCGGGCCGCGTCGCGGGGATCCTGACCAGGGCGTCCGCTGCGGTTCCCGCCTCGCCGACCACCTCGATGTCGGACTCCACGGAGAGCAGCTCATGGACTCCACGCCGGACCACTTCATGGTCGTCGAGGAGAAATACCGTAATTTTTCCGTCTTCGCGCACGGAGCCAGTCTCACACACGATCTCTTTCTACGCCCGGGCGGAACCCTTCCCGTGCGCGGGGTGGCCGGGATAACGTGCCGGTGTTCCGGCCCCCTGCCAGGCTGTGATCAGTGCTGTGACCAGGAAGTGTTCCCGCCTTTCTCGATTTACTCGGAAATCCAAGCAATCAGGTACTTGGAAATCCAAGCAAATTCGCAGGTCAGATGGGGTTTCACAGAATTGGGAAGCACTGGGTAACGTGCATTGAGCAGGGCGCTCGCCGGGGCACCTGTCACGCCTGTTCCCGGCCGAGTCGCACCCACCCCGTGCGCGGGCACGGAAACCAGGCGAGCCGCACTGGCCTACCCGGTAACCCCGGGGGCCGGACCGACGGAGGAGCACACGTGACCGTGGAGAGCACCGCCGCGCGCAAACCGCGCCGCAGCAGTACGGGCGGCGGTAAGCGCGCCAGCGCCAAGAAGGCCGCGCCGCAGAAGAGCACGGAGCCCGAGCTCGTACAGCTGCTGACCCCTGAGGGCAAGAGGGTCGAGAACGCCGAGTACGACGGGTACGTCGCCTCGATCACCCCCGAGGAACTGCGCGGGCTCTACCGCGACATGGTCCTCACCCGCCGCTTCGACGCCGAGGCCACCGCTCTGCAGCGCCAGGGCGAGCTGGGCCTGTGGGCATCGCTGCTCGGCCAGGAGGCCGCCCAGATCGGTTCGGGGCGCGCCACCCGCGACGACGACTACGTGTTCCCCACGTACCGCGAGCACGGCGTCGCCTGGTGCCGCGGCGTCGACCCGACGAACCTGCTCGGCATGTTCCGCGGCGTGAACAACGGCGGCTGGGACCCGAACAGCAACAACTTCCACCTGTACACGATCGTCATCGGCTCGCAGACGCTGCACGCCACCGGTTACGCGATGGGCGTGACCAAGGACGGCGCGGACTCGGCCGTGATCGCGTACTTCGGAGACGGCGCTTCCAGCCAGGGCGACGTCGCCGAATCGTTCACCTTCTCCGCGGTCTACAACGCGCCCGTCGTGTTCTTCTGCCAGAACAACCAGTGGGCGATCTCCGAGCCGACCGAGCGCCAGACCCGGGTGCCGCTGTTCCAGCGCGCGCAGGGCTACGGCTTCCCCGGCGTGCGGGTCGACGGCAACGACGTACTCGCCGTGCTCGCCGTGACCCGGTGGGCCCTGGAGCGGGCGCGCGCGGGCGAGGGCCCGGCGCTGATCGAGGCGTTCACGTACCGCATGGGCGCGCACACCACGTCCGACGACCCGACCAAGTACCGCAGGGACGAGGAGCGGGAGGCGTGGGAGGCCAAGGACCCGATCCTGCGCCTGCGCGCCTACCTGGAGTCCGAGGGCCACGCGGACGAGTCCTTCTTCGCGGAACTCGAGGACGAGAGCGAGGCGTTGGGCAAGAGGGTGCGAGAGGTGGTGCGGGCGATGCCGGATCCGGATCTGATGGCGATCTTCGAGAACGTGTACGCGGACGGGCACGCGCTCGTGGACGAGGAGCGCGCGCAGTTCGCCGCCTACCAGGCGTCGTTCGCGGACGGGGAGGTCAAGTAACCATGGCTGTCCAGAAACTTCCCCTCGCCAAGGCGATCAACGAATCGCTGCGCACGGCGCTGGAGACCGACCCCAAGGTCCTGATCATGGGTGAGGACGTCGGCAAGCTCGGCGGCGTCTTCCGCGTGACGGACGGGCTGCAGAAGGACTTCGGCGAGGACCGGGTCATCGACACCCCGCTCGCCGAGTCGGGCATCGTGGGCACGGCGATCGGGCTCGCGCTGCGCGGCTACCGGCCCGTGGTGGAGATCCAGTTCGACGGCTTCGTCTTCCCCGCGTACGACCAGATCGTCACGCAGCTCGCGAAGATGCACGCCCGCGCGCTCGGCAAGATCAAGATGCCGGTCGTCATCCGCATTCCGTACGGCGGCGGCATCGGCGCGGTCGAGCACCACAGCGAGTCGCCCGAGACGCTGTTCGCGCACGTGGCGGGGTTGAAGGTGGTCTCGCCCTCCAACTCGGCCGACGCGTACTGGATGATGCAGCAGGCCATCCAGAGCGACGACCCGGTGATCTTCTTCGAGCCGAAGCGGCGTTACTGGGACAAGGGCGAGGTCGACAAGGAGGCCATCCCCGGTCCCCTGCACAAGGCCCGGGTGGCGCGCGCAGGTTCGGACCTGACGCTCGCGGCGTACGGCCCGATGGTGAAGGTCTGCCTGGAGGCGGCCACCGCCGCCGAGGAGGAGGGCAAGTCCCTCGAAGTCGTCGACCTGCGCTCGATGTCCCCGATCGACTTCGACGCGGTGCAGTCCTCGGTGGAGAAGACCGGACGCCTGGTCGTCGTGCACGAGGCGCCCGTCTTCCTGGGCACGGGCGCGGAGATCGCGGCCCGGATCACCGAGCGGTGCTTCTACCACCTGGAGGCTCCGGTGCTGCGGGTCGGCGGGTATCACGCGCCGTATCCGCCGGCGCGCCTGGAGGAGGAGTACCTGCCGGGCCTTGACCGGGTGCTCGACGCCGTCGACCGCTCGCTTGCGTACTGAGGAGAGGGTCGTGACGACGATGACTGACACAGCTGCGGCCGAGTTCAAGATGCCCGACGTGGGCGAGGGGCTCACCGAGGCGGAGATCCTCAAGTGGTACGTGGCCGTGGGTGACACGGTCACCGACGGGCAGGTGGTGTGCGAGGTCGAGACGGCCAAGGCGGCCGTCGAACTGCCCATTCCGTTCAACGGGGTGGTGGCTGAACTCCGGTTCCCCGAGGGGACGACGGTCGATGTCGGCCAGGTGATCATCACGGTCGACGTGGGTGGGAGTGCGCCTGCGCCTGCGGCGCAGGCTGAGCAGAGTGCCGCTGCCCCTGCGGAGGAGGCTGCTCCTGCTGGGCGGCAGCCTGTCCTCGTGGGCTATGGGGTTGCCGAGTCCTCGACTAAGCGGCGGGCCCGGAAGGTTGACTCTGCTGAGGCTGCCGTCGCGCCTGCGGAGACGGGGGTTGTGCCCCCCCGTCCCGCCGTGCGGGACAATGGCCCACAACAGGGCGACGCCCAGCAGACGCAGGGTGTCAACGGCCACGGCTCGCGGCCGCTCGCCAAGCCGCCCGTGCGCAAGCTCGCCAAGGACCTCGGCGTCGATCTCGCCACCGTCACGCCCTCGGGGCCCGACGGGATCATCACGCGTGACGACGTGCACGCGGCGGTCGCCCCGGTTCGGGAGCCGGAGGTGGCCGACGCACCCGTGGCCGCTGCCGCCCCGGCGCAGCCGGTGGGCGCGGACGCCCGTGAGACGCGGATTCCCGTCAAGGGGGTGCGCAAGGCGACCGCTCAGGCGATGGTCACCTCGGCGTTCACCGCCCCGCACGTCACGGAGTTCGTGACGGTCGACGTGACGCGGACGATGAAGCTGGTCGAGGAGCTCAAGCAGGACCGGGCGTTCGAGGGGCTGCGGGTCAATCCGCTGCTGCTCGTCTCCAAGGCCCTGCTCGTCGCGATCAAGCGGAACCCCGAGGTCAACGCCGCCTGGGACGAGGCGAATCAGGAGATCGTCCAGAAGCACTACGTGAACCTGGGCATCGCCGCGGCCACCCCGCGCGGTCTGATCGTGCCGAAGATCAAGGACGCGCAGGCCAAGACCCTGCCCGAACTGGCCGAGGCGCTCGGTGAGTTGGTCACCACCGCCCGCGCGGGCAAGACCTCGCCCGCCGCCATGCAGGGCGGCACGGTGACGATCACGAACGTCGGCGTCTTCGGCGTCGACACGGGCACGCCGATCCTGAACCCGGGCGAGTCCGCGATCCTCGCGGTCGGTGCGATCAAGCTCCAGCCGTGGGTCCACAAGGGCAAGGTCAAGCCCCGTCAGGTGACGACGCTCGCGCTCTCCTTCGACCACCGTCTGGTGGACGGGGAGCTGGGCTCCAAGGTGCTTGCCGACGTGGCGGCGATCCTTGAGCGGCCCAAGCGGTTGCTCACCTGGGCGTAGGAATGGGTGCGGCCCGCAGGCGTGAGTGCTTCGCCTGCGGGCCGTGGGGGTTGCTCGCGCAGTTCCCCGCGCCCCTTGCGGGGCTTACGCCACCTTGAAGCCGTAGTCCATCAGCTTCTTCGCGTCCTTGGTGCGGTTGGCCGCGGAGGACGACGTGAGAACCGTGCCGATGACGGTCTTGCCGCTGCGCGTCGCCGCGAAGACCAGGCAGTACTTCGCCTCGGGGCCGGAGCCCGTCTTCACGCCGATGGCGCCGCGGTAGGAACCGAGCAGACCGTTCGTGTTCGACCACGACATGTAGCGGTAGCCGCCGCTCTTCGTCGTGACCTTCTGCTTCGTCGACTTCGTCTTCACGACCGAGCGGAACGTGGAGTTCTTCATCGAGTTGCTCGCGAGCTTCGTCAGGTCGCGCGGCGTCGAGTAGTTGCTGCCGTTCCCGATGCCGTCGAACGAGTCGAAGTGGGTGTTCTTCAGGTTCAGGTTCTTGGCCGTCGTGTTCATCTGTCCGATGAAGTTCTTCACCCGCTTGGCGCGGGTGGAGCCCTTGCCGAACTTGTCGGCCAGCGCGTACGCGGCGTCGCAGCCGGACGGCAGCATCAGACCGTAGAGGAGCTGGCGGACGGTGACCTTGTCACCGACGATGAGCCGCGCCGACGAGGCGTTGTTCCTGACGATGTAGTCGCTGTAGGCCTTCTGGACCGTGACCTTGGAGTTCAGGTTCAGGTTCCGCTGGCCGAGCACCACGCGCGCCGTCATTATCTTCGTCGTGGAGCCGGTGGAACGGCGGGTGTCGGCGGCCTTGGTGAACAGCGTCTTTCCGTTGCCGTTGTTCATCACGAACCCGCCCTTGGCGGTGATCGACGGCTTCGGCGGTGCGGCCGCGTGGGCCGGGGTCGTGAGGGCGCCGCCGGCCAGTATCGCGCTCGCAGTCATCGCTACGACCGATACGCGGCGTACATCCTTAATGCCGGTTTTCAAGTTACCTACTCCAAATGCCCCTGGTTGGCGGCCACATGAAGGTGCCGCTCACACATAAGACGAGTGAGGGGGGTGAATGGATGTGCTGGATTGCCCGCCATGTGGACGAGAGTTTCGGCGTATACGTGTTGTATCTATGCTGTGCGCATGCCAGCCACCACCCTCGCCGCCGCCAAGCGGCCGCCCGCCGCCGAACGCGTCTACGCGCACGTCAAGCAAGCCGTCCTCGACCGTCGCTACGAGGGCGGCACGCTGCTCACCGAGGGCGAGCTCGCCGAGGCCGTGGGGGTGTCGCGCACCCCGGTGCGCGAGGCGCTGCTCAAGCTGGAGGTGGAGGGGCTGCTGCGGCTCTACCCCAAGAAGGGCGCCCTGGTCCTGCCGGTCTCCGCGCAGGAGATCGCCGACGTCGTCGAGACGCGGCTGCTCGTCGAGACGCACTCCGTGCGCAAGGCGGTGCCCGCGCCCGCCGCCCTGCTCGACCGGCTCGGTGAGCTCCTCGACAAGCAGCGGGTGCAGGCGGAGGCGGGGGACTTCGCCGCGGCCGCCGTCACCGACCGGTGCTTCCACGCCGAGATCGTGCGCAGCGGCGGCAACGAGATCCTCTCGCGCCTCTACGACCAGCTGCGCGACCGGCAGTTGCGGATGGGCGTCGCCGTGATGCACTCGCACCCCGACCGGATCGCCAAGACGCTCACCGAGCACGAGGAGATCCTCGCCGCGCTCACCGCGGGCGACACCGAGGCCGCGGTGGCCGTGGTCACGCGGCACGTCGGCTGGTTCCAGAACCTCGCGAGGGGCGAGGTCCGATGAGCTCCGCCGCAGCGCCCGTCTCCCTGCCCGGTGATCCGCCGGGCGGGAAGAAGGCCGTGCTCGTCTGGGGCATCGGCGTCGCCGTCTACTTCGTCGCCGTCATCTTCCGTACGTCCCTCGGGGTCGCGGGCCTGGACGCCGCCGACCGCTTCCACGTCAACGCCTCGGCCCTCTCGACCTTCTCGATCCTCCAGCTGCTCGTGTACGCGGGCATGCAGATACCCGTCGGTCTGATGGTCGACCGGCTCGGCACCAAGAAGGTGCTGACCATCGGCGTCGTCCTCTTCACGATCGGGCAGCTCGGCTTCGCGCTCTCCCCCACGTACGCGATGGCGCTTGCCTCCCGCGCCCTGCTCGGCTGCGGCGACGCGCTCACCTTCATCAGCGTGCTGCGGCTCGGCACCCGCTGGTTCCCGGCCCGGCGAGGACCGCTCGTCGCGCAGCTCGCGGGCCTGGTGGGCATGGCGGGCAACCTCGTCTCCACGCTCGTCCTCGCCCGGCTCCTGCACTCGGTGGGCTGGACCGCCGCGTTCGCCGGCAGCTCGCTGTGCGGTGTCGTCGTCCTGGTCCTGATGACGCTCTTCCTGAAGGACCACCCCGAGGGGCACGAGCCGGAGCCCGTGCGGCACACCGGAGCGGGTTTCGTACGGCGGCAGATCGCCCTGTCCTGGCGGGAGCCGGGCACCCGGCTCGGCCTGTGGGTGCACTTCACCACGCAGTTCCCCGCGATGGTCTTCCTGCTCCTGTGGGGGCTGCCCTTCCTCGTCGAGGCGCAGGGGCTCTCCCGGGCGACGGCCGGGGAACTGCTCACCCTGGTCGTGCTCTCCAACATGGCCGTCGGACTCCTGTACGGCCAGATCGTCGCCCGGCACCACGCCGCGCGCCTGCCACTCGCGCTCGGCACCATCGGGGCGACGGCGACGGCCTGGGCGGCCACGCTCGCCTACCCGGGCGAGCACGCGCCGATGTGGCTGCTGATCGTCCTGTGCACCGTGCTCGGCGCGTGCGGGCCCGCCTCCATGATCGGCTTCGACTTCGCGCGGCCCGCCAATCCGCCGGAGCGCCAGGGCACGGCGTCCGGCATCACCAACATGGGCGGCTTCGTCGCCTCCATGACGACGCTGCTCGCCATCGGCATCCTGCTCGACGCGACGGACGAGAACTATCGCGTGGCGTTCTCGGCGGTGTTCGTCCTTGAGGCGGTCGGGCTCTGGCAGATCCTGCGGCTCAAGTCGCTTGCGGTGCGCAGGGAGCGGGAGCGGTTGGTTGCCAGTCGGGTTGAAGCCGTGCACGTGCCTGTCTGAGCCGGGTTCGGGGGCTCTGCCCCCGGGCCCCCGGTCCTCAAACGCCGGACGGGCTGAATTTCACGCCGGACGGGCTGGTTCTTGCGGGCTGATTCTTACGGCGTCACCGCGAAGTTGCGCAGGATCGCGTCTGCCAGTTCGTGGTCGCCCTCTATCTTCACGCGGTCCGCCACCGACGCGTACGTCACGCGGCCGCAGGCGAGTCTGAAGTAGGTCTCCCAGTCGAGGCTGAGGGTGGCCAGCGGGCCGAGCGAGGGGGCGCTGTCGACCGTGGCCTTGCCCTCGGCGTCCACGCGGACCGTGCGCAGGAACTCCACGGGGCCGCTGACGTCGAAGACGACCGCCGAATTCGCGGGCGCGCCCGCCTTCTTGGCGACGACCTTCGGCAGCCCTTGGAGCAGCAGGTCCCTGGCGACGAGGGCGCCGGGGGAGTCGAGGTTGCCGGGCTTCTTCAGCGTCGTGCGCAGGTCCTGCTCGTGCACCCAGACGTCGAAGGCGCGCATGCGCGTGGCCAGTTCGAGGGTCTGCTCGGTGCCGAGCGGGCCGCGGATCTTGTGGGAGGGGTCGCGCGACTCGTTCCGCAGCTGTCGCGAGCGGCGGATGATCGTGTACTCCAGCTCCGAGGTCATCTCCGGCGCCGTGTGGTGGCGGCGGACGTCGACCTGCATCTCCATGTACCGCTGGCCCTCGGTCTGTACGTGGTACAGGTCGCGCGGCAGGGTGTGGATGGGACGCGGGTCGCCCAGCATCTCGCAGTCGAGCCCGATGACGTGGGAGACGATGTCCCGCACCGACCAGCCGGGGCAGGGAGTGGCCCAACTCCACTCGCTCTCGGCGAGCGGGTTCACCAGCTCGGATATCGCTTCCACTGACTGGGTCCAGGCATCGGCGTAGGTTTGCAGGCTGGGATGGAGACTCACGGGACCCCTCGGCGGTCGTACGCGGGCGGTGGGCGTCTGATGGGCGTCGTGGGGGTCCGGGGGGCTCCCCCGGAAAATCACAGTACGCTGCCCGCAGGCACCCCGGCAGTGCTTTCGTGTGACGATCGTAGGCCGTGTTGACGGCTCGAATGCCAGGACGGTGGTAGTGTGCGCGCCTCTCTGATCCAGATCGCCGTAGACGAGGGCGAATCGGTCAATTCCCGTAGGACGCGGGTCTCTTCGCTGGTCCGCGACGTCGCCTCGCGCGAGCGCGCGGACCTCGTCGTACTGCCCGAACTGTGGACCACGGGCGCCTTCGCGTACGAGTCCTTCGCGAGCGAGGCGGAGCCGCTCGAAGGGCCCACGTACGAGGCGATGGCGAAGGCCGCGAGCGACGCGGGGGTGTGGCTGCACGCCGGTTCCATCCCCGAGAGGGACCCGGAAGGGCCGCTCTACAACACCTCGCTCGTCTTCTCCCCCGACGGCCAACTCGCCGCCGCCTACCGGAAGATCCACCGCTTCGGCTTCGACCAGGGCGAGGCCGTCATGATGGCGGCCGGGTCCGAACTGGCCACGGTGCGCACGCCGGACACCACCCTCGGCCTCGCCACCTGCTACGACCTGCGCTTCCCCGAGCTGTTCAGGGGGCTCGTGGACGCGGGCGCCGAGATGTTCGTGGTCTCCGCGGGCTGGCCCGCGCGGCGGCGCGAGCACTGGCTCCTGTTCGCCAAGGCGCGGGCGGTCGAGGACCAGGTGTACGTCCTGGCCTGCGGCACGGGCGGGTCGCACGCGGGAGTTCCGCAGGCCGGGCACAGCGTCGTCGTCGACCCCTGGGGCGAGGTGCTCGCCGAGGCGGGGGACGGCGAGGAGGTGCTCACCGTCGAGCTCGATCCGGCGAAGGTGGCCGCGACCAGGGAGCAGTTCCCCGCGCTCAAGGACCGCCTGCTCGGCCTGGCCGCGCCCCGCCGCTGACGGGGGGCGGCCCCGGCCGGGGGCCAGTCCTCCCCGCGCCAGTCCTCCCCGCGCTAGTCCTCCCCGCGCTCCTTCTCGGCGAGCCGGATCACGCAGACCGCGACGGCGAGCAGGAGCGCGGGATCGGCGTCCTCGCGCACGACGTGCAGGCCGTACGTCTCGCGGACGCGGAACCAGCGGCGCGAGATGTCGGCGAGCAGCTCGCCGTCGTACTCGATGGCGAACTCACGGTCGAGGATCTTGCCGCTGACGTCGAGCTCGGTGCCGTCGACCAGCTCCACGCGGTAGTGGTTGCGCAGCAGGGAGAGCCGTTTGCGCTTCACCCGCGCCAGCGGCTCTCCCTCGCGCTCGATCAGCATCGTGTCGCGCAGCGCGAGCATCTTGGCCTTGATGTCGATCAGGACGCGGCCCTGCATGTCCTTCAGCTCGAAGGTGTCGCGCAGGCGCATCGCCTTGCCGTCGACGAAGAAGACCTTGCGGCCCTGGTCGTCCTCGATCCAGTAGTCGTCGCCGATGCCGAGCACGCGATCGCGTACGAGAAGTCTCATGACGCCATGACTACCCCGTACCGCCGCAGATCGGACTCAGTAGCCACGCCGATCGTGATCCGGTTCGACGACGGTGGTCTGGACCGGCGGTACGGCCCGACGACGTCGTCCGATGCTGGTGAAGACGGCGACGCCGATGATGCCCACCGCCATCATGATGAGCCCGGCGACGGTGAGATTGAGCCCGTCCGTCTTCCAGTCCGTCGCGAACGCGAGTATGGCGCCCACGGCGATCAGAATGATGCATCCGCCCAGGCCCATGTGGACCGCCTCCCTGCTGTAGTGGCTACGAAGTGGCCGGGTACCCGGCAAGTCGGCGGCCACACAGGGGAAGCGGTACTCAGCCCTCCAGGAACGCCACGAGCGCGTTGGCCAGCATGTGCGGGTCGTCGGCGCCGCACAGCTCGCGCACGCTGTGCATCGACAGGATCGCGACGCCGATGTCGACCGTCTTGATGCCGTGCCGCGCCGCGGTGATCGGGCCGATGGTGGTGCCGCACGGCATCGCGTTGTTGGAGACGAACGACTGGAAGGGCACGCCCGCCTTGTCGCACGCGGCGGCGAACACCGCGCGGCCCGCGCCGTCCGTGGCGTAGCGGTTGTTGACGTTGACCTTGAGGATCGGGCCGCCGTTGGCGCGCGGGTGGTGCGTCGGGTCGTGCCGCTCCGCGTAGTTGGGGTGCACGGCGTGACCGGTGTCGGAGGAGAGGCAGACGGTCCCGGCGAAGGCCCGCGCGCGGTCCTCGTACGAACCGCCGCGCGCGAACACGGACCGCTCCAGGACGGTGCCGAGGAGCGGGCCGTCGGCGCCGGTGTCGGACTGCGAGCCGTTCTCCTCGTGGTCGAAGGCGGCGAGCACGGGGATGTAGGGGAGGTCCTCCTGGGCGGCGACGGCGGCGAGGGCGGCCGTGGCGGCGTGCACGGACAGGAGGTTGTCCATGCGGGGGCCCGCGACCAGTTCGCGGTCGCGGCCGAGGAAGGCGGGCGCCTCGATGGCGTACGTCATGAGGTCCCAGCCGGTGACGTCGCCCTCGCCGAGCCCCGTCTCCTCCTCCAGGAAGCGGATCAGGTCGCCCTCGTGGACGTCGTCGCCGAGTCCCCAGATGGGCTGCATGTGCTTCTGCTTGTCGAGCTTGAGGCCGTCGGTGTGCACGGAACGGTCCATGTGGATGGCCAGTTGGGGCACCCGGAGCAGCGGCCGGTCGATGTTCACGAGCCGCGAGGTCCCGTCGCGCAGCGAGAGCCGCCCGGCCAGGCCGAGGTCCCTGTCGAGCCAGGAGTTGAGCAGCGGTCCGCCGTAGATCTCGACCGCGATCTGGCGCCAGCCGTGCGCGCCCGCGTCGGGCTGCGGCTTCACGCGCAGGTTCGGGGAGTCGGTGTGCGCGCCGACGATCCGGAAGGGGGTGTTCGCCGCGGCGCCCTCGGGGACGTACCAGGCGACGATGGCGCCGCCCCGCAGGACGTACTTCCCGCCGGTCGTGCCGTCCCAGGCGTCGGTCTCCTCGACCTGCCGGAAACCGGCCTTCTCGAGCCGCTCGGCGGCGCTCGCCACGGCGTGGTACGGCGAGGGGCTCGCGGCGAGGAAGGACATGAGGTCTTCGGTGTGGCCGCGGTCGAAGGGCCCGGAGGGTGTGCGCATGCCTGCCAGCCTAATGGGGCCGGTGTTCGGGTGGCGGGGCGATCAGAGGCGGTGGTACTCGGTGAGGTCGATGTCGATCGTGAAGGGCACGGCGAGCTTCAACCGGTCGTGGTGGATGCCGGTGGGTGCGTAGGCGCCGGTGTGCGGGTCGAGTTCGTAGGTGTGGACGGCGGGCCGCTTGTTCTCGTCCATCCGGACCAGCCAGTAGTGCCGGATTCCGGCTGCGGCGTACTTGCGGGGCTTGGTGTCCTGGTCGCGGTCCTCGGAGTCCGGCGAGACGACCTCGACGGCGAGCAGGACGTCTTCGGCCTGGTAGCGGGTCTGGCAGTCGTCGGCGTCGGCTTCCGCGGTCACGACCACGAGGTCGGGCTCGGGTGCCTGCTTGTGGCCGAGGACGACGGCCATCTCGCGGCGGACGCGTAGGTGCTCGGGGAGGGCGGCCCGTACGCCGTTCACCAAAAGATCAATCGCCAGCGTATGGAACTTTCGCTGCGGACTCACGAAAACCAGGCTCCCGTCGATCAGTTCTGTGTGCGGCGGGAGGTCGAGTGTGAAGAAGTCGTCCGTCGTGTAGCCGTCCTGCGGCGGCATCGGCCATGCCGAGCCGTCGGGTTGGAGCGCGTGCAGCGCGTCGGTGCGAGGCTCAGCGGTCATGGTTCCTCCCATGGACGGGATTCTCGGCCGTTCCGTCAGCGTACCCAGGGCATACGACGATGCCGCCACCCGAAAGGATCGAGTGGCGGCATCGCGCTGACGTGCGAAAGAAGCCCGTACGGGGTCGGCGTGCTAGAACGCCGCCTCGTCCAGCTCCATCAGGTCCAGCTCCACGCCCTCGGCGAGCTTCCGCTCGTTGGCGACGCCCGGCAGGACGTTCGTGGCGAAGAACTTGGCCGCCGCGATCTTGCCCTCGTAGAACGCCTTGTCCTTGGCGGAAGCCGTCTCCAGCTTCTCGGCGGCGACCGCGGCACCGCGCAGCAGCAGGTAGCCGACGACGACGTCACCCGAGGCCATCAGGAGGCGCGTGGTGTTCAGGCCCACCTTGTAGATGGACTTCACGTCCTGCTCCGTGGCCGCGAGGTCGGTCAGCATGACGCCGACGATGGCCTCCAGCTCGACCGCGGCCTTGGCCAGCTCCTCGCGGGCCCCGGCCAGGGCCTCGCCGCCCGTGCCGACCGCGAGGAACTTCTTGATCTCCTCGGCGAGGCCGTTCAGCGCGGCGCCCTGGTTGCGGACGATCTTCCGGAAGAAGTAGTCCTGGCCCTGGATCGCGGTGGTGCCCTCGTAGAGGGTGTCGATCTTGGCGTCCCGGATGTACTGCTCGATCGGGTACTCCTGGAGGTACCCCGAGCCGCCGAACGTCTGGAGCGACTGCGCCAGCTGCTCGTAGGACTTCTCCGAGCCGTAGCCCTTGACGATCGGGAGCAGGAGGTCGTTCAGGGCGATCAGCGCCGACGCGTCCTCGCCCGCCGCCTCCTTGATCTGGATGTCGTCCTGGACGGCCGCGGTGTGCAGGACCAGGGCGCGCATGCCCTCCGCGTACGCCTTCTGCGTCATCAGCGAGCGGCGCACGTCCGGGTGGTGAGTGATCGTCACCTTGGGCGCGGTCTTGTCCATGAACTGGGCCAGGTCAGGACCCTGCACGCGCTCCTTGGCGTACTCCAGGGCGTTCAGGTAACCCGTCGAGAGCGTCGCGATGGCCTTCGTGCCGACCATCATGCGGGCGAACTCGATGATCATGAACATCTGGCGGATGCCGTCGTGCTTGTCACCGATCAGCCAGCCCTTGGCGGGGTGCTGGTCGCCGAACGTCATCTCGCACGTGTTGGACGCCTTCAGGCCCATCTTGTGCTCGACGTTGGTGGCGTACACGCCGTTGCGCTCGCCGAGCTCGCCGGTCTCCCAGTCGAACTCGTACTTCGGTACGAGGAAGAGCGAGAGGCCCTTGGTGCCGGGGCCGTGGCCCTCGGGGCGGGCGAGGACGTAGTGGAGGATGTTCTCCGACATGTCGTGCTCGCCGGACGTGATGAAGCGCTTCACGCCCTCGATGTGCCAGGAGCCGTCCTCCTGCTGCACGGCCTTCGTGCGGCCCGCGCCCACGTCCGAACCGGCGTCCGGCTCGGTCAGGACCATGGTGGAGCCCCACTGCTTCTCGACGGCGATCGTGGCGACCTTCTTCTGCGCCTCGTTGCCCTCCTCGAAGAGGATGCCCGCGAACGCGGGACCCGACGAGTACATCCAGATCGCCGGGTTGGCGCCGAGCAGCAGCTCCGCGTACGCCCAGATCAGGGAACGCGGCGAGGTGGTGCCGCCGATCTCCTCGGGCAGGCCGAGGCGCCAGTACTCGGAGTCCATGAAGGCCTGGTAGCTCTTCTTGAACGTCGCGGGCACCGGGGCGGTGTTGGTCGCGGGGTCGAAGACCGGCGGGTTGCGGTCGGCGTCCTCGAAGGACTCCGCGAGCTCGTTCTCGGCGAGGCGGCGCAGTTCGTCGAGGATGCTCTTGGCGGTGTCGACGTCCATCTCCGCGAACGGGCCGGTGCCGTACAGCTTGTCGCGGCCGAGCACCTCGAAGAGGTTGAACTCGATGTCGCGGAGATTCGACTTGTAGTGGCCCATGGCGAAGGCTCCGTAAGCAGGAAAGGGATGAATACCAGCAAGTAGCTACGATGATGCTACCCGTCGGTAATAAGATGCAACCCCTAATAGGTCATCTGTGACTCAGTACTCTTGCGGGCATGTACGGCTACGACCAGAACCCCGGCGCCCAGCAGCAGTACGCTCCGCCGGGCGCGCAGCCGCCGCCGCAGCAGATGCAGGGCATGCCCGGCGGTGGCTACGGCCAGCAGCCTCCCCTCTACCCCGAGCCCTCGCCGCCGTCCCTCGCGGACGCGGTGCGCGCGTTCACCACGGGCTCGATGGCCGCGGAGGACTTCCAGCAGGTCTTCGCCACGTCGAAGGTCTACTGCCCGCGCGGCGACAACCCCGGCTTCCTCGCGCTGCACAACACGCAGCAGCCCGTGATCCCGATGTTCACCTCGCTCAAGGAGCTGCGGAGGTACGCGGGCAAGGACTCCAAGTACTTCGTGATCACCGGGGCGGAGGTCATCGACCTCCTGCCGACGGGGTACGGGTTCGTCCTCGACATGGAGGGGGAGCACCGGATGGTCTTCGACGCGAAGGCCGTGGAGCAGATGGTCGACTTCGCGATGCGGCGTATGTATGGCTGAGGCCTGACGGGTTCTCTGGTGCTCGGCCTTCGGCCTTGCCCCCTGGTTCGTTTTCGGCTGCGGCGCCGCTGTGGCTGGTCGCGCAGTTCCCCGCGCCCCTGAGGGGCGCCCCCCCTTGTGTCGTAGATCGTTTTCAGTCACCCCGGAAGCCCGGAGGGAATTCCCTCCGGGCTTCCTTCGTTCCCAGTGGCAGAAAGTTCTACGTTCAACTAAAGTGAGTCCACGAGGAGGTACCGACCATGCCTGCAGTGACTGTCGAGAACCCGCTGACCCTGTCCCGGGTGGTGGCCCCGGCCGATGCCACGGCGCGCCCCGTGCTGACGGTGACGACCGCGCCGAGCGGTTTCGAGGGCGAGGGGTTCCCGGTGCGCCGGGCCTTCGCGGGAATCAATTACAAGCACCTCGACCCGTTCATCATGATGGACCAGATGGGCGAGGTGGAGTACGAGGCCGGAGAGCCCAAGGGGACTCCCTGGCACCCGCACCGTGGCTTCGAGACGGTCACGTACCTGATCGACGGCACCTTCATCCACCAGGACTCCAACGGTGGCGGCGGCACCATCCAGAACGGCGACACCCAGTGGATGACGGCGGGCTCGGGCCTGCTGCACATCGAGGCGCCGCCGGAGTCCCTCGTCCAGTCCGGCGGGCTCTTCCACGGCCTCCAGCTGTGGGTGAACCTGCCCGCGAGGGACAAGATGATGGACCCCCGCTACCAGGACATCCGCGGCGGCCAGGTCCAGCTGCTCACCACCCCCGACGGCGGCGCGCTGCTCCGCGTCATCGCCGGTGAGCTGGACGGACACCAGGGCCCCGGCATCACGCACACGCCGATCACGATGATCCACGCGACCGTGCGGCCGGGCGCCGAGGTGACGCTGCCCTGGCGCGAGGACTTCAACGGCCTCGCGTACGTCCTGGCCGGACGCGGCACCGTCGGTGCCGAGCGCCGTCCGGTGCACATGGGGCAGACCGCGGTCTTCGGCGCGGGCTCCTCGCTGACCGTCCGCGCGGACGAGCGGCAGGACGCGCACGCCCCCGACCTGGAGGTGGTGCTCCTCGGCGGGCAGCCGATCCGGGAGCCGATGGCGCACTACGGCCCGTTCGTGATGAACACCAGGGCCGAACTGGAGCAGGCCTTCGAGGACTTCCAGAAGGGTCTGCTGGGTACCGTCCCGGCGGTCCACGGCATGTGACCGGCGCCCCGCACCGCGCGGCGCGTGTGCTCCGGACGGCCCAGCCGTCCGCGCCGAGCCGCTGAATCACGGGCCCGCCCGTCCTCGCGTCGCGCGGGACGGGCGGGCCCGACTGTCATGTTGATGAGCCGCCGTCCTTGGAGGAATGGAGCCGCTCATGAAGGCAAGCCCCCGTCGTACCGCCGTGCTCGCCCTGTCCTTGCTGTTCGCCCTGCCCGCCGTCGCGGGGTGTGCCGGGTCCACCGCGCAGTTCCCCGGCAGCGCGGTGGAGGGGCCGCGGCGGGACGACAAGGCGTTCGGGGCCCAGTGTCCGGAGGCCGTGCGGAACGCCTCCGGCATGCGGGCGCTGGACGCCGTCGGGCGGATGCCCCGGCTTTCGCGGTTCGCCGCGCTCGTCGACAGGGCCGGGGCGGCGGACATGTTCGCCTCGATGCAGAACGTCACCGTCTTCGTGCCGACGAACGAGGCGTTCGGCAAGCTGCCCGCCGACCGGCGCGAGGAGCTCACGGAGCCGAAGGGCGCGGGTGACGCGGTCCGTTCGCTGGTCGTCGCCCAGGACCTCACCAAGGACGACCTGGCCGCGGGCCGCGCCTATCCGACGCTCCAGGAGGGCGTCGAGGTGCGCACGGCGGCGGCGGACGGCGGCGCGACGGTGGGCGGCGCGCGGGTGGTGTGCGGCAGCGTCACGACCAAGGACGCCCGGCTGCACCTCCTTGACGCGCTGCCCGCCCGGCGGGGGTGACCCGCCGCACTGGCCCGTCGTCGCGACATCTGGTGGGCCGGGTGGATGAATGAGCCTACTGACTGCATGTCAGATAGTGGCGTTTTCGCTCCTCCGTGGCTTGCTGTGACGGTACGTGACGGTCGGCACGCAGAGTGACTGCTGCGGTGTGCGTCCGGCAGCCGAGTCCGAGAGCGGGATCGCGATGCCCCCCTTCAGACGTCCGCAGGCGCCCGCCCCCACCCTCCGGCGCCTCCAGGTGCTGGGGCTGGTCCTCGCGCTCCTGATGTCCCTGCCCTACTGGGCCGAGGTCAGCAGCGCGCTGGGGGTGTCGCGCGGGGCGCGCGCGGTCGCGGGCGAGGGCAAGTACCCCGTGGACCGGCAGGGCCGCGTCCTGGCCGAGGTGCGGGAGGGGAAATCGGTCCGCTGGGTCGTCAACCTGCCCGACCTGGCGGCGGGCCGGGGCGGGGAGTCCCGGCTCACGGTGAAGGACACGATCGACGAACGGCTTGCGTACCGGCCGGGATCCCTGCGGACGCCACCGGGGGTCACGAGCCAACTCGCAGCGGACAAGCTCCTGTTGACCGGACGCTATCCCGACGGCGTGGAGGGCCATGCCACGGTCGCCGCCGCGCCCTTCGAGGGAGGCAGGGCCCGGGTCGAGCTGAGCCCGGCCGACTTCTACGCGGACGGGCTTCCCACGGCCTCGCACGTACGGGGCTGGGGCGTGGTCCGCGTGGACGGCGCGGCGACCGGCGTGCGGACGAAGGTCACGGTGCGGGACGCGGCGGGGAGGCCGGTCGCGGGTTTCGTCCAACGGGTGGTTTCGGGTGGCGTGTTGGACCTGAGTGGCCTCGGGTATCCGGTGCATCGCGCGGCCGGTACGTCGTACGACACGTCGAAGGTCACGGTCACGGCGAAGGGCGGCGAAGGCGGTGCGGGTGCCCGGATGGTGGTCGCGTTCAGTGGTGACGCGCCCCAGGTCTCCTACCGCACACGGGTGTTGAGGACCGGTGCCGAGAGCGGTGAGGTGCAGGGCCGGGCCGACGCGGTGGTCGACGGCAGGCGGCGGGCGCTGGCGGCCGCTCCGGTGCGGGTGGTCGTCGCCGTGGGGAAGCGGCCGGTGCGGCGTACGGAGGGGTCGCGGGGGCCTGTGGCGTCGAAGAGCCCGGCGGGTGCGTCCGGTTCGCCCCGCGCGCCACGTCCGGCACGCTCACTGAACACGCCCGGTCCACCGAGCGCGGGCGGCGCCGAGGGCTCCCGGGGCCGCCGCGCCACGGAGTCGTGCACCCCGGACACCGGCTTCACGCACTGCGTGCGCTACACGTCCAGCGGGGCCGACCAGACCTTCGCCGTACCGGCGGGGGTGAGCAGGCTCGACGTGCGGATGTGGGGCGCGGGCGGCGGACACGTGTCGACCTCGGTGCGCACCAGGGGCGGCGGCAGCGCGGGATTCACCAAGGGCACGGTGGCGGTGACGCCCGGCGAGAGCCTGAAGGTGACGGCCGGCGCCGGCGGCACCATCAGCAGCGGGAGCAGGTCCTACGGGGGCGGCGGACTGGCCGGGACCGGCGCGAACTTCGCCGGTGGCGGCGGTGGCATGAGCGCCCTGTGGCGTACGACCGCGCCTCTGCTGATCGCGGGCGGCGGTGGTGGCGGGCCCGGCTCGACGGGCGGCACCGGCGACACCACCAACGCGGGCGGCGGCGGTGGCGGCGACACCGGCACCTACGTGGCCAACACGGACGGTCGGCAGGCGTGGTGGGGCAGGCAGGACGGGGGCGGGGTCACCGGCTCGACGGCGAACTGCGCCACGGCCCCCAAGGTGGGGGCGAAGTTCCAGGGCGGTGACGGCGGCGGCAACCCCGTCGTGGTCGGCCAGCCCAACGGCGGTGGCGGTGGTGGCGGCGGCTACTGGGGCGGCGGCGGTGGCGGGTGCGCCGCCAACAACACGTCCAGCGGTGGCGGCGGTGGCGGCGGATCCGGCTACGTCGGCGGTACGGGGGTCAGCGACGCCACGACGACGGCCGGTGCCTCGGCGACCGCCGCGAGCACGGACACCGCACCCGCGGGCGCCTCCGACGGGCAGTACGTGTCCGGTGTCGGCGTCGGTCGCGGTGCCAACACGTCGCACGTCGGCGGGGCGGGCATGGTGGTGATCCAGTACCGGGTCAAGGTCGGCCTCTCGATCACCAAGACACCGGCGACGGGCACGTACACGCCGGGATCCCCGCTGACGTACACGATCACGGCCACCAACAGCGGTCCCGCCCCGGCCGTCAGCGCGCGGATCACCGACCGGCTGCCCGACGCGCTCAAGGCGTTCACCTGGAGCTGCGCGGCGACCGAGGGCAGCTCGTGCGGCAGTACGACGACGGGGAGCGCCACCATCGACCGGCAGGTCGACATCGGGGTGGGCGGCAAGGTCACGTACACCGTCACGGGGACCGTGCCCGCCGACACGACGGGGCGGCTGACCAACAGCGCCTTCGTGACCAGACCCGCGGACTCGGTGGACGACAACTGCGACGCTTCCTGCCGCTCCGACTCCGCCCTGACGGCCGAGCCCAAGGCCGGACTTGAGATCACCAAGGTGCTGCTCACCTCGCCCGTCGTGCCGGGGCAGAAGGTCGAGTGGCGGGTCTCGGTGAAGAACAACGGTCCTTCGAAGGCCCGCGACGTCGTCGTCAAGGACGCCGTTCCCGCGGGCGTGAGCGCCACCACGATGGACGGCGCGTCCGTCTGCACGCTGGCGGACGGCCGTTACGCGTGCCCCGCGGTGGACATCGACCGAGGTGCGACCAAGTCCTGGACGCTGGAGGGCCGCCTCGACGCGGCCGCGACCGGCGCGCCGGAGAACACCGCGACCGTGACCGGAGGCCCCGACCCGAGCGCGAGCGAGCGCACGGCGGTGGCGTCGCCCTCTTCCGCGAGTCCGCAGGCCAACCTCCAGATCAGCAAGGTGCTCCAGACCTCGCCCGTCGTTCCGGGACAGGCCATCTCGTGGCGGGTCACGGTCTTCAACGCGGGCCCTTCGCTCGCCCGCGAGGTGGTCCTCAAGGACCGGGTGCCCGCCGGGGTGACCGGGGCGACCATGGACGGCGCGTCCGACTGCGTGCTCGCTGCCGGGGAGTTCACTTGCCCCGCCGTACAGATCGAGCCGGGCCGCAACCGCTCCTGGACCCTGCGGGGCACGCTGGATCCGGACGCGACGACGACGCCGACGAACACGGCCCGGCTGACGGGCGGCCCCGACCCGAGCGCGACCGAACGGACCGCGGTCGCGTCGCCGACGGCGTCCCCGGAGCCGAGGGCGCACCTTGAGGTCACCAAGGTGTTGCTGACCTCGCCGGTCGTGCCCGGCGAGAAGATCGAGTGGCGGGTGACCGTCAAGAACGCCGGGCCCTCGCGGGCGCGGAACGTGGTGGTCAGGGACGCGGTACCGGCCGGTGTCGATTCGCCGTCCATGACGGGGGATTCGGTCTGCACGCTCGCCGACGGGACGTATGCGTGCGCGGCGGTGGAGATCGCGGCGGGTGCGACGAAGTCGTGGACGTTGAGCGGCACGCTGGACGCGGACGCGACGGCGACGCCGAGCAACTCGGCGACGGTGACGGGCGGTCCCGACCCGAGTACGGGTACGCACACGGCGGTGGCGTCTCCGAGCGGGAGTCCTGGGGCGCGGGCGCGCCTCGAGGTGACGAAGGTGTTGCTGACCTCGCCGGTCGTGCCCGGCGAGAAGATCGAGTGGCGGGTGACCGTCAAGAACGCCGGGCCCTCGCGGGCCCGTGACGTCCAGGTCAGCGACACCGTGCCGAGCGGGGTCGCGAAGGCGTCGATGACCGCCGACTCCGACGGCGCCGACTGTCCGGTCACCGGGGGCGTCGCGAAGTGTGCGGCGACCGACCTTGCCGTGGGTGCTGCCAAGGCGTACACGCTGAGCGCGACCCTGGACGCGGGCGCCACCACCACGCCGACGAACACGGCGACCGTGACCGGCGGGCCCGACCCGAGTGCCGCCACGCGTACGGCCGTCGCCTCGCCCAGCGGGTCCCCCGAAGCCCGCGCGCGGCTGAGCATCTCCAAGGTGCTGCTGACGTCGCCGGTCGTGCCGGGCGAGAAGATCCAGTGGCGGGTGACCGTCAGGAACAATGGGCCTTCGCTGGCCCGGGACGTCGTCGTACGCGACGAGATCCCGGACCAGGTGGTGGGCGCGAAGCTGACCGACGACGCCAACCGCGCGGCGTGTCCCGTCACTTCGGGCACCGCCGTGTGCCCGGCGGTCCAACTGGCCGTGGGTGCCTCCCGGTCGTACACCCTGGAGGGCACGCTCGCCCAGGACGCGGACGGCGTGCCGGAGAACACCGCGACGGTCACGGGCGGGCCCGACCCGGACGGTGCCACGCGCACGGCGGTGGCGTCGCCGTCCGGCAGCGTCGCCCCGAGGGCGGACGTCACGGTCACCAAGACGCTGGTCACCTCGCCGGTCGTGCCGGGGGCGGACATCGAGTGGCGGGTGACGGTCACCAACAACGGCCCGTCCAGGGCCAAGAACCTGGTCGTACGCGACCGGATCCCCACCGATGTGGACGAGCCGCGCTTCCGCGGGCCTGCCGACGAGGCGTGCCCGGTCACGGACGGCGAGGCGGTCTGCGAGCCCTTCGACCTGGCGGTGGGCGCGTCGCGGTCGTTCACCCTGGACGGCACGCTCGACCCGGACGCCACCTCCGCGCCGCGGAACACGGCACGGGTCACCGGAGGACCCGGCCCGAGCGCCACCGAGCGCACGGCGGTCGCCTCCGCCACCTCGGCCGCGCCCCGGGCGTCCCTCGTCGTGACGAAGGTGCTCGTGACGTCGCCCGTCGTGCCGGGCGGGGAGATCACGTGGCGGGTGACGGTCAAGAACAACGGGCCTTCGCGGGCACGGAACGTGGTGGTCGAGGACACGGTTCCGGCCGGCGTCGACTCGCCCGCCATGACTGGGGACTCGACCTGCACGCTCACGGAAGGGACGTACGCGTGCGCGGCCGTGGAGATCGCGGCCGGTGCCTCGAAGACGTGGGCGCTGAGCGGGACCCTGGACCCGGACGCCACGACCACGCCGAACAACTCCGTGCGGGTGACGGGCGGTCCGGACCCGAGCGCGAGCACGCGGACGGCCGTGGCGTCCCCGACGGCCTCCCCGCAGGCGCGGGCGCGGCTCGAAGTGACGAAGACGCTGGTCACCTCGCCGGTCGTGCCGGGCGAGAAGATCGAGTGGCGGGTGACGGTCAAGAACAACGGGCCTTCGCGGGCGCGTGACGTGGTCGTGCGGGACCGGGTGCCCGACGGCGTCGAGGGAGCCGTGATGCGCGGCTGCGCCCTGACGTCGGGCGAGTTCGTCTGCGAGCCGGTGGAGATCGCCGCGGGTGCGACGAAGTCGTGGACGCTGAGCGGGACCCTGGATCCGGACGCGACGGCGGCGCCGGTGAACACGGTGACGGTGACGGGTGGTACTGATCCGCGTACGGGTACGCATACGGCGGTGGCGTCCCCGTCGGGCTCGCCGGACGGGAGTGCGCGGCTTGAGGTGACGAAGGTGCTGGTCACCTCGCCGGTCGTGCCCGGGGAGAAGATCGAGTGGCGGGTGACGGTCAAGAACAACGGGCCTTCGCGGGCGCGTGACGTGGTCGTGCGGGACCGGGTGCCGAGCGGGGTCAAGAAGGTCTCGATGAGCGGGAGTTCGAGCTGCGCGCTCGCGGGCGGTGAGTACACCTGCGACGCCGTGGAGATCGCCACGGGTGCCTCGAAGACGTGGACGTTGAGCGGGACCCTGGACGCGGACGCCACGACCACCCCGTCGAACGCGGTGACGGTGACGGGCGGGCCCGACCCCGGGACGCCCACCCACGCGGTGACCGCGACGCCCACGGCCTCGCCGAGCCACCGCACGTCCCTGGTCGTCTCCAAGGTCCTCGTGACCTCCCCGGTGCTGCCGGGGCGGCCGGTCCAGTGGCGGGTCACGGTGACCAACAACGGGCCCTCGGACGCCGGGCTCGTCAACGTCGTCGAGCGGGTGCCCGCCGGGGTCACGGACCACTCCATGAGGGGTGACGGGGCGTGCGCTCCCGGCAAGGAGGACGACAGCTACCTCTGCTCCGTCGACGCGCTCGCGGCCGGTGCGTCCGCCACCTGGACGCTGACCGGCACTCTGGACGCCGATGCCAAGGCGGCGCCCGCCAACACGGTCACCGTGATCGAGGGGCCGGTGCCGAGCCACACCGACGACACCACCGGCAAGAAGGCGACCGCGAGCCCCGTCGCCGCGCAGCGCGTCGAGCTGTCCAAGCGGGTGGACCGCACGGCGGTCGGCGCGGGCGGCACGGTGACGTACACGATCACCGCGGCCAACACCGGAGGAAACGACGCCGGCGGGGTCACCGTCCAGGACGACCTCGCAGGGGTCGTGGACGAGGCCGCGTACAACGACGACGCGAAGGCGACCGTCGACGGCGAGGCGACCGCGAACCGGCCCTCGTACGCGGCGCCCCTGCTGACCTGGACGGGAGACATCCCGCGCGGCAAGAGCGTCGAGATCGTCTACACCGTGACGCTGCCCAAAACGTTGCGCACCGGTACCGACCGACGCCTGGTCAACGAGGTGAGCAGCGAGACCCCGGGGTCCACCTGCCGCAAGGCCGTCGCCGCCGCCGCGTGCACGACCAGCACCGGAGTGTCCGACACGACGCTGAAGAAGTCCGTGTCGCCGGGCCGTCCGCAGGCGGGCGAGAAGGTGACGTACACGGTCGAGGTGCGCAACGCGGGACGGGCCGACAGCAAGGGCTACACGTTCACCGACGACCTCGCCGACGTCCTGGACGACGCGCGCTGGAACGGTGACGCGGCCGCCGACACCGGTCCCGAGCCGGTCTTCGACGTGGGCGCGAAGAAGCTGACCTGGACCGGTGACGTCCCGGCCGGAGAGGTCGTGACGATCACGTACTCGGTGACCGTCGGCAGCCCTCCGGGGGGTGACCAGCGGCTCACCAACCGGGTCACCTCACCGAAGCCCGGGTCCAACTGCCCGCCCCGGCCCGCGCGTTCGGGCCCCGAGTGCGCCACCGGCACCACCGGGGACGACGGCGTCGTCAGACGGCTGCGGATCGCGCACACGGTCGACAAGGCCGTGGCGAGGCCGGGCGAGAAGGTGACGTACACGGTGCGGATCACCAACCCGGGCAGCGCGCCGTACGAGCGGCCCGCCGCCACGGTCGGCCTCGACGAGGTCCTGGACGACGCCACGTACAACGGCGACGCCGCGGCCGACGTGGGCGAGGTGAGGGTCACGGGCGCACCGAGCGGGCGCGCGCTCCTCGCGGCCCGCGCCGACCGCGCCGACGTCCGCTGGAGCGCGGCGCGGCTCGCCCCGGGCGAACAGGCCGTGGTGACCTACTCGGTCACGGTCCGCAAGCCGCTGAGCGGCGACGCGACGATGACGTCCTACGCCTTCACGCCGGGACAGCCCAGCAACTGCCCCGTGGACGACGACTCGCGTCGTGAATGCCTGGCGCGTACGACGATCAAGGGCGACGCGGCCGCCGCGCTGACGTACGCCAAGTCCTACCAGGGGCCGCACGAGCCCAGGCCCGGCGACGTCGTGACGTACACCGTCATCGTCGCCAACCGGGGCGAGGGCGACGCGAAGGGCGCCGGGTTCACCGACGACCTGTCCCGGGTCATCGACGACGCCGCCTACCTGCGGGATGCCCGCGCCACCGGCGGCAGCGTCTCCTACGCGGCGCCCGTGCTGCGCTGGAGGGGCGACGTGGCGGCCGGGCGGGCCGTATCGGTGACGTACTCCTTCGAGGTCAGGAAGGCCGAGCGGCTCGGCGACAGGACCCTCACCAACCGGATCGTCTCGACCGGGCCCGGCGGCAACTGCCGCGCGGGCTCCGGCGATCCGGACTGCGGCGTCACCGGCGTCGTCGTCAGGCCGGGCCCCGTCCTGCCGCCCACCGGCAGCCGCGCGCTGCTGTACGGCGGGGCGGCCGCGCTGGTCGTGCTCTCGGGTCTTGCCCTGATGCTGATGGTGCGGACGCGGCGCAGGGGACGGGTGTAGCGGGCGGCCGTACATAACGTGCGGGTTCCGCGGGGCCGTGCTCGGGTAGGAGGGTGAGCACCCTTCTGCCCGAGCCCGCGCGCCGCACCGCCGCCTGGTGCGTGGTCGCCCTCCTCGTCACCGGCGTGGCCGCCGTGGGGATCTGGCTCTGCGTCACCCTGAAGACGGCCGTCACGCCGGTGCTGCTCGCGCTGCTCGGGACCGCGCTCCTCGGTCCGCTCTACCGGCGGCTCGTCCGCATGAAGGTGCAGCGTTCGCTCGCCGCGGGGCTCACCTGCGCGGCCGTCGTCGCCGTCGTCGGCGGGGCCACCTACGTCGTGGTCAAGGCGCTGATCGACAGCGGCGACCAGATCATCGCCTCCCTGAAGCAGGCCGCCACCGACCTGTCGAAGTACTTCGGCGCTGCGGGCACCTCGCTCGACGACATGGCGTCCAACGCCAAGGAGCTCTTCGGCAAGTTCGGCGGGACCGCCGCGTCCGGGGTGATCAGCGGGCTCAGCACCGTCGGCGAGATGATGGCGATGGCCGTCCTCGCGCTGCTCCTCGTCTTCTTCTTCCTGCGCGACTCGGAGCGCGCCATGGGCGCGCTGCGCTCGCTCGCCCCCGGTGGCAGCGCCGACACCATCGAGGCGATGGCGCGCCGCGCCTTCGAGGCCATCGAGGGCTTCATGCGGGGGACCACGATCATCGCGTTCATCGACGCCATCTGCATCACCGTGGGGCTGCTCGTGCTGCGGGTGCCGGGCGCGTGGGGGCTCGGCGCGCTCGTCTTCGTCGGCGCGTACATCCCCTACCTCGGGGCGTTCCTCTCCGGCGCGGTCGCCATCCTGGTCGCCCTCGCCGACCGGGGCTTCGCCATCGCGCTCTGGGCGCTCGGCGTGGTCCTCGCCGTGCAGGTGCTCGAAGGCCACATCCTCCAGCCGATGATCCAGAGCCGTACGGTGCAGATGCATCCGGCGCTGGTGATGCTGGCGATCACGGCGGGGGCGTCGGTGGCGGGGATCCTCGGCATGCTTCTCGCGGTGCCGTTGACGGCGGCGGCGTTCGGGATCTTCTCCGAACTGCGCGAGCGCTACGCCCCGTAAGGGGCCCCCTCAGAGGCCCTCCGCGTCGGACGCGCCCGCGTCCTCGTACAGTTCGAACCAGATGCTCTTGCCGTCGCCCCGTGGGTCCACGCCCCACGCTCCGGCCAGGAGCTCCATCAGGACCAAGCCCCGCCCGGACGAGGCCAGTTCGCCGGGGCGGCGCTTGTGGGGCAGGTCGTCGCTGCCGTCCGCGACCTCGGCGCGCAGGCGGCGGGCGCCCGGTTCGCCCGTGACCTCGGCGACCAGGAGCGCGTCGCCGTCGGTGTGCACGAGGACGTTGGTGAGCATCTCCGAGACCATCAGGACGGCCGAGTCGACCTGGTCGGCGTCCGCCCAGTCGTGCAGCAGGTCCCGCAGGTGGCGGCGGGCGCCCGCGACGCGCTCCGGTTCGGCCTGGGCGACGGTCAGGACCGTGCGGCGCGCGTCCGTGTGCTGCTCGGTCCGGCCCGTCCTGCTCAGCAGGAGCACCGCTATGTCGTCCTCGCGCCGGTCGGCGAGCGGTCCCGTGGTGTGGTGCGAGGAGGGACCGTGCACGGCCTGCACGAGGGCGTCGGCGAGCCGCTCCAGACCCTCGCCGTCGCCGGTCGCGCCCTCGGCGTCGTACTCGTACTCCTCCAGGATCGCCCTGATCCGCGCCCAGCCGCTGTCGAGGTCGTGGCCGCCGGTCTCGATGAGGCCGTCGGTGCAGATCAGCATCGTCTCGCCGGACTCCAGGACGAGGCGGGTCGTCGGATAGTCGGCGTCGGGGTCGATGCCCAGCGGCAGGCCGCCCGCGGTGGGGCGGAGCAGGACCGTTCCGTCACTCATGCGTATCGCGGGCTCCGGGTGGCCCGCGCGGGCCATCTCCAGGACGCCCGTGGCGGGGTCCGCCTCGACGTACAGGCAGGTCGCGAAGCGCGGGTCGTACTCGGTGGCCGCCGCCGTGCCGCTGCCGCTGGACCCGTAGGTGAGGGACTCCGTGATCCCGGAGAGGAAGCGGGTGGCGCGGGAGAGCACCGCGTCCGGGCGGTGGCCCTCGGAGGCGTACGCGCGCAGGGCGATCCGCAGCTGGCCCATCAGGCCCGCGGCGCGCACGTCGTGGCCCTGCACATCGCCGATGACGAAGGCGATGCGGCCGTTGGGCAGCGGGATCATGTCGTACCAGTCGCCGCCCACCTGGAGGCCGCCGCCGGTCGGCACATAGCGGGCGGCCACGCTCATGCCGGGGATCTTCGGCCCGAGCGTCGGCAGCATGGAGCGCTGGAGGCCCTCCGTCAGCTCCCGCTCGGACTCCGCGACCCCGGCCCGCGAGAGGGCCTGCGCCAGCATCCGCGCGACCGTCGTCAGGACGGAGCGCTCGTCGGGCGTGAACGAGACGGGGTACGTGAACGCGGCCATCCACGCGCCCATCGTGCGGCCCGCGACGGTCAGCGGCAGGAACGCCCAGGACTGCCGCTCGAAGCGGCTGGCCAGCGGCCAGGCGGCCGGATAGCGCCTGCGGTAGTCCTCCGGCGTGGAGAGGTACACGGCGCGTCCCGTGCGGACCACCTCGGCGGCCGGGTAGTCGGTGTCCAGCGGCATCGCGGAGAAGGGGCCGTCGTCGCCGGGCTGGTGGCCGTGGTGCCCGATGATCGTCAGGCGCTCGCCCGCGACGCCGAAGACCGCGAGGCCGTCCGGCGAGAACCCCGGCATGGAGAGCCCGGCGGCGACCCTGAGGACCTCCTCCGTGGACCGCGCCTCGGCGAGCGCGCGCCCCGCGTCGAGCAGGAACGCCTCGCGGGAGCGGCGCCAGTCGCCGGTGACGGGCGTGCGGGCGGCGGTGCCGGGGGCGGGCTCGGTGACTTCCTGGAGGGTGCCGATCAGTTCGTACGCCTCGGTAGCGTCGTGCAGCACGGGCTTGGAGCGGCTGCGGACGGTGCGCAGGACCCGGCGCCCCGTGTCGTCCATGATCCGCAGGCGGGCCTCGGCGAGGGTGCCCTCGGCGACGGCGAGCTGGACGGTGCCGTAGATCTCGTTCCAGTCGACCGGGTGGAAGCGGGAGCGCACGGCCGCCTCGGTGAGCGTCTGGGCGTGCGGGGGCAGGCCGAGCAGCCGGGCGGCCTCGGCGTCGAGCGTGACGGTCCCGGACGCGTTGTCCCAGCGCCACAGTCCGGTCGCGATGGCGGCCAGGACGTCCCGTACGGGAGGCAGGGAGTCGTCCCCCACCTGTAGGAGGGGATCGTCGGTGCGCATTGACCCACTTTAGGAAGATGTACAGGGAAGGCGCCACCGAGCCCCGTCGTTCCCGGGGCCCCGGGAGGGTGGCGCCCGCGGATATCCGGAAACCGATCTTCGACCGGACGGTAGCCTTGGGGAGGTCTGCTCTCTCCCCTATTCGCGAAGACTGGATGAACGACGATGCATCGGTACAGGTCCCACACCTGCGGCGAGCTCCGCGCCTCTGACGTCGGCACCGACGTCCGGCTGAGCGGCTGGCTGCACAATCGCCGAGACCTGGGCGGCATTCTGTTCATCGATCTCCGCGATCACTACGGCATCACGCAGCTCGTGGCCCGTCCGGGCACCAAGGCCGCCGAGGTCCTGGACAAGCTGTCCAAGGAGACGGTCGTCCGGGTCGACGGCAAGGTCGTCTCGCGCGGCACGGACAACGTGAACCCGGAGCTGCCGACCGGCGAGGTCGAGATCGAGGCGAGCGAGGTCGAGGTGCTCGGCGCCGCGGGCCCCCTCCCCTTCACGATCAACGCCGAGGACGGCGTGAACGAGGAGCGGCGCCTGGAGTACCGCTTCCTGGACCTGCGCCGCGAGCGCATGCACCGCAACATCATGCTGCGGTCCTCGGTCATCGCCTCGATCCGCTCGAAGATGGTCGCGCTCGGCTTCAACGAGATGGCGACGCCGATCCTGACCGCGACGTCCCCCGAGGGCGCCCGCGACTTCGTCGTCCCCTCCCGCCTGAACCCCGGCAAGTTCTACGCGCTGCCGCAGGCCCCGCAGCAGTTCAAGCAGCTGCTCATGATCTCGGGCTTCGACCGCTACTTCCAGATCGCACCGTGCTTCCGCGACGAGGACGCGCGCGCCGACCGCTCGCCGGGCGAGTTCTACCAGCTCGACGTCGAGATGAGCTTCGTGGAGCAGGAAGACGTCTTCCAGCCCATCGAGAAGCTCATGACCGAGCTCTTCACGGAGTACGGCGGCGGCCGCGAGGTCACCTCGCCGTTCCCGCGCATCCCGTTCCGCGAGTCGATGCTGAAGTACGGCAACGACAAGCCCGACCTGCGCGCCAAGCTCGAACTGACCGACATCACGGACGTCTTCGAGGGCTCCGAGTTCAAGGCGTTCGCGGGCAAGCACGTGCGCGCCCTTCCGGTGCCGGACACGGCGTCGCAGTCCCGCAAGTTCTTCGACGGCCTCGGTGACTACGCGGTCGAGCAGGGCGCGAAGGGCCTGGCCTGGGTGCGCGTCGCCGAGGACGGTTCGCTGACGGGCCCGATCGCCAAGTTCCTGACCGAGGCGAACGTGGAGGAGCTCACCAAGCGCCTCTCGCTGGCCCCGGGCCACGCCGTCTTCTTCGGCGCGGGCGAGTTCGACGAGGTCTCCAAGATCATGTCGGCCGTGCGCGTCGAGGCCGCCAAGCGCGCCGGGCACTTCGAGGAGGGCGTCTTCCGCTTCTGCTGGATCGTCGACTTCCCGATGTACGAGAAGGACGAGGAGACGGGTCGCATCGACTTCTCCCACAACCCCTTCTCGATGCCCCAGGGCGGCATGAAGGACCTGGAGGAGAAGGACCCGCTGGACATCCTCGCCTGGCAGTACGACATCGTCTGCAACGGCATCGAGCTGTCCTCCGGCGCGATCCGCAACCACGAGCCCGACGTCATGCTCAAGGCCTTCGAGATCGCGGGCTACGACGCGGAGACCGTCGAGCACGAGTTCGCGGGCATGTTGAAGGCGTTCCGCCTCGGCGCCCCGCCGCACGGTGGCATCGCGCCCGGCGTCGACCGCATCGTCATGCTCCTCGCGGACGAGCCGAACATCCGCGAGACGATCTCCTTCCCGCTCAACGGGAACGCGCAGGACCTGATGATGGGGGCGCCGACGGAGCTTGATGAGGCGCGGCTGCGTGAGCTGAACATTTCGCTGCGCAAGCCTGTGGCGCAGAAGCCTGCGGCGCAGTAGCGGATGTGGGTGAGGCCCCCCGGAACTTGGTGTTCCGGGGGGCCTCTTGCTGTCCGGGTTCCTTTTTGGCTGCGGGTGCGTGGGGGCTGGGCGCGCAGTTCCCCGCGCCCCTTGCGGAGTTCCCCGCGCCCCCTGCGCAGTTCCCCGCGCCCCTTATAGGGTCGTGCTGCTCAAGCTGCGTGTGTCGAGGAGGACTTGGCCTCTGCCTCGGCCCATTCCGTGACCAGGCGTTCGTACACCAGGCGTTCGTCGGGGCGGAGGCGGCCGCCGGCGCCCAGCCAGAGCGCACGGATCTCCTCGTTGACCTCGTCGGCGGTGCGCCGCCGGTCGGGAGAGGGAGTCGTGGCCATGTGGTGAAGCTTACGTAGGAGAGTGTGAAGGCGCCGTCAATTTGCGCTGCCTCTCCGCATGACTTAGCTCACCGTGATCCATTTTCGGGTTTCAACTGGCTGAAAGCCGTACGGTCAGACCGTCGAGGACCCGCTGAAGGCCGTAGTCGAAGGTCTCGTCCCGGGTCTTCTCGGGATCCCGCGCCCGCCGGTCCGCCTCGCCCTCGCCCGCACCCGCGCCCCGCAGGCTCTCCGCGAACTCCCGCTCGGTCTTGCCGCTGCGCGCGATCAGCGACAGGTACGCGGCCTCGCTGGTGGCCATCCCGATGATGTACGAGATGACGGTGCTCATGGCCTGCTCGGTCTCGTCGGCGGGGAAGCCCGCCGTCGCGTACACGGCGGTCATCCGCTCGGACATCCTCGTCACGTTCGGGCCGAGGTGGATCAGGCCGACCTGGCCGAGCACCGAGGCGACCCACGGGTGCCGCAGGATCATCGCGCGCAGGCTGTACGCGCTGTGGACGGAGGCCGCGCGCCAGCCCGTGGCGTCGTCGGCCGAGGGCACGTCGAGCTCGCCGTAGACCTCGTCGACGACCAGCTCGATGAGCTCGTCCTTGTTGGCGACGTGCCGGTAGAGGGAGGTGGCGCCCGCGTCGAGGCGGGTGCCGAGCTTGCGCATGCTCAGCGCCTCCAGGCCGTCCGCGTCGAGCAGTTGGACGGCCTCGGCGACGATCTGCTCGCGGCTCAACTGCTCGCGCTGGCGGCGCGGGCGGGTCCAGACCGAGGCGATCTCGGGGGCATCGGGCTTCTGACCGGCGGGCATGGCGGACCTCCTGGTGATGGGCGACTGTCCCCCGCCCCACGGTAGCGCACACCGTTCGCATCTTGCGCACGGCGATCCCCATGCGTACAGTGTGCGCAAGAAGAGCACGACGTACGCACCGCTGATCGTGGAGGATCCCATGCCGGAGAAGAAGTTCGACCTCGCGCACTGGCAGGCCCGTTTCGACGCGCTGCGTGCCCGTCACCACGTCCCGGGCGCCGCGCTCGCGGTCCTGGTCGACGGGGAGATCCACGAGCTGGCGAGCGGCGTGCTGCATGCCGGGACGGGTGTGGAGGTGACCACGGACTCGGTGTTCCAGTCCGGTTCGATCGCCAAGATCTACACGGCGACGCTGATCATGCGCCTCGCCGACGAGGGCCAACTGGACCTGGACGCACCGGTGAAGGAGCTGCTCCCCGAGTTCGAGACGGCCGACGCGGAGGCCACGCGGACCATCACCACCCGGCAACTCCTCTCCCACACCAGCGGGTTGACCTGCGACTTCACCTATGACGCCGGGCGCGGTGACGACTGTCTGGCGCGGTACGTCGAGGCGGCGGAGGGCGTGGCCATGGACTGCGCGCCCGGCACCGCGATCTCCTACAGCAGCCTCGGCTACAACGTCCTCGGCCGGATCGTCGAGGTGCTGACGGGCACGACGTGGGACCGGGCACTCAAGGACCGCCTCTTCGAGCCGCTCGGCCTGGAGCGCTCCATGACGCTCCCCGAGGAAGCCCTCTCGTACCGCGTCGCGATGAGCCACCTCGGCGAGCCCGGCCAGTACCCCGAACCGGCCCCCGCCTGGGACTTGATGCCGCGATCCGCCGGTCCGTACGGCCGGGTCATCGTCTCCGCGGGTGACGTGGCGCGCCTTGCCCAGATGCACCTCGACGGCGGCACGGCGGCCGACGGCACCCGGATCCTGTCCACGGGTGCCGTCGAGGAGATGCGCCGCCGCGTGGTCGACGTGCCCGACAAGTGGACGGTCAGCTCGGACGGTTGGGGCCTCGGCTGGACCCTCTACGACTGGGACGGCGTCACGGGCTACGGCCACGACGGCGCGGCGATCGGTCAGTACGGCTATCTGCGCGTGGTCCCCCACGCGGGCGTGGCCGTCGTCCTGCTCACCAACGGCGGCGGGGCGCGCGAGCTGTACGGGGCGCTCTTCCGCGAGCTGCTCGCCGCGCTCGCCGACGTGCGGATGCCGGACGCCTTCGAGCCGCCCGCGCGGCCGCCCGTCGTGGACTTCTCGCGCCACGTGGGGCGTTACGAGCGCGCGGGCGTCGTCATCACGGTCTCCGAGCGGGACGGGTCGCCCCACCTCGTCTACGAGTTCGTGGACGGCATGAAGGACTTCTCGCCCGCGCTCGAAGTGGACCTCCACCCCGTGACCCAGTCCGTGTACGCGGGCACCGGCGCGGGCCCCTCCTTCAGCGAGGGCTACATGCCGGTGGTCTTCGCGACCCTGTCCGACGGCACGGAGTGCTGCTACGTCGGGATGCGGGTGGCGCCGAAGGTGATCACCGCTTCTTGAGGAGTTCCACCGCCCAGGAGAAGCTGTCCGCGCCGTGCCCCGCCTCGACCACGCGGCGGAAGACGTCGTGGACGGCAGCGGGGAAGGCCGTGTCCACGCCCGCGTCCGACGCCGTGTGGACGACGTGCTCCATGCTGGCCAGGCCCATCGAGGCGCGGTCGACGTCGCCCGCGTGGTTGCCCGCGTCGACGCGGGACGCGTAGAAGTCGATGAAGTGGCCCATGCCCGCGAAGTTCTCGGTAACGTACGGGGCGATCTCCCGGGCCTGGATGCCGTGCGCGCCCGCCACGGCGACGGCCTGCCAGTAGGCGACCATCGCGGGCCAGAAGATGAACATGTTGAGCTGGTACATCAGCGCCGCGAGCCCCTGGTCGTCGCCCCGGTAGTCGCTCTTGCCGGTGATGACCTCAAGGGTGGCCCGGTGCGCGTCGTACGCCTCGCGCGGTCCGCTGTAGAAGGTCGACGTGTCCGGGGTGCCGATCAGCGGCGGCGGGCACAGGACGCCACCGGTGAGGTGGGTGCCGCCGAGTTCGGCCACCCACCGCGCGCCCGCCCGCGCCTTCTCCGGGGTGTCCGAGCTGAGGTTCACCAGGGTGCGGCCCGCGACGGCGTCCTTGGCGGGTTCGAGGATCGCGTACATCGCGTCGAAGTCGGTGAGGCTGAGAATCACCAACTCAGCGGCGGACAGGGCCTGTTCGGCGGTGGGGGCGAGGGTGGCGCCGCGTGCCACGAGGGCGTCGGCGCGGGAGGGGGTGCGGTTCCAGAGAGTGACGTCGTAGCCCCGGTCGAGGTAGGCGGCGGCCATGGCCTGGCCCATGGGGCCCAGGCCGATGATGGTGACGGACTGTGATGCGTGCGGCATGTGTGACTCCGTATGGCTACTAAAACGATCGCTCTATCTAGTGCGTGGAGAGAACGTAGCACGCTTCTAGAACGAACGCTCTAACTAATTCCGGGTAGGCTGGCCCCATGGCCGACAAGAGCGCTCCCAGCACCCGCGACCGGATCGTCGCCGTCTCCGCACGCCTCATCCAGCGGCAGGGGTACGTGGGCACCGGCATCAAGCAGATCGCCAAGGAGGCGGAGGCCACGCTCGGCTCCGTCTACCACTTCTTCCCCGGCGGGAAGGAGTCCGTCGCGGTCGCCGCGATCGCGTACAGCGCGGAGGAGTTCGCGGTGATGCTGCGGGAGGGGCTCGCGGGTGACGGGGACCCCGGCGCCGCCATCGAGCGCTGTGCCGGTGAACTCGCCGTGGCGCTGCGGGAGTCGGGGTGGACCGACGGGTGCCCGGTGACCGCCGCCGCGCTGGAGACGCTGGGGACGGATTCGGAGATCCAGCGGGTCTGCGCGGAGGCGTTGCGGGGGTGGGAGCGGATCGTGGAGGAGCGGCTCATCGGTTCCGGCTTCGGGGCCGGGGACGCGCGGGAGGTGGCGACGACGGTCATCAGCGCGCTGGAGGGCGCGGAGGTGACGGCTCAGGTGGCGCGGAGCGAGGAGCCCTTGCGGGCGGCCGGGCGGCAGATGGCGCGGCTCGTGCGGTCGTACGAGGGGTGAGCCGGGGCTGTCCCGTCCCTCCGTACGGAGGGGTGAGCCGGGGCCGCCCCGTTCCTCAGTAGGACGTCAGGCGGGGCCAGAGGTCCGGGGCGGTGAGGATGTCGAGGGCGGTGGGGTCGGCGTGGAGGAGGGCGGGGAGGGCCTTGATCCAGTCGCCGTGGTGGACGGCCAGGGCGGCGGGCTTGGTGGCGCGGTCCCGGGGGAGCGCCAGGGCGAGCGCCGCGCACGCGGTCGCGGTGGTGAGGGAGGACGAGGGCGCGGACCGGGCCAGGGCCTCCGCGCGGCTGACGTCGCCCGATTCGGCCAGGGCCTCGACCAGACCGGAGAGCGAGCTTCCGCCGTCGTCGAGTGGACCCGTACGACCGCGTACGAAGGTCTCGGCGCGGTCGGTGTGCCCGGTGGCGACGAGGGCGCGGGTGAAGCGAGCCGATTTCCGCGCGTCGTAGTCGAGTTGGCCGCTCCGCTCGGCACGGTCGAACATGGCGGTCACGGTCTCGTGGTCGCCGAGGGCGTACGCGGCACGGGCGATCGCCGTGAACGTGTCGCAGCTCGGCGAGGGGGTGGGGGCCGGTGTCGCCAGGAGTTCGCGGTAGAGCTCCTCGGCCTGCTCCCGCCGGCCGTCCCGCACGAGCCCTTCGACGATCTCGGCCAGCATCTCCAGACCGAGGTCCGTGGTGGTGGAGGAGGCCCGTGCCAAGGAGAGCGCGAGCTCGAACTCCCCTCGTGCGACATGGAGTTTGGCGAGATCGCTGCGGCTCCGGTCGCGGTTCTGCTCCTTGGCGAGACCGGGGAGCAGCGCCCGGGCGAGGCGGGGCTGTCCCGTGTCCGCCAGCTCCCGGATGACGTTCACCAGCCAGACGTCCGCACTGGCCTCCGACGCGACCGTCGCCATCGCGAGGACGCGCTCGAACTGTCCGGCAGCCGTGAGCGCCCGGGCCACGGCGTCATGCTGCACGGTGATCCGGGGACTCCGGAGCGGGCCGGGGAACAGGGGCAGTCGCTGCTCGATGCCGTCGAGGAGCGTGAGTGCCCGGTCGTCGTGGCCCGCCCCGGCGAGGGCGGTGGCCACGGCAGCCCGGGCGCGGAGCTCGGAGAGCAGGGGGGCGGCGTCGCGGTAGCCCGACTCGGCCTGGGCGAGCACGGCTTCCGCCTCGTCGGCGCGGCCGCCCGCCGCGAGGTCCCGCGCGACCGCGGCCAGACCCACCGCACGCCAGGTCCAGTCCCGGATGGTGGCCGCCAGCGTCTTCGCGGGGCCCGGCTGCCCCACGGCCAGCAGGACCCTGCACTTCCAGGCCAGGTCCACCGGCTCGGGAGCGGCTCCGTGCGCGGGCTCGGCCAGGTCGAGCGCCTGGGCGTGCTGACCGGCGGCGGCCAGTGCCAGGGAGACGGGACCGAGGACCTCGCGCCGGACGGTGAGGTGCCGGGCCGCCCGCGCGGCGTCCTCGTAACGCCCCTGCTTTATCAGGGTCCTGCAGAAGGCCCGGGTCACGGCGTGGCTGCCCGCGTGGCCGGTGTCGATGCCCTCGGCGATCCGCAGCGCGCGGTCGCTCTCCCCGGCCCGTGCGAAGGCCAGGGCGAGCGGTGCGCGGTCGGAGCCGTGGGGGAAGGCGTGGGCCATGGCCTCGGCCTCGGCGTGGCGACCGGTGGCGATCAGGACCCGGCACGTGTCGTACTGCATCCGGATGTCGTCCGTGACGGCCGCGCGATCCATGGCGACGGCGAGTGCGTGCGTGGTGACCGATGGGGTGGACCGGGTGCCGGACGCTCTGGCGATCCCCGTGCGCAGCTCCGGCAGGACCAGCGGCAGAGCGCGCTCGGCGTCCCCGCGACCGGCGAGGACCAGGGCGATCTCCGTGTGCGCGGCGTGCGTGATGCGCCGGCCGGCGGCCGACGGGGAGTCCGCCGTGCCCATGCCCGCGAGCCCCTCGGCGAACGCGACGCCGCGCTCGTGGGCGCCCAGCTCCGCGTAGGCCCCGGCGATCCGCCGCAGCAGGCCGACGGAGCGGTAGGGCGCGCGCTGGCTCACGGCCTCCTCCGCCTTGCGGAAGAACGCGTCGGCCCGCTGCTGCTCGCCGCCCTTCGCCGTGGCGGCGGCCGCCGTGAGCAGCCCCAACACGCGTACATAGAGGTTCTCGGTCCCTTCGGCGAACGCCTCGGCCCGGTCGTACCACCCGTGCTCCGCGAGTGCGGTCGTGACGAGCGGGACGACGCTCTCCAGCACGGCGGGTGAGCTGATGGCGGCCGCGAGAGCCGTCGCCCGCTCCAGTTCGCCCCAGGCGAGCCACGTCGTCACCAGCGTCTTGAGGTGCCAGGGTTCGTCGAGCGAGTGGTCCTTGGGGCGGACCGCGGCCTCCGCGTTCCGCAGCACCGCGACGGCACGCTCGCCGTCCCCACGCCGACGCAGTGCCTCGCCGACCCCGACGAGGGCGCGGACCCGTTGCCCCAGGCCCGGGATGCTGAGCGCCAGGGCCTCCGCGCGGTCCGCGTATCCCAAGGTCGCCCAGGCCACCGGCAGTTCGCGCGGCACGGCGTCGTTGCGCAGCCGCAACACGTGCCGCTGCACAGCGAGCCGCAGCAGATCCGGCAGCGGATGCCCGCCCGCCTCCACGATCGCCTCCTCGCCCGCGCGGATCTCCGCGAGCGTGGCGACGTCGCCGCCCGTGTCGCCGTACAACCGCTCGTGCCGGGACGGGTCCGTGGCGAGGGCGACGACGCGGGGGATGTCGGCGTGCTCGCGCAGCATCGCGAAGTAGCCGTGCAGGAGATACGGCGGGGTCCGCGCGGGCCAGCCGCGCTCCTGGTACTCGGCGGCCCACGCGTGCAGCCGCTCCCGGTACTCGGCGAGTACCGCCTCGCCGATCAACCTCCGTGCCTGGAGGTGCAGTTCCTGGTGGGCGAGGAGGTAGGCGCCCTCGCGGATCTCGAAGGTGCGGCCGGACGCGGTGCGCAGGACGTCCTGGAGCCGGTAGGGCGCGGCCCTGGTCAGGTGCGCGAGGTCGTCGAGGCTCAGACCGCCGCCCGCCGCGGTGAGCAGGCCGAGCGCGTCGAGGTGGTCGCCGCCCGCGTGGAAGAGCCGCCGCAGCTCCCGCTCGGCCGCGTAGCGCACGGTCCCGGCCCAGGAGGAAGGCGCCAACTCCCTTACGGTGCACGCCCTGTTCAGCGGATGGCTCTCCGGTACGTCCCCGGGGAGGGGCGGATGCGGCCGCCCCGCGACGACGACCCGCAGTGCGTCGTGGTCGTGCGGGACCTGGGCCACGAGGCCCGCGACGCTGTGGGCGTCGGGTCCGTCCGTGGCGCCGCGGTCCTCGTCGAGCCCGTCCACGAGCAGGACGAGCCGCTCGCCGCGCTCCCCGCACTCCTGGGCGGCCCGTCCGAAGAGCCGCAGCAGGTGCGCCTCCCGGGTGGCCTCCGTGAGCTGCGGGGGCACGGGTTCACCGATGAGCTCGGAGAGCTGTTCGAGTACGACGTGCACGAAGGCGCTTCGGTCGTTCTGGGCGGCCAGGCGGGCGGTGATGAAGAAGGGGACGACGCGGACGCCCTCGGGCGGGTGCAGCGCGAACCAGGCGAGCAGGGCGCTCTTTCCGGCCCAGGGGCCCGCACGCCACCAGGTGAAGGCGTGGTCGCCCGCGCCCCGGCAGAAATCGGCGAGCTCCGCCAACTCATCGTCTCTGTCACGGAGTTGATCGGGCGCGATGTTCCGTACGTGCTCCCAGTACGCGGAGCGCGCGGGCTGCGGCCGCCCGGCGGAGGCGCCGCCGTAGATGGTGACCGGGCCGTGGAAGTCCCGCCCCTGTACGACGATGCCCTGCTGCCCGCCGGAGACCGAGTTCTCCACGTCCCCCGTGCCGCCGCTCACATGCCCTCCCACCCCGAACAGGACGTTCGTGGGGACCAGGGTAGGGGGCGTGGTCGACGGGGGTGGCGGTGAGGATCACTCCTGGTGGTCCGGCGCGTGGGCGAAGAGGCCGTCGGCGGCGCCGAGCTGGCGTAGCTGGGTGAGGACGTCGACGACGCCGCTGACCTCGGCGACCCGGCCTTCGTCGGTGAAGCGGAGGATGAACATCTCGTTGTACGTGACGGTCCGGCCGGTGGGTTGAAGTCCCTGGTACTCGCCCAGGTGGGTCCCGGTGACCGTGTTCCTGGCGACGACCTTGTCCCCCTCCGCGACCGTCTCCTCGACGGTGACGTGAATGTCGGGATAGGCACGCAGGAGCGTCCGCCACACCTGCTTCATGGCCTCGGGTCCGGTGAGCCCGTTCGGCACCGGTGCGTGGAAGAGCAGGTCCGGTGCGAAGAACTCGTCGATGGCCTGCGAGATGGCGCCCAGGTCACGGCTGTTCACGGCGGCGTGGAAACGGTGGAGCAGCGCGGTGTTGCGCGGTGCGTTTGCGGCCGACATGGGGTTTCTCCTCTGCGACTGCGCCGGGTGGCGTTGTAGCCGTACGACGGCGCGGGGGCGGGAGATGTGACATGTCCGTGGGGCGGGTGCTTCCGGTTCTGGCCCCAGGTATGGATCCGTTGTCCAGGTGCGGGGAGGCGCCTGTCACGAACTCCTGGCCGGGGTCGGCATCGAGCCGTTCGACGTGTACGTCGCCAAGTTCGCTTTGCGCTGACGATCCGTCGGAGAGGGCCTAGTGCGGGCGCGCTTTGAGGGTGCGGAGGAGGTGGGCCAGGGTGGTGGGGGTGGTGTGCAGTTCCTCTGCGGGGGTGTCGCTTTCGCGGAGGTGGATGTGGGTTCCGGTGCTGGCCAGTTCCACGCAGTCGTTGCCGACACCACCGCCGGAGAAAGATGACTTCTGCCAGTTGACGGGGGTGGTCATGACGTCACCTCATAGTTCCTTGGACATCCGGTGAATGAAGTCACGCGACTCCGTTGGATCGAGTGACACTGCCTCCACCTTACGGAAGAGCGTTCGAAAGTGGTCCAGTTGGGCTGGGGCATCGATGAAGGCGTTTCCGTGCGGGGCGTCACGTACGACAGTGTCCAGACGCGCTACCGGCCCGCCGACGTACACCATCGTGCTGCCAGCACCTGCGAAGCTGTTCAAGCTGAACGGGATGACCCGTACGGTCACGTGTTCTGCCTCGGACAGTGCGAGTACGCGGGCGAGTTGCTTCACCGACGCGGTTCGGTCGCCCACCTTGATGCGTAGCGCTGCCTCATGGATGACGGCCTCGTACGCGATGGGGTTCGGCCTCTCGATGACTACCCGGCGCCTCATGCGGTGGTTCACCATCAGCTGGAGTTCCGTTTCCGGGAGCTCCGGTGCCATGTACGAGAACAGTTCGCGGGCGTAGGGCTCGGTCTGAAGGAGCCCCGGAATGTGGATGACCGCCACGTCGCGTCGGAACGTCGCGTGGTGATCCAGTTCGGATAGGTCCAGGAATGGCGAAGGCAATACGCCTCGGTACTCCTCCCACCACCCGCGTGTGCGATCGGTGGCGATCGTCGCCAACGCGTTGATCAGCCCATCGTCCCCACAGGCGCAATGCGCCGCCAGCCGGCGAAGCCGGTCCTCACTGATGCCGGAGCTGCCTGACTCGATTTGGCTCATGTGGGCCGAACTGGAACCGATCAGCCCCGCGACTTCCTTGGCCGACATGCCTGCGGCTTCGCGTAGTCGGCGCAGCTCCGTGCCCAGGCGAACCTGGCGGGCGGTGGGCTCGTTCCGCATCGTCATCCGGCCTGATCTCCTCAACGACCTTGGTGCCAGGTGTGGTTGAGCCACCCCTTCGGGTGTCAGATTACGCGACCACCTTGCAGGGGTAGTAATTTCTACCCTACCGTCAGTGACGCGTCGCACACGCTGCGAGACCCGGGACCCCGGAAGCGCACCACCCCGTCATGCCATGACGAGGGTGCCACTGCCACCGCCCAAACCCCGCCGCGTCCGGTAACTCCCCACCTGTCAACAGGAGTTCTCGCATGCCTGGAAGCGAAAGCGAACCCTGGGAGTACACCCTGTACATCCCCCACGACCTCCGCGCCGTCACGATCTGCCGCCGGTCCCTCCGCCTCATGCTCACCCTCCACTGCCTGCCCCAACTCACCGACCTCGCCGAGCTGTTGGCGACAGAGCTGGTGTCCAACGCCGTACGCCACACCAAGGGCCCCGCCGCCCTCCGCGTCCGCTACGCCGACGGAGTCCTCCGCATCGGGGCGTGGGACGCCGACCCGACGCCACCGGCCCCGCCCCCGCGCCTCGCCGCCGTGGGGGCCGAGCAGGGCCGGGGCCTCGACCTCGTACGGGCCTGTGCGGACGGCTGGGGCTGGGAGCCCGTGGCCACGGACTCCGGGAAGTACGTCTGGTGCGAACTGGGCGTCGCCTAGCTCGTTGATCACGCCGGTCTCAGGTCAATGGCATGCGCCGCTCCCAGTCCGAGCGCTAGTGTCCACACGTGCGTTGATCTTCCGGGTGGCGGTGACCGAGTGCCGCCGCAGACGGTGCGGGCGCCTCGCGCGAGCTGGGGCGTCCGCCTGGCATACCCGTCGCCGAATCACCGGAGATCACGCAATGACCGCTCAGGAACACCTCGCCTACGACGCGTTCGTCGAACTCGCCGCGGCCGATCCGGCTGTCGTCGGCCTTGTCCTCAAAGGCTCCCAGGCCCACGAAGGCATGACCACGGAGCATTCCGACCACGACCTGTACGTCGTGCTCGCTGACGGGGCGACGACGGAACTCACCCGGTTCACGGGGCACCGCACCCCGGAACTCGACCTCGTCGTCCTCTCCCTCGACGCGTTCCGCGCCGCCGGGATGCCCGGCTTCGAGCGGTACGCCCTTGCCAGGGCTCGGGTCGTCCTCGACCGGCTCGACGGAGTCATCGCCCAGATCGTGGCCGACAAGGCATGGCTTGCCGCCGACGAAGCCTTCGACGAGGCAGGCGCGTGGCTCGATGCCTACGCCAACTCCCTCTACCGCTCGCTGAAGAACGACCGCGACGGTCATGCCCTCGCGGCCCGACTCGACGCCGCCGACAGCGTCAGGTTCTTGCTGGAGTCGCTCTTCGCTCTGCACCGGCGTCCCCGCCCGTACAACAAGTACCTGGAGTGGGAACTCGCGCGGTTCCCGCTCCCCGGTTGGGACACCGAGCTGCTCCTCGACGCCTTGAACCACATCTCGGCAACGGGCGACGTGCCCGTACAACGTCGCCTCTTCGCCCAGGTCGAAGCAGCGGCCCGGCGGGCCGGACACGACGCGGTGCTGGACGCGTGGGGCGAGGACCTCCACCTGATGCGACCTCAGTAGAGACACCTCGGGAGCCATCGGGAACAACCGGCCCGCAGGTGCGGTCGCCGGGAACCTCCGCCCAGGTACCGGCCCGGTCGGCGGTCAACCGGGCCTGCCCGTACGAGGCTGTCGTCGGTGTACAGCCTGGCCGCTGCGGTGCTGTCCAAGCTCGGCGAGTATGTGTCGCGGCACGCCGACCATGTCCGCAGCACGGTGTACCAGCGCCAGATCGACGATCCTGCTGCGCCGTTCCAGTCGCGAAGTAGACACCCTTCTGGCCACCGCTGTCCGAGCGTCGCGGGAGGCCCCTTGAACTGGGCACGACGGACAGCGAGACGGCTGCCGCCTCCACGCTCGGATCTCGTAGTGTGGATGGCGTACCTGAGTCAGGCGGAGGCCGACGTGATGAAGAAGAACCAGATCATCGAGATGTGGCACGAGCTTGAGGTGCCTGATGGTCTGCACGTCGAGCTGCTCGACGGTGAGCTCGTCATGCAGGCCAACCCCGGACACCTGCACGACCTGCCCGGACGGAGCCTCGTGCGGCACACCCCCGACCCCTTCGAGGCCTGGTCGGAGCGAGGGCTGCTGGTGGCCGACGACTACCGGCCGCGTGCGGATGCCGTGATCATCCGCAGCGAGGACCGGCCGGGCGATGACGCGGAGTCCGACTGGCCCGCGCAGATCCTGCTCGCCGTGGTCGAGACCGTCTCCACGACGCGTACGGCGATCAAGCGGGACTGGGACGACAAACGGGAGCGGTATGCGGGCGTCGGCATTCCGGTGTACCTGATCGTCGATCCGAACGATGCCACGTGGCACCTGCTGGAGCTCGACGGCAGGCATTACGTCGAGACGGGCAAGGGGATCTTCGGCCAGCCCATCACCCTGCCGGACCCGATGGGGTTCACGGTGCAGACGACCGGCTGGCATCCGTACGGGCAAGGGGATGCCGCTTCGGTGTGACGGCGGGGCGTACGCCCGAGGGGCCGAGAACCTGTGTGGTTCCCGGCCCCTCGGGCGTACGTGCGTGTCAGCGCTTACGCGTCCTTCTTCGGCTCTTCCAAGCGGGGGAAGAGCACCGCGCCCTTCGTCACCGTCGCGCCCACGGGGAGCTGGCCCCACGTCGCCGCGTCCTGGACCGGCTGGGTGGCGAGGGTGCCGAGGGTGGGTTCCGCGCCGAGGGAGTCCCAGAGTTTCTGGGAGGTTTCCGGCATCACCGGGTTGAGCAGGACCGCCACCGCGCGGAGCGACTCCGCCGCCGTGTAGAGGATCGTCGCCAGGCGGGCCTTGCCCTCCGGGGACTCGTCCTTGGCCACCTTCCACGGCTCCTGCTCCGTGATGTAGCCGTTGACCTGCTTGACGAAGGCGAAGATGGAGAGGATGCCGGACTGGAAGTCCAGGTCCTCGCCGATCGCGCGGTCGGCGTCGGCGACGGCCTTCGTCAGGCCGTCCTGGATCGCCTTCTCCGCGTCGCCGGAGGCCGTGGCTTCGGGCAGCGCCCCGCCGAAGTACTTGCCGACCATCGCCGCCACGCGCGAGGCGAGGTTGCCGTAGTCGTTCGCGAGCTCGGAGGTGTAGCGGGCGGAGAAGTCCTCCCACGAGAACGAGCCGTCGCTGCCGAACGCGATCGCGCGCAGGAAGTACCAGCGGTACGCGTCCACGCCGAAGTGGGACGTCAGGTCCTGCGGCTTGATGCCCGTCAGGTTCGACTTCGACATCTTCTCGCCGCCGACCATCAGCCAGCCGTTCGCCGCGACGCGACCCGGCACCGGCAGGCCCTGCGCGAGCAGCATCGCGGGCCAGATCACGGCGTGGAAGCGGAGGATGTCCTTGCCGACCAGGTGGACGTCGGCGGGGAAGGTCGCGTCGAACTTCTCCTGGTTGGCGCCGTAGCCGACGGCCGTCGCGTAGTTCAGGAGGGCGTCGACCCAGACGTAGATGACGTGCTTGTCGTCCCAGGGGACGGGGACGCCCCAGTCGAACGTCGAGCGGGAGATCGAGAGGTCCTGGAGGCCCTGGCGGACGAAGTTCACCACTTCGTTGCGCGCCGACTCCGGCTGGATGAAGCCCGGGTTCTCCTCGTACAGGGCGAGGAGCTTGTCGCCGTACTCACTGAGCTTGAAGAAGTAGTTCTCCTCCTTGAGGAGCTCCACCGGCTTCTTGTGGATCGGGCACAGCTTCGTGCCGTCCTCGGCCTCGATGAGGTCGCCGGGGAGCTTGTACTCCTCGCAGCCCACGCAGTACGGACCCTCGTAGCCGCCCTTGTAGATCTCGCCCTTGTCGTAGAGATCCTGGACGAACTCCTGCACGCGGTCGGTGTGACGCTTCTCCGTCGTACGGATGAAGTCGTCGTTCGCGATGTTCAGGTGCTCCCAGAGGGGCTTCCAGGCCTCGGTGACGAGCTTGTCGCACCACTCCTGGGGGGTGACGTCGTTCGCCTCGGCCGTGCGCATGATCTTCTGACCGTGCTCGTCCGTGCCGGTGAGGTACCACACCTTCTCGCCGCGCTGACGGTGCCAGCGCGTGAGCACGTCCCCTGCAACGGTCGTGTAGGCGTGGCCCAGGTGAGGAGCGTCGTTTACGTAGTAGATGGGGGTCGAGACGTAGAACGCCTTCGCGTTCTCGCCCGCTCCCTGCTTCTCGGATCCAGTGGCCGCCATGGTCGAAATCCTAACGGCCCGATCGAGATCGACTCACATCGATATCAGGGGGCGGACCCGGGGGTTCCGGGGCCGCCCCCTGAGGGTCGTGTCGTGCGTCGCCGTACGGCGGGGTTACGGGCGCCAGGCCGCCAGCAGGCCCTCGTACAGCTCCTTGTCCGTGAGCTCGCGCGGGGTCGGGCCCGCGTGGAAGAAGGCGGCGTTGTCCGCCTTCAGCTTGCGGAGGTAGTCGAAGCCCTTCGCCTCGTGCTCGCCGAACGCGACGAACTGGAAGAAGAGGGGGTGGGCGGCCGCGTCCTTCAGGGCCTGGGTCGCCACGCCCTTCGCGTCCGGGGGGCCGTCCGTCTGGAACACGACGAGGGCGGGGGTGCCGTTCTCCTTGTGCTCCGACTTCTCGTAGTGGGCCACGATCTCTTCGATCGCCCGGTGGTAGCTGGTGCGGCCCATGCGGCCCGCGGCGGCGTGCAGCTCGTCGATACGGCCCTCGTGCTCTGGGAGCGTGAGGGTGCCGGTGCCGTCGATCTCCGTCGAGAAGAAGACGACGTGGACGGTGGCGTCGGGGTCGGTGTGGGCGGCGAGGGCGAGCACCTGCTCTGCGAGGCTCTGGGCGGAGCCGTCCTTGTAGTACGGGCGCATGGAGCCCGAGCGGTCCAGGACGAGGTAGACGGGGGCGCGGGTGCCGGTGAGGTCGTTCTTCTTGAGGGCGGCTGCGGCTGCCTTGTAGGCGGTGGCTAGCCCCGGGGCTTTGGACTTGATCTTGGTGAGGGGGGTGGCGGGGGTGGCGTTTGCCTCCGGCTCGGGCTGGGTGGCGTTTGCCTCCAGCTCGGGTTCGGTGGCGTTTGCCTCCGGCTTGGGCTCCGCGTCTGCCTCAGGCTCGGGTTCGGGTTCGGGTTCGGTGGCCTTGGGTTCCGCCTGCGGCGGGGTGGTGTCAGCCTCCGGCTGGGGGGCCGGTTCCTGTTGTGGGCAATCGTCCCGCACGGCGGGACGGGTGGGCACAACCCCCGGTTCCGGCTGTGCGGTCTGGGGGGCTTCGGCCTGCGGCGCGGGGGCGGTGTCCTGGTCGGACGACTGGGTGCCCTCGTTCTCGGAGCTCGGCGACGTGGGCTGTGCCCACCCGTCCCGCCCAGCGGGACGATTGCCCACAGCGGCGGCGTCCGGCTCGGCCGGGGCGGGCGCCGCTTGGGCGGAGGGCTGGGCGGCGTCGTCCTCGGCGGTCGGCGACGTGGGCGCAGCGGGGGCGGCGGCCTCGTCTTCGGCGCTCGGCGAGGTGGGTGCAGCCGCAGCGGCGTCCGTGGCGGGCTCCGCCTCCTCGGCTGCGGGCTCAGTGGGCGTCGCAACGTCCGGCTCGGAGGGCGCAGCGGCGGCATCCGGCTCCTGGGCCGTGGCCGACGCGGCACTGGTGTCCGTGGCGGGCTCCGCCTCCTCGGCTGCGGGCTCAGTGGGCGTCGCAACGTCCGGCTCGGAGGGCGCAGCGGCGGCATCCGGCTCCTGGGCCGTGGCCGACGCGGCACTGGTGTCCGTGGCGGGCTCCGCCTCCTCGGCTGCGGGCTCGGCGGGCGTCGCGGCGTCCGGCTCGGGTGCAGTGTCCGGCGCAGGCGCAACGTCCGGCGCAGCGTCCCGGTCCGGCGTGGCAGGTGCCGGGATCGAGGGGGTCGTCGCCTTGGGGGACGGTTCCGGCGTCGGCTCGGGGGACGGGGGCGGGACCGTGATGTTGTCGAAGGCCGCCGCCACCAAGTCGTCCATCGAGGAGGACGACGGCTCGGGGGACGGGGAAGGGACCGACGCCCTGGTGGGCGGCTCGGGCGTCGGCTCGGCCGAGGGGGCCGGGACGCTCACCGCCACCGTCTGCTCAGGCGCCGCCGCAACCTCGGGCTCCCGTGCCTCCGGAACGCTCTCCTTGCGTGACCGTCCGAACGCGTTCCGCAGGCGGTTCAGAATGCCCATGTGCGCAACCCTTCGCGTGAGTTGATTCCCGAAAATCCCTGGCCAGGGCGGACACGTAAGGTTAGCCGCCGCCCGGGGCGATCTTGGGCAGGGTCGCCCACCGTCACCCGCCCGAGCCACCCCGCCCCCGCAGCCTCCCGGCAACTCCCTGCCGTGCGCCACGGATTCACCCTCCGTTCACCCTCCGGTCCTCGTCCTGCCGAATACCGCCCATACCGTCACGGCGAAAACCGGCCACGCCACACGACGGAGGACCCGTGCGCACACTGCTGCCGATCATCACCTCTCACCAGGGGAGCGGCGGCCGTTCCGCCCTGACCTGCCGGTTCCGTTGCGGCGACGCCTGCTTCCAGGAAGTCCCGAACACCAGCGAGAACGAGTACGTCGGCGACGTCATCGCCGGTGCGCTCAGCCGTCGTTCGATGATGCGCGCCGCCGCCGTCGTGACGGTCGCCGCCGCGGCGGGCGGCACGGTCATAGCCGGGCCCGGGGTCAGCGAGGCAGCGGCCGCCGCGCCCACCGGGCGGGGCGGGAGCAAGCACGGCAAGGGCAAGGCCGCCCGCGGCCTCCGCTTCTCGCCCGTCGCGCCCAACACCGCGGACACCGTCACCGTCCCCGCCGGATACGAGCAGAACGTCGTCATCCGCTGGGGCGAGCCCATCCTGCGCGGCGCCCCCGCCTTCGACGCGGACCGGCAGAGCGCCAAGGCGCAGGCCGGACAGTTCGGGTACAACAACGACTTCCTGAGCCTGCTTCCGCTGCGCCGTGAGCACGGGCGGCAGGTCCTCGTCGCCAATCACGAGTACACGGACGAGATCCTGATGTTCAAGGGCTACGACCCCGCGAACCCGACCCGCGAGCAGGTCGAGATCGCGTGGGCCGCGCACGGCCTCTCGGTCGTGGTCGTGGAGGGGGAGCGCGGGAGCGGGAAGCTGCGCGCCGTCTCCCGGCACCAGCTCAACCGGCGGCTCACCGCCACCAGCCCCTTCCGGCTCTCCGGGCCCGTACGCGGCAGCGAGCTCGTCCGTACGAAGGCCGACCCGCGCGGCACCACCGTCCTCGGCACCCTCAACAACTGCTCGGGCGGCAACACCCCTTGGGGCACCACGCTGCACGGCGAGGAGAACTTCAACCAGTACTTCGCCAACGCCGAGAAGGTGACGGACCCGAAGGCGGCCGCGCGGCTCAAGCGGTACGGCGTCGTCGGCGCCGCGTCCGAGCGGAAGTGGGAGCGGTTCGACGATCGCTTCGACCTCGCCAAGGAGCCCAACGAGGCCAACCGGTTCGGCTGGGTCGTCGAGCTCGACCCGTACGACCCGGAATCCACCCCGCGCAAGCGCACCGCGCTCGGCCGCTTCAAGCACGAGGCCGCGCAGCCGCGCCTGACGCACGACGGCCGCCCGGTGGTCTACATGGGCGACGACGAGAAGTTCGACTACTTCTACAAGTTCGTCAGCAGCAAGCGCGTCGCCAAGGGGACGTCGCGGGCCGCGCACGAGCACAATCTGACGCTGCTCGACGAAGGCACGCTGTACGTCGCCAAGCTCACCGGTGACTCCCCCGCCGCCGACATCGACGGCTCGGGCAAGCTGCCCGCCGACGGCGAGTTCGACGGGAGCGGGACGTGGATTCCGCTGGCCACCGCGGGCCCCGGCGGCAAGGCCGTCTCGCACGTCGAGGGCATGACCGCCGAAGAGGTGTACGTCTTCACGCGCTTCGCCGGTGACAAGGTCGGGGCGACCAAGATGGACCGGCCCGAGGACATCGAGCCCTCGCCGCACACCGGCAAGGTGTACGTCGCGCTCACCAACAACTCCGACCGGGGCAAGGCGGGCAAGGCCGGTGCGGACGAGGCCAACCCGCGCAACCTCAACAAGCACGGGCAGGTCCTCGAACTGACCGAGCGCCTGGGCCGCGCCGAGGCGACCACGTTCGCCTGGTCGCTGTTCCTCGTCGCCGGTGACCCGGAGGACCCCTCGACGTACTTCGCGGGCTTCCCCAAGGACCGGGTCTCCCCGATCTCCTGCCCCGACAACGTCGCCTTCGACCCGCACGGCAACCTGTGGCTCTCCACCGACGGCAACCAACTCGGCTCGCACGACGGCCTGTTCGGGGTCGCCACGCGCGGTGAGCGGCGCGGTGAGCTCAAGCAGTTCCTGACCATGCCGACCGGCGCGGAGACCTGCGGTCCGCTCGTCCAGGACCGGCGCGTGCTCGTCGCCGTGCAGCACCCGGGCGAGGTCGACGGCGCCTCGGTGGAGAAGCCCGCGAGCACGTGGCCGGACGGTCCCGGCAAGATCGTGCGTCCTTCCGTCGTCTCGGTGTGGCGCGAGGACGGGTGCGACATCGGCGTCTGACCGTACGTACGGCACATGCATATACGGCGAAGGGGCACTCCGCGAGCGCGCGGAGTGCCCCTTCGCCGTCGAGCCGGACCCTGATCAGCCGTTCTGCTTGCGGCGGTACAGCGCGAAGCCGAGACCGGCCGCGCCGACGGCCGCCATGCCGCTGCCCGCCGCGATCAGCGGGGCGTCGTCGGACGAGCCCGTCCCGACGCCCTCGGCGCCCGCCTTCACGCCGCCCTTGGGGACGACCTGGTGCGAGTCCTTCTTGGGCTGCGGCGTGGTGCCGTTGTGGTGGGTCCTGCCCTCGACCCAGGACTTGATGGTGCCGTCGGGGTTCAGGGTGACGTGCAGGCCGTTGTTCTGGCCGGACGCGGACCTGCCGTTGGCGTCGAGGGTGTCCAGCTTGGCGCCGTGGGCGTAGATGTCGGCCTGGTAGTGGTTCGGGCCGAGCTTGTAGATCTTGGCGAGGGAGCCGTCGGCCAGCTTGGCGTCGCGGACGAAGACGCGCTTGTCGACCGGCTTCGGCGGGGTGGGCTTGGCCTTCATGGTGATGGTGCCCTCGGGCGAGAGGGTGAAGGTGTTGCCGTCGATCGTGGTGGTGGCGGACTTGGCGTAGGCCGTGAGGCTGCCCTTGGGGGTGCCGTTCAGGGAGAGGGCGGCCTTGGCGGTGCGGGCGGAGGCGTTGACGTCGACCTTGGCGGTCCAGCCCTTGCCGAGGGCGGTGGTGCCCTTGGACTCCCAGCTGCCGGGCTTGGGCGTCTCGTTGTCCTTGTCCTTGGACGTGTCCTTGTCCTTGGACTTGTCCTGGCCCGTCTCGTCCTTGCCCGTCTCGTCCTTCTTGGTGTTCTCGTCCGGGTTGGTCTTGTCCTGGTCCGTCCGGTCCTTGTCGGACTGGTCCTTGCCGGTCTGGTCGCCCGGCGTGACCTGGCCCTGCGGGTTGGGCGGGGTGGCGTCCGAGGCGAACGCCGCCGTGGCCGGGACGGCGAGTGCGGCGATGGCGCCGGTGGCGATGGCGGCGGTGCGGAAGGTACGACGGGTGGCGCGCATGGTGGTGACTTCCCTCGCTGATGATCTGTCCGAGTTGTGCCCCTTTGCGGTGGCGACAGATATGAAGCTACGGGCGCCGTGTGTGCGTCATCCGTAGGGAATGTAACAAGTGTCCGCAAGCCGTGACCCAGTACCGTAAAACGGCTAAAAGTGCAGGTCAGGGGAGGTTTCGGCGAAGGTCACCTGCTGGCCGGGACCAACGTCCCGCCGGGCGTTCCCCGGGTCTCCCCGGGCATCCCCCGCGTCTCTCCGGCCCGGAGCAGCCACTCCGTATAGGCGGGGGACTGACCCGCCGCCTCCCAGTACGCGGCGTCCAGTTCGCCGTACACCGCGTCCAGCTCCTCCTCGGTGCGCGCGGCCACCAGGAGGCGGACGCCGAGGGGATCGCCGTGCAGGGGGCGTACGGACATGTCGGGCCTGGCCCGCGAGGTCGGCTGGCAGAGCGCGACGACCTCGCCGGTGGCGACGAGGGACGCCGCCGTGTGGTAATCGCCGTGCAGGACAGGGGGGTTGAGCCCGGCCGCCGTCAGGACGCGGCGCAGTCCGTCCCATTCGCCGTCCACCGTCGGGTCGACCATCCAGCGGTCGTCGGCGAGTTCCGAGAGTCGTACGACGGGTCTGTCCGCCGCGGGATGGTCCGCGGCGAGCGAGATGAACTGGGGTTCGCGGTCCAGGAGCACGCGTCTTCGTAGCGTCTCCGGCAGCCGCAGCGGACAGCCCTCCACCTCGTGCACGAAGGCGACGTCGAGCTGTCCCGCCGCCACCATGCGCAGCAGGGCGTTGGCCGACACGTCCATCTGGAGCGAGATCTCGGTGCCGGGCAGTCGGCCGCGCAGCTTGCGCAGCCAGCCCGGTATGGCACGGCTCGCCGTGGAGCCGATGCGCAGCTGGGGGCCCTCGACGGCGCGGGCCGCGGCCGCCTTGGTCTCGCTGACCAGGGCGCGCATCTCGGTGACGAGGGGGCGGGCGCGGCTGAGGACGACGCGGCCGAGCTGCGTCGGCCGGCATCCGGTGCGCTCCCTGGTGAAGAGCTGGCCGCCGAGCGCGTGCTCGATGCGCCGCAGCTGGGTGGTGAGGGACGGCTGGCTCATGCCGAGTTGGCGCGCCGCCTTGTGCAGGCTGCCGGTGTCGGCGATGGCGCACAGTACGCGGAGGTGCCTGACCTCGAGCTCCATGGTCGATGAGAGTAGAGGCGCCGCGCCCGCCGCACCAGACGCCCAAACCCCATGAGAACCAGCCGTTCTGGGCAGGCCGGGACCGGGTGATAGCTCCGTGCTATCGCGAGTTGCCATCATCCCCAGGGGCCTCATGCTCCCCGACACTCACAGGCACCGAACCGTTCACCTTTCATCGACCGCCCCAACCGGTCGTCGAACGAATTAGGGAGCCCCCCACACATGAGCAAGCGATACCTGTCTGTCGCGGCCGTCCTCGGCCTCACCGTCGCCGGTCTCGGCGCGACCTCGGCCACCGCCGCGACGACGACCTCCACGGCATCGGCCCGGGCCTCGTACGCCGACTACGCGGGGTCGCCCGCGGAGGCCAAGGCGAACAAGGCGTTCTTCGAGGCCGTGGTGAAGGCCGTCGCCGAGAAGCGCGCGGCCAACCCCGGCGCGAAGTCCGTGACCGTCACCTACGACGCGTCCGGAGCCCCCACCTTCGCGCAGCAGATAGCCAACTCGACGTCCATCTGGAACGCCGCGGTCTCCAACGTGAAGCTGCAGGAAGGCAGTTCGGGCGCGAGCTTCGAGTACCGCGAGGGCGATGACCCGCGCGGCTCGTACGCGAGCACGGACGGGCACGGAGGCGGGTACATCTTCCTGGACTACGCGCAGAACCAGCAGTACGACTCGACTCGGGTGACGACGCACGAGACCGGGCACGTGCTGGGGCTGCCGGACACGTATGACGGTCCTTGCAGTCAGCTGATGTCGGGTGGTGGGCCCGGGCCTTCCTGCACCAACCCGCAGCCGGATGCGACGGAGCGGGCGCAGGTGGATCAGTTGTGGGCCAATGGGCTTGCGAAGGCTCTGCACAAGGTCAATAAGGGCTGAGTCGGCTCGGGTGTGGTGGGGAGCTGCGGGTCGGCTTTGGCTGGTCGCGCAGTTCCCCGCGCCCCTTACGGGCCCTGGCGGGCCCTTGCGCAGTTCCCCGCGCCCCTGAAGGCCCCTTGCGGGGCCCTGCGCAGTTCCCCGCGCCCCTTACGGGGCGCTCTCTCCGTTATGGGGTCGACGCGATCGCCCTCGCCGCTGCTACCTCCTGGCGCAGGGGTTCCAGGACGCTGTCCTTGGGGCCCACGGTGAAGGATGTGCGGACTTCCTCCAGGGTGTCGGACGCGCGTAGGCCCTGGGCCAGCTCCGTGAGTTCGCGGGAGACTTCGGCCACCTCGTCGGGGTCGGGGGCCTCCGCTCCGTGCCGGATGCGGACCCTTGCCGCGGTCGTGGTGTCCAGGATGCGTTCGACCGCGACGACCAGGGGCCACCAGGCGGCGGCCCGTGTTCCGGTGGGCGGCGGCTCGGTCAGGGCGCGCTGGAACTCGGAGCGGATGACGGACAGGTCGCGGTAGAGGCCGCGGCGCATGCGGGCGCGGGCCGCCGGGTCCCGCGCGGTGCCGAACGCGCACTCCACGTACGACGCGGTGTCGGCCACCGCGTCGGCGAGCCGGTCGCCGATCCGCGTGCCCCAGCTCTCCGGCCACAGCAGGTAGCCCGCGACCAGCGCGATCGCGCAGCCCATCAGGCTGTCGACCAGGCGGGGCAGGACAAGGCCGAGCCCCTGGTGGTTGAGGATGTCGGAGAGCAGCAGGATCACCGGGGTGATCGCTGCCGTCTGGTAGCCGTAGCCGCGGGTGGTGAGCGCGGGGATGAGCGGCGCGAGCAGCATCATCACGGGCACGTCCCACCAGCCGTGCGGCACCTCCGCGAGGACGGCCGCGGCGACGACGAGACCGGCCGCCGTGCCGAGCGCGCGCAGGACGGCGCGGGAGAAGACCGAGCCGAAGTCGGGCTTGAGGACGAACGTGATGGTGAGCGCCACCCAGTACGACCTCGGTACGTCGATCAGCGACACCAGGGACTGGGCGATGCCGATGCAGAGCGCGAGCCGCAGGCCGTAGCGCCAGGACGCCCCGGACAGGATGACGTTGCGGGCGGCGCGGCGGGCCCGGACGCGGAGTGCGGCGGGGCGGCCCAGGCGGTCGTCGGTCTCGATGGCGCCGAGCGGGTCGGGGTCGTTCAGGGTCTCCGCGGCGTGCCGCACGGCGTGGTCGAGGGCGCGGGCCGCGTGGTCGGGCGGTTCGGAGAGCCGGTCGGCCGTCTGCTCGGCGGGGCCTTCGCCCGGGGGGTGCGCGGCTGCGCCCCGCTCCACCGTGGCCGCCAGGGCGCGGACCGCCGCGGGCACCTCGGGCGGCAGGCACGCCCCGGCGTGCCGGACGGCCTGGTCGGCGGCGGGGGCCGCCTCCACGATCGGCGTGAGGGCGTTCAACTGGGCGACCAGGCGGACCAGTTCGGCGTTGCGGCCGTGGTCGCGGGCCCGGCGGGCGAGGACCAGGTCGTAGCTCTGGTTGAGGGAGGCCGTCACGGTGGTGCGCGCGTCGTCGTACGCGTCCGTGCCCGCGGCGTCGAGGAGCGCGGCCACGGAGCGGTACGAGGCGGCGACCGCGGCCCGCTCCGGCACCCCGCCCCGCAGCGGCCAGGCGAGCAGGGCGAGGGCAAGGACGAGGAGGCCGCCGCCGGTCATCAGGAGCGGGGCGAGCCACCACTGTCCCGGCATCGGGAGTCCCGCGCCGACCACGCAGTTGAGCAGCAGGAGCAGTCCGGAGACGGAGGCGACCGCGCCGATCGTCGACATCATCCCGGAGACGAGCGCGACGAAGGTGACCACGCCGACCGCGAGCCAGCCGTGCCCGAAGACGAGCGAGCCGACGGTGACGCCGAGGGCGCCGAAGAGCTGCGGCACCGCGATGTTGAAGATCCGCATGCGGTAGGCGTCGGCGGTGTCGCCGATGACTCCGGACAGGGCGCCCATCGACGCGAGCGCGCCGTACGCCGGTCTGCCGGCGAGGATGCCGATGGCGAGCGGCAGCGCCATCGCGACGGAGGCGCGGGCCACGGCGGCCCAGGGGATGGGGGCGGACTGCGGTTTGAGGGACCTGACCAGCCAGTCCGGTGGGGTGAGGGGCCTCAGGGAGACCGGACGTGCGGGGCGGGGCGGACGGGGCATGTGCCCATTATCGGCGCTTTATGTAACTTGCTCTGGCCGGGGGATCAACGCTCTGTTGCGGGTTTGTTCTGCTGGTGGCCGGGCTTGTTCTCTTCGTGGCCGGGCTTCTTCTCCTTGTGGAGGGTGAGCGTGACGGCCAGGGCGCGGTGGTCCGTGTCGCCGATCTCCAGGAAGCGGGCGTCGCGGGCGGCGAAGTCCGGGGTGGCGAGGACGTGGTCGATCTGCGCGCCGAGCGGGGCGGGCGCGGCGGCGGGCCAGCTGGGCGCGCGCGAGGAACCCGCGATGCGGGCGGCGTCGCGCAGGCCCGCGTCCAGGACGTCGCGGAAGGCGGCGTGGTCCTGGGTGGCGTTGAAGTCCCCGGCGATGATGGTGGACGCGCCGTCGCCCGTGGCGGCGTACTCCTGGATCTTCCGGAGCTCGGAGCGCCACAGGCCGACCTCGCGGGGCACCGGCGGCATGGGGTGCGCGAGCTGGATCCGCACCGGGTGCCCCTTCACGTCGGCGACGGCACCGGGCATGCCGAGGGTGGCGTCGATGCCGTCCGCGCTCTTCAGCGGCACGTTGGCGAGGATGACGGAGCCCTCGGCGCCGTTCGCGTCGACGGCCGCGCGGTAGGGGTAGTCGGCGTGCGGAAGCTCCTTGCGGAGCAGCGCGGCGCAGGCGTGGTCGCACTCCTCGACGAAGAGGAGATCGGGCCGTTCCTCGCGCACGGCGCGGATCAACCCGGGGGTCCCCTGCCCGAATTCCACGTTGGACGTCAGCACGCGCAGCTCGGCGACGGCGTCGCCCTTCACGTCGTCGGCCTTCCCGTACGGCTCCATGTACCAGGCGACGAGCCCGAGCGCGGCGACGCCCCACAGCATGCCGACGCGCCACCGCGCGAGCACGGCCATCAGGAGCCCGGCCCCCGCGGGCACGAGGAGCCAGGGCAGGAAGGCGAGGACCTGGGGGACGGGGGTGAAGCCGTCCGAGTCGGCGACGCGGAATCCGATGACGGTGCTGACCGCCGCGAGGAGCAGGCCTGCGGCCCAGGCGGCGGTCCGGTGCACTCGGCGCGGGGCCTCCCTGTCGGCCTCGTCCTCGGTGTCGCGGACGGCCGTCGTGGTGTCCAAGGGGTCGGCCTCTCGTCGTCGGGTGCGTGCTTCCCGAATACTCCCTCAGAGACGGGGTTCGGCCGAGGGTGGTTGCCCGGTCGTGTGGGTGCGGCTCTCACCGGGTTGCTCGCGCAGTTCCCCGCGCCCCTTGCGGGGCCTTCCCCGGAGCCGTCCGGGCAGCCAAAGTCCCAGGGCCAGCAGAGCCCCCGCCCCCACGACGATCCATGACGTCGTACGGAGGGTCCGCGTCAGGGCGTCGTACACCGATTCCGCCGCGTCGTGGGAGAGGTCGGGCGGCAGGTCGTCGAGGGTGAGCGCGCGGCTGATGGCCACGGCGATCAGGAGTGCGGCGGCGGCGAGGGCCGCGCCGATCGCGAGGGTGATGAGGGCGCGGCGACGGCGCGGGGCGAGCAGGACACCGGCGACGGCGAGGACGGCGGCGGCGATCGGCACCCACACCCCCGCGACCTGAAGCGTGTGGAAGACGGTCCGCAGGCGGCCGAGGTCCTGGGACCGCATGATCGTGACCTCGGTGTGCCGCACGGGGATCCGGCCCGCGAACGGCACGCCGTCGTCCTCCAGTTGCTTCTTGACCTGCTCGGTGATGGGCGCGAGGTCGATGGTGACCTCGCTCTCGGTGTCGTCGTTCAGGGCCCGCATCACGGCGTCGTGGGCGGCACGGTTGGCGGCGTTCCACGCGGTCTGGAAGGCGGCGGTCCCGGTGAACGACGACACGGCGTCCTTGACGAAGGACTCGACGGTGCCCCGCAGCGGCCCGATGTCGACCTCCCGCATCACCGAGTCGGTGACGCCGTCCGTGACCGCGTCCGTGACGGCGTCCCGTACGGCGGTGTCGGAGGCGAGCGGCGCCATCGTGGCGACGTAGTTGTCCGTGTCCGCGATCTCGTACTTCGCCCAGGTGGAGAGCGTGCCGAGGGGGACGAGGAGACAGGCGATGACGAGCAGGACGGTGGACAGGGCGGACGCGGCGGATACGGCGGATACGGCGGACCGGGGGCTTCGGACGCTTTTCGGCACGCTTCCCAGGCAAGCCCCCGGTCACGCGGGGCGCGACCGGGGCGACTGCATATGGGGGCAACGGCGTCCGCCGACGGCGGCGACCGCCACTCCGGTCCGGAAAGCTTCCGGAGAGCCTCCGGAGAAGCCTCCGGTGGAGCGCTCGCCCGAACGGGTGTTTCCTGGATGTGGGGGCGAGGAGGCGGATCATGCGCATCGCTCTGAGTCTGTCGGCGGCAGCCGCCGCGGCCCTGCTGACCTTGGGAAACGCCGCCGCGGCCACGGCTGTCGCCCCCGCGCACGACGGCGGGGACGTCATCTGGGGCACGGTCGTCTCCGGGCCCGATCTGAACGTCAGGGACCAGCCGAACACGTCGGCGTCGATCGTCGCCACGCTTCCGTACGGCAGCCAGGACCGCGTCGCGTGCGCCACGTGGGGCACGCGGGTCAATGGCGATCCGTCCTGGTACTGGCTGGTCGGCGTCCGCGGCTGGGTGAGCGCGGCCTACGTGGACACGGGCGGCCGCCACGTGCCGAGCTGCTCCTCCCACGACCCCTGCCCGCAGTGGCGTGACTGCCACGAAGCGTGCGGTGGCAGCGACCACAACTGAGAGGAACCGTCATGGCACACGCCTCACCGGCTACGACCGGCCACCGGGCCGTGTCCGCCCACTGGGCGGGCCCCGTGCTCCTGGGCATCGTCTACGGCGTCTGGGCCGCCGGCATCCGACGCGACGCCGGCCCGATCACCACCGGCAACGTCCTGTTCGGCGTGGTCGCGGGGCTCGTCTTCGCCGCGGCCTTCTTCGGCCTGCACCGGGTGGCACACACGCTTCCCCGCGAAGTGCGCGCTCTGTCCTGGACGGCGTTCGCGGGGATCGCGTTCGGTTTCCTGTACAGCCTCACCGACGCGAGCGTTCTGCGGTCGGTGATCATGTCGCTCTTGGTGGCAGGGGCGGTGTTCGTCGTGACGTTCTACCGCTACTACACGACCGAGTAGTCCGGAGAGCCCCGTCAGGGGCGCGGGGAACTGCGCGGCCAGCCCCCACGGGCGCGCGGTCGCGTCTGCCGGGGTCAGGTCCCTTCGCGGGTGCGGCTTTGATCGGGTTGCTCGCGCAGTTCCTCGCGCCCCTTACGGGGCCCGCCCCCACGGACGCGCGGTCGCGTCTGCCGGGTCAGGCCCCTTCGCGGGTGCGGCTCTTACCGGGTTGCTCGCGCAGTTCCCCGCGCCCCTTGCGGGGCTCCCAGCGCGCGGCCCGCAAGCAGCGAACCCGCAAGGACCAGCAAGGAGTTGACGAGCACCGCGACCGTCACGCCGGACAGCACCGCGTCAGGTGTCGTGCCCGACCCCGCCCGCGCCGCAGCGACCGCGCTCATGACAGGGATCCCGAGCGTGATGCCCACCTGCTGGGTCATCGTCGCGAGCCCCGCCGCCAAGCCCTGTTCGGAGTCCGGGAGGCCCGACGTCGCCGTGACCATGAAGCCGACGATGAGCAGCATGTTGCCGACGCCGCCGACGAACGTGGCCGCGAGGAGCAGGTACAGCCAGCCGCCCGACGTGCCGAGCGCGACCAGGGAGAGCGTCGCGGCGGCCTGCACCGCGCCGCCGGTGAGGATCGCGGCCCTGCTGCCGTACCTGCCGATCGCGCGCCCGCCGAGCATGCCGCCCACGACCGTACCGAGGCCGAGGACGCCGAAGGCGAGCCCGGTGGCGAGCGGGGAGTAGCCGAGCACCTCCTGGAGGTAGAGCGTCAGGAGGAAGACCAGCGAGGTCTCGGTGGCGAAGGCGATCAGGCCCGCCGTGTTGCCCCAGACGACCGTGCGGCGCCGCATGATGCGGACGGGCACGAGCGGCGCGGCCGAGCGCTGTTCCACGAACCAGAAGGCGACGAGGAGGGCGAGACCCGCGAGGAGCGGGCCGAACGCGAGGGGGTCGGTCACGCCGCTCTCGCCCGCCCTGGTCAGGCCGTGGACGAGAGCGAGCAGGCCGCCGGTGACGGTGATCGCGCCGGGTACGTCGAGGCGGTGCTTGCACACGATCCGCGAGTCGGTGAGGAGCGCGGGGGCGAGGGCGACCACCGCCGCGGCGACCGGCACGTTGATGAAGAACGCCCACCGCCAGGAGAGCAGGTCGGTGAGGAGCCCGCCCAGGACGGCGCCGGTGGTGAAACCGGCGGACATGAGCGCCCCGTTGAGCCCGAGCGCCCGCTCCCGCAGCGGCCCTTCGCGGAACGCCGTGGTGAGCAGGGCGAGCCCGGCCGGGGTGACGGCCGCGGTGGCCAGACCCTGCAACACCCGTGCCACGAGAAGGACTTCGGGCGTCGTGGCGAGTCCGCCGAGGGCCGAGGAGAGGCCGAGGAGGGCCATCCCGCCGATGAAGAGCCGCTTGCGCCCGAACAGGTCGGCGATGCGGCCGAAGAGGAGCGTGAAACCGGCCGCGGCGAGTGCGAAGGCGGTGGCGATCCACTGGAGGCGGGCGAGGGGGAAGCCGAGCCCCTCGCCGACGACGGGGAGCGCGACGTTCAGGATGGAGAAGTCCACGGCGATCATGAACTGGGAGCCGAGGAGGAGGGTCAGGACGAGCTTCTGGCGCGGTGTCATGCCCGCCGTGGCCCTTGCGGGCCGCGCGGCGCTCTCGACGGCGCTGGTCATCACAGCGTCCCCAGGTCCACCGCGCGGGCCATGGCCCGGTAGCCGGCGTCGTTCGGGTGCAGGTGGTCGCCGCTGTCGTACGCCGGGGCGATCCGCTCCGGGTCCGCCGGGTCGGCGAGGGCCTTGTCGAAGTCGACGTACGCGTCGTACGCGCCAGAAGTCCGCACCCACTCGTTGAACTCGTCGCTCACGGCCGCCGCGTGCGGACCGTAGTGGTCGGAGCCGCCGAGCGGCAGGAGCGTGGCGCCGACGACCCTGACGCCCTTGGCGCGGGCCTCGCGGATCAACCTCTTGTGGCCGTCGATGAGTTCGCGGGCGGAGACGACGGGCGCGGGCTTGTAGGTGGGCTTGTCGGTCTCGCTGTAGCCGATGTCGTTGAGTCCTTCGAGGACGACGACGGTGCCCGTGCCCGGCAGGTCGAGGGCGTCGCGCGAGAACCGGTTGGCGCTCTTCTCGCCGTACCAGGCCGAGTCGTTGAGGACCATGTTGCCGCCGATGCCGGAGTTGAGGACGGGCCGCGGCGTGCCCGCCTTGGCGAGGCGTTCGGCGAGCGCGTCGGACCAGCGGCGGTTGAGGTCGGTGGAGGAGGCGAAGCCGTCGGTGATGGAGTCGCCGAAGAGGACGACCCCGTCGCGCCGCGCGGCCCTGTCGGACCCGCCGCTGACGTCGACGCCGGAGAGGTAGTACCAGGACTCGGTGGACTCGTCGAAGGCGCGGGCCCCGGTGTCGGCGGTGTGGTCGCCTTCGGCGCGGTAGGTGGTGGCGAAGGACTGCGCGTGGAAGGTGGCGGGTCCTGTCGTGCCCGCGAGGTGCAGGGTGACGGTGACGGACTCGAAGGGCTTGAGCTTCACGTCGGCTTCGTCGCTGGAGAGTTGACCCCCTGCCGGTATCGAGACCCCCCGCTTCCCGTCGAAGGTGAGCCGCCTGACCGAGCCCTTCTCCACCGACGCCCCCTTCGTCGTACGGGCGACGGTGGCGGACGCGACGCGCAGCGGCGAGGTGCCGTACGCGTTGGAGAGCCGGATGCGGGCTCTCTCCCCGCCCTCGGTGACGCGGACGACCTGGCGCAGGGTCTGCCGGTCGAAGCCCGCCTCCGACCAGTTGGCCTTGAACCCGGTGCTGGGGCGCTGCGGCGACGCGGCCCAGGCGGCGGTCCAGGCGGCCGCCTCGCCGGTCTCGTGGCGGTCGGGGGAGGCTGCCCGGGCGCCGGTCACGGCGAGCCCCGCGGTCAGGGCGAGGGCGGTGGCGGTGGCGGTGAGGGCGAGGGACGTGCGGGCACGCGAAATCATCGTGAGCTCCTGCTGGTTGAAGAGGGAGTGAAGAGAGAGGGTGTCCGTTCGGCGGGCGCCGTCCTGACTCCTCAAAGATCCGCCGATCGCGATCCCCCATCAACGGCGATCCGTGAAACGATCGACGCGCTCAGGCTTATCGATGCAGGTCACAGGGGGTATGTGGTGGAGCGGCAAGAGCTGGAGACCTTCTTGACCCTGGCCGAGGAGCTGCATTTCGGCCGCACCGCGGAGCGCCTCCTGCTCTCGCAGGCCCGCGTCAGCCAGACGGTGAAGAAGCTGGAGCGCAAGATCGGCGCCCCGCTCTTCGAACGCACCAGCCGGGTGGTGCGGATGTCGCCGCTCGGCCGTCAGCTGTACGAGGAACTGGCGCCGCTGCACCAGGAGATGGAGGCGGCGGTGGCCCGCGCCAAGGACTCCGCGCGGGGCGTCGGGGGCGAGCTGAACGTCGGCTTCCTCGGCGCGGGCGCGGGCACGCTGACCGGCCCGATCCTGGCGCTGTTCCGGGAGCGCCGCCCCGGCGTCGAGGTGCGGATGCGGGAGACGCAGTTCCAGGATCCGCTGGGCGCGCTGCGCTCGGGCGAGGTCGACCTGCTCTTCACGTGCCTGCCGGTGGAGGAGCCGGACCTCGCGGTGGGGCCCGTGGTGATCAACGAGCCGCGCCTGCTCGCGATGCCGCTCGGCCACCCGCTCGCCGGTCGCGTCTCCGTCTCCCTGGAGGAGCTGGCGGGCGAGACGTTCTTCGGCGTCGTGAACGGCGCACCCGCGTACTGGTGGGACTTCCACGTCCCGCCGCGCACGCCGAGCGGCCGCGAGATCCGCCGGGGGCAGGCCGTCGCGTCCTTCCAGGAGCTGATGACCCTCGTCGCGGCGGGCCAGGGCATCTCCCCGGTCGTCGCCTCCGTGGAGAAGTACTACGCGCGCCCCGGCGTCACCTTCGTCCCCCTGGACGACGTGCCCTGCGCCGAGGTCGCGCTGATCCACCGCACGGCGGGGACGAACGCGCGCGCGGAGGCGTTCGTCCGGGCGGTCGGCGACGCGGTCGAGGCGAACGGCGGCCCCGCGGCCTTCTAGTCGGCATCCACCTCGTCACTGGGCGTACCGGTGGACCGGCCGGGTCACTGAACGGTGTCGGAGCGGTCGTTGCAGAGTGCCCAGATCACGAAGACGCCGATCGCGATCGAGATGAGCGCCCAGACCGGCGTGTACGGCAGCCACAGGAACTGCGCCACGATGGCCAGTGCCGCGAGTGCGACGCCGCTCGCCCTGGCCCAGCTCGCGCCCTTGAGGATGCCCCAGCCGACGGCGGCCACGAGGATGCCGAGCACGAGGTGGATCCAGCCCCACGTGGTGAGGTTGAACTTGTAGACGTAGTCGCCGATGCGCTCGTAGACGTCGTCCTTGGCGATGCCCGCGATGCCTTCGAGGACGCCGAGGATGCCGTTCACCATCATCAGGACACCGGCGAACATCGTGCCGCCGGACGCCCAGGAAGCGGAGTCCCTCTCGTGGTCGCGCTCGGGCCTGTGGGGTGCAGTCGCGCTGCTCATGGGCGCCGCCCCTTCCGTGTGCTCGGGAACCCACAGCGTCGAACGGCCGCCGGGGCGGGGCGAGCGGGCGTGCGCCGAACGGGTGACGTGACGGCTACCGGAGATCCGTGGCGACCCTCTCGGTGACCACCGAGGCCATCCGCCGGATGCCCGGCGAGCGGACCGGGCAGGGCCGGGACCTGGCCGTGGTCGGCGCCAGACAGAAGTGCAGGAAGTCGTCGTCGAGGTGGAGAGCCGTACGACCGGTGCCCCGCTCCGTGCAGTACGCGGAATGCTCACGCTCGTACGCCGTGCACGGCAGCTTCTCCACCCACGTGTAGCGGTCCGACGCCGGGGCCACCGCCTTGCCCGCGTCGGCGACGAGGTCGCCCGAGGCACGGGCCTGCGCCTCGTAGATCGCGTTCACGCGCCGCACGCGGTCGGGGGTGATCGCGTCGGGGCCCTGGAGCACCCACACGACACGGGTCCGCTCACCGCCCGCGCCCCGGATCTGCGCGGCCAGCCGCCGCGCGTCGGCCGCGTACCGCGCGAAGTACTCCGCGCGCCGCTTGTCGTACGTGATCCCCTTCATGCAGGGCGTGTAGCCCCACGCGTTGCCCCAGAACTGGAGGACGACGTAGTCGGGCCGCTGCGCCCGCACCAGGGCGGCGGCCTTGTCCTTGTCGGGGACCAGGGAGTCCTCACCCGTACCGTCGAGGTAGTCGCACAGGGTCGTCCCCGAGTACGGCGCGCTGCGGTACCGCGCGCCGAGGCGGTCCTTCAGCTGCGCGCCGAGGACGTCCTGGTTCTCCATGGCGAGGGAGTCGCCGAGGTAGAGGACCTTGGGGGCGGGCTTGTCCGGGGCGTCCGGGGCGTCCGGTGCGCCCCTGTCGGCACGCGGCCGAGTCGAGCCGGAGGGCGGCACGGACGGTTCGGGAGGCGCCGCGCTGCCCGTGGCGTCGGGCAGGTCGGCCGGTGCCGCGTCCCCGGACCCGGGGTCCCCGCAGGCGCCGAGCAACAGCAGCCCGGCGAGGACCCCCGCGCTCCAAAGATTCCGCTTCCGCATGCGGCAACTCCCGCCCCAGACAGCCGAAATGGCCCTCAGGCAAGCACATGCGGGACGGCGATGGAAGGCATCCGCGTGCCAAGTACGGCGGCGCAGGTGGGGCGAGGGCTCAGCCGCGCCGCGCCGCGCGCTCGAAGTGCCGCGACAGCGCGTCGAAGGACTCCTTCGGCTCCCAGTGCCAGGGTGACTCCGGGTCCTCGGGGCGCTCCCTGACCGTCTTGACGAGGCTGTAGCTGGAGGCGTCGATGTCGTAGCGCGGCTCGTCGGAGCGGTGCGGGGAGGCGGGGTCCACGAAGTTGTAGACGAGGGCCGCGTACAGGTTCATCGACTCGAAGACGTCGAAGACGTCGAGGAGGTACGCGGCCTGGGTGCGCTCGCTCCGCTTGATCCCGGGGGCGAGCTCCGGGGGATCCTTGGTGTAGTCGACGGAGTCGTGCCACCCCATGCCGCCGTCCTGCGGCGCCCCCTCGTACGTGCAGCAGCCGCACTCGGTGATCGCCACCGGCTTGCCCCAACGCAGGTGCGGGCTCAGGTCCTTGACGTACGCGGCCTTGGTCCTGTGGTACCCGTAGTAGTTGACGCTGACGATGTCGAAGAGCGACCAGTCGACGTCCTCGTCGTGCGCGGCGCCGTAGGTGAGCGGGCCGTGGAAGACGGAGCGGCCTGTCTTCGCCGCCTTGCCGATGAAGGCGTGCAGCTTCCTCGCCATCTCCTCCGGGTCGAAGTTCCCCTTCAGGATGTTCTCCACCCGCTCCACGGCGTTGGCGCCGGGCACGATGCCCGGCACGAACAGCACGAACTCGCAGCCCACGCTGAGGTGCACGTCCGCGCCGTGGGCGCGCAGCCGCTCCGCGTGCCGTCCCGTCTCCGCGAGATGATCGAGGATGTCCCGCTCGGGGACGTCGCCGAGGCGGGGCTGGAGCCAGACGCGCAGACCGCGTTCGGCGGCCTCGTCGGCGGTGGCCGCGAGGCGCTCCACGCCGTCGCCGAAGACGGACACGGCGTTCGCGCGCAGGTCCCGGCGGACGGCCCGCATGTCGCGGCGCATGCGGGCGGCCGTCCAGCGCGTGGCGTGCGACTCGCCGTCGCCGACCTCGTAGCAGACGCCCCGCTGGGCGAGCCCCCGCCGCTCCCCCGGGGCGGCGGGGGCCCGGGTGCGGGCGGCGACGGGCGCGGGGCCGGTGGCGGGTGCGGGGCCGGTGGCGACTGCCCGGTCCGTGCCGAGCAGGCCGCCGGTCACCGCGACGGCGCCGACCGCACCGGCCCCCGCCAGGAAACGTCCCCTGCTGATTCCCTCGGTGCGCACATCGCCTCCCGTGAACCGGCCGCGGCCCTTCGCCGCCGCACGGGTCCCAGCGTTGCCGCAGGGGGGTGCGGGGGACGTCGTTCTTTGGTCTATGCGGGGGCGACGGAGGTCGCAACGGCCTTCTGCGCGGCGCGACTTAGGTCAGTAGCGCAGGGCGGTGGTGACGTTCGCCTTCACGTCGCCCTTGTCGGCGCCGTCGAGCTTGTGCGTGCTGCGGGCCGTGCCGTCATCGGACTCGCCCGCGGGGACGTCGGCGAGCGTGACCACGACCGTGTCCAGAAGCTTGCCGTCCGGATTCTTGAAGGAGACCTGGACGGCGAAGGTCTTCGACGCGTCGGTGGTGTTCTCGGCGGTGACCCGTACGGTGCTGCGGCCGTCCCCGTCGGTGGAGGGCTCACCGAGCCGTACGTCGCCCCTGGCGTCGATGCCGCCCTTGATCTCGCCGATCTTCTCGCCCGCGCGGGCGGTGGCCGAGGCGACGGCGGAGGCGGCCTTGCTGGCGGCGTCGGAGGGGCTCTCCCCGTCGGAGCAGGCTGTCGCTCCCAGGGCGAGGGCGCCCGCGATCACTGCGGCGGTGATCCCGCGCGTCCTGCCCCTGCTCCCGTTCCCGGCCATGCCGCCTCCATTGCTCGCTCCACGTGGTCCCCATCCAGTGAAGTCCAGCGGGCCGGTGCGCGCACGCTGGGGCGGTGTTCTTCCGCGTTCTTCCGCGGGTGCGGGTGCGGGTGCGTCGTGGCTTGTCGCGCAGTTCCCCGCGCCCCTAAAGAGCCCGGGGCTCGTGCCGTCCTGAGGGTGCGAGTGCGTCGTGGCTTGTCGCGCAGTTCCCCGCGCCCCTAAAAACAGAGACCCGCACCGGTCCGTCCTGCGGGTGGGGGCCCCGTAAGGGGCGCGGGGAACTGCGCGATCAGCCACGGCGGGGCCGCAGACGAACACCGCCCCCCAGCGCAGCGCCTACCGCGCGACGAACTGCGTCAGGATCGCCTGCACCTCGTAGATGTCGACACCCTTGGTGAACGTCTTCTGCATCGGCGTCGGGTTGCTGGATATCCAGATCTTCAACTCGGCGTCGAGGTCGAAGTGCCCGGCCGTCTCCACCGCGAAGTGCGTGATGCTGCGGTAGGGGATCGAGTGGTACTCGACCTTCTTGCCGGTGATGCCCTGCTTGTCGATCATGATCAGGCGCCGGTCGGTGAACAGCATCGTGTCGCGTATGAGCGTGTACGCGGCGTGCACCTGCTCACCGTGGCCGAGCAGCCGTGCGTACTCGCTCTGCGCCTTCATCGGATCGACGGTGTGCGCGTTCCCGAAAAGTGCCATGTCAGGTCCCCCAGTAGATGAATTCCCACGCCCCGTGTCCCGGCTGAGTCACGGGATCTCCCCAGCGTAACCGGGGCACGCGCCCCGTAAGGGGCGCGACGCAGGAGCCCTACGGAGCCGACGCGGCCCGCGCGTCCTGCGCGCCCCGCGCGAACGCCTCCGTGAAGGCCGTCTCACCCAGGACGGCCCCCGCCGCCCCCGCGATCCGGTCGACGTCGACACGCTCGGCAGGCGGCAGCGGCGCGCACACGCTGCGACGGGCCGCATCGGCGGCGCCCAGCAGCCGCGCCGCACGCTCGGCCCCCGCCGGGCCCCCGGCCAGCGACGCCGCGCCCGCCAGGCCCTCCAGGGAGAGCGCGATGGCGCGCGGTTCGGCGAGGGCGTGGGCGATCTTCAGGGCGGTGCGGTGTTCCCTCTCGGCCAGGGCGCCGTCCGCCCGCAGCTCCGCGATGAAACCCAGTTCGGCGTGGAGCAGATGATCACCGGCCGGTGAGGACACGTCGGCGTGCCGGTCGCGGATGCGGAGCAGATGGGACTCGGCGGCGGTGAGGTCACCGGCGCGGCGGGCCCCCAGGGCGAGTCCCATCTCCGCGTGGATCTCCCCGTACCGATAACCCTGCTCCACCGCCAACACCCGCGCCCGCTCGTGCAGTTCGCGTGCCTCGTCCCACTCGCGGGTGAGCAGGGCGAGCCGCCCGAGCCCGGAGAGCCGCGCCGACACCTCGGCGGCGAGGCCCAGTTCACGGGCGATGCCCAGCCCCTCGTCCTGACGCCGCGCGGCCTCCTCGTAATCGCCCTTGATCTCGGCGAGCGCGGCGAGCGGCGCGACGGTCTGCAACTCGCCCCACCTGTCGCCGAGGTCACGGAAGATCTCCGCGCTGCGCAGCCCGTCGCGCCCGAGGGTGTCCAGGTCGCCGCGGATCAGCGCGTGCATGGCGCGCAGGGAGAGGGCGGCCGCCGTGCTCCACCGGTCGCTGACGGCCTCGGCGATTCGGAGGGCGCGGTCGTTGACGTCCTCGCTGACGGCGGGTTCCCCGGCGCTGAAGAGCCCGTAGGCGCAGAGCCAGAGGGTCCGGGCCCCGTCAGGGGTGCGGGGGACCTCGTGCGCGGCGGCCACGACAGGGCCCTCGCCCGGCCGTTCGCCGGTGAGCAGCGCGAACGCGTCCCGCAGGGCACGGAGTTCGGTGCGGTCAGGGTGCTGGTCCAGTACGGCGGTGAGCTCACGGAGGGCCTCCGAGAGGCGCCCCCGCAGCAGCCACCACCACGTGAGCGCGACTCCGAGCCGTACCCCTTCCTCGCCACCCCGGCCGGAGGCGAGCGCCGCGCGGAGATTGGCGGCCTCGGCGTCGAGGCGCCGGAGCCAGACCCGCTGTTCGCCGTCGCGGAGCCGGGGTTCGGCGCGCTCGGAGAGGTCCAGGTAGTAGCGGAGGTGCCGCTCCCGTACGCCGGCGAGGTCCTCCATCTCCCGCAGCCGGTCACGGGCGTACGCGGCGACGGACTCCAGGAGCCGGTAGCGCGGGGCGGCCCCCGAGCGGCCGGGGGCCATCACGACCAGGGAGCGGTCGACGAGCCGGGTCACCAGGTCGAGGACATCGTCGCGGGCCACGCCGTCCCCCGCGCACACCGCCTCCGCCGCGTCGAGCGTGCAGCCGTCGTGGTGCACGGCGAGACGGCGCAGGATGATCCGCTCCGGGGCGCTGAGCAGCTCCCAGCTCCAGTCGATCATCGCCCGGAGGGTCTGCTGACGGGCCGGGGCGCCGCGCTGCCCGGAGCTGAGCAGCCGGAACCGGTCGCCGAGGCGCTCGGCCAACTCCCTTACGCCCAGGGCGCGTACGCGGGTGGCGGCGAGTTCGAGGGCGAGGGGGATGCCGTCCAGCCTTCGGCAGATCTCCGCGACGGCGGCGGCATCGTCGGCGTCGTCGGCGGCGGGCATGAAGCCCGGGGCGGAGGCGGCGACGCGGGCGGTGAACAGGCTGACCGCGTCGGCGGGCCGCAGGGGCTCGACGAGGAACACGGACTCGCCGGTGAGGCCGAGGGGTTCCTGACTGGTGGCGAGGATCCGTACGCCGGGCGCGGCGCGGAGCAGGGAGCCGACGAGACGGGACGCCTCCTCGACGACCTGCTCACAGTTGTCGAGGACGAGCAACAGGCGCCGCTCGCGCAGGGCGTGGGCGAGGCGGGGTACGGAGCCGGTGGCGGGCCCGGGCGTCCCGGAGGGGACGTCGTCCCGCAGCCCGAGCACCCCGGCGACGACCTGCGCGAGCGCGTCGACCCCGCTCCCGCCGGGCACCCCGGCGAACTCCACGAGCCAGACCCCGTCCGCCACCTCCGCACCGCCCACCCGCCCTGCCGCCTCCCACCCCAACCGCGTCTTGCCGACGCCACCGGGTCCGGTCAACGTCACCAGGCGTGCGGTGGTGAGGAGTTGGGCCACTTCGTGGGTGGGCCGGTCGCGGCCGATGAGGGGGGTCAGGGCGGTGGGCAGGTTGGTGCGGGGCTGAGTGGGGGCCGGGATGGGAGCCGGGGTGGGAGCCGGGGTGGGCTCTGCGCCCCTGCCCGCCGTACCGGGGGTGGGCGGGGCGACGGACGCCACCGGGCCGACGGACGCCACCGGACCGACCAGTCCCGGATCCTGCCGCAATATCGCCTCATGGAGTGCCGTCAGCTCCGGGCCCGGGTCCAGGCCCAGCTCCTCGGCGAGTTGGCCGCGCAGGGACGCGTACGACGCCAGCGCCTCGCTCTGGCGGCCCGCCAGGTACAGGGCGCGGATCTGCACCGCTCGCAGGCGTTCGCGCAAGGGGTGCTGGGACACCAGGGACGCGAGTTCACCGGTGAGCAGCGTGTGGTCGCCCGCGGCGAGGCGTGCCTCCGCCTGTTCCTCCAGGACGGCGAGGCGCTGTTCCGCGAGGCGGTCCGCCGACGTGCGGACGAACTCCTCGTCGGCCAGGTCCGCGTACGCGGGGCCGCGCCACAGGTCGAGCGCCTCGGTGAGCAGGTCGGCACGGCGCCGAGGGTCCTCCTCGTCCCGCGCCCGCGCCACCAAGGCGCGGAAGCGGAACACGTCCACCTCGTCCCGGGACCCGGACCCGGCCCCGGGCGTGGGCCCGGACCCTGACTCCGCCCCTGCCTCCGTCCCCGTCCCCGCCCCCGCGTCGACCCGCAACCGGTAGCCCGGAGCCTGACGCACCACCCGGTCCCTGCCGATCGCCCTGCGCAGCTGGGACACCTTGGACTGGAGGGCGTTGGCCGGGTTGCCGGGCGGCGCGTCGCCCCAGAGGTCGTCGATGAGCCGGTCCGCCGAGACCGGCCGCCCCTCGTGCACCAGAAGATCGGCGAGCAGCGCCCTGACCTTCGCCTCGGGAACCCTCACCGGCTCCCCCTCGCCGTCCCACACCGTCAGTGGACCCAGCACCCCGAACCGCATGGCGATCACCGTACACACCGCGTCCGCGCCCCCGGACGGCCGACCGTCAGCCGACTGTCAGCGGACCGTCAGAGCTCCCGAAGCGCCCGCGAGCAGAGTCGTCCCCGTCAGCAGGAACCGACCGACAAAGGAGCCGCACATGCCCAAGTACGCAGGCAGGAAGGCCGTGGTCGTCGGCGGCGCGGACGGGCTCGGGCTCGCCATCGCCAAGCGGCTCGTCGAGGGCGGCGCCGAGGTCCTTGTGACCGGCGGCCCCGCGTCCGACCTCGCGGAGGCCGCCGCCGAGGTCGGTCCCGCCGCCCACGTCATCGGCTGCGAGACCGCCGACCCGGCCGCCGTCGCCGCCCTCGGCCCCGCCGTCGCCGGACGGCTCGGCGGCATCGACCACCTCTTCGTACACGCGGAGAACGGACTTCCCCCGGCCGCACCGCCCGGCCTGCTCCGGCTCCTTCGCGAGGGCGGCTCCGTGGTGCTCACCGCCTCCTCCGCCGATCCGGCGGTCAACTCCCTCGCCCCGCTGGTCCGTTGTCGCGGCTCGGCGGACGAGGCGGCCCGCACCGCGCTCCGCCTGGCGGCGGAGACCTCACGCACCCACCCCGACTCCCTCACGTCCCTCACGCGCACGGAAAGGATCTGACCCCGATGCGTACCGCAGCAGCCGATCCCGGCACCCCCGCCACCCCGAACTCCCCCGCCACCCCTAACTCCTCCACCACCCCGCCCCAGAAGCTCCCCCTCCTGGCCCTGCTCGCCCTGGCCACCGCCGTCTTCATCACCAGCCTGACCGAGACGCTTCCCGCGGGCCTGCTCCCCGCGATGAGCGCCGACCTCGGCGTCAGCGAGTCCGCGACCGGGCAGACCGTCACCGTCTACGCCATCGGCACCGCGCTCACCGCGATACCGCTGACCGCGGCCACCTCGGCCTGGCGGCGCAAGCGGCTGCTCCTGACGGCGATGGCGGGCTTCGCCGCGGCCAACACCGTCACCGCGCTCTCCGGGGACTACACCCTGACCATGGTCGCCCGCTTCGTCGCCGGTGTCGCCGCCGGACTCGCCTGGGCGCTGCTCGCCGGATACGCGCGCCGCATGGCCCCCGCCCACCTCCAGGGCAAGGCGATCGCCATCGCCATGGCGGGCATCCCCGTCGCGCTCTCCCTCGGCGTCCCCGCGGGAACGTTCCTCGGCAAGGTGCTCAGCTGGCAGGTCGCGTTCCTGGCCATGACGGGCCTCACCGTCGGCCTCCTCGCGTGGATCGCCGCACTCGTCCCGGACCACCCGGGCCAGCCGCGCGGCGAGGCGGCACCGATGCTGCGCACCCTGCGCGTGCCCGGTGTGACGCCCGTCCTCTTCGTCACGCTCGTCTTCGTCCTCGCGCACACCGTCCTCTACACGTACATCGCGACGTTCCTCGACGGCCTCGGCATGGGCGGCTCCACCGACCTCGTCCTGCTCGTCTTCGGCGCGGCCTCCCTGGCCAGCATCTGGATCGTCGGCACCCTGATCCACCGCAGGCTGCGCGCGCTCACCCTCGGCGCGGTGCTCCTGGTCGGCGCCGCGGCGGCCCTGCTCGCGGTCTTCTCCGGGAGCCCCGCACTCGTCTACGCCGCCGTGATCCTGTGGGGCCTCGGCTGGGGCGGCGCCCCCACCCTGCTCCAGACCGCGGCGGGCGACGCGGGCGACAAGGGCGGCGCGGCGGACGCGGCCCAGGCCATGCTGGTCACCCTGTGGAACGTGGCCATGGCGGGCGGCGGCGTCTTCGGCGGCGTACTCCTCGGCCTGGTCGGCTCCTCGTCCTTCCCCTGGACGATCCTGCTCCTCCTGGTCCCGGTGCTGCTCGTGGTCGTCGCGGCCCGCGGACACGGTTTCCCGGCCCGGAACCGGCTCTGAGAAAATCGCCTCTCTCACGTAGATGCCGGGACGGCGGGGTGCCGGCGTCCGGGTACCTAGAAGGATCTGGATACGGAGAAGGGGGAGGCCGATGATGATCGTGCTGCTCTACCTGGCGGCGCTGGTCGCGGCGGCCGGCCTGGGAGCGGTGATCTGGGCCGCGCGGGGCGGACCCCGCTGGGTCAGGGGAGCCGCGAAAGTGACGCTCGCGACGGCGGATCTGGTCACGGCGGCCTCCAAGAGGGGCCGCCGTGGCGGCGGTTACCGGTCCGGGGAGTCGAGCGGGGACGTCAGCGGCGACGGCGGGAGCGGCTGAACCGCGCGTACGCGGAGGTCACCCGGCAGGGCGGACGTGCAGACCGAGACCGCTCGTGCCGGGTTCCTCCACGCCGGGCAGGAGCCGCATGTCGTGGTCGTAGTCGCCGCCGACCAGCGTGCGGAACGGGACGGGCTCGTCCGTGAAGAGTCCGTCGAGGCGTGCCGCGTACGCCCGGCGGGCCTCCTCGAAGCGGTCATCGGGCAGGGCGTCCGCGCCGTACACCGCGAAGGGTTCGAGCGGCGCGATGCCGGTGAACCAGAACAGGCCGTGCTGGATCGGGTAGAGCACGTCCGTGAGCTCCCCGTGGATGCCCCGGTCCGAGAAGGACGTCTCGCGAGCCCCCAGCGTCACCGACACCAGCGCGCGCCGACCGGCGAACTGCTGCCCGCTGTAGGGCGGGGGCAGCGTGGGACCGTAGCCGAACCCGGCCGTGAACACCCGGTCGATCCAGCCCTTCAGGATCGCGGGCGCCGCGAACCACCACACCGGGAACTGCAGGATCACCGCGTCCGACCAGAGCACCTTCTCCTGCTCGGCGGCGACGTCGGGGGTGAGCCCGGCGGCGAGGGTGGCACGCTCGGAGGCGTCCATCACGTGCAGCCTGCCCCCGTCGGCGGGGAAGTCGTCGGCGTCGACCGTCGCCTTCCACTTCATCGCGTAGAGGTCGGACTCGCGCACTTCGTGACCGGCCGCGCGCAGGTGGCCGACGGCGAAGCGGGCGAGGGACGCGTTGAGCGAGCGCGGCTCGGGGTGGGCGCTGACGACGAGGATCTTCATGGCTCTACGTTCTCCCCGGCGCGAGGGGGCAGCCAGCCCCCTGTCCGACGGAGGAACCCCGTTCCTGGTACCGGCGGTCCCACCCATACTTGACCGTATGGACGGGGCGGAGCACACACAGAGCACGGGGCACACACAGAGCACGGGGCGCGCGCCGCGCGCGAACGACATCGGTGACTTCCTGCGCGCCCGGCGCGGCCGCGTCGCGCCGGAGAGCGTCGGGCTGCCGGGCGGCCCCCGCCGCAGGGTGCGCGGCCTGCGCCGCGAGGAACTGGCCCAGCTCGCCGGGATCAGCGTCGACTACTACGTACGCCTGGAGCAGGGCCGCGCCACCCAGCCGTCCCCCGAGGTGCTCGACGCCCTGGCCCGCGCCCTCGGCCTGGACACGGCGGAACGCCGCCACCTCGCGACCCTGACGGCGGCGGAGCACACGCCCGTGCCGACGGCCCGCGTCAGCCCGCTGCTGCGGCGGATCCTGGACGGCGTCGCCGAAGGTCTCCCCGCCTTCGCCACGGACCACCGCCTCGACGTGGTCGCCTGGAACAGCCTCGGCGCCGAACTCCTCGGCGGCCTCGCGGATCCGGCGCGCCGCGACCGCAACAACGCCCGTTTCCTCTTCCTCGACCCCGCGGCCAAGGACGTCCACCCCGACTGGCGGGACCGCGCGGCGGAATCGGTGGGACAGCTGCGCGTCGCCGCGGGCCGCTACCCCGGGGACACCCCGCTCCTGGACCTCATCGCCGAACTCACCGCGCTCAGCGCCGAGTTCCGCGAGATCTGGGACAGCGGCGAGGTGGTGATGTGCGCGGCGGGCCGCAAGCGCCTGTGGCACGCGGCGGCCGGGACGCTGACCCTGGACTTCGAAACCCTGCACGTACCGGCGGCGCCGGGCGAGACGGGGCTCGTGGTGCACGTGTTCGGGGCGGGGGAGGGGACGGAGGCGGCGCGGGGCCTTGCGAGGATCGCGGCGTCCGCACTCTGACAAGGAAGCTGCAAGGCACCTGCAAGGCGCTCGCAAGGAAAGTGCCGTTCGGGGCGGGCATCCCCCCTGCCGACTGCCGCACGCAGCCGACAGAGGATGGGGGAACGCTGTGTCTGTCATCACCACGAGAACAGCGCTGATCGAACAGGGCAGGTGGCTGACCGTACAGGACTGCAAGCGGGTCCTGGTGGTCGTCCACACCGTCACGTTCGCCCAGCGCCTGCGCGAGGTCTTCGGTCTCCTGGCGGCCGACCTCCGTATCCAGGTCGTCTTCACCACCGCGCCGCACGTCTTCGGGAACGGGGTCAAGGAGTACCTCCAGGAGCTCGGCATCGTCGCCATGCCCTGGGAGGACGCGCTGCGCACCGACTTCGACCTGGCGCTCGCCGCCGGATCCCGGGGCGTGCACGAACTGCGCACGCCCGTGGTGCGCGTCTCGCACGGCGCGGGCCACATCAAGCTGCTCACCGACACCAGCCTGCTGGCGCCCGGAGAGGCCAGGTCGCCCGGGATGCTGAGCCCTCAACACCTGCTGCACGAAGGCCGGGTGGGCCCCGCCGCCATCACCTACGCGCACGAACGCGACATCGCGGAACTGGCCCGCTCCTGCCCCGAGGCGCTGCCCGTGGCGCACGTGGTGGGCGATCCCTGCGTCGACCGGATCACGGCGGGCATGGCCCGGCGCGAGCAGTACCGAGGGGCGCTGGGCGTCGCGCCGGGGGAGCGCCTGGTGACCGTCGCCTCCACCTGGGGGCCGACCTCCACGTTCGGCAGGATCGACGCCCTGCTGCCGCACCTGCTGCACCAACTCCCCGGCGCCGCCGACCGGGTGGCGCTGCTCGTCCACCCGAACGTCTTCGCCGGGCACGGCGCGTGGCAGGTGCGCGGCTGGCTCGCGGGCTGCCGGGGCCACGGCATCGCGCTGGTCCCGCCGGAGGCCGACTGGCAGGCGGTCCTGATCGCCTCCGACGTGATCATCGGCGACCACGGCTCGCTGACGGCGTACGGCACCCTCACCGATGCCGCGCTGCTGCTCACGCCGGGACCGCGCAGGGAGATCTCGGCGTACTCCCCGGCCGCGCGCCTGGCGGCCACGGCTCCCGCGCTCCTGCCCGCGCACCCGCTGGCCGAGCAACTGGACTACGCCGTAAGCCAGTTCACCCCAGGCCAGTACGACGAGGTGGCCACGCTGCTGTCCTCGGCCCCGGGTGATTTCCACCGGCGGATGCGGTCGGTCCTCTACCGGCTCCTCGGCCTCGGCGAACCGGCGAGCCCGCCCGTCGTGCCGCCGCTGCCGCTGCCAGGGCCGCTGGAGCGGTGGGAGACGGGGGCGAGCGCGTGGGCGGACACGTGGGCGGACACGGGGGCGGTCCGGTGAACGGGTGCCACGGGCGGGCGCCGGACGCGGCGTGGGCCACGGTGCGGTTCGGGGCGCCGTCCGCCCGCGCGGGTGCGGCGGCCCTCCTCGCCTCGGTGAGCTGGTGTTCCGGGGCGGGGAACGGACTGTTGGTCGTACGCCTGTCCGCGCGGCCGCCCGGATGCGACGGTCACCCGCCGAGGGGCGCCCGCGAGGACGTCCACCTGTGGGCGGACCCGGACACCCGCGACGGTGCGCGCGTGGCGGCGTACGCCGATGTCCTGGTGACCCGGGAGCCGCTACGGCGCACGGCGGCGGGGCGCAGGGCGGCGGGGCTGCTCGCGCGCCACGCGGGCTGTCTGGTGGCGGTGGCCCCCGTCTCGTACGGCTCCGGTTCCGGCCCCGGCTGTGCCGTTGCCGTACGGGACGGCGGGTCGCCCGCCCTGCTGTCCGCGCCCGAGTCCCTGCCCCCGCACGCCGTGGCCTCGCTCGCGCACGCGTGGCTGGCCCGGGGAGGCTCGCCGGGCGCGCTCGGGCTCACAGGTGGCGCAGCCGTGCGTCGAGCCGTTCCGCGTCGCTCGGGTTGAGGCGACTGAAGAAGTCCCGCGCGGACGCGTAGTGGCGGCGGGCCTCGGCGGTGTCGCCCCGGGACTCCGCTGCCTGGCCGAGCCACTCCAGGCAGCGGCCCTCCCAGTGCTCCGAGCGTGCGCCGCCCGCGCGGAAGTCGGAGAGGGCCTCGGCGAGCAGCCGGGTGCCGCCCTCGTGATCGCCCTCCTCGGCCAGCACGTGGCCGAGGAGGGCGAGCGCGCGAGCGGCCTCGTATCCCTCGCCGAGAGCCGTCAACTCCGCGTGCGCGCGACGGAGATGGGCGGCGGCAGGCCCCAAGAGCCCTGCCGCTAGAGCGGTTTCGCCGAGACGCGTGCGGGTGAGCGCGGCGCCGCGCGCATAGCCGATGGACTCCCGCAGCCGCAGGGCGTGTTCGAAGTGCGCGCGGGCGTCGCCGAGACGCCGGGTGAGCAGACTGAGGTGCCCGAGCCCGTTGATGGCCTGCGCCTGCTGCCGTACGTCGCCGTCCGCCGTGGCGTTCTCCAGCGCCTGCCGGTACCAGTCGGCGGCCTCTTCGTACTGCCCGGCGTAGCGCAGCCCGATCGCACCGGAAGTCAACATGCGCCCCTCGCCCTGCCGGGAGCCGCTCCGACGCGCCGAGTCGAGGCCCATGCGGTGCGCCTCGATCCACAGGGCGGTGGGCCTGAGCCGCAGGAAGAGCGGCCAGGCGAGGTCCACGAGCCGCCAGCAGGAGGTGTACATCCCGGCGCGGAAACAGTGGCGCACGGCGCCCATCAGCCCGTCGCGGTGGGCACCGAGCCAGGCGAGCGCCTCATCGGACCCGCCGAGCGGGGTCGGCATGACGCCCGTGACGTCCGCGTCGTGCCCCGGCAGCGGGTGACTGGGCGTGAGGATGCGCTCGGCCGCGGCGGCGGTGACCAGACACCACTCGACGTACCGCCGCACGGTGTCCGCACGCTGCGCGGAACTCTCCTCCGCCTCCCCGACGCGCCGGGCGTGCGGACGCACGAGGTCGTGGAATCGATAGGTACCGGGCCCGGTCTCTTCGAGGAGGTGCGCCTCGATGAGGGCGCTGATGGGGAGGTCCACTGAGGTGGGGGCGGCCCCGCCCGCCGTATCGGCGTCGTCGTGCGGCTCACCCGCGTCGGGTGTGGGCCTTTCCGGCGCCGCATCCGCGCCGGTCCCGGCCCCGCCCCCGCCCCCGCCCGGCGCGTGGGCGATCGCCGTCAGCAAGTACCTGTCGTAACGGTCCGTCGGCAGCAGCCCCATCCGGCGGTAGAGCGTCGCCGCTTCCGGGGGCAGCAGGTCGTACGACATGTCGAGCGCCGTCCGCATCACGGCCTCCCCGTCGACGCGCAGGATGTCCAGGGAGCCCTGCCCCTGGGCCAGGCTCTCCGCGAGGTCCGACACGGAGTGGTGCGGGCGGGCGGCGAGTTGGGCGGAGGCCAGGCAGACCGCGAGCGGCAACCGGCCGCACAGCGTGACCACTTCGCGCGCGGCGACCGGGTCCCGCGCGACGCGCCCGCCGCCCCCGCCGAGCGCCAGGAGCTCCACCGCCGAATCGGCGGGCAGCGCGTCGAGCCGGTGCACGGACGCCCCGTCGACCCGCAGCCCCGTGAGGTCGCTCCTGCTGGTCACCACGGTGAGCCCGGTCGGCGTGCCGAGCCGCAGCGGACGTACCTGCGCGGCCGTGAACGCGTTGTCCAGGAGCACGGCGAGGCGCAGGCCCGACGTCAGCGTGCGCCACAGGGAGACGCGTCCCGCGACGCTCGAAGGGACCGACTGCGCCCCGAGCGAGAACAGGAAGCCCTCCAGGACGGTGGCGGGAGTGAGCGGACCGCTCCCCTCCGCACCCGAACCCGCACCCGAACCCGAACCCGAGTCTGCCCCCGAGGAACCGCCGAGGTCGGCGTAGAGGTGCCCGTCCGGGTAGCTGCTCGCGTTCCGGTGCAGCCAGCGCGACACGAGGCTGGTCTTCCCGACCCCGGCGAACCCGCTGACCACCAGAAGCGGAGCCGCGTGCGCGGGCCGCCGTTCGCGCATGCGGTCCAGGACGCGGATGTCGCTCTCGCGGTCCACGAACTGCTCTCGAAAGGGCGGGAGTTGACGGGGGACGGGTAACCGCTGAGGGCCGGGTGGCGCGGACTGCTGGTGGATGTGGACCCCGCCGTGGATGAGGTGGGCCTGCACGGTCGGGCCGTGGAGCACGGCGGATCCACCGATGACGTTGGAGGAGGCGGCGGCAGGCGCGTCGCGTCGCAGCCAGTCCGAGAGGGCATCACCGATCTGGCGGTCACGGTCGCCCAACTCGACGAGTAACGCAGCGAGTTCCGGTAACCCCGGCAGAGCCGATGCCGCCTCCCCCTCCGGCGACGGAGGCGGCGGCCACAACCGCCCCACCGCCGCTTCCACCGCCGCGTCCACCCCCGCCGCCTCCCGCACGATGCGGTCCAATGCGCGCCAGGCGGGCGACTCCCGGTCGGAATGGCCCGCGACCATGGCCGACAACAGCGCTTCCGCCCTGCCGGATTGTGGGACTGGCACGAATGTGGCCCCCTTCTCGACTATCCGGTCATGTCGGCAGCATATGCACGAGGAATGCCGCTTCTTCAGTGCGCTGGGGACTCACTCCCCACTCCCTCGGGGAAATGAACAGAATCATTGCGGCAGCGTTCACTTTCAGACTTAAGCGATACGCATATGGTCTGAACGACAGGTCCATGTCACTCTCGGACCCCCGGCCAGGAGAGGGCCGGACCCCGGCGGGAGGACGCTGGTGGAATTCGAGATCCGACTTTCGGGCCCGGTCGAGGTGGAGGCCGAAGGCCGGCGCGGTGACATCGGTTCCACCAAGACCCGCCTCGCCTTCGCCGCCCTGGCCTGGGACGCGAGCCGCACCGTCGGCATGGACACCCTGATCCACCGGATCTGGGACGAGGACCCCCCGTTCAAGGCGCGCGAGGCCCTGCACGCCCACGTCTCCCGCATCCGCAAGGCCCTGCGCGTCGCGGGCGGTTCGGCGCCCGCCGTCGTCAGCAGTACCAACGCGTACGTGATGCGGGTCGACCCCGACCGGGTCGACCTGCGCCGCTACACGAGCTGCGTCGACCAGGCCCGCTCCCTGAAGGACAGCAGGGACGACGCCGGGGCCCTGCGCCTGCTCGACGACGCGGCGGGCCTCTGGCGCGGCGAACCCCTGGCAGGGATCACCGGCTCCTGGGCCGCCCGGCTGCGCGCCACCGTCGCCGAGAGCGGACTCGCCGCCGCCATGCTCCGCGCCGACATCCTCATGCGGGCGGGCAGGTTCGCCGACGCCGTACCCGTACTGCTGCCGCTCGTCGACGAGCACCCCGTCGACGAGGCGCTCACCGAGCAACTGGCCATCGCGCTGTACGGCAGCAGCCGTACGGCGGAGGCGACGCGGCTGCTCCAGCGCACCCGGCAGCGCGTCGTCCGCGACATCGGGCTCGACGCGGGCCGCCGACTGCGCGGGGTCCACCAGGGAATCCTCTCCGGAACCCCGGCGGCGGCACTCCTGGACAACCAGAACCAGAACCAGAACCAGAACCAGAACCAGCCCCAGCCCCAGTCCCAGTCCCAGAGCCACGACCGGAACCAGCACCACGGCAAAGGACCCGGCCCGGAACCCGGCACCAGCCCCACCGGCCCGCCACCCACCGGCCCGCCACCCCCTGGCCCCCGCGTCCCCGACAACGTCCCCCGCGACATCCCCTGGGTCGGCCGCCACGACGAACTGCGCCGCCTCACCGCCGCCCTCTGCGAAGGCGGCGGCACATCGGCGGCGGTCGTCACCGTCGAGGCCATCGACGGCATGGGCGGCGTGGGCAAGACGGCCATGGCGGTGCACCTGGCCCACCGGCTCAGGGACCGCTTCCCCGACGGCCGCCTCTTCCTGCACCTGGGCGGCCACGCATCCGACCGCGACCCGCTCCCCGCCGCCCGCGCCCTCGCCGAACTCCTGCGGCTGATCGGCGTACCGCCCAAGGAACTACCGCAGGGCCTGGACGAGTTGGTCTCCCTGTGGCGCACCACGGTCCGCGACCGGCGCATGATCGTGATCCTGGACGACGCCGCCGACACCGGGCAGGTCAGCCCGCTGCTCCCGGGTGACTCGCCGACGGCGGTCGTGGTGACCAGCCGCCGCCGTCTGCCCGGACTGCCGGGCGTACGACCGGTCTCCCTCGACGTGCTGCCGCGCGACGACGCGGTCCTGCTCTTCGAGCGGCGCGTGGACGGGCGGTGCGTCACCCGGCGGGCCGAGGTCGAGGAGATCGTCCTGCGGTGCGGCCATCTGCCGCTCGCCATCGAGATCGTCGCGAGCCGTTTGCTCTCCCGGCCCTCGTGGAGTACGTCGGACCTGCTCGACCAGCTCTCGGCGGGCAGCGCCCAACTTCCCGAACTCCGCGACGGAGAGCGGACGTTACGCCACGTCTTCGACCAGTCCTGCCGCGCGCTGACCCCGGACCAGCGCCTGGTCTTCCGCCGCATGGGCCTGCACTTCGGGGTGGAGTTCGGCTCGCACGCGGTGGCGGCCCTCGCCGGACTCCCCGTCGAGGAGACGGATCGAATTCTGGAAGAACTCCTCTCCCAGCACCTCATTTCCGAGCCGTCCCCGCATCGATTTACCATGCATGATCTTTTGCGGGAGTACGCGCGTTCACTGTTCAACCATGACGCCCTCGAACCGGAAGGCGAATTCCGCAAGGCCGTACGGCAATTGGTGGATCACTACGTCCAAGTCGCCGATCACGCCGACCGGCTGGCCTATCCCTTCCGCTCGCGCATTCCGCGAGACGCGGAGGCGGCGCCCACGACCACCGGCCGCCTGCCGCTCCCGGAGATCAGCGACGCGCACGCCGCCGAGCGCTGGCTCATGACCGAGGGTGCCAATCTCCTGGACACGCTCGACTGGATTCGACAGAACGGCACGGAAAGTCAACTGGCGAGCGTTGTCCACGTCTTGGCCGGATTCCTGGACATGGAGGGCCATCTCGTCGCCGCCGAGCCGCTGCTGCGCCGTGCCGTCGCGCACTGGCAGTCCGTGGGCGACAGCGCGGCGCGTGCGCGGGCCCTGCTCGACCTGTCGGCCGTCCACGCGCACAGCGGGGCGTACGAGGAAGGGATCGCGGCGGCGCGCGAGGCCCTGGACATCGCGCGGACGCTCAAGGACGGCGAACTGGAGAGCGAGGCGATCCACCAGCTGTCGATCCGGCTCTGGCAGACGGGCCGCTACGCATTGGTGCGCTCACTCCAGCAGCACTCCCTGAGTTACTTACTGCAAACGGAGAAGACTCTGCATGTGGCGAGGGCGCGCAATCTCCTGGGGATCGCCCATCTCCACCTGGGTCAGAACAAGGAGGCGATCGAGTGTTTCCTCGCCGCCCTCGCCGGATTCACGGCGGAAGGTGACGACAGGGGGAAATACCGCACGCTTAACAACATGGCCGAGCTCTACCGCAAGAATGGCGACCCCGAGGCGGCGGAGAGGTCGTATCGAGAAGCCATCGAATTGTCGGCGGGAATGGGCAGCAGGGGCGATCACGCCACCCTCCAGATGAACCTGGCGAACGTCCTCACCACCCTCGACAGACCGGACGAGGCCCTCGTGCTCTTCGACGGGGCCCTGCCGGTGCTGCGCGCTGTCGGAGACCGCCAGGGCGAGGGCATCGCGTTGAACGGCATCGGCAGGGCCAACCGGATCGCGGGCCGCGGCGAACAGGCGCTTCCCCAACACGTCGCCGCCCTCGCGGTGTTACGTGAGATCCATGCCGAGGGGGAAGTGGTGGACGTCCTCTACGACCTGGCGCGCGTCGAACTCGACACGGGGCGTGTAGCGCAGGCCGTCGCGCACCTGGAGGAGTCCCTGTCGATCAGCCGGAGGCTCGGGGCGCGGGCCGAGGAGGAGAGGGCTTCGCGGGAGTTGGGGCGGTTGCGTCGACGTGCTTGACCTCGTACTGGACGTGGGCGCTCCGCAATTTCTGGCCACGGCTTGTCGTCATCGCGGAAGTCGATAGCATCGGGGCTCGTGGGGAGATTAAGACGGCGCCGTTTTGCGGCGCCAATCCGTCATGCCCACATACCCTCGCACGTGTTATTCCCGCTAGGAGCCATTTTAGGTGAAGCGCAAGCAAGACGACGGCCGGGCTGACAAGTCGTCCAACAAGAAGCCCAACAAAGGCCGCCGGGCCTCACGATCGCGAGCTGGAATCGCGATAGCAATCATCACCCTGGTGTGTATGCCCTATATCGTCACGAACCACGGCCCGATGTCGGGTGACAAGACCCCCGTCTAAACGCCCCCCGGCCCCCCCCGGGCCACCCTCACCCCTCGGGCGCCCCGGTCAACTCAGGATCCGCACGGCCCTCCACCACCTCCCGGGCCACCTCGTTCAACTGCCTTCGCCGCGAGCGCGCGTACCCGCGCAGCACGGCGAAGGCTTCATCCATGGTCAGCCGCCTGCGGGTGGCGAGCACACCCTTGGCCTGTTCGATGATCACGCGGCTGGAGAGGGCGCGCTCCAGCTGGGCGGCGAGCGTCCGGCTCTGCTCGGTCTCGCGCGCGCGTTCCAGGGTGATGGCCGTGAAGTCGGCCATGGACTGGCAGAGTTGCAGCATGCCGGGGTCCAAGAGGCTCTCGGCGTCGGACGACAGCAGGACGAGCGCGCCGGTCGTCCCGGTGCGCCCGCGTAAGGGAACGGCGACGCCGCGGGTGTAGCCCAGCGCCACGACCCCGGGGGCGTAGTGCGGCCAGCGCAGGTTCGCCGGACGCCCGTCGAAGGCCACGAGGCGCGGCCCCCGGTCGTGGTGCAGACAGTCGTGGACGAGCCCCTCGCGCCGCTCGACGGCCTCGCGCTCCAGCCGGGCGACCTCGGGGTCGTGGCACACCACCTGTGGCGCCTCGCGCCCGCCGGGCGCGAACACGACGGCCGCGGTGGCACGGACTCCGAGCAGGAGCGGGCTGTGGTGGGCGAGGACCGAAAGGGTCCCGGCGACGTCCGGTGATTCCTCGGCGCCGCCCGCCAGGGCGACGAAGAAGTCGGCGAGCTCCTGCACGGGCCTCATGGTCGGTTCTCCCTCAGCCGAGATCGAGTTCTCCGTCCAGGATCCACCCGGCCACCACCTCGGTGGATACCTCCCCGGTGAACGCGCGCGCCTTGAGCAGCGCGAGGGCGTCGGCGATCGGGCGCCCGGACCGGGCGGAGAGTACGCCCGCCGCCTGCTGCACGGTGTCCCTGTGGTCCGTGCCCCCGTAGAGCTCGGGGTCGGCGTCGGGTCCGAGCACCATGATGCGGGTGAGCGCCTCCGCGACGTCGGCGAGTCCCGCGAACGCCGCGCGGCCCGCGCCCAGATCGAAGACCGCGAGCGAACCGACGCAGCTGTCCATCGCTTTCAGGGGCACGGCGGCCACCGACATGACGCCCAGGGATACCAGCGCCGGGCCGTATCCCGGCCAGCGCTTCTCGATCAAGGGCCCCGACACGTGCAGGGGCAGGAGCGCGGCCGCCACGTCCCTCGCGGGCCCCTCCCCGAGCACGTACTCCAAGTCCTGCGCGGCACGCGAGGGTTCGTCGGACGTGGCCACCGCGAGCTGGTTCTGTGCGGAGTCGAAGAGGGTGAGCGCGGCGCTCGCCGTGCCGCACGCCTCGGCGACCCCGGTCATGAAGCGGGGCTGGGTGCCCAGCCCCTCCGCCCACTCCGCCGCCCGCTGGGCGAACGCCTCCTGTAAGCGGGCCGATGAGCGGTGACAGGCCGCCGACCTGCGGTGTCGCGCCGCGATCCGGGCGTGCAGCTCGCCCCCGGGACCTGGGTGGGCGCTCAGGAGTGTGTGCCGCTCGGCCGCCGCTTCCGCCCGCGCCGCGCGCTCGATCGCACGGCGGGCGCGGCGCCGCGCCTCCACCGCGAGGCCGAGCCGGGCCGCGTGCCCCTGCGGGTTCATGTCCCCAGCGTACGGCGCGGGTTCAGCCCTGAGGGTCGGTTCGGCTCTCTTCCATCATGAGAACGACACCGCCGTGGTGCCCGTCGAACGGGGAGCAGAAGACGTCGCACATGATGGGCCTGCCGAGGCGGCTCGTGGAGCGGATGCCGACCGGCCCCGAGCGTTGGCGGGAGGTCAGGCACTCCGACACCACGGGCCGCAGTTCCTCGGTGGGCAGCCCGAAGTCCAGCCCGAAGAAGGGCGTGTCGATGACCTCGTCCGCGCGCAGTCCCCACAGGTCCACGGCGCCGCGGTTCCAGCTCTTGACCTTCAGCTCGCTGTCCAGGACCACCACGCCCGCCGCGATGCTGGTCAGCACGGCCTCGAGGAAGGCCTTGGCCTCGTCGAGCTCCTCGGTGCGGATGCGCATCTCGTCGTTCATGGTCTCCAGTTCCTCGTTCCCGGACTGGAGTTCCTCGTTGGTGGTCTCCAGTTCTTCGTTCGTGGACTGGAGTTCCTCGTTGGTCGTTTCCAGCTCCTCGATGCTGGACTGGAGTTCCTCGTTGGTGGTCTCCAGCTCCTCGTTGGTGGACTGGAGCTCCTCGTACGCGGTCTCCAGGTCCTCCTTGACGCGCTTGACCTCGGACTTCAGCTGCGTGCTGACCGTGACGTCGGCGAACGAGATCGTGGTCGCGACGTGGGTGCCGTTGGTCCCGGCGAGCGGCTGGATGAGGATGTCGACGTACTGGACCTCGTCGCCCACCCGCCGCTCGACCCTGTTGACCCGGAGCGTCCTGCGCTCGTCCATGGCCTGGTCGATCAAGGAGCGGAGCTCGACGGGGCGGTAGGAGATCTCCAGGTCCCGGAAGGGGCGGCCGAGGTCGGCCGTGGAGAGGCCGAACTGGATCCGCGCCTGGCTGTTCACCACCACGAGGCTCCCCTCGCTGTCGACGGTGATCGACGCGGTCGGTCCGGCGTCCAGGGCCAGATCGCGCAATTGGCGGCTGCGGGCGACCGAGGTCACCTCGGGGCCCGTGCCGGGCCGGATCTTCAGAGGGGCCGGCTGGTACGGAGCCCCGGCCGCGCCCGAGCTGCGCCGGAAGATCCGCTGGCGCATGTCGGTCACCTCGAACCGCTCGGCGTCGTTGAGCAGCATCTCGGCCTTGCCGAGGAAGAGGAAGGCGTCCTTGCGCAGCGCGAAGTGGAAACGGTCCAGGATCTGCGTCTGCGCCTCGACGTTGAAGTACATCAGGGTGTTCCGGCAGAGCAGCAGGTCCAGCCGGGAGATCGGGGCGTCCCTGGTGATGTCGTGCCGCCCGAAGATCACCCGCCGCCGCAGGTCGCTGTGGAAGCTGAACTGGGCGGCGTTCTTCTCGAAGTACTTCTGTCGCAGCTCCATGCTGAGCGGCTCCAGTGCCTTCGCCGGGTACAGCCCGGAGCGGGCCTCGCGCAGGGCCTCCTCGTCGACGTCCGTGGCGTAGATCTTCACGCGCTTGAGGCACTCGTGGATGCCGAGCGCCTCGGCGAACATGATGGCAAGGGAGTACGGCTCCTCGCCGCTGGAGCAGCCCGCGCTCCACACCCTGATCTCCTGCTCGGGCGCGAGGTCCGTGATCAGCTCGGGGATGATCTCGCGCTGGAACAGCGTCCAGGCCTCCGGGTCGCGGAAGAAGGACGTGACGTTGATCAGGATCGTGTTGAACAGCGCGTTGAATTCCTCGGCGCTGGTCTCCAGGAGGTCCCGGTAGTCCGCGTACGAGGTGGCGCCGACGTCGGTCATGCGCTTCTTGATGCGTCGGCCCAGCGTGGAGCGCTTGTAGCCCGTGAAGTCGAAGCCACGGGCGTCCCTGATGAACGCGAGGAGCTCCTCCAGCGCCTCATCGTTGTCGGCGTGCTGCGATGCGCCCATTCACTGCCTCTTGGCCTCGACGAGTCCGCGGACGACCGCGGCGATCTCTTCAAGAGGTAGCACGAAATCCGCCGCCCCCGCGTCGATCGCCGCCTGCGGCATCCCGGGATACTGGGCGTCGGCCGGATCCTGGACGATCACGGTCCCGCCGCGCGAGCTGACCGCCTCGGCGCCCATCGCGCCGTCGACCCCGGTCCCGGTGAGCACGCAGACGATCGCCCGTGACCCGTAGGCGCCCGCGACCGATTCGAAGAGGAGATCGGCGGAGGGCCGCACGAAGTGCACGAGCTCGGTGTCGGACAGCGTGAGGAGACCGTCGGAGTTCACGAGGAGGTGCCGGTCGGGGGGAGCGATGTGGATCACGCCGTTCCGCGCGTACTCGCCGTCCTGCGCGAGCTTGACCGGAAGTTCGGCCCGCCGGGCGAGCACGTCGGCGATCACCGTCCGGTGCCGCGGGTCGAGGTGCTGCACCACGAGGACGGGCACGGGAAGGTCCGGTCCGAGCTCCGCGAGCAGCGCTATCAACGCCTGGATGCCGCCCGCGGACGATGCGACAGCGACGATGGCATAGGGGACCGGAGACTGGTCGGCCGTCACAGGGCGAGCCTAGCGGATCTGCCCCTGGGATCAGGTGCTCGTACCGGACAACCGGACGAGGAAGAAGGGCGCCGACCCGCGGTCGGCGCCCTCCTGGTGCGCGCGCTCAGCGGAGGCGGAGCGCCTCACGCACGGTGGTGAAGAGGTCGGTCTGGTTGGTGACCCCGAGGACGCGGTACGCCTGCGGGCCCTGCGCCGCGATCCGCACCTGCGTGCCGGTGTGCTCCTGGGACTGGCCGGGCGTGTTGGTCGAGTAGTTGACCTTCAGCTGCTGGCCCTCGTCGGTGACGAGCGTGGAGGAGAGGCCGGGCGGCTGCGCCTCCAGGGGCACGATCTGGCTGGTGTGCGCGTGGTCGGCGGTGGTGACGACCAGGGTGTCCGGGTGCTTGGCGGCGTAGTCGCGCGCGACCTTCACGGCACGGTCGAACGCGGCGGTCTCACCGATCTGGCCGCAGGGGTCGGCGGCGTGGTCCTGCTTGTCGATCGAGGCGCCTTCGACCTGAAGGAAGAACCCTTGCCCGCCCTTCCCGTGCTTCTGCTTGGCTTCCAGCAGCTTGATGGCCTTGGTGGCCTGGTCGTCGAGGGCGGGGGTACCGGCGGGACGGCCCGGGTTGGAGGTGGTGCAGCGCTGCGGGTCCGTACCGCCCTTGGCGGCGGCCTTGCCGGTCCACTCGACGGGCACGTTGCCGGGCGCGAAGAGCCCGAGCACGGGCTTGCCGTTCCTGACGGACTTGACCTTCTTCAACTCGCGGTCGTTCGTGACGATCTGATACCCGAGCTTCTCGGCCTGCTCGCTCACCGTGAGGCCCTTGTACTTGCCGTCGGTGACCTTCTGGTCGAAGCGCTGCTTGCCGCCGCCGAGGAGGACGTCGACCTTGTGGTTGACGCTCTGCTCCGCGATGGACCCCGGCCCGCCCTTGGCGATGGTGTCGGCGGGGCACTTGGCCATGTCGGCAGGACCCTGGCAGCTGCGGTCGGTGGCGTGCGAGGCGAGGACGGCCGGGGTGGCGTCGGTCAGCTCGGCGGTGGTGACGGACCCGGTCGCGTACCCCTTCTTCTGCGCGAGCTCCAGAATCGTGGGAACGGCCTTGTCGGTGCCGGGCGTCTTCGATATCCGCCCGTTCACGGTCTTCACACCGGTGGCCCAGCCGGACCCGCTGGCGGCGGAGTCGGTGACGTAGTCCGGAGTCCCGTCCTTGTGTACGGCGTACGTCGTGTAGGCGCCGGTCAGCGGGAACTTGTCCATGTTGAGCCGCCCGTTGGCGCCCACGGTGTAGTCCCGGGCGAGCGTGATCTCGGAATCACCCATGCCGTCGCCGATGAGCAGGATGACGTTCTTCGCCTTCCCGCCCTGGATCGCGCGACGGGCCTGGTCCTTGGTGTCGGAGGCCCCCGCGCTGGCGGTGACGGTGACGGCCACGGCGGTGGCGGCGACCACGGACGAGGCGATGATCACCCGACGACGGGAACGGGACACACGCGGTCTGGCCATGCGGAACTCCTCAGAAGCACTCAATGACGTCTCTGTACGGTGCGGCCACCTCACCAGCGGGACATGAACCACGTGGGGCGTGGTGGTGCCTTCTTGATGTCTTGGGGGCGACGTGACGTGGGGAGTTGTCAGTGCCCGGCCCTAGGGTGCCTGCGTGACGACCTTTCGATCCGGCTTCACGCTCTGGCGCATGGTCCAGGCGGCTCAGGAGCTCACAGGGGATGCGCGTGTTCGGGAGCGCATCGACGCGGTGCTGACTGTCATGGGAGGCCTCGGCGGAAAGTACGGCAAGGGCAGGCCCCTGGTGGATGCCCTGGAGAGCGTGGCCCAGGAAGCGATCCTGCACGGGGACTTCCCACTCGCCCAGCGTTTCCAGCGCTTCGCCGCCTACGCCAGAGGCGATCTGTTCCTGGAAATCCTGGAGAACTACTACGACGAGGATGCCCGGCAGCGTAGCGAGGACTACATGAAGAGGCTGGCTGCCATGGGTGCCGACAGGGCGGTCTCGGCTCTGGACGCCCTGTGCCGAGACCATCCTGACGCGACCGCTTCGGACGCGCGTGACCTCTTCCGGGGCATAGCCCGGTCCGCCGACCATCTCGGCCTCGGGGAAGGGGATGGCGGTGTTCGGCTGTCCATTCGGGAAGTCAGGCGTCTGCAGCAGTTCGGGCACATGGAGGTGGTTCTGCGGAACCTGCCACGACCGGCTTCCGCCGAGGCCGCACGGATGATGAGTGAGGTCCTGGCCGACGTTGACGCGGGCGTATTGGCCCAGCTGCTCGAACTGAAGGCCAGACAGGCGGGCTTGGCGGCTCTGCGCTCCGCGGTGGAGGCCCCGGACAGTTCCGAGAGCGCGCTCCACGCCTGTCTGAAGAATCAGGAGTGGATCTTCGGTGGTGCCTATGTGGCCGAGCTGGCCCGCCGTCAGTACACACCGGACACCATCCTCGACATCCCGCTCCTGCGCGCCGACGGTTCTCTGCACGTGGTGGAACTCAAGCGCGCCAACATCGAGAAACTGGTCATCCGGCCCTCCGGCCAGCTCATGCTGGGCGCCCCGGTGCACCATGCGGTCTCCCAGACGCAGAACTACCTCCGGACTCTGGACGAGAACCGACCCGGAATCCTGACCAAGCACGGAGTCGATACGCGCCGGGCCTCGGCGACCGTCGTGATCGGACATCCGCGGTACGTGAGCGGGGACGCCACGGCCCAGGAGATCGCAGAGACGCTGCGGACCTACAACGCGCACCAGTCACGCATAGAAGTGATCACTTACGAGACGCTGCTGGACTCGGCCTCGCGCATGCTGGCTCTCTCATCGGCAGAGTACGACGTCGACCTGAACGCTGACACGGACTCCGAGGAGGAGCCTCGCGCATGACGGACGAGAAACCCGCGATCGAACCGCTTCTGGCCCGTTTGTGCGGTGGTGAGGTGACCGAGAGGGACTACGTCGGGTACTTCATGAACGAACACGGAGAGGAACTCGTATTCGCCCAGCGCCGGGGCGACAAGACCGCTCGGCTCTGGCACAGCGATACCGACTGGGAGATGTTCCGCATCGGCGACCATTCGATCCGGCTCGACGGCCCGATGGACGGGATGATCACGGTCGCCGACCTCATCATCAACCGTGAGGAGGCGACCTGGCTCTCCGCCTGCCTCGCCGCATCCCGTCACCTGAGGCAGTCACGCACCTGACGGGCTCTGTCCGGCGAAGTCGGTGATCGCCTTGCGTAGCGGTTCTGCGGCGTCCTGTAGAGCGGCGCGCGTATCGAGGCCCAGTACCTCTATGAGGCCCAGGCGACCACGGGGCCCCTCGACACGTAGAACGCGCCGGGTGGGACCGTCGGGTGAGGGATGGACGACGAGGGCCAGCGGGGCGTCCGGATCGGTGTATCCGGCTATGTAGGTGAGAAGTTGGTGGCGGTCGGCGGCGCCGACATTCTCCACCGCGTACCGCTTGTACTTCGCGTCCACGGCAAGGTAGCGCGCCGCGCCGGCCTCCCCGAGGGGTGGCGGGAAGGCCAGCAGCGCATCGGGGCGGAACGGCGGCGGATGCCCGTTGAGTACTCCGTACGTCCGGATGACGCCCTCTTCAGGGCGGGCAGCCCTGCCACCGAGCCCGGCCGCCGCGTCGACCGCCATCCGCCGGACGACCATTTCCCACAGGACGTTCAAATTGAGCAGCAGGCTCTTCGCCCCGAAGCCGTGCGGATCCAGGAGGTCCCGCACCCCGCCGCCGCCGAGCAGCATCCGAGCCCAGGCGTGCGCGGCCCGGTAGTGGCTGTTGAGCCGGTTGTACTGTGCCCGCGCCAGCAGGGCCCGTGCGTCCATCGGCCTTCGCGGGCAGGGGAATTGGGCTGCGGCGTCGAGTAGCCACCGGGTCTGACGCGCGTCGGTGGACCGCTGGGCCGCCACGGTCAGCGCGGCCCCGCACACCATGTTCTCCCAGCCGCCGTCCTCGTATTCGAAGGTCTGCAGATGAAGCTGGTCAATCGTGCCGAAGCACCGGGTCGCCTGGGCTTCCACGTCGAGTCGCCCCCGCAAGGTGGTGTCGACGCGTGGTCGGCGTACGTAGTCCCTGCGTAGCCCGCGCCGGAGCAGAAGGCGGCATTCGTGCAGCAGCGCGGCGGGCACCAATCCCGCGTAGCCGTCGCGCCCGATGGGCCAGTTGCGCAGCGTCTCGTCGGGCTCTCGCTGGTAATGGGAGTAGCAGAGCCATTCGATCAGCCGTTGTCCCTCTACCGGAAACTTGGGCCGCAACACCAGCCGCACCCGGTCGAGTTCGATGACTCCGGCTGACGACCTCACCTTGAGGAGGTAACCGTCGCGGTTCTCGGTGACGGTGACAGCCTGGGCCGCACGAAGCCTGTCGAGGTCACCTCCGTACAGTTTGGAACGCGAGACAGTGACGGAGGTGTGCTCTTCGAGGACCACCTCGTGTCGGGCGGTGCTCCGGGCTGGTCCGCTCTTCACTGTCCCCAGCCGCCAGTGCCCTCGTCGACGGACCGCTCATCGCCCGCGGCTCCCGTCGCCACGAACTCCTCCGCCAGCATTCCGGGCAGGTCCTGCGGGTTGGTGTGCACCACCCGGCCGGTGCTGTCGTCCACCAGGGCGCCCAGAACACTCCTCAGGAGGTCGGGCTGCCCCAGGCAGTAGTCGGAGACGAGTGGCACGATTTCGTGATGGAAGGCGTTCGAGAGCTGTTCCACGGTGGCGAGCGGCCGGTCGCCGACGAGTAGGTAGGCCTGCCCGAGCAGGTGATCCGGGCCGAATGCGGTGTCGAGTTTGGTGTTCAGTCCTTGCAGGAGGTCAGCCAGGCCGAGGCCTTCGACCTCACCGTCCAGAACGTCCAAGTCCGGTGACACGTCGAGGAAGGCGAACCTGCGCCGGATCGCGGCGTCGATGTGCCCCACGCTGCGGTCGGCGGAGTTCATGGTGCCGATGATGCGGACGTTCGGGGGCACGGTCTGCGGCCGGCCGCTCGTGGGCAGGGTGACGGCGACAGAACCTCGTTTGTCGAGTTCCAACAGGGTGATCAACTCGCCAAGGACACGCGGCAGATCACCGCGGTTGATCTCGTCCACGACAATCAGGAAGGTGTCGTCGGGTGATTCCTCCGCCGCTGTGCAGACCCGGCGGAACAGCCCGTCCGTCATGGTCAGATTGAGCCCCGCCCCCTCCGCCGCCTTAGCCGGTTTGAAGCCTTCGACGAAGTCCTCGTATCCGTAGGACGGGTGGAAGGTCACCATGGTCAGGCGGGCGGCATCGGCGCCCGTGGGGACCTTGGACAACTCGGCGAGCGCCGCGGCGCGTTCCTCAGCTGAGGCCTCGATCAGATCTCCTTGCCCCGCCATGGCGAGTGCCACGCTGAGTGCCAGCCGCGTCTTGCCGGTGCCGGGAGGGCCCTGCAGCACGACCTGCCCCTTGTGGTCGAGCAACTCTCGCACTTTGCGTACGGCTTCGGGAAGCTCAGCGTCCGTCTCGGCATCGCTACCGGCCATCGGTTCGGTGGTCTCGGAGAGGGCGGCTTTGCGGCCCTGCCGAATCTCCCGCCACAGCCCGGCGGGGACCTTCGCCAAGGTCTGCTGCCAGGCATGCCGCGGCGACTCGAACAGCTGGGCGTACGAGGTGTCCCAGTCCACTCCCACGGTGTGCCGGTGCGTCGCCAGCTCCGGAGCGTACGAGTACCCCTCGACGATGGTCCCCACCGCGAGCACTTCAGACTTGCCCCGGTTGGCGACGATCAGATCGCCGGGCTCCAGGTCGCGAAAGGCGAGCAGTTGCCGGGCGAGCCGCAGGTTGCCGCCGGTGCTGTGCGGCCAGTGCAGGTCCAGAGCCTCCTTGAGCTCTTGGTCACTCTCGTACTGGCCGAGGCTGCCGACCTCGTCCCAGGCGATCCGTATGCGGCGGTTCGCCAGGCAGTCGTCCCAGAGGCCGGCTCGTTCCCCGGGAGCAACCTTCCAGACCAGCCGGTCCTTCGGGCGCGGATCGTGGAAGGCGTACAGGAACCGCATCACTTCGTGCGTCCGCCACCCGTCGAACTCGGGTGTATGGCGGACGAGGTCGAGCAGCTCCCGATTGGCGCGCCAGGTGCGTACGCCCGAGGAGTACTGGTGCGGTCTGCCGCCCAGCAGTGCGGTGAAGTGTCGGACGTGCGAGGCGGAGAAGACCGGGAAGAAGTCGTCGGGAAAGTACACGGTCAGGGCCTTGGTGGTCAGCGCCTGCCCGTACGAGAGCGATTCCAGCTCGTCGATGCGCTCGTAGTCCCCCTCGGCCGCCGCAGCGAAGGCGGTCACGAACTCGCCCCGTACCGCCTCCCAGGCCTTGTGCGCGCTGAGCCCGCGCAAGGCGCTGGGCACGATCCGCCACTCGCCCGTCCGGTGCTGGTACACGATGTGCTTCGCCGCGCTGCCGCCGCGGATGCTGCCGATGGCATTGGTTCCGTACTCCAGCAGACGGCAGAAGGACGTCCCCGGACGCTCATAGCCCGTCGGCCCCAGTGCGTACCGCTCCAGCGACAGTGCCCCCCAGGTGTCCAACGGGAAGTCTGCCAGTACCTGTTTCCGCTCCTCCTCCGCCCTGTCGGCGGCCGCGTCGGCCGCCTTCCGGTCGAAGTTCGCGACGCGCTGAGCGAGACCGCTGCGAAATTCCCCACCGTCAGCCATGCGCGCATTCTGTCGCCCAGCCACCCGCGGCCGTGAGGCGGGGCGGCTAGGCGGCGCGGTCAGCCGACGTGAAGACCGTTTCCGACCAGTTCTGGTCAGTGGTGTAAGCCCCCTGCCAAGAAGCTTGAGGCGAAGGGGACGTGGAGTATTGCTGCCGCCTCTTGGATCAGGCGCAGCCGCAGCACGGCTCCTGCCCGGGACCGTGCACCCACACCTTGTCCTGGAGCGCATAGCAACAGGACGCGTCGTTCTCCTCGAACGTTGCGCGGCCCGCGTCCTTGAGTCGGCCGGTGGACGCGGGCAACCACTTCGAGCTCGCCATCGCCGTGGCCATCGCCACCTTCGGAGTCCTGATCGGCCTGGTGTACGTCGCGTTGTACGCCCGCCGCTACTTCACGACACCCACCGCGGCCGGGACCATGGCCCTGGCCCGGACCCCGACGGCAACTCCAACCTCTGCCGCACCCGGCGACGGGCTTTCGAGGAGCTGACGGTCCTGCGGCGCAGGTGAGGCGCGCTTCGCTCAGCGGCCGGTCGGTAACCTGCGCGAGTGCGCTCCGAAGACATCTCCACCTGGATCGAGACCCGCGCCGCCTCGACCAGCACGGTCGAACTCGCAGCGGCCTTCGACGCCTATCTCTGCACCCTCCCTTGGGCGGGGCAGGGCATCGACTGGAGCGAGGTGTCGCGCCGGTCCCTCGAGCTCGACGGCGTCTCGGACGACGAGGCGGTGCGGTGGGCCCGAGCGACGCCGATGGGTACGCATGATCACGTCCTAGTGATCGACTCCGCGACCGAGCCGGGTGTCATCTGCACATTCGACGACGCCGTACGCGACTTCGAGCTCCTGTCGAACCGCCCTGAGCTCTACATGTGCGGCCTGGACCTGTCGACGGGCTCGCCCGAACCGGAGCCCGTCTTCGAGCACTTCATCGAGCGCCGCTCGTTCATGACGCTCAACGCGAAGCTGTGAAGAGCGGATTCCGGGCTCTGACCCGTTAGTCCTCACCCGATGCCAGAAGTCCCGCGATGTCCGCCGCGGGGCGGCCGGTGTGCAGCCCGATCAGGTCGGCGAGCAGGTCGTCCAGGGGAGGCCAGGGCATGTCGCCGTGCTCGTTGTAGAGGCTGACGAGGCCGTGCAGAGCGGTCCAGAGGAGGAGCCCGGCCTGCCACTGCCGTTCGGACGCGACCTGCGTCTGCGCTTGCTCCTGCCTCTGTGCCTGCGTCCGGTCCGGATCGGTGGCGGCGGCGAGGGCGGCGACCAGGGCCCCGAAGAGCTCTTCACCGGCCCCGTGGGCCGACCCGGTGATGAGTTCGGTGGGCATGCGCCCGCCGAAGAGGGTCCGGTAGTGCCCGGGCTGATCGATTCCCCAGCGTACGTAGGCGGCGCAGCGCCCGACGACGTCGGCGAGCGGATCCGGGGCGTGCCGCGCGGCCTGGTCCATCAGCCGGGCCAGTTCCTCGTAGCGCAGCCGCAGTACGTGCTGGACCAGCGCGCCGAGGTCGGGGAAGTGGCTGTAGATGCTGGCCGGTGCGACACCGACCTCCCGCGCGACCTGCCGGAGCGTCAGCGTCTCGGGCTGGTCGAGGGTGGCGAGCAGCTTCGCCGCGGCGTCGATGAGCTGAGCCCTGAGTACCTGCCCCTGCCCGCGTGGATTACGACGACGGGGAGCGGCCTGCTCCTGAGGTGACACCCGCGAGCCCCCTTCCGACCAGTGAGAACGGTGCAACAACCGTACATGGAGCCCACTGCACCCCTCCTCTCCTTGACGCCACTAACCAACACCTGTTTACTCACATAACCAACACTTGTTCAGTCAAGGGCAGGGAGTGGATCGGCATGCGCATCGCGATACTCGGGGCGTCGGGCAGGACCGGCAGCACGCTCGTGGAACAGGCGGTCGAACGCGGGCACGAGGTGGTGGCGTTGGTCCGCACCCCGGAGAAGGTGGCCGTGCCCGCGCCCCGGCAGGTCGAGACGCGGAGGGCGGACGTCTGCTCCCCGGAAACCTTCTCCGACCCCCTACTGGACGACGTCGACGTGGCGGTCTCGGCCATCGGCATCGGCAAGGGCGAAGGACCCGGCGCCCTGGTCGCCGGGGCGAGGCTGCTCGCGGAGTCGAAGGTCCGCACGGTCTGGCTGGGCGCCCTGGGCTCCGGTGTGTCGAGCCGCTCGGGCGGGCTGCTCTACTCCCTCGTGATGCGGATGTTCGTCGGCGCGGAGTTGGCGGAGAAGGCGGAGGCCGACCAGATCGCCCTGACCGCAGGCGCCACGGTGTTCCACGCCCCGGACATCACGGAGGGCCCTCTCAGCCCCACCCGCCACGTCGTACGTCTCGCGAACCTGCGCCGCCCCTTGCTGCCGCCGAGGATCTCGCGCGCGACGGTGGCGGCGCTGCTCCTGGACGAGGCGGAAACGGGCGCACACGCAAACGAAATCGTGGTCCCCCTCACCTGAACACGGGCTCAGACACACCGAGTTGCTTGGCACGCACGGCTTATCAGGGAGAGCACGATGATCAACCTCGCGGGAAAAGTCGGCCTGGTGACGGGCGCGGGCAGCGGAATCGGCCGCGCGACGGCGGTCGAACTGGCCCGGCAGGGAGCGGCGGTCACCGTCACCGACATCGACGAGAGCACGGCGGTCGAGACGACGAAGCTGATCAGGGCCGACGGCGGCGAGGCGCTGCCCGTCCCCGTCGACATCACCGACGAAGACGCCGTACGGACGGCCGTCGAGCGCACGGTAGCGACATACGGCGGCCTCGACTTGGCCGTGAACAACGCGGGCCTGGACTCGCACCACCGACAGCTCGACCAGATGTCCCTGGCCGAGTTCGAGCACGTGGTCCACGTGAACCTGAGCGGCACCTTCCTGTGCATGAAGCACGAGCTGCCCGCACTGCGGAGCCGAGGCGGAGGCGCGATCGTCAACATCGCCTCGGCAGGCGGCCTGCACGCGATCCCGACGGCCCCCGCCTACGTCGCCGCCAAGCACGGAGTCGTCGGCCTCACCAGGACAGCCGCCGTCGACTACGCCCCGCACGGAATCCGCGTCAACGCGGTCTGCCCCGGCCCGACCCGGACCCCCGGCCTCGAAAGGGTCGCGGCGGGCACGAACCTGATAGCCCTCCAGGAGTCGATCACCCCACTCGGCCGCATGGCGACGGCGGAGGAGGCGGCGGGGGTGGCGGTGTGGCTCTGCTCGGGGGCGGCGTCTTATGTCACGGGGGTGGCGATGTCGGTGGATGGGGGGGGCGGCGGGCGTAGCAACATCTATGGCTGATGACGGCTGGTCGGTGGCCCACCAAGAGCTCGGCCTCGCCCGCTGCGGCAGTAGCGGCCTCGCCCAGGCGCTGCACTTCATCGACGTCGCTCGCCGTGGCGGGGCACGGAACCGTGCGCCACTGCGCAGTATCGAGCGCGTCGAGGCCAGCAGCGAGGGACCGATGGGCCCCGGCTTGGACGGTGAGCAGGGAGATGAACGGGTGAGGGACAGCCAGCAGGTCATCTCCGAAGCGCAGTAACGCCAGGCGAAGTTGATCGCGACGGCTTCACCAGCCGCCTCATCGCTCCCTGAGATCCCCTGTGACAGAACGAAGACCTCGTGGGGGACCGGCTGTAACTCGGTGCGGGCTACAAATGTTTCAGACCGCACGCACCGAGCTACTCCACCGAGTCACTCCTGGGGGAACACCATGAAGTACACCCGCCTCTCCGCCCTTGCCGCTCTCGGCGTCGCCGCCACGCTGTCGCTGACGGCGTGTGGCGGTGGCGACGACTCGGCGAGTGGTTCCTCCTCCAAGGGCTCGTCGTCCTCGTCGTCCTCGTCCTCCTCGGAGGGTGACGCGAAGGCGGAGGGTGGCTCGGAGGCGGGCGACGCGAAGGCGGGCTCCGGCTCCGGTTCCGGTTCCGGCAAGGACACGAAGGCGGAGGCGGCCGGGGGCGGTGCCGCGAAGTCCGGCGGTGGCAAGGTCACGTTCTGCAAGACGGAGGACCTGGCGATAGACGCCGCGGACGCCGCGCCGGACGAGAACGAGGGCCGGATCGACATCACGATGATCAACCGGGGCTCGACCACCTGCTCGGCCACCGGCTTCGCGGGCGTGGACATCAAGGACGAGGACAACACCTCCAGCCCCATCGAGCGCGGCCAGGCCCAGCCCCGCGTCACCACCCTCAAGCCCGGTGACGCCGCCGTCTTCAACCTCGCCTACACCATCGACGGCTCCGGCGACAGCCTCGCCTCCCCGACCAACATCATCGTCACGCCCCCCAACGAGACCCACAGCGTGACCCTGGACTGGCCCTCCGCCGCCGGAGCCATCAAGGGCGCCTACACCGACGTGCAGGTCTACCCCACCCACACCACCAACTGAGAGCAGCGCCCACGCGCAACAAAGGCCCAGGTCACCGACCTGGGCCTCTCTGTTGTGTTGCTGCTTTCAGCATGCCCCAATCTGGTACATGGACTACCATTGGTACATGTCTATGAAGCGGACCAACGTCTACGCGGCCCCCGAGGACCTGGCGATCATCAAAGAGGCCGCCAAGCGTCGAGGCATAAGCGAGGCCGAGATCATTCGCCAGGGCATCCACCTCGCGGCCATGGCGAACCGCGTCTGGGACGAGCCGCTGTTCTCGCGCACCTTCGAGGGACGGGGCCGCACTCCGTCAAAGGCCGAGGTTCGTGACACGGTCGCCGATGCGGTGCGACGCGAGACGGATCCCGGTGCCGCCGCGTGATCATCGTCATCGCCGACACCTCCGGCCTGCTGGCCGCGCTTGACTCCACCCATCCGGAACACCAGGCGGCCAACGAGGCCATCCTGTCGGCCGGCCTTCTGGTCATGTCCCCGCTCCTGCTCGCCGAGCTCGATCACGTCGCGACGCGTGAGCTGGGCCGGGACGCCGCGCTCAGCGCGATCGACGACATCCGGCACTGGATGCGGCGGGGCCGAGTCATCGCGCCGGAGATCACCGAGAACCACCTGGACGCCGCCCAGTCCGTCCGGCTGCGCTACGGGTCGCTGGACCTCGACCTCGCGGACGCGGTGAATGTCGCCCTGGCATCCGACTACGACACCGACGCGATCCTCACCCTCGACCGCCGGGACTTCCGCGCCGTCCGCCCTCTCGGCCGCCACAAGGCGTTCCGCGTATTGCCCGACGACCTGCCACTCTGACCTGTCCACTCCGTCGCCGCCAGGTTCGACCGCGAGGGCCGGGCGACGCGGGCTACTGCTTGATCCTGGTGCGCAGGGCTTCGATGAAGCAGGTGCGCACCGGCGTCAGGGTCGGCTGGACGGGCCATCCGTTTATGACGGCCAGAGGGTGCCAATAGCGTCCCGCGCGGGGATCGTTGGCGATCTCCAGGCGTGTAGGTGTGCCAGCAGCCAGCGGCACAGTTCGGCGTCGTCGGCGCGGTCGAAGACCGGGCGTAGCGGGCGGTGGGAGCGCGGCCGACCTGGTCGCGGACTGTCTGGGGTGAGGTCGTGGTGCAGGCCAGTGGTGTCGCCCTGGGGACGCTCGGCCGCCTGATGCTCTGCCATCCAGCGTACCGCGGCGCGGAATTCCGGATCCTGGGTGGGCTCGGCGAGTTCCACCCAGGCGTCGAACTGATCGGGTTCGGAGCACTCCTGCAGTTCGGGCGAGGCCGAGCGCATCATCTCCACGAAGCCGGGGTTGGCGTCCCGGCCCCGAAGGCTTCGCCGATGAAGTCGTTGACGAGACGACGACGTTCGTCATCGGGGAGTCTTGCGGGCTGGTGCATGAGGTCCATTTCCTCCGGGCTTGATCCCCGCTTGGCCCTCGCTGGTAGCACCGCGCGCCGCAGGCGCAGAGTGCGGATCTGCACGTCCAGAGCGTCGGCATGCGCGGCCGTGACCTCGGGTACCGAAATCTCCCGGTCAAGGACCTCCCGTATGGCGGCAAGGTCGAGTCCCAGATCGCGCAAGGTCCGCACAAGATCCAGACGCGCAAGCACGTCGATGTCGTAGATCCGGTAGCCAGCTAGTCTGCGGTCGGCCGACGGCATGATCCCGGCGTCGGAGTAGAACTGTTTGGCCTTCATCGTCAGCCCGCCTGGAAAACAAGGAGGAGAAGGCAGGACGACAGGGCGTCTCTGCCCGGCTCGGATCCATACGGCGCGTGCTCGCCCGCAGGCGTCGGCATCTCCTCGACGAGCGGCCGGTCGAGTTCGCCACCTCCTACCTGCCGATCGACATCACCCGCGTCACACAGATTGCCGAACCCGCCCCCGGACCCGGCGGCTACGCCCGCAGGCGCCGCCGGTCATCTACCTGATCCGCACCGCCTACGACACCGAAGGCCGCGCACAACAAAAGGTCCAGGTCGCCTGACCTGGGCCTCAACTGCCGCGAACTATGGAGCGGGTGACGAGAATCGAACTCGCACTCTCAGCTTGGGAAGCTCGGATTTCTTGGCAACGGTTGCTGGGCTTACCTGCGGCGGAGCGGTGTCGACGTGTGATCGTACCCGGGGCGAGTCCCCGCAGTTCCCCGCAGGATCTGGCACGTGAAAGGCGCGGCCTCGAACCTTCCTCGGCCAGGCTGACCCCGGGAGTGTCTGAGGCTCAGCCGACGAAAGTCAGCCAAGAGGGCGGGTAGACGACCGTGCAGGCGTGCGTGTGCCTCGCTGTACCCCCGTGGGCCTAAGCCATGCTGTCGGCTGTCGACCAGAGCAAGTCCCGAGGGCGGAAGCGCATGGATGGCACCTTGCGCGACGACCGCTCCGTCGCGAACTTCATCTTGATCATGCGAGGCAGACTCTCCACATCGTACATCTCAGCGGGTACTGGAATTCGCCAAAAAAACAAAGCGTGAGACAAGGGTAGGTCTGCTGTGTTACTTGTTTAGGTTCAGATGACCTGCGGGTGGGGAGTAACATGTTTCTTAGTGATCTTGCAGGACTTTGTGGAGCGCAAGACTCCTGGGTTGGTCTCGTGTCAGATTCGCAGGGTGTTCGAGAGGTGCGCACTCCCAAGGCAAATTACGTAATTCCTGAAATGCGTGCTGCGCGAGTCAGCGACCCGGTGACCCCCTCGCTTATTCTGATTACAGCACCAGCTGCTGTCGGAAAGACAACAGCAGCGCGATATCTCAGCCACACGCTTAAGGCGCCCGTTCTCGACCTGTCAACACTGCATGTCGGTAGTAATACGCTTGAAGGTGCACTTTGGAAGGCGATGGGCGCAGGCCCGTCTGGGCGCTTCGTTGAGCAGATGAAAGCGGGGCGTGCCACACTTATCATTGATGCGCTTGATGAAGCGGAGATCCGGTCAGGGCAGGCGAACTTCCAGGCATTCCTGCGCGGCGTTGCAGAAACTGCGGCAGACATGTCAGGCAAGCCTGCGATGATTATGCTGTCTCGTGCCGAAAGCGCAAGATCCCTGACCGATCTTTTCAACGAGCGGAGTATCCAATACTCCCACTTTGAAATCCTCCCCTTCGGTCGCGACCAAGCTGCAAGCTATCTTGACGATCGTATGGTTGAGGTGTATTCGGCTTCAGGAAAAGATGCTGTACATCGCCGATTCGCCACCCCTTACGAAAGGGCCCGAGATACCCTATTTACTCTTCTATCTTCTGTTATATCTGACGTGAGCTCAGACATTTGGAACAACCCATCAATTCGCGATTTTCTCGGTTACGCTCCGGTTCTGGATGTAGCCGCAGAATTTCTGGCCGTAGACAATTTTACAACCCTTCACCGTGAATTCTCCTCCTCGGGTGCAGCAGAAGGAACAGCGCATTGGCATTTGGTCGCTCAAGTTATTGACCACCTGCTCATTCGTGAGCAAAATAAATTTGTAACCCAGTTCGCTAAGACTGCCGAATTTGAATCTGTCGGAGACCGACGTTTGTCTTTGGCTTTGTATACGCCTGAAGAGCAGTGCACGCGGCTTCTTGACTATGTCGAAAAGGTTTCAACACCGGTGGAACTCCCGGCCCACCTGCCCGAGCGTTTACGCGACGCCTACGAGGTTGCCGTCAATTCCCAGTTGGTAAACCACCCATTCCTGCGCGGATCTGAGTGGTTTAACGTAATTTTCCGTGATTATGTCACGGCACGTTCTCTCGCTAGCGTGACCGTGGTTGGCGATTCTGGTGCTTCAATTCGCAGTCGACTCCTTTCCTCCGAGTGGAAGCACTCGCCGATGTTCGCCTACTTCACGCATGCCCTGACACGCGTTGAGGGGGCACCTGTATCTACCTGTCATTCTGAGCTTTTCGGTGCCTTGTATGAATCATTTAAGTCAATGTGTGTGGCCGGCGATACTCTGCATTTCACTGCTGGGAAGACCGGTAATCGACTCTACTCGGGCTTCGCGGTCACTTCAAAGCATCAGGGAAATGTCAGCCTGACGATGGGTCCGCTCACTTTTACATCTTTCGAGGGGAATCTAAGTCTGACTTTTCCTCGCGAGCTGAGTAATGCCGAGATATACGAAGTTCCCGAGGTGATGCTTGGCGGTGAGGGTAGCTCGTTCAAGTTTGGTCCCAGCGTTTACATCGCCTGCCAGGACTTGCTAGTCACCGCTAAAGATGTTCAAGTATTTGGCACGGGGGATAGTGGCGAAACTCCAGTTTTGCTTAACGTCTCAAATCTCATTAGTGACAACGTGAAGATTCGTGTAGAGTCTACGCACCTCCATATCTTGTGCGATGAACTTTCATACCCCTGGACTCAGTATCAGAAGAAGCTAAATCCTTCAGCGTTGCATTCGGGTGCGCGGGAAGCCTCTGCGCTCTATCTGGAGATGCGGCGAATCGTGCTGCGTTTCAAGGACGCCAAGAAGGGGCAGGCTGCTCTCTATCAGCCATTCGTGGACAATTTGATTATCGGAGAGAATCGTCGAGCTCGCACGGCGCTCGACTTTTTGGCAGACATCGGGTGTGTGGAGCAGCGCAACAGTATGTATCTGCTGGATCTCGCGGAATTTGCAAAACTGGGAATCTCGCGCCCCCAGCTGCGCGAGCTTGAATTTTCCCCGGCGGTGGCGTCTCTTAGTCAGCGGCTCTTTGAATTTGCCTCGCAAAGGGAGTAGCGGCTGCTGTAGCGGAGACTCGCGGAGCAGGTTGGCGCCTGACTGCATGACAGGGCCCTGTCTCCGAGAGGCCAGGGCCCTGCGTTTTGAGAAATTGCTGAATATCTCTAACTCGAAGCGCTGCGCCTGGAATCTGCCGCTGCTTCCTTGCCGTTCGTCGCTAGTTCATCAAGTTCGCCTGGGACCTCGAATAGATTCCGAAGTAGCTGAGTCGTGAACCGAAGAGCCCTCTCGGCCGTTTCCTGATCCACCTGTTCGTCACTTGCGTGCGCCCCCACATTGCCAATGGAGCGAATGTGATGAAGAAGCGGGCCGAATGATTGCGTGACATGCCCATCCTTGATCAACTTCTCGATGCTCTTCATGAGGACCTTCTCTTTGATCTCATAATGAGCGGCAGCGGCCTCAAGGGTTCGCCTAAGTTGAACGGCTGCGGCGTCCGGCACACCAGCACGAAGCACGCGTAGAGCACCGCTATAGTAACGTGTCACGTCATTCGGTAGATGCATGATATCGGTCTCGGCGCGCTTGGAGATCGGTACAACTTCGTACGCCTTGATATCGTCGCTGTCAGGGGCTCCATGCCGTACAAGTACGGCATTCCCGCAGGATGGGCATCCCAACGTTGCCCAAAACCTATTCTCGCCCCATTTGTCGGATACTAATTGGTCAGCGGTGATAGTCGTCAGTCGGGTATTGGTGAGACCGCACCACGGGCAGTCTCTGAATGAGTGTCGCTCGTCCCAAGGCATGCGCAAAGAATATCTAGAACGCGTATGTGCGAGCAGGCTTTTCACAAGGTTGGTGGAGCGGGTTTGGCTGGTGGCCTGCCCGGTCTGGGGGGAGCGTGATCAGGGCGTTGAACGCTGGTTGGCAACGCGGCAGGCTTGGGGCCTACCCGCGATGTGCACGAGTGGCCCCCTGGCCTTACTCAACGCGAGCCCCGGGCAGGGGAGGTGGCCCTAAAGCCGTGGAACCGGTCGCCCTAGCCGCGACGTACCCTCGCTCTCAGCTTAAGCGGCTGATTGCTCTGCACGCGGCCCGGCCGCCGGCCGGGCTGGCGCGGGGCGGAGACAGGAGCGCAGGCCCGGCCGGGGGGCAGACCTGCTCGCGGGGAGGGGAGCGAGCCGCCTTGAGCCAGTAAAGAACGTTGCAACTCAGTCGGTCGCGTGGGCCTTGAAGCCATCTGTGCAGGCCCGGAGTTAAGCCTCATTGTGGTCTGCCAGCGGCATGAGGCGCACTGGTCGTATCGTCCATGTGATCAGGGTGCGGGCGTCGGTAATCGATGCTGTGCAGGGCTCGGCTCGGAGCAGCGCTCTTCTTTTATCGATGCGGCCCTCGTAGAGCCCGTCCCAAGTCTCCATGACTGTCGCGGGTTGAGTGCCGCCTCGACCTACCGCAGCGCGATCGTCAGCCAGCCATCGGCCCGGGCCGCCGAGTAGGCGCCGAAGCATGCCGTGAGTGCTGGGCGGCCCCGGAGGCAAGGTCTTCCACCCAGCATTCGCACCAGAATCCGCAGGAGACTTCGTCGCTCAGTATGTGGACTCCCCGGGGTGCGCCTCCACGAAGAGTTCCGCCGTCACCGTGTGGCCGTCGTCGCTGTTCCGGACCACCACCCGGTGGGCCAGCGTGCTGACCATGCCCAGGCCTCGCCCGTGCGTGGCTTCCTCGTCCGGGCGCCTGGCCTTCGGGGCCGTCTCTACGTCCCCGTCGTCCGTGATCGACAGTGTGATGACCTGTGACGAGACCGCCAGTGCTAGGTGGAAGCTCCCCGCTGACCGGCCACTCGCCGTGTGCAGGATCGCGTTCGCGCTCAGTTCGCTCACGATCAGTTCCGCGTCCTCCGCCAGCGGCGAGCCCGCGAGGATGTCGCGGGTCCAGCGGCGGGCTCTGCTGACCTCTTCCGGGAAACCCGGGCACGTGAGGCCCCAAACCCGGGCGGCGGTGCTCATATACTCGTGCATACAAGTTCCTTCGTGCTGGTAGGCCGCCATGTGCAGCGGGTTCGAGCTCTGCGAGCTAGATGAGTTTCACGCCGTCGTGGGCGCGGATCGCTGGCGGGGACATCGCGTCGAGTGCATCCAGGACGCGGATCGCGTAGGCCTCGTCGGCGAGTTCCGTGACCTCGTCGCGGGTGGCCCAGCGCAGGGCGCGGGTCTCGTCGCCGGTCGTGGGCGTGCCGTCGGCGGCCTCGCAGCGGAAGACCATGGAGACGATCAGGCCCGTCATGTTCTTGTAGATGCCGGTCAGGGCCGCGGGCAGGGTGATCTTGAGGCCGGTTTCTTCGAGGACCTCGCGTTGCAGGGCCTCGGGGATGGTTTCCTCGCGCTCCAAGATGCCGCCCGGGGGCTCCCACTTGCCGTTGTCACGGCGCTTGATCAACAGGGCCCGGCCCTGGTCGTCGACGATGACTCCGGCGACGCTCACGGAGTGCGGACGGTCAGTGCTCACGGTCCTCCTTGACTGCCCCGAAGCACCCGCGAAGCTCTCTCGAAGTGCCCTTGGATGGCTAGGCTCCACACCGTAGCAACGCCACTCATGCACTTGTCTAGATATCTAAAGGAGTACCCGTGAGCTCACTCCCGGGGCGGCTCGGCACCGTGGACCCCACGAGCGACCGTGCGGTCTTCCGGCAGATCGCCGACCAGCTGCGCGAGGCCATCGACCGCGGACGGTTCAGCGAGGGCGAGAAGCTGCCCTCCGAGGCCGAACTCGTCGAGCACTACGGGGTATCCCGGATGACCGTGCGCAACTCCTTCTCCGTACTCCAAGGCGAAGGACTCGTCCACGCCGAGCACGGCAGGGGCGTCTTCGTCCGGCCCCGGCAACCTGTACGGCGCCTCGCCTCCGACCGCTTCGCCCGACGCCACCGCGAACAGGGCAAGTCCGCCTTCCTCGTCGAAGCCGACGCCGCAGGCAGCCACCCCGAGGTGGACAGCCTGGAGGTCAAGGAGGAGAAGGCCGGGCGGGACGTCGCCGTCCGCCTGGGATCCTCCGTACGGCGGGTGCTGGCCCGCAGGCGCCGGTACCTGCTCGACGGGCGGCCCGTCGAGTTCGCCACCTCCTACCTGCCCATCGACATCGCCCGGGCTACCCGGATCGCCGAACCCGACCCCGGGCCCGGCGGCATCTACGCCCGCCTCGAAGAGCTCGGACACCGCCTCGACCGCTTCGACGAGGAGATCCGGGCACGGATGCCCTCGCCCGCCGAGGTGCGGACGCTGCGCCTGGCCTCCGGCGTGCCGGTCATCCATCTCATCCGCACCGCCTACGACACCGACGGACGGGCGGTCGAAGTGTGCGACACCGTCATGGCCGCCGACGCCTACGTCCTGGCCTACCAGCTCCCCGCCACCTGAGCGCAAGGAAGGGCACAAAACAAAGGCCCAGGTCACCCGACCTGGGCCTCAACTGCCGCGAACTATGGAGCGGGTGACGAGAATCGAACTCGCACTCTCAGCTTGGGAAGCTGATGTTCTACCACTAAACTACACCCGCGAAAGACTCCGCCAGAAGCGGCGCCGTAACGTCGCACACTGTACCTCATACCGGGCCCCAGGCGCTCTCGCCGTGGGGTCCGAGTGCTGTCCGGGCCGTGTCCGGGCCGCGTTCGGGCCGAGTTCGGGAGGTGGATGCGCCGTGCGGGGGGAGGGAGTTGGGGCGTACCGTGGATTGTGGTCGTGCCGCTTGGATCGGCGTCCCTTTCATACCGTAATGTGGCCTTTCGTTCGTCGGCTCGGAGACGGGCAGGGCGAGTTTGCAGGAGCCAGTACGGGGCTCAATTCCGGCTTTGGGGAAGGGACTCGAGGACTTGATGGAGCGCACCGTCGTCCGATGTGCCGAAGGGCACGTGTTCAGCACCGCGTCGTTCCCGATGCAGCAGGCGGACCGGCTCGGTCCCGGGCGGCTGATCCGCTGTCCGCGGTGTGCCAGGCTCCGGCATTCCGTGCCGGTGACCATGCAGAAGCGGTAGCCGGCGCGGCCCACGCACGACAGACGACCAGCACAGCGCAGACGCGCAGACGCCGAGGCGCGCGGGTCCCGTCCGATTGGGGAGGGCCCGCGCGCTCTGCGTATCCTCGGTGCGTGCTTCTCTCAGACAAGGACATCCGGGCCGAGATCGACTCCGGACGAGTACGGATCGATCCGTACGACGAATCCATGGTGCAGCCCTCGAGCATCGACGTGCGGCTGGACCGCTACTTCCGGGTGTTCGAGAACCACCGCTACCCCCACATCGACCCCTCCGTGGAGCAGGCCGACCTGACGCGGCTCGTGGAGCCCGAGGGCGACGAGCCGTTCATCCTGCACCCGGGTGAGTTCGTGCTCGCCTCGACGTACGAGGTCATCAGCCTGCCGGACGACCTCGCCAGTCGGCTGGAGGGCAAGTCCAGCCTCGGGCGGCTCGGGCTCGTCACGCACTCCACCGCCGGGTTCATCGACCCGGGGTTCAGCGGGCACGTGACCCTGGAGCTCTCGAACCTCGCGACCCTGCCGATCAAGCTCTGGCCGGGGATGAAGATCGGGCAGCTCTGCATGTTCCGGCTCACCTCGCCCGCAGAGGCCCCCTACGGGTCGGAGCGGTACGGGTCGCGTTATCAGGGACAGCGAGGCCCCACCGCCTCCCGTTCCTTCCTCAATTTCCATCGGACACAGGTGTGACATCCAGCATGAGTGACGTGCGCGAGAACCTTACGTACGAGAAGTTCGGCGGCGCTGTGCGGGAGCTCGCGCAGGCCGTGGCCGATGACGGGTACCAGCCCGACGTGATCATCTCCATCGCTCGCGGTGGCGTCTTCGTCGCGGGCGGGCTCGCGTACGCGCTCGACTGCAAGAACATCCACCTGGTGAACGTGGAGTTCTACACGGGGGTGGGGACGACCCTTGAGATGCCCGTCATGCTCGCGCCCGTGCCCAACGTCATCGACTTCACCGACAAGAAGGTGCTGATCGCCGATGACGTCGCCGACACCGGGAAGACGCTGAAGCTCGTCCACGACTTCTGCCTCGACCACGTGGCCGAGGTCCGGTCCGCCGTGATCTATGAGAAGTCGCACTCGCTGGTGAAGTGCGAGTACGTGTGGAAGCGCACCGACGAGTGGATCAACTTCCCGTGGAGCGTCGAGCCGCCCGTCGTGAAGCGGGACGGGCAGGTCCTGGACGCCTGACCCCCGCGTACGCGGAGAGCAGAGACGCAGAGACGCAGAGATACGGAGATACGGAGAGGGCCCCGGACGAGTCGTCCGGGGCCCTCCTCGTACGCGTGCCTCTAGAACGTACCCAGCTTGATGATCGCCAGAATCGCGAGCAGCTGGATCGACGCCGCTCCCAGCGCCCTCGGCCACGGCAGGTCGTGCGACTTGCTCACCATCATGGTGAGCAGCGAGCCCGCGGCGATCCAGGTCGCCCAGCCGAGCAGCTGGACGAAGGTCTCGCCGCCGCCGAAGAACATCGCGACGATCACGCGGGGCGCGTCCGTGAGCGACATGATCAGCATGGAGAGGCCGACCGTCGGCTGCCAGGCGCCGTCGCCGCCGAGCTGGCGGGCGAGCGAGTGGGTGACCACGCCCAGGATGAACGTGCTGATCGTGATCGCGACGCCGGTGGTGAGGACGTACGGGACGGCCGTCGAGATGGTGGCGTTGATCGCGTCCTTGCGGGCCGCGTCGAAGCCGAAGATCGCGAGCATGCCGTAGAGGAACGTGACGATGACGGCCGGGGCCCACATCGCGTAGTCGCGCATCTGGAGGAACGTCGGACCCGGGTTCATCACGATGCCGCGCAGCAGGTCCTTCCAGTGCAGCCGAGGGCCCACGGGCGGGGCCGCCGCCTGGCCCGCGCGGTAGGTGTCGCCCTGGCTGTAGGGGTCCTCGCCGATGGAGAAGGCCTGCGTGCTGCCGGGGCTGTTGGCCGCGTAGGGGTCGTAGCCGCCCTGCGGGCCGTGGCCCTGACCGTGATCGTCCGGGCCGCCGAAGTACTCGGGCTCGCCGTGGCCGCCCGCGGCCTGGGGCCACTGCTGGCCGCCGCCGTGCCGGCCGCCGCCGTACTGACCACCACCGCCGTACTGGCCGCCGCCCCCGTACTGACCGCCGCCCCCGCCGCCGTACTGCTGCGGGTTCGGCTGTCCCTGCCCTTGGTACGGAGCTCCCTGCCGGGGGCCGCCGCGCGGGGGCACGGGTGGATGGCCGTACGGCTGCTGCTGCCCCTGGGGGGTCTGCTGTCCGTACGGCTGCTGCCGCGGTTGTTGTGGTCGCTGCGGGGAGTTGTCGTCCCGGCCGCGTCCGATCCTGAATCCAGCCACGAATCGAACGTACCTGGTCTTCGGGGGTCGGGTCGTCCCTCCTCGGGAGGAGAGAGGGTTTGCGGCCGACCTGTGACAACCCCTAAGGGAACCCTGAAGGGTTTGCCCCAGGCCGGCCGGGACGCCGTGCGGCTCAGCGCCCGAGCACCGCGCCGTACGCCGTCGGGTCCGAAGAGGCGGGCAGGCCAAGGGTGTTGGGATTGATCACGGAGCCGCCCGCGGCGCCGCTCGGCAGGTCCCAGACGCCGCCCGTCGAGGCGTCCTCGCCGGGCGCGCCCACCGAGAGGTCGGGGCGCCCGTCGCCGTCGTGGTCGCCGACGGTGAGGGCGGTGCCGAAGGCGTCATCCTTCTGAGCTACGCCCAGGATGCCGGGGGAGTTCTGGTGGTACGTGGTGGCGCGCGCGGCGCCCGCCGCGTCCAGGATGCCCTGGGGGCCGCCCCGCAGCACGGTGACGCTGCCCGCGCCCTTCGTGCTGCCCACCGCCTCGCCGGGGGCGCCCGCGACCAGATCGTCGTGGCCGTCGCCGTCGAAGTCGGCAGCGGTGAGCGCGTTGCCGAAGTCGTCACCGGGCTCGGCGGCGCCCGGCACGCCGGGGGTGTCCTGGTTGAGGGTCTGGCCCTTCCACACGAGGCCGTCGCCGTCTCCGTAGTGGATGTGGATGCCGCCGCCCTTGGTGAGTTCCTCGGGGCCGCACGGGTCGTCGATGTTCTCGTCGGCGATCTCGCGGCAGTTGCCGAGGGCGAGGTCGTCGTGGCCGTCGCCGTTGAAGTCGCCCGCGGCGAGGGAGTTGGCGGCGCTGTTGTCGCTGCTCCAGGTGAGCCCGAAGTCGCCCTCGAAGTCGCCGCCGCGGTCGTAGCGGAAGAGCTGGACGTGGGAGCGGATGTAGGGCTCGGACTCGGTGTAGAAGGCGACGGCGAGCTCGGTGAGGCCGTCTTCGTCGAAGTCGCCGGTGGTCATGACGGGGGCGCGGCCGCCCATGCGGTCGTCCATCAGGAGGCCGGTCGTCGCGGCGCCGGGCTTGCTGTTGTAGACGACCTTGTCCTTGGCGCCGATGGCCAGGTCGGTCTTCTTGTCCCCGGTGAAGTCGGCGGCGACCAGGGCGTTTCCGTACGCGGCGCCCGTCGCGTCACCCCTGGCCGCGGTGTTGGCCGTGGCGAAGCCGTCGCCGGTGCCGTAGAGCACGGTGACGGAGCCGGCGTCCTTCTTGGTGCCGATGTCCTCGCCGGGAGCGCCGATGACGAGGTCGGCGTACCGGTCTGCGTTGACGTACGCGGTGGTGACCGCGCCCCCGAACCGGTCACCGGCCTCCGGGGTGCCCGGCACCTCGACGGTGGCCTGCGTGACGCGCCGCACGCCGTGCGGGCCGAGCCCGTACTCGCCGCCGAAGACGACGCTCACGTATCCGGCCCTGGCCTTCCCGTCGACGGTGCCGCTGGGCACGCCGACGGCGAGGTCGGCATAGCCGTCGCCGTTGAAGTCGCTGGTGAGGGGCGGGGGTTCGGTGGGTTCGGAGGCGGCTGCCGAGGTCGCGAGGGGGACGGCGAGGCCGGTGGCTGCCAGTGCGGTGGCCGCGGCGGCGGCGAGGACGCGTGTGCGCACGGAGGGACTCCAACTCTTCGACTCTTGGGGTGCGCGGGCCCGCATCGGGGGTGCGGGCCCGCGCCGGGATGGCGGGGCCGTATGGGGGTGCGTGGCCGCGCCTGGCTGTGGGGTGGACCGGGGGACGGCGGAGTGCGTCAGTCGGCGAAGTTCGCGCCGAAGCGCGGCGTGCCCGCGCCGGAGATGCCGACCGTCGACGTGTAGATCCCGGACGAGCCGGAGAGCGTGCCGTTGGCGAGGGAGTCCAGGACGTAGAGCGCGCCGTTGTCCGCGTTCTCGCCGGACGCGCCGATGGCGATGTCGCCTCGGCCGTCGTCGTTCAGGTCGTCGATGTGGACGTCCGAGCCGAAGACGTCGTTCTTCTCGTTGGAGTTGGGGACGCCGGGGCTGTTCTGGCTGAGCAGCACGGACTGCGCCGTGCTCAGGCCCGAGCCGTCCGCCGCGCCGTAGAGGACGGTGACCGCGCCCGCGTCGGTGACGCCGTCCAGGTCCTCGCCGGGCGTGCCGACGACCAGGTCGAGGTGGCCGTCGCCGTCGATGTCGCCGAGGTCGAGCTCCGCGCCGAACGCGTCGCCCTTCTCGCTGCCGCCGGGCACGCCCCGGGTGTCCTGCGTGATCACCTGGGTGTCGCCGTAGGGGCCGTTGGCGTTGCCCTTGACGACGTAGACCGTGCCGCCCTTGTGCGCGCCGTCGATGCCGTCGTCCCAGGTGAGGCCGATGACGATGTCGTCGTGGCCGTCCTTGTCGGTGTCGCCGACGTCGGTGATGTGGCCGCCGGGCAGCCGCTGCACGCCGCGGGTGGTGACGCCGTTCGCGCTGCCGGGCAGCCAGAGGTTGGCGTTGTAACCGTCGCCCGTGGAGAAGCCGTTGACGATCAGGTCGTCCTTGCCGTCACCGTTGACGTCGCCGGAGTGCAGGTTGAAGGGGCCCTCGCCGGGGTCGCTCGTGATGGGCGGCAGGACGGTGTAGTGGCCGCCGGTGGCGCCGGAGCGGGTGATGCCGCCCTTGAACATGTCGATGGTGGCCGCGCCCGAGCCCGACGCGACGGCCAGGTCGTCCTTGCCGTCGCCGTCGAAGTCACCCGCCTGGAGGGGGCCGCCGAAGAGGTCGTGCCGGGTGGGGCGCGGGTCCTTGAGGGTGGTACCGCTGGTCAGGCCGTTCTTGGAGCCCCACAGGACCTGCACGGTGCCGCCGTCGACGTCGCTGCCGACGTCCTCGCCCGTGGCGGCGACCACGAGGTCGTCGTAGCCGTCGCGGTCGAAGTCGCCGTACGCGGTGTCGCCGCCGAACCGGTCGCTCTTCTCGGCGGTGACCGGCACGCCGGGGCTGTTCTGGCTGTACGTGACGTGGCGCCGCGCGGTCCCGCCGTACGTGACGGTGACCTGGCCCGCCTTGTCCCGGCCGCCCACGTCGGCCAACGGGGCCGAGGTGGCGAGGTCGGCCGCCCCGTCGCCGTTGAAGTCGGCGTCGTCGGCCCGGGTGGCGGCCGGTGGTTCGGCGGCGCTCGCGGTGGTGGCCGTGAGGCCGAGGAGTCCGCCGGTCAGCGCGGCGGCGGTGGCCGTCGCCGTGGCGAGGCGGGTGCGTCTGGAGCGGGTGGGCTTGTGCTTGGGCATGTGGATCTCCTTGCGTGGGCAGGGGGTTGAGCAGCGCCGGACGGGCTGAATTCAGCCCGTCCGGCGCTTGAGGACGAACTCGGCGGAGCCGGTGATTGCCCCGGCGCCGAGGGACCTTGCCTCAGTGCCCGAGGGGCGACCCGTACTCATGCGCTCCCGCGAGGCCCAGCTTCCCCGGAGTCACCGCGGTGACCGGCGAGTTGGGGCCACCGGCCGCGGCGCTCGGGCCGTACCAGACGCCACCCTTCTTCGCGTCCTCGCCGGGCGCGCCGACCGCGACGTCCGCGCGGCCGTCGCCGTTGTAGTCGCCGGTCGAGACGGCCGCGCCGAGGCGGTCGTCCGCCTCCGCCGTGCCCGCCACGTCCGCGGAGTTCTGGCTGAAGGCCGGGCCCGTGAAGGGCTTGGCCGTGCCGGTGGACGTGAGGGTCCAGTAGGTGCCCGCGTTCTTCGCGGTGCCGACGGCCTCCTGGTCCGCGCCGACGAGCAGCTTGTCGGCGCCGCCCTGGTCGAGCTTGCCGACGGCGAGCCGCGCGCCGAAGTTGTCCTCGGCCTCCGAGGCGCCGCCGACCTGGTCGGAGTTCTGCGTGGTGCAGGAGGTGCCGCCGCCGAGCGTGCCGCCCTGCTTGCCGTAGACGGTGAGGATCGCGCCACCGAGGCGGTCCTCGCAGCCGGTCTCCTCCGACTCGGGGTTGGCCTGGACGTTGCCGACGGCGAGGTCGGTGGTGCCGTCGCCGTCGAAGTCACCCGCGGCGAGCGCGCTGTTGGTGCTGTCGCCGGTCGACCAGGTCGACTTCCACGCGCCGGACGCACGGCTCATCACCTGCGTACCGCTGACTTCCATGCCCTTGTACGAGAAGGCGAGGTCGTCGCCGCCGTCCCCGTCGAAGTCGCCCGCGGTGAGCGCGGCGGGCCCCGCGAAGTGCCAGCCCTCGACGCGTTCGAGCGTGGCGGACGATCCTGCGGTGAACGGGCCCTTGCGCACAGCGACTTGGCTGGTCTCGTCGAAGTGGGTGTTGAGGGCGATGTCCTTGTCGCCGTCCTTGTCGAAGTCGCCGGTGGCGAGGAGCGCGCCGTACGAGGCGTCGCTGACGCCGCCGTTGGCGGCGGTGAACCCGCCCTTGAAGCCGCTCGCCGACCCCCAGACGACGGCGACGGTGCCCGCGCCGAGCCCGGCGTCGTTGGCCTCGTCGGGCGTGCCGACGACCAGGTCGGCGAAGCCGTCGCCGTTCATGTCGTCGGACGCGACGGCCTTGCCGAAGCGGTCGCCCGCCTCGACGGTGCCGGGCACGCCGGTGGTGCCCTGGCTGACGGTGGTCGAGCCGTGCTGGCCGAGGCCCGACTTGCCGCCCCAGACGACGTTGACGTATCCGGCCTTCGCCTTGCCGTCCACGGTTCCGTTCGGCACGCCGACGGCGAGGTCGGCGTAGCCGTCGCCGTTGTAGTCGGCGCGGATCTTCGCGGGCGCGGCGGCGGACGCGCCGCCCGCCGCGAGGCCGGTGAGGCCGAGCGCGGTCGCGGCGCAGAGGGCGCCCGCCGCGATGAGCTTGTTGCGCGCGGGCTTGCGCGCGGCTTCACGCGTGGGGTTGCGCAGGTGTGCAGTCATGGAAGGGTCTCCAACTCGCATGAGGGTGAGGGGGGTCAGCGGACGGTGTGGCCGAAGCCCGCGCCCGCGTGGCCGATGCCGAAGTCCGTGCCGTTGAAGGACGCGGCGTTCGACGAGGTCAGGCCGGTCGAGGTGCCCCGGAGCACCCACACGGCGCCGACGCCCTTCGTCGTGCCGATGGCCTCGCCGGTGGCGCCGGTGGACAGGTCGGCCCTGCCGTTCTTGTTGATGTCCTTCAGGCGCACGGACGCGCCGAAGCGGTCGCCTTCCTCGGCGACGCCGGGCACGCCCGCGCTCTCCTGGTGCCACGCCTGGCCCGAGGTGAACTTGCCCGCCGTGGACTTGAGGAAGGTGACGCTGCCGGTGCCCGCGACCGTGCCGACGGCCTCGCCGGGCGCGCCGACCGCGAGGTCGGCGAGACCGTCGCCGGTCACGTCCCCCGCCGAGACCGCCGAGCCGAAGGCGTCGCCGCTCTCGTCGGCGCCGGGCACGCCCGCGCTGCTCTGGTCGTACGTCACCGGGGCGCCGAACTTGTCGTCACCGCCGAGCCGGACGGTGACCGAACCGCCCTTCCCCGCGCGGGAGTTACCGGTGATCAGGTCGGCGTACCCGTCGCCGTTGACGTCGCCGGCGGTGGCCGCGTCGCGCGTCGCCGTCGGGTCGTCGCCCTCGGCGAGCAGCTCGGCCTCGTAGCCGTAGTCGCCGACGCCGCCGTCCATGTGCGCGGTGTAGGCGCCGCCGTCCGCGCGCTCGCCGAAGAGGACGAAGCCGACGCCGCTCTTGTACTTGAAGTTGCCGGTGACCATGCCGTCGAGGCGTACGCCCTCGGGCAGGAAGTCGACTTCGAGGCCGACGGGGTGGCTGTCGTTCTCGCCGCTGCCGCTGTAGAACCACCAGTTGTCGCCGCTGATCACGGCGAGCTGGGGCGAACCGTCGTAGTCGAGGTCGGTCCAGGCGGTGGCCTCGCCGAAGCGGCCCGCCGTGTTGTCGCTCGGGGCGTTCACGACGTAACTCCCGCCGGTGAAGCCGTTCTTGCCGCCCTTGATGACGGTGACGGAGCCGGAGGGCTTGCCCGTGACCTGCTCGCCGGGCGCGCCGATGATCAGGTCGGCGTAGCCGTCGGAGTTCACGTCTCCGGTGGTGACGTTCTCGCCGAACTCGTCCTCGGGCTCGGTGACGCCGGGCACGCCCGGCGTGTCCTGGGTGAGGGTCACCGCGCGGGACTCGGAGACGCCGGACGCCGAACCGTACGTCACGGTCACGGAGTTGGCCCCGGGCGTGCCGACCGCGAGGTCGCGGTAGCCGTCGCCGTTGAAGTCGTCCTTCAGGGTGGAGGCGGCGCTCGCGGAACCGGCCAGGGGCAGCGTCAGGCCGGTGGCGGCGAGTGCCGCGACGGTGGCGGTGACGGCCAGGTTTCTTACGCGCACGTGGAGCTCCCGAAAGTGGGGGGCAGGGCATCTGAGGGCTCTGCGTGAACCCTTCCAAGGCGCTCTCAGTGAGCCCTTGGGTATGACTTTGCTTCCGGGTGTGTGACTCGTGGGGCGTACGAAGGGTTGTGCGACGCGGTCGGTGAAGTGACGTACGGGTAAACAACGGAACGGCGGAACTCCACCGCTGTCGCGCCTACTTCAGTGTGGTTTCGCCGCGTACGTCCCCCGGGGTGAAGTACCGCACCCGCTCCGGATCGAGCCCCTTGTCCGTACCGCCGAGGACGAGGAACGCGGCGTGCGTCCTCGCCTGCCCCTCGCCGCCGTAGTGCTTGGCCTTGCCGCTCCCGCGCCTGCCGCTCTCCCACTCGTCCGCGTGGACGACGACGTCGTCGCGGCCGTCCCCGTCGACGTCGAGCAGGGCGTCGGCGACGAACCCGGACCACACGTCGGGGTGCCCCTTCCTGCTGGGCAGCCCGCCGGTCAGCGGGCTGAGGTACTGCGCCCGGTCCCGTACGGGGCCCTTGCCGTCCCCGGGCAGCAGGGTGACCTCGCCGCCGGTCCTCGCCCTCGGTTCGAGGTCGCTGACGACCAGGTCGGCCTTCTTGTCGCCGTTGACGTCACCGACGTGCGGGGCCTCGCCCCACAACGCGCCCCGCCGCTCCGGGAACTGGAGGACGGTGGCCGCGCGGCCCGCGCCGAGTCCGGTCCGCGAGCCGTGGATGACCGTGACCCTGCCGGGGTTCCTGCCGCTCGCCGAGCGGCCCGAGGAGACCTGGGAGGCGCCGACGAGGTCCCCGACGCCGTCGCCGTCCATGTCGGCGATCGTGGCGCCGCGGATGGTGTCGAAGTTGGCCAACGACTCGTACAGATCGGGCCGTACGTCGGGTCCCGGCACCAGTCCCTTGGTGGCATCGCCCCGGAAGTAGGCGATGGACGTGAGCCCTTCGGGCGCCGAGTCGTCCTGCTCGGCGTCGAAGTCGTAGAAGAGGATCGCGTCCGTACGCCGGTCGCCGTCGACGTCCCCCACGACGGCCTCGTAGGGGCTGGTGTAGCCGTGCTGCCCGAGGTCGAGGGGGATGCTGCCCGCGGGCTCGCCCGCCGCGCGGTCGAACGGGCCGAGCAGTACGGCGGCCGGGTCCTGCCCCGGGCTCTCCGCGTTGATGTCGCCGCTGCCGCCCCGGCCGCCGTCGAGGAGGTCGGCCCTGCCGTCGCCGTTGAAGTCCCCGGCGGCCTGGACGCGGGTGCCGGGCTCCAGCGCGAGCGGGCGCGGGGCGCCGAGGCCGCGCGGCCCTCCGAACAGCGCGAAGGTCTCCCAGTCCGCGGACTCGCCGCGCGCCACGACCAGGTCGGTGTACCCGTCGCCGTCCAGGTCGGCGCGGTGGGGCTCGGTGAAGAACTCGTCGCCGCTGCGGGCCCTCAGGCGGGCGGGCGAGCCGGTGAGGAGGCCCTTGGGTGAGCCGTAGAGGACGACGAGGGTGGCTCGGTCCCTCTCGTCCTTCCCCCCGCCCTCCGCGTCGAGCACGCGCGCGTAGTCGTCGTAGCCGTCCCCGTTGAAGTCGTTCGGGTCGGGTCGGTCGGCGGGCTTGCCGAGGGCGGGGGTGCCTTTGAGGGGTGGGGGCGGGGTGCGGTCGCCGTCACCGCCCGAGCCGCCGCCGTCGGAGGCGCATCCGGTGAGCAGTAGGGCCGCCACGCCGCACAGTGCGACGGTCACACGGGTCCGCCTCGTCATCAGCCGTCGCTCAGTGAGAGGAACTCCGCTGTGGAGAAGGTGAGTTGTGGCTTGCGGGCGACCAGGTCGCCCTTCAGGCCCGGGTAGACGCCCACGGTGTCGGCGCTGTCTCCGCGATAGGTGCGCAGCACCAGATCGGCGCGCTTGTCGCCGTCGAAGTCGGCGATCTTCAGGACCTGGGTGGTGCCCTTGGCCGAGGGGATCACGGTCGCGCTGGCGTTGGCGGCCAGTCCCGACGTACGTCCCCTGAAGACCCGCACCTCGCCCGCGCCGCCGCCGCTCCCGCTGCCCCCGCCGCTGAGGACGAGCTCGCTCAGACCGTCCCCGTCGAGGTCGCCCGCGTCCACGGCGACGCCCTTGGCCTCCAGGGAGCCGCGCAGGGTGCCGGGGACGTCGTAGCGCAGGGCGACGCCGTTGGGCCCGGCGATCGCCGCGTCCGTCCCCTTCCCCTTGCCGAAGCGGCCGAAGGCGACGTCCTTGCCCGCCGGGAAGAGCACGCCGGTCTCGTCGGGACCCTTGGGCCCGCCGAGGACGAGGGCGCTGGCGGCGGCTCCGGTGGCGCCCGCCGCCTTGCGTACGAGCACGTCGTCGTAGCCGTCGCCGTTGACGTCCGTGGCCCTGCCGGTCACGAGGTTGTTGCCGGGGGCGGTGACGGGTGCGCCTGCCGCGCGCGGGGCGCCCTTCTTGGTGAAGGGCCCGCGCAGGAAGGAGATCCGGGCGGAGCTCGCGTGCAGCACGAGGTCGTTCGCGCCGTCCCCGTCGAAGTCCCCGCACACGGGCTGATCGGGCCAGTCATTGCCGAAACGTGCCTGCGCGGGCACCTTCAGCTGCACGGCCTTGCCGGTCAGGCCCTGCGGCGAACCGAAAAGAATCTGGAGGGGTACGGGGGGCCTGCCCTGCCCGTTGTAAGGCGGATCAGTGGAGACGAGCAGATCCGTGAAGCCGTCCTTGTCCAGGTCGCAGGCGGCCTCGGACTCGAAGGCGGCGGGGAGCTGCCCCTTGATGCGGGCCCCGTTGGCGTGCGCGCTGAGCAATTGCCGCGCTCCGGGGCGCAGTCCGTCCCTGCCGCCGTAGACGATGCCGATGCCCGCGTCGTCGCCGTGGTCGCGGTGGACGAGGTCGTCGAGGACGAGGTCGGGGGCGCCGTCGCCGTTGAAGTCGTCGTCGACCTTGCTGCCGTCGCCGCGTGGGACGGGCTGCTGGGGGGCGCCCTTGCCGGCCATGCTGACGGGGCGGTGCTTGTCGGTGGCGTTCGCGTCGTCGTCGCCGCTGCCGCCGCAGCTCGTGAGGAGCAGGGCACAGCTGAGGCTGGCGGCCACGATTGAGGCCACGCCCCGTCTCACGTCGCGTTCCCTGCCCCGTCTACTACCGGCACTCCGCATTGCCCATCCACCCCGACCGCACCAGACATCACAACGTGCACATGATGCTCTTGCGGGGCGGTGTGGTTAAGGCCGGGGGGATCGCGCTTTGGTTACTTGCGGGTCACGTGTGGGTGCGTAGCGTGCGATATCAGGGCGGAGAGGGCGGTGGGGGTGAGGGTGAGGATGTGGTGGGGGGTGTCGCTTTCGCGGAGGAGGAGGGTGTTCTCGTCGCGGGCGAGTTCGATGCACTCAGTTCCGTCAGCGGGACCGGAGAAGGAGGACTTCTGCCACTGGGGCATGAGTCATGCCTTCCGTATCCGGCGCAGGAGAGCGCCGAGGGCGTCGGAGGTGAGGGCGAGCCTGCGGTCCGGGGCGTCGCTTTCGCGGAGCAGCAGGCTATGTTCCCCCTTGGCCAGTTCGATGCAGTCGTTGCCGTCGGCGCCGGCGGAGAACGAGGACTTCTGCCAGTAGGGCATGGCTTACAGCTCCTTGGACATGCGGTGGATCAAGTCCCTTGATTCCTCTGGCTTCAAGGCCATGGATTCCACCCTACGGAAGAGCCTGCGCATGGCGAGAAGATGTGCGGGGGCATCCAGGAACAGGGAACCGTTCGGGGTGTCCCGCTGGGCGGTGTCCAGGGCCGGTACCGCGCCCGTTGCGTACAGGATCGTCGCACCGGCCCCGGCGAATCCGAGCACGTCGAAGGGAATGACGCGCACTGTGACATGGGGGCGCTCCGACGCCACGAGTATGGCCGCGAGTTGGGCATGTGTGACGCGTCGATCGGCAACGTGTGTGCGTAGCACGCTCTCGTGCAGTACAGCCGTGTAGGGCACGGGGTTTTCCCGTGTGAGTACCTCGGCGCGACGCATGCGGTGCTCCACCCGCAGCTCGACCTCATTGCCGGGTAGCTCAGGTTGCCAAAAGGTGTAGATGGCTCGTGCGTACTCGGGTGTCTGGAGGAGGCCGGGGACGTGGGTGGTCCCGATCGTCTGCAGGGACTGGGCGTGGTGGTCCAGTTCGGACAGGTCCAGGAAGAGCGCCGGTAGTACTCCTCGGTACTCCTCCCACCACCCGCGCGTACGTTCCGTAGCCATGGCCGAGAGCGCATCGATCAACTCCATGTCCGCGCAGGCGTAATGCGCCGCGAGTCGCCGCAGGCGTACGTCGCTCACCCCCGCGCGCCCGGATTCGATCTGGCTCACCTGGATGGGGTTGACGCCCATCAACTGCGCGGCCTCCCGAGCTGTCATCCCGGCCGCCTCGCGCAGCTTGCGCAATTCGGCTCCCAGCCGCACCTGGCGTGCGGTGGGCTGACTCCTGGGCGGCATGGGCGCCTCCTTCGCTGATCGTCCAAAGCCTGCCTTGTGCAGGGCAGTTGGCGCACTCGAACGTGAACCGAACTCGCGGCTTAAGGTTGCGACGGATTAACCATATCCCCTACCGTCAGTGACGCGTCGCACACGCTGAGGTCCCGGATCCACGGAAGCGCACCGCACCGCCATGCCATGGCGGCCGCGACACTGCCACCGCCAGGAGACCGCCGCGTCAGGGCAACATCCGTACCGCACAACGGAGTTCACCGATGCCGGAAACCGAGACCTGGACCTACACCCTCACCATCCCCAACGACCCCCGCGCCGTCCCCGTGAGCCGCCACACCCTCCGCCTCATCCTGAAGGCACACGGCCTGCCCCACCTCGCAGAAGCCGCCGAACTCGTCGCCACGGAGCTGATCGCCAACGCCGTGCAGCACACCAAAGGCCCCGCCGCCCTGCGCATGCAGTGGGCGGGGGCGGTGCTCCGCATCGGGGTGTGGGACACGGATCCCACGCCTCCGTCCCCGGTCAGGGCCGTCGGGTGGGACGAGACCGGGGGCAGAGGGCTCGCGCTCGTACGGGAGTGTGCCGACGGGTGGGGGTGGTGCGCACGGGAGCGGCGGGACGAGGGGCGGGGCAAGGTCGTGTGGTGCGAGTTGACGGGGGCCGCGGCCTGAGGGGGGGGGCGCGCTCAGCGCAACGCGTCGATCCACGAGGTGCTGGAGACCGGGCGCATCACCCCTCAGGGAACCCCCTGAGCCGGAGACAGAAGACCCCGTCCCCTCCGCGAGGAGGAGACGGGGTCTTCGGCGATCAACTGCCTACGAGCCCGGGCTACTTCACCGGCTCCGGCTCCGGCGCGTCCGCCGACTCCTCGTCGCCCGCCGGGTCGACCGGCGTCTTGACCGATTCGAGCAGGAGCTGCGCGACGTCGACGACCTGGAGGGACTCCTTCGCCTTGCCGTCGTTCTTCTTGCCGTTGACGGAGTCCGTGAGCATGACCAGGCAGAACGGGCACGCCGTCGACACGATGTCGGGGTTCAAGGACAGCGCCTCGTCGACCCGCTCCGTGTTGATGCGCTTGCCGATCCGCTCCTCCATCCACATCCGCGCGCCACCCGCGCCGCAGCAGAAGCCGCGCTCCTTGTGGCGGTGCATCTCCTGCTGGCGCAGGCCCGGGACGGCCGTCATGATCTCGCGCGGGGGCGTGTAGACCTTGTTGTGGCGGCCCAGGTAGCACGGGTCGTGGTAGGTGATGAGGCCCTCGACGGGCGTCACCGGGACCAGCTTGCCCTCGTCGATGAGGTGCTGGAGCAGCTGCGTGTGGTGGATGACCTCGAAGTCGCCGCCGAGCTGCGGGTACTCGTTCGCGATGGTGTTGAAGCAGTGCGGGCAGGTCGCGACGATCTTCTTGGACGACTTCGGCTTGCGCGTCGACTCGTCCTCGTCGTCCTCGCCGTACGCCATGTTCAGCATCGCGACGTTCTCGGCGCCCAGCTGCTGGAACAGCGGCTCGTTGCCGAGGCGGCGGGCCGAGTCACCCGTGCACTTCTCGTCGCCGCCCATGATCGCGAACTTGACGCCCGCCATGTGGAGGAGTTCGGCGAAGGCCTTCGTGGTCTTCTTGGCGCGGTCTTCGAGGGCGCCCGCGCAGCCGACCCAGTAGAGGTAGTCGACCTCGGTGAGGTCGTCGACCGTCTTGCCGACGATCGGGACCTCGAAGTCGACCTCCTTGGTCCACTCCACGCGCTGCTTCTTGGCGAGCCCCCAGGGGTTGCCCTTCTTCTCCAGGTTCTTGAGCATCGTGCCCGCCTCGGACGGGAACGCGGACTCGATCATCACCTGGTAGCGGCGCATGTCGACGATGTGGTCGATGTGCTCGATGTCGACCGGGCACTGCTCGACGCAGGCGCCGCACGTGGTGCAGGACCACAGGACGTCCGGGTCGATGACGCCGTTCTCCTCGACCGTGCCGATGAGGGGGCGCTCGGCCTCCGCGATGGCGGCCGCGGGCACGTCCTTGAGCTGCTCCTCCGTCGCCTTCTCGTTGCCCTCCATGTCCTTGCCGCCACCGGCGAGCAAGTAGGGGGCCTTCGCGTGCGCGTGGTCCCGGAGGGACATGATCAGGAGCTTGGGGGAGAGCGGCTTGCCCGTGTTCCAGGCCGGGCACTGCGACTGGCAGCGGCCGCACTCCGTACACGTGGAGAAGTCGAGCAGGCCCTTCCAGGAGAACTGCTCGACCTGGGAGACGCCGAAGGTGTCGTCCTCGCCCGGGTCCTCCCAGTCGATCGGCTTGCCGCCGGACGTCATGGGCTGGAGCTCGCCGAGGGTGGTGGAGCCGTCGGCGTCACGCTTGAACCAGATGTTGGGGAAGGCCAGGAAGCGGTGCCAGGCCACGCCCATGTCGGTCTTCAGGGCGACCGTGATCATCCAGATGAAGGACGTCGCGATCTTCAGGCCCGCGAAGAAGTACGTGAGGTTCTGGAGCGTGGAGACGTCCATGTCCCCGAGCCAGGACACCACCGGGTACGAGATGAAGAACGACGCCTCGTAGCTGTCCACGTGGTGCTGGGCGCCCTCGAGCGCGTGCAGCATGAAGATGCAGACGCCGACGATGAGGATGACGGCCTCGACGAAGTACGCCTGACCGAAGTTGGAGCCCGCGAAGCGGGACTTGCGGCCCGGCTTGTCGGGGCGGCTCAGCTGGCGGATGACGATCAGGGCCAGGATGCCGAGCACCGTCATCGTGCCGATGAACTCGACGAAGACGTTGTACGGCGCCCACTCGCCGATGATCGGGAGCATCCAGTCGGCCTTGAAGAGCTGGCCGATGGCGTTGACGATCGTCAGGAGCAGCGAGAAGAAGCCCACCGCCACGAACCAGTGCGCGACACCGACGACGCCCCACCTGTTCATGCGCGTGTGGCCGAGGAACTCCTTGGCCACGGTGAGCGTGCGCTGGGCGGGCTGGTCGGTCCTCGTGCCTGCGGGCACGTTCTGGCCGAGCCGCATGAACTGGTAGATCTGCACGATGGCACGGCCGAACAGCGCGACGCCGACCGCGATTAGGACCAGCGACACGATGATCGCGGCGAGTTGCATTTGGGGGCTCCTCGGGCCTGCGAGGCGGACTATTACTAAGCGGTAACTTATGCAGTCCGTCTGAGACTACCCACTTACCCAGCCGCACTGTAGCCAGGGCGGCGGTGATCTGCGTCGCTCAGGCAACCCTTCCCGTGTCGTCGTCGTTTCCCGTCCCGGTGGGGCGCCCCGCAAGGGGTGCGGGGAACCGCGCGACCAGCCACCGGCGACCCGCAGCCGAATACGGGGCGAGTTGCGCGTAAGCCCAAGATAAGAGTTGAGTCACCCTGACTCAGCTCTGTTGACTCCAGCGGAGCGGTCATGCACTCTTGAGTCAGATCCACTCAAGAAGTACCTCTGGAGGAATTGACATGGCACGTGCGGTCGGCATCGACCTGGGCACGACTAACTCCGTCGTCAGCGTTCTCGAAGGCGGCGAGCCCACCGTCATCACCAACGCCGAGGGTGCCAGGACCACGCCGTCCGTCGTCGCCTTCGCGAAGAACGGCGAGGTGCTCGTCGGCGAGGTCGCCAAGCGCCAGGCGGTCACCAACGTCGACAGGACGATCCGTTCGGTCAAGCGCCACATGGGCACTGACTGGAAGATCGACCTCGACGACAAGCAGTTCAACCCGCAGCAGATGAGCGCCTTCATCCTGCAGAAGCTGAAGCGTGACGCCGAGGCGTACCTGGGCGAGAAGGTGGCCGACGCGGTCATCACCGTCCCCGCGTACTTCAACGACTCGGAGCGCCAGGCCACCAAGGAGGCCGGTGAGATCGCGGGCCTCAACGTCCTGCGCATCGTCAACGAGCCCACCGCCGCCGCCCTGGCCTACGGTCTCGACAAGGACGACCAGACCATTCTGGTCTTCGACCTCGGTGGCGGCACCTTCGACGTCTCGCTGCTCGAGATCGGCGACGGCGTCGTCGAGGTGAAGGCCACGAACGGCGACAACCACCTCGGTGGTGACGACTGGGACCAGCGCGTCGTCGACTACCTGGTCAAGCAGTTCAACAACGGCCACGGCGTGGACCTCAGCAAGGACAAGATGGCGCTCCAGCGCCTGCGCGAGGCCGCCGAGAAGGCCAAGATCGAGCTGTCCTCCTCCACGGAGACCTCGATCAACCTGCCCTACATCACGGCATCCGCCGAGGGCCCGCTGCACCTGGACGAGAAGCTCACGCGCGCCCAGTTCCAGCAGCTCACGTCCGACCTTCTCGAGCGGTGCAAGAACCCGTTCAACAACGTCATCAAGGACGCGGGCATCCAGCTCTCCGAGATCGACCACGTCGTTCTCGTCGGTGGCTCCACCCGCATGCCCGCCGTGGCCGAGCTCGTCAAGGAGCTCACCGGCGGCAAGGACGCCAACAAGGGCGTGAACCCGGACGAGGTCGTCGCCATCGGCGCCTCGCTCCAGGCCGGTGTCCTCAAGGGCGAGGTCAAGGACGTCCTGCTCCTCGACGTGACCCCGCTGTCCCTCGGCATCGAGACCAAGGGAGGGATCATGACCAAGCTCATCGAGCGCAACACCACGATCCCGACCAAGCGCTCGGAGATCTTCACGACGGCCGAGGACAACCAGCCGTCCGTGCAGATCCAGGTCTACCAGGGCGAGCGCGAGATCGCGGCGTACAACAAGAAGCTCGGAATGTTCGAGCTCACGGGCCTGCCCCCGGCCCCGCGCGGCGTCCCGCAGATCGAGGTCTCCTTCGACATCGACGCCAACGGCATCATGCACGTGACCGCGAAGGACCTCGGCACGGGCAAGGAGCAGAAGATGACCGTCACCGGTGGCTCCTCGCTGCCGAAGGACGAGGTCGACCGCATGCGCCAGGAGGCCGAGAAGTACGCGGACGAGGACCACGCGCGCCGCGAGGCCGCCGAGTCCCGCAACCAGGGCGAGCAGCTCGTCTACCAGACCGAGAAGTTCCTCAAGGACAACGAGGACAAGGTCCCCGGCGATGTGAAGACCGAGGTCGAGGAAGCCGTCACCGAGCTGAAGGAGAAGCTCAAGGGCGAGGACTCGGCCGAGATCCGCACCGCGACCGAGAAGGTCGCCGCCGTCTCGCAGAAGCTGGGCCAGGCCATGTACGCCGACGCCCAGGGCGCGCAGGCCGCGGGCGGTCCCGAGGGCGCTGCCCCCGGTGGCGAGGCGCCGAACATGTCGAAGGAAGACGACGGCGTCGTCGACGCCGAGATCGTCGACGACGAGAAGCCCGGTGACGCGAAGGGTGGCGCCGCCTGATGACCGAGGAGACCCCGGGCCTCGGCGAGAACGCCGAGAACCCTGACGTCCCCTCCGGCGCCACCCCCGATGACGCCGCGCCGAAGTCCGCCGAGCCCTCCACCGAGGAGGGCCCGGCGGCCCCGGCCGGGGACGCTGAAAGCACCAAGACGTCCGCGCAGGACGTGGGCCTGACCGCACAGCTGGACCAGGTGCGCACCGCGCTCAACGAGCGCACGGCGGACCTCCAGCGGCTGCAGGCCGAGTACCAGAACTACCGCCGTCGGGTGGAGCGGGACAAGGTCACCGTCAAGGAGATCGCCGCGGCGAACCTCCTGGGCGAGCTGCTCCCGACCCTCGACGACGTCGGCCGCGCCCGTGAGCACGGCGAACTGGTGGGCGGGTTCAAGTCGGTGGCGGAGTCCCTGGAGACCGTCGTCGCCAAGCTGGGCCTCCAGCAGTTCGGCAAGGAGGGCGAGCCCTTCGACCCGACGATCCACGAGGCCCTGATGCACTCGTACGCGCCGGACGTCACCGAGACGACCTGCGTCGCGATCCTGCAGCCCGGGTACCGGATCGGCGAGCGCACCATCCGCCCCGCGCGCGTTGCCGTGGCGGAGCCGCAGCCGGGCGCGCAGACGGTCAAGGGCGAGACGGTCGACGCCGACGCCGACCAGGCGGAGGCAGCGGACAAGGACAACGGTGGCCCGGACGAGGGCTGACGTAACTGACGTTGCACTGACCAGAGAGGAGGGACGTCGGGGATGAGCACCAAGGACTTCATCGAGAAGGACTACTACAAGGTCCTCGGCGTCCCCAAGGACGCCACCGAAGCCGAGATCAAGAAGGCGTACCGGAAGCTCGCCCGCGAGAACCACCCGGACGCCAACAAGGGAAACACCAAGGCGGAGGAGCGCTTCAAGGAGATCTCCGAGGCGAACGACATCCTCGGCGATCCCAAGAAGCGCAAGGAGTACGACGAAGCGCGTGCTCTCTTCGGCAACGGCGGATTCCGGCAGGGTCCCGGAGCCGGCGGCGGTTCGTTCAACTTCGACCTGGGCGACCTCTTCGGAGGCAACGCCCCGGGCGGCGGAGGAGCGGCCGGCGGCGGCTTCGGGGGCGGTCTCGGTGACGTCTTCGGGGGCCTGTTCAACCGCGGCGGCGGAGGTGCCGGTACCGGCACGCGTACGCAGCCGAGGCGCGGCCAGGACATCGAGTCCGAGGTCACGCTGAACTTCACGGAGGCGGTGGACGGCGCGACCGTGCCGCTCCGCATGTCCTCCCAGGCGCCCTGCAAGGCGTGCTCGGGCACCGGCGACAAGAACGGCACGCCGCGCGTGTGCCCGACGTGCGTCGGCACCGGCCAGGTCTCGCGGGGCGGCGGCGGAGGGTTCTCCCTCACCGACCCGTGCGTGGACTGCAAGGGCCGCGGGCTCATCGCCCAGGACCCGTGCGAGGTCTGCGGCGGCTCGGGCCGCGCCAAGTCGTCGCGCACGATGCAGGTGCGGATCCCGGCCGGGGTCTCGGACGGACAGCGCATCCGCCTGCGCGGCAAGGGCGCGCCCGGCGAACGGGGCGGCCCGGCGGGCGACCTGTACGTCGTCGTGCACGTGGAGGCCCACCCGGTCTTCGGCCGCAAGGGCGACAACCTCACGGTCACGGTTCCCGTGACGTACGCGGAGGCCGCGCTGGGCGGCGAGGTCAAGGTGCCCACCCTGGGCGGCCCGCCGGTCACGCTGAAGCTGCCCGCGGGCACGCCCAACGGTCGTACGATGCGGGCGCGCGGCAAGGGAGCGGTCCGCAAGGACGGTACCCGCGGCGACCTGCTCGTGACGGTGGACGTCGTGGTACCGACGTCGCTGTCCGACGAGGCGAAGGAAGCACTGGAGTCCTACCGCAAGGCGACTGCGGGCGACGATCCGCGGGCAGAACTGTTCAAGGCCGCGAAGGGAGCATGAGATGGACGGCCGTCGTCGACAGCCCGGTTTCAGTAGGGCGTATCAGCTCACGGACGAGACGCCGGTGTACGTCATCTCGGTGGCCGCCCAGCTGAGCGGCCTCCATCCCCAGACGCTCCGCCAGTACGACCGCCTGGGCCTGGTCTCCCCGGACCGCACCGCGGGCCGGGGCAGGCGCTACTCCGCCCGCGACATCGAACTGCTGCGCACCGTCCAGCAGTTGTCGCAGGAGGAGGGCATCAACCTCGCCGGCATCAAGCGCATCATCGAGCTGGAGAACCAGGTCACCGCGCTCCAGTCGCGCGTCGCGGAACTGACCGCGGCCGTGGAGGGAGCCGCCGCCACGATGCAGCAACGTGAGGCGGCGGTGCATGCCTCGTACCGCCGCGACCTGGTCCCGTACCAGGACGTCCAGCAGACGAGCGCGCTGGTGGTGTGGCGGCCCAAGAGGTCGTCGGAGCAGTAGTTCTCCAGATTTCGTAGTCTGAAGCAGGGGCCGGAGGGTGACCACCCTCCGGCCCCTGTTCTGCGTGTTGTCCGCTATGTGGGGGAGTTGAGCCGACCATGGCCATGGTGGGTCTTTTCTGGATCGCCGAAGGCGATGTGTACGTGGGCGCGAAGCCGTCCGGGCTGGCACCCGGCGTGCGCCTCTCCCCGGAGGGCGTCACGGCCCTGGGCGACAAGCAGTCCGCGTTCTGGCTCTGGGACGACATCCACGAACTGACGGTCGAGAACGTCCCCGTGAAGTCCCTCAAGCTCCACCTGGGCACGATGGTCGACATGGCCCTGACGCTGGGCCTCGGCGGCGAGGACGAGGCGCCGACGATGACGGTACGGATACGCACGGAGACGTCCGACGAGACGTCCGACGAGACGTCCGACGCGGAGGCCGTGGCCGACGTCGAACTCACGGCGTACACGGCGGCGGCGTCGGGCTACTCGCAGACCGAGTACGACCTCTCGCGCGCGCTGCTCAGCCGCATGACGGAGGGGGCGGCGACGCTCCACACGACGTTGGCGGCGATGGCGGAGTGGGGGCGGGGGCATGAGGGGGGCTCGCCTCGGGCGGCTCGGCGGGAGGAGTTGCTGGCGGCGTGGCTGGAGGTGTAGCGCCTCGGCGGGGCGTGAGGGCGGCTACGTAGCGTGGTTGATGACCGAACCGGTGACGTAGAGCGCGTAGAGCACGAGAAGGGTGCCCCAGAAGTCCGGCCAGTACGCCGGACGGTGCTGCCTCTGCCCGTCACCGCGGGAGGTGCGGCTGTTCTTCATGCTCTTCAAGCACGCGACGGTCGTCACGACACCGAGCACGGCGCACGCGACGAAGACCCAGAAGACGAACGGCCTCTCCGAGAGGGAAACGCGACTGGTCCCGGCGTTGGCGGTGACGAACAGTAAATAAGGGCCGAGATAGCGGATCCGCTGGAACTCGCTGTCGCTGCCGTCACCGCTGCCGTCACCGCTGACGGTGGCTCGGGAGGTTTCGTCGGCCATCTCTCTCCTCGTGTGAGCGGGGTCGGTCGAGGGTCAGGAGTTCTGGCTCAAGATGCCTGACTGCCCGATGAGGAAGCCCAGTTGGGCCCTGCTGCCGCTGCCGAGCGTCGCCGCGAGTTTGGCGATGTGGACGCGGGCGGTGCGGACGTTCATGCCCAGGCGCGTGGCGATTTCCGCGTCGGTGAGGCCCTCGATGAGGAGGCTCGCGATGGCGCGTTGGCGTGCGGTGACGCCGTTCTCGGAGAGTTGGGGCGCGGCCTGCGGCCACATGGGCGTGGCCAGGCGCCACAGGCGCCAGAACGTGGTGGCGAAGTACTCGACGAGCGCGGGGTGGCGCAGTTCCAGGGCGAGGGTGCGGTCCTTGCACGCCGGAATGAACGCCACGGTCCTGTCGAAGACGAAGAGCCGGTCGGTGACCTCGTCGAGCGTGCGGGCCTCCGCGTCGCCCTCCAGTTGTTCGAAGTAGCCGAGTACGGGCAGGGAGTGCCGGGTCGTGTGCTGGTAGAGCGTCCGCATGCGGCAGCCGCGGGAGAGGAGGTCCTGGTCGCGGGGGAGCGCCTCGGCCAGTGCCTCGGGCGGACGGGTGCCGCCGGGCTGGATGGCGAGGAACTCCTCCCGCGCCTCGCTCATCGCCCGGTCAATGGCTGAATTTATGCGTTCGAGCCCGTCCAGGACGGTGATCGTGGGTGCTTCGTCCGAGGCGGCGGAGAACTCCGCGTCGAGGGCCATGAGCGGCTCGAACGTGGCGGTCAGCTCCTCCTCCCTTCGGCGCTGGTCCGCGATGCGGTCCTCGATGGTGCGCAGGAGGCGGGGCAGGGCGACCTTGGGGGCGGTGGGGCGCAGCCAGCGCATGTCGTCCAGGTCGGGGTGCAGGAGGCCGAAGTCGACCAGGCAGGGCGCCTGCCTCGCCGCCTCGCTCTGGACCCGGCCTTCGCTGAGGGCGCGCGTGTACAGGGCCGATCCCGCGGCGCAGAGTTCCTCGGCTCGATGGGGCGTGTGCTCCCGGTTCATATGTGCTCCCTCCCGCTCGGTTGAAGCGCCGAGATTCTATGCAGGGGACATGTGTGCCGGGCCGGGGCCCGTGATTGAAGTGTCCACTTCTCGCGGTCCGGCCCCGGGGAGCGCGGGAGCGGCCCGGAGCACACCCCGATGAGTCACGGCTGCTGGCTGAGAATTCCGGACTGCCCTATGAGATAGCCGAGCTGGGTCCGGCTGCCGCTGCCGAGTGTGGCGGCGAGTTTGGCGATGTGGACGCGGGCGGTGCGGATGTTCATGCCGAGGCGGGTGGCGATTTCGGCGTCGGTGAGGCCCTCGACGAGGAGGGCCGCGATGGCTCTTTGGCGTGTGGTGATGCCGTTCTCCGGCGGTTGCGGGGCAGCCCGGGGGTACAGGGGCGTAGCCATGCTCCAGAGCCGGTCGAACGTGGTGGCGAAGTATTCGACGAGTGCGGGCAGACGGATCCGCAGGGCCACGTCGCGCTGCTTGTTCACGGGGATGAAGGCCACCGCGCGGTCGAAGACGAAGAGGCGATCCGTGACTTCGTCGAGCGTGCGGACCTCCACATCGCCTTCGAGCCGCTCGTAGTGGGAGAGAGCGGCGGCGTCGTGGCGGGTGGTGTGCTGGTAGAGCGTGCGCATGCGGCCGCCGCGGGCCAGGATCTCCCGGGACCGCGGGAGGGACTGTCTGAGGGATTCGAGCGGTCGGGCGCCCCCGGGCTGGATGACGAGGGCCTCCCGTGACGTTTCGGCCACGGCTTGCTCTATCGCCGCAGCGATGCGGGGGAAGCCCTCCAGGGCGGTGATCAAGGAGTGTTCGTGAGTGCCTGAGGGGGCCTGCGGCTGGAGCGCCAGGAACGGTTCGAACGTCGCGGTGAGCTTCTCCTCGCGTCGGCGGTGACGGGCGACGCGGTCCTCGATGGTGCGCAGGAGCCGGGGGAGGACGACGGCCGGGGCGACGGGCTTCAGCCACCGCGCGTCGTCGGCGTCGGTCTTGAGGAATCCGAACTCGAGCAGGCAGGGGGCCGGTTCGGCGTCGCCGCCTCGGATGCGGCCCTCGCGCACGGCGCGCGTGTAGAGGACCGAGCCGGTTTCACAGAGTTGGTCGGCTCCGTGCGGCATGTGCTCGTCGGACATGTGGCGCGCTCCCTCCGGCTTGGTAGAAGCGCCGCGATTCTACGCAAGGGGGAGGTGCGCCGCCGTCGGCTCCGGGCAGTGCGCGCGGATCAGGTGTCCTTGTCGAGGATCCCCGACTGGGCGATCAAGTAGCCGAGCTGGGCACGGCTTCCGCTGCCGAGGGCTGCCGCGATCTTGGCTATGTGGGCGCGGCAGGTGCGGACGTTCATGCCGAGGCGGCGGGCGATGGCCTCGTCGACGTGGCCTTCGACGAGGAGCTTGGCGATCGTGCGCTGCACGCCGGTGATGCCGTCGGTCGAGGGCGGGTAGGGCACTTCCTCGACGAGCGGAGTCGCCCTGTTCCACTGCTGCTCGAAGACCTTGGCGAGGTACTCGACCAGGCCGGGGTGGCGCAGCTCCAGGGCGGCCTGACGGTCGGCGCGCGCCGGTATGAGCGCGACCGTGCGGTCGAAGATCATCAGCCGGTCGACCAGTTCTTCCAGGGTGCGTATCTGTACGTTCCCCTGGGCCATGCGGGCCGCGTACGCGAGGGTTCCCTGGCTGTGCCTGACGGTGTGTTGGTAGAGGGTGCGCATCATGATGCCGCGGTCGAGGACCGTCTGGCCGCGCTTCATGGCCTCCGTGAGGGAGTCCTCGCTGCGGCCGCCGCCCGGCTGGACGGTGAGTATCTCGGAGCGGCACTCCGCGGTGGCCCGTTCGATGACCGCGCCGATGCGGTCGCCCCCTTCGAGGACCGTGAGCCCTTGCGTCGTGGGTTCCGCATGGGCGGTGATCGCCATGAATGGCTCAAATACGTCCGCCAACTCGATGGCGAGCCGTCTTTGCTCCCTGATCTCGCGCTCGATGGGCTGGAGCCGCTGGGTGAGCGCGGCGGACGGGAGAACCGGGATCAGCCAGTCCGCATCGTCCGGATCCGGGTGCAGAAGGGCGGTGTCCATGAGGCAGGGCACGTTCTCGGCCTCGGTGCGCGGCAGGCGGCCGTTGCCCAGCGCGGTGGCGTAAAGAACCGAACCGTCAGGGCATAGGGGGATTGCGGGGTGAGGATGTGTCGGTTTCGCACCAGTTGTAGTCAAATCTCCACCCCCCAGGGTCCTGAACGTGCAGGAACATGATGCATCCACCCTGTGGCTTTGACGTGCTCGATTGAGACATCGTCTTGTTGTGCCGGGGGAGAGGAACCTATCAAGTGAGGACGAAGCCGACCATGTTTAAGCGCATGCTTCGCTCGGTGCTTGTCACCACCTTCTCCGCAGGGCTGGTCATGGGAGCGGTTAGCGCTCTCGATCTCTCCTGGAGCGTCCAGCAGGAGTCGGCAGCCACCAGCTCTGTCGCCGCTCCGCCGCCGGACCTCTCCTGGAGCTCGCTGCCGAAGGGCGCGGCGTCATGAGCACTCCCCCCGACGACCGCACCTTCCGCCGCGAAATGGCCACCGCCTACCGCTCCGGATGGCACTTCATCGACCTCGTGACCGCGATCCCCCACCGCGGTGACTCGTTGATGGTGACCCTCCTCGGTGAGCCGATCGTCGTCACCCGGGACGACGAGGAGGAGATCAGGGCCTACCGGTGCCTCCGTCGGCCGAGGGGTGCGCCGCAGCCCGTGCGGTGTGCCATTCGGTACGGGATGGTCTTCGTGAATCTCGACCGGCGCGACCACCAGCTGGTCGGCGACGGTGATCAGCAGGACCAGGACCGGGGCGCCGCGAACGCCCCGGCCGCAGGAACCATCACAGCCACCCCCCGCAGCGCCTGACGCGATTCCCCCGTCGTTGTAAATCGCGCAGGTGCTTCCCCCAGCAGCGGCGTCACCGTGGACCTGAACACGGTGGCGCCGCTGTGGTGTGTGTAGGCGCGGGGGCTAGCGCGGTGGCTTGCCCAGTGCTCGCGTCACCGTGATCTCGATCAGGACCCGGTCCGGGTTGGGCGAGGGGCGGCGTTCGTAGCGTTCCTCGTAGCGCTGTTCCGCCGCGTCGATCTCCGCGGGATCCGTCCTGATCTCCGCGTGCCCCTCCAGGGTCGCCCAGTGCCTGCCCGCGAACTGGCAGACCGCGACCCGCGCCCCTGGCCCATCGACCCCGGCGGCCGCGAGGACGTGTGCGACCTTCCTGCTCGTCTTGCGCGCGAGGACGCGGGCGACGCCCGCCTCCGGGTCGTAGGTGACGCCGACCGGCACGACGTGCGGCGTGCCGTCGGGGCGCAGCGTCGTCAGGGTGCACAGGTGCCGCTCCCGCCAGAAGCTGAGGTAGTCGGCCGGCGGATCGCGCGGGTCGATGCGGTCCTTGCGGGAACTCGTGCCGGGCGAGCCGGACGACGTACCGGGCGTGTTCGTCATGACCGGAACATAAGCCACCCGGGGCGAGCCCGGACCTCCACCCCGCTTCCACCCCTGCATTGAGTGGAATAGACTCAACTTTGTGTACGTTGGGTAAGTCAGTGTTGTTCGTAAGCCAGCAATCCAGCAAGCCAGCAATCCAGTGCCAAGCCAGTGAGCCAGGCCGGACCCGGCCCGCAAGGAGGAGAAGACACCCGTGGACGCCGAGCTGACCAACAGGAGCCGGGACGCGATCACCGCGGCCACCAACCGGGCCGTGCAGGACGGGCACCCGGATCTGACCCCCGCGCATCTGCTGCTCGCGCTGCTCGAGGGCGAGGACAACGAGAACATCACCGATCTGCTCGTCGCGGTCGAGGCCGACCAGGCGACCGTGCGCGCGGACACCGAGCGCGCCCTCGCCGCGCTGCCGAGCGTAACCGGGTCGACCGTCGCGCCGCCGCAGCCCAACCGCGAGCTGCTCGCCGTGATCTCCGACGCCGCCCGGCGGGCCAAGGAGCTCGGCGACGACTACCTTTCCACCGAGCACCTGCTCATCGGCATCGCCGCGGAGGGCGGCGCCGCGGGCGAGGCGCTCGGGCGGCACGGGGCGACGGCCAAGAAGCTGCTTGACGCATTCGAGAAAGCAAGGGGAGGACGCCGGGTGACCACACCCGACCCGGAGGGCCAGTACAAGGCCCTGGAGAAGTTCGGTACCGATTTCACCGCCGCCGCGCGCGAGGGGAAGCTCGATCCCGTCATCGGGCGCGATCAGGAGATCCGGCGCGTGGTGCAGGTCCTGTCCCGGCGTACGAAGAACAATCCCGTGCTCATCGGCGAGCCCGGCGTCGGCAAGACCGCCGTCGTCGAGGGGCTCGCGCAGCGCATCGTGAAGGGGGACGTGCCCGAGTCGCTGAAGAACAAGCGGCTGGTCTCGCTCGACCTCGGCGCGATGGTCGCGGGCGCGAAGTACCGCGGTGAGTTCGAGGAGCGGCTCAAGACCGTCCTCTCCGAGATCAAGGAGAGCGGCGGGCAGGTCATCACGTTCATCGACGAGCTGCACACCGTCGTGGGCGCGGGCGCCGGTGGGGATTCCGCCATGGACGCGGGCAACATGCTCAAGCCCATGCTCGCCCGCGGGGAGTTGAGGATGGTCGGCGCGACCACCCTCGACGAGTACCGGGAGCGGATCGAGAAGGACCCGGCCCTGGAGCGCCGCTTCCAGCAGGTGCTCGTCGCCGAGCCGTCCGTCGAGGACTCCATCGCGATCCTGCGCGGGCTCAAGGGGCGCTACGAGGCGCATCACAAGGTGCAGATCGCGGACAGCGCGCTGGTCGCCGCCGCGAGCCTCTCCGACCGGTACATCACCTCGCGCTTCCTGCCCGACAAGGCCATCGACCTCGTCGACGAGGCCGCGTCGCGGCTGCGCATGGAGATCGACTCCTCGCCCGTCGAGATCGACGAGCTCCAGCGCGCCGTCGACCGCCTGAAGATGGAGGAGCTGGCGATCGGCAAGGAGACCGATCCGGCCAGCAGGCAGCGCCTGGAGAAGCTGCGGCGCGACCTCGCCGACAAGGAGGAGGAGCTGCGCGGGCTCACCGCACGCTGGGAGAAGGAGAAGGAGTCCCTCAACCGCGTCGGCGCGCTCAAGGAGAAGCTCGACGAGCTGCGCGGCCAGGCCGAGCGCGCGCAGCGCGACGGCGACTTCGACACCGCGTCCAAGCTGCTCTACGGCGAGATCCCCGACGTCGAGCGCGAGCTGGAGGAGGCCAGCGAGGCCGAGGCCCAGCAGGAGGCCGCCAAGGACACCATGGTGAAGGAGGAGGTCGGCCCGGACGACATCGCCGACGTCGTCGGATCCTGGACCGGCATCCCCGCGGGGCGCCTGCTCGAAGGCGAGACGCAGAAGCTGCTCCGCATGGAGGACGAGCTCGGCAAGCGGCTCATCGGCCAGACCGAGGCCGTGCGCGCCGTCTCGGACGCCGTGCGGCGTACGCGGGCGGGGATCGCCGATCCCGACCGGCCCACCGGCTCCTTCCTCTTCCTCGGCCCGACCGGCGTCGGCAAGACCGAGCTGGCCAAGGCGCTCGCGGACTTCCTCTTCGACGACGAGCGGGCCATGGTCCGCATCGACATGAGCGAGTACAGCGAGAAGCACAGCGTCGCGCGGCTCGTCGGCGCGCCTCCCGGCTACGTGGGGTACGAGGAGGGCGGCCAGCTGACCGAGGCGGTACGGCGGCGTCCCTACAGCGTCGTACTCCTCGACGAGGTCGAGAAGGCGCACCCCGAGGTCTTCGACATCCTGCTCCAGGTGCTCGACGACGGGCGCCTGACCGACGGGCAGGGGCGGACGGTCGACTTCCGCAACACCATCCTGGTGCTCACCTCCAACCTGGGCAGCCAGTACCTGGTGGAGCCGCTGACCTCCGAGGAGGAGAAGAAGCAGCAGGTCCTCGAAGTGGTGCGGGCCTCCTTCAAGCCGGAGTTCCTCAACCGGCTCGACGACCTCGTCGTCTTCTCCGCGCTGACCAAGGACGAGCTCGCGCACATCGCCGAGCTCCAGATCGCCCGGCTCGCCAAGCGGCTCGCCGACCGGCGGCTCACCCTCGACGTCACGCCCGAGGCGCTGGCGTGGCTGGCGGACGAGGGCAACGATCCCGCGTACGGGGCGAGGCCGTTGCGGCGCCTCATCCAGACCTCCATCGGCGACCGCCTCGCCAAGGAGATCCTCTCCGGGGAGGTCAAGGACGGGGACACGGTTCGCGTCGACCGTTTCGAGGACGGCCTGATCGTCGGCCCTGCTACGGGTAAGTCCCTGTAGCGGCATCCCGTTTGCCGGGCGCCCTTTTCGCCGACTGCGGCGGCTCGTCGGTTGCTCGCGCAGTTCCCCGCGCCCCTTAGGGGGCGCGGGCTTGCCCCCGGGGGCCCTTCCTGGGAGAGGATGGGCTCATCCATACGAAGGGACCAAGCACGTGAGCATCGACCCGTCCTCCATTCCGAATTTCGGGGGCCAGCCCGAACCGCAGCAGGGCGCAGGACCGGCGGGCCCCGTCGTCCCCGACCAGGACCTGGTCAAGCAGCTTCTGGACCAGATGGAGCTCAAGCACGTCGTCGACGACGAGGGTGACCTCGCGGCGCCGTGGGAGGAGTTCCGTACGTACTTCATGTTCCGCGGCGAGGACGACCAGCAGGTCTTCTCGGTGCGGACCTTCTACGACCGCCCTCACGCGATCGAGACCAAGCAGCAGCTCCTGGAGTCGATCGACGACTGGAACCGCCGCACGCTGTGGCCCAAGGTCTACAGCCACACGCACGACGACGGCACGGTCCGCCTCATCGGCGAGGCCCAGATGCTGATCGGCACCGGAGTCTCCCTGGAGCACTTCGTCTCGTCGACCGTCAGCTGGGTGCGCGCCGCGATCGAGTTCGACAAGTGGCTCGTCGAGCAGCTCGGCCTGGAGGCCGACGTCGACTCGGCCGAGGGCGAGGGCGAGGACAAGCCCGGCGACGACCAGGCCTGACCTGAGCCTTCGTCCTACAACGGCATGTGGGCGGTCGTCACCAGATACGTCCCATAGGCGAGCGAGAGCCCGGCCAGGGCGCACACCACCAGGTGGGCGCTGTTCGGCCGGGCTCTCGTCATGGCCAGGGCCAGCGGGAGCAGCAGCGGGAACGCCGGGAGCAGGAAGCGCGGCTTGGACTCGAAGAAGCCGGAGCCGCCGACGGTGATGAGGACGAGCACGCCCGTGTAGACGACCAGCGGCAGCGGCGCGCGGTCCGCGACGAGCAGCGCGAAGAGCAGCAGCGCCCCCGCGACGATGACGAGGGTCATCGAGAAGACGAGCTTGTCGCCGTCGCGCAGCAGGTGCTTGACGAAGGCCAGTGAGCCCGCGCCGAAGTCGAAGGTGGACCCCCAGCCGCGCTGCACCGCGAAGTAGCCGTGCAGCGGATCGCCCTTGCGGATGCCCACATAGAGGACATATGCCGCCCACCCGAGCGGGGCGAGCGCCGCGCCCGCGCAGACTCTCCGCAGGCCGCCGAGTTTCCACAGGCTGTGGGGAACTTTCCGGGGAGCTTCCAGCGCGGGGGCGCGCCCCTTGATCCGTACGACGATCTCGTACGCCGCCGTGACGCAGACGGCCGCCGCCACCGCGAACCCGTTGGGCCTGGCGAGACCCGCGAGCGCCGCGAGCGTCCCCGCCCACAGCCAGCGCCCGCTCAGCACCGCGTACAACGACCAGGCGGCGAGCGCGGTGAGGACCGGCTCCGTGTACGCGAGCGAGAGCACCACGGAGTGCGGCATGAGCGCCCAGAGCAGCACGAGGAAGGTGCCGGTGCGCCGTCCGTGCAGCCGCTCCCCGATCGCGTAGACGCCCCACGCGGCGGCCCCTGCCGCGAGCCAGGACAGGAGCAGCGCGGCCGCGCCGTACCCGAGGGGCAGGACGGTGGCGACGGCGCGCACGAGCCCCGGATAGAGCGGGAAGAACGCGAGGTCGCTCTGGACCACGCCGGGTTCGAAGAAGAGGGTGCGCCCGTAGCCGTGCGCGGCGATCCCCGTGTACCAGCGCGAGTCCCACGACCGCCCGAGCAGCCGGAAGGCGTCCTGGTGGGTGAGGTGCGAGACGAGGGCGACGCACACCATGCCGGTGAGCCGGGCCGCGGCGAAGGCTCCGACGGCGAGGACGGGCCCCGCCACCGTCGCGCGGGAGGGGCGGGCACAGCCGCCGTCGCCGCGTTCCGTGGCGGGGGCGGGGAGGAGGGCAGTGGACTGACTCACACAGGAACCCTGCGGTCCGTCCGGCGCGGGCGCGACCGGAGGGACCCGTGCGAGGGAGGCCGATCAGCCCGCCAGCGACTTCAGGCGGGACACCGCCTCCTCCAGGACGGACGTCTTCTTGCAGAAGGCGAACCGTACGAAGGGGGCGCCCGCGTCCCGGTGGTCGTAGAAGACCGCGTTGGGAATGGCGACCACGCCCGCTCGCTCGGGGAGCGAGCGGCAGAAGGCGAAGCCGTCGCGTTCGCCGAGCGGTGTGATGTCGGTGGTCACGAAGTACGTCCCCGCCGGGCGGTACACGTCGAAGCCCGCCGCCGTCAGGCCCGCGCTCAGCAGGTCCCGCTTGGCCAGCATGTCCGCGCGGAAGTCGGCGAAGTACGCGGCGGGCAGCGCGAGCGCCTCGGCGACCGCGTACTGGAAGGGGCCGGAGGAGACGTACGTGAGGAACTGCTTGGCCGAGCGGACGGCGCCGACGAGCTCCGGTGTGGCCGTCACCCAGCCGACCTTCCAGCCGGTGAACGAGAACGTCTTGCCCGCCGAGCCGATGGTGACCGTGCGTTCGCGCATGCCGGGGAAGGAGGCGAGCGGGATGTGCTCGGCGTCGTCGAAGACGAGGTGTTCGTAGACCTCGTCGGTGACGACGAGCAGGTCGCGCTCGACGGCGAGCTTCGCGATCTCGGTGAGCTCGGCGCGGGTGAGCACCGTGCCGGTCGGGTTGTGCGGGGTGTTGAGCAGGATCAGCCGGGTGCGGTCGGTGACCGCGTCGCGCAGCTCGTCCAGGTCGAGGCGGAAGCGTCCTTCGTGGGGGCGCAGGGTGACCGGGACGCGGGCGCCGCCCGCCAGCGCGATCGAGGCGGCGTACGAGTCGTAATAGGGCTCCAGTGCGATCACTTCGTCGCCCGGCTCGACGAGGGCGAGCAGCGAGGCGGCGATCGCCTCGGTGGCGCCCGCCGTGACCAGGACCTCGCGGTCGGGGTCGTACGTCAGGGCGTAGCGCGCGAGTTGGTGCTCGGCGATCGCCGTGCGCAGCTCGGGGACGCCGGGGCCCGGCGGGTACTGGTTGCCCCGGCCGTCGCGCAGCGCCCGTACGGCCGCCTCCCGCACGGACTCGGGGCCGTCCGTGTCCGGGAAGCCCTGGCCCAGGTTGATCGCACCCGTTTTCACCGCGAGTGCGGACATCTCGGCGAAAATCGTCGTACCGAACTCGGCGAGGCGGCGGTTGAGCAGCGGGCGCCCGCTCCCGGAAGTGGAGGTCATGGCCGCCATCCTGCGCCGAACCTCTGGAGTTCCTCAACTCTGCTTTGGCGCCGGGTGGGTGGGGGCATTTCCCTGTCACGCGAGAAGCGAGGCCCACGGGGGACCTGCTTCGGGGGAACGGAAGGAGCGTGATGGCCGTGATCCTGGCCTTCATCTTCGGTGCGGTGCTCTTGTTCGCTCTGGTGGCGGGGCTCGGTTCGCGCCGGGGCAAGCGGCGTCGCAAGAGCTGGGGCGCCGGTGGTGGTGCCGCGTCCGGCACGGCGGGCAGTTGGTGGGCCGGTTCGGCCGACGGCTCCTACGGCGGAGGCGGCGGGCACCACCACGGCGGTGGCGGGCACGGTTGCGGCGGCGGGCACTCCTGCGGGGGCGGGTCGTCCTGCGGCGGCGGGTCCTCGTGCGGGGGCGGCGGGGGCGGATGCGGCGGAGGCAGCTGACACGGGGCAGCTGGTCCACCGGTTCCAGCGGGGCGCCCGGTGCGGGAGGCAACTCTCCACCGGGCGCTTCGGCGTCGTGCGGCGTAGTGCGAGGGGGGTGCGCTCCGGCGCCATCGGGTGATTGAGGGCTTGAACAGTTGAACTGTGCAGCCCCCAGGGGGATGGAAACCCTACGAAGTTGGGTAAAAACGCTGTGGCACTGTCGCCGACCATGATTCCCTCTTAAACGTCAGCACCGCCCTCGGCCGTCCCGAATCCCCGGACGTTCTCGTGGGCACGAGCCGGCATTCCGACCTCCCGGTGTTCCGATCCGGGTGCGCCGGCCCCACCTCCATTGCGTGTTAGCGGAGCCGACCCATGCTCACGACCCTGAAGACTGTCTATACCGACACGTGCGCCGCGGACCTCGCCTGGGCCCTGGGGCGCGAGCCGCTGCCCGCGCTCGCCACGCTCGAACTCGAACTGACCGGCGCGAAGATGCAGTTGAGACTGCTCGGGGCCTCCCACCAGGTGCTTCTCGAGGAGGAACAGGGCACCTGTTCCGAGACCGTGGCCTGCATCCCGGGCAGCAGTACGCCGCTGCCGCTCGGCGTCTCCAAGCGCATGGGGGACTGGGAGTACGAGTTCGCGGCGCGCGTGGAGACGCTCTCGCGGGGCCAGTTCGCGGGCCGCGCGCAGGAGTTGCTCGCCCTCGTCGCCGAGCATCCGCACGGCCTCGCGGGTGTCTTTCCCGGCAGCCCGCACGCGTTCACGGCCATGCTGGCGCAGCGCCACGAGGGCTCGGTGCAGTGGCGCACCTGGCACGCCTACCCCCAGGACGGCCAACTCGTGGCGACGCGTACGCGGGTGGGGGCGCGGGTGCCGGTGCCCGCGGCGCTGTGATCCACATATCGCGGCGCTACACCTCCCGCGGCGAGGTGAACCCTTGTGGGTGACTAGATGTGAGCGTTTGGTGACGTAGCGTTCCAGGGTGATCGAGTCGTCGGTGCGTCTGCCCGTCTCGCCCGGGGCGGGCCGGTTCCTTGTTCTGGCGGGTGTGTTCACCTGCGCTGCCTGCGGACTCGTCTACGAACTGGAACTCGTCGCGCTCGCCTCGTACTTGATCGGTGACTCGGTCACCCAGGCGTCCGTCGTGCTCTCCGTGATGGTCTTCGCCATGGGCATCGGCTCGCTGCTCGCCAAGCGGCTGCGGTGCCGCGCCGCCGCCTGGTTCGGCCTGGTCGAGACGGCGCTCGCGCTGGTCGGCGGGTGCAGCGCGATGGCGCTGTACGCGGCGTTCGCGTGGACCGGCGACCGGGGCGAGGTGTGGGCCCACGGGTCGCGGTACCTGTTCGTCGCGTTCTCCCTCGCCATCGGCGTGCTCATCGGCGCCGAGGTGCCGCTCCTGATGGTGCTCATCCAGCGCGTCAGACGGCAGGACGCGAGCGGCGCCGTCGCCGACCTGTTCGCCGCCGACTACGTGGGCGCGCTGGTGGGCGGCCTCGCCTTCCCCTTCCTGCTGCTCCCGGTGCTCGGGCAGCTGACGGGCGCCCTGTTCACCGGCGCGGTCAACGCGGTCGCGGGCGGCGCCCTCGTCTTCGGCCTGTTCGGGCGCGACCTGAGCACGCGCGGCCGCTGGGTGCTGCTCGCCGCGAACGTCCTCGTCCTGTCCGTGCTCGCGTCGGCCGCCGTGCTCGTCGACGACTTCGAGCGGGCGGCGCGGCGCGCGGTGTACGGCGGGGACGTGCGGGTCGCGGTGCAGACCGACGTCCAGGAGGTCGTCCTCACCGGCGGCGGGCGCGGCTCACTCGACCTCTTCCTCGACGGGCGGCTGCGCATCAGCGGCCGCGACGAGCACCGCTACCACCAGGGGCTCGTGCACCCGGCGATGCGCGGCCCGCACGCGCGCGTGCTGATCCTCGGCGGCGGCGACGGGCTCGCGGCCCGCGAGGTCCTGCGCCATCCGGGGGTGCGCCGCGTCGACGTCGTCGAGCTCGACGCGGGCGTCGTCGACCTGGCCAGGCGCGACCCCGAGCTGAGCGACCTCAACGCGCACGTCTACCGCGACCCGCGGGTGCGCGTGGTGACCGCCGACGCCTTCCGCTGGCTGCGCTCCGCGCGCGGGACGTACGACGTGGTGCTCTGCGACCTGCCCGACCCGGGCATCACGGCCAGCACGAAGCTGTACTCGCAGGAGTTCTACGGCCTGGCCACCCGCGTCCTCGCGGCGGACGGCCGCATCGCCGTGCACGCGGGCCCCGTCTCGACCAGGGCGCGGGTCTTCTGGACGGTGGAGGCGACGCTGCGCGCGGCGGGCCTGAAGACCGTGCCGTACCGGGTGGGCGGCCGCCAGTCGGGGTTCGCCGCCGGGCCCGACCGGACGTCGGAGGGCGCGCGGGCGCCGCGCGACTGGGGGTTCGTGCTCGCCGCGCGCAGCTCTCCCGTGCTGCTGCGGGCGGCCGATTCGGAGGTGGTGCGGGCGGGGACGCGGGCGGCCGCGCGGACCTGGCTGCCGGGGACCGCGCCGTCCACACTGGTGCACCCGAGGTACGCGAACTGACGACCCGGCGGTACGCGAACTGACGAACTGACGTACATGGTGGCGAGAGCGTGGGTAGGCTCGGCTGCCATGGAGCATGAGGTGTTCGTTCCGGTTTCCGTAGAGCGTCTCCGGCAGGTCCTGGCCGATCCCGAACGGGTGGCCGGGGCGGTTCCCGGGCTTCAGCGCGACGCGGAGGAGACGGCCGAGCCGATCTCCGGGCGCCTGAAGGCGCGGGTCGGCGGGCACTCGATCACCTACCGGGGGATCGCGCGGATCGACGGCCGCGCCGACGGGACGTACGCGATCGCGGGCGAGGGCACCGAGGTGCGGGGCGGCGGCTCGGTGAAGGTCGCGCTGACCGTGCGCCTGGTGCCCGCGGTGGCGGGGACCACGCTGGTGATCGGCGGGACGGCCGCGGCGGACGGGCGGGTCACGGAAAGTTCTCCACAGGCTGTGGAATCAGCTGTGCGAAAACTCATCGAACGGTTCGCCGAGGGGCTCGGGGCCGCCGCGCCGCCGGACTCCGTGCCGGAGCCCGAGCCGCACCCGGAGCCGCCGGCGCCGACGGTCAGCGTCTTCGAGACCGAGGTGCCCCCGCCGTCCCTGGACCCGCTCGCCGACGACCTCGACGACCTCGAAGAGGCGGACGACCTCGACGGCATCGAGGACGCCGGGGACGTGACCGCGGGCATGGCCGAGGACGCCGACGAGCTCGCCGGTCTCGACGGGATCGAGAGCGACACCGACGCCGTGGACCTCGGGATCCAGCCCGTCGAGGCCGCGCACGCGCGGCGCACCATGATCGGGCGGAGCGCCGAGGAGGTCGACCACGCGCCGCCGCGCGGCAGGTACGCGCCCGCGCCCGCCCCCGAGACGTACTCCACCAGCGCCACGCTCCGCTGGGCCGCGCCCGCCGCAGCCCTGGCGCTCGCCTCGGCCATCGTGGTCGGCCGGGCCCTGCGCCGCCGCCGCTGAGGGGCCACACCGTAGGGTCGGGCCCGTGAGTACCGAAGACGTGACCCTCACCGCGGGCGACGCGGAAGTGACCGTGCAGCCGGGCAACGGCTGCCGCATCGGAAGCCTGCGCATCGGCGGCACCGAGCTGCTGCGGCAGGGGAAGAAGTACGGCTGCTTCCCGATGGTGCCCTGGTGCGGCCGGATCGCGGACGGACGGTTCAGGGACGGCGCCACCGTCCACCAGATGCCGCTCAACTCCCCGCCGCACGCCATCCACGGCTTCGCCCGCGACGCCGAGTGGCGCACCGCGCGCCCGGCGCACCTCTCGGCGGACCGCGCGGTCTTCACCTACGAGCTGGCCGACCCCTGGCCCTACCCGGGACGTGTCACCCAGATCGTGGAACTCGGCGAGGACGCGTTGACGCTGCGGCTCGGCATCGAGACGTACGGCGACTCGTTCCCGGCCCAGGCGGGCTGGCACCCGTGGTTCAACAGGAACCTCGGCGGCCAGGACGTGACGCTCGACTTCAGCCCCGCCTGGCAGGAGGAGCGCGGCGACGACCACCTGCCCACCGGGCGCCGCGTCGACCCCGCGCCGGGCCCCTGGGACGACTGCTTCGGCATGCCCGACGGCGTCGACGTGACGCTGACCTGGCCCGGACAGCTCGAAGTGAACGTCAAGAGCCGCGAACAGTGGGTCGTCGTCTACGACGAGCAGGAGGCCGCGGTCTGCGTCGAGCCCCAGACGGGACCGCCCAACGGGCTCAACACCGCACCGCGCCTGGTCACGCCGGTCGAGCCGCTGGAGACGGCGACCACGTGGACCTGGCGGCGGCTTTAAGCTCATAGGCATGAGTGACGTACGCGGCGAGCTGCTGCAGCAGATCAAGGACAAGGCCGTCGTGCACGGCAAGGTGACGCTCTCCTCGGGGCTCGAGGCCGACTACTACGTGGACCTCCGCCGGGTCACCCTCGACGGTGAGGCCGCGCCGCTGGTCGGGCAGGTGCTGCTCGACCTCACCGATGACCTCGACTTCGACGCCGTGGGCGGCCTGACGATGGGCGCCGACCCCGTCGCGGGCGCGATGCTGCACGCGGCCGCCGCCCGCGGCAAGCGCCTGGACGCCTTCGTCGTCCGCAAGGCCGCCAAGGCACACGGCATGCAGCGCCGCGTCGAGGGCCCGGACATCAAGGGCCGCCGCGTCCTGGTCGTCGAGGACACCTCCACCACCGGCGGCTCGCCGCTGACCGCCGTCGAGGCCGTCCGCGAGGCGGGCGCCGAGGTCGTCGGCGTCGCCACGATCGTGGACCGCGCGACCGGCGCGGGCGAGAAGATCACCGAGAGCGCGGGGGTCCCGTACCGCTTCGCGTACTCGAAGGACGACCTCGGCCTCACGGACTGAGGACTTCCGACCGGCCGGAGCTGTCCGGCAAGTCTGGAAAGATGGGGGCGACGATGACGTCGCCCCCCTTAGGTCAGGGCCAAGCACACACCCGCACATCACAAGGAGCGGACACATGCCCATCGCAACCCCCGAGGTCTACGCCGAGATGCTCGACCGGGCGAAGGCAGGCAAGTTCGCCTACCCGGCGATCAACGTGACCTCTTCGCAGACCCTGCACGCGGCCCTGCGCGGCTTCGCGGAGGCGGAGAGCGACGGCATCATCCAGATCTCCACCGGTGGTGCGGAGTTCCTGGGTGGCCAGCACAACAAGGACATGGTGACGGGCGCTGTGGCCCTCGCCGAGTTCGCGCACATCGTCGCCGCGAAGTACGACATCACGGTCGCGCTGCACACCGACCACTGCCCCAAGGACAAGCTGGACACCTACGTCCGTCCGCTGCTCGACGTCTCCGCCGAGCGCGTCAAGGCCGGCCGCAACCCGCTGTTCCAGTCGCACATGTGGGACGGCTCCGCCGAGACCCTCGCCGACAACCTGGCCATCGGCCAGGAGCTGCTCGCGAAGGCCGCCGCCGCGAAGATCATCCTCGAGGTCGAGATCACCCCGACCGGCGGCGAGGAGGACGGCGTCACGCACGAGATCAACGACGAGCTGTACACGACCGTCGACGACGCGCTGCGCACCGCCGAGGCCCTGGGCCTGGGCGAGAAGGGCCGCTACCTGCTCGCCGCGTCCTTCGGCAACGTCCACGGCGTCTACAAGCCGGGCAACGTCGTCCTGCGCCCCGAGCTCCTCAAGGACCTTCAGGAGGGCGTCGGCGCGAAGTACGGCAAGCCCGCGGGCTCGCAGCCGTTCGACTTCGTCTTCCACGGCGGCTCGGGCTCGACCGCCGAGGAGATCGCGACCGCCCTGGAGAACGGCGTCGTGAAGATGAACCTCGACACGGACACGCAGTACGCCTTCACGCGTCCCGTCGCCGACCACATGTTCAAGAACTACGACGGCGTCCTGAAGGTCGATGGCGAGGTCGGCTCCAAGAAGACCTACGACCCGCGCACCTGGGGCAAGGCCGCCGAGGCGGGCATGGCCAAGCGCGTCACCGAGGCCTGCGCGAACCTGCGCTCCACGGGCACGAAGCTGAAGTAGTCCCACCGGTACGTCACGTGCGGGCCCCGGGTCGGTGACCCGGGGCCCGCGCCGTTCCGCCATGCCGCAGACTTGGGCCCATGGCCATTCACAAGGATCTGCTCGGGGGACCGCCCCCGACCCACCTGCCCGACGACCCGGAGCCGCGCGAGCTGCTCGCGGGCGGCGCCGACCCCGCCGACGTCGCGGCGAAGTACCCCACGTCCTCGCTCGCCTGGGCCCGGCTCGCCGACGAGGCGTTCGAGGGCGGCCGCGTCGTCGAGTCGTACGCGTACGCCCGTACCGGATACCACCGCGGCCTGGACTCCCTGCGCCGCGCGGGCTGGAAGGGCCACGGTCCCGTGCCGTGGGAGCACGAGCCCAACCGGGGCTTCCTGCGCGCCCTGCACGGCCTCGCGCGGGCCGCGCAGGCGATCGGCGAGCAGGAGGAGTACGAGCGCTGCGCGGGCTTCCTGCGTGACTCCTCGCAGACCGCGGCGGAGACGCTCGGCTGACGTGAGCGGAGTCCCCGGGGTGGTGTCACCCCGGGGGCCCCTGTCGCGGGGCTGCGCCCCGGACCCCCCATCGCCCTTCGGGCTCGTCCTCAATCGCCGGACGGGCTTGAATCGCCGGACGGGCTTGATACGTCAGACCAGCGAGCGCAGCATGCCCGCGTCGTACGGCGTCGCCTCCGAAAGCCGGTCGGCGAGTGCCTTGTCAGCCCACTCCGGGTCCGCGATCAGCGAGCGGCCCACCGCGATGACGTCGAACTCCTCCCGCTCCATGCGGTCGAGGAGCAGGTCGATGCCGGTCGACCTGGTCTCCTTGGCCCAGCCCTGGGGGCCCACGAACTCCTTGTCGAGGCCGACCGAGCCGACGGACAGCGTGGCCTTGCCGGTGAGCTTCTTGACCCAGCCCGCGAGGTTGAGGTCGTCGCCGTCGAACTCGGGGAGCCAGTAGCGGCGCGTGGAGGCGTGGAAGGCGTCGACGCCCGCGGCCGCCAACGGGGCGAGCAGGGACTCCAGTTCGGCCGGGTCGGACGCCAGCTTCGCGTCGAACACGCCGCCCTTCCACTGGGATAGCCGGAAGATCACGGGGAACGTCGGCGAGACCGCGGCGCGCACCGCCTCGACGATCTCGCGTGCGAAACGGGTGCGCGAGGCGAGGCCGCCGCCGTAGCCGTCGGTGCGGCGGTTGGTGCGGTCCCAGAAGAACTGGTCGATCAAGTAGCCGTGCGCGCCGTGCAGTTCGACGCCGTCGAAGCCGTTCCTCTCGGCGTCGGCCGCCGCGCGCGCGAAGGCCGCGATGACCTCGTCGACGTCGGCGGACGTCAGCGCGTGGCCCTTCGCCTCGCCGTCGAGACCGAGGCCGGAGGGGCCCGCGGGGGGTGCGTCGGTGAAGGGCCCGTCGCCCTCGTTGCGGGTCGCGCCCACGTGCCACAGCTGCGGGACGATCGCGCCGCCCGCGGCGTGCACCGCCTCGGCCACCCGCCGCCAGCCCGCGAGCGGGGCCTCGCCGTGGAAGTGCGGGACGCGGTGGCTGGAGCCCGCGGAGGCGTGGTCGACGTAGGTGCCCTCGGTGACGATCAGGCCGACGCCGCCCGCGGCGCGCCGCGCGTAGTACTCGGCCACGTCCGCGCCCGGCACGCCGTCCGGCGAGAACTCACGCGTCATCGGGGCCATCGCGATGCGGTTGCGCACCGTGAGGCCGTTGATGTCGAAGGGGCGCCCGAGGATCCGCGCGGCTCGTGACGTGGGGGTTTCCGTGGCTTCCATGCGGTCTCCTGGAGTTCTGCGGGGTTCCGTCGTACGGCTATGACAGCACTGTAAGCCGATTGCTCATGTCTTCGTCGAGGGGGGTACCGTGAACGGCATGAACTGGCCCGCGACCGAGCGCCACTGTCTGACCCCCGCGCCCGGCGGCCTCGCCCTCGTCCAGGAGCTCCTGAACACCGCGCCCGCCGCCCGCCCCGCCGCCGAAGGACTGCCCGACCTGCTGGCCGACGGTGCGCTCGACGGCGCCCAGGAGTGGGTCGACCTCGCCGTGCGCGGCTGGGCGGTGGAGACCGGGCGGCCCGACGTGCACCTCGTGCTCGCGGACGACGACCTGCCGCAACTGCGCTGCCTGCGGGACCAGGTGCGGCGCGCGCTCGCCGCGGGCGACCAGGGCAGTGGCGCGGCGGTGCGCTTCACGTCCGCGCCCGTCGTCGTCGGGCTCGCGGGCGACGGCACGCTGACCGTGGAACCGGAGGGCGCGGGCGCGCGCTGGCTGGCCTCCGCGGTGCTTGCCGAGGGACTGCTCGCCCAGACGTCCGGAGTCTGGCGCCGGCTGAAGGTCTGTCGCAACCTCTCCTGCGCCGCCGCCTTCTACGACCGCTCGCGCAACAACAGTGGCGTCTGGCACTCCGTGCGCGGCTGCGGCAACGCCGCGCACCTGCGGGCCTGCCGGGAGCGGCGCCGCGTGCAGGACTGAAAGTCGCGTAGCCGGTTGACTGCTGTCCCGGCTCGGGCGTGCCTTGCCGTTTCCGCGAAAGTTGCAGAAGATTTCGGTGGGGACCGGGGCCCCCGTGTCGGTAACGGCAGGGGCGGACCGCTACCCGGAGCACGTATCGAGGAGACAGCGATGTCCCCACAGACGCGAGACGCGTCCACCGAGGCGACCGAGACCGAGAGTCCGAACCTCGACTTCGCGGGCACCACCCCGTACGAGGACTACGTCCAGGCGGACGTCCTCACCCACCTCCAGCACCTGCGCTCGGACGACCCCGGCGAGATGGTCTTCCTGGTCACCACCCAGGTCATGGAGCTGTGGTTCACCGTGATCGTGCACGAGTGGGAGACCGCGGCGCACGCCCTGCGCCGCGACGACGTCCCCGTGGCGGTCGCCGCGCTCAAGCGCAGCATCCGCGAGCTGGACGCCCTGAACGCCTCCTGGCGCCCGCTCGCCCAGCTGACCCCCGCGCAGTTCAACTCCTACCGGGGCGCGCTCGGCGAGGGCTCCGGATTCCAGTCCGCGATGTACCGCCGCATGGAGTTCCTGCTCGGCGAGAAGTCCGCGTCCATGCTGGTCCCGCACCGGGGCGCGCCCCGCGTGCACGCCGAGCTGGAGAAGGCGCTGCACGAGCCGAGCCTGTACGACGAGGTGCTCGCGCTCCTCGCGCGGCGCGGGTACGCGGTCCCGAGGGAGGTCCTGGAGCGCGACCTCGCCAAGAAGTACGAGCCGTCCGACGCGGTCGAGGCCGTCTGGACCGAGCTCTACTCGGGCGACGAGAGCGGCGAACTCGCCCGGCTCGGCGAGACGTTGACGGACGTCGGCGAACTGGTCTGGCGATGGCGCAACGACCACCTGGTCGCCACCCGCCGCGCGATGGGCTCCAAGACGGGCACCGGCGGCTCGGCGGGCGTGGCCTGGCTGGAGAAGCGCGCGGTCAAGAACGTCTTCCCCGAGCTGTGGACTGCGAGGAGCCATGTCTGAGGCCGCACTGGACCTCCAGGCGCGAGCGGCGAAGCTGGACGCCCGGGACGAACTCCGCGCCAAGCGCGCCGAGTTCGTCCTCGACGACACCGTCTACCTGGACGGCAACTCCCTGGGCGCCCTCCCGGCGAACGTCCCGGAGCGCGTCGCGGACGTCATATCCCGCCAGTGGGGCGCCCTGCGCATCCGCTCCTGGGACGAGAGCGGCTGGTGGACCGCGCCCGAGCGCATCGGCGACCGCATCGCCCCGCTGGTCGGCGCGGGCCGGGGTCAGATCGTGGTCGGCGACTCGACGAGTGTGAACGTCTTCAAGGCGCTGGTGGCCGCGGTCCGGATCGCCCGAGGGGCGGGGGACGGCCACCCGGACGAGTCGGGGGGCGGCCACCCGGACGGGGGGCGTGACGAGATCGTCGTTGACGCGACGACCTTCCCCACGGACGGGTACATCGCGCAGTCCGCCGCGCGCCTCACCGGCTGCCGCCTGATCCCGGTGGCCCCGGCCGACGTGCCGGGCGTCCTCGGCGAGCGCACCGCCGCCGTCCTGCTCAACCACGCCGACTACCGCACCGGGCGCCTGCACGACCTGCCGGGTCTCACGGCCGCCGTCCACGCGGCGGGCGCGCTCGTCGTCTGGGACCTGTGCCACACGGCGGGCGCGCTGCCCGTCGGCCTCGACGAGCACGGCGTGGACCTGGCGGTGGGCTGCACCTACAAGTACCTGAACGGCGGGCCCGGTTCGCCCGCCTACCTCTACGTACGCCGTGAGGTGCAGGACCGTTTCGACTCGCCGCTGCCCGGCTGGAACTCGCACGCCGAACCCTTCGGCATGCGGCCCGAGTTCGAGGCCGCGGCCGGTGCGGTGCGCGGTCGCGTGGGCACGCCCGACATCCTGTCGATGCTCGCCCTGGAGGCCGCGCTCGACGTGTGGGACGGCGTCGAGATCGACGCGGTGCGGACCAAGTCCCTCGCCCTGACCGACTTCTTCCTGCGCTGCGTCGAGGCGTACGTACCCGAGGGACGGGTCGAGCCCGTCACCCCGCGGGCGCACGCCGAGCGCGGCAGCCAGGTCGCGCTGCGCTGTGAAGGGGCGGGGGACGTCATGAAGCGGCTGATCGAGCAGGGCGTGGTCGGCGACTACCGCGCGCCGGACGTGCTGCGCTTCGGATTCACGCCGTTGTACGTGTCGTTCGCGGACGCCGAGCGGGCGGCCCGGGTGCTGGCGCGCACGCTGGACTGATAGCGTCCGGCGGATCTTGCTCCCGTTTCCTCCCGGCCGGTCGGGGCACCCGGCCGACCGGGCGGAACGGGCGCTGACCGCCTGTTAGCCGCACTGCAGTCGAGAGGTTGCCGCATGACGGACGACGCCGCCGTGGCCCGCGACGCCGCCGAGGCCGAAGCCGCCTTCGCGCATCCGGCGGTGAAGCCGGACGCCACCGCCGCGTACGGCACCCACCCCGATCAGGTGATCGACTTCCACGCGCCGCACGGCGGCCGGGGACCCGACGGGTCCGTGCCCCTCGTGGTCCTGCTGCACGGCGGCGCCTGGCGGGCCCCGTACGACCGGCAGCACGTCACGCCGTTCGCCGACTTCCTCGCCCGGCGCGGCTTCGCGGTGGCCAACGTCGAGTACCGCAGGGGGAGTTCCATCCCCGCGCAGGGCGGGGACGGGCCGGTCGCCGGGCGCTGGCCCGAGACCTTCGACGACGTGGCCGCCGCGTTCGACGCGCTGCCCGCGCTCGTGCGCGAGGCCCTGCCGTCGGCCGACCCGCGCCGCACCGTCGTGACGGGGCACTCGGCGGGCGGCCACCTCGCGCTCTGGGCGGCCGCCAGGCACCTGCTGCCCGACGACGCGCCCTGGCGCACCGACCGGCCCGCCGCGCTGCGCGGCGTCGTCGCGCTCGCGCCGATCGCCGACTTCCGCGTCGCCGGGGAACTCGGGGTCTGCGGCGGCGCCGCGAGCCAGCTCCTGGGCGGCGACACCAGGTTCGAGGAGCGCGTCGGCTACGCGGACCCCGCCCTGCTGCTCCCGACGGGCATCGCCACGACCGTGGTGCAGGGCCGTACCGACATCGTGGTCCCGCAGGCGGTGGCCGAGGCGTACGCCGACGCGGCGGCGCGGGCGGGCGAGGTCGTGGGCCTCACGCTCCTGGAGGACGTCGGGCACTTCCCGCTGATCGACCCGGCGGCCGACGCGTGCGCCGTCGTGGCGGAGGAGATCGCGCAGCTGGCGTTCTGAGGGGCCGGCCGGAGCGGCCGGAGCGGCCGCGAGGGCCGCTCCCGTAGTACCTGCGACGGACCCGGCAGAACCCGTCTTGCTGTGGACGCCGCGTCCCCCGCGGCCCCGTACCGTCGTAGACGTGACAGAGACGACCACTCAGACCCAGGCGGGCAGGCCGGGCAAGCCGGGCGGCAGCCCCGAGTTCCACCTCGTGCGCGAGGTCTTCGGCGGGATGCGCGAGGCACTGTTCCGCGGTGCCTTCGACTACCGTCTGCTGCCCCCGAGGAAGTCCGCGGTCGACGGGCTCCTCGCCAAGCTGCTCCCCCGGCGGATACGCGGGTACGCGGCCTGGGCGCCGCACATCCAGGTGGCGGCCGCGGCCCTGATCACCGTGTTCATCGGCTACCAGGTGGACCTCGGGTTCCACGGGGCCCCGCACCTCCTCATCGGTCTCGTTCCTGCGGCCGCCGTGATGATGACGCTGGTCAGGCCGGTGGGCGCCTTCTGGATCTCGCTGATCTCCACCCCCTTCACGGGAGCGATCGCGAACAGCTGGGACGGCCAGCCGTGGACCCCGAGCGCTCTCTTCGCGCACATCGTGGTGATGGTCGTGGTGTCGGCGCGGACAGGACCGCGGACGGCCCTGTGGATGTGGCTCGCGACGGCGGCGTTCGGGGCGGGCTTCGAGGTGCTCATCGGGGGCTACGGCTCCGACACCCCGCAGATGCTCTTCTTCTCGGCGCTCGGGCTGCTCGTCACCACGATGGTGCACGTGCGCCGCGAGGCGCAGCGCGAGGTCACCGTGCAGCGCACCGTCACCGCCATCGAGCGCGACAAGCGCACGCTCCTGGAGGAGCGCACCACCATCGCCCGTGAGCTGCACGACGTCGTCGCGCACCACATGTCGGTGGTCGCCATCCAGGCCGAGGCCGCGCCCTACCGGGTGGAGAACCCGCCGCCCGAGCTGGAGCAGGCGTTCGTGACGATCCGCGAGAACGCGGTGGCCGCGCTCACCGAGCTGCGCCGGGTCCTCGGCGTCGTACGGGCCGAGGACTACGAGGCGCCCGACGCCCCGCAGCCCACCCTCGCCGACCTCGACCGGCTGCTCGACAACGTCCGTGACGCGGGCCTCTCCGTCGACAAGGTGATCACCGGCGCGGTCAGGGAGCTCCCGCAGGGCGTCGAGCTCTCGGCGTACCGCATCGTGCAGGAGGCCCTGAGCAACAGCCTGCGCCACGCGCCGGGCGCCTCGGCCAGGGTCGAGGTGGGGTACGTGCTCGGCGGCCTCGGCCTGCGCATCGTGAACGGTCCGGCGAAGGGCCTGGTGAAGCCGTCGCCCGGGGCGGGGCACGGGATCACGGGGATGCGGGAGCGGGTCACGATGCTGGACGGCGAGATGACGGCGGAGACGACGGCGGAGGGCGGCTACGAGGTCACGGTCTTCCTGCCCGTCGCCATGGAGCCGCGCGTCGACACCGCGGGGGAGGACGCATGACCATCCGCATCCTGATCGCGGACGACCAGATGATGGTCCGCGAGGGCTTCTCCGTGCTGCTGAACGCCATGCCCGACATGGAGGTGGTCGGCGAGGCGGTGAACGGCCTCGAAGCGGTCCGGCGGGTGCGCGAGCTCTCTCCCGACGTGGTCCTGATGGACATCCGCATGCCGGAGCTGAACGGCATCGAGGCGACCCGCGAGATCGTCGCGGGCGCGTCGGACGGTACGCCGAAGGTGCTCGTCCTGACCACGTTCGACCTCGACGAGTACGTGTACCAGGCGCTGCGCGCGGGCGCTTCGGGGTTCCTCCTCAAGGACGCCTCCGCGCGCCAACTGGCGGACGGGGTACGGGTGGTGGCGGCCGGTGAGGCCCTCCTCGCGCCCACCGTCACGCGCCGCCTGATCACGGAGTTCTCCAAGCTGGCGGAGGCGCCGCGGCTGTCGGCGGCGGTGCAGTCGCAGCAGTACGGGGAGCTCACCGAGCGTGAGACGGAGGTCCTCGTGCTCATCGCGCAGGGGCTGTCCAACGCGGAGATCGCCTCGCATCTGGTGGTCGCGGAGTCCACGATCAAGACGCATGTCAGCCGGATCCTGGTGAAGCTGGGGTTGCGGGATCGGACGCAGGCGGCGGTTTTCGCGTATGAGGCGCGGCTGGTCACGCCGGGGTGAGTGGCGCTCCGGCGTGGTTCTTCGACTGCGGGCCGGTGGGGGCTGGTCGCGCAGTTCCCCGCGCCCCTAAAAGAGCCCGCCGCTGCGTCGGCGCCGTGCTGGGGGCTTCAGGTGGTTCTTTGGGTGCGGGCCGGTGGGGGTTGCTCGCGCAGTTCCCCGCGCCCCTGACGGGGCGCCCCGTCAGGGGCGCGGGGAACTGCGCGCTCAGCCACAGCGGACCCGCAGACGCATACCGCAATACCCCCACGGCGCCTAGCGTCGGCCTATGGACACCGCCCCCGCCGCCCCTGCGGCCTTCGCCCCCTGGTCACCCGCCTTCCTGGACAACCCCTACCCCGCGTACGCGGCCCTGCGCGAGACGGGGCGGGTCCACCACTACCCGCCCACGAACCAGTGGCTGATCCCGCACCACAAGGACGTCTCCGCCCTCCTCCGCGACCGCAGGCTCGGCCGGACCTACCTGCACCGCTTCACCCACGAGGAGTTCGGCCGCACGCCCCCGCCCCCCGAGCACGAACCGTTCCACGTCCTCAACGACAACGGCATGCTCGACCTGGAAGCCCCCGCGCACACCCGCATCCGGCGCCTGGTCGCCAAGGCGTTCACGCCGCGTACGGTCGAGCGACTCAGGGGGTACGTCGAGGAGTTGGCGGACCGCCTGGTCCGCGACCTCGTGGCGGACGGCGGCGGCGACCTCGCCGCGCGGATCGCCGAGCCGCTCCCCGTCGCGGTGATCGCCGAGATGCTGGGCGTCCCCGAGGGGGACAGGCACCTGCTGCGCCCCTGGTCGGCCGACATCTGCGGCATGTACGAGCTGAACCCGTCCGAGGAGACGGCGGCCCGCGCCGTCCGTGCCTCGCTCGCATTCACGGCGTATCTGGAGGAGTTGATCGATGCCCGGCGGGCTCGTCCCGGCGACGACCTGATCTCCGGGCTCATCGCCGCGTACGAGGACGGCGATTCGCTCAGCGAGCAGGAGATGATCTCCACCTGCGTGCTGCTCCTGAACGCGGGGCACGAGGCGACGGTGAACGCCACGGTCAACGGCTGGCACGCGCTCTTCCGCCACCCGGACCAACTCGCCGTCCTGCGCGCCGATCCGGCGGGGCTCGTGCCCACCGCCGTGGAGGAGCTCCTGCGCTACGACACCCCGCTCCAGCTCTTCGAGCGGTGGGTCCTGGAGGACATCGAGGTCGGCGGCGTGCGGATCCCGCGCGGCGCGGAGGTCGCCCTGCTCTTCGGCTCGGCCAACCACGACCCGGCCGTCTTCGAGGCCCCCGGCGAGCTCGACATCACCCGCGCGGACAACCCGCACATCTCCTTCAGCGCGGGCATCCACTACTGCATCGGCGCCCCGCTCGCCCGCATCGAACTGGCCGCGTCCCTCAGGGCGTTGCTGCGCAGGGCCCCGCGGCTGACACTGGCCGCGGAGCCCGTACGGAGGCCGAACTTCGTGATGCGGGGGCTCACGGAGCTGCTGGTCGACGTGTGAGAGGAGAGGCGTCAGGTGATCATGTCCCGGCGTCGCAGCCCCACCAGGCCCGCGCCCACCAGCGCCGCCGCGATCAGCGTCAGGACCACGAACGGCGGCCAGCTCGCGTCGCCGCCCGGCAGCTTCGGCAGGTGTCCGAAGGGCGACAGGTCCATGGCCGCCTGCGGCAGGTCGAGCGCGGGGCCGAGCCAGCCGATCGCGAGGCAGGTCCCGACGACCGCCCAGGAGGCCGCGGCGGCCTTCGGGTACGCGCCGACGAGGAACACCGCGAGCCCGCCGAGGACCCAGACGGCGGGGAGCTGTGCCAGGCACGCCCCGAGGATCGCGCCGGTGTCCCCGCCGTGCCCGAGGGCCATGCCGAGCCCGGCGACCAGCATCAGCGGAAGCGCCCCGCCGAACGCGATGACCAGGTGCCCCGCGGCCCAGCGCAGCCGCCCCACCGCGCCCGCGAGGACCGGCTCGGCGCGCTGCGAGGTCTCCTCGCCGTGCAGCCGCAGCACGGAGGCGGCGGCGTAGAGCGCGGCGATCATGCCGAACATGCCGATGACGGTGGCGAGGAACGCGTCGGTCAGACCGGTCTGGCCGCCCATCCGCTCGAAGATCTCGCGGGTGTTCGCGCTGTCCCCGACGATGTCGGCCGCGCCGTCCGCCATCCCGCCGAACACGAGCCCCGCGACCAGGAACCCGGCGAGCCAGCCGAACACGCTGCCCCGCTGGAGCCGCCAGGCCAGCCCGCCCGCCGTGGCGATGCCGCCGTGCGCGGGTCCAGGGCGCGTCGGCAGGAAGCTCATGCCGACGTCCCTGCGCCCCGCGAGCGCGTACGCGCCGACGCCCTGCGCCACGAGCGCCGCGCCGACGAGCGCGGTGATCCACCAGCGCTCACCGGCGTACGCCCGCAGGTTCTCCTGCCAGCCGAGCGGCGAGAGCCAGGTCAGCGCGGACGAACCGGCCGAGCTCCCCGAGGTGCCCGCGTCGCCCGCCGCGCGCAGCACGAACGCCGCGCCGAGCACCGCCGCCGTCAGGCCCTTGGCGAGCCGCGCGCTCTCGGTGAGCTGCGCGGCGATCGCCGCCAGGGTGGCGAAGAGCATGCCGGTGCCCGCGACACCGAGGCCGAGCGCGAACGCCCCCGTCGCGCCCCGGCCCGCCATGCCCGCGGTGATGAGGACTCCGACGGCGGCGTCGGCGGTGAGGGCGGTGAGCAGCGCGGCGGTCAGCGGCGCGCGGCGCCCCACCATGGACGCCGAGAGCATCTCCTGGCGTCCGGTCTCCTCCTCATCGCGGGTGTGCCTGATGACGATGACCAGGCTCATCACGGCGGCGAGCACCCCCGCGTAGACGCCGATGCGCCAGGCGGAGAGGGCGCCGAGCGAGTCGTCGAAGACCGGGCCGTACATGGCGCGCATCGAGGAGTTGGAGTTCATCGACGCCATGGCGTCCGCGCGTTCGGCGGCGGTCGGGTAGACGCTCTCCAGGGAGCCGGGCATGGCGAGGACCATGCCGGAGACGATCAGGATCCAGACCGGCATCATGACCCGGTCGCGGCGCAGCGCGAGCCGGAACAGGGCTCCGGTGCCCGCCAGTTGGCGCGAGCCGCCGGTGCGCGGCGCGAAGTCGGCGCCGAACGCGGTGCCCGGTGCGGTGCCGGGTGCGGTGGTCATCGCGCCATCGCCGCCGCGCGTACGTCGTCCTGGTAGTGCCGCAGGAACAGCTCCTCCAGGGTGGGCGGGGTGCAGGTCAGCGAGCGGATCCCGGTCTCCGTCAGGGACCTGAGGACGGCGTCGAGCTTGTCGGTGTCGACCTGGAGCCCGACCCGCCTGCCCTGGACGTCGAGGTCGTGCACGCCCGGCAGGTCCGCGAGTCCTTCGGGGGCGGCCGCGAGTTCGGCCTTGACGCTGGTCCGCGTCAGGTGGCGCAGCTCGGACAGCGACCCTGACTCGACGGTCCGCCCCTTCCTGATGATGCTGACGCGGTCGCAGAGCGTCTCGACCTCGCTGAGGATGTGCGAGGAGAGCAGGATGGTGCGGCCCCGGTCGCGCTCCTCGGCCACGCAGCTCTGGAAGACCTCCTCCATCAACGGGTCGAGCCCCGAGGTGGGTTCGTCGAGGAGCAGCAGGTCGACGTCGGAGGCGAACGCCGCGACGAGGGCGACCTTCTGCCGGTTGCCCTTGGAGTAGGTGCGCCCCTTCTTGGTGGGGTCCAGCTCGAAGCGTTCGACGAGGTCGGCGCGGCGTGCCTCGTCGAGTCCGCCCCGCAGCCTGCCGTACAGATCGATGACCTCGCCGCCGGAGAGGTTGCGCCACAGGGTGACGTCGCCGGGGACGTACGCGATGCGGCGGTGCAGGTCGACCGCGTCCTGCCACGGGTCGCGGCCCAGCAGCTGCGCGGCGCCGGAGTCGGCGCGCAGCAGGCCGAGCAGGACGCGGATGGTGGTGGACTTCCCCGATCCGTTGGGCCCGAGGAAGCCGTGCACCTCGCCGCTCTCGACGTCCAGGTCGAGGCCGTCCAGCGCGTACGTCGTGCCGAACGCCTTGTGCAGTCCGGAGACGGTGATTGCCTTCGTCATGTTTTTGAACGTACGCTACTTTCACAAACTTGTGAAGTTAAGGAAGTGCGTAAACTCACTCGAACGAGAACCATGGGGGCCATGGGGGCCATGGGGGCCGCGGGGGCCACGAGGAGGGACCAGGGGAGATGATCGACGCATGACGGACGAGACGAGCGAGACCCAGGGGCGGCCCGATGCCGAGGCGGTCTCCCGCTTCGTGGAGAAGTTCGCCTCCCACCTGGTCGAGGCGGGCATGCCACGGATGCCCGCCCGGATCTTCGCCGCCCTGCTCTCCTCGGACTCGGGCGCCCTCACCGCGGCGGAGCTCGGCGAACAGCTGCGGGTCAGCCCCGCCGCGGTCTCCGGCGCGGTGCGCTACCTGAGCCAGCAGCACATGGTGAACCGCGAGCGGGAGCCGGGCACGCGGCGCGACATCTTCCGGGTGCACAGCAACCAGTGGTACGAGGCGCTCGGCAATCGGGACGGGGTGCTCAAGCGGTGGGAGGAGGCCATGCGGGACGGCGTCCTCAACCTCGGCGAGGACACGCCCGCGGGGCGGCGCCTCGCCGAGACGCTGGCGTTCTTCGAGTTCGTGCAGGGGGAACTGGCGGGGATGATGGACCGCTGGCGCGTGCACAGGGAGATGCTGTTCGGGAGCGAGTGAGCGGAGCGCCCGCGGCCGGGCCTGCCAGGCCCGCTATCTCGGCAGCGTCAGCCCCCACGCCCGGGGGCGCACCGTCCACGTCCTGGTCCGGACCGGGCCCGCGACCACCGCGTCCGCGCGGTAGCGGAAGTCCGCCCCGGAGACCGTCACCGTGCGCGCCCGCACCCGCAGCGGTGTCGCCTCCGCGCCGACCGATGAGGGGCGGACCTCCACCTGGGCCAGGCCCCCGCCGTGGCCCGCGGTGACCAGGACGCCCTCGACGGGCTGGTCCAGGTCGACGAGCGTGACGCCGTCCGCCTCGACCCGCAGCCGCGCGGGCGAGGGTCCCGGCGGCGCCGCCACCCGCGCGGGGCGTGCGGCGAGGGTGCGGACGAAGGACTGGCAGGTCCGCAGCCAGGCGTGGCCCTCGACCGAGGTGGTGCCGGTCGCGGCGCCGTCGGCCGCCCCCGACACCGTGGCCCCCGACCCCGTCGCCCCCGCACCGACCGGCGGGATCCGCAGGTCCCCGAGGACGACGCCGTCGCTGTCGTCCACCAGCAGATCGAGCCTGCGTTCGGCCCCCTCCAGGACCGTCCGGGCCGCGGCGACCGCTCCGGAGGGCACGCCGAGCGTCCGCGCGAGCGTCTGCGCGGTGCCGACGGGAACGACCGAGAGCGCGCTTCCCGCGAGGTCCCGCTCCCGGTGGAGCGTGCCGACGGCGCGCAGCAGCGCCCGGTCGTCGCCGACCACCACGAGGCGCCGCGCACCCCGTCTGGCCAGCGCTTTCGCGAAGTCCTCGGGGCCGTCGGGGAGGCAGACACGGACCGCGGCGCCCGCGCTGAGCACGTCCTTCGCGATCCGTACCGACTCACCGTCCGTGCGCCGGGCGACCGGGTCGATGACGACTAGGAGCTGGTCGCGAGCCGACAACGTGCGCCCTTTCTTTTAGCCGTTCATTGAGACCTCGGGTAGCATCTTTGTGCAAGAGCCCCTTGCGCTATTGCGCCAGGGGCTTCGTCTATTCCGGGGCAGCATCCAAGGCACACCCATACGGCGGCTACGGCCCCTGACCTTGGACATGCCCCGCCCGGAAGGGGTGTACGCCTGTGCCCGCACTTGTGCTGCTCGGTGCTCAGTGGGGTGACGAAGGCAAGGGAAAGGCCACTGACCTGCTCGGTGGCTCCGTGGACTATGTAGTGCGCTACCAGGGCGGCAACAACGCCGGCCACACGGTCGTCGTAGGCGACCAGAAGTACGCGCTGCATCTCCTCCCTTCCGGGATCCTCTCCCCGGACTGTGTGCCTGTCATCGGCAATGGAGTCGTCGTCGACCCGTCGGTCCTGCTCTCCGAGCTGAGCGGTCTGAACGAGCGCGGCGTCGACACGTCGAAGCTGCTGATCAGCGGCAACGCGCACATCATCACGCCGTACAACGTGACCGTGGACAAGGTGACGGAGCGCTTCCTCGGCAAGCGCAAGATCGGCACGACCGGCCGTGGCATCGGTCCGACGTACGCCGACAAGATCAACCGCACCGGCATCCGCGTGCAGGACCTCTACGACGAGTCGATCCTGACGCAGAAGGTCGAAGCGGCCCTGGAGCAGAAGAACCAGCTCCTGACGAAGGTGTTCAACCGCCGCGCCATCGAGGCCGAGCAGATCGTCGAGCAGCTCCTTGAGCACGGCGAGAACATCAAGCAGTACGTCGCCGACACCACGCTGATCCTGAACAACGCGCTCGACGAGGACAAGGTCGTCCTGTTCGAGGGCGGCCAGGGCACGCTCCTGGACGTGGACCACGGCACGTACCCCTTCGTCACCTCCTCGAACCCGACCGCGGGCGGCGCCTGCACGGGTACGGGTGTGGGCCCGACGAAGATCACCCGCGTCATCGGCATCCTGAAGGCGTACACGACCCGCGTCGGCGCGGGCCCGTTCCCCACCGAGCTGTTCGACGCGGACGGCGAGGCGCTGCGCACCATCGGCGGCGAGCGCGGTGTCACCACGGGCCGGGACCGCCGCTGCGGCTGGTTCGACGCCCCGATCGCCCGCTACGCCACGCGCGTCAACGGCCTGACGGACTTCTTCCTCACCAAGCTCGACGTGCTCACCGGCTGGGAGCGGATCCCGGTCTGTGTCGCGTACGAGATCGACGGCAAGCGCGTCGAGGAGCTGCCCTACAACCAGACCGACTTCCACCACGCGAAGCCGATCTACGAGACGCTCCCGGGCTGGTCCGAGGACATCACCAAGGCCAAGACCTTCGCCGACCTGCCGAAGAACGCGCAGGACTACGTGAAGGCCCTGGAGGAGATGTCCGGCGCCCCGATCTCCGCGATCGGCGTGGGTCCCGGCCGCACCGAGACGATCGAGATCAACTCGTTCATCTAGCGCGTCCCGCGGCTTCGGCCGCACCTGGTGCAGGGGCGTTCCGGTTGGTCCGGAGCGCCCCTTCGCCGTACCCGGCCCGTCAGCTGCCCGTGTCCTCGCCGCAGACGCGCAGGCCCTCCGGGGTGGCGCAGGGGAGATGGCCGTGGGTGCGGATGACGTCGAGGCCGTTGCCGCGCGCGTAGGCGAGGAAGCTGGCGGCCAGCGAGTCGGCGGGGGGCAGGCCGTAGGTGTAGGCGTACTCGATCTCGCGGTAGGGGTAGCCGGTCCTGGTGAGCTGCTCGACGGAGGGCGCGTGTCCTTCCAGGTCGAGGCGGTGCAGGCCCTTGAGGGCGGCGGCGGTGCGCAGCTCGCTGTAGCCGAGGGCGCCGGGGATGCGCTCGACGGCGTCCAGGACCTGGTCGGTGGAGTCCAGTTCGCAGCGGGTCACGGGGACGGAGGGGTCGTCCTTGCTCAGGCAGTCGTTCGACGACGCCTTGATCTCGAAGGCCCCGGCCAGGACGCGGCGTTGGAGCGTGTCGCGGGTGCCCGAGCTGGAGCCCCGGCTGACCAGGACCACCGGCAGATCGGGACCGCCGAGCTCCTTCCAGTTGCGTACGTCGCCCCGGTAGATCCGCCGCACTTGCGCCAGCGTCAGATCGCGCAGCGGCACGCGGTCGTTGAGGACCAGCGCGAAGACGGAGACCGCGACGCGCGATTCGGCCAGGTGCGGGAACCCGTCGGACTTGGGGCCGTCGGAGAAGGAGACCAGCGGCGGCGAACCCGCCGGTCTTCGGGACCCCCTGCCCGCCGACTTCCGTCCCTCGTCGTCCAGTTCGCGCACCCCCGACGTACTGCCGTGCGCGCTGACCGTGATGGCGGACCCCGGGCAGTCGTTCTCGTACTTCTCCGCGAGCTCCTGGGCGACCGGCGCGAACGCCGTCGAGCCGAGCACCGTCAACTCGCCCGTCGCGCACTCGATCGGCGGCGGATCGTCGTCCCGCAGCACGATGATCGAGGCCAGGGCGATGACGGACAGGGTGAGCAGCACCGTCAGGAACCGGGCGGGGCGGGAGAGGACCGGCGGCTTGTCGTCCGGGGTCGTCGACCGGTTCGGCCGCACCTCGCCCGCCTGGATGCCGCCCGACATGGTGATCTCGCCGCCGACCGGGCCGCCGGTGAGCAGCACGAGGAGCTTGTAGTGCTGGCCCCGGTTGAGCGGCACGCGCGGGATGCGCAGGGTGCTGCCCTCGTAGCGCAGGCCCGCGCTCGCCGTGAAGTGCTCCATCAGGTGGTCGGCCCCGGCCTGCGCGGTGACCGCGACGCCGCGGATGGTCCGGTCGGTGAAGACGGCGGTGAGGCCGTGCGGCGCGCGGCCGGTGTAGTCGGCGTCGGTGATCTCCTGCGAGCCGTCGTTCTCCACCCGGAGCAGGACGAGCGTGGCGCCCGACATCTCGGGCGTCTCGTCGAAGAGCCCGAGGCGCGCGTTGGCGCCGCCGGTGGGGACGTTGTCCCCTATGGCCGTGTCCATCTGCACGCGGTAGCCGACGCGCTTGCGGCGCGGCACCCTGCGCTCGTACCAGAGGGCGCCGACGGTGGCGAGCAGGCCGAGGACCGCCGTGAGCACGGCGATGACGTTTTCGGTGCTCAGCCACTCCATGGCCGGTGACAGTAGGGCGCGCGAGGGGCCCCGGTGCCGGTATCGCCGTTCCGTCGGCCGTTGTTCGCCGCCGGTTCAGTTGGCGCGGTCGTACGTCAACTCGCCGCTGCCGTCCGTGTTCGCGCGCCGCAGCTTGCCGTTGCCGAGGATCGTGACGACGGTCGGGCTGCCCGGTGTGCAGGACGTCATGGGCTCGCCGACGATGACCTCGGTGGGGCCGATGTGCAGCCGGTCGTCCGAGGCGGACTCCAGTTTCCCCTGGAAGACGCAGTGGTAGGTGCCGCCGCCCTTGGCAGGACCGTCCGCCGTCACGGAGAGGACCGTGTCGCCCACCTCGCCCTGCTGGAGCGTGAGTTGACGGGTGCTGCGCCCCGCGTCGCTCTTGAGCCCGCCGTTCCAGGTGCCCAGGTACTTCTCTGGCACGGTGCCCTCCTCGGCGCTGGACGACGCCGACGCCCGCTCGGAGGGCTCCGCGCTCGGGGAGGTCGGCCCCGGGGTCGCCGGGGCACTGCTCGCGGAGTTCTTGGCGTCCGTGTTCTTCGCGTCGTCCGTGCCCTCGTCGTTCATCACCGCGTAGACGGTGCCGCCCGCTCCGATGGCCACTATCAACGCCACGACGATGAGCGCGGCGGTCGAACGGCCGCTGCGGCGCGGGGGTTCGGGCGGGGGCAGGTATCCGCCGCCGGGCCCGTAGGGCGGGGTGGGGCCGAAGCCGGAGGGGTGCTGGGGCTGGTGGGGGTAGCCGTATGCCGGTGCCGGTGTCGACGGCGGGGGAGTGAGGGCCGGGGGCTGGCCCGAGACCATGGTGGGGAGGTGACCGAGGGGCGCGGTGCCGGGTCTGCCGGGGGGCGGGGGCGTGGCGTCGGCGTCGTCCGGGGCTGTGGGTGTGGGAGCCGGTGTGGGCGCGGAGGCTGGAGGAGAGGCCGGGCGCGGGGGCGGGGTGTCGTTCCGGTTGTCCGGGGAGGAGCCGTCCGGGGAGGAGCCGTTCGTGGCCGCCGGGTCCGTGCCGGTGTCCGACCCGTCGTCCGGGTCCTCCGTGTCCAGCAACTGCACGGCGTGGCGCCCGAGTTGCGCGACCAGTGAGCCCGGCAGCCAGGGTTCGAGGGTGCTGCCTCCCTCGCTGAGGGTGTCCTGCGCGCCCGTGCGTTCCAGGATGTCGTCCAGCGCGGGACGGGCCGCGGGATCCTTGTGCAGGCACGCGCCGATCAGCTCGGCGAGGCTCTCGGGGATGCCCTCCAGGTCGGGCTCCTCCTGCGCGATGCGGAACATCAGCGCGTGCACCCCGCTGTTGGCGGTACCGAACGGCAGCATGCCGGACGCCGCGTACGCGAGGACGGAGCCCAGACAGAACACGTCGCACGCCGGGGTGATCCGGTCCCCGCGCACCTGCTCCGGCGCCATGAAGCCGGGCGAGCCGATCAGCGCGCCCGTGCGGGTCAGACCGCCGTCGGTGACCGTCTCCAGGGCGCGCGCGATGCCGAAGTCGATGACGCGCGGGCCGTCGATGGTGACCAGGACGTTCGACGGCTTCAGGTCGCGGTGGACCAGGCCCGCCGCGTGAATGTCCTTGAGCGCGTTGGCGAGCCCGGCCGCGAGGATGTTCACGGAGCGCTCGGGCAGCGGCCCGTGTTCGTGCGAGACGACGCTCTGCAAGGAGGGCCCCGCGACGTATCCGGTGGCGACCCACGGGATCGTCGCCTCGGTGTCCGCGTCGAGCACCGGCGCGGTCCAGACGCCGCCGACCTGCCGTGCGGCCGCGACCTCCTGCCGGAAGCGGTTCCTGAACTCCTCCTGCTCGGCGAGCTCCTGGCGGACCAGCTTCACCGCGACGGTCCGGCCCCTGCCGGACCGCGCCAGGTACACCTGCCCCATGCCGCCCGCGCCGAGCCGCGCCAACAGCCGGTACGCGCCGATCCGTTGTGGATCTCCTGGTCCGAGCCTCTCCATCGCCGCACCGGCCTCCCCCGTTGGTGTGCAACAGAGTGAGGAGTGTACTGGCCGGTCATGGGGTCCAGACAGGTACTTCGGCACTCGGCGGCAGTGCCCTCCTAGCCCGGCGCCTGGATGTCGTCGAGGGCCGCGGACAGCTTTTCCAACACCCGTACGGTTTCGGCGAACTCGGCCGTGCCGAGCAGACCGGCGAGCCGCCCCGCGAGCTCCGCGTGACCCGGGTCGATCCGGGCGACGGCGGCGCGGCCCTCGTCGGTCGGGCGCAGCAGCTTGGCGCGGCGGTGCGCGGGGTTCGCCACGTACTCGGCGAGGCCCTCGCGCACGAGGAGATCGGCCACGCGCTGCACGCTCTGCCGCGTGATGCCCATCGCGCGGGCGATCCCGGCGACCGGCAGGGGGGCGCGGAGCACGGCGCCGAGCACCTGCCACCAGGCGGCGGTGAGCCCGGCGGGGCGCGCCAGTTCCTCGGACGCGCCGAGGAACTGGCCGTTGAGCCGGAAGACGGTCAGGGCCGTGCGGCTGAGCAGGTCCTGCTGGGCGCGGACTTCGTCGTCAGTCATCTGTCCTGTACCGCCTAGGAGTTGAGCGTTTCGTACGCCGCCGGGTCCGAGTCGTGGAACAGGCGGTACCAGGCGTCCAGCTTCTCGGCGTCCAGGACGTCGCCGAGCCGCCCGAAGATCTCCCGCGCGAACGCGACCGGCTCGGTCGGGCCCGCCGTGATCAGATCGCCGTCGGTGACCGCGTCCGCGTCGACGTACCGCTTGCCGCCCTGGTAGCCGGTGGCGTCCAGATATACCGACACCGCGCTGGTGTGCGCCCGGTCGTCGAGCAGGCCCTCGCGGGCGAGGCCCGCCGTGGCCCCGCAGATCGCGCCGACCGGGACCCCGGCGTCGAGGAACGCGCGGGCCGTGCGGGCGAAGGGGGCGAGGTCGTCGCCGGTGTCCCACAGGTCGCCGCCCGGCAGGACCAGCAGCGAGCTGTCCTCGGGGCGCAGCTCCGCGAGCGTCAGGTCGGGCAGGAGGCGCAGGCCGCCGATGCTGGTGACGGGGGCGGTGGAGAGCGCGACGGTGCGGATCTCGTAGCCGAAGCGGGCGAGCCACGCGGTGGTGTGGCCCGTCTCCCAGTCGGCGAGCGTGTCGTAGACGGCGAGGTGCACGGGCTTGCGGGACATGAGTGCCTCCGGTGCAGGTCTTCGAGGTGCTTATGTAAGCATGCTGTCGTAATGGCAGCATGCTGTCAATGGATATGGGCAGGGGCATCGTTAACGTCCTTGAGGGGCGGCCTTAACCCGGCCGTCCCTAGCGTCATCGGCATGGACAGCACACTGACCCTCAGCGCCCACCTGGGCCTCGACCTGGCCGCCGTCACGCTGCTGACCTTCGGCGTCTTCTATCCACGACACCGCAGGCGGGAGCTCGTCCCGGCGTACCTCGCCCTGAACGTCGCCCTGTTCGCGGTCGTCGCGGGGCTCGGCACGGTCGGTGGCGACGGTGGGCTCGCCCTCGGCTTCGGGCTCTTCGGTGTGCTCTCGATCGTCCGGCTCCGCTCGGACGCCCTCCAGCACCAGGAAGTCGCCTACTACTTCATCACCCTGGTCCTCGGCCTGCTCTGCGGACTTCCCGCCCTGAGCCTGCCCGTCGCGGCGCTGCTCGCGGCCGTGCTGCTCGCGGTGATGTACGGCGCCGACCATCCGAAGCTGTTCGCGCGCGACCGGCGCGCGATCGTCACCCTTGACGCCGTCCACCGTGAGGAGGGCCCCCTCCGCGCCGAGCTGGAGCGGCGCCTCGGACCGCCCCTCGGCTGGACCGTCCAGGAGGTCGACTACGTCCGCGATCTCATGGTGCTGGAAGTCCGCTTCCGTCAGCCGGAACCTTCCGTACGCTCTCGGGAGTTGACGGTACGACGACGCACGACCCGGTCCAACACGATCGCCCCCCGTCACCCGAAGGAGACCGTGTGAACCCCGCCGTACGCGCCATCGGCCGCGCCGCCCTCGCCGCGCACCCCATCGCGCTTGACGAGGTCAACGCCAAGGCGGAGCTGCTCGCCCGCTACGACAACAGCTACCTGGTGCCCGTCGAGATCTTCGAGGATCTCGCGGCGCTCCTCACCGATCCACGCCGTGCCGGAGGCCCCTTCCGGTCCCTCAGCGTCGGCGGCAAGAGGTGGTTCCGGTATCACTCCACCTACTACGACACCCCTGACCTGGTGACGTTCCACGACCACCGGCAGGGGCGGCGGCTTCGCTACCGCATCCGCGAGCGCGTCTACCAGGACAGCGGCGAGCGGCAGTTCGAGATCAAGCTGAAGAGCGGGCGCGGCGAGACCGTCAAGCACCGCCAGCGCCTCGAAGGCGACGACCACGTCCTGGACGAGGCCCGGCGCGGCTTCCTCGCCGGTGTGCTGCGCGGGTCCTACGGGGTGGAGGCGCCCGACGGGCTCACCACCTCGCTGGTCACGGACTACCAGCGCGCCACGTTCGTCGCCGACGGGCAGCGCATCACCTGTGACGCGGGGCTCGTCGTGCGCGACACCGTCTCCGGGCGGACCGCCGCCGCCGACACGGGGCTCGTCCTCGTGGAGACCAAGACCAAGGGCCACCTCACCGAGGCCGACCGCGTCCTCCACCGGTACGGGGTGCGTGCCGCGGACTTCACCAAGTACTGCGGCGGGTACGCGGCCGTGCGGCCCGAGTTGGGGATCAACAAGTGGGCACGTGCCGTGCGGACCGCCTTCCCGCGGGCCGCGTGAACAGGGAGTTCATGGCTGTGTGAGGGGGAACGTCAGCGTGACGCGGGCGCCCTGCGGGGTGCTCGCCGTCTCGAAGGCGCCGTCCGCCTCCTCGGCGGTGCGGCGGGCGATGTCCAGGCCGAGGCCCGTGGAGCCCGCTCCGCTCGTGCCCCGGTCGGGGGCCGTTCCGTCGGGGAAGCCCGGACCCTCGTCCGCGACGGTCAGCTCCGCCCGGTCCTCAGCCGTCCGGCGGACGGTGATGGTGAACGGTGTGCCCTGCGGGGTGTGGTCGAGGACGTTGCCTATCAACGTGTCCAGGGCCGCCGCCAGTTCGTCCTCCGGCACGGGGACCAGGACCCGGGTGGTCGCGGGAGGCGTCCTCGTCTCGGCCGTACGGTTCTGGTCCTCCGCCAACGGGAGCCAGAACGCCGCCCGTTCGCGCGCCACCGCCGCCAGGTCCGCGCGCGGGGTCTCGCGCAGCGGGCGCCTCGCCTTGCGGATGACGTCGTCCACGCTCCGCTCCAGCGCCGTGACGTCCGCGGCGATGCGGTCCGCCTCTTCCGCGTCGCGGAGCGTCTCCGCGTCCAGGCGCAGGGCGGCCACCGGGGTGCGCAGGCGGTGGGCCAGGTCGGCGGCGTTCTCGCGTTCCGCGGTGAGGAGCTCGTCGATGCGGGCGGCCAGGCGGTTCAGTTCGCCCGCCACCAGGCGGAGTTCGGGCGGCCCCTCGGGGGTGGCCCTGGCCGTCAGGTCGCCCGCCGCCAGGCGGTCTGCGGTGCGGGCGAGACGGCGGGTCGCGCCCACCAGGCGGGCGCCGAGGCGGTCGGCGAGGAGCAGGCCGAGGAGTACGAGCCCCACGCCGATGCCCGCCATGGCGAGCCACGGGGCGAGGGTGCCCGCGTACAACTGCTTCTCGGTGACCGTGACCTGGACCACCGCCGTGCCGTCCTTGGCGCCCTGCACGGGGACCAGGATCTGGCGGCCGCCCGCCTCGGGTTCGTAGGTGAAGGCGCGGCCGGTGCGGGCCAGGCGGATGGCGTCGGTGACCGGGACCCGGTGGTGCTCGCCGATGGCCGTGTCGTCGGCGAGCACCAGCGAAGTGGCGGGCAGGTCGCGTCCGTTGACGCTCTCCACCGTCTGCTCGGCCGTCTCCCGCTCCGTGGAGGTGGCCAGGGCCGGGCCGATCGCGTGGGCCACCCACTGGGCACGGGCCGTCGCCTCGGCCGTCGCCCGGTCCGCGGCGTGGGTGCGGGTCAGCAGGGTCAGGGGGACCAGGAGGGCGGTGAGGACCAGGGCCGTGGTCGCCGCCGTCAGGAGGAGGAGGCTGCGGCGCATCAGGCGGGATCCGGTGCCGCGAGCTTGACGCCCACCGTGCGGACGGTGTGGAGGTAGCGGGGTGACTGGGCCGTCTCGCCCAGTTTGCGGCGCAGCCAGGAGAGGTGGACGTCGACGGTCTTGTCCGCGCCGCCCAGGGGCTGCTGCCAGACCTCGGCGAGGAGTTCGCGGCGGGAGACCACCTGGCCGGGGCGGCGGGCCAGGTAGGCGAGGAGGTCGAACTCGCGCGGTGTGAGGTCGACGGGGGTGTCCGACAGGGTGACCTCGCGGGAGACCGGGTCGATGCGGAGGTCGCCGACGAGCAGGGGGTCCTCCGTCTCCGCCGCGCCGAGACGACGGAGCACCGCCTTGACCCGGGCGTCCAGTTGGGCGGCGCCGAAGGGCTTGATGATGTAGTCGTCCGCGCCCGCCTCCAGGACCGTCACCATCTCCGGCTCGTCGTCGCGGGCCGTCGCCACGATGACGGGGACGTCGCTGATCGCGCGCAGCATGCGCAGGACCTGTGCGCCGTCGACGTCCGGCAGGCCGAGGTCGAGCACGACCAGGTCGGGCCTGTCCGTCACCGCCGCGTCCAGGCCCGCCATGCCGCTCGGCGCGGTCGCCACCGCGTGGCCCTTGTCGCGCAGGGCCCTCACCAGGGCGCCGCGGAGCTGGGGATCGTCCTCGACAACGAGAAGATGTGCCATACAACCACCGTAGTCAGGGGCGGAACCGGAGTTTTCTGCGGGCTTACCAGGGCCTTAACCGGGCGTTAGGAAACGATGCGGCACAGTGGCGGGATGAGGAAGTGGCGGAACGCCGTCGTCACGGCGGCGTGGGTGGCCGTGGGCACGGCGGCGGGGGCGCTGGGCGCCTGGCAGTTGGCCGGTTCGGACGCGGAGGGCGGTGCCGCCGCGCACAGCCGTCCGCTGGACGAGGCAGCCGTCCGAAGGGCGCTGGCCCGCGCCTCCAACACCCCGGCGGACCCGGGCCCCCCGAGCACCGCGAAGGAACCCGCCAAGCCCGGCTCCCCGCCCGCCGCCGAGCGCTCCACCGTCCGCTTCACCGGGGGCTCCGCGACGGTGGAGTGCCGCCAGGACGGCACCGTACGCCTCGTCTCCTGGAGCCCCGCCGACGGTTTCCACATCGACGACGACGTGGAGCGCGGCCCCGCGGCGGTCGCCCGCCTGGAGGCGGAACCAGCGGACGACGACGAACAGCCGGACCTCCACTACGAAATCCACTGCACGCAGGTCGGCCCCCGGGCCAAGGTGGTCCCCGACACGGACGACGACTAGCGGGAACGCCCCGAAAGGGGCGCGGGGAACGGCGCGCCCAGCCACAGCGAACCCGCAGGTGGACGGATAAGGGGCGCGGGGAACTGCGCAAAGACACCAGCCCCGTGGCACCCGCGGAGTCACACCGTTCCCGCGTCGCACGACACATTGTCGGGTTCCGCCCCCCACGCCAGACAAGACGCCCATGTCGTGTCCACTCCTCGGACATTTACCCTCGGCCCCATGACCCCTCAGCCGAACCCGCAGGTCGGCGCCGCCGTGAAGGCCGCGGACCGCGCGCACGTGTTCCACTCCTGGTCCGCACAGGAGCTCATCGACCCGCTCGCCGTCGCCGGTGCCGAAGGCTCGTACTTCTGGGACTACGACGGCAACCGCTACCTCGACTTCACCAGCGGCCTCGTCTACACCAACATCGGGTACCAGCACCCGAAGGTCGTCGCCGCGATCCAGGAGCAGGCGGCGACGATGACGACGTTCGCGCCCGCCTTCGCCGTCGAGGCCCGCTCCGAGGCCGCACGCCTCATCGCCGAGCGGACCCCGGGCGACCTGGACAAGATCTTCTTCACGAACGGCGGCGCCGACGCCGTCGAGCACGCCACGCGCATGGCCCGTCTGCACACGGGCCGTCCCAAGGTGCTCGCCGCCTACCGCTCGTACCACGGCGGCACCCAGCAGGCCATCAACCTCACCGGCGACCCGCGCCGCTGGGCCTCCGACACCGGCACCGCGGGCGTCGTCCACTTCTGGGCGCCGTACCTCTACCGCTCCCGGTTCTACGCGGAGACCGAGCAGCAGGAGTGCGAGCGCGCGCTCCAGCACCTGGAGGACACCATCGTCTTCGAGGGCCCGCAGACGGTCGCGGCGATCATCCTGGAGACGGTCCCCGGCACGGCCGGGATCATGATCCCGCCGCCCGGCTACCTCGCGGGCGTGCGCGCGCTGTGCGACAAGTACGGCATCGTCTTCGTCCTCGACGAGGTCATGGCCGGTTTCGGCCGCACCGGCGAGTGGTTCGCCGCCGACCTCTTCGACGTCGTGCCGGACCTGATGACCTTCGCCAAGGGTGTGAACTCCGGCTACGTACCGCTCGGCGGCGTCGCCATCTCCGGGCAGATCGCGGAGACCTTCGCCAAGCGGCCCTACCCGGGCGGCCTCACCTACTCCGGCCACCCGCTGGCCTGCGCCGCGGCCGTCGCCACGATCAACGTCATGGCGGAGGAGGGCGTCGTCGAGCACGCGGCGAACCTCGGCGCCCAGGTCATCGAGCCGGGCCTGCGGGCCATCGCCGAGCGCCACCCCTCGGTCGGCGAGGTGCGCGGCGTCGGCATGTTCTGGGCCCTTGAGCTGGTGAAGGACCGGGAGACCCGCGAGCCCCTGGTCCCCTACAACGCCACCGGCGAGGCGAACGCCCCCATGGCCGCGTTCGGCGCCGCCGCCAAGAAGAACGGCCTGTGGCCCTTCATCAACATGAACCGCACCCACGTCGTCCCGCCGTGCAACGTCACGGAGACGGAGGCGAAGGAGGGCCTCGCGGCGCTCGACGCGGCGCTCTCGGTGGCGGACGAGCACGTGAGGTAGGACCCCGTGGAACCCCACCACGTAGTCTGACGTGCTCATAAGCAAGAGGACCACGTCAGACTCCGTGGGGGAACCCAGATGCCCGGCACCGACGGCTCCGCCGTCATCCGCAGCACGCTCCGTCAGCAGATCGCCGACGCGCTCCGCGACGAGATCCTCGCGGGCAGACTAGAGCCGGGCCAGGAGTTCACGGTCAAGGAGATCGCCGAGCAGTACGGCGTCTCGGCGACGCCGGTCCGCGAGGCCCTGGTGAACCTCACCGCGCAGGGCCTCCTGGACGCCGACCAGCACCGCGGCTTCCGCGTCCACGAGCACACCCTGGACGACTACCGGGGCATGCTGGAGGCCCGCGGCCTCGTCGCGGACGGCATCTTCCGCGAGCTCATGGCGAACGGCGACGCCCGCCCGGACGCGGGCGACGCCCTCATCTCCGTACGCCGCAGGGGCGAGGAGGCGGCCCGCGCGGCCTGCGCGGGCGACCTCAACGTACTGATCGGCTACGACCTGCGCTTCTGGCGCGAGCTGAGCGCCCTCTTCGGCAACCCCTACCTCTCCGACTTCCTGCACAGGCTCCGGGTGAAGTCCTGGGTCTGCGCGGTCACCCACCTGCGGCGCGAGAGCGACCGCAGCGGCGGTGACCTGCGCGGCAGACTCTGGTCGCGGCACACCGAGCTGGTCGACGCGCTGGCGCGGCGCGATCCGTGCGGCGCCCACGACATCGTCAGGGAGTACAACGCGCACTCCCTGGGGCTCATCGAGCGGCTGGCCGCTGAATGAGCGTCGATCTTTCGGTCGTCGTCCCCGCGTACAACGAGGAGCGGCGCCTGGGCCCCACGCTGACCGCGATCCGGGAGCACCTGGAGACGTCGGACCACGGCGAGTGGGAGCTGATCGTCGTGGACGACGGCTCGACCGACCGCACCGCGGAGGTCGCGGCGGAGATGGCCGCCGACGACCCCCGCGTCCATCTCGTCAGCGGCGACCGCAACCGGGGCAAGGGCCACGCCCTGCGCCTCGGCGTCCTCGCCTCCTACGGCCGCCTCGTCCTGATCACCGACGCCGACCTCGCCGCCCCCATCGAGGAACTCGACGACCTCGCCAAGGCGCTCGGCGAGGGCCACGCGGCCGCGATCGGCTCCCGCGCGAGGCCCGGCGCCGACATCGGCACCCACCAGCACCGGCTTCGCGAGCTCCTGGGGCGCACCGGCAACTTCCTCATACGCACGGTCGCCGTCCCCGGAGTGCGCGACACCCAGTGCGGGTTCAAGCTCTTCGACGGCGACCTGGCCCGTGAGGCGTTCGCCGAGTCCCGGCTGCGGGGCTGGGGCATCGACGTCGAGATACTGCAGTACTTCCGGCGCGCGGGCTGGCCGGTCGCCGAGGTCCCGGTGCGCTGGTCCCACCAGGAGGGCTCCAAGGTCCGCCCCCTCGACTACGTCCGCGTCCTCGCCGAACTGACCCTCCTGAAGGCGCGTGCCGTCCGTCGCGCCGACGTCCTGGCCGCGGCCTTCTTCCTGGCCCTCTCCTTCGTGCTCTTCTCGGGCCGCTGGGTGGATCCCGGCGGGCGCTACATCCCCGACTCCATGCAGGACCAGAACCAGTGGGAGTGGTTCTTCGCGGTGACGGCCGACAACGTCCGCCACCTGCACAACCCCCTGTTCACCACCCTCCAGAACTTCCCCGACGGCGTGAACCTCATGGCCAACACGGTCATGCTCGGCCTCTCCGTCCCGCTGGCCCCCGTGACCTGGCTGTTCGGGCCCGCGGTCGCCCTGAACGTGGCGATGACCGGGGGGCTCGCCGCCACCGCCGTCGCCTGGTACTGGCTGATCCTGCGGCGGCTCGTACGCCACCGGGGCGCGGCCGCCGTCGGCGCGGCCCTCGCCGCCTTCGCGCCCCCGATGGTCAGCCACGCGAACGCCCACCCCAACTTCATCGTCCTGTTCATGATCCCGCTGATCGTCGACAGGGCGCTGCGGCTCTGCGAGGGCACCCGCGTCGTCCACGACGGGGTGCTGCTCGGCCTCTTCGTGACGTACCAGATCTTCCTGGGCGAGGAGCCGCTGCTGCTCGCCGCGCTCGGCATGCTGCTCTTCGCCGTCGGTTACGCGGTGGCCCGCCCCGACCTGGCGCGCGCGGCGTGGCGGCCGCTGGCCAAGGGCATCGGGGTCGCCCTCGCGGTGACCGTGCCGCTCGTCGCGTACCCGCTGTGGTGGCAGTTCTTCGGCGCGCAGAGCTACAAGAGCGTGCTGCACGGCGACAACGCGGGCAACAGCCCGCTCGCCCTGATCTCCTTCGCCGAGCGCTCCCTGGCGGGCAGCAAGGAGAGCGTCCAGGGCCTCGCCATGAACCCCACCGAGGAGAACGCGTTCTTCGGCTGGCCGCTGGTGGCGCTCTGCTTCGCGATCGTCGTACGCCTCTGGGACCGCGCCGTCGTCAAGGCGCTCGCGTTCACGGCGTGCGGCGCCGCGCTGCTCTCCCTCGGGCCGAAGTTCCGCATTCCGCTGACGGACATCGTGCTGCCGGGGCCCTGGAAGGCGCTCGCGGGGCGGCCGCTCTTCGAATCGGTCATCGAATCGCGGGTGGCGATGGTGTGCGCCCCGGCGCTCGGCATGCTCCTCGCGCTGGCGCTCGCGCGGCTGCTCGCATCGCGGTGGCGGGGGCGCCGCCTGGGGCTCGCGGCCGTCGCCCTCGCGCTCCTGCCGATCGTGCCCGCGCCGCTGAAGGCCGTGGACCGGATCGACGTGCCGCCGTTCATCGCGGACGGCACCTGGCGGAAGTACCTCGGCCCCGACGAGACGCTCGTCCCGGTGCCCGTCCCCGACCCGGCGAGCGCCGAGGCCCTGCACTGGCAGACCACCGCCGACCTGGGCTTCCGCCTCCCCGGCGGCTACTTCAACGGCCCCTGGGGCCCGGACCGCGTCGGCATCTACGGACCCTCGCCGCGCAACACCTCCAACCTCCTGCACGACGTCGCCGAACTCGGCCGCGTACCCAAGGCCACGCCCCCCTGGCGGGCCGCCGCCCGACAGGACCTGGCGTTCTGGAAGGCGGGCCTCCTCGTCCTCGCGCCGCAGCGGCACGACACGGAACTGCGCGCGACCGTGGACGCGCTCCTTGGCCGCCCCGGAAAGTGGGTAGGCGGAGTATGGATCTGGGACCTGCACGACGGTCCCTGACCGGGCCGCCGCCCGACTACGCTGCCTGCACGCGAGGCAACGCACGACGTCCGATGTCCGATGTCCACCGAGCCGACCCGAGGAGTCCTTCTTGGCCTGCGACCTGTGGCTGGTCCCGCTCGTCGATGTGTTGTGCCACAGCCCCGACAACCCCTTCGCGGAAGAGATCGCCGCCTACGACAAGGCGCTGCACGAGGCCGGACTGCCGCCGGTCCCCGTCTTCTCCTACATGCCGGGCCTGTCCGGCGACGTCGCCCCGGTGGCGGGGTTCGACTACGACGCGCTGCACTTCCTGCGCCGCGCCTACCTGCTGCGGATCTGCGGTCTCGAAGTCACACCCGTCGACGAACTGGGCGGCGACTACGAACAGCTCCTGGAGATGTTCGACGCCACGGCCCAGCAGTCGCACCTGGTCTGGCACTACGACCACGCCGGCGCGTACGTCCCCGTGGACTTCCCCGCGCCGCTGTCCAACGACGAACTCCTCGCGGGCGGCGGCCCGCTGGGCTCCGCCCAGGCGCTCCTGCGCGAGCTGGAGTTCGTGGCCCCCTCGATCGGCATAGACCCGGCGAACCCACCCCTGGCACCGACCCCACCCGCGGGCCCCACGTCCCTGGAGGAACCGGCGGCCCCGGCCCCACCGGACGAAAGCCCCTTCGCCCGCGAACGCCACGTCTGGCTGGGCCTGCACGCGGCGACGACGAGGAGCCTGGCACAGGGCTCGATGATCATCTACAGCTGAGCAGCATCAGCCTGTCCGGCGGCTGTCGGACGGGCTGGGCGGGAGATTCCAGCCCGTCCGGCGTTTGAGGACGAACTCGGCGGAGCCGGTGACAGACATCAGCACCGGCTCCGCCAAGTCCGCCTCACCGAGGCTCAGGCGGCCGCTGCCGAGGCATATTGGGCCGGGCCCCCGGCGGCGGCAGAGCGAACCGCCCCGGCTGCGACGGCACCTCCCCCCGGGAGCCCCCCGGCACCATCGCCTGCATGACCAGCGGCACGGGCCCCGCCCGGAACTCCACCATCCAGTCCGTCGTCTCCGACCGCACGAGCTCCGTCACGTCCTCGGAGAACTTCCGCAGCACCCCGAGGCACCGCTCGGCCGCCTCCCCGGCCGTGCCCTCCGTGGGCCCGAGCACCTCTCGTACGCTCTCGGAGGCCCAGTCGAACTGGAGCACCTGGAGCCGCCGCTGCACGGCCTGCGCGGTGGCCACGTTCCGCATCCAGCCGGACGTCAGGCCGAAGAACCGGTCGCACCCCACGCACGCCACCCCGGCGAGCAGGGAGACGAAGCCCCAGTCCGCGACGGACCCCACGGCCCCCACCAGGTCGAGGAGCGGCAGCACGCCCGCCCCCACGGCACCCAGCGCGGCCCCGGCCCGCAGCAGCCGGGCCCCGCGCCGCTTCCAGCCGCGGTCGGCGAGGTACCACTCGGCGGTGTTCAGCGCGCCGCGCTCCACCCAGCGGTACAGCTCGTCGAGGCGCTCGGCGGGCTCGCCCCAGTCACCGAGGGGGAAGGCCCGGCCGGTGAGGTCACCGAGCCGGGGTTCCCGCGCGTCCCGCGCGTCCTTCGCACCCCCGGTGCCCGCCGCGTCCCCGGCTTCCCGCTGCGCGCCCGCGCCCTGCCCCTCCTGGGGCACCCCCTCGGGCTGCATCTCCGGCTGGCTCACCCGGCACTCCCTCTTACGTCTTCGACAGCTCATTGCGGGATCCTGCGCGAGCCCCTCCGCGCGGCCTCCGCGTGACGACTGGTGCTGTTGGTGCGCAGCACCCCTTCCTACCGCCCAATGGGTGGCCATGAGCTCGCTTTCGCGGCTTTTCCGCCCGGAAGAGCTGCTTGATCAGGTATAGGAGGACGCTCGATCTCACTCGAAAGAGTGCTGGAGCGAGGGGACCCCCGACCACGTAGGCTCATTCCAGGCGGAAACCCCGCTTTCGAACCGACTCGACGACCGTGCGAAACCAGGAGCTGATCGTGATCCCCGGTGGTGGCCAGCCCAACATGCAGCAGCTGCTCCAGCAGGCCCAGAAGATGCAGCAGGACCTCGCGAACGCGCAGGAGGAGCTTGCGCGCACGGAGGTCGAAGGACAGGCGGGCGGCGGCCTCGTCAAGGCGACGGTCAACGGCTCCGGCGAGCTGCGGGGCCTGGTGATCGACCCCAAGGCGGTCGACCCGGAGGACACCGAGACGCTGGCCGACCTGGTCGTGGCAGCGGTCCAGGCGGCCAACGAGAACGCGCAGGCGCTCCAGCAGCAGAAGCTCGGCCCGCTCGCGCAGGGCCTGGGCGGCGGCGGCATCCCGGGTCTCCCGTTCTGACCGGGGCTCCCGTCCTGGCCGGGTCTCCCGTTCCGGCCGGGCCTGCCGTTCCGGCCTTCTGAACCTTCTGACCTTCTAAGAACCCCCCGGGCCAACTACCGTACGTACCAAGCAGGGCCCGTACCCCCAGAAAGGCGTTCCGTTGTACGAAGGCGTGGTCCAGGACCTCATCGACGAGCTGGGCAGACTGCCCGGCGTCGGTCCCAAGAGCGCGCAGCGGATCGCCTTCCACATCCTCCAGGCGGAGCCCACGGACGTACGCCGTCTCGCGCACGCCCTGCTCGAGGTGAAGGACAAGGTCCGCTTCTGCGCGACCTGCGGGAACGTCGCGCAGGAAGAGCTCTGCAACATCTGCCGCGACCCGCGCCGCGACCTCTCGGTCATCTGTGTGGTCGAGGAGCCGAAGGACGTCGTGGCGATCGAGCGGACCCGTGAGTTCCGGGGCAAGTACCACGTCCTGGGCGGCGCGATCAGCCCCATCGAGGGGGTGGGCCCGGACGATCTGCGCATACGGGAACTGCTCGCACGCCTCGCGGACGGCACGGTCACGGAGCTGATCCTGGCCACCGACCCGAACCTGGAGGGCGAGGCCACGGCGACGTACCTCGCCCGCATGATCAAGCCCATGGGCCTGAAGGTCACCCGCCTGGCCAGCGGGCTCCCTGTCGGGGGAGATCTGGAATACGCGGACGAGGTCACCCTGGGCCGCGCCTTCGAGGGGAGACGACTCCTAGATGTCTGACGCCACGCTGCACGCGATCGCCCAGAACCCGGACGACTTCGCGGTACAGATCTCCGACCAGATCGAGAGCTTCATCGTCTCGGTCAGGGAGGTCGCCAAGGGCGACGAGCCGGACTCGGCCGTGCCCTTCCTCCTCCTGGAGGTCTCCCAACTGCTCCTGGCGGGCGGCCGCCTGGGCGCCCACGAGGACATCGTTCCCGAGGAGCGCTACGAGCCGGACCTCGGCCCGGAACAGGACGTGGACGACCTCCGCGAGCGCCTCGCGGCCCTCCTCGACCCGGTGGACGTCTACTCCGAGGTCTTCGACCCGTACGAGCCCCGCAAGGCGCCCGTCGCCCACCGCATCTCGGACGACTTCGCCGACGTGGTCGCCGACCTCTCCCACGGCCTGGCGCACTACCGCGCGGGACGCACGGTGGAGGCCCTGTGGTGGTGGCAGTTCTCGTACTTCTCCAACTGGGGAAGCACGGCGTCGGCCGCCCTGCGCGCCCTCCAGTCGCTGGTCGCCCACGTCCGCCTCAACCAGCCCCTAGAGGACCTCGACGGCCTGGACACGGACGAGGACCTGACCGAGGCGGCGCTGGAGGAGGAGGCGGGCAAGGTCATGGCGGAGGAGATCGCGGGGCCGCTGGGGCTGCGGACCGTCAAGTAGCGCCCGCGCGCGGCCGGGCGGCGCCTGCATACGGCGTAGATGGCGGTCGGCACCCTTGGCAGCGCCGACGGGGACGGCCCAGGATTGCGGCAGTGGGTCACCGGGGGACACCAGGGGGTCGCCATGGCCGAGCGCCGCGTCGAGGGCAACGAGAGTCTCTACGACCACGCGGGCGGGGAGGAAGCGCTCCACCGACTGGAGGAGCTCTTCTACACGAAGGCCCTCGCCGACCCCGTCCTGCGCGCCGTCTTCCCGCGCCGACAGCCGCACCACGTCGACCACCTGACCTGGTTCACGGCCGAGTCCTTCGGCGGCCCCGACCGGTTCAGCCGCGAGCTCGGCTTCCGGCACCTCATCGACGTGCACCGCAACCTGAAGATCACCGACGAGCAGCGGGAGCGGTTCGCCGCGCTCTATCTGGAGTCGCTGCGGGAGGCCGGGCTCCCGGACGACGAGCGGTTCCTGGGCGCGGTGCGCTCGCACATCGAGTTCGGCACCCGCGTCGCCCAGCAGAACTCGCATGCGGCGAGCGAGGACGAACTGCACCCGCTGCGCGAGGTGCCCCACTGGCAGTGGCCCGAGGCTCCGGACCGGTCCCTGTGACCCACCCCACTTTCCGGAGTGCCCCGCTCCGTAGCGGGCATGTGACCCGTCGGAGCGGCCGGAACGTACGTCCCGAGAAGCGAGGCGTATGCCCGTGGGTGATCAACTCGTGAGCGGGACATCTCACGATGTGATATTGGCGAGGCGAATTTCGGCCGCTCGTTAGACTGAGCCGACCGCACAACGGATTGAGCGAGGAGCGCACGTGAGCCTTGTCGTGCAGAAGTACGGAGGCTCCTCCGTAGCCGATGCCGAGGGCATCAAGCGGGTCGCCAAGAGGATTGTCGACGCCAAGAAGAACGGCCATCAGGTCGTTGTCGTGGTGTCCGCCATGGGTGACACGACGGATGAGTTGATCGATCTTGCCGGGCAGGTATCCCCGATCCCTGCCGGGCGTGAATTCGACATGCTGCTGACCGCTGGTGAGCGCATCTCCATGGCCCTGCTGGCCATGGCGATCAAAAACCTGGGCCACGAGGCCCAGTCGTTCACGGGCAGCCAGGCCGGCGTCATCACCGACTCCGTCCACAACAAAGCGCGGATCATCGATGTGACCCCCGGACGCATCCGGGACTCGATCGACGAGGGCAACATCGCCATCGTCGCCGGGTTCCAGGGCGTCAGCCAGGAGGGCAAGAACATCACCACGCTCGGGCGTGGTGGGTCCGACACGACCGCTGTCGCCCTCGCCGCGGCCCTCGACGCCGAGGTCTGCGAGATCTACACGGACGTCGACGGCGTCTTCACCGCCGACCCGCGGGTCGTCAAGAAGGCCCGGAAGATCGACTGGATCTCGTTCGAGGACATGCTGGAGCTCGCGAGCTCCGGCTCGAAGGTGCTGCTCCACCGCTGCGTGGAGTACGCCCGTCGCTACAACATCCCGATTCACGTGCGGTCCTCCTTCTCGGGACTGCAGGGCACATGGGTCAGCAACGAACCGCAAGGGGACCGCAAGGTGGAGCAGGCCATCATCTCCGGTGTCGCGCACGACACTTCGGAGGCCAAGATCACCGTCGTCGGCGTGCCGGACAAGCCGGGCGAGGCCGCCTCGATCTTCCGCGCCATCGCGGACGCCGAGGTCAACATCGACATGGTCGTGCAGAACGTGTCCGCGGCCTCCACCGGGCTCACCGACATCTCGTTCACGCTGCCCAAGGCCGAGGGCCGCAGGGCCATCGACGCCCTGGAGAAGACCCGCGCCTCCGTCGGCTTCGACTCCCTGCGCTACGACGACCAGATCGCCAAGATCTCCCTCGTCGGCGCCGGCATGAAGACCAACCCCGGCGTCACCGCGACCTTCTTCGAGGCGCTCAGCGACGCGGGCGTGAACATCGAGCTCATCTCGACCTCCGAGATCCGCATCTCGGTCGTCACGCGCGCCGATGACGTCACCGAGGCCGTGCGCGCCGTGCACACCGCCTTCGGGCTCGACTCCGACACGGACGAGGCCGTGGTCTATGGAGGCACCGGCCGATGAGCCGTAAGCCGACGCTCGCGGTCGTCGGAGCGACCGGGGCCGTCGGCGCGGTCATGCTCCAGATCCTGTCGCAGCACGCCGACATCTGGGGCGAGATCCGTCTCGTCGCCTCTCCGCGCTCGGCCGGCCGCAAGCTGGCCGTGCGCGGGGAGGAGGTCGAGGTCCTCGCGCTGAGCGAGGAGGTCTTCGACGGGGTCGACATCGCGGTGTTCGACGTGCCCGACGAGGTCTCCGCGCAGTGGGCGCCCGTCGCCACCGCCAAGGGCGTCGTGGTGGTGGACAACTCCGCCGCCTTCCGGATGGACCCGGACGTGCCGCTCGTGGTGCCCGAGGTCAATCCGCACGCCGCGCGCGTGCGCCCGCGCGGCATCGTCGCGAATCCCAACTGCACGACCCTTTCGATGATCGTCGCCATCGGCGCGCTGCACGCCGAGTTCGGCCTGCGCGAGCTGATCGTCTCCTCGTACCAGGCCGTGAGCGGGGCGGGCCGCGAGGGCGTCGACACGCTGCGCAGGCAGCTGCGGCTCGTGGCGGGCAGCGAACTGGGGACGAGCCCCGGTGACGTGCGCCGTGCCGTGGGCGACGACACCGGGCCCTTCCCCGAGCCCGTGGCGCTCAACGTCGTGCCCTGGGCCGGGTCCCTGAAGGACGACGGCTGGTCCTCCGAGGAGATGAAGGTGCGCGACGAGTCGCGCAAGATCCTCGGGCTGCCGGGACTGCGGGTCGCGGCGACCTGCGTTCGCGTGCCCGTCATCACCACGCACTCCCTCACCGTGCACGCGCGGTTCGAGGACGAGGTCACCGTCGACCGCGCGCGCGAGATCCTCGCGACCGCGCCGGGCGTCGTGCTCTTCGACAACCCGGCGGCGGGGGAGTTCCCCACGCCCGCCGACGTCGTGGGCACCGATCCGACCTGGGTGGGGCGGGTGCGGCGGTCCCTCGACGATCCGACCGCCCTCGAACTCTTCGTCTGCGGGGACAACCTCCGCAAGGGCGCCGCGCTGAACACGGTGCAGATCGCCGAACTGGTGGCGGCGGAGTTCACGGCCTGACCGCCCCGGCGCCGCCGGGTGCCCCCGCGCGCGGAAGCCTTTGTGGGATCTGTGTAAGTTCTGTGTCCAACTTGATGGTCTGGACCGCTTGAACTGGATCAACTCCGCGTCCGAAGATTTCGTGTCCGATCACTGCAACCGGACCGGGGTGGGGGGCGTCTTTAGCGGTCGCCCTTCAGGGGTCGCTCAAGCGCCGCAAAAAAATGGGGCATAGGGGAAGAGCTGGTACGCATGGGGGCATTTGATGCATCGCCGGGAACGGTGCGCGCGCGGCCTGCCGCAAACGCGATGCCGGGCGCGTACAACCCTGACGGGGGGAAGCGTGTCCAACAGGCGTGGCAGAGGTACTCGACTTCACAGCGGTACAGGCGAGAGGCGCGGCAGCGCTGCGTCCGCCTCGTCGTCCCCGCGCGCCCGGCGGCATGCCGGTGATCGCGCCCATGCCCGCAGCGCGGCCCGCCCGCATCCCGGCGCAGCGCGAGGGTGCTGACGAGGCGATGACAGCGGGCACCACAGTCGACCACCTGACCGAGACCTACCGCGCCCACTACCGGTCGCTGCTCGGCCTCGCCGCGCTGCTCCTGGACGACACGGCCTCCTGCGAGGACGTCGTGCAGGAGGCGTTCATCCGGGTCCACTCCGCGCGCAAGCGGGTGCGGGACCCCGAGAAGACGCTCGCCTATCTGCGCCAGACCGTCGTGAACCTCTCGCGGTCCGCGCTGCGGCGCCGCATCCTCGGGCTCAAGCTGCTCTCCAAGCCGATGCCCGACATGGCGAGCGCGGAGGAGGGGGCGTACGACCTCCTCGAGCGCGACGAGCTGATCAAGGCGATGCGCGGCCTCCAGCGGCGCCAGCGCGAGGTCCTCGTGCTGCGCTACTTCGCCGACATGACCGAGGCGCAGGTCGCCGAGACCCTGGGCATATCGCTGGGCTCGGTCAAGGCGTACGGCTCGCGCGGTATCGCCGCCCTCAGGGTCGCCATGGAGGCGCCGGCATGAGCGAGCGCAAGCGTGATGAGCAGAGTGGGCACGAACAGCATGGCAGGAACGAGAACGTGAATCACGGCGCCGAAGACGGGCCCCAGGGGCTCGCCGGGGAAGCCGACGAGGCGCCCCAGGAGGCGGACGGCTTCGGCTCCGACGAGCTCGCGCTGCGGCGGATGATGCGGCAGGCCGTCGAGGACATCGAACCCACGGACCGCGCGCTCGAACGCCTGCGGCACGCGGTACCGGCCCGCAGGGCCCGCAAGCGACAGGCCGTCGTCGGCCTCGCGGCCGCCGCGCTCTTCATCGGCACCGCCGTACCGGCCCTGGTACACGTCACCAACTCCAGCGGCGACTCGGACGACCGCCCCTCGATCGCGGGCAACAGCCAGGAGTCACAGGGCGGTTCGGGCCGGGGCAAGGATCCCGGCAGCGGTGAGAAGGGCGCGGGGAAGAAGCCCGACTCCTCCAAGGCGAAGGACAAGAAAGAGAAGAAGGACAAGAAGGAAAGCAAGGAGAAGGGCGGCACGGGCGGCGGCGGCACGGGAGCGCCCGACCCGAGCAGCTCCGAGGCCGTCAGCTCGCCGGTCTGCGCCGCAGCCCAGCTCGGCGCCTCGGGATCCACGGGCGTGACCGAGGCCAACGGCTCGGTGTACGGCAGCTTCCGGGTCTCCAACACCTCCGACACCAGCTGCACGATCGACGCCGCGGGCGCCGTCGCCGTGACGGCGCAGGGCGCGGCCGACGCCACGAAGGTCGGCGTGCTCGACCACACCGCGGGCGACGCGGCGACCGGTCTGCCCGACCCCGCGCAGGAGACGGCCCAGCTCGTCCTCCAGCCCGGTGCGGCGTACGAGGTGCGCTTCGCCTGGGTGCCGTCCGAGAGCTGTCCCGCGGAGGGCGGCGAGCCCACGCCCAACCCGACGCCCACCGAGGGCAACGGCGGCGGTGACAGCGGCACGCCCACCGGCATGGAGCCGCAGCTGGTCCGCGAGGACGGCGGGGTGCAGGACGGCAGCGTCGTGGTGACCCTGACGGCGGCCGCGGGATCCCCTTCGGCGGGTACGACGATCGCGAACGCGTGCGCGGGGACGGTGTACCGGACCGGGGTGCTGCCCGCTTCCTAGCGGAGCTCGGCGGCGGGGGCCCCGGGGGTCGCCTGCTCGGGAACCAGCCCCAGCCGCGCGTCCCGCGCGAACTCCTTCTCGCGGCGGAAGAGCCGGAACCACATGAAGAGCACGAAGGCCGCGAAGACGAACCACTCGCCGGTGTAGCCGAGGTTCTGGAAGGCCTTGAGGTCCAGGCCCGTGTTGTTCGGCGCGGACGCCGGGACCGCCTTCATGCCGGAGTCGCCCTTGTCGAGGGTGATCCACGCGTCGTACAGGTCGTCCGGCACCAGGTTCACCAGGGACGCCGAGCTGATCGCGCCCAGCTGCCCCTTGGGCAGACCGCCCGCGGCGCTCACGCCGTTCGAGCCGGGGCTCTCGGATGCCTGCAACGAGCCCACCACGGTGACCTCGCCCTTCGGCGCGGCGGGGGCCTTCGCGGCGCTCGCGTTACCGGGCAGCCAGCCGCGCACCACGGGCAGCGACTTGCCGCTGTCCGTACGCAACAGGGTCAGTACGTAGAAGCCGCTCTTGTCGTCCAACTTCCGGTCGGGGACGAGCATTTGCTCGCCGTAGCGACCGGTGGCCCGGGTCAGCTCGCCCGAGGTCTCCTTGTCGACGGGAAGCAGCGAGTCGAGGGGCTTCGCCTTGGCGGCGGACCCTTCCTTCGCCGCGGCCGAACGCTCCTCGTTCTGCTCGGCGACCTGCTCCTTCGCGGACTCGTGCGCCTGTACGCGGTCCTCGAAGCGGCCGAGCTGCCAGGAACCCATGAAGACGCAGAAGGGGATGGCCAGCACGACGAAGACGTTGATCCCCCACCATCGGGGCGTCAGCAGAAACCGGTACACACCCTCCACGGTACGGGCCCCCCACAATCCCCCCGACGCGGGGCCCCGTAAGAAAACCGTCCCCCCACGGCGAGTGGGGGCGGGCCCGCACCGGCGCGGGCCCGCCCCCCCGCTCAGCCCGCCGCAGGCAAATGCCGCTGCGCGAACTCCAGCTCAAGAGCCACCTGCTTGATCCGCTCGTCCACGACCAGCGACCCGTGCCCGGCGTCGTACCGGTACACCTCGTGCGCCGCGCCGCGGGCCGCGAGCCGGTCCACGTAGTTCTCGACCTGGCGGATCGGGCAGCGCGGGTCGTTCACCCCCGCCGAGATGTAGACCGGGGCCTTCACCTCGTCGACGTACGTCAGCGGGGACGAGGCCGCGAAGCGCTCGGGGACCTCCTCCGGAGTGCCGCCGAGCAGCGTGCGGTCCATGGCCTTCAGGGCCTCCATCTCGTCGTGGTACGCCGTCACGTAGTCCGCGACGGGGACCGCGGCCAGGCCGACCGCCCAGGCGTCCGGCTGGGTGCCGAGGCCGAGCAGGGTCAGGTAGCCGCCCCAGGAGCCACCGGCGAGGACGAGACGGTCGGGGTCGGCGAGGCCCGAGGTGACCGCCCACTCCCGCACCGCCGCGATGTCCTCCAGCTCGATCAGGCCGACGCGGTGCTTGAGGGCGTCCGTCCACTCACGCCCGTACCCCGTGGAGCCTCGGTAGTTGACCCGGACCACCGCGTACCCGTGGTCGACCCAGGCCGCCGGGCCCGCGGCGAAGGAGTCGCTGTCGTGCCAGGTCGGGCCGCCGTGCACCTCGAAGACGGTGGGCAGGGGCCCCGATGAGCCCGCAGTGCCCGCGGGGCGCTGCACCAGGGCGTGGATGCGGCCGCCGGGCCCGTCCACCCACACGTCCTCCACGGGGACGGAGGCCGGGGCCTTCATGCCGGGCGGGTCCAGGACCACGCCGCCCGCCGTCGAGCGGACCACCGGCGGCTCGGCGGCCGACGACCACATGTACTCCACGGTCCCGTCGGGGCGTGCCGTCGCGCCCGACACCGAGCCGGTGGGCGTCTCGATGCGCGTCAGCTCGCGCGATGCCAGGTCGTAGCGGAACAGCTCGCCGCGCGCCTCGAAGCCGTGCGCGATCAGCAGCGCGGAGCCGTCCGGATACCACTCGGCGCTCACGTCGCCCGGCAGCCCGAGGACGAGGTCGCTCTCCTCGCCCGACGCGACGTCCCACACCATCGGCTCCCAGCGGCCGCGCCGCTGGTGCCCGACCAGGAGCCGGGTGTCCCCGTCGACCGGGGCGAAGCCGAGCACCTCCAGGCCCAGCTCGACCGTGCCGCCCTTGGTGTCGTCGAGCTCGGCGACCGTCGAGCCGTCCGGCCTGATCACGCGGAGCGCGGAGTGCATCGCGTCGCCGTGTTCCGTGTGCTCGACGGCGATCAGCGTGCCGTCGTGCGACAGGTCGCCCACGCCCGCCGACTCGTGGTGCCGGTACACCTCGACCGGGGCCGCGCCGTCCGTGCCGCCCGCGCCGTCATGACGTACGACGTGGATCGTGGACCCCTCCTCGTCCGTGGAGCGTCCCACGACCACCGTCCTGCCGTCCCTGCCGAGGGCGAGGCCCGCGGGGTACGAGGCGTCGAGGCCCGGCACCGCGGGCTCGTCGGGGCCGCCGCCGAAGGGCTGGCGCAGCCAGACGCCGAACTCGTCGCCGTCCTTGTCGTTGAACCACCAGATCCACTCGCCGTCCGGCGAGAGGACGCCGTCCGTCGTGCCGTTCGGCCGGTCGGTCGCCTGGCGCTGGGCGCCGGTCGTCCTGTCCCACGCGTACAGCTCGTACGTCCCCGTCGCGTTCGACACGAACAAGGAACGCTGCGGGGCGTCCTCCGCCCAGTCGGGCAGCGACACCCGCGGCGCCCTGAACCGCTTCTCCCAGTCCGGCATGGACTCCGACCCTGTCGCCTTCTCGGCACCCGTCTCGCTCATGACCCCATAGTGCCCGCACCCGCCGACAATCCGCTGGCGAGGGCCCCCAGCCTGTGGATAACTTTTGACCATGTACTCCCCGACGCCCGAGGACTGGCGCGAGACCAACCGGAGACGCTGGGACGAGCGGGTCCCGCTCCACCTCGCCAGCGACTACTACGACCTCGACGCCTTCCGCGCGGGCAAGGACGCCCTGCGCGACTTCGAGGTCGCGGAAGTGGGCGACGTACGCGGCAAGTCCCTGCTGCACCTCCAGTGCCACATCGGCGCCGACACCCTCTCCTGGGCCAGGCACGGCGCCTCCCGCGTCGTCGGTCTCGACTTCTCCGAACCCGCCGTGGAGGCGGCCCGCGAACTCGCCGCCGACCTCGGCCTCGCCCCGGACCGGGCCACGTTCGTCGCCGCCGACGTGTACGACGCGGCCGAAGCGGTGCCCGACTCCTCGTACGACGTCGTCTACACCGGCGTGGGCGCCCTGTGCTGGCTCCCCGACATCCGGCGCTGGGCCGAGACCGCCGCCTCGCTCGTCGCGCCCGGCGGCTTCCTCTACCTCTCCGAGTTCCATCCGCTCGCCGACATCCTCGACGACGCCACGGGCTCACGGATCGAGCACGACTACTTCGCGCGCGACGCCTGGATCGAGGAGACGCCCGGCGGCTACGCGGACGACACCACCCCCACCGTCCACAACCGCACCGTCGAGTGGCAGCACCCCATCGGCGACGTCGTCTCCGCGCTCGCGGCCGCCGGACTGCGCATCGACTTCCTGCGCGAGCGCGAGATCACGCTCTTCCAGCGCTTCGCGGCGCTCGAACTCCGCGACGGCGCCTACCGGTTCCCCGCGGACCGCCCGCGCATGCCGCTCATGTACTCCCTGAAGGCGAGCAAGGTCTGAGGGCCCTCAGGGCCGGGGCCCGAGGGCCCTCCGGATGCCGGGTGGGCGCCCGCGGGGGAGAGTGGTGAGGCATGGCCGCCCCACGCGGGCGGTCCGCCGCTCCCACGCGAGCGCCGCTCCCACGCGAGGAGGAGAGCCGATCATGGCCAAGCACCAGTCCCGCGATCCGCGCGAACAGTCCCAGCAGGCCAGGAACGCCGCGGCGGAGACCCGCGCCAAGCAGGCCAAGCGCCCGGTGGACTCGATCTCCGCGAAGACCCGGGGGATGCAGCAGAAGGCGCAGGCCCGCCGCCAGGGAAACCGCTGACGGTCCAGCTCCCCGCCTCTTCAGGGCTCTTTAGGGCAACGGCGAAGGCGGCCGTAACCACCCCTCCTTGGCGGGGTCGAACTCGCCGAGCTTCGTCCAGTCCCACGCCTGCAGCACCTCCCGCCCCTGGGTGTCGTCCTGTTTGATGACGGCGACGACGACATCGGCGGTGTGCCGGGTGAGCAGCAGGGTCCGCAGCCGGGTCGCGATGCCCGCGCCGCGCTGGGCGGGCGCCACCATGAGCTCGCTGAGCAGGAACACCCGCCCGGACGCGGTCTGTTCCTCGATCCCGGCGGGCAGGATGCCGCGGAACCCCTCCCACCAGTCGCTGTCGCGCGCGGCGCGGTACCCGTAGAGGCACCCGACGAGACCGGCCGAGTCGGCGACGACCATGTCGAAGTCGGGCTGCTGCACGTCGTGTTCGAAGCGCCGCAGGAATCCCCGCCGGTCGCTGTACTCGGCGCCTTCCCTGCCCCGATAGGCCTCTACGTAGAGGCTGGCCACGGACTCGCGCTGCTGTTCCGCCTGCCACCGGCTCAGCCGCCGCAAGAACACCTCTGCCATGTGCGCCTCCCGCCCGGCCCCCGCTGGGGACCCCCCGTACACCTTGGACTCCGCATGGTGACAGCACGGAACACCGAGCGGAACGGGGCGTCGCCGCCAGTTCTCTGGGCCCGCCGCGGGACGGGCCGCCCGGACCCGGCCTACTTGGATTCGACCCGGCCGAGCGGGTCGGGTCCCGCGGCCAGCGCGTCCCGCGCGATCTGCCAGGCCCGATCTCCCGGATAGAGCTCGCTGCGCAGGTAGGCGCAGGTGAGCCGCCCGACCGCGGCGACCCGCTCGGGGTTCTCGTCGGTGGTCTCCGCGACGTCGTACCCGGAGATCCCGCCGAGCCCGTGTCCGGCGTCGAACAGCGTGAGCAGGGACTTGGGCCCCGGGGCGAGTACGTAGGGATCCGTGTGCCAATCAGGGCCCTTGACCGTCAGGAAGGCGGAGGCGTCCTGGTCCCCCGCGACGACGAGCGTGGGCGTCGTCATCGTGGAGAAGTCCGAGGTCAGGAAGAAGGAGTAGGTCTCCGCCGTGAACTCGGTGAGGGCGTCGCCGCCGCGTCCCGGTGCGGCGAGCAGCACGCCCGCCGTGATCCGGGGCTCCGCCAGGTCCACTTCCTTCCCGTCGAACGGATCGGTGAGCCTCGCGCCGAGCAGCAGGCTCGCGGTGTGCCCGCCCATCGAGTGCCCGGCCACGGCGACCCGGCCGTGGTCGATACGGCCGCGGAGCTGCGGGACGGCGTCCTCGACCGCGTCGAGCCCGTCGAGGACGCGCTTCATGTCCTCGGCCCGGGTGCGCCAGTGCGGCGCGGCGCCGGCGTCGGTGTCGGGGGCCGGATCCAGCGTCCTGGAGTCCAGGTGGGTGGGTTGGATCACGACGAAGCCGTGTGCGGCCCAGTAGGTGGCGAGCGGGGCGTAGCCGTTCAGGGAGGAGAGGTTGTTCGAGGGGCCGAGGCCGTGCGAGAGGAGGATGACCGGCAGGTCGCTCCCGGTCACCGGGGCGGAGACCCGCACCTGAAGGTCGACGGCGCGGCCGGGTGCGGGCAGCACGACGGGGCTGACCGAGAGGACCGGGGCGGTGGCGTCGGCGGTGGCGACGTCGGCGGTGTACGTGGGTTCACTCATGGCGGGAATCCCCTTCGATGGCCTCGGCTACCCTGAAACTGGATCGCCGTTCCACTTACGATACGGATCGCTGATCCGTTTAGTCAACGGTCCACGGGGCCGATCAGTGAAGGGAAGGGAGGGCATGGTGTCCACGCCGGAGAGCCAGCCCGAAAAAACGTCCGCCCGCGGCAAGCGGGCGGACGCGGTGCGCAATCAGCAGGTTCTGCTCGACGCGGCCGGGGAGGTGTTCGTGACCTCCGGGATCGACGCGCCGATCCGCGAGATCGCGGCCAAGGCGGGGGTCGGCCTGGGGACGCTCTACCGCCACTTCCCGACGAGGGCGGACCTCGTCACCGCCGTCTACCGCCACCAGATCGAGGCGTGCGCGGAGGCGGGCCCGAAGCTGCTGGCCGAAGCCGACCTGCCGTTCGACGCGCTACGACAGTGGATCGACCTCTTCGTCGACTTCCTGGTCACCAAGCACGGGCTCGCCGACGCCCTGCAGTCCGAAAGCGAGCGGTTCGCGGCGCTGCACACCCACTTCCTCGACCGGCTGCTGCCCGTCTGCGCGCAACTGCTCGACGCGGCGGCAGCGGCGGGTGAGATCAGCTCCGACGTACGGCCCTACGAGCTGCTGCGCGGCATCGGCAACCTCTGCATCGGACGGGACAGCGACCCCCGCTACGACCCCCGCCGGTTGATCGAGCCGCTCCTCCAGGGCCTGCGGCCGCACGCGGCGCCGGGGGCGTGACGATCCACGGATCGATCTCTCGGCCCAGGGGTCAGCGCAGTCCGGCGAAGAGGTCGTCCTCACGCGCGGGCGAGCCGGTGGAGTCCTTGACGCGGACGAAGGTCTCCATGCCCATCAACTCGCCGAAGCGCTCCTTGCCCATCTTGAGGAAGAAGATGTTCTCGCCCTGACTGGCGTGCGCGGCCAGGGCGTCGAACTTCTGGTCGCTGAACGCGGTGGTCTCCACCCACGTGCTGATCTCGTCGTCGGGGAGCCCGATCTCCGCCATCGCGGCGACCTCGGCGGGGTCCGGCTCCGGCATGTCACCTTCGTGGAACTCGCGCATGGTCTCCTGGAACTGCCGCATCGCCGAGTGGGGCATCGTCGTCCAGTACACCTTCGGCGTCAGCTCCACCATCTCCAGCGCCGCCATCGTGATGCGGTGGGCCTGGATGTGATCGGGGTGACCGTAGAAGCCGTTCTCGTCGTAGGTGACGACCACGTCGGGCCGGTAGTGCCGCATGAGCTCCGCGAGCCGGGCGGCGCCTTCCTCAACGGGGGTCTGCCAGAACGATCCGGGGGCGTCGTTGCTGGGCCAGCCGGTCATCCCGGAGTCGGCGTAGTCGAGCATCTCCAGATCGCTGACCTTCAGGACCTCACAACTCTCCAGAAGCTCCTGGCGCCGCATGGCGGCGACGGCCACCGGATCGTGCCCGGGCTCCCCGGGCTTGACGCCCCCCGGCCCGTCCCCGCAACCGCCGTCGGTACAGGTCACGAGAACCGTACGAATCCCTTCCGCCGCATACCGCGCAAGGACCCCTCCGGTCCCGGTGGCCTCGTCATCGGGGTGAGCGTGCACTGCCATGAGCGTCAAGGGCCGGTCAGTCATCGGAAGTCCTCCTGCAAAAGTGACGAAGCGATCCACACGCCCGACGGGCGCGCCGCGATATCGGGGCGTCGGCCCCTCGCACGATGCAACAGCGGGGACGTGACCGGCTGTTCCCGTCTCGGGCGTCGCCGCGCTCGCGGTTCGCTTCCCGGCGGCCCCGGACACACGTCGGGCCCGGCCCTCCCCGCAGGAGGACCGGGCCGCACCTGCTCCCGCGACACGCCTGAACCCCGTCAGAGATGCATCATGGCCATCACCTCAGGGCTCCGTACGCCGGTCGCGACGCTCGGGACGGCCTCGCCGGGGCGGATCCAGCCCGCGGTCTCGGCCGCCTTGACGGCGGCCTTCTCCGCGGTGTCGGCTTCGGCGTTCAGTTGCTCGTCGGTGCCCAGGTGCTTCGCCCCCGCCGCCACTCCGGCGGTCAGTGAGGCTCTGAGCGCGGCCTGGCACGCGAGGGCGGAGGCTTCGGCGTCGCCGTCGACGACCTGCCCCATCTGAGCCGCCTGCGCGGCGGACGCGGCCGCGTTCCGGGCGCAGCGCGAGTCCGCGGCCGGGTCGGGCTCGGACTCGGAGAGCACGGCGAGGGCCTGCGCCGCCACACGGGCGCCGTGGGCGGCCTTCCAGACGGCGTCCGAGTGCTCCGACCCGCGCCGCTCGACGTAGCGGCTGAGGGCCGCGGCCCGCGCCGCCGCGCTCTCGGCGCGGGCGGCATGGCTCGCCCTGAGGCCCGCCGCTGTCTGCTCCCGCTCTTCGCGGTCGTGCTCGTTCACCGGCACCTCCATGTCTGCACGGAGCGGCGGGGCGCTGTACCCCGTCCGCCACGGCGGATGTGTCGGGCAGGGTGACACGTCGCCGTGCAACAGGCCAGAGGCGGGCTGGGGCAGGCGCATTCCCGTCCCCGGCAGCCCCGGCACCATTCGCGTCCAGACTGTTCGCGTCCAGACCGTTCGCGTCCCAAGGCGGAAGCGAGCGCTAGAAGATCCGTCCCAAGGCGGGAGCGACCGCTAGAAGATCCCCAGCGCCGCGTCCACCGACCACACCTGCCAACCGGACGCGAACAGCGCGACGACCGAGATCAGCGCCATCATGAGGTTCTGCCCCTGCTCGGCCACGTCGTGGATCATCAGCACCAGGTAGATCAGGTTCAGCAGGAGCCCGCAGACGAGGGCGATCGGCGTGAGGAAGCCGAAGATCAGCCCGAGGCCGAGTGCCAGTTCCGCGTAGGCGACGACGTAGGCCATGACCCGAGGACGCGGCTTGACCACGACGTCGAAGCCGCTGCGGACCGCGGTCCACCGGTGCTTCTCGGCGATGCCCGCCGCCCAGCCGATGCCACCCCCGCCGAACCACTCCTTCTTGTCCTTGTGGCGGTAGCTCTCGAGCCACCACAAGCCGAGCCCGATCCGGAGCACGGCCAGCAGCTCGGCTCCGCTCAGCCACATCGTCCGCATCGAGAGCCCTCCCTGAAGTAGACCTGACGATGCGTCAGTTCAGCGGATCGGCGCGGATCGCGCAAGGGGTCGAGTTCCGGGCGGGCGCTTGCCGTCGTCCGGGTGAGCCCATAACCTCAATCTGATGGATCGTCAGATTTCAGGCTAGGAAACCGGCAGGCAATAGGGGGCACAGCAGTGGTCAGCAGCGAGGTCGGCACCAAGGAACTCCCCCGGGTCATCAGCGTGGACGACCACGTGATCGAGCCCGCGCACCTCTTCGAGAAGTGGCTCCCGAGCAAGTACCGCGACCGCGGGCCGAAGCCCTTCACCGCGGGCATCGGCGAACTCGCGTACATCGGCGGGAAGTACAAGTTCACGACGGACCCGGACGGACAGACCACCGACTGGTGGGAGTACGAGGGCGACATCTTCCCGTACAAGCGCATCATCGCGGCCGTCGGCTTCTCCCGGGACGAGATGACCCTCGACGGCATCACCCGGGAGCAGATGCGACGCGGCTGCTGGGACCCCAAGGCGCGGCTTGAGGACATGGACCTCAACCACGTCGAGGCGTCCCTCTGCTTCCCCACGTTCCCGCGCTTCTGCGGACAGACCTTCGCCGAGGCCAAGGACAAGGAGGTGGGCCTCGCCTGCGTCCGGGCCTACAACGACTGGATGGTGGAGGAGTGGTGCGGCGACAGCGGCGGCCGCCTCATCCCGCTCTGTCTGATCCCGCTGTGGGACATCGACCTCGCCGTCGCCGAGATCAAACGCAATGCCGCGCGCGGGGTGCGGGCGGTGACCTTCTCCGAGATCCCGACCTACCTGGGGCTGCCGTCGATCCACTCCGGCTACTGGGACCCGTTCTTCGCGGCCTGCGAGGAGACCGGCACCGTCGTGAACATGCACATCGGGTCCAGCTCCCAGATGCCCGCCGCGTCCCCCGACGCCCCGCCCGCCGTCCAGGCGTCGCTGTCCTTCAACAATGCCATGGCGTCGATGATGGACTTCCTCTTCAGCGGGGTCCTCGTGAAGTTCCCGCGCCTCAAACTGGCGTACAGCGAGGGGCAGATGGGATGGATCCCGTACGCGCTGGAGCGCGCCGACGACGTGTGGGAGGAGCACCGTGCGTGGGGCGGCGTGAAGGACCTGATTCCCGAGCCGCCGTCCACGTACTACTACCGGCAGATCTTCTGCTGCTTCTTCCGCGACAAGCACGGTGTCGACTCGATCGAGACCGTGGGCGTGAACAACGCGACCTTCGAGACGGACTATCCGCACGTCGACTCGACGTGGCCGCACACGAAGCAGGTGGCACAGGATCACGTGGGCGGACTGCCGGAAGACGTCGTGTACAAGTTGCTCCGCGGGAACGCCATCCGCATGCTCGACCTGCCGTTCGACCGGGCCTGAGCGGCCACCGGTCACCGCTGTGCGCTGGGGGCACCGGAGCCCCCGGCGTTATGGTTCGCCTGTTCCCTGACGGAGAGGTGATCGGATGAGCGGCCCCACGACGGAGGCCCTGGTCACGCTTGGGCGTGCCTACGTACGACGGGCCCCCGGAGAGCTGTTCAAGAGTGCGCTCGCCGCCCGCCTCCTGAACCCCCACCTCCGGGACCACCCCCGACGGAGGGTCGTCGACGTCGAGTTCGGCGCCAGGTTCGCGGTCGACACCCAGGACCTGATCCAGCGCTACCTGTACCTCTTCGGAGGGTGGGAGCCGAACATGACGCGATGGCTGGGGAGCCGTCTGAGCGCCGGTGACGTGCTGGTGGACGTCGGCTCGAACGTGGGCGTCTTCGCCGTCCTGGGATCCCGGCTCGTCGGCAGTACGGGGCGGGTCGTGGCCATCGAGGCGTCCCCGACCTTCCACCGCCGCCTGGAGCAGCACGCCGAGCTGAACGGCTGCGACAACGTTCGCGCGATCAACGCCGCCGTGTCGGACAGCAGGAAGACGCTGACGTTCGTCCTCGCCAGTTCGCACAACATGGGCGCGAACTCGATAGTCCCCTATGACGGTCCCGCCGAGTCCACCTTCGCGATGGAGGCGCTCCCGCTGCCGGAGCTCCTGGACGCCGACGAGGTCGCCAGGGCCCGGGTGATCAAGATCGACGTCGAGGGTGCGGAGGGCGGGGTCGTCCGCGGGATGAAGGCCCTCCTGGAGAAGCTCCGCCCCGATGCGGAGATCGCCGTGGAGGTCACGCCCGACCGCATGGCCCAGCTCGGGGATTCGGTCGACGAGCTCCTGGACATCATGCGGGACCACGGTTTCCACACCTACCGGCTCGACAACGACTACGGTCCCGAGGGCTATCCGCGGGCCATGCGGCGCCCTTCGGCTCCGGTGCGCTGGAGAGGGCCTGTCGTGGGCGAGACCGACCTCGTCTTCTCACGGATCGACGCCGAGACGCTCGTGTGACGCGGCAGGATCCGGAGCCCGGGCCCGTGCGGGATCCGGAGCCCGGGCCCGTGCGAGGCCGTCCACGAGGTTCCGGTCAATCGGTGCTGACGGGGTAGCGCCACGCGAAGTGCTCCAGCGCTCGCGCCCTGGCCTCGACAACGGCCATGCGGGCATCGCGCTCCGCCGTGTCGACGTGCGCGGCCTGGCCGGTCACCTGCCCTTCCCACTTGCGGTAGAACAAGCCGACCTCGGACGAGAACCAGCCGCGCGAGGTCGAGTTCAGGGCGAGCAGGAGGCCCGTGTCCTCGGACGCCGGGAGCGCCATCCAGCCGCCCAGGGCCACGAGAAGGTCGCGCCGGACGAAGAGCGTCGCCGGGTGGACCTGCGCGCGATAGTCGTGAGAGGCCCAGTGGTCGAGCACTTCCCGGCGCTCGACCGGCCCGTTCTCGGGGTCGCCGGGGAAGCCGACCGTGGATCCGTCGGGAAGCAGATCGAGCACGCGCGACGTCGCCCAGCCGATGGTGCGGTCGGCTTCGAGGGCCGCGAGGTCGCGGCCCAGCGCGCCGGGGGCGAGCCGGTCGTCGGCGTCCAGGACCTTGACGTACTCACCGTCCGCGTGGGCCATGGCGATGGTGCGAGCGACCCCGGGCCCACCCGGGCGCCCCTGCTTGAACGTGACCCGGGCGTCGTCGGGTACGTGGGGCGCGACCTGGTCGGTCGTCCCGTCCTCCTGGATCAGCCAGTGCCACTCCCAGCCCTCGGGCAACTCCTGTTCGCGGAGCGACTGGTACGCGTCGGACAGGAAGCGCGCCGAGGGCGCGTGAACGGCCGTGACGATGATGATGCGCCGGCTCACGGCTCACCACCCTTCCCAGTGAGTCGTGAAGAGCATTTCGGTGCGGTTGTCGCCCCGTTGCCCGAGAGGCAAACAGGCCCGGTCCGGTATTACGCGTTGCGGAGCTGAACTGCGATACCTGGGACTTGGGAAAAGGGTGATGCATGGCTCCACCACCGATGCCACGCCGGATCGAAAAGCAATCTCCCAATCGACCGCGTTGCAGAGGGTGCAATCGCCGTGCCTGCCCGGGTGTTCGAGGTCGCAAAAGGTCGCAAAAGGCCCGACCGCTGGCGACGGGGGATGCACCAGCGATCGGGCCCTACCTAACAGTAGGCTGCTGGTGGGAGCGGAATCAACTGTCCGGCTGAAATAAGGAGTTGTGACCGGGGTCACGCGGCGGGTCTTTCGCGTGTTCCCGGGAGTCCGACATTGGCCGAGTTACGACCCCGCTACGTGCCGCACGGCGGCTCATATGAGAGGCGGGGCAGATACTCGCGCCATTTTTCCGGTGTCAGAACGCCCCGAGTGGTCGAGCAAACGCGCCGAATTGCCTGGTCGGTGTCCAGGTCCCACAGGCGGACCGTATCGGTGCCACTCGACACTCCGAGCATGCCGCTTTGGGGACTGAACGACAAGAAACTGCCGGTCTTGGCGTTGGGGCTCATGGACTGGCCGATGGGGGCCGCTCTGGAGGGCCTGGCGACGTCCCAGAGCCGTACGGTGTTGTCGTTTCCGCCACTGGCCAGGGTCTCCCCGTCCTGGCTGAAGGTCAGCGAGACGACCGCGTCCGTGTGGCCGGTCAGGGACGACTCGAGGCGTGCCCTGCGGGGGTCGGTGACGTTCCAGAGCCGGACCGTGCCGTCGTCGCTGCCGCTGGCCAACGTGTGGCCGTCCGGGCTGTAGGCCAGCGCGTTGACGGGGCCCAGGTGCCCCGTGAGGGGAGCGGCGAGCCGGGTCGTACGGCTCGGCTCGGTCACGTTCCACAGCCTGACGGTGCCGTCCGCGCTGCCGCTGGCGAGAGCTCGTCCGTCCGTACTGAAGACCAGGGAGTTGACGTAACCCTGGTGGCCGGTGAGCGGCTTCCCGACCGCCCGCGGCCGGGACGGGCTGCTCACGTCCCACAGCTGGGTGGTGCGGTCGGTCTGAGGGGTCGCCAGGGTGTGTCCGTCCGGGCTGAAGGCCAGCGCCGCCGCGAACCGTGTCCGCAGCTCGACGGGCGGCCCGTAGGGGACGGGGTGCTTCGGGTCGACGACGTTCCACAGGCGTACGGCGCGGTTCCCCGTGAGCACCGCGAGCGTGCGGCCGTCGGGGGAGAACGCCAGCTTGCGCACGTCCCCCTCGCCGGGCTTGAACGGCTTGCCCAGCGACCGCGGCCGGTTGGGACTCCGCACGTCCCAGAGCCGGACCCGCTCGTCGCGCGCGGCCGTGGCGAGCACCTTGCCGTCGGAGCGGAACACACCGATCCGGCCGATCATGTCCGACGTCGGCAGGGACCACAGCCGCACCTTGTTGTCACCGCTTCCGGTGGCGAGCGTGCGGCCGTCGGGGCTGAACCCGAGGGAGTACATCTCTCCGCTGCTGCCCGCGAGGGGCTCGCCGACCTGAGAGGGGTGCGCGGGGTCGCTGACGTTCCACAGACTCGCCGTGCTGTCCGCGCTGGCGGCCGCGAGCATGTTGCCCTCGCGGTTGAAGACCACGGACCACACCGGGCCGGTATGGCCGGTGAGCGGCGCGCCGAGCGGTTTCGCGTGGCGCGGGTCGGCCACCTTCCACAGCCGGATCGTGTTGTCCGAGCTGCCGGTGGCGAGCGTACGGCCGTCGGGGCTGAAGGCGACGGAGTGCACCGTGCTCGTGTGGGCGGCCAACACCTTGTCGATCGGCTTCGGACGCCGTGGATCGGCCGTGTCCCACAGCCTGACCGTGCCGTTGTCCCCACCGGCCGCCAGCGTGCGCCCGTCGGGACTGAACGCCACGGAACGCACGGCGGCGCTGTGGCCGGTCAGCGCGGCCAGCGCCTTCGGGCGGCGCGGATCGGCCACGTTCCACAGCCGTACGGTGTGGTCGTCATGGGCGGAGGCCAGCGTGCGTCCGTCCGGGCTGAAGGCGACGAGGTAGATCGCGCCGCCGTGCCCGGCCACGGGCGAGCCCAGCAGCCGGGGGTGCAGGGGGTCCCGCACGTTCCACAGCCGGACCGTGCCGTCGTCCGAAGCGGTGGCGAGGGTGTGGCCGTCCGGACTGAACACCGCGCTGCTCACCCAGCTCTTGTGGCCGGTGAGCGGCTTGCCCAGGGGCTTGGGGCGCGAGGGGTCCCGCACGTCCCACAGCCGGACGGTCCGGTCGTAGCTGGCCGTGGCAAGGACGCGTCCGTTCGGGCTGAACGAGGTGAGGTAGACGGCACCGGTGTGCCCCAGCAGCGGTGTGGCCAGGGGGGCGTTGACGATCGAGATCAGCCGGTTCCTCGTGGCCTCGTCGTCCGGGCGCAGGTCGTGCGCGACCAGGTCGAGCTGAGCGGACAGCGAGGGGTCCGTGTACTGGGCGCGGTCGGCCTCGGCGACCACCTGCTGGAACACCGCGTCGTCGCGCTGCTGCCACGCGATCACCGCGGAGACGACAGCCACCATCGCCAGCACGACCAGGGTTGCCACCGCGCCCCGGCTGATCCAGACCGTGCGCTTGCGCAGCCTGGCCGAAGCGGCCAGGAACTCCACCGCGCGCCGGGTCAGGAAGGCGTCACCGGCGGTTTTCGCCCAGGCGCGGGCCTGCTCCAGACGCGAGCCCCGGTAGAGCAGTGACGTGTCGCGGCCGGAGTCCTCCCAGGCGCCGCCGTCCTCCTCCACCTGCTGGCGCAGCAGGTGGTCGCTCCTGTCCTCGTCGATCCAGTCGCGCAGCCGCGGCCACGCGTGGAGCAGCGCCTCGTGCGTGATCTCCACGGTCTCCGCGTCGAGCGTCACCAGCCGAGCGCGGACCAGCGCTTCGAGCGACTCCTCCGTCTTGTCGGGGTCCGTCGACTCCGCGGCCAACTGGCGCCGGGTCCCGCGCCTGCGCGTGGCCTGGGTGTCCTCGCCGAGCCTGACCAGCCTGAGGAGGAGCAGTCTCGCGGCCGTGCGCGCCGCCGGGTCGAGGCCGGACCAGGCACGCTCGGCCGTTGCCGCCACCGCCCCCTGGATGCCCCCTGCCGCGCGGTATCCGGCCAGCGTCAGCTTGCCCGTCTTGCGTCGTTGCCAGGTGGCGAGGAGAGCGTGGGAAAGGAGGGGCAGCACTCCCGCGTCGTGTGCCCCGCGCGGGCCGTCGTTGCTCACTTCCCGGATGATCAGCTCCGCGAGGCCCGGTTCGAGTTCCAGGCCCACGGCCTTGGCCGGTCCTGTCACCGCGTCACGCAGCTCCGTGGTGGTCAGCGGGCCGAGCACCATGTGCCGGTGTTGCAGCGCGTCGGCCAGTTCGGGATACCCGAGGCACTCCTCGTAGAAGTCGGCGCGTATGCCGAGGACCACGAGCGCGGGAGCGGGATCCCCGGTGTCGGTGGGGGAGCACGCGGCGTGGAGGAGCTGGACGAAGGTGTTCCTGTCCGACTCGTCGGCGCAGAGCGTGAACGTTTCCTCGAACTGGTCCACGAGGAGCACCGGACGGGCGGCGGTGGACGTCTCACGTCGCGCCCACGTCGCGACGGACTCCCGCACCGCGTCCGCGAAGTGCGCGGTGCCCGGCTCCGCGGCGGCCAGGGCGTGCGCGAGCTCGGGTATGTGGCGGGTCAGCGCGGCGAGGGGATCGCTCCCCGGCACCAGCTGCAGTACCGCGCAGGCCCGGCTGCCCCCCTCGTCCAGCGCGCCGTTCTGCAGCGCGGGCACCAGTCCCGCACTCAGCAAGGAGGACTTCCCCGCCCCCGAGGCGCCCACGAGCATGGTCAGGCCACCGGTCTTCTCCGCCGCGCGGAGTTGGGCGACGAGGGCGTCCGTGCTCCGCGTACGGCCGAAGAACCACCGGGCGTCCTGCTCGCGGTAGGAAGCCAGCCCTCGGTACGGGCACACGGAGGGGGCCGCCGGGGCTTCGGCGGGAACGCGCTTCTCGTCCTCCGCGGCCACGGCGACCCGGCCGCTGACCGGGTCGGCCACCGCGCGCTCCCACAGGAGCTGCCACTGGGCCATGTCGTACAGCCCCGTGGACACCGGCGTGGACCGCTCGCGCCGCGCCTCGGGGATCAGGACCTGCAACACCGCGACGAGGGCGCCGAACTGCGCGGGCACGTTCTTGGCCCGCCGCCAGTCGCTGATGCGCTGCGCGGACACCCGCACGGGCCGCCCCCGGTCGTCGACCCGCTGGAGTCGCACGACCGCCTCGGACACGCGCTGGAGAGGCGGATTCCCGGCTTCCTTGTACAGCAGGGCGAGACGTTCCGCGAAGGCCGCACGTGCTCCGGAGTCGGGACCCAAGGTCTCCACTCCTCACCTCCGCGCGCCTGAACATCCGGACCGGAAAACTCACCTTATACGGCTGACCTGCGGATTAACGGTCCGGAGGATTCCTGTCCCTCCTCGGGGAGAGCCGCGAATGGCAGGATCGCGACGCAGTAGCGAACCAACCGCACAGCGTCAGGGCAGGTCATCAGCTCGGCGCCTGGAGTGGTGACTGACGGCGCTGCACGATCTCGGCCGGTTTCCGCCGGAGCCATGAAGCGGCGGCGGGGCCGCCGCCGCGTGAGCCCAGCAGCCTGAGGAAACCGCCCCACACGCTGACCGCCTTCACGTTGATCGCGGACCCGGTCTCGCTTCGATCCGTGCCGCGGCGCCGGCCGCCGCGTCGACACAGCACGGACCGACGACGCCCGCGCCGTTCGGCACCGGTCCCCACAGGGGAGGGACCGGTGCCGACACGGCGCGGGGGATTCCCTTGGCCGCGTCTGTCCGGGGATCGAGGGCCGATCGGGTGTATCGCGCAGCGTGTGCGGTCGCGATGGCCCACCGCGCGTCCCCCCGGCCAGCATTCTGGTGTGATGATCGGACCGCGCAAGGGAAAGGTGACGCGGTGGCTGCTCATGGGGCTTCTTCTGGGAGTGGTCAGCTGGTCGGCCACCGAACCCTCCGCCGCCGACGGCCCGTCATCGGACGGGCTCGTCCTGCGGGTGACGGTCAACACCCGCCCGGGCCTTGGCGCACAGCATCCCGGCATCCGCACCGGGGCATCGGTCCTCGCGTCGTACCGCCTGGTCAACCGCGGTAGCGCCGACCTGCACGACCTGCGCATCCAGGACCCCGTCATGCCCGGCGCCCGGGTGCGATGTCCCGGCGGCCGCGACGAGGTTCCCCTGCTGACCGGACTGCGTGAGGTGCGGTGCACGGCCACCGGGGTCGCGCGGCCCGGTGCCCGTGCCGGAGTGGCACGGGCCGTCGGATGGCAGCCGTACCTGCGGGCCAGGGTCGTGGCGACCGCGCGCTCCGGGTACGCGGGCGTCGGCGCCGCACTGGCCCTGCGCGAGGAGGTGCGCGTGCTCGGACCCGACCGGGCACGGATCCGCTACACCGTCACCAACACCGGAAACCGATCCGTACGAAGTGCCCGCCTCAGGGACCCCGTGGTGCGGCAGGACCGTACCGACTGCGGGGGCGGCCGCTCCGACGTGCCCCCGCTCGCCCCGCGCGGGACGGCGACGTGCACCGCCGAGGTGCGGCGCCCTCCCGGCTCCTACGTGAGCCGAGGCCACGTCGAAGGTACCGATCGGCTGCGCACGATCGACGCCGGAGGCGGGTGGACGCCCCCTCGCCGGCTGACGGCGCGCGCCTCTGCGCGATTCGTCTTGCCGGGCCGGGTGCCGCGGACCCCACCGCGGCCGACCCCACCGCGGCGAAGGCCGCCGGGCGATGCCCGCACCCCGCCGGAGCAGCCTCCCCGCAAGGCGGCACCTGTCGATGCCGTGCCGCAGGCCGTGGCGCCGATCGTCCCGCCGCCACCGCCGCCTCCCCCACCCGGGCTCGTCGCGCCCGGCATTCCCGAACCCGGCGAAGCGGAGGCCAGGCCCCACGCCGTCGCACCGCCCCCACCGGTGGGGCGGCCCCCGGCCAGACCACAGCCGCCGACGCCGCCCGAACAGCCCCCGCGGTCGCTGCTCAGCCGGTTCGTCCGCGCGGACCACACGCCGACCGGGCTCGGCGTGGGGACCGCTCTCTTCCTCGTCCTGCTGCCCGCGGCGGTCGCGGCCGCCGTACTCGGCTCACGCAGACATTGATCACGCCATCGACCCACGACGGGAGCCCCGATGATCGAAAGCATTGCCATCGTCCTCGGCGTCGCGCTGCTCGCCGCCGCGGCCGTCCTGATCAAGCACCGCTTCCGTCCGATGGGGCCGGACGACGAGCCCCGTGAAGACGTCGCCGAGTACATCTCGATGATGGTCGGCGTTCTGTACGCCCTCGTCCTGGGCCTGGCCCTGGTCACGGTGTGGGACACGCATTCCGGGGCGGAGGACCATGTGGCGGCGGAGGCCAGCGCGGCGCACCAGATCCACCTCCTGGCCGCCGGGCTGCCCGCCGCGCAGGGTGATCGGATGCGCCAGGAGGTCGAGTCGTACGTCCGTCACGTCACCGACGTCGAATGGCCGGCCTTGGCCGAAGAGGCGTCACCGGACCCGAAGGGCTGGCAACTCCTGGAACAGGTGCGCGCGTCGGCGCAGCTGCCCGACCACGCCACGCCCGCCCAGCAGGTCACCGGACAGGAGACGCTGGCACAACTCAGCACCTTGGACGAGGCGAGACGCGGCCGCGAGACCGACGCGGGACAGCGGCTTTCGCCGGTGATCTGGTTCGGCCTGCTCGTCGGCGGCGTCCTCACCATCGCCTTCATGTTCCTGTTCGGTGTCCGACGCAGCTTCACCCACGTGGTGATGGCGATGGGGCTGTCCGGCCTCATCGCCTTCACGGCCCTGCTCATCTATCAGTTGGACAGCCCCTTCGGCGGCCTCTTCGCCGTCGACCCGTCCCCGTTCATCCGGCACTTCTGACGATGCGGACGTACTGACGCGCGGGCAGAGTAGGGACTGCCCGATGCGCGGCCCACCTGGCTCCCGGAGGTCCGCGCCGTCCGGGCCGCGCGCCTTCTACCCAGGCCAGGCGTCTGCGGACCGCGGCGGGGCAGTGCGTGTGCCCGCGAGGGAAGGAGACTCTTCGATGACGGAGCAACGGCGCGAGGGAATCGTCGATTGGTGGGACCGTGAGCGCGGATACGGCTTCATCGTCCCCTTCGGTGACACCGACCAGATCTACGTCGAGGCCAGCGCGTTGGAAGGCACCCACGTGCTCTCCTGCGAACAGCACGTCTCCTTCCTCCTCCAATTCACCGAAGGGCGCTTCCAGGCTCGGAGCGTCCGGCCCTGACAGGAGAAGGCTCCGTCCGTCGGCACGCTCGGCGCGGCGACTGCCCCACCACGGCACGTCACCCGACCGGAGTACGCCATGGCGGCCGCTCGTGAGGCATGGGCACGACCCCCGCGCGGCGCGGGATGGATCACCATGGCGCGCGGCGCCCCGGTTCCGGCCCGCGACGTGCCCCGTATCCCAGGAGGTGGCCCATGCTGCGACGCTTTCGCTACCGGTTCGACAACGCGATGGCGCGCGGCACACCCGCGATGATCGGTGTCATCGCGGCCGCCATGCTGGCCCTCGCCCTCCTCAACGCCCTCACGCTCCTCGTGCTCGCGCCCGACCTCGTACGGAAGGAGGGAAGCGCGTCCGTCCTGTGGCGCAGCGCCCTACGCGTCCTCAACCCTCCCGGCATGCTGCAGCGTGACTACGTCCTTTCGGTCGGCGTCGCGTACCGGGTCGTCTCGACGGTCATCACCATCATCGGAATCCTGCTGCTCAGCACCCTGATCGGGGTCCTCGGAGCGGGAATCCAGCGCAAGCTGGCCAAGCTGCGCAAGGGCCGGTCCGTAGTGGTCGAGAGCGATCACACCGTCATCCTCGGCTGGTCCGAGCAGATTCACATGATCATCTCGGAGCTCGTCGAGGCCAACCGGAACCAGAAGTACGCCTGCGTGACCGTACTCGCGCCCAAGGACAAGGCGCAGATGGACGACGCGATACGCGAACGGGTGGGCGCCACCGCATCGACGCGCGTGGTCTGCCGCACCGGCGACCCGACGCGCATCTCCGACATCAACCTGGTCAACCCCAAGGAGGCGCGCTCCATCCTCGTCCTGCCCCCGGAACACGATGACGCGGACATCTCCGTCATCAAGTCCCTGCTCGCGGTGACCAGCGGAGTCCTCTCCGAGGCGAGCCACGAAGGGCGGACGGTGCCGCACGTGGTGACCAGCATCGCGGACGACCACAACCTTCCGGCGGCTCTGATCGCCGGCGGTGCGCACACCCACGTCGTCAGCGCCCAGTGCTTCATCGCCCGCCTGCTCGTCCAGACGAGCCTCCAGTCCGGGCTGTCCATCGTCTACACCGGACTCCTCGAATTCGACGGTGACGAGATCTACATGTCCGCCCAACCCCAGCTGGCCGGGCAGACGTTCGGCGAGGCCGTGTACACCTTCCGCACCTCCACCGTGATCGGGATCCGCCGTCTCGACGGGCAGATCCTGCTCAACCCTCCGGCCGGCACCGCGATCCTGCGCACGGACCAGATCGTCGCCATCTCGCAGGACGACGACACCGTCGTCCCCACCGACGAGGCGCCCACCATCACGTTCGAGGCGATCGTCACCGACGAGGCATCGGATCCACAGCCCGAGCGCGTCCTGCTTCTCGGCTGGAACGCCAGGACACCCGAAGCCGTCAAGCAGTTGGCGCAGCTGGCGCCCGAGGGTTCCCGACTCGACATCGTCGCCGACGTTCCCGACCTGGACGACCGCGTGGAGCGGCTCCGCAGGGGACTTCCGCAGATAGAACTGGGCGTTCTCGCGGCCGACCCTGCCAACCGCGTGGTCCTCGAGGAAGTGGACCTGTCGGCCTACCAGCACGTGATGGTGGTCGGCGACGCCGGGGCGGTGGACAAGTCCGCGACGGACTCGCGCACGCTCATGACCCTGCTGCACCTGCGCGACCTGGCCGTTCAGCACGGCCACGGCTTCTCGGTGGTGACCGAGATGGCCGACGACCGGAACCGCACACTGGCGCAGGCCGCACACGCCGACGACTTCATCCTGAGCGACAACCTGCTCAGTCTGCGGATGGCGCAGACCTCGGAGAACCCCGAGCTGAACCGGCTCTTCCAGGAACTCTTCGACCCCGAGGGATGCCAGATCAGGCTGCGCCCTGCCCAGGAGTACGTACAGCCGCACGCCACCGTCAGCTTCTACACGGTGGTCGAAGCCGCCCTTCGCCGTGACCAGATCGCCATCGGCTACCGACTCGCGCGCCACGCCCAACGCAGGCCGGACTACGGCATCGTCGTCAACCCGGACAAGGCGGCACTGCTGTCCCTGACGGGCGGCGACAAGGTGATCGTCCTCGACGGACGGCGCTGAGGCGAAGGCGCGTGCTCCTCACCGGACGACCGGCCGGGGCTCAGGCGCGATGGACCTCCAGGGCGGTGCGCACCGCGGACTCGAGCGCGCCCTCGATCCAGGCGGGCTTGAGCGAGGTGTGGTCCCCGGCGAAGTGCAAGGGCCCCTCCGGGGAGGTCAGGTGCGGCACGAGCGCGGTGTGCTGGCCGGGCAGGAGCACGGAGGCTTCGCCGTACGCGTAGGGGTCCCGGACCCAGCTCTGCGTGCGTCCCGCACCGGTGTAGAACACCTCGATCCGCTGGCCGTACACGTCCTGCAAGCCCCGCAGAGCATGCGGATACCGGGCGTCGTCATCCAGGCAGTCCCAGCGCAGGGCGTCGTCGGACCAGCTGTAAGAGGCGAGGATCACGCCGCCCTCGCTCCCCGGGACCGGGTGGGAGGGATGGAACATGAAGCGGTTGGAGTTGTCGGAGAGGGAGCCGCCGCCCACGGTCGCCGTCGCCTCCGGCTGGTCGCGCAGGGCGGAGCGCCGTGCGGCGTACTGCACGCGTTGCGCGTCCTTGAGCCATCCCTCGGGTACGGAGGGGTGGGCGCCCAGCAGCGACCCGTCGGTGGGCGCCTTGCCGTCGCGGTAGGCCGCGTACAGGCCGGGCCGGACCGTCTCCAGTTCGCGCTTCCACTCCGCTTCGGTCCACTCCCACCAGCGCCGGGAGAACTCCAGGAGGACCTTGGTCGCCGCGTCGTAGTGCATCTCGATGACGGCCCGCCGCTTGCCGTAGGAGAGCGGGGGAGAGACGGGGAGCTGACGCATCCCCGAGAAGGGCACCGTGATGATCGCGATGTCGGCGGTGAACTGCTCGTGCCGCACCGGTCCGCCGTCGGACTCGGTGACGGTGTCCACCCACACGCCCTTGCCGCTCGGTGCCTCCGTGCCGTGCGCGACGCGGGTGGCACGGCAGTTGAAGCGCACCAGGTGCCGCACCCGCGCCAGCAGGGCGTCGGCCAGGCGGGCGGTTCCGCCCTCGATCTCGAAGAAGCGCGTCTGAGGGTGGATGAGTGAGGCGTCGACGAAGCTGTGCAGGAAGGAGAGCGGCAGTCGGGAGGTGAGGTTCTCCAGCGTGCCCACCAGCTCGATCGTGCGGTGGTCCAGACGCGCGTGCTCGGACAGGAACCGGTACATGGACCACTCGCCGAACTGTTCCACCACCCGCGTCCAGCCCGCCAGGAGCTCCGGCAGGGGTTTGTCGACGCGCCGGCCGTCCGCCCCCACGACGGAGAACTCGTCGCGCACCGGGTCCAGGACCGAGTCGACGATGCGGGCCGCGGGCACGTCCCACAGGTCCTCCGGGACGCCGAAGGACCGGTTGACCGGCTGGGGATTCCTGGCGTAGTCGGCGCGCCGTACCCGGATGCCGTTCACGTACAGCCAGGTCCGGCCCGTGCCCCGGGAATCGCGACCCACATCCGTCAGGAGGAAGCGGCGCCGCTTCAGGCCGAGTTGATCGATGAGGCCGGTCACCAGGGGGTGGACGTCCGGGATGCGCATCGCACCGGCCTCCGCGTACTGCTTCGGGTCCGCGAAGGGCTGCTCGGCCTTCTCGTGCCCCCCGGTCCGGAACGTCTTGATGCGGCCACCGGCCCGGTTTCCGTTGGCCTCGATCACGGTGACCTCGTGCCCGGCCTCGTTGAGCAGGTGCGCCGCGGTGAGTCCGGCCGCCCCCGCCCCGACGACCAACACCTTCTTGGGCCCCCCTCCGGCCCGCGGCAGCCCACCGCCCAGCAAGATCTTCTTGTAGGCGGGGACGAGTGACTGATCGTTTCTGTCCAGGACCAGGAGGGCTCGTGCCACGTCCGCGGACGCGTCCTTGGACGCCGGAGACGCGGGAGGAACACTGCCGTTTCTGTCCGCGGCGTGTCCGGTGAGCGAGGCCGCGGTCGGCACGCCGACCGCGGCCAGACCGGCGACGGTCCTCGTGAAGGCGCGACGGGTGGGGCGATGGATGGGCATCCATCCGGTCTAGGGCCTGAACCGAACTCCCTCGCGGCGGCACACAGGAGCCGGGCTCTCAGCTCACCCGACCGGCGGTCAGCGGTGATGGCTCCACAGGACGCGTGAGAAGCCGACCGAGATCTCCTCCCGGTTTCCTCCCGGTTTCCTCCCGCTTTCTCCCGCTTTCTCCAGCCAGGGGTGTGGTCTCGAACGACTCCCCGCACCTGCCTGCGCGTCAGACGGCGGCAGCGGCGCCGAGCATCGCGGAAGCCTGCTGGACGGGGCTGAGGACATGCGGGGGCGCCGCGACGGGGAGAGCGCCGCGGCAGGTGAAGCCGAGTCGGGTCATGGCCCGGAGGACTTCACTGGCGCTGAAGTCGCGGCGGTCCTGACGCGTGATGACCTGCCCGACCTGCTTGATCGGATAGGTGCGGCGGCCGATGATCACGGAATCGCCGGTGACCTCTTCGGGCTTGACGCCCTTCATGGACTCCAGGACGCCGCTCTTGGTGAGGTCGAACGGGAAGCGGGCGATGACACAGCGCATGAAGCCTCACAGGGAGAAGGGGAGATGGTTCCGTCGCGACGAGGCGCCGGTCACCGCTGTGGTGAAGGGCCGTAGCCGTCGAGGATGTCGCGCAGTTGGAATCGGTCCGTGTACGTGGGGCTGTCCCGGATGGCGGTGAGCTGGGCCTCCGTGACGACGCCGGTGCACAGACCGTCGTTGTCGCAGACGAGAAGGTGCCCGGTGCGGGCGCTGGCCATGACGGCCAGGGCCACCTCGACGGTCATGTCGTCGCAGACCTGCGGACCTGCCGTGTCCACGGCGGCAGTCACCGGTCGGGGGAGAGGGGCGGAGCCCGCGGGGCGGGGTTGCGTGCGAACCGGCGTCAAGACATGCCTCCTGCAGATGTGGGCGGGCTTCACGGTCACGCGGGCGGCCCTAGGCGGCCGCGTCGAAGGAGGAATGCCGCGCGGCAGCGCGCCGGGCCGCCGAGGAGGGGCTGCGGCGACCGCGGGAGGCCGCGCTGCGGCTGCGCTGACGTCGCTCGGCCACCGGCGCGGTGATCGTCACGCGGATACCGGAGGGTGCCTGGGCGCCGGTGATCCGGCGGAGCGCCTCTTCGCCGGAGCGGACCGAAGTGACCTGGGGAGCGATGCCGGCGGTGGCCATGAGGCGGGTCATGCCGCGGCGCTGGTTGGGGGTGACCAGCGTGACGACGCTGCCGGACTCGCCGGCCCGCGCGGTGCGGCCGCCGCGGTGGAGGTAGTCCTTGTGGTCGGTGGGCGGGTCGACGTTGACGACGAGGTCGAGGTTGTCGACGTGGATGCCGCGCGCCGCGACGTTCGTCGCGACGAGCACGGTGACGTGCCCGGTCCTGAACTGGTCCAGGGTCCGGGTGCGTTGGGGCTGCGACTTTCCGCCGTGCAGCGCGGCGGCCCGCACGCCGCTGTTCAGCAGGTCCCGCGTCAGCCGGTCGACGGCGTGCTTGGTGTCCAGGAACATGATCACCCGGCCGTCGCGTGCGGCGATCTCGGTCGTCGTCCGGTGCTTGTCGGCCCCGTGGACGTGCAGGACGTGGTGCTCCATCGTGCTGACCGCGCCCGCCGACGGGTCGACGGAGTGGACGACCGGGTCGGTGAGGTAACGACGGACCAGGAGGTCGACGTTGCGGTCGAGGGTGGCGGAGAACAGCATCCGCTGGCCCTCGGGGCGTACCTGGTCCAGGAGCGCGGTGACCTGGGGCATGAAGCCCATGTCGGCCATCTGGTCGGCCTCGTCGAGGACGGTGATCGCGACCTGGTTCAGTCGGCAGTCGCCCCGGTCGATGAGGTCCTTGAGGCGGCCAGGCGTCGCGACGACGACTTCGGCGCCGGCGCGCAGTGCGTGGGACTGCCTGCGGATCGGCATGCCGCCGACGACGGTGGCCAGGCGCAGCCTCACCGACCGGGCGTACGGGGTGAGAGCTTCGGTCACCTGCTGGGCCAACTCCCGCGTCGGTACGAGGACAAGAGCCAGCGGCTGGCAGGGTTCGGCACGCTGCCCTGCGGTGCGCGCCAGCAGGGCCAGGCCGAAGGCGAGGGTCTTGCCGGAGCCCGTGCGCCCACGACCGAGTACGTCGCGGCCCGCGATGGTGTTGGGCAGGGTCGCCCCCTGGATGGGGAACGGGACGCGCATGCCCTGCGCGGTGAGCGAGGCGAGCAGCTGCTGGGGGAGGTCGAGGTCGGCGAACGCCTCGACGGCGGGGAGCGCGGGAGTGATCGTCTTGGGCAGGGCGAACTCGCCCGAGGCCGCCGAGGGCCTCCGACGGCTCGGGCCACCGGTAGTACGGCTACGGCGGGGGGAGTGGCTGTTCGTACGTGCGGGGTTCATGCGGAACCTTCCTTGATGCGGCACGCATCAAGGAACTCTCGCAGCAGAGGAGGAACAGTGCGGAGAGTCGCAAGAACGGGCCGAACGAAATACGAGAATCGAAATTCCGGAACAGTGATTTGCGGGCGATCCGCAGGCGATCCGCAGGCGATCCGCAGGTGAGGAATTCGCCGGAGAATGTCCGTAGCTGGGGCCCGCACTCCGAGGGATGCGGGCCCCAGCTACGAAGTGCGTGTCAGCGTTAGACGGGAACGATGTTCTCGGCCGTCAGGCCCTTCTGGGCCTGCGCGATGTCGAAGGTGACCTTCTGGCCTTCGGTCAGCTCGCGGAGGCCCTGGGCGGCGATGTTCGAGAAGTGGGCGTACACGTCAGCGCCGCCGCCGTCCTGCTCGATGAAGCCGAAACCCCTGGCCGCGTTGAACCACTTCACAGTGCCGGACGCCATGTCGTATCTCCTTGCCCCGCCTGAAAGAAGACCGGAAGTGCAGAAAGCCCTCTGCGGCTGAAAATGCCGACACGAGCGTCGAAGTTTTGGAACCATAACTGCAACTAAGAGTGACAGTAGCATGCGGTAGTGGCCTGTGCGTGGTCAATTATTTCGACCTGTTCGCCGCGGTAAACACACTGTCCGCGCGGCGCGTCAAACTCTTATGCCGCGTTCATAGATATTGGGGCACCGCAAAATGTGGTGTCCGAGATCGCCCTGCGGTGTCGCTCGCACCAGCCCGTGTGCCGCCCCTGACGCGGGGCGGCGGCCGCGCGGCGATCCCGCTGCGCGGCCCTGACATGGGTGCCTCAGTCCGAGCCCGCGGTCGCCGGTTTCTCCGCCTCGGCGGCGCTGCGGTATTCGGCGTTGATGCGCTGAGCCTCTTCGAGCTGGTCCTCAAGGATCACGATGCGGCAGGCGGCCTCGATGGGGGTGCCCTGGTCGACGAGTTCCCGGGCGCGGGCGGCGATCCGCAACTGGTAGCGCGAGTAGCGGCGGTGCCCGCCGTCGGAGCGCAGCGGGGTGATGAGGCGGGCCTCTCCGACGGCGCGGAGGAATCCCTGCGTGGTGCCGAGCATCTCGGCGGCCCGGCCCATGGTGTAGGCGGGGTAGTCGTCGTCATCAAGACGGCTGAACGAGTCGTCTGCTGTCATTTGCACCTCTCTGTGGAACGCGTGGAGGGGCCCGGGTGCCAATTGGCACCCGGGCCCCGAAGGAACTTGCTACACCATCTGCCGGCCTTGATGTTGCACCGGCCTTCTGTTTCCGCTGGCCCGACCTGGAAGTCGTCGGGATCGCGGGGATCGCGGTTGCTTGACCGGAGACCACCTCACTATCGATGTCCTGCGGTACCCGGGCTCAAGATTCCGCCCGGGCGATCCTGATGGCGCCTGGCTCCTCCGTTTCTTCCCTCTGGATCCGATCACTTACCTACTGCTGGTACTGCTGGTACTGCCGTGCTTCCCTACGTACTGCTCCGTGGCCTGTCGCAGCGCCACTCTCCGGCAGCCAGCTGGGTGCTGCTGCCGCATTACTGCTCATGGCGGCCCCTGATCACTGCGGGCCACCCGGTCCGGTCGTCAGTGCCGTCACCGTCCAACGAAAGCCTGGCTTCGACACTCCACCACCGCACCGTCCTGCGAACGACAACTGCGGTTACTGCTGCCCGCCAGTTCATCTCTGCCGGGCTCTGCGATCTCTCTGGCTACAAGAGAAACCATACCCACGCAGCACCTCAATGTCTACCCTGACCGACATAGATTTCCGTGAGTCGTACGGGGTGATAGTCGTACTCGATCGCAAGCCAAGATGGCGGCCTGGTCACCCGCGGGGCTGCCCGGCGGATCACCCTCGTCGGGCAACCGCCGACCAGTTCGGGCGCGAAGACAGGGCGAGTGGGCGCTACGCTGGACTCCTGCGGTGATCTCTCGTGGTCGCCGCGCGGCGGTGGGGCCCGCCGTACCCGAACCGCGGTGCTGTTGCCGCCAACGGTCCCTACTTGTGACGGCACGCGCCCTCTTGGCTTGGGCGCCGCGCGAGTAGGAGACGTGTGTCCATGGGAGCCCCCCGGAGCCAGGTGACCCAGTCGGCCGACGAGGCCGCCGATATCGACCCCGATCTTCAGCTGCCCGCGCAGCGGCAGATGCCGCTGCGCGGGCAGTGGTCTGTTGTCGGGGTGGTCGCGCTGGGCGGGGCGATCGGCGCGTCGGCCCGGTATGGGGTGGCACAGATATGGCCGACCGCGGCGGGTGGGTTTCCGTGGGCCACGCTGTGGACCAATGCCATGGGCTGCGCGGTGATCGGCGTGTTCATGGTGGTCATCACGGATGTGTGGGCGGCGCACCAGCTGGTGCGGCCCTTCTTCGGTACGGGGGTCCTTGGCGGGTTCACCACGTTCTCGACGTACGCCGTGGACGTCGAGAAGCTGGTGGACGGCCGGGCGGCGGGGCGGGGCCTTGCGTATCTGGGGGCGACTTTGCTGGCGGCAATGGCCGCCGTGTGGCTGGCGGTGTGGATGACGCGCCGCGTCCTGGAGTGGAGAGCGCGATGACGAGGCTGACGGGTACGGCGCTACGGGTGACGATCTTCATCGGGGAGTGCGACCAGTGGCACCACAGGCCGGTGTTCACGGAGATCGTGCACCGAGCCCATGAAGCGGGGCTTGCGGGCGCGAGTGTGTTCCGGGGGGTCGAGGGCTTCGGCGCTTCCTCCCTCATCCACACTGCCCGCCTGCTGTCGCTCAGTGACGATCTGCCGGTGGCGGTCGTGATCGTGGACGCCGAGGAGCGGATCCGGGCGTTCCTGCCGCAGCTGGACGAGCTGGTGGAAGAGGGCCTGGTGATCCTGGACGACTGCGAGGTCATCCGCTACGTGGGCCGGGAGAAGAGCTAAGTGAACTGGCTCCTTGTGATCCTCGGCGGTGCCATCGGCGCGCCGCTGCGCTATCTGACCGACCGCGCGGTGCAGCAACGGCATGACACGGTCTTCCCGTGGGGGACTTTCACGGTGAACGTGGTGGGCTGCCTGGTCCTTGGCCTGGTGACCGGCGCGGCGGTCGCCGGGGCCGCGTCCTCTCATCTGCAGCTGCTGCTGGGGACCGGGCTGTGCGGGGCGCTGACCACGTATTCCACGTTCTCGTACGAGACGCTGCGGCTGACCGAGGACGGCGCGAAGTTCTACGCGGCCGTGAACGTGGTCGCGAGCGTGGTGGCCGGGCTCGGCGCGGTGTTCGTCGGGATCGCCGTGGCGGAGGCCCTGTGGGCGTAGAGGCGGAGCAGGCCGGGGCGCGTCGGCCTGCGCAGGCGTCCTCGCCCGGCATGGGGGCGTGGCGGTTCGTCGTCTGCTTCGGCACGGTCAGCCTGCTCGCGGACTTCGTGTACGAGGGCGCGCGGGCGGTCACCGGACCGCTGCTGGCGTCACTGGGCGCCTCGGCGCTGATTGTCGGTGCGGTCACCGGAGCGGGGGAGGCCGCCGCTCTGGGGCTGCGGTTGATCTCGGGCCCGCTGGCGGACCGCACCCGCCGCTTCTGGGGGCTGACGATCGCCGGGTACGCCCTGACCGTGATCACCGTGCCGGTGCTCGGGCTGGTTGGAGTGTTGTGGGCGGCCTGCGCCCTGGTGATCGCCGAGCGGGTCGGCAAGGCGGTCCGCAGTCCCGCCAAGGACACCCTCCTCTCGCACGCCACCGCCGCGACGGGCCGCGGGCGCGGCTTCGCGGTGCACGAGGCGATGGACCAAGTCGGCGCGCTGATCGGCCCGTTGGTGGTGGCCGGGGTGCTCGCACTGACTGGCGACTACGCCCCCGCGCTCGGAGTGCTGGCCGTGCCCGGCCTCGCGGTGCTGGGGCTGCTGGTGTGGCTGCGGGCCCGGGTGCCCGATCCGGGCGCCTACGAACGCGAGGTGGCCCCCGCTGTGGGTCGGCCGTCGGACGGGCGGCTGCCGGGCGCGTTCTGGACGTACGCCGCGTTCACCGCCGCCACCACAGCCGGGTTCGCCACCTTCGGCGTCCTCTCCTTCCACCTGGTCGAGCGCGGGCTGCTCGCGGCGGCGTGGGTGCCGGTGCTGTACGCGGCCGCCATGGCCGTCGACGCCCTCGCGGCGCTGGCCACCGGCTGGGCGTACGACCGCGTCGGCGCGCGGGTGCTTGTGGTGCTGCCGCTGCTGGCGGCTGCCGTCCCCGCGCTGGCCTTCACGTCCACGCGCACCCTCGCGGTGCTCGGCTCCCTGGTGTGGGGCGCGGCGATGGGCATTCAGGAATCCACGCTGCGGGCCACCGTCGCCGACCTGGTGCCGACGGGGCGGCGCGCCACCGCGTACGGGGTCTTCGCCGGGGTCGTGGGCGCCGCGAGCCTGGCCGGAGGTGCGCTCACCGGCGCCCTCTACGCGTACTCGATCCCGGTACTGATCGCGGTGGTCGCCGCGATACAGGCCGCCGCGCTGGCTCTGCTAGCCGTGGCCGGGACCCGTCGCCGCTGACCCGGCTCCCCCCGTCCTTCACCTGTCCTGCTGTTTCCTCGTGCCGCTTTCGGCCGCCTTCCTGTCGCCACAGAACGGGAGTTCTCCCTCATGTCCATCTCCGCTCTGCCGCCCACCGGGCGGCCCCGTCCCGTGCAGGTCGTCGTCCCCGCCGCACTGCTCCTGCTCTCCCTCTCGCTGTTCGCGGCGGACGCCGACCTGATCGCCGATCACCATGCGTGGCTGGTGGACCGGCCCCTGCTCGCCGAGGCGGTCGAGCACCGCGACGGGATGCTGAACGCGGTGATGACGGCCGTCACGCACGCCGCCGAAGTCCCGCTGCTCGTCATGTCGGTGCTGGTGGCGGTGGTGCTGGGGCGCCGGGCGCGCTCGTGGCGGCCCCTGGTGCTGATCGGGGCGGCCGGGGCGGGATCGGTCGTGGCGGCCACGGTGGTGAAGAACCTGACCGACCGGATCCGGCCCCCGGCCTCGTACTGGGTGGTCCAGGAGACCGACTTCTCCTTCCCTTCCCGTCACACCACGATGGCCGCCGCCTTGCTGCCGCTCCTGGCCTACCTGGTCGCGAGGCAGCTGCGCTCCCGCACCGCCGTGGCGAGTGTGTGGGGCGCGGCATCGGCGCTGGTCGCCCTGGTGGGGGCCTCCCGGGTGTATCTCGGGGTGCACTGGGCCACCGACGTCGTCGGCGGCATGGCCCTGGGCGCTTCGGTGACCTTGCTGCTGATCACCGTCGATCTCGCGCGAGACCTGCGTGCGGAGCGGCGCGAGGAAGCCTGACCATGGGCTGGGAGATCCTGATCGCGATCGGTGCGTGCCTGCTCGCCGTCTGGCTGGTTCTGCTGGTCGGGCTGCTGCTGGTCCGTCCGAAGGGCGCCCTGCTGGGTGAGGCGGTGCGCCTGCTCCCCGACCTGCTGCGGCTACTGAGTCGGCTGGCCGTCGACAAGAGCCTGCCACGCGGAGTACGGGTGCGGTTGGCGTTGCTGATGGCCTACCTGGCGCTCCCCCTCGATCTCGTGCCGGACTTTCTGCCGGTCATCGGCTACGCCGACGACGCGATCATCGTCGCGTTCGTGCTGCGCGGGGTCGTCCGCCGGGCCGGCCTCGAAGCCGTACGCGCCCATTGGCCCGGCACGGACGACGGATTCGCCGTGCTGGCCCGGCTGACCGGTCTGTACCGCGCCGCCGAGGAGCCCTGACGCGCCACGGGCGCGCGGTCAGCGCACGATCCCGTAGGGCAGTGCGGGCTCGGCGTCGGAGATCTCGATCAGTCGGTTGTACTTGGCGACGCGCTCCCCGCGGGCCGGGGCACCGGACTTGAGCTGGCCGCAGCCGGTGCCGACGGCGAGGTCGGCGATGAACGTGTCCTCGGTCTCGCCGGAGCGGTGCGAGACCATCTGCGTGTAGCCGGCCACGCGGCAGATCCGCATCGCCTCCAGGGTCTCGGTGACCGTGCCGATCTGATTGACCTTGATCAGCGCGGAGTTGGCGACCTTGCGGTCGATGGCCTCGGTGATGATCGCTGGGTTGGTGACGAAGATGTCGTCGCCGACCAGCTGGATCCGGTCGCCGAGGCGGGCGGTCAGGCGCGTCCAGCCGGTCCAGTCGTCCTCGCCGAGCCCGTCCTCGATGGACCAGACGGGGAAGCGGTCGCACATCTCCTCGTAGCGGTCGATGAGTTGGTCGCTGGTGAGTTCGTCGCCCGCGATGCGGTAGCGGCCCTCGGGGGTGCGGAACTCGCTGGCCGCCGGGTCCAGGGCGAGCGCGATGCCGTCGCGGCCAGGGGTGTACCCGGCGTCCGTGATCGCCTCGACGAGGAGCCGCAGGACCTCCTCAGGGCGGTCGATGGCCGGGGCGAAGCCGCCTTCGTCGCCCAGCCCGATGGCGTAACCGCCCCTCGCCAGGCGGGCTTTGAGGCGGGCATAGACCTCGGCCCCGGCTCGTACGGCTTCGGGCAGGCTCGGCGCGCCGAGCGGGGCGATCATGAATTCCTGGAAGTCCAGCTGGTTGGCGGCGTGGGCACCGCCGTTGACGACGTTGAAGTGCGGCACCGGCAACCGTGGTGCCACCTCGGCGACCTCGGCGAGGCACTGCCACATCTCGCGCCCGGCTGCCGTCGCCTGGGCGCGGGCGGCGGCCAGCGAAACCCCGATGACCGCGTTCGCACCGAGGCGCGACTTGGCGTCGGTGCCGTCGAGCGCGATCAACTCCGCGTCGACCTCGGCGAACGTGGAGAAGGACCGGCCGGTCAACGCCTCCGCCATTTCGCCGTTGACGTGGGCGACGGCCCGCGCGACGCCTTGGCCGCCGAAGTGCTCCGGGTCGTCGTCGCGCAGTTCGACGGCCTCCCGGGTGCCGGTGGAGGCCCCGGAGGGCACCCCTGCCCGCACCCGCAACCCGTCTGCGGTGGTCAGGGTGACGGACAAGGTGGGGCGGGCCCGCGAGTCGAGGATCTCCACGGCGTGCAGCCGCTCGATGCGCACCATGGTCATGCTCCCTTCCCGGCGGCGCCGACGCGGGCACGGGCGGCGTTGATCTCGTCCTCCGCCTGCTCGCGCCCCTCCCAGTGCGAGCCCTCCACCGACTTGCCGGGCTCCAGATCCTTGTAGACCTCGAAGAAGTGGGTGATCTCCAGCCGGTCGAAGTCGGGTACGTCGCCGATGTCCCGCAGAGCGGCGTGGCGCGGGTCGTGGGCGGGGACGCAAAGGATCTTCTCGTCCGGGCCCTTCTCGTCGCTCATCACGAACATGCCGATCGCCCGGCAGGAGATGGCACAGCCGGGAAACGTGGGTTCCCCCACCAGGACGAGGGCGTCCAGGGGGTCGCCGTCACGACCGAGCGTGCCCCTGATGCAGCCGTAGTCGGCCGGGTACTTGGTCGAGGTGAACAGCATCCGGTCCAGCCGGATCCGGCCGCTCGCATGGTCCATCTCGTACTTGTTGCGGGACCCCTGCGGGATCTCCACGATCACGTCGAACTCCATGGTTTCCACGACAGCCTCCTCAATGCGTCACGAGCGTGCCGAGCCTCTGGGCGGCGCCTGCGCCCGGCAGTACGGTGTGCCCGTTCCGCACGGCGCGCACTCAAGGGGGGTGGGCCATGCCGCGACCTCGGCCCGGACGGGCGGCCCGGCTCACCATCCACCTGACCGGCGGCTCGCTCTGGCATCACCGGCCCGCCTACGCCGAACTCGTGCACCGCGCCCGCCAGGAGCACGTGAGCGGGGCAAGTGTCTTCCACGCCGTGGCGGGCTTCGGCACCGACGGGCACCTCCACCAGGACCGGCCGGTGCGGATCGCGGGCAAGAGCCCGTGCAGCGTGGTCTTCGTGGACCAAGAGGATCGGCTGCGCTGCTTCCTGCTGCGGATCGGGGACATCCTCGACGCGGTCGGCGCGCTCGCCGTCCTCGACCACGTCACGGTCCACCACACGGCCGCCGAACGCGGGCGACGCAGGGGATAGAGCCCTCATCTCGGGCACGGGGACCTCCTGGACGTCGCGGCATGGACGCATCTCGATCAGGGATTGTCAGCGGATACCTCCGCGGTTGCGGTGAGGCTCCGGGCGGCCTCACCGCACGATCAACACCGAGCACGGGGCGTGTCGACTGATCTTCTCCGCCGTCGCGCCGAGGAAACGCCCCCACACCGAGGAGTGTCCGCTGTGTCCGACCACGATCAGATCCGCCTCGTGCTCCTCGGCGGCGCGCACCAGCTCCTGGGCCGGATGCCCGGCCCGCACCTCGCCCGCGACGGTGATGCCGTGCTCGGCGGCGTATGCCTCGGCCGCAGCCAGCCAGCGGTGACAGTCCCGCTCCTCCACCTCCAGCTCCTCGGTCACCTCACCCACCGTGGCGCCGTAGTGCGGCAGGTGCGCCTCCACTGCCACCACGATCACCTCGGCGTCCTCCGGGTGTGCCAGCTCCACGGCCCGCTCCAGCGCGCGACGCGCACCCGGCGAGTCGTCGAAGGCCACCACCATCCGAGGGAACACGCACCCAGTGTGCGCGCGCCGACCTCGGCCCGGAACCCGTAACGCGCCAGAGCTGCCCAACACCACACGCCCAGACCGCACTTGACCCTATCCACACCCCGCAGTTCACTCGAAGTCAGGCGATGGATCCCGCCCGAGCCCGTTCCCTCCGGCTCGAACCGCCCTCCTGGGGCCGATGGTTCCTGACCACACCAGTCAGGAGCCCCTGCCCTCGGAGGTCGTCCCGTATGGAGTCCGTCTACTACGTTGCCGCCGTCCTCGCCGTCGTCACCCTCGCCGCGAGCATGCTCTCGGTCCGGCTCGGCCTGTCGGTGGCCATCATCGAGATCTGTCTCGGCGTCGCGGTCGGCAACACCCTCCACCTCACCGCGCCCCAATGGCTGGTCTTCCTCGCCGGGTTCGGCAGCGTCGTCCTCACCTTCCTCGCCGGAGCGGAAGTCGACCCGGACGAGTTCCGCGCCACCTGGCGGGCCAGCGTCCTGATCGGCATCGCCTCCTTCGCCGCCCCGTTCGCCGGGGTAATCGCGCTGTGCCGCTACGGCTTCGACTGGGCCTGGAAGGCCGCCGAGATCGGTGGCACCGCCTTGTCCACCACTTCGCTCGCCGTCGTCTACGCGGTCCTGGTGGAGACCGGCCTGAACGCCACCCGCCTCGGCAAGCTCATCATGAGCGCCACCTTCGTCACCGACCTCGCCACCGTCCTCGCACTCAGCATCCTTTTCGTACGCCCCAGTTGGTGGCTGCTGCCCTTCATCGCCGCCTCACTGACGCTGATCGTCGCGATGCCACGGCTGGAGCACTGGTTCTTCACCCAGTACGGCGACAGGGTCATCGAACCCGAGATCAAGGGCGCGTTCGCCGCGCTCCTGCTGCTGATGTGGCTCGGCGAGAAGGCCCACAGCCACGCCGTACTGCCCGCCTTCCTCCTCGGCCTCGCCCTCTCCCGCGCCTTCGCCCGCCACCGTCCCACCCAACAGCGCTTCCGCGTCGTCGCGTTCGCCCTGCTCACCCCGTTCTTCTTCCTGCGCTCGGGCATGAACGTCTCGCTGCCCCTGGTGATCGCCAACCTCGGTCTCCTCGGCGCCCTGCTCGCGGCGAAGCTCGCCCTCAAGTCCGTGGCCGTGCACCCCCTGGCGCGGCGGTACGCCGCCCCGCACGCCCCGTTCACCACCCTGCTCATGAGCACCGGACTGACCTTCGGCACCATCTCGGCGACGTACGGCTACACCGCCGGGATCGTCACCAAGGCCCAGTTCTCCGTCCTGGTCACCGTGGTGGTCCTGACCGCGGTCCTGCCCACCGCCATCGCCCAGCGCTTCTTCCACCCGCACCACGCACCGTCCGAGGAGCGGCCGGCCGCCGCATCCCCCGCCGCCGTACCCGACAGCGCCGAGCCGGCGCCCGAGCAGAACAGGCCCCCGCGATGAACTGCTACGACTGCCACACCCAGGAGCGACCGGGCATCCCCGCCGTGGCCATCTGCCACCGCTGCGGCGCCGGACTCTGCCCAGACCACGCCCATGCCACGCCGACCACCCTGCACCGCGTCCACGGCACCGGTCTGGCGACAGGGCCAAGGCCGGCCCGCCGCATCACCTGCCACACCTGCCGCGCTGCCGAGGCCCAGAGCGACACCGGCCGCGTGGCAGTACTGCCCGAGACCGTCGGGCATCCGGGTACGTGAACCGCACGGCGCTCCCGCTGATCCACCCCGGCGCCCGCCATCGCCGTGACCTCGGATTCGCGGACGCGTAGGGCCCGGGGCGATCCATGGCATGCCTCATGACTCAACGGCAGCTGTCCGCCCGGGAGGAGCCGACCAAGATCTTCTCCCAGATTTCTCCCAAACGATCACCCGAGACGCAGAAAGGGCCTGATCCGCGATGCGGATCAGGCCCTTGACCTGCTGTTTCAGCTGTCGGGGTGGCGGGATTTGAACCCACGACCTCTTCGTCCCGAACGAAGCGCGCTGCCAAGCTGCGCTACACCCCGATGTCGTTGCTCCACTGCCCCCGCCGAAGCGCAGGTCGTGGCGACATCGATTACTTTAGCGGACCGGCGGCCGGAGACGAAATCCGGTTTCTGGGCCCCGGACGTAGGGGCGGACGCGGTCCAGGGCGACCAGGAGGAAGGCCAGGGCGGAGAAGGCCAGGCCGAAGGTGACCGCGTTGCCGAGGACCCCCGCGTAGCCGTGGATGTCGACGTCCAGGAACGGGTAGGGGTAGCGGGCCGTGGAGCCGGGGGCCATGAGGGCGCCGCGGGTCAGGGCGAAGGCCAGGTAGGCCAGGGGGTAGAGCAGCCAGAGGCCCGCGTGGCGCCAGCGCAGGCCGCCGGGGGCGGTGAGGAGCAGCCAGTCCAGGGCCACGCCGATCGGCGTCACCGTGTGCAGGAGCTGGTTGGAGAGCGAGCGCCAGCCGGAGAGGGCCTCGGCGCCGTCCGTCATGGAGAAGCCGCTCGCGTCGTTGGCCAGGACGAAGTGGTAGACGAGCCCCGTGATCGCGATGAAGAGGAGCGTGCCGCCGGTCGCCCAGGCCGGGAGCGGTCGGCGCCCGCGCCAAGCCCGCCACGCGGAGATGCCGAGCACCCCGGCCACCACCACGTTGCTCTGCACCGTGAAGTAACTGAGGACGCGCAGCGGGCTGCCGACGGCCAGGTCGATGACGATCCCGGTCAGCGCGGCGAGGGCGATCAGTGTGCGGAGGGCTGCGGCGAGGGGGCGGCGCTTGTGCGGCACGACCGCCTCCGCCGGGACACCCGCGGAATTCGGCGCGATCATGCACCCCACCGTAGGCATGGTTCCTGTCGTACGCCCCCGGTGGGGGCCTCAGACCACCGGGGCCAGCGTCAGGAGCGTCGCCTCCGGCGGGCACGCGAACCGCATCGGGGTGTAGCGGCTCGCGCCGCAGCCCGCCGACACGTGCATGAACGACGTACGACCCTCCGCCTCGTGCATGGACAGGCCCTTCACCCGGGCCGTGTCCAGGTCGCAGTTGGTGATCAGCGCGCCGTAGAAGGGGATGCACAGCTGTCCGCCGTGGGTGTGGCCCGCGAGGATCAGCGGGTAGTCGTCCGCGGTGAACGCGTCGAGCGAGCGCAGGTACGGCGCGTGGACGACGCCCATCGAGAAGTCGGCCGCGGAGTCGGGACCGCCCGCCACGCGCGCGTAGCGGTCGCGTTTGATGTGCGGGTCGTCCAGGCCGGTGAGTCCGATCTCGTAGCCGTCGATCTTCAGCGAGCCCCGCGTGTTCGTGAGGTTCAGCCAGCCCGCCGCGTCGAACCCGTCGCGCAGGCCCTCCCACGGGTTGTGGATGACGCCGACGGCGGGCGCGTTCCCGTTCAGGCCGTGCCTGCCCTGGGCCTTCTCGAGCAGGTAGCGGGCGGGGTTGCGCAGCTTGGGGCCGTAGTAGTCGTTCGATCCGAAGACGTACGCCCCGGGGAACTGCATCAGCGGCCCGAGCGCGTCCAGCGTCTCCGGCACGCCCTCCGGATCCGACAGGTTGTCACCGGTGTTGATCACGAAGTCGGGGCGCAGGCCCGCGAGCGAGCGCAGCCACCGCTGCTTCTTGCGCTGCCCCGACACCATGTGGATGTCGGAGACCTGAAGCACTCTCAACGGCCGCATCCCGGACGGCAGTACGGGCACGGTGACCCGCCTCAGCCGGAAGGAACGGGGCTCGATGCCCACCGAGTAGACGAGACCGGCCGCAGCCGTCGCCGTGATGCCCAGAGGTACTGCGTATCGCGCGCGCATCCCCCCATCGTGTCAGACACCGAGCACCCCGAACCCGCAGGGGACCCGTGGTCAACCACGGGCGGCCCCCGGGAAATCGGCGGGCAGGGAACCGTCCGCACCTGCCACAATCAACGCATGACCACGCTCAAGTCGAAGCTGCAGGAAGACCTCACCGCCGCGATCCGGGGGCGTGACGAGCTGCGCTCCTCGACGCTCCGGCTCACCCTCACCGCGATCACGAAGGAGGAGGTCGCGGGCAAGGAGGCGCGCGAGCTCTCCGACGACGAGGTGCAGAAGGTGATCGCCCGCGAGGCGAAGAAGCGCCGCGAGGCGGCCGAGGCGTTCGCCGACGGCGGCCGCGCCGAGCAGGCCGCGAAGGAGAAGGCGGAGGGCGAGGTCCTCGCCGAGTACCTGCCCAAGCAGCTCTCCGACGACGAGCTGCGGACTATCGTCGCCCAGGCCGTCGAGGACGCCAAGGCGGCCGGCGCCGAGGGGCCGCGCGCCATGGGTCAGGTCATGAAGATCGTGAACCCGAAGGTCGCGGGCCTCGCCGAGGGCGGCCGCGTCGCCGCGGTGGTCAAGGAGCTTCTCGCGGGCTGAGAGCCTCCGACCGCTCGGTGTCCGTAGGCCGACATCCGTAGCTCCGTATCCGTAGCTCCGTATCCGTCACGCGATGAGGGCGCCCCCCTGAAGCAGGGGAGCGCCCTCATCGGCGTATGCAAAGCCTCAGACTCCGGTCACGGGCGCCAGCCGCCGATCCCGCCGCCGTTGCCGTGGCCCCCACCGTTCCCGAGGCCACCGATCAGGTCCGTCCAGGGGTCGTCCCCGCCGCCGTTGCCCCCGCCGTTGCCGCCGCCACCCTGGCCGCCACCGCCACCGCCACCACCACCGCCGTTGCCACCGTTGCCGCCGCCCGGCTTGCCGTCGTCGTGGTCGCGGCCCTTGTCCTTGCCCTTGTCGCCGCCGGGCAGGTGGACGGTGTTGAAGCCCGGCGCGGGCTTGCCCGTGAGGGCGCCGCTCATCGCGTCGCGCCAGATCGGGCCCGGCACCTCACCACCGAAGACCTTGCCGTACGGGACTCCGCCGATGCTGATGTCGACCATCTGCCGCTTGTGCTGCGGGTCGCCGACCCAGACCGCGCCCGACATGTTCGGGGTGTAGCCCACGAACCAGGCGGCGTAGCGGTAGTCGGTCGTACCCGTCTTGCCCGCGCTCGCGCGGGAGCCGAGTCCGGCCTGCTTGCCCGTGCCGTCCTCGACCACGCCCTTGAGCAGGGTGTTGATGGTATCCGCGGTCTTCTGCGACATGGCGCGCGAGCACGTCGACTTCGGTACCGGGAGCGACTTACCGCCGAGCGTGCTGATCGACTCGATGGCGATCGGCGTGCAGTACGTGCCGCGCGAGGCGAACGCCGCGTACGCGCCCGCCATCGTCAGCGGGGACATCTCCTGGGTGCCGAGGGCGATCGACGGCGCCTGGACGATCTCCTTGCCGTCGGCGCGCGCGAGGCCCATCTTGTCGGCCATCTGCGTCACCGGGCAGATGCCGATGTCGCCGATGAGCTGCACGTAGTAGGTGTTGACCGACTTCGCGGTCGCCTCCGCCATGCCGTACGGGCCGACCTCGCTCTCGTTCTCGTTGGTGAGCTTGGCGCCGCCCGAGTTCACCCAGTTCTTGCCGTCACAGGCCGACACCCGCTCCGGGTAGGGCATTTCGTACGGCGATGAGTAGCTCTGCCCCGGTGACTTGCCGCCCTCCAGGGCCGCCGCCGCGACGACCGGCTTGAACGTCGAACCCGGCTGGTAACCGGCGCCGCCGCCCATGGAGTCGTCCACGGAGAGGTTGATCGTGGTCTCGTCCTTCTTGAAGCCGTAGGGCCGCGACTGGCCCATGCCGAGGATCTTGCCCGTGCCCGGCTCGACGATGGTGGCGGCGGTCGCCACGTCGTCGGTCTTGTACACGTGATCCTTTATCGACGCCTGCACCGATTCCTGGGTCTGCGGATCGAGCGTCGTGCGGACCTTCAGACCGCCCCGGTTCCAGACCTTGGCCCGCTCTTCCTTCGTCTTGCCGAAGACCGGGTCGTTGAGGAAGACCTCGCGTACGTAGTCGCAGAAGAATCCGGCGCCGCTGACCGAGGTGATGCAGCCGTTCTTGGGCCGGCTCACCTTCAGGCCGAGATCCGTCTTCTTGGCCCTGTCGGCGTCCGCCTGCGAGACGTCGTGCGTCTCCGCCATGCGCTGCAGTACGACGTTGCGGCGCTTGGTGGCCTCCGCGGCGTCGTTGACCGGGTCGTACCGGCTCGGCGACTGCACGATGCCGGCGAGGAGCGCGGCCTCCTGGAGCTTCAGGTCCTTGGCGGGCTTGGAGAAGTAGCGCTGGGCCGCCGCCTCGATGCCGTAGGCCTGCTGACCGAAGTAGGTGATGTTCAGGTAGTTCTTGAGGATGCGCTTCTTGCCGAGCTTGTCCTCGACCTGAATCGCGTACTTCAGCTCGCGGATCTTGCGGCCGATCGTCTGCTGCGTGGCCTCGGCGACCTTGGTCGGGTCGTCGCCCGCCTCCTCCACGAAGACGTTCTTCACGTACTGCTGCGTGAGCGTGGACGCGCCCTGCGAGACGCCGCCGCTCTGCGCGTTCTGGTTGAGCGCGCGCAGGATGCCCTTGAGGTCGACCGCGCCGTGCTCGTAGAAGCGCGCGTCCTCGATCGCGACGATCGCCTTCTGCATGTACGGCGAGATGTCCTTGAGCTTCACCACGGTGCGGTCACGCGAGTAGACCGTCGCGATCGATCCGCCCTTGTTGTCCAGGATGGTGGTGCGCTGGCTGAGCGGTGGCTGCTTCAAGTTGGCGGGGATCTCGTCGAATCCCTCGACCGAGCCCTTGGCCGCGAGGCCGAGCGCTCCCGCCGCGGGCAGCGCGATTCCCGCGAGCACCGCGCCCGCCAGCACGCTGACCCCTAGGAACTTCGCGGCCTGCTGAGTTGGTGACAGGCCACCGCCCGAGCGCTTCTTTCCCATGAGGGCAGCCTAATCCGTAGTCAAGGGAGCCTTCGGCTGCACCGGCCCCGAGATCGGCCGAAAGATCGACTGAATCGGTGGCGCGGCAACGCCGTCCGCCGACGTTCCGATTCGCCGGACAGCTCGCAATGCCTTGGCCTAAGCTGCTCTCAACTGTCACAGCAGTGCGGTTCAGCAACAAGCCCTCCGTCGCCCCCGAATCCGGCGGATCCCTGTCCGAATTCGCCTCATGTGACGCTTCGCGTCCGTTGTGACTCAACTGAACTGCCCCGGTATGCGGGATTCCTCACGCATGTCGCCAGCTCACTCCGTCGGGTGATCTGCCGCTTACGCATAGTCCGTTCGGACCATTCAAGATTGGGCCCGAAGGGGGTGTTGCGCTGTGCCCACCTTCCGTAACGTCCTCAACTGGCGGCGGTGAATATGCCGCTGCCGCCGTGGGGGAGCCTCGATTCGGGAGAGGACGGCGCCGGTATGGGCTGGGTAACCGACTGGAGTGCGCAGGCGGCCTGCCGCACTACCGATCCAGATGAACTGTTCGTTCAAGGAGCAGCGCAGAACAGGGCCAAGGCGGTGTGCACCGGATGTCCGGTGCGGACCGAGTGCCTGGCCGACGCGCTGGACAATCGCGTCGAGTTCGGCGTGTGGGGTGGCATGACTGAGCGGGAGCGCCGTGCGCTGCTGCGCAGGCGCCCCACCGTCACCTCGTGGCGCAGGCTCCTGGAGACAGCGCGCTCGGAGTACGAGCGAGGCACGGGCCTGCTGCCCGTGGACTTGGAGGACGAGGAGACGTACGAGAGCTACGCGGCAGTGGGTTAGCCGCCCGGGCCCTCCGGCCCGGGACACGTCAGCCTGCCAGCCGCTCCCCAATGGCCCGGAGGCCCGCGAGGTCGTGCACATCGCCCGGCAGCGCGGCCACTTCGGCCACCGCCACCTCGGGGTGGAGCGCGGTGAAGCGATCGCGCGTGTGCTGTTCACGCGCGAGCAGCCGCATGCGTTCGGCGTGCAGCCGGAGCAGCCCCGCGGTCAACTGCTCGACTGAGGGGTGACCTGCCGACGGATCGTCGGGGTCCGCGTTCTCGGGAGTCTGGGAAGCCTCGGAAGCCCGGGGGGCCTCGGAAGTCCCGGGATCCGTAGGGGAGTCACGAATCGGGTCGGCGTCCGGGGCACTGTCCGGGGCGTTACGAACTCCAATCTTCCCGCCCTCCTGATCCACAATGCGGCTCTCGTCAAGATTTTCCGCGGCGGCAAGCGCCCGCTCGGCCGACAGCTGGGCGGCGCCGCTGCCGTGCACCCGGTTCAGTACGAGACCGGCCAGCGGCATGTCGTCGGCGGCCAGGCGCTCCACGAAGTACGCGGCCTCCCGCAGCGCGTCCCGCTCCGGCGACGCCACGACGAGGAACGCCGTGCCCGGCGCCTGGAGCAGGCGGTACGTCGCGTCCGCGCGGGTGCGGAACCCGCCGAACATGGTGTCCATCGCGGCCACGAACGTCTGTACGTCGCGCAGCAACTGCCCGCCGAGCAGCTTGCCGAGGGCCCCCGTCATCATCGACATGCCGACGTTCAGGAACTTCATCCCGGCCCGGCCGCCCACCTTGGCCGGGGCCATGAGCAGCCGGATCAGCTTGCCGTCGAGGAAGGACCCCAGGCGCTTGGGAGCGTCGAGGAAGTCCAGGGCCGAGCGCGAGGGCGGTGTGTCGACGACGATCAGGTCCCACTCGTCGCGCGAGCGCAGTTGCCCCAGCTTCTCCATCGCCATGTACTCCTGCGTGCCCGCGAAGCCCGCCGAGAGCGACTGGTAGAAGGGGTTGCCGAGGATCGCGGCCGCCCGCTCCTTGTCCGCGTGCGCCTCGACGATCTCGTCGAACGTGCGCTTCATGTCGAGCATCATGGCGTGCAGCTCGCCGTCGCCCGTCACGTCCTTGACCTGGCGCGGCACGTTGTCGAGCTGGTCGATGCCCATCGACTGGGCGAGCCTGCGCGCCGGGTCGATGGTGAGGACGACGACCTTGCGGCCCCGCTCGGCCGCGCGCAGCCCCAGGGCGGCCGCCGTGGTCGTCTTGCCGACGCCTCCGGAGCCGCAGCACACCACGATGCGGGTCTTCGGGTCGTCGAGCAGCGCGTCGACGTCCAGCGCGCGTGCGGAATCCAGCGGGCGCGCGGCGTCGTCCGCGGTGCGGGCGGTCTCGGAGGTCCGTGCCGGGTCCGGGGTCATGCGATCCCTTGCTTCCGCAGTGCCGTGGCGAGCTCGTACAGGCCCGCGAGGTCCATCCCGCCCGCCAGCAGCGGGAGTTCGTGCAGCGGCTTGCCGAAACCGGTGAGCACGGCGCGCTGGTCGCGCTCCAGGGCGAACCGCTCGGCGTACTCCGCGGCCTGTCCGAGGAGCGGATCGACGAGCCGTTCGGCGGCGCCGCCCTTGCGGGCCCCGCCGAGTCCCGCGGCGGAAAGCGACTTGGCGATGGCCGTACGCGGGGTCCGGTCGAGGCCGAGTTCGAGCTCTGCCTCGTCGAGCAGCTCGGGCCGCACCATGTTCACGATGACGCGCCCCACGCGCAGTTGCGCGGCCCGCAGCTCGGCGATCCCGTCCGCGGTCTCCTGGACGGGCATCTCCTCCAGGAGCGTCACCAAGTGCACGGCCGTCTCGGGCGACTTGAGCACCCGCATCACGGCCTGCGCCTGGTTGTGTATGGGCCCGATCTTGGCGAGCCCGGCGACCTCGTCGTTCACGTTCAGGAAGCGCGTGATGCGGCCCGTCGGCGGGGCGTCCATCACGACGCAGTCGTACGCGTACCGCCCGCTCTTGTCCTTGCGGCGCACGGCTTCGCACGCCTTGCCGGTGAGGAGCACGTCCCGCAGCCCCGGCGCGACGGTGGTGGCGAAGTCGATGGCACCGAGCTTCTTGAGCGCGCGACCCGCGCCCCCCAGTTTGTAGAACATCTGGAGGTAGTCGAGCAGCGCGAGCTCGGGATCGATGGCGAGGGCGTACACCTCCCCGCCCCCGGGAGCGACGGCGATCTTCCGCTCCTCATAAGGCAGCGCCTCCGTCTCGAAGAGCTGCGCGATGCCCTGCCTGCCCTCGACCTCCACGAGGAGGGTCCGCTTGCCCTCCGTCGCGAGGGCGAGCGCGAGGGCCGCGGCCACCGTGGTCTTGCCGGTACCGCCCTTGCCACTGACGACCTGGAGCCTGCTCACGTATTCGAGCCTAACCAGTCGCGGCCCGGGCTACGCAGGAGCCCACCCTGAGCACCGCCCGACACCGGCTACAGTCGGCCACATGACCAAGTGGGAATACGCAACCGTGCCGCTGCTCGTCCATGCCACGAAGCAGATTCTGGACACCTGGGGCGAGGACGGCTGGGAGCTGGTCCAGGTCGTGCCCGGGCCGAACAACCCCGAGCAGCTGGTGGCCTATCTGAAGCGCGAGAAGCAGGCATGAGCGGGGCCGTCGAGGCGCGCATCGCCGAGCTCGGCCTGACGCTGCCCGAGGTCGTGCCGCCGCTGGCCTCGTACCAGCCGGCCGTCCAGTCCGGCGTGTACGTCTACACCGCGGGCCAGCTCCCGATGGTGGAGGGCAAGCTCGCCGTGACCGGCAAGGTCGGCGCCGAGGTCACCCCCGAGGAGGCCAAGGACCTGGCCCGCGTCTGCGCGCTCAACGCGCTGGCCGCGGTCAAGTCGGTCGCCGGTGACCTGGACCGCATCGCGCGCGTCGTGAAGGTCGTCGGCTTCGTCGCCTCCGCCCCCGACTTCACGGGGCAGCCCGGCGTCATCAACGGCGCCAGCGAGCTCCTCGGCGAGGTTCTCGGCGACAAGGGCGTGCACGCGCGCAGTGCCGTCGGTGTCGCGGTGCTGCCGCTCGACGCTCCGGTCGAGGTCGAGTTCCAGGTGGAGCTGACGGAGGCGTAGGCGGCTTCCGGCCTGCCTGGGGCGTCGGCACCGGTTTTCGGAGCCCCTGTAGGCACTGATCGTTGCCTCTCGAACATCAGCCCACTTGGGGATAGCCTCCGCGCATGGCAAATGGGCAGTGGTATCCCCCGGAGTGGCCCGACCGCATCCGCGCCCTGGCGAGCGGCGAGCTGATTCCGGCGACCCCTCGCCGGGCCGCGACCGTCATGCTGCTCAGGGGCAGTGCGGAGCGCGGCGCCCCTGAAGTACACATGCTGCGCAGACGCGCCTCCATGGCCTTCGCCGGAGGCGCGTACGCGTATCCGGGCGGCGGTGTCGACCCGCGCGACGACGACCGTCTGGTGCGCTGGGCGGGCCCCACGCGCGCGTCCTGGGCGGCCCGCCTCGGCGTCGACGGCGAGGCCGAGGCGCAGGCGATCGTGTGCGCGGCGGTCCGTGAGACGTACGAGGAGGCGGGCGTCCTGCTCGCGGGACCGACCCCGGACACCGTCGTCGGCGACACCACGGGCGACGACTGGGAGGCGGACCGCGAGGCGCTGGTGGCCCGCGACGTCTCCTTCGCCGAGTTCCTCGACCGCAGGGGCCTGGTCCTGCGCAGCGATCTGCTCGGCGCCTGGGCGCGCTGGATCACCCCCGAGTTCGAGCCCCGCCGCTACGACACGTTCTTCTTCGTGGCCGCGCTGCCCACCGGACAGCGCACGCGCAACGCCTCCACGGAGGCGGACCGCACGGTCTGGATCCGCCCGACGGAGGCGGCCGCCCGCTACGACAAGGGCGAACTCCTGATGATGCCGCCCACGATCTCCACGTTGCGTGCCCTGAGCCCCCATCGGAGCCCGGCCGACGCGCTCGCGGCGGCTCCGGAGCAGGACATGACTCCCGTACTGGCACGCGCGCGCGTGGAGGACGGCGAGCTGGTCCTCTCCTGGCCGGGCCACGACGAGTTCACCAAACGGGTCTCTCCGGAGAGCGGCTCGTGAGGAACACCGGCCACCCCGCCCCTGCCCCCGCCCTCGCCCTCGCAGCCGTGGCTCCGCCCGCGATCCGCCGAAGCGCACCCCCGACGGGAGACACCCCTTCATGACCGAAGCCGCCGCCCTCCCCGGCCAGCCCCGTGGCGGAGTCCTCAGCGGCCCCGCCACCGACCGCGCCGTCAACGTGCTCGCGCCCAACGCCTCCGCGATGACCCTGGACGGCACCAACACCTGGATCGTCGCCGAGCCGGACTCGCCCCTGGCGGTCGTCATCGACCCCGGGCCACTGGACGACGCCCACCTGAGCCGGGTCGTCGAGACCGCCGAGAAGGCCGGGAAGCGCGTCGCGCTGACGCTCCTGACCCACGGTCACCCGGACCACGCGGAGGGCGCCGCCCGCTTCGCCGAACTGACCCGTACGCACGTGCGGGCCCTCGACCCCGCCCTGCGCCTGGGCGACGAGGGCCTGGCCGCCGGTGACGTGATCACCACGGGCGGCCTGGAGATGCGCGTGGTCCCCACGCCGGGCCACACCGCGGACTCGCTCTGCTTCCATCTCCCCGCCGACAGGGCGGTCCTGACGGGTGACACGGTGCTCGGCCGCGGCACGACGGTCGTGGCGCACCCTGACGGCCGTCTGGGCGACTATCTGGACTCGCTGCGCCGTCTGAGGTCACTGACGGTCGACGACGGCGTCCACACCGTCCTGCCGGGCCACGGACCCGTGCTCGAAGACGCCCAGGGCGCCGTCGAGTTCTACCTCGCGCACCGCGCCCACCGGCTGGCCCAGGTGGAGACGGCCGTGGAGAACGGCCATACGGCCCCCTCCGACGTCGTCGCGCACGTGTACGCCGACGTGGACCGCTCCCTGTGGCCCGCCGCCGAGCTCTCCGTACGCGCGCAGCTGGAGTACCTCCGGGAGCATGGCTTGATCTAGCCGCCTCCGGTCCTACTGGCTTACTGGCCTACTGGCCGAACCGGTCGTTCCTGCCGCCCTCGCGGGGCGTCTTGGTGCCGTGGACTGAGGCGTACTCGGCGGCCAGCCAGGGCCCGAGCTCCTCGGTGTACGAGGCGAGGACGGCCCGGTCCGCGACGGGCTCGTACGCGAGGGCCGCGGCGTCCCGCAGCCGCCCGCCCCACTCGGGGTAGTACTGCGCGAACACCTCGGCCATCTCGGTCAGATCGCTGCTCCAGCCGTTCCACCGCGGCATGACGAGCGTGCAGGCGGTGCGGACGAGGTGGCGTGCGAAGGACCGGCAGAGCGCGCGCAGCTCGTCGTCGTCCGCCGCGGCCGCGACCCGCTCGCGCCAGCGGGGCAGGAAGAGCGCCAGATCGCCGTTGGTCTCGCGGGCGAGCAGGCTGTCGGGCCGGTAGCGCGGCAGGAACTCGGCCAGGTCCTCGCCGAGCAGCGGCGTGCAGAGGCAGGCGACGAACCAGCCGAGGTCGTACGTCTCCGCCTCGCTCAGCAGCCGCTGCCTGCTCTCCAGGAGGGCGCCGACCCCGTCGATCTGCTCGAACTCCTCGTCGAGGGCGGCCCCGAGGGCTTCGACTTCGGCCCGGTCGGCGTCCGTCGGCTCCTCGCGCAGGGCGATCAGCAGATCGAGGTCGGAACGGCCGGGCCGCGCGGTGCCGCGCGGGATCGAGCCGTAGAGGTAGGCGCTGTCGAGGCGCGTCCCGAACACCGCGAGCACCCGGTCGCGCGCGGCGGCGACGACCGGCCGGAACTCCGCCTGCACCTGCCCGAGAGAGCCCTCCCGCGCGATGTAGCCCTGCGGATCGAGCCCGGGACCGTGTCCGGTGACGGCACTGGTGTTCATGGGTCAACTGTGCAGCGAGTCAGGGGCTAAATCACGCCAATTCGCCACACTGGGTGTGCCGCATGTGCCGCATGTGCCGCATGTGCCGCATGTGCCGCTCTGCGGCTCGTGAACGCGACTGGGCCCCGCCTCAAGCTTGAGGCGGGGCCCAGTCACGTATGCGTTGGCGTGTCAGCGCGAGCGCTTGGCGAGTCGCTCCACGTCCAGGAGGATCACCGCGCGGGCCTCCAGCCGCAGCCAGCCACGCCCGGCGAAGTCCGCGAGCGCCTTGTTGACCGTCTCGCGGGAGGCGCCGACCAGCTGGGCGAGCTCTTCCTGCGTGAGGTCGTGCACGACGTGGATGCCCTCCTCGGACTGCACGCCGAAGCGGCGCGACAGGTCGAGGAGCGCGCGGGCCACTCGGCCAGGCACGTCGGAGAAGACCAGGTCGGACATCTGGTCGTTGGTCTTGCGCAGGCGCCGGGCGACGGCGCGCAGCAGCGCGGAAGCCACCTCGGGGCGTGCGTTCAGCCAGGGCTGGAGGTCGCCGTGGCCGAGGCCGAGCAGCTTGACCTCGGTGAGGGCGGACGCCGTGGCCGTGCGCGGGCCCGGGTCGAAGAGCGAGAGCTCGCCGATGAGCTCGCCGGGGCCGAGCACCGCGAGCATGTTCTCGCGGCCGTCGGGTGAGGTGCGGTGAAGCTTCACCTTGCCCTCGGTGACCACGTAGAGGCGGTCTCCGGGGTCTCCCTCATGGAAAAGGGCGTCTCCGCGCGCGAGCGTCACCTCACTCATGGAGCCGCGAAGCTCCGCGGCCTGCTCGTCATCGAGCGCCGCGAAGAGCGGGGCGCGCCGCAGAACGTCGTCCACGAGTTCTCTCCTTGTCGACCTGCATCAGGGGACCGGTCCCCATTTTGCCGGACGGTGCAAAACAGTGTGATCAGTCACAAGGATGCCGCACCGGCGCGGCAAGCTGTGCGGGAGGGGGCCAATTGGGGGCCGATCCATGGGGTCAAGTACGGATGTCAGTGTGGGGCCCTAGGCTGGCCGGGTGTCCAAAAAGCCGGTGAGAGCACAGGCCGAGGGGGCTGAGATGGCGGCCGCGTCCCATGATTCCGCTGTGGGCGAACATGCGTCCAGCGCGCCCGGCAAAGCGACAAATCGGACAGCCCTCGGACGATCTAAGGCACTCACGGTGAAGAAGACGACGCCAGCGAAGAAGACGGCGGCGGCCCCGGCGAAGAAGTCCGCGACCTCCGCGAAGAAGACGGCAGCCAAGAAATCGGCAGCTACGAAGGCGGCAGCCACGAAGGCGGTCGTCAAGAAGGCGGCGGTCACGAAGGCGGCAGCCACGAAGGCGGTAGCCAAGAAGACGGCGGTCACGAAGGCGGCAGCCAAAAAAACCGCCACCGCGAAGCCCGCCCCCACGAAGCCCGCCCCCACGAAGCCCCCCACCAAGAAGCCCCCCACCAAGCCCGAGTCCCACACCGCCCTGGTCCGCCGTGCCCGCCGGATCAACCGCGAGCTCGCCGAGGTCTATTCGTACGCCCACCCGGAGCTGGACTTCGAGAACCCCTTCGAGCTCCTGGTGGCCACGGTCCTCTCCGCGCAGACCACCGACCTGCGCGTGAACCAGACGACGCCGCGCCTGTTCGCCGCGTACCCGACTCCGGAGGACCTGGCCGCCGCCGTCCCCGAGGAGGTCGAGGAGCTCATCAGGCCGACCGGCTTCTTCCGGGCCAAGACCAAGTCGATCATGGGCCTGTCGAAGGCCCTGCGGGACGACTTCGGGGGAGAGGTCCCCGGCCGCGTGGAGGACCTCGTCAAGCTCCCCGGCGTGGGCCGCAAGACCGCCTTCGTCGTCCTCGGCAACGCCTTCGGAGTCCCCGGCATCACCGTGGACACCCACTTCGGACGGCTGGTGCGCCGTTGGAAGTGGACCGAGGAGACGGACCCGGAGAAGGTGGAGACGGCCGTCGCCGCGCTCTTCCCGAAGAGCGAGTGGACGATGCTCTCGCACCGCGTGATCTTCCACGGCCGCCGCATCTGCCACTCCCGCAAGCCCGCCTGCGGCGCCTGCCCGATCGCCGAGCTCTGCCCGTCGTACGGAGAGGGCGAGACCGACCCGGAGAAGGCGAAGAAGCTCCTGAAGTACGAGATGGGCGGGCTGCCCGGCCAGCGCCTCAAGCCGCCGCCGGACTACCCGGGAAGGCCCGCGCCGCCGCTGGCCGAGGGGTGACATCGGGGCAGGGCGGAACGAACCGAGGGGCCAAGAGCGTTCTCCACGACGGACGGGGGTGCCGATGACGCACGCGAGCGAGAAGACCAGCGGTACGCACAGCGGGACGAACCACATGAGCAGCGGTTGCGAAGAGGCCGACAGAGGCCGCGCCGGGGACGGACTCCTGAGCACCGCGGGCCTGCCCCCGTGGCTGGACCCGGTCGTCCGCGCCACCGAGACCATCGAGCCGCACCAGCTGAGCCGCTTCCTGCCCCCGGAGAGCGGCGCCGGACGCCAGTCCGCCGTGCTCGTCCTCTTCGGAGAGGGCGCCAAGGGCCCCGAGCTGCTCCTGATGGAGCGCGCGGGCTCCCTCCGCTCGCATGCGGGACAGCCCTCCTTCCCCGGCGGCGCCCTCGACCCCGAGGACGGCGACCCGCGCGCGGAGGGACCGCTGCGCGCGGCTCTGCGCGAGGCCGAGGAGGAGACGGGCCTCGACCCCCGGGGCGTCCAGCTCTTCGCCGAGCTGCCCCGCCTCTTCATCCCCGTGAGCGACTTCGTCGTCACGCCCGTGCTCGGCTGGTGGCGCTCCCCGAGCCCGGTGGGCGTCGTCGACCCGAACGAGACGGCCCGTGTCTTCACGGTCCCCGTGGCCGATCTCACGGATCCGGCGAACCGCGTGACATCGGTCCACCCGAGGGGCCACCACGGCCCCGCCTTCCTCGTCGAGTCCGCTCTGGTCTGGGGTTTCACGGCCGGTGTGATCGATAGACTCCTGCACTTCGCGGGCTGGGAGCGCCCCTGGGACCGCAGCAGGCAGGTCCCGCTCGACTGGCGCGCATGACAAGGTTGCGGGAAGTTGGCGGCCGCGATGCGAGGCGAGGATTGAATCGGTGAACGTGCTGGACGTCCTGCTGCTGCTCGCAGCCGTGTGGTTCGCGGTCGTGGGCTATCGCCAGGGCTTCGTGGTCGGCATCCTCTCGGTGATCGGATTCCTCGGCGGCGGCCTCGTCGCCGTCTATCTGCTGCCGATCGTCTGGGACGCGCTCACGGACGACGACGCGGCAGCGGTGGGGACGACCGCGGCGGTGGTGGCCGTCGTCATCGTGATCGTCTGCGCCTCGATCGGCCAGGCATTCACCACCCACCTCGGCAACAAGCTGCGCAGATACATCACCTGGCAGCCCGCCCGCGCCCTGGACGCCACGGGCGGCGCTCTGGTGAACGTGGTGGCGATGCTCCTGGTCGCCTGGCTGATCGGCTCGGCCCTCGCGGGCACGACGCTGCCGACGCTCGGCAAGGAAGTGCGCAACTCGAAGGTCCTGCTGGGTGTTTCGCGCGCGCTGCCTGGCCAGGCGGACACCTGGTTCAACGACTTCTCCTCGGTCCTCGCGCAGAACGGCTTCCCGCAGGTCTTCAGCCCGTTCTCGAACGAGCCCATCAAGGACGTCCAGCCGCCGGACCCCAAGCTCGCCAAGAGCAAGGTCGCCACGACCGCCAAGCGCTCCATCGTGAAGGTCCGCGGTGAGGCCCGCGGCTGCGGCAAGGTCCTCGAAGGCACCGGCTTCGTCTTCGCGGACCGCCGCGTGATGACGAACGCGCACGTGGTCGGCGGCGTGGACGAGCCGACCGTCCAGATAGGCGATACGGGCCAGACGTACGACGCGAAGGTCGTCCTCTACGACTGGGAGCGCGACATCGCCGTACTGGACGTGCCCACGCTGAAGGCACCGCCCCTGCAGTTCACGTCCAAGGACGCGACCAGCGGCGCGGGAGCCATCGTCGCGGGCTTCCCCGAGGACGGCCCCTACGACGTCCGCCCCGCGCGCGTGCGCGGTCGCATCACGGCCAAGGGCCCGGACATCTACCACCGGGGCACCGTGCGCCGCGACGTGTACTCGCTCTACGCGACCGTCCGCCAGGGCAACTCGGGCGGCCCGCTGCTCACGCCCGACGGCAAGGTCTACGGCGTGGTCTTCGCGAAGTCCCTCGACGACCCGGACACGGGGTACGCGCTGACGGCGGACGAGGTCCGCGGGGACATCGAGCGGGGCCGCACCGCCAACCAGGAGGTCGACAGCCAGGGCTGCGCGCTCTAGCGGAGTCCTGGCGGGCCCGGCCGACGGCCGGTACGGGTCGTCGGCCGGTCCTGGCTGACGGGGAGCGGGTCAGTCGCGCGTGTGCCGCAGCCGCGCGGAGACCCAGCGGGCCCTCCTGCGGAGGATGCGGGGAATGCCCATGCCTTCTTGAGGCAGACCTGCTCGCGGGGGCCCGTGATGGCCCGGATCCTGTGGCCCGCCCCTCTCGTGGCTGTTCAGCGCTGTGGCCGAGCGGCGATTGCGTGCTACGTCACTGTAGTCGTGCGTCCAGCCCATACCCCGACGTGTGCCCGTGCCTCATGGTCGGTAACCGCGCACAGGGGCCCCAATTGGCCTATGCGTCAGGCAATTGGCGTTCGTAGGACAGGTGTTCCTATGGGTGGCCGTCGGAAGAGCGGCTAACGGTCCGGCTCGGGGTCCTTCAGCCAGTTCACCAGCTCCGTGGAGAACGCCACCGGGTCCTCCTCGTGCGGAAAGTGCCCGAGGCCGTCGAACAGGCGCCAGCGGTAAGGGGCTTCGACGTACTCGCCGGACCCCGCCGCGCTCCTCGTACGCATCACGGGATCGAGCGACCCGTGCAGATGCAGCGTCGGCACCCGCACCGGGCGCTTCATGCGGCGGTTGAACTGGATTCCGTCGGGCCGGGCCATCGACCGCACCATCCAGCGGTACGGCTCGATCGAACAGTGGGCCGTCGAGGGGATGCACATGGCCCGCCGGTAGGTGTCCACCGTCTCGTCGTCCGGCAGCCGGGGCCCTGACCAGTCGCGGACCAGACGGCCCACCAGGGCGCCGTCGTCGGCGACCAGTTGACGCTCGGGCAGCCACGGGCGCTGGAAGCCCCAGACGTACGACCCGGCGGCGGTCTGCCTGCGGTCGGAGAGCATCGCCGAGCGCCAGCGCCGCGGGTGCGGCATCGAGGAGACGGCGAGGCGGCGCACCAGCTTTGGCCGCATCACGGCCGCCGTCCAGGCGAGGTATCCGCCCAGGTCGTGGCCGACGAGCGCGGCGTCGGGCTCACCGAGGGACCGTACGACGCCCGTGATGTCGAGCGCGAGGTTCGCCGGGTCGTAGCCGCGCGGGGTGCGGTCGCTGCCGCCCACGCCCCGCAGGTCCATCGCGACGGCCCGGAAGCCCGCGTCGGCGAGCGCCACCAGCTGGTGCCGCCAGCTCCACCAGAACTGCGGGAAGCCGTGCAGGAGGAGGACCAGCGGCCCGTCCCCCATCTCGGCGATGTGGAAGCGCGCTCCGTTGGCCGCCACGTCCCGGTGGGTCCAGGGCCCCTCGACGCGTACGACCGAGGCGGGCGGTTGGGCCGGATGGGCGGCAGGGTCCGTCATGAGGACGAGCGTGCCACAGTCGCCCCCGTCTCACCGACTCGAACCTCGACGGCACTCGTGGGGCTCACCGCGCGGGGGTGCGGCTTGACGTTCCCCAGTACGGCAGCCGTCTCCTTGGCCGAAGCGGCGACCTTCTGCGGGCCCTTGCCCTTCTTGGCCTTCTTCGCGAAGACGACGCCGATCAGCGCGAGCAGCCCGGCCACCAGCACGTTGGCGGCGAAGGAAAGGACGAAGCAGATCGCCATGTTCCATCCGCTCCAGGTGCGGATGCCGTAGGCGAGCGCGAAGCTCAGCATCGGCAGCGAGAAGATGAGGACCGCGCCCGCGGCGGCGAACGCGGCGCCGCCCACCGCACCGCGCTTGACGTCCTGCCGCAGCTGGGCCTTGGCCAGTGCGATCTCGTCGTGCACCAGCGCGGACATCTCGCCGGTCGCCGTGGCGACCAGTTGGCCGAGGCTGCGCTCGGCGCCGACGGGTCCGTCGGGTGAGCTCATCGCGTTCTCCCCTTTTTCTCTTCTGATCTCTTCTGAGACGTGTCTGCTCAGATCATGTCTGCTCAGATCATGCCGGACCGTTGCCATCCTCGCGTTCCCCGCCCGACACTTCGGCAAGCCTGCGATGTTCGGCCGCCTTCTTCTCGTAGATGGCGGCCATCCGGAGGTGGTAGTCCGGCTTGTCCTGCTCGTAGACGTCGGGGATGCCGTCGAGGTCGTCGTCGCGCTCCTCGTCCTCCCACAGCTTGCGGTACTTGGCGTTCCGCAGCTTCAGGAGGATTCCGGAGAGCACGGCCGCGATGAGCGAGCCCATCAGGACCGCGGCCTTGATCTCGTCGGTGAGCAGCGGGTCCTCGGTGAAGGCGAGTTCGCCGATCAGCAGCGAGACGGTGAAGCCGATACCGGCCAGTGAGGCGACGGCGAACACGTCCGGCCAGGCCAGGTCCTCGTTCAGCTCGGCCTTGGTGAAGCGCGCCGCGAGCCAGGTGCCGCCGAAGATGCCGACCGCCTTGCCGACCACGAGACCGAGCACCACACCGAGCGTCTCCGGCGTGGTGAAGACGTCGCCGAGCACCCCGCCCGAGACGGCCACACCGGCGCTGAACAGGGCGAACAGCGGTACGGCGAGGCCCGCGGAGAGGGGACGTACGAGGTGTTCGATGTGCTCGCCGGGGGAGTGCTCCTCGCTCTCGTCCTCCTTGTGGCAGCGCAGCATCAGGCCCATGGCGACGCCCGCGATGGTGGCGTGGATGCCGCTGTTGTACATCAGGCCCCAGATGGCGAGCGCCAGCGGAACGTAGATGTACCAGCCGCGGACCCGCTTCCTGAGCAGCAGCCAGAAGACGGCGAGGCCGAGGACGGCGCCGCCGAGCGCCGCGAAGTTGAGGTCGCTGGTGAAGAACACCGCGATGATCAGGATCGCGAAGAGGTCGTCGACGACGGCGAGGGTGAGCAGGAAGGCGCGCAGCGCCGACGGCAGCGAGGTGCCGATGACCGCGAGGACCGCGAGCGCGAAGGCGATGTCGGTCGCGGTCGGCACGGCCCAGCCGTCCATCGAGCCGCCGCCGACCGTGTTGGCCAGGACGTACACGAGCGCGGGCACGGCCATGCCGCAGAGCGCGGCGACGACGGGGAGGGCCGCGGCCTTCGGGTCGCGCAGGTCACCCGCGACCAGTTCGCGCTTGAGCTCGATGCCCGCCACGAAGAAGAAGACCGCGAGGAGGCCGTCGGCCGCCCAGTGCTGGATGGAAAGGTCGAGGCCGAGCGAGCCGATCCCGAGGTGGAAGCCCCGTACGGATTCGTAGGAGCCGCCGGCCGTGTTGGCCCAGATCAGTGCGGTGACCGCGGCGATGAGCAGCAGCACGCCGCCGACGGTCTCGGTGCGCAGCGCGTTGGCGACGAAGTTCCGCTCGGGGAGCGAAAGGCGTCCGAGCACCTTGCGGTTGTGGTTGTTGCTGCTGGGGGCGGGCGCGGCCACGAGAGTCGACCTCCGGTCGGGTAGGCAGGACAAAGCTCATGCCGACCAGACTTCCCGGCGCACCTAGATCTTTCTTGTCGCGTTGTTGACGCGATCCTTAGCGTACCTAACGTGCGCCCGGACGTATCCAGTGATCTTCACCTTAAGCACAAAAAGGGCACCCGGCGCGCTTGGCGCCGGGTGCCCTTGGTCCGCCCGAGGGCGGCTGATCAGCTGATCAGTCCTCGCTGGACGCCGAGGGCAGCTTCGTCTGGATGAGGTCCATCACGGAGGAGTCCGTGAGCGTGGTGACGTCACCGAGCTCGCGGTTCTCCGCGACGTCCCGCAGCAGGCGCCGCATGATCTTCCCGGACCGGGTCTTCGGCAGCTCGGCCACCGGCAGGACCCGCTTGGGCTTGGCGATGGGGCCGAGCGTGGCGCCCACGTGGTTGCGCAGCTCCGCGACGAGCCCCTCGTCCTCGGCGTCCGCCGTGCCCCGCAGGATCACGAAGGCGACGATGGCCTGGCCCGTCGTCTGGTCCGCCGCGCCCACGACCGCCGCCTCGGCGACCGCCGGGTGCGAGACGAGCGCCGACTCGACCTCGGTGGTGGAGATGTTGTGCCCGGAGACGAGCATCACGTCGTCCACCCGGCCGAGCAGCCAGATGTCGCCGTCCTCGTCCTTCTTGGCACCGTCTCCCGCGAAGTACCTGCCCTCGAAGCGCGACCAGTACGTGTCGATGAACCGCTGGTCGTCGCCCCAGATGGTGCGCAGCATGGACGGCCACGGCTCGGTCAGGACCAGGTAGCCGCCGCCCCCGTCCGGCACCTCGTTCGCCTCGTCGTCGACGATGGTGGCCGAGATGCCCGGCAGGGCGCGCTGGGCGCTGCCCGGCTTGGTCTCGGTGACGCCCGGCAGCGGCGAGATCATCATCGCGCCGGTCTCGGTCTGCCACCAGGTGTCCACGATGGGGCACTTGTCGCCGCCGATGTTCTTCCGGTACCAGATCCACGCCTCGGGGTTGATCGGCTCGCCGACCGACCCGAGCACCCGCAGGCTGCTGAGGTCGAACTTCGCGGGGATGTCGTCGCCCCACTTCATGAACGTCCGGATCGCGGTCGGCGCCGTGTAGAGGATGGTGACCCCGTACTTCTGGACGATCTCCCAGAAGCGGCCCTGGTGGGGGGTGTCGGGGGTGCCCTCGTACATCACCTGCGTCGCGCCGTTGGCCAGCGGGCCGTACGTGATGTACGAGTGCCCGGTGACCCAGCCGATGTCGGCCGTGCACCAGTAGACGTCGGTCTCCGGCTTGAGGTCGAAGACGGCGTGGTGGGTGTAGGCCGCCTGCGTGAGATAGCCGCCCGAGGTGTGCAGGATGCCCTTCGGCTTACCCGTGGTGCCCGAGGTGTAGAGGATGAAGAGCGGGTGCTCCGCGTCGAACGCCTCGGGGGTGTGCTCGGCGGACTGGCGCTGCGTGATCTCGTGCCACCACACGTCGCGGCCCTCGGTCCACGCCACGTCCTGCTTCGTGCGCTGGACGACGAGGACCTTCTCGACCCCGGCGACCCGGGTCACGGCCTCGTCCACGGCGGGCTTGAGCGCGGACGGCTTGCCCCTGCGGTAGCCGCCGTCGGAGGTGATGACGACCTTGGCGTCGGCGTCCTCGATGCGCTTGGCGATGGCGTCCGCCGAGAAGCCGCCGAAGACCACCGAGTGGGCGGCGCCGATGCGGGCGCAGGCCAGCATCGCGATGACCGCCTCGGGGATCATCGGCAGGTAGACGGCGACCCGGTCGCCCTTCCGGACGCCCAGCTCGGTCAGGGCGTTGGCCGCCCGGCTGACCTCGTCCTTCAGCTCCGCATAGGTGATGGCCCGGCTGTCGCCGGGCTCACCCTCGAAGTGGATCGCGACGCGCTCGCCGTTGCCCGCCTCCACGTGGCGGTCGACGCAGTTGTACGCGACGTTGAGCTTCCCGTCGGCGAACCACTTGGCGAACGGCGGGTTCGACCAGTCGAGCGTCTCGGTCGGCTCCGTGGCCCAGGTCAGCCGGCGGGCCTGCTCGGCCCAGAAGCCGAGCCGGTCAGCCTTGGCCTGCTCGTACGCCTCCGCCGTGACGTTGGCGGCTGCGGCCAGCTCCGCCGGCGGCGCGAAGCGACGCTCCTCCTTCAAGAGGTTGGCCAGGCTTTCGTTGCTCACGACATCTCCCTTTCCCAGGGTGTCCGTTGTGTCCGAAGCCACAGCTCATCAGACACAACCCGTGGTGACAAGGGTCTGCCGAAAATTGGTTTAGACCTTTACCTGAAGAGCGTCCGCCGGACAGGTCCTAGACGGTGACCCGCGCCGTGGGCGCCACCTGATCGAAGACCTCGTCGGGCAGTTGCTCCGCGCCGGTGCCCTCCGTGAGGAGATAGGCCTGCGCCTCTCCGACGTGGAAGTACATACCGTGCAGCTCAAGATCACCTTCGGCAAGTCGGCGCGCCACCGACTCGTGCGCCCTCAAGTGCTCCAGTTGCTGCACCACGTTGGTGAGACAGAGCTGCTCGACCGCGTCGGCGGGCGCGCGCCCGGCCAGCCGCGCCCACGCCCTGTCCTGCGCGCCCATCCGCTCCAGGCTCGGCTGCCCGTGCCGCAGCCAGCGCCGCAGCGGCGTCTGCGCGCCCCCGGGCGGGGTGGTGAGCAGCGCCTGCATCGCGCCGCACCCGGAGTGCCCGCACACGGTGATGGACCGCACCTTGAGCACGTCCATCGCGTACTCGATCGCGGCGCCCACCGAGTCGTCCCCGCTCTCGGCGCCCGGCAGCGGCACCAGATTGCCCACATTGCGTACGACGAAGAGGTCGCCGGGACCGCTCGACGTGATCATCGAGGTGACGACCCTGGAGTCCGCGCAGGTCAGGAAGAGCTGTGCGGGCTGCTGCCCCTCACGCGCGAGCCTGGCGAGCTCGCCGCGCACATGGGGTGCCGTGTTCCGCTGGAACGCGCTGATACCGGTGGCCAGTTGATGCCCGCTCGGTCGCCCCGCGTGCTGCTCCTCCTCCTGCGGGCGGTCGCAGTGGTGGTTGCGCCAGGGCGTCCAGGGGCGGCAGCAGGAGTGCGAGGCGCTCGCCGGTTCGGCGATGCGGGTGCCCGCGCGCCCGGTGACCTCGACGGTCCCGCCGTGCGCGGTGTGGGCGTCCTGCCAGCACTGCAGCGATTCGTACGCGGCGTGGTCCATGAAGGAGCCGTCCAACTCCACCACGGCGTCGGCCCCTTGCGGCACCAGGTGCAGCGTCCTGCTGAGCCGGGGCACCGCGAGGAACGTCAACTGGCCCCGCACGCGCACGTGGTGGACCCCCTCCCTCTCCTCGTGCGTGATCCGCGTACGGGCGAGGCGGTGCATGGCGACGCACACGGCGACGGCGATGCCGAGCCCCACGCCTTCGAGGACCCCGAGGAAGACCACGCCGAGGGTGGTGACGGCGTACACGAGGATCTCGCGGTGGCGGGTGATCGTACGGATGTGGTTCAGGCTGACCATCTGGATGCCGACGGCCATGACGAGGGCGGCGAGGGCCGCGAGGGGGATCAGCTCCAGGACGGGGACCAGGAGCAGCGCGGCCACTACTACCCAAACGCCGTGCAGCATCGTGGAGTTCCTGCTGACGGCGCCCGCGCGCACATTGGCCACGCTGCGCACGGCGACTCCGGCGACGGGCAGTCCGCCGAGCGCGCCGGAGACGATGTTGGCGGTGCCCTGGCCGAGCAGCTCGCGGTTGAGGTCGGAGCGGCGCACGCCCGCGTTCAGCTCGGGCCGCTTGGAGAGCAGCTTGTCGACGGCGACGGCGCCGAGCAGCGACTGCACGCTGCACACGAGGGTGATGGTGAGAACGGCCGCGACGAGCCCGAGCGCGGGCCCTTCGGGCAGCCCCACCAGCGCGTGACTGCGCCACGAGGGCAGATCGACCATGTCCAGGTGGAGATGGGCGAGTGCGGCGACGACGGTCGCGAGGGCCACCGAGACGAGCGCGGCGGGCACGACGCGGGCGATCCGGCCGAGGCGCCCGGGAATCCGCGGCCACAGCAGCAGGATCGCCAGCGTGAGGACGCTGATCGACAGCGCGGCCGGATGCAGGTCGGCGAGTTGGGCGGGCAGTGAGCGGAGGTTGTCGAGCACGGAGCTCTGCGGGGTGCCGCCGAGCACGATGTGCAGCTGGGCGACGGCGATGGCGACGCCGATACCGGCCAGCATGCCGTGGACGACGGCGGGGCTCACGGCGAGCGCGGTGCGGGCCACGCGCAGGCAGCCGAGGCCGAGTTGGGCGAGTCCGGCGAGCACGGTGATGGCGCAGGTGGTCCGCCATCCGTACCGCTGGATGAGGTCGGCGGTGACCACGGTGAGTCCGGCGGCGGGGCCGCTGACCTGGAGGGCGGATCCGCCGATCCGGCCCGCGACCAGGCCGCCGACGGCGGCGGCGACCAGGCCCGCCTGGAGCGGGGCGCCGGTGGCCAGGGCGATGCCGAGGGAGAGCGGCAGCGCGATCAGGAAGACGGCGACCGACGCGGAGAGGTCGGCGCTCGCGATGCGGAACTTCTTGCGGGGCGGTGGGGCGTGCGGGTTGTTGGCGCGGGGCGTGTGGGCCGAGTCGGTGGTGCGAGTGGGGACGCAGGCAGACATGTTTCCCGTCTCCTCCGGGGCAGCGCGGTCGCGGGACAAGGGGTCCTCCGGAGATGTCCGGAGGGCGGGTCGCGGCCGTGGGTCACGGCGTGCAGCGGCGGGATATCTCAACTCTCGGTAAACGAACCGTAATGCAGAGTAAAGGTCGCGGATGGAATTTCGGTGCAAATAGGGTAATCAATCACTCCAAAGAGTGAATAAGAACTTTCGTCGGCTTGTCGGAACACGACATTCCGGGCTCCGTGCGAGGTTGCTGGCGATCTGTCCCGACTTGCATGGAAAGAAGGTGGGCGGAAGATGGCCGCCACCCGGAGGATCGTCGCGAGCCTCACCGCCCTCGTGGCGTGCGTCGCGGCACTGGCAGGCTGCGCCGAACGCGGTGGCGCCAAGGACGGCGCGGGGGAAGGGGCTTCCGGCGCGAAGAAGGCGGCGGGCGCCGCGGCGCCCAAGGCCCCGGTCCGCATGATCGGCGACGGCTCCACGGCGTTCACCGGCCAGCAGCCGCACCTGCCGAGACCCGAGCGCCTGAAGCCCGGTCAGAAACCACCCCAGTTCGTGGTCTTCTCCTGGGACGGCGCGGGCGAGGACAGCCAGAAGCTGTTCTCGCACTTCCGCAAGGTCGCCAAGCGCAACAACGCCACGATGACCTACTTCCTCAGCGGCGTGTACATGCTGCCCGAGGCGAAGCGCGAGCTCTACAAGCCGCCGCAGCACCTGGCGGGCAGCTCGGACATCGGCTTCAACGACCGCAAGGGAATCAAGGACACCGTGGACCAGCTCCGCGGCGCCTGGCTCGAGGGCAATGAGGTCGGCACCCACTTCAACGGCCACTTCTGCGGCGCGGGCCGCGGCGTCGGCGAGTGGTCCGTCGAGGACTGGAAGAGCGAGATCAACCAGGCCAAGTCCTTCGTGAAGGCGTGGAAGACGAACACGGGCATGAAGAAGGCGCAGCCGCTGCCCTTCGACTACGACAAGGAACTGGTCGGCGCCCGCACCCCCTGCCTGGAGGGCCAGAAGAACTTCATGCGCGCCGCGCGGGAGTTGGGCTTCCGCTACGACACCAGCGGGGTCAACAACCAGCTGTGGCCCAAGAAGAAGGAAGGGCTCTGGGACCTGTCGATGCAGCTCGTCCCGGTCCCCGGGCGCCAGTTCGAGACGCTCACCATGGACTACAACTTCATGGTCAACCAGTCGGGTTCGACCTCGCACGGCGACCCCGCCAAGCACGAGTACTGGGGCGACCAGATGCGTGACGGCCTGCTCCAGGGCTTCGACCGCGCCTACAAGGGCAACCGCGCGCCGCTGATCATCGGCAACCACTTCGAGTCCTGGAACGGCGGCACGTACATGCGGGCCATCGAGGAGACCATCGGATCGGTCTGCACCAAGCCCGAGGTGCGCTGTGTCTCCTTCCGCCAGCTCTCCGACTGGCTGGACGCGCAGGACCCGAAGACGCTGGCGAAGCTGACGAAGCTTCCGGTGGGCAAGGCCCCGAAGGAGGGCTGGCCCGCCTTCCTCTCGGCCAGGCCCGCACCGGCCCCGAAGGGCGTCCCGGGCGCCCCGGCGGTCAAGCCGTAGCGCCCGACAGCGCCGTCAAGTCCTGGACCCTGCGCGAGTGTTCACGCGGAAGCAGTGATCCGCTCGCGCAGGACGAAGTCGGGGTCGACCTGGTCGGCCAGGTCGGCACCCGTCCGCTCGTTGCCCCAGCTCTGCGCGTTCTTCAGGTGGAAGTGGACCATCTGGCGGGTGTAGCGCTCCCAGTCCCTGCGCTCGTACGAGGCGTCGACGGCGGCCTGAAGCGTCCGCAGGGAGCGCTGGTTGTCGTCCTCCAGGAGCTCGAAGCGGGGCGGGCGGCCCTTCTCCATGGCGCGCACCCAGTCCGAGTGGCCGACGGTCACCAGGAGGTCGTCGCCCACCTGCTCGCGCAGGAAGTCCAGGTCGTCCTCGCCCTGCACCTTGTTGCCGACGACCTTGAGGTCGACGCCGAAGTCCCGGGCGTACTCCTTGTACTGGCGATAGACGGAGACCCCCTTCTTCGTCGGCTCGGCCACCAGGAACGTCATGTCGAAGCGGGTGAACATGCCGGAGGCGAAGGAGTCCGAGCCCGCGGTCATGTCCACGACCGCGTACTCGTCACGGCCGTCGACCAGGTGGTTCAGGCACAGCTCCACCGCTCCCGTCTTGGAGTGGTAGCAGGCGACACCGAGGTCGGCTTCGGTGAACGGCCCGGTGACCATCAAACGCACGGCGCCGCCGTCGAGTTCCACCGGTCGCGCGCAGGCGTCGTAGACGGGGTTGTCCTCGCGCACCCGCAGCAGCCGCGAGCCCTCTCCGGGCGGCGTCGTCTTGATCATCGTGTCGGCGGAGGCGATGCGGGGGTTGGAGCCTCGCAGGTAGTCCTTGATGAGGGGCAGACGCGCGCCCATGGCGGGCAGCTCGGCGGCCGCCGCCTCGTCGAGGCCGAGCGCGGGGCCCAGGTGCTGGTTGATGTCGGCGTCCACCGCGATGACGGGGGCGCCGGTGGCGGCGAGGTGGCGGATGAAGAGCGAGGACAGGGTGGTCTTGCCGCTGCCGCCCTTCCCTACGAAAGCGATTTTCATAACCACGTAGCGTAGCCGCTCGGATACGTGGGGTACTCGGTCCGCGTGAAGAAGACCACTCCTTCGTGGAGCGGCGCCCTGGAGTACGTAGGGTCGTACTCATGAGTACGACAGCTGATCCGCTCGGAACCCTGGCCGGGCTGCCCGGCGTGCCCGACTCCGTGGACTCCGTGCGCAAGGCCGTGGACCGGGTCTACGGACACCGGATCATGCGGCGCCGCAGCAACGAGATCACCTCCGAGGCCGCGCTGCGCGGAGCGCGCGGCTCCGCGGCGCTCTCCGGTGCGGAGTGGGCCCTGGAGGAGGTCCGTCGGCGCAGCGACTTCAGCGGTGACGGCGAGGCCCGCACCGTCGGTGCCGCCCTGCGGCTGACCGCGGAGGCGGGCCAACTCCTGTCCATCTGGCGGCAGTCGCCGCTGCGGGTCCTCGCGCGTCTGCACCTGGTCGCCTCGGCGGACGCCGACGAGGCGGCGGGGCGGCCGCGCCTCGCGGGCGAGTCCGTCGAGGAGCCCCTCGTCGAGTTGGCGCTGCCGGACGCGGACGAGGTGGCGGGCCGCCTCGAGGGCCTGTCGCAGCTGATCATCGCGGGCAGTGCGGCCCCCGCGCTGGTGATGGCCGCCGTGGTCCACGGCGAGCTGCTCAGCCTGCGGCCCTTCGGTTCGCACAACGGCCTGGTCGCGCGGGCCGCCGAGCGCATCGTCCTGGTGGGCAGCGGCCTCGACCCGAAGTCGATCTGCCCGGCCGAGGCCGGGCACGCGGAGCAGGGCAGGGCGGCCTACGTGGCGGCGCTCGACGGCTACGCGTCGGGCACTCCGGAGGGCATGGCCGCCTGGATCGCGTACTGCGGCAGGGCGGTCGAGCTGGGCGTCAGGGAGTCGACGGCGGTCTGCGAGGCGATGCAGCGCGGCGCGGCCTAGGAACGGCCGGACGGTCGGTTCAGGGCCCTGACAAGGGTTGCGGCGGTACGGAAATCCGTACCGCCGCTGGCATGTCCATCGGGTTACCAAGCGTCCTCGAAGTGTTGCCCATCAGGTCGGGACGTTGCCCGTCACCTGGTGCGGCTGGCCCGTAATCGACGGGTCGACGTCGCGTGGGTGCTCGATGTCCATGCTTCGGTCCGTGGGGCCTTGGTTGCGTTTAAAGGTAATCCTCTCGGATGTCCTTGGTCTCGCGGGCCGTTGACTCCTTTGTACTCCTGTCCTGGAGTAAGCGGAAGTCCTGGCTGCACTTCTTTACTTTTAGGTTCAAACAGGCATGAAACGGGCGGACGGTTTCGGCCTGTACGGGAGGGCGGCTTCGGCCTGCACGGCAGGGCGGCTTGGGCCTGGTCAACCGGCGGCCGCGCGGCGGCGGGTGGCGAGCCACACCAGTCCCGCCGTGGCCGCCGCGGCGCCGACCGCGGCCGCCGCCACCAGGGCGGGGCGCGGCGGCGCCGGCAGGCGCTGCTTCAGGCGCACGGGCCGGTGGAAGTCGAGGATCGGCCACTCGCGCGCGAGGGCCTCCTTGCGCAGCGCCCGGTCCGGATTGACCGCGAAGGGGTGCCCTACGGAGTCGAGCATCGGCAGGTCGGTCGCCGAGTCGCTGTAGGCGAAGCAGCGGTCGAGGTCGTACCCCTCCGACCGCGCGAGGTCCTTGATCGCCTCGGCCTTGGTGGGCCCGTACGCGTAGTACTCCACCTCGCCGGTGAAGCAGCCGTCGTCGCCGACCACCATGCGGGTCGCCACCACCCGGTCCGCGCCGAGGAGTTCACCGATCGGCTCGACGACCTCGGCGCCCGACGTGGAGACGATGACGACGTCGCGGCCCGCGGTGTGGTGCTCCTCGATGAGGGACGCGGCCTCGTCGTAGATGATCGGGTCGATCAGGTCATGCAGGGTCTCCGCGACGATTTCCTTGACCTGTTGCACGTTCCATCCACGGCACAGCGCGGACAGGTACTCGCGCATCCGCTCCATCTGGTCGTGGTCGGCTCCGCCCGCGAGGAAGACGAACTGCGCGTACGCGGTGCGCAGTACCGCCCTGCGGTTGATCAGGCCGCCTTGGTAGAACGACTTGCTGAAGGTGAGCGTGCTCGACTTCGCAATGACCGTCTTGTCCAGGTCAAAGAACGCGGCAGTGCGAGGCAAGGAGTGGTTTTCCACGAGCCCGAGCATAGGCGCCCACCATTCGGCGTAAGCTGAGGCGCGTGGGTTTGCCTGAGAAGGCTCTCGGGTACACCATGGAAGTCACGGATCGTTCGCGACCGTGCTAACCCGGTCTGGCTCCTCCCCCCCCGAGTCGGACCGTGGGGACGACCCCCGCTCTCCCCCCCGGCGGGGGTCGTCGCATGTCCGGATGGGTTTTCAACCCTCCGATGATCCCTCAATCGGCCTACCGGCCAAGCTGATCGCCCTCGTGGCGATCTTCTGCCATGCCCTGAGTTCGTCACTGTGCGTAGTCGTGAGGCTGCGCTGCGGAAGTCGCCGGGATGTCACTGGTATGGGTGAGCGGGATATTCACAGCCACCGTCTTGTCCACAGTTATTGACCAAGATCCACACGATTTCCCGGACCGCTGCACGCTGATTCCGCCCGTTCCACTCGCGAAGTTCATGGCCGGATTGCTTTGTCCGGTTCTCCGCGGGCTGCGGGACGCGGCATTCACAGGCGCTTGCGGTGAGAGGGGGATGGAGATCGTGGGTGGAGTCATTTCACACGATGGGGCGGCGACGTCCGACGGACGGCAGAGCGGACCGCTGATCGTCACGGAGGACGTGGAGCTGCTCGACGACCTGCTGCGGCTGTGCGCCGCCGCGGGGGCACGGCCCGAGGTGCATCACGGCGGGCCCGAGGGGAGAGAAGGCTGGGACTCGGCGCCGCTCGTGCTCGTCGGGGACGACGCGGTGGACCGGGTGCGCGGGGCCGCGCGCCGCCGCGGGGTCGTCCTCGTCGGACGGGACCAGGACGATTCGGGGGTCTGGCAGCGGGCCGTGGAGATCGGCGCCGACCGCGTGCTGCTCCTGCCCGACGGCGAGCAGTGGCTCGTGGACCGCATCGCGGACGTGGCCGAGGGCGTGGGCAGGCCCGCGCTCACCGTCGGGGTCATCGGCGGGCGCGGCGGGGCCGGTGCGTCCACGCTGGCCTGCGCCCTCGCGGTCACGGCGGCGCGGGCCGGGCACCGCACGATGCTCGTCGACGCCGACCCGCTGGGCGGGGGCCTGGACGTCCTGCTGGGCGGTGAGGCCGCCGACGGACTGCGGTGGCCGGCCTTCGCCGCGTCGCGGGGCAGGGTCGGGGGCGGCGCCCTCGAGGAATCCCTGCCGGAGCTGCACGCGCTGCGGGTGCTGAGCTGGGACAGGGGTGACGTGGTGGCCGTCGCCCCGGAGGCCGTACGCGCGGTCGTCGCGGCCGCCCGCAGGCGCGGCGGAGTGGTGGTCGTGGATCTGCCGCGCCGCGTGGACGAGGCGGTCGCCGAGGCGCTGGACCAGGTGGACCTGGGCCTTCTCGTGGTGCCCGCGGAGCTGCGCGCCGTGGCGGGGGCGCGGCGGGTGGCGTCGGCCGCGGGGATGGTGCTGCGCGATCTGCGGGTGGTCGTCGCCGGGGGCGCAGGGTCCGGGATCGGCGAGCAGGGCGCTCCGGGAGGGTTCGAGGCCGATGAGGTCGCGCGGCTGCTCGGGCTGCCGCTGGTCGGCGAAGTCCCGTGGGAGCCGGGGCTGTTGGCCGGGCAGTGCGGTGGGGTGCCGCCCGGGGGCGCCGCGCGCGGGCCGCTGGCGCGGTTCTGTGCCGCCTTCTGGGACCGGGTGCCGGTGGACAGCGCGGCGGGAGGCGGCGCATGAGCGCGGTGGTCGGGGCCCGGATGCTGGACGGGGTCAGGCAGTGGCTCGCGGAGAGCGGCACGGAGCCCACTCCGGCGCGCGTCGCGGAAGCGCTCCGGGCCCAGGGTAAGGTGCTCGGGGACGCGGAAGTCCTCGGGGCGGCGGCGCAGTTGCGCTCGGAGCTGGTGGGGGCGGGACCTCTTGAGCCGCTGCTCGCGGACGAGTCGGTGACCGACGTTTTGGTCTCCGCGCCCGACCGGGTGTGGGTGGACCGGGGCGGCGGCCTGGAGCTCACCGGGGTCACCTTCCGGGACGCGGCGGCGGTGCGGCGGCTCGCGCAGCGTCTCGCGGCCGTGGCGGGCCGCAGGCTCGACGACGCGAGGCCCTGGGCGGACGCCCGTCTCCCGGACGGCACGCGGCTGCACGCGGTGCTGCCGCCGGTGGCCGTGGGCTCGACCTGCCTCTCGCTGCGGGTCGTGCGGCCGCGCGCCTTCACCCTCGCGGAACTGATCGCGGCGGGGACGGTTCCGCCCGGTGGCGACCGGGTGCTGCGGGCCCTGCTCGACGCCCGTCTCTCCTTCCTGATCAGCGGGGGCACGGGCAGCGGCAAGACGACGCTCCTGAGCGCGCTGCTCGGCCTGGTCGGGCCCAAGGAACGGATCGTCCTGGCCGAGGACTCGGCGGAGTTGAGGCCCGACCACCCCCATGTGGTGCGTCTTGAGGCCAGGCCCGCGAACCAGGAAGGGGTCGGTCTCGTCGGCCTGGACGACCTGGTCCGCCAGGCGCTGCGGATGCGGCCCGACCGGCTGGTGGTCGGCGAGGTGCGAGGCCCGGAGGTGACCCATCTCCTTGCCGCGCTGAACACGGGCCACGAGGGCGGCTGCGGCACGGTGCACGCCAATGCCGCGGCGGACGTGCCTGCCCGGCTCGAAGCCCTGGGCACGGCCGCGGGGCTCGACCGCACCGCCCTGCACAGCCAGTTGGCGGCGGCGCTCTCGGTGGTGATCCATCTCGTACGCGACCGCGCGGGCCGACGCAGGATCGCCGAGGTGCGCGTGCTGGAGCGGGCCGCTTCGGGCCTGGTGGTGACCGTGCCCGCGCTGCGGTGGGGAGAGCGGGCGTTCTTCAGGGAGTCGGGATGGCCCCGGTTGAACTCGCTCCTCGGGGGCGGTGCTTGGGGTGATGCGGGGTGAGTACGCCGATGTGGGCGGCCGCCCTCTGTGTAGGGGGCGCGGCCTGGCTGATGGGGGCGCGGGACCTGCGGGCGCGGCGAGTGCGGGTGGTGCTCGGGGGCGGTGGGCCGCAGGGGGCGGGTGGCTGGTCCTGGCGCAGGGCCGTCGCGGCAGGGCGGGGGCGGGTGCGGGTGCGACAGGAGTGGTGGTGCCTGGCGGTCGGGGTGGTCCTCGGGTTGCTGGGGGAGTCGGTGGTGCCGGTGGTCCTGGGAGCGGCGGGGGTGCCGCTCGCGCGACGCGTGCGGAGGGCCAGAGAGGCCCGGGGCGCGAGGGAGCGGCGGGGGGACGCGGTGATCGAGATGTGCGGGGTGCTCGCGGGTGAGGTGCGGGCGGGGCGACAGCCGGGGGAGGCGCTGCGGGTGGCTCTTGGTGAGGCGGAGGCAGAGGCAGAGGTGGCTGTGGGTGCGGAAGGTGGGGGTGGTGCGGCTCGGAGTGCGGTGTTGGCGGCGGCGCGGTTCGGCGGGGACGTTCCCGGGGCGTTGGGGGATGCGGCGAAGGAGCCCGGCGCCGAGGGGCTGCTCGGGCTCGCGGCGTGCTGGCGGGTGGCGGTGGATCGCGGCGCGGGGCTCGCGGCGGGGCTTGAACGCCTGGAGGCCGCGCTGCGCTCAGAGCGTGATCAACGAGCTGATCTGCGGGCTCAGTTGGCGGGCGCGCGCTCGACCGCCGTGATGCTCGCGGGGCTGCCGCTGCTCGGCCTGCTGATGGGCACCGCGCTCGGCGCGGACCCACTGAGGGTGCTGCTGCACACGGGAGCGGGTCTCGGCTGCCTGGCGACGGGCGGAGTGCTGGAGGGCGCCGGGGTGTGGTGGGCGCTGCGGATCGTACGAGGGGCGGAGGGGCGATGAGGGGTGTCTACGGGCTGGGGGCGGTCGTGTGGGGTGTGGCGGCCGTGGTCTGGGTGGTGCTGACGGTGGTGGCGGCGAGGAGGGAGAGAGCGGCGCGGAGGAGGGCCGAGGAGGCGTTGGGGGTGCTGGTGACGCCTCCGGCGCGGGTGCGGCGGGAGCGGTGGCTCGGGCGGCTGGGCGGGGCGCGTGGGTGGCTCGCGGTGGCCGGGGCGGTGAGTGCGGGATACGTCCTGGTGGGCGGGGTGCCGGGGTTTCTCGTGGGGGTGGCTGCCGGGTACGGGGTGTGGCGCTGGCGGCGGGGGCGTGAGGTCGGGGAGGCAGGTCAGAGCGATGACCTGGAGGCGGCGCGGCAACTTCCTCTGGCGGCCGATCTGTTGGCGGCCTGCGTCGCCGCCGGGGCGAGCCCTGTGGCGGCCGCGCAAGCCGTCGGGGAGTCGCTGAGGGGGCCGGTGGGGGTGTGCCTGGCGAGGGGCGCGACCGAGTTGAGGTTCGGCGCCGAACCAGCCGACGCGTGGCGGAGGTTGGGTGCGATACCGGGCGCCGGGGCGCTGGCGCGGCTTCTGGAGCGGATGGGTGAGTCCGGCGCTCCGGCGGCGGAACCGGTGGCGCGCGTCGCCGCGGACGCGCGGGCCGAGCGGGGACGTACGGCGACGGCCGCGGCGCGGAGAGCGGCGGTGCTCATGACGGCGCCCGTGGGGCTGTGCTTCTTGCCCGCGTTCGTGGCGGTCGGGGTGCTGCCGGTGGTGATCGGGCTCGCGGACGGGTTGCTGAGCGTCGGCTGAAGCCGAAGTCGACGTCGATGTCGAGAAGTCGAACAACTGGTGTGAATTCCATGGGGGTTGAGATGTGTGGACAGGTGTGGGTGCGGACGCTGCGGCGGTGGGCTCGAGCGGTGGGCCGGGACGCCGGGATGGTCACTTCCGAGTACGCGATGGGGCTGATCGCGGCGGTGGGGTTCGCCGGGCTGCTCTACAAGGTGGTGACGAGCGGGCAGGTCAGGGCGGCACTGCAAGCGGTGGTGGAGAAGGCGCTCGATGTCCAGTTCTGAGAGGGCGGGCCCCGGGGGCCTGCGGCTCGGGGACCGGCGGCTCGGGGACCGGGGTTTCGTGACGGCGGAGGCGGCCGTGGTGTTGCCCACGCTGGTGCTGTTCACGATGGCGCTGGTCTGGGTGTTGCTGGCCGCGTCGGCGCAGATCCAGTGCGTCGACGCGGCCAGGGCCGGGGCACGAGCGGTGGCCAGGCAGGACCCGGAGTCCGCGGCGGTGGCGGCGGCGCGGCAGGCGGCGCCGGGCGGGGCGAGCGTGTCCGTGCGGCGCGAGGGCGACCTGGTGCGCGTGGAGGTCGCGGCGGACGCGCCGGGCCCGGCGGCACTCGGCATCGGGCTGCGCCTGCGGTCGGAGGCGGTGGCGTTGGCGGAGGAGACGGTGGGGGTGGGGGAGTGAGGGGCGCGAGGCGGCGCGGTGCGGGGCGGGATCGGGGTGCGAGGTGGCGCGGTGCGGGTCCGGACCGGGGCGCGGCCACGGTGTGGGTGGTCGTCGTGATGGCCGCGCTCTGTGTGGTCTGTGGCGCGGTCCTCGCGATGTCGCAGGCGATCGTGGCCCGGCACCGGGCGGGCGGCGCGGCGGACTTGGCGGCGCTCGCGGCGGCGGACCGCTGGGGCGAGGGGCGGGACGCGGCGTGTGACGCGGCCGGGAGGGTCGCGGCGGCGCAGGCGACACGGATGGTGCGGTGCGTCGTGCGCGGGCAGGTCTCCGAGGTCACGGTGACGGCGGAGGCGGGGCCCTTCGCCACGGAGGTGGGTGCGCGGGCGGGTCCTGCGGGTCCCGTCGGGGCGGACGAGGTGGTCGGCTCGGTGGAGTCGGTGCGCCCGGGTGCTCGTCCTACCCGGCAGCCGAGTCCGGTGCGTCCTTGAGGAGGGTCGTGAGGAGGCGGACGGCGCCGCGTTTGTGCAGAGGGTCGTTGCCGTTGCCGCATTTGGGGGACTGGATGCAGGAGGGGCAGCCCGCCTCGCATTCGCAGGAGGCGATGGCCTGGCGGGTGGCGGTGAGCCATTCGCGGGCCGTGTGGAAGGCCCGCTCGGCGAATCCGGCGCCGCCGGGGTGACCGTCGTAGACGAAGACCGTGGGAAGGAGGGTGTCCGGATGGAGGGGGATCGATACGCCGCCGATGTCCCAGCGGTCGCACGTGGCGAACAGCGGCAGCATGCCGATGGAGGCGTGCTCGGCGGCGTGCAGGGCGCCGCCGAGGATCTCGGGATTGACGCGGGCGGCGTCCAGTTGGTCCTCGGTGACGGTCCACCAGACCGCGCGGGTGCGCAGCGTCCGCGGGGGCAGGTCGAGCTTCGTCTCGCCGAGGACCTCGCCCGTGATGAGTTTCCTGCGCAGGAAGGAGACGACCTGGTTGGTGACTTCGACCGAGCCGTAGCACAGGCGTCCCGCGCCCCAGGGGACCTCGACGTCCGTTTCCAGGATGGAGATCGCGGTGGTGTCGCGGGCGGTCGTGGAGTACGGCGGTACGGCCTCCTCGACGAGGGCGACCGAGTCCTCCAGGTCGAGGTGGCGCACGAGATACGTGAGGCCCTGGTGGAGGTGGACCGCTCCCTCGTGCACGGTGGTGTGCGCGGCGGAGGCGTCGACGGTGCCGAGCAGGCGTCCCGTGCCCTCCTCGACGATCTGGACCGGCTTGCCGCCCTCGCCGCGGATGTCGGTGAGGTCGGCGGCCCGTTCGCGGCGGGTCCAGTGCCAGGCCCTGGTGCGGCGGCGCAGCAGTTTCGCGGCCTCCAGCTGCGGGAGCAGTTCCTCGGTCGCCGGACCGAACAGGGTCATGTCCTGGTCGGTGAGCGGGAGTTCCGCCGCGGCCGCGCAGAGGTGGGGCGCGAGGACGTACGGATTGTCGGGGTCCAGGACCGTCGACTCCACGGGCTGTTCGAACAGCGCCTCGGGATGGTGGACGAGATACGTGTCCAGCGGGTCGTCGCGGGCGACGAGGACGGCGAGGGCGCCCTGTCCGGAGCGGCCCGCCCGCCCCGCCTGCTGCCAAAGCGAGGCCCGCGTGCCCGGATATCCGGCGATGACGACGGCGTCCAACCCCGAGACGTCGACGCCCAGTTCGAGCGCGGTGGTGGCGGCGAGGCCGAGGAGCTCTCCGGAGTGCAGCGCACGCTCCAGGGCGCGGCGCTCCTCGGGGAGGTATCCGCCCCGGTAGGCGGCCACGCGGCGGACCAGGGAGCGGTCGACCTCGGCGAGGCGTTCCTGGGCGATCACCGAGATCAGTTCGGCGCCCCGCCGGGAGCGGACGAAGGCGACCGAGCGGACGCCCTGCACGGTGAGGTCGGTCAGCAGGTCCGCCGTCTCCGCGGTGGCGGTGCGGCGGACGGGGGCGCCCTTCTCGCCGTGGAGCTCGGTGAGCGGGGGCTCCCACAGGGCGAACACGAGGTCGCCGCGGGGTGAGGCGTCGTCGGCGACCTCGTGCACCGGGAGGCCGGTCAGGCGCTGCGCCGAGAGGGCCGGTTCGGCGGAGGTGGCGGAGGCGAGGAGGAAGACGGGCTCGGAGCCGTAGCGGGCGCAGAGGCGGCGCAGGCGGCGCAGGACCTGGGCGACGTGGGAGCCGAAGACGCCGCGGTAGGTGTGGCACTCGTCGATGACGACGTAGCGCAGCGCGCGCAGGAAGGAGGACCAGCGCGGGTGGGAGGGGAGTATCCCGCGGTGCAGCATGTCGGGGTTGGTCAGCACGTAATTGGCGTACTGGCGCACCCACTCGCGTTCCTCGACAGGGGTGTCGCCGTCGTACACGGCGGGCCGGATCGCGTTGCCGAGGGGGTCCGCGAGCTCGCGCACGGCCCGGCGCTGGTCGGCGGCGAGCGCCTTGGTCGGGGCCAGGTACAGGGCGGTCGTGCCGCGCCCGTTGGGGGCCTCGGAGCCGTCGAGCAGGGTGGAGAGCACGGGGGTGAGGTAGGCCAGGGACTTGCCGGAGGCGGTGCCGGTGGCGACGACCACGGATTCGCCGTCCAGGGCGTGCTCGGCGGCGCGTGCCTGGTGGGCCCACGGATGTTCGATGCCTGCCGCCTGGACAGCGGAAATGACCTCGGATCGGATGCGGTCGGGCCAGACGGCATACCGAGCCGCACGTGGGGGCAAGTGCTCCGTATGAGTGACGCGCGAAGCACGGCTCGGCCCCGCGGTGAGCCGGTCCAGGACCGTCCGCGGGGGCGTGTGTGCCGGGGCGCCCGAAGAGGGTCCTCCGGGAGGCGATTTTTTGGCCATCGGCACCGAGTGTGTCACTGGCGGGATGGACAATGGTCCGAAGGCGTCGTGCTCGCCTGCCGGTAAGTGATTGAATGCCATCGCGGCTGGCGATCCGTCCTGGGGGCTCTGCCGAGGTGTCCCGAGGGATGACCGCTCGATAGCAAGGTGCTGGAGGATCCGTGGACCTGTCCCTGTCGACCCGTACCGTCGGCGATCGTACGGTCGTCGAGGTCGGTGGCGAAATCGACGTATATACCGCGCCCAAGCTGCGCGAGCAGTTGGTCGAGTTGGTGAACGACGGCAGTTTCCATCTTGTCGTCGACATGGAGGGCGTGGACTTCCTCGACTCCACCGGACTCGGCGTGCTGGTCGGCGGCCTGAAGCGCGTGCGTGCCCATGAGGGCTCGCTGCGCCTGGTCTGCAACCAGGAGCGCATTCTCAAGATCTTCCGCATTACCGGCCTCACCAAGGTGTTCCCCATTCACACCTCGGTCGAGGAAGCGGTCGCGGCCACCGACTGAGTGCCGGTCGGCCCAGGCCGACCGACCGAGAGCCGGACGTTCCGGGCCCCGGCCCGGGACGGCAGTACAGCAGGGGACCGGGCCTGCGGCCCGGCCCCCTGACAGCACGCGCGTATGTCGAGGGGGATGCATGGCCACCGTTGAACTCCGCTTCAGCGCGCTGCCTGAGCACGTCAGGACCGCTCGCCTGGTGGCGGCCGCGGTCGCGCGCAGGGCCGGGGTGGACGAGGCCGTTCTCGACGAGGTGAGGCTCGCGGTCGGCGAGGCCTGCACGCGTGCCGTCGGACTTCATCAGAGCGCCGGTGTCACCGAGCCGGTGCGGGTCGCGCTGATCGAGGACGAGAAGCAGTTCTCCATCGAGGTCGGCGACGAGGCGCCACGCGCCGCTCCCGGTGACCGGGCGCCCGGTGCGTCGGCCGGTGCCGGCGAGGACCTGGAGGCCGAGGGCGAGGACGAGATGGGTCTCGCCGTCATCAGCGGTCTCGTGGATGACGTGGAGGTCACCGCGGGCGCGTCCGGTGGCTTGATCCGGATGAGCTGGCCGACGGCTCCCGTCTCCCTTCTGCCCTGAGATCCGGGGCCTCCCGCCCCGACGTATCCGGACTCTCCCGTCCGGTTCCCCGGGAGCTGTCGCAGGCCGACGCAGGCCCTGTCACCACCACGGTGAACAGGGCCTTTTCTTTTTCTGATCATTTAACGGCCTAGATCGACGATCTTTCGTCAACGCTTTTGAGGCATTACTGCTTTCGGGGTCAATCCGGGCCGACGATCATTTGCTGAGTAGCAATCTCAGGTCAATTCCGTTTGTGGCGCTCTGTTTTGATCAGGTTCCGCTCCCTACAATCCGTCCACATCTTGAGCTCAGCCCAAGCGTCAAGGAGGACGAATGGCGGGGCTTTCTACCCCTCATCAGATCGACCATCCCTCAACCTTCGCAGCCGCAGTACTGACCGACGACAACCGCCTCATCGTGATGGTCATCGCGGCCGTCGCGCTCGCGGCGCTCGTGGTCGCCGGTGTCCTGGTGCGCCAGGTGCTCGCGGCCGGCGAGGGCACCGACAGCATGAAGAAGATCGCGGCAGCGGTCCAGGAAGGCGCCAATGCCTATCTGGGACGGCAGTTGCGCACTCTCGGCGTATTCGCCGTCGTGGTGTTCTTCCTGCTCATGCTGCTGCCCGCGGACGACTGGAATCAGCGCGCCGGACGATCGATCTTCTTCTTGATCGGTGCGGCGTTCTCGGCGACCACCGGCTATATCGGTATGTGGCTCGCCGTGCGCAGCAATGTGCGCGTGGCGGCCGCCGCCCGAGAGGCCACTCCGGCGGAGGGTGAGCCCGAAAAGGATCTCACCGCCGTTTCGCACAAGGCCATGAAGATCGCTTTCCGCACGGGCGGCGTCGTCGGCATGTTCACGGTGGGGCTCGGTCTTCTGGGCGCCTCCTGTGTGGTGCTCGTCTACGCGGCCGACGCGCCGAAGGTGCTGGAAGGTTTCGGCCTGGGTGCCGCGCTGATCGCGATGTTCATGCGCGTCGGCGGCGGCATCTTCACCAAGGCCGCCGACGTCGGCGCCGACCTGGTCGGCAAGGTCGAGCAGGGCATTCCGGAGGACGATCCGCGCAATGCCGCGACCATCGCCGACAACGTGGGCGACAACGTCGGCGACTGTGCCGGTATGGCCGCCGACCTCTTCGAGTCGTACGCCGTGACGCTGGTCGCCGCGCTGATCCTCGGCAAGGTGGCGTTCGGCGACTCCGGGCTCGCCTTCCCGCTGATCGTCCCGGCCATCGGCGTCATCACCGCGATGATCGGCATCTTCGCGGTGGCGCCGAGGCGCTCCGACCGCAGTGGCATGAGCGCCATCAACCGCGGCTTCTTCATCTCCGCGGTCATCTCGCTGGCGCTCGTGGCCGCGGCCGTCTTCGTCTACCTCCCGTCCTCGTACGCGGACCTGGACGGCGTCACGGACGCGGCGATCAAGGGCCACGACGGCGATCCGCGGATCCTCGCGGTCGTCGCCGTCGCCATCGGCATCGTGATGGCCGCGCTGATCCAGCAGCTCACCGGCTACTTCACCGAGACCACCCGGCGTCCCGTGAAGGACATCGGCAAGACCTCGCTGACAGGACCTGCCACCGTCGTCCTGGCCGGGATCTCGATCGGTCTCGAGTCGGCCGTCTACACCGCGCTGTTGATCGGGCTCGGCGTGTACGGGGCGTTCCTGCTCGGCGGTACGTCGATCATGCTCGCCCTGTTCGCGGTGGCGCTCGCCGGTACCGGCCTGCTCACCACGGTCGGTGTCATCGTCGCGATGGACACTTTCGGCCCCGTTTCGGACAACGCCCAGGGCATCGCCGAGATGTCCGGCGACGTCACGGGATCGGGCGCGCAGGTGCTCACCGACCTGGACGCGGTCGGCAACACCACCAAGGCCATCACCAAGGGCATCGCCATCGCCACCGCGGTCCTCGCGGCCTCGGCGCTCTTCGGGTCGTACCGCGACGCCATCGCGGAAGCGGCCAAGGACGTCGGCGAGAAGCTGGGCGACGGCGCGCCGATGAATCTCGTGATGGACATCTCACAGCCCAACAACCTGGTGGGCCTGATCCTCGGCGCCGCGGTCGTCTTCCTCTTCTCGGGGCTCGCGATCAACGCGGTGTCGCGGTCGGCCGGTGCCGTGGTCTACGAGGTGCGGCGGCAGTTCCGCGAGCACCCCGGGATCATGGACTACTCCGAGGAACCGGAGTACGGGCGCGTCGTCGACATCTGCACCAAGGACGCGCTGCGCGAGCTGGCCACCCCGGGGCTGCTCGCCGTGCTCACGCCGATCGCGGTCGGCTTCTCGCTCGGCGTCGGCGCGCTCGGCTCCTTCCTCGCGGGCGCGATCGGCACCGGCACCCTGATGGCGGTCTTCCTCGCCAACTCGGGCGGCGCCTGGGACAACGCGAAGAAGCTCGTCGAGGACGGGCACCACGGCGGCAAGGGCAGCGAGGCCCATGCCGCGGTCGTCATCGGCGACACCGTGGGCGACCCGTTCAAGGACACCGCGGGCCCCGCGATCAACCCCCTGCTGAAGGTGATGAACCTCGTGGCGCTGCTGATCGCGCCCGCGGTCGTCAAGTTCAGCTACGGGGACGACGCCAGCGTCGGGATGCGGGTGCTGATCGCGGTGCTCTCCATCGCGGTCATCATCGGGGCGGTCTACCTCTCCAAGCGGCGGGGCATCGCCGTCGGGGACGAGGGCAACTCGGAAACGGTGGCCAAGCCGGCCGATCCGGCCGTGGTGTCGTAACTCCGGGTCGGGCTCTGCCCAACGGGTCGGGCTCCGCTCAACACGCGGGCGGACGGCGCTTTTTGATGCGCCGTCCGCCCGCCGGTGTGCCGGGGAGGCTCCGTGAGCCTTCTCTCGCGCTCCCTGCTCCTCCGTCGCTTGGTGCAAATGGCTTCAATAGCGGTTGTATGGGACCCCCGACATGCGGTTGTCGCCCAGTTGGCGTGTAAGTTCCGGGGCCGAGAGCCATGGAAGGGACCAATCCGGTGAACAAGAAGCTTGCAGCCGCACTGTCCGGCGGTGCGGTACTGGTACTCGCGTTGTCCGGGTGCAGCGACGACGGTGACAAGAAGCTGGACGACTGGGCCAAGAAGGTCTGTGACTCCGTACAGCCGCAGTCGAAGAAGATCGCGGACGCCAACGCCGCGATCCAGAAGGAGACCTCGGACAACAGCGCGCCTGCCGACGTCCAGAAGACGGACTCCAAGGCGTTCCAGGACATGTCCGACGCCTACAAGGCGATGGGCGCCTCCGTGAAGGGCGCGGGCGCGCCGCCGGTCGACGGCGGGCAGAAGAAGACGGACGACGCCGTCAAGGAGCTCAACGCCATCTCCAAGTCGTACGAAGGCCTCAAGAAGCAGGTCGACGACCTCGACACCAAGGACCAGGCGGACTTCGCGGACGGCCTCAAGAACATCGCGGGCGAGCTGGACAAGCTCAGCAAGAGCGGCAACGAGGCGCTGGAGAAGCTGCAGGAGGGGGAGGTCGGCAAGGCGATGGGCAAGCAGGACAGCTGCAAGAGCGCGTCCGCTGCGCCGTCGGCCAAGAGCTGATCCCCTTATTGACGTGGCCTCGGCGCCGGGGGGTACTGACCCTCCGCGTCGGGGCCGTGTCGTCTCTGCGGCTGGCCTGCACCGGGGGCCGTGCCCACCCTTCCCCAAGCTCTCGGCTTCGCTCGAGCAGGGGAGACCCCACTCCCCTTGCGGAACGCCTGCCCACGGCTGTGGCGCCACAATGGAGGGCGTGAGTATCGCCAGCCTCCCCCTGCCTTCGTCCGACCGTGCCGATGTGGCCGCCGCCCTGCGTGGTGCGCTGATCGGTGCCGACTTCACCGCCGACGGGCTGCTCGAACTGCTCGGGGCGCCCGCGTACGCCGCGCTCGCGCGCAGCGAGACCGTGCCCGCGCTGCGGGCCACCCGTGGAGACGGGGCGCTCTCGGCGCTCGTGCGTCTCTTCCTGTTGCAGGAAACCGTGCCCCACGCGCGCGTGGCCGACGTTCTGCCCGTCGACGCCCTCCTGGAGAGCGGGTGGCTGGTCGAGGACGGTGAGTCGCTGCGGGCCACCGTGGACGTGCGGCCGTACGGCGGGCCGAGCGGTGAGGACTGGTTCATCGCCTCCGACCTCGGCTGTGCGGTCGGCGGCGCCGGCGGCATCGGGAGCCGCGACGAAGGCGTCGTCCTCGGTGTCGGCGGCGCGTCCACGACGCTCGCCGGGATCACCGTGCGGGCGCCCTTCGCGAGCGCCCTCGACCTCGGTACCGGTTCCGGCATCCAGGCGCTGCACGCCGCACAGCACGCCACGCGCGTGACCGCGACCGACCTCAACCCCCGCGCGCTGCACTTCACCCGGCTCACGCTCGCGCTGTCCGGGGCCCCGCAGGCGGACCTCCGGGAGGGCTCGCTCTTCGAACCGGTGGGCGACGAAACGTACGACCTGATCGTGTCGAACCCGCCCTTCGTGATCTCGCCGGGGGCGCGGCTCACCTATCGCGACGGCGGGATGGGCGGGGACGATCTGTGCCGCTCGCTCGTTCAGGAGGCGGGAGAGCGACTGAACGAAGGGGGATACGCGCAGTTCCTCGCCAACTGGCAGCACGTGGAGGGCGAAGAGTGGCAGGACCGGCTCCGGTCCTGGGTGCCGCGCGGCTGCGACGCCTGGATCGTGCAGCGCGAAGTGCAGGACATCACGCAGTACGCCGAGCTGTGGCTGCGCGACGCGGGGGACCACCGCACGGATCCCGCGGAGTACGCGGCGCGGTACGAGGCGTGGCTCGACGAGTTCGACGCGCGGGGCACGCGTGCGATCGGGTTCGGCTGGATCACGCTCAGGAAGACCGGGGCGGCCGATCCCTCCATCACGGTGGAGGAGTGGCCGCACCCCGTCGAGCAGCCGCTCGGCGAGGCGGTCCGGGAGTTCTTCGACCGGCAGGAGTACCTGCGCACGCACGACGACGCCGCCCTGCTCGCGGCGCACTTCAAGCTGGCCGACGAGGTCGTGCAGGAGCAGGTCGGGCTGCCGGGCGCCGAGGACCCGGAGCACGTCGTGCTGCGCCAGCACCGCGGGATGCGGCGGGCCACCAAGGTGGACACCGTGGGCGCCGGGTTCGCCGGGGTGTGCGACGGCTCGCTGAGCGCTGGACGGATCCTGGACGCCATCGCACAACTGGTCGGCGAGGACCCGGTGTTGCTGCGCGACCGCACTCCCGCGCAGATCAGGCTCCTGGTGGGGCAGGGGTTCCTGCTGCCCGTGGGGGAGTAGAGGGGGAGCGGAGAGGGAGCCGAGGGAGCTGGAGGGGGGAACAGAGGGAGAGGGGAGGGGCGATCCGGGGTCGAGGGCGCCCGGTGTGAACCGGCCAACGTCCTTGCCGTATCGGCGCCTTCGGCCCGATCCGGCCACCGGGTGGTGCTCCTCCCCACGGGCGGGTTCCTCGTTCCTGAGGGACGACCGTCGTGGGCCGCCCTGCGTTCACCCGGATTTCGCGCTCCCGATTCCCGTGCGTGTCAGCCTCCAGGCCGGGAAACCGGTACGGAAATCCGGTACGGGGAGGCAAGGACATGGAGAGCGCACCAGCGATCTTCGCGGGGACGGTGTTCGCGCTGTTCGGCGCGGCCCTGCTGCTGTGGACGGGAGTTCGCGTCGCGCACCGGTCGCCGGTCGCCGAGGGTGTGAACCCTGTCGCGTCGGCGACCCTCGCCGCCGTCGCGGGAGCGGGCGCCCTGGCACTCGCCGCGTGGTGCTTCACGCGGCTGTGAGGTCGGCGCGGACCGCGGTGCGGAACGCGGCGCGCGGGCCGCGGGGCTGAACGACGGCACGACCGGCGCGTGGCCGGTACACGACCGGCGCGCGGGAGGCGCACGACGGTTGCGGACCGGCGAGTTTCACCACACCACCGCACCCCTCTCTTAGCGGCTCGCTCGCAGACCGCCGGACCTTTGGATTCCGGCACAGCCGGACTCCCCTCTTCCGCAGTGCGGAAGGCCCGCCGACCAGCGGGCACCCCGGTCAGGCCGGGCCGCGCAGGCGGCGCGACAACGGCGCGACAAGGGGGCGAGCGCGACGCGGTACGGGCGAGGCGCGGGCACGACAGGCCCCCGGCCCGTTCCCCGCGCCGAAACAGCAGGTCGACACTCCGGGCGGCAGGAATGGCGGTAGTCGGGTTACCGTTCGAGTGGCCGTTGCGGGCTTTTCCCGTTTGACACGGGGGCGGGATGTACCGTCACACTCCGCAGCGTCAGCGCAACGCAAGCCGTGTGAGCGCTGCCACCGCACAGCCACGAGCACTGCCACCGCGCACTGCCACCGAGCGTCGACCGGAGAGAAGAGCGAAGTTGTCCCCGACCAGCGAGACCGCACAGGGCGGCCGCCGACTCGTCATCGTCGAGTCGCCTGCCAAGGCGAAGACGATCAAGAGCTACCTCGGCCCCGGCTACGTAGTCGAGGCCAGCGTCGGGCACATCCGTGACCTTCCCAACGGCGCCGCGGAGGTGCCCGACAAGTACACCGGCGAGGTGCGCCGCCTCGGCGTGGACGTCGAGAACGACTTCGAACCGATCTACGTCGTCAACGCCGACAAGAAGTCGCAGGTCAAGAAGCTCAAGGACCTCCTGAAGGAGTCCGACGAACTCTTCCTCGCCACCGATGAGGACCGCGAGGGCGAAGCCATCGCGTGGCACCTCCTCGAGGTCCTGAAGCCCAAGGTCCCCGTCCACCGGATGGTCTTCCACGAGATCACCAAGGACGCGATCCGCGCCGCCGTCGCCAACCCGCGCGAGCTCAACAAGCGCATGGTCGACGCCCAGGAGACCCGCCGCATCCTCGACCGCCTGTACGGCTACGAGGTCTCGCCGGTCCTGTGGAAGAAGGTCATGCCGCGCCTGTCGGCGGGCCGTGTGCAGTCGGTGGCGACCCGTCTCGTCGTCGAGCGTGAGCGCGAGCGCATCGCCTTCCGCTCCGCCGAGTACTGGGACCTGACCGGCACGTTCGGCACGGGCCGCACCGGTGACGCCTCCGATCCCGCGCAGCTGGTCGCCCGCCTCACCACGGTCGACGGCAAGCGCGTGGCGCAGGGCCGCGACTTCAACTCGGTGGGGCAGCTCAAGTCCGACACGCTGCACCTGGACGAGGCCAACGCCCGCGCCCTCGCCGCCGCGCTCCAGGACACGGACTTCTCCGTACGGTCGGTCGAGTCCAAGCCCTACCGCCGCTCGCCGTACGCACCCTTCCGTACGACGACGATGCAGCAGGAGGCCTCGCGCAAGCTCGGCTTCGGCGCGAAGGCGACCATGCAGGTGGCCCAGAAGCTGTACGAGAACGGCTTCATCACCTATATGCGTACGGACTCCACGACGCTGTCCGACACGGCGATCAACGCCGCCCGCGCCCAGGTCACGCAGCTCTACGGCAGCGACTACCTGCCGGACAAGCCGCGGGTGTACGCCGGGAAGGTCAAGAACGCGCAGGAGGCGCACGAGGCGATCCGTCCGTCGGGTGATCGTTTCCGCACGCCCGCCGAGACCGGTCTGACCGGCGACCAGTTCCGGCTCTACGAGCTGATCTGGAAGCGGACCGTCGCCTCCCAGATGAAGGACGCGACGGGCAACTCCGTCACGGTCAAGATCGGTGGCCGCGCCGCCGACGGCCGCGACGCCGAGTTCAGCGCGTCCGGCAAGACCATCACCTTCCACGGCTTCCTCAAGGCATACGTAGAGGGCGCCGACGACCCGAACGCCGAACTGGACGACCGCGAGCGCAGGCTCCCGCAGGTCAACCAGGGCGACGCGCTCACCGCCGACGAGATCTCGGTCGACGGCCACGCGACCAAGCCCCCGGCCCGCTACACCGAAGCCTCGCTGATCAAGGAGCTCGAAGAGCGCGAGATCGGCCGCCCCTCGACGTACTCGTCGATCATCGGCACGATCCTGGACCGCGGCTACGTCTTCAAGAAGGGCACGGCCCTCGTGCCGTCCTTCCTGTCGTTCGCCGTGGTCAACCTCCTGGAGAAGCACTTCGGGCGGCTCGTCGACTACGACTTCACCGCCAAGATGGAGGACGACCTCGACCGCATCGCGCGCGGCGAGGCGCAGGCCGTGCCGTGGCTGAAGCGCTTCTACTTCGGCGAGGGCGACGCCACGGGCGCGGCCTCCGACGCGGGCAACGGCGACGGCGACCACCTCGGTGGCCTCAAGGAGCTCGTCACCGACCTCGGCGCGATCGACGCCCGGGAGATCTCGTCCTTCCCCGTCGGCGACGGCATCGTGCTCCGCGTGGGCCGCTACGGCCCCTACGTGGAGCGCGGCGAGCGGGACTCCGAGAACCACCAGCGCGCCGACGTCCCCGACGACCTGGCGCCGGACGAGCTGACCGTCGAGTACGCGGAGGAGCTGCTCGCCAAGCCGAGCGGTGACTTCGAGCTCGGCGCCGACCCGACCACGGGCCACCAGATCGTCGCCAAGGACGGCCGGTACGGCCCGTACGTCACCGAGGTGCTCCCCGAGGGCACTCCGAAGACCGGCAAGAACGCGGTCAAGCCGCGTACGGCGTCGCTCTTCAAGTCCATGTCGCTCGACACGGTCACCCTCGCCGACGCCCTCAAGCTGATGTCCCTGCCGCGCGTGGTGGGCGCCGATGCCGAGGGCGTGGAGATCACCGCGCAGAACGGCCGGTACGGCCCGTATCTGAAGAAGGGCACCGACTCGCGCTCCCTGGAGAACGAGGAGCAGCTCTTCGGCATCACGCTTGAAGAGGCCCTGGAGATCTACTCCAAGCCGAAGCAGCGCGGCCGCGCCGCCGCCAAGCCGCCGCTGAAGGAGCTCGGCCAGGACCCGGTCAGCGGACAGCCGGTCGTCGTCAAGGACGGCCGCTTCGGGGCGTACGTCACCGACGGCGAGACGAACGCGACCCTGCGCGCGGCCGACTCCGTCGAGGACATCACTCCGGAGAGGGGCTACGAGCTCCTCGCGGAGAAGCGGGCGAAGGGGCCCGCGAAGAAGACCGCCAAGAAGGCGGCGAAGAAGGCCCCCGCGAAGAAGACCGCCGCCAAGAAGACGGCAGCCAAGAAAACCGCCGCCAAGAAGACGACGGCCGCGAAGACGACCGCGAAGAAGACGACGACGAAGAAGGCCGCCACGAAGAAGACGGCAGCCGCGAAGTCTGCTTCGTCCGACGCTGAGTAGTACGCGAGGTACGCGCGACGTCGGCTTCGTCCGACGCCGAGCGGTACGTCGGAAACGCCGGTACGCCGAGTGTGTGAGCCGTAACCCGAAGGGGCGCCCGTTTGTTCGGGCGCCCCTTCGGGGTGTCACACACTCCGGATAGGCTGGACGGATGACGCGTGCAGAGCAGCCAACGGCCGGAACCCCGGCCCCCGACGACGCCCTGGTCGCAGATTCACGAGAGCGTGCGGTCCGCGCCTTGCTGCGCGTACCGCAACTGAAGCGCTTGTGGAGCGCCCAGCTCGTCGGCAGTGTCGGCGACGCGCTCGCCCTGCTCGTCCTGGTGATCCTCACGCTCCAGGCGGCCATCTCCGAAGCGGCCTTCGGCGGCGGCTACCGGGGCGTGGCCCTCGCCGTCACCGCCGTCTTCGGCGCGCGCGTCCTCGCGACCCTGCTCTTCGGAGCGGTGCTCCTCGGACCGCTCACCTCCCTCACCTCTCCGGACGGGCCGCTCGACCGGCGCTGGACGATGGTCGGGGCCGACGCGGTGCGGGCCGCGCTGCTGATCGTCGCGCCCCTGTGGATCGACTGGACCCCGGACAACGCCCTCGCGATGGTCCTGGTGACCTCCTTCGTGATCGGCGTCGCCGAGCGCTTCTGGACCGTCGCCAGGGAGAGCGCCGCCCCCGCGCTGCTGCCCGCGCCGCCCCTGGAGGGCGCGACGGTGCGGCCGCTGCCCGACCACATGGACGCGCTGCGGCGCCTCTCGCTGCGTACGGGATTCGTGTCGCTGCCCCTCGCGGCCGCCGCCCTCGTCGCCATCACGCTCATCGGCAACCTCCTCGGCGCCGGGCTCGACTGGTTCGAGCTGCACCAGGCGGGGCTCGCCTCGTTCGTCGCGGCCGGGCTCTTCGCCGCGGCGCTCTCGATCGTCTACTTCCTCGAACTTCCCGGTACGCACACGCCACGCGCGCGTAGCCCGCTCGAAGGACTGCGCAGGCCGCGCACCGGATCCGGTACCGACAAGGGGCGCACGGGCGCGATCCCGCTGTTCGTCGCCGCCTGCGCCGCGGTCGCGACGGCCGTCGCCGCGGCCGTCGCCGTCGGCGTGCTGCACGCCAAGGACCTCGGCGGCGGGCCCGTCACGTACGGCCTGATCGTCCTCGCCCTGACCGGCGGCACCGTCGTCGGCATCCGCACCGCGCCCGCCCTGCTGCCCTCGCTCTCGCGCCGCAGGCTGCTCGCCATCGCCATCGCCCTCACCGGCATCGCGCTGCTCGCCGCGGGCCTCGTGCCCGACGTGACGACCGTGCTGCTGCTCCTCGGCCTCGCCGGGACCTGCGCGGGCGTCGCGGCGAACATCGGGCACGCGCTCCTCGACCAGGAGGTCGAGGACTACCGCAGGGCCCGTACGACCGAGCACCTCCAGGCGGTCGTACGCCTCTGTGTCGCGCTCGGCGCCCTGATCGCCCCGGCGGTCGCCGCGGGCATCGGACCGCACCGGATGGTCAACGGCAAGTTCGTCTTCGACCACGGCGGCGCCTCCTTCACGCTGATGCTGGTCGGCGCGCTGCTCCTGCCGGTGGCCGCGCTCGTCCTCGCCAAGGCCGACGACCGCCAGGGCGTGCCGCTCAGGCACGACCTGCGGGACGCGCTGCGCGGCGGCGACGACCCGGTGCAGCTGGCAGCGGCCACCGGCTTCTTCATCGCCCTCGAAGGCGGCGACGGAGCGGGCAAGTCGACGCAGGCCGAGGCGCTCGCCGAGTGGATCCGCGCCAAGGGGCACGAGGTCGTCGTCACGCGTGAGCCGGGCGCCACGCCGGTCGGCAAGCGGCTGCGGTCGATCCTGCTCGACGTGTCGTCGGCCGGTCTCTCGCACCGCGCCGAGGCCCTGCTGTACGCGGCGGACCGTGCCGAGCACGTCGACACCGTCGTACGGCCCGCCCTGGAGCGCGGCGCCGTCGTCATCTCCGACCGGTACATCGACTCGTCCGTCGCCTACCAGGGCGCGGGACGCGATCTGTCGCCCACCGAGGTCGCCCGCATCAACCGCTGGGCCACCGGCGGTCTCGTACCGCACCTGACGTGCCTGCTCGACGTGGCGCCCGAGGCCGCCCGCGAGCGGTTCACGGAGGCGCCCGACCGCCTCGAGTCGGAGCCCGCCGAGTTCCACGCGCGCGTACGGTCCGGTTTCCTCACCCTCGCCGCCGCCGACCCCGGCCGCTACCTGGTCGTCGACGCGGCCCAGGAGCCGGAGGCGGTCACCACCGTGATCCGGCACCGGCTCGACACGGTCCTGCCGCTCTCCGAAGCCGAGATCAAGGCACAGGAAGAGGCCCGCAAGGCCGCCGAGGAAGAGGCCCGGCGCAAGGCCGAGGAAGAGGCCGCGCGCAAGGCCGAGGAGGAGCGCCTGGAGCGTGAGCGCCAGGAGCAGCTCGCCAAGCTCCGTGCCGAGGAGGAGGAGCGCAAGCGGCGCGAGCTGGAGGAAGCCCAGCGCCGCGAGGCCGAGCGCCAGGCCGAGGAGGCCAGGAAGCGCGCCGAGGAAGCGCGCCGCAAGGCCGAGGAGGAGCAGGCCAGGCTCCTCGCGGAGGAGAAGGTCAGGGCCGCAGAGGAGGAGCGGCGCCGCCTGGAGGCTGAGGAAGAGGCGCGGCTGCGGGCCGAGGCCGAGGAGCGCAGGCTGGAGAAGCAGCGCAAGGCGGAGGAGGCGCTGCTGCGGGCCGAGGAGGCGCGTCGGCTCGCCGCGGCGCAGGCCGCTGCGGCGGCTCAGGCTGCGGCTACGAAGGCGGCGCAGGCAAGTGCGAGTGCTGGTGTTGGTGTTGGTGGTGCCGGTGCTGGTGCTGGCGCTGGCGCCGGTACGGGATCGGTCTCGCGGCCGAAGAAGGCGGAGCAGCCCGCGAAGGGGGAGCAGTCCGCGAAGGGGGAGCAGTCCGCGAAGGCGGAGCAGCCCGCGCAGGCCGACGCCCCCGCCGTTCACGACAACGAGACGACCGTGCCCACGCCGATCGTGACGCCGACGCCGCCCTCCGGAGCGGCCGACGAGACGGCCGTACTGCCGCAGGTCCGGGCCGACGGGCCCAGCCCGGAGGACACCGCGGTGCTGCCGCAGCCGCCCGTCCCCGGGGCCGCGGACGAGACCGCGGTGCTGCCGCAGGTCCAGGAGGACAAGGTGCCGCCCGGCTACTTCCGGGACGAGCGCCCCTCGCCCGACGGGTCCGACGACCGTACGCGCGAGCTGCCGCAGGTCGACGAGCAGGGCGAGCCCCGGCAGCGGCCCCGTTCGGACTGGGCGGAGGAGACGCCGCTGGACGACCTGCCGTCGCTCGCGGACGAACTGCTCGGCTCGCACGACGACGAGGACGAGGGCCGCGGCGGACGCCGACGCGGTCGTCGCGGCTGACACCACGCGGTGCCGTCGGCGATGTCAGTGCCATGTCCCACAATGAACACGATGGCGCGGACGTAACGCGGAACGTGCGGAGAGCAAGGCGGAGGCGGTGACCCCATGAGCGTGTGGGACGACCTGGTGGGGCAGGAGCGGGTGAGCGACCAGCTCGGGGCCGCGGCCCGGGACGCCGACGCGCTCGTGACCGCGGTCGCCGCTGCCGCGCCGCAGCCCGAGTCGTCGAAGATGACGCACGCCTGGCTGTTCACGGGCCCGCCGGGATCCGGCAGGTCCACGGCCGCGCGCGCCTTCGCCGCCGCCCTCCAGTGCACCAGCCCGGACCGCGCGCTCGGCGGCGCCCCCGGCTGCGGCTTCTGCGACGGCTGCCACACGAGCCTGGTCGGTACGCACGCGGACGTGGAGGTCGTCCGCACCGACCTGCTGTCCATCGGCGTCAAGGAGACCCGTGACCTGGTCAGGCGCGCCCAGCTCTCGCCCGCCGTCGGCCGCTGGCAGGTCATCGTCCTGGAGGACGCCGACCGCCTCACCGAGGGCGCGGGGAACGTGCTCCTGAAGGCCGTCGAGGAGCCCGCTCCGCGCACCGTGTGGCTCCTGTGCGCGCCCTCTCTGGAGGACGTGCTGCCGACCATCCGCTCCCGTTGCCGCCATCTGACGCTGCGTACGCCTCCGGTGGCGGCCGTCGCCGACGTGCTGATCCGCAGGGACGGCATCGAGCCGGACGTCGCCGCGGCCGCCGCGCGGGCCACGCAGGGGCACATCGGCAGGGCCCGGCGCCTGGCCACCGACCCGCGGGCGCGCGAGCGCAGGGCCGCGGTGCTCAAGCTGCCGCAGCGCGTGCAGGAGATCGGCGGCTGTCTGAAGGCGGCGCAGGAGCTGATCGACACGGCGTCGGACGACGCCAAGCAGGTCGCCGAAGAGGTCGACACCAAGGAGACCGAGGAGCTGAAGGCGGCGCTCGGCGGGGGGCAGGGCGGCCGGATGCCGCGCGGCACCGCGGGCGTCATGAAGGACCTGGAGGACAAGCAGAAGCGCCGCAAGACCCGTACGCAGCGCGACAGCCTGGACCTCGCGCTCATCGACCTGACCGGGCTCTACCGCGACGTCCTCGCCCTGCAACTGGGCTCCGGAGTGGCCATCGCCAACACCGAGGTGCAGGACATGTTGCAGCGCATGGCGCTCGCCACCTCGCCCGAGTCGACGCTGCGCCGCATCGAGGCCATCGGCGCCTGCCGCACCGCGCTCGACCGCAATGTGGCGCCGCTGCTCGCGGTCGAGGCGATGACGGTGGCGCTGCGGGCGGGCTGAGCACCGCCGTCCGGCACCGGCCCTGCGTCGCCGTCTTCGAACGGTGGTGAACGGCCGCGCGGAGTCGGGCGATTGACGAGGTCACCCGTACGGGTACGGTGTGTGATGAATCCATCGCGGAGAGTTAGTGTCGTGTGATGGACATCAGCCGTCGCGGCCGGCACAGCCGTCTCCTCACCTTCCGTACGTGCGGCACGCTGCTCGTGACCGCCGGGCTGCTCATCTCCGGCTGCTCGTCGGGGAGTTCGACGGCGGACGCCTCCATGGCGGCGCTGCCCCGTTCGACACCCGAGGAACTCGCGCCGTACTACGCGCAGAAGCTGAGCTGGCGCGAGTGCGGCGTCCCCGGGTTCGAGTGCGCCTCGATGAAGGCCCCACTCGACTACGCAAAGCCGGGCGCGGGGGACATCAAGCTGGCGGTGGCCCGCAAGAAGGCCACTGAGAAGAGCGGACGGCTCGGCTCGCTCCTGGTCAATCCGGGCGGCCCCGGCGGTTCGGCGATCGGCTACCTCCAGTCGTACGCGGCGCTCGGCTACCCCGCGAAGGTCAGGGCGAGCTACGACATGGTGGCCGTCGACCCGCGCGGCGTGGCCCGCAGCGAGCCCGTCACCTGCCTGGACGGCAAGGACATGGACGCGTACACGCAGACCGACGTCACCCCCGACGACCGGCGCGAGACCGGTGAACTCCGCACCGCCTTCGACGAGTTCGCGGGCGGCTGCGAGAAGCGCTCGGCGAAGGTCCTGCCGCACGTCTCCACGGTCGAGGCGGCCCGCGACATGGACGTCCTGCGGGCGGCACTCGGCGACGAGAAGCTGTCGTACGTGGGCGCCTCGTACGGCACGTTCCTCGGCGCGACGTACGCGGGCCTCTACCCGGAGCGCGTGGGCCGCCTGGTCCTGGACGGCGCGATGGACCCGGCGCTGCCCGCGCGCCGGATGAACCGCGACCAGACGGCGGGCTTCGAGACGGCGTTCCAGTCCTTCGCGAAGGACTGCGTGGCGCGCGCCGCCGAGTGCCCGCTGGGCTCGGGCACTCCCGATGCGGCCGGGAAGCGCCTGAAGTCCTTCTTCGACGAGCTGGACCGGGCGCCCCTGCCCACGGGCGACGGCGACGGCCGCAAGCTCGGCGAGGCACTCGCCACGACGGGCGTGATCGCCTCGATGTACGACGAGGGGGCCTGGCCCCAGCTGCGCGACGCGCTCACCTCGGCGATCGAGAAGAAGGACGGCGCGGCCCTGCTCGCGCTCTCCGACAGCTACTACGAGCGGGACGGCGACGGCACGTACGCGAACCTGATGTTCGCCAACGCCGCCGTGAACTGCCTGGACCTGCCGCCGTCCTTCTCCACTCCGGAGGAGGTCCGCGAGTCCCTGCCCGCGTTCGAGAAGGCGTCCCCGGTCTTCGGCGAGGGCCTGGCCTGGTCCGCCCTGAACTGCGCGTCCTGGCCGGTAGCGGCCACCGGCACCCCGCACCGCATCGAGGCGAAGGGCGCGGCCCCCATCGTGGTGGTCGGCACGACCCGCGACCCGGCCACCCCCTACCGCTGGGCCCGCTCCCTGGCCTCGCAGCTCGACTCGGGCCGCCTCCTCACCTACGAGGGCGACGGCCACACGGCGTACGGCCGGGGCAGCGAGTGCATCGACTCGACGATCGACGCCTACCTCCTGAAGGGCACCGCACCGAAGGACGGAAAGCGCTGCTCATAGCCGTCCGAAGGGGGTGTGCGGAGCACCCCCGGAAACTGTGTAGACTTGGGCGCGTTGCTGATCGCACCATGGTGCGGACGGCGCGCCGCCTTAGCTCAGATGGCCAGAGCAACGCACTCGTAATGCGTAGGTCTCGGGTTCGAATCCCGAAGGCGGCTCATCTTGGAACCCCAGGTCGGATGTACTCCGACCTGGGGTTTCGTCGTTCAGCGGATGCGGCGGCGTCGGCGGGAGCGGGCCGCGCGGGTCTCGGGGGTCTCAGTTCTGGTCTCAGTGGAGCCATGGACGGGGGCCGGATCGGGGTCCTGCGGACCGGGTACGAAGAACTCGCCCATGCGCCGCATCGCGTCCTTGGACAGGTGGGATCGGCCCTTGACGTAGCGGCGGGTCTGGCTGATCTGGGTGTGCCGAAGGATCTCCATGATGGTGGGCATGTCGACGCCGAGCTCGTTCAGGATCGTTCCGGCGGTGTGGCGGCTCCCGTCGTACAGGCGGCGGTCGTCGATTCCGACTTCGGCGAGCAGCTCCTTGAACTCTTCGTAGTCGGCGCGCGGGTCGAAGGGGCGCCCGTCGGGGCGCGCGAACACCACGTCGTGCTCCTGCCACAGTTCCGCGGCTGCGGTGCGCATCTCGTCTTGCAGCGCCTTGTGGTCGCGCAGGAAGGGGATGAAGACGGGCGGGATCGGTACGGGGTTCTGGCTCTTCTTGGTCTTGGGGCGCGTGAAGACGAGCCCGCCTCCCTTGCGCTGGGGGCAGATGCTCGCGTGCTTCGTGCACGTCTTGGTGCAGGGCTTCGGGCAGCCGCGCTTGTAGCCCTCGTGCCGGGTGCAGTTCGACGGGCACGGGGCGAAGCGGTGGCGACGCGCCCCGCAGGCGTGCGGGTCATCGCACCCATGCCGCCAGGTGAGGCGCTGGAGCTGCCACTTGGGGTGGAACAGCTCTGCTTCCAGATCGACGTACGGCCACCGCAGGCCGAGCGTCTCGCCCTGCCGGAAGCCCATGCCGACGCCGACGATCCACCTCATGAAGGTGGGTCGCTTGGCGGCGGCTTCGAGGAACGCCTTGGCCTCCTCCTTGCTGAAGGGGTTGGCCTCGGTCTCGTCGACGCTCGGGGGGTCCACGAGGGTGGCCACGTTCTCGCTGATCATGCGGCGGCGGTGGGCAATCTTCAGCGCGCGCGACAGGATCCGGTGCACCTTCACCACGTGGGAGGGGGCGTGCCCGGCATCGAGCATGGCCCGGTACATCCGCTCCAGGTGCTCGGGCTGGAGCTTGTCGATGCGGTGCTGGCCGACGCCCGGGACGATGTCGTTGCGGGTCTTGGACCAGTAGTCGTCGAGGGAGCGCGGCTTGAGCTTCAGGCTCGCGATGTCGGTGAGGTAGGTCTCCATCCACGTGGCCACGGTCGGCTTGCGCCCTGCGGTAGGTGCGCGGCCCTGGTCGCGCTGGCGTTCCAGCTCTTTGACCTTGCGCTTGATCTCGGGTTCGGACTTGGCGCGGCGGTGGCGGCGGTCGGGGCTTCCGTCGTTCTTCACGCCCATCGTGACGCGGCCGTGCCACCAGCCATCGGCGCCGAAATAGATGGACGACTCGTTGTTGGCCCTGCGGGGGCTCATGTTGCTCCTCCAATCACGCGAAGGCCCCGGAACGATCCGGGGCCTTCGCGGTGGGACTGGATCAGTTGGTCAGGGATTCGAGGCTGTCGACGAACGCTTCAAGATCCCGGCGCTTGATACGGCGTGAGCGCCCCTGTTTCACGTACTTCAGGGCTCCGGCGGCCATCAGCTCGTAGACCGTTGAGCGGCCGAAGCGGAGCACGGAAGCGGCTTCCCTGGGGGTGTAGAGAAGCTGCTCGGTGGGCGGGACTGCGGTGCTCATCCGGGGTGCCTCCTCGGCAGGTCGTCCGAGACCCTTCTGGGAAGTCCGCTACTTCCGCTACCGCCGCTACCTCGCAGGTCAGGGGGCCTGTGGGAGGTAGCGGACGGGGTAGCGGTAGCGGATGGGGTAGCGGCAAGCAGAGCGCTTGCCGCTACCGCGTTGTTGCTGGTCAGGCCAGGTTTTCGGTGCCGGGTAGCGGAGGTAGCGGACTTTCGGGGGGCGGGGGGCAGTAGCGCTGCCACGCGTCGTGGAGATCGGCCGCGTGGTAGCCCTTGAGGACGCTCGCGCCGGTCTTGATGTTGCGGGAGGAGATGGGCTCGTTCTCGGCCGTCATGTACTCCGCGAGCATCTTGGACAGGCGCCGGTTGTCGAGTGGCTTGCCGTTCAGGTCGGCCCAGGGGGCGTCGTCCATGGAGTTGAGGCGGTCCAGGATGGCGACGGTGGGCAGGCGGTCGATGCCGGGCATGACGTGGTCGCGCAGGTCCGTCAGGAGCCGGACGCCGATGCTGCCCTTGTCGTTGGCGCGGGAGGCGTTCACGAGGGTCACGCACGCGGCGCGGGCCCGCTCGGGCCAGTCGCCGCCTGCCGCGTCGGCGATGGCGAGCAGCGGTTCCCACACGTCGGCGGGCCGGTCGGAGACCCCTTCGGGCATGTCCGGCCAGGCGCCCATGATGAAGCCTCGGGCGTGTTCGGCCCAGGTGGCGAGCTGGTCGCGGAGCTTGTGGCCTTCGGCTTCGTGGACGCGGGCCCGGAAGGGCTCGACCGTCTCGTTCCGTGCGCGGCGGCGCATGCGGATGATGACGGAGCGGGACAGGATCGTGTCGGGCAGGGAGCCGAGTCCCGCCACCGCCACCGCGCAGTACGAGGGGAAGGCTTGCACGCTCTGGTTGCCACCGTCGCCGATGCACCGGTAGGTGACCCCGGTACGGCGGTGTCCGGCGTTCAGGAAGCCGCGCAACTCCTCGTTGTCGCCCGCCTTGGGCCCGAAGACGGTGTCGATCTCGTCGAACAGGATCGTCGGCTTGCCGTTCCCGCTGGACACGCTGCGGAAGAGCGCGGCGGCGGACGCGTTGACGGCAGTCATGGGCTGCGGCACGAGGGTTTCCACGATCTCCAATGCCCGTGTCTTCCCCGAGCCCGGCTCGGGGGACAGGAACGCGATGCGCGGGGTGGAGTCGAAGCAGTCGAGCAGGTGCGCGTGCGCGTCCCACAACGCGACTGCGACGTAGGCGGCTTCGTGGGGGAAGACGTTGAAGCGGCGGTGGAAGGCTTCCACCTCGTTGAGCAGTGCGGCGCCGTCGATGGGGCTGGTCATGCGGCGGCCCTTCCTTCCGGGGGGAGGCGCAGGGGGCATGCGTCGCGGTGGGCTTCGTGGTCGTCGATGAGGGCGAGCACCTTGTGGTGGCCGACCGCGCTGCGGTCACGGCCGCACAGGCACTTGGAGGTGGCGGTGGGGACCGTGCCGCGCGGGGCGCAGATGTGCAGCCACGCGATGGGGAACCGTCCGTCGCCTGCCTGCGGGTCAGGGCGAACAGCAATGGGGACGCCTTCGGCGACGCCCTTCGGCTCGCCCACCGCCGGAGGGGCGGCGGAGGGCTTGGCGGCGCACGGTCCCGTCGGGGGTCGGGGAGGGCTCTTAGGGGTGGTGGGGGTGTTCATGTGGCCCTGCCCCGGGGTGAGTTGTGGGTCTCGGACCAGTCCAGGGCACGCCGGATCACGTCGTCGTAGTAGCTCTGCGACTGTGTGGCGTTGGCCCCCGCCGCCCCTCTAAGAGCCTGCTCAACCCGGACGCGGGGGAGGTCGCCGGATGCGATGAACCGTCCCAGAGCGCGGGCGGCTCGAAGGAGTGTTGCGTTGCGGGTGCCGTCGGCAGCGGTAGCGACGTTCTTCACCTCGCTGGTGAACGCTGCATCCACATATCGGCTGGATTGCCCCGATCCGGCCCGTGGGGGCGCCTGTGCGGGCCTGGGGGCCGGTTTCAGGATGCTCAGGAGCCACGAGGGCAACGGGGTCGCCACAGGGCCGCCCACGGCTTCGTAGGGTCCGGCGGGAGTGGCGCTGCCCGCCGCGACGACGTAGCCGCCCCACGCCCGGGTGTCGACCAACGGGGCGATGGAGCCTGCGGTGTTGGCCAGGCGCACGCTGGGCGGGGTGGTGAAGTACAGGTGCTCACCACCGCTCGCAGTCCGCACTCGGTGGGTGTCGGGGACGGTGTGCCCGGCGCGCTCGCAGAGCGCCTCGAAGGTCGTCGCGCCGCAAGGCGCGTCCGAACTGCCCTTGTCCTTGGGCATGTCCAGGTCGACGACGACCAGCTGGGAAGGGCCGGTGGCGATGCCGACGTTGAACGCGTCCGTCGACCAGGCGGCACGGATGCGGTCCGGGTCGGTGGAGGCGCGCTGCTCCCACTTGCGGTGCCCGCTCGCGCAGACTCCGGTGCGGGGGCAGGATGCCTCGCCGTGCAGGGCGGGGCGCTTGCTGCCGGGGCGCAGCGGGAAGACGTGCCAACCGCGCGCGGCAGCGTCTAAGGCGGCGGACAACAGGCCCACTCGCCGGATGTCGGTGGGTTGCGTCATGCTGGATGTCTCCAGTTCTGTGATGAGCGCTGGTGACAAGGGCGGCCCCAGGCTTTGGCGAGACGGGGGCCGCCCTTGCGTTGCTGCTAGGTGCTGGGCAGGAGGCGGGCGATCGACGCGGCGACGACGGCGATGTCCTTCGGGTCGGCGCGAACCAAGCCGTGAACGTCGGTGCCGCAGTAGGCGCTCATGGCCGCAGCGAGTGCCGCCATCAGCCGGTCGCCCTCCTGCCAGGTGGGGGGTTCGGCTTCGTGGCTGGGGGTGTCCATGTGGGCGTGCACCCACCAGCCCTCGCGGTAGGAGTCGACCCACTGGACGCCCTGGCCGCACACGGCGCACTGCACGGGCGGCACGGTGCGGTGTTTGGCCTTGGTGTACAGGCGTCGGCGGTGACCGTCGCGAGTCGGGCGGTCATCGATCGCGCTGGTCAGGTCGAACGCGAGGGTCAGCGTTTCTTTGACCTTGGTGACGTCGTCGGGCTCGCAGATCACGCGGATTTCAAACAAGGGCAGAACTCCTTGGGCTAGCCGTGGAAGTGGTTGTGCTTGAGGACGGGTGTTACGGCTGGTTGTGGGTCTTGGCCCACACGCCGTTGGTGCGGCTGTGGAGGGTGCGTCGGTCCTGGTGGACGGGGCCTTGGTAGTGGTGGTGGATGTCCGGGGCGGGCTTGGCGCGCTGGGCGAGGCGGGCGAGGGCGAGCACGAGGGCGGTGGGGGCGCCGAAGGCGAGGCCGCAGACGAGCGGGTCGGCGAACTGGGAGACGTACATGAGCACGCCCGCCGTGCCGCCGACCATGACGGTGGTGGCGCCCCCGGCGAGCAGGAGCACGCTGGCGTCGGTGGCGCCCTGGCTCATCGGCGGGCGTCCGGGCTGCGCCACGGCCGGGGTGTCGCCGTGGGCGGGCACCGGGGTGTCGTCGCGGTAGGCGGTGGGCCGGTAGGCGTCGGTGATGAGCCGACGCGCCGCCACCTCGGCCTGCTCCTCACTCAGACCGGCGCCCGCCGGGGGCGCCTGGGGGGTGTCGGGGTGCATGTGGAATCCCTTCATCGGAGTGTCCAGGGAGGCAGAAGCACCCCCTTGCGGGGGCGCTGTGGAGGGGGTTTCAGGGGGTTGACCTGCGGTGCCTCCCTGCCTCCCTGATTGATCGTTTGCGCAGGTCAGAGGGAGGGAGGCGGGGCAGGGAGGCGGGTAGGGAGTTCTCCCTGCCTCCCTGACCCGGCAGTGGTCGGCTCCCTCTAGCCGATCGCGGAAAGCGGAGCGTCCCCGTCGCCGTCGTCGTCGGGACGGTTGGCGAGCGCGCGGGCGACCTTGTCGCGGGAGACGACCATCACGCCATCGGACTTGTACGGCTCCGCCCCATCGGCGTCCAAGACGCGCTTGAGGTCGATGAACGACCACTTCCCGTAGGCGTCCGCATTCAGCGAGGCGAGCCGCGCAAGCACGTCCTTGGTGCGGACGCGGGGCGCGTCTCCGAGCACGGAGAAGATGTCACGGAGCGGGTCGCGCTGCTCGCCCCGGTCGATGGCGTGCAGGGTGGTGACGTTGTCGCGCAGCGCCTTGGCGCGCTCGATGATGGCCTTGGCGTCGTCGTCGTTGATGTAGTGCGTGCGCACCGTGATGGACGACTGTCCGGCCGGGATGTCGATGCCGTCGGAGGCGACGACCAGGGTGCCCTTGTCCAGGCCCTGACGCAGCAGGTGCGGGGCGGCGCCGCCGTCGACGGCCTTGTCTCCCAGCGCCATGCGGGCCTGCGACTCGGTGCCCAGCACGAGGGAGGCGCGGGTGTGGGCGCCCTCGCGGACCAGCTTGGGCAGGTTCTGGTCGGTGGGGTCCTGGGTGCCCTGCCACATCAGGACGTCGACCGCGCGCCCCTGGTTGTGGATTTTGCGGACCGCCATGAAGTAGCGGCTGGTGGCCTTGGCTCCGCCGTAGGGCCGCTTGTCGTCACCGATGACCGGGCACATGAACGCCAGCTGCGCTTCATCCACCAGGACGATGAGCGGAGCGAACACGATGGTCGGGTCCTTGCGGCGTGCCTCGATGCGGCGGTTCATCTCCTCCACCGCGTCCTCGACCATCTCGGTGGCCTCGATGACGTGGTCATCGGAAGGGCCCTCGATGAGCACGCTGGCGATGCCCTCGAACATGGCCCAGTCGCCGATGCCCTTCAGGTCGGCGATCCAGAACTGTACCGACCTGTCCAGGGCCAGCCACAGAGCCAGAGCCCGCACGGCGGCGGTCTTGCCCTGGTTGGACAGGCCGGTCACCAACAGGTGTCGCTGATACACGCTGAGCGTGGCGGCATCACCGCGCAGGTCCTGGCTCCACGGGGCCTTGCCCTTGCAGTAGTCGGCGGTCGTCGTCTCGTCGGTGACCAGCGGGGACGGGCCGATCGGCTCGTCTAGCGCGCCGGAGTCGGCCACCCACAACCGCACCGTGCGGGCGGCTTCGGGGATCGTGATGAACACTTCGTGCTCGTGCCTGGTCAGGTTCTCCGCGAGCTTGCGGCGGCGCTGCTGCACTTCCACGGTGGAGACCCCGGAGGGCAGGGTGACGTCGACCTCCACGCCGCATCCGGCGATCCGGATCGGACCCAGCATCGCCGCGCCCGCGTCGCCCATCTCTCGGATGGCGTTGCGCAGCGCCGGAACCCCCAGGTCCCGCAGCGCCTTGACGACGATCGAGGGGGTGATGGGCTCGCCCTCACCGGAGCGGACCCGCTCGGGCAGGGCCCAGGTGGGGGCGGCCTGGGAGTGGCGGCCCACGCTCCACAGCGCGAGCAGCGCCAGCAACGGCCCGATCCGCAGCGCGGGACCCCACACCACGGACACGATCGTGACGAGCAGGCGGATGAACTCGATCACCGCCATCAACGGCGTGAGAACGTCGCCGACGTCCTCGTTCGCGACAGCGAGCACCACCCCGAGCCCAACGAGGGAGCCGATGCCCGCTCCGGTGCCGACCGCGAGGCCCTTGGCCACGTCCACGGGGGACGTGAGGAGGTCCATGCGGCGGCGGTGACGGGCCTCCCGGAAGCGCTGAAGCCGCTCTTCCCACTCGGCGGCCACCTCGTAGTTTCCGGCGGCTTCGGCGGCGCGCAGGAGGCGTTCGTAGCGGGCTCCGGTGCGGCCGTCCCAGGTGCGGCGGGCCACGATCCGGGTGCCACCCACCACGTACATGCTGTGGCGCACGGCCAACCGGCCCGCCTCACGGGTGCGTTCGTGCGTGACCGCGTGGCGGATGGCACGTCCGGAGCGCACCCACAACGGCCGCTCGGGCCCGTCCGGGGTGGAAGCCGCGGGGAGGTCGGGATTTATGCCGGCATAACTCTGGGCCGGGTCTTTGTGCAGGTGAACGATGGTGCCGCTCATGACGGCATCACTCCTGACTGCCCCTGGCAGGGGCGGAACGTTGGGGTGCGGGGTGGCCGCGCGGCAGGCGGCGGCCACCCCGAAAAGAGGCGCGGATGCGGGAGGCTCAGCGCATCGGCGGGCGGTGGGTCACCACCAGCGGGACGGCTACTTGGGCACGAGGAAGGGGCAGCCGTTGACCATGTGGTCCACGCACGACGGGCAGTCCTCACGCGGCCCCAGGCGGCGGTGAATGCTCTTGTCGTACGCGTGCTGCCAGCACTGCGGACACTCACCCGCAGGCGCCGGTTTGGCGGCCACGGTCACCACCAGCCCGACGACTTCTTGGCCTTCTTGGCGGCCTTGTCGGCGGCGGCCCGCTTCACGGCCTCGGCCCGCTCGATCTCCAGCGCGCCGACCTCCGCCTGGAGACGGATCGCGGCCGACTCCCAGGTCTGTTCGCCCTTCGCGTCCGGCCCGGACGTGCTCTTGTGCCGCACGACCTTGGCCGACCCGCTCGCCACGGCGGACAAGATGGCGCGGCGCTCACGGCCGTTCAGCGCCCACATCTCACGCTTGCGGGCGGCTTCGAGCTTGCGCTTGGTGGTGCGGATATCGCGGTCGATCCGGTTCGTGTCAGGGGTACCCACAGGGGTTCTCCTCGCAAGGGAAACGTGCCTGGTCAGGGGGTAGAGGTACGGCGGGCGTCGTGGCACAGCACGCACATGCCGAGCGACGTCGGCAGGCAGTAGCTGTAGACCACCCCGCACACGGGGCAGGTGCGCCGGGCGAGCATCGCCAGCGCGAGCGCCCCGCACCTGCGCGACGTCATCGGCCGCACCGGCAACGCCCGGTCCACCCAGTAGAGGTAGGCGATCGCCGCGCCGGACTTGCGGCGGCGCGAAAGGCGCATGAGCTGGGCCGCTATCGGCTGACCGCCCGGACGCAGACCCTGGGCGCGCAACTGCCTGCGCGTGCAGAGCCCGTCCGGGGCGAACTTCCACGGGAAGGTGGGCAGGCCGTATCGGGCGCCGGTCGGGTCGAAGCACTCGGCATACGCGGTGGCCATCACACGGCCTCAAGGGCGGGCTCGCGGTGCTCGGCAAAGCGGGAAGAAACCCACCCGACCGACCAGCCGCACAACTCCGCCGCCTGCCGCACCGAAACACTGGCCTGGAACGCGGCGGCCACGATCCGGCGCGCCTCATCCTCGGGCAGCTTGTGCTCAGCGAGGCCCCGGCTCAGGAGCGCGGCGCGTTCACGCTCGGCCCGCTCCTGACGTTCACGGTGTTCACGCTCGGCTGCCGCAGCGCGCTCACGCCGTTCCGCTTCCGCCCGCTCGCGGGCCTGGCGTTCACGCGTGAGGCGCTCGCGTTCACGCTGTTCATGCTCGCGTTCACGGCGTTCACGAGCCTCCCGCTCAACAGCCTCCGACCGCTCGCGCGCCTCGCGCTCCTCACGACGACGACGCTCCTCGCGCTCGCTCTGTTCACGAGCCAGGCGGGCTTCATGGTCGCGCTGTTCACGCGCCAACCGCGCGGCGTGCTCGCGTTCCTCGCGGGCCTCAGCGCGGGCCTGCTCGGCACGCTCGCGGGCCGCCTGCTCCCGCTGTACGCGCTCGGCCTTCTGCTGGGCTTCCAGGCTGCTGACGGCCCTTGCGATGGCGCGCCGGTAGGCAAGGCCCGTCTCGGCCGTGACGATGAGCAGCAGCGGCGCCACGGCGTGGACGGACATGCCGACCAGGTCCTTCTTCAATGCGGAGTCAGCCGTGTTGAGGGCCAGCGTCATCAGGCCGGTCATCCACCGCAGCACCACGGGCCAGCGTCCGCCGCACCCGCCCAGGCGGGCCAACACGTCATCGAGCTTGACCACGATCACCACGGCCGCATCGACCACGAGCGGCAGGATCGGAGCCGTCCACGCCCACGTGTCGGCGGTGTGCTGGGCCATCAGCGGCGTGACCGTCAAGACGGAGTAGAGCATCGCCCCGAACACGATCAGCCACGTGCCGATGGACAGCGCCTTCTCCGCTGAACGGATATGAACAGCGTTCACGCCGCACCCCCGACCGGTTCCGCGACCGGGGTGAGCGCCCCACGAAATCCCCGCGCATCCACGTCATAGGTGAACGTCGCGAGCCGCCATTCCGCATCCGCCCAAAATCCCCGGGCAGGACCCCACGCGCGGTCCGCCGGAACCCCGTGGGTGGCGGTGTCGGCGTAGGCGTCCTCGCGACTGCGGTAGACCATCGTCGGGGTGCCGTAGTGCACGAGCACGAACACCTGCCGGGCCGGTACGAGCGCCTCCGCGAGTTCCTCGCGCAGGCGCCGTAGCTCGATGCCCTTCAGCAGAAGGTCTTCCTGCGCGGCGCTCAGTTCGTCCACCGCACCGGCCAGCATCGCCTCAACCCCGCGCTTGCTTGCCTCCGCACGCTCGGCGCGGGCGGTGGCGGCGGCCAGCTCCTCCACGTGCCGGGCAGCAGCCCGGCTCGCGGTCTCGGTCGCCTGGCGGGCTCGCTCGAACGCGGCATGCGTGTCGGCTTCGAGCAGTGCCAGGCGCTTCCTGGTGACGAGGCGCATCATGCTGCACCGCCCCTCTGGCGGACGTGGTGGCGCCAGCCGATGACCTGCCCGGTGAAGCAGAGGGCGGACACCGCCACCAGCCACGGCACGTTCCATACCAGGGAGCTGACCGACGCGGCGATGGACAGCACCGCGCCCACGAACGCGAGCAGGAGACTGGTCTTGGTGTCGGTCCGGGCGATCTCCGCCTTCACCTCAGCGTGCGCGGCCGCAAGGTTCTGCTCGGTGGCACTCACGCGCCCACCCCCGGCGCGATGGCGGCGGCCGTGTTGGCGAGCGTCACGCGGGCGGCCAGGGCCTTGCGGCGGGCGCGGCGCAGACGCCGCTCGTCCAGCTCGTTCGGGACCCGGTCCAGGGTGAGGATCTGCGCGTCGAGCAGGTCGACGTCCGCCAGGATGACGGGCATCTCCAGCTCGATCGCGTCCAGCTCAACGGCCGTGGGCTCCAGATCCGGAGCCAAGGCCGTAACAGCCTCTTGAACAGTGACGATGTGGTCCATGGGTCGTGTTCTCCCTAGCAGGTGGCAACGGCCCCAACAGAGCCCCCGGAGTAGCCGCTCCGGGGGCTCGCGCCGTTGAGGAAGGAAGCCGCGCGATTGATGCGCGGCACGGCCGCAGAGCAGCGGCCGGAGTGCCCCCGCCGGGAGTCGAACCCGGCGCGTGGACCATCGGGGCGGAAGTGCAGGGGGTAGGTCAGCGGCCGAAGGACTGGCGGATGCTGCCGTGGTTGTCGCCGTCGATCACGTTCGCGTTGGTGCCGTACTGCGACTCGCTGTCCATATCGACCTGCTGTCCGCTGCCCAGATGCGTCGGGCCGTCGGTCGACTCGATGACGGTCGACGCCATGTTCTTCAGGTCCTCGATGCTCAGCGCCATGACGTGCTCCTGTCGGATCAGTGAAGGACCGGCCGGTGATGGCCGGAGTGCCCCCGCCGGGAGTCGAACCCGGCGCTTGGACCTTCGGGGCGATCGAGTAGGGATCAGGCATAGACGCGGCGGGCGCCGGTCTCACGCAGCGCGGTGTGCGCCACACGGGCCCGCAGGCCCGCCGCGTCCAACTCGCCCTCGCTCGCGTCTCCGAGCGCCATGGCGGCGTCGACCGCTTCCTGCGCGGCCGCCAGCAGGACGTCGTCCTGGGTGGTCATGTGCAGGGTGTCCATGGCGCTGGTCACCGCCGTACGGGCCGCGTAGCGGGCCTGACGCGCTTCGGTGGTCTCGGCCTGCGCCTCGCGGCGGGCCACGAGCTTCAGGTACTGCTGTTCACGGTGGCGGGCCAGCGCGGCGAGCAGCGCCGGGATCGCGGTCGCGAGGGCCTGCCTGCGCTGTTCAGCGGTGGCCTTCTGCGCGGTGCGGGCGGTGGTCAGGTACTGCATGAACCCGGCGACGACGGCACCGGCGAGCGTGCCGAGCACCGCGATAAGCGTTCCGATCATGACGACTCCAGGAAGCGACAGAGGCACGGGCACGAGATGGTGCAGGGCGGGTCAGCGGTTGGCCTTCTTGTGCTGCTGGGCGATCTGGGCGGCGGCCAGCTTGTTGCGTCCCGCGTACTTGTGGAACCCGCAGTGGCACTTGACGACCCAGGTGCCGTCGAGCGCGGTCGAGTGTCGGATCGACGTGGAGTGCTTGGCCATGGCAGTCCTCTCACGAAGGAGTTCGGGTCTCTCCCGGCTCCCCTCAGCACTGCTCGTACGAGACGAGCAGCGGAGGCAACCGGCCGCAGTGCTGAGCTGCGGAGTTGGGTGGTTCAGGTGTCTCGTTCGGGGACGCGCCTGCCGTTTCACGGAACAGGTCGCTAGGGCCCCGTCTCAGGTGAGACAGACCGTCCGGACTGACAAGGGACGCCACCTTTCGGCGGCGACTGTCCGGCACCCTCCCCCCGTCCAACGCGGGGCTCCTGGTTGCGCACCACCGCCGGAGCAAGTCCGTCATCTGGTGCGCACCAGAAGCATGCAACTGGTGCGCACCAGAGTCAAGGGGCTTCGCCGGATCGAGTGGCGTTTGCCCCCTGCGGTGCACCTACAGAAGACCGCTTCGGGGAGGGGGTTCGGTAGCCAACAGCTCTTAACTCCCGTTCTGTTAACCCCTGTTGACCTGCGGCGATGTGAGGCATGCTGGGGGAGTCAGTGAATGGACCTACTGCCGGGCGGTGGCCTGTGAGTGCAGGACTTCGGAGCGCGCGAACGGCGCAGGGCTGGTCTCAGGAGCGACTGGTTCGCGAGATTGAGCAGTACGCCAAGCGGCACGTGACCGATGTCGCTTCGACCGCGAGCCTGCGCGTGTACGTCTCTGAGTGGGAAAACGGCAAGCGCACCATCTCGGACCGCTACGCGACGGTCCTGCGGCAGCTTCTCGGGGTCACCGACGCGGAGTTGAGGAGCGGCCCGCCTTCGATTGCTTCACCCACAGCCGATGGGTACGACGACCTGCTGAGCAGGATCGACTCAGCCCACAGCGTCGGGGAATCCATGGTGAAGGCGTTCAATGACCAGACCGAGCTACTGCGCACGATGGACCGCCAGATGGGTGCCGCTGGTCTCGTGGATCAGATGACAGGGCACCTCGCAGCTCTTGAGGACGCGCTGAACTTCGCGGTACTCCCGAGCGCGCGCCGCCCCGTGGCACTTGCGCTCGCCGGTGCATCGACGCTCGCCGCATGGCAGGCGATCGACTCAGGGGCAATCGAACGGGCCTGGAAGCACTACGAACTTGCCAAGCGAGCAGCGCACGACGCGGCGGCTCCGATGTACCTCGCCCACGCGATGGGGGAGCAGGCGTACGTGCTTTGCGAGGCGGGTCGACCTGCTCTAGGTCTGGAACTGGTTCGCGATGCTCAACACACCCTGGGACAAGCCGGATCGGCGCGCTTGAGGGCATGGTTGTACGCCGCTGAGGCAGAGCTGTGCGCCCACGCCGGAATGCCGGACGACTGCCGACGCGCGCTTGATGCGGCTATGGCGAGCATCCCGCCGGGTGCTGAGGATCGCGACCCGGACATGGCGAGCATCTTCCTGAACGGCGGTCACTTGGCCCGGTGGCGAGGCAACGTCCTGGGCCTGTTGGGGGATGCCGATGCTGTGAGCAGTCTGTATGGGGCCTTAGAGGTAGTCGACCCGACCTTTGTCCGTGCCCAAGCCGGACTCCACACTGACCTTGCCCAGGCTCATCTGGCGCGTGCCGAGTACGACGACGCGAACACCCATCTCCGGAAGGCGCGACTACTGGCGAGCCGCACCGGTTCGGTGCGGCAGCGCCGTCGCGTCGACCTCCTCAGCGAGCGCCTGTGACCCCGGAGTTCTTTCGGCTCGCGAGGATGTGAAGCAGGGCCACGAGGGTGCCGGACCCCATCAGCTCACCGCGAGCCATGAGACCCGGGATATCGGCCAGAGGGACCCACTCGATGTGGCCCGCCTCTTCGAGATCAGTGGGGTCGCCAACCCGCTCGGCTCCGTGTCCAACGAAGATCTCGTGAGGCGAGTCGACCATCCCGACCATGGGTTGGTAGGTGACGATGTGCTCCACGGACTTCGGGCGCCACCCTGTCTCCTCCACGACCTCCCGTAGCGCCGTGGTCGCAGGGGCTTCGTCCTCGTCGACGATGCCGCCCGGAAGTTCCCATCCCCACTGCTGCGGAACGAAGCGGTACCGCCACATCATCAGGACGCGGTCCTGATCATCCAAGACCGCTGTGATGGCTACGTGGTGGAGCTTCACCACGTGGTGCTCGAAGCGCTCTACGCCGGGCGGCTCCACATCCCAGAGTTGCAGTTTCACCCAGCGGTTGTCGTAGAGATCGCGCTCACCGTGAATGACCCATGGTTCCAAGCCTTCGGGTGTCCCGACGCTCACCGCTCCGGGGACCCGGTACGAGCTTCTCCCTCGGACTTCCAAGGCGCCCTCTGACAGGAGTCGAGCGAGGACTTGCCGAAGCGCCGTCCGGCCGATGCCAAGCTCCTCCGAGAGTGTTCTCTCCGAGGGCATCTTGTCGCCGGGGGCGTACTCGCCTGACGCGAGCCGTGCACGAATCGTCTCGTAGACCTTGGCTGTCTTCGGCCCCATCCGCGGCGCACTCTCCATTCTGAGGTGGTGCGTACCAGCGTAACGGGGCAGGGGCACACTGCCTTCGGTCGTATCTATGCCAACCCCCTGAGGCTCCTAAGGGCAGTACAGGATGTGGTCTCAGTCGTGGTCTCGATAGCCCCTCAATCTGTCGGTATCCGTGATCGTCCACCGTCGTCCGGCGGCCCGTCCGACCTGCGATGAACGACCGCTGCCGGACCACCACGGACGCGCTTGGACCAAGATCCGACAACTCGTAATGCGTAGGTCTCGGGTTCGAATCCCGAAGGCGGCTCGGATTGACCCCAGGACTCACTCGCCGTGGCCTGGGGTTTTTTCATGTCCGAGTTGACGGTGGGAAGAGGCGCGTGGGCGTGGTCGGCGTGAGGCCCCGTCCCTGGGCGCGGACGGCGCTGCGGTGTGTCGCCCCGGCGGGCACGATGGAATGCGGTGGGGTAGGGCGCGAGGTGGGGGGAACGCGCGTTCTTGTGGGGGTGTTCCGGGCTGCGGGAGTTCGATACTGGGGGATCATGGCCCCCTGACGGGCGCGCCGGGTGGAGGTGACAGTGATGCGAGCCGAGCACCCTGGTGGTGATGACCGTGGTGCTGAGCCCGAGCCCGAGTCGCTGTCCGATTCCGCGGAGTGGCGGCGGATCACCGATGTCCTCACGGCCGCCGCGGTCGACGTCGACGTGCGACAGGTGCCCGCCGCGCTGTGCCGGGCCTGCGTGGAGCTGCTGCCGATCAGTGGTGTCTCCGTGTCGATCACCGCGGGCAGTTCCGTACGCACCCTCTGGTGCGCCAGCGACGACACCGCGGCCCGGCTCGCCGAGGCCCAGTACACGTTGGGTGACGGGCCGTGCCAGAGCGCGCTGGAGTTGGCCGCGCCGGTGCTCGCGGGGGACCTCACGCAGGGGCCCGACGCCCGGAAATGGCCGGTCTTCGCCGTGCAGGCGGTCGAGCTCGGGGTACTCGCCACCTTCTCGCTGCCGCTGGGGTCGGGCGCGCTGGCGATCGGCACCCTCGATCTGTACCGGGCGAGCGTGGGGGCGCTCTCCCGGCGTGACCTCGGCATCGCCATGATGATCAAGGATGCGATGACCTTCGCCGTCCTCAACCTCGGCAACGGCTCGCAGGAGTCCACTGACACGGACGGGGGCGGAGTAGCGTCGTGGGTGGAAGCCGCTGAGGCCGACCGTACCGAGGTCCATCAGGCCGTGGGTATGGTCATGATCCAGCTGGGCACCGGCCCGGAGCAGGCTCTGGACTACCTGCGGGCGCACGCGTTCGCCCAGGGCCAGACCGTCTCCGAGGCCGCCCAGAGCGTCATCGACCGGAGATTCACCTTCCAGCGGCAAGCGTCCACCGATGACGACCGTCCGGACGGACGGTCCCGCGGCACATTCGAAGAGGAACGGTGAACGGGGATGAACCGCGAACAACAGCTCGCCGAGGCGTTCGTCGGGCTGACCGACACCCTCGCCGAGGACTTCGACCCGGTCGTTCTGCTCGACCGGCTCGCCGGTCACGTCGTCGACATCGTGGGCGCCGACCAGGTGGGCATCATGATGGCCACCGCCCGCGGCGGGCTGCGCACCATGTCCGCGTCCGACGAAGGGGCGGCGCTGATGGAGCGGCTCCGGTTGCGGGCCGGTGAGGGGCCCTGCCGGGAATGCCTGCGCACCGGGCTGGCCGTCGCCGCCACCCGTCTCGCCGATGTGGACGGGGCCGCGGGGGGCCGTTGGGCGCGTCTCGCCGCGCTGGCCGCGCGGGCCGGGTTCCCGGCCGTACACGCGCTGCCGCTACGCGTGAACCACCAGGTCATCGGGGTCCTCGCCCTTCTCCTCAGGGACCCGGACGGGCTGTCGGACGACGAGCTGCGGCTCGCCCAGGCGCTCGCCGACGTCGCGACGGTCGCGCTGATCCACTACCGGCCCGACCCGGCCAGGCCCTCCGACGTACTGACCCGCGTCCAGGCCGTCGTCTCCGCACGGGCCACCGTCGACATGGCCACCGGCATGCTCGCCGAGGGCGGCGGGCTCGGCATCGCCGAGGCCGGTCAGGCCCTGCGCGCCCACGCCCGACGGAACGGCGGGCGCCTCACCGAGGTGGCCCAGGCGCTCGTACGGCGCGAACTGGATCTGCGCAGTGTGCTGACCGGCACCGGCACCGGCTGAACCGGGCGTCACATCTTCGGCATCAGGACCGTGTCGACGATGTAGACCGTGGCGTTGGCGGTCGGGACGTTGCCGCAGACCACCTTCGAGCTGTTGTTGACCTCGTACGACTCGCCGGAGCCCGCCGTGCTGAGCTTGCTCTTCTCCAGCGTCTCGTAGGAGCCCTTCTCCAGCTGCTCGGGCGTCAGCTTCTGGCCCACCACGTGGTAGGTCAGGATCTTGGTGAGCTGCTCCTTGTCGGCGAGGACCTTGTCCAGGTCGGCCTTGGGGATCTTGGCGAAGGCGTCGTTGGTGGGCGCGAAGACCGTGATGTCCTTCGCGTTGTTGAGCGTGTCGACGAGGCCCGCCTTCTTCACCGCGGTGACCAGCGTGGACAGCGCCGGGTTGTGCGAAGCGGCGGTGGCCACCGGGTCCTTCGCCATCCCGTCGAAGCTGCCCGCGCCGTCCTTGGGCACGGAGGAGCAGGCCGGGCCGAACGGCTGGTCCTTCGCGGCCGCGTCGGCCGACGAGGTCTCCTTCCCGTTCGGCGTGGCCGCGGCCGCGCTGTCCTTCTTGCCCCCGCCGTCGTTGCCGCTGTCGCTGTCGGAGCACGCGGTCAGCGAGAGGGGCAGGACGAGTGCGGCGGCTGCGGCGATGGCGATGCGGCGCAGGGGGAGGGCGGGGGTGGGAGTGGGGGTGTTCATGGTCTTTCTCCTTGCTGGGTGGGGGTGTTGGGGTTGGTTCGCGGTCTTTCCGCGGCTCTCTTCGGCGTCACGTCACGGTGACCACCACCGAGTGCCTGCCGGAGGCGCCGTCGGGCATCGTGCGGGTGCGTTCGGCGGTCTGCGCGGTGCCGGTGCGGTCGGTCGCGCGGACGTGGAGGGTGTGGGTGCCGGGTGTGGCGGGCCACTGCCAGCTCCACTGACGCCAGGTGTCCAGGGGGCCCTCGGCGGCGAGGCGGGCCTCGTGCCAGGGGCCGTCGTCGACGCTGACCTCGACGCGGGCGATGCCCTTGTGCTGGGCCCAGGCGACTCCGGCGACGGTGACGCGGCCGGGGGCGGGGCGGGCGAAGGGCTTGGGGGTATCGATACGGGACTGCGTCTTGATCGGCGCCTCGCGGGCCCAGTCGCGCTCGACCCAGTAGGGGTCGTAGGCGTCGAAGGTGGTGAGCTCGATGTCCTCGATCCACTTGCAGGCGGAGACGTAGCCGTACAGGCCGGGGACGAGCATGCGGACGGGGAAACCGTGCTCGAAGGGGAGCGGCTCGCCGTTCATGCCGACGGCGAGCAGGGCGTCGCGGCCGTCCATGACCGTCTCCACCGGGGTGCCGATCGTCATGCCGTCGACCGAACGGGCCACGAGCTGGTCGGCGGGGCCGCCCTTGGACGGCGGCCGCACCCCGGCCTCCCTCAGGAGGTCCGCGAGGCGTACGCCGAGCCAGCGCGCGGAGCCGACGTAGGGGCCGCCGACCTCGTTCGACACGCAGGTCATGGTGATGTCCCGCTCGACGAGCTCTCTGCGGAGCAAGTCCTGGAAGTCCAGGCTCAGTTCACGGTCGACCCCCTTGCCGTGAACGCGCAGCCGCCAGCGGTTCGCGTCCAGGCGGGGTACGTCGATGGCGGTGTCGACGCGGTAGAAGCGGTCGTTGGACGTGGTGTACGGCGTGAGCCCGGGGAGCTTCAGATCGACGCCGCGCGGCAGGGCGGGGGCGGGTGAGGCGGGCGCGGGGAGCCGGAGCGCGCTCCGTGACGCCTCGGCTTCGGCGGCGGTCCCGGCCTTGAGCCGCCGCCCGACCAGCCAGGCGCCGGTGGAGAGGGCGGCCGCGGCTGCGGTGGCCAGGAGGAAGGTTCGGCGGGTGGGGGTGGCGGTGGCGGTGGGGGTGGGGGTGGGTGCTCGGTCCCGGTCCTGGTCCTGGTCCCGGCCCTGGTCCCGGTCCTGGTTTTGGTCCCGGGCTGGGTCCGGGGGCGGGACCGGGACCGAGTCCGGGGCCGCGGATCGCTCGGAGTCCGGTGTCCGCTCCTGTCCCGGCCCCGGGGCGGGGTCTCCCGCTCGGGTGCGGTCCGTGGCGCTGTCCGAAGGCGAGGTTCGGGTGGGAGGCGTGGGGGTGGTGGTCGGCGGGGTCTGGGCCGGGGTGTTGGGGGCGGTGGGGGGTGCGGTTCGGCCGGGGGGCGTGGGTGGGGCGGGAGCTGAGGGCTGTGTCCGGTCTGCCGTCGGGTTCCGGTCCGGGGGCGTGGGGCCGGTAGGGGGCGGTGCCGGGGACGAGGGCGTCGGGGTGGTGTCGGTCGATGTCCGGTTCGGGGCCGCGGGGGCCGCGGGGGCGGTGGGGGTCGACGCCTCGGGCGGGAGCGTGGGGGTGGTCGGCGTACGGGACGGGGGCGTGAGCGCGGTGGCGGGCGGTGGCTGGTTCGGCGGGGTGGAGGGCGTGGCTGGCTTCGGGGAGCGTGGGGGGAGGCGGGTGCTGAGGAAGTACAGCGTTGCCGAGCCCGTTGCCGCTCCGGCGAGGGACGGCAGCGCGTCCAGTGCGGATGTGGAGTCGGGGCGGGCCGTCGCGGCCAGGGCGCCCACCGCGCCGAAGAGCAGGACGCCGAGCGACGCGCTGCGGGGGCGGCGGAGGGCGAGGACGCCCGCTGCCGCGGCGAAGAGGGCCAGTGCGGCGAGGATGCCCAGTTGGAGGACCAGCTTGTCGTCCTCGCCGAAGTGGTGGATCGCCCAGTCCTTCACGGGGGCCGGCGTGCGGTCGATGACCGCGCCGCCGACCGCCGTGACCGGGCCCGCCTCCGGCCGGACCGCCACCGAGACCAGCTCCGCGACCGCGAGGGCCGCGTAGCCGGACACCAGGCCGCCGAGTGCGGCCAGTGCGGCCGCCGCGGCCCGCTTCGCGGTGTCTCCTCGTGTGCTCACACCCTTGATTCGAAGCGGCGTGGCGTCCGGCTTGGTCGTTCACCCGATCGGGTCAATCGGCGCTCCCGGCGCTCCCGGCACGTGCGTCACGCCAGGTCGCGGGCCTGCTTGAACCGGGCGAGGCCGTCGGGGAGTTCCACCAGAGGGTCCGGGTAGTCGATCGCGGCCCGCTCCAGGCCCTGGAGCTTCCACGGTTCGTGGATCGCCGGTCCCTCGATGTCGGCCAGCTCGGGGACCCAGCGGCGTACGTAATCGCCGTCGGGGTCATGGCGTTTGGCCTGGATGACGGGGTTGAGCACGCGGTTGGGGCGGGTGTCCGTGCCGGTGCCCGCCACCCACTGCCAGTTGAGCTGGTTGTTGGCGACGTCGCCGTCGACCAGCAGGTCGAGGAAGTGCGCGGCGCCGGTCCGCCAGTCCAGGTAGAGCGTCTTGGTGAAGAAGCTCGCCACCAGCATCCTGGCCCGGCCCGGCAGCCAGCCCTCGTGCCGCAACTGGCGCATCGCCGCGTCGATCACGGGGTAGCCGGTGCGCCCCTCGCGCCACGCCTCGGCCTCCTTCTCGTCGTGGCGCCAACGGTCGTGCCGCGTGCGGTAGTCGGCGTGCGCGACCTCCGGACGGGCCGCGAGTAGCTGGTGGTTGAAGTCCCGCCAGGCCAACTGCCGTACGAACGCCTCGCTCCCGGGGCCGGGTGACCTGCCCGCGCGCTGGATCAGTTCGGTGGCGGAGAGCGTGCCGAAGTGGAGGTGCGAGGAGAGGTGCGAGGTGGCGTCGGCGGCCAGGTCCGACTGCTGGTCGGCGTACTCGGACAAGGAGCCGCGCAGCCACGACGTCGTCCGGCGGCGGGCCTCGCGCTCGCCGCCCGCCGCGAGTCCCGGCGACACCCCGGCCACGGACGCGCGCGCGGGGAGGTCCTGCCCGTCGACGGCCTCGGGGACGGACACCGCGCGGGGCGCGGCGACGACCGGCCGCACGGCCGTGTTCTGCCAGCGCCTGAAGTAGGGCGTGAAGACCGCGAAGTGGTCGCGGTCCTGCGGGACTTCGGCGCCCGGCGCGACCGCGGTGATCACCGCGTCGTGGACGCGCAGGTCGGCGCCGAGCGCGGTGAGCTCCTTCCGCAGCCGTTCCTCGCGCCGGCGCGCGTACGCACTGGTCCCCGCCGCCACGTGCACCGCGCGGGCCCCGGTACGGGAGACCACCGCGGCGACCTCGTCCGCGACGGCGCCGGACCGCAGCACGAGCCGCCCGCCGCGCTCGCGCAGCCCGGCGTCGAGGTCGGCCAGGCAGTCGGCGAGGAACGCGCGCCGGTTGGGCGCGGCGAAGCCCGCGGCCGCGATGCCCTCGTCCAGGACGAACAGCGGGACGACCTGGTCGGCGTCCCGTAGCGCGGCGTGCAGGACGGGGTTGTCGTGCAGACGCAGGTCGGCGGTGAACAGGCAGACCGATACGGACAATTCCGTGCTCCTAGAAGAAGGGTCAGGTGGGGAACTTCATCAGGCCGATCGGGGGCGTCGTCGGCTCGGGCGAGCCGCCCGACGGTTCGACGGTGACGCCCATGCCGGACGCGTCGTCCACCGCGCCCTCCATGAGTACGGCGTTCGTACCGCCGGAGTCCGTGAGGAGACCGGCGGGGCGCATCTTGCCCGCGTCGTCGAACCACAGTTGGTACACCTTGCCCGTCGGCAGGTCCGGCAGCGCGGAGGCGAGGAACGCCGCGCGGTCGCGTCCCTTGGAGACCACCACCGTGGCCCGCGCGCCGTCGGCGAGCTTGGCGGTGACGGTCCGCGCGTCGGGCGCCGCGAGCACCTCGGCCAGTTCGGCGGCCCGGTGCTCGGCCTGCCGCTCGGCCCTGCGCGCCTGGGTCCTCGCGTCCTCGGCCGACTGGTGCTGCCAGACCGCGATGCCGCCGAAGGCCGCGGCCGCGGCGAGACAGGCGGCGAGCACCAGCCGCGACGCGCGCAGGGACCAGGCGCGGGCCCGCGGCGGCGTGGGCACCCTGGGCGGCTCCTGGCGGACCGTGGTGATCTGCCGCAGCACCTGTTCCCGCAGCTGGGGCGGGGGAGCCGCGGAGACGGCGAGGCCGAGCCGCTCGGCGGTGGCGGCCAGTTCGCGGACTTCCTGGGCGCAGGCGTCGCAGACGGCGAGATGGCGCTCGAAGGCGGCGCGTTCGGCGGGGGCGAGCGCGTGCAGGACGTACGCTCCGGTCGCCGTGTGCAGGTCGGCGGTGCTCACGCGCTCACCCCCAGGCAGTCGCGCAGCCGGATCAGGCCGTCGCGCAGGCGGGTCTTGACGGTGCCGAGCGGCAGGGTCAGGAGCTGGGCCACCTCGCTGTAGGTGAGGCCGCGGTAGTAGGCGAGGGTGACCGACTCGCGCTGGAGCTTGGTGAGCGCGCTCAGACAGCGCCGCACCCGCTGCTGCTCCAGGCGCGTCTCGACCGTCTCGGTCACCTCGTCGTACGCGGGCATCTCCGCGAGCAGCGCGGCCTTGTGCTCCCGCTCGGCGGCGGCCTGGGCCGAGCGCACGCGGTCCACCGCGCGGCGGTGCGCCAGGGTCATCACCCACGTCATGGCGCTGCCCTTGTCGGGCCGGAAGCGGGCCGCGGTCCGCCAGACCTCGACGAGGACCTCCTGGGTGACCTCCTCGGACTGGGCCGGATCGCGCAGCACGTTGCGGACCAGGCCGAAGACCGGGCCGCTCACCGCGTCGTAGACCCGCGTGAAGGCGTCCTGGTCGCCCCGCGCCACGTTCAGCAGGTGCTCGTCCAGGCCGGACCGCGGGGGCGGGGTCGGGGCGGCGTGCGCGCGCTCCGCCGGTCTCATCGGAGGCGCCCGTCGAGCGTGCGGGGCATGGCGACCATGTGTGCGGCCCTTCTGGTCGAGCGGCGGGCGCGCGGGCGCGCGGCCGTCAGTTCACCGTTTCTCCCCTTGATTCGGAGCCGGGGTGTCCGCGGATTGGTCCCGGGGCAGGCCGGAAGGTCCGTCCCCGGGCCGGTCGGGAACCGGTACGTCGAGTCGTACCGCGAAGCCGCCCTCCGGGAGCGGACCCGTGGCGAGTGTCGCCCCGCAGGCCCGCGCGCGCTCGCGCATGCCGCGCAGGCCGAGGCCGCTGGACGGGGCGCCCCAGCTGGGGTGGCGGGCCGGACCGTTGACCACGCGCAGGGTCAGGGTGTCGCCGGTGCCGTCCTCGTCGAGCGTCACGTCGACGCGGGCGCCCGGCGCGTGCTTGAGGGCGTTGGTGAGCGCCTCCTGGGCGATGCGGAAGACGGTGAGCGCCGTCTCGTGGGGCAGCGGGACCGCGGGGCCTCGTGCCTTGGCGAAGCGCACGTCGACTCCGGCCGCGCGCAGCGAGTGGACCAGCTCCGTGACGGATCCGCGCGGGTCGGTCCGCTCGGCCGTGCCGCCCTGGCCGCGCAGCACGCCGAGCACTCCGGAGAGCTGGTGCGCGGCGCCCGCGCAGGCGTCCTGCACGGTGCGGGCCGGCGCGGTCAGGCGCTCGTCGCCCGCGGCCCGTTGTTCGAGTACGCCCGCGTAGAGCGCGGCGATGCTGAGCTGGTGTCCGATGCCGTCGTGCAGATCCCTGGCCAGGCGCGCCCGTTCGCGTTCGACCGCGAGGTCGGCGGTGCTCTCGATGAGCCCGTCGACGATGCGGTTGCCGCGCCGCACGGCCCGTCCGTAACTGCGCTGACGGCGCACGGCGAGGCCGGTCAGCGCGGGCAGCAGGACGTCCGCGGTGAAGGCGACGAGCCCGTCCAGGTCGAGCCGGTCGTCGGGCGGTACGTCCAGGGAGTACAGGATGCCGAGCAGTACGGGCAGCAGCAGGACGAAGGTCCTGAACCGGCGCTGGTAGACGGCGACGGCGTACGACGCGGCCATCATCGTGAGCCGCGACGAGTAGTCGAGCAGGGTGGCGACGGAGGCCGCGAGCAGCGCGAGCCAGGGCATGCGGCGGCGCGCCACCAGCAGGACCCCGGCGAGCAGCAGCGTCGCGAACCGCAGCCCGAGCAGGTGCGTGCCGCCCGCGGGCAGGGCGACGAGGGAGGGCAGGAGGACGGCGGCCGCGATCGAGACGTCGGTGATCGCGGTGCGCTCGGCGGGGGTTCGTGACGCCCATGCGCGGGCGGCCGCGCGGGTGGCCCGGGTGGTGGTCCGCCGGGTGGTCCGGCGGATGGTCCGACGGGTCGCGCTCCTCATGGGCGCGGCCCGTCCTTCTGTCTGCCTGTCACGTCGTTCACCCGGCTCGTCGCGCTGTACACCGTTCCCGGTAAAGGACTTTACCTTCTCGTCACGGCAATTCGTCATGGCCGAAAGTCCTGAGCCGCAAGCCGGAGTTGACGGGTCGTCCCGTTATTATCAAGCGCATGACACGATCACCGGCGCTTCAATTAAGGCAGGAATGAACGTGGTTCGCGTACTCGTCGCCGACGATCAGCCGGTGATCCGCGCGGGCCTGCGTGCCCTGATCGGCGCGGCCGACGACATGGTGGTCGTGGGGGAGGCGAGCGATGGCGCGGAAGCGGTGAGCATGGCGCGTGAACTCGTGCCCGACGTGGTGCTTCTCGATCTGCGCATGCCCGGTGTCAGCGGAATTGACGCGACGATTCAACTGACCCGCGCCACGCCTTCCGCGCGGGTGCTCGTCCTGACCGACCACGAATCGGCGGACACGGTCGTCGCCGCATTCGAGGCCGGTGCGTCGGGGCTTCTTCTGAAGTCGTCCTCGCCGCGTGAAATCATCTCGTCCGTGCGTTCCGTCGCCGCGGGCGCGAGTGTTCTCTCGTACTCCGTCATGAAGCGACTGATTTCGCGGCCCGCGCCGCGCGCGCGGCTTCCCGAGGTCGCGGAACTCGCGGGGAAAGTCGCGTCGTTCGGCGCGGGCGAGGTGAAGGTGCTCGCCCTGGTGGGCGCGGGAATGAGCAACAAGGAGATAGCGGGGACGCTGCATCTCTCGCTGACCAGCGTGAAGACGTACGTGTCGCGGATCCTGCGCCGCCTGGGCCTCGACAACCGGACGCAGGCGGCGATCCTGGCGTACGAGCTGGGGCTTTCGGTCGACGGGGTGGTGGGTGGCGCGATCGGCGGGGTGTCCGGCGGGATGTCCGGCGGGGCGGGCGAAAGTGCCGGTAGTTGTCTCCCTTTGGTGTGAAGTGTCCACTTTGGTGGCGCAACCTTTCCGACGGTGCGCGGAACGCTGGATCACAGCGCGTTCCGCACCACCGAAAGGCCAGTTCGTGTACGTCGAGAGTGTCGAGGACGCGGAGCTGTGCGAACAGGTCCGTGCCGGGGATTCGCGGGCATTCCGCTTGCTGTGGGAACGGCACGTGGCGATGGCCCGGCAGTGTGCCATCGGCTGTACGCGCGGAAGTGCGGCCGATGCCGAGGACGCGGTTTCCGATGCGATGCTCGGGCTTTTGCAGGCGCTGCGCGGCGGGCGCGGTCCCGTCGGCAACGTCCCCGGATATCTGCGGGTTTCCGTGCGGAGAGCGGCCGCCAGGACGGCGGCGCGGCGGCACAGGGAACTCCCCGTCGCCGAATTGCCCGACCTTCCGGCGTCGGAGAACGGCTGCCGGGTGACCGCGTACTTCGACGCGGCATGCGCGCGGGAGGCTTTTCTCGGGCTTTCCGAGCAACGCCGAATCGCCGTAAGGCTGTTCGCCCTGGAGGGAAAAGGCGCGGGGCAGATCGGCGAACGGCTCGGTATCGCTCCACCGGCCGCTTCCTCGCTCGTCTACCGGGCCAAAGAGGCGTTGCGGGCGGGATATCTACGCCACCACGTGAGCCCCGCCGACGCGGAATGCGCCGACGTCATGGACCGCGTGGTGGCCTCTTTGCGGGGCCGTTCCGTGCGACGCCACACGGCGGCCGTCTCCTCGCACCTGCACCGGTGCGCCGCGTGCCGCGAGCGGGGGCGACAGTTGCGGGACGTGAACGCGGGGCTGCCGCAGCGGGTGGGGGTGAAGTAGGGGGGGGTGGGCTGCCGGAGGGGTGGGGGTGAAGTGGGGAGGGGGCTGCCGGAGGGTGGGGATCGGAGCCTGGCGCTCGGCGTCCGGAGCTCGGCGCCCGGAGTCCGACGCTCGGCCCCGGCGCCCGGGTCCGGCGTCCGGCGATCGGCCCCCAGCCTCCGGCCCTCGGCGCCCGGCGTCCGGCGCTCGCCCCTGGCGTCCGGTGCTCGGCGCTCGGCGTCCGGCGATCGGCCCCCAGCCTCCGGCCCTCGGCGCCCGGCGTCCGGCGCTCGCCCCTGGCGTCCGGTGCTCGGCCCCTGGCGTCCGGTGCTCGGAGCCCGGCCCCCAGCCCCCCGTCGCCCGGCGCTGGGCCCTCGGCCTCCGGCCCTTGGAGTCCGGAGTCCGGCGTCCGGCGCTCGCCCCCAGCCTTCGGTGCTCGGCGCTCGGCGTCCGGCGATCGGCCCCTGGCGTCCGGTGCTCGGAGCCCGGCCCCCAGCCCCCGTCGCCCGGCGCTGGGCCCTCGGCCCCCGGCCCTTGAAGTCCGGAGTCCGGCGCTTGGCCCCTGGCCCCCGGCCCTTGAAGTCCGGAGTCCGGCGCTTGGCCCCTGGCCTTCGGTGCTCGGCGTCCGGCGTCCGGCGCTTGGCCCCTGGCCTTCGGTGCTCGGCGTCCGGCGTCCGGCGCTTGGCCCCCGGCCCCCGGCGCCCGGAGTCCGGCGCTCGTCCCCGGCCTCCGGCGCTCGGAGTCCGGCCCCCAGCCCCCAGCCCCCGGCGCCCGGAGTCCGGAGGCCGACGTCCGGCGATCGCCCCCGGCCCCCGGCCCCCGGCTTCCGGCGTCCGGCGCTCGGCCTCTGGTGTCCGGCCCCTGGCTTCCGGTGTCCGGCCCCCGGCGCTTGGCGCCCGGCCCGGTGGCCGACCGGCTGCGGCCGCCGTCCGTCCGGCCACCAGGTCCGTCGGGCCAGCGGGACCACCGGGATCAGCGGGGCCAGCGGTCCGTCGGGCCAGCGGTCCGTCGTGACAGCGGGACCACCGGTACCACCGGGATCAGCAGGGCCAACGGGGTCGGTGGTGTCGATGGGGTCAGCAGGCTCAGTGGGCCCAGTGGGCTCAGCGGGTTGCGTGGGATCAGTGGGCCCAGTGGGCTCAGTGGAAGAGTCTGCGCCACGTCTCCGGGCCCGGGTAGCCGTCCGCGGCGCTGCCCCGCCAGCCCTGTGCCCGCTGGAACGCCTCCACGTTGCGCCGGTCGGACTCGGACCACCGCGGTCCCGGGCCCTGCGTGTAGTGCTTGCCGTACCCCTTCTTCACCAGTTGCCTGCCCAGCTTGGTGATGTGCGCGTTGGACTGCCCGGGCCGGAAGTGCTGCTTGCCGGGGAAGGCGGAGGCTGAGCTTCCGCCGCCGGACCCGCCCGTTCCGCCCCCGGAGCCCCCGCCGATGTTCTTCCCCGTGCCCTGCACCAGATGGCGCCAGGTCGCGGGCCCCGGGATGCCGTCCGCCTCGGCGCCCCGCCACCCCTGCGCCTCCTGGAACGCGCGCGTCGCCCTGCGGTCCGCCTCCGTCCAGCGGGGGCCGGGGCCCTCCCGGTAGAACGTGCCGCCGCCCCGCTTGGTCAGCATCCTGCCGAGCTCGGTGACGTGGCCGTTGACGGCGCCGGGGCCGAAGGAGGACGCGCCGGGGAAGGCCGTGCCGGACGAGCCGCCGGAGCCGCCGCCCGTGCCGCCGCCGTTTCCGCCGTCCTCCACGACGTACTTGTAGCGGTAGGGGACGTAGCCGCCGGAGTTGTTCCAGTACGCGTACGGGGTGGTCCGCTTCAGCGTGTGCGGCCGCGTCTGCTCGTACGCCACGTACCGGGTCCTCGACGAGTCCGTCCAGCCGCCGAAGATCGTCACGTGTGAACCGGCGCTCGGGTTCGAGGGGTTGTGGAAGAGCAGCATGTCGCCGGGCTTGAGCTGGCTCTTGCCGATCCGTACGCCGTACGCGGCGAGGCTGCCCGTCCACTGGTTGCTGCCGAGGCCCCAGGCCATCGACACGTAGCCCGAGCAGTCCTTGCGGTAGCCCTGGTAGTACGCGCCCATGCTGTACGAGACGCGGGCGTTCACCCAGGTCTGGGCGCGCGCCATGATCTGGCTCCGGGTCAGGCGCATCGGCGCGGATGTGGTCCGCGCGGCCGTCGCCGTCGCCGTCGCCGTCGCCGTCGCCGTGGTCGCGGTCGTCGCCCGGGTGACGAGCGGGCCCGGTGCGCCCTGGCCCGGCGGCGTCGTGTCCTGCGTGGCGAAGGCCCGCTGTTCCAGGGCGTGCGCGGCGCCCGCGCCCGTCCCCGTCAGGACCGCGCCGAGCGCCACGACGGCCGCGGCGCGCGTACTGGCCCGCGACGCGCCCCCCGTACGGAGTTCGAGCCGCTCGTGCGCGCAGCCCGCGCAGGGGCAGTCGCGCGTCACGGATATGTCCTCGAAGACGGGAGTACTCACATCACCCTCCATGGGTTCGAAACCGAAAGAACGGGTGAAGGGGTGGAAACGGCCCCTTCATGGACAGGAGTGGTGACGGGGGCGGTTATGACGGTCTTGGGGCGGGGAGCGATCGGACATGGTCGACACCACGCCCTCCGAACCGCCCGAGACCGTCGAGGATCTGACCGCGCGGCACGGGCTGCGGCCCCTGCCCGTGGAAGGCGGGCTCTTCCGCCAGATCTGGGCCGGACCGCCCGACGCGGCGGGGCGCCCCTCGGGAACGGCGATCATCGCGCTCCTGACCAGGGACCCCGACGACTTCTCGGCGCTGCACCGGCTGCCGACCGACGAGGTCTGGCACTTCTACGACGGTGACGCGCTGGAAATGCTCCTGCTCGCGCCCGAAGGGACGGACCGGGTCGTGCTGCTCGGCGCGGGCGGACAGGTGCAGTGCGTGGTCCCCGCCGGGACGTGGATGGGCGCGCGGGTCGCGGCGGGCGGCCGCCACGGGTGGGCGCTCTTCGGGACGACGATGGCACCAGGTTTCCTGCCCGAGGACTACGAGGGCGGCGACCCCACGGCCCTGAGCGCACGCCACCCGGAACGGGCGGACCTCATCCGGGCCCTGTGCCGTACGGACGGACGGCTGCGGATGCCCGGAGCGGACGGAGTGGACAGTGAGTGAGTCGGCGTGGGGACTCGACGCGTCGCTGCCCGGACTGGCAGGCAAGGTCGTCCTGGTGACCGGGGCGAGCGGCACGATCGGCGCGGGCATCGCCCGCCGGTTCGCCCAGGCGGGCGCGGCGGTGGTGGTGCACTACCGGAGCGGCGCGGCGGCCGCGGAGGCCGTGGTGGAACGGATCAGGGCGGCGGGTGGCGCGGGCATCGCGGTGCGGGCGGATCTGGTGGGCGCGCAGGGTGCGGAGGGTGCGGAGGGCGCGGAGGGCGCGGAGGGCACGGGCGTCGGGGACGCGGGTGGTGAGGCCGGTGGGGGCGAGGCCGAGTGCCGGCGGCTCGTCCGGGCGGCCGGGGACTGGCGGGGGCGGCTTGACGCGGTGGTGAACTGCGCCGGGATCCAGCCCGTGCGGGCGCTTCCCGGGATGACCGCCGCCGACTGGCGGGCGGTGTCGGAGGCGAACGTGACCAGTGCGTTCAGCTGCACGCAGGCCGCCGCGGAGCTCATGTCCCGCCAGGACGGCGGCGGTTCGATCACGCACATCGCGTCGATCGAGGGCTCGCACCCCGCCCCCGGCCACGCGCACTACAGCGCGTCCAAGGCCGCCCTCATCATGTTCGCCCGTTCCGCAGCCCTGGAGTACGGGCCGCTCGGCATCCGCGTCAACAGCGTCTCGCCCGGCCTCGTCGATCGGCCCGGCCTCGCCGACGACTGGCCGGACGGCGTGGCGCGGTGGGGCCGCGCGGCGCCGCTCGGCAGGCTCGGGCGGCCCGAGGACATCGGCGACGCCTGCGTGTTCCTCGCCTCGGACGCGGCGTCCTGGATCACCGGGACCGACCTCGTCGTGGACGGTGGGGTGGGGGCGCGGCCCACCTGGTAGGAGGAGGGGGCGGGCGGGTCAGGCCGGGGGCGTCGTTCCACGGGGCGAGGCCACTCGGTCGAGCCACGCGCCGACGGCCGCGTCGAACTCGGCGGGCCGTTCCAGGTTCGGCAGATGCGCGGCCGACTCGACGACCCGCAGCACGGAGTCGGGGAGCGCCGCGTGCATGGCCTCCGCGTCGGCGACCGGCGTGTACGTGTCGTCGCGGCCCACGACCACCAGCGAAGGGACCGTGACCCGGGTCAACAGGTCGCGGTAGTCCGGGCGTTCGGCCCGACCGCGCAGCGCGGCCGCGGCTCCCTCGGGCGGCGCGGCCAGCATCATGCGGTGCACGTGGGCCGCCGCCACCGGGTTGTACGGGGCGGCCATCTTGTCCAGGACCTCGTCCGCGTACCCCCGCATGCCCTCGGCGAGCAGTCGGTCCGCCATGGCGTTACGGTGCGCCTTGCCCTCCGGCGTCTCCGCGGCGGGGAACGTGTCGGCGAGGAGCAGCCCGGTGACGCGGCCGGGGAACCTGCGGTAGCACTCCATGACGATCTGGCCGCCCATGGAGAGCCCGCCGAGCGCGAACTCCCGTACGCCCAGGTGGTCGAGGAGCGCCGCGATGTCCTCGGCGAACGTGCCGAGCGGGGTGGTGCCGGGGACCACCGTCGACTCGCCGTAGCCGCGCAGGTCGGGCGTGATGACGCGGTGGGTGGCGGCGAACGCGCGGCGCTGCGGTGTCCACATGGAGCGGTCGAAGGGGTGGCCGTGGATGAGGACGAGGGCGGGGGCGGAGGCGGAGGCGGAGGAGAGTGCGCCGGGGGACGCGGCCGGGCCCTCGTCGTCGTAGCCGATGGTGACGCCGTTGACGTGTGCGGTTGCCATGGAGGGAGGCTAGGCCGCGACGAGATGGCGGTGCAATAGGATCTTTGCTCTCGGTGCAATGCGGGCTGACCAGGGAAAACGGGGTGGAGCGTGCGGCGGGACGAGTTCCGGCGGGTCGCGGACGAGGTGGCGGCGGAGATCGCGAGCGGGGTGCTGCGGCCGGGTGAGCGGCTGCCCACGCAGCGGGCCTTCGCGCGGGCGCGGGGCATCGCCAACTCCACCGCCATCCGCGTGTACGGCGAGCTGACGCGGCGCGGGCTCGTCGTCGGCGAGGTGGGGCGCGGCACGTTCGTCCGGGCCTCGGCCCCGCACGCCGGGGGCGCCGCCCTCACCGAGCGCGCGGCGGCCGACGCCGCCGGGCCGCCGCCGCCCGCCGTGAACCTCGAACTCAACTACCCGGTGACACCAGGGCAGTCGGAGCTGATGAGCAAGGGGCTCGCCCCGCTGCTCAGGCCCGACGTGCTGCTCGACGCCACCCGGACCGCCGCGCCCGCCGGTACGCCGCAGGCGCGCGATGCCGCCGCCGAGGTGCTCGCCCGCGCCGGGTGGCGGCCGGAGCCCGAGCGGCTGCTCTTCGCGGGGAACGGGCGGCAGGCCATCGCCGCCGCGCTCTCCTCGCTCTGCGGGCCCGGCGGTCGCGTCGGCGTCGAGGAACTGACGTATCCGCTGGTCAAGTCCATCGCCGGGCGGATCGGCGTGCGGCTGGTGCCGGTCGCCGTGGACGAGCAGGGCATGGTCCCCGAGGCGCTCGCCGACGCCCACAGGAGCGCTCCGCTCAGTGCCGTCTACGTACAGCCGACCCTCCAGAACCCGCTGTCCGTGACCGCGGGGGAGGGGCGCAGGGCCCAACTGGCCGCCGTTCTGCGGGAGTACGGGATCACGGCGGTGGAGGACGCCACGTGGGGGTTCCTCGTGCCGGACGGTCCTCGCGGGCTGCCTGGATCCGGTCCTGGTCCGCTCGCGCCCCTCGCCGCGCACGCGCCCGAGCGGACCGTCCTCGTCGACAGCCTCTCCAAGCGGCTCGCCCCCGGCCTCACCGTCGGCATGCTGGCCGCGCCCCCGGGGCTCGTCGAGACCCTCGCGGACGGCCTGCGGGCGGGGGCCTGGACGGCTCCGGCCTTCAGCCTGGAGGCGGCCGTGCGGTGGATCGCCGACGGGACCGTCGCGGCGGTCGTCGAGGCCAAGCGCGCCGACGCGGCCGCACGCCAGCGGATCCTGCGGGAGCGGCTCGGGGTCGACGCGGCGGGCCGGGTCCGCGCGGGCGGCCGGGTCCGTACCGATCCCGGTGCGTACTACTGCTGGTGGGACCTGCCGTCGCGGTGGCGGGCCGAGCCGTTCGTCGCCGCGTCTGCCGCGCGCGGCGTGGCCGTCACGCCCGGCGCGGCCTTCGCGGCGGGCGGGCATCTCACCCCGGACGCCGTACGGATCGGTCTCGCCTCCCCGCCGACGGAGGTGCTCGGGGAGGCGCTGGGGGTCCTCGCGGAGGTCGCGGAAGGCGTGCCGGGGGCGACGGGCGCGGCCGGCTGACGGGCGGGCGCGCCCCGTCAGCGGGCGATCACCCCGTGGCCAGCAGCGCGCGCAGTGCCTCCGTGACCCCGGCCGGGTCCTCCTCCGCCATGAAGTGGCCGCACGAGACGGTGCGGTGCGTCAGACGGGGCGCCCAGGCCCGCCAGCGCGCGGCGGCGTCGAAGCCGAGCGCCGCGCCCCAGTCCTGCTGGAGCACCGTGACCGGCATGCCGAGGGTGCGGCCCGCGCGCCGGTCGGCGGTGTCGTGTTCGAGGTCGACGGTCGCCGACGCGCGGTAGTCCGCGACGATCGAGGGCACGGCCTCGCGCGACGCCTTCAGGTAGGCGGCCCTGACGTCGTCGGGAACGGCCGCGGGGTCCCGCGTCCAGATGTCCAGGAAGTGGCCGAAGAACGCGTCCGCCGACGCCTCGATCATCCGCTCGGGCAGACCGGGCGGCTGCGCCATCAGATACAGGTGGAAGCCGACCGCGGCGGACGTGCCGTGCATGACCTCCCACATGTCGGGCGTCGGCAGCACGTCGAGCGAGGCGAGGTGCGTGATCGCGGCCGGGTGGTCGAGGCCCGCCCTGACCGCGACGAGCGCGCCGCGGTCGTGCCCGGCGAGCGCGAACCGCTCGTGGCCGAGGGCGCGGGCGAGCGCGACGACGTCGGCGGCCATCGTGCGCTTGGAGTACGTCGCGTCAGAGACGGCGGCAGGCTTGTCGCTGGCGCCGTATCCGCGCAGGTCGGGGCAGATGACGCGGTGGTCGACGGCGAGCTCCGCCGCCACGTGGCGCCACATCAGGTGGGTCTGGGGAAAGCCGTGCAGCAGGACGACGGGGGTGCCGGTGGCGGGCCCGCCGACGGCGACGTTGAGCGCGACGCCTTCGTCGCCGTCGCCGTCGACATCGCCGTCGACATCACCGTCGACGTTGACGCGGTGGTAGGTGAATCCGTCGATGCGGGGGCCCGGGGCCTCGGTGTTCTCTCGGTGCGTTCGGTGCATACGGAGAGGGTGCGCCGGGTGGATCAGCAGCGGATCAGTGACGGCTCAGCGATGGCCCGGCGGCGGGGCGGCGGCGGCTCGGCGCACCTCGTCCGAGCGGGTACGTTGACCCAGTGCCGCAGCAAGCAGGGGGCCCCGCCCGGCCGCCGCAGGAACCGGCGGTGGCGTTCACCGTGCTCGGGTCCGTGGGCGCGCGCGACGGGGACGGGCGGCCGCTGGGGCTCAAGGGGCCGATGCACCGTGCCGTACTGGCCAGGCTGCTGATCGCGCGCGGCAAGGTCGTCCCCCTGGAGTGGCTGGTGGACGACCTCTGGGAGGACCCGCCGCCGAGGGCCGTCGGCACGATCAGGACGTTCGTCTCCACGCTGCGCCGCGCCCTCGAACCCGACAGGCCGCCGCGCGCCCCCGCCCGCCTCCTCGTCACCGCGGGCCCCGGCTACGCGCTGCGCCCCGCGCCCGACGCGGTCGACGCCTGGCGGTTCGAGTCGGCGGTGCGCGGCGCGGGCGAGCTCCTCGAAGCGGGGCGGCCCGGGCCCGCCGTACGGTGCGTCGACGAGGCGCTCGCGCTGTGGCGGGGGCCCGCGTACGCCGAGTGGGCCGACGCGGACTGGGCGCGGGCGGAGGCCGTGCGCCTGGACGGCCTGCGGCTGCTCGCCGTGGAACGCCGCGCGGCGGGGGCGCTGGCGCTCGGCCTGAGCGACGACGTGGTCCCCGACCTGGAGGCGCAGGTCGTGGAGCACCCCTGGCGCGAGGAGTCCTGGCGCCTCCTCGCGCTCGCGCTCTACCGCTCGGGCCGCCAGGGCGACGCCCTCGCCGCCCTGCGCCGGGCCCGCCGCATCCTGGTCACGGAACTCGGCGTGGACCCCGGGCCCGAGCTGCGCCGATTGGAGGCGGGGGTGCTGGGTCAGGAGCCCGGGTTGCTGGCGCCCGGACCCGAGGCGGCGCGGGTGGCGGATTCCGACGGTTTCGTGGGGCGGGAGCGGGAGCTGGCCGTCCTTGAGGGGGCTGCGGGGCGTGCGGAGCACGCTGCCGGGCACGCCGGATACCTCGCCGGACACGGTGGGCTCGTCCTGGTGTCCGGTGAAGCGGGCGCCGGAAAGACGGCCCTGGTCGAACAGCTGACGGCACGCCTCGCGGCCCGAGGCTGGACCACGGCGTGGGGCCGCTGCCCGGAACACGAGGGCGTACCGGCGGCATGGCCCTGGACCACGATCCTGACGGAACTGGCGGCGGGGCCGTGGCCGACCGGGGCGGGGGCGGACGGCGGGGCCGAAGGCGCGGTGCCCGTGCCCGTGCCCGGCGGGGCGGGGGAGCGACCTGCTTCTGCCGCTGCCGGGGAGACGCCTGCCCGCGCTGGGCAGTCGCCCGTTCCTGCTGGGGAGCCTGTCTCGGCTGGGTGGCGGTCCGCTGCTGCGCAGGGGTCTTCTGTGCGTGGTGGGCGGCCGTGTGGCTTGGCAGGGTGTTCCCTCGCCTCCGGCGGGGAGGAGCCCGTGGTGGCGGGGCGGTCGCTTGCCCCGGCTGGGGGGCCTGTCTCGGCTGGGTGGCGGTTCGCTGCTGCGCAGGGGTCTTCTGTGCGTGGTGGGCGGCCGTGTGACTCGGCAGGGTGTCCCGTCACCCCCGGCGGGGAGGCGCCTGCCCCTACCGACCCCGCCTTCCCCTCCACCGGAACATCCCCCGCCCCCGACGCCCGCTTCCAACGCCGCCGCGCGCTCGGGGAGTTGCTGCGTGGCGTCGTCGCGCGGGAGCGTGGCCCCCTGCTTCTCGTGCTCGATGACCTCCAGTGGGCCGACGACGAGACGCTGGAGTGTCTGGAGGGCCTGGAGGGTCTCGGATCGCCCGCGTCGGCGGGTGTGCTTGTCGTCGGGATCCATCGGGAGGCCGACGTGCCCGCGCGGCTGCGGGCGTTCCTCGGGCGGGCGGCTCGGGGGGAACCCGTGCGGGTCGTCCTCGGCGGGCTCGGCGAGGACGACGTGGCCGCGCTCGTCCGCACCGTCGCGGGCCCCGGCGTGGCGGACGACGCCGTCCGTGCCGTGCACGCCCGCAGCGGCGGCAACCCCTTCTTCGTACGCGAACTGGCCCGCCTCTGCGCCACGGACGGCCGCGCCGCCCTCTCGGGTGTCCCCATCGGCGTACGCGACGTCATCCGGCACCGGCTCGGCGCGCTCGGAGAGGAGGCGCGGACCGTGCTGCGGCAGGCCGCCGTCATCGGGCCCGAGGTCGATCTCGACCTCCTGGTCCCGCTCGCGGGCGGCAACGAAGACGCGGTCGTCCACGCCGTCGAGACGGCGCTGCGCCACGGCTTCCTCGACGAACTCGGCCCGGAACGCGTCCGGTTCGCCCACGCGCTGGTCCGCGAGACCCTGTACGAGGACATCTCCCGCGCCCGCCGCGCCCGCTGGCACACCGCCCTCGCCGAGGTCATCGAGACGCTGCGCCCGGACGACGTCGACGCGCTCGCCGACCACTACCTCCGCGCGGGCACCCGGGCGACCTCGGCCCGCGCCGCCCGCTACGCCCAACTCGCCGCCCACCGCGCCGAACAGGACGCGGCCCCGCACCGCGCGGCCCGTCTGTGGCGGGCGGCGCTCGACGCCCATGACCGGCGCGGGGGCGATCGCGCGCGCGAGCGGCTCGGGCTCGTCATGGGACTCGTCCGCGCCCTCGCCCTCACCGGCGGCCTCGCGGAGGCCAGACAGCACCGCTCCGACGCCCTCGCCGACGCCGAACGCCTCGGCGACCCCGAGCTGACCGCCCAGGTCATCGGCGCCTTCGACGTCCCCGCCAACTGGACCCGCAACGACGATGAAGCGCTCTCCCGCCGCATCGTCGACGCCGCCGAACGCACGCTCCTCGCGCTCCCCGGGGACGACGACGCGGCACGCTGCCGCCTGCTCGCCACGATCGCCATGGAACTGCGCGGCTCGACCGGGCCGCGCGGGCGCGACGCGGCCGCCGAGGCGGAGGCGCTCGCCCGCTCCCTCGGCCCCGGTCACGACCCGGCACTCCTCGCCTTCGCCCTCAACGCCCGCTTCATGCACAGCTTCGAGCGCACCGGCCGCTCCGCCGAACGGCTGCGCATCGGTGAGGAGTTGGTGGACATCGCCGGTGGGGCGGGGGCGCTCGTCGCCTTTCGCGTACTCGGGCATCTGATGTGCCTTCAGGCGCACTGCGCACGCGCCGAGTTCGCTGAGGCCGACGCGCACGCCGAGGCCGCCGACCGCCTCGCCGAGCGGTACGACCTGCCCCTCGTCGGGGTGTTCACCGAGTGGTACGCCGCACTGAAGTCGGCCGTGTCCGGGCGTACGGAGGAGGCGCGTGCCGCGTACGTCGCCGCGGCGGAGCGCCTCCCGGAGACGGGGATGACCGGGCTCGCGGACGGGCTGCTCCCGCTCGCCCTGTTCAGCCTGCGGGGCCAGGAAGGCCAGGGAGGCCAGGGAGGCCAGGGAGGCCAGGGAAGCCAGGGAAGCCAGGGAGGCCAGGGAAGCCAGGGAAGCCAGGAGGGGCAGAAGGGGAAGTCCTTGAGGGGTGACGGGTACTTCGGGCCGTACGACCCCTGGTGTCGTCCCGCACCTTGTGGCCCGCCGCCCTCCCCTCCCGACCTCCTCCTGGAGGCCCGCCTCTGTCTGCACGCCAGGGCCGCTGTCGCCGCCGGTGACGACCCGGTCCTCATGGAGCGGCTCTACCGCGAACTCCTCCCGGCCTGCGGGGAGTTGGCGGGGGCCGGGAGCGGTCTCGTCAGCTTCGGGCCCGTGGACCGGTACGCGGGTGAGCTCGCCGCCGCCCTCGGCAGGGCCGCGGACGCGGCGCGGCACCACGAGCGGGCCCTGGCCCTGGAGTCCCGCCTCCGCGGCCTCTGACCCTCACCGGCCACCGCCACCGGGCCCCGGGTCCCTCAGGAAGCCAGCCCCGCCCGGTGCGCGAGCAGCGCCGCCTGCACCCTGCTGTCGCTGTCCGTCTTCTCCAGGATCGCGGCCACGTGCGTCTTGACCGTCCCCACGCCGATGCCGAGCCGCAGCCCGATCTCCAGGTTCGGCAGCCCAGCGCCGAGCATGGCGAGCACCTCGCGTTCGCGGTCGGTGAGGGCGGCGACGCGGTCCTCCGCCGATGCCGGGCCGGTGGCACCCGGGGTCCCCGACGGCGCGGGGGCGGCGCCGCCCTGGAGCATCCGCTTGATGACCGTCCCCGTCACGCCGGGCGAGAGCACCGCGTCACCGGCGGCCGCCGCCCGCACCGAGCGGATCAGTTCGTCGGGACCCTCGTCCTTGAGCAGGAAGCCGCCCGCGCCCGCCTGGAGGGCGCGCGTCACGTTCTCCTCGTCGCCGAACGTGGTGAGCATGACGACCTGCGGCCTCGGGTCGAGCGCGATCAGCGGGGCGATCGCCGCGAGCCCGTCGAGCACGGGCATCCGGATGTCGACGAGGGCGACGTCGGGGCGCAGTTCGGCGGCGAGCGTGACCGCTTCGGCGCCGTTCACCGCCTCGCCGACGACCTCGATGCCGTCGGCGTGCTGGAGGATCATGCGGACGCCGTGCCGGATCATCTCCTCGTCGTCGGCGAGCAGGACGCGGATGGTCGTCGGGGTCTCGGAAACCGGCGGGGTCGTCATGGCTGCTCCTACGGTCTGGCCAGCGGGACGGTGAAGTGGTCGATGGCTGTCAGGACATCATCGTGGAAACAGTAGCGAGTCACCGCAAAACGGGCGGCTCTCTCCTCATCTGACTCCTCGCCTGCCCTCTCGCCTGCCCCCTCACCTGACCCCTCGCCTGACTCCTCGCTCGGCACCTCACCCGCTCCCTCGCCCGCCCCGTTCACGTACGGATAGAGGCAGCTCGTGGTCCCCGCGGGCACCGCGGGACCGTGCCCGGCGGCAGCCGCCCGCACCGCGTCGTTGTCGGGCGGCACCGACCGTTCGACCTCCTGCTTGCCCATCCCGACGTGCACCTCCTGCCGTTCGGGAAGGTCGGGGCCCGGCTGCGCCTCGCTCACCAGGCCGAGTCCGAGGCCGAGCATCAGGGCCACCCCGCCCATCCCGAGCACCGTCGTGAGCACGCCCGCGATCCGTCCCTGGAGGCCGCCGACCGCGCCCTCCTCGGCCGTCGTGTCCGGCAGCGGCGGCCCCGGCAGGGGCTCCGCGCGGCTCGCCGCGTCCGGCCCCGTGGGGATCGTCGCGGTCACGTCGAAGCCGCCGCCGGGCACCGGGCCCGCCTCGAACGTGCCGCCGAGCAGCGTCACCCGCTCGCGCAGTCCGACGAGCCCGCGCCCGGTGCCGAGCCCCGTGGTCGCGGTCGGCGGGCTCGGCGGTACGCCGTTGCGCACGGAGATCCGCACCTCGTCGTCGGTGTGCGCGACCGTCACGGTGACCGGCGCTCCCGTCGCGTACCGGTGCACGTTCGTCAGGGACTCCCGTACGACGCGGTGGACCGCCCTGCGTACCGAAGGACCCTCCGCGTCGCCCAGATCGGGGCCCTCCCAGGTGAACGTCACCGGGATGCCGCCGCCGCGCGACTCCGTCACCAGGGCCTCGATGTCGGGGCGCGTGCCGGTCGCGTCGGTGAGGGCGTTCGTTCCGGTGTCGCGCCCCAACGGGCCGAGTACGCCGAGGACTTCGCGGAGTTCGTTCATCGCGTCCCGGGTGGCCTTGCGCAGTATGGTCGCCTCGTCGCGCAGCTCGGGCGCCTGCTTGCCGAGGGCCAGTTCGAGGCCGCCCGCGCGCAGCGAGATCAGGCTGAGCCGGTGGCCCACCAGGTCGTGCATCTCGGCGGCGATCCGGGAACGCTCGTGGATGCGGGACTCGCTGTCCGCGAGGCGGCGGGCCCGCTCGGCGGCCGCGGTGCGCTCGCGCAGCGCGCGGAGCAGCCGGTCCTGCTGGCCCGCCGCCGTGCCGACGAGCCCCGGCACGATCACCGTCACGGCCGCGAGCATCGTCCCGAGCGCGAGCCCGTACTGCCAGCTGCCCACCGCCATCGGCCGCGCGGTCACCGCGGCCACCAGCATGGTGAGCGCGGCGGCGGTGAGCAGCACGGCGACCCTGCGGCGTGGCTCGGCCACCTGTCGCGCCGCCGGATACGCGGCCACCGCGACGAGCAGTCCGGCCTGCGGCATCACCCCCGCGAGGGCGGCGAGGGCGAGCAGGCTCCCCACGGGGAACCGCCGCCGCACGACGAGCGCGAGCAGGACGACGAGGCCGTACGCGATCTTGCCGGCGCGCGGCAGGTCGGTGACGGCGGCGCCGAAGCCGGTGTACGTCAGGACGAGCAGCGCCCCGCCCGCCAGCGCCTCCAGGGCGGCACGGACCAGGTGCCAGGTGGTGCGGGGCTCGCGGGCGAAGGGGGAGCGGAGGGGGTGGCGGACAGGTGCGGGGCGGGGCATAACGTCAAGTATTGGACAGGTGGGGGTGTCCTCTTCGTACATCTTGAGGTGGATGGCCGCCGCGTTCTCTGCCTTTTGGCATAGGGGGAGGTTCGTCCTGCGGCCGTACGGAAAGGGGGTGGAGGGCGCGAAGACTGGACGCATGCCCCTGAACTCGTCCCAGTCGTCCCGGTCGTCGAAGCCCTCGAAGTCGTCGAACAAGAAGAAGGCCGGTGTCGTCGTCATCGTCGCGGCGGGCTGCCTGGCCTCGGCGGGTGCCGTGGCCGTCGCCGCGCCCGCGCTCAGGAACAGCTCGCTGATGCCGGACGCCGTCAGCGAGCACGTCTTCAAGGAGAAGACGCGGGCCTTCGCGACGGCGGCGGACGCGCCCACCAAGGGCGACCTGGCGTTCGTGCTGCCCGAGTGGATCCCGCGCGACGCCGAGAACGTCAAGGTCAAGGTGAAGACGACCGGCGAGGCGAAGCTGATCCGCTTCACGCTGGCGGACGGACAGCGGCTGGCCCCGGAGCGGGAGTGCGGGGCGCGGGCGCGGCACGTGGCGGGCCCCGAACTGGACGCCCCCTGGTGGCCGGACCGCACGCCGAGCACGTCGCGCGGGGAGTGCGGGGACCACTACCGGTACCGGGTCGCGGTGCAGGGGGACACGGTGTACGCGTGGACGAACGGGGAGGCGTCGGCGGACGGGTAGGTGTGGGTGGGGGACGGTGAACCTGCGGGGGGGCGTGGGCCGGAATCGTGCCGGGGGCACTTATGAGGATCCTGTCAGGCCGCCGTCCGGATCCCGTTTCGTTTTCGTGCCGCGCCTATCCTCAACGCCATGTGCGCTTTTGTCCTGGTCGCGGAGGACGACGAGAAACAGGCCGAGCTGGTCCGCCGCTACCTGGAGCGCGAGGGCCACGTGGTCGCCGTCGTGCACGACGGGCGCGCGGCGCTCCGCGAGGCCCGGCGCGGGACGCCGGACCTGCTCATCCTCGACGTGATGATGCCGGGCGCCGACGGCCTCGAGGTCACCCGCGTCCTGCGCACGGAGCCGGGGCCGCCGGACCTGACGGGGCTGCCGATCCTGATGCTCACGGCCCGCTCCACGGAGGACGACCTGCTCGCGGGGCTCGATCTGGGCGCGGACGACTATCTGACCAAGCCGTACAGCCCGCGCGAACTGATGGCCCGCGTACGAACGCTGCTCCGCCGCGTGGGCGGCATCCACCATCCGGTGCCGGACGCCGGACAGCGCGTGCTGCGCGTGGACGGCCTCGTGGTCGACCCGCTGCGGCACGAGGTGACGGTCGACGGGCGCGGAGTGGACTGCACACCGGGCGAGTTCGACCTCCTCAGCGCGCTCGCGGGCGAACCCGACCGGGTCTTCACCCGGCCCCAGCTGCTCGACCACATCCACGGCTCGTCCGGCTACATATCCGCCCGCACGGTCGACGTGCACATCCTCAACCTCCGCAAGAAGATCGAGGCCGACCCGCGCCGCCCGACCCGTCTCGTCACGGTCTTCGGCATCGGTTACAAGCTGGTGGGGGCGGGGGCCGAGCCGTCGCCTTCCGGGGCCGCGGCCCCGAACCCGACTGCGGCCGCGGCCCCGGCCCCAGCCGCGGCACAGGTGACAGGTCTGCGCGCGCGGCACGGATCGGCGGCCTCGCGTGGGGCGTGACGTTCCGTTCCGCAAGAGCCTGTTGACGCGGCTGCTCGCCGTCTCCGTGCTGGTCTCGGTCGGGTCCATCGCCGCCACCGCGTGGCTCGCCGCGCAGACCACGTCCGGTGCCATCCGGCAGGAGCAGGGGCAGGTGCTCGCCGACGACGCGCGGATCTACGACCGGCTCCTCGGCGTCGGCGCGGGCGCGCCCGACTGGCGCGGTGCCGACGAGGCCGTCCGTGAACTGGCCCGCCAGACCGGCCGCCGCATCGCCCTCACCACCCAGGACCGCAAGGTCATCACGGACTCGGCGGCGCCCGCGGGGAAGAGCGCGGCGCAGGACGGCCGCAGGCCCGCCGCCCTGCCGCCCAAGGCGGCCGCCGTCGTCGATCCGCTCTCCGTGGACACGATGCTCGCGGGCAGGCCGGAGGACCGGTCAGCCGACCGCATCGACCCGCGCGCGGTCGGCCCCTACCGGCTCCCCGCGAAGGAACGTACGCGGCTCAAGGGCCAGGCCGACCAGTACGTGTCCTGTCTGCACGGGCTCGGTCTGCCCGCCGAGCTCGTCGTCGGGCCCGGCGGCCGCCCCGTCGTCGAGACCGGCGACCCCTCGGGCGAAGGGCCCGGTGGCGATCGCGCCGCGCTCCTGGGGGTCAAGTGCCCTGGCTCCCTGTTCAACCAGCCGACGGCGACCGAGCAGAAGGCCGTCACCAAGCTCAACTCCCTCGTCGAGGCGTGCATGAAGCGGCGTGGCCTCGGTTCCGTCGCGGTCAGCCTCGACCTGACCGGTCGCGACGGCGCGAAGCCGGTGGGTGTCATACCGACGTATCCGCCCATCGAGTCCGAGGCCGAGGCCAAGGTCAAGGCCAAGGCCGAGGCCGAGCGCGAGGCCCATGCCGAAGCGGGGCGCGAGCCCCGGGACGGTCCCCGGGCTGACACCCGGGACGGCACCAGGGCCGACAAGACCCCCGATACCCCCGATACCCCGGACACCTCGAACATCCCCGAGACCTCGGATACCTCAGACACCTCGGATACCTCAGACACCTCAGACACCCCTTCCCTCGCTGTTCCCACCCCCTCCTCCACCCCCAGCCGCGGTATCGACCCGGCCGCCCCCGCCACCCGGCCCACCGCCACCGACCGGGCCAACGCCGCGGCCGCCACCTGCGTCGACACCGCGCGCCGCGAACAGCTCGGGCCCTTCGTCTCCACGCCGGCCCTGCTCTTCATCACCAGTTCCGACGGCGCTCCCGTCGCCCGGGGCTTCAGCCTCTCGGTCGCCAACACCGCCCGTCTCGCCGGGCTCGCCGCCGCCGTACTCGCCGTCACGGTCGCCGTCACCGCGCTCGCCGCGACGCGGCTGACCCGTCCGCTGCGCGCGCTCACCACCGCGACGCGGCGCATGAAGTCGGGTGCCACGGACGGGCCGCCGGTGCCCGCGAGCGCTACCCGTTCCGCGGGCGAGATCAGCCAACTGGCCGCCGCCTTCAACGACATGGCGGCCCACCGCAAGGCCCTGGAAGAGCAGCGCAGGGCCATGGTCAGCGACGTCGCGCACGAGCTGCGCACCCCGCTGTCCAACATCAGGGGCTGGCTGGAGGCGGCGGAGGACGGCGTCGTCGAGACCGATCCCGAACTCGTCACCTCGCTGCTCGAAGAGGCCCTGCTGCTCCAGCACATCGTCGACGACCTCCAGGACCTGGCGGCCGCCGACGCGGGCACGCTGCGGCTGCACCGCGAACCGGTGCGGGCCGCCGAGATCGCCGAACAGGTGGCCGCGGCGCACCAGGCGCGGGCGGACGCGGCGGGCGTACGGCTGCGCGCGACGACGCTCGGCGACCCCTGGCTGAGCGCCGATCCGCTGCGGCTCCGCCAGGCGGTCGGCAACCTCGTCTCCAACGCCATCCGCCACACCCCCGACGGCGGCAGCGTCCGGATCACCTGCCGGACCACGCCCGACGCCGTACTCATCGAGGTCGCCGACACCGGCACGGGCATCGAGCCCGACGACCTGCCGCACGTCTTCGACCGCTTCTGGCGCGCCGACAAGTCGCGGGCCCGCGCGACGGGCGGCAGCGGTCTCGGCCTGTCGATCGTGCGCAATCTGACGGAGGCGCACGGCGGGACGGTGACGGCGGCGAGCGCGCCGGGCAAGGGGTCGCTCTTCACGGTGCGGCTGCCGGAGGCGCGGGAGGGGTCGGTCTGAATCCCCAGCACGGGTCGGTCTGATCCCCGGGCGGGCCTCCCGCCCGGTCGGGCAGGGCGAAAGCCCCGGTCGCTCACCTCCGACGACCGGGGCTCTCTCTGCCCCCGGACCCAGCCGCGGCGGCGACACTCCCCCGAGTTACGCGCTGTGCGCGAGTACCGGCGGGCCAGGTCCGATGTCGTGATCACATCAGGGCTCACCAACAGATCGCTAACATGTGGCCAACGGTGTGCACGGGGGCACAGGGAGACGGTGTGAGTGAGCGGTGCGAGCTGCGGTCCGGACTGAAGTTCGGTCTGCTCGGGGCGCCCGCGGTGTACGACGCGGCGGGTGAGCCGCGTCCTGTGCGCAGCGCGAAGGGGCGCGCCCTGCTGGCCGCGCTGCTCCTCGAACCGGACCGGGTCGTCTCGCTCGGCGCCCTCAAGGACGCGCTGTGGGGCGACTGTCCGCCCGCGTCCGCGCAGGCGTCCCTGCAGAACCACGTCACACGGCTGCGGCGCCTCCTCGACGATCCGGAGCGGCTGCGCTCGGTGCCGCCGGGGTACCGGTTGCGGGTCGCCGACGCGGAGTTGGACGTACGCCTCTTCGAGAGCCGGGTGGCCCGCGCGCGGGAGGCGCACGCCGCGCGCGACTGGGCGCGGGCCTCGGCGCACGCCGCCGACGCGCTCGCCCTGTGGCGCGGCACGCCGCTGAGCGGCCTCCCCGACTCCGTGGCGGTCCACTCCCTCGTACCGCGCCTCGAAGAAGCCCGTCTGCTCGCTCTGGAGTGGCGGTACGACGCCGAACTCGCACTCGGCGCCGACGGCCACGGCGCGGGCCTCGCCGCGCTCGTCCCCGAACTCACGTCCCTGGTCGCCGAGCACCCGTTCCGCGAGGTCTTCCACCGCCACCTGATGCTGGCCCTGCACCGCACGGGCCGCCAGGCGGAGGCCCTCACCGTCCACCGAGAACTGCGCCGCAGGTTGGTGGAGGAGCTGGGGGTCGAGCCGGGGGCGGGGGTGCGGGAGGCCCATCGGGAGGTTCTGCGAGTGGAGTTGGAGGGGGCGGGGGTGGGTGCGGGTGTCGCATCCACTGGGGTTGAGGCTGAAGCTGAGACTGAGGTTGGGGCTCAGGTTGGGGCTGCTCTTGAAGGTGAAGAGGGCCGCTGCGGCGGGGAGTTGGCGGGGCAAGGTCAAGGCGTTGGCGTTGTGTCGGCGGCAGCCGGGGGCGGTGGGGATGGCGGTGAGGTCGGGGACGGCGTAGGCGGTGCGCAGTCGGCTGAGTTCGATGGCGTCGGGGAAGAGCGGAGCCGGAAGGAGCGGGCGCCTCGGCCTGCTCAACTGCCGCCCGCACCCGCGCACTTCACGGGTCGCGTCGACGCCGTCCACGCCCTGCGGCGCGGGCTCACCGGGGAGCGGCCCTTCGCCGTCGTCTCCGGCATGGCCGGTGTCGGCAAGAGCGCGCTCGCGCTGCACGTGGCGCACGGGCTGCGCGAGGAGTTCCCCGACGGGCAGCTCTACGTCAACCTCCGCGGCGCCACCCCCGGCATGACCCCCCTCACCCCCGCGGCCGCCCTCGCCTCGCTCCTGCGCGACCTCGGCGCCGAGCCGCGCCACGCCCCCGAGGGCGACGAAGACCCCTCGGCGGCCAGCGCGTTGCTGCGTTCCCTGCTCGCGCCCACCCGCACCCTGATGGTCCTCGACGACGCCGCCACCGCCGCCCAGGTGCGCCCGCTGCTGCCCGGCGGACCCGGCTGCGCCGTCGTCGTCACCAGCCGTTCGCCGCTGACCGCGCTCGACGGCGCCGAGCGCTTCCCCCTCGAACCGCTCTCCGACGGCGACAGCGCCGCCCTCCTGCGCGCCGTCTCCGGACGGGACGGGCTCGACGCAGGGCACCCCCTGGTCCGCCTCGCGGGCCGCCTCCCGCTCGCCCTGCGCATCATCGCCGCTCGGCTCGCCGCGCGCCACGCCCTCACCCCGGACGCGCTCGCCGAACTCCTCACGGTCAACGGCGGCCGCCTGGACCACCTGGAGTACGACGACCTGAGCGTGCGCTGCTCCCTCTCCGTCGCCCTCGACGCCCTGCGCACATCGGACCGCGAGGCCGACCGCGACGCGGCCCTCGCGCTCGCCAGGATCGGCGCGCTCGACCTCCCGACGTACGGAGTGCCGCTCCTCGCCCGCCTGTTGGACACCGACGAACCACGCGCGGGCGCCGCGCTCGACCGTCTCGTCGACGTCGCCCTCCTCGAAGAGACCGCCTACGGCAGGTACGCCCCGCACGACCTCGTCCGCGACTTCGCGAGGGAGGCGTCGGAGGACGACGGCGCCTTCGTCGATCGCGTCGTGGAGACCGCCCTTCGCTGGTACGCGGAGTCCGCGCGGCGCAGCCTGCTCGCGATCATCCCGGAGGGGCTCGACCGGGCGGACCGGCTGCGGGGGGTGGAGGCGCGGTTGGGGAGCGCCTCCACGGCCGAGCCCCTGTCCAGGGAAGCCGCCTTCGCCTGGGGCGACACCGAGCTCGACAACATCGTCGCCCTCGCCGAGCGCCACCGGGACACCTCCGCGCTCGTGCCCGTCCTGGTCCGCTGTCTCTTCCCGTACCTCCAACGGCGCGGCCGCCTCACCGAGTTGGCCGCGCTCGGCGCCGTCGCCGTGGCCGCCGCCCGCCGTCAGGGCGACACCGCCGACGAGGCCCAGGCCCTCACCGACCTCGCGGGCATGCACTACATGTCTGGCCGGGGAAGCGAGGCGCTCGCCCTCAACGACGAGGCCCTCGCCCTCTGGCGCGGACTCGGCGTCGTCTCCTGCGTACGCCGCGGCCTCAACAACCGCGGTCTCCTCCTGGAAGGGCTCGACCGGTACGAGGAGTCCGCCGAGGCCCTCCACCAGAGCCTGGCCCTCGCCAAGGAGCTCGCCGACCCGCTCAGCGAGGCCGTCACCCTCAGCCACCTCGGCAACCTCTACGAGCACACGGACGCCCGCGCCGCCATCGCCCACCACGAACGCAGCCTCGCCATCGGCGAGACCATCGGCCACGCCATCGTCCGCCAGTCCGCCCACTGCAACATCGGCTACGCCCACCTCACCCTCGGCGAACCGGCCGCCGCTCTCGCCCACTTGGAGGAGAGCCTGCGCGTCCACGACGAGTACGAGGACTGGCACGGTGCTTCCCAGGCCCGCCTCGGCCTCGTCCGCGCCCTGCGCGAACTCGGCCGTCACGAGGACGCGGCCCGCGAGTGCGCCGTGCTCCTCGACCGCGCCGAGCAGCGCGGCGACACCCACATGGCCGGGCTCGCCCGGCACCAGCACGGGCTGCTGCTCGCCGCCACGGGGCGTCGTGAGGAGGCGTACGAGCAGTGGGAGTCGGCGCTTCGGGCGCTGGACGGGACGGACAGCAAGGTGGCGGACGAGCTGAGGGGGTTGCTGGGGGTGTCTTAGTCCGGGTCGGGCTCGGCTCGGGGGTGCCTTGGTCCGGGTCGGGCTCGGCTCGGACTCGTCCTACTTCGCGTCCGCGTAGCACTCGACCACCGCGATCGTGAACGGGAAGCGCACCGGTGTCTCCCCGAACGCGATCCGGCCCGCCAGGTCCCCGGCCGCCCGCACCGCCGCCGTCACCTCCTCCGCCTCCTCGACGGGGCAGTGCACGATGACCTCGTCGTGCTGGAAGAACACCAGTTCCGCCCGCAGGCCCGCCTCCGTGATCGTCCGCCGCAGCGCCGCCAGCATCAGGAGCGCCCAGTCCGCCGCGCTGCCCTGCACCACGAAGTTCCGCGTGAAACGGCCCCTGGCGCGGGAGTTGGACGAGGCGTACCCCGGCGTGAACTCGCCGTCCTTGACCGGGCCGGGCACGGCCTCCTGGGGGATGCCCGCCTCGTCGTCCTCGCCCGCCCCGGCCGCCGGAGGGCTCGTCCTGCCCAGCCACGTCCGGACGAGCCTGCCCTCCTCGCCCGCCTTCGCCGCGTCGTCCACGTACGCGACGGCCAGCGGGAAGCGGCGGCGCAGCGCCGCCAGGTTCTTCAGGCCGTCGCCCGACGTCTGCCCGTACACGGCGCCCAGCAGAGCGAGCTTGGCGTGGTCGCGGTCGCCTGAGAACGCGCGGTCGGACAGGCGCGTGTAGAGGTCCTCGTCGCTGCCCGCCACCTCCATCAGGCCCCGGTCGCGGGAGATCGCGGCGAGCACCCTGGGCTCCATCTGGTCGGCGTCGGCGACGACCAGCCGCCAGCCGGGGTCGGCGACGACCGCCCTGCGGATCACCTTGGGGATCTGGAGCGCCCCGCCGCCGTTGGTCGTCCAGCGGCCGCTGACCGAGCCGCCCGGCGTGTACTCCGGGCGGAAGCGGCCGTCGCGGACCCAGTCCTGGAGCCAGCTCCAGCCGTGCGCGGTCCAGATCCGGTACAGCTTCTTGTATTCGATGAGGGGCTTCACTGCCGGGTGGTCGATCTCTTCGAGCTCCCAGCGGCGGGTGGACGTCACCTTGATGCCCGCCTGCGCGAACGCCTTGACGACGTCGGCGGGCAGGTCCGGCCGGACGCGGCGGCCGAACGCGGTGGAGACCTCGTCGGCCAGCTCCGCGAGGCGGCGGGGTTCGCCGCCGCCCGCGTACCGCTCGCCGAGCAGTTCGTTCAGGAGCTCGCGGTGCAGGTCCGCGCGCCAGGGCAGGCCCGCGGCGTTCATCTCGGCGGCCACCAGCATGCCCGCGGACTCGGACGCGGTGAGCAGGCGCAGGCGGCCCGGGTGGGCGGAGGCGTCGTGTCTTCGCTGCTGCTCCGCGTAGACCTCGACGAGGTCCGTGAGGGGGAGGGGGGTGCCGCCGGGGCGGGGCTCGAAGAGGAAGAGGGAGTCCTGGGAGCCGGGTTCCGCGGCGCGGGGCGGGGGGTCGGGAGGCACGGGGGTGTTGCGGATGCGGGCGAGGGCGGCGGCCGCGGAGCGGGGTTCGCCGAGGCGGCCTTCGTGGCCGAGGAGGAGGAGCTCGGCGGCCTCGATGTCGTAGCAGCGGGTCACGTGGGTGCCGGTGGCGAGGAGGCGGGGGTAGATGGCGGTGGTCGAGCGCCAGATCCAGCGGGTGACGGCGGGGCGGGAGCGGATGGCGTGGGCGAGGTCGGGTTCGCGGAGGACGGGGCCCGCGGGCAGGGAGTCGTCCCCGAGGGGCACCAGGTCGGCGCCGGTGCCCTCGGTCGGGGTGATGGCCCACCGATCACTCATGTGGGGAGTGTCGCACTCGGGACTGACAGTGGCGGGGTCGCGGGGCTCGGTGGGTGCGGGTCTTGCGCCTTGGGTTCGGTTGTGGGGCGGGGCCGCGGGGGTATGTGCGTACTCGCCGTCCCAGAGCATTGCCAATGGGTTTGCTTCCCTGCTTCGTCCACTGATGTGCTCCGTGCGCACATACCCCCACGTCCCCTCGGGCCGTCCAGGCGACTGCGGCCCCGTTTAGGGGCGCGGGGAACTGCGCAAAACCCCGTGTGACACCGCACCGGAGGTGGGGAAGAGGCCCCCACCTCCCCCACCCACCCGGCAGGGAACCGCGCAAAACCCCGTGTGACACCGCACCGGAGGTGGGGAAGAGGCCCCCACCTCCCCCACCCACCCGGCAGGGAACCGTTGCCGAGGGAGGCGTCAGCTGTCTCCGCCCTCGTCGATCAGCCTCCGTACCTCGCGGTCCACGAGGCCAAGCCGCGCCTCCGCCACCAGAGGAACGGACCGCCGCTGCCGACGCGCCTCGTGGACGTCGATGTCGACCGTCACGAGACCCGGCTCCCACTTCGGCGCCTGCGCGACCACCGTCCCGCGCGGGTCGACGACGCGGGAGCCGCCCCAGAACGACGCCCCGTACTCGTTCCCGACCCGGTTCACGAAGATCACCCAGCACTGCAGCATCCGCGCCGTGTAGGAGAGGAGCGTGTCCCAGTACAGCCCCGTGTCCATCGCCTCCGGATCGAGGCTCGCCGCGCTGTTGGTCGGTACGACGATGACCTCGGCCCCGTCCTGCACCGCGAGCCACGGCAGGACCGGCTGCCACGCGTCGTTGCAGACGAGCGTCGCCGCGCGCCCGTGCCCGCCGGGCAGGTCGTACGCGCGCAGGTGCTGGCCGGGACTGACGTGCTTGCGTTCCTCCCAGGCCAGGTAGTTGGGGAGGTACAACTTGCGGTGAGCGTGCAGGAGTTGCCCCGCGGAGTAGTACGCGGACGTGTTGTAGGCCCGCAGGCTCGTGTGCTCGTGGAGGCCGACGATGACGTCCGGACCGCCCGGCGCGGCGAGCGCGAACAGGCGCGGGTCGTCCGTCGTGATCGACGCGTCCCGCTTGAGGCCGCCCAGGTGATACCCGTGCAGGCTCAGCTCGGGGAAGACCACGAGGTCCGCGCCCTGGGCGGCCGCCTGGGCCACCTGGTCCCGCGCGGTCTCCAGGTTCTCCTCGATCTCACCCAGTGCGCAGTCGGTCTGCGCCAGCGCCACTCGCATGCCCCGAGCCTCGCAGCGCCCACGGCCCCCCGCACTCCGGGAGCGTCCGGCCGTGGAGGTCCCACCCGGCTCACCAAGCCCGCCGAGCTCGCCGCACCCCGGCAACCCCCGCCGTCACCGCCACCACCGCGCACGCCCCCGCGCCCACCCCCACCGCGTCCCACGGCACCGCCCACGCCACCGGGGCCGAGAGCCGCGCGAGGCCCGTCGCCAGGCCGCCCAGGGTGATCGCCGTGACCAGGAGACCGAGGAGCGCGCCGACCGTCACCGCCACCAGCGCCTCGCCCGCCACGACCATCCGCACCTGCGTGGACGTGGCCCCCGCGAGCCGCAGGGAGCGCAGCTCCCCGGAGCGGACCGACGCGGCCATCAGGAGCGTGCTCGCCAGCGAAATCGCCGTGTAGGCGAGGGAGATGGCCAGCAGCATCAGCAGGCCGATGCGCGTCTGCGCCTTGGTGGCGGGGTGGGTCGCCGCCAGCCACTCCCGCGCGGTGCGCACCTGCCCTCCGGTCGCCGACGCCAGCGCGGCGGCCGTCGCGGTCCGGTCCGCGCCGGGCCTCAGCGTGACGTCGACGCGGTCCACGGGGACGGTCCCGGCGCGCGCCGCCGTGACGTACGCGCCGTTGTCCCCCGTCCCGCGCGCGAGCACCGCCGCGATCCGCAGCCGCGCTCTGCGCCCGTCCCCGAGCCACACCTCGACGCGCTCGCCGACCCGGTGCTCCTCCCACTCCTCGTTGACGACGATGGAGCGGTCGTCCAGGTCCCGCACGTCGCCCGCCACCACCGGCAGCCGCGACGTGGCGGCCCACGCGTCCGGGTCGCCGATCGCGCGCGCGTCCGAGCGGACCAGGGCGCTGCCCTCTTCCCGTACGAAGACGGCGGTGGCGGCGGAGGGGGAGGCGGCGGCGATTCCCGGGATGGCGTCGCGGGCGGGCGGTCTCTTCAAGTCGGTGCCGGTCACGACCAGTTGGGCGGACGTCTGCTCGCGCGCCTCCGCCGCCTTCGCGCCGCTCACGGTCTGCGCCGAGCCGAGCAGGCTGCCCGCGAGCGCCACCGTGACCAGGACGGGGGCGGCCACGGCGGCGGTGCGGCGTACGGAGGCCGTGGAGTTCTCGCGGATGAGCAGGCCGATGGCGCCGGGCAGCCGCAGGGCGCGTACGACGGGGCGTACGAGAAGGGGAGCCAGTGCGGCGGCGGCCGTGATGAGGATCATCGGCTGGGTCGTGTACGTCTTGCGCTTCAGGAGGGCGGACGGGTCCGTCGAGAGGTCCCTGATCAGCAGTCCGAGCGCCAGGGCCAGGAGCGCCGCGCCGATCAGGCGGCGGCTCCACGGCATGACGTCGCTGTCCACGGACGCGTCGCGCAGCGCCTCGGTGGGCGTGATGCGACCGGCCCGGCGAGAGGCGGTCCAGGCTCCCGCGAGGACGACGAACAGTCCTGTCCAGAAGGCGAGTTGGCACGGCCAGGCGAACGGTGACGCCGTGGTGGGGATCGTGAACCACTCCGGGGCGATCCCGGCGTCGACCATGGCGTCGCCGAGGAGGGGAGCCGACCGTGCGCCCAGTGCGCAGCCTGTCGCGGATGCCGCGATGCCCACCGCCAGTGCCTCGCCCAGGAGTTGGGCGCGCACCTGTCCCGGCGTCGCCCCCGCCATCCGCAGCAGCCCGAACTCCCTTCGCCGCAGCGCCACGACGAAGGCGAACGTCGACGCGGTGACGAAGACCGAGACGAAGGCGGCGACCCCGCCCGCCGTGCCGAGGAAGGCGTTCACGGCCACCAGCGCCTCGGCGTCCCGCGCGGTGGCCGGGTCGGCGCGGCGGCGGTCGTCGCCGGTGAGGACGAGGGCCCGGTCGCCGACCGCGTCGCGTACGGCGGAGGCGGGGGCGTCGACGCCGACGGCGTCCCGTGCGGCGCCGTCGAGGCGCACGGGGCCGAGCCGTCGGAGGTCGCGCAGAAGTTCGATATCCACAGGGTGTGGATGAGCGAGCGGCTTCGCTACGTGATCGGTGTCCGGCCCGCGCCGCACCGGCACGGTCAGCGTGTCGTGACCCATGACGACCACGGGCGACCCGGCGAACCGCACCGGCGCGCGCTCCGGCGCCCCGAGGCTCGCGTCGAGCCCGAGCCCCATGGCCGCGGTGAGCCCGACACCGAGGGCGACGGCGACGAAGGCGCCGAGGAGGGTGGTCCAGCGGGCGCGCAGCGAGGCGAGAACGATCATCGTCCGACCGCCCCGGCGCCGGCGCCAACGGCTCCGGTGTGTCTCTCCAGCGTGGCCATCCGCCCCGCCACCTCCTCGGCGCGCGGGCGGAGCAGCTCGCTCTCCACCCGCCCGTCGACGAGGAACACCACCCGGTCCGCGTACGAGGCCGCCACCGGGTCATGCGTGACCAGCACCGTCGTCTGCCCCTCCCCGTCCACCAACTCCCGCAGCAGACACAGGACATGACGGCTCGTCGTGGTGTCGAGCGCGCCCGTCGGCTCGTCGCCGAAGAGGACGGCGGGGCGGCTCACGAGGGCCCGCGCGAGCGCCACCCGCTGCTGCTGCCCGCCGGACAGCTCACCGGGCCTGTGCCCGGCCCGCTCGGCCAGGCCCACCCGGCGGAGCGCCGCGCGCACCTGCGCACGGGAGGGCCGACGTCCCGCGAGGCGTCCCGGCAGCGCGACGTTCTGCGCCGCGCTCAGCGAGGGGATCAGGTTGAACGACTGGAAGACGAAGCCGATCAGGTCCCTGCGCAACAGCGTCCTGCGCCGCTCGCTCAGCCCCGTCAGCTCGGTGCCGCCCACCTCCACCGACCCGGACGTCGGCCGGTCGAGCCCGGCGGCGCACTGCAACAGCGTGGACTTGCCGGAGCCGGAAGGCCCCATGATCGCGACGAAGCTCCCGGCGCGGACGGTGAGATCCACCCCGTCCAGGGCGACGACGTCGCGGTAGAGGCGGCGCACGGAACGGAGGCGTACGGCGGCCGCCGCGGTACCGGCCCCGGTATCGGTTTCTGTCATGCGCCAAGCCAAGCGCCGGGCGGCTCGCGGAACACGACCACTGGAGGGCGTCCGGGGGTATGCCTGGCCCTACCTCCTACCCTTGGACCCATGGATTCGGTGATCGACAAGGCGTTCGCGGCGGCGCTGTACGGCGACGGTGACGAGGGCCTGGACGCCGGGGCCTCGATGCTCGCGGCCGCACCCGACGCGGACGACGAGCTGCGCCTGCGCGGCGCCGAGTACCTGCGGCGCGCCTGGGAGCGGGGCTGGCAGCCCGCCGACGTCGTACGCGTCGTCCGGCGCGACCTGGACGCGGCTCATCTGAACCTGACCGCCGCCCTGATCCGCGCGGAGACCGGCCGCTACCCGCACCTGCCGCCGCGCTGGGCGGCCCAACTGGCCGACATCGGGCCCGGCGCCGAGAGCTCCCGGGACCGCTTCTCGTCCGCCACCGTCCACCTTCAGCTCTACCGCCTCCTCCTGCGCCTCCCGCCCATCGAGCCGGTCGGCCCGCCGCCCGGCGGTGCGGTGAACGGCCCCGTCGCGGGCGAGCCGCGCGCGCTGACCCGCATCCGCGCCCTGCTCGCCAAGGCCGAGGCGACCGGGTTCCCCGAGGAGGCGGAGGCGCTCACCGCCAAGGCGCAGGAGCTGATGGCGCGGCACTCGGTCGACGAGGCGCTGCTCGCCGCGCGTACGCACGCGAAGGACGTCCCCGGCGCGTGCCGCGTCGGCGTCGACGCCCCGTACGAGACGGCCAAGGCGATCCTCCTGGACGCCGTCGCCGCCGCGAACCGCTGTCGCGCCGTGTGGAACGAGGCGTACGGATTCTCGACCGTGGTCGGCTTCGCGTCCGACCTGGAGGCGGTGGAGCTCCTCTACACCTCCCTCCTGGTCCAGGGCACGTCGGCGATGACCAGGGCCGAGGCCGAGCAGCGCGCGGGCGGCCGCAAGCGTACGAAGACGTTCCGCCAGTCCTTCCTGATGGCGTACGCCCACCGGATCGGTGGACGGCTCGCGACGGCGGGCGAACACGCGGTCGCCGAGGCGGCGGAAGAGGCGGCACGGGAGGACTCCCTGCTCCCCGTACTCGCCGCACGCGACGTGGCCGTCACCGACCGCGTCGATCAGATGTTCCCCGAGACGACCACGACGCGGGTGCGCGGCGCGACGGACGGCGAGGGCTGGACGCACGGCACGGCGGCGGCGGACCGGGCCCATGTGCCGGGGCGCGGGGGCCGGGCTCCCGACGCCGACCGTTCGCTGGGGCGTGGGAACGGGAACAGCCGCGGGCGCTGACCCGCTCGGCTCCCGCGCCGAAGGGCCCTACTTCAGGAAGTCCGAGCACACATAGGGCCCCAACTCCTCCTCCCGCTGCACGCCTTCGGGAGGGACCGCCCGCACCGTCACCCGCACGTCGTCCGGCCTGGTGCGTCCGCTCTTGTCGAGGACGGCCTGTGCGCGCGCCAGGCTGCACACCAACTGGCCCGTGTAGTTGCGGTCGTTGACGGACGCGGGGTCGAGCAGCAGGTCGAAGACGCGGACCGTGAGCCTGTCGCCGTCTCCGGTGACCTCGAACCGGCCGCCGTGCACCAGCGTGGTGAGACCGGAGCGCCGCTCGGACTCGTCGGGTCCCGACATCAACAGCTTGATGACGGCGGCCGGTTCGCGCAGCGGCTCGTCCGAGCGCGTGACGCCCTCCAGGCGGCCCGTCTCGGAGACGAAGTAGATCCGCAGCCCCTTGGTGAGCCCGCTCGCGGGTTCCCCCGCGTCCACGATGCCGGTGGGGCGGACGCCGCAGCCCGCGAGCGTGAGCACCAGGGCCGCTGCCGCGAGGGCGACCGCTCCGCGTACGAAGGTCACTTCGCGTCCTCTCACTTCGCGTCCTCCTCGCCCCGCCGCCACGGCAGCCGCAACGTGAACGCCGCCCCGCCCCCGGCCCTGTTGGCCACCTCGATCGTCCCGCCGTGCAACCGCGCGTTCTCCAGGGCGATGGCCGTGCCGAGTCCGCTGCCCTCCGACCGGGTGCGCGCGCTGTCGGCCTTGTAGAAGCGGTCGAAGACGTGGGGGAGGACGTCGGGGGCGAGGCCAGGACCGCGGTCGGTGACCTCGACCGTCACCCAGTCGCCCGAGGCCGCCAGGGTCAGGGAGACCGGCTCGGCACCGTGCCGCAGCGCGTTGCCGACGAGGTTGGCGACCACGACGTCGATGCGGCGCGGGTCGACCACGGCCCGCACGCCGTCCGGGAGGTGGGTCCGGACGCGGTCGGTCAGGGCGCGCAGCGCGAGCGTGTTGCGCAGGGTCTCGGCGAGGTCGACCTCGCCGAGGTTGAGCCGTGCGGCGCCCGAGTCGAAGCGGGACATCTCCATCAGGTCCTCGACCAGCCGGGCCAGCCGCGCGGTCTCCGCGCTGATCGTGCGGGCGGCGTGCGCGGTGTCCGGCGGCAGTTGCGCGGCGTCCTCGTCGAGCACCGTCGCCACCATCGTCATCGCGGCGAGCGGCGTCCGCAGCTCGTGCGAGACGTCGGCGACGAACCGCCGCGCCTTGGCCTCCTGCTCGCGCAGCTCGGCGACGGACGACTCGAGGGCGTCGGCCGTCCTGTTGAAGTCCCGTGCCAGATCGGCGAGTTCGTCCCGGCCCTTGGGTGCCTCGACCCGTGACGTGAGGTCCCCCGCCGCGTGCCTGCGCGTGGCGCGGCCCAGTTCGCGCACGGGCCGCAGCACCGTGCGGGCGGCGAGCAGCGCGAGCACGGCGGCGAGCAGGACGACGGGTACGAGCCCGTCGCGTACGGCGTCGAGGATCTCCGCGGTGTCGTCCTGCTCGGCCCGCAACGAGGTGACGGCGAAGACATCGAGGCCGGACGGCGGCCCCGACTCGAAGGTGACGGGCGTACCCACGGCCAGATAGGGGCTGCCGTCCCGGTCGATCCGCTGAAGGCTCATGCGGTTCCGCTTCCGTACGGCCTCACGGAGCGAGGGGGAGATCAGCGACCGGTCGGCGGACGCGTCGGACGAGCCCTTCAGGGAGCGGTACTCGGCGACGACAACGGAGTCCCCGAGCCCGTCGGCGACGCTTCCGGCGAACCGCGTGAGGGAGACCTCGTCGGGCGGCACGGAGAGATCGGCGGCGACCTGGTCGACGCGGTTCTTGAAGTCGGTGCGCACGGCGTCCTGCTTGCGTTCGAGGACGGCGGTCCGCGACTCGCGGTAGGCGAGCCCGGTGGCGGTCACGGCGCTGACCAGCGCGACCAGCACGAACGCGACCACGAGCCGCGCCCGGAGCCCGCCCCACCGCCGCCAGCGGCCACGCCGCTCACGCGTCCCCGCCCCGCCGCTCACCTCGCTCACGTCCTCACACCGGCCCGAAGCGGTAGCCGAAGCCCCGCACGGTCTGCACGTACACCGGTCTCGCGGGGACGTCCTCGATCTTCGCGCGGAGGCGGCCCACCGCCGCGTCGACCAGGCGGGAGTCGCCGAGGAAGTCGTGCTCCCACACCGAGCGGAGCAGCTGCTCGCGGCTGAAGACCTGGCCGGGCGAGGCGGAGAGTTCGAGCAGCACGCGGAGTTCGGTGGGCGGCAGGGCGAGGGGCGTGCCGTGTTTGGCGACGGTGAGGCCCGCGCGGTCGATGACGAGCCCGGCGTACGTGTCCTCGCCCGGCCGCCGCCGCACCGGCTCGGCCCGCCGCAGCGCGGCCCGGATCCGCGCTTCGAGCACGGGCGCGGTCACGGGCTTGACCACGTAGTCGTCGGCGCCGGACTCCAGGCCCCGCACGATGTCGCCGTCGTCGCCGCGCGCGGTCAGCATGACGACGGGGATCGTCGACCCGGTCGCGCGGACGCGCCGGCAGACCTCGAAGCCGTCGATGCCGGGCAGCATCAGATCGAGCACGGCGAGTTCGACGTCCTGGCCCGCGGGCGAGGCGAGCAGCGCGAGGGCCTCCTCGCCGGTGGCCGCGGCGAAGACCGCGTACCCGTGGCGGCGCAGCACCAGTTCCATTCCGTCGCGCACGGACGCGTCGTCCTCGATCAGCAGCACATGGGGCACTCGGGGCATGCCGACGATTATGGGCGACGGTTTGACCAGTTCAGGGCTGGTACGGGCGCGGATCGTGGCCGCGCGGGGCATTGTTACGTGCTCATCATGTGGCGTTACGCGTTCATCATGCGGCCATGGACCGCCCACCATGTGGCGGCGGCAGATTGCCCGGCATGAGCATGCACACCCCACCCGGTGCCCTCGCCCGGCTGCGCGTCGCGAGCCTCGTCGCGCTCCCCGTCCTGGTGTTCTCAGCGGCCTGCGGAGGCGGCGACGGAACGAAGGACTCCGGTGTCGCGTCGGTCCCCGAGGAGACGGCCACGGGCAAGCCCGCCGACTCCGCGAAGGGCGACTCCACCCAGGAGGGCGCCAAGAAGCACAAGAGCGCCTTCTACGACGCCCAGGTGAAGTACGTCCAGTGCATGCGGGCCAAGGCGGGGGTCGAGGACTTCCCCGACCCCGAGCTGAGCGGCTACCTGGACATGTCCGAGGTCGAGAAGGTCGTCGACCCGAACGGGAACGGCGAGGAGTACAAGGGCGGCAAGGACGGCGTCTGCGTCACCGAGCTGAAGGCCGCCATGAACGTGGAGCCGGAGCGCGACGACCAGAAGGACTACGAGTCGATGCTCGCGCACGCCAAGTGCATGCGCGAGAAGGGCGTATCGAAGTTCACCAACCCCACGATGTCCGGCGGCAACGTCCTGCCCGGCGGCGACCCGAGCCCCGCGGACCCGCAGCTCGACACGGAGTCCGCCACGTACAAGGAAGCCCGCACGGCCTGCAAGGACAAGCTGCTCGACGGCCTGGACGGGATGCAGTAGATGAGACGCCGTACGGGAATCCTGGCGGCCGCGGCAGTCGTGGCCGCCGCGGCCGCCGGAGCCGGGGCGCTGTCCCTAGGCGGCGGTGACGCGGACGCGAGCAACGAGAACGGCGACGTCCCGCCCGCCACGGCCGCCGTCGTCCGCACCGACCTCGTGCAGGCCAAGACGGTCGACGGCAAGGTCGACTTCGCGCGGCGCAGGGCGGTCAAGTCGGCGGTCGAGGGCACGGTCACGGTCGCGGCGCGGCAGGGCGCGACGGTCACGCGAGGCCAGGCGCTCTACGAGCTGGACGACAAACCCGTGACCCTCCTCTACGGCCCGGTCCCCGCCTTCCGCGAGATGAAGGTCGGCGCGCGCGGCACGGACGTACTCCAACTGGAGCGCAATCTGGCCGCGTTGGGTTACGGCGCGGGCCTGTACGTCGATCCGCGCTACGACAAGGCGACGGAGGCCGCGGTCAAGCGCTGGCAGAAGTCCCTGAACCGGGTGCCCACCGGGCGGGTCGGCAAGGGGGACGTGGTCTTCCAGCCGGACCGGATCAAGGTCGTGTCGGCGGACGCCGCGCTCGCCGACGCGGTGGGACCCGACACCTCGGTCCTCACGGCCGCCTCGACGAAGCCCGTCGTCCGCGCCGAGCTCGACCAGGGCGACGCGCCGCTCACCGCGAAGGGGACGAAGGTCGAGGTGACGCTGCCCAGCGGCAAGAAGGAGCGGGGCAGGGTGTCGGGCACGGTGAATCCCGAGAACGCGGACGACGAGGGGGCGCGGGACGCCATCACGGTCGAAGTGACCCTGGACGGCGGCCGGTCGGCGGCGTCGGGCGAGGACACCAAGGCGTCGGCGAGCGTGCGGTTCGTCAGCGAGAGCCGCGAGAACGTCCTCGCGGTCCCGGTCGAGGCGATCGTCGCGCTGCGCGGCGCGCACGGCGGCTACGGCCTCCAGGTCGTCGAGGGCGGCACCGCCCGCATGGTGCGGGTCGAGACCGGCATGACGGCGGACAGCCGCATCGAGGTCAGCGGCCCGGACATCAAGGAGGGCATGAAGGTCGGAGTGGCCGGGCAATGAGGACGAGCGCACCTGTCATCGAACTCCGCGGGGCCACCAAGTCGTACGAGGGAGGAGTGCACGCCCTGCGCGGCGTGGACCTCACCGTGCACGCGGGCGAACTCCTCGCGATCGTCGGCCCTTCCGGATCGGGCAAGTCGACGATGCTCAACATCATCGGCACCCTCGACAAGCCGACATCGGGCACGGTCGAGGTGGCGGGCCACGACGTGGGCAGCCTCTCGGACGCCCAGCTCTCGGCGCTGCGCGCCCGCCACATCGGCTTCGTCTTCCAGCACTTCCACCTGGCACCGGCGCGCACCGCGCTGGAGAACGTGGCGGACGGCCTGCTGTACGCGGGCGTCGGCGCGCGCGAACGCGGCGCGCGGGCCCGCGCGGCCCTGGAACGGGTCGGTCTCGGCCACCGCCTCACCCACACCCCGAACGAACTCTCCGGCGGCGAGAAGCAACGGGTCGCCATCGCAAGGGCGTTGATCGGCGACCCCACGATCCTGCTCGCCGACGAACCCACCGGCGCCCTGGACACCGCGTCGGGCCGCGTCGTCATGGACCTGCTCCACGAGCTCCACGCGACCGGCACCACGATCTGCGTCATCACCCACGACCACGACATCGCCGACGCCCTTCCCCGCCGCGTCCGCTTCAGGGACGGGGAGGTGGTGGCGTGAAGCCCGCGAGGCTCTCCCTCACGGACATCCTGCGGGTGGGCGCGGTCGGCCTGCGGGCCCGCAGGGCGCGCGTGCTGCTCTCGGCACTCGGCATCGCGATCGGCATCGCCACGATGGTCGCGGTGGTGGGCCTGTCCCAGTCCAGCAAGGCGGACCTGATGTCCCGCCTGGACCGCCTCGGCACCAACCTCCTCACCGCCGAGGAGGGCAAGGACATCCAGGGCAACGCCGTCCCGCTGCCCAAGAACGCGGTGGCGATGGTGGAACGCATCGGCCCGGTCCAGCACGCGACGGCCACCGCCAACGTCGACGCCCGGGTCCGCCGCAGCGACGTGGTCCCCGAGGAGCAGTCGTCGGGCGTCACGGTCCAGGCGGCCCGCACCGACCTGCTGAAGGCCCTCAATGCCCGTACGAGCAAAGGGACATGGCTGAACGCGACGAACGAGAAGCTCCCCGTCACGGTCCTCGGCTCCATCGCGGCGGAGCGCCTGGGCATCACCTCGCCCGGCGAGAAGATCATGCTGAACGACCAGTACGTGGCGGTCATCGGCATCCTGGACCCCATCGAACTGTTCCCCACCCTTGACCGGGTGGCGATGATCGGCTTCCCCGCGGCGGAACGCCACTTCGCCTTCGACGGCCACCCGTCCACGATCTTCGAACGCTCCACGGACGACTCGGTCGAGGACGTGCGGGACGTCCTTGCCCGCACGGTCAGCCCCGGCGACGAGGGCTCGGTCAGGGTCTCCCGCCCCTCCGACGCGCTGGCGGCGAAGGCGGCGACCGACAAGGGACTGACCACCCTGATGCTGGGCCTCGGGGCGGTCGCGCTCCTGGTGGGCGGCGTAGGAGTGGCCAACACGATGGTGATCTCGGTCCTGGAACGCAGAACGGAGATCGGCCTGCGCAGGGCCCTCGGCGCGACCAAGAACGCGATCCGCCTCCAGTTCCTGACGGAGTCCCTCCTCCTGTCCTCCCTGGGCGGGGCGACCGGCGCACTCCTGGGCGCGGCGGCCACCTACGCGTTCGCCCTGACCCAGCACTGGACCCCGGTGGTCCCGCCCTGGTCCCTGACGGCGGGCTTCGCCGCGACGCTCCTGATCGGCGTGGCGGCGGGCCTCTACCCCGCGATCAGAGCCTCGCGCCTGCATCCGACGGTGGCGTTGAACGCGACGTAGTCCTCTGCGCGGACAGTGGCTCACGCCCCGTCGCCGCCTTCGGCGCCGGGGCTGTGCCCACACCAGCCCGGTGCGCCCCATATGCCCCGTATCATCACAGAGTGACCTGGCTCCGAGCGCTGAAAGAGACAGCTCGCTCGGGTCTGACCGTCGAGCGCAAACGCCTAGAACCCCTGATCGCCCTGCGCGGCGCCGCGGGCCTGGCCATCATCATCGGCGTCAGCCTCACCCTCTTCGGCCCGGCGGTGGCCGCGAGCTCCGCCTTCGGCGCGTACCAAGCGGCCATCGCCACCTTCCAGCGCAGCTGGCGCCCCCGCCCGGAACTCGCCCTTGCCTCCGGCACGAGCCTCGCCCTCTCCACCTTCCTCGGCTACCTCACCGGCACCCACACGCTCCTCTTCCTGGCCCTCCTCTCGCTCTGGACGTTCCTGGCGGGCCTGAGCTGGGCGGCGGGCCCCACGGTCGGCATCATCGCGTCGTCGAACGTGGCGATCATGCTGGTGACGGTCACGCTCCCCACCTCGCTCGCCGCCGCCGCGGGCCACGCGGCGATGATGGTCGTGGGCGGCTGCGTCCAGGCGGCGCTGGTGGTCCTCTTCCCGATCCGCAGATGGGGCGCGCACAGGGACGCCCTGGCGGACGCGCTCGCGGCGGAGGCGGACTACGCCCGCAGGCTCCGCCACGACCCCGTGGCCCCCTTCGACCCCGAGCCCCTGATGGCGGCGCGCGACGCGGCGAGGATCACCCCGCGCCAGGCCCGCACCCGCCCCGCGGAACTGCACGGGGCGCGCGGCCTCGCCGAACGCATCCGCCCGGTGCTCGCGTCCCTGGCGGACCCGGCGGTGGGCGTACCGCCGGAGGGCAGGGAACGCGACCGCGTACGGGAGATCCTCGCCGCGGCGGGCGCGGTCCTGGACGCGGCGGCGCGCGCGGTCCGCCACGGGGAGCCGGTGAAGATCCCCCCGGCGGCGCTGGCGACGCTGCGGACACCGGACACGGGAGCGATCCTGACGGGCCCGGCGTACCGGGCGGCGACACGCCTGGGCGCGCTCCTGAGAGACGTCCTGGAAACAGCGGGAACCCCCACGCCACAGCCCACTCCAGAACCGCCCCCTACCTCGAACCCGGCTCCGGCCCCGGGCTCGGCTCCGGCCCCGGGCTCGGGCTCGGCTTCGGCCTCGGGCTCGGCCCCGGGCTCGGGCTCGGCTTCGGCTTCGGGCTCGGCTTCGGCTTCGGGCTCGGGCTCGGCCCCGGGCTCGGGCTCGGCTTCGGCTTCGGGCTCGGGCTCGGCCCCGGGCTCGGCTTCGGCTTCGGCTTCGAGCTCGGCTTCGGCTCCGGCCCTGGCCCCGGCCCCGGCCCCGGCCCCGGCCTCGGACTCGGCCCCGGCCTCGGACTCGGGCTCGGCCCCGGCTTCGGCTCCGGACTCGGCTCCGACTCCGCCCCCAGCCCCCACCTCGGCCCCAGCTCCGGACACGCCCCCCACCTCAGCCCCAACCCCAACCCCAACCCCGCCCCCAACCCCCCACACCCACTCCGACACCCAGGCGATCCCCCTCCTCCGCCCCACCCTCCCCGCCCTGATCCCCGGCACCCTCCGCGCCATGCGGGCGGAGCTGCGACATGAATCCCCGGTCGCCCGTCACGCGATCCGCGTCACGGCGGTGGCGGCCGCCGGGTACCTCCTGGGGCACTGGCTGCCGCTGGGGCACGGCTACTGGGCCCCCATGGCCTCGGTCATGGTGATGCGCCCGGACTTCTCCCAGACGTACTCGCGCGCGGTGGCCCGCTTCGGCGGCACCCTCGTGGGTGTCGCCCTGGCGACGGGCCTGCTCCAGCTGGCCGACCCGGGCACGGGTCTGTCCGCCGCGCTGGCCGTGCTCTGCGCGGGACTGATGTACCTGCTGATGCGCACCGGTCAGGTGGCGGCGCAGGCGTGCGTGGCGGCGTACGTCGTGTTCCTGCTCGGGATGGGCGGCCAGCAGTGGACGCAGACGGTTCCGGAGCGAGTGGTCCTGACCCTGCTCGGCGGGGTGCTCGCGATGATCGCGTACGCCGTGTACCCCGCGTGGGAGACCCCGCGCCTGCGCACCCGCCTCGCGGACTGGCTGATCGCGGACGGCCGCTACGCCGCGGCCGTCGTCGACCACTACGCGCACCCCGCGGGCAAGTCCTGCCCCGACGTCCGCGAGGCCCTGCTCGCGGCCCGCGACGCGCGGGTCGCCTGGCAGGACGCGGTGGCGCGCGCGAAGAACGAGCCGGTACGCCACCGAGGCCTGTCCCGCGCGGCCGCGGCGGACGCGGAGGAGACCCTGGCCCAACTGGGCCGCGTGGCCATGCTGATGGAGGCCCACCTGCCGGACCGGGACGCGACCCCGGTCCCCGCGGCGGCCCGCCTCGCGGACGCGCTGCGCGCGTCGACGGAGCAGGGCGCCAAGGCGGTGCGCGAACGCCGCGTGCCCCGGTGGGACGCGGTGCGCACGGCGCTGCGGGAGTGGGACGGCGAGGGCGTGCCCGACCGCGTCGTACGCAAGGGGGCCGGCCTGCTCCTGGAGACCCTGGAAGAACTCTCCGACGCGCTGGACACGACGCCGCCCCCGATGCTGGTGGACGGCACGGAGACGAAACGCAGGCCGCCCGAGCCCGGCCCCTGACCTCACGCCCTCGTCAGGACTGCGGCATCCCACCCGTGGGCAGCCCCTCGGGCAGCTTGCCGCCCTCGGTCCTCAGGAACTGGTCCTTGCCCGCGCCTTCCCAGGAGACCTTCATCGTCTTCGTGTCGACGGACTCGACGCGCCCCGTCGTGCGGTCCGCGTTCCCCTTGGGGCACTTGAGGTTGATCATCTGCGAGCCCGCCTCGTCACCCGCGGTGCCACTGCACATGACGTCCTCGCCGACCAGCGACGCGTTCTTGCCGTTGATGACGAGGGCGAGCGGTTTGCCCCCGGCGGTGGCGACCCACGCACCCTCGATGCTGCCGTCCTTGCCGCCGGAGCCGGAGTCGGAGCCCCCGGTGGAGCCCCCGTCGGCCGCGGAACCACCGGCCGAGCCCCGGTCCTTCTTGCCGCCACCGTCACCACTGTCACCGTCGCCGTCACTGCTGCACCCGGTCAGGGCGAGCGCGGCGGCGAGGCCGAGCACGGCGACCCCGCCCCGGACACGACGGACACCACGGTTACCGAGGCCGCTACGGACGTACGTACGCACTTGAAGTCCCCCAAAAGATCATGATGTCGACCGCTTCGGCCGGTGCCATCCGCCACCGGCCGAAGCGCGCGCCAAGCTACCAGGACGACTTGCGCACGCCGGGCAGATGTCCGGCGTGCGCTTGCTCACGCACGCACCTCTCGGTAGTCGTGGACGGACCCCTATTGAAAACGGGAGTCATTTTCATATACTGGCCCCATGGCACGCAACGAACTCCGCCCGGTCATCAAGCTCCGGTCCACCGCCGGAACGGGCTTCACCTACGTCACCCGCAAGAACCGCCGCAACGACCCCGACCGCCTCACCCTGCGCAAGTACGACCCGGTGGCGGGCAAGCACGTCGACTTCCGAGAGGAGCGCTGATCACCATGCGCAAGGACATCCACCCGCCGTACGCACCCGTCGTCTTCCGCGACAAGGCCGCGGGATTCGCCTTCCTCACGCGGTCGACCGCGACCAGCGCGAAGACGGTCGAGTGGCAGGACGGGCGTACGTACCCGGTCATCGACGTCGAGATCTCGTCCGCGAGCCACCCCTTCTACACGGGCACGGCGCGCGTGCTGGACACGGCGGGCCGCGTCGAACGCTTCGAGCGCCGCTTCGGGGCGCGCCGATGAGGGACGGTCACCCGGATCCGAGGGGCGGCGTCCCGACGGACGCCGCCCCGATGGACGTCGTGATCGTCGGCGGGCTCCACTCGGACGCCCGTGCGGCGGCCGTCGGCGAACTCCTCGCCGCCGTCCCCGACAGCGTCGCGCTCCACCACGACCTCTCCACCGCGGTGCGGGGCACCGTCGTGCGCACCGTCCGCGACAGGTCGGGCGAGCTGTCCAGGGGGGACGCCCCGCTCGTCAACGACTGCGCGTGCTGTGCGCTCCGCGAGGCCCTGGTGCCCGAGCTCGAGCGCCTCGCGGACGCGGGTCTCACCCGGCTCGCGGTCGTGGAGCTGTGGGATTCGGTCGAGCCGAAGGCGATGGCCGAGGTGATCGCCGCGCACCAGGGCGGCGGGTTCGGGCTGCGCGGCGTGGTCACGGCGGTCGACCCCGCCCTGCTCCTGGCCTGCCTCGGCAACGGCGACGACCTGATGGAGGCGGGGCTCGCCGCGGCCCCCACCGACCGGCGCACCGTCGCCGACACCTGGGCGCGCCAGCTGGAGTACGCGCCCGTGCTCGCCGTCGCCGACTCGGCGCGGACCGACGACGAGGACCGCGCGCTGCTCGCCCAGCTGCACCCGACGGCGCGCCAGGTCGTCATCGGGAGCGGTGGTCTCGCCGGGGCCGCGCGGGCCGGTTTCGACGTCGAGGCCGCCGCCGCGGCCCAGCATCCGGCCTGCGCGCGGCTCCCCGCCGAGGCCGACGCGTGCGGTGTCGCCACCTTCGTGTGGCACCGCGAGCGCCCGTTCCACCCGGAGCGGCTCCACGCGGCCCTGGAGGACCTGACCTGCGCGGCCGCGCGCAGCCGGGGGCGGTTCTGGCTGGCCGACCGGCCGGACACGTTGCTTGGCTGGGACGCGGCGGGCGGCGCGCTCTGTGTGGAGAGCATGGGCCCCTGGCTCGCCGCGCTGCCGGACGCCGCGTGGGAGGCGGTCCCGCCGGTGCGCCGCGCCGCCGCCGCGCTCGACTGGCACCCGGAGCACGGCGACTGCTGCAACCACCTGGTGTTCACCTCGCCGGGTCTGGACCGCGAGGGGCTCGAACAGGTCCTGGGGTCCTGCCTGTTGACCGACGAGGAGTACGCCGGGGGCCGCGCGGCCTGGAGGAACCTGCACCCTGCCTTCGACGCGCTCCTGCAGGTCTGACCATGTCCCCGCGCCCGACGCGTCACGCGCGCCGCTGACCGGCTCCCTCCGCTTCTACCGCGACCTCCTCGGCTTCGAGGCCGTCGCGGACCGCCGGATGCCCCCGGGCCGCTGGCTCCAGGTCGCGCCGGAGGGGGCGCAGACCGTTTTCACGCTCTCCGGCCCCGACATGGGCGGTTCCGTGCCCGGCAGTGTGCAGGGGATCATGCTGGTCACGACCGATGTCGATCCCGACGGCAACGGTTGGATGCTGCTGACGGAGAAGGAAGGCTTCTGACGGTCATGGTCACCACCGGCGAACGCGAGGACCGGCTCTTCGCCGCGCTCGCCGACCACTTCGACATGCGCAGGCCCAGCCTCTCGGAGCACCTCAAGGTGTTGCGGGAGGCCGGTCTCGTGGCGGAGGAGCGCTCCGGACGGCAGCGCATCTACCGCCTCGAAGCGGTGCCGCTCGCCGAGGTGCAGGACTGGCTCAGCCCGTACGAGCGGTTCTGGCGCGACAGGCTGAAGAGCCTCGGCGCGCTGCTCGACCGGATGCCCGACGATGAGCGGTCATGACCACCGATGACCTCACCACCATCCATGTGGACCAGTTCTTCCCGCACCCGCCCGCCAAGGTCTGGCGCGCGCTGACCGACCCGGCACCGTTCACGTGCGCGTTCTCGCGTACGAGGTGGAGCGGATGCTCAGCGTCCGCTGGCTGGACCCGGATCCGGCCAACTTCGCGAACTGGACGCTCACATGGACCCTGGAACACGAAGGGCGTGGAACGCGTCTCTTCCTTGTACATGAAGGGTTCGACCCGGACGACCCGGCACAGATGAGGGCGCGGAAGATCATGGACGGGGGCTGGCGTTCGCATGTCATGCGGGCTCTGGGGCAGGTGCTGACGGATCTGTAATCAGGGGAACACCCCGCGTGCACGTGCATCTGCCCATGCATCGGCATGTGAACACAGCTATGATCCGGGGACAGTTGACCGCTGCATCTAGAGCCACTAATGGCACTGCAAGACCGGGGAGCGACCTGTGCACCACGCGTTTAACGGCATGGCGGCCACGGAGCTTCACGGGGTGGTCTGGCAGAAGAGCAGGCACAGCAACTCGCAGGGATCCTGCGTGGAGTTCGCGAAACTGCCCGGTGGCGATGTCGCCGTGCGCAACTCGCGCTTCCCCGACGGTCCCGCGCTCGTCTACACGCGGGCGGAGATAGAGGCGATGCTGCTCGGGATGAAGGACGGGGAGTTCGACCACCTGATAGGCGGCTGACGCTCACTCAACCCGTCTCCGGCTCGACCCGTCTCGGGCTCAACCCGCCTCAGGCGAGGTGGAACAGCGCCCAGACCACCTTCCCGCGCAGCGTGCCCGCGAGCGGGTGCCAGCCCCAGCCGTCGCTGAAGGAATCCACCAGGAAGAGGCCGCGGCCCGACTCCGCCGAGAAGTCGTCGTCGGTGTCGCGCGTGACGGGACTCTCGTCGCTGGGATCGCGCACGGCGCAGACCAGGCGCGAGGCCCAGCGCATCAAGTGCAGCCGTACGGGCGGGTCCTGGCTCTCGCGCGGGGTGTCCGCGGGCAGCGCGTGGCGCAGCGCGTTGGTGACGAGTTCGGAGACGACGAGCGCGATGTCGTCGAAGCGTTCGTCCAGGTCCCACTGCGTGAGCGTCGTACGGGTGAACTTCCGTGCGCTGCCCACCGCTTCGTAGCGGGCGGCGAGTGCCACGGACGCCGTGCTGGAGACCGCGGAGGGGTCGAGTGGTGGTAGCCCCTGCCGTAACGGCTCGAGCATGGTCGATCCATTCGTCCCCATGCGAGGCACTCCCCGGTTTCGCGGTACATAGCGATGGAGCGGTGGCGCGGTCGGTCGCCGATGGTGCGGTGGTACGCGGTCGGTACAGCGGTGGCGCGCGGACCATGGTTCCGAATGCGTACAGCAGATGCAAGGGCAGATGCACGTGCACGCGCCGGACTTGGTCGTTCCCGTGCCACTTCTTGCCCATTTCTTCCTACGGTTTCTTGTGGAGGGCTTGCGCGGTCTTTCGGAGTTCTTCCGTTTCTGTAACCGAACGAGTACGGCCCGAAGCGTTTAATGGCAGACTGCTGGCTTCCAGTCGATGGGGAGGATTGAGCGAAGTGACCGCAGGGGAGTCGAGCGGCTCGGTGGTACGGCGCATCCTGCTGGGCTCGCAGCTGAGGCGCCTGAGGGAATCCCGTGGCATCACCCGCGAAGCGGCCGGCTACTCGATCCGCGCATCCGAATCGAAGATCAGCCGCATGGAGTTGGGACGGGTGAGCTTCAAGTCCAGGGACGTAGAGGACCTTCTGACGCTGTACGGCGTCACGGACGAGGTGGAGCGCGGCGCACTCCTCTCGCTCGCCAAGGAGGCCAACCTCACCGGCTGGTGGCACAGTTACTCGGATGTCCTGCCGGGCTGGTTCCAGACCTACATCGGCCTGGAGGGCGCGGCATCGCTCATCCGCGTCTACGAAGTCCAGTTCGTCAACGGCCTGTTGCAGACCGAGGCGTACGCGCACGCGGTGGTCGCCCGCGGCATGAAGGGCGCGAGCAGAGCGGAGATCGAGCGGCGCGTCGCGCTGCGCCTGGAGCGCCAGAAGCTGCTCATCTCCGAGCACGCGCCCCGCTTCCACTGCGTCCTGGACGAGGCGGCGCTCCGACGCCCGTACGGCGACCGGGAAGTGATGAGGGGTCAGCTCCAGCACCTCATCGACATCTCCGAGCGTCCCAACGTCACGCTCCAGGTCATGCCGTTCAGCTTCGGCGGCCACGCGGGCGAGAGCGGCGCGTTCACGATGCTGCGCTTCCCCGAGTCGGACCTCTCCGACGTCGTGTACGTCGAGCAGCTCACCGGCGCGCTCTATCTCGACAAGGCGGAGGAAGTCGCCCAGTACGAGCGGGTGGTGGCCCAGTTGCACAAGGACAGCCCGGATCCGGCGGACAGCAGGGATCTTCTGCGTGGTCTACTCCAACTCACCTGAAACATAAGTACTATGACGTGAGATCAGGTGTCTGCTTCCGTCTGCTGCCGCGGCAAGGGGTCCGTCTCATGTCCTTCTTCACTGACCTGGCTCATCAGTACATCGACGGTGAGTGGAAGGCGGGCTCAGGGTCCTGGGACATCATCGACTTCAATCCGTACGACGGGGAGAAGCTGGCGTCCATCACGGTGGCCACGGCCGCCGAGGTCGACCAGGCCTACCGCGCGGCCGAGCGCGCGCAGGAGGAGTGGGCGCGGACCAACCCCTATGCGCGGCGCGGGGTGTTCGAGCGGGCCCTGCGGATCATCGAGGACCGCGAGGAAGAGATAACCGAGGCGATCATCGCCGAGCTCGGCGGCACCCGGCTCAAGGCGGCCTTCGAGCTCCACCTCACCAAGGAGTTCCTGCGCGAGTCGGTGCACCTCTCGCTGCGTCCCGAGGGCCGGATACTGCCCTCGCCCGAGGACGGCAAGGAGAACCGCGTCTACCGCGTTCCCGCCGGTGTGGTGGGCGTCATCAGCCCCTTCAACTTCCCGCTGTTCCTGTCGATGAAGACCGTCGCCCCCGCGCTCGCCCTCGGCAACGCGGTGGTGCTCAAGCCGCACCAGAACGCCCCGGTGATCGGCGGCAGCCTGCTCGCGAAGGTCTTCGAGGACGCGGGCCTGCCGGCCGGACTGCTCAACGTGGTGATCACCGACATCGCCGAGATCGGCGACGCGCTGCTCGAACACCCGGTGCCGAGCGTCATCTCCTTCACCGGCTCCGACCGCGTGGGCCGTCACGTCGCCACGGTCTGCGCCTCGCACTTCAAGCGCTCGATCCTGGAGATGGGCGGCAACAGCGCGCTGATCGTCCTGGACGACGCCGACATCGACTACGCCGTGGACGCGGCGGTCTTCAGCCGCTACGTGCACCAGGGCCAGGTCTGCATGGCCGCCAACCGGATCCTCGTGGACCGGGCCGTGCGGGCGGAGTTCACCGAGAAGTTCGTCGCCAAGGTCGCGAGCCTCACGGTAGGCGACCCGGCCGACCCCGCGACCCACATCGGCCCGCTCATCAACGCCTCGCAGGCGGACGCCGTCTCGGCCGTCGTGGACCAGGCGGTCGCGGCGGGCGCCACGGCCCTGCTGCACGGCCGCACCGAGGGCAATCTGGTGGCGCCCTCCATCCTGACCGACCTGCCCGCCGACTCCCCGGTCCTCGGCCAGGAGATCTTCGGCCCCGTCGCGCTGCTGCTGCCCTTCGACGGCGAGGACGAGGCCGTACGCATCGCCAACGACACCCCCTACGGCCTCAGCGGCGCGGTGCACACCGGCGACGTCGAGCGCGGTGTGCGCCTCGCCAAGCGCGTCAACACCGGCATGATCCACATCAATGACGGCACGGTGCACGACGAGGCGATCGTGCCGTTCGGCGGCGAGAAGAACTCCGGCCTCGGCCGGCTGAACGGCGAGTCGACGGTGGACGCCTTCACGTCGCAGAAGTGGATCTCGGTCCAGCACGGCCGCACGCGCTTCCCGTTCTGAGCCCCGCCGGAACTCTCCCGGGACTCTCCCGGAACCCTCTCGTGCCCACGGACCCTTGCGGACAGAACCTGACCGCAAGGGTCCGTAGCTTGAGTGGTGTCGGAAAGCCCGAAGGGGCAGCCTGCGAAGGCAGGCGGGAGAGAGGCGGACACCATGGTTACTCACGTCGGAGCGGAATCCCGTGGAGACGAGCGCGGCGCCCTGATCGCGTTCGTGGAGGCCCAGCGGGGCGGCCTGCGCCGTTCGGTCATCGGGCTGACGGACGAGCAGGCCAGCGCCCGGCCGAGCGCCAGCGAACTGTCCGTCGGCGGCCTGCTGAAGCACGTCGCGGAGACCGAGCTGAACTGGCTGCGGATGGCCCAGCAGAAGCCGAACGACCGGGCCCGCACCCAGGAGACCTGGGGCGAGAGCTTCCGGCTCGTCGAGGGGGAGACGGTCGCCGGGATCCTGGACTTCTGGACCGAGGTCGCCCGGGAGACGGACGAGTTCATCCGCCAGGTGCCGAGCCTGGACGACACCTTCCCGCTCCCCGAGGCGCCCTGGTTCCCCAAGGACGGCGCGGTGTCCATGCGCTGGCTGATGCTGCACCTGGTCGAGGAGATCGGGCGGCACGCGGGCCACGCCGACATCGTCCGCGAGTCCCTCGACGGGAAGACGGCCTTCGAACTGGTGGCACTGGAGCAGGGCTACTCTGGTCAAAGTTGATGAATGACGGCCGCGGGCCGTGGTGCCGAACGGAAGGGCGCGCTACATGTCGGCGATCCGGCTGCTGGTCCTCGGGGCCGTGCGTCAGCACGGCCGCGCCCACGGCTATCAGGTCCGCAACGACCTGGAGTACTGGGGCGCCCACGAGTGGTCCAACGCCAAGCCGGGCTCGATCTACCACGCCCTGAAGCAGCTGGCCAAGCAGGGCATGCTGCACGCGCACGAGATCGCCCCCTCCACGGCGGGCGGCCCGCCGCGCACGGAGTACGAGCTCACGGAGCGGGGCACGGAGGAGTACCACTCCCTGCTCCGCGAGTCCCTGACCAAGTACGACCAGCGGCCCGACATCCTGACGGCGGGGCTCGGCCTCATGGTGGACCTGCCGCGCGACGAGGTCGTGGGCCTGCTCCAGGAGCGGGTGCGCAGCATGGAGGGGTGGCGCGCGTCCGTCACCGAGTACTACATCCCGGAGGAAGGTCCCGGGCAGCTCGGCCACATCGGCGAGATCATGAACTACTGGCTGAACTCGGCCGACACCGGCGCCCAGTGGACCAAGGACCTGATCGGTCGCATCGAGGGCGGCGCGTACACCTTCGCGGGCGAGGGCGAGCCGTTCGTCGGGGTCCTCGCCGAGGGCGAGGAGAACCCCTTCGGGACGGGCGAACCGCACGCGGGGGACCGTGACTGAGCGGCCGTACCGCCGCTAATCAAGTTTGACGAATGGCTTCGGCTCGGTTACCTTCGCCCATCTAGTCAAGTTTGATTAGGTGGCTAGGTGGACTCTGGGCCGAAGGGGGCTGGATGACGGACGCGATCGTCGTCGAAGGAGTACGGAAGAGGTTCGGGGAGAAGGTCGCGCTCGACGGCCTCGACCTGGTGGCGCCGCGCGGCACGGTGCACGGCGTGCTCGGTCCGAACGGCGCGGGCAAGACCACCGCGGTGCGGGTGCTCACGACCCTGCTGCGGGCCGACGAGGGGCGTCTGGAGGTCGCGGGCCACGACGTGCGGCGCAGCCCCGACGAGGTGCGCAGGCGCATCGGGCTGCTCGGTCAGCACGCGGCGGTGGACGAGGAGCTGAGCGGCAGGCAGAACCTCGACATGTTCGGGCGGCTGCACCACCTGGGTGCCCGGCGCGCGGGCGTGCGGGCCGACGAGCTCCTGGAGCGGTTCGGGCTCGCGGACACCGGCCGCAAGGCGGTCAAGCGGTACAGCGGAGGCATGCGGCGCCGTCTCGACCTCGCCGCCTCGCTCGTCACCGATCCCGAGGTGCTGTTCCTCGACGAGCCCACCACGGGGCTCGACCCGCGCGGCCGCGCCGAGGTGTGGGACTCGGTGCGCTCACTGGTCGGCGGCGGCACGACCGTGCTCCTGACCACGCAGTACCTGGAGGAGGCGGACCAGCTGGCCGACCGGATCTCGGTGGTCGACGGCGGCCGCGTCATCGCGCACGGCACGGCCGACGACCTGAAGGCGGACCTCGGCGGCGACCGCATCGACGTGGTGGTGCGGGACGCGGGCCAACTGGCGCGCGTCGCCGACCTGCTGCCGGGACGGGCGACGGTGGACGCCGACCGCAGGATGGCCTCCGCGCCGGTCGAGGACCGCATGGAGGCCCTCACCGGCGTCGTACGGGCGCTCCAGGACGCGGGCGTCGACGCGGAGGACGTGGCCGTGCGCAGGCCCACCCTCGACGAGGTGTTCCTGAGCCTGACGGGGCGCACGGACGGCGAACGCACGAAGGAGGGCGTGTGAGTACGGCGAGTACGTCGATGAGCTGGGCCGTGACGGACTCCTGGACCATGACGCGGCGCGAACTGGCGCACTGGGCGCGGCAGCCGGTGCAGGTCCTGGTGGGCCTGGTCTTCCCGGTGATGCTGCTGCTGATGTTCACGTACCTCGTCGGCGGCGGCAAGGGCATCGCGGGGGAGTACGCGGAGTTCCTGGTGCCCGGCATGTTCGCGCTGACGATGGTCTTCGGGCTCGACGCGACGATGGTCGCGGTCACCCAGGACCTCAACAAGGGCGTGATCGACCGGTTCCGCTCCCTGCCGATGGCCAACGGTGCGGTCCTGGTGGGCCGTTCGATCGCGGACATGCTGCAGTCGTTCGTGTCGCTGCTGGTCATGATGGGCGTGGGGCTCGCGATCGGCTGGCGCTGGCACGGCTCGTTCGGTTCGGTCGTCGCGGCCGTCGCGCTGCTGCTGATGCTGCGGTTCGCGATGCTGTGGCTCGGCATCCACCTGGCGATGATCGCGGGCAGGCCGGAGCTGGTGGCGGCCGTGCAGATCCTGGTCTGGCCGGTCGGCTTCCTCTCCAACGCCTTCACCGTCCCGCAGAACATGCCCGGGTGGCTGGGCACGGCCGTCGAGTGGAACCCCCTGTCGGCGACGGCCACGGCGGTCCGCGACCTCTTCGGCAACGACCCGGGCGTGGTGGGCACCTCCTGGGCGGCGGAACACGCGGGGCTCCTCGCGGTGCTGTGGCCCGTGGCGCTCGTGGGGGTATTCCTGCCGTTGGCGGTGCGGAGGTTCACGGCGCTGAGCAAGTAGGCGAGCACGCGGGCGGCGGCCTCCGGACGCGCGCGGACTTGCACCTCACGTGACGTGAGGACGCAGGCTGAGGCGCGTACGGAGCAAGAGAGAGGGCGGAAGCCATGAGCTACTCCGTGGGACAGGTCGCGGGCTTCGCCGGAGTGACGGTGCGCACGCTGCACCACTACGACGAGATCGGCCTGCTCGCCCCCGGCGAGCGCAGCCACGCGGGACACCGGCGCTACAGCGACGACGACCTGAACCGGCTGCAACAGATCCTGTTCTACCGGGAGCTCGGCTTCCCCCTCGACGAGGTGGCGGCCCTCCTGGACGACCCGGACACGGACCCGCGGGACCACCTGCGCCGCCAGCACGAGCTGCTGACCGCGCGGATCCACAAGCTCCAGGAGATGGCCGCCGCCGTCGAGACCGCCATGGAGGCGAAGAAGATGGGCATCAACCTCACGCCCGAGGAGAAGTTCGAGGTCTTCGGGGACCACGACCCCGAGCGGTACGCGGAGGAGGTCGAGCAGCGCTGGGGCGACACGGACGCCTACAAGGAGTCGCAGCGCAAGGCCGCCTCGTACACGAAGGAGGACTGGAAGCGGATCAACGACGAGATGAACGCGGTCCACGACCGCGTCGGCGCGCTGCTCGCCCGGGGCGTCCCCGCCGACTCCGAGGAGGCGATGGACGCGGCGGAGGCGCACCGGGAGTGCATCACGGCGAACAACTACCAGTGCTCGCACGAGCTGCACACCTGCCTCGGTGAGATGTACGTCGCGGACGAGCGCTTCACCGCGTACTACGAGGCGATCAGGCCGGGGCTCGCGGTGTACATGCGGGACGCGATCCTCGCCAACGCGGCCCGGAACGGGTGGGTTCCCTCCGACTCGTGACGGGCCGGGGCGCGACGGGACCCGGGTCGTGACGGGACCCGGGTCGTGACAGGGCGGGGCGTCTGACCGACACTGCGGGTACGCACCGGCCCGCACGCCCTCGTAGACCCTCGCGCACCCAGGAGGCCCCCGTGTCAGGACTGTTCTCCCGCGTCAGGCGGTTCCTCCGCAGCCCCCAGGGGCAGCGCGCCATCCACGAGGCCCGGCGCGCGTCCCGCGACCCCAGGCGCCGCGCTCAGGCCAGGCGGCTCCTGGGGAGGCTGCGGGGCAGGCGGTAGCGGCGCGCGGCAGCCGCTCCCGCTACTGCTGCTGCTGCTCGATCACGACGGCCGTTCCGTACGCGCAGACCTCCGCGGCCCCGTCCAGCGCCTCCGTGACGTCGAAGCGGAACATCAGGACGGCGTTGGCGCCACGCGCGCGTGCCTGCTCGATGAGGCGCTCCATGGCCTGGTTGCGGGTCTCCACGAGCGTCTTGGTGAGCCCCTTCAGCTCGCCGCCGATCATGGACTTCAGACCCGCGCCGATCTGGCTGCCGAGGTGCCTGGAGCGCACCGTGAGGCCGAAGACCTCACCGATCACGCGGGTCACCCGGTACCCCGGCACGTCGTTCGTGGTCACGACCAGTACGTCGGACTGGGGATTGAGGCCCCCACCGAAATCTTCGATACCCATGGCACACAGCTTTGTCCCAGATGTCGCACAGTGCACCCTGGGAGGGACGGTGGAACCTGGCCGGGCCACCTCGCGTTGATAGCTTTGGGCGGCTGCACCCGCCGCCGCACCGCCCCCTCACCCCCAGGAGCCCGGAACCGTGACGACGCTTGCGCTCGGACCAAGCTGGCTGGATCCGGATTACCTGCTGAACCAGTTCGGTCTCTGGGGCCTGCTCCTCATCGTCTTCGCCGAGTCGGGCCTGCTGATCGGCTTCTTCCTGCCCGGTGACTCGCTGCTGTTCACCACGGGCCTGCTGATCACCACGAACAAGCTGGACACCCCGCTGTGGCTGGCCTGCCTGCTGATCTGCCTCGCCGCGATCCTCGGCGACCAGGCGGGCTACCTCTTCGGCAAGAAGGTCGGCCCCTCGCTCTTCAACCGCCCGGACTCCAAGCTCTTCAAGCAGGAGAACGTGGTCAAGGCGCACGACTTCTTCGAGAAGTACGGCCCGAAGTCCCTGGTCCTGGCCCGCTTCGTGCCGATCGTGCGCACCTTCACGCCGATCATCGCGGGCGTCTCCGGGATGCGGTACCGCTCGTTCATCACGTTCAACATCATCGGCGGCGTCATGTGGGGCGCGGGCGTGACGCTGCTCGGCGCCTGGCTGGGCAACATCGAGTTCGTCCACAAGAACATCGAGGCGATCCTCATCCTGATCGTCCTCGTCTCGGTGGTGCCGATCGCCATCGAGTTCCTGCGGGCGCGCAGCAAGTCCAAGAAGGCGGCGGCGACGGCCGAGGGCGGCCCCCAGACCACGCCCCCGACCCAGCGCGGCAGGCACGCGAAGCGGTAGTTGGAGGCCGGGGGCGGGAAATCCAGCCCGTCCGGGAGGAAATCCAGCCCGTCCGGCGTTTGAGGACCGGGGGCCCGGGGGCAGCGCCCCCGAAACCCCGGCCCACAGGGTCAGAACCCCCTGGTCCGCTTAGCCGCACGCCGATTCGCCGCAGAAGCGGCACCCGGCACCTTCAGGATCAGCCGCGACACCTCACTCCCCAAGTTCACGCCGATCGCGATGGCGAGCGCCGTCGCGACGGCCTTGGTGAGCGAGTTGATGCCCGTGTTCAGGTCGTTCTGCGCCAGGGCGAGCAGCCCGAAGTACGTCGCGCTACCTGGCAGCAGCGGCCCGATCGCGGCCGTCACGTACGGCAGTGACGACGCGAACCGATAGCGCGAGAAGAGCTGCCCGAAGAGACCCACGAGCCCGGCCGCGATGGCCGTCGCCGCGACCGGCGAGAGCTTCAGCGGGGTCTGCGCGAGCGCACCGAACATCACCCAGGCGATGCCGCCGTTGAGGGTCACGATCGCCACGGTGTGACGTTCCTGCTGGAGCAGGATCGCGAAGGCGAGGCTCAGCGCCATCGACGCCAGGATCTGGATGACGGGGCGCGACGAGGTCACACCGAACTTCGTCTCCGGAGTCAGGTTCGTCGCGTCCAGCATCACGCCGAGCGAGAGCACGAGCAGGACGCCGCAGACGATGCCCACGATGAGGTACATGACCTCCAGGAGGCGCGCGGCCGCGGTGATGTAGTAGCCGGTCAGACCGTCCTGCACACCGGCCACCAGGGCCCGCCCCGGGATCAGCGCGAAGAGCCCACCGGTGATGACCGCGGAGGCCATCGACGCCTCCGTGTGCGTGAAGCTGAGCGCCACGCCCATCAGGGCGGGCGGCATCGCCGCGCCCACGAACTGGTAGAACTCCGGCAGCCCGCGCCCCGCGCACAGCCAGGCGAGCCGGTCGCCGAGCATCGCGCCGACGGCGGCCACCAGGAAGACGAGCGCGCCACCGCCCACGAGTACGGACGCGGAGCCCGCGAGCAGCCCGCTGGCCGCCGTCAGGGCCCAGCCGGGGTAGGGGTGGCGGTTACGCCGGATGCCCGCCAGGCGGCGGTACGCCTCCTCCAGGGAGACGTCGATGTCCGGGTCGCTGATGTCGTCCACCAGGTGGAAGACGGCCGCGAGCCGCGTGTAGTCGGTGCCGCGCCTGCGCACCGTCCTGGAGGCCGTGACGGGGTCGTCGACGAGCGAGGGCTGGTGCGAGATCGACAGGAGCGTGAACGTCACGTTCGGCTCGCAGCGGTCGAGGCCGTAGGACCGGCAGACGGCGAACATGGCCGCCTCGACGTCCTCGGCGCCCTCACCGCCCGCGAGCAGCAGCTCCCCGATGCGCAGCGTCAGGTCGAGCACGCGGGGCACGGCGGGCCCGGTCTCGTCCTCCTGCTTCTGCGCGGCCTCCGGAGCGGGCCGCTCGGCGACCGGCATCCGCAGCATCGTGCGCATCTGGTCCTGCCAGGGCACCTCCTTGGTGAGCTTCACCAGGGGGATGCCCTGCGCGGGCGTGAAGGCCTGCGGAGCGTTGCGGGAGCTGTAGGTGTGCGGCGTGGTGAACGCCGACTTCTCGGTCTCCTGCGTCGTCGACGACGGGGTGGCGAGGCCCGTGGGGATCGCGAACTCCGACGTGGTCTGCGACTCGTCCTCGAGCGTCGGTGCCTGCGGCATCACCCCGCTGGGTTGCACGAAGGCACTGCGGGCCTCGTCCGACTGCGGTTTGCGGTCCTCGGCCTCCTGCTCGGACACTCCTCGCCTCACTCCTCGTCCGACACGTGCGCACCCTCCGTACGCCAGTATGAGCACAGATCCGTACGTCAGTATGAGCACAGATACGCGAACGGGCCGCGCGATCCGGACGTCGGATCACGCGGCCCGTACGAGGCCGGTGGCTCAGTGGCCGCCCTGCGCCTCGGCGCGCTTGTACGACTTCTCGATCTCGGCCTCGGCGTCCGCACGGCCGACCCAGTCGGCGCCCTCGACGGACTTGCCGGGCTCCAGGTCCTTGTAGACCTCGAAGAAGTGCTGGATCTCCAGGCGGTCGAACTCGGAGACGTGGTGGATGTCGCGCAGGTGCTCCACGCGGGGGTCGGAGGCCGGGACGCAGAGCAGCTTGTCGTCGCCGCCCGCCTCGTCGGTCATCCGGAACATGCCGATCGCGCGGCACTTGATGAGGCAGCCCGGGAAGGTCGGCTCGTCCAGGATGACGAGGGCGTCCAGCGGGTCACCGTCCTCGCCGAGGGTGTTCTCGACGAATCCGTAGTCCGCGGGGTAGCTGGTCGACGTGAAGAGGCGACGGTCCAGACGGATCCGGCCGGTCTCGTGGTCCACCTCGTACTTGTTCCGCGAACCCTTCGGAATCTCGATGGTGACGTCGAACTCCACGGGTGGCTCCTCCATGATCAGCACATACTTCGGGTGATTAAGTGTCCCTCACGCAGATGTGTGATCGCGAAAGGGGCTGGACGTCGTGCCGGAGCTCAAGCCTTGGCAGCGGCCTCGGCAGCTGTGGAGACAGCTGCCCAAGCCCTCCGCCGTCAAGCTCCCCCGGGTTTCGGGGAAGCTCAAGACCTGGCAGCTCACGGCGGGTGCCGCCACCGTCGGCCTGGCGATCTCGGCCGGGGCGGTGGCCGCGGCCGGCCCTTGGGACTCCTCCGGCCAGCGTACGGCCGAGCGGGACTGGGCCGCTTCTCAGGAGGCCGGGGGTGGCGCAGATCACGGAGGTCGTACGCCGGGACGAGCCCCCAGCGCGCCCTCCGTGCTCGCCGGGCTCGGCGCGCCCGCGGGGACGGCGCCCGTGCCGACGGGACGGGCCCTGGCGGACGTCCTCGACCCGATCATGAAGGACCCCGCGCTCGGCCCCGAGAAGGCGGCCGTCGTGGTGGACGCGGCCTCCGGCAAGCGCGTCTACGACAAGGACGCGGACAAGCTCCTGACGCCCGCCTCCACGATCAAGATCGCCACGGCGGTCGCGGCGCTCGGCTCCGTAGGACCCGATCACCGCATCACCACCAAGACGGTGATCGAGCCCGACACCGACGAGGTCGTCCTGGTCGGCGGCGGCGATCCCACGCTCACCGCCCGCAAGGACGGCCGCTACACCGACAGCGCGGCGAACCTGCGCACCCTCGCCGAGGACACCGCCCGCGCCCTGAAGGCCCGCGACGTCGACGAGGTGACCCTCTCGTACGACACCTCGCTGTACTCGGGACCCGTGCAGCACCCGATCAGCCCGAACGAGAACATCACGCCGGTCAGCGCCCTGATGGTCGACGAGGGCCGCCTCGACGACTCCGTGAGCGGCCCCGCGCCGCGCACCGGGGACCCGGCGGGCGACGCCGTGCGCAAGTTCGCGGGCTTCCTCAAGGACCACGGCGTCAAGACGAAGGGGGAGCCAGGGCCCTCCCAGGCGTCGGGCCGCGCCGAGTCCCTCGCCAAGACCGAGTCGCCGCCGCTGTCCTTCCTGGTCGAGCGGATGCTGACGCACAGCGACAACGACATCGCCGAGCACCTGGCACGCCAGACGGCGCTGGCCGCCAAGGAGCCCGCCAGCTTCGACGGCGCGGGCAAGGCCACCCGCGCCGCGCTCGACAAGCTCGAACTCCCCGTCGGCGACGCCGTGTTCGCCGACGGCAGCGGCCTGGACCGCGCCGACCGGGCATCGGCCCTCCTGCTCACCGAACTCCTCGACCGCGCCGCCGACCCCGCCCGCCCCGAACTGCGCTCCGTCCTGACGGGCCTGCCCATCGCGGGCTTCACCGGCACCCTCGTCGACCGCTACCCCGAGGATTCCCCCGGCACCGGCCTCGTCCGCGCCAAGACCGGCACGCTCACCGGCGTGAACACCCTCTCCGGCACGGTCGTGGACGCCGACGGCCGCCTCCTGGTCTTCGCCTTCATGACCACGGGCACCACGGACGCGAAGGCGGCCCAGAAGGCCCTGGACCACATGGCCTCGACGGTGGCGAACTGCGGTTGCAGGTAGTCGCTGGACGGTGGGGTGCCCCGTAAGGGGCGCGGGGAACTGCGCGACAAGCCACACGCGGCCCGCAGGCGAACGAACCCCCTGGGCCCCCTAGGGGCCCGCTCCGGGCCAGACCCGGGTCACAACCCCCTCCGCGTCGGGGAGGGACCACGTACCGTTGACGCATGACGCGCATCGGTGGTGCCGAGATGGTCGACTGGAATCTCGCGGTCGCGACCGCGACGCGCCTGGTGCGCCCGGGCCCTGAGGTGAGCCGGGACGAGGCACGCGCCGTCGTCGCGGAGCTCCGCAAGCACGCCAAGTCCTCGGAGGAACACGTCCGTTCCTTCACGAGGATGGGCACGGACGAGATCCACGACACCCCCGTCCTCGTCGTGGACCGCGCGGGCTGGGTCCGGGCGAACGTGGCGGGCTTCCGCGCGCTCCTCAAGCCCCTCCTGGAGAAGATGCAGGACCGGCGGGGCTCGGGCCCCGGCGGCGCCGTGCTCGGCGCGGTCGGCGGCAAGGTGACGGGCGTGGAGCTGGGCATGCTCCTGTCCTTCCTGGCCTCCCGCGTCCTCGGGCAGTACGAGACCTTCGCCCCGGCCACCCGCGAGCTCCCCGCGGGGGCGAACGGCGGCGGCAGGCTCCTGCTCGTCGCGCCGAACATCGTGCACGTCGAGCGCGAACTGGACGTGGACCCCCACGACTTCCGGCTCTGGGTCTGCCTCCACGAGGAGACGCACCGCACCCAGTTCTCCGCCGTGCCCTGGCTCCGCGACCACATCGAAGGCGAGATCCAGTCGTTCCTCGGCGAGACCGAGGTCGACCCCATGACGGTCCTGGAGCGCGTCAGGGAGGCCGCCCAGTCGCTGGCGGGCGGACGCCCCGAGGGCGAGGAGGACGACGGCGGGCGCTCCCTCGTCGAGCTGGTGCAGACCCCCGCCCAGCGCGAGATCCTCGCCCGCCTCACGGCCGTGATGTCCCTCCTGGAGGGACACGCGGACTTCGTGATGGACGGCGTGGGACCCGCCGTCGTGCCCTCCGTCGCCGAGATCAGGGAGAAGTTCAAGGAGCGGCGCGCCCGCGGGGCGAGCCGCCTCGACCAGGCGCTGCGCAAGCTCCTCGGCCTCGACGCGAAATTGCGCCAATATCGCGACGGCGAGCGCTTCGTGCGCGCGGTCGTGGACGAGGTCGGCATGGACGGCTTCAACCGCGTCTGGACGTCTCCGAACACACTGCCCACCAAGGCGGAGATCGCCAAACCGGCGGACTGGGTCGCGAGGGTGCACCGTAAGGGAGAGTGAGGGACCGGATGCGGCCGATGGCAGGAGAACGCCCCCGCAATCACCCGTCCGAGGGACCGTAGGCAATGGGTAGGCGTGCAATGCTCGGGGAACGGCTCGGCTCTGTCACCATCGACACACTCTGAGTGACCGAACTCAAGGGAAGCAGGGGCCCACGGTGGGCCCCCGAAAGCCCCGAGTGGGTCCTGAGTGACTGATTCCGAGGCTCACCCCCCGAACTTCATGAAGGGAACCGGACATGGGTCCCCATCCTGCGGTCGCGGCGATACGCCTGGCGGTCCGCCGCGTACTCCACGACGTACTGACCGACGTACAGCGCAGCTCCGAGAACGACCCCCCACCCCCGCACGAGCAGGCCCGGCCGCTCGTGCTCGTCGCATGCTCCGGCGGCGCCGACTCCATGGCACTCGCCTCCGCCCTCGCCTTCGAGGCCCCCAAGCTCGGCATCCGCGCCGGCGGCGTCACCGTCGACCACGGCCTGCAACCGGGCTCGGACCTGCGCGCCGCCGAGGTCGTGGTGCGCATGACCGCGCTCGGCCTGACCCCGGCCGAGTCCTTCGCCGTGGACGTGGGCAGGGAAGGCGGTCCCGAGGCCGCCGCCCGTGACGCCCGCTACGCAGCCCTGGATGCCGCCGCCGAACGGCATTCAGCAGCCGCCGTCCTGCTCGGGCACACCCGCGACGACCAGGCGGAGACCGTCCTGCTCGGGCTCGCCCGCGGCTCCGGGATCCGCTCCCTGTCCGGAATGGCCGCGACCTCGGGGGCCGCGGGACGTTACCGGCGACCCTTCCTGCACATCGACCGGCAGACCGCCCGCAAGGCCTGCATGGTCCAGTCGCTGCCCGTCTGGGACGACCCGCACAACGCCGACCCGGCGTACACCCGTTCCCGGCTGCGCCACGAGGGCCTGCCCGCGCTGGAGAAGGCGCTCGGCAAAGGAGTCGTCGAAGCCCTCGCCCGTACGGCGCAGTTGTCCAGGGACGATGCCGACGCGCTCGACAGCTGGGCGGCCCAGGCCGAGACGAGCGTGCGGGACGCCACGGGCCTCCTGGAGTGCGCCAAGCTCTACGCCCTGCCGCCCGCCGTGCGCCGCCGCATCGTGCGCAGGGCCGCCATCGAGGCGGGCGCGCCCGCCGGTTCGCTGTTCGCCCGGCACATCGAAGAGGTCGACCGTCTGATCACCGGCTGGCGCGGCCAGGGAGCCATCAATCTCCCGGGCAAAGTCGTGGCTCAGCGGCAGGGTGGCAGACTGGTGATCCGGCAAGGCTGACGAGAGGCCACGTTCACCGTGCGCCCCGTGTGGCCGGTGTGACGACCGAAAGTGATGCGGGTGGACGCGAAAGACATGGGCACCGACCTTCAGTCGGTGCTCATCACCAAGGAAGAGATCGACGCGAAGCTGGCCGAGCTGGCCGCGAAGGTCGACGCGGAGTACGCGGGCAAGGACCTGCTGATCGTCGGCGTCCTCAAGGGCGCGGTGATGGTCATGGCGGACCTGGCGCGTGCGCTGTCCACCCCCGTCACGATGGACTGGATGGCCGTCTCGTCGTACGGGGCGGGCACGCAGTCCTCGGGCGTCGTCCGGATCCTCAAGGACCTGGACACCGACATCAAGGGCAAGCACGTCCTGATCGTCGAGGACATCATCGACTCCGGTCTGACGCTGTCCTGGCTGCTCTCCAACCTCGGTTCGCGCGAGCCCGCCTCCCTCGAGGTGTGCACGCTGCTCCGCAAGCCGGAGGCGGCGAAGGTCGCGATCGACGTGAAGTGGATCGGCTTCGACATCCCCAACGAGTTCGTCGTGGGATACGGCCTCGACTTCGCGGAGAAGTACCGCAACCTCCCGTTCGTCGGGACGCTCGCCCCGCACGTCTACGGAGGCTGACGCTCCGTAAGCGCCCGCACGGCGTCGGGGAACCCTCACCCGTTTCCCGCCGTTGGAGCAAGGGAAGGCGGGATTGCCAGCACTCCCGTGCGGCTTCGGGTCACAATGCTGGGGTACCGTCCGAAGAACAGTCTTTATCAAACTCACTATGGCAGGAGGGACGGGGCGTCATCGCTCCGTATGGATGGACGTGAAGCGATACTTCCGTGGGCCAGTCATGTGGATCGTGCTGGCCGTCCTTGCCGTGGTCGTGTTGATGCAGGTCGTCGGCTCGTCCGGTGGCTACAAGACGGTGGACACCGGCCAGGTCGTCCAGGCGATCAACGACAACAAGGTCGAATCAGCCAAGCTCACCACCGGTGACGAGCAGATCATCAAGGTCGAGCTCAAGGACGGCCAGAAGGTCAAGGACAGCAGCAAGATCCAGGCGAGCTACATCGGCGACCAGGGCGTCGACCTCGCCAAGTCCCTGCAGGCCAAGTACGAGAGCAAGGACATCCCGGACGGTTACACCGTCTCCCCGTCGAAGCAGAACCCGTTCGTCGGCATCCTGCTTTCGCTGCTCCCCTTCGTCCTCATCGTCGTCGTCTTCCTGTTCCTGATGAATCAGATGCAGGGCGGCGGCTCCCGGGTCATGCAGTTCGGGAAGTCCAAGGCCAAGCTCATCACCAAGGACACCCCGAAGACGACCTTCTCCGATGTGGCGGGGTCCGACGAGGCGGTCGAGGAGCTCCACGAGATCAAGGAGTTCCTCCAGGAGCCGGCGAAGTTCCAGGCGGTCGGCGCCAAGATCCCCAAGGGCGTACTCCTCTACGGCCCGCCCGGTACGGGCAAGACGCTGCTCGCGCGTGCCGTCGCCGGTGAGGCCGGGGTGCCGTTCTACTCGATCTCCGGCTCCGACTTCGTCGAGATGTTCGTCGGTGTGGGTGCCTCCCGTGTGCGCGACCTCTTCGAGCAGGCCAAGGCGAACGCCCCGGCGATCGTCTTCGTCGACGAGATCGACGCGGTGGGTCGCCACCGCGGTGCCGGTCTCGGCGGTGGCCACGACGAGCGCGAGCAGACGCTGAACCAGCTGCTCGTCGAGATGGACGGCTTCGACGTGAAGGGCGGCGTCATCCTGATCGCCGCCACGAACCGGCCCGACATCCTCGACCCGGCGCTGCTCCGCCCGGGCCGTTTCGACCGGCAGATCGCCGTCGACCGTCCGGACATGATGGGCCGTCTGGAGATCCTCAAGGTCCACCAGAAGGGCAAGCCGGTCGCCCCGGACGTCGATCTGGGCGCGGTGGCCAGGCGTACCCCGGGCTTCACGGGCGCCGACCTGTCGAACGTGCTGAACGAAGCGGCGCTCCTGACGGCGCGCAGCGACAAGAAGCTGATCGACAACCACTCCCTCGACGAGGCGATCGACCGCGTCGTGGCGGGCCCGCAGAAGCGGACCCGGATCATGTCCGACAAGGAGAAGAAGATCACCGCGTACCACGAGGGCGGCCACGCCCTGGTAGCGGCGGCCTCTCCGAACGCGGACCCGGTCCACAAGATCACGATCCTGTCCCGCGGCCGGGCCCTGGGTTACACCATGGTCCTGCCCGAAGAGGACAAGTACTCGACCACGCGCAACGAAATGCTCGACACCCTCGCGTACATGATGGGTGGGCGCGCGGCCGAGGAGCTCGTCTTCCACGACCCGACGACGGGCGCGGCGAACGACATCGAGAAGGCCACGGGCACGGCCCGCGCGATGGTCACGCAGTACGGCATGACCGAGCGGCTCGGCGCGATCAAGTTCGGCGGTGACAACACCGAGCCCTTCCTGGGCCGCGAGATGGGTCACCAGCGGGACTACTCGGAAGAGGTCGCCGCGCTGGTCGACGAAGAGGTCAAGAAGCTCATCGAGAACGCGCACAACGAAGCGTGGGAGATCCTCGTCGAGAACCGCGACATCCTCGACAACATGGTTCTCCAGCTGCTCGAGAAGGAGACCCTCGGCAAGGAAGAGATCGCCGAGATCTTCGCGGGCATCGTGAAGCGCCCGGCCCGCCCGGCGTGGACCGGCTCCTCGCGGCGCACGCCCTCGACCCGCCCGCCGGTGCTCTCCCCCAGGGAGCTGTCACTGACGAACGGTGCGAACGGCGCCACCCCCGCGGTGACCGCCGGCACGACGGACCAGCCCGTCGAGGTGGTCCCGGAGGACCGTCCCGAGAGCTGATCCCGCGAGCCCTGAGCAGGCCCGGAATGGATGCCGCGCCCCCCTGGTTTTAGCCTGGGGGGCGCGGCTTGTTTCGTACGCCCGCAATTGGCACGCTCACTCCCGCGCACGGCAGGCGCGGGAACGTAGAGGAACGAGGCACAGATGACCGACCCCGTGACGCTGGACGGCGAGGGCGCGATCGGCGAGTTCGACGAGAAGCGGGCCGAGAACGCCGTGCGTGAGCTCCTGATCGCCGTGGGGGAGGACCCCGACAGGGAGGGGCTTCGGGAGACTCCCGGGCGCGTGGCGCGGGCGTACAAGGAGATATTCGCCGGGCTGTGGCAGAAGCCGGAGGACGTCCTGACGACGACGTTCGATCTCGGCCACGACGAGATGGTCCTGGTGAAGGACATCGAGGTGACCTCATGCTGCGAGCATCATCTGGTCCCGTTCAGGGGCCTTGCGCACGTGGGCTACATCCCGTCCGCCAGCGGCAAGATCACGGGACTGTCGAAGCTGGCGCGGCTCGTGGACGTCTACGCTCGGCGCCCCCAAGTGCAGGAGCGGATGACGACCCAGATCGCGGACTCGCTGATGGGCATCCTGGAGCCGCGTGGCGTCATTGTCGTCGTCGAGTGCGAGCACATGTGCATGTCGATGCGAGGTATCCGTAAGCCGGGCGCCAAGACGATCACCTCGGCGGTGCGCGGGCAGCTGCGCGATCCCGCGACGCGCAACGAGGCGATGAGCCTGATCATGGCGCGATAGCCGGATTGTCAGTACTGCCCGATACCCTCCCCGGCCAGTGGAGTTGGTCGCTGGTCGAAGGGGGATCGCGGTGGGATACGGGCTGCCCAGCAACCAAACGGTGAACGCCGTGGGCGGGCGGCAGCGTGCGCGGGACATTCGTGTCGGTTCCAGGCTCTGGACGTTGGACGGCGAACGCACGGTGCAGACGACCGTCACGGAAGTGGAGGTCGTCAAGGCGAGAGAAGTCGTGGACGTCGTGGCTGACGGCGTGACGCTGACCGTTGCCGCGGACCAGATGCTCGGTGCGCCCGACGGATGGGTTCACGCCCGGGACGCCGCGGACACGGTGCTCGCGTGGACCCCGGCACGCAAGTTGTGCCGAGCACGTCTGACGATCAGGCCGGGCTACGAGTTCGGGTATCTGATCGGCGCCACGTGTTCGGACGGCACGGTCGGCGTGAACTACGTTTCGCTGGTCGTCAATGACGAACGGTTCGCCCAGCGGTACGCGCGGTGCTTGACCGTTGCCACGGGCCTGAGCGCCGGGCTCGAGCCCGTGACGCGCCCGTCCGGGTACCTGCGACGGCAGGTACCCGGTTATCGGGTCCGCGTCGTGTCGTCCTACCTGGCGGATGTGCTGAGGCAGTACGTGGGCGGTGATGCCCACCATCTAAGGCAGGGGTTTCCGCGCGTGGTGCTTCGGGATCCGGAGACCTTCCAGGGTTTCCTGGACGGCTACACGGACGGCGACGGATACCTCATCAAGACCTGGCCAGGGCGAGTACTGGTCAGCGCCAACGTTCCCTTCCTCACCGAGCTCGCCCGGATCGTGGGTGCGAGGTTCACGCCCCGAGCTGACGGGCGGGCTTCGAGGCTCATCATCACCGACCGATGGCCTTCACGCGGGACGTTCAGGCCGGAGCAGCATCCGATCCAGCTGCGTGAGTCCGGCTGGTCCCAGGTGCACGCGGTACGGCGTCGTGAGGCTGGGGACAAGCCGTTCACCCTGTACGGGTTCCGGCTCGCCCCCTACCCCAGCTTCCTGGTCAACGGTCACTTGGCCCGACAGCAGTGGTGAGCGCCTATGCCGCCGGCGCCGCCCCCGCGTCCTCGTCGTCGTCCTCAGGGAGCTTGCAGACCCGCTCCATGAAGAAGGCGGCCGCGATGACGGCGATGCCCATCAGGACCGAGAGCCCGGCGTAGATCGCCTGGTCGCGGCGTGCGGGGATGTCGAGGAACTCCAGCATGAACACGCCCACGCCGCCGTACATCCCCGCGACGAGGGCCGCGACGAGGGCGCTCGCCTGGCCGAAGACCAGGGCGCGCGCGGCCATCATCGGGTCCACGCCCTTCGCGTCGGGGCGGCGCTCGCGCTGGGCGCGCAGCCGGGACCGCAGTGAGAGCGCCGTCGCCAGCAGGACGACGGCGATCACCGCGAGCACGATGGGCGCGGCCAGCGGGACCCGCGGCAGCGTGCCGAGGGAGTCCCACAGGCGGGCGCCCGACCAGGACAGCACTCCGGCCACGGCGAAGAGGCCGGCCAGCGTCCTGATGCGCAGTTGCTTCACGGGTGACCCTTCATCGGCTTGCTTTCCTCGACCGCCTTCTCCAACGACTACTCCGGCAGCCGGAGTTCCAGGTCGGCGCGGGGCAGTACGCCGTCGCGGCCGACACCGGCGAGCAGCTCGGCCACCGGGCCGCGTCCCGCGACCTGGGCCTCGGGCTCCACGTCGTGCCAGGGGGCGAGCACGAAGGCGCGTTCGTGCGCGCGCGGGTGGGGCAGCGTGAGCACCGGGTCGTCGGAGATCACGTCGGCGTACGCCACGATGTCCACGTCGATCGTGCGGGGGCCCCAGTGCTCGTCGCGTACGCGGTGGAAGGCTTCCTCGACCGCGTGCGCGCGCTCCAGGAGGGAGGCGGGCGGCAGGGTCGTCTTCACCACGACGACCGCGTTGAAGTACGAGGGCTGGGTGCCGGGCTCGACGCCCCAGGGCTCGGTCTCGTACACCGGGGAGACGGCCTTGACGCGCAGCCCCGGGGTGTCCTCCAGGGCGTCGATGGCGCCCTGGAGGGTCTCCAGGCGGTTGCCCAGGTTGCTGCCGAGGGAGATCACGGCGCGCTTGGGGTTGGACAGGGTGGTGTCCGCGGCGTCCACCTGCTCGACCACGGAGGTGGGCACCGGCTGGACGGTCGGGTCGCTCTGACCCGCTTTGAAGGGCGCAGTCATACTCGGCTCCGGGTGATGGTGACGGTCACGTCGTCGAAGGGGACGGTGATCGGGGCGTCCGGCTTGTGCACGCACACCTCGACCTCCAGGACTCCGTCGTGCTTGAGACACGTCTGGGCGATGCGCTCGGAGAGCGTCTCGATGAGGTCGACGGGCTCGCCCTCGACGACGGCCACGACCTCCTCGGCCACGATTCCGTAGTGCACGGTCTTCGCCAGGTCGTCGTCGGCCGCGGCCGCTCGCGTGTCCAGGCCAAGCACCAGGTCCACGATGAAGGTCTGGCCTTCTTCGCGCTCCCGCGGATAGACACCGTGGTGCCCGCGGGCCTTGAGGCCGCGCAGCGCGACACGATCCACGCGAATCACTCCTGCAATCGTCGGTATCGGCAGGCCTGCACCGAGTGCGGTCGGCACACCAGCCTCGATCGAATCTACCTGCGAGCACCGACAGTGCTCGCCCGCGGGGCCCGTAGGCCGCCGCGGTGGACGGGTGTCGCGCCGCGTTCGGGCCGCGGCGCGTGGCTGGTAGCCGCCCATACCCGGCGGCCCGTGATCCCAACCACTTCTCGGCACCTACCCACTCAGGAGGGTGTCTCGTCGCCTTCTTCGTCGTCGGTTTCGGCCAGCACGGGCGAGGCGTGGTGCGACCAGAGCTTCCAGCCGTCGGGTGTGCGCCGGAACACGTTCGTGGCGACCACGAGCTGGCCCACCAGCGGGCCGAGCTCGCCGCCGCCCTCCGGGGGCGGGCCGCCGCTGAGGATGTTCTCGGTGCAGGTCACCAGGGCGGTGTCACCGGCGACGCCGACCTTGAGGTCGGTCAGGAAGAACTGGATGTACTCCGTGTTCGCCATGATCAGCGCGTACGACCTGAGGACCTCGCCGCGCCCGGTGAGCACCGGCCAGCCGGGGTGCACGCAGGAGATCGCCTCGCCGGTCGTGGCCTGGCCCTCGCCGTCCTCCGCGGGGTCCTCGGAGTCCAGCCACAGGTCGGAGACCTCGTCGAAGTCGCCGCGCTCCAGGGCTTCGTAGAAGGCGGTGTTGGCGCGTTCGACCTGTTCGACGTCGGTCTGGGCCCCGGTCACTTGTGGCCGCCAGCGGCGTCCGTGACGGCCTGGGCGACGCGGACCGCGTCGGCGGTCGCCCGCACCTCGTGCACGCGGACCGCCCAGGCGCCCTGGTGGGCGGCGATGGCGGAGACCGCGGCGGTGGCCGCGTCGCGCTCGCGGGCGGGTGGCGGGGCGCCCTCGGGGCCCGCGAGGACCCGGCCGAGGAACCTCTTGCGGGAGGCGGCGACCAGGATCGGGTGGCCGAGCTCGCGCAGCCGCTCCAGACCCGCGAGGAGCGTCAGGTCGTGCTCGGCCTCCTTGGAGAAGCCGAGGCCCGGGTCGACGACGATGCGCTCGGGGGCGATGCCGCCCTCGATGGCGGCCGCCACGCGCGCGTGGAGCTCGTCGACGACCTCGCGGAGCACGTCCTCGTAGTGCGGCTTGGCGTGGATGTCGGTGAGGAAGCCGCGCCAGTGCATGACGACGAAGGGGGCGCCCGCGGCGGCAACCGCAGGGACCATGCGCGGGTCGGCGAGGCCGCCGCTGACGTCGTTGACCAGGACGGCGCCCGCCGCGAGCGCCTGCTCGGCGACGGTGGCGCGCATGGTGTCCACGGAGACCGTGACGCCCTCGGCCGCCAGGCCGCGCACCACGGGGACGACGCGCTTGAGCTCCTCGTCCTCGTCCACGCGCGGTGCGCCGGGGCGGGTGGACTCGCCGCCGACGTCGACCAGGTCGGCGCCCTGCGCGACCAGGTCGATGCCGTGTTTGACGGCGGCCGTGGTGTCGAACCAGCGGCCGCCGTCGGAGAAGGAGTCGGGCGTCACGTTCACGACCCCCATGACCGCACAGCGGTCCCACTCCGGAAGCCCCTGGACCGTTCCCCGCCCGCGCAACGTACTCATGCGTCCAGCCTAGGCCCGGACAAGGGCCGATTACGCCGCCTGGACCTCGCGCTCGGCGGCCTGGTGCGGGCAGGGACGGCGCTGTGCGGTGCCCTTGCGCAGGAACCGGGGCAGCGCGAGCGTGACGAAGCCCTCGGCCTGCATCGCGGCGAAGCCGATGCGGGGCAGGTCCTTGCTGGAGCGGTAGACCACGAAGCGGGGCTCCCAGCGGGGGCGGAACTTCGCGTTGAACTTGTACAGGGACTCGATCTGGAACCAGCGGGACAGGAAGACGAGCAGCCCGCGCCAGGCGCGAAGCACCGGGCCCGCGCCGATCTTCTCGCCGCGGGCGAGCGCCGCGCGGAACATCGCGAAGTTGAGGGACACGCGCGCGATGCCGAGCTTCGGGGCGGCCTGGAGGGCGGCCACGATGAGCAGTTCGTTCATGCCGGGGTCGGCCGAGCGGTCGCGGCGCATGAGGTCCAGGGAGACGCCGTCCTTGCCCCAGGGGACGAAGTGCAGGACGGCCTTCAGGTCGCCGTAGGCGCCCGGCTCCTCGTCGGCCTTGTGGGCGGTCGCGATCAGACAGTCGCCGTCGTCCGGGTCGCCGATGCGGCCGAGCGCCATGGAGAAGCCGCGCTCGGTGTCGGTGCCGCGCCAGTCGTCGGCGGCGCGCTGGATCCTGGCCAGCTCGTTCTCGCCGAGGTCACGGATGCGCCGTACGCGCGTCTCGTACCCATTGCGCTCGATTCGCTTGACCATCTGGCGTACGTTGCGCATCGCACGCCCGGACAGGGAGAAATCCGCGACGTCCACCACCGCCTCGTCGCCGAGTTCGAGGGCGTCAAGGCCGGTCTCGCGGGTCCAGACCTCGCCGCCGGTCTCGGAGCAGCCCATGACGGCGGGCGTCCAGGAGTGGGCCTTCGCCTCGTCCATGAAGCGCTCGATCGCGCCGGGCCAGGCCTCGACGTCGCCGATCGGGTCGCCGCTCGCGAGCATCACTCCGGAGACGACGCGGTAGGTGACGGCGGCCTTGCCGCTGGGGGAGAAGACGACGCCCTTGTCGCGGCGGAGCGCGAAGTGGCCCAGCGAGTCGCGGCCGCCGTGCTTGTCGAGCAGGGCGCGCAGCTTGGTCTCGTCGTCCTCGGTGAGGCGTGCGGCCGGGTGCTCGGGGCGGAAGGCCAGGTAGATGGTGGTGAGCGCGGTCAGCATGCCGAGTGCGCCCAGGGAGAAACCAACCGTCCAGGAGGTGCGTCCGTAGTAGTCGACGGGGCCTTCGAGACCGAAGAGTCCGTAGAGGACGTGCGCCAGGCGCTCGGTGATGCTCGGGTCCCCGATCACCTTCCCGGGGTGGGCGCTGACGATCACCAGACCGAGGAGGATCGAACCCGCTCCGAGGAGGACGAAATTGGCCAGTGCCCGCCAGCGGCTGCGCGGGTCGGGCAGGGCCGTGAACTCACTCCGATGGCGCAGCAGGAGAGCGAGCAGAGCGAGCGAGATCACCACGCCGATCACGGAGTGCCGGTAGGTGAACTGCGCCACGGCGCCCGCGGGCAGCAGCACCACGGCGGCCCGCCAGGCCCGCCGTTTGTGGCGGCGCAGGCCGTGCGCGAGCAGCAGCAGCAAGATGCCCGAGCTGAGCGCGAGGGCGGCCGCGAAGGGGCCGAGCGCGCCCGGCAGGACCTCCGCGATGGCGTGCATGCGACTGTGCCGGAAGCGCGGGAAGACACCCGCCGCCACGTTCAGCAGCCCTACGAGCAGGCAGGCCCTGGCGACGAGGGTCGGCACTGCCTCCGGGCGCGGGCCGCGCAGTATCCGGTGGAGCCGCCCGTCATGATGGTGGTCCTCACTGCTCGGAACCCCACCCGACATTTCCCCATCTATCCTGACAGACATCGCATCCCGTAGTTCTGCGAGAGAGCTTGAATCCGGTGCCAAAGCGGCATCCGGCACTATTGCGCCCTCTAGGACGGTCCTTCCGGGAGACGGGTTCACTCCCGACCGGAAAACCGGAGGAAAAGCTCCGGCAAGAGCCAGTAAGGCCGAGGTCCGGGTTCGGTCACGGTCCGGCAGGCCACGGCAAAGCCGGGCAAAGGTAGAAAGTGCAGGCAGGAACACCCCATGGGACTCACGAGCAACAAGGTCCTGACCCTTGCGGTCGTGCTGGCCGTTCTGCTCTTCGTCGGCACTATATGGCTCTGGCCGCGCCTCGCGCGCCAGTCCTGGAAGGCCGTCACGGGGAGGGTGGGGCTGCTGATCGCCACGCAGGTCGCGATCTTCGCCTCGATCGGCCTCTCGGCGAACCAGGCGTTCGGCTTCTACGCCACCTGGGCCGACCTCTTCGGGCAGGAGACGAGTCCCGGCGTGGTGGTGGACCACGACCCGGCCAAAGGGGAGGGTCCGGTAAAGGTCCTCGACACCCAGCCGGTGAACGTGCCCGGCGGCAGCAGGCCCGCCACCGGCGGCCAGATCCAGAAGGTCGACATCGGCGGCAGGACGTCGAACATAGCCAGCCCCGCCTACGTCTACCTGCCGCCCGAGTACTTCCAACCGCAGTACAAGAACCGCAAGTTCCCCGCCTCCGTGGTCCTCACCGGCTACCCGGGCACCGCGGAGGCGCTCATCAAGGGCCTGCACTACCCGCAGACCGCGCACCGCCAGGCCGCCAACGGCAAGATGCAGCCGATGATCCTGATCATGATGCGGCCGACCGTCGCGCCGCCCAGGGACACCGAGTGCGTGGACATCCCCGGCGGCCCGCAGACCGAGACGTTCTTCGCCAAGGACCTGCCCCACGCGATCTCCGGCCAGTACCGGGTGGGCACCAAGGCCGAGAACTGGGGCATCATCGGCGACTCCACCGGCGGCTACTGCGCCCTGAAGCTCGCCATGCACCACCCCGACAAGTACGGCGCGGGCGCGGGCCTCTCCGCGTACTACAAGGCGCCCATCGACGTCACCACGGGCGATCTCTTCCACGGTGACAAGGAGCTGGAGCAGCGCGCCAACCTGGACTGGTACCTGGAGCACATGCCGCCGCCCAAGACCTCCCTGCTGGTGAGCAGCAGCAAGAAGGGCGAGAGCAACTACAAGGACACCTTGAAGTTCATCGACAAGGTGAAGGCCCCCACGCGGATCTCGTCGATCACGCTCGACAGCGGCGGCCACAACTTCAACACCTGGCGCCGGGAGATCCCGGCGACCCTGCAGTGGATCAGCGGCCGCCTCACCGACAACTGAGCGCCACGCGCCGCCGGGTGAGCTCGCTCACACCGAGGCCCCTCACGCCGTGATGAGCTCTCTCACACCTTGGTGACCGTCTCCAGCTCGACCTCGTCGCGCGCGATGGCCTGCGCGTCCGCTGCCGTGGAGCGGCGCAGCGCCTCGTGCAGCCTGGCGGGTGTGAGCACCCCCAGGAAGCGGCCCTCGCTGTCCTTGTCGATCACCGCGATCCAGCCCGCGTCGTGCTGGAGCATCGTCGCGAACGCCTGCTTGAGGCTCGCGCCCACCGGGAGCCAGGCCTCCATGCGCCGCGCGTGCTCGCGGACCGTGCCGCTCTCCCCGCGCGCGTGCTCGGCGGAGATCCAGCCGTGCAGGTTGTTCTCGCCGTCCAGGACGACGGCCCAGCGGGCGTCGAGCTTCTTGGGCAGCGGGTCGTCGAGGTGCACCACGGGCGGCTGCTCCAGGTCGCCCTCCTCGATCGGCGTCACGGAGAGCCGCTTGAGGCCGCGGTCCGCGCCCACGAAGTCGGCCACGTAGTCGTTGGCGGGGGCGCCGAGGACGGTCGACGGGGTGTCGAACTGCTCGATGCGGCCCTGCCCGTAGACGGCGATCCGGTCGCCGAGGCGGACCGCCTCCTCGATGTCGTGCGTGACGAAGAGCACGGTCTTGCGTACGGCCTGCTGGAGGCGGAGGAACTCGTTCTGCAGGTGCTCGCGCACCACGGGGTCGACCGCGCCGAACGGCTCGTCCATCAGGAGCACCGGCGGATCGGCCGCCAGGGCGCGGGCCACGCCGACGCGTTGGCGCTGGCCGCCGGAGAGCTGCTCGGGGTAGCGGTCGCCGAAGACGGCGGGGTCGAGGCCGACCAGGTCGAGGAGTTCGGCGGCGCGCTCGCGTGCCTTGCCGCGCTTGACGCCCAGGAGGTGCGGGACGGTCGCGGTGTTCTCCAGGACCGTCTTGTGCGGGAAGAGGCCGACCTGCTGGATCACATAGCCGATGCGGCGCCGGAGTCGGACCGGGTCGGTGTCGGATATGTCCTCGCCGTCGACGAGTATCCGGCCCTCGCTCGGCTCGATGAGCCGGTTCACCATCTTCATCGTCGTGGTCTTGCCGCAGCCCGACGGGCCGACGAGCGTGACCAGTTCGCCCTCGGCGACCTCGAAGGACAGATCGTCGACGGCCGTGGTGCCGTCCGCGTAACGCTTGGTGACGTGCTCGAACCGGATCATGTTTCCCCATTGTGGCGGGCGGTGGCGGGCTTTGCGTGAAGGCCGTGTTTCGGCCCTACAACGAGTCTCGGCGATTGTCAGTGCCTCGCGTTAGGGTCGCCAGACACGGGGGGACGTGTGTGCGGCATACGTCTGGGATTTCGGGGGAGGTGGGGCGCGTGGCGCAGCAGAACTGTCTGGTGACGAACGACTGGATCTGCGGGGAGTATCTCCGCACCCGCAGCCAGGAGTTGATCGACGCGACCCTTCAGCACGTCGGGATCACGCTCGCCTCGGTCGCGATCGGCCTCGCGGTGTCGCTGCCGCTCGCGCTGCTCGCGCGGCGCTGGCGCTTCCTCGCGGGACCGATCCTCGGCGTGACGACCGTGCTCTACACGGTGCCCTCGCTCGCCATGTTCTCGCTGCTGCTGCCGTTCTTCGGCCTCTCCGTCTCACTGGTCGTCACGGGCCTGGTCCTGTATTCGCTCACGGTCCTCGTGCGGAACATCCTGGCCGGTCTGCAAGCCGTGCCCGACGAGGCACGGGACGCCGCCAAGGGCATGGGGTACGGCCCGTTGCGGCTGCTCTGGGAGGTGGAGCTGCCGCTCGCGCTGCCCGCCCTCCTCGCCGGTGTCCGCATCACCACGGTCTCCACCGTCGCCCTGACCACCGTCGGCGCCATCGTGGACTACGGCGGCCTCGGCTCGCTGATCCTCGACGGCCTCGACACGACCTTCAAGGCCCAGGTGCTCACCGCGTCGGTGCTCTGCGTGCTCCTCGCGATCGTGGCCGACGTGCTGTTGCTCGGCCTCCAGCGCCTGCTGACCCCGTGGACCCGCGTCCACCGCATACGTACGAGCCGTGCCGCCCGCAAGGCGGCCGTGGCCAAGGTGGCTGAACCCGCATGAACGAGATCACCGGTGCGTACGACTGGCTGACCACGGGCGCCAACTGGCAGGGCGAGAAGGGGGTGTGGCACCGCCTCTCCGAGCACCTGTACTTCAGCGGGGTCACGCTCGCCGTCGCCTGCGCGATCGCACTGCCCCTCGCGCTGTACCTCGGCCACATCGGCAAGGGCGGCGCCCTCGCGGTCAACATCTCCAACATCGGCCGCGCGGTGCCCACGCTGGCGCTGCTCATCCTGCTCACGCTCACCCCGCTCGGCGAGCACGGGGACGCGCCGACGCTGATCGCCCTCGTCCTCTTCGCGGTGCCGCCGCTGCTCACCAACGCCTACCTCGGGATGCGCGAGGTCGACAGGGCGGTGGTGGAGGCGGCGCGCGGGATGGGCATGAGCGGACGCCAGCTGTTCGCGCGGGTCGAGCTGCCGCTGGCGTACCCGCTGATCATGACGGGCATACGGTCGGCGGGCGTGCAGGTCGTCGCGACGGCCACGCTCGCCGCGATGGCGGGCGAGGGCGGCCTCGGCCGCATCATCACGGCCGGGTTCAACCTGCAGAACACGCCCCAGGTGGTCGCGGGCGCGCTCCTGGTGGCGCTTCTCGCGCTGCTGGTCGAGGCGGTCCTCGTCCTGGCGGGGCGGCTCTTCGACCCGCGCAGGGGGACGCGGTCGAGCAGCGAGGCCGTTCAGTGAGTTCGGTTCGGCGAGGCCGTTCGGTGAGTTCGGTTCTCTGATTCCTTTCGAAATGGTGGTTCACCGATGAACAGCACAACGCGTCGCGCGCGACGGATGGCGGGGGCGGCCGCGGCCGTCGTCGCCCTGACCGCTGGGCTCGCCGCGTGCGGCGGGGACAGCCTGGAGGACAAGGACGGGGGATCGGACAAGGCGGGCGGTGACAAGAAGGGCTCGCTGGTGGTGGGTTCGGCGCGGTTCACCGAACAGAAGGTGCTCGCCGAGCTCTATGTGGGTCTCCTGAAGGACGCGGGATATGACGCACAGGTCAAGACCGTGCAGAACCGCGAGATCTACAAGCCCGAGCTGGAGAAGGGCTCGATCGACATCGCGCCCGAATACGCGGCGACGCTCGCGGAATTCCTCAACCTGGAGAAGAACGGCCCGAAGGCGAAGCCCGTCGCCTCCAGCGATGCCGACGCCACCGTGGCCGCCCTGAAGAAGCTCGCCGAGCCGCAGGGCCTGAAGGTCCTTCCCGCCGGTGACGCGGTCGACCAGAACGCGTTCGCGGTGTCCGCGGAATACGCCAAGGAGCACAAGCTCAAGACGCTTTCCGATCTCGGCAAGTCGGGCGAGAAGGTGAAGGTCGCGGCGAGTGACGAATGCGAGTCCAGGCCGTTCTGCGCGCCGGGGCTGAAGAAGAAGTACGGCATCGACGTCACCGGAATCGACCCCAAGGGCGTCGGCACCACGCAGTCCAAGCAGGCCGTGAAGACCGGCACGGACCAGTTGGTCCTGACCACGACGACCGACGCGACGCTGAAGAACTTCGACCTCGTGATCCTCGAGGACGACAAGAAGCTGCAGAACGCGGACAACATCCTGCCCGTGGTGAACGCCAAGGACGCGGGCGACAAGGACATAGCCGCGGCGCTCGGCAAGCTGACGAAGACGCTCACGACGGACGACCTCGTCGAACTCAACCGGAAGGTCGACGCGGAGCGGCAGAAGGAAGCGGATGTCGCGAAGGACTATCTGGAGTCGAAGGGGCTGATCGGGAAGTCCTGAGGGGAAGTCCCGACGGGGAAGTCCTGACGGGAAGTCCTGACCGTGAAGTAAGGAGTTAATCCGGAAGTAGAGACTCCGATCCAGAAGTTGATCTTGGAGTTCCGGAGAAGTTCCATGGCCGAAGCGGAAGTTGAGCGCTGAAGCAAAGCGGGGGAGGGGCGGGGAGTTGTGGCGAGTTACGGTGGTGGCACCGGCATTTTGGCGGCCGGGGCACCAGACTTCGCCTACGCGCGGTAAGTTTCTGGCCATGCCACGTGGACGTCACCGCCATTCCCCACCCCTGCACAGGCTGCTTCCTCCCTCGACGGTCGCAGGCGTCTCAGTTCTCTGCGCCGGCGGCGCCTGGATGTTCGCGGAACCTGTCGTGCTCCGCGGGCTCGTCGCGGCCGCGGCCGCCGCTGCCGTCGTGGGCTCGGTCGTCATGCGCCGCTGGGACCTGTCGGCCGGTAAACGCGTCGCCGAGCTGGGCCGGGCCCGCGCGAGCGAAGAGTGGCGTTACGAGGAACGGATAGCCGAGGCCGAGTCCGACCTCGAGGAGTCCCGCGAGCTGCGGGGCAAGCTGGAGAACAAGCTGCGCGCCAAGCGCGCCGAGCTGGCCGCGCTGCGCAACGAACACGCGGCGCTCCTGCGGAGGTACGCCACCGCGGAGACCGAGCGGGCCAGCGCGCTCGAAGGGCGCAGGCTGCTCGCCATAGAGGCGTCGTCGGCGACGCCCGCGCCCGCGCTGCCGCGGGCCGGTGCGGAGGGGCTTGTGCCGGGGGCCGTTGATCTGGTGCCCGCGGTGCGGGCGGGGGCGCCGGGTACCGCCGGGCGCGGTGCGGAGAGTGCCCCGGCCGAGCGGGCCGAGCGGGCCGACACGGGCAACGATGGCCCCGGTGCCGAGAGTTCCTCGTCCGCCGTGCGGCCGGGGGCGAGTCCCACTCCTTCGCTCTTCCTGCGGGCCAACGCGGCGCTCGACCGCCTGGCTCCGCGTCAGCGCGCCACCCCCGCGCCGGAATCCGCGGGCCCCGCGGACTCCGCCGAAGCGGAAGGCGGCGACGCGCGGGGGAAGTCCGGGGCGGCCGACGGATACGGCGGGCACGAGCGCGCGGTCGCCGTCGCGCCGCCCGTGCAGGCGCGACGCCCGGTGCCCCAGGGCGGCTTCGACTTCTTCGGTACGAAGGGCGCGGCGCCCGCCGCGCTGGAGTCGGTGCAGAACGAGGACCTCGCCGATGTGGTGGGCGAGGAGGCCCTCGCCGTCCACAAGGCCGAGACCGAGGCGGAGTTCAAGCCCGCGCCCGAGGGCGACGCCGAGCGCGGCGTGGGGCAGGTCATCGACCTGACGGCCCATGACGAGACCGAGCAGATCGATGTGGCGGGCTTGCGGAGCGCGCTGCTGGGTTGAGCGGTTCGTAGGGGCGTTCGTTGTGGGGCTCTGCGGGTGCGCTGTGGCTGGGCGCGCAGTTCCCCGCGCCCCTTATGGGGCTCCCGCCCCTACGAGGCCATCCAGCGGTCCGGAGTCGCCTCTCTGCGGCCCGTGCGGGAGCGGTCCGCCTGGGCGTGGAGGAGTTCCGTCGCCTCCGCGGTCGGCCGCAGGCGGGCCGAGACCGTCTTTCCCGCGCCCGTGTCCACCCGGACGTCGGCCACGCCCTGGCGGCGCTCCCAGGGGCCCTGTGAGAGGCGCACGCTCTGCACCTTGGCGTGCGGCACCAGGGACAGGCGGCGCTTGAGCAGTCCGTGGCGCGCGGCGAAGACCGCGTCGGTGACGGCCAGGCCGTACCCCTTCCACCACAGCGGCAGGCACCACGCCGCGCGCGCGGGAGGGCGGCTCAGCTCGTCGGGCTCCGGCACCCGCACGCCCGGCAGGATCCGCCCGATCACCGACTCCGCGAGCTCCCGGGGCGCGACCGGCACCAGGACGCTGTTGTCCGAGCCCGCCACGTCGAGCTCCACGCGCACCCAGCCGAACCGCCGCCACAGCAGCGGCTGCACGATGTGCACCGTCTGCACGCGTCCCGGCGGCACCGTCTCGTGCTCCTTGTCGAGCAGCCCGTGGTCGATGCGCAGGCCGTCGGGGGACTCGCCCACCGTCCAGTCGTACTCCCCGATGAAGCGGCCCACGCCGCTCGCGAACGCGCCGCCCAGCATGGGAAGGCCGGTCGCGAGGACCGTCCACAGGTTGTGCGTGGCGTACCAGAGGAAGGACGGCACGACGATCGCGGCGATGAGCATCACCCAGGGGGCGCCGGTCAGGAGCAGCGAGACCGCGAGCATGCGCGGCTGCACGTGCAGCAGCCCCCGCACCGGGGCCTCGCCGACCTCGCGGGCCTCGTCGGGGGCGAATCCGGCGGCGCGCGCGAGGAGTTCGGCGCGCAGCGCGGTGGCCTCCTTCTCGCCGAGGTACGCCAGCTCGTCCTTGTCCTCCGTGCCGACGACGTCCAGCTTGAGCTTGGCGACGCCCGCGACGCGGGCGAGCAGCGGCCGCGTCACGTCGACGGCCTGGAGCCGGTCGAGCCGGATGTGGGCGGTGCGCCGGAAGAACAGTCCGGTGCGGATGCGCAGTTCGGTGTCGGTGACCGCGAAGTGCGTGAACCACCAGCTCAGGACGCCGTAGACGGAGCCGCCGACGAGAACGACGGCGAGGCCCGCGAGCAGCTGCACCACGGGGAGTTCGTTGACCCGCTGCTGGGTGCCGCTCGGGTCGTGGACCGCCCAGCCGACCACGAGGGCGAACGGCGCCCACGCGCGGCGCAGCGGCGTGACGGGGTGCAGGCGCCGCTCGCGCACCGCTTCGGCGGTCTCGGGGCGGTCCTCGTCCGTCGCTTCCCGTACGTCGTTCACAGGCCCGCCGATCGGGCCTCGCCGAGCGCGGTGAGCCGGTCGCGCAGCCGCTCGGCCTCCTCGGGCAGCAGACCGGGGATGCGCGCGTCGGTGGCGGCCGCCGCCGTGTGCAGCTGCACGCCCGCGAGGCCGAAGTACCGCTCCACGGGGCCCGACGTCACCTCGACGAGCTGCATGCGGCCGTACGGCACGATGGTCTCCTCGCGCCACAGCACGCCCCGGCTGATCAGCAGGTCGTCGGCGCGCTCGGCATAGCGCCACGAGCGCCAGTTCCGCCCCAGCATCGGCCAGCCCCACGCCACGAAGGCGAGCGGAAGCAGCGCGAAGAGCGCCCAGAGCGGGCCCGCGAACAGGCCGAGCAGCACGCCCACGGCCACCGCCATCGGCACGAACCAGACCACCAGCAGGAGCCGCCGCATCGTGAGCAGACCCCGCGGCAGCCCGTTCCACACCGGCTCCGCCCGCGTCCCCGCCGGTCCTGCGGGCTCCGCCATCCCCGTTTCCATGCCTCAAGCGTACGTACGACCGGTGACAGGCGCGTACGACGAAGGGGCGGCCGCGTACGGGAGGGTGTGCGAGACACTGTGCGCATGAGTCCCACGACGGAGACCACCACGGAGACCACGCTCGGCATCGGCGGCGCGGCGGAGAGCACCGACATGGTGCTCAACATCGGCCCCCAGCACCCGTCCACGCACGGAGTGCTGCGGCTGCGCCTCGTCCTGGACGGCGAGCGCATCCAGCACGCGGAGCCGGTCATCGGCTACATGCACCGCGGCGCGGAGAAGCTCTTCGAGGCCAGGGACTACCGCCAGATCGTGATGCTGGCCAACCGCCACGACTGGCTGTCGGCGTTCTCGAACGAGCTGGGCGTGGTGCTCGCCGTCGAGCGGATGCTCGGCATGGAGGTGCCCGAGCGCGCGGTCTGGACGCGCACGCTGCTCGCCGAGCTGAACCGGGTGCTCAACCACCTGATGTTCCTCGGCTCCTACCCCCTCGAACTGGGCGGGATCACCCCGGTGTTCCACGCGTTCCGCGAGCGCGAGGAGCTCCAGAACGTGATGGAGGAGATCTCCGGCGGCCGCATGCACTACATGTTCAACCGCGTCGGCGGTCTCAAGGAGGACCTGCCCGCGGGATGGACCACCCGCGCGCGGGAGGCCGTCGCGTCGGTGCGCTCGCGCATGGACGTCTACGACCGTCTGGTGCTCGGCAACGAGATCTTCCGCGGCCGCACGCGCGGCGTCGGCGTCCTGACCCCCGAGGCGGTGCACGCTTACGGAGTGAGCGGTCCCATCGCGCGTGCCTCCGGAGTCGACTTCGACCTGCGCCGCGACGAGCCCTACCTCGCGTACGGCGAACTCCAGGACACCCTGAAGGTCGTCACCCGGCAGGAGGGCGACTGCCTGGCCCGCTTCGAGTGCCTCCTGGAGCAGACCCACGTCGCCCTGGACCTCGCCGACGCCTGCCTCGACCGGCTCTTCGACCTGCCGCAGGGCCCGATCAACCAGCGCCTGCCCAAGGTCCTCAAGGCCCCCGAGGGCCACACGTACGCGTGGACCGAGAATCCGCTCGGCATCAACGGCTACTACCTGGTCAGCAAGGGCGAGAAGACCCCGTACCGGCTGAAGCTGCGCTCCGCCTCGTACAACAACATCCAGGCCCTGGCCGAGCTGCTCCCGGGCCAACTGGTCGCGGACATGGTGGCGATCCTTGGATCACTCTTCTTCGTGGTCGGCGACATCGACAAGTAGGGCCGCTTTTCCGGGGAGGACCGCGTCCAGGGGTACGCCCACGGGCTGCACCAGCCACCCGAAGTCCCCGAGCCCGCCGGACGCGGTCAGTTCCGCCGCCTCTCCCGCGCGTGTGAGGGCCCGCACGTACGCCGTGGGGTCGCTGGAGGCCAGGGACAGCGGGGGGCGGGCGCCGCTCACCCCGAGCGCGCCGAGCGCCGCCCGCTGGGTGAGCAGGGCTGCCCCGTCGAGCGCGCACGCGTCCAGCGCCACATGGGCGGTGATGTCGCAGGAGCCGTCCGGCACGGGCGTCGTCCCGCGGCCGTCGGCGAAGCCCGTGAGGGTCCCGAACGGCGGTCGCGCCGCTCGCTGGTGGGCGTAGTCCACGGCCACCGCGAGGCCGCGCGCGAGGGTCGACACGGCGGCCGCCCACGCCCGGTCCCTGGGGAGGCCGATCTCCGCGCGAAGGCCGGGTTCGGACGCCAGAGGCCACCAGCGCGCGAGCCACTCGGCGTCCGCCCCCTCGACGGGCTCCGCCAGCGTCTCGCCGCCTTCCGCGTCGACCAGGACGTGGCGCACCGTGCCGTCGTCGGCCACCTCGGCGACGTCCAAGGGGACGTTGTCCAGCCACTCGTTGGCGAAGAGCAGGCCGGTGACACCGGCCGGGGGAGCGGCCCGCCACGCGATGCGCGGGTCGAGTCCGGCGGGACGCTCCGCGCGCTCCACCGCGTACGCACGCACGCGTGCCGCCACATCGGCGGGCAGCGCGGCGACGACGCCCTCGGTCAGCTCGCCGCGGCCCGCGCCCATGTCGACGAAGGCCAACTCGTCCGGGTGGTCGAGCGCCGCGTCCACGCGGCACAGGAGCAGCGCCACGGCGCCCGCGTAGAGGGGCGAGGCGTGCACGGACGTACGGAAGTGACCCGCGGGCCCCTCGGGGCGCCGATAGAAGCCTTCAGGGCCGTACAGGGCGGTTTCCGTCGCCTCGCGCCAGCCGCCTCGCCGTGCCGTCGGCTCGGGTTCTTTGTCGTTCGTCACATCCCGCAGGCTAAGCGGGCCTCCACCTTGGGGAGTACATGTGCTCGACAGGGATCGGACCTTCGGTTGACCCCGGGGTGCCGTGGCCCTGCCTACGCTGGGTTACGTGCAGCGCCTCTACGACTTCCTCCGCAGACACCCCGTGTGGGTCGACGGCTTCTGGGGTCTCGTTCTTTTCGGGATCTCCGGGATCAGCCTCCTCGCCATGGTCGAGGGCAGCGGGCGGGCCGAGCCGAACGTCGCGGTGATCCCCGTGGCCCTCGGGCTGTCCCTGGTGGTCGCGCTGCGCCGACGGGCGACCGAGCAGATGCTGGTGCTCGCCGCGGTGATCGGCGTCGCCCAGCTGATCTTCGACGTCGAGACGCTGCCCGCGAACTTCGCGATGCTCGTGATCATCTACACGGCGGCGGCCGACGGCGAGAAGTGGGCCTCCCGGTTCGCGCTGATCGGCGGTCTGTGCGCGGCGCCGCTGTCGATGATGCGCTGGCCCACGGAGAACATAAGCGCCTTTGGGCACATCCTCTTCACGATGTTCCAGATCGTCCCCTTCGCGCTCGCCTGGGTGCTCGGCGACTCCATCCGCACCCGCCGGGCCTACCTCGCCCAGCTGGAGGAGCGCGCCGACCGCCTGGAGAAGGAGCGCGAGGCGCAGTCCAAGGTCGCGGTGGCGGCCGAGCGGGCCAGGATCGCCCGCGAGCTGCACGACGTCGTCGCGCACAACGTCTCGGTGATGGTCGTGCAGGCCGACGGCGCCGCGTACGTCATGGACACCGCGCCCGAGCAGGCCAGGAAGGCCCTGGAGACCATCTCGGGCACCGGCCGCCAGGCACTGGCCGAGATGCGCCGCCTGCTGGGCGTGCTGCGCACCGGGGAGCCCGAGGAGAGCGGCGAGTACGTCCCGCAGCCCGACGTCGAGCAGCTCGACGAGCTCATCGAACAGGTGCGCACGGCGGGTCTGCCCGTCGACTTCAAGGTCGAGGGCACTCCGCGCCCGCTGCCCAGCGGCGTGGAGCTCACCGCGTACCGCATCGTGCAGGAGGCGCTCACCAACACCCGCAAGCACGGCGGTGAGAACGCCGGTGCGAGCGTGCGCCTCGTCTACTTCGACGACGGCCTCGGGCTGCTCGTCGAGGACGACGGCAAGGGCGCCCCGCACGAGCTGTACGAGGACGGCGGCGCCGACGGCAGCGGGCACGGACTGATCGGCATGCGCGAGCGCGTCGGTATGGTCGGCGGCACGCTGGACGCGGGACCGCGGCCCGGCGGGGGCTTCCGCATCAGCGCCCTGCTGCCGCTCAAGCCCGCACATTGATGACCGCCGATGACACCTGTCACCGGCCCGCTCCCCGAAGGGACCCCCTTGATGTCGATCCGCGTGATGCTCGTCGACGACCAGGTGCTGCTGCGCACCGGGTTCCGGATGGTGCTCGCCGCCCAGCCGGACATGGAGGTCGTCGCGGAGGCGGGCGACGGCGTCGAGGCGCTCGAAGTGCTGCGCGCGACCAAGGTCGACGTGGTCCTCATGGACGTCCGCATGCCCAAGCTCGACGGCGTGGAGGCCACCCGGCGCATCTGCCAGGGCGTGAACCCGCCGAAGGTGCTGATCCTGACCACCTTCGACCTGGACGAGTACGCCTTCTCCGGGCTGAAGGCCGGCGCCTCGGGCTTCATGCTCAAGGACGTGCCTCCGGGGGAGCTGCTCACCGCGATCCGCTCGGTGCACAGCGGTGACGCGGTGGTCGCGCCCTCCACGACGCGGCGCCTGCTCGACCGCTTCGCGCCGATGCTGCCGAACACCGGGGGGCAGCCCCAGCACAAGCGCCTGGAGCGCCTCACCGAGCGCGAGCGCGAGGTGATGATCCTGGTCGCGCAGGGCCTGTCGAACGGCGAGATCGCGGCGCGCCTCGTCCTCTCGGAGGCGACCGTGAAGACGCACGTCGGCCGGATCCTGACGAAGCTGGACCTGCGCGACCGCGTGCAGGTGGTTGTCCTCGCGTACGAGACCGGTCTGGTGCGCGCCGGGGGCGCGGGCTAGGCCCTGTCGTCAAACTCCCGTCTGCCCCGCGACGTCTGGCACGCACGCTCGCGGCGTTGCCGGAATGCCCGAGTAGGCCCACTACGAGGACATCCCGGCGCCTTGCGATCGCACGCACCAGACGCCGCGGGGCCGCCCTTCGGGCGACGACGGGAGTTTGACGACAGGGCCTAGGGCCGGACAGGCCGTGGGGCGGCCCACCCGGCGTCGCGCGCCGGACGGGCCCTACGGAGACGGTGGTTCAGCTGTCGCACAGGGCCTTGTCCACGACGCGGTCGACGTGCTTCATGACGTTCGGGTCGGACGGCTGGGTGGTCACCGCGACGTTGGCGGCGCGGCCGTCCTCGGTGGCGCCGCCCCGGGTCTCGTATCCGGTCATGCTGCCGCCGTGGCCCCAGTAGACGCCGCCGCAGGACAGCGGCTTGCTGACGAGCCCGAGGCCGTACCTGGCGCCGGGGCCGAAGTACTCGGCGGAGACGGTGGTCCGCATCTGGGCGAGCTGGGTGTCCGAGAGGAGACTGCCGTCCAGGATCGCGGCGGCGAACCGGTTGAGGTCGGAGTTGGTGGAGACCATCTGGCCCGCCGACCAGCCCCAGGAGGGGTCGAATTCGGTGACGTCGAGCGGGGCGCCCGAGGCGTCCCGGTCGTAGCCCTTGGGGTGGGCCTCCCGGATCTTCGTCTCACCGGGCGCGGGGAAGTAGGTGTGGCGCAGCCCGAGGGGCTCGATGACGCGCCGCTGGATCTCGTGGGCGACGCGGTGCTTGGTGACCTTCTCGACGAGCATTCCCGCCAGCACGTAATTCGTGTTGCTGTACTCCCACTTCTTGCCCGGGTCGAAGTCCTTCTTGTGCTGGAGGGCGCGGTCCAGGAGCTCGCGCGGGGTATAGGGACGGGGCTCGGCGTCGAGGTACTTGACGTAGTTGGGCAGTCCGCTGGTGTGTTGCAGGAGCATGCGGACGGTGATGTCGTTCCCGTCGATGCCCTCCCCGCGCACGAGGCCCGGCAGGTAGTGCTCGATCGGGGTGTCGAGGCGGACCTTCCCCTCGTCGACCAGTTGCAGGACGACCACCGCGGTGAACGTCTTGGTGTTGCTGCCGATCCGCACCTGGCCGTCCCTCGGCACCTTCGCACCGGTGGCCAGGTCGCCGACGCCCGCTGTGTACGTACGGGTGTGGCCCTTGCCGTCCTTGACGCTCGCGAGCGCGGCGGGCACGCCGTCCTGGCGCACCAGGGAGTTCAGGCCCGCCTTGAAGGCGTCCGGCCGGTGGGCGGCGGCTGCCGCCGGTTGTCCCAGGACGCCGAGCGCCATGGTGCCGACGGCCAGCGCGGCGGCGGCCCGCACGGTGGCGCGCCGGGCGCCCCTCCGTCGACCGGTGGAAGGGAACCTCTGCCATACCTGCTCACGCACGAACGACTCCTACGGAAACGTGGGGAAACCAGCGGCATCTGCCGCCTCCAGCATTTCCGCGGGTGATCACCCGGGGCGATCCTGCTGACCGCCCGGTTCCGGGTGGGGCTAACCCCCGGTACCTCCGTACTAGCGCAGGACGCCCTCGATGAAATCGCTGCCCAGGCGGGACACCACGCCGATGTCCAACTGGTGCTGCACGTAGCGCCCTCGGCGGCGCGTGCTGACCAGGTCGGCCTTCTTCAGGACGCTCAGGTGCCGGGATATCTCCGGAGCCGTCATGCCGTGCGCGTCGGCCAGCTCGCTCGTGGTGTACGCCCCGCGCGCGAGGTGGCGGCACAGGCGCATCCGCATGGGGTGGGCGAGCGCGGCCATGCGGCGGGTCAACTGTTCCACGGTGGGCGGCGAGGTGAGGCCGGGGGAGCTGATGGGGTACGTGATCGCGGCCTGCCAGCCCTTGCGGTGCAGCACCCAGAGGTGCGGCCAGCCGAGGCTGGTCGGGACGATCACCAGGCCCCCCTGGCCCGTGGCGGTGCGGCCCACGCTGATCTTGTCGACGGTGATCAGCCGCCCGCTCTCGTCCAGGGACACCGATCCGGACATGGCCTTCAGCGCCTCAGGAAGGCCCTTGCGCCGCAGCAGCTCGGTCTTGTGCCGGGCGTCCGCGGCCAGTTGATGACTGACCCGGGCCCAGGTGTCGGCGAAGAACGCCTCCTCGCAGTCCTGGAGGAGCGTGCGGAACCAGGCGCGGACGACCGGCGGATCGTCGAGCAGGCGCTGGGTGAAGCGCATCTGGAGCGGGCCGCGGGCGGCCGCCAGGTCCAGGGCGCGCTGCCGCACGGCGGGGTCGGTCAGGAGCTTGCGGTCCGGCTCCGCGTACGTCGACTGGCAGGTGAACTCCAGGGCCGCGTCCACGAATTGCTCGTCGGAGAGCTTGTCCAGCTGGTCGAGCTCCTCGGCGAGCGTGGCCCCGGGCAGCCCGTTCTGCCCCGGGAGTCCCGCGAACGGCGTGAAGACGTCCGAGAACGTCGTGCGCCACAGGAAGTCGGCCTCGCACATGCGGTCCGCCAGGCACGGATCCAGGCGCGCCGAGACGGCTGTCGCCCAGCCCTGGAGCCCCGGGTGGTGGCCCGGCTCGGACAGCGCGTGCAGCGCCATGCCGAGCTCGGCCAGGGGCGAGGGCACGACGTGGATCCGCTCCAGGGGGAGCCCGGTGATGTCGATGCTCACGCTCATGACCCCATGGTGCACCGCGCCACTGACAGCACCGCCGCCGATTGACGAGCGCCGTCAATCGGCGCGACGGGGCAGCCGGCGCGGGAGCAGGCTGTGGTCATTCCTCGTCGCCCCCGTTCCGAGACCTGTGATCAAGGGGCCCTGCGGTGTCCGTTAAGTACTATTTATTACGAGAGGCGAACCGTCATGAGCGTCACCCAGCAGTACCTGCTCGACACCTACCGCGCCGCCCAGCGCCACGAGCCGACGCCGCCCGCGCCCGGCAGCCACGACTGGCAGGCCGTCCGCGAGGTCCGCGACTACGGCCGCTTCCGCGCCGTCGTCGCCGAGCGCCCCGCGCACGGCCGCTTCCGCGCCGCCCTGGTCCGGTTCGTCCGCGGCGCCCGCCTCAGCCGGGGAGCCGCCGCACGAACTCCGCGACCGCTTCCTTGACGTCGTCGGCCGTCCAGTCCAGGCCCGCGTCGCCCACGGTGACCTCCGTGACCGACAGACCGGGCGGCCCGTCGGAGAACCAGCGCCCGAAGAGCATGGTCTTGGTCTCCTCCGCCTGACCGAGCGCCGCCTCGTCGAGCACGTCCGTCGCGTACGGCAGCCAGACCTGGAACTGATGGGTGTGCGGCCGCTCGGGGTGCACGCGCGACCAGGGCACCCCGGCGGCGGCGAGCCCCTCGCGCAGCGCCTCGGCGACCACGCGCGCGTGGGCGACGTACTCGGGCAGCCTGGGCAGCGCGTGCTTCAGGCCCAGGAGCGCGGACACGGCGGTCGGGAACTGCTGGAAGAGCTGGCCCCCGTAGCGGTGGCGCCACACCCGCGCCTCGTCGACGAGGGTGCGCGGACCGGCGAGCACGGCGCCGCTCAGCCCCTCGAGGGACTTGTAGAACGAGACGTACACGCTGTCCGCGAGCCCGGCGATCTCCGCGAGGGGACGGCCGAAGTGCGTCGTGCACTCCCACAGGCGGGCCCCGTCGAAGTGCACCACCGCGTCCCGCTCGCGGGCCGCGGCCACCACCTCCGTCAGCTCCTCCCAGGTCGGCAGGACGAAACCGGCGTCCCGGAGCGGCAGTTCGAGCATCAGCGTCCCGAAGGGCTCCCCGTGGTCGCGCACCTCGTCGACCGTCGGCAGCCGCGGGTCGTGCGTCGGGTGCACCGTGCGCAGCCCGCTCACCGTGGGCAGGGCGCCCCCTTCGTGGAGTTCGGGGTGGGCCAGGGGGTGCAGGGCGACGGTCGCGTTCCCGGTGCGCCCCGCCCAGCAGCGCAGGGCGACCTGCTGGGCCATCGTGCCGGTCGGGAAGAAGGCGGCGGCCTCCTTGCCGAGCAGGCCCGCGACCTCCTCCTCCAGGGTGGCCACGACGCCGTCGCCGTAGACGTCCGTGGGGTCGTCGGCGCCCACCACCTCGGGGGCCGCGGCCGCGATGGCCGAGAAGCGCTCGGTGAGGGAGAGGTGCAGGGGCGAGCGGTGCAGGGTCCTCGCGGCGCCGAGGGCCGCGGCGCGCCTGCGGACGCGCTGGTCCTGGCTCTGGTCCTCGCCCCGGTCCCGCTCCAGGTCCTGTCCGGTGTCTTCTTCCGCGCTGTTCGCAGTCATCCCCCGAGCATGGCCCGCCCGGCGCCACCGGGCATACGAATAACCACAGCCTGTGGACAGCGCAGGACGCGGCACCAAGCAATAGCGTTAGCATGACGAGAAATCGTCCGGTACCCCGAGCGGACTGGAACGGAAGGCGTCATCGCGTGAACGCATCGCATCAGCCAGACCCGCGGGACCGTCCCGCGAGGCTCACCGTGGGTGTCGTGGGAGCGGGCCGCGTGGGCCCCGCGCTCGCCGCGGCGCTGCAACTCGCAGGGCACCGTCCGGTGGCCGCGTCCGGAGTGTCCGACACCTCCGTGCGCCGCGCCGCCGCGATGCTGCCCGACGTCCCCCTGGTACCGCCCGCCGAAGTCCTCGAGCGGGCCGACCTGGTGCTCCTGACCGTCCCCGACGACGCCCTGCCCGGCCTCGTCGACGGTCTCGCGGAGACCGGGGCCGTGCGCCCCGGCCAGCTCCTCGTGCACACCTCCGGCAGGTACGGCACCAAGGTCCTCGAACCCGCGCTGCGGGCCGGTGCCCTGCCGCTCGCGCTGCACCCCGCCATGACCTTCACCGGCACCGCCGTCGACGTGCAGCGCCTGGCCGGATGCTCCTTCGGCGTGACCGCGCCCGAGGAGCTGCGCCTCGCCGCCGAGGCCCTGGTCATCGAGATGGGCGGCGAGCCCGAGTGGATCTCCGAGGAGAGCCGCCCGCTCTACCACGCGGCCCTCGCCCTCGGTGCGAACCACCTGGTCACGCTGGTCGCCGAGTCCATGGACCTGCTCCGCGACGCGGGCGTGGCCGCCCCCGACCGGATGCTCGGCCCGCTGCTCGGCGCCGCCCTCGACAACGCCCTGCGCTCCGGCGACGCCGCGCTCACCGGACCCGTCGCGCGCGGGGACGCGGGCACGGTCGCCGCGCACGTCGCCGAGTTGCGCAAGCACGCCCCGCAGACCGTCGCGGGCTACCTCGCGATGGCCCGCGCCACCGCCGACCGCGCCCTCGCGCACGGCCTGCTCAAGCCGGAGCTCGCCGAGGACCTCCTCGGCGTCCTCGCCAACGGAGCGGGCGGCGCCGGTGGAGCCGGGGAGGGAGACCGATGACCACCGCCCTCCTGCACACCGCCGAGTCCTTGCGCACGCGCGCGCGTGCGGGACGCCGTGCCGTCGTCATGACGATGGGCGCCCTGCACGACGGACACGCCTCGCTGATCCGCGCCGCCCGCCGCGTCGCGGGCCCCGAGGGCGAGGTCGTCGTCACGGTCTTCGTGAACCCGCTCCAGTTCGGCGCGGGCGAGGACCTGGACCGCTACCCGCGCACCCTCGAAGCCGACCTCAAGATCGCCGAACAGGCGGGCGCCGACGCCGTGTTCGCCCCCTCCGTGGACGAGGTCTACCCGGGCGGCGAGCCCCAGGTCCGCATCGGCGCGGGCCCCATGGGCACGGTCCTCGAAGGCGCCACCCGCCCCGGCCACTTCGACGGCATGCTCACCGTCGTCGCCAAGCTGCTGCACCTCACCCGGCCCGACGCGGCGCTGTTCGGGCAGAAGGACGCCCAGCAGCTCGCCCTGATCCGCCGCATGGTGCGCGACCTGAACTTCGACGTGGAGATCGTCGGCGTCCCCACCGTCCGCGAGGACGACGGCCTGGCGCTCTCCAGCCGCAACCGCTACCTCGCGCCCGACGAGCGCCGCACCGCGCTCGCCCTCTCCCAGGCCCTCTTCGCGGGCCGCGACCGGCACGCCGCGCAGGAGGCCCTGCGCGCCCGTGCCGCCAGCGCGCCCGCCACGCGCGCGCGTGCCGTCGCCCTGAGCGCCATCGGCGAGTCCCGCGCGGCCGCCGACGCCCACGCGCTCGCCCGGTCCGGGGCGCCCTCCGCGAGCGACGGGCCCGCGGCCGTCCTCGCCTCGGCCCGGCAGGTCCTCGACGAGGCCGCCCGGCTGCGGCCCCCGCTGCGCCTGGACTACGTGGCGCTGGTCGACCCCGCCGACTTCACCGACGTACGTCCGGGGCACAGCGGAGACGCCGTCCTCGCCGTGGCCGCCAGGGTCGGCTCCACACGACTGATCGACAACATCCCGCTGACCTTCGGAGCGACCGTATGAGCGCGAACGGAGCCACCGCATGAGTGCCACCGGAATACGGCTGCACGCCCCCGCCCCCGGCTGGTCCCTCGAAGCCGACCTCGTGGTCGTCGGCTCCGGAGTGGCCGGGCTCACCGCGGCCCTGCGCTGCTCGGCCGCCGGTCTGAAGACGGTCGTGGTGACCAAGGCCCGCCTGGACGACGGCTCCACGCGCTGGGCGCAGGGCGGCATCGCCGCGGCGCTCGGCGAGGGCGACACCCCCGAGCAGCACCTTGAGGACACGCTGGTGGCGGGCGCGGGCGTGTGCGACGAGGAGGCCGTGCGCACCCTGGTCACCGAGGGCCCCGGCGCCGTGCGCCGCCTCATCGAGACCGGAGCCCGGTTCGACACGGGACCCGAGGGCGACATCGCCCTGACCCGTGAGGGCGGCCACCACCGCCGCCGCATCGTGCACGCGGGCGGCGACGCGACCGGCGTGGAGGTCTCCCGCGCCCTCGTCGAAGCGGTCCGCGCCCAGGGCATACCGACCGTCGAGAACGCCCTGGTGCTCGACCTCCTCACGGACGCCGAAGGCCGCACCGCCGGTGTCTCCCTGCACGTCATGGGCGAGGGCCAGCACGACGGCGTGGGCGCCGTGCACGCCCCCGCGGTGGTCCTCGCCACCGGGGGCATGGGCCAGGTCTTCTCGGCGACCACCAACCCGTCCGTCTCCACGGGCGACGGCGTCGCGCTCGCACTGCGCGCCGGAGCCGAGGTCTCCGACCTGGAGTTCGTGCAGTTCCACCCCACGGTGCTCTTCCTCGGCGCCGACGCGGAGGGCCAGCAGCCGCTGGTCTCCGAGGCGGTCCGCGGCGAGGGCGCGCACCTGGTGGACGCCGACGGCGTGCGCTTCATGGTCGGCCAGCACGAGCTCGCCGAGCTCGCGCCCCGGGACATCGTCGCCAAGGGCATCACGCGCCGCATGCAGGAAAAGGGCGCCGAGAACATGTACTTGGACGGCAGGCACTTCGGCGCCGACATGTGGGAGAACCGCTTCCCGACGATCCTCGCCGCCTGCCGCGCGCACGGCATCGACCCGGTGACCGAGCCCATCCCGATCGCCCCCGCCGCGCACTACGCGTCCGGCGGCGTCCGCACCGACGTGCACGGCCGCACCACCGTCCCCGGCCTGTACGCCTGCGGCGAGGTCGCCTGCACGGGCGTGCACGGCGCCAACCGGCTGGCCTCCAACTCCCTTCTGGAGGGCCTGGTCTACGCCGAGCGCATCGCCGCCGACATCGCGGCGCGGCACGCGGAGAACGCCCTGCACGCGCGCGTGCCCGCCCCCGTGACCCGGCCGCGGACGCCCGCCCACCCCCTGCTGCCGCCGGAGGCGCGCTTCGCCATCCAGCGCGTCATGACCGAGGGCGCCGGAGTGCTGCGCTCCGCCGCGTCCCTCGCCGAGGCGGCGGCCCGTCTCGCCCGCATCCACGCCCAGGCCGCCGGCGCGCTCGCCGACGACGGCAAGACCGCGGAGCCCGGCGTCGACACCTGGGAGGCCACCAACCTCCTGTGCGTCGCCCGTGTCCTGGTCGCCGCCGCCCAGCGCCGCGAGGAGACCCGCGGCTGCCACTGGCGCGAGGACCACGCCGACCGTGACGACGCGGCCTGGCGGCGCCACATCGTCGTACGCCTGAATCCGGACAGGACGCTGGCGGTAGACACGACAGCGACCCCCGATTTCCCTCCGACCCGTCCCAGTCCCCAGGAGCAGTGACCGTGAGCACCCCCGACAACCTCCCCCTCGCCGCCCCCTCAGCCGCAGGCGGTGGCTGTGGCGACGCCTGCGGCTGCGGCGGTGACGACGCGTACGACCCCATGGAGTGCGGTCTCGACCCCGCCCTTGCCCAGCTCCTGACCGAGGCGGGCCTCGACCCCGTGCAGGTCGAGGACATCGCGCACATGGCCATCGAGGAGGACCTGGACGGCGGCGTGGACGTCACCACGGTCGCCACCATCCCCGAGGACGCCGTCGCCACCGCCGACTTCGCCGCGCGCGAGGCGGGCACCGTCGCGGGCCTGCGCGTCGCCGAAGCCGTCCTCTCCGTAGTGTGCGAGGACGAGTTCGAGGTCGAGCGGCACGTCGAGGACGGCGACCGCGTCGCTGCGGGCACCGTGCTGCTCAGCGTCACCACCCGCACCCGCGACCTGCTCACCGCCGAGCGCAGCGCGCTCAACATCCTGTGCCGCCTCTCCGGCATCGCGACCGCCACGCGCGCGTGGGCGGACGTCCTGGAGGGCACGAAGACGCGGGTGCGCGACACCCGCAAGACGACGCCCGGCTACCGCGCCCTGGAGAAGTACGCGGTGCGCATGGGCGGCGGCGTGAACCACCGCATGTCGCTCTCCGACGCGGCCCTGGTCAAGGACAACCACGTGGTCGCCGCGGGCGGCGTGGAGCAGGCGTTCAAGGCCGTGCGCGAGCAGTTCCCCGGTCTGGCCATCGAGGTCGAGGTCGACACCCTCCACCAGCTGCGCGAGGTCCTGGACGCGGGCGCCGACCTGATCCTCCTGGACAACTTCACGCCGGGCGAGACCGCGGAGGCCGTGGCCCTGGTGGACGGCCGCGCCTTCCTGGAGTCCTCGGGCCGCCTCACCCGGGAGAACGCGCGCGCGTACGCCGATACGGGCGTGGACTACGTGTCGGTGGGCGCGCTCACCCACTCGTCGCCGATCCTGGACATCGGTCTCGACCTTCGGGAAGCGGTGCGGGACTGATGCTGCTCACCATCGACGTAGGCAACACGCACACGGTCCTCGGCCTCTTCGACGGCGAGGACATCGTCGAGCACTGGCGCATCTCCACCGACGCCCGCCGCACCGCCGACGAACTGGCGGTGCTCCTCAACGGATTGATGGGCATGCACCCGCTGCTCGGCGAGGAGCTGGGCGACGGCATCGACGGCATCGCGATCTGTTCCACCGTCCCCTCGGTCCTGCACGAGCTGCGCGAGGTCACCAGGCGCTACTACGGAGACGTGCCCGCCGTGCTCGTCGAACCGGGCATCAAGACCGGCGTCCCGATCCTCATGGACAACCCCAAGGAGGTCGGCGCCGACCGCATCATCAACGCGGTCGCGGCGGTCGAGCTCTACGGAGGCCCGGCGATCGTCGTCGACTTCGGCACGGCGACGACCTTCGACGCGGTCTCCGCGCGCGGGGAGTACGCCGGTGGCGTGATCGCCCCCGGCATCGAGATCTCGGTGGAGGCCCTCGGCGTGCGCGGCGCCCAGCTCCGCAAGATCGAGCTGGCCAGGCCGCGCAGCGTCATCGGCAAGAACACCGTGGAGGCCATGCAGGCGGGCATCCTGTACGGCTTCGCGGGGCAGGTCGACGGCGTCGTGAACCGCATGGCGCGCGAACTGGCGGGCCCGGGCGGCGACCCCGAGGACGTGACGGTGATCGCCACGGGCGGCCTCGCCCCGATGGTGCTCGGCGAGGCGTCGGTCATCGACGAGCACGAGCCGTGGCTGACGCTGATCGGACTCCGGCTCGTCTACGAGCGGAACGTGGCCCGGGGCTGAGCCCACCCCTCCCACCGGGGCGAAAGGGCGCGTACGCGCCGAAAGGCCCCCGGGGCCGGACGGCGCGAACCAGCCGCCGCGGAGTGCGCGCAGGTCGAACGGGCTTGCGCACACAACCCTCGTACCTTTACAAGAGTCTGCGCGGGGACGGGACTTGAGTGGGTTCGGACGGGCTGGGGCGAATGACGCGTAAGCGACGATGGTGGGCTGCCGCGGCGGTCATGGCACTGGCGATACCGGCGACCGCCCCGACAGCGGCCGCCCTGCCCGCCGCCGGGGCCCAGGAGCGCCACCTCGTCACCCAACCCGCCGCCCAGAGCCCACAAGACCCCTCCGAGCCCCCGCAAGGCCCCTCCGAGCCCCCTGAGGCCCCCGCCCAGGTCTGGTCCCGGATCTCGGTGCCCCAGCTGTCCCTGCCGCGCTCCGGCGAAGCCGTCGCCATCGACCCCATGATCGAGTTCTACGACGGCGGCACGTCCCTGCCGGGCCCCCGCGACGTGCGGCTCGTCATCGACACCAGCGGACTGCGGGGCGTCGCCACCGTGAAGGTCACGGACGACCTCTGCGCGGCCGAAGGGCCCCTCGTCACCTGCGAGTTCGAGAAGCATCTGAGGGGCCCCGACAAGCCGATCTCGGTCACCGCCGTCGCGGGCGTCGCGGCGGGCACCTCCGCGACCATCCGCTACGAAGTGACCGGCGAGCGCCTCACCGGCGCGAGGACCACCTCCCGCGTCTCCCTCGGCACGCCGAGCCTCGAAGTCGCCCAACTCCCCGACGAGAAGGGACTGGAGACCGGCCAGGACGTCGAGATCCCCGTCGTCCTGCGCAACACCGGCGACCGCGTGACCGAGCGGATCGCCGTCGAGGCCGCGGGCGACTCGGGCGTACGGCTCGCCCAGCGGCACAGCAACTGCCGCTACCGGCAGGGCGATCACGGCGACCACATCGCGGCGGTCACCTGCTACTTCGACCGGCCCCTCGCCCCCGGCGAGACCGTCGCCCTCGCCTCGCCGCTGCCCGGTTCTCTCACCGACGACGCCTTTCACACCCAGGTCACGTACTCCGCGGAGGCCGTCCCCGAGGAGCAGGACACCACCCAGGGCGGCACCCCGGGACGCGGCCCCGAGCTGACCCTCGTCCCGGCACGGGGACAGGGCACCGGCTTCGCCGCCGAGCGCGTGGTGCGGTTCGTGGCCAAGAACAGCGCGGACATCCGCGCGGTCGGCGACACCCTGAAGCCCGGCAAGAAGGGCACGACCCGAGAGCTCACCTTCGGTCTGCACAACGAAGGCCCCGCGCGGATCGCCCGCCCCCTGCGCGAACCTGCCGTCTACGTAGAGGTGACCCTGCCCAAGGGCGTGGTGGCGAGCACCGTACGCGTCGACGAGGAACCGGACGAGAACGCGGACGGCGACTGCTTCACCTACGAAGGCGGGAAGCGGAAGCCCTTCGCGCCGGGCCACCGCCGCTATCTGTGCCCCGACGCGGGAGTGGAGGCGCCCGGCAGCGGACAGTCCTACTTCTTCGAAGTCCGCTACTCCGAAGACGTCGCCGCGGTCGAGGGCACCGTCCGGGTGCGCTCCGGAGACACCGACCGTCCCGGAGACGGCGGTTTCGACCTCAACGACCCCGACCCGTCCAACGACGAGGCACCGATCGTCGTCGGCAAGAAGGCCGCGGGAGCCGAGAAGGCCGCGGACGCGCACCCCATGGCGGAGGCAGGCGCCGGGATCCTGCCGTGGATCGCGGCCGCGGCCGCCGCGCTGCTCGGCGTCGGAGCGGTCGTCTTCGCCCTGGTCCGCCGCCGCGCCGAATGACCGACCGCCGAGTGCCCGCCGGGTGAAGGTGACCGCCGCCGCGCCATGAAGTGGCGTTAAGCGGATTTTGTCCGTTCCGTGCGTATCGTCGTCCCATGCCCACGCCCTATGGATCTCGTGGCGGCATGGCCTTCGGTGCGGAGGAACTGCGTGTGCTCCGCCGCGCCCTGGCCCTCGCCCTGCACCCCAGCCCCGTCAGCGACGAGGACGTCAAGGACTGTCTTCGCCTCGCCGAATCGGTCGACGAGGCCGTACGCGAGGGAGCCAGACTCCGCGCGTTCCTGGTGGCCGACCTCGCGCGGTACCGGGCGGCCCTGCCCGGCACCGCGGCCGGCTACCTCGGTCTCCTGGACGACGCGCTCGGCGCCGGGTACCAGCCGGGCGCCGACGATCTCGCGGCGCTGCGCGCCCTGCGCGGCAACGCCGTCGCGGCCGCGCTGCTCGACCGGTGCCGGATCCTCGCCGAGAAGGCCGTGCGGGCCAGACTCGCGGGCCGCGCCGTCCCGGCCCCCGCCCGCGCCCTCGTTCCCGCGTCGCGCACCAGGCTGCTCGCGCTGCCCGGCGGTCTCGACGCGGCGGACGAACCGGCCGCGCCGAAGCCCAGGACACCCCGGACGCCGCCCGAGCGTCCGGCCGCTCCGGAGCCGTCCCGCCCGGTCCCCACCCCGGCCGAGGTCTTCCCGCCCAAGCGCCGCCCCGAGACCCCCGCGGACCCGCCGCACCAGCTCGCCGCGGGCTAGCTACTCTGGGGGCATGGACTACGTTTCCGCGCTCGTGCCCCCCGTAGTGATGGCCGTGTTCTTCACCGGTCTGATCGTGACGATCGTGAAGACCCAGGGCGGTGCCAACAAGGCGAAGGAGGACGCGGCCGCCGACGCCGCCGTCGCCCGCGCCGAATCCGTCCGTCAGTCCCCCGAGGCCGGCGGCGCCTGATCCGCATCTCATCGCACTTATGGGTGCCCGGTATCCTCGGTATCCCCGGTGTGACCTGCAAACGTCACCCGGTGTGCCCGGGCGCGCACCACGGCGTACGACTCCAGCGTTTTAGAGTCGTACGCCCTTTTTGTTGCAGAAATTAGGGGTACGCCACGTCCCTCACGCATCACGCCAATAGTGACGTCTCCCACTATTGTTCTGCTGTGCCTCGTCCATTGGGAGAACTCGAAGACTCAGTCATGACGCGGGTGTGGAAGTGGAACCGCCCCGTGACCGTTCGAGAAGTCCTGGAAGACCTTCAGCAGGAACGGTCCATCGCGTACACGACCGTGATGACCGTTTTGGACAATCTCCATCAGAAGGGCTGGGTGCGTCGCGAAGCGGAAGGGCGTGCCTATCGATATGAGGCGGTGTCCACTCGTGCCGCCTACGCGGCCGCACTGATGAACGAAGCGTGGTCGCGCAGTGACAACCCCGCGGCCGCACTCGTCGCCTTCTTCGGCATGATGTCGCCGGAACAGCGCGAAGCCCTGAGTGATGCCATGCGTATCGTCCAAGGCCCGGAGAACCCCGGCTCCCCAGAGCGTGGCGCAGAGCGATAGCGTCCGCCCATGGCAGCAGACGTACCCGAACTCAGCGAACTCAGTGCAAAAGCGGTCTCCCTCCGCAGGGCGCGAACCGCCGATGTCCCGGCCGTCCGCCGCCTCCTCGACTCCTACGTCGGCGAGCGCATCCTCCTGGACAAAGCGACGGTGACGCTTTACGAGGACATCCAGGAGTTCTGGGTGGCGGAACGCGACGACAACGCGGAGGTGGTCGGCTGCGGCGCTCTGCACGTGATGTGGGAAGACCTCGCGGAAGTCCGCACGCTCGCGGTGAACCCGGAGGTCAAGGGGGTCGGGGTGGGGCATCAGTTGCTCGGGAAGTTGCTCCAGACCGCCCGCTGGCTCGGCGTCCGCAAGGTTTTCTGTCTCACCTTCGAAGTCGACTTCTTCGCGAAGCACGGGTTCGTGGAGATCGGCGAGACTCCGGTCGACGGAGATGTCTACAGCGAGCTCCTGCGTTCCTATGACGAGGGCGTCGCGGAGTTCCTCGGCCTCGAACGAGTGAAACCGAACACCTTGGGCAACAGCCGGATGCTTCTGCATCTGTGATCGCCACCGTGGTATTCCGGACGGCCTCCTGCCCAGGTGGGCTATGTCCGAAACGCGTATGTTTCCAGGCTTCTCGGGGCGCCTGGTCTCTCCCAGGGGTTTGTGTTTTTCCAGCAAAAGCGGTTTGCTTTCCGACGTACTGCAGTACTGCATATAACAGGGGCCGGTGAATCGGCGGCGCACGTCGTGCGGGACGGCCTCGTAGTTATCGATGAAAGGAAATCCGGTGGCACAGAAGGTTCAGGTCCTTCTTGTCGATGACCTCGACGGTGGCGAGGCGGACGAGACCGTGACGTTCGCGTTGGACGGCAAGTCGTACGAGATCGACCTCACCACTGCCAACGCGGACAAGCTCCGTGGGGCTCTTGAGGACTTCGTCAAGGCCGGTCGGCGCACGGGCGGCCGTGGTTCCGGCGGCCGCGGCAAGGCTCGTGCCGCTGCCGCGAGCGGTGGTCAGGACACCGCCGCGATTCGCGCCTGGGCAAAGGAGAACGGTTTCGAGGTCAATGACCGCGGCCGCGTTCCCGCGTCCATTCGTGAGGCCTACGAGAAGGCCAACGGCTGACGGCTGCGACGCCGCAACCGGACCCGGTGGCACTGCGTTGCCGCCGTGTCCACAAGTCGTACGAGATCGGAGCCCACGGCGGGGTCGCTGTGGGGCACCGTCCCGCCTCCCCCCACAGTGGGCAGGGACGGAAGCGCCGGCAGCGTCGGCTCCACCTCGCGCCCGGGCTCCGGGGGTCGCAGCCAGACGGCGGCACCCCGCGAGCCGGACCACCCGGGGGGAGTGGGCGCGTCGATCCGCCCACCGGCCCCCACCGCGGTGAGACCCAGGGGAATGCTTCCCCACTCCAGCCAGTCGAGCAGCCCCGGCAGCTCGTCCGCGCCTCCCGCACTCACCAGGAGACGCATCGTTTCCCCGCGCAGGGCCACCGGAGCCATCGGGCCGAGGTGGCGCAGGGCCGCGAAGCCGGCCTCCGCCGGGAGCTCCAGGACGTCGAAGCGCAGGCCCGTGAGCAGTCGCACGGGACCCGGCTCCGGCGCGGTCGCCCAGCCGAGCTCGTTCTCGTACCACTGCCGCACCGGGTCGCTCTGCTCGACCGGCGTGCGGGGCTGGGGAACCGTGGGGGCCATGTCCGAGCAACAGCCGGAAGGCCGCGAGGGTTACGCAGGGTCGTCGATCGGTTGCGTACGGTGTCCGGAAAGAGGGCGTACGGGCGTGTTCGGCGGCGCAAGGGTGTTCGCCCGTAGCTGAGGGAACCGGTGCGCGCCGCATGGAGTGTCAGTCCTTACGGGTAAGACATCCCTAGTGGGGAGGGGCGACACGCGGGCTTCGGCGTCTCACGTTCGCCATCGGCGTAGTGATGGTGAGGGTAACTGCTTGGCCTGCGGGAACATCGTCTCGCACCATCGGGTTGGAGCAGTTGTCGGCGTTCGGGGTCAGGAGATCCTCCGAGATGGTGTCCGGGTGTCGGCAGTTGGAATGAGCGGTCCCCGCTTGCGGGACTAAGCTGCGGAAGGACAGGGAGGGGACCGACCCCTTTACTGCCTGACCGCTCTGAGGAGCGATTAACGATGTTCGAGAGGTTCACCGACCGCGCGCGGCGGGTTGTCGTCCTGGCTCAGGAAGAAGCCCGGATGCTCAACCACAACTACATCGGCACCGAGCACATCCTCCTGGGCTTGATCCATGAGGGCGAGGGTGTCGCCGCTAAGGCCCTGGAGAGCCTCGGGATTTCGCTCGAGGCGGTCCGCCAGCAGGTGGAGGAGATCATCGGGCAGGGCCAGCAGGCTCCGTCCGGGCACATCCCCTTCACCCCCCGTGCCAAGAAGGTCCTGGAGCTCTCGCTCCGCGAGGCCCTTCAGCTGGGCCACAACTACATCGGCACGGAGCACATCCTGCTCGGCCTGATCCGCGAGGGCGAGGGCGTCGCCGCCCAGGTCCTGGTCAAGCTGGGCGCCGACCTCAACCGGGTGCGGCAGCAGGTCATCCAGCTGCTCTCCGGTTATCAGGGCAAGGAGACCGCCACCGCCGGCGGTCCTGCGGAGGGCACGCCTTCCACGTCCCTGGTCCTCGACCAGTTCGGCAGGAACCTCACCCAGGCGGCCCGCGAATCCAAGCTCGACCCGGTCATCGGGCGCGAGAAGGAGATCGAGCGGGTCATGCAGGTGCTGTCCCGCCGTACGAAGAACAACCCGGTCCTGATCGGTGAGCCCGGCGTCGGCAAGACCGCCGTCGTCGAGGGCCTCGCTCAGGCCATCGTCAAGGGCGAGGTGCCCGAGACCCTCAAGGACAAGCACCTCTACACCCTCGACCTCGGTGCGCTGGTCGCCGGTTCCCGCTACCGCGGTGACTTCGAGGAGCGCCTGAAGAAGGTCCTCAAGGAGATCCGCACCCGCGGCGACATCATCCTGTTCATCGACGAGCTGCACACGCTCGTGGGTGCGGGTGCCGCCGAGGGCGCCATCGACGCGGCTTCCATCCTGAAGCCGATGCTGGCCCGCGGTGAGCTCCAGACCATCGGCGCCACCACGCTCGACGAGTACCGCAAGCACCTGGAGAAGGACGCCGCGCTCGAGCGCCGCTTCCAGCCCATCCAGGTCGCGGAGCCGTCGCTGCCGCACACCATCGAGATCCTCAAGGGCCTGCGCGACCGGTACGAGGCGCACCACCGCGTCTCGATCACGGACGAGGCCCTCGTCCAGGCCGCGACCCTGGCCGACCGGTACATCTCGGACCGCTTCCTGCCGGACAAGGCGATCGACCTGATCGACGAGGCCGGTTCCCGGATGCGCATCCGCCGGATGACCGCGCCGCCGGACCTCCGCGAGTTCGACGAGAAGATCGCGGGCGTGCGTCGCGACAAGGAGTCGGCGATCGACTCCCAGGACTTCGAGAAGGCGGCCTCTCTCCGCGACAAGGAGAAGCAGCTGCTCGCCGCGAAGGCCAAGCGCGAGAAGGAATGGAAGGCCGGCGACATGGACGTCGTCGCCGAGGTCGACGGCGAGCTGATCGCCGAGGTCCTCGCGACCGCCACCGGCATCCCGGTCTTCAAGCTGACGGAGGAGGAGTCCTCCCGTCTGCTGCGCATGGAGGACGAGCTCCACAAGCGCGTCATCGGCCAGAAGGACGCCGTCAAGGCGCTCTCGAAGGCGATCCGGCGTACGCGAGCGGGTCTGAAGGACCCGAAGCGTCCCGGTGGTTCGTTCATCTTCGCGGGCCCGTCCGGTGTCGGTAAGACCGAGCTGTCCAAGGCGCTCGCCGAATTCCTCTTCGGTGACGAGGACGCGCTGATCTCCCTCGACATGTCGGAGTTCAGCGAGAAGCACACGGTCTCGCGCCTCTTCGGTTCGCCCCCCGGATACGTGGGCTACGAAGAGGGCGGCCAGCTGACCGAGAAGGTCCGTCGCAAGCCGTTCTCCGTCGTCCTCTTCGACGAGGTCGAAAAGGCCCACCCGGACATCTTCAACTCGCTCCTGCAGATCCTGGAGGACGGTCGCCTGACCGACTCCCAGGGCCGCGTCGTGGACTTCAAGAACACGGTCATCATCATGACGACCAACCTTGGTACCCGCGACATCTCGAAGGGCTTCAACCTGGGCTTCGCGGCCCAGGGCGACACGAAGTCCAACTACGAGCGGATGAAGAACAAGGTCAGCGACGAGCTGAAGCAGCACTTCCGTCCGGAGTTCCTGAACCGCGTCGACGACGTCGTCGTCTTCCCGCAGCTCAGCCAGGACGACATCCTCCAGATCGTCGACCTGATGATCACCAAGGTGGACGAGCGCCTCAAGGACCGGGACATGGGCATCGAGCTCTCCCAGCCCGCGAAGGAGCTGCTCGCGAAGAAGGGCTACGACCCGGTGCTCGGCGCGCGTCCGCTGCGACGCACGATCCAGCGCGAGGTCGAGGACACCCTCTCCGAGAAGATCCTCTTCGGTGAGCTCCGCCCCGGCCACATCGTGGTCGTCGACGTGGAGGGCGAGGGCGACACCGCCACGTTCACCTTCCGCGGCGAGGAGAAGGCGGCGCTGCCGGACGTCCCGCCGATCGAGTCGGCCGCCGGTGGCGGCGCGGGCCCGAACCTGAGCAAGGAGGCGTGACGCTCGCGCTGAGCTGATCGCTTGCGGCAACGCTTGCAGGGGCTGCCCCGGACCGTTTCGTACGGTCCGGGGCAGCCCCTTTTCCGTACGGTCAATCGCCGTGTGACGGGCGGACGGTGAGGCGAACATGCGGTGGCACCTGCTGCGCTTCGGCCTCGCTCACGTGGGAGTACACCCAGACGTCGGTCAGGTTCGGGAAGGCCGAGAGCCAGGAGAGCCCTTCGGCGGGGTGGGGTGCGTCCAGCGTGAGACGGGTGAGCTGCTCGGGCACGATGAGCTCGGTGAGGTCCTCGACACGGTAGGCGCCGGTGACGTAGACGTCCGGCCAGCCTCCGATGGCGCGCAGGGCGCGGAGGTCCTCGGGGGCGTGGACGGGAACGGTGGGCCGGGAGGACAGGTGCGCGATGACTTCCCGTACGTAGAGCTCGCGATCGAAGCCCCCCCAGCACAGGGCCAGGGCCAACTGGACCCAGCTGCTGGGGTGGTCGCGAAAGCGCGTCAGGAAGTGCAGGGCCTGCGGGCTGCCGACCCTGGCGGCCGCGAAGACCACCAGACGGGCGAGCTCGTCGTCGACCTCGTTGGGGCCGGGCAGCAGGTGGAGCACCAGATCGCGGCCCGCCTCCGCCAAGGTGTGGGCCTCGCGGACCGTCCGCGGCGGAACGAGCGTCCGTACTCCCTCCTCCACCAGCTGCCGCACGGCCGGTGCCACCTCCGCCGCGTACGGCAGCGCGGCCGCCGCGAGCAGCTTGCCGCGCGCCGTGTTGCCCGCCACCAGCCGCCGCAGCATCCGCTCCGCCTCCTTGGGCCGCGCGTGCGCGACCGCCAGCAGGATGACGTCCTCCCACTGGGTGCGGTCCGCGTGGTTCACGAGCAGGTCGAAGTCCAGCTCCTGCACGGCGAGGCGGGCGCCCAGGTAGTCCTGGAAGGTGCGGTGCAGGAAGTCCACGCGCCCGGCGGCCGGTTCCCGCAACAGGCCCGACCGCAGCAGGAGCCAGGCGTACACGTCCGCACCGCTGCCGTCGAGGTCCATCGAGGGGGCGGCTTCTTCGACGATGTGCACGGCGTCCGAACGGTCCATCTCCGAGCGGCTGTTGCGGATCAGCCACCAGGCGAGTTTCTGCAGGATCTGCACCTGGACGGTGAGCGGGAGGCGCACGGCGGACGAGGGCCCGGGAGCCACCTGCCGCTCGACGTCCCTGCGTTCGAGCAGCATGGTCAGGGCGGCCTCGTACAAGGACTTCCTGTCCTGCGGCAGGAAGCCGCGCCGCTCGCGGTGGAGGGCGCAGAGCATTCCGCACATCAGCGGGTTGGTGGCGAGCCGGTTCAGTTCGGACGCGGCCCGCACGGACCGCAGCAGGGCGGCGCCGACCGCGTCGTCGGCCCCCGCGGCCCGGTGCCAGCGGCGCACGAACGTCTCGACGCCGTCGCGGGCCATCGGCGACAGCGTGAGCTCGACGAAGTCCGTGGTGTCCAGCCACCTGTCCGGGACGGCGGAGGGACGGGTCGTGACGAGCCACAGGTTGCCGGGGAAGGTGCGCGTCAGATCGCGCAGCCACCGCTTGGCGTCCTTGCGCCGCTCCTCGGGGATCTCGTCGATGCCGTCGACGAGGAGCACGCCGCGCCCCGCCCGCAGCACCCGCTCCACCCAGCCCGCGGGCTGCTCCCCGGTGACGAGGCAGCCGACGGCAGCCAAGAAGTCCGCCGGGACGGGGAGTTCGGTACCCGGCCGGACGATCCGCCGCATCGGCAGCACGAACGGCACGCGCCCCATGAGGTGGGTGGCTCCGTGCTCGTACGTCAGGTCGGCCGCCGTCACGGCGAGCCACTGGACCAGGGTCGTCTTGCCGGACCCCGCGACGCCGCGCAGCAGCACGTGGTCGTGCTGGGCGAGGACCTGCTCGGCGGCGACCTGGGCCGCGCCCTCCCCGGGGCGGTCCCTGGTCGCCGCCAGGCTGAGGTAGGCCGTGTCGAGCGGCCACTCGCTGGTCCCGGCGTAGACGTCGAGCCCGTAGATGGTGAGGGTGCCGTGCCGCGCGGTGATGTACGACGCGTACCGCGCCTCGAACGCGGCGTCCTCGGACGACTGCGACGGCAGCCGTTCGAGGAGTACGTCGACGGCGCTGACCAGCTGCGCGAGCTGCTGGCTCTGCCGGGTCTGCTGCCGGGCGATGTACGTGGAGCGCTGCGTGAAGAAGTTCAGGATGTGCAGGGACGCGGTGTGCAGCAGCCGTTCGAGGAACAGCTCGGCGTCGCGACTGAGCGCGAAGGTCGCGATGGTCACGGCTGTCCGCGAACGCAGGGTGCGGGTGAACTCCTCGGGGCCGAGCGCGACGGCTTCGTAGTCCGCGATGGTGAGGGTGCCGAGGGCGGCGAGCGAGTGCGCGAGGGCGGTCCTGACCGCGACGGCCTCGGTGGCGTCCACGGGGAGCTCGCCGGGCCTCGCGGCCTTCAGCGCCCTGCGGACGAGTTCGTCGGCGATCTTCTCGACGTCCTTCGGGGCGACGTCCCGCTTCTCGCCCTTGAACGACACGAGCCCGGAGATCCGCACCGGCTCGGTGACCAGCGCGGCGCCCGGCAGGTCCGTCACGAAGAGCTTCTTCACGAGGGGCGCGACCGCGCCGGACGCGAGACGGGCGCCGAGGGCTCCGGGGTCGACCATAGGTCGAGGTTAGGTCAACGGGCCTACGCAGGCAGGGGGTTGGGGGTTAAGGGCTGCCGGTTCGGCCGGCCTCCGCCTGCTCGATGCCGTCGATGGCTTCCTGGACGACCCGGGACAGGTCCTCTTCGGTGGGGATCAGCTCACGCTCCGCCGGGGCCAGCGTGGAGTAGGAGGCGACTGCCATGGGGTTGTTGCTGGCGTCGAGGGCCAGCTGAACGGCTGCCTTGTTGTGGCGGGCTCCGATGAGGAAGCCGATGGTCGCGTCGTCCCGTTCCGGCTCGCGCACCATCTGGTCGACCACGCTCACGTAGAAGTTGAGCTTGCCGACGTGCTCGGGGCGCACGTCCTTCGTCTTGAGCTCGAAGACGAAGTAGCGGTGGAGTTTGAGGTGGTAGAAGAGCAGGTCGATACGGAACTCGTCGCCCCCGATGACGACGGGGTACTGGCGCCCCACGAAGGCGAAGCCGACACCGAGCTCCGTAAGGAACCGGATCATCCCGTCGACGATGGCGGTCTCCAGTTCACGCTCGGCGTGCTGCTTGTCGAGTCCGAGGAAGTCGAGGCGGTACGGGTCCCGGACCAGCTCCTTGAGTGCGTCGGAGCCGTCCGGCACGGTCGCCGCGAAGTTGTTGGCGGCCCGTTGGGCACGGGTCCGTGCGCAGGACACGGCCCCCTTGATCTCGCTCAGGAGATCGCCGTACCAGGAGGGCAGGCCGTTCTGCTGGGCGGGGATCTCTGCTCTGGCCTCGGTGTTCTTGCTCATGGCGCCGACGATCGCGTAGGGCGCCTTGGCCGGGGCGAGATTGGGGTCACGTCACCCGAACGTGTGGTCGGACGAGGTCAGGGTGCGTATGAGGGTGGCGAAGGCGGTGGGGCTGGTGGTGAGCGTGGTGGCCGGGGCGTCGCTCTCTTGGAGGTGGATCCGACCGGTGGGGTGTGCGGCCACGTAGACGCAGTTCGCTTGGTCGCCGCTGAAGGAGGACTTCTGCCAGTCGAGAGTGCTCATGCTTGTGCTCCCAGGAGGGTGTACAGGATGTGTTGGACGAGGCCCAGCGAATCCCGTGTTCCGTGCTTGACGGGGATCACCGTCGTGTCGATGGCCGGGAGTGCTGCGGCGCCGATCCGTTCAAACTGACGGCGGTACTTGGTAACGGTGTCTTCGCCGTGGAGGAACATGGACTGCGCGGGATGTTCCATCAGTACGGTTTCCAGCGCGCCGCCATGCGAGGCGATGTGGCAGAACGGTGTGGTGATCGCCGACACCGCGACGGCCGTGAAGGGCACGATCTGAACGGTCACGTGCGGAAGTTCGGCAAGTTCCGTCAACTTGAGCAACTGCTGGTGCATGACCTGCGCGCCGCCGAAGCGCATGTGGAGGGCAGCTTCGTGGATGACGGCGTGGACGTGGGGAGGACGGTCGCCGACAAGCACACGTTGGCGTGCCAGACGGAAGCGGACGGCATCCTCGACCTCTGCCGTAGAGCTGACGGCGTCGCTCGCCTCAAAGATGGCGCGCGTGTAGCCCTCGACTTGGAAAAGGCCAGGCAGGAACAGCGACTCGTACGAGCGCAGCTGCACGGCTTCGGACTCCAGCTCTGCCAGATCGAGCGCGGATGTGGGCAGCTGAGACTTGTAGCTTGTCCACCACCCCTTGCCGGACGACTGGCCTAGCCCCACTAAGGCATCCACGAAGGGTGAACTAGTAACCCCGTACGCCCGGCACAGAGTTCGGATGCGCTCCGCGGAGATCGGAGTGCGGCCATTCTCCGCGTGCGTCAGGTGCACCCGGCCCATATCGATGACATCTCCGGCTGCCTGCACGGTCAAGCCGCTGTGCTCGCGCAACCTTCGGAGTTCGTAGCCGAGTCGGAGCTGTCGCTCGGTCGGAGCTGTTCGCAGGGCCAACGCTGTCTCTCTTCTTGAAGTTGGGGCCAGTTTGCCCGGGCAGGGTGCCCGGGTCCACCAAAGACGGCGATTAGGTTGAACAAGTAAGCCCCATGTCGCTACCGTACGTATAGCGACGCTCACGCAACCATGTCGGAAGCCTCGCTGTCGACGCATTCCCCCCGCCCTGCCCGCCCGCAGAAGCGCACCGCCCGATCCAACTCCCCGTGCCGGACGGGGGATTGTTCGCGAGGGGCGGTAGGCCACTGCGGTCGGGCCACGTGGGGCCGGTCATCCACCAGTCGAAACAGCGACCCTCAACGCCATGGAGGCGTCTCATGGGCGTACCCCCGCATGACCTCACGTCGGACACCTACACCCTGTTCGCCCCCGGCAACGCACACTCCGCCAAGATCTGCCGCGATTTCGTACAACGCACCTTGGAAACCCTCGGCCTCGGCCACCTCGGGGACACCGCCGCTCTCTGCACCTCTGAACTGGTGACCAACGTGCACCAGCACACGAAGAGCGATGTCCACCTCAGAGCCGCCGTCGCCACCACCCACGTACGCATCGCTGTGTACGACGGCGGCGACCAACTGCCCGCGCCCCGCAGGCCCGATGCGGACCAGGAGAGCGGGCGGGGCTCTTCCTCGTGACCGCGCTGTCGGACGTGTGCGGGGTGACGCCCGCGAGTGCGGGCAAAGGCGTGTGGTTTCAGCTCAATCGGTGAGCGGGCCGTAGACGTGTACGTCGATGTGGGCGGGCAGGGCGTCCAGGCCCACCGCCTCGGCGAAGACCGTCAGCTCCGTCAGGCTCGGGTGGTCGGCCAGGGCGGAGACGTTGACGGGGGCGTGCCGCTCCGGGCTGCCCTCAGGAGGGCTCAGCAGGATCAGGCGCTTGAGTCCGGGCGCGACCGTGCAGAGGCGGGAGGCCAGGTCCCCCCAGGAGTCGTCGGGGGCGAGCTGCAGGTCGAGCAGGCCGGGCAGGGTCAGCCCCGGCGGGACGGTCATGAGGGAGCGCGACGGCAGGTTCAGCGCGGTGAGCCCCGGCAGGGTCGCCAACACCTCCCAGTCCCTCGGGGGCAGTGGATGGTCGTGGCTGAAAGTCACCCGCGCCAGCTTCGGCCAACGGGCCAGGCACGACAGGTCGGTCAGCGCGGCACGGGAGTCCACCAGGCCGAGGAACGTCAGAGGAGCCTCGGCTGGGAACGGCGCCAGGCTCCACGGCTCCTGCGCGCCGACGACGCTGAGCCCGTCCAGGCGGCCCAGGGCGGCCAGCGCCTCGGCTGTCAGGAGGCCCGGCGGGAACCTGTTGAGCAGCAGGAAGCTGGGCTCGCAGGCCGCTATGAAGCGGGACGCGACGTCGGGGCTGACCCCCGGTCTGATGTCCAGCCGTCGCGGGCGCAGGCCGAGCCGTTCGAGCTCGGTCACCTGTTCGTCGGTGCGGAGGGTGAAGTGGACGTCGCGACCGTCGAGCCGGGCGATGACTTGCTCCGCGTACGGACGGCAGGCGTGGCGGTGCCACCCCCACATCAGTTGGCTGTGGACGCCGATCCCCTCGTGCCGGGTGAACCGGGTGAGGAAGGGGATCGTGGCGTCCGCGTCCACGTGTGTCGCGGTGGTCACCACCTGCTGGGCCTCGTCCTCGGAGAGGCCGTCGGGTCCTGGCAGCAGGTCGAGCACCATGGCCCCGACCTTCGCCAGCGCCCGCGCGTCCTCCGCGTTCCGCGGCGGAATCAGCGCCGCCGTACGCCGCTCCACCTCCTCCCGCACCGCCGGGTCCAGCTCCGCCGCGTGTTCCAGGCAGGCGGCGGCCAGGAGGTGGATCCGCTTGCGGGCCCCGTCCTGCGGGTGACGGTCCCCGTGCGTGAGCAGGGCGCCCAGGATCTCCGCCCGTTCACGCGGCCGCGCCTGCGCCACCGCCATGCGGATGACGTCCTCCCACTGGTCGTCCGCCGCGTGCCGGGCGAGTACGCCGAAGTCGCCCTCGTCGACCGCCGCTCGCGCCCCCAGGAAGTCCTGGAACGTGCGGTGGACGAAGTCGACGGTGCCGGGCCCCGGTTCGCGCAGGAGGCCGCTGCGATGCAGGAAGTGGGTGTAGACGGCCCGCGCGTCGCCGAGCGGGGCCAGCTCCGGCACCGCCGGGAGCGCGTCCGCGATGATGGACTCCGCCCGCGAACGGTCCATGACCGTACGGCCGTTGCGGATCAGCCAGTACGCGAGCCGCTGCAGGAGCTGGATCTGCGGCTCCTCCCGCAACTCCGGTACGGCCATGTGGCGTTCGCGGTCCCGGCGGACCAGGAGCATGGAGAGGGCCGCCGCGTAGAGGTCCTTGCGGCCCATCGGCAGGAAGCCCCGCCGGTCCCGGTGCAGGGCGCAGATCAGGCCGCACATGAGCGGGTTGGTGGCGAGGCGGCCCAGATCCGGCTTCGACCGCACCGCTTCCAAGAGCTGACCCTCGTACGCGACGAGTTCGGCGTCTTCCTCCGGGGCCCCCGTGGCCGCGGCCGTGTGCCAGCGCTCGATGAACGCCGCCACCTCCGCCTTTCCCATCGGGGCGAGCGTCAGCTCGGTGAAGCCCTCCTCGGTGAGCCAGTCCTCGCGTACGGCCGAAGGGCGCGACGTCACCAGCCAGCGGTTGCCGGGGAACGCGTCGATGAGGTCGCTCAGCCAGTCCCGGGTCCGGTCGCGCTCGGCGTCCGGGATCTCGTCGATGCCGTCGATCAGGACCAGGGCGCGGCCCGCCGTCAGGACGCGCGCCTCCCACCCCTGCGGCTGCGTGCCCGCGAGCGGGCAGCCCACGGAGGCGAGGAAGTCCGGGGGAGCGGGCAGCCGCTCGCCGTGGCGGGTGAGGGTGCGCAGGGGGAGTACGTAGGGGACGCGGTCCTCCAGGTACGCCATGGTCGGGTGGGCCTTGGTGGTGTGGGCCTCGGCCGGGTAGGCCCCGGCGGGGCCCGGTCCTGCCGCGTCCCTGCGGGTCGCGCTCACCGCCAGCCACTGCACGAGCGTGGTCTTGCCGGAGCCCGCCTCGCCCCGCAGGAGGACCCGGTCGTGGGTGGCGAGAGCCTGGTCCGCGGGGAGCGGGGGCGTGTGCTCGACGAGTTCCACCTCTTCGGTGTGGTGCTCCGCTCCCGATGAGTAGTGGACCGTCCCCACGCGTCCGGGCGGCTCCGCCTCCAGCGACATGTACGCCGCGTCCAGTGGCCACTTCGCCGGGGAGCCCGACAGGTCGATGCCGAAGATCGTCAGCTTGGCGTGCTTCTTCGCGACGTACGCGAGGTAGCGCCGCTCGAAGGCGAGGTCCTGCGCCCCGGTGATCGGCCTGCGGGAGATCAGCTCGTCGACCTTCGCGATCAGCTCGTCCTGGCCCCGGCTCTGCGCGACCAGCGTCGCCGCGACGAACGTGGAGCGCTGTGTGAAGAACTGCAGGATGTGCAGGCACGCCCACTCGATGACCGAGTCGAGGTAGAGAGCGGCGTCCTGGGACAGCCCGGTGGTGGGGTGCGGCCCGCTGCGCGCCGCGCCGCGCACGAGCTCGCGGGCCAGTTCCCGGTGGCCGAGTCGGACGGCCTGGACGTCGTCCATGTCGAGATCCCCGAGCGAGAGCAGCACTCGGGCCAGGGCGTCGGTAACGGCCCCTGCCTCGTCCCGCGGGAAGGTCCGCTCGCCGGGCGCGGCCAGGGACGCCCGCACCAGCCGGTCCACGAGGACTCGCACGTCCCGCCTGCTCAGTGTGCGCTGCTCCCCCTTGAACGACACCAGCGAGGACAGCCGCACCGGCTTGGCCACCAGGCCCGCGCCGGGGCCCTCCCGTACGAAGAGCTTCTTGACCAAGGGGGCGACGGCACTGGACGCCAGGCGGGTGCCCAGGAGCGCGGGATCCATGGGCGTGAGCGTAGTGGGGGTCACATTCGCGGCGGGGTGGATCTCGGAGGCCGGTGACATGGCGCACAGGTCTTTCGTCCGGTACTAGGCGGAATAGTGGTCGCGGCGCGATCGCCGGTCGGGACCTTCGGCCCGCGGGCTCCGGGACCTTGGACGTGTCCGGCCGCGGTGGGTGCCGCCCTGGTGGGGGTGCGGCTCGGGAGGGGCTCCGATGTGCGGCTAAACCCGCGCGAGGGGAGAAAACCCTGTTACCGGACTGTGGGGTAATTGTCCGGATTTGATGGTGTCAAGCGGGCTAAATCCTTGCCTCTCGCTACGGCTTTGCGTAGTAGATGGGCGTTTTGGGTGGTGGCCGGGGTGGGGGTTACCAAGGGATGACCGACCCGGCGAAGCGCGGTCGGCGGGTGATCCGCCCGCCCCGCCTGCCGGGTCCGCTCATGCCCCCCTCGGTCGTCGCGTCAGGCGCCACCGCAGCCGTCAACGCAGTCGTCATCGCAGTCGTCACACCCCGGAGGACATCCCCATGTCGCAGCGCACCACCTCCCACCGCCCCCGCCCGTCCCTGCTCCGTACGCGGGCGGCCGTCGTCGCCGCGGGCATCGGGGCTTCGGCGGTTCTCGGGGCCGGGGTCTCGGTCGCCGCGGACGGCGCCAAGAGCGGTGGCGCGCTGCCCGGTGTCACCGTGAACTCCCTCCAGGCGCAGGCCGCCGCCCAGGCCAAGGCCGCCGACAAGGTGCGCCAGGACGTGGCGAAGAAGGCCGCCGACGCCAAGCGCGCCGCGGCCGCGCGGGCCGCCGCGTGGATCGACCCGGTCAAGAACTACACGCTCTCCGCGACCTTCGGCCTCGGCGGGAACATGTGGGCCCACAAGCACTCCGGCCAGGACTTCGCCGTCCCGGTCGGCACCCCGGTCTCCTCCGTGCACGGCGGCACCGTCGTCAAGGCGGGCCCCAACGGCGCGGGTGACGGCCCCGCGTACGGCAACGCCGTCGTGGTGAAGCACGGCGACGGCACGTACTCCCAGTACGCGCACCTCTCGCAGATCGACGTCCGGGTGGGCCAGGCGGTCGGCACCGGCCAGCGCATCGCGCTCTCCGGCAACACCGGCAACTCCAGCGGTCCGCACCTGCACTTCGAGATCCGTACGACCCCGAACTACGGCTCGGCCGTCGACCCCGTCGCCTTCCTGCGCTCGGCGGGCGTGACGGTCTGACCTTCCCGCGGCTCGATCCGCGCCGGGCTCAGCCGCCCGTGTGCGCCCGCGTCACCAGATCGATGGCGACCTCCAGGATGGCCTCGCGCTTCTCCTTGGGGTCGCCTTCGGCGTCCTTGAGCACGAACATTCCGGCGTGCATGGTGAACAGCGCGCTGAAGCACCGCACCTGGTCGGCCATCGGGGCGTCCGGGTCCTTGAGGATCTCGTGCAGCCCGAGCATCCGGTCCTTGAAGCTCGCGCCGGACTTCAGGTCGCGCATCGCCGCCTGGTTCTCCTGCATGAAGCGGAAGAGCGGTGCCGCGTTGATCAGGATGGCGCTGTAACGGGTCAGCACGTCCTTCTTGGTCTCCAGGGAGACCGGCTGCGGCTGTGCGTGACCCCATGCGATCAGCTCGTCGATCGGCCCCGTGAGGTCGTCGAAGATGCTGGTCAGGATGTCTTCCTTGGTCTTGAAGTGGTAGTAGAGCGCCGCCTTGGTGACGTCCAGCTTCTCGGAGATCTCGCGCAGGGACGTCTTCTCGTAGCCCTGCTCGGCGAAGAGTTCGAGGGCCACGTCCTGGATGCGCTGGCGGGTGTCGCCGCGCCGCTGCTGCTTGCCTGTGCCCATCGGGGTGCTCCTCGACTCCACTCATCACTCACGCCGTCGTACGCGAACTTACTTGACGCCCGGCTAGTTACGGGTCTACCTTCCCCAGTGTAGTCAACTTGCCGGGCGGCAAGTAAGTAGCAGTACGGCGACGACCGGGGAGTGGAAATTATGGCGGGGACACCTAAAGCGTCACTGGAGAAAGCGGGGGCGGCCGGGACCACGGCCGAGTCCGGGCCGCAGCCGCGCAGCGTGCGCGTCGTCCTGATGGCGCTGATGATCACGATGCTGCTCGCGATGCTCGACAACATGATCGTGAGCCCCGCGATGCCGACGATCGTCGGCGACCTCGGCGGCATGGCGCACCTGTCGTGGGTGGTCACGGCCTACACGCTGGCGACCGCGGCCTCGACGCCGATCTGGGGCAAGCTCGGCGACATGTACGGGCGCAAGGGCGTCTTCCTCACCTCCATCGTGATCTTCCTGGCCGGTTCCGTACTCAGCGGCATGGCCCAGGACATGGGGCAGCTCATCGGCTTCCGCGCGATCCAGGGGCTCGGCGCGGGCGGCCTGATGGTCGGTGTCATGGCGATCATCGGTGACCTGGTGCCGCCGAGGGACCGCGGCAAGTACATGGGCATGATGACCGGCGTCATGGCGGTCGCGATGATCGGCGGACCGCTGGTCGGCGGCACCATCACCGACCACCTCGGCTGGCGCTGGGCCTTCTACATCAACCTGCCGCTCGGCGCCGTCGCGCTCGCCATGGTGACCGCCGTCCTGCACCTGCCGAAGAAGAAGGCGCAGGGGCGCATCGACTACCTGGGCGCCGTCCTGCTGACCGTCGGCATCAGCTCGCTCGTGCTCGTCACCACCTGGGGCGGCTCCGAGTACGCCTGGAGCTCGGCCGTGATCATGGAGCTCATCGGCATCGGCGTCGCCTCGCTCATCGGCTTCCTCTTCGTACAGAAGAGGGCCGCCGAGCCGATCATGCCGCTGCACATCTTCCGCAGCCGCAACTTCTCGCTGATGTCCGTGATCGGCTTCATCACCGGCTTCGTGATGTTCGGCGCGATGCTCTTCCTGCCGCTCTTCCAGCAGTCGGTGCAAGGCGCTTCGGCCACCAACTCCGGGCTGCTGCTGCTTCCGCTGCTGCTCGCGATGATGGCCGTCTCGATGGTCGCGGGCCGGGTCACCACCGCCACCGGCAAGTACAAGATCTTCCCGATCGTCGGCACCGTGCTGATGATCACCGGGTTCTACCTGCTCTCCCAGATGGACACGGAGACCACGCGGTTCACCTCCGGCCTCTACATGGCCGTCCTCGGCGCGGGCATGGGCTTCCTGATGCAGATCACCATGCTGGTGGCGCAGAACAGCGTCGAGATGAAGGACATGGGCGTCGCCTCGTCCTCGGCCACCCTCTTCCGTACGCTCGGCTCCTCCTTCGGCGTCGCGATCATGGGCGCGCTCTTCAACAACCGCGTCCAGGACGTCATGACCGAGCGGGCCGGGTCGGTCGGCGGCCAGGCCACCGAGGCGACCTCGCAGCCGACCGCGGACAAGCTGGCGCAGCTGCCCGACGTGGTCAGGGACGCCTACCAGCACGCGGTGACGGCCGGCACGCACTCGGCCTTCCTGCTGGGCGCCGCGCTCGGTGCCGTCGCGCTGATCGCCGCCTTCTTCGTGAAGGAGACGCCGCTGCGGGGCTCGGGCCCCGCGGACAAGAAGCCCGTCGGGGACGCGGAAGGGGACTCCGCGAAGGTGGTCAGGGAGCCGGTTGCAGAGGCCGTCTGATCCCGTAGGACCGCCCTCCCCGGCGGACAACGGCCCCCGGTGCACCGCGCACCGGGGGCCGTTGTCAGTGGCGCGTGCCAGCATCGGGGGTGTGGAGAAACTGCGGCAGATGCGCCGTGCCAAGGACGCCATGGACCGTGACTGGGCCGATCCGGACCTCGACCTCGGCGCGGTGGCGGCGCACGCCGGTTACTCCCGCTATCACTTCGTCCGCGTGTTCAAGGAGGTGTACGCGGAGACGCCGGGGCAGTACCTGTCGCGCCGCAGGATCGAGCGCGCGCAGGACATGCTGCGCTCGGCCGACCTGTCCGTGACGGAGATCTGCGTGCTCGTGGGCTTCAGCAGCGTCGGCACGTTCTCGTCGACGTTCAAGCGCAGGACCGGCATGACCCCGAGCGAGTACCGCGGCAGGCACGTGGGGCGCGGGGCCGCGCTCATACCGGGGTGTTACGCGATGTTGTGGGCCGGGGGGTTCCCGGCGAGGGAGCCGGGTCCTGGCGCCCCGGACGAAGGCCCGGGCAAGGGCCGCAATTCTGAAGAAGCGGGCTGAGGGACGCCCTGCCTACGGTGGTCCGGCAGCGCGCGGCACCGCCCCGCACCACTCACCGATCCCCACCGAAGCTCGGGAGCACGCCATGATCAAGGGACTCGCCATCTCCACCGTCTGGGTCCTGGACCAGGACAGGGCCAAGGAGTTCTACACCGAGAAGCTGGGCCTCGAGGTCCGTACGGACCTGACGATGGGCGACGGCGGCATGCGCTGGCTCACGGTCGGCGCCAAGGACCAGCCCGACGTCGAGCTCACGCTGATGGTGCCGGGCTCCCCGGCCATGGACCCCGAGTCGGCGGAGGCCGTCAAGAAGCTGGTCGCCAAGGGCATCCTCGGCGCGGGCGTCCTGGTCACCGACGACGTCCGCGGGGACTACGAGAAGCTGAAGGCCCGCGGCGTCGAGTTCCTCCAGGAGCCGCAGGAGCGTCCGTACGGCATCGAGGCGCTCTTCCGCGACGACTCGGGGAACTGGTTCTCGTTCACGCAGCGCCGCGAGGGCGAGCTCGACCTCGACAAGGAGTGGTCCTGCTAGGACCGGACAGGCCCTGGGGCTGTCCGGTCACAGGTTGTCCGGTCACGGGCTGCCCGGTCACAGGTTGTCCGGTCACAGGTTGTCGGGCAGCTGGAGCATCGGGAAGCTGCCCGTGTTCGTCGGCGCGTGCTCCGGCAGCCACAAGACGGCGACCGCGCCCTCGGCGGGCTCGTCGGGCGAGACACCGGCGGGGCGTACGTTGCGGAACGTCAGCCGCGCACCGAGCACCCGCGCCTGACCCGCCGCGATCGTCAGGCCCAGACCGTGCCCGTGTCCCGCCCGGTCCGTGCTGCCCGTGCGGAAGCGGCTCGGGCCCTCGTCCAGGAGCGCCTCGGGGAAGCCGGGCCCGTGGTCGCGCACCCGGACCACCCGGCCCTCGACGCTGACCTCGATGGGCGGCTTGCCGTGCTTGGCGGCGTTGGCGACGAGGTTGCCGATGATGCGCTCCAGGCGGCGCGGGTCGGTGGTGACCTCCGACTCGTGCACGATCGTCACGGTCACCTCGGTGCTGAGGAGCGCCATCCGCCGGGAGACGAACTCGCCGAGGGTGATGTCCTGGAGCTCGGCGCGCTCGGCGGCCGAGTCGAGACGGGCCACTTCAAGGACGTCCTCGACGAGCGTGCGCATGGCCTGCGCGCGGTCCTTGACCAGCTCGCTGGGCCGTCCGGGCGGCAGCAGCTCGGCCGCCGTGAGCAGCCCGGTCACCGGCGTGCGCAGCTCGTGCGCGATGTCCGCGGTGACCCGGCGCTCGGCTTCGAGGCGCTGCTTGAGCGCGTCGGCCATGGCGTCCACGGCGGAGGCGAGGTCGTCGGTCTCGTCCTTGACCACGCCGCCGATGGAGTCGCGGACGCTCACGTCCGTCTGGCCCTGGGCGACCTCGCTCGCCGCCGTCGCCGCCTTGCGCAGCCGCCGCGACAGCTGCCCGCCGATCAGCACGCCGAGCGCGCAGCCGCCGAAGACGACCGCGATCGACCCGATGACCAGGGCCTGGTCGAGGTCCTTCATGACGGTGGCGCTGCGGTCGGTGAAGCGGGAGTGCAGCGAGAGGACGTGCCCGTCGGCCAGCGGCACGGCCGCCCAGATGTCGGGCGTGCCGTCGGGCTTCTCCTCGACGAACGTGGCGCGTCGGCCCTTGAGGACCTTCTGCCGCAGCTCCTGGGGCAGCTCGGGGTCGTCGACCTTCGTGCCGAACTGGAGGGTCTGGCGCTGGGAGGCGGAGTACAGGCGCAGCGCGAACTGGATGCGCTCGTCCTGCACGTCGCGCGCGTTGTCGAGCATCGAGACTCGCGCCGCGTTGTGGACGACCAGGCTCAGCGCGACCGCGACGAGGGCGCCGACCAGCGCGATCGCCGCGCTGATCTTCCAGCGCACGCCGGTGCGCAGACCGGTTCTGAACATCTCGCGGACGCGCTCGACCGCCCTGTGGGCCCTGTTCATATGTGTCCCCCGAGTACTCCGAGCCGCCCGCGTCCCCCGCGTCGCCGCAGTACGCCGTCCTTCACGCGTCCGTTCACGCCTTGAGCTTGTAGCCGAAGCCGCGGACCGTCTCGATGCGGTCCTGGCCGACCTTGGTCCGCAGTCGCTGCACATGGACGTCGACCACGCGGGTGTCGCCGCCCCAGCCGTAGTCCCACACGCGCTCCAGGAGCTTGTCGCGGGACAGGACGGTGCCCGGCGCGGACGAGAACTCCAGGAGCAGGCGCATCTCGGTCGGCGTCAGGGCCACGGGCGCGCCGTCCTTGCGCACCTCCATGCCCTCCGTGTCGATCTCCAGGTCGCCGAAGTGCAGCACGCCGCCGTCCGCCCCCGCGTCCTGGGACGAGGCGGGCGCCGCCGAGCCGTGGCCCCCCGCGTGCCCGAAGCGGCGCAGGACCGCGCGGATGCGGGCGACCAGGACGGCGCCGTCGAACGGCTTGGTCACGTAGTCGTCGGCGCCCGCTTCGAGGCCGAGCACGACGTCGATGGAGTCGGCACGCGCCGACAGCATGATCACCGGGACCGTGGACTCCTCGCGGATCCGGCGGCACAGCGAGACGCCGTCCATGCCGGGCACCATCACGTCGAGCAGCGCGATGTCCGGCTGGTCGGAGCGGAACGCCTCGAGGCCCGACAGGCCGTCGGGCATGGCGGTCACCTCGAAGCCGTCCCGCTCAAGGGCGAGCTGGGTGGCCTCGCGGATGACGTCGTCGTCCTCGACGAACAGGACGTGGGTCTGTTCTGCCATCGGAAGTCTCAGTCCTTCTCAGTACGTGCTCAGTACGTGCTCGGTGCGTCTCGTGGGACGGTCGGGGCGGTCGGCATGCGGCGGGTCAGTCCGCGTCCGGTGGTGCGCTCGGCTCGGCGCCCACCGAGTTGTTGAAGTCGCTGCGGGTGCGTTCCGTCTCGACGAAGCGGCTCGACGTCCAGTGGTACGTGATCACTTCCTCGCCCGACGGATAGGCCACCGAGTCGCCCTTCTCGTACATCTGCTTGGTCACGACCAGGTCGCCCCTGTCGATCTCGGCGTAGACGGACGCGGGCTCCTCGGCGCTGAAGACATTCTCGTACTTATCGCCTTCGGCGCGATACACGTAGCTTCCGATTCCGACGGCGTCCGCGCAGGTCTGCACGTTCACCACGACATCGGAGGAGGCGCCTCCGGTCAGGTTCCCGTACGTCACGTCGATCGGATACGAGTTTCCGGCGCACGGCTTCAGGTCCCGCTTGATCGCCGTACTCACCTTCGGGTCGTCCTTGACGAGCCGGACCGCGTCGATCTTCTTCGGGGGCACGGCGGCCGAGGCCGTGGGCGAGGGCGAGGTGGAGACCACCGGTTCGCTGCGCGCGGGTCCCTCGTCACGCGCGCCCGCGCCGCCCGTCGAGCAGGCGGCGAGGGAAAGGCCGAGGGCGGCGAGCACGGTCACCACCGTGCTCGCCGCCTTGACGCTTCGTCTGGCCTCAGGGCCTAGGCCGCGCAACGCTCCCGCTCCTCACGTTCGAACGCGCGGGCATCCAGGTCACGGCTCTCCAGCTCCTGGCGGAGCCGGGCGAGTGCCCGGTGCAGCGTGCTCTTGACCGTTCCGGCCGACATGCCGAGCGCGGCGGCCGTCTCCTCTGTGGACATCTGCTCCCAGTGTCGCAGCACGACCACGCTGCGCTGCTTGGGTGCGAGAACCTTCATGATGTCCATCAGGAGCGCGCGGTCGGCGTGCTGCTCCGTGGAGTCTTCCACGGACGCGTCGGGCAGCTGCTCGGTGGGCACCTCTTCGAGCTTGCGGGCGCGCCACCACTCCGTACGGGTGTTGATCATGACCCGGCGGAGGTAGGCGTCCGCGAGGCGCTTGTCGGCTATGCCGTCCCAGCGGCCGTACGTCCGCACGAGCGCGGTCTGCAACAGGTCCTGCGCGTCCACGGGGTCCGGAACCAGGCGCCGGGCACTGCGCAGCAGGGCGTCCTGCCGAGTGCGGACGTACTCTTCGAACTCGAGCACCTCGCCGTGCGCCATATCCAACCGCCTCCGTTCCATCCCCAAATGCGTGACCGCGGCCCTTGCCGAGCGGCACGTCCATGAAGCTACGGAGGCGTTGTCACGAGGTTGTGCGGAGCAGCCAGCGGCGGGCGCACGGCTGTGCGTAGGTTGTGTAACAGAAGTAGGGCGAGCATAAAGATCGCCATGAAACCGCAGGTGAGAAGCGGTCTATGGGCGTTACACGGATCTTTTGGCAGTTATGCGTCTATGCGGTCATGAGCGGTCGATCAGGTGAGCGGCAGCCGGTAGTGCCCGTCCGCCAACGGCTCCACGAGCCCGTCGGCGACCAGACCGTCGAGCGCGCGGGCCCGCTGCACCGGCTCGTCCCACACCCGGTCGAGCGCGGCCTGCGGCACCGGGGCGACGGCCTCGCGCAGCACGGCGAGCAGCTTGCCGCGCACCTGGCGGTCCGTCCCCGCGTACGTCTGGCCGCGCCGTGCCGGACCCTCGTGCGCGGGCTTGCCCGCCGCACGCCAGGCGCACTGCGCGGCGATCGGGCACTTCGCGCAGTCCTCGTTCCGCGCGGTGCAGACCAGGGCGCCGAGCTCCATGGAGGCGGCGGCCCAGCGGGACGCGGTCCGCTCGTCGTCGGGCAGCAGGGCGCGGGCCAGCTTGCGCTCGGCGGCGGTGGTGGCGTTCGGCGGGTACTGCACCCCGCCCACGGCTCGGGCGAAGACCCTGCGCACGTTCGTGTCCAGGACGGCGTGCCGCTGGCCGTACGCGAAGGAGGCCACGGCGGCCGCCGTGTACTCCCCGATGCCCGGCAGCGCGAGGAGCTGGGAGTGGTGCGCGGGGACGTCGCCGCCGTGCCGCTCCGTTATGGCGGTGGCCGCGCCGTGCAGCCGCAGGGCGCGGCGCGGATACCCGAGCCGTCCCCAGGCGCGGACGGCCTCGCCGGGCGCTTCCTTGGCGAGGTCGGCGGGGCGCGGCCAGCGGGCGAGCCACTGCTCGTACACGGGCAGGACCCGGCTGACGGGCGTCTGCTGGAGCATGAACTCACTGACCATCACGCCCCACGGCCCGGCGTCCGGGCGACGCCACGGCAGATCGCGGGCGTGCGCGTCGAACCAGGCGATGACGGGGGTGTGCAGGGTCTCACCGGAGGCGTCGGCGGCAAGGCCGTCACGCGCGTCGGCGGCGTCGGGGGCGGTCGGCGTGGGCTTCGTGGGCGCAGTCATGGCAGACCCGATCCTGCCACGGGGGTGGCGGGGGACGACACAACCGCGCGGCTCGGGCGGGGGGTTTCGCGCGCGCCGCGCCGCGGAGTCACCCCTGACGATCGGCAGGGGCGCGCGGGTGAGGGCGGACAGTAGCGTCGGAGGAGTGAACAGGGGAGTGAACAGGGGAGTGCGGCGGCGCACCGGGGACGTGCTCCTCGCGGTGGCCCTCGCCTTGCCGGTCGTGTCCGTGGACCGGCTCGGCCTGAACGAGCCGAGCACGCCCACGTGGCAGCTGTGCGCGCTCGCCGTGGTCGGGTGCGCCGTCGTCGTGCGCAGGACCAGGCCGCTGCTCGCGTTCCTGCTCGCCGCGGCCCTCGGGCTCGTCACCGCCTCCTCCCTCTTCACGCTCTCCTACGGCCCCGCCTTCGCCGTCCTCGCGCTCCTCCTGGGCCGCCGCGCGGACCGCGCCCGCCCCGCCCTGACCGCCTTCGCGGCCATCGCGGTCGCCGGTACGGCCAAGATCGCCGTACGGGACGTGGACCCCGTCGTGGAGTGGCTCGTCCTGATGGGCACGATCGTCTTCGGCGCGGTCTTCCCCTGGCTCGCGGGCCGCTACTGGCGCCAGGCGCGCGAACTGGCCGCCGCGGGCTGGTCGCGGGCCGACCAGCTGGAGCGCGAGCAGCGCATCGTCGCCGACCGGGCGCGGCTGCGCGAACGGGCCCGCATCGCCCAGGACATGCACGACTCGCTCGGCCACGAACTGAGCCTGATCGCCGTCCGCGCGGGCGCCCTCCAGGTCGCCCCCGGCCTGGCACCCGAGCACCGCGACGCGGCCGCCGAACTCCGCGCCGCCGCGTCCGACGCCACCGGCAGGCTGCACAGGATCATCGGCGTACTGCGCGACGAGGGCGACGAGCGGGCCCCGCTGGCCCCCGTGGGCGAGAGCGTCACCGCGCTGGTCGAGCGCGCGGCGGGGTCGGGCCTTGAGATCACGTACGTCCCCGGCGAGGAAGCGGCCGAGGGGCCGGGGGAGACGACCGGGCGCACCGTGTACCGCGTCGTCCAGGAGGCCCTGACCAACGCGGCCAAGCACGCGCCGGGCGCCCACGTCACCGTCGAGATCGCGCACGACGCCGACACGACGACGGTCACCGTCACCAACGGCCGCCCCGGCGCGCCCGTTTCCCCCTCCTCCCGCGCGCCGCTGTCCGGCGGCGGCTCGGGCCTGCGCGGTCTGCGCGCCCGCGTCACCGACCTCGGCGGCACCCTGGACGCGGGCCCGCACGGCCAGGGGTTCCGCCTCACCGCGCGCCTCCCCGCCAGGAGCGCCGACCCCGTGGCGGCGCACCCCGAGGCCCGTCTCACCCATGCGCGCCGCCGCACCCTGCTGGCGTTCGGCGCCGCCGTGGCGACCGGGGTGCTGCTCGTCGGCGGGACCTTCGCCTGGTACGCGTACTCGCGTACGCACTCGGTCCTCGACCCCGCCGACTACGCCCGGCTGCGCGTCGGCGAGAGCCGCGCGGAGGCCGCCGGGGTGCTGCCCGAGAGGACCGTCTCCGACCCGCCCCTGGAACGCGCGCCGAGCCCGCCGCCCGAGGGCGCCGAGTGCCTCTACTACCGGGCCGACGGCAGACTCTTCAGCGCCGTACGGCACTTCAGGATCTGCTTCGGCGGGGACGGGCGCGGTGGCGGGGAACGCATCGTGGACAAGGCCGTGATCCCCACGGCGAGCGACAGGGACGAGTTCCGGGAGGAAGAGAAGGAGTGGGTGCGGTGAACGGGGTGAACGGGGCGATCAGGGTCCTGCTGGCCGACGACGAGGCGATGATCCGTGCGGGCGTGCGGGCGATCCTCGCCGCGGGCCAGGACATCGAGGTCGTCGCGGAGGCCGCCGACGGCCGCGACGCCGTCTCGCTCGCGCAGGCCCACCGACCGGACGTGGCGCTGCTCGACATCCGCATGCCGCGCCTCGACGGGCTCGCCGCGGGCGAGGAAATCGTCCGAACGGTGCCGGGGACGGCGGTCGCCATGCTGACGACGTTCTCCGAGGACGCCTATGTGGCACGGGCGTTGAGCGGCGGAGCCACCGGATTCCTGCTGAAGTCCGGCGATCCGCACGAACTCATCGCGGGCGTACGGGCGGTGGCGGACGGCGCCGCCTTCCTCTCGCCCAAGGTCGCGCGGCACGTCATCGACGGCTACGGCGCGCGGCGCGTGGGCCGCGGGGCCACCGCGCGGGCCCGCGTCGGCGCCCTCACCCCGCGCGAACGCGAGGTGCTCGGCCTGGTCGGCGCGGGCCTGTCCAACCCGGAGATCGCGGCCCGGCTGCACCTCGTGGAGGGCACCGTGAAGGCGTATGTGAGCGCGGTCCTCGACCGGTTGGAGGTCAAGAACCGCGTCCAGGCGGCGATCGTGGCGTACGAGGCGGGGCTCGTCCCCGACGCGGACTGAGCCCTGCCGGGGCGGGTGGTCAGCCGTTGTGCTGGTGGGGGTCCTGGCGAGGGTCGTAGCGCGGGTCGTGCCGCGGGTCGTGCCGCGGGTCGTGACGCGGCAGGGCCATGGTGGGGTTGTCGGCCGGGGGCGTCCAGGCGGCGGGCTGCTGGTCCCGGTACTGCTGGTCCTGGTACTGGCCCTGGTCCTGGTACTGCCGGTTCTGACTGTCGTACTGCTGCTGGTGTTGCGGGTGCTGATACTGCTGCTGAGGGTGTTGCGGGGCGTGCGGGGGCGTGTCGGGGGCGCCCGAGCCGTGCCGTCCGCGCTGCGCCGCAGTGCCGTACGCCGCGGGACCGGGCCCCGCGAACCACCGCACGATCCCCGTGGACGAGCCGCGCATGGCGTCGAAGAGCCGGGCCGTGGGGCGCGTGCAGATCCGTACGAGCAGGAACGCGATGAGCGCGCCGAGCACCAGACCGACCGCGACGTCGTGGGGGTAGTGCACGCCGACGAAGACCCGCGAGAACGCCATGAGCACGGCCATCGGGACCGTCAGCGCGGCGATGCGCGGCCAGGCGAGCGCGAGGCCGATGGCGGCGGCGCCCGCGATCGTCGAGTGGTTGCTCGGGAAGGACCAGTCGCCGTGTGGCGGGCACTCCACGAGCGGCGTCAGCGCGCCGGAGACCGCCCGGCAGGGCCGCTCCTCGTCGATCACCGACTTGAACAACTCGCTGCACACGTACGCCACCGCGGTGACCAGCGGAGCGAGCACCGCGACCGCCACGGCGCGGGACTCCCCGCTCCTGGCGCGCCACCAGGCGACGATGAAGAGCACGCCGAAGAGCAGCAGCCCGAGCTCCGTCCACACCTCCGCCAGGTGCTGGAACCACGAGGGCGTGTCGTGGGCGAACTCGGTGATATCGCGGTAGAGATCGTCGGTCATGGTGTCCATGATTACGGACGGTACGGAGTGCGGCCGAATCGTCACATCTGGCGATCGACCCGTCACGCACCCTGACGATCGGCAGGGTCCGGAGCCGTGCACGGGGGTGTAAGGGGCGGATCCGGGATGATGATCCGCAAACTTTGTCGCTCAGGGCGGCGGGTGGGGCAGGAGAAGTGCCGGATCTCTCGTAAGGTTTGGGCGTGGGATCTCTGCGCAATCCGGTCGGGCCGCTTCCCTCCACCATCTACTGGCGTCGGAGGGCCGTTCTGCTGTCCGTCCTCGGACTTCTGGTGCTCCTCGTCGTCTGGGTCGTCGTCTCCGGCGGCGGAGGCGGGAAGAACAGTGCCGACGGTCCTGGCGGCAACGGACCCGCCACCTCCATCACTCCAGGACCTTCCGAGTCCGGACCCGCCATCAGCCAACACCCGGGCGGACGGGACGAGTCGAGCGAGGGCTCGGGGTCGTCGGGGTCGGGCTCGGGGTCGGACTCCGGGTCCGGGTCGGGTGGCGGCTCCGGCGGGTCCGAGGGTTCGGGCTCCGGCGGTGGCGGCGGATCCGACGACGGCGCGAAGGGCGGTGGCGGCTCGGGCGACCGGCTGCCCGCCGGGTCGCGCCTGCCGAACTGCGTGGGCGGCGACGTGAAGTTGAAGGTGCGCAGCGTCCAGAACACGTACGAGATCGGCGAGAAGCCGAAGTTCGAGCTGATCGCCGACAACAGCGGCAGCAAGGCGTGCAAGCTCGATCTCGGCGGCAAGGGCACGGTGCTGACGATCACTCAGGCCGACGGCGACAAGGAGTTCTGGTCCTCCGACGACTGCCCGGCCGGTGGCGGCAGCCTGCTGCTCCGGGTCCCGGCGGACGGGCGCGTCACGCACGCGGTCGAGTGGGACCGCCGGGCCAGCGAGCCCCAGTGCGCGACGCCCGCGGCGGGGGCGGCGGCGCCGGGCACGTATCTCGTGGAGGCGAAGGCGCCGGGGCTCGGGGCGGCGCGGGCGTCGTTCGTCTTGGAGAAGGACTAGTCCCTGCGGGGCTTGAGCGGTTGTCTCTCCCTCGGCACGAGGGCCCGGGTTCTGTTGAGTTGTGCGTTCTGCTTCGCGGGGGCGGGCGTCTTCCCGCGCTCCGCGCGGCCTTTTCCCGCCCACCCACCCGTTGCTCCGCACCGGGCGGGCGAGGGTAGGAGCCCGGCGGAATGGGTGGGTGGGTGGGGAGAACCGCCGCGAAGCGGCTGGAGTCGCGCTTGCGGAGTAGGAGGGCCCCGGCGCGGGCCGGACAGGCCCCGTGGGGCAGCCACGCCACCCGGCGCCGAGGAGGAGCCGCAGGCAGGGGCCACGGGGGCACCAGCCCCGTGCCCGTCAGCGCCGAAGGCTAGACGTAGCGCTCCAGGATGGAGGATTCCGCGAGGCGCGACAGACCCTCGCGGACGCTGCGGGCGCGGGCCTCGCCGACGCCGTCCACCGTCTGGAGGTCGTCCACGCTCGCGGCGAGCAGCTTCTGCAGGCCGCCGAAGTGCTCCACGAGGCGGTCGATGATGGCCCCGGGCAGCCTCGGCACCTTGGCGAGCAGCCGGAAGCCCCGCGGGGAGACCGCGGAGTCCAGCGCCTCGGGAGAGCCCGTGTAGCCCAACGCCCGTGCCACCGTGGGCAGTTCGAGGAGCTCGGCGTGGGTGAGGGAGTCCAGCTCGGCGAGGGCCTCGTCCACCGTGCGCGAGCGCTTGGCGGTCGGCTCGGGCACGTAGTCCCTGACGACCAGCTCGCGCTCGGGCTCCACGCCCGCGATCAGCTCGTCCAGCTGGAGGGTGAGCAGACGGCCGTCCGTGCCGAGCTCCACCACGTACTCGGCGATCTCCGTGGCGATGCGGCGGACCATCTCCAGGCGCTGGGCGACCGCCGTGACGTCCCGCACGGTCACCAAGTCCTCGATCTCCAGGGCGGAGAGCGTTCCCGCGACCTCGTCGAGACGGAGCTTGTAGCGCTCCAGGGTGGCGAGCGCCTGGTTGGCACGGGAGAGGATCGCCGCGGAGTCCTCGAGGACGCGGCGCTGACCGTCCACGTACAGCGCGATCAGGCGCATCGACTGGGAGACGGAGACGACGGGGAAGCCGACCTGCTTGCTCACCCGGTCCGCCGTGCGGTGCCGCGTGCCCGTCTCCTCCGTGGGGATCGTCGGGTCCGGCACCAACTGCACGCCGGCGCGCAGGATCTTGGTGATGTCCTTGTCGAGGACGATGCCGCCGTCGAGCTTGCACAGTTCGCGCAGGCGCGTCGCCGTGAACTCGACGTCCAGGATGAAGCCGCCCGTACACATCGACTCGACCGTCTTGTCCCAGCCGAGGACGATCAGTCCGCCGGTGTTGCCGCGGAGGATGCGCTCCAGGCCGTCGCGCAGTGCCTGGCCGGGCGCGACAGCGCTCAGGGAGGCGCGCATCAGCCCATCGGCACCGGAGCTTCCGCCGGGCTTGCCGGGGTTCGCTGCCCGGTCGTTGGCTGCCACTGCACTCCCTCGGTCGCAGGTTGTCCTGGCCTCTGCCGCACGCTTGCCGCGTACGGAGCGCACTGCCTGCTTCGTACGGTTGGGCGAGACCAGGGCAAAGTCTACCGGCGGTCTTCCTCCTCCCGTGGGGCCTCTCGGCGACGGGACCTCGGAAGGACACGCAGTGCGTCCCCCATGTCGGCGACTTCGATGACCTTCATACCGGCGGGGATCTTCCCGGGATCGGCGGGTACGAGGGCGTGGGTGAAGCCCAGGCGGTGCGCCTCCGCCAGTCTGCGCTGGACGCCCGTGACCCGTCTGACCTCGCCCGCCAGGCCCACTTCTCCGATCGCGACGAGATTCTTGGGCAGCGGGGTGTCGCTCGCGGCGCTGGCCAGGGCGAGCGCGACGGCGAGGTCGGCCGCGGGCTCGGTGAGCTTCACGCCGCCGACCGTCGCGCTGTAGATGTCCCGCTTGCCCAGGGCGGTGATCCGGCCGCGCTGCTCCAGGACGGCCAGCATCATCGAGACGCGGGAGGTCTCCAGGCCCGAGGTGGTGCGGCGGGGGCTGGGGATCTGCGAGTCGACCGTGAGCGCCTGGACCTCGGCGACCAGGGGGCGGCGGCCCTCCAGGGTGACGGTCAGACAGGTGCCGGGGACGGGCTCGGCGCGGCGGGTGAGGAAGAGGCCGCTGGGGTCGGCGAGGCCGGTGATGCCCTCGTCGTGCAGCTCGAAGCAGCCGACCTCGTCCGTCGTCCCGTACCGGTTCTTGACGCCGCGGACCAGGCGCAGACGCGCGTGCCGGTCGCCCTCGAACTGCAGGACCACGTCGACGAGATGCTCCAGGAGGCGGGGTCCCGCGATCGCGCCGTCCTTGGTGACGTGGCCGACGAGGAGCGTGGACATGCCGCGCTCCTTGGAGGCGCGGATCAGCGCGCCCGCGACCTCCCTGACCTGGGCCATGCCGCCGGGCGCGCCGTCGATCTCGGGCGAGGCGACGGTCTGGACCGAGTCGAGGACGAGGAGGGAGGGCTTGACCGCGTCGAGGTGGCCGAGGACGGCGGCCAGGTCGGTCTCCGCGGCCAGGAACAGGTGGTCGTCGATGGCCCCGATCCGGTCGGCGCGCAGCCGGACCTGGCTCGCCGACTCCTCGCCGGTCACGTAGAGCGTGCGGTGCTCGTCGCTCGCCGCCTTCGCGGCGACGTCCAGGAGCAGCGTGGACTTGCCGACGCCCGGCTCGCCCGCGAGCAGCACCACGGCGCCGGGGACCAGACCGCCGCCGAGCACCCGGTCCAGCTCGGGCACGCCGGTGCCGCGCGCGGTGGCCTGACGGCCGTCGACCTCGCCGATGGGGACGGCGGAGGAGGTGACGCGGCCGGGGGCGGTGGTGCGGACGGCGGGCGCGCCGTACTCCTCGACCGTGCCCCAGGCCTGGCATTCGGGGCAGCGGCCGAGCCACTTGGCCGTCTGCCAGCCGCACTCCGTGCAGCGGTAGGACGGGCGTTGCTTCCCGGTGTTGCCGGATTTCGTGCGGGCAGCCATGGTCGAAACCGTAACCGAGCCCACTGACAACGCGGTCCGCCGTTGCTCGCCCCGCGTACGAGCCAAGGCCACGGAATGAAGGGTTCCTGTCCCCTTTTGAGGGATCTGTTCACCCGTAAGGATTAAATGTGCTCAAGAGGGCGGAAGCGGCCTGCATCATCCGCCTAACTTCGCACGGGTGATGAGCAGCAGGTCGGAAACCCCCGCGAACGCAACCGGCGCACACCGGGCGCACCGTGACGCGCGCAAGCGCGTGGTGCCCCGGCCGGCGCCCCGCACGACTCCGCCCGCGCGCTACGAGCCGTGTCTTGACGGCCTGTTCACGTACTGCCTCTCGGTCCTCTGCGACCACGACGCGGCGACCGCAGCCCTGGGGGACGCGCTGCGCCTCGCCGAGCGCAGGGGCTCGCGCGGCCCCGAATCCGAAGGCGAACTGCGGGCCTGGCTCTACGCGCTCGCGCGCTGGGTCTGCCTGCGCAGGCTCGCCGAGGCCAAGCGGAAACGCCAGGGCGTGCACGCGGCGGGGGCAAGCACATCGCGCGCCGGCGCGCCCGGATCCGCCACCGCCGATCCGCGCGCCCCCAAGTCCTCCGACGCAACCTCTTTGTCGGAAGAGGGGGAAGGATCGGAGGAGGCCGAGCGGCACCGCCGCCGCGAACTCGCCCAGCTGGCCTGGCCCGAGGCCGCGGGCACCACCCCCGAGCAGCGCGAGGCGCTGGAGCTGGCCGTGCGCCACCAGCTCGCCCCCGCGGAAGTCGCCGCCGTCCTCGGCCTGGAGCCGACGGAGGCCCGCGACCTGCTCGCGTCCGCCGCCTGCGAGGTGGAGCGCACCCGGGCCGCGCTCGCCGTCGTGGAGACCGGCAGCTGCCCCATCGTCGCCCGCCTCACCGGCGACAACCAGCTCCTCCTCGGCACCGCCCTGCGCCGCGAGCTCGTCCGGCACGTCGACGACTGCCCGCGCTGCCGCCGCACCGCCGAGCGCGCGGGAGCGGGCGCCTGGCCGGGCACGGCGGTCACCCCTGCCGCGCTTCCCGTCGTCGAGGCCCCGCGGCCTGCCCTGCACAGGGCGATGGAGCACGTCCCACGCGCGCGTGGCGGCGGTCCGCGCTACGACCGGCGCGGATTTCCGATGGACCCCAAGGACCACGCCGCGCGCCGCGACCGGCTGCGCGCGCGTGCCGTCACCACGACGGTCGTCGCCACCGTCGTGGCCGCGCCGGTGCTCGCCCTGTGGGCCGCCTACCGGGGAGCGCCGCTGACCGGCGAGGGCCACGACGGCCGCTCGGTCACCGCGAGCGAGGCGGACGACCGGGACGGGAGCGGCGGCGACCACCCGCCCGGCTACGAGAACGCGGGCAACGCGCGTACGGGCCCCGACTCCCGCTTCACCGCGGGCAGCCGCTCGCCCGACGTCTCCGTAGAGGTCATCAGCGGCGGGGGCGCGCCCTCGCGTTCGACCACGGGGCCCGGACGCCTCACCGTGGAGGCACAGCCGAGCGGCGACACGACCCTCATCACGCTGACGGCGTCCGGGGGTTCACCGGTGTGGTGGTCGGCGAGCGAGGGTGCGTCCTGGCTCTATCTGAGCCGGTCCTCGGGAACGCTCGCGCCGGGGGAGTCGTTCACGATCCAGGTGTACGTCGACCATGACCGCGAGCCGTCGGGGCACTGGCGGGCACGGGTGTCCATCGCGCCCTCGGGGGCGGTCATCTCCATCGACGGGTTCGGGCGCGGGGGGCTGCCGCCCAGTCATCCCGGGCCTCGGCCCACGCCCACGCCCAGTGATCCGGGGCCGTCGGACCCGGATCCGACGCCGACCCCGTCCGACCCCGACCCGACGCCGACTCCCTCTGATCCGGAGCCGACGCCGACGGAGCCGACGCCGACGGATCCCGGGCCGTCCGACTCGTCTCCGCCGCCCAGTGACGGCGGGGAGCCGAGTTCCGGCTGAGCGCGCCGCTGTGGTGGAGCTGTTTCCCGGCTGCGGCGCCGTCGTGGCTTGTCGCGCAGTTCCCCGCGCCCCTTACGGGGCCCCTCCTACCGCTTCGGGTCCGCCGGGTGTGGGGCCAGGAGCGGGAGTTGGGAGGAGAGGCGCTCCTCGCACAGCTCCTCGAGGCGGGCGTAGCCCTTCTTGCCCATCAGTTCGATCAGTTCCGGGCGGTAGGAGACGTACACCGGGTCGCCCGCGCCGTGCGCCGACGTCGCCGACGTGCACCACCAGTGCAGGTCGTGGCCGCCGGGACCCCAGCCCCGCCGGTCGTACTCACCGATCGACACCTGGAGCACGCGCGTGTCGTCGGGCCTGTCGATCCACTCGTACGTCCGTCGCACCGGCAGCTGCCAGCAGACGTCCGGCTTCGTCTCCAGGGGCTCGCGGCCCTCCTTCAGCGCCAGGATGTGCAGCGAGCAGCCCGCGCCGCCCGCGAAACCGGGGCGGTTCTGGAAGATGCACGAACCCTGGTACGGACGGGTCTGGCGGTCGCCGTCCTCGTCCGTGGAGACCCAGCCGCTCTCCCTGCCGACGTCGTGGTGCTGCCAGATGTCGGGCGTGAGCCGCTCGACGAACCCGGCGACCCGCTTCTCGTCGTCATCGTCCGAGAAATGGGCACCTAGCGTGCAGCAGCCGTCGTCGGCGCGGCCCGCCTGGATGCCCTGGCAACCGCTTCCGAAGATGCAGGTCCAGCGAGAGGTCAGCCATGTCAGATCGCACCGGAAGACCTGCTCGTCGTCCGCGGGATCAGGAAACTCCACCCAGGCCCGGGCGAAGTCCAGACCCTTCTCGTCCCGCTTCTTCTGCTTCTCAGGGCCGGTCGGCTTCGTCGACGGCTTCCCCGACTTCGATTTGTCGGTCTTCGCCTTTTTCGTCTTTGGCACGCCTCCAGGGTATGCGCGTGCGGGGCCGCCCGAAGACCGCCGGGGGCCCCATGCGGCGTAGCGTTCCGTACATGAGACTCGGTGTCCTCGACGTGGGGTCGAACACGGTGCATCTGCTCGTGGTCGACGCCCACCCCGGCGCGCGCCCGCTGCCCGCCCACTCGCACAAGGCCGACCTGCGCCTCGCCCAACTCCTCGACCCGGCGGGCGCGATCGGCCCCGACGGCGTCGACCGGCTCGTCGCCACCGTGCGCGACGCGGTGGAGGCCGCCGAGGACAAGGGCGTGGAGGAAGTCCTTCCGTTCGCCACCTCCGCGGTGCGCGAGGCCAGCAACGCGGACGAGGTGCTCGCCAGGGTCAGGGACGAGACCGGCGTCGACCTGAAGGTCCTGTCCGGCGAGGAGGAGGCCAAGCTGACCTTCCTGGCCGTCCGGCGCTGGTTCGGCTGGTCCGCGGGCAAGCTGCTCGTCCTCGACATCGGCGGCGGCTCCCTGGAGATCGCGTACGGCATCGACGAGGAGCCCGACGCCGCGGTCAGCCTGCCGCTCGGCGCGGGCCGCCTCACCGCGGCCTGGTTGCGGCAGGACCCGCCCGACCCCTCCGACGTGCGGGCGCTGAGGCGGCACGCGCGCGCCCAGATCGCGCGCACCGTGGGGGAGTTCACCCGGTTCGGCAACCCCGACCACGTGGTGGCCACGTCGAAGACGTTCAAGCAGCTCGCCCGGCTCGCCGGGGCGGCCCGCTCGGCGGAGGGCCTCTACGTACAGCGGGAGCTGAAGCGGAAGTCCCTGGAGGACTGGGTGCCGCAGCTCGCCGCGATGACCGAGCAGGAGCGGGCGGTGCTGCCCGGCGTCTCCGAGGGCCGGGCCGGGCAGCTGCTCGCCGGGGCGCTCGTCGCGGAGGGCGCCATGGACCTCTTCGGCGTGGAGACCCTGGAGATCTGCCCGTGGGCGCTGCGCGAGGGCGTGATCCTGCGCAGGCTGGACCACCTTCCGGCCTCGTGACGCACCACGTGCCGGGCCACGCGCCGGGCCGGTGGGAGGGGGTGGCGTGAGGCCACCTCCCCCGCGCCGATCCGTGGCCCGTACGCTGTCCCTCGTGGCAGAACCAGTGGTGCGCATCCCGGATGCGAAGGTCGCCCTGTCGACGGCCTCGGTCTATCCGGAGTCGACGGCGACGGCCTTCGAGATAGCGGCACGCCTGGGCTACGACGGCGTCGAGGTCATGGTCTGGACCGACCCGGTCAGCCAGGACATCGAGGCGCTGCGCCGCCTGAGCGACTACCACCGCATCCCGATCCTGGCCGTCCACGCGCCGTGTCTGCTGATCACCCAGCGCGTGTGGTCCACGGACCCCTGGGTGAAGCTCCAGCGCGCGAAGGCCGCCGCCGAGAAGCTCGACGCGTCGACGGTGGTCGTCCACCCGCCCTTCCGCTGGCAGCGGCAGTACGCGCGCGACTTCGTCGAGGGCATCTGGCGGATGGCGGACGAGACCGACGTGCGCTTCGCCGTCGAGAACATGTACCCGTGGCGCTACCGCGACCGCGAGATGCTCGCGTACGCCCCGGACTGGGACGTCACCAAGGACGACTACCGGCACTTCACCGTCGACCTCTCGCACACCGCGACGGCCCGCACGGACGCGATGGACATGATCGACCGCATGGGCGACCGGCTCGGCCACGTCCACCTCGCCGACGGCAAGGGCTCCGCCAAGGACGAGCACCTGGTGCCGGGGCGCGGCACGCAGCCGTGCGCCGAGCTCCTGGAGCGCCTGGCCACGACCAACTTCGACGGGCACGTCGTCATCGAGGTCAACACGCGGCGCGCGATGTCCAGCGCCGAACGCGAGGCCGATCTCGCCGAGGCGCTCGCCTTCACCAGGCTGCACCTGGCATCGGCGGTGCGGGTGCCCCGCTCGTGAGCGCCACCCGTGGCAGGGGGCGGCCCTCCCGTACGCAGTCCGAGGCCGGGCCCGCGACCCGCGACCGGATCCTGGAAGCGGCGCGCGGCGAATTCTCCGCGCACGGGTACGAGAAGACGTCCGTGCGCGCCATCGCCAAGGCCGCCGGGGTGGACCCGGCGCTCGTCCACCACTACTTCGGTACGAAGGAACAGGTCTTCGAGGCGGCCGTCACGGCCACCTTCGCACCCGCGCTCGAAGCGCCCGCCGCGATCGAGGAGGGCCCGCTCGACGACGTCGGCGAGCGGCTCACCCGCTTCGTCTTCGGCATCTGGGAGAACCCGGCGACGCGCGCCCCGCTGCTCGCCGTCGTGCGCTCCGCCGTGAACAACGACACCGCGGCCGCCGTCTTCCGGCGCCTGGTCGCCACCCAGCTCCTGAGCCGCGTCGCCCGCCGCCTCGACCTGCCGGACGCCGAGCTGCGGGCCGAGCTCGCGGCCGCGCAGCTGGTGGGCATCGCCATGCTGCGGTACGTGATCAAGGTCGAGCCGCTGGCCTCGGCGAGCGTGGAGCAGATCGTGGCGCGGGTGGCTCCGGTGGTGCAGGGGCATCTGACCGGGCCCTAGGGGCATCTGACCGGACCCTGAGGCCCACGGATCCGGCGGTCGCTCACCGAGACGGCCGTCCCGCCATCCGGACGGCCTGTCCAGATCGTGGAGCGGCGGCGTACGCTCGGCATCAAGTCATACCTGCCTCGAAGGTCCCGCCGGGGCCCCTGAAGGAGCGAGCGACGATGCCCGAGCTGAGGTCCCGAACCGTCACCCACGGCCGCAACATGGCGGGCGCCCGCGCCCTGATGCGCGCCTCCGGTGTACCCGGCGCGGACATCGGACGGAAGCCCATCATCGCCGTCGCCAACTCCTTCACGGAGTTCGTGCCGGGCCACACCCACCTGCAGCCCGTCGGCCGCATCGTCTCCGACGCGATCCGCGAGGCCGGTGGCATCCCGCGCGAGTTCAACACCATCGCGGTGGACGACGGCATCGCGATGGGTCACGGCGGCATGCTGTACTCCCTGCCGTCCCGCGACCTGATCGCCGACTCGGTCGAGTACATGGTCGAGGCGCACTGCGCGGACGCCCTGATCTGCATCTCCAACTGCGACAAGATCACGCCCGGCATGCTGATGGCGGCGCTCCGCCTCAACATCCCGACGGTCTTCGTCTCCGGCGGTCCGATGGAGGCGGGCAAGGCGACCCTCGTCGACGGCACGGTCCGCAAGCTCGACCTGGTCAACGCGATCAGCGACGCGGTCGACGAGAACGTCTCGGACGAGGACATCCTCCGTATCGAGGAGAACGCCTGTCCGACCTGCGGCTCCTGTTCCGGCATGTTCACCGCCAACTCGATGAACTGCCTGACCGAGGCCATCGGCCTCTCCCTGCCGGGCAACGGCTCGGTCCTCGCCACGCACACCGCCCGCAAGGAGCTGTACGAGCGCGCGGGGCAGACGGTCGTCGACATCACCAAGCGCTACTACGACGGCGACGATGCCTCCGTCCTGCCGCGCAGCATCGCCACCCACGCCGCGTTCGAGAACGCCATGGCCCTCGACATCGCCATGGGCGGCTCCACCAACACGATCCTGCACCTGCTCGCCGCCGCCCGCGAGGCCGAGGTCGACTACGACCTGACCGACATCGACGCCGTCTCGCGCCGCGTCCCGTGCCTGGCCAAGGTCGCCCCGAACGCCGCGCCCACCACGACGTACTACATGGAGGACGTGCACCGCGCGGGCGGCATCCCCGCGCTGCTCGGCGAGCTGTACCGGGGCGGGCTGCTCAACGAGGACGTGCACACCGTCCACTCGCCCTCCATCAAGGAGTGGCTCGACGCCTGGGACATCCGCTCCGGCGCCACCTCCGCCGAGGCCGTCGAGCTGTGGCACGCGGCGCCCGGCTGTCAGCGCTCCGCCGAGGCGTTCTCGCAGTCCGAGCGCTGGGACACCCTCGACACGGACGCCGCGAACGGCTGCATCCGCGACGTCGCCCACGCCTACTCCAAGGACGGCGGCCTCGGCGTCCTCAAGGGCAACATCGCGGTGGACGGCTGCGTGGTGAAGACCGCGGGCGTCGACGAGTCGATCTGGACGTTCGAAGGTCCCGCGGTCGTCTGCGACTCGCAGGAAGAGGCCGTCGAGAAGATCCTCAACAAGGTCGTCAAGCACGGCGACGTGGTCGTCATCCGCTACGAGGGCCCCAAGGGCGGCCCCGGCATGCAGGAGATGCTCTACCCGACCTCCTTCCTCAAGGGCCGGGGCCTCGGCAAGACCTGCGCCCTGGTCACCGACGGCCGCTTCTCCGGCGGTACGTCGGGCCTCTCGATCGGCCACGCGTCGCCCGAGGCGGCGTCCGGCGGCACGATCGCGCTCGTCCAGGACGGCGACCGCATCCGCATCGACATCCCGCAGCGCTCGATCGAACTCCTCGTCCCCGAGGCGGAGCTGACCGCCCGCCGCGAGGCCCTGGGCGGTGTGTACGCGCCCAAGCCGCGCGAGCGCAAGGTCTCCGCGGCCCTGCGCGCGTACGCGGCGATGGCGACGAGCGCCGACAAGGGCGCGGTCAGGGACGTCTCGAAGCTGGGCTGAGCCCTCCCGGAAACCTTTCGGGGCGCGGGCGCGTCCTTGGTGTGAGGAGCATGCCGAGGGCGGCCCGCGTCGCCCGTTACGGGGGAGAGCACTGTGAGCGAGAACGTCATAGCGCCAGAAGCAAGCGCCGAGGCCGAGGCCGAGGCCGTGGCCGTGGCCGCCGGCAGCTACCCGGTCGTCGCGGACGTCAACGTCCGCTCGGGACCCGGCACGTCGTACGGCAAGGTCGGCCGCCTGCGCGCGGGCAGCCGCGTCACCATCCAGTGCCAGAAGGCGGGCGAGACGGTCACGGGCCCGACCGGCACGTCGAAGATCTGGGACCGCATCGGCAGCGGCCGCTACGTCTCGGACACGTACGTCCGCACGGGGAGCAACGGGTACGTGGCGCCGCGCTGCTGATCGTCGTGGCGGTTTCGTAGCTGTCAGCTGTCAGCTGTCAGCTGTCAGCCGTCGGAGTCCGGGAGTTCAGCCGGACTTCGGCGGCTTCGTCGCGTCGAAGGCGAACACCGTGTTGTCGTCGGCCGTCACGACCACCATGCGCCCCGCGACCGTCACCCGGGAACTGGCGTTCATCTCGCCCGTCATGCCGTCGGCCCGCGGGTTCGTCGTCCACAGGGGCGCGCCCGTGCGCGCCGAGAGCGCGGCGACCCGGCCGCTGGCCGAGCTGAAGTAGAGGGCCCCGTCGCCGTTGCCGCCCACCGGCCCCGAAAGGCCCTCGACGCCGGACTGCCTGGCCCACCTCTTGTGGCCCGTCGCCGGGTCGAAGGCGGTGACGAGCCCGGTCTGCCCGCTCACGAGCACGGTGTCGCCCACCAGTCCCGGCGTGCCCCCGTACGTCTTCGGCAGCCGGGAGTACGTGACGTGCTGCGAGTCCTTGTCGACCCGCATCACCCCGTCGTAACCGAGGGACGCGAGGCGCTGCTCGTCCCTGTGCACGAGTACGAGGCTGTCGCCGCTGGTGCCGACGGGCTGGGCGGGGCCCTTGAGGGCGATGGCCTTGCCGAGCGTCCCGGAGTCGAGGTCGACGACGTGCAGCGTGGAGTGGCGGATTTCGCTCGCGGCCACCTCGGCGGTCGGCGCGCACATCAGGTAGAGGCGGGCGCCGGAGGGGACGGGGGAGCACTGCGTGCCCGCGGGGAACGGCTGCCGCCAGGCGACCGAGCCGCTGCGCGCGCTCCTGGCCTCCAGACGGGTGTTCGACGCGTCGACCGTCATGACCTTCGAGTCGACGACCACGGCGTCCTGCGTACGCCCGGTCACGGCCGTGGACTGGGCGCCCGACGGCACCGACCACAGCTCCTTGCCCTTGTCCGCGTCGAGGGCGACCACCTCGGTGGCCGGATCACCCGAGCCCTCGGCCGCGATGCGGTAGCCGAGCACCGTGTCGTCGGTGGCGCCCACCAGGTGCATGCCCTGGACCGGCACGCCCGGGCTCTTCTCGGTCCACACGCGGGAGCCGTCGGAGGCGCGCAGGCGGGCCGCGACGACGCCGCCGCCCCCGCAGAACACCGCGTCGCCGCGGGTCAGACAGCGCAGCTCGTCGGGGATGTCGGCGCGGCCGCCGAGCACCGTCTTCTTCCACGGCGCGAACCGGTGCGGCAGCGCGGCCGAGCCGGTCGCCGCGACGTTGCCGCCCCGGCCGCCCGCGTCGCCCGGCTCGTCGGACGAGCCGGTGCGCAGGAGCGTGGCCCCGCCCGCGATCGCGGCCACGGCGACCGCGGCGGCGAGCACAGGGCGCCAGCGGCGGCGCAGGTGACGGCCGATGAGGGTGCCGGTCGGGGGGCTGGTGTGCGGGGGGTTCTCGGCCGCGGCCGCGGGCGGCCGCGAAGGGCCGGGGGACGGGGTGTCGTCGGTCGCCGACAGGTGGTGCTGGGTGTCCGTCTCGCGGGTGGGGCAGCCGCCCCCGGCCCCGGCGGGACCGCCGAGGTCGGCGGGCAGGTCCCGCAGTCCCACGAGGAGTTCGTCGGCCGAGGGGCGGTGCTCGGGGTCCTTGGCGAGGCACGGCTCGACCACCGATCGCAGCGCGCCGGGCACCGAGCCCAACGACGGGGCCTCGTGCACCACTTGATACGCCGTCATATAGGGGCTGTCCGCGTCGAAGGGGCCCTGCCCCGTCGCCGCGTACACCAGCAGCGTGCCCAGCGAGAAGACGTCGGAGCGCGGCCCGACCCCGCGCGGGGCCTGCAACTGCTCCGGTGACATGAAGGGCGGCGTGCCTATCACCCGCCCCGTCATCGTCAGCGTCTGCTGGTCCGCCGCGCGCGAGATGCCGAAGTCGATGACGCGCGGGCCCTCGGGGGACAGCACCACGTTGGACGGCTTGAGGTCGCGGTGCACGACCCCGGCGCGGTGGATGTCCCGCAGCGCCTCGGTCAGACCTATGGCCAGCGTGCGCAGCTCGGAGCCGCCGATCGGGCCGCGCTTCGCGATGCGCTGGGCGAGCGTGTCGCCCTCGATGAAGGTGGTGGCCATCCACGGGTGCTCGGCCTCGGGGTCGGCGTCGATCACGGCGGCGGTGAAGGCGCCGCTGACCCGGCGGGCCGCCGCGACCTCCTGCCGGAAGCGGATCCGGAACTCCTCGTCGTCCGCGAACTGCTGGTGGATCAGCTTGATCGCGACGGGCCGCCCCGACGCCGTACGCGCGAGGAAGACCGTGCCCATGCCGCCCGACCCGAGCCGGGCCTCCAGCGGATAGCCGCCGATCTCCTCAGGGTCTCCTCCACGGAGCGACACTCGCACCAACCTCCCCCGTGTTCTCGGGTCTGTTCTCGCGCTACGACTCACGCCGCTTACGCCGCCCAAACTAGCGGCCCCGCCGTGTGCTCCCGCAAGGCGGGGGACGAATAGGGCGAGCCCACCCCCCCACTACGCTTCGCCTCCTCCCGGTCCTCCTCCCGGTCCTCCCCGCGGCCCCCTCCGCCGCCCGCCGCCGCCCTCCGCCGAGCGGGGCCCCCGGCGGGCGATAATCAAACGGTGAGCGAAGAAACCTCCGGAACCACCCCTGGTCCGCGGCCCGAACCGATCCGCTTCTTCGGTACGACGTGGCTCGACCACGACAACGGCTACGGCGCCCGCCGCGTCGGCGCCGCCGTCGGCTCGCTGCTGCTCGCGGCCGCGGGCTGCTTCGTGCTCCGCTTCGCCTACGAGGGCCTGGCCATCGCGGACGTGGGCACGTTCGTGAACCTGCTGGTCGTCGTCATGTTCGCGATCTGCAGCGCGCTCGCCTTCCGCCGCACCTGGGAGGGGTACACACGCCGCCACGACCCGGCGTCGGTCGCCTCGATGCGCGGCCTGATGACGATCGGCTTCATCGGCGGCCTGCTCGCCTACTTCTTCCGTTCCCTGAAGGAGGCACCGGGCGAGGAGCTCCACCGCAAGGAATACGAGACGGCCCGCGTCCAGTACGAGAAGCGCACGTCGCGCCGGACGGGCAACCCCTCACGCAAGAAGCGCGGAGGCTGAGCCCGCGCTCGCCCGGGGCGCCGGGGCCGAGGGCTGGATCAGCCGTCCCCATCGGCGTGAGGATGCCCCCATGACGTCCGCCCCCTCCCCCCGCGCCCACTCCTTCAACGCGGCCGCCGCCCAGTACGCGGCGAACCGCCCCTCCTACCCGCCCGCCCTCCTCGACTCCGTCGAACGCCTGATGGGGCGGCGCCTCGCGGGGGCGCGCGTCGTGGACGTCGGCGCGGGTACCGGTATCGCCACCGCCCTGCTCGTCGAGCGCGGCGCGGACGTCGTCGCGGTCGAGCCCGGAGACGGCATGGCGGAACAGTTCCGCCGCACGCTGGCGCACGTCCCCGTCGTACGCGGCGACGGCAACGCGCTGCCGCTCGCGGACGGCATCGCCGACCTGATCACGTACGCCCAGGCCTGGCACTGGACCGATCAGGAACGCTCCGTCCCCGAGGCCCTGCGCGTGCTGCGGCCCGGCGGCGCCCTCGCCCTGTGGTGGAACACCACGGACCCGGATACGCCCTGGCTCACCGAGCAGAGCGCCCGCATCGCGCGCCACCTCGGCATGGACGACGGCGCGGGGCGCACCGCCGAGCGCACCAGGCACAGCGTCGGCGCCCTGACCACCGCGCTGGACTTCCGCCGCGACCAGGTGCGCTGGAGCCGCCGCGTCCCCCTCGACACCCACCTCGCCAACATCGGCACGCACTCGGCGTTCCTGGTCATGGGCGCGGAGCGCACGGCCGCCTTCCTCGCCGAGGAGCGCGCCGAGCTCCTCAAGGTCTTTCCGGACGCGGTCGTCGAGGAGCGTTACGTCGTGGACCTGCTGGTCGCGATCCGGCCCTCATCGGACGCGGCGCCCGGTACCGGTACCGGCTCCGCTTCCTGATTACACCCGGCCTACAGATCCGTCGCCACGATCGGCACAGCGGTCACCGCGAGCACGGCGCCTTGACGGGCCGAGGTGCGCGGAGGATTATTCATCACATGATGAATAACAAGAGTCCGGCCGCCCCGCACGCTCCACACGGTCCGGAGGCCGCGCAGGACGCACCCCCGACCCCCGCCGTCCTCGCCGGGAACGTGACCGTCGTCCGAGGCCCCCGCACCGTCCTGCGCGGCCTCGACTTCACCGTCCCGCGCGGCCAGATCACCGGCCTCCTCGGCCCCTCCGGCTGCGGAAAGTCCACCCTCATGCGCTCGGTCGTCGGCACCCAGGCCAAGGTCACCGGACGCCTCGACGTCCTCGGCCACCCGGCGGGCGCCCCCGCCCTGCGCTCCCGCATCGGCTACGTCACCCAGCACCCGTCCGTCTACGACGACCTCACCGTCCGCCAGAACCTCGACTACTTCGCCGCCGTCCTCGACCCGGGCAGGAGCGCCGCCGGACGCCGCCACGAACACGTCACCCGCGCCATCGACGACGTCGACCTCACCTCGCACGCCGACTCCCTCGCGGGCAACCTCTCCGGCGGCCAGCGCAGCCGCGTCTCCCTCGCCGTGGCCCTCATCGGCGCCCCCGAACTCCTCGTCCTCGACGAACCGACCGTCGGCCTCGACCCCGTCCTCCGACGTGACCTGTGGAACCTCTTCCACGCCATCGCCGCCGACCGGGGCGCCACCCTCCTCGTCTCCTCCCACGTCATGGACGAGGCGGAGCGCTGCCACCGCCTCCTCCTCATGCGCGAGGGCGAGATCCTCGCCGACGACACCCCCGACGCACTCCGCGCCCGCACCCGCGCCGAGACGGTCGAGGCCGCCTTCCTCCACCTCGTGGACCAGGCCGACACCCGCCACAGCCAGCACTGAAGACGAAGCCCCGGAGCCCCCGATGAACGCCTACCGCACCTTCGCCACCGCCGCCCGCGTGCTGCGCCAGCTCCGCCACGACCCGCGCTCCATCGCCCTGATGATCCTGGTCCCGTGCGTGATGCTGCTGCTCCTGCGCTACGTCTTCGACGGCAGCCCCGCGACCTTCGACTCGATCGGCGCCTCGCTGCTCGGCATCTTCCCGCTCATCACGATGTTCCTGGTCACCTCCATCGCCACCCTGCGCGAACGCACCTCGGGCACCCTCGAACGCCTCCTCGCCATGCCGCTCGCCAAGGGCGACCTCATCGCCGGATACGCCCTCGCCTTCGGCGCCCTCGCGATCGTCCAGTCGGCGCTCGCCACCGGCCTCGCCCTGTGGACCCTCGGCCTCGACGTCACCGGATCGGCCTGGCTGCTGCTCCTGGTCGCCCTGCTCGACGCCCTGCTCGGCACCGCGCTCGGCCTCTTCGTCTCGGCCTTCGCCGCCTCCGAGTTCCAGGCGGTCCAGTTCATGCCGGCGGTGATCTTCCCCCAGCTGCTGCTCTGCGGCCTGTTCGCCCCGCGCTCCAGCATGCAGCCGGTCCTGGAATGGATCTCCAACGTCCTCCCCATGTCGTACGCCGTCGACGGCATGAACGAAGTCCTCCACCACCCCGACGTCACCGGCGACTTCGTCCGCGACGCCGTCATCGTCGCCGCCTGCGCCGTCCTGGTCCTCGGCCTGGGCGCCGCCACCCTCCGCCGCCGCACCGCCTGACCGGCCCTGACCGGGGCCCTGGCCCGTCCGCCTGCCGGACGCCCCCACCCCCGCCACCGGCCCAATGCGAGGATGGCCACCGGACGACGCAACCTCGGAGGCCCCCGCTCATGAGCCGCACCACGAGCCAGAAAGTCGCAGTCCTCGGCACCGGCAAGATCGGCGAAGCCCTGCTCAGCGGCATGATCCGCGGCGGCTGGGCCCCCGCCGACCTCCTGGTCACCACCCGCCGCCAGGAACGCGCCGACGAACTCCGCACCCGCTACGGCGTCACCCCCGTCAGCAACGCCGACGCCGCCAAGCGCGCCGACACCCTGATCCTCGCCTGCAAGCCGCAGGACATGGCCAAGCTCCTCGACGAACTCGCCCCGCACGTCACCGCCGACCGCCTCGTCATCAGCGCCGCCGCGGGCATCACCACCGCCTTCATCGAAGAGCGCCTGGCCGAGAAGACCCCGGTCGTCCGCGTCATGCCCAACACCCCCGTCCTCGTCGACGAAGGCATGTCCGTCATCTCCGCGGGCAGCCACGCCACCGGCGACGCACTGACGCTCGCGGAGGACATCTTCGGCGCCGTCGGCAAGACGCTGCGGGTCCCCGAGACCCAGCAGGACGCCTGCACCGCCCTGTCCGGCTCGGGCCCCGCCTACTTCTACTTCCTGGTCGAGGCCATGACCGACGCGGGCATCCTCCTCGGCCTCCCGCGCGACAAGGCCCACGACCTGATCGTCCAGGCCGCCGTCGGCGCCTCCGTCATGCTCCGCGACAGCGGCGAACACCCGGTCAAGCTCCGCGAGAACGTCACCTCTCCCGCGGGCACGACGATCAACGCCATCCGCGAACTCGAGAACCACGGCGTGCGCGCCGCCCTCATCGCCGCCCTCGAAGCGGCCCGCGACCGCGGCAGGGAACTGGCCTCCGGCAACAACGCATGACCTGACGGGGCCGGTACGCCGCAGCGGACCGGCCCCGGCCCGCCACGACGACGCCCCTCACCGCGCCGCGGCCAGGACCTCCTCCGTGGAGACGACCGAGGCGAAGCGACCGCCATGGAGCGAGACCGCCGTGGCTCGCGCCAACTCCTCCGCGTCGAGACGCCAGCCGAACGGCCCCACCAGATCGAACGTGTGCGTGGCGTCCAGCGGAACCAGCACCTCGTACCCCAGATTCCCTCCCATCCGAGCCGTCGTCTCCACGCACATGTTGGTCTGGATCCCGGTCACCACGAACTGCGTGACCCCCGCCGCCTTGAACCACGCGTCCAGGTCCGGCGTCCCGTAGAAGGCCGAGTTCACGGCCTTGGTCACGAGCAGCTCGGGCCCGGCCCCCTTCCCGCGCCGCTGCTCGACGTACTCCTTGAAGTCGTTGCCCACGTATCCGGGCCGCAGCGGCGACACCGGCTTCGACGAGTCGTGACGGACGAACACGACCGGCCGCCCCGTCGCCTGCCAGACATCGATCAGCGAGGCGATGTTGTCATCGGCCCCGGGGTTGTTCCTCGGTCCCCAGAACTCCTCCTCATCGAATCCCTTCTGTACGTCCACCACGACCAGCGCTGCGTTCTCTGCGATCTCCATGACCACGATGCTGCCGCCCCCGCGCCCCCCGCCCCAGAGGTCGGAAAGCCAGCGATCGATGGTTTACTGCCACCGTGCCGCAACGCATCGCGCTCCTCGCCTTCCCCGGCATCCGCGCCTTCGACGTCTCCGTCATCACGGAGGTCTGGGGCACCGACCGCACGGACCGTGGCGTGCCCGCCTTCGACCTCCGCCGCGTCGCCGCCGACCCCACGCCCGTACCGATCAGGGGCGGCCTCACCCTCACCCCCGACCGCGGCCTCACCTGGCTGAACCGGCTGACCGGCACGGACCTGATCGTCGTCCCCGGCCTGGACGACCATCTGACGTCAGCACCGGCACCCGTACTGGACGCCCTGCGCAGGGCCCACGCACGCGGCACCACCATCGCGGCACTCTGCGGCGGCGCCTTCGCCCTGGCCCAGGCCGGACTCCTGGACGGCCGCCGCGCGATCACCCACTGGGGCCTCGTCGACCTGTTCCGCGCGCACCACCCCCTTGTCTCCCTCGAACCCGACGCCCTCTTCATCGAGGACGACAACATCTGGACCGCGGCGGGCACCGCCGCCGGCATCGACCTCTGCCTGCACCTGGTCCGCACCGCACACGGCTCGGAAGCCGCCGCGACCGTCGCCCGCTCGATGGTCACCGCCCCCTTCCGCACTGGCACTCAGGCCCAGTTCATCGAGCACCCCACCCCGCGCGCCGACCGCGACGCCGATGCCCTCGCCTCCGTACGCGAATACGCCCTCCGTCACCTCCACGAACCGCTCACCGTCGCCGACCTCGCCACCCGCGCGGGCATGTCGGCGCGCTCCTTCGCCCGCCACTTCACGGCGGCCACCGGCACGACCCCGCTGCGCTGGCTCCTGGACCAGCGCATCGCGGCCGCGCAGAAACTCCTCGAACGCACCGACCTGCCCATGCCGGAGGTGGCCCGCCGCGCGGGCTTCGGCAGCGAGGTCACGATGCGCCAGCACTTCGCAGCGCGCCTCGCCACCAGCCCTCGCGCCTACCGGGCCTCGTTCACCGGCGGCAGCAGCCCGATCGCCCGATAGGCCCGGTCCACCGTCGGCCGGGACATCTCTCTGGCCCGCTCGGCCCCCTGCCGCAACACCTCCTCTACATACGCGGAATCAGCCATCAGCTCCTTGTGCCTCTCCTGCACGGGCCTGAGCAGCTCCACCACGGCCTCGGCGGTGTCCTTTTTCAGTGCGCCGTACGACTCGTATACACCGCTCAAGGCTTCTGGGTTCCCACCTTCACAAGCGGCCAGGATCTCCAGCAGGTTCGTGACCCCCGGCTTGGCCTCCCGGTCGTAGGCGACCTCGGTGCCGCTGTCCGTGACGGCGCGCAGGATCTTCTTGCGCACCACGTCGGGCTCGTCGAGGAGATAGACGATCCCGGCACCGGCCTCGTGGGACTTGCCCATCTTCGACGCCGGGTCCTGGAGGTCCATGACCCGCGCCGCGACCTCGGGCGCCGTGGCCCGCGGCACGACGAACGTCTGTCCGTACCGCTGGTTGAACCGCACCGCGAGATCCCGCGTGAGCTCGACGTGCTGGGTCTGGTCGTCCCCGACCGGCACCTCGTCCGCGCCGTACGCCAGGATGTCCGCCGCCATCAGGACGGGATAGGTGAGCAGGGACAGCCGCACGCTCCCGCCGCGGTCCCGCTCCCGCGCCGACTTCTCCTTGTACTGGATCATCCGGCGCATCTCGCCGTCCGTGGCCACGCACTCCAGCAGGTACGAGAGCCGGGCGTGCTCGTCCACGTGGCTCTGTACGAACACGGTGGCGAGGCCGGGATCGATCCCCGACGCGAGCAGCAGCGTCGCCGCCTGCCGACTGAGCCTGCGCACCCGGCCCGGATCGTGCTCCACGGTCAGCGCGTGCAGGTCGACCACGCTGAACAGGGCGTCGGCCTGGTGCTGATCGATCTCAGCCCACCGCCGGACGGCTCCCAGATAGTTCCCCAGGGTCAGGTGCCCCGTGGGCTTGATCCCGCTGAAGATCCTCTTCATCTCTCCGCCTCCTGGTCAGGACCGCCTGCCCGACGACCGGGCTTCGGCTCCTCCAGGGGGAGAAACGAGAACGGCCGCCGAAGCGGCGGCCGTTGAGTGCATGCGTAGGTCCGGCCGCCGTCAGGCGGCCCACCACAGTTGGGTGCACGCATGCGTTGTCATGCGGCCCAGAGTAGTCCTCCAGAGGCCCCTCCGTCCTGGAGTTGACACGCCCTGGGCCGGTACGTAGTGTTCTCCGAGTTGCCCGACGTGAGCGTCGACCACTTGGTCGGTCCCCGGGCGGCCATTCCGCAAGAACCATTCAAGCGATCGATGTCGTGTTCCCTCACGGGACCCGTCTTCGGATTGTTTTCATGCGTATTTGCGAAATGAGGAATCCGCGTTCGAGAGGGCGCCCCCGATTAGGTCGGGAGCCAGGATTCCGCTAAAGTCTCACTCGTCGGAACGGCCCAACAGCCGGGAAGACAACCCCACTTCGACTGGGAATCGGGCCCGAAAGGATCTGATAGAGTCGGAACCGCCGGAAAGGGAAACGCGAAAGCCGAAAGGCTGGAGCGGGAACCGGAAAGGCACCGAGGAAGTCGGACACGAAAGAGTCTGATAGAGTCGGAAACGCAAGAACGAAGAACAAAAAGAAACATCGAAGGGAAGCGCCCGGAGGAAAGCCCGAGAGGGTGAGTACAAAGGAAGCGTCCGTTCCTTGAGAACTCAACAGCGTGCCAAAAGTCAACGCCAGATATGTTGATACCCCGACTCACTTCGGTGAGTTGAGGTTCCTTTGAAAAAGTCCTGTACGGCCCTTGAGGCTCGTGCAGGCAGCACAGCGAGGACGCTGTGAACCAAGGGGATTATTCCTCTCCTTGGTTCCGCTCTCGTGGTGTCGCACCGGATTACCGGTACACATTCACGGAGAGTTTGATCCTGGCTCAGGACGAACGCTGGCGGCGTGCTTAACACATGCAAGTCGAACGATGAAGCCCTTCGGGGTGGATTAGTGGCGAACGGGTGAGTAACACGTGGGCAATCTGCCCTTCACTCTGGGACAAGCCCTGGAAACGGGGTCTAATACCGGATAATACCGTCTCTCGCATGGGAGAGGGTTGAAAGCTCCGGCGGTGAAGGATGAGCCCGCGGCCTATCAGCTTGTTGGTGAGGTAGAAGCTCACCAAGGCGACGACGGGTAGCCGGCCTGAGAGGGCGACCGGCCACACTGGGACTGAGACACGGCCCAGACTCCTACGGGAGGCAGCAGTGGGGAATATTGCACAATGGGCGAAAGCCTGATGCAGCGACGCCGCGTGAGGGATGACGGCCTTCGGGTTGTAAACCTCTTTCAGCAGGGAAGAAGCGAAAGTGACGGTACCTGCAGAAGAAGCGCCGGCTAACTACGTGCCAGCAGCCGCGGTAATACGTAGGGCGCAAGCGTTGTCCGGAATTATTGGGCGTAAAGAGCTCGTAGGCGGCTTGTCACGTCGGTTGTGAAAGCCCGGGGCTTAACCCCGGGTCTGCAGTCGATACGGGCAGGCTAGAGTGTGGTAGGGGAGATCGGAATTCCTGGTGTAGCGGTGAAATGCGCAGATATCAGGAGGAACACCGGTGGCGAAGGCGGATCTCTGGGCCATTACTGACGCTGAGGAGCGAAAGCGTGGGGAGCGAACAGGATTAGATACCCTGGTAGTCCACGCCGTAAACGGTGGGAACTAGGTGTTGGCGACATTCCACGTCGTCGGTGCCGCAGCTAACGCATTAAGTTCCCCGCCTGGGGAGTACGGCCGCAAGGCTAAAACTCAAAGGAATTGACGGGGGCCCGCACAAGCAGCGGAGCATGTGGCTTAATTCGACGCAACGCGAAGAACCTTACCAAGGCTTGACATATACCGGAAAGCATCAGAGATGGTGCCCCCCTTGTGGTCGGTATACAGGTGGTGCATGGCTGTCGTCAGCTCGTGTCGTGAGATGTTGGGTTAAGTCCCGCAACGAGCGCAACCCTTGTTCTGTGTTGCCAGCATGCCCTTCGGGGTGATGGGGACTCACAGGAGACTGCCGGGGTCAACTCGGAGGAAGGTGGGGACGACGTCAAGTCATCATGCCCCTTATGTCTTGGGCTGCACACGTGCTACAATGGCAGGTACAATGAGCTGCGAAGCCGCGAGGCGGAGCGAATCTCAAAAAGCCTGTCTCAGTTCGGATTGGGGTCTGCAACTCGACCCCATGAAGTCGGAGTTGCTAGTAATCGCAGATCAGCATTGCTGCGGTGAATACGTTCCCGGGCCTTGTACACACCGCCCGTCACGTCACGAAAGTCGGTAACACCCGAAGCCGGTGGCCCAACCCCTTGTGGGAGGGAGCTGTCGAAGGTGGGACTGGCGATTGGGACGAAGTCGTAACAAGGTAGCCGTACCGGAAGGTGCGGCTGGATCACCTCCTTTCTAAGGAGCACTTCTTACCGAGTTCGCTCGGTCAGAGGCCAGTACATCGGCGAATGTTCGATGCTGGTTGCTCATGGGTGGAACGTTGACTACTCGGCACGATGACTTGGCTTCACTAGTACTGCTTCGGCGTGGAACGTGAAAGTCAGGGGATCGGGTCGGGCACGCTGTTGGGTATCTGAAGGTACGGCCGGTTTCGGCTGCCTTCAGTGCCGACCCCAGTGCACTCGGATCTACTGGTTCGGGGTGATGGGTGGTTGGTCGTTGTTTGAGAACTGCACAGTGGACGCGAGCATCTGTGGCCAAGTTTTTAAGGGCGCACGGTGGATGCCTTGGCACCAGGAACCGATGAAGGACGTGGGAGGCCACGATAGTCCCCGGGGAGTCGTCAACCAGGCTTTGATCCGGGGGTTTCCGAATGGGGAAACCCGGCAGTCGTCATGGGCTGTCACCCGCTGCTGAACACATAGGCAGTGTGGAGGGAACGCGGGGAAGTGAAACATCTCAGTACCCGCAGGAAGAGAAAACAACCGTGATTCCGGGAGTAGTGGCGAGCGAAACCGGATGAGGCCAAACCGTATGCGTGTGAGACCCGGCAGGGGTTGCGCATGCGGGGTTGTGGGATCTCTCTTTCACAGTCTGCCGGCTGTGAGGCGAGTCAGAAACCGTTGATGTAGACGAAGGACATGCGAAAGGTCCGGCGTAGAGGGTAAGACCCCCGTAGTCGAAACATCAGCGGCTCGTTTGAGAGACACCCAAGTAGCACGGGGCCCGAGAAATCCCGTGTGAATCTGGCGGGACCACCCGTTAAGCCTAAATATTCCCTGGTGACCGATAGCGGATAGTACCGTGAGGGAATGGTGAAAAGTACCGCGGGAGCGGAGTGAAATAGTACCTGAAACCGTGTGCCTACAAGCCGTGGGAGCGTCGGACATCAAGCTTGCTTGGTGTCTCGTGACTGCGTGCCTTTTGAAGAATGAGCCTGCGAGTTTGCGGTGTGTTGCGAGGTTAACCCGTGTGGGGAAGCCGTAGCGAAAGCGAGTCCGAATAGGGCGATTTAGTAGCGCGCTCAAGACCCGAAGCGGAGTGATCTAGCCATGGGCAGGTTGAAGCGGCTGTAAGAGGTCGTGGAGGACCGAACCCACCAGGGTTGAAAACCTGGGGGATGACCTGTGGTTAGGGGTGAAAGGCCAATCAAACTCCGTGATAGCTGGTTCTCCCCGAAATGCATTTAGGTGCAGCGTCGTGTGTTTCTTGCCGGAGGTAGAGCACTGGATAGGCGATGGGCCCTACCGGGTTACTGACCTTAGCCAAACTCCGAATGCCGGTAAGTGAGAGCGCGGCAGTGAGACTGTGGGGGATAAGCTCCATGGTCGAGAGGGAAACAGCCCAGAGCATCGACTAAGGCCCCTAAGCGTACGCTAAGTGGGAAAGGATGTGGAGTCGCACAGACAACCAGGAGGTTGGCTTAGAAGCAGCCACCCTTGAAAGAGTGCGTAATAGCTCACTGGTCTAGTGATTCCGCGCCGACAATGTAGCGGGGCTCAAGCGTACCGCCGAAGTCGTGTCATTGCGATATATACCCCCAACGGGGATCGTGATGGGTAGGGGAGCGTCGTGTGCCGGGTGAAGCCGCGCCGGAAGGCAGTGGTGGACGGTTCACGAGTGAGAATGCAGGCATGAGTAGCGATACATACGTGAGAAACGTGTGCGCCGATTGACTAAGGGTTCCTGGGTCAAGCTGATCTGCCCAGGGTAAGTCGGGACCTAAGGCGAGGCCGACAGGCGTAGTCGATGGATAACCGGTTGATATTCCGGTACCCGCTGTGAAGCGTCAAACATCGAATCAGGCGATGCTAAGTCCGTGAAGCCGTCCCGATCTCTTCGGAGTTGAGGGAAGTGGTGGAGCCGACGGACCAGACTTGTAGTAGGTGAGTGATGGGGTGACGCAGGAAGGTAGTCCAGCCCGGGCGATGGTTGTCCCGGGGTAAGGGTGTAGGACGCAAGGTAGGCAAATCCGCCTTGCACATAGTCTGAGACCTGATGCCGAGCCGATTGTGGTGAAGTGGATGATCCTATGCTGTCGAGAAAAGCCTCTAGCGAGTTTCATGGCGGCCCGTACCCTAAACCGACTCAGGTGGTCAGGTAGAGAATACCGAGGCGTTCGGGTGAACTATGGTTAAGGAACTCGGCAAAATGCCCCCGTAACTTCGGGAGAAGGGGGGCCATCACCGGTGATGAGTCTTGCACTCTGAGCTGGGGGTGGCCGCAGAGACCAGCGAGAAGCGACTGTTTACTAAAAACACAGGTCCGTGCGAAGCCGTAAGGCGATGTATACGGACTGACGCCTGCCCGGTGCTGGAACGTTAAGGGGACCGGTTAGTGCGCTTTCGGGCGTGCGAAGCTGAGAACTTAAGCGCCAGTAAACGGCGGTGGTAACTATAACCATCCTAAGGTAGCGAAATTCCTTGTCGGGTAAGTTCCGACCTGCACGAATGGCGTAACGACTTCTCGACTGTCTCAACCATAGGCCCGGTGAAATTGCACTACGAGTAAAGATGCTCGTTTCGCGCAGAAGGACGGAAAGACCCCGGGACCTTTACTACAGTTTGATATTGGTGTTCGGTTCGGCTTGTGTAGGATAGGTGGGAGACTGTGAAGCGGGCACGCCAGTGTTCGTGGAGTCAACGTTGAAATACCACTCTGGTCGTGCTGGATGTCTAACCTCGGTCCGTGATCCGGATCAGGGACAGTGTCTGATGGGTAGTTTAACTGGGGCGGTTGCCTCCCAAAGAGTAACGGAGGCGCCCAAAGGTTCCCTCAGCCTGGTTGGTAATCAGGTGTTGAGTGTAAGTGCACAAGGGAGCTTGACTGTGAGACCGACGGGTCGAGCAGGGACGAAAGTCGGGACTAGTGATCCGGCGGTGGCTTGTGGAAGCGCCGTCGCTCAACGGATAAAAGGTACCCCGGGGATAACAGGCTGATCTTCCCCAAGAGTCCATATCGACGGGATGGTTTGGCACCTCGATGTCGGCTCGTCGCATCCTGGGGCTGGAGTCGGTCCCAAGGGTTGGGCTGTTCGCCCATTAAAGCGGTACGCGAGCTGGGTTTAGAACGTCGTGAGACAGTTCGGTCCCTATCCTCTGTGCGCGTAGGAATATTGAGAAGGGCTGTCCCTAGTACGAGAGGACCGGGACGGACGAACCTCTGGTGTGCCAGTTGTCCTGCCAAGGGCATGGCTGGTTGGCTACGTTCGGAAAGGATAACCGCTGAAAGCATCTAAGCGGGAAGCCTGCTTCGAGATGAGTATTCCCACCCCCTTTGAGGGGTTAAGGCTCCCAGTAGACGACTGGGTTGATAGGCCAGATCTGGAAGCCCGGTAACGGGTGGAGGTGACTGGTACTAATAGGCCGAGGGCTTGTCCTCAGTTGCTCGCGTCCACTGTGTTGGTTCTGAAACCACGAACAACCGTCGTAGCCATGTGCCACGGCTCCGGTTGACAGTTTCATAGTGTTTCGGTGGTCATAGCGTGAGGGAAACGCCCGGTTACATTCCGAACCCGGAAGCTAAGCCTCACAGCGCCGATGGTACTGCAGGGGGGACCCTGTGGGAGAGTAGGACGCCGCCGAACTATTTTTAAGGGAAACCCCCGCACCATCTGGTGCGGGGGTTTTCTGCGTTCCGGACCAATTAGGGTCGGGTAATGCGATACGACCTGGTCATCTTCGACAATGACGGCGTCCTCGTGGACAGTGAGCCGCTCTCCAACACGATCCTGGCCGGCTATCTGACCGAGCTCGGGCACCCCACGTCGTACGAGGACTCCTTGCGCGACTACATGGGCGCTGCCGTGCATCGCGTACACGATCTGATTCTGGAGCGGAGCGGGGAGCGGCTGCCCGCGGACTTCGACGAGGTCTTTCACGGGCGGGTGTTCGCCGCCTTCGAGCGCGAGCTGAAGCCCGTGGACGGGGCCCTGCAGGTTCTCGAGGAGCTCGGCGCCGACGGGGTGGCCTACTGCTTGGCGTCCTCCGGGAGTCATGAGCGGATCCGGGTCGGGCATCGGAAGACCGGGCTCGACAAGTACTTCGACGAGGGGCGGGTCTTCAGCTCGCAGGACGTGGGGCGGGGGAAGCCCGCGCCGGATCTCTTCCTGCACGCGGCCGAGCGCATGGGCGTGGCGCCCGGGAAGTGCGTGGTCGTGGAGGACAGTCCGCTCGGGGTGCGGGCCGCCCTGGCCGCAGGGATGGATGTCTACGGGTTCACCGCCATGACGCCCGCCGAGCGGCTGGAGGGGGCCACCGAACTCTTCGGAGACCTACGGGAGTTGATCGGTCTCCTTGCCTGAGCACCCCTGTCGACCTGTGTGAATGACGTGGGTGTGACATGGCGTGCGGGGCCTGGCTGACATTTGTCACCGCCAGCTCCGGACGATCGTTTCTGTTGGGGGACAGGGCCTGAAGGCGAAGCTGTGTGTGTCGCGAAGGAAGTCGCGAACGAACGGAACGCACACAGCTACGACGGAGGAACGCGATCATGAGCCAGCTCACCACCGAGGCCCCTGCCACGGTCATCACGGCCGCCAACGCCCCCGCCTCCGTCCCGGCCACCGAGGGCGCGGAAGCACGCAAGGCGCGGATCGAGTCACTGAAGCCGCTCGTGCTGGACGCGATCGTGCCCACCGCCTCGTACTACCTGCTCAGCAAGGGCTTCGGGATGGGCACCATGGCGGCGCTCGCCTGGAGCAGTGTCGTGCCGGGCGTGCGGACGGTGTGGGGGCTCGTCAAGGAGCGGCGGGTCAACGGGCTCGCCGCGCTGATCCTGACCGCCAACGTCGTGGGGCTGCTGCTGAGTCTCGTCGCCGGTGATCCGCGGCTCATGCTGGCCAAGGACAGCGGGATCACGGGGACGATCGGGCTCGCCGTGCTCGCGTCGGTGTTCGCGGGGCGGCCGCTGATGACCGCGGGGCTCAAGCCGTGGGTGACCAAGGGGAACGCGGCGCGGATCGCGTCCTGGGAGCGGCTGAGCGCGCGGCGCGGGCGGTTCGCGCGGCTGGAGCGGACGTTCTCCGTGGTGTGGGGCGTGGGGCTCTTCGGGGAGGCCGTGGCGCGGATCCTGGGGGCGTACACGCTGCCCGTGGACACCATGGTGGCGATGGGCGGGGTGATCGCCGCGGTGACGATCACGCTGACCATCGTGGTCAGTGGGCGGCTGGCCGTCGGACCCATGGAGGAGATGGTCGAGGCGGACCTCAAGGCCGCCGAAATTGGTTGAGTGATCCACCTACCCACGGGTAGCCCGGGGCCCTACGCTACGCAGCCATGACAGATGTGCTGCGGCGCGGCAGGGCCTCGCTCGCGTTCGGCTTCCTGGTGCAGGGAGTGACCTTCGCCCTGCTGGTGACGCGGATTCCGGCGATCCAGGACCGGTACGGGATATCCGACGGGCTGCTGCCCGTCTTCCTGGCCGCGGTCCCGATCCTGGCGGGCGTCGCGAGCGTGTGCACCGAGCAGCTGGTGAAGCGGGTGCCGCCCAGCGCGGTCCTGAGGTGGTCGCAGCCCCTCGTGCTGCTTGCCCTGCTGGGGGTCGGTGCCGGGGACGCCATGTGGCACGTGGCCGTGGCGCTGGGGGCGTTCGGGCTTTCGGTGGGGGCTCTTGATGCGTCCATGAACATGCTCGGGGTGAGTCTCCAGCGGGCCTACGGGCGGAGCATCATGCTCGGTTTCCACGCCGCGTACAGCCTGGGCGGGATCGCGGGGGCCTCGCTCGCGTGGGCGGGGGCGCACTGGGACCTGTCGCTCTTCGTCTCCTATCTGCCGGTCGTCGTGGTGCTGCTGCCCGCGGCGCTGGTGGGCAGCCGGTGGTACGTCGATGCCGGGGCGCGGGACGAGGGGGACGACGCCGAGGCGGGCGCGGGCAAGGGCGGCCCCGTCGTCTTCAAGCTGCTGCTTCCGCTGTGCCTCGTCATGAGCTTCGCGTACATCGGGGACTCGACGGTCTCCAACTGGAGTGCGAAGTACTTGCAGGACGTCCTGGGGAGCTCCGAGGAGCTCTCGACCGTTCCGTACAACGTCTACATGGTCATGACGCTGGTGGGGCGCGGGCTCGGGGACCTGGGGGTGCGGCGGTTCGGGGCCGTGGCGGTGGTGCGGGCGGGGTCCGTGGTGGCCGCGCTCGGGTTCGCGGTCGTGGCGGTGGCGCCCGGGGCGTGGGTGGGGATCGCGGGGTTCACGGTCCTCGGGCTCGGGCTCTGTGTGATCGTGCCGCAGACCTTCGCGGCGGCGGGGCGGCTCTTCCCGGGGGCTTCGGACTCGGCCGTCGCGCGGCTGAACGTCTTCAACTACGTGGGTTTCCTGATCGGTTCACCGCTGGTGGGCGGGCTCGGGGACGCGTGGAGCTACCGGGGGGCGATGCTCGTTCCCATGGTGTTGGTGCTCGTGACCTTGTTGTACGCCCGCTCCTTCGCCCCGGAAGCGGACCGATACGGTGACGGGCATGAGCGGCCGCGCACAGCTGATGTGGGACGAAGCAGTAACGGGCTATGACTTCGGCCCGGGTCACCCCATGGACCCGGTGAGACTCGCGCTGACCCGAAGTCTCGTCGGTGCCCTCGGGCTCGACCAGGAGCTGGACGTGGTCGCGGCCAAGCGTGCCGGTGATTCGACGCTGCGGCTCGTGCACCGCGAGGACTACGTGGCGGCGGTGAAGGCCGCGTCCGCCGATCCCGCGTCCGCGCGCGGGGAGTACGGCCTCGGTACCGAGGACGACCCGGCCTTCGCCGGCATGCACGAGGTCTCCGCGCTGATCGCCGGGCAGTCGGTGGGGGCGGCCGAGGCGGTGTGGCGCGGGGAGGCCCTGCACGCGGTGAACTTCGCGGGCGGGCTGCACCACGCCATGCCCGGGGCCGCGTCGGGCTTCTGCATCTACAACGACGCCGCGCTGGCCGTCGCCAGGCTGCTCGAACTGGGCGCGGAGCGTGTGGCGTACGTGGATGTGGACGTGCATCACGGGGACGGGGTGCAGGCGGCGTTCTGGGAGGACCCCCGGGTGCTGACCGTCTCCCTGCACGAGCATCCCCGGACGCTCTTCCCGCAGACCGGGTGGCCCGAGGAGACGGGGGCGGAGGCCGTCGCGGAGGGGTCGGCGGTCAATGTCGCGCTGCCCGCGGGGACCGGGGACGCGGGCTGGGTGCGGGCGTTCCACGCCGTGGTGCCCGAGCTGCTCGCGGAGTTCCGGCCGCAGGTCCTGGTGACGCAGCACGGGGCCGACACGCACTTCGAGGATCCGCTCGCCCACCTCGCCGTATCGCTCGACGCGCAGCGGGCCGTGCAGGTCGCCTGTCACGAGCTGGCCCACGAGTACGCGGAGGGGCGGTGGGTGGCGCTCGGGGGCGGGGGGTACGCCGTGGTGGACGTGGTGCCTCGGTCCTGGGCGCATCTGGTCGGCATCGCCGCGGGGCGTCCTGTCGAGCCCACGGCTCTGGTTCCCGAGAGCTGGCGGCAGGAGGTGTACGCGCGGACGCGGGAGGCGGGGCCGCGGCGGATGACGGATGGGCGGTGGCCTGTGGGCTGGAAGGGGTGGGAGTCGGGGTATGACCCCGCCGACCGGCTTGACCAGGCTGTGCTTGCTGCTCGGCGTGCGGTGTTTCCCTTGCGGGGGCTTTTGGCGTAGTGGGGCGGTCGGCGATCCTGGGGCTCCGCCCCAGACCCCGCTCCTCAAACGCCGGAGGGGCTGAGAGCATTGTGGCTGTGTTAGCCCAACTGTGGGGGTTTTTCGGGGTTTTTCGGGTTGGTGGGGGCCTGATGTACCAGCATCGGGTGGGTGTTGAGCACCGGAGCGCTGCGCGCGCATCTGTTGGCGGCTCGGTTGGCCGGGCCCGTGGCCACCTCGCGGGAAGAGAGCCTGCGGAGCTATCGGCTCTTCGCGGCGCGGGATCCGCGGATACTTCTCGGGCTCGACCCCGAGTGGAGTTGGGGGCCCGGTGATCTGCTGCGGCTGATGTCCGACAAGTGCGGGGTCTCGGCGGATCCCCGGTGCACCACGGGAGCCGATGTCATCGATCCGGAGCGGACGTTGACGGCGCTCGACGCCTTCGCCGAGCGGCTCGCGGACGCGGCGCGGAGGCGGCTTCCCGTGCTCTTCGGGACCGGTCATCCGCATCGACTCCTCGGGTTCTACGCCGCGTTGGCGGACGCGCTGTCGGCGGCGGGATGCACCGTCCTCACCCCGGCGCAGGGCAACAGTGTCGACATAACGACCCGGTTTGGCCTACGCACGTACAACCTTGACTACGTACAAGGAGTCGCGCTGGTGCGCGAACCCGGCGCACGTCCCACCGGGAGTGAGACCGGCGCACACACCCACTCACCGCTCCCGGTTCGGGCGGTCCTGGACGCCGCGGCGGAGGCCGGCGGACCGCTTCCCGAGCTGGTCGTCGGGGACCACGGATGGGTCTGCGGAGCAGGTCAGCTGGGGTTTGAGGCGATCGGTCTGGCGGATACGGACGATCCCGCGCTGTTCGTCGGAGAGGCCGAGGGGCAGGTGTCCGTCGTCGTTCCGCTTGATGACGCTGTGCGGTCTGATTACTACCGACCGCTTACTCGCTATGTACTCAATCGAGCGTGTCTGTCACAGTAGGCGGCCGATCGCTACTCCTCTTCCCCACTCGCATCATCCGCCCCTAGTCTGGGGAGTGAGCGCGCAGAGACGAAGAGTCACCGGAAGGGGAAGCCGGTGCCCGTCATGTGCGGAAGGTTCAGGTGGGGTGTCATGGCTGCAGACCAGAGGCCGCTGAACGAGGTTCAGTTTCTGACCGTGGCGGAAGTCGCCGCGGTGATGCGAGTGTCCAAGATGACCGTGTACCGGCTGGTGCACAGCGGTCATCTGCCCGCCATCCGGGTCGGAAGGTCCTTCCGGGTCCCGGAGCAGGCGGTTCACGAGTACCTCCGCGAGTCGTATGTGGGGGTCGAGGCAGGTTGAGCGCAGGGGCCTCCGGGCCCCTCGCCGCAGTGCGCATCGGACCTCGATTACGTCCCTCACGCGGGGACAGGTAGGCTTGGCCGACGTAGGTCGTGTGGGCCCAGTCTGCTGCCCCGCACTTAGTGAAGAGAAGTGAGCGAGGGTAGTCGTGGGCTCTGTTATCAAGAAGCGGCGCAAGCGGATGGCCAAGAAGAAGCACCGCAAGCTGCTGAAGCGCACTCGTGTTCAGCGTCGCAACAAGAAGTAAGCGGCCGCTGTAACAGCGTGTTCGAAGCCCTCCCGTCGTCAGGCGGGAGGGCTTCGCTGTTTTCCGGCGATTGGTCCGTACGTTCCCCTGTGTCCGTCGTCACTTCCCGCAGCGCACAGTCATCACAGCGCAACATCCACCCGCTAGCGTGGGCCGGGACACACGTGGGCCGGGACACCGCCGACGGTGCGTGGCGAGGGTTGGGGAAAGGCAGGCGCTGATCTTGGGCAAGGTCGTGCTCGTGACCGGAGTGGCCCGGCAGCTGGGCGGACGGTTCGTCCGGCGCGTCCAGCGTGATCCCGAGGTCGACCGGGTGATCGCCGTCGACGCGGTTCCGCCCGAGCACCATCTGGGCGGCGCCGACTTCGTCCAGGCCGACATCAGGCAGCCCGCGATCGCCAAGGTGCTCGCCGAGTACGCCGTGGACACGGTCGTGCACATGGACGTGACGGCCACCGCGATAGGCAGGGGCGGCCGGGGCGCGGTCAAGGAGACCAACGTCATCGGCACCATGCAGCTGCTCGGCGCGTGCCAGAAGTCGCCGACCGTGAAGCGGCTCGTGGTGAAGTCGAGCACCAGCGTGTACGGCTCCGCGCCGCGCGACCCCGCCGTCTTCACGGAGACCACGCCCCCCAAGTCCCTGCCGAGCGGCGGCTTCGCCAAGGACGCCGTCGAGGTCGAGGGCTATGTGCGCGGCTTCGCCCGGCGCCGCCCCGACGTCGCGGTGTGCGTGCTGCGGCTCGCGAACATCCTCGGGCCGGCCGCGGAGTCCCCGCTCGCCGAGTACTTCTCGCTGCCGCTCCTGCCGACCGTGTTCGGCTACGACCCGCGCCTGCAGTTCGTCCACGAGGACGACGTGATCGAGGTGCTGCGCCTCGCCTCGCACGAACCGCGGCGTGCCACGCTCAACAGCGGTACGTTCAACATCGCGGGCGACGGTCAGCTGCTGCTCTCGCAGTGCGCGCGGCGGCTCGGCCGCCCCACCGTGCCGCTGTTCCTGCCCGCCGTCACCTGGGTCGGCTCCGCGCTGCGCACGCTGAGCATGACGGACTTCTCGCCGGAGCAGATCAGGCTGCTCACCCACGGCAGGGTCGTGGCCACCCGGCAGATGCGCGAGACACTGGGGTTCAGGCCGAAGTACACGACCGCGGAGACCTTCGCGGACTTCGTACGCAGCAGGGGCCCGGGGCTCCTGCCGCCCAGTGCCCTCGCGGGGGCAGTCGACCGGATCGCCGCGCTGCCCCTCGCGGGCGGCCACCAGAGCGCCAACTGAGGAGAGCGTCAACGATGGCGGACGCCAAGGTCATTCCGTTCGACGACGACCGTTCGCGCGGGGGTGCGCAGCGCTCCGCGCGCCGCAGGTCCGCGCCCCGGCGCGCGGGCGATCCCGCGGCCGTGAGCGAGGTCAAGGCGCTGCCCGGGCAACAGGACGGGCAGCACGACGGGCAGGCGGGCACGGAGCGGGCGCGGGAGCCGGGCGGGGCCGTACCCGGGCAGCGCGGCGGCGGGTGGGACCGGCGGATCGCGGGCGGGCTCTCCTTCCTGCGCAGGCGGCTCACCGGGGAGTACGAGGTCGATGACTTCGGCTACGACGAGGAGCTCACCGACCAGGTCCTGATGTCCCTGCTCAGGCCCTTCTACGAGAAGTACTTCCGGGTCGAGGTGAAGGGCATCGAGAACATCCCCGCCGACGGCGGGGCGCTGATCGTCGCCAACCACTCGGGGACGCTGCCGCTCGACGGCCTGATGATGCAGGTCGCCGTGCACGACAACCATCCGCATGGCCGCCACCTGCGGCTGCTCGCCGCCGATCTCGTCTTCATGCTGCCCGTGGTCAACGAGCTGGCCCGCAAGGCCGGGCACACCCTGGCCTGCGCGGAGGACGCGGAGCGGCTCCTGGAGCGGGGCGAGCTGGTCGGCGTGATGCCGGAGGGCTTCAAGGGCATCGGGAAGCCGTTCAGCGAGCGGTACAAGTTGCAGCGGTTCGGTCGTGGCGGCTTCGTCTCGACGGCGCTGCGCACGGGGTCGCCGATCGTGCCGTGCTCGATCGTCGGGGCGGAGGAGATCTACCCGATGATCGGCAACGCGAAGACCCTCGCGCGGGTGCTCGGGTTCCCGTACTTCCCGATCACGCCCACGTTCCCGTGGCTCGGCCCGCTGGGCGCGGTGCCGCTGCCGACGAAGTGGACGATCCAGTTCGGTGAGCCGATCCCGACGGACGGCTATCCGCCGGAGGCGGCGGAGGACCCGATGCTGATGTTCAACCTGACCGATCAGGTCCGCGAGCAGATCCAGCACTCGCTGTACAAGCTGCTCGTGCAGCGGCGTTCGGTGTTCTTCTAGCGACGCACACGTCGATGGGGCGCTCTCCCACGGGGGAGAGCGCCCCATCGACGTACTGACCTGCTGAGCGCTACTTCACGTCCTCGCTGTCGATGCCCAGCTCCGGCAGGAGGCCGGGCAGGACAGGGGGCAGCGTGACGTCCGGTTTGGTCGTGGAGCTGTCCTTGCCCGGATTGCTCCCGCCGTCGGAGGGGGCCGGGGTGGACTTCTTCTCGGACGGCGGGTCGAGCAGGCCGCCCGCGCCGCCGAGCAGGCCCTCGTTCTGGCTCTTCGACTTCGACTCGGCGGGCCTCGGCTTGCTGTCGTGCTCCGCGCCGCCGCGGTGCCTGCCGGTGCCCTCGGCGCCCTTGGAGGGGTGCCGCTCGTGGCCTTCGGCAGCCCCGGACCGCTGGGGCGCCCGGCCGGTCGTGCCGCCCTTCTCAGGGGGCCTGGGCAGCAGGCTGCGCAGCGGGTCGACCTCTTGGTCTATGGCGTCGAAGACGGAGTTGACCTCGGCGCCCACGTCGCCCAGCTGGACCGGCAGGCGGCCCTGGAGGTCGCTCCAGCTCTCGCGGTGCGACTGCGAGAACGAGGAGAGTGCCTGGATCGGGCCGAGCGAGCCGTCGCGTTGGTACGCCTCGTGGAGCAGGCGGTGGCCCTCGGTGGCGTCGTACCTCATGCCGGAGAGGGCGCGCCTGACCTCGCTGAGGGACTCGTGGTCGAGGGCGCCCGCGCGGCCTCGCTCCATGAGTCTGCGGGCCTCGTTCAGCCGGGTCGACGCCTGGTCGAGGTAGATCTGGCCTCGGTCGGAGTCGCCGTCGGCCATGCCCAGCTTGAGGTCTTCCATGCCGCGCTTGAGGCCGTACAGCGTGTCGCCGGGGAGGGCGTCGGAGCTGGCGGCCGCCACGCCGCTGAACGCTCCTGCCGCGACGCCGACGGTGAGGCCGCCCGCCGCGATGCCCTTGGACAGGCGGGATCGTGGCCGCAGCTTGCGCAGTGAGGCTCGGTGGGCTCCCTTGCGGGAGCGCTGTTCGGGAACCGCGGGGGTGGCACCCTCCAGGAACATGGCCTCCATCGCGGCCACGAGCTGTGCGCGTTGGACCACCTTGACCTCGGGGTCGAGCTGCGGCTTGGGCAGCTCGTCGAGGGCGTCGGCCACGGCCAGCATGCGGCCGTGCGCGGCTGGTTCAGGTGGCCCGGGGTCTGTGGTGGATTCTTCGGACTGCTCGGCCGCCGGGTCCTGGTCGGACTGCTCCTCCAGGGCCTGGGCGAAGGCGTTCGCCCGCCGGTGGGCCGATACGTTCGCGATCACTGGCGGCACCTCCTCTCGTCATGACGGTCGACTCCCCAGGGGGTCCTGAGGGTTGCTTCTCCTGACCACATGCACACGATCGAGTGAGCAGAGGTAGCCAGAGAGCGACCACAGGGAGCCTGCATCCCGCACAACGAGCGTCTCGGCACTTGGGTTACGGACGAAAGATGATCGGACCGCGAAGAATCGAGGAAGTGCCGTGGCGGCCATCTGGCCGCCACGGATGGTGAGTTGGGGATTACGGAGCGCTAGCGCGCGTCGTCCGGGAGGAGGCGGGCCAGGGTGCGCACCGCGCGGTACTGGAGGGTCTTGATCGCGCCCTCGTTCTTGCCCATGACCCGGGCGGTCTCCGCGACGGAGAGGCCCTGGAGGAAGCGCAGGGTGACGCACTCCTGCTGCTGGGGGTTGAGGCGGCGCACGGCTTCGAGGAGGGCCGCGTTCGAGAGGGACTCCAGGACGGAGTCCTCGGGGCTGCGCTCGACCTCGTTGGCGTCGAGCATCTCGCCGGTGGTCACTTCGAGGCGGAAGCGGCTCGATTTGAAGTGGTCGGCGACCAGGTTGCGGGCGATCGTGACCAGCCAGGCGCCGAAGTCGCGGCCCTGCCAGGTGAAGGTGCCGATGCGGCGGAGTGCGCGCAGAAAGGTCTCGCTGGTGAGATCCTCGGCGGTCGCCTTGCCGCCCACGCGGTAGTAGATGTAGCGGTAGACCGTGTCGCTGTACTGGTCGTAGAGACGACCGAAGGCGTCGGACTCGCCGGCCTGGGCGCGTTCGACGAGGTCCATCATGCGGGCGCTGTCGCTGTCCGCCGCGGGGCGGCGGGGGGTGGGTGTTGAGGCGGTGGCAGAGGCGCCGGAACGGGCCCGTCTGCTGACTGCCGCACCGCCGTCCGCCAGGGCATAGCACGGCCCGGCGGGTGCGGGGACGGCGAGGGCGGGGACGGCGGGGACGGCAAAGGCGGGGACGGCGGGGACGGCGTACGCGGTGGGGACGAAGCCGCGCAAGCGGTCGATGACCGTTGCGCGCAGCGTAGCCAGGCCCGAGGCGTCAACCCCGACGTGTGGGTACACGGGACTCCCAGAGGCAGAGCTTCCATCACGTGCAGTGCGGGACCGTTCACCCGTCGTAGCGATGTGGCGGGTCCGTTATGCGTCTGAGGAGAATAACGCTTCGTACAGGCAGCGCTACACCCAGTTGCTCAAATCACCGATTACGTCGCTTCTGTTACGGATCGGAGTCTGATCAAGTACCAGAGAGTGAGCGTTTGTTGATCGGATTAGTTCACATTCCGTCACCGCGCAGGGCGTCTTGTGGCCGAGTTCAACCAACGGGACTGGCGGGAGACGGGGCGGGGTAGGACCGAGGGAATGCGCGCCGACCGGCGACTTCCGGGTGCGCCCGGCCACGTTCAGTGGCGGCGGTTCATGGCGTTCAGTGGCGGCGGCGGTGCAGCGCGATCGCGGCGGCCGCGCCGCCCGCGAGGGCGCCGACGCCCGCGGCGGCCGGGATGCCGACCTTCGCGGCCTTGCGGCCCGTGCGGTAGTCGCGCAGCCGCCAGTCCCGCTCGCGGGCGTGCTTGCGCAGCTTGGCGTCGGGGTTGATCGCGTAGGGGTGCCCGACCAGCGAGAGCATCGGGATGTCGTTGTGCGAGTCGCTGTACGCGGCGCAGCGGGCCAGGTCCAGGCCCTCGGCGGCGGACAGGGCGCGGACCGCCTCCGCCTTGGCGGGGCCGTGCAGGGGTTCGCCGACGAGCTTGCCGGTGTAGACGCCGCCGATGGACTCCGCGACGGTGCCGAGCGCGCCGGTCAGGCCGAGGCGGCGGGCGATGACCGTGGCGATCTCCACCGGGGCGGCGGTGACCAGCCAGACCTTCTGGCCCGCGTCGAGGTGGGCCTGGGCGAGGGCGCGGGTGCCCGGCCAGATGCGCTCGGCCATGTACTCGTCGTAGATCTCCTCGCCGATGGACATCAGCTCGGCGACGCGATGGCCCTTGACGATGGACAGGGCGCTGTCGCGGGCGTCCTGCATGTGCTCGGGGTCCTCGACGCCCGCGAGCCTGAACCACGCCTGCTGCCAGGCGAATCGGAACAGCTCCTGGCGCTCGAAGAACTTCCGCTTGTACAGGCCGCGGCCGAAGTGGAAGATCGCGGCGCCCTGCATCACGGTGTTGTCGAGGTCGAAGAAGGCGGCGGCCTTGGTGTCGCCCGCGACCGGGAATTCCGGTTCCGCGGGCTCCTCGGGTTCATCGGGCGCGGCGGCCGCGGCGAGCTCGTCGAGTTCCTCCTGCTCCTGGGAGGACTTGCGTGCTGCCTCAGCCGAGGCCTCGCCTGCCAACACGCTTCGCGCCGTGGCGGAGCGCCTACGGGGGGTGAGCCATCCGAGAGCGGCCATGTCGTGAGCATAGCCAGTTTGTTCGGTGGTTCCGGAGTCGGGAGGATTCGGGCCTGTGAACTCTCCGCGACCCGGCCGTTAAACGGACCTCGCGCGCGACGCCCGTCGGGCGCGTCGAGGGGGCGAGAATGGGGGCATGAGCCCGATTTTTCGCCGCAGCGGCGGTCGTACGGAGAAGAGCACGGAGAAGAGCACGGAGAAGAGTGCGGGGAAGCGTACGGAGAAGAAGGAGCCGCGGGAGCGGCTCGTCACCCTCATCGGGAAGCCCGGCTGCCATCTGTGCGATGACGCACAGTCGGTGATCGAGAAGGTCTGCGCGGAGGTGGGCTCTTCCTGGGAGAAGAAGGACATCACCGAGGACGCCGAACTGCACCGTGCCTACTGGGAGCAGATCCCCGTGGTCCTCGTGGACGGGGAGCAGCACACGTTCTGGCGCGTGGACGAAGACCGCCTGCGGCGCGAGCTGACCGCGTAGTCGATCTCGTTGCGGCCGCACATACTGACCGAGCAGTCCAAAGAGCCCGCGAAGTCGTCTACGCTTTGGGGCGGTTTTGGTCTCGGGGGCGATGATCGTGAGGAGTGTGTGCGGTTTTGCCCCCATCAAGTGAGCGACGACGCCGCCCGCGCGCCGGTTCCACGATCGCGCGCCGGGGGCGCGTGACCCCGGTCACGTTGGCCGGGCAAATCGGACACCATCTTTGTGCACGCGTTCACAAAGACATAGCCTGCATTCGACGGGGCGGTCTGGGGACGAGTGACCGCCTGCAGCCCCGCTCTACCCGCAGGAGCACCGTGGCAACTGGCCGAACTCACCGACCGGCGACCCGCAGCCGAGGGATTCCCGAGGCCACCGTCGCCAGGCTTCCGCTGTACCTCCGAGCCCTCACCGCTCTGTCGGAGCGCTCGGTACCCACGGTCTCCTCCGAGGAGCTCGCGGCCGCCGCGGGGGTCAACTCCGCGAAGCTGCGCAAGGACTTCTCGTACCTCGGTTCGTACGGGACGCGAGGCGTGGGCTACGACGTCGAGTATCTCGTGTACCAGATCTCCCGTGAACTGGGTCTGACCCAGGACTGGCCGGTTGTGATCGTCGGTATCGGTAACCTCGGCGCCGCGCTCGCCAATTACGGCGGCTTCGCCTCGCGTGGTTTCCGCGTCGCGGCCCTGATCGACGCCGATCCGGCAATGGCCGGAAAGCCCGTCGCGGGGATCTCTGTGCAGCACACCGACGAGCTCGAAAAGATCATCGAGGACAACGGCGTCTCCATCGGCGTCATCGCGACCCCGGCCGGTGCCGCCCAGCAGGTCTGCGAGCGGCTGGTGGCCGCCGGTGTGACCTCCATCCTGAACTTCGCGCCGACCGTCCTGTCCGTCCCGGACGGCGTCGACGTGCGCAAGGTCGACCTCTCCATCGAGCTCCAGATCCTCGCCTTCCACGAGCAGCGCAAGGCCGGTGAGGAAGCGGCGGCCGCCGACGGCGTGCTGCCGCCCGCCGCCGCCAAGCAGCAGCGCAAGGGACCCGACGGGGACGTCCCCGCCGTGATGCCGGCATGAGTCTCCTGGTCGTGGGGCTGAGTCACCGCAGCGCACCGGTCAGCGTCCTCGAGCGGGCCGCGCTCGACGTGGACGCGCAGGCCAAGCTGTTGCAGGACACGCTCGCCGCCGAGCCCGCCGCCGAGGCCGCGGTGCTCGCCACGTGCAACCGCATCGAGCTCTACGCCGACGTGGACAAGTTCCACGCGGGCGTCGCCGAGCTGTCCACGCTGCTCGCGCGGCACAGCGGCGTCAGCCTCGAAGAGCTCACCCCTTATCTGTACGTCCACTACGAGGACCGGGCGGTCCACCACCTCTTCTCGGTGGCCTGCGGACTCGACTCGATGGTCGTCGGCGAGGGGCAGATCCTCGGGCAGATCAAGGACGCCCTGGCGCGCTCGCAGGAGCTGCACACCGCGGGCAAGCTCCTCAACGACCTCTTCCAGCAGGCCCTGCGCGTCGGCAAGCGGGCGCACTCGGAGACCGGCATCGACCGGGCCGGGCAGTCGCTCGTCACCTTCGGACTCGAACAGCTCGCCGTGCGCGAGCCGGTGGAGACCTGGGCCAAGGGCAAGCGCGTCCTGGTGATCGGCGCGGGCTCCATGTCCTCGCTGGCCGCGGCGACGCTCGCGCGCGCCGGGGTCGAGGAAGTCGTCGTCGCCAACCGCACGTTGGAGCGCGCCGAGCGGCTCGCCGAGATCCTGAGCGGGCCCGGCGGCACCGGCGTGAGCGCGCGTGCCGTCCCCATGGACTCCGTCGCGGACGAACTGACACGTGCCGACGTGGCCGTCTCCTGTACCGGCGCGACCGGTCTCGTGCTGACCGCGGAGGCCATCACGGCGGCCGTCGCCGGACGCACGCCCACCGCGGGCAGCCGGGTCGAAAGCCCCGCGGAGAAGGCCGTACGACCGGTCGTCGCGGGCGACGAGGACTGCCCCTTCGACCTCTCCGCGCCCGGCGGTTTCTCCGTCGCCGGTGAGGACGCCGTCGCGGGCATGGACGCCGCGACCCTGGAACAGCACGCCGCCTGGGTGGACAACGCGCCCGCCGAGCGGCGTGAGAGCGGACCGCAGGCGGAGGCCGGGGCCATCGCCGCCCTGGTGACGGCCGCGAGCGCGTCGGGCCGGGTGCCCGAGCTGCGCCGTCCCTCGCCGTCGCCGTCGGCGGGGCCCGCCCGTACCGCTGTGCTCGCGCTGCTCGACCTCGCCATGCCGCGGGACATCGACGCCGCCGTGCACCGCGTCGACGGGGTGCGCCTGGTCGACATCGAGTCGCTCGCCGAGGCGTCCGCGGACGCCCCGATGGCCGACGACGTGGAGATGGTGCGGGGCATCGTCTCCGACGAGGTCGCCGCGTTCGGTGCCGCGCAGCGGGCCGCGCACATCACGCCGACCGTGGTCGCCCTGCGCACCATGGCCGCCGACGTGGTGGCCGGTGAGATGGCGCGCCTCGAAGGGCGCCTGCCGGGACTTGAGGACAAGCAACGCGCGGAGATCACGCAGACCGTGCGCCGCGTCGTCGACAAGCTGCTGCACGCGCCGACGGTGCGGGTCAAGCAGCTGGCCAGTGAGCCGGGCGGCGCCGGGTACGCGGACGCGCTGCGCACGCTGTTCGACCTCGACCCGCAGACGGTCGCCGCGGTCAGCCGCGCCGACCACACGAACAACGAGAACGACGACCCGAATCGAGGCCGGGCATGACCGAGAGGGCCCTCAGGCTCGGGACCAGGCGCAGCAAGCTGGCCATGGCCCAGTCCGGCCAAGTGGCCGAGGCCGTACAGCAGTTGACGGGCAGGACCGTCGAGCTCGTGGAGATCACCACGTACGGCGACACCTCCCGCGAGCACCTGGCGCAGATCGGCGGCACCGGTGTGTTCGTCGCCGCCCTGCGCGAGGCGCTCGCCCGCGACGAGGTCGACTTCGCCGTGCACTCGCTCAAGGACCTGCCCACCGCGCAGCCCGACGAGCTGACCCTCGCCGCCGTGCCGGTGCGCGAGGACCCGCGCGACATCATGGTCGCGCGCGACGGCATGACCTTCCCCGAGCTGCCGAACGGCGCCCGCGTGGGCACGGGGTCGCCGCGCCGCATGGCGCAGCTGAACGCCTACGCGCGCAGCCACGGCATGACCATCGAGACCGTGCCGATCCGAGGGAACATCGACACCCGCATCGGATACGTGCACAAGGGAGAGCTCGACGCCGTCGTGCTCGCCGCAGCCGGACTCAGCCGCGTCGGCAAGCTCGACGAGGTGACCGACTTCCTGTCGGTCGACACTGTTCTGCCCGCCCCCGGCCAGGGGGCACTGGCGATCGAATGTGCCGCGCACAACGCGTCACTCGCCGCCGCGCTCGCCGAGCTCGACGACCCGTACACCCGGGCCGCCGTGACCGCCGAGCGGTCCCTGCTCGCCGCCCTGGAAGCCGGTTGCAGCGCCCCCGTGGGCGCGCTGGCCGACTTGCTGGCCGACGGGCAGATTGTCAAGGAAATGCGCCTGCGCGGCGTCGTCGGTACGACCGACGGCTCGACGCTGGTGCAGCTGTCCACCACCGGTCCCGTGCCCGAGACGGAGACCCAAGCCATGGCGCTGGGCCGCGAACTCGCGGCCGAGATGCTCGCCAAGGGCGCGGCCGGTCTGATGGGGGAGCGAGCACTTTGAGCCCCACCTCGAACCTTCCCGGCACTCCCGCACACGGGCACGTCACCTTCCTGGGTGCCGGACCCGGAGATCCGGGACTGCTGACCCTGCGCGCCGTCGAGGCGCTGGCCCGAGCGGATGTGCTGATCGCCGAGCCCGATGTGCTCGACGTCGTCCGCCCGCACGCCAGGGGAGGTGTGGACACACCCCGGCCGACGGTTGCTGACGAGGCGTCAGCGGCCGTTGACACGCCCTCTGCCCGAGCCGCCGCCAATCTTGTCATGGAGGCAGCGAGGGGCGGCAGGCGGGTCGTGCGCGCGGTCAGCGGCGATCCGGGCCTCGACACCTACGCGGCGGGCGAGATGCTCGCCTGCGCCGCCGAGGGCATCTCCTTCGAGGTGGTGCCCGGCATCGCGGCCGCCGTCGGCGTGCCCGCCTACGCGGGTGTGCCGCTGCGCGACGCGGAGGGCACGGACGTGCGCTTCGTCGACGCCCGTACGGCGTCGGACCGTTGCTGGAACGAGGTGGGTGTCTCGGACGGCACTGTCGTCGTCTCCACGTCGCTCGACTCGGTGGCGTCGGCCGCCGGTGAGCTGGTGTCCGCGGGCCGCAAGCCCGACACCCCGATGACCGTGACGGTGGCCGGTACGACGACGCGCCAGCGCACCTGGACCGCGACGCTCGGCACCATCGCGCAGGTCCTCAAGCAGGCCAAGGTGCTGCCGTCGCCGGACGGCGGGCAGCCCGTCATAGTCGTGGTCGGCGAACGCTCGGCCGCCGCCCAGCGCGACCAGCTGTCGTGGTTCGAGTCGAAGCCGCTCTTCGGGTGGCGGGTGCTGGTGCCGCGCACGAAGGAGCAGGCGGCCTCGCTCTCCGACCAGCTGCGTTCGTACGGCGCGGTGCCGCACGAGGTGCCGACCATCGCGGTCGAACCGCCGCGCACGCCCCAGCAGATGGAGCGCGCGGTCAAGGGCCTCGTCACGGGTCGCTACGAGTGGATCGCCTTCACCAGCGTCAACGCGGTCAAGGCGGTGCGCGAGAAGTTCGAGGAGTACGGGCTCGACGCGCGGGCCTTCGCCGGGATCAAGGTCGCGGCCGTCGGCGAGCAGACCGCCGCCGCGCTGATCGCCTTCGGCGTCAAGCCGGACCTGGTGCCCAGCGGTGAGCAGTCCGCCGCCGGTCTCCTTGAGGACTGGCCGCCGTACGACCCGGTCTTCGACCCGATCGACCGCGTCTTCCTGCCGCGGGCCGACATCGCCACGGAGACTCTGGTCGCGGGCCTGATCGACCTCGGCTGGGAGGTCGACGACGTCACCGCCTACCGGACCGTGCGCGCTTCGCCGCCGCCGGCCGAGACGCGCGAGGCGATCAAGGGCGGTGGCTTCGACGCCGTGCTCTTCACCTCCTCGTCGACCGTGCGGAACCTCGTCGGCATCGCGGGCAAGCCGCACAACGTGACCGTGATCGCGTGTATCGGCCCGGCGACGGCCAAGACCGCGGAGGAGCACGGGCTCCGGGTGGACGTGATGGCTCCCGAGCCGTCGGTCCACAAGCTGGCCGAGGCGTTGGCCGAGTTCGGATCTCGGCGGAGAGCCGCGTCGCTGGAGGCGGGGGACCCTGTCACCCGGCCCAGTGAGCGTCGGCCCGGTTCGCGTCGGCGACGCACCGCGCCGTAGGTTCGGTGGGGCGGGCCTGCGGCCCGCCCCACAACAGCAGCACCACGAATCCAGGTGACGTCAGTGACTAAGTACGGATCCTTCCCCGGAGCGCGGCCGCGTCGGCTGCGGACCACCCCCGCCATGCGGCGCATGGTCGCCGAGACGCGGCTGCATCCGGCCGATCTGATCCTGCCCGCGTTCGTGCGCGAGGGCATCAGCTCGCCGGTGGAGATCGGCGCGATGCCCGGGGTCTTCCAGCACACCCGCGACTCCCTGAAGAAGGCCGCCGTCGAGGCGATGGAGGCCGGGGTCTCCGGGATCATGCTCTTCGGCGTCCCCGAGGAGTCCAAGAAGGACGCCCTCGGCACGCCCGGCACCGACCCGGACGGCATCCTCCAGGTCGCGCTCCGCGACGTGCGGGCCGAGGTCGGTGACGACCTCATCGTCATGTCCGACCTGTGCCTGGACGAGACCACCGACCACGGGCACTGCGGTGTGCTCGACGACAAGGGCCGCGTCGACAACGACGCGACCCTTGAGCGGTACGCAGAGATGGCCCAGGTCCAGGCCGACGCGGGCGCCCACGTGGTGGGTCCCAGCGGCATGATGGACGGTCAGATCGGCGTCATCCGCGACGCGTTGGACCAGGTCGGCCACGAGGACGTGTCGATCCTCGCGTACGCCGTGAAGTACTCCTCCGCCTTCTTCGGCCCGTTCCGCGAGGCGGTCGGCTCGTCGCTCAAGGGTGACCGCAAGACGTACCAGCAGGACGCGGCCAACAGCCGTGAGTCCCTGCGGGAGCTTGCGCTCGACCTGGAGGAGGGCGCGGACATGGTCATGGTCAAGCCCGCGGGGCCCTACCTCGACATCCTGGCGAAGGTCGCCGACGCGGTGGAGGTGCCGGTTGCCGCGTACCAGATCAGTGGGGAGTACTCCATGATCGAGGCGGCGGCTCAGCGGGGCTGGATTGACAGGGATGCGGCGATCATGGAATCCCTGACGGGGATCAAGCGGGCGGGCGCGAACATGATTCTTACGTACTGGGCCACTGAGGTCGCTCGTCGGCTTTAGCGCCGTGCTGGTTGCTCGCGCAGTTCCCCGCGCCCCTTACGGGGCGCTCCTCTTGACCTCAAGTCCGCTTTAGGTCAGAGGGTGGTGTGCATCGACGTTCTGACGTTTTGGGGAGCACACCATGCGCGCTGTTGTTCTGCACGAGTTCGGGTCCGCCGAGAACCTGCGGTACGAGACCCTGCCCGATCCCGTCGCCGGGGTCGGGCAGGTGCGGATCGCCGTGCGGGCCGCGGGAGTTCACTTCGTCGAGACCGTGATGCGTCGGGGCGATGCCTCCGACATGGCGCCGCCGCTGCCCGAGTTGCCCGCCGTCCTCGGTGGTGAGGTCGCAGGGACCGTGGACGCCGTGGGGCCGGGCGTCGATCCCGAGTGGCTGGGGCGGTCCGTGGTGGCCTCGCGTACGACGCCCGGTGGGTACGCCGAGCTGTCCGTCGCCGACGTCGAAGGGCTGCATGTGCTGCCCGTCGGACTCAGGCCCGAGGACGCGGTGACCATGGTGATGACCGGGGCGACCACCATGGGGCTGCTCGATTCCGCTCAACTCAAGCCCGACGACGTGGTGTTGGTGACCTCCGCCGCCGGTGGGGTCGGGCGGCTCGTCGTGCAGTACGCCCACGCGCTCGGTGCCACCGTTGTCGGCGCGGCGGGCGGGGACGCCAAGACCGCTGACGTACGGGCCCTGGGCGCCGATGTCGTCGTCGACTACAACGAGGCCGGGTGGGCGGACGCCGTCCGTGAGCGGCTCGGCGCGGAGCGGCCCGTCAGCGTCGTGCTCGATGGCGTGGGCGGTCAGAAGGCGGCCGGTGCCTATGAGTTGCTCGGCGAGGGCGGGCGGTTCGTGGCCATCGGGTGGGCCTCGCAGGAGCCCTTCGAGCCGACGCCCGAGGAACTCGCCGAGCACGGCACGTCGTACGTGAATGCCTTGCTGGAGCTGATCGGCAGCCCCGAGCGTGCCCCCGAGCGCGAGCGGGCCGCCCTGGAGGCCGCCGCCAAGGGGGAGTTGGTGGCCGCCTGGCAGGCGTTCCCGCTGGCGCGGGCGGCCGACGCGCATGCCGCGATGGAGCGGCGCGAGACCACGGGGAAGGTCGTGCTCGTCCCCTGAGGGGGCGGTGATCGCTCAGTCCTTCTTGAGTAGCAGGGCCAGGCGGGACAGGCCGTCGGCGCCGTGGCCCTGCTCGACCGCCCGGTCCAGGAGGTCCTGGAGCGGGTCGAACAGGTCGGTGCGCAGGCCCTGTTCGTTGAACGCGCTGGTGAAGTTGGCGAACGCCTGGCGGTTCATGGCGAGGTTCGAGACGTCCGTGAGGTGCCGGCCCGAGTCCAGCGCCTCGGCGCCGCCCGGCACCAGGCCGTGCGTCATCGCGACGATGAAGTCGGTGAGCAGCGGGGCGAACTCGCGGGCCGGGATGCCCTCGCTGCCGATCAGCGCGTACGCCTGGGAGACGCCCATCACCATGCCGTACATGCCGGTGAGCAGGGACAGGTCGTAGAGCGCCGCGAGGCCCGGGTCGGTGCCGACCCACTTGGTGTCGGCGAGTGCGGAGAGGGTCTCGCGGTGCGTCGCGAAGGCCGCCTCGTCCCTGCCGCTGTAGAGGATGTACGCGCCGGGCGTCGCGATCATCTGCGGTACGGCCATGATGCCGCCGTCGATGTAGGTGATGCCGTGCGCCGCCGCCCAGTCCGCGAGCTCCCTCGCCTGGGCCGGGGAGCCGTTGGTGAGGTTCACGACCGTGCGGCCCTTGAGGGCGGTGGCCTCGGGTTCGAGCAGGGCGCGGACGTTGTCGTTGGTGGTGAGGCAGACGATGACGAGGGGCGCGGCTTCGATGGCGTCCTTCGCCGTGACGGCCGGGGTCGCGCCCTGGGCGGCGAGCGGTCCCGTCTTGGCGGCGGTGCGGTTCCACACGGTGGTGGCGTGGCCCGCCTTGAGCAGCGCGGCGGCGAGGGCGGAGCCCATGAGGCCGAGGCCGAGGACGGTGACGGGGGACTGGGTGGGCATGGCTGGGGAGCTCCTGTCGGAGGTGGTTTCCGGTGGGGACGCCTTCGATCCTTCCCGGCGGCGCGAAGGGCGACAAGTACCGACTTTTTTGTGGGTACTTACCGTGAGGTGTGTGTGAGGACGTCCCAAGGAGGCGTTCCAGCGGAGGGCGTTTGCCCAGGTCACGTGGGTAAAATCGTTCCAGCGTGCCAGATCGGCGGGGATTCCTTGTGTCGCTGGGGCCGGGGCTGTTTCGCTCATGGCCGTGCCACACGTTCCTTGTTCCCGGGGGCTCCCAGTGAAGTTCACCCGCACCACGACCCGCTCGGTGGTCGCCGGTCTCTCCCTCGTCTCCGCGCTCACGCTCACCGCGTGCAACGGCGACGGCATGGGCGTACGGGTGTCCACGTCCACGATCGCCGTCGACCCCTCGGCGGGCAGCGGCGGCTCGGTCGTGGGGGTCGACAAGTGCCGTACGGACGGGCTTGAGATCTCGGCTTCGGACAGCACCGTGGAGGGCGACCGCGACAGCTCCGTCGCCGTGACGCTGACGAACGGCAGCGGCCTGGACTGCGCGATCTCCGGGTACGCGGGCGTCGACCTGACGACGGGCGAGGGCGATCTGTCAGCCAGGCGTACGGGCCGGGCGTCCGCCCCGAGGGTCCTCAAGGACGGCGATTCGGTCGCCTTCGGCATCACCTACCCGGCGCACGACGCGGGTGGCTCCGGGATCCACGTGACCGGTCTCGTCGTGACCCCGCCGCACGAGACGGAGTCGGTCACGCTGGACTGGCCGGGCGCCTCGACGCTGGCGTCCCCGGTCGAGGTCGGCCCGGTCGGCAGCGCGGGTCAGTAGGTCTGGTTCAGGAAGCGGGTCCACGTGTCCGGGGTGACGGTGAGGGTGGGGCCCGTGGGGTTCTTGGAGTCGCGGATGTGGATGGCGGCGGGGTGGGCGGCGATCTCTAGGCACTGGCCGCCTTGGTCGCTGCTGTAGGTCGACTTGTGCCAGTCGTAGGCGGCTTCGAGGCAGGCGCCGCCCTGATCGTTGCTGTAACTCGCCTTGAACCACGTGAGTGCGCTGCTCATTGCTCTCCTAGCAGACGGTTCAACAGGTCCTTCGTCTCTTGGGGGTTGAGGGCCTGTGACCGCAGCATCGCATACCTGTGCTCCAAGTGGGCCACCGCATCTGGGTCAGCGATCATTTGGCTGCCGTGGGGTACATCGGTGTAGGCGAGGTGCTGGTGATCGGGGGTCTCGATGAGGATGAATGGGCCCACCAGCCCGGCGTGATGTGCGCGCCCAAGTGGCATGACCTGGAGAGTGGTCCCAGGCAGATCCGCCCAACCGCGTAGTCGGCGTAGCTGCTCTTCGCGTACTTCGTCTCCGCCCAGCCGGTCCATCAGCGGTGCCTCGGAGATGACAAAGCTCGTCCTTGGCGGGTTCTTGCGATGCAGAATCTCTTGGCGCTCCATGCGTGCCGCGACCCGATGACCAAGCTCGTCCTCTGCGGGGGTTGGGACGTCGTTGCTGAAGACCGCGTAGGCGTACGCCTCCGTCTGGAGCAGACCCGGCAGCACCTGGTTGTCGTACCAGGACAGCGCGATCGCCTCACGCTCCAGATCCATGTACTCCTCGGCCCACCGAGGAAACAGATCGACCTCCGGCATGTTCTCCAGCGCGGCCGTCAACACACCCTTCGCGTCCAGGATCTCGTCCAGCGCCGCCCCGAGATCCGCCTTCAGCGGACGGCGGCCCTGCTCGATCGAGGCGACCGTCTCCTCGTCCACGAGGAGCCGCTGGGAGAGTTCGCGCTGGGTCAGGCCCGCCGCCCGGCGCAGCGCGGCGACCTGCGCGCCCAGCATCTTCATGGCGGAGGCGTTCTTCCGGCGGCGGTTCCTCGGTGGCATGGCGCTCAACTCCCCGTATGCGGAGATCATTTCACCCGTGCGCACCCGTACAAATTTCTGTCACGGGTGCGCACGCTGTTCCATGATGGATACAGAGCGTCACCGCCGCCCGGTGAATCAACAAACCCACCCGTACTTCCACGGGTGTCGGCGCCATTCCGTCCCACCTGCAACCAACTCGCACCTCGGTGGCGTCCCACCTGGACGTGGACCTCATCCATCCCTACGTTGCGACGCCGAAGGCGCGGGCCCTGTCACCACTGGAGGGCGTCCGCCGCCGACGTCTGCCAGTACGTGACGTAGGCCGAGCTGTCGACGTAGACGCCGCCCGCGGGGAGCTTGGCCGAGGCCGGGTTGCCCACGCTGCCGTCCATGTTCCGGTTGGAGAAGTGGACGCCCAGGCTGTGGGCCTGGTAGCCCTCCGAACCCTCCGGCGAAGAGGTGCCGATTCCCGCGTACGCGGTCTGGCCGGGCTCAAGCGTGACGACCGCCTGGGGCTTGCTGTCCTCCACCCACGGCGTGGCGGACTGCGCCTGGTCGAAGCGGAGGAACGGGGCGCCGTACGCGAAGCAGGTCTTCGTGCCCGTGTTCTTGGCCTTCAGGAGCAGGTGGTTGATGGGACGGTCGACCTGCTGGACGGTGACCTTGGTGTTCGCGGCGGTGCAGGTGACCGGCGCCGCCTTGGCGGCCGAGGGCGCGGCCGACGCGGTCGACGCGGTGCCGATCGCGGCGAGGGAGAGGGTGGCGGCGATGGCGGCGGCCGCTGCGGTGGCCTTGGTGGAGAGTCGCATGGCTGGTCTCTTTCCATGTGATGCGGCAGACGTGAGCCGCGCCGGGAAGGGCCCGGACACGGCGTGCTTGTATGGCTCAGAGCTTGTGCGGTGTTCTGTCCCAGCGGCCAGCGTGGTACGGGGGGTTGGCGGCGCTGGGATGTTCGTACGGCTGTGAGCTGCGAAAACTCCGTTCCTTGGAACGGTCGAACGGGATGGGAGAGAGCGTGGGGGCGGGCGATCTCGCGGAGTTGCTGCGGGAGCTGAAGGAGCGGTCCGGGCTCAGCTACGGGGCTCTGGCCAAGCGGTTGCATGTGTCGACGTCGACGCTGCACCGGTATGTGAAGGGGTCGGCCGTGCCCACGGAGTTCGCTCCGCTGGAGCGGCTCGCCCGGGTGTGCGGGGCCTCGCGCGAGGAGATGGTCGAGGTCCACCGGCGGTGGATCCTGGCGGACGCGACGCGGGGCGATCGCAGGGAGGGGACGGCTGGCCCGGCGGGTGCGGCCGCTGAGGTCTCAGAGGCTTCTGGTGCTGGTGCTGGTGCTGGTGCTGGTGCTGGTGCTGGTGCTGATGTTGATGCCGCTGGTGCTGTCGCTGCTGGTGCTGGTGGCTCCGGATCCGTAGGTCCGGACTCCCAAGTCGAGGGTTCCGGCGACTCCGGCCGCTCCCGCGGCTCCGGCGGGCCTGACGACGCGCCCGACATCGTTATCGGCAGGGCCCCGGCCGACGCCGGTACGCGCGTGGGCAGAAGGTTGCCCAGGGCACGCGTGCTCGTCGCCGCCGGTGTCGTCTTCGCGCTCGGCGCCACCGCCGTCGCCGTGCAGGCCGCGTCCGACGGCGGCAAGCGCGACCGCGCGTCCGTCAACTCCCCGACCGCGGAGGACGGGGAGTGGGGGAAGGGTCCTTCCGGCGCCGAGTCCGTCTCCCCCTCGAAGGAGCCGCCGGGGAAGTCGTCCGACAAGGACGACAAGGACAAGGCGGGCAAGGGTGCGAAGGGGTCCGAGGGCCCGGAGAGCGAGGGCAAGGCGGGCGAGGACAAGAACGGCGGCGCCCCGGGCAGCGGGGACGGCGGCAAGGGCGGTGCCGGTACCGGCCAGGACGGCGTGCCGGTGAGCGTCTCCACCCAGCCCCACCAGTGGCCGGGCGGCTGCCCCGCCCCCTACCTCGTCGACAAGTCCCCGACCGAACTCTCCCCGCCCCCCGGGGAACAGGACGCCCCCGCCTGGGCGTCCGCGAACGGCGCCGTAGCCGCCCGGGACCAGACCGTGCGGGTCACCGTGCAGGGCAAGGGCAAGGAGGCCGTCGTCCTGGAGTCGCTGAACGTCCGCGTCGCCGGTTCCGGCGCGCCCCTTGCGTGGAACACCTTCAAGACGGCGTACCTCGGCGTCGGTTGTGGGAGCGGAGTGCCCAAGCACTCCTTCACCACCGACCTGGACTCGGCGGCGCCCCGGCTGAAGCCGGAGGACGAGAACGACACCTTCCCCTACAAGGTGAGCGCGAACGACGCGGAGGCGTTCTACGTCAACGCGTCCGTCAACAACCGTTACGTACGCTGGTACTTGGAGCTGACCTGGTCGAGCGGGGGCCGCAGCGGCACGATCCGCATCGACGACAAGGGCAAGCCGTTCGCCACGAGCGGTGACAAGAACCGTCCCGTCTACGCCTTCTCGCTCAACAGCAAGAAGTGGACGCGGACGAACCGCGACAACGACGACGTGCCCGACCCGCCCGCCTAGTCCGTATCCCGGAATGGCGTGTGTAGGCGGCATGCGGTTCCTTACGCTGCCGGGAACCAGCAGAGCCAAGGAGCCGCAGATGACCGTTGCCGACGCGCCCGTCCCCGAGTTGGCCTCCCGTGCCCGTGACGTGGGCGGCTCGCCCGTACGCGACATCCTCGCGGTCACCGCGCGGCCCGAGGTCATCAACTTCGCGGGCGGCCTGCCCGCGCCCGAACTCTTCGACGCCGACGGGATAGCCGCGGCCTTCCGCGCGGTCCTCGCGGAGACGCCCGAGCGGGCCTTGCAGTACTCGACGACCGAGGGGGAGCCGTCGCTGCGCGCGGCGCTCGCCGAGCGGTTCGCGGTGCGGGGGCTGGCGACGGTGGCGGATGACCTGCTTGTCACCACCGGGTCCCAGCAGGGACTTTCGTTGCTTGCCACGGCGTTGGTCGAGCCCGGTGACACGGTTCTTGTTGAGGACCCCTGTTATTTGGCCGCTCTGCAAGCCTTCGCGTTTGCGGGGGCGCGTGTGGTGCCCGTGCCTTGCGACGGGGCGGGCATCGATCCGGATGCTCTTGATGCGCTCGTCGTGCGGCATCGGCCGAAGTTGCTCTACACCGTGCCCACTTTTCAGAATCCGACGGGGCGCACGTTGCCTGCGGAGCGGCGGGCGGCGATTGCTCGGATTGCCGGGCGGCGCGGGCTGTGGATCGTCGAGGACGATCCTTATGGGGAACTGCGGTTCGAGGGGGAGCGGGTGCCGTGGGTCGCCACGTATCCCGGGGCCGAGGACCGGACGGTGTTGCTCGGGAGCTTTTCCAAGGTGATGGCGCCGGGGTTGCGGCTGGGGTGGTTGCGGGGGCCTGCGGCGCTGGTGCGGGCTTGTGTCGTCGCCAAGCAGGCGGCGGATCTGCATACGCCTACGGTCAATCAGCTTGCCGCGGCTCGGTACTTGGCCGACTGTGATCTTGATGCGCATGTTGCCCGGGTGGGTGGGGTGTACCGGGAGCGGCGGGACGCGATGCTTGCGGGGCTGGGGGAGGTGTTGCCCTCGGGGGCGCGGTGGGGGCGGCCCGAGGGGGGCATGTTCGTCTGGGTGACGTTGCCCTCCGGGTGGGATGCGGGGGCGTTGTTGCCGTCTGTCATTGCGCATGACGTGGCTTATGTGCCGGGGGCGCCGTTCTTTGCGGGGGCGCCTGATGTTGGCACGTTGCGGTTGTGCTTTGTGACGCAGGCTGTGGATGAGATTGGGGAAGGGTTGCGGAGGTTGGGGGCGGGGCTTAAGGATTTGCGCCGTTCCCCGCGCCCCTAGACCCTCCGGTTCCCCTCGGCCGTCTCAGGGTGCGGCTTCAAGATTGCGCAGTTCCCCGCGCCCCTAACTACCTGCGCCGTTCCCCGCGCCCCTAACTACCTGCGCCGTTCCCCGCGCCCCTGAAAGACTGCGCAGTTCCCCGCGCCCCTAAAGACCCCTCGGGAGGGGGCGCGGGGGAAGGGGGGAGTTACAGGCGCTCGGGGGTCCTGATGCCCAGGAGGGACATGCCCTTGTGGAGGGTGTTGGCCGTTAGGGCGCAGAGGAACAGGCGGTTCTCGGTCTGGGCGGTGGTGTCCGCCTTGAGGACCGGGCACTGGTCGTAGAACGTCGTGTAGAGCGAGGCCAGTTGGTAGAGGTACGCCGCCAGCTTGTGGGGGGCGTATTCCGCTGTCGCGTCTGCCAGCTGTTCGCCGAAGGCGTCCAGGTGGAGGCCCAACGCGCGCTCCGCGGGGGCCAGTTCCAGCTCCGGGTGGGCGGCGGGGGACGCCGCTTCCGCCTTGCGGAGGATCGACTTGATGCGGGCGTAGGCGTACTGGAGGTAGACCGACGTGTCGCCGTTGAGCGAGACCATCTGGTCCAGGTCGAACTTGTAGTCGCGGTTCGCCGAGGTGGAGAGGTCCGCGTACTTCACCGCGCCGATGCCCACGTAGCGGCCGTTCTCGGTGATCTCGTCTTCCGAGAGGCCGATCTTTTCGGCCTTCTCGCGGACGACTGTCGTCGCGCGGTCGACCGCCTCGTCCAAGAGGTCTTCCAGGCGTACCGTCTCGCCCGCGCGCGTCTTGAAGGGCTTGCCGTCGGCGCCGAGCACCGTGCCGTAGCCCATGTTGTGCGCGGTGACGTCGTCGTTCAGCCAGCCCATCCGGCGGGCCGCCTCGAAGACCATCTTGAAGTGGAGGGACTGGCGCACGTCCACCACGTAGAGGAGCGTCGTGGCGTTCAGGTCCAGGACGCGGTTGCGGATCGCCGAGAGGTCGGACGCCGCGTAGCCGAAGCCGCCGTCCGCCTTCTGCACGATCAGCGGGACCGGCTGGTCGTCCTTGCCCCGGATCTCGTCGAAGAAGACGACGAGCGCGCCCTCGGAGCGGACGGCCACGCCCGATTCCTCAAGGAGGCGGGCCGTCTCCGGCATCAGGTCGTTGTACGCGGACTCACCGACGATCTCGTCGTCGCGGACCTCCATGTCCAGCTTCTCGAAGACCGAGTAGAAGTAGACCTTCGACTCGTCCACGAACCGCTGCCACAGGTCGAGGGTCTCCTTGTCGCCGGACTGGAGGGCGACGACCCGCTTGCGGGCCCGCTCCTTGAACGCCTCGTCCGCGTCGAAGACCGCGCGCGACGCCTTGTAGACGCGGTTCAGGTTCGACATGGCCTGCTCGCCGTCGACATCGGCGGCCGGGGCCAGCTGGTCGGGGTTCTCGATCAGGTACTGGATGAGCATGCCGAACTGCGTGCCCCAGTCGCCGATGTGGTGGCGGCCGATCGTCTTCTCGCCGGTGAAGTCCAGCATGGCGCGCAGGGCGTCGCCGATGACCGCCGAGCGCAGGTGGCCGACGTGCATCTCCTTCGCCACGTTCGGCTGGGCGTAGTCGATCACCGTCGTGCCCGCGTCGGGGTTGAGCGGGACGCCGAGCCGGTCGCCGTCGGCGGCGCGGGCCGCGAGGGTCTCGATGATCGCCTTGTCGGTGACCCTCACGTTCAGGAAGCCGGGGCCCGACACCTCGACGTCGGCGAGCAGGTCGCCGTGAGTGATCTTCTCGACGACCTGGGTCGCGAGCTCCCTCGGGTTCGCCTTGGCCTTCTTCGCGAGGGCCAGGATGCCGTTGGCCTGGAAGTCCGCCCGGTCGCTACGTCGCAGCAGCGGGTCCGCGGGAGCGGCCTCCGGCAGGGCAGCCGAGAGGGCGTCCGCGAGGCGCTGGTGGACGGAGGCGGTGAGGGACGTGACCGGGGCCATGAGCTTCCGTTCTCGTAAGGACTCGAATCTCGTGAGGACTCGAAAATGGGGTGCGGCTAGGTGAGCATCAAGTGTCCCATGAGCGTGGACGCCGTTTCTCCTGGATAAGAGCGACCTGGAGCAACCCCGGACCGGCTCCTTCCGTCTGGGACAATGGCTGACGCCAGCTTCCGAGAATCCCGAGGAAACAAGAGGACGTGCCGATCGTGGCAGCTCAGAGCACTGATACCACCGACTGGGTCTCCCGCTACGCGGACGAGGTCATCGCCGAGTCGGAGCGTCGTGCCCCGGGCAAACCTGTGGTCGTCGCCTCCGGACTCTCCCCGTCCGGCCCGATCCACCTGGGCAACCTGCGCGAGGTCATGACCCCGCACCTGGTCGCCGACGAGATCCGCCGCCGCGGCCACGAGGTCAGGCACCTGATCTCCTGGGACGACTACGACCGCTACCGCAAGGTCCCGGCCGGTGTCCCCGGCGTCGACGAGTCCTGGGCCGAGCACATCGGCAAGCCGCTGACCTCGGTCCCGGCCCCGGCGGGCTCCGCGTACGCGAACTGGGCCGAGCACTTCAAGGCCGCCATGACCGAGGCGCTCGACGAGCTCGGCGTGGAGTACGACGGGATCAGCCAGACCGCGCAGTACACCTCCGGGGTCTACCGCGAGCAGGTCCTGCACGCGATGAAGCACCGGGGCGACATCGACGCGATCCTCGACCAGTACCGGACCAAGCAGAAGCCGGGTGCGGCGGCCGGTGGCAAGAAGTCGCAGAAGCCCGTCGACGAGGCCGAGCTGGAGGCCGCCGAGGGGTCGGGCGCCGCGGGCGAGGACGACGGCAGCGGCGGCACCGGCGGGTACTTCCCGTACAAGCCCTACTGCGGGCGGTGCGAGAAGGACCTGACCGTCGTCGTCTCGTACGACGACGAGACCACCGAGCTCGTCTACACCTGCGCGGCCGAGGGCTGTGGCTTCGGCGAGACGGTCCGGCTGAGCGAGTTCAACCGCGGCAAGCTGGTCTGGAAGGTCGACTGGCCGATGCGCTGGGCGTACGAGGGCGTGATCTTCGAGCCGAGCGGCGTCGACCACTCGTCCCCCGGGTCCTCCTTCGTCGTCGGCGGGCAGATCGTCCGGCAGATCTTCGACGGCGTGCAGCCGATCGGGCCCATGTACGCCTTCGTGGGCATCAGCGGCATGGCGAAGATGTCGTCCAGCAAGGGCGGCGTGCCGACGCCCGGCGACGCGCTGAAGATCATGGAGGCGCCGCTGCTGCGCTGGCTGTACGCGCGCCGCAAGCCCAACCAGTCCTTCAAGATCGCCTTCGACCAGGAGATCCAGCGGCTCTACGACGAGTGGGACAAGCTGGAGTCCAAGGTCGCGGACGGCTCCGTGCTTCCCGCCGACGCGGCGGCGCACTCGCGGGCCGTGCGGACGGCGGCGGGCGAGCTGCCGCGTACGCCCCGGCCGCTGCCGTACCGGACGCTGGCGTCCGTCGCCGACGTCACCGCCGGGGCGGAGGACCAGACCCTGCGAATCCTGCGCGAGCTCGATCCTTCGGCGCCGATCGGGTCGCTCGACGAGGTCCGGCCGAGGCTGGACCGCGCGGAGAACTGGATCACCACGCAGGTGCCGGCCGACGCGCGGACGATCGTGCGGAGCGAGCCGGACGCGGAGCTGCTCTCGTCTCTGGACGAGGAGGGGCGCGAGTCGATTCGGCTGCTCCTCGACGGGCTCGACTCGCACTGGTCCCTGGACGGCCTGACGCACCTCGTGTACGGGGTGCCGAAGGTGCGGGCCGGGTTCTCCGCCGACGCGACGGCGAAGGAGCTGCCGCCGGAGATCAAGGTGGCGCAGCGGACGTTCTTCGCGCTGCTCTACCGGCTCCTCGTCACCCGGGAGACCGGGCCCCGGCTGCCCACGCTGCTGCTCGCCGTGGGCGCGGAGCGGGTTCGCAAGCTGCTCGGCGCGTAGCTGCACCTTTTGGACTAGCTGTGAATCCACCGGGGGCAGGACGTACTACGTCCTGCCCCCGGTGATGCTTGGCGTATGAAGGAAATCGTCGCCATCATCGGGTGGGTTGTCGGGGTCCAGGGCGGGCTCGGGGTCGCGGGGCGCGTCTTCGGGGACGGGCCCTGGGGGATGCTGCACAAGTGGTGGGACGTGCCTACGCCGCTGTACGTCGTGCTGTTCGTGGCGGGTGTCGCGGTGGCGGTCTACGCGGAGATTTCGAAGAAGCGGAAGTCTTGGGCCGGTAGGGGGTGAGTGCACCTGCGGGCCGGTGGGGGCTGGTCGCGCCGTTCCTCGCGCCCCTGAAAGATTGCGCAGTTCCCCGCGCCCCTAACCGCCCCGCGCCTGCCTGCGAGGTTACGCGATGTGGTCTTCCATCAGTTCGTTGTTCAGGCGGGCCGTGAACTGGTCCATGTAGCTGTTCAGGGCTTTGGACTGGAGGCGCAGGCCGTAGGTCGCCTCGACGTTGGCCGCGAACGCGCCCGGGGTGGGCATGCCCTCGCCCCCTATCGAGTAGCGGAACACCTCGTAGAGCTCGTCGTCCGTGGGGGCGGCCGGGGGCTCGGTCTCGGTGATGGGCTCGGGCTCGGGCTGGGGGTGCGGAGAGCCGTCGCCGAGGGGGCGGGTGCCGCCCGCGCCGGTCGGGACCGGGAACTCCTGCGCGGGCTCCTCGTGTTGCGCGGGCTGTTCCTGTCGCGCGGGCTGCTCCTGCTGCGTGGGCTGTCCCTGCTGGAGGCGTTCCTGTTCGGCGTACCACTCGTCGTACGGGACCACGGGCTCGTACGAGGCGTTGTGCGCCGCGAACCACGGGCTCGCGTGCTGGGCCACCGGGAGCGTCTCGGGCGGCTGGGCCTCGGCTTGGGGCTGGGGCTGGGGCTGGGCGGGTTCGGGGCCGGGGGCGTGGGGGCCGGGGTCAGCTGGGGCTGGGGGGTCGGCTCCACCGCCTTGGGGGCGGGCGGGAGCAGGACCGGTTCGATGCCCGCCGCGGCGAGGCCCGCGGGGGCGGTCTCCGCGAGGGGGACGCCGAAGCGGGCCAGGCGCAGTGGCATCAGCGACTCGACCGGGGCCTTGCGGCGCCAGGAGCGGCCGAAGCGGGCCTGGAGGCGGGCCTGGTAGACCAGGCGGTCCTGTTCGAGCTTGATGACCTGCTCGTAGGAGCGCAGTTCCCACAGCTTCATCCTGCGCCACAGCTTGAACGTGGGAACGGGGGAGAGCAGCCAGCGCGTGAGGCGCACGCCCTCCATGTGCTTGTCGGCCGTGATGTCCGCGATCCGGCCCACCGCGTGCCGCGCCGCCTCGACCGCCACCACGAAGAGCACCGGGATGACCGCGTGCATGCCCACGCCCAGCGGGTCGGGCCAGGCCGCCGCGCCGTTGAACGCGATCGTCGCCGCCGTCAGCAGCCACGCCGTCTGGCGCAGGAGCGGGAAGGGGATGCGGATCCAGGTGAGCAGGAGGTCGAGGGCGAGCAGGACGCAGATGCCCGCGTCGATGCCGATCGGGAAGACCACCGAGAAGCCGCCGAAGCCCTTCTTCTCGGCGAGTTCGCGCACGGCCGCGTACGACCCCGCGAAGCCGATCCCGGCGATGACGACGGCACCGGCGACGACCACCCCGATGAGTATCCGGTGCGTCCGTGTCAGCTGCATCGCGGCCACCCGCGAACCCCTCCCTGTACGGCCTGTGTCGGCTTGTTGCGAGCGACAGCCTGGCACATGCGTACGGGAGGGAGGGCGCGGGCCCTGTGCGGAGGGGGGCCTTGCGGGTGCTCCTCAGGTGTTTTTCAGCGGCCTTCGTACGCGGTTTCGTGCTCCGGACCGTCCGTCAGGAACGCCGTGACGGCCCGTCGGTGGTCGCTGGTCGCCGTGACCTCGGCCGCGATGCGCGGCAGGGCTTCGTCCGCCGCCGCGACGCCCTCGGCGAGGCAGGTGCGCACGATCTCCTTGGTGGCCCGGTGGGCGCGGGTCGGGCCCGTGGCCAGGCGCATCGCGTACGCGCGGGCGTCGGTGTCGAACGACGCCTGCGGCAACAGGGCGTTGACCACGCCCCACTCGGCGAGCACGGAGCCTCGGTAGAGGTCGCCCGTCATGACGAGCTCACGGGCCCGGGAGGGGCCCGCGCGCAGGGCGAGGCGCTGGGTGCCGCCCATCGACGGGGTGAACGCGATCTTCCGCTCGACCAGGCCGAACCGGGCCTGTGCCGTCGCCACCACCAGGTCGCAGGCCAGGGCCAGTTCGAAGGCGGCGGTGAGGGTGAGCGAGTGCGCGGCGAACACCGTGGGGCAGGGCAGGGCCTCCAGCGCCTGCGTGATGCCCAGGTGTGTACGCCAGAAGGACTCCGCTTCGGCCGGGTCGAGGTCGGCGAAGACGCGTACGTCCACGCCCGCGCTGACCACCCGGCCCTCGGCGCGGACGAGCAGCGCGCGGGGCGGATGGGCGGTCAGCCACTCGACCGCGTCCGCCCACGCCGCCCACATCGCCTCGTCGAACAGGTTCATCGGCGCGCTGTCCATGGTGAGGACGGCGAGCGGCCCTTCGAAGGTGAGGCGCAGCACCGACTTCTCGCCCGTGAGGGAGGAAGGGGGAGGCTCTTCCGCGCGGGACGGGTCGACCGTCATGAGGCGCTCCGGAAGATGCTGATCGCGTTGTTGCCGCCGAACCCGAACGCGTTGTTCTGGACGTGCCGCAGGTCGGGCACGGCGAGCGGCCCCCCGGTGACCAGGTTGATGTCCAGCTCGACGTCGTCGGGGTCGACCGCGGTCGGCGGCACCTGGCGGTGGCGAAGGGCCAGGCAGGCCGCCACGACTCCGGCCGCGCCCGCCGCGCCCATCAGGTGCCCGATGGTGCTCTTGATCGCGGTGACCGCGGCCCGCGGGTACTGCTCCGCGAAGATGCCGCCCTCGATGGTGTCGTTGGCGCGGCTGCCCGTGCCGTGCGCGAAGATCACGTCGATGTCGTCCGCCTTGAGCCCGGCCTCCTCCAGCGAGCGCCGGTGACAGGCGGCGACGCCCTCGCGGTCGGGGGCGGTCGGGTGGCTCGCGTCGTTGCTGATGGCGGTGGCGAGCACCTCGGCGTACGGAGTCGCGTCCGGGCGCAGGGCCCGCTCGGTCTGGAGCACGAACATGCCCGAGCCCTCCGACGGCGTGACGAAGCGCCGCCCCTTGGTGAAGGGCTTGCAGGGCTTGGGGCCGATCGCCTGGAGGGTGTTGAACCCGATGATGTTCTTCTCCGAGTACGGGTCGCAGCCCCCGACCACGGCGGTGTCCGCGATGCCCGCGCGGAGCATCTCCAGCGCGCAGGACAGCGCGACGTTCGCCGACGCGCAGGTGCTCTGCAGCAGGTACGCCGGGCCCGACGCGCCGACGGTGCGGGCCACGCCCTGGGCGATCGAGTAGCTGGAGAAGCCGCCGGTGCCGGTGATGTCGCGGCGCCCCGCGACCACGTCCTCCAGCGCCTCGGCCTGGCCGTCACTGCTGCCGACGCAGACGACGGCGGAGCGCAGCGCGGCGTCGCCGGGGGTGAGACCGGCGTCCCGCAGCGCTTCGAGCGCGGCGAACTCGGCGAACAGGGAAGCGGCCCTCGGCTGCTCCCTGGTGACCGCGTCCACGTGCGCGAGCGCGGTCTCGCGGGCGTCCTGGGGCACCCGGCCGCCGAGGATGCCGGGCTTCATCCCCGCGTAGAGCGGGGGCAGTTCCTCGAAGCGGCTGCGGCCCGCGCACAGGTCGTTCCAGAAGGGCTCGACGCCCGCGCCCGCGGGCGAGATGACGCCGAGCCCGGTGATGAAGACCCTCGGTGCGCCCGATGCGCTCGCCGCGCCTGCTGTTCCCCGGTTCACAGGGACCTCCCGCTCGTGCTGTTCGCTTGCTGCCGGGTCACCGTCACGGTGGCGTGCCTGCCGTCGGGGGCGTGGCATTCGAGGACCGCGCGCTCCGCGGGCGCCAGGGAGTGGACCAGGTCCAGGAAGGCGCGGGTGGCGAAGGCGCTGTTGCGCTCCTCGAAGGCGAGGGGGGACGTGTCGGTGGCGGTGGCGCCGTCGGTGTCCGTGGCGCCGATCCTGCGGACCGTGCGCAGCGCGCCCTCGTGGGGCTCGTCGGCCGCGCCGAAGGCGAACTCCGCGGTGAGGTCCGCGCCCTTGCGTACGAAGGCGTGGGTGACGCCGTCGCGGCAGGTGGCGTCGGGCGCGTCGAGTGCCGCGTCGGCGACGGCCTCCGGCGCGTAGACGTCGCCGATCAGGAGGCGGCCGACGTCGGAGCGCTCCTGGTGCAGCGTCGAGAGGGCCTGCCAGAGGGCCACGACCGGGGTGAGCGTCCCCGCGTTGATCGTCATGCTGCGGCCGGTCGCCCCGGTGCGGATGTTGACGAACGCCGACGCCGAACTGGACGTGGCGTTGGGGAAGTACTGGGCGGACAGCAGCCGCCCCTTCTCGGCCGCGGCGCGCTGGAGGCCCGCGAGGGCCGCGGTGTTGCCGTACTCGGTGCCGATCACGATGGTGTCGTCGGTGCGGGCGGGGGCCTCGTCCGTGCGCTCCGGCTCCGAGGGTGCCTCGCCGCCACCGCCGAGGACGAGGTAGAGGCAGATGCGCGTGAACGCGTCGCGGAACTTGTCTCCGGCGGTGCCGATGACCTCGTGCAGATCGGGGGGCAGGCCCTCGTGTTCGTCCTGGCCGGCCGCGGGGCCGGGCGCGCACAGCGCGACCGGGCCCAGGGTGAACTCAAACAACGCATTCTCCGTGGCGCTGGAATCGGGTGGGCGGGCGCGCGGAACCTCCGGTTCCGATGGCACGGAACCTCAGACTCCGACGTGCGGAACCGTCAGGCTCCGACGTGCTCGCTCACCTGGCGCTGGAGATCTCCGACCGTGACCAGATCACGGGAGAACTCGTCGCCGAGTTCGATGTCCAGGACGGCCTCCACCTGAACGACGATGTCGATCAACTTGAGGGAGTCGATGTTCAGATCGGCCTTGAGATCCTGCTCGGCCGCGATTTCAAAGGATTCCGGCAGTTCGGCGATCTCCTTGAGAACTTCGGAAATGCGCTCGTCGATGACAATGCTCGACATTATTCCCCCATGTTTCCAGACTGCTTGTCGGTCACGGATGTAATCACGGGGTTGTCCGCCTGTCAACGAAACCCAGGGTCAAAACTTCCCCGGGTCCGCACGCATAGATTGATCAATCTTCAATCACCTTCGGGCGAGGTCGCCCGGGGGCGTAAAGGGGCACTGCCCCCCGGTGGTCCGAGCCGTGAACTCCGGGCGCTATCCCCGTGATTTACGGGCAGTGCCGCGAGAAAAGGACCGCATACCGGACATAAGGGGCTCGCATGTCCTGTCATCAGCGCTAATGACGAGCGGGTCTGGTGATCTGCATCACGTTGAGATGCTGTGTTCGCCCGGCTACTGTCTGCCGCATCGAAGCTTTCATCGATTCACGGGGGATTTTTGCTGTGCCCGAAAACATCTCTACTCTCGCCCGCCAAGGATACGACCGCTGGGATCTTGCTTCCCATTTCGGAATAGGCGAGGAAGACGCCGACTACAAGGCGCTCAGGGCCGCTTACGACGATCTCCCCGAAGACCCTTACGCAAGCGGCTCAGGACGCTACCGCCGCTATGCGCGCGGTGTATTCCTGCCGTGGTCCAAGGAATTCTTCTGGATGCCCGCCACGGAAAGCCAGGCGCGGGACGGCATGAATGGCTACTACCAGGGCGACAACAATCCCGAGTATGTGAACGTCACCCGCAACCTCCCCGCCATCAGCGAGGAGGTGTGCAACAACAAGCTCCTCCTCGACATGATCCAGTTCGACTTCTCCCAGACGCACTGGAACGAGGACGACTCGGTCTGGCCCCTCTACGTAGGGGTCCACCTGATCAAGCTGCACATCGCCGAGGACGGCTACGAGGCCGTGTCCTCGCCGAACGAGCTGCACCAGGACGGCGAGCCCTACGTGTTCGCCCACATGATCTACCGCCACAACGCCGAGGGCGGCGCCAACCTCATCGCCACCCCCGACTACCGCGGCAAGCAGCCCGAGGACGTGCCGCCCGCCGACCGGCTCACCGAGTTCCAGATGGAGCGCCCGCTGGAGGCGTACGCCATCACCGACGACCTCGTCAGCCACTACGTCGGTCCCATCCGCAAGGGCAGCGCCCCGGAGCCGGGCGAGCGGGCCATCCTGCTCGCCGACTGGGTCCCGATGCGTCACCGCATCTGAGAAGGGGCACGAGGTGAACGGCGTGCGATACCGCCACGAGCGCCCGGTGGACGCCGGGACCGCCGACGAACTGCGCAAGGCCCTCGGGTTCCACTACGACGGCGTCACCGTGGAACTCCTGGACAAGGGCGTCGAGGTCGGCGTCCCCGCCGGACCGACCGAGGCCGAACTGGGGGAGATGGTCCGGCACTTCCTGCGCGGACACCGCGCGGTGGCGGCCACGGTCATCACCGAGCAGGCGGGGAACCCCGGCCTCGCCTGCGCCCTGCCCGACGACGACCGGATCGCCGTCGCCAGGGGCGCCTACCTGCACGGGCCCGAGTGGACCGCGGCCATGGACCACGTGCGGGCGCTGTGCAGGGAGCGCCTCGCCGAACCGTTCGGAGCACCGCTCCTGGCCGGCTCGGCGCAGATCTCCCGGGACGTCCTCGTACGGGCGGGCTACTACCAGAAGTTCCCGAACCTGGTGAACGCCGTCGCCCGCATCCGCGACCACTACTGGGACGGCGTCACCGTCTCCCAACTGCGGCCGAACCAGGCCGGGGCGCTCGACTCGTTCTACGCCCCTGCCGACACCGTCCTCACGCCCGTCACCTGCTACCACGTGTACGAGAACGCGGCGGAGCTCAAGAGCCGCTACGGCACGGGCGTGTTCGCGATCGACGGACCGGTCTTCCGGCACGAGTCGCGCAACCACAGCGCCACCCGGCTCGGCGAGTTCAGGATGTTCGAACTCGTCGGACTCGGCAGCGCCGAGGACATCGCGCTCGACTTCGAGCGGATGCTGAAGGCGTTCACCGCGTTCTTCGCCGAACTCGGCGTCCCGCACCGCATCGTCAGCGCCTCCGACGCCTTCTTCGGGGACGCGCCGACCATGACCCGCGAGGCCCAGCTGCTCAACAAGAGCAAGTTCGAGGTGCGGGTGCCGCTCGGCGACGGCGAACTCTCCGTGGCCAGCGTCAACGCGCACGGCGAGGTGTTCGCCGACTCGTTCGGCCTGCGCGAGCTCGGCACCGACGCCACCTGCTGCGCCGGGATCGGCCTGGACCGCCTCACCTACGCCCTGCTGTCGTACGGACTGCTCGGCAGCACCAAGGACCGGTCCACCGGTCCCGCGACACGACCCACCGGGGGATGAAGTCATGGAAGACCTGAAGAACACCGTCGACGCCCTGCTCGAACAGCTCGCGGCCGCGCGGGACGTCCCCGCCGACGCGGAGCCTTCGAAGATCGTCGTCAGCTCCCTCGACCAGATGCGGTTCCTGGTCGGCATCGAGGAGCGGCTCGACGTGATGCTCGACGTCGGCGACGTCCTGCCCTTCGACCTGTCGAGCCGCGACGCCCTGCTCAAGAGCGTCCACGACCTGCTCGTCGAGTCCGGGGTGACTCCGTGACCCAGCGGGCCCGGCTGCTCGACCTCGCCACGGTGCGCGAGGTCGTCCGGGTCTCCGTGCCCTTGATGTTCGGCATGGTCGGCAACCTGATCCTGATGCTGGTCGACCGGATCTGCCTGGCCCGCTACTCGGAGGACGCGCTCAAGGCGTCGGGACCCGCCGTCTTCACCGCCACCACGGTGGTCATGGTCACCACGGGGGCGGTCGGCATCACCCGCTCCTACGTGGCGCAGGCGCACGGCAGGGGCGACGCGCGGGACGCCATGGACGAGGGCGCCAACGGCTTCGTCGTCGGCGTGCTCCTGTCCGTCCTGCTCCTGCTCTCCACCCCGCTCCTGATGTGGGTGCCCACGCTCAGCGGCCAGCCCGAGCACATCCAGGAACTCGAAGCGCAGTTCCTCGGCCTGTCCACGCTGTACGGCAGCGTCATGACGCTCAACATGGCGCTCTCCTCGTACTTCAACGGCATGGGCCGCACCCGGGTGCCGATGGCCGTCGGCATCGCGGGACAGATCGTCGGCGTCGTCATGACCGTCGGCCTGGTCTTCGGCCGCTTCGGGCTTCCTGAGCTCGGCACGCGGGGCTCCGCGCTCGGCACGCTCAGCGCCGTCTCCGTCATGTTCGTCGGGTACGTCGTGTTCCTGCCCAAGGGCTACGCCGCGGGATTCGGCAGGCTCTGGCGCAAGGGCGGGCGGCAGATCGTCGACGTGCTGTGGCTGCGGCTGCGGCGCGGAGCGCCCGCCGGCGGCTCGCTCAGCCTGGAGGAGCTCGGCCAGACCGCGTTCGTCTGGCTCGCCGGGGTGCTCGGCTCGGTGGCGCTCGCCGCCAACAACGTCGCGCTGTCCCTGAACTACGCGGCCGTCATCCCCCTGATCGGCCTCGGCATGGGCTGCAACATCCTGTGCGGCAAGGCCGTCGGCGCGGGACTGCACCGCAACATCCCGCACATCATGCGGGTCACCCTGACCATCTCGGGCGTCTACGTGGGCGTGGTCGCCGTCTTCCAGATCGCCACCCCGACCCTGCTGCTCAGCCCCTTCGGGCTCGACGGCGCCGACTCCGCCGTGACCTCGCACGCCGTGGACGCCTCGCGCGTCCTGTGGACGTACTCCCTGGCCTTCATGTTCTCGATGGTCGGCTCCGCCGTCCTGGAGTGCCTCGGTCTCGCGCGCTTCGGATTCGTGGCGCGGATCGTCCTCATGTGGTGCCTGTGCGTCCCCACGATCATCGCGTTCGTGCTGCTCAACCGCGACGACCCGGACATGCTCCCGGTCATGTGGGTGATCTTCTCCGCCTTCGAGGCGGTGATGGCCGCGGTCTGCCTGTGGCGCATCAAGCGGGCCGTCAGCAACCAGGAGAACCGGCTCCACACCACCGAAAAGGTCCAGCAGACCGCCTGACCCGCAGGTCCGGCGGTCCGCACGAACGAACCATCAGACAGCCAGACAGAGAGTGTGGCCCCTTCCGTGAACGTACTGCTCCTCGGCCGCGAGGAAGACTGCCGCGACTACCTCGACTACGCACACGGCCGCGGCTTCACCGTGCGGTTCTTCGACCCGCCGCAGCTCGCCGCCGACGACCGGGAGAACTGGCGGACGACCGTCCTCGACGCCGCGCGGGACGCCGTGGACCTCGAAGGACTCGACGACGTCATCTCCTTCCACGACAGCTACCAGATCCAACTGGAGCTGGTGCGCGGCGAGCTGGGCATGCCGACCCGCGACATCGACACCCTGCTGTGCCTCGCCGACAAGACCCGCTTCAAGGCGCATCCCTCGGTCCGCGACCACATCACCCGCCACATCGAGCTCGACCCCTCGGCGAAGGCCCCCGCGGCGCTCGCCGCCGTCACCGACGCCCTCACCTTCCCCGTCGTGGTCAAGCCGTCCAACGGCTTCTACAGCGCGGGCGTGGTCAAGGCCGAGACGCCCGCCGAGTTCCCCAAGGCGTTCCTCCAGACCAAGCGCGTCTGCACCGTCCTGCGCGAGGGCGCTGGCCAGTCCCGGATGCTCGCCGAGGAGTACCTCGACGGCAACGAGTACGCCATCGACGGCTTCGTCAGCGAGGGGCGGATCATCCCCCTCCAGATCCACCGCAAGCTGCCGCCGCTCGTCGGGCCCCTCTTCCACGAAGTGGCCTACCTGACCGAGCCGTTCGACGCCGACAAGGGCCGCGACTTCACCGCGCTCCTGGAGAGCGTCATCCCCGGCGTCGGCCTGGACAACTCGCCCTTCCACGCCGAGTTCCGCTTCGACGGACAGGGCGGCCTGCGCGTCCTCGAACTCGCGCCCCGGCTCTGCGGCGGCGGCACCACCACCTACCAGCAACTGCGCATCTGCACCGGCCTCGACGCGTACGGCCTGCTCCACCAGCTGGGCAGGGAGCCCCTCGCACCCGAGCCGACGCACCACAAGGTGGCCCTGGAGTACGACGCGCCCATCGAGCGCAGCGGCTTCCTCAAGAACACCGCGCGCGCGGTCGAGGTGTGCCACAAGAACGACGTCACCACCGTGCACCTGCACCGCACCGACGGCCAGTTCGTGCTCGCACCGCCGCTCAACTTCGAGACGGTCCTGACCGCCTACTTCGCCCGCGACACCCGCGAAGAGGCCGAAGCCCTGCTGGACGTCCTGATGACCGACTGCACGATCGACACCGAAACGGAAAAGACCTCATGAGGCCGGAAATCAAGCGCGCCCAGCACACCATCCCCGTCGGCGCGAGCTCGCCGCTGCGCGCCTGCCGCAACGTGGGCACCGACCCGCTGGTCGTCGCCGAGGCGCACGGCCAGTACCTCCACGACGTCGACGGCACCCGCTACATCGACTTCATGTACGGGTTCGGGCCGCTGATCCTCGGCCACGCCCCCGAGGCCGTCAGCACCGCCATCGCCCAGCAGGCCGCCAACGGCACGCTGTTCGGGACGTACTGCACGCAGGAGATCGAGCTCGCCGAGCGCATCACGGCGACCGCCGACCACCTGGAGCAGCTGCGCTTCGTGTGCAGCGGCACCGAGGCCGTCATGTCCACCCTGCGCCTGGCCCGCGCCTACACGGGCCGCACCCGCGTGCTGCGCTTCAACGGCGGCTACCACGGCCACTTCGACCTGGTCCAGAACAAGGACGAGGCGCGGATGCGCGACTCCGGACTCGACCCGGCCGCCATGCGCTCCAACGTCTTCGCCGAGTACAACGACGCCGAGAGCGTCGAGCGGGCCTTCGCCGAGAGCCCCGGCGAGATCGCGGCCGTCGTCGTCGAGCCCATCGCCTGCAACATGTCCCTCGTCATGCCCGAGGAAGGCTTCCTCGCCGACCTGCGGCGCATCTGCGACCGCGAGGGCGCGGTGCTCATCTTCGACGAGGTCATCACCGGCTTCCGGCTCACCTACGGCCCCGCGAGCAACCTGCTCGGCGTCAGCCCCGACCTCACCGCCTTCGGCAAGATCATCGGCGGTGGCACGCCCGTCGGCGCGTTCGGCGGCCGCCGCGACATCATGCGCCTGCTCGACGAGGAGCGCGTCCTCCAGGGCGGCACCCTCTCCGGCAACCCGCTGACCATGGCCGCGGGCCTCGCCACCCTCGACGCGCTCGCGCAGCCCGGCTTCTACGAGGAACTGGAGCGCAAGGGCGCCCTCCTGGAAGCCGCCGTGGAACGCCACCGCGCCGAGAAGGGACTCGACTTCACCTTCACCAGGACCGGCAGCATCTTCGCGTTCATCTTCGTCCCGCAGGCTGCTCCCGTCCGCGTCAAGGCCGACGTCGCCGCGCAGGCACAGTCGCCGTACACCACGATGTACGCCGGGCTGCGCACGGCGGGCTACCACCTGGCGCCCGACATCGAGGAGCCGATGTACGTCTCCGCCGAGACGACCGACGAGACCCTCGAGGACTTCGCGGCCCGCGCCGTCGCGCTCCTCGCCACGGACCCGAACACCCCGGCCCTCGCCACCGCCTAGCCCGATCGCGGGCCGTGCTCCCCGGGGCACGGCCCGCCCCCGCGCCGCCAGGACCCGCGCGCCGCCCGCCCCACGCCGACGGGACATCTCATGAACCGGGACTCCTCATGAACCACGAGGTCAGGAACCTCCCCCTGCTCCCCGCCCAGGAGAGCGTGTTGTTCGCCGAGACGGCGCACGGCCGACCCGGCACCCACAACCTGGCCCTCGCCCTCCGGCTCACCGGGCCGCTCGACCGGACCGCCCTCGACGCCGCGCTGCGCCAACTGACCGCGCGCCACGAGGCGTTGCGGGTCAGCATCGCCACAGGTGCGGACGGCGCCGTCCAGACCATCAGCGCCGACGTGACCGTCACCGTCGAAGAGGCCGACCTCACCGCGGTCGACCCCGACACCCTCGACGCCGTCCTCGCCCAGCACTTCACCAGCGCCCAGGACCGGCCCTTCCGCCTCGACCGGGCACCGCTGCTGCGCGTCACCCTGCTCCGGCTCGGCCACGACCGCCACGTCCTCCTGCTCGTCGTGCACCACAGCGTCGCCGACGGACACTCCATGGACGTCCTCGCACGCGAATTCACCACGCTGTACGAGGCGGCCGCCGAAGGACGCCCCGACCCGCTCGGGCCCCCCGCCCTCAGCTACACCGACCACGTCACCGCCGCGCTCTCCGGCGGCTCCGAACGCCGCAGGGCCCGCGCCCTCGACCACTGGCGCACCACCCTCGAAGGGGCACCCGCCACCCTCGACCTGCCCATGGCCGACCTCGGCGGCACCACACGGCGACAGGCCGCCACCCACCGCCACGACCTGCCGCGCCCCGCCGTCGCCCGGCTGCGCGCACTCGCCGACGAGCAGCGCACCAGCCTCTTCTCCGTGCTCGCCGCCGGAGCCTTCGCCCTCCTGGGCCGCTACACCGGCGAGAGCGACATCGTGCTCGGCGTGCCCCTCTCCACTCGACTCGCACCGGGCTCCGAAGGGCTCGTCGCGCTCACCGTCAACACCATGCCGCTGCGCGCCGGATGCGCCGACGACCAGGACTTCCTGACCCTCCTGCACACCGTCCAGGGCCGCACCTTCCAGGCCCTGCGCCACCAGGGCGTGGCCTTCCACGAACTCGTCCACACCCTCAACCCGCCCCGCTCGGCGGGCCGCCAGCCCGTGTTCCAGCTCGGCCTCAACCACATGCGCACCGAGCCCGCCGCCGCGCCGGGCACCGCGCTGCGCGTCGAACCGCTGCCCGTCGCCAACGCGACCGCCGCCTTCGAGCTGATGCTGACCTTCGTCGAGACGGGGGACGACGTACGCGTCTACGTCGAGTACGACACCGGACGCTTCGGCCAGGACACGGTCCGGGCCCTCGCACGGCACCTCGCCAACCTGCTCAGCGCGGCCGCCGACGACCCGCGCGCTCCCCTCGCCGACATCGACCTGATGGACGCGGCGGAACGCCGACAGGTCCTGCACGAATGGAACGACACCGCCGCGCCGCTCACCGACGACACCGTCCCGAGCCTCTTCGCGCGCCAGGCCGCGCTGCACGGGGACGCGACCGCCGTCGTCTGCGGCGCCGAGAGTCTCAACTACCGGGAACTCGACCGGCGTTCCGCACGTCTGGCCCGGCTGCTCGCCGAGCGCGGCGCAGGCCCCGGCACCTTCGTCGGGCTCTCGCTGCACCGCTCCGCCGACACCGTCGTCGCCCTGCTCGCCGTGCTCAGGACGGGCGCCGCCTACGTACCGCTCGACCCGGTCTACCCCGCGCAGCGGCTCGCCCACATGCTGGCCGACGCCGCGCCCGCCCTGGTGCTCACCGAGTCCGGCGCGGCCGGAGGACTGCCCACGGGCCCCGGCACTCCACCCCAACTCCTGCTCGACGACCCGGCGGTGGCCGCCGCGCTGGACGCCGACGATGCCGACGCCGCGTTCGCGTGCCCGGTGACCGCCGACCAGACCGCGTACGTCATCTACACCTCAGGCTCCACAGGCCGCCCCAAGGGCGTCCCCGTCACCCACCGCAACGTCGCCAACCTCGCCGCCTGGGCCGCCGACGCCTTCGGCGACGGGCTCGCCCGGGTGCTCGCCGCGACCTCCCTCAACTTCGACGTCTCCGTCTTCGAGATCCTCGGACCGCTGCTCAACGGCGGCAGCATCGAGATCGTCCGCGACCTCCTGGAGATCGGCGAACGCGGCGGCTGGCACGGCACCCTCGTCAGCGGCGTCCCCTCCGTCCTCGCACGGCTCATCGCCGACGGCGCCCCCGACCTGCGCGCCGACCACCTCGTCCTCGCGGGCGAGGCACTGACCGCGCCGGTCGCCGCGCGCCTGCGGGCCGCCGTGCCCGGGGCCCGCCTCGTCAACGCCTACGGACCGACCGAGACCACCGTGTACGCCAGCGCCTCCGCCACGGGCGGGAAGGGCGACGGCCGGGCCGAGGAGGACGCCCCGCCCATCGGCGGCCCGCTGCGCAACACCCGCCTGTACGTCCTCGACGACCGGATGCGACCCGTGCCCGTCGGCGTACCCGGCGAGCTCTACATCGCGGGCGCGGGCGTCACCCAGGGCTATCTGCACCGCCCCGACCTCACCGAATCCCGCTTCGTACCAGACCCGTTCGCCGATCCGTCCACCGCGGACGGGCCGGGGACCGCGCGCATGTACCGCTCCGGGGACATCGTCCTGCGCCGCCCCGACGGACAACTGCGCTACGTAGGACGCTCCGACGACCAGGTCAAACTGCGCGGCTTCCGCGTCGAACCCAGCGAGATCGAAGCCGTCATCGCCGAACAGCACGACGTGGCCCAGGCCGTCGTCGTCCCGCACGAGGACCGGCACGGCGAACACCGCCTCGTCGCCTACGTCACCGCCGCGCCCGGCACCACACCCGACCCGGCACGACTGCGCGCCGCGTCCGCCCGGCTGCTGCCCGAGTACATGGTCCCCGCCGCCGTCGTCCTCCTGGACGAACTGCCCCTGTCGCCCGCCGGAAAGCTCGACCGCGCCCGGCTCCCCGACCCCGGCTTCGGCACCTCCGAAGGCCGCGCGCCCCACACCCCCGACGAGATCGCCGTCGCCGCGCTCTTCGCCGACGCGCTCGGTCTCGACCGGGTGTCGGCCACCGACAGCTTCTTCGACCTCGGCGGACACTCGCTGCTCGCGATGCGCCTCGTCGGCCGCGTCAGCACCGAACTGCGCGCCGAACTCACCGTGCGCGACCTGTTCGAGACGCCCACCGTCGAAGGACTCGCCAGGCGGCTGCGCCCCGACGACACCGCGCAGGCGCCCACCAAATCCGACGACTTCGCGGTCCTCCTGCCGCTCCGCACCCGGGGCGACAAGCCCCCGCTGTTCTGCTTCCACCCCGGATTCGGACTCAGCTGGAGCTACGCGGCCCTGACCCGCAGGCTCGACCAGGACCAGCCCGTCTACGCACTCCAGGCGCGCGGCATCGGCCGCGACGAGGAACTCCCCGCCAGCTACGACGAGTTGCTCGACGACTACGTACGACAGCTGCGCACCGTCCAGCCCGCCGGGCCCTACCGGCTGCTCGGCTGGTCCTTCGGCGGACTCGTCGCCCACTCCCTCGCCGCCCGCCTCCAGGCCGAAGGCCACGACGTCGAACTCCTCGCCATGCTCGACACCGTCCTCGTCGGAACCGACGAGGACCTGGCGCCCGACGAGATGCGCGCGCTCATCGAGGCCGAGACCGCCGACATCCGCCAAGTCGTCCCCGACACCGAACGGTTGATGTCGGTCGTCGAGAACCTGATACGGCTGCGCGCGCAGTACCGCCCCGAGCCGTACCGGGGCGACGTGCTCTACTTCACGGCCGCGAACGAACCGGGCCGACCGGAATCCGTCTGCGAACCGTGGGAGCCGCACGTCGAAGGACGCCTCGTGGAGCACCGCGTCGACTGCGTCCACCTGGACATGATGAAGGCCCGCCCCGCCCGCGAGATCGGCGATCTGCTCGGCAAGGCGCTCGACGCCGTCGCCGCTCGCTGAGACACCCTCACCACCCACCGAACCGAGAAGGAACTCCCATGCCCCGTACCGCCCTGGTCCTCGGTGGCAACCGCGGCATCGGCCTCGCCGTCGCACGGCACCTGGCCGCGCGCGGCGACCGGGTCGCGGTCAGCCACCGCACGGGCGAGCCGCCCGAGCAGCTCTTCGGCGTGCACTGCGACGTCACCGACGCCGACGCGGTGAACGCCGCCTGCACCCGGGTCAAGGAAGAACTCGGCCCGGTCGAAGTGCTCGTCTTCAACGCGGGCATCACCCGTGACAGGCCCCTCGCCGCCATGTCCGCCGACGACTTCACCGCGCCGTTGCAGACCAACCTGGTCGGCGCCTTCCACGGCATCAGGCCGGTCCTGCGCGGCATGATGCGCGCCAAGTGGGGCCGCATCGTCCTGATGTCCTCCACCGTGGCGCTCTCCGGCGCCGTCGGACAGACCAACTACGCCGCCTCCAAAGCCGGACTCATCGGCCTCGCACGGTCGTTGGCGCTCGAAGTGGCGGGCCACGGCATCACCGTCAACGTCGTCGCCCCCGGCTACACCGACACCGACATGGTCGCGGCCATGCCCGATGCCCAGCGCGAGAACCTGCTGTCGACCGTCCCCATGCGCCGCATGGCCACCTCCGACGAGATCGCCTCCGCCGTCGGCTACCTCACCGGCGAGGACGCGGGCTACGTCACCGGCACGGTGCTGCGGGTCGACGGCGGCCTCGGCATGGGCCACTGAGGCACCGATGCGAGAGGAACGAGGGGGAGAGGAGCGGCCGGCGCCCGGCGCCCCGCTCGTCATGGTCCGCCGCACCGCGGACATCCTGCCTTTCGTCGAACAGGCCCACCTCGCCCCGTACGAAAGGGAACGAGCGGCCCGCCTCCCCGCAGGACCCCGCCGCCGGGACTACCTCGCCGCACACGTCCTCGTCCGCCTCTGCGCGGCTCCGCTCACCGGCACGCCCCCGGACACCCTCGTCCTCGCCCAGCACTGCGAGGACTGCGGCCGCGACGACCACGGCAGGCCCTACCTGCCCGACCACCCCGGCATCCACGTCAGCCTCTCCCACACCACCGGCGCCGTCGCCGCGGCCGCGAGCACCGACCCCGTCGGCGTGGACGTCGAGGACGCCACCGCCGCCGTGTTCGACGCGCGGATCGCCCACCGCGTCCTCGCCCCCGCCGAACTCGCCGCCGTCCACGCCGATCCCGACCCCGTACGGGCCTTCCTGCGCCTGTGGGTACGGAAGGAAGCCCTGGTGAAAGTGGGCCTCAGCAGCCTCGGCCGACTGCGCGAACTCGACCTCACCGACGCCGCTTCGCTGCCCGGCGTCACCTTCCACGACCCGACAGACCAGCACGACCACCTCATCGCCGCCACGGTCACCCGCACCACTCACCCAGGAGAACAGCACGCATGACTGCGAACCAGTCCACCGCACAGCCCAGGACCCGCACGGCGACCCCGCGCCGGTTCCTGATGTGCTCGCCGCGCCACTTCGACGTCACCTACTCCATCAACCCCTGGATGCACCCCACCAAGCCGGTGGACGGCGGACTCGCGCTGCGCCAGTGGGAAGGGCTCCGCGACCTCTACAAGGAGCTCGGCCACACCGTCCTCGACATCGAGCCGATACCGGGCCTGCCCGACATGGTCTTCGCCGCCAACGGCGCGACCGTCGTCGACGGCAAGGTCTTCGGCGCCCGCTTCCGCCACGTCGAGCGCACCGCCGAGGGCCCCGCCTACCTGGAGTGGTTCCGGAGCCAGGGCTTCGACGAGCTCTACTGGCCCGAGCACATCAACGAGGGCGAGGGCGACTACCTGGTCGTCGGCCGCCGACTGCTCGCGGGCACCGGCTTCCGCACCGACCCGCGCTCGCACTTCGAGGCCCAGGAGTTCTTCGGACTCCCCGTCACCAGCCTCCGCCTGGTGAACCCCTCGTACTACCACCTGGACACCGCGCTCTCGGTCCTCTCCGACGACGAAGTGGCGTACTACCCCCAGGCGTTCTCCGAGGGCAGCCAGGCCGTCCTGCGCGAGATGTTCCCCGACGCGATCCTCGCCACCGACGAGGACGCGGCCGTGTTCGGCCTCAACATGCTCTCCGACGGCCGCCACGTGCTGCTCCCCAAGGCGGCCACGGCCCTCGCGAGCAAGCTCTCCGAGCGCGGCTTCGAGCCGATCGGCGTGGACCTGACCGAACTCCTCAAGGCCGGCGGCAGCGTGAAGTGCTGCACGCTCGAACTGCGGGGCTGACGCCGATGGACAGCCACATCGTCGAGCGGTACGACGACACCGCCGTCAACTGCCTCACCGGCAGCTACTCGATCCTCGCGGGCATCGCGGGCCGCCCCGTCGAGGAACAGGCCGTCTTCGAACGCGGCGACGGCTACCTCTTCCAGGCGGGCCTGGACGAGTCGGGCTACCCCGAGTACATCTTCCCGGTGGAGGAGGCCGGTGCCCTCGGCATGACCCGCTCCGCCTTCACGGTGCACAAGGAGCCCATCGACTTCGAGGCACCCGGCGCTCAGCTCGCCGCGCTCCTTGAACGGCACCGGGCGGTCATCGTGTGGGTCAACACCGCCCACCTCAACTACGCCGACGTGTACCGCGACAACGCGCCCTACCTGCACGCCGTGGTCGTCGACGGGATCGCGGACGACCACGGCCACGTCAACGTCCACGACAGCCTCGTCGTCGACCTCAAGCCGTTCGGCTGCCGGGCCCTGGTCACCCTCGACGACCTCGTGGGCGCCGCCTCGGACCGGATCAGGAGCGAGGCCCACGACGCGATGGGCTTCTTCTACGCGGTCTCCGACGACCTGGCCACCGGCACGGGGGCGTCGGAGGACCGGGACCTCGGCGGCGTCCTCACCCGCCAGGCCGAGCGCTTCTTCGCCGAGCCCCGCTTCCGCGAGGCGATCCGCCGCTACCAGGCCCTGTGCGAGGAGTGCTTCGCGGGACCGCCCGAGCGCGCCACGCACGGCGCCCGCAGGCTCTTCCACCACGCGTCGGTCCTCTACGCGGTGCCCAGCCTCAAGCTCCTCGCCCGCTCGCTGCACGCCGCGGGCGCCTCCGAGGAGACCCTCGCCCTGCACGACGCCACCGTGCGGCACTGGGAGGCCATGGGCGTACTCGCGCTGCGCTACGAGGCGACGTCGTCGCCCGCGGTGCTCAAGCGGATCACCCAGCGGTTCGACCAGCTGGACGAGGCGACCGTGCGGCTCTGGGAGTCGATGGCGGGCCGCTCCGCGTAGCCCGTCGGGAACGCGAGTGGCCCGGCCCACCCGGGCCGGGCCACCGCGACATCAACGCGCGTGCGAGTCCTAGGACTTGTCCTTGTCGCTCGCCTTGCTCTTGTCGTCGTCCGCCTTCGAGCTGTCGGCCTTCGAGCTGTCGGCCTTTGAGCTGTCCGACGCCTTGTCGTCGCTCTTCTTGTCGTCGCTCTTCTCGCCGTCGGCCTTCTTGCCGTCGTCCTTCGGCTTGTCGCCCGAACCGGCGGGCTTGCCGCCGTCCTTGTTGGCGGCGACGACCGCGTCGGCGGCCTCCTTCGCGGCCTTCTGCGCGGCCTTGCCGAGCTCGCCCGCGTCCGGGGACTTGTCGCCCGCCAGGCCCGCGCCGTTGTAGTCGACGGTGATCACCGCGTTCTCCACGCGCGTCACGAACGTCTGCTGCTTGAAGGTGTCCTTGTCCTTCTTCAGGTCGTACTTCACCAGCGTCGCCTGGTCGCCGACGCCCTGCACGGGCTCCGCCTTGAGACCCTTGGCGTCCTTGGTCCCCTGGGCGTCCGCGACCTGCTTGGCGAAGTTGTCCTGGGCGCGCTTGGCGCCGCTGCCGAGCGAGGCGTCCGAGTCGAAGCGCAGCGTCGAGACGCGCAGCCAGCGGAACTGCGAGCCGTCCACGCCGTTGTTGTCGAGGCTGTCCCACGAGCAGCTGCCACGGGTGGCGGTGTCGCTCGACGTGCCCGCCTTGCCCGACTTGTCCTTCGCCTTCGGGACGAGCTCGCCGAGCGTCTTCTTCGACAGGACGTCGCAGGGCTCGGGGAGCTTGCTGTACGCGGCCTTCTCCACCTCGGCGGTCTTCTCGCCGCCGTCGGCCTTGGCCGAGGCCGACGCCTTCGAGCCCGAGTCCTTCTTGGCCCCGTCGGAGCCGGAGTCGGAGTCGGAGGAGCAGCCGGAGGCGACGAGGATCACCGGTACGGCGGCCGCGCAGACGAGAAGGCGGCTGCGGAGCTGTCGCTGTCGCTGTGCAGGTCGGTGCATGGTTCCTTCACTCAGTTCGTCTCGTGACGTCCAGTTCGTCTCGTGACGTCGTCGGGTCCGAGGGGCCACGGTACGCGTACGGGACGGCGGGCGGCTCCGCTTCACCGGACCCGGGCCCCCGCCGCCCCCGCTCTTCGCGACCGCTACTCGTCGAACTTCCCCGAGAGGCCGTCGGCCAGTTCCCGCGTCTTGTCCTGCATTTCCTTGCTGTCGGGGACGTCCGTGCGACGGCCGGGCTGCTCGTCGTACTCGATGGTCACGATGACGTTCGACGTGCGGAACACCACAGTGACGGTGCGGTGCCGGGTGGCCGATGTGGCGGTGGTGAAGGCGTCGTCGATGAAGGCCTCGTCGCCGAGGTCGTCGAGGGTGCGGGGTTCGAGGCCGGGGGGCGGGGTGGTGGGGGAGGAGGCGCCGTCACTCACACCATCGACGCCGTTTCCCCCCTCTTTGCCCTCTTCGCCTTCTTTCCCCTTTTTGCCCTTACCGTCCTTGCTGGACTTACCGGAGGGGACGGGGTCGTCGGCGTTGGCCCCCTGGGGCTTGTCGCCCGCCTCGGAGCTGTCGGAACTGGCGGAGGAACCCTCGCTGGGCTCGCCCGTGGACTCCTCGGACTCGGTGGTGGAGGAGGGCTCGGGGATACCGGCCTCCTTGAGCTTCCTCGCGTAGAGGGCGGCCGCGCGCTCGTCGTCGCTGACGGCTCCGTCGTACGAGACGACGCGCTCGAAGTCGACGAGGAGGTGGTGCGAGGCGCCCGAGGACTCGACCTTCCAGTTGCAGCCCACGCGCCGGTCGGTGTCGTACGTCACCGTCGGCGTGCCCTCGTACGCCTTCTCGCGCTGCTCCTCCTGCGCCATCTCCTTGATGCCGGGCAGCATCGAGTCGAGCGTGCCGGTGTCGACCTCGCCGCAGGGCTCGGGGAGCGTGCGGTACTTGCCGGGCTGCGCGGGAGCGGTGGAGCTGCCGGTGTCGCCGGGCTTGGAGTCGTCCGCGCCGTCGCCGACCCCGTCGCCGCTGCTGCACCCGGCGAGCAGCGCCGCGAGGAGCGCGGCCACACCGGGTACACAGGCCTTGGCCTTCCGCTGCACCGTGATGGCTCCTCTCGCCTGGTTTCGCCTGGATATTCGGTTGCCGCCGCTGGGCGACCGGTGGACACAATGTCTATCGCACGCGCTGCCGTGGATGCCGGTCCGTTACCCCTTTCGTTGACCTTGGCTCCGGTATTTGCGCTTCAAGGCTTGTAGTTGATTACGGGGTAATGAGGACGATATGTCGTACGTAGAGGTTCCCGGCGCGAAGGTGCCGATCCGGATGTGGACCGACCCGACGTCGGTCGAGGACGCGGCGATGCGCCAGCTCCAGAACGTCGCGACACTGCCGTGGATCAAGGGCTTGGCCGTCATGCCGGACGTCCACTTCGGCAAGGGCGCGACGGTCGGCTCGGTGATCGCGATGCGGGGTGCCGTGTGTCCGGCGGCAGTTGGGGTGGACATCGGCTGCGGGATGAGCGCCGTCAAGACGTCGCTGACCGCCAATGACCTTCCGGGTGACCTGTCGAGGCTGCGCTCGAAGATCGAGGCGGCGATTCCAGTGGGGCGGGGGATGCATGAGGAGCCCGTGGGGCCGGGGGGCTTCCATGGGATGGCTACGGCGGGGTGGGGGGAGTTTTGGGGGCGGTTCGAGGGGGTTGCTGAGGCGGTCAAGTTCCGTCATGGGCGGGCCATGAAGCAGATGGGAACGCTCGGAAGCGGAAATCACCATCTAGAGGTCTCGTTTGATTCCGAGGGTGCGATGTGGCTGACGCTCCACTCCGGGTCTCGCAACATCGGCAAGGAACTCGCCGAGTACCACATCGGGGTCGCGCAGAAGCTGGCGCACAACCAAGGGCTCGTCGACCGTGACCTCGCGGTCTTCGTGTCGGAGACCCCGCAGATGGCTGCGTACCGGAACGACCTCTACTGGGCGCAGGAGTACGCGAAGTACAACCGCTCGATCATGATGGCGCTCCTCAAGGACGTGGTCCGCAAGGAGTTCAAGAAGGCGAAGGTGACCTTCGAGCCGGAGATCAGCTGCCACCACAACTACGTGGCGGAGGAGCGGTACGAAGGCATGGACCTGCTGGTGACTCGGAAGGGTGCCATCCGGGCCGGTACGGGGGATCTTGGGATCATCCCCGGCTCGATGGGCACGGCGACGTACATCGTGAAGGGCCTGGGCAACGAGAAGGCGTTCAACTCGGCTTCCCATGGCGCCGGTCGGCGCATGAGCCGTGGCGCGGCCAAGCGTCGCTTCTCGACGAAGGACCTGGAGGAGCAGACGCGGGGCGTCGAGTGCCGCAAGGACTCCGGAGTCGTGGACGAGATCCCGGCCGCCTACAAGCCGATCGAGCAGGTGATGGAGCACCAGCGCGACCTCGTGGAGGTCGTGGCGAAGCTGAAGCAGGTCATCTGTGTGAAGGGGTGAAATGACGGTGGGCCCGAGCCGTCGTCGGCTCGGGCCCACCGGTCAGTGCCTCACCCTTCTGCCGAAGGCAGCGGGACCAGGCCGCTGCGCAGCCGCCAGAGGCGGAGGTTGCAGCTCTGGGGTGTCCGCCCCAGGGCCGCGGCGGCGGACGCGGGTTTGCCGTGTTCCAGTAGGATCCGGTCTTCCCATTCCTTCCAGCGGCGGCGAGGGGGCGCGGCCCTCATGTCATCAGGACGGATCCAGGCGGCCAACGCCGAGGCGGCGGCCTGCTTGCGCTCCAGGGCAAGGCAGCCCGGATAGTAGAGATCTTCGGCCAGTCGCATGGCCGGTTCCTTCGTGTAGACGATGTTGTAGATGTCGTCTCGTGCGTTCCGCTTGATCAGGCGCTCTGCTCCGGTGAGCATCCGCGTGTACCGGCAGAGGTAGACCCCGACGGCCGTGCTGGCCGTGGTCAGGGAGATGAACGGGAACCCCTGCGCGGTGTATCCGACGGAGCCGTCCGCGTCGATGACGCCCCGGAGGTAGTCCCGCCGGGAGAACTCGACGCGTGGAGGCGTGATCTTCTTGGATTTACGGCCGTAGGGCAGGCCGAGTTCGTTCAGCTTGGTCCGGGCTTCGAGGGCGCACAGGGACCAGATGGCCGATGTGTGGGTCTCGGCGAAGTTCGTCGAGCGGGTCCGCTCACTGATGGAGCTGTTGTACGGGGTCAGCCGCTGGAACTCGCGCAGGATGTGGACGTCCCTCGCGCTGATCTCGACGGTCAGTCGCCCTCTGTCCCGCGACTGCTGCGATAGATGCCCATCGGCCTGCAAGAACCCGAACATGTAAGCGTACTCGGGGACTTCGAGGTCCATGAATCTCGCCATGTCGGCGTTAGGCTCGTGTTCAGCCATGCGGAAGTTACGCCTTCCTGCCGTGGTCAGGCCCTCGGCCCGGGATGCCGCCCGGCCGGGGGCCGTCTCATGTGATGTCGTCGCCACCGAGCCTAGGCAGGCCGAACATCAACGGGCATGGCGATAGGACGCGTTCACCGGTGTGGGTGACTCGCGTCCGTGAACGCCCAAGGCGGGACGTCTACTTCGCGTGCTTGACCGCGTAGATCATCACGAACGCGACGATGTGGATGCCGAAGAGGAAGTACGCGAGGTACCACCACACCATCCGCTCGTTCTTCTTCTCCTCGGCGAGGCGGCGGGTCTCGTGTTCGTGGGTGAGGCGGTGGAGGGGGTCGGTGGCGTCGGCGGAGTAGGCGGGGGTGCCGGGGTCGTCGCCGGGGAGGGGCATCGTCACAGTTCCCTGTGGACCTTGGTGTTGGACGCCTGGGCGCGGGGGCGGACCACCAGGAGGTCGATGTTGACGTGCGGCGGGCGCGTGACCGCCCAGGTGATCGTGTCCGCCACGTCGTCGGCGGTGAGCGGCTCGGCGACGCCCGCGTAGACCTTGGCCGCCTTGTCGGCGTCGCCGCCGAAGCGGGTCAGCGCGAAGCCGTCCGTCTTGACCATGCCGGGCGCGATCTCGATGACGCGGACCGGCGTGCCGACGATCTCCAGACGGAGGGTCTCGGCGAGCACGTGCTCGGCGTGCTTGGCGGCCACGTAGCCGCCGCCCCCCTCGTACGTGCCGTGCCCCGCCGTGGACGACAGGACCACCACCGTGCCGTCGCCGCTCGCGGTGAGCGCGGGCAGCAGGGCCTGGGTGACGTTCAGGGTGCCGATGACGTTCGTCTCGTACATCTGGCGCCAGTCCGCAGGGTCGCCGGTGGCGATGGAGTCCGCGCCGAGCGCGCCGCCCGCGTTGTTCACCAGGACGGCGATCTTCTTGAAGGCCGTCGCGAAGGTGTCGACGGCCTCGCGGTCCGTCACGTCGAGCGCGTACGCCATCGCGTCGTGCCCGGCGTCGGTGAGCTCTGCGGCGAGGGCCTCGATGCGGTCCTTGCGGCGCGCGGTGAGGACCACGCGGTACCCGGCGGCGGCCAGGCCGCGCGCGGTGGCGGCACCGATACCGCTGCTCGCGCCGGTGACGATCGCGATGCGGGTGGCGGCGACGGCGGTCATGGTGCGCTCCTCGGGCAGGCGGATCCGGTGCGGTATCCGTACTGGTGAGATCGGTCCACCCGCCAGGATAGGCGGGCGGTTTCAGCGGCCTCGCGGCGCGTACATGATCACGGCGACGCCCGCGAGGCAGACCAGCGCTCCCACGACGTCCCACCGGTCGGGCCGGTAGCCGTCCGCGACCATGCCCCAGGCGAGCGATCCGGCGACGAAGACGCCGCCGTACGCGGCGAGGATGCGGCCGAACTCGGCGTCCGGCTGGAGCGTGGCCACGAACCCGTACACGCCGAGCGCGATGACGCCCGCCCCGATCCAGGCCCACCCCCGGTGCTCCCGTACGCCCTGCCAGACGAGCCAGGCGCCGCCGATCTCGAAGAGCGCGGCGAGGAGGAAGAGGGCGATGGAGCGGGTGGTGAGCATGGTCAACAGGGTGGCATGGGGATATCTCGTGGCCGAGATGTGGCATGTATCGGGGCAAAGTTCCCGGTAGGTGGGTGGAGGTCGCTTGCTGTGTGGGGTGTGCTGAGTCTTGGGCTGAGTGCCGCGGCCGCTCTCGGGATGGCCGTTCCCGAGGCCGATCTCGCCTTCCACGGCGAGGTGTCCCTGCACGCGGGCTCGGTACGCGTCCGCTTCACCCCGCAGAACCACGGCCCGTCGGACCTCGCGGACGCCACGGTCCGCCTGCGCTGGTCGAAGCCCGTCGTAGAGGCGACGCGGCTGCCGGAGGGGTGTCTGCGGGCGGGGGTCAGTTCGGTGCTGTGCCGTACGGGGGCGTTGGACGCGGGGAGCGTGGGTCGGGTTGTCGAGGTCGTGGTGCGGGTGGCGGGGGCGCCGGGGGAGGTCGGGGTGCGGATCGATACGGCGTGGTCCGGCGGGGCCGTGGACCACAACCCCCGAAACAACCGGCACGCGGTGCTGGCTCTCGATACGGGGGACGTCTACTACTTCTGAGGTCTGGGGTCGGTGCGGGTCTTGCGCCTTGGGTTCGGCTGTGGGGCGGGGGTGGTCTTTCCTACCCCCACCCCCACCGATCCGCAGCCGCGTCTCAGCGTGAGGGGACGTGGCGGTATGTCCGCCCGGAGCACATGTGGCCACGCCCCGAGGTGCCCGGAGTGTGGCGGCCATCTGGGACGGCGAGGACGGACATACCGGCGCGGCCCCGCCCCACAACCGAGCCCCAATGCGCGATCCGGTGCGGATCAACGGGTGGGTGGGTGGGAAAGGCATCCGGCGCGAAGCGGCGGGCCAGTCACCCCGCCACGGCGAGACGCCAGTCATTGCAGGGGTGCCAGTCCCCCTTCGGATACTCGATCACCGCCTCGCCGACCAACGTGAACCCCGCCTTACGGCACACCGCGTTGGACGCCCCGTGCCCCGTCACGGGAAACGCGTGGAGGAAGGCGTGGCGCCCCGCCGCCCCCGCCTCGGCGGCGACGAGCCGCGCCGCCCTCGCCGCCAGGCCCCTGCCCTGGAACGCGGGCAGGACGCCCCAGCCCGTCTCCCAGACCTCCTCGCCCTGCCAGGTCGTCTCCCAGTACCCGATGGAGCCCGCGACCTCGCCGCCCAGGGTGATGCGGAACATCTGGCCCCGGCCGTCGAGCCGGAGGTAGCGCCGGTGCCGGTCGACCACCTTCTCGGGGGTCTCGGGGCCGCCCAGGTGCTCGGTCAGCTCGGGGGTGTTGAGGGCGAGGAGCAGCTCGAGGCCGTCCTCGTCCGACCAGGGCTTGAGCTCTACGGCGGGCTGCTGTGAGGAGTCCATGGACGCACGGTAGGGGCAGGGTCTGACAACGGGCCCCGGGCAAGGGGAGGGGCGAGTTCAGTGCGGGGCGTACGCGGTCGGCGGCACTCCCACCGTCGCCGTGAAGTCCCGTACGAGGTGGGCCTGGTCGGCGTAGCCAAGTGACGCGGCGATGTCCGGCCAGTCGATGGCGGCGTGGGGCGTCGACTCGGCCTGCTCCAGGGCCTGGTGGATCCGGTAGTGCAGGATGATCCACTTCGGCCCGACCCCTACGTACGCGGAGAACAGCCGCTGCAACGACCGGACCGACAGACCTTCCGTACGCGCGAGCACGGAGACGCGGCGCACCGAGCGGTCCTCGCGGACGCGGTCGACGAGGCGCATCGCGAGGTCGGCCCTCGGGTCGGGTGCGGGGCCGAGCGCCGTCAGGAACGCGTCCAGTGCCGCCACGCGCGCGTGCTCGTCGTCGGGGGCGATGATCCGCCGCGCCGTGTCGTCGGCGGCCGGGTCGGCGAGGTGGGGGAAGACGTCGGGCAGCGGCAGCCGGTGGCCCGTCAGCGACGCCACCTCCAGGTGCGGCGCGAAGGGGCGGAAGCCGCCAGGACGGAACTGCACCCCGCAGACGCGTCCCCGCCCCGCCAGCTTCTTGGTGAAGAGGCCCGGCTGGATGCCCGCCACCTCGGCGGTGGGGTGGGGTTCGGACGACTGGAAGACGACGTTCACGGACGGGTGCGGGACGACGTGGGAGGCGTAGGGCTCGGTGAGGTCCCAGTCGATCAGCCAGTAGTGCTCCAGGTAGGGGCGCAGCGCCTCGGCGGGTGCGTGGCGGCGGAACCGTACCCGGGCGAGGAGCCCGGCGGCGTCCACGATGCCCCGGGTGTCGCGGCGTGGGGTCCCGGGCGTGCGCATGACGGGATCGTAGGCCGGAAAGGCCCTGCCGTCCCGGCGGGGGCGCTGTGCGCTGTGCGCGGTGTCGCGTTTCTTCAAGCCGGGGCGGGGGCCGTCTCCGTAGCGTGCGGGTATGGACACCACAGCGAAGGTCAGTGAGCTGCTCGCTCTCGCCGCGACGAGAGCCGTTCCGGTCGTACGCGCGATTCCCGACGACCGTCTCGGCGACCCCACTCCTTGTGCCGACTACGACGTACGCGCCCTGGTCAATCACCTCCTCCAGGTGGTCGTGCAGTTCCAGGAGCTGGCGGCCAAGCGCGACTCCGACTTCTCGGCCACGCCCGACTACGTGGGGGAGGGCGGCTGGCGCGAGCGGTTCGCCGTCGAGACCGGGCGGCTCGTCGACGCCTGGGGCGAGCCGGGTGCGGACCAGGGCACCACGGGCGCGATGGACATGCCCGCAGGGACCGTCGGCTGCATGGCGCTGCTCGACCTGACCGTGCACGCCTGGGACCTGGCCCGCGCCACGGGGCAGGAGCCGGTGGCGGTGGACGAGCGGGTGGTCCTGCGGCTGACGGAGGCCGTCGAGGGGATGGCGCCGATGGCCAGGAAGATGGGCGTCTTCGGGGAGCCGGTGGCGGTGCGGGAGGGGGCTTCCGGTGTGGAGCGGCTGTTGGCGGCCACGGGGCGTGATCCGTACTGGGTGGCCGGGGGCGGCCAGTAGGCGGGGACCGCTGGCCGGGGAATACGAGAGCGACCCACCCCGTTCCGTAGGTATAGTTGAACGGTCAACAACCTGCGGAGAGTGAGCCAGCCATGCAGTTCGGGATCTTCAGCGTCGGCGACGTGACCGCCGACCCGACCACCGGCCGCACCCCGACCGAGCGCGAGCGGATCAAGGCGATGGTCGCCATCGCGCTCAAGGCCGAGGAGGTAGGTCTCGACGTCTTCGCGACCGGCGAGCACCACAACCCGCCCTTCGTGCCCTCGTCCCCGACCACGATGCTCGGCTACATCGCCGCCCGCACCGAGAAGCTGGTCCTGTCCACCTCCACCACGCTCATCACCACCAACGACCCGGTGAAGATCGCCGAGGACTTCGCGATGCTCCAGCACCTCGCGGACGGGCGGGTGGACCTGATGATGGGGCGCGGCAACACGGGCCCGGTCTATCCGTGGTTCGGCAAGGACATCCGCCAGGGCATCAACCTCGCCGTCGAGAACTACGCGCTGCTGCGCAGGCTCTGGGACGAGGACGTGGTGACCTGGGAGGGGAAGTTCCGTACGCCGTTGCAGTCCTTCACCTCGACCCCCCGTCCCCTCGACGGCGTCGCGCCGTTCGTCTGGCACGGGTCGATCAGGTCCCCGGAGATCGCGGAGCAGGCCGCCTACTACGGAGACGGCTTCTTCCACAACAACATCTTCTGGCCCGCCGAGCACACCAAGAAGATGGTCGACCTCTACCGGCAGCGTTACGCGCACTACGGGCACGGCACTCCGGAGCAGGCGATCGTCGGGCTCGGCGGACAGGTCTTCATGCGGAAGAACTCCCAGGACGCGGTGCGGGAGTTCCGGCCGTACTTCGACAACGCGCCGGTCTACGGGCACGGCCCCTCGCTGGAGGACTTCACCGAGCAGACCCCGCTGACCGTGGGCTCCCCGCAGCAGGTGATCGAGCGGACCCTGTCCTTCCGCGACAGCGTGGGGGACTACCAGCGCCAGCTGTTCCTGATGGACCACGCGGGGCTGCCGCTGAAGACCGTCCTCGAACAGCTCGACATCCTCGGCGAGGAGGTCGTCCCCGTGCTGCGCGAGGAGTTCGCCAAGAACCGTCCGGCCGACGTGCCGGAGGCGCCCACGCACGCCCTCCGCGTGGCCGGGGCCAAGGAAGGAGTCACCGCATGAAGCTCGTCGTCGTATCCGCGGGGCTGAGCGTGCCCTCGTCGACCCGGCTGCTCGCCGACCGCCTCGCGGCGGCGGTGGGGCGGCAGGCCGACGCGGACGTGGAGTTCGTCGAACTGCGCGACCTCGCCGTGGAGATCGCCCAGAGCCTCACCACCGGATTCCCGGGCCCCGCCCTGAGCCGCGCGGTCGAGGCGGTGTCGGGCGCCGACGGGCTGATCGCCGTGACGCCGGTCTTCTCCGCCTCCTACAGCGGTCTCTTCAAGTCCTTCTTCGACGCCGTGAGCGGCTTCGACAAGGACGCGCTCGTGGGGACTCCGGTCCTGATCGCGGCGACCGGCGGCACGGCGAGGCACTCCCTCGTCCTGGACCACGCGCTGCGCCCGCTCTTCGCCTATCTGCGGGCCGTCGTCGTACCCACCGGGGTGTACGCGGCCTCGGAGGACTGGGGAGCGCAGGGGCTCGCGGAACGGATCGAGCGGGCGGGGGCCGAACTGGCCCGGCTCGCGAGCCCCGCGGCAGCCCCTGCCGGCCCGGCGCGCAAGACCGCGTCGGGCGGGTTCGGAACCGTCGTGCCCTTCGAGGAGCAACTGGCCGCGCTGCGGGGGGAGTAGGGGGAGCAGGGGGGGAGCGGAGCGGCAGGGGTCCTCAGGGCCACACCAGGCAGTACGCCTGGTGGCCCGCGTCATGCAGGCGATGGCTGAAGTCCTGCCACTCGTGCAGGAGTTGGTAGACGTTGAACGCGTCGCGCGGGCCGCCCCTGTCGGGGACCGTGGACCAGATGAACGCCGCCGCGCCCACCGACTCCTCGCCGATCCCGCGCAGCGGGTCGACGACGGTCATGGGGAGCTTCACGACGGCGTAGTCGGGGTGCAGGACGACCAGCTCCAGCGGGGGAACTCTGTGCAGGGGTATGCCCTCGATGCCGGTCAGGACCATCGCGGCCATCGTCTCCGGCTTGATCTTCGTGAACATGCCGCCCATGCCGAGCTCGTCACCGCCGAGCTCCTCGGGGCGCATGGAGATGGGCACGCGGGCGGCGGTCGCGCCGTCCGGGGCACCGAAGTACTTGTAGGTCACCCCCACCCCGCCACTCCTGCTGCTCGCCCGGTCCCGCTCGGTCCTGCCGGACCCGCTGCGTGCCTGTTCGGGCGCCTGCGCCGGTTCCGCGTCGCGCCGGTGCTTGCCACGCCGGGCACGCCGGGGGCCCAGGCCGTCGGTCCCCTCGCCCAGTCCGCCACCGCGATGCATATCTCCACCCGACTGCTTTGCCAGGGCGGCACGGCCCTGTCTTTTCTAGGCCCCGCGGCCCCGGCCACGCAACCCGATCATCGTGTCAGTGACCTCCCCCACGGTCACCCGCTAAAACGTGGGGTGAAACACCTGTCCGCAGGATCTCCGAACCCTCTGACACCATGGCTCGTGTGAGCTTCCCGTATAGCGCCCCAGTTTCGCAGACTCTTTTCGACCGTGCGGCGGCCGTGACGCCCGGCGGTGTGAACTCTCCCGTGCGCGCGTTCCGCGCTGTGGGTGGTACGCCCCGTTTCATGGTGTCCGGTACCGGTCCGTACCTCACGGACGCCGACGGCCGCGAGTACGTCGACCTCGTGTGTTCGTGGGGTCCGATGATCCTCGGCCACGCGCACCCCGAGGTGACCGCCGCCGTGCAGGAGGCCGTCGCGCGCGGCACCTCCTTCGGTACGCCCGGCGAGGGCGAGGTCGCCCTCGCCGAGGAGATCGTGGCCCGTGTCGCCCCCGTCGAGCAGGTGCGGCTCGTCTCCAGCGGCACCGAGGCGACCATGTCGGCCATCCGCCTGGCGCGCGGTTTCACCGGCCGGGCCAAGGTCCTCAAGTTCGCCGGGTGCTACCACGGCCACGTCGACGCCCTGCTCGCCGCCGCCGGTTCGGGCGTGGCCACGCTCGGCCTGCCCGACACCCCCGGTGTGACCGGCGCCCAGGCGGGCGACACCATCGTGGTGCCGTACAACGACCTGGAGGCCGTGCGGGCCGCGTTCGCCGCGAACGCCGGTCAGGTCGCGTGTGTGATCACCGAGGCGTCGCCGGGCAACATGGGCGTCGTACCGCCGCGCGAGGGCTTCAACCAGGGGCTCGCCGACCTGTGCAGGGAGAACGGCGCGCTCTACATCTCCGACGAGGTGATGACCGGCTTCCGTACGTCGAAGGCGGGCTGGTTCGGCGTCGACGGCGTCACGCCCGACCTGCTGACCTTCGGCAAGGTCATGGGCGGCGGCTTCCCGGCCGCGGCCTTCGGCGGCCGCGCCGACGTCATGGCGCACCTGGCCCCCGCGGGCCCGGTCTACCAGGCGGGCACGCTCTCCGGTAACCCGGTCGCGACGGCCGCGGGCCTCGCCCAGCTGCGGCTGCTCGACGACGCCGCGTACGAGAAGGTCGACGCCGTGTCCGCGCGGGTGCGCGGCCTGGTGTCCGACGCGCTGAGCAAGGAGGGCGTCGCGCACCGCGTGCAGAACGCCTCCAACATGTTCTCCGTCTTCTTCACCGACCGTGACGTGCGGAATTACGACGACGCGAAGGCGCAGGAGTCGTTCCGCTTCACCGCCTTCTTCCACTCGATGCTGTCGCAGGGCGTCTACCTGCCGCCCTCGTCCTTCGAGTCCTGGTTCGTGTCCACCGCCCTCGACGAGCGGGCGATCGAGCGGATCGCCGCCGCCCTGCCGGGTGCCGCGCGCGCGGCCGCGGAAGCTACGGAGGTCACCGCATGACCGGCACGGCAGCGGGCGACGAGCTGACCGTCGTCCACCTGATGCGCCACGGCGAGGTGCACAACCCCGAGGGCATCCTCTACGGGCGCCTGCCCGACTACCACCTGTCCGAGCTGGGCAGGCGGATGGCCGACCGGGTCGCCGAGCACCTCGCCCAGCGCGACATCACGCACGTGGTGGCCTCGCCGCTCGACCGCGCCCAGGAGACGGCCACGCCGATCGCCAAGGTGCACGGCATCGACCTGGCGACGGACGGGCGGCTCATCGAGGCGGGCAACGTCTTCGAGGGCAAGACCTTCGGGGTGGGGGACGGGGCGCTGAAGAACCCCGACAACTGGAAGCACCTCGTCAATCCCTTCAAGCCCTCCTGGGGCGAGCCGTACATCGAGCAGGTCGTGCGGATGATGGGCGCCCTGGACGCGGCCAAGGACGCGGCGCGCGGGCACGAGGCGGTGTGCGTCAGCCACCAGTTGCCGATCTGGATCGTGCGGAGCTTCGTGGAGAAGCGGCGCCTGTGGCACGACCCGCGCAAGCGGCAGTGCACGCTCGCTTCGCTGACGACGTTCACCTATCGCGGCGACAAGATCGTTTCGGTGGGTTACACGGAGCCCGCGCGGGATCTGGTGCCCGCGCATCTTCTCGCCGGTGCCAAGCCGGTGAAGGGCAAGGGGAAGTCCTTCGGGGCCTGAAATTCCCTCAGTGATCGACGTCGAGTAATCGCGTCGCGACTGTATGTCCCTTCCGGGCAAAAGCCCCATAAATATGTGCGACTTGTCGGAACCCCCGTGTTCGTCGCGCCCTCTAAGTGGTTGTCCGTCTTGCATGGCAGATACAGCAGGCACGGACCCAGGGCGCGACGAATGGGGATGGAATGCGCGACATCAGCCGCAGGGGAATGATGGGGCTCGGCGCCGGTGCGGTGGCCGCGCTCGGACTTGCGGGCTGCGGAAGCGGAAGCAACTCCGGCGGTTCGGGAAAGGCCAAGGACGGGCAGCCGGGTGCGGAAAAGCACCCCGCGAAGCCGATCGGTGACGGCTCGACCGCCTATACCGGAAAGCAGCCCAACCAGCCCGGCAAGCCCGTGCCGCTCCAGCCGGGCGAGACGCCCCCTCAGTTCGTGATCTTCTCCTGGGACGGTGCCGGCGAGGTCGGCAACGGTCTGTTCCCGCGCTTTTTGAAGCTCGCAGAGGAACACGACGCGCGTATGACGTTCTTCCTCTCGGGGCTTTATCTGCTTCCCGAATCGAAGAAGCGCATGTACCGCCCGCCGAACAACGCGGTCGGCGCCTCCGACATCGGATATCTCACCGACGGTCACATCAAGGACACCCTGAAGTACGTCCGGCAGGCATGGCTCGAAGGCCATGAAATCGGCACGCACTTCAACGGGCACTTCTGCGCGGGAACGGGCTCTGTCGCCAACTGGACGTCCGCGCAGTGGCAGGACGAGATCGACCAGGCCAAGTCCTTTGTGAAGAAGTGGCGTACGAACACCGGCTGGACCGATCTGCCGTCGCTGCCCTTCGACTACGAGAAGGAACTCGTCGGCGGTCGCACGCCCTGTCTGCTCGGCCAGAACAACCTGCTGCCGACCGCCAAGAAGCTCGGCTGGCGCTACGACGCGTCCTCGCCCGGCGGCCGCCAGCGCTGGCCCGAGAAGAAGATGGGCATCTGGGACCTGCCGCTGCAGGCCGTGCCCTTCCCCGGGCACTCCTTCGAGGTCCTCTCGATGGACTACAACATCCTGGCCAACCAGTCGCAGAACTCCACGAAGGCACCGGCCCACAACTACCCGGGCTGGCGCAAGCAGGCCACCGAGGCCTACATCGCCGGATTCAAGCGGGCCTACGAGTCCAACAGGGCGCCGTTCTTCATCGGCAACCACTTCGAGGAATGGAACGGCGGCATCTACATGGACGCCGTCGAGGAGGCCCTGAAGCACATCGCGGGCAAGAAGGACGTCCGCCTGGTCTCCTTCAAGCAGTTCGTGGACTGGCTGGACGTGCAGGACCCCAAGGTGCTCCGCGAGCTCCAGGGCCTCGACGTCGGCCAGGCCCCCGCGGGTGGCTGGAAGGGCCTCGGAAAGGCCGCCTGAAATGGGATCTTCCGCAACCCCGGGGGGTGCGGAAGATCCCCGAAACGGGCATGCGAAACTTTTCACATGAGTGCCGCCTGCCGCGCCCCCAAGACCGCGAACCGCAGCCGCAGCCGCCGCCCCGGCGGCCGCCGCGGGCGTCTGGCCCTGTTCGCCGCAGGGGCCGCGGTCGGAGCCCTGGTCCTCACGGCCTGCGGCTCGGGGGGCACCTCGGGCGGTTCGGGCAACACCAACTTCGTGGCCGGATCCGACGGCATCGCCACCGCCAAGAAGGCGGACCGCAAGCCGCTGCCCGAACTCGACGGCGAGACGCTCGAGGGCAAGCACCTCGACCTCTCCAAGGCGTACAAGGGCAAGATCCTCGTCATCAACGTCTGGGGATCCTGGTGCGCGCCGTGCCGGGCCGAGGCGCCGAACTTCGTGAAGGTCGCCGCCGACACCAAGGACAAGGGCGTCGAGTTCGTCGGCATCAACACCCGTGACCCCGAGCGCGGCCCGGCGATCCAGTTCGAGAAGGCGCACAAGATCACCTACCCGAGCCTGCACGACTCGACGGGCAAGCTGCTCCTTCGCTTCCCGCAGGGCTCGATGAACCCCAACTTCATCCCCTCGACGCTCGTCGTCGACCGGGACGGCAAGATCGCGGCCCGCTCGCAGCAGCCACTGAACGAAGAGAAGCTGCGCAAGATGATCGACCCCGTGCTCGCGGAGAAGTGATGTCCACCCTCGCGGCCATCACGGGCCCGAACCAGACCGTCATGAGCGGAGCGCTGCTCCTCGCCGTGCCGGTCGCGGTGCTCGGCGGGCTCGTCTCCTTCTTCTCGCCGTGCGTCCTGCCGCTCGTACCCGGCTATCTCTCGTACGTCACCGGGGTCGGCGGCCAGGACCTGGCGGAGGCCAAGCGCGGCAGGATGGCCGCGGGAGCCGGTCTCTTCGTGGCCGGGTTCACCGTCGTCTTCGTCTCGGCGACCGTCTTCTTCGGAGCCATCGGGCGCACCCTGAAGGAGCACCAGGACACCATCAACACCGTGCTCGGCGTGGTGATGATCGTGCTCGGCATCTTCTTCATGGGGCTCATGCCCTGGCTCACCCAGCGCGAGTTCCGCTTCCACAAGCGGCCCGCGATCGGGCTCGCGGGCGCCCCGATAGTGGGCGCGCTCTTCGCCGTCGGCTGGACGCCGTGCATCGGCCCGACGCTCGCCTCCGTCCTCGCCCTCGCCGCCGACGGGGCCAACCCGCAGCGCGGTGCCATCCTGGGGGTCGCCTACTCCCTGGGGCTCGGCATCCCGTTCATCCTCGCCGCCGTCGCCTTCCGCAAGGCGCTCGGCGCCTTCGGGTGGATCAAGCGGCACTACACATGGGTGATGCGTATCGGCGGCATCATGATGATCGCGACCGGCCTGCTGCTCGTCACCGGAGTGTGGGACAGCATGATCCAGCAGATGCAGGTCTGGTCCAACGGCTACACGGTGGGGATCTGATCCATGAGCAAGACCGAAGTCCCCGAAGAGCAGAGCGAGCAGAACGACCTCGGCGCGGCGGGCGCACAGCTGTCCACCGCGCCCAAGGAGGACGCGCCGAACCTTCCCTCGCTCGGCGTCATCGGCTGGCTGCGCTGGTTCTGGCGGCAGCTCACCTCGATGCGGGTCGCGCTGATCCTGCTCCTGCTGCTCTCGCTCGGCGCGATCCCGGGCTCGCTGATCCCGCAGAGCAACGTCGACGAGCTCAAGGTCCAGGACTTCATGGACCGGCACACCACGCTCGGTCCGATCTACGACAAGCTGCAGCTCTTCGACGTCTACAGCTCGGTGTGGTTCTCGGCGATCTACATCCTGCTGTTCGTCTCCCTCATCGGCTGCATCGTGCCCCGCACCTGGCAGTTCGTCGGCCAGCTGCGCGGCCGCCCGCCGGGCGCGCCCAAGAAGCTGACGCGCCTTCCCGCGTACGTGACGTGGCGCACCGACGCCGAGCCCGAGCAGGTGCACGCCACCGCGCTCGCGCTCCTCAAGGAGCGCCGCTTCCGCGCGCACACCGCGGGCTCGGACACCTCGGGCTCGGGCACCTCGGTCGCCGCCGAGAAGGGCTATCTGCGCGAGGCGGGCAACCTGCTCTTCCACGTCGCGCTGATCGTGATGCTGATCGCCTTCGCCGCCGGGCAGCTCTTCAAGTCCGAGGGCGGCAAGCTGATCATGGAGGGCGACGGCTTCGCCAACACGCTCTCGCAGTACGACGACTTCAAGTCCGGCAGCCTCTTCGACTCCGGCGAACTGGCGCCCTTCAGCTTCAAGCTCGACGACTTCGAGGGCACGTACCAGAAGTCGGGCCCCAACCGCGGCACGCCCCGCACCTACCGGGCCAACGTCACCTACACCGAGGGCGCCGACGGTCCGGAGAAGAAGAAGGCCATCGAGGTCAACAAGCCCCTCGAGGTCGACGGCTCGAAGGTCTACCTCATCGGCCACGGCTACGCCCCCACCGTCACGGTCCGCGATCCCAAGGGCAAGGTCGTCTACACGGCCTCCGTGCCGCTGCTCCCCATCGACCAGAACGGCACCGCGACCGGCGCCATCAAGGTCCTCGACGGCTACAAGAACAAGAGCGGCAAGAAGGAACAGCTCGGCTTCAACGCCTTCTTCGTCCCGACCTTCGCGGGCGAGGGCAAGGGCCAGATGTTCTCCCAGTTCCCGGCCCCCGACTTCCCGGTGCTCGCGCTCTCCGCGTACCACGGCAGCCTGGGCGTCGACTCCGGCGTCCCGCAGAACGTGTACCAGCTGGACACCCGGAAGATGACCAAGTTCAAGGACTCCAAGGGCGAGCTGTTCAAGAAGCGGCTGCTGCCCGGCGAGACCATGAAGCTGCCGAACGGCGCGGGCTCGATCACCTTCGAGAAGGGCATGAAGGAGTGGGCGACCTTCCAGATCTCGCAGCAGCCCGGCTCCGGCTGGGCCCTCGGCGCCGCGATCGCCGCCATCGCGGGCCTCGCCGGCTCCCTGTTCATCCAGCGCCGCCGCGTCTGGGTGCGAGCGGTGCGGGGCGCCGACGGCGTGACCGTGGTGGAGATGGCGGGCCTCGGCCGCAGCGAGTCCGCCAAGGTGCCCGAGGAACTGTCCGACCTCGCCGCCCTGCTGCACGAGAAGGCGCCGAGCGCGCCCGAGTCCGCTGCGGACACCGACCCGGAAGCCTCTTCGGCCTCCGACTCCGACCCCGATGTTGTTCCTGCCGAAGGGGCTGAGAAGTGAATCTCGCCACCACCCTGGCCGCCGAACCCAACGAGAACCTCGCGCACATCAGCAACGTGCTGATCTACTCCGCGATGGCCGTCTACCTCCTGGCCTTCTTCGCGCACATGGCGGAGTGGCTCTTCGGCAGCCGCAGCAAGGTCGCCCGCACCGCCGCCGCGCTCACCCCGGGCAAGACGGCCGCCGCCACCGCGCCCGCCGTCGCCGTCCAGGCCAAGGGCGGCACCGCCACCCTGGAGCGGCCGCAGGTCGTCACCCGGTCCGTCAGCGGATCCCGTGACGTGCCGGACGGTCCCGGCGCCGCGGCGGGCGACGAGAAGGGCGACCTCTACGGCCGCATCGCGGTGTCCCTCACCGTGCTCGCGTTCCTGCTCGAGTTCGGCGGTGTGCTCACCCGCGCCCTGTCGGTGCAGCGGGCGCCGTGGGGCAACATGTACGAGTTCAGCATCACCTTCTCCACGGTCGCGGTGGCCGTGTACCTGGTGCTGATGGCCCTGAAGAAGAACATCGCCTGGCTCGGCCTCCCGCTGGTCACCACGGTCCTGCTCGACCTCGGTCTCGCGGTCACCGTCCTGTACACCTCCAGCGACCAGCTGGTCCCGGCCCTGCACTCGTACTGGCTGTGGATCCACGTCTCCACCGCGATCTTCTGCGGCGCGGTCTTCTACGTCGGCTTCGTCGCGACGCTGCTCTACCTCTTCCGGGACAGCTACGAGTCGAAGCTGATGCGGGGCGGTCAGCCGGGCAAGTTCGCCACGTCCGTCATGGAGCGCCTCCCCTCGGCGGCCTCGCTCGACAAGTTCTCGTACCGCGTGAACGCCGCGGTCTTCCCGCTGTGGACGTTCACGATCATCGCGGGCGCGATCTGGGCGGGCGACGCCTGGGGCCGCTACTGGGGCTGGGACCCCAAGGAGGTCTGGTCCTTCATCACCTGGGTCGCCTTCGCCTGCTACCTGCACGCTCGCGCGACGGCGGGCTGGAAGGGCCGCAAGGCCGCCTACCTGGCGCTGATCGCCTTCGGCTGCTGGCTGTTCAACTACTACGGCGTGAACATCTTCGTCACCGGCAAGCACTCGTACGCCGGGGTCTGACAAGACCCGGGGCCGCTTCCCCCGAACCGCGCGCAAGGCGTGCGGAACGGGGCGTACCGGGCGAGGCTTGTGCCATGACCGCGACGATCGGACAAGGCACGAGCCGGAGCCAGGGCCCCGCCCAGCACCTGCGCTTCACGCTGCACCTTCCCCACCCTGTGGAAAAGGTCTGGGCGGCGGTGGCCACCCCCGGGGGACTTCCCGGCTGGCTGGCCGCCGCCGACGTGCTCGAACCGCGCCTGGGCGGCGCGGTCACGTTGCGCTGGCTCAACGGCGAGGCGGACGCGACGCACTCCGGGCACGTCACGGCCTGGGACCCGGACGTGGTCGCCGAGTACACGATCGACCTGCACGGCCGGTGCCGTTTCCACCTGGAACCGGCGGGTGCCTCGGCCACCACGCTGCGCTTCACCAACGACTTCGACGGCGACGACGCGCTGCGCCTCGACTGCCTTGCCGGGTGGCACCACCACTTCGAGTTCCTGGTGGACGCGCTGGACGGCCGTCCCAAGGACTGGTCGACGTGGAGCCTGGACCGCTGGCGGGAGCTGCGGGACGGGTACGAGGGCGCTAAGGGCTGACCCGCAGCAGCAGCTTGCCCGTCGTCGTACGGCCGCCCATCAGGCGGTGCGCCTCCGCGGCCGCCGCGAGCGGGAACTCGGCGGTGACCGGCAGGGCCACCGTGCCGTCGGCGACCGTGCGGAAGGCGCGCTCGGCGAGCGCGCGCAGCTCCCGGGGGGCGGTCTGCGCCAGGGTGAGGATCGAGAACCCGGAGACCGTGGTGGCCCCCGGGTAGAGCTCGGGCTGGCCCACCCGCCACGGCTCGGCGGCGCTCGCGTTGCCGAAGGAGACCAGGCGGCCGAAGACGGCGAGCGCGGCGAGTCCGGCGCGGAACGTGTCGCCGCCGACCGGGTCGAGCACGAGGTCGACGCCCCGGCCGCCGGTGGCGCGGCGGGCGTCCTCGGCGAAGGCGTCGCCCACGAAGACCTCGTCGTAGCCGTACTTGAGGGCGTACTCGGCCTTGGCCGCGCTCGACACGACGCCGAACACCCTGGCGCCCGCCGCCTTCGCCAACTGCCCGACGACGGTGCCGACACCGCCCGCCGCGCCCTGTACGAGCACGGTCTCGCCGGCCCGGAGGCGGCCCACCTCGTGGACCAGGGCGTGGGCGGTCGGCAGCACGGTGGGCAGGGTGGCCGCCGTGCGCGGGGTGACGCCTTCGGGGAGCGCGAAGACGGTGTCCGCGCTCGCGAGGGCCACCTCCGCGTAGGCGCCGCCCGCGGTGAGCGCGGCGACCTCCTGGCCGGGGGCGAGCCCCTCGACGCCCGTGCCGACGGCGCGGACGCGGCCGGAGACCTCCAGGCCCGGTACGTACGGCAGGGCGGGCACGCGGTAGCCCTCGGCGCGGGCCTTGAGGTCGGCGAAGTTGACGCCCGTGTAGGCGACGTCGACGGTGACCTGGCCGGGGCCGGGGTCGGGGACGGCCGTGTCCACGACGTGGAGGACCTCGGGTCCACCGGTCTGCTCGAACCGCACTGCGCGCATGGCTGTGCCACCTCTCCCCTTGGCTGTTCAACGAAAATCGAACACTCGGGAGTGTATGGTTTTCATCGAACACTCGGCAAGACGGAGGCACGGAGCATGGCCAGTCACCGCGCGGCACCGGTGCACACGCACCCCGACGAGGTCTCCGTCCAGACGGCCCTCGCCGCGCTCGCCGACCCCGTACGCCTGTACCTGGTAAGGGAGTTGGCGTCGTCCGACGACTGGACGAGGTCCTGCGGCAGCTTCGACGTCTCCGTCGGCAAGGCGGCGCTGAGCCACCACTTCACGGCGTTGCGCGCCGCGGGTCTCGTGGAGCAGCGCGACGAGGGCCCCCGCCGCGTGAACCGCCTGCGCCGCGCGGAGTTCGACGCCCGCTTTCCTGGGCTCCTGACGCTGGTGCTGCGCGGCGACTGAGCCGCGCCGCGGGCCGCCCCTACTCCCCGTCCTCCGTCACCGCGATCGCGTCCAACTGCCCCCGCAAGTACACGTGCGAGTCGACTCCCCGGACGTCCGTGCCCGGATCGCACTCGTAGAAGTACACCAGCGACATCAGCTCCTCGGCGGGCAGCTCAGCCGGTGGGGGCAGCACCCGATGGCGGCCCGACTGCCACCGCCCGTCGGTCCAACGCGCCATCAGGTCCCCGATGTTGACCGTGAACGCGTCCGGGTCGAACGGGGCGTCCTCCCAGCCGCCCTCCTCCGTGAACACCTGCAACCCACCCCGGCCCGCCTGCCGGTCGAGGACCGTCACCGTGCCGAAGTCGGTGTGCGCACCGATGCGGAACTGCCCCGGCTCCGGCACCCCGACGACCTCGGTGCCCGGGTACCAGTTGATGTTGAAGCCCCACGTGGGGTGTCCCGTATGCCGGGTGAAGAAGTCCTCGCCCTCGCCCAGCGCGACACCGAGGAGTTCGAGCAGGAGGTCGGAGAGCGACCGCATCTGCCGCAGGTACGCCTCCACGGGACCCCGCAGCCCCGGCGTCTGCGAGGGCCACGCGTTCGGCGCGAACCACTCCGCGTCCACCACCGGGTCACCCGTCGGCTCGTCCGCGGCGAAGGACAGCGACTCCTTCAGGTCGGGCGGCGCCGCCGTGCCCTCCGCATAGCTGTTGGCCTCCGCCCCGGGCCCGAGCCACCCGCGCCCGCCCACCCGCACCGCGTACGCCCGCTTCACCTCGTCGGGCAGACGGAAGAACCCACGGGCCGACTCCCGGATCGTGGCGCGCAGGGCCGGGTCGACCCCGTGCCCGGTCACCAGGAGGAACCCCGCGCTGCGCAGGGCCCCGTCCACCACGCGCGCCGTCCGCGCGCGGGCCTCGGGATCGCCGGAGAGCCAGGGCCGCAGGTCGACCGTGGGAATGCGGGATGCGCTGCTCATGCCTGACATGGTGCCCACACAGGCCCCCTGCCAGCCCTCATCGACAGGGCCGATCGCCCCATCGGCAGAACGCCCCACCAGCGCGTGGACCAGCACACACGCCCCCTCGTACGTTCCTGGCATGACCACAAGGAACGCCCTGGAGAACCGGGGCACGGCCCAGCTCACCGCCGCCATGATGCTCTCGGGCACCCTCGGGATCTTCGTCGTCGAATCCGGCGCGAGCGCCTTCAACGTCGTCTTCTTCCGCGTCCTGTTCGGCGCCCTCGCCCTCGGCGCGTACGCGTTCGCCCGGGGCTACTTCCGCGACCACGGACTCACCCTCAAGAAGCTCGGACTCGCCGCGCTCGGCGGTGTGTTCATCGTCTTCAACTGGGTGTTCCTCTTCACGGCGTACGAGGCCACCTCGATCTCCCTGGCCACCGTCGTCTACCACACGCAGCCGTTCTTCCTCGTGCTGCTCAGCGCCCTCGTCCTGCGCGAACGCCTCTCCCGCTTCCAACTGGGCTGGCTGGCCGCCGCGTTCGCGGGCCTCCTGCTCGTCTCCGGGGTGCGCCCCGGCGACGCGGGATCGCTCGCGGGCATCGGCCTCGCCCTGCTCGCCGCGCTGCTCTACGCGCTCTCCACGCTCGTCACCAAGCGCGTCACCGGAGTCCGCCCCCACCTCATCGCCCTGGTCCAAGTCCTCGTGGGCATACCGCTGTTGCTCCCCTTCGCCGACTTCGGCGCGATGAGCGGCACCGGCACCGGATGGGCCTGGCTCGCGGGACTCGGCGTGATCCACACCGGCCTGATGTACGTCCTGATGTACGCGGCGTACGCGAAGCTGCCCACCGCCAAGATCGCGGTGCTCGCCTTCACCTACCCGGCCGTCGCGATGGTCGCCGACTGGGCGGTCTACGGCCACCACATCGGACTCGTCCAGGCGCTCGGCGTCCCGCTGATCGTGCTCGCCAGCCTCAAGGTGACGCTTGCTCCCGCACGAGCCGCACGGCCTGCTCCACGAACAGCCGCACCTGCGCGGGAAGACGCTTCCCCGAGCGCCAGGCGAGCTGTGTCCACAGGGTGAACGGCGGTTCCCACGGCAGCCGCACGAGGGTGCCTCCGGCCAGCTCGCGCCCGACCGTCACGGCGGGCAGGAGCGCCACGCCGAGCCCACCGGACGCACCCTGCTTCGTCGCCTCGATCGTGCCGAACTCCATGAAGGAGACCCCGTGCGGGGCGAGGGAGACGAGCTCCTGCTCGAACAGGTCGCGGTAGGCGCAGCCCGGCTCGGTCGCGAGCAGCGAGACCTCGGTCAGCTCGGCCGTCGTCACGGCGGAGCGGGCGGCCAGCGGGTGCGCGGGCGCGGCGACCAGGGCGAGCGGCTCCTCGGCCAGCACCTCGGTCTCCAGGCCCGGGTGGACGCGCTCGCGCTCCATGAGGAAACCCACGTCGTAGGTGCCCTGCCGCAGCGCCTCCTTGGTGGCATCACCGATGGTCGTACGCAGCGAGAGCCGTACGCCGGGATAGCGGTGGTGGAAGAGTTCCAGGAGCGGCGGAAGGCGGTAGGAGGTCAGCGACTCCATGGTGGCGACCGCGACGGCGCCGGAGGGTTCCTCGGCGCCGACGACCGCGGCCCGCGCCTCCTCGGTGAGCTCGATGATCTGCCGGGCGTAGGGGAGCAGCCGCTCGCCCGCCTCGGTGAGCCGGATCCGGCTGCCGAGCCGGTCGAAGAGCTCGGTGCCCAGCGACGTCTCCAGGGCGCGGACCTGGCTGGTCACGCTGGACTGGGCGTACTTCAGCTCGGCGGCGGCACGGGTGAAGCTGAGGACGGTGGCGACCTTCTCGAAGGTCACGAGCAGCCGCAGCTCCATCAGCTGTCGCTGCCCTTGTCCCGCTTCTTCTGCTCGTCGTCGGGGGTCTCGGGCTTGTCGTCCCTGAGGGACTTCAGGAACTCCGGGTTGTCGTCGGGCGCCACCCACTGGGTGCGGCCCCTTCCGGCGCCGCCCGCGCCGGGCCCCCGCCGCTTCTTGCCGGTGACGAACCAGGCGATCGGGCCGAGCAGCACCTCGCCGAAGAGCAGGACGAGGATGACCCACACCACCTTGGGGAAGTGCCTGACTTCCTTCTCCGGGGTGTTCAGGACGTCGATGAAGGCATAGATCCACACCGCCAGGACCAGCAGGAACGGCAGATACCTGAGCATGGTGGTGCGATCCCCCAAGCGGTGGTGGCTGGGGGCGGTGCGAGCCCCCGGTGACGGGGCCAGGGTAGCCGGTGCCGGATACTGGAGCGCATGGCTTATGACGATCTTCGCTCCCTGCTCCGTGCACTGGAGCGCGAGGGCGATCTCAAGCGCATCAAGGCCGAGGTCGACCCGTACCTGGAGGTCGGCGAGATCACCGACCGCGTCCAGAAGGCCGGTGGCCCCGCGCTCCTCTTCGAGAACGTGCGCGGCTCGGCGATGCCCCTCGCGATGAACGTGTACGGCACGGACCGGCGCCTGCTCAAGGCGCTCGGCCTGAAGTCGTACGGCGAGATCAGCGAGAAGATCGGCGGCCTGCTCAAGCCGGAGCTGCCGCACGGCTTCGTCGGGGTGCGCGAGGCGTTCGGGAAGCTCGGCGCGATGACGCACGTACCGCCGAAGAAGGTGAAGTCCGACAGCGCGCCCGTCCAGGAGGTCGTCCTCACCGGCGACGACGTGGACCTGGAGCGGCTGCCCGCGCTCTTCACCTGGCCCGAGGACGGCGGCTCCTTCTTCAACCTGGGCCTGACCCACACCAAGGACCCGGACACCGGGGTGCGCAACCTCGGCCTGTACCGCCTCCAGCGCCACGACAAGCGCACCATCGGCATGCACTGGCAGATCCACAAGGACAGCCGCAACCACTACCAGGTGGCAGCGCGCAGGGGCGAGAAGCTCCCCGTCGCGATCGCCTTCGGCTGCCCGCCCGCCGTGACGTACGCCTCGACGGCGCCGCTGCCCGGCGACATGGACGAGTACATGCTGGCCGGGTTCATCCAGGGCAAGCGCGTCGAGATGGTCGACTGCAAGACGGTCCCGCTCCAGGTCCCCGCGCACGCCGAGGTCGTCATCGAGGGCTGGCTCGAGCCCGGCGAGATGCTCCCCGAGGGCCCCTTCGGCGACCACACGGGCTTCTACACGCCGCAGGAACCGTTCCCCGCGCTGAAGATCGACTGCGTGACGATGCGGCGGCGTCCGCTGCTCCAGTCGATCGTGGTCGGCCGCCCGCCGACGGAGGACGGCCCCCTCGGCCGCGCCACCGAGCGCTTCTTCCTGCCCCTGCTCAAGGTGATCGTCCCGGACATCGTCGACTACCACCTGCCGGAGTCGGGCGGCTTCCACAACTGCGCGATCGTCTCGATCGACAAGAAGTACCCGAAGCACGCGCAGAAGGTGATGCACGCCATCTGGGGCGCGCACATGATGTCCCTGACGAAGCTGATCATCGTGGTGGACAAGGACTGCGACGTGCACAACCTGCACGAGGTGTCCTGGCGCGCGCTCGGCAACACCGACTACGCCCGTGACCTGACCGTCGTGGAAGGCCCGGTCGACCACCTCGACCACGCCTCCTACCAGCAGTTCTGGGGCGGCAAGGCGGGCATCGACGCGACGAAGAAGCTGCCCGAAGAGGGCTACGTACGGGACGGGGGCTGGCCGAACATGGTCGAGTCCGACCCGGAGACGGCGGCGACGGTCGACCGCCGCTGGAAGGAATACGGACTGTGAGCTCAGCCTCCGCAGCGATCCCGCAGCCGGGGCGCACCAAAGCCTTCCTGCGCCTCGTCATGATCGAGCACTCGGTCTTCGCGCTGCCCTTCGCCTACATCGCCGCGCTCACCGCCATGTTCCAGCTGGACGAGAACATCCACTGGGGACGGCTGCTCCTGGTCACCGTCTGCATGGTGGGCCTGCGCACGTTCGCCATGGCGGCGAACCGGATCATCGACCGCGAGATCGACGCCCGCAACCCGAGGACCGCGCACCGCGAGCTCGTCACCGGCGCGGTGTCCGTGAAGTCCGCGTGGACGGGCGCGCTCATCGCGCTCGTGATCTTCCTGGGCTCGGCCGCGCTGCTCAACCCGCTCTGCCTGGCGCTCGCGCCGGTCGCGGTGGTCCCGATGGTGGTCTATCCGTACGGCAAGCGGTTCACGAACTTCCCGCAGGCGATCCTCGGCATCGCGCAGGCGATGGGCCCGGTCGGCGCGTGGATCGCGATCACCGGCGAGTGGTCGGGCCAGGCGGTGATCCTCGGGCTCGCGGTCGGCGTGTGGATCGGCGGCTTCGACCTGATCTACGCCTGCCAGGACGTGGAGACGGACCGCGAGGTCGGCGTGATGTCGGTGCCCGCGCGGTTCGGCATCCCTGCCTCCATCTGGGGCGCCCGCGCCTGCCACCTGGTGACCACGGCGCTGCTCGTCTGGTACGCGGCGGCCAGCGACGCGGGCGGGTTCTTCTGGTTCGGGCTCGCGATCGTCGCGGGTGCCTTCGTGTACGAGCACTCGATCGTGAAGCCGACCGACCTGTCCCGGCTGAACCGGGCGTTCTTCCAAGTCAACGGCTTCATCGGCATCGCGCTGTTCGTCTGCGCGCTGCTCGATCTGCTCGTCCGCGGGCTCACGGTCTAGGCTGCACAGCGTGAACGCAGGAGATACGCGGCGTAAGCCTTGGATCGTAGGGGTGTCCGGCGCCTCAGGGACCCCGTATGCCGCTTCCATGCTGCGTGCGCTGCTCGCGGCCGGGGAGAGCGTGGATCTGGTCGTGTCCCGGGCCTCGCGGCTGACCCTGCTCGACGAGACGGGGATCTCCTTCAGGGACGCGCACTGGCGCGACGACCTGCGGGAGTGGCTGGCGCGGGGCGCGGACGGGAAGCCGGACACCTTCGACGCGGACGTCTCGGACGTGCGGTACTGGGCGGCCGGTGATCTGGCGGCCGGGCCCTCGTCGGGGTCGTACGCGACGAAGGGGATGCTGATCGTTCCGGCGTCCACGGCGTGTGTGGCCGGGGTGGCGCTCGGACTCTCGAAGGACCTGCTGCAGCGGTCGGCGAGCGTGACGCTGAAGGAAGGCCGACGCCTGGTGGTCTGCGTACGCGAGACACCGCTGAACGGGCAGACGCTGAAGCACTTGGTGAGCCTGGACGAGGCGGGCGCGATCGTGCTGCCCGCCTCTCCGGCGTTCTACGCGGGGGCGACGCACATCCAGGATCTGGTGGACTTCGTCGCCGGGCGGGTGCTCGACGCGGCAGGGGTGCCGCACGGCCTGTACCGCCGATGGGAGGGCGAGCTCGGCTCCGGATCCGGAGGCGGCTCGGGCTCCCGGGGGGACTAGCGCTTCTTGGCGGCGCGCTTCCTGAGGGCGCCGGCCTTGTGCGCGGTGGGCTGGTGGGCACGCGAGCGGTTGGCCAGGTCCTGAAGCTCGCGCATGCGGGCGTAGGCCATCTCGATCGAGTACACGGTGACACGCTCCTGAAGGATCGTCGTTGATCGGCTGAAACTGAGAAAGATTCACAGGGCGCAAACCCTGTTACGCCTTAGATTCTACACATAGACTCGCGGTATCGCTGAATAATGAAAGGCATCGCACCTATGGACGCCGTGGACAGGCAGCTCATCCAGGCCCTGCGGGAGAACGGCAGGGCCTCGTACGCCGAACTCGGGCGGCTCGTGGGCCTCTCAGGGCCCAGCGTCACGGACCGGATCAACCGCCTCGAAGCGGCCGGTGTCATCACCGGCTACCGCGCGACCGTCGACTCCGCGTCGCTCGGTCTCGGTGTCATCGCCCTCATCGGCATCTCGCTCTCCGACGCCGCCGACCACGAGGACGTGGCGCGGCGCCTGAAGGACCTGCACGAGATCGAGGACTGCTGGTTCATCGCGGGCGACGACTCGTACATGCTCAAGGTCAGGGCCAGCGACGTGGACGGCCTGGAGAAGACGATCCGCAGACTCAGCGGCACCCGGGGGGTCTCCCGCACGCGCACCACGATCGTGCTCTCGACCAAGTGGGAGAACCGCGTCGGGGAGCTTCCCGAAGAGGTGTAGGCCGCACCGCCCGCCCGGTGGGCGGGGGAGTACGGTTGGCGGAGTTTGTGGCAGGGCGCGCAGGTCGCGGTGAGAGGTAAGGGCGAAGGCATGGACGCAGGTCTCAAGCGCGATCTTGAGCAGAAGGTCCGCGACGGCGAGCGGCTGTCCCGTGAGGACGGCATCGCGCTCTACGAGTCGGACGACCTGGCCTGGCTCGGCGGCCTCGCCCACGAGGTGCGCACGCGCAAGAACGGCGACGTCGTGCACTTCAACGTCAACCGTCACCTCAACATGACGAACGTGTGCACCGCGTCCTGCGCGTACTGCTCGTTCCAGCGCAAGCCGGGCGAGAAGGACGCGTACACGATGCGCATCGAGGAGGCCGTCCGCCTCGCCAAGGCGATGGAGGGCGAGAACCTCACCGAGCTGCACATCGTCAACGGCCTGCACCCCAACCTGCCGTGGCGCTACTACCCGCGTTCGCTGAGCGAGCTCAAGAAGGCGCTCCCGAACGTGTCGTTGAAGGCGTTCACGGCCACCGAGATCCACCACTTCGAGACGATCTCCGGCATGTCGGCCTCCGGCATCCTGGACGAGCTCATCGAGGCGGGCCTCGAATCGCTGACCGGCGGCGGTGCGGAGATCTTCGACTGGGAAGTGCGCCAGCACATCGTCGACCACCGCACCCACTGGGAGGACTGGTCGCGCATCCACCGGCTCGCGCACGAGAAGGGCCTCAAGACCCCGTGCACGATGCTGTACGGCCACATCGAGGAGCCCAGGCACCGGGTCGACCACGTCCTGCGGCTGCGTGAACTCCAGGACGAGACCGGCGGGTTCCAGGTCTTCATCCCGCTGCGCTACCAGCACGACTTCGTGGACATGCAGGACGGCAAGGTCCGCAACAAGCTCCAGGCGCGCACCACGATGGCGTCCGGCGCGGAGGCCCTCAAGACCTTCGCGGTCTCCCGCCTCCTCTTCGACAACGTCCCGCACGTCAAGGTCTTCTGGGTGATGCACGGCCTGCAGACCACGCAGCTCGCGCTCCAGCACGGCGCGGACGACATGGACGGCTCGGTCGTCGAGTACAAGATCACGCACGACGCGGACAACTTCGGTACGCCGAACAAGCTGACCCGCGAGGACCTGCTCGACCTGATCCGCGAGGCGGGCTTCCGCCCGATCGAGCGGAACACGCGCTACGAGGCGATCCGCGAGTACGAGGGTCCCGACCTGACGCTGCGGGAGACGCCGCAGGCGATGCGGGTCTGACCCGCCTCCGTTCCTCACCCGAGCCCCGGCCCGCACGGCCGGGGCTCGTCGCGTTCTCCGTCCGGGATGCGGAATGCGGTTGAGGCACCGCGCTAGTAATAGTTAACTTCACCGCATGGCACTTACATTTCAGCTGGACCCGGAGGTCGACCCGGCGCTGCGCGACGGCGTCCTCGCGCTCTGGGCCGACGTGTCCAACGCGGGCGGGGCCGTCGGCTTCGTCCCGCCCGTGACTGTCGACGAGATACGCCCGGAGTGGATCAAGCGCCTGGCCGAGCTGAGCGAGGGCCGCACCCGGCTGCTCGTGGGGTACGACGAGGAGGGCGCCGTCGCCGCGACCGCCTTCCTCGCGTACAACCAGCACCGCCTGATGAAGCACTGGATCTGGCTGTACGTCGTGATGGTGCACCCGCGCCACCAGGGCAAGGGGTACGGGCGCGACCTGATGGCCGCCGTCGCGGACGCGGCCCGCTCCCTCGACGGCGTCGAGGCGATCCGGCTCACCTGCCGCGGCGGCACCGGCGTCGACCGCTTCTACGCCTCCTGCGGATACAAGGAGGTCGGGCGGGTGCCCGGCGCGATCCGGGTGGCTCCCGGCGACGACCGCGACGACATCACGATGCTGCTGCCGTTGCCGTAGGACGGGGCACCCCCTTGCCGGACGCGGGCCCTCCCATGCTTCACTGGAGAGGCTCGTCCAGCTCGGGCCCATTTCGGAACGGAAGAGTGGATTGACATGCTCCGCTACACGCTGATGCGCCTCGGGATCTTCGTGGGTTGCTTCTTGGTCGTCTGGGGCCTCGTCTACTCCGAGATCCTGCCGCGTGGGCTCGGCGACTCGAACATGCTGTGGGTGCTGCTGCTCTCGCTGATCATCTCCGCGCCCATCAGCTTCGTGGCGCTGCGCAAGGAGCGGGACCGCGCGTCGGCCACGGTCGTCGCGCGCGTGGACCGCACCAAGGCCAACCTGGAGGCGAACCGCACCCAGGAGGACGAGGCTGACGACGTCGCCCGCGCGCGGACGCAGGGCTGACGACACCAGGCTCGTACGCCTCGAAGCCGTCCGCCTCGAAGCTCGTAAGCTTCGTCACACACTTCTCGGGACCCCGGTCCTGGAGCGCATCGCTCCGGGGCCGGGGTTCCGTGCGTCGCGGGGCAGTTGGGGCCGCCGGGAAACGGATCAAGCGGGGCCCGTCGCTCCGCTTACCTCAAACAAGACCTTTGATGTTCTCAAAGTACAAGTGTTAACGTGTTCGACATGAAGACAGCAGCAGCGCACCGCAACGCCATGAGCGTCCCGCTCGTGGCGCGCCTGCATGTCGACCTCTGCCGCTGCATGTCCGCGGCCTGTCACGTCTGATCGTGATCCCCGCTGCAGCGACGCCGCTGACCCTTCGCGGTCGCCGCTCCCGTACGTCCCCAACCCCCTGACTTTCCTCACCGGAGTGTGTCCGTGTCCGCGAATTCCGCGACGCCCGCCGACAAGGCAGGCGACACCGAGAAGCCCGAGTCCGGCTTCCGGATACCCAAGTTCCTCAAGATCCCCTTCTGGGCGCAGATCCTCGGCGGCCTCGTCCTGGGTGTCCTGCTCGGCTGGATCGCCCGTGACCAGGACGTCGACTGGCTCGTCACCACCCTCTCCAAGGTCGGCGACACCTTCATCGGGCTCCTGAAGCTGGCGGTCGCCCCGCTCGTCTTCTTCGCGATCCTGGTGTCGATCACCAACCTGCGGAAGGTCAACAACGCCGCGCGCCTGGCCACCCGCACCCTGCTCTGGTTCATGATCACGTCGCTGATCGCGGTGGCCATCGGCCTCACCATCGGTCTGATCACCAACCCGGGCTCCGGCACCGGCCTCACCCCGAAGGACGGCAAGGCCCCCGACCACGCGGGCTCCTGGATCGACTTCCTGACCGGGATCATCCCGACGGACGTCATCACGCCCTTCACCGAGCTCAACGTCCTGCAGATCGTCTTCATGGCCGCCGTCGCCGGCATCGCCGTACTGAAGATCGGTGACAAGGCCCAGCCGATCCTGGAGCTGAGCGAGTCCGTCCTCGCCCTCCTCCAGAAGGCCCTGTGGTGGGTCATCAAGCTCTCCCCGATCGGCACCATCGGCCTCATCGGCTTCGCCATCGCGGACTACGGCTGGAACCTCATCAGCAAGTACGCGACGTTCACCGCGGACATCTACATCGGCTGCGCCCTGGTGATGTTCGGCGTCTACCCGCTGCTGCTCGCGTTCGTCGCCAAGGTCAACCCGCTCCAGTTCTTCAAGGGCGCCTGGCCCGCGATCCAGCTGGCCTTCGTCTCGCGCTCCTCGGTCGGCACCATGCCGATCACCCAGAAGGTCACCGAGCGCCTCGGCGTGCCGAAGGAGTACACGTCCTTCGCGGTGCCCTTCGGCGCCACGACGAAGATGGACGGCTGCGCCGCGATCTACCCGTCGATCGCCGCGATCTTCGTCGCGCAGATCTTCGACGTGAACCTGGGCATCAAGGAGTACCTGCTCATCGCGTTCGTCTCGGTCGTCGGCTCCGCCGCCACCGCCGGTCTCACCGGCGCCACGGTCATGCTGACGCTGACCCTGTCGACGCTCGGCCTGCCGATGGAAGGCGTGGGCCTCCTGCTCGCCATCGACCCGGTCCTCGACATGATGCGCACCGCCACCAACGTGGCCGGGCAGGCGCTGGTCCCGGTGATCGTCGCGGCCCGCGAGAAGATCCTCGACCACACGGCGTACGAGAGCGCGTCGGCGTCCCCGCTGGACGACTTCGACGAGTCGCCCTCGTCGCGTGCGGTGGCTGCGGCCGCCTGAGTCCCCGGGTCTCCTTTCGACCCCTGGAGCCCCGCCCCGGAACCATTCCGGAGCGGGGCTCCGTCAATCGTGTCCTGACCTCCGTTGACCGTACGCTGACCTCGGACGGGGTCGCGCGGGAAGACGGGGACTGACGTGGTCGAGAAGCAGCGGCAGAAGCGGATGCCGCGTGCCGTGCGTGAGCAGCAGATGATGGACGCCGCGGTGCGGATCTTCGGGCAGCGGGGGTACCGGGCCGCATCCATGGACGAGATAGCCGAACTCGCCGGAGTCTCCAAGCCGTTGGTCTACCTCTACCTGAACTCCAAGGAAGAGCTCTTCACCGCCTGCATCCGGCGGGAGGCCGCCGCGCTCGTCGCCGCGGTGCGTGACGGGGTGTCGGCGGCGGAGCCCGCCGACCGGCAACTCTGGTCCGGGCTCACGGCGTTCTTCGAGCACACCGCGGAGCGGCCCGACGGGTGGGCGGTGCTGCACGCCCAGGCGCGTACGCACGGGGAGCCGTTCGCCGCCGAGGTCGCGGGGATGCGGGAGGAGATCCTCGCGTTCGTGACGCTGCTGATCGCCGAGGCGGCGCGGGAGGCGCACCGGAACCCCGCGCTGCCCGACCGCGAGGTGGCCGGGCTCGCGCAGGCGCTGGTCGGGGCGGCGGAGTCGCTGGCCGACTGGGCCAACACGGACGCGACCGTCTCCGCGAAGGAGGCCGCGGCGACCCTCATGAACTTCGCCTGGGCGGGGCTCGGCGACCTCATGGAAGGACGGCGCTGGACCCCGTGAGGTGAGTCCTGCCGGTGGCGGTGGCGCGGAGCTCGAAGGCGGGGCCGCGGGCCGTGTAGGTCACGGTGGAGGGGAGGGGGACGGGGGCCTTGAACTCGACGTGGACGTGCAGCGGCGACTCGGGATCCGCGTTCCGCGTCGGCTCGTGCGCCGCGAGGCACCTGGCGGCGGTCCACATGCCGTGGGCGATGGCGCGCGGGAAGCCGAAGGGGCGGGCGGTCAGCGGGTGCAGGTGGATGGGGTTCCGGTCGCCGCTGACGGAGGCGTAGCGGCGGCCCAGGTCGGACGCGAGGTGCCAGTCGGTGCCGGGTCCGGCGGGTGTCGCCCCGTCTCGCGGTCGCCCGGAGCCGGCCGACGTCTTGTGGCGGGCCAGGAACGTGCTGCGCGACTCCCAGCGGAGGGTGCCGTCCGTGGTGCGTGCCTCGGTGGCGAGGGTGGCTTCCGTGCCGCGCCTGTGCGGGGCCAACTGTGCGACGTGTACGTCCAGTTCGAGCGCCTCGGTGGGGTGTACGGCATGGTGCTGGGTGATGTCGATGGACGTGTGCACGAGGCCGAGGAGCGGGAGCGGGAAGTCCCTGGCGGACATCAGGCGCATGGCCAGGGGGAAGGCGAGGACGTGCGGGTAGGTGGGCGGCAGGGTGCGGAGGTCGTCGCGACCGCGGCCGGTGGCGAATCCGCAGACGCGTTCGTAGGCGGCGAGGTGTGGGGGCTTGACGTGGGCGACTTCGCGGAGGTGGGTGGTGGGGGGCTGGGCGTCGGGGTGGGGGCGCTTGAAGGGGGAGGCCAGTACGGCGCGGAGGAGGGGCATGGGGGTCCTTTCCGGGGGTGGGGTCGCGGGGCTCGGGTGGGTGCGGGTCTTGCGCCTTGGGTTCGGTTGTGGGGCGGGGCCGCGGGGGTATGTGCGTACTCGCCGTCCCAGATGACCGCCAACGGACTTGCTTCCTTGCCTCGTTCACTTATGTGCTCCGTGCGCACATACCCCCACGTCCCCTCGCGCGCGCTCGCGACCGCCCCCCGGCGGGGGTTCCCGGCCCCCACCGGGCCGCGGCCCCGCCCCACAGACGGGCGGTGGCCGCTCCCGCAGCCGAACGCGAACGGCAGCGCCCCTCAAGGGGCGCGGGGAACTGCGCGAAACCCCGGTGTGACACCGCACAGGACGTGGGGGAGATACCACCACCTCCCCCACCCACCCGGCGGGGAACTGCGCGAAACCCCGGTGTGACACCGCACAGGACGTGGGGGAGATACCACCACCTCCCCCACCCACCCGGCAGGGACAACGCCCCGACCCACCCCGTGGGCCCCGCGCTACGCGCCCAAGAGGCTCTGGCCACACGTGCGGATCACCTGCGCGTTCACACCCCCCGTAGCCAGCCACGCCGTCACCTCCGCCACGTCCGTGGGAAGCCCGCCCTGGGACAGGGAGTTCATGCGGCGACCCGCCTCGCGGATCAGGAGAGGGACCGCCGCCGTCATCTTCGTCTCGATGAAGCCGGGCGCCACCGCGTTCACCGTGACGCCGTGCTCCGCCAGCGCCCGGGGCGCGAGGGAACGGGTCAGGCCGATGATCCCGGCCTTGCTGGCCGCGTAGTTGGTCTGGCCCGCGTTCCCGGCGATCCCCGCGATCGAGGAGGTGGCGACGATCCGGCCGCCGGGTCGCAGCACCCCGGTCCGCAGGAGCGTGTCCGTGGTGGAGAGGACGGCGCCGAGGTTCACGTCGAGCACCGCGTTCCAGCGGTCGCGCGGCATGTTCGCCAGGGTGCGGTCGCGGGTGATGCCCGCGTTGTGGACGAGGACGTCGAGGCCCCCGTCGGTGGGCAGCGCGGCGACGATGCGTTCGCCCGCGTCGTCCGCCGTGATGTCCAGGGGGAGCGCCGTGCCGCCAAGGCGGTCGGCCACGCGGATCAGGTCCTGTTGGGCCGCGGGCACGTCGAGGAGGACCACGCGCGCGCCGTCGCGGACCAGGACGTCCGCCACCGCTTCGCCGATGCCGCGTGCGGCGCCCGTGACCAGTGCCGTACGCCCGGCGAGGGGGCGCTCCCAGTCGTCGGGGTCGCGCACCGCCGCCTCGGGGCCGGTCTCGATGACCTGGCCCGTGACGTACGCGGACTTGGGGGAGAGGAGGAAGCGGAGGGTGGAGGACGCGGAGCCGGTCGGGCCGGGGACGCGGACGAGGTTGGCGGTGCGGCCGCGGCCCAGTTCCTTGCCGAGGGAGCGTACGAAGCCTTCGAGTGCCTGTTGGGCGGCTGCCTGGTGGTGGTCGGCGGGGTCGGGCGGGGAGCCGATGACGACGACGCGGCCGTTGTCGGCGACCGAGCGGACCACGGGGTGGAGCGCGGTGTGCACCTCGGTGAGGTCGGCGACGCAGGACGCTCCCGTCGCGTCGAGGACGACCGCCGCGGGCCGGGAGGACGCGGTGGCGGGCGGCAGGCCCTGGGAGGTGAGGAGTTCCACGAGGGCGTCGGTGTGGCGGGAGCCGCCCGTGGTCAGGAGCAGCACATCGCCGTCCAGGCGCGGGTGTTCGGGCGACCAGCGGCGCAGTGCGACCGGCCGGGGCAGGCCGAGGCGGCGGGTGAGGAAGCGGCCGGGCGCGGTGCCGGTGAAGTGCAGATAGCGGTCGGCCATTGTCCAACTCCCAGCTGAGTCCTAAATTTACTTCCGAGTAAGGTTACTCAAGGGTCAGGAGCTGGTCGAGACATGAGCCTTCCTTCCGTACGACGCGTGGCCGTGGTCGGCGGCTGCCGCATCCCGTTCGCGCGCTCCGACGGGCCGTACGCGACCGCGTCCAACCAGGACATGCTCACCGCGGCCGTCGACGGTCTCGCGGCACGCCACTCCCTGCAAGGGGAGGGATCCGTGGGGGAGTTGGTTGCCGGGGCGGTGCTCAAGCACAGCAGGGACTTCAACCTGGCGAGGGAGGTCGTCCTCGGGTCGACGCTCGATGCCAGGACGCCCGCGTACGACATCCAGCAGGCCTGCGGGACCGGGCTGCAAGCCGTCATCGCCGTCGCCAACAAGATCATGCTGGGGCAGGTGGAGTCCGGCATCGCGGGTGGCGCCGACACCGCGAGCGACGCGCCGCTCGGGCTCAACGACGACCTGCGCAAGGTCCTGCTCGCCGCCCGGCGGGCCACCTCGCCGGGCGGGCGGCTGCGCGCGCTGGGGCGGGTGCGGCCCCGGCACGTCGTGCCGGACGTCCCGCGCAACGCCGAGCCGCGCACCGGGCTCTCGATGGGCGAGCACGCCGCCGTGACCGCGCGCGCGTGGGGCATCGGGCGCGCGGCGCAGGACGAGCTGGCGGCCGCGAGTCACCAGCGGCTCGCTGCCGCGTACGAGCGGGGGTTCTTCCAGGACCTCGTCGTACCGTTCCGCGGGCTTGCCAGGGACCAGAACCTGCGGCCGGGGTCCTCGGTGGAGCAACTCGCCAGGCTCAAGCCGGTGTTCGGCCTCGACGGGCCCAACCCGACGATGACGGCGGGCAATTCGACGCCGCTGACCGACGGGGCGGCCGTGGTGCTGCTCGCCGGCGAGGAGTGGGCCGCGCGGCGCGGCGCCGAACCGCTCGCGTATCTCACCGCGTGCGAGACGGCCGCCGTGGACTTCGTGCGCGGCGATGTCGCGGGCGGCGACGACGGGCTCCTGATGGCGCCCGCCCGCGCGGTGCCCAGGATGCTGGAGCGGGCCGGGCTCGGGCTCGGCGACTTCGACTTCGTGGAGGTCCACGAGGCGTTCGCCTCACAGGTCCTCGCGACGCTGGCCGCGTGGGAGAAGCGGGGCATCGGCACCGTGCCAAGGGAGCGGCTCAACGTCGCCGGGTCCTCGCTCGCCACCGGGCATCCCTTCGCGGCCACCGGGGCGCGGATCGTCGCGACGCTCGCCCGGCTGCTCGCGGAGCGGGGGCGGCCGGGGCGCGGTCTCATCTCCGTCTGCGCGGCGGGCGGGCAGGGCGTCACGGCGATCCTGGAGCGGGACTGAGAGCGGAACTGAGAGCGGGATCGTCGCGGAGGGTGATCGGCGTGTGCGTAAGGTGACCGCCGCTGAACGGGCGGGGCCCGTGCCCGGCGCTTAGGGTGAGCGAGGGGCACACCCTGGGAGGTTGCCGTGCGCGGAGCCTGTGCACTCGCCGGCGTCACCGTGCTGATCGTCGTGGGAGCGGGCGCGCCGGGAGCCTTCCCGGCCGCCTCGGCCGACGCGGACGGCGGGCGGCCCGATCTGTCGCGCTACTACACGCAGAAGATCAAGTGGTCCGCCTGCGAGGGCGCGACCGGGGACGTCGCGGAGGCCACGGGCCACGCCAAGGACGTCCGGTGCGGGAAGGTGACCGTGCCGCTCGACTACGGGCAGCCGACGAAGGGCACCGTCGATCTCGCGATGATCAAGATGCGGTCGAGCGCGAGCGGCAAGCCGCGCGGCTCCCTGCTCCTGAACTTCGGCGGTCCCGGCGGCCCCGGCGTCTCCGCGCTGGCAGGGTCGCAGAAGGAGTTCGGGTACCTCAGCAAGGGGTACGACGTGGTCTCCTTCGATCCGCGCGGGGTCGGCGAGAGCGCGCCCGTCAGCTGCGGCGACGCCGCGGACGCCACGGAGGAGCCGGGCGCCGGTGAGAAGGGCTCCGACGACCCGGCCGCCCTGCTCGCCCAGTTGCGCGAGGTCGCCGCGGAGTGCGCGGCCAAGTCGGGGCCCGTGCTGGGCCACATCGGGACGGTCAACGTCTCCCGCGACATGGACGTCATGCGCCAGGCGCTCGGCGACAAGAAGCTCAACTACCTCGGCTTCTCGTACGGGACGCGGCTCGGCGCGGTCTACGCGGCACAGTTCCCCAAGAAGGTCGGGCGGATGGTGCTCGACGGCGTGGACACGCTGACCGAGCCGGTCGCCGAGCAGTCCCTGGCCACCGCCGAGGGCAGGCAGACCGCCCTGGACAACTTCCTCGCCTGGTGCACGGGCAACGCGGGCTGTGTGTTCGGCACGGACGCGCGGGCGGCCCGGCAGGGCATGGTCCAGCTCATCAGGGACATGGACGAGATGCCCCTCCAGGCCGCGGACGGCGGGGAGTTCACCGGGCAGGACGTCGTCGGCGTGCTCAGCCAGGCGCTCTACAGCAGGCAGGCGTGGCCCGCGCTCTCGCAGGCGCTCGGCGGGCTGCTCGCGGACGGGGACCCGCGCGCGCTGATCCGGATGAGCGGCGGTCTCGGCAACGGGCCCGTCGGCATGTCCTGGCGTGCCGAGGACGTGCCCGCCGACAACATGACCGCCGCGCTGATGGCCGTGAACTGCGCCGACGACCCCGACCGGCCCGACGCCGCCCGTATCGAGAAGGAGGTCGGCACGCTCCGGAAGGAGTTCGAGGAGGCGTCGCCGGTCTTCGGCAAGTCGATGCTGATGCCGGTGCTGCTCTGCTTCGGGCGGCCTGCGGGCACCGACTACATCCGTGCGGACGTACGGGACGTGAAGACGCCGAAGATGCTGCTCGTCGGCACGCGCGGCGACCCGGCCACCCCCTACCGGTGGACGGAGGAGACCGCAGAGCGCCTCGGTTCGCAGGCCGTCGTCCTGGACAACAAGGGGGACGGACACACCGGTTACCTGGGCTCCACGTGCGTGCGGGACAAGGTCGACGGGTTCCTGCTGTACGGGGAGAAGCCGACGGCCGGGACGTGCGCGGCGGAGTGAGGTCGCGGCGGAGTGAGGGCGCGGGTGGGCTACTCCTTGGGGGAGGGGTCCGGCGCCGGGGTCAGGCGCAGCATCGCCGCCTCGTCGGGCGTGCCTTCCGGCGCCTGGTAGGCCACCAGGCGCTGGCCGCCCGTCCTGGCCAGCTGCATCACCTCGTACGTCAGGGTCATCGGGCCGACCTTCGGGTGGGCGAAGGTCTTGCTGCCGCCGCCGCGCTCGCGCACGTCGTACCGCTCCCACAGCCGGGCGAAGTCCGGTGACTTGAGCAGGAGTTCGCCGACGAGCGAGGTCAGCTGCGGCGAGTCGGGGTCGGTGCCGCCGACCGCGCGCAGATGGGCCACGGACTGCGCGACGGTCTCCTCCCACGGCTGGTAGAGCTCCCGGCCCACCGGGTGCAGGAAGACGTAGCGGGTGACGTTGCGCTGCTCGGGGGGCCAGTCCCACAGGCCGGGCATCAGGGCCCTGCCGGGGGCGTTGGCGGCCAGCATGTAGCTGTGCCTGCTCACCACGTACGCGGGCAGCGGGCTCAGCGCCTCCAGCATCCTCAGGGTGGACGCGCGGACCGTCTGGTCGCTCGTGGGGTGCGGTTCCGTGAGGCGGCCCGAGGCCAGCTCGGCGAGGTCGTGCAGGCGGTCGTGGGCGTCGCCCGTCAGGCGCAGGGCGCGGGCCAGCGCGTCGATGACGGCGGCCGACGGGTTCGTCTCCCGGCCGCGCTCCAGGCGCGTGTAGTAGTCGACGCTCACCCCGGCGAGCGTCGCGAGCTCCTCGCGGCGCAGGCCCGGGGTGCGGCGCAGGCCCGTGCCTGCGGGCAGGCCCGCTTCGGCGGGGGTGACGCGGGCGCGCCGGGCGCGGAGGTATCTGCCCAGTTCCGTGCCGGTGGTCGCCACCGGGGGTGGCGCGCTCCTTGTGCTTTCGGTCATCTGTCCATTGTCGCTGGTGCGTTCCTGGTGCGTGTGGGGTGTGGGGGGCTGTGTCAGGGCCTGGAACGTGGGGGCCGGGTGAAGCGCGGCCTGCCACTGCGTGGGGCTTGGGCGGAGAGTTGGTCCTGTTGCGGGCGGCTCGGGTGTCTTGGCCCAGGGGGTACGAGTTGCCGGGCCGCGGTCTTGGTGTTCGGTGCCGCCCGCACGTGGCTTGTTGTTGTTCTTCTTCGTCGCTCCGCGACGGGGCCCGCCCACCCATCCGTATCTCCGCGCCGGGTCCCGCCTGTAGGGGCCTTTCCCGCCCGCCCGTATCTCTGCGCCGAGCCCTGTTTGTAGGGGCCTTTCCCGCCCGCCCGCCCGTTTCTCCGCGTCGAACCCTGCTTGTAGGGGCCCTTCCCGCCCGCCCACCCGTATCTCCGCGCCGGGCCCCGCCTGTAGGGGCCTTTCCCGTCCGCCCGTTTCTCCGCGTCGAGCCCCGCCTGTAGGAGCACCATGTCCGTCGTTCTTGATCCGCCCCGTGTGCTGGGGCGTCGTTCCCGTTCCTCCTCGTCCCCCGTCGCCCTCATCGCCGCCCTCCTCGGCTTCACCGTCATCACCATCGACGTCACCGCGGTGAACATCGCGCTGCCCGACATCCGTGACTCCCTGCACGGCGGCATGGCCGGGTTGCAGTGGGTCGTGGACGCGTACACGTTGATGTTCGCGGCGCTGATGCTCTCCGCGGGGGCGCTCGCCGACCGGGCGGGGGCGCGGCGGGCTTACGCGTGGGGCGTGGGGCTCTTCACCGCCGCCTCGCTGGCCTGCGCCCTCGCGCCGGGCATCGGTTCGCTGATCGCCGCCCGCGTCGCGCAGGGCGGGGCCGCCGCCGTCGTGATGCCCGCCTCGCTCGCGCTGATCCGGCAGGCGTACGACGACCCGCGCCGCAGGGCCCGCGCCATCGCCCTGTGGACGGTGGGCGGGTCGGTGGCCGTCGCGGTCGGGCCCGTGCTCGGCGGCGCCCTCACCGAGACCGCCGGGTGGCGTGCCGTGTTCCTGCTCAACCTGCCGGTGGGCGCGCTGATCCTGGCCCTTCTGACCCGCACCGCCGTCTCGCCCCGCAGGCCCGCGCCGCTGGACCTGGTGGGTCAGGTGACCGCCGTACTCACCCTGGCGGGGCTCGCGTTCGCGGTCATCGAGGGCGGGCACCTCGGGTGGACGAGCGCGCCGGTGCTCGCCGCCTTCGCCGTCGCCGTCGGCGCCGGATTCGCCTTCCACGCCGCCGAGAAGCGGCACCGCGCGCCCATGGTGCCGCTGGAGATGCTGCGCGAGCGGCCGGTGGCCGTGGCACTCGCGGTCGGCTTCGCCGTGAACGCCGGGTTCTACGGCGTGACCTTCCTCCTCGGCCTCTACTACCAGCAGTTGCGCGGCATGTCCGGCGTCGAGGCGGGCCTGATGTTCGTGCCGCTCGCCGTGCTCATCACCGCCACCAACCTGATGTCGCCGCGCGTCGCCGAGCGGTTCGGGCGGCGCCCGGTGATCGTCGTGGGGCAGGCCGTGCTCGCGCTCGCGATGTTCGCCCTGCTGCCGCTCGGTGCCGAAACGCCGCTCTGGCAGGTCCTGTTGCTGCTCGTACCGACCGGACTCGGCGGTGCCTTCGCGGTCCCGGCGCTGACCGCGCAGCTCATGGACAGCGTGCCCGGCGAACGCGCGGGCACGGCATCGGGTCTGCTCAACTCCCTTCGCCAGACCGGCGGTGCGATGTCCGTCGCCCTGTTCGGCGCGCTCCTCGCGGGCGGCGGCTCCGGCTTCTCGCTCGCGGGCATGCACCTGGGACTCCTGGTCGTCGGGCTCCTCCTGTGCGTCACCACGGCCCTCGCCGCGTGGCTGCTGCCGCGCGGCTGAGCCGGGAAGGTCCCTCGGTACGGGAGTGGACATCCGTGCGAGAGTGGCGACTTGGCAGCACAGTGACGACAGGGGTGGGGCACATGGCACGGGGGACGGTCACCTACAGAGTGCGGTACGCGAGTTTTCCACCGGTCGTGATGGGCGGCAGCGGCGGCGGTAGCGGCCGCGGTGGCGGTGGCGGTGGCGGTGGTGGGCAGGGCGCGGAGTTCGTGGTGCGGCTGTGCCGTGACGGTGACGCGCCCGCGCGGGACCAGGGGCGGTCCTTGCGCGCCTTTCACATCGCGGCGGACGGGCAGGGGACGCCTCCCGGCACGCATCCGGGAACCCCTCCGGGAACACCGCCCGGAACCCCTCCGGGGACCCCACCCGGAACCCCTCCGGGGGGAACGCTGGCCCGCGTGAGCACCGAGCAGCCGCTCGGCCCGCGCGGCAGCGGACGCCCCGCCGTCTACCGCGTCGACGACGACCAGGGCGCGCCGATCGGCCGGATCACGTTCAGGGCCGGCAGGCCGTCCCGGTTCGGCCGGTCGCGGTGGACCGTGGAGCCCGTCGCGGGTCCCGCCGTCCGCGGCTACCGGGGCCGTCTGCTGTGGTGGGCGGTGTGGTGGCCGCTCGGCCTGCCGGTCAGCCTGGTGTGGGCGGTCCTCTCGCTCCTGGGCGAGGGCGACGACGGGTTCGGCAAGCCCCGCAGGGTCGTCTGGCGCGACGGATCGCGCAGGGCGCACCTCGTCTTCCGCGGGATCGCCGACGAGTACAAGGTGCGGGCGGCGGAATGGGACCCGCGCCTCGTCGTGGCGCTGATCGGGCTGCACCAGTCGTTCGACCCGTCCGAGGGTGCGCCCTCCACCGGTTGGTACGAGACGGTCAGCGCGCCAGGTCGTGGGCCCAGCCCCTGGCCAGTTCGGTGAACGCGCGGGCCGCCGCCGTCTCGTAGGCGTTCTCCCTGCGCAGCAGCGTGACCGTGCGGGCGGGCAGCGCGGGGGAGAGCGGCACGGGGTGCAGGTGCGGGTGGTCGCGGGTCAGCGCGTCGGGCAGGACCGTGGCCAGCGGGGTGCGCCGGACGATCTCCGTCAGCGCGCTGATCGAGTCCGCCTGGACGGCGATGCGCGGCTGGACGCGGTGCCTGGCGAAGTGCGCGTCGATGTGGTCGCGGGTGGCGAAGCCGGGGCTGAGCAGCGCGAGCGGGCAGTCGGCGAGTTCGCGGACGGGTAGCGGGCGGGCGCGGCCCGCGTGCGGGTGGGCGTCGCCGACGACCAGGCCGAGCGTCTCGGTGAACAGGTCCGTGCCGGTGACGCCCGCCCGGTGCGGCCGTGGTCCGTCGAAGGCGATGCCCAGGTCGAGTTCGTCGGCGAGCAGGCCGCTCTCGATGTCGTCCTGGGACCTCTCCCTGACGTTCAGGGCGATCCCCGGGTGCCGTTCGTGCAGCCGGGCGGCGAGCGGGCCGACCAGGTAGGCGGTGAACGTCGGGGTCGTCGCCAGGCGCAGCGTGCCGCGCGAGAGGTCGGCCACCTCGCCGAGGGCGCGCTCGGCGGCGGCCAGGTCCTGGAGCGCGCGGCGGGCGTAGTGGGCGTAGGCGCTGCCCGCGTCGGTGAGCCGGACGGCGCGGCCCGTGCGGTCGAGCAACTGCGCGCCGACGGTCCTTTCGAGCTGCTTGATCTGCTGCGACAGGGTCGGCTGCGAGACGCGCAGCTCCTCGGCGGCGTACGTGAAGCTGGCGTGTTCGGCGACGGCGAGCAGGTAGCGCAGATGACGGAGTTCCGGGGCCATGCAGTAACTATAGATGTGGTCGATAGGAGTCATCTGTAGTACGTCTTGGACGCTATAGGTGCAGGTCATGCATGGTGGATCTCAGGCCGATCCCGCAGCGGAATCCCGGTGGGACCGGCCGCCACCGAAGGGAGTGACCACGTGACCACGCACGACCTCGGCGAGGGCGTCGCCCGATTCCAGCGCGACGTCTTCCCCGGCAAGGCGGATCTGTTCGCCCGCCTCGCGACCACGCACCGGCCCGGCACGCTGTTCATCAGCTGCTCCGACGCCCGCGTCGTGCCCGAGCTGATCACCCAGCGCGAGCCGGGCGAGCTGTTCGTCATCCGTACGGCGGGGAACCTCGTGCCTCCGTACGCCCCCGGCGCGGACGGGGTCGCCGCGAGCGTCGAGTACGCCGTCGCGGTCCTCGGCGTCGAGGACATCGTGGTCTGCGGGCACTCGGGCTGCGGCGCGATGACCGCGCTCGCCGAGGAGCACGACCTGGGCGCGCTGCCCGCCGTCGCCGACTGGCTGCGGCACGTGGGCGCGGTGCCCACGCGTGACGTGGCCGCCCTGGTGCGCGCCAACGTCGGCGCCCAGCTGGCCCATCTGGCCACCCATCCCTCGGTGGCCCGCGCCCTTGAGGCGCGGACGCTCACGCTGCGCGGCTGGGTCTTCGACATCGCCACCGGTTCGGTGGAGCACGTCGGCTTCCCACGTCGCCTCGCCAGTACGCCTGTTCACTCATAGGCCCCGCACGTCCATGAACACGAAAGGGAACACCCCCATGCCGCACGCCCAGTTCGACCCCACCGCCCGTCAGGCCCTCGCCGTCGCCGCCGTCGACGCCAAGACCCGCAAGGACCTGTCCTGGCAGCAGATCGCCGACGTGACCGGTGGCCTCTCCGTCGCCTTCGTCACCGCCGCCGTGCTCGGCCAGCACGCCCTGCCCGACCACGCGGCCGACGCCGTCGCCGAGCTGCTCGGCCTGGACGCGGACGCGGCGATGCTGCTGCGGACCATCCCGACGCGCGGTTCCCTCGGCGGCGCCGTCCCCACCGACCCGACGATCTACCGCTTCTACGAGATGCTCCAGGTCTACGGCACCACCCTGAAGGCCCTGGTCCACGAGGAGTTCGGCGACGGCATCATCAGCGCCATCAACTTCAAGCTGGACGTGAAGAAGGTCGCCGACCCCGAGGGCGGCGAGCGCGCGGTCATCACGCTCGACGGCAAGTACCTGCCGACCAAGCCCTTCTGACGGGCCGTAAGCCGCCGGGTCGGCGCTCAGTCCGTGACCGTGAACGCCACCTCGTGCACCGAGTTGCGCGATCCCGGCGGGGGCTGCACCCGGCCCGCGCGGTCCCTCGCCCGCGAGCGGACCGTGTGCGGTCCCGGTGGCAGGGCGCGCATCAGGTGGAAGCCCTGCCAGGTCGGTTCGGCGCCGAGGACGTCGAGGTGGGCCCGTTCCCACGGTCCTTCGTCGACGGAGACCTCGACCGAGACGACCTCCGTGCTGCTCCACGCCCGTCCCCTGAACACCTGGGTGCCCGGGCCGAGTTCGGCGCCGGGCGCGGGGGAGAGCAGCTTGCTGCTCACGTCGACCTCGCGCACCGGCTGCGGGGTGTCGTGGCCCGGCAGGACGCGCGTGTAGAACCGCGTGGTGAAGGTGTGCTCGGGGCGGGTGTCCGTGAGGACGATCCGGGTCAGCCACTTCACCGAGTTGGTGCCGAACATCCTCGGCACGACGGCCCGCAACGGGTAGCCGTGCCGGGGTCGCAGCGGCTCGCCGTTCATGCCGTGGGCCAGGAACACGTCGCGGCGCGCGGTGGCCAGGGGCAGGTCCTTCACGTACGAGACGTTGTCGTCGCCCTGGAACGAGCCGGTGTCCGCGCCCTCGAAGCGCACGTGCCGGGCGGAGGCGAGCGGCACCGCGCGGGCCAGGAGCGTGGCGAGCGGCAGGCCCGTCCACTCGATGTTCGTCACGGCACGCGTCGGCGTCTCGGGGCGGAACGGGCTGCCGAAGCACTCGTGCACCGCCGTGAGCTGCTCGGCGGGCAGCGCGAGCACGTCGGCGATGCCGATGCGGAACGGGCGCTCGACCAGGCCCTCCACCGACAGGGTCCAGGTGCTCGCGTCGATCTCGGGCACGCCCATGTGCGCGCGTACGAAGACGTTGTCCACCGGCGTCACGAAGTCGGGCCCCGGCGCGGGGTCCGCGAGGGAAGGGTCGCCGGGCGGTGGCGTGAGCGGGGCGGACGCCGCGGTCGGCGGTGCGGTCATCGGGTGACTCCCCTTCCGGGTCCCTCCGGTTCCGCCGCCGGGTCCGCCGCGCGGCGCTGCGGCATCGCGTCGGACGCCTTCATCGCCAGGACGAACAGGGCCAGCATGGCCAGAGACAGTGCGGTCGGCGCTATGAGCATGACGAGTAGTTCCCCCCGGTCTCCAAGTCCTGCGAACCTCAAGATCCTATGAGGGACAGGGCGGACCCGCCCAGTCCTTTTCGGCGCGAGGGACGTTCGTCGGGGTGCAGGGCGTGGTGCCTGTCGCTGCGTGTGGCGTGGGACCTGCCCTGGTGCCTGCCGCTGCGCGCGGCGTGACACCCACCTCGGCGCCCGCCGCGCCGACCGGCCCCTCGGCGCCCGCCGCGCCGACCGGCCCCCCGGTGCCCGTCGAGCCCTCGGTACCCCGGCACCCCGGCCCCCCCCGGCGCCCCGCGCCACCCGGCAGCCAGGTGAATCCGCCCGCCGCCCCCGCGAGCCGCGACCGCCCCGCGCCTCCGGCCCTCCCATGTGGTTCCGGTACGCCGTCGCATCCGGACCCCGAGGAGGTCCCTCCCGATGTCCCGCCCCAGACACGCGCCACGCGCCGTCCGGTCCGCTCTGACCGCGCTGTTGGTCACCGTGGGCCTGGCCGCCCCCGTGGCCGCCGCGAGTCCGCGTGAGCCCGTGCCCGGATCCGATCCCTGGGTGATCCGCACCGCCACCGTCGAGCTGCGCCGCGAGCACTTCTCCTACCTCTGCGACCGCCCCGAGGCGGGCCCGCCGCCCCGGCCGACGCTCACCTTCTTCCCGTACGACGTGACGGCCCAGGTCGTCGAGGACCACTCGATGGACGACGGCCAGGGCACCATCTCCTGGTCGGGGCACGAGGTCGGGCACCCGGACAACCAGGTGGACGTCGAGGTCAGCAACGCCTGTGCCGGGGACGACAGCGGCAAGCCCATCGTGCTCGAAGGATTCGCCGATCTCGGGGCCCGGGGCGCGTACGCCGTGCATCCCGCCGAGGGCAGGCCGAGCACCGCCGTCTTCGAGGAGTGGGACCTGTCGAAGCTGCCCAGGGACACCGAGGACGACGCGGTGGACTCCCAGGAGGCCGACGCGCCCCCGGCGCCGCCGCGCGGGCGCGACAGGAGCGAGCGGTCGCGGCCCGCCGTCGTCGACGTCCTGCTCCTGTTCACGCCCAAGGAGGCCGCGAAGGCGCGCGGTCACCGCTCGTTCCGGAGCCTGCGGGCGACGGCGTCCACCATCGAGACCCGGATGAACCGCGCCCTGTCCGACAGCGGGGTCCGGGCGAGCGTCGACGTCGTGCACGCCCAGGAGGTCACCGGCTTCAAGAACGCACGGGCCGAGTCCGACGCGGGCGCCATGCTCGACCTGCTCTCGAACCCCACGGATCGCCACGTCGGCGCGGAGGCGGCCGCCCTGCGCGAGCGGTACGCCGCCGACACCGTCATGATCCTCGCCGACAACGGCGGCAGCGGCATGGCCAACCGCCCCGACGACCCCGGGCCCGGCACCGCCGAGCAGGCCTTCGCCGTCGAGGGCCTCGAAGCCGTCTTCACCGACGGCGTCAGCCACGAGATGGGCCACAACCTCGGCCTGGACCACGACCGTTGGACGCTCGCCCACGACAAGTACGGCCGGGGCACGCCGAGTACGACCTACCCGTACAACACCGGCTGGATCACGCCCGACCAGAAGTACTCCACGGTGATGGCGTACGAATGGAACTGCGCGGCGGGCAAGAAGTGGTGCGACCAGGTCAACCAGTACGCCAACCGCACCAACCGCTACGGCGGACAGCCGCTCGGCGACAAGGACAACGACCAGGCGCGGGTGCTCAAGAAGACCACCCGGCTGGTCGGCGACTACCGCGTGCCCGCCGCGCCGCGCCCCCGGCACACCCTGACCCTCGCCGCGTCCCCGGCGCGCGGCGGCACCACCCGCGCCTTCGTCTGGGGCCCCTACAAGACGGGGACGCGCGTCGTCGTGCGGGCCTACCCGGCGGCCGGGTACGCCTTCGCGGGATGGACCCTCGACGGCACGCCGCACGCGAACAAGAGCCGCGACATGTCGCTCGCGATGAACGCGGGGCACCGGCTCGTCGCCCGCTTCACGGCGGGCTGCGCCAAGCCGCCCACCGGTGGCTTCCTCAAGAAGTGGACCCAACTGGGCGGCGCCAAGGGCCGGTTGAAGTGCCCGACGGGCGACCGCCGCGCGCTGCCGAAGGGCGGCGGGTTCCAGCACTTCCAGGGCGGATCGCTCTACTACTCGCCGAAGACCGGCATGCACCCGGTGTGGGGCGCGTTCCGCACCGCGTGGCAGAAGGGCGGCTGGGAGCGCGGCAGGCTCGGCTACCCGAGGTCCGGCGAGAAGCGGCTCAACGCGGCGGGCGACGTGCGCCAGTGGTTCCAGGGCGGCTCACTGACGTGGCACGCCAAGAGCAGGAAGGTCACGGCCTGGTACGCGAAGTAGGGAATGCCGGGGCGCCCCGCCAGGGGGCGCCCCCGACAGGGGCGCGGGGAGCTGCGCGACCAGCCCCCACGCCCCCGCACCCGAAGCCCGAGCTCAGCAGTTACCCCGCACCGGCCGACCGGCAAACCGCTCCGCGAGCCACTGCGCGGCGAAGGGCGACTGCGTGATCACCCCGCTCACGTGCTCGCCGACCGGCACCGTGTGCCACTCCACGTTCGCCCCCTCCCCGCACCAGTCCGCACGGACCCGCTTGCCCACCCCGTACGGAATGAGCTCGTCGGCGAGCGCGTGGTAGAGGTAGACCGGCGCGTCCGGCTTGTGCGTGCCGACCCTGGACTCCCGCAGGCGCTGTTGCCAGTCGGGCTGTTCGAGGGGGTTCTTCGTCGTCATCGACGCGATCGTCTTGAACGAGCCGAGCACCGCGCCGTCCGCCACGCAGCTGTTCTTCAGGGCGCCGACGAGCGCCTTGCCCGCCGGGTTCAGGTACGACTCCAGCTTCAGCTCGGGGAAGGCCGCGTTCTGGCCGATGGCCGCCATGAAGATCAGGCCCGAGCCGTACGAACCGTCGTTGAAGGCGGCGACCTTCTCCAGGTCACCGGGGACGCCGCCGGTCGCCGTGCCCTTGACGTCGAGGTCGGGCGCGTAGGAGTCGTGCAGCTCGGCCGCCCACGACGCGGCCTGGCCGCCCTGCGAGTAGCCCATGATGCCGACCGGGGAGTCCTCGCCGAGTCCGGCCTCGGGCAGCCGGATCGCGGCGCGGGCCGCGTCCAGCATGGCCTGGCCCTCGGCGCGGCCCACCGTGTAGGTGTGGTCGCCCGGCGTGCCGAGCCCTTCGTAGTCGGTGACGGCCACCGCCCAGCCGCGCAGGGTGAGTTGCTGGATGAGGTTGGCTTCCAGAGCGGTGCCCTTGGGGAAGCCCGCGCTGGGCGCGCAGCGGTCGGCCACGCCGACGGTCCCCACGGCGTACGTGATGAGCGGGCGCGGCCCCTTCCTGCCGTCCCTCGGCACGATGACCGTGCCGGAGACGGTGTTCGGCTCGCCCTTCGCCGTGGTCGACCGGTAGTCGATCTTCCACGCGTCGGTGTTCGTCGGCTGTCCCGGCAGGGGGTGGAAGCTGCTCGGCTCGGAGTTCACGAGGTCGCCGGGGGACAGGGCGTCCCCGGCGACCGCCGACGCGCCCGTGCCCGGTTCGGCGTGGGCCGAGGTGAGCGGGGCGATGACCGAAAGGCCGAGCGCGGCGGCCACGGCCAGGGCTCTGCGGCCGGTGCGGGTGTGCATGCGGCTCTCCCAACTGTCTGCTGTGCCTTGGCTGTTCCTTCGAGGCTCTGCTGTTCCGTCGAAGAACGTAGTGACTCATGAGTAAGTAACGGGCTGACCGGGACGCTCACCTTCGTTGACCCCGGCACGCAGGTATCCAGGCGGGCGGCACGGCGCTACGTTCACAGAGGGGGAGCCGCGGGCTCTGGAACGAGTGGGGGTGGTGGCGGTGCTCGACGACGCCATGACAGCGCTGGCGGCCGCGGGAGCATCGGCCGTCGTGCAGGCCGCGGGAACGGACGCCTGGACAGCCGTGCGGGACGCGGTGGCCCGCTGGTTCGGCCGCGGCGACGCGGCGCGCGAGCGGGCGGAGCTCGCCAGGCTCGACCGGACGGGCACCGCGCTCTCGGCCGCCGACGGCGAACTCGGCAGGCGGCTGCGGGACGACGAACGGATCTCCTGGCGCACCCGCTTCGAGATCGTCCTCGACGACCTGGACGGCACGGTCCGCCAGGAGCTCGGCGACGAACTGCAGTCTCTGGTGGATGAGTTGCGGCGGGCCATCGCCGAGCGGGCGCCGCACGTCGTGCAGGTCTCCGCGTCGGGGCCCGGCGCGCAGGCCGCCGAGCACCTGGTGACCTACGGCAACGCGATCAACATCGACAAGATGTACGGGAACCTGGGCCTCGACCGCCCTTCGTCGCCGGATCCGACCGAGGGCTGAGCGGACCGGCGGGCCCGAGGCCGCTCACGCGGCGCAGCCCGCACATCGTCGGAGTGCTGCCCCAGGAGGCGCACTGTTTCCAGGACCGCGGCGCGGGCAGACGGCTCGCCCGGGAGATGGCAGGAGGCGGCACCGCCGTGCTCGGCCAGGTGCTCGCGGGCACCGGTGGCGTCGGCAAGACCCAGCTCGCCGCCCGCTACGCCCGTGACCTGCTGCGCGACCGCGAGATCGACGTGCTGCTCTGGATCACCGCGGTCAAGCGCAAGGCCGTCGTCGACGCGTACGCGCAGGCCGCCGAGGAGCTCCTCGGCATCGTGCACGCCGACTCCGAGCAGGCCGCCGCCCAGTTCCTGGCCTGGTTGCAGCCGCGCGGGACCGGTTCCGACGGGGAGCGGGGGCCCGGCTGGATGGTGGTGCTCGACGATCTGGCCGACCCCGTCGACCTGCTCGCCGACCCCGCCGTGCCGCACATCGGCCTGTGGCCGCCCGCGGGGCCGCACGGCAGGACGCTGGTCACCACGCGGCGCAGGGACGCGGTGCTGACCGGGCACGGGCACCGCTGCATCGACGTCGGCCTGTTCGCCAGGGACGAGTCCGTCGGCTACCTCACCCAGGTGCTCTCCGGTGCCCGCCGCGGGCCCGGCGCCCGTACCGCCGACCACGACGACTGCGTCGCCCGGCTCGCGGGCGACCTCGGCGATCTGCCGCTCGCCCTCTCGCAGGCCGCCGCCTACCTCCTGGAGACCGAGCTGAGCTGCGCCGAGTACCGCGCGCTGCTCTCCAGCCGCACCCGGAGCCTGGCCCGTCTCGTACCCGAACGCGGCATGCTCCCCGACACCCAGAGCGTCAGCGTCGCCGCGGCCTGGTCCCTCTCCCTGGACCGGGCCGACCGCATGCGGCCACGCGGTCTCGCGTCGCCGATGTTCGAACTCATCGCGCTGCTCGACCCGAGCGGTATCCCGGGGGCTGTGCTCACCGGGGACGTGGCCCGCGCTTATCTCGCCGTGCGGCGGGAGCGGGGAGACAGGGGCTTGGGCGGGGGCGGTTGGGATGAGGGTGGTGCGGGTGCGGGTGCGGGCGCCGAGGGGGCTGTCGGCGGGGGTGCGGTTGGCCAGGGCGCGGTTGGTGAAGGCGTGGTGGGGGCGAGGGGCGGCGGTGAAGGTGCTGGTGGCGAGGGAGTCGTGGATGAGGAGGATGCCGTCGAGGCGCTGCGCGCCCTGCACCGCATGCACCTCATCGACTACACCCCGGCCGTGCCCCACCAGGCCGTCCGCGTCCACCAGCTCGTCCAGCGCAGCATCCGCGAGTCCCTGACGCGCGACCGCGTCGACGAGGCGGCAAGGACGGCAGCCACCGCGCTCTCGTACGCCTGGCCCGAGGTCGAGCGCGACACCGCGCTGAGCGGCGCGCTGCGCGCCAACACCGATGCCCTGCGCCGCGTCGCCGAGCCCGCGCTGTGGGGCGAGGGGGCGAGCAAGGTGCTCTTCGACGCCGGGAGCAGCCTGTCGGACGCGGGCCGTTACAGCGACGCCAGGGACTACTTCGAGGACCTCGCCGAGCAGGCCGCCCGGCGCCTCGGGCCCGACCACCGCGACACCCTGGAGGCCCGGCTCCACCTGGCCGACCTCTGGGCGCTCACCGGGCACCCGGGCGAGTCGCTCGCGGCGCTCCTCGCCCTGCTCGACGACTACGAGCGGGTCTGCGGGCCCGACGACATCGACACCCTGCGGGCCCGCCACGAAGTGGCCCACGCGCGCGGCCTGATCGGGGACGTCTCCGGTGCCCTGATGGGCTTCGAGCAACTGCTCGTCGACCTCCAGCGGGAGGTGGGCGACGACCGGCCCGAGACGCTGAGCGCGCGCGGCTTCCTCGCGCTGTGGTGGGGCGAGGCGGGCGACACGGCGGGGGCCGTCGCCGCCCTCGAACAGCTCGTCGCCGACCGCGAGCGCGTCCTCGGCCGCGACCACCCCGAGCCGTTCAGGGCCCGCCACAACCTCGCCCGCTACCGGGGGCAGGCGGGCGACGCGGCGGGGGCCGTCGCCGCGTACGAGGAACTGCTCGCCGACCGGGAACGGGTGCTCGGGCCCGACCACACGGAGACGCTCGGCAACCGGGGCGAACTCGCCTACTGGACGGGGGAGTCGGGCGACTCCGCAGGCGCGCTCGTCCTCTTCGAGCAACTCCTCGTCGACATGCACCGGGTGCTCGGACCCGACCACATCGAGTCGCTCGCGGCCCGCGGCAGCCTGGCGTACGACTGGGAGCAGGCGGGCGATCTGCCGGGCTCCGTCCTCGCCTACCGGCAGCTCCTCGACGACCTGCTCCGTCTTTTCGGACCGCACCACAGCCAGACGGCGACCGGTGCCACGAACCTGGCGTCCGTGCTGATCACCCGGGGACGCCAGCACCTGCGCGAGGGCCGGGCGATGGCCCGCGACGGCACAGCGCGGCGAGATCACCACAGGCCACCGACACCCGACGCCGAACGGAGAACTCCCATGCCGGAAGAGACAAGCCCACCGCGCCCCGCGAGGTTCGAGCAGGCACTCGCCTGCTTCCACGAGGCCCGCGACCTGACCCATCCCGAGGAGTCGCCGGGTGTCTACGGCGTCATCCTGCACGACATCGCGGACACCTACCGCGACGCCCGCGACCTCAAGGAGGCCGTCGAGTACTTCCGGCAGGCCGTCTCGTACAAGCTGCGCGCCGACAACCCGAGCGACCTCGCCACCACCATGACCGCGCTGGCCAACACCCTGGTCTCGATGGGCGAACCGACCGAGGCGCGGGACGTCCTTGAGCAACTCCTCGCCGAGGTCCCCAAGATCGAGGAGGGGGAGCGGCGGGCAGCGGTCCTGCACAACATCGGCCTCACCTACGAGGAGTTGGGCAACCTCGGCGTGGAGGGCGCCTACCAGGACGGCATCGCGGCCTACCGCGAGGTGCTCGAACTGATCGACGGCGAGGCCGACCCCGGCTGGTACGCCTCCGTCCTCAAGGACATCGGCGACGCCTACGAGGCGCAGGACCTCCTGGCGCAGGCGCACGCCTCGTACGAGGACGCCGTGCGGTACACGCGGCGCATCGAGGGGGCGTCCGCCTCGCTGATCACCGTCCTGATCGCGCTCGGCAGGGTCAGCAGGCGGCTCGGCAAACTGGAGGGCGAGTCGGCGGTGAACGGCGCGGCGGCCACGCTCGGCGGTGCGGCCGCTGTCGTCAACGGCAGGGTGATCGAGGACGCGGCGGGGGCCGGGGCCGAGGCGGGCGAGCGGGATCAGGAGGACGTGCCGCCACCGGCTGACGGCATCCCGCCGCTGCCGGACGCGCCGCCGCCGGACTCGCGTCCGGACTCGCTGCCGGACTCCCCTCCGGGTGAGGGCTCGTAGGCAGGGGACGCAGCGCCGGGCGCCGGGCGAAGGGGGCGTTCCGTCCGGTAGGCGCCCGGGGTCGTGCCCGTCCAGCGACGGAACGCCCGGTGGAAGGCGGTGTCCTCGGAGAACCCGAGCCGCGCCGCGAGCACGGCGATCGGCTCACCGCCCTCCACCAGGCCCGCGATGGCCGCGTCGCGCCGCACCGCGTCCTTCAACCGCTGGTACGACGTGGCCTCCTGGGCGAGCCTGCGGCGCAGCGTCGCCGGGCTCACGGCGAGCCGCGCGGCGATCTCGCCGAGCGAGGGCAGCCGGGGCGAGGTGCGCAGGGCGCGGGCGAGCACCCGGCCCACCTGCTCGGCGACCGTCGTGCCGTACTCGTGCCGGGTGAGCAGTTCGAAGGGCGCGCGGCGCAGCATCTCGTCGAGCGCCGCCTCGTCCCTGACCAGCGGCGCGGCCAGCCAGCGCGGGTCGAACCCGGCCCCTGTCCGCGCGGCGCCGAACCGCACGGGGCAGCCGAAGAGCAGCTCGTACTCGTCCTTGTGCGGGGGCGGCGGATGCCCGAACTCGGCCCAGCGCAGCGGGATGCGACGGCCGATCAGCCAGCTGCACAGCCGGTGCCAGATGATGACGAGGCACTCGGCGAGGAAGTAGTCCTGTTCGAGGTCGTTGCGGACGCCGAAGACGGCGTCGTCGGCGCGGCGTTCCAGGACGAGGTCGGGGCCGCCGGGGAACAGGCCGTAGAAGGCGACGCCCCGGCGTACGGCGGCGTCCAGGTCGCGGCAGCCGAGCGAGGCCCTGCACATCATCGCGAACGTCCCCGGTCTGCTCGCGGCCGATCCGAGGCCGAGGAACTCGTCCTGGGTCGCGCGGTACAACTCCCGGAACAGGCGGGTGAACTGGGGCGCGGTGACCCGGGCCCTGTCGTCGCCGAGGAGCAGCGGTGGGATCTCCGCGCCCCGCAGCAGCGGCACGGTGTCCACGCCGCGCCGCTCGGCGCCGCGCAGCACGGCCCGTACGTGGTGCACGGTGATCGTCCGCCTGGCCATGTCACGACGTTAGCGCCGGGAAGGGCGGCCCGACACACCGCGTCGCTGAGCGCGCCGGTCAGTGGTGCTGACGTTTCCCGTCATCCCGGCGGCCGGACCCGCTCCCTAGCGTCGTACGCATGCAGCAGACGCGGAAGGACCCACCGGCACCGGCCGAACTGCCCGCCACCCTCGCCCTGTTGGCCGAATGGGCGGCCGCCCGGCACGGAGCGCTGCCCGCCCTGCGCTTCCGCCGCGAGGGGCCGGGAGAGGGGGCGGGGAAGGACACGGCGTGGTCCGAGCTCTCGTACGACGGGCTGCGGGACGCCGTACGCCGGGTGGGCCGCGCCCTGATCGCGCTCGGCGTGCGGCCCGACGACCGCGTGGCGATCCTCGCCGAGACCCGACCGGAGTGGACCCGCACGCACTTCGGCGTCCTGGCGGCGGGCGCGGTCGTCGTCCCGGTCTATCCGACGGCGGGCGACGAGGAGGTCGCCTGGGTCCTGTCCGACTCCGGCGCGACGGTGGTGATCTGCGAGGACGCCGCGCAGGCGGCGAAGGTGGAGCAGCTGCGGGGCCGGCTGCCGGGGCTGCGGCACCTGGTCCTGATGGGCGAGGAGCCGGATGAACTCGCCTCCGAGGAAGACTTGTTGGAGCGGGCCACGGCGCGGCGCCCCGGTGACCTGGCCACCATCATCTACACCTCGGGCACCACGGGCCTGCCCAAGGGGTGCCTGCTCACCCACGGGAACCTGCTCGCCGTGCAGGGCGCCACGCTGCCGCTGATCGACGGGGGGCCCGGCGACTCGACGTACCTCTATCTGCCGCTGGCCCATCTCCTGGCCCAGCTCATCGAGTTCACCACGCTCATCGACGGCGGGGCGCTCACGTTCTACGGCGGGCGCGTCGAGAACGTCGTCGCGGAGCTGGCCGAGGCGCGCCCCACCCATCTGCCGTCCGTGCCACGGCTCTTCGAGAAGGTGCGGTCCGTCGTGCTGTCCCTCGCCGAGGCCGAGGAGGGCGGCCGCGAGCGGTTCGACGAGGCCGTGCGCATCGGGGTGCTGGCCGCCGACGGCGTCCTGCCGCCCGAGCTCAGGGACGCCCACGAGGCCGCCGACAAGGCGCTCTACGCCCTGGTCAGGCAGGCGCTCGGCGGCCGCGTCCGGTGGGCGCTGACCGGTGGCGCGCCCATCGCCCCGGACACCGTCGACTTCCTGCGGGCCTGCGGCATCGCGGTCTACGAGGGGTACGGCATGACGGAGTCGGCCGGGGCGCTCACCCTCAACCACCCGGGCGCGGTGCGGTACGGGACGGTCGGCCGCCCCCTCGACGGCGTCGAGCTGCGGATCGCGGACGACGGGGAGGTGCTCGCCAGGGGCGCCATGGTCTTCCCCGGCTACCACCACAACGAGGCGGCGACGCGCGACGCCGTCGACGCCGAAGGCTGGCTGCACACGGGTGACCTGGGGGAACTCGACGCGGACGGCTTCCTCACCATCACGGGGCGCAAGAAGGACCTCATCATCACCTCCGCGGGCAAGAACCTCACGCCTTCGCTGAGCGAACTCGCCCTGCAGAACTCGCGGTTCGTGTCGCGCGCGGTGATGGTGGGGGACCGCAGGCCCTATCCGGTGGCGCTGATCACGCTGGACGCGGAGGAGGTCGCCGGGTGGGCCGCGCGGACCGGCGTGCGGCTCGGGGACGGTCCGCCGTCCCGCGACCCTCGGGTGCGCGCCCTGGTCCAGGAGGCCGTGGACACCGCCAACGCCGCCGTCTCGCGCCCCGCCCGCATCCGCGGATTCGCCGTACTGGACGAGGACTTCACGGTGGAGGGCGGCCTGCTCACACCGAGCCTGAAGGTGCGCAGGAAGGCGGTGACGGAGCGGTACGCGGAGGTGGTGGAGGGCTTGTACGGGGAGCGGGGCGCGGCCTCGGCCCCGGCTACTGGACCCCGGCCAGACGCAGCAGCGCCGTAGCCGCGGCCGCGCCCACCACGACCACCGCGAACGGCGCCCTGCGCCAGGCGAGGACCCCGCCGACGAGCACACCGGCGGGCCTGGCCCACCCGGCGAACCCCTGCCCCTCGGTGAACGCGCCCGTGGCGAGCAGCGCGACGAGCAGGACGGTGGCGCCCACGGTCAGCAACTCCTGCATGCGGGCGGGCAGTTCGACCCGTCCGTGCAGCACGGGACCGGCCAGGCGGAAGACGTAGGTGCCCGCGGCGAGGGCGAGGACGCAGGCGAGCGTGGCGTTCACGAGGCACTCCCGGAGGTGGCGGTACGGGGGCGTCGGGGGTCGCGGCGCGCCGCGAGCAGACCGAGCAGGGCGAGCAGCACGGGAACGCCCGCGGGCAGCAGCGGCGCCGCCACGACGGCGATCACCGCACCGGCCGCCGACGCCCGTCGCGCCGCGCTGTCGGCGCGCAGCGCGGGAAGCACCAGGGCGAGCAGCACGGCGGGGAACGCCGCGTCGAGCCCGAACCGGTCCGTGTCGCCGAGCGCGGATCCGGCGAGCGCGCCCGCGAGCACGCTGAGGTTCCACGCCGCGAACAGGCCGATGCCGGATATCCAGAAGGCGGCCCTGCGCTGCCTGGCGCCGCTTTGGGCGAGCACGAACGCGGCCGTCTCGTCCGTGATGAGGTGCGCGCCGATGAGCCGCGCGGTCCAGGAGCGGCCCAGGTCGTCGGCGAGGGCCAGACTGAACGCGGCCGTACGGGAGTTGAGGAGCAGCCCTGTCGCCGCGGCGGCCACCGGGCCGCCGCCCGCGGTGAGGATGCCGACGGCGCTGAACTGGGCGGAGCCCGCGTACACGAGCAGCGACATGAGGACGGGGACCCAGACGGGAAGCCCGCCCGCGACGGCGATGGCGCCGAAGGGGACGCCGACGACGGCGTCGGCGAGCCAGACGAGCGCGATGTCGCGCAGGACGCCGGGGGGCAGGTGGGAGACGTGAACGAGACCGGAGCACGATTCCTCGCCCTCGCCCTCGCCCTCGCCTTGATACTCACCCCCGTTCGTTCGTCGTGTCGGGTCATCTGTTCGGTGTGACGAACGCATGCGTCGTAGGATGGGTGGAGCGGGGCGTGTTCGTCAAGCCGAACGATCGGTCCCCTACAGCGAACGCACGGGGAGAAACAGGAGCGAACGACGTGACGACCGACGGGTCCCGCATGCCCCGCGAGTGGGTCGCTGCCGCGCTGCGCCGCGAGCGGGCCAGGGCAGGCATCTCCCTCTCCGAGCTGGCCAAACGGGCGGGCATCGCCAAGTCCACGCTGTCCCAGCTGGAGGCGGCCACCGGCAACCCCGGCATCGAGACGCTCTGGGCCCTCGCGGTGGCGCTCGGCGTCCCCTTCAGCGTCCTCGTGGAGTCACCGGCCCCCGCGGTCACGGTGATCCGCGCGGGTGAGGGGCCCTCGATGCGCGCCGAGAACTCCTCGTACGTGGGCACGCTGCTCTCCGGGGGGCCGACGGGGGTGCGCCGTGACATCTACCACGGGGCGCTGGAGCCCGGCCCCGCCCGCGAGTCCGAGCCTCACATTCCCGGGTCGGTGGAGCACGTCATCATCAGTACGGGGCGGTTGCTCGCGGGGCCGCGGGGGGAGGCGGTGGAGTTGGCGGCGGGTGACTACATGTCCTACCGGGGGGATGTGCCGCATGCCTATGAGGCGCTGGAGGCGGGGACGACGTTCGTCCTGGTCATGCAACACGTGTGAGGCTTTGCTGGGGGGCGGAGGTTCGTCTGCGGGTGGGTGGGCGCTGCCCGCGCCGCCCCTACGTCCCTGGAAGCGCGCGAGCCCTCCGTCCCGGCCTAAAGATCGCGCAGTTCCCCGCGCCCCTGAGCGGTCCGCGCCGCCCCTGCGCCTCTGGAAGCGCGCGAGCCCTCCGTCCCGGCCTAAAGATCGCGCAGTTCCCCGCGCCCCTAAGAGGTCCGCGCCGCCCCTGCGCCCCTGGAAGCGCGCGAGCCCCACGCCCAGTTCCCCGCGCCCCTTAATCGCCGCGCCCGGGGGGGGGCTTTAGGGGCGCGGGGAACTGCGCAATCTTTGAGGCGCGCGGGCAGCGGCGAGCAGCCGTTCAGGGCGTCAGGGGCGCGGGGAACTGCGCGATCAGCCCCCGCCGGCCCGCGGACGGCGACGAGGCCGGATCAAGGCTTCCGGGGCCTAGAGGCCAGCAACTGCTCGCGCAAAGCCGTAAGTTGATGCGACGTATCAACGGCGCGCCCCTCATCCAGCGTGGTCAGCGCCAGCAACACCGCATCGGCGACGACCAACGCCGTCAGCGCCTCCGCAGTGATCCCCGTCGGCGTATGCGGCGCGGTGAGGACCGCGTCGACCCGGCCCCCGTACAGCTCGGCCAGCTCGTCCGTCATCAGGACAACCCTCGCCCCCACCGCCCGCGCCCGGTCGACCAGCACGGAGATCTCCGCCAGCGCCCGCCCGGGCTGGAAGACCACCACCGCGTCACCCTGCCGGATGCCGAGCAGATGGTCGGCGAGCGCGAACCCGGTCGCGCCCACGTACCGGGCGCGTCGCCCGATCCTGCCCAGCGCCAGCGCCATGTGCCGGGCGGCGAGTTCGGACGCCGCGACCCCGTAGCAGTGGATCTCGGCGGCCTCCGCGAGCACGCCCACCGCGTCCCGCAGCGCGTCGTCAGGCGTGAGGCGCCGCGCGTGCTCGATGCGCTCCTGCGCCTCGTCGAAGACGTCGCCCCAGATGTCGCCGAGGTCCCTGCCGACATGGGCGATGCGCTGCTTGAGGCGCACCTCGGGCGCCACCGCCGAGGTGAAGTCCGACGCCAACTCCCGCTTGAGGGCGGGGAGTCCGGCATAGCCGAGGCGCTGGAGCGCGCGCACGACCGTCGCGTTGCTCGTGCCGCTCGCCGCACCGAGCTCCTGCGCGCTGGCGAAGAGCAGCGACTCGGGCGGCGCGCTCGCCAGGTACTGGGCGACCGCGCGCTCGGAGGCGGAGAGCGCCTCCCACTGGTCGCGCACGGCCGCACGCAGCCGGTCCACACCCGCTGAGCTCTCTGAAATTTCCATTACGGCTGTTGACTCTCGTGTGATGACGGTTACTCTCCTGGGCAACGCATTCCAAGAGGAGAGTTTCTCGTAATTGACGTTACAGGCTCTCCGTCGCTAGGAGAACCATGGCACCCCGCACGCTCCCCGTGATCGAGATCTCCGGTGGCCCCACCGAACGCGGCCGTCAGTACGGCGAGGCCGTCCGCCCCCTGATCCACTCCGCGCTCGGCTACTACGAGGAGGCGTTCGGCCACTCCGCGGGGCTGACCTGGGACCGCGTCACCACGCGGGCCGCCCGCTGGCTGGAACCCGTCCGCGCCTACGCTCCCGACCTCGTCGACGAGATGCGGGGCATAGCCGAGGGGGCCGGGGTGACCCTCCTCGACGTCCTCGCGCTCAACGCCCGCGGCGAGGTCATCTACGACAAGTCCTTCGCCGACATGGCCGCGGACGAGGAACCCGCCGAGGGCTGCACCTCCTTCGCCGCCTACGGCGAGGCCAGCGGCGACGGCCACGTCTGGGCGGGACAGAACTGGGACTGGCGCGCCGGGGTCGCCGACACCGTCGTCATGCTGCGGATCGTGCAGCCCCCGAAGCCCACCCTGATCATGCAGGTCGAGGCCGGGCAGATCGGCCGCCAGGGCGCCAACTCCGCCGGGATCGCGCTCAACGCCAACGGCCTCGGCGGCCGCTTCAGCGACGCGGTGGGCCTGCCGCAGACCGTCGTACGCCGCAGCGTCCTGGACCAGCCCACCATCACCGACGCGCTCGACGTGCTCTGCCGCACCCGCGCCCACATCGCCAGCAACGCCCTGCTCACCTGCCGCGAGGGCTTCGCCATCGACCTGGAGACGACGCCCGCGGGGCACGGCTGGATGTATCCGACCGACGGCCTCCTCGTCCACGGCAACCACTACCAGGCGGGCATCCCCGCCGCCCTCGCCGACGGCTACCGCCCCCTGTCGTCCGACTCCCTCGTCCGCGTCCCGCGCGCCGAACAAGGGCTGCGGGCCCTGCGCGACGCCACCGGACCCGACGAGTCCCGCAAGATCGTCAAGCAGGCCATGTCCGACCACCTCGGCCTCCCCGAGTCGCTCTGCACCCACCCGGACCCGCGCCAGGAACCCGTCCGGCACTGGGCCACGCTCGTCTCCTCCTGTGTGGACCTGACCAGCGGCGACTACCACGTCACCGCGGGCACCCCGTGCGACCGCGACTACCAGCACCTGCCCTGGAACCTCTACGAAGGACCGTACGGAGACCCCTCATGAGAACGTCCCAGCGCGGCCGGCACGCGGTCGCCGCGGGCCTCGCCGCCACCGCCCTGCTCGCCACCGCCTCGTGCAGCGGCGCCGACACGGCCGCCACCGGCGGCGCCCCCGCCGACGCCGCGAAGCTGAAGCTGACCGCCGAGACCCCGGCCGCCAAGGGGCACCAGGACAAGGCCAACTGGCTCCTGGAGGACGAGCCCGACTCGCTCGACCTGGACACCCAGGGCTCCAGCGCGGGACGCGTCGTCCTCACCAACGTCTGCGAGCGGCTCTACCAGCTCAAGCCCGACATGACGGTCAAGCCCTTCCTTGCCGGGAAGGCCCGCACGCCCGACGACAGGACCCTCGTCCTGACCGTGCGCGACGGCGTCACCTTCCACGACGGCTCCGAGCTCACCGCCGACGACGTGCTGTGGAGCCTGGAGCGGCACGCCGACCCCGACATGGAACAGGCCGACGAGTTCGGCAACGTCCGCTCCATGAAGAAGACCGGCGCCCGCGAGATCACCATCCGCTTCAAGGCCCCCGACGCCCTGTTCACCAAGGCGCTTGCGGGCGACGCGGGCATCGTCTGGAACAAGGAGCAAGTCGTCGCGGCTGGAAAGGAGTTCGGCACACCGGGGCAGGACGACGCCTGCTCGGGGCCGTACACCCTGGGGAGCTGGAAGTCCGGCGACTCCCTCACCATCGAGGCGTACGACACGTACTGGGGAACCAAGCCGCTCACCGACCGCGTGACCTTCCGCTGGGCGTCCGACAGCGCCCTGGTCAACGCGCTCAAGACCGGCGCGGCCGACGGTGCCTACGCGGAATCGCCCAACACCGCCTCCGCGTTGCGCGGCGCCAAGGGCATCGACCAGTACTACGGCCCCTCCACGGCCTCCCTCGTCCTCATCCCGACCGCCCGCGGCGGCCTCAAGGACCCGCAGATCCGCCGCGCCCTCTCCCTCGCCATCGACCGCACCGGCATCGCGAGGTCCGGCTTCGGCGGGCTCGTCCAGCCCTGGGCCACCCCCGTCGGATCCGGCGCCTGGGGCTACGAGAAGCAGCGATTCGCCGCCGCACAGCGCGAGTTGGACGACGTGGCGCCCGCCTCGCCCACCGCCGACGACCTCGCCGAGGCCAAGCGCCTGGTGAAGTCCGCGGGCGCCCCCACCGACCCCGTCGTCATCGGCACCGACAGCAGCCAGGGCCGCACCGTCGTCGCCAACGCGGTCCGCGCCGCCCTCCAGCGCATCGGCCTCAAGGGGCAGATCAAGACCGTCCCCACCGCCCAGTTCGAGGAGTTCTACAGCGACCCGGGCGCCCGCGCCGACATCGACGTCCTGGTCGGCGACTGGTACATCTCCAAGGCCGACCCCATGGGCTTCTACGACAACGGCCTTTCCGACTCCTCCAACAACTGGGTCGGCTTTAAGGACAAGGCGTACGACAAGCTCGTCCACCGGGCGCTCGGCACCCTCGACGACAAGCGCCGGGCCGATCTCACCCTCGACGTGCAGCGCCGCTTCTCCGACGCGGCCGTCTGGATCCCGCTCGCCCAGGTGCCCTCCGCCCTCGTCATCGACGACCGCATGACGGGCCCGCCCGCGTCCCAGTCCTACCTCTACTACCCGTGGGCCGCCCGACTCGGCCTGAAGAAGGGCTAGGTGAGCCACGTGATGTCACTCGTCTCCCGGGTGTCCCGCCGCCTGCTCGGCCTGCTCGCCACGCTCTTCGCCGCGTCGTTCGTCATCTTCGCCGCCGTCTACGCGGCGCCCGGCGACCCCGCGGTGTTCCTCGCGGGCGGCCGCGACAAGCTGACCCCCGAGCGGCTCGCCACCGTCCGCGCCCAGTACCACCTCGACGAACCCCTCGTCGTCCAGTACGGACGGTGGCTGTGGGACTGCGTCCACTTCGACCTGGGCCGCTCCTTCAAGTACAGCGACCAGGTGTCCGACCTGGTCGCGGCCCGCTTCCCCACCACGCTCCAACTCGTCGCGTACGCCACGGTCCTGTTCGTCGTCCTCGGCGTCGGCGCGGGCGTCCTGGCCGCCGTCAAGCGCTCCACCTGGGTCGACTCGGCGGTGGTCGGCGGCACGACCCTCGCCGCGTCCGTGCCGTCCTTCGTCGCCGCCATCGCGCTCGTCTCGCTCTTCGGCGTCCAGCTCGGCTGGTTCCCCGTCACCGGCAGCGGCGAGGGATTCACCGGCACCCTGCACCATCTGACCCTGCCCGCCCTGTCGTTGGCGCTCGGCGCCCTCGCGATCATCAGCCGCGTCACCCGCCAGGCCATGGCCGACGCGGCGGCCTCCGACCACGTGGAGGCGGCCCGCGCCTCCGGCGTCCCCGAGCGCGACATCATCCGCCGCCACGTGCTGCGCAACGCCCTCGGCCCGATCGTCACCATGTGCGGCCTGGTCACCGCGGGCATGCTCGCGGGCACCGTCGTCGTCGAGACCGCCTTCGGCATCAGCGGCATCGGCTCGCTGCTCGTCGGCGCCATCAACACCCACGACTTCCCCGTCGCCCAGGCCGTCCTGCTCCTCATGGTCACCGGCTACATCGTGGTGACCACGCTCGTGGACGTCGTCCATCCGCTCCTCGACCCCCGCGTGAAGGGAGCCACGTCATGACCGCGCCCGCCGTCGCGCTCGCCCCTGTGGCCGTACGCCACCGACGCCCTCTCGGCGTCATCGTCGCCGGGACCTTCCTCGCCCTCGTGGTCATCGCCGCGGTCTTCGCACCCCTCCTCGCGCCCTACGCCCTTGACGCCATCGACCTGTCCGCATCCCTGGTCGGCACGGGCGGCGACCACCTCCTCGGCACCGACTCCTCCGGGCAGGACCTCCTCTCGCGCGCCCTGTACGGGGCCCGCACCAGCCTGATCGCACCGGTCCTGCTGCTCGCGGTCGCCGCCGCGCTCGGCGTCACGCTCGGCGTGCTCGCCGCCTGGCGCGGCGGCTGGGTCGACGCCCTCGTCTCCCGCCTCACGGACGTGATGTACGCCTTCCCCGGCCTCCTCTTCACCGTCCTGATCATCGCCGTCTTCGGCGCGGGCATGACGACGTCCGTCCTCGCGCTCGGCCTCGCCTTCACCCCGACCATCGCCAAGTACACGCGCTCCCTGGCCCTTTCGGAGGCGCGCAAGCCCTACGTCGACGCCTACCGGGTCCTCGGCATGGGCGGCGCCCGCATCTGCGCCGCCCACGTCGTACCGAACCTGGCCCGCGCCGTACTCGGCTACCTGGTCGTCCTCTTCGGCGAGGCCCTGATGTCCCTCGCGACGCTCTCCTACCTCGGCTTCGGCGCCCAACCCCCGTCATCCGACTGGGGCTTGATGGTGCAGGAGGGCCAGGCCGCCGTCGTCCAGGGCGCCCTGCTGCCCGCGATGGTGCCCGGCACGGCCATCGCGCTCGTCGTCGTGTCCTTCAACGTGGTCGGGGTCTGGGCCGCCGACCGGCTAGGGAGGCAGTGAAAAGCCATGACGCTGCTCGACATCCAAGACCTCACCGTCCGCGTCCCCGGCGCCGCGCGCCCCGTCCTCGACTCGGTCTCGCTCCACGTCGCCCCCGGCGAAGTCGTCGGCCTGGTCGGCGAGTCCGGCTCGGGCAAGTCGACCACGGCGAAGGCCGCGATCGGTCTGCTGCCCGCAGGCGCGACGGCGACCGGCGCGGTCCGCTTCGAGGACACCGACGTCCTCAGCCTCACCGGAGAAGGACTCCGTGCCCACCGGGCGGGCCCCGTCGCCATGGTCCACCAGGACCCGCGCGCCGCCCTCAACCCGGTGCGCCGCATCGGCGACTTCCTGACCGAACGCGGCGCGACGCGGGCCCGCGCGGCCGAACTCCTGGCAGCGGTGGGCCTCTCGTCCCCCGAACGCCGCCTGCGCCAGCGCCCCCACGAACTCTCCGGCGGCATGCTGCAACGCGTCGTCATCGCGGGCGCCCTGGCCGCCGAACCCCGCTTGCTCCTCGCCGACGAGGCGACCAGCGCCCTGGACGTGACGACCCAGGCGGAGATCCTCGCCCTCCTGCGCACCCTGCGCGCCGACCGCGACCTCGGCCTGCTCCTGATCACCCACGACCTGCACCTGGCGGCGGCGTACTGCGACCGCGTGTACGTGATGTACGCGGGCCGAGTGGTCGAAGAACGCTCGGCCCGGGCCCTGTTCACGACCCCGGCCCACCCCTACACCCGCGGCCTCCTCTCCTGCTCCCCGACCCTGGGTACCACCCACCCCCTCCACCCGATCCCGGGCCGCCCCCCATCCCTCTCGGACACGTTCACGGGCTGCCCGTTCGTGACGAGGTGCGGGGAGGCGGAGGAGAACTGCGAGACGTGGACCCCGGCCCGCACACAGTTGCACGAGGGCGGCACGGTCGAGTGCGCCGTCGCTCCCGTTGTGGGCAGGCGTTCCGCCCGGCGGAACGGGTGGGCACAACCCCCGTCGCCGAGCACCGCTACGACGGAGGCAAGCCACTCATGACAACGCACCTGCTGAAGGCAGAGAACCTCACCAAGACGTACCCCCTCCCCGGAGGGGAGCGCCACACCGCGGCGCAGGCGGTGACCTTCACCGTCCCCCGAGCCGGCTCCCTGGGAATCGTCGGCGAATCAGGCTCGGGCAAGACCACCGTGGCAAGAATGCTCGTGGGCCTGGTCCGCCCGGACAGAGGCACGATCAGCATCGACGGCACGCCACGCGAACCCCGTACGCCCAGAGGAAAGGCCGCCCGTCTCGCCCGAGCCCGGGAGATCCAGATGGTCTTCCAGGACCCCTACATCTCCCTGGACCCGAGGCTCACGGCCAGCCAGTGCGTACGGACGGCCCTGCGCCTGCACGCCAAGGACGAAAGCCGGGCCGAAGCCCTCCTCGACCAGGTGGGCCTGGGCACCAGAGAGGCGGGCGCCCGCCCGAGGGAACTCTCCGGCGGCCAACGCCAGCGCCTCGCCATCGCGAGATCGCTGGCCGTGGACCCCCGGGTACTCGTCCTGGACGAGGCCGTCGCCGCCCTGGACGTATCGATCCAGGCCCAGATCCTGAAGCTGCTCGACGAGATCCGCGGGGAGACGGGCGTGGCCCTGGTCTTCGTCAGCCACGACCTGGCCGTGGTGCGGCACGTCACGGACGAGGTCCTGGTGATGCGCAGGGGCAGGGTGGTGGAGCAGGGCCCCACGGACGCGGTCCTGAGCGCCCCCGAGGACCCGTACACGGAACTCCTCCTGGCCTCGGTCCCCGGCGAGGGCTGGGACCCGGCGAACGCGGCCCGCGCAAGAGCGGCCCTACCCACCTGAGCCCCAGGGCTCCGGCCCAGAGGGGCCAGCGCCCAAGGCCCAGAGGGGCCAGCGCCCAAGGCCCAGGGGCCAGAAAAAGGCAGGAGCCCCGCTTCCCCCGCTCACGCGGAGGAGCAGGGCTCCTTGGGTACTGCATCCATGTCCGGATCAAGTCACCGGAGGAATCACACGCTCCACTTTCGTGGAGCGTCCGATTACATCGGGGTGACGTTCTCCGCCTGCGGGCCCTTCGGACCCTGCGTCACGTCGAAGGAAACGGCCTGGTTCTCCTCAAGGGAGCGGAAGCCGTTCGCGTTGATCGCGGAGTAGTGGACGAAGACGTCCGGGCCGCCGCCTTCCTGGGCAATGAAGCCAAAGCCCTTTTCAGCGTTGAACCACTTCACGGTTCCGGTAGCCATAAGCCCTCCTTGGGCCAAAGGGTTGCCCTGCTCCAGAACCAGCGATTGTTTAAACAACTGCATAAGTCTGAAAACGACGAGAGCCCGCGGGGTCACATGCTCCGCAGGCTCTGTACTGCAAGGGAAACCAAACTGCAACTTGCGGCGAGCTTAGCACGCAGACAGCCGAATGCAATAGGGGGCAAGATCACGTCACCCGGAGGTTTGATGTGGCTCCCAGCAGGGTTGACACAGCGCTCACGGCAGGGTTGGCACAGCGGCCCCGGAAGGCCCCACGAGGGGCCCGGCGCCCGCACCGTACCGCGTGGGGGCTAGCCTCGCCGATGTGGACAATTCTCCCCTGGACGACCTCGCGGGGGCAGGCGCCGAACAGCTGCCCAGTCCCCGTCGCACCCCTCGGCCGCGCGTCGGCCACATCCAGTTCCTGAACTGCCTGCCCCTGTACTGGGGCCTCGCGCGGACCGGGACGCTCCTCGACTTCGAGCTGACGAAGGACACCCCGGAGAAGCTCAGCGAGCAGCTGGTGCGGGGCGAGCTCGACATCGCCCCCGTCACGCTGGTCGAGTTCCTCAAGAACGCCGACGACCTGGTCGCCTTCCCCGACCTCGCGGTCGGCTGCGACGGCCCCGTGATGTCCTGCGTGATCGTCTCGCAGGTGCCGCTGGACCAGCTGGACGGCGCCCGGGTCGCGCTCGGCTCGACCTCTCGTACGTCCGTACGCCTCGCCCAGCTCCTGCTCGCCGAGCGGCACGGGGTGCGCCCGGACTACTACACGTGCCCGCCCGACCTCGGCCTGATGATGCGGGAGGCGGACGCCGCCGTGCTCATCGGTGACGCGGCGCTGCGCGCGAACCTGATCGACGCCCCCAGGCTCGGCCTGGACGTCCACGACCTGGGCGCGATGTGGAAGGAGTGGACGGGCCTGCCGTTCGTCTTCGCCGTCTGGGCGGCCCGGCGCGACTACGCGCGGCGCGAGCCCGAGGTGGTGAGCGCGGTGCACAAGGCGTTCCTGTCCTCCCGTGACCTCTCCCTGGAGGAGGTCGGCAAGGTGGCCGAGCAGGCCGCGCGCTGGGAGTCCTTCGACGCCGGTGTCCTGGAGCGGTACTTCACGACGCTCGACTTCCGCTTCGGCGGCGAGCAGCTGGAGGGCGTCACCGAGTTCGCCCGCCGGGTCGGTCCCACGACGGGCTTCCCGGCGGACGTGCGGGTGGAGCTGCTCGGCCGGTAGCGGGCTGGGCAGCTAGCGGGCGCGGGCGATCGGGCTCAGGAGCTCGGGATCGGCCCCTGCATGTGCTCGCTGATCCACTGGATGGGTCCGTCGGCCATGGCGGGGACGTAGCTGCGCGCGTTGTGGCCGCCGCCCTGGATGACGTTGAGGCGCGTCTTCACGGGGCCCTTCCCGTACGCCTTCATGAAGGAGCGCAGGTTCGCCTGCCCGGACTCCTTGGTGCCGATCTGGAAGGCGATGTCGACCTCGGGGCCCTTGCGGTCGATGAGGTGCCTGGCCAGCTTCTCCGGGTTGTTGGCCTGGCGCTCCTTCTCGTGCCCGGCCCAGAGCGGGGAGTCGGGGACGGTGTCGGGGCCGCTCGCGATGACGGCCCGGAACTTCTCCGGGCGCTGCAGGACCGACTTCAGGCCGACGAAGCCGCCGGAGGAGGAACCCATGAAGGCCCAGCCGTCCCGCGACTTGAAGGTACGGAAATTGGCCTTGACGAAATCGGGGACGTCGTCCGTCATCCAGGTGCCCATTTTCGGCTGGCCCGGAATATCGCTGCCGTCGTAATAGTTCTTTGCGTCCGGATTGAGTACCGGCATCACCACGATGAACGGCAGGCTCTTGCCTTGCTTCGACCACGTGGCGATGGAGCTCTCCAGCTTGAGGTCGGTCCCCATCCAGTAATTGTTCGGGTAGCCGGGGCCGCCGGGCAGGGCTATCAGAACGGGGAAGCCGCTGTGGGCGTACTTCGGGTCGAAGTACTGCTTCGGTGCCCAGACCCATACCTTGCCGGTGAATCCGGACTTCTTCCCCTTGAGTGTCGTCACCCCGATCTTCGTGCCGTCCTCCAGGGTGTTCTCGGTCGTGAAGTGCGACCGGGGCCCGGTGGGCAGCCGCGTCTTGTCGGCCGCGGGGCCCTTCGCCTGGCGCGCGGTGTCGGACGACGAGGCCGGGCTGTCGAAGGTGACGGGGGCGCCCTCGTCGGAGGAGCAGGCCGACAGGAGCAGCGCCGAGGTCAGGGCCGCGGCGGTCGCGGCGAGAGCGGTGGGGGAGGGGCGGCGGCGGTTCGTGCGGCGGCGGTTCATGGGGACCTCGGGGCGGGGACGGAGCAGGTGATGATGTGGGCATTTACTCCCCTGTAGAGGTAAATGCGCGTCCCCGCGTTCCCTCGGTGGTCCGGTGCGCCCCTTCCTTTCCCCTTTCATTGCCCGGGCCCGCACTACGCTGATCCGCAGTGGTAAGGCGCGCGAGGTGTCCGGCGGCGTGCCTGGGGGAGGCCAACGTCATGCGACCGCTCGAAGCCGACGAACCCACCGTGATCGGGCCCTACCGGCTGCTCGGCCGACTCGGTTCGGGCGGGATGGGCCGGGTCTATCTGGGGCGCAGCGCGGGCGGCCGCACCGTCGCGGTCAAGGTCGTCCATCCCCACTTCGCGCTCGACGAGGAGTTCCGCGCCCGCTTCCGCCGCGAGGTGGACGCGGCGCGGCGGGTGGGCGGCGACTGGACGGCCCCCGTCCTCGACGCCGACCCGGACGCGTCCGTGCCCTGGGTCGCCACCGGGTACGCGGCGGGCCCCTCGCTCACCGAGGCGGTGCGGGACGGGGCGCCGCTGCCCGACCACTCCGTACGCGTCCTGGGCGCGGGCCTCGCCGAGGCGCTGACGCACGTCCACGGGCTCGGCCTGGTCCACCGCGACGTGAAGCCGTCGAACGTGCTGCTCACCCTCGACGGGCCGCGCCTGATCGACTTCGGCATCGCGCGGGCCACGGACGGCACGGCCTCGCTGACCTCCACGGGCGTCTCCATCGGCTCGCCCGGCTACATGTCGCCCGAGCAGATCCTCGGCAAGGGCGTCACCGGGGCGGCGGACGTCTTCTCGCTGGGCGCGGTCCTTGTCTACGCGGCGACGGGGGAGTCACCTTTCCCCGGCGACTCGTCGGCCGCGCTGCTCTACAAGGTCGTGCACGAGCAGCCCGAACTGGGCGCCCTGACCGGCGACGTGCGGGAGATCGCCGCCGCCTGCCTCGCCAAGGAACCGGACGTCAGGCCCGCTCCGTCGGAGGTCGCGGCGCGGCTCGCCCCCGAGGGCGCGGCCCCGCTGGTGGCCGCGGGCTGGCTGCCGGGGCCCGTGGTGGAGCGGGTGAGCCGGAGTGCGGTGCGGATCCTGGACATGGATACGGGGGCGGGGGGCGGGGCGGCCCCGGTGGACGCGCCCTCGGGGCCCGTGGCGTTCAACTCGCCGTCGGTGGACGGGGTGTTCGGCCCGGCGGACCCGTCGTACGAGCCCTCGTACGACCCGGCGCGGGCTCCCTCGGACGTCCCTCCGTACGCCCCTCCGTACGCTCCTTCGTCCGCCGAGCCGTCCCAGCGGAGGGACGCGCACCCCACCGACGCCCGCCCGCCCGGCAAGCTCTCCGTCTCCGTGGCCGCGACCTCCGTGCCCGAGGGGGCGAACGGGCGCGGTCGCAAGGTGAGTTGTACCGTCGCGCTCGCCGTCGCGGGGGCGCTGGCCGCCGTCACCGTCGGGTCGGTGTTCGTCTTCGGGCTGCTGCCGAAGGACGACGACTCGTCGAAGGACGCGGGGTCGGCCCAGCCCCCGGCGGCGACCGGCGCGCCGAGCGCCACCGGCCGGGTCCCCGACGCCTACCTCGGCACCTGGCGCGGCAAGGCCGACGCCAACGGCGGCTCGGTCCCGCTCGGCACGTTCACGGTCACCGTGAAGCAGGCGAAACCGGGTGCCCGGATCGGCACGGTCGTCCAGCGCGATCCGATCGGCAACACCTGCACCGACGTACTCACCCTGAAGTCGGCCACGGCGCGGCAGCTCGTGGCCAAGGGCAAGGGCGCCGAGGGGAACGGCGGCCAGTGCGCGCAGACGGAACACACCGTCTATCTGCGCCCCGACGGCAAGGCCCTCGTATACACCTCCGACGACCCGGCGGCGGGCGACCCGAAGGCGCGGCTCTCCCCGGTGGGGTGAGCGACGGGGCGGGCGACGGGTCAGGCCGCGCGCCGCCGGGCCTTCTTCGCCGATCCCCCACGAGCCGCCGCCCCTACAACGGGGTCGTCAGCGTGGCCAGTTCGCCCGTTCCCAGGTGCAGCATGCCCTTGCCGGGTGCGACCGGTCCGCCGACCATGCTGCGCGAGATGCGTAGGCCGATGAGGTCGCCGCTCGAACTGTCCTGGGGGGAAAGGAGGATGCCCCGGCGGCCCTTCTTCGCGTCCACCTGCCAGCCCGAGAAGCCGCTGCAGACGTCCTCCTCGTCACCGGCGAGCACCAGGGCGAGGCCCAGGTCGGCGCCGCGCTGGATGATCCGCTTGAACTGGCTCGCGGCGTCGGCGTCCTCCAGGATCTCGGCGTCGTCGATCAGGACGACGACCGGGTTCTCCGGCGACGCGTCGGCCTCGTCGATGAGCTCCTCGAACTCGTCCTCGTCGATGTCGTCCTCGGTGAACACCTTCAACACGCCTTCGGTGCCCTCCAGTTGGCGCAGCGGCGACTGGCGCGGTGCCGCGATCACCATGCGTACGCCCTGGGCGTGGAAGGAGCGGGCCATGTTCAACAGGACCGTGGAGCGGCCCGACTTGGCCGGGCCCGCGATGACGAACGCGGGCACGCCCTCGGCGAGGTCGGGGCCGTGGCCCATGACCTCGTCGCCGCCGATGCCGACCAGGGCCCACAGCTTGGAGCGCGAGGCCTCCGGGTCGCGCAGCTCCCACGCCTCGTCGAAGGTGATCCGGCTCGGCAGCGTGTCGACGCGGAACGGCCGCCTGCCGCGCGGCACTTCGGCGTCACGGGCGGTCGCCGCCTCGCCGATCGCGCTGAGCGCGGCGGCCTGGCCCTGTCCCGTGACATCCTCGGAGAGGAGCGCGAACTGCGTCTCGGTGCCGCTCTCGTTCTTGAAGGCGCGTCCTGGCGCGATCTCCTCGGGGACCTTGCGGGCGGGGATGCCGAGCATCGAGAAGTCGGAGCGGTCCGCGAGGCGCAGGCCGTACTTGTCCTCGGTGAGCGAGGAGATGCGGCCCACCAGGAGCTGACGGTCACCCGTCATCACCAGGTGGATGCCGACGCTCGCGCCCTCGCGCATCATCGTGGAGACCTCGTCGGTCAGCGAGCCGTGGTCGATCTCGCCGAGCGTGGGCAGCCAGCCCTCCCAGCGGTCGAGCAGGATGACGATGTGCGGCAGGCGCTCGTCCTCGGCGACGTCGGCCCGCTGCTCGCCGATGTCCGCGTACCCCTTGTCCGCGAGAAGGTCCTGGCGCCGCGTGAGTTCGCCCTTGAGGCGGTTGATGAGGCGCACCACGCGCTCGGTCTGGTTGCGGCTGACGACGGCGCCGCAGTGCGGAAGCCGGGTCAGGGCGTTGAGCGCGCCGTTGCCGCAGTCGATGCCGTACAGGTGGACGTCGGCGCACGAGTGGGTGCGGGCCAGGGAGCCCGCGATCGTACGGAGCACCTGGGAGCGGCCCGAGCGCGGGGCGCCGCCGATCATCAGGTGGCCGAAGTGCGCGAAGTCCACGACGACCGGGCGGCGTGCCTGGTCGGCGGGCAGGTCCTCGACGCCGAACGCGGCGGGCGCGAGCGCGCCGGGGGCCGTGCGGGGCGCGGGCACCGGGATCTCGTCGAGCAGCAGCATCTCGCCGAGCGCGGGCAGCCACGGGCTGTGCTGGGCGGGGATGCCGAGGGTCCGGTTGGCCTCGATGATCGTGTCGACCAGGACCTTCAGGTCGGTGATCTCCTCCTCCTCGCGGGCCTCCGCCTTCGGCTTGGTCGCCGCGGCACGGCCGAGCGAGGTCCAGTCCAGGGCGTCGACCCAGGGCGCGAGCACCGTCGGGTCGGCGGCGCCGGGGCGGCGGCCACCGACGCGTCCCGACTGGAAGGGCACGAGGGAGGCGTGGCCGAGCCTGACGTACGCGCGACCGGGGGTGTTCTTGGAGATGTGTCCCGCGTCGGGGGCGTCGATGACGTCGGTGGACTCGCCGCCGTCGGTGACGCGCAGCGCGATGCGGAGGTTGGTGTTGGCGCGGATCTCGGGGGAGACGACACCGGAGGGCCGCTGGGTCGCGAGGAGCAGGTGGATGCCGAGCGAACGGCCACGCTGGGCGATGTTCACGAGTCCCGTCACGAAGTCGGGCAGGTCGCGCACCATGGAGGCGAACTCGTCGATGACGATGAGGAGTCGGGGCACGGGCGCGTGGGAGGGATCGCGCCGCACCAGGTCCTGATAGTCCTCGATGTCCTTGGCGTCGGCGTCGGCGAGGATGTGCTCGCGCCGCTTCAACTCGGCGCCCAGGGACTCCAGGGCCCGCTCCACGAGGTGCGCGTCGAGGTCGGTGACCATGCCGACGGTGTGCGGCAGCTTCACACAGTCCTTGAACGCGGAGCCGCCCTTGTAGTCGACGAGGACGAACGTCATGTTCTCAGGCGTATTGGCGACGGCGAGCGCGGCCACGATCGTCTGGAGGAGCTCCGACTTACCGGAACCGGTGGTACCGGCGATCAGGCCGTGCGGCCCGTCCTTGCGCATGTCGAGGCCGAAGGGGCCGTCGTAGGACTCACCGATGACGGCCATGGTCGACTGCCCACCGGCCTGCCAGCGCGCGGTGATGGCACCGGGAGTCGGCGGCTCCAACTGCAGTACGTCGAGGAGCCTGCTGGACCCCGGAAGAGCGGAATCCTCGGTCTCCCCGCTGATGTCGCGCAGCGGGGAGACGGCGCGGGCCAGGCGCAGGCACCAGGCAGGGGTCACGAAGTCGGGGCGGACGTCCTTCAGCCGCTCGGCGCCCGTCATCTCGACGCGCAGCCGCAGTTCGGTCGGGGCGCTGGTCTGCCGGGTGTCGGGCGCGGTGGTGTGCCAGGCCTGGAAGGAGGGGAAGCCGCCGGGGGCCTGCTGGGGCTGCGCGGGCAGCTGGGGGGCGGCCGCCGCGGAGGCGTTCCCGTACTCGCGGGGCTTGGGCTCGGCGACCACGAACGCCTGGCACTCGCCGGGCAGGAACCGTTCTTCGGTGTCGAGGCAGAGCGCGTACATGCGGACGGCGGGGCCCTCGCGCAGCAGCCGTACGACGCCGGGCAGCGAACGCAGCCGTCGCGAGCCGTCCCAGACGACGACGATGTCCGGTTCGCTGAAGTTGGCGCCCTGGCTCTTGTTCTCCTCCAGGATCTTCAGGCGCGCGTCCAGGACCTGGGTCAGCTCGCCGATGCGGGCGCCGACGGTCTCGGCGTCCGTGCCGATCAGGACGTTGATGTCCTGGCCGCCGGACGGCCTGGCGTGCGGCAGCCAGCGCACCCAGTCCCAGGACTCCTGGGAGGTGTTCTCGGTCAGGACGTAGAACTGGACGTCCATCGGGCTGTGCAGCGTCGCGGTCTGCGCGACGGCCCAGCGGCCGAGCGCGGTCGCCGAGTCGCCGGGCCCCGCGATGCCGATGACACCGAGGCCCTTCAGGGGCAGGGCGACGGGCGCGTCCTCGATCTTCCACGTCACCTGGCGGCGGTGCTCGTCCTTCTCCGGGTCGTCGAGGACGACCTCGGAGGGCAACTGCCCGGTGCCGAAGCGCAGCAGCAGGTGGTCGGCGTCGGTGCGGCGCCGCTCCCACAGCCGGGTGCGGGGCCCGGTGCTCAGCGCCAGCACGGTCGCGGGATCGGGCACGGCGTTACGCCGGTCGAGCCGCTCGGCGACGAGCGCGTCCTGCGCGTCCTTCTCGATCCGCGCCTTGGTCTCCTTGTACTCCTTGACCTGCTTCGCATGGGACTTGCGCCCGTGCTTCTTGTCCATGAAGTAGTTGCCGAAGAGCATGATGGGACTCAGGCCCGCCATGATCAGGTAGTACCAGCGATTGAAGATCATCGCGGCGACGACGGCACCGACGAGCGGGAAGAGCGCCATCAGCCAGGGCAGCGGCCGCGCCTCGAACTCCCGTGGTGGGGTGGGCAGTCGGAAGGTCGTCTGCCGCTCGGGCGGGCGCAGCCGGGGCGGCCGGTTGTAGTCGAGCCCGGCGCCGTCCTCGGACCACTTGAGCGCGGCGTTCGGCGGGGTGTACCTGACGAGTTCGAGCAGGGTGTTCCCGAGGGCGATCTGAGCGCCCAGCGGCCAGGTGACGGTGGAGCGCGGCCCGGCGGCCCGCGCCTTGGCCCGCGCCTCCTTCCGCTCCTTCCACTCCTTGCGCTCCTGCTTCTCCCTCTTCTCCCGGGCCTTCCTGTCCTTCTTGGACTCTCCCTCGGGCGGGACCTCCGTGGGCGGCTCGGCCTCCTCCTTCTCCTCACCGAAGGGCGTCCCGTCGAGGGTCACCCCCTCCTTGTCCTTGCCGCTCCCGTGCAGGGTGGCCTGACAGGTGCCGTCGGTGGCAACGGACAACGTGAGGGCGCGGGCGGGCATCTCGGGGTCATCGATACGGATGTACGAGGCGGGCCCGCTCCCGATGTCGTACCGCCCGATGCCGAGCCGGTGCACGGCCCCCGCGGCCGCCCCGCTCGCCACCCGCAGCTCGACCAGCCCGGAGGGCTCCCCGGGCAGACACCCGGCCGGATCGTTCAGACTCACGACGGCACCCTCGCGCAGCGGCGAGGTCACGACGGTGGCCGAGGGATCGACGGCGTACCCGTCCACATAGATCATCGGCGCGCCCGCGGCGGGCGCCTGGTGCTGCCCGATCGGAATGACCTGGGCCCCACTGTGACCGACCTGCCGGGCCAGCTCCACCGCTATGTCCTGCACGGTGGACTCGGGATCCGCGTCGAGGACCACGTCGGCGGTGCCGCCGCCGAATGGATCGACGACGGTCAGAGTCAGGCGCACGATCGTCCTCCCCGTAACTGAACAGTGGCTGAGACGATATCCGCTCCGGCGTTTCCGGGGGCAACGGGCCGGGCGCAGCCCCACGCCGGATCCTCACGCCAGATCCCCGGGGGCCTCACCGGTTGATCGACTGGATCTCCTCGACCTTCACGGCTTGGTCGTTGCCGTATTCGCCGTTGGGGAGTGTGCAGAAGGAGACGACGGAAGGGTGCGCCGGGTAGTCCACGTCCTGCCTGGTGACGCCCCCATGGCTGTCGCCTGATCGGGGTCGGTCACGTTCGTCTTGTCGAGGACGAGGCTGACGTCCGGTGGAAGTGACATCTTGGGCGGGTCGTTCCCCGGGGTCTCGCTGTTCTGCGCACGCGGGCTCTCGCTCTCCTTGCCGCCGCTCTCGGCCCCGGCTCCACGCCCGCGGGCCGACGAACTGGGGGCCTGACGCGGGGTGCCTACTCCCAGTGCAATGTCCCGGCCACGATGTCGAAGAGTTCCACCATCTTCGGCACCAGACGCTCCATCGGGGTGGAGAAGGTAAGAGTCAGCCATTGCCTGCCTGCGGGGACCGGTACGTGGTAGCTCACGGTCGTCGTCGCGAGAGTACTTCCCAACGGGCTTTCAGGATCGGAGACGTCATCCTTCCTCGTCCGTACGGCATCGCCCGCAGTGTCCAGCTTTCGTACCTCTGCTGGGCGCCCCGTGCCCGCAAGGCGGTGAGCCAGGTCGTGTGCCGTGCGGCAGCCCGGCCAACCGTCTGGAAGCAGACTCACGAGCAGTGACGAGGCCAACGGCAGGCCCTCGACGGTCAGCAGCGAGATGTACAGCTCAACACCACCCTCCCGGTGAGCCACCTTCGCCTGCTTCCGCAGGTCCCGAATCAGCCGTTCCTTGAGTACGGGCGCAGTGTCGATCCCCGCGAACTGCCGGTCGGCGAGGGCGACGATGCTGCGGTCGCGTTCATCGGGGTCGAGGTGTAGCTGGAACCAGCCGTCGGGCACGAGGATCGCGTAGCCGGTGGGTGGGGTGTCCCATACGGCGGGGAGGGGCATCTCAGCCCTCGCCGCAGGAGTCGGGTACGGGGAGGAGACGCATGCTGGGCATGAGGCGGTCCACGAGATCGGTCAGCTCGTCCGCACGTTCGAAGTTGAGCCATCTCGCTTCGACTACCACGATCTCCTCCTGTCCGTCCGGCCAGACTCCGTACAGGAGGGACTCACTGAGCTTCTTACCCCAACCGAAGCGCCGTTTCGCCGCCAGCACCGTCTGCACGCGCACGGCCCGGCCGATCGGAAGTTGGACGTCGGAGATCCGCGGTTCGCCCTTCACCTCGGCGTATGGCCACTTCAACAACTCGGGCAGATATTCCTCGGGGGACGGCCGCTGAACATCATCCTCCCCGTGCACGAAGACCGAGAAGTCTGCGAGCAACACGCCCCCCTCCGTGTAGGCGGCCGTCGTCAGGACCGAGCCGGACTCGAAACCTGCCAAGGCGCGGCGCTCCAGTTCCTGCTGCAACGAGGCTCCGCCGCTGCCGAGACGCAACGGATTGAACTGCCCCACAAGATCGGCAGCCATCTTTCTGGCCTCTGCCCGGGTGCCCTCGTGGAGCGTCAGCCCGAGCCAACCATCGTCGAAATCGAAGTCGACGAGGTAATCATCCTCAGGGGTGGGCGAGCTCCCCACCCCTTCCATCTGCTCTCGCTCCATCAGCTCACCTCGTCGAGGAAAAGACCACCGGCGGTGATTCCACTACCGGCCATGTTCAGCGCCGACGCCCGGCGCGACAGTTCGTTGACCGCATACCCGTCCCCGAGGCCCTGGCCGAGGTACTTCAGTTCCTTGAGGTCCGACGCCACGGAGGCGTCCGACAGGGAAAGCGACTTTCCCGCTCCTCTGATCAGGCTGCCGTTCCCGCGCTCCCTCAATACCTGAGCCGATTCACGGTAGCCTCCCTTGAAGGCATCCTTCCAAGTGGAAGCCGTGAAGATTTCGGTGACCGGCTCCCGGATCGACCTTGCGATGTCGCCCTCCTCGAGCCCTTGGACGACTGCCGCCTCGCGATTGAACTTTTGGCGATTGCGTTTTCCCTGCCGGGCCGTCTGCTTACCCCCCTTGGCACGCCGCATCCGCTCGAGCAGCCCTTTGGCGTACCGCCCACTCACCTTGGACATCGCCTTGCCCGCCCCCATCATCAGCAACCCCACCGCCGCCGTGGCGAGCGCCGTCCAGGACTCGTCGCCCATGGCGACCTGGACCGCGGTGCACGCGATGTTGATCAGCGTGGCCACCATGGAGATGCCGCCGAGGAGCCCCGCGAGGCCCTGACCGATGACGGGGATCCAGCCGACGGCCAGAGCCGCGATTCCGGCCCACTTGGAGATGGCCTCGGTCCAGCCTGCCGCCCACTCCACGAAGTCCGCGAAGCCGTCCCGGAAACTGTCCTTGAGAGCGTCGTCGGAGATGACGTCGTCGATGGCATCGCGCGCCTTTCGCGCGGCGGCGTCGCGGATGCCTTGCGCTTTCCGCAATTTGTCCCTGGCCATGCCGAGCGACTTCGCGGCGGCCTGAGCTTGGTCCTCCAACTTCGCCTCATGCCGCTTGCCGTCACCCTCCTCGGATTTCCCCGACAGAGCGTCCAGCCCTTTCCGGGCAGCACTCCGATCGGCCTCCGCCTGTTGAGCATCCTGCCGAGCGATCTCCGCGATCCGCTGGGCCCGGTGGAGTTCGGTGGCATAGCCGCCTGGACGGGCCGCCGCGTTCGACTCGTAGTCGGGCCCGTGGTCCACGACACGGTCGCCGATCGCGTCGGCCACCGTTTCATAGCGCTTGTGCGCGGCCTCCAGACGACCTCGGCACTTCTTGGCCTTCTCGCGGAATTCCTTGCCTGCGTCGCTGTCCCAGGAATCCAGCTCGGCCGCGGCCTTGAGATGTCGTACCTGTCGGTCGAGCTCGTCGGCCGTCCTGCGGAGCTTTCGTCCCAGCTGTTCCAGGCGGTCGGGGTCTCCGGGAACGGGGTCGTGGTCGGCGAGCGGCTGCCAGTCCCGGGGCCGCGTACCGGCCGTCACGACTTCCTCTTCCCGGGCTTGTGCCTCCTGTCGGACTCACGCAGCGCTCTGGCCAGTTCCCCGTCGACGCTCTCGTACGTCTTCGCCGCGGCCTTCGCGATCGCGGCCAACTGCTCGATCTCGTCGCCGAGTTCCTCGCGGCGGCTCTCCCAGTTCTGTACGAAGTCCCCGAACTGCCACGCCAGATCGTGCTCGCCGAAGTCGTCGTCGTACTGCCCCTTCAGCTTCCCCAGCCCGTCGAAGGCATCCTTGATCCTGCCCAGACCGACACCCATCTCCCGGATCGCGTCCAGATCATCGATCCTCGTGCGCTCACCCACGGAGCGCCTCCCCTCCAACGCCGCGGTCCCAGCCCTCGCGGAGAACAACGACGGTCAGGGGAGGTGAGACACCGTTCTCTGACTCCGCTTCCGACCAACTGCCCGCCCGCCGGGCTAGATGGTCGGGGCCGAGAACGGCAGTCCCGCACGATTGATCTCGTGGCGCCTCGCGCGGGCCGTCAGATGTCCGGGTTCACGAACAAGCTCCGTGCGAACTCGTCGAACTCGTCGATGTTCGCCGTGATCCAGCCGATGTCCTCGCCGAGGGTGCGGACGATCACGTCGATGCCCAGTGACTCGATGCGCCAGGCGTAGTTCACCGAGACGCACATGGCCTCGGCCTTGGTGGAGACGAAGTAGCGGATCGAGCGTTTGCCTCGGCCCAGGCGGTCGGTGTCGAAGTCGATGACCTCGGGGTCCTGGGCGGCGCCCGGCTCGTTCTTCTGGACGAGTTCGTCCAGGGTCGCGTCGACGTCGCCCTCGCTCGGGCCCGCGTGTACGAGGAAGGTCAGGAACTCCCGGCGCGGGTCGGGGACGTAGAGGAAGACCTGGTGGACGGGGACGGTCCGGGGGAGCTGTTCCGCCACGGAGTCCAGTTCGTAGGCCAGCATCTTGACCTGCTTCTTGTCGACGGGTTCGTCGTCGACCAGGGCCCACAGCAGCTCCGAGGTGCGGCGGGCCCACTTCTTGCGGTCGCGAGCGGCACCCCGTCCCTCCCCGCGGACGGGCATGGCGGGCCAGACGGTGGCGTCGCTGTCCGTGTCGAGGGAGAAGGTGACGGTCATTCGGTCCTCCAGCGGAACGTAGTCGTGACGCGAAGAGTGCAATGACTCGTTGCTACTGTCGCCTTCGCCCGCCTGGGACCCGGTGTCGAATTGCGTGGTTGCGGTTGCTATCGGCTCGTGTGGGCGTCCGTGTGTGCGGGAGTGAGCGCGGTTATAGCAGAGCTGCTACGAACCGGGGTGTGTTCACCTCCGCCTCACCCGTAAGCTGCTGCCGCAGGAGCGGACGATCACATCATCCGCTCTGACGGGAGCCACGGGGGTTGGCCCTGCGGCGAGTTGAAGAGGAGGGTCAATGTCCAAGGACCTTGACGTCACATATCAGGACATGCGGGATGCGGCGAAGCATGTCGTCAAGGAGAAGGACAAGCTCAAGGAGAAGCTCGACGGGCTGCGGAAGTACATCGCGAACCTCGTCGAGTCCGGCTTCGTGACCAAGAGCGCCTCGAAGGCGTTCGACGAGAGCTTCGACGAGTTCGTCAAGGGCGCGAAGGACACCATCGACGGTCTCGACGGCATGGGTGACTACCTCACCAACGCCGCGGACAAGTTCGAGCAGATCGACGACGAGCTCGGCAAGGCCGCCAAGAAGTAACGGCGGGCGTCACGCCGACGAGGAGTGGGGCGACGGGGGCAGCCTCCGCCGCCCCACTCGCCGTCGGTGGGCGCATGGGCCCGGGGCGGTGCGGCGGCGCCGTGCACTTCGCGGAGGAGTCAACTGACGTGGTTGCCACGTCAGTTGCCGGGCGACGTCTGCCGGAGCACGTACATGTGGAGCTCACTGCGGAACTCCTCGGTCGTGAGCCGCAACCACGACCCATCGTGGAACTTCAGCAGCAGCAACTGGGTCCTGAACTCGCCGAGGAACGGGTCGAAGAGCATCGCCTGGCCGGTGGTCAGGCGGGCGACGACCTCCATGCGCTTGTCGCGTCCCACCGACACGCGCTTGGGCGGCGCCGCCAGGACGATCTCGTCCTCGGTCGCGACGACGAAACGCTGATGGTGAGAGGAGTGGCCGTACCAGCGGAGCAGGAACTGCCCCGCCGCGCCACTCCAGTTGCCGTCGAAGACGCGGTCGAGTCCCTGCTCGGCGACGATGGCCTTGCGCCGCTTCTCGTCCTCGCGCGCTCGCCGCTTCTCGTCCTTCTTACTCTCGAACAACCGCTCAAGTGCCTCTCGGGCACTGTCCAGTAGGGACAACAGCATGACGAACGGGATGAACAGCGCACCGACCGCCGTCCCGAGCATGCCCAGCGGGGGCATCCGCGCCGGGCGCAGCCGTGGGTTACCGGCTGCCTGAAGCACCTCGGCCGGAGGGTCCGGGATCTTGTCGATCTCGCACCATCCCGCCGCCTCGGCCCGGACGCCGAGACGATCGGAAATCATGCGCTGGTCGCCCCTGGAAGTCACGTCAAGACTCTCCTCGTCGGCACGGAACAAACTTGCTGCGATCGAGAGCGTATCGGGTGCCGGGCGACACCCGGGAAGAAGAAATCGGTTGGTGGGACCGGCGTCGGCACGTGCCTAGCCGGAATCAGCAAGAAGGGGGGTGGTCCCCGTGGGGGACCACATCAAGGCGGATCTGGCCGCCATCAAGAAATGCTCGCGGGATCTGGGAAAGATCCACGACGAGTTCGAACGCAACGGGAATCCTGCCGATGAGTACGGGAACGCAGTGGGGCACGGCGGCCTCAAAGATGCCTTTTCGGAATTTGGGGACACCTGGAAGAAAACCAGGAAGAAGCTCATGAAGGAGCTCGAGAAGCTGGCCGAGTTCACTTCGACCGCCGCGAAGACGTACGACAAGATCGACGAAGAGCTGGCCAAGGCGATCAGGGAAGCCAAGGCGCAGAGCAAGGGGAAGAAATGAGCAGGACGGACAGCGACTGGCCACCGCTGTGGCACGACGATCCCACGCCGGGCGACCCGGAGGAAGTGGCCGAACTCGGGCGCAAGTTGCGCAAGATGGCCGACATGATCGATGAGCAGTCCCGGGTCATCAAGGCGCTCGCTTCGGTGGAGGGCTGGGACAGCGAGGCCGGCAAAGGCTTCCACGAAATGGCGGGCGGCACCGCGGACAAGCTCAAGAAGTCGTTCGAGCGCTACGACGAGGCGGCCAAGGCCGTCGGCGAGCAGGTGCGCGAGGGGAGCTCGGACGAGTTTGCCGGGGAGATGCGCAGGGCGCAGCGGAAGGCCGACAAGGCGCTGAGCGACTATCACCTGGCCAAGGGCGACCACGACGTCGCCGAGCGCGAGGTGAAGAAGTTCACCGACAAGTACCCCATGAACAACATTCCCGCGAAGGACAAGGACGAGTACGACCGCTGGGTCAAGAAGAAGTCCGAGGCCCTGCTCGCGATCGGCGCGTCGCGGAAACTGGTGAAGGAAGCCAGGGACATCTACGACGACGCGGGGGACAAGGCCGCCAAACACATCAAGAACGTCGTGCACCACGACGATGTGCGCGATCCCGGCGGCTTCATGAACTTCCTCGCGGACTGGGCGGACGCGCTGTCGAACATATCCGCCGTACTGTCCGTACTCGCGGTGATCTGCGCTTTCGTACCGCCGCTGCAGTTCCTCGTGCCGATCTTCGCGACGCTGGCCGTGCTCACCAGTGCCGCCGCGCTCGCCGGTCACGCGTACGACATGATCGCGCGCGGCGGGAAGCTCGACTTCATGAAGCTGGGTGCCGACCTGCTCGGTGTGCTGCCCGGCCTCGGTGCGCTGAAGGGCTTCAAGCTGGTCAAGGGCCTCAAGGGGCTGTCCAAGCTCAAGGCGCTGCGCTTCAACGGGCTGCGTGCGCTCGACGGCGTCGGGCACAACTTCCTGAACGGCGTCGCGGTCAAGACGGCCAACAAGATCCTCGGCCGGACGGCGCGCAAGGAGCTCCTCGACGGCAAGAAGATCACCGCCGCCATCAAGGGCGGTGGCCTCGCCAGCGCCCTGAACCGGATGTTCCACGGTGAGAACGGCGAGAAGACCGGATACCAGGCGCCGCCGAAGAAGCCGGCGCCCGGGCCTACTCCCTCCCCCTCGCCCCGTCCCTCGCCGAAGCCGTTCAACGCGGCGCTGGCTGCCTGAGAATGAAGGTTCGGATGGCCACTGACCGTACCGAAGTGGATGAGGACAGCCGCAGCCTCGCGGGCGGCGACGGCATAGAGGTCCGTTGGGTCATGCCCGAGGGCTTCCTGGAGCTGCCCTTCGAGGCCGAGGACCTGGACGACCTCGCGGGCCAGCTGCTCGCGTTCGCCGAGACCACGCTGCCCGGCGCCGATGAGGAAGTGCGCGTGCAATGGGCTGTCATGTGCGCGCTGAACTACGACGATTTCATCGAGGCGGGCGTCCAGTACGCCGGGTTCGTCACGACCGAGGTGGAGGGCGTGCGCTGCACCGCCACGGTCAACGTCAGCATGACGGACCTGGACGAGCGCGCGGGGCGCAACCCCGCGGGCTTCATCGCCACGACCATGCGGCACCTGGACATCGGCGAGGTCAGCGAGGTCATGCTGCCGTGCGGCCCCGCGGTGACGTGCGTCGGCAGCCGTCAGGCCACGGTGGACGCCGCGCTGACCCAGACCGGACAGGCGGAGCCCATCACGACGTCCTTCATCCAGGTGCAGATCCCGGTGAAGAACGGCACGGCCGTGGTGCTGGAGATGGGCACCCCGACCAGCGAGGGATGGGACACCTTCTCCGCCATGTTCGCGGGCATCGTGAAGAGCGTGCGCTTCTTCGACGACGAGGGCGCGACGGTGGTGATGCCGGGGTGACGGACATGCCGACGGGGGCCGACGCCTCCTCGCCGCCCGGGGCCTTGCCGTCCGGGCCTCCGCCCGGGGCCTTGCCGTCCGGGCCTCCGCCCGGGGCCTCGCCGTCCGGGCCTCCGCCCGAGGTCTCGCCGCCCGGGCCCCCGCCCCGGGCGGCGGTCCCCAGGGACTACCGCCTGCTCGTTCCCCGGGACTGGTTCCGCATCGATCTCACCCAGGACCGGTGGCGCGGCCAGCTCAAGACCTTCGTGGACCGGCAGGCGGCGGGACGCGGCGTCTCCGCGGACCTCACGCGCAAGGTCTGGTCGACCCTGCGCAACACCGCGGAGACGGGGCGCACGCGCGGCGCCATGGAGTTCTATCTCCTGACGACCTCGGACGACGGCGGCATGCCCGCCTCGCTCCTGGTCTCACTGGTGCCGCTGGGCAGGACTCCGGCGGATCCGGCGGCGTACGCGGAGTTGCTCGAACTCAGGCAGCCGGAGGAGGGCGGTCCGCAGCGCGAGATCACGGTGGTGGACCTGCCCGCGGGCCCCGCCGTGCGCGTCCTGGGGCCCACGAGTCTGGACTTCCACGTCCACATGCCGGGCGGCACCGGCTACTTGATGCTCGCCTTCGCGGCGCCGCTCACCGGGATGGTGGGGCCGATGGAGCGGCTGTGCGAGGCGATGGCGGGCTCGCTGGGCTGGGTGGAGTGACTCCGGGCCGGTGCGTGCCCGCGCACCGGCCCGGTCGCCCCACCGGTTCACCGGTTGACCGTTCACCGGTTCACCGGTTGATGGACTGGATCTCCTTGACGGCGACGTCCTGCTCGAACGTGGACAGGCCGTCGGGGAGCGCCGGCTGCCGCGCGGGCCCTTCGGGGTCCGCGGAGTCGGTCCAGGTCACCTTCCAGGTGACACGCGCCTGGAGCGGGTAGGCGCCGTCGCCGGACGACTTCCGGTACTTGATGTTGCAGGCGTCCTTCGACGTGTCCAGCTGGTAGCCGGACTTGGACTTCGTCAGGTCGTACGTGCACGACTGCGGGTCGGCGAACTCGGTGCCCGCGTCGACGCGCAGGGCGACGGGCTTCGCGACGGTGGTCGCCGCGATGTCGACGCCGAGGTGGTCGAAGTGGGCCGTCACCCAGACCGGGTCGATCGGCGCGTCGAACTTCACGTGCGTGGCCAGGTTCACGATCTGGTTGTCGGCCGCGGGCCGGAGCGTGACCGGGGGCGCGGGGAGCTTGGTCCGCGCGTAGGCGAGGCCCGCGAGCACGAGCGGCGAGATGGCCTCCTTGGGCGGGTCTCCCTCCTCGACCCACTGAACGGGCTTGATCGGCGTGCACTTGGCCATCTCAGCGGGTGTGGCGTTCCCCGCCCTCAGCCGGTCGACGTCGTACGTCCGGTACCACCAGGCGCCCTTGTCCTTCTCGTGGAAGTCCTTGCCCTTGTCCCAGCCCGGCAGGGTCTTGCCGGAGCTCGGGTCGATGGGCGCGGTCTTCTTCGAGTCCTCCTTGTACTGCTTCCCCGTGAACTTGGGCTGGGTCCAGCACAGGGGCGGGTCCCACGAGCCTTCGCTCCGGGCGATGGGGCTGGCGCCCTTGCCGCCCTTGAAGTTGGTCTTGAACTGGACCTGCGCCCCGATGGAGCCGTCTCCTGACGAGCCGCCGCTGCCGGCGGGCGGTTCACCGGAACTGCCGCTGCCGTCGCCCGCCATCGCCGGGGTCACGGAGCCGAGCACGAGGAGAGCCGCTATGCCCGAACCGGCCGCGGTGCGGGTGAGGTTGCGCAACCTGCTCACTGGCACTCCTTCGCCGACGTCTTGCCGCGGAAAGACTGCACGACCCAGGTGCCGTTGCCGGTCTTGGCGAGCGTGGCCGTGTTCTTGATGAAGTCCGAGGGGCTCGGCTCCGTCTTGCGCGTCTTGCCCGACGTGATGTCCTTGGCGTACGCCTTGGAACGGTCCTCGCAGTAGCTGACGACCGCGATGTCGCCGGTGTGGGTCTCGACCTTCCGGTCGTAATAGCGGTAGAGACCGGTGATGGTGCGGTTGTCCGCCTTCGCCTTCTTGATCTCCGATACGTAGAAGGCGAGCGCCTCGTCGGCGTAATAGCGCGTCAGATAGCGCGACTTGGGGTCGAGGTCCAGGAAAATCCGCTGCCGGGCCATCAGCGACTCGGCCTGTTCCTTGAGGATCCGGTCCTTCGCCTTGTCCCCCGTCGTGTCCGACGCGATCTCGACCTTCACATCGGCGGGCAGGCCGAAGTCGGGGAGCTCGGCCGGTGCGGTGGACGACTTCTCGGGGCTCTTCGGGCTCGCGTTCGCGTCCCCGCCCGCGCCCTCGATCTTGTCGCTCGCGTCGGAATTGCTGCTGCAGCCCGTGAGGACCAGGGCCGTGGTCGCGGCGAGCACGGCGATGGTGGGCATGGTGCGGCGTTTCACGGTCGGCCCCCGTCGGGCGAAAGTGTCTGCATCGCACCGACGGTATCTGCGGGATTGACGGCCGCGCCACCGGCGAAAAGGGCGCAAGTCGCCTTATTTAGACGTACCGTCGCCGCATCGTTCAGTGAAGAACGTAACGGTCAGCGCCAATTTCACGGGTCAGGCGTCGGACACGGAAGCCAGACGGACCTCAGTATCTGCTCCGCCCCGGAAGTTCGAGCTCGTCCGCCTCCGGATGGAAATTCGCCGCGAACGGATAAGGACCGTAATGCGGATAGAAGGCCGGAATGTCGGCCCCGTTCTCCGCGGCGATGTGCACGATCTTCCGGTACGCCGCGGCGCGGGCCCGCACCTTTTGGCGCGGGCGATTTCCCCACTGGCGGATCAGCGAGACGACGAAGAACAGGAGCGTCGCGGCGACAAGCGCACCCGCGCCCGCGTAGAAGAGCGTCTTGTTCCGGTCCGATTCCCAGTACTGGACGTACGCGCCCCAGTAGACGAAGACCCCGAAGAGGATGAAAGCCGCGGGATAGCCCGCGCGCTTCCCCGCACGGGTGAGCTGTTCGTCGTCGAGCGCGCGCAACCGCAGCATCTTCAGGACCGCCTCGTCGTCGAGGAAGTCGAACCGCACCCTGCGGCCCTCGGCTTCGGCGGCACGCCGGGCCGCGGGCACGGCGGCGATGACCTCGCCGGGGATCAGCTTCCTGATGATCCCTTCCCGCGCGCGGTACTCCCACGGCCCGGGTTCGCGGTCCTCGTCCTGGTCCTTGTCCCTGGCCTCGTCTTCCCGGTCCTCCTGCATGGGGCCACCGTAATGACTCTCCGGCGGTCGCACACCCGTTTCCCTCCGGTCACTCCGACTCGATGATCAGCGGGCTGCCGTCCGCGTGGAACAGGCGGATGCTGCTCACCACGTTCCCGAAGATCGTGGAGAACGTGTCCCAGCCGACCGGTGTGGGCGTGCTCATCTCCATCACGACCGTGGTCATGTTCGGCAGCGGGAGATAGACGCGGACGTACGAGGTGGGGACCGGCAAGTCGGCTCCCGATTGCGTCAGTTGGCCGCTGATCCGGTCCTCACGGGTGCCGATGCAGGAGACGGCGGGACCGCACGGGAGCTGGATCTCGGCGACCTCGGCGCCGCCCAGCCTGCGCAGGCCGGAGGCGATCGCCGCGATGGTGTCGCCGTCCTGCGTCTCGGGGCTGTCGGTGAGGGAGGCGAAGACCGTGGCGCTGCACGGGTCCTCGCCGATCGCCGCCACGCAGACGGCCGCGAACTCGGCCCCGTCGGCGAGGAGATCGTCCATGCCGAGCGCGATGACGACCGCCAGTTTGAGGCAGTCCTCGGGCTCGGCCCCGGGCAGCGCCTTCTCGGCCAGCTCCTCCAGGAGCCGCACCGCCTCGTCCTCGTCGTCCTCGTGCAGCGGGATGTCGTGGAAGATCTCCGGCATCACCCAGCGGACGTGGATGGTGTCGGAGCGGACCGTGGCCGTGTTCACGCCGGGCGCGGGCCCGGTGGGGATGAATTCCAGGCGGTCCGGCAGTTCCGTGGGGGCGGTCACGTGAGGCCGTTGCCTTCCGAGAGGGCCGGTGCGGGGTGTTCGGGCGCTTCGGGGAAGAACTTCCGCGAGGTGATGTACATGCCGTAGTGCGGGTAGAGCGACGGGACGTCGGCCCCGCCGTTGCGCGCGATGACGACGATCTTGCGGTAGAGCCGCGCACGGCACCGCATGTTGCGGTTGGTCTCGTCGAGCAGGCTGCGCCGTCGCAGCAGGTAGAGCGCGACGAGCAGACCGACGACGATCACGGCGTCCCCGACCAGGAACGCGATCTGGAACGAGCGCGGCTTGTCGACGGCGACCAGGTCCCAGAACGGCCAGGCGCCCGCTCCGAAGATGAACACGGGCAGGGCGAAGAGACAGCCGAGCACGCCCGCCTTCCCGGTGTCCTCACTGCGGCGGTAGAGCATGTGCAGTACGGCGCGGTCGTCGAGGAAGTCGAACCGCACCTCACGTCCGTACCTCTCGGCGGCCTCCCTCGCGGCCGGGACGGAGGCGATGACGGAGCTGGGGACCAAGTCGTGCACCTGGCCGCCGTCGTCGACGAACTGACCGTTCTGGAGCGCCTGGAAGTCACGGCGCGACGTGGGGCCTGGCATGGCTCCTCCTTACCCTGCGGGTGCGAGCGCGCCGTGGAACGGCGCGGACGTCGGACTCGGCCGCGGGGAGGGCGACGGGCGGTCCGGAGTGGACGGTGGCGTACTCGGGCTCGGCTTCGGGCTCGGCCCCGGACCGGGGTCGGGGGTGACGTGCTTGGGTGCCTGGTCGCTCTGGTCGGGCAGCACCCGGTTCAGCTTGATCGCCGACTGCACGCCGAGGTTGGTCAGCGCGGCGCCCTTGATGAAGCGCGTCACGTTCTCCGGCAGGAAGCCCGCGCCGGGGATCTTGGAACCGACCTTGCTCAGGCCCGGCACCTTCGCCGCCAGCTTCCCGCTCAGCAGCTTCGACGCGAGGCCCACGCCCTTGTTGATGCTCTTCACCGCGATGCCGTTGGTGAACATGCCCCAGGCGACCTCCCTGGCGGCGCCGAGCCGGGTGAGGCCCTTGGCGCCCACCGCGAGGCCCTTGAGCGCGCCGACGCCGGGGACGATGCCGAGCACGTCGACGGTGATCTTCACCCAGTCGAACTTCCCGCCCCTGGCGAAGACGTCGTACAGCCGCCCGGTCAGCGCCGTGGCGCTCAGCGCCGCGGCCACGCCCACGATGATCGCGGCGATACCGCCCGTCAGGACGACCGCCGCCACCAGCGCCACCACCGCGAGGACCGTGGCCGCCGCGGTGAACCAGTCGGCGTGGTCCGCGATCCAGTTCATGAATCCGCCGGGGTCACGCACCCCGTCGTGATGGATGATCCGCTTGATCTTCTTGGCCGCGGCGCTCGCCGCGTCGTCGCGGATCTCCTGCGCCTGCATGATCTTCTGCCGGTACCCGGCCATCACCTTCGTGGAGTCGTCGAGCTTCTTGCGCTGCTTGGAGCGCTCGACGCTGTCCTCGGCCGATGACGGCACGGTGCCGTCGGTCTTCGCCAACGCGGCCTGGGCGGCCTTGTGTTCGGGCTCCATGGCGCGGAAGTCGGCCAGCGCCTTGTCCGCCATGCGCTGCGCGCGGTTCAGCTCGCTGGCGTACTCCTTGGACTCGCCGCCGCCCTCGTCCACCTTGGTGCCGATGGCGACCGCGGCCTCGTCATAGCGGTCGTACGCGTCCCGCAGGCGCTTGGAGGTGTCGCCCGCGGTCTCGTGGAAGGCGCGCCCGGCCTCGCTGTCCCAGTTCTCGACGGACGCGAGCGCCTTGATGTTCTTGGCCTGCCGGTCGATCTCGTCGGCCATCCGGCGTAACTTCTTGCCGAGCGCGGCCACTTCGTGCGGGTCGCCCGGGATCGGATCCGAGTCGAACAGAGGGGTCCAGTCGGCCGGCCGCGCGCTCACTTCTTCCCCTTCTTGGCGCTCTTCTTCGCGTCCCTGAGGGCTTCGGCGAGGGCATGGTCCACGTCGTCGTACGTCTTGGCGGCTTCCGCCGTGTACTTGGCGAGGTTCTCGATGTCCTTCATCAGCTTCTTGCGCGTCTTCTTCCACGTGCCGGAGAAGTCGTCGAAGATGTCGCGGAGCTTCTCGCTGCCGAGAGCCTTCTCGTAGCCGTCGGAGGGGTCCCCGTGTTCCTTGAACTCACGGTGGATGCCGTACAACGCGTCCGAGCAGTCCTTGATGAGGTCCAGATCCGCTCTGAGCCTGTCACCCATATCTCGGCCCCCCGCCTCGACTTGAACCCTGCCGAACGTATCCATGGTGGCTGGAGGGCCACTAGCGACGAAAGTGGTGGGTGCGCCCTTACTTTCGACAGTTTCGGTGGAGAACCTGTCGATCTCGGGGCGCACCTCGACCGTCGGCCCAACCGGCCAGCTCCTGCTAGCGGTTGACCGACTGCACTTCCTCGACCGCGATGTCCTGCGTGACCTCGATCGTGCCGTCAGGCATGCCCTGGGGCGCGTTCTGGCCCGTGCCCGTCCAGCTGATCTCCCAGGTGAGGGCCGCCTTCAGGGGGAAGGTCTCGCCGCCGGACGAGCGGCCGTAGACGATGCCGCAAGGCGGTGTCTCCTTGGACTTGCCCTTGGCGTACGGCTCGCCGATCTTGCCGTCGACGATCGGGCACTCGCCGCTCGCGGGGATCAGCGTGGCGTCGCCGGTGCCCGGCTTGAGCGTGAGGGACTTGGGGGTCGCGGTCGTCGTCGCCTCGATGTGGAAACCGGGGACGTCGACCGTGGCCGTGGCCTTGACGTCGTCGAAGACGGCCTTGTCCAGCCAGGCCCACGTCGGCAGGTTCACCTTGGTGGTGCCGTCGGGAGCGAGGGACACCTTCGTGTCGGGCAGCTGCATGCGCTGGTAGGCGAGTTTGGAGAGCATCTCCGGCGTGATGGCCTCTTCGTACTGGGGCGGCGGCTTCTCGCCGTTGTCGACCCAGAACGGCAGGTCGGTGCAGGAGGTCCGCTTGAGGTAGTCGGGCTCGTCGGGGTTCTCGACCCCGGCCCAGAACATCCCCTTGCCGTCCTTCTCGACGTTGTAGTCCTTGTAGCCAGGGGTGTCCGCCCAGCCGTAGTCGTCCTCGTAGTGCCGCTGCGTCTCGTTGAGCGCGGCGCCCGCGTGGCCGGTCATGCCGGGCTTGCCCATGGCCTCCTTGAGGTCGCCGGACATCTTCTTCTTGAAGTCCTTGGCGCCGAGGTACGGGGCGTACCAGCAGGGCGGCGGGTCCCAGGTGACGTCCGAGGAGGTGACGTTCCCGGGGCTGCCGGGCTTGCTGACGGCGCCGGTGTACTTGACCTGGGCGGTGGCGTAGATGCCGTTGCCGCCGTCCTTGCCCGCGTCCGTCTTCGCCGAGCCCTTGCCGTTGCCGAAGTCCTCGTCGGCGTGGGCGGTCCCGCCCGTCATGAGGGCGCCCGCGGCTATCGCCAGGGCGAGGCAGGCAGTGGTGACCCGCGGTCTCACGCGCACTGCTTGGCCTTCTCTGTCACGAACACGAGCGATGCGCGCCACAGGTCGTCCTTCCCCGGAAACTTGTTCATCACGATCTTGAAGTGGTCGTACGAAGCCGGTCCCGAGGAGTTCCCCTTGCGGATCTTCTCGGACTTCACTTCCTTCGAAAAGAACTTGCTGGAGTCCACGCAGAAGGACACCTCGACCGCGTTGCCGTTGGGCGCCTTGCGCGTCTGCTCCTGGTAGTGGCGCCGGGTGCCCGTCGAGGTGAGCCCGGCGTCGACCCGGCCCTTGATCTGGGTGCGGGCGTAGCTGAGGCCCTTGTCGGTCGCGTACGCGGCCACGGCCGGGTCCGTCGCCGACTGCTCGGCGACGCCCTTGTAGATGGACTGGACGTAGTGCCGCGCGTCGTCCAGGGCGGCGGCCTCGTCCTTGTCCTTGGGCTTGTCCCAGTCGAAGACCAGCTTCAGGTCCGCGGGCAGGGAGAGGTCCACGCCGTCCGGCTTCTCGTCGTTCGACGCCGAGGGATCCGCCGACTTCTCCGGCTTCTCCGCGCCCTGCTCAGCCCCGGCGATCTTGTCGCCGTCCTTGGACCCGTCACCGTCCGAGCCGCCGCAGGCCGTCAGGAGCAGGGCCCCGGTCACGGCGAGCGCGGCGGTGACGGGCATGGTGCGCGTGGTGGTGCGCGTAGTGCGGCGGTTCACAGTCGGCTCCCGGTGGGGCGAGGGGTGTCTCCAACGGGGTGACGCTAGCCGGGGGGTTGACAGTTCCGCCAGGTTTGATGACGGGATATGTCATGCCATCTCGGCGGACTGTCATCGTGTCGTGACGCGACGGGCGTGCCGCCACGGGCAAGACGGATGCGGCGGGTGTGGCGGATGTCGCACGGACCGCGCCGCCCGAGCCGTTCGCGCTCGCGATGATAGCTTCGCTCTACATAGGTGTAGTAGAGCTACGGGCGGGGGCCGGTATGAGCGACGACACGGCCGATGCCGTGGCGCACGCGGATGCCGTGGCGCACGCCGAAGCGGATGCCGTGACGCACGCCGACGCGGCTGCCGTGGCGCCCGCAGACGTCGACGACGCAGCGCTCGCCGACGCCCCGCCCGAACCCGCCCTCAGACCCCGCGCCCAGCCCGGCCCCGGCGTCGAGCTGAGCCGCCGCGCTCGGCTCTACGCCGACGGCGGCGAGCTGGTGCTGCGCACCCGCTCCGGTACGCGGCGGCTGCCGGTCGGGGGCGAGGGGATCAGCCGGGCCGTCTTCGTCGACGTGGCGGGGCCCGAGGCGGAGCGCATGGGGTCGCCGATTCCCGGCGCCTGGGGCGAACTCCAACTGCAAGACAGCAAAGGCACGTTGGTCGCCCGGCTGCGCCTCGACGACTGGCTGCCCGAGGCCGACCAGCTCCCGCAGCGCTCCGTACGAGGGGAGCAACTCCTCAGCCGTACCGGCGTGGCGGGGCTGCTGGCGGCCGCGCGCATCCCCCTGCACACCGTGCGGGACGCGGACGACCCGCTCGTCGACCGGGACCGGGAGGCCCGCCGCCACGCTGTCCCCCTGTCGCCGGGCAGCGTCTTCCCCGCCTGGTACTGGCTGACGCGCGGCGTCGCCGCCGCCGTCTGGTTCGGCACCTTCACCGTGCTCCTGTTCTCCGACGCCGCCGCGCCCCCGCTCGTCCTGGTGTCGGCGGGCGCGGCCCTGACCGCCCCGGCGGCCCGCATCGCGCTGCGTGCCTGGACCCGGCTGCGGCTGCGGCGCTCCGCCCCGGCCGGCGCGGCGGTCACGATCACCCCGCGCCCGGCTCCGGACGCGGGCGCCACGGTCAGGTTCCGCCGCGACACCGAGATCCGCGTCGAGCGCCACGACCTGGTCCTCAAGGACATCTCCGGGCAGGAGTACCGGCTGGCCCGCAGGGGGCCGCACGCCGTGACCGCGCTGGTTCTCGTACGTGATCGGTCCGGTGCGCCCGTCGGGGTGGAACTGCGCGGCCGTGACGGTCAGGTCAGAGCCGTACTGCCCTGGCTCCAGTGGTTCGGCGGCGCGGGCGGCGGCGACGGATGGGCGGCGCTCCAGGGCGCCCTCGCCCTGCCGGTGCGCGAACGCGGGCTGACGGGGCGAGGTGGCGGCTGGCCCAAGGGGCCCGCGCTCGGGCTCCGCATGCTTCCCGCGTACGGGAAGGAGGCGCGGGCGGTGTCCCGCTTCCCCGGCACGCTCGTGGGCGTCTCGTCCACGGCGGTCATGGCCGTCGGCTCCTGCCTCTCCGTCGTCTACGGGGTCCGGCTCCTGAACGCCCACCCCGGCGCCGCGCGGGCGACCGTGCTCATGGGGGTTCTCGCGGCGCTCCTGCAAGCACTTCCGTACACGATCCATCAAGGGTGCGGCCGATATCGGCTCGACCGCCCCGCGTCCGGCTAAGAACAGCACGAAGCGAAGTAGGCAGAGCGAAGCGAGAAGGGGGAATTCGGGTGGGCACACCGGACCTGTCGGTCGACATCACGCTGCTCAAGGCGACGGAGCGGCAACTCCACGGCATCAAGGGCGAGTTCGAAGGCATCGACGACTGGAAGAAGGAGCTCAGGGCCGTGGTGGGGGCGCCGCGCATGGCCAAGGCGATGTCGACGTTCGTCGACAACTGGGACCGGCACCGCAAGGGCCTCGTCGAGGAGATCGACAAGATCGGCGGCTGGGTCGAGACGACCAGGAAGACGTTCGAGAAGGCCGACAAGGACCTGGCGGATTCGGCCGAGAAGGCGAAGCGCGAGAAGGCCAGGGCGAAGGGGAAGTAGGGAACATCATGGCGCGCCCCACGGACTGGCATCCGCTCGCCGACAGCGACCCGGTGCCCGGGTCCCCCAAGGACATCGACGACGAAGTCGAGCACATGAAGAACGTCGCGAAGAAGCTGCGCGACCAGGCGGAGAAGCTGCACAAGATCGCCAAGAAGGAGGGCCTGAAGGGCAAGTACTCGGACAAGCTGACCGACGGGGCCGCCGAACTCGGCAAGAAGCTCGACCAGACCGCGGAGCGCTACGAGGGCGTCAAGAAGCACCTCTCGGGCTGGGCCGGTGAGCTGCGCGGCGCCCAGTCCGCCGCCGGAGACGCCCTTGAGCTGGCCAAGAGCGACGAGGAACAGGCCAAGAAGGACCTCAAGAAGGCCAAGGAGAAGTACGACAACGACGCCGACCACTACGCCACGTTGATCGAGAACGCCATCGACGACGACCCGCTCACCGACAGCTGGTGGGACAACGTCAAGGACTGGATCGACAAGAACGCGGGCTGGCTGAAGGTCGTCATCGAGATCGCCAGCTACGTCGCCACCGCCCTCGCCATCGCGGCGATCTTCATCTCCGGCATCGGGATCGGGGTGGTCCTCGCCGCGGGAATCGCGGTCCTTGTGGCGAGAGTGGGGATGGCCGCCGCCGGACAGGGCTCCTGGGCGGACGTCGCCCTCGACGTGTTCGCGCTCGCCACCATGGGCCTGGGGCGCGGTGCCGTCTCCGGCCTGAAGGCGGGCCAGGCGGCCACCCGGCTCGCCGCGGGGCAGGGCGCCAAGAAGGCCGCCACCAGCGCCGCGAAGAACGGCATGAACAAGGTGTACGGGCAGGCCGGGCGCACCCTCGCCAACAAGGGCGCGTCCAAGGCACAGAAGCGGGCGGCCCGCGAGGCGATCGAGCAGGCCGACGCGCTGGCCGCCAAGGCGGGCGCGGGCGCCGAGAAGGCGGCCACCAAGGCGCCGCTGCCCAAGGTCAGCAAGACGGACATCCTGAGGGCGGGCGGCGACAAGGACGCGGCCGTGGCGTACAAGGACATCATGAAGACGCGGGCCGCCCACGCGGGCAACGACGCGGTCCACACGGCGAGCCAGGGCGCCGAGAGCTATCTGCGCCACAACCAGCAGGTCTTCGCCGCGGGCCAGGGCATCGACCTGGGCGGCAAGGTCCTCGGATCCAGCGACACGTGGACCGACAAGCCGTACTTCGAGCCGTTCCAGAACTACAAGAACGAGTACACCGCCGAAGTCGGGTCCACCTGGTGAGCCGGGGGAGCGGCGACGGCCGCCGACGTGAGCCCGGCGAGCGCTACTTCGCTGCCCTCGACCGGAGCCGCGAGGAGAAGGAGCGGGCGGCACAGGAGGCGGAGGCCGCCTACGGCAAGGACGTCGCCGTGGTCCGCGTCATCTCGCTGGTGCCTCCGCTCCTGTACTGCGCGGCCATGATCGTGGCCGCCGCGTCGCAGGACGTCACGGCGTTCGTCGCGCGCCATGTCCTCGGACCCGCGGGCGTCGTCGCCACGGCCTTCGTGATCGGGCTGATCCTGAAGTACGAGCGCTCGCCGCGGCGCGACTTCGGGATTCCGGTCGTGGTCTTCGCCCACGCCCTCCTGAACGGCCTGACCGGGTTCGTCACCGGTTCGATCTTCTACGTACTGATCCCGCTCGCGGCGCCGCTCACCCAGTGGGGCCTGCCCAAGTTCCGTGCTCTGCAGGGGCGCAAGCCATGACCGACCGCATCTCGCCGAAGGCCGACGTGACCGACCGCACCACCACCGCCCCCCGCGGCTACCAGCTGATCCTGCCGCCCGAGTGGGTCCGCATACCCATGCGGTCGGGCACAAAGGAGGCGATACGCGCCCTCGTCGACGACGCCTTCGCCACGCTGCCCGCGGACGTGCCGCACGACCGGATCGGGCCCTACCGGCGCGAGTTGGAGCGCCGCCTGAAGGACGCCGTGGCGGAAGCCCGCAAGGCCGAGGCGCTCGACCTCTACCTGCCGCTGGAGCGGATGCACGGCATCGCGGTGGCCGCCTCGATCGTGGTCTCGGAGATGAAGTTCCCCGACGAGGTCGCCGTGGACCCCTCGGCCGTCTCGCGCCGCCTCCTGGAAGCACCGGGCCGGGACGGCGAGACCACCGCCGCGGAACTCGACGGCATCCGGGCGGTCCGCACGGAGCGCACGGTCGCCGCCGACGCGCCGGGCGGCGGCGAACTCGCCTCGCGCCGCGTCGACTACGTCGTCCCCGTGCCGGGCGATCCGGGCCGCTGGCTCGGCGTCGTCTTCTCCACGCTCGGCGAGGCCGAGCCCGACGACGCGCTCGCCGACCTCTTCGTAGAACTGTTTGACGCGATGATGAGCACCTTCCGATGGAGCCGAGCATGAGCTGGCCGCACGTGGACTACGACACCGACCTGTGGATGCAGATCCCGAACTCCTGGGCGGGCACGCCCTGGAAGGGCCCCAAGGAGTGGGGCCGCTACATGTCCGACGCGTGGTGGGGCGACACCGACCTGGAGCCGACCCGCAAGGACGTCAAGGGCCTGGCCGCCACGCTGCGGGCCTGCGCGGAGCGGTTCCCCGCGAGCCACCCCGGCTTCGACGTCTACCTCCACCTGCCCGACCCGCGCGTCATGCCGCTTCCCGTGTACGTCGCCTCGGTCGAGGCGGACGGCGAGCGCGAGGAGACCCTGCGGGCCCTGGTCACCACGGACGACGCGGCGCTCGTGGAGAAGCCGATCGTGGAGGACTTCACCACCGAGGCGCTCGGCACGGGCCTGCGCTCCCTGCGGTACACGCAGACGGACGACGACCGCACGATCGTCGCAGGGGTGCGGTACGCCTGGCGGCACGAGGCGGCCGGGTGCGATGTGGTGGTGATCGTCGCGGCGCCGGACCCGCGGCGGGTGCTGGGGGCGATGGACGACGTCGACGCGTTCGCGGGGTGGATCAGCGTGCCCGCTGGGGGCGCCCAAGACCGTTAGCCGGCCCGTTGGCTAGCCCAGCTTCGCGCTCTGCGCGTCCACGACCGCCGTGGCGATCTTCGCGTTGCCCGCGCGGGACTGGGTGAACGCCACCCCGTCCACGGCGAAGTAGACCGCCAGGGTGTCGCCGTGGCGGACCGCCTGGGTGCGCAGGGTGTGCGTGACGTTCTGGTACTCCGTCGTGGCCTTGAACGCGACGGACTCGTCGGCGCCCGAGGGGGTGGGGGCGGTCTCGGCGGCGACGGAGGTGTACGGGTTGCTGGTCTTGCCCGCCTTGGCGGTGAAGCCGCCGCCGCAGGCGCCGACCACCTTGGAGAGCCCGGCGAGAGCGGTCTTCGCGGCGCCCTTCTCGTACGCGGTGAGCGTGACGTAGGTGAAGGTGCCCGGCCCCTTCGCACCCGCGGCCACGCGCGTCACGTCGGCCTTCGGGGAGCCGAGGGGGACCTGGTTCATCGCGTACGCCAGCGGGGCGCAGGCCGCCTTGTCGAGCTTGATCTCCCCCTGGGACTTGGCGAACACGAACTTCTGGCTGGGCTTGTCGATCCGGTACCCCTTGACCTCGTCCTTGGTGAGGACGGCACGGTCGAGATCGGCGGCCGGGTCGGCGGTCTTCTCCGGAGCGCCGGAGGCCCCGGACTTGTCGCCGCCCTTGGCACCATCGGAGCCGGAACCGGAGTCGGAGCCCCCGCAGCCGCTGAGGGCCGCCGCGCAGAGGAGGGCGAGGACGGGGGCGGCGGCCTGGGCGAGGCGGGTCCGCTTCATGAGAGCTCCTGACGTGGTTCCTGTGGCGGGTGGGGCGGGACCGTGCGTCCGCGGCACTTTACTGTGCGTGCGTTCGTATGCTGCGGCAACCTCCCACGGTGCCGGTCCACTTGTCCCCGTACTCCGCTGGTGGTGGAGTGACAGCACGGCACCGTTGTCAGGGGGGGGGGCACCATGCTGGCCAGGGAGTACGGGTACCGGGTGCTGCCCCGCACGGCCGTCGATACGGCGTCGACGTTCCGCTACCTCGAAGTCTGGCGGCGGCAGGCCAAGGAGGAGCATCGCGCGACGCGGCGCCGCACCGTACCGGGGTTCGCGTTCCTCGCCTTGGGGTTCTGCTACGTGTGTTTCGGTATCGCGGGCTCGGCCCCCCTGACCTTCCTTCCCGCGCCCGTGATGCTCCTCGTGTGGTGCGCCGTCGACGACTGGATCGGCAAACAGGCCAAGCAACCCGTCACCCAGGCACGCGAGTTGCTCACCGCGTCCCCCTGGCAGGTCTGGCCCTGCAGCGTGGAACGCACACCGCACAACGCCCAGGTGCACCTGATCCATTTGCTCTCTCCGGACCGGGAAGTGGCCCGTACGTTCGTCGGTCAGATGCCGGAGGACGCCTGGCTGTCCATGACCGATGGCCGGGGCATCGTCCTGGTCTGCGGTGATCTGCGCTTCGTGGTGGCCATGGCCACCACGCGGGGGCGGCCCGTCTGGATCGGCCAACCGGTTCCGACGCCCGCCGAGTCGGACGCCGCGTCGGCCCAGCCGCCGGGCCCCGTCGACGAACTGATCCGGCAGGCCGGACAGGACGCCGTGTCGAACTGGCTCAACGACCTCTTCTGAGCCGGACGTCGCCGCCGCCCCATATTCCAGATGCGTACGCGCGTGCCCCCTCGGCATGATGGCGCGATGTCCGAAAGCGCCGAGATACGCGAGACACACGAGACACGCGAGACACGCGAGACACGCGAGACACGCACCGCACTCCACCGCCGAGCCGAACCCCCGTACTCCGGTGCGGACGAACGCGCCTCCCTGGTCGCGTTCCTCCAGTACCAGCGCGAGACCCTGGCGATGAAGTGCGCGGGCCTCACCGCCGACCAACTGCGCGAACGGGCCGTGCCACCTTCGGAGATGTCCCTCCTCGGACTCGTCAGACACCTCGCGGAGGTGGAGCGAAGCTGGTTCGGCAACGTCCTGAACGGCGAGGACCTGCGCGCCCATTGGCGCTCACGCGTCCCCGGCGAGTACGCCGACTTCGACGTGACGGACGCCGACGCCGACGAGGCGTTCGACATCTGGCACGCCCAGTGCGCCCGCTCCCGCGCCCTGGTGGACGCCACCGACTCGCTCGACACCACGGTCCACTTCCGCGAGGAGCGGTACTCGCTCCGCTACATCCTCACGCACATGATCGAGGAGTACGCCCGGCACAACGGGCACGCGGATTTCCTCAGGGAGCGGATCGATGGGGAGACGGGGGAGTAATCGAGTGACGGGGGAGTAGGGGAGCGGGGAAGCGGTGGGCCGGGGCAACGCGGCTCGGCGCCCCGGCCCACCGGTCGACCTACCGGTCGACCCACTGGTCAGCCAACCGGGCGCCTCAACGGCGGTGCATCGCCCGCTTCACCTTCTTGCCCGACGCGGACTCGTCCAGCGTCTTCCACAGCTTGGCCGAGCTGAGGGACGTGTAGACGCCGGGGGCACCCTGCGAGCCGCAGCCGTCGCCGTAGGAGACGACGCCGATCAGGATCGGGGCCCTGCGCCCGGGGACGTTGCGGAAGATGGGGCCGCCGCTGTCACCCTGGCAGGAGTCCTTGCCCTCCACGCCCGCGCAGAAGTTGACCTTCGCGTCGTACTCCTTGTAGCTCGTGCGGCATTCCGCGTGCGAGATGATCGGGACCTTGACCTGGCGCAGCCGGTCGGGCGTGTACGTCATCTCGGTGTCCGTATTGCCCCAGCCCGCGACAGTGGCCTTCTGGCCCGGGCGGATCAGGGCGTCGGTGCCCTGCGTGGGCAGCGCGACCGGGGCGATGCCCTTGACCGGCTTCTTCAGCTGGAGGAAGGCGACGTCGTACGCCTCCTTGCCCTTGAGGTAGCGCGGGTGCACGACCACGCCGCCCTTGGCGATGTCACGTATCTGCCCCTGCTTGGCGGAGAGCACGGTACGGCCGACGGCCACCTGGAGGGACGTGGGCCTGACCGGCTTGCCCGCGTCGTCGACGAGGCAGTGCGCGGCCGTCACCACGGTGTCGGCCGTGACGAGGCTCCCGCCGCAGAACTGCCGGTCGAGCGCGCTGCCCGACCCCTTCTCCAGCAGCGCGACCATGAACGGATAGGCGTCGTTGGAGACTTCGGTCCCGCCGATGATGGCGTGCGCGGCGGGGGCGGAGGTGGCGACCATCGCCAGGGCGGCGGCGGAGGCGGCGAATCCGGCGGCGGTTCTTGTGAGGGTCTTCGTGGAGGTTGTCGTGGGGGTCTTCATGGGGGGTGGGTTTCTCTTTCGTGCGTGAGGGATTGCGGGTCATTGATTTGTGTGCGCGAAAGGTCCGAACCATTGACCCGGCAAGTCCCGTGCCCTGGAAGGGGTTTGGTCTACGGTTCAACGAATTCTCGTGGAGCCCCTCGCGTCGGAATGTGAGAGGGGGGTAAGGGGTGGTGGGTTCATTCGTCCCCCGGACACCAGAGGGCGCACCGCGAGGATCTGACGCCGTACTCGTACGCCGAATCCCCAGTTGCGTGGGTTCTGAGGAGGACCGGCGGGTTTTTGGTGCCGGTGCTCCGGGAGGTGCCGGCGTCCCTTCGCGGGCGGTGCGACGGGCGACGTGGCGGACGGGAAGCAGGTGGGAACCGTTCCCGCTTCTCCCCGCGTCCCTTCTGGGGTCGGCCGATCATGGCGTGGACCTCCTGCGGGCCGTCCGCGACCGTAGGGAAGTCGCCATCCGGGGGTCCCTCGGCGCCCGTTGCGCAAAGCGCATCTATTCGCGTACGCACACAGATCCCACTCCCTGAGATCCAGGAATGGCATCGGAACCAGAGGCCGCCGATTGCGCGTGGATAACGATGAGAGGCCCGCGCTTCACGATCCTTAACGCGCCTTGAGGGGCTTATGTGCTGCTGATACGGTGCGATGACTTGACACTGAGCCTGGGGCTGAATAGCCCGCCCGAGGTGGAGCGTAGAGAGTCGCGAGTGTCACAAATGACGGAAATTGACCGAATCTTCTTGGGCGTGCGGGGAGCAGTTGCGTGAAGATCCAGGAGCGTATGGGGGCGGGCAACAACCGTTCTGCCGCGCCGGCTCAGCCAGGTGTCGGCGAGCGCCTTCCCGCGCCGCCTCGCGAGCGCAAACCGGCACTCGCCGCACTGGCCGTGCTCCTCATCCTCGTCGGCGCCCTCGGCGCCACCGTGCTCGTGCTGCGCGCCGGTGACCGCATCGAGGTCGTGAAGGTCGTCGCGCCCATCGCGGCGGGCGAGTCGCCCGTCGAGAACAAGAACATCAAGTCCGTGCTCGTCTCCGACGACACCGGCCTCAACTTCGTCAAGTGGGAGCAGCGCGGCGCCCTCTCCAAGCTGAAGGCCAAGAGCGCCATCCCCGCCGGTTCGATCGCCGTCGGCGAGATGTTCGCCAAGAGCTCGGGGCTGCCTGCGGGCAAGGCGTCCGTCGGGCTCTCGCTCAAGGAGGGCCAGTACCCGTCCGACCTGAAGGCCGGTGACACCGTCGCCGCCTACCCGGTCGTCTCTGGCACCTCCACGGGGAAGGGTTCGGCGAGCGGCAGCGGCGCCGCCGGCGGTGAGCCCCTGGTGACCTCCGCCCGCGTGAACACCGTCGCGGCCAAGAGCGACGCCACCGTGAGCACGGGCAACCTGAACATCACCCTCCTCGTGTCGCAGGAGGAGGTCGCGGGGCTCGCCAGCTCCGCGTCCGACGGCAAGGTCGTCATCGTCCGCGTCACCAATGACAGCAACTAGAGGCGAGTAGAAGAGACATGGCGCTCATCGCTCTCGCCGCGGACAAGGGGTCCCCCGGCGTCACCACCGCCGCCGTCGCGCTCGCCGCCGTCTGGCCGCGCCGCGTGCTCGTCGCGGAGACCGACCCCGCGGGCGGCGACCTGGTCTACCGCAGTGCCGCCGCGCACGGCGGCCCGCTCAACCCCAACACCGGCATGCTGAGCATCGCCGCGACCGCTCGCCGCGGGCTCGTGCCCGACCAACTCTGGGACCACACCCAGCCGTTGTCGGGCGGGCTCGAAGTGCTCGTCGGGCTCGGCATCGCCGAGCAGGCCGCCGGGCTCGCGGGCCTGTGGCCCACCCTGGGCCGCGCGTTCTCGCAGCTCGCCGACTCCCCGCACGCACCCGCAGACGTCATCGCGGACTGCGGACGGATCAGCGGTGACACCCCGGCCGTCGAGCTCTTCCCGCAGGCGGCGCTCGTGCTGCTCGTCTCGCGCACCGAGCCCGAGGCCATCGCGCGCGTCCGGGACCGGGCCGCCGCCCTCGCCACCAAGCTGCATGGCGGTCCTCGCGGCGCCGCGACGCTCGCGCAGCCGCTCATCGGCGTGCTGTTGATCGCCGACCCCGCGTCGTCCGCCAAGCTCGTCCACCAGGTCAACGACATGCTGGTGGCCGCGCAGACCGGCGCCCGCGTCGTCGGCACCCTCGCCGACGACCCGGCGGGCGCCGAGCAGCTGGCCGGGCGCAGGCGCGGCAGGCTCGACAAGTCGCTGCTCATCCGGTCCGCCCGCAAGGTGACCGTCGACCTGTACCAGCAGTACGGCGCGGCCTGGGCCAACCCGACCGCCGGGGCGGGCCGATGAGCGCACCCGTCGATCATCAGCTGGTCAAGCGGTTCCGGCAGGACGCCGGTGACCGCATCGCCGAGCAGCGGCGCCTCGACCAGGTCTCCGGCGTCACCCCGATGTCCGGCGAGGACGAGCGGCACTACGCCCGCGCCGTCATCGCGCAGATCCTCGAGGAGCACGCGCGCACGGAGATCAACGCCGGGCGCACCCCGCTCGACGCGGAGACCGAGGAGCAGTACGCGGCCGCCGTGCACGCCGCGCTCTTCGGCGTCGGCAGACTCCAGCCGCTGCTCGACAACCCAGAGGTCGAGAACATCGACATCAACGGCTACGACCAGGTGTTCGTCGGCTACGCCGACGGCAGCGAGGTCAAGGCCGACCCGGTCGCCGAGACCGACGAGGAGCTCGTCGAGCTCATCCAGATCCTCGGTGCCTACTCCGGTCTCTCCTCCCGCCCGTTCGACTCGGCCAACCCGCAGCTCGACCTGCGCCTGCCCGACGGCTCGCGTCTGTCGGCCGTCATGGACGTCACGCGGCGCCCCGCCCTGTCCATCCGACGTGCCCGCATGGGCAAGGTCTTCATGTCGGACCTGGTGGGGAACGGGACGCTGACGCCGGAGGTCGGGCACTTCCTCGCCTGCGCCGTACGGGCCCGCAAGAACATCATGATCGCGGGCGCGACGAACGCCGGAAAGACGACGCTCCTGCGCGCCCTCGCCAACGAGATCCCGCCGCACGAGCGCCTGGTGACCGTCGAGCGCGCCCTGGAGCTGGGTCTGGACACCTTCGCCGATCTGCACCCCAACGTGGTGGCGTTCGAGGAGCGGCTGCCCAACTCCGAGGGGCAGGGCGAGATCTCGATGGCGGAGCTGGTGCGCCGTTCGCTGCGCATGAACCCCTCCCGCGTCATCGTCGGTGAGGTGCTCGGCGACGAGATCGTGACGATGCTGAACGCGATGTCGCAGGGCAACGACGGCTCGCTCTCCACGATCCACGCCAACAGCTCCAGCGAGGTCTTCAACCGCATCTCGACGTATGCGTTGCAGGCGTCCGAGCGGCTGCCCATCGAGGCCAGCCAGATGCTCGTCGCGGGAGCCGTGAACTTCGTCGTGTTCATCCAGCGGCGCAACAACTACCAGAGCGGCGGCAAGCTCCAGCGCATGGTGACGTCGGTGCGTGAGGTCAACGGCGTCGACGGGCGGGTGCTCTCCAGCGAGGTCTTCGCCGAGGCTCCCGACGGCCGCGTCGTCGCGCACGCGCCGATCGCCTGCATGGACGACCTCGCGGCCTTCGGCTACCGGCCCGCCGGGCAATGGGGGTGAGCACGACATGAACTCACTCGGCTCGATGGGCGGAGTCTTCTCGCTGCCCGTCCTGTACGCGCTGGGCTGCGGCGTCGCCGCGGGCGGCGGTCTCGCGCTCCTCGCGATCGCGGTGCGCGGCCTGCCGGTCAAGCCCGCGCACGAGAAGCAGAAGGCGAGCCAGCGCGCAGGCGAACTGATCAGCTTCATCGGCCGGCGCGGCTCGGCGGCGATCGGCGTCGGACTCGTCGTCCTGCTGCTGACCCGCTGGGCCGTCGCGGGGATCGCGGCGGGCATCCTCGTCTTCTTCTGGGACAAGCTCTTCGGCGGCGCCGCCGAGGAACGCGCGCAGATGCGCCGCGTCGAGGCGCTCGCCGCCTGGACCGAGTCCCTGCGCGACACCATCGCGGGCGCGGTCGGCCTCGAACAGGCCATCCCGGCCTCCGCGCGCGCCGCGGCCCCCGTCCTGCGCCCGCACCTGGACGCGCTCGTGGACCGCCTTCGCGCGCGTACGCCGCTGCCCGAGGCGCTCCAGGTGCTCGCCGACGAGATCGACGACGCGTCCGCGGACATCATCGTCGCGGCCCTGATCCTCAACGCGAAGCTGCGCGGCCCCGGCCTGCGGCACGTGCTCGGCGCGCTCGCCAAGTCGGCCCGCGAGGAGGTCGACATGCGCCAGCGCGTCATGGCGCAGCGCGCCTCGACACGGCGTTCGGTGCAGATCGTGGTGGCGGTCTCGGTCGCCTTCGTGCTCGGCCTCTCCATCTTCAACAGGGACTTCGTCGAGCCGTACGGCACGGCGGTGGGACAGGCCGTACTCGCCCTGGTCTGCGCCCTGTTCGCACTCGGCTTCTGGTGGCTGCGCAAGCTGTCGACGGTGGAGACGCCGGACCGCTTCCTGGTCAAGGACGAGCCGGGCGTGCAGTTCGTGCGCCCGCGCGGCCCCGACCAGGCGGCGGCCCCCGCCCAGCAGGGTCTTCCCGGCTACTCGAACCCTGAGGGGGTACGTCGATGAGCCTGACCATGCCGATAGTGATCGGTGCCGTCCTCGGTCTCGGCGTCTTCGCCCTCGTGCGCGCCCTGATGCCGTCCAAGCGCAGCGCGGTCGCGACGGTCGCCCGCATCGACGCGATGCGGGCGCGCGGCGCGGCCTACGAGTCGCACCGGGCCACCTCGGACACCGAGGCGCCCGGCCGGATCGGGAGCATGCGGGCCCGGGTCGGCATGCGGGTCGCCGACTTCTACCTCCAGCAGGGCTGGGAGCAGCGCTCGCTCCGCGCGGACCTCGCGGTCCTCGACCGCAGCTGGGAGAAGTTCCTCGCGACCAAGGTGCTGCTCGCCGCGGCCGGTGTGTTCTTCGGACCCTTCCTCTTCGCGGTGATCTGGACGCTCGGCTTCGGCCGCAGCCCGATCATCCCGGTGTGGCTCGCGCTGATGTTCGGCGTGCTCTTCTTCTTCCTGCCCGACCTGGAAGTACGCAGGGACGCGGCAGACAAGCGGCGCGATCTGCGCCGCGTCATCGGCGCCTATCTGGACCTGGTGTCGATGAGCCTCGCGGGCGGCCGTGGCCTCCCCGAGGCGCTCATGGCGGCGGCGGAGGTCTCCGACGGATGGGCGACGCAACGCATTCGAAACGCTCTGGCGGACGCCCGGATCACGGGTGTCAGCCAGTGGCAGGCCCTCGGCTCGCTCGGTGAGGAACTGGGCGTCGAAGAGCTCAAGGACCTGTCGGCGTCCCTGGCGCTGGTGGCGGACGACGGCGCGAAGGTGCGCGAGTCGCTGGCCTCCCGCGCCGAGACGATGCGGCACCGCGAACTCGCCGAGATCGAGGGCAGTGCGGGCGAGAAGTCCCAGTCGATGCTGGTCGCACAGCTGATGCTGTGTGCGGGATTCCTGGTCTTCCTCATCTACCCGGCGGCGATGCGCGTGTTCCAGGTCTAGCGGCAGCGATCCAACGACGACGGCGGTGCCGGACGACAACGGGGCCCGGCACCCATCCCCCCACCACTCCTGAGAGGACAACTCACCATGAACGGACGGAACTTCAGCACCGGTAACGCGGGCCTGGACTTCATGATCACTTTCCTGCAGGGCCGGGTGCAGCGCGCCCGCTCCGGCGAGCTGGACCGCGGGGCCTCCGCGGTCGAGTGGGTCATTATCTCGGCCGTCGTGGTCGCGATCGTGGGCGTGGTCGCCGCGGTGATCAACGCGGCGCTCGACAAGGGCGCGCACAAGGTCAGCGACTGCATCGAGGGCGCGGACGCGGGCAGCACCTGCTGACGCGCGGCTGCTTGGGTCACTGACGGCATCGTGAAGGGGGACGGGGTTCGGGTGCGAAGGCTGCGTGGATTCGTACGCCGCAGGGTGGAGGCCGCCTCCACCCGCGGCGAATCCGGCATGACCGCGGTCGAGTTCGTGCTGCTCACCCCGGTCCTGTTCTTCATGATCTTCGCGACGGTGCAGTTCGCGCTGTACTTCTTCGCGGACCACGTCGCCCAGGCCGCGGCCCAGGCGGGCGCGCGCAAGGCCCGCGCCACGGCGGACGAGAACGCCGGGGGCTGGCGGGGCGAGGCGCGTGACGTGGCCGACGCCTACATCCGCCAGCTCGGCCCGAAGCTGGTGCTCAACCCCGCCGTGAAGACCATCGAGCAGGGACAGGGCACGGTCGGGGTGGAGATCACGGCGAAGGTGCCCTCGGTCTTCCCCGGCTTCCACATGACGGTGCACGCGCAGTCGGCGGGGCCTGTGGAGCGGTTCGTGGAGGAGGGCGAGTGACGCGGCAGGCACCGCGCGACGGTTCGGCCGCCGCCGGGATCCGCGACGACCGGGGACTCGCCGGCGACGACCGGGGACTCTCCAGCATCGAGGTCGTGTTCCTGGCCCCGGTGATGATCCTCTTCATCCTGGTCCTGGTGGCCTTCGGTCAACTCGTCGACGGCCGGGGGGCCATCGACGGCGCGGCGCGGGACGCCGCGCGCGCGGGCTCGATCCAGAAGGAGCACGGTACGGCGATGGCCGAGGCGAAGAGGGCCGCGCAGGCCGATCTCGCGGACGTCTGCTCGGGGCCGGTCAGCGTCACCCAGAAGAGCGCGGGTTTCGACCCCGACGTCGACCCCTTCTTCACGGTCGAGGTCAGCTGCCGGGTGAAGGGCCTCGCCATGCTCGGCCTCGACGTCGCCACCACGCTGAAGGCGGAGTTCAGCTCCCCGCTCGACCCCTACCGGAGGTCGGCGTGACGCCTCCCCCCGCCCTCTCTCCATCCGTACGGTCCTGGCTCGACGCCCGCCGCACGCGCCTGGACGACCGCGGCTCGGGCGCGGGCGCGGTCATCATCTTCGCCATCGTCTTCCTCACGCTCTCCGCGTTCGTCATCGACGGCGGCCTCTCCATCTCCAAACGGGAACGCGCCGCGGACATCGCCGAACAGGCCGCGCGCTACGCGGCCCAGGACCTCGACACCGAGGGCATCTACGAGGGCGCCAAGGGCGCGCCCATCAACTACGAGAACTGCGGCGCCCGCGTCCGCGCCTTCGTCGAGGAGGCGGGCCTCATCGGCGCGGACGTGGGCAACACGTACTGCGTGACGGCCAACGCACAGCAGGTCGAGGTCGAGGTCCAGATGACCTACAGCCCGGTGTTCACGGGGATGTTCTACGGGGGCGATGTGACGGTCAAGGGGCGGGCTGTGGCGGAGAACGAGGTGGGGTAGGTCGGGTTGCCGGGGCGGCGGGTTGCCGGGTCGGCTCATCACACGTACTGATGACGTATCTCCGCCTATGCCAAGGGCAGTTGCACCCGGCCGCAGCTGACTTCGAGGGCTCGCGGACTTCAGGAACCCGGAAGCCGGGTCCTGCGCGTCTTGCCTGGTCCGCGGCGCCGTGGCATCGATTCACGCGGAGCACGAGCGGGTGGCGTTCGGCCTGGAACGGCCTCACTCCGGCCAGTACGGACCGCGTCCTCCGCGGCGAGGATTGACGGAACCATCGTGGTTGCACCGGGGCCCGCTGGATAGCGTGCGGTTCGCGTGAGCGAACCCCTACCCAACCGGTCCCTCCAGGAGCCCTCGTGAACTGCCCTGCCCGGCTCGTATCGGCAGCAGTACTCACCATGTCCACAGCCCTGTTACTGACTGCCTGCGGAGGCTCGGCGGACAGCAAGGACAGCGACAAGATCGCTGGTGTTGACGCCGACAGCGAGAAGGCGGCACCACCGTCCCCGTCGGCGGGCGGATTTGATCGGCCGCATATCAAGCTGCCCAAGTCGTTCCAAGTGAGCTTCGAGGGCTGGACCAACAGTGACCCCGAATTGCAGGCCATCCTAGATGACGGCAAGGAAGAACTACGGGCCGAGTACGCGGCCATCATCGAGGCCGATCCGAACTCCGATGCGGTCGAGTTCTACAACTCGGCTGCGTCCCTGAAGGCAGCGCGTAAGTGGATCCAGGGCTTCGTGGACAACGACCACACGCTCATCGGTAAAGGGCGGGCCTTCGATCCGCAGGTGCACATCAGCAACGAGGGCTTCGGAGTTCTCTTCTATTGCGTCGATGAGAGTAAGGGATACACCAAGGATCGGAAGACCGGGAAGGAAACGGGAACCCCTAAGGGCACCAGCCCACGGCTTCAGTACCGGACGCGTCTCGACAAGACGAAGCGAGGCGTGTGGAAGACGACGACCGCGCAAACGGAACGGGGCGCCTGCTGATGCGGAGGGGGCCCCGCCGCCTGCTGTTGGGTCTACTGACCGCCCCGGCCGTTCTGCTGGCCGTCATGCCGACCACGGCTCACGCGTGGGGCGAAGACGAGGACAGGCAGCAGAGCGAACCACAGCCTGGCCCGAGGGGCGATGCATCGGGCAGGGATCTGTTGGCATCGGTCTCCCAGTCGAAGATCAGACTCACCTACCCGCGAGGCCGGACGACGAAGGCGTCGGTGGGTGAACTTGCGCCCGTGGACCCCAACTGGCAGCCCCCGGCATGCTGGTACGAGCCGGTCTTCTCCCCGAAGCAGCTGAAGGCCGCCGTCGCGACCGGCGAGGGCGGGCTCGTCAATGCCCATGTGTGGTGGAGCAACGGCCTCTGGGTGGACCACTACGAGAAGGGGAAGTCGGACACCGACTTCGACCCGAACTTCCCCGGTGGCACCACCGCCGACGGCTACAAGAACTACAACATCGGCAAGAAGGGCATGTTCTGGCGCAGTACGGTCCGCGAGGGCATGTACCAGGACTCCAAGGCGTGGGACTGCGGTCGTGTCATGTTCTGGCAGGACGCCGGCACCATCCCCAAGGACAAGAACGCCCCGACTCCTGAGATCCTCGCCGCCTTCGCGTACGGCAAGATCAAGGTCCCGGACACGGAGATCGAGCTGAAGCCGCAGGACCTGTCGACGGTGAACCTGCCCACCTGGGTGTGGCTGGACAAGGGGACGTTCACAAACGTGCAGGTCCGCGCCGATCTGCCGGGCACAGGACTGTGGGCGGTCACCAGGGCCATGCCGGTGGCACTCCACCTGGAGCCCGGTACGGAGGACGCGCAGACGTATCCCGCCTCCGGAGACTGTGAGATCAATGCGGACGGCAGCATCGGGACGCCGTACACCAAGGGGGCCTCGGAGGGGGAGCCGTCCTGCGGCGTCAACTACCTGAGGTCCACGAGCGGTGAGCCGTACCAGCTGAAGGCATCCATCAACTGGGACATCTCCTGGAAGGGCACGGGAGGCGCACATGGCGATCTCCCGGACGGCACCTTCGAGACCAGCCAGGACGTGAGTGTCCAGGAAGTCCAGGCCGTCAACCGCTGACCGGCTGGGCGGAGAGACATCGAGAGGCGGTAGAGCCGCAGGTGAGTGATCTCTACATCGACGGCGACATGCTGGACCGGGTGCGTCGCAATCTGCGCAGCGTCGAGGATCTCCTTGGAAAGCCGATTCGTGCCATGGCTGATATCGATGCGAAGTCCATGGGAGCCGCAGAACTCGAGCGTCGAATGGAGGAGTTCGGCGGCGAGTGGGCATATGGGATCAGCCAGATGAAGAAGTTCGCCAAGGGAGCGGCGAAGACGCTGGACAGGATCGAGAAGGCCTTCGACAAGCTCGACGTGGATCTCGCCACCGAACTGTCGAAGGCGGCGAAACCGAAATGAGTGCTCCTTCCGGCGAGACCTTCCCCGCCCTCGGGTTCGTCCCGTGCCCTGGGGACCACGACGCGGTCGACAGAGTGGCCGACGCGATTCGTGAGACAGCTAGCGCGCTCGGAGAGGTCAAGCGTGTCCTCAAGGGCGCCGATGACGGCGAATGGCGTGGGAAGGCCGCTATCGCCTTCCGCGAACTGCTCGATGAGGACTTCCGCCCGAGGATCGACGACGCCTTCGACTCCTTCGACGGTGCCAAGGACGTGGCCCGGGGCTGGGCCGACTACATGCGTGACAAGCAGAAGGCGGCGCGTGCCCTGGAGAGGGAAGCCGCGGAGGTCCAGCGTGCCGTAGACAAGGCCAAGGACGAGACATCTGATGCGACCGATCCGCTCGAAGAGGTGCGCAAGCGGGCGCGGACCCTCCACAGCACTTACGAGGAGGAAGGGAAATCCGCTGCCGGGCGCCTGAAGAAGGCCATCGGCATCGCTCCGAACGAACCCGGTTTCTGGGAGAACCTCGGAGGCACGATCGGCGACTGGCTTGACGGTTTCGGTGACTTCCTGGCCACATTGCACGACTTGACCATCGAGTATCTGGGCAGACTCGCGCCGCTGCTGGACCTGATCGGGGACATCGCCGGTCTGCTCAGTGCCCTCACCGGGCTGATGGCCTTTGTGCCGGGTCTCCAGTTCCTTGCGGCAGCTTCCCTCTTTCTGTCGGGAACGGCGCTCGCCGCGCACTATCTCTCGGCAGTCGGTACCACGGGCAGCTTCGGCAAGGCCGCGCTGACCAAGGACGTCATCATGGACGCTGCCGGATTCGGTCTGGCCAAGGTGGGCAGCAAGATCGGCGACGACGTGCTGGCCACCGTCCGGTCGTCGGGGGCGCCGACACGTGTGGCGCGCCAGTTCATCGGCCCTGACAAGGAAGTGCCGCACGGATTCTTCCACTTGGCCATGGAAGGGTCCGTAGGTGCCGGTACCCGTGGCTATGCCATGAGCCAGAGCGAAATGTCTTCACGCACTGCGGGATTCTTCATGACCTGGACAGGCAACGTCATGACTGCCGAAGGTGGCGGCGACACCCTGGAGACAGTGGGCAAGATCGCCGCATGGGACTTCGGCCCGACCACGCAGCAGCCGAAGGTGATCGGGTGAGCGGCCGCGCGGCGACGCCGCCCGCCATCGAACCCGGGTCCGTCAAGCTGGCTGTGCCGTCGGACTGGTTCGATCTCATGGCCGACGGGGACGACAGGGAAGCAACCCGAGGGCGCTGTGCCGAACTCATTCGCCTCAGCTATCCGGACACCCCGGCCGAGCGCCGGGAGGAGTTCATCGACGTCCTGATGTTCCGCTACGACCACCTCTTCGCCAACGGCGTGTTGATGAACGGAGTGGTCACAGCCGCTTTGCCCAGCACAGACGGAAAGGTGCTCTGGCAGGTTTACGCGGGCGTCGTAGCCGTCCCGCCGGGACCGCCCGAACTCGACCTCGGGGCGCTCCTGTCCCGCGTGTTCGACGAGGCGTTCCTGGACGGCATGGCCTACGTAGAGCGCTTCACCACGGACATGGGAATCGGCATCGGGTTCATGGCGCAGTCTCCGGTGGAGGTACCGGTGAGTCGGGAGGCCGGTGTGCCACCCCATCCGGCGGGGCTGGCGGGTGTGCTGAGCTGTCCTTCGGCCGGAGGCAAGGGGCTCCTGGTGATGGGAACGTGCCTCGATCCCGGTCAGGTCAGGGACCTGGCAGGCCTGGTGGCCGTCATGGCCGGACACTCGGTCTTCGTCACTGTGGACAGCGGCTGACGTGACCAACAGGGCGACAGAGGAGCGCAGATGACCGACACCACCGGCGACCGTCCCACGGCGAGACGCTCGCCCCTACGCGCCGCACCACTTCCCGACCCGCCCGGCGCGGCCGAGTCCTGGCCCGATCGCTCCGAACTTCTCCGCTCCCAGGAGCAGGCCCTCGACACGCTGGTCCGTGAGGACCTATCGCGGGCACGGGCGGGGGCCTTTCTCCTGTGCGCGCTGGCGGTCTCCTGCACGGTCATGTTCGTACCGGCAGGGATGGCCAACACCCTCACCTCCGACACGAGGGACGGTGTGGACGTGGCCGCGTCCGTGGTCCTGTCCGCTTTCCTGCTCGTGGTCGTCACCGTGCCGGCGCTGCTGGTCCTGCGTAAGTTGCACACCAGGACGACTCGGCGTTGGCACCTGTTGCGCGAGTGGGCCGCGGTGCACCGAGGGCGCGACTCGCTGTTCCCCACGGCCTACGGCGCACAGGCACCTCACGCACGGTTCTTCAACGCGGGGGTGGCTCTCCTCCTGGTCGTCACTCTCGCGGGAATCCTCATCGCATCCGCGACCGACCCACAGGCGGCCGCGGCGTTGCCCGGCACGGTGGTGGCGGGACTGTTCGCCTGGGCTCCGATCAAGAAGTACGCCGCACGCTACGGCTGGGCCGCACGCGAGCGGGTCGTCCGAGCCCGCGCGCGCATGCGCCACCGGCACCGTGACCAACTGGCGGGAACGGCGCCGATTTCGCGATCCGGCATCCACCCGGCGGCCCCGCTCTACCTCGCCACGCTCGCGCCGACGGTCGTCATCGGAATCATCTTCGTGGTCGACCGTCCGAGGAACGCCGCCGCACTGACCGTTCTCGGACTCCTGGCGGTGTCCTTCCTGGCGCTCGGAGCGCCGTTGGTTCAGCTCAGGCGGCGCCGCGAGCGCGCGCTGCTCGCCGAAGCAGCGAACGCTCTTCTGCCGTCGTTCGCCGCTGGGACCGTTGTCCACCCCGTGCGCTACGGCCTCAACGAACAGCCGGAGCACCCCCGGCACAACATCGCTGCCGCACCCTCCGACTGGGACGACGGACCGTCGCGCACCGGCGCTCTGGCCGTCCAGTCCGGGACCCTGCAGCTGCGCGGCACGGACGGCAGTGCCCTTGAGGTGCCACTCGCCGACCTCACGGGCGTCGTCTTCCTGCCGTCCACCGTCGCCTGGCTCCACCCCAGCGTCGATCTGCTCCTGAGCTCAGGAGCGGGCATCGAACTCAGATCGCCTCAGGCCAAAGACATCACGGCTGCCCTCGCGGGCTCAGGGGTGCCGGTGGCTACGTCCTGACAGCGAGATCTCCGCTAGCGGTTGATGGACTGGACCTCCTGGACGTTCATCTCCTGGGTGGTCTCGAAGGTGCCATTCGGCAGCGGGTGTACGCCGTCGTCGTCCGAGCCCTCCCAACTGATCTCCCAGGTGACCGACGCCTTGAGCTGGAACGGCTCACCATCCGTCGCCCGCAGGTACTTGATGCCGCACGGGGGCTCCTCCTTGGAGCTGCCCTTCTTGTAGGGCGTCCCGATGCTGCCGTCGTCGTTGATCGCGCACTCGCCTGACGCGGGGAACGTCTCCGCGTCGTCCGTGCCGGGCTCCAGGTGGAGGCTCTTGGGCTTGGCGGTGGTTTCGGCCCACAGGCCCGTCTTGGGCAGCGCGGCGCGGACCTTCACGTCTTTGAAGGTGCCCTTGTCGAGCCAGACCCAAGTGGGCAGATTGACCGTTGACTTGTTCTGGGGCTTCAACTCGATCTCGGTCTCGGGGATCTCGACCTTGTCGTAGGCGTACTCGGCGAGGGTCTTCGGGGTAGGCGTGTTGGGGACGTTCGGGATGTCCCCGGCGTCCTGCCAGAACATGACCTTGTCGCACGCGGAGGAGCGCGGGTCAGAGTCGTCGGGGGCCACGCTGCGCCAGAAGTAGCCCTTCTTGCCGATGTTGTAGTTGTCGTAGCCCTCGGCTGTGGTGTTCTCCTCGTCGAGGTTGGGCTCCTGCTTGCCCTTGGCGTAGTGGTTCTCCCACAGGCTCCGGCCGTACCAGCCCTGGTGGATGCCGACCATGCCCGCGCCGTCCGTCTTCTCCACGAAGGCCTTGAGCTGCTCGGGCGTGAAGAGCGGTTCGTACCAGCAGGCCGGGGGCTTCCAGTTGGGGTCGATTGGCGCGAGGTTGCCCTTCTTGCCCTTGCCCTTGCCGCCAGTTTCGTAGGTGATCTGGATCTGCGAATGCGCGGTGGAGGCCAGTGTGCGTTCGTCGACTTCGCCGACCGTTCCCCCTCCGCCCACCGCGCGAGCCGGAGTGGACGCGAACGTGATCGCGGCGAGTGAAGTGGCGGCCAGGGCCGCCCAAGTGCGCCGTGACGTCATCGTGAGCAACCGCCCCTCTTCGAGTGGGTGGAAACGGTCTGCCAGACACCGTCGGCGCTCTTGTACAGCGTGACGGTGTAGAACACCTCCGGGGCAGTGCCTGCGGGGTTCCCTTCGGTCTTGCCCGACTTGCGGTCCTTCGAGAAGGCCTTGCTCTCGTCCGTGCAGTAGCTCAGCGAGGCCTTCATCTTCTTGTCGCCCAGGAGAGTCACCTTGGGGGCGAAGACCGGCAGCTTGCCGATGACCGTGAGGTCCTTGCTGGTGTATGTCTCGACCCACCGTTGGTCCTGTGAAAGGCCCGCCTTGGTGTCGTAGAAGGCGAGAGGCTTGGCGCCGGGGTCATTCTCGATGATCGCGGAGTATCCCGCCCGCAGATGCTCCTTGCCGTCGTTGAGGATGGCCTGTTCGTCGGGGTCGCTGCTGGTCCAGTTGTCGAAGGACAGGTCGAAGTTCTTCGGGAGCTTGATTTCCGGGCGGTCGGCGCCGGTCGGCGCCGACGCTGACGCGGACGCCGACGGCTTGTCCGAACTCCCGCCCGCTCCCTCGATCTTGTCGCTGGAGTCGCCGCTCCCACCACCACAGGCGGTCAGGAGCAGCATCGTTCCGATGACGAGAGCGGCAGCGGTGGGCAAGGTGCGACGGGCCACGATCACGGTCCCCCAGAGTTTCGGCATACACGCGGGCGTGTGCAGGTGTGCAGGAGAGAACGAAGCTATCAAGTGGGCTCGGGTGGCAGCAGAGCGCTGAGAGAAGCATTCCGTGGCGTTGCCCGGTGGCGGAAGTGAACAGCGGGAAGTGCTACGCCGACGCAGCGATTCCGTGCCGCAACTGTGATGTGTGAGGCTGGGCAGAGCCGAGTGGCTGCCACGTGGGCAGGGCGCGGAGGGTGAGCGGAATGTGAGGGCGGGGGGCTTTCGTCCCTACTTCGCGGAGTCCTTGCTTTGCCTGCCCTTCCCGTCTTTTCCGCCGCCCCCGCCCTTTCCGTCCTTCTTCACCTTCACTGCCTCGCGGACCTTCTTGGCCAGCTCGTCATCCAGCTTCTTGAATTCGCGTACGACGGCGTCGGACATGTCTGCGAGGGCGTCGATCTGCTGCGTGATGTCCTCGCGGCCGTCCTCCCAGTTGGACTCGAAATCGCCGAGCGCGTCATTGACGCTGCTGTCGCCGATGTCGTCCTTGTAGGAGTCGAACAGCTTCTGCGTGTGGTTGAGGCGGGTCTTGAGGGAGCGCAGCCGGCTGCCGTAGCCCTCGAGGTCGGTGAGAGGGAGCGAGAGATCACTCTTGCCTTTGCCCATGTGTCCTCTTCCTCGGCGGTTGGGGCGGACGACGGAGACGTCCTGTGTCAGACGAAGCGGAAGGTGCTGGTCACGGCGTCGAAGATGTCGTGGAACGCCTCTGCCAGGTCGAGTACCGGGCTGGCTCCCGCGACGAGGACGACCTGGTCCTTCGTCCCCGGTACAGGGATGTAGGTCTGGGTCAGCGCCATGCGCAGGGTGCGGCTGTCGCCCGGCGCGACAGGGACGTCCTCGACGCCGACGGTCCGTGCGGCGAGGCCTGCTTCGGGGAGCTCGACGGTCGTGACCGTGCGCCAGGAGTCGCCCTCACGCCGCGGCGTGAGGGTGCGCAGGCTCTCGGCGATGGCACGCGGGTCGGTGGAGAGCGTCGCGCCCTGCTTGTCCTTGGCGCCGATCACGGACACGGTCACGGTCGCGGTCAGCGGGACGGCCTCGAGATTCTCGGCCATGCAGCCCAGATAGACCGCGCCGGAGTCGTGGGCCTCCTTGGCCATCTTGCGGAGCATGCTGGTCAAGTCGGCTCGGTAGGGCGCGAGTTCCGGTGTGCCGCGCACCCGGTCGGCCACGAGGGCGCGGATGGTGGCCTCTCTGCCCTCCGGGCGGATGTCGAATTCCCACCACGAGTCGGGGACGGACAGAGCCATGCCATCGGCTCGGGTCCCGGCCGAGGTCATGCGTCCTCCTCGAAGCTGACCGGCGTGTAACTCTCCGCGTGCCGCGCGAGAAAAGCGGAGGCTTCGGCGGGGATGTGCAGCGGGGCTCTGACCGAGTATTCGAGGAGACGCTTCGGCGGGTAGTAGTCGATGAATTCGTACTCGATGTCCATCATGTCGTTCAGGGAAGGGTAACGGTCGGCCACCCCCATGAAGGCGAGCAGTTCGGTAAAGGTGTACTCGTCGACCTTGCCGTGCGGATCCGCGGGCAAGCGGTAGGGGAAGGCGCCGGCGGGCGAGCGAGGGACGACACCACGCGAGATGTCCGCGAGATCGTCGAGGCGCAGCCGAACCCAGGCCCCAGTCCTGCTGACCACCATCCAATGGTCGGCGATACCGCTCTGGAAAACGCTGCATTCGGCGCCGGAGAAGATCTCCGTCATGCCGAGACCCATCCTGGTGTGGGGCGGCGGGGTCCCGTTCAAACTCTCGACTTCCTCGTGCCCTGCCTGCAGCATCCTTGTGAATTCGGCAAGGAAATCAGGTGTCTTTTCGGAATCCGCCAGGCAGGAAAAGTGCAAGTAGCCGTCGAGGAAGGCGGGAGCGGCAGCCCAGGGGTCCCGGATCAGACGATATCCGGCAACTCCGTCGCACTGGCCAGGGACGGGCGGGGCGGGGCGCCCGCAGATCTGGCATTCATTCAAGTCTGGCATGTTGGCTCGCCTATCGATTTTCCTTGCGGGGGCAGAGGTGGCGGATCAATCAATCATAGGCCCGGTACGGGCACGATTCCGCCGCGTTCGCCGATCGGGCCGTTCGGCGGATAGGTCCCCTGGGGCAGATCGAGTACGCCGTTGTTGTCGAAGAACCGAACGTTTCCATCACGGCTGATCACCGCCTCCATGTGTGGCGTCCTCTTGTTGTCCAGGTCGCGGTTCATGCTGTTCCTGATGTTCCGGGCTGCTTCCATGTCGTCGGGTGGGCCGGGTATGCGGTCTTCGGGATGGGTGTGCACCGTGAACTTGTAGCCTTCGTCTCTCAGTTCCTTGGGAATGATCGTGGTCACTTCGTCCCCTTGGAACAGGCGCATTTCTCCTGCCGGGTTCTGCGCCACCGCGTGCTCGACGCCGTGGAACTTCTGGAGATCCGCCATGTGCGTGATGCTTACTTCGTTCGGTGAGATGCGTACCGGCCCCCTGGTGAGGTCTCGTGCGAGTTGACGGGCCTTCGGGGAAAGGGCGCGGTACGGGATGGTGCCGCCGAACAGACGGCTGGATCCCTTGAAGGGGCGGTAGATGCCACGCAGGCCCTCTCCCGACCTGAACCGCTTGAGCAGCCCGCCGCCGATTCCCTTCATCGCCCCTGCGCCGAGCCCTCTGAGGCCGCCCGCCTTCCAGAGTTTCCCCAGCTTGGCCATGCTGGTGAAGCCCTTTGTCGCGGGTATGCAGTCCAGGGCGGCCCAGACGAGGTCTCCCCAGCCCGCTTCGCCGTTGAGGACCCTCCTTAAGGTGTCGCCGAGGACGACGAGCGCCGCGGCGAAGACGAGCCAGCCGAGGGGACCACCGACGATCATCACGATGATGCCGACGACGGTGACGACCCATTTGCAGATGGTGACGATCTCGTCCCAGTGGTCGGAGACCCAGTCGCCGATCTCTTCCCACCAGTGGCGATTGGGGATGCCCGCGTCGGACGCCTCATGGAGCTTCTTGACCGTGCGGCCGGCAGCGTCCTCGCGCAGGCCCTTGGCCTGGGCTGCGAGCTTCTTGGCGGCGTCGAGTGCGTTCTGGGCGCTTTCGGCGTCGTGTTGGGCTGCTGCCTGGCCGGACTTGGCGTGCTGGGCGTCACGGGTGGCGCGGCGGACGTCGGCCTCGTCGGGCTTGGGGACGTCCTTGCCTTTGTTCTTTGCCGGGTCGTAGGAGTCGGCCTTGGCAGACGCCGCTCTGACCCAGTCGTCCGCGCCGGCGAGGGCCGACCGGGCCGTGGTGAGTTCGTCGTGGGCCTTGCGGCCGTCGCGGAGCGCCTTGTCCGCCTTCTCCTGGGCATCCTCGAGGTCGGGCCAGAAAGAGGAGAGCGCATCTCCGGCGAGGGCGTAGGACTTCTTGAGTTTCTTGAGCTTCTTCGGAGCGTCTTCGAACTCCTCGGCGAACGAGTCCGCTGTTTTGCCCGCCCAGGAGAGGATTTCGTCCTCAGTCGCAATACCTTTGATGTCGCGCAAGGCATCGGCCACGTCGTCTGCGAAGTCGTGCAGGACACCGGCCAGTTTGCGGATGCGGTGCGGATCGCCGGGAGTCGGATCCTTGTCCAGGTCGAGTATGTGCCAGTCCGTAGGCCTGTGTGCCATGCTGCCCGCTGCCCCCTCGTAACGCCCGCAACGACTACCTCGGCATACGCGGAAAACTGTATCGCGTGGGGTGGGGAGAGCCCGGTGGTAGGCAAGTGGTGAGGTTGCGCGGGGGAATTGTGCCGGAACTGTGACGCGGGGCTTTCCGGGGGCGTCGCTGGGCGAGTTCCCTCGGGGCGAGCGGGTTCTGGAAGTGGCGGAGAAAGTCGGCGCAAAGGTACGCCTGGTGAGGAATCGGGCAGGCGCTTGCGGCGTCTCCCTGTCCGGTGTCAGTGGGCTTCCGTAACATCAACGCGGTAGTACCTCAGGAGGCTCAGGCCTTCGGTCACGGCTCGTACCCATCACGACTTCAGGAAACCCGCCATGGCGCGCAGCACTTCACGTTCGACGGGCGGCGGCCCGTCGAATCCGCAGTCTCCGCGGAACAGGACGCCACAGCCCCTGCCGGGGCGCCGTCGTTCCTTCGGGGACTTCGTCAAGGCGTTCTTCGCCTTCGTCGCGTTGACCGTGCTTCTCGTCGGCGTGCCCGGAGCGCTCGCGTACTTCGTGGGGTGGCCGCTGCCGGGGGGCGCGCCCTCGCTCGACTGGTTGCAGCAGGAGATCACCGCCAGCACGTTCATCAACGTGCTGACCGTCGTCGTCTGGCTCGCCTGGGCGCAGTTCACCGCCTGTGTGCTCGTGGAGATAAAGGCCGCCTTCTCCGGCGTCGGCATTCCCGGCCGGGTGCCGGGCGCGGGCGGCAGTCAGCTGCTCGCGCGCCAACTGGTCGCCGCCCTGCTCCTCGTGGGTGCCACGGCCGCCAGCTTCGCGCCGGGGCTCTCGCAGTTCGGGCAGTCCCTGGAGGGGAACCAGAAGCCCGCGTCCGCCGCGTCCGCCCACCAGACGCCCGGGCTCTTCGGGCAGGAGCAACAGCAGGCCGCGAGCGCCGCCGACGCCCTCGCCGCGCAGGCCGACCAGGCCGCCGCGCACGCCGACGGTGGCAGCGGTGCCAAGGCGGGGGACACGAAGTACTACCGGATCCAGCCCCCTGAGGGGCGCCACCACGACTCCCTGTGGGAGGTCGCGGAGCGGCACCTGGGCGACGGGCGCCGGTACAAGGAGATCTACCAGCTCAACAAGGACCGTGAGCAGCCCGACGGTTCGCGTCTCTCCGAGGCGAGCCTCATCAGGCCCGGCTGGATCATGGAGATGCCCGCGGACGCGCACGGCGGCGAGATCGTCGAGATGCCCGACGAGGCGCCCGAGGTCTCCAAGGACGTCCAGGAGCAGATCTCCGACTACTCCAAGTCCGGGGACAGCGGCCACCAGCAGGGCGGCGGCGAGCAGGGCGCGGAGCAGGGCGGCAGTGGGCAGCAGGGGGGCGGCGGGTCCGTCGATCGGGATACCGCGCACATCTCCCTGCCCGAGCAGCGGCCCGCGGGCGATGGGCAGGGACAGGGACAGGGACAGGGGCAGGGCGAGGGGGCGCGGCAGCAGGTGCCCGCTGCTACCGGCGCCTCCGACGACGACTCCTCCTCCTTCGGACTTCCCGAGGCCCTCCTCGGCGCGCCCCTCCTCGCCGCGGGTCTGCTCCTCGCGCTCGGCAGGCGCAGGCGGCACGCCCTGTGGCAGTCCGCCATGGGTGCCGCGGGCGGGCGTCGCGGCATGCAGCCGCCGACGCCGACCGGTGACGCCGCCGACGTGCAGGACGCGCTGCTCGTGGGCGCCGACCCCGAGGGCGTACGCCTGCTCGACCTGTCGCTGCGCGGCCTCGCCGCCGCGCTCGCCGAGGAGAACCGTCCCCTGCCGACCGTCTACGCCGCGTGGCTGAGCAACGGCGATCTGCACCTGCAGCTCGCGCAGCCCGCCGGACGGCCGCCCGCTCCTTGGCAGTTGGGGCAGGACCAGACGTTCTGGATGCTGGCCCGCGCCGACGCCGAGCAGTACGAGGACGTCGACACCGCTGCGCCCTACCCGGGGCTCGTCAGCCTCGGTACCCGTGACGACTCGCGGCTCCTGCTCAACCTGGAGTCCGTGCCCGGCATCGTCTCGCTGAGCGGCAGCGAGGCCGACCGCGCCGCCGTCTTCGCCTCGGTCGCCGCCGAGCTGGCCACCAACGGCTGGTCGGACCGGATGACCATCACCGTCGTCGGCTTCGGCCAGGACCTCACCCCGCTCGCGCCCAACCGTCTCCGTCACCTGGAAGACGTGGAAGCGCTCATCGAGACCATGGAGGCCGAGACCCGGCAGCGCCGCGGCGCGCTCGGCGCCGCGGGACACGACTCGGTGCTCACCGGGCGTACGGGCCCGGCCCAGCACACCCGTTGGGCCCCGCACCTCGTGCTGCTCGCCGCCGAGCCGAGCGCGGACGACGCGATCAAGCTCGCCGAGCTCGCCGCCGACGCGGGCAGGCTCGGCATCGGCTACCTGGTCGGCACCGAGTCCGGCGACCTGCCCGGTGCCGCCTGGGAGATGGAGATCACCCGCGCGGGCAAGCTGCTCGCCCCGCTGCTCGGGCTCGAACTGGAGGCGCAGGCGCTGCCGGAGGCCCAGCAGCGCGCCGTCGTACGCCTGTTCAGCGAGGCCGACCCGGAGAGCGCGGGCAGCCCCGCGGGCCCCGACGGCGGCGCGCCCGCCGCGGCCCCGCCGTTCCTCGTCGACGTCACCGAGCAGGGGCGGCCCGCGGTCTACGCCCGCCTCGTCGGTACGTACGAGATCATCGGCCTGGAGACGCCGGACGGCGAGCGCAGCCCGTTGATGCACGAAGCCCTGGCGCTTCTGCTGCTGCACCGCGAAGGCGTGCACCCGCGCGTGCTCGCCTCCGCGCTGTGGCCGCGCGGCGTCACCGACGACGTGCGGGACGCGCTCGTGGACCGGCTGCGTGAGTGGCTCGGCACCGAGCCCGACGGATCGCCCCGCCTGCGGGCCGATCAGACCGGCAGGCTCACGCTCGCCAAGTCCGTCGTCTCCGACCTGGACGTGCTGCGCTCGCTCTACCACGAGGGCACGCAGGGGCGCGGTGCCAACAACCGTGCCGTGCGCGGGCGGATGCTCACCGACGCGCTCGTCCTGGTGCGCGGGCCGCTGCTCGCCGACCGGCCGCAGGGGCGGTACGCCTGGCTCACGCACGAGATCATCGACGCGCAGCTGCCGCTGCTCGTCGCCGACATCGGTCTCGCGCTCTCCGAGTTCCACCTGGAGAAGGGGCGCGCGGAGAAGGCGATCGAGGCGCTCAACGCCGCGCTCGGCTCCGCGCCGGGCGATGAGCGGCTCTGGAACGAGCTGCTCCGTGCCACGCACGCCTTGGCGGACCCGGCCCGCTTGCGGCAGGTCGCGGCCGACCTGGTCGCCCGGAGCGGGGCGCGGGGGCTGCCGCCTCGGACGGAGGCGTTGCTGGACGAGCTGCTGCCGACGTGGCGCACTGGTCTGACGGCAGTCAGCTGACGGGAGACGGAATCCCTTGGAGCTGATCCTCGCCCTCGGCGGCGCCCTCTGGGGCACCCTCGTCGGGATGTTCGTGCCGCGCGCCGCCTACCGGCTCTCCGTGCCGCCGGAGGAGGCGTGGCGGGCCGAGACGCCGACCGGGCAGCCGCTCGCCTCGTGGGTGGGGCTCGCCCGGTGCCCGAAGGGCGACTGGTACGGCCCCCGCACCGCTGTCGTCGCCCCCGCCACCGCCCTCGTCTGCGCCGCGCTCGCCCTGACCACGGGCGCGCGGCCCGAGCTCGGCGTCTGGCTGCTGCTCGCGCCCCTCGGCGTGCTGCTCACCATCGTCGACTTCACGGTGCACCGGCTCCCCGACGTCCTGACGCTGCCGTTCGCGGGCGCCGCGCCCCTGCTGCTCGGGGGCGCCGCGCTGCTGCCCGAGCACGGGGGGTCGTGGACGGGCGCGCTGTACGGGGCGCTCGCGCTCTCGGGCGCGTACTTCGTGCTCTTCCTCATCAACCCCAACGGCATGGGCTTCGGCGACGTGAAGCTCGCGCTCTGTCTGGGCGCGGTGCTCGGCTGGTACGGCTGGGGCGTGCTGCTGCTCGGCACCTTCGCCGGGTTCCTGCTGGCCGCGCTGTACGGCGGGGCGCTGGTCGTCGCCCGCCGCGCCTCACGCAAGACGGCGATCCCCTTCGGGCCCTTCCTGCTCGGCGGCGCGTTCGTGGGCCTGCTCATCGGGTCGTACGCGGCCTGAGCCCACGTCGGGCGGCGGATCGTGCTGGCGTACGCTGGCTTGGTCCGTCCACAACCCTTACGAAAGGGACGCCCCGGTGACCGAGAAGGCCGACCTCCAGTCCGTCCTCGACCGTGCCGCCGCAGGTGGGCGGATCACCCCGGAAGAGGCGCTGGTCCTCTACCGTGACGCCCCGCTGCACGCGCTCGGTGCCGCCGCCGACGCCGTGCGTCGCCGCCGCTACGCCGGTACGGAGCACATCGCGACGTACATCATCGAGCGGAACATCAACTACACGAACGTCTGCGTGACGGCGTGCAAGTTCTGCGCCTTCTACGCCGCTCCGAAGGACACCAAGAAGGGCTGGAGCCGCGACCTCGACGACATCCTGCGCCGCTGCGCGGAGACCGTCGAGCTGGGCGGCACCCAGGTCATGTTCCAGGGCGGCCACCACCCGGACTACGGCGTGGAGTACTACGAGAAGCACTTCGCCGCGATCAAGAAGGACTTCCCGCAGCTGGTCATCCACTCCCTCGGCGCGTCCGAGGTCGAGCACATGGCCCGGATCTCCAAGGTGTCGGTGGAGGAGGCGATCCAGCGGATCCACGCCGCGGGCCTCGACTCCTTCGCGGGCGCGGGCGCCGAGCTGCTCCCGGAGCGGCCGCGCAAGGCCATCGCCCCGCTCAAGGAGTCCGGCGAGCGCTGGCTGGAGATCATGGAGATCTCGCACAACCTGGGCGTGGAGTCCACCTCCACCATGCTGATGGGTACCGGCGAGACCAACGCCGAGCGCATCGAGCACCTGCGCATGATCCGCGACGTGCAGGACCGGACGGGCGGCTTCCGGGCCTTCATCCCGTACACGTACCAGCCCGAGAACAACCACCTCAAGGGCCGCACGCAGGCGACGATCTTCGAGTACATCCGCATGATCGCGATCGCCCGGATCTTCCTCGACAACGTGGCGCACATCCAGGGCTCCTGGCTGACCACCGGCAAGGAGGCGGGCCAGCTCACGCTGCACTACGGAGCGGACGACCTCGGCTCGGTGATGCTGGAGGAGAACGTGGTCTCCTCGGCCGGTGCCAAGCACCGCAACAACCTGCGCGACATGATCGACATGATCCGCACGGCGGACCGCGTCCCGGCCCAGCGCGCCACGACGTACGAGCACCTCGTCGTGCACGACGACCCGGCGAACGACCCCGTCGACGACCGCGTCGCCTCGCACATCTCCTCCACGGCGATCGAGGGCGGCACGGCCCACCCGGAGCTGAAGCTCCTCGCCACCAACTGAGGCCCCGTTGCTGACACTTCACGTCGCCGAGCACTCTCCGGAGACGGCGGTCCTGGCCGACGGCGGGAGCATCGCCGCCGTCGGCCCCCACGAGGAGCTGGCCGCCGCGCACCCCACGGCCCGCGTCCGGCGCTGGCCCGGCATCCTGACGCCCGGGCTGCTCAATCCGTACGCCCCCGAGCTCCTGGAAGCCACGTACCACCCGGACCCGCGGGAGGCCGACGAGCTCGGCACCGACCCCATCGGCGGCGAGCGCGCGGTGGCGATCTTCCGCGCCGACCCGTCCCGCCTGGGCGCCAGCGCCCGTCGCGGCGTGCAGCGGATGCTGGCGCACGGCACGGTGGCGGTCGCGGGCGAACTGCGGGCCCGCCCCGTGATGGACGCCGTGGGCAGAGCGGGCCTCGCGGTGGGCCAGCGCCCACCGCGCCTGCCGGGCCCCCCGTCCCTGTCACCGACCCCGCTGGTCCTGCTCCCGCCCCTGGCGGAGGGCGCCCCGGCGAGGTTCGCGATCTTCGACGTACAGAACAGGGCCGAGCTGGTGGCACGCGGCGCGGAAACGTGCGTGGCAACGGTGATCGCGGGCCGCCTGGTGTACCGCGCCCGCTGAGAGCCCCGGCAAGGGGTTGCCCCGTAAGGGGCGCGGGGAACTGCGCGGGCAACCACGACACGACCCGCACCCGCCGGCGGCGGAACACGCCACACGCGATGGCGGAACGCCCGCCGCAGGCGAAAGAACCCGGGCCTGCCACAATGGGCAAGTGACCCGCGCCTCCCTGGAAAAGCAGCCCCACGAAGTCGCCACCATGTTCGACGACGTGGCGGAACGCTACGACCTCACCAACGACGTGCTCTCCCTCGGCCAGGCCCGCCTCTGGCGCAAGGCGGTCGCCAAGGCGGTCGACGCCCGCCCCGCGCAGAAGGTCCTCGACCTCGCCGCGGGCACCGCCACCTCCTCGCAGCCGTTCGCGCAGGCGGGCGCGTACGTCGTGCCGTGCGACTTTTCGCTCGGCATGCTCGCGGTCGGCAAGAAGCGTCACCCCTGGATGCCGTTCACCGCGGGCGACGGGACGAAGCTGCCGTTCAAGGACGACACCTTCGACGCCGTGACCATCTCCTTCGGGCTGCGCAACATCCAGGACACGGGCGCCGCGCTGCGCGAGCTGTACCGCGTGACGAAGCCGGGCGGCCGGGTCGTGATCTGCGAGTTCTCGCACGCGACATGGGGTCCCTTCCGGACGGTCTACGAGGAGTACCTGATGCGGGCGCTGCCGCCGGTCGCGCGCGCGGTGTCCTCGAACCCGGACGCGTACGTCTATCTCGCCGAGTCGATCCGCAGCTGGCCCGACCAGCCCGCGCTGGCCGCGCTGCTCCAGGACGCGGGCTGGGCGAAGGTGGCGTGGCGCAACCTCACCGGCGGCGTGGTGGCGCTGCACCGGGGGTTCAAGCAGGTCTGATCAGGGCCTGATCGAGGTCTGATCAAAGGGGTTTCGTAACGCTCCAGTTGAGACTGGGGATCCCGCGCCCATGGGAACCGGCCACCGGGCAAGATGTGTCCGTTGTAGCGACCCGGCCGTTTCCTTATGTGGTGCTTACGGGTCGGTCATTCTCGCCGGTGATCTGCTGATCTCCTGGACTGACGGAGCGTTCCGATGGCGTCGTACTGCCCACACTGCGGGGCTCCCGCTCCTGACGAGGCCCGCTTCTGCATGAAGTGCGGCCGCGAACGCACCCCTGAGCCCGAGACTCCCGGGGTGCTTGAGGCTCCCGGGATGCCAGGGACGCCTCCGCCGCCCGCGTACCTGCCGCGCCCCGTCACCCCCTCGCCCGTCGGCGCCTTCTTCGGTCGTACGTTCCGCGGGGACTGGGCCGGTGCCGTGCAGGCCGCACTCTGGCCGCTCGTGCTGCTGCTCGTCGGGGCGGTCGCGCTGGCCGGTCCTTCGTACGGGCAGGACGACGAGGTGGTCGTCGGCTTCGTCGACCGGCTGCGGGTCAGCCTCGCGCTGCTGCTCCAATCCGTCGGCGGCGGCTTCGAGTTGTCGGGCCACGAGCGGCGTCCGGTCTTCGGCGGTACGAGCGACCTCGGCTCGGAATCCTCTGACCAGGTGCTCCAGGGCACCGCGTCGCTGCACTTCGTCCCGCTGACCGTGACCGTGCTGTGGATCGTGGCGCTCCTCATCGGCGTACGCGTCCTGCGCAACCGGATCCGGCTGCGTGCCGCCGCCGCGCCGGGCGGTGTGCACGGCGGCACGGCGGGGTTCGAGGCCGCCGTCCGCGTCTCGCTCCTGGTGACCGCGGGCGTGCTCGCGCTGGCGCTCTTCGCGCAGCCCGAGATCGAGGGCGTCGAGGTCTCGTCGTCCCCGGTGCTCGCCGCGCTCGGCGCGCTGCTGCTCGGACTCGCCGTCTCCTGCGGGGTGTTGCACCGCGAGGACCTCGCCCACCGGATGGCCGCACGCCCCGGCGCACAGGCCGTCGTCCGCGCCGCCGGTACCGCGCTGCGCGCCCTCGTCGTCGTCCTCGTGCTCTGCTCGCTCGTCGCCTTCATCAGCCTCACCCAGGTCGACGACCTGGCCGAACTCGCCGACCTCGACGAGGCGGACGTCTCGCCGCTCCTGGTCGCGCTGCTGCTCCTGCCGAACCTCGCGGTCACCGCGCTCGGCATCGGCTGGGGCGCGTCGGCCGAGGCGTCGGCGAGCGGCGCCAGTTCGACGTACGGCGGGAGTCGGCAGAGCGGCTCCTTCGGCCTCTCCGAACTGGGGGACGTCACCAACGACTGGGCGGTCGTGGGCGCGTTGGCGCTCGGTCTCGTCTGCGCGCTGACCATCGGCGTGCTCGCGGCCCGGCGCCTCGCGGGCCGCCGCGGCGAGCAGTTCCTCGCCGCGGGCATCTTCTTCGGGCTCGTCCTGCTGCTCGCCGCCTTCAGCGGGTTCGGCGTCGAGGTGTCCGGGGTCGGTGGCAGCGGCGGGGGTTCGGAGTTCGGCAGGGCCAGCGGCAACGGCACGGTGGAGACGGGGATCGGCATCCCCGAAGTCCTGCTGTTCGGGCTGCTGTGGATCGGGGCGGCGACGTTCCTCGCGCCGTTCCTGTTGCAGATGGTGGGGCAGCGGGGGGTTGCGGGCGCGCCGATGACAGCTCCCGTGCCGGGGGCGCCTGCCGTGCCGGGGGCGCCCGCCGTGCCGGGCTCGGTGCCGACTCCCACACACTCGCCCGCCCTTCCACACTCACCCGCCCCTTCGCATTCCCCTGCCCCTTCGTACGTGCCCACCATGGAAGTCACCCCGCCGTACGCCCCCGCCCCCAAGCCCCGCGGCAGCGCGGGCATCTGGGTGGCCACGATCGCCGGGGCGCTCGTCATCGGTGGCGGTGCGGCGGCCGGGATCCTCTTCTGGCAGGACGGCGGCGGCGACGACAAGACGGACGGCGCGGCCAAGGGCGCCAGCGCGTCGGCGAGCCGGTCGGGGCCCCAGGACCCGAGCCCGGTGGCGTCCGAGGCGACGGAGAGCCCGGAGCCGAGCGCCAGCGCGGACTCGGGGGACCTCGGTGTGGTGAACGTCCCGGAAGGCTCCGAGATCATGACGGACCCCGAAGGGTTCTCCTTCGCGGCGCCGACGGGCTGGCGCAGGGAGCCCGTGGACCCGCAGCGCCCCGGGCAGATCACGTACGCAGGTTCGACCGGGCGCGAGGAGTTCCTCGTCGGCGTCGTCACGGACGCGCCCTACACCTCGTACGAGAACTTCCTCAACATCGAGAAGCACACCAAGTCGGCCCCGGACAAGTCCGACTACCAGCGCGTCCGACTGGAGCGGAACACCTTCCAGGGGCGGTCCGGCGCGATCTGGGAGTACACCTACACCGACGAGGCGGACCGCACGATCCACGCCATCGACCAGAGCTACATCGCGGAGAACGGCACGGAGTACGCGATCCAGTTCTCCTGGCGCGAGGACTTCCTGCCTGCCGGTGAGGGCGCGAAGACGCATCGGACGGCCCTGGACACCTGGCGGCTCATCAGCGACTGAGCCGCCGGAGGGCCGGGGCCCGGGGCGGCCGGGTCCCGGCCCCGCTCACGGCGCGGCCGTCACCTCGGGCCCCGGCTCGTCCAGCTCCCCGCGCAGTTCGCCGCCGCCAGGCGGCCCCGGGCGGCGCGGCTCGCGCACCCCCGCGCCGCCCTCGCCCTCGCCGGGGCCCAGGTCGAACCAGACGGTGACCGCCGCGCCGCGCGGCACCTCCGCACCGGGCGGCGGGTACTGGCGCACGACGTGTTCGACGACGACGTCGTGGAAGCCGGGCCGGTCGGGCGCCGCGAGCCGTACGCCGTGCCGCGCTGCGGCCTCGCGCGCGTCCACCGCCATCAGGCCGATCAGGCGTGGCACGCGCGCCTCGGGCAGCTCGTGCGGCTCGGGCGGATTGCGCACAGACGTCACCCCCTGCGGTACCGGACCCGCTGCGGTACCGGCAGGGTAGACCCGCTACAGGGCGAGCCGGAAGCAGTGGGCCACGCGCCGGGGCTCCGGGTCGCCGGGCGCCCACGGGGTGGTGAACGTCTCGGCGAGCTCCATGCCGAGCCGCCGGGTGACCGCGATGGAGCGCTCGTTCCCCGAACGGATCATCGCCACCACGCTCGGTACGCCCACGGCGCGCAGCCGTTCGACCGTGGCCACCGCCGCCGCGGTCGCGTACCCCTTGCCCCAGGCCGGGCGGGCGAGGCGCCAGCCGATCTCGATCTCGCCGGTGGGGCCCCAGTCTCGGGGCCAGGGCTGGGCGCCGGTGAAGCCGATCGGCTCGCCGTCCGCGTCGAGCAACGTCCACAGGCAGTAGCCCAGTTCGGCGTCGTGTCTGCGCTGGCGCGCGGTCAGCTCCTCGTACATGGAGAGCTCGGCCGACGTGCCGCCGAAGAACTCCATGACCTCGGGGTCGTCGAAGAGCCGGTGCCAGGCGAAGGCGTCCTCATGGGTGGGAACCCGCAGGTGCACGGCGGGCAGGGTCGCTGTCTGGTCGCTCACGTGTGGCCCTTCGGCTGGCTGATCGGTACCGCCTCATAGACTGCCCATATCCCGTGCCCGTCGGCACAATGATTTCGAGCCTTGGGGAGAACCCGCCGTGACCGAGCCCCTCTCCGAACACTCAGCGGACGTCATCGTCGTCGGCGCCGGGCCCGCAGGGTCGACGACGGCGTACTACCTGGCCAAGGCCGGGCTCGACGTCCTGCTCCTGGAGAAGACCGCGTTCCCGAGGGAGAAGGTCTGCGGCGACGGCCTCACCCCCCGCGCCACGAAGCAGCTCGTGTCCATGGGAATCGACATCTCCGAAGAGGCGGGCTGGCTCAGGAACAAGGGCCTGCGCATCATCGGCGGCGGCATGCGCCTCCAGCTGGATTGGCCGGATCTCGCCTCCTACCCGGACTACGGCCTGGTCCGCAAGCGCGACGACTTCGACGAGCAGCTCGCCAGGCAGGCGCAGAAGGCGGGCGCCCGCCTGCACGAGCGGTGCAACGTGGGCGAGCCGATCATCGACGACCGCACGGGCCGCGTCACCGGCGTGCACGCCAAGCTCGGCGAGGAGAAGACTCCGGTCACCTTCCACGCCCCGCTCGTCGTCGCCGCCGACGGCAACTCCTCGCGGATCTCCCTCGCCATGGGCCTGCACAGGCGCGAGGACCGCCCGATGGGCGTCGCCGTACGGACGTACTTCACCTCGCCCCGCCACGACGACGACTACCTGGAGTCGTGGCTGGAGCTGTGGGACCGGCGCGGACCGGGCGAGGACCGGCTGCTGCCCGGCTACGGCTGGATCTTCGGCATGGGCGACGGCACCTCCAACGTGGGCCTCGGCATCCTCAACTCCTCCAAGGCCTTCCGCGAGCTGGACTGGCGCGAGGTCCTCAAGGCGTGGTGCGCCTCGATGCCCGAGGACTGGGGCTACACCCCGGAGAACATGACGATGCCGATCCGCGGCGCCGCCCTGCCGATGGCCTTCAACCGCCAGCCGCACTACACCAAGGGCCTGCTCCTGGTCGGCGACGCGGGCGGCCTGGTGAACCCGTTCAACGGCGAGGGCATCGCGTACGCCATGGAGTCGGGCCAGATCGCGGCGGACGTCATCGTGCAGGCACACGCGCGTGCCACCCCCGCCCAGCGCGAACTGGCGCTCCTGAACTACCCGCAGACCCTCAAGGACGTCTACGGCGGCTACTACACGCTGGGCCGCGCCTTCGTGAAGCTCATCGGCAACCCGAAGGTCATGAAGATCGCGACCCAGCGCGGTCTGACCCACCCGGTCCTGATGAAGTTCACGCTGAAGATGCTCGCCAACCTGACCGACCCGACGGGCGGCGACGCGATGGACCGGATCATCAACGGGCTGAGCAAGGTGGCTCCGAAGGCGTGACCCAGGAGCACGGCGGCCCCGCTTCGGTGGACCGGGCGCTCGACCTCCTGGAGGCGGTGGCCCGGGCCCCCGAACCGGTCGGCGCCAAGGCGCTCGCCGGTGAACTGGGCTGCGCCCTCTCGACCGTGTACCACCTGCTCGCCCCGCTCACCGCGCGCGGGCACGTGGCGCGCACCCCGGACGGCTTCGCGCTCGGCCCGCGCGTACCCGCCCTGTACCGCTCCTTCCAGCGGCACGCGGGGGTCGACGCGGGCACCCGCAAGCTGCTGCTCGGCGTACGCAGGACGGCCGGTGCCCACGCCTACCTCAGCGCCCGCAGGGGCGGCCGGATCGCCGTCGTCGACAGCACCACGGCCGTACTGGCCGACGGTGGCGACCCGTTCGAGGTCGGTGTCGACCAGGGCGCGCACGCCACCGCGCACGGCAAGGTGCTGCTCGCCTCGCTCGGCAGGGCGGCCAGGCGGCGCTATCTGGACGAGCACGGCCTGCCGAGGCTGACCGAGCACACCATCACGAGCCCCGACCGGTTCGAGGCCGAGCTGCGCCGGGTGCGGGCGGCGGGTGTCGCGGTGTCGGTGGGGGAGACGGATCCGGCGTACACCTGTGTGGCCGTACCGCTCGGCGACGGGGTCCGGGCCCTGTCGGTGTCCCTGCCGACCGCGGAGTTCCGCGGGCGGCGGCGGGAGTTGACCGGCGTCCTGACGCGGGCCGCGCGGCGGGGCATTCCGGCAGCGTCGGAATAGCGGCCCGTCGCGCTTGCCGACGCGGCGGTGCGGGCGGACGCTGGCCGCATGATTTTCATCGCCGTCAAGTTCACCGTCCGCCCCGAGCACAGCGACAGCTGGATCGAGCGGACCGCCGCGTTCACCGCCGCCACCCGTGCCGAGCCGGGCAACGTCTTCTTCGAGTGGTCCCGCTCCGTCGAGGACCCGAACCAGTTCGTGCTCCTGGAGGCGTTCGCCGACGGGGACGCGGGCGCCGCGCACGTCGGCTCCGACCACTTCAAGGCCGGTTTGGAGACGATGGGCGAGCTCATCGCCTCGGTGCCGCAGATCGTGAACACCGAGATCGAGGGCAGCGGTTGGTCCGCGATGGCGGAGCTCTCGCCGAAGAACGACTGAGGGAAACGCTCGCGGGGCGGCTGAGAGGCCGTCTCAGGGCATGCCGAGGGCCGGAACCCCCCAGGGGGGTTCCGGCCCTCGGTCGTGTCTCTAAGAGGCCGTCAGAGGACGCGCACGGCGCCCGAGGCCGGGTAACCCGACAGGTCCTGGATGACAACGCCCTTGCTGGGGTTGGCGGCGTCCAGGTACTGGCCGTTACCGATGTACACACCGACGTGGTACGCGGAGCCCTTGCCGCCCCAGTACAGGATGTCGCCGACCTGGAGGTTCGAGGTGCCGACCTCGGTGCCCATCGTCGACTGGTCCTGCGAGACGCGCGGGAGGTCCACGCCCGCCTGCTTGAACGCGGCCTGCACGAGGCTGGAGCAGTCCCAGGCGTTGGGGCCCGAGGCACCCATCACGTAGGCGTCGCCGAGCTGCGACTTGAGGAAGCTGATGACCGAGCCGACGCTGCCGCTGGCCGGGGGAGCGACCGAGTCGGAGGAGCTCGCGGAGGAGCCGCCGCCGGACTGCGTGGTCAGGTTGGTGCGCTCGGCCGAGCGCGAGGCGCGCTCCTGCTCCGCCTTCTTCTTGGCGGCGGCCTCGGCCTTGCGCTTGGCCTCGGCCTTCTTCTCGGCCTGCGCCTGGTCTTCCTTGGCCTGCTTGGCGGCCTTGGAGGCGGCGGCGTCCTGCTCGGCGCGCGACTCGTAGGAGTCGGCGGCCTGCTGGGTGACGTCGGCGGAGTGCGCGATCTGGGCGGACAGATCGGCGGTGAGCGTGGGCATCTCGATGGTCTCGGTCACCGGCTCGGCCGCGTTCGCCGTACCGGCCGCCGCGGCCACTGCCAGGGTGCTGAGGACGCCACCGGCAACTCCGGCGCGCAGGGCGACCTTCGTGGCGCTGCGACGGGGCTTCCGGTGGCTGGGTATGTGAGCGGTGTGGGACATGAGACCAACCGCTATCAGGGACTCAGGGTTCCCTTCAAGAAACGTGTCCTGCGCCACAGTTGCCCGTGGCGCGGCCGAATCCCGGGCGTGTCGCTTCTTATTGACGCCGTAACGGGCAATGCGGACACGGCCGATCACGCCTGTGATCATGGGTTTTCTGTGATACGTCCGAATTGCCCTTGGTCTACCACCGGTTGAGCCGGTTGGCCAAGCCCGGTTTATTCGCCGCACGGGCCCCTGTGGCACAGGTCACACGGGCACCCTCTCGGGGGTCTCCCTGAGACCTGGCTGAGACCTCCCTGAGATCTCCCGGAGTTTTCGGGTGCCCGCTCACCCCTGGATCACTCGTCGCCCGACCGTTCGTGAATCGGTGCACGCGTCCACATCCGTCCACACCTCTCCCGCCAAAGTGTGAACGCGGCTCCACTATCAAGCGATGCCGTCCAGCACCAATTTGCGCCGGAGTCACCTGTCTTGATAGAGCGGCAGGCTCTCGACCAGGGGCAACTCGCCAAGATGTCACCTCTAGTGATCACTCAGGCGCTTCGCGTACGAAGATCACCGCTCATCCGACTTCATGATCCTTCGTCAGGTGGTGGAGATCACAAAGCCGTTGTCGCACCCCGTGTCGCAGATCACAGACCGCCGGGCATAAGATGCGGGGCAGTTGGGCTTGTGACCTGCTTCACATGTGCGCGATCTTCGATGGGATTCGGGGCGCGGTCCGACGCAACCGCCAACAGTCAGTGCCGACTGAGAGGAGCGAGGAGCGTGAACGCCTATGCGCCCATCCTCGTGCTGGGAGCCCTCGGGGCAGGCTTTGCGATCTTCTCCGTGGTCATGGCCACGCTTATCGGTCCAAAGCGGTACAACCGAGCCAAGCTCGAGGCGTACGAGTGCGGCATCGAGCCGACGCCGACGCCGGCCGGTGGTGGGCGATTTCCCATCAAGTACTACCTGACGGCGATGCTCTTCATCGTCTTCGACATCGAGATCGTCTTCCTTTACCCCTGGGCCGTCACCTTCGACGCCCTCGGGATTTTCGGGCTCGTGGAGATGCTGCTCTTCGTGCTCACCGTCTTCGTCGCGTACGCGTACGTATGGCGGCGCGGCGGCCTGGAATGGGACTAAAGGTCTGAGGGGCAAAGAGCATGGGACTCGAAGAGAAACTGCCGAGCGGATTTCTGCTGACCACCGTCGAACAGGCCGCGGGCTGGGTGCGCAAGTCATCCGTCTTCCCCGCCACGTTCGGTCTCGCGTGCTGCGCCATCGAGATGATGACGACGGGCGCGGGGCGCTACGACCTGGCGCGCTTCGGCATGGAGGTCTTCCGCGGTTCGCCGCGCCAGGCGGACCTGATGATCGTGGCCGGACGGGTGAGCCAGAAGATGGCGCCCGTGCTGCGGCAGGTCTATGACCAGATGCCCAACCCCAAGTGGGTCATTTCCATGGGGGTTTGCGCCTCATCGGGTGGGATGTTCAACAATTACGCGATTGTGCAGGGTGTGGACCATGTTGTCCCTGTTGACATCTATTTGCCCGGTTGTCCGCCGCGCCCCGAGATGCTGATGGACGCGATTCTCAAGCTCCACCAGAAGATCCAGGGCTCCAAGCTCGGCGTGAACGCGGAAGAAGCGGCCCGTGAGGCGGAGGAGGCGGCCCTCAAGGCGCTCCCCACCATCGAGATGAAGGGGCTGCTGCGGTGAGCGACGCGCACGGCTCGCACGACGAGCACCTGAACGGCAACGGCGTCCCGGCGCCGCGCGACGAGGCCGGCAGGGTCATCGGCGTACGCAAGGGCATGTTCGGCGCCGACAGCGGCGGCGACACCTCCGGCTACGGCGGACTCGTCCGCACGATCACGCTGCCCGGCGCCTCCTCGCGCCCCTACGGCGGCTGGTTCGACGAGGTCGCCGACGAGTTGGAGGGGGCCCTGGAGGAACAGGGCCTCGTCCCGGAGAACGCGATCGAGAAGACGGTCGTCGACCGGGGCGAACTCACCTTCCACATCGCGCGCGAGCACCTCCTGCGCGTCGCCCAGACCCTGCGCGACGACCCGGCGCTGCGCTTCGAGCTCTGCACCGGCGTCAGTGGCGTGCACTTCGAGGGCGACAAGGGCCGCGAGCTGCACGCCGTCTACCACCTGCGCTCGCTCACCCACGGCCGACTGATCCGCGTCGAGGTCAGTGCCCCCGACGCCGACCCGCACGTCCCCTCCCTCGTCACGGTCTATCCGACCAACGACTGGCACGAGCGCGAGACGTACGACTTCTTCGGCCTGATCTTCGACGGTCACCCGGCGTTGACGCGGATCATGATGCCGGACGACTGGCAGGGCTTCCCGCAGCGCAAGGACTACCCCCTCGGCGGCATCCCCGTCGAGTACAAGGGCGCCCAGATCCCGGCTCCGGACCAGCGGAGGTCGTACAGCTGATGTCTGCCACTCAGGGAACTTCCCCCGCTTCCGCTCGCGAGACGACCGAGGGGACCGTATATACGGTCACCGGCGGCGACTGGGACGAGGTCGTCCAGTCGGCGGCCAAGACCGACGACGAGCGCATCATCGTCAACATGGGTCCCCAGCACCCCTCCACGCACGGTGTGCTCCGGCTGATCCTGGAGATCGACGGCGAGACCGTCACCGAGGCCCGCTGCGGCATCGGCTATCTGCACACGGGCATCGAGAAGAACCTCGAATACCGCACGTGGACGCAGGGCACGACGTTCGTCACGCGCATGGACTACCTGACGCCGTTCTTCAACGAGACGGCGTACTGCCTCGGTGTCGAGAAGCTCCTCGGCATCGAGGACCAGATCCCGGACCGTGCCTCGATCATCCGCGTGCTCCTGATGGAGCTCAACCGGCTCTCCTCGCACCTGGTGTGCATCGCCACCGGCGGCATGGAGCTCGGCGCGACGACGATCATGATCTACGGCTTCCGTGATCGTGAACTCATTCTCGACATCTACGAGTTGATCACCGGCCTGCGGATGAACCACGCGTACATCCGGCCCGGCGGACTCGCCCAGGACCTGCCCCCGGGCGCCGTGGACCAGGTCCGCGAGTTCGTGAAGAAGATGAAGAAGAACCTCCCGGAGTACGACAAGCTCGCCACCGGGAACCCCATCTTCAAGGCCCGCATGCAGGACGTCGGCTACCTGGACCTCTCCGGCTGCATGGCGCTCGGCGCCACGGGCCCCGTCCTGCGCTCCGCGGGCCTCCCGCACGACCTGCGCAAGACGGACCCCTACTGCGGCTACGAGACCTACGACTTCGACGTCCCGACCGCCGACACCTGCGACTCCTACGGGCGCTTCCTGATCCGCCTGGAAGAGATGCGCCAGTCGCTGCGGATCGTCGAGCAGTGCCTGGACCGGCTCGCCCCCGGTCCCGTCATGGTCGAGGACAAGAAGATCGCCTGGCCCGCGCAACTGGCGCTCGGCCCGGACGGGTTGGGCAACTCGCTCGACCACATCAAGAAGATCATGGGCACCTCCATGGAGGCCCTCATCCACCACTTCAAGCTGGTGACCGAGGGCTTCAGGGTCCCGCCGGGGCAGGCGTACACGGCGGTCGAGTCGCCCAAGGGCGAACTCGGCGTGCACGTCGTCTCCGACGGGGGCACCCGCCCCTACCGGGTCCACTTCCGCGACCCGTCCTTCACCAACCTTCAGGCCATGGCGGCGATGTGCGAGGGCGGCCAGGTCGCCGACGTCATCGTCGCCGTCGCGTCCATCGACCCCGTGATGGGAGGCGTCGACCGGTGACCACCACCCCCTCCGAGCAGGGCGCGGGCGTCAGCCTGGGCATGCCCCAACTCCCCGCCCCCGACTACCCGGCCGACGTGCGCGCCAGGCTCGACGCGGACGCCAAGGAGGTCATCGCCCGCTACCCGGACTCGCGCTCCGCCCTCCTTCCCCTGCTGCACCTGGTGCAGTCCGAAGAGGGGCACGTCACGCGCACGGGCATGCGGTTCTGCGCCGAGGCGCTCGGCCTGACCACGGCCGAGGTCACCGCGGTCGCGACCTTCTACACCATGTACCGGCGCAAGCCGTCGGGCGACTACCAAGTCGGCGTCTGCACCAACACGTTGTGCGCGGTGATGGGCGGCGACGCGATCTTCGACGAGCTCAAGCAGCACCTCGGCGTCGGCAACGACGAGACGACCGAGGACGGCAAGATCACGCTCGAACACATCGAGTGCAACGCCGCCTGCGACTTCGCCCCCGTGGTGATGGTCAACTGGGAGTTCTTCGACAACCAGACGCCCGACTCCGCCAAGCGGCTCGTCGACGACCTGCGCGCGGGCGTGCCGGTGGAGCCCACGCGCGGCGCGTCGATCTGCACGTACAAGGAGACCGCCCGGATCCTGGCGGGCTTCCCCGACGAGCGGCCCGGTGCCGTCGAGGCGAGCGGCGGCGCGGGCCCCGCCTCGCTGATCGGACTGCGCCTGGCCAAGGGCGAGTTGCCGCAGCCCCGCGTGGTGCACCCGCGCGCGGGCGGGCCCGCGGACGAGGCGCCCGCCGAGCACCTCAGCTCGCACGACGCACCGCAGCAGACCTCGGCATCCGACCCGGCCCACCCGGCCGGACCGACCGCCGAGGAGGGGGAGTGATGACCTTGGCAGCCGAGATCGACAACGAGACCAGCCCCGAGAAGCTGCTCGCACCGGTCCTTTCGGCGTTCTGGGACGAGGACAAGTCCTGGACGCTGGAGACCTACCGCCGTCACGACGGGTACGAAGGGCTGCGCAAGGCCCTCGCCATGGACCCGGACGACCTCATCGCCTACGTGAAGGACTCGGGCCTGCGGGGCAGGGGCGGCGCGGGCTTCCCCACCGGAATGAAGTGGCAGTTCATTCCGCAGGGCGATGGCAAGCCGCACTATCTAGTTGTCAACGCCGACGAGTCGGAGCCGGGGACCTGCAAGGACATCCCGCTCCTCTTCGCGAACCCGCATTCCCTCATCGAGGGGATCGTGATCGCGTGCTACGCGATCCGTTCGTCGCATGCCTTCATCTATCTGCGGGGCGAGGTCGTCCCCGTGCTGCGCAGGCTGCACGAGGCCGTCCGCGAGGCCTATGCGGCGGGCTACCTCGGCAAGAACGTCCTGGGCAGCGGACTCGACCTCGAACTCACCGTGCACGCGGGCGCGGGCGCGTACATCTGCGGTGAGGAGACCGCGCTGCTCGACTCGCTCGAAGGCCGTCGAGGCCAACCGCGACTGCGTCCCCCTTTCCCTGCGGTCGCGGGCCTTTACGCATGCCCCACTGTCGTGAACAACGTCGAGTCCATCGCATCCGTTCCCGCGATCCTCAACCGAGGAAAAGACTGGTTCAAGTCGATGGGGAGCGAGAAGTCGCCCGGCTTCACGCTCTATTCGCTCAGCGGGCACGTCACGAGCCCGGGGCAGTACGAGGCGCCGCTCGGCATCACGCTGCGCCAGCTGCTCGACATGAGCGGCGGCATGCGGGCCGGGCACCGGCTCAAGTTCTGGACGCCCGGCGGCTCCTCGACCCCGATGTTCACCGACGAGCACCTGGACGTACCCCTCGACTACGAGGGCGTGGGCGCCGCCGGATCGATGCTCGGCACCAAGGCGCTGCAGTGCTTCGACGAGACGACGTGCGTCGTGCGGGCCGTGACCCGCTGGACCGAGTTCTACGCCCATGAGTCCTGCGGCAAGTGCACGCCCTGCCGCGAAGGGACGTACTGGCTGGTGCAGTTGCTCCGCGACATCGAGGCGGGCAAGGGCGTCATGGCCGACCTCGACAAGCTGAACGACATCGCCGACAACATCAACGGCAAGTCGTTCTGCGCCCTCGGCGACGGCGCCGCCTCGCCGATCTTCTCCTCGCTGAAGTACTTCCGCGAGGAGTACGAGCAGCACATCACCGGCAGGGGCTGCCCCTTCGACCCGGCCAAGTCGACGCTCTGGGCCGACAAGCCCGCCCGCACCACGGAGGTGAACGCATGACAGTGACCACTAATAGCGCTCCCTCCGGGGGCGGTGAGGCGGCGGTTCCGCCCGAGGACCTCGTCTCGTTGACCATCGACGGCATCGACATCAGCGTCCCCAAGGGGACCCTGGTGATCCGGGCCGCCGAACTGCTCGGCATCGAGATCCCCCGGTTCTGCGACCACCCGCTCCTCGACCCCGCGGGCGCCTGCCGCCAGTGCATCGTCGAGGTCGAGGGCCAGCGCAAGCCGATGGCGTCCTGCACGATCACGTGCACCGACGGCATGGTCGTGAAGTCGCAGCTGACCTCGCCCGTCGCGGAGAAGTCGCAGCGCGGTGTGATGGAGCTGCTGCTCATCAACCACCCGCTGGACTGCCCGGTCTGCGACAAGGGCGGCGAGTGCCCGCTGCAGAACCAGGCGATGCAGGTCGGCGACCCGGACTCCCGCTTCGAAGGCAAGAAGCGGACGTACGAGAAGCCGGTGCCGATCTCCACGCAGGTGCTTCTCGACCGTGAGCGGTGCGTGCTCTGCGCGCGCTGCACCCGCTTCTCGAACCAGATCGCGGGCGACCCGATGATCGAGCTGATCGAGCGCGGCGCGCTCCAGCAGGTCGGCACGGGCGAGGGCGACCCCTTCGAGTCGTACTTCTCCGGGAACACCATCCAGATCTGCCCGGTCGGCGCGCTGACCTCGGCGGCGTATCGCTTCCGCTCGCGCCCCTTCGACCTGGTCTCGTCGCCCTCGGTGTGCGAGCACTGCTCCGGCGGCTGCGCGACCCGCACCGACCACCGGCGCGGCAAGGTCATGCGGCGTCTCGCGCAGGACGACCCCGAGGTCAACGAGGAGTGGATCTGCGACAAGGGGCGCTTCGGCTTCCGTTACGCGCAGAAGCCGGACCGGCTCACCACCCCCCTGGTGCGCAACGCGTCGACGGGCGAACTGGAGCCCGCGAGCTGGCCCGAGGCCCTGGACGTCGCCGCCCGTGGGCTGGCCGCCGCGCGCGGCCGCGCCGGTGTCCTGACCGGCGGCCGCCTCACCGTGGAGGACGCCTACGCGTACAGCAAGTACGCGCGCGTGGCGCTCGACACGAACGACATCGACTTCCGCGCGCGCGTGCACAGCAGTGAGGAGGCCGACTTCCTGGCGGCCCGGGTGGCGGGGCGCGGCAGGGACCTGGACGGCGCTGGCGTCACCTACGCCGCCCTGGAGAAGGCCCCCGCCGTCCTGCTCGTCGGATTCGAGGCGGAGGAGGAGGCGCCCGGCGTCTTCCTGAGGCTGCGCAAGGCCTGGCGCAAGCACGGCCAGCGCACCTTCTCCCTCGCGACGTTCGCGACCCGGGGCCTGGAGAAGGCGGGCGGCACGCTGCTGCCCGCGGCGCCCGGCACCGAGACGGAGTGGCTCGACGCGCTCGCCGCCGGGGTGAGCCTCGCGGACGACGGGGCCAAGGCCGCCGAGGCGCTGCGCGGCGAAGGAGCCGTCATCGTCGTCGGCGAGCGGCTCGCGGCCGTGCCCGGCGGGCTCACCGCCGCCGTGCGGGCCGCCTCCGCCACCGGCGCTCAGCTGGTGTGGATCCCGCGCAGGGCGGGGGAGCGGGCCGCCATCGAGGTGGGCGCGCTGCCCTCGCTGCTGCCCGGCGGGCGTCCGGCCACCGACCCGCGCGCGCGGGACGAGGTCGCGTCCGCCTGGGGCGTCGCCGAACTCCCGCACCGCTACGGCCGCGACACCGGCCAGATCGTCGAGGCCGCCGCGACCGGTGAGCTAGGCGCCCTCCTGGTGGCGGGCGTCGAGGTCGCCGACCTGCCCGACCCGACGCGCGCGCGTCAGGCGCTGCACGAGGTCGGTTTCCTGGTCTCCCTGGAGCTGCGGCCCAGCGAGGTCACCGACCACGCCGACGTGGTGCTCCCCGTGGCCGCGGTCGCGGAGAAGCCCGGCACGTTCCTCAACTGGGAGGGCCGGGCGCGGATGTTCGACGCCGCGCTCAAGCCGGACCAGATGACGCGCAGGCTGGCGCCCACCGACGCCCGCGTCCTGCACATGCTGGCCGACGCCGGTGACGTCCACCTGGGCCTCCCGGACCTGCTGACCATCCGGCGCGAGCTGGACCGGCTCGGCGCCTGGGACGGCCCGCACGCGACGGAGCCCCTGGAGACCGGCGCCCAGCCGCCGAGGCCCGCCTCCGGAGAGGCCGTTCTCGCCGGTCACCGGCTGCTGCTCGACCGGGGCCGCCTCCAGGAGGGCGACGAAGCGCTCGCGGGGACGCGGCACGCCGCCCACGCGCGCGTGTCGCCCGCCACGGCCGCCGAGGCGGGCGTCAAGGACGGCGACGTGCTCGCCGTCAGCGGCCCGGCAGGGACGAGCGAACTCCCGCTCCAGATCACGGAGATGCCCGACCGGGTGGTCTGGCTGCCGCTGAACTCCGCCGGGGGAGGCGTCACTTCGGACACCGGTGCGCACCCCGGCGACCTCGTCCGCATCGGCCCGGCGGTCCTGCCGGAGCCCTCTGAGGCCCCGGAGGTGACGTCGTGATGCACACCGTGGTGCCGCTTGCGGCGGAAGACCTGTCCATGTTCGGCCGTGACCCCTGGTGGCTGGTCGCCCTCAAGGCGGTCTTCTGCTTCGCGTTCCTGATGGTGACGGTGCTCTTCTCCATCGTGTGGGAGCGCAAGGTCGTCGCCTGGATGCAGTTGCGCATCGGCCCCAACCGGCACGGCCCCTGGGGCATGCTGCAGTCCCTCGCGGACGGCATCAAGCTGATGCTGAAGGAAGACCTGATCGTCAAGCGCGCGGACAAGGTGGTCTACATCCTCGCGCCGGTCGTCGCCGCGATCCCGGCCTTCATGGCGATCGCCGTGATCCCCTTCGGTCCCGCGGGCAACGAGATCTCGATCTTCGGCCAGCGCACCACGATGCAGCTCACCGACCTGCCGATCGCGATGCTCTACATCCTCGCGGTCGCCTCCGTCGGCATCTACGGCATCGTGCTCGCGGGCTGGAGTTCCGGATCCACGTATCCGCTGCTCGGCGGTCTGCGCTCCTGCGCGCAGATGATCTCCTACGAGATCGCGATGGGCGCGGCCTTCGCCTCCGTCTTCCTCTACTCCGGGTCGATGTCGACCTCGGCGATCGTGGAGGCGCAGGCCGACCGCTGGTACGTGCTGCTGCTGCCCGTCTCGTTCCTGATCTACATCGTGACGATGATCGGTGAGACCAACCGCGCGCCGTTCGACATGCCGGAGTCCGAGGGCGACCTCGTCGGTGGCTTCAACACCGAGTACTCCTCCATCAAGTTCGCGCTGTTCATGCTCGCCGAGTACGTCAACATGGTCACCGTCTCGGCGGTCTCGGTCACGCTCTTCCTGGGCGGCTGGCGGGCCCCGTACCCGGTCAGCACCTTCTGGGAGGGTGCGAACCACGGCTGGTGGCCGATGCTCTGGTTCGTCATCAAGGTCCAGTTGCTGCTGTTCTTCTTCATCTGGCTGCGCGGCACGCTGCCACGCGTCCGCTACGACCAGTTGATGAAGCTCGGCTGGAAGGTCCTGATCCCGATCTCGGTGGTCTGGCTGATGCTCGTGGCCACGGTCAGGGCGATGCGGAACGAGAACTACGACTTCACCTCGATCGCGCTCTATGTGGGCGGCGGCGTCATCGCACTGCTGTTGCTCTCCGTGGTCGTCGACATCTTCCGCGACAAGCGCGAGAAGGGCGAGGCGGCGCTCGTCGAGCAGGAGGAGCCGGTCGCCTTCGACCCGATGGCGGGCGGATTCCCCGTGCCACCGCTGCCGGGACAGAGCCTGCCACCCGTGCCACGCCGCCGCTCGCGCCAGGAGCGGGAGCTGATTGTCAGTGGTGGCCCCGATACTCAAAGTGACGGAACCCGCAATGACGGAAAGGAGGCGTCCGATGGCTGAGCAGTCGAACCAGCCGGACCGGTCGGGCAAGTCGAAGCTGCCGGCGCAGCCGCAGCAGTCGGCTGAACCGAACCAGTCGAATCAATCGAAGCAGGGGTTCCAGAACCCCGTGGCGGGCTTCGGCGTGACCTTCAAGGCCATGTTCAAGAAGCGGCTGACCGAGCAGTATCCGGAGCAGCAGAAGACCACCGCTCCCCGGTTCCACGGCCGGCACCAGCTCAACCGCCATCCGGACGGCCTGGAGAAGTGCGTCGGCTGTGAGCTCTGCGCCTGGGCCTGTCCGGCGGACGCCATCTACGTGGAGGGCGCGGACAACACCGAGGAGGAGCGCTACTCACCCGGTGAGCGCTACGGCCGCGTCTACCAGATCAACTACGCCCGCTGCATCCTGTGCGGACTGTGCATCGAGGCGTGCCCCACGCGCGCGCTGACGATGACGAACGAGTTCGAGCTGGCCGACAGCAGCCGCGAGAACCTCATCTACACCAAGGAGCAGCTGCTCGCCGGGCTGGAGGAGGGCATGGTCGAGAGCCCGCACTCGATCTTCCCCGGCATGGACGAGCAGGACTACTACCGGGGTCTGGTGACCGAGGCGGCGCCGGGCACGGTCCCCCAAGTCGCCCTCTCCAAGGGGGAGACGCCCCAGGAGGCGGCCGCGGACTTCGGTGATTCCGAACCGGCGTCGGAGAAGGTGATCGGCCGATGACGCAGATCGCCGCCTACTCCACCTCCACCGGCGAGGCCTTCCAGTTCTGGGTGCTCGGCACGGTCGCGGTGATCGGCGCCCTGTGCACCATCCTCATGAAGAAGGCCGTGCACAGCGCGCTCTGCCTCGCCGGGACCATGATCATCCTGGCCGTCTTCTACCTCGCCAACGGGGCGTACTTCCTGGGCATCGTCCAGATCGTCGTCTACACCGGCGCGATCATGATGCTGTTCCTCTTCGTGGTCATGCTCGTCGGCGTCACCGCCGCCGACTCCCTGAAGGAGACCATCAAGGGGCAGCGCTGGCTGGCCGCCCTGTGCGGGTTCGGCTTCGCGGTGCTGCTCTTCGCGGGCATCGGGAACGCCTCGGTGAAGGAGTTCAACGGCCTCGGCAAGGCGAACGCGGGCGGCAACGTGGAGGGCCTCGCGGGGCTCATCTTCACGAAGTACGTCTTCGCCTTCGAGATCACCGGCGCCCTGCTCATCACGGCCACGGTCGGCGCGATGGTGATGACCCACCGCGAGCGCACGGAGCGCGCCAAGACCCAGCGCGAGCGGGCCGAGGAGCGCGTGCGCGAGGGCAAGCACCTGCCGCCGCTGCCCGCCCCCGGCGTCTACGCACGGCACAACGCGGTGGACATCGCGGGCCTGCTCCCCGACGGCACCCCCTCCGAGCTCACGGTCATGAAGACCCTGCGTGAGCGCGGCCAGATCCGCGACGTGTCGAGTGAGGCGATCGAGGACCTGCGGGCGCTCGAGCAGCGCTCCACCGACCGGCTCGAGCGGCCCGACCTGCGGGAGACCGACATCGGGCGGACCGAGGAGGCGTCGAAGTGAATCCGGTCAACTACCTCTATCTCTCCGCCCTGTTGTTCGCGATCGGCGCGACCGGCGTGCTCATCAGGCGGAACGCGATCGTGGTGTTCATGTGCATCGAGCTGATGCTCAATGCCTGCAACCTCGCGTTCGTCACGTTCTCCCGCATGCACGGCAACCTCGACGGCCAGATCATCGCCTTCTTCACGATGGTCGTCGCCGCCGCGGAGGTCGTGGTCGGGCTCGCGATCATCGTGTCGCTGTTCCGTTCCCGCCACTCGGCCTCGGTCGACGACGCCAGCCTGATGAAGCTGTAAGGGGTCGCTGAAAAGTGGAGAACCTGATTGCGCTGCTCGTCGCGGCGCCTCTGCTCGGAGCGGCCGTACTGCTGTGCGGCGGGCGGGCGTTGGACCGCGTGGGCCACTGGCTCGGCACGCTGCTCGCGGCCGCCTCCTTCGTCATCGCCGTCGTGCTGTTCACCGACATGCTGGGCAAGGGCGCCGAGGAGCGCTCGCTGTCGCAGCACCTGTTCAGCTGGATCCCCGTGGAGGGGTTCCAGGCGGACGTCGCCTTCCAGCTCGACCAGTTGTCGATGACGTTCGTCCTGCTGATCTCCGGTGTGGGCACCCTGATCCACATCTACTCCGTCGGGTACATGGAGCACGACGAGCGGCGCCGCCGCTTCTTCGGCTACCTGAACCTGTTCCTCGCGGCGATGCTCCTCCTGGTCCTCGCCGACAACTACCTGCTCCTGTACGTCGGATGGGAGGGCGTCGGCCTCGCCTCGTACCTCCTGATCGGCTTCTGGCAGCACAAGCCCAGCGCGGCCACCGCCGCGAAGAAGGCCTTCCTGGTCAACCGGGTCGGCGACATGGGCCTCTCGATCGCCATCATGCTGATGTTCACCACCTTCGGGACGTTCGCCTTCGGGCCCGTCCTGGAGTCCACGGGTGACACATCGGAGGGCAAGCTCACGGCCATCGGCCTGATGCTGCTGCTCGCCGCGTGCGGCAAGTCCGCGCAGGTGCCGCTGCAGTCCTGGCTCGGTGACGCGATGGAGGGCCCGACCCCGGTCTCGGCCCTGATCCACGCCGCCACCATGGTGACCGCGGGCGTCTACTTGATCGTCCGTTCCGGCGCGATCTTCAACGGGGCGCCCGACGCGCAGCTCGTCGTCACGGTGGTCGGCGCGGTCACGCTCCTGTTCGGTGCGATCGTCGGTTGCGCGAAGGACGACATCAAGAAGGCCCTCGCCGGGTCGACGATGTCCCAGATCGGCTACATGATCCTGGCCGCGGGCCTCGGCCCCATCGGCTACGTCTTCGCGATCATGCACCTGGTGACGCACGGCTTCTTCAAGGCCGGGCTCTTCCTCGGCGCCGGTTCGGTCATGCACGGCATGAACGACGAGGTCGACATGAGGAAGTACGGCGGCCTCAGGAAGTACATGCCGGTCACCTTCGTGACCTTCGGGCTCGGTTATCTCGCGATCATCGGCTTCCCGGGGCTCTCCGGCTTCTTCTCCAAGGACAAGATCATCGAGGCGGCGTTCGCCAAGGGCGGCACGGAGGGCTGGATCCTCGGCTCGGTGGCGCTTTTGGGCGCGGCCATCACCGCGTACTACATGACGCGCGTGATGATCATGACCTTCTTCGGAGAGAAGCGCTGGCAGCCCACAGCGTCTGATAGCGGCTCCGCCGCGGGGTCCGGCAACGAGCCGCACCCGCACGAGTCGCCGAAGTCCATGACGATCCCGATGATCGTGCTCGCCTTCGGGTCGGTCTTCGCGGGTGGCTTCTTCTCCATCGGAGACCGCTTCATGCACTGGCTGGAGCCGGTCACCCAGCACTCCCACGGGGACTCGCCGCTGAGCGCCGCGACGGTCACGGGCGCCACCATGGTGGTCCTGGTCATCGGTGTGGCCCTGGCCTACGTCCAGTACGGCCGCAGGCCCGTCCCGGTCACCGCACCGCGCGGCTCCTTCGTCACCAGGGCCGCCCGCCGCGACCTCCTCCAGGACGACTTCAACCACGTCGTCCTGGTGCGCGGCGGCGAGCACCTCACGCGGTCCCTGGTCTACGTCGACCACACCCTGGTCGACGGAGTCGTCAACGGCACCGCGGCCTCGGTCGGCGGCCTCTCCGGACGGCTGCGCAAACTGCAGAACGGCTACGCCCGCTCCTACGCGGTCTCGATGTTCGGCGGCGCTGCGGTACTCATCGCCGCGACCCTGCTGATGAGGGCGGTCTGATACCGATGTCCTTTCCTCTCCTGACAGCGACGGCGGCCCTGCCCGCGGTCGGCGCGATCGCCACGGCGGCCGTCCCGGCCGCCCGGCGGAGCGCCGCCAAGTGGCTCGCGCTGCTCGTCTCGCTCGCGACGCTCGCGCTCGCCGTGACCGTGCTCGTGCGGTTCGACCCGAACGGCGACCGCTATCAGCTCACCGAATCGCGTTCCTGGATCGCGGACTTCGGGGTGCGCTACGAGCTCGGGGTCGACGGCATCGGTGTCGCCCTCATCGCGCTCACCGCGCTCCTGATGCCCTTCATCATCCTGGCGGGCTGGCACGACGCCGACCCCCTGGAGACGAAGTCGTCCCGGTGGCGGCCGACTCAGGGCTTCTTCGCCCTGATCCTGGCCGTCGAGGCGATGGTGATCATCTCCTTCGAGGCCACCGACGTCTTCCTCTTCTACATCTTCTTCGAAGCCATGCTCATCCCGATGTACTTCCTCATCGGTGGCTTCGGGGACCGCGCCCACTCGGGCAGCGACGAGAAGGCAGCGGCCCAACGCTCGTATGCGGCGGTCAAGTTCCTCCTCTACAACCTCGTCGGCGGCCTGATCATGCTGGCCGCGGTCATCGGGCTCTACGTGGTGGCGGGGAACTTCTCGCTCCAGGAGATCGCCGAGGCCCGCGCCAACGGCACGCTGGACATGGCGACCAACACCGAGCGGTGGCTCTTCCTCGGCTTCTTCTTCGCCTTCGCGGTGAAGGCGCCGCTGTGGCCGCTGCACACCTGGCTGCCGAACGCGATGGGGGAGTCCACCGCCCCGGTCGCCGTACTGATCACGGCGGTCGTCGACAAGGTCGGCACGTTCGCGATGCTGCGCTTCTGCCTCGGACTCTTCCCCGAGGCGAGCAAGTGGGCGACGCCGGTCATCCTCGTCCTCGCCCTGATCAGCATCATCTACGGAGCGCTGCTCGCGGTCGGCCAGCGCGACATCAAGCGCCTGGTGGCGTACGCGTCGATCTCGCACTTCGGGTTCATCGTCCTCGGCATCTTCGCGATGACCTCGCAGGGGCAGTCCGGCGCGACGCTCTACATGGTCAACCACGGCATCTCGACGGCCGCCCTGATGCTGGTGGCGGGCTTCCTGATCTCGCGGCGCGGTTCGCGGCTCATCGCCGACTACGGAGGCGTGCAGAAGGTGGCGCCCGTGCTCGCGGGCACCTTCCTGATCGGTGGCCTCGCGACGCTCTCGCTTCCCGGGCTCGCGCCGTTCGTCAGTGAATTCCTGGTCCTGGTCGGCGCGTTCGCGCGCTACCCGGTGGTCGGGATCATCGCGACGGTCGGCATCGTGCTCGCCGCGCTCTACACCCTCGTCCTCTACCAGCGGACGATGACGGGCCCCGTGAAGGCGGAGGTCTCCGCCATGCCGGACCTGCGGGTGCGGGAACTGGTCGTCGTCGCCCCGCTGATCGCGCTCCTGATCGGCCTCGGGGTCTACCCGAAGCCGCTCACCGAGCTGGTGAACCCGGCGGTCAAGCACACGATGTCCGACGTACAGAAGAAGGACCCCAAGCCCGAGGTGGAGGCGGCCAAGTGAGCGCATCAGCCGTCCACAGCCTGTGGACAACGGCGGCGGCAGGACCGATCGACAAGATCGACGCGCCTAAGATCGAGTATGGGCAGCTGTCGCCGGTGTTGATCGTCATCGGCGCGGCCGTCATCGGAGTGCTCATCGAAGCCTTCGTCCCGCGCAAGTCCCGTTACTACGTTCAGCTGTTCGTGTCCGTGGTCGCGCTCGCGGCCGCCTTCGCCGCGGTCGTCGGGCTCGCCGCCCGCGGCTTCGGTACGACGAAGGCGCACATCGCGGCGATGGGCGCGATCGCCGTCGACGGACCCGCGCTCTTCCTGCAAGGCACGATCCTGCTGGCCGGAATCGTCGCGATCTTCACCTTCGCCGAGCGGCGCCTCGACCCGGTGGCCCACGGCAACCGCGTCGACTCGTTCGTGGCGCAGGCGGGCGCCGTGCCGGGCAGCGAGGGCGAACAGGCCGCCACGAAGGCCGGGTTCACCACCACCGAGGTGTTCCCCCTCGCACTCTTCGCCGTCGGCGGCATGCTCGTCTTCCCCGCGGCCAACGACCTCCTGACGCTCTTCATCGCGCTGGAAGTCTTCTCCCTGCCGCTCTACCTGCTCTGCGCGCTCGCCCGCCGCAAGCGCCTGATGTCGCAGGAAGCCGCCGTCAAGTACTTCCTGCTCGGCGCCTTCGCCTCGGCGTTCACGCTCTTCGGCATCGCGCTCCTGTACGGGTACGCGGGCTCGGTGTCGTACGCGACGATCGCGAACGTCGTCGAGGGCAACGTGAAGACCGTGGACCCGGCGCTCGCCGACACCATGGGCAACGACGCGCTGCTCCTGATCGGCGCCGCGATGATCGTGATGGGGCTGCTCTTCAAGGTGGGCGCCGTGCCGTTCCACATGTGGACGCCGGACGTCTACCAGGGCGCCCCGACGCCCGTCACCGGCTTCATGGCGGCGGCGACGAAGGTGGCCGCGTTCGGCGCGCTCCTGCGGCTCCTCTACGTGGTCCTGCCGGGACTGCGCTGGGACTGGCGCCCGGTCATGTACGGCGTCGCGATCATCACGATGCTGGGCGGCGCGATCGTCGCGATCACCCAGACCGACATCAAGCGGCTCCTGGCGTACTCGTCGATCGCGCACGCGGGATTCATCCTCGCCGGTGTCATCGCGACGACTCCGGAGGGCGTCTCCTCGGTGCTCTTCTACCTGGCCGCGTACTCCTTCGTGACCATCGGCGCCTTCGCCGTCGTCACGCTGGTGCGCGACGCGGGCGGCGAGGCCACGCACCTGTCCAAGTGGGCGGGGCTCGGTCGCAGGTCCCCGCTGGTCGCCGCGGTCTTCGCGGTCTTCCTCCTCGCCTTCGCGGGCATCCCGCTGACCTCCGGGTTCTCCGGGAAGTTCGCGGTGTTCAAGGCGGCGGCGGAGGGCGGCGCGGGCGCGCTTGTCGTGGTCGGTGTGCTGTCGTCGGCGATCGCCGCGTTCTTCTACATCCGCGTGATCGTGCTGATGTTCTTCAGCGAGCCGAAGCCGGAGGGACCCACCGTCGCGGTGCCCTCGCCGCTGACGATGACGGCGATCGGCGTGGGCGTCGCGGTGACGCTGGTGCTCGGTGTGGCCCCGCAGTACTTCCTGGATCTGGCGGGTCAGGCGGGAGTCTTCGTCCGGTAGCCCCGCTCTTCCGTGCGTCGCCGCCCGGCACCCCGTTCGACTGGGGTGCCGGGCGGTGGCGTGTGGTGGGGGCGAGCCTGTGGATAACTTTCCTGGCTGTCGGTGCGGAGCCCTATCGTGGAGGGCAGTGGTCGAGGCAGGACGTGCGACGGGGACGACCGGTACGGCGGGGGACAGGGCGATGGATGGGATCAGTGGCATGAGCGAGGTGACGGCACCGGACCCGGTGGCGGGTTCGGTGACGCAGAGCGACGCGCTGCGGACGCTCCATCGCGTCTTCGGGTACGACGCGTTCCGTGGCGAGCAGGAAGGGATCATCGAGCACGTGGTGGGCGGCGGGGACGCCGTCGTCCTGATGCCCACGGGCGGCGGAAAGTCCCTCTGCTACCAGATCCCGGCCCTGGTCAGACCGGGCACGGGAGTCGTGGTCTCGCCGCTCATCGCGCTCATGCAGGACCAGGTGGACGCGCTGCGGGCGCTCGGCGTGCGGGCGGGGTTCATCAACTCCACGCAGGACTTCGACGAGCGGCGCGTGATGGAGGCGGAGTTCCTCGCGGGCGAGCTCGACGTGCTGTATCTGGCACCGGAGCGGCTGCGCCTGGACGCCACCCTGGACCTGCTCTCGCGGGGCAGGATCTCCGTCTTCGCGATCGACGAGGCGCACTGCGTCGCGCAGTGGGGCCACGACTTCCGGCCGGACTACCTGGCGCTCTCCGTGCTCGGCCAGCGCTGGCCCGACGTGCCCCGCATCGCGCTCACGGCGACGGCCACGCACGCCACGCACCGGGAGATCACCGAGCGGCTCGGCATGCCCGACGCCAAGCACTTCGTGGCGAGCTTCGACCGGCCCAACATCCAGTACCGCATCGTGCCCAAGGCCGAGCCGAAGAAGCAGCTCCTGTCCTTCCTGAAGGAGGAGCACGCGGGCGACGCGGGCATCGTCTACTGCCTCTCGCGGAACTCGGTCAAGAAGACCGCCGAGTTCCTCTGCAAGAACGGCATCGAGGCCGTCCCGTACCACGCGGGTCTGGACGGCGGGACGCGTGCGCGGCACCAGTCCCGCTTCCTGCGGGAGGAGGGCCTCGTCGTCTGCGCCACGATCGCCTTCGGCATGGGCATCGACAAGCCGGACGTCCGCTTCGTCGCCCACCTCGACCTGCCGAAGTCCGTCGAGGGGTACTACCAGGAGACGGGCCGCGCGGGCCGCGACGGGGCGCCGTCGACGGCCTGGATGGCGTACGGCCTGCAGGACGTGGTCCAGCAGCGGAAGCTGATCCAGGGCGGCGAGGGCGACGAGGCGTTCCGGCGGCGGGCCGCCTCGCACCTGGACTCGATGCTGGCGCTGTGCGAGACCGCCGAGTGCCGTCGTGCCCAGCTCCTGACCTACTTCGGCCAGGAAGCGGGCGCGCGCTCCTGCGGCAACTGCGACACCTGCCTCACCCCGCCCGAGACCTGGGACGGCACGGTGGCGGCGCAGAAGGTGCTCTCCGCCGTCGTGCGCCTGCAGCGCGAGCGCGGCCAGAAGTTCGGCACGGGCCAGATCATCGACATCCTGCTCGGCAAGCGGACCGCCAAGGTCATCCAGTTCGACCACGACCAGCTCTCCGTCTTCGGCATCGGCGAGGAGCTGGCGGAGGCCGAATGGCGGGGCGTGGTCCGGCAGTTGCTGGCCCAGGGGCTGCTCGCGGTCGAGGGGGAGTACGGCACGCTGGTGCTCACCGAGACGAGCGGTTCCGTCCTCGGCAGGGAGCGCGAGGTGCGGCTGCGCAAGGAGCCGAAGCGGGCCCCGGCGGCGCGGGCGTCCAAGGGCGAGCGCAAGGCGAAGTCGGCGGCGGCGGTCGCCGAGCTGCCCCAGGAGGCGGTCCCGCTCTTCGAGGCGCTGCGCACCTGGCGCGGCGCCCAGGCCAAGGAGCAGGGCGTCCCGGCGTACGTCATCTTCCACGACGCCACACTCCGCGAGATCGCCACGCTGCGCCCCACGGCGGTCGCGGATCTGGCGGGCATCAGCGGCGTGGGCGAGAAGAAGCGGGCGACGTACGGAGAGGGTGTGGTCGGGGTCGTCGCGGAGTTCCTCGGCGGGGCGCCCGCCGCGGTGGGCACCGCGTCGGCCGCACAAGGCGCGTCCGCCGCGTCCGAGCCGCCGCTGAGCGATGACGTGGAGCCGGACTGGGCGGAGGAGGAGCCGGACTGGTGAGCGCGGGCCCGACGCGCAGGCCCGGCAGGTAGGCCCACGCGTAGGCCCGACGCGCTCCCGGTCGGCACCGGAGGACACCGGTGCCGACCAGAAGGGGCTGCTGCCCAGGGGGGGCTGTCCAGCGGGCGTCAGACGGCTGTCGCCCGGGGCTGTCTCACCGAGCCGCCGTGATCCGTCCCGTCACCTCGCCGAGGCCCACCCTGGTCCCGTCCGGGCCCGGTGCCCACGCGGAGAGCGTGACCTCGTCGCCGTCCTCCAGGAACGTCCGCTTGCCGTCCGGGAGTTCGAGGGGGTCGCGGCCGTTCCAGGTGATCTCGATCAGGGAGCCGTACTGACCGGCCGAGGGGCCGCTGACCGTGCCCGAGCCGTACAGGTCGCCGGTGCGCAGGGACGCGCCGTTGACCGTCATGTGCGCGAGCTGCTGGGCGGCCGTCCAGTACACGGTGGAGAACGGCGGCTCAGAGATCACCTGGCCGTTGAGGGTCACGGTCATGCGCAGGTCGTAGCCGCCGGGCTCGTCCGCCACCGACTCCGCGGAGTCGTCCAGGTAGGGCAGCAGCTGGTGGGTGCGCTCCGGAGGCGAGACCCGGGCCGTGTCCAGCGCCTCGAGGGGGGTGATCCACGCCGACACCGAGGTGGCGAAGGACTTGCCGAGGAAGGGGCCGAGCGGGACGTACTCCCAGGCCTGGATGTCGCGCGCCGACCAGTCGTTGAGGAGGCAGAGGCCGAAGACGTGCTCCCGGAAGTCCGCGAGCGGTACGGGGGTGCCGTGCGCGGAGGGGGCGCCGACGACGAAGCCGACCTCCGCCTCGATGTCGAGCCGCACCGAGGGCCCGAAGACGGGGGCGCTGTCGGCGGGTGCCTTGCGCTGGCCCGTCGGGCGCACCACCTCCGTCCCCGAGACCACGACGGTGCCCGACCGGCCGTGGTAACCGATGGGCAGGTGCTTCCAGTTGGGGGTCAGCGGAGTCGGCGCGTCGGGCCGGAAGATCTGGCCCAGGTGGGTCGCGTGGTGCTCCGAGGCGTAGAAGTCGACGTAGTCCGCGACCTCGAAGGGGAGGTGCAGCGTCACGTCGGAGAGGGGGTGCAGCAAGGGGCGTACGGCATCGCGGTGGGCCGGGACGGTCACCCACGCCGTCAGGGCGCGCCGGACGTCGGACCAGGCCGTGCGGCCCGCGGCGAGCAGCGGGTTGAGCGTCGGCCGCGCGAGCAGCGAGACGTAGGGGGAGCCGAGCGCGGCGGCCGCGGCGCCCGCGTCCAGGACGTACGAGCCGAGCCGTACCCCGACCCTGCGCAGGGCGTCGCCCTCCCCGGCCAGGGAGAACACTCCGTAGGGGAGGTTGTGCGGGCCGAAGGGGTCGCCCTCGGGCAGGCCGAAGGGGTCACCGTCGGGGAGGCCGCGGGAGTCGTCGGCGGCCGGGTCGAGCGGGGTCTGCTCGGACATGCGTACCTGCCTCGCTTTCCATAGGTGTGTGCCACACGTTACGTGTGGAGTCCCCTGTTTCGGCAGTGCCTAAAGAGTTCGCAATGTCCGAATAAGCCTTGCTGGAGTGGTCAATTCCGGCTTAGCGTCCTTTGGTGGGGGACGCGGACGGGGTGGGTCCGGGTCGGTAGGGGGCATACGTGGGGGGACCCGTGGCCAGGATGTCCGACAGCGCGCGACTCACACCGGACCGGAACGTTCCGGGATTGATCGTCAAGTTCGGTGGCTACCCGCTGCACCACGGCGGCGTGGCCGCCATCCGCACCCTCGGCCGCCTGGGCGTGCCCATGTACGCGATCACCGAGGACCGCTACACGCCGGCCGCCGTCTCCCGTCATCTCACCCGCGCCTTCCCCTGGCCGACCACCGGGACGGAAGAGCCGGCCCGCCTGGTCGACGGGCTGCTCAGGATAGGGCGCAGGATAGGCAGGCCGACCGTCCTCATCCCCACCGACGAGGAGGCGGCCGTCCTCATCGCCGAGCACCAGGACGAGCTGGCGGGCACCGGCACGGGATTCGGCGGATTCCTCTTCCCGAGGGTGGAAGCGGAATTACCCCGCCGCCTCGCGAGCAAGCAGGGTCTGCACGAGCTGTGCGAGGAGCACGGCATCACGTCGCCCGCCGCCTCGTTCCCCGAAAGCCGGTCGGACATAGCGGAGTTCGCCGCCACGGCGAGCTTCCCCGTGGTGGCCAAGAATCGCGAGGCGTTCACCCGGCGCAAGAGCCCGGCGGTGAACGGCACGACGCGGATAGAGACCCCGCAGGGCCTGCTCGAACTGGCCCGTGACTGGGGCGAGCGGCCCGGCGTGATACTGCAGGAGTACCTGCCGCGCGAGCAGGCGGAGGACTGGATCGTGCACGCGTACTTCGACGCCGACTCGATGCCGCGCGCGATGTTCACGGGCGTCAAGGTCCGCTCCTGGCCACCGCACGCGGGCATGACGGCGAACGCGTACGTCGTCGACAACCCGGAACTCGCCGACCTCGCCGCGCGTTTCATCAAGCAGATCGGCTTCACCGGCATCATCGACCTGGACCTGCGCTTCGACCGGCGCGACGGTCAGTACAAGCTGCTCGACTTCAACCCGCGCATGGGCGCCCAGTTCCGGCTCTTCGAGAGCGAGTCGGGCGTGGACGTCGTCCGTGCGATGCACCTGGACCTGACGGGCCGCGCCGTCCCGGAGGGGGAGCAGCGCGCCGGTCATCGGTACGTGGTGGAGAACATCGACCTGCCCGCCCTGCTCGCGTACCGCCGCAGCGGATACACGACGCCGCACGCGCCCACCCGCGCGAGCGGCACGGAGCTCGCCTGGCTGGCCGCGGACGACATGCGGCCGTTCTTCACCATGCTCGCCCGCTTCGTACGGCCGGGGGCGAAGCATCTGTACCAGCTGTGGCGGACCAACCGCCGGGGCAGCACGACCACGAAGTAGGCACACGCGTGAAGCACACGCACGCGTGAAGTGACGTCCTGGGGAGGGACTTCGTGATTCAACCGGTAGCAGTCATCGGGGCCGGGCCCTACGGCCTGTCCACCGCCGCCCATCTGCGGGCGCGCGGCATTCCGGTGCGGGTGTTCGGTGAGCCGATGGTGAGTTGGCGGGCGGGCATGCCCGAGGGGATGCTGTTGAAGTCGACCCCGGTGGCGTCGAGCATCGACGCGCCGCAGCGCGGGCACACCCTCGTGGACTACTGCGACGCGGCGGGCATACGGCGCCTGGTCACCGACGAGGACATCATCCCGGTCGAGACCTTCGCCGCGTACGGGGAGTGGTTCCAGCAGAAGCTCGTGCCCGATCTGGAGCGGGTCAAGGTCGTCTCCGTGGACCGGCGCGGCGGTGGGGGCTTCGAGCTGAAGCTGGACTCCGGAGAGCAGTTCACGGCGCGCGCGGTCGTCGTCGCCACCGGTCTCTCGGGCCTGGCCAGGATGCCGGGCGAGCTGGCCGCCGCCGTGCCGGACGGGCCCACCCCCACGGGCCCCGTCTCGCACAGCTCGCAGCTGCACGACCTGTCCCGCTTCTCGGGGCGCGACCTGATCGTGGTGGGCGCGGGGCAGTCCGCCCTGGAGACGGCCGTGCTCGCCGCGGAGGCGGGCGCGCGGGTGCGGGTGGTGGCCAGGGGCAAGGGCGCGGTGGCGTTCGGCGCACCGCCGTGGCGGCAGCCGAAGTTCCGCCCGGAGTCCCCCTTCGGCAGGGCCTGGTCCCTGTACGTGCTGAGCTACCACGCCGACCCCTACCGCCATCTGCCGCCGTCGGCACGGCACTTCCTGGTCCGGCGCATCCTGGGCCCGCTGGGCGCCTGGTGGCTGCGCGACCGCTACGACGGCACGGTCCAGACCCGCGAGGTGCGCCGCATCAGAGCCGCGCAGGTGCGGGACGGACAGCCCGTGCTGACCGTCGAGACGCACGCGGGCCGCGTGGAGGACCTCGCGGCGGACCACGTGGTGGCCGCGACGGGCTACCGCGTCGACATCGAGGCGATGGACTTCCTCGGCCACGGGCTGCGGGCCCGTCTCGCGGTCAGCCGCGGCACCCCGAGGCTCGGCGCGGGGTACGCGTCGTCCATACCGGGCCTGTACTTCACCGGGATGCTGGGCGGCTCGTCGTACGGGCCCGTGATGCGGTTCGTGTGCGGCACGGAGTTCGCGTCGCCGCGGCTCGCGCGGCACGTGGCGCAGGCGTACGGCTGAATCGGGCTTTTCGGACCGGGCGGACACTTTCCGGAATGCCAGCTTCCACTTTCTGGTGAACCGTGGGCTGCTCGGCCGCATCCGGCCTCACATGAGCCCTGTCAAGCCGCATACGCCAGGGCTCAGGGTCCGTATTCTCTCGATCATGGCCGCTCGGATCGCATATGCCCTCATCGCCACCGACCTGGACGGAACGCTGCTGCGCGGCGACGACACGGTCTCGGACCGGTCGCGGACAGCGCTCGCGCGGATGGCGGGCGCGGGGGCCCGGCACCTGGTGGTGACAGGGCGGCCCGCACCGAGAGTGAAGCCGCTCCTCGACGACCTGGGGTACGACGGCCTCGCCGTCTGCGGTCAGGGCGCGCAGCTGTACGACGCCCGCGCGGACCGCATGGAGTGGTCGGTGACGCTCGACCGCGAGCTCGCCGAGGCCGCGCTCGGGAAGATCGAGGCCGAGGTCGGACAGGTGTACGCGGCCGTGGACCAGGACGGGGTCGAGGGGCTCACGCTCATCGAACCCGGGTACGAGATGCCGCACCCCACGCTCCCCGCGGTGCGGGTGCCGGGGCGCGGCGTGCTGTGGGAGGAGCCCATCAGCAAGGTCCTGCTGCGCCATCCGACGCTCGCGGACGACGAGTTGGCCGCGGTGGCCAGGGCCGCGGTCGGCTCGCTCGCCACGGTGACGATGTCGGGCCCCGGCACCGTGGAGCTCCAGCCGTGCGGGGTGACCAAGGCGACCGGGCTCGCCCTCGCCGCCGAGCGGCTCGGCCTGACGGCGGACGACACGCTCGCCTTCGGTGACATGCCCAATGACATCCCGATGTTCGTGTGGGCGGCGCACGGCGTGGCCATGGCCAACGCCCATCACGAACTCAAGGCCGTCGCCGATGAGTTGACCCTGTCGAACGAGGACGACGGGATCGCCGTCGTCCTGGAGGGCCTGCTCGGACGCGGCTAGGGACTGCCCGGCGGAGGGCCCCTAGCCGGCCGTCCTGGGGATCCGCCGCTCCCAGGTCCGGTGGAAGACGACCTCGTCGCCGTCCTTGCACACGACCTCGTTCGCGGTGAGGAAGTCCGCCGCGTCACAGGTGATCTCCGAGTGCGTCTCGACGCGCACGTCCCAGCCGAGTTCGGGCCGGTGCAGGCGGATCGTCCAGTCGGAGCGGGTGCGGGCGCTCAGCGGGTCGGACTCGTTGATCGTGTACGTCTCCAGGGCGTCCTCGGTGAATTCGAGGCCGTCGGGGTACACGCGCGTGCCGCCGTAGCGCGGGTCGACCTCCAGGCGCCACTCGCCCTCGGCGACATCGCGTACGACCAGACGCTCGGGGCGCTGCTCGTCGAGGGTGGCGGGGTGGACGACGCCGAGCGGCTCCGACTGTTCAGGGGCCTCGAAGGTGATCGCCGGGTCCAGGTCGCCCTCGCGCACGGGGAGTTCGAGCGAGCTGCCGACCGGGTCGAGCGTGAAGCCCGCGGAGTCCGCCCGCGGCCAGATCCAGGGCCAGTACGCGGAGGAGACGGCGAGGCGGATGCGGTGTCCCGGCGGGAACGTGTGGCCGATGCCGTTGAGCTCGAACGTGACGTCCTCGGTGGCGCCGACGGGCCAGGCGTCGGCGCGGTCCCTGCCGTGGCGCGCGGAGAGGTTGAGCACGCCGCGGGTGACCAGCGTGGAGGAGCCGTCCGGTGCCACGTCGCAGACGCGGGCGATCGCCTGCCCGTGGGGGACGTCCATGCGCAGCCGCAGCGTCACCTTCGGACGGCCGAGGACGCGCACCCGCGCGGGCACCTCGAACTCGAAGCACGCCGACTTCGCGTCCTCGTCCCGCTGGTCGGGCGGCAGGTCCGCGTCGTTGCCGAAGGGGAAGAAGCGGCCCGCGTCGAGGCCGGTGTGCTGCGGGGAGTCGACGACGACGGGGTTGCCCTGGAGGGCGTACGAGAGGGGGGTGACGTTCGGCGACGGCCAGGCGGGCTCGCCGGTCCAGCCGCCGGGCAGCTCTTCGTAGACGGTGGCGGGCGGGTGCGATTCGCTGATCCAGGAGCGGAGCTTCGGCTCGGCCATCACCCCGGTGTCGATGCCCTTGAGATGGTGGTCCCACCAGCGCAGCGTCTCCTGGAGGAAGCCGATCGCGGGCCCCGGCGGCAGGCCGCGGTCCGGGTACTGGTGCGACCAGGGGCCGATGAGCCCGCGTACGTCGCCGGGCAGGTGTTCGACCAGACGCAGGACGGTGTCCCGGTAGGGGTCGTGCCAGCCGCCGACCGCGAGGACCGCGGCACCGATCGCCGCGTAGTCCTCGCAGACGCTGCCGTGCCGCCAGTAGTCGTCGCGGGTCTGGTGCTCCAGCCAGGTGTGGATGAAGGGCTCGACGGCTTCGAGGCGGGTCAGCCACATCTCGCGCCAGGCGTCGCCGACGCACAGCGGGTCCGGCGGGCGCGACACGAAGGCGAGCATCGTCGCCGCCCAGGCGTGCATGTCCACCGCGAGGACGGAACCGCCCATGTAGTGCACGTCGTTGTCATAGCGGTCGTCCGCCGAGCAGACCGTGACGATCGCCTTGAGCGGCTCGGGCGCGAGGGCCGCGATCTGGAGGGAGTTGAAGCCGCCCCAGGAGATGCCGAACATGCCGACCTTGCCGCTCGACCAGGGCTGAGCGGCGAGCCAGTTCACCACCTCGACGCCGTCCGCGAGCTCCTGTGCCGAGTACTCGTCGGTGGGCAGGCCCTCGCTGTTGCCGTGGCCGCGGACGTCGACGCGCACGGAGGCGTAGCCGTGGCCCGCGTACCAGGGGTGGCGCTGCCAGTCGCGGGGCGCCGTCCAGTCGCTCAGCCGGTAGGGGAGGTACTCCAGGAGCACGGGGACGGGCTCGTCCGTGACGGGGCGCCACACGCGTGCGTAGAGCTTCGTCCCGTCGGGGAGGGGTACGCGGATGTCCTCGTGGGTGGTCTCGTACGGGAAGTCGGTCCGGATCTTCGGTGTGTGCGACATGGGAGGAACCTCGGTGGACGGGACGTCCTCAGTGGACGGGGTGCATGGTGCGGCGCAGCCAGGGGGCGAGCGCGATGACGGCGATGCCCGCGAGGACCGCGATGCCGCCGTTCACGCCGAAGTACGCGGGGTTGGAGACCTCTCCGTAGAGCTTCACGACCTGTGCCTGGATGCCGTTGGCGAGCGCGAGGGACAGGAACCAGAGCGCCATGGTCTGGCTGGCGAACGCCTTCGGGGCGAGCTTCGTGGTGGCCGACATGCCCGAGGTCTCCAGGAGGACGTCGCCGAGCCCCAGCAGCAGGTACGAGCCGACGATCCACCAGGCGGCCATCTTGTAGGTGTCGCCGCTGTGCCCCGAGGTCGGAAGGACCATCAGCAGGAACGAGAGACCGCCCAGGACCACGCCGAACGCGATCTTGTTGGAGGCGTGCGGCTGGCGGGGGCCCATCCGCGCCCACAGGGTGGCGACGACGGGGGCGAGCGCGACCTCGAAGGCGCCGAGCGCGGAGGCGTACCAGCTGGCGGGGAAGTGGAAGCCGAGGATCGACGTCTCCGCGTTGGTCGACGCGAGCAGCATCATCGTCGAGTACGCCTGGAAGAGGATGAAGTTGAAAACGACCGAGGCGAGGAAGAGCACGACGTAGGGGCGCAGCCTGCGCCGCTCCTCGCCGGTGACGCGCGGGCTGCGGAACATCACCGCGAAGTAGACGACCGGCGCGATCACCGAGATGAGGGTGAGCAGGTCGACGAAGCGGTCCATGGTCAGCCAGCCGACGGCGGCGAGGAGACCCGCGACCGCCGCGAGGGCGACAAGGCCCGCGACGATCATCAGGACCGCCCGCCGCATCGCGTCCCGGGGCAGCGCGAACTCGGCGGACGCCTTGCGCCCCGCGAGGTGGCGCCGCCCCGCGACGTACTGGATGAGGCCGAAGGTCATGCCGATCGCGGCCGCCGAGAAGCCCCAGTGCCAGCCCTTGTGGTCACCGAGCCAGCCGGTGATCAGCGGTCCCGCGAAGGCGCCGACGTTGATCGCCATGTAGTAGAGCGCGAAACCGGCGTCGCGGCGCTCGTCCTCGGTGCGGTAGAGCTTGCCGACCATCGAGGCGACGTTCGGCTTGAGCAGTCCGGTGCCCGCGCTGATCAGGCCGAGGCCCACCCACGTCATCGTCGGGGTCGGCACGGCCATCGAGTAGTGGCCGCAGGCGATGAGGACGCCGCCCCACAGGACCGCGCGGTACGAGCCGAGGATGCGGTCGGCGAGCCAGCCGCCCGCCACGGAGACCAGGTAGACCAGCGTTCCGTACGCCGCGGAGACCGACGCGGCCGTGCCCGCGTCCATGCCCATGCCGTCGTTCGCCACGGAGTCGGCGAAGTAGAGGACGAGGATGGCCTGCATCCCGAGGAACGAGAACCGCTCCCAGACCTCCAGGCCGGAGAGGGTGAGCAGACCGCGCGGCTGCCCGAAGAAGGCGTGGTCGTCGCCCGGCGGCGGATCCGTCGGCGGCTCTGCGGGCGGCTCGTACTCGGCCGTAGTACGGGACAAAGCGTCTGCTCCCGGTCGTTACGGTTCTTGTGGTGCGGACTCGTCTTCTCGGTCGTATGGGCTGATCAAGAACATACCGGGGGAGATTGCACTCCGCCCGGCCGCCGTTGTGCGGGCAGGTGCTCGCTGTGATCGAAAGTCGACCGGATACGCTGACTTGAGTGATGGCAGCGACACATCGACAAACCGTGTCATCGACCGAGATCCAATGATCGACCGAGTTCGCCATGTGATCGTCAGCAGACAGGAGAACCTCTCGTGACCGTCGTCGGGCCGTTCGGTCTTAGCGTGCGGGACCAGGCTCTCGAAGCCGATGTCCAGGCCGGGTTGACGGCTGTCGAGGAGGGCCTGCTCGAGGCCACCAAGAGTGAGGTCCCGTTCATCACGGAGGCCGCTCAGCACCTCGTCCGCGCCGGGGGGAAGCGCTTCCGCCCCCTCCTCGTCATGCTCGCCTCCCAGTTCGGCGACCCCTACGCGCCGGGCGTCGTGCCCTCCGCGGTGGTCGTCGAGCTCACCCACCTCGCGACGCTCTACCACGACGACGTGATGGACGAGGCGGACGTGCGCCGCGGCGTCGACAGCGCCAACCAGCGCTGGGGCAACTCCGTCGCCGTCCTGACCGGCGACTTCCTCTTCGCCCGCGCCTCCTACATCCTGGCCGACCTCGGTCCCGAGGCCGTCCGGATCCAGGCGGAGGCCTTCGAGCGCCTGGTCACCGGACAGATCCTGGAGACGGCGGGGCCGACCGAGGGACGCGACCCGGTCGACCACTACCTCGACGTGCTCGGCGGCAAGACGGGCTCGCTCGTCGCCGTGGCGTGCCGGTTCGGCGCGATGATGTCCGGCGCGGACGAGACCGTCGTCGACGTCCTCACGCAGTACGGCGAGCGGCTCGGCGTCGCCTTCCAGCTCGCCGACGACGTCCTCGACATCGCGTCCGACTCGCACGAGTCGGGCAAGACGCCGGGCACCGACCTGCGCGAGGGCATCCCCACGCTCCCGGTCCTGCGGCTGCGCGAGCGCGTGGCGCGGCTCGGGCTCGCCGAGGACATCGCCCTGAGCGAGCTGCTCGACTCGGACCTCACCGACGACGCGCGGCACGCGGAGGCGCTCACCAGGCTGCGGGCCCACCCGGCGCTCGAACAGGCCCGCAGGGACACCGTGCGGTACGCGGAGGAGGCGCGGGCCGCGCTGGCGCCGCTGCCGGAGTGCGACGCGAAGGCGTCCCTGATCGAGCTGTGCGACCTCGTGGTGCACCGGGCGGGCTGAGGCCGGGCCGGTCTCGGCGCGCCACCCCCTACGGGTCGGGGGAGGCGAGGGCGCTCCATGTCATCCCAGGGAAGTACGTGGAGTTGCGCCCGGGGTCTGACGCTTCTCGACGGCCGATTTGGTCGGATGGAAAGCAACAAGGACCACCACTCCTGACCAATTCGGGTGAGAATGGCGGCGCGGGGTGGACGAGGCACGTCACGGGTCAGGTCGCCGCCGACCACGGAGGTAGGGCACACATGGCACCGTACGAACCGGAACAGGACACCAGCGAGACGGGGGAGCTGCGCGTGGGCCGCCGCAAGGCGGCGCGCTACGTCGTCCCGATCGCGGTGGCGGGGGTGGCCGCGGCGACCATCGGGCTCGTCCCGGCGCTCGCCACCTCGGGCGACCCCGATCTGCCGAAGATCTCCGCGCAGAAACTCATCGAGAAGATCGCCGCTTCGGACACGCAGCAGCTCTCCGGCAACGTCAAGATCAGCACCGATCTCGGCCTGCCGTCGATGGGCGGCCTCGCGGGCGGCTTCGCCGGTGGTGGCGGCGGATCCGGCGCGGACGGCGGCGAGCAGGGCAAGGGCTCGGCCGCCGACCCCAAGTCGAAGCTGATGGAGCTGGCGTCGGGCACGCACACCCTGCGCGTCGCGGCCGACGGCCAGGACAAGCAGAAGGTGTCCGTCCTGGAGGACGCCGCCGAGTACAGCCTGATCCACAACGGCGACGACGTGTGGGCGTACGACAGCGCGTCGAACGAGGCGTACCACGCGAAGGACGCCGGGGCGGGCAAGGACGAGGGCAAGGGCGGAGGCAAGGGCAAGGACCTTCCCAAGGACGTGCCCGCCACCCCCAAGGACTTCGCCGAGCAGGCCCTGAAGGCCGTCGACGGCACGACGTCCGTGGAGGTCGACGGGACCGCGCAGGTCGCGGGCCGCGACGCGTACCGCCTGGTGGTCAAGCCGAAGCAGTCGGGCTCCACGATCGGCCAGATCACCGTCGCGGTGGACGCCGAGACCGGTACGCCGCTCAAGTTCACCCTGACCCCGGCCTCCGGCGGCGCGGCCGTCGTCGACGCGGGCTTCACCAAGGTCGACTTCGGCAAGCCTTCCGCGTCCACGTTCGACTTCACGCCGCCCAAGGGCGCGAAGGTCACCGAGGCCGACGAACATGCCGACCGGGGCGGCGACTTCAAGGGCAAGGACCAGCTCGGCAAGGAGTTCGACAAGGGCGACCTGAACGGTCTCCGGGTCATCGGCGAGGGCTGGAACGCCGTCGCCGAGCTGAAGATCCCGGGCGGCCAGGGCCTGCCGACGACCGGTTCGGGCGATGTCCCGCCGGACGCGCAGAAGCTGCTCGACTCGCTCGGCGACCAGGTCAGCGGCAAGTTCGGTTCGGGCACGGTCTTCTCGACCCGCCTGATCAACGCCCTCGTCACGGACGACGGCAAGGTCTACGTGGGCGCGGTCACCAAGGACGCGCTCGTGAAGGCGGCGAACCGCTAGAGGCGGGCGGGACCGGCGGACCGGGGGTGCGGGCACCCCCGGTCCGCTCGCTGATCGGGGCGCAGGCCGCGGGGGAGTGGGAGGAAAACGGTGTCGGGCACCATCGGGCCGTCCAGCGCGGCAGAGCCGTCCAGAGCGACAGAGCCGTCCGGCGTGTTCGAGACGCCCAGCGTCATCGAGACGCACGCGCTCAGCAAGCGCTACGGCAAGCACCTGGCCGTCGACCGGCTCGACCTCACCGTCCCCGAAGGCAGCGTCTTCGGCTTCCTCGGGCCGAACGGCTCGGGCAAGACGACCACCATCCGCATGCTGATGGGCCTCATCGAGCCGACGTCAGGACGTGCCGAGGTCCTCGGCCGCCCCATGCCGCGCGCCACGCGCACCGTGCTGCCGCACGTGGGCGCGCTGATCGAGGGCCCCGCGCTGTACGGCTTCCTGTCCGGCCGCGACAACCTCCTGCGGTACGACTCCGCGGACCCCGCCGCCGATCCGCGCACGCGCCGTGCGCGGGCCGACGCGGCGCTCGACCGGGTCGGGCTCACCGCTGCGGCGGGCAAGAAGGCCAAGGCGTACTCCCTGGGCATGAAGCAGCGCCTGGGGCTCGCGGCCGCGCTGTTGCAGCCGCGCAAGCTGCTCGTGCTCGACGAGCCGACCAACGGACTCGACCCGCAGGGCATGCGCGAGATCCGCACGCTGGTGCGGGAGCTGGCGGCGGAGGGCACCACCGTCTTCCTCTCCTCGCACCTCCTCGACGAGATCGAGCAGGTCTGTACGCACGCGGCGGTGATGACCCGGGGCCGCCTGATCACGCAGGGCCCGGTCGCCGAGCTCGCGGCGGGCGCGCGCGGGCGGCTCGTGGTGACGACACCGGACCCGGGCGACGCGGCCCGCGTCCTCAAGGAGCGGGGCGCGACGGACCTCGTCGTGACGGAGGACCGCGTGACGTGCGAGCCGCCGGGCCAGGACGCGGAGCTGTCCGACCTGAACGCCGCGCTGGTCGGCGCGGGCGTACGCGTCCGTGGCTTCGGGCTCGAACGGGCCTCCCTGGAAGACGTGTTCGTGGCTCTGACGGGAGAGGGATTCGATGTCGCGGGCTGACGTGATGACGGTGGGCGGGAACAGGGAGCCGCGGCCGCTGTGGACCCTCGGCCTCTTCCGCAGCGAACTCGCGATCACCTTCCGCCGCTGGCGGACGATCGCGCTGCTCGCCGTGCTGGCCGCCGTGCCGATCCTCGTCGGCGTCGCGGTCAAGATCGAGACGAGCGACGGCTCGACGATCGGCGGAGGCGGCGAGGGCGGTGGCCCCGCGTTCATCGCGCAGATCACCAACAACGGCCTGTTCCTGGTCTTCACCGCGCTCGCCGCGACCCTGCCGTTCTTCCTGCCGATGGCGATCGGCGTCGTCGCGGGCGACGCGATCGCGGGCGAGGCGAACGCGGGAACGCTGCGCTATCTGCTCGTCGCGCCCGCGGGGCGCACCCGGCTGCTGCTCGTGAAGTACGCGACCACGCTGACGTTCTGCCTGGCCGCGACCCTGGTGGTGGCCACCTCCGCGCTCGCGACGGGCGCGCTGCTCTTCCCGCTCGGCGACGTCACCACGATCTCCGGCACCCGGATGGGCTTCGGGGAAGGGCTGCTGCGGGCCCTGCTCATCGCGCTCGTCGTCGCCGCCTCACTGATCGGCGTGGCCGCGCTCGGCCTCTTCGTCTCGACGCTCACCAGCAGCGGCATCGCGGCGATGGCGACCACGGTCGGCCTGTTGATCACGGTCCAGATCCTCGACCAGATCCCCCAGCTGCACGGCCTTCACCCGTACTTCTTCTCGCACTACTGGCTGTCCTTCGCGGACCTGATGCGCGAGCCGGTCTACTGGGACGACCTGATCAAGAACCTGCAGATGCAGGGCCTGTACGCGGCCGTCTTCGGCTCCGCGGCATGGGCGCGGTTCGGGGCGAAGGACGTGCTGGCGTAGCCGCGCCCGTCGTAGTGGCTACGCCCGGTCGTAGGGGTAGCGGGCCACCGGCGGCTCCTGCGCGAAGAAGGTCTTGGCGCGCGCCAGGGCCTCGTCGTCGTTGAGCACGTGTCCCGGCCTGGTGCCGTTGCCGAGCAGGACGCCGCCGAAGCGCATGGGGAAGAAGGCGGCGGTGTGGTTCAGGGTGCCGATCAGCGGCTCGGCCACCTCCTCCTCGGTGTGCGCGAGCGCCGTCACGCCCCACAGGGTGCGGCCCGCCAGGGTGTCCTTGAACGCGGCCTCGGGGGTCTCCAGCCACGCGTCCCAGTAGTCCAGGTAGCGCTTGACGTTGGCGGAGAGCGAGTACCAGTACAGGGGCGAGACGATCACGATGTCCGTGGCCGCCAGGGTGGCGTCCAGGAGGACGGCCTCGTTGGTGCCGACGGGGCGGGGGCGGGCCCGGGCGCCGTTCTCCTCGTGGCGCAGATCCTCGAAGTCGGGCAGCGGCAGGTCCGCCAGGTGCAGCCAGCGCTGTTCGACGTCCGGGGGCAGCTGCTCGGCGGCCTTGCGGGCCAGGAGCTCGGAGTTGCCTCCGGTGCGGGCGCTGCCGGTGACGAAGAGGAACGAGCGGGTCATGGGAATCCCCCTGGGTGCGGCCGGTCGCGGCGCGGGCGACCGGGGCGGCGATTACTTGCACGCGCACTATATGCACGCGCAAGCAATCCCGTCCAGGGTCACGCTCCAGGGGCGCGCTCCAGGGGTGCCTACGCCGAGAGGCCCCACACCGCGTACGCCACCGCGTCGCTGTTGCGGTCGAGCGCGGTCGCGTCGAGGTTCGACTCGTCGTCGCACGACGAGTGGTAGCACTTGTCGAACGCTTCGCCCGCCGTGCCGCCCCACTTCTCCGCCTGGGCCGCCGACTTGGTGGTCTCGGCGCCGCTGAAGATGCCGCCGACCGGGACGCCCGCCTGCTGGAACGGGGCGTGGTCGGAGCGGCCGTCGCCCTCGTCGTCCGCCTCCGTGGTGATGTTCTGGCCCGCGTAGTAGTCCTTGAACGTCTTCTCGATCGTGGGGTCGTCGTCGTAGACGAAGTAGCCCGTGTTCGGGGAGGCGATCATGTCGAAGTTCAGATAGCCGCTGATCTTCGAGCGGTCGGCCTCGGGCAGCTTCTCGACGTAGTGCGAGGAGCCGACCAGGCCGATCTCCTCGGCGCCCCACCAGGCGAACCGCAGGTGCTTGGTGGGCTTGTACTGCTCGCGGGCCACGGTCAGCGCGGTCTCCAGGACGGCGGCGGAGCCCGACCCGTTGTCGTTGATGCCGGGGCCCTCGGTGACGCTGTCGAGGTGCGCTCCGGCCATCACGACCTTGCCCTCGTCGCCGCCCGGCCAGTCGGCGATCAGGTTGTAGCCGGTGTCGCCGCCCGCCGTGAACTCCTGCACGGAGGTGGTGAATCCGGCCTCGTCCAGCTTGCCCTTCAGGTAGTCGATGGACGCCTTGTAACCGGCGCTGCCGTGGGCGCGGTTGCCGCCGTTGGCGCTCGCGATGGACTGCAGTTCGGACAGGTGCGCCTTGACGTTGGCGACCGGGATGTCGGGTGCGGCGGCCGCCTCGCGGGACGCCGTGGGGGACGCCGAGGTCGGGGCCGCGCTGGATATCGCGCTCGTGGTCAGGAGTCCGGCGACGGCTATGACTGCGGCCGCGGCGGTACGTCCGGGAACGGAGAGTTTCATGTGGGGGCTCCGGTTTCCGTGTTCCGTATTCCGTTTTTGTGGGGGGTGAATCGTTCTTGCGTGTGGGTGACGCGCTCGTATGGCGTACGAGTTCGAATGCGCCTGATGGTGCGGGTGGGGCTGCGGTGACGTCAAGAGCGCAAAACGGGCAGGGAGTTACGGATATCGGGCGGTGGTGGCCTCAGGGGCGTACGTGGACGACCCAGCCGGGCGCGTAGGTGCCCGGCACGGTGTGGCGCGGCCAGTCGCGGGCCCAGCGCGGGGGCGCCGCGTCGCGGAGCACGAGGGCGGTGGGCCGAAGGGGTCCGTCGGGGGCGCATCCCGTGGCGTACGCGAGGGGGATCACGGAGGTGTTCCCGCGCAGGACGCAGCGGGAGGGCGCGCCGTCGCCGCCGTCACCGCCGACGCCCCGCGCGTTCAGTACCTCGGCGACCCGCGCCCAGTCGCCTCGGGCGCCCGCCTGGATCCTGGAGTTGCCGTGGACGAGCAGGAGTTGGACCACCGCGTGGCCGACGAGGGCGAAGGCGAGGACGGCCGCGAGGGCGACGGAGAGGGCGAGGGGGCGCGCGGCACCCGCCCCGCGCCGCCGCCGTACCGCCGTGCGCACGAGCCCGGCCGACGCGAGCAGTCCCGCCGCCGCCGTGGGGGCGAGCAGGGCGTGGGCGGGCAGGAGGAACCGGGGCGCGGCGTAGGGGACGAAGAGGAGGTAGGGGAGGGTGGCGGAGAGGGCCGTGAGGGCGGCCAGGACGTGGCCGGGCAGCGCGCCGGGGGCGTGGCGGCGCAGGGTCAGGAGCCCGGCGGCCACGAGGAGCGGCAGCAGGACCCACCACTCCGCCGCCACGAGCCGGATGCCGTCGCTGTCGCAGGGGCGGCAGAGCAACGGGCCGTCGAGAACCGTGAGGTGGTGCGCGAAGGAGAGCAAGGGGCGCAGATCGCCCTGGACTTCGCTGGCCCGCGCGAGCCGCTCGCGGACCCCGCCGAACCGGACGTACGCCTCGACGAGCCAGGGCAGCACACCCGCCGCGAGCCCGCCGAGCACGGCCAGGAAGCGGCCCCGGCCCCGCAGGGCCGGTACGAGCAGGGCGGCGAGCAGGAGCGGCACGGCGAGCGCGGCGCCGTCGTTGGGCCGCATCAGGGTGGCGAGGGCGAGCCAGGCCGCGATCCCCGTGTACGTGGCGGGGGTTGGTCGCGCCCGCAGGAAGAGGCCGACCGCCCCGACGGCGCCCATCGCCGTGTAGTGGTTGGGCATCGCGGCGCTCGCGTAGAACAGCGCGACCCACAGACAGCCGTAGAGCGCGGCCGCGACGGCCGCCGCCGAAGGCCGGTGCGACGCGCGCAGCCAGGGGCGGAACCCGAGGTAGAGCGCGGTCGACGAGAGCAGGGTCAGCCAGAGCCTGAGCAGCACGACCGAGTCGCTCCAGGAGGCGACGGGCGCGATGAGGACAGGGACGCCACGGGTGCGGGGCGCGCTGAACGGGGTGGCGGGCGCGTGCGGGGAGAACCGGCTCGCGTAGACGAGTTCGTCCCAGCCGAGGGGCAGGGAGGGCGGGACCAGGGCGAGGGAGAGCAGGGCGAAGGCGGCGCAGACGGCCAGGAGGGGGCGGGCTCCGCCGGGGGGCGGTGCGGTGCGTCTCGGGGGCATGCCGGGCTCCCTCGCTGACGGGGCGTCACGGTAAGCCTCTCACCGCGGGACGAGCGGAGGCCGCCCGCCGCTCACCTGTCACCCGCCGAGGGGCGAGGCCGCCTGCGCCTGGGTGCCGCTCCCGTCAGTGCACGCAGAACTCGTTCCCCTCCGGATCCTTCATGATCACCCATTCGCCGCCGGGCTCCTTGACGTGCCGGTCCACCGAGGCACCGAGCCCTTGCAGGCGTGCCACTTCGTCGTCGCGGTGGCCCGGCTCGGAGTGCACGTCGAGGTGCAGCCTGTTCTTGCCGTTCTTCGTCTCGGGCACGCGCTGGAAGAGGATCCTGCGGCCCAGGCCGGTGCCGCTGGCCTCGTCGTAGGGGTCGTCGGGGTGCCGGACGGCGATGAGGTCGCGCCAGGCGCGGCGGCCGCGGAAGTCGAGGGTCGCGGCTTCGGGTGCCGCGCCGAGGTCGAGGAGCCGTGCGATCAGGGCGCTGTTGTCCTCGACCTCGTAGCCGAGCGTCTCGCCCCAGAAGGACGCCTGGGCGTGCGGGTCGTTGGCGTCGATGACGAGCTTCCAGTGCAGGGTTGTCATGGTAACCAGTTATATCGGTTACCGAGGGGTTGGTGAACTCCATGCGCCCTGAGGCTCGTTGAGGGGCGGATCAGGGTGATTCCTCCGCGGCGGCGCGTGCGTCGTAGTCGGCGCGGGCCGCCGCGATCTCGTTCTGGTGCTCCTCCGTCCAGGAGACCAGGGTCTGGATGGTGTGGTGCAAGGTGCCGCCGAGCGGGGTGAGTTCGTACTCGACGCGGGGCGGCACGACCGGATGCACGGTGCGCTTCACCAGGCCGTCGCGCTCCAGCTGCCGCAGCGTGACCGTGAGCATGCGCTGGCTGATCCCGTCGATCTCGCGCCGCAGCTCGGTGAAGCGCAGCCGGCGGCGGTCCAGGAGCGCGATGACGAGGAGCGACCACTTGTCGGCGACCCGGTCGAGGATCTGCCGCACCTGGCAGTCCTCGCGGGTGTCCCACTGGAAGGGGTCGGCCTCCCCGTAATCCACGGAGCCCCCGTGGTCCACGGTGACCTCGTGGTCCACGGTGCCCTCGCGGTTACTCGGTGACTTCAAAGTGCCTTCTTCCATGCCCCCGGATGCTGCCGCAGGATGCCAGTGGTTACAAGAGGGAACCGACCCTCGGCCGAGTAACCGCCCCTGCCTCCGAAGGAGTTCCACCATGGGTGCACGCGCCTGGGCGCTGCTGCTCGTCCTCTGCGGGACGGTCTTCCTGGAGGGCATCGACATCGCCATGGTCGCGATCGCGATCCCCTCGATCCGGTCCGACCTGGGCCTTTCGACCGGCACGGCGGCGTGGGTGGTCAGCGCCTACGTCCTCGGGTACGCGGGCTTCACGCTGCTCGGCGGCCGCGCTGCCGATCTGCTCGGCAGGCGGCGGATGTTCCTCGTCTGGTTAGGGGTCTTCCTGGTCTTCTCGGGCCTCGGCGGCTTCGCGACCGAGGGGTGGATGCTGGTCGTCGCGCGGTTCGTCACCGGTGTCGCCGCGGCGTTCATGACGCCCGCCGCGATGTCGATCATCACCACCTCGTACGAGGAGGGCCCCGAGCGGAACAAGGCGCTGCTCGTCTTCGCGGGGACATCCGCGGGCGGCTTCTCGCTCGGCCTCGTCGTGGGCGGGCTGCTCACCGAACTCGGCTGGCAGTGGGTGTTCTTCACGCCGGTGTTCTTCGCGGCCGCGATCCTCGCCGCGGCGCTGCGGCTCGTCCCCGCCGAGGCGGCGCGCACCGGCACCAAGCCGTCCCGGCGGTTCGACCTGCCGGGGGCCGCGGCGGCCGCCGGGGCCATGCTCCTGCTCGCGTACGGCATCGTCCGGCTCGAACACGGCCTCGCCGACTGGCCGTTGACGGTCGCCGCGGCGTTCGCTGGGCTGCTGCTCGTCGCCGCGTTCGTGGGGATCGAGCGGCGTACGGCGGACCCGCTGGTGCGGCTCGGGATCTTCCGCACGGGGTCCGTGGTGCGGGCCGGGCTCGGGTCGCTGCTCTACCTGGGGGCGTTCATGGGCTTCCAGTTCGTCCTGACGCTCTACCTCCAGGAGCTGCGCGGCTGGCCGTCCTGGCAGACCGCCGTCGCGATGCTGGTGCTGGGCTGCGACGTCCTCCTGTCACCGACGCTCACCCCGCGCCTGGTCAGGCGGTACGGCAACACCCGCGTGATCCTCGGCGGCTTCCTGATGGCCTTCGCGGCGTACGTGCTGTTCCTGCCGGTCGGCGCCGACTGGTCGTACCTGGCGATGTTCCCGACGCTGCTCCTCGCGGGCACCGGCTTCGCGCTCACGCTCGGCCCGCAGATGATCGCGGCGACGGACGGCGTGGCCGCGAAGGAACAGGGCCTGGCGAGCGGGCTGTTGCAGACCGCCACGCAGTTCGGCGCGGCGATCGGCATCTCCGCCGTGACCGCGGTCTACGGACTCGCCGCTTCCGGCGGTCACACGGGACACGCGGGCGGGGCGGACGGCGCTGACCTGTCGGCGTTCCGGGTGGCGCTCGTCGTCCCGGTGGTCATGGCGGCCCTCGGCGTGGTCGTCGCGACGGTCGGCGTACGCAGGAGCAGGCGCGGGGGAGAGGGCGGGAGCGGGGCGGCCGTCGCGGGTGGCGGTCAGACCGCCGCTCCGAGCGCGTCGGAGGCCCTCCGGCTGCCGGTCAGCGACGCGCGGTAGCCGCTCGGCGCGATGCCCCTGATCCGCTTGAAGGCGTCGCTGAACCCGAACCCGTCGGCGTACCCGACCCGCCCCGCCACCGCGGCGACCGTCGCCCCGGGCTCGGCGAGCAGTTCGGCGGCGAGCGTCATGCGCCACTCGGTGAGGTACGCCATCGGGGGCCTGCCGACCAGTTCGGTGAAGCTGCGGGCGAAGGCCGCGCGCGAGACCTGGGAGCGCGCGGCGAGCGCCGCCACCGTCCAGGACCGGGCGGGCTCGTCGTGCATGGCGCACAGGGCGGGGCCGACCACGTCGTCGCCGAGCGCGCGGTACCAGGCGGGCGGCTGGGAGCCCGGCAGGTCGAACCAGTCGCGCAGGGTGCAGGCCAGCATCCAGTCGAGCATCCGGTCCATCACGTACTGGCGGCCCGGGCGGTCGGCGGACACCTCGGCGGCGATCAGCTCGATGATGGGCAGGCACTCCGCGCCGCCCGGCACGACGAGCAGCGGCGGCAGCGCGCTGATCAGCCGTCGGCCGACGGAGCCGTCGAACTGGTAGGCACCGGCGACCAGTTCGCACCCGTCGAAGCCGGAGCCCGCGTCTGACCCGGAGCCGGAGCCGGACCCGGAGCCCGAGCCGCCCGCGCTCGACGCCGTGTAGGGCGCGGTCGTGGAGATGACGGCGGTGTCTCCCTCGTGCAGGGTCCGCGGCGCGCCCGACTCCGCGGTGAGCAGCGCCGAGCCGCGCACCACGGTGATCAGTTCGAGGGCGGCGCCCTCGGCGCACGTCACCTCCCAGGGCCCCGTCAGGACCGCACGGTCGAACCGCGCGCCGTCCGCCCGTACCCCGCGCAGCAGATCCCCCAGAGCATCCATGCCCCCACGGTAGACGGACACCGATCCCTGCGAGACGGACGCCCATGTCACCGGCCCCGTGAGGGGAGTTGGCTTGCCCCATGACAGAGACCGAGCAGCAGACGCCCCAGCCCACCGCTCCCGCCTCCGCTTCCTCCCCCGGTCCCATCCTCGTACTCGGCGCCACCGGCAAGACGGGACGCCACGTGGTGGCCCGGCTGCGCGCGGCTGGACACGCCGTCCGCGCCGCGTCGCGGACCTCCCCGACCCGCTTCGACTGGACCGACCGCGCCACCTGGGCCCCCGCCCTCGCGGGCGTCCGGGCGATCTACCTGGTCGTCCCGGCCGAGCCCGAGCCGATCGCCGACTTCGTCGCGCAGGCCGAGGCGGCGGGCGTGCGGCGCTTCGTGGTCCTCTCGGGCCGCGGGGTCGAGTCGTACGGCCACTCGTTCGAGCCGGGCATGGCGGAGGCGGAGCAGGTGGTCCGTGACGCCCAGGTCGACTGGACCGTGATCCGGCCCAACAACTTCGCGCAGAACTTCGACGAGGACCTCTTCCACGCGCCCCTGCTCGCCGGTCGCCTCGCGCTGCCCACCGGGGACGCGCCGGAGCCGTTCGTCGACGTGCGGGACATCGCGGACGTGGCGGCAGCCCTGCTCACCGAGGAGGGCCACACGCACCGCGTCTACGAGCTCACGGGCCCGCGCGCGCTCTCCTTCGGCGATGCGGTCGCGGAGATCGCCGCGGCGTCGGGGCGGCCGCTGCGCTTCGAGCACGTCACGGAGGAGCGGTACGTGAGCGAACTCCTGGCGGACGGCGTCCCCGAGGAGGCGGCCCGCCCCCTCGCCCGCGTCTTCGTCTTCCTCGCCGAGGGCCACAACGCGGCGCCCACCTCAGCCGTCAGGGACGTCCTGGGCCGCGAGCCGCGCGACTTCTCCGAGTACGTGAAGGAACGTGCGGAGGCGGGCGCTTGGACCCCGTAACCGGGGCGCCCCGTAAGGGGCGCGAGGAACTGCGCGCCCAGCCACAGCGAACCCGCGGAGGCCCACCGGCTCAGACGACCGTCTCCCGAGCCTCACGCCCCTTCGGGCCGGCCGGAACCGAGGCACCCGCCAAGGCCACCGCTTCCCTGGCGGCAGCCGCCCGCCGCGCGGTGCGCAACGCGTCCCACGTCAGCAACGACAGCGCGAGCCACACCAGCGCGAACCCCGCCCACCGCTCGGGCGGCATCGCCTCATGGAAGTACAGGATCCCGAGCAGGAACTGGAAGACGGGCGCGAGGTACTGGAGCAGCCCCAGCGTGGAGAGCGGCACCCGGATCGCCGCGGCCCCGAAGCAGACCAGGGGGATGGCGGTCACCACACCGGTCGCGGCGAGCAGCGCCGCGTGCCCGGGCCCCTCGGAGGTGAACGTGGCGTCGCCCTGCGCGCCGAGCCACACCAGGTAGCCGACCGCGGGCAGGAACTGCACGGCGGTCTCGGCGGTGAGCGACTCCAGGCCGCTGAGGTTGACCTTCTTCTTCACCAGGCCGTACGTCGCGAAGGAGAAGGCGAGGACGAGGGAGATCCACGGCGGCCTGCCGTACCCGAACGCGAGCACGAGCACCGCGGCGAGGCCGACGCCGACCGCCGCCCACTGCACGGGCCGCAGCCGCTCGCCGAGCAGCAGGACGCCCATGGCGATGGTGACGAGGGGGTTGATGAAGTAGCCGAGCGAGGCCTCCACCACGTGGCCGGTGTTCACCGACCAGATGTAGAGGCCCCAGTTCACAGTGATGACCGCCGCGGCGATCGCCACCAGGCCGAGCCTGCGCGGCTGCCGGATCAGCTCGCCCGCCCAGGCCCAGCGCCGTACGAAGAGCAGCGCGATGCCGACCGCGACGAGGGACCAGGCCATCCGGTGGGCGAGGATCTCGACGGCACCGGCCGGTTTGAGCAGGGGCCAGAAAAGGGGGACCAGACCCCACATCCCGTACGCCGCGAAGCCGTTCAGGAGCCCGATCCGCTGCTCACTTCTCGACTGTCCGGCTGCTTCGCTGTCCACGGGCCCTCCCTCGCGCACGGCAGCCCCACGCTGCACTCAAGAAGGTAGCGCCGGGAACCCCCGACTGTCATGCCCGTAAAAGGGAGACGCTCATGACACGCACGGGCCCGCCGCGGACGGCGGGCCCGTCCCGGTGTCAGCCCTTGAGCGCCGCCTCGACGGCGTCGGCGAGCGGCGTGGTCGGCCGCCCGATCAGCCGCGCCAGGTCACCGCTCGTCCCGGCCAGGCGCCCGCGCCCGATGGCCGCGTCCACGTCGACGAGCATCGCCGCCATCGGCTCCGGAACCCAGGCGCCGGTCAGGGCCGCGAGGTGCTCCTCGGCGGGGACGTTCGCGTACGAGATGTCCTTGCCGCTGCGCGCGGCGACCTCGGCGGCGTACTCGGCGAGGCTCCACGCCACGTCGCCGCTCAGCTCGTAGGTCTTGCCCTCGTGGCCCTCGCCGGTCAGGACGGCGACGGCGGCCGCGGCGTAGTCGGCGCGCGAGGCGGAGGCGATGCGTCCGTCGCCCGCCGAGCCGACGACGGCGCCGTGGGCCAGGACCGGGGCGAGGTGCTCGGTGTAGTTCTCGTGGTACCAGCCGTTGCGCAGGAAGACGTGCGGCAGACCGGAGTCCAGGATGATCCGCTCGGTCTCCTTGTGCTCGGCCGCGAGGTCGAAGTCGGCGTCGGGGCCGCCGAGTATCCCCGTGTACGCGAGGAGCGCGACGCCCGCCGCCCGCGCGGCCTCGACCACGGCGCGGTGCTGCGGCACCCGGCGGCCGACCTCGCTGCCGGAGATCAGCAGGACGCGGTCGCCCTCGGCGAAGGCGCCGCGCAGGGTCTCGGGGGCGCTGTAGTCGGCGACCCGCAGCTCGACGCCGCGCTCGGCGAGGTCGGCGGCCTTGTCCTTGTCGCGGACGACGGCCGCGATCTCCCCGGCCGGGACCCGGGCGGCGAGCAGCCCCTCGACGACGAGACGGCCGAGGTGTCCGGTGGCTCCGGTGACGACGATGCTCATGTCTGCAATCTCCTGGTGAGTAACGCTTCAGTGTGCTTCCGGCTACTTGCGTACTGTCTGCCACTCACCCTAGCGGTGGCACTAACTATCCGTAAGTACCCACCTTGAAGTAAGGTACTTGCATGGCCGTAAGCAACCGGAAGTCCCTCGTCGAGGCGATGTGCCCCTACCGTCTGGTCCTGGAGCACGTCACCAGCCGCTGGGGCGTCCTGATCCTGATCGCGCTCGAAGACCGCTCGTACCGCTTCAGCGAGCTGCGGCGCGCCATCAGTGAGATCAGTACCGTCAGCGAGAAGTCGCTGACCCAGACCCTGCAGACCCTGGAGCGCGACGGCCTGGTGCACCGCGACGCCAAGCCGGTCATCCCACCCCGCGTCGACTACTCCCTGACCGACCTCGGGCGCGAGGCCGCCGCGCAGGTCAGGACCCTGGCGACCTGGACCAAGCGGCGCATGGGCGACGTCGAGAAGGCGCGTGAGGCATACGACGAGGCCCGGTCCTGATGGATCAGGACCGGGCCTCGATGAACGGGACTTCGGACTAGCCGACGACCGTCCAGGTGTCGCCGCCCGCGAGCAGCGCGGCGAGGTCGCCCTTGCCGTTCTGCTCGATGGCGCTGTCCAGCTGGTCGGCCATGAGCGTGTCGTACACCGGCCGCTCGACGTCGCGCAGGACGCCGATCGGGGTGTGGTGCAGGGTGTCGGGATCGGCGAGCCGGGAGAGCGCGAAGGCCGTCGTCGGCGACGTGGCGTGCGCGTCGTGGACGAGGATGTCGCCCTCGTTCTCCGGGGTGACCGCGACGACCTTCAGGTCACCGGTCAGGGCGTCGCGGACCACGCCCTTGGTGCCGTCTGCGCCGAAGCGGATCGGCTGCCCGTGCTCCAGGCGGATCACCGCCTCCTCGGCCTGCTGCTTGTCCTTGAGGACCTCGAAGGCGCCGTCGTTGAAGATGTTGCAGTTCTGGTAGATCTCCACGAGCGCCGTGCCGGGGTGCTCGGCCGCCTGGCGGAGCACCGAGGTGAGGTGCTTGCGGTCGGAGTCGACGGTGCGGGCCACGAAGGACGCCTCGGCGCCGATCGCGAGCGAGACCGGGTTGAAGGGCGCGTCGAGCGATCCCATCGGCGTCGACTTGGTGATCTTGCCGACCTCGGAGGTCGGCGAGTACTGGCCCTTGGTGAGTCCGTAGATCCGGTTGTTGAAGAGCAGGATCTTCAGGTTCACGTTGCGGCGCAGGGCGTGGATGAGGTGGTTGCCGCCGATGGAGAGCGCGTCGCCGTCGCCGGTGACCACCCAGACGCTCAAGTCCCGCCGCGAGGAGGCGAGTCCGGTGGCGATGGCCGGGGCGCGGCCGTGGATGGAGTGCATCCCGTAGGTGTTCATGTAGTACGGGAAGCGGGAGGAGCACCCGATCCCGGACACGAAGACGATGTTCTCCTTCGCGAGCCCGAGCTCGGGCATGAAGCCCTGCACGGCGGCAAGGACGGCGTAGTCACCGCAGCCGGGGCACCAGCGCACCTCCTGGTCGGACTTGAAGTCCTTCATGGACTGCTTGGCCTCGGCCTTGGGCACCAGGGAAAGCGCTTCGATCGTGCTCCCGGTCCCCTCCGACCCGGCCGTCTTCGTGTCAGCCATCGATGGCCTCCTTGAGAGCCGTGGCGAGCTGCTCGGCCTTGAACGGCATGCCGTTCACCTGGTTGTACGAGACCGCGTCCACCAGGAACCGGGCGCGTACCAGGGTGGCGAGCTGACCGAGGTTCATCTCGGGGATCACCACCTTCTCGTAACGCCCGAGCACCTCGCCCAGATTCCGCGGGAAGGGGTTGAGGTGGCGCAGGTGGGCCTGGGCGATGGGCACGCCCGCCGCGCGCAGCCTGCGGACCGCCGCGGTGATCGGCCCGTACGTCGAGCCCCAGCCCAGGACCAGGGTGGTGGCGCCGCCCGTGTCGTCGACCTCCAGGTCGGGGACCTGGATGCCGTCGATCTTGGCCTGCCGGGTGCGGACCATGAAGTCGTGGTTGGCCGGGTCGTAGGAGATGTTGCCCGTGCCGTCCTGCTTCTCGATGCCGCCGATGCGGTGTTCGAGACCGGGCGTGCCCGGAATCGCCCACGGGCGGGCAAGGGTCTGCGGGTCGCGCTTGTAGGGCCAGAAGACCTCGGTGCCGTCGTCCTCGGTGTGGTTGGCGCCCGAGGCGAACTGCACGCGCAGGTCCGGGAGTTCGTCGACGTCCGGGATGCGCCACGGCTCCGAGCCGTTGGCCAGGTAGCCGTCGGAGAGCAGGAAGACCGGGGTGCGGTAGGTCACCGCGATCCGGGCCGCCTCCAGGGCCGCGTCGAAACAGTCGGCGGGGGTCTTCGGCGCCACGATCGGCACCGGGGCCTCGCCGTTGCGCCCGTACATCGCCTGGAGCAGGTCGGCCTGCTCGGTCTTGGTCGGCAGCCCCGTGCTCGGGCCGCCGCGCTGGATGTCCACGATCAGCAGCGGCAGTTCGAGGGAGACGGCGAGGCCGATGGTCTCCGACTTCAGCGCCACCCCGGGCCCGGAGGTGGTGGTGACCGCCAGCGAGCCGCCGAAGGCCGCCCCCAGCGCGGCGCCGATGCCCGCGATCTCGTCCTCGGCCTGGAAGGTGCGCACGCCGAAGTTCTTGTGCCGGGACAGCTCGTGCAGGATGTCCGAGGCGGGCGTGATCGGGTAACTGCCCAGGTACAGCGGCAGATCGGCCTGCCGGCCCGCCGCGATCAACCCGTACGACAGGGCGAGGTTCCCCGAGATGTTGCGGTAGGTGCCGGTCGGGAACGCCTGCGAGGCCGGGGCGACCTCGTAGGAGACGGCGAAGTCCTCGGTGGTCTCGCCGAAGTTCCAACCCGCGTGGAACGCCGCGATGTTGGCCTCGGCGATGTCCGGCTTCTTGGCGAACTTGGTGCGCAGGAACTTCTCGGTGCCCTCGGTCGGCCGGTGGTACATCCAGGAGAGCAGGCCGAGCGCGAACATGTTCTTCGAGCGGCCCGCGTCCTTGCGCGAGAGGTCGAAGTCCTTGAGCGCCTCCACGGTCAGCGTGGTCAGCGGCACCGGGTGCACGCTGTAGCCGTCCAGGGAGCCGTCCTCAAGGGGCGAGACGTCGTAACCGACCTTCTGCATCGCCCGCTTGGAGAACTCGTCGGTGTTGACGATGATCTCCGCGCCGCGCGGCACGTCGGCGATGTTCGCCTTCAGGGCCGCCGGGTTCATCGCCACCAGGACGTTCGGCGCGTCGCCCGGCGTGAGGATGTCGTGGTCGGCGAAGTGGAGTTGGAAGGAGGAGACACCCGGGAGCGTTCCGGCGGGTGCGCGGATCTCCGCGGGGAAGTTCGGCAGCGTCGACAGGTCGTTGCCAAAAGAAGCGGTCTCGGAAGTGAACCGGTCGCCGGTGAGCTGCATGCCGTCACCGGAGTCACCCGCGAAACGGATGATCACACGATCCAGGCGGCGTACGTCCTTCTCACCCGTGTGCTTGCGCTGCTCTCCGACGACTGCCCCGTCGGCGTGCTCGGCTGGGCTACTGACCTGGCTGGTCACTGAACTGGACCTCCCTCGAGGCGGCTGAGCGGAAACGCCAGGACGGCTGACGCCTCCAAGGTCCACCCTACGTCTGTAAGGGTCGCCTTCCTCGGGTAGCTCGGATGGTGGACGTGCTTTTGAGACGCCCTTACGTACCGACTTGTCATGGTTTGCCTCGCCCCCCGGCCCTTCTTGGATGACGCTTCCCGCTCATCCTTTGGTTCTAGGACTCTCTATGGCTTTCCTTGCGGCGCTCTAGTGGCTCCCTTGCGACTGCCTGTCGGCCGATCCGGCGGGCGTCCGACCTGCGGTCGCCCGTGACGTCATCTGACAGGGTGTCAGTTCCCTATGAGTTGAGGTAGGTGAGCACCGCGAGCACGCGGCGGTGATCCCCGTCACTCTGGGACAGGCCGAGCTTCAGGAAGATGTTGCTCACGTGCTTCTCGACGGCTCCGTCGCTCACCACGAGCTGCCGGGCGACCGCTGAGTTCGTCCGTCCTTCGGCCATCAGGCCGAGTACCTCGCGTTCACGCGGAGTAAGCCCCGCGAGCACGTCCTGCTTGCGGCTGCGGCCGAGCAGCTGCGCCACGACCTCGGGGTCGAGCGCCGTGCCCCCGTCGGCCACCCGCACCACCGCGTCGACGAACTCCCGCACCTCGGCGACCCGGTCCTTGAGCAGATAGCCCACGCCCCTGCTCGAACCGGCGAGCAGCTCGGTCGCGTACTGCTCCTCGACGTACTGCGAGAGGACCAGGACGCCGAGACCGGGGTGCTGGGCGCGCAGGTAGACCGCGGCGCGCACCCCCTCGTCGGTGTGGGTCGGCGGCATCCGCACGTCGGCGACGACCACGTCCGGCAGGGCGTTCTCCGCCGCCAGCTCGGTGATCGTCTTGATCAGTGCGTCGGCATCACCCACACCAGCGACCACGTCATGCCCGCGGTCGGTCAGCAACCGGGTCAGGCCCTCCCTGAGCAGCACCGAGTCCTCGGCGATGACCACCCGCACTTTGTCCTCCACGTCCACGGCCCCCCGCGTATGAAATTCCGGCCCCCAACCCCTTCAGTATCGCGCGGACGGAGGGGCCTTATGGCGTTCGTGGACAGATGGCTTTGCCGTGTTCGCTCTTGGCGGGGACGAAAGTGGCGTCTTCGAGCCGCATGCCGAGCGCCCGCTCCGCCTTCGGATCCCACAGCGAGACGCGATCGCCCTTGGGTCCGAAGGTGAGCAGCGGGCGGCCGGTGGGCAGCCGGCCCCCGTAGACCGGGGCCTCCTTGTCCTTCGGGAGTACGCAGACGAACTCCGCCTCCAGGCCGTAATAGGGGCCCGGCGCCCGGTAGGCGGCCGCCGCCGCGCGGGCGTCGTCCCCGGAGTCGCCCGCGCGCTCCAGAACCGTGGTGGCGAGGAAGAGACCGGCGGCGAGCCCCGCGTAGACGCCGATGAACAGCGTGATGCCGAGGAGCGTGCCCGAGCGCGCCGTGGTCCGGTACACCCAGCCGCCCGCGCCGAGCCCGATGAGCAGCCCGTACAGCGCCGCCACCGTCAGGAAGAGCCCGGCCCTGAGCGCGTCGCCCCAGCCGCCGCCGTCGACCTCGCCCGACAGGTCGAACGCCGAGAGGTACGAGGTGTGGAGCAGCTGCCCCACCTGCGGAACCGCGGCGAACACGGCGGGCAGCGCGACCGGCAGCGCCCAGGGCAGGACGTGCCGCAGCGCGCTCGACTGGCGCAGCGCGAACCAGGCGCCCGCGCCGAAGACCGCGGTGAGCAGGCCCATCACCGAGATGCCGACGGAGAGCAGGGCGGAGTCGAGGACGGACGCGTGCTCGTCGGGGAAGTGCAGGAAGCGGATGGCCAGCATCGCCGCGCCGACGGTGAGCACCGCCAGGAACGCCTGGCCCCACCACGCGGGCGACGCCCGGTTGATCCGCGCGGGCCGCACCCCGTGCTCCGCCGCGTCGAACGGCGGCCAGGCCGGTGAGTGCGAGGCCGCCGCCGCGAGCGCGTCCGACTCCGGGGCCTGCTCGGGGATGCGGATCACCCGCAGGGGCTGCGGGGTCTCGTCGTCCGTGTCGTCGTCGGTCCAGAACCGCCGGATCCGCTCGCGCGGTCCCGGCACCCGCTTCGGGTGGACCTCCCAGGTGATGTGCGGATCGGGCCGGTGCTGGATGAGTGCCGCGTCCCGTACGTGCAGGGCGAGTTCCGTGGCGCGCGCCAGGTCCATCACCATGTGCAGCGCCTGCTGGGCGGCGCCCTCGCGGGCGCCGAGCAGCCGGACCTCCACGATCCGGGGCACGTAGCCGTCGGTGACCTCGTCCGGCGCGTACTCGCCGGGCTTCGGCGCCCGCACCGGCCAGCCCCGGCCGGTCAACACCTCTTCGGCGAGCGCCAGTTCGTCCGGATCCCGGTGGATCTCCACGAGGACCCGGACCCGGTAGTCGTACGGCCGGCCGTTCGTGGCCGCGACGCCGCCGCCCGTGTCCTGGGGCGGTGCGGGGGCGGTGCCGTTCAGCCGCTGCGCGAGCCGCTCGCGCAGCCGTGGCCGGACCCTCTGCATGGTGGTGCCTCCCCCGGGACGTCCTCGACCGCTGGGGGCGAAGGTATCCAATCCGGGGGAGGCGAAGGGCCGGTTCCCGCGGCCCGGGCGGGTGGCCCAAGTGCTAGGCGCGCCAGGGCAGTTCCGCGGTGATCGTGGTGGGTCCGCCGTGCGGCGAGACGACCACCAGGATCCCGTCGACCGCGTCGAGCCGCTCCGCGAGCCCGGCGAGTCCCGAACCCGCCGAGACGTCGGCGCCGCCCGCGCCGTTGTCGGTGACCTGGAGCATCAGCCGGTCCTCGGTCCGCCAGACGTCGACCGTGCCCTGGGTCGCCCGGCTGTGTTTGCTGATGTTCTGGAGGAGCTCGGAGACCGTGAAGTACGCGATGCCCTCGATGGCGGCCGCCGGACGGCTCGACAGGTCCACGTCCACTTGGACCGGCACGGTGCAGCGGGCGGCGAGCGCGGAGAGTGCCGCGTTCAGGCCGCGGTCGGTGAGGACGGCGGGGTGGATGCCGCGGGCGAGGTCGCGGAGTTCCTGGAGGGCGACCTTCACTTCGCCGTGGGCTTCGTCGACCATGCGTGCGGCGGCTTCGGGGTCCTCGGTGAGCTTCTCCTTGGCCAGGCCCAGATCCATGGCGAGGGCGACGAGGCGGGCCTGTGCGCCGTCGTGCAGGTCGCGTTCGATGCGGCGCAGGTCGGCGGCCGCGGTGTCCACGACCACGCCCCGGTCCGACTCCAGCTCGACGACGCGGGTCGCGAGCTGCGAGGGGCCGAGCAGGCCGTGCACCATCAGGCGGTCCACGGTGGTCAGGGCCCGCAGGATCCACGGCGTGGCCAGCGTGACCAGCAGGCCGGTCGCCGCGGTGACGGCGATCTCGAAGGGGTTGTCGAGGAAGATCTGGTGGCCGTTGTCGCTGTAGAGCTGGATGCCGCCCTGACCGCCGTACATCGGGAAGAGCCAGAACCACAGCGGGTACGTCAGCATCATCCAGCCGTACGTCCAGAAGACGATCGCCACGACGAACGAGAACAGCGACCACGGCATGAGCAGCAGGCAGTAGAGCAGGTTCCGCCAGGACGTGCCGCTCTTGAGGACGGCCCCGATGTGCGACATCAGGCCGTTGGAGCGCGGCCGCAGCGGCTCGGGAGAGGCGACGTCCATCCGGAGCAGCACCCGGGCCCTGGTCCGCTCCAGTGCGCCGATGCCTCGGCAGGCGGCCAGCGCCCCCGCGAGCACCGGGACGCCGATGAAGGTGATCAGGAGCCCGGCGCCGAGCGAGACCATCGTGACGGCGAAGACGAACGCGGTGATGCCGATCGGCAGGCTCAGCACGGTGTAGGTGAGCTCCCGCCAGGTGCGGGCCTCGATCGGGGCGCGCAGCCCGGCGGGGACGCGGTGGCGCCGCCGTTCCTCGACGTCGGTCGCCCGGAAGTCCGGCCGGTCCATCCGCGTGTACCCCTGTCCGTATTCCGTGGCCATCGCTGTCGTCCGTTTCTGCTCGGTTGTCGTGCCTCCAGACTCGCCGCCCGCGCGGCCTCGGACCATGGAGGGCGTCGGCGTCTTCGGCCGGGGGTTTTCCCTACCTCCGGCGGGCGTCGCGCTGCGGCTCGGGGTCCGTGGCGCGGTCGCGCCAGGGCAGTTCCGCCGTGATCGTGGTCGGTCCGCCCTCGGGGGAGTCGATCACGAAGATCCCGTCGACCGCGCCGAGCCGGTCCGCGAGCCCCGCCATGCCTGTGCCCCCGTCGAGCCGCGCGCCGCCGCGCCCGTCGTCCTCCACCTGGATGAGGAGCCGGTCGTCCGCGCGCCACACCTCGACGCGCGCGGACCGCGCGCCGCTGTGCTTGCTGACGTTCTGGAGGAGCTCGGAGACCGTGAAGTACGCGATGCCCTCGATGGCGGCCGCGGGGCGCGCCGGGAGGTCGGCGGTCACCTTCACCGGCACGGTGCAGCGCCCGGCGAGGGAGGAGAGCGCGGCGTTCAGGCCGCGGTCGGTGAGGACGGCGGGGTGGATGCCGCGGGCGAGGTCGCGGAGTTCCTGGAGGGCGACCTTCACTTCGCCGTGGGCTTCGTCGACCATGCGTGCGGCGGCTTCGGGGTCCTCGGTGAGCTTCTCCTTGGCCAGGCCCAGGCCCATGGCGAGGGCGACGAGGCGGGCCTGTGCGCCGTCGTGCAGGTCGCGTTCGATGCGGCGCAGGTCGGCGGCCGCGGTGTCCACGACCACGCCGCGGTCCGACTCCAGCTCGGCGATGCGCCGCTCCAGTTCGTCGGAGGGCGAGAGCAGCCCGCGCACCATCGCCCGGTCGGCGTTGGCCAGGCCGCGTGCGATGAACGGCAGCACGGGCCAGGCCACGAAGAGCCCGGTCGCCATGACCGCGAAGGTGAGCACGCCCCAGGGCAGCCGGACGAACGAGTAGAGCATCGTGCGCCAGCCCACCGGGTCCTTCAGGCTCGCCCACAGCCGCCCGAAGAAGCCGGACGAGGCGATCGCTGGCATCGGGCTCGGCTCGTCGACCTGCACGCCGAGCAGCTTCCTCGCGCGCGCCCGCTCCGCCCTGCCGAGGACGCGGGCACCGAGCAGCCCCACCGCGAGCAGCGGAAGGCCGACGACCGTCACCGTCAGGGGGACGCCGATGGCCAGCACGGACACCGCGTAGACGAAACCGAGCATGCCGACGGGCAGATTCACCAGGAGGTGCGCGATCTCCTTCCAGGTGTGCGCGTCGTACGCGAAGCGCACGGGCGGCGGCCGGTCGTCGTGAAGTGGCGTGGTGCTAGCGGTCATACGCGCCAGAGTGCCCGGTCGGGCGCCGCAAAGCCATGCGGGCCGCCGCCCGGAAGGAGCGGGGGATAACCCCACCTCGCCCTGACCGAAGCGTGACGCTCTGCTTACCGAGGCTTTAGCAGGCCCTAGACTCCCGTGCGTACAGATCGTCGAACAGGGTCAGGGTCAAGGGCGGTCAGGGAGTGAGGGACTGACGTGCACGTGACGAACGTCGCGGCGAGCTACTACCAGTCGTACTCCGTCGTCGGGCTGCTCGCCGTCGTGGGCGTGCTGTTCGTCGCCGTCGCCTTCGGCGCGGGACGACTGCTCCGACCGGTGGTCCCGACGCCCGAGAAACTCCTGACGTACGAGTGCGGCGTCGACCCGGTCGGCGAGGGCTGGGCCCACACCCAGGTCCGCTACTACGTCTACGCGTTCCTCTACGTGATCTTCGCCGTCGACTCGATCTTCCTCTTCCCCTGGGCGACGGTCTTCGCCGCGCCCGGCTACGGCGCGACGACCCTCGTGGAGATGTTCATCTTCCTCGGCTTCCTCGCCGTCGGCCTGCTGTACGCATACAAGAAGGGCGTCCTGACGTGGACGTGACTCCCCCGGAGCCGGTGCTGCTTCCGGAGCCCAAGCGCCTCGGCGCGCTCGCGCGCCTCGCCCCCGAGCCGATGAAGGTGGTCCTCAACTGGGGCCGCCGGTACTCGCTCTGGGTCTTCAACTTCGGCCTCGCCTGCTGCGCCATCGAATTCATCGCCGCGTCCATGGCGCGCCACGACTTCATCAGGCTCGGCGTCATCCCCTTCGCGCCGGGCCCGCGCCAGGCCGACCTGATGGTCGTCTCCGGCACGGTCACGGACAAGATGGCACCCGCGGTGAAGCGCCTCTACGAGCAGATGCCCGAGCCGAAGTACGTCATCTCGTTCGGCGCCTGCTCGAACTGCGGCGGCCCGTACTGGGATTCGTACTCCGTGACGAAGGGCGTCGACCAGATCATCCCCGTCGACGTGTACGTCCCCGGGTGCCCGCCCCGCCCCGAGGCGCTCCTCCAGGGGATCCTCAAGCTCCAGGAGAAGATCGCGCGCGAGTCGCTCGGCGAGCGCTACGGCAACGGGTCCGGCGCCCGCCCCTCGACGGCCGCGCTCCGCAGCGGCCTGGTGAAACCGCCCGCCCCGGGGGAGGCCACCACATGACCGGCTGGCTGCCGAGCCCCGTCGAGGAGCTCTTCGGCCCGGAGGCGACGGCCGAGGAGTCGTACGACGTCCTGACCGTCGACGTGCCCGCGGCCGCCTGGACCACCGCCCTGGAGACGGCTCGCACCACGCTCTCCTGCACCTACTTCGACTGGCTGAGCGCGGTCGACGAACCGGGCACCGGCTTCCTGGTCTCGGCGCACGTCGTGGCCCTCGCGCCGGTCCGCCGACTCCTCGTCCGTACGACCGTCCCGCACGAGGCCCCCGTCCTGGCCTCCGCCGTCGACGTCTACGCGGGCGCCGCGTGGCACGAGCGCGAGACGCACGAGATGTTCGGGGTGACCTTCGAGGGCCACCCCGGCCTCGTCCCGCTGCTGCTGCCCGAGAACTTCGAGGGCCACCCGCTCCGCAAGGACTTCGTCCTGGCCGCCCGCGTCGCCAAGGCGTGGCCGGGCGCCAAGGAGCCGGGCGAGTCCGAGCACGGCGGCCCCAAGCGCCGCCAGATGCTCCCGCCCGGCGTGCCCGACCCGAACGAGTGGGGCCCGCTGAAGGGCCAGCTCCCCCCGGCCCCGTCCCGCCCGGCACGCGGCGCGGGCCGCGCGGCGGCGGGCGGCGAGCGTCCGGCGCGCAGGACGCGTACGGCGGGGGAGGGGTCGGCGAGCCAAGCGGGGGCCGCGGGGGCCGCGGGGGCGGCGGAAGCGGCGGAAGCGGGGGCGGCCGAGAGCGCGGCGCCCGCCCGTCCCGCGAGGCGCTCGCGCAGTGTCAGCCAGGGCTCGGCGTCCCAGCGGGCGGCAGCGGCTCCGGAGCCGACTCCCGCCCCGGAGGGCGCGGCTGAGCCCGAGGCGGCACAGCCACCGGCGCCGAGCGGCTCGGACGCCCCGTGGCACCACGCCCGCCCGACGTTCGACGAGGCGAAGCAGCCGGAGCCGGGTCAGCCCGAGCCGGGTCGGCCCGAGCCGGGTCGGCCCGAGCCGGAGCAGCCCGAGCCCATCCAGAACCCGGACAACGGTGGACGCACAGGAGGCACCGAGTGAACGACGCCCTCGACGTCGCCCTGCGCCTCGTCATCGTCTTCGCGGTGTTCCTGGTGTTCCCCCTCGTCATCGGCCAGACCGAGCACAAGGTGATGGCCCACATGCAGGGCCGCCTCGGCCCCATGTACGCGGGCGGCTTCCACGGCTGGGCCCAACTCGTCGCCGACGGCGTGAAGTTCGCCCAGAAGGAAGACGTCGTCCCGGCCGAGGCCGACCGCCGCGTCTTCCAACTCGCGCCCGCCGTCGCCCTCCTGCCCTACCTCCTCGTCCTGATCGCCATCCCGATCGGCCCCGGCGAGGGCGCGGTCGGCGAGGTCGTCGACGCGGGCATCTTCTTCGTGCTCGCGGTGATGGGCGTCGGCGTGCTCGGCTCGCTGATGGCGGGCTGGGCGAGCGCCAACAAGTTCTCCCTCCTCGGCGGCCTGCGCACCGCCGCCCAGCTCCTCGCCTACGAACTCCCGATGCTGCTCGCCGCCGCCTCGGTCGCGATGGCGGCGGGCACGGTCTCGCTGCCCGGCATCGTCGACGCCTTCGCGTGGTGGTGGCTGCCCTGGCAGATCGTCGGCGCCCTGGTCTTCTTCGTGGCGGGCCTCGCCGAGCTGCAACGCCCGCCGTTCGACATGCCGGTCGCCGACTCCGAGATCATCTTCGGCGCGTACACCGAGTACACCGGCCTGCGCTTCGCCCTCTTCCTCCTCGCCGAGTACGCCGGAATCGTCGTCCTGTGCGGCCTGACCACCGTCCTGTTCCTGGGCGGCTGGCACGGCCCGTGGGGCGCGGACGGACTCGGCTGGGTCTGGACCCTGCTCAAGACGGCCGTCCTCGCCTTCCTGGTCATCTGGCTGCGCGTGTCCTACCCCCGTCTCCGCGAGGACCAGCTCCAGAAGCTCTCCTGGACCTTCCTCGTCCCGCTCGCCCTCGCGCAGATCGCGCTCACCGGAATCGTGAAGGTGGCGATCAACTAATGCCTCCGCTCCCCGGGTCCGGCCTGGCCAAGGGCCTCGCCGTCACCCTCCGCACGATGACGAGGAAGACCGTCACCGAGCAGTACCCCGACGCCCAGCCCGAACTCCCGCCGCGCACCCGCGGCGTCATCGGCCTGTTCGAGGAGAACTGCACGGTCTGCATGCTGTGCGCCCGCGAGTGCCCCGACTGGTGCATCTACATCGACTCCCACAAGGAGACGGTCCCGCCCGCTGCCCCCGGCGGCCGCGAGCGCAGCCGCAACGTCCTCGACCGCTTCGCCATCGACTTCTCCCTCTGCATGTACTGCGGCATCTGCATCGAGGTCTGCCCCTTCGACGCGCTGTTCTGGTCCCCGGAGTTCGAGTACGCCGAGACCGACATCCACGAACTCACCCACGAGCGCGACAAGCTCCGCGAGTGGATGTGGACGGTCCCCGCGCCGCCCGCCCTCGACCCGGCGGCCGAGGACCCGAAGGAACTCGTCACCGCCCGCAAGGCCGCCGAGAAGCTGGCCGAGGCCGCGGCCGCGGCCTCGGCCGCAGCCGAGGCGAAGGGCGAGGAGTCGTGAACATCGCCGCCGGAACGATCGCCGCCGAAACCCAGAGCTTCCTGTCCCCGACCGGCGTCGAGATCGCCTTCCTCCTCGTCGGCCTCGTCACCCTCGGCGCCGCGGTCATCACGGTCACGACCAAGCAGCTGGTGCACGCCGCGCTGTGGCTGGTGGTCGCGCTCGGCGGACTCGCCGTCGAGTACCTCCTGCTCACCGCGGAGTTCATCGCCTGGGTGCAGGTCCTCATCTACGTCGGATCCGTCGTGGTCCTCCTCCTCTTCGGTCTGATGCTGACCAGGGCCCCCATCGGCCGCTCACCGGACGCCGATTCGGGCAACCGCCCGGTCGCGCTCGCGGTGGCGCTCGCCGCCGCGGCCGCCCTGGTCTGGGTCGTCGTGGACGCGTTCCGCACCACGGTGATCGACCTGGACGGCGCCGCCCAGGGCTCCACCGACGTGACCGGATCGATCCTCTTCCGGCACTGGGTACTGCCCTTCGAGGCCCTCTCGGTCCTCCTCCTCGCCGCCCTCGTCGGCGCGATCGTCCTGTCCCGCAAGAAGGCCGCCGAGGACGGAAGCGCCGCCCAGGACCGAAGAGCCGCCCAGGACCAGGAGGACAACAGCTGATGCACCTCCACCTCGCCTATCCCGCCGTCCTCGCCGTCCTCCTCTTCTGCGTCGGCCTGTACGGCGTGCTCGCCCGCCGCAACGCGATCCTGGTCCTGATGTCCGTCGAGCTGATGCTCAACGCCGTCAACCTCAACCTGGTCGCCTTCGACGTCTGGCTCCGCGACGCCCTGCACGCGGGCCAGGCCCTGACCCTGTTCACCATCGCCATCGCCGCCGCCGAGATCGGCATCGGCCTCGCGATCGTCCTCGCCGTCTACCGCAACCGCGGCAGCTCCGCCGTCGACGATCTCCGCGACACCGCCGAGGGCCCGGACGACGACTCCGACGACACCGGCGAAGCCGACGCCCTCGACGACACCGGGGACGCCACCGGCGACGAGGCCGCACCGGCGCAGAAGGCTGAGGCCACCGCGTGACCACGACCACCCTCGCCGTCCTCGTCCCCCTCCTTCCGTTCCTGGGCGCGGCCGCGGGCCTGCTGCTCGGCCGCAAGGTCCCCGGTCTCGTACGCCCCCTCGCCGTCCTGCCCACGCTGACGGCCCTGCTCCTCGCCGTGCTCGTGTCCGTCCGGCAGGGCGGCGGCACCGGTGGCGGCACGGCCGCCCTGGACGCCGCCACCGAGCTCACCCCGACCGGCTCGGTCCCCATCGAACTCGCCCTGCACATCGACGGCTTCGCCGCCCTCGTCGCCGTCCTGGTCGGCGTCGTCGCCTCCTGCGTGCAGATCTACTCGACGGGCTACCTCCGCGACGACCCGCGCTACCCCTCGTACGCCGCTCTCGTCTCCCTCTTCACCTCCGCGATGCTGCTCGTCGTCTACTCCGGCGACCTGATGGTGCTCCTGGTCGGCTGGGAGATCATGGGCATCTGCTCGTACTTCCTGGTCGGCCACTACTGGGAGACCCCCGAGGCGCGCGCCGCGTCCCTGAAGGCCTTCCTGGTCACCAAGCTCGGCGACGTCCCCTTCCTGATCGGCCTGTTCGCGCTCGCCGCGGACACCGGCTCCTTCCGCGTCACGACGATCCTGGCGACCGTCGCGGACGGCGGCCTCGACCACCCGACGCTGATCGCCCTGCTGCTCCTGGCGGGCGTGGCGGGCAAGTCCGCGCAGTTCCCGCTGCACACCTGGCTGCCCGACGCGATGGCGGGCCCCACGCCCGTCTCCGCGCTGATCCACGCCGCGACGATGGTCGCCGCCGGTGTCTACTTCGTGGCCCGGCTCCTCCCCGTCTTCGCCGCCTCGGGGGCGGCCCTGGTGGTCCTTGCCGTCATGGCCGCCGTGACGATGGCGGGCTCGGCCCTCGCCGCGCTCGCCCAGGACGACATCAAGCGCGTCCTCGCGTACTCGACGATCGGCCAGCTCGGCTACATGACCGGCGCCCTCGCCGTCGGCGACCGCGGTGCCGCCGTCTTCCACCTCCTGTCGCACGGCGCCTTCAAGGCGCTCCTGTTCCTCGCCGCGGGCGTGATCATCCACGCCGCGGGCACCAATTCGCTCGCCGCCATGTCCCGCATGAAGGGCCTGCGCGACCGCGTCCCCGACGCCTACTGGACGATGACCGTGGCGCTCCTCGCGCTCGCCGCGATCCCGCCGTTCAGCGGCTTCTTCTCCAAGGAGGCGGTGCTCGGTGCCGCCGAGCACACGGCCACGGGCCACGCCGATGCCGTGCCCACCGCGGCGGGCTGGATCGTCCTCGTCGCCGGTCTGCTCACCGCCCTCCTCACCGCCGCGTACGCGACGCGTCTGTGGCTCCTCGCCTTCCACGGCAGGGGAGCGGAGGCCCCCGACCACGGAAAGCAGCCCGTCACCATGACGGCCGTGCTCTGGGTGCTCGCCGTCCCCTCCCTCGCCTTCGGACTCTCCGTCGGCGTCCTGCCGGACTGGTTCGACGGCCACTCGCTCACCCCGACGCTCACGACCTCCGTCCTGGGTACGGGCTTCGCCCTGGTCGGCGCCCTCGTCACCTACGGCGCGTGGCGGCACACCACGGCGCTCGCCGCCCGCGTCCCGCTGGGCGCGGTCGCCGCGAACCCGGAAGGCGACGGAGGTCTCGTCGAGGCGGAGGCCATCGCCAGCCACGCCCCCGCGTACGGAGACGTGGCATCGGCGCCCGACCCGGCCGACCCCGGCCGCCTGCTGCTCGGCCCGCTGCACCGCCACGCCGCCGTCGGCTTCCGCCTCGACGCCGTCTACGCCGCCCTGTTCGTACGCCCCGTCCAGGCCGCCGCGCGGCTCGTACGCTTCCTCGACCGCGAGGTCGTCGAGACGTACGTGCGCGGCGCGGGCGCGGCGCCCCGCTGGCTGGGCGCGGCCGTCCGCCGGGCGCAGACCGGCAACGTGCAGACCTATCTGAGCGCGCTGCTCGCAGGCGCGGTCGTCCTGGCCGTCGCCGCCGTCCTCGTCGCCACCGCCGGAGCGTGAGCAGCCGTGATCGGTATCAGTGAGTCCGTGATGCAGTTTCTTCTGGCGTTGATCGTCGTCGGCCCGCTCATCGGCGCCGTGGCCGCTCTCCTGCCCGCCCCGCCCGGACTGAAGGGGACGTCGCCCGACCAGGCCGTGCTGCGCCACGGCGTGGTCGTGACCGGCGCGATCCTCATCGCCGCGATCGTCCTCGCGCTCGGCTTCGACCACGACCAGCCGTCGAAGATGCAGGCCACGACCGATATCAGCTGGATCCCCGCACTCGACGTGCGCATCCACCTCGGCATCGACGGCATCTCGCTCCCCCTTCTGGTCCTGACGGCGCTGCTGACCTTCCTCTGCGCGCTCTACAGCTACTTCAAAATGCCTGCCGGGCCGTCCCCCAAGGCATTCGTGGCACTTATCCTCGTGCTCGAGTCCGGCACCCTCGCGACCTTCGCCGTCCTCGATCTGCTGCTGTTCTTCCTGGCGTTCGAGATGGTGCTCATCCCGATGTACTTCCTCATCGCCCGCTGGGGCGGTGCGCAACGGACCCGGGCGGCTTGGAAGTTCATCCTCTACACCCTGCTCGGCTCCGTCGTGATGCTGCTCGGCCTCCTGCTCATCGGGCTCAACTCAGGCACGTTCGACATGGTGGCACTCGCCACTGACAACGGCCGGGGCCTGACCACGTCCGTGCAGGTCATCGCCGTTCTGGCGATCGGGATCGGGCTCGCGGTCAAGACGCCGATGTGGCCGCTGCACAGCTGGCTGCCGGACGCCCACACCGCCGCGCCGACCGTCGGCTCGGTCCTGCTGGCCGGTGTGATGCTGAAGATGGGTACGTACGGGTTCGTCCGCATCCTGCTGCCCGTCGCGCCGGACGGGATGCGGGAGTTCGCGCCGTACCTCGCCGCCTTCGCGGTCGTCGGGATCATCTACGGATCCCTGGCCTGCCTCGCGCTGGCCAGGCAGGGCGCGAAGGGCGACCTCAAGCGCCTCATCGCGTACTCGTCCGTCGGCCACATGGGCTTCGTGCTGCTCGGCATCGCGACGATGAGCCCGACCGGCGTGAACGGCGCGCTGTTCGCCAACATCGCCCACGGCCTCATCACCGGCCTGCTGTTCTTCCTCGTCGGCGCGCTCAAGGACCGCACCGGCACCACCGACCTCGACTCCCTCGCGCAGGAGTCCGGCGCCGCGCTCTACGGCAAGGCGCCCCGCCTCGGCGGCCTGATCGCCTTCGGCGCCGTCGCCTCGCTCGGGCTGCCGGGCCTCGCCGGGTTCTGGGGCGAGATGCTCGCGCTGTTCGGCGCGTTCAAGCCTGCCGACGACCTGAGCCGCCCCGCCTTCCTCACCTTCATGGCCATCGCGGCCTTCGGCACCCTGCTCACCGCCGCGTACATGCTCATCGTCGTACGCCGCGTCTGCATGGGCCCGATGCCGAAGCCCGCGGCCGAAGTCGCGGTCGAACGCGCGGCCGAACCTGCGGTTGAGCCCGCGCCGACGGGACTCGCCGACGTCCACGGCTACGAATTCGCCGCCTGGACCCCGCTCGTCGCCCTCACCGTCCTCGCCGGACTCTGGCCCGCGGCTCTCCTCGGCCTGACCGACCCGGCCGTGCAGAAGCTCCTCACAGGAGGCAAGTCGTGACCGTGGCCGCCGAAAGCGCCGCAAGCCTCGTCCAGTCCGTCGACTGGGTCGCGATCGCACCGCCGACCATCGCGGCGGTCGTCGGCCTCGTCGTCCTGGTCGCCGACCTCTTCGTCGGCGCCGGCAAGAAGGCGGTCCTCGGCTGGATCTCCGTGGCGGGCCTGGCCGCCGCCGCGCTCGCGCTGCTGCCCCTCCTGGACGACGACCGCTCGACCTTCTGCCTGACCGGCGGCGGCACGCACGCGTGCAGCTACACCGCCGACCGCTTCACCCTCGTCATCCAGCTCCTGGTCCTCGGCGGCGCCCTGCTCGCCGCCCTGCTCTCCATGAGCACCCTCAAGGACTCCCAGGACGAACTGCCCGCGGGGGAGTACTGGTTCCTGCTGCTCTCCTCCGCGGCGGGCGCCGCCCTGCTGCCCGCGTCGCGCGACCTCGCGACGCTCATCGTCGCCCTCGAAGTCGCCTCCCTCCCGGCCTTCGCGCTCGTCGGCCTCAAGCGCGGCGACAAGCGCTCCTCCGAAGCGGCCCTGAAGTTCTTCCTCTCCTCGGTCACCGCGACCGCGGTGAGCCTCCTCGGCGTCAGCTTCGTGTACGCCGCGACCGGCACCCTGCACCTCACGGAGATCGCCACCGAACTCCAGGACGTCGACGGGCAGCTGCACACGCTCGCCCAGGCCGGAGTCGCCCTCACCCTCGTCGGCTTCGCCTTCAAGGTGGCGGCCGTGCCCTTCCACTTCTGGGTGCCCGACACCTACGTAGGCGCGCCCCTGCCCGTCGCCGCGTACCTCTCCGTCGTAGGAAAGGCCGTCGGCTTCACCGGGCTGATCCTCGTCACCGTCGTCGCCTTCCCCTCGTACGCGGACGTCTGGGGCCCCGCGATCGCGGTCCTCGCCGCCCTCACCATGACCGCGGGCAACGTCGCGGCGCTGCGACAGCGGGCCACGCGCGCGTACAGCGCGGTCCGCCTGCTCGCCTGGTCCTCGGTCGGCCAGGCGGGCTACCTCCTGGTGCCGATCGCCGCCGCCGGATACGCCGACGACGACGCGGGCGCCCAGAAGGCCATCGGCTCCACCGTCGCGTACGCCCTGATGTACGCGGCCGTGAACCTCGGAGCCTTCGCCGTGGCGGCCCTCGTCGGCCGCTCCCAGCGCCTGAACCGCGTCAGCGACTACCGCGGCCTGTACGCGCGAAGCCCCCTGGCCGCCCTCGTCCTCGGCTTCTTCCTGCTCTGCCTCGCGGGCCTGCCGCCCGGCATCATCGGCCTCTTCGCGAAGGTCACGGTCTTCTCCGCGGTGGTCGACGCGGGCCTGGGCTGGCTCGCCGTGGTGATGGCCGTGAACGTCGTGATCGCGCTCTTCTACTACCTCCAGTGGACCGCGCTGCTCTTCCGTGCCCCCCGGGGAGAGCCCGTCGAGCACCGCGCCCCCGCCCCGCTCACCGCGGCCATCGCCCTGACCGCGATCCTCGGCGTCGCGCTCTCCGGAGCGCCCCAGCTCGTGCTGCGATTCGCCGACACGGGACTCTTCTGAGGGCCCGTCCACGACGAGCACGCGGGCCGTCACCCACGCGGCCTACACCGCTCCTGCGCGCACAAGGGAACTAGTGCCCCCCGCCTGGCGTTGACCAGTACGGGAGGGTCCACTGAACAGTGGAAGCACCAGTCAGCAGAGGGTTCCCCCACGCACCACCAGGAGGGCGTACCGTGCACCGCCGGCACAACGGATTGAAGACCGCCGTACTCCTCGGGGGACTGTCCGCGCTCATCCTTGTCATCGGCAGTTTCTTCGGGCGTACGGGTCTGGTCGTCGCGCTCTTCGTAGCGCTCGGCACCAACGCGTACGCGTACTGGAACAGCGACAAGCTCGCCCTGCGCGCGATGCGCGCCCGTCCGGTGAGCGAATTCGAGGCCCCCGAGCTGTACCGCATGGTCCGCGAGCTCTCCACCCAGGCCCGCCAGCCCATGCCCCGCCTCTACATCTCACCGACGGAGGCGCCCAACGCGTTCGCCACGGGCCGCAACCCGCGCAACGCGGCGGTGTGCTGCACGGACGGCATCCTGCGGATCCTGGACGAGCGCGAACTGCGCGGTGTCATCGGTCACGAGCTCAGCCACGTCTACAACCGCGACATCCTGATCTCGTCGGTCGCGGGCGCCCTCGCCTCCGTGATCATGTTCCTGGTCAACTTCGCCTGGCTGATCCCGGTCGGCCGCTCGAACGACAACGACGGACCCGGCATCTTCGGCATGCTCCTGATCATGCTGCTCGGCCCCCTCGCGGCCTCCATCATCCAGCTCGCGATCAGCCGCTCCAGGGAGTACGAGGCCGACGCGTCCGGCGCGCAACTGACCGGAGACCCTCTCGCTCTCGCGAGCGCCCTGCGTAAACTCGACGCGGGGACGAAGCAGTTGCCGCTGCCGCCCGAGCCCCGTCTCGAGACGGCGAGTCACATGATGATTGCGAACCCTTTCCGCCCGGGGCAGGGCATGTCCAAGATGTTCTCCACGCATCCGCCGATGGCGGAGCGCATTGCCCGACTCGAGCAGATGGCAGGTCGCCACCAGTGAAGACAATCCTGAACGTCATATGGCTCGTCCTCTGCGGCTTCTGGATGTTCCTGGCCTACCTGGTCGCAGGCGCGCTGCTCTGCATCACGATCATCGGCATCCCCTTCGGCCTGGCCAGCTTCCGCATCGGCCGCTATGCCCTGTGGCCCTTCGGCTACACGACGGTCGAGCGCCGCGACGCGGGCGCCCCGTCCTGCGTGGGCAACGTCCTGTGGCTGGTCCTCGCGGGCTGGTGGCTCACCATCGGCCACATCGTCACCGGCTTCCTGCTGTGCGTCACGATCATCGGCATCCCCCTGGGCATCGCCAACTTCAAGCTGATCCCGGTCTCGCTGCTGCCCCTTGGCCGCGAGATCGTCCGCACCGACCAGCCGTTCGCCGCGCGCTACTAGAGCGGGCGCACTCCGGTGCAACTCCCGAGGTACGCACTGGCGGCGTACGACCCCGAGCGGTCCCCGTACGACGACATCTGGGCGCTCTGCGCCGACGCGGAACAGCTCTTCGCCGACCAACTGCCGGACGAGGGCGCCACTCCCGATGAACTCGTGGAGCCGCCCGTACGCCTCATCGGCTGCTCGGCGCGCGGCGCCCTGCGGGACGCCCTGGACGCGGGCGGCAGCGACCTCGGGCACGGCAGGGTGCTGCGTCTCGGCAGCATGGGGCAGACCCTCCAGTACGCCGTGGAGGGCGAGGTCGTCGCCTGGATCCCGTCCGCGCGCGGACGCGGCCTCGTCGACCTCGCCCTCGACCCGTGGACCGTGCGCCCGCCGCGCGCCGCCCGCGAGGTCTGGGAGACCTGGTGGTGCGGCCGCCCCGAGGAACGCAACGGCTGGGCGCGGCACGGGACGGCCGGTCGCGCGCACTGGCTCGGCGTCGCCCGGGTCAACGGCAGACGGCGCAGTCCGGACGCGGGGCCCGGCGTCTCGTACCACCTGGACGGCCGCCACATCACCGACGAGCCCGCCTTCTACTGCGCCCTCGGCGAGGCCCTGAACGGCCCCGCGGGCTACTTCGGACGCGACCTGGAGACCCTGTCCGAGTGCCTGCGCGGCGGCTTCGGCGCGCTCGCGCCCTTCACGCTCGTCTGGCACGACGCGCACATCGCGCGGACCTGCCTGGGCGTCACGCCCCGCACGGACGGGCGCCCGCCGTCCTTCGAGGAACTGCTCGACTTCGTCCTTCGCGCGGGCGTCGAGGTCGTCCTGGCCTGAGGCCCCGTTGTCAGTGCCGTGTTGTCAGTGCCGTGGTCCAGCATGAAGTCATGACCGACACCGAGCAGTTGCCGGCCCGCGCCGAGGCCGCCCCTCGGCTTCAGGCTGCCGCCGCTGCTCGCCGCGCTCTACACCCGCGTCGGGGACGGCGGATTCGGCCCGGCGCAGGTCCTGCTCTACGAGCCCGACGGCGGCGACCCGCGTCCCCTGTGGTTCGTCGACTCCCCGAGCCTGGAGAGCCTGCTCACGGTCTGGCTCGACGGCACGGGCTGGTACCAGGAGGACAACGACGGCATGGACCTGCCGAGTTGGCACGACGGCCCCACGCACGCGCACGACGGCCACGCACGCGTGCGACAGACCTGAGCCATCCCTCGCCCCCTCGCCCTCGCCCTCTCACCGCCGCCAGGGAATCCGCCGCACTCCGTACGCCGCGGCCCCCACCACCAGCACCGCCCCGCCCGTCACCACCGAGGACACCGGCAGCGCGAACGCGAGCACCACGCACCCGACGCCGCCCACCGCGGGCACCACGCGCGCGGTGACCGACGAACCCAGCGTCCACGCCGAGGCGTTGGCGATCGCGTAGTACACCAGCACCCCGAAGGAGGAGAAGCCGATAGCCCCGCGTACGTCCGCCGTCGCTGCCGCCACCGCGACCACCAGGCCGACGGCGGCCTCCGCGCGGTGCGGCACCCGGAAGCGCGGGTGCACGGCCGCGAGAGGGCCCGGCAGATGCCCGTCGCGGGCCATCGCGAGCGTCGTCCGCGAGACGCCGAGGATCAGCGCGAGCAGCGATCCCGCGGCCGCCACCGCCGCGCCCGCCCGCACCACCGGCACGAGCCCCGGCGCACCGGCCGCCCGTACCGCGTCGGCCAGCGGCGCCGTCGCGTCGGCGAGCCCTTCGGTGCCGAGTACGGAGAGGACGGCCACCGCCACCGCCGCGTACACGCACAGCGTGATGCCCAACGCCAGGGGCACCGCGCGCGGAATGGTCCGCGCCGGATCCCGCACCTCCTCGCCGAGCGTCGCGATCCGCGCGTACCCGGCGAAGGCGAAGAACAGCAGCCCGGCGGCCTCCAGCACCCCGCCGCCCCCGCCCGACACCCCGATGTCGACGCGCCCCGCGTCGGACGCGCCCGACCCCAGACAGACGGTCACGACGGCCGCCAGCACGCCGAGCACCACCGCCACGATCGCCCGCGTCAGCCACGCCGACTTCTGCACGCCGAGGTAGTTCACACAGGTCAGCACCACCACGGCGCAGACCGCCACGGCGTGCGCCTGCGCGGGCCACGCGTACGCCCCGACGGTCAGTGCCATGGCCGCGCACGACGCCGTCTTGCCGACGACGAACGCCCAGCCCGCCACGTACCCCCAGAACGGGCCGAGCCGCTCCCGCCCGTACACGTAGGTCCCGCCCGACGCGGGGTAGCGGGCGGCGAGCCGCGCCGACGACGTGGCGTTGCAGTACGCGACCACGGCGGCGAGCGCGAGGCCGACGAGGAGCCCCGATCCGGCGGCTCCGGCGGCGGGTCCGAGCGCGACGAAGACGCCCGCGCCCACCATCGACCCCAGGCCGATCACCACCGCGTCGAAGACGCCGAGCGTGCGTCGGAGCTCCGGTTGCTGTGTCATGCGCCGCACCTTACGGATCACCGCAACCGAGTCACTCCGTAGAGACGTCCTTCAGGACAACACCGCACAAAAGCTCGCCGCACAAAAGCCCACCGCGCGAGAAGGGTTCGCGAGAGAGGTCAGGTCACCGCATGGGCGTCATCAGCTGGATCGTTCTGGGGCTGCTCGCCGGAGCCGTCGCCAAACTGCTGCTGCCCGGCCGCGACCCGGGCGGATTCATCGGCACGACCGTCATCGGCATCGCGGGCGCCTTCATCGGCGGCTGGCTCTCCGCCCGCTACCTCGACCGCCCCATCGTCAACGACTTCTACGACGGGGCCACCTGGGCGGCGGCCATCGGCGGCTCGCTCGTCCTGTTGATCGCCTACCGCGTCCTCTTCGGCCACTCGCGCCGCTGAGCACCCTTCCCCCGAACTGCGGCCAGCAGCAAGGGCGGGCACCCGGCCAGGGTGCCCGCCCTTCGGTGTCGTACTCGGCGTCGTGCAACCGCGGGAAGTACGGGAACTACGGGGGACTACCGGTAGTTCACGAACTGCAGCGCGAATTCGAAGTCCTGCCCCTTGAGCAGCGCCTGCACGGTCTGCAGGTCGTCCCGGCTCTTCGAGCTGACGCGCAGCTCGTCGCCCTGGACCTGCGCCTTGACGCCCTTGGGGCCCTCGTCACGAATGATCTTGGCGACCTTCTTCGCGTTCTCCTGGGAGATGCCCTCCTCGATCGAGGCGAAGATCTTGTACTCCTTGCCGGAAAGCTGCGGCTCGCCCGCGTCCAGCGACTTCAGCGAGATGCCGCGCTTGACCAGCTTGGACTGGAAGACATCGAGGATCGCCTTGACCCGCTCCTCGCCGCTCGCCTCCATCAGGATCTTCTCGCCGGACCACGAGATCGAGGCGCCCGTGCCCTTGAAGTCGTAGCGCTGCGAGATCTCCTTGGCGGTCTGGTTGAGGGCGTTGTCGACCTCCTGCCGCTCGACCTTCGAGACGATGTCGAAACTGGAGTCGGCCATGTCCTGTGGCTCCTTGTATCGGGGTGTGCGTACTCAACGGATACGCGGCCCAATGCCGCCGGCCGCATCCGCAAAGCCTAGCCACAGCCCCCGTGCCGGGTGCCGATCAATCGGGTGGCGAAGCACCCCTGTCCATCAGGTATCGTTTACGTCGTTGCCACGGAGCGCCGCGCAAGCGGAACCAGGCAGCGACCCCGGCGGTGTGCCCGAGCGGCCAAAGGGAGCAGACTGTAAATCTGCCGGCTCAGCCTTCCCAGGTTCGAATCCTGGCGCCGCCACATGAAGGTAAACCCCCTCCGATCTGCGGAAACGTAGAACGGAGGGGGTTTCTTCGTGTGCGAGGGGTCCCGGCCCCGACCCGGCCCGGATCGCCGTTCAGGCCGGGCCGAGCCCCCCTCGTACGATCGCTGTGGACTCCGGAAGCAGGTCCGGGCCGGCGAGGGCGACCTCTTCGGGGACACGGAGAGTGAGCAGGCTGCGGACCCTTTTCAGGGTGCCGAGGCCGATGCTCGGGGGGCGTGCCGCAGAGGCAACGCGCCTCGCGCGCTCCCGATGGGCACACTGATCACATGTCATCCCGCCGCAGGAACTGCCCGGAGTGCCGCCGCGAGATCGCCGTCGTCGGTGGCCGGTTCGCCCGTCACGACCCGCCGGGGCCGCGCGCCGGCGAAGAGCTGGTCTCTTGTCCGGGGTCGCGCAGCCACGCCCAGCTCGGCGCCGTACAGGCCGCTCTGGACGGCTATGTGGTCCCGACGGTCCCGGGGCAGCTCCCGCTGTTCTGAGCGGCCCTCGGCGCCGCCAGGAGCCGCCCTCAGCGCCGCCAGGAGCCGCTCTCGGCGCCGTCCCTCACCTGCGCCGAGCTCAGTTCCCCGCAACGGACTTGACCGCGACGGGCACCGGCACGGACCCGCTGATCAGCTCCAGCGTCAATCCGGCCGTCGCCGACGTCTCCACGAGCTCGGCGAGCACCGCGGCCACGTCGTCGCGCGGAATCGGCCCGCGCCCCGTCGCCGCCTCCAGGCGTACGAGACCGGTGCCCGCGTCGTTCGTCAGCATGCCGGGCCGCAGCACCGTCCAGTCGAGGGCGTCGCGCGAACGTACGTACGCGTCGGCCTCGCCCTTGGCCCGCAGGTAGGCGTCGAAGATCTCGTCGCCCTGGTGCGCCGGATCGGCGCCCATCGAGGACACGACGACATAGCGCCGCACCCCGGCCAGCTCCGCCGCGTCCGCGAACAGCACGGCGGCGCCGCGGTCCACGGTGCTCTTGCGGTCGGCGCCGCTGCCGGGTCCCGCGCCCGCCGCGAACACGACGGCGTCGGCGCCCCGCAGATGCCCGGCCACCTCGTCGACGGACGCCGACTCCAGGTCGCACAGCAGCGGTTCGGCACCGGCCGCGCGCAGATCGGCTTCCTGTCCGGCGTCGCGGATCAGCCCGGCGACCTCGTCACCGCGCGCGGCGAGCAGACGCTCCAGCCGCAGCGCGATCTGACCATGACCTCCAGCGATGACAATGCGCATGTTTCCGACCGTACGGCAGGGCGGGCGGGTTCGCCCCACGCGGAGGAGACGCCTTCAGGGGCTGCCGGGGCATCTGGGGCCTCAGGGACGGTCGGCCGACAGCCCACGCCCCCTCAGAAACCAGTCGCACGAACCAGTCGCACGAACCAGCTCTCAGGGACCCGTCCCGCCCCCCTTGGGCCGCCCCGGCTCGTTCCCCTTGGCGCGTCCCTGCCGCGGCAGATCGAGGGCCACCGCGGCGGCCGAGTCGCAGTACTCGCGCACCGCGCTGGTGCGCGCCACCACGCGCCCCCGGTGCACCACGATGCGGCTGTACGCGAGCGACAGCGCCCCCGCGAGCCGATCGCCCCGTACGGCGAGCAGTTCCGCGGGGAAGCCCGCCTCGACGCGCACCTCGGGCAGTCCCATGGCCGCCCGCGCGGACGTACTGACCGCTCCGTAGGCGTCGTCGGGCCGCAGCCCGGACTGGGAGGCCAGCAAGTAGGCGGCCTCCAGGGGGTCTCCGCGCCCGACCGGGTTGGAGACGTCCCGCATCGCGCCGCTGCCCGCGGCGACCCGTACCCCGGCCGCCCGCAGCAGCCGTACGGGAGCGGCGCCGCGCCGCTCGGCGCTGCCGCAGCCGCCCTGGGGCAGGCAGACGACCGTCACGCCCGCCGCCGCGAGTTGGTCGGCCGTACGCGAGATCACCTCCACGGGCAGCCGCCCGAGCCCGCCGCACGGGCCGATCGTCACCCCGGGGCGCAGCCCGCCCGCCATCGCCGCGAGCCGTCCCAGCCTGGCCGGATCGGCGCCGTCCGTGTGCAGGTCGACAGGGCAGCCGTGCTCGGCGGCGAGTTCGAGGACGGCCTCCGCGTACCCCGTCGGATCGGGGTCGAGATCCGGACAACCGCCCACTACGGAGGCGCCCATCTTCATCGCGTCCCGCAGCATCGCGAGCCCGTCGGACCCGGCGACGCCGGTCAGCAGCCGGGGCACGGCGACCACCGTCAGATCGACAAGGCCCCGCAGCGAACGCCGCGCCTGGAGCACCGCCTCCATCGGGCCGAGCCCCTGGACGTCGCCGATCCGTACGTGGGAGCGCACCGCGGTGGCCCCGTGCCCGAGTTGCAGCAGCGCCGACTCCGTGGCCCTGCGCTGCACGTCCGGGATGTCGTACGAGACGGGTCCCTCGACCTCGGCCGAGAGCGCCGTGTCACCGTGCGTGTGCGGCTCGGCGGCGGCCGGGAGCAGGAGGTGGCCGCCGAGGTCCACGCGCGTGGCCTGGGCGGTCAGGCTGCCGGCCGTGCCGACCGCCTCGATGCGCCCGCCTCCGAGCCGGACGTCCACGGTCCTGCCGTCGGTGAGCCGCGCTCCGCAGAGCAGCAGCGCGCCGGACTCGGCCGCGGGGTCGGGGCCTGAGGAGCCGGAGGAGTGCGGCTGCTGCGGCTGGCTGTCGGGCATCGCGCTCCTGGGGCTCGGGGGCGGCTGCAGTCGGTCGGGGCGTCAAGATCACGCAGCGTGAGTCGAGCCTAGGACGGCGAAAGGCCCGCTTCGAGGAGGAGCGAAATAGTCGTACCGGTGTGGTGCCACGGCACGGATGAGGTGCTCAGAGGCGGTTGAGGCGGCCTTCGCGATGCCCTCGGAGGGCCCTGGCGAAACGGATTTGGGCGATCGGCGGCCGACCGTGTAATGTCTTCATCGCTCGCCCCAATAGCTCAGTCGGTAGAGCGTCTCCATGGTAAGGAGAAGGTCTGCGGTTCGATTCCGCATTGGGGCTCTGATGTCGAGTGATCCTCGCCTTCGGGCGAGGGGATCCGGCATCGCAGCGGTGTAGCTCAGTCGGTAGAGCAAGCGGCTCATAATCGCTGTGTCACCGGTTCAAGTCCGGTCACCGCTACTAACGGTAGCCGATTGTGGGGTCGGTCCTTCGATCGGCTACTCTTTTATGCGTTCATCCGTCCATCCGTCCGTCAAGGAGCACTCACGTGGCTGCCACCGACGTCCGCCCGAAGATCACGCTGGCCTGCGTGGAGTGCAAGGAGCGGAACTACATCACCAAGAAGAACCGGCGTAACGACCCGGACCGTCTTGAGATGAAGAAGCACTGCCCGCGCTGCAACGCGCACACTGCGCACCGCGAAACGCGCTAAACACAGGCTCGTACACGAGGCCGTCCCCGATTGTTGGGGGCGGCCTCGCGTCGTTGATGAAACCAATCGCAGGAGGTGCCGAGTCCATGGCGCTCGACCAGTCCTTCGTGGGGCGGTCCTATCCACCCACCGATCCCTATGAGGTCGGCCGGGAGAAGATCCGCGAGTTCGCCGAGGCCGTGGGCGACGCCAATCCCGTGTACACCGACACGGAGGCTGCCAAGGCGCTCGGTCATTCCGATGTGATCGCCCCGCCGACTTTTGTGTTTGCGATCACGTTCAAGGCGTCGGGTCAGGTCATCGAGGACCCGCAGCTGGGACTCGACTACAGCCGGGTCGTCCACGGGGACCAGCGATTCGTCTACACGCGCCCGGTGCGCGCGGGGGACCGGCTGACGGTCACCTCGTCCATCGAGACCATCAAGTCGCTCGCGGGCAACGACATCCTGGACATCCGGGGCGAGGTCCACGACGAGGCCGGTGAGCACGTCGTGACCGCCTGGACCAAGCTCGTGGCGCGCGCGGCGGAAGGGGCCTGAGGCGATGACGGCGAAGATTTCCTACGACGACGTCGAGGTCGGCACCGAGCTGCCGGCCCAGAGCTTCCCGGTGACGCGCGCCACACTCGTGCGGTACGCGGGTGCCTCCGGTGACTTCAACCCGATCCACTGGAACGAGAAGTTCGCGGTCGAGGTCGGTCTTCCCGACGTCATCGCGCACGGCATGTTCACCATGGCCGAGGCGATCCGCGTGGTGACCGACTGGACGGGCGACCCGGGAGCCGTCGTCGAGTACGGCGTGCGCTTCACCCGGCCCGTCGTCGTCCCGAACGACGACAAGGGCGCGGTCATCGAGGTCGCGGCCAAGGTCGGGGCCAAGCTCGACGACGGCCGTGTCCGGGTGGACCTCGTCGCGACGAGCGAGGGGCAGAAGGTCCTGGGCATGTCCCGGGCCGTCGTCCAGCTCGCCTGAGCGGGGCGGTACGCAGCAGTAAGGGGCGCCCGCAATTGCGGGCGCCCCTTACTGCTTGACGTAGGTAGTGATTGACCACTAACTTAGCCGCATGGTCAGGATGAGCGCAGAGGAGCGGCGCGAGAGCGTCGTCCGCGCGGCGATGAAGGAGTTCGCCCGGGGCGGGTACTACGGCACCTCCACCGAGGCGATCGCCAAGCGCGTGGGCGTCTCGCAGCCGTATCTCTTCCGGCTCTTCCCCGGCAAGAAGGCGATGTTCCTCGCGGCGACGACCCGTTGCATGGAGGACATCCGCAAGGTCTTCGAAGCCGCGGCCGAGGGGCTGCACGGCGAAGAGGCGCTGCACGCCATGGCGGAGGCGTACACCGAGGTGATCGCCAAGGACCCGGACAAGCTGCAGATGCAGCTCCAGGCGTACGTCGCCGTGGCCGCGGCGGAAGCCTCCGGAGACCACGAGTTCGGCGAGATGGTCCGCACGGCCTGGATGGACCTGTGGCACACGGTGCACCTGCCGCTGGGTGCCGACGTGAACGAGACCACGACGTTCCTCGCCTACGGGATGCTCGTCAACGCCCTGGCCGCGATGGGCTTCAAGGCCGATCACCCGGTCTGGGAGGGGCTCTACATCTCCGCCCGGGTCAAGGATCACCCCGGGAAGGACTAGTTCCGCACCGCCGTTCCGGTCGTCGCGCCGGGCGGACCCCACGTCGGTCGTCGGCGTGGTTCCGTCTGCCTCGCGAAGTTAGTCATCAATAACTAACCATTGAGATGTCACAGGGGGAGTCATGGAACAGCAGCAACCGAGTCGGGGGAGCGCCGTCTGGGCCCTCGTCGTCACCAGCGTCGCCGGATTCATGGCGGCTCTCGACAACCTCGTCGTCACCACCGCCCTGCCCTCCATCCGCGAGGACTTCGGGGGAGCGCTGCACGACCTCGAATGGACCGTGAGCGCCTACACCCTCACGTTCGCCGTACTGCTGATGTTCGGCGCCGCCCTGGGGGACCGGTTCGGGCGGCGCAAGCTCTTCATGGTGGGTCTCACGGTCTTCACCGGGGCTTCGGCCGCCGCGGCCCTCGCGCCCGGCCTCGGGGCCCTGGTCACCGCCCGCGCGGTGCAGGGGGCAGGTGCCGCGATCATGATGCCGCTGACGCTGACCCTCCTGACGGCGGCCGTGCCGGTGGCCAAGCGCGGCATGGCGTACGGGATCTGGGGCGCCGTCAACGGCCTCGCGGTCGCCAGCGGACCGCTCATCGGCGGCAGCCTCACCGAACACGTGTCCTGGCAGTGGATCTTCTGGCTGAACGTCCCGCTCGGCTTGATCCTGCTGCCGCTCGCCCGGCTCCGTCTCGCCGAGTCGTACGCCTCCGGGGCGCGCCTGGACAGCGCGGGCACGCTGCTGGCCAGCGGGGGACTCTTCGGCATCGTGTACGCCCTGGTGCGCGGTCCGCTCGACGGCTGGGCCAGTGCCACCGTCCTCACCAGCCTGATCGCGGGCGTCGCGCTGCTCGGCGGCTTCATCCACCACGGCATCCGCAACAAGGCGCCGATGCTGCCGATGCGCCTCTTCCGTAGTCGTGCGTTTTCCGGGATCAACGCCGCGAGCCTGCTGATGTTCCTCGGGATGTTCGGCTCGATCTTCCTGCTCAGCCAGTACATGCAGACGGTCCTCGGCTACTCGCCCACCGAGGCCGGACTGCGGATGCTGCCCTGGACCGGCATGCCGATGCTCGTCTCGCCCCTGGCCGGGTACCTCTCCGACCGGATCGGTGGCCGACCTGTCGTCGCCACCGGCCTCTTCCTCCAGGCCCTGGGCCTGGCCTGGTACGCCGTGGTGGTGGGCCCCGACGCGGCGTACGGAGTGCAGCTTCCCGCCCTGGTCATCAGCGGCGTCGGCATGGCCCTCTACTTCGCCCCGGCCGCCAACCTGGTCATGTCCAGCGTCCGGCCGCACGAGCAGGGCATCGCGTCCGGCGCCAACAACGCGCTGCGCGAGGTCGGCGGCGCGCTCGGCATCGCCGTGATGTCCTCGATCTTCTCCGCGCGGGGCGGCTACGGGAGTGCCGAGACCTTCGTGGACGGACTGGAGCCCGCGCTGTGGGTGGGCGCCGCGGTGGTGGCGCTCGGGGCCGTGGCGGCGCTGTTCATCCCCTCGCGCCGCGCGACGCCCGAGCCGGTCGCTCCGGAGCCGGACAAGGAGCTGATCGCGGCCTGAGCCGCGACGATCGCACCGGGCGCGTGTCCTTGCCGCACCGCCCGCGCGCCCCTGCCGCACCGGATGTGACGAGGGACAAGTCCCGACGAGAACGGCCCCGCCCTGACCGGCGGGGCCGTTCTCGTACTCTTGAGCACGTGCAGGAACTCCACGATGCCCCGCTCGCCCCGCTGACCACCTTCCGCCTCGGGGGTCCCGCGACCCGTCTGATCACCGCGGTGACCGATGCCGAGGTGATCGCCGCCGTCCGGGAGGCCGATGACACCGGGACTCCGCTGCTGCTCATCGGCGGTGGATCGAACCTGGTCATCGGCGACAAGGGCTTCGACGGCACCGCCCTGCGCATCGCCACGAAGGGCTTCGCGCTCGACGGCACCGAGCTGGAGCTCGCGGCCGGAGAGGTCTGGACCGACGCGGTCGCCCGCACCGTCGAGGCCGGTCTCGCGGGCATCGAGTGCCTCGCCGGGATCCCCGGCTCCGCGGGCGCGACGCCGATCCAGAACGTGGGGGCGTACGGCCAGGAGGTCTCGTCGACGATCACCGAAGTGGTCGCGTACGACAGGAAGACCCACGAGACGGTCACCCTTGCGAACGCCGAGTGCGACTTCTCGTACCGGCACAGCCGCTTCAAGGCCGATCCCGATCGCTTCGTGGTCCTGCGCGTGCGGTTCGCGCTGGAGGACGCGCAGGGGATGAGCGCCCCGCTCAAGTACCCGGAGACGGCGCGCACGCTCGGCGTGGAGGCGGGGGAGAGGGTCCCCGCGGCGATCGCCAGGGAGACCGTCCTGAAGCTCCGCGCGGGCAAGGGCATGGTGCTCGACCCCGAGGACCACGACAGCTGGTCGGCGGGGTCCTTCTTCACCAACCCGATCCTCACGGACGAGGAGTTCGCGGCCTTCCACGCGCGCGTGGTGGACCGGCTCGGCCCGGACGTCACCCCGCCCGGCTTCCCCTCGGGCGAAGGACACGTGAAGACCTCCGCGGCCTGGCTCATCGACAAGGCGGGCTTCACCAAGGGCTACGGAGAGGGCAGGGCCCGCATCTCCACCAAGCACACCCTCGCGCTCACCAACCGCGGCGGCGCGACCACGGAGGACCTTCTGGACCTCGCCCGCGAGGTCGTCGCGGGCGTGCGTGAAGCCTTCGGGATCACCCTCGTCAACGAGCCGGTGACGGTGGGCGTCAGCCTGTAGGGCCCGGCCGGTCGGGCCCGGCCTGTAGGGCCCGGTCAGTAGGCCACGCCCACGCCCTGCTTCACGGTGGCGCGGTCGTCGACCATGGCCAGCATCGCGTGCGCCACGTCGGCGCGCGCGATCGTGCGCCCCGCGCGCGGGAAGCCGCCCACGACCGTGCGGTAGGAGCCCGTGAGGGGCTTGTTCAGGAGCCGCGGCGGCCGCACCGACGTCCAGTCCGTCGCGCTGGCGGCGAGGTCGGCCTCCAGCGCGGTCAGGTCGGTGTACACGTCCTTCAGGACCCGGCCGATCACGGCCAGCACTACCCGGTCGACGAGCGGGTTCTCCGCGGGCTCGGGGCCCACCGGGGCCGCGCTCACCACCAGCAGGCGCCGCACCCCCTCCGCGTCCATCGCCCGCAGCACCGAACGCGTCAGCTCCGTGGCGATGCCCGCGTCGGCGCGCTTGCGGGCGCCGAGTCCGGAGAGGACCGCGTCCCGGCCCGCGACCGCGGGCCGCAGCGCCTCCGCGTCGCGCACGTCGGCCCGGAAGACCTCCAGGCGCTCGCCGGTCACCTCCAGGCGCGCGGGATCGCGTACGACGGCCGTCACCTCGTGTCCCGCCGTCAGCGCCTGTCGGACGATCTCCTTGCCGATGCCGCCTGTCGCACCGAACACCGTGAGCTTCATCGCGCACCCTCCCAAGGTGGGTAAGTATTCACTCACCTCTAGGATGAGTAAGCACTCACCCACCCGTCAAGCCTGGTTGGACGACACATGCAGCAGAAGCCCACCCGGGCCCGCATCCTCGACGCGGCCCATGAGCTCATGTTCACCCTCGGCCTCGCCCGCGCCACCACCAAGGAGATCGCCAAGACGGCGGGCTGCTCCGAGGCCGCGCTCTACAAGCACTTCGAGAGCAAGGAGGAGCTGTTCGTGAGCGTCCTCCAGGAGCGGCTGCCCAGGCTCAACCCGAGGCTGCGCCAGCTCATCGAGGAGCCGGGGGAGCGTTCCGTGGAGGAGAACCTCGTCGAGATCGCCCGGCTGGCCAGCGACTTCTACGCGGAGAGCTTCCCGATCGCCGCCTCCTTGTACGCGGAGACCAAGCTCAAGCGCCGCCACGAGGACTCCATGCGGGCGCTGGGAACCGGCCCCCACATGCCCATCGAGGCCCTGGACGCCTATCTGCGCACCGAGCGCGACGCGGGACGCATCGCCCCCGACGCCGACACCTTCGCCGCCGCCTCGCTGCTCATGGGCGCCTGCGCGCAGCGTGCCTTCGCCTACGACGCCACGGTCGGCAAGCAGCCCCCTCAGCCCGTCGAGGAGTTCGCCGCGGCCCTGGCCCGCACCCTCCTCAAGGGCATAGGTTCCTGAAGGGCGTCAGCTGACCAGCCACCGGTCCACTCCGGCCAGCAGCTTGTCCTGTACGTCGAGGGGGGCGGCCGAGCCGCGCACCGACTGCCGTGCCAGCTCGGCCAGTTCGGCATCGGTGAAACCGTGGTGCACGCGCGCGATGTCGTACTGCGCGGCAAGGCGGGAGCCGAAGAGCAGCGGGTCGTCGGCGCCGAGCGCCATCGGCACCCCGGCGTCGAAGAGCGTGCGCAGCGGCACGTCCTCCGGCTTCTCGTAGACGCCGAGGGCGACGTTGGACGCCGGACACACCTCGCACGTCACGCCGCGGTCCGCGAGCCGCTTCAGGAGCCGGGGATCCTCGGCCGCGCGCACGCCGTGCCCGATCCGCGAGGCGTCCAGGTCGTCCAGGCAGTCCCGCACCGAGGCGGGCCCGGTCAGCTCGCCGCCGTGCGGCGCCGCGAGCAGCCCGCCGTCACGGGCGATCGCGAAGGCGCGGTCGAAGTCCCGCGCCATGCCGCGCCGTTCGTCGTTGGAGAGCCCGAAGCCGACGATGCCCCGGTCCGCGTACCGCACCGCGAGCCTGGCCAGCGTGCGGGCGTCCAGAGGGTGCTTCATGCGGTTCGCGGCGACGAGCACGCGCATGCCGAGGCCGGTCTCCCGCGAGGCGCTCTCGACGGCGTCCAGGATGATTTCCAGGGCCGGGATGAGCCCACCCAGGCGCGGCGCGTACGACGTCGGGTCGACCTGGATCTCCAGCCACCCCGACCCGTCCCGCAGATCCTCCTCCGCGGCCTCGCGCACCAGGCGCTGGATGTCCTCGGGCTCGCGCAGACAGGAGCGCGCCGCGTCGTAGAGCCGCTGGAAGCGGAACCAGCCGCGCTCGTCGGTCGCGCGCAGCTTCGGCGGCTCGGCGCCGGTCAGCGCGTCGGGGAGCCGCACCCCGTACTTGTCGGCGAGGTCGAGCAGCGTGGCGGGCCGCATGGACCCGGTGAAGTGCAGGTGCAGATGGGCCTTGGGCAGCTCTCTTATGTCTCGTACGCGCTCCATTCCAGGATCTTGCCGTACGCACCCGGCGTCCCGGTAGCGGCTTTCCCCCTTCGTGGTCTCCTCCGAACGAAGAAACGGGCCGCCCTCCCGGAGGGGAGGACGGCCCGCACGCACGCGTGGAACGTCAGTCGCGAGCCTCGGCGAGCAGCTTCTGGAGCCGCGAGATGCCCTCGACGAGATCCTCGTCACCGAGCGCGTAGGACAGGCGCAGGTAGCCGGACGTGCCGAAGGCCTCGCCGGGCACCACCGCGACCTCGGCCTCCTCCAGGATCAGCGCGGCGAGCTCGACGCTGTTCTGCGGACGCTTGCCGCGGATCTCCTTGCCGATGAGGGCCTTCACCGAGGGGTACACGTAGAACGCGCCCTCGGGCTCGGGGCAGAGCACGCCCTCGATCTCGTTGAGCATCCGCACGATGGTCCTGCGGCGCCGGTCGAAGGCCTCGCGCATCTTCGCGACGGCGACCAGGTCACCGGAGACGGCCGCGAGCGCGGCGGCCTGCGCGACGTTGGAGACGTTGGACGTGGCGTGCGACTGGAGGTTCGTCGCGGCCTTCACGACGTCCTTCGGGCCGACGATCCAGCCGACCCGCCAGCCGGTCATCGCGTACGTCTTGGCGACGCCGTTGACCACGATGCACTTGTCGCGCAGCTCGGGCAGGATCGCGGGGAGCGAGGTGAACTTCGCGTCTCCGTAGACGAGGTGCTCGTAGATCTCGTCGGTGAGGACCCACAGACCGTGCTCCAGGGCCCAGCGGCCGATGGCCTCCGCGTCGGCCTCGCTGTAGACGGCGCCCGTGGGGTTGGACGGGGAGACGAAGAGCACGACCTTCGTACGCTCCGTGCGCGCGGCCTCCAGCTGCTCCACGGAGACGCGGTAGCCGGTGGTCTCGTCGGCGACGACCTCGACCGGGACACCGCCGGCGAGACGGATCGACTCCGGGTAGGTCGTCCAGTACGGAGCGGGGACGATGACCTCGTCGCCCGGGTCGAGGATCGCGGCGAACGCCTCGTAGATGGCCTGCTTGCCGCCGTTGGTCACCAGGACCTGCGAGGCGTCGACCTCGTAGCCCGAGTCGCGCAGCGTCTTCGCGGCGATCGCGGCCTTGAGCTCGGGGAGCCCCCCGGCCGGGGTGTAGCGGTGGAACTTCGGGTTCTTGCAGGCCTCGACGGCCGCTTCGACGATGTAGTCCGGGGTCGGGAAGTCGGGCTCACCCGCGCCGAACCCGATCACCGGACGGCCGGCGGCCTTGAGTGCCTTGGCCTTGGCGTCGACGGCGAGGGTCGCGGACTCGGAGATCGCACCGATGCGGGCGGAAACCCGGCGCTCGGTCGGAGAAGTTGCAGCGCTCATCACCCCATCGTTCCAGACCCCGAAGACCCCCGGCACACGGGTTTCCCGGAGCCTTTGATCCGAAGCTGTTCGACGGGGGGCCGCGGACCACGTACACTCACTGCTCGTTGGCCCTCACCGGCCGCTCCTCTCAACAGCACTCCGTGCACCTGAGCGGATGCGGTAGGTTGGGGGAAATCAAAGGGTCGTAGCTCAATTGGTAGAGCACTGGTCTCCAAAACCAGCGGTTGGGGGTTCAAGTCCCTCCGGCCCTGCTACACACTCCTTCGCCAGGATGTGTGCGCATGTACGTACTGCATTGCACCGCCGTGCGGCTCATACCGGGCGCGGCACGGCCACGACCCGGAATCAGGTGAGGACGAGTGACGGACGCCGTGGGCTCCATCGACATGCCTGATGCCCAGGACGAGGCGCAGGAGTCGAAGAGGAAAGCCCGCAAGGGCGGCAAGCGCGGCAAGAAGGGCCCCTTCGGCCGTCTCGCGCTCTTCTACCGCCAGATCATCGCGGAGCTCCGTAAGGTTGTCTGGCCGACGCGCAGTCAGCTGACGACCTACACCACAGTGGTGATCGTCTTCGTCGTCATCATGATCGGTCTTGTGACCGTGATTGACTATGGCTTCAGCCACGCTGTCAAGTACATCTTCGGCTGAGCCGAGAGCGAAGGGCGCCGTTCCCGGCGCCCATTTCGCGCGTTCCACCCCTCTGTATCCAGGAAGAAGCAGCCACCGTGTCTGACCCGAACCTGAACGACGCCATCGAGTCGGCGGAGTCCGTGGAGGACCAGCTCGACATCGTCGAGGCGGCGGACGCCGAGGCGCCGGATCAGGCCGAGGCCGCCGACGCTGCCGCGGGCGAGCCCGCCGAAGAGGCTGCCATGCACCTGGAGGGCGACGCCGAGGCGGTCGCCGAGTCCGAAGAGGACGAGGCCGCTGTCGCCGAGGTCGCCGACGAGGAGTCCGTCGAGGACGAGCCCGTCGAGGAGGCCGAGCCGGTCGACCCGATCGTCGCCCTGCGCGAAGAGCTCCGCACCCTCCCCGGTGAGTGGTACGTCATCCACACGTACGCGGGTTACGAGAACCGCGTGAAGACCAACCTCGAGCAGCGCGCCGTCTCGCTCAACGTCGAGGACTTCATCTTCCAGGCCGAGGTGCCGCAGGAAGAGGTCGCCCAGATCAAGAACGGCGAGCGCAAGACGATCCGTCAGAACAAGCTCCCCGGATACGTCCTGGTGCGCATGGACCTGACGAACGAGTCCTGGGGCGTCGTCCGCAACACCCCCGGCGTCACCGGCTTCGTGGGCAACGCCTACGACCCGTACCCGCTGACCCTGGACGAGATCGTCAAGATGCTCGCCCCCGAGGCCGAGGAGAAGGCCGCCCGCGAGGCCGCCGAGGCCGAGGGCAAGCCCGCTCCGCAGCGCAAGGTCGAGGTCCAGGTCCTGGACTTCGAGGTCGGCGACTCGGTCACCGTCACCGACGGCCCGTTCGCGACGCTGCAGGCGACGATCAACGAGATCAACGCCGACTCGAAGAAGGTCAAGGGCCTCGTCGAGATCTTCGGCCGCGAGACCCCGGTCGAGCTCAGCTTCGACCAGATCCAGAAGAACTAGCCTCCGCGGCTACCTCTGGAACACCTACTTCCGACCAGGTCAGACGGGCTGCCAAAGCCGGTCTGACCTGCTCGGTTTTTAGCTGCACGACTATACCCGTTATCGTTGTGCGGTATGCCTCCATCCGGATGACCGGATGGTCGGCTGAAAACTCTCACTAGGACCCGGAGAGAGCAATGCCTCCCAAGAAGAAGAAGGTCACGGGGCTTATCAAGCTCCAGATCCAGGCTGGTGCCGCCAACCCGGCCCCGCCGGTCGGCCCCGCGCTGGGCCAGCACGGCGTCAACATCATGGAGTTCTGCAAGGCCTACAACGCCGCGACCGAGTCGCAGCGTGGCTGGGTGATCCCGGTGGAGATCACGGTCTACGAAGACCGCTCCTTCACCTTCATCACCAAGACGCCGCCGGCCGCCAAGATGATCCTGAAGGCCGCTGGTGTCGAGAAGGGCTCCGGCGAGCCCCACAAGACCAAGGTCGCCAAGGTCACCGAGGCGCAGATCCGCGAGATCGCGACGACCAAGATGGAAGACCTCAACGCCAACGACCTGGACGCCGCGTCGAAGATCATCGCCGGCACCGCCCGTTCCATGGGCATCACGGTCGAGGGCTGAGAACTCCCCTCCGTCTGACCTTTCTCAGTGGCAGGGCCACGCGCTGGCCCGCACCACGACTCCATACCTGAACCCACAGGAGCAGAAGTGAAGCGCAGCAAGACTCTCCGCGCTGCGGACGCCAAGATCGACCGGGAGAAGCTGTACGCCCCGCTCGAGGCCGTCCGTCTCGCCAAGGAGACCTCCTCGACCAAGTTCGACGGCACCGTCGAGGTCGCCATGCGTCTGGGTGTCGACCCGCGCAAGGCCGACCAGATGGTCCGCGGCACCGTGAACCTCCCGCACGGCACCGGCAAGACCGCCCGGGTCCTGGTCTTCGCGACCGGTGACCGTGCTGCGGCCGCGGAAGCCGCTGGGGCCGACATCGTCGGCGCCGACGAGCTCATCGACGAGGTCGCCAAGGGTCGCCTGGACTTCGACGCCGTCGTCGCCACCCCGGACCTCATGGGCAAGGTCGGCCGCCTCGGCCGCGTGCTCGGTCCGCGTGGTCTGATGCCGAACCCGAAGACCGGCACCGTGACCCCCGATGTCGCCAAGGCTGTCAACGACATCAAGGGCGGCAAGATCGAGTTCCGCGTCGACAAGCACTCGAACCTGCACTTCATCATCGGCAAGGTGTCCTTCGACGACACCAAGCTGGTGGAGAACTACGCGGCGGCCCTGGAGGAGATCCTCCGTCTGAAGCCGTCGGCCGCCAAGGGTCGCTACATCAAGAAGGCCGCCATCGCCACGACGATGGGCCCCGGCGTTCCGCTGGACTCGAACCGCACGCGCAACCTCCTCGTCGAGGAGGACCCGGCCGCCGTCTGACATTGACGGCAGCCGCGTCGCGCACGCGTTCTGTTGGACGGGCCCCGCAACCTTTCGAGGTGCGGGGCCCGTCCTCGTTCCCGTGAGTCCTCGTAGTAACGCCTGTCAGGGGCCTGCGCTAGCGTGCAGGCTCGCCACGAATGCCAAGGGGTGGGACTAGATGAACAGCACGACCATGCGACGCGCCGGTCTCTCGATAGCGGTGGCCGCCGCCCTGACCGGGCTCGCGGCCTGCGGTTCGGGTGATTCCAAGGGCTCCGACAAGGCGGAGGGCGGCGCCAAGGAGGGCGGCATCAAGGTCAGCCCGATAGCCGCCCTGAAGAGCGTCGAGACCTCCACGGACAAGGCCGACACCGCCAAGGTCGACGGCACGACCACCATGGGCACCCAGTCGACCATGGACATGGACGGCGTCATGGGCTGGTCCGACGGCATCACGGGTGACGTCACGGTGACCTTCACCGGCGGTACGCAGGCCCAGCAGATGGAGCAGCTCGGCCAGTCGAAGATCAACTACCGCTATCTGAAGAACGGCTTCTACGCGAACATGGGGCCCAAGTTCGCGGCCCAGGCGGGCGGCGGCAAGCACTGGGTGGAGTACGACTACGACACCCTGGCCCAGATGAGCGGCGCGGCCGGTGAGGTCTTCAAGGACCAGATGCAGAACGCGACGCCCAACCAGTCGGTGAAGATGCTCCTTGCCTCGGGCGACGTGAAGCGCGTGGGCGAGGAGACGGTCCGCGGGACGAAGGCCACCCACTACTCGGGGACGGTCGACGTCACGGACCTCACGAAGAAGAGCGCGAACCTCGACGACGCGAAGACGGCGGAGCTGAAGAAGCAGTTCGAGCAGGCCGGGATGAGCACCGAGCAGATCGACATCTGGGTCGACGGCGACGATCTGCTGGTCAAGAAGATCGAGAAGGCCGAGACGAAGAACGGCCCCTTCCGGCAGACCGCCTACTACACCGACTACGGCACGCCGCTGTCGGTGGAGAAGCCCGCGTCCTCGGACACCGTGAGCTTCAAGGACCTCATGAACAAGCAGCAGCCCGCGGCGTAGTACGCGGCTGCCGCCGGTCTCGGACCCCACCACGGGACAACCGGGAGGAATCACGGCTTTCCTTCAGGTAATCTCCACCGCAGCAATTGGATCAAATGTTCCTAGGGGTGGGGTCATGAGTATTTCTGTACGCGGGGGACGCAAGAGAACCGCGGGCGTCGCGCTGGCGGCCGTGCTGCTGGGTGGCGGCGCGGTCAGCTGCGGGTCGGAGAAGTCCGACAAGGCGGGGGCGGACATGGCGCCCGTGGCGGCCGTGAAGAAGGCCGCGGCCAAGACCGAGGACCTCACCTCGTTCACGTTCCGGATGAAGGGCAGCGTCCCGGGGGACGGCCGGGTCCAGGCCGACGCCTCGATGAGCACCGAGCCGCTCGCCATGCAGATGAAGATGTCCGCGCCCGACCAGGGCCCGGACAAGGTCGAGCTGCGGTACGTCGGTGGCGCGCTCTACCTCGGCGGTGGCGCGGCGGCCGCCAAGGAGATGGACGGCAAGAGCTGGATCAAGTTCGACGCCAAGACCCTGGCCGAGCAGGGCGGCAAGCCCGCCGCCAGCTCGCTCTCCGGGCAGGCCGACAACAACCCGGCCGACCAGTCCGCGTTCCTGACCGGCTCCAAGGACCTCAAGAAGGTCGGCAGCGAGTCCGTCGGCGGCGTCGAGACCACGCACTACTCCGGCACGGTCACGATGGACCAGCTGCACAAGCTCCTCAAGGACGAGGACGCGGGCACCAAGAAGCGCCGCGAGAAGAGCATCAAGCAGTACGAGGACATGGGCATCAAGAAGCTCACGATGGACATGTGGGTCGACGGCGAGGACCACACCAAGCAGTTCCGCGCCCGCGGCAAGGCCGACAAGGGCGCGCTCGACATGACCTTCACCTTCCTCGACTACAACAAGCCGGTGCACGTCGAGGCCCCGCCGAAGAAGCTGGTCATGGACCTCGGCGCGGAGATGAAGGGCCTCCAGGGCTGACCCGATTTGCCTGACGCGGACCCGTTCGCGTACGCTTCCACAGAAGCCAAAGACCGCTGGTCGTTGCCGTGTGCTCGCAAGAGTGTGCGGCGGCCGAAGGATCCGCTGAAGACTGCGGACGACCCGCGCAGGTGACTGTGGAAGTGCTCCCGGATTCTGTTCGGTCGAGCTCATGCCCCGTGCGCCTGCGCCGGGGCGTTCTGTTTTTCCCAGCCCCTTCTGAGCGGTCCTCATCACCCGGAAGGAGGCCGACGCTCTATGCCGACGCCCGACAAGGCTGCCGCGGTAGCCGAGCTCACGGACAAGTTCCGCAGCTCGAACGCCGCCGTGCTGACCGAGTACCGGGGTCTCACCGTGGCCCAGCTCAAGCAGCTGCGCCGTTCGCTCGGTGAGAACTCCGAGTACGCCGTGGTGAAGAACACGCTGACCAAGATCGCGGCCAACGAGGCCGGGATCAACACGCTGGACGACCTGTTCACGGGTCCGACGGCGGTCGCCTTCGTCACCGGTGACCCGGTGGAGTCGGCGAAGGGTCTTCGTGACTTCGCCAAGGAGAACCCCAACCTCGTCATCAAGGGCGGTGTCCTTGACGGCAAGGCGCTGTCCGCCGACGAGTTCAAGAAGCTTGCGGACCTCGAGTCCCGCGAGGTTCTGCTCAGCAAGCTGGCCGGCGCGTTCAAGGGCAAGCAGTCGCAGGCTGCTTCTGTCTTCCAGGCGCTGCCGTCGAAGTTCGTCCGCACCGCGGAGGCGCTTCGTGCCAAGCAGGCCGAGCAGGGCGGTGCCGAGTAATTCGGCTCGCACATTGACCGCCGCCTGACGCGGCAGTCACAGCGGGCCCAACGTACGCCCGCCTTCATGTACACCCGGCACCAGCCGAATTAGTGGAAGGACGCCATCATGGCGAAGCTGTCCCAGGACGACCTGCTCGCGCAGTTCGAAGAGATGACCCTCATCGAGCTCTCCGAGTTCGTGAAGGCCTTCGAGGAGAAGTTCGACGTCACCGCCGCCGCTGCCGCGCCGGTCGTCGTCGCCGGTGGTGCCGCTGGTGGCGCCGCCGAGGCCGCCGAGGAGCAGGACGAGTTCGACGTCATCCTCACCGGCGCCGGCGAGAAGAAGATCCAGGTCATCAAGGTCGTGCGCGAGCTCACCTCCCTGGGCCTCAAGGAGGCCAAGGACCTCGTCGACGGCACCCCGAAGCCGGTCCTCGAGAAGGTCGCGAAGGACGCCGCGGAGAAGGCCGCCGAGGCCCTCAAGGGCGCCGGCGCCTCCGTCGAGGTCAAGTGACCTCACGAGTCGTCTGACTCTTCCGAGCCGTAAGGCTCTCGCGCTGTAACGCGCGCGTACCGAAGGGCGATCACCCATGTGGGTGGTCGCCCTTCGGCGTTCTCGGGTACTCCCGCCACGGGTGCCTTGCGATGTCGGTCCCGGCGAGTATGGTGATCTTCGTTGTGCCTCGGTACGGCCCGTGACGGTGACGTATCCCGGAGCCAAGTCTGGGCATGGGGGGCCTTGACGAACCGCACGCAGCGCGCAATTCTCAGGACGCGTCGTCACAACGATCCGGATCCGAGGCATGGATCGGCGGCGAAGAGGGCAGTATCGATGTGCATCGAGGGCGTGGCTTGCAGCAGGGGTTGAGAACAACGAGGGTCTTCAAAAACCCGCACTGGACATCAGTGGGCCGAGTGGCTACACTGACCCTTTGCGCTGCCTGTTAGCTGCCTCCTGCCCGTCACCAGGGGCATGCCCATGCTTGAGCACTGTGGACCGATCCTTCCCTGACCTGGGAAGTCTGTCTCCGTGTCCAGCTTGGGACCGGTACGCGCGTAGTGAGTCCGAGCCCTCGGAAGGACCCCCTCTTGGCCGCCTCGCGCACTGCCTCGACCGCGAATACGAACAACGGCGCCAGCACCGCCCCGCTGCGCATCTCCTTTGCAAAGATCAAGGAGCCCCTCGAGGTTCCGAACCTTCTTGCGCTGCAGACCGAGAGCTTTGACTGGCTGCTCGGCAATGACGCGTGGAAGGCTCGTGTCGAGGCGGCTCTGGACAGCGGACAGGACGTCCCCACCAAGTCCGGTCTGGAGGAGATCTTCGAGGAGATCTCCCCGATCGAGGACTTCTCCGGGTCGATGTCCCTGACGTTCCGCGACCACCGATTCGAGCCCCCGAAGAACTCCATCGACGAGTGCAAGGAGCGCGACTTCACGTTCGCCGCCCCGCTCTTCGTCACCGCCGAGTTCACCAACAACGAGACCGGCGAGATCAAGTCCCAGACGGTCTTCATGGGCGATTTCCCGCTCATGACGAACAAGGGCACCTTCGTCATCAACGGCACCGAGCGTGTCGTCGTGTCGCAGCTGGTCCGTTCGCCGGGCGTCTACTTCGATTCCTCGATCGACAAGACGTCCGACAAGGACATCTTCTCCGCCAAGATCATCCCGTCCCGGGGTGCCTGGCTGGAGATGGAGATCGACAAGCGCGACATGGTCGGTGTCCGCATCGACCGCAAGCGCAAGCAGTCGGTCACCGTTCTGCTCAAGGCTCTCGGTTGGACGACCGAGCAGATCCTCGAGGAGTTCGGCGAGTACGAGTCCATGCGCGCCACCCTGGAGAAGGACCACACCCAGGGCCAGGACGACGCGCTGCTCGACATCTACCGCAAGCTCCGTCCGGGCGAGCCGCCGACCCGTGAGGCCGCTCAGACCCTGCTTGAGAACCTCTACTTCAACCCGAAGCGCTACGACCTCGCGAAGGTCGGCCGCTACAAGGTCAACAAGAAGCTGGGTGCGGACGCTCCGCTCGACGCGGGCATCCTCACGGTCGAGGACATCATCGCCTCGATCAAGTACCTGGTGAAGCTGCACGCCGGTGAGGTCGAGACCGTTGGTGACAGCGGCACGTCGATCGTCGTCGAGACCGACGACATCGACCACTTCGGCAACCGTCGTCTGCGCAACGTCGGCGAGCTCATCCAGAACCAGGTCCGCACGGGTCTGGCTCGTATGGAGCGCGTCGTCCGCGAGCGCATGACGACCCAGGACGTCGAGGCGATCACCCCGCAGACCCTGATCAACATCCGCCCGGTCGTGGCGTCGATCAAGGAGTTCTTCGGCACCTCGCAGCTGTCGCAGTTCATGGACCAGAACAACCCGCTGTCGGGTCTGACGCACAAGCGTCGTCTCTCGGCACTGGGTCCCGGTGGTCTGTCCCGTGAGCGGGCAGGCTTCGAGGTCCGTGACGTGCACCCGTCTCACTACGGCCGCATGTGCCCCATTGAGACTCCCGAAGGCCCCAACATCGGTCTGATCGGTTCGCTCGCCTCGTACGGCCGCGTCAACGCGTTCGGCTTCGTCGAGACGCCGTACCGCAAGGTCGTCGAGGGCCAGGTCACCGACGACGTCGACTACCTGACGGCCGACGAGGAGGACCGCTTCGTCATCGCGCAGGCCAACGCGCCGCTGACGGACGACCTCCACTTCGCCGAGGCCCGCGTCCTGATCCGCCGTCGTGGCGGAGAGATCGACTACGTGCCCGGCACGGACGTCGACTACATGGACGTCTCGCCGCGCCAGATGGTGTCGGTCGCGACCGCGATGATCCCCTTCCTCGAGCACGACGACGCCAACCGTGCCCTCATGGGCGCGAACATGATGCGTCAGGCCGTGCCGCTGATCACCGCCGAGGCCCCCCTCGTCGGCACCGGCATGGAGTACCGCTGCGCGGTCGACGCCGGTGACGTGATCAAGGCCGAGAAGGCGGGTGTGGTCCAGGAGGTCTCCGCGGACTACGTCACCGTCACGAACGACGACGGCACGTACACCACGTACCGCATCGCCAAGTTCTCCCGGTCGAACCAGGGCACCTCGGTCAACCAGAAGGTCGTCGTCGACGAGGGCGCCCGCGTGATCGAGGGCCAGGTCCTGGCCGACGGTCCCGCGACCGAAGAGGGCGAGATGGCCCTCGGCAAGAACCTGCTCGTGGCGTTCATGCCCTGGGAGGGTCACAACTACGAGGACGCGATCATCCTGTCGCAGCGCCTCGTGCAGGACGACGTCCTCTCCTCGATCCACATCGAGGAGCACGAGGTCGACGCCCGTGACACCAAGCTCGGCCCGGAGGAGATCACCCGGGACATCCCGAACGTCTCCGAAGAGGTCCTCGCCGACCTCGACGAGCGCGGCATCATCCGTATCGGTGCCGAGGTCGTCGCCGGCGACATCCTCGTCGGCAAGGTCACGCCCAAGGGTGAGACCGAGCTGACGCCGGAGGAGCGCCTGCTCCGCGCGATCTTCGGTGAGAAGGCGCGCGAGGTCCGCGACACCTCGCTGAAGGTGCCGCACGGCGAGATCGGCAAGGTCATCGGTGTCCGCGTCTTCGACCGTGAAGAGGGCGACGAGCTGCCGCCGGGCGTGAACCAGCTGGTTCGTGTCTACGTGGCGCAGAAGCGCAAGATCACGGACGGCGACAAGCTGGCCGGACGTCACGGCAACAAGGGTGTTATCTCGAAGATCCTTCCGATCGAGGACATGCCGTTCCTCGAGGACGGAACTCCGGTCGACATCATCCTGAACCCGCTGGGTGTGCCGTCCCGAATGAACCCGGGACAGGTCCTGGAGATCCACCTCGGCTGGCTCGCCAGCCGCGGCTGGGACGTCTCGGGCCTCGGCGAGGAGTGGGCGCAGCGCCTGCAGGCCATCGGTGCCGACCAGGTCGACCCCGGCACGAACGTCGCGACCCCCGTCTTCGACGGTGCGCGCGAGGACGAGCTGGCCGGTCTGCTCGAGCACACGATCCCGAACCGCGACGGCGAGCGCATGGTGCTTCCGTCCGGCAAGGCGCCGCTGTTCGACGGCCGTTCCGGCGAGCCGTTCCCCGAGCCGATCTCGGTCGGCTACATGTACATCCTCAAGCTGCACCACCTGGTCGACGACAAGCTCCACGCTCGCTCGACCGGTCCGTACTCGATGATCACCCAGCAGCCGCTGGGTGGTAAGGCTCAGTTCGGTGGTCAGCGCTTCGGTGAGATGGAGGTGTGGGCGCTGGAGGCATACGGCGCCGCGTACGCCCTCCAGGAGCTCCTTACGATCAAGTCCGACGACGTGACCGGCCGCGTGAAGGTCTACGAGGCCATCGTCAAGGGCGAGAACATCCCCGAGCCCGGCATTCCCGAGTCCTTCAAGGTGCTCATCAAGGAAATGCAGTCGCTCTGCCTCAACGTGGAGGTGCTGTCCTCGGACGGCATGTCCATCGAGATGCGTGACACCGACGAGGACGTCTTCCGCGCGGCGGAGGAGCTCGGTATCGACCTGTCCCGGCGCGAGCCGAGCAGCGTCGAAGAGGTCTGACGGGTTGGCCGGCCGGATCTCGTATCCGGCCGGCTCTCCCCGGACCCGTTCAGACCATGATTGAGACTCGACCCCGAAAGAGGGATTGACGACAAAGTGCTCGACGTCAACTTCTTCGACGAGCTGCGGATCGGCCTTGCCACCGCGGACGACATCCGACAGTGGTCCCACGGCGAGGTCAAGAAGCCGGAGACCATCAACTACCGCACCCTCAAGCCCGAGAAGGACGGACTCTTCTGCGAGAAGATCTTCGGTCCGACCCGGGACTGGGAGTGCTACTGCGGCAAGTACAAGCGTGTCCGCTTCAAGGGCATCATCTGCGAGCGCTGCGGCGTCGAGGTCACTCGCGCCAAGGTGCGTCGTGAGCGGATGGGCCACATCGAGCTGGCCGCCCCTGTCACGCACATCTGGTACTTCAAGGGCGTCCCGTCGCGCCTCGGCTACCTGCTTGATCTCGCCCCGAAGGACCTCGAGAAGGTCATCTACTTCGCGGCGTACATGATCACGTTCGTGGACGAGGAGCGCCGCACCCGCGACCTGCCCTCCCTGGAGGCGCACGTCTCCGTGGAGCGCCAGCAGATCGAGAACCGTCGCGACTCCGACCTGGAGGCCCGCGCCAAGAAGCTCGAGACCGACCTGGCCGAGCTCGAGGCCGAGGGCGCCAAGGCCGACGTGCGCCGCAAGGTGCGCGAAGGTGCCGAGCGCGAGATGAAGCAGCTGCGCGACCGTGCGCAGCGCGAGATCGACCGTCTCGACGAGGTGTGGAACCGCTTCAAGAACCTCAAGGTCCAGGACCTCGAGGGCGACGAGCTGCTCTACCGCGAGCTGCGTGACCGCTTCGGCACGTACTTCGACGGCTCGATGGGTGCCGCGGCGCTGCAGAAGCGCCTGGAGTCCTTCGACCTCGACGAGGAGGCCGAGCGCCTCCGCGAGATCATCCGTACCGGCAAGGGCCAGAAGAAGACCCGTGCGCTCAAGCGCCTCAAGGTCGTCTCCGCGTTCCTGCAGACCAGCAACAGCCCCAAGGGCATGGTGCTCGACTGCGTGCCGGTCATCCCGCCGGACCTGCGTCCGATGGTGCAGCTGGACGGTGGCCGCTTCGCGACCTCCGACCTGAACGACCTGTACCGCCGCGTGATCAACCGCAACAACCGCCTGAAGCGCCTTCTCGACCTCGGTGCGCCCGAGATCATCGTGAACAACGAGAAGCGCATGCTCCAGGAGGCCGTGGACGCCCTCTTCGACAACGGTCGTCGTGGTCGCCCGGTCACCGGTCCCGGCAACCGCCCGCTGAAGTCCCTGAGCGACATGCTCAAGGGCAAGCAGGGTCGTTTCCGTCAGAACCTTCTCGGTAAGCGCGTGGACTACTCCGCGCGTTCCGTGATCGTCGTCGGTCCGCAGCTGAAGCTGCACCAGTGTGGTCTGCCGAAGGCCATGGCCCTGGAGCTCTTCAAGCCGTTCGTGATGAAGCGTCTGGTCGACCTGAACCACGCGCAGAACATCAAGTCGGCGAAGCGCATGGTCGAGCGCGGCCGCACGGTCGTGTACGACGTCCTGGAAGAGGTCATCGCGGAGCACCCGGTTCTCCTGAACCGTGCGCCCACGCTGCACCGCCTCGGCATCCAGGCCTTCGAGCCGCAGCTGGTCGAGGGCAAGGCCATCCAGATCCACCCGCTCGTCTGCACCGCGTTCAACGCGGACTTCGACGGTGACCAGATGGCCGTGCACCTGCCGCTCTCCGCGGAGGCGCAGGCCGAGGCCCGCATCCTGATGCTGTCCTCGAACAACATCCTCAAGCCCGCCGACGGCCGTCCGGTCACGATGCCGACCCAGGACATGGTCCTCGGTCTGTTCTTCCTGACCACCGACGGTGAGCTCCGTGACACCAAGGGCGAGGGCCGCGCGTTCGGCTCCGTCGCCGAGGCGATCATGGCGTTCGACGCCGGCGAGCTGGCGCTCCAGTCGACGGTCGACATCCGCTTCCCGGTGGGCACCATCCCGCCGCGTGGCTGGGTGCCGCCGGTCGCCGAGGAGGGCGAGCAGGAGTACCAGCAGGGCGACAGCTTCCGGCTGCGTACGTCCCTGGGCCGCGCGCTCTTCAACGAGCTGCTGCCCGAGGACTACCCGTTCGTCGACTACTCGGTCGGCAAGAAGCAGCTCTCCGAGATCGTCAACGACCTCGCCGAGCGCTACCCCAAGGTCATCGTGGCGGCGACGCTCGACAACCTGAAGGCGGCGGGCTTCTTCTGGGCGACCCGTTCCGGTGTCACCGTGGCCATCTCCGACGTCGTGGTCCCCGAGGCCAAGAAGGCGATCGTCCAGGGCTACGAGGCGCAGGACGAGAAGGTCCAGAAGCAGTACGAGCGCGGTCTGATCACCAAGGACGAGCGCACGCAGGAGCTCATCGCGATCTGGACCAAGGCGACCAACGAGGTTGCCGAGGCGATGAACGCGAACTTCCCCAAGACGAACCCCATCTTCATGATGGTTGACTCGGGTGCCCGAGGAAACATGATGCAGATGCGTCAGATCGCCGGTATGCGTGGTCTGGTGTCGAACGCGAAGAACGAGACGATCCCGCGTCCGATCAAGGCGTCGTTCCGTGAGGGCCTCTCGGTCCTCGAGTACTTCATCTCCACGCACGGTGCCCGTAAGGGTCTGGCGGACACGGCTCTCCGTACCGCCGACTCCGGTTACCTCACCCGTCGTCTGGTCGACGTCTCGCAGGACGTCATCATTCGCGAGGAGGACTGTGGCACCGAGCGCGGTCTGAAGCTGAAGATCGCGGTCAAGGGCGAGGACGGTGTGCTCCGCAAGACGGAGAACGTCGAGACCTCGGTGTACGCCCGCATGCTGGCCGAGGACGTCGTCATCGACGGCAAGGTCATCGCGCCGGCCAACGTCGACCTCGGTGACGTCCTCATCGACGCCCTGGTCGCCAACGGCGTCGAGGAGGTCAAGACCCGCTCGGTCCTGACCTGTGAGTCCGCGGTCGGCACCTGTGCCTTCTGCTACGGCCGTTCGCTCGCCACCGGCAAGCTGGTCGACATCGGTGAGGCGGTCGGCATCATCGCCGCCCAGTCCATCGGTGAGCCCGGTACCCAGCTGACGATGCGTACCTTCCACACCGGTGGTGTGGCCGGTGACGACATCACCCAGGGTCTGCCCCGTGTCGTCGAGCTCTTCGAGGCTCGTACGCCCAAGGGTGTCGCCCCGATCTCGGAGGCGGCAGGCCGCATCCGCATCGAGGAGACCGAGAAGACCAAGAAGATCGTCGTCACGCCGGACGACGGCAGCGACGAGACTCCCTTCCCGATCTCGAAGCGCGCCAAGGTCCTCGTGCGTGAGGGTGACCACGTCGAGGTGGGCCAGAAGCTCACCTTCGGTGCCACCAACCCGCACGACGTGCTGCGGATCCTCGGTCAGCGCGCGGTCCAGGTCCACCTGGTCGGCGAAGTCCAGAAGGTCTACAACAGCCAGGGCGTGTCGATCCACGACAAGCACATCGAGATCATCATCCGGCAGATGCTGCGCCGCGTGACGATCATCGAGTCCGGCGACGCGGAGCTGCTGCCGGGCGAGCTCGTCGAGCGCTCGAAGTTCGAGACCGAGAACCGTCGTGTGGTCACCGAGGGCGGTCACCCCGCCTCCGGCCGTCCGCAGCTGATGGGTATCACCAAGGCCTCGCTGGCGACGGAATCCTGGCTGTCGGCCGCCTCCTTCCAGGAGACGACCCGAGTCCTGACGGATGCGGCGATCAACGCCAAGTCCGACAGCCTCATCGGCCTCAAGGAGAACGTCATCATCGGTAAGCTCATCCCGGCCGGTACGGGTCTCTCCCGCTACCGCAACATCCGGGTCGAGCCGACCGAAGAGGCCAAGGCCGCGATGTACTCGGCCGTCGGCTACGACGACATCGACTACTCGCCGTTCGGCACGGGCTCCGGCCAGGCCGTTCCGCTGGAGGACTACGACTACGGGCCTTACAACCAGTAGGCGAAGTAAGCGAGTCGCTTGAGTTGAAGGGCGGTCACCCCGTTTCGGACGGGGTGGCCGCCCTTCGGCGTTCCGTTGGCTAGGATGCGGGGCGACGCCGCGCTACTCCAAGTGCCTTGCGTGGCAGGGGAGTTGGGAGTGGGGGAGTGGAGACGGCTCGGCTTTCCTTCGGTCTGGCCGCCGCGGTCCTGATCCCGTTGGGCTTGGCATGGCAGGGCCCGCGCCCTTGGCGGACAGTCGTCTTCACGCTGGCCTACGGGCTGTACGCGGCCGCGCCGTACGCCCGCGAGGGGAGGGCGTGGCTCGCGCTGGGGGTGGCCGTCCTGGTGTCCCTGGGGTGCGTGCTGTGGAAGCATCCCGCGGGCATGCCGCAGCTGGGCGTCACGGTGACGCTGCCGCTGATGGCGGGGCGGTTGGCCCGTACGCGGCGGGCGAGTGTCGGGGTCCTCGTGGCGGCCGTCGCCCTGACGGTGTGGTCCGCGGGCACGACGGTGGCACCGCTCTCCAAGGACCTGTTCCTGAGCGACAGGGCGGCGGTGTTCCTTTCGGCCGCGCTCATCTCCGTATTCGGCGGAGGGGCCCTGGCCAAGGCGGCAACAGGGCCTGTGCGTCAGGAGATTCTGGCGCTGCCGGACAGCAGGGAGCGCCGGGCCGCCGTGGAATTCATGAGCGCCGGCCGGGCGATCGGACTCCTGGAGCGAGGGCTTCTCTTCACGTTTCTCGCGGCGGGTCGACCGGAGGCGGCGGCCCTGGTGCTGGCGGCGAAGTCGCTGGCCCGTGTGCCGACGAATGATCACGGCAAACATGCGTCCGAGTACTTCCTCATCGGTACGCTGGCCAGTGTCATCGCCTCGTTGGCGATGGGCATGGCTGCTCGCTCAGCGGTCGGGCTGCCCGTCCTTTAGGAGGCGCCGACGTGGAGCTGAGAAGGCACCCTCTGGTCCGGAAGCTGCTGTCCCTGGACCTGCCGACCACGGACTATGTCGTGGCGGGCAGTGGCGCGCTGCTGGCGCACGGCATCAGGGACCGGATCGGGGATCTGGACGTCGTCGCGCGGGGAGCCGCCTGGAAGACTGCCGCCGGTCTGGCCGAGCCGGTCACAGCGCCTTCAGGGCACGGCCGCATGGTGCTGCTCTGTGACGGTGACATCGAGGTCTTCGACCGGTGGCTGCCCGGTACGCCGGGGACCGACGAGCTGATCGCGGGCGCGGAGTGGGTCTCCGGCATCCCGTTCTGCCCGTTGTCGCAGATTCTCGCCTGGAAAGAGCTCTCGCTCCGGCCGAAGGACCAGGCGGACGCCAAATTGATCAAGGACTTTCTGCGGCGCGGCTGATCCTCGGAGATGTCCGGCGTGTCGGGCCCCACCGCATTTGTTTTGACCGAACTCGATGAGGTAGGTACGCTCAGACCTTGTGCCTGGGGTGTGCCTGGGCTCGCGCGCGTGTCCTCAACCGCATCGTGAGTCCGACAACGGCCACCGAAATCTGCGCCCCTTCCCGCCTTGCGGTGGGAGTCTGCAGCATTCGACACACCCGACCGCGTGGGTCGGCAACGTTCCAGGTTAGCTTTACTATTCGGCACACAGAAACCGGAGAAGTAGTGCCTACGATCCAGCAGCTGGTCCGGAAGGGCCGGCAGGACAAGGTCGAGAAGAACAAGACGCCCGCACTCGAGGGTTCGCCCCAGCGCCGCGGCGTCTGCACGCGTGTGTTCACGACCACCCCGAAGAAGCCGAACTCGGCCCTCCGTAAGGTCGCGCGTGTGCGTCTGACCTCCGGGATCGAGGTCACGGCCTACATTCCGGGTGAGGGACACAACCTGCAGGAGCACTCCATCGTGCTCGTGCGTGGTGGCCGTGTGAAGGACCTGCCGGGTGTTCGTTACAAGATCATCCGCGGCTCGCTCGACACCCAGGGTGTCAAGAACCGCAAGCAGGCCCGCAGCCGCTACGGCGCCAAGAAGGAGAAGTAAGAATGCCTCGTAAGGGCCCCGCCCCGAAGCGCCCGGTCATCATCGACCCGGTCTACGGTTCTCCTCTGGTGACCTCCCTCATCAACAAGGTGCTGCTGAACGGCAAGCGCTCCACCGCCGAACGCATCGTGTACGGCGCCATGGAGGGCCTGAAGGAGAAGACCGGCAACGACCCGGTCATCACCCTCAAGCGCGCGCTCGAGAACATCAAGCCGACCCTCGAGGTCAAGTCCCGCCGTGTCGGTGGCGCGACCTACCAGGTCCCGATCGAGGTCAAGCCGGGCCGTGCGAACACGCTCGCCCTGCGCTGGCTCGTCGGTTACTCCCGCGCCCGTCGCGAGAAGACCATGACCGAGCGTCTGCTCAACGAGCTCCTCGACGCCTCCAACGGCCTCGGTGCCGCTGTGAAGAAGCGCGAGGACACCCACAAGATGGCCGAGTCCAACAAGGCCTTCGCGCACTACCGCTGGTAGTCGCTACCCCCATCGAGACCGAGAGAAGACTGAGCCGATATGGCTACCACTTCACTTGACCTGGCCAAGGTGCGCAACATCGGCATCATGGCTCACATCGACGCGGGCAAGACGACGACCACCGAGCGGATCCTGTTCTACACCGGTGTCTCGTACAAGATCGGTGAGGTCCACGACGGCGCCGCCACGATGGACTGGATGGAGCAGGAGCAGGAGCGTGGCATCACGATCACCTCTGCTGCCACCACCTGTCACTGGCCGCTGAACGACGTCGACCACACCATCAACATCATCGACACCCCGGGCCACGTCGACTTCACCGTCGAGGTGGAGCGTTCGCTCCGCGTGCTCGACGGTGCCGTGACGGTGTTCGACGGCGTCGCCGGTGTTGAGCCGCAGTCCGAGACCGTGTGGCGTCAGGCGGACCGCTACGGCGTCCCGCGTATTTGCTTCGTCAACAAGCTCGACCGCACCGGTGCCGAGTTCCACCGTTGCGTCGACATGATCGTCGACCGCCTCGGCGCGACCCCGATCGTCATGCAGCTGCCCATCGGCGCAGAGGCTGACTTCAAGGGCGTCGTCGACCTCGTCACGATGAAGGCCTTCGTCTGGTCCGCAGAGACCAAGATGGGCGAGGCCTACGACATCGTCGACATCCCGGACACGCACACCGAGGCCGCCGACGAGTACCGCGGCAAGCTCCTCGAGGCCGTGGCCGAGAACGACGAGCAGATGATGGAGCTGTACCTCGAGGGCCAGGAGCCCACCGAGGAGCAGCTGTACGCGGCGATCCGTCGCATCACCATCGCCTCGGGCAAGGGCGGCGACACCACCGTCACCCCCGTGTTCTGCGGCACCGCGTTCAAGAACAAGGGCGTCCAGCCCCTGCTCGACGCGGTCGTGCGCTACCTGCCGTCCCCCCTGGACGTCGAGGCCATCGAAGGCCACGACGTGAAGGACCCGGAGACGGTCGTCAAGCGCAAGCCGTCCGATGACGAGCCGCTGTCGGCCCTCGCGTTCAAGATCGCGAGCGACCCGCACCTCGGCAAGCTCACCTTCGTCCGGATCTACTCCGGTCGCCTCGAGGCCGGCACCGCGGTGCTGAACTCGGTCAAGGGCAAGAAGGAGCGCATCGGCAAGATCTACCGCATGCACGCGAACAAGCGTGAGGAGATCGCGTCGGTGGGCGCCGGTGACATCGTCGCCGTCATGGGTCTCAAGCAGACCACCACGGGCGAGACGCTCTGTGACGACAAGCAGCCGGTGATCCTGGAGTCCATGGACTTCCCGGCGCCGGTCATCCAGGTCGCCATCGAGCCGAAGTCCAAGGGCGACCAGGAGAAGCTGGGTGTCGCCATCCAGCGCCTCTCGGAGGAGGACCCCTCCTTCCAGGTCCACTCGGACGAGGAGACCGGCCAGACCATCATCGGTGGTATGGGCGAGCTTCACCTCGAGGTGCTCGTCGACCGCATGAAGCGCGAGTTCCGCGTCGAGGCGAACGTCGGCAAGCCGCAGGTCGCGTACCGCGAGACGATCCGTCGGACCGTCGAGCGCGTGGACTACACCCACAAGAAGCAGACCGGTGGTACCGGTCAGTTCGCCAAGGTGCAGATCGCGATCGAGCCGATCACGGACGGCGACGCGTCGTACGAGTTCGTGAACAAGGTCACCGGTGGCCGCATCCCGCGGGAGTACATCCCGTCGGTGGACGCCGGTGCGCAGGAGGCCATGCAGTTCGGCATCCTGGCCGGCTACGAGATGACTGGCGTCCGCGTCATCCTTCTCGACGGTGCCTACCACGAGGTCGACTCCTCCGAGCTCGCCTTCAAGATCGCCGGTTCGCAGGCCTTCAAGGAGGCCGCGCGGCAGGCGAAGCCCGTACTGCTCGAGCCGATGATGGCCGTTGAGGTCACCACGCCCGAGGACTACATGGGCGATGTCATTGGCGACATCAACTCCCGCCGTGGCCAGATCCAGGCCATGGAGGAGCGCAGTGGCGCTCGCGTCGTGAAGGGCCTCGTGCCCCTCTCGGAGATGTTCGGCTACGTCGGAGACCTCCGCAGCAAGACGTCGGGTCGCGCAAGCTACTCAATGCAGTTCGACTCCTACGCCGAGGTTCCGCGGAACGTCGCCGAGGAGATCATCGCGAAGGCCAAGGGCGAGTAACTCACCCGAGTTCACGCTTTAGGCTTGACACCATCCGCCGGGGTCCGACCCCACGAGGCAAGAACCCCGGCGGCTGGCTTCCCAGCAAAGATCACCTGGCGCCGATGAAGCAAGGCGTACAGAACCACTCCACAGGAGGACCCAGTGGCGAAGGCGAAGTTCGAGCGGACTAAGCCGCACGTCAACATCGGCACCATCGGTCACATTGACCACGGTAAGACGACCCTCACGGCCGCCATTACCAAGGTGCTGCACGACGCGTACCCCGAGCTGAACGAGGCCTCGGCCTTCGACCAGATCGACAAGGCTCCCGAAGAGCGCCAGCGCGGTATCACGATCTCGATCGCGCACGTCGAGTACCAGACCGAGGGCCGTCACTACGCCCACGTCGACTGCCCCGGTCACGCGGACTACATCAAGAACATGATCACGGGTGCCGCGCAGATGGACGGCGCCATCCTCGTGGTCGCCGCCACCGACGGCCCGATGCCGCAGACCAAGGAGCACGTGCTCCTGGCCCGCCAGGTCGGCGTTCCGTACATCGTCGTCGCCCTGAACAAGGCCGACATGGTGGACGACGAGGAGATCCTGGAGCTCGTCGAGCTCGAGGTCCGTGAGCTCCTCTCCGAGTACGAGTTCCCGGGCGACGACGTTCCGGTCGTCAAGGTCTCGGCGCTCAAGGCGCTCGAGGGCGACAAGGAGTGGGGTGAGTCCGTCCTCAACCTGATGAAGGCTGTCGACGAGTCCATCCCGGAGCCCGAGCGTGACGTCGACAAGCCGTTCCTGATGCCGATCGAGGACGTCTTCACGATCACCGGTCGTGGCACCGTCGTCACCGGTCGTATCGAGCGCGGCATCCTCAAGGTCAACGAGACCGTCGACATCATCGGCATCAAGACCGAGAAGACCACCACCACGGTCACCGGTATCGAGATGTTCCGCAAGCTGCTCGACGAGGGCCAGGCCGGTGAGAACGTCGGTCTGCTCCTCCGTGGCATCAAGCGCGAGGACGTCGAGCGCGGCCAGGTCATCATCAAGCCCGGTTCGGTCACGCCGCACACCGAGTTCGAGGCCCAGGCCTACATCCTGTCGAAGGACGAGGGTGGCCGTCACACCCCCTTCTTCAACAACTACCGCCCGCAGTTCTACTTCCGCACCACGGACGTGACCGGCGTCGTGACCCTCCCCGAGGGCACCGAGATGGTCATGCCGGGCGACAACACTGAGATGACCGTTGAGCTCATCCAGCCCGTCGCGATGGAAGAGGGCCTGAAGTTCGCCATCCGTGAGGGTGGCCGGACCGTCGGCGCCGGCCAGGTCATCAAGATCAACAAGTAAGCTTCCCGCTTGCTTGAAGATCGGGGAGACCCGGTCGCTCTGAACTGAGCGCAGCGAAGGGCCCCGTTCACCTCTGGGTGAGCGGGGCCCTTTGTGTACGCGATGAGTACGCGATCTTGGCCGTGGCAGCTTGACAGTTCGCCCCGATTGGCCTTCGGCATCCCACGTATGGCACACTGTTCAGGTTGCTCGGTTGAGTGCCGATGCTGTGCGCCTCCCGCCGGGAGGACCGAAAGCGAGTCCCACAGTACTCGTCGCCCCATCTGCCGTAAGGCAGCGCTGTGGCGGACGTACGGGAATCTTTCGGGAAGTGCGGTGCGGTGGCTCGGCCAGGCGCCCGGTGGGTTTCTTCCCCCGGACCCGCGGTCATCAAGGGCCGCAGCCCCTAGCAGGGAATTCCTTCGGGAGATCTGTGTGAGCGGGACTGCGACACGCCCGACCGCGTGGGTCGGAGGAAGTAGAAAAAAGGGCCCTCCGGGAGCCAGAGCGTTCGAGACGAAGGACTACTAAGTAGCCATGGCGGGACAGAAGATCCGCATCCGGCTCAAGGCCTACGACCACGAGGTCATCGACTCCTCGGCGAAGAAGATCGTCGAGACGGTGACGCGTACTGGTGCGTCGGTCGCGGGCCCGGTGCCGCTGCCCACTGAGAAGAACGTGTACTGCGTCATCAAGTCGCCGCACAAGTACAAGGACTCGCGCGAGCACTTCGAGATGCGCACGCACAAGCGCCTGATCGACATCCTCGACCCGACGCCCAAGACCGTTGACTCGCTGATGCGCCTGGACCTTCCGGCCGGCGTTGACATCGAGATCAAGCTCTGAAGGGCGCGGAGAAGATGACCAAGCAGATCAAGGGCATCCTGGGCGAGAAGCTCGGCATGACCCAGGTCTGGGACGAGAACAACCGTGTCGTCCCGGTGACCGTGGTCAAGGCCGGACCCTGCGTCGTTACCCAGGTCCGTACGAATGACAGCGACGGCTACGAGTCGGTCCAGATCGCCTTCGGCGAGATCGACCCGCGCAAGGTGAACAAGCCCCTCAAGGGTCACTTCGCCAAGGCCGACGTGACCCCCCGTCGCCACCTCGTCGAGATCCGTACCGCTGGTGCCAGCGAGTACGTCCTCGGCCAGGAGCTGACTGCCGAGACGTTCGAGGCCGGTATCAAGGTCGACGTCACCGGCAAGAGCAAGGGCAAGGGCTTCGCCGGTGTGATGAAGCGTCACAACTTCGCCGGTGGCAAGGCCTCCCACGGTGCCCACCGCGTGCACCGCAAGCCCGGTTCCATCGGTGGCTGCGCCACGCCTGGCCGTGTCTTCAAGGGCCAGCGCATGGCCGGTCGCATGGGCAGCGAGCGGGTCACCACCCAGAACCTGACCGTCCACGCCGTTGACGCGGAGAAGGGCCTGCTGCTCATCAAGGGCGCGGTTCCTGGTCCGAACGGCGGCCTCGTCCTGGTCCGTACTGCGGCCAAGGGGGCCTGAGGTAACCCATGAGCACCATTGACATCCTTTCGCCGGCAGGCGACAAGACCGGGACGGTCGAGCTCCCCGCGGAGATCTTCGACGTCGAGAAGATCAGCATCCCGCTGCTTCACCAGGTCGTCGTCGCACAGCTGGCCGCGGCCCGTCAGGGCACGCACAAGACCAAGCGTCGCGGCGAAGTCCGCGGTGGCGGTAAGAAGCCTTACCGTCAGAAGGGCACCGGCCGCGCGCGCCAGGGTTCGACCCGTGCGCCGCAGTTCGCCGGCGGTGGCGTCGTCCACGGCCCGCAGCCGCGTGACTACTCGCAGCGGACCCCGAAGAAGATGAAGGCCGCGGCCCTGCGCCACGCCCTCACCGACCGGGCCCGCAACGCTCGCATCCACGTTGTCACCAACGTGGTCGAGGGCGACATCTCCACGAAGGCCGCGAAGACGCTGCTCGGCAAGGTCAGCGAGCGCAAGAACGTGCTCCTGGTCATCGACCGCGCGGACGAGACTTCGCTGCTCTCCGCCCGCAACCTGCCCCAGGTGCACATCCTGGAGCCGGGCCAGCTGAACACGTACGACGTGCTCGTCTCGGACGACGTGGTCTTCACCAAGGCCGCCTTCGAGTCCTTCGTGTCTGGCCCCAAGGCCAATGAGACCGAAGGGAGCGAAGCCTGATGGCTATTCGTCACCAGAGCATCGCGTCCAAGGCTGCGAAGGCCGCCAAGGCCGCGCGTGTCGCCAAGGCGAAGCGCATCGCGACCGAGGGCAAGATCGCTGTTGAGCCCACCCCGCTGAGCAAGTCCTTCTCGGACCCGCGCGACGTCCTCGTCAAGCCGGTCGTCTCCGAGAAGTCGTACGCGCTGCTCGACGAGGGCAAGTACACGTTCATCGTGGCCCCCGGCTCCAACAAGACCCAGATCAAGCAGGCCGTCGAGGCGGTCTTCTCGGTCAAGGTCACCGGGGTCAACACGATCAACCGTCAGGGCAAGCGGAAGCGTACGCGCACCGGGTTCGGCAAGCGTGCCGACACCAAGCGCGCCATCGTGACCCTTGCTGAGGGCGACCGTATCGACATCTTCGGCCAGGCCTCCTAACGGAGCGCCCTGGTCCGAATATCGGACGAGGACTGAGAAATGGGAATCCGCAAGTACAAGCCGACTACGCCGGGCCGTCGTGGCTCCAGCGTCGCCGACTTCGTCGAGGTAACGCGGTCCACGCCGGAGAAGTCGCTGGTCCGCCCGCTGCACAGCAAGGGCGGCCGTAACAACGCCGGTCGGATCACCGTTCGCCACCAGGGTGGCGGACACAAGCGCGCCTTCCGCGTGATCGACTTCCGTCGTCACGACAAGGACGGCGTGCCGGCGAAGGTCGCGCACATCGAGTACGACCCCAACCGCACCGCGCGCATCGCGCTGCTGCACTACGCGGACGGCGAGAAGCGCTACATCCTCGCCCCGCGCGGCACGCAGCAGGGTGACCGGATTGAGAGCGGCCCCGGTGCCGACATCAAGCCCGGCAACAACATGGCGCTGCGCAACATCCCGGTGGGTACGACGCTCCACGCCATCGAGCTGCGGCCCGGCGGCGGCGCGAAGTTCGCCCGTTCCGCGGGTGCCTCCGTGCAGCTGCTCGCGAAGGAAGGCGCCATGGCGCACCTTCGCATGCCGTCCGGCGAGATCCGTCTTGTCGACGTGCGCTGCCGCGCCACCATCGGCGAGGTCGGCAATGCCGAGCAGTCGAACATCAACTGGGGCAAGGCCGGCCGCATGCGCTGGAAGGGCGTCCGCCCGACCGTGCGTGGTGTCGTGATGAACCCGGTCGACCACCCGCACGGTGGTGGTGAAGGCAAGACCTCCGGTGGTCGCCACCCGGTCTCGCCGTGGGGCAAGAAGGAGGGTCGTACTCGTGATCGCAACAAGGCGAGCAACAAGTACATCGTCCGCCGCCGCAAGTCGAACAAGAAGCGCTAGGAGCGGGTTTAGATGCCGCGCAGTCTCAAGAAGGGACCCTTCGTTGACGGCCACCTCGTAAAGAAGGTGGACGCTCAGAACGAAGCCGGTTCCAAGAACGTCATCAAGACCTGGTCCCGTCGCTCGATGATCATCCCCAGCATGCTGGGTCACACCATCGCGGTGCACAACGGCAAGACCCACATCCCGGTGTTCGTCACCGAGTCGATGGTCGGCCACAAGCTCGGCGAGTTCTCGCCGACGCGCACCTTCCGGGGTCACGTCAAGGACGACCGGAAGTCGAAGCGCCGCTAAGGCGGGGTGGAATCGACTATGACTAACACCGAAGGGACAACCATGGAAGCCAGGGCCCAGGCGCGGTACATCCGCGTCACGCCCATGAAGGCCCGCCGCGTGGTGGACCTCATCCGTGGCATGGATGCCACGGAGGCTCAGGCGGTCCTGCGTTTCGCCCCGCAGGCCGCGAGCGTGCCGGTCGGCAAGGTGCTGGACAGCGCCATTGCCAACGCCGCGCACAACTACGACCACTCTGACGCCTCTTCGCTGGTCATCAGCGAGGCGTACGTGGATGAGGGCCCGACCCTGAAGCGGTTCCGTCCGCGTGCCCAGGGCCGTGCCTACCGGATCCGTAAGCGGACCAGCCACATCACCGTGGTCGTCAGCAGCAAGGAAGGAACCCGGTAATGGGCCAGAAGGTAAACCCGCACGGGTTCCGGCTCGGTGTCACGACCGACTTCAAGTCGCGTTGGTACGCCGACAAGCTGTACAAGGACTACGTCAAGGAAGACGTCGCCATCCGTCGGATGATGACGTCCGGCATGGAGCGCGCCGGCATCTCGAAGGTGGAGATCGAGCGCACCCGTGACCGCGTGCGTGTGGACATCCACACCGCTCGTCCCGGCATCGTCATCGGCCGCCGTGGCGCCGAGGCCGACCGCATCCGCGGTGACCTCGAGAAGCTCACGGGCAAGCAGGTCCAGCTGAACATCCTCGAGGTCAAGAACCCCGAGGTCGACGCTCAGCTCGTGGCCCAGGCCGTGGCGGAGCAGCTGTCCTCCCGCGTCTCCTTCCGTCGCGCCATGCGTAAGAGCATGCAGTCGTCGATGAAGGCCGGCGCCAAGGGCATCAAGATCCAGTGCGGTGGCCGTCTCGGCGGCGCCGAGATGTCCCGCTCGGAGTTCTACCGCGAGGGCCGTGTGCCCCTGCACACGCTCCGCGCGAACGTCGACTACGGCTTCTTCGAGGCCAAGACGACCTTCGGCCGCATCGGCGTGAAGGTCTGGATCTACAAGGGCGACGTCAAGAACATCGCCGAGGTTCGCGCCGAGAACGCCGCTGCCCGTGCGGGCAACCGCCCGGCCCGTGGCGGCGGCAACGACCGTCCGGCCCGTGGTGGCCGTGGTGGCGAGCGTGGCGGCCGCGGCCGCAAGCCGCAGCAGCAGTCCGCGCCGGCTGCCGAGGCCCCCAAGGCCGACGCTCCCGCCGCTGCCGCTCCGGCTGCTGAGAGCACCGGAACGGAGGCCTGACCGAAATGCTGATCCCCCGTAGGGTCAAGCACCGCAAGCAGCACCACCCGAAGCGCAGCGGTATGTCCAAGGGTGGCACGCAGGTTGCGTTCGGCGAGTACGGCATCCAGGCGCTGACCCCGGCGTACGTGACGAACCGTCAGATCGAGGCCGCTCGTATCGCCATGACGCGTCACATCAAGCGTGGCGGCAAGGTCTGGATCAACATCTACCCGGACCGCCCCCTCACCAAGAAGCCTGCCGAGACCCGCATGGGTTCCGGTAAGGGTTCGCCTGAGTGGTGGATCGCCAACGTCAAGCCCGGACGCGTGATGTTCGAGCTGTCGTACCCCAACGAGAAGATCGCGCGTGAGGCGCTGACTCGTGCAGCGCACAAGCTGCCGATGAAGTGCAAGATCGTTAAGCGCGAGGCAGGTGAAGCGTGATGTCGGCGGGAACCAAGGCGTCCGAGCTGCGCGAACTGGGTGACGAGGAGCTTCTCAACAAGCTTCGCGAAGCCAAGGAAGAGCTGTTCAACCTCCGCTTCCAGGCGGCGACCGGTCAGCTCGAGAACCACGGCCGGCTCAAGGCCGTCCGTAAGGACATCGCGCGGATCTACACCCTGATGCGTGAGCGCGAGCTGGGCATCGAGACGGTGGAGAGCGCCTGATGAGCGAGAACAACGTGACTGAGACGAAGACCGACCGCGGCTTCCGCAAGACCCGTCAGGGTCTGGTCGTCAGCGACAAGATGGACAAGACCGTCGTCGTCGCTGTCGAGGACCGCGTGACGCACGCGCTGTACGGCAAGGTCATCCGCCGTACGAACAAGCTCAAGGCGCACGACGAGCAGAACGCTGCCGGCGTCGGCGACCGCGTCCTCCTGATGGAGACGCGTCCGCTGTCGGCGACCAAGCGCTGGCGCATCGTCGAGATCCTCGAGAAGGCCAAGTAGGTAATTCCCGCAAGGGAATTCCACAAGTACAGCTCTGAGGGGTTTCCCTCAGGGTTCGTTCCGCCAGGCTCCCGGGGCAGTTCACTGAACTGCCCCGGGGGAACCGGCAGACAAACAGGAGATAGACGTGATCCAGCAGGAGTCGCGACTGCGCGTCGCCGACAACACGGGTGCGAAGGAAATTCTCACCATCCGTGTTCTCGGTGGCTCGGGTCGCCGCTACGCGGGCATCGGTGACGTCATCGTCGCCACCGTCAAGGACGCGATCCCCGGTGGCAACGTGAAGAAGGGTGACGTCGTCAAGGCGGTCATCGTTCGCACCGTCAAGGAGCGCCGCCGCCCGGACGGCTCGTACATCCGCTTCGACGAGAACGCCGCCGTCATTCTGAAGAACGACGGCGACCCTCGCGGCACCCGTATCTTCGGCCCCGTCGGCCGTGAGCTGCGCGAGAAGAAGTTCATGAAGATCATCTCGCTCGCGCCGGAGGTGCTGTAAGCATGAAGATCAAGAAGGGCGACCTGGTCCAGGTCATCACCGGTAAGGACAAGGGCAAGCAGGGCAAGGTCATTGCCGCTTACCCGCGCGACGAGCGCGTCCTGGTCGAGGGTGTCAACCGGGTCAAGAAGCACACGAAGGCCGGCCCGACCGCCAGCGGCTCGCAGGCCGGCGGCATCGTGACCACCGAGGCCCCCGTCCACGTCTCCAACGTCCAGCTGGTCGTGGAGAAGGACGGCAACAAGGTTGTCACGCGTGTCGGTTACCGCTTCGACGACGAGGGCAACAAGATCCGCGTTGCCAAGCGGACGGGTGAGGACATCTGATGACGACCACCACCACTCCGCGTCTCAAGACGAAGTACCGCGAGGAGATCGCGGGCAAGCTGCAGGAAGAGTTCTCGTACGAGAACGTCATGCAGACCCCCGGCCTGGTCAAGATCGTGGTCAACATGGGTGTCGGCGACGCCGCCCGTGACTCGAAGCTGATCGACGGCGCCATCCGCGACCTCACCACGATCACCGGTCAGAAGCCGGCCGTGACGAAGGCCCGGAAGTCCATCGCGCAGTTCAAGCTGCGCGAGGGCCAGCCGATCGGCTGCCACGTCACGCTCCGTGGCGACCGCATGTGGGAGTTCCTGGACCGCACCCTGTCGCTCGCGCTGCCGCGCATCCGCGACTTCCGTGGTCTGTCCCCCAAGCAGTTCGACGGCCGTGGCAACTACACCTTCGGTCTCACGGAGCAGGTCATGTTCCACGAGATCGACCAGGACAAGATCGACCGCGTCCGGGGTATGGACATCACCGTGGTGACCACGGCGACCAACGACGCTGAGGGCCGTGCGCTCCTTCGTCACCTCGGCTTCCCGTTCAAGGAGGCGTAAGCGAGATGGCGAAGAAGGCTCTCATTGCCAAGGCTGCTCGTAAGCCCAAGTTCGGTGTGCGCGCGTACACCCGCTGCCAGCGCTGCGGCCGTCCGCACTCCGTGTACCGCAAGTTCGGCCTGTGCCGCGTGTGCCTTCGTGAGATGGCTCACCGTGGCGAGCTGCCGGGCGTGACCAAGAGCTCCTGGTAGTCCCCCTGCCCCTTGGGCATACGGGATTGTCTGGATCTCTCGGTAAGTAAAGGGTTGGCAGATGCCGTCCTCCACATGGCTTAGGCTAGGAGGGTTGGGCGTCTGCCGCCCTGACCGACTTACTACGCCGTAGGTCCCCGCGCCGCACCCGTCCCGCCTCTGAGTGGGGAGAGGGATGGCGCAGATAGGAAACCACGGCGAGAGAGGCCGAAGGCCAATTCATGACCATGACTGATCCGATCGCGGACATGCTGACTCGTCTGCGTAACGCGAACTCGGCGTACCACGACTCCGTGGCTATGCCGCACAGCAAGATCAAGTCTCACATCGCGGAGATCCTCCAGCAGGAGGGCTTCATCACGGGCTGGAAGGTCGAGGACGCCGAGGTCGGCAAGAACCTCGTTCTCGAGCTGAAGTTCGGCCCGAACCGTGAGCGCTCCATCGCGGGCATCAAGCGGATCTCCAAGCCCGGTCTCCGGGTTTACGCGAAGTCCACCAACCTGCCGAAGGTCCTCGGCGGCCTCGGCGTGGCGATCATCTCCACGTCGCACGGTCTCCTGACCGGCCAGCAGGCAGGCAAGAAGGGCGTAGGTGGGGAAGTCCTCGCCTACGTCTGGTAGTCGGGAACGGAGGAATAGCTAATGTCGCGTATTGGCAAGCTCCCCATCACGGTTCCCGCCGGCGTGGACGTCACCATCGACGGCCAGACGGTCGCGGTCAAGGGCCCCAAGGGTTCCCTGAGCCACACCGTCGTCGCGCCGATCGAGATCGCTAAGGGTGAGGACGGCGTTCTGAACGTCACCCGCCCGAACGACGAGCGTCAGAACAAGGCCCTGCACGGCCTGTCCCGCACGCTGGTGGCGAACATGATCACCGGCGTGACCCAGGGTTACGTGAAGAAGCTCGAAATCAGCGGTGTCGGTTACCGCGTCCTGGCGAAGGGCTCCAACCTGGAGTTCTCGCTCGGCTACAGCCACCCGATCCTGATCGAGGCGCCCGAGGGCATCTCCTTCAAGGTCGAATCGGCGACCAAGTTCTCGGTCGAGGGCATCGACAAGCAGAAGGTCGGCGAGGTTGCGGCCAACATCCGCAAGCTGCGCAAGCCCGACCCGTACAAGGCCAAGGGCGTCAAGTACGAAGGCGAAGTCATCCGCCGCAAGGTCGGAAAGGCGGGTAAGTAAGCCATGGCATACGGTGTCAAGATTGCTAAGGGCGACGCTTACAAGCGTGCTGCCATCAAGCGTCGTCACATCCGCATCCGTAAGCACATCTCGGGTACGGCTGAGCGTCCGCGCCTGGTCGTGACGCGCTCGAACCGCCACATCGTGGCCCAGGTCATCGACGACATCAAGGGTCACACCCTTGCGTCGGCCTCGACCCTGGACACCACGATCCGCGGGGCCGAGGGCGACAAGTCCGCGGCTGCCAAGTCGGTCGGCGCCCTGGTCGCCGAGCGTGCCAAGGCCGCCGGTGTCGAGACTGTCGTGTTCGACCGTGGTGGTAACCAGTACGCCGGGCGCATCGCCGCCCTGGCGGACGCCGCCCGCGAAGCCGGACTCAAGTTCTGAGTCGGTTCCGTAGCTAGCGGAAACAGAGAGAGGTAATTCCAATGGCTGGACCCCAGCGCCGCGGTGGCGGTGCCGGTGGCGGCGAGCGGCGGGACCGGAAGGGTCGCGACGGTGGCGCTGCCGCCGAGAAGACCGCATACGTTGAGCGCGTTGTCGCGATCAACCGTGTCGCCAAGGTTGTGAAGGGTGGTCGTCGCTTCAGCTTCACTGCGCTCGTCGTAGTGGGCGACGGTGACGGCACCGTGGGTGTCGGTTACGGCAAGGCCAAGGAGGTGCCGGCCGCCATCGCCAAGGGTGTTGAGGAGGCCAAGAAGCACTTCTTCAAGGTCCCCCGTATCCAGGGCACCATCCCGCACCCGATCCAGGGCGAGAAGGCCGCGGGCGTCGTCCTGCTCAAGCCTGCTTCCCCCGGTACCGGTGTTATCGCCGGTGGCCCGGTGCGTGCCGTGCTCGAGTGCGCCGGCGTTCACGACATCCTGTCGAAGTCCCTGGGCTCCGACAACGCGATCAACATCGTGCACGCGACCGTGGCGGCCCTCAAGGGCCTGCAGCGTCCCGAGGAGATCGCGGCTCGCCGTGGTCTGCCCCTCGAGGACGTCGCCCCCGCGGCTCTCCTTCGTGCACGTGCCGGGGCGGGTGCGTAATGGCTCGCCTCAAGGTCACGCAGACGAAGTCGTACATCGGCAGCAAGCAGAACCACCGCGACACCCTGCGCTCCCTTGGTCTCAAGGGCATCAACACGCAGGTCGTCAAGGAGGACCGCCCCGAGTTCCGCGGAATGGTGCACACCGTCCGCCACCTCGTGACGGTTGAGGAGGTCGACTGACATGGCGGAGCAGAACCCGCTGAAGGTCCACAACCTCCGGCCCGCCCCGGGCGCCAAGACCGCCAAGACCCGTGTGGGTCGTGGTGAGGCGTCCAAGGGTAAGACCGCTGGTCGTGGTACCAAGGGCACCAAGGCCCGTTACCAGGTTCCGGAGCGCTTCGAGGGTGGCCAGATGCCCCTCCACATGCGTCTCCCGAAGCTCAAGGGCTTCAAGAACCCGTTCAAGACCGAGTTCCAGGTCGTGAACCTCGACAAGCTGAGCGCGCTGTTCCCCGAGGGGGGCGAGGTCACCGTCGAGGCCCTCGTGGCCAAGGGTGCGGTTCGCAAGAACAGCCTCGTCAAGGTCCTCGGCCAGGGTGAGGTCACCGTGGCGCTGCAGGTGACGGTTGACGCCGTCTCCGGCTCCGCCAAGGAGAAGATCACCGCCGCCGGCGGTACCGTCACCGAGCTCGTCTGATATTCCCTCAGACGTGTCGATGACATGAGCGATTCCCAACCGGGGATGCCCCACAAAAGGGGCATCCCCGGTTGGTCGTTCCTAGGGGGGCACGGTCGCCGGTAAGGTGGCGTGCACTGTCTAAGCTCCGTGCGGTCTGCCCGCACGGTTTTCTTGACTGATACGTATTCGTCGAACCTCAGACCACCACCTCTGGCGCACGCGCGCGGGGGTCGCAGGAGGCACCGTGCTCACCGCGTTCGCCCGGGCGTTCAAGACGCCCGACCTGCGCAAGAAGCTGCTCTTCACGCTCGGGATCATCGTGATCTACCGGATCGGTACGCACGTGCCGATTCCGGGAGTTGACTACACCAACGTCCAGCAGTGCATCGACCAGGCCAACTCGAACCAGGGCCTGTTCGGTCTCGTCAACATGTTCAGTGGTGGCGCGCTGCTGCAGATCACGATCTTCGCCCTCGGCATCATGCCGTACATCACGGCGAGCATCATTCTGCAGCTGCTGACCGTGGTGATCCCCCGGCTCGAGGCCCTCAAGAAGGAGGGCCAGGCCGGCACGGCGAAGATCACGCAGTACACGCGCTACCTGACCATCGCGCTCGCGATCCTTCAGGGCACGGGCCTGGTCGCCACCGCCCGCACCGGCACCCTGTTCCAGGGCTGCTCGGTCGCCAGCGAGATCGTTCCTGACCAGTCGATCTTCGTCACCGTCACGATGGTCATCACCATGACCGCCGGTACGGCGTGCGTCATGTGGCTCGGTGAGCTCATCACCGACCGCGGCATCGGCAACGGCATGTCCATCCTGATGTTCATCTCGATCGCCGCCACCTTCCCGAGCGCCCTGTGGGCCATCAAGCAGCAGGGTGACCTCGCGGGCGGCTGGATCGAGTTCGGCACCGTCATCGCGGTCGGTCTCGTCATGGTCGGTCTGGTGGTCTTCGTCGAGCAGGCGCAGCGCCGCATTCCCGTCCAGTACGCGAAGCGAATGATCGGCCGCCGGTCCTACGGCGGAACGTCGACGTACATTCCGCTGAAGGTCAATCAGGCGGGCATCATCCCTGTGATCTTCGCCTCCTCGCTGCTCTACATTCCTGCGCTCGTCGCCCAGTTCGCGGGTGGCCAGTCGGGATGGAAGACGTGGATCGAGGCGAACCTGACCAAGGGTGACCACCCGATTTACATCGCCACGTACTTCGTTCTGATCGTCTTCTTCGCCTTCTTCTACGTCGCGATCTCCTTCAACCCCGAGGAAGTCGCCGACAACATGAAGAAGTATGGTGGCTTCATCCCGGGCATCCGGGCTGGCCGTCCGACCGCTGAGTATCTGAGCTACGTACTCAACCGGATCACATGGCCGGGTTCGCTGTATCTGGGTCTGATCGCTCTTGTGCCGACGATGGCGTTGGTGGGCTTCGGGGCTAACCAGAACTTCCCGTTCGGCGGGACGAGCATCCTCATCATCGTGGGTGTGGGTCTGGAAACCGTGAAGCAGATCGAGAGCCAGCTCCAGCAGCGCAATTACGAAGGGTTCCTCCGCTGATGCGAATCGTCCTCGTCGGGCCGCCCGGTGCGGGCAAGGGAACGCAGGCCGCGTTCCTGGCCAAGAACTTGTCGATCCCGCACATCTCCACCGGTGACCTCTTCCGTGCCAACATCAGCCAGGGCACGGAGCTCGGCAAGCAGGCGAAGGCGTACATGGACGCCGGGAACCTCGTGCCGGACGAGGTGACGATCGGCATGGCGAAGGACCGCATGGCGCAGCCGGACGCCGAGAACGGCTTCCTGCTCGACGGGTTCCCGCGCAACGTGTCGCAGGCGCAGGCGCTCGACGTGGCGCTCAAGGCCGACGACGTGAAGCTCGACGCCGTCCTGGACCTGGAGGTCCCCGAGGACGAGGTCGTCAAGCGGATCGCGGGGCGGCGCATCTGCCGCAAGGACTCCAGCCACGTCTTCCACGTGACGTACTCCAAGCCGAAGACCGAGGGCGTCTGCGACGTCTGCGGCGGCGAGCTGTACCAGCGCGAGGACGACAGCGAGGACACGGTCCGCAAGCGCCTCGAGGTCTACCACACGCAGACCGAGCCGATCATCGACTACTACCGGACCCAGGGTCTGGTCGTGACGATCTCCGCGCTCGGCAAGGTGGACGAGGTCACCAAGCGCGCGATGGACGCCCTCAAGGGCGACAAGTAGTCAGTACGCTGTACGCTGTTTCGGCCGCGGTGCCCTCTGGGGGACCGCGGCCGTACTGTTGTGTACGTAGCCGGTTTGTTGACGGATGACGGAGAGCGGAAGCCCCATGGTGCAGATCAAGACCCCCGAGCAGATCGCGAAGATGCGTGAGGCGGGCCTGGTCGTCGCCGCCGTCCACGCCGCGACGCGCGAGGCCGCGGTGCCCGGCGCCACCACGAAGGACCTGGACGACGTCGCGCGCAAGGTGATCGCCGAGCACGGCGCGAAGTCCAACTTCCTCGGCTACGGCGGCTTCCCCGCCACGATCTGCACCTCGGTCAACGAGGTCGTCGTGCACGGCATCCCCGACGAGAAGACCGTCCTCAAGGACGGCGACATCATCTCCATCGACGCGGGCGCGATCATCGACGGCTGGCACGGCGACGCCGCCTACACCGCGTTCGTGGGCACCGGGCACGCTCCGGAGCTGATCGAGCTCTCCCGGGTGACCGAGGAGTCGATGTGGGCGGGTCTCGCCGCCATGAAGCAGGGCAACCGCCTCGTCGACATCTCCCGCGCCATCGAGACGTACATCCGCCGCCAGCCGAAGCCCGGCGGCGGCAAGTACGGGATCGTCGAGGACTACGGCGGCCACGGCATCGGCACCGAGATGCACATGGACCCGCACCTCCTGAACTACGTGGAGCGCCGCCGCGGCAAGGGCCCCAAGCTGGTCCCCGGCTTCTGCCTCGCCATCGAGCCGATGGTCTCCCTGGGCACGCCCCGCACGGAGGTCCTGGAGGACGACTGGACCGTCATCACCACGGACGGCACCTGGTCCTCGCACTGGGAGCACTCCGTGGCGCTGACCGAGGAGGGGCCGATCGTGCTGACGGCGCCGGACTGCGGCAAGGCGAAGCTCGCGGAGTACGGGGTCACGGTGGCGCCGGATCCGCTGGGCTGACCCGTGGGGCACCGGCGTGGCCGCTTGCTTAAGGATCTTGCCTGTGGGGCACAATTCCTCGATTCGTCTTTCCGAGTGCACTGACGTAGACTGACGCGTCGGCTCTCGTGCATCCGTGTGTCTGCATGCGGGGAACGGAGTCGATCAAGGTAGTCGATTCGAAGGGCGAAGCGTGGCCAAGAAGCAAGGTGCCATCGAGATCGAAGGCACTGTCGTCGAGTCTCTCCCGAACGCCATGTTCAAGGTGGAGCTCCAGAACGGCCACCAGGTCCTGGCACACATCAGCGGCAAGATGCGTATGCACTACATCCGCATCCTCCCTGACGACCGGGTCGTGGTGGAGCTGTCTCCGTACGACCTGACGCGTGGCCGGATCGTCTACCGGTACAAGTAGATCTTGCCCGCATCCCGCTCGCGCGGGGTGGTGGCACTGACCCGGAGAACCTCACCAATGAAGGTCAAGCCGAGCGTCAAGAAGATCTGCGACAAGTGCAGGGTGATCCGCCGTCACGGCCGGGTCATGATCATCTGCGACAACCCGCGCCACAAGCAGCGCCAGGGCTGACGCACGACTGCAGTTCGCAGATTTTCACGCGACGCACGTAAGTAGATACGCAGGACCCGTCCCTCTTCAGTTCCGCCGGTGTTCCACCGGTCATGGAGGGCGACACCCTCGGCTCGGAGGCCGAGGACCCGGTTCGTACCAAACCTCTTCGCGCAAGACACGTAAGAGGGGACGGCGACCGGGAGTGGTTCTGCTGAAGACCTCCGAAGAATCAACAGGAGCCATGAATGGCACGCGTTGAAGGTGTTGACCTCCCGCGCGAGAAGCGCATCGAGGTCGCCCTCACCTACGTGTTCGGCATCGGCCGCACGCTGGCCCAGCAGACGCTGGACGCCACCGAGGTGGACCGCAACACCCGTGTTCGCGACCTGACCGAGGAAGACCTCGTCAAGATCCGTGAGTACGTGGACGCCAACATCAAGACCGAGGGTGACCTCCGTCGCGAGATCCAGGCCGACATCCGCCGCAAGGTCGAGATCGGCTGCTACCAGGGTCTTCGTCACCGTCGTGGCCTGCCCGTCCGCGGTCAGCGCACCAGCACGAACGCCCGCACCCGCAAGGGCCCGCGTCGCGCCATCGCCGGTAAGAAGAAGCCGGGCAAGAAGTAGTCCTCGCTCAGCGGTCTATCGACAGCTGACGCTGCAGGACCGACCACCTCCCGTAGGAGTTATAGATGCCCCCCAAGGGTCGTCAGGGCGCTGCCAAGAAGGTGCGCCGCAAGGAAAAGAAGAACGTCGCTCACGGCCACGCGCACATCAAGAGCACGTTCAACAACACGATCGTGTCCATCACGGACCCGACCGGCAACGTGATCTCCTGGGCCTCCGCCGGCCACGTCGGCTTCAAGGGCTCGCGCAAGTCCACGCCGTTCGCCGCGCAGATGGCCGCCGAGTCGGCTGCCCGTCGCGCGCAGGAGCACGGCATGCGCAAGGTCGACGTCTTCGTCAAGGGTCCCGGCTCCGGCCGTGAGACCGCGATCCGTTCGCTGCAGGCGACCGGTCTCGAGGTCGGCTCGATCCAGGACGTGACGCCCACGCCGCACAACGGCTGCCGTCCGCCCAAGCGCCGTCGCGTCTGACGCTGTGTGACGGCGCTCTCCGCGCGAGCGGAGGTGACCCGCGCCGTCGCGTCTGACGTTACGTCGCTTGACCTGAGGTTTCGGGCGGTACGGCTCTTCGGAGCCGTATCGCCCGTACCCTTGTCAGTACTCAAGGGCATCAAATAGTGGGTGCCCATGACTGAAGGAATCACTTCATGCTGATCGCTCAGCGTCCCTCGTTGACCGAAGAGGTCGTCGACGAATTCCGCTCCCGGTTCGTGATCGAGCCGCTGGAGCCGGGCTTCGGTTACACCCTCGGCAACTCCCTTCGCCGGACCCTTCTCTCCTCGATCCCGGGTGCGGCCGTCACGTCCATCCGCATCGACGGTGTCCTGCACGAGTTCACCACCGTGCCGGGCGTCAAGGAAGACGTCACCGACCTCATCCTGAACATCAAGCAGCTGGTCGTCTCCTCGGAGCACGACGAGCCGGTCGTGATGTACCTGCGCAAGCAGGGTCCGGGTCTGGTCACCGCCGCCGACATCGCGCCCCCGGCCGGTGTCGAGGTGCACAACCCCGACCTCGTCCTCGCCACGCTGAACGGCAAGGGCAAGCTGGAGATGGAGCTGACCGTCGAGCGCGGTCGCGGCTACGTCTCGGCCGTCCAGAACAAGCAGGTCGGTCAGGAGATCGGGCGCATCCCGGTCGACTCGATCTACTCGCCGGTCCTCAAGGTCACGTACAAGGTCGAGGCCACGCGTGTCGAGCAGCGCACCGACTTCGACAAGCTGATCGTCGACGTCGAGACCAAGCAGGCGATGCGTCCGCGTGACGCCATGGCCTCCGCCGGCAAGACGCTGGTCGAGCTCTTCGGTCTCGCCCGTGAGCTCAACATCGACGCCGAGGGCATCGACATGGGTCCGTCCCCGACGGACGCCGCCCTTGCCGCCGATCTCGCCCTGCCGATCGAGGAGCTCGAGCTCACCGTTCGGTCGTACAACTGCCTCAAGCGCGAGGGCATCCACTCCGTGGGTGAGCTCGTGGCCCGCTCCGAGGCGGACCTGCTCGACATTCGCAACTTCGGTGCGAAGTCGATCGACGAGGTCAAGATGAAGCTCAACGGCATGGGCCTGGCCCTCAAGGACTCGCCTCCCGGGTTCGACCCGACCGCCGCCGCCGACGCGTTCGGCGCCGACGACGACGCGGATGCCGGTTTCGTCGAGACCGAGCAGTACTAGGTCTGATTTTGGCTGCGGGGCCGCTTCGGTTGGTCGCGCAGTTCCCCGCGCCCCTTACGGGGCGCGGGTCTCCGACGGGCGACCGCCTGCTCGGACACTGTCATCGGTACCTCATACGGCCGGTGCAGCGATGAAGGAGAAACACCATGCCGAAGCCCGCCAAGGGTGCCCGTCTGGGCGGCAGCGCCGCGCACGAGAAGCTTCTGCTGGCGAACCTCGCCAAGCAGCTCTTCGAGTACGGCCGCATCACCACCACCGAGGCGAAGGCCCGTCGTCTGCGTCCCTACGCGGAGCGTCTGGTCACCAAGGCGAAGAAGGGTGACCTTCACAACCGCCGCCAGGTGCTGTCCGTCATCACCGACAAGAGCATCGTGCACACGCTCTTCACGGAGATCGGTCCGCGCTACGTGAACCGCCCGGGTGGTTACACCCGTATCACCAAGATCGGTAACCGTCGTGGCGACAACGCGCCCATGGCGATCATCGAGCTGGTGGAGGCCCTGACCGTGGCCCAGGAGGCCACCGGTGAGGCCGAGGCCGCGACCAAGCGCGCGGTCAAGGAAGACGCCCTCAAGAAGGACGCGCCCGTCGAGGACGCGAAGCCGGTTGAGGCCGCCGAGGAGTCCAAGGACGCCTGAGGCCCAGCGCTTCTGTGAGCGGGTCCGCCCTTCGGGGCGGGCCCGCTTTCGCATGTCGGTCCTGCTGAGAGGATGGTTGGTGTGAGTGATGAGGTAGAGCCCGGGTTCGTGCGGGTGCGGCTGGACCTTTCGTACGACGGAAAGGACTTCTCCGGCTGGGCCAAGCAGAAGCAGGGGCAGCGGACCGTCCAGGGCGAGATCGAGAGCGCGCTGCGGACCGTGACCCGGTCGCAGGAGACGTACGAGCTGACCGTCGCGGGGCGCACCGACAGCGGGGTGCACGCCAGGGGGCAGGTCGCCCACGTCGATCTGCCGGAGAGCGTGTGGGCCGAGCACAGTGACAAGCTGCTGCGCAGGCTTTCGGGGCGGCTGCCGCACGACGTGCGGGTGTGGAAGGTGGCCGAGGCGCCCGCCGGGTTCAACGCGCGGTTCGCGGCCGTGTGGCGGCGCTACGCCTATCGCGTGACCGACCACCCGGGCGGTGTCGACCCGCTGTTGCGCTCCCATGTGCTGTGGCACGACTGGGAGTTGGACCTCGACGCCATGAACGCGGCCGCCGAGACGCTCCTCGGGGAGCACGACTTCGCGGCGTACTGCAAGAAGCGCGAGGGCGCCACGACCATTCGGACGTTGCAGCAACTGCACTGGGTGCGACGGGACGACGGGATCCTCGAAGCGACCGTGCGGGCCGACGCGTTCTGCCACAACATGGTGCGCTCGCTGGTGGGCGCCATGCTGTTCGTGGGGGACGGGCACCGGCCCGTGGAGTGGCCCGCGAAGGTGCTCGCGGCCGGGGTGCGGGACTCCGCGGTGCACGTCGTGCGGCCGCACGGGCTCACGCTCGAAGAAGTCGGCTACCCCGCCGACGAGTTGCTCGCCGCGCGCAGCAAGGAGGCGCGCAACAAGCGGACGCTGCCCGGGGCCGGGTGCTGCTGAGCCCCGGCCCGGCTCGCGGCCGCCTTACTGCTGCGGGGCGTTGGCGGCGGCCGATGCCTGGGCCTCGCCCCGCTGCGTGATCCGCTGGAAGGCCAGCCTGGCGAGGTCGTCGCCGACGGAGTACGCCTTGGTGTCCTTGTCCGTGACGTTCTTGCCGCTGGGGTAGCCGGTGGTGGTGAAGTACGCGTAGCGGCCGTAGGCGTTGTAGGTGCCCCGGCACACGCCGGTGCGGCAGAAGGTGGGGATGCCCTTGCCCGGCAGCGAGTGGACCAGGCCCTTCTCCGCCTGCTCCTTGACCTTGGCGGCGTCGGCCGAGGTGTCGAAGACGGCGACGCCGACCGTGACCGCGATGCCGTCCAGGATGTAGCTGGCGCGGATCAGGCGGGTGCAGTCGTTCTTGGCGAGGACCGCGCCCAGCGCGTTCTGGGTGATGGCCGAGCACTTCTTGGTGCTGTCGGTCGCGCCCTTCTTGTAGACCTTCTCGCCCGACGTGAACGTCTTGCCGGGGAAGAGGCCCTCGGGGGTGAGCGGCGCCTTGTCCTTCTTGGCGCTGGAGATGAAGTCCTTGGGGTCCGGCGGGGGCGGCGGAGTCGTCTCCTTGAAGGACGGCTCGGGGTCCGTGCTGGCGCCGGGGATGTCCGCGGTCGCGGGCAGCTCGCTGGCCGGTTTGTTCGACGCGGAGCTGTCGTCGCTGTTCGCGGAGACGACGGTGATGGCGACGGCGGCGGCGATGCCGATCGTGGCGAACGCGCCGCCGCCGATCAGGAGCCACTTGCGGCGCCGGGTGCGCGCCTCGGAGGCCTCGGCGAGCGCCGCCCAGTCGGGCGTGGGTCCGCCGCCGGGCCCGCCCGTTCCCCCCGGACCCCACTGAGGTCCCCCTTGCCCAAAGCTCATGGGCCGCATCTTAGACGGGGAGTTGGGGATGTTGAGCGGGGGCCGAGAGGGGTGCTCGACCTAGCCTGAGGCGTATGGATACGGGCAAATCGGAGGTTAGTGGGGCAGCGGGGGCGGGGGAGCGGGGGAGTGCGGTCCGGGGGTGGCTGCTGCTTCCGGCGTCCTGGCACGCCTGGGCCGTATTAGGGGTGGTGCTGCTCGCCGGGGGCGTCCGCGTGGGGCTCGCCGTGCCGGACGGAGGGATGGACAACGCCATCGTGGTGCGGGCCGCCGAGGCGTGGCTCCACGGGCGTTCCCCTTATGCCGACCGGCACTTCCTGTATCTGCCGGGGGCCGTGCTCGCCGCGGTGCCACAGGCCGTGCTGCCGACCGGCGTGCTGCGCTTCCTGGTGCCCCTCGCGGTCACCGCGGGCCTCGTCTTCGGGTGGGGGTGTGCGCTGCGGATCCACGGGGTCGCCCTGGGGAGCAGGTTCGCCGTGTTCGGGCTGCTCGGGCTCGCTCTGGGGTTCGCGCCCTTCGGGCATCTCGTCGCGCTGGGTAACTGGACGGTGGCCTCCGCGGCCGTGCTGCCCCTCGCGCTGCTCCTCGTCCGCCGGGGACGGTGGGTCGCCGCGGGGCTCGCCGTCGGTGCCGCCGTCGCGGTGAAGCCGCTGCTCGCGCCCGTCGTGCTGCTCTTCGTGTTCGGGCGGCGGTGGCGGGCCCTCGCGGTCGCGGTGGGGGTGCCCGTGGCCCTCTCGGTGGCCGTGGCGCTCCTGCTGCCGGATCCGGGGGGCTTCTTCACGCGGACGCTGCCGTTCCTGGTGCGGGGCGATGACAGTTTCGTACGTCTCTACGAGGCGTCGCCCGCGGCGGTGCTCGCGCGGCTCGGGGCGCCGCGGTCGGCCGCGACGCTGCTTGCCCTGGGGGCCGCGGCGGCCGGGGTGTGGTGCGCGTGGCGGCGGTGGGGGCGTGGCGGCGAGGGGGCGGCGCGGGTCGTGGAGAGCGCCGTGATGCTGATGCTCGCGGCGTTCCTGGTCTCCCGGCCCTCGTACGACCACTACCTCCTCGTCGTCCTTCCGCTGCTGCTCGCCGGGGTGCTGACGCCGGGGGCGGTGGGGCGGAGCCCGTGGTTCTGGGTGGCGCTCGTGCCGCAGGTGCCGGGGTTCACCTGGCCGTGGCTGGAGGAGGGGACGCGGCGGGCCTTCAAGGACGCGGTGACGCTGTGCCTGCTGGCCGCTGTCGTCGGGTGGCGGTGTGTGACGGGCGGGACGGTTAACCTGGAGGAGCAGGGCCGCCGGGTGAGGTGGAGCCGGACCGCCCGTCCCCGGGTGCGCGTTTTGACCCGTACGGGGCAGCGCGGGTAGTCTCGGGGACTGATACGTATTGGCTTCCTCGTTCTCACGCGAAAGGGCCCTTACGTAGGTTCCCTGGAGCAGTTACCAGTGGCTCGCATACGGGCAGCGTCCCCGGCATTGTGGGCCCCAGCTGCATGATCGCTTCCTGGGTGCCGTGTGTCTGGACCCCATCCACTGAAGAAGCGAAGGCTACGAAGTGCGTACGTACAGCCCCAAGCCCGGCGATGTGACCCGCCAGTGGCACGTCATCGACGCCCGGGACATCGTCCTGGGTCGTCTGGCGACCACCGCTGCGACCCTTCTGCGCGGCAAGCACAAGCCGATCTACGCGCCCCACGTTGACACCGGTGACTTCGTCATCATCATCAACGCCGAGAAGGTGCACCTCTCCGGCAACAAGAAGACCCAGAAGATGGCGTACCGCCACTCCGGTTACCCGGGTGGTCTGCGTTCCGTCCGTTACGACGAGCTGCTCGAGAAGAGCCCCGAGAAGGCCGTTGAGAAGGCCGTCAAGGGCATGCTCCCCAAGAACACCCTGGGCCGTCAGATGCTCTCGAAGCTGAAGGTCTACGCGGGCGACCAGCACCCGCACGGCGCTCAGCAGCCGGTCCCGTTCGAGATCACCCAGGTCGCGCAGTAGTTCCGGCCACCCCCAAAGACGTAAAGAATTCTGAGGAGAATCGTGGCCGAGACCACCGTTGAGCAGCCGGTCGAAGAGACCGAGGTTGTTGACGTCGAGCAGTACACCACCGAGTCCGAGGCGCCCGTCGAGGGCGAGTACACCTCGGAGTCGAACGCCGCGCGCTTCGGCGACCCGCAGCCGGCCGCCGGCCTGGGCCGTCGCAAGAACGCCATCGCGCGCGTTCGCATCGTGCCCGGCACCGGCAAGTGGAAGGTCAACGGGCGTACGCTCGAGGACTACTTCCCGAACAAGGTCCACCAGCAGGAAGTCAACGAGCCCTTCAAGGTGCTCGAGCTCGACGACCGCTACGACGTCATCGCCCGCATCTCGGGTGGCGGCGTCTCGGGTCAGGCCGGTGCGCTCCGTCTCGGTGTCGCCCGTGCGCTGAACGAGGCCGACGTCGACAACAACCGCGCCGCCCTCAAGAAGGCCGGTTACCTCAAGCGTGACGACCGTGCGGTCGAGCGCAAGAAGGCCGGTCTCAAGAAGGCCCGCAAGGCCCCGCAGTACAGCAAGCGTTAATCGCTGCCTGCTTGTACTTTCGTTCGCCCCGGCGGCACGTACCGTGCTGCCGGGGCGTTCGTCTATCAGGAACCCCTGGGGCTCCGGGAACCACCGGGACAGGGGTATCGGCTTTTCTGGAACGTTCGGAGGACAGCAGTGGGACGACTCTTCGGCACGGACGGCGTGCGTGGTGTCGCCAACGCGGATCTGACGGCCGAGCTCGCGCTCGGACTCTCCGTGGCGGCGGCGCACGTGCTGGCCGAGGTGGGCACCTTCGAGGGCCATCGCCCGGTCGCGGTGGTCGGCCGTGACCCACGTGCGTCCGGGGAGTTCCTGGAGGCCGCGGTGGTCGCGGGCCTGGCGAGCGCGGGCGTGGACGTCCTGCGCGTCGGTGTGCTGCCCACCCCCGCGGTGGCGCATCTCACCGGTGCGCTGGGCGCCGACCTCGGCGTGATGCTCTCCGCCAGCCACAACGCCATGCCGGACAACGGCATCAAGTTCTTCGCCCGCGGCGGCCACAAGCTCGCCGACGAGCTGGAGGACCGCATCGAGTCCGTCTACGAGGAGCACCGCACCGGCGACCCGTGGCAGCGGCCCACCGGGTCAGGCGTCGGCCGTGTGAAGTCGTACGACCAGGGGCTCGACCAGTACGTCGCGCACCTCATCGGGGTCCTGCCGAACCGCCTCGACGGGCTGAAGATCGTCCTGGACGAGGCGCACGGCGCGGCCGCCCGCGTCTCGCCCGAGGCGTTCACGCGCGCCGGTGCCGAGGTCATCACGATCGGCGCCCAGCCCGACGGCCTGAACATCAACGACGGGTGCGGGTCCACGCACCTGGAGCTGCTCAAGGCCGCCGTCGTCGAGCACAAGGCCGACTTCGGCGTCGCGCACGACGGGGACGCGGATCGGTGCCTGGCCGTGGACCACACCGGTGCCGAGGTCGACGGCGACCAGATCCTCGCCGTGCTCGCCCTCGCCATGCGCGAGCACGGCTCGCTGCGGCACGACACCGTGGTCGGCACCGTCATGTCGAACCTCGGCTTCAAGCTGGCCATGGAGCGCGAGGGCCTCTCGCTGGTGCAGACCGCCGTCGGCGACCGGTACGTCCTGGAGTCGATGAAGGAGCACGGCTTCGCCCTCGGCGGCGAGCAGTCCGGGCACGTCATCATCCTCGACCACGCGACCACCGGTGACGGCACGCTGACCGGGCTGCTGCTCGCGGCGCGGGTCGCCGAGACCGGGCGGACGCTCGCGGACCTCGCGGGCGTCATGGAGCGCCTCCCGCAGGTCCTCATCAACGTGCCCGACGTCGACAAGACGCGGGTGACGACCTCCGCCGAGCTGACCGCCGCCGTCGCCGACGCGGAGCGCGAGCTGGGCTCCACGGGGCGGGTGCTGCTGCGCTCCTCCGGGACCGAGCCGCTGGTGCGGGTCATGGTCGAGGCCGCCGACATCGAGCAGGCGCGATCGGTGGCCGGGCGGCTCGCCGACGTGGTCAAGTCCGCGCTCGGATAAGGGCGTTGGGCCTCAGGCCCTAGAAGTGTTGTGACCTCGCGGCACGCTTGCGCTGGCGGGCCCAGAAGAACTTCTGGGCCAGCAGCGTGAGCGTGCCCGCCAGGACGATGCCGAGCAGGTTGAGGAGCAACTGCTCGGTGGAGCCCCAGGTCTGGCCCGGTTCCCCGTAGCTGAGGGCGACCGCCGCGTTGGCCGCGGCGGGGACCGTCGTCACCGAGATCGCGACGCCGACGAGCGCGCCCGACTTCGCCGAGGTCAGCGAGAGCGTGCCCGCGGCTCCCGCGAGGACCGCGACGACGAACGAGAACCAGTCGGGCGCGTAGACGAACGCCGTGTTGGGCCGCTCCCTGTCCAGCATGTCCTGGCTGAACAGGCCGACGCCGTCCATGAAGTAGCTGAACCCCACCGTCACCAGCATCGCCACCGCGAAGCCCACGACGATCGCGATCAGCGAGCGCAGCGCGAGGCGGGGCGCGCGCCGCACCAGGGCCGTGCAGAACCCGGCCAGCGGGCCGAACTCCGGGCCCACCGCCATCGCGCCCACGATCAGGATCGCGTTGTCGAGCACCACGCCGCAGGCCGCGATCATCGTGGCGAGCGTGATGAACGCGACGTAGGTGACGGAGAGCGTCGACTCCTCGTGCGTGGCGTCGGTGAGCTGCTCCCACAGGACCGCGTCCGCGCCCTCGCCCGGGGCCTCGTCGGCCGCCTTGTCGGCGCGCTTGGAGAGCGAGAGGTCGATGTTCTCCACCGCGATCGAGCCGGACTTGTCGATGTCGAGCGCGCGCAGGCCGCCGATCAGCTCGTCGCCCGCCTCGCGCGCGACGTCGCACATGATGACGTCGCCGACGGGGTTGCGGGCGGCGCCCGGCACCACCGCGAGGTGGGTGGTGCCGACCGTCTTCTCGATCAGGCGCACCACCTCGTCGGTCTTGTCCGCGGGGGTGATGAGGCGCAGATGCAGCATGCGCGCAGCGTAGTCGCCGTGGTCAGAGCTTGCGCAGGCTCAGGCGTTGGACCTTGTGGTCGGGGCCCTTGCGGATGACGAGGGCCGCGCGGCCGCGGGTGGGGGCCACGTTCTCCAGGAGGTTGACCTTGTTGATGGTGCGCCAGGTGGTGCGGGCGTAGTCGAGGGCCTCCTCCTCGGAGACCTGCGTGTACTTGCGGAAGTACGAGGAGGGGTTCTGGAACGCGGTGTTCCGCAGCTTCTTGAAGCGGTTCAGGTACCAGCGCTCGATGTCCTCCGTGCGCGCGTCCACGTACACGCTGAAGTCGAAGTAGTCCGCGAGGCCCACGCGGGTGCGGCCGTCCTTGCCGGGGAGCGCGGGCTGCAGGACGTTCAGGCCCTCGACGATGAGGATGTCGGGGCGGCGGACGGTGAGGCGCTGGCCGGGCACGATGTCGTAGATCAGGTGGGAGTAGACGGGCGCGGTGACCTCGTCCTTGCCCGCCTTGATGTCGGCCACGAAGCGGGTCAGGGCGCGGCGGTCGTACGACTCGGGGAAGCCCTTGCGGGACATCAGGCCGCGGGCCTCCAGCTCCTTGGTGGGGAGCAGGAAGCCGTCCGTGGTGACGAGTTCCACGCGGGGGTGCTCGGGCCAGCGGGAGAGCAGGGCCTGGAGGAGGCGGGCGACGGTCGACTTGCCGACCGCCACGGAGCCCGCGACTCCTATGACGAAGGGCGTGCCGGACTGGGAGCCCTTCTCGCCGAGGAACGTGTTGAGGGCGCCGCGGAGGCCGTCCGTCGCGCCGACGTAGAGGTTGAGCAGGCGGGAGAGCGGGAGGTAGATGTCCCGCACTTCGTCCAGGTCGATGACGTCGCCGAGGCCGCGGAGCTTTTCGAGCTCCTCGGCGGTCAGGGGCAGGGGAGTCTTGGCGCGCAGCGCGCTCCACTGCGTGCGGGTGAGGTCGACGTAGGGAGTCGCCTCCGGCTTGTGCCGGTGGGCGCTCCGCGGAGCCTTCGTTGGCTCGGAGACCGAAGAGATCACAGTCCATTGTTACGGCTGTTTGAACGGTCGGCGGGGTGGGGTGTGTCACGCTGAGCCGGTGATTATCGGGGTTGGCATCGATGTGGCGGAGATCGAGCGGTTCGGGGCCGCGTTGGCGCGGACGCCGGGGATGGCGGAGCGTCTCTTCGTGACGGGGGAGTTGCTGCTGCCCAGCGGGGAGCGGCGGGGGGTCGCCTCGCTGGCGGCGCGCTTCGCGGCGAAGGAGGCGTTGGCCAAGGCGCTGGGGGCGCCCGGGGGGCTCCGGTGGACGGACGCCGAGGTGTGGGTCGAGGAGAGCGGGCAGCCGCGGGTGCGGGTGCGGGGGAGCGTGGCGGAGCGGGCAGCCGCTCTGGGGGTTCGGGGATGGCACGTGTCGCTCAGCCATGACGCGGGGGTCGCTTCCGCTGTGGTGATCGCGGAGGGATAGCCCGGTGAGCCCGGTGAGCCCGGTGTCCGCGGGGCAGACTGGGGCCATGCGTACTGCTTATGGCGTGGAGAGCGTTCGGGCCGGGGAGCGGGAGCTCATGGGGCGGCTGGCCGAGGGGGCGCTGATGCAGCGTGCCGCGGCGGGGCTCGCCGTGGAGTGCGCGCGGGTGCTCGGCAGCGTCTACGGGGCGCGGGTCACCTTGTTGGTCGGGAGCGGGGACAACGGCGGGGACGCCCTGTACGCGGGGGCGCGGCTCGCTCTGCGAGGGGCGGGCGTGCGTGCCGTGCTGCTCTCGCCCGAGCGGGTTCATGCCGGGGGGCTTGCCGCGTTGCGTGCCGCGGGCGGTGTCGTGGTGGACGGGGAGGACGAGCGGGCCGAGGGGTTCGTGTGGGGGGCCCGGCTCGTGGTCGACGGGATCGTGGGGATCGGGGGGCGCGGGGGGCTCAGGCCCCGTGCCGCTCGGCTCGCGGAGCTGGCGCGGGAGTCCGCGGGGGCCGTTGTCGCCGTCGATCTGCCCAGTGGTGTCGACGCGGATACGGGTGAGGTGCGCGGCGACGCGGTGCGGGCGGACGTGACCGTGACCTTCGGGGCGTACAAGCCGGGGCTGCTCGTCGATCCCGCCCGGGAGTACGCGGGTGTGGTGCGGCTCGTCGGGATCGGGCTCGACATGGCCGGGCGCGAGCCCGTGGTGGAGGCGCCGCAGTACGCCGACGTGGCGGGGCTGCTGCCGGTGCCGACCGGGGAGAGCGACAAGTACCGCAGGGGGGTGGTCGGGATCGTCGCCGGTTCCGCGCGGTATCCGGGGGCCGCCGTGCTCGCCGTCGCGGGCGCGTTGCGCGGGGGCGCGGGCGCCGTGCGGTACGTGGGGCCCGCGGCGGACGCCGTCATCGCGCGGTTCCCCGAGGCGTTGGTGTCCGAGGGGCCGCCGTCCAAGGCGGGGCGCGTGCAGGCATGGGTGGCGGGCCCTGGGCTCGGGGACGACGCGGAGCGGCTGCGGGACGTGGTCGACGCCGAGGTGCCCGTGCTGATCGACGCCGACGGGCTGCGGCTCGCGGGGGAGCGGGCCGTGCGCGAGCGGCGCGCGCCCACGCTGCTCACGCCCCACGCGGGCGAGGCCGCCGCGCTCCTCGGGGTCTCTCGCGCCGAGGTCGAGGCGGGACGGCTCGCCGCCGTACGGGAGCTGGCGGGGCGCTACGGGGCGACCGTGCTCCTGAAGGGGTCCACCACGCTGGTCGGCTCGGCCGACGGCGTCGTACGCGTCAATCCCACGGGGACGCCCTGGCTCGCCACCGCGGGCAGTGGCGACGTGCTGTCCGGGCTCGCGGGCTCGCTGCTCGCGGCGGGTCTCGGCACGCTGGACGCCGGGTCCGTCGGCGCGTACCTGCACGGCCTCGCGGCCCGGCTCGCCGCGGACGGGGCGCCGGTGGGGGCGCACGACGTGGCCGACGCGATTCCGGCCGCTTGGCGGGACGTACGGCGCTGAGGAGCGGCTCCACGACGTGGGCGTGCTGCTCTTCGAGTGACACCTGAGGGCACCTGAGCGCGGCTGACGGCGGCACGGCGCCGGTCCGGGGTTCGCTCATCACATGATCAGTAAGACAGCCCACCGCGGACTCGCCGTGCTGCTCGTCCTGACCGCCGCGCTGCCCGGGGCCTCCGCGGCCGCGGACCCCGCGCCGCCGCGACCGGCCCCGGCGGCACCCGCGCTGGTTCCCGGCGTCCCGCTCGCCCCGCCCCACCCGTGGCAGCTGGACACCCCCGACCAGGCCCTGCCGCCGCACGTGTACCGGCCCGGCGCCGCCGAGGACGCGGTCGAGCCCATGGAGGCGCCCGCGGGGACCGACGCCCTCATCGAGTACGTGCCGCCCAGCGAGGTCGTCACCAAGGCCGCGGCCGCCGTCTGCACCAAGCGCGCCGGGCCCTACCAGCGCCAGGCCGAGCGCCATCTGGGGCGCCCGGTGGACGGCAGGCAGTCGGCGGCGGACTGCCGGGCCATCCGGGCGTTCCAGCGCACGCAGGGCATCCGGCCCGCCATCGGGTTCGCGGGTCCTGTGACCTGGGCCAGGATGCGGCTGCTCGACGCCCGCGAGAACCCCACGGCGACGAAGAAGTGCCCCACGCGCGCGTACCGCCTCGCCTGCGTCGATCTGTCCCGGCAGCTGATGTGGGTGAAGAAGGGCGAGAAGGTGCTGCTCGGGCCCGTGCCGATCCGCACGGGGCGGGCCGGATACCCGACCCGCACCGGCTGGCACAAGGTCTACTGGAAGCACAAGAACCACTGGTCCTCGCTGTACGAAACCCCCATGCCGTACAGCCAGTTCTTCGACGGCGGGCAGGCGTTCCACGCCATCTACGGCAACGTCTACGGCCCGCCGGGCTCGCGCGGCTGCGTGAACATGCGGCTTGCCGACGCCAAGGCGCTGTGGAAGACGCTCCTCGAGGGCGACCGGGTCTATGTGTGGGGACGCAAGCCGGGCACCTGAGCGGGGCGGTCCTGGGCCGCTGGAGAAAGGGCTGTCGGTCGCCTCTGAGACACTTGTCCGCGATGAACGAGACAGCCCCTTTCCGTGTCCGCGCCGAGATCGACCTCGCCGCCCTCCGCGCCAATGTGCGCGCCCTGCGTGCCCGCGCGCGGGGCGCCGCGTTCATGGCCGTGGTGAAGGCCGACGCGTACGGACACGGGATGGTGCCCTGCGCGAGGGCCGCGGTCGACGCGGGGGCCGACTGGCTGGGCACCGCGACGCCTCAGGAGGCGCTCGCCCTGCGGGCCGCCGGCCTGCCGGGGCGGATCATGTGCTGGCTGTGGACGCCAGGTGACCCCTGGCGCGAGGGCGTCGAGGCCGACCTGGACATGTCGGTGAGCGCCCTGTGGGCGCTGCGCGAGGTGACCGCCGCCGCCCGGGACGCGGGCCGCACCGCCCGCGTCCAGCTCAAGGCCGACACGGGTCTCGGGCGCAACGGCTGCATGCCCGCCGACTGGCCCGAGCTGATCACCGAGGTCCTGCGCGCCGAGGCCGAGGGGACCGTCAAGGTCACCGGCCTCTGGTCGCACTTCGCGTGCGCGGACGAGCCCGGCCACCCCTCGATCGCCGCCCAGCTCACGGTGTTCCGCGAGATGGTGGCGTACGCCGAGGAGCAGGGCGTCCGTCCCGAGGTGCGGCACATCGCCAACTCCCCGGCGACGCTGACCCTTCCGGAGACCCACTTCGATCTCGTACGCCCCGGCATCGCGATGTACGGCGTCTCGCCGAGCCCCGAGATCGGCACCCCGCAGGACTTCGGGCTGCGCCCCGTCATGACGGTCGCCGCCTCGCTCGCCCATGTGAAGCGGGCTCCCGGGGGACACGGCGTCAGTTACGGGCATCACTACACGACCCCGGGGGACACCACGCTCGGCCTCGTCCCCGCCGGGTACGGGGACGGCATTCCGCGTCACGCGTCCGGTGCGGGGCCCGTCCTGGTCGGCGGCAAGTGGCGGACGGCGGCGGGTCGTATCGCGATGGACCAGTTTGTGGTCGATCTCGGCGGGGACGAGCCCGAAGTGGGTTCCGACGCGGTGCTCTTCGGCCCTGGCGACCGCGGCGAGCCGACCGCGGAGGACTGGGCGCAGGCCGCGGGCACCATCGCGTACGAGATCGTGACGCGCATCGGATCGCGGGTCCCGCGCGTCTATGTGAACGAGCGGACCGGAGCGGACGAGCAGCACGACGACTGACGGATCTGACGGAGGAGCGGCACGTGAGCGAGAGCAGCACGGGGGCGGCCGCGGTGGAAGCGGTGACGGAGGCCGCCGCCGCGGCGGGGAACTGGCGCAGGGCGGGCGTGGCCGGTGCCGCGATAGGGGTCATCGCCGCGGGTGCCGCGGCGGGTGTCGCCATCGAGCGGCTCACCGTCGGCCGTGGCATGCGCAAGAAGGCGCGGCTCGCGCTCGACTCGTCGGGTCCTTACGGCTCGCTGCGCGGCATGCCGGGCACGGCGTACGCCGAGGACGGCACGGAGCTCTTCTACGAGGTCGAAGAGGTCGAAGAGGGCGAGGCGGGCGGGCCGGACGGCGGCAGGGCGTCGCGGCGGCGCGGGCTCCGCGGGCGCCGGGCGTCCCCGCCCGTCACCGTCGTCTTCAGCCACGGCTACTGCCTGAGCCAGGACTCCTGGCACTTCCAGCGGGCCGCCCTGCGCGGCGTCGTGCGGGCGGTCTACTGGGACCAGCGCAGCCACGCCCGCTCGGGGCGCGGCGTCGACCAGCTGGAGCGCGGCGTGCCCGTCTCCATCGACGATCTGGGGCGCGACCTGAAGGCCGTCATCGAGGCGGCGGCGCCCGAGGGGCCCCTCGTCCTGGTCGGGCACTCCATGGGCGGCATGACGACGATGGCCCTCGCCGACCAGTTCCCCGAGCTGATCCGCGAGCGCGTCGTCGGCGTCGCCCTGGTCGGTACGTCGTCGGGGCAGCTCGGACAGGTGAACTTCGGACTCCCGGTGGCCGGGATGAACGCGGTGCGGCGGGTGCTGCCCGGGGTGCTGCGGGCGCTCGGCTCGCAGGCGGAGCTGGTGGAGCGGGGGCGGCGGGCCACGGCCGATCTCTTCGCGGGCGTCATCAAGCGCTACTCGTTCTCGTCCAAGGACGTGGATCCGGCGATCGCGCGGTTCGCCGAGCGCATGATCGAGTCGACGCCGATCGACGTGGTCGCCGAGTTCTACCCGGCGTTCACCGAGCACGACAAGGCGGAGGCGCTCAAGCACTTCGCGGACCTGCCCGTCCTGGTCCTCGCGGGGGAGCACGACATGGTGACGCCGAGCGGGCACAGCGAGGCGATCGCCGAGCGGCTGCCGGACGCCGAGCTCGTCCTCGTCCCCGACGCGGGGCACATGGTCATGCTGGAGCACCCCGAGGTGGTCACCGAACGGCTCGTGGAGCTCCTTGCGCGGGCGGGCGGTGTGCCGGTGGCGGACGGTGCGGCGGCGTCCAGGGGCTAACGTGGGCGGTATGGAAGCACCGCACCACCAGGCCCCGGCCACCACCCTCAAGATCACGGTCAACTCCCCCGAGCAGATGGGCGAGTTGGGCCGCCGCCTGGCCAAGATCCTTCGTCCCGGCGACCTCGTCATGCTCACGGGTGAGCTCGGGGCCGGAAAGACGACGCTGACCAGAGGGCTCGGCGAGGGCCTCGACGTGCGCGGCGCCGTCACGTCCCCGACCTTCGTGATCGCCCGCGTCCACCCGCCGCTCGGCGCGGGCCCCGCGCTGGTGCACGTCGACGCGTACCGCCTGGGCGGCGGGCTCGACGAGATGGAGGACCTGGACCTCGACGTCTCGCTCCCCGACTCGGTGATCGTCGTCGAATGGGGCGACGGCAAGGTCGAGGAACTCTCGGACGACCGCCTGCGGGTGGTCATCGACCGCGCGGTCGGCGACACGACGGACGAGGTCCGCGAGGTCACGCTGACGGGCCTCGGGGCGCGCTGGTCGGGCGAGGACTTGACGCTGCTCGCGGCGTAGGCCGCGGGCGGCGTTGGCGGGCATGTGCCTGCGGTGCCGGTGACCTGGCTGTCGTCTTTCGGGTTCTTGGCGCCGCCCTGGGCTGTCGCCTGCGTTGGCCTCGTGGTGAGGGGCGGGCTTGGCTGGGTGAGTGGGTTTTCGGCAGCGCGGGTCGCGTACGGCCCGCGCCTTTGGCGTCTGCGCTCCGGGTGACTCAAGCTCCTGCGGCCTGCGGCCCGGGGCCGCTCGCGCCGTCTGCGGTCGGCACCGGCCCCCGCGTCACGACTGGGCCCTCGTCGGCCCGAGCCCTCGTTCCGACAACGCGTCGGGAAAATGTTGCGCGGTGCGTGTCGGGCGTGGTGACATGGATACCGGTGCTGGTTAGGTCTACCTAACCACGTCTGCCCCCGGAGCCCAGGAGGCATCCATGTCGGCTTCAGAACGTGACGTACAGCCGCAGCCGCACGGGCTGCCGGTGCCAGGGCCCTCGCGCGTGGCGGAGCCCGCGCGGTTCTCCATGAGTGATCTGCTGGCGTCCTGCGCCGCTGCGAGCGTGGTCTCCACGCCGCCCAGTGACCCGGACCCCAGGAGCGACGGGGCTAGGGAACGACGACGACCTTCTGGCTGATTCCCGCGAACTGCCACATCGCGTCGCCGTGGGCGCGGGACTCGCGGATGCCGCCCGTCTTCTTCGCGGGGTCGGGCTTGGGCGTCGAGCCGTCCACGGCCGCGCTGAACCCGATCGCGACCCCGTCGCTGGTCGTGAAGATCACGACGTGCTCGATCGGGGTGCCGTCCGTACCGGTGACCGAGCCCGTCCGGGAGGTCACGGCGTACTTGCCGGGGGTCGGGTCCACCGTGCCGGGCATGACCTCGAACGTGAGCTTGACCTTGCCCGCCGCCGTGACCAGCCAGACGCGGTCGTCGCCCAGGGAGTAGACGACCCGCTCGCCGGTGCCGGACTGCGCGGGCAGCGCCGTGGGGTTCTTCTTGTCCTTGGGGGAGCGCGACGCGGAGGCGGACGGCGACTTCTCGGGCTTGCCGAGGGTGTCGGGCGCGCTGGCGGACGCCTGGTAGGCGAGGAAGCCGACCGCGGCGAGCGCAGCGGCGGTGAGCCCGGCCACGAATCCCGAGCTGCTCCTTGACACCTTGCGCCACCCATCCTCTTCGTACTGCTACGGCTACGGGGTGACGGTAGCAGCCGCCGCGCCCCTCCCCGGGGCAGCCGCGCCCCCGTCCCCCGTGCGGCGGCCCCCTGCCGGTGCGGCCGTGCGACGGGCGTCGGAGCCGTAGGCTGTTCGCGTGCTCTTGCTCGCTCTGGATACCGCAACGCCCGCCGTCACCGTCGCCCTCCACGACGGCTCCTCCGTCATCGCGGAGTCGAGCCAGGTGGACGCCCGCCGTCACGGAGAACTGCTGCTTCCGGCCGTCGACCGGGTGCTCGCCGACGCCGGGCTCAGACTCGACGCCGTGACCGGCATCGTCGTCGGCGTGGGCCCCGGCCCCTACACAGGACTGCGCGTCGGCCTGATGACCGCCGACACGTTCGGCCTCGCGCTCGGCGTCCCGGTGCACGGGGTGTGCACCCTGGACGGCCTCGCGTACGCCTCCGGAATCGCGTCGGGCCCCTTCGTGGTGGCCACCGACGCCCGGCGCAAAGAGGTCTACTGGGCGCGCTACGACGACGTACGCACTCGTGCGAGTGATGCCGCCGTCGACCGGCCCGCGGACATCGCCGCCGAGGTCGAGGGGCTGCCCGCCGTCGGCGCGGGCGCGCTGCTCTATCCGGACACGTTCCCCGACGCGCGCGCCCCCGAGCACGTGTCGGCCGCCGCGCTCGCCTCGCTGGCCGCCGAGAAGCTGGCCGCGGGCGAGGAGCTCCTCGAGCCCCGGCCGCTGTACCTGCGCCGTCCCGACGCGCAGGTGCCCAAGAACTACAAGGTGGTCACCCCCAAGTGACCGAGGCGATCCAGGCGACCCAGGAGACGGACGGCGCCGTGCTGCGCGAGATGCGCTGGTGGGACATCGATCCGGTGTTCGTCCTGGAGAAGGAGCTCTTCCCGGACGACGCGTGGTCGCGCGGCATGTTCTGGTCGGAGCTCGCCCACGCGCGCGGCCCCCTCGCCACCCGCCGCTACGTGGTGGCCATGGACGGCGACCGCCTCGTCGGCTACGCGGGGCTCGCCGCCTCCGGAGACCTGGCCGACGTCCAGACCATCGCCGTGGCCCGCGACCACTGGGGCACCGGCCTCGGCGCCCGGCTCCTCACGGACCTGCTGCGCGCCGCGACCGCCTTCGAGTGCGCCGAGGTGATGCTGGAAGTGCGGGTCGACAACACCCGGGCGCAGAAGCTGTACGAGCGCTTCGGCTTCGAGCCCATCGGCTTCCGGCGCGGCTACTACCAGCCAGGCAACGTGGACGCGCTGGTCATGCGCCGCACCGATCCCTCCACCTCCGCAACCGGCGTACAAGGAACCGAGATTCATGGCTGACTCGCGCGACGAACCCCTCGTCCTCGGCATCGAGACCTCCTGCGACGAGACCGGCGTCGGCATCGTCCGCGGCACCACCCTGCTCGCCGACGCCGTCGCCTCCAGCGTCGACGAGCACGCCCGCTTCGGCGGCGTCGTGCCCGAGGTCGCCTCCCGCGCGCACCTGGAGGCGATGGTGCCGACCATCGACCGCGCGCTGAAGGAGGCGGGGGTGAGCGCGAAGGACCTCGACGGCATCTCGGTGACCGCGGGCCCCGGGCTCGCGGGCGCGCTGCTCGTCGGCGTCTCGGCAGCCAAGGCGTACGCGTACGCCCTCGGCAAGCCGCTGTACGGCGTCAACCACCTCGCCTCGCACATCTGCGTGGACCAGCTGGAGCACGGGCCGCTGCCCGAGCCGACCATGGCGCTGCTGGTGTCGGGCGGTCACTCCTCGCTGCTCCTCTCCGCCGACATCACCTCGGACGTACGGCCGCTCGGCGCGACCATCGACGACGCGGCGGGCGAGGCGTTCGACAAGATCGCCCGGGTGCTCAACCTCGGCTTCCCCGGCGGGCCCGTCATCGACCGGTACGCGCGCGAGGGCGACCCGAACGCGATCGCGTTCCCGCGCGGGCTCACCGGGCCCCGCGACCCCGCCTACGACTTCTCCTTCTCCGGCCTGAAGACGTCCGTCGCCCGCTGGATCGAGGCGAAGCGGGCCGCGGGCGAGGACGTGCCGGTGCGGGACGTGTCGGCGTCCTTCCAGGAGGCGGTCGTCGACGTGCTGACCCGCAAGGCCGTGCGGGCCTGCAAGGACGAGGGCGTCGACCACCTGATGATCGGCGGCGGCGTGGCCGCGAACTCGCGGCTGCGCGCGCTCGCGCAGGAGCGGTGCGAGAAGGCCGGGATCCGCCTTCGGGTGCCGCGGCCCAAGCTGTGCACGGACAACGGCGCGATGGTCGCGGCCCTCGGCGCCGAGATGGTGGCGCGGAACAGGGCGGCGTCGGACTGGGACCTGTCGGCGGACTCGTCGCTGCCGGTGACGGAGCCGCACGTGCCGGGGCACGCACACACGCACGGCCATGGCCACGACCACGATCACGTGCACGAGGTCAGCAAGGAGAACCTGTACTCGTGAGCGTCGCGCTGATGTGGGAGGCCCGTGCCGTCGAGGGGCGCGGGGACGACCTGCTCGCCTGGGCGCGGGCGCAGGAGCTGTCCGGCGAGCCACTGCGGCGTGAGACCTTCCGGGCGCCGCAGGACCGGGTCCTCGTCATCACGTGGTGGGACGCCTCGCTGGACGCCGAGCTGCCCGAACTGGCCGAGCCCTCACCGGAGTTGGTGACGCGGCTCGTGCACAGGTGGCGGTTCGAGTCGGTCGAGGAGCGCTAGCCCCGCCGCCGAGGTCAGTTCTCCAGCGGCCTGCGGTACGTCAACAGGTAGCGCCAGAAGAGCAGGTGGCGCAGGCGGCTGCCGGGCAGGAGGCGGGCGGCCTCGGCGCGGATCTGCGGGAGCCTCATGTCCGGCTCTTTCACGGGCGGCTTGAGCGGGGGCGCGTACGTGCCGCGCAGGCGCTCGGTCGCGTACACCGCCACCCTGGCCACCGCGTTGGCCGGGGACGCCACGACGTCCCACGGGGTCATTCCCGCGTAACAGCCGAGCACGAGCAGGGTGCCGCCGGGCGCGAGGGCGGCGCGCAGGCGCGTGAGCGTGTCGAACGGCAGGTGGTGCAGGCTCGCCAGGCAGCTGATGACGTCGTAGTGGCCCGCGGGGAGGTCCAGCGCGGTCACGTCGGCCTGCCGGTACCGGGGCCCGCCCCCGGCCGCCTCCGCCTCGGCGATGACCTCCGCCGACGGGTCGAGCGCGTCGACCTCGTAGCCGCGGTCCGCGAGGCGCCGGGCGAAGCGGCCGGTTCCGCAGCCGATGTCGAGGGCGGTGCGGCCGTGCGGGGGCAGCTCGCGCAGGAGCAGCCGGTGGTAGTGGTCGTTGTGGTCGAAGGGCATGCGGGTGAGCCTGACACACGGACCCGGGCCACCGGGAATCAGCGCGGGCGTTCCGCCCGGCTCAGCAACCCGTCGATGACCGCGCCCAGTTGGCGTTCCGTGGCGTAGTTCACCGTCAGCTCTTCCCAGCGTCCCGCGAGCGCCGCGAGGTGGGGGAGCTCGTCCGCGTCGGCCTCCGTGAGCATGTCGGGGAAGTACCGCTTGCGCTCGGGCTCCTCGGCGCGGCGTCGCATTGCGTGGCGGAAGGCCAGGTCTCCGTAGACGCGGTGCCAGATGGTCCGGTAGGCGCGGACGGCGTCGGCGGGGGCGAGTCCGCAGTCGCCTCCCTCCGCGCCGACGATCTCCTCGACCACCCAGGGCAGCCGCGCGAGCGTGTCGTGCATGTGCAGGGCGACGGCGAGGAGGCGCTCGCGCGGTTCGGCGGGCAGCTCGGGGCGCGGGGTCGTCGCCGCGGTGCCGGAGAGCGTGAGCATCAGGAGATGCTCAGCGCCGCGACGCCCTCCTCCGCCAGGATCCGGCGGGCCGTCGCGGCGATCGTCTCCGTGTCGACGCGGCGGGGGCGGCCGACGCGGCGCTTCTTCTCCGCGGGTCGCCACGGGGGCGGGGAGGGGCCGGGCCTCCCTCGCCGAGGGGCACGCGACGGCCTTCGCGGTGTCCGCCGGGCTCCTGGCGGCGGCCGCGCTGGCGACGGCGGTGCTGCACGGCCGTCGGGCGCCCGCCTCAACACCCGCGCGACCTGCGGAAACGTACGCCCGCGAAGAAACTTCGAAGAATCTCGGCGACGATGTCGAAACGGGCGTCTCCCGTTCGACGCAGGGGTGAGAGGCGAGGAGAAGCCCCCGCCACCACCCGATGGGAGACCACCATGCCGCGCTATCTGACGATGATCCGCATCGACGAGAAGAACGCCCCCGCGGATGGACCGAGCCCCGAGCTCCAGGAGCGCATGGGCGCGCTGCTCGAAGAGATCACCAAGGCCGGGGTGATGCTCGACACCGCGGGGCTGCGGCCGACCTCCGAGGGCACCCGCGTCACCTGGGACAAGGGCGAACTGTCCACCACCGACGGTCCGTTCACCGAGACCAAGGAGGTCGTCGGGGGCTACTCGATCTGCCAGGCCAAGGACATGGCGGAGGCGGTCGAGTGGACCAAGCGGTTCCTCAAGACCCACGAGGACTACTGGACGATCACGGCGGAGGTTCGCGAGATCGAGGGATGAGTCCTTGATCAGGGGCTGAGTCGTCGAGCGGGGCCGTGCCTTTGCGGGCGTCGTGACGGGGTGCTCTGATGGATCGCCGTGAGCCATTCCACGGAGCACCCCCGCCCCATGGCGTCGGACGAGCACCCCCGCCAGGCCATCGAGACCGTCTTCCGCATGGAGACGCCGCGCCTCATCGCGGGCGTCGCACGCATCGTGCGGGACGTCGGCATCGCCGAGGAACTGGCCCAGGACGCCCTGGTGGCCGCCCTCGAACAGTGGCCCGAGCAGGGTGTCCCCGACAACCCGGGCGCCTGGCTCATGACCGCCGCCAAGCGCCGCGCCATCGATCTGGTCCGCCGCCGCGAGCGCTACGCCCGCAAGCTCGCCGAGGTCGGCCGCGACCTGGAGAGCGCGCCGCCGCACGTCGACGAGCCCGCCGACCCCGACGCCATCGACGACGACCTCCTGCGCCTCGTCTTCACCGCCTGCCACCCGGTGCTCTCCGCCGAGGCCAGGGTGGCGCTGACCCTGCGGCTGCTCGGCGGCCTGACCACCGCGGAGATCGCGCGCGCGATGCTCACGCCGGAGCCGACCGTGGCGCAGCGCATCGTACGGGCCAAGCGCACCCTCGCCACGAAGGGCGTCGCCTTCGAGGTCCCGTACGGGCCCGACAGGGAGGACCGCCTCGGCTCCGTCCTCGAAGTCATCTACCTCATCTTCAACGAGGGGTACGCCGCCACGGCGGGCGACGACTGGCTGCGGCCCGCGCTGTGCGAGGACGCGCTGCGGCTCGCCAGGGTGCTCGCGGGGCTGATGCCCAAGGAGTCCGAAGTGCACGGCCTGGCGGCCCTGTTGGAGCTCCAGGCGTCCCGCTCGGCGGCGCGGACGGGCCCTGCGGGCGAACCGGTGCTCCTCGCGGACCAGAGCAGGGCCCGCTGGAACCAGATGCTGATCCGGCGGGGGTTCGCCGCGCTGGCCCGGGCGCAGGCCGTGGCCGCGGGGGCCTTGGGGCCGTATGCCTTGCAGGCCGCGATCGCCGCGTGTCACGCCCACGCGCATACGTACGAGGAGACGGACTGGCAGCAGATCGCCGCGCTCTATGGGCTGCTCGCCGCCCGGGTTCCCTCGCCGGTGGTCGAGTTGAACCGGGCGGTGGCGGTTTCTCGGGCCGAGGGGCCTGAGGCGGGGCTTGTGCTTGTTGACGCGCTGGCCGATGAACCCGCGCTGAAGGGCTATCACTTGCTGCCCAGTGTGCGGGGCGACTTGCTTGCCCGGCTCGGCCGGTCGGCCGAGGCTCGCGCGGAGTTCGAGCGAGCGGCGTCGTTGGCCCGCAACGGGCGGGAGCGGGAACTGCTTCTTACTCGGGCTGCCGACTGCTGACCCCTTCGCTGCGGGCTCGCCGTGGCTGGTCGCGCAGTTCCCCGCGCCCCTTACGGGGCCCGGTCGCGCGCCCGCGCGGCGGAGCCGCATGTGTCACAGCCCCGCGCCCCTTACGGGGCGCCGCCCCTTACAGGGCGCGCGCCCCTAACGGGCCGGGTGGCCGATCAGCATCGTCGGGGCGCCTGCCACCCGGGTCAGGAAGACCGTTGCCGCGTTCTTTCCCTGCGGCTTCACCTTGCGGCGCAGCTCCTCCGGTTCCACCGCCGAGCCGCGCTTCTTCACGGTCAGGACGCCGACCTCCCGCTCCCGCAGCAGGGCCTTCAACTTCTTCACGCCGAAGGGGAGTTGGTCGGTGATCTCGTACGCCACCGCGTACGGGGTCGGGTGCAGCTCGTCGGAGGTGACGTACGCGATGGTCTCGTCGATCAGGCCGCCCTCGACCCGCGCGGCCACCTCCGCCACCAGGTGCGCGCGGATGACCGCGCCGTCCGGCTCGTACAAGTAACGCCCCACGGGGCGCACTTCGGGGTCGGGCAGCATCGCGTCGAGCGAGGACCACAGGCTGGCGCCGCCGGGCAGCAGGGTCGCGCGGTGCGAGGCGGGGGAGTCCGTGCCGAACCACAGCACCGCCTCCTTCACGTCGCCGCCGTCCGAGATCCACTCCGCGGCGGCCTCGGCGGGGACCGCCTCGTGCGGGATGCCCGGCGCGATCTTCAGCGCGGCACGCGGCGCCTTGAGCGCGGCGGCGACCGCCCAGGACAGCGGCGGTGAGTACGCCTCGGGGTCGAAGATCCGGCCGCGTCCGCCCCTGCGCGCGGGGTCCACGAACACCGCGTCGTACGACGACGTGTCGACCTCGGTGACGTCCGCCTCGCGCACCTCGATCAGCTCGGCGAGCCCCAGCGCCTCGGCGTTGGCGCGGGCGACGGCGCAGGTCAGCGGGGAGCGGTCGACGGCGAGCACGGAGATCCCGGCCCGCGCGAGGGCGATCGCGTCGCCGCCGATGCCGCAGCAGAGGTCGGCCAGGGACCGTACGCCCAGCGACGTGAAGCTCTCGGCGCGATGCGCGGCGACGGAGGCGCGCGTGGACTGCTCGACCCCGTCGGGCGTGAAGAACATCCGGGCCGCGTCCTCGGCGCCGAACTTCGCCACGGCCCGCTGCCGCAGGCGCGCCTGCGCGAGCGCGGTGGAGACCAGCGCGGCGGGGTGTTCGCGGCGCAGCCGGGTCGCGGCGGCGAGCTCCTGCGCGGGCGCCACGTCCCGCACCTCGTCGAGCAGGGCTCGGCCCGCTTCGGTGTGCAGGGCGGCGAAGGCGGCGAGGGGGTCGCCGAGGTCGGTCTCGTGGCCGCTCGGCGTGTTCGGGTCGTTCACCTGCCCCATTGTGGGCCAGTCGGTGGATGGTGCGCGGCCGGTGGCGGTGTCGGCCCTTCATCAGGGCCTTGAGCTGCGAGGATCCGGCGCCATGCAACTAGTACGACAAACGGAAGAATCCGCCAGAAGACGGAAGAATCAGGCGAGAGCCGCCGCCGCGGTGATCACGGTCGTCGCGATCGCGTCGGGCTGCGCCGTCGGGGGCGAATCCGACACCGTCGAACCGGCCCACGGCCAGCAGCCGCTCCAGGCGCCGCCCGCCCGCGCCCTCGACTCCTACGCCCAGCGGCTCGGCGCTGCCCAGGCCGCGCGGGTCGCCGCGGCCAAGCGGTGGGGCCTGGCGAAGACCCCGCTCGCGGCGCCCCCCGCCCCCGCGGTCAAGCCGCGCCTCACCACCCGCAAGGGCTTCGAGGTGAAGGGCCAGTCGAGCCTGCCGCCCGTCTTCACGACGATCCCGACCAAGGAGAAGGTCGTCTTCCTGACCATCGACGACGGCGCCGAGAAGGACCCGGCGCTGCTGCGGATGATGAGCGACCTGAAGCTCCCGTACACCGCCTTCCTCAGCGACTACCTGGTCAAGGAGGACTACGCGTACTTCGGCAAGATGCAGTCCCGCGGCATCACCCTGAACAACCACACCCTCAACCACCGCTACCTGCCAGGGCTCTCCTACGAGGCGCAGCGCCGCGAGATCTGCGGCATGCAGGACGTCATCACGAAGCACTACGGCAAACGGCCCGAACTCTTCCGCCCGCCGTACGGCAACTACAACCAGGACTCCCTGCGCGCCGCCAAGTCCTGTGGCATCAAGGCGGTGCCCCTGTGGGCGTCGGAGGCGTTCGCCGACCACATGGAGTGGCGCGAGTGGGACCGGGACCTGCATCCCGGCGACATCATCCTCACGCACTTCCGGGGCCGCGCCGACTGGAAGGGCACGATGCCCGACATGGTCCGCAAGGTCATGAAGACGGTCACGGACAAGGGGTACGCGGTGGCCAGGCTGGAGGACTACCTGTGACCCCCCGGGCGCGAGCGCGTCGCCGCCTCCTCGCCGGGGCCCTCCTGTGCGGAGTGCTCGCGCCCGCACTGCTCACGGGGTGCGCGGAATCGGTGGACCCGATCGAGCGACTGGGCAGAAAGGCGGCCCAGAAGATGCCCCAACGCAAACCGGGGCAAGCCGGTCCCAGCTGTGGGCAGGCGTTCCGCAAGGCGGAACGGGTGGGCACAGCCTCACCTGCAGACCCGGCGAAACCGGGGCACCAAGAAGTCGCCGACAAGGAGCCCCCGCCCCCCAAGAAGCGTTGCGACGACAGGGGGCACCACTCCAAGCCCCGCTGAAGCCCGACGCAGTCGATTGGCACTCCGCTTGACCGAGTGCTAATCCCCGTCCTAGTCTCGCTTCTGGCACTCCCCGCTGGAGAGTGCCAACAGCGACGGGCAGGTCCGGCACCCGCGACGACGGATCCACCTGGTCGCCACCCCAGACTGTTAACCCCGTAGATCTCCGAAGGGGGAGACCGGATCGTGACGACCGCAAGCTCCAAGGTTGCCATCAAGCCGCTCGAGGACCGCATCGTGGTCCAGCCGCTCGACGCCGAGCAGACCACGGCCTCCGGCCTGGTCATTCCGGACACCGCCAAGGAGAAGCCCCAGGAGGGCGTCGTCCTGGCCGTGGGCCCGGGCCGCTTCGAGAACGGCGAGCGCCTGCCGCTCGACGTGAAGACCGGCGACATCGTGCTGTACAGCAAGTACGGCGGCACCGAGGTGAAGTACAACGGCGAGGAGTACCTCGTCCTCTCGGCTCGCGACGTGCTCGCGATCGTCGAGAAGTAGTTCACCCCGAAGCAGAAGCATTGCTTTGAGCTGCGCCCCTGGTCACCCCGCTGATGCCGGGCGGCGAGGGGCGTAGTTCGTTGCTGAACGTTCCGGGGGAGCCCCCCGGACCCCCTGAGTTTTCGAGAGGGCTGAATCGCTCCCATGGCGAAGATCCTGAAGTTCGACGAGGACGCCCGTCGCGCCCTTGAGCGCGGCGTCAACAAGCTTGCCGACACGGTGAAGGTGACGATCGGCCCCCGCGGCCGCAACGTCGTCATCGACAAGAAGTTCGGCGCCCCGACCATCACCAACGACGGCGTCACCATCGCCCGTGAGGTCGAGGTCGAGGACCCGTACGAGAACCTCGGCGCCCAGCTGGTGAAGGAGGTGGCGACCAAGACCAACGACATCGCGGGTGACGGCACCACCACCGCCACCGTGCTCGCCCAGGCCCTGGTCAAGGAGGGCCTGCGCAACGTCGCCGCCGGTGCCTCCCCGGCCGCCCTGAAGAAGGGCATCGACGCCGCCGTCGCGGCCGTCTCCGAGGAGCTCCTCGCCACCGCCCGTCCGATCGACGACAAGGCCGACATCGCGGCCGTCGCCGGTCTGTCGGCCCAGGACCCGCAGGTCGGCGAGCTCATCGCCGAGGCGATGGACAAGGTCGGCAAGGACGGTGTCATCACCGTCGAGGAGTCCAACACCTTCGGCCTGGAGCTCGACTTCACCGAGGGCATGGCCTTCGACAAGGGCTACCTGTCGCCGTACATGGTGTCCGACCAGGAGCGTATGGAGGCCGTCCTCGACGACCCGTACATCCTGATCCACCAGGGCAAGATCTCCTCCATCCAGGACCTCCTGCCGCTGCTCGAGAAGGTCATCCAGGCCAACGCCTCGAAGCCGCTCCTGATCATCGCCGAGGACGTCGAGGGCGAGGCCCTTTCGACCCTGGTCGTGAACAAGATCCGCGGCACCTTCAACGCCGTCGCGGTGAAGGCTCCCGGCTTCGGCGACCGCCGCAAGGCCATGCTCGGTGACATCGCCACCCTCACCGGCGGCACCGTCATCGCCGAAGAGGTCGGCCTCAAGATCGACCAGGTCGGTCTCGACGTGCTGGGCACCGCCCGTCGCGTCACGATCACCAAGGACGACACGACCATCGTCGACGGCGGCGGCAACAAGGCCGACGTCGAGGGCCGCGTCTCCCAGATCAAGGCCGAGATCGACGCCACGGACTCCGACTGGGACCGCGAGAAGCTCCAGGAGCGCCTCGCGAAGCTGGCCGGCGGCGTGTGCGTGATCAAGGTCGGCGCCGCCACCGAGGTGGAGCTCAAGGAGAAGAAGCACCGTCTGGAGGACGCCATCTCCGCGACCCGCGCCGCGGTCGAGGAGGGCATCGTCTCCGGTGGTGGCTCCGCTCTGGTGCACGCCGTCAAGGTACTCGAGGGCAACCTCGGCAAGGAGGGCGACGAGGCCACCGGTGTCGCCGTCGTCCGCCGCGCCGCGGTCGAGCCGCTGCGCTGGATCGCCGAGAACGCGGGCCTCGAGGGCTACGTCATCACCTCGAAGGTCGCCGAGCTCGACAAGGGCTTCGGCTTCAACGCCGCGACCGGCGAGTACGGCGACCTGGTCAAGGCCGGTCTCCTCGACCCGGTCAAGGTCACCCGCTCCGCCCTGGAGAACGCCGCGTCCATCGCGTCGCTGCTCCTCACGACCGAGACGCTGGTCGTCGAGAAGCCGGCCGAGGAAGAGGCGGACGCCGGCGCGGGCCACGGGCACGGTCACTCGCACTGACCCGCCTGACGCTGGCGCGTAGCTGAACTGAGGCCCGGTGCCCCCTGCTTGGGGGCGCCGGGCCTCGGTATTTACGGATGCTCGTCTGCCGGGTTGCTCGCCGTCGCCGACCGCGGATCGTGGTCCGTCCTCGCGCAGTTCCCCGCGCCCCTTACGGGGCGCCCCGTCCGGGAGACGCGCGTTTAGGGGCGCGGGGAACTGCGCGATCGGCCACGACGAAACCCGCGGTCGGCGACGGACAGCAACCCGGCAGACGCACCCCCGAAACGCCCTCGCAGACCTACCGAGGCCCGTACTTGCGCCCAGTGCGCGACGTCACCCCACCGAGCAACGACCTCGGCGTCACCTTCGCGATGCCCATCAGCGCCTTGTAGCGCGGGTCGGGGATGGACAGGGACTTGCCACGGGCGAGGTCGGCGAGGGCCGCGGCGACCAGTTTGTCCGCGTCGAGCCACATCCAGTTCGGGATGTTGGACGTGCCCATCCCGGCGCGCTCGTGGAACTCGGTCCGCACCAGCCCGGGGCACAGCGCCATCAGCCGCACCCCCGACCCCGTCAGGTCCTTCGCCGCGCCCTGGGTGAACTGCACGACCCACGCCTTGGACGCGCCGTACGTGCCGCGCGGCACGAACGCCGCCACCGAGGCGACGTTCACCACCCCGCCCCTGCCGCGCTTGCGCATCGACTCCACCGCCGACGACGTCAGCCGCAGCACCGCCTCGCAGTGCACCTTGAGCATGGTCAGCTCGTCGCTCATCGGGACGTCCAGGTACTTGCCCTTGTTGCCGAAACCGGCATTGTTGATCAGCAGGTCGACGGGTTCCCTGGGGCGTGAGAGACGCTCCTCGACGGTCTCGATGCCCTTGTCCGTGGCGAGGTCCGCGGTCAGCACCTCCGCCTCGATGCCGTGCCGGTCGTGCAGCTCGGTCGCCTGCTCCCGCAGCCGCTTGGTGTCGCGTGCCACCAGGACGAGGTTGTGCCCGTCAGCCGCGAGCCGCCGCGCGAAGGCGGCGCCGATACCGGCGGTCGATCCCGTAATCAGAGCCGTAGTCATGGCCCAAGGCTAGTGATCCCGAGGACCGCGACGTCACGCGTCCGGTGCGCCGTACTTCTCGACGTACTCGCGCGCGTTCGCCACCGTCTCGGGGTGCAGCGCGTCTCCGGCCGCGAGCATCCGCGGCAGCAGCGACCGCTCCGTCGTGACGGCACGGAAGTGCAGGGCGACGGTGACGTCGTGCGCGGGCCGGTGCGCGATCTCGACCGGGTCGCCCGCCCGGATCTCGCCCGGCTCGATCACCCGCAGATACGCCCCGGGCACACCGTGCTGGGTGAACCGCTTCACCCACCCCTTCTCGTTCAGGTGCCCCTGGAACGTACGGCAGGGAATGCGGCTGCCCGACACTTCGAGCAGCGGCCCCGAGCCGATCCGCCAGCGCTCGCCGATCCGCGCGCCGCTCACGTCGATCCCGGACGTCGTGAGGTTCTCGCCGAAGCCGCCGTTGGCCAGCGGGCGCCCGAGGAGGTCCTGCCAGACGTCGAGGTCCTCGCGCGCGAAGACGTACACCGCCTGGTCGTGCCCGCCGTGGTGGCGCAGGTTGCCGATCTCGTCGCCCGCGAGGCCGCTGCCGCCGACGCCCTTCACCCCCGGCGCCGTCACCAGGACGGCGTCGTCCGTCGGTTGCTTGTCGATGCCGGTGAGGCCGTCGGAGGAATCGGTGTACTCGACGGCCGTGCGGCGGCCCAGGTTTACGGAGAGCAGCTTCATGACAGGCAGGCTAGGCGAGGCCGCCCCAAAGTCGCGATGCAATATTTCGCGACAAGTCCAAGCGTCGCTTATGCTCGAAGCATGATCGAGGCCCGTCATCTCCGTGTCCTGCGAGCCGTGTCCGCCACCGGCTCCTTCTCGGCGGCGGCGCGCGAGCTCGGCTGCACCCAGCCGGCCGTGAGCCAGCAGATGAAGGCACTCGAATCCTCGGCGGGCACCCCGCTCCTCATCCGCACCGGCCGCGAGATGCGTCTGACGCAGGCCGGAGAAGCCCTGGTCAGGCATGCCACGGGCATCCTCGCCGGGCTCACCGCCGCGGAGGAGGAGGTCGCCGCCATCGCGGGCCTGCGCGCGGGCCGGGTCCGGCTCGTCTCCTTCCCCAGCGGCAGTTCCACGCTCGTGCCGGGCGCCCTCGCCGCCCTGCGCGCCGCTCACCCGGGCACCCGCGTCTCCCTCGTGGAGGCCGAGCCGCCGCGCTCCGTGGAGATGCTGCGCGAGGGCGACTGCGACGTGGCCCTCGCCTTCCGGTACGAGGGGGCGACCGCCGCCGAGGAGTGGGACGACCTCGTCGTACGACCGCTGCTCGCGGACCGGCTCGTCGGGCTCGTGCCCGAGGGGCACCGACTCGCCGCCGCCGCGTCGGTCACCATCGGTGAGTTCGCCGACGAGTCGTGGATCGCGGGCTGTCCGCGCTGCCGCAGGCAGTTGGTGGAGGTCTGCGAGGGTGCGGGCTTCGTGCCCCGCATCGACTTCGCGACCGACGACTACCCGGCCGTGATCGGCCTGGTCGGCGCGGGCCTCGGGGTCGCGGTGCTGCCCGAGCTCGCCATCGAGTCGGTGCGCCCCAAGGGTGCCCGCACCGTGACGGTCGAGCCGGCCGTGCAGCGCGAGATCGTCGCGCTCACGCTGCCTGATCTGGCCCAGGTGCCGGCCGTCGCCGCCACTCTGGACCACCTGGCGCGGGCTGCCGCCCGCTGATCTTCCGTACGTACGCGGACATGGTCGTGCCCTGCCCGTACGCGCTAGGGGAAACGTTCCTTCAGTGGTGTGACGCGGCCGCCGCGGCCGACGCCGTGACGAGGCGGTTGCGGGCGCGCCCCATGAGCTCCTCGCGCTCGTCCTCGGTCAGTCCGCCCCACACGCCGTAGGGCTCGCGCACCGCGAGTGCGTGCGCGGCGCACTCCGCGCGCACCGGGCATCGCATGCAGACCTCCTTGGCGGAGTTCTCGCGTGCGCTGCGCGCCGCGCCCCGCTCGCCCTCCGGGTGGAAGAAGAGCGAGCTGTCGACCCCGCGGCAGGCCGCGAGGAGCTGCCAGTCCCACAGATCTGCGTTCGGTCCGGGAAGGCGGGAGAAATCTGCCATTGCTGGTCCCCTTGAAGCCGTTCTGACGCGGATACGGTGCCCATGACCGTACATCTACTGTCTAAGGAGATGAAAATATGACTCATTGCGAATCTAGCCATAGACACCAGGAAAAGGGAAGAAAAGGCGCTAAATGGGGCATAGCTTGTGATGAAAGGTTGAGGGTCTCTTGCGCTGTCTGCGCTGTGTCCGCGCCCTCACGTAGAGTGCCGAAGGTGGCCGATCGCCCCGTAACTCTTTCGGGTGACCGTCGTTGAGAGTGCGAGGCGGTTGAAAGAACAAGCGCTCGGGCAGGTGTCCGAGAGCGTCAACCGCACAGGTGACGAATATGTACCAGCCTGGAGGCTCAAGGTGACGCGCAGCAGCTGTGAGAGCCGCGGAGGACAGTCATGACATCCGTCCTCGTCTGCGACGACTCCCCGCTTGCCCGAGAGGCGCTCCGCCGCGCGGTCGCGACCGTGCCCGGTGTCGAGCGTGTGACGACGGCAGCCAACGGCGAGGAAGTCCTCCGCCGCTGGGGTGCCGACCGCTCGGACCTGATTCTGATGGACGTACGCATGCCCGGTCTGGGCGGCGTGGAGACCGTCCGGCGGCTGCTGTCCGCCGACCCCGGTGCGCGCATCATCATGCTCACCGTCGCCGAGGACCTGGACGGGGTCGCGCTCGCGGTCGCCGCCGGTGCCCGCGGCTATCTACACAAGGACGCCTCGCGCGCCGAACTGCGGGCGACGGTGACCCAGGCGCTCGCCGATCCGACCTGGCGGCTCGCCCCGCGCAGACTGCGCTCGGCCGAGATGGGCGCCGCGCCCACGCTCACCGCGCGCGAGATCCAGGTGCTCGAAGGCATGAGCCACGGCCGCTCCAACGCGGAGATCGGGCGCGAGCTCTTCCTCTCCGAGGACACCGTGAAGACGCACGCGAGGCGGCTCTTCAAGAAGCTCGGCGCCTCGGACCGCGCGCACGCCGTGGCGCTCGGTTTCCGCTGGGGCCTGGTCCGCTAAGTGTGTCGCCGCGGGGGCACGGCGATCCCCGCCCGCCGCGTGGTGGGCGGGGTGACGGATGCTCGTCGCACCCCGCGTCGGGAGCGATTGCTGGCGCTTCGCCGCCGATGCCGCATCCTTGAGGTGTGGAGTTCCTCGGGGACGAGTCGATCGAGCGGGAGGGGAGGGCGCAGGAGATGACTTCCGGCGCGCCTGCTCATAACGCTTCAGTGCACAACTACGGACGCGGTGCCACGGAACAGTCGCCGTCAAGGCACCATGGACCGATGCGCGATGACAAGACGACGGTGATCGGTGCCCTCGTCCTTCGCGCGGTCGAGGGTGACGAGCAGGCCACGCACGATCTCCTGGCGCACGTGCACCCTCTCGCGCTGCGTTACTGCCGTACGCGGCTCTCCCGGCTGCCGGGTGACGCGCGGCACTTCGTGGAGGACCTGGCGCAGGAAGTCTGCGTCGCCGTGCTGCTCGCGCTGCCGCGCTACAAGGACACGGGGCGTCCCTTCGAGGCGTTCGTCTTCGCGATCGCCGCGCACAAGGTGGCCGACCTGCAGCGTGCCGCGATGCGCCATCCCGGATCGACCGCGGTGCCCTCCGACGAGATGCCGGAGCGGCCCGACGACTCGCTCGGTCCCGAGGAGCGCGCCCTGCTCAGCAGCGACGCGGAGTGGGCCAAGAAGCTCATGGCCAACCTCCCGGAGAACCAGCGGGAGCTGCTGCTGCTCAGGATCGCCGTCGGGCTCACCGCGGAGGAGACCGGGCAGATGTTGGGGATGTCACCCGGGGCGGTCCGCGTGGCCCAGCACCGGGCGCTGAGTCGGCTGCGGGCGCTGGCCGAGCAGTAGCCGCGCCGCATGGGTGTGCGACGTAGGAACGTACAAAGCTTGCCGATGATCTTGATCGTGGAATGAGACACCCTCGGATCCCGTTAGCATGGACATCCGCACCGATCAAGGCCATTTGGGGAAGGTGTCATGACTGCAAACGTCGACGGAGTGCCCGATAAATTCGCGACGCTCGGGCTGACCTACGACGACGTGCTGCTGCTGCCGGGCGCGTCGGACATGGCGCCCGACCAGATCGACACTTCCTCGCTCATCTCGAAGAACGTGCGAGTGAACGTCCCGCTGCTGTCGGCCGCGATGGACAAGGTCACCGAGTCCCGCATGGCGATCGCCATGGCGCGGCAGGGTGGCGTCGGCGTGCTGCACCGCAACCTCTCCATCGCCGACCAGGCCAACCAGGTCGACCTGGTGAAGCGCTCCGAGTCCGGCATGGTCACCGACCCGATCACGGTGCACCCGGACGCGACGCTGGCCGAGGCCGACGCGATCTGCGCGAAGTTCCGCATCAGCGGCGTCCCGGTGACCGACCCGGCGGGCAAGCTGCTCGGCATCGTCACCAACCGTGACATGGCCTTCGAGTCGGACCGCTCGCGCCAGGTGCGCGAGGTCATGACGCCGATGCCGCTGGTCACCGGCAAGGTCGGCATCTCCGGCGTGGACGCCATGGAGCTGCTGCGCCGCCACAAGATCGAGAAGCTTCCGCTGGTCGACGACGCGGGCATCCTCAAGGGCCTCATCACGGTCAAGGACTTCGTGAAGGCCGAGAAGTACCCGAACGCCGCCAAGGACACGGAGGGCCGCCTCCTCGTGGGCGCCGCCGTCGGCGTCGCGGGTGACGCGTTCGAGCGCGCCCAGGCGCTGGTCGCCGCTGGCGTCGACTTCATCGTCGTCGACACCGCGCACGGCCACTCCCGCTTGGTCGGCGACATGGTCGCCAAGATCAAGTCCGACGCCCCCGGCGTCGACGTCATCGGCGGCAACATCGCCACGCGCGACGGCGCGCAGTCCCTGATCGACGCCGGTGTCGACGGCATCAAGGTCGGCGTGGGACCCGGCTCCATCTGCACGACGCGTGTCGTCGCCGGTATCGGCGTACCGCAGGTAACGGCCATCTACGAAGCGTCGCTCGCCGCCAAGGAGGCCGGTGTCCCGGTCATCGGCGACGGTGGCCTGCAGTACTCCGGAGACATCGCCAAGGCGCTCGTCGCCGGTGCGGACACGGTCATGCTGGGCTCGCTGCTCGCCGGCTGCGAGGAGTCCCCGGGTGAGCTGATGTTCATCAACGGCAAGCAGTTCAAGTCGTACCGCGGCATGGGTTCGCTGGGCGCCATGCAGACCCGCGGCGAGCAGAAGTCCTTCTCCAAGGACCGCTACTTCCAGGAGGGCGTCGCCTCCGACGAGAAGCTGGTTCCCGAGGGCATCGAGGGGCAGGTGCCCTACCGCGGCCCGCTCGCGGCCGTCGTGCACCAGCTGGTGGGCGGCCTGCGCCAGTCGATGTTCTACGTCGGCGGACGCACCGTCCCCGACCTCCAGGCCAACGGCCGTTTCGTACGCATCACGTCCGCGGGCCTCAAGGAGAGCCACCCGCACGACATCCAGATGACGGTCGAGGCGCCGAACTACAGCCGTAGCAAGTAGCCTCCCGGCTCCACGCGCGCGTGGAAGGGGCGGCCCCGGTCATCCGGGGCCGCCCCTTCCACGTGTGTCGGGGATACTGGACAGGCAGACCAAGAGGGAAAGGCCCCACAACGTGACTGAGATCGAGATCGGGCGCGGCAAGCGCGGCCGCCGCGCGTACGCGTTCGACGACATCGCCGTCGTACCGAGCCGGCGCACCCGCGACCCGAAGGAGGTCTCGATCGCGTGGCAGATCGACGCCTACCGCTTCGAGCTGCCCTTCCTGGCCGCCCCCATGGACTCGGTCGTCTCGCCCGCGACCGCCATCCGGATCGGTGAGCTCGGCGGCCTCGGCGTGCTGAACCTCGAGGGCCTGTGGACGCGGCACGAGGACCCGCAGCCGCTGCTCGACGAGATCGCCGAGCTGGACGCGGAGAACGCGACCCGTCGGCTCCAGGAGATCTACTCCGCGCCGATCAAGGCCGACCTCATCGGGCAGCGCATCAAGGAGGTGCGCGACTCCGGTGTCGTCACCGCCGCCGCGCTCTCCCCGCAGCGCACCGCCGAGTTCTCCAAGGCCGTCGTGGACGCGGGCGTCGACATCTTCGTGATCCGCGGCACCACGGTCTCCGCCGAGCACGTCTCCGGCGCCGCCGAGCCGCTGAACCTGAAGCAGTTCATCTACGAGCTCGACGTCCCGGTCATCGTCGGCGGCTGCGCCACGTACACCGCCGCCCTGCACCTGATGCGCACCGGCGCCGCGGGCGTCCTGGTCGGCTTCGGCGGCGGCGCCGCGCACACCACGCGCAACGTGCTCGGCATCCAGGTGCCGATGGCCACCGCCGTCGCCGACGTCGCGGCCGCCCGCCGTGACTACATGGACGAGTCCGGCGGCCGTTACGTGCACGTCATCGCCGACGGCGGCGTGGGCTGGTCCGGCGACCTGCCCAAGGCCATCGCGTGCGGCGCCGACTCCGTGATGATGGGCTCCCCGCTGGCCCGCGCCACGGACGCGCCCGGCAAGGGCCACCACTGGGGCATGGAGGCCGTCCACGAGGACGTGCCGCGCGGCAAGAAGGTCGACCTGGGCACGGTCGGTACGACCGAGGAGATCCTCACCGGGCCCTCGCACATCCCGGACGGCTCGATGAACTTCTTCGGAGCGCTGCGCCGCGCGATGGCGACCACGGGCTACAGCGAGCTCAAGGAGTTCCAGCGCGTCGAGGTGACCGTCGCGGACTCGCAGCACAAGCGGTGACGATCTGAGGGTCCGGTTTCTGGACGCGGGTCTACGAAGGGCCCCGGTACGCGTGCGTACCGGGGCCCTTTCGCGTCCTCACAGGCGGTGGGCGGCGCCCGCCGGAGTCGCGCCCCTCGTGTCGAGCAGGAGTTGGGCCTTCACCGCGAGCCCCTGGAGGTCGTACGTGCGGTGGTGCTGGAGCAGGATCGTGAGGTCGGCGTCGGCGGCCGCCTCGTAGAGGGAGTCGGCGCGCGGCACCGGACGGCCGAGGATGCTCCAGTTGGGGACGTAGGGGTCGTGGTAGCTGACGGCCGCGCCCATCTCCATGAGGCGCGTCGCCACCTCCTGGGCGGGGGCGCCCTGCTGGTCGGCGAGGTCGGGCTTGTAGGTGACGCCCAGGAGCAGGACGCGGGCGCCGCGGGCGGACTTGCCGTGTTCGTTGAGCAGGGTCGCCGAGCGCTGGATGACGTACTGGGGCATGCGGTCGTTGACCTGCTGGGCCAGTTCGACCATGCGCAGGGGGCGGGCGCCGCGGGAGGGGGCGGGGATGTCCAGGGGGACGCCGTGGCCGCCGACGCCGGGCCCCGGACGGAACGCCTGGAAGCCGAACGGCTTGGTCTCCGCGCAGCGGATGACGTCCCACAGGTCGATGCCCAGGTCGTGGCAGAGCACCGCCATCTCGTTGACCAGGGCCATGTTCACGTGCCGGTAGTTGGTCTCCAGGAGGTGCACGGTCTCGGCCTCGCGGGGGCCGCGCGCGCGGACGACCTTGTCGGTGAGGCGGCCGTAGAAGGCGGCGGCCGACTCCGTGCAGGCCGGGGTGAGGCCGCCGATGACCTTGGGGGTGCCCGCGTAGCCGTGCAGCCGGTTGCCCGGGTCGAGGCGTCCCGGGGAGTACGCGAGGTGGAAGTCGCGGCCCGCCCGCAGGCCCGACCCCTGTTCGAGGATGGGGCGCAGGAATTCCTCGGTGGTCCCTGGGTAGGCGGGAGACTCGAGGATCACCGTGGTGTGCGGGCGCAGCCGTGCGGCCAGGGACCTGGCGGCCTCGGCCACCTGGGTCAGGTCGAGCGAGCGGTCCGCGGCCGCCGGTGTGGGCGCGCAGATGACCGCGGTACGGACCCGGCCGAGCTCGACCGGGTTGGTGGTCGGCCGGAAGCCCCCCGAGAGCATCCGGCGGACGTCGGCCGCGGTGAGGGTGCCCTCGGCGCCGTCGCAGGGCAGTCTGCCGCCCGCCAGGTCGGCGGCGCGGGCGGGGTCGTAGCCGATGGTCGCGATGCGGGCGGCGACGGCGGCCTGGGCGAGGGGCAGGCCGAGGTGGCCGAGACCGATGACAGCGAGATCTGCGGGCATGGCGGTGGGCCGTCCTCCCAATAGCCGGACCGGGACGAGTGCGCAAGCCCTGTGGACAAGGCGGACCAGCGCAATGTCAGACTAGGAGTAAATATGACCGATATGCGGCATTGCCTGGCTCCGGAGTCCGGAGTGTTGTCCACAGGCCGCGGCGGCGATCAGCGGGCGCGGCCGAAATCTGGGCATGATGTGAGTCCGACCACACCCGATCGCAACGGGAGGCAGCAGTGAGGACAGCGACACTGGGGCCGGCGGAGCGTGCCGAGTCACTTGCGGGAATGGCCGACCGGGAGCTGGACGTCCTGGTCGTGGGCGCGGGGGTGGTCGGTGCGGGGACGGCACTCGACGCGGTCACCCGCGGCCTGTCCACCGGCCTGGTCGAGGCCAGGGACTGGGCGTCCGGCACGTCGAGCCGGTCGAGCAAGCTGATCCACGGCGGCCTGCGCTATCTGGAGATGCTCGACTTCGCGCTCGTGCGGGAGGCGTTGAAGGAGCGCGGGCTCCTCCTGGAGCGGCTCGCCCCGCACCTGGTGAAGCCGGTGCCGTTCCTCTACCCCTTGCAGCACAAGGGCTGGGAGCGGTTGTACGCGGGATCGGGCGTCGCGCTCTACGACGCCATGTCGATGTCGCGCGGACACGGCAGGGGTCTGCCCACCCACCGCCACCTGACCCGGCGTCACGCGCTGCGCGTCGCCCCCTGCCTGAAGAAGGACGCCCTGGTCGGGGCGATGCAGTACTACGACGCGCAGATGGACGACGCCCGCTACGTGGCCACGCTGGTGCGCACGGCGGCGGCGTACGGCGCGAAGGTCGCCAACCGGGCCAAGGTCACCGGCTTCCTGCGCGAGGGCGAGCGCGTGGTCGGCGCCCGCGTGCAGGACGTGGAAGGCGGCGGGGAGTACGAGATCAGGGCCAAGCAGATCGTGAACGCCACCGGCGTGTGGACGGACGACACGCAGGCCATGGTCGGCGAGCGGGGACAGTTCCACGTCAGGGCGTCCAAGGGCATCCACCTCGTGGTGCCCAAGGACCGGATCAACTCCACGACCGGCCTGATCCTGCGGACCGAGAAGAGCGTCCTGTTCGTCATCCCGTGGGGGCGGCACTGGATCGTGGGCACGACCGACACGGACTGGGACCTCGACAAGGCGCATCCGGCCGCGTCCAGCGCCGACATCGACTATCTCCTCGAGCACGTGAACTCGGTGCTCGCGGTGCCGCTCTCGCGGGACGACGTCCAGGGGGTGTACGCGGGGCTGCGGCCGCTGCTCGCCGGGGAGTCGGACGCCACGAGCAAGCTGTCGCGCGAGCACACGGTCGCGCATCCGGCCCCCGGTCTCGTGGTCGTCGCGGGCGGCAAGTACACGACGTACCGCGTGATGGCCAAGGACGCCGTGGACGAGGCGGTGCACGGCCTGGACCAGCGCGTCGCCGACTGCGTCACGGAGGACGTCCCGCTGGTCGGCGCCGAGGGCTACAAGGCGATGTGGAACGCGCGCGCCAGGATCGCCGCGCGGACGGGCCTTCATGTGGTGCGTGTGGAGCACCTGTTGAACCGGTACGGCTCGCTGGCCGAGGAAGTGCTCGACCTGGTGACCGCCGACCCCACGCTCGGCGCGGTGCTGCAGGGCGCGGACGACTATCTGCGCGCCGAGGTGGTGTACGCGGCCTCGCACGAGGGCGCGAGGCACCTGGACGACGTGCTGACGCGGCGCACGCGCATCTCGATCGAGACCTTCGACCGGGGCACGCGCAGCGCCCGCGAGTGCGCCGAACTGATGGCGCCCGTCCTGGGCTGGGACAAGGACCAGATCGAGCGGGAGGTCCAGCACTACGAGAAGCGGGTGGAGGCCGAGCGCGAGTCGCAGCGGCAGCCGGACGACCTGACCGCGGACGCGGCGCGGCTCGGCGCGCCGGACATCGTGCCGCTCAACTAGCGCTCGGAGGTCAGGTTCTGAGGGTCCGGGTGATGCTGCCCACCCTGACGTGATCGGCGCGGGGCGGCGGCGGGGCCCGCGCGGGAGAAGGACGCGCGCGGCGCGGCCGCCGGGCGCGCCACGCCGACGTGCGGCGTTCCCGACGCCCGTGGCCGGTGTGACGGCCTGGACGGCCCCGGGCGCCGGGAGCGGCGCACGGCCAGGGGGAGTTCGGCTGCCTCGCCGGTCGGCGGGCAGAGGGGCGGGGCCTTGCTTCGGCCGGTGAGCAGCGGAAGAGTGGCGTCCACGGCCGGATTCGCGGGCCCCGGCGGGTTGGCCGTCCCGCTGATGAGGGCCCCCGCGAGGAGGACGGCCGACCGCGTGCGCGGTTTCGGTACGGCGGCCCCCTCCTTGTCCGCGGCCCTTCATGAGGGACGGTGGACCCTGGGCGCGGAGCGGTCCTTGAGTAAGGGACAATGAAGGCTCTGTCAGGGCGGGTTGCGCGGGTAGCAGCGGTAGCAGCAGAGGGGACGCATGTCGGACGCGGAGCAGACGGGTGAGGCCCGTCGGGACAAGAGCGAACGTCTCCTCGCCGGCCGGTACCGGCTGGGAGAGGTGCTCGGCCGCGGTGGCATGGGCACTGTGTGGCGTGCCAAGGACGAGACGCTCGGCCGTACGGTCGCGGTGAAGGAGCTGCGGTTCCCCTCGAGCATCGACGAGGAGGAGAAGCGGCGCCTCATCACGCGGACGCTGCGCGAGGCCAAGGCGATCGCGCGGATCCGCAACACCAGCGCCGTGACCGTCTACGACGTGGTCGACGAGGACGACCGGCCGTGGATCGTGATGGAGTTGGTCGAGGGCAAGTCGCTGGCGGAGGCGATCCGCGAGGACGGCCTTCTGACGCCGCGTCGGGCGGCCGAGGTCGGGCTCGCCGTGCTCGACGTCCTGCGCTCCGCGCACCGCGAGGGAATCCTGCACCGTGACGTGAAGCCGTCGAACGTGCTGATCGCCGAGGACGGCCGGGTCGTCCTGACCGACTTCGGCATCGCGCAGGTCGAGGGCGACCCGTCGATCACGTCCACCGGCATGCTCGTCGGCGCGCCGTCGTACATCTCGCCGGAGCGGGCGCGCGGGCACAAGCCGGGACCCGCGGCCGACATGTGGTCGCTCGGTGGTCTGTTGTACGCGGCGGTGGAGGGCGTGCCGCCGTATGACAAGGGATCGGCGATCGCGACCCTCACCGCGGTGATGACCGAGGACGTGGAACAGCCGGTGAACGCCGGGCCGTTGGAGAAGGTCATCTACGGCCTGCTCGCCAAGGACCCGGAGCAGCGGCTCGACGACGTGGGGGCGCGGGCGCTCCTGATGGACGTGATCCACGCGCCGGAGCCCAAGGCGGAGCCCGAGCCGGTCGAGGCGACCAAGGTGGTGCCGCTGCCGCCCGTTCCGGGCAAGAAGGGTCTTGGCAAGAAGGTCCTCGGCAAGGGCTCGGGTAAGGGGCCGGGCCGAGGTCTTGGGAAGAAGGGGCTCGGAGCATCGGGTTCCGCCGGTGCTGCCGCCGCTTCCTCCGCGGCTGCGCCTGCCGTTCCTGCTGCGCCTGCTACTCCTTCCGTACCTCCCGTTCCCCCCGCTGCTCCTTCTTCTGCGCCTTCTGTGCCTTCTGCGCCTCAGGCTCAGTCCGCCGGTTCCGCCGGTTCCTCCGGGACGCTCGGCGGGCGCAAGGCCGAGGAGGCCGCCGACCGGCTGAAGGGTGCCCTGCGGTCGGCCCGCAAGGCCGCCGCCTCGGCCACCGCGCGGGGCGCGGGCGCTGGTGCGGCCGGGGCCGCCGGGTCGCCGCAGCCGGGCACGCCGCCTCGGGCGCCGGTCAAGGCGTCGCTCACCGATGTGGTGCCGCGCAGGACCCTGGTGATCGTGTCCGTGGTCGCCGTGCTCGCGGTCCTCGGGACGGTGCTCGCCTTCGCGCTCGGGGGCGACGACAAGGGCTCGTCCGGCAAGGACAGCAAGGGCGGCGACAAGGCCGCATCCAGCGGGGCGACCGCCGGTGGCGGGGCCAAGGAGTCCGAGAAGGAGTCCGGCAAGGGCGAGGGCTCCGGCGACGGCAAGGGCACCGGCGCGGACTCGGGCAAGGGCGAGGAAGCGGACAAGGGCGACGACCCGGGCAAGGGCGACGCCAAGGACAAGAACAAGGACAAGGGCAAGGACAAGAAGCCCGGTGACGGGGCCGCGTCGACGTACAAGCACGGCCAAGGCTTCTCCATAGGACTGCCCAAGGGCTGGAAGTACCAGTCCACGGGCAGCGCGGGCGCACGCTTCACCGGGCCGAACGGGCAGAAGCTGCTCGTCGGTTGGACCACCACTCCCAAGGACAACCCGGTGGCCGACTGGAAGAGCCAGGAGAACTACATGGTGCGCTCCCAGTACCACCGGATCCGCATAGAGAAGGCGGATTACCGGGACTGGAACACGGCTGACTGGGAATTCACCTATGTCGACGGCGGCACCAAGTACCGGTCGATAGACCGGGGCTTCGTCGTCAACGGCGGGCTGGGCTACGGAATGATGTACACGGCCAAGGCCGACGACTGGGGGAGCGCGGAGCGCAAGAGCGCCTGGCGGACCCTCACGCAGACGTTCGAGCCGAAGTCCTGAGATCTCCTATCCCCTCATTGCGGTTCGCGTAGGGCACGTATCGTGAGTGCTTGCGGACCGTACGCCGCCGCAACAAGCCGTAAGACGAACGGAATTGACCGCCGGGCGGGACGGGGGATGCGTCGTGGACGACTATGCGGGACGGGTGCTCGCCGACCGCTACCGCCTGCCGCTGCCGCCTTCGGATGAGTACGAGCTTGCCGAGTCGCGTGCCTTCGACACGTACAGCGGCCAGGAAGTCCTGGTCAGGCAGGTGCCGTTGCCCGAGATCGTCGATGCGGAAGTGCTCGACGAGGAGGAGCCGCCCGATCTGCCCGCGGGGTTCGTGCCTCGGGAGGGGGCGACGGCGGGGACCGGCGCCCGGCGGGCATCGGCGCGTACGACGCGCAGTCCCACGGATCCCGCGGTCCGCCGTGCCATGGAGGCGGCGCAGTCCGCCGCGCAGATACCGGACCATCCTCGGCTCGACCAGGTCTTCGACGTGTTCGCCGAGGGCGGTTCGCTGTGGATAGTGAGCGAGTTGGTGGCGGCGAGGCCGCTGGCCGCGCTCCTCGCCGACCGGCCGCTGAGTCCCTACCGGGCGGCGGAGGTCGCGGCGGACGTGCTCGCCGCGCTGCGCGTGCTGCACGGGCACGGCTGGGTGCACCGCAACATCACCGCGCGCACGGTGCTGATATGCGACGACGGCCGGGTGATGCTGACGGGCCTCGCGGCGGGCGCGGCCGAGGAGGCGCTGTGCGGGTACGACCCGCGCCCCGAGGAGGAGGGCGAGCCGACGGGCTCGGCCGGGTCCGTCGGGAACGTCGCCACGTACGGAGAGGGAGACGGGGGCGAGGGCGAGGGCGGGGACGAGGGCTGGAGCGGCGACGAGAGCGGCCGGTCCGGGAGTCGCGGACTGCCCTTGTACCGGGACCAGATCGGGCATCCCGGCCAGGACCGTCGGGCCCAGGATCACGGCCAGGAACAGGGGCAGGCCCCAGGGCTTCGCGGGCAAGGCCGGTTCGGGGACGAGCCGGGGGACGCGTTCGGTGAGGCGTCCGGGGACGTGGGGATCGAGCCCGCGCCCGAGTCCGCGGGGCTGCCGCCGGGTGACGCGCGCGCCGCGCGGGCCGGGGCCATCGCGGCGTACCGCGCGGGGGCGCGGGCCGCGGCGCGGATGAACGACGAAGAGCCTTCCGTGCCCGGACGGATCTCGGATCCCTACGGAGTCGCGGGCGCCGCGAAGCCCTGGCACGGGGCGGTGCCGCGCAACCGGGCGGCCGCGCGGGAAAGCTCCCTCGAACCTCCGCACCGCGAGTCACAGCACCTCGAACCTCCGCACCCCCGATCTCTGCCCCCCGAGCCGCCCGCACCTGCCTCCCCGGCCCCCGACGCCACTGCCCGTCGTGGCCCCACCACCGCGCTCGCCGCCGAGCGCGCCCGGCACGCGCGCATGGTCGTCGTCGGGGCCGTCACCGAGCGCTGGGCGCCCGAGCAGGCAGGGCCCGTCCACGAGAACTGGCAGCTCGCCGCGCCCATCGGGCCCGCCACCGACCTGTGGGCGCTCGGCGCTCTGCTGTTCCGTGCCGTGCAGGGGCACGCGCCGTACCCGGAGGACAGCACGTCCGAGCTCGTGCAGATGGTGTGCGCGGAGCCGCCCGCGTTCGCCGAGGAGTGCGGGCCGCTGCGCCCCGTCGTCGAGTCGCTGCTGCGTCAGGACCCGACCGAGCGGCTCGACTTCGAGGAGCTCGGCGGCTGGCTGCGCTCGCTGGTGCGGTCGGCGCCGGAGCCGGAGGCGGGGGCGAACGTCGTGCCGGTCCCGCCGTACGACGCGGGCAGGCTGCCCGTCGTACGGCGGCGTGGTGAGGTCGTGCGCAAGCGGCGGTCCGCGCCGCCCGCGACCACCGGGCAGGGGCACGGCAGGCACAAGCACAAGAGGAGCAGGGGCAAGGGACAGGGCAAGGACGTCAGGGCCGCCCGTGCACCACGGGAGGTCCGGGCGCCCAAGGAAGCGCGGCTGAGCGAGACCCGGCTCAGGGAGACGAGCCCCCGCGGTTCGAGGCCGGGCGTGCCCCGGCCCGCGAGCGGGGCGCGGCCCCGTTCGCTCGGGAAGCTGTTGCTGATCGCCATCCTGGCGGGGCTCGTCGCGGCCGTCGCGTACGCCATGGTGTTCATGCCCAAGTCCGACGACCGGGCACCGGGCGGGCGCACCGGCTCGGCGGGCGAGGTCAGTTCGGAGCCGAGCACGGACGGCGACGACAAGCCGGGCGAGGGGCAGAAGCCGGGCGGCAAGCCCAAGGACAAGCCGACCAGGACCAAGGGCCCAGGCTCACAGGAGCCGCAGACCACCGACCCCGATCTGCCGAGGGGTTTCGCGCTGCGCAAGGACGCCGAGGGCTTCCGGGTCGCCGTCGCCAGCGGCTGGGACCGCCAGCCCAAGAACGGCCGTGGTCAGGTCCGTTACACGCACGGTGACTTCGAGCTGCTCCTGGTCCCCGGGCGGGACGGCACGGACAGCTTCGGCGGCGACCCGATGAAGTACCAGCGCGAGCACGAGCGCGAGTTGCAGCCCTTCCGCGACTCGTCGTGGGCGACGTCCAGCGGGATGCGGCGGATCGACGTCGGCGGGCGGGCCATGGCCGAGGGGCAGTTCACCTGGCAGGACGCCGACGGCCGCGAGGTCTTCGTACGCAATCTCGCGATGGTGGTCGGCGGGAAGTACCACGTGGTGCAGGTGCGCGGTCCCGAGGCGGAGCGGGACGAGGTGACGCGGCTGTACGAGCAGGCGTCGAGCACGTACCAAGTCGTCGGCTGAGTGAGCAACGAGCACGCACGAGCCGTCGGCTGAGTCGCCGTGGGGCGTATTTCGGCCACGGTCCTGCGGCCCCTCTGACCAGCATGGAACATCCACGACATGCGTCACAGTGCGGTCTCCGTGGACCCCCGGCGGTTCCCTGTACGGGCTTCCCTCCTTAACCTGGGCCTGTCAAGACCATTGCGGGGGAACGTGAATCAGATGCAGGGCCTGCTCCTCGCGGGCCGCTACCGACTCGGTGAGTCCATCGGCCGCGGTGGCATGGGACGGGTGTGGCGCGCGCAGGACGAGGTGCTGCACCGTGCCGTCGCCGTCAAGGAACTGACGGCCGCGCAGTTCGTGCAGGAGGCCGACCGCGCGGTCCTCTTCGCGCGCACCCAGACGGAGGCGCGGGCCGCCGCCCGGATCAACCACCCCGCGGTCGTCACCGTCCACGACGTGGTGCAGTACGACGACCGGCCCTGGATCGTGATGGAGCTGGTCGTGGGCCGCTCGCTGGCGGACGCGGTCAAGGACGACGGCCGCGTCGACCCCGTCGAGGCCGCCCGCATCGGCCTGTGGACCCTGAAGGCCCTGCGCGCCGCGCACGCCGCGGGAGTCCTGCACCGCGACGTCAAGCCCGGCAACGTCCTGCTCGCCGACGACCGGCGCATCCTGCTCACCGACTTCGGGATCGCCGCGATCGAGGGAGACTCGACGATCACGCGGACCGGCGAGGTCGTGGGCTCCGTCGACTACCTGGCGCCCGAGCGGGTCAGCGGCGCCAACCCGGGCCCCGCGTCCGACCTGTGGGCGCTCGGCGCCACCCTGTACACGGCGGTCCAGGGCACCTCCCCGTTCCGGCGCACCTCGCCGCTCGGCACCATGCAGGCCGTGGTCACCGAGGAGCCGGAGCCGCCCGAGCACGCGGGAGCGCTCGCGCCGATCATCAGCGCGCTCCTGAGCAAGGACCCGGCGGCCAGGCCGAGCGCGGAGGACGCCGAGGCGATGCTGGCCGAGGCCGCGGAGGGGCGCAGGCCCCAGCAGGCGCAGGCGTACGTGCCGACGCAGGTGCATCCGTCCGGCGGGACGTACGGGCAGGGGCAGGGGCAGGGGCAGGCACAGGCGCAGAACGCGTACGGGCAGGGGCAGACGCCCACCGCGTACGGGCAGGGGCACACCTCGACCGCGCATCCGCAGCAGCACCAGGGCCACGGGCACACCACCGTCGGCGGCGCGCCCGCCACCGGTTCCGCGCGTGAGCGCCGCCGCTGGCCCGCGCGCATCGCCCTCGTCGTGGTGGCCGCGCTGCTCGGCGGCGCCGGTGTCTTCGGCTATCTGCACTACGCGGACCAGGGTTCGGACAAGGCGACGGGGAACAACGACCCGGGTACGGCGGTGGGCGGCATCCCCAAGAGCTGGAAGCGGGTGAACGACCCGGAGGGCTTCAGCCTGCGGCTGCCCAAGAACTGGAAGCGCGAGGTCAACGGCAACCAGATCGACTACACGCCCGACGGCGGCCGCCGTTTCCTGCGCATCGGCGTCGACAAGAAGCCGACGTTCGACAGCCCCTACACGCACCAGGTGGCCCTGGAGAAGGGGCTGGAGGGCAAGCTCCCCGAGTACAAGCGGCTCGATCTGAACTCCAACACCTTCCGCGAACGTCCCGGCGCGCTGTGGCAGTTCAGCTGGACGGCGGGCGCCAACGACACGACCGCGGGGCCGCGCAGGGCCATCTCGCAGAACTACGTCAGCCGGGACGGCGTCGAGTACGCGATCTACATGTCGGCGCCCGCCCAGGGCTGGGACACCACCCGGGAGCAGTTCGACGCGATGCTGCAAGGGTGGCAGGAGCGCAAGGTGAACTGAGCGGCCGGATCAGGCCCGCGGCGCGCTTCACCCCATTCCGTTCGCACACGTGTGGGGCATGATGGCCGCATGGGGAGCCTGGGAGACCACGCGGGCGAGGGCGCCGGTGGCGGCAACGCCCGTGTGATCGCGGGGCGTTACCGGCTCGAGGCGCGGCTCGGCCGGGGCGGCATGGGGGTCGTGTGGCGCGCCACCGATCTGCTCCTGGGGCGCCAGGTCGCCGTCAAGGAGCTGGACCGCGACGAGACGCTCTCCGACACCGACGCGGAGCAGCGCGAGCGGACCCTGCGCGAGGCGCGGGCGGTCGCCCAGCTGCGGCATCCGCACATCGTGGTCGTCCACGACGTCGTCGTACAGGACGAACAGCCCTACATCGTCATGGAGTTGATCGAGGGCGGCTCGCTGGCGGGCCGGCTCGCGCGGGGCGGGCCGCTGGACGCGCACGCCGTCGCCCGGATGGGCATCGACCTGCTCGGCGCCCTGCGCGCCGCGCACGACGCGGGCGTCCTGCACCGCGACCTCAAGCCCGCCAACGTCCTGCTCGAACAGGACACCGGGCGCGTGGTCCTCACCGACTTCGGGATCGCGCAGGTCACCGGGGCGACGACGCTCACCGAGGTCGGATCGTTCGTGGGCTCGCCCGAGTACACCGCGCCCGAGCGGATGGCGGGGGAGCGGACGGGGCCCGAGTCCGACCTGTGGTCGCTCGGCGCGCTCCTGGCCACCGCGCTCGCCGGTGAGTCGCCGTTCCGCCGCGACTCGATCGGCGGCGTCCTGCACGCCGTCGTCTACGACGAGATCCGCCCGCCGGCCGCCGTCGCGCCCCTGCTGCCCGTCGTGCTCGGCCTGCTCGACCGCGATCCGGTGCGGCGGCTCGACACGGACGAGGCGGAGCGGCTGCTCGTGGCGTACGTCGAGACGGGGCGGATGCCCGCGTCGCCGCGGGAGGGCCCGGGGCCCGGCAGGAACGTTCTGCCGGGGCGCGGCGGTTACTCACCCACGCAGCGCGACCTGCCCGCGGGGGCGCGGCCGCCCGTCGCGGGGCACTCGGCGGGCCGACGGGGGCACGGGCGGGCCGTGCTGATCGCGGCCGCGCTGGTGGCGGCCGTCGCGGGGGCCGGGGTCGCCACCGCCGCGCTCCTGATGGGCCGGGACGACGGCGGGGGCACGACGCCGCCCAACTCGGCGACGGTGACCGGCCACCCGGCGCCCACCGTCACCGTGACCACCCCCACCGCGCGCCCCTCGACGCCCGAGGCGCCCGACGACTACCACGTCGTCAAGGACCCCAAGGGCTTCACGCTCGCCGTCCCCGACCGCTTCCGGCGCGAGGTGGACGGGCCCCGCGTCTTCTACGTCTCGCCGGGCGGCACCTACCGCATCGGCGTCAAGGAGTCGGCCACCGAGCCCGGCGGCCCGCTCGCCGTGCAGCGCCGCTCGGCCGCGAAGGGCCCGCGGAACAACCCCGGTTACCGCGATGGACAGGTCACGGAGGCCACGCACAACGGCAGGCCCGCCGCCCTGTGGGAGTTCACCTGGGACGGCTTCACGGCGGCGGAGGGCGCCCGCCACACGTACGACCTGTGCTGGGAGGAGGGCGGCCGGATGTACGACGTGTGGGTCTCGGCGCCGGTCGGGGACGCGGAGGAGGCGCGGCGCTACTTCGACACGGCGGTCGACACGTTCGTACGCCGGTGAGGCGTGGTGGCCGTACGCCGCCGACGTGCCGCCGACGTGCCGTCGCGTGCATCACCCCGGTCACAAGTGGGCTTCCCGGCTGGAAACCGGTGTGCCCGGCAAGGTACTCATGAGGGCATGAGTAACAACGGGGGAGCACCGCACGGCCCGAACGATCCCACCAGCTTCGGGCTGCGTCCGCCGCAGCAGTCGGGCGTACCGGGGCAGGCGGGGCAGCCCGGTCAGGCGGGGCAGCACGGTGGGGTCGTCCCCGGCAACCCGTACGCGCAGTCCGCGCAGTCCGCGCAGGCACCCGCCGTCACACAGGTCTCCTCCCCGTACGGCGAATCCTCGTACGCCCAGCCCGCCCGGGCCGTGCCCGACCAGCAGGTCGGCGCGGCGGAGCCGGGTGCGGGGCGGCTCGTCGCGGGGCGCTACCGGCTGCTCTCCAAGCTCGGCCACGGCGGCATGGGCACGGTGTGGCGCGCCAAAGACGAGACGGTGGACCGCGAGGTCGCCGTGAAGGAGCCGCGTCTCCCCGACCACCTGCCCGAGCGCGAGCGCGCCAACGCCTTCGAGCGGATGCGCCGCGAGGCGCGCGCCGCGGCCAGGCTCGACCACCCGTCCGTGGTCAACGTCCATGACGTGGCCGTCGAGGACGGGCAGCCCTGGATCGTCATGGAGCTGGTGCGGGGCCGTTCGCTCGGCGCCGTGCTCCAGGAGGGCACGCTCGGCGCCCGCGAGGCCGCCCGCGTCGGACGCGACGTCCTGAACGCCCTGGACGCCGCGCACCAGGCGGGCATCCTGCACCGCGACGTGAAGCCGGACAACGTGATGCTCGGCAACCACGACCGCGTGGTCCTCACCGACTTCGGCATCGCCCAGATCGAGGGCGAGACCAATCTGACGGACACCGGCGGCTTCGTCGGCTCGCCCGAATTCATCGCGCCGGAACGGGTGTTGGGGCAGCGCCCGGGACCGGCCTCCGACCTCTGGTCGCTGGGCGTCGTCCTGTACGCGGCCACGGAGGGCGTCTCGCCCTTCCGCCGCAGCAACACCCCCGCGACGCTCCAGTCGGTCCTGAACGCGACGCCCGCGCCGCCCGCCTCGGACTCCGGGCCGCTGGCCGAGGCGATCAACCGCCTGCTGGCCAAGGACCCCGCGCAGCGGCCGAACGCCGCGCAGGTCCGCGCCCTCCTGGAGGAGGCGGCCGATCCTCCGCAGGCCGCTCCGACGCAGTTCGTCCCGACCGGCGACGCCGGGAGCGGCCGCAAGGGTCTCGTCCTCGGCCGCAAGACGCTGATCGGCATCGGCGCGGTGGTCGTCGCGGCGGCCGTGGCGGCGTACCTGGTCGTCGCGGACCCGTTCGCGGGGTCGCTGCCCGACGCATGGAAGAAGCAGGAGGCGAAGGGGCTCGGCGCGACCGTCGCGGTGCCCGACGGCTACCAGGTCTCCAGGCCCGAGGCCGACGACGACAAGCACTGGGTCCAGTACACCGACTGGAGCGGCGAGATCTGGGTCAACCTGACCCTGCTCAAGAAGTCCGAGGACGCCAGCGGCGAGATCGCGGGGACGGCGGCCGCCGAGATGTACGACGACGACGCCGAGTTCAAGGCGTCCGGCAAGTACGACCTGGGCATGGCCCCCGAACCCGCGCCGAGGACCGACCCCGCGGAGACCGACTACCAGGGCAAGAAGGCCGCGGAGAACACCGTCGTGTACTCCACCACGGACAGCCAGAACCCGCGCCCGCGCGAGCTCAAGGGCTTCTACTACAAGACCACGGCCGGTGACATGTACAAGCTGGTCATCAGCTACCCGGGCAAGGGCGACTTCACCGACCGGGGCCGTGAGGTCGCGAAGACCGCCATCGAGAATCTGGAGATCGACAAGGTCTGATGAGCGCCGACGGGGGAATGCGGGACGGTCGGGGCCGGGAGGGCACCGGCGCCGACGGCCGTCTGATCGGCGGCCGTTACCGCCTCGCGGAGCGCATCGGCTCCGGGGGCATGGGCACGGTGTGGCGTGCCGTCGACGAGCTGGTCGGCAGGGACGTCGCGGTCAAGCAGCCGCGGCTGCCCGGGGATCCGCACGACGCGATGGTGCGGCGGATCTACGCCAGGCTGCACCGGGAGGCCCGCGCTGCCGCGAGCGTGGACCATCCGGCCGCGGTCACCATCCACGACGTGGTCCTGGAGGACGGGCTGCCGTGGATCGTCATGGAGCTGATCCGCGGCGAGTCCCTGCACGAGGTGCTCCAGCGGGAGGCCCTGCCGCCCGAGGAGTCGGCCCGCATCGGGCTCGCGGTCGTCGGCGCGCTGGCCGCGGCGCACGCGCAGGGCATCGTGCACCGCGACGTGAAGCCCGCCAACGTCCTCATCGGCACGCACGGCCGCGTCGTCCTCACCGACTTCGGCATCGCGCACATCAAGGGCGAGGAGTCGCTCACGGTGAGCGGCGAGTTCGTCGGCTCCCTCGAATTCATCGCGCCCGAACGGATGTCGGGGCGCGGCGCGGGCCCCGAGTCCGACCTGTGGTCCCTCGGTGTGCTCCTCTACGCGGCCGTCGAGGGCTGGTCCCCCTTCCGCCGTACGACGATGGAGTCCACGCTCGCCGCGGTCCTCTCCGCGCAGGCGCCGCCGCCGGAGCGGGCCGGGGAACTGGGTCCGCTGATCGAGCGGTTGCTGACCAAGGACCCGGACCTCAGGCCCGGCGCGGCCGAGGTCGCGGCGGCGCTGGAGGCGGTGGCGGAGGGACGCTCGCTGCCGGATCCGGTCGAGCAGGTGCCCGCGCAGGACCCGTCGGGGATGCGGGAGTTGTCGGACGACGTGGGGACGCTGCGGATGTCGCGGCGGCAGGGGCGGCGGCCGGGGGACGACTCCGAGCCCGGCGTCCCGGACCCCGCTCCCGCTCCTGCGCCTGCTCCCGCGTCCGCTCCTGCGCCTGCTCCCGCGTCCAAGCCCCGCCGCACCTCCGCCCTGCTGGCCGCCGCGCTCGCCGGGGCGCTCCTGGTGGGCGGCGGTGTGTGGCTCGGTGTGTCCGTGGGCGGTGGTGACACCTCGTACGACGAGGGGGTGGAGGGAGCGCCGCCGGGAAGCGTCGACGCGCCCCACGACATCCCTGACGACCCCTCGGGCGCCGAGAAGCCCCCCGCCAAGAAGCCCACGGCGTGGAAGACCCGCCCCGAGGACAAGCTCGACGCGGAGATCTCCGTACCCACCACGTACAAGGTCTTCGCGCGCGAGGACAGCGACGCCGACCACGCGCGGCTCGCGGCCCGCCTGGTGGTCTACAGCCCCTCCGAGGGGAGCCTGCTGCAAGTGCGGCTGACCAAGGAGGACGCGGCGTCGACACCCGCCATGACCTGGGCGAAGCAGGAGGCGTCGGTCTGGCGCGACAACGACACGGGCGCCCGCACGAACTACACCAAGACCTCCTTCCACGGCTACGACGCGGCGATCGCCGACACGACGTACGACGACGGCACCGCGACCCGCTGCATGCAGCTCATGATCATCACGGCCGACCAGGAGTTCTACGAGCTGCGCGTGGACATGCCCAAGGGGACGCGGGAGGAGCGCGAGGGCACCGCGCTCTTCAAGGGAGTGCGCGAACGCCTCAAGATCGGAAAGGACATGACCGGCTCCGCGGAGGGCTCCTGAAATTGCCGTGAGGTCGGGCCGCATACCGTGACAACGCGCTGATCAGCGGCTTTGCCGCCAGCAATCACTGGCGCCGTGTGCGTGAGTGGTGAAGGCCCATTACCGATGGGTACCCAAAAGCCTGACGTGGGCCTAGTCTCACGAGCATGACGGACTCGCAGGCCACCGCAGCGCCCCTCGGAACGAACCCGACAGCCCCGGCTCCCGAAGGCGCGCGCACCGCCGCCGACGTGGTCACGCCCGAGCTGATCGCCCAGCTCACGCGTGACGTCATAGGTTCGGGGCGCACGGCCAACCACACGCCGCTCACCGGCGAGAAGCTGGCCGACCTGCCCGAGTCCACCCCCGAGGACGTGGCCACCGCCTTCGAGCGGGCCCGTACGGCCCAGATCGCCTGGGCGCGGACCCCCGTCAGGCAGCGCGCCGCCGTCCTGCTCCGCTTCCACGACCTGGTGCTCCAGCGCCAGGCCGAGGTGCTCGACCTGATCCAGCTGGAGACCGGCAAGGCCCGGCTGCACGCGCACGAGGAGATCCAGGCCGTCGCGGTCGCCGCCCGGCACTACGGCCGCAAGGCCCCCTCGTACCTGAGCCCCAAGCGGCACACCGGCGTCGTCCCGACCCTCACCAAGGTCACCGAGAACCGCCAGCCGCGCGGCGTCGTCGGACAGATCGCCCCCTGGAACTACCCCTTCGAGCTGTCCATCGGCGACGCGCTGCCCGCCCTCGTCGCGGGCAACGCGCTCGTGATGAAGCCCGACACCGAGACCTGCCTGACCGCCCTGTGGGCCCGCGACCTGATCATCGAGGCCGGACTGCCCTCCGAGGTCTTCCAGGTCGTCCTCGGCGAGGGCCCGGTCGTGGGCCCCGAGCTCGTCAAGCACGCCGACTACGTCTCCTTCACCGGCTCCACCCGCACCGGACGCGAGGTCGCCCAGGGCGCCGCGGCCCGCCTGGTCGGCGTCTCACTCGAACTCGGCGGCAAGAACGCCATGTTGGTCCTGCACGACGCCGATGTCGACAAGGCCGCGGCGGGCGCGGTGCGGGCCTGCTTCTCGTCCGCGGGCCAGCTGTGCATCTCCATCGAACGCCTCTACGTCCACGAGTCGATCGCCGACCGGTTCGTCGAGCGCTTCGCCGAGCGCACGAAGGCCATGCGGCTGGGCACGTCCCTCACGTACGGCGCCGACATGGGCTCCCTCGTCGGCGAGCGGCAGCTGGAGACCGTCACCCGGCACGTCGACGAGGCCGTCGCCAAGGGCGCCACGCTCGTCGCGGGCGGCGTCGCCCGCCCCGACATCGGCCCCTACTTCTTCGAGCCGACCATCCTGGACGGCGTCGAGGCCCCGATGTCCGTCTGCAACGAGGAGACCTTCGGCCCGGTCGTCTCCATCTACCGCTTCACGGACGAGAACGAGGCGGTCGAGCTCGCCAACGCCACGTCGTACGGCCTGAATTCCTCGGTCTGGACGAAGGACGGCAGGCGCGGCCGCCAGGTCGCCGCCCGGCTCCGCACCGGCACCGTCAACGTCAACGAGGGCTACGCGCCCGCGTACGGCAGCGTGCAGTCCCCGATGGGCGGCATGAAGGAATCGGGCCTCGGCCGCAGGCACGGCTCCGAGGGCATCCTCAAGTACACCGAGGCGCAGACCGTCGCCACCCAGCGGATCATGCCGCTCGCACCCTCCTTCGGCCTGGACGACGAGAAGTACGCGGCGTTCATGAGCACGAGCTTGAAGGTCATGAAGGCGTTCCGCTTGCGCTAGCAGCGCCCCGCGAGAGGCGCGGGGAACTGCGCGAGCGACCACAGTCGGCCCGCGGGAATCGAACGAGGAGAGTCAATGCCACAGGAGAGCTCTGCCCAGATCCAGGTGGGCGACGACGACACCTACGACTACGACGTAGTCGTCGTAGGCAGCGGCTTCGGCGGCGCCGTCTCCGCCCTGCGCCTCACCGAGAAGGGCTACCGCGTAGGCGTGCTCGAAGCCGGTCGCCGCTTCACGCGCGCGACCCTGCCCAAGAACTCCTGGGACCTGAAGAACTACCTCTGGGCCCCCGCCCTCGGCCTCTACGGCATCCAGCGCATCCACCTGCTCGGCAACGTGATGGTCCTCGCGGGCGCGGGCGTCGGCGGTGGCTCGCTGAACTACGCCAACACCCTGTACGTGCCACCGGCGCCGTTCTTCAAAGACCCGCAGTGGAAGGACATCACGGACTGGCAGGACGAGCTGAGCCCGTACTACGAGCAGGCCAAGCGCATGCTCGGCGTACGACTCAACCCCACGACGACGCCCTCGGACGTCCATCTGAAGGCCGCCGCCCAGGAGATGGGGGTCGGCGACAGCTTCCACATGGCGCCCGTCGGCGTCTTCTTCGGCGACAAGGACGACGCGGACGGACAGTCAACGGCCAGGCCCGGCAAGGAAGTTCCTGACCCCTACTTCGGCGGGGCCGGACCCTCCCGCAGGGCCTGCACCGAATGCGGCGAGTGCATGACCGGCTGCCGCCACGGCGCGAAGAACACCCTCAACGAGAACTACCTCTACCTCGCCGAGAAGGCGGGCGCCGTCGTCCACCCGATGACCTCGGTCGTCGCCGTCACCGAGGACTCGCGGGGCGGGTTCGCGGTGCGCACCCTGCCCACCGACGACAAGCGCAAGGGCAAGGGGCGTACGTTCAAGGCCCGCAAGGTCGTCGTCGCCGCGGGGACGTACGGCACGCAGACCCTGCTGCACCGCATGAAGGACTCCGGGCTGCTGCCCCGCCTCTCCGAGCGGCTCGGCACCCTGACCCGCACCAACTCCGAGGCCCTGGTGGGCGCCCAGACCACCGACCGCCGCTACCGCAAGCGGCACGGCGCCGAGAAGGTCGACTTCACCAAGGGCGTCGCGATCACCTCGTCGATCCACCCGAACGACAGCACGCACATCGAGCCCGTCCGCTACGGCAAGAAGTCCAACGCGATGGGCGGCATGACGCTGCTCCAGGTCCCGTACAGCGTCAAGGGCGGCAAGGACCGGGTCACCGGATGGCTCGGCAACATGGCGCGCCACCCGCTGCTCGCGGTGCGCTCCCTGTCCAACCGGCGCTGGTCGGAGCGGACCATCATCGGCCTGGTGATGCAGTCGCTCGACAACTCCCTGACGACGTACCGCAAGGAGAAGGGGCTCGGCAAGGGCCTGCTCACCGCCCGGCAGGGCCACGGGGCGCCGAACCCGAACCAGATCCCCGAGGCGACCCGCGCCGCGACGATCCTCTCCCAGGAGATCAACGGCTTCGCAGGATCGAACATCGGCGAGCTCATGGGCACCCCGCTGACCGCGCACTTCCTCGGCGGCTGCCCGATCGGCGACTCGGCGGACACCGGCGTCATCGACCCCTACCACCGGCTCTACGGCCACCCCGGCATCTCGGTCGTCGACGGCGCCGCGGTCTCGGCGAACCTGGGCGTGAACCCGTCCCTGACGATCACCGCGCAGGCCGAGCGCGCCATGTCGTTCTGGCCCAACAAGGGCGCCGATGACCCGCGTCCCGCGCAGGGCGCGGCGTACGTACGCCTCGCGGCGGTCGAGCCGAAGAGCCCGGCGGTCCCCGCGGACGCGTTCGGCGCGCTGCGGCTGCCGTTCCTGGGGATGCCGACGGTGCCGTCCAAGAAGCCGTAACTCTCCCTGGTCGGCCGGTGACTCACGCTGGACCGTCACCACTGCCCCTGGACACACGTAAGGACCTGCACCCCCCTCCGAGCGCAGGTCCTTCCGCGTGATCAGGTGCCGCCGGTCGGGCGGCTGCCGCTGTTACGCGGCGGCGTCGGCCTTGCGGCGACGCACGACGAACACCGCGCCCGCACCGGCGACGACGGCGATGCCGCCCGCGATGCCGATCGTCGGCAGCATCGAGCTGGAGCCGGTCTCGGCGAGGCTGCCGGTGACCGGGAGGTCCTTGGCGCCGCCCTGCGGCTTCGTGACGTTGGTCGGCAGGTGCTTGCCGGGCTTCGGCTTGGCCGTGCCCGGGTCGTCGTTGTCGCTACCGGCCTTGAGGATCGTCAGCGGGTAGTAGTCGAACGAGTTGCGCACGCAGTTCGCCTCGGAGTCGACGTAACCGCCGAGACCGATCGCGTAACCGGGTCCGGCCGGGGCCTTGACGCTGACCTTGAGGCGCAGCTTGATGTCGACCTTCTCCTTGGCGCCGAGCTCGGTGACGCCGAAGGCGAGGCCGCCGTCCAGGTCGCCGTCGATCGACTCCCAGGACTTGGTCTCCGGGTCGAAGTACTGGAGGTTGGCGTAGTTGCTCAGCCAGTCCTTCTCGTCCGCACCGTCGCTGTCGACGGCCGCGATCCACTGGACCTCGCCGAGCTCCTCGTCGGTGGGGTTGGCGGCACGCAGCTCGAACTGGTGCCAGCCGCTGCCCGCGACGATCTTGCCGGGCAGGCCGTTGATGCTCATCTCCAGCTTGGAGTCGACGTCCTCGCCGTCCTCGTCCACCGGGCAGTCGGTGGGCGGCTCGGTGGGCTCCTCGGTCGGCTTGGCCGTGGGCTTGTCCGTGGGCTTCTCGGTCGGCTTCTCGGTGGGCTTGGCCGTCTCGGTGGGCTTGTCCGTCGGCTTCTCGGTCGGCTTCGTCGTCTCGGTCGGCTTGTCCGTCGGCTTGGGAGTCTCCGTCGGCTTGTCGGTCGGCTTGGGCGTCTCGGTCGGCTTGGCCGTCTCCGTGGCCGTCTCGGTCGGGGACACGGTGGTGGTGTCCCCGGTCGCGAACGCGGCGGGCGCCGACAGGAGCGCGATCGGGACTATGGCAGCCGTTGCGGCCGTGACGGCCATGGCACGACGAAGCTTCATGAAGACCTCAGGGAGTCCGGCGCACTGCCTGGTGGGCAGTACGGAGGTGGAGGCCTCCGCGGTGGGGCGCGGTTGTGGCCGTTGTTACTGCATGCATGACCTGCGATCCCTGTGAATGGTTGTCCTCGAACTGACGGAATTCTTATGTGCGGTGGATCACAACGCTTGTGCCGGTGGGACGGGGTGCCGTAGAACTTCCCCCGCCCGAACGGGCCGAGCTCAAGGGGGAGGGGACAGCGTGGCCATACCCGACGAGGTGTGGGAGAGATTCGAGAAGGACAGCGAGCGGGACATCCGCTCGACCGCGCCGAAGGAGCCGTCCGCGCGGGCGCGCATGGTGGCCGAGCGGCTGCGGCGCCTGGACGAGGAGGCGGCCCGACAGCAGGCGGAGCGGGCCGGACGCCTCCGCCGCAGGCGCGGGAAGCGCAAGGCCGATCCCGAGCCGTGGCGCCCCGACGGCTGGCGCGCCGCGCCCACGGGACCGAGCCGAGGCGGCCGCTCCGAACGGAGCCGCCGGGTGTGGAGCGTGGTGATCGTGATCGGTGGCATGGCCCTCGCGATCGCGCTGCTCAGCCCGTTCCGCTTCTGGATCTGGGGCTGGTGAACGGACCGTTCGGCAGGACGGAACCGTCAGCGATCTTCCTCCGTCGTAGAAGGGGTGCGGGTGACTCCGCACGATGCGATACGTGAGTGAGTGGGGGAAGAACGTGAAGTCAGCTGTGTCGCGGGCCGTGGTGGCCGTATCCGTGGTGGCCGCACTCGGCTCGCTCGCCGCGTGCGGTGGTGGCAGCGGCGACGACGCCGGGAAGTCGGCGAAGCCGGGCGCGAGCAAGAGTGCGGGTTCTGGTTCGGACTCGGCTTCCGGTTCCGGTTCCGGCGCGGACGGTGGCGCGGGCTCCGGCGGTTCGCGGGCCGCCGCCAAGCTGGAGAAGGCCGCCCTCGGGGCCGGTGACATCAAGGGCTACAAGGTCGAGAAGGCCGACGAGGCCGCCGCGCGCCCGGCGGGCACCGTGTCCCCCTCGGTCTGCGCGCCGCTCGCCGCGGTGCTCGGACCGGGTACGCCGCCGAAGGCCGATGCCCACGTCGGCCGCGTCCTGAGCGGCTCCGACGCCTCGGGCGGCTCCGGCAAGGGCGACGTGCCGATCACCGACGTCGGCCTCTCCGCCTACGCGCGGGCCGACGCCACGAAGTCCATGGAGGGCCTGCGCACGGCCCTGAAGTCGAAGAAGTGCTCCACCTTCGGCGTCGGCGCGCACCGGTTCCTCGGCGTCCACGCGCTGCCCGCGCCGGACAAGGGCGACGAGGCCGTGTCGTACAAACTGGCCCAGCGCAAGGGCGAGTTCCTGATGCGCGAGAGCGTCACGGTGGTCCGCCGCGGCGGGACCCTCGTCGTCTTCGAGGCGTCGAACCTGTACGACCCCGAGGGCGTCCAGGAGGACAAAGAGGCGGCACGGGACGGCAGGGAGGGCGCCGGCACGCCCACGGCGGACGAGGACCCGAAGCTCGCCCCGGCGATCGTCGACGCACAGCTCAGCAAGGTGTGAGTTGACGGAGGAGGCGTTCAGGCAGAGCGAAGGGCCCCGCGGGACGGATCCGCGGGGCCCTTGGCTGTCAGCACCGACGTCAGGGCAGCGTCGATGCCTCGGGGCGGCGCCGGGGGGTGTGCGCCGCTGGTTCGAGTGCCGGTGGCCGCCCCGGCGCACAGGGGGCGCTCGGGTGGTATCGACCATTGGCAATGAAGCTGTGGAGGGGGGTCGGGAACCCCGCCCTCTTACGCATCGTGCTGGATGCGTTGTTGGGGACGCAACCGTTTCGACCACATCGACAAGGGGGGAAGGGGGACGGAGGCCGGCCGGCTCCGGGCGTCCCCGAAGCCGACCGTTCTCTTGGGTGACCGGGCTGCTGTCCCCTGCCGTCCGGTCACATATCTGGAGCGAGGTCCCACGGCGTACGCATGCGATCCGTACGCCTCATCGCTCCAGCGGAGCCACGCGTGGTTCTTACGGGCCCGCCCCTGGCTGACACGGACACCGGGACCAACGAAGCCCGCCCGGAACCGGTCACGCGCCGTACGGGTGAGAACGCATCCGAACTCAGGTCCACAGGCGCCCGGGGCGGCCCTCGCGCCGGGTCAGACCTGGCCCCGGCACAGCTCGAGGAGCGTCATCGCGAGCGTCGTGCCGGGCTTGCCGAGCGAGTCCCTGTAGTGGCCGAGGACCTCCATCTCGCGGGAGAGGTTCACGCGGCGGCCGCCGGAGGTGATGCGGGCCTCCTGGATGACGGCCGAGACGGCCATCCGTTCCTGGATGAGACCGATGATGCGGTCGTCGAGCGTGTCGATCCGCTCACGGGCGTTCTCGATCAGGTCCGCGGCCTCGGGGGTGCGGGCGCCGGTCTTGTCCGCGGCGGTGACGGCGGTGACGGCGGTGGTTGCGACGGTGCCGGTGGTGGCGGTGGCGGTCATGTGGGGCTCCTCGTGTCCTGGGGTCTTCGTGGGTGGGGGAGCCCCGGAGCGGCAAGGTCCGCGAACGACAGAGCGCCCCGGGCCTTGTCGGCCCGGGGCGCCCGGTAAGTCGCTTGTCAGGTGATCAAGCAGCTCGACCATGGCAGCCGGCAGGCCGGTTGCCATAGGTAAAGAGGAAGCTCAGGTGCTTGGTCACGGAGCCAGTATGCCCCCACGGGCGCGTGCCCGGTCAATCCGGCCTCCCCGGCGGCTCGGATGCTGAGACGTCCCGCACAGCGGCTCCGCTCCGTCGGATGCGACGAAGAAGGCCCCGCCAGGCCCGGTAGAATCGACAAACACAGACCCCCTGCTCACGCACTGAGCCTCTCGCTCACGCTCAACGCCGGAAGGCCGCCGCCGTGCCATCAGCGCCCCCCGCTGCCGCCGCTCCCGAGACCGTCCTGGTCGTCGACTTCGGAGCGCAGTACGCCCAGCTCATCGCCCGCCGCGTCCGTGAGGCCCGGGTCTACAGCGAGATCGTGCCGAGCACGATGCCGGTCTCCGAGATGCTCGCCAAGAGGCCCGCGGCGATCATCCTCTCCGGCGGCCCCTCGTCGGTGTACGCGGAGAACGCGCCCACCGTCGACCGTCAGCTCTTCGAGGCCGGTGTCCCCGTCTTCGGCATGTGCTACGGCTTCCAGCTGATGGCGACCGCCCTCGGCGGCACCGTCGACGACAACGGCGCCCGTGAGTACGGCCGCACGCCGCTGTCCGTCTCCAAGCCCGGATCCACCCTCTTCGAGGGCACCCCGGCCGAGCAGTCCGTGTGGATGTCGCACGGCGACGCGTGCAGCGCGGCGCCCGAGGGCTTCACCGTCACCGCGTCCACGGACGTCGTGCCGGTCGCGGCCTTCGAGGACGACGAGAAGAAGCTGTACGGCGTGCAGTACCACCCCGAGGTGATGCACTCCACGCACGGCCAGCAGGTCCTGGAGCACTTCCTCTACCGCGGCGCGGGCATCAAGCCGAACTGGACGACCGGCAACGTCATCGACGAGCAGGTCGCCGCGATCCGCGAGCGGGTCGGCACCAAGCGCGCCATCTGCGGCCTGTCCGGCGGCGTGGACTCCGCCGTCGCCGCCGCCCTCGTACAGAAGGCCATCGGCTCGCAGCTGACCTGCGTCTACGTCGACCACGGCCTGATGCGCAAGGGCGAGACCGAGCAGGTCGAGAAGGACTTCGTCGCCGCCACCGGCGCGAACCTGAAGGTCGTCGACGCGAGCGAGCGCTTCCTCGACGCGCTGGCCGGGGTCTCCGACCCGGAGACCAAGCGCAAGATCATCGGTCGTGAGTTCATCCGCGTCTTCGAGCAGGCGCAGCTGGAGATCCTCCAGGAGGACGGCCCCGAGGTCGCCTTCCTCGTGCAGGGCACGCTCTACCCGGACGTCGTCGAGTCCGGCGGCGGCACCGGCACGGCGAACATCAAGTCGCACCACAACGTCGGCGGTCTGCCCGACGACATCGAGTTCGAGCTCATCGAGCCGCTGCGCCAGCTGTTCAAGGACGAGGTCCGGATGGTCGGCTCCGAGCTCGGCCTGCCGGACGAGATCGTCCAGCGCCAGCCGTTCCCCGGCCCCGGCCTCGGCATCCGCATCGTCGGCGAGGTCACCAAGGACCGTCTCGACCTGCTGCGCGAGGCCGACGCCATCGCCCGCGAGGAGCTGACGGCGGCCGGTCTCGACCGGGAGATCTGGCAGTGCCCGGTCGTGCTGCTCGCGGACGTCCGCAGCGTCGGCGTCCAGGGCGACGGCCGCACGTACGGCCACCCGATCGTGCTGCGTCCCGTCTCCTCCGAGGACGCGATGACGGCCGACTGGACGCGCATGCCGTACGAGGTCCTCGCGAAGATCTCGACGCGCATCACCAACGAGGTCGCCGACGTGAACCGCGTCGTCCTCGACGTGACGAGCAAGCCGCCGGGGACCATCGAGTGGGAGTGATCTCCCCGCACCGCTGAGACGGCGTCGTCCACACCCTGTGGGCGACGCCGTTCGCGTACGACGGGTCAGGCGCGCCTGGTCTTCTTCAGCGGGGCGCCCGGCTTCCACACCTCGACGGCCAGGTACGTGCCGTCCTCGATGGAGGTGCGCACCACCTCCGTCAGCTCGGTGCGGAAGAGGTGGAACGCGTCCGGGTCCGGCGGATGCACCGCTTCCGTGTAGAGCGCGACGACCTCCGGATCCCGCACCTCGACGGCCCGGCCCGCGATCCGGACGTCGCCGTCCGCCATCTCCGAGCCCGGCCCGTGGTTCGCCTGCAGCGCGAAGCGCGGGTCGCGGCGCAGGTCGAGCGCCTTGAGCGAGTTCGGCATCATGCCGAGCCACAACTCGCCGTTCAGGAAGCGGACTTCCATCCCGGTGGTGCGCGGCGAACCGTCCTTGCGGAGCGTCGCGAGGGTGTGGTGGGTGAACGCGCCGAAGCGCTTCTCGACGGTCTCGGCGAGGTCGGACTCTGCGGCGGCGAAGGCTTCCCAGTTCCACGACATACGGAGAGTCTGACGCGGATACCCGACACCTCCTGTCCGTATTCGCGGCACCGTTGATCGTGCCCTGCCTCTGTCCTCCTGTGCTTCCCACCGGTAACTTCCGCCCCGTACAGCCAGGGATGGAGGACACATGCAGGCGCCCACACCGATACCCGTCGAGCGGTTGCAGTTCGCGATGCCGCCCGTGCACGACTCCGTGGCGGACGAACGGCGCCACCGCAAGGAGCGCCTCGCCGGTGCCCTGCGGCTCTTCGGGCGGCTCGGGTACGAGGACGGCGTCTCCGGGCACATCACCGCGCGGGACCCGGAGTACGCCGACTGCTTCTGGGTGAACCCCTTCGGGATGCCCTTCAAGCACATCACCGTCGGCGACCTCGTCCTCGCCAACGCCGACGGGCAGGTCGTCGAGGGGCGCCACCACGTCAACCAGGCCGCGTTCACCGTCCACGCCCAGGCGCATCTGGCGCGGCCCGACGTGGTAGCCGTCGCGCACTGCCACTCGCTGCACGGCCGCGCCCTCGCCACGCTCGGCGAACTCCTCGACCCGATCACCCAGGAGGCGTGCGCCTTCTACGAGAGCCACGCGCTGTACGACGGCTACACCGGAGTCGTCGTCGACGCCGACGAGGGGCGCAGGATCGCGACCGCGCTCGGCGACCACAAGGCGGTCATCCTGCGCAACCACGGGCTGCTCACCGTCGGCGACTCCGTCGACGCCGCCGCCTGGTGGTTCATCACCATGGAGCGCTCCTGCCAGGTCCAGCTGAGCGCGCGGGCCGCGGGCCGGCCGGTGCTGATCGGCCACAAGCAGGCGGTGCGGACCAGGGAGCAGCTCGGCAGCGATCTGGTCGCGTGGATCAATTACCAGTCCCTGTGGCAGGACATCAGCCGCAGCGAACCGGATCTGCTGACCTGAGGAGTCCGCCCAGGTCCGTGCCCCGCCCGTCAATGCGAGCGTGGCGCGTTCACCCCCACTGACCTGACCTACGGGATTCGTTCGTCCTTCAGTGCGGCACAATTCCCCTTCTCTGCAAGGAAGTTCACGGGCCGTCCCGGCGGCCCTCGGGGTGGGGAAGGCGGCGCAGAAGGTGGCAGTGCAGGAGGCGAGACAGGGCGCGCACGGGGGCGGCTGCACGTGCGGCGGCTGCCCGCACGGCGCGCGCGAGGGGCACCGGCGTGCCGTGGCCGAGTTCCTCGCCAAGCGCGACGCACTCGCGGCGGGGGAGGGGCTGCCGCCTGCCGTCGCGCACTCGGCGGGCGCCTCCCGCCAGTGGGTGTCCGACGAACTGACGCAGTCCGCGCGCGCCGTCGCCGAGCGCGGCAGGGCCGAGGGCGACGCCTGGCCGCACCGGCTGTGGACGCGCACGCTCGTCGTGGTCTGGGGCGCGTTCGCCGTGCTGCTCGTGGTCCAGGCGCTGACCGCGATCGGCCCCGGCTGGACGGCCGCGCGCACGGCCGGTCTCCTCGCGGCCCTGGCCGTGGGCGCGCTGCTGACCGGCGCCGGACACCTCCACCGGGCGCGCGGCGGGGTCCTCGCACCGGTGATCGGAGAGGACAACCGGCTCTCCACCTCGCGTGCCGTGGCCGCCTGCTGGGTGCTCCTCGTCGTCTTCGCGGTGCTCGTCCTCGCGGGCCAACTGGCCGCGGCGTCCGGCCCTGACCGGCGCGACGAGCTGATCTCCGGGCTCGAACTCGCCCGCGCCGCGGGGATGGTGACCGTCCTCGCCGTGGTGTGCGGGGTGGCGGTGCTCGTGCGCCGCGTCGTCGGTGTGCGCGTGCTCGGCCAGCGGTTGCAGAAGGTCCGCGCCGACCGGCCGCGGGCCGCCGACGCGCTCACCGACGACGCGGGCCGCGGCAGCTTCACCGATGTGCAGTACGTCCTGGTCAGCGCGGTCGCGGTGGTCTTCGCCGCGGTCCGGCTCGCGCGCCGCCCCGAGCAGCTGCCCGACCTGCCGTGGGGGCTCGCGCTGCTCGTCCTGGTCTCCGCCGCGACATACCTGGCGGGCAAGTACTCCGAAGGCGGCCGTCCCGTGATCCTCTCCGTCGTCCGCGCCAGGGAGGCGGGTGACCTGGACGCACCCATCCGTACGGGTGACGACATCGAGATCCGCGGCGCGGGCTTCGTGCCGCCCGGCGCCGGTGCCGCGGACCGGCTCGCCCGCATGGTCGTCCGCATCGGCACCGTGCACGTCCACGTGCCGCTCGTCCCCGTGCCGGGCGGCTTCACCAACCCGACCGACGCCACGTTGACCGTGCCCGTCCCCGTCGACGTCGAGCCCGGCCGCGTCGACGTCCAGGTGATCACCGCCGCGGGCATCGAGACGAACCGCGTCACCATCGACGTCACGGACTGAAACCGTCGCTTCCCTGTCGGCGCCATCGGTGAGCAGCACCCCCTCTTCGTACGTATGGTCAGATGACGGGTCGACGGGAGAGGCGGCGGAGCGATGGCGCACGGCATGCGGACGGACAGCCACACCAGCTATGTCAGACGCGACGACTGGCGGGAGTCCGCCACCCGCTACGCCCTGCTCCCCCTGCGGGTCTTCCTCGGCGTCACCTTCATCTACGCCGGTCTGGACAAGCTCACCGACAGCGCCTTCATGCAGGCCAGCGGGGCGGGCTCGATCGGCGCCATGATGGAGGGCGTCCGTGACATCTCGGCGATCCCCGCACTCGTCGACCTCGCCCTCAAGAGTCCCGTCGGCTTCGGCTACGCCATCGCCCTCGGCGAACTGGCCGTCGGCATCGGCACTCTGCTCGGCCTCTTCGCCCGGCTCGCCGCGCTCGGCGGAGCGCTGATCTCGCTCAGCCTCTGGCTGACCGTCAGCTGGTCCACCGAGCCCTACTACTACGGCAACGACCTGGCCTACCTGATGGCGTGGCTGCCCCTGGTGCTCGCCGGAGCCTCCGTCTTCTCCCTCGACGCCCTGCTCGCCGAACGCCGCAGGAACGCGATGGGGCTCGGCTAGCCGGGCCCGGACCAGTCCTGAAGGATTCTGCGGCCGGGGCTAGTCCGGAGGGCGTCGGCCGCCCGCACGGCCCGAGGACCGCGGACGTATCCCGTGGACCGCCGCCACCACGCCCGCGATCAGCAGCCCCACCATCACCATCGGCAGCGCGACGAACCAGGGCGCGTCCCAGGCACCGCCCGCGTCGCCCGCGTACACGACGGCGATCGCCAGCAGGAAGAGGCCCGCGACCAGCTTTCCCGGGTGGAATTCATGACGTAGCACGGGTCACCTTCGCTTGTCCGACGCCGACTTCCAGGTGCAGATCGATCGTGCCGCCAGACGTGCTGCCCGAGGGCGGCTCCAGCGTCACCTTCTTCTCCCGTCCCGGCGCGATGTCCAGGTCCTTGTTCTTGTCGCTCGGCAACACGATGTCACCGACGCCCACTTCGGCGTAGAGGCGCACGGTGGCGTCCTTCGGCACGGTCACCCGGAGATCGCCCGCGCCGACCTCGGCATGGGTCTTCACCGTCTGCCCCTTGCCGACACGGATCTTGCTCAGGTCGAGCCTGCCGGTGCCGAGGCCCACCTCGTACTGCGGCCGGACGTCCGCCGCCGTGGCCGGTATCCAGTCCGTGCGGGCGTAGTGCGTGGTGATGTTCTTCGGGAGGGCGGCCGTGGCCGCAAGGAGTCCGGCCGTGAGGACCGCGAGCACGATCGATCCCGCGCCCGTGCGTCCCAGGAGGGCGCTGACCGCGATGCCGATGGCGAACACCGCGAGCGCACAGGCCAGGCCGGTCTGCAAGGTCGTGCCGAGTGGGTGCGTCTCCCACGTCAGACCCGTACCGAGGCCGCCCGCGAGCAGGGCGAACAGGAACACCCAGCCGCCGATCCAGCGGGGCCCCCGGGGCCTGGGCGGCGGGGCGGGCGGGGTCTCGCCGCGAGGCGTGCCGGGGTGGCGGCCGCTCGGCCGGTAGCTGACGTCGAGGCCCGCGGGGCCCCAGAAGTAGCCGGAGATCCCGTCGTGCGTGCCGTCCTTCACGATCGGGTCGCGCCACCACGACGGACCACCGGCGACCGGCGGCGCCTTCGCCTCGGGCGGGGCGTCGGCCGCGGCGTGCGCCGCCACCGGGTCGGGGTAGGGCGCGCCGCGCTGCTGCGACCAGTACCCCGCGCCCGCGAGGAGCAGGGTGAGGACGGCGGCGAAGGTCAGCGCCCCGCCGTTGTTCAACAGCGTGAGGAAGACGCCGCAGCCGACGAGGGCGAAGAGCACGGCCGTCAGGGCCTGCCCGTCGACCCGGCCGGAGAGCAGCCTGCGCGCCTCGTTCTCCTCCTCGTCCTCGTACGGCACGAGGAGCCAGGCGAAGCCGTAGACCACCAGGCCGATGCCGCTGGTGATCGCGAGGACCGCGAGACCGATGCGGAAGATCACCGGGTCCATGTCGCAGTGCCGTCCCAGCCCCGCGCACACGCCGCCGAGCTTCTTGTGCCCGCGGTCGCGACGGAACGTGCGCTCCACGGCGGGCAGGCCCGGCTCGGGGCCGCCCGCGAGGCCGCCGTGCTCGCCCCGCGAGCCGTGCACGGCATCGCGGAGGGCGGCCTCGGTCACCGTCTCGGCGGGCTGCTGATCTGTCATGCGTCCATGGTGACTGCCGCGAGGCCGCCGCGGCAGTCGGGACGACCCTGGCCGAACCCTGATATTGCCCCTGAGACCCCTGGGGACCCGACCCTGACAGGGCCGGGACGGGGACGGAGATCAGGGAAGTCTCGGGGGTCGACCCTGATGCCCGCACCCGCGCGCACGTGTGAATATCGGTGGCATGCCGGAAGCCGCTGCACCGCCCATCGACGACGTCCGACCGCTGCGAAAGCTCTACCGCAGCGATGACGGCCGTTGGCTCGGCGGTGTCGCGCGCGGCCTCGCGGGACATCTCGGACTGCCCGTGATCTGGGTCCGGCTCGTCTTCGTCGGCCTGTTCACCGCGGACGGCCTGGGCGCGCTGCTGTACGCGGCGTTCTGGTTCTTCGTCCCGCTCGGCATCGGCGGTGTCGGCTCCGAGCGCCCGCCCGCGGCCGTCGCCACCGAGACGTCGTCCGACGGCCGACGCAGGCTCGTCGCCCGCAAGCCGGACAAGGGCCAGATCGTCGCGCTCCTCGCGATGGTCGTCGTGGCCATGGTCTTCGTCGGCAATGTGGACCTGGACGGTTCGACCAAGGCGTATGTCGTCCCGACCCTGCTCGTCGCGGCCGGTGTCGCCCTGGTCTGGCGCCAGGCCGACAATGCCCGCAGGGCTCGCTGGATGGCCGTCGGCCGACGCAGGCGCACGCTGACGATCGCCCGGACGGCGGCCGGAGTGCTGCTCGTCGGCGCCGGAGTCTCCGGCGTCTTCGTGCTCCAGGGCTCCGCCGCGCACCTGGGCGCCGTCCTCCAGGCCGCGCTCGCCGTGCTCGTCGGCATCGCGCTCCTCGCGGGCCCGTATCTCGTCCGCATGACGCAGGACCTCTCCGAGGAGCGCCTGATGCGCATCCGGGCCCAGGAGCGGGCCGAGGTCGCCGCCCATGTGCACGACTCCGTGCTGCACACCCTGACCCTCATCCAGCGGAACGCGGAGAGCGCGAGCGAGGTCCGTCGCCTGGCCCGCGCCCAGGAGCGCGACCTGCGGGCCTGGCTCTACAACCCCGAGGGCACCGGCAAGGACGAGGACGAGGAGCCGGACACCCTCGCCGAGGCGGTCCGGCAGAGCGCGGCGGAGGTCGAGGACAAGCACGGCGTCCCGATCGAGGTGGTCGTGGTCGGCGACTGCCCGCTCGACGAGAGGCTGACCGCGCAGATGCAGGCCGCGAGGGAAGCGATGGTGAACGCCGCCAAGTACGGTGGCGAGGGCGGTGCGGTGCAGGTCTTCGCCGAGGTCGAGGGAGAGACGGTGTTCGTGTCCGTCCGGGACCGCGGTCCCGGCTTCGATCTGGATTCCGTGCCGGACGACCGCATGGGCGTACGAGAATCGATCATCGGCCGTATGCAGCGCAACGGAGGCACGGCGCGGCTGCGTGCGGTGCCCGGGGGCGGCACGGAAGTCGAGCTGGAGATGGAGAGGACGGCGACGACATGAGCGACGCGACCGAGGCGAACGAGCCCGCGGAGCAGGCCGGGGCGGGCGGGAGCGAGGGCGGGCGTCGTGTGCGGGTCGTCCTGGTCGACGACCACCGGATGTTCCGTACGGGCGTGCAGGCCGAGATCGGCAGGACCGACGTCACGGGCGTCGAGGTCGTCGGGGAGGCGGCCGACGTCGACCAGGCGGTCACGGTCATCACGACCACGCGACCCGAGGTCGTCCTCCTGGACGTGCACCTGCCCGGCGGCGGCGGGGTGGAAGTCCTGCGCCGCTGCGCCCCGTTGATGACCGCCGCGACGGACCCGGTGCGCTTCCTCGCGCTCTCGGTCTCCGACGCCGCCGAGGACGTCATCGGCGTCATCAGGGGCGGGGCCCGCGGCTACGTCACCAAGACCATCACCGGCACGGACCTGGTGGACTCGATCTTCCGGGTGCAGGAGGGCGACGCGGTGTTCTCGCCGCGGCTCGCCGGGTTCGTCCTGGACGCCTTCGCCTCCACCGACGCGCCCCCGGTCGACGAGGACCTGGACCGCCTCACCCAGCGCGAGCGCGAGGTGCTGCGGCTCATCGCGCGCGGGTACGCGTACAAGGAGATCGCCAAGCAGCTCTTCATCTCGGTGAAGACGGTGGAGTCGCACGTGTCGGCGGTGCTGAGGAAGCTTCAGCTGTCCAACCGGCACGAGCTGACGCGGTGGGCGACGGCGCGGCGGCTGGTCTGAGGTCTCACCTCGGGGCCGGGCCGAGCCTGCGCAGGGCCCAGCGGTAGTGGCGGGCGGCCTTCGCGGCGCCGATGAGGCCCGTCAGCCACAGGACCAGGCCCGCGCCCATGCCGAGCGCGACGTCGGCGTAGGTGTCGCGTCCCGGTTCGGCGTACGCGGCAGCGGCGAAGGACGCCCACAGGCCGAGCGCGCAGACGGCGAGCGAGGACAGCAGCCAGAAGAGGCTGAGGCCGGGGGAGCGCAGCCGGGCGTCGGTGGCCGGGTGGGTGTCCAACGCGAGCCAGGCGTCGGTGAGTTCGCGCAGCCGACGGTCGTGGCGGATGCCGAGGACGACGCCGATCACCGAGGGGGCGAGTGCCGCCACGCCCAGCACCACGAGGACCGGGCCGAGCAGGAAGAAGCTGGGGTCCTTGTCGTCGATGAACTGCAGCGGCAGCGTGAGGAGCGCACAGCCGACCACGCCTCCGAGGCCGCACAGCCACAGCAGCAGGAGCCGGTGCACGCCCAAGTGCCGCCTGCGCAAGTCGTCGAGGGCCATGCCGCGGTCGGTGAGCAGCGTCTGCCGGTCCGGCCAGGTGCGCAGGTGCGCGGGTGGTGGGGGCGGCGGCAGCGTACGGCTAGGCATGGACGTGACATTACCCGCGGCCTTATGGCCGGATCGCGCCGACCGGGTGGCCGGATCGTTTGGGGCTCAACGGCCCCTTCACACCACGCGGGTGGCGCCCGCGAACGGCATCTGGTCGATGGGCGCGAGCCGCACCGGAGCGCTCGGGTTGGGGGCGTGGATCATCTGGCCATGGCCCACGTAGATGCCGACGTGGCTGATGCCCGAGTAGAAGAACACCAGGTCACCGGGGCGCAGCGCGGAGCGTGACACGCGTTCGCCGGCGGCGATCTGGGCGTAGGTGGTGCGGGGGAGCGAGACGCCGGCGGAACGGTAGGCGGCCTGGGTGAGCCCCGAGCAGTCGAAGGCGCCCGGCCCTGTGGCGCCCCAGACGTAAGGGCTGCCGATGGCCTTGTAGGCGTATGCGACGGCGGACGCCGCACGGGTGTTGGGGGCCTTGGCCGCACCGCCGACGGCGGCGTCACGGGCGTCCGAGCGGGTGGCGCGGTCGCCGTCGGGGTGTGCCAGCTCGGCGCGCTGGTCGCCGGTGAGCTGGGAGAGGAGCCGCTTGGCCTCGTCGAGCTTGCCGGTGATCGTCTTCTTCTGCTTCTTCAGCTCCGCCTGGCGCTTGTGGAAGGCGGCGAGGCGGTCGTCCGCCTCGGAGCGCAGCTGGTCGATCTCCTGGAGCTGCTTGTGTATGCCGCTGACGGTCGCCGCCTGGCGGTTGCCCGCCCGCTCGGTGAGCGCGGCGCGGTCGAGGAACTGCTGGGGGTCGGAGGAGAGGGCGAGCTGCACGGTCGGGTCGATGCCGCCGGTGCGGTACTGGGCGGCGGCGTACGAACCGATCTCGTCGCGGGCGGAGTTGAGCTTCTCCGTCCTGCGGGCCGCCTCGTCGCGCAGCACTCCGAGGGACTTCTCGGCCTTCTCGGCCTTCTCCTTCGCGCCGTTGTACTTCTCGGTGGCGATCTCCGCCTCGCGGTAGAGCGAGTCGACCTTGGACTTCACCTCGGCGGGGCTGAGGCGGGGTTCCGCGTGCCCCACGCCGTCGAACGCGGTCGCCGACGCGGCCCCGGCGAGGGCGATGGTGACGGCCGTGCGAGCGGTGTTTCCGCTGAGCGAGCGCTGCTTGGGCTTGCGGTGCGCTGACACGAAGTGGAGCTCCTCACGTGTCCGGCGGCGGCCCGCACAGGGGGAGCGGACCGCCGCCGGTTCCTCGGCGGTGGTGGCCGACTGCCGCCCCGGGTCCGGGCGGCGGTGGGGAGCCGGTCACCTGGTGGAGGACGCTAAACCTGACCGTCACGGCCTGGTGAGGGATTGCGCGGAAGTGGAGGATGTGGACAGCACGGTGACTGAATGTGATCGCGCGAATCGCCCTTGAACACCCACTTCACATGGCTCTATGACCGATGTGACGTTTGTGCCCCGACGGCTCGCCTGGCGGTGATAAGGGACCGGCCGTCCCGGGGAAAACAGGCCCCGGTTAGGCTCCGGCTCATGGACGTACTCATCCATCTCTTCGTCGGCCTGCACATCATCGGCATCGCCTCGCTCCTGGGCGGCTTCCTGACCCAGATGAAGCAGATGGGCCAGGGCACCGCCCGCTTCAGCCCCGCGATGCTGCACGGCGCGCTGACCATGCTCGTCACCGGTGTCGTCCTGGTCGGCCTGAACCAGGCGGACGACAACCCGGTCAACAACCTCAAGATCGGCATCAAGATGGCCGTGCTGATCGTGATCCTCGCGCTGGTCTATGTGAAGCGGGACGAGGAGAAGGTCGACAAGGGGATGTTCGGGGCGGTGGGTCTGCTGACCGTGGCGAACATCTTCATCGCGGTGCTCTGGACCTGAGTTTTCCGCCCTCTACGCGCGCGTGGCCCGCATCCCCTGGAGGATGCGGGCCACGCGCGCGTAGAGGGTGCTTCGCGTAGAGGGTGCTTTTCGGTCGGCCGGGGTTGCACCTTCCGTAGCGGCATGTGGTGCGGTGGACCTGCGCCCCGATCACTGCTTGCCCGATTACTACTTGCCTGATCCCTACGTCCCGATCCCTTGAGGAAAGGCCCCGGCTCATGCGTTCGTCTTTCACGCCGCCCCGCCAGGTCAAGATCGGGGACGCGGCGGCCTTCGTCGGCAGCACGCCACGAGCGATTCGCCACTACCACGAGATCGGTCTGCTCCCCGAGCCCGAGCGGGGCGGCGACGGCCGTCGCCGCTACGGGTACGAGGACATGATCCGCCTGCTGTGGATCCGCAAGACCGCCGACGCCGGGATCGCCCTGGACGACATCCGCGACGCCTTCACCACCGACACCGCCTCTGCCGGGGCGGACGGCGGGGACGGCGGAGACGGCATCGCGGGCGTCCTGGAGCGGCTGGAGGAAACCCTCGCCGAGCAGGAGGCGGAAGTGCGGCGGCAACGGGCCGCCGTGCGGCGGATGCGCACCGAGGGCAGCCGGACGGGCCTGCTCTCCGACTTCGTCACCGCACGCCTCAAGGACCTGCCGGAGGGCTCCCTGCGCCAGGCGGACCTGGACGGTCTGCTGGTCACCGAGCGGATCTTCGGTCCGCTCGGCGCGGCCGTCCAGGCCACCCGCTTCATCGCCCTGGCCACGCATCCCGCTCTGCGGAAGGAATCCGACCGCATCGAGGACGCCGAGGAGGCGCTCGACGACAGCGTCGCCGTCGACGATCCACGGGTGGCTCAAGTGGCCGTCGAGCGGCACGCCTTCGAGAACGCCCTCTACGCCGTCATCGAGGAGTCCGGCCTGGCCGCGGACGACGACGCCCTCTTCGACGCCTGGGACGCCCTGCACCCTGCTACCGCCGCTGACGGCGAGGACGAGGCCGACCTCGGCTCAGGCGGGCGGCAGGCCGACTCCATGAGCGTCCTCGAAGCCACGGGCAAGATGCCCTACGACTTCTCCCCGGCCCGCCTGCGCTGTATGGAACTGGCCGAAGAACTGTCCGCCCAAGACCCACCCGCACCCTGAGACCTCGCCGATCGGCCCCTTCCGTACTCAGGCCGTACTCAGGCGGGACGCACCACGCTGTGGATCGGCATGTAGTAGATCGACTCGACGCGGACGTTCGCGCCCGGCTTCGGGGCGTGGATCATCTTGCCGTTGCCGATGTAGATCCCGACGTGGCTGATGTCGTCGTAGAAGAAGACCAGGTCGCCCGGCTTGGCGTCGGCCGTCTTCACCGTCGTGCCGACCTTCACCTGGTCCCACGTGGTGCGCGGCAGGGAGATCCCGGCGGCCTTCCACGCGTCCTGGGTGAGCCCGGAGCAGTCGTAGGAGTCGGGGCCCGTCGCGCCCCAGACGTACGGCTTGCCGATCTGGGCCTCGGCGAAGTCGATCACCTTCGCGGCCTTGGTGGCGTAGCTGCCGTCCGTGCTCCCCGAGCCCGAACCGGTGCCCGAGCCCGATCCGGAGCCGGAACCCGAGCCGGAACCGGAGTCCTGGCCCCCGTCCTTCTCCTTCTGCTTCTCCTTCTGGGCCGCCTCTTCCGCCTTGCGCTCGCGCTCCGCCTCGGCGGCCTGCTTGCGGGCCAGCTCCTCGGCCTTGCGCTTGGCCTCCTGCTCCTTCTTTCGCTCGATCGACGCGAGCCTGGCCTTCTCCTCCGCGGTCAGCTCCGACAGGAGCTTGCGGGCCTCGCCCAGCTTCTTCTGGACGGTCCGCTTGCTCGTCCTGAGGTCGTCCCGCGAGTCGGTCAGCGTCTTGAGGCTCTTCGCCGCCTTCGTGCGCTGCTTCGTCGCCGAGACCTGCTCGGTCTGGTAGTCGTCGACCGCCTTCTTCTGGCGCTCGGTGAGCCGGTCCGACAGGTGGTTCTGGTCGAAGTAGCCCTGCGGATCGTTGGCGAGCATCATCGTCGCCGTCTCGGAGACGGCGCCGGTGCGGTACTGCGCGGCGGCGAAGGAGCCGAGCTCCTGGCGGGCCTCGTTCAGCTTCTCGGTGCGCTTGGCCACGTCGTCCAGGAGATGGTCGACCTTCTTGCGCTGCTTGCCGGTCTTCTCCTTGGCCGAGTTGTACTTCTGGGTGGCCACGCCCGCCTGGTGGTAGAGGTCGTCGACCTTCTTCTGCACTTCTTCGAGGCTGGGCTTCGTCGGCGCTGAGGGGGCCGCCTGCGCGCTCTGCGACAGGAGTGCCACCGAGGTGAGGGCGGCCGTGGTGATGCCGATGGCGGGGGCCGTGCGTTTACCGGCTGCCCGGGTCCGCGGCTTGCGGTGCGACGCCAAGAGAGGCGACTCCTTCCGTAGACCGCCTACCGGGTTAGCTGTCGGGTTCGGGCGGACGATCCGGAAGGTTGCCCTACGGTCCCGTACGTCGTGCTTCGTACGGGGCCGATTCACCCCAAGGTCTTGGTGGGTCCCCGGCTCCGACCATGTCGAACTCGGCGGAGGCCACCCGTTCCCGGCGGGGTTCGCCGGTGGGGGGACGAGCAGCCCGCGCAGCACGCTAGCCAACTCGTGTGGCCCGTGTGAAGGTTGATGTTCGATATGCCCGATACATTTTCGTGACTTTTCGAAGCGCCCGATGGGGGCATGCCGCGCGAAAGCGGAGCGTGACCGCCCGGGGGCGGGACGTCATCGGGCGGAGGTGGCCGGAACCCGGGGCGGGTTGTCAGTGGGGCCGCCTAGACTCGGGAGGCGATGAGCAGCCTCTTTGATGACAGCTTCCTGGCGGACCTGCAGCCCTCACGGGCCGCGGACGAAGAGCCCCCGCCGCCACCCGAGGACACCGCTCCGGAGCCCGTTCCGGACGATCTGTTCGACGGGAAGTTCGACGCGCCCATGACCCGGGACACGCACTACCGCGGTGGTGCCCCGCGCCCGGTCATCGACCCGGCGACGCTTCTCGACGGTCTCAACGAGAACCAGCGCGCGGCCGTCGTGCACGCGGGCTCCCCGCTGCTCATCGTCGCCGGTGCCGGTTCCGGCAAGACCCGCGTGCTGACCCACCGCATCGCGTACCTCCTCGCCGAGCGCGGCGCCCACCCCGGCCAGATCCTCGCGATCACCTTCACGAACAAGGCCGCGGGCGAGATGAAGGAGCGCGTCGAGCAGCTCGTCGGCCCCCGGGCGAACGCGATGTGGGTGTCGACGTTCCACAGCGCCTGCGTCCGCATCCTGCGCCGCGAGTACAAGAAGCTGGGCTTCACGTCCTCCTTCTCGATCTACGACGCCGCGGACTCCAAGCGTCTGATGGCCCTGGTCTGCCGCGATCTGGACCTCGACCCGAAGAAGTTCCCGCCGAAGTCCTTCAGCGCCAAGATCTCCAACCTGAAGAACGAGCTGATCGACGAGGAGGACTTCGCGGGCCAGGCCGCCGACGGCTTCGAGAAGACCCTCGCCCAGGCCTACGCGATGTACCAGTCCCGCCTCCGCGAGGCGAACGCACTGGACTTCGACGACCTGATCATGACGACGGTCCACCTCCTGCGCGCCTTCCCCGACGTCGCCGAGCACTACAGGCGCCGCTTCCGGCACGTCATGGTCGACGAGTACCAGGACACCAACCACGCGCAGTACGCCTTGGTGCGCGAGCTGGTCGGCCCCTCCGGAGGCGAGGGCGACGACCCCGGCGAGCTCTGTGTGGTGGGTGACGCGGACCAGTCGATCTACGCCTTCCGCGGCGCCACCATCCGCAACATCCTCCAGTTCGAGGAGGACTACACGGACGCGACGACGATCCTCCTGGAGCAGAACTACCGCTCCACGCAGACGATCCTGACCGCCGCGAACGCGGTCATCGAGCGGAACGAGAGCCGCCGCCCGAAGAACCTGTGGACCAACCAGGGCGCGGGCGCGCGCATCACGGGATACGTCGCGGACACCGAGCACGACGAGGCGCAGTTCGTCGCCGACGAGATCGACCGGCTCACCGACGCGGGCGACGCGAAGGCGGGCGACGTCGCGATCTTCTACCGTACGAACGCGCAGTCCCGTGTCTTCGAAGAGATCTTCATCCGCGTCGGCCTGCCCTACAAGGTCGTCGGCGGCGTGCGCTTCTACGAGCGCAAGGAGGTCAGGGACGTCCTCGCGTACCTGCGCGTGCTCGCCAACCCCGAGGACGCGGTGCCGCTGCGGCGCATCCTCAACGTCCCCAAGCGAGGCATCGGCGACCGCGCCGAGGCGATGATCGACGCGCTGTCCCAGCGCGAGAAGATCTCCTTCCCGCAGGCGCTGCGCCGCGTCGACGAGGCGTACGGCATGGCCGCCAGGTCGACCAATGCCGTCAGGCGTTTCAACACGCTGATGGAGGAGCTGCGGACCATCGTCGAGTCCGGCGCGGGCCCGGCGGTCGTCCTGGAGGCCGTGCTCGAACGGACCGGCTATCTCGCCGAGTTGCAGGCGTCCACCGACCCGCAGGACGAGACGCGCATCGAGAACCTCCAGGAACTCGCCGCCGTGGCGCTGGAGTTCGAGCAGGAGAGCGGCCAGGCCGCCGGAGCCACCGAAGCCACCGAAGGCGCGGAGGGCGACGGCGGGGAGAACGCGGCGGACGCGGAGGGTGCCGGGGAGGCGGCCGGTGCCGCGACCACCGGTTCGCTCTCCGACTTCCTGGAGCGCGTCGCCCTGGTCGCCGACTCCGACCAGATCCCGGACGAGGAGGACGACGGCTCCGGAGTCATCACCCTGATGACGCTGCACACCGCCAAGGGCCTCGAATTCCCCGTGGTCTTCCTGACCGGCATGGAAGACGGCGTCTTCCCGCACATGCGCTCGTTGGGGCAGGTCAAGGAGCTGGAGGAGGAGCGGCGCCTGGCGTACGTGGGCATCACGCGCGCGCGTGAGCGGCTCTATCTGACGCGGTCCTCGATGCGCAGCGCCTGGGGCCAGCCCTCGTACAACCCGCCGTCGCGCTTCCTGGAGGAGATCCCGGACACCCACCTGGACTGGAAGCGGACGGGCGCGGTCGGCGCCCCGGCGTCCTCGGGTTCGTCGGGTTCGTCTGGTCCGGCCGGCGGCATCGCCTCGTCGCTGTCCTCGTCGCGGTCGCGCTCCGGGGGCGCGCAGGGGTTCGCCACGCGCCGTGCGACGGAGAAGCCGGTGGTCGCGCTCGCGGTCGGCGACCGGGTCACGCACGACCAGTTCGGCCTCGGGACCGTGGTTGGCGTCAAGGGATCGGGTGCGAACGCCGAGGCGACGGTGGACTTCGGCGAGCCCAAGCCGAAGCGGCTGCTGCTGAGGTACGCGCCGGTGGAGAAGCTCTAGGCCCGGTGGAGAAGCTCTAGGGACTGTCGTGGTCCCGCGGGGTCGGTGGCCCTGCGGGACGGCGGCGCTCGCCGCCTACGTCGGGTCGAGGCCGTGGCTGCGCAGCCACGGCAGCGGGTCGATCGCGGAGCCGCCGCCGGGACGCACCTCGAAGTGCAGGTGCGGTCCTGTGGAGTTGCCCGAGTTGCCGGAGAAGGCGATGGGCTCGCCCGCCTTCACCGGGCCGCTGGAGATCTTGTGCGTGGAGAGGTGGCAGTACCAGGTCTCCGTGCCGTCCTTGGCGGTCACGATCGCCATGTTGCCGTAGGCGCTGTTCCACTTCGTGGAGACGGTGCCGTCGGTCGCGGCGAGCACCTCCGTGCCGTACGACACGGGGAAGTCGATGCCGGAGTGCGCGGACATCCAGTTGACGCCCGCCTGGCCGTAGTACGCGCTCAGGCCGTGCTGCTTCACCGGCAGCGCGAACTTGGGGCGCAGCCGCTCCTTGCGCGCGGCCTCCGCGGCCGCCTTCTTCTCGGCCGCCGCCTTCTGGGCCTTGAGGTCGATGCGCTCCTGCGTGCGGCTCGCGCGGTCCGCGAAGTCGCCCGCGTCGGCGGAGAGGTTCGCCAGCTGGGTGTCCAGCTTGTTGTTGGCGGCGGACGGCTTCACGGACGTGGGGTCCGGGGCCGACGCCGTCGTGTCTTTGCTCTCGTCCCCGCCGAAGCTGCCCACGGACGCGGCGGCGACACCCGCGACGCCCATCACGCAGGCCGACGGCACGGCGACGGTGAAGAGCGCGGAGCGCTTGGCGGGGGAGCGGCGGCGGGTCCTCGAGCGGCCCGTGCCGCCCGCTCCGCGTCCGCCGCGGGGGGAACGGCCCTCGGCCTCGGTGCCCAGGGGCTCCCCGATCGGTTCGAGGTCCTCGTCGTCGGCCTCGTAGGCGGCCGCTTCGGCCTCGTACGCGGCCTCGGTCGCGTAGGGGGTGTCGGCCTCGTACGCGGTGTAGGGGTCGTACGGGTCGTACGCCTCGGCGGGTTCGTACGACTGCGGTTCGTGCGGTGCGGGGGACTCGTAGGTCCCGCCCGCCGAGTTCCACGCGGTCGCGTCGTACGCACCCGTGTCGTACGCACCCGTCTCGAAGGTCTGTGTGTCCCACTGGCCGGTGCTCGACGGCTGGTTCCAGGCGGTGGCGTCCCACTGGCCGCTGGTGTCGGGGCCCGGCTGCGAGGGGATGTCGGCGAGCTGCTGATAGCTGCCCGTCGCCCACATCCCGGTGGTGTCGTAGCTGCCGGTGTCGTACGTGGCCGCGTGGTGCTGCGCCGCGTACGCGTCGTAGTTGAGCGTCTGCTGGGTGCCGGTGGTGGTCGCCCACTGGCCCGTGTCGTACGTGCTCTGGCCGCCGCCGTTCATGTCCCCGAAGAGGGGGTCGGCGGCGAAGCTGCCGGTGTCGAAACTCCCGGTGCTGAAGCTTCCGGTGGCGTAGGCGTCATGCCCCTGGGGAGCGGCATGGTGCTGGTCGTACGTCGCGTAGTGCGCGTGGTCGGCGCCGGGTGCCGAGGGCGGGGGAGTCGAGCTCCCCGACGGGTGACGGTCGTTCACCAACTTCTCTTTCGCCTCGGCAGCAGGGGCAGAGCAGTGCGGCGACTGTACCCGGCGGTATACGGGCGCGACAATCTTCGTCAGGTTTCGTGGTCTCAGGAAACGGGCATTCGGCCGTCTTTCGGTGGTCTGTGGGCACAGCTTTGGCCCTGCGTTCGATGACCGTTCGACGTTTGGGCGGCGATTTCGGGGTCAGGCGACCGTCAGCCCGCCGGGCGCGCCCTTGGCGTCGGTTCCCGGACGTGCCAGGTCCAGCGCCTGGATGATGCCGTTGGCGACTGCGGGGTGCACCGGGAGTGCCAGGTGACCGATGCCGGTGACGCGGACGTTCTGCGCGGTCAGGTCGGGGTGGTCGACGCAGGCCGTCTCCAACGGGGCCATCAGCTGGTCGAGGTCGCTCCAGAAACTCACGAAGTGCGTGCGGCAGCCCGGCGCCGGTTCCTTCAGTTCCTCGATCACCGCTGAGCCCGGGCGCATCTGCCGGACGATCGGGTGCGCGTCGGCGAGGGGCACGACGCGGGTGCCCGTGTGCGGCGTGCCGAGGGTGACCAGCGTGCGTACGCGGACGTCGCCGCCGAGGCGCTGCGCGTAGTAGCGGGCGATCAGGCCGCCGAGGCTGTGCCCCACGACGTCGACCCTGGCGTGGCCCGTGCGCTCGCAGAGCTCCTCTATATGGCGGCCCAGCAACTCGGCCGCGGTGCGGACGTCGCACGTGAGCGGCGAGTAGTTGAGGGACTCCACGCGGCGGCCGCCGTGTTGGGCCAGGGCGCGGCGCAGCAGCACGAAGACGGAGCGGTTGTCGATGAAGCCGTGCAGGAGGAGCACCGGGGGCCTGGCGTCCGGAGGGAGGCGGGGGGCGTCCGGGGGCGGCTGGAGCGGGGTCGCCCTGCGTTCCTGGGCGATGCCCGAGGGATAGAGGAGGAGGTGTCCCGCGAGGATCGTCAGTTCCAGGGCGGTCGCCTTGAGGAGGGCCAGGGAGGTGCGTTCCGTTCTGGCCTTCGTCTGGGCGCGGGAGCGCGTCAGGAGGGAGAGGGGCGGGAGTTTCGGCAGCAGCCAGCCGAGCTGGCTGATCGTGCTGAGTGGGCGAAAGGGGTGGACCCCTGTCATCGGCATCGTCGACCTCCCGATTGGCGCACGGGAGGACGGCTCTGTCCCCCGTGTGCCCTAGGGGGAGTCGTGGGCGAGGAGCCGGCTGTGCGGAGGGGGCTTCTCCGTGCCCCCGTGCGGTGGCGCGCTGCGCCCCGAGCGGTGCGCTCCTTGCCCCCGTGCATCGCCGATGCGCCGGACCACCACACCGTGCGGCTGCCGGTGTGGTGGTCCGGCGATCTCGTCGCGGCTCCCCTCGCGCCTGGTCCGGTCCGGATGCGGAGCGTGAACTCCCGGGTGACGGAGCGACGCGCAGCGAACGTGTCCCAACGTGTGATTTCCCCCTCGCTCTCCACCGTGAAACTGCCGGGTGCGCGATGCTGGGGATAACGTTCGTTCACTTGCCCCGCCGTTCGTGCGGTGTGGGGACATGGAGGCAGTGATGGGTGTGGCAGCCGGTCCGATCCGCGTTGTGGTCGCCAAGCCGGGGCTCGACGGGCACGATCGTGGGGCCAAGGTGATCGCGCGGGCGTTGCGGGACGCCGGTATGGAGGTCATCTACACCGGGCTGCACCAGACGCCCGAGCAGGTGGTGGACACCGCCATCCAGGAGGACGCCGACGCGATCGGTCTCTCCATCCTCTCCGGAGCGCACAACACGTTGTTCGCGCGCGTCATCGAGCTGCTCAAGGAGCGGGACGCGGAGGACATCAAGGTGTTCGGGGGCGGGATCATCCCGGAGGCGGACATCGCGCCGCTGAAGGAGAAGGGCGTCGCCGAGATCTTCACGCCCGGGGCTACGACGACGTCGATCGTCGAGTGGGTCCGGGCCAACGTGCGGCAGACCGCCGGGGCGTAGGGCGTAGGGCGTAGGGCGTAGGGCGTACGGCGCGGTCAGGGGGTCAGCTCCGTGGTGATCGCGGCTCTCAGGCGGAGCGTGGTCACCAGGCGTTGGAAGGCTTCCGACCAGTAGCCGCCCGCGCCGGGCGAGGCGTTCTCCGATTCGTCGGGGACGGCCGTGAGGGCCTCCAGGCGTACGGCCTCCGCGGGGTCCAGGCAGCGTTCCGCCAGGCCCATCACCCCGCTGAAGCTCCAGGGGTAACTGCCCGCGTCCCGGGCGATGTTCAGGGCGTCGACCACCGCGCGGCCCAGCGGCTCCGCCCAGGGGACCGCGCAGACGCCGAGGAGCTGGAAGGCTTCCGAGAGGCCGTGCGCGGCGATGAAACCCGCCACCCAGTCGGCGCGTTCCCGCGGGGGAAGGGACGCCAGGAGCTTGGCGCGTTCGGCCAGGGAGACCGCTCCTGGGCCCGCGGCGTCAGGGGACGCGGGAGTGCCGAGCAGCGCCCTGGACCACGCCGCGTCCCGCTGTCGTACGGCCGCCCTGCACCATGCCGCGTGCAGTTCGCCGCGCCAGTCGTCGGCCACCGGGAGCGCCACTATCTCGGTGGGCGTGCGGTTGCCCAGGCGGCCCTGCCAGCTGTTGAGCGGGGCCGAGTCCACCAACTGGCCCAGCCACCAGGAGCGTTCGCCACGGCCGGTGGGGGGCTTGGCGACGACGCCGTCCCTTTCCATGGCCGCGTCGCACTCGTGCGGGGCCTCCACGGTCAGTGTCGGCGTGCTCGCCACGTGGTCCACGGCCACGCAGGAGGCCGCACGGGCCGCCATCCGCGCGGCCAGGGCCGATGCGGGGAGCGCGGAGAGCAGTTCGGCGGCCGTGGCGCGGACGTTGCGGCTGCGGTCGGTGAGGGCCTCCTCAAGGAAGGGCTCGTCCGCTTCGCAGAGGCCCGTGCGGAGGGTGTCGAGGAACATCAGGCGGTCCTCCGCGCGCTCCGTCTGCCAGGTGGTGGACAGCAGGGCGCGGGCCGCTTGCGCGTCGTGCTCCCTGAGGGTGGTGAGCAGGGCGACCCGCTCGGCGAACAGGCCCTCCTCCCACAGTTGTTGAACCTGCGCCGTGTCCGTGGGGTCCGGGAGCGCCATGCCGCCGCCCGGGGTGGAGCGCAGCGCGAACTTCCAGTCCGGGTTGAGGCGGGCCAGCCACAGGGCCCGGGGGCCCGCGAAGGTCAGTGCCTGGGGGCGCAGGTCCGTGCGTCCGCGTGCCGCGTTGAGCAGGGCGGGCAGCAGTTCGGGCGGCGCCCCGTAGCCCCGCGCGTTCGCCAGGGAGAGCCACTGGGGCAGGAGTTCCATCAGGTCCGGTGCCGCGCCCCTTCTGCCGCTGCCGCCGGAGCCCGGCTGGTCGGTGAGGAGCGTCGCGAGGCGTTGCCTCGCCGCGGGAGGCAACGGTGGCCTCGGGTCGTCGGCGGCGGGCTGGGGCGGTGCGGCCGCCGGGGCGGGGCGCAGACCGGCCCTGCGGCGTACGGTCTGTGCCGCCGCCTGGTCGAGGAGCGTGAGCGGTGCCTCCTTGCCGGGTGTGGAGAGCGCGCGGCGGTCCGTGCCGAGGAGGGCCGTGGTGACGAGCTCCTCCCAGGGCGTGAGCGCGGGCATCCTTGCCTCCTGAGGTGTCAGCACAGCGGGATCGTTCCTTCCGCGTCCTTCGGCCAGGCCGCCAGCGGGGTGAAGCCGCGGTGGCCGCACTCCCCGAACACCGTGAGCGGTGCGCCGCCGGACAGCGCCACCAGGCGCCACAGGCCCGGTCGGGACGCGGCCGACGGGGAGAGGGGGAGCGCCAAGTCCTCTTCAGGGTCCGTCAGTTGCCAGCCGTCCGTGGACTGGGTCGGGGTGACGTCGGCCAGGGTCACGGGGTGCGACTCCAGCCAGGGGTCCTTTCGCAGGGCCTCTCCGTAGTGGGCCGTCGCCTCGGACACGCGGACGCCCGGTGGGCGCAGCGGTGTGGGGGCCGGGGCGGTGAACTGCTCGCCGAGGTCCGCGCGGAGCCGGATCCCGCCCGGGTACCACGACAGTGCGGCGTCGAGGGCCAGGCCCACCGGCAGCGCGAGCGACGGGGCCCGGCCCGCCGCCCCGTAGGAGAGAAGCAGTGCCGTGCGGCCCGATTCCGTGCCGTACATCCATATGCGGCGCGTGGTGAGCTTGCTGTCCGCCGTGTCGTACTGCGCGAGCACCAGCCAGTGGTCCCGCAGGGGCGGCCCCTGGGGCTGGGCGGGCAGGCCGACGCGGGAGCGGACCGTGGCGGCCAGCTCGTCCGGCAGCTCTTCGCGGTGCAGCCAGCCCTGGTCGAGGAGGTGCAGGAGCGCGCACTCCTCAAGGAGACGGACCGGCCAGCCGTGGCCCGAGGACGGGATCGCCCCCAATTCGCGCACGCGCGCGGCCAGTCCGGGAGCCTGCGCGTCGACCATGCGGGCGGCTGTCTCCTCCCACAGGCCGTACCCCGTCTGCTCGGCCGCCGCCGTGCCGCCGCGCAGCAGGTCGGACAGGCGCTGCTCCAGCTCCGTCACGCCCGCAGTGATCCGCTCGGCCCGCTTCTCCGCGCGGCGGTGTGCCGCTTCGGGGTCGGCGGGGGTGGACGATGGGGGCGAACTCCGCTTCTCCGCCGTTCTCTTACGGCGCGTCGCCAGCCACTCCTCCGCCCAGGCCGGAGGCTCGCCCTCCGGCACCGTGCCGTCCTGGCCCGCCCAGACGAGCAACAGTCCGAGCGCGTGCTTGCACGGGAACTTGCGGCTCGGACAACTGCATTTGTACGCCGGGCCGGCCGCCTCTCCCGCGCACGTGATGTCGACGACCGTCTGATACGGCTTGCTGCCACTGCCCTTGCACAGGCCCCACACCGTCCCCTCGCCAGAACTGCCCGCCTCCGACCATGGTCCTGCGACACCGAGTTTGCTGCCCGCCTTGCGTGACGGGGCATCAGGAGCCAGTGCCAGCACCTGATCCGCCGTCCAGCGCACCCCCTGCTGAGTCATGTCTCGAAGGTAGGTGCCGCCACTGACAATCGACCGGGAAGCGGTCATCGGTGCAGGTCAGAGGCTTGCTCGGGGCGATTGTCAGTGGCGTGGTGCACGGTGGAGACACATCCGGGCCAGATGCGTCCGGACGAGCTGGAGGGGGATCGCTCCATGACCGTTTCCGTCGACTCGACGACGTCCGCGACCGCGAACGGGCCCGTGCCCGCGACTGATTCCGTGACTGATTCCGCGAGCGGTTCCGTGAGCGGCGCGGAGGTCCTGCGGCCGCATGCCGAGGACGCGTTCGCCGACGAACTCGCCGCGCTCGGCGCGCAGGACGACCGGCCGCGTCCCGCCCGCTGGAAGCTCTCGCCGTGGGCCGTCGCGACGTACCTGCTCGGCGGCACGCTGCCCGACGGGACCGTGATCACACCGAAGTACGTGGGGCCGAGGCGCATCGTCGAGGTCGCCGTCACCACGCTCGCCACCGACCGCGCCCTGCTCCTGCTCGGCGTGCCGGGGACCGCCAAGACCTGGGTGTCCGAGCATCTGGCCGCCGCGGTCAGCGGGGACTCGACCCTGCTCGTGCAGGGCACGGCGGGCACCCCCGAGGAAGCCATCAGGTACGGCTGGAACTACGCGCAGTTGCTCGCGCACGGGCCGAGCCGCGACGCGCTCGTGCCCAGCCCCGTCATGCGCGCCATGTCCGAGGGCATGACGGCGCGGGTCGAGGAGCTGACCCGCATCCCCGCCGACGTGCAGGACACGCTGATCACGATCCTGTCGGAGAAGACCCTGCCGATCCCGGAGCTCGGGCAGGAGGTGCAGGGCGTGCGCGGCTTCAACCTCATCGCCACCGCCAACGACAGGGACCGCGGCGTCAACGACCTGTCGAGCGCGCTGCGCCGCCGGTTCAACACCGTCGTCCTGCCGCTGCCGGAGAGCGCGGACGCCGAGGTCGACATCGTCGCGCGCCGCGTCGACCAGCTCGGCACGTCACTCGAACTGCCCACAGGGCCTGAGGGGTTCGACGAGATCCGGCGCGTCGTCACCGTCTTCCGCGAGCTGCGCGACGGCGTCACCACCGATGGGCGTACGAAGGTGAAATCGCCCAGCGGCACGCTGTCGACCGCCGAGGCCATCTCCGTCGTCACCAACGGCCTCGCGCTCGCGGCCCACTTCGGGGACGGCGTGCTGCGCCCCGGTGACGTCGCGGCGGGCATCCTCGGCGCCGTCGTGCGCGACCCGGCGGCGGACCGCGTGATCTGGCAGGAGTACCTCGAAGCGGTCGTGCGCGAGCGCGACGGGTGGAAGGACTTCTACCGTGCCTGCCGCGAGGTGAGCGCGTGACGACGGCACGGGAGCCGCTGCTGCTCGGGGTGCGGCACCACGGTCCGGGATCCGCGCGTGCGGTGCGGGCCGCGCTCGAGGAGGGGCGGCCCGGGGTCGTCCTGGTCGAGGGGCCGCCCGAGGCCGACGCCCTGGTGGCGCTCGCCGCCGACGAGGGGATGCGGCCGCCGGTCGCGCTGCTCGCGCACGTGGTGGACGAGCCCGGCCGTTCGGCGTTCTGGCCGCTCGCGGAGTTCTCTCCGGAGTGGGTGGCCATCCAGTGGGCGCTCGGCCAGGGCGTGCCGGTGCGGTTCATCGACCTCCCCGCGGCGCACTCGCTCGCCCTGCGCGCCGAGGAGCGGAGCGAGGACGAGAGCAAGGGGGAGGGCGAGCCCGAAGGCGAAGGTGAGGGTGAGGGTGAGGGTGAGGCCGAAGGCGAGGGGGGAGCGGAGGGTGGCCGGGATGATGTGCGGATCGATCCCCTCGCCGTGCTCGCCGAGACCGCCGGGTACGACGACCCCGAGCGCTGGTGGGAGGACGTCGTCGAGCACCGGGGACCCGGCGACGACGCGTTCGCACCGTTCGAGGCGCTCGGCGACGCCATGACGGCGCTGCGCGAGGAGTACGGGGACGGCGGGCACGCGCGCGACCTGACGCGCGAGGCCTACATGCGCATCCAAGTGCGCGCGGCGCAGAAGGAGTTCGGGGCGGGCGGGGTGGCCGTGGTGTGCGGCGCCTGGCACGTTCCCGCGCTGCGGCGGAAGGTCACGGTGACCGCCGACCGCGCGCTGCTCAAGGGCCTGCCCAAGGTGAAGGCCGAGATGACGTGGGTGCCCTGGACGCACCGCAGGCTCTCCCGCACCAGTGGGTACGGCGCGGGAATCACGTCACCCGGCTGGTACGGCCACCTGTTCGGCGCCCCCGACCGGCCCGTCGAGCGCTGGATGACGAAGGTCGCGGGGCTGCTGCGCGCCGAGGACAGGCCGGTGTCGTCCGCGCACGTCATCGAGGCGGTGCGGCTCGCCGACACGCTCGCCGCGATGCGGGGGCGGCCGCTGGCGGGGCTCACCGAGGCGACCGATGCCGTACGGGCGGTGATGTGCGAGGGCTCCGACGTGCCGCTCGGGCTCGTGCACGACAGGCTCGTCGTCGGGGACGTCCTGGGGGAGGTGCCCGACGCGGCGCCCGCGGTGCCGTTGCAGCGCGACCTCACCCGGATACAGCGCAGGCTGCGCCTCAAACCGGAGGCGCTGGAGCGGCAGTTGGAGCTCGACCTGCGCAAGGAGACCGACGCCGCGCGCAGCACCCTGCTGCACCGGCTCAGGCTGCTCGGCATCGGCTGGGGCGATCCGGCCGCGTCCCGGGGGAGTACGGGCACGTTCCGGGAGACCTGGCGACTGCGCTGGGATCCTGAGCTGTCCGTGCGGGTCGCGGAGGCGGGGGTGTGGGGGACCACGGTGCTCGGCGCGGCCACGGGCAGGGCGTCGGCCGACGCGGTCGAGGCGGTCGCCCTCGCCGATGTCACCTCCCTCGCGGAGCGGTGTCTGCTCGCCGAGCTGCCGGACGCGCTGCCCGTGGTGATGCGGGTGCTCGCGGACCGGGCGGCGCTGGACACGGACGTTGGCCACCTCGCACAGGCGCTGCCCGCGCTGGTGCGGTCCCTTCGGTACGGGGATGTTCGGGGGACCGGCACGGAGGCGCTCGGCGAGGTCGCCCTCGGGCTCGCCGAGCGGGTCTTCGTCGGGTTGCCGCCTGCGTGCGCGGGGCTCGACGCGGACGCGGCACTGGCCATGCGGGGGCATGTCGACGTGGTGCACCAAGCGGTCGGGCTGCTGGGCGAGCTGGCGTCGTCGTCGGCTACGGGCGACGCCCAGGACGTCCGCGTCCGGTGGTACTCCGTGCTGCGGAAGCTCGCTGGGCGGGAGGCCGTCGCCGGAGTCGTACGCGGGCGGAGTGTGCGGTTGCTCCTGGACGGCGGGGAGTTGGGGGACGAGGACGTCGCCCGGCTCATGGGGCTCGCGCTCTCCCGGGGAAGCGCGCCCGCCGAGGGCGCCGCCTGGATCGAGGGGTTCGTCGGGGGCGCGTCCGGCGGCGGGATGCTGCTCGTGCACGACGAGCGGCTGCTCGGACTGGTCGACGACTGGCTGAGCGGGGTCTCCGGCGACGCGTTCACCGACGTACTGCCACTGCTGCGGCGCACGTTCTCGGCGTACGAGCCAGGGGTGCGGCGGACGTTGGGGGAGCTGGTGCGGCGTGGTCCCGGCGGGGGGTCGTCCGGCGCGGTGGCCACGGTCGCGGGAGGGATACCCGGGTTCGATCCGGAGATCGACGCGGTGCGGGCGGATGCGGTGCTGGCGGTTGTGGAGTTGCTGCTTGGGGCTGGGGCTGGGGCTGGGGCTGGGGCTGGGGCCGGGACGGGGTCCGGGGCCGGTGCGGGTGATCACAACGACCTTGTGGGGGTGGGCCGATGAGCGGGGCTACGGATGAGCGGCTGCGGCGGTGGCGGCTCGTGCTCGGTGGGGGTGACGCGGACGGCACGGGGTGCGGGCTCGCCGGGCAGGACGCGGCGATGGACGGGGCGCTCACCGCGTTGTACGGGGGAGGGGACGCCAAGGGAGCCCGGGGGCAGGAGCGTTCGGCGGGGCTCGGGGGATCCGCGCCGTCCGTGGCGCGTTGGCTCGGGGACATCCGGACGTACTTCCCCTCGTCCGTCGTCCAGGTCATGCAGCGCGACGCCATCGACAGGCTCGGGCTCTCCACGCTGCTCCTGGAGCCCGAGATGCTGGAGGCCGTCGACGCGGACGTACACCTGGTGGGGACGCTGCTCTCCCTCAACAAGGCCATGCCGGAGACCACCAAGGAGACCGCGCGGGCCGTCGTGCGCAAGGTCGTCGACGACCTGGAGAAGCGGCTCGCGACGCGGACCCGCTCCACGCTGACCGGTGCCCTCGACCGCAGCGCGCGGGTCAGCAGGCCGCGCCACCACGACATCGACTGGAACCGCACGATCGCGGCCAACCTCAAGAACTACCTGCCGGAGCACGGGACGATCGTCCCCGAGCGCCTGATCGGGTACGGGCGCGCTTCCCAGTCGGTGAAGAAGGAGGTCATCCTCTGCATCGACCAGTCGGGGTCGATGGCCGCGTCCGTCGTCTACGCCTCGGTGTTCGGCGCCGTGCTCGGTTCCATGCGGTCGCTCAACACGCGGCTCGTCGTCTTCGACACGAACGTCGTCGACCTGACCGATCAGCTCGACGATCCGGTGGACGTCCTGTGCGGTACGCAGCTGGGCGGCGGGACCGACATCAACAGGGCGCTCGCGTACTGCCAGTCGCAGATCACCCGGCCCGCGGACACGGTCGTCGTCCTGATCAGTGATCTCTACGAAGGCGGCATACGCGACGAGATGCTGAAGCGGGTCGCGGCGATGAAGGCGTCCGGGGTGCAGTTCGTGACGCTGCTCGCGCTCTCCGACGAGGGGACGCCCGCGTACGACCGCGAGCACGCGGCGGCGCTCGCCGCGCTCGACGCACCGGCCTTCGCCTGCACGCCTGACCTCTTCCCCGACGTGATGGCCGCGGCGATCGAAAGGCGCCCACTTCCCATACCGGACACGACAGCGGGGAACAGGACATGAACGCGCATCGGTAACAGGGGACTTGCGCGACTGCGGGCGTCCCGTGCGAGGATCGTCGCACCGCACTCGCGGAGCGATACGTTCCGCTCCGCTCCGCCGTGCCGCATGTGCCGCACGTGCACCCGCCCTGACGCGGGCATCCCTTCTGCCGCAGAGGACCCCTCCCGCTGTGACTTCCGCTTCCGCAGCCGCTCCGACCGGTTCCGCCGGGCGCTTCGTGCGCACGGTGGCCGGGCGGCGCGCGCTGCAAGTGGTGCTGTTGCTGGGCGGGTTGCTCGTGCTCGGGTTCCTCTCCGGGGAGCGGGCGCAGGCGGCGGACGGGCCACTGGGCGATGGCTCTGCGCCTCGGCAGGTGCAGCCGCTGCCCCTCAAGCAGGCCGAGCCGGTCGAGCGGGCGGAGCCCGTCGCCCCGGCGGTGCGGCACGTTGCCGAGCCGGTCGCCGAGCCGGTCGCCGAGCCCGTTGCCGAGCCCGTCGTGCGTCCTGTCGGTGAGGCCGTGCACGAGGCGGCCGGTGGCCTGCGCGAGGCGCCTTCGCCGTCGGAGCTCTTGCCTCGGCAGCGGCCTCTTCCGGGAACCGGTGACGGTGACGGACGTGGCGGCGGGCCCGAGGCAGAGCCCGCGCCCGCTCCGGACGCCGCGCCGCACGGTGACAGCCCGGCTGCGCACGAGCGCACGCACCGGTCCGAGCGGCCGGTCCGGCCGCAGGTCGGCTTGGCGTACGGAACGGGGAGTTGGCATCCCGGTCCCGGACTCGGCGCCGACGGGGACCGACGCGTCGATCCCCGTCACAGCAAGAGCGAGTACGGCACCGGGCACGAGTCCCCGCCCGCGCCCGCCCATCCCGGCGGCTCCCTCGGCAACGCGTCCGCCGGTGACGGCGGCGTGGCGCGGCACGGCGATCTGCACGCCGCGGTGCTCGACGGCCGTGCGCCGGTCCGGCTCCTCTCCGGGCCCGGGCGCGCCGCGGACTCCGTGCCGACCCGCGACAGACAGCGGGACATTCCCGAATTCCCTGGCTAGGGCAGCCCTTTCCCCGCGATGACCTGCCGCGCGGGGGCGGAACAGGTCTGCCCTCCGGTTCCCCTAGGTCTCCGTACATCTCCGTACGCCTCGGGACCGGATCCACAGCCAGAGCACGAATTCGAAGGATCTGACGCAAGCATGAACAAGAACATCCGCCGTTCCCTCGTCATAGCCGCCGGTGTCACGAGCGCGTGGGCGCTCGGTTCGGCCGTCGCCAGCGCGGACGAGCTGCCCCAGCACTCCATCGCGGTGCCGGACCAGGCGTCCGACGCGGTCGCCGACGTCCAGGGCAAGACCACCGACGTCACCGATGTCACCGACGGCTCCGCCGTGGGCCAGGTCAAGAAGGTCGCGACCGGTGCCGCCGCCAAGGTGAAGTCCGTCGACACCGCACCCACCGTCGACACCGACCAGGTCAAGGACAAGCTCCCCACCCAGGACAAGCTCCCGACCCAGGACAAGCTCCCGGCCCCGGACAGGCTCCCGGCCCCGGACACGCTGCCCACCCAGGACGACGTCCAGGTCCCCGACGTCCAGGCCCCCGACACGGACATCGACTACCTCTTCGGTCCCCTCTCGGCCTTCGCCCCGGACCTGGAGGGCGCCGTGTCCCCGGCCGTCGACCAGACCTCGGCCTCCGTCCTGCCCCCCGTCGCCGCCACCGCCGTCGACGGCGTCGTGCCGGTCGCCGAGCAGGCCGTGGGTGACGTGTCGTACCTGGCGCAGGACGTGACCCGCACCGTCACCCCCGACGCCGGGGCCCTCGCGGGCAACGCCGTCACCGGTGTGCGGGGTGTGACCGGCGACATCACGCCGGGTTACGTGTACACCGGCTGATCGCGGGAGCAACTGGAGCAAACGGGCGGCCCCTGGCGCAGCAGGGGCCGCCCCCGGCCCGCGGGGCGGGTGATCTGTGACAGTCATCACCGCCCAAATGTGATCTGCGATTTAGGGACCTACGGCCCGCGGCGATAACCTGCGAGACGGACATGCCGCGTACCGGACTCCGTCCTACGCCTCCCTTGTGACAGCGCAGTCACGTTGCCCTCCGCGGCACGCCCACGCAGACAGCTGACACCAAAGCAGCGAGATCGCAGCGAGATCACGGAAAAGGGACGGACGCGCGTGGACCTGTTCGAGTACCAGGCGAGGGACCTCTTCGCCAAGCACGGTGTACCGGTGCTGGCCGGTGAAGTCATCGACACGCCTGAGGCGGCGCGCGAGGCCACCGAACGACTGGGCGGCAAGTCGGTCGTCAAGGCACAGGTGAAGGTCGGTGGCCGCGGCAAGGCCGGTGGCGTGAAGCTGGCCGCCAACCCCGACGAGGCCGTCGCTCGTGCGACGGACATCCTCGGCATGGACATCAAGGGCCACACGGTCCACAAGGTGATGATCGCCGAGCTGTCCCCGGAGATCGAGGCGGAGTACTACGTCTCGTACCTCCTCGACCGCACCAACCGCACCTTCCTCGCCATGGCGTCGGTGCAGGGCGGCATGGACATCGAGGAGGTCGCGGAGAAGACCCCCGAGGCCCTCGCGAAGGTCCCGGTCAACGCCGTCGAGGGCGTGAACATCGAGAAGGCCCGCGAGATCGTGGCCCAGGCGAAGTTCCCGGCCGAGGTGGCCGAGGGCGTCGCCGAGGCGATGGTGACTCTGTGGGACACCTTCGTCGCCGAGGACGCGCTCCTCGTCGAGGTCAACCCGCTGGTGAAGACCAAGGACGGCCGCATCCTGGCCCTGGACGGCAAGGTCTCGCTCGACGAGAACGCCGACTTCCGCCAGCCCGACCACGAGGCTCTTGAGGACAAGGCCGCAGCCAACCCGCTCGAGGCTGCCGCCAAGGCCAAGAACCTCAACTACGTCAAGCTCGACGGCGAGGTCGGCATCATCGGCAACGGCGCCGGTCTGGTCATGTCGACCCTGGACGTCGTCGCGTACGCCGGTGAGAACCACGGTGGCGTGAAGCCCGCCAACTTCCTCGACATCGGTGGCGGCGCCTCCGCCGAGGTCATGGCGAACGGCCTGGAGATCATCCTCGGCGACTCGGACGTCAAGTCCGTCTTCGTCAACGTCTTCGGTGGCATCACCGCGTGCGACGAGGTCGCCAACGGCATCGTGCAGGCCCTCGAGCTGCTCGCCTCGAAGGGCGAGAAGGTCGAGAAGCCGCTGGTCGTGCGCCTCGACGGCAACAACGCGGAGCTGGGTCGCAAGATCCTGAGCGACGCCAACCACCCGCTCGTGCAGCGTGTGGACACCATGGACGGCGCGGCCGACAAGGCCGCCGAGCTCGCGGCCGCGAAGTAAGGGACGAGGGACAGAACAGCCATGGCTATCTTCCTCAACAAGGACAGCAAGGTCATCGTCCAGGGCATGACCGGTGCCACGGGCATGAAGCACACCAAGCTCATGCTGGGTGACGGCACCAACATCGTCGGCGGCGTGAACCCGCGCAAGGCGGGCACGAAGGTCGACTTCGACGGCACCGAGGTACCGGTCTTCGGCTCGGTCAAGGAGGCCATGGAGGCCACGGGCGCCAACGTGTCCGTCCTCTTCGTGCCGCCGGCCTTCTCCAAGGCCGCCGTCGTCGAGGCGATCGACGCCGAGATCCCCCTCGCCGTCGTCATCACCGAGGGCATCGCCGTCCACGACTCCGCCGCCTTCTGGGCGTACGCGAAGTCGAAGGGCAACAAGACCCGCATCATCGGCCCGAACTGCCCCGGTCTCATCACCCCGGGCCAGTCCAACGCCGGCATCATCCCGGGCGACATCACGAAGCCGGGCCGCATCGGCCTGGTCTCGAAGTCCGGCACGCTGACGTACCAGATGATGTACGAGCTCCGTGACATCGGCTTCTCCTCGGCCGTCGGCATCGGTGGCGACCCGGTCATCGGCACGACGCACATCGACGCCCTGGAGGCGTTCGAGGCCGACCCCGACACCGACCTGATCGTCATGATCGGTGAGATCGGCGGCGACGCGGAGGAGCGCGCGGCGGACTACATCAAGGCCAACGTGACGAAGCCGGTCGTCGGCTACGTCGCGGGCTTCACCGCGCCCGAGGGCAAGACCATGGGCCACGCCGGTGCCATCGTCTCCGGCTCCTCCGGCACGGCGCAGGCCAAGAAGGAGGCGCTTGAGGCCGCTGGCGTCAAGGTCGGCAAGACGCCTACCGAGACGGCGAAGCTGGCTCGCGCCATTCTCGCGGGCTGAGCTGGCCCCTGGCCTTTAGCAGTCGAAAGTGGGCCCGCACCTCTTCTTGAGGTGCGGGCCCACTTTTGTTTTCGGCTGCGGGGGTGTGGGGGCTTGGCGCGCAGTTCCCCGCGCCCCTTGCGGAGTTCCCCGCGCCCCTTTGCGCAGTTCCCCGCGCCCCTTAAGGGGCGACCCTCCTGGCCGCCTACCTCGGCTGTGGCTTCAAGCGGGCCTCGTCGTTCGGTAGTTCCGCTCGGAGTTTCTCGCGGAGTTCCGTTTCCTCGTATGAGAGCGGGCCCGGGCCCATGCGGGCCGGGATTCCGCTGATGGCCTTGCCCGGTGCCTGTGGGGGCTCGTAGTGCGTGGGGGCCGTTCTCAGGGTGAGGGCCGTCGCGCCGATGATCAGGGCCGTGAAGGCGATCGCCGTGCGGGTCCAGAAGCGGGCGCGGTGTTCGCTGCCGGTGCGGATGCGTGCGGCCTCGGGCGTGCCCAGTTTCTCCGCGCCGCCCAGTTCGCCGAGGCGCCGGTGCAGCGCGTCGGGCGTGGCCAGGTCGGGCAGGCGTTCGGCGACCGCCTCGCGCGCGTGCAGGAGTCGGTTGGCCGCCGCGGGCGTGCTCGCCTCCGTCTCGGCCGCGGTCTCGGGCAGGTCGAGCCCGACGCCGTCGTAGAGCAGCAGCGTGCGGCGCTGCGCGGGCGGCAGGCTCAGGAGTACGTCGAGGAACGCGCGGTCGGCGGGTTCGGCGGGCGGTGCGTCGGGGTGCCGCTGGCTGGGCCGGAAGCGGTGCCAGGGGGACATCGCGTACTCGTACGCCGCCGCGCGCACCCAGCCCGCGGGGTCACGGTCGACGGCCACCTCGGGCCAGCGCTGCCAGGCCAGTTGGAAGGCCCGCTCCACCGACTCCTGGGCGAGGGTCCTGTGCCCGGTGAGCAGATACGTCTGGCGTACGAGGCCGGGGGCGCAGTGGGTGCAGAGCGCGTCAAACGCCTGGGCGGGGGTGAGGGCGGGCCGATCCGGCTGTGCGGAGCTGACCGGGTCGGGTGACGCGGGGGCCGTCCGCCGGGTTCCGACCGGCGCCGGGCCGCGGTGGGGGAGCTTGCGGGAGCCGCGCGGGGTCGCCTGCGGCTTCGACGCGCGTTGGGCGGTGGGTTCGGGCCGGGTCCGTGATCTGCCGCGGTCGGCGGTGGCGAGGGCGGCGATCTTCAAAGGGCCGGGGCGTACGGGGTTCGGGTGCGCGGAGCCGTGGTGTGGCGTGGAGCCGTGGAGCGGCGCGGAGCCGTTGCGCGAGGTGCCGTTCTTCGGCTTCGGGGATGGCTCCGGGGACGGCTTTTCAGGGGCGGAGGGCCCGTAAGAGGGCGTGGGCTCGGCCGTCCGGCCTACGCCTGCCGGAGGCCGCGCGGACTGTTCGTCCGCGATCGCGTCGAGCAGCTTCGCGTACGCGTCGCGCTTGCGCCCCCGCGGGCTGGTGCGGCCCGTCTCCCACGAGCGCACGGTCTCCCGGGTGACGCCCACCTTCGCGGCGACGTCGGCCTGGCTCAGCGACTTCGCCTCGCGCAGCCTGCGGCGTTCCTTGGGGGACGGCAGAGGCGTGGCAGGGCTCTGGGTCATCGGACTCTCCGCGCGGTGGGCCGACGTGCGGCGAACGGCCGGGCGCAGCCGTTCCGCCGTACGAAAAAGTACATAAACGTATCTTGAGCGACACTTCGGGTATTCGCCTGTTACGGGAAGAAAGCGCGTGTCGTTGGGAGCATGGCCGGGTGAACCGACCGACCGACCTCAGCGCCTCGTCGTCGCCGCCCGCGAAGCCGCAGCCGCCGCAGCAGCAGCCGCAGTCACAGCCGCTGCCGCTGACCGCACGGGACGGTGACCGTTCGCCGGGACTCGCCACCTGCGTCGTCGGCGGGGCCGTCGCCGCGGGGCTCGGGCTCGGCTCGTTCGCCGTCCTCGTGATGGTGCTGTGGATCAGCTCGCCCTACCCGGACAGCGGACCCGGCGGCGCCCTGCACGTGGCGGCTGGGCTCTGGCTGCTCGCCCACGGCACCGAGCTGATCAGGACGGACACGCTCTCCGGGGTGCCCGCGCCGGTCGGCGTCACGCCGCTGCTGCTCGTCGTCCTGCCGGGCTGGCTCGTGCACCGGGCGGCCAGGGACGCGGCGGCCCCCGAGGGGCGCGGGCACGAGGTGCGCGCCGCGTGGTGCGGGGTGGTGGCCGGGTACCTGCTGGTCGGCGCGGCCGCGACGCTCTACGCGGCGGGCGGTGAGCTGCGGGCGTCCTGGGTCAGCGCCGCCGTGCACCTGCCGCTGCTCGTGGTGGTCGCGGCCGGGTTCGGGGTGTGGACGGCGCACGGCCGTCCGCGCGGGCCGCTGCCGGTGGCGCTGCGTGGGGTGCTCACCGCGCTGCCCGACGGGGTGCGGGCGCTCTTCGTACACGGCTTCTTCGTGCGCAGGCGGGCGCTGGCGCTCGCCCGGGCAGGGGCGGCGGCGACGCTGGTGCTCGTCGGCGGTGGCGCGCTGCTCGTCGCGGTCTCCCTGGTGCTGCACGCGGGCCCGATGCGGGAGTCGTTCGCGCAGGTCACGGACGTGTGGTCGGGGCGGTTCGCGGTGCTGCTGCTCGCCCTCGCGCTGGTGCCGAACGCGGCGGTGTGGGGCGCCGCCTATGGACTCGGCCCCGGCTTCGCCCTGGGCACGGGGACGGTGGCGGGCCCGCTGTCCGTGGGCGCGGGGCCGCTGCTCCCGCCCTTCCCGCTGCTCGCCGCGGTGCCTCCCGAGGGGCCGGGATCCCCGTTGACCTGGGCCGCTGCCGGAGTGCCCGTGGCGGCAGGGCTGATGGTCGCGTGGTGCACGGTGCGGGCGGCGGCCCCGGCTTTCGGCGAGCGGGACGAGGCGTGGTCGCGGGGCCGGACGGCCGCGGGCGCGGCGGCGGCCTCGGCCGTGTGCGGTGCGGCGACGGCGCTGCTCAGCGCGCTCGCGGGCGGGCCGATGGGCGTGGCCGTGCTCGCCGACTTCGGTCCGGTGTGGTGGCAGACAGGAGCGGCGGCGCTCGGCTGGGCTGCGCTGGTCGGGGTGCCGGGTGCGCTGGCGCTGCGGGCGTGGCGGCTGCGGGAGCCGCAGCCCGCGGCGCCGAAGGAGGCGGTGGTGGGGGAGCCCGCGACGGAGGGCGGGCGGCGGTCCTGGCTTTCGCACCTCGCGGTGCCCCGGCCGCACCTGCCCCGGGTGCGGGTGCCGATGCCTCGCGTACGGGGGAGGGTGCGCATGCCGAAGGTCCGGCTGCCGTGGCCCGCCCGTGCCTCCAAGACCCCCAAGCCCCCCGGGGGCGCCTCGTCCGCCGAGCCCGTCGCACCGGCCGTGCCCGACTTCGAGCCGTACGACTTCGAAACCGCGCCCGCCTGGCACGACGAGTCCCGCCGCGAGGCCCGCTGGCAGGCGCTCATGGAGGCGGGGCGGGCCCCGGAACCGGGCGCTCGGACGGCCTCGGAACTCCCGCAGGAACGCGAAGGGCCCGTTCACCCCGGCTCGGGGTGAACGGGCCCGGAAGGACCTCGCGGCGGGGCGGGAGCGTCAGTCGTCCTGCTCGCCGAGGAGCGGGCGCAGCGGCTTCGGCAGCAGGTCCTCGCAGGACTGCTTCGACGCGCTGGTGAGCGCGTCGTCCACGCACGTGTAGTAGTCCCGGTACACCAGCTGCGCCGTGAACGTGGCCGCCACCATGGCCAGCGCGAGCGCGCCCGTCACCAGGCCGCTGATCGCCGCCGTCGTCTGCGGCCGCGTGCTGGTCGGCGCCTGGTCGGCCTGCGGTGTGCCCTCGCGGCCCGCGGGCGCGGCGGCCGTGGGGTCGGGGGTGCGCCGCTTGGCGCGCAGCGACTGGACGGCCCACATCAGCGCGAGCGCGCCGAGCAGCAGCGCGACGTACCGCCAGCCGAAGAGCGCGAAGAAGAAGCCCCACATGCCGGAGAGCAGGGCGTAACGCGCGCGGCGCTGGGCGGGGTCGGTCGGGTCCCAGCGCATGCCACCGCCGTTACCGCCGGGGCCCGACGGGCCCTCCTGGCCGGGGCCGTTCTGCTGGCCGGGGCGCTCGCCGAAGCCGCCCTGGGAGCGTCCCGGCTGCCGGTCGCTCCACTGGCTGCCCCAGGGGGAGCCGCCGCCCGCACCGTCCTGGTCGGAGTCGCCCGAGGGGCGGCGCGGCTGCCAGGGCCGGTCCGGAGTCCCCTCCGGCGGCGGCGCGAAGGGGTTGTCGTCGTCCTTGCCCGTTCCCTGCCGGTCCGAGTCCCGGGACTTCGGTCCCTGGGAATCGGAATCCTGCGGTGGAGACGAAGGGCGGCTACGGTCCGGCATCAGGTGTGCGTCTTCCCCTTGGTAGGGCCGTGGTGGAGCCTTCGTGCGGTGGCTCGGCAACTCGGCATTCGTCGGTATTGAGGCGCCTTTCCCACAGACGCTACCTTCCCCCCGCGCCACCGTCCCGTGAGGGGCGGTTCCGGGTGCCGGTATCGTTGCTGGCGGTCGGCCGCTTCGTAGGGTTCCCCGTATCGCGGGGCACGAAGCCTTCGTACGACCATACAAAGACGCACTTCCCGAGAAAGGGCCCCGCTGTGGCCAAGAGCGCTGTGGTCGCGCGCCCCAAGCGCCTCGTCGTGCTGGTGTCCGGGTCGGGCACGAACCTGCAGGCCCTGATCGACACCATCGGCGAAGAGGGCGCGCGGGGCTACGGAGCCGAGATCGTCGCGGTCGGTGCCGACCGCGACGGCATCGCGGGCCTGGAGCGTGCCGAGCGCGCCGGGATCCCGACCTTTGTCTGCCGGGTGAAGGACCACGCGACCCGCGACGAGTGGGACGCGGCGCTGGCCGAGGCGACCGCCGCGTACGAACCCGACCTGGTGGTCTCCGCCGGGTTCATGAAGATCGTGGGGAAGGCGTTCCTCGCGCGCTTCGGCGGGCGGTTCGTGAACACGCACCCCGCGCTGCTGCCCAGTTTTCCGGGGGCCCACGGTGCGCGCGACGCGCTCGCGTACGGCGTGAAGGTCACCGGTTGCACCGTCCACTTCGTCGACGACGGCGTCGACACCGGCCCGATCATCGCCCAGGGCGTGGTCGAGGTCCGGGACGAGGACGACGAGAGCGCTCTGCACGAGCGCATCAAGGAAGTCGAGCGCACGCTGCTCGTCGATGTCGTGGGGCGTCTGGCCCGGCACGGCTACCGCATTGAGGGACGAAAGGTTCTTATCCCGTGACCGCCGAAGCTACGAACGCCAACGCAGCTATGAACACCGACGCTGCGCAGCGCCCCATCAAGCGCGCGCTCGTCAGCGTCTACGACAAGACCGGCCTGGAAGAGCTCGCGCGCGGGCTGCACGAGGCGGGCGTCGAGCTCGTCTCCACCGGCTCGACCGCCGCGAGGATCGCCGCCGCCGGGGTGCCCGTCACCAAGGTCGAGGAGCTCACCGGCTTCCCCGAGTGCCTGGACGGCCGCGTCAAGACGCTGCACCCGAAGGTCCACGCGGGCATCCTCGCCGACCTGCGCCTGGAGGACCACCGGCGCCAGCTCGCCGAGCTCGGTGTGGAGCCCTTCCAGCTCGTCGTGGTGAACCTGTACCCCTTCAAGGAGACCGTCGCCTCGGGCGCCACCCCCGACGAGTGCGTCGAGCAGATCGACATCGGCGGCCCCTCGATGGTCCGCGCGGCCGCCAAGAACCACCCCTCGGTCGCGGTCGTCACCGACCCGAAGCGCTACGCGGACGTCCTGGCGGCGGTCACGGCGGGCGGCTTCGACCTGGCCGCGCGCAAGCGCCTCGCGGGAGAAGCGTTCCAGCACACGGCGGCGTACGACGTGGCGGTCGCGAGCTGGTTCGCGGACGGCTACGCGGCCGCCGACGAGTCCGGCTTCCCCGAGTTCCTCGGCGCCACGTACGCGCGCAAGAACGTGCTCCGCTACGGCGAGAACCCGCACCAGGGCGCGGCCCTCTACGTCGACGGCAACGGCGGTCTCGCCGAGGCCGAGCAGCTGCACGGCAAGGAGATGTCGTACAACAACTTCACGGACACGGACGCCGCGCGCCGTGCCGCGTACGACCACGACGAGCCCTGCGTCGCGATCATCAAGCACGCCAACCCGTGCGGCATCGCGATCGGTTCGAACGTCGCGGAGGCGCACCGCAAGGCGCATGCCTGTGACCCGCTCTCCGCGTTCGGCGGCGTGATCGCCGTCAACCGCCCCGTCTCCAAGGAGATGGCCGAGCAGGTCGCCGAGATCTTCACCGAGGTCATCGTCGCGCCGGAGTACGAGGACGGCGCCCTCGAAGTCCTCACCAAGAAGAAGAACATCCGCGTGCTGCGCGCCCACCGGGCGCCGTCCAACGCCGTGGAGGTCAAGCAGATCGACGGCGGCGCGCTGCTCCAGGTCACCGACCGGCTCCAGGCCGACGGCGACAACCCCGCCAACTGGACGCTCGCCACGGGCGACGCCCTGAACGAGGGCGAGCTCGCCGAGCTGGCCTTCGCCTGGAAGGCGTCCCGCGCGGTGAAGTCCAACGCGATCCTGCTCGCCAAGGACGGTGCCTCGGTCGGCGTCGGCATGGGCCAGGTCAACCGCGTCGACTCCGCGAAGCTCGCCGTCGAGCGCGCGGGCGAGGAGCGGGCCCGTGGCTCCTACGCCGCCTCCGACGCGTTCTTCCCCTTCCCCGACGGTCTGGAGATCCTGACCGCCGCGGGCGTCAAGGCCGTGGTCCAGCCCGGCGGTTCGGTCCGCGACGAGCTGGTCGTGGAGGCCGCGAAGAAGGCGGGCGTCACGATGTACTTCACGGGGACGCGGCACTTCTTCCACTGAGCCGCACCCTGACACGACGGTGGCCGCGTCCCTCCCCCGAGGAGGGACGCGGCCACCGTTCGTGCCCCGTGCCGGGGCCGACTCGCTCAGTAGCGAGGGCGGTTGAACCACGCGGTGCCGCTGGGGACGACGGGCGCGAGGGTGATGATGACGGCGAAGACGACCCAGATGAGCGGGCCGATGATCGCGGTCGCCAGGCCCGTGTCCAGGCCGACGAAGAGGTAGATGAGGCCGACGATGCCGCCGAGCGCGCCGTAGACCACCGTCGTGATGCGCACGCCCTGGCCGCCTCGGCCGAACTTCACGCCGAGCGTGATCGAGAGGGTGGCGAGAGCGGCGGCGATGAGCGCGAAGACCACGAACAGGCCGGTGGCCGCGTCACCGAAGCCCGCGTCGTCGAGGCCGAACTCGTCGGCGCTGTCCGAGACGTCGTTGGCGACGGCGGCGCCGTAGAGGAAGCCGATGGTCGACAGGATCTGCACCGAGGAGATCAGGAACAGGAAGACCCGCGCGGTCATCAGGAGACCCGGCATCGACTGCTGCATCATGTTGCCGCCCGGGTAACCGGGGTAGCCCGGGTAGCCGGGCTGCTGCGGGTAGCCGTAGCCCTGCTGCGGCGGGACGCCGGGCGGGGCCTGCTGGGGATAGCCGTACCCGGGAGCGGCCGGGGGCTGCTGGGGCGGCTGCCCGTATGGGTTGTTCGGGTCGCCGTAACTCATGGCGGTCTTCCTCCGTCGGGTGGTGCTGGGGACGACGCGGAGCACCATGGAGGAAGTTCTACAGATGCGGTCCGTCCCCCCGACACTGCCGCGGCACTGTGCCGCACATCGTTCTTTAGCCACGGCTTATTTGTCCAGCCGTATTCCGTATGTGTTGTGCAAGTGCAACCTCGCTGATCAGCGGCGGAACGGCGGTGCGCCCGGGGGAGTGCCCTGATTGGTACCGGGCGGGGCTCATCCGGGAAGATGGGGGCATGACCGCCCAGATTCTCGATGGCAAGGCCACCGCAGCCGCGATCAAGTCCGAACTGACCGCCCGCGTGGCGGCCCTGAAGGAGAAGGGCGTCACGCCCGGACTCGGTACCGTCCTGGTCGGCGACGACCCGGGCAGCCAGAAGTACGTCGCGGGCAAGCACCGCGACTGCGCGCAGGTGGGCATCGCCTCCATCCAGCGCGAACTGCCCGCCACCGCCTCCCAGGAGGAGATCGAGGCGGTCGTCCGCGAGCTCAACGAGGACCCGTCCTGCACGGGCTACATCGTCCAGCTCCCGCTGCCCAAGGGCATCGACGAGAACCGCGTCCTGGAGCTGATGGACCCGGACAAGGACGCCGATGGCCTGCACCCGATGAACCTCGGCCGCCTCGTCCTGAACGAGCCCGCGCCGCTGCCCTGCACGCCGTACGGCATCATCCGGCTGCTCCGGCAGCACGACGTGGAGATCAAGGGCGCCGAGGTCGTGGTCGTGGGCCGCGGCGTGACCATCGGCCGGCCGATGCCGCTCCTCCTCACCCGCAAGTCCGAGAACGCCACCGTCACGCAGTGCCACACCGGCACCCGTGACCTGGCCGCGCACCTGAAGCGGGCCGACATCATCGTCGCCGCCGCGGGCGTGCCGCACCTGATCAAGCCCGAGGACGTGAAGCCGGGCGCCGCCGTCCTGGACGTCGGCGTCTCGCGCGACGAGAACGGCAAGATCGTCGGCGATGTCCACCCGGGCGTCGCCGAGGTGGCAGGCTGGATCTCCCCGAACCCGGGCGGCGTCGGCCCGATGACCCGCGCACAGCTCCTGGTGAACGTGGTCGAGGCGGCGGAACGCTCCGCGAGCTGAACGGGAAAGGTGCCAGGCCATGAGTGCAGGACCTGAGCCGGGGCAGACCCCGGATGCTCCCGAGGCCAAGGGCGCGGTCAGCGCGCCGAGCCCGGACGGGCGGCCGCGGAAGGTGACGCGCCGCTTCCCGCTGTTCACGCGGGACACCGCGCGGCCCGAGGGCGGCGGCCGCGCGGCGCCCGGCGACGCGCCCGCGCCCGCCCGGCAGTGGCCCCTGCTCACCGTGGTCTCCACGGTCGGGCTCGGCCTGCTGATCACCGCGCTCGACGCGTTCCGCTTCGGCACGATACTGATCGGTCTCGCGCTCATCGGCGGCGCCGTGCTGCGCTGGATGCTGCCGGACGTGGGGATGCTCGCGGTCCGTTCGCGGTTCACGGACATGGTCACGTACGGCGTGCTCGGCGGCGCGATCGTGCTCCTGGCGATGATGGCGCAGCCGGACCCGATCCTGGAGATCCCGTTCCTGGACGACACGCTGCACTACACGATCTGAACCACCCCGCCCCTCGCGCGCGCCGCTCGAGTGACGATGGCCCGTCCTTCCCCCGGAGAGGACGGGCCATCGTCGCTCCCGTCCGAACTTACGGACCCGCCCGGCGCACGTCATCGCGTGGGGGGTGGAGGTCCGGGTCACCTTGCGCGGTAGCCGCGCGGTTCCTACAACTTCCGCGGTACCGCCGCTGGTTGACGTGACGCCGCCCGCACGCGGGCTACGCTGCGGCGATGCGGATCCACCCCCTAGTCGTCGACGCGCTCATCGCGGTCGCCCTGACCACGGTGGCCGTGCTGCTCGGACAGGAGGCCCTGCGGCAGGGATGGCCCGAACTCGACGCCAGGGCGTACGTATTGGTGGGTCTTGTCAACCTGCCGGTCGTGTTCAGGAGCCGGGCGCCGCTCACGGTCCTGCTCGTCGTCCACCTCGCGTGCGCCGTGTACGTCACCCTGGGCTACTGGCCCGTGGTGAACACCTTCGGACCCATGATCGCCGTCTATACGGTCGCGTCCGTGTACCCCGTCCGCGTCTCCCTGCCGGGCGCGGCCCTGATGTGCGCCGTATGGATCTACGCCGGTCTCATCAGCAAGGACGCCGTGATGGCGTCCGTCGTGGGACAGGCCGTCGGCTTCTCGCTCGTGCTGTGGCGCTTCGGCTACGTCGCACGTCAATCCGCCGAACTGGCGCGGCAGTTGAAGCGCGAGCAGGACGAGCGGGCGCGGCGCGAGGTCGCCGAGGAGCGCGGGCGCATCGCCCGCGAACTGCACGACGTCGTCGCCCACCACATGTCGGTGATATCCGTGCAGGCGGGCCTCGCACGGTTCGTCTTCACCTCCGACCCCACCACCGCGCACGCGGCCCTCGGCACCATCTCGGGGACCAGCGGCGAGGCCCTCGAAGAGCTGCGCCGCATGCTGCGCGTGCTGCGGTCGGGGCCCGACGACGGCGAGGAGGGGCCCGAGGCCCCCGACGCGCCCATGCCCGGACTCGCCAGGCTCGGCGAGATGACGGAACGGCTGAGCGCCGGGGGCCTCCCCGTCGAGTTGCGCGTCACCGGCACGCCGCGCGAGGTCGCGCCCGGCGTCGAACTCTGCGCGTACCGCGTGGTCCAGGAGGCTCTGACCAACGTCATCAAGCACGCCCCCGGCGCCACCGCGACCGTCGAACTCGGCTATCTGCCCCACCACATCGAGGTGTCCGTCACCAACACCCGGCCGTCCGGCGGAGAGGGGGGTATTCCGGACAGACTACGGACCGGTAGCGGGCACGGCTTGCTTGGGATGCGGGAGCGGGCCAAGCTCTACGGCGGGACGATCAGCATCGGCCCGCTGAGCGAGGGAGGGTTCGCCGTGCGACTCACCCTGCCGACCTCGGCGCGGGCCGCAGCGCAGGGGGACGACGCTACGGAATGACCGGATGACCGGCTGCATCAAAGTGCTCGTCGTGGACGACCAGTTCCTCATCCGTGCGGGCCTGGTGGGGCTGCTCAGGGCTGCGCCGGGCGTGGAGGTCGTCGGCGAGGCGGGCGACGGCGCCGAGGCGGTCGCGCTCGCCGCGCGGACTCGGCCCGACGTGATCCTCATGGACATCAGGATGCCGGGCATGAGCGGCATCACCGCGACCACGAAGATCCTCGCGCAGGCGCCCGAACCGGCGCCGCGCGTCCTGGTGCTCACCACCTTCGACCTCGACGAGTACGTGTACGGGGCGCTGCGGGCCGGAGCCTCCGGGTTCCTGCTCAAGGACTCCGGGCCCGAACGGCTGCTCGCCGCGGTGGCGGCGGTCGGGGGCGGTGACGCGCTCTTCGCGCCCAGCGTGACGCGGCGCCTGGTCGAGGCGTTCGCCCGGCAGACGGCGGGGCCCGGTGGCGCGGGCGACGAACCGCCGCCCGATCTGGGGGCGTTGACCCTGCGGGAGGTCGAGGTCCTCAAGCTCATCGCGCGCGGTCTGACCAACGCGGAGATCGCCGAGCGGCTCTACATCAGCGAGGCCACGGTCAAGACGCACCTCAACCGCACGATGAGCAAGCTCGACCTGGACAGCAGGGCGCAGGCCGTGGTGGTGGCCTACGAGACGGGGCTCGTCACGCCCGGGGGCTGAGGGGCCCGCGATCCGGTGCGGAGGCGGGCCCGGTGGTTCAGCACCTGGTGGTTCATCGTCCAGTGGTTCAGCAGGTGACGACCTTGCCGTAGGAGCCGCGGCCCCAGTTCCACTCCCACTGCTCGCCGTGCTGGTAGGTCAGGCACGGCGAGTCGTTGCCCCAGTCGATGACGACCTTCAGGTGCATGGCCTCGCCGCAGAGGTTGGTCACCTTCACGTACTTCTTGTGCTTGATGACGTCCCGCTTCACACAGGACGGGGCGGTGCCCTGGATCGCGGTGGGCGCGGTGGCCGGTGCCGCCGCTGCCGTGGGCGCGATGGCCAGGCCCGTGGCGAGGAGGGCGGAGGCGGCGAGTGCGCCCGTGGTGAGGCGGGCGAGACGGTTGCCGTGTGTCATGTCCGGGGCCCTTCGTGAGGTGGGTGCCGCGTCGCGTCGCGGTTCCTCACGAACTCTGCCTACCCGCCGTGCTCGTGCGTGGCTGAACATGGCCGGTGCGCGCTTCTTCGACCCTTTCGTGGGACGGCGCGCGCCCAAACCTGAGACGGCGCCCGTCCTCACCCCCGTGGGAGGACGAACGCCGCCGGTCAGCGCGCTGGTTCCGGTGGGAATCAGCCGATGTAAGCGATGCGTTTCGCTTGAGATCCAGAGTCATGGACCCGCCAACCCCGGACAAGGGATGACCGGCCCCTGTGGCACGGAGGTGACCATTCCGCAACGGTGTTCGGGGCGTGCAACGAGCTTGGTCCGATGTCCGTACGAGCGGAAGGAATCGGTCAACTCTCCCAATCGGGACGCTCTGTGACGTCCCGGACCGGTCCCAGGGGTTCCGCATCGTGGAGCGGGGCGGCGGTGGGACACTGGTCCGCGAATCGCGGGGAGTGTGACGCTGCACGCCAGTGGCCCGAATGCTCCCGTGCGCCCCCACGGCCGGAACTGACATCCTGACTTTGCGCATCCCTCTGGGTAGTCCAGAACGGGATGGCGGCAAGACGGACGCGCGGGGGCAGGACAGGCACGTACGGGGGGAATAGGGGGAGCAATGCCTCGTTGGAAGGCGCTACCGGATGAGCTCGACCCGCAGGTCAGGGAGTTCGCCAGCCAGTTGCGCAGGCTCGTCGACCGTAGTGGGCTGAGCATCGCGGCGGTGTCCGACAGGACCGGCTACAGCAAGACGTCGTGGGAGCGCTATCTGAACGGGCGACTGCTCGCGCCCAAGGGGGCGATCGTCGCGCTCGCCGAGGTCACCGGGACGCCTCCGGTGCATCTCATCACCATGTGGGAGCTGGCGGAGCGGGCGTGGAGCCGTTCCGAGCAGCGGCACGACATGACCATGCAGGCGATCCGGATCTCGCAGGCGCGGGCGGCGTTGGGGGAGTTGGGCCAGAACCCGGGCGGTTCGTCCAAGGCGTCCAAGACGCCCAAGGGCAAGGGGGACGGGGCGGCTGCGCGGAACGGGGGCGGGGGGATCGGGAGCGCTACGGGGATCGCGGGCCCGGCCGGAGTCTCCCCCACGGTGCCGCCGCAGCGCCCTGCCCCTTCCCCGGCCCCTTCTCCTTCCCCTTCTCCTTCTCCACCCGGTGGTGCTTTCGGCGCTCCATCGTCTTCGTACGGAGACGTGTCCGCGTCGGCGTTCGGTGCCGGTGGCGTTCCGCCTCAGGGGGAGGACGGAGGTGCCGGGGCTTCTCCTGACGGCCAGCGGCGGCGTCGGAAGCTGACGATGTTCCTCGCGGGGACGGTGGGGGCGCTGGTCGTGATCGCCGCTGCCGTGCTGTTGACGCGGGGCGGCGACGACAAGAAGGACGAGGCGAAGCCGTCGGCTACGCCCAGTTCCAGTCGTGCGAAGTTGCCCGCGGGGGTCGAGTGCAGTGGGACGGACTGCGCGGGCAAGGATCCCGAGAACATGGGGTGCGGCGGCGAGTTGGCGAGGACGACGTCGCGGGCCACGATCGGCAAGACGGTGATCGAGGTGCGCTTCAGCAAGGTGTGCGGGGCCGCTTGGGCGCGGATCACGCAGGCGGCGCCCGGGGACACGGTGGAGATCACCGGGGGCGGTGGGGGTGCGGGGGCGAAGCAGAAGGGGACGGTGAGCAAGAACTTCGACGCGTATACGCCGATGGTGGCGGTGAAGAACGGCACGGCGGCAAAGGCGTGCGCGACGCTTGCGTCTGGCCAGACGGGTTGCACGACGTAGCTGCCGGTGTCGCCTTGGGTTCGTCGTGGGGGCGGGGCCGCGGGGGTATGTGCGTACTCGCCGTCCCAGATGACCGCCAACGGACTTGCTTCCCTGCCCCCGTCACTTATGTGCTCCGTGCGCACATACCCCCACGTCCCCTCGCGCGCGCTCGCGACCGTCCCCCGGCGGGGGTTCCCGGCCCCCACCGGGCCGCAGTCGCTGTTCGACCGGAGGGGACGTGGCGGTATGTCCGCCCGGAGCACATGTGGCCACGTGCCGAGGTGCCCGGAGTGTGGCGGCCATCTGGGACGGCGAGGACGGACATACCGCCGCGGCCCCGCACCGGACCACCGGGCGGGGCCCCCTTCAGGGGCGCGGGGAACTGCGCAAAACCCCGTGTGACACCACACCGGACGTGGGCAAGAAGCCCCCACCCCCCACCCACCCGGCAGGGAACCACGCACCCCAGACCCGACCAGAGAGAAAAAACGGCGACAGGGGGGAATGACCCGCTCCCCGGAGGGCAGGCGCACCGTACCCCCACGGGAGTGGTCACACCCCCACGGCGGCCGCCACGCTCCCTCTCCCGAGGTGGCGGCCGCCCCCCGCCACAGAGGCTGTGGGCCGGGCCACACAGGGCCGGGGGTCAGGGGGAGTCGGAGCGCGATAGCCTGACGGCGGATCTCTCTTGATGCCAAGAGATCGATCATCGAGAGGCGATCGAGGACTCGGCGCGGCGTCGGCGGGGATCCAGGAACCAGGGGATCCACGTACGTAGGGACAGGGACCCCCACCGCCAGCTGTCTTACGGAGATCGCCATGACCCGCACTCCCGTGAATGTCACCGTCACCGGCGCGGCCGGCCAGATCGGCTACGCGCTGCTCTTCCGCATCGCCTCGGGCCACCTGCTCGGCGCGGACGTGCCGGTCAACCTGCGCCTTCTCGAGATCACTCCGGCGCTGAAGGCCGCCGAGGGCACCGCCATGGAGCTCGACGACTGCGCCTTCCCGCTGCTGAACTCGATCGAGATCAGCGACGACCCGAACGTCGCCTTCGACGGTGCCAACGTCGCTCTTCTCGTCGGCGCCCGCCCCCGTACCAAGGGCATGGAGCGCGGTGACCTCCTTGAGGCCAACGGCGGCATCTTCAAGCCGCAGGGCAAGGCCATCAACGACAACGCCGCCGACGACATCAAGGTGCTCGTCGTCGGCAACCCGGCCAACACCAACGCGCTCATCGCGCAGGCCGCCGCCCCGGACGTACCGGCCGAGCGCTTCACCGCGATGACCCGCCTGGACCACAACCGCGCCCTCTCGCAGCTCGCGAAGAAGACCGGTTCCTCGGTCGCCGACATCAAGCGGCTCACCATCTGGGGCAACCACTCCGCCACCCAGTACCCGGACATCTTCCACGCGGAGATCGCGGGCAAGAACGCCGCCGACGTCGTGAGCGACCAGTCCTGGCTGGCCGACGAGTTCATCCCGACCGTCGCCAAGCGCGGCGCCGCGATCATCGAGGCCCGTGGCGCGTCCTCCGCTGCCTCCGCCGCCAACGCCGCCATCGACCACGTCCACACGTGGGTGAACGGCACGGCCGCCGGTGACTGGACCTCCATGGGCATCCCGTCCGACGGTTCGTACGGCGTTCCGGAGGGCCTCATCTCCTCCTTCCCCGTCACCACCAAGGACGGCAAGTACGAGATCGTCCAGGGCCTGTCGATCAACGAGTTCTCGCGCACGCGCATCGACGCCTCCGTCCAGGAGCTCGCCGAGGAGCGCGAGGCCGTGCGTGGTCTCGGTCTGATCTGATTCGGTTGGTGAACGCCCCTTGGCGGCCGCTTCGTGCGGCCGCCAAGGGGCGTTCACCGTTCTTCGGGCGTGTTCGTCAGGCGCGGGGCTCCCGCTTGCCGTAGCCCAGCGTGACCAGACCCGCCGACGCGATCACCACCAGCGCCACGATCCGCAGCGCCGCCTCCATCCCGCCCGCGAAGCCGTCCCCGCCGTGCGAGGCCAGGGTCGTGCCGGTGACGGCCACGCCGAGTGCCGCGCCCACCTCGCGTGCCGAGGTGCTGAGGCCGGAGCCGAGACCCGCCTGGTGGGGCGGGAGCGAGGTGACCACGCTCATCGTGAGCGCGGGCATGCACAGGCCCGTGCCCGCCGAGATGATCAGCAGCCAGCAGGCGTAGACCGCGTAGGGCGTCGCGCCGGTCGCGGTGGACGCGCCGAGCAGGCCGGTGCCGATCAGGAGCAGACCGCCGCCGACCACCGGACGGGGGCGCCCCGCCCAGCGCGCGGCGAGCCGGGGGATCAGGACCATGCCGATCGTGAGCGGGATGATCGCCAGGCCCGCGCGTGCGGCGCCGTACCCCTTCTCGTACTGCAGGAACTGCGAGTTGACGTAGAAGAGCGAGAAGAGGCCGAAGAAGCTCGCCGCCGTGCCCAGGGTCGCCGCGCGCAGCTGCGGCGAGGCGAAGACCCGGGGGTCGAAGAGGGGCGCCCGGGAGCGCAGCCCGTGGCGGACGAAGAGGGCGATGAGTACGGCGCCCGCGGCGAAGGCCGTCAGGATGCGCGCCGACGTCCAGCCGTGCAGCGGGCTCTCGATGATGCCGAAGAGCAGGGCGAGCAGCCCGCCGGTGAGCAGGAGCGTGCCGACGGGGTCGAGGGACGGGGCCTCGACTGCCTTGTCCGTACGGGGAGTTGTCAGGGCGGCGGCCAGGGCGAGCAGGGCGGCCAGCGGCACCATCACCCAGAACAGCGCCTGCCAGGGCAGGTAGGAGCCGATGAGCCCGCCGCCGATGTTGCCCGCGAGGCCGCCGAGTCCGGCGGACAGGGCCCAGGAGGCGAGGGCGCGCGGGCGGTGGGCGAGCGGGGTGACGCGCATCAGGATCGACAGGGTGGCGGGCATGATCAGCGCGGCTCCCGCGCCGGAGAGCGCGCGGCCCGCGATCAGCGTCGCCGGTACGGCGGCGAGCGCGCTGACGGCGGCGCCCGCGGCGAAGAGGCCGAGACCGGCGAGGAGCGCGCCCTTGCGGCCGTAGCGGTCACCGAGCGCGCCCGCGGGGATGAGTAGGCCCGCGAAGGCGATGACGTAGGCGTCGACGGTCCACAGGAGCTGGCTGGGGGAGGGGTGCAGCGCGGACGAACTCAGCTGCGGGACAAGGAGGTTGATGGCTGCGACCATGCCCTGGGCGACGAGTACGCAAGCGCACAGGACGAGCAGGGTCGAGCGGCGCGGGGGCGGCGGGGAGGGTGCGGAGGCCGGTGCGGGAGGCGCGGAGGTCGGGGTGCGGGCCGGGGTGTCGGCGGGCGTGCGGGCAGGCGAGGGCAAGACTCCTCCTCGGGAGCGTCGTGGTGGGGGATGCCCGTTCACCGTAGGCTCGGCAGTGACCTGCTTTCCAGTGCATCTTTTGCAGGGGATGAATGCGCGTGACGCAATCCGGATCAGAGGGCGCCCCCGTGGGTGCCGCGGGGCTCGACCTCAATCTGCTCGTCGCCCTCGACGTGCTGCTCGACGAGCAGAGCGTGTCGGGCGCCGCGCGGCGGCTGCATCTGTCGGAGCCCGCGATGAGCCGCACCCTCGGCCGCGTCCGCAAGGCCCTGGGCGATCCGATCCTGGTCAGGGCGGGCCGCCAGATGGTGCCCACGCCGCACGCGCTGGCCGTGCGGGCCGAGGTGAGCGCGGTGGTGGAGCGGGCCCGCGCGCTCTTCGCGGGGCCCGGCGCCGTGGACCTGCGCACGGTCTCGCGCACGCTCACGATCCTCGGCACCGACGCCTTCGCCGCCGTGTACGGCCCCGGGCTCTTCGCCCGCGCCGCCGAGGAGGCTCCCGGCGTACGGCTCCGGTTCCTCGGCGAGAGTCATCTGGACGCGCCCCTGCTGCGGCAGGGCATCGCCGACCTGGAGGTCGGCGTGATCGACACGACCTCGCCCGAGGTGCACGTCGAGCACTTCCACGACGACCGCATGCTCGGTGTCGTACGACCCGGACACCCGCTGCTCAAAGGGGAGTTGACGGCGCGTCGGCTCGCGGACGCGGCGCATCTGACCGTCTCGCGCCGGGGGCGTCTGGCCGGTCCGCTGGATGCCGCGCTCGCCGAACTCGGCCTGAGCAGGCGGGTGGTGGGCAGCATGGGGACGTTCTCGTCGTCCGTCTTCGTCCTGCTGCGCACCGATCTGGTGGGCCTCGCCGCCTCGTGGATCCGTCCCCTGGCGGAAGGTCTGGGGCTCGTCACCTTCGACGTGCCCCTCGACCTGCCGCTGCTCCCGCTGGGCATGGCCTGGCACCCGCGGCACGACGCGGATCCCGCGCACGCGTGGCTGCGCGGGTGCGTGCGGGACCTCCTGGCGCGGGAGGGGGGGGGCGAGTGACCCGCCCCCGTGAGTCGGGCGAAGGCGAGTGACCCGCCGCGCTCCCGCGCTACCTCGCCGCCGCCTCCTTCGTCAGCTGTACGGCCGCCACCAGGCTCAGGCCCGGCTCCGCCTGCCGCAGTGACTTGACCGCCGCCACCGCGTCGAGCTCCCCTTCGTACCCGGCGTCCGCGAGCCGTCGGCGGACCCACCGGGCGCGCAGCTCGGCGTCCCCGCCCTCGGCGGCAGCCGCGACGAGTGCGGCCGCGCGTTCGAGGCCCGGCCGCTCCGCCTCGCTCGCGTCCGCCAGTGCCGCCCGGATCGACTCCGCGATCGCGTCCGCGTCGCGCAGTACCACCACTGCCGTCTCCCGCTTGCCGAACATGCCGGTCACTCCCATGCAGTTGCTCATCATTGCTTACCTGCTCATGAATGTAGTAGTTCTTATACATGAGCGAGCAAGTGCACAACAGGTTGGCGATGGTGCGCGCCGAGCGGAAGGTGTCGCGCCAGAGCCTGGCCGAGGCGGTGGGGGCCCACTACCAGACCATCGGCTACATCGAGCGGGGGCAGTACAACCCGAGCCTCGACCTCGCGCTGAAGATCGCGAAGTTCTTCGAGCTGCCGGTCGAGGCGCTGTTCTCCCTCGACCCGTTCCGCCCGCTCACCGATCAGGTCTACGGGAGGAATCAGTGATGAGCGGCAAGGGCGCGCGGCAGGGGCAGGCACAGGCGCAGGCGCGGATGACCGGATACGACCGGCGCATGTACGCGATCATGAACCGCCGCGAGGCCGCCCCGCTGTACGCCACCGCGGGCCGCCGCCGCGTCGTCGTCGTCGCCCACATGGCGCTGACCGCGCTCGGCATCGCGTGCTGGCTCTACTCCGTGCTCGGTGACGAGCGCTGGGCGACGTTCGGGATCCTCGGCGTCCTGCTGCCGTGGTGCGTCGCGACCGGCGTGATCAACGGCGCCACCCGTGGCCTCCTCGAACTGCGCGCCCGCGCCCTGGACGAGCGTCAGCGCGCCGAGAAGGACCGCGTGGTGACCCGCGCCCACCAGGCGATGATGTGGCTGCTGCTCGGCGCGACCGTCGCCGTGGGCTGCGCGGGCCTCGCCGGGTTCGAGGTCGAGGGGCTGATCTTCCCCGTGCTGTTCAGCGTGTTCGTCGTGCACTGGCTGATGCCGCTGTGGATGGCGGGCCTGACGGCCGCCGACGAGCCGGTGGACGAGGCCGACGAGGCCGACGAGGTCGACGGGGAGCCGGTCGGGGTCTGAGCCGGGTGGCTCAGATCTTCTGGAGTTGCCGCTGGAGCTTGGAGACGTCGACCGACTCGTCGGCCGACGGCGTCTTCGAGGGGACCGGTTTGTCGTAGTCGGAGAAGGTCGTCGTCGTGTCGTCGCCGTCGCCCTTCTCCACCGCCTTCAGCAGGTACGGCTTGCCCTCGGTGGCCACGTAGAGAGTGGTCTCCTTGCCGTCGTCCTTGCCGGTCAGCGGGATGACGTCGGTGCCGTCGAGGGTGGTGGGCTCGCCCTTGGCCAGCGACTTCGTCGCGTCGTCGGAGTCGTCCTCGATCTCCTTCTGGACCTTGCGGAGGTCGCAGACCTCGGAGACCTCCCTGAGCATCACATCGCTCGTGGTGCCGTGGACGTAGCGGTTCTTGAAGATCTCGGCCGCCGCTTCGCCCTCGCCGCCGGGCACCTGCGTCTTCCAGAACTTCTCGTCCGGCTTCACCCACACCTTGTCGCCGCGTTTGACCAGCTCAAGAGCGGCGCCGTTCGCCATCTTCATCGAGCCGACGCAGTTGCCGTCGCGGTCGAGGGTCAGTTCCATCGACGCCGGGTCGTCCGAGTCCGAGTCGGTGTCCGCGTCGGAGTCGGACTCGGTGTCCGAATCCGTGTCCTTCGTGGCGTCCGAGCCCGTCGCTCTCATCGAGATGTGCACCGATTTCGCGTCGAGCAGTTCCTGCTTGGCCTTGTCGGAGATTTCCCGTGCGCTCAGGTTCCCGACACCACCGGTCCTGTCCTTGACCTTGTCCTTGCCGTCGCCGTCCGACGAACATGCGGGGAGGATGAGGAGGGCGGCCGCGCAGCAGGCCGCACTCCCCGTCACGCGCTTCCTGGACATTCTGCTCATTCCGTCACCTCCGGTGACAAACTATGCATCGAGCGTACGTTTGGGTCCGAGTGCCCGCACGCGCAGTGACACAGCGCACTTTCAGCCACGGGTTGCGCATGCTTTCTCCACCTCAGGGCAGGTGCACCCGGCTACCGCGAGTGACAGGCGGGGCAAATGACAGGAACGGAAGGCAAACGGGACGTGTCCGCACAACAGACCATCCATGTGGGCGGAGAGTGGCTGAGCGCCGCCTCCGGCGCCACCCGCGAGATCCTCGACCCGGCGGACGCCAAGCCGTTCGCCGTGATCGCCGAGGGCTCCACGGAAGACGCGGACGCCGCCATCGCAGCCGCCCGCACCGCCTTCGACGAGGGCCCCTGGCCGAGCACGCCGGTCGCCGAGCGCGCCGCGCTCCTGCGCAGGGTCGCCGACCTCCTGGTGCGTGACCGCGAGGAGATCGGTCTCCTGGAGAGCCGCGACGCGGGCAAGACCCTCGAAGAGGGCCGGGTCGACGTGGACTGCGTCGCCGACGCCTTCCGCTACTTCGCCGATCTCGTCATCGGTGAGGGCGCGGGCCGTGTCGTCGACGCCGGGTCCGACGACATCCACAGCGTCGTCGTGCACGAGCCCGTCGGCGTATGCACGATGATCACGCCCTGGAACTACCCGCTCCTGCAGGCCAGTTGGAAGATCGCCCCGGCGCTCGCGGCGGGCAACACCTTCGTCATCAAGCCGAGTGAGGTCACTCCGCTGACGACGGTCGCGCTGATCGAGCTGCTCGTCGAGGCGGGCCTGCCCGCCGGTGTCGCCAACATCGTGACCGGCCCGGGACACACCGTCGGCGCCCGCCTGTCCGACCACTCCGACGTCGACCTGGTCTCCTTCACCGGCGGCCTCGTCTCCGGCACCAAGGTCGCCCAGGCCGCCGCGCTCGGCGTGAAGAAGGTCGCCCTGGAGCTCGGCGGCAAGAACCCCAACGTGGTGTTCGCCGACGCCTGCGCCACCGACGAGGACTTCGACACCGCCGTCGACCAGGCGCTGAACGCCGCCTTCATCCACAGCGGGCAGGTCTGCTCCGCCGGTGGCCGCCTCATCATCGAGGAGTCGGTCCGCGAGCGCTTCGTCGCCGAACTCGCCCGCAGGGCCCAGCAGATCAAGCTCGGCCGGGGCACCGAAGAGGGCGTCGAGTGCGGCCCGCTCGTCTCCCAGCAGCAGCGCGAGAAGACCGAGGCGTACGTCGCCTCCGCCCTGGCGGAAGGCGCGGTGCTCCGCTCCGGCGGCAAGCGCCCCGAGCCCAGCGACGTCCGTCCCGCCGAGGGCTACTTCTACGAGCCGACCGTGCTCGACCAGTGCCACCGCGAGATGAAGGTCGTCCGCGAGGAGGTCTTCGGGCCCGTCCTGAGCGTCGAGACCTTCCGCACCGAGGACGAGGCCGTCGCGCTCGCCAACGACACCGAGTACGGCCTCGCGGGCGCCGTGTGGACCACCGATGCGGGCCGCGCCCGCCGCATGGCCCGCCGGATGCGCCACGGCACCATCTGGATCAACGACTTCCACCCCTACCTGCCGCAGGCGGAGTGGGGCGGCTTCGGCAAGAGCGGCGTCGGGCGCGAGCTCGGCCCCGCCGGACTCGCCGAGTACCGCGAGTCCAAGCACATCTACCAGAACCTGGCGCCACAGCCGGTCCGCTGGTTCGCGGGCTGAGCCCCGGCACGTAGCGGTTCGCGCGGGGCGGCACACACCGCCCCGCGCACGTACGTCAAGCACCTTCACCCCCCCGAGCACCCCCCGCTCATTACGCGCAAGCACCTTGGCACGACCTCGCAGGAAGAGGAGCACGCAGGCATGTCTGACCAGACCGAGTACGACTACGTCATCGTCGGTGGCGGCACCGCGGGATCGGTGATCGCGTCCCGCCTCACCGAGAACCCCGACGTCACCGTCGCCGTCATCGAGGGCGGCCCCAGCGACATCGACCGCGAGGACGTCCTCACGCTCCGCCGCTGGCTCGGCCTGCTCGGCGGCGACCTCGACTACGGCTACACGACCACGGAACAGCCGCGCGGCAACTCGCACATCCTGCACAGCCGCGCCAAGGTGCTCGGCGGCTGCTCGTCGCACAACACCCTGATCTCCTTCAAGCCGCTGCCCTCCGACTGGGACGAGTGGGAAGAGGCGGGCGCGGCCGGCTGGGGCGCCAAGGCCATGGACCCCTACTTCGGCAAGCTGCGCAACAACATCGTGCGCGTCGCCAAGAAGGACCAGAACCAGATCGCCACCGACTGGGTCGAGGCGACGAAGACCGCGCTCGGCGTCCCCGAGGTCGTCGGCTTCAACGACAAGCCCTTCGACGAGGGCGTCGGCTTCTTCGACCTCTCGTACCACCCGGAGAACAACAAGCGCTCCTCCGCTTCGGTCGCCTACCTGCACCCCCACATGGAGGCCGGTGACCGCCCCAATCTCCACCTCTTCCTGGAGACCTGGGCCACCAAGCTGGAGCTGGAGGGCAAGATCGCGCGCGGCGTCCACATCCGTACGAAGGAGGGTGTGGAGAAGCTCCTCACCGCCCGTAACGAGGTGCTCGTCTGCGCCGGGGCCGTCGACACGCCGCGCCTGCTCATGCACTCCGGCATCGGCCCGAAGAAGGACCTCGAAGCCCTCGGCATCCCGGTCGTACACGACCTGCCGGGCGTCGGTGAGAACCTCATCGACCACCCCGAGTCGGTCATCGTCTGGGAGACCAACGGGCCGCTGCCCGGCAACTCCGCGATGGACTCGGACGCCGGTCTGTTCGTGAAGCGGGACCCGGACCACAAGGGCCCGGACCTGATGTTCCACTTCTACCAGATCCCGTTCACCGACAACCCGGAGCGCCTGGGCTACGAGCGCCCCGAGCACGGTGTGTCGATGACGCCGAACATCCCCAAGTCCCGTGCCCGCGGCCGTCTCTACCTGACGTCGGCGGACCCGGAGGTCAAGCCCGCGCTCGACTTCAGGTACTTCGAGGACGAGGGCGACTACGACGGGCAGACCCTCGTCGACGGCATCAAGCTGGCGCGGAAGGTCGCCGAGGCCGAGCCGTTCAAGAAGTGGCTCAAGCGCGAGGTCTTCCCCGGCCCCGAGGTCACCGACGACGCCGAGATCAGCGAACTCGTGCGCAAGGCCGCACACACCGTCTACCACCCTGCGGGCACCTGCCGAATGGGTGCTTCCACTGATGAACTCGCAGTGGTGGACCCGGAGTTGAAGATCCGGGGCATGGCCGGAATCCGTATCGCGGACGCATCCGTCTTCCCGACGATGCCCGCCGTGAACCCGATGATCGGAGTACTCATGGTCGGGGAGAAATGTGCCGAGATGCTGGGCGGTGACGGCCGATGAGCGAGGCCGCCGTGACGACATCCACGGACACCGACAAGACGAGCGCGGACGGACCCGTCTTCGCCGTCAAGAACCTCTGGAAGGTCTTCGGGCCCAAGGCGGAGCGCATACCCGACGACACCTCGCTGCACGGCCTGAGCCCCGCCGAACTGCGCGAGCAGACCGGCTGCACCGCCGCCGTGCGCGATGTGTCCTTCGAGGTCAACAAGGGTGAAGTCTTCGTCGTCATGGGCCTTTCCGGCTCCGGCAAGTCCACCCTCGTACGCTGTCTGACCCGGCTCATCGAGCCGACCTCGGGCGAGCTCGCCATCGACGGCGAGGACGTCCTCGCCATGGACAAGGCCCGACTGCGCGAACTGCGCAGGCACCGCGCCGCCATGGTCTTCCAGCACTTCGGCCTCCTGCCGCACCGCTCGGTCCTCGACAACGTCGCGTACGGCCTGGAGATCCAGGGCGTCGGCAAGGCCGAGCGCCGCGCCAAGGCCCTCGAAGTCGTCGCGAAGGTCGGCCTCGACGGTCTCGAGCAGCGCAGGCCCGGACAGCTCTCCGGCGGTCAGCAGCAGCGCGTGGGCCTGGCCCGCGCCCTCGCCGTGGACCCCGAAGTCCTGCTGTTCGACGAGCCGTTCAGCGCGCTCGACCCGCTGATCCGCCGCGACATGCAGGAAGAGGTCGTCCGGCTGCACCGTGAGGAGGGCCGCACGATGGTCTTCATCACCCACGACCTCAGCGAGGCCCTCAAGCTCGGCGACCGCATCGCCCTGATGCGCGACGGCAAGGTCGTCCAGCTCGGCACCCCCGAGGAGATCGTCGGCTCCCCGGCCGACGACTACGTCCGCGACTTCGTCCGCGACGTGGCCCGCGCCGACGTGATGACCGTGCGCAGCGCGATGCGCCCCGCCGACGCCGACGAGGAGGCCCGCGGCGCGGCCCTCGCGCCCGACGCCAAGGTCGCCGAGGCCATCGAGGCCGTCGCCCGCTCCGGCTTCCCGGTGCGCGTCATGGACGGCAAGCGCTGCCTCGGCGTGGTGGACCACGCGGGACTGCTCGACGTGGTCGCCGGTACCTCGTCAGCCGCGCGAACGGCCCCCGACAAGGGTGAGGTGGTCGCCTGATGGCCACCGCCACCGCATCGAGTCCCGTACGAGATACCGGAATCGGTGCGCTCCTGAGGCACCGTGCCGTCGGCAAGCTCCTGCTGCTCGCCGTCGCCGCGGCCGTCGTCGTGCCGATCCTCAACGCCAAGTGGGCGTCCGGCGCCTGGCCGGACGCGCTCACCGTCGACCTGACCGAGCCGCTGGGCAAGACCACCGACTGGATCATCGACAACCGGGACAGCCACTGGCTGTTCACCTACTTCTTCGGGCACATCAGCAACGCCATCGTCCTCTCGGTGCGCGGCGTCTACCTGGTGCTGCTCGCCGCGGGCTGGGCCGGTGTGACCGCCGCCGCCGGGCTCATCGCCTGGCGCGTCGCGGGCGTCAAGCTCGCCGTCATGGCCGCCGCGTCGTTCGCCGTGTGCGGACTGCTCGGCATGTGGGTCCCGACCATGCAGACGCTCGCCCTGATGATCGTGGCCGTCCTCGCCTCGGTCGTCCTCGGCCTGCTGCTCGGTCTCGCGGGCGGGCTCAACGACCGGATCTTCCGGATCCTGCGCCCGGTCCTGGACACCATGCAGGTCCTCCCCGCGTACGCGTACCTGCTGCCGTTCGCCCTCGTCTTCGGCATGGGCGTCCCCGCGGCCATCATCGCGACGGTCGTCTACGCGGCCCCGCCCATGGCCCGGCTCACCGCGCTCGGCCTGCGCGGCGCCGACGGCGGCGTGATGGAGGCGGTCAGCTCGCTCGGCGCGACCGCGCGCCAGCGGCTCTTCTCCGCGCGCCTGCCGCTCGCCCTCAAGCAGCTGATGCTCGGCGTCAACCAGACGATCATGATGGCGCTCTCCATGGCCGTCATCGCCTCGGTGATCGGCGCCGGCGGCCTCGGCGACCGCGTCTACCAGGCGCTTTCCACCGTCGACGTCGGCCAGGCGCTCGCCGGCGGCATCCCGATCGTGCTGCTCGCCGTCGTCCTGGACCGGGTGACCGGCGCCGCGGGCGAGCGCATGGGCGCGCACGTCGAGGACGACTCGCCGCTGCGCGGCTGGCGCGGCTGGTCGATCGCGGCCGCCGTCACCGTCGTCGCCGCGCTCGCCGCCCGCTTCGCGGACCGCGTGGACTGGCCGACCGGCTGGGTCGTCAACATCGCCCCCTCGGTCAACACGGCCAAGGACTGGATGGTCGACCACCTCTACACCGACGTGCCCGTCGTCGGCGGCACCGCCGACTGGGCCGCGCACTTCACCACCTGGGTCCTGAACCCGGTCCGCGACGGCCTCCAGGGACTGCCCTGGTGGTCGGTCCTGCTGATCGTCGCCGCGCTCGCCTGGCTGATCGGCACCTGGCAGACGGCGCTCACCGCCGTCGCCGCGATGGGCGCGATCGGCGTGCTCGGCGTGTGGAACAAGTCCCTCGACACGCTCTCGCAGGTCCTCGCCGGTGTCGCCGTCACGCTGGTGCTCGGCTTCGCGATCGGCGTCGCCGCCTCCCGCAGCGCACGGCTCGAACGCCTGCTGCGCCCGGTGCTCGACGTCTTCCAGACGATGCCGCAGTTCGTGTACCTCATCCCGGTCGTCGCCCTCTTCGGCATCGGCCGCGCCCCCGCGGTCGCCGCGGCCGTCGTCTACGCGCTGCCCGCCGTCGTCCGCATCACCACGCAGGGCCTGCGCCAGGTCGACGCCGCCGCGATGGAGTCCTCGCGCTCCCTCGGCGCCACCAGCTGGCAGCAACTGCGCCAGGTCCAGCTGCCGCTGGCCCGCCCCGCGCTGCTCCTCGCCCTCAACCAGGGCGTCGTCCTGGTCCTCGCCGTCGTCGTCATCGGCGGTCTGGTCGGCGGTGGCGCGCTCGGCTACGACGTGGTGTTCGGCATCGCGCAGGGCGACCTGGCGACCGGCCTGGTGGCCGGTGCCGCGATCGTCTGCCTCGGCCTGATGCTCGACCGGGTCACGCAGCCGACGGAACGCCGCGCGAAGAAGGGAGCGTGACCATGCGGGTACGTACGCGTGTGACCAGTGCGGTCACGGCGGTCGGCGCGCTGCTCGCGCTCTCCGGCTGCGGTGCCGCCGACATGACCAAGCAGGCGTCGCCGTACGCGAACGCCGCCGGGGCCAAGACGGTGACCCTCTCGGTCCAGTCCTGGGTCGGCGCGCAGGCGGACGTCGCCGTCGCCGAGTACCTGCTCAAGAACGAGCTGGGCTACCGGGTCGACAAGGTCCAGATCGACGAGGTCCCCGCCTGGGACGCCCTCAGCCAGGGCCGCGTCGACGCGATCATGGAGGACTGGGGCCACCCCGAGCAGGAACAGCGCTACGTCAAGGACAAGAAGACGATCGTCCCCGGTGGCGACGTCGGCGTGACGGGGCACATCGGCTGGTACGTCCCGACGTACTTCGCCAAGAAGCACCCGGACGTCACCAACTGGAAGAACCTCAACAAGTACGCCGACCAGTTCCGTACGTCCGAGAGCGGCGACAAGGGCCAGCTCATGGACGGCTCCCCGTCGTACGTGACGAACGACAAGGCCCTCGTGCAGAACCTCGGCCTCGACTACGAGGTGGTCTTCGCGGGGTCCGAGGCGGCGCAGATCACCCAGATCGAGCAGTTCGCCAAGAAGCAGAAGCCGTTCCTCACCTACTGGTACAAGCCGCAGTGGCTGTTCGAGAAGGTGCCGATGACGGAGGTGAAGCTGCCCGAGTACAAGGAGGGCTGCGACGCCGACCCCGCCAAGATCAAGTGTGCCTACCCGCACACGCCGCTCCAGAAGTACTTCAACGCGGACTTCGCCAAGAACGGCGGCGAGGCGGCGAAGTTCCTGAAGAACTTCACGTGGTCGGAGGCGGACCAGAACGAGGTCTCCCTGATGATCGCCGACAAGAAGATGTCGCCGGACGACGCGGCGAAGGCGTGGATCGACAAGAACCCGTCGAAGTGGAAGGCGTGGCTTCCCAAGTAGGGCGGTCGTTTCCGTCGTGCCGGTGCCGGGTGCCTCTTCGGAGGCACCCGGCACTTCCACGTCTCTACGTCTTCTGCGTCTCTACGTCTCTACGCCCAGGTCAACTCGTCCGCGATGCCCCGCAGCGCCGACATCGTCCGGTGCAGCAGACCGGGCCCGAACGTGATCCGCGTGGCGCCGAGCTCGCCCAGCTCCCTGAGGGAGGGGCCACCCGGCCTGGCCACCACGTTCAGCGGCCCCTCGATCCCGGCCCGCAGCACGGGGATCGCCTCGACCGGCGCCAGGATCGGATAGACGCAGTCCGCGCCCGCCGCCACGTACAGGCGGGCCCGCTCCACCGCACGCTCCGGATCGGTGACGCCTCGTACGAACGTGTCGACCCGCGCGTTGATGACGAGCCGCTCCCCCGCGGCCTCCCGCACCTCGGCGAGCCAATCCGCCTGCTCCCGGGGGTCGCGGAGAGCCTCCGCGCCCTTGCCTCCGGAGGAGTCCTCCAGGTTGCAGCCGACCGCGCCCGCTTCGAGGAGCCGGTCCACCAGCTCCCCGGCGCCGAGGCCGTAGCCCGCCTCCGCGTCCATCGTCACCGGCACGGAGACCGCCCGGGTGATCCGGGCGACCGCCGCGAACATCTCGTCCGGCGGCACCTGACCGTCCTCGTACCCGAGGGAGAGGGCGATCCCCGCGCTCGGCGTGGCGAGCGCCGGGCTGCCCGCCTCCTCGAAGACCCGTGCGCTCGCGGCGTCCCACGGCCCGGGGAGGACCAGCGGATCGCCGGGCGCCCGGTCGTGGTGCAGGGCGCGCAGCGTCTCGACGGCGCTCACCACGCGGGCCCGCCGGGCGCGATGCGGCGGCTGACCATCAGCCGGTTCCAGCTGTTGATGACGGCGATCAGGCCGATGAGATGGGCGAGTTCGGCCTTGCCGAAGTGCTTGGCCGCCACCTCGTACACCGCGTCGGGGACGAATCCCTCGGTCAGGACGGTGACCGCCTCGGTCAGCGCGAGCGCCGCACGCTCGCGCTCGGTGAACAACTCCCCGGCCTCTTCCCAGGCGTTGAGGAGCGCGATGCGCTTCGGCGTCTCGCCGCCCTCCAGAGCGGCGTCCACGTGCATGTCGAGGCAGAACGCGCACGCGTTGATCTGCGAGGCGCGCATCATCACGAGCTCGGCGAGCACGGGATCGCCGAGCCCCTGCTTGGCGGCGCCGCTCAGCGCGCTCATCGCGCCCGCGACGCCCTTGTCCAAGTGCGTGGTACGGGCGGTCACTTGGTCTCCCCGGCCTTGTAGTGGCCCGGCACCATGCGGGTGGTGACGCCGAAGCGGTTCCACGCGTTGATGACCGTGATCGCGGCGATGAGCTGGGTGAGCTCGGCCTCCTCGAAGTGCTCGGCGGCCGATGCGTACACCTCGTCCGGCACGAATCCGTCGGTCAGGACGGTGATCGCCTCGGTCAGCTCGATCGCGGCGACCTCCTTGGCGGTGTAGAAGTGCCGCGACTCGTCCCAGGCGCTGAGCTGGATGATCCGCTCGACGCTCTCGCCCGCCGCGAGGGCGTCCTTGGTGTGCATGTCGAGGCAGAACGCGCAGTGGTTGAGCTGCGAGGCGCGGATCTTGATGAGCTCGAAGATCACCGGGTCGAGGCCCTTACGGGCGGCCGTGTCGAGCTTGATCATGGCCTTGAAGACCTCGGGGGCGTGCTTCGCCCAGTCCAGGCGGGGGCTGTGCTCGTGGACGTACTCCTTGGTGGCGCCCGTCGTGGTCCCGGTGGTGTTCTCGTTCGTCGTCATGGGATCGAGCCTACGGTCGGGGTAGCCCACGGGTATGGTCCATTTCCATGGGAGAAACATGGGCCACTTTGGGCGTCGACCTGCACCTGGAGACGGGCGGTGAGGCGTCGCGCGGCGGGGTGCGCAAGGGGCTGACCGACGCGCTGCGCGAGGCGGTGCGGGGCGGCCGCCTGGCTCCCGGCACGCGCCTGCCGTCGTCCCGCTCGCTCGCCGTCGACCTCGGCATCGCGCGCAACACCGTCGCCGACGCGTACGCCGACCTGGTCGCCGAGGGCTGGCTCACCGCGCGGCAGGGTTCGGGCACGCGGGTGGCCGAGCGGGTCGTCGCGCCGCCGGTGCGGGCGGCGACGCCGCGCAGGAAGGGCGGGGCGCCGACGTACGACCTCACGCCCGGCACCCCCGACCTGTCCGCGTTCCCGCGCACCGAGTGGCTCAAGGCGGCCCGCCGCGCGCTGGCGGCCGCCCCCAACGACGCGCTCGGGTACGGCGATCCGCGCGGCCGCGTCGAACTGCGCGAGGCGCTCGCCCGCTACCTCGCGCGGGCCCGTGGCGTGCGCGCCGACCCCGACCGCATCGTCGTCACGGCCGGTTTCGTGCACGGCCTCTCGATCCTGGGCAGGGTGCTGCGGCAGCGCGGCGTGCGGGAGGTGTCCGTGGAGTCGTACGGCCTGGACGTCCACTGGAACCTGCTGCATCGCGCGGGCCTGCGCACGGCGCCGCTCGACTTCGACGAACTGGGCACGTGCACGGCCGGGTTGGGGTCCGGCAGGTCTGGCGGGTCGGGCGCGGGCGCCTCGAAGGCGGTGCTCCTCACCCCCGCGCACCAGTTCCCGATGGGCGTGCCTCTGCGGCCCGAGCGGCGCGCGGCGGCCGTCGACTGGGCGCGGCGCGAGGGCGGACTGATCCTGGAGGACGACTACGACGGCGAGTTCCGCTACGACCGCCAGCCCGTCGGAGCCCTCCAGGGCCTGGACCCCGAACGCGTCGTCTACCTGGGCACGGCCAGCAAGTCGCTCGCCCCGGGACTGCGCCTCGGCTGGATGGTGCTGCCGTCCGCGCTGCGCGACGAGGTCCTCGGCGAGAAGGACGCGTCGGGCTGGTCGTGCGGCGCCCTGGACCAGCTGACGCTCGCGGAGTTCATCACCTCGGGCGCGTACGACCGTCAGGTGCGCGCCGCCCGCCTGCGCTACCGGCGCCGCCGCGACCACCTGGTGGCCGCGCTGGCCGAGCGCGCCCCCGAGACCCGCGCCACCGGCATCGCGGCCGGCCTGCACGCGGTCGTCGAACTCCCGCAGGGCACCGAGCAGTCCGTCGTCCAGGCCGCCAACTGGGAGCGCCTCGCGGTGCAGGGCCTGTCCCGCTTCCGGCATCCGCGCGCGGCGGTGCGGCAGGCGGACGCGCTGGTGGTGGGGTACGGGACACCGGCGGAGCACGCGTGGGCGGGGGCGCTGGAGGCGCTGTGCCGGGTGCTTCCGTGAAGGGCCGCCGGTTGCTTCCCCGGGCGCCAGCGGGCGTTCGAGCTCAGCTCCTCGGCGCGGGCCGGGTCAACTCCTCGGGTCCGTCGGCCTGTTCCGGCGCCTCGCCGAACCGCGCCAGCGCCAGCGCGCCCGCGACCGCCACCGCGAAGCCGAGGACCGCCAGCCAGGCGAGCCCTTCGCGGGTGCGGTCGCCGAGCCAGACCACGCCGACGAGCGCCGGGCCGACCGTCTCGCCGATCACCATTCCCGCGGTGGCCGTGGTCACCGAGCCGCGTTGCAGGGCCGAGGTGAGGAGCAGGAAGGCGGCGCCTCCGCCGAGCAGCAGGGCGTACGTCGCCGGGTTGGTGACGAGCGCGCCGGGGGAGATGTCGTCGATCAGGCGTACGGTCACCTCGACCACGCCGAAGCCGAAGCCCGCGCCCAGGCCGAGCGCGAGGGCCCGGCCCCGGTCGGGCAGTCGGCCCGCCACCGCGCCGAGGAGCAGGACGGCGAGCGCGACGCCCAGCATCACGTAGCGAAGCGTGGTCGAGCCGGTGCGTTCCCCCTCGTCCCCGGACGCCAGGCCCAGCATCGCGAGGCCCGCGCAGACGACGCCCACCGCGCCCCACTCGACGCCGCTGAGCCGTACGTGCAGGAGGCGCGCGGCGACCACCGCCGTGACGGCGAGGCTCGCGGCGAGGGCCGCGCCCACCGCGTAGATCGGGATGGAGCGCAGGGCGACGATCTGGAGCAGGAAGCCGAGTCCGTCGAGCGCGAGTCCGGCGAGGTAGCGCCACTGGCGCAGGGCGCGCAGGAGCAGCGCGGGGTCGACGCCGGACCCCGTGCCGGGCGCGGTGGCGCGGGCGGCGACCGCCTGGAGGACCGAGGCCGTGCCGAAGCAGACCGCTGAACCGAGAGCGCAAATCATCCCAAGAGACACGAAGTGACTGTAGAGGAAGGCGAGTCAAAGGAGACCCAAGGGATCCAACGGACCCAAGGGACACCGAGGGGAGGCGCCCGCCGGGGCGTGCCGGGTGTTACCTACGCTGATCGGCGATCAACGTACGAAGCAGGACGACGGGGGAGCGGAACATGGCACAGAAGCAACCACGGCGGCTGCGGTCCAGCACGGTCGTACTCGGCGGCATGGGCGTCCTCGCCGCCGCCCTGACCTCCTGCGGCTCGGACCCGGACCGGCGCTGCGTGGACCGGGACAGTTACGACGCGCTCCTCGGCTACAAGATCGTCAGCGACAAGGGCTGCAAGACGGGGACATCGGGACGCAAGACGGGCGCGGGCGCCTCGTACGGCACCGGCACCGGAAAGGGCACCGGCACCGCCAAGGGTTCCGGCCGCACCGATCCCACCTGGTACTACGACGCCGACGTCGACGGCCGCTATGCCGATCACGGCACCTTCAGCCGCAGCGAGGCCGTCGACCGCGACGGCTTCGGCTGCTCGGGCAGCGGCAGCGGCGGCGGCTGAGACGCCGAGACACGAGACGCGAGACGCGAGACGCCGAGACATGGAACGCCGCACCATCGACCCCCGCCCCGGCTGGCAGCAGACCGTCGAGGACCAGGGGCTCGTCTACCCGCTCACCCGCTACCCCGACGACTCGCTGCGCCCCTACTGGGACGAGAGCGCGTACTACGTCTTCTCCCTCCCCGAGGTCGAGGCGCTGGAGGAGGTCGTCGAGGAACTGCACGCGATGTGCCTCGCCGCGGCGGAGCACATCGTCGCGCACGACCGCTTCGGCGACCTCGGGATCACGGACCCGAGGGTGGTCGACGCCGTCGCCGAGGCATGGCGCCGCAAGGCCGAACTCCCTTCCCTGTACGGGCGGTTCGATCTCCGATACGACGGCACGGGCCCGGCCAAGATGCTGGAGTACAACGCCGACACCCCCACGTCCCTGGTCGAGGCGGCGAGCCCCCAGTGGTTCTGGATGGAGGAGCGCTTCCCCGGCGCCGACCAGTGGAACTCCCTCCACGAACGCCTGGTCGACGCCTGGAAGAAGCAGGCCCCGCTCCTTCCGCCCGGCGGCCCCCTGTACTTCGCGCACTCCGCCGCCGATGAACTCGGCGAGGACCTGATGACGGTCGCGTACCTGCGCGAGACCGCCGAACAGGCGGGCCTGGCCGCCGAATCCATCTCCATGGAGGACATCGGCTGGGACCGGCTCTCGGGCCGCTTCGTCGACAAGAAGCTGCGCTTCATGCGGAGTTGCTTCAAGCTCTACCCGTGGGAGTGGCTGACCGCGGACCGCTTCGCGCCGCACGTCCTGGAGACCCTCGACAACGGCGGCGGCACCGGCTCCACGCTGTGGATCGAGCCCGCCTGGAAGATGCTGCTCTCCAACAAGGCGCTGCTCGCCGTGTTGTGGGAGCTGTATCCGGGGCACCCGAACCTGCTGCCCGCGTATCTGGACGGGCCGCGCGAGCTGGCCACCACGCGGGGCTACGTGGCGAAGCCGCTGCTCGGCAGGGAGGGCGCGGGGGTGACCGTGCACGAACCGGGTGAACGGGGTGCCGCACTCCTGCCCCGTGAAGAGCCCTGCTGCTATCAGGAGTTGGCGCCCCTGCCGGACTTCGACGGCAACCGCGTCGTCCTCGGCGCGTGGGTCGTCGAGGACGAGGCGGCGGGACTCGGCATCAGGGAATCGGCGGGGCTGATCACGGACGAGTACGCCCGGTTCATCCCTCATGTGATCCTGTGACGGCGCCGATACGGACCAGCATCTTGCCGGTGTTCGCCCCGCGCAGCACCCCGAGGAACGCCTCGGGCGCCCGCTCGATGCCGTCGACGACGGTCTGCTCGGTGCGCAGTGCGCCGTCGGCGAGCAGCGGCGCCGCGCGGCCGATCCACTCAGGGAACAGATCGAGGTGGCTGGTGACGAGCATGCCGCGCAGCGTCGCCTCCTGCTTGGCGGCGTGGAAGAGGTTGTTCGGTCCCGGCACGGGCCCGGTCGCGTTGTAGGTGCTGATGGCGCCGACCAGCGCGATGCGGCCGCCGGGACGTATCGCGCCGATCGCGGCCTCCAGGTGGTCGCCGCCGACCGAGTCGAGGTAGACGTCCACGCCGTCGGGCGCGGCCTGGGCGAGCTGCTCGGGCAGGCCGCCCGCGCGGTAGTCGATGGCGGCGTCGTACCCGAAGGAGTCCAGGAGCTTCTTCGTCTTCGCGGGACCGCCCGCCGAGCCGATCACCCGGGAGGCGCCGAGCTCGCGGGCGATCTGCCCGGCGACACTGCCGACCGCGCCCGCCGCGGCCGAGATGAGGACGACGTCGCCCTCGCGCACCGGAGCGGTGCGGGTCAGCGCGGCGTACGCGGTCAGACCCGTCGTGCCGAGTGGGCCGAGGTAGGCGTCGGCCGGGGCGATCGAGGTGTCGACGACCGTCGCGGCGGCGGCGTCGACCACGGCGTACTCCCGCCAGCCCAGGAAGTGCGAGACGGTGGCGCCGACCGGCACGGCGGGGGCGTTGGACGCGACGACCTCGCCGAGCGCGCTGCCCTCCAGCGGCGCGCCCAACTGGAACGGCGGGATGTAGGACGGCACGTCGTCCATGCGGCCCCGCATGTACGGGTCGACCGACATCCAGGTGTTGCGTACGAGGATCTGCCCCTCGGCGAGCTCGCCGGGTACCTCGGTGGTGGCCAACTCGAAGTCGGCGGGGGTGGGTTCGCCTGTGGGGCGGGCGGCGAGGCGGATTTCGCGGGAGAGGGTCATGACGGTTCCTTCCGGTGCTTCGGGCTTCTTGCGGTGTCGCTCACGGGAACCACCGTGCCGGGTCGCGCGCACGGAACTCTGACGGTCCGCGCACGGGGGCCCGTCAGCGGCCGTGCGGGCCCGATTAACGTGGCCGTATGCGATTCGAGGTGCTTGGCCCGTTGGTGGTGCGCACGCGGGACGGGGCGGCCGCGCCCGCTCCCGAGCCGAAGGTGCGCGCGCTGCTCGCCGCGCTCCTCGTGCGGGCGGGCCGCCCGGTCCCGGTGGACACGCTCGTCGACGATCTCTGGGGCGACCGGCTTCCGTCGTCGCCCGGCAACTCCCTCCAGACGAAGGTCTCCCAATTGCGCCGAACCCTGGAGGCGGCCGAGCCGGGCGGCCGCGGCCTCGTCGCACGCGGTCCTGCCGGATACGAGCTGCGCGTCTCGCGCGAGGACGTGGACGCCGACCGGTTCGCTTCGCTGGCCTCGCGCGCGTACGACGCGGGCGCCGATCCCCGTACGAAAGCGTCACTCCTGACCGACGCCCTGGCGCTGTGGCGCGGACCCGCGTATGCCGACTTCCGCGACGCCGATTTCGTACGCGAGACGGTCGCGCACCTCGACGAGCAGCGGCTCACCGCGCAGGAGACCCTGGCCGAACTCCGCCTCGGCCTCGGCGAACACGCGCTGCTCGCCGACGAACTCGCGCCACTGGTCGCGCGGGAGCCCCTCCGTGAACGGCTGCGCGGCACCTACCTGACCGCCCTGTACCGTTCGGGCCGCACGGCCGAGGCGCTGGAGTCCTACCGAGACCTGCGACTGCGCCTCGCCGACGAACACGGCATCGATCCGGGCCCCGAACTCGGCGCCCTGCACGAGGCGATGCTCCGCCAGGACGTGTCCGCCTCGCCTGCCGTGTCTGCCGTGGCGCGGCCGCTCATGAACCTGCCCGCGCAGGTCACCGGCCTCATCGGCCGCGAACAGGCGGTCAAGCGCGTACGCGAACTGATCATGTCCGGACGCCTGGTCACCCTCACCGGGCCCGGCGGCGTCGGCAAGACCCGCCTCGCCCTGGAATCGGCGGCGGCCCTGGCGGAGCACTTCCCCGACGGCATCCACCTGGCCGAACTCGCGGGCACCCGGGGCGAGGTGACCTCCACGGTCGCGGCGGCCCTCGGCATCCGCGACGACGCCCCGGCTGATCCGCCGGAGCCGGAGCCGGGGGCGGCGTCGGCCTCCTCCGACGGGTCAACCGTGGCATCTGAGGGACTCGGGCAGCCGGGACGGCTTGAGCAGCCCGGTCGGATAGGACAGCCCGGTCGGCTCGGACAGTCCGGTCGGCTCGGGAGGCTCGGGCGGGCTCTCGCGGGGTGTCGGCTCCTGCTGGTCCTCGACAACTGTGAACACGTCCTCGGCCCCGCGGCCGACCTCGCCGCCGAACTCCTGCGCCACGCACCGCACCTGCGCATCCTCGCCACCAGTCAGGAGCCGCTCGCCCTGTCCGGCGAGATCATCGAGGCGGTCGCGCCGCTCGGCGAGGAAGAGGCGCTGCGGCTCTTCGCCACCCGGGCGGCGGCCACCGCGCCCGGCTTCGTCCTCGACGACGGCAACCGCGAGGCCGCCGCCCTCATCTGCCGCCGCCTCGACGGCATCCCGCTCGCCGTGGAACTCGCCGCCACCCGCGTACGCGCCTTGGGCGTGCACGCCCTCGCCGACCGCCTGCACGACCGCTTCCGCCTCCTGAACCAGGTCCGCCGCGACGCCCCGGCCCGCCAGCGCACCCTGCGCGCGATGATCGACTGGAGCTGGGAGCTCCTCACGCCCCCGGAACGCCGGGCCCTGCGTCAACTGGCTGTATTCAGCGGCGATTTCACCCTGGAGAGCGCGGAGGAGGTGCTGTCACCTCCGGAGTCGGTAGGGCCGGAGTCGGCTGGACCGGAGTCGGTCGGGCCGGAGGCTGCCGGGTCGGAGTCGGCCGGACCGGAGGGTGTCGCGTCCGAGGTGGTCGTGGAGGACGACGTCCTCGACCTGGTCACCCGCCTGGTGGACCGCTCCCTCCTCACCCCGGCGCCGGGGGCCACCCCCGAGATCCGCTACCGCATGCTCGAATCCGTCACCGCGTACGGCCTCGAACGCCTCGACAAGGCCGCCGAGACCGCCACCCTGCGCCGCCGCCACGCCCACCACTTCGCCGCCCTCGCCGAACGCGGTGCCGCCGCCCTGCGCGGCCCCGGACAACGGAGCTGGCTGCGGCGGCTCGACCGCGAGGCGGTGAACCTGCGCGCCGCGCTGGAGTGGTCCGCCGATGAAGCCGACGCCACCACGGCCCTGCGCCTGGTCAACGCCCTGACCTGGTACTGGTTCCTGCGCGGCCGCCTCCGCGAGGCCATGCGCTCCTTGGACCTGGCCCTGAACCTCACGTCGGAACCTCAGGTCCACGCCACGGACCTCCGCTCGGCCCGCACTGCCGCCGCCTCCGCCCACGCCGCCTTCGCCCTGCTGACCGGCGAGGAGACCTGCGCGCACGGCCTCACCTGCGAGCGCGAGGCCACCACCCCCGCTGACGCCCGCTCCCGCTGGCTGCTCGCCTTCGCGCGGTGCGGGTTCGACCACACGGCGAGCGAGGATGCCCGGGTCGACGCGCTGCTCGCCGAGTTCCGGGCCGCGGGCGACCGCTGGGGCGAGGCCGCGGCCCTGTCCACCCGTGCCACCCGCGCCCTCTACCGCGGCGACCTCGTGGCCCTGCGCGACAACGCCACCCGCAGCGCTGCCCTCTTCACCGAACTGGGCGACCGCTGGGGCCAGTTGCAGTCGTCAGAACAACTCGGCGTGCTCGCCGAGATCGCCGCCGACTACGACGAAGCGGCCCGTCTCCAACGCGACGGCCTGCGCGGCGCCGAGGAACTCGAACTCTGGACCGACCTCTCCTTCCGCCTCTCCCGCCTCGGTAGACTCGCCCTCCTGACCGGCGACGACCCCGCCGCCACCGACCACCACCAGCGCGCGGCCCGCCTCGCCGCCCAGCAGTCGCACCGCCCCGCCCAGCAGTTCGCCGAGACGGGCCTGGCCATCGGCGCCCGCCACCGCGGCGACCTGGACACCGCGGAGGAACTCCTCGTGCCCTGGCTGGACTTCAACCGCCGCTTCGGCGTCGACTCCGGCACGGCCTTGATCCTGGCCCAGCTCGGCTACGTCGCCGAACAGCGCGGCGACGCCCCGCGCGCGGAGGAACTCCACCGCGACGGCCTGGCCGTGGCCCGCACCACCGGCGACGAACGCGCCGTGGCCCTCGCCCTGGAAGGACTCGCGGGCGCCCGCGCCCTGGCCGACGATCCCACCCACGCCGCCGAACTCCTCGGCACCGCGGCCGCCCTCCGCGAGGCAGCGGGCGCGCCCCTGCCGCCCGCCGAACGCAAGGACGTGGGCCGCGCCCTCCAGCGCATCCGCGCGACCCATCAGCCGTCGTAGTACCCGGGACTCATGATGATGCCGATCTCACGGCTGGGGTCCCCCTTGCCCTCGCCCTTGTGCTTGAGGTCGATCGACAGGGGCTCTGCCTCCCCCTCGAACTTGAGCTCGGTGATCCAGGTGCTGATCGTGTCGTCGCCGAAGTCCGCGACGACCGGCTTCTGTGCCGCGTCCCCCCACTTCTTCACCCAGGCCCGGGCGGTCTTCCGCGCTCCGTTGTCGTCCTCCGCCAGCTCGGCGAGACCTTCGGCGTCCCGTTCCTTCAGCCGCACCAGGGCCTGCTCGACGACGGCCAGCGTCTCCGGTATCGGGCGGCCTGTGACGCTCAGTTCGAGGTCCGCGGTGCCGTCCTTGACGTATCGAGGGGCCTTGTCCTCCTCGCCGAGTGCGAACTGACAGGCCGCGAACAGCAGCAGTGCCGCCGCCACCAGTGCCCCCCAGTGCCACGCCCGTACCCCCACAGAACCCCACCCCGCACAGCTTCACCAATCCGGACAAAAGAGAAGTAAAGCTATACGGGAACGGGATCGCCCCGCCAGGGTCGAACGTCCTGAAAGGGTCCATCTACCTCAAACTGCGCCAAACGACCCGGTCGGACTCAGCTCAGTACGTCCCGCAGCTGGTCGAGCCCCCAGTCCAGATCCTCCTTGCTGATCACCAGCGGGGGAGCGATCCGGATCGTCGCCCCATGCGTGTCCTTCACCAGCACCCCGCGCTCCATCAACTTCTCCGAGATCTCCCTCCCCGTGCCGTACGACGGGGCGATGTCGACGCCCGCCCACAGCCCGCGCCCCCGGACCTCCGTCACCTTGCCCGTGCCGGTGAGCAGCCTCAGCTCCGCGTGGAGGTGCTCGCCGAGTTCCGTCGCCCGCTGCTGGAACTCACCCGTCGACAGCATGTCGATGACCTCGAGCGCCACCGCGCAGGCGAGCGGATTGCCGCCGAACGTCGACCCGTGCTCGCCCGGCTTGAACACCCCGAGCACATCGGTGTCGGCGACCACCGCGGACACCGGCACGACCCCGCCCCCGAGCGCCTTGCCGAGCACGTACACGTCCGGCACCACGCCCTCGTGCTCGCACGCGAACGTCCGTCCTGTTCTGCCGAGCCCCGACTGGATCTCGTCCGCCATGAACAGGACCCCGCGCTCGCGGGTCAACTCCCGCACCCCCGCCAGATATCCGGGCGGCGGCACCAGCACCCCGGCCTCACCCTGGATCGGTTCGATGAGCACCGCCACGGTGTTGTCGGTGATCGCGGCCCGCATCGCCCCCAGGTCGCCGTACGGCACGATCTCGAATCCCGGCGTGTAGGGACCGAAGTCCGCCCGCGCCTCCTCGTCGGTGGAGAAGCTGACGATGGTCGTGGTCCTGCCGTGGAAGTTGTCGGCCGCGACGACGATCTTCGCCTGCCCGTCGGGCACGCCCTTGACGCGGTACCCCCACTTCCGCGCGGTCTTCACGGCGGTCTCCACCGCCTCCGCGCCGGTGTTCATCGGCAGCACCATCTCCTTGCCGCAGAGCTCGGCGAGGCGCGTACAGAACTCCGCGAACCGGTCGTGGTGGAAGGCGCGCGAGGTGAGCGTCACCCGATCCAGTTGTGCCTTGGCCGCATCGATCAGACGGCGGTTGCCGTGGCCGAAGTTGAGCGCCGAGTACCCGGCGAGCATGTCGAGGTAGCGGCGTCCCTCGACATCGGTCATCCAGGCACCTTCGGCCGACGCGACCACGATGGGCAGCGGGTGGTAGTTGTGCGCGCTGTGCGACTCGGCCGAGGCGATCAACTCCTCGGTGGCCGATGACGACGGCGATGACGCAGAAGCAGCTGGCGTGGTCGACACGGGGTCTCCGTTCGTCGTGCGGCGTGAGGCGGGTGTGGCGCCCAATTTCTATCGTCGCTCGCATCGTGGACGAAGAAACATGCCGTATCGGCGCGCCAGCTAAGGTGGCCCCTACAGCACGGCGACTGGCGCACGGGGAACGGACCCCGAGGAAGCCGTGCGAGGCAGAACCTTCGAGGTGCCGCCCGCCTGGGCACCCCGGGACCACGACCGGACACTCACCGCTCGCCCCGGAGGACGCCATGACTCTCCCTTCTTCCGCTCGGCCCGGCTCCGGGCCCATCCATCCCGCGTTGACGGCCACCGACCCCGAACTGGCCGCCCTGGTCGACGCCGAGGAGCGGTTGCAGGCCGACACCCTGCGACTGATCCCCAGCGAGAACTACGTATCCACCGCGGTCCTCGAGGCCTCGGGCACCGTCCTGCAGAACAAGTACAGCGAGGGCTACCCGGGCCGCCGCTACTACGAGGGCCAGCAGAACATCGACCTCGTCGAGCGTCTGGCCATCGCCCGCGCCAAAGCCGTCTTCGGCGTCGAGCACGCCAACGTCCAGCCCTACTCCGGCTCCCCGGCCAACCTCGCCGTCTACCTCGCCTTCGCCGAGCCCGGCGACACCGTGATGGGCATGGCCCTGCCGATGGGCGGCCACCTCACCCACGGCTGGGGCGTCTCCGCCACCGGCAAGTGGTTCCGCGGCGTGCAGTACGGCGTGCGCCAGGACACCGGTCTCGTCGACCTCGACGAAGTCCGCGACCTCGCCCTCAAGGAACGCCCCAAGCTGATCTTCTGCGGTGGCACCGCCCTTCCCCGCACCATCGACTTCGCGGCCTTCGCCGAGATCGCCCGCGAGGCCGGTGCGGTCCTGGTCGCCGACATCGCGCACATCGCCGGACTCATCGCGGGCGGCGCCCATCCCTCACCGGTGCCGCACGCCGACGTGATCTCCACGACCACCCACAAGACCCTGCGCGGCCCGCGCGGCGCGATGCTCATGTCCCGCGAGGAGCACGCCAAAACCATCGACAAGGCGGTCTTCCCCGGTCTGCAGGGCGGCCCGCACAACCAGACCACCGCGGCCATCGCGGTCGCCCTGCACGAGGCGTCCCAGCCCTCCTTCCGTGACTACGCCCACGCCGTCGTCGCCAACGCCAAGGCCCTCGCCGAAGCCCTCCTCGCCCGCGGCTTCGACCTGGTCTCCGGCGGCACCGACAACCATCTGATCCTGATGGACCTCACCCCCAAGGACGTCCCGGGCAAGGTCGCCGCCAAGGCCCTGGACCGGGCCGGGATCGTCGTCAACTACAACACCGTGCCGTTCGACCCGAGGAAGCCCTTCGATCCCTCGGGCATCCGCATCGGCACCCCCTCCCTCACCTCGCGCGGACTGGGTCCGGAGCACATGGCGACCGTCGCCGACTGGATCGACCGCTCGGTCACCGCCGCGGGTGCCGGGGACGAGGACGCCCTGACGAAGATCCGGTGCGAGGTCGCCGACCTGATGGCCGCCCACCCGGCCCCGGGCCTGCCGACCGTCTGACCCGCCGCCTGATCCGCTGCCTGATCCGCTGCCTGATCCGCCGCCGGAATCCGTCCGCCGTGCTCGCCGTCTGCCCGGCGGGCGCGGTGGACGGCCACTCACAGGCCCTGCGACTCACAGGCTCGGCGACTCAAGGCCCTGCGGCTCACAGGTCCCGCAGCTTCTGGCGGGGCCCGCGATCCTGGGGCCGTCGCCGCCACGCCGACGCCGCCGCCCAGCCCTCGGTCACCGGCCCGCGCAGCAGCAGCGCGGCGACCGCCCCGGCTCCGGCGCCCGGTATCGCCCACCACCATTCGGTGTCGGAACTTCCCCCGCTGCCGCCCCTCGCTTCGGCCGCCTGCGGGTCCTCACGCTTCTCCGGTGCTGCTGGTGCCGCCGGTGTCTCCTCATCGCTGGGCGCGATCCCGGAATGGCCCTCCTGGGACGCCTTGCCCATCAGCCCCAGCTGCTTGAGCAGGGACCTCAGGCGCTCGGGATCCCTGGCCTTGTACCAGGTGCCGTTGAGTGATGCGACGTCCGTCGAGCGGTGCACCCAGACGTCCGCGCCCTTCTTGCCGGACAGCGGGGGATAGACGCGGTCCACCCGCCACGTGCTCACGTCGTGCACCATCCAGGTGATGTTGATCTGGCGGGTGCTTTCGCCGATGCCGAGACCCGGCGGCTGCTCGCCCGGTCCGTCGAGGGCACCGGCCGGTTCGAGCGAGCGCTCCAACTGGCCGTACCTCGCGTCGTTGTTGTAGAGCGCCGCCGCCTCCGTGCTCTCCGGTGAGACGAGCAGCACGCTCGTCGGCCCGCCTGCCACCGCGTGCGGTGCGCTCAGCACCACCAGAGCGGTCGCGGCCGCGAGCCCGACCGCCGATCCCCACGCTCCCCTTGCCTTCCCCATGTCCGATCCCCCAGCCGCCCCGCGGCGCGGCCCCTCCGCGCCGGTTCACTTCTGGTACACCGGCCGAGCCGTTCAGGTTCCCGATCCGGACGACCCGGAAGGAACGGATTCGGCGATCTTCAGCGCCCGCTCCTTCGACGCCACTCCTTCGAGCCGCAGCGTCAGCCGCTCGCGGTCGCGCGTCCACAGCAGCGTCGGGCCCGCGACGCGCTCGGTACGCCGCCACCGGTCGCCGTCGCCGTCCGTCAGCCGGAGGGTGAGCCGATGCGGCTCGGCGAACCACAGCGCCGTCCCCCCGCCCACGTCGAGCCACTCGGGCAGTTTCGGCACCGTCTTGGCGAAGCCCGGGTCGAGGAGTGCCGGGTACTCGTCGAGCCGTATCGTCCGGCCGTCCTCGTGCCAGCACAGGGTGAGCAGGGCGCGGCCGCCCGGCTCCCGCGTCACCGACACCGCGGCCGGTGTGCCGAGCGCGCCCGGCACGACGGGCGCAAACCCGGCGAGGCGCCGGGCCTCGCGCATCGGGAGCGGATCGGCGCACGCGGGCACGCGCGCGCTGGCCGTCGGGGTCGCCGACGGGTCGTACCGCACCTCGACGCCGCCGAAGTCGAACCACTCGACGACCGCGGCCCGCACCGGAGGCGTGAGCGCGAGCACCGTGAGCAGCCCGCACAGCGCGGCCGTCACCGTTCGCCAGCGTGTCCGAAGGCCGCGCCGCAGCCGGTGCAGCCGCTCGACGGGGCCGGGCGGCTCGGCCACGGGAGGCGGGATCCTCTCCGCGAGTATCCGCGCGAGGACGCGCTCGGCCATGGAATCGCCCGGCTCGCCGCCCGCTCCGGGCGCGTCCAGCGACCGGCCCAGCGCCAGCAGCTCCTGGCGCAGCCGCTCCGGCTCGGGCGTGTCGCCCTCGCCGCGCCGCTCACTCATGCCCTCCACCTCCTTCCCCTGGAAGCAGCTGCCCCAGCTTGCGCAGGGCGCGGTTCAGGCGGGACTTCACCGTGCCCCGCGGCCAGCCGAGCGCCTGGGCCGTCTCCGCCTCGTCCATCTCCAGGAGATAGCGGTAGGTCACGACCAGGCGGTGATCGTCACTGAGCAGGTCGAGGGCGGCGAGCAGCGCCGCCCTGCGCTCGTCCTCCAGGGCCGCCACGGCCGGGTCCGCCGATTCCGGTATCAGTGGCTCCGCCTCGGCGAGCGCCGCCTCGCGGCCGACGACCGACCGCTGCCGGACCGCCGAACGCACTGTGTTCCTCGTCTCATTGGCCACGATCGAGAGCAGCCACGGCCTGAACGCCGAGCCGTCCCTGAACCGCGCCAGTGAGCAGTAAGCCTTGAAGAAGGCCTGCTGCACCACGTCTTCCGCGTCCGATCCCGCTCCGAGCGCCTTCGCCGCCCTGAGGGCGATACCGGTGAACGCGCGCACCAATTCCGCATACGCCTCCGGCTCTCCGGCGCGCACGCGGGCGATCACCGCACCCTCGTCGACGACGCGGCCCCCCTCCAGGACCTCCCCCTGTGCCCTCACACTCTTGATACACCGGCCGGACACGATCGGTTCCCACCCGTCACACACCTGTTTCCGAGCTATGAGAGTCACCTGAGAGAATGGGTCGCATGGCCTCAGACCGACCCCGTGTGCTCTCCGGAATCCAGCCCACCGCAGGCTCGTTCCACCTCGGCAACTACCTCGGCGCGGTCCGCCAATGGGTGGCGCTGCAGGAGTCCCACGACGCCTTCTACATGGTGGTGGACCTGCACGCGATCACGGTTCCGCAAGATCCCGCGGAGCTGCGCGCCAACACCCGGCTCGCCGCGGCGCAGCTGCTCGCCGCCGGCCTCGACCCGGAGCGCTGCACGCTCTTCGTCCAGAGCCACGTGCCCGAGCACGCGCAGCTCGCCTGGGTCATGAACTGCCTCACCGGCTTCGGCGAGGCGTCGCGCATGACGCAGTTCAAGGACAAGTCCGCCAAGCAGGGCGCCGACCGCGCCTCCGTGGGTCTCTTCACGTACCCGGTCCTCCAGGTCGCGGACATCCTGCTCTACCAGGCCAACGAGGTCCCGGTCGGCGAGGACCAGCGCCAGCACATCGAGCTCACCCGTGACCTCGCCGAGCGCTTCAACGGCCGCTTCGGCGAGACGTTCACCGTCCCCTCCCCGTACATCCTCAAGGAGACGGCGAAGATCTACGACCTTCAGGACCCGTCGATCAAGATGAGCAAGTCGGCGTCCACGCCGAAGGGCCTGATCAACCTCCTCGACGAGCCCAAGGCCACGGCCAAGAAGGTCAAGAGCGCCGTCACCGACACCGACACGGTGATCCGCTACGACACGGCGGAGAAGCCGGGTGTCAGCAACCTCCTCTCCATCTACTCCACGCTCACCGGTACCGGTATCGCGGAACTGGAGCAGAAGTACGTCGGCAAGGGCTACGGTGCGCTCAAGACCGACCTCGCCGAGGTCATGGTCGAGTTCGTGACCCCGTTCCGGGACCGCACCCAGGCCTACCTGGACGACCCGGAGACGCTCGACTCGATCCTGGCCAAGGGCGCGGAGAAGGCACGTGCCGTCGCCGCGGAGACGCTCGCGCAGGCGTACGACAAGGTGGGCTTCCTGCCCGCCAAGCACTGAGCCCCACAGGACCGAGCACGACAGCCGCACCCGCGCTGCACCGCAGCGCCCCCTGCCCACCAACACGACGACAGGAGTACGACGTGGGGACCGTAACGATCGGTGTGTCGATCGCGGTCCCGGAGCCACACGGCAGCCTGCTCCAGGAGCGGCGCGCGGGCTTCGGGGACCCCGCGGCGCACGGCATCCCCACGCACGTGACCCTGCTCCCGCCCACTGAGGTGGACGCGTCCGCGCTGCCCGCGGTTGAGGCCCATCTGGCCTCGGTCGCGGCGGCCGGGCGGCCCTTCCCGATGCGGCTCTCGGGGACGGGCACCTTCCGGCCGCTCTCGCCCGTCGTCTTCGTGCAGGTCGTCGCGGGCGGCGCGGCCTGCTCCTGGCTGCAGGAGCGGGTGCGGGACGCCTCGGGACCGATGGAGCGCGAGCTCCAGTTCCCGTACCACCCGCACGTCACGGTGGCGCACGGCATCTCCGAAGAGGCGATGGACCGGGCCTATCAGGAGCTCTCGGAGTACGAGGCCGAGTGGCCCTGCACCGGGTTCGCCCTCTACGAGCAGGGCTCCGACGGCATCTGGCGCAAGCTGCGCGAGTTCGCTTTCGGCGGCCCCGTAGTGCCCCCTCAAGCCCCGGCCCCGGCGGCCCGGGGCACGCTGCCCGCTCGCTGACCAAGGTGTCCTGGCCGCGTCTGCCCGCGGCGGGCGAGGTCACGGCCAAGGGCAAGCAGCAGCTCTGGCTCGACCCGATCGTGCCGGTGCCGGGGACGCGGAAGTTCGTCGGCGCGGGCAAGGTCTACGTCATGCAGAGCGGCAACCCGCTGACCCTGCCCGCCGTCGCCACGTACGAACCCCGACGGGGCGCCTAGACCGGCAGCCGTCGGAACAACGGCCTCGGTGCGTGCCGCAGCGCCGACATGACGACCCGCAGTGCTCCTGGCACCCACACGGTCTCCGAGCGGCGCCGCAGGCCCGTCTCGATGGCCTCCGCCACCGCGTCCGGAGTGGTCGCCATGGGCGCCTCCTCCAGGCCCGCCGTCATCTTCGACCGTACGAAGCCGGGGCGGACGACCATCACGTGCACTCCGGTGCCGTGCAGCGCGTCGCCGAGGCCCTGGGAGAAGGCGTCGAGGCCCGCCTTGCTGGAGCCGTAGATGAAGTTCGAGCGGCGGGCCCGCTCGCCCGCCACGGAGGAGAGCACCACCAGGGAGCCGTGCCCCTGGGACTGGAGCGCCCGCGCGCAGACCAGACCTGCCGAGACCGCGCCGGTGTAGTTGGTCTGGGCGACGCGCACCGCGGAGAGCGGCTCGTCCTCGTCGCGCGCCTGGTCACCGAGGATCCCGAAGGCGAGCAGCACCATGTCGATGTCGCCCTCGGTGAAGATCTTGCCGAGGGACTCCTCGTGGGACTCGGGGTCGAGGGCGTCGAAGGCGACGGTGCGCACGTCCGCGCCCATGTCGCGCAGTGCGGCCGCGGCCTTCTCCAGGTCCGGGGACGGCCGTCCGGCCAGCCACACCGTGCGGGTGCGGCGGGCCACGAGGCGGCGGGCGGTGGCCAGGCCGATCTCGGAGGTGCCGCCGAGGACGAGCAGGGACTGAGGGGTGCCGAAGGCGTCTTTCATGAGTACCGGTCTCCTAGAGGGCGAGGCGGCGGGAGAGGTCCGAGCGGAACACGCCGCGCGGGTCGAGATCGGCCCGCAGAGCGCGGAAGTCGTCGAGCCGCGGGTACATCGCGGCGAGCATCTCGGGCCGCAGCCGCGAGTCCTTGGCGAGATAGACGCGCCCTTCGGCGGCGGCCACCTCCTCGTCGAGTTCGTCGAGGAAGGCGCCGAGTCCCGGCAGGTTCGCCGGGATGTCGAGAGCGAGGGTCCAGCCGGGCATCGGGAAGGACAGCCAGCCGGGATCGCCCTCTCCGAAGCGCTTGAGCACGGCGAGGAAGGAGGGGCAGCCGCGCTCCGAGATGCGCCGCACGATGTGGCGCAGGGCCTCCTCCTTGCCGTATCCGACGACGAATTGGTACTGCACGAAACCGCTGCGTCCGTAGACGCGGTTCCAGTGCGGGACGCCGTCCAGGGGATGGAAGAACGTGGAGATCTTCTGCAGCTCGCCGGTGCGGGAGCGGGGCGCCTTGCGGTACCAGAGCTCGTTGAACAGGCCCACCGACGCCTTGCCGAGCAGCCCCTCCGGTACGAACGAGGGGGCGGCGGGCAGCTGGCCGGGGCGGAACGCCAGCGGGGCCCTGCGCGCGCGTGCCCGGGCCGGGAGCGCGTCCAGGGGCGCGTGGTCGCCGCGGGTCAGGACCGAGCGCCCCATGGCCGCGCCGCGCGCGAGGAGGTCGATCCAGGCCACCGAGTAGCGGTAGCGGTGGTCGGTGGCGGCGAGACGGGCCATCAAGTCGTCGAGGTCCGTGGCGCGTTCCGTGTCGACGCTCATCAAGGACGTCTCGACCGGCTGGAGTTGGACGGTCGCCGAAAGGATCATGCCGGTCAGGCCCATGCCGCCCGCCGAGGCGTCGAACAGGGGGGTGCCGGGCGTGACCGTGTGGACCGTGCCGTCGGCGGTGAGGAGGTCCATCGCGAGCACGTGCCGGGAGAAGGATCCCGAGACGTGGTGGTTCTTGCCGTGGATGTCGGCGCCGATGGCCCCGCCGACCGTCACGTAGCGGGTCCCCGGGGTCACCGGCACGAACCAGCCGAGGGGGAGCAGGACTTCCATCAGGCGGTGCAGCGAGACGCCCGCGTCGCACACGACGGTGCCCGCGTCGGCGTCGATGGCGCGCACCCGGTCCAGGCCCGTCATGTCGAAGACGGCGCCGCCCGCGTTCTGTGCCGCGTCTCCGTAGGCGCGGCCGAGGCCCCGGGGGATGCCGCCGCGCTCCCCGCAGCCGCGCACCGCGGCGACGGCCTCCTCCTGAGTGCGTGGCCTGACGAGCCGGGCGGTGGTCGGGGCGGTGCGGCCCCAGCCGGAGACGGACACGGCGTCCGACGCGGCCACGGGTGCGGCGTCCGACGTGGCCACGGGTGCGGGTGGGACGGGGGAGCCGGTCGAGGGGGTGGCGAGGGAGTCGGTGGGGGAGTCGGCAGGCATGCAAGCGACCGTATCGCCCATACCGGGATACTTTGCTCCTAATCATCCATCTCCTCACCGAAATGGGTGATTGATGGAGTGTCACTCAACATTGCCGTAAATATTGGTGCGTTGCCTAGAAGAGTCGATATGCCCAGTTCTCGACATGTCTTCGAAAAAGAGGCCACATGCACGACATGGACCACCGGTTGCTGGCGGCCCTGCGCGACTGCGGCGCGAATCCGCGCGTGGCGTCCGCCGCGCGCGCCCTCTCCTGGAGCGGCGAGCACGGCGCGCTCTGGATCGCCGCCGGACTCACCGGCGCCTACGTGGACCGCGAGCGGCGCGGCGCGTGGCTGCGCGGCACGGCGCTGACCGTCGCCGCCCACCTGGTCAGCATGGGCGTCAAGCAGGTCGTACGCCGACCGCGCCCCGGCAGCCGCGGCGTCGTGCCCCTCGTGCGCACCTCGGGCCGCCACTCCTTCCCCAGCTCGCACGCCACGTCGGCGGCGGCCGCCGCCGTCGCGTACGGCGCCCTGGGCCCCGTAGGCGCCCACCTGGTCCCCCCGCTGGCCGCCGCCATGTGCGTCTCCCGGATGGTCGTCGGCGTGCACTACCCGACGGACGTGGCCGCGGGCGCGGCGCTCGGAGCGCTGACCGCGCGAGCGGGAGCCGCCTGGATGAACGGAGGCCGCACACATGCCTGAACGTTCCGCCACTCTGGAACGCGCCCGTCCGCCCCAACCGTCGAGGCCGGGCCCCGTCAGCCTGCCGCTCGGCCTCCTGAAGACCGCGCGGCCCCGCCAGTGGGTGAAGAACGTGCTGGTCGTCGCCGCTCCCGCGGCCGCGGGCGAGCTCTTCTCCCGCCATGCGCTCAGTCAACTCGCGATCGTCTTCGTCCTGTTCACGGCCGCCGCGTCCGCCGTCTACCTGATCAACGACGCGCGCGACGCCGACGCCGACCGCGCCCACCCCACCAAGTGCCGCAGGCCAGTCGCGGCGGGACAGGTGCCGGTGTCCGTCGCGTACGCCGTCGGGGGCGTGCTCGCGGTGCTCGCGCCGGTGGCCGCCGCGGTCCTGTGCACCCCGCTGACGGCCGCGCTCCTCGCCGCCTACGTAGGCATGCAACTCGCCTACTGCGTCAGCCTCAAGCACGTCCTGGTCGTCGATCTGACGATCGTGACGACCGGCTTCCTGATGCGCGCCATGATCGGCGGACTCGCGCTCGGCATCCCGCTGTCGCGCTGGTTCCTGATCACCACGGGCTTCGGGGCCCTCTTCATGGTCTCCGCCAAGCGCTACTCCGAGGCCGTGCAGATGGCGGGGAGCTCCGAAAAACTGGGCGCCACGCGCGCGTTGCTGACCGAGTACACCACCGGCTACCTGCGCTTCGTGTGGCAGCTGGCCGCCGGGGTCGCCGTCCTGGCGTACTGCCTGTGGGCCATGGAGAGCGGCGGCACCGCCAACGGCAGCCTGCTGCCCTGGCGTCAGTTGTCCATGGCGGCGTTCATCCTCGCGATCCTGCGCTACGCCGTCTTCGCCGACCGGGGTACGGCGGGCGAGCCCGAGGACGTCGTGCTGCGCGACCGGGCGCTCGCCGTGATCGGCCTGGTGTGGCTCGCCATGTACGGCCTCGCCGTCACGGACTGGTGAGCGGGGGAGCGGGGTCCCCGCGCGAACGGCTGCGGGCGCTGGGGCCCGAACTGCTCGGCTTCGCCGCCGCGGGGATCTGCGCGTACGCCGCCGATCTCGGTCTCTTCGTCTGGCTGCGCGGACCCGTCGGCATGGACCCGCTGACCGCCAAGGCCCTGTCCTTCGTGGCGGGCTGCTCGGTCGCGTACGCGGGCAACGCGCTCGGCACCTACCGGCGCGATGCCGCCGACGTCCCGCGGCTGCGGCAGTACGCGGTCTTCTTCGCCGTCAACATCGCGGGAGCCCTGGTGCAACTCCTGTGCATCGCCGTGTCCCACTACGGCCTCGGCTTCACGTCCCAGCGCGCGGACACCGTCTCCGGAGCGGGGATCGGTATGGCATTCGCCACTGTTCTGCGGTTCTGGGGTACTCGGACTTTGGTCTTCCGGACATCGGGCAGGACTGCGAGCAGGGAGGCTTCATGGACTGGCTGAAAAAACTGCCCGTGATCGGGCCGCTTGTCGAACGGGTCATGCGCACGCACGCGTGGCACGCCTACGAGCGGCTCGACCGGGTGCACTGGGCCCGCCTCGCCGCGGCCATGACGTTCATCAGCTTCCTCGCGCTCTTCCCGCTGCTGACCGTCGCCGCCGCGGTCGCCGCCGCGACGCTCTCGAAGACGCAGCAGAACCATCTCGAGGACAAGATCTCCGAGCAGGTCCCCGGCATCTCCGACCAGCTGGACCTGAACGCGCTCGTCGCCAACGCGGGCACCGTCGGCCTCGTCGCGGGCGCCCTGCTGCTCTTCACCGGCATCGGCTGGGTCGGCTCGATAAGGGAGTGCCTGCGGGCCGTCTGGGACCTGGAGGACACCGAGGAGAACCCGATCCTGCGCAAGGTCAAGGACGCCGGGGTGCTCATCGGGCTCGGCGGCGCGGGCCTCGCGTCGGTCGTCGCGTCCGCGCTCGCGTCGACCACGGTGGGCTGGACCGCCGACCGCCTCGGCATCGACGAACAGGGCTGGGGCGCGGTGCTGCTCCAGGTCATCGCCTTCGCGATCGCCGTACTCGCGGACTTCCTGCTGCTGCTCTACGTCCTGACGCTGCTGCCCGGCGTACAGCCGCACCGGCGCGACCTGCTCATCGCGGGGCTGATCGGCGCGGCCGGGTTCGAGCTGCTCAAGCTGCTGCTCGGCGGCTACATGAAGGGCGTCGCCGCGAAGAGCATGTACGGCGCCTTCGGAGTGCCCGTCGCGCTGCTCCTGTGGATCAACTTCACCGCGAAGCTGCTGCTGTTCTGCGCGGCCTGGACGGCGACGCGGCGGGCGTCCCACAAGGAGACGGCGGAAAACGAGGCGGACGACGAAGAGGCCGTCTCCGTAGAGACGGCCTCTTCAGGGGCCGGAGGATCCACCCGAGCGGGATCCGGCGGGGAAGCCGCTACGCGGACCGGGGTCAGTCGCGCGGAACGCGGCGACCGGCCTGGCCCGGCAGCGGCAACCGACGCCTGATCACGAAGACACCGGCGGCGAGCAGCGCGAGCACGCCGCCCGTCACGCCGAGGGCGATGCCCATGCCGCTCGACCCGTCGTCGGAGGCGTGGGCCACGTTCTTGGTCCCGGCCGCGTTGTCGCCGCCGCTGCCAGGAGCGCCCTTGCCCGCACCGGTGGCGCCCTTCGGGGCGACGAGCTCACCCACCGGGTCGACCTTGCCCGACGCCTTGAAGCCCCAGTCGAAGAGCCGCTCGGTCTCCTTGTAGACCGCGTGGGTCTCGGTGGAGGAGGGGTTCATGACGGTGACGAGGAGGACCTTGCCGTTCCGTTCGGCCACACCGGTGAAGGTGTTTCCCGCGTTCGTGGTGTAGCCGTTCTTGACGCCCGCGATGCCCTTGTAGGGGTTGACGCCGGGGGCGCCGGTGAGCAGCCGGTTGGTGTTCTGGATCTCGAAGGACTCGCGCTTGGTCTTGCCCTTGTCCTTGCCCTTGGTGACCTTCTTGGTCGCGCCGGGGAACGTGGCCGTGGCGGTCGCGCAGTACTCGCGGAAGTCCTTCTTCTGCAGCCCGGAGCGGGCGAACAGCGTCAGGTCGTACGCGGAGGAGACCTGGCCCTTGGCGTCGTAGCCGTCGGGGGAGACCACGTGCGTGTCGAGCGCCTGGAGGTCCTCGGCGTGCTTCTGCATGTCCTTGACGGTCTGCGGGACGCCGTCGTTCATCGCGGACAGGACGTGCACCGCGTCGTTGCCGGACTTCAGGAAGACGCCCAGCCACAGGTCGTGGACGGAGTACGTCTCGTTCTCCTTGATGCCGACCATGCTGCTGCCCGCGCCGATGCCGGCCATGTCGGAGAGCGCGACCTTGTGCTTCTGCGTCTTGGGGAACTTCGGCAGAACCGTATCTGCGAAGAGCATCTTGAGGGTGCTGGCCGGGGGCAGTCGCCAGTGCGCGTTGTGCGAGGCGAGGACCTCGCCGGACTCCGCGTCCGAGACGATCCAGGAGCGTCCCGTCAGGTCCTTGGGCAGCACGGGGGCGCCGGGCTTGAGCTTCACCTGGGTGCCGGGCTCGCCGAGCTGGGCACCGCCGACCGTGGACATCTTGCCGGGCGGCTTCGGTCGGCCCTCGTCCCCTCCCGGCTTACCGTCCGCGAGTGCGGGCGCCGCGGTCGACATGGACAACAATGCGGCGGAAGCGACCAAGAAGGCGGTCTTTTTCAAGGCAGGCACGGACGAGAACGTACATGGCGCCGCTGTGGAAGTCGTCGCCGAGGTGCGCTGTGTCCCGGCCTCCCCACCCCGGCGGCGGTGCGGAGAAAGACCTCGCGATACTGAACGCATGAAGCTCAGCCGCCCGGTCTCCTGGTTCCTGCTCGCCTTCGGGGTGTGGAGCTGGTTCATCTGGATCACTTTCGTCAAGAACCTGTGGAAGGACGGCAGTGGGCTGGCCTTCGACGACGCGGACAACCCGACCGGGTACTTCTGGGTGCACCTGACGCTTGCCGTTGTCTCCTTTGTCTTGGGGACGGCGGTAGGGGTCATCGGGTTCCGTGGAGTGCGTGCCTTGCGCAGAACGTCATAGCGGTGGCCGTTCTCTTGGTCCTCGTGGGCCTTGCCGTCCTCGCGGCCTTCGCCGCGCTTCACTGGTACGTGTGGCGTCGCCTCGTGCGTGACACCACCACTCCCGGGTCACTCGCCCGGCGCGTCGGGACGGTGGTCGTCGTGGCCGCGCCGGTCGTGATGGTCGCGGCGCTCGTGACCGAGCGGGCGGGTGCGCCGTTCTGGCTCCAGCGGGTCCTGGCCTGGCCGGGCTTCCTGTGGATGGCGCTCTTCCTCTACCTGGTGCTCGCGCTGGTGGTGGGGGAGGCGGTGCGGCTGCTGCTGCGGCGGTGGGTGGAGCGGGGTGCGGTGGTCTCCGAGGGAGGGCCCTCCGAGCGGGGGCCCTCCGAGAGGGGGCTCTCAGAGAGGGGGTCCTCCGAAAGGGTGTCCTCCGTAGGGGCCGTTTCCCGAGAGGGCCACTCCGGAGAGGCCCCTTCCGAGGTGCCGCTCTCCGAGGGCCCGCGTGCCGAGAGGCCGCGCTCCGGAGAGGTCCCTTCTGCGATGCCGCTCTCCGAGGGCCCGCGTGCCGAGAGGCCGCGCTCCGGAGAGGTCCCTTCTGCGATGCCGCGCTCCGAGGGCCCGCGTGCCGAGAGGCCGCGCTCCGGAGAGGTCCCTTCTGCGACGGCGCTCTCCGAGGGCCCGCGTGCCGAGAGGCCGCGCTCCGAAGAACCGCTTTCTGCGACGCCGCCCTCCCAAGGCCCGCCCACCGGGAAGCCCGCGCCGCGCCCCGCGCCCTCGCGGCGGCTCTTCGTCTCCCGTGTCATCGGCGGGAGCGCCGCTGCCGTCGCGGCGGGGACCGTCGGCTACGGGGCGTACAGCGTGCTGCGCGGCCCCAAGGTGAAGCGGGTCACCGTGCCGCTGGCCAAGCTGCCGCGCGCGGCGCACGGGTTCCGGATCGCCGTGGTCAGTGACATCCACCTCGGGCCGATCCTCGGCAGGAACTTCACGCGGCGCGTGGTCGACACGATCAACGCCACGCAGCCCGATCTGATCGCCGTCGTGGGCGACCTGGTGGACGGCAGCGTCGAGGACCTGCGGCCCGCCGCCGCGCCGCTCGCGGGACTTCGGGCGCGGCACGGCGCCTTCTTCGTGACCGGCAACCACGAGTACTTCTCCGGGGCCGATCAGTGGGTCGAGCACGTGCGTGAGCTGGGTCTGCGGCCGCTGCGGAACGCGCGTACCGAGCTGCCCTGGTTCGACCTCGCCGGGGTCGACGACGTGGCGGGCGAGAGCGAGGGGAAGGGGCCCGACTTCGCCGAAGCGCTCGGTGACCGGGACCGCTCGCGGGCCTCCGTGCTCCTCGCCCACCAGCCCGTCGTCATCCACGACGCCGTGGAGCACGGTGTCGACCTCCAGCTCTCGGGGCACACCCACGGCGGTCAGCTGTGGCCCGGCAACTTCATCGCGGACCTGGCCAATCCGACGCTCGCGGGCCTGGAGCGGTACGGCGACACGCAGCTGTACGTGACCCGTGGCGCGGGTGCGTGGGGGCCGCCGGTGCGGGTCGGGGCGCCGTCGGACATCACGGTCGTGGAACTGGCGTCGCGCCGAGCCTGAAGTGCCGTCCCTTCGGGGGTGGTTGAGTCGAAACTCGCCGGATCTGGCCGGATATCGGCGAGTCCTCGTGTGACGCGGTGACACCGCGCGGTCTCTCAGCGCAGCATGGGCATCGGATGTCTGTGCGGTTCTTGACGCGTGCCGGGCCGGAGGGGGAACGGGGATTGTTGAGACGTGATGCCTTCCGACTGCCACCGCACCCGGCGTCCGTGCCGCTCGCCCGGGCCCGGGTGCGTGATCATTTGTCGGCCTGGGGGCAGGCGTCCGGTCAGGGGGCGCTCGACGACACCGTGCTGCTCGTGTCGGAACTCGCGACGAACGCGATCCTCCACGGTCCTGTCACCGAGCGGGATTTCGAGGTCGCGGTGACGGTGCTCGCGGACGGCGCGTGCTTCATCGAGGTCTCCGACGGGGGCCCTTCTGTGCCCGAGCCGCGCGGCGCGGGCGGCTTGGAGGACGAGAACGGCCGCGGCCTGCGCCTCCTGGACGCGCTCGCGGAGGCGTGGGGTGTGTGGCGGCGGGGCAGCGAGGGGAAGACGGTGTGGGCGCTGGTACGGGGCTGAACGGGCGCCGCCGCTCGCGCGAGCGGGCGTGTGGCACGTCGCTGACGCCCGCGTCGACCCACGCCGCCTGCCCGGGCTCGACCACCCACCTCAGCCCACCCACCTCAGCCCACCCACCATCGGCCCACCCACCATCAGCCCCGCCCCCGCCCCCGGCTACGCCTCCAGCGCCCGCCACGTGATGATCGGCGACGAGCCACTGGCGTACGACGTCACCCCGAGCGTGGACGAGGTGGACGCGGTGAACTGACCCGGGCCCGCCGCCCGCTGTCAGACGCGGACGCCGTCCGGCTCGGCCGAGGGCGCTGTGCCGTCCGCCCCGGCCTCGGCAGGGTGCGCGGGGAGGGTGAAGCGGCGGACGCCCGGCACCGCCGCCGTCCCCGCGCACGCCACGGCCACCAGGACGGCCGCGATCCCCAGGGGGACCCCTGACCCCCAGGCGTCCGCCGCCAGGGGCGCGAGGACGTATCCGAGGGGCATCGCGGCCATCGAGAGCAGCCAGTCGTACGAGGTGACGCGGGCCAGCGCCCCGGCCGGTATCGCCGCCTGGACCGAGGTCTCCCACACGGGGCTGAGGAAGCCGAGACCGGCCTGGGCCAGGCCGTAGGCGGCGATGACGGCCGGGGCGGGGGCCTCGAAGGCGAGCAGGGCGAGCGGCAGCGCGTACGTCGAGAGCCCCAGGTTGGCCATGAGGACCGGACGCCGTGGCCGGGCCCGTCCGGCGAGCAGGGAGCCGAGGAGGAGGCCGACGGCGCCGACCTCCAGGAGCCAGATCCAGACCCCCTCGCCGCCCAACTCCGCGACGGCGACGGCGGGTCCGAGGGTCGTCAGGACGGCCGCGGCCCCGTTCCACGCGGAGTGGCCGAGCAGGCTCGTCCAGTACCAGTCGCGGCCGCGCACCTCCTGCCAGCCCTCGACGAGGTCCTTGCGCAGGGAGCGCCTTTCGGCGGGTTCCTCGGAGGCGGCGCGCTGGACGCGGATCACCGAAAGGAGGCACGCGCTGACGGCGAACGAGGCGCCGTCGAGGACGAAGGCCCAGCCGGGGCCCGCGAACGCGACGAGCACCCCGGCGAGCACGGGGCCGCCGAGGGCGGTGCTGCTCCTGACCACGCCGAGCAGCGTGTTGGCGCCGAGCCGGTCCTGCTCGGCGACGGTGCCCGTGATGAGCGTCGGCAGGGTCGGCATGGAGAAGGCGGACGCGGCCCCGCCGACGGCCGACGCGGCGGCGATGTGCCACAACAGCGGTTCGCCGCCGAGCAGTTCGACGCCTACGAAGAGCTGTGTCGCGCAGCGCGTGACATCGGTGAGGAGCGCGACGGTGCGGGCGTCGAACCGGTCGCCGACGACACCGCCGAGCGGCAGCAGGAGCAGCCGGGGGCCCATCGCGCAGCCGAGGACGAGGGCGAGGTCGGAGGTGGATCCGGTGGCGCGGAGCACGGCGAGGGTCAGGGCGGCGGGGATGACGGCGTCGCCGACGAGGGAGAGGGAGCGGCCGAGGAAGAGGAGGCGGAAGGAGCAGTTCCGCAGGAGGAGTTGAGGCAGGAACCGGGAGAGCAGGCGGGAGGGCGGGCGGGAGAGCGGGCGAGAGGGTGTCCGGGAAGGCAGGCGGGTGGGCTGCCGGGGCGTCGGTGGTGGCGCGGAGCGGGACATGGGAGCGGACTGTATTTCGCTTCCGAACTATTCGTCAACGAAATATGAGGGACCGAAGTACGCTGCCCTCCATGGCGGATGCGAAGAAGCGTGAGAGCGACACCCGGGCCGGTGAAGCCGCGGAGGGCCGGGACTGGACGGACGGCCACCTGGAGCGATGGCTTCCGGTCCTGCCCACCCTCGACCCGGACGTCGAAGGCGCCGTCACCCGCATGAAGAAGCTGACCGTCCACCTGCGCCGGGTCCGCGAGCAGTCCCTGGCCGACTTCGACCTGGAGCGCCACGAGTTCGACACCCTGCACAAACTGGCGGGCCGCGGCGGTTCGGCGAGCCCCTCCGAACTGGCGGCCGACCTGGACCTGGCACCGGCCTCCGTGACCGGCCGCCTGGACGGCCTGGAGCGGCGCGGCCTGATCCGTCGTACGCCCTCCAGGAGGGACCGCCGCAGGGTCGACGTGGAGCTCACGGAGCAGGGCAGGGCGACCTGGCTCGGTGCGATGGACGTGGTGGGCCACGAGGAGGAGCGGCTGTTCGGAGTGCTCCCCAAGGCCGAGCGCGCGCAGCTCTCGGACATGCTGCGCCGGATCATGGTGGTGGCGGAGGAGAGCGGCGGGGCGGGCTGGGACCGCTCCTGAGAGGCGCGGCTCCGGGCCCGATGTCCCATACTGGGCAGCCGCGTTGAGACCACGGGGGGCGCGCGATGCCACGGTTGCCGGATCCGGAACGCTCACAGGCCGTGCTGATCGGCTGCGACGCGTACGCGCATCTCCCCGACATCCCGGCGATCCGCAACAACGTGGTGGACCTGCGTTCCGTCCTCGGGGAGTCCGGAGGGTTCCGGCGGTCTGGCGTCCTGACCGTGGTCAACCCCTCACACGCGGACGAGGTCGTGGTCCGCACGAACGAGGTGACGAGCCGTGCGTCGGACGTCCTGCTCGTCTACTACGCAGGCCACGGCCTCGTCGGCGACGACGGGGAGCTGTACCTCGCGCTGCCGGAGACCAGGCAGGACGACCCGTCCTTGTCGGCCCTGCCGTTCCACAGCGTGCGGCGCGTCCTGAACCGGAGTCCGGCACGGGTCAAGATCCTGGTACTGGACTGCTGTTACAGCGGTCGCGCCCTGACCTCCATGAGCAGCTCCGCGGCCTCCGAGTTCGCCGCGCTCAGCGAGGTGGCGGGAACGTTCACGCTGACGTCGAGCGCCTCCACCGCCCTGGCCCTGGCCCGCCCCGGCGAGCCCTACACGGCTTTCACCGGGGAGCTGATCCGGCTGCTGAGGCAGGGCATCCCGGGGTCGGCCGAGCTGCTGACGCTGGGAGCCGTCGCCGCCGAACTCCGCTACACCATGCGGTCCTTGGGCCTGCCGGGACCGCAGGTGCAGGAAACCAACGGGGTCGGCGTCGAGGTGGGCCTGGTCCGCAACCGGGCGTACGAGCCGCTGGCCACGGAATCTCCGACGCCCGAGGCCGAAGACATCGAGGAAGCCGAGGAAGCCGAAGAAGCCGAAGAGGCGGAGGAAGCCGAGGAACCCGAAGACCACGAAGACCACGAAGACGTCGAATGGGCCCACGACGCCCCCGCCACCGAAGACCTCCTGCACCGCGCCCCGATGGCGAAGGTGCTCGCCCTGCGCCTGATGGAAACCCACGTGACGCAGCCCGAGCTCTCCTTCCTCGTGCACCTCGACGGCCCGTGGGGCAGCGGCAAGAGCAGTCTGCTGAACCTCCTGGAGGGGCAGCTCGACACCCACTTCCGCGTCGTACGGTTCGACGCCTGGCAGCAGTCCCGGCTCGCGCCCGCCTGGTGGTCCCTGCTCACCTGCCTGCGCCAGGCGGTCGCGGGGAGCAGGCCCCGGTGGTCGCGTCCCTTCGTCCGGGTCAGGGAGTCGGCCGCGCGGGCCCGCAGAACCGGCGCGCCCTACGCCCTGGCCTTCGTCGTCGTGGCCCTGCTCGCCGCCCTGCTCGGGTATCTCATCTGGCCGCAGGACTCCGGCCTCGGCGGTTGGGAGCAGCAGGTCAAGGCGGCCACGGCGCTCTTCGCCGCGCTGGGCACCCTCGGCGCGGGAGCGCTCCTCGCCGCTCGCCTGTTCCTGTGGGACTCGGTGCGCGGCGCCAGGCTCTTCGAGCAGACCCAGGCCAATCCGATGGCGGACATCGCCGCCCACTTCCAGTGGCTGCTGGAGCACGCGGGCAAACCGGTCGTCTTCTTCGTCGACGACCTCGACCGCTGCGGTCAGGCGTACGTGGTGGAGTTCCTGGACATGGTGCAGACCCTGGTCCGTGCCACGGGGAACGGAACGGGGACCGGCACGGGGAACGCCACGAGGGGCGCCCGGGGAGGGACGCGGTACGCGGCCCACTTCGTCGTCGCGGCCGACGGCAGCTGGCTCAGGCGCAGCTACGAGACCGCCCACGAGTCGTTCGCCGACTGCATCACCGAGCCGGGCAGGCCCCTGGGCCATCTCTTCCTGGACAAGCTCTTCCAGCTCTCGCTGCCGGTGCCGACGCTCTCGGCGGGGGCGCGGACCGCGTACCTGGACCGGATGCTCAGGGTCGCGGGCCCGCCCCCGCCCCCCGAAGAGGCGGGGCCGTCTCCTCGGGATCCTGTCACGCCGCGCGCCGAAGGGGACTTCATGGAGCGGTTGCGGCGCTTCGAGGAGGGCCGTACGCGATCGGTCTACGAGACGATGCGGGGCGTCACCGAACGCCGGAGGGCCGAGCACACCCTGCGGAAGTTCGCGGCGGTACTCGGCGACAACCCGCGGGCCGTCAAGAAGTTCCTCAACATCTACAGCGTCCTGCGGCCCATCCGCTTCATGGAGGGCATCCACGTGGATCCGGACGCCGTGGCGCTGTGGAGCCTGATCTGTGTCCGCTGGCCCAACGTCGCGGACCACCTGGCGGCCCACCCGGAGGCGGTGGAGGGCATCGCGGAGCCGCTGTGGGTCTCGGACCACTTCCCCGAGCCGCTGCGCGCCGCCGCCCAGTCGCCCGAGCTGCGGGCCGTGGTGACCTCACCGGACGGGGGACCGCTGACGCCGGAGCTGATCCGGCAGTGCTCCGGTGTCCGCCGCGGCGCGGCCGTGAGGTCCTAGGTCCGCGCCAGCTCCGGCCGCTTGAGGTAGTCCGTGAAGCCCACGACGTTCCCCCACGGGTCGGCGATCTCCACGGTCCACCCGGTGGCGACGGAGAACGGCGCGGCGAGCAGGGGGATGCCCGCGTCGGCGAGGGCCCGCCCCTTGGCACGGGCGTCCCTGACCTCCAGCCACACGCGGGGCGAGGGCCACGGCGGCGTACGCGGTGCGATGCCGTCCTCCACGCGCAGCAGGACGCCGGGCGTCTCCTTGCCCACCTTCAGGATGGCGAGCCCGATCTCGTCGAGCCGGAAGGAGACGGGGAACCCGGCCCGCTCGTAGAACCCGACGGCCTCGCCGAGGTCGCCGACGGGGAACAGGACGTTGTCGTAGCCGAGCAGCTCAGCGGACTGGTCAGCGGACAGGCCGACCGACTGGTTGTCTGACATTCCGTCAGGCTAGGGCGAGGGGCGCCGCGGGGGCGCAGGCGCGCGTGCACCGCGCCGCGAGCACGCGTTTCTTGAGCCGTACGGCCCCGCTGAGCCGGTACGGCCCCGCTGAGCCCTGCGGCCCCGCTCCTCACGAGGAGCGGGGCCGCAGGGCGTCGTACGGGCGGAGACCGATCAGAAGCGACGCGTGATCAGCGCGCGCTTGACCTCCTGGATCGCCTTGGTGACCTCGATGCCACGCGGGCAGGCGTCCGTGCAGTTGAACGTCGTGCGGCAACGCCACACGCCGTCCTTGTCGTTGAGGATCTCCAGGCGCTGCTCGCCCGCCTCGTCGCGCGAGTCGAAGATGAAGCGGTGCGCGTTGACGATCGCGGCCGGGCCGAAGTACTGGCCGTCGTTCCAGAACACCGGGCACGAGGACGTGCACGCGGCGCACAGGATGCACTTGGTCGTGTCGTCGAAGCGCTCGCGGTCCTCGGCGGACTGCAGACGCTCACGCGTCGGCTCGTTGCCCTTGGTGACCAGGAACGGCATCACGTCGCGGTACGCCTGGAAGAACGGGTCCATGTCGACGACCAGGTCCTTCAGGACCGTCAGGCCCTTGATGGGCTCGACCGTGATCGGCTTGGCCGGGTTGACGTCCTTGATCAGGGTCTTGCACGCCAGGCGGTTCTTGCCGTTGATGCGCATGGCGTCCGAGCCGCAGATGCCGTGCGCGCAGGAGCGGCGGAACGTCAGCGTGCCGTCCAGGTCCCACTTGACCTTGTGGAGGGCGTCGAGGACGCGCTCCTTCGGGTCGATCTCCAGCGGGAAGTCCTCCCACGTGGCGTCCGCGGAGACCTCGGGGTTGAAGCGGCGGACCCGCAGGGTGATCGTGATGTACGGGGAGTCGGCGAAGCCCGCCTCGGGCTTGGCGTCTTCCTTGTCGAGGGTGGGGGTAGCCATCAGTACTTACGCTCCATCGGCTGGTAGCGGGTCTGGACGACCGGCTTGTAGTCGAGCCGGATCGAGTCCGTGCCGTCGTCGGCGACCTCGCGGTACGCCATGGTGTGGCGCATGAAGTTGACGTCGTCGCGGGTCGGGTAGTCCTCGCGGTAGTGACCGCCGCGGGACTCCTTGCGGGCCAGGGCCGACTGCGCCATGACCTCGGCCAGGTCGAGCAGGTTGCCCAGCTCGATGGCCTCCAGGAGGTCGGTGTTGAACCGCTTGCCCTTGTCCTGGATGGAGACGTTCTTGTAGCGGCCGCGGAGTTCCGCGATCTTCTCCACCGCGGTCTTGATCGTCTGCTCCGTGCGGAACACCATGACGTTGGCGTCCATGGTCTCCTGCAGCTCCTTGCGGAGGTCGGCGACCCGCTCGGTGCCGGTGGCGTCGCGCAGCTGCTCGACGAGGCCGACGACCAGGTCCTCGGGGTTCTCCGGAAGCTCGACGAAGTCGTTCTTGGCGGAGTACTCGGCGGCGGCGATGCCCGCGCGACGGCCGAAGACGTTGATGTCCAGGAGCGAGTTCGTGCCCAGGCGGTTGGCGCCGTGCACGGAGACGCAGGCGACCTCACCGGCGGCGTACAGACCGGGAACGACGGTCGAGTTGTCCGCGAGGACCTCGCCCTCGACGTTCGTCGGGATGCCGCCCATGGCGTAGTGCGCGGTCGGCTGGATCGGGATCGGGTCCGTGTAGGGCTCGATGCCGAGGTAGGTCCGCGCGAACTCGGTGATGTCCGGGAGCTTGGCGTCCAGCTGCTCCGGCGGGAGGTGCGTGAGGTCGAGGTAGACGTGGTCGCCCTCGGGACCGCAGCCGCGGCCCTCACGGATCTCCGTGTAGATGGAGCGGGACACGACGTCACGGGACGCGAGGTCCTTCATGACCGGCGCGTACTTCTCCATGAAGCGCTCGCCGTCCTTGTTGCGGAGGATGCCGCCCTCACCGCGGGCGCCCTCCGTCAGCAGGATGCCCATGCGCCAGATGCCGGTCGGGTGGAACTGGAAGAACTCCATGTCCTCCAGCGGCAGGCCGCGCCGGTAGCAGGCCGCCTGGCCGTCACCGGTGAGGGTGTGCGCGTTCGAGGTCACCTTGAAGAACTTGCCGGTGCCGCCGGACGCGTAGACCACGGCCTTCGCCTGGAAGATGTGGATCTCGCCGGTGGCCAGCTCGTAGGCGACGACGCCCGCGCTCTTCTTGACCCCGTCCTCCTCCACGATGATCTGGTCGAGGACGTAGAACTCGTTGAAGAACTCCACACCCTCCTTGACGCAGTTCTGGTAGAGGGTCTGGAGGATCATGTGGCCCGTGCGGTCCGCGGCGTAGCAGGACCGGCGGACCGGCGCCTCGCCGTGGTTGCGGGAGTGGCCGCCGAAGCGGCGCTGGTCGATGGTGCCGTCCGGCGTGCGGTTGAACGGCAGGCCCATCTTCTCCAGGTCGAGGACCGCGTCGATGGCCTCCTTCGCCAGGATCTCGGCGGCGTCCTGGTCGACCAGGTAGTCACCGCCCTTGATCGTGTCGAAGGTGTGCCACTCCCAGTTGTCCTCCTCCACGTTGGCGAGCGCGGCGGCCATGCCGCCCTGCGCGGCGCCCGTGTGGGAGCGGGTGGGGTAGAGCTTGGTGAGCACGGCGGTGCGGCTGCGCTTCGTCGACTCGATGGCGGCGCGCATGCCCGCGCCGCCCGCGCCGACGATGACGGTGTCGTACTTGTGAATCTTCACTGAAGTCGCCTCGGCTTTAGCGGATGTTCGGGTCGAAGGTGAAGATCACCAGCGTGCCCAGAAGGATGGTGAACACCGTGGCGGTGTACAGCAGGCCCTTGAGCCACAGGCGCGTGTTCGCGCGCTCCGCGTAGTCGTTGATGACCGTGCGCAGGCCGTTCGCGCCGTGCAGCATCGCGAGCCACAGCATCAGCAGGTCCCAGACCTGCCAGAACGGCGAGGCCCAGCGACCCGCGACGAACGCGAAGCCGATCTTCGAGACACCGCCGTCGAGCACCAGCTGGATCAGCAGGTGGCCGAGGACGAGGACGACCAGGACGACGCCGGACAGGCGCATGAAGAGCCATGCGGCCATCTCGAAGTTGCCGCGGGTCGAGCGCGGGGTCTTGGAGGTCCGCTTGCGCGGGGCCTCGATGACCGGGGCCGGGTTGTCGGCGTCGTAGAGCGAGACGCCCTCGACGGGGCCGACCCCGGACGTTCCGGACTTCTCAAGCGTGGTGTCGGACATTCTGGCGTCAGCTCCCGAAGACTTCGCGGACGGCGTGGCCGAGGACGGGGTAGAGCGCCCCGACCATCAGGACGAGCCAGATGCCGACGACGGTCCAGAGCATCTGCTTCTGGAAGCGGGGACCCTTCGACCAGAAGTCCACGGCGATGACGCGCAGGCCGTTGAGCGCGTGGAAGAGGATGGCGGCGACCAGGCCGTACTCAAGGAGAGCGACGATCGGCGTCTTGTAGGTAGCCACGACATCGTCGTACGCCTCCGGAGAGACGCGGACGAGAGCGGTGTCGAGGACATGCACGAACAGGAAGAAGAAAATGAGGACACCGGTGACTCGGTGAGCCACCCATGACCACATGCCTTCCCGGCCGCGGTACAGCGTTCCAGCCGGCACGGAAGAACCCTCCGGGAGCGGGGATTGGGGCCGGCCGCCATCTTTTTGCCGATGAGACACAGTTTGTCGGACGAGCCCGGCCGGGTACGGTCCACCGGCCGCTCGTCATCGTATCGACGACTTGTCGGTGGACCTGCCCCGGGTCCGCCGGTGTGATCAAACAGGCAATCAAACAGGCACGTACGGGCTATCGGGACGCGATTGCGGGCGGGTTTCCGCGGCGGCGTGTCCCGCGCTCCTCTCGTACGTGGCGTCCGTGTCGTGGCTGGCCGGGGCCATGGTCAGCCGCGCCATCCGGCCGCGGGCGAGCTTGCGCAGCTCCTCGGCGGCGATGACGCGCTCGTCCTCAGGATCGTTGCCGAGGCGTGACCGGATGCCGGAGAGCAGCAGGTCGAGGGCCTCGTCCGGCGCGGCGTCGTCGAGACAGATCACGAAGGAGTGCCCGAAACGGCTCTCGTACGCGGCGTGGGCGGCGCGCAGCGCGGTGTGGACGGCGGTGTAGGTGCCCAGGGAGGTGCTGACCCGGGATCCCTGGTGGGGAACCGTCGGGTCGAGGGGCTCGCTCGCCAGGGCCTCGGCGAGGTCGGAGGGCGCCAGGTCGTACGACGCCTCGTCGCCCGCGGCGAGCAGCGCGTCCAGGTCGGGGTAGGGCCGGTGGGCGGCGACCTGCCGGGCCCAGTAACCGCTGCCGCAGCAGGTGAGCAGGACGGCCTCGGCCGCGTCCGGTGTGGCGGAGTTCAGGTGACGCAGGGCGGCGCGGCCGGTGGGACTAGGGGAACGGTGCGGGGGCAGCGTGCGCTCCTGGGCAGGGGACGGCAAGGGCGGGGCGGTGCGGTGTGGGGGAGTCGCCACGCTAGCGAGGCGTGGTGACAGACGTCCGATGGATGGGCGAATTTCACCCGTACGGGAGAGTTTCGACTTGTGGTGTGGACGAGTCTCTCGCGGGGGCGCGTCGTAGCGTGGATCCATGGGTCTGACATGTGGTGTGGTGCCGTACGGGGTGTTCTGTGCTGCCGCTTCGCGGCAGGTTTCCCCCACCAGCCCACCCTTTCGTCCCGTTTCGGGGGGTGTGTTGTGAAGCGCGGGCCCGTCGTGGCCGCCGGGGGTGCCGTCGTCGCCGGGGCCGTTGTGCTCGCCGTGGCCTTCTGGCCCGGTGGGGACGGAGAAGGCGGGGGGTCCGCGAATCCGCCGCCCTCGGACGGGAAGTCCGCCTCGTCCGCCTCGCCGAGCCCCGAAAGGAGCTACGCCCTCTCCAAGGCGCCCGAGACCATCCCCGCCGTGCGCGAGCACACCGCCGCGCGCGGGCCCGGGTGGCGGCCCGCCGACTCCGGCCGCGTGGTCGTCCGCGACGGGGACCTCGCCGACGAGGGCCGCCTGCTCGCCGGTGAGCTGAAACTGAAGTACGCCGGTGAGGGCGCGGCCCGGCAGGGTGACGTGGAGCTGGCGCTCACCTCCGGTGAGGGCGCGGGCCCGGAGTCGTACACGCTCTCCGTGAAGAACCGGCGGGTGCGGATCGAGGCCCCCACGGACACGGGCGTCTTCTACGGGACGCGGACCCTGAAGCAGGAGGTGCGCGGCGAGCGGACCGCTCCGGAGGGCGTCGTACGGGACCGTCCGGCCAAGGAGCGGCGCGGCTTCATGCTGGACATCGCCCGCAAGCACTTCGACGTGGGGTGGATCGAGGACCGCGTCAGGGAGCTCGGCGACCTCAAGTTCAACGAGCTCGGGCTGCACTTCTCCGACGACCAGGCGTTCCGCGTCGAGTCCGACTCGCACCCCGAGATCGTCTCCGCCGACCACCTGACCAAGGCGCAGGTCCGCGGCATCGTGAAACTGGCCGAAAGTCGTCACATCACCGTCGTGCCGGAGATCGACTCGCCGGGCCACCTCGGCGCGGTCATCCGCCAGCACCCCTCCCTCCAGCTCCGCGACGCCCGGGGCATCGCCACGCGGGGTGCCGTCGACATCTCCGAGCCGGGCGCGGCGGAGATCGTGGACGATCTCCTGGAGGAGTACGCGGAGCTGTTCCCCGGCGCCCACTGGCACCTCGGCGCCGACGAGTACCGCGCCCTCACGGTCAGGGACCCCGAGGGCTCCTACCCGCGGCTGGCCGCGGCCGCCCGTGAGGAGTACGGCCCCGACGGGCGGGTGCAGGACCTCACGACGGGCTGGCTCAACGACCGGGCCGACACCGTGCGCCCGTTCGACAAGAAGCCGCTGGCCTGGAACGACGGGTTCTTCAGGGGCGGGACCGAGCAGGCCGCCGACGACCTCGAAGTGGCGTACTGGACCGGCAAGGAGATCGGCGCGCGCGAGCCCGTCGAGTACCTGCGCGCGGGGCGGAAGCTCCTCAACTACAACGACGAGTACCTCTACTACGTGCTCGGCCAGCCCAACACCTTCCGCTACCCGACCGGTCAGCGGATCTACGAGAGCTGGACCCCGCTGGTGCTGCGCGGCACCCGCCCGGTGGACAGGAAGTACGACGACCAGATCCTCGGCGGCACCTTCGCCGTCTGGTGCGACCTGGCGGGCTCGCAGACCCAGGAGCAGGTGGCGCGGGGCATCCGCATGCCGCTGCGGGCGACGGTGCAGAAGCTGTGGGACCCCCGCGATCCGGGGCGGTCCTGGGCCGACTTCGTGAAGCTGGCGGACGAGACGGGCTGATCTGTCCTGAGGTGGCCCGTCCTGATGGGGTAAGGTCCTGCGGCCGTCGTACGCGCTCTGGGGAGGGACGCGGGCGGTCTTCGAACACCGGACCAAGTCCGTGAACCCGTGGGGGGTGGCTCGGCCATGCTGTGCAAGGAATGTCAGTTGAACACGGCGACGACGTCGGAGGGGCTCTGCGACGTCTGCGTCACGGTGGCGGCCTATGAAGCGCCGCCGCCCGCGGCCGCGCCCGCGCCAGGTGGCGGTCCCGCCGCCTGGTTGCGCTCGCCGGTCGGGCTCGGCAGGGCGGCCATGGCGCTGCTCGGCGTCGTCGTCCTCACCGATCTGTACGCGCTGTGGGCGGCCACCGCGGTGCGCGGCGTGATGGACGACCTGATCTCGGGGGAGTACGGCGACGACATCGCACGGGACGCCGAGCACGCCGACAAGCTGTACTCCGCCGCCGGTGGGGTGCAACTGGTGGCGCTCGTCGCGACCTGCGTCGTCTTCCTCGTCTGGTTCCACCGCGTGCGCGTGAACGCGGAGGCGTTCGACCCGCACATCCATAGCAAGTCGCGCGGCTGGACGGTGGGCAGTTGGTTCGTGCCCGTGGTGAACCTGTGGTTCCCGCGCCGGATCGCCATCGACATCTGGGACGCGAGCGGCGACCGCTCCAAGAGCCTGGAGGCGCCGGCGGAGCGCGAGACGCCCTGGCTGATCAACGCCTGGTGGACGCTGTGGCTGGTGAGCCTCCTCGCGGGCCGCTACGCGGGGCGGCGCTACTCGGCGGCGGAGGAGCCCGAGGAGATCAACTCCGCCCTCACCGGGATGATGGTGTCGGACGCGCTCGACATCGCGGCCGCGGTCCTCGCGATCCTCTTCGTGCACCGCCTCACGCGCAGGCAGGACCAGAAGGCGCGGTCGGGTCCCGGGGTCGTGCCGGGCGGCTTTCCGCTGGGCGGCCTGCACGGTTAGCGAGCACTTCTGTTCTTTGCGTTCTTGTTTGGTTTCTCCTTTTTGGTGGCGAACTCGCCCACGCCTGTGGTGTATTCGCCCGAAGAAGGCGGAACGGGGCAGCACGGAGCACAGCGGGGGTACGGCGATGGGCTACTGGGGGTACTACGTCGTGGGCAGGAGCGAGCAGCCGCTCGCGGAGCTCTCGGCGGTGGCGAGCGTCCGCGAGGACCTCAGCCTCCTGGTGCGGCGCGACGACGGCTGGCAGGTGTGGGAGGTCCCGGGCGGCGACGGCACGCGCGACGTCGGCAACATGAACACGCTGGCCCTGGAGACGGGCGCGCCCGCGCTCTTCGGATACGTCATGGACAGCGACTGCGTCGTCATCGAGGCGTCGGCGCCGGAGAGCGGGGCCTGGACCACCTGTCTGGCGCGCCGCGCGATGGCCGGATACCTCGGCGACGGCGGGCTGACCGTCGAGGACTACTTCCTCGAACCGCGCGACGCCGCCGAACGCGCGGTGGCCTGGGCCGCCGAGGCGGGCCGTACGGCGCGGAAGGCGCCCCTGCTCGACGTGCTGAACGCGGAGGCCGAACCCTCGGCGGAGGAACTCTTCTTCCGCCTCCTCGACCGGCTCGGTGTCGTGCCGCAGTGACGGCAGTGACGTTCCCGGGGCAGTGCACGCAGTAAGGGGCAGTGCAGGGTCCGGGACGGGAGACGTACAGCATGAGCCTGGTGGAGCTGATCGCGCAGGCCGACGAGAGGGGTCTCGCGGCCAGCGGCCTCGCCTGCCTCGACCGGTGCGTGCCGGTACTCGGCGCGGACGACGACCTGCTGCGCCCGCTGTGGGCGAGCCTCGCCGACGGCGGCGACTGGGGCGGGCCGCTCGCCGACGCGCGCGAGGCGCTCGGTCCCCCGGCGCAGCCGTCCGGGGCGACGGGGGCGATGGGGGCGTCGGGCGAGGCCGTGGCGCTCGCCCGGCGCATGCTCGACGCCGTGCCCGGCGCGCAGCGCGGTGCCGAGGTGCGGGAGTGGGCGGACGGCTGCTCCGTCGCCGCGCTCCAGGTGCACCGGCTCCTGGACACCGCGCCGGACGGCGCGGGCCGGTCGGTGCGGGCGCGCCGCGAGGGTCGCACGGACAGCATGTCGCCGCTCGTCGCGGCCGAGCTGCGCCGCCAGATAAGGATCCTGGAGCTCCTCGCGAACCGGGGCGCGGGCCCGGCGGGCGGACTGCGACAGGCCCTGGACGTGTCCATGGAGGGACGCCGGGTGCTGCGGGCGGTGGTCTCGCGGCGGGCGCGGGGGCGTGGGTAGCGGGTAGTACGTCAGTTCCGCTTCGCCGGCAGGTCGGCCGTGCAGGTGGCCCGTCCGTAGGCGCCGGACGCGGTGGCGCGGCGCCGGTGTTCGCCGCCGATCGCGAGCACGCAGCTCGCCTCCCCGCCTTCCTTCCCGAGCCGGATGCTGACGGCCGGGTCCTCACCGAGCGGTACGCGCACGGTCTTGTGCCAGGGCAGGTCGACACCGTCCTCCACCGTGGCGTCGCCCTTCGCGCCCCCGGCCACGTACGAGATTCCGGCCTCGCCCGTGCCGGTGACGCGGTACGTCACCGACGCGGTGGGGGCGGGGCGTCGTCGCTCCGGCTCGTCCTCGTCGAGGGCGCCGTAGACGATGAACGCGGCGCAGAGGGCGAACAGCGCGGCGCCGACGGACACGACGCGCCGGTCGGATATCTCGCCGACCACCTCTCCTTCGACCTCGCTTTCCGGGACGACCGTTTCCCCCGTTTCCTCGATTCCGGCCACCGTGCCGAAATCCTTCCCCGCTTCGGCCGCGATCTCCTTCTTCATTTCCCCACCCCATGCGCGTGAGGGGCCGGTGGCGGCCGACCCCGCAAATCGGCCCGGTTATACAACATCCGGGCCGCCGTTCACCAGGCGGGGAAGATAGCGGACGTAGTGGGTGATTATCCGTCATGTCAGCTCTAACAGAGCTCACGGCGTAAGGCAGTTGGTCTTGTGAGAAGCGGCATGCCGGGAGCCCGTCACAGCAGAGCAGTGGCTTCCGCTGGGTAGGGGGAGGGTGCGTCGCGCGCTCTCCCGATCACCGAGTCGTAGGAGCGGACGTCATGGACGATGAGGGCAGACAGGTGCCGAGAGCCGCGGAGATGCGGGGGCGGGCCCGGGGGTTCGTGGCGCAGGTGACTTCGCGGAATCGGCTGCCGCTCGATTTCTCCGTCGCCAGCCTCCGCGTGGTCGACTTCCTCATCGAAGGGCTGCGCAAGGGCGGCCGTGAGCGGAGTGAGATCGCGGGGGCGTTGTTCGGGCTCGGGGCCTATGTCGGGGAAGTCCTCGTGCGGCGTGCGGGTGCCATGTGGATCGACCTCGACAAGGAACAGCGGGAATTCTTCGGGCAGTCCGTCGGTGTCCGAATGCCGGACGGTCGGGTGTGGAACCCCTTGGGGAAGGTCGTCAATTGCCTTGAGCGCGGCGGAATGGATGGATCCGAATCCTCGTTGCAGATCTTCTATCTGACGCTGCCCGGACGGGTCGGGCACGCGGCGTGAATTGGCCGTCGTTGGTTTATTGAGTCTTCTTTTGTTTTGGGTGACTGCGGCAGAGTGAGCCGCCGGGCGAGGCGCGCGGCAGGGCACGGGCACGGTGGGCGGTGTCGGCGGGGTGAAGAGGAGAGCGTGGGGCAGGGTGGGGTACATCGCCATGCGGCGGGCAGTGACGAGGAGTTGACGCGGGCCCTGGTGGCCGCCGGGGCGGGGGACGAGGCGGCCTTCGCCGTGGTGTACCGCTGTGTTCATCCGGGACTCCTCCGGTACCTGCGCGGACTCGTGCGCGAGGACGCCGAGGACGTCGCGTCCGAGACCTGGCTGCAGATCGTCCGCGACCTGCACCGGTTCCGCGGGGGCGGCGGCGAGTTCCGCCGGTGGACCGCGACCGTCGCGCGCCACCGGGCGATCGACCACCTGCGGCGGCAGCGCAGCAGGCCGCGCCCCGCGCACCTTTCGCAGGAGGTGTTCGACCTGCCCGGCACGGACGACACCGCGGGCCAGGTCCTCGAGGCACTCTCCACCGCGCACGTGCTGCGACTGGTGAGCGCGCTGCCCCCGGACCAGGGCGAGGCGGTGCTGCTGCGCGTCGTGGTGGGCCTCGACGCCCCCGCGGCCGCCCGCGTCCTGGGCAAGCGGCCGTCGGCGGTGCGGTCGGCGGCGTTCCGCGGACTCCGGCGCCTGGCGGGGGAGTTGGACGCCGAGGCGCCGACGCGGCGGCGCGCCGCCGGGGGCGAGTACGCGGTGCGCAGGGTGAGACGGGCGGCCTGCTGAGAGCGGTTTCCGGCCGGATGTCACGAGCTCATCGAAACTCTCCCCAAAGCCTCATGCGTCTCGTTAGCCTGACGAGCCATCATTCAGCGATCTGGCCACTCACGGCCGCGGAGAGGCCCGTGCCTGAGGAACTGGGATTCGATGAGCTGCTGGCCGACGGCGGCTTGATCGCTCGGCTGCTCGGCAGGACGGCGGCCGGGCGGAGGCGGGATCTGCTCTACGGGGACGACCTGCCCGTGGTGCTGCTCGTGGGCGGGCCGGGGATGGGGAAGGGGCGGCTCCTGCGGTGTGTGCGGGGGCGGTTCGGGCCGCGCGTGCCCACCGCGTACGTCGACTGCGCCCTGACAGGGTGCCGGGAGCAGGCGGAGGAGCGGCCGCGGAGCCGGTCGGAAGTGACCGAGGTGCTCGGCAAGATCGCCTCGCAGTACGTCGACTGGCGCGGTGACGGCGGCGGGATACCCGTGCCACGGCTCTACGCGGGCCTCGCGGCCGTGGCGGCGAGCGACCCGCTCGCCCCCGCGACGCGCCTGGTGGACGAGGTGGGCCGGCTCGATGGTCTGCTGCCGCCCGGTTCCTTCTGGCGCGGCGTGCTGAAGGGCACGGCCAAGAACTACGTGGGCTTCCTGCTGGGGCTCGTCACCCATCCGCTGGTCGGGCCGTTCATCAACGCGCTCCTCGACGGGCTCCTCGCCCGCACCTCCAAGGAGGGCAGGGCCGCGCTGACGGCTTGCTACGGGGACTACCCCGGCGCGGGCGGTCAGCCGCTGGTCGGGCTGCGGTCGCTCGCCGACGACTTCCAGCAGGGCGGGGAGGCGCGGCGGATCGCCGAGGGGTTCCTCCTGCGGGCACTGCGGCAGGACATCGACGCCGCGTACGGCAACGTACGCGGCCAGTTGACGCGCGTGGGACGGCCCGCGCTGCTCCTCGACCACGCGGACGGCGCGCTGGGCAGGCGCCTGCTGAAGCCCGTTCTCGAGGACCGGGAGCGGGGGCACCACGACCGGCTCGTGATCATCGCGACCGCCCGGCGCGAGGACGGTGGCCGCTTCCTGCACAGGGCGGGCAGCGACCACGACGACATGGCCACGTGGCGGCCCTTCATGGGCGCGCTGCCCGCGTGGAGCCGCCCGCCGGACGCCGTCCCCGACCACGCGCCGCTGTGGCGCGGCGTGCTGCGCGTACGGATGCCCGTGCTCACCCGCGACCAGCAGAAGGACGAGCTCAGCAGGCTCAGGGGCGGCAGGGAGCAGCCCGACAACGCCGTACGCCTGCGCATCCACAGCGGTGTGCACCGGCTGAGCGGCGGCCGCCCGCTGTTCGTGACGCGGCTCGGCGAGGCGACCGCGGCGGCGTCGTTCCCCACGCCCGAGGAGTGCACCGACTGGGCGATCCTGGACGCCCGGGTGCCCGCGGGCGAGGACGAACAGGGCCGCCCCGTCGCCGACCGCCCGGTGGCCGACGTACTCGTCGATGAACTCGTCGGCCGCGAACTCCCCGAGGAGCTGCCGCCCGAACACCGAGGCCACTGGCTCGACCTGCTCACCCACCTGTCGGTGGCGCACGACGTGGAGTGCGCCCAGACCCTGGTGCGCGCCGTCCAGGAGGACCGCAGCGAACGCCTCAACGCCTACCGCATCGCCGAACTCCTGGAGGACACCGGCTGGCCCCGCTGCCCCCGGCACTTCATCGGCGACCTCGGCCTGCGCCGCCTGCTCACCCGGCGCCTGTACCGGCTGCGCGACGGCGGCGCGGCCTGGCACGCGGACCACGCGCTGCTCCAGGGCCACTACCGGGACCTCGGCGACCACCACGCCGACGCGCTGTTCGTGACCGCGGGCGCGCACCGCATGCACCACCTCCTCGCCTCCGACGGCGCGGACCTCGTCACGCGGTACCTGGCGGGGACCTTCCTGACCCGGCCCGCCGCCGAGTGGTGCGAGGAACTCCTCGCCGTCGCGGACGCCGCGCTGATCGGCGCGGACGACGACCGCTACGCGCGCGCCCTCGGCGAGACGCAGGTGCGCGGCGACACCCTGCGCCGCAGGGTCGACCGGCTGCTGCACGCGGTGTGGCTCACCGAGGACCGCATCCAGCCGCTGGAGGAGACCGTGCCGACGGTGCTGCGCGGGCCGCTGCGCGAGCTCAGCGAGGAGCTGTCGAAGATCGCCGACGAGGCGGTGCGCGACCAGGGCCCCGAGGGCGCGGACGTGGCGAGGGCGGCGGACGGCGCCGCGCTGCTCATCCGCATGGCCCGCGACTGGGGCGATCGCGCCGAGGACAAGCAGCCGCTGCAACGGTGCGTGTGCACGGAACACATCGGGTTCGGCTGACCCGCACGGAGGACGACGGAGAGGGAGGGGCAGCGTTGAGGCAGTTCGGGAACTGGCTGTACAACACGTTCTGGGCCAACTGGATGCGCAGGATCCTCACGCTGCTCGGCCTCGCGGCCGCGGGCGTGCTCCTGTGGGTGTTCCTGCCGCCCATCGGCGCACCCGAGAGCTGCGCCTCCGGCGTCGAGAAGCACGGCGGCGAGTGCATAGGCGTCAACGGCTCCGGCTACGACTTCGGTACGCCGGAGATCAGGGAGGTCGCGCGGGCGATCGCCAAGGAGAACGAGAAGTTCGTCGGCGACAAGCCCCATGTCACCGTGGCCCTGATGCTGCCGTTGCAGCCCGACATCGCCGCCGAGCGCGTGCAGTTGCGCAGCGAGATCCAGGGGGCCTATCTCGCGCAGTACCGGTCCAATCGCAACGAGAGCACCCCGCTGATGCGCCTCGTGCTCGCCAATCCCGGTGACGGGTACGCCCAACAGGCCGCGGTCGTCGACCAGTTGGGTGAGATGTCCAGGGACAAGAGCGACAACCTCCGCGCCGTCACCGGCTTCAACCTGAGCCTGGACGCCACGGAGAAGGCCATCTCGCGCCTGACCAACGAACTGCACATCCCGGTCCTCGCGAGCCGGGTGAGCGCGGACGAACTCGCCAACCCGGAGAAGAGCACCGGCAAGGTCCCCTATCCCGGCCTCGCCCGCATCATCCCGACCAACCGCCAGCAGGCGGACGCGCTGGCCAGCTTCCACGGCAGGCTCAAGGACGAGGACACCGTCCTGGTCAAGGACACGCGGCCGCACGACATCTACAACGACTCGCTCGCCAAGGCCTTCAGTCGTACGGAACCGGGCCCTCCGGGTCCCAAGGACCAGCCGTTCGAATCCCCCTCGATCACCGACCCGGGGGACACGGGCAACGACTTCACCCTCATCGCCCAGAACATCTGCCAGTCCTCCGCGCGCTACGTCTACTTCGCGGGCCGCCCCGTACACCTGCGGCTCTTCGCCCTGAAACTGGCCGACGTGCAGTGCAAGGGCAAGAAGTACACGATCGTCAGCGGCTCGGGCTCGGCCACGCTCAACCGCTACATGAAGGGCGACGACTGGGCGAAGCTGCGCGGCGGCGACAGCAAGGAGCCCATCGTCACGGTGCAGTACGCCGCCCCGGGGCACCCCGCGGCCTGGGACACGGAGCTCGGCCGCGAGGGCGCGGCGAAGAAGCGGCCCGACTACTTCACCGAGCCCCAGAAGGAGTTGCGCGAGCTGCGCCTCCTGATCGGCAGGGGATCCGCGGGCCACATCGGCGACGTCCGCCTGGACGACTCCCGCACCATGCTGGTGCACGACGGCGTCCGCACCATCGCCAAGGCCGTCCTGCTCGCCAACGCCCAGACCGAGGGCACGGTGCCGCCCCTGAAGCGGGTCTCCGACATGTGGCAGCGGATCGAGGCGACCAACCGGGTCGTGGGGACCAGCGGCCTGATCTGCCTCACCAACGCGGGCAACGCCTACGACAAGCCGGTGGCGGTGGTCGAACTGAACCCGACCACGAAGAAGTTGGAGTTCGTGGGCATCGGATGGCCCAAGGGCAAGCCGCAGCCCGCGGACTGCCGGGTGCCCAGCGGAACGGGGTGATCCGCCGGGCACCCGGCCTGCCGCGTCACGGCGTCAGCGCCTGCCCCAGCCGCGCCCCGGCAGGAGTCCCAAGATCCGTACGCCCGTAATAGACGCCGCTGGACCCCGGCACGCCCGAACTGCCGCTGTCCAGCTGGAGGATCGTGCCGTCGCCCGCGTCCTCGCCCTCCACGCCGATGGCCAGGTCCGCGCGGGCGGAGCCGGAGAGGTGCGCCAGGGTCGCCGACGAGCCGAGGCGGTCGCCGGTCTCCGTGGAGCCGGGGACGCCGGGCTCGTCCTGCGAGAAGGCCTTCGCGCCCGTGCCGGTGAGGCCGGACGAGGAGCCCTTCAGGAGGAGGGAGGTGCCCGCGTCCTCGCGGGCGGTGCCCGAGCGGGTGATGTCCTCGCCGGGCGCGCCGGTCAGGACGTCCGCGTAGCCGTCGGCGTTGTAGTCGCCCGCCGCGACCGACCAGCCCATCGCGTCGCCCGCCTCCGCCGCGCCGGGGACGCCGGACGTGGCCTGGTGGACGGTCTTCGCGCCGGTCGACGTGAGGCCCGTCGACGTGCCGGGCACCACCGTCACCTGGCCGCCCGCGTGCGCGCCCGACTCGGCGGTGTACGGCTGGCCGATGACCAGGTCGTCGTAGCCGTTGCCGTTGACGTCGCCCACGGCGACCGAGCGGCCGCCGGGCACGGACAGGACGCCGACCCGGCTCAGGCCCGAGCGGCCGCCCCTGAACCAGGCGACCTTGCCCTTGCCCGCCTGGTCGCGGTAGGTGAGGGCGACGTCCGCGTAGCCGTCGCGGTTGAAGTCGCCGGACGCCGCGTCGGCGTACGCGATGGCCGTGTCGCCCGAGGTGAGGCTGCCGCCCGACTCGTGTTCGGGGTCGAGCCGCGCGGCCCACGAGCCGCCCGTGCCCGTCGCGGTGGCGAACACGTCCGCCTTGCCGTCCGCGTTGAAGTCGCCGGAGGCGACCGCAGAGCCGAACCTGGCGCCCTTGTAGTGGAAGTCGTCCGCCAGCTGCATGTCCGTGCCGGAGGTGAACTTCGGGCCGTAGAGCATGGTGACCGCGCCGCGGTCGGTGTTGCCCGCCGCGTCGTCCTCGCCGGGCGCGCCGATCACGAGGTCGGCGTAGCCGTCGGCGTTCAGGTCGCCCCACGCGGTCGCCGCGCCCCAGTCGTCGCCGGTCTCCGACGCGCCGGGCACGCCCTCACTGGCCTGCGTGAGGGAGATCTTCGAGGCGGCCACGGGCCCTTCGAGGCCGCCGGGCACGACCGTGACGCGGCCGCGGCTCGACGACGCCTTGGGGGTGCCCGCGATCAGGTCGGTGATGCCGTCGCGGTTGAAGTCCCCGGTGGGTATCGCGGAGTTCTTGCCCGCGCCGGGCTCCGCCATCGCGTACGGTACCGTGCCCGCGCCCCCCAGCACGACGGCGCCGATCGTCAGCCACGCCCTGCGCCGCAGACCCAGCGGTCTGTACGCATGCGTGGAACGGGCTCTTCCGCGGGTGCTTCCACGGGCTTCCTCACGTGCTCCGCGCGGCCTCAATTACCCCACCCCTCAACGAATTCCAGGTGAACCAAGCGAGTCCGTACGACCGGCCGAAGAGGGAAAGGGTTGTAGGAGTGCGGGCGATTTGTCGCGTGACGTATCCCGCACGCCACAGGTGTGACAGCGGGGCGGGCGGGTGCGCTGGGTCATGTGAGAGGTGTGACGCTGTGAAATGTCTGTGGGTGGGGAGTCACGTGTACGGGCGTACGGGGACGGGGACAGGGACGGGAAGACGGTGGGTGCGGGCGGCCGCGCTCTCGCTCGCGGTGGGCGCGGTGGCGGGCGTCCTCACGTCCTGCGGCACCCACGACCGCGCGGTGAGCTACTCCGGGGGCACCCTCGAAAAGGTCACGCCCGAGAACGAGCGGCGCGGCAAGGAAATCTCCGTCGAGGCCATGGGCCTGTTCAAGGACGTGGGATCGCTGCGCCTCGCAGTCGACAGGACCAGCGCGCGGGGCCGCCAGAAGGTCTCCCTGCACATGGACCGCGACAGCAACTGCACGGGCACGTTCGACGCGGGCCCCACGCAGCGCGGCGACCTCATCATGATCGAGGGCCGGGCGACCTACGTGCGGTTCAGCGACCGGTCCCTCCAGGAGATCCGCGAGCTGGCGATCCGGCGGGGCCCGGAGATCGCCGCGCGGGCCCGCGAGCGGACGGCGCTGGCGCGCGGGAAGTACCTGAAGATCCCGACGGGCGGAGCCGTCGGCTCCGCCGCGATGCCGGTGGACAGCTGCGACCTCGACAAGATCACCAGGCAGATGCCGGGCGGCCCCGGTCCGGACGACGTCATCAAGGCCCAGGGTCCGACCCGGCGTTACGGCGAGGACGTCATTCCGCTCGTCGAGCACGGCAACGGGGAGACGACCGTGTACGTGGCCGCGCACGGCAAGCCGTACGTCCTCGGCCTGGAGGCGGCGGAGAACGGCGAGACGATGAGGATGCGGATGTCCGACTACGACGAGCCGGTCGAGGCGGTGGCCCCCGCGGCGGCGCAGACCATCGACATCTCGGAGGTCTCGGGAGGTACCGGCGGCGGCTCGCTCTTCGAGGTGTGAGGCGCGTACGCCGGGGGACCCGCCGCCAGGACCGTGCGGCCCGCGCCGATGGCCGTGCCCTCCCGCGCTGTGACACTTCCGTGCCGGGGGACGCTGGTGACCGTGGGGGGGGCACGGGCACGGTGAACCGTGCCGCGTCGGCCGGATGGGAAAGCGTTGGGCCAGGGTGGGAGATCCCGTCGCGCGCGGGCGCACGACGAGGAACTGGGCAGAGCGATCGCGGCGGCACAGCAGGGCGACGAGGCCGCCTTCGCCATCGCCTACCGGCTCGTCCAGCCCGGGCTCGTCGGCTATCTGCGCGGCCTGGTCGGCACCGAGGGGGAGACCGCGGAGGACGTGGCGGCCGAGGCCTGGCTGGAGATCGCCAGGGACCTGGGGCGCTTCCGCGGGGACGGCGCCGGATTCCGCGGCTGGACCGCGACGATCGCCAGGCACCGGGCCTTCGACCACCTGCGCCGACAGCGGACCCGGCCGCGCCCCGCAGCCCCGGAACAGGACCTGCTCGAACTGCCGGGCCCGCACGACACCCCCGAACAGGCCCTCGAGGCGATCTCGACCCGACGGGTGCTCGACCTGATCGGCGAACTGCCCCGCGACCAGGCGGAGGCCGTCCTGCTGCGGGTGGTCGTCGGCCTCGACGGCCCCGCGACGGCCCGGGTCCTCGGCAAGCGGCCCGGAGCGGTACGGACGGCCGCCCACCGGGGACTGCGCAGGCTCGGGGAGCGCCTCGGCCCCGACGGCGCGGCGGATGAGGGGCCCGGCACGCTGGGCGAGTCGAGATGAAGGGCGCGCGCCGGGCGCGGGGGTGATGGCGGAGCGGGTGGCTCGGGCCGTCGGGCCAGGCGTACAGACGCGGCGAGGCCGAGCCTCATCGAGGCGCACACGGAGTCCTCTGCTGGGCGGTGTGGTCCAGGCGGCGGTGAAGCCGCCTTCAGGCGCCCGGGGCAGGGGGGGCGGTGGTGGTGCGGAAGGAGCGCTTCCGCACGGGATATGCCATGTCCATGTTCTGTTCCGCCCCCCCCTGCCTCGTTGGATGCTTTCGAGCCCCCTGTGAGCAGGCATGTTGTGCAGGGGCAGGGCAAATGAATAACGACGTGCAGCGTCACAGCGTCACTGATCTGCCGGCTTCCTTGTGCTGTGTACCTGGTTTCCGGGGTGCACGGTCGACGGTCGGCAGAGGGCGCGTCCGGTGGGAGGAGCAGAGGGATGGCCACGGTCGTGGCGGACAGCGTGGTGCCGGTGGTGCCGCTGCTGAAGCGGGTGGTCGGCCCGGGGGCGCTGCGTGCGCTGCCGGAGGACCAGTTGCCGGGGCTGGCCGGGGAGATCCGCCGGTTCCTCGTCGCGGAGGGCATCGGCGACACCAACCGCGTCTCCCTCTCGGCCGACCCCGTGGAACAGGTCAAGGCGGGCTGCCGCATCCCGCGGACCCCGGGACTGCGCCCTCGCAAGCTGGAGATCGCCGCCTGCCCCGGCCGCGGCGGTCGCCCGCGCCTCCAGGCCGACATCCACAAACCTGTTTCCCAGGTCGAGGCGGCCTTCGACGGCTTCCCCCACCCCCTGCGCGTCTCCTACGGCAACGGACAGGTCTTCTGCCACGGCGAAGTGCTGCGCACCGCCCCCGCATCAGCGTTCGTCGAGACGCAACTGGGCGGAGCGTCCCGCCTGCCCGACACGAGTAGCGGCAGCACACCAAGAAGGATGGTCAACTCCAGTGAAGCCGGTGAACAGACATGACCGTCAACGGATCACTGCCTCCCTCCCTCCAGCCCTTGCCCTCCATGCTCTCCTGCCCTGACCCGTTGGACCCGGCCCGGATACGTCATCAGGTCGACGCGGTTCTGGGCGCGTTCATCCACCACAAGAAGGCCGCGGCTCGCGAACAGGGGCTGCCTGTCGAGGCCCCCCAGGCACTGGATGACTTTCTGGCGGCCGGCGGTAAACGCCTGCGCCCGCTGCTGTGCGTGCTGGGCTGGCACACCACCGGCAGCAGCAGCGGGGGCGGCCTGGCGCAGGCGGTTCAGGTGGGCGCGGCTCTGGAGATGTTTCACGCCTTCTGCCTCATCCACGACGACATCATGGACCACTCCGACACCCGCCGCGGACGGCCTACCGTCCACCGCGCGCTGGCTGCACGTCACCGTGCGGGCCACGACGCTGTTCTGGCCAAGGACATCGGCACCAGCGCGGCCATCCTGGCCGGCGACCTCGCCCTGCTGTGGTCCGACGAACTCCTCCGTGCCCCGGACACCGGCCTCGGCCCGGCCCAGCTCGAACAGGTGGCGCCGCTCATCGACCTGATGCGGGGGGAGGTGCTGCACGGCCAGTACCTGGACCTGATCTCCACCGGACGCCCCTCCCCTGACACCGGCCCGGCGCTGGCGATCATCCGGTACAAGACCGCCAAGTACACCTGCGAGCGGCCCTTGCACATCGGTGCCGCCCTCGCCGGAGCCGATGCCCGCTTCCTGGACGCACTGAGCGCGTTCGCGCTGCCGCTGGGTGAAGCCTTCCAGCTCCGCGACGACCTGCTGGGGGTCTTCGGCCATCAAGCCGAGACCGGCAAGCCCACCTTCGATGACCTGCGCGAGGGCAAACACACCGTGCTCATCTCCTTCGCCCTGAAGGCCGCGGACGACACCCAGGCACGGCTGCTGCGCACTCTGTACGGCAATGCCCGCCTGGACGAGGACGACACCGACACCGTGCGGGCCGTCCTGCGGGCCACCGGCGCGGACCAGGCCGTCGAGCACATGATCACTAACCGCTACGAGCAGGCCCTGGCCGCCCTCGAGGGCCTCTCCCTGCCCCGCGAGGTGCACCACCAACTGCGCAGCCTCGCAGACAAGACGGTGTGGAGGACGTCATGACCGCAGCCGTTCGCTCAGGAAACGGAGACCGGCACTCGGGCTACGACGCGACCTGGTTCGCAGCAGCCCACTCCAAGAACCTGAAGCACCAGCAGATCGTCAACACCGTCGTCTGCGAGAAGAAGGTGACCTTGTACCGGACCGCTGACGGAGTCGTGCACGCGATCAACCCGGTCTGCCCGCACCTCGGGGCGAGCCTCGGGCACGGTCGGGTGGAGGGAGACAACATCCGTTGTCCCTTCCACGGCCTGGCGTTCAACCCCGAGGGGCGATGCGTCGAGGTTCCCTGGGGGGCTCCCCCCATCCGTCCGAGCGTCCAGCACTACCGGGTGCACGAGAACAACGGATTCATCTACGTCTGGGTGAGCGAGACCGAACCTGCCTGGACGCCCCTTCACTTGGACCGATCCCCGTTCACCTACGCCGTCACCTGGGAAGCGACGATCAGTGCCAGCCCCCGCGACATGGTCGAGAACGCTCCCGATTACCAGCACTTCGCCGCCCTGCACACCATGGAGGCGCCCCGGCGGACCGCCCCTACCGTCTTTGAGAAGCACGTGATGTCGATCCGTCTCAACGCTGCGGGATTCTGGGTGAACTACCCCACGCTCGCCAGCTTGAACGCGGAGGGAACCGGCCTCATCCACGCCCACGTGACGATGCCCCGTACCGCCTTCCGGCTCTTGGAGATCGTCACGCAGACCCCGGCAGACCAGGGGACATCGGTTCTGCGAGTGGCGACGTACGCCAATGCCACCACCTTCCTCAAGGGAGCAGCACGCAAAGGGGCCGACCGCCTCGTCAGCCACCTCGCCCACTGGGGGGCCACCCACCAGATGAAACGCGACATCTTCATCTGGGCGCACCGGGTCTACCCCGAGCACGCGCACTTGACCAAGGGGGAGGAGGACATCGCCGCGCTCCGACGATGGATGAGGCAGTTCGACGAGGCCGCCCCGCAGCCGGATCCTCCGCCCGCCGCCTGAACGCCGCCACGGGACAACCGGCCCCGGTGCCTCGTCCGCACCTGTTCAGGGGCGACACGTGCTCGCCTGCCATCGGCTACCACCCGGAGTCGGCCGTAGAGCCGACTCCCCGACCTGATGAGGAAGAGCGGCATGACGATGCAGCGCCACACATACCCCTGGGGCTGGTATCCGGTCGCGTTCAGTCGCGACGTTCCTTCGGGGAAGGTCATCACCAGCAAGCTCGCCGATTCAGAGGTCGTCGTCTATCGGACCGCTGACGGGCAGGCACATGTCATCTTGCCCACCTGTCCGCACCTGGGGGCACACCTCGGCGGTGGTCACGTAGAGGGCCAGCTCATCGTGTGCCCCTTCCACGCCTTCGGCTTCGCCCCCGACGGCACCTGCGCACGAACGGGCTACAACACCACCCCGCCCCACAACGCCCGCGTGGGTACGTTCCCCACCCAGGAAGCCAACGGCTTCGTCTTCGCCTGGTACCACGAGGCCGCCACGGCCCCGGCCTGGCGCATCGAGCAGGTGGACCTGAAGGGTTTCGGCTACGGGTACCGCAACCAGAACACCTTCCGCGGAAACCAGATCGATCTCCTGGAGAACGGTGTGGACCTCGGGCACTTCCAGGTCGTGCACGCGAATCAGGCGAAGATCGTCAACGGTCATCCGATCGAAGACGACTTTCGGTACGTCATAGACCTCGAACTCACCGGTTTCTACCGCAACATCCCCACCTACGTCCGCGCGGAGATGTACGGGCTCGGGTACGCAGTCGTGAGTCTGAAGATGCCGAAGTTCGCCGTGTCCGCGTACGAGATCATCGGATACACACCGGAGGGCAGCGGCCTCATCACACTGCGCCGGACCACGGTCACCCGCTGCGGCTCCGCGCCCGGAAATCCGGCCGGCCGCCATATCCTCCGGGTCGTATCCACACTGGTGGGATACGTGGTGATGCGGCTGAGCACCGTGCAGGGAAACAACGACATCAGGATCTGGGACCGCCGCGTCTTCATCGAACGCCCGAAGCTGGCCCAGGGCGACGGGCCCATCATGCCTGCCCGGAAGTGGGCCGAGAAGTTCCACCACTAGGGCTCTCGGAACGCACCGCCAAACCCATCCACTGTTCAGGAGGACGCCCGCATGCCAAGGACCGAATTCGACATCCCCGGGATCTCCGCGACCAGTCCCCACGTCCAGGCCGCACGAGAGCACCTCCTCAAGTGGATGAAAGGGTACGACCTGCTTCCCAGCGATTCCCGGACTCAGCAGCTAGGAAGTGAGGACGTCGCCCTCCTGACGGCCATGGGCTATCCCTGGGCGGGCTCGGAGGAGCTGAACATCCTGACGGATTACCTCGCGGTGACATGGGTGATCGACGACGGGCTCGACACGAAGTTCGGCCGCGAGCCGCACCACGTGATCAAGCTTGTCGAGCAGCTCTGTGCCGTGCTCGACTTTCACGCCGTGGGGCCCGCGCCAGTGGTCGTCGATGCCTTCCACGATGTGTGGAAGCGCAGTGTCGAGGTCGCCTCCCCCCACTGGCAGGAACACGCCTCTCACACCTGGCGCGCCTACTTCTGGGGACAGGCATGGGAAACCATCAACAGGTACCGCGCCATGAACGCGCTGGATCTCGAGAACTACGTCTCCCTGTGGAACATTTGCAGCGGGGGCGCCGTGTGGTTCGAGTACGTCGAGCTGGGTCACGAAGAATTCCCCCCTGCCTGGTTCCACAGTCCAGAAGTCCAGAACCTGCGACGCGCGGCCAACGGCGTGGCACTGGCGGTCGACGACCTGGCTTCGCTGGAGAAGGAGGAATCCGACGACGACGAGCACAACTTCATCAAAGTCATGATCAACGCGCACGGCTACAGCCGGGAAGACGCGATCGCGAAAGCAGTCGCCTGGGGACAGGAGCAGGCCGACCTGATGCGCCGCTGTTATGCGCGCCTCCAGGCGTACGCCGAACAACGCGTCGGCCTGGACGGAACCGACATCGAAAAGTGCCTGCGCGCCGCAGACGCGGTACTCGCGGGCACACGCGGGTACCACGACTGGGCGCTGATCTCCCCACGCTACGGGTCCCACGGAATCCAGGTCCGCGGCGATGGAATTGACGAACCGCTCCGAGTGAGGGGACTGTTCTGAAGGCGAGTTGGACTTCCCCGCGGAGCGACGCTTGTCTCCCCGTCCGCGATTGATCGGCCCAGCCGCACTCTGCGGGTCCTGACCAGGCGACTGGCAGCCCGGCGGCAGGGGACCGGAACAGCGGATGAGCTCGTTCGGGCACCATTTCAGTCCGTGACCTTGGGCTCGACGCCCTGGGGGGGGCAACCGCAACGTCGATCAGCCCCCCTGACAAGGGCAACACCTCCATCATGTGGTCCTGGCTGCTGCCGCCTACACCGAGGATGATCCCGACGCGGTTGGCGCCGCAGGCCGAGTGCCCCAGGCCGACGTCACCGGCGGCTTTCCGTCCGGCGGCGAGGGCGAGGCGGATGAACCGGTCGGTGCGCAAGGCCAGACGCGGCCCGGCCGTAGCGGCCAGGGCGGTTCATCCATGTGGCAGGGGAAGGGAGCCAGCGAGACCGAGTCCTGCTCATCCGTGCCCGTCGCCTGCCAGGGCGGTCGGTCGGCGCGAGCCTCCGGCCGCCCTGGCAGCGCCGAGTCCGGGGAAGTGCCCCGGCAGCTCTCCTGGATCGGCTCAGTCATGCGAGCGATAGCGTCGGCATGACACCGGTGCCGCACGGTCGAGCGCGGCCGCGAGTTCGCACGGTGCGCTACATCGGCCGGTTCCTCCCGGACGACCTGCTGGACGCGCCGTGGGCACGTCATCGAGCACTTAGCCGTGCGGCTCGGCATCGGGGATGTCTCGTGCCTGAAGCGGTACACCGAGCGCAAGCCGACGGCATACGGAGCACGCGTGGGAGATCCGGGAGTCCTGCGAGTAGCACGAGGATGTGGCGTGGTCGAGGCGGTCAGCACCGTCCTGCACGGGCGGGCGTGGACTCACCGACAGCGAACTGGCAGACCATCAAGGTAAGCGCTGGCTCGGCGGAACGTTGCACAGCTGGTGCTCCAGTTCCCAATCGGCCGGTCGGCCCTTGGGGTCGAACCATGCGGATCCGGCATTGAGTCAACGGCCGCGAACGCGGCGGGCCTGGGCCACAGTGTCCTCTCCGATGCTGGACTCGGTACCGCAGCACTCACAGACGACAAACAGCGCCAAGCCGTGATCGTCGAAGCACAAGAGTTCGTCAACTTGACTACTGATTGACAAAGCCACCGGGCCCTCGCGTCGGTCGTGAACCGCACAACATCCAGCGCTTATTCATCACGCTCCGCGAGGCGTGAGCCGAGTCAGCACCTTCCGGCCGTTGTCCGCCATTGGAGTTTTATCGCACCCCTGTTCGGGTCACTTCAGGTCAGTGAGCACTGGAGCGTCATGCCCCGGGGGAACGCAGTTGAGGTCTCCCGGTGAGGGCCGGTCCGCTGCGCGACGTCCCTCAACCGTGTGCCCGTCTCTGCACCGCCGAACCAAAAGGAGAAACTCGATGAACCGGCATTCCTCCCGCTCCATGCGGCTGGTGACGTCCGCGATCCTCACGGCCCCGCTCCTCGTCGTACTCCCGGGCGCAGACCTGGCGCAGGCGCAGGCCCCAGCGTGCGGCGGCACGCGCGACGCGTACGTGGGCAGCACCTACCGGGGCACCACCAAGACCACGGGATCACTGAACCCCTCCCTGCTGCCGCCGATCCTCAACCCGCACCGCCTCGACACGCCCTCCACCCCGCTCAGAGCGGCTGCGGGCATCAACGCCGAGGCCGAACTGGTGGTCAAGTTCACCAAGGACGCGCGGGGCGAATACTGGGCGAACACCACGGCGGACGGGAAGGTCACGAGCAGGAGCGGCTACACGCTCAACCTCACCGGGGCCCCGAAGGTCGAGTTCAACGCCAAGATGCACGAGCCCGTGCTCCACGAGGTCTGGCAGACGGTGAAGGGCGAGCTCAAGCACATCGACAAACTGGACTCCGTCGGCAAGTACATCTACGGCTACGCGCTCGCCGCCCAGAACTGCCCCTCCGGCAGCCAGACCCCCACGGTCCTGGCCTCAACGGAGGACAACGGCTTCGGACTGCGCACGACCACACGCCTCACCCGCCAGGGCTGACACGAGAGGGCCTCACAGTGATGTGCGCGCTCCTCGACCACGCCGTCGACGACAGCGCCGTGTGACACTGCCGAAAACCCCTCCCCGGCGAGGGCCGGGCCAGGTCAGAGCATGTGACCCCACACCGAAGAGCCGGGCCGCAACCATCGGGCCAGAGCCTCGTTCTCCGGGCATGAAGAAGATCATCTCTGTCGCTGGCCTCGCTCTCGCCGTGGCCTGCCTTGCCGCCCCTGCCCACGCCGACGACGGCGACAACTTCGGTCCCGGCATCAACGCCGCGAACAACTGGAACTTCACCGCCGCCGCCGTCTGCTTCCAGGAACTCGCCGTCGTGCCCGTGGGCGGCGCCTGGAACGGCAACACGCTCAACCACTGCGTGAACGGCAACGTGCTCAACCACGCCAAGTAGATCCCCCGGGCTCAGGCGGCGAGGCGACCGGCCTCGCCGCCGGCATCAAACGCAGACCCTTGCAGCCTGCGGCGAGTGGATGACGGTGGGCGCGCTGCTGGATACACGTCCGGCCTGCACCCACCGTGACGCTCATCCACTTCCGCGGCCGCTAGCTGACCTCGGCTTCGGCAGGCTACGTGACGGGCGGGAAGTGGAGTGGGCGAGGCGGATGGGTCGTCCTGTGTTCACGCGCGAAGTGGATGGCCGCCGCTGCAGATCCACCAAGCCGTTCAAGGAAGAACGCGCGTGCCATGGACCGTCTTTGCTCATCGTTCACGTGCATGATCCACCGGGCCGGTGCGGGGACGAAGTGGGCGGCTGCGACGGCTTCCGTCAGGCCGGGTGCCGGGCCCCGGCGCAGTTGTCCGGTCAGCGCGGTGTACCGACGCAGGGCGTCCATCTCCGAGCGGCGCAGCCCAACCCTTCTCCGGCCTGGCTCGGCTGCCTGGGCGGGCGCTGGGGAGAGTGGCCCACGAGGAGCAGCACGCCGATTCGGACCCACCGGCCTACCCGGGGGAACTACCTGCCCGGGAGCGCACCAACGCGGCCGCTTCTCCCGCGAAGAGGTCGTGACGCGCCTGCTGTCCGCCCGAGACGGAGTTCTCCACATTGCCGGTGCTGCCGCTCATTTGGTCTTCCGCTCCGACAGGATCGCTCAACGGCGGGTCCGGCGGGTCCGGCGGGAGCCTTCGGGAGGTCGGCGCCGCGTCTCCTTTCACGTCTCCTTCCGTGTTTCTCTCCATATCCTTTCCGTTCGCGTACGCGATCATGATGACCTAGGGTGTGCGGCGTACCGCGGGGTGCGCAGAAGCCCCGCAGCTAGCGAACGGGGTTGTGCAGTGCGGAAGTTGGCTTCTCTGCTGGGTGTCGTGGCGATGACGGGGGCCGCGTTTGCGGCCGGAACGGCGACGGCCGGTGCGGTCACGCCGGATGCCGCTCCCACGAGCGTGGCGAGCAAGTCGTGCGGCAAGGGGAAAACGATCAAGGCGAAGGAGAGCGTCAAGATCCGCAAGACGCGGAAGCTCAACTCGACGGCCAAGGGCCTGTACCCGAAGGGTGCCAAGGCCAAGTGGGCCGCGTGCGAGGTGAAGTACGGGCAGACCTACTCGAAGTGCGGCTGGCACAACGACAACCGGTGGTCGTACATCAACTACCGGGGGACCAAGGGCTGGATTCCGACCGCCTGCGAGAACTTCATCGTCTGAGCTGACGCACGCATGAGGGGCCCGGAACCGCCGTCACGGTTCCGGGCCCCTCATATTCGCGTCGCCTTCCAGCCGAGCCCGTTCCAGGTCCGACAGATCGCCCCTCCCCACGCCTGGCAGAACGAGTGAACGCGAACACCGTCACCCGACCCGTCGGACAGGCTCTAGCTGACTCGCCCCGCAGCCCGGATGCGATGGGCCGAACTGCCGGGCGGTTAGAAGAAGAGGAGCCTCGGATACTGAGGCGGCCCCCCAAGCCAGTGTCTTGGTCCTGTACTGCGTGGCGGGTCGGCTGAAACTGCAGTAGTTGGTCGTGTCGTCCACGTATACGCGGAGTACCGGCAGTTGCATGCGTCTCTGTACCCACTGGGCCGGGTCGGTGCCGACCGCGGCCACCGGCAGCCACCGGCCCCCTCCGCGGGCAGGAACACGCCGGGGTTCAGGAACAGCTCGCGGGGAACGGCCTCCACCGCCGCCCGCCAGCGGGGGCTGGAGAGGACGCCCGCCTCCGTCAGGCGGACGGCGAGGGCGCGCCGCGAAGTGCTCCAGACCTCGCGGCCGACGACCAGCACGCGCAGATCTGCTGCCTTGTCGACCACGGCCTGGATGTGGAAGGAAGAGCTCGGCTCGAACTGGGACGATCACGGCCTGGTCTTCGCACGTGACGGCTACAGGCTGTGTAAGGGCGGGACAGCCCCGGGCGGCCCGCAAGATGCCGGCCAGGTCAGCGCCCGATGGTGCTCCACCAGGGAGCGGCTCGGTCTTCCGGGAGGCCGGCACTGCCCAGCGCATCGGCCTAGAGGGCATGGGGTGAGTCTGAAGATGCGTTGGCCACGCTGTGGGCCATGTAGATGCCCCGCACTCCGAGTCTTGGCAGACCGGAGCACGGGGCATCTCCGCGACGACCGGGGCCGCCACCCCCCACAGGAGAGGCCCCGGCCGGCACGCGGCACGAACCGCGTGCGGTCCGTACTTCCTTCAGCGCCGCGCGTGCGTTTTCTGTCACACCGCGCTCTGTCACTCGGTAGTTGCACGTTGTACAAACATGGACGTGGGCCTGGCGAGGCCGTAGCGTGCTGCTTCGCGCCGGGGCCGGGCGCAGATCTCCGAGTGGCAGGATTGAGAGAGTGCTGGGGGACGACGCGGAGCTGACCGCCGCGGTGCTTGCGGCGCAGGACGGGGACGAGACCGCGTTCCGTTCTGTGTACCGCGCTGTGCACCCGCGGCTGTTGGGATACGTACGCACGCTGGTCGCCGAGCCGGACGCCGAGGACGTCGCCTCCGAGGCCTGGCTGCAGATAGCGCGCGATCTGGAGCGCTTCAGCGGGGACGCCGACCGGTTCAGGGGCTGGGCGGCGCGCATAGCGCGCAACCGCGCCCTCGATCACATACGCATGCGGGGCCGCCGCCCCGCGATAGGCGGCGACGAGTCCGAGCTGACTGGCAAACCCGGCGAAGCGGACACCGCGGGGGAGGCGATGGAGTCCCTCGCCACCGACGCGGCGCTCGCCCTGATAGCGCAGCTCCCGCAGGACCAGGCGGAGGCCGTCGTGCTCCGCGTCGTCGTCGGTCTCGACGCGAAGAGCGCGGCCCAGACCCTCGGCAAGCGCCCGGGGGCCGTCCGTACGGCGGCGCACCGCGGGCTGAAGCGACTCGCGGAACTGCTCGGCGCGGACGGCGCGGGACCGACGGACGCGCTGGGCGCCGTACCCCCTCAGAGAGAACCGCGTGGGCACGCGGTGACGTCCGCCGGTGTGACGCATTCGCGTACGCGGACGCAGAAGGACATGTGATGGCCGACGAGCAGTACCAGTGGCTGGACCGGGACGCGGCGGAGCGCCTGCTGCGCGGGGAGCCCCTCGAAGACGTCGACCCTCACGTGCGCGCGCAGGCCGAAAGGATCGCCCGCGCGCTCGACGCGCTGGCCGCCGACGATCGCGCGACCGTCCCCGGAGTGGACGGTTCCACCGGTGGCACGGACGGTTCCACCGCGGGCGCGGACCGTTCCGCCGCGGCGCTCCAGGCCGGTGCGGAGCCCGTGGCGCAGAGCCCCGCGCAGCAGGACGCGGCGCAGCAGCAAGTCCAGGGTGAACTCCCGGGCGAGGCCGCCGCGTTGGCCGCCTTCCGGGCGGTGGGTCCTGGTTCCGCGCGGGCCACCACCCGCTCCGCCGCCTACGCGACGCCCGCCCACGAGGCCGCCGCGGGCGAGACCGTGCGCCTCGGCCGCGCGGCCGAGCGCCCGCGTCCTTCCCGGTGGGGCAGACCGGTGCGGTTCGGGCTCGCCGCCGCGCTCGCGGCGTGCATGGTCGGCGGTGTCGCCGTGGCGGCGGGCACGGGAGTGCTGCCCTCGCCGTTCGGCGGTCACGGCGAATCGGGCCCGGCCGCTTCCGCATCGCCCGTCGCCACCTCCGAGGAGTCCCTGCCGACGCCGTCGGACGACGCGAGCGAGCCCTCCGAGGAGCTGAACCCGGACGCGAGCAGCGCGCCGGACGAGGAGCCCACGCGGGAGACCGAGAGCAGCTCGCCCCCCGAGGCCGAGGCGGGCGGCGACACCACGGGCACCACGAAGAAGCCGGGCGGCGCCGAGACGCCGCGGGGCGACAAGACCGGGGACTGGTACCGCAAGGCCGTGGCCGCCTGCCGCGCCTACCGCAGTGGCGAGCTCCAGGGCGAGAAGCGCCGCCGTCTCGAAGAGGCCGCCAAGGGACGCGCCCGCGTGGAGGAGTTCTGCGGCCGGGTGCTCGGCGGCTCGGGCGGCGGCAACGGCGGCGGCCACGGCGGCGCCAACGCGGGCGCGGGCAACGGCGGCAACGGCAACGGCGGTGACGACGGCGAGGACGGCGGCGACGACGGCGAAGGCGGCGGTTCGAGCGGCGGCGGGGGCGAGGACGGCGGCGACGGCGGCTCCTCGGGCGGCGACACCGGGGGCCACCCCGGCCCGCCCCAGTCGTCCCCTTCCGCCCCCGGCACGGTCCCCACGGCGTCCTACAGCGCTCTGCCGAACCTGCCGTAACCCCTGCGTGGCGGGATTCAGAGACCGGGTGTGACGTTTTTCGGCACGGTGGCGCAGTAAGTAGTGAGCCGACTGGTCATCGGCCCGCGCACGAGCCGGGGGTTCCCCCCGTACCTTCGGCTCCGTGCCACCAGCGTGGGCGGGATACGTTCCCCCGATCCCGCCCACGCTGCTTTCTCTCCCCGGACGACCCGCTCTCTGCGGGACGCCTTCACTTGTAGACGACGGCCGTCACTTGTAGACGACGGCCGTCACTTGTAGACGGCGGCCGTCACTTGTAGACGACGACCTTGTCGCCCTTGCGCACCTCGCCGAAGAGCTTCGCGATCTTCTTCTCGTCCCGGACGTTCACGCAGCCGTGCGAGGCGCCGCCGTAGCCGGTCGCCGCGAAGTCCGACGAGTAGTGCACGGCCTGGCCGCCGCTGAAGAACATCGCGTACGGCATGGCGGTGTGGAAGAGCGTCGAGACGTGGTGCCGCGACTTCCAGTAGACGCTGAAGGTGCCCTCGCGGGTCGGCGTGTACTGCGCGCCGAAGCGCACGTCCATCGTCGAGCGGGCCTTGCCGTTCACCATCCAGGTCAGCGTGCGGCTGCTCTTGGCGATGCACAGGACGCGGCCCGTCAGACAGCGCGGATCGGGCTTCGCGGGCGGGATGCCGCCGCCCGCGTACCGCTCGAACCGCGTCGGCTCGCGCGTCATGGCGAGCAGCCGCTGCCAGGTGGCGGTGTCCACGGCGCCGGTGCGGGGCAGGCCGCGCTTGCCCTGGAAACCGCTGACGGCGGCGGTGGTCGCCGGGCCGTACGTCCCGGTCGGGTTCTCGTGGAACCAGGCGACCTGGCGCAGCCTGGCCTGCAACTCCCGCACCTGCCCGCCGTGCGCGCCCCGGGCGAGGAGCGTCTTCGGCGGCGCCTGCGGTTCCTGAGGCGCCTGCGGTTCCCGTGGCTTGGACGGGTCCGGCGCCTGCGACGGCTCCCTCGGCTGCGACGGCTTCGTACGACCGGGTGTCGGGTCCGGAGCGGGCGTGGCGGGCGCCGAAGCGCCCGGCTTGCCGTCCCCGCCGCCTCCCGCCGCGCTCGGCCGCCCGCCGTCCGTGTCTATCGCCGCGGCCTTGCACCCCGCGGCGAGCACCAGCACCGCCACGGCTCCCACCGATATCGCGCCCTTGCCCATCACGCCCCCCAGTGCTCCTGGACATCACTCCAGGAAGTGTTTCCCGGTTTGCCGCGAGTGACGCGTGCCCGTCGCGGGCGCAAGCTGGAGGCATGACACACGAGTCGGAGTCCGGACTGCCCATCGAGCCCGTGTACGGACCCGAGGCGCTGGCCGGCTGGGACCCGGCCGAGCGGCTCGGCGCGCCCGGCGCGTACCCCTTCACCAGGGGCGTCTACCCCTCCATGTACACCGGCCGCCCCTGGACGATGCGCCAGTACGCGGGCTTCGGTACGGCGACGGAGTCCAACGCCCGCTACCGGCAGCTGATCGAGCACGGCACGACGGGTCTGTCCGTCGCCTTCGACCTGCCGACCCAGATGGGCCACGACTCCGACGCCCCGATCGCGCACGGCGAGGTCGGCAAGGTGGGCGTGGCCGTCGACTCGGTGGACGACATGCGGGTCCTGTTCGACGGCATCCCGCTGGGCGAGGTCTCCACGTCGATGACGATCAACGCGCCCGCCGCGCTGCTCCTGCTCCTGTACCAACTGGTCGCGGAAGAACAGGGAGTCGACCCCGCACGGCTGACGGGCACGATCCAGAACGACGTGCTCAAGGAGTACATCGCGCGCGGCACGTACATCTTCCCGCCCGGCCCCTCGCTGCGCCTGACCGCGGACGTCTTCCGGTACTGCGGCGCCGAGCTGCCCAGGTGGAACACCATCTCGATCTCCGGCTACCACATGGCGGAGGCGGGCGCATCGCCCGCGCAGGAGATCGCCTTCACCCTCGCCGACGGCATCGAGTACGTCCGTACGGCGGTCGCCGCGGGCATGGACGTGGACGACTTCGCGCCGCGCCTGTCCTTCTTCTTCGTGGCCCGTACGACGCTCCTGGAGGAGGTCGCCAAGTTCCGCGCGGCCCGGCGCATGTGGGCCGAGGTGATGCGCGAGGAGTTCGGCGCGCGGAACCCCAAGTCGCTGATGCTGCGCTTCCACACGCAGACCGCGGGCGTCCAGCTCACCGCGCAGCAGCCCGAGGTGAACCTGGTCAGGGTCGCCGTCCAGGGTCTCGGCGCGGTCCTCGGCGGCACCCAGTCGCTGCACACCAACTCCTTCGACGAGGCCATCGCGCTGCCCACCGACAAGTCCGCGCGCCTGGCCCTGCGCACGCAGCAGGTCCTCGCGTACGAGACGGACGTGACCGCCACGGTGGACCCGTTCGCCGGGTCGTACGTGATGGAGAGGATGACGGACGACGTGGAGGCGGCCGCGCGCGAACTGATGCTGCGCGTAGAGGACTTGGGCGGCGCGGTGCGCGCCATCGAGCAGGGCTTCCAGAAGGGCGAGATCGAGCGCAACGCCTACCGGATCGCCCGCGAGACCGACTCCGGCGAGCGCGTCGTGGTCGGCGTCAACCGGTTCAGGTCCGACGAGGAAGAGCCCTACGAGCCGCTCCGCGTCGACCCGGCCATCGAGGAGCGGCAGAGCGCCCGCCTCGCCCTGCTGCGCGCGGAACGCGACGCGGCGGCGGTGGAGAGCGCCCTGGCCGCGCTCAAGGAGGCGGCGAAGGGCGAGGCGAACGTCCTCTATCCGATGAAGGACGCGCTGCGGGCGCGGGCGACGGTGGGGGAGGTCTGCGGGGCGCTGCGGGAGGTGTGGGGAGCGTACGAGCCCACGGACGCGTTCTGAGGGGCCGCGGGTCGCGGGGCCGCGGGCTTCACGCTCCTCGGGCTGCGCGTCGCGCGGTCGCTTCGTAGAGCGCATGCTCCGCACTCCGGGCGTTCCGCGCGCACGGGCGCGCACAGTCATGAGGGGCGCGCGCTGTCCGGTCTCCGGACACCCGTGCCCTATGTCGTACGCGCGTGCGACACTCCGGCCATGCTGGGTGTCACAGACCTTCCTACGTATCTCGCGGGCCTCGTCCTGATCGTCCTGCTTCCGGGGCCGAACTCGCTGTACGTGCTCTCCGTCGCCGCGCGCCGGGGCATACGCACCGGGTACACCGCGGCCGCGGGCGTCTGGTGCGGCGACACCGTGCTCATGACGCTGTCCGCGGCCGGTGTGGCCTCGCTGCTCCAGGCCAACGCGGTGCTCTTCGGGATCGTGAAGTACGCGGGCGCCGGGTACCTGACCTGGCTCGCGATCGGGATGCTGCGGGCCGCCGTCGCGCTGTGGCGCTCCCGCCGTGAGCGCTTCGAGGACGCGGGCACGGACCCGGCGGACGGCGGCGCGGCCGAGCGACCGTTCCGCAGGGCGCTGGTGATCAGCCTGCTCAACCCGAAGGCGATCCTGTTCTTCATCGCCTTCTTCGTGCAGTTCGTCGACCCGGGCTACGCCTACCCGGCGCTCTCCTTCGTGGTGCTCGGCGCCCTCGCGCAGATCGCGAGCTTCCTCTACCTCACGGCGCTGATCTTCAGCGGCACCAAGCTCGCCGCCGCGTTCCGGCGCCGCAAGCGGCTCTCGGCGGGTGCCACGTCGGCGGCGGGCGCGCTCTTCATCGGCTTCGCGGTGAAGCTGTCGCTCAGCAGCGTCTGACGGGCGGGGTCCGGCGTCGGCTCAGTGGTGCCAGGCCGCGCCGCCCACGTTGTGGATCATGCGTTGCAGGACCTTGAGCGTCAGGACGTACTCCTCCTCGGTGATGCCCTCGTGGATCTCCGCGCGGATCTGCTGCTGCCGTTCGGCCGCGCGCTCCCGCAGCGCCCGTCCCTCGTCGGTCAGGGCGATGCGGCCCGCGGTGTCCTCGGTGATCAGGCCGCGGTCGTGCAGGGCGCTGATGTTGTGCAGCAGGGCGCCGTCGCCGGTGTCCAGGTAGCCGCGCAGGACGCCGACGACCTCGTCGCGCCCCCGGCCGCCCTCGGGCGCGTCGTGCAGCTGCCCCATCACCCACCACTGGGGCTGGGTGAGGCCGAGCTCGGCCAGGTGGGTGCGGATGTGGTGGACCACGGCGGTGCCCGCGGCCGAACTCCAGTAGCCGATCGGCTGGTTGACGAGGTCGGCGTCGCTGTGTGAGTACGTGAAAGTCGTCATGCCCACGAACGTAGGACCTCAAGTCGACTTGAGGTCAACCGCCCCGAGGTGGGACCGCAGGTACGCCCGCACCCCCGTCGCGTCCGCCCCCGCCCACCCTAGGTAGCCGTCCGGGCGGACCAGGAAGACGCCCTTGCCGTAGGGCTCGTAGGCGGGGATCCGGTGTGCGTGGACCAGCGTCCGGTCCAGTGGCGGGAGTTCCGTGTCCGTGCCCACCGCGAGCAGCGTCCAGTGCGGGCCGCGGAACGCGTCGAAGAGCCGCTCGCCCGTGGTGGCGTCCGGGCCGTCGGGTGCGCGGTCGCCCGCCCGCAGCGCCTCGTCGGCCAGGCCCGCGCGGGTCTCCACCGCTAGCGACGAGGCGCGGTAGCCGATGCCGAGCTGCTGGGTGGCGGCGCCGCGCCGGGCCTCGCCCCGGTGGATGCGGGTGGAGAGGCCGAGCATATGGGCGGCGTTGGGCAGCCGCTCCTCCTCGTAGGTGTCGAGCAGGGCGTCGGGGGCGCCGAGGCGAAGGACCGCGCCCAGCTTCCAGCCGAGGTTGTAGGCGTCCTGGACGCTGGTGTTCAGGCCCTGCCCGCCCGCCGGGGAGTGGACGTGCGCCGCGTCACCGGCCAGGAAGACCCGGCCCGCGCGGAAGCGGTCGGCGAGCGCCGCGCGCGGGCGGAAGTCCGAGGACCAGCGCACCTCGGTGACGTCGTCGGCCGACAGGTGCGTACGCGCGGCGACGACCTCGCGCACGCCCCGGAGGGAGAGGTCGGGCGTCGTCCCCGCCGGGAACCGCGCGGTCAGCTGGAAGTCGGGGATGCCGGGCAGCGGGCAGATCGCCAGGGCGAGGCCGTCGTCGTCGGCGGGCGAGAACATGTGCCAGTTGTCGCGGTCGAGCGCGGGGATGCGGACGTCCGCGACCAGGACCGGATGCGGGTCCACGGTCTCGCCGGTCATGGCGATGCCGAGCGCCCTGCGCAGGGTGGAGCGGCCGCCGTCCGCCGCCACCGCGTACGCCGCGCGCACCGCCGTGCCCGTCGAGAGGCCGACGGTGACGCCGTCCGCGTCCTGCGTCAGGTCCGTCACCGCCGCGCCGAACGTGACGTCGCCGCCGAGCTCCCGCAGGCGCGCGAGCAGGATCTCCTGGGTGCGCCACTGGGGGAGCATCCACGGCCCCGCGTGCGGCGCCGCCCCGGTCGGCTCCGACGCGTCGAACATCCGGTGCTCGCCGCGCCGTTCGCCCTCGCGCCACACCATGGCGACCGGGTAGGGGCCGCCCGAGGCGAGCACCGCGTCGCTCACCCCGAGGTCGTCGAAGACCTCCATGGTGCGGGGCTGGATGCCCTTGCCGCGCGAGCCGGGGAAGAGGGCGGGCGCCCGCTCGACGACGAGGGCGGGCACGCCGCGCCTGGCCAGGTCGCAGGCGAGGGCGAGGCCGGTGGGTCCGGCGCCCGCGATGAGGACACCGGTCTCCTTAACGTTGTTAAGTTCCATGTCCGGAGCATGGGCTTAACGGTGTTAAGTTGTCAAGGTGGCCACGACGAAGCTGGACCGCGCCCTGGTGGCGCGCACCGCACTGGACCTGCTGAACGAGACCGGACTCGAAGGGCTGACCCTGCGCGCCATCGCGCAGCGCCTGGACGTCAAGGCGCCCGCGCTCTACTGGCACTTCAAGGACAAGCAGGCGCTGCTCGACGAGATGGCGACCGAGCTGATGCGGCGCATGAGCGAGGACTTCCTCGCCGATCCCGACCCCGACTGGCGGGTGGCGCTCACCGGCTCGATGCGCGGCCTGCGCGAACACCTGCTGCGCTACCGCGACGGCGCCAAGGTCTACAGCGGCACGCACTTCACGGACACCTCGTACGCCGCGCCCATGGAGGCCCATCTGCGAGTACTGACGGCGGCGGGCTTCCCGCCCGCCGCGGCCGCGCGCGCCTGGTTCACCGTGTACAGCTACACCATCGGGTACGTCATCGAGGAGCAGGCCACGGGCCCCGACCCCGCGCGCGGCGACGGCGGCTACGACCTCGTGGCCCGCGCCGCGCGCCTGGCCGACTACCCGCTGGCCGCGGCCGCGGGCGAGGAGGTGTTCCGCGACCACGACCGCGGCTTCGAGGCGGGACTCGCCGCGGTCGTCGCGGGCATCGGGGCGACGCTCGGGGCTACCGGATCCGGGTGAGCGCCGTGCGGATCAGCGGGGTCAGCCGCTGCTCCACGAGGCGGTGCAGGAGCCAGGCGAGCAGCAGCATCGCCGCGATCGTCAGGGCGAACGTCGCGTACGAGGGCAGTCCCAGCTTCCGGTGCAGCGCGGCCACCGTCACCCAGCCCAGGTGCTCGTGCACCAGGTAGAACGGGTACGTCAGCGCGCCCGCCACGGTCAGCCAGCGCCAGTCGGCGCGGTGCAGGTACCCGAGGGCGATCAGGAGCACCGCGGCGAAGCCCGCCGTGACGATCGCGATGATCACGGACGAGGAGCGGTACGAGAAGAAGTCCGGGTTCGGCGCGTGCCAGAGCCGGTCGACCGCGTAGTGCTGGCCGATCAGCCAGCTCACCCCGACGATGCCCCATGCCGTGACGTCACGGCGGTCGCGGTGCAGCAGGTAGATGCCGATGCCGCCGATGAAGAACGGCGCGTACTCCGGCATCAGGACCAGGTCCAGGAGGGGCTCGTTCGCGGCCTCGGCGATCGCCGCCGCCAGGGTCCAGCCCGCGCAGAACAGCACCACGCGCGCGCGGGTCGCGCCCGGCATGACCACGCACAGCGCGAAGAGCGCGTAGAAGCGCAGCTCGGCCCAGAGGGTCCAGCACACCCCCAACACCCGGTCGGCGCCCAGCGGTTGCTGGAGCATGGTGAGGTTCACCAGCGCGTCGCTCGGCGAGACGGCGGCGTAGGTGACCACCGGCAGCGCGAAGACCGCCGTCACCAGGACGATCGCCGCCCAGTAGGCGGGCAGCAGGCGCGAGGCGCGGGAGGCGAAGAAGGAGCGCAGCGGACGGCCCCAGCCGCTCATGCAGATCACGAAGCCGCTGATCACGAAGAAGATCTGGACGCCGAGGCAGCCGTAGGCGAACCACTCGCTCGCGGTCGGGAACTGGTCGGCGGGGGAGCTCCCCCACGCCTGCGCGATCTCGCCGTCCCTGCCGCCGTAGTGGTAGGCGGCGACCATCAGCGCGGCGACGAGCCGCAGTCCGTCCAGGGCGCGCAGGCGCGGGCGCGCGCGGGTCGGCGCGGGAGCGGCCGCGGGCGCGTCGGATGGGGAGTCCGCTCCCGGCGAGTGCTTCGGGAGCGTGGGTGCCGGAGCGGTCATCCGAGCGCGGTCCTCTTGATGGTGCGCTGCACCGAGCGGGCCCGGCGGGCGACCCGGCGTACCGTCGCGTTGCGCGGGATGAAGGCGAGCTGCGAGGGCAGCGCGCCGGGCAGGGCGAGTGCGGTGAGGCGGCGCCGCTTGAAGTAGCGCCAGGTGCCGGCGTCGAGGTGGGTGGCGAGATGCCGCTCGGCGTCCGGGCGCAGGCCCGGATAGATCTGCGGCTGCATCGCGAAGCCGACGGCCTTCAGGAGCTGGGTCAGCTCGCCCACGCCCATGCCCGTGCGCTGCTCGGTGACCGCCGTGCGGTCGGTGAGCTCGGGCAGCAGCGCGTCGACGATGGTGACCGGGACGCGGTTGCTGTTCTGATAGGGCGCGAGGCGTTCCAGGAGCAGGTCGGTGCCGGTGCGGGCGGCGGGCAGGTCGTAGAGCGCGGACGCGGTGACGAGGGCGGTGGAGAAGCAGCCGACGACGAGCGCGGGCCGCATCCGCTGGTAGAGCACCTCGGCGAGCACCGGCGTGTCCAGGACGGTGAGTTCGACGCCCATCGCCCCTGCCGCCTTCTCCAGGGAGCGCGACCAGCGGGCGGGAGCGGTGGGGTGCGGCTTGAACACCACGCGGGTGTAGCCGAGTTCGGCGGCGCCGCGCACCATGCGGATGTGCAGTTCCTCCTCTTCCTCGGCGGTGAGGATGGAGAGCGCGGAGAGGTACTGGCCGAGGACCAGCGCGGGCGCCTCGATCGACGGCAACTCCTCCTCGTCCTCCGCGAGTTCACCGAGGACCTTGAGGAACGTCTCGGTCGGTACGACCTCGGGGGCCACGTCGAACTCGGTGAGCAGGAGCGGCGTCAGGCCCGGCACTAGGTCCAGGTGGAGCAGGCGCCGCACGCGCGTGCCGACCAGCGGGTCGATCTTGTTGCGGGTGGGGCCGTAGCTCATCAGGCCGTCGGCGTACACGTCCACGGGTACGCCGGTGAAGATCTGCGCGAGGGCGAGCGCCGGGTTGACCTGGATCGACTCGACGGCCAGCTCGACGTCGTCGTCACCGAGGTCCCAGAGCAGCCGGATGTAGCGCTCCCACAGCACGACGTCGTCGCCGCGCGGGGCCCAACCGCCGGGATGGAAAGGGGAGATGGCCTCGTTCCAGGAGCGCACCTCGTCGAAGCGGCCGCGCAGCCGCTCGAAGCCCGGCATCTCGTCGAGCGGCGTCGTCGTCTCGGGCGTCGCCGCGTTGTTGCTGACGAGGAGGATCCGCCGGTCGGCCGGGCCGAAGCGGTCGGCGTCCAGGGCGGCGGCGAGCGTCGCCGCGCCGTACAGCGTGGACGCCATGAAGATCTGGGTCGTGCGGGACGCCGGAGCGGGCGCCGTGCGGGGCTGCGCCATTACGCGGCCACCTCCGCCGACACCGGGCGCCTGCGCAGCCTGCGAAGACGGGTCGCCCGTTGTATGTCCATGGAGTCGAGCGCCTCGTCGAGAACGTCCTGCGGCATCCGCTTCAGCGCGGCCGCACTCATTGACTTCAATTTGCGCGCCACGGATGGCTCGAACCTTTCGATGGATCCCAAATGGTGGGAGATGATCGCACAGTAAGTCCGCACGGCCTTCGGCAGGAGTTCGTCCGCGTCCCTGTCCGCCGCGGTTTCCCGCACCACCTGGTCGAATGCCTTGATGAAATCGAGCTGTCGTACGTCACCGATCTGCGTGAGCGAAGAGGCGACCCCGCGCCGGTAGAACACGCCGAGAAGGCTCACCGCGGCGAAGGATTCGGCCTCGCGGTGCAGCCGCCAGATCCAGGGCCTGTCCTCCGCGGTGCGCAGCCCGTCGGTGAAGTGGAGCAGGCCCGCCTCCGCGAGCCTGCGGTGGTAGACGCCTGCCCACGCGTAGGCGTAGTCGACGGACGTCGAGCGGTCCGCGGGCAGGATGACGTCACGCGGACTGAGCACCTCCCCCCGCCTGCCGTGCGGTACGCGGTGGACGGTGCGCGCCCGCGCGGTGCACTGCACATGGTCGGTGCGCACGAAATCGCACCCCAACTCCTCGATGGCGGCCACCAGTTGGGCGAAGTAGCCCGGGGCGAGCCAGTCGTCACCGTCCAGGAAGGTGAGGTACTCGCCGCGCGCCGCGTCGAGTCCCGTGTTGCGGGCGGTCGCCAGGCCGCCGTTCGTCTCATGTCTGAGATGGACGGCGCCGGGGAGTTCGCGCGCGGCACGCTCCAGGATGTCCGGTGTCTCGTCGCGCGAACAGTCGTCGACGAGAATGAATTCGAAGTCGTCACGCGCGTTCGCGCGCAGACTCTTCAAGGTGTCGGGCGCGTATTGCTGCACGTTGTAGAACGGCACGATGACGGAGAGCTTAACCACGTGGGTGACGTTAGGTGTCGGCCCGTGATTCAGGTCGACCCGCAGTGGGATGTCAGGTGAACGACGTGTGGCGGAACGGTTAACCAGCCTTCGCCTGAGCCATTTCCCGGGCTGATTCGCCATTCGTCGGCATGCTGTTAACCGTTTGTTGCACCTGAGTTGGGCCGCGAATCGAAATGCCTTCCTAGCGTCTGGGACGTGCAAGGAAGTCATCGAAACCCGCTGCGGGTCGCCGTGCTCGCCGATTCCGATACGCGATGGAAATGGGGCGCTCTCACCGCGAACCGCATCGTATCGGACAGTCGGCCGAACGGGCATGGACCCGAGGGGCACGGAGCGCAGGGCCACCGCCTCAGCGGCTATCTGCTCCGCGGCCGGGCCACCCCGACCCCCCGCCAGCTCGAAGAGGTGGGAGTGCGCGCGGACTCGCTGCGCGAGGTCACCGCCGTCGAGTTCCTGCGGGAGGTGCAGCGCGACGCGCCCGACGTGATCGTGCTCGCCCTGGTGGGCGGCGCGGTCCAGGCGGTCCTGCACGGCCTCGCCCGGGTCATCGAGGACGCCCGCCTGACCGGCGACGCGGGCAAGCGTCCCGTCGTCGTCACCGGCTACGTCGGCGTCGTCTACGAGAAGCTCGCCGACGGCCTCCTGCTGCGGCACGGCGCGGACGTCGTCCTCGCCAACTCCCGCCAGGACGCGGAGCGTTTCCGCGCCGTGTACGAAGGAGTGGGCGCCGACGCCGCCGCGGTGACGGAGGCCGCGCTGCCCTTCCTCGGCGGCGCGCCCTACGAGAAGCACGACCCCTACACCGTCGTCTTCGCCGCCCAGCCCTCCGTGCCGGAGAGCGCGGCCCAGCGCACCTACCTGCTGCGCCGCCTGGTCGAACACGCCCGACTGCACCCCGACCGCGAGGTGCTGCTCAAGCTGCGCAGCAAGCCCGGTGAGCACACCACGCACATCGAGGAGCTGCCCTACCAGAAGCTGGCGCAGCGCGTCGACGGCGGCCTGCCCGCCAACTTCCGTCTCGTCTACGGGCACATGGGCGAGGTGCTCGACCGCACCGACCTGCTCGTCACCGTCTCCTCGACGGCGGCGCTGGAATCCCTGCACCGCCGCGTCCCCACCGCGATCCTCACCGACCTCGGGGTGCGCGAGGCGCTCGGCAACCACCACTTCACCGGCTCCGGCTGCCTCACCTCCTGGGACCGCCTCGACGCGGGCGACCTGCCGGAGCCCGACGAGCGGTGGCTGTCCCGGCAGGGCGTCGCCGCCGACGGAAGCTACGAGCGGGCCTTCGACGGGGCGCGCGAGCGGGTCACGGAGCTGCTCGCCGACGCGGCCGCCGGTCAACTCCCGCCCCTGCGGCCGTACTACAGCCTCACCACCGCGCGCGGCTATCTGCCCGCGATCCTCGCCCGCCACCACCTCGGCCCGGACGGCGCACCCCTGCCCGGCGCGCCCTCGGCCGACAAGGACCCCGGTCCCGTACGGCAGATCGTGCGCCGCGCGGCCCGCGGCGCCTACCGCCACGGAGTGCAGCGCGTGGCGCCCGTCATCCGGCGGATGGGCGAGCTGTGAACCCCGGACGTGCCGCCGTCACCCCCCACCCCTCCTCGGCCGACCTCTCAGGAGCCGCCATGTCCCACCCCGACCCAGCGGGCACGCAGGTGCGCCGCGTCCTCGCCGTCATCCCCGCCCGAGGCGGATCCAAGGGCGTGCCCGCCAAGAACCTCGCCCCGGTCGGCGGTGTGCCCCTGGTGGCCAGAGCCATCCGCGAGTGCCTGGCCGCCCGCCTGGTCACCGACGTCGTCGTCTCCACGGACGACCACGTGATCGGCGAGGCCGCCCGCGCCGCGGGAGCCGAGGTCGTCCTGCGCCCCGCCGCGATCGCCGGTGACACCGCGACCAGCGAGGCCGCCGTCCTGCACGCCATGGACGCCCACGAGGCCCTGCACGGCGCCGCCGTGGACGTCGTCCTGCTCGTGCAGTGCACCAGCCCCTTCCTCACCCGCGAGGACATCGACGGGGTGGCCGCAGCGGTCGTCGAGAACGGCGCGGACACCGCCGTCACCGTCGCCCCCTTCCACGGCTTCATCTGGCGCGACGCGGCCGACGACGCCGACGATGCCACGGACGGCTCGGCGGACGTCACCGCGCAGCGCACGGACGCCGCCGGCGGCACCGCGACCCTCGCCAACTCCACCCGTACGCGCGGCGGTTACGGCGTCAACCACGACAAGTCCTTCCGGCCGCGCCGCCAGGACCGCCCCCAGGACCTCCTGGAGACCGGCGCCGCCTACGCGATGGACGCGGCGGGCTTCCGCGCCGAGAAGCACCGTTTCTTCGGCCACACCGAGCCCGTGCGCACCGACCCCGCCCGCGTCCTCGAGGTCGACGACCCGCACGACCTCGCCCGCGCCCGCGCGCTCGCCCCGCTCTTCGACGCGGACCGCGCGGACGCCCTGCCGACCGCCGCCGACATCGACGCGGTCGTCCTCGACTTCGACGGCACCCAGACCGACGACAGGGTGCTGATCGACTCCGATGGAAGGGAGTTCGTCTCCGTGCACCGCGGGGACGGCCTCGGCATCGCGGCCCTCCGCAGGAGCGGCCTGAACATGCTGATCCTGTCCACGGAACAGAATCCGGTCGTCGCCGCGCGCGCGAAGAAGCTCAAGCTTCCCGTCCTGCACGGCATCGACAGGAAAGACCTCGCACTGAAGCAGTGGTGCGAGGAACAGGGCATCGCGCCCGAGCGCGTGCTCTACGTCGGCAACGACGTCAACGACCTCCCGTGCTTCGCCCTCGTGGGCTGGCCCGTGGCGGTCGGCAGTGCCCACGACGTCGTACGCGGCGCGGCCCGCGCGGTCACCACCGTCCCCGGCGGTGAGGGCGCGATCCGAGAGATCGCCACCTGGATCCTCGGCCCCTCTCTCGACTCCCTCCACAGTTAAGGACTGTTCTGCCATGAGCTCCATCACCCCCATCGGCGCCAACTCCCGCCTCCGTCAGTTCGGTTCGAAGACGGCGGGCCCCGGCCAGCCCGTGTACATCACCGGCGAGATCGGCATCAACCACAACGGTGACCTGGAGAACGCCTTCGCGCTCATCGACGTGGCCGCCGAGGCCGGCTGTGACGCCGTCAAGTTCCAGAAGCGCACCCCGGAGATCTGCACCCCGCGCGACCAGTGGGACATCGAGCGCGACACCCCCTGGGGCCGCATGACCTACATCGACTACCGCCACCGCGTGGAGTTCGGCGAGTCCGAGTACCAGGCCATCAGCGAGCACTGCGCCAAGCGCGGCATCGACTGGTTCGCGTCCCCGTGGGACACCGAGGCCGTCGCCTTCCTGGAGAAGTTCGACCTGCCCGCCCACAAGGTCGCCTCCGCCTCGCTCACCGACGACGAGCTGCTGCGCGCCCTGCGCGCCACCGGACGCACGATCATCCTCTCCACCGGCATGTCGACGCCGAAGCAGATCCGCCACGCGGTCGAGGTCCTCGGCTCGGACAACATCCTGATGTGCCACGCCACGTCGACGTACCCGGCGCAGGCCGAGGAGCTCAACCTCCGCGTCATCAACACCCTCCAGGCCGAGTACCCGAACGTCCCGATCGGCTACTCCGGCCACGAGACCGGCCTGCAGACCACGCTGGCCGCGGTCGCCCTCGGCGCCACCTTCGTCGAGCGCCACATCACCCTGGACCGCGCCATGTGGGGCTCCGACCAGGCCGCCTCCGTCGAGCCGCAGGGCCTGACCCGTCTGGTCCGCGACATCCGCACCATCGAGGCGTCCCTCGGCGACGGCGTCAAGAAGGTCTACGAGTCGGAGCTCGGCCCGATGAAGAAGCTGCGCCGCGTCCCGGGCGTCGTCGCCGAGAGCGAGTCGGCCGAGACCGAGCCGGTCGCCGTCTGAGCACGCGACCCGCTTTAACCGGATACGGATTAACGGGATACGGACATACGACGATGAGCCCCCGAGTCGGCCGAGCCGCCGATGCCACCGGCACCACCGCTCCCTCCACGCTCGCCTTCGTGGAGAGCCCTGTTCAGCTTCTGAACGTCCTGGAGTGGGCGCACGCCGCGGCCGCGACGGGCCCGACCGGGGGACTCACCGTCGTCGTCCTCTCCCCGAACGACCCGATGACGCGCGGCCAGCTGCGGCGCATGGCCCAGCTGGCCCGTGACGAGGGCGTCGAGGTCCGCTGGGAGGAGGCGCGCGGTGGCACCGCCGCCCCCTTCCACACCATCGGCGGCCTCGCGGGCCCGCTGCGCAGGGCCGACCGGATAGTGATCGGCGACCCCTTCTCGCGCTACGTGCAGCTGCTGCTCACGATCACGCGCGCCCGCTCCCTGGTCGTCGTGGACGACGGCACGGCCACGATGGAGTTCATCGCCCAACTGGCCCGTGGGGAACGCCTGGTGCGCTGGCACCGCAAGGGCGGCAGACCGGGCCCCCGTGACCTGGTCTTCGCCCCGGTGTCGGCCACGGCACGGCGCCGCCTCACTCCCGGCGGGGCGCGTGCCGTGGAGGTCTTCTCCGCGATGCCCATCGACCAGGCACCGGACGGCGTGACGGTCTCCGTCAACGCCTTCGCCTGGACCAGGGAGCGCTTCGGACCGCCCCGCATCACCCGGGGCGCCGACCTCGTCGGCACCTCCCTGGTGGAGACCGGGGTGGTCGACCCCGACCGCTACGTGGAGGCGGTCCGCGCGCTCTCGCACACGCACGGCGCGACCCGCTACTTCGCACACCGCCGCGAGAGCGCCGAGAAGCTCCACCGCCTCGCGGTCGAGACGGGCCTCCAGGTCGTACGCCCCGACCTGCCCCTGGAGCTGATCGCGCGGCGCGGCCCCATCGGCCGTACGATCCTCAGCTTCCCCTCGACGGTCGTGCACACCCTGCCGCTCGCCCTCGCGGGCACCGAGGTGAAGGTCGCGGTCTGCGACATCGACCCGGCCTGGCTGACCGAGACGGCGTCCCCGCGCGCCCAGGGCTTCCTGTCCGGGGTGACGGGGACGGCACGGGACGTGCACCGCCTGACGTCGGTGCGGCACACGGCACCGGCGTGAGCCCGCACGCTCAGGCGGCGGCGAACCCCTTCACGTACCGCCGCTGCCAGGGCGTCTCCACCGCGTGCCGGTCGTAGCGCGCGCGGACGAACGCGACCGCTTCCCCGGCGGGCACCCCGTCGAGGACGGCGAGGCAGGCCAGGGCGGTCCCCGTCCTGCCGCGCCCGCCGCCGCAGGCCAGTTCGACGCGTTCGCCCGCGGCGCGGGCCCAGGCGTCGCGCAGCACCTCGCGCGCCCGCGCCCGGTCGGCGGGCAGCCGGAAGTCGGGCCAGCGCAGCCAGACGTGCTCCCAGGCGATGCCCTCCGGCGCCTTGCCGAGCAGATAGACCCCGAAGCCGGGCGTCGGCCCCTCCGGCAGCGGGCGCCGCAGCCCCCGCCCCCGGACGAGCCGCCCGGAAGGAAGCCGCAGGACGCCGGGCGCGTCGGCCTGCCAGGTCGCTGTCGTCGCGCGGTGATCCTCGCTCATGGCCGCTCATCGTACGGAGTCCTCTCGTACGGAGCTCCTCTTGTACGGAGCTCCTCAGACCCCTGTCCGCAGATACGTCCAGGTGTTGGGGCCGACGATGCCGTCGTCGTTCAAGTGCCAGGAACGCTGGAACTTCTTCACGGCCGAGCGGGTGTCCTTCCCGAACCGGCCGTCGATCCCGTCGGGTCCGATGCCGATGCCCCGGAACCGGAGCAGCGCCTGGATCTCCTTGACCTGCCTGCCGCTGTCGCCGTAGTCGCTGTAGACGTTCCTGGTGTCGTAGCCGCAGTAGAAGCCGAGGTTGGTGCGCCACGAGCAACTGGCCGACACGGACGGCGCGGTGGGTTCGGCCGCCGACGCGGTGGTGGCGGCGACCCCGGTCGCGGCGGTCGCGGCGAGGAGGCCTGCGGCGAGCACGGTCGCTGCCTTGTGGTGGTGGGTCATGGGTGCTCCTGAGGAGAGGAAGGGGCGGCGCTCCCGTGTGCGGCCGCCCGGACCCGAAGCACGCTAGGTGCGCGGCCGCCCGTGCCGCGTCCAGCGGGAGTGTGACTCCTCTGTGCACCCACGGTTGTGGCGGGGTCAACCCTCGGCGTAGCTCCTTGGGGGCATCAACCCCGCGCGGTACGGGCGAGAAGGCGCGGCATCGCGGCGATGCGCACCGGGAAAGGCCCCCGTCCGAGACCATCCCTCAGCGTTGTTCCGGACAGAGTGCGCCCGGCGCCGCGTTGTTGGGCGTGCACGTCACCAGGGCCAAAGACAGGTAGGACTGTCCGTTCAGGTAGTGGCCGAGCGACACGTCGCCACCCCATCCCAGACGATCGGCAGCCGCCGCCACGTGCACCGCTAGCCGCGTCGTGTCCCGATCCTGCTCGGAGGCAAACCGCGGAGCGTACTCGGCGAGCTGAAGCGCCAACCACTCGGCGGCCAGCTTCGGCTCCTTCCATGTGCCCCGGATGAGCTTCGACGGCTTCATCAGCCAGTGAGCAGTCTCGATAGGCGGCAGGCCGGTCACGGGGAACTCGGCCACGACTTGGCGGTAACGGGCGGCCAGCCGCAGACCGTCCTTGTCGTCCTCACCTGCTGGCGGTGGCGGCGGATCGGGGTACGGCGGCCGTCTCAACGCGTCCTCGTCGAAGTGCGCTCTAGGGCCGGTCCACAGATAGGCGTGGATGTGCAACGGGCGTCCCACCTCGGGGAGATGCGGAAGCGGCCCCCAACCCACGGGGACGGGTCGAGAGCCGCTTTCAGGGAGTGCCGTGGATCAGGCGGAGAGTCCGAAGCGCGCCGGGTCGATACCGGCCGCGTCCAGTTCCTCCGTGGTGAACCTCAGGGGCTCCGCATGGGGCCGCTTGCTGTCGCGCAGGGCCCACGCGTTGGGGCCGATCTTCGCGAGCTGTGCGCACGCTTCGCCGTCCGGGTGCGTGCTACCTCCGCACGCCTTGACGAACACGACTCCGTCGATGGGCAGGGCGTACAGGTCGGTTCCGGGCATGGTGCACCTTCCTGGGGGCGCTGACAGGATAGGCCGGGGCTTCCTCTGTTTGGTCGGCATCTGCCTATCGTGGCCCCGGTGCGGCAGGGCTTCTAGCCTGTTTCCTGTTCCCTCAAGAAGTCATCTCGGATGCCCGCGACAAGGCTTCGCATGTCCTCGCCCGAAACGGCTACCTGCTCGAATCCTTCGAACTTTTCCGCGTAGAGCTCCACGTCCCGGAACTCGGTAGTAGTGATCTCGGCGTGGGGAATTTCGACGATGACTAGCCGTTTGTCGAAGAGGACGAAAGAGGAGCTGGGGAGGTCGACCATCTGCACTGAAAGCGGCACGACGCCGATGCTCACGTTGGGCATTCGCGACATGCCGATGATCTTGTCCAGCTGTGCGGCCATCATTCGCGGTTGGATGAGCCGCCACCTGAGAACGGATTCCGTGATGACGAATCGGAACGTGCGAGCTGTGTCGTACAAGACGCCTTGGCGACGGACGCGTGCCCCGTCGTCTTTTCCAGGATGGCATCCGTGTAGCCGTGCCTGCCCAAGACTGCACGCACGTATTCCGGGGACTGGAGCAGGCCGGGAACGCACACCGGCTGGAAGAGACGCATCAGTGTCGTCTGAGCTTCTATCGCTCTGATCGCTTCCTGATGCTTGTGCAGGCCGGTGCGCCGGTAGATGCGCCACGCTGTCGCCTCGGTAGCGGCCATACGGGCCGCCTCGGCCAGCTGTGCCTTGATCTCTTCGGAGACTTCCAGCGCGGTAAGGACGCGCTCGACGTCCATGAGGCTCGGAGTGATGACCCCGTTTTCAATCTTGCTGAGCTTGCTCGGGGACATGGTTGCGCTCCGGGCAACCACCTTGGCTTGCTTGCCGCTAGCCTCCCGTAGCTCCCGCAGCGCCGCACCGATATCAATCGTGGTCACTCCGGCTTGTACCGCTCCCACCATTCAGCGAACGGCTCGGCTCGCCGCATCGCCTCATCCCGATGTGCTAGCCATTCTTGAGCCTGACTCTCTGGGAGGAGCTCGGCCCCTACGAACTCCCCGAAATCGCCGTACTGCATAGAAACGACGTTCCGTTCATCGAACGCCCAGAAGTCCGGAACACCTTGAAGCGGGTTCGGCTGCTCTGTGGTGTCGAGAATGAAGAGCTCTTCACCAGCTGCCTGGTTCCGAATGTAGCCCCAGCCCAGTTCGAAGCGAAGATAATTGCTCAGCGGCCGGGAAAGGATGTGAACCCGGTACATACGCCTACCGGCCTCTATGGCGTTCCGTACAGTAGTCACCCATCCCGCCGACTTGTACTCTTCCGGCTGCGGCTTACCGGCCAGAAAAGCGTGATAGGCATCAACGCCCCCTGACTTGCTGTAGTCGTCCAGCGTCTCCAGCCGGAACGCCTCTTGCTGAAACTCCGTGAAGAGCTTTCCGAAGTCGTCAGGTGAGATGTTCACGGGCAACCCTCTTGAGCAGTGCCATGGGGATACGGACAGCCGTCTCGTGCTCCGGCATCTTCATAATGGAGAGCGCTTCCTCGTCCTCCACCTTGAAGCCCTGCACTAAGACATGCTCGGCGTCCTTGTCGATGGCCCACACGGTCGGGCACGGGCCCTCATCACACTCGCTCGCGAGCTGTCTGGGCTTCACCGGCTGACCCCCTGCATAGGTGGCGTGTGTTCTTGTTCGATCCTTCCGACCCTGTAGCCAGGGGGTCAAGGGGCGGCAGTTGAGAGAACAGGAAACCGCCCTTCGTCAGCGCCGCATGTTCTTGACGGCGCGTATGAGGGTGCCGAGTTGGGTGCGGGACGTGCTGAGGATGACCTCTGGCTCGTCGCTTTCGCGGAGGCGGATCGTTCCGTCGGGGGCGGTGGCGATGTTGACGCAGGAGGAGGCTTCTTGGCTGTACGTCGACTTCTGCCAGGCGAGTTCGGTCACGGTGGTGGGCTTCCTAGACGTCTTTGATGAGCTGGGCGATGAAGTCGCGGGACTTGGCCGGGGCGAGGGCGGCACGCTCCATGCGGTCCAGGACCAAGCGGTAGCGCTCCAACTGGGCTGGGGAGTCGATGAGTTCGCCTCCGTGATCGGTGTCGATCTGAACGGTGTCCAGTTGCCGAACCGGGCCGTGGAGGTAGTCGACGCCCTGGCCCGAGGTGTGGAAGGGGCCGCTTTCGAAGGGGACGACGGCCAGGGTGACGTGGTCGAGGTCGCCCATGTCGATGAGGTGGCCGAGCTGGTCCCGGTTCGTGGTCCGGTCGCCGAAGCGCATGCGCAGGGCCGCTTCGTGGATGATCGCCGTATAGGGCGAGGGCTGGTCGCGGTGGAGTACGGCCTGACGCTTCACCCGGTGGGAGACCCGGTGTTCGATCTCGTGGGGTTTGAGCTGCGGGACGGTCTGGTCGAAGAGGGCTCGCGCATGGGCGGCGGTCTGGAGCAGGCCGGGGATGTTGATGATCTGGGCGACGCGGATCCGCGTCGCGTGGTGCTCCAACTCGGTCAGGTCCAGCATGCGCGGCGAGAGGATGTCGCGGTACTCCTCCCACCAGCCGCGTCGGCGATCACCTGGCATGGCGGCGAGGGCGTCGACCAGTTCGCCGTCCGTGCAGTCGTAGTGTCCCGCGAGCGCGCGCACGCGGTCACCGCTCACTCCGTAGCGCCCCGCCTCGATGTTGCTGATGCGCGACTGGGGGACACCCAGGAGCGCAGCCGCCTCGGTAACGCTCAGGTCGGCGCGCTCGCGCAGTCGGCGCAGTTCGGTGCCGAGGCGTCGTCGACGCACCGTCGGCAGGGAACTCGGCTCGGGCATCGATTGCTTCTCCTCGTCCGTGCATGCGTTGCAGAGGTACCCCACACGGGGGAACATGGTCTGCATTTCCTGCTAAGCATGGAATGCAGACCATGCTACGTCCTACGGTGTCACTCGAACCGCTCAACTGCCCCCCCGTAAGCCGGAAGCGCACCGCACCGCACGGCGCGGCATGCCACCGCCGGGAACCGGCAACGAGCGAGCCGAACTCCGCCCCCAAGGAGGCGACATGGCAACCGTATCCCCGCCCCACACCTGGTCGTACGCCCTTCACCTGCCCCACGACCCCCGTGCTCCCCGCATCGCCCGCATGACGCCCCGCGCCGTCCTTCCCGCGTGCGGACTGGCTGAACTGGCAGACCTTGCCGAGCTGTTGACGTCCGAGCTCGTCACCAATGCCTATCGGCACTCCGAGGGCCCCGCCGCCCTGCGCCTGCGCGGCACCGACGACCCGTGCGGGCTGCGGGTCAGCGTGTGGGACACGAACCCGCACATCCCTTCTCCTTTCGACAAGCCGCCCGGCCGCCGAGGCCCACTGCGCCCTGTCCCGCACGAGTCGGACAGCGGGCGCGGTCTCGGCCTCGTCGCGCAGTGGGCCCGGGCCTGGGGCGGACACCCCCTGGGTGACGACCTCTTCGGGCGGGGCGGCAAGCTGCTGTGGTTCGAGCTCGGCGCCTGAGGGGCTTCGTCACTGCGGGAGGGGTGGACGGATGGGAGAAGAGGAGGCCCGGCCCCCCGTGAGCGAGTGGTGGAGCGTGTACCGCCGCACGCCGGGCGCGTCGGCGATGGCCGCCTCGTGCGCTGCCGCGTCGGTCCACTCCGAGACGACGATCGCGCGTCCGCCGTCCGCCGTCAGGTGAAGGTGCGTGGCCAGCAGGCCGGTTGCCGGTGTGCTCGCGTTCTCCAGCGTCTGCTCCACGGCCTCCGTCATGGTGATCGCGAAGACGCCGGGGGAGTGCTCCGCGTCGTGCACCACGCTGCGGTGCAGCCGGGTCCGGTTGAGGCCAGGCCGTTCGATCCCCGGCACCAGCGTGTCGACGCGGCTGATCACGGCGGTGCGGTAGGCGCGGGCCCACGCCAGGTGGTCCTCGTCGCTGGTCCACTGCGCGTAGTGGAGGAGCCCCGTGCCGTCCGTCGCGACGAAGAGGTGCTGCGCGAGCCGCGCGGGAGGGGCCTCGGCGGCGGCCCACTCCTGGACGACGGCGTCGGCGGCCGCCCGGGTGCGCTCGGGGGTGCCGGTGCGCCACTCGCTGATCAGGACGGTGCCCGCGTCGGGATGGATGAGGTCCAGGAGATGTGTCATGCCACCCGACGCTCCACCCTCAACTGCGGTTGAGGTCAACCGCACGGCCGAACGCCAGGCGCGGGCGGGCTCCGCGCAAGGACGTCAGCGAAACGTCAGCGGTGGAACGGCGAAGCGTGAGCGGCAGGCGTCAGACTCATGAATGTCTGCAGGTCAGGCACGGATTTCCGCGAGACCGGCGTGAGCCGTGCCGCGCCGCCACCACCTTCAGCACCTTCACCACCTTCACCACCTTCACCACTCACGGGGGATTTCCCATGCGTACGTTCCGCAGCCGCACCACCGTCCTCGCCGCCACGGCCACCGCCGCCCTCGCCCTGACCCTGACCGCCTGCGGCGGCGGGGACGAGGGCTCCGACGCGAAGTCCGCGGGTTCGGCGTCCGGCGGCTCGGCGTCGTCCTCGTCGACCGGCACCGACAAGGGCACGTCGTCCGGCACCGGCACCGGCGCCAGCACGTCGAACGGCAGCGGCACCGGCACCGGCAAGGGCACGTCGGGCGACGACGGCGCCGCGAAGGCGTCCGCCGGTGACGCGGGCTCCAAGGCCGCGCCCCTGTGCACCACCAAGGACGTCAACATCAGCGCCGCGAACCGGGGTGGCCCGCCCTACACCCACATCGTCCTGACGGCGAAGAACACCTCGGGCCACAGCTGCACGATGAACGGCTTCCCGCAGGTCCAGTTCCTGGAGAGCCACAAGGAGAACGTCCCCGCGGTCGCCAAGAGCAAGCCCGCGGCGCCCGTCGTCCTGTCCGCGGGCGCCCCCGCGTACGCCCTGGTGAAGCTGTCGGACGGCGGCAAGGAGGAGGCCACCGAGCCCGTCACGGCCTTCTCCGTCATGCTCCAGGGCGGCAGCGGCCAGGCCGCCGTCAAGGCGCCGGGCGGCAGCGGCATCGCCGTTGACCCGGCGAAGTGGGCGACCGGCTACTGGACGCCCGAACTCCGCAACGGCGCGGACGACTTCTGAGCCGTCCTCCCCGCTGGCCGGAGCTACCCTCGCCGCATGGCGATCACATACGAGTGGCGGGGTGACTTCGAGGACCCGGAGGTCAACCTGCTGCACGCCGAGGGGTTCGGGCATCCGGCGCTCGACATCGGGTGGCGGGAGCAGGTGCGGCGGCACAGCCTGGGGTGGGTCTGCGCGCGGGACGGAGCGGGCGCGGGGGAGCTTGCCGGGTTCGTCAACGTCGCCTGGGACGGCGGCGTGCACGCCTTCGTTCTCGACACCGTCGTGGCCGGGCGGCGCCGGGGGCAGGGCATCGGCGCCGCGCTCGTGGCCCGCGCCGCGGAAGGCGCGCGCGACGCCCGGTGCGAGTGGCTGCACGTCGACTTCGACGACGAACTGCGCGGCTTCTACTTCGACGCCTGCGGGTTCAGGTCGACGGCGGCGGGGCTCATCGCACTCTGACGGCAGCAGCAGCGGCCTACGACGGCCGCGCGATCACATGGAACGCGTTGCCCAGCGGATCGGTGAGCCGCGCCATGCGGCCGTACGGCATGTCCGACGGGGCGTCGGCGTCGCCGCCCGCCGCCACCGCGCGGGCCACCACCGCGTCCGTGTCCGCCACTTCGAACGTCGTCTCCCAGCGCGACGAGGGCGCGTCCGGGGCGCCGAAGACGCCGCCGATCTCGTGGCCGTCCGGGCGTCGCAGGAACGTGAAGTCGAAGTCCGGGAGGTCCTCGTTGCCGTCCAGGGTGTAGGAGAAGAGCGTCGCGTAGAAGGTCCGCGCGCGCTCCGCGTGCGGTGTCGACAGGTCGTTGCGGACCAGCGCGCCCGGCTCGTTCACCAGCTCGCAGCCGAGCAGGTCCCGGCCCTGCCAGAGTCCGAACTCCGCGCCCACCGGGTCAAGGAGCACGGCGGCGCGGCCCAGCGGGCCGCGCTCGGCCGGGCCCCGGGTCACCGTCGCGCCCGCCGCCACGGCGCGGTCCGTCACCGCGTCGCAGTCGTCCGCGGCGAAGTACATCCGCCAGGCGCCGAGGCGGGGCGCGCCCTCGGGCACCGTCCGCAGCCCCGCGACCGGGCGGCCGCGCAGCAGGCAGGTGATCCCGCGGCCCGCGTCGGCGCGGAATCCCCCACGGAAATCCTCGCGGGAATCTTCGAGGGAATCCTCGCGGAACTCCCAGTCGAACACCGCTCCGTAGAACTCCGCCGCGCGCTCGGCCGCGGCTCCTTCGGTGACGTCGAGGTCGGTCCACGTGGGCGTGGACTCGGGCTGGTTTCCGGTGAGGAAGCTCATGGATCCCACGGTAGGACTCCACTAGGACAGGAACTGTCCTAGTGGGGGATCGTCTCCCCCGCGCGGCGGACCCGTCCCCTCCCGTACGACGACGTGGCGGCCGCCCCACCGCGCCAGCATGAGAACCATGTTGAAGATCGACGCACTGCCCACCGTGCCCCGCTGGGCCGCACTCGCCGCCCACGCCGTGCCACTGATCACGCTGCCCTCCGCGCTCTGGCGGGTGGCCCTGGTCGCCGGCCTGCCCGTCACCGCCGAGCCGCAGAGCGGCACCGGCGAAGCCGCGTACATCCTCATGCTCAGCGTGGTCTCGGAAGGGCTCGCGCTCCTCACGCTCGGACTGGTGCGCGGCTGGGGCGAGACCGTACCGTCGTGGCTGCCCGGCATCGGAGGGCGGCCGGTGCGGCCGCTCGCGGCCGTCGTGCCCGCGCTCCTCGGGGCGTTCGCCCTGTTCGCGCTGCTCGGCTGGGCCTTCTACGCACCGATCGCGGGGCTCGGAGACGGCTCCGTCACGGACAGCTCGGCACAGACGGCCCTGCTCCTGGTGTGCTATGCGCCGCTGGTGGCCTGGCCGCCCCTGCTCACGGCGGTGACGGTGGCCTACTACAGGCGCCGAACGGCATCCGCATCCTTCGTAGCGGCATAAAAGTTTACCCATCGCGACCGACGCCCATGCGCCACGCGGCCACGAATTCTTCCCCTATCGGGCTGAACTTTTGTTGATCGTGGGTCAGTTGGCCCCCGCGTCGGCCTACCCTTCACAGGGTGAACCAATTGATGTCCCGCGAGTCCGAAGCCGAGCCGGGATCCGAGTCCGCTCCCGCGGAAGCACTGCCCGGCGCGCTGCCCGAAGCGCTGCGCGCCGAACTCGTCGCCTTCCGCCGCGACTTGCACATGCACCCCGAGCTCGGCAACCAGGAGTTCCGTACCACCGCGGCCCTCAAGGCCCGCCTAGAGGAGGCGGGGCTCAAGCCCCGTGTGCTCGCCATTGGTACGGGGCTGACCTGCGACATCGGCGACTGGGACGGCGTGAGGCCCATGCTCGCGCTGCGCGCCGACATCGACGCGCTGCCCATCCCCGACACCAAGACGGGCGTCCCGTACCGCTCGACCGTGCCCGACCGCGCCCACGCCTGCGGACACGACGTGCACACCACGGTCGTGCTCGGCGCGGGGCTCGTCCTCGCCGACCTCGCCGCGCGCGGCCAACTGCCCCACCCCGTCCGGCTGATCTTCCAGCCCGCCGAGGAGGTCCTGCCGGGCGGCGCGCCCGACGCCATCGAGTCGGGTGTCCTCGACGGCGTCGGCCGGATCGTCGGAGTGCACTGCGACCCCCGCGTCGACGCGGGCCGCATCGGCCTGCGGCACGGGCCCATCACCTCCGCCTGCGACCGCCTCGAAGTCGCGCTGGACGGCCCCGGCGGGCACACCGCGCGCCCGCACCTCACCACCGACCTCGTGACCGCCGCCGCCAAGGTCGTCACCGAGGTCCCCGCCCTGGTCGCCCGGCGCATCGACGCCCGCTCCGGTCTCTCGGTGACCTGGGGCCGCATCGAGTCCGGGCACGCCTGCAACGTGATCCCGCAGCACGCCGAGCTCTCCGGGACGGTGCGCTGCCTGGACCTCAAGGCCTGGCGGCAGGCGCCCGACCTGGTGCACGGCGCCATCCAGGAGGTCGCCGAGCTCTACCGGGCCAAGCCCGAGATCAACTACATCCGGGGCGTGCCGCCCGTGGTCAACGACCCGTCGGTCACCGACCTGCTGCGCGAGGCCATGACCGAGCGGCGCGGCCCGCTCGCCGTCGAGGACACCGAACAGAGCCTCGGCGGCGAGGACTTCTCCTGGTACCTGGAGCACGTGCCGGGCGCCATGGCCCGGCTCGGCGTGCGCAAGCCGGGGGAGCGCACCGTCCGCGACCTCCACCAGGGCGACTTCGACGCCGACGAGTCGGCCATCACGGCCGGCGTGGAACTCTTCACCGCGGCGGCGCTGTTGGACGCGGGCCGGGAGTGACCCCCGGCGCGAGGAGGTGCACGCGGAGGTAGGCGAAGAGGTACACGAATAGGTAACGGCCGTGCGAAACCCCGTTCCCTTTCTTTCTACGCGCGTTACTGTGCGCCGAAATCAGCGCCGTCAACGGTGCGTTGGGGAACGTAAGGAGTACGTCCTATGCGTCGTGTATCGAAACTTTCCCAAGTGGCCGTGGCGGTGGCGAGCCTCGCCCTCGCGGCCTCCGCGTGCGGCAAGACCAGCGACGAGGCGTCGAAGGACGACGGCAAGGACAAGGGGTCCGCCGGTTCGTCGGAGTACAAGGGCAAGGGCATCGGCCTCGCCTACGACATCGGCGGCAAGGGCGACCAGTCCTTCAACGACGCCGCCTACGCGGGCTACTCGAAGGCCCGCGAGGAGTTCAAGATCGGCGGCGTGGACATGGAGCCGGGCGACGGCGAGTCCAGCGCCGACAAGGTCCAGCGCCTCGAACAGCTCGCCAGGCAGGGCTACGACCCGGTCGTCGGCGTCGGCTTCGTCTACGCGCCCGCCGTGCAGGCCGCCGCGAAGAAGTACCCCGACACCACCTTCGGGATCATCGACGACAACACCGTGAAGGCGGACAACGTCGTCGACCTGGTCTTCCACGAGGAGCAGGGCTCCTATCTCGCGGGGGTCGCCGCGGCCAAGGTCTCCAAGGCCAAGCACGTCGGCTTCGTGGGCGGCGTGGACATCCCGCTCATCCACAAGTTCGAGGCGGGCTTCGTCCAGGGCGTGAAGTCCGTGGACCCGAAGATCGAGATCGAGAAGCGCTATCTGACCGAGAAGCCCGAGGAGGGCGGCTTCTCCAGCCCCGACAAGGGGCAGAACGCCGCCAGCGGTCAGATCGAGGCCGGAGCGGACGTGATCTACCACGCCGCCGGGCTCTCCGGGCAGGGCGTCATCCAGGAGGTCGGCTCGCAGAAGAAGTGGGCGATCGGCGTCGACTCCGACCAGTACAAGCAGAAGGCCCTCGCCAAGTACAAGGACCACATCCTCGGCTCGGCCTTCAAGGACGTCGGCGGTGCGGTCTACGACCTGACGAAGTCGGTCGTCCAGGGCAAGCCGATGAAGGGCGAGCAGCGCTACGACCTCAAGTCGGGCCGCGTCGGGTTCTCCGACTCCAATCCGAAGTACACGGCGATGAAGGACGTCGTCGCCGCCGTGGAGAAGGCCAAGAAGGACATCATCAGCGGCAAGGTCAAGGTCAAGATCGCGCCATAGCTCCGCGGCGCGGAGACGTTTTACGTAGTACGTACTGCGGCGCCTGGGCGCCCCCACGAAGGGGGCGCCCACTCGGCGTTCGGGCGCCGGACATCTGGTGGCCACAGCTCGATAACGGACCGGACAGAAGGGTTCTTATGTCAGGTCTACGCGCGTTACGCTGCGGCGAAATCAGCGCCAGGTGAGGCGCTCGTACGTGCTTGTGCTTGCTTGTACTAAGGAGTTCGTCTCTATGCGCCGGGTGTCTCGAATAGCTGTCGCGGGCGCCGCGACCGCCGCCCTCGCCGTCTCCGTCTCTGCCTGCGGTGGCACGTCAAGCGACGCCGCCGCCAGCAAGGACGACAAGAACAAGGGCGTCGCCATCGCCTACGACGTCGGCGGCGCCGGCGACCAGTCGTTCAACGACGCCGCGACCGAGGGCATGAAGAAGGCCGCCGCCGAGTTCAAGACCGGCGAGAAGGCCGTCGAGCCGGTCGACGGCGAGTCGGACGCCGACAAGGCGCAGCGCCTGACGCAGCTCGCGAAGCAGGGCTACAACCCGGTCATCGGCGTCGGCTACGCCTACGCCCCGGCGATCAAGGAAGTCTCCGCGAAGTTCCCGAAGGTCTCCTTCGGCATCGTCGACGACGAGACCGTCAAGGCCAAGAACGTCTCCGACCTGGTCTTCAGCGAGCAGGAGGCGTCCTACCTGGCAGGCGTCACCGCCGCCAAGGTCACCAAGTCCAAGACCGTCGGCTTCGTGGGCGGCGTGGACGTGCCGCTCATCCACAAGTTCGAGGCGGGCTTCGTCCAGGGCGTCAAGGACACCAACCCCAAGGTCAAGGTCGTCAAGCAGTACCTGACCGAGAAGGCCGAGGACGGCGGGTTCACCAGCCCCGACAAGGGCAAGACCGCCACCCAGGGCCACATCGAGAAGGGCGCCGACGTGGTCTACCACGCCGCGGGCCTCTCCGGTCAGGGCGTCATCGAGGCCGCCGCCGCCAAGAAGGTCTGGGCGATCGGCGTCGACTCCGACCAGTACAAGCAGGACGCGCTCGCCAAGTACAAGAAGTACATCCTGACCTCGGCGACCAAGGACGTCGCGGGCTCGGTCTACAACCTGGCGAAGGCCGTCGAGGACGGCAACGCCAAGGGCGGCGTCGTCCGCGCCGACCTCGCCTCCGGCGGTGTCGCGCTGACCGACTCGAACCCCGAGTTCAAGAAGATGACGGATGTCCAGGCCGCGGTGAAGAAGGCCGAAGAGGGCATCAAGAGCGGCAAGATCAAGGTCAAGGCCAAGCCGTAGCGGCATACCGGCTGCCGTGACGAGTGGCCTGCCGGCTGCCGCGACACGTGGCATACCGGCTGCCGTGACAGCAGCGTGATTCTCGTGCGACGGGGTGTGGGGGACGATGGTTCACCCGCGCCCCGTTCGCGCGGAACACACCTCAACTTCCTTCCACACCAGGGAAGTTCCCTAGAAGCAGGGGCACTGCGCGCGTAGGCGGCCCCTTTCCCTCAGGCCCTTCAAGGCCTTTCGGCCTCCGAGGAGAGTGCGCCATCGACGCGTCCACCAGCCCTCCGCCCACCGGCAAGACCACAACTCCCGCCAGTGGTACCGCTGTTGAGCTCAGCGGCATCACCAAGCGCTTCCCGGGCGTCGTGGCCAACCACGACATCCACCTGACCGTCCGCAAGGGCACCGTGCACGCCCTCGTCGGCGAGAACGGCGCGGGCAAGTCGACCCTGATGAAGATCCTCTACGGCATGCAGAAGCCGGACGAGGGCACCATCACCGTCGACGGCCGGCAGGTCTCCTTCGCCGGCCCCGCCGACGCGATCGTCCTCGGCATCGGCATGGTGCACCAACACTTCATGCTCGCCGACCAGTTGACGGTCCTGGAGAACATCGTCCTGGGCAGCGAGAAGCTGCACGGCATCGGCTCCGCGGCCCGCCGCAGGATCACCGAGATCTCCGAGCGGTACGGCCTCGGGGTGCGCCCCGACGTGTACGTCGAGGACCTCGGCGTCGCCGACCGCCAGCGCGTGGAGATCCTCAAGGTCCTCTACCGGGGCGCCACCACGCTGATCCTGGACGAGCCGACGGCCGTGCTCGTGCCGCAGGAGGTCGACGCGCTCTTCGACAACCTGCGCGAGCTCAAGGCCGAGGGCCTCTCCGTCATCTTCATCTCGCACAAGCTCGGTGAAGTCCTCTCGGTGGCCGACGACATCACGGTCATCCGGCGCGGTACGACGGTGGGCACGGCGATCCCGTCCGAGACGACGCCCCGCCAGCTCGCCGAGCTGATGGTGGGCAGCGAGCTGCCGACGCCGGAGACGGCGGAGTCGACGGTCACGGACCGCGCGATGATCCAGGTCGAGAACCTCAGGCTGCTCGCCGACGGCGAGTCGGGCCGCGCGCTGCTCGACGACATCTCCTTCACGATCCACGAGGGCGAGGTCCTCGGCATCGCGGGCGTCGAGGGCAACGGCCAGACCGAGCTCATCGACGCGCTCATCGGCCTCAAGCACGCCGACTCCGGCGTGATCCGCATGGCGGGCGAGGACATCACCGCCGTGCCCACCCGCAAGCGCCGCGAGGACGGCATCGGCTACATCCCCGAGGACCGCCACCGCCACGGCCTCCTCCTGGAGTCCTCGCTGTGGGAGAACCGCATCCTCGGCCACGTCACCGAGAAGCCGAACGCGAAAGGCTTCTGGCTGGACCCCAAGGGCGCCCAGGCCGACACCCGCCGCATCGTCGAGGAGTACGACGTCCGTACGCCCGGCATCGACGTCACCGCCGCCTCCCTCTCCGGCGGCAACCAGCAGAAGCTGATCGTCGGCCGCGAGATGAGCCACAAGCCGCGCTTCCTGATCGCCGCCCACCCCACCCGCGGTGTGGACGTCGGCGCGCAGGCGCAGATCTGGGACCAGATCCGCGAGGCCCGCCGCGAGGGGCTCGCCGTCCTCCTCATCTCCGCCGACCTAGACGAGCTGATCGGTCTCTCCGACACCCTCCGCGTGATCTACCGCGGACGGCTCGTGGCGGACGCCGACCCGGCCGCCGTCACGCCGGAGGAGCTGGGTTCGGCGATGACGGGCGCGGCCTCCGGTCACCTCGAACACGTAGAAGAAGACCCCGAAGAGGGCTCTGCCGACACTTCGGAGGACGACGCCCGATGAAGAAGTTCGACAAGGAGCGCGTGCTCCTCGCGGTGGCCGGACCGGTCATCGCCCTGGTCGTGGCCGTGGTGCTGACCTCGGGCGTGCTGCTCGCCTCGGGCAAGAGCCCGATCGAGCCGTACAGCCTGATGTTCGAGCAGGCCACCTTCTCCGACGTCCAGGTGCTGATCATCAACCAGGCCGGGATGTACTACCTGGCCGCGCTCGCGGTGGCCATCGGCTTCCGGATGAACCTGTTCAACATCGGTGTGGACGGCCAGTACCGGCTCGCCGCGATGGTGACCGCCGTCGTCGGCACGCACCTCGCGCTGCCGTCCTTCCTGCAGATCCCGATGCTCATGGCGGTCGCCATGCTCACCGGCGCCTTCTGGGCAGGCATCGCGGGTGTCCTCAAGACCACGCGCGGCGTCAGCGAGGTCGTCGCCACGATCATGCTCAACGCCATCGCGACGAGCGTCATCGCCTACTTCACCCTCACCGAGAACTTCGGCGTCCCGGTCGGCAACAACCAGACCACGGGCGTGATGAAGGAGTCCGGCTGGTTCCCGGGCATCAGCATGGGCGAGTCCGGCGAGATCTACGGCTTCGTGTTCGTCGCGGTCCTCGCGGGCGTCCTGTACTGGCTGGTCCTCAACCGCACCCGCTTCGGCTTCGACCTGCGCGCCACCGGCGCCTCCGAGTCGGCCGCCGCGGCCAGCGGCGTCAACGCCAAGCGGATGGTGCTGAGCGCGATGCTCATCTCCGGCGCGGTCTCGGGCCTCGCGGGCCTGCCGATCCTGCTCGGCGACACCCACACCTACAGCCTCTCCTTCCCCGCGGGCCTCGGGTTCACGGCCATCGGCATCGCACTGCTCGGCCGCAACAACCCGGTCGGCATCGCGCTCGCCGCGCTGCTCTGGGCCTTCCTCGACAAGGCTTCGCCCGCCCTCGACTACGCCACGCCCGAGCCGTACGACAAGGAAATCGCGGTGATCATGCAGGGCATCATCGTGATCGCGGTCGTCGTCTCCTACGAGGCCGTGGGCCGTTGGGGCCTGCGCCGCCAGCAGCAGCGCGTGGGTGAGGAACTGGCCGCCGCCGCACGGGCGAACGGCAACAACGACTCCGCGAAGGAGGTGGCTGCCCGATGAGTACGGCATCCGTGGCCAAGCCCCCGGCCAAGCAGCCCGCCGCGGGCCGCCGCCGCATCTCGCTCCCCGTCCTGATGCTGGTCATCGCGGGCGTCCTGGTGCTGACCTCCGTGGTCCGCATGATCACCGGCGCCGACGGCATCACGTCCATCGGACAGATGTCGACGGCCCTCCAGCTCGCCGTGCCGATCGGGCTCGCGGGCCTCGGCGGCCTGTGGGCCGAGCGCGCGGGCGTGGTCAACATCGGTCTCGAGGGCATGCTGATCCTCGGCACCTGGTTCGGCGCCTGGGCGGGCTTCCAGTGGGGCCCCTGGGTGGGCGTCCTGTTCGGGATCATCGGCGGCGCGCTCGGCGGTCTGCTGCACGCGATCGTGACGGTCACCTTCAACGTCAACCACATCGTCTCCGGTGTGGCCCTCAACATCCTCGCCCTGGGCGCCACCCGCTACCTCGCCACCTTCGCCTTCGAGGGCGAGGAGGGCGGCACCTCCAAGCAGTCGCCGCCGGTCGACTCGCTCGGCAGCTTCTCCGTGCCGGGCCTGTCCGACTGGCTCGTCGACCTCAACGGCAAGCACTGGTTCCTGGTCTCCGACCTCGCGGGCCTGCTCGGCGGTCTGATCACCAACCTGTCGCCGCTCACCGTGGTCGCCGTGGCGATGGTCCCGCTGAGCTGGTGGGTCCTGTGGCGCACCTCGTTCGGCCTGCGCCTGCGCTCCTGCGGCGAGAACCCGATCGCGGCCGAGTCGCTCGGCGTGAACGTCTACAAGTACAAGTACCTGGCCGTGGTCATCTCCGGCGGCCTCGCGGGCCTCGGCGGCGCCTTCCTCTCCCTGGTCGCCTCCAACATCTACCTGGAGGGCCAGACCGGCGGCCGAGGCTACATCGGCCTCGCCGCGATGATCTTCGGCAACTGGATGCCGGGCGGACTCGCGCTCGGCGCGGGCCTGTTCGGTTACACCGACAGCCTGAAGCTCCGGGGTGGCGGCACGAACGTGCACGCGCTGCTGCTGCTCATCGCGATCCTGCTGGTCATCGGCGCGGTCTACCTCGCCTGGCGCAAGCGCTACGTGCCCGCGGTGATCACCGCGGCGATCTCCGCGCTGATGTTCCTGTGGTACGGCTTGACCGACGAGGTGCCCAACCAGGTCGTCACCGCGACTCCGTACGTCGTGACCCTGCTGGTCCTCTCGCTCTCCGCCCAGCGCCTGCGGATGCCGAAGGCGGACGGAATGCCCTACCGAAGGGGACAAGGCAAGTGACGACCACCGCTGTCGACGCCGACTGGGACGCCCTGCGAGAGGCCGCGCGCGAGGCCATGTCCCGTGCGTACGCGCCCTATTCGGGCTTCCCGGTCGGCGCGGCGGCCCTGGTCGACGACGGCCGCACGGTCTCCGGGTGCAACGTCGAGAACGCCTCGTACGGCCTCGGGCTGTGCGCCGAGTGCGGCCTCGTCTCGCAGCTCCAGCTGACCGGCGGCGGCCGTCTCACGCACTTCACCTGCGTGGACGGCAAGGGCGAGATCCTGATGCCGTGCGGCCGCTGCCGTCAGCTCCTGTACGAGTTCGGGGGCGCGGCCCTCCTCCTGGAGACGTCGTCGGGGGTGCGCACGCTCGGCGATCTGCTGCCGGACGCGTTCGGCCCCGAGCACCTCAACTGAACGGCGGCCCCGCCCTCTTGGGATCTTCCTGATCCCGGTGCGGGGCCACCTTCATCTCCCGGCTCTATGCGCGTAGAGTCGCGACGGTACTGATGTATGTGTGTGCGTACGCCGTTGTACTGCTGGAAGGACATGCCATGGACGTCATCTCTGTCATCCGCACCAAGCGCGACCGGGGCGAGCTCAGCGACGAGCAGATCGACTGGGTCATCGACGCGTACACGCGCGGCGCGGTCGCCGACGAACAGATGTCGTCCCTGGCCATGGCGATCCTCCTGAACGGCATGAACCGCAAGGAGATCGCCCGCTGGACCGCCGCGATGATCGCGTCCGGTGAGCGCATGGACTTCTCCTCCCTGTCCCGCCCCACCGCCGACAAGCACTCCACGGGCGGCGTCGGCGACAAGATCACGCTGCCGCTCGCCCCGCTGGTCGCCGCGTGCGGGGCCGCGGTGCCGCAGCTGTCGGGCAGGGGCCTCGGCCACACCGGCGGCACGCTCGACAAGCTGGAGGCCATTCCCGGCTGGCGGGCGCTGCTCTCCAACGAGGAGATGCTGAACGTCCTGGAGGGCGTCGGCTCGGTGATCTGCGCGGCGGGCGACGGCCTGGCTCCCGCCGACAAGAAGCTGTACGCGCTCCGCGACGTGACGGGCACGGTGGAGGCGATCCCGCTGATCGCCTCGTCCATCATGTCCAAGAAGATCGCCGAGGGCACGGGCTCCCTGGTCCTCGACGTGAAGGTCGGCACCGGCGCCTTCATGAAGAACCTCGACGACGCGCGCGAACTGGCCTCCACGATGGTCGAGTTGGGCACGGACAGCGGCGTGCGCACGGTGGCGCTCCTCACCGACATGTCGACGCCACTCGGCCTGACGGCGGGCAACGCGCTCGAAGTCCGCGAATCGGTGGAGGTCCTCGCGGGCGGCGGCCCCGCGGACGTCGTCGAACTCACCCTCGCCCTGGCCCGCGAGATGCTGGACGCGGCGGGCCTGCCGGACGCCGACCCGGCGAAGGCGCTGGCCGACGGCTCCGCGATGGACGTCTGGCGCCGCATGATCGCGGCGCAGGGGGGCGACCCGGACGCGGAGTTGCCGGTGGCACGGGAGCGGCACGTGGTGACGGCCCCCTCGTCCGGCGTCCTCACCCGCCTCGACGCGTACGACATCGGCGTGGCCGCCTGGCGTCTCGGCGCGGGGCGGGCCCGCAAGGAGGACGTGGTGCAGGCGGGCGCGGGCGTCGAACTCCACGTGAGGCCGGGGGCGGCCGTGGTGCAGGGCCAGCCTCTCCTCACCCTCCACACGGACACACCGTCCCGCTTCGCGTACGCGCTCCAGTCGCTGGAGGGGGCGTACGACATCGCTCCCGTCGGCACGGGTTTCTCGCCGGGGGCGATTGTGCTGGGGCGGGTTGGCTAGGGGTGGTCCGGTGAGGGTTCGGTGCGGGTTCGCTGTGGCTGAGCGCGCAGTTCCCCGCGCCCCTACGGGGCGCTGCCCGAGCAGGCTCTCTCCTGCCTGGCGGGGGTGAATTCCAGCCCCTCCGGCGTTTGAGGAGCGGGGTCTGGGGCGGAGCCCCAGGGGGTGCGGGGGCTCGGCGATTTGGGTGCCGCTGCGTCGTGGCTGAGCGCGCAGTTCCCCGTGCCCCTGAGGGGGCTATTTCAGCCCCTCCGGCGTTTGAGGAGCGGGGTCTGGGGCGGAGCCCCAGGGGGCACGGAGGCTCGGGGATTCGGGTGTCGGCGCGGCGTGGCTGAGCGCGCAGTTCCCCGCGCCCCGGCGGGGGCCCCTGTTCGGAAGGGCAGGCGCCTCTGCCCTTCCACCTCTGGCCCCGGCGCCAGCCACCCCGTATGCAGGAAGAAGACCGCAACCTGCGCCGGGAGAAGGCACCTTGCACCACCACGACCACACCAGAGCCGCCGGGACCGAGAGGCCCCGGGGCCCGGCCCGCAGGCCGGGGGACGCGTCACCCGCGGGGCTCCTCGGTCTGCAGCGCGGCGCGGGCAACGCCGCCGTGGTCCAACTGCTGCGCCAGGCCGGTCACCCGGGCGCCCGCGAGGAGCCGCAGGTCCAGCGCTCCACCGTCCACGACGTCCTGCGCTCCGCGGGCAAGGCCCTCGACGACACGACCCGCACCGACATGGAGACCCGGCTCGGCGCGGACTTCTCCGACGTACGCCTGCACACCGACGCCGCCGCGAAGGCATCCGCGGCCGAGGTGGGCGCCCGCGCCTACACCTCGGGCAGCCACGTCGTCATCGGCGAGGGCGGCGCCGACCGGCACACCCTCGCCCATGAGCTGACCCACGTCATCCAGCAGCGGCAGGGCCCGGTGGCAGGCACGGACAACGGTTCGGGGCTGAGCGTCTCCGACCCCTCCGACCGCTTCGAGCGCGAGGCGGAGGCCAACGCCCACCGTGCGCTGTCGGCCGACGCCCCCGCGACGGCGGCCCTGTCGCGGGAGGCGAACGCGGGCGCCGCACACGCCACCACCGACGTCCAGCGGTACGCCAGCGGCCGGGTCAAGAGCCTGGTCAGCGAGCAGGACGAGGGCCCCTACTTCGAGTCGCAGGCACCGCAGGGCACCCTGGTCGAGGACCCGGACCGCGTCGGCAAGCACTCGGTGAACCACCTCGACGCCCGCACCCACGACCCGTTCCAGCAGGACGTGACCGAGGAGAGCGGGCAGGACCGGCCCGCGGGAGAGCACGGCCTGCCGCTCAGGGTCGCGGGCGACGGAACGATGGCCGTGCACGACACCGAGCGCGAGCCGAAGGAGTTCTACGCGACGCAGGCCGTCATCGACGCCAGCAACGAGGCCCTGTGGGGCGCGAACGGCGTCGGGAGCAAGTACCGCCTCGTGGCGCGCGGAGCCCAGATCTCCGTACAGAGCCCGGCGGACGGTCGCTCCGTCGTCCTCAAGCGCGTGCAGCCCGAGGCACGGAACAACCCCACGAACGCCGCGTCGGGCTTCGCGAACCTGCTGAAGTCCGAATGCATCGACGTGGCCCGCGAGTTGATGGGCGGCGGCAGGCAGACGGACGTCGTCCTCGCGGACCAGGACGTCAGGCCCTGGGAGGACGCCACCGTCGACTCCGTGGCGGGCGACCTCGCCGACCACGTCGACGCACCCGACGCGGCCACCCCCGAGCGGTACGGCGGCGCCCTGCGCGAGCACCCCGGCGCGATGGACGCCGCCTCGGCGGACCTCGGCGTGAACAAGGCCGCGGCCCCCCAGGTGGGCGAGGGCTTCACCACCGTCTCCCTGGGCCAGAGCGACAAGCTCGACTTCGCCGACTCCGCCACCCCCACGGAACGGCCGCAGGACATCTGGGGCTTCCACTTCGCGGGCGTGGCGGCGATCAGCGCGGACGGCCAGGACCGCGTCACCCTGGAGAACTACACCAGGACCGGCAACTCGGGCGACGCGCTCAAGGCCCTCCTCCCCAAGCTGGTCGAGCAGTTCAAGGCGAAGACCGCCATCCCGCTGCTGCGCCCCGGCGGCAAGCCGCTGCCCCGCGGCTCGGAGATGGACCAGGTGAACAAGCTGCTCCAGGGCCTCGCGGGGAACGTGCAGCAGGGCACCCAGGAGTTCATGCGCCTGTCCGCGGCGAAGGACGAGTGGAACAGCAAGTGGTTCTTCCGCATGTACGGGTCGGGCGCGGGCCAGACCTTCCACGAGCAGCAGTACGACAGCGGCAGGGGTGACTTCGTGAACCCCCTGACACTGCGCGTCCGCAAGCGGCGACAGCAGCCGACGGAGTCCTGACGGCCGACGGCACCGATGAGTTCCACCGGTCCCGCGAGTCATCCTTGCGTGGCCGATTCCGAAGAGAACCTCATCCGCATCGCCGGGCCGCTGCGCCCGGGCGATGTCCCGCCCCTGTGCGAACAGGTCGCCGCCGCCCGGCACGGGCCCGGCGGCAGCGACGTGATCTGTGACGTCACCGACGTCACCACCGCCGACCTGTCGACCGTCGACGCCATCGCCCGGCTGCACCTCGCCGCCCGCAGGGCCGGGGGCCGGATCCGGCTCAGGAACCCCGCCCCCGCCCTGCTCGCCCTGCTCGGGCTCGTCGGGATCGTCGAACTCCTCGGGCTAGTCGTCGAGGTGGAGGGGAACGCCGAACAGCGGGAACCACCGCGGGGTGTCCAGGAAGCAGTGGAAGCCGGCGATACGGCCCTCTGAGATCTCGATGACCTGGATCGCCCAGGGCATGAAGCCGCCCTTGTCGGGGTCGGGCTTGTAGTGGGCGAAGCCCGGGGTGCCGTTCACGTTCACCGGCAGCAGGCGGCTGTTGGCGCACGAGGCGCCGAGGGTGGTCATGAAGCCCGTGATGTCCTCGGTGCCGCGCAGCCACAGGTCGAACGGCGGCATCGTCATGACGGCGTCCTCGGCGAGGAGCGCGGTCAGCGCCGTCATGTCGTACCCCTCGAAGGCGGCTACGTAGCGCTCCAGGAGCTTCTGCTGCTCCTCGTCCAGCGGGTTCGAGACGGCGGTGTCGTCCTCGGGCCGCTCGGCGAGGGTGGCGCGGGCCCTTTGGAGCGCGCTGTTCACCGAGGCGACGGAGGTGTCGATCAGCTCGGCGACCTCGCTGGCCTTCCACGCGAGGACCTCGCGCAGGATCAGCACGGCCCGCTGCTTGGGCGGCAGGTTCTGCAGGGCGGCGACGAACGCCAGGCGCACCGACTCCTTGGCGACGGCGGCCTCGGCCGGGTCGTGCAGGGTGGGGAGCACGCGCGCGTCCGGCATCGGTTCGAGCCAGGTGTTGTCGGGGCGCGGGGTGAGCGCGGCCTGGGCCAGCGGGGCGGCGGCGGTCAGGTCCATGGGACGGGCGCGGCGGTTGCCCGCGTTCAGCATGTCCAGGCAGACGTTCGTCGCGATGCGGTAGAGCCACGAGCGGACGCTGGAGCGGCCCTCGAACTTCTCGAAGCTGCGCCAGGCGCGCACCATCGTGTCCTGCACGGCGTCCTCGGCCTCGAAGGCCGAGCCCAGCATCCGGTAGCAGTACCCCGTCAGCTCGACGCGGTACTTCTCCAGCGTGCTTTCCAGATCGGTCGTCGTCCCTGCGATGTCGCTCATCCCAACCCACCCCTGCGGCTACTTCCGAAGGGCCCGGCAGAAGGCCCACTCCGGAAGCTACCGCAGCCCACTGACAACGGCCCCCGGAGTGGCGAAACCCGCAGGCGGGGGCCAGTTGTGCGACAGGAGGGCGCGCGCCCGGGTCAGTGCGCGGCGGCCATCAGGCCGCGCCGCTCCCGCACCCGGGCCGCGTGCGAGCCCCACACGGTGACCGACACGACGCCGAGCACCGCGAGGATGCCGAGCCCCACCGTGCCGCCCCAGCCGCCCGCGTGGAAGGCGACGGCGCCGAGCGTGCCGCCCGCGCTGGAGCCCAGGTAGTACGCGGACTGGTAGAGCGCGGACGCCTGCGCGCGCCCGGTCGTGGCCGTGCGGCTCACCGACGACGACGCGACCGCGTGGCCCGCGAAGAAGCCCGCCGTGATCAGCACGAGCCCGAGCAGGACCATGACCAGCGAGGGGGAGAGGGAGAGCAGCAGGCCGCCCGCCGTCGTGCTCACCGCGAGGTACAGCGCCCCGCGCCGCCCGAGCCTGGCCACCAGCTTCCCTGCCGCGGCCGAGGAGACCGTCCCCACGAGGTAGACGAGGAAGATCGAGCCGATGAGGCCCTGCGGGAGGGAGAAGGGCGCCTCGGTGAGCCGGTAGCCGATCACCGTGTAGACCGCGCCGAACACGGTCATGAAGAGCGCCCCGATCGCGTACAGCCTGCACAGGAGCGGGTCGGACAGATGCGTACGCACCGTACGCGCGAGGGACCTGGGGCTGAGCGAGCCCGGGGTGAAGTGCCGGGGCGCGGGCAGCAGCGCGCGGAAGGCGAGGGCGCAGAGCACCGCGATGACGCCCACCACGCCGACCGCCGCGCGCCAGCCCCAGGCCTGCGCGACCCAGCCCGTGATGACGCGTCCGCTCATGCCGCCGATGGAGTTGCCCGCCACGAACATGCCGATCGCGGCGACGAGCGCCTTGGGCCGCACCTCCTCGGCGAGGAACGCCATCGCGGACGCGGGCAGCCCCGCGAGCGCCGCGCCCTGCACGGCACGCAGCGCGATGAGCACCTCGACCGAGGGCGCGAAGGGGACGAGGAGCCCGACCACCACGGCGACGGTCAGCGAGGCGGTCATCACCGCGCGCCGCCCGAACCGCTCGCTGAGCGCGCTCAGGGGCAGGACGCAGAGGGCCAGTGCGCCGGTCGCCGCCGACACCGTCCAGCTCGCCGTGCTCGCGCTCACGCCGAAGTCGGCGGAGACCAGGGGCAGGAGGGCCTGCGTGGAGTAGAGGAGCGCGAACGTCGCGACGCCCGCGAGGAAGAGCGCGAAGCTCATGCGGCGGTAGCCGGGCCCGCCGGGGGTCAGGCGCGTGTCGGTCTCGGTGTCGGGGGACGACGGGGTGAGGGCGACCGCATGGGTGGCGGACGCCCCTGTACTGGCAGCAGGCATGTCCACGAACGTACGACCGCTTTTTTGATGCGTCCAATGCATGGAAACCCCATAATCGTTCCCATGCCGCATCAGCAGAGGTCAGCGCCGCGCCTGTCACGTGACAGTGACGCGGAGGACATCGTGACGCTGCTCGCGCCGCGCCTCGCGTACTTCGCGGGGGTCGCCCGCACCGAGCACGTCACGCGCGCCGCGCAGGAGATGGGGATCCCCCAGTCGACGCTCTCCCGCGCACTCGTACGCCTGGAGAGGGACCTCGGCGTCGACCTGTTCGCGCGCCGCGGCCGCACGGTCTCGCTCACCCCGGCGGGCCGCACCTTCCTCGGCTCGGTCGAGCGCGCGCTCGGCGAGGTGGAGCGCGCCGCCGAGTCGGTCAGGGCGGACGCCGACCCGGCGACCGGCAAGGTCGCCTTCGGCTTCCTGCACACCATGGGTTCGGAGACGGTCCCCGGTCTGCTCCGCGCCTTCCGCGCCGACCACCCGCGCGTCCGCTTCAGCCTCGTGCAGAACTACGGCGAGGCGATGCTCGAACGCCTGCGCGCGGGCGAGCTCGACCTCTGCCTCACCTCACCGGTGCCCGACGCCCCCGACCTGGTCGCCCGCCGCCTGGACGAGCAGCGCCTGCGCCTGGTGGTCCCCGACGACCACCGCCTCGCCACCCGCAAGCGCGTCCGCCTGGCCGAGGCGGCCGACGAGGCGTTCGTGACCCTGGAGCCCGGCTACGGCCTGCGCCGCATCACCGACGACCTCTGCCAGGAGGCGGGCTTCAAGCCCCGCGTGGCCTTCGAGGGCGAGGAGGCCGAGACCCTGCGCGGCCTGGTCGCGGCGGGCCTCGGCGTGGCTCTGCTGCCCCCACCTGCCGTACGCCGCCCGGGAGTTGTGGAACTGACGGTGACGGGCCAACGAGCGGTCCGCGAGATCGGTGTGGCGTGGCTGGGCGGCCACCCGGACACGCCTCCGGTGGCGGCCTTCAAGAGCTTCTTGCTGAGCAGAAAGGGCCGCCTGTTGCAGCAGGGGCTTTCTTCGCAGCCTGGCCCCGGTGGTGTTTCCAGCCTGTCCGGCGATTGAGGACGAACTCGGCGAAGCCGGTGACAGACACCGGCCCCGGCGCGGACTCACCGTCGAAGCGACTGCCCGAAGCCGGAGGCAAGCGGCATGCGCAACCCCAACGGCGGCGGAGCCGCCAACGCGTCCTCCAACGGCCGCGCGAAATCCGCCCCGAACAACACCCCCATCACGAAGTCCGAGGCGAGAGCGAGCACTTCGGCCTGGTGCTGGTGCAACCGATGCCCGTCGGAGTGGACTTCGAACCGGCACACGTCCCGGTTCACCTTCTTCGCCCGCTCCGCGAGCCGGAACGACAGCTCGGGATCGGTCCGTTCGTCGTTCGTGCCGTGCACGACCAGGACCCGGCGCCCCACGAGCTGCTTGACCGGCTCGGGCGGCGCGGCCACGTCGTCCTCGGGCAGCCAAGGGGCCAGCGCCAGAACGGAGTTGACCGCTTCGTGCCCACCCGCGCGGAGCGCCGCGCGGCCGCCCATGTCGACCCCGGCCAGGCAGACGGGGACATCGCCGTAGAGCCGTACGATCTCCTCCACCGCCCAGGTCGCGTCGCGCGCCAGCTGCGCCTGCGCCCCGTTCCACCCCCGGCAGCCGTAGTGCACGACGTGCGTGGCGAGCCCCGCGTCGCGGCCGTCCTGGGCGAGCCTGCGGCCAAGGGCGCGCACGCCGCCCGCGGCGAGCGGCGACGGCTTGCGGGTGGACGTCTCGGTGCCGCCGGGCAGCAGGAGCACCACTCCGCTCACCGCCGAGGGCCCCGTCCCGATCACGCGCCCGAGCCTCGCCGTGCCCGCAGGGCCTGTCGTCCCTTGCTGTGCCATGACAGAACAGTGTCAGAAGCGATGGTGTACGCCACCCGTCCGCAGGGTCACTGTTACGTATCGACCAGTGAGTTCTACGCGCGTAGGCGCTAGCATGCCGAAATGACGAGCCAGACACACACGACCGGTCACACGGACCGTGAAACGCCCAGCGCCGAACAGATCCGCCGTGCCCCGAAGGTGCTCCTGCACGACCACCTCGACGGCGGCCTGCGCCCCGGCACGATCGTCGACCTCGCCCGCGAGAACGGGTACGAGGGACTGCCCGAGACCGACCCCGACAAGCTCGGGATCTGGTTCCGCGAGGCGGCCGACTCCGGCTCCCTGGAGCGGTACCTGGAGACCTTCGCGCACACCTGCGCCGTGATGCAGACGAAGGACGCCCTCCGGCGCGTGGCCGCCGAGTGCGCCGAGGACCTCGCCGAGGACGGCGTGGTCTACGCCGAGATCCGGTACGCCCCCGAGCAGCACCTGGAGAGCGGCCTCACCCTCGAAGAGGTCGTCGAGGCGGTCAACGAGGGCTTCCGCGAGGGCGAGCGCCGCGCGAAGGCGAACGGCCACCGCATCCGAGTGGGCGCGCTGCTCACCGCCATGCGGCACGCGGCCCGCGCCCTGGAGATCGCCGAACTCGCCAACCGCTACCGCGATCTGGGCGTCGTCGGCTTCGACATCGCGGGCGCCGAGGCCGGGTTCCCGCCCACCCGCCACCTCGACGCGTTCGAGTTCCTCAAGCGCGAGAACAACCACTTCACCATCCACGCGGGCGAGGCCTTCGGCCTGCCGTCGATCTGGCAGGCCCTCCAGTGGTGCGGCGCCGACCGGCTCGGCCACGGCGTGCGCATCATCGACGACATCGAGGTCGCGGAGGACGGCACGGTCCAGCTCGGCCGCCTCGCCTCGTACGTGCGCGACAAGCGCATTCCGCTGGAGCTCTGCCCGAGTTCCAACCTGCAGACGGGCGCCGCGACTTCGTACGCCGAGCACCCGATCGGGCTGCTGCGCAAGCTGCACTTCCGCGCGACGGTGAACACCGACAACCGGCTGATGTCCGGCACCAGCATGAGCCGCGAATTCGAGCACCTGGTCGGCACGTTCGGCTACACGCTCGACGACATGCAGTGGTTCACTGTCAATGCGATGAAATCAGCATTCATTCCTTTCGATGAACGACTGGCCATGATCAACGACGTGGTCAAGCCCGGTTATGCCGAGCTGAAGTCCGAATGGCTGTTCCGCCAGACCGTCTCGACCAGCACTTCTGTCGGGAACTAGCGGAAATTCGCACGTTTTTACGTGACGCGTCAGCGGTCGGGAGTCGACATTCCCGGCCGCTGATTCGTTGTCGGCGAGCCGTGATCCGGACTCATCACCGTCGTTGGACCACCCGAAGCCCCGTCGTCCAAAGACGCAAGGATGCAATAGAAGATGAAGCAGTCTGCCGCCAAGACCCTCGGTGTCGCCGCTCTCGGTGCCGCTTTCGCCGCCGCCGGCGCGGGTGCCGCCACCGCCGCTCCCGCCGTCCCCGACGCCGCCGCTGCCCTGGGCACCGTCTCCTCCGTGCTTCCGCTGGACCAGGCGGCCAAGACCCTCCCCGCCGGTGGCCCCGAGTCCCTGGCCGCCGGGCAGAACGCGCTCACCGGCGCTCTGGCCGGCGTCGAGAAGCCCGGCGACCCGGTCTCCGGCCTGATCGGCGGCCTGCCCGTCGGCAGCGCGACCGGCGCCCTCCCCGGTGCCCTGCCGCTCGGCTGAGCCGACCCCTCTTCTTCCGTACGCCGATGGGGCGCCCCTCTCCGTGAGGGGCGCCCCATCGTGTGTCCTTCGCGCGGTCACCAGGCCCGGCGTGCGGCCTTGTCCTCGGAGGGCAGCAGGAACCAGAGCGCGATGTAGAGCAGGAACTGCGGTCCCGGCAGCAGGCAGGAGAGCACGAAGATCACGCGCATCGTCGTCGAGGACGTGCCGAAGCGCTTGGCCAGAGCTGCGCACACTCCGCCGATCATCCGGCCGTGGGTGGGGCGGGCAAGGGCGGTCATGTCGGGCTCCTTCGCGAACCGTAGGTGGGAGGCTCTCTCGTCGGCCTCGATGTTTCAAAGGTACGGTCGCGAAGACGGCCGGGCGTCGCTCTACGGTGCGATACCGACCCTGGGAATCGTCGGGGTCGGACCCTGAGAGAGGTCCTCCCGGGGGAGGGCCGCGAACAGCCCCGGATCCTTACGACGGCGGAGCCAGCCCCTGGTCGCGGGCACCACGGCGACATGCGCGAGGGCCACCCCGAGGGTGTTCAGGAGCAGCGAGTCGATGTCGACGACCTGCCCGGGGACCCCGGTCTGCAACAGCTCGATGCCCAGCGAGAGCAGCGCTCCCGCGGCCACCGTTCGCACCAGGGAACCCCACGGCGACACCACGAGCCGCCCCCCGGCCAGCGGGAGGAGTATGCCGAGCGGGGCGAGCAGCAGCAGCGCCTCGCCGATCCTGCGGGTCGCCTGGAAGCCGCCGAGCGCGAGATCCGCCTTGATCCCGGCGAGCGGCTCCAGGTTCGCGGCGCTCATCCAGGGGACGTCCAGCGGACGCAGCGTGATCCACCCGACGAGCAGAAGATGTGCGGCGAGGAGGAATCCCCCCGCCGCACGGAAGCGGATGGCGGCAGTACGGCCGCCCGAGCCTTGACGCACGCTCCCCAAGACGCAGGGAACGGCAGGATCGGTTCCGCGTCAGGAGCCGACGCTCTGTGTGGGCGGTGCCACGGTGCCGGGCCGGGAGCGGACCTCCTGCGTGCACTCATAGCTCCGCAGCGGCGTTCCCGCGGGCCCGCCCATGATCACCGAGTGGTCGTCGGCCGCCGCGCTGTCCGCGAACGTGCACACGATCTGGGCGAGCGCGAAGGCCGACAGATCCTCCGGCGGCGTACTGAAACGGAGCGTGCTTTCGGGGTCGTCGTCGCCGGGCCCCGTCACCGTGGTGCCCGCCCGCACGTCCGTGACGAAGCCCGCCTGCTTCTCCTGGTCCGAGGGCACGGCGGCCAGCTCGTCCAGGAGGGTCTGCGCGATGCGCACCCGGTCGGCGGTCGCCTTGTCCGTACGGATCTGCACGCTCCTGTCCACCGTCACCAGCTGCGAGGCGCACACCAGGAACACCTGGACGGGCACGCCGTCGCCCGCCTGCGAGGACAGCGCGGAGTTCGACATCACGCACGGCATCCGCGAGGGCGCGGGACCGAAGTCGGTCGGCACCTCCGTGGACCGGATCCCGCACCCCGTGAGCACGGCGGCGAGCGCCAGGCCGACGACCGCGCCGCGCATCCCTCGCCCGTTCATGCCTGGCCCCCTTCGGCCCGCTCGTCCTCGGCGTCGGAGCTGTCGCGCGGCAGCCACAGCGTGAACACCGCGCCGCCCTCGGCCGAGTTGGCGGCCGTGATCTCGCCGCCGTGGATGTGCGCGTTCTCCAGCGCGATGGAGAGCCCGAGGCCACTGCCCTCGGAACGCGGCCGGGACGCGCTCGCCTTGTAGAAGCGGTCGAAGACGTGCGGCAGCACGTCCTCGGGGATGCCGGGGCCCCCGTCCCGTACGGCGATGACGAGCTTGTCGCCCGCCAGGCGCACCGAGACCTTCACCGGGGAGCCGCCGTGCTTGAGGGCGTTGCCGATGAGGTTGGCGAGGATCACGTCGAGGCGGCGCGGGTCCAGGCGCACCATGATGCCGCGCTCCGCGTCGAGGTCGACCGCGTCGAGCCAGGCGCGCGCGTCGATGCACGCGGTGATCTGGTCGGCGATGTCCACGTCGTCCAGGACGAGCCGCGCGGTGCCCGCGTCGAACCTGGTGACCTCCATGAGGTTCTCCACCAGGTCGTTGAGGCGCCGCGTCTCGCTCACCACCAGTCGTACGGCGGGCTCGATCATCGGGTCGACCGAGCCGGTCTCCGCGTCGAGCTCCTCCTCGAGGACCTCGGTCACCGCGGTGATCGCGGTCAGCGGGGTGCGCAGCTCGTGCGACATGTCGGCGACGAAGCGGCGCGACGCCTCGTCGCGGGCGCTCATGTCGGCGACCTTCTTCTCCAGGCTCTCCGCCGTGCTGTTGAACGTCCGGGAGAGATCGGCGAGTTCGTCCGTGCCCGAGACCCGCAGGCGGGTGTCGAGCTTGCCCTCGCCGAGCCGCCGCGCCGCGACGCCGAGCCGGTGCACGGGTTTGAGTACGGTCGTCGCGGCGGCCTGCGCGAGCAGCGCCGAGCCGATCAGGGCGAGCCCCGTGGCGATCGCGAGCGACCAGCCGAGCGAACTCAGGTCCTTCGCCTCCGGTTCGAGGGATTTGAGCATGTACCCGGTCGGGCCGCCGCCGTTCACCTTGGCGCCGCCCACCAGGTAGGGCGTGCCGTGGACGACGGTGCGCTGCCAGTACAGGTGGTACGTGCTCTTGTTGCCCGAGGTGACCGGCTGCTCCTTGTTGACCGCCTTCTGCAGCGATCCCGGCACCTTGGCGAGCGTGAACTCGTCCAGGTCGGAGTAGCCGACGATCTGCCCGCCGCCCTTCTTGGCCGCGACCAGGAGCACGCTGTAGCGCTGGCTGCTGGTCGCCATCTGCCCGGCGGCGGACTGGAGTTCCTCCTGCGAGGGGTGCGTCTGGAGCGCGCCCGCGCGCGTCTGCATCTGCTGGCGGAAGTCCTTGAGCGCCGCGTCCTGCGCGCGCGTCAGGACGGCCTCGCGGTTGAGCCAGTACGCGATGCCGGACGCGGAGACCGCCGCGGTGAGCGCCACCAGGCCGAACACGACGACCAGTCGCAGCCGCAGGCTGGTGAAGCGCAGCCCTGCCAGTATCGCCTTGCGCGCCGCGGCCCAGCCGCGGAGCTTGTCGTGCGGTTTGGTCACTGAGGGGTGTCCAGCCGATAACCGACGCCGCGCACCGTACGGATCAGGGTCGGCGAGGACGGCACGTCCTCCACCTTCGCGCGCAGCCGCTGCACACACGCGTCGACGAGCCGGGAGTCGCCGAGGTAGTCGTGCTCCCACACCAGGCGCAGCAACTGCTGGCGGGACAGGGCCTGTCCGGGCCTGCGGCTCAGCTCCAGGAGCAGCCGCAGCTCGGTCGGAGTGAGCTGAAGATCCTCGCCGTTCTTCGTCACGGTCATCGCGGCGCGGTCGATGACGAGCGAACCGAACGTCGCCGCGTCGTTGGCCTCGCGCTCACCGCGCCGCAGCACGGCACGGATCCGGGCGTCGAGCACCCGGCCCTGCACGGGCTTGACCACGTAGTCGTCGGCGCCCGACTCCAGGCCGACCACCACGTCGATGTCGTCGTTGCGCGCGGTCAGCAGGATGATCGGCAACTGGTCGGTGCGCCGGATGCGACGGCACACCTCGAACCCGTCGATGCCCGGCAGCATCACATCCAGCACGATCAGGTCCGGCCGCTGCTCACTGAGCAGCTTCAGGCCGTCCTCGCCGGTGGCAGCAGTGGCCACCCGGTGTCCCTGGCGCGTCAGCGAAAGCTCCAGGGCCGTCCGGATGGCGTCGTCGTCCTCGATCAGCAACAGGGAAGGCACGGACGTCATTCTGTCCCATGGCACGGCCCCAGTTCGACTGCTGGAGCGCTCCCACACGTCACCCTCACGCGCGGAAGGGGGTGCGAACCGCTGTTGCAGGCCTGTGACAGTCGGCGGACACCGTCATGAAGTGCCTCGGGCAGAGTTCTGGTCACAAGCAAGAAGCACCGAAGCACGACCGATCAAGCCGGACTCCACCGACGGGGGGCGCGAGATGAATACGCTGCACAGCACCAGCTCAAGCGCAGTTGTCACGCGTCTCCACGACGTCGGGCGGGGCTCTGAGAAGTCCGGTGCCGTGAGCGGGCGGGGGTGCGCTCGCGGCACCGGGCGTCAGCACACCGCGTACATGACGGTGGTTGACGCCTGCCAGGGGGGACACGGGGGACACGTCGTTCCCGCGGGGACAGACGGGGGAGCCGCGTACAGGGAGGACTCGGGGGAGCGGAAGTCCCTGTCGGAGGCGGAGTTCACCGCCTACGTCCAGGAGCGCCGCGCCTCCCTGTACGCCACCGCCTATCACTTGACCGGTGACCGCTTCGAGGCCGAGGACCTGCTCCAGAGCGCCCTCTTCTCGACGTACCGGGCCTGGGACAGGATCAGCGACAAGGCCGCGGTCGGGGGCTACCTCCGCCGCACCATGACCAATCTGCACATCAGCGCGTGGCGCCGCCGCAAGCTGAACGAGTACCCGACCGAGGAACTGCCGGAGACGGTGGGCGACACGGACGCGATGCGCGGCACCGAGCTGCGCGCCGTGCTGTGGCAGGCCCTGGCCCGGCTGCCCGAACTCCAGCGCACGATGCTGGTCCTCCGTTACTACGAGGGCCGCACCGACCCGGAGATCGCGGACATCCTCGACATCAGCGTGGGCACGGTGAAGTCCAGCATCTGGCGGTCGCTCCGTCGGCTGCGCGAGGACGACGTCCTCAGCTTCGGCCGTGACCAGGAGGAGTCCTTCGGCGAGTTGGTCGCCTGAGGGATGGGGGGCCGCCGCTCCGGGGGGACGCGGCGGTAGCAGGGGGGAACCACGGGGGATCAGCAGGGGGGAACACACGGGGGAGTCACGGGGGAAACAAGTGGCAGGACCGGAAGGCCGGGGGGTCTTTCCGGTCCTCGCTGCTTTTCCGGTGCGTTGTGCGCCCGTCGGGTCCCGGCCCGGCGGGCGCTTCGCCGTGTCTCAGGCGGCGTCGGCGCGAGCCTTGACGCAGCGGCCCGCCGCCGCGGCGGCGACCCGGCCGAGGGCCTCGTCCTTGCCGCAGGGGTGCGCGCCGAGCGCGCTCTGACGGGCCACGATGGCGCGTTCCGCGCGCATCAGGCGCCAGCCGCGCCGCAGCAGGAACGGCACGGACTTCCGGCCCTCGCGCAGATCCCGCAGGAGCCGCCGCCGGAAGGTGGTGGAGGGGCGGCCGCGCAGACAGATCGCGTCGGCGAGCACGCCGATCTCCCCGCACCGCGCCACGATGTCCGCGGCGAAGATCCCCTCGGCGATGAACAGGGGAGTGCGCTCGATGTCGAGCCGCTCCTGCCCCACCCGGGAACTGGTGGCGATGTCGTAGACGGGCACGCGCGTGCGTCCCGTGCGGCACAGCTCCTCGATGGCGGCCAGTGCCACGTCCGCGTCCCAGGACAGCGGGGAGTCCCAGTCGATGTCCGTACTGCCCGGGACCTGCGGCAGCGTCGGGTCGTCGCCCTCCTTGTAGAAGTCGTCCAGGCACAGGACGGGCAGCCCGGAGCGGGCGGCGAAGGAGGACTTGCCCGATCCCGAGGGTCCTGTGAGCAGCACGACGCGCGTGGGTATCGGCGGGTGGGAGCTCAATGCGGTGACCCTTCTCCCCTGTGAGTTGTCCGGAACGTCGACCATTATCAACCGACGCGCAAGAGGGCGGGGCCGCAGGGGCGCCCGGGACCCCCGTCGCAGGACCGAGGACCAAGGACCGAGGCCCCCGGCGGAATAGCGTCGCGGCGGAGATCGCTGGCGATGTCGTACGCGTCACGGCGGTTGACGCGACGATCCAGCTGATCCAGGGGGACATTCCGCATGTGGCACGGCGACGCACTCGACCTCGACGCCTATCTCGCCCACCTCGGGTACGAAGGGGACCGCTCGCCCACGGAGGAGACGCTGCGCGCCCTGCACCGGGCGCACGTGCTCTCGGTGCGCTGGGAGAACCTGGAGGCGGTGCTGCGCAAGAAGCGGCCGCTCGACCTCGACTCGGTCCAGGCCAAGCTGATCGGCAGCCCGCGCGGCGGCACCTGTTACGAGCACATCACCCTGTACGCGGCGGCCCTGGAGCGGCTCGGATTCCGCTTCCTCGTGGTGCAGGGCCGGGTGCAGATGGGCGAGACGGTCAAGATCAGGCCCGAGTCGCACGCCATGGTCGTGGTGGAGCTCGGGGGCAAGCGCCTGCTGAGCGACGTCGGGTTCGGGTCGAGCCCGCTGGAGCTCATCGAGCTGACCGACGACACCCAGGTGTCGGACGGAACCTGGGCGTACCGGCTGCTGCGCCAGGAGGTCACGCCGGGTGCCGAGGGGTGGGCGCTGCACCAGCCCGTGCGCGAGGGCGACGGGCAGCCCGACACCACCGGTGACGGGTGGATGGTCCGGCACACCTTCACGCTCCACCCGCAGTACCCCGCCGATCTGCGCGTGAGCAACCACTTCGGCTCCTCCAGCCCGAACTCGCCCTTCAGCGACCGGGTCTTCGTGCAGCGCGTGCACGAGGACCGGCTGCACCTGCTCGACAACCGGCTGCTGACCACGGTCAGGCCCGGCGTGCCGGGCCCGCCGGAGAGCCGGGAGCTGGCCGCGGCCGAGGTCCCGAAGGTCCTTGCCGACGTCTTCGGGATCGAACTCTCGCCCGAGGACGCCGAACTGCTGTTGCCGAAGCTGGTCTGAGGGGCGCGGGTCGGCTTTGGGTGGTGGCACCCGCCTCAACTACGCTACGTGTGCGCTCGATCACCCACCACGTACGGATATGGGCGGTACCCATGGCACGAAACACAGCATCCAACTCCCCGCGTCCCGGCGTCCGCGCCCTGCTGCGCGTGGGCCTGACCGTCACCGCGGCGGGCGCCGCGCTCGGTGCGGGCGGCGCGGCGAACGCGAGCGCGGCGGAGCCGGTCGCGGCCGCTCCGACGGCCGGATTCGCCACGCCCGTGGGCGACGTCGACGCGGGGGCGCCGGGGAAGGCGGTCCTGGACGCGGTGCGGCGTTCGACGGCGGGCGGCCTCGCCCCCGCCAAGGCCCTGCGGCTCAACCCGCTGGCCGGCACCGGCGTCGACCCGCTCGACAACTCGCTGGGCACCCAGATCGCCGACTTCAAGCCGATCAGCACGGCGGCCGTCACCGCGCCGCTCACCGAGGGCGCCGCCCTTCAGGACCTGCCGGTGGTCGGTCCCGCGACGGGGCTGCTGCCCGGCTGAGCGGCCTCGGGCGCCGCCTCGGTGCCCGACCGCAGCGGCACCTCGCGGATCAGCAAGGCCGCCGCGAACGTGAGCGCGCACAGGGCGGCCGTGCCCGCCATGACGCCGTGCAGGCCCCCGGAGACACCGGAGCGGAAGGCGTCCCGCACCGGTTCCGGCAGGTCGCCGAGGGCCGCGGGCGTCACCTGGTGGCCGCCCGCGAGGCGCTCGCCCTTGGGGCCGAGCCGGTCGGTGAGGGTGTCGGCCAGGCGGCCGGTGTGGACCGAGCCGAGCACGGCGACGCCCAGCGAACCGCCGATGGTGCGCAGGAGCGTGGTCGTGCCGCTCGCCGCGCCCATGTCGCGGGGCTCCGCGCTGTTCATGGTGATCAGCAGGGCCGGTTGCATCAGGGCGCCGAGGCCCGCGCCGAGCACGAAGGTGAGCGCGGAGGTCACCGCGGTCGCGGTGTCCACGCCGACCGTGAGCAGGGCGAGCGCGCCCGCCGTGGCGACCGCGCCGCCGACGATCGGGTACGCGCGGTAGGCACCCCCGTGGCCCACCGCGCGCCCGATGTACAGCTGCGCGCCCATCATGCCGAGCATCAGCGGGAGCAGCAGCAGACCGCTCCGCGTGGACGACATGCCGCGCACGAACTGCATGTACTGCGGCAGATAGCTCGCCGCGCCCAGCATCGCCGCGCCCGCGAGGAAGGTGAGCACTTGGGCGAGCGTGAAGTTGCGGTCCCGGAACAGCCTTGGGGGGACGATCGGTTCGGGCGCGCGCAGCTCCACGCGGACGAAGACGGCGAGCGCGGCCGCGGTGAGCAGGGCGAGGCCCGCGATCTGCGGGGAGAGCCAGTCGTACGTCGTACCGCCCCAGGTCCCCAGCAGGGTGAGCGCCAGGATGCCCACGGTCAGGAGCCCGGCGCCCGCGTAGTCGACGCGGGCGGTGCTGCGGGTGCTCGGCAGCCGGACGAGCAGGCCGACGATCAGGAGGGCCGCGGCGCCGACGGGGACGTTGACGTAGAAGACCCAGCGCCAGTCCAGCTGGTCGGTGAGGAAGCCGCCGAGCAGCGGCCCGCCGATCATGGCCGCGGGCAGCAGCACGCCGATCATCGACTGCGAGCGGCCCGCCTGCGCGGGCGGCAGGAGCGTTCCGATGAGGGAGAGCGCGCCGACGAAGAGGCCGCCCGCGCCGAGCCCCTGGACCGCCCGGAACGCGATCAACTGGCCGATGTCCTGGGCCAGTCCGCAGAGGACGGACCCGATGAGGAAGACCGTGATCGAGGCCAGGTAGCTGCCCTTGCGGCCGTACAGGTCACCGGCCTTGCCCCAGAGGGGGGTGGAGACGGCGGCGGTGAGCAGATAGGCCGTCACCACCCAGGAGAAGTGGTCGAGGCCGCCGAGTTCGCCGACGATCGTGGGGAGCGCGGTGCCGACGATCGTGCCGTCGAGCGTGGCCAGGATGATGCCGAGCAGCAGTCCGAGGATGACGAGGCGGGAGGGGGGCGGTGCTTCTTCCGTGCGGTGGTCCATGGCTTCCCCGATGTGTGTGACGTGACGTCAGGCGGCGTACGGGCGGGCGTTCCTGGCGTCGCGCAGGGCGTGGGCCCACCAGGTGAGCTGGTCGAGCATCGACTTGGCGGCGGCGTCGCTCTGCGGGTCCCGCATCGCCTGCTCCTCGTCGAACAGGCCCCAGACGTTGTGCAGGCTGACCGTGTTGCGGATGGTCGTCGCGTTCAACTCCGCCATGACGAGGCGGAGTTGTTCGACGGCGCGCAGGCCGCCCGAGATGCCGCCGTAGGACACGAAGCCGATCGGCTTGGCGTGCCACTGCGTGTTGTGCCAGTCGATGGCGTTCTTCAGGGCGGCCGGGAAGCTGTGGTTGTACTCGGGGGTGACGAACACGAAGGCGTCGGCGTCCGCCAGGCGCGGCGAGACCAGCGCGAGGGCCTCCGTGGTGGCGGCGGGCGGCGCCTGGCCGAAGTCGGGCAGGACGGTGGGCAGCGGGGTCTTCGCGAGGTCGACGACGTCGACGCTCATGTCGCCGCGCTGGTCGATGTGCCCCTTGATCCACTCGGTGACGACGGGCGCGAAGCGGCCCTCGCGGGTGGAGCCGACGAGGACGGCGACGCGGAGCGCGGCCGGGGCCGTGGCGGTTTCGGACATGGGTGCCCCCTGGACGTGTGCGACTGGAATGTGTACGGCGTATCTCTCGCGTACAACGTACACATCGATGTGTACGGCGTCTACAAGAGATACGGTGTACGCATGGCTCCACAGAAGAAGAGCGCGCTCGACCCTTCGCTCTGGGATCGGCTCGAGCGCCCCGCGTCCACGCAGCGCACCGCGCTGACCCTGCAGAAGATCGCGGCGGTCGCGGTGGAGATCGCCGATGCCGAGGGGTACCCGGCCGTCACCATGCGCCGCCTCGCCACCGAACTCGGCGTCGCGCCCATGGCCGCCTACCGGCACGTCTCCGACAAGTACGAGCTGTCGGTCCTGATGGTCGAGTGGGTGACGGGCGAGCTCGTGGTGCCCGACGGCGTGACCGGGTGGCGGGACACGCTGCGCGCTTTCGCGGTGCAGGCCAGGCAGTTGATGCTGAACCACCCGTGGCTCGCGCACATGCCGACCCCGCTGTACGCGCTCACGCCGAGCCGGATGGCCGTCGCCGAGCGGCAGTTGGCGTCCCTGGACGGGCTCGGCCTCGACGCCGATCAGATGATGGTCGCCTTCCGCACGGTCAACTCCTACGTGCAGGGCTCCACCCAGGCCGAGGTGGTCCTGCGCCGCTACCGCGACGAGCAGGGCTGGAGCAGCGGCCACGAGTCGCGCGAAGCCCTCGCGCCGCAGATGAACTACCTGATGGAGACCGGTCGTTACCCCACCTACGAGCGCTACGGCCTGAGCGCGACCCGCAAGGACGACGACGCGTGGACGTTCGAGTCGGGCCTGGACTGTGTGCTCGACGGGATCGCGGCACGGCTCGGGATCTGACCGGGACGGACGAGAAGGGTGCGCCCATGACGAAGCCCCGGCCTCCTGGACGGAGACCGGGGCTTCGGCGCGGTTCAGGTGCGCCCGTGGGGGCGCGGGGAACTGCGCGCCCAGCCACAACGCGCGCGCGGAAGTGGACCGCCCCCGCGGAGCGCTAGTAGGCGGAGCCCGACGCCCCCAGCGACCCCGTCGGGTGCCAGACCGTCTTGGTCTCAAGGAAGGCCGTCAGGCGGTGCGTGCCGGGGTCGGCCCCGAAGTCCACAGCCTGTGGACGCAGCACGCGCTTGAGGTTGTCGGCGGCCGCGATCTCCAGATCGCGGGCCAGCTCCGCGTCCGCCCCCGTGAGATCGATCGCGTTGACGTCCTGGTGCGCGGCGAGCGGGGCCGCGATCTCGGCGGTCCTGCCGGTGAGGATGTTGACCACGCCACCCGGGACGTCCGAGGTCGCGAGGACCTCGCCGAGCGAGAGCGCGGGCAGCGGCGCCTTCTCCGAGGCGATCACGACGGCCGTGTTGCCCGTGGCGATCACCGGGGCGAGCACCGAGACCAGGCCGAGGAACGAGGACTCCTGGGGCGCGAGCACCGTGACCACACCGGTCGGCTCCGGCGTCGACAGGTTGAAGAACGGGCCCGCCACCGGGTTGGCGCCGCCGACGACCTGGGCGATCTTGTCCGTCCAGCCCGCGTACCAGACCCAGCGGTCGATCGCCGCGTCGACCTGGGCGGCGGCCTTCGACTTGGAGACGCCCTCCGCGTCCGCGACCTCGCGCACGAACTGCTCGCGGCGGCCCTCCAGCATCTCGGCGACGCGGTAGAGGACCTGGCCGCGGTTGTACGCGGTCGCACCCGCCCAGCCGCCCTGCGCCTTGCGGGCCGCCACGACGGCGTCACGCGCGTCCTTGCGGGACCCCAGCGGCGCGTTGGCCAGCCACTTGCCCTTTGCGTCGGTCACCTCGTACACCCGGCCGCTCTCGGAACGCGGGAACTTGCCGCCCACGTACAGCTTGTAGGTCTTGAAGACACTGAGTCGGTCAGACATCGAGGTACGCCTCCAGGCCGTGTCGGCCGCCCTCGCGGCCGAAGCCCGACTCCTTGTAGCCGCCGAACGGCGAGGTCGGGTCGAACTTGTTGAATGTGTTGGCCCAGACGACGCCCGCCCTGAGCTTGTTCGCGACCGCGAGGATGCGCGAACCCTTCTCCGTCCAGATGCCGGCGGAGAGCCCGTACTGCGAGTTGTTGGCCTTGGCGACCGCCTCGTCCGGCGTACGGAAGGAGAGTACCGAGAGCACCGGGCCGAAGATCTCGTCGCGGGCGACGGTGTGCGCCTGCGTCACGTTCGTGAAGAGCGTCGGCGCGAACCAGTAGCCGGACGAGGGCAGTTCGCACGGTGCCGACCAGCGCTCGGCGCCCTCCGCCTCGCCGGTCTCGGCGAGCGCGGTGATCCGGGCGAGCTGCTCGGCGGAGTTGATCGCGCCGATGTCCGTGTTCTTGTCGAGCGGGTCGCCGAGGCGCAGGGTGGACAGGCGCCGCTTGAGCGCGTCGAGGACCTCGTCCTGGACCGACTCCTGGACGAGGAGGCGCGAGCCCGCGCAGCAGACCTGGCCCTGGTTGAAGAAGATGCCCGTGACGATGCCCTCGACCGCCTGGTCGATGGGGGCGTCGTCGAAGACGATGTTCGCGCCCTTGCCGCCCAGTTCGAGCGTGACCTTCTTGTCGGTGCCCGCGACCTGGCGCGCGATGGCCTTGCCGACGGCGGTCGAGCCGGTGAAGGCGACCTTGTTCACGTCCGGGTGGGCGGTCAGGGCCGCGCCCGCGTCGCCGTACCCGGGAAGGATGTTGACGACGCCCTTGGGCAGGCCCGCCTGGCGGCAGATGTCCGCGAAGAACAGGGCGCTCAGGGGAGTGGTCTCGGCGGGCTTCAGGACGACCGTGTTGCCGGTGGCGAGCGCCGGGGCGATCTTCCAGGCCAGCATCAGGAGCGGGAAGTTCCACGGGATGACCTGGCCCGCGACGCCGAGCGGCGCCGGGTTCGGGCCGTACCCGGCGTGGTCGAGCTTGTCGGCCCAGCCCGCGTAGTAGAAGAAGTGCGCGGCGACCAGGGGGAGGTCGGCGTCGCGCGTCTCCTTGATGGGCTTTCCGTTGTCGAGGGTCTCCAGGACGGCCAGTTCGCGGCTGCGCTCCTGGATGATCCTGGCGATCCGGAACAGGTACTTGGCGCGCTCGGCGCCCGGCAGCGCCGACCACTTCTCGAACGCCTTGCGGGCGGCCTTCACCGCGCGGTCGACGTCTTCGGAGGAGGCCCGCGCGACTTCGGAGAGGACCTCTTCGGTCGACGGGGAGACCGTCTTGAAGACCTTGCCGTCGGCGGCCTCGGTGAACTCGCCGTCGATGAACAGGCCGTACGAAGGGGCGATGTCGACGACGGAGCGGGACTCGGGCGCCGGTGCGTACTCGAAGGGAGTGGAGGTCATGGGTCAGTCCACCGTCACGTAGTCGGGGCCGGAGTAGCGTCCTGTGGCCAGCTTCTGGCGCTGCATCAGCAGGTCGTTGAGGAGCGAGGAGGCGCCGAAGCGGAACCAGTGGTTGTCCAGCCAGTCGGGGCCCGCCGTCTCGTTCACCAGGACGAGGAACTTCACCGCGTCCTTGGTCGAGCGGATGCCGCCCGCGGGCTTCACCCCGATCTGCACGCCCGTCTGTGCGCGGAAGTCGCGGACGGCCTCCAGCATCAGGAGCGTGTTGGGCGGGGTGGCGTTGACGCCGACCTTGCCGGTCGAGGTCTTGATGAAGTCGGCGCCCGCGATCATGCCGATCCAGCTGGCGCGCTTGATGTTGTCGTACGTCGAGAGTTCGCCGGTCTCGAAGATGACCTTCAGGCGGGCGGTGCCGCTGGCCTCCTTCACGGCGCGGATCTGCTCGAACACCGTCATGTAGTCGCCGGAGAGGAAGGCGCCCCGGTCGATGACCATGTCGATCTCGTCGGCGCCCGCGGCGACGGCCTCGCGCACGTCGCCGAGCTTCACGTCGATGGCGGCGCGGCCCGCGGGGAAGGCGGTGGCCACGGAAGCGACCTTCACACCGCTGCCCGCGACGGCCTCCTTGGCGGTGGCCACCATGTCCGGATAGACGCAGACGGCGGCGGTGCGGGGCGTGTCACGGTCGGTGGGGTCCGGGTGGACGGCCTTGGCGCCGAGCGCCCGGACCTTGCCCGGGGTGTCGGCGCCCTCGAGGGTCGTCAGGTCGATCATCGAGATGGCCAGGTCGATGGCGTACGCCTTCGCCGTGGTCTTGATCGAACGGGTACCGAGCGAGGCGGCACGCGCCTCCAGGCCGACCGCGTCGACGCCGGGCAGCCCGTGGAGGAAGCGGCGGAGCGTGCTGTCGGACGCGGTCACGTCAGCGAATGCAGTGGGCATGGTCACGAGGGGAGCATATCTACGCGCGTAGCTGCTGTACAGGGGGCCGGGGGGTCCGCTCCGGGGTGGGTCCGCACGGTTGGCTCGTGCCGTGCGGGGCCGGTCGCGCAGTTCCCCGCGCCCCTTGGTCCGTGGGCCACTGCCCGCGTTCCGTGCGTGCTACCCGGGGATTCGCGCAGTTCCCCGCGCCCCTTGGTCCGTGGCCCACTGTCCGCGTCCGGCGCGAGCTGCCCGGGGAACTGCGCGAGTGGCCATGGCGTAGGCGCAGGTGTACCTCCTACGGAAGGCGCCCTGAGGGGGCGCGAGGGGCTTCAGGCAGAATCAGGGTATGAGCGACCCTCAGAAGCCCGTGGCGGAGCCCTCCGAGCCCGCCTACCAGGACCGCACCTACCGGTCCCCGGCCGGTATCGCCGGTGGTGTCCTGCTGCTCGCCCTGGGCACCTGGCTCGGCGTCGACGCCGTCATCCGCGGCGAGGGCAGGACCCCGTGGCTCGCGATCGCCGGGCTGCTGCTCGCCGTGCCGCTGGTCGTCGCGTACACGGTGCGGCCCTGCGTCTACGCCAACGACGACCGGCTGCGCGTCCGCAACCCCTTCCGGAGCATCACGCTGCCGTGGGCGTCCGTCGCCACGCTCCGCTCCGGATACTCCAACGAGGTCCTCACCAACGACGGCACCAAGTTCCAGCTCTGGGCGATCCCCGTCTCGCTGCGCGGCCGCAAGAAGGCGGCGCGCAGGCAGTCGCAGGCCACCGCGGCCGGTGACCCGACGAGCGGCAAGCCCTTCCTCGACCCCACGACACGGCCCACGCGCTCCTCGGGCGACCAGTCCATGGACAGCCTCCGCGAACTCGCCGAGCGCCAGGCCGACGCCGAGTCGGCCCAGGGCGAGCCGGTGGTGCGCTGGGCGTACGAGATCCTCGCTCCTGCCGTGGCGGGTGCCGTGCTGCTCGTCGTCCTGCTCGCGGTCACCTGAGGCGACAGGCGACAGGCGACAGGCGAGAGTCGACAGGCGTAGGCGGGGGCTACGGAGGGCCCAGCCATGCCAGGAGCATGTGGCCGCCGAACGCGGCCGAGGTGAGGGCGAGCGCCGTCAGCGCCGTCACCAGCACATGCGTCCTCGCGCGCGCCAGCGCCACCGCGATCGGCAGCAGCAGCGGGAAGCCGGGCAGCAGGAAGCGCGCCCTCGGGAAGTAGACGCCGCTGCTGCCGAGGACGATCAGCAGGAGCAGGCCGGTGAAGACCAGCAGCGGCAGCGGCTGGCGGTCGCCCACCGAGAGCACGAAGAGGACCACCGAGCCGAGCAGCACCGCCGTCACCATCGCGAGGAACAGCTGCGGCCGCTCGATCACGAACAGCGCGTGCATCCGGCGCAGCGTCTCCACGCCCCCGTCCCACTTGTTGTGCCACAGCTTCTGTACGGCGAAGTAGCCGTCCCAGCGGCCCAGGCGCAGGCCCACCCACCCGACGTACGCGAGCCAGCCGAGCGGGGCGATGAGGGCGCCGAGCAGCGGGCGCGGGGCGAAGGGGGCGCGGCGCAGGGAGAGCAGCGCCGCCACGGACACCGCGGCCGCCAGCGCGACCCCGGTGGGGCGCGTCAGGCCCGCGAGCGCCGCGAGGGAGCCCGCCCACAGCCAGCGGCCCGTGAGCACCGCGTACAGCGACCACGCCGTGAGGGCGGTGAAGAGGGACTCGGTGTAGCCCATCCACTGCACGAGCGCGACCGGCAGGCTGCCCCACAGGACCGCGAGGACGACGCCCGCCCTGCGGCCGTACAGCCGGTCGCCCACCGCGAAGATCCCCCACGCCGCGGCGAACGAGCAGACCAGCGCGATCCCCAGGCCCACGGCCCCGCGCGGCAGGCCGGGCACGAGGGCGTCGCCCGCCCTGATCAGGGACGGGAGCAGCGGGAAGAACGCGAGGTTGTTCGCGTCGAACTGGGTGCCGAGCGTGTGCGCGTAGCCGTGCTCGGCGATCTTCAGGTACCAGTCGCAGTCCCACGACTCCATCAGCAGGTGCCGGATCCCGCGGTGCTCGCGGTGCGCCCACGCCCCGAACACCAGGAGGCCGAGCGTGCGCACGGCCGCGTACGCGAGGAGCGCGGGGGAGGCGTGGCGCAGGGCGCGCAGAGCGCGGGCGCGGAAGGCGGGGGAGGGGTGTGCGGTGGTGCGGGGGCGCCTGGACGCGGGGACGCGGGACGGGGCGGCGGTCGAGGGCTCGGAGATTCCGTACGGCACTGCGGCAGCTCCCGGAACGTGATCGTGCGCTACCGGTCGACCCTTCCTGGGGGACCGGCAGCGCACCGGATCACTGCGTCAGCTGCCGTAGTGGAACCACTCTCGCGGGTGGCCCGGGGGCGGTGTCGTCAGATGCCCGCCGCCGCCGACAGGTCCCGCTTGATCGCGGCGAGGAGTTCCGTGGCCCTGGCGCGCGCCGCGGGGAGCTCCTGCTTCGCCGACACCGGGACCACCACCTCCAGGTAGCACTTGAGCTTCGGCTCCGTGCCGCTCGGGCGGACGATCACGCGGGCGCCCTCCAGCGTGTAGCGCAGGCCGTCCGTGGGCGGCAGCTCGTCCGTGCCCCGCGTCAGGTCCTCCGCCCGCGTCACCCGCAGGCCCGCGAGTTCCGTCGGCGGCTGCTCGCGCAGGCGGCGCATCGCGTCCGCGATCAGGGAGAGGTCCTCCACGCGGACCGACAGCTGGTCGGTGGCGTGCAGGCCGTGCTCCACGGCCAGGTCGTCGAGGAGGTCGAGGACGGTGCGGTCCTGCTCCTTGAGCTCGGACGCGAGCTCCGTGAGCAGCAGCGCCGCCGTGATGCCGTCCTTGTCGCGTACGCCCTCGGGGTCCACGCAGTAGCCGAGCGCCTCTTCGTAGCCGTAGCGCAGGCCGTCCACGCGGGCGATCCACTTGAAGCCGGTCAGGGTCTCCTCGTACCCGAGGCCCGCCTTCTCCGCGATCCTGCCGAGCAGGGACGAGGACACGATCGACTCCGCGAACGTGCCGCGGGCGCCACGCGCGACCAGGTGCGCGGCGAGCAGCGCCCCCACCTCGTCGCCGCGGAGCATCCGCCACTCCGCGCCGTCCTTGACGGCCGCGGCGCAGCGGTCCGCGTCGGGGTCGTTGGCGATGACCAGGTCGGGGGCCGGGGTGGTGCGGGCCGCCGTCGCGAAGGACAGGTCCATCGCGCCCGGCTCCTCCGGGTTGGGGAACGCGACCGTCGGGAAGTCCGGGTCGGGCTCGGCCTGTTCGGCGACGAGCGTCGGCTCGGGGAATCCCGCCCTCGCGAACGCCGCGAGGAGGGTGTCCTTGCCGACGCCGTGCATCGCCGTGTAGACGACGCGGGCGGTGCGGGGGGAGTCCGGGTCCAGGACGGCGTCCGTGCGCGCCAGATAGGCCTCCAGGACGTCCTCGGAGAGGGTTTCCCAGCCGGTCTCGGGGCGGGGCACGTCGTGCAGGCTCGCGATCGCGTCGATCTGCGCGGCGATCTCCGCGTCCGCGGGCGGGACGATCTGCGAGCCGTCGCCGAGGTAGACCTTGTAGCCGTTGTCGCGCGGGGGGTTGTGGCTGGCGGTCACCTCCACGCCCGCGACCGCGCCGAGGTGCCGTATGGCGAAGGCGAGCACGGGGGTGGGCAGGGGGCGGGGCAGGACGGCCGCCTTCAGGCCCGCGCCGGTCATCACGGCGGCGGTGTCGCGGGCGAAGTCGGCGGACTTGTGGCGGGCGTCGTAGCCGATGACGACGAGGCCGTCGGTCTCACCCTTGGCCTTGAGGTACGCGGCGAGGCCCGCGGCGGCGCGGATGACCACGGTGCGGTTCATGCGCATGGGTCCCGCGCCGAGTTCACCGCGGAGCCCCGCGGTGCCGAACTGGAGGGTGCCGCCGAAGCGGGCCGCCAGGTCGTCGGTGTCCTCGGCGTCGATGAGCTTGGCGAGCTCGTCGCGGGTCTCGGGGTCCGGGTCCTCGGAGAGCCATGCCTGGGCCCGTGCGATGAGTTCGGAGTGGTCCTGCACGTGTGTTCAGCCTCTCGTGTGCGGGTCTCGTGCCGTCTCGTTGGGGTGCGGGGCCCGCGGCCGCGGGCCGGGGGGCCGAGTCGCTACTGCCGTGGGCAGATGTTCCGCAGGGCGGAACGGGTGGGCACAGCCCCCGTCGCCGAGGGACGGGCACGGGACGCACCCGCCCCTCGCCTAGGGAGCCGTTCCCGCGAGGTCAGATGCGGCCGAGGACCTTGCCGAGGAGCTCGCCCATGCGGGTGGCGCTGTCGCGGCCCGCCTGGAGCACCTCCTCGTGGTTCAGCGGCTCGCCCGTCATGCCCGCGGCGAGGTTGGTGACCAGGGAGATGCCGAGCACCTCCGCACCGGCCTCGCGGGCGGCGATCGCCTCGAGCACGGTGGACATGCCGACCAGGTCCGCACCGATCGTGCGGGCCATGCGGATCTCGGCGGGGGTCTCGTAGTGCGGGCCGGGGAACTGCGCGTAGACGCCCTCTTCGAGGGTCGGGTCGATCTCCTTGCAGAGCGCCCGCAGCCGCGGCGAGTACAGGTCCGTGAGGTCGACGAAGTTCGCGCCGACGATCGGGGACGTCGCCGTGAGGTTGAGGTGGTCGCTGATCAGCACCGGCTGGCCGGGGCGCATGCCCTCGCGCAGGCCGCCGCAGCCGTTGGTCAGCACGATGGTCTTGCAGCCCGCGGCCACGGCGGTGCGGACACCGTGCGAGACGGCGGCCACGCCACGGCCCTCGTAGTAGTGGGTGCGGCCCAGGAAGACCAGCGCGCGCTTGTCGCCGACCTTGAAGGAGCGGATGCGGCCGCCGTGGCCCTCGACGGCCGGCGGCGGGAAGCCGGGCAGCTCGGTGACCGGGAACTCGGCATCGGGCGCACCGAGCGCCTCGACGGCCGGCGCCCAGCCGGAGCCCATCACGAGGGCTACGTCGTGGGTCTCGGCGCCCGTCAGCTCACGCAGGCGCGCGGCGGCGGCGTCGGCGGCGGCGTAGGGGTCGCCCTGGATGTCGTCCGGAATAACTGAAGCGTTCACGCCGATGAGAGTAGCCGGTCACGCCCTACGCGCGTAGATGACGATGCTCACGGGATTTCGATCGTTGTCTTGTCGTTTCCGACGAGAGGGGCGGGTGAGCCCGGAGCCCCCGGCTAGCACGGGCGCTTGCGCAGCTCCATGACGTAGTCGTGCGGCGCTCCCGCGGACTCCGCCGCGTCGGCGAGTTCTCCCAGATAACGCGCCGAGGGAAGACCCCCCTCGTACCCGTTCAGGACGTACACCCACGCCGGTTCCTCGCCCTCCAGCGTGTGCACCCTGACCCGCATGCGGCGGTAGATGTCCAGGCCCACGCCCTCCCACCGGTCCATGGAGTCCTCGTCCATGGGGGCGATGTCGTAGAGCGTCACGAAGATCTGCGAGCGGGGCGCCTCGACGATCGTCGCGAGCGCACCCTCCCAGCCCATGTGCTCCCCGCCGAACGTGAGCCGCCAGCCGTTCAGCCAGCCGGTCGCGCGCAGCGGTGAGTGCGGGGCGCGGCGTGACATGAGCCGCGGATCCAGATTGCCGGCGTACGCGGCGTAGAGCGACATGTGGTCGAGGGTACGGCAGCGAGACCTGGGCCTCTCCCGTAACAGAAGGGCCGGGGCCACGGACGGAGGGCCCCGGGGCGAACCTGCTTGAAGCGTGCGGGACAATGAGTTACGTGACTCGGATCGTGATCATTGGTGGCGGACCCGGCGGATACGAGGCGGCCCTCGTGGCGGCCCAGCTCGGCGCGGAGGTGACCGTCGTCGATTGCGACGGTCTGGGCGGGGCGTCGGTGCTCACCGACTGCGTGCCGTCCAAGACTCTGATCGCCACGGCCGAGGTGATGACGACCTTCGACTCTTCGTACGAGGAGCTGGGGATCATCGTCGCGGACGACACTCCGCACATCGACTCTCCCGCGCGCGTGGTCGGCGTCGACCTCGGCAAGGTCAACCGCCGGGTGAAGCGCCTCGCGCTCGCCCAGTCCCACGACATCACCGCCTCCGTCACGCGTGCGGGCGCGCGCGTGCTGCGCGGCCGGGGCCGGCTGGAGGGCCAGCAGGACATCGACGGCTCCCGGAAGGTCGTCGTGCGCGCCGCCGACGGCACCGAGGAGACCCTCGTCGCCGATGCCGTGCTCATCGCCACCGGCGGGCACCCGCGCGAGGTTCCCGACGCCCAGCCCGACGGCGAGCGGATCCTGAACTGGACCCAGGTGTACGACCTGGATGAGCTGCCCGAGGAACTCATCGTGGTCGGCTCGGGCGTGACCGGCGCCGAGTTCGCCGGTGCCTACCAGGCGCTCGGGTCGAACGTCACCCTCGTGTCGAGCCGCGACCGGGTGCTCCCGGGCGAGGACCCGGACGCCGCCGCCGTCCTGGAGGACGTCTTCCGGCGCCGCGGCATGAACGTCATGTCCCGCTCCCGTGCCGCCTCCGCCAAGCGGGTGGGCGACCGGGTCGAGGTCACGCTCAACGACGGCCGCGTCATCTCCGGCACGCACTGCCTGATGGCCGTCGGCGCCATCCCGAACAGCAGCGGCATGGGCCTGGAGGAGGCCGGGGTCAGGCTGAAGGACTCCGGGCACATCTGGACCGACAAGGTCTCGCGGACCTCCGCCCCCGGCGTCTACGCCGCGGGTGACGTGACCGGGATCTTCGCGCTCGCCTCCGTCGCCGCCATGCAGGGGCGCATCGCGATGTACCACTTCCTCGGCGACGCGGTGACACCGCTGAACCTGAAGACCGTGTCCTCCAACGTCTTCACCGACCCGGAGATCGCGACCGTCGGCTACAGCCAGGCCGACGTCGACGCGGGCAAGATCGACGCGCGCGTGGTGAAGCTGCCGCTCCTGCGCAATCCGCGCGCGAAGATGCAGGGCATCCGCGACGGTTTCGTCAAGATCTTCTGCCGTCCCGGCACGGGCATCGTGGTCGGCGGAGTGGTCGTCGCGCCGCGCGCTTCGGAACTGATCCATCCCATCTCGATCGCGGTCGACAACAATCTGACGGTCGAGCAGATCGCGAATGCGTTCACCGTGTACCCATCGCTTTCGGGGTCGATCGCCGAGGTCGCGCGTCAACTCCACACCCGGAAGACGGCGGGCGAAGCCTGATCCAAGAGACGGCCTGAATCAACTCTTCGCAGGTCACGCAGTGTTGCCGCGCATTCGCGAGGCATACTCGGAGTGAGTAGGCACCTATACCACTTCCCACCCTGCCGTGCGAACAACTTCTGTAATTCGGCGCAAACTGCTGAAAGCAGACGGTCGTTGGGGTTACTGTCAGTTTCGTGTTCGCTGCAGAACGTCGCCAATTGATCCTCGAAATGGTGCGAGCCAACGGAGCGGTATCGCTCCGTGAGCTCGCCCGCGTCGTCCAGACCTCCGAAGTGACCGTACGGCGGGACGTGCGCGCGCTGGAGGCAGAAGGACTCCTCGACCGCCGACATGGCGGTGCGGTATTGCCGGGCGGATTCACGCGGGAGTCCGGCTTTCCGCAGAAATCACATCTCGCGACCGCCGAGAAGACGGCCATCGCCGATCTCGCGGCGGGACTCGTCGAAGAGGGCGAAGCCATCGTCGTCGGGGCGGGTACGACCACGCAGGAGCTGGCCCGACGGCTCGCGCGGGTACCCGGTCTGACCGTCGTCACCAATTCACTCCTGGTGGCACAGGCGTTGGCGCATGCCAACAGGGTCGAAGTCGTCATGACGGGCGGCACCCTGCGCGGCTCCAACTACGCGCTGGTGGGCAGCGGGGCCGAGCAGTCCCTCCAGGGGCTGCGGGTCTCCAGGGCCTTCCTCTCGGGCAGTGGTCTGACCGCCGAGCGCGGCCTGTCCACGTCCAACATGCTCTCCGCGAGCGTGGACCGCGCCCTGGTCCAGGCGGCGGCCGAGGTCGTGGTCCTCGCCGACCACACCAAGCTCGGTACCGACACGATGTTCCAGACGGTGCCGACGGACGTCATCACCCGTCTGGTCACGGACGAGCCGCCGGCGCACGACGACCGCGCGGCCACCGAACTGCAGGCCCTGGCCGACCAGGGCGTGCAGATCGCGGTGGCGGGCGGCTCCGCCAGCCCTAACGCCGGGCCCGGTGTCGATTCCGTCCCGGCGGGGCGCCAGCCGCGCCGGGACGTGCCCCTGCCGGGTCAGCGTCGCAACCACGGGGCGGGTCCTGGCCAGCAACTGCGCAGCGCGCTTCTCGGGGAGCAGCCGCCCGGGGAGCGGTCCGCGCGGGTCGCCGATCTGCGGCGGCGCTGATCGTCGGGCCTGCCCCCGCCGGCGCGGGTGCGGGCCCGGGACGGGCGTGACGGCGGGTGATGCGCCCTGCCCGGCGGCGGCTACGCCGTGGGCTGCCCGTCCGCCTTCAGGCCCCGCAGGGTCAGGAGCAGCAGGCGGTCGGCCAACTCCGGGTCGTCCGGGGTCTCTTCGGCCGCCAGTGAGATCGCGTTGGTCAGCTGGAGCAGGTCGGAGATGGAGACCTCGGGCCGTACGGCCCCCGACTCCTGGGCGCGGGCGAGCAGCGTCGAGCCCGCCTCGCGCATCGGCTTGCTGCACTGCGAGAGCGCCGAACTGTCGTCGTGCGACGCCGACATGAGGGCGCTCGACAGGCCGCGGTACTCACCCGCATGAGTGACGATCGCGCGCAGCCACGCCACCAGGGCGGAGCAGGGCTGCGGGTCGTCGAGCAGGGCCTGCGAGCGCGCGAGCAGGTCGCTGACCGCGTCCTCCCAGACCGCGCTCATCAGCGCGTGCCGGTTCGGGAAGTGCCGGTAGAGCGTGCCGATGCCGACGCCCGCGCGGCGTGCCACGTCCTCCAGGGACGCGCCCGTGCCGTGCTCGGCGAAGGCCGTGCGCGCCTCGGCGAGCAGCCGCTCGTAGTTGCGGCGCGCGTCGGCCCGCATGGCGCGCGCGGACTCCTGCGGCGCTCTCGCCCGCTGTCCCGTGCCGGTCGTCATCCCCGCACCCTTCGTGAACGTACGCGTCCCTCAAGGATGCCACTGCCGGGCCCGGCCGATCGGCGGCGTCAGGGCGCCTCGGGGCCGAAGAAGGCGGTCAGCTCCGCGCGGGCCCTGCGCTCGCGCCTGCGGGGCGGCAGGGTGCCGCCGCGCAGGTTCCGCGCCAGCCAGAGCAGCAGCGGATAGGTGACGCAGGTGCCTACGACGAGTCCGCTCAGCACGCCCGCGGCCAGATCCCCCGTGAACATGGTCAACCCACCTTCGTCCGCTGCCGCTTGGCGCCGGGACGGAGTCCGTCGTGCGCCGTGGCGATCATCGTCGCCCCGTTGTCCGGCACCACCGCGCCGTAGCCGAGCAGCCGCCAGCGCGGATCCACGGCGTCGCTCTCGTAGTACGGCACGGGCCCCGACGCCGACGGCACCAGCAGCGGTGCCGGTTCCCGCGCACAGGCGTCGCAGGCGGCGACCTCCACCGTCGCGGTCTCCAGGACGACGGGTGGCGCCACGCGCGCGTGCCCGCGTGCGTGCAGCGGGTTGAAGTAGCAGGGCGGGTCGGGGCGCAGCGGCCGCTCGGTCACCAGCGCCTCCAGGGCCCGCATGCCGATGCGGCTGAACTCGATGCCCGCGACGAGCTCGCCGACCGCGTGCGCGGCGTCGTACGCGGGATCGGGGCTGGCCGGTCCCTCGAAGGCGGGCAGGATCACGGAGTTGCTCGCCTGGATCGACGCGGTCGTCGCGAACGAGGACAGTTCCGCGCGCAGGGGCGGCGTCAGGGTGCAGGTGTCGCGCAGGGCGTCGCCGAGCGCGGAGGCGTCGCTCAGGAGCGCGGCGCGCTCCTCGGCGTACCCGCGCAGCGCCTCGGGGTCGCCCCGTGGATCCGGCAGCGGGGCACGCCAGTCGGGCGCCGGTAGGGGCAGGGCGAAGGTGTACGGGCGGCGGCGGCCCAGCGGCAGTGTGGTGAAGCGGCGCAGCAGGGCCACGGTCAAGGCCGTGGCGAGACCGAGGATCAGGCCCGCCTCGTAGTGCTGTCCTGTGTCGGCGTTCGCCGCGTACCAGGCGGCGGCCGCGATGGCGCCTGCGGCGGGCGGCAGGCAGAGTACGTCCCCCGTGCGTGTCACTGAAGTCCCCCCGTGGTCTTCGGCTCTACGTGGGGGTAGGACGCGGTGGGGGTGGGGGCGGTTGCATGTCCCTCGGCGCCGTGGCTGATGCCGGTCACCGGCTCCGCCGAGTTCGTCCTCAAACGCCGGACGGGCTGGAAATGCCGCCGGGCCGAGCTGGTTACTCCAGCTCGGCCCGGCGGCACTCAGCTCGGCCCGGCACGTATTCGGCCCGGCGGAGCGAATATTCAGCCCCTCCGGCGTTTGAGGAGCGGGGTCCGGGGCGGAGCCCCGGGGAACCCCGTCGCCGAGTCAGTCCTTGATCTCACAGATGACCGCACCGGAGGTCAGGCTCGCGCCCACCTCCGCCGTGAGGCCCTTGATCGTGCCCGACCGGTGGGCGTTGAGGGGCTGTTCCATCTTCATCGCTTCGAGGACCACGATCAGGTCGCCCTCGTTGACCTCCTGGCCCTCCTCGACCGCGACCTTGACGATCGTGCCCTGCATGGGCGAGGCGAGGGTGTCGCCGGAGGCGGCGGGGCCGGACTTCTTGGCCGCGCGCCGCTTGGGGCGGGCGCCGCCCGCCGCCGCGGTCCGCGCGATCGTCATGCCGAGGGAGGACGGCAGGGAGACTTCCAGGCGCTTGCCGCCGACCTCGACGACGACCGTCTCGCGGCCCGGCTCCTCATCGGTCTCCGCGTCCGCCGCGGGCGCGGCGAAGGCCGGGATCTCGTTGACGAACTCGGTCTCGATCCACCGCGTGAAGATGGTGAACGGGCCGCTGGAGCCGGTCAGTTCGGGCGCGAAAGCCGGGTCCCTGACCACTGCGCGGTGGAAGGGGATGGCGGTGGCCATGCCCTCGACGGTGAACTCGTCCAGGGCGCGCGCCGCACGCTGCAGCGCCTGCTCGCGCGTCGCACCGGTCACGATCAGCTTGGCCAGGAGCGAGTCCCAGGCCGGGCCGATGACCGAGCCCGACTCCACGCCCGCGTCCAGGCGGACACCGGGGCCCGAGGGCGGCGCGAAGGCGGTGACGGTGCCGGGCGCGGGCAGGAAGCCCCGGCCCGGGTCCTCGCCGTTGATGCGGAACTCGAAGGAATGGCCGCGCAGTTCGGGGTCGCCGTAGCCCAGTTCCTCGCCGTCGGCGATGCGGAACATCTCGCGTACGAGGTCGATGCCCGCCACCTCTTCGGTGACCGGGTGTTCCACCTGCAGGCGGGTGTTGACCTCCAGGAAGGAGATCGTGCCGTCCGCGCCGACGAGGAACTCGACGGTTCCGGCGCCGACGTAGCCGGCTTCCTTCAGGATCGCCTTGGAGGCGCTGTACAGCTCCTCGACCTGGGCGTCGGAGAGGAACGGCGCGGGGGCCTCCTCCACCAGCTTCTGGTGGCGGCGCTGCAGCGAGCAGTCACGGGTGGAGACGACGACCACGTTGCCGTGCTGGTCGGCCAGGCACTGGGTCTCCACGTGCCGGGGCTTGTCCAGGTAGCGCTCCACGAAGCACTCGCCGCGGCCGAAGGCGGCCACCGCCTCGCGCACCGCGGAGTCGTACAGCTCGGGGACCTCCTCCAGGGTGCGGGCGACCTTCAGGCCGCGGCCGCCGCCGCCGAACGCCGCCTTGATGGCGATCGGCAGGCCGTGCTCCTGGGCGAAGGCCACGACCTCGTCGGAGCCCGAGACCGGGTCCGGGGTGCCCGCGACCAGCGGGGCACCCGCGCGCTGCGCGATGTGCCGGGCGGCGACCTTGTCGCCCAGGTCCCTGATGGCCTGCGGCGGCGGACCGATCCAGGTCAGGCCCGCGTCGATGACGGCCTGCGCGAACTCGGCGTTCTCCGAAAGGAATCCGTAGCCGGGGTGGATCGCGTCCGCCCCCGCGTCCTTGGCCGCGGCCAGCACCTTGGAGATGTCCAGGTAGCTGGTTGCCGGAGTGTCACCGCCCAGCGCGAACGCCTCATCGGCCGCCCGTACGTGCAGAGCGTCCCGGTCGGGATCTGCGTAGACGGCTACGCTCGCGATCCCCGCGTCCCGGCATGCCCGAGCAACACGGACAGCGATTTCGCCACGGTTGGCGATGAGCACCTTGCGCACGATGGCTCCCTCCTTGAAACAAGCCGAGTTTAGGGACAGCCGACACGGGCTTACGACCCGTCCCCAAGGGTGAGCTTGCCCACACGGAGTGTGATTCGAGGCTCGCCCGATCCGTGAAATCCCTTGTCGTACCACGGTACGCAGGCTTCCTGCCCGGCAGCCTAGCCCTCCGGTGTGGCCAAGGTCTCTGTGAGTCCGCGCTGCGGCGGGACGCCTTTCTTTGTGGAGTCCCTACGAATGGCCCAATGATTCTTTGCCTTCGACACAGCCCTTGTCCCCGGGTTTACCCGTTAGTAGCGTTCGCGATGGCTCGAACGTACTTGGGGTAACAGCGGAAGCAGCGGAAAGTGGGTGGGGCGCCGTGGCGCGCAGACCGGTGGCCTGGGTGGGCGCGATCGTTCTCTTCGCGGAGGCGGTCGGCATCGCGCTGCTCAACTGGATCCTCGGCCTCGTCGTCGACAACCAGGACATGTCCCTCGCCGGTCTCGACCCGCACGCGATGACCGTGTCGACCTGGATCGCCGGCGCCCTCTTCGGCGGCTACCTCGCGCTGTGCGGCATCGTCCTGATCCGCACGGCCGTCCGCGACCGCGCCCCCGGCACCTTCGGCCGCCTGCTCCTGATCAGCTGCGCCGTCGTGCAAGCGCTGCTCGGCGCGTTCTCCCTCGGCCTGGTCGGCTGGCCCGCGTTCGCGTTCATGATGGTCGTCCTCGGCCTGCTCGTCCTGACGCTCGTCGCGTACGACAAGAAGGCGCGGCAGGACGAGGGCGGCGGCGAGGGGCAGGTGCCGCAGGACGGCGCCCCGCAGCCCGCCTGAGGCCCTCCGGGCCCTTCCTGGGCCCCGTCGGCCCTTCCTGGGCCCGTCAGGCCCACAACTCCGTGATGCCCACGCCCAGTTGCGCGAGCAGGCGGCGCAGCAGCGGCAGGGAGAGGCCGATGACGTTCCCGTGGTCGCCCTCGATGCCCTCGATGAACGGGGCCGAGCGGCCGTCCAGCGTGAACGCCCCCGCCACGTGCAGCGGTTCGCCGCTCGCGACGTACGCGGCGATCTCCTCGTCCGAGGGTTCGCCGAAGCGGACCACGGTCGACGCCGTGCCCGACGCGTACCGGCCCGACGCGGTGTCGTAGACGCAGTGGCCCGTCTGCAGGACGCCCGCGCGGCCGCGCATCGACTTCCAGCGGGCGGTCGCCTCCTCGGCGTCGGCGGGCTTGCCGAGCGCCTGGCCGTCCAGTTCGAGCACCGAGTCGCAGCCGATCACCAGGGCGCCCTTGACGTCGGGGCGCGCGGCGACCACCGATGCCTTGGCCTCGGCGAGGGCCAGGGCGAGTTCGGCGGGGGTCGGCGCGGAGACCGCGTCCTCGTCCACCCCGCTGACGATGACCTCGGGGGCGAGGCCCGCCTGGCGGAGCAGCCCGAGGCGGGCGGGGGACTGGGAGGCGAGCACGAGGCGGCGGCGCGGATCACTCATGCGGTCAGCGTAGCGAGCGGCGGCGGTGGGGTTCTGGCGCGGGCAGCGCTAGCGGATGCCCAGGACGAACATCGCCACCACCATGGCCAGGGCAAGGACGAGTCCCGCACGGCGCATCTTCGCCTGCATGTCCCGCATGTCCTTGGGCGGGTTGTTCTCCGGGTCCGACCACAGCATGTAATCGATAGTGCGGTCGGCGGGGCCGGGGCGCCTGAGTACGCGTACTCAAGTTCCCCGGACCCGCTCGGTGAGACGGGCGGGCAGCTCTAGCCGGGCCAGTAGCTGCGGCCCCATGACGTGGGGCCCGGCGCGGGCAGCCGGTGCCGGGCCACGCGCGCGGGGTCGGCCCACGCGTCGGGGGGCGTGGGCGCGCCGGACGGCTGGTGGGACACCGCCGCGGCGCGCGCCTGGACCACCGCCAGGGCGGCGGCGAGCTCCTCCGGGGTCGGGTTGCCCCGTACGACCTTGATCATGACCGCTCCGTGGGGGACTGGTGGGGGCTAGAGGGGGATGTTTCCGTGCTTCTTCGGAGGGAGGGATTCCCGCTTCGTGCGCAGCTGACGCAGACCGCGCACGAGGTGGGCGCGGGTCTCCGACGGCATGATGACCGCGTCGATGTAGCCGCGCTCGGCCGCCGTGTACGGGTTGAGCAGCGTGTCCTCGTACTCCTGGATCAGCTGGGCCCGCGTCGCCTCCTGGTCGTCGGCCGCGGCGATCGTGCGGCGGTGCAGGATGTTCACCGCGCCCTGCGCGCCCATCACCGCGATCTGGGCGGTCGGCCAGGCCAGGTTGAGGTCGGCGCCCAGGTGCTTGGAGCCCATCACGTCGTACGCGCCGCCGAACGCCTTGCGCGTGATGATCGTGATCAGCGGGACCGTCGCCTCGGCGTACGCGTAGATCAGCTTCGCGCCGCGCCGGATGATGCCCGTGTGCTCCTGCTCGACGCCCGGCAGGAAGCCCGGCACGTCGACGAAGGTGATGACCGGGATGTTGAACGCGTCGCAGGTGCGGACGAAGCGGGCGCCCTTCTCGGAGGCGTCGATGTTCAGGCAACCGGCGAACTGCGTCGGCTGGTTGGCGACGATGCCCACGGGGCGGCCCTCGATCCGGCCGAAGCCGGTGAGGATGTTCGGCGCGAACAGTGCCTGCGTCTCGAAGAACTCCGCGTCGTCCAGGACGTGTTCGATCACGCCGTGCATGTCGTACGGCTGGTTGGCGCTGTCCGGGACGAGCGTGTCCAGCTCGCGGTCCTCGTCCGTCGGCGCGAGGTCCGCCTCCTCGGGGAAGGCCGGGGGGTCGCTCAGGTTGTTCGAAGGCAGGTACGACAGAAGGGACTTGACGTACTCGATCGCGTCCTTCTCGTCGCCCGCCATGTGATGGGCCACGCCCGACGTGGAGTTGTGGGTGCGGGCGCCGCCGAGCTCCTCGAAGCCGACGTCCTCTCCCGTGACCGTCTTGATGACGTCCGGGCCCGTGATGAACATGTGCGACGTCTGGTCGACCATCACCGTGAAGTCCGTGATCGCCGGGGAGTAGACGGCGCCGCCCGCGCAGGGGCCCACGACGAGGGAGATCTGCGGGATCACGCCCGAGGCGTGCGTGTTCCTGCGGAAGATCTCGCCGTACATGCCGAGGGCCATGACGCCCTCCTGGATGCGGGCGCCGCCGGAGTCGTTGATGCCGATCACCGGACAGCCGGTCTTCAGCGCGAAGTCCATGACCTTGACGATCTTCTGGCCGAAGACCTCGCCGAGCGCGCCGCCGAAGACGGTGAAGTCCTGCGAGAACACGGCCACGGGGCGGCCGTCCACGGTGCCGTAACCGGTCACCACGCCGTCGCCGTACGGCCTGTTCTGGTCAAGACCGAAGTTGGTCGAGCGGTGCTGCGCGAACTCGTCCAGCTCCACGAAGGACTCGTCGTCGAGCAACAGCTCGATCCGCTCACGCGCCGTCAACTTGCCCTTGGCGTGCTGCTTCTCGACCGCTCGCGCCGAACCCGCGTGTTTGGCCTCCTCGATGCGGCGCTGCAGATCGGCGAGCTTGCCTGCGGTCGTGTGGATGTCGATCTCGGACATAGGGATGCGGCTCCCTGCCTGCTCATCGGGGTTTCTGGCGGCTTCTGGCACGTGTGACGGCCTGCGGTGCGGCTTGCTACTGACCCGTAGCGTATCGGCGCCGATACCGTTCGGCAGTGCGGCGTTTACCACACCTAGGGTGGCTTGCATGACGTCGTCAGATGCTGAAGGCAATCGCTGGTCCGACCTGGGGAGGCCGCCGCTCAACGCCGCCTCGCTGCGGCGCGCTCTCGTCCGTGAGGGCGGTCTGTGGACCTCCCTGGACGTGGTCGCCAGTACCGGGTCCACCAACAGCGATCTCGTGGGGCGGGCCGGGGAGCTCCCCGAAGGGGCGGTCCTCGTCGCCGAGGAGCAGAGCGCGGGGCGGGGGCGGCTCGATCGGCAGTGGTCCGCGCCCGCCCGGTCCGGTCTCTTCTTCTCCGTGCTGCTCAAGCCCGCCGAAGTCCCCGTCGAGCGGTGGGGGTGGCTGCCGCTGCTCACCGGTGTCGCCGTCGCCACGGGGCTCTCGCGGGCGGCCGGGGTGGACACCGCACTCAAGTGGCCCAATGACCTCCTGGTGACTGTGGGGGGCGCCGAACGCAAGGCCGGGGGCATCCTCGCGGAGCGGGCGGGTGGTGCGGTCGACGGGGGCGGCGGTGTCGTGGTGGGCGTCGGGCTCAACGTGACACTGCGCGAGGACGAGCTGCCGGTCCCGACCGCGGGCTCGTTGGGGCTGGCCGGGGCGGTGAGCACGGACCGGGATCCGTTGCTGCGGGCCGTGCTGCGGGCGCTTGAGCAGTGGTACGGGGACTGGCGGGCCGCGGGCGGGGATCCGGGGGCGTCCCGGCTCCAGGAGACGTACGCGGCGGGGTGCGCGACGCTGGGGCGCACGGTGCGGGCCGAGCTGCCGGGGGATCGGTCGATCACGGGGGAGGCGGTTGCCGTGGACGGGGACGGTCGGCTCGTCCTGGCTACGGAGGACGGGGTGCAGCAGCCTGTGGGGGCGGGGGACATTGTGCATTTGCGGGGGGCGGGGTGAGCGTCTGCCCTCGCTGTCGTGGGGCGGGGCTGCGGTGGTGGGGTGAGCGTCTGCCCTCGCTGTCGTGGGGCGGGGCTGCGGTGGTGGGGTGAGCGTCTGCCCTCGCTGTCGTGGGGCGGGGCTGCGGTGGTGGGGTGAGCGTCTCCCCTCGCTGTCGTGGGGCGGGGCTGCGGTGGTGGGGTGAGCGTCTTCTCGCCGTCGTAGGGCGGGGCCGCGGCGGTATGTCCGTCCTCGCCGTCCCAGAGCATTGCCACGGTTTGGGCCCCTCGGCACGTGGCAACCAGTGCTCCGGGCGGACATACCGCCACGTCCCCTCGGGTCGCGGGCGGCCGCGGGCCGGTGGGGGTTGCCGCGCCGCGGCCGGGCTGTTGCCGCTTCCGCCGTTCCAACTGCCGCTGCCGCCGCTCCAGCTTCCGCTGCCGCGCCGCTCGCGCTGGGGGTGATCGCTCGCCGTTGGGCTGGGCCGCTGCCGCTGTCGCCGCCGCTGTGGGCAGATGTTCCGCAGGGCGGAACGGGTGGGCACAGCCCCCGTTGCCGAGGGGGGAACGGGGGCGCCAGACACGGTGCGGGCGGGCGGGGGCAGGGGCGGTGTGGAGGTGCGGGGCGGTGGTCAAGGGGAACGTCACGGGAGTCGGGAGTGAGCTGCGGCACACCTGCCGTAAAGTTGGCGCCGGTCGATACCTGACCGCGGCAGATCGGAAGGGCAGCAGGCGTGACCGTCGACGACACGGGATCCGGCGAGGTACCGGAGGTGGGCGCCGGGGTCCCCGAAGTGGACGAGAAGTCGGAGGATCCTGAGAAGGACCCCCTCGCTCTCCGGCTCGAGGGGCTGATCCTCGGGGCCGATCGCCGGTACACCCCCTTCCAGGCAGCCCGCAGCGCGGGCGTCTCCATGGAGCTGGCCTCACGGTTCTGGCGAGCCATGGGCTTCCCCGACATCGGCCAGGCCAAGGCGCTCACCGAGGCCGACGTACTCGCCCTGCGGCGCCTCGCCGGCCTCGTCGAGGCGGGCCTGCTGAGCGAGGCCATGGCCGTACAGGTGGCACGGTCGACCGGACAGACCACCGCGCGACTCGCGGAGTGGCAGATCGACTCGTTCCTGGAGGGCCTCACCGAGCCGCCCGAGCCGGGAATGACCCGTACGGAAGTCACGTATCCGCTCGTCGAGCTGCTCCTGCCCGAGCTGGAGGAGTTCCTCGTCTACGTGTGGCGGCGCCAGCTCGCCGCCGCCACGGGCCGAGTCGTGCAGGCCGCCGACGACGAGGAGATGGTCGACCGGCGCCTCGCGGTCGGATTCGCCGACCTCGTGGGCTTCACCCGGCTCACCCGGCGGATGGAGGAGGAAGAGCTCGGCGAGCTCGTCGAGGCCTTCGAGACCACCGCCGCCGACCTGGTCGCCGCGCACGGCGGGCGGCTCATCAAGACCCTCGGCGACGAGGTCCTGTACGCCGCCGACGACGCCGGGACCGCCGCGGAGATCGCGCTGCGCCTCATCGAGACCATGGCCAACGACGAGACCATGCCCGAGCTGCGGGTCGGCATCGCCTTCGGGACCGTGACCACGCGCATGGGCGACGTCTTCGGCACGACCGTGAACCTCGCGTCCCGGCTCACGTCGATAGCTCCCCGGGACGCCGTCCTCGTGGACGGCGCCTTCGCCGAGGAGCTGACGCGGACCGGCGACGCGCCCGCCTCCGAGGCGGAGGCCGCCGCGCTGGCCGAGCGCGCGGAGAAGGAGGGCGAGGAGCCGCCCACCTACCGCTTCGCCCTCCAGCCGATGTGGCAGCGGCCGGTGCGCGGGCTCGGGGTCGTCGAGCCCTGGCTGCTCGCCCGCAGGAGCTGACCGCCGCCCCTTCCACTGGGGTCGGGGCGGCTGACATGATCCTTCGGTAACGGTCGTTAACCGGGTGGAGGAGACGTCATGGGTGACGAGCAGCGGTACGGGGAGTACGTGGCGGTCAGGCGGCACGGCCACGTCGTCGAGCTCGTTCTCGACCGGCCGAAGGCCATGAACGCCGTCTCGGCGGAGATGGGGCGCTCCATCGCCGCCGCCTGCGCCGCGCTGACGGACGACCGTGACGCCCGCGTCGTCGTCCTGACCTCCACCCACGAGCGGGCCTTCTGCGTCGGCGCCGACCTCAAGGAGCGGAACTCCTTCAGCGACGCCGAGTTGCGCCGTCAGCGGCCCACCTCGCGTGGCGCCTACGGCGGTGTCCTCGAACTCCCCATGCCGACGATCGCCGCCGTGCACGGCTTCGCGCTCGGCGGAGGGTTCGAGCTCGCGCTGTCGTGCGACGTGATCGTCGCCGACTCGACCGCCGTCGTCGGGCTTCCCGAGGTGTCGGTCGGCGTCATTCCCGGCGGCGGCGGCACCCAGCTGCTGCCGCGTCGCGTCGGGTCCGCCCGCGCGGCCGAGCTGATCTTCTCGGCGCGGCGCGTGGAGGCCGCGGAGGCGCGGGAGTTGGGCCTGGTGGACGTACTGGTCGACGGGGACGGGGCCCGCACGGAGGCGCTCGCGCTCGGCGCCCGCATGGCCGCCAACTCGCCCGTCGGGCTGCGCGCCGCCAAGCGCGCGCTGCGCCTCGGGCAGGGGCTCGACCTGCGTGCGGGGCTCGAGGTGGAGGACGCGGCGTGGCGCGACGTGGCGTTCTCGGGGGACCGGGTGGAGGGTGTCGCCGCGTTCAACGAGAAGCGGAAGCCGGAGTGGCCCGGGGAGTAGGGGCCTGGCTGGCCTGGCCTGGTCTGGTCTGGTCTGGCCTGGCCTGGCTCAGGCGTTCTTTGGGTTATGTCCCGAAGTTCCTAAATGCCGTAAACCTTCTAGCCTGGGGTCATGGGTGAGGATGTCCGGCTGCGGGCCGTGGTGGAGTTGGCGCAGGGGATGGCCGCGGCGCACGCTCCGCGTGAGTCCTGGCGCGCGGCCGCCCTCGGTGCCTGCCGCGCGCTGAACGGGAGCTTCGCCGCGCTCTCCGTGTGGGAGCGCGATCTGGGGCGGCTGCGGGTGCTCGTGAACGTGGGCGAACGGGCCGAGGGCGAGGAGGAGTTCCCCGAGCGGGAGTCCTACCCCGTCAACCAGTTCCCGGAGATCGCCGAGTTCCTGCACGAACGCTGGGCCGGTGGCGGTGAGCCGCACGCCTGGGTCGAGACCGCCGAGGGGCCCGCGGGCGGCAGGGCCGCGGGCTACTGCCACGAGCGCGTCACCGCGCTGCGGCGGCGCGGGCGCGGCTGCTGTGTGGTCGCGCCGATCGTGCTGCACGGGCGGGCGTGGGGCGAGCTGTACGTGGCGCGGCCGGTGGGCGCGCCCGTCTTCGACCGGGCCGACGCCGACTTCGCCACGGTCCTCGCGGCGGTCGTCGCCGCCGGGATCGCCCAGACCGAACGCCTCGAGGAGGCGCGGCGGCTCGCCTTCACCGACGCGCTCACCGGGCTCGCCAATCGGCGCGCGGTCGATCTGCGGCTCGACGAGGCGGTGGAGCGGCACCGGGTCGACGGCGTCGTGGTGAGCCTCGTCGTCTGCGACGTGAACGGGCTCAAGCGGGTCAATGACACCCGGGGACATGCCGTCGGCGACCGCCTTCTCGAGCGGTTCGGGTCGGTCCTCTCCGTCTGCGGCGCAATGCTCCCGGGGGCACTCGCGGCGCGGCTCGGCGGGGACGAGTTCTGTCTGCTCTCGGTGGGGCCCGGGGCTGATGAGGTGGTGCGGGTGGCCGAGGAACTCTGCGTACGGGCGGGGGAGTTGGAGCTCGGCGACGGGGTCGCCTGCGGGGTCGCGTCGACCGGTGACCCGATCGGGGCGGTGCGTTCGGGTCGCCGGCTGTTCCGGCTCGCGGACGCGGCGCAGTACCGGGCGAAGGCTGCGCGGGCGGTGAAGCCGGTGGTGGCGGGGCGGGGTGGGGGTGAGGAGGGTGATGATCCGGTGGTTCGGCTGGCTGACGCGCCGTCCGGGGAGGGCGGGGCGGAGGTGGGGGAGCGGCGGAGGTTTCGGGGGCGGGAGCCGCGGGGGGCTCGGGGGGCGCGGGGCTCGTCGTGAGGGCGGGGCCGCGGGGGGCTCGGGGGGCGCGGGGCTCGTCGTGAGGGCGGGGCCGCGGGGGTATGTGCGTACTCGCCGTCCCAGATGACCGCTACCGGGCTTGCTTCCTTGCCTCGGTCTTCTTATGTGCTCCGTGCGCACATACCCCCACGTCCCCTCGGCCGCGCTCGCGGCTGCGGCCCGGCGGGGGCGGGCCCCTTCAGGGGCGCGGGGAACTGCGCGAACCCCCGTGTGCCGCCGCACTGGACGTGGGGATGATGCCGCCATTGCCCCCACCCACCCACGCGCGGTGGCCCCTTCAGGGGCGCGGGGAACTGCGCAAAACCCCGTGTGACACCGCACCGGACGTGGGGTCGCAGCCGTCGTGGGAACCCCGGAGCCGAGAGGCAGGGACCGGGGCGTAGGGGGTTGCCGTCAAGGAGTAAGCCCGTGCGGATCCACCCGTGACACTCGGCGATTCAGTCCGTACGCTGCTGAATATGGATATGCACAGCGTGGGCACTGTGGCCCTTGGGACGTCCGGAACGAGCGCCGAGGACGTCATCGCCGTCGCGCGGGGCAACGCGCGGATCGAACTGACCGCCGAGGCGCGCACCGCCCTCGCCGCGTCCCGCGAGATCGTCGACGCGCTCGCGGCCAAGCCGGAACCCGTGTACGGCGTCTCCACCGGCTTCGGCGCCCTCGCCAGCCGGCACATCGGACCCGACCTCCGCGCCCAGCTGCAGCGCAACATCGTCCGTTCGCACGCGGCGGGCATGGGCCCCCGCGTGGAGCGCGAAGTGGTCCGCGCGCTGATGTTCCTGCGACTGAAGACCGTCTGCTCGGGCCACACGGGCGTACGCCCCGAGGTCGCGCAGACCATGGCCGACGTCCTGAACGCGGGCATCACCCCGGTCGTCCACGAGTACGGCTCGCTCGGCTGCTCCGGCGACCTCGCGCCGCTCAGCCACTGCGCGCTGACGCTGATGGGCGAGGGCGACGCGGAGGGTCCTGACGGGGAGGTGCGGCCCGCCGGCGAGCTGCTCGCCGCGCACGGCATCACGCCCGTCGAACTGCGCGAGAAGGAAGGGCTCGCCCTCCTCAACGGCACGGACGGCATGCTCGGCATGCTGGTGATGGCCCTCGCCGACCTGGACCTGCTCTACAAGTCCGCCGATGTCACCGCCGCCCTGACCCTTGAGGCACTGCTCGGTACGGAGAAGGTCCTCGCCCCCGAGCTGCACGCCATCCGCCCGCACCCGGGACAGGCCGCGTCCGCCGCCAACATGCTTGCCGTGCTTGCCGGTTCGGGCCTCACCGGGCACCACCAGGACGACGCGCCGCGCGTGCAGGACGCCTACTCGGTGCGCTGTGCGCCGCAGGTCGCGGGCGCGGGCCGGGACACGATGGCGCACGCGCGCACGGTCGCCGAGCGCGAGCTGGCCGCCGCCGTCGACAACCCGGTCGTGCTGCCCGACGGCCGCGTCGAGTCCAACGGCAACTTCCACGGCGCCCCCGTCGCGTACGTCCTCGACTTCCTCGCGATCGCCGCCGCCGACCTCGGCTCGATCGCCGAGCGCCGCACCGACCGGCTGCTCGACAAGAACCGTTCGCACGGGCTTCCGCCGTTCCTCGCCGATGACGCGGGCGTCGACTCGGGGCTCATGATCGCCCAGTACACACAGGCCGCCCTGGTGAGCGAGATGAAGCGGCTCGCCGTGCCCGCCTCCGCCGATTCCATCCCGTCCTCCGCGATGCAGGAGGACCACGTCTCCATGGGCTGGTCCGCGGCCCGCAAGCTGCGCACCGCGGTCGACAACCTGACTCGCATCGTCGCCGTCGAGCTGTACGCCGCGACGCGCGCCGTCGAGCTCCGCGCGGGTCTCACGCCCGCCCCCGCGACCCAGGCCGTCATCGAGGCCATCCGCAAGGCCGGTGTCGAGGGGCCCGGGCCCGACCGGTTCCTCGCTCCCGATCTGGCCGCGGCGGAATCGTTCGTGCGGACCGGTGCCCTGGTGGCGGCGGTCGAGCCCGTCACGGGGCCGCTGAGCTAGGGCCGGACAGGCCCTACGCGGTCGCCTCTCGTACGCGGGACGCGAGTGTGGGCCAGGGGCGGGCGTCCACCACGGGCAGCCCGTGCTCCCTGGCCTGCTCCGCCAGCCGGCGGGAGTACGCCGCGCTCACCCGCGCCCGTTCCGACTGGCGCCCCGCGGCGGGCTCCCGCGCCGCGTAGTTGGCGGCGATCTGACCGGCGTCGCCCTCGTGCAGGAACACGGCCCGCACCCGGCGGCCCGCCGCCGCGCCCTCCCGGACGGCCCGCGCCGCCGCGGCCGGGGTGAGGTAGTCGCCCTCGATCACGGCGGGCACGTCGACGGTGAGCCGGTTGCGTACGACGCCGAGGGCGGCGGGTTCGAGCGCGCGGGCGGTGGCGAGCTGGAGTGCGAGCACGCGGTCCTCCGGCAGCTCCGCGTCGACTTCCTCGTACGCGTCGAAGAGGTGGAGACCTGGGTGCTGCTCCGGTGTCGTGATCGCCCGCACCGCCTCCACCACGTCGTCGAACTCCACCACGAACGCCTTGTGCTCGTCGGCGAGGCGGGCCGCGAGCTGACTCTTTCCGATGCCGGACGCGCCGCCGAGCAGCAGGACGTCCCAGGGGGTCTCTGTCACGGGGTGACGGTATCCGTCCGGTCCGGCGAGCCGTCTTCCGGAGCTGCCGGAGCTGCCGGAGCCGTCGGAGCTGCCGAAGCTTCTGGAGGTGCCGGAGCTTCCGGAGTTGCCAGAATTGCCGGGGACTTGGGAGCTTTCGAAGACTCCAGGTACTCCTCCGAGATCTCCTTCGGGCCGAACGGCCACACCTTCTCGAAGCGCGCCCACAGCAGGAACGCCACGCACCCCAACCCCAGCCAGGCGAGCGACCATTCGATGGGATGCCGCCCCGGCGAGTTCTTGTCGGCGTATCCGTAGATGACGAGCCAGCCGACCAGCGCGACCAGGCTCGGCACCGGGTAGAGCCACATGCGGTAGGGGCGGGGAAGGTCCGGCTGCCGTCTGCGCAGGACCGTCACCGCGGCGATCTGGGCCAGCGCCTGGACGATCACCATCACGGTGGTGAGGAGCTGGATGAGCGTGGCCAGGTCGGTGTGGCGGCCGATCATGAAGCCGACGGCGCACACCACGCCCATCGTGGCGAGACCGAGCGTCGGGAAGCGGTGCCGGTGGTGCAGCTTGGCGTACGGCCTGAAGAAGACGCGGTCGCGCGCGGCGTCGTACGGCACCCGGGAGCCGCCGAGCAGTCCCGCGAAGACCGAGGCGAACGCGGTGACGAGGATCAGGACCGTGACGACGTCGGCCGCGCCCTTGCCCCAGGTCTCCTCAAGTACCGCCGACGCCACCGATGTTGAGGCGATGTCGTTCGGGTCGGTCATCCGGTGCCAGTCGATGACGCCGAGCGTGCCGATCTGGAGGAGCAGGTAGATCACCATGATGCCGAGGATCGAGAAGATGATGGCGCGGGGCAGGGTGCGGCCCGGGTTCTTGATCTCGGCGCCCATGTACGCGGCGGTGTTGTAGCCGAGATAGTCGTAGATGCCGATGGTCAGGCCCCCGGCGAAGCCGATCCAGAAGTGATTGCTCGTCAACTCCACGGCGTGCGCGGGGTAGGTGAACGCCAGGTCCGGGCTGAAGTGCGTGGCCGCCGCGAGGATCACGGCCCCGACCGAGACGAGCATGACGACCCACATCACGGCGGTGATCCTGGCGATGTGTTCGATGCCGCGCCACAGGAGCGTGATCACCAGGGCGATGATGCCGAGCCCGACGAGGTCCCCGGTCGTCTGTCCCATGTCGGGCGCGAGATAGCCGAGGTACTGGACGAGGCCGACGATCCCGGTCGACATGCCGATCGGGATGAACAGCATCGCCGTCCACACGAACAGGAACGGCATCAGGCGTCCCGTGCGGTACTGGAACGCCTGGCGCAGATAGACGTAACTCCCGCCGGATCCCGGCATGGCGGCGCCGAGTTCGGCCCAGATGAGCCCGTCGGCGAGCGCGAGCAGCGCGCCCGCGACGAAACCGATGACGGCCTGCGGCCCGCCGAACGCGGCGACCATCAGCGGGATCGTGACGAAGGGGCCGATCCCGCACATCTGGCTCATGTTGATGGCGGTGGCCTGGAAGGGGCCGACGCGGCGGACGAAGCCCCTGCCTTCGGAGCCGTTGCTGTCGGGGGCGGGCGGTGGGGCTCCGGACACGGATCCTCCAGGCCGCGGGAGAGGGGGCAGGGCCGGGGCGGACCTGTCGGCGCGCGACTGGGCGACATGGTTGAGGGGGTTGACCAACTACGTCAAGAGGTCAGAGGTCGTGCCGCTTCGCGACGGCGGCGGCGATGCCCTCGATCAGTACGTCGAGGGTGAACTCGAAGACCTCGTCGGGGAGTTCGGGGTGCGGGTGCTCGGCTGCCCTGCGGAGGTGGGGGAGGTCATCGGCGCCTTCGCGCAGCCAGGGCGGGGGCGTCTGTCGCAGGTCGGCGGGGTCGAGGTTCTCGGGCGGCCGGTCGTGCGGGCGGTCCTGGAACTCCACGAAGCCGACGACCTGGCGGATGGACTCCATACAGGCGAGGTAGGCGTCGCGGGGTGGCAGGCCCGTCCCCTCGATCCCGGTGAAGAAGCCGATGAGCGCGTCCACGTTCCGCAGCATCGCCGGGTGGCGGGCCATCGTGATGTTCTCGTTGAGCGCCAGCGTGGTCATGCCGGGGTGGCGGCGGTAGTGCGCGCGCAGGTCGCGGCAGTACGCGCGCAGGGTCTCGCGCCAGCGGTCCCGCGCGGGGTCGAGGGCCGGCGGCCGCCACTCGGACTGGAAGATCTCGGCGGCGACCGTGATCAAGTCCCGCCTGTCCTCGACGTAGTTGTAGAGCGCGCGCGGCGAGACGCCGAGCTCCGTCGCGAGCGCGCGCATGGTCAGCTCGGCCGGTCCGTGCCGCCCGAGGAAGTCGAGCGCGGCCTGCCCCACGGACTCGCGGGTGAGGGTGGCGCGGCCCTTGCGGTGGGTGGGGCGGCGCCTGGCCGGTGCGGGGTCGGTGCTCATCGGCGACGACGTTAGCAAGGGCGGAGGAGGGCGGTGCCGTCTCTTGTCCGCTCCCGTCACGCTTCAATTTCACACATGTTGACTTTAAGGGGGGTGGTCGGCAGGGTGATCCAAGTAAGGCTGGCCTAACTCCCCTTCCTGGAGCCGCTCATGCCCCGTTCCGGTCTCGCCATGGACCTCACCCCGCTCCGCGAGAGCCGCGACTTCCGGCTGCTGTACGCCGGATTCCTCGGCGCCCTGATCGGCACCCTCATGACGAGCGTCGCGGTCGCCGTGCAGGTCTACGACCTCACCGGATCGCCGTTGCAGATCGGCCTGGTCAGCCTGGCGCGGGCGCTCCCGCTGGTCGTCGGCGTACTGATCGGCGGTGTCCTCGCCGACCGCCGCGACCGGCGCCTGCTGATGCTCGTCACCCGGCTCCCGCTGACGCTCGTCGCGGCGGGCCTCATGGTCAACGCCTTGCTTCCGCAGCCGCAGTTGTGGGTGATCTACCTGGCGACCGGCCTCACCGGACTCTTCGCGGGGCTCGGCGGACCGGCGATGATGGCGGCCATCCCCGCCCTCGTCGGCACCGAACGCCTCGCGGCGGCGGGCGCGTTGACGGCGGCCTCCACGCAGCTGGCCGCGCTGCTCGGGCCCGCGCTCGGCGGGGTGCTCGTCGCGGGCCCCGGGCTCGCCGCCTGTTTCGCGGTCGACGCGGCCGGGTTCCTGGTCTTCTCGGTGGCGCTCCTCTTCGTACGCCCGTTGCCCGCGCCGCAGGCGAGCGCCACCGGCAAGGGGCTGCGGCAGGCGTTCGGGGCCGTCGCGGACGGCGTCCGGTTCGTCCGGGGGCACCGGCTCATCGTCGGGCTGCTGCTCGTCGACGCGGCGGCGATGGTCTTCACGATGCCGCAGGCGCTCTACCCGGTCCTCGCCGACGAGCAGTTCGGCGGCGGCCCCGGCGTGGTCGGACTGCTCTACGCCGCGCCCGCGCTCGGCGCGCTCGTCGGCGCCGCGACCAGCGGCTGGACGGCGCGCGGGCGGACACGCGCTGATCGGGGCGGTGTTGGTCTGGGGCCTCTCGCTCGTCGGCTTCGGCCTCACGTCGCTGCTGCCGCTGGCTCTCGTACTCCTCGCCCTGGCGGGATTCGGCGACCTGATCTCGGAGACGCTGCGCTCGGCCCTGCTCCAGCACGGCACGCCGGACGCGCTGCGGGGCCGGGTCAGCAGCCTCTGGATGGTCCAGGCCACGGTCTCGCCCGCCCTCGGCAACGCGGCCGTGGGCTTCCTCGCGGAGCTGAACGGGGCGCGCTTCGCGGTGGTGACGGGTGGGCTGGTGTGCGTGGTGGCGACGTTGGGGGTGGCCGCGGGGTTTCCCGCCTTGCGGGCGGCGCGGCTGGGGGTTGCTCCTCCTTCGGAGGGGGCTGCTCCGTCGGAGGGGGTGGAGTCGTCCCCCGCGGAGGGGGCGGGGCGGTAGGGAGGCGGAGCGGGTCTCGTAGAGGGCGAGTACGGCGTGGTGGCCGGTCGCCGGAACTGCTTGAGCCTGCGGGTGATCGGTGCTACTTGAGCATGTGGGCTGCCTCCACCTGCTGGAGGTGGATGACGACGTCGTGCGTCTTGGCGAGCCGGATCTGCGGGGCGTCCGCGATCCCCGGGTAGGTGGCGCCGATGTTCTTGACGATGTGCGGTGCGGTGAGCCAGGCGCGGGCTGCCGCCGGGGTGTCGCGCAGGTCGACCAGGAAGTCGCGGTACCGCACGCGGTCGAGGGTGTGCTCGGCGGTACCGGGCGCGGCCGGGCCCACGGCGAAGCGGTGGACGTCACCGTCCTGGCCGAGGGCGTTGAACGAGCCCCGGTCGAAGGTGAGGCCGACACTCAGGTAGCCGCGGCCCAACTGCTCGCGGAGGAAGTCGCCCTGTACCTGCGGATGGCTGCCGGGGGCGTAGGTCTTGAGGGCGACGTGGCTGTTGTGGGCGCCGAGCACGATCTTGTCGCCGGTCTGCCGCTGCCACCAGGTGACGTTGTCGGCCATGACGCGGTCGCGGTAGCGCATGGCGTGGGGGATGGCCTGCGGGTCGTCCCAGTCGAAGGCGTACAGCGTGGTCATCTGGTGGATCGCGGTGGCGTGCTGAAGGGCCCAGGCGTACGCGTCGGCGCCCTTGCCGGACCGCTGCTTGAGCAGGTCCACCGCCCGGCCGGTCCGCTCGGCAAGCTGCTTGCGTTCGGCCAGTGGCTTGGCCAGGTATTGGTTGACGTACGTGTCGGCGTCGGTGGTGGGCCGCAGGCCCCGGTACAGCTCGGTGAGCCGCGAGGTGAGTTCGGGGCGGGCCTCGGCGGCGTAGGCACTCACCTTGTCGTACAGCTCGGCACCGGCGAATCCGTTGTCGTCGCCGACGAAGCGGATCGGGTCCTCGGGGTGCTTGACGTTGTACGCGCGCATCCACTGGAGCAGGTCGCGATACTCGGCCGTGTTCCAGAACCGGTAGGCGCCCTGGAACTCCTCGTCCATGAGCTGCTTCAAGTCGCCCTCGCCGCGCGTGAGGTAGGCGTCGAGCCGCAGTCCGGTGCTCCAGGGGGCTTCGAGGGCGAAGGCTCTGAAGCCCTTCTCCTTGACCAGGTACCGCAGGACCCGGTGCTTGACGGTGAAGAACTCGTGCGAGCTGTGGGTGGCCTCGCCCAGGCCCACCACCCGGGCGTCGCCGACCATTCTGCCGAACGGGCGGAGGTCGGCCAGGTTGCCGCGGGGCTCGGTGGTGCGCAGCGGGTGGGCCACCCGGCCGAGGGCCGCCTCGGGAGAGCGGAACGCGGTGGCCGCGGTCTCTCCCGGGGCGGCGGCGTACGCGGCCGGGGCGACGGCCAGCGTGGCACAGAGCGGAACGAGGAGGACGGCGAGCAGGGCCTTGTGCGTGTTCATGGGCCTTACTCTCGCCACACGGGACGCACCGGACCATCCACTGAGCCCCCCGATCGGTCCGGGAGTTAGCTACACCTGTCGGTGGGGGACGGGCCGACCTTGCGGGGCTTGCGCTCGCTCACGACGACGACCAGTCCAGCTCAGGTGTCGCGGGCGTGGCCTTGGGGGTTGATCGCGGATATGAGGGCGCGGAGTTGGCGTGGGCCCGTGGTGAGGACGGCTTCGGGGTCGTCGTCGCTTTCGTGGATGTGGATCGTTCCGGTGGGGGTGCTGGCGACGTAGACGCAGTTGGCGGCCTCGGCGCTGAACGTCGACTTTTGCCAGTGCAGCTCGGGCATGGGGGTCCTCAGGTGTCGCGGGCGATGTGCTGGATGAGGGTGCGTGACTTGCTCTCGGAGAGGGCGCGGGCGTCCATGCGCTCCAGCACGGAGCGGTAGCGTTCCAACTGTGCTGCCGCGTCCAGGAATTCGCACCCGTGGTCAGTGTCCAGGACGACGGTGTCCAGTTGGGGGACTGGCCCCAGCGCGTAGGTGATCGGCTGGCCCGAGGCAGGGAATCCGGCTTCGCCGAAGGGGATCACCCGCAGGTCGATGGTGTCGTGCTCACTCACCTCCAGCAGGTACTCGAGCTGCTCGCGGGCGACATCCGCTCCTCCGAAGCCCATACGGAGCGCGGCCTCGTGGACGATGGCTCGATACGGCGTCGGCGTGCCCTCGAAGAGAACAGCCTGACGCTTCACCCGGTACGAGACGCGGTGCTCGATCTCGTACGGGCGAAGGGGCGGAACCGATTCGCGCATGGTGGCGCGGGCGTGGCCGGTGGTCTGCAGCAGTCCTGGCACATGGATGGTGACTGCCACACGCAGTTGTTCCGCGTGATGCTCCAGTTCGGCCAGGTCGAGCAGTCCGGACGGGAGAGTGTCGCGGTACTCCTCCCACCAGCCGCGCTTGCGTCCGCCGGTCATGTCGGCAAGGGCGTCGACGTACTGGTCGTCGGCGCAGGTGTAGTTGTGGGCGAGCGCGCGGACGCGGTCGGCGCTCACCGCGTAGCGTCCGGCCTCGATGTTGCTGATGCGGGCCTGCGGACCACCGAGGAGATTAGCGGCCGCGGTCGAGGTGAGACCGGCACGCTCACGGAGCTTGCGCAGCTCAGCGCCCAGACGCTGCTGGCGCAGGGGCACGTTGGTGCTGGACGGCATCGGCGTTCACTTTCCTTGCTGCATACCGGAGTTGTCACCCACACGAGTGGGAATGGAAGGTCTTCGCCTCTTCGATGTAAGACCTTACATTTTCACCGCTACGGTGTGTGGAGTACGCCGCTCAACTGGCCCCGCCCCTAAGCCGGAAGCGCACCGCAGCCCGCGACACTGCCACCGCCCGGCGCAGCCGAAGAGCACCCAAGTCCCGCCACCGCAGGAGGCATTCATGGTCACCGTATCCCCGCCGAGGCCCACCCCGGCCCCCCTCGCCGAACCCGCCCCCTGGGCGTACGCCCTCCAGCTCCCGCACGACGCCCGCGCCCCCCGCGTCGCCCGCAGCACGCTCCGCGTGGTCCTCGCCGCGCACGGGCTCACGGCGCTCGCCGACGCCGCCGAACTGTTGACGTCGGAGCTCGTCAGCAACGCCTATCTGCATGCCGAAGGGGACGCCACCCTGCGGCTGCGCGCGTTGGACGGAGGGCGGCGGCTGCGGGTGAGCGTGTGGGATTCGAATCCGCACATCCCGCCCCCGTTCGACCGGCGGCCCGGCAGCGCGGGGCTGTGCTCCGTGCCGGTCGAGGCGGACGGTGGGCGCGGGCTCTTCCTCGTATGCCATTACGCGGACGCGTGGGGCGGCTACTCGCTGGGCGACGACCTCTTCGGGCGCGGCGGAAAGCTGCTGTGGTGCGAGCTGGGGCGCCACGCGGCGCGGCAGGCCGCAGCCGCGTGAGCGCCAGGGGCGCGGTCCCTCAGTAAGCCGTCCCGCCCGACCTCTCCCTGCGTACCGAGAAGGCCACGAAGCCCGCCCCCAGGCCGAGGAAGACCGTGCCGCCGATCACGTACGGCGTGGTGTCGAAGCCGCCCGTCTCGGCCAGCCGGTCGCTCTCGTCCGCGGCCGTGTACGCGTCGGTCTCCTGGTGGGCCGTGGCGGTCGCCGCCGGGCGTTCGCGGGGTATCCCGTGCGTCGCGGGAGACGTCGCGTTCGCGGAGGGGATGAACCACAGGCCGCCGAGCAGGGCTCCTGCGGCAGTGGCTGTCAGCAACGATCGGCGTGCGGACACGGAATCGGATCCCCCTTGTGGCGCTGGCGAATTGGCCGTGTGGGGCGATGGTAGTGAAAGCCGCGGGTCGCGGGAAAGTCGCGGGGGACGCGGGCCTTACGCTCCGTCGTATGAGCACAGATGACACATCACGGTTTGTACGACTGAGAGTCGAAATGGTCGTCGAGGTGGGCGACGCGGAGAAGCTGACCGGCGCCGCGCTCGCCCGCATCGCCGAGGACGCCCAGATGCCCGCCGAGGAGCGCACGCACGCCGAGGCCGCCGTCAAGGAGGACGGCGCGGAGGCACTCGCCTACCTCGTGGACCCGTTCGACCTGGTCAGCCAGGTCCCCGGGGTCGAGCTCACCCAGGCGTCGTGGAGCAGCGAGACGGTCGACTACGACCCCGATTCGCCGGACTGGGACCCGGACGAGGATGATGGCGACGAGGACGACGACGCGTAGCGACCCCGGGCACCGGAAACAAGCGGAATCAGGGGCCCTGGACGGCAACCGTCGTCCGGGGTTCCGTCGTCTCAGGACGCGCGGTGGGTGCGCGGTGGGTGCACACCGGGTGCCCTTCACGTCCCGCACAGTGAGGACCGACCGATATTCCAGCACCGCGGACGTGGTGTTCCCCACATTCTCCGCGGTAGTGGAACGGGACGAACCGGGCAGGACGTTATGCAGGCGGGATTACGGGGGACTCTCGGGGTTGGATTTGGGGATTCGGCAACTATGGAGATGCGTGTGATGACGGACAGTAGGCGTCGCGGACCTGGGCGCAAGGGCCTCGCGGCCGTGTCGGCCCTGGTGGGCGGCGTCCTTGTGCTCTCGGCCTGTAGCAGCGACGACGGCGACAAGGCGTCGGGCGGCAAGGAGTCGCAGAACCAGGTCGACGAGGCGGCTGCCAAGAAGACCTCGGCGGCCCAGATCAAGATCGCGCCGAAGAACGGCTCCGACAACGCAAGCATCAACAGCGCGGCCAAGGTCACCGTCAGCGAGGGCACCCTCACGGACGTGACCATGACGAACGACGCGGGCAAGGCGGTCGCCGGGCAGATATCTGCCGACAAGAAGAGCTGGAAGCCCTCCGGCCAGCTCGAGCGCGCCATGAAGTACAAGATCGCGGCCACCGCCAAGGACTCCGAGGGCCGCAAGGCGCACGAGAACTCGTCGTTCACGACCGTCTCGAAGGCCAACAGCTTCATCGGGAACTTCACGCCCGAGGACGGCTCCACCGTCGGCGTCGGCATGCCCGTGTCGATCAACTTCGACAAGGCGATCAGCAACAAGAAGGACGTCCAGTCCGCGATCAAGGTCTCGTCCAGCAGCGGCCAGGAAGTCGTCGGCCACTGGTTCGGCGCGAACCGCCTGGACTTCCGGCCCGAGGACTACTGGAAGGGCAACTCCACCGTCACGCTGAAGATGAGCCTGGACGGCGTCGAGGGCGCCGACGGCGTCTACGGCGTGCAGGAGAAGACCGTCCAGTTCAAGATCGGCCGCAATCAGGTCTCCATCGTCGACGCCAAGACCAAGACGATGAAGGTCACGCGGGACGGCAAGGTCGTGAAGTCCATTCCGATCTCCGCGGGCTCGCCCGAGAACAAGACGTACAACGGCAAGATGGTCATCTCCGAGATGTTCAAGGAGACCCGGATGGACGGCGCCACCGTCGGCTTCAAGGACGGTGACGGCAAGGGCGAGTACGACATCAAGGACGTGCCGCACGCCATGCGCCTCTCCAACTCGGGCACCTTCATCCACGGCAACTACTGGGGCGCGCCCTCGATCTTCGGCGGCGCCAACACCAGCCACGGCTGCATCGGCCTGCAGGACGCCAAGGGCGCCAACGACAAGAGCACGCCGGGTTCGTGGTTCTACCAGAACTCCATCACCGGTGACGTCGTGGACGTCCGCAACACCGGGGACAAGACCATCGCCCCGGACAACGGCCTCAACGGCTGGAACATGGACTGGGCGCAGTGGAAGGCCGGCTCCGCCGTCTGATCCCACTCTCCTTTCGTACGACCTCTTTCGTGCGACCTCGTGCGACTTTCGTACGACGCGGTGGCCCGCATCCCCTCGGGGGTGCGGGCCACCGCCGTTCTCATACGGCTCTCAAGCGCGCCTTATCCGTTCATCACCGGGCGTACCTACCGTCGCGACCATGTACGAGCTCAGAGGCGTCACCAAGCGGTACTGGTGCGGCGCGGGCCCTGTGGACGCGCTCGCCGGTGTCGACCTGGTCGTCGGCGACGGCCACCGGCTCGTCGTGCAGGGTCCGGCGGGCAGCGGCAAGTCCACGCTCCTGCGGCTCCTCGGCGGACGCGGCAGGCCCACCTCCGGCAGCGTCGAGCTCGACGGCACCGATCTGGCCGCGCTTCCCGAGGCGCGGCTCGCGGCGGTCCGTGCCGAGTCGATCGGCTACGTCTGCGAGGACCGCGACCTGAGCCCGGCGCTGAGCGTCCTGGAGAACGTCGGGACGGCGCTCGCGCCGTTGGGATTCGGTGGCGCCGCCCGCCGCGAACGGGCCGCCGACGCGCTGGAGTCGGTGGGTCTCGGCGCGTTCGCCACCCGGCTGCCCCGCGAGCTCCGCGACGGTGGCATGCGGCGCCTGGCCATCGCCCGCGCCCTGGTCAAACGCCCCAAGGTGCTGCTCGCCGACGAGCCGACCGGTGATCTCGAAGGGGCCGTGCGCGACGAGATCATGGAATTGCTCGAAGAGGTGTGGAAAGAGCGCGGCCTGACCTTTGTGATGGTCACGCACGACAGCGCCCTCGTACGCGACGCGCCGCGGCTCGCCGTGATCAGGGGTGGTCGCGTTTCGGTCGCGGAAAACGCGGAGAGGCGAGAGCGCATTGGCTCGATCCGGGCCAACCTCCGTTAAGGCGCTATGAATTCCTTCGCGTATCAACTCCCCACATCTGTCTCACTATTGAGCAGATGTTCGCCCCTCGGCATACTGCGACATCCGAGGGGCGGCAGCCCCTTAACCTCCAGGGGGAGACTTGCACAGACAAGTGAAGAGAGCGTGCGGCGCCACCATCGCCACGGCTGTCGCCGTGGCACTCGCGGCGGGCATGACCAGCCCGGCGACCGCGACCCCGGCAGCCGCGGGGAAGTCGGCGGGGGCGGCGGCCGGTGAGCTGACGGGCAAGCGCCACGTCACGCTCATCACCGGCGACCGCGTCACCGTCGACGCCAAGGGACGCGTGGTCGGGTTCGACCGGGCCGAGGGGCGCGAGCACATCCCCGTACAGGTGCGGCGCACCGGGGGCCACACGCTGCTCATACCCGCCGACGCCCAGCGCCTGATAGCCGACGGACGCATCGACCAACGGCTCTTCGACATCACGGAGTTGAGCAAGAAGCGCAACCGCGCGGCGCAGGCCAAGGGCCTGAAGGTGATCGTCGGCTACCAGGGGTCCGCCCAGGCCGACGCGAAGGCCGACGTCCGGGCCGCCGGGGACACGACCGTGCGCCGGTCCCTCAAGGCGCTGAACGCCGACGCCGTCACCACGCCGAAGCGTGACGCGGGCGACCTGTGGAAGGCGCTCACCAGCGAGCGGGGCGGTGCGCGTACGACCGCGTCCGGCATCGCGCACGTCTGGCTCGACGGCACCCGCAAGGCGAGCCTGGACAAGAGCGTCAAGCAGATCGGCGCCGACAAGGCGTGGGCCGCGGGGTACGACGGCAAGGGCGTGAAGATCGCCGTCCTGGACACCGGCGTGGACGCCACCCACCCCGACCTGAAGGACCAGGTCGTCGGCGAGAAGAACTTCTCCACCTCGCCCGACGCCAAGGACCGCTTCGGTCACGGCACGCACGTCGCCTCGATCGCGGCCGGTACGGGCGCGAAGTCCGGAGGCAAGTTCAAGGGCGTCGCCCCCGGGGCCAAGCTGCTCAACGGCAAGGTCCTGAGCGACGACGGATACGGCGAGGACTCCGAGATCATCGCGGGCATGGAGTGGGCGGCGGCCGAGAAGGCCGATGTCGTCAACCTCAGCCTCGGCGGCGGCGACACCCCCGGTGTCGACCCGCTCGAAGCGACGGTCAACAAGCTCTCCGCCGACAAGGGCATCCTCTTCGCGATCGCCGCCGGCAATGACGGCGCGCCAGGTTCCGTCGGCTCGCCGGGCAGCGCGGACGCCGCCCTGACGGTCGGCGCGGTCGACGACAACGACAAGCTCGCCGACTTCTCCAGCCAGGGCCCGCGCGTCGGCGACGGTGCCATCAAGCCCGACGTGACCGCACCCGGTGTGGACATCACCGCCGCGGCCGCCCCCGGCTCCGTCATCGAGAAGGAGGTCGGCCAGAAGCCCGAGGGCTATCTGACGATCTCCGGCACGTCGATGGCGACCCCGCACGTCGCGGGCGCGGCGGCGATCCTGAAGCAGCAGCACCCGGACTGGAAGTACGCCGAGCTGAAGGGCGCGCTCACCGGGTCCACCAAGCCCGGCAAGTACACCCCGTTCCAGCAGGGTTCGGGCCGGATCGCCGTCGACAAGGCCATCAAGCAGTCCGTGATCGCCGACCCGGTCTCGGTGAGCTTCGGTACGCAGCAGTGGCCGCACACCGACGACAAGCCGGTCACCAAGAAGGTCACCTACCGCAACCTCGGCAAGGACGAGGTCACCCTCGACCTGACGGCCGCGGGCACCGACCCCAAGGGCCGTCCGGCCCCTGCGGGCTTCTTCACGCTCGGCGCGAAGAAGGTGACCGTCCCCGCGGGCGGCACCGCCTCCGTGGACCTGACCGCCGACTCGAAGCTGGGCGGCACGGTCGACGGCACCTACTCCGCGTACGTCGTGGCGAGCGGCGGCGGCCAGTCCGTGCGCACCGCTGCGGCGGTCGACCGCGAGGTGGAGTCGTACGACCTCACGCTGAAGAGCCTCGGCCGTGACGGCCAGCCGACGAAGAACTACGACGTCTCGCTGCTGGGCATCACGGGGGCCGGGACCGACAGGGACTTCTCGCCGTACGACGAGTCGGGGACCGTCAAGGTCCGGGTGCCCAAGGGCGGTTACATCCTCAACGCCAACGTGGTCGTCGACCCGCGGGACGCGACCAAGGGCATCGACTGGATCGCCCAGCCGAAGCTCGACATCACCAAGAACACCACGGTGACGGTCGACGCGCGGACCGCCAAGCCGGTCGAGGTGACCGTGCCCGACGAGGGCGTCAAGGGTGTCCTCGCCGCGCCGGAGTACACGGTCAGCACGGCGGACGCCGGCTACGGCTTCGGCTGGCTGCTCGACGAGTACAAGGGCTTCAACACCGCCTCGATCGGCGCGGCCCCGACCGGTGTGACGCTCGACCAGCAGTGGTCGGCCGTCTGGACCAAGGGCGACGCCACCGAGTACAACACCATCGCCGGCGGACCGGTCAAGCAGATCGCGACCGGCTACACCAAGAAGTACAAGGCGAGCGAACTCGCCACGGTGAAGGCCGGGCTCGGCGCGTCCAGCAGCGGCAAGACCGGTTCGCTGCGCGCCTACGGCGAGCTGCCCGCCAGCAGCGGCGGCTGGTCCGTCTCCGTCCCGACCAAGCTCCGCGGCGTACGCACGCTCCACGTGTCCACCGCGGACAAGGTGAAGTGGGGCCTGGAGTTCGAGCAGGCCGGTCCGCCCGACGAGGACGGCTTCCCGACCACCGAGGCGAGCTACTCGCTGGGCACGCCGCAGACGTTCAAGGCGGGCCAGAGCTACGAGAAGACGTTCAACACGGCCGTCTTCGGCCCGCGGATCGGCGGCCAGTACGGCGTCTTCCGGACGGGCAACGAGATCTCCGGCTACCTGCCGCTGTTCGCCGACGGCCAGACGCACGTGGGCTACTCGCTGTACTCGTCGGTGAAGACGACGCTGTACCGCAACGGCACCAAGGTCGGCGAGAACGACGACCCGCTGGTCGGCGACAAGCCGTTCAAGGTCCCGTCCGCCGACGCCGAGTACAAGCTGACGACGTCCGTGAAGCGCAGCGTCAAGGTGGCCGCGGCCTCCACGCGCATCGACGCGAGCTTCACCTTCCGCTCCAAGAAGGCCGAGAGCGCCAAGCTGCCGGTCTCCACGGTGCGGTTCAGCCCCACGGTCGACCTGAGCAGCAGGGCGGAAGCGGGCAAGAAGCAGTCCGTGCCGGTCAAGGTCCTCGGCGCGGCAGCGGGCTCGAACCTCAAGTCCCTCGCGGTGTACGTCTCCTACGACTACGGCCAGACCTGGAAGAAGGCCACGGTCAGCGGCGGCAAGATCTCCGTGAAGAACCCGGCCAAGGGCGAGGGCATCTCCTTCCACGCCAAGGTCGCGGACAAGAAGGGCAACAAGTCGACGCTGTCGATCTACAACGCGTACTACGGGAAGTGAGCTACCCGCAGCTTCCCGGCCTGACGCGCTACTGAAGCGCTGACGCGGGCGCGGCGCCGAAGGGACTGTCGATCACGTATCGCCAGTATCCGTCGGCGCCGCGTCGTGCCACGTCCGTGGCGGTGGAGCGGATCTTGCCCTCGATCTCCCAGTCGACGACCAGCAGCGCGATGTCCCCGGCGACGTGCACCTGGCGGGGGCGTACGGAGATCGGGAGGCCGAGGGCGAGGAAGGGGGCGTTCGCGGTGGATATCGCGGTGCTGCCGTGCACCGCTTCGCCCGACTCGGGTACGAAGGCGGCACGGTCCTCGTAGAGCTCCCGCACGGCGTCGGCGTCGCCGCTGTTGAAGCGTTCGGCGAAGGCGGCGGGGACGTCCTCGGCGCGGGTGGGCAGGGGGGACGGGGTGACTATCGTCGTGGTCGTCATGGCTGCACCGTAGGAGGCCCTCTCGTGACTCACCGAACGGTAAGCGGCGCGGGCCCCGAGCCCGGGCTGCCCGACGACGCGCGCGCCGGGGTGAGCGCGCCGGACCCCGGCTGCCCCGTCGAGATCACCCTCGCCGCGCTGCGCGGCCGCTGGACCACGCTCCTGGTGCGCGAGCTGCTGCGCGGCGAGCGCTTCGCGTACAGCGAACTGGCCGCCTCACTCCCCGAGTTGTCGGACAAGGTGCTCTCGGAACGACTCGCGCAACTCGTCGCCGCGGGCGTCGTCCGGCGCATGCGTACGCCCGGGTGGCCCTCGGCCGTCACCTACCAACTCACCCCGCACGGAAGGGATCTCGGCCCCGTTCTGCAGGCACTCTGGGACTGGGGTGCCGCTCGGGCGGCGCCGGGCCCCGCCCCGGAGGAAGCCGGCGTCACATGACCGCGCACACCGTCGAGTACATCCGCTACCGCATACCCGCCGACCGCTCCGCGGAGTTCCTCGCCGCCTACACCCGCGCCGCCGTGCCCCTCGCCGCGTCGCCGCACTGCGTGGACTACGAACTCACGCGCTGCGAGGACGACTTCGAGCACTACATCCTGCGCATCACGTGGACCTCGACCAAGGACCACATGGAGGGCTTCCGCCGCTCGGACCACTTCAAGGAGTTCTTCGCGGAGATCCGCCCCTACGTCGAGCACATCGAGGAGATGCGCCACTACACGCCCACCGCGGTGCGCGGCACCGGCGCGTCGACCCCGACGCTGTACGCGTGGGCGGGCGGCGAGGAGCGCCTGGCCCGTCTGACGGAGGTCTTCTACGAGAAGGTCCTCGCCGACGACCTGCTCGCCCCGCTCTTCGCGGGCCTCGACCCCGAACACGCCCACCACGTCGCCCAGTGGCTCGGCGAGGTCTTCGGCGGCCCCGCCCACTACTCCCAGGAGCACGGCGGCCACTCCCACATGGTCGCCAAACACCTCGGCAAGGGCATCACCGAGCCCCAGCGCCGCCGCTGGGTCAACCTCCTCCAGGACGCGGCGGACGAGGCGGCCCTGCCCACGGACGCGGAGTTCCGCTCGGCGTTCGCCGCCTACGTCGAATGGGGCACGCGCCTGGCGGTCTACTTCTCGGGCCCCGACGCCACCCGCCCCACCGACCAGCCGGTCCCGCTCTGGAACTGGGGCGCGGCCCCGCCGTACCAGCCCTGAGAGACCGGTCCCGCCGCCGACTCGCGGGGACGGCTCGCGGGCCGATTACTGTGATCCCATGACGTCGCTCCCCAAGGCCGAGTTCGCCTTCCCCGGGCCGCTGCGCGAACAGCTCGTCGCGGCGGTCCTGGACGGCTCCAAGACCTCCACCACCGGTCTCGTGGCCGACTACGAGCACGAAGGGGATCCGCTGCCCCGGGTCGGTGAGCGGTCCGTGGTCGTGGACTCCGACGGGCGGGACGTCGGCGTCATCGAGATCACCGAAGTGCGCGTCGTGGCGCTCGCCGACGTGGACCTCGCGCATGCCGTGGACGAGGGCGAGGGGTTCACGACGGTGGCGCAGTGGCGGGCCGGGCACGAGGAGTTCTGGCACGGTCCCGAGATGCGGGCCGCGCTCGGCGACGAGGACTTCACCGTGGACGACACCACCGCACTCGTCCTCGAACGCTTCCGGCTCGTGGCCGACCTGCGGGAGAAGTGAGCGGACGTGCCCTTCGCCGAGGCGGCCGACGGCGCCGCGATCCACTACGAACTGCACGGCAGCGGCGCGCCGTTGGTGCTCCTCAGCGGGCAGTCCAACGACCACCGCTGGTGGGATCCGGTGCGCGCCGACTTCGCCGCGCGCTTCACCACCGTCGTCATGGACCACCGGGGGACAGGCCGCAGCGACCGCCCCGACACCGACACGTACAGCACACCCGGCTTCGCCCGTGACGTGCTCGCGGTCCTCGACCATGCGGGGATCGGGCGCGCCCACGTCTACGGCACCTCCATGGGCGGGCGCGTCGCCCAGTGGCTCGCCGCCGACTTCCCCGAGCGGGTCGGACGGCTCGTGCTCGGCTGTACGTCGCCCGGCGGCCCGCACGGCGTCGAGCGCGGGCCCGACGTCCGCAAGGCCCTGACCCAGGCCGATCCGGACGCCGTGCGCCGCGCTCTGCTGGAACTCATGTACACCCCGGCCTGGCTGGCCGAGCAGGAACGCGCCCGCCCCGGAAGGGAGTTCCACACGCTGGGGGACTCCACCATGCCCGCGTACGCCCGCCGCGGGCACCTGCGCGCCAGCGCCCGGCACGACGCCTGGGACGCGCTGCCCAGGATCGAGGCACCGACGCTCGTCGTGCACGGCACGGACGACGCGTTCAACCCGACCGCCAACGCCCCGCTGCTCGCCGGGCGCATCCCGGACGCACGGACCCTGCTGGTGCCCGGCGCTCGGCACGCCTACTTCGAGGAGTTCGCGGACGTCGCCACGGAGCCGGTGCTCGCGTTCCTCGCCCAGTCCCCGTAGCCCGGTCCCGGGGGCTCAGCCCCCGGAGCCGTAGGGCCTGGTGATGATCTCCAGGTTGTGGCCGTTCGGGTCCTCCCAGTAGACGCCCCGCCCGCCGTCGTGCGTGTTGATCTCGTTCTCGCGCTGGTGGTACGGGTCGGCCCAGTAGGTGAGACCGCGGTCCTCGATGCGCCCGAAGATCGCGTCGAACTCGTCCTCGGACACGAGGAAGGCGTAGTGCTGCGGCACGATCGGGCCGCCGTCGCCATCGGCGTAGTCGAGGGTGACCCCGTTGGGAATCGTGACGGGGATGAACGGGCCGTACTGCGGGCTCACCTCCAGGCCGAGCAGGTCCGCGAGGAAGCGCGCGGACTCCTCCTTGTCCTTGGCCGTGACGATCGTGTGGTTCAACTCGATGGACACCGTGCGACCTCCTCGATGGTCCTGACTCCCGCTGTGCCGCGGTGACATGGACAACGGTAGGCGCGGGCCCCCGGCCGCCGTATCGGCCACAGGGCCCCGGTGCGCTGCGCATTGCGGCCTAGGGCCCGGGGCCCAGTCAGGTTCCGGCCACGGAGGTCCGTGCGGTGTCCCGCCCTCAGATCGTCGCGTTGTCGATCACGAAGCGGTAGCGCACGTCGCTGGCGAGCACCCGCTCGTACGCCTCGTTGATCTGGTCGGCACGGATCAGCTCGATCTCCGCGCCGAGCCCGTGCACCGCGCAGAAGTCCAGCATCTCCTGGGTCTCCCGGATGCCGCCGATGTTGGAGCCCGCGAGGGTCTTGCGGCCGCCGATCACGGAGAACAGGTTGAGCGAGACCGGCTCCTCGGGCGCGCCGACGTTCACGAAGGCGCCGTCCGTACGCAGCAGGCCCAGGTACTTGTCCAGGGGCAGCGGCGCCGAGACCGTCGAGAGGATCAGGTCGAAGGTGGACGCGAGCGCCTCGAAGGTGGCGTCGTCGCTGGTCGCGTAGTAGTGCTCGGCGCCCAGCTTCAGGCCGTCGTCCTTCTTGCGCAGCGACTGGCTGAGCACGGTGACCTCGGCGCCCATCGCGTTCGCGATCTTGACGGCCATGTGGCCGAGACCGCCGAGGCCGACGACGGCGACCTTCTTGCCGGGGCCCGCGTTCCAGTGCGCGAGCGGGGAGTACGTGGTGATGCCCGCGCAGAGCAGCGGCGCGGCCACGTCGAGCGCGAGCCCGTCGGGGATGCGGACGGTGAACGCCTCGTCCACGACGATGTGCGAGGAGTAGCCGCCGTACGTCGGCTCGCCGTTCTTGTCGAGCGCGTTGTACGTGCCGATGTTGCCCTGCGCGCAGTACTGCTCCAGACCGGCCTGGCAGTTCTCGCACTCGCGGCAGGAGTCGACCATGCAGCCGACGCCGACGCGGTCGCCGACGGAGAACTTGGTGACGCCGGGACCGACCTCGGTCACGACACCGGCTATCTCGTGGCCCGGCACCATCGGGTAGATGCCCTCGCCCCAGCCGTCGCGGGCCTGGTGGATGTCCGAGTGGCAGATACCGGCGTACTTGATGTCGATCATGACGTCGGACTCGCCGACGGCGCGGCGCGGGACGGTGGTGCGCTCCAGGGGCGCACCCGGGGCGGGAGCGGCATAGGCGGAAACGGTGGTGATCTGCTCAGTCATGTCCACGAGCATGCCGGTGACCTGCGGACTCACCCAGACACCTGTTCTGCCTACGACCGCTGTGCCTACCACTGGCGGGGTCAGGCTCATGGTCGTACGACCCTGGATACTGGAATGTATGGACGAGATCCCCGAGGGCCGCCCCCTGGACAGCCGGGCCGAGCTGAGCGAGTTCCTGCGCACCCGCAGGGCGAGGCTCCAGCCGCAGGACGTCGGGCTGCCGCACTTCGGGCGGCACCGCAGGGTGCCGGGGCTGCGCCGCGAGGAGCTCGCGCAGCTCGCCGGGGTCTCCGTCGCGTACTACACCCGCCTCGAACAGGGCAACGGCCGCAACGTCTCGGTGGAGGTGCTCGACGCCATCGCCCGCGCCCTGCGCCTGACCGACGCCGAGCACGCCCACCTGACGCACCTGGCCAAGCCCAAGGCCCACAAGAAGAAGGCCGTAAGGCCGCAGTACATGCGGCCCGTGCTGCAACAGCTCCTCGACTCCATCGAAGGCGTGCCCGCGTACGTGGTCGGCCGCCGTTCCGACATCCTCGGCTGGAACGCGCTCGCCGCCGCGCTCTTCGGCGACTGGGGCGAGCTCGCCCCCGCCGACCGGAACTGGGCCCGCATCTGCTTCCTCGACCCGCGCTCGCGCGAGCTCTTCGTCGACTGGGACCGGAAGGCGTCGGACATCGTCAGCTATCTGCGCATGGACGCGGGCTGCTACCCGAACGACCCGCAGCTGTCCTCCCTCGTCGGCGAACTCTCCGTCAAGAGCGAGGAGTTCAGGAGTCTGTGGGCCACGCACGACGTCCAGGAGAAGGGCCACGGCGTCAAGCGCATGCGGCACGCCCTGGTCGGCGACCTGACCCTGTCGTTCGAGACGCTGCGCCTGCCGGACGACTGCGACCAGTCACTGATCATGTACCACGCGGAACCGGACTCGGCGTCGGCGCAAGGGCTGCGCCTGCTCGCGAGTTGGGGCCGGGACGCGTCGTCGGTGGGGTCGGGGACGAAGTAGCGGTCCGCGGTTTCGCGGGTGGCGGAACGCTTCGTGCTGCCCTCCTGCTGCCGTTCTGGCCGTACCGCTCCTACGCTGGGGGAGTGAGCAGCGACGAGGCGCGAGCGCCGCAGAAGCCGAAGTCCCAGCCGAACGAGGCCCGTGTGATTCCTCTGCGCCCCCTGGGTAAGGAGGCCGAGCAGGAGCGGCGGGAGCCGCTCTGGCGGGATCTCGTCGGTGACGTCCTGCGCCGCGAGCGCCTCGCGCAGGAGCGCACCCTGAAGGACGTGGCCGACGCCGCCCGGATCTCCATGCCCTACCTCTCCGAGCTGGAGCGCGGCCGCAAGGAGGCCTCCTCCGAGGTCCTCGCGGCCGCCGCCCGCGCGCTCGGTCTCGGCCTGCCCGACCTGCTCTCGCTGGCCCAGAGCCGCCTGGTCGGCCTTCCCCGCGTGAGGCCGACCAAGGCGTCGCTCCAGGGCGAGGTGCGGTTGGCCGCCTGAGCCGTCGCCGCGTGAGCCGTCGCCGCCTGAGCCTTCGCCGTCTGGCGGGTCAGGCGGCGACGGGTACGGCCCGCCTGCTGAGCACCTGGTCCGCGAGTCCGTACGCGACGGCCTCCTGCGCGGTGAAGAACTTGTCCCGGTCCATGTCGGCGCGCAGCGTCGCCACGTCGTGGCCCGTATGCCGGGACAGCACCTCCTCCACCTGGGAGCGGATCCGCAGCATCTCCTTGGCCTGCAGACTGAGGTCGGACACCGTCCCCTGCTGGCCCCGGCTCGCGGGCTGCCCGAGCAGCACGCGCGCGTGGTCGAGCACGAACCGCCGCCCCGGATCGCCCCCGGCGAGCAGCACGGCGGCGGTGGAGGCGGCCTGGCCGACGCAGAACGTCGAGATCGGCGCGGTGATGAAGCTCATGGTGTCGTAGATCGCCATGAGCGAAGTGAACGATCCACCGGGCGAGTTGATGTAGATCGCGACCTCGCGCTCCGGGGCGGACGACTCCAGATGCAGCAGTTGCGCGATGACCACGTTGGCCACACCGTCGTCGATCTCCGTGCCGAGGAAGATGATGCGCTCGGAGAGCAGGCGGCTGTAGACGTCGTAGGAACGCTCGCCCTGCGGGGTGCGTTCGACGACGGTGGGAATGGTGTACTGACTCATCCTGGGCTCCATCCTCTGGCTCATCACCTGATCCCCCCTCAAATCCCGAGCCCGATACGGTGCTTAGGCCCTGCGGGGCGCACGTCCTCCATCGATGCGACGACGCGGTCGACCATGCCGTACTCCTTGGCCTGCTCGGCCGTGAACCAGCGGTCGCGGTCACCGTCGCGCGAGATGGTCTCCTCGTTCTGGCCCGTGTGCTCGGCGGTGATCCGCTCGATGGCCTTCTTCGTGAACTCCAGGTTCTCGGCCTGGATGGCGATGTCCGCGGTGGTGCCGCCGATGCCCGCGGAGGGCTGGTGCATCATGATCCGCGCGTTGGGCAGCGCGAAGCGTTTGCCCGCGGTGCCGACGCTGAGCAGGAACTGGCCCATGCTGGCGGCGAATCCCATGACGAGGGTGGAGACGTCGTTGGGGATGAGCCGCATGGTGTCGTAGATCGCGAGCCCGGCGCTGACCGAGCCGCCCGGGCTGTTGATGTAGAGCCCGATGTCGGTCTTCGGGTCCTCCGCGGACAGGACGAGCAGCTGTGCGCAGACGCGGTTGGCGGAGACCTCGTCGACCTGTGTTCCGAGGAACACGATGCGCTGGTCGAGGAGTTGGGCGGCGAGTTGATCGTCGAACCGGGACGGCGCGGTGTCCCCGTCGGCGCCCCGGGGACGCGCGGCGTCCCACCCACTGTCATGCACGGACATGATTCCTCCCACGATCTCGGCGGCTCCGAACGCCGCGCCCTGCCTTGACTGTTGCCCGCCTCGGCGGTCGTTGTCAGAGATCTCGGCTGGTGGCAGATTCGCTGAGGGCAGAGGGGGCGCGGGGCTCGGGTGGGTGCGGGTCTTGCGCCTTGGGTTCGGTTGTGGGGCGGGGCCGCGGGGGTATGTGCGTACTCGCCGTCCCAGATGACCGCCAACGGACTTGCTTCCGTGCCCCGGTCTCCTTATGTGCTCCGTGCGCACATACCCCCACGTCCCCTCGGGCGCGCTCGCGGCTGCGGCCCGGCGGGGGCGGGCCCCTTCAGGGGCGCGGGGAACTGCGCGAACCCCCGTGTGCCGTCGCGCTGGACGTGGGGAGGATGCCGCCACCGCCCCCACCCACCCACGCGCGGTGTGGCCCCTTCAGGGGCGCGGGGAACTGCGCAAAACCCCGTGTGACACCGCACCGGACGTGGGGGAGATACCACCACCTCCCCCACCCACCCGGCAGGGACAACGCCCCTACTTCGGCGAGGGAAACGCCCAAACAGCGCGGGCCCCCGGCCCCACAGTAAGCGTGGAGTCACCCAGACGCTCCACGTGCCGCTTCACCGGGTGGTTGAGCGACATCCCGACCTCCCGCAGACCCGCCCGCTCACGAGGAACCGGTTCGAGACGGATCGTCGTGCCCCCACCCCGCGCGACGACCCCGTCACCCGGCACGGAGGACACCTGGAACCCCCCGGCCCGCAGCAACGGCACCGTGTTGGCGAGATCGCGCGGCGTCACCGCGAGACGGATCGACGTCACGTCGCGCATCAGATGGTCGCGGTAGCCGTCGGACAAGTACCGCTCCCGCCCGACGTCCCCGGGAAACGCCGCAGGCTCGGTCCCGCTGCGCGGGTCCGCGAAGTACTCGGGCCGGTACTCCATCCCCCACGCGCCGAACGCGTCGTACTGATCGGTGGTGAAGACCGCGTCGAACCACGGCACCGGCACCCCGTCCCCGAAGTCCCGCGTCTGGCGGAACTCGACCGGCTTCTCGACGCCGAGGTCCCGCAGTCGCGCGAGGACCGTCGCCATGTCACCGGCCCGCTCGGTGGAGACGCCCATTCCGGCGGAGCCGAGCGTGCCGTCGGGCCCCGACACGTCCCCGACGCCGAAGAGCTCGAGGTAGGTCTCGCGCCCCATCAGATAGCGCCCCGTCCAGGTCTGCCCGTCGGAACCGGTCGTGGTGCGCACCTGGAAGTTGGCGAACTCCCGCAGGTAGGTGGAGTGTTCGATGGCGTCGGCGGTCTCCCGGTCGAACACTCCGTAGGCGTGGTTGTAGAAGAGCAATTGCCGGCCGGAGGGGGGCGTCCCCTCGTCGGCCTGCACCGTCGCGCTGCCCTGTACCGCCCCCACCAGGGCCAGCGCGACAACCATGACGACCCGCAACACTCTGCGCAGCAGCATCATGCGGGCATCGTAGGAGGGGAGGAGCGGATTCCGTTGACGGTTCACGGAACCCGGTCCCGTGCGGCTACTCGGTGGGCTCGGGGGCGGCGACGATCCCGGTCGGGCAGGAGACGCCCCAGTTCGTCTCGAAGGGCTCCGCGAGCGTGACGCCGGTCCCGCCGATCCCGCAGTACCCGTCGGGGTTCTTGTCCAGGTACTGCTGGTGGTACGCCTCGGCGGGCCAGAACGGCTTGTCGTCGGCGGGCAGCACCGTCGTGGTGATCGTGCCGTGCCCGGAGGCCGTCAGGACCTTCTGGTACGCCTCCAGGGAGGCCGCCGCGATCGCCTGCTGGTCGGCGGAGTGGGTGTAGATCGCCGAGCGGTACTGCGTGCCGACGTCATTGCCCTGCCGGAAGCCCTGCGTGGGGTTGTGGGACTCCCAGAACAGCTTCAGGAGCGCCGCGTACGAGACCTTGGAGGGGTCGAAGACGACGCGCACCGCCTCGGTGTGCCCGGTCAGGCCGGAGCACGCCTCTTCGTAGGAGGGGTTCTCGGTGTAGCCGCCCTGGTAGCCGACGTACGTCGTCCAGACGCCCTCGGTCTGCCAGAACTTGCGCTCGGCGCCCCAGAAGCAGCCGAGGGCGAAGTCCGCGACCTCCAGGCCGTCGGGGTAGGGGCCGAGCAACGGGTTGCCGAGCACGGTGTGGCGCGCGGGGACCTCGAATTCCGGGGTCGCCCGGCCCTTCAGGGCCTGCTCGGGGGTGGGGAGCTCGGGCGTGCGTCCGAAGATCATGGGGTCTCTCCTCGTGCGTGACAGGGGTCGTGGACAAGAACGCCCGCACGGCCCTCGGCATTCCGCCGGGGCTCAGTGCGACAGCGTCGCCGGGCTGCCGCCGTTCGCCTCGTACCCCGCGACCGCCAGCGCGCGGTACACCGCGTAGTCCGCGGCCGGGTCGGCGGAGAGCGTCCAGGGCAGCGCGCCCACGTGGCCGTCCACGTGCACCAGCTGGTTCATCGCCTCGGACCAGCGCTCGCAGCGCACCAGGAAGAAGACCAGGAGGTGCCGGACGTGCGCCAGCATCGGGTCGTCCGCGCGCGCGGCGTGCACCGCGAAGAGCGCGCCCTCGACGGCCTTGGTGACGACCTCGCTCTGGTAGAAGCCGCGGACCAGGTTGACCTCGGGCAGGTGCTCGTAGACCGCGAAGAGCGGGAGCGCGGCGAGCAGGGAGCCGCGCGGGGCGCGGGCCGCCGCGGCCTCCGCGAAGCTGTACGCCAGATCGCGCGAGCCGTGCCACTTCTCGCACCAGTAGTGCAGCGCCGCCAGGTGCGCGCCCATGTGCGCGGGCGCGCGGTCCAGGATCTTCAGCCACAGCTGCTCGAACTCCTCGCGGGAGTACGCGAGTCCGCGCGCGATGGAGAGCTCGATGATGTACGGAACGGGGTCGCCGGGGGCGAGCAGCGCGGCCTGCCCGCACGCGTCCTTGGCCTCCTCCAGGATGATCCGGAACTCGTCCGTGCCCTGCGTCGAGGTGCGCCACGCCTGCTGGACGAGGAACTCCGCGTGCACCGCGGCGCCGCCCGCGTCCTTGGGCATCTCGGCCCGCCACACCCGCAGCCACTGCCCGCCGGGGCCCTCGCTCACGCCGCCGGGCCGCTCCTTGAGCTCCAGGGAGGCCGCGCCCGCGAAGGCCTGCACTCGCTGCCAGCGCCGCTCGCCGTGCGTCTCGGTGCCCGCGAGGAGCTGGGATGCGGCCTGCCAGCCCTGCGAGCGCTGCACGTGGTCGAGGACGTCGAGCAGGTCGCCGTCCGGGCCCGGCATGCGGATGTCCAGCTCCTCCTGGCGCAGGAAGCCGTAGTTCGCCGGGTCCGCGGCGTCCGGCGCGCCGGGGGCGACCTGCCGGATTCCGCCGCGCCTGCGCAGCAGCACGGGCCCGAGGACCGCGCCGATCATGACCACTGCCATCAGGACCCAGAGAATCTCCATGACACAAGCGAACCAGACGGCTCGGACAATTGGCCAACCTGGTGGGACGTACCCGTACCGACCCGGCGGAAGGACCCCCGCGCGCATTACGCTCAGGCCGCATGAGTGACTCGCACAGCACGCAGAGCTTCGAAACGGTGGCGATCCACGCGGGCAACACCGCGGATCCCCTGACCGGAGCCGTCGTCCCGCCCATTTACCAGGTGTCCACCTACAAGCAGGACGGGGTCGGGGGCCTGCGCGGCGGCTATGAGTACAGCCGCAGCGCCAACCCGACGCGCACCGCCCTTGAAGAGAACCTGGCCGCACTGGAGGGCGGCAGCCGCGGCCTGGCCTTCGCCTCGGGACTCGCCGCGGAGGACTGCCTCCTCCGTACGCTGCTCACCCCCGGCGACCACGTGGTCATCCCCAACGACGCGTACGGCGGCACCTTCCGCCTGTTCGACAAGGTCGTCTCGCGGTGGGGCGTGGAGTGGTCGGTCGCCGACACCTCCGACCCGGAGGCGGTGCGGGCCGCGCTGACCGACCGTACGAAGGCGATCTGGGTGGAGACCCCCTCCAACCCGCTGCTCGGCATCACCGACATCGCGGCGGTCGCGCAGATCGCCCGCGAGGCCGGGGCCCGCCTGGTCGTCGACAACACCTTCGCGAGCCCCTACCTCCAGCAGCCGCTCGCGCTCGGCGCGGACGTGGTCGTGCACTCCATGACGAAGTACATGGGCGGCCACTCGGACGTCGTCGGCGGCGCCCTCGTCGTCAACGACGCGGGGCTCGGCGAGGAGTTGGCGTACCACCAGAACGCGATGGGCGCCGTCGCGGGTCCCTTCGACGCCTGGCTGGTGCTGCGCGGCATCAAGACCCTCGCGGTGCGCATGGACCGGCACAGCGAGAACGCCACGAAGGTCACCGAGATGCTGACCCGGCACGCGCGCGTGACGCGCGTGCTGTACCCGGGCCTTCCGGAGCACCCCGGTCACGAGATCGCCGCCAAGCAGATGAAGGCGTTCGGCGGCATGGTCTCCTTCCTGGTCGAGGGCGGCGAGGAGGCGGCCGTCGAGGTCTGCAACCGCGCCAAGCTCTTCACCCTGGGCGAGTCCCTGGGCGGCGTCGAGTCCCTCATCGAGCACCCGGGCCGCATGACGCACGCCTCGGTGGCGGGCTCCGCCCTGGAGGTCCCCGGGGCCCTGGTGCGCCTATCCGTGGGCATCGAGTCGGCGGACGACCTCATCGCCGACCTCCAGCAGGCGCTCGGCTAGAGCCCGGGCCCGCTACCAGCGGGTGAGTGGTGGAGTCGTCTGCGAGGGCGGCTCCACCCACGGCTGGGCGAGGGACGTCCATACGGCGAAGGCGACCACGGCCGCGACGAGCAGCAGCCAGCCGAGCCGCCGAGCCGCGCTGCGGCGCCGCAGCATCCGCCCGCCGCGCCGTACCGCGTCGGCGCACAGCCCGGGAGGTACAGGCGGCGGAGCGCCCTCCAGAAGGCGCCGTACGGCCATTTCCTTGCGTTCGTGCTGACTCATCGGCGTGCCGCCCTCCTCATGAGGGTGCCGCCCCGCTCAGGGCGCGCGTGGGCGCGGGACCGCGCGGGGGATGCAGGACCGTCGCCATCGCGCGGGCGCAGATCGTGTGGACGCGGTCGGCGGGCAGCCCGAGGAGCGCCGCCGTCTGCTCCTCGGCCACGCCCTCGTACATCCGCAGGACGAGGATCAGCCGCTCCTGCGGGCCGAGCCGTTCGAGGACGCCGCCGTGGCCGCGGTGCCTGCGCCAGGCCGCCCGGCCGAAGCGCAGGGCGAGCTGCTGGCGGGTGCGGTCGTAGGGGTCCTCGCCGCGCAGCCGGTCCCAGATCGCGTAGGTGTGCGCGAGGGAGGCGGTCAGCAGGGCACGCGCGCGTGGGTTGTCCTCGGCGGGCTCGGCGGTGAGCAGTGTGGCGGCATGCAGCAGCCGCCCTGCCGCGCCCGCGACGAACGCCTCGAACTCCCGGGCCCGGCGGGCGTTCTGGACCGCCTGCCGTTCGCGCACCGCACCTCCCGGTCACAAGGAACGGGGATCCCGGTCTCATATGAGGCCAGAGGCGGGGCCGGGGTCAAGACTCCGGAGTGGCCGGAACCTCTCCGCCGGGCGCCGACTGTGACGTCTGGCGTGCCGAGAGGGCGGAATTGAAGCGCGTGAGGAGCGCGCAGAAGCTCTCGCGCTCCGCCGGGTCCCAGTCCTGCGTCAGCTCGGCCATCAGCTCGCGCCGCGACGAGCGCACCTCGTCGAGCCGGGCCTGGCCGCGCGGCGACAGCTGGAGCACCACGGCCCGGCCGTCCTCGGGGTGCGAGGTGCGCTTGACGAGTCCGGTGTCGACCAGCGGGGCGACCTGCCGGGTGACCGTCGACGAGTCGATGCCCATGCTCGCCGCGAGCGCCTTGACGCCCATCGGGCCTTCCTTGTCGAGGCGGTTGAGCAGCAGATACGCGGCACGGTCCATGGAGTTGCGGACCTGTCCTACGCCGCCGAGGCGGGTCTGCTCCGCGCGGCGGGCGAAGACGGCCACCTGGTGCTGCAGGCTGTCGAGAAGGCCGGGGTCGCTGGCGGTCGTCATGTCCGGAGTTGTGGGCATGGCCGGGGGCTCACTTCATGCGAGGGCAGTGGGTTGGGGGACAGGGTACGCGGCCCGAGCCCGTACCGTACCTGCGCTGCGCAAACCTACGGGGAGAACAGTCTCGGCCCTTGGTCACCGCAGGAGGAGTCGGACGTCGGCTGCAAGACTTGCCGTCATGAGCTACCGCACGCGCGATCCCTTGCCGACGGTCACCCTCGACGACGTGCGCGGCGCGCAGAAGATGCTCTCCGGAGTGGCGCGCTCGACAGCGATGGAGGGCAGCAGGCACCTGTCGCGCCTCGTGGGCTCCCCGGTGCACCTCAAGTGCGAGAACCTCCAGCGGACCGGTTCCTTCAAGCTGCGCGGCGCCTATGTGCGCATCGCGGGCCTGTTCCCCGAGGAGCGCGCGGCCGGTGTGGTCGCCGCGAGCGCGGGCAATCACGCGCAGGGCGTGGCCCTCGCCTCCTCGCTGCTCGGGGTGCGCTCGACGGTCTTCATGCCGGCCGGCGCGCCGCTGCCCAAGGTCGCGGCGACCCGGGAGTACGGGGCGGAGGTGCGCCTCCAGGGCCAGGTGGTCGACGAGACCCTGGCCGCCGCCCAGGAGTACGCGCGGGAGACGGGCGCGGTCTTCATCCACCCCTTCGACCACCCCGACATCATCGCCGGGCAGGGCACGGTCGGCCTGGAGATCCTGGAGCAGTGCCCGGAGGTGCGCACCGTCCTCGTCGGCGTCGGGGGCGGCGGTCTCGCGGCGGGCATCGCGGTCGCGGTCAAGGCGCTGCGCCCCGACGTACGCGTGGTCGGCGTGCAGGCCGCGGGCGCGGCCGCGTACCCGCCCTCGCTGGCGGCCGGGCACCCGGTGTCGATCGTCAACCCCGCGACGATGGCCGACGGCATCAAGGTCGGCCGCCCCGGCGACGTAACGTTCCGGCTGGTCGAGGACCTGGTGGACGACATCGTCACGGTCTCCGAGGACGCGCTCTCCAGCGCCCTGCTGCTCTGTCTGGAGCGGGCCAAGATGGTCGTGGAGCCCGCAGGGGCGAGCCCGGTCGCGGCCCTGCTGAGCGAGCCCGAGGCGTTCGAGGGCCCGGTGGTGGCGCTGCTGTCCGGCGGCAACGTGGATCCGCTCCTGATGCAGCGGATCCTGCGCCACGGCATGGCGGCGGCGGGCCGCTACCTGTCGCTGCGGCTGCGCCTGACGGACCGGCCGGGCGCCCTGGCCACGCTGCTCGGGGTCCTGTCGGAGGTGGACGCCAACGTGCTCGACGTGAGCCACGTGCGGACCGATCCGCGGCTGGGGCTCACCGAGGCGGAGGTCGAGCTGCACCTGGAGACGAAGGGGCCCGCGCACTGCGTCGAGGTGGCCGGGGCGTTGCGGGACGCGGGCTACACGGTCATCGGCTGAGTCCGAAGGGTCCTCGAGCCCGGAAGGTTCGCGGGGAGGTTCTTCGGAAAAACAGCGGCGCGGACGCGATGTATCGCGTTATGGTGTGTCCTACGTCACCGGTCGCCGGGCGGGCGATGTCCGGCAAATCTAAACTTTTCCGTAGGAAGTCACCCACACCACGGGGAGAACCCACATGCCAGGCGCCATCTACGCCGAAGGTCTGGTGAAGACCTTCGGCGACGTAAGGGCTCTGGACGGCGTCGATCTGGATGTCCCGGAAGGCACCGTGCTCGGCCTCCTCGGGCCGAACGGCGCGGGCAAGACCACGGCGGTCCGCTGCCTGACGACGCTCCTCACACCCGACAGCGGAAGGGCCGTCGTCGCGGGCATCGACGTCCTCAAACATCCGAACGAGGTGCGCCGTTCGATCGGCCTGTCCGGCCAGTTCGCCGCCGTCGACGAGTATCTGACGGGCCGTGAGAACCTCCAGATGGTCGGCCAGCTCTACCAGATGAGGGCCAAGGAGGCGAAGGCCAGGGCGGGCGAGCTGCTCGACAGGTTCAACCTCGCGGACGCCGCGGACCGCCCCTCCAAGACGTACTCGGGAGGCATGCGCCGCCGCCTCGACCTCGCCGCCGCGCTCGTCGTGTCGCCGCCGGTGATGTTCATGGACGAGCCGACCACCGGCCTCGACCCGCGCAACCGCCAGCAGCTCTGGGAAGTCATCCAGGAGCTCGTCGCGGGCGGGACGACCCTGCTCCTGACCACGCAGTACCTCGAAGAGGCCGATCACCTGGCGCACGACATCTGCGTCGTCGACCACGGCCGCGTCATCGCGCGCGGCACCTCCGACCAGCTCAAGGCGCAGACCGGCGGCGAGCGCGTCGAGGTCGTGGTGCACGAGCGCGAGCACATCGCCCCCGCCACCGAGGTCCTGCGCGGCTTCGGCAAGGGCGAGGTCGCCGTCGCCGAGCACACGCGCAAGCTGACCGTCCCCGTCACCGGCGGCGCCAAGCTGCTCGCCGAGGTCATCCGCGACCTCGACGCCCGCGGCATCGAGATCGACGACATCGGCCTGCGCCGCCCCACCCTCGACGACGTCTTCATCTCGCTGACCGGCCACGCGGCCGAGCTGGCGGAAGGGAGCGGCGAGGAGAGCGCCGACGGCGACACCCGGACCGGCAAGGAGGCCGACAAGTGAGCACCGTTTCCGGCACGCGCAAGCTCGTGACTCCGCTGCCCGCGGGGGGCGTCGGACAGTCGGTCAGGGACTCCCTGGTCGTGGCCAAGCGGAACCTGATCCGCATGACCCGGATTCCCGAGATGATCCTCTTCGGGGTCATCCAGCCGGTGATGTTCGTGGTGCTGTTCACGTACGTCTTCGGCGGATCCATCAACATCCCGGGGGCGCCGTCCGGCAGCGCGAGCGCCTACAAGGAATTCCTGATGGCGGGCATCTTCGCGCAGACCGTCACCTTCGCCACCGCGGGTGCGGGAGCGGGCATCGCCGACGACATGCACAAGGGCCTCATCGACCGCTTCCGGTCGCTGCCCATGGCGCGCGGCGCGGTCCTCACCGGCCGCACCCTGGCCGACCTCGTCCAGACGGCGGTGACCCTGGCCGTCCTCGCGGTCGTCGCCCTGCTCGTCGGCTGGCGCACCCACGAGAACATCGGCAAGGTCCTCGCGGGCTTCGCCCTGCTGCTCCTGCTCGGGTACGCGTTCACCTGGATCGGCGCCCTGATCGGCCTGTCCGTGCGCACCCCGGAGGCGGCCACCTCGGGGGGCCTGATCTGGCTGTTCCCGCTGACGTTCATCTCGAACGCCTTCGTGCCGGTCAACGGAATGCCGAAGTTCCTCCAGTACGTCGCCGAGTGGAATCCGTTCAGTGCCACGGTGGCGGCGGCCCGTGAGCTGTTCGGCAACACGATCGAGGGGGTCCCGAAGTCCGTGACCGGCGCCTGGCCCATGGAGCACCCCGTGTGGGCCTCGCTGATCTGGTCCGTCCTGATCATCCTGGTGTTCCGCGCGCTGTCGGTCCGCAAGTACCGTTCGGCGACGGCCTGAGACGCCGGGGCCCGCACCTGCATACATGACTGGGCCCCCGGCACCGTGAGTGCCGGGGGCCCGTCATGACCGGAGCGCGAAGGGAAGCGCTAGGACTGGTACGGCTTGGCCGCGAGGATCTTGACGGAGGCGAACTTGCCGTTCGGCAGCTCGTACTCCGCGTCCTCGCCGATCTTCTTGCCGTTCACGCCGGTACCCAGCGGGGACTGCGGCGAATACGTCTCGATGTCGGCGCTCGCGTACTCACGGGAAGCGAGCAGGAAGGTCAGGGTGTCGTCCTCGTCGCCGTCGAACGCGATGGTGACGACCATGCCCGGCTCCACCACACCGTCGTCGGCGGGGGCCTCGCCGACCCGGGCCGTCTCCAGGAGCTGGGTCAGCTGGCGGACGCGGAGCTCCTGCTTGCCCTGCTCCTCCTTGGCCGCGTGGTACCCGCCGTTCTCGCGCAGGTCGCCCTCTTCGCGCGCCGCGGCGATCTTGGCCGCGATCTCGGTGCGCGCAGGACCCGACAGGTGCTCCAGCTCGGCCTTGAGCTGGTTGTACGCCTCCTGGGTCAGCCAGGTGACGTTCTCGCTGGTCTGGGTCACAGGTGCTCCTCGTAGGTACTGGGAATACAAAGCATCGCCCTACCCAGAAGGATGTTCCCTCACGGGTGGGCGAAACCACGAGCCTAACAATTCAGGCGCGCCAGGGGGAGGACATAAGCCATCAGAAAAACGTCGGCGCAGGTGAGCGCCGCAAAGGCGGCGGGCCTCGGGCGGGGCCTCAGTCGGAGTGGCAGCCCAGCAGCTCGGCGCTGGTGGCCGGAGCCTTCGTACGCAGCGTGACGCGCTTGTCGATGCGGTCCTGCCGCTGGTCGAAGCGGAAGTCCGCGCGGCCCACCTCGGCGCCGTCCTCGGACTGCGAGCGCAGCGTGCAGTAGCCCTTGGTGTCGGCGTCCTTGCGCACTTCGAGGTGCACCTCGACGGAGTCGTCCGAGACGACGTCGAACTTGATGATCTCGGCGCTGATCTTCGTACCGTCGATGTAGCTGTAACCGAGCCAGCCGATGCCCCCGAGGAAGAGGACCCCGAGCACGGCGCCCACCAGCTTGAGCTTGCGATCGGCGGCCTCGTCGGCCGTACGCGAGCGGCCGTATCGGCCCTCGGGGAGCTTCGAGCCCACCGCCGCCATGATCGTCCTCCAGGAACAGGGGATGCCGGAATTTTCCGCCCCCCGGTTCCGTCACTATAGAAGCCGCCCATCGCGCACAAGCACCCAGGGGCGCCCGATTATCTGAGGATCGAGTCTTGACTGAGCAGCTGCGACTGATGGCCGTGCACGCCCACCCCGACGACGAGTCGAGCAAGGGCGCGGCCACGATGGCCAAGTACGTGTCCGAGGGGGTGGACGTGCACGTCGTGACCTGCACGGGCGGGGAGCGCGGCGACATCCTCAACCCCAAGCTCCAGGGCGACACGTACATCCAGGAGAACATCCACGAGGTGCGCAGGAAGGAGATGGACGAGGCGCGCGAGATCCTGGGCGTCAAGCAGGACTGGCTCGGCTTCGTCGACTCCGGCCTGCCCGAGGGCGACCCGCTGCCGCCGCTGCCCGAGGGCTGCTTCGCCCTGGAGGACGTCGACAAGGCGGCCGGCGCGCTGGTCCGGCAGATCCGCTCGTTCCGTCCGCAGGTCATCACGACGTACGACGAGAACGGCGGGTACCCGCACCCCGACCACATCATGACCCACAAGATCTCGATGGTGGCCTTCGACGGCGCCGCCGACGCCGAGAAGTACCCGGAGTCGGAGTTCGGCCCGGTCTTCCAGCCGCAGAAGCTCTACTACAACCAGGGCTTCAACCGGCCGCGCACCGAGGCGCTGCACCACGCGATGATCGACCGGGGCCTGGAGTCGCCCTACGGGGACTGGCTCAAGCGCTGGGACGAGTTCGAGCGGGTCGAGCGCACGCTGACCACGCACGTGCCGTGCGGCGACTTCTTCGAGATCCGCGACAAGGCCCTGATCGCGCACGCCACGCAGATCGACCCCGACGGCGGCTGGTTCCGCGTCCCGATGGAGCTCCAGAAGGAGGTCTGGCCCACGGAGGAGTACGAGCTCGCGAAGTCGCTCGTCGATACTTCCCTCCCCGAGGACGACCTCTTTGCGGGCATCCGCGACAATGCCTAGCGTGAACGCACATCTGGCAATGACGCAGCTCGCCCCTCTCGCCAAAGAGGTCGACGAGAACAAGGTGACTCCCGGCGTCCTCGGCTTCATCGTGTTCGCGGTGATGGCCCTGGCCGTCTGGGGCCTGATGAAGTCCATGAACCGGCACATGCGGAAGGTCGACTTCAAGGAGTCGACGTCCGAGAAGGAGCCGGTGGGCGCTGGAGCGAGCGCCGGAGCGGACGCGGAGGGCAAGCGTCCCGACGGCGAGAAGTAGCGTCCCGGTGGAGTAGCAGCGGAGTAGTAGCGGTGGTGCCGGTTCCGGCTCTGGTGCCGGTCCCGCCGAACCGAGCCCGGGTCGCGGCGTGTCGCCGGTCCGTCTAGCGTGAGTCGTGCCTACGCAGGGGGGCCGAGCGGATGGGTGCGCTGTCATGGCGGACAAGCCGAGCATCGTGCTGGTGCACGGATTCTGGGGCGGTGCCGCCCACTGGGGCAAGGTCATCGTCGAACTGCACGGGCGGGGCTTCGGCTCCCTGCACGCGGTCGAGAACCCGCTGACCTCGCTGGCCGACGACGCCGAGCGCACCCGCGCCATGGTCCGGCAGATCGACGGGCCCGTGCTGCTCGTCGGGCACTCCTACGGCGGGGCGGTCATCACCGAGGCGGGTGACCTGCCCAACGTCACGGGACTCGTCTACGTCGCGGCGTTCGCGCCCGACGCCGGGGAGAGCCCCGGGCAGCTCAGCCAGGAGCGGCCGCCCGCCGCCTTCGAGAACATCGCCCCGGACTCCGACGGCTACCTGTGGATCAAGCAGGAGAAGTTCCACGAGAGCTTCGCCCAGGACCTGACCGCCGACGAGGCGCTCGTCATGGCGGTCACGCAGAAGGCACCCCTCGGCTCGACCTTCGGCGACCCCGTCACGGCCCCGGCCTGGCGCGCCAAGCCGACCTGGTACCAGGTCTCCACCGCCGACCGCATGATCCACCCCGACAACGAGCGGCACATGGCGCAGCGGATGGCCCCGCGCAAGACCATCGAACTGGACGCCAGCCACGCCTCGCTGGCCTCCCGGCCCGGCCCCGTCTGCGACCTGATCGAGACGGCGGCGCGGGAGGCCGACGGGGCCTGAGGGGCGCGTCGGCGCCGGGGTGGGTGCGGGCTCAGCCCGACCGGGGAACCGGGACGCCCATCACCTCCCGCGCGTGGCGGCTCGGGACCATGCCGAGGCGCCAGGCCTGCCAGCCCGACTCCAGCTCGGCGCCGCGCTCCAGGAGCAGGCCGTATGCCTGGATGTACTCGTCGAGCTTGCCGTCGCGGACCGGGTGGCCCGCGCGGGCCAGCTGGCTCAGCTCCTCCTGGGCGACCGCCGTGCCGATCTCCCAGCCGCCGGGCGACGCGTACGGCAGCAGGGTGCAGCGCAGGAAGCGGGCCCAGTCCTCGCCGCGCCGGTCGCCGTACGAGCCGAAGAGCTCGATCGCCTCGTCGCAGAGGGCGAGCGCCTGCTGGGCGCGGGCGTTGCCCGCGTCCACGACGACCAGTTCCAGACAGGTCCACGCCTCGCCGTGCGCCACGCCGATCCGCTGGAAGTCGGCGCGGGCGTCCACCAGGAGCTGGCGGGCGAAGCCGGAATTGCGCAGCGAACCCGTCTGGGCGGCGCGCTGGTCACGGGTGACGCGCGCGGAGTGGTGGCGCGCGCAGGCCAGGCCGTACACGTCCCGCATCCGCGAGAACATCGTGCGGGCCCGCTCCAGGTCGCGCACCGCCTGGTCGAGGCTGCCGGTCTCCTCCAGGGCCTGGCCGAGGTAGTACAGGGACCACGCCTCGCCGCGCGCGTCCTCGTTGTCGCGGTGCCGGGAGACCGCCTGGCGCAGTCCGTCGACCGCGGGCGAGGGATCGCCGTCCACCAGACGGGCCCTGGCCAGCTGCGTCATAGCCCAGGCCTCGCCGCGGGTGTCGTGGGTGCGGCCGTACAGATCGAGGGCCTCGCGCAGCTCGGTCTCCGCGCGCGGCACGTCGCCCCTGCGCAGACAGAGCTGGCCGAGCTGGAAGTGCGTCCACGCCTCGCCGTGCACGGAGCCGCTCGCCCGGTGCAGGACCAGCGCCTCCTCCAGCATGTCGAGGGCCTGCCCGAGGCGGGCGCGGTCGCGTTCCACCGCCGCGAGCGCGTGCAGCGTCCAGGCGCGGTCGCCCGCCAGCTCGTCGGCGGACTGGAGCTCCAGCGCGTCGTTGAGGCGCGCGGCCGCCTCCTTGAGGTTGCCCTGGTGGTGCAGCGTGATGCCCAGCGAGCCGAGCGCCCGGGCGGCCGCCGCGTCCTGGTGGGCCTCGAAGTAGAGGTCGACGACGGAGTTCAGCGTCGTACGGGACTGGTCGAGTTCGCCGAGCTGACGGGCGGCGATGCCGGTGCGCCACTGCACGCTGCGGCCGAGCAGCCCTTGGTCGATGGCGTGGGTCAGTTCGTTGATCTCGCCGAGGCGGTAGAGATCGCCGCGCAGCAGGCAGTAGTCGCACAGGGCGCCCAGCAGGTTGAGTACGGCCTGCTGGTCGACGCCCTCCGCGTGGCGCAGCGCGGCGGTGATGAAGCTCGACTCGTCGTCGAGCCAGCGCAGCGCCGCGTCCAGGGACGCGAAGCCGTGCTGGCCGAACTGGTCCGCGCGGGTGGACGTCTTGCCGTCGACGAGGCGGATGACGGTGTCGGCGAGCTCGCCGTAGCTGGCGATGAGACGTTCCTGCGCGGCGCTGCGCTCGGCGGGCTCCTCCTCGTCGAGGAGGCGGGCCTGGGCGAAGGCGCGCACCAGGTCGTGCAGGCGGTAGCGGCTGCCGCGCACGTGGTCGACGAGCCCGGCGCGGGACAGCTCGGTGAGGCGGCGCCCTGCCTCCTGCTCGTCGGTGGCGAGCAGCGCGGCCGCCGCGGCCGCGCCGAGCGAGGCCCGCCCGGCGAGCGCGAGGCGGCGCAGCAGACGCCGGGCGGGCTCGGCCTGGTCGGTGTAGCGCAGCCACAGGACGCGCTCCACGGGGTCGACCGGGCCGTACGCCGCGAGGTCGGCGGCCAGTTGGCGCGGCGTACGCGGACCGAGCGAGGAACCCGCGGCGCGCAGGGCGAGCGGCAGGCCGCCGCACAACTCCCGTACGGCGTCGGCGGATTCGGCGTCGTACGGTCCCGAAAGATCCTCGGCGCACTCGCGCAGGAGCTGCTCGGCGCCCGCCTCGTCGAGCGCGTCGACCGGCAGCAGGTGCAGCCAGACGGGCAGGTCGTCGGGGAGCCCGATGGGCTCCCGCGAGGTGACGAGGACGAGGCTGTCGGAGCGCTCGGGGATGAGCGTGCGGACCTGCTCGGCGTCGCTCGCGTCGTCGAGGACGATGGTGACGGCGAGGCCGGTCAGATACTGGTGGTAGAGCTCGCTGAGCCGCTTGACCTGCTGTTCCTGCGAGGAACGCTCGCGGAAGAGGAGCTGCTCGCGCGGGGCGCCGAGGCGGTTGAGCAGATGCAGCAGGGCGTCGCGGGTGGACAGCGGCGTCTCCTGCGGGTTGTCGCCGCGCAGGTCCACCACGCACGCGCCGCGGAACTGGTCGCGCAGCTCGTGCGCGGCCCGCACCGCGAGCGAGGTGCGCCCCGAGCCCGGCGCGCCGTGCAGGACGACGACGGTGGGCCGGGTGTCGGTGCTGGCGCGGGCCGCGTGCACGTGCTGCGCGATCCGCGCGAGTTCGGCCCTGCGGCCCGCGAACGGGCCGACGTTCTCCGGGAGTTGCGTGAAGGACTGCTCAAGGACGGAACGCCTGCGCGCCGCCGCGCTCTTGTCCGTGCCGCGCAGCTGGGGCGCGGTCTTCTTCTGCGTACGGGTACCGGTCGACGCGGCGAGGACGCGCTGCTGGTCGAGGAAGGGCCGGATGCCGCGCACTTCGAGCGCGGTCAGCCACTGCAGCCTCAACTGCTCGGGCCCGCCGGGCTGGTTGAGCGCACCGGCACGCCTGCTGGCCGCGGGGACGTGGGCGGCCGTCACCTTCAGGACGGTGGCCGCGGCGCCCGCGACGGCGACGACCGCGCCGGTGCCGAGTGCCGTGCCCACGCTGGTGCCGAACGACAGGTCGGACACCCCGGCGGCGAGCGCCGCGACCACGGCCACGAGGAGGGGAGTGCCCGCGCCCTCGCGGGCGTAGCGCTGCCCGAAGGTGAGCTGTCCCGCCTGCGATTCGTCGAGCGCGGCGGTGTACGCGCCGTACTCTTCGGCGGCCGTCTCGGCCATGGCGTCGAGCCCGCCGCGTGCCCGCGAGAGCAGCACGCCCCCGTCGACGCGCCCGCCCGAACGCCGGACCTCCTCCTCGACCGCCCGTGCCAACAGCCGCTCGGCCTCGGCCCGATGGCTGTCCCGCATATGGTCCCCCTCCGAGAGCAACAGTTGCCTGCGGTCACAAGTGTCCTGCGTAGGGGGCTCCGGCGCGAGGGTGTCCTCGGGCAGGGAGCGCACCCGCGCGGTCCCCGGCCCTCCGGGAGTAATCCAAGTGCCCCCGCCATGCCGCCCCGGTAGCGTGCGGCGGCAGGGCATCGGAAACGGCACGCCCCCCGCTCCAGGCGGACGAACGCACCACGCTCATCGGCTGGTTGGACGTGCAGCGGCATGTCCTGCACCAGAAATGTGCGGGGCTGAGCCACGAGGACGCGCACCGCTCGCTCATCCCGACCTCACCGGCCATGACGATGGCCGGTCTCGTCTCCCATCTGCGCTGGGCCGAACACCTGTGGCTGGAGGTGCTGTTCCTCGGCGGCGACGAGAAGCAGAACCCGTCGTTCGACGAGTCGCGCGAGGACGCCGACTGGTACACCGACGGCCGCCCTCTCGCCGAGCTCCTCGCGGAGTACGAGGCCCAGTGCGCCCGCAGCAACGAGGTCGTCGCCGCGGCGTCCCTGGACGACACGGGCCGCCACACCGGATTCGACTCCGGTGGCGCCAGCCTGCGCTGGATGCTGACCCATCTCGTCGAGGAGACGGCACGGCACGCGGGGCACGCGGACCTCGTCCGTGAACTTCTCGACGGCACGAAGGGGTACTACTGACGCGGCTCCGCGCACTTGGTCACGGGGCGAGGGAACGCTTTTGCCCAGTGGGGTCTCTCCTTACCTGTACGGCTGTACCCCCTGTACGGCTGTACCCCCTGTTGAGAGGAGTTGTTCTGCATGGCGCGTCGCTTTCGTGCACTGCTGCTGACCACCCTGGTGCTGGTGACGGGCTCGGTGCTGTCGTCCGCTCCGGCCTCCGCCGTCATCGGCGGGTCGAAGAGCACCTACGGCCCGTGGGCGGTGCGCATGCTCGTCGACGGCAAGCCGGCGTGCACCGGGACGGCGGTCGCCCGCCAGTGGATCCTCACCGCCTCACACTGCTTCTACGAGCAGGCACAGCCGGTCGCCGACAAGCGGATCTCCTTCCGGGTGGGCAATCTCGACATGCGCAGGGGCACCACGGTCCGCCCCGTTCCCCGCAAGCGCGTGGGCAGCGCGCACGCCGACATGATGCTGGTCAAGGTCCCGCCGATGAACGTCCCCACGGCGCGCCTGGCCACGGCGGGCGTCCACCCCGGCCAGGCCGTGCGGCAGTACGGGTGGGGCGCCACCTGCACCAGCGATGAGAGCGCCTGCCAGTCGCCCGTCCTCAAGCAGTCGGACCTGAAGGTCGTACGTCCCGACGACCCCCGGTGCGCGAACCACACCACACCGGGCGGCCCCGACTTCTGCATGAAGAAGGTCTCCGGGATCCCCGCCGGGGGCGACTCCGGAGGCCCGGTGATGACCGTCGGCCCGCGGGGCACCGAAACCCTCGTCGGCGTCTTCAACGGCTCCGACCGGGAGAAGAGCGCGGAGGCCGGGGAGGTCTCGCAGCAGCTTTCCTGGATTCGCTCGGTGATTCGGCGATAGCGCAGGCAACAGGGCTTTCCGCTCCGGCCCGTCGGGACACCGGCGGAGGCCCGGCGCGGAAGCCCATCGCGGGAGGCTGTCAGACGGCTCCCAGGTCGACAGTGACGGAGAAGGGCGCGGCAGCCTTGATCACGCCGGTGAACATTTCGCCGTCCCTGTAAGCCTTGGTGGCGGGGTCGAGGACGTAGGTGTAGATGATCGGGACACCGGTGGCGGCCTGCTCGACCCGCCAGTAGAAGGGGATGCCGGCCTTGGCGTACTGGTCCACCTTCACGACCCGGTCGGTGGTCTCCGAACCGGGCGACACGACCTCGACGACCAGGAGCACGTGCTCGGGTCGGGTGGGCGTGAGGTCGATGGTCTCCGCCCGGTAGACGATCACGTCCGGCCTGCGGTTGGTGAGCGGAACGTCCTGCAGCCTGACGTCAAAGTCTGTGTCTGCGTTCCAGTCCGGTCCCGCGGCCGCGTCCAGGGCATTGGCCAGGATGCGGGCCAGCCGGTTGTGCCGCTTCGAGGCGCTCGGGCTCACGACGACCATCCCGTCCACGATCTCGATGCCGGCGCACTGCTCTTCGGACCAGGAGTCGTACTGCTCCGCGCTGATCTGCGTGTGCATCCACGCGGGAGCCACCATCTCGGCGGTCATGGTGAGCCTCCTTCGAGGTGTTTCCGCGGTTTCAGCGCTGCGGGACTCAGCCTACTGCCCTGCAACGTCGGGGCGCTCGACTTCCGAAGGGCACGGCGGCCCCCCGCCACCTGCCCGTTCACACCCCGCCCGTGGCGCAAGCGCGTCGCGGGGGCCGGTGCGCGAGGATTGGGGGCATGGCCAACCGACTTGCGCAGACCACCTCCCCGTACCTCCTTCAGCACGCCGACAACCCCGTCGACTGGTGGCCCTGGTCGCCCGAGGCGTTCGAGGAGGCCAGGGAGCGGGGTGTGCCCGTGCTGCTCAGCGTCGGCTACAGCGCCTGCCACTGGTGCCACGTCATGGCCCACGAGTCCTTCGAGGACGAGGCGATCGCCGCGGTCATGAACGAGAAGTTCGTGAACGTCAAGGTCGATCGTGAGGAGCGGCCCGACGTCGATGCCGTCTACATGGAGGCCGTGCAGGCCGCGACGGGGCAGGGTGGGTGGCCCATGACCGTCTTCCTCACCCCGGACGCCGAGCCGTTCTACTTCGGTACGTACTTCCCGCCCGAGCCCCGGCACGGCATGCCGTCCTTCCCGCAGGTCCTGGACGGGGTGCACCGGGCGTGGACGGACCGGCGCGGTGAGGTCGCCGAGGTGGCGGGCAAGATCGTGCGGGATCTCGGTGAGCGGCAGCTCACGCACAACGCCGAGGAGAAGCCCGGTGAGGACGAGCTCGCGCAGGCGTTGCTGGGGCTGACCCGCGACTACGACGCCACGCACGGCGGATTCGGCGGCGCCCCCAAGTTCCCGCCGTCGATGGCGGTCGAGTTCCTGCTGCGGCACTACGCCCGCACGGGCGCCGAGGGCGCGCTCCAGATGGCCGCCGACACCTGCGAGCGGATGGCTCGTGGCGGGATCTACGACCAGCTCGGCGGTGGTTTCGCGCGCTACTCCGTGGACCGCGAGTGGGTCGTACCGCACTTCGAGAAGATGCTGTACGACAACGCGCTGCTGTGTCGCGCGTACGCCCATCTGTGGCGGGCCACCGGATCGGACCTGGCGCGCCGCGTCGCCCTGGAGACCGCGGACTTCATGGTCCGGGAGCTGCGGACCAACGAGGGCGGGTTCGCTTCCGCGCTCGACGCGGACAGCGAGGACCCGGCGACCGGCGCGCACGTCGAGGGTGCGTACTACGTGTGGACGCCCGCGCGGTTGCGGGAGGTCCTGGGCGAGGACGACGCCGCCCTCGCCGTGGAGCGGTATGGAGTGACGGAGGAGGGCACCTTCGAGGAGGGGGCTTCCGTCCTCCAACTCCCGCAGGGGGAGGGGGAACAGGCGGAAAGCTCGGTGGCCGACTCCGCTCGTCTCGCCTCGATCCGGGAGCGGCTGCTCGCCGCGCGTGCCGAGCGGCCCGCGCCGGGGCGTGACGACAAGGTGGTCGCCGCCTGGAACGGTCTGGCGATCGCCGCGCTCGCCGAGGTCGGCGCGTACTTCGACCGCCCCGATCTGATCGCGGCCGCGGTGGGCGCAGGGGACCTCCTCGTACGACTGCACATGGATGACCGCGCCCGGCTCGCCAGGACCTCGAAGGACGGTCAAGTCGGCGCCAACGCCGGGGTGTTGGAGGACTACGCCGACGTCGCCGAGGGCTTCCTCGCGCTGGCGTCCGTGACGGGGGAGGGCGTCTGGCTGGAGTTCGCCGGGTTCCTCCTCGATCACGTCCTCGCCCAGTTCGTGGACGAGGAGAGCGGGGCGCTGTTCGACACGGCGGCCGACGCCGAGCAGTTGATCCGCCGACCGCAGGACCCCACGGACAACGCGGCGCCCTCCGGGTGGACGGCGGCCGCGGGTGCCCTCCTGTCGTACGCGGCGCAGACCGGTGCCGAGCCGCACCGCACGGCGGCGGAGCGGGCGCTCGGCATCGTCAAGGCGCTCGGCCCGCGCGTGCCGCGCTTCATCGGCCACGGCCTCGCCGTCGCGGAGGCGGCACTCGACGGGCCGCGTGAGGTGGCGGTCGTGGGGGAGGTCCTCGGCGACCTGCACCGCACGGCGCTGCTCGGCGCGGCGCCGGGCGCGGTGGTCGCGGTGGGCGCGGAGGGCAGTGACGAGCTCCCGCTGCTCGCGGACCGGCCCCTGGTCGACGGGCGCCCCGCGGCCTACGTGTGCCGCTCCTTCGTCTGCGCCGCGCCGACCACGGACCCGGCCGAACTGGCCAGGCTGCTCGCGTAGGGGCATCGGCCCCTCCGGCGTTCGAGGAGCGGGGTCCGGGGCGGAGCCCCGCGTCAGGCCAGGTCGGCCCGGACCCCGAACTCCTCCACCGCCCGCCCCACGATCGCCTCGAGGCGATCGTGATGGGCGCCCCGCCAGAACACGCGGGCGCAGTCCCCGCACTCGGCGAACACGTCGTACGTCCCCTTCGTGCCGCCCTCCAGGCGGTCCGCTACCTGTTCCTTCGTGGCCGGGCGGAGCGTGCCGTTGCAGGCGCCGCAGCGGGTCCAGGGGCGCAGTTCGGGGGCGAACCTGCCCAGGACGTCGCGGAGTTGGTCGTCCGGGCGGTCGCTGTAGACGTACGCGCCCGCCCACAGCTCCCGGCGGCGCAGCAGGCCCCGGTCGCGGCTGAGCAGGACGCGGCGTTCGGCGGCCGAGCGCGCGGCGAGGGCCGGGTCGCCGATGTCCGTGCTCTCGTACGCCGTATCGACGCCGAGCAGTCTCAGCCGCCGTGCCAGCGTGCCGAGATGGACGTCGAGGAGGAAGCGGAGCGGGGCGCCGGGGACGGGCTGGGGCCGCGTCACCGCGCGTACGAGGACGGTCTCGCCCGCAGCGGGGACGTGCCCCACGGCGACCTCCGCGCCGTCCACCACGAGCGCGCCGACCTCCGTCAGGGGCACGCCGAGCGACTTGACGACGTGCCCGAGCGTGGACGCGCCGTCCGTGACGGCCCTGGTGGGGCCCTTCCTGCGCTCGTGCGGGACGAACAGGGCCAGCTCCGGGGCGAAGCCGACGAGGATCTCCGGACCGTTCATGTGGTCAGGATGGCACGGCAAGTACCGTGGCCACCTGGGGTTTTCGCGCGTTCCTCAGCCGCTCGGAGTACCGGCGAACCCGCTCGTCAGCATGTCGAAGGTCCGGTCCACGAGGGCGGTCAGCTCGTCCTCGTGGTCGTGCTCCGCCCAGTACGCGGCGGTCTCGGTGAGCGCGCCGATCAGGCCCATGGAGAAGGCCCGCACCTCCAGGTCCCCGGCGTCGCGGCCGGTGCGCTCCGCGATGACGCGGCACAGGATGGCGCCGGTGACCGACATGCTCTCCAGCATCCGGGAGCGCACGGCGGGCACCTCGACCATCAGCTTGGTGCGCAGCCTGGAGACCTCGGGCTCCTCCGCGAAGCCGAGGGCGACCGCCCGGCGCAGCACGTGCCGCAGCGACTCCACGATCGGCTCGTCGGCGGGCCGGTCGCGCAACTCGCCCTCCAGGAGCGGGTCGTACTCGTCGGTGAGGACGATGTCCTCCTTGGTGGGGAAGTAGCGGAACACGGTGGAGGGCGAGACCTCCGCCGCCTCCGCGATCTGCTCGACCGTCGTCGCCTCGTACCCCTGTTCCCTGATCAGCCGGTAGGTCGCCTCCCGGATCGCCAGGCGGGTCTTGAGCTTCTTGCGCTCGCGAAGGCCCGGCCGGGGGGCGCTCGCGGGGGCGGAGGTTCGTGCGGCCGTCATGACGTCATTGTCGGGCATCGCTCCGGGCCCCGCCCAGGTCCGCGGGCCGCGCAGGCCCGTCGCCCTCGTCCGGCGGGAGCAGGTCCTTGCCCGGTGGGAGCGCGCCCTTGCCCGGCAGGAGCGCGGCGGCGAAGAGAGCCGTCACCAGGGCGGCGACTCCGCTGACGAGCAGGACGAGATCCATGCCGTGCAGGTACGCGGAGTTCGCGGACTCGCCGAGGCCCGGCGTGCCGAGCCGGTCGGCCACGGTGTGCGCGGCGACCACCGAATCGCCCGCCGCGTCGGCCGCGGGCCTCGGCAGACCGCCGGTGTCGAGCCGGTCGGCGTAGGCCCCGGCGAGCAGCGAGCCGAGCAGCGCGATCCCGAGGGCGCTGCCCACCTGCCGTACGGTCATGAGCAGACCCGTGCCGGATCCGGCACGCTCCACGGGCAGTGCGCCGAGCGCCGAGTCCATGGCCGGTACGACGGTGAAGCCGAAACCGGCACCGGCCAGCGTGAGCCAGAGCGCGGTGAAGCCGTAGCCGCTGCCGACGTCCGTGCGGCTGCCGAGGATCGCGGCGAAGGCGAGGACCACGAGCCCGCCGCTGATCACCGCGCGCGCTCCGAAGCGCCGCACCACGGGCTCGGCGCCCTTCGCCGCGACGAGCAGCCCGCCCATCATCGGCAGCATGCGCAGGCCCGTGCCGAAGGCGTCGTTGCCGAGGACGGCCTGGAGGTACTGCGGCAGCACGAACATCAGGCCGGAGAGCACGAACATCACCAGCGTCGCCGCGATCGCGTTCAGGAGGAAGGCGCGATCGCGCAGCAGCGACATGTCGAGCATCGGGCGCGGCATGCGGCGCTCGCGCAGGACGAGCGCGGCGACCAGCAGGGTGCCGCCCGCGAGCATCGCGAGGACGAGGGGGTCGGACCAGCCGCGTCCCGGCGCTTCGATGATGCCGTAGATGAGCGCGCCGAGTCCGGCGGCGGTCAGCGCGGTGGAGACGACGTCGACCCTGGGCGATGCGGGGTCGCGGGTCTCGGGCAGCAGGAACAGGCAGGCGGTCAGGCCGATCGCGACCATCGGGATGTTGATCAGGAAGATCGAGCCCCACCAGAAGTGGTCGAGCAGCCAGCCGCCGACGAGCGGGCCGAGCGGCGCGCCGAGCGCGGAGGCGGCGGAGACGATGCCGACGGCCTTGGTGCGCTCGCCCGGCGCGAAGAGCGCGGGCAGCACGGCGAGCGCGAGGGGCATGACGAGCGCGCCGCCCACGCCCATGACGGCGCGGGCCGCCACGACGAGGGAGACGTCGTCGGCCAGGGTGCCGATCAGCGAGCCCGCGAGGAAGATCCCCAGGCCGGTCATCAGCATCCTGCGCCGCCCGAACCGGTCGCCGAGGAGGCCCGCGGGGAGCATCAGGGAGGCGAAGACGACGACGTACGCGTCGGCCATCCACTGCTGCTCACCGGTGCTCGCGCCGAGCCGCGCGGCCATCGTCGGCAGCGCGACGTTGAGGATCGTCATGTCGAAGCCGAGCACGAGCATGCTCGCGACCAGGGCGCCCAGCGCCCACCAGCGGCGGGGGTCGTTCTGCCGCGCGGCGGCGGGGGAGGTGCTGACAGTGACCATAAAGTGAGAGTAGCTCTCAAAAGATTGTTGCTGTCAATATGCGAGTCGGTCCTGGAGGGTGCCGGGGCAGAAAAAAGCGGCCGCGGCTGGGGGCCGCGACCGCTGGAAAGAGAGGGGGGAGGTATGTCAGCCGTGCTGGTACGCCACCAGGGAGATGCCGACGTAGTGCACGGCGAACGCTGCGAGGGTCAGCGAGTGGAAGACCTCGTGGAAGCCGAAGAAGCGGGGCGAGGGGTTGGGGCGCTTGATGCCGTAGATCACGCCGCCCGCGCTGTAGAGCAGTCCGCCGACGACGACCAGGACGAGCACCGCGATGCCGCCGGTGCGCAGGAAGTCCGGCAGGAAGAAGACGGCGGCCCAGCCCATCGCGATGTAGCACGGCGTGTAGAGCCAGCGCGGGGCGCCGACCCAGAAGACGCGGAAGGCGATGCCCGCGACGGCGGCTCCCCAGACGCCCCAGAGCAGCCACTGTCCCTTCGCATCGGGGAGTAGCAGCATCGTCAGCGGGGTGTAGGTGCCCGCGATGATCAGGAAGATGTTGGAGTGGTCGAGTCTGCGCAGGACGCCGTCGGCCCGTGGGCCCCAGTTGCCGCGGTGGTAGAGCGCGCTCACGCCGAAGAGGAGACACGCGGTCAGGGCGAAGATGCCGCAGGCGATCCGGCCGCGGGTGGAGTCCGCGAGCGCGGTGAGCACCAGGCCGGAGATCAGCACCGCGGGGAACATGCCGGCGTGCAGCCAGCCGCGCATCTTCGGCTTCGCGGGGAGCGGCAGGGACGACGCGGGTGAAGCGAGTGAACTGGCGCCCGTGGGCTCGGGGATCGCTTCGGGGGCGGAGGCGGTCATGAGCGGCATCGTACCTACGGACCCGTAAGTCGGACATCAATCGGACGCAACCCCCACGTCCTCGTACAAGTGGCGATGCTCACGCCGCTCAGGTGTGAGGCCCTCTGGACAGATGCGCGGTTGCGTCGGATGATCAAATGAGTGCGGTCGGCACCGGATGAGCGCCAGAGGGAACTACACGTGAAGCGTCCGGGTCGCAGCCCCCACGGGGCATACATCCTCAAAAACCCCTCGATTAGGAGCAATCGTGGCGCGCGACATCGCGGCTCCCGTGTCCCTGGACACAGTCCCGACCAACCACCAGGAGCTGGTCTCCTGGGTCAACGAGATCGCCGAACTGACGCAGCCGGACAGGGTCGTCTGGTGTGACGGCTCCGAGGCCGAGTACGAGCGCCTGTGCGAAGAGCTCGTGGCCAAGGGCACGTTCAAGAAGCTCGACCCGATCAAGCGTCCGAACTCGTACTACGCGGCCTCCGACCCGACCGATGTCGCGCGCGTCGAGGACCGCACCTTCATCTGCTCCGAGAAGGAGGCGGACGCGGGCCCGACCAACCACTGGAAGGCCCCCGCCGAGATGCGGGAGATCTTCCAGGGCGAGAAGGGCGAGGGCGGCGTCTTCCGCGGCTCGATGCGCGGCCGGACGATGTACGTCGTGCCGTTCTGCATGGGCCCGGTCGGGTCACCGCTGTCCGCCATCGGTGTGGAGATCACGGACTCCGCGTACGTCGCCGTCTCCATGCGCACCATGACGCGCATGGGCCAGGCGGTCCTGGACGAGCTCGGCGACGACGGGTTCTTCGTCAAGGCCGTCCACACCCTCGGCGCCCCGCTCGCCGACGGCGAGGCCGACGTGCCGTGGCCCTGCAACTCCACGAAGTACATCTCGCACTTCCCCGAGGACCGCGAGATCTGGTCGTACGGCTCCGGGTACGGCGGCAACGCGCTGCTCGGCAAGAAGTGCTACGCGCTGCGCATCGCCTCCGTCATGGCGCGCGACGAGGGCTGGCTCGCCGAGCACATGCTGATCCTCAAGCTCACTCCGCCGCAGGGCGAGTCGAAGTACGTCGCCGCCGCGTTCCCGAGCGCCTGCGGCAAGACGAACCTCGCCATGCTGGAGCCCACGATCTCCGGCTGGACCGTCGAGACCATCGGCGACGACATCGCCTGGATGCGGTTCGGCGAGGACGGCCGCCTCTACGCGATCAACCCCGAGGCGGGCTTCTTCGGCGTCGCGCCCGGCACCGGCGAGCACACCAACGCCAACGCGATGAAGACGCTGTGGGGCAACTCGGTCTTCACCAACGTCGCGCTCACCGACGACGGCGACGTCTGGTGGGAGGGCATGACGGAGGAGACTCCCGCCCACCTCACCGACTGGAAGGGCAACGACTGGACGCCCGAGTCGGCCCGCGAAGCAAATGGATACCGTCCCGCCGCCCACCCGAACGCCCGCTTCACCACCCCGGCCTCGCAGTGCCCGATCATCGCGCCCGAGTGGGAGGACCCCAAGGGCGTGCCGATCTCGGCGATCCTCTTCGGCGGCCGCCGCGCCTCTGCCGTGCCGCTGGTGACCGAGTCCTTCGACTGGAACCACGGCGTCTTCCTCGGCGCGAACGTCGCCTCCGAGAAGACCGCCGCCGCCGAGGGCAAGGTCGGCGAGCTGCGCCGCGACCCGTTCGCCATGCTGCCGTTCTGCGGCTACAACATGGGCGACTACATGGCGCACTGGGTGAAGGTCGGCGCGGACAAGCCCGACCAGTCGAAGCTGCCCAAGATCTACTACGTCAACTGGTTCCGGAAGAACGCCGACGGCAAGTTCGTGTGGCCCGGATTCGGCGAGAACTCCCGCGTCCTGAAGTGGATCGTGGACCGTCTCGACGGCCGCGCCGAGGGCGTCGAGACCCCCATCGGCATCCTGCCGACGGTCGACTCGCTGGACACCGAAGGGCTCGACCTGGCCAAGGACGACCTGGAGTTCCTGCTCACGGTCGACAAGGAGGTCTGGCGCGAGGAGGCCTCGCTCGTCCCCGAGCACCTCAACACCTTCGGCGAGCACACGCCCAAGGAGCTGTGGGACGAGTACCGCGCCCTCGTGAAGCGTCTCGGCTGACGCCCGCACGTTCCGGATGGGCCCCGCACAACGGCGTGCGGGGCCCATCGGCGTGTGCGGAAGGAACACATCCGCTCATACACGCATCTTGGGCACCTTGCCTTCACATGGCTCTCACATGTTTCAATGTGCCCACACGGGGGGCCGCTGATCGACGCGTGCCGCCAAGAATGCCTGTGGGGGGCCGAGTTGAAGAAGTCTCAGCGGTTAAGAGGGGTGACGGGCGCCGCGCTCGCGGTGGTCATCGGCTCGGCGGGCCTGGTCGCGGTCGGCACGCCCGCCGCGTACGCGGCCACGCCCTCGGACGAGGTGGCCAAGCTGCCGATCTCGTCGTTCGGGGCGATGGTCGTCGACTCGGCGCACGAGCGCGTCTACGTCACCGACGGCGGTAAGGGCAGCGACGCCAGCCAGGTCCTGGTCTACAACTTCCAGGGCCAGCGGGTGGGTTCACTCGCCACCGACAAGCCGGTCTCCGGCATGGCGCTCAGCGCGGACGGCGCGACGCTGCACGTATCGCAGTCCAACCGCATGCTGAAGTTCGACACGGAGACGCAGACCAGGACCGGCGCGACCTTCGCGCCTTACGACGTGACCTGCGGCCGCGACGTGGCCCTTGCGGGCGGCAAGACGTGGTTCACGGAGACGCCCTACAGCGACTCGTACTGTGACCGGGTCGACAACACCACGTGGCTGCACCAGGTCGTCGACACCTCCTCGGTGCAGACCGGCTGGAGCGCCGCAGGACGGCTCAAGCTGGAGGCCGGTCCCGAGGCGCCGGACCGGCTCGTGATGGGGCAGGCGGCCGCGGGCGACAAGGCCAACCCGTTCCTCACCACGTTCGACGCGAGCGGCGAGACCCTGGTGCGCGGCCCCCAGCGGCGCTTCGCGGACGCCGACGGCAAGGGCGCGCTCGACCTGAAGGACATCGCGCAGAGCGCCGACGGCAAGCGGATCGCCGTCGCCGACGCGGCCTACGGCACCCGGCTGCTCGACGCCGCCGACCTGGCGGACGCCCCGACCGGCTACCAGCCGCTCCCGGCGGGCGCGAAGTCGTCGGCGGTGGCGTTCAGCGGCGACGGGAAGTACGTGGCGCGGGGCGCCGCCGCCTCGGGCAGCACGCCCGACCTGCTGATCCAGCCCGCCGACCCGGCGGAAGGCACGACGCCCATCGAATTCGCCTTCGAGAGCGAGCTCGACGGCGCGCGGGTCGTGCCGCAGGGGCTCGGCTGGGCCAAGGACGGCTCGCGGCTCTTCGCCGTGACGGCCAGCGGCAGCCAGCACTGGCTGCACGTCATCAAGCCGCCCGCCGCCCAGTACGACTCCCGCTTCACCGGCACGCTCGGCACCAGCCCGGCCACGCCCGTGGTCGGTGAGCCGCTCGGCATCCGCGGCAGGCTGGAGCTCGACGGACCCGCTCCCGCGGAGCCCGTGAAGGTCGTCGCGGTCCGCAAGGACGCCGAGGGCACCCAGGAGGTGGCGGCCGCCAGGGTCGCGGCCGACGGCAGCTTCACCGTCCTGGACGTGCCGGACAGGCTCGGCGAGGCGACGTACACGCTGCGCTTCCTCGGCGACGTGACGCACCGGCCCGCCGAGGACGTCACGCTCACGGTCGACGTGGCCAAGGCGCCGACGTCGATCGAGCTGACGGCGCCCGCCGAGGCGACCCGCGCGGGCGGCGTCGAGATCACCGGCAAGCTGGCGGGCCAGGGCCGCGCGCTGCCGTCGGGGATCGCGCTGAAGGTGACGCGGACCGACCGGTTCGGTACGACGGGCGAGCTGACGTCGGCGTCGGTCGCGGCCGACGGCACGTTCCGGATCAAGGACCTGCCGAACAAGCGCGGCAGGACCCTCTACGAGGTGAGCTACGACGGCGACGCGCTGCACACGGCGTCGGCGGCGCGGGCCACCGTGAAGATCACCGGCTAGGCGACGCATACCCCCGGTCGTCGTCACCGCTGGTGGCGCCCGGTCCGCGGCCTCCCCGGCCGCGGACCGGGGCCGTTCAGGAGGCGCCGACCAGGCGCGTGGCGTCCGCGTGGACGTCCATGCGCTCGGCGGCCAGGATCGCGGCCGCGGTGTCGGCGCGCGATGCCGCGACGACCAGGGCGCGGCCCGCGAGGGCATGGGCGCGCTGGTGCAGGGCGGTGAGGTGGGGTTCGTGGATGGCGCTCGCCACGGAGGACCGCGGGGGCTGTGCGCCGTGCCGCAGGCGGGCGACCTGATCCGCCAGCCGCTCGGCGGCCGCGTCAAGGTCGGCGGACGGGGCGAGTGCGCGCAGCTCGTCGGTGACGGCCAGCAGCGCCGCGAGGTGCCCGGCGAGCTGGATGTCCAGCTCCTCCTCGCGGGAGCGGTGCGGGAAGCCCGCGTCGTCGGCCATCGAGTGGACCGACTTGGTGCGGATCGGCTCGTACATGGGATGGCCTCCAAGCGGTATCTTGAAAGCCATCCTAGCTTAGATTCTGTCTAAAGTTGAGTCGGGCCTATCGGAGCCGCCTCACGGCTGGCCGTAGCCGTCCAGGAAGCGCCCGATCCGGGTGACCGCCTCCGTGAGGTCGGTCGCGGTGGGCAGCGTCACGACCCGGAAGTGATCGGGCTCGGGCCAGTTGAAGCCCGTGCCGTGCACGACCATGATCTTCTCGGCCCGCAGCAGGTCGAGGACCATCTGCCGGTCGTCCTTGATCTTGAAGACCTTCGGGTCGAGCCGGGGGAAGAGGTAGAGCGACCCCTTCGGCTTCACGCAGCTCACCCCGGGGATCTGGGTCAGCAGGTCGTACGCCGTGTCGCGCTGCTCCAGCAGGCGGCCGCCCGGCAGGACGAGGTCGTTGATGGTCTGGCGCCCGCTGAGCGCCGCGACGACGCCGTGCTGGCCCGGCATGTTCGCGCACAGGCGCATGTTGGCGAGGATCGTCAGGCCCTCGATGTACGAGGAGGCGTGCGCCTTCGGGCCCGAGATGGCCATCCAGCCCACCCGGTACCCCGCGACCCGGTACGCCTTCGACATGCCGTTGAAGGTGAGGGTCAGCAGGTCGGGGGCGATGGCGGCGGTCGGCGTGTGCGTCACGCCGTCGTAGAGGATCTTGTCGTAGATCTCGTCCGAGCAGACCAGGAGGTTGTGCCTGCGCGCGATGTCGGTGAGGCCGCGCAGCATGTCCTCGCTGTACACGGCGCCCGTCGGGTTGTTCGGGTTGATGATCACGAGCGCCTTGGTGCGGTCGGTGATCTTGCGCTCGATGTCGGCGAGGTCCGGCATCCAGTCCGCCTGCTCGTCGCAGCGGTAGTGCACGGCGGTGCCGCCGGAGAGGGAGACCGCGGCGGTCCACAGGGGGTAGTCGGGCGCGGGGACGAGCACCTCGTCGCCGTCGTCGAGCAGGCCCTGCATGGCCATCACGATGAGCTCGGAGACGCCGTTGCCGATGAAGACGTGCTCGACGTCGGTCTCGATGCCGAGGGTCTGGTTGTGCATGACGACCGCGCGGCGGGCCGCGAGCAGGCCCTTCGCGTCGCCGTAGCCGTGCGCGTCGCCCACGTTGCGGAGGATGTCCTCCAGGATCTCGGGCGGGCACTCGAAACCGAAGGCGGCGGGGTTGCCGGTGTTGAGCTTGAGGATGCGGTGGCCTGCGGCTTCCAGCCGCATGGCCTCCTCTAGGACCGGGCCTCGGATCTCGTAACAGACGTTGGCGAGCTTCGTCGACTGGATGACCTGCATGCGGTGGAGCGTACGCGTTTCGGGTGCGCAGGAGCGGGGCTTTTGCCTGGTCCCCGGTGCGCGGGTGCGGCTTCGTGTCGGCTGGGCGCGCAGTTCCCCGTGCCCCTCACGGGGCGCCCCCGCGCGGCAAAACCGTTCTGTCAGCGGTCAGTTGTGTCCGTTTGTGGTCTTGCCCTCCGGGTCCCGGGACTCAACAATGCGCATGACAAAGCCGAAGTCACTTCGGTCACACAGTCACTAGAGGGGACCCCCACATGAACAAGCCTCTCGTCGGTGCGTGCTTCGCCGCCCTCCTGATCGGAGCGACGGCGGCGCCCGCCACGGCAGTGAGCAACGAGGCACCCGCGAAGCCGAAGGCCAAGGCCGTCAACTTCGCGGGAACGGTGGCACTCAGCAACTGTTCCGGCTCCGTCGTCCGCGTGCCCGGCTCGAAGCCCGGCGACCCCGCGCTCGTCCTGTCCAACGGGCACTGCCTGGAGAGCGGCTTCCCGGGGCCCGGTGAGGTCCTCGTCAACAAGCCGTCGTCCCGGAGCTTCACGCTGCTCAACGCCTCGGGCGGCAACGCGGGCACGGTCAGGGCGAGCAAGATCGCGTACGGCACGATGACCGACACCGACATCTCGCTCTACCAGCTCACCAGCACCTACAGCGACATCGAGAGCAAGTACGGGATCAAGGCCCTCGAACTGAACTCGGCGCGCCCCCAGCAGGGCCGGGCGATCACCGTCGCCTCCGGCTACTGGAAGAAGCTGTACAAGTGCAACGTCGACGGCTTCGCGTACCGCCTCAAGGAGGGGAACTGGACCTGGAAGGACTCGGTCCGCTACACCTCCGCCTGCCAGACGATCGGCGGCACGTCGGGCTCTCCGGTGATCGACGACGAGACCGGCAAGGTCGTCGCCGTCAACAACACCGGCAACGAGAGCGGTGAGAGGTGCACGGACAACAACCCGTGCGAGGTCGACGAGAACGGCAAGGTCACGGTCCGCGAGGGCATCAACTACGCCCAGCAGACCTACTGGATCGTGCCGTGCGTCGCACCCGGCAACAAGATCGACCTGAGCCGCTCCGGCTGTGCGCTGCCGAAGCCCTCGGCCGTGAAGTAGCCCTTCCCGGTCCCGGCGGGGGAGCGGCGTCCGTGGCGCCGCCCCCGCCGGGCACCCGTGCCCGACGGAAACCTGTCACGGCCCGAGCAGACATGCTCGGGCGCCGTTGGTAGCGTTCCACCGGTGAAACCCTCGCACGGCCCCGACCGGCTCGACGACGACGACTATCCCGCCTACACGATGGGCCGGGCCGCCGAGATGATCGGTGCCACGCCCGGCTTCCTGCGGGCGGTCGGCGAGGCCGGGCTGATCACGCCGCTGCGGTCCGACGGCGGCCACCGCCGCTACTCCCGCTATCAGCTGCGCATCGCCGCGCGCGCCCGCGAGCTCGTCGACCAGGGCACGCCGGTCGAGGCGGCCTGCCGCATCGTCATCCTGGAGGACCAGCTCGACGAGGCGCTGCGCCTCAACGCGGAGCTGCGTCGTGCGGAAGACGCCTAGATATCTGTTCCGGCAAATGCAGAATTTCGCACGATGCGCGATGAGGGTCATTCGCGGGTGACGGTTCCGGCCGACAGTTCTAAAGAGGAAATCCGGCGCGGAAGCGAGTGCCGTGCTACTGTCGATTTCAGTTGCAGTTGTGGTTCCCAGAGACTCCAGGTGCTCCGGTCGGCGGTCCGTGCCGACGGGGCACTTTGTATTGCCGGAGCTTTTCCGGACGGGGCAATCATCGCGGCGACGTGGAGTCCGCACAGTGTGGGCTTCCGGGCACTGCCCCGAAGGAGATATGACATGGCTACTGGCACCGTGAAGTGGTTCAACGCGGAAAAGGGCTTCGGCTTCATCGAGCAGGAGGGTGGCGGCGCTGACGTCTTCGCCCACTACTCGAACATCGCCACCCAGGGCTTCCGCGAGCTCCAGGAGGGTCAGAAGGTGACCTTCGACGTCACGCAGGGCCAGAAGGGCCCGCAGGCCGAGAACATCGTTCCCGCCTGACGCTGACGCGTACTTCGTAGTCGGGGCCCGCACTTCGGTGCGGGCCCCGACTCGTTGCATTTCAGGGATCAATTCCCGCGTTCTGCATTGTTTTTCATTTCTTCACCGGATGTCGCGGTTATTTCCGTCGCCGATGGGAATTCCGTCCCGCGCGCCGTGCCGATGAAGGCCGCCGTCGCGCCGGGCAGCCAGCCGAGCGCCAGGCCCCACAGCGCGCCGAAGAGCGCCCCGGCGAGGGCGAGGCCCAGCCAGCCCCAGATCCCCGCCTCGACCATGCGGGCCGCGACCATGCCCCGCCAGACGCCCGCGGCGCCCGCGCCCGCGACCAGCGCCGTCCAGCCCGCGAGCAGCCGGCGCCCCCTGCCCGCTCGCGGGCGCAGCCGCAGGTGGCGGCGCATCCGCGCGGCGGCCACGGCGATCAGGAGCAGGGCCGCGAAGTTCTCGCAGAGCTGCCAGGACCAGTCCGTCGCGCCCAGCGGGGTCGCCCGCAGGCCGGGCAGGGCGTAGGGCACGCCGAGCGCGCTCGGCGCCACCGAGAGGCCGGCCCGCGCCGTGAACGCGGTCAGCAGCGTCGCGCTGCCGTGCAGCAGGACGAGCAGCAGACAGACGCAGGCCACCACGACCGTGCCGTCCGTCCGCGCCCGCAGCGAGTCGATCGTCGTCCGCATGGCGGGTCACTGTAGGCCGCGCGGAGCGGCGCCGACAGGGTTCGGGACGAAGAAAAGTGAACAATGCTCAGGTCTGTTGCGGCGGGGTGCCCGCGATCTACCATCCGGGCCATGAAAACCCCTGTGGCGTGGCGGACTTGGGTACTCGGCGGTGTCGTGCTCGCCGTCGCGGCCGCCCTCCTCGTCGCGGTCGGCCCCGAGGGCGCGGGCGCCGGGCGCGCCGACACCGCGAGCGGCCACCGGTGGATCACCGACCGGCAGGGCAGGGCCCTGGTGCTGCGCGGCCTGTCCACGGCGAGCAGCGCCAAGTCGGCGGCCGACGGCATGCCGTGGATCAAGGAGAAGGACGTCGCGCGCGAGCGGCGCGAGCTCGGCACGAACTTCGTCCGCTTCCTCGTCCAGTGGCGCAACGTCGAGCCCGCCCCGGGGACGTACGACAGGACGTATCTGAAGCGGGTCGCCGAGCGCGTGCGCTGGTACGGCGAGCGGGGCTATCACGTGCTGCTCGACATGCACCAGGACGTGTACGGGCCCGCGGTCGGCGGCAACGGCGCGCCGCCGTGGGCCACCGAGACCGACGGGCTGCCCGCCGCCCCCACCGACCCCTGGGAGCTCGGCTACGCCGAGCCGGGGACCGTCCGCGCCTTCGACCGTTTCTGGGGGACGGTCGAAGGCGGCGGGCGCGATCTGCGCAAGCACTACGTGGGCGCCCTGCGGGAGGTGGCCAGGTACTTCGCCGACGACGACACCGTCATCGGGTACGACCTGATGAACGAGCCCTGGGGCGGCAGCGTGCAGGGCCCGGCGTTCGAGTCGGGGCCGCTCGCCCGGCTCTACCAGGACGGCATCGACGCCGTCCGCACCGTCGACCCCGACCACTGGATCTTCGTCGAACCGTCCGCCATCGGCGCCAACTGGGGCTTCGCGACCGGGCTTCCGCGCCTGGCCGACCCGCGCGGCGACGGCGACGCGGCCCGCATCGCGTACGCGCCCCACCTCTATCCGCTGCCCATGGACCTCGGCGGCGGCTACGCGGGCGACACCAAGGGGCGGGTCGACACGTCGCTCGGGGCCTGGCGCGAGCAGACCGAGAAGGCCGCGCGGCGGCTCGGGGCCCCCGTCGTCATCGGGGAGTTCGGCCTCGACGTGGGCCTTCCGGGCGCCATGGAGTACGTCGAGAAGGTGCAGCGGACCGCCGACGAGATGGGGGCGGGCATCGCGTACTGGTCCAACGACCCGGGTTCCTGGGCCCCTTGGGACGCGGACATGAAACCGACCGCGCTGCTGCCGGTGCTCGACCGGCCCTACCCCAAGGCCATCGCGGGGGACCCCGTGGCCTACCGGTGGGACGCGGCCGACAAGGCGCTCACGGTGCGCTGGCGGGGCAGGGCCGGGGTGCGGGGCGGCACGGAGGTGTATCTGCCCGCGCGGCACTTCCCCGAGGGCGGGCGCGTGACGGGCGGCGGGGGCGCGGGGGGCGGCGACCAGGGCTCATGGGACGCCAAGTCCCGCACGCTCACGCTCGGTTCGGGACCCGGCGAGCACACCGTCCGCATCACACCGCGTGGGTGAAAGGGAAGAGTTCCCGCCCCTTGTCCGGTCGCCACAGGGACCCCAAGAATGCCCCTGACAACCGCACGACAGGCGTACGTCACAAGGGGGGCTCCACAGATGGGAAAGACGAGCAAGGCGCTCGCGGGCTCGATACTCGCGCTCGCACTGGCCGGTGCGGGGGCGGCACCGGCCTTCGCGGGGCACGCCGAGGCGGCCGGGAAGGGACCGGCCGAGAAGGCCAAGGCCGTCGACTTCGCGGGGACGGTGGCGCTCAGCAACTGTTCCGGCTCCGTCGTCCGAGGCCCCAAGTCCAAGCCGGGCGACCCGGCGCTCGTGCTCACCAACGGCCACTGCGTCGAGTCCGGTTTCCCCGGTCCCGGCGAGGTGGTCGTCGACCAGCCGTCCACCCGCACCTTCAAGCTGCTCGACGCCAAGGCGAACGAGGTCGCCACGCTCACCGCGTCCAAGGTGTCCTACGCGACGATGACGGACACCGACATCACGATCTACCAACTCACCAGCAGCTACCGCGACATCACCAAGAAGTACGGCATCAAGCCCCTTGAGCTCGCGGGCACCCACCCGGTGAAGGGACGCGCCATCACGGTCGTCTCCGGCTACTGGAAGAAGACCTACAGCTGCGCCATCGACGGATTCGCGTACCGCCTCAAGGAGGGCGACTGGACCTGGAAGGACTCGGTGCGCTACACCCCGGCCTGCAAGACCATCGGGGGCACCTCGGGCTCGCCCGTCATCGACCACAAGACCGGCAAGGTCGCCGCGATCAACAACACGGGCAACGAGGACGGCGAGAAGTGCACGTTCAACAACCCGTGTGAGGTCGACCGCAAGGGCAACGTGACCGTGCGCAAGGGCATCAACTACGCGCAGGAGACGTACGGGATCGTGCCGTGCCTCGGCAAGGGCAGCAGCATCGACCTGGATCGGAAGGGTTGCAAGCTGCCCCGGCCGACAGCGGCGCGGCGGTAACGGGCGGGAAACGTCGGGCTGTTCAGGGAGTCCGGCGTACGGCGCGTCCCGCGATGACGTCCGTGCGCCGGCCGTCCCGCATCACGAACCTGCCGTCGATCAGGACGTGCGGGACGCCGGTCGGGAGCGTGCGGGGGGCCTCGAAGGTGGACCCCGCCGCGACCGTCTCCGGATCGAAGAGGACCAGGTCGGCGCGGTAGCCCTCGCGGACCGTGCCCCGGTCGGCGAGGCGGAGCCGGGCGGCGGGGCGCGAGGTGAGGTGCGCGACGGTCTCCTCCAGGGACAGGACGCCCAACTCGCGCGCGTAGCGGCCGAGATACTGCGGGAACGTGCCGTACGCGCGCGGGTGCGGCTTGAAGCCCTGGAGGATGCCGTCGCTGCCGCCGGTGTGCACCCGGTGCCGCATGATCGCCTGGACGTTCTCCTCGTGACCCACGTGCTGGAGGATTGTGGAGCCCAGCTTGTCGTTGATGAGCAGACGGCGCGCGGTCACCCACGGCTCCTCGCCGCGCTGGGCGGCGGACTGCGCGATCGTCTTGCCGACGCAGGAGGCCAGGCCCGGGTCGCTCACCCCGGAGATCTCGATCGTGTCCCACTCGATGGGCACGCCGTGGCAGCCGTCGGCGCCGATGACCTCCATGTGGTGCCGGATCTTCTCGGCGGTCTCGTCGTCCTGGAGCCGGGCGAGGATCGCGTCCGGGCCGCCCTCGCTGGCCCAGCTGGGCAGCATGGCGACCAGCGTCGTACAGCCCGGCGTGTAGGGGTAGGTGTCCAGGGTGATGTCGGCGCCCTTGGCGAGGGCGTCGTCCAGGAGCGCGAGCAGGTCGGGTGCCTTCCCCTTGTTCACGCCGAAGTTCATGGTGGCGTGGGCGAGGTGGAGCGGGCAGTGCGCGGTACGGGTGAGGTTCACCATCTCCTCGTACGCCTGGAGGGCGCCCGCGCCGTAGCTGCGGTGGTGGGGGCAGTAGTAGCCGCCGAACCGGGCCACCACCTTGCACAGCTCGGTGAGTTCGGAGTCGTCGGCGTACATGCCGGGCGTGTACGTCAGGCCCGACGACATGCCGACGGCGCCCTCCCGCATCCCCTCGGCGACGAGCTGCTTCATGCGGTCAAGCTCGGCGGGGGTCGCCGGGCGGTCGTCCCAGCCCATGGCGTGCATGCGGACGGTGCCCTGGGGGATCAGGTACGCGGCGTTCACCGCGATGCCGTGGCCGCCGTGCGCGTTGTCGAGCGCGTCCAGGTAGCCGCCGACCGTGCGCCACGTGAAGTCGATGTCGCTGCCGTCGCCGTTCCAGCCGGTGATGGCTTGGCGGACCTGGGCGAGGGTGCGGTCGTCCACGGGGGCGTAGCTCAGGCCGTCCTGGCCGATGACCTCCAGGGTGACGCCCTGGGCGGCTTTCGCGGTGTGCGCGGGGTCTCTGAGCAGGGCGAGGTCGCTGTGCGCGTGCATGTCGATGAAACCGGGTGCTAGCGCCAGGCCCTGGGCGTCCAGGTTGCTCTGCCCCGTCGGGCGGGGGCCTGTGCTCTCCCCCTCCCGGTGGATCGTGGTGATCCTGCCCTCGTGTACGCCGACGTCGGCGCGGTAGGAGGCACCTCCGGTGCCGTCTATGACGCGTGCGTCTCGGATCACCAGGTCCATGGGTGCCTCTCCTTGTTCGTTCGGCTGCGGCTCTGCTGTGGTGCACCCGACCTCCGGCCGGGTATTTCGTTCCCACCCGCACCACCCGTGCGGGTTTCGTCGCCGGGTGCGGGTGGCCCCGGCGGGGGTTGCCCACCGCCGGCGGCTGACGGGCGGGGGGCCTCCGACGCCCCTACGCCGAGGGTGCGGTCCCTACGCCCACGGTGCGGTGCGGAGCAATCGGGTGGGCGGGTGGGGGTGATCCGCCGCGGAGCGGCGGGCCTGTTCCTACCCCCGCCCAAGACCCCCCGGTCAGAAATACGTGCGGATGTAGTCGACGACCGTCCCGTCCCCCTCGACCAGAGGAATCAGCTGCCACTTGTCGAACGCCGTGCACGGGTGCGAGAGGCCCATCCCGATCCAGTCGCCCACGGCGAGTTCCGCCTCGGGGGCCGTACGGACCCACCCGTGCTGGTCGGAGAGCCCGGTGACCGTGACCCCGGTCGCGGGGCGCTCGAGCCCACCGCGCCGTACGACCTGCGCTTCGGGCAGATCGAGGTCGTACGCCGCGTCCCGCTTGCCCGCGTTGGTGAACGCCTGCTCGGCGGAGGGCCGGGAGACCACCTGGGCCCAGAGCCGGAAGGCGGGCTCAAGAGCGCCCTCGTCGGGCACGCGGTTGAACGGGGTGAGATGCCGGTAGTGGCCGTCGTCGTGCGAGACGTACGCGCCGGAGCGCAGCAACTTCAGGACGGGCAGGGAGAGTTCGGGGATCTCCGCGAAGACATCGGCGACCGCGTCGAACCACGCGCTGCCGCCCGCGCTGACCACGACCTCCGGCAGATCGGCGAACCGCCCCGCCTTGTCGAACTCGACGAGCAGCGCGACGAGCCGGCGCAGCCACGCGGTGACCGTCGCGGTCGACGCCTCGGGGACCTCGCCCTCGTACCCGGCGACGCCCACGAGCCGCAGCGTGTCCGCGCCCGCGACGGCGTTGGCGATCTCGAAGCACTCGACCTCGGTCCGCGCGCCGGTCCGCGCCCCGTCGCCCGCGGCCAGTTCGACCACGACGTCGACCGGACGGGTGGCGCCCGCCTCGCTGAGGGCGGCGTGCATGAGGTCGGCTCCGCGTACGGAATCGACGTAACAGACGAAGCGGAAGCCGGGGTCGGCGGTGAGTTCACCGGCGAGCCAGCGCAGCGCGGCCGCGTCGACGAGTTCGTTGGCGAGGAAGATCCGCGAGACGCCGAACTCCCTTGCCACGCGCACCTGGTGGGGCACCGCGAGCGTGATGCCCCAGGCGCCGCGCGCCAGTTGGCGGTGGAAGAGCTGCGGGGCCATGGACGTCTTGCCGTGCGGGGCGAAGGCGAGGCCGTGCCGCTCGGCGTACGTCTCCATGAGCGCGAGGTTGTGCTCGAGGCGCTCGGCGGAGAGCGCGAGGACCGGGGTGGTGAAGCCGCCGGTGAAGAGGTTCCTGCGCTGGGCCGCGAGCTCGCCGACGGTGAGCCCTTCCGCGTCCGGCGGCAGACCCTTGAAGCGGTGGTCCACGCGCTCGTCGGCGAGCCGGGCGAGCCTGTCGTCCGGTGACTCGGCGGGACGGTCGACGGCGTTGTCGGCGGCCATGGGCGTCTCCTTCAGGAGTGCGTTGCATCATGTGCAACGGTCATTGCGTATGTCGCTTACTGCTGTCTAACATCCGAGCCAACGCCGGGTCAACGGATCCGGAGAGTCGGTTGAGGGGCTGAAGAGATCGTGACCGCACAGGCAGCCGCACAGGCGGCCGCACCCGCAGCAGTGGATGTCGTGGCGCTCGGCGAGTCCATGGTCACGTTCCTGCCCGCGCGGCCCGGACGCCTCGCCGACGTGCCGTCCTTCGACCGGGGGATCGGCGGCGCCGAGTCGAACGTCGCCTGCGCCCTCGCCGCCGCCGGACACACCGCCCGCTGGGTCAGCCGGGTCGGCACCGACGGCTTCGGCGACCACCTCGTGGAGACGATCGCCCGCTACGGAGTGGACACCTCCGCCGTGGGCCGCGACCCGCACCGCCCCACCGGCATCTACTTCCGCACCGCGGACGACCGCGACACCGACGCCCACGAGGTCGTCTACTACCGCGCGGGCTCCGCGGCCTCCGCCATGTCACCGGGCTCCCTGGACGGGGACGCGCTCACCTCGGGCCGCATCCTGCACCTGTCGGGCATCACCCCCGCGCTCTCCGCCGACTGCCTGGACCTCGTACGCCACCTCTGCGCCCCGAGCGCAGGGCGCCGCACCCTGGTCTCCTTCGACGTCAACCACCGCCCCGGCCTGTGGAAGGACGCGGGCGCGGGCCCCGACGTCCTGCTCGACCTCGCCCGGGGCGCCGACCTGGTCTTCGTCGGCGAGGACGAGGCGGCCGCGGCCTGGGGCGTGACCGGCGGCCCCGACGCCATCCGCGCCGCCCTGCCCGAGCCCGCCACCCTCGTCGTCAAACAGGGCAGCCGGGGCGCCACCGTCCTGCGGCACGGCGAGGACCCCGTCTTCCAGGCCGCCCTGCGCGTCGACGTCGTCGCGCCCGTCGGCGCGGGCGACGCCTTCGCGGCCGGGTTCCTCTCCGCCACCCTGCGCGGCCTGACCGCCGCGCAGCGCCTGCGGCACGGCCACCTCATGGCCGCCGCCGCGCTCACCGTCCCCGGTGACCTCGCCGCTCCACCTTCCCGCGCACACGCCGACCGCCTCGCCGCCCTGGACGACGCCGCCTGGGGGAGACTGCGTCTCGGCCCCGGCTGGACGGCACCCGTCCCGGAGGACGCCGAGGCCGAGGAGGAGGTACGTACCCCATGAGCCAGACCGTCGACCGCGCTCTCTCGATCCTGCCGCTGCTCGCCGAGGGCCCCGCCGACCTGGGCCAGGTCGCCGACCGGCTCGGCGTCCACAAGTCCACGGCGCTCAGGCTGCTCCGCACCCTCCTCGAACACGGCCTGGTCTTCCGCCAGTCCGACCAGCGCTACCGCCTCGGCGCGCGGCTCTTCGCGCTCGCCCAGGAGGCCGTCGAGAACCTCGACGTGCGCGAGATCGCCCACCCCCACCTCCTCGCCCTCAACGAGAAGTGCGGCCACACGGTCCACCTCGCCGTCTACGAGGAGCAGGAGGTCGTCTACATCGACAAGGTCGAGAGCCGCTATCCGGTGCGGATGTACTCGCGCATCGGCAAGCCGGTGGCCATCACCGTCGCCGCCGTCGCCAAGCTGCTGCTCTCCGACTTCCCGGAAGCCGAGCGCCGCGCCATCGCGGAGAAGCTCGACTACCCCACCTACACGTCCCGTTCGACGCCCAACGCCGCTGCCTTCCTCAGGGAGCTGGACAAGGTGCGCGAACAGGGCTGGGCCACCGACCTCGGTGGCCACGAGGAGTCCATCAACTGCATCGGGGCCCCCATCCGCGGTGCGGACGGCCGTCTCGTCGCCGCCATGTCGGTCTCCGCGCCGAACGTGGTCGTCACGGCCGAGGAACTCCTCACCCTGCTTCCGCTGGTGCGCCGCACGGCGGACGCCATCAGCAGGGAGTACTCCGGCAACGCCCCTATGAAGGAAGCAAGTTCATGACCGAGAAGATCGCCCTCACCCCGGCCACCCACACCACCCCGCCCGCGAAGTTCTCCCACGGCGTGAAGAAGGGCAACATCCTTCAGGTCGCCGGGCAGGTCGGCTTCCTCCCGGCCGAGGAGGGCAAGGCCCCCACCCCCGCGGGCCCGACCCTGCGCGAGCAGACCCTCCAGACCTTCGCCAACGTCAAGGCGATCCTCGAAGAGGGCGGCGCGACCTGGGACGACGTGATGATGATGCGCGTCTACCTCACGGACGTGGACCACTTCGCCGAGATGAACGAGATCTACAACTCGTACTTCGAGGAGCAGGGCCTGAAGGCCCCGGCCTCCGCCCGCACCACCGTCTACGTGGGTCTGCCCAAGGGTCTGCTCATCGAGATCGACGCGCTCGCCGTCCTGAGCTGACGCGCTCGCCGTCCTGAGTCGACGCGCTCGCCGTCCTGAGGACGCGCATCACCACCCAGCAAGCCGTACGTCGTCACGGCACGGCGCCCACCCCCGGGGCGCCGTGCCGCGATCCCCCCTTCCCTGAAAGCTCCATGCACTTACGAGGTCAAAGATGTCCCCGTCGCCCCTCTCCGCGCTCGCGGCCGCCCCCGCCACCGAGCCGCCACCGCACACCGGTGGAATCCTCACCCTGATCGACGGCACGGCGGGTCTGCTGACCGTCGCCGCGCTCGGCATCGTGCTCCTGCTCTTCCTGATCATCAAGATCAGGCTGCAGCCCTTCGTGGCGCTGCTCGCGGTCTCCATAGTCGTCGGCCTCTCGGCCGGCCTCTCCGTCACCGAACTCTTCGGCACGGTCCAGAAGTCCGACGCGGTCTCGGTCATCGAATCGGGCATGGGCGGCATCCTCGGCCATGTGGCGATCATCATCGGCCTCGGTACGATGCTCGGCGCGATCCTCGAAGTCTCCGGCGGCGCCGAGGCGTTGGCCTCCCGACTGCTCGGCCTCTTCGGCGAGAAGCGCGCCCCCCTGGCGATGGGCCTGACGGGCCTCATCTTCGGTGTCCCCGTCTTCTTCGACGTCGGCATCTTCGTCCTCGCACCGATCGTCTACGCCGCCGCCAAGCGCTCCGGCAAGTCGATCCTCCTCTACTGCCTCCCCCTGCTCGCGGGTCTCTCCATGACCCACGCGTTCCTGCCCCCGCACCCCGGCCCCGTGGCCGCGGCGGGCCTCCTGAAGGTCGACCTCGGCTGGGTCATCCTCATGGGCATCGTCTGCGGCATCCCCGCGGTCCTCGCCGCCTGGGCCTTCTCCGCGTGGATCGGCAAGCGCATCTTCGTGCCCGTGCCGCAGGACATGGTCGAGGCCGCCGACGAGGCGAAGGCCGCGGTCGTCGCCGAGCAGCGCGCGGCGGGCGTACAGCCCAGCGAGAAGCCGGTGCCGCTCGGCATCGTCTTCACCATCATCGGTACGCCGCTGCTCCTGATCCTCCTGGCGACCTTCTCCTCGATCGCCTTCGACCCCTCCACCTTCCGGTCGGTCATCGAGTTCTTCGGCAGCCCCTTCGTCGCCCTGACGATCGCGCTCCTCATGGCCTACTACCTGCTCGGCATCCGGCGCGGCTGGTCCCGCAAGTCCCTGGAGACGGTGTCGACCTCGTCCCTCAAGCCGGTCGGCAACATCCTCCTGGTGGTCGGCGCGGGCGGGATCTTCGGCGCGGTCCTCAAGGCCAGCGGCGTCGCCACGGCCATCTCGGACACCTTCCAGGACGTGGGCCTGCCGATCATCGTCCTCGCCTACCTGCTCTCCCTGATCCTGCGCGTCGCGCAGGGCTCGGCGACGGTGGCGATCGTCACCACGGCGGGCATCGTGGCCCCGCTCCTCTCCGAGGGCGACTACTCCCAGGCCTTCGTGGCCCTGGTCATCATGGCGATCTCGGCGGGCTCGATCTTCGCCTCGCACGTCAACGACGGCGGGTTCTGGATGGTGGCGAAGTACTTCGGCATCTCGGAGCGGGATACGCTGAAGACGTGGACGGTCCTGGAGTCGGTCCTCTCGGTGGCCGGGTTCGCGGTGGCGGGCGCGGTCAGCCTGTTCGTCTAGCGGCTCGCCCTAGCCGGTCTGCTGGGAGCAGGTCCGGTCGCCTGCGGGCAGCTTGCCGGTGGCCAGGTAGCGGTTGACCTGGTTGTCGACGCAGGCGTTCTCGTAGAGGCCGTAGACCGCGTGCCGGTTGGCACCCTTGACGGTGATCAGCTTGGAGCTCGCCAGCAGGCCGTGCAGGGCGACGGCGCCCTTGTGCGGGGTGCGCGGGTCGCCCGTGGCGGACACGATCAGCGCCTTCGCGTCGTGCTCGACCCGGGTGGGCCGCTCGCGGGGCCGGTCCCAGAAGGCGCACGGGCCGATGTTGTTGTTCAGCGCGCCGAAGCGCGGGTAGGCGGCGCGGCTGCGCTCGATGGTCCGCCAGTAGACCTCCGGGTCGCGCGGGGCGGCCGCGTCCCCGCAGATGACGGCGGTCTGCGCACTGCCCATGGCCGACTGCTCGCCGGTCGTCGCGAGCCGCAGGAGCCCGGCGAACTGGGGTGAGAGCGTGGTCGGTTGCCCGGCCGCCGCCTTGTTCAGCACGGACAGCTGCTCGCCGAGGGACGCCCGTGACGCGTCGGTGTCGCTGTCCAGCCCGGCGAGGAGCACGAACGGGACCTGGCTGTCGTCGAGCCGGAAGGCGTCCGGCGCGGTGCCGACGGTCAGCGGGCCGCGCGCGGACTTCTTGATGACGCGGTCGACGGTGGCGAGGACCTGGGCGCGGGTGCGTCCCAGGCCGTAGGCGTCGTTCCGCCCGGCCGCCCAGGTGGCCCAGGCGGCGAGGGCCCGCTCGTTCTCGCCGACGGACTCCGCCAGCAGGCGGGGACCGAACTCGCGCGGGTCGATGGCGCCGTCCAGGACCACGCGGTCGGTGCGTCCCGGGAACATCTGGGTGTACACGGTGCCCAGGTAAGTGCCGTACGAGTAGCCGAAGTAGGAGATCTTCCTCTCGCCGAGCGCGCCGCGGATGACGTCCATGTCGCGGGCCGTGTTGCGGGTGCTCACGTGCGGCAGCACGTCGGCGTCGGTGGCCCGGCATTTGGCGGCCAGCCCCTTGTGCAGGTCGACCTGGCGCTCGAAGCCCGCCCGGCCGAGGCCCGCGGAGAAGAGCGTGGTGCCGACGTTCCAGCCGCAGTCCAGCGGGGTGCTGCGGCCGACGAAGCGCGGGTCGAAGCCGACGATGTCGTACCGCGGTCCCGTCTTCTTCATCCACCCGTGGAACTCCGGCGGGGACTGGACGGCGCCGTTGCCGGGGCCGCCGTTGTTGAGCAGCATCGAGCCGATGCGGTGGCGGGTGTCGGTGGCCTTGAGCCGGGATATCGCGACCGTGATCGTACGGCCACGGGGCTTGGAGTAGTCGAGCGGCACGGTGACGTCGGCGCACTGGACGCCCGCCTTGTCCAGGTCGCGGCCCATGGTGTCGTCCGGGCTCTTGGCGCATCCGCCCCAGCTCAGGTGCTGGTCGTAGTAACGGCCGAGCCCGGCGGGGGAGTTCGCCGGGGTGGTGGCCGTCGTGCCGGTCGCGGCGGTCGCCGCGGGGGCCGCGCCGAGGCAGGCGGCGAGGACGAGGCCGACGTTCCGTATATGTCTCATACCGTCAGACGCTAAGTGGAACCGCTTCCCCCGTTCACTACGGCTGGCCCCCGGCTTTCGCTGGGGGCTGCCCCCGGCGCAACGATCCGGCAGGGGCCGGGCGGGTGACGCGGCCCCGGACCCCTGCGTGGGCCCGGGGCCGCGCTGCCGCGAGCGTCAGCTCGTGCAGTACTGCTGCTCCTTGCCGATGGACCGGTACATGCAGTCGGAGTTCTCCAGGAGTTGGAGCACCGCGTCCCGGTTCCTGGACGTCTCGCGCTCGATGACCTCGTCGGGCGGGTAGAAGCCGCCGCCACCGGATCGCGGGTACATCTCGAAGGTGTAGCTGAAGATCTTCTGGTTGCCCCACAGCCAGTCGTCGATCGTGCCGTCCGTGATGTAGAGGTCACTGGACTGCTCGGGCGTGTAGCCGTTGCTCGCGGCCATCTTCTTCCCGACGGCGGCGTGCGCGTCACGGTCGTCCTGGGTCAGGCCCGGGGCCGTGTCGTTGTACGTGTAGCCGTACGGCCACAGGACCAGTTCGCTGTACGTGTGGAAGTCGATCGCGGCCTTGATCTGCTGCTTGCCGCCGACGACGCGGCTGCGCACGAAGTCGGCGACGACCTTCACCTCGGGTGCCGACTCGGCGGCCGAACCCCGGTAGGTCTCGGATCCGGGCGTGCTCGAAGAGCCGCCGCAGCAGCCCCACTTGTAGCCCCAGTTGCGGTTCAGGTCGGTGCCGGTGCGCCCGTTGGAGTTGGGCTGCCGGTTCAGCCGCCAGCTGCGGTAGGAGCCGGTCGCGATGTCGTACTCGCCGCCGTCCGGGTTCATGTCCGGGACGATCCAGATCTCGCGCGAGTCCACCATCTTCTTGATGCGCGCGTCGGAGCCGTAGCCCGCGCCGAGTTCGCGCAGCAGGTACAGCGCCATCTCGACCGTCAGGTGCTCGCGGGCGTGCTGGTGGTGGGTGAAGAGCACCTCGGGCTCGGCCTCGTCGGTCCCGACGTTGTCGCTGATCTTGATGGCGACGATGTCCCTGCCGGAGTACGACTTGCCGATGACCTTCTTCGTCATCAGGCTCGGGTACGCCGCGATGCGCTGGTCGATCTCCGCGTTCATCTCGGCGTAGTTGTGGTACTTCGCGTCGGCGGGCGGGAAGTCCTTGGGCTCGATCGCGTGGCCGCCCGTACGCTTCGGGGGCCCTGCCAGGGCCTTGAGCTCGTAGCCCAACTCCCTCAGTTTCGCCGCCTCTCGACCGTCGGCCGAGACGACCACCGCGCGGGCGTCGACCTCGTCGATGGCGACGCCGGTGCGGGCGAGCGCGGTGCGGGCCGCGCGGTCGTCGCGCAGCGGGATCTGGTACTGGCGTATTTCGCTGTCGTCCGTGGCGGCCGCCTTCCGGGGAGCCTGGTCGGCCGGGCCCGGTGAGGCGTTGGCGGTGATGGGTGCCGCCACGGCGAGCGCGAGAAGTGCCGCGAGCGCGGCCGATCTTCTGCCGCGTATCCGAAGTCGCATGAAGTCTCCTCGGGGGTGGGGGTGGGTTCAGTGCGACGCGTGCGGTGCGGGCCCATCGTGGATGCGTGGCATGCTCCGGTCAACGCTGTCTTTGGCCAAACCGGCAGGCACCGCGCTGACCGGCACGCCCGCCCCGCCCGCCCCCTTGTGCCCCGGCTGTCTTTGCGCTTTCTTGATCGCATGGCTGAAACCACTGGCAGCGCCACCGGCACGGGAGAAGCGACCCCCCAACCCCGCAAGTCGAGTTGGAAGTACATCGGCCCCGGCATCGTCGTCGCCGCGACCGGCGTCGGCGCGGGTGACCTCGTCGCGACCCTCATCGCGGGCAGCAACTTCGGGTACACGCTGCTGTGGGCCGCCGTGATCGGCTGCGTCGTGAAGATCTCGCTCGCGGAGGCCGCGGGCCGCTGGCATCTGGCCACCGGGCGCACCCTCTTCGACGGCTGGGCGAGCCTGGGCCGCTGGACCACCTGGTTCTTCGTCGTCTACGTCGTGATCTGGGGGTACGTCTACGGCGCTGCCGCCATGTCGTCGTCCGGGCTGCCGCTCCAGGCGCTGTTCCCCGACGTCATGGAGCTCAAGTGGTGGTCGATCCTCACCGGGATCGTCGGTCTGGTCTTCGTCTGGTTCAACAAGTACGCCGTCTTCGAGAAGGTCATGACGGTCCTCGTCGGCGTGATGTTCGTCGTCACCGTCTACCTAGCGATCCGCGTCACCCCGCACCTGGGCGACGCCTTCGCGGGCCTGCTGCCCGTGCTGCCCGACGAGAAGGACTCGATCCTCAACACGCTCGGCCTGATCGGCGGCGTCGGCGGCACCATCACCCTCGCCGCGTACGGCTATTGGGTCAACGCCAAGGGGTGGACCAACACCGGCTGGATGAAGGTGATGCGGCTCGACAACCGCGTCGCGTACATCACCACCGGCATCTTCGTCGTCGCCATGCTCTTCGTCGGCGCCGAACTCCTGCACTCCGCCAACGTGGCCATCGCGAGCGGCGACAAGGGCCTGGTCCAGCTCTCCGACATCCTGGAGAAGGAGTACGGCTCGGCCACCGCCAAGCTCTTCCTCATCGGCTTCCTCGCCACCTCGTTCACCTCGCTGATCGGCGTGTGGCACGGCGTGAGCCTGATGTTCGCCGACTTCGTGGAGCGCTACCGCAGGGACCGCGTCGGCGCCGAGGGCGCGAAGCCGACCGGTGAGGCGGTGGCGTCGGGCACGCACGAGAAGTCCGTGCCGTTCCGCGCGTACCTGCTGTGGCTGACGTTCCCGCCGATGATCCTGCTCTTCCAGGGGCAGCCGTTCCGCCTGATCATCCTCTACGGCGTCCTCGGCGCGGCCTTCATGCCCTTCCTCTCGCTCACCCTGGTCTGGCTGCTCAACTCCTCGCGCACGCCCAGGGAATGGCGCAACGGCTGGCTCAGCAACGGCATGCTGGCCATCGCGGGGCTGCTGTTCCTGGTCCTGTGCGTCAAGCAGATCACCGACCAGGACTGGGGCAGCTTCTTCTAGCGGCCCGCCGACGGCGGGCGACGGACGGCAGCGCCGCCGGGGGAGCGGCGGCGCTGCGGTTCTCGGGGTGGGGGGACGGGCTACGGAAGCCCGTGGACGTGCGCGCCGACCGACGTGGACCACGCGCTGCCCGCCGTCGCGTCCCAGTTGGTGGACCAGGCCATCGCGCCCCGGATGCCCGGGTACGTCCTGGACGGCTTGAACGAGCCGCAGCCGGTGCCCTTGGCGAGACAGTCGAGCGCGCTGTTCACGACGTCGGGCGAGGCGTAGCCGCCACCGGCCGCGCGCGACGACGCGGGCACGCCGATGCCGACCTGGGGCGGCGCGAGGCCGTTCTCCAGCTGGATGCAGGCGAGTCCGGTGAGGAAGTCGACCGTGCCCTGGCTGTAGACCTTGCCGTCGCAGCCCAGCATCGAACCGCTGTTGTAGTACTGCATGTTGACCACCGTGAGGATGTCCTTCACGGCGAGCGCGGTCTTGAAGTACTCGTTCGAGGGGGACTGCATGTCGATGGTCTGCGGCGCCATGGTCAGGACGAGGCCCGAACCGGCCTTGGCGGCCAGCGATTTGAGCGCCTGGGTCATATAGGTGGAGTTGAGGCCGTTCTCCAGGTCGATGTCGACGCCGTCGAAGCCGTACTCCCGCATGAGCTTGTACGTGGAGTCGGCGAACGCGTTCGCCGAGGCGGAGTCGTTGACCGCGACCGCGCCCTTCTCGCCGCCGACGGAGATGATCACCGACTTGCCCGCGGCCTGCTTGGCCTTGATGTCCGCCTTGAACTCGTCGACCGTGTAGCCGCCGAGCCCGGCCGAGTCGAGGTTGAAGGTGATCTCGCCCTGGGTGGCGGTCGCGTCGGCGAAGGCGACGGCGACGATGTCGTACTCGTCCTGCACGTCGGCCAGCTTCTGCACCTGGGCGCCGTTGTCGAAGTTCTGCCAGTAGCCGGTCACCGCGTGCTTCGGCACGGCGCGGGTCCCTGCGTCCGTGCTGTCCGCGTTCGCGCTGCCCGCGCCGCCGGTGAACAGTCCGGTGAGGGCGAGGGCCAGGGCCGTGAGGGACCCGACTACTGCTCCCGTTCTGCTCCGTGTGCGGTCCACTGCTGCCTCCGGTGGGGGGAGTTGGGGGGGGGAGGTGGTGCTGCGGGAACGGTGGCCACCGTCGTTCGCCAGGGTGGTGCCCGCTCGGCATGGTGTCCCTGGCTTGGTCGTACAAGTTGGTCCAGACCAATTGAGTTGTCAAGGGCTCAAGCGCCACTCGGTTCACGCCGGACGACGTCCACCTCCACATGAACAGTGCGAAGTTGGGTGTTGAGGCGACCATGACGTGGATATGGTGCTGAGGCAGGAGTGCACGAGGACCGGGGGTGTACGCGTTGCCGACCGCCATAGCCGTCACCGGCCCCGATCTCGTGCTGCCCTCGCCCGACCGGCACACCCCGTCCGCCGCCGTCCTGCGGTGCGCGGCGCCGCCCCCCGGGGCGTACTCGCTGGACCAGTCGATCACCGAGATGGACACGCTCATCGAGCACCACGGCTATGTGGTCGTGCTGTGCCCGGCCTCCGCGCCCGCGGCCGTCACCCAGCGGTTGCACGCGGTCCGTTCGGTCCTGGAGAGCGACCGCATCGCCGTGCTCCGCTCCGACCTGCCGCCGCTCGGCATCGCCGTACTCGCGCTCCAGCTGCGGCAGTTGTCGATCTGCGACTTCAGTCCCGGCGTGCTCGCCTCCGCCGCGCGGCTGCTCTCGCACTACATCTACGCGGGCGCCCTGCTCGGCTCCGTCGCCAAGCTCGACCGGGTGCCCGTCACCCTCCAGTCGCACGCCAAGTCCTGGATGCCCGGTACCCAGTTCGCCGTCCTCGCGACGCCGAGGCCCGCGCTGGTCAAGGTCACCGGCGACGGCGAGGCCCACCTCCAGGGACCCGGATTCAGTACCAAGCTGCTCTACGCGCCGGGGCGCGTCGCCGCCGACTGGGTCACCACGACGCTCGCCCCCGCGTGGGGGACCCAGGGAGTCGAGGAGACGCGGCTGCCCGCGGAGTCCGCGCGCTGGTGGGCGACCGGCAAGCTGGTCGAGTTCGCCGCCGCCATCCCGGACATCTCCGTCCTCTACCAACTGGTGTCCTCCGTGCGCCGCGAGGACTGCCACTGGTGCGGGCTCGAACTCATCGGTGACCGCTGCGCGTTCTGCGCCGCGCCCCTGCCGCCGCCCGGCGAACGCCCCGCGCAACCGGCCCGCGCCCTGGCACCGCAGGGCCCCAGGGCCCGCCCCTCGGGAGCGAGTCCCGGGCGGGGCCCGACAGCCCTGCCCAGAGGCGCGACCTAGCCCGCAAGCCCGGCCCGCTCCAGCCGCTCCACCCGCCAGGCCCGCACCTCGTACGCGACCGACGAACGCACACGCGCCACCCCGCTCACTGTCCGTAGCCAGCCGCACCCGATCGAGGTAGTCAGGACCATGAACTCACGCCAGCGCCGAGGCGTCATCCTGCTGGTCCTTTCGGTCCTGTGCGCGCTCGGCGCGTTCGCGGGCGTCCTCTCGGTGATCCGCGACGTGAACTCCAAGGTGGGTCCCGAGGTCGCCGCGTACAAGCTCAAGGGCGACATCGCGCCCTACAAGGAGCTGAGCTCCGACCAGTTCGAGAAGGTCGAGATGCCCGAGCGGTGGCTCTCCGACAACGCCGTCACCGACCTGCGCGCCATCCGCGGCAAGATCGCCGTCACCCAGCTCCGCAAGGGCTCGCTGCTCCAGTCCGACATGATCGTCAAGCGGCCCGAACTCGGCCCGGGCCAGCAGGAGATCGCCATCATGATCGACGCGGCCACCGGCGTCGCGGGCAAGATCACCCCGGGCTCGACGGTCAACATCTACGCCACGTTCAAGGGCGAGACCGACAAGGCGAAGGACCAGTCCAAAGTCATCGTGGAGGGCGCCAAGGTGCTCGACGTCGGCAAGCTGACCCCGCTCGAACCGAACCAGGACGACCGCACGCGCCGCAAGGCGACGGAGGCCGTGCCGATCACGTTCGCCCTCGGCACGGCGGACGCGCAGCGCGTCGCGTACGCCGAGTCGTTCGCGACCCACGTCCGGCTCGCGCTCGTCGGCGCGGGCGGCGACGCCACCGTGCCGCCGCGGGACCGGACGTACACCCTCGACGAGGACAAGTAAGGGGTCTCGTATGACCACTCGGATCCTCCCCGCCGTCGGCGACATCGACGCCGCTCGGGCGCTGTCCACGCTCGTGGGACAACTGCCCGACGCGGAACCCGCGCTGCCCGTCGGCGACTCCACCGCGCTGCTCGACACCCTCGCCAGGCTCGCCGCGGAGTCCCTCGACGAACTGCCCGAGGTCGTCCTGGTCCACGAACGCATCGGCCCCGTCCCCGCGCTCGACCTCATCCGCGACCTCGTCCTGCGCTTCCCCGCCGTCGGCGTCGTCCTGATCACCGCCGACACCAGCCCCGGGCTGCTCACCGCCGCCATGGACTCGGGGGCGCGGGGCATCGTCACCTTCCCGCTCGCCTACGACGCCCTCGCCGAGCGCGTCCAGGCCGCCGCCGCCTGGTCCACCGGGATGCGGCGCCACCTGGGCAGCGGGGGCATCGAGCTGTACGCGGGCGGGGGCGCTCCCGGGGCGCCCGGCGCGGGCACCGTCGTCGCGGTCAGCGGGGCCAAGGGCGGCGTCGGCGCGACCGTCACCGCCGTCCAGCTCGCCCTCGCCGCGCAGGCGTCGGGGCGCTCGGTGGCCCTGCTCGACTTCGACCTCCAGTCCGGCGACGTCGCCTCCTACCTCGACGTGCAGTTCCGGCGTTCCGTCGCCGACCTCGCGGCCATCACCGACATCACGCCCCGGGTCCTCCAGGACGCCGTCTACACCCACGAGAGCGGCCTGGGCCTGCTCCTCGCCCCCGCCGACGGCGAACGCGGCGAAGAGGTCACCGACCGGGTCGCCCGCCAGACCGTCAGCGCCCTGCGCGCCCGCTACGACGTCGTCGTCGTTGACTGCGGCGCCTTCGTCACCGCCGCGAGCGCGGTGGCCGTCGAACTCGCCGACCAGGCGCTCCTGTTGGTCACCCCCGACGTCGTCGCCGTGCGCGCCGCCAAGCGCATGGTGCGGCTCTGGGACCGCCTTCAGATCCGCAAGGCGGAGGAGACCGTCACCGTCGTCAACCGGCACGGAAAAGCCTCCGAGATCCAGCCCTCGCTGGTCGAGCGCGTCACCGGCACCCGGACCGCCACGTCCACGGTGCCCGCCGCCTTCAAGGAGCTCCAGGGCGCCGTCGACGCCGGACGCATGCAGGACCTCGACAGCCGCTCCTCGGTGAAACAGGCGCTGTGGGGCCTGGCCGGCGAGCTCGGCCTGATCGACCAGGAGGCCGCGGGCCACGGCAGGCGCGGCGGCCTGGCCCTGCGCAGGAAGGCGGCGGCCGCCGACCGGGGCGCGGTCACGCTGGAATTCGCCGGGATGTTCCCGCTGCTGCTCGTCGTCATGACCCTGCTGTGGCAGTGCGCGCTCTACGGCTACTCGTACTCCCTCGCGGGCAACGCGGCCGACGAAGCGGCACGGGCGGCCACCGCGGCGTACGCGATGGGCGACGGCGGAGGCGCGGCGTGCGCGGCGGCGGCCAAGAAGCACCTCCCTGACGCCTGGCAGGACGCGGCGGTCTCCTGCACGGACGAGGGCCCCGTGTGGAAGGCCCGCGTCTCGGTCGAGGTCCCGGTGTTCTTCCCGGGCTTCGACGCCGGCTGGACGGTGAAGGGGGAGGCCGGGGCGGCGAAGGAGGGGGATGAGGGTGACTCCTGAGCACGCTCGGGCGCCCCTCAAGGGGCGCGGGGAACTGGGCGAGCAACCCCGACGGACCCGCGGTCGCGGGACGACGGACGCCGTAGGGCGAGTGGCGTCTCGAATGTCCAGGCGGCGCCGCTGGGACGACCGAGGAGTGTCCATCCTGGAGTTCGCGGGATTCCTGCCGATCCTGCTCCTCGTGGGGCTTGCCGCGATCCAACTGGGACTCGTCGGCTACGCCGCGAACCAGGCCGGTTCCGGCGCCCGCGCGGCGGCCCGCGCGGCCTCTCAGGGGGACTCGGGCACAGCCGCGGGCACGGCGGCGATGGACGAAGGGCTGGACGCCGACGTCAACGTCGGCCAGGGCGGCACCACGACGACAGCCACCGTCAAAGTCCACGTGCCCACACTCCTCCCCTTCATCGACACGGACTGGAGCGTCACCAAGGAGGCCACCATGCCCAACGACGACGACGGCAGCTGAACAGGTCCACGCAACAGGGAGGTTGAAGCACGACATGAGCCTGCGCGACCGCGTGGCCCCCACCCACCAGACCGAGCCGAGCCGCGACGACGGCCTCGTCGCCATATACCGCTCCAAACTCCTCGAAGAGATCGACCTCGCCGAGATGTCCTCGCTCGCCGCCGCGGACCGCCGTGTCCGCCTGGAGCGCGTACTCGGCCACATCATCAGCCGCGAGGGACCGGTCCTCTCCACCTCGGAGCGCTCCCAGCTGATCCGCCGCGTCGTCGACGAGGCACTCGGCCTCGGCGTCCTCGAACCGCTCCTCGCCGACGCGTCCATCACCGAGATCATGGTCAACGGCCCCGACTCGGTCTTCGTCGAGCGCAACGGCCGCGTGGAGCAGCTCCCGCTCCGCTTCGCCTCCAACGACCAGCTCATGCAGACCATCGAGCGCATCGTGTCGACCGTCAACCGCCGCGTGGACGAGTCGAATCCGATGGTCGACGCCCGGCTGCCCACCGGCGAGCGCGTCAACGTGATCATTCCGCCGCTCGCCCTCACGGGCGCGACCCTCACCATCCGCCGCTTCCCGCGCGCCTACACGCTGCCCGAACTCATCGGCCTGGGCTCGCTCGACGAGCACATGCTGATGCTGCTCGCCGCGTTCGTCCGGGCCCGCTTCAACCTCATCGTCAGCGGCGGCACCGGCACCGGCAAGACGACCCTGCTCAACGCGCTCTCCGGGCTGATCCCCGCCCACGAACGCATCATCACCATCGAGGACTCGGCGGAGCTCCAGCTCCAGCAGGAGCACGTCATCCGCCTCGAATCGCGCCCCCCGAACGTCGAGGGCAAGGGCCAGATCACCATCCGCGACCTCGTCCGCAACAGCCTGCGCATGCGCCCCGACCGCATCATCGTCGGCGAGGTCCGCGGCGGCGAGACCCTCGACATGCTCCAGGCGATGTCCACGGGCCACGACGGCTCGCTCGCCACCGTCCACGCCAACACGGCCGAGGACGCCCTGATGCGCCTGCAGACCCTCGGCTCCATGTCGGAGGTGCAGATCCCCTTCGAGGCGCTCAAGGACCAGATCAACTCGGCCGTGGACGTGGTCATCCAGCTCTCCCGGCACGGCGACGGCTCCCGCAAGGTCTCCGAGATCGTCCTGCTCGTCTCGCACGGCCGCCAGAACTTCCGGATAGTGCCGGTCACCCGCTTCGTGCCGCGTCCGCTCGGCGCCGACCGCGTCGTGCACGGCTACTTCGAACACCTGCCGCTGCCGCGCGAGATCGCGGACAAGCTGTACGTCGCCAACGAACCGGTGCCACCGGCGTTCGGCGTGGCGGAGGCCATCGACGTACTGAACACGCGCGAAGCGATCGGTTGAGGGGATGCCGATGAACAACCCCGCCCTCCTTGCGCTCGGCGCCACGATCCTGACCGGCACGCTCGCCGTCGCGGGCATCCATACGTACGCCTCGGGCCACGCCCAACGCCAGGCTCTGGTCGACCGGTTGGCGCTGGGCCCCGGCAGCGGCGACGGGGGCCGTCCCGGCCGCACCCGCCGCTTCGCCGCCGTCGACCGCAGACTGCGCCGCACCCGCCTCGGCCGCTCGATCCACCTGCGGCTCTCCTCGACAGGACTCGACCTGACGGCGGGCGAGTTCTTCACGTACGTCGTGGCGGTCGTCGCCGCGCTCTGGCTGATCGCGGCCGCGACCCTCGCCCCCTTCTTCGGCCCGATCGCGGGCATCGTGGCGATATGGGGCGCGGCCGCCTTCCTCAACTGGCAGCGGCAGAAGCGCATCGAGGCGTTCATCAACCAACTCCCCGACGTGGCCCGCATCCTGGCGAACGCGACGGCGGCGGGTCTGGCCCTGCGGACGTCGCTGGCGATGGCGGCGGAGGAGCTCGAGGCCCCAGCGGGCGAGGAACTCTCCCACGTCGCCGACCAGTTGACCCTCGGCCGCTCCATCGACGACACCCTCGGCGAACTGGCCGAACGACTCCCGTCCCGGGAGCTGATCGTCCTGGTCACCACCTTGGTCCTGTCCAACAAGGCGGGCGGCACGGTGGTCAACTCGCTCCGCAACCTCACCCAGACCCTGGAGGACCGCAAGGAAACGCGCCGCGAGGTCCGCACCATGCTCTCGGAGGTCCACGCGACGGCCTTCACGGTGCCGCTGCTCGGCCTCGGCTCCCTGCTCCTCATCAACTCCTCGAACGAGGGCGCGCTGGAGCGGGTGACCGGCTCACCGGTGGGACAGACGCTGATCCTGATCTCGCTGGGCCTGTACGGCGTCGGCTTCTTCGTGATCAGACGCCTCGGCAAGATCGAAGTCTAGAAACCACCTACGGGACCAGGGAGGTACGTTGATCGCGCTGGCGCTTGCGGCCGTGATGGGCCTGGCGGTGGCGGGTGTCTGCCAGGGCATCCGCATGTACCGCGCGGAGGCGAAGCTCCCCACCGACCTGGCCGTCGCCCTGGAGGTGGGCGCGACCCGCGTCTCTGCGGCGGGCTCCGCCGTGGACCGCCTGGGCATGCGCTTCGCGCCCCTCGTCCTGCGCCTGATGGGTCCGCGCCGGGTGGACGCCAAGCGCCGCAGGATAGACATGGCGGGCAACCCCGGCGGCCTCACCATCGACCGCTACGCGGCCCGCCGCGCGGTCTACGGCATCTTCGGCGTGGTTCTCGGCCTCGTCTTCCTGACCAACGGCTCCCCCCTCTTCGGCCTGTTGACCCTCGCCTTCGGCGCGACCGCGGCGGACGGACTGATCTGGCAGGCGATCAGGGAACGCAAAGAAGTCATCGACCGCACCCTGCCCGACTTCCTCGACGTGCTCGCGGTGGTGGTCTCGGCGGGCCTGGGCTTCCGCCAGGCGCTCGACCGCGTCGCGGAGAAGTACGAGGGTCCGTGGGCGGACGAACTCCGCATCACCCTGCGCCAGATGGACATGGGTGTGAGCCGCCGCCAGGCCTTCGACGAACTGCGCCGCCGCAACGCGTCCGAGCAGGTCGCCCAGTTCGTCTCGGCCCTCCAGCAGGGCGAGGAGCTGGGCTCCCCGATCGCGGAGACCCTGATCCAACTCGCCACGGACATGCGCCGCACGGACGCACAGAACTCCCGCCGAAGAGCGGCGAAGACGATCCCGAAGGCGACGATGGTGACGCTCGTCTTCATGCTCCCGGCCACGATGATCCTGATCGCGGCGGGCATGTTCCTCGGTTCGGGCTCCGACTTCGGCTCCATCCTGGGGCGTTGAAGTGCGCCGGGCCACCGCGGTGAAGCGGACTCCGCGAAAACCCTTCGCGGATGCAACTCGATGTGGGACAGTCGGCTCTGAGTTCACGGTTCACGGGAAGGGGACTTCGTGCATGGTGATCTCGACGAGGGGGAAGAGAACCCGCCAACTTACGGGCCGGGCAACCGGGATACCGCATACGTTGCGCAGAGTTGCTGCCGATGCACGCCTTGTGGCGTACGTTTCCTCTGACCACAAAGGGCGCGGTATCTGGTGGGAGAGAAGGAGCCGTCGTGCTGAAGGAACGCGTGCTCAGAGTCTGGGTGGACTGGACGGTGGCGGTCGCTTCCCGTGTGCGGGGGAGGGACCGGGACGCGGGTGCCGGGTTTGTGGAGTATGCGGGGCTCATGATTCTCATTGCGGGGATCTATACGTTGATCGACCAACTGGGGCTCGACGGCAAGATCTCGCAGGCGATCGGCAACGCGGTCAACGACGTGATCGGCGCCTGACAGCCACCTGGTGGCGCGGTGACCGCGGGCAGACCCTGCCCATCTATATCTGGCTGACGGGAATCCTGCTCTTCGTCGCGTTCGCCTTCTTCGCGTTCGCCCAGGCCGCCTCTGCGCGAAACGGCGCCCAAACAGCCGCCGATGCGGCGGCGTTGGCCGCGGCCCAGGATGCCAGGGACGAACTCGTCGATGGATTGGTGCTGTCCATCGGCGAGGGGGACGACTGGCTGGACTGGCTGGCCGGAGACAAGTTCACCGGTGAAGGGGCCCAGCAGGCGGCCGACGCGCTGGCCGCGGAGAACGACTCGACCGCTGTCGTCGAACCCACCGAAGTGAACGGCTATCCGGGCTTCCGCGCGGAGATCGAGACCAATTACACCGTTGGCGACTCGATCATCCCGGGCACGGAGTCGAAGCACGCCAAGGCCGACGCCACGGCAATCATCAAGCCGCGCTGTGACTTCGACCCGTCGGCCGACCCGGAAAAGGTCGTGGAACTCGACTGCGACGGTGAAGGCCCCATCGAGATCGACCCCGATGATTTCGAACCTGGTGACCTGCCGGACCCGTCCGTCCTCTTCTCTGTCCACCTGGCCGACTGACCGGCGATCGACGAAAGAAGGAAGCCGTAGCCATGAATACTCGGCGCACCATGGTCGCTGCTCGTAGGGCGATGACCGCTGTGGCGATCACGACCGGGCTGGTCCTCACGGTCGCCGGTTGCGGCGGTGGCGGAGACGAGGGCAAGTCCGACAAGGGCTCCTCTCCCACCGCATCGGCCAAGAAGGGTGACGACGGCGAGGACAAGGGTGAGCCAGAGGCGCCGGAAGCCGACAAGGCATTGGCCGAGGTGAAGAGCAACGGCATCACACTCACGATCACCTCGGTGTCCCGTGACGAAGGTGGCTTCCTCACCATCAACGGCAAGGTGACGAACGGCACTTCCGGCATCTGGGTCGGCAGCGAGTGGCGCAGCGACGAGAACGAGCTGAAGAAGAACGGCGGATCCCTGGCGGGCGCGAGCATCATCGATCAGCAGGGGAAGAAGAAGTACCTCGTACTCAGGGACACCATGGGACGGTGTCTGTGCACCAAATTCGAGGGCGGTATCAACGAGAGTCAGTCGGTCGACTGGTACGCGCAGTTCCCGGCGCCGCCGGAGGGGACCTCCAAGGTGGAGTTCCAGGTACCGACCATGCCCCCCGCCCCCATCGAGATCTCCGAGGGCGAGTGACCCATGACCCGCCACCCCCTCACCCGCACCGCGGGCGCGGCCACCCTCACGGCCCTGGTCCTCCTGCTCGCCCCGCTCCCAGCGGTCGCCGACGATGACGACCCCTCCACGCCCCCCGGCAGCACCACCACATCCCCACCCCCCGAAGTCGACTCCAACAGCCCGGGCCTCAAGCTCGCCGACGGTGCCACCCTCGCGCCGGCCAAGGTCCTGGACATCAAGTCCGTCGTCGAGGACCTCGGCGGTGAGGAGCGGCGCGAGGACACCAATACGGATGTGAAGTTCGCGCTCCAGGCGGAGGTGCTGTTCCCCAAGGACAGTTCCAAGCTGAATCCCGAGGCCAACGCCCGGATCAAGGCGATCGCGGAGGAGGCGAAGAACCAGAAGGCCACGGACGTACGGGTATTCGGGTTCACGGACGACCTCGGCTCGTACTCCCACGGCAAGAAGCTCTCCCGCGAGCGCGCGGAAGCCGTGCACGACCAGATGTCGAAGTTCCTCGGCCCGGAGGTCACCTACGCCGTACGCGGCTACAGCGAGGACTACCCGATCGCGGACAACGGCTCCGAGGAGGGCCGCAAGAAGAACCGCAGGGTAGAGGTCTCCTTCCCCCGGGGCGCGACCGGGACTAGCGGCTGATCCACGGATACCGCTCCACGTCACCGCCCGCGTAGTCCGGATCCAGGTAGATGAAGCACCGCTGGATCAGCCCGTCCCTGATCTCGAAGACGTCGCAGAAACGGCCCGCGCCCCACGCGGGCAGATCCGCCCGCCACGGCCCGTCCCTGTGCTCCCCGTGGCTGCTGCCCTCGCAGACCACGGTGTCCGTGCCGGAGAACACCCAGTTGAAATCGGCGTAGTGGTGGGTGATGGCACGGAGCGTGCCGCCCACGTCGGCGAACATCCTGGTGATCTCCGCCTTGCCGTCGGCTAGGCCCCACTTGGGGAAGTACACCTGGGCGTCGTCCGCGAAGAGGTCGAGGAGCGGGACGCCCTCGACGGTCCTGCCGCCGTGGTCGAACGCCTTGAGATAGGCGAGCGCGACCGACTTGCGCTGTTCGTCGGTCATGGCGTTCGCGGCCCGGTTGCTCGCGGCCCGGTCGTTCGCGGCCCGGTCGGTGGTCTCCGTCATGGCGTGGCCCTCCCGTCCTTCGGAGTGTGACGGCTCGGCCGCGCCGACGTACAGCCCGACGTACAACCGTGCTCCCGCCCCCGATGCGATCATGGCCCCATGAGTTCCCCGAACACCGACAACCCCCGCAGCTTCGACGAGCTCGTCGAGGAAGCCGTCGCCGCGCCCACCGCGGGATGGGACTTCTCCTGGTTCGACGGCAGGGCCACCGAGGCGCGGCCCTCGTGGCGGTACGCCGAGGCCATGGCCGGGCGGCTCGCCGGGGCCGGTGCCTCGCTCGACATCCAGACCGGCGGCGGTGAGGTCCTCGCCTCCGCGCCGACGCTGCCCCCGCTGGCCGTCGCCACCGAGGGCTGGCCCGCGAACGTCGCCAAGGCCACCGCCCTGCTGCATCCGCGCGGCGTCGCCGTCGTCGCGTCCCCGGAGGACGCCCCGCTGCCGTTCGCGGCCGAGGCGTTCGACCTGGTGACCTCCCGGCACCCGGTGAAGGCCCACTTCGACGAGATCGCCCGCGTGCTGCGCCCCGGTGGTACGTACTTCGCGCAGCACGTCGGGCCCGCCAGCGTCTTCGAGGTCGTCGAGTACTTCCTGGGGCCGCAGTCGCCGGAGACGAGGAACGCGCGCCACCCCGACCTGGAGCGCGCCGAGGCGGCGGCGGCCGGTCTCGAGGTCGTCGATCTGCGGTCCGAGCGGCTGCGGATGGAGTTCTTCGACGTGGGCGCCGTCGTGCACTTCCTGCGCAAGGTCATCTGGATGGTGCCCGACTTCAGCGTCGAGAAGTACCGGTCGGTCCTCATCGAGCTGGACGAGCGGATCCGGGCCGACGGCCCGTTCGTGGCGCACAGCGCCCGCCACCTCTTCGAACTCCGCAAGCCCTAGCGCCGACGGCCTTCCGCCGTCAGCTCCGTCACGCCCTTGGGTACTGTCGATCGGACAAGGGACCGGGCGGATCAGAGGAGTTGACCATGCGAAAGGACAACGAGCCGTACTCCTGCGGACTCGACGCCGCGGTGGATGTCGTCGGCGGCAAGTGGAAGCCCATGATCCTGTGGGCGTTGCACGAGGGGAAGACGCTGCGCTTCGGCGAGCTGCGGCGGCAGATCGCCGGGGTCAGCGAGAAGGTGCTGATCCAGCAGCTGCGCGAGCTGGAGTCGGACGGCATCGTGCACCGTGAGGTGTACCGGGAGGTGCCGCCGAAGGTCGAGTACTCACTGACCGCGCTCGGCGACTCCCTCAACACCGCACTCGTTCCCCTCGGGTTGTGGGGCGACGAGCACATGCACCAGGTGATCGCCAACAAGGCGAGGGCGGAGGAAGCCGCCGCCGTCGCGGGGTAGACCGGGGCGGAGCGGCGGCATTTCCGGCATACGGTTTATTTTCTGTATGGCGAGCGAATTTCGCATAGGGCGCAGACAGTGACGTAAGCCCCGGAATCGAAGCCTTGATTCCGCATCGTTATCGAGACTGGCTCGATCCGCCCCTAAGCGTCACGTAAGTTCAGACCAAGGCTAATTCGCGTGAGCAAAGCTCCGTGTGCGGTGCCGTGCGATGGAGGGGGTCGCGCGGCACCGCGAGCCGTCACTCCGTACCGTGTACGGCGATCTGCGCGCCCCGGCGTACGCCCCACCGGGCCATCGCCCCGGCCTCGGCCTCCAGCACGTGCCGGGCCCGCACCCGCGGCACCCCCACCCGCCCGGGGCGCATCGTCCGCACGGACAGCACGCGCAACTCCCGGTCCAGGTACGCCACATCAAGGGCGAACCGCATTCCGAGGGTGTGCACACCGCGCGCCGGAGTCAGCAGGAGCGCCCCCGCGATCCCCGCGCGCCCGAGCAGCCCGCGCCGCCGCGCCCGCGCCGAGTCCGCGATCTCCACCTCGATCTCCACCGCGCTCTCCGGGGCCGCCGCCCCGCTCTCCCACGGCGTTCCTTCCGGGGCCCCGGAGACCGTCATCGTCGCCATGGCCGCGACGGTAGCGGCCGGGCGTCCCGATGCGTCAAGCGCGCGAACCTCGCCGGGGTCCCTCTTGGGGGGTATCGCCGCGCCCGGCCGAAATCCGCCGCAGAACGCGGAATTCCGCCGTGAGAACGGGGTCTCGCAGTCGTCGGCCGGTCTCGGAGAGTAGTTGTGGCACGCCAATGCACGCAGCATCACTTACGAAGGGTTATGGTGGAAACCCCCCCTCGGGCCGGTCCGTCTCCCCCCCCACGGACCGGCCCGATTTTTTTGTCCCCGCGCGCCGCGGCACCCACCGGCCCCGCGCGACGGCCCGTCCGGCGGCGGAAGATCGACATCCAGTTATGGTCAGGGGCATGTCGAACCAGTTCCCCCCACCGCCCGGCCCGGGACAGGACCCCCAGTCCCAGCCGCAGTCCCACCCCCAGCACAACCCCCAGCTCAACCCCCAGGCGGGTCTCCCTACTTACACCGGTCCCGCGCAGGACCCCGCAGGCGCGTACGGCTACGGCTACGGCCCGGTGCCCCCGCAGCAGATGCCCGGCGTCGTCCGCGCCGCACAGATAGTCCTGTGGGTCCTCGGCGGACTCGTCGTGCTCGGCACGATCGGCCTGATCTTCACGGTCAACCCGGAGACGGCGGGCGCCGCGCTCGGCGTCAACCTCTGCCTGCTGGTCTCCGCGGGCATGGCCTTCCGCTACGGGACCGCGGGCAACGGCATCCGCGTCACGTGCATCGTCCTGATGAGCGTGCAGATCGCCTTCGCCCTCGGCGGCGCGGCCAGCGGCAACCCGGCGGGCCTGCTGCCGCTGCTCGCCGCCATCGCCGTCGTCGTCCTGCTCTCCCAGGGCGCGGCGGGCGCGTGGTTCAAGCGCCCGCGCGCCTGACGTACCACCTGACGTACGGCCTGACGTACGACAAGGAGCCCCGGCCGGAACGCATCCGGCCGGGGCTCCCGTGCACGGTCCGGGGCCGCTCCGGGCCCTAGCCCCGCCCGGCCCAGATGTTGGTGCCCGGCGTCGACACCGCGAACGTGTCGATGGCCTTCAGTTCCTCGTCCGTCAGCTTCGGACCCGCGAGGGCCGCCACGTTCTCCTCCAGCTGCTTGACGCTGGAGGCGCCGATCAGCGCCGAGGTCATCCGCTCGTCGCGGAGCACCCAGTTGAGGGCGAGCTGGGCCAGGGACTGGTCACGGCCCGCGGCGATGTCGTTCAGGCCGCCCAGGCGTCGCAGGACCTCGTCGCTCAGGAGGCCCGGGTCCAGCGACTTGTTCTGCGTCGCGCGCGAGCCCTCCGGGATGCCCTTCAGGTACTTGTTCGTGAGCAGGCCCTGGGCCAGCGGCACGAAGGAGATGCAGCCCATGCCCGCCGCCTCCAGGGTGTCGAGCAGGCCGTCCTCCTCCGTCCAGCGGTTGATCATCGAGTACGACGGCTGGTGGATGAGCGCGGGCACGCCCATCTCCCGCAGCAGGCGCGCCGCTTCCGCGGTCTGCTCGCTGTTGTAGGAGGAGACGCCGACGTACAGCGCCTTGCCCTGCTGGACGGCGGAGGCGAGCGCGCCCATCGTCTCTTCCAGCGGGGTGTCCGGGTCGAAGCGGTGCGAGTAGAAGATGTCGACGTAGTCCACGCCCATCCGCGCCAGGGAGGCGTCGAGCGAGGAGAGCAGGTACTTGCGGCTGCCCCACTCGCCGTACGGACCGGGGTGCATCATGTAGCCGGCCTTGGTGGAGAGGACCAGCTCGTCGCGGTAGGGCGCGAAGTCCTGCGCGAAGATCTTGCCGAAGTTCAGCTCCGCGGAACCGGGCGGCGGACCGTAGTTGTTCGCCAGGTCGAAGTGGGTGACGCCCAGGTCGAAGGCGCGGCGCAGGATGGAGCGCTGGGTGTCGAGGGCCTTGTCGTCGCCGAAGTTGTGCCAGAGGCCGAGCGAGACCGCGGGCAGCTTCAGGCCGCTGCGGCCGGTGCGCCGGTACTCCATCGAGTCGTAACGGTTCGCCGATGCGGCGTAGGGAGAGGTGTCGTTCATGGTGACGAAGCTACGACAGTCCACCGTCACCGCGTGGCGCTCGCCCCCGTTTCACGGCGGTAGGCTTTCGCCTTCGGGGACTGCCGTCTGCACGGAGGGGCTGAAAGACCGTGAACCTGCGGGACAGGCTGCGCGGCCTGCTGGTCAGGCTGTACGCACGCAGGGTGGAAGGCCACCTGGACCACGACCAGGTGCCCAAGCACATCGGGGTCATCATGGATGGCAACCGACGCTGGGCCAAGGCCGCCGGATCCACCACCGCCCAGGGCCACCAGGCGGGCGCGGACAACATCGGGGAGTTCCTCGGCTGGTGCAGCGAGACGGACGTCGAGGTCGTCACGCTGTGGCTGCTCTCGACGGACAACTTCGACCGTCCCAAGGAAGAGCTGGGCCCGCTGCTCGGCATCATCGAGGACACCGTCCGCTCGCTGGGCCGCGACGGCCGCTGGCGCGTCCAGCACGTCGGCGCCACCGACATCCTGCCGTCGGAGATGCGCAACGTCCTCAAGGAGGCGGCCGAGGCCACGGCCGACGTCGACGGGATAGTGGTCAACGTCGCGATCGGCTACGGCGGCCGCCAGGAGATCGCCGACGCCGTCCGCTCGATGCTGCTTGACGCCGCCGACAAGGGCGAGTCGCTCGAACAGGTGGCCGACAAGGTGGATGTCGACCTGATCGGCAAGCACCTCTACACCAGGGCCCAGCCGGACCCGGACCTGGTGATCCGTACGAGTGGTGAACAGCGGCTGTCCGGATTCATGCTCTGGCAGACCGCTCACTCCGAGTACTACTTCTGCGAGGTCTTCTGGCCGGCCTTCCGGAAGGTCGACTTCCTGCGCGCGCTGCGGGATTACGCGGCGCGGCACCGTCGCTACGGTGGCTGACTCCCGCTCGCCCCTGAGGTCGGGGTAACCCAGAGTTAACCAACGCGTCGTCATATGCCCTGGCATGGCTGCGCTTGTTCGAGGGAATAAGCCTTCCAGGCCGACAACCGATTCACGGATGTCGGATCTCAGCGGACGGCACGGGGCCGTCCGCCCGGGAGGCCCTTTGCACCAGGACGACCGCACGGAGAGCACGTACTCCGTCGGGAATCGGGAGGGCCGGATTCCGGCCCGCGCATCGCGGTCCGAGACCGGCCGGGATTCCTCCCGCCCGACCCCGGCCCAGCAAACCCTCCGTCGCTCCCCGACCTCATCCGAGGGGGTACGTCCTTCCGTGGTGACCAGCACAAAGCGCCGCATGCCCGACAGGCGCACCTATGTTCTCGACACCAGCGTCCTGCTGGCCGACCCCAACGCCCTGACCCGCTTCGACGAGCACGAAGTCGTGCTGCCGATCGTCGTGGTGACGGAACTGGAGGCCAAGCGGCACCATCCGGAGCTCGGTTACTTCGCCCGGCAGGCGCTGCGTCTGCTGGACGACTTCCGCATCCGGCACGGCCGGCTCGACGCCCCGATCCCCATCGGGGACCTCGGCGGCTCGCTGCGCGTCGAGCTCAACCACTCCGATCCCGGCGTGCTCCCGGCCGGCTACCGGTTGGGGGACAACGACTCACGGATCCTCGCCGTCGCCCGCAACCTCCAGGCGGAGGGGTACGACGTCACGGTCGTGTCGAAGGACCTGCCGCTCAGAATCAAGGCGTCGTCGGTCGGTCTCCTCGCCGAGGAGTACCGCGCCGAACTCGCCATCACGGACTCCGGCTGGACCGGAATGTCCGAACTACCCCTCTCCGGTGAGCAGGTCGACCTCCTCTTCGAGGAAGACACCCTGTACGTCCCCGAGGCCGCCGACCTGCCGGTGCACACGGGCCTCACCATCCAGTCCGAGCGCGGCAAGGCGCTCGGCCGCGTCACGGCCGAGGGCAACGTGCGCCTCGTGCGCGGCGACCGGGAGGCATTCGGCCTCAAGGGCCGCAGCGCCGAGCAGCGCATCGCGCTCGATCTCCTCCTGGACCCGGACATCGGCATCATGTCGATGGGTGGGCGCGCGGGCACCGGCAAGTCGGCGCTCGCGCTCTGCGCGGGCCTGGAGGCCGTCCTGGAGCGCAGGCAGCACCAGAAGGTGATGGTCTTCCGGCCGCTGTACGCGGTGGGCGGGCAGGAGCTCGGCTATCTGCCCGGCACCGAGGCCGAGAAGATGGGGCCCTGGGCGCAGGCCGTCTTCGACACGCTCGGCTCGGTGGCGGGCAAGGAGGTCATCGAGGAGGTCACGGCGCGCGGGATGCTGGAAGTGCTTCCGCTCACCCACATCCGCGGGCGCTCGCTGCACGACGCGTTCGTGATCGTGGACGAGGCGCAATCCCTGGAACGGAACGTCCTGTTGACCGTTCTGTCCCGGATCGGGGCGAACTCCCGGGTCGTCCTGACCCATGACGTGGCCCAGCGCGACAACCTGCGCGTGGGGCGGTACGACGGAGTGGTCGCCGTCGTCGAGAAGCTGAAGGGCCATCCGCTCTTCGCCCACGTCACGCTCACGCGCTCGGAGCGTTCGCAGATCGCGGCCCTGGTGACCGAAATGCTGGAGGACGGTCAGATCTGAGGCATTGAGCGGCAGTTGTGCCGCACGAGGCGCCGCCCGGCAAAGCGAAGGAGCTTAGCCGGGCGGCTTCTTGATGCGCCCCGGTTTCCAGAAAACTCCTGGGGCAAACGGGGTGTGAGCTTTCCCACGCAACAGATAATTGCCTTGCGGCGTACGGCTGGGGCAGAGTCTGGGTCCTGTCAGGCCCCGCATGCGACACACGTGTACCCCCAGCGGTACAGCACAACAGAACTTCATAGTGGCCGTCGCATGCCGCCCGAAGCACCACGCGGCGCTCCCACCACGGGAGTTGTCCACCGGGCCCGTGCCTCCCGTGACCGAGTAGCAAGCGGAGGCCAGCGCCAGGGGCACGATTGCGTCCGCGAGGTCACCTATGCGGGCGATGCTGGAAGGAAACCGTGTGAGCCGGATTTCGGTCCGGGGATTCGCCGTGGCATCCGCCACCGCGGTCACCACCGTCGGCGCTGTCGTGGGTGTGGCTTCGGGCGACACCCAGCCCTCGAACACGAACGACCTCGAGGCAGCGGCAAGCGACGCGACGCTCCTCGCAGACATACCCGCGGGCCAGCAGGCCCAGGTCCAGACCGCTTCTCTGACGCAGCAGGCCGACGCGCAGGCGATGGCCGCCGACACCGCTGCCAAGAAGACCGCCGCGGAGGAGGCCCGCAAGCAGGCCGCCGCATCGGCGATCGAGAAGCAGAAGGCCGCGGAGAAGGCAGAGGCGGCCAAGAAGGCCGCCGCGAAGAAGGAACGCGAGGAGAAGGCCGAGACCAAGGCCAGCCGTTCCTCCGGACGCGATGCCTCCAGCTTCGCTCCTCAGAGCTCCTACAGCGTCTCGCAGGTCCAGGCGATGGCACGGCAGATGATCCCCGGGGATCAGTTCCAGTGCTTCAGCAACATCGTCAACCACGAGTCGACGTGGAACTACAAGGCCACCAACGCCTCTTCGGGCGCGTACGGCCTCGTCCAGGCGCTGCCGGGTTCCAAGATGTCGTCGGCCGGCGCCGACTGGCAGACGAACCCCGCCACCCAGATCAAGTGGGGCCTGAACTACATGAACGACCGCTACGGCAGCCCGTGCGGTGCCTGGAGCTTCTGGCAGGCCAACAACTGGTACTAGGCCCTCACGGGTCACTGCCGTGCTCAACCTTTCGAGGCCCCTCACCGTCCTTCGGTGAGGGGTCTCGCACGTGTACGGTCGGTCCGGACAGCTCCAGGGGGGAGTGGTGGGGAAAGACGGGGGAAGAGGACGGATCATGTCGCGAGTGCCAGGGTGGCTCGGGCGGCTCGGCGCGGGCCTGAGCGAGATGAGCGAGCGGTTGAACGAGCAGCGCCGCGACAAGGACGTCGACGACGGCGACGACGTGGAGCGTGAGGTCCGCGACGACCTGGCCAGGGAGGCCAGGGAGCGCGACGGCGGTCACGAGCACCGCCGCGGCCACGACCACGTCGACGACGACGCGGAGGAGCACGGCGGCGACCACGAGCACGTGCCCCCGCCGCCCGCCTACGCGCCGGCCATAGCGGCCAGGCCCGACCCCGTCGCGGCCGTGCCGTGGGGGATGCGGGTCGCGGCCGAGGCCGGATGGCGGCTGCTCGTCCTCGCGGGCACGCTCTGGGTGTTGATGAAGGTCATCAGCGCGGTGCAGCTGGTGGTGCTCGCCTTCGTGGCCGCCTTGCTGATCACCGCGATGCTGCAGCCCACGGTGGCCAGGCTCAAGCGCCTCGGGCTGCCGCGCGGGCTCGCGACGGCCGTCACCGCGATCCTCGGCTTCGTCATCATGGGCCTGGTCGGCTGGTTCGTGGTCTGGCAGGTCATGGACAACGTCGACGAACTGTCGCGGCAGGTCCAGGACGGCATCGAGGACCTGCGCAAGTGGCTGCTGAACAGCCCCTTCCACGTGACCGAGGACCAGATCAACGACATCGCCAAGAGCCTGCGCGACGCGGTCGGCGCCAACACGGAGGAACTCACCTCCGCGGGCCTCGAAGGCGTCACGGTCATCGTCGAGGCGATGACCGGCATCCTGCTCGCGATGTTCTCGACGCTCTTCCTGCTGTACGACGGCAAGCGGATCTGGCAGTGGACGCTGAAGCTGGTGCCCGCCCAGGCGCGGCCCGGTGTGGAGGGCGCGGGCCCGCGGGCCTGGCGCACGCTCACCGCGTACGTGCGCGGCACGGTGATAGTGGCTCTGATCGACGCCATCTTCATCGGCCTCGGCATCTACTTCCTCGGGGTGCCGATGGCGGTGCCGCTCGCCGTCTTCATCTTCCTGTTCGCGTTCATCCCGCTGGTCGGCGCCGTGGTCTCCGGCGCGCTCGCGGTGGTCGTCGCGCTGGTCACGCAGGGCGTGTTCACCGCGGTGATGGCGCTGGCCGTGGTCCTCGCCGTCCAGCAGATCGAGGGCCACATCCTGCAGCCGTTCATCCTGGGCCGGGCGGTGCGGGTGCATCCGCTGGCGGTCGTGCTCTCGGTCGCCGCGGGCGGTCTCGTCGCCGGGATCGGCGGCGCGGTCGTGGCGGTGCCGCTGGTCGCCGTGACGAACACGGTCGTGGGCTATCTGCGGGCGTACTCCCGCGAGGCGGCGCTCAAGCAGTCGCCGCAGCCGCGGGGGGCGTCGGCGACGGACGTCGCTCCCGTGGAGCCGCAGAAGTAGCGCGGGGCATGCGGAAGGGGCCGGAACCACCCAGTGGTTCCGGCCCCTTCTTCGCGTCCGTGCGAGTTACGCGAGGACGTCCTCGGAGTCAAGCGTCACGCCGACCGCCTGGATGACCGAGGCGACCTTGAAGGCCTCCTGGATCGTCTCGCGGTCGACGCCGGCCTTGCGCAGGACCTGCTCGTGCGAGTCCAGGCACTGGCCGCAGCCGTTGATCGCGGAGACCGCGAGGGACCACAGCTCAAAGTCGACCTTCTCGACACCCGGGTTGCCGATGACGTTCATCCGCAGACCGGCACGCATCGTCCCGTACTCCGCGTCGGAGAGCAGGTGGCGCGTGCGGTAGAAGACGTTGTTCATCGCCATGATGGCGGCGGCCGACTTGGCAGCCGTGTACGCCTCGGGGGAGAGGTTCGCCTTCGCCTCGGGCTCCAGCTCGCGCAGCACCTTCGGGGAGCGGGAGGCGATCGCGCAGGCGAGCACCGTGCCCCAGAGCTGCTGCTTGGGCAGGTCCGAGTTGCCGATGACCGAGCCCAGGTTCAGGCGGAGGTCCTTGGCGTAGTCCGGTATGGCGGACTTCAGTTCGTCGAGTGCCATGTCAGAAGGCTCCGTTCACTCGCCCGAGAGCAGCGCGACCGGGTCGAGGGTCTCGTCGCCCTTGGACCAGTTGCACGGGCAGAGCTCGTCGGTCTGCAGGGCGTCGAGGACCCGGAGGACCTCCTTGGGGTTACGGCCCACGGAACCGGCGGTCACCATCGTGAACTGGATCTCGTTGTTCTGGTCGACGATGAAGACGGCGCGCTGCGCGAAGCCGTCCTCGCCCTCGATGCCGAGGTCACGCATGAGCTCGTGCTTCGAGTCGGCCAGCATCGGGAAGGGCAGGTCGGTGAGGTCCGGGTGGTCCTTGCGCCAGGCGTGGTGCACGAACTCGGAGTCACCGGAGAAGCCGAGGATCTGGGCGTCACGGTCGGCGAACTCGTCGTTCAGCTTGCCGAAGGCCGCGATCTCGGTCGGGCACACGAAGGTGAAGTCCTTGGGCCACGCGAAGACGATCTTCCACTTGCCCTCGTAGGTCTTGTGGTTGATCTGCTCGAACTCCGAGCCCTTCTCCAGCGAGACACAGGCAGTCAGGTCGAACTCGGGGAACTTGTCACCGACAGTGAGCACGCGCTCTCCTTGCAGCAAAGAAAATCCCTTTTGGGGAGTTTCCTGGGGGGTTGGACTGCTGTCGATGGTGGCACAGGGTGCATTGATTAGGGAAATAGCTAGAGTGGGTCGTGTTGATCGGTTCCAGCTATCAGTCCCCGTCCTATAGAGGAGAGCCCGTGGCCAGCCCCAAGGCCGTCACTGCCGTCGCCAAGAGGGGCGCGCGCCAGCCGAGCCTCGCCCAGCTGCGGGCCTTCGCCGCCGTCGCGGAACACCTGCACTTCAGGGACGCGGCCGCCGCGATAGGGATGAGCCAGCCCGCGCTGTCCGGCGCCGTCTCCGCGCTGGAGGACGTACTCGGGGTGACCCTCCTGGAGCGTACGACGCGCAAGGTGCTGCTCTCGTCGGCGGGGGAGCGGCTCGCGGTGCGCGCCAAGGCGGTGCTCGACGAGGTGGGCGCGCTGCTGGAGGAGGCCGACGCGGTCCGCGCGCCGTTCACCGGGGCGCTGCGGCTCGGCGTGATCCCGACCGTGGCGCCGTACCTGCTGCCGACGGTGATCGCGCTGGTCCACGAGAAGTACCCGGACCTCGATCTCCAGGTGCACGAGGAGCAGACGTCCTCGCTTCTCGAAGGGCTCGCGGCGGGACGGCTCGACCTGCTGCTGCTCGCCGTGCCGCTCGGTGTGCCCGGGGTGACCGAACTGCCGTTGTTCGACGAGGACTTCGTGCTCGTCACGCCGCTCGACCACTGGCTCGGCGGCCGCGAGGGCATTCCGCGCGAGGCGCTCAAGGAGCTGAACCTGCTGCTCCTGGACGAGGGGCACTGTCTGCGCGATCAGGCGCTGGACATCTGCCGCGAGGCGGGCCGTGCGGACGCCCCGGTGACCACGACCGCCGCCGGGCTCTCCACCCTCGTTCAACTGGTGGCCGGGGGGCTCGGGGTGACGCTGCTTCCGCGTACGGCGGTGCGGGTCGAGACGAGTCGGAGCAATCAACTCCTGACCGGGTACTTCGCTGATCCGGCGCCGACTCGGCGGATCGCGCTCGCGATGCGGGCGGGTGCCGCGCGGGGGGCGGAGTACGAGGAGTTGGCGCTTGCCCTCAAGGAGGCGGTGCGGCCGTTGCCGGTGCGGGTCGTGTGAACCCGCACCGGCGTTCCGTTGCGACGGCCGTCTCCCGGTACTCCGCGGGCCGTGTGTGGCTGGGCGCGCAGTTCCCCGCGTCCCTTCGGGCGCTACTCCGTGCGCAGGCCGTCCGGGCGCATCATGCGGCGCAGGGGCGGCAGGCTCAGGAGCGTCACGATCGCCACCATCGCCGCGCCCGCGCCCGTCAGGGGCAGGAACGACCACCAGTCGGTGACGCCCTTGTCGATCATGCGGGTCATCACCACGCCGAGGCCGAGGCCGCCGACGATCGCGAGGCCGAGGCCCAGGGCGACCGGGAGCGCCGTCTGCCACAGGAGTGACCAGCCCATCGACGAGCGGCGCGTGCCGAACGCGGTGAGGACCGCCAACAGCCGCTTGCGCTCGCGCAGTTGCTCGATCATCGACACCAGCATGGACGCCGCGATCAGCGCCATCGTGGCGCTCGCGCCGATCTGCAGGCCGCGCGCGATGGACGCGTACTGCTTGTCGCGGTCGACCGACTTCAGGGTGTCCACGCCGGTGAACGGGTCGATGCGGGCCGCCGTGTTGCGTACGTATTCCTCGGCGTCCGCCACCTTCGGGTCGGTCTGCACCCAGGAGGTCGTCGACGCGTCGTCCAGCTTCTTGATGTCGATGGCGCTCGGCGTCGCGAAGATGCCGTCGATCTTCCTGCCGGACGGGTTGTTCCGCGCGTCGACGGTGCGCGTGTCCTTGGGCAGGGTCCACAGGACCTGCTTGGCGTTCTTGTTGAAGTCGGGGTCGGGCCCGATGTTGACCGGCTTGCCGGGGCGCGCCGTCTGGTCCACCCAGCCGTCCTGCTCCTTGCTGCCGGTGTGCACGACGAAGGCGTCGCCGTCCTCGCAGGAGCGGAGGTGGGCCAGCTCGCGCAGCGTCGCGCAGGTGCCGATGGTCACCTCCGTGGTCGGCGTGAGGTCGTTGACCTTCTTGCCGTCGGGGCGGGTGACGAACGCCTGCACGGTCCCGATGACCTTGGTGACGCCCTTGGTCGCGGCGAAGTCGTCGATCATCTGCTGGGTGAGGGGGCCGCTGGCCTTCCCGCTGCGGACCGTGAGCTGGGCGCGCGTGGTGTCCTGGCCCGTGATCTCGTTGAAGTCGTCGTGCATGGACGCGAACATCATCTGCAGCGCCACCGCGCCCGCCACCGCGACGGTGATCCCGCTGACCGCGCGGGAGGCGGTGCCGGTGGTCAACTGCAGCCTGCGGACGGCGAGCTGCCAGGGCACGGGGCCGCCGCGCAGCCGTCCCACGACGGCCTCGACGAGCCAGGGGAGCAGTGCGCTGAGCCCGATCAGGGAGAGCGCCGAACCCGCGGCGATCGCCGTCACGTTGACCGCTTCGTTGCCCATGTCGCGGTCGATGCGGCCGGAGTAGAGCAGGATGCCGATGCCGAGGACCGGCAGCACGAGCCGCCACCACAGGCGGCGCTTGCGCTGCTTGGTGCCCCGGAACACGCCGAGCGGTTCGATGGCGACCGAGCGCAGCGAGATCAGCGTCACCAGGACCGCCGACACCGGCACGCCTGCCGCGACGAGCGCGACCAGGCCGGGCGAGGGCACCATGTCCGTCGGGTAGGCGCTGACGTTCGTCATGTCGACCACGCCCACCAGCTCCCGCAGGAGCAGGAAGAGGGCGGCGCCCACGACGAGGCCGAGCAGCGCGCCGAACAGCGCCTCGCCCGCCGCGATCCTGCGCACGGCGCGGGAGTCCGCGCCGACCAGGCGCAGGGCCGCGAGCCGCCGGTCGCGCCGGTCGCCGCCGAACCGCACGGCCGTACCGATGAAGATCGCCACCGGGGTGAGCAGGACGACGCAGATCAGGACGACGAGTGCCATCAGGAACGGGTCGAGGGGCAGAGAGTTGTCCTGCCCGAAGCTCTGGACGCGGTAGTTGTTGCCCGTCGCGGTGATCTTGTCGCTGCCCACGTAGTAGTAGAGCTCGACCGGGGAGAGGAGGCCCGCCTTGCCGATGGTGCCGGTCACGCGGTAGTTGCTGAAGCGTTCCTTCAGGAGCTTGTTCGCCGGGTCGTCGAGCAGGTCGCGCATCGCGGGCGAGACGACCATCTCGTCGGGTCCGGGGATCTTGTCGAGTCCCGGCGGCAGCACCGGGTTCTTGCCGTCGGCGCGCAGGACGACGCCACTTGGGCTCTTCCCGCGGAAGGTGGTGCCGGTGTTGCGTATGACCACCGTCGAGTCGCTCGCCTTGACGGGACCGCCGTCGAAGGAGGAGTGCGGCGTGCGCGCGACGGACCGGTCGTCGCGGTTCTGCATCATGTTCGGCACCGAGGCGGCGCCGAGCAGCAGGGCGACGCCGAGGCCGACGCCGACGGCGGTCAGGATCGTGCGGATCCAGCCCTCGCGGCCGCCGCCCGTCGCGAACCGCATGCCCATGCCCAGGTCGCGCACCCAGGCGGCGGCTCCGGTCGGCGCCACGGCGGTCGGCGCCGCGATCGGGGTCCTGGAGCGCACGTGGGTGCCGCTCATGAGGCCCGCTCCATGTCGCGGGACTTGCCGTCGCGCACGACGATCTCGCGGTCCGAGTACGCGGCGACCCGGGTCTCGTGGGTGACGAGCACGACGGCGGCGTTGGTGGAGCGGGCGGCGTCCGTGAGCATCTCCATGACGCGCTCGCCGTTGAGGGAGTCCAGCGCGCCGGTCGGCTCGTCGGCGAAGATCACGCGCGGGCTCGGGGCGAGGGAGCGGGCCACGGCGACGCGCTGGCCCTGACCGCCGGAGACCTCGCCGGGCCGCTTGTCGCGCACCTCGGCGACGTCGAGCCGGTCCATCCAGGCCAGCGCGGTGGCCTCGGCCTCCTTGCGCTTCACGCCGTTCATCCGCAGGGGCAGGGCGACGTTCTCCACGCAGGTGAGCTCGGGGACGAGCTGGCCGAACTGGAAGACGAAGCCGAACTCGCTGCGGCGCAGGGCGCTGAGCTGGGTGTCGGACATGCCGGTCAGCTCACGGCCGCCGTACGTGATGGAGCCGGAGTCGGGCCGGACGATGCCCGCCAGACAGTGCAGCAGCGTCGACTTGCCGGAGCCGGAGGGGCCCATGACGGCGACGACCTCGCCGGGGTGGATGGAGAAGTCGGCGCCGTCGAGCGCGGTCGTGGGGCCGTAGACCTTGCGGAGTCCGTCGGCCACGAGGAGAGAACCTGCGGGGGTCATGCGGAGCGCACCTCCTGGGCGAGCTTGCCGAGCCGCGCGGTGGCCAGTTCCAGCCAGCGCAGATCGGCTTCGAGATGGAAGAGCGCGTGGTCGCAGATGAGCTGATCGGCGAGATCACCCTTGCGCTTGCGGTCGGTGAGTATGCGCATCAGGCGCAGGTGTTCGGCGCGCTGTACGTCGAGGAGCTCGCCGGCGTCGCGGCCGGTGAGCAGGGCCAGGACGACCTTGGTGTAGAGGGTCGACTGGAGGTAGGGCTCCGGCTTCTCCGGGGTGGCCAGCCACTGCTGGACGTCGGTGATGCCGGCCTCGGTGATCGCGTACCGCTTGCGCTCGGGGCCCTCGCCCGCCTCTATGCCGTCGACCTCGACGAGGCCGTTCTTCAGCAGCCGGGACATGGTCGAGTAGACCTGCCCGTAGTGCAGGGGCTTGTCGTGCCCGAACCGCTCGTCGAAGGCGCGTTTGAGGTCGTAGCCGTGCCGGGGGCCCGACTCGAGGAGTCCCAGAAGGGTGTGGCCAATGGACATGCGGAGCACTCTACACGGTGTGTATACCTGCGATGTATACCCCTCGTGTAGAGCTCACGGGTTCGATATCTGGGCAACCATCCGAGCCCTGTGTTCGTCGGTTTCATAGGGACAGGTGCTCATTGTCACGTCCGGAAAAGACCGGATCGGCAGGAGTTTGCCCCGAGGTGCGGTGTTAGCTTCATGAGCTGACTCGACGTACGCATGAGGACTAGACGGAAGCGGAGCACTCTCAGTCATGGGCCGAGCCGAAGCACGACAAGCGCGGACGCGCGGTGCCCGCAGGGCAGCGCGCCGTGGGCGCCCGTCCGGCGGCAAGCGCACCGGCATACGCCGCTTCTTCACCTGGAAGAAGATCCTCGGGACGTTCTTCGGGTTCTGCCTGCTCGGCATGCTCGGTTTCGTGATCCTTTACCTCGTGGTGGACATCCCCGAGGGCAATGCCGCCGCGAAGAAGCAGAGCAACGTCTACCGGTACAGCAACGGCAAGGTCATCGCGCGCACGGGCGACGTGAACCGCGAGATCGTCGACCTGGACAAGGTCCCCGAGGACGTCCAGAAGACCTTCGTCGCCGCCGAGAACAAGTCCTTCTACAAGGACGAGGGCATCGACTTCAAGGGCACGGCCCGCGGCGTCCTCAACACGCTGACCGGCAAGGGCAAGCAGGGCGGCTCGACGATCACCCAGCAGTACGTGAAGAACTACTACCTCAGCCAGGACCAGACCGTCAGCCGCAAGCTGAAGGAGCTCGTCGTCTCGCTGAAGGTGGACCGCGAGACGAGCAAGGACGACATCCTCGCGGGCTACATCAACACCAGCTACTACGGCCGCGGCGCCTACGGCATCCAGGCCGCCGCCCAGGCGTACTACGGCATCGACGCCAAGAAGCTGAACGTGCGGCAGGGCGCCTACCTCGCCGCGCTGCTCCAGGCCCCGAGCCAGTACGACTGGGCGGCCGCGACGCCGACCGGCAAGAAGCTCGTGAAGCAGCGCTGGAACTACGTCCTCGACAACATGGTCGAGGAGGGCTGGCTGGACTCCGGCAAGCGCTCCGGGATGACGTTCCCGACGCCCGAGAACCCCAAGGCGCCGCCAGGCCGTGAGGGCCAGATCGGCTACCTGGTGGAGGAGGCCAAGCGCGAGGTCCTGCGCAACAGCGGCCTCAGCGAGGCCGAGTTCGAGGCCGGTGGCTACACGGTCACGCTGAACATCGACCCGAAGAAGCAGAAGCAGCTCGAAAAGGCCGTCGACGCGAAGCTGAACGACAAGCTCGACCGCAAGAAGAACAAGGCGGACGCCCGGGTCCAGGCGGGCGCCGCGTCCGTCGACCCCAAGACGGGCAAGGTCCTCGCCATGTACGGCGGCGAGGACTACGTGAAGCACTACACGAACAACGCCACCCGCCGCGACTACCAGTCGGCCTCCACCTTCAAGCCGCTGATCCTCGCCGCGGCCCTGGAGAACGGCTCCACGACGCAGGACGGCAAGCCGATCACGGCGAGCACCGTCTACGACGGCACCAGCGAGCGCCCGGTCAAGGGCGGCGACGTGGCCTTCGCACCGCCCAACGAGGACGACGTCAGCTACGGACCCGTCACCGTCCAGAAGGCGATGAACAAGTCCGTCAACTCCGTCTTCGCGCAGATGGGCGTGGACGTGGGCATGCCCAAGGTCCTGGAGACGGCGGGCAAGCTCGGCATGGACGTCAAGGGCGTGCCCGCGGTGCCCGCCCAGACCCTCGGCTCCATGGGCGCGAGCCCGCTGGAGATGGCGGGCGTCTACGCCACGCTCGACAACCACGGCAAGAAGGTCACCCCGGCCCTCGTCGCCTCCGTCGAGCACAAGGACCGCACCGTCGACCTGCCGGACCCGATCGGTGACGAGGTCATCAAGCGCGGCACCGCCGACTCGATCACCTCGGTCCTGACCGGCGTGGTCGACGACGGTACGGGCCGCGCGGTGCGCAACGCCTCGCAGGACATCGCGGGCAAGACCGGTACCTCCGACGACAACAAGTCGGCCTGGTTCACGGGCTACACGCCCAAGCTGGTCACCTCGGTCGGCCTGTTCGGCGAGGGGGAGAAGGGCAACCAGGTGTCCATGAGGGGCGCGGGCGGCTTCAAGCGCGTCAACGGCTCCGGCTTCCCCTCCGAGATCTGGGCCGCGTACACGTTCGACGCGATGGGCGCGCCGAGCGAGTTCGACCTCGACACGAGCATGGGCGCGGCCATCGCCCCGCCCGTGGAGCCGACGACCGGGGAGCCCAAGGAACCGACGAACGAGCCGACGAAGCCGGACGACGACCCGACGAAGAAGCCGACGACGAAGCCGACCGAGCCGACGCAGACGCCGACGACGCCCACGGCTCCGCCGACGACGCCGACTCCGACGACCAAGCCGCCCACCCAGGATCCGGACCCGTCGAGTTCCGCCGGGCTCCCTGACGATCCGGACGACTCACTGTTGGACAGGGACTGATGGGCAGGGACTGACGCCCGCACGGCACGCAAGGCGCCCCGGACCGCGAGGTCCGGGGCGCCTTCGCGTCGTAGGGCGGGCCGGTCAGCCCTCGCTGACCTTGGCCGCGACCCGGTCGCCGAGGTCCTTGTCGACGTTGCGCCAGTACTGCAGGGCGCGGTCGAGCACCGGCTTGGAGACGCCGTCGAGCAGATGGCCGCTGATGTTGCCGACCAGACGCTCGCGCTGGGCGTCGTCGAGGACCTGCCTGACCTGCGTGCCCGCCTGGCCGAAGTCGTCGTCCTCGGCGTGCAGCGCGTACGCCTCGCGGACCATCTCGCCGACCACCTGCCAGCCCGCCGGGTCGACGGACTGCTGTACGGGCGCCGCGGGGCCTCCGTAGGAGTTCGGGGCGTAGGGGCGCGCCACGTTCGGGGGCTCGTAGCGCATCGCGCCGTCCTTGGCGTACGAGCTGATCGGCGCACGCGCGTGGTTGGGCGGCAGCTGCGCGTAGTTGGGGCCGATCCGGTAGCGGTGCGTGTCCGGATAGGAGAAGAGCCTGCCGAGCAGCATCTTGTCCGGCGACGGGCCGATGCCGGGCACCATGTTGGAGGGCTCGAACGCGGCCTGCTCGATGTGGACGAAGAAATCCTCGGGGTTCTTGTTCAGCGTCATCCGGCCGACGTCGATCAGCGGGTAGTCGCCGTGCGGCCACACCTTCGTCAGGTCGAACGGGTTGAAGCGGTAGTCCGCCGCGTCCTCGAACGGCATGACCTGGACCTTCAGCGTCCAGCTCGGGTGCTCGCCGCGCGCGATCGCGTCGTGCAGATCGCGGCGGTGCGCGTCGCCGTCGGTGCCCGCCAGCGTGTCGGCCTCGTCCTGGGTGAGGAACTCGATGCCCTGGTCCGTCTTGAAGTGGTACTTCACCCAGAACTTCTCGCCGCCGCCGTTGATCCACATGTAGGTGTGCGAGCTGTACCCGTTCATGTGGCGGTACGTCCTCGGGATGCCCCGGTCGCCCATCAGCCACGTCACCATGTGCGCGGACTCGGGGGAGAGGGTCCAGAAGTCCCACTGCATGTCGTGGTCGCGCAGCGCGCTGCCGAACGTGCGCTTCTGCGAGCGGATGAAGTCCTGGAACTTGATCGGGTCACGGACGAAGAAGACCGGCGTGTTGTTGCCGACCATGTCGTAATTGCCGTGCTCGGTATAGAACTTCAGCGCGAAGCCGCGGGGGTCGCGCCAGGTGTCGGGGGAGCCCTGCTCGCCCGCGACGGTCGAGAAGCGCGCGAGCATCTCGGTGCGCCTGCCCGGTTGGAAGAGGTCGGCCTTGGTGAACTGGCTGACGTCGTTGGTCACTTCGAAGGTCCCGTACGCTCCGGAACCCTTGGCGTGCACCACCCGCTCGGGGACCCGTTCGCGGTTGAACTGGGCCATCTTCTCGATGAGGTAGTGATCGTGGAGCAGGATGGGGCCCGTCGAGCCGACGGTGAGCGAGTGCTCGTCGCTCTCGATCGGGATCCCGGCGTTGTTGGTCGTGTACGTCATGAGCGTCCTCCCTTTGGTGGCAGCTCGGGCACACACGCCAGTGAACGCTGCCGACGGGATGTCGGCAACATTTGGACCGGGTCTAATTCCGGTTCAGTTCGAACCAGACCACCTTTCCGGTGCTCAGACGCGTGGCACCCCACCGCCGCGCCATCTTGTTGACCAGGTACAGGCCGCGCCCGCCCTCGTCCGTCGCCCGCGCCTGCCGCAGCCTGGGCAGCTGCGGCACGTCGTCGCCGACCTCGCAGCGCAGCACGTCGGTACGCAGGAGGCGCAGCGTGACGGGGCGCGACGCGTACCGCACGGCGTTGGTGACGACCTCGCTGACCAGCAGCTCCACCGAGTCCGTCATGTCCTCCAGGCCCCAGCGCACCAGGGCGCTGCGGGCCAGCCGGCGGGCCCGGGACGGCGTCGCGTCCTCGGGTTCCAGGAACCAGTACGCCACGTCGCTGGGCGCGATCCCGTCGAAGCGGGCGGCGAGCAGCGCGATGTCGTCGTCCCGGTCGCCAGGGCCGAGCATGTCGAGCACCTCGTCGCAGAGGGCCTCCAGGGGCGGCGGGTGGTCGGGGCCCGTCAACTGGGCGGTGGCGGCGAGCCGTTCCCGCAGCTGCTCTATGCCGGTCCACACGTCGCGCAGGCGGGACTCGACGAGCCCGTCCGTGTACAGGAGCAGCGTGGCGCCCGCGGGGGCGTCGAGCTCGACCGCCTCGAAGTCCACGCCGCCCACGCCGATCGGGGCGCCCGGCGGCACCCGGAGCACCTCGGCGCGGCCGCCCAGGTGCAGCAGGACGGGCGGCGGGTGGCCCGCGTTGGCGATGGTGATGCGGTGCGAGACCGGGTCGTAGACCGCGTACAGGCAGGTCGCCATGCGGTCCGAGCCGAGCCGCTGGGCCTGCTCGTCCAGGTGGTGCAGGACCTCCTGGGGCGGCAGGTCGAGCCCCGCGAGGGTCTGCGCGGTCGTCCGCAGCTGGCCCATGATCGCCGCCGAGGTCATCGAGTGCCCCATGACGTCGCCCACGACCAGGGCGACCCGGCTGCCGGGCAGCGGGATCGCGTCGTACCAGTCGCCGCCGACCCGGGCCGTCTCCGCGGCGGGCAGATAGCGCGAGGCGAGCCGCACGCCGGTCGGGCGCGGCAGCGTCTCGGGCAGCATCGTGCGCTGCAGCTCGTCGGCGATGTACGCCTCGCGGCCGTACAGGACGGCCTTGTCGATGCCGAGCGCGCTGTGCGTGGCCAGCTGCGCCGCCACCAGCAGGTCGTCCGCCTCGAACGCGGGACGGTCGGGGCGGCGCAGGAAGACCGCGGCGCCGATCACCCGGCGCCTGCCCCGCAGCGGGGCCAGGATCGCCCGCTGCCCCGAGGGCACCGTGCGGCCCTCGCCGAGCAGCTCGGGCAGCGCGGCGCGGGCCGCCGCCGAGTCCGCGAAGACCGGACGCACGCCCCGCAGGACCTCGGCGAGCGCGCCGCCGGGACGCACCTCGCACAGCTCCGCGGTGGACATGACGTCGGTGATGTCGGGCTGCACGACCTGGAGCGCGGGCAGCGTGCCGCCGCTCTCGGTGTCCGGGTCCTCGGAGCTCTCGTCGATGGAGCGCAGCCGGTCGGTGCGGCGCAGGCGGAGCACCAGGGGTCCGGTGGGCCGCTCGTCGCCGACCGGCAGCGGGTCGCGCAGGTAGACCAGGATCGCGTCGGAGAACGTCGGCACCGTCGCCCGGCACAGGCCCATCACGATCTCGTCGAGGTCGATGCCGCGCGCGATGCGCCGGGTGGCCGCGCCGACGTAGCGCAGCCGGTCGCCGTCGCGCCGCATCGCGGTGGGGCCTGTCCCCGGCGGCCTCGGCTGCCCGGTGCGCCGCTCCTCGCCGTCCGGCGGGCCCTGCGGGGCGGGGCCGCCCTCGGGCTCGGGGCGCGGCCGGTGCGGGTCGGGCTCGGCGGCGGAGTACGCGGAGGGCTGAGAGTGCTCGTCACCTGACGTCATCGGGGCTCCCGAGGGCGCGTCGCCCGTGCGTGCCTGTGCCGGTAGGGCGGCGCCCCCGCCCTGAGGCGTCTCGGGGGAACGCAGCAGCGCCCCGCGCGGGTCCGCGGGGGCGGTCGTCCTGGCACCTGGTGCCTTGCGACCCTCGTGGGGGGTGAGGTGCTCCGTCACGCGTTTCGAATCCGTCCGTCCGGGGCTGCGCGCCGTGCGCGCCGTCCAGCGTTGCACGTTGCTCAGCCGCGTCGGCAGTGCAGAAAGACCTGGTGTTCCGGTGGTGCGTCGGCGCTCGCGGGGGCGTACGAGTACGTGTCCTCGCCGGTGATCTCGAAGCCCGCGTCCTGTACGACCTGCCGCAGTTCGTCCCGCAGGTAACCCGATACCCGGATCGTGTGCCCCAGGAACGGAATTGCCGAGTCGTCCAGGTCGGCCTCGACCATGGACAGCTCCATCAGGCCGCCGGGACGCAGCAGCGAGCGCAGGCGCCGCAGCGCGCCGGGGATCTCGGCGCGCGGCAGCATCAGCAGGGCGAAGAAGCACGCGACGGCGTCGAACGTACCGACCCCGTCCGGGCCTTCGGCCCTGAGGTCCGCGATGTCCAGTTGCCGGAACTCCGCTGCCGGGACGTTCTTTCCCGCCAGTTCGAGCATGCCCGAAGAGATGTCCGTGCCGAGCACCGTGTGACCCGATCCGGCCAGCTGCGCGGCGGTGGGCAGACCCGTTCCGCAGCCCACGTCCAGGATCCTGGAGCCGGGCGCGAGCGCGTCGAGCAGCAGGCGTCCCGCGGCCAACTGACCCTCTTTGTGCGGGAAGGCGTCGTCGTAGTGCTGCCCGATGGCGTCGAAGGCCTCGGCCTGACCCCTGCGGTCCTCGCTCACGTTCTGCCGCCCCTCGATGACTTCCTGTCAGGCACCGTGCAGACCCACCGAGTTACTGCTGTGCGCCCTTGCGGAGGACGATCCTACGTTTGAACCACGGGGGCGCATCAAGGGTCTCATGAGGACACATGCGCGGGCGTACGGTCCCAGTCATCCGGCAGGGAGGGTACGACCCAGGACGGATCGGGACGCCAGTGCTGCCAGCCGTCCGAAAAAGGTGCCCCCCACGCATCGATCACGTCAAGGGCGTCCCGGCCCGCCGCGCGGACGTCAGCGGCCTTTCCCGCGCCCATCAGGCCCACCCGGAGGGCCTGCGCGAACTCGTCCTCGTCGTGCCAGCGCCAGCTGCGGTCGGGGCGCACGGAGATGTCCAGAAAGTGATCCTCGGAATCCACCCCGCCATCCCAACGAGTGCGCGGCTCCTCGAGGTTCACGTACCAGTTCTTGAACGTCCAGTCGGCCTCCCAGAACAGCCAGACCGACCACGGCTCGGCGGGGCGGGCCAGCTTCAGGACGCCGGTGCCCGACCAGTGGTCCCTGCGGACGGCGCGCGGCTTGGTGTAGCGGGTGGCGAGCGGCTCGCGGTGCACCGGGGTCCCGTCGGCGATCACCGGCTTCATCAGCTCGGTGCCGGGGGCCATCCACACGGCGAGCAGGTCCGGGCTGTCCCGTACGACGGTGACGGGGCGACAGATGTGGAACCGGCGCCCGGCGTTCTCCCGGTACCGCCACAGGATGTGTTCCCCGGGCGCCCACCGGGCCGCCCCGTCCGCCGCCGTGTTCCCGTCGAGGTCTGTCATGAACAGATATTAGACGCCGACCCGTCGCGGGCGGATGGAGATCGCTCAGCGGCGGGCCGACGCGGCGAGGGGCTCAGGGGTGCGTCATGCGCAACACGTCGAGCGCCTCGTCCAGTTGGTCGAGGGAGAGCGCGCCGCGGTCGACGTACCCCTCGTCGAGGACGACCTCGCGGATCGTCTTCCGCTCGGCGAGGGACTTCTTGGCGACCTTCGCCGCCTCCTCGTACCCGATGTACTTGTTCAGCGGCGTCACGACGGACGGCGAGGACTCGGCGTACTCCCGCGCCCGCTCCCGGTTCGCGGTGATCCCGTCGACGGTCCTGTCGGCGAGCAGCCGCGAGACGTTGGCGAGCAGCCGGATCGACTCCAGGACGTTCTTGGCGATGACGGGCAGCATGACGTTCAGCTCGAAGTTGCCCGCGGCGCCCGCCGCGGCGACGGTCGCGTCGTTCCCCGTGACCTGCGCGGCGACCATCAGCGCGGCCTCCGGGAGCACCGGGTTCACCTTGCCCGGCATGATCGACGAACCGGGCTGCAGATCCGGCAGGCTGATCTCGGCGAGACCCGTGCGCGGCCCCGAGGCCATCCAGCGCAGGTCGTTCGCGATCTTCGTCAGGCCGACGCCGATCGTCCGCAGCTGGCCGCTCGTCTCGACGATGCCGTCCCGCGCGCCCTGTGCCTCGAAGTGGTCCCGCGCCTCGGTCAGCGGCAGCCCGGTCGCCCGCGCGACCTCGGCGATGACGGCGGCGGAGAAGCCGGGCGGGGTGTTGATGCCGGTGCCCACGGCCGTGCCGCCGAGCGGCAGTTCGGCCAGGCGCGGCAGCGAGGCGCGCAGCCGCTCGACGCCGTGGCGCACCTGCGCCGCGTACCCGCCGAACTCCTGGCCGAGGGTGACGGGCGTGGCGTCCATGAGGTGCGTGCGCCCGGACTTCACGACGTCCGCGAACTCCTCGGCCTTGCGCTCCAGGGCGGCGGCGAGGTGGTCGAGGGCGGGGATCAGGTCCCCGGTCACCGCGCCGGTGGCCGCGATGTGGATCGAGGACGGGAAGACGTCGTTCGAGGACTGCGAGGCGTTGACGTGGTCGTTGGGGTGCACGTCGCGGCCGAGCCGTTCGGTGGCGAGCGTGGCGATGACCTCGTTGGTGTTCATGTTGGACGAGGTGCCGGAGCCGGTCTGGAAGACGTCCACGGGGAAGTGGTCGTCCCAGCGCCCCTCGGCGACCTCGGCGGCCGCGCCGGCGATGGCGTCGGCGACGTCCTCGTCGAGCACCCCGAGCCCGGCGTTGACCTTGGCGGCGGCCGCCTTGATCTGTGCCAGGGCGGCGATGTGCGCCCGCTCCAGGGTCTGCCCCGAGATGGGGAAGTTCTCCACCGCGCGCTGGGTCTGCGCACGCCACTTGGCGTGCGCGGGAACCCGCACCTCGCCCATGGAGTCGTGCTCGGTCCGGTACTCGCCGGTGCGGTCGTCGCTGGCGTCGCTGGTCATGCTCTCGAACCTACCTCTCCGTCCAAACCCCGTAAAAAGTTGAGCACTTGTCTTGTTCCAGGTATTCCCAAGCCCTGCTACCGGCCAGTAAAACCCTGGGTAACACCACACCGGGGAGGCGCAATGAAGCGCATCAGGCGCAGCGGACGGGGCCGTCTGCGAGGTTCGTTCGCGGCGGCGGTCGCGATGGCGGCCGTGCTCGGCACGGCGGCGGCGGTGCCCGCCCAGGCGGCGGACGGGGGCGCGGCGAAGGCGCCCGCGTCGACGCCGCTCCCGCCCGAGCTGGAGAAGATCCGGGCGGACGAGGCCACCAAGCTCTACGGCAGCCCGGGCGAGCGCCCCATGGCCGACCGCAAGACCGGCCTGATCTCGCTCGGCGACAGCGAGATCTCCGGCGAGGGCGTCGGCACGTACGAACCCGGCACGGACGGCCCGGACAACTGGTGCCACCGCTCGCCGGACGCCGCGATACACCGCACGGGCATCCCGGCCGACGTGACGTACAACGTCGCGTGCTCGGGGGCGCAGACCGTCAACATCAAGATCGGCGGTCAGAAGCAGTACGCCGATGAGCTGGTGCAGAGCGACAACCTCGCGATCAAGGCCCGGAACACCAAGATCAAGACGATTCTGCTCGTCATCGGCGCCAACGACGACCTGAACTTCTCCGGGGTGATGACGGACTGCGTCACCCGCTTCCTGCTCAGCCAGGGCGCGTGCGCGGGCAAGTACAACGACGGCTGGCAGGCGCGCGTCGACGGGCTCGTGCCCAAGGTCGAGCAGTCCATCCGCGACCTGAAGACCGTCATGAAGGACGCGGGCTACCAGGCGGGCGACTACAAGCTCGTCGCCATGGGGTACCCGAGCCCGATCGGCCCCGACTTCCGCGACAACCCCACGTTCCCCGGCAAGCTGGTCTGCGGCGGCCTCGGCTACGACTCCGACACCGAGTGGGGCCGCAACTACGCGGTGCCGACCTTCGCCACCGGCATGCGCAAGGCTGCCAAGAACGCGGGCGCGACCTACCTCGACAACTCGCGCCTCTTCCAGGGCCACGAGGTCTGCATGGAGGACACCTGGGCGCGCGGTCTGTACATCGACGTGTCCAACCCCTTCCCGCCGGACTCCAATTCGGTGCGCCAGTCCTTCCACCCGAACGCCCGCGGCCACGCGGCCTTCGCGTCCTGCCTGACCCAGATCTACAACTCGGGCTACGGCGAGGGAAGCTGCGCCGACCCGGCGAGCACGGGCAGCCCCAAGCTCTACAAGGGCGCCTGGGACGACGCGTACAAGCCCCTCAAGAACGAGGGCACAGGGACCTGCGTGGACGTCGACGCGTCCAAGAGCCGCAACGGCACCAAGGTCCAGGGCTGGGACTGCACCGGCAACCGCAACCAGACCTGGTGGTACGACGACACCCAGAAGTCGCTGCACACGGGCCTGACCCAGGACCGTTGCGTGGACGTGCCCGAAGGGTCGTACAAGGAGGGCACGGCCGTCACCCTGTGGAACTGCCACGGCGGTGACAACCAGAAGTTCGTGCGCCAGTCGGGGACGGTTCGGCCCGCCGCCGAGGGCGGGCTCTGCCTGACCCTGGCGGGAGCGAAGGAGCCGGTGCGGCTCCAGAAGTGCACGGGGGCGGCGAACCAGCGGTTCGCCTGACGCCATCTGCCGGACCTCTTCCGCGGGTGCGTCGTGGCTGGTCGCGCGGTTCCCCGCGCCCCTTACGGGGCGCACCCGAGGCCGGTCGCTCAGGGGCCCTCTCGCCGAGAGGGCCCCTTCCCGTACTACGCCTGGCCGGGACCGCGCACCGGGATGTGCGTGAACGTCGGCTCCGGAGCGGGGTTCTGGAAGAAGTCGTTGCCCTTGTCGTCGACGACGATGAACGCGGGGAAGTCCTCGACCTCGATCTTCCAGACCGCCTCCATGCCGAGCTCCTCGTACTCGACGACCTCGACCTTCTTGATGCACTCCTGCGCGAGGCGCGCGGCGGGGCCGCCGATCGAGCCCAGGTAGAAGCCGCCGTGCGCGTCGCACGCGTCGGTGACCTGCTTGCTCCGGTTGCCCTTGGCCAGCATGACCTTGGAGCCGCCCGCGGCCTGGAACTGTTCTACGTAGGAGTCCATCCGGCCCGCCGTCGTCGGCCCGAAGGAGCCGGACGCGTAGCCCTCGGGGGTCTTCGCGGGACCGGCGTAGTAGACGGGGTGGTCCTTCAGGTACTGCGGCATCTCCTCGCCCGCGTCGAGCCGCTCCTTGATCTTGGCGTGCGCGATGTCGCGGGCCACGACGAGCGGGCCGGTGAGGGAGAGCCGGGTCTTCACCGGGTGCTTGGTCAGCTCGGCGAGGATGTCGTCCATCGGCTGGTTGAGGTCGATCTTCACGACGTCGGCCGACTCGTCCAGGTGGGAGTCCTCGGTCTCGGGAAGGAAGCGCGCCGGGTCCGTCTCCAGCTGCTCGAGGAAGACGCCCTCGGCGGTGATCTTCGCGGTGGCCTGGCGGTCGGCCGAGCAGGAGACGGCGATCGCGACGGGCAGCGAGGCGCCGTGCCGGGGCAGGCGCACCACGCGCACGTCGTGGCAGAAGTACTTGCCGCCGAACTGCGCGCCGATGCCGATCTTCTGGGTGAGCTCGAAGACCTTCTCCTCGAGCTCCTTGTCGCGGAAGCCGTGGCCCGTCGCCGAGCCCTCGGCGGGCAGCTCGTCCAGGTAGTGCGCGGAGGCGTACTTCGCGGTCTTCAGGGCGAACTCGGCGCTCGTGCCGCCCACGACGATCGCCAGGTGGTACGGCGGGCACGCGGCCGTGCCCAGCGAGCGGATCTTCTCCTCCAGGAACTTCATCATGGAGGACTCGTTCAGGACGGCCTTCGTCTCCTGGTAGAGGAACGACTTGTTCGCCGAGCCGCCGCCCTTGGCCATGAAGAGGAACTTGTAGGCGCCGCCGTCGGTCGCGTACAGCTCGATCTGGGCGGGCAGGTTGGAGCCGGTGTTCTTCTCCTCCCACATGGTCAGCGGGGCCATCTGGGAGTAGCGCAGGTTCAGCTTCGTGTACGCGTCGTAGATGCCGTGCGAGAGCGCTTCCTCGTCGCCGCCCTCCGTGAGGACGTTCTGGCCGCGCTTGCCCATCACGATCGCGGTGCCGGTGTCCTGGCACATGGGGAGCACGCCCGCCGCCGCGATGTTCGCGTTCTTCAGCAGGTCGAGCGCCACGAACTTGTCGTTGCCCGACGCCTCCGGGTCGTCGACGATGCGCCGCAGCTGGGCCAGGTGCGCGGGCCGCAGGTAGTGCTGGATGTCGTGGATCGCCTCGGCGGCGAGCTTGCGCAGCGCCTCCGGATCGACCTTGAGGAACGTCCGCCCGTCGGCCTCGAAGGTGGAGACACCCTCGGCGGTCACCAGCCGGTACGGGGTGGTGTCCTCTCCCAGCGGGAGCAGATCGGAGTACGCAAACTCTGGCATTACGGCCATTCCTCACTCGGCAGACAGCGGCGCGGCCTCCATTGGCGACGCGCCAACCAGCGTAGAGCGCGTGGGGCGGGCCGGGTTTGTGAGGTAAGGCTCAGTACATCCGCCGCGATCGGTCCCCCCGGGTTGTCCACAGGGGGTAGTCGCGATCTATCGCGTTTGGGTACGCTGCTGGTGTGGACCTCGAAAAGCGCCCCTCGCCGCCCGCTCCCGCCGCAACCGACGCGCCGGGCTCGCTCCGCGCCTCCGACGCCGACAGGGACCGCACGGCGGACATCCTCCGCGAGGCCCTGGCCGAGGGCCGCCTCACCGCCGAGGAGCACGCGGAGCGGATCGAGGGGGTCTACGGCGCCAAGACCATGGCCGAGCTGGAGCCCTTGGTCAGGGACCTGCCCGCGGCGCACGGCACCGCGCCCGCCGCGGCGCGCGCCGCCGACCCCGCCCCCGCGAGGCCGTCGCCGGGCGCCGTCCCGCCGGTCGCCGACGAGAACCTGGTCGCGGTGCTCAGCAGCAGCGTCCGCAAGGGCCGCTGGCGCGTGGGCCGCCGCACGCACGCGTACGCGATCTTCGGCAGCGTCGAGATCGACCTGAGCGAGGCGATCTTCGAGCAGCGCCAGGTGGTCATCAAGGCGGTCTCGATCTTCGGTTCGGTCGAGGTCCGCGTCCCGGAGAACGTGTCGCTGCGCGGCAGCGGCACGGGCATCCTCGGGAACTTCGAGGTGGACACGCTCGACTCCGCCGAGCAGGACGCCCCGGTCGTCTTCGTCGACGGCTTCGCGCTCCTCGGCAACATCGAGGCGCGGCCCAAGCGCGGCAGGATCGTCCGCGATCTGCACCGGCAGATGCGCAAACACCTCGGTCACTGACAACGGCACGCGCCGCACAGGGTAGTTGAACCTCCGTATATCGGAACTCAGTGCATAGGCGCGTACACAGCGGGTAGAGCTTGCTGCATCGTCTCTCGCTCGCGAAGCCGTCGTCAGGAGTAGACCGTGCTGCAACCGTCGCATCAGTCCCTGCAGGTCGCCGCCGTGCCGGCCGATGGGGTGTCCCCTGCACGAGCGCAGTCGAGCGCTTGGGGAGGGGTGCCAGTGCGGGACAGGAACGATGACGCCCCATGGCACACGGAAGCCGTGTGCCGCCGAGACGAAGCCGGACTGTTCTTCGCACCGTCCAAGGAGCCGACCGCGGCCAGGCTCTCCCGCGAAGAGGCGGCGAAGCGCGTCTGCGCCCGCTGCCCCGTGATGGTCGAGTGCCGCGAGCACGCCCTGCTCCAGCCCGAGCCGTACGGGGTGTGGGGCGGCCTCACCGCCGCCGAGCGCCGCGTGGTCCTGGCCCGGCGCCGCAGGCGTGACCTGGAGCTGAAGAAGGCCGCCCACACGGCGGGAATCGCCGCCGCGGGGTAGGCGGGGCCACGTTCCGCGGGCCCGATTCCCTCAGGCCCGATTCACGCGGGCCCGATCGCGTACGCCGAAGGGGGCGCCCCCCGCACGGGGCGCCCCCTTCGACGTATGCGGTGCTCGCTCCGGCGCGCGGCGCCTACTTGGCGCGGTCGAAGTCGATCGCGCTGTACGCGCGCAGCTTCGACAGCCGGTGATCGGAGTCGATCTTGCGGATCGTGCCCGACTTGGAGCGCATGACCAGCGAGGACGTCGACGCGTTCGCCGCGCGGTAGCGCACGCCCTGGAGCAGCTCGCCGTCGGTGATGCCGGTCGCGACGAAGAAGACGTTGTCCCCGCGGACGAGGTCGTCCGTGGAGAGCGTGCGGTCCAGGTCGTGGCCCGCGTCGATGGCGCGCTGGCGCTCGGCGTCGTCCTGCGGCCACAGCTTGCCCTGGATCACACCGCCGAGGCACTTGATCGCACAGGCCGAGATGATGCCCTCGGGGGTGCCGCCGATGCCCATGAGCAGGTCGACGCCGGTGCCCTCGCGGACGGCCATGACCGAACCCGCGACGTCGCCGTCCGAGATGAACTTGATGCGGGCACCGGTCTCGCGGATCTCCTTGACGATGCCCTCGTGCCGGGGGCGGTCCAGGATCATGACCGTGACGTCCTCGGGCGAGGAGTTCTTGGCCTTGGCGACGCGGCGGATGTTGACCGAAGCGGGCGCGTTGATGTCGACGTAGTCCGCGGCCTCGGGGCCCGTGACCAGCTTGTCCATGTAGAAGACGGCCGACGGGTCGAACATGGCGCCGCGGTCGGCGGCGGCGAGCACGGCGATGGCGTTCGGCTGGCCCTTCGCGGTCAGCGTGGTGCCGTCGATCGGGTCGACGGCGATGTCGACCTCGGCGCCGGTGCCGTCGCCGATGTGCTCCCCGTTGAAGAGCATCGGGGCTTCGTCCTTCTCGCCCTCGCCGATGACGACGACGCCGTTCATCGAGACGGTGGAGACGAGGGTCCGCATGGCCCGGACGGCGGCGCCGTCGGCGCCGTTCTTGTCGCCGCGGCCGACCCAGCGGCCCGCGGCCATGGCGGCCGCCTCGGTGACCCGGACCAGCTCGAGGGCGAGGTTGCGGTCGGGAGCCTCGGGAGAAACCTCGAGCTCGGAGGGGAGATGATGCTCGGTCATCGGAGCGCACCTTTCTGCTTGATACGACGACGGCCGGATGAGGGATTTGTGAATGACTCTATCCGCAGGCTGACAAAATGAGCAGAGGGCCCCACGCATGAGCGGACCGGGCACCGGGGGAAGGGCTGGATCCGGCGCCTGAGAGCATGGGGGCGTGGCAGGAAGACAAGGCAACCAGACCGTCAAGAACATGCTGTGGTCGTTGGTGGTGATCGCCCTCGTCGCGGGTGTGATCTACCTCTTCATCCCGCATGACGAGTCCAAGACCCCGGTCGAGCGGAAGGACTACCGCGTGGAGCTCCTGACGGCCCGCCGTGGCGCGCCCTATCCGGTGGCGGCGCCCGAGGGTCTCTCCAAGGGCTGGAAGGCGACGTCGGTGCGGTACAGGGGCGAGGAGCACAACAGCTGGCACCTCGGCTTCCTCGATCCGGACGGCGAGTACGTGGCGATCAAGCAGTCCACGGAGAAGCCGGCCAAGTTCGTCGAGGCCGTCACCAAGGAAGCCAAGCGCACCAAGGCCACCGAGGAGATCGGCGGCCAGGAGTGGCAGCGGTACGAGGGCGAGGCGTACGACGCCCTGGTGCGTACCGAGAAGGGCGCCACGACGGTCGTCCTCGGCACGGCGTCGTTCGGTCAGTTGACGAAGATGGCCGAGTCGCTGAAGACGTCCTGACCCGTTCTGACCAGTAAGAGCGCGCATGCGCGAAGGGCCCCCGGCGGTGTGCCGGGGGCCCTTCGCGTCGTTCGGGGGTTCGCTCAGACGGTCGTGACGACGTCGTCGTAGGCGAGGCGCGGGGAGCGCGGGAACCAGGCGTCGTCGCCCGGCTTGCCGATGTTGACGACCATCAGCGGGGTGTGGTCGTCGTCCAGGAACTCCTTCTGGACACCGGCGAAGTCGAAGCCGGTCATCGGGCCTGCGGCCAGGCCGGCGGCGCGCACGCCGACGATGAAGTACGCGGCCTGGAGGCCGGCGTTGAGCGCGGCGGCCTGCTCGCGGACCGGACGCTCGGAGAAGAAGGCGTCCTTGGCCTGCGGGAAGTGCGGGAACAGCGCCGGGAGCTCCTCGTGGAACTCGTTGTCGGCGGAGAGGATCGCGACGAGCGGCGCGGTGGCGGTCTTCGGCCGGTTGCCCTCGGCCATGTGCGCGACCAGGCGCTCGCGGGCCTCGGGCGAGCGGACCAGGGTGACGCGCAGCGGCGACTGGTTGAAGGCGGTCGGGCCGTACTTGACCAGGTCGTAGATCGCCTGAACCTGCTCGTCGGAGACCGGCTCGTCGGTGAAGGTGTTCGCGGTGCGGGCCTCGCGGAAGAGCAGGTCCTGGGCGGCGGGGTCAAGGGCGAGAGACATGATCAACCTTCTCGATACGTACGGGGGTGTCTGCCATGCCCGTTTCCGGGCTTGCGTCCATGACACTACGCCGTCACTGTTCAACTTTCAACCAAAGCTGGGGCTGCGTGATCCGCCTCACAGGGGCGCAGGTCAGGGTGGTGCCGTCTCAGGAGTCGGCGTCGTCCTCCGGGTCGCCGTCCGCCTCCGGAGCCGCGAGCGCCGCGTCCAGGCGGGCGCGGGCGCCGTCCAGCCAGCGGCGGCAGATCTTCGACAGCTCCTCGCCGCGCTCCCACAGGGCCAGCGACTCCTCCAGGGTCGTGCCACCGGCCTCCAGGCGGCGCACCACCTCGATGAGTTCGTCCCGCGCCTGCTCGTAGCCGAGGGCGTCCGCCGGGCCCGCGGCCTCGTCCGTTGTGCTGGTCATGAGCCCACCCTAAATGTCGTCCTGTGTGGTTCGTACGGTGAATTCGCCCCCGGCGACGCGGGCCCGCAACTCCTCGTCGGCGCCCACCTCTTCGGGGTCGCGGACCACGGAGCCGTCCGTCTTCTGCAGCACCGCGTACCCCCGCTGGAGGGTCGCGGCGGGGGAGAGGGCCACCACGCGCGCGTGGGTGTGCGTCAGCTCGGAGCCCGCCCGGTCCAGGAGGTGCCCGAGCGTGCGGCGGCTGCGGTCGACGAGCGCGGCCACCTGCTCCTCGCGCTCCTCGATCATCCGGTGCGGATGCTCCATCGAGGGCCTGGCCAGGGCGTGCGCGAGGCCGCGCTCCTCGCGGTCGAGGTAGGCGTCCACGCTGCGCCGCGCGCGGTCCCGCAGCCACCGCACGCGCTCGTACTCCTCGCCGACGTCCGGCACGACCTTCTTGGCCGCGTCGGTCGGCGTGGAGGCGCGCAGGTCGGCCACGTGGTCGAGCAGGGGGTTGTCCGGTTCGTGGCCGATCGCCGACACGACGGGCGTACGACAGGACGCCACCGCCCGCACCAGCTGCTCGTCCGAGAACGGCAGCAGGTCCTCCACGCTGCCGCCGCCCCGCGCCACGATGATCACGTCGACCGCGTCGAGCGCGTCGAGGTCCTGCACGGCCTGGACGACCTGCGGCACCGCGTGCACGCCCTGGACGGGCACGTTGCGCACCTCGAAGCGGACGGCGGGCCAGCGGTGGCGCGCGTTCTCCAAAACGTCGCGCTCGGCGGCCGACGCGCGGCCCGTGACGAGCCCGATGAGCTGCGGCAGGAAGGGCAGCGTCTTCTTGCGCTCGGGCGCGAAGAGCCCCTCGGCTGCCAGGCTCTTCTTCAACTGCTCGATCCGCGCGAGCAGTTCACCGACGCCGACCGGCTTTATCTCCGCGGCCCGCAGGGAGAGCTGGCCACGCGGCGCGTACCACTCGGGCTTGGCGTGCACCACGACGCGCGCGCCCTCGGAGACGACGTCCGCCACGGCGTCGAACACCTGGCGGTAACAGGTCACGCTCACCGAGATGTCGTGCGACGGGTCGCGCAGCGTCATGAAGACGACGCCCGCGCCCGGCCTGCGGGACAGCTGCGTGATCTGCCCCTCGACCCAGATGGCACCGAGCCGGTCGATCCAGCCGCCGATGAGGCGTGACACCTCCCCGACGGGTAGCGGGGTGTCCGCGGACGTGTTGAGAGCCATGTGGTGAGCGTAGTCGGCGGGTGTGACACGGACGCCGTGTCTTGGGGTGGGCGTGTGCGGTCGCTTCTGCGCGGGTCGCTCTGGGCTGGGCGCGCAGTTCCCCGCGCCCCTTGCGGGGCCCTTACGGGGCGCTCGGCTCGCGGCGTCCGCGCCTCTGTACGAAGAGGACCACCAGGCCCACCGCCAGCCAGATCGCGCCGACCACCTGCGCGGATCCGGCCGCCTCCCAGATGACCGCCACCACGATCGCCGCGCCCAGGACGGGGATGAGGATGTGCCGCCACCAGCTGAACCCCGCGTCGCGCTGGCGCACCGCGAACCAGCCCACCACGCTCGCGTGCAGCAGCAGGAACGCGGTGAGCGCGCCGATGTCGACCACCGACACCAGGTGGTCCATCCCGTCGTCCCGCCGGGCCGCCCACACCGCGGCGACCATCGTGACCACGGCCGCGCACAGCAGCGCGATCCGCGGCGTCCCTGAGTCCGTCCTGGACAGGGCCTTGGGCAGCCGCCGGTCCCGCGCCATGGCGAACAGCAGCCGTCCGGCCGCGGCCTGCCCCGCGAGCGCGGCGAACGCCGCCCCGATCGCCTTGCTGACCGCCACCAGCTTGGACAGCCACACTCCGGAGGCCGCCTCCGACGTGTCGTAGAAAGCCGTCCCCTGCTTGGCCGGGTCCGCCGCGAGCTCGGCCGACGACAGCGGCTCGAGGAGCGCCACCAGGTACGTCTGGAGGATGAACAGGAAGCCCGCGAGCGCGAGACAGATCAGCACGGCGCGCGCGACCTTCGCCGAGCCGCCCGTCACTTCCTCGGCGAAGGTCGCGATCGCGTCGAAGCCCAGATAGGACAGGACGGCGATCGACACCGCGCCGACCACCGCCGACAGCGCGAACGCGCCCTGCGAACCGTCACCGGTCAGCGGCGAGAGCCAGCCCCGCCGGGCCCCGTCCTGGACGAGCACGACGACGGCCGCGACCACGAAGACCAGCAGGACCACGACCTCCATCGCGAGCACCGCGAAGCCGACCCGCGCGGCCGCCCGTACGCCCCACAGGTTCAGCGCCGTGGTGATGAGCACGGCGAGCGCCGTCCACACCCACCGCGACACCGAGGGGACCAGCGAGTTCATCGCGATGCCGGAGAAGAGATAGGCGACCGCGGGGATGAGGAGGTAGTCGAGCATCGCCATCCACCCGGCGATGAAACCGGGCCCGTTCCCGAGCCCCACGCGCGCGTAGGCGAACACGGAGCCCGCCAGGGGGACCACCCGCACCATCTGCGCGTAGCTGAACGCGGTGAACGCCATCGCGACCGTGGCGATCAGATAGACGAGGGCGACCGCGCCGTGCGACTTCGCGTCGAGCGTCCCGAAGACACCGACCGGGGCCATCGGAGCGATGAAGAGCAGGCCGTAGACCACGAGGTCCCGGAAGCCCAGACTTCGCCGCAGCCCTTCGCCATCGGCGGGTGTGGCGCCCCCTGCGGGGACTCCGGTACTTGCGGACTGTCCGGACATGGTGCCTCCGTAGATCTACGCAGGCCCCCAGTCTCTCCAAGAAGGCGATCTTTGACGCGTTGAACGCGGCCTTACGATGGTGGGTATGACTGCAACGCCTGGCACCCGCCGTGTCCTGCTCGCCGCTCCCCGTGGCTACTGCGCGGGCGTGGACCGTGCCGTGATCGCCGTCGAGAAGGCCCTGGAGCAGTACGGGGCCCCGATCTACGTCCGCCACGAGATCGTCCACAACAAGTACGTGGTGCAGACCCTGGAGAAGAAGGGCGCCATCTTCGTCGACCAGACGGTGGAGGTCCCCGAGGGCTCCATCGTGATGTTCTCGGCGCACGGCGTGGCCCCGACCGTCCACGCGGAGGCCGCGGAGCGCAAGCTCGCCACCATCGACGCCACCTGCCCGCTGGTCACCAAGGTCCACAAGGAAGCGGTCCGGTTCGCCAAGGAGGACTACGACATCCTCCTGATCGGGCACGAGGGCCACGAGGAAGTCATCGGCACGTCCGGCGAGGCGCCCGACCACATCACGCTGGTCGACGGCCCCGACGACGTGGCGAACGTCGAGGTCCGCGACCCCGACAAGGTCGTCTGGCTCTCCCAGACCACCCTCTCCGTGGACGAGACCATGGAGACGGTCGACGCCCTCAAGGGCAAGTACCCGAACCTCCTCTCGCCGCCCAGCGACGACATCTGCTACGCCACGCAGAACCGCCAGATCGCGGTGAAGAAGCTCGCCGAGGACGCCGAGCTCGTCATCGTCGTCGGCTCCAAGAACTCCTCGAACTCGATCCGCATGGTCGAGGTCGCCCTGGAGGCGGGCACGCCCGCGTCGCACCTGGTGGACAACGCCGAGGAGATCGACGAGGCCTGGCTGGAGGGCGTGACCACGGTCGGCCTGACCTCCGGCGCCTCCGTGCCGGACGTCCTGGTGGACGGCGTCATCGAATGGCTGGCCGAGCGCGGGTACGGCGACGTGGAGACCGTGAAGACCGCCGAGGAGTCGATCACCTTCTCGCTGCCCAAGGAGCTCCGCAGGGACCTGCGCGCCGAGGCGGCCGAGCTGTCACAGCGGTGACCGCCCCGTAACGTGGGGTCCATGCAGATCTTCGGTGTGGACATCGGCGGATCAGGGATCAAGGGCGCTCCCGTGGACCTGGACCGCGGAGACCTGACGGCGGAACGGCACAAGGTACTGACCCCGCATCCAGCCACCCCCGACGCGGTGGTCGGCGGCGTCCGCGAGGTCGTCGACCACTTCGGCTGGTCGGGGCCCGTCGGCGCGACCTTCCCCGGCGTGATCACGGACGGCACGGCGCGCACGGCGGCCAACGTCGACAAGAGCTGGATCGGCACGGACATCCAGTCCCTGGTCTCGGCACGCCTCGGCGGCGTCCCCGTCACGGTCCTGAACGACGCGGACGCGGCGGGCGTCGCCGAGATGCACTTCGGCGCGGGCGTCGGCCGCACCGGCACGGTCATCCTGCTCACCTTCGGCACGGGCATCGGCAGCGCGCTGTTCACCGGCGGCCGCCTGGTGCCGAACACCGAGCTCGGCCACCTGGAGCTGCACGGCCACGACGCCGAGAAGCGGGCCTCCTCCAAGGCCCGCGAGGACGAGGACCTCAGCTGGGAGCACTGGGCCAGGCGCGTCCAGAAGTACCTGGCACACGTGGAGATGCTGTTCTCGCCCGAGCTGTTCATCATCGGCGGCGGCGTGAGCCGCAAGGCACACAAGTTCCTGCCGCTGATCGAGGGCATCAGGGCGGAGGTCGTCCCGGCCCAGCTGCAGAACAACGCGGGGATCGTGGGGGCGGCGATGGCGGCGGCGGGCAAGGCGTAGGCCCGGGCCCAGGACCGCCCCGGCTACGCGGTAGGCAGGCGCTTCCCAGGGGCGGCCCCCTGTGCCGGATGCCCCTGGCGCCCCTGGCGTCGCTGTGCCACCAGCCGGACCTTGCGTACGGTCACGACGATCCCGGCGACGAGCGTGCCGCCGTACAGCCACCCCGCGTGCAGCGCGAGGGACGTCACGAGCCCCATGAAGTGGCCGCCGAACCCGCCGGTGCCCCCGGAGATCGGCAGGATCCCCGTGGCGAAGGCGATCGGCACAGCGATCGGCGCGGTGATCAGGTCGGCGGGGCGCACCCAGAACGCGGTGAGCGCGGCCACCGGCAGGAACAGCACGCCGTAGGTGACGGCGGACTCGCCGACGAGCAGCCAGATCAGGCAGGCGAGCAGGAACATCACCGCCGAGCAGAAGAGCCCGCTGCCGAGCCCGGTGAGCCGCGGGTTCGGCACCCGGCGCAGCGTCCGGTACAGGGGCGTTCTGCGCAGGGCGAGGACGAACGGCGGGACGGGGCGGCGGGGACGTGCCGCGGCCCGGTAGACCGTCGCGGACTCGGCGGACCGCTCGGCCGACCGGTCGGTGGGGCCGCCTTGCGGAGGCAACGGCGCGGTGCGCCGCTGCCGGGCCTTGGGGGTGGCCTTCTGCGCGGACTGAGGGGGACGAGTCCTGTGTTGCTCCACCGGACCAACCTAGGTCGGTTCCCGTACGGAACCGTGCGCGGGACACGCGCTTTGGCCGAGCTTGGCCATGCGTTCGATACGTAGCCGGTACGGAGACGGGGGCCTGGCCCGCACGCCGTAGACTGGGGGATCGCCCCACGGTCGCTACGGCCCTCCGGGCCGTCCACCCACAGCCCTCACGTACGGGAAGTCGCAACGTGTCGCTCACGATCGGAATCGTCGGTCTGCCGAATGTCGGCAAGTCGACCCTGTTCAACGCCCTGACCAAGAACGACGTCCTTGCGGCCAACTACCCGTTCGCGACGATCGAGCCGAACGTGGGCGTGGTCGGCGTCCCCGACCCCCGCCTGACGAAGCTGGCCGAGATCTTCTCCTCGCAGAAGATCCTTCCCGCGACGGTCGACTTCGTCGACATCGCGGGCATCGTGCGGGGCGCGAGCGAGGGTGAGGGCCTCGGCAACAAGTTCCTCGCGAACATCCGCGAGTCGGACGCGATCTGCCAGGTCATCCGCGCCTTCAAGGACGAGAACGTCGTCCACGTCGACGGCAAGGTCTCGCCCAAGGACGACATCGAGACGATCAACACCGAGCTGATCCTCGCCGACCTCCAGACCATCGAGAAGGTCCTGCCGCGCCTCCAGAAGGAGTCGCGCATCAAGAAGGACATCGCTCCGAAGGTGGCGGCGGTCGAGGCGGCCAAGGAGATCCTGGAAAAGGGCGACACGCTCTTCTCGGCTGGCATCGTCCAGGGCTCGGGCAAGGAGGAACTCCTCCACGACCTGCACCTCCTCACCACCAAGCCCTTCCTCTACGTCTTCAACGTCGATGAGGACGAGCTGACGGACGACGCGTTCAAGGCGGAGCAGCGCGCGCTGGTCGCCCCCGCGGAGGCGATCTTCCTCAACGCCAAGCTGGAGCAGGACCTCGCCGAGCTCGACGACGAGGAGGCACTCGAACTCCTCCAGTCCGTAGGCCAGGAAGAGCCCGGCCTCGCCACCCTCGCCCACGTGGGCTTCCGCACCCTCGGCCTCCAGACCTACCTCACGGCAGGCCCCAAGGAGTCCCGCGCCTGGACGATCAAGCAGGGCGCCACGGCCCCCGAGGCGGCCGGCGTCATCCACACGGACTTCCAGAAGGGCTTCATCAAGGCCGAGGTCATCTCCTTCGCGGACCTGGTCGAGACGGGCTCGGTCGCGGAGGCGCGGTCGGCGGGGAAGGCGCGCATGGAGGGCAAGGAGTATGTGATGCAGGATGGGGATGTGGTGGAGTTTCGGTTCAACGTGTAGCCACCCCCCTGCCGAGATGTAGCCATCTCGCTCCTGAGGTGTAGCAAAGGGCCGGACTCTCCCGAGTCCGGCCCTTTCCCGTCGCCCGAGAAGGCCGATACCCGCCGGGAAACCCGTCGCCGCATGGGCAGACTCCCCGCATGGACATCTGCCTGCTGGACGCCACCGAGCTCGTACGTCTCGTTCGTCGCCGGGAGCTTTCGGCGCGGGAGGTGGTCGCGGCTCATCTGGCGCGGATCGAGCGGGTCAATCCCGTCGTCAACGCCATCGTGACGCTCGATGGGGACGGGGCGCTCGCCGCTGCGGCCGCTGCTGATGAGCGGGTCGTGCGTGGGGTGGAGCCCGGGCCCCTGCACGGGCTTCCCATCGCCTTCAAGGACACGCATCTCACGCGAGGCATGCGCACCACGCAGGGGTCGCCGTTGCTCGCCGACTTCGTGCCCGATGAGGATGAACTGCTCGTGCAGCGCATCGAGTTGGGTGGTGCGATTCGGGTGGGGAAGACCAACATTCCCGAGTTCGCCGCCGGGTCGCACACCTTCAATCCTGTTTTTGGGGCCACGCATAATCCGTACGGGCTCGATCGCAGTGCGGGGGGCAGCAGTGGGGGCGCGGCCGCCGCGCTCGCCGCCGGGCTTCAGCCGATCGCCGACGGCAGTGACATGGGTGGTTCGCTGCGCAATCCGGCCTCCTTCTGCAATGTCGTCGGGCTGCGTACGACGCCGGGGCGCGTGCCCGTCTACCCGGCGCTCGATCTGTGGGGGAGCCTGACCGTCGCCGGGCCGATGGGGCGTACCGTCGCCGATGTCGCGCTGTTGCTCTCGGTGATGGCCGGGCCCGATCCGCGGTGTCCGCTCTCGTTGGAGACGCCCGGAGAGGTGTTCCGTGCGCCTCTAGAGCGTGATCTGAGAGGGCTGCGGGTCGCCTGGGCGCCCGATCTCGGGGGGAGGGTGCCCGTCGATCCGGATGTGCGCGCCGTGGTCGACGAACAGGCCAAGGTCTTCGAGGAGTTGGGGTGTCATGTGGAGGAGGCGTGCCCTGATCTCGACGGGGCCGATGAGGTGTTCCGTACGTTGCGTGCGCAGGCCTTCGAGCAGTCGCTCGGGGTGTTCTTGGAGGCGTCGCCCGGCGCGCTCAAGCCGAGCCTCGTGTGGAACATCGAGGAGGGGCGCAAGCTCACCGGCGCCGACCTCGCCCGTGCCACCACCGAGCGCACCCGCATTCATCTCGCGGTGGCCCGCTTCTTGGAGCGGTACGACGTGCTGCTCGCTCCGGTGAGTCAAGTGGCGCCATTTCCCGTCGAGTTGGAGTATCCGGTCGTCGTCGACGGGCAGCCGCAGCACACCTACATCGACTGGATGCGCTCGGCGTACCTCTTCTCCGTGCCCGCCACGCCCGCGCTCTCTGTGCCCGCCGGGTTCACGTCCGACGGGCTCCCTGTCGGGTTGCAGATCGTCGGACCCTCGCGCGCCGATCGGGCCGTCCTTGAAGTCGGCGCCGCCTACGAGGCCGCGACCGGGCACGGGAGGCGCAGGCCGCAACTGCCTGAGTGAGCGTCAGCCAGTACTAGGAGAGGCGTGTTTCACCGTGAGCTCCCGCAGCGATGGCGCCTTGTCGTCCGCCGCGCGGACCGTGATCCGTACGTAGCGGGCGGCCGGGGGGTTCGCGGTGGGTGTGTGCCAGGTGTGTCCGTTCGTCGAGGTCCGCACGCGCTGACTCGCGGGCCGCACCGCCCACTTGGGGGTGATCGCGCCGAGCCGGGTCGGGCGGCCCAGGTCGACGGTCAGGGAGGCGTTCCGTGCGGTCGGGGACCAGGTGGTGACCGGGTTGCCGTCCACCGCGGCCGCCGCGTACAGGCCCGGGTCCTCGGAGGTCGCCTTCGCCGGGCGGCAGCGCGCCGCGTTGGTGGTGGGGGTCAGGTCAGGGCGTCGGGTCGTGAGCGTGGCGGGGGAGTGCGGGGTGGCGGTGAGTGTGCCGTCGCGCGGTGAGGTGATGCGGAAGACGTCGCCCGAAGTCAGCCTGACCGTCGTCCTCTTGGGGCCGATCGTGATGTCGAACGTCCGCCCGCGCCACCGCATCCCGCGCAGCGTCACGCCCTTCGCGAGCTGCGGCGGCAGCGTCGGGTCCAGGCGCAGCGCGTCGCCCTCGTGCAGCCTGAGCCCCGTGAGGCCGTGCGTGAACACTTGCAGGAAGCCGCCCTTGCCGGTGAGGAAGTCCTGCGCGGGCGATCCGGCGAGCGCGTCGCCCGCGCCCGCCTTCGTGCCGCGCGACTCCGAGAAGAGCGCGAACGGGCCGCGCATGAAGGGGCGTACGGACCGCTGGAGGTACGTGTACGAGGCGCAGCCGGGCTCGCCGATCGCGGCCGCGTCGATCGCGTGCACGGAGTCCGTCATCGCGGGCCCTTCCGGGTCGGTGCGGGCGCTGTAGTGGTCGAGGGTGGCGGCGGCCGCGCCCTTCGGCATGGGCCAGTCCAGCGGGTAGGTCAGCAGGACGGTGTCGGCCTGCTTGATGGTCGACCCGTCGTAACCGGCGTACTGGAGATAGATCTTGCGCTTCTTGTCGTACGGGATGCGGATCCGGTCGGCGGTCCGGGTCCAGGACGCCGGTGCCCTCTCGCCGAGGACGCGGGCCGCGCGAGCCGCCGCGCGCAGGGAGGTCGCGGCGACGGCGTTGGTGTAGACGCCGTCGGTGACGCCGTTGCTGTACTCGTCGGGGCCCGCCACGTTCTGGATCGAGTAACTCCCGTCCGTGTTACGGGTGATGCGGGACATCCAGTACTCGGCGATGCCCTTCAGGAGCGGTCCGCCGCGCTCGCGCAGCCAGGCGCGGTCGCCCGTCGCCAGGTAGTACTGCCAGGCGGCGAGCGCGATGTCGCCCTGGAGGTGGTTCTGTTGGACGCAGTGCGGCGGGTACCAGCTCTGGCACTCCGACCACAGGGCGCCCCGGCTCGCGCTGGTCCACGGGTAGAAGAGGCCCTTGACGGACGTCTTGCGGGCGTTCTCGCGGGCCGCGTCGCGGGTGAAGTGCCGGTAGGCGAGGACGGGTTCGGCCAGTTCGGGGCGGGTCGCGAGCAGCGCCGGGAGCATCCAGGTCTCGGCGTCCCAGAAGATCATGCCCGCGTAGTTGTCGCTGGTCAGACCGGCGGGCGCGATGCTGTCGCGGGAGCCCGCGCGGGTGGACGACAGTAGTCCGTACTGCGCCGCACGCGCCCAGAGTTGGAGGTCGGGGCGCCCGGGGAGTTCGATGTCGGAGGTCCACAGGCGCCGCCAGGCCGCCGCGTGCGAGGCGAACAGCGCGTCCCAGCCGAGGGCGGCGGCCCGGCGTGACGCGCGCTGGGCGGCGGCGCGGGGTGAGTGGGGCGTGTGTGTGGCGCGGGTGGTGTCGACGCCCACGTACTTGGTGACGTCGTACGTCCCGCCGTCCCGGACGCGGAATTCAGCGGCCTGACTGTTGCTCAACTCCCTTGCTCGGCCTGCCGCATGTGTCACCCCCGGCGCCTTGAGGGTCGACGCGACGGCGCCGTCCGCGCGGGTGCCGTCGGTGCGGAACGCCACGTCCATCGTCTTCTTGCCGCGCGGCCCGCCGCCCGTCTGCGCGATCCGTCGGGCGCCGCGCCCGTCGATGCGGTCGGTGACGGTGGCCGTGCCGGTCCAGTGCGGGGTCAGGCGCAGCCGTACGGCGCCGGTGTGCGCCCGGTCGCGGGCGGTCAGGACGTCGTACGTCAGGTCGGTGCGGCGCCCGTCGGTCGTTGTCCAGGTCAGCGAGGTGCGTACGAAGCCGCAGCGCAGGTTCATGGTCTGCCGGTAGCCGGAGACGTGGCTGTGCGGGCCGTAGGTCTCGCCGCCGACGGTGAGGTCGAGGGCGGTCCAGTGGGGGAGCGCGGCGATGGCCTCGCGGTGGGCGGTGTTCTCGGGCCCGCGCGCGTAGAGCCCCGCCGCGAAGGCCCCGTCGTAGCGCGGGGTGTAGAGGGGCCAGCCGGTCTTCTCCCCCTTGTCGCCCGGGTCGGGCGGGCTGTAGCCGGTACCGGCGGGCGGCACGCGTACGCCCAGGTAGCCGTTGCCGACGTACGGGTTGTAGGCACCTTTCGCGGGGCTGCGGCGGGTGGCGGTCGGGGTCCAGGTCGGATCGCCCGGGGGGTCGCAGCGTGAATCGGGGCGAGGGGTGGGGGTGGAGTTGGGGTTGGGGTTGGGGTTGGCTGCGGGGGTGCCCGCGGAGGCCGTGGTGGTGCCCGTGGTGGTCAGGGTCAGGGCGGCGGCGGTCAGGAGGGCGGCGGCGAGGCGTGGCTTCACGGACTGACGATGCTCCGTGGACCGGCCCGAGCGGGGCATGCCGCGCCGGAGCTGTCCTGCGGACGGGTGGGCGCGTGGGTGTGCGGGGGTGAGGTGCGTGCCGGAGCGTAGCCGGGTGCGGGGTGCGGGGTGCGGGGTGCGGGGTGCGGGGTGCGGTGCGCCTGCGGTGCGGTGCGGTGCGGTCGTGAGTGGGCCGTACCCATGGGGGTGCCGACCACTGTGGCTGCCTCCCCGGGTGGGAGCTGTTTCCAGGGGGCGGGTAGCAGCAACTTGCGTTCGTCGGCGGGCATTTCGGCAGGGGGCACGTGCAGGGCCCGTGCTCGGCGTAGCGTCAGTGCTGCGCGGCGCCAGCGCCCTGCGCGGCGCCAGCGCCCTGCGCAGTGCCCGTGTTCCGCGCGGCGTCAGCGCCCTGCCTGCGTAGCGTCAGTGCTCCGCGTAGCGCCAGCGCCCTGCGCGGCATCAGTGCCCTGTGCAGCGCCAGTGCCCCGCGCGGCGTCAGCGCCCTGCGCAGCACCCGTGCCCTGCGCAGCATCCGTGCCCCAGGCAGCACCCGTGCCCCACGCAGCGCCCGTGCCCCGCGAGCGCCAGCGCCAGCACCCCGCGCCCACGCCCCGACCGCCGCATCGAGCCGCACGCCAACCCCGCCCACGGGACGTGTCGTCGCGGGCCCCACCGGACGGCCGGGAGCGCTGACGGCCGCCGCGTCGCCAGCGCGCCGACAGGACGTTTCCGGCCACGCCGAAGAGGCAGGCCCGTGCGCGGCCGCGCGTCGCGTCGAACCCGCGCCGGGCGGCGTACTCCTGGAGCCGTGCCTCGGCCAGCAGGTCGCCCGCGGCGCCGGGCGCGCGCCCGGCGACGTACCCATGCGGCGCGGCCGAGCGGCGCACCACCAGCGGTTCGAAGGCCGTCGCGTCCCGCGCGGCGCGGGACGGCAGGGCTTCGCCGCCAGCGGGGCCCGCCCGTTCGTCCGGTGTCAGGAGCCCGCCCTCCCGGACTGCGGGACGGCGGCCTCACCCCCTACTCGGCGGCGGACAACGGTGGCGTTCGCGAGACCCCTCCGTACGCACTCCGCACCCTTCGTGACAGTTCCTGACGACCTGGCATGACACCTGCCGGACAGTTGATTTACGTCTGAACCTGACTCTTGTGGGTCTCCTATGGATCCGCCAATCTTTCGTCCCGACGGAGGCAAGGATCGGCAAGCCACCTTGACATGTTCCTGTCCGAAGTCTCCGCGCGTGTGGGCGCCAACGGAACCAATGGCCCCAAAAGAACCAATGGCACCGAACCCCCACCAACGCACCACCTATTGAGGAGGACCCCTCAGATGGCAGTGATGCGTCACACCCGCCGAAGACTGGCCGGGATCAGCGCGACAGCGGTCGCGGCCCTCGCCCTCGGCATCGTCTCCGCCGTTCCGGCCAACGCGGGCCCGGACCGCGCGGAAGGCACGATCGAGAACGCCGGAGTCCCCGGCTCGATCAAGAACAGCTACATCGTGAGCCTCGACAAGGGCGCGCCGAAGGCCCGTTCCGCCGAGGGCAAAGCCCTCGCCAAGGCGTACGGCGCGAAGATCGAGCGGACCTACGACAAGGCCCTCAACGGCTACGCGGTCGAGCTCACCGAGTCCGAGGCGAAGAAGTTCGCGGCCGACCCGGCCGTCGACGCCGTCGTCCAGAACCGGACGTTCACTGCCACCGCGACCCAGAACAACCCGCCGTCCTGGGGCCTGGACCGCATCGACCAGAAGAACCTGCCGCTCGACCAGAAGTACACCTACCCGGACTCCGCGGGCGAGGGCGTCACGGCGTACATCATCGACACCGGTGTCCGCATCAGCCACACCGACTTCGGCGGCCGCGCCTCCTACGGCTACGACGCCATCGACAACGACAACACCGCGCAGGACGGCCACGGCCACGGCACGCACGTCGCGGGCACCGTCGCCGGAACCCTGCACGGCGTCGCGAAGAAGGCCAAGATCGTCGGCGTCCGCGTCCTCAACAACCAGGGCTCGGGCACCACGGCGCAGGTCGTCGCGGGCATCGACTGGGTGACCAAGAACGCGGTCAAGCCCGCCGTCGCCAACATGTCCCTCGGCGGCGGAGCCGACAGCGCGCTCGACACGGCCGTCCGCAACTCCATCGCGTCCGGCATCACCTACGCGGTCGCGGCGGGCAACGAGTCGACCGACGCGTCGACCAAGTCGCCCGCGCGCGTGGCGGAGGCCATCACCGTCGGTGCCACGACCAGCACCGACGCCAGGGCGAGCTACTCGAACTACGGCAGCATCCTCGACATCTTCGCGCCGGGCTCCTCGATCACCTCGACGTGGAACACCAACGACACGGCGACCAACACCATCTCCGGTACGTCGATGGCGTCCCCGCACGTCGCGGGCGCGGCCGCGATCTACCTGGGCCTGAACCCCTCGTCGACCCCGGCGCAGGTCTCCGCGGGCCTGGTCAGTGCCTCCTCGACCGGCGTCGTCGGCAGCCCCGGCTCCGGCTCGCCCAACCGGCTCCTGAACGTCCCCGGCGGCACCACCAACCCGCCCGGCAAGTCGTTCAGCAACACCGACGACTACGCGATCAACGACAACGCCACGGCCGAGTCGCCGATCACCGTCACCGGCGTCACGGGCAACGCGCCCGCGTCGCTCGCCGTCCCCGTCGTCATCCAGCACACCTACATCGGCGACCTCCAGGTCCAGCTGATCGCGCCGGACGGCACGGCGTACACCCTCAAGGGGTACGGGACCGGCGGCAGTTCGGACAACATCAACACCACGTACACCGTGAACGCCTCGTCCGAGGTGGCCAACGGCACGTGGAAGCTGCGGGTCAGCGACAACGCGGCGCAGGACACCGGGAAGATCGACTCCTGGGGTCTGCAGTTCTGACGTTCTGACGTTCTGACTATGGTCCGTCCCGTTCGTTTCTCGCCTGGTTCGCTCCGGTCCGCGGGGCCGGAGCGGACCAGGTGTCCGAGATGTGAGCTTTGGGGCCGCATTTGCCGTTTCGCCTTCGCTCCCGACTACGATGCGCCAAGCTCTCCGCATCGCCCACCCTCAGGAGCACGGCCCCGTGGACATACCGCCGCCGCCCGGCCCGTACGCGTCGGGCCCGCACCAGCACCCGCAGCCCTACCCCGGCCCGTACGGCCCGCCCGGACAGCCTCCGTACGGCCCGCAGGGACAGCCCCCGTACCAGCAGTGGCCCGGCCCGTACTCGCCGTACTCCCGCCCGCCGGTGAACGGCTTCGCGATCGCCTCCCTGGTCTTCGGCATCCTGTGCTGCATACCCGGCATCGGCCTGATTCTCGGCCTCGTCGGCCTCTCACAGATCAAGAAGAAGGGTGAACGCGGCAAGGGCCTCGCGATCGCGGGCAGCATCCTGTCCGCGCTCGGCGTCGTGCTGCTCGTCATCGGCGTCACCACGGGCGCCGCGCGCGACTTCGTGGACGGCTTCAGGGAGGCCGCGCGCGAGTCCCGCAGCGGCTCCTTCCCCGTCGACAAGGGCGGCTGCTTCAACGTCCCCGACAGCGACCTCGACAGCGCGACGTACGAGTACGAGATCGACGAAGTGCCCTGCGCGCGCCCGCACGACGCCGAGGTCTTCGCGTCGTTCCGGGTGAACAACCCGTCCTTCCCCGGTGACGCGGCCGTCCAGGGCCTCGCCGAGCGCAAGTGCACGGCGTTCGCGACCTCGTACACGGAAGGGACGTCGGCCGACCTGAGCGGCGCCGAGGTCGTCTTCTTCGTCCCGGACCGCGAGACCTGGCGCCAGGGCAGCAGGCACATCACCTGCCTGTACGCCGCCGCGGACCAGTCGCGCTCCCTGGAGGGGTCGTTGCGGGGCGACGGTACCGGTGGGCGCCCGGACGGTGACACGGACGGTGACACGGGCGGCGGCGCGGACGGTGGCGCGGACGGTGGCGACAGCGCCGAGGTCTGACCGGCGACGCCTGCGGGAGGGCGTGCGGCGCGTGCCCGCCGGGAGGTCGTGCGGTGCGGGTGTCGTCGAAACGCCCACCCTGAGGGCCTTTTGTCCGCTTCTGTGATATTTCTTCGGCGTGACGTCCGCCAAGCCGCCTCCCGCAGCGGCCCGCGTCCTGCTCCTCGCCGCCGGACTCCTGAACGCCACGCTGGCCGTCCTCGTCGCCGCCCCGCTGCCCCGCGTCCCGCTCCTGGTGCTCGTCGCGGCCGCCATCACCTCCTGGGGTCTGCTGCTCGTGCCGCCGGGTCTGCTCGGCCTCGCCGCCGCCGCGGCCGCGGGGCGGCGCCACCCCTGGTGCGCGGGTCTGGCCGCGCTCGCCTCCTTCGCCGCCCTGGTGTACGGCGTGATGCCGTACGCGGCGGCCCTGGGCGCCGCGGGGCGCGCGGGTCAAGAGCTCGGCGCGGCCCGGTACTTCGACGGCGTCAACTACGCCAAGGTGCCGGCCCGGGGGCGCTCCCTCACGTACGCGCGCGTGGGCGACGGCCACGGCGCGCGGCGCAAGGAGAAGCTCAAGCTGGACCTGTGGGCGCTGCCGAAGCGGCGCGCGGTCCGTCACCCCGTGGTGGTGTGGGTGCACGGCGGCGGGTGGAACAAGGGGCACCGCAGTCAGACCCCCGAGTGGAACCGGTGGTTCAACTCGCGCGGGTGGTCCGTCTTCGACATCGACTACCGCCTCGCGCCCGGGGCCACCCAGCTCGACCAGATCGGCGACGTGAAGTGCGCGGTGGGCTGGGTGCGCCGTCACGCGCGCGTGTACGGCGTCGACCCCGATCGCCTTCTCCTTGCGGGCAGTTCGGCCGGTGGCAACCTCGCGCTCTCCGCCGCGTACACGGAGGGTGACGAGCGGGTTCCGGCCTCCTGTGCCGTGCGCGACAGCTCCGTGGCCGGGGTGATCTCGCTCTACGGACCCACCGACATGCGCCGCCTGATCGCGGGGACCGTGCTGCGGCGCGACCCGATGATGCCGCGCCTGATGGGCGGTTCGGCGAACGCCGTGCCCGCTCGCTACCGCCTGGGCTCACCGGCGCGCCTGGTCAGGGGCGACGTGCCGCCGACGCTGCTGCTGCACGGCAGCGCGGACCGGGCGGTTCCGGTGAGTCAGGCGCGCGAGCTCGCGCGACGTCTGAAGGGGGCGGGGGCCCCGGCGACGTACGTCGAACTGCCGTGGGCCGACCACTGTTTCGACGTGAACTGGGGCGGGTGGGGCAGTCAGATCGCCCGCGGGGCGACCGAACGTTTCCTCACCACGCTTGAGCGATCGCTATATCCGGGGAAAGGCCCTGCGTAAAGACCTGCGGGGAGAGAAATCATCACTTCGGGTGATTCCTTGGCCTTGGGTTGCACCCAACAACCCACGGTTGCCAGGCTGTTGCTGTCTGTCAACCTGATGGGAGTGGCCAGTGACTTTCGGTGAGCAGCCGGCGTATCTGCGTGTCGCGGGTGATCTCCGCAAGAAGATCGCCGACGGTTCGCTGCCGCCGCACACCCGGCTCCCCTCGCAGGCCAGGATCCGCGAGGAGTACGGAGTTTCGGACACGGTCGCCCTGGAGGCCCGGAAGGTCCTGATGGCCGAAGGGCTCGTCGAGGGCCGCTCCGGTTCGGGGACCTACGTGCGCGAGCGACCCGTCCCGCGCAAGATCGCCCGCACCGGTTACCGCTCCCTGACCGGCGGCTCCACGCCCTTCCGCCAGGAGCAGGCGGCCGACGGGGCGCGGGGCACCTGGGAGTCCCGCAGCGAGCAGGTGGAGGCGAACGCCCTGATCGCCGAGCGGCTCGGGATCCGCGTGGGCGACCGCGTGATGTGCACCAAGTACGTCTTCAGGGACGCGGGCGAGGCGATGATGCTCTCCACCTCCTGGGAGCCCCTCGCCGTCACGGGGCGCACCCCCGTGATGCTCCCCGAGGAGGGCCCGCTCGGCGGCTGCGGCGTGGTGGAGCGGATGGCCGCCATCGACGTGATCGTGGACAACGTCGCCGAGGAGGTCGGCGCCCGCCCCGGCCTCGCCGAGGAGCTCACCTCGCTCGGCGGCGTCCCCGGCCACGTCGTCATCGTCGTCCAGCGCACGTACTACGCGTCGGGCCGCCCCGTCGAGACCGCCGACGTCGTCGTACCCGCAGACCGCTACCGGGTCGCGTACCACCTGCCGGTCAAATGACCCGTCGCGCGCCGTCGTGGCGGCGCGCGACCGGAGGGTGAAGGGGCCCGCGCGCCCGCTGTCGGGGCGGGGTCCGGATGCTCCGGCCCGACCCTCGCGCCCCTCGGGCGCGCCCCCGCCGTTGCCCGCCCGTTGGCCGATTGCGCACCTCCTGCGTATCTCTTTGTGCAAACTCGTATCCGCTGAGTAAAGGTCGGGCGTAGGCTCGGGCATATGCGGATTGCGGTTTCCTTACTGATCGAGGCGTGGGGCGCGCCGGGGGCGGCGAGCGGAGGGGCGCGATGAACGACGGGACGGTTCTGCTGCCCTGGCTCGTCATACGCCAGGACGACAACGGCAACCGCTACCGCGTGGGCAGGTACGCGACCAAGGCCGAGGCGCAGAAGATCGCGGACAGCCTCGACGACCGCGGCCACCAGCAGCTGTACTGGATCGAGAAGCTGAGCCCGAGCGGCAGCGGACGGTAACGAGGGCGGCCCGCGGATTTCGAACCGGCCGCAGCGGAGCGCCTAGGCTCCGGCCCATGAACGATCGCATCGTGGTGGGCGCCGCCCTGTACGACGACGAGGGCCGCCTGCTCGCCGCGCGGCGCTCCGCCCCGCCGGAACTGGCGGGCGGCTGGGAGCTCCCCGGCGGCAAGGTCGAGCCCGGCGAGCGCTGCGAGGACGCCCTCGTGCGCGAGCTCCGCGAGGAGCTGGGCGTCGAGGCCGTACCCCTGGAGCGCGTGCCCGGGCAGTGGCCGCTGCCCAAGGGGTATGCGCTGCGGGTGTGGAAGGCCCGCCTGGTCTCCGGAGAGCCGGAGCCCCTGGAGGATCACGACGCGCTGCGCTGGCTGACGCCGGACGAGGTCTGGTCGGTGGACTGGCTGGCCGCCGACGTGCCCGCGGTCTCCGCGGCGCTCGCGGTGCCGGGCGCCGCGGACTGACTCCGCCTACGCCGTTCGTGCCACAGTGCGCCCAGGTAAGCGGTAATCCTGCCGGGATATCGGGTATGTGCCCATTAACCCCATGAAACCGGACAGGTTCCGCATCTGGTCTGGAAGTGATTCGGCGTGATCGACACCGAAGGCGACTGCGCCGAATGGGATTTTCCCGCGGACCCCGGCGCCGTCCGCACCGCCCGCGCCGTCGTCCGTGAGCAATTGGGCGACTGGGGCCTCGCGCCGCTCGGCGACGTCACCGTGTTGCTCGTGAGCGAGTTGGTGACCAATTCCCTGCGCTATGCGTCAGGGCCCATCGGCGTACGCCTCGTACGTCCCGTGGACCCCATGGGCACGCTGCGTGTGGAGGTGTCCGACCCGCTCCCCGACCCCCCTCTGGAACGGAACGCGGGGCCCGACGACGAGGGCGGCAGGGGCCTCCAGCTGGTGGCCCGCTCGGCCAGGAGCTGGGGCACACGTCCGGGCCGGACGGGCCGGACGGGAAAGACGGTGTGGTTCGAGCTGGCGCTGCCGGGTTAGAAGACTTGCAGTGTGCGAAAGGTGTCGGGCACAAGGGCGGCACGGGCCAAAAGGAGTCGAGTCCGTGCTGTGATCGTGAACGCCGTGTGGCGCGGTGCCGTAGTGCTGGATACTGCGGGCAGCCGTATGCGGTGACCGGTGCCGGACGCGGTGAGCTGGAGGGGACGGTTCGCGTGAGCGAGATACCAGCGAAGGCGACGGGGCCGAGCGGCCCGTCGGGCGACGCGACTGCCGAGGGTGTCGGCGACGGCATGGCCGACGAGCCAGGTGGCGCCGGGGCCGAGGGGCCCGCGGAAGCGACGGCGGACGAGACCTGGCAGAGCAACCCACCCGGCTCGATCTACGACTACATCAAGGTCGCCTCGTTCTCGATCGGCGCCGACGGCCTCGTCGACCAGTGGAGCGTGCGTGCCGAGCGGCTGTTCGGCGTGGCCGCGCGGGACGCCGTGGGCAAGGACCCGATCGAGGCGTTCGTGCCGCCCGAGCTGCGCGCGGGCGGTCACCGCAAGATGGCGGAGATCCTCGACGGGCGGGAGTGGACGGGCGTCGTCCCCTTCCGTTTGCCCGAAGGGGGCCGGCTCGACGGCGGCGGCACGGAAGGCATCGCCGAGGTCTACGTGATGCCGACCGAGACGGAGGACGGTGAGCGGGCCGCGGTCTGCATCGTCGTCGACGTCCGCGCGCTCCGGCAGATCGAGACGGACCTCGCGGCCTCGCAGGCCATTTTCGGCCAATCTCCGTTCGGCTTCCTGCTGTTCGGCACCGACCTGAAGGTGCAGCGCGCCAACCGCCGCTTCGTCGAGGTCTTCGGCGGCGGCGCCGAGGACCAGCGCGGCCGCACTGTGCACGACTACCTGCCGCGCCACGAGGCCGACCGCATGTCCGCCGCCCTCAAACGGGTCCTGGAAACCGGCGACGCCGTGACGGACATGCAGATCGTGGGCCCCACGCCCGGCGGCACCGACCGCAGGCACTGGTCGATCAACCTCTACCGCGTGCACAGCGGTTCGGGCCGCCCGATCGGGGTCGCGGGCCTCGGCACCGACGTCACCAGGCGGCACGCGGCGGCCCGCGAAGCCGCCCACGCCCGCCGCAACCTCGCACTCCTGAACGAGGCGGGCGCCCGCATCGGCAACTCCCTCGACCTGGAGACCACCGCGAGGGAACTCCTCGACGTCGCCGTCCCCGGCTTCTGCGACCTCGCGTCCGTGGACCTCTACCAAGGGCTCCTCGACGGCGACGAGACTCCGCCCGGACTCGCCGACGGCAGCGCGGAGCTGCGCAGAGTGGCCTTCGCGAGCGCCGTCGCGGACGCTCCGTTTCCGGCGGGGACCGGGCCCGTGGACGTGGGCGCCGTGCACCGCTACGCGTTCACGTCGCCGTGCGCCGACGCGCTGCGCACGGCACGGCCCCGGCTGATCACGGCAGGTGACGACGAGTCCGCGAGCCGCCTCACCGGCGGCCTCATCCAGTCGACGCTCGCCGTGCCGATGGTCGCGCACGACACCGTGGTCGGCCTCGCCCAGTTCTCCCGTACGAAGGGCAGCGAACCCTTCGGCGAGCGCGACAGGGCCCTCGCCGTCGAGCTGGCCGCGCGCGCCGCCGTCTGCATGGACAACGCCCGCCTCTACCGCAGGGAGCACGAGCGCGCGCTGATACTGCAACGCTCCCTGCTGCCGCCCGGCGACCCGGAGGCGTCCGGGCTCGACATCGCCTGCCGCTACCTGCCGGGCAACGCGGCCACCGAGGTCGGCGGCGACTGGTTCGACGTCATCGAGCTCCCGGGGCACCGCACCGCGCTGGTCGTCGGCGACGTCATGGGCCGCGGCCTGCGCGCCGCCGTCGCCATGGGCGAACTGCGCACCGCCGTACGCACCCTGGCCCTGCTCGACCTGGAGCCCGCCGACGTCCTCTCCGCCCTCGACGAGATCGCCCGCGGCCTCGGCAACCCCGCGGGGCCCCAGCAGGCCACCCGCGCGGCCCGCAAGGCCGCGGACGCGGACCTCAGTGAGGTGTACCTCGCCACCTGCGTGTACGCGGTCTACGACGCCGTCACGCGACGCTGCACCTTCGCCAACGCGGGCCACCTGCCGCCCGTGCTCGTCGAGCCAGGCGAGTCCGCGCTCATGCTCGACGTGCCCCCCGGCATGCCGCTCGGCGTGGGCGGCGAGCCCTTCGAGGACGTCGAGGTCGAACTCCCCGAGGGTGCCCTGCTCGCGCTCTACACCGACGGCCTCGTCGAATCCCGCGACCATCCGCTGGACGAGGGCCTGAACGCGTTCGTCCGCGCGCTCAGCGACGCGCCACCGGCCCTGGAGGACGTCTGCGACCACGTCCTGAGCACCCTCGACACCCACCACGGAGAGGACGACATCGCGCTCCTGATGGCGCGCGTCGAGGGACTGCCCGCCGAGCACGTCGGCGACTGGACGCTGCCGCGCGACCCCAAGTCCGTGGGCCGCGCCCGCGAACTGGCCTGCGAACAGCTGCGCTCCTGGGACCTGGAGCGGCTCTGCGACACGGCGGAACTCCTGGTCAGCGAGCTCGTCACCAACGCGCTCAGATACGGCGAGGGCGACATCAGACTGCGGCTCCTGCTGGACCGCACCCTGGTGTGCGAGGTGTGGGACGGCGGCTTCGTGCAGCCCCGTCGGCGCCGAGCTCGCGACACCGACGAGGGCGGGCGCGGACTCCAGCTCGTCGGCCTCCTGAGCGCGGCCTGGGGCTCGCGCAGGACGCCGCACGGCAAGACGGTCTGGTTCGAACTGGCGTTGCCGAACGGGGAAGTGGAGCCGATGGACGCGGCGGAGGCGTTGCTCAGTCTGTTCTGACGGTCACGTTCATGTGGCGGCCTTGAGAGGGTTCAGGTGGTCGCCTTGAGGGCGGCGAGGCGGGCTTCGACCTCCGCCGCGTCGCCCAGGCCGTCCAGCTCCTCGAACTGCGCGTCGAGCGAGGAGGCGGCGAGTTCCTGCCTGCCGAGCGCCCGTGCCTCCTCGCGCCGCACCTTCTCCTCGAAGCGGCTCAGCTCGCTGGTCGGATCCAGGACGTCGATGTTCCGGGCCGCGTCCAGCATCTGGTTCTGGGCCTCGGCGGTCTTGGCGCGGGCCACCAACTGGTCTCGGCGTGCGCGCAGTTCCGTCAGCTTGACCTTCATCCGGTCCAGCCCGGACCGCAGCTTGTCCACGATCTCGGTCTGCGACGCGATCGTCGGCTCGGCCTCCTTGGCCTCCTTCTCGGCCTGGAGCTGTCGGCCGAGCGCCACCTTGGCGAGCCGGTCGAACGTGTCGGCCTCCGCGGCGTTCCCGTCCGCGCGCAGCTCGTCGCCCTTCCTGCTCGCGGCGAGCGCCTTGGCACCCCACTCCAGGGCCGCGTCCTGGTCCTCCTTGTGGTCCTGCTCCAGCATCCGGAGATTGCCGATGGTGGCGGCCACCGCCTCCTCGGCCTCCTTGATGTTGTCCGTGTAGTCGCGGATCAGCTGGTCGAGCATCTTCTGCGGGTCCTCGGCCTGGTCGAGGAGCGCGTTGATGTTCGCCTTGGCGAGCTGGGCGACGCGGCCGAGGATGGTCTGCTTGGTCATGAGCTCGCCTCTTTGCGTTGGTCTTCGCGTGGGTCTTTGCGTTGGTCTTCTTACGAGGGGGCCTTGGAGCTAGCCGTCAGGGCTGGTCAGAGCCGGTGGAAGGTCAGAACCTGCCGCCTCCGCCCCGGCGCCCCCGCGTCCCGCCGCCACCGAAGCTCCCGGGTCCGCCGCCACCGAAACCGCCCCCTCCGTAGTGACCGCCTCCGCCGCCCGCGCCGCCGCCCATGCCCCGGCCCATGCCTCCGAGGAGTTCGCCGAGGATGATCCCGCCGAGCACCGCGCCACCCGTACCGCCGCCCCGGCCACCGCCACCGCCGAGCCCTCCGTAGGGGTTGCCGTAGCCCCGTACGTCCCGCTCGGCGAGCTGCTGCGCCTGCCGGGCCAGCGCGTCCGCCTGCTGGGCGTCGGCGAGCGCGGCCGTGGCGTCGTCGTCCTGGGCCGCCTCCGCCTGCCCGAGGTGGCGCTGTGCCTCGGCGAGACGGGTCCGCGCCTCGCTGCCGACGGCGCCGCGGTGCGTGGTCACGAAGTCCGCCGCGACGCCGACGGCGCTGCGCGCGGTGAGCAGGGCCTGGGCGAGCAGGGACCGGGCGCGGCGGTCGGTGACCTCGCGCTCGCGGGCGCCCGCGAGCGCCGCGTCGAGTGCGGCGTCGGCCTCCTCGACGCGGCGCAGGGCCTCGATGGGGTCGTAGGGGCCCGCGGACGTCCGCCCGCGCACCTCGGCGACCACAGACTCCGCGCGGGCGACACGGCCCCGCAGATCGGCCGTGGAGACGCCTTCCGCGGTGCCCTCCAGGAGGCCGCGCGCGTCGGCGAGGTCGGCCTCGGCGTCGGTGAGCGCGGCGGTCAGCTTCTCAGCGGCCCGCGCGAGCTCGTCGGCGAGGCGGTCGACGGCGTCCACGAAGGTGCCCGCCTGGTCGACGGCGCCCTCGGCGGCCCGCAGATGGACGGCGGCGTTCCCGCTCTCGCCCGCGTCCAGGGACTGCCGGGCCTGGTTGAGGTGCGTGGTGGCGAAGACCAGGCGGTCCTTGGCCTGCTCGACATGGCCGACGACGGACGCGGACGCGCTCGGCGCGTACGTCGCACGGAGGGCGTCGAGGGTCTCGCCTGCCGCGTTGGTACGCCCCGCCACCTGCCGGAACACGGTTTCCGCGTGCTCCAGGGCCGCCGGGGCGTTCTTCTCCAGGGCGCGCAGCTGGTCGAAGCCCGCCGTCTCGGCGTCGAGGCGGCGGCCCGCCTCCGTGCAGCGCGCGACGATCTCGTCCAGCATGCGGCGCCTGGTCGGGTCGTCCTCGGGGAAGGCGTCGTCGAGCTCCTGCCGCAGCCGGAACGCGGCCGTCAGTTCGGCCTGTGCGTACGTCAGCGCGGCGCTGAAGGGCTCGGCCGCCTCCTCGCCGTACTGGGCGGTGGCGAAGCCGAGCTCCTCGGTGCTGGTGCGGATCGCGTCGTCGGTCTCCACGAGCAGGCGGCTGGCCTGCTGGTCGAGCTCGGGCAGCGGGGTGAGGTCCTTGCCCGTGCCGCGGCCCCGACCGCCGCCGGGCGTCGTGCGCGTGGTGACCCGCTTTCTGCGCCGCTTGTACGCGACCGTCGCCGCGATCCCGGCCGCGCCCACAGCGACCACGGGGAGCACCAGGTCACCGGCGGTGGAGCCGTCGTCGTCGGCCCCGGGGTCGGCCGAGCCCGGCGTGATCGCGGGGGTCGGCACCGGCTGCCCGGCGAGGACCGCGCGGTAGCCGTTCGCGGCGCCGACGGCGGCTCCCGCCCAGTCGTTCTCGCGCAGGGCGGGCCTGATCGCGGTGGTGGCGACGTCCCGGAGCTGTGCGTCGGTGAGCCGCGAAGCGTCGTCCACGGAGTAGGCGAACTGCCGGTCGCGGGTGGCGACGGCGAGCAGCACGTCGTCGATGCCGAGGCCGTTGCGCCGGGCGGTGGCATCCGCCCAGCTCTGCGCGGAGCGGCCGGAGAAATCGCGCACGTAGGCGACGAAGAGCTGCACGCCGCGGTCGTCGTAGAGTCGGTCGAGTGCCTGCTCGGCGGCGTCCTTCCGGTCCCCGAGCGCGCCCGCCTTGTCGGTGATCTGGCCGGTGCGGGAGAGCGTGACCGGATCGTCGGCGAACGCGCGCGGGGGACACAGCAACGGGAACCAGGCGAGCAGCACGGCCACCGCGGCCGCTGCCGCCCGCCCGGCCAGGTGCGAGGGCGGCGTCACATTTGGGAGCGTATGGCGGTATTCGGGGGGACGCGACCGGGCCGGGTGGCGGCACTCCGAAGCAGCGCGTGGCCACCGCGCGCCCTCCCACGCGTCCCCTCAGATGCTGAAGCGCTCCTTGGCGAGCAGCGGCCGCACGCGCGTGGCGAAGCCGCCGGTGCGGAACGGCGCCTGCAGCAGTCCGGGCCGCAGTTCCTGGGCGAGGGCCGCAGCGATCATGCCCTGGTCCAGGGCGAGCGCGAAGTCGCTGACCCGTCCGCTGCGCACGTCCACGGAATCGCGGAATCCGTACGTCTCGTCGTACGCCCCGAAGTCGCGCTCCAGCGCCTTCAGGTTGTCGATGGCCGCCCCGCGCGCGTGGGGGAGCGCCAGGAAGGAGGCGTGCGGCGTGACGACGCCGAGGGAGTGGTAGCCGTCGACCTGCATGCCGATCGCGTCGACGCCGTACTCGCGGTACCCGCCGTCGGGGATGTTCGCGGGGGAGAAGCCCCAGTAGCCGTACCTCTCCTCGATCAGACCGTGTTCGATCTGGGCGCGCACATAGCGGTCGTGCGTGGTGCCCCACGCGCGCGGGGACCACTCGGGCTCGGGCACGAAGAGCGGCACCATGAGCGCCTCGAACATCGAGCCGCCCCAGGTGGGCACGAGCTTGCGCCCCCGGTAGGTGTAGTGGCCCTGCCAGACGCGGACGCCGTCGATGGTGACGTAGCCGCCGCCGGGCCGCTGTTCCTGCTCGTGCTCGGGGAGCATGGTGCGCAGCAGGTGCCAGTAGTGGTCGGCGGGGATCGAGCCGTCCGCGATGCCGAGGTAACTGGCCATGCGCGGCTCGGTGTTGAGGGCGCCGTAGTGATGGGCGGTCGGCTCGCCGGTGTCGGTCCAGAACCCGCCGCGCAGCTGTCCGGGGCCCGCGACCGGGTCCGCCGGGTCGTACGGCGTGTAGAAGTACGACCAGTCCGCGCCCGCCAGCAGCTTCGCGACGCGGGGGCGCAGGGCGGGGTCGGCGTGGGCGGCGATGCGCAGACCGGTGACCAGCCAGGCGTTGTCGACGGACGACAGGAACGGGCGGACCGGGTCGCCGGTGCCCGGCCAGCTGGTGAGGACCGAACCGTCGTGCGCGTCGTACCAGTTGAGCCAGAAGCCGTGGTGCCGCTCCAGCTTCTCGACGGCCGCGACGGTGCGGGCGAGGCGGCGGTGCATCGCGCCGTCGCCGATGACGCCGAGGCCGCGGGCGGCGACGGTGGTCCAGAGCCCGCAGCCGATGTTGGTCGGCGAGGTCTGGCGCGAGGGGACCGGGGTGCCGGGGCCGCTGACGTCGATCTTGTCGGCGGCGAGACCGAGGTCGGTCGTCATTGCCTCGATCGAGTGATGCGTGGCACGGAACCACTTCCGCAGCAGCGGTGTATCAGAGGTATGAGGACGAAACGAAGGAACCCGCGGGGCCGCTGCGGCGGCCGGTGCGCCACCGAGGGCCAGGGCAGCGGCCCCGGCTCCCGCCCCGGCGGCGAGGAATGTACGACGATCCATGAAGGTCCAACTCCCAGTGACAGGTGTGCCGGTGACAGGTATGGAAGGGGAGGTTCGTGGCGTGCGGCGGTGATACGGGGACCGACCGCTGTCAGGTGCGGTCGGCCCCCGAGCTGGGGAGGGTGCGCTGAACTAGTCGGCCAGGCGCGGGAGTTCCCGCGTGCGGCCGAGCCCGCCCAGCCAGTGCGCGGACGGCTTCGGCGTGCGGGCGAACGTCTCGCGGTCCCAGGCGATCAGTCCGAACGCGGGCGCGTAGGAGCCCCACTCGTAGTTGTCCAGGGCGCTCCAGGCCAGGTAGCCGCCGATGTTGAGGCCGTCCTCCAGGCAGGCGGCGACCTCGTCGAGCGCGCCCTTGTAGTAGTCGACGCGGCGCGCGTCGTCGTCCGTGGCGATGCCGTTCTCGGTGACGATCAGGGGCACTCCGGCATCGGCGAGCACGGCGGCGGTGTGGCGCAGCGCGTGCCCGACGGCGGCCGGGTAGTACTCCCACTGCGTGAGGGTCCGCTCGGCGTCGTCCGGCGCCGGTATCGGACCCTCGGCGCCGATCCGGGTGCGCGTGTAGGACTGCACGCCGATCCAGTCGTCGCCGCGCGCGGCCTCGATGAAGACGTCCTCGCGCGGGTGGCGGTACGCGGCGGTGACCTCCTCCGCGCCGGGCAGCGCCTGGTAGACCTGGTTGGCGACGGTCCAGCCCACGCGGATGGCCGGGTCGATCGCCCTGACCTCCTTCACGGCGGCGTGGTGCGCGGCGATCACCGCGTGCGTGGTCTCGTCGTCCGGGGTCGGCAGCCCCGCGGGCGGGAAGCCGATGTCGCCGCGCTTGGCCTGCCCGGCCATGACGGCGATCATGTTGGGCTCGTTGATGGTGCACACGTACGGCACACCGTCGGCGATGACGGGCGCGCAGGCGGCGACGTACCGCGCGAACAGTTCGGCGGAGTCCTCGGCCGTCCAGCCGCCCCGCGCCTCGAACCACTGCGGCACGGTGAAGTGGTGCAGGGTGACCATCGGCCGCAGACCGCGCTCGATCGCGCCCTCGACCATCCGCCGGTAGTGCGCGAGCTCCGCCCGGGAGAACCGGCCCTCGGCGGGTTCGATGCGGGCCCACTCGATGCTGAACCGGTAGTCGGTGAAGCCGAGTTCGGCGAGCAGGTCCATGTCCTTGGGCCAGCGGTGGTAGCTGTCGCAGGCGTCCAGGCTGGGTTCCTGGATGTGGGTGCCGGTGCTGTGCTCCTTCACCCACCAGTCGCTGTTGGTGTTATTGCCCTCGATCTGGTGGGCGGCGGTGGAGGCGCCCCACAGAAAGCCTTCGGGGAACGGGATCGGGGTGTGCGTCATCGCGAGATGTCTTTCTCTTGCAAGGTGGGGGAGTGCCGGGCGGGGCGAGCGGCGCCCGTGGGGCTACTTCATGCCCGCGGTGGCGATGCCCTGGGTGAAGTACCGCTGCAGCACGGCGAAGACGATCAGGACCGGCAGCACGATCAGGAACGCCCCGGCCATCAGCATCCCGTTGGATCCGGACGACTTGTTGGGGTCGGTCGCGAAGGTGGCGAGGGCGACCGGGAGGGTGTACTTGTCGGGGTCGTTGGTCGCGATCAGGGGCCAGACGAAGTTGTTCCAGGACCCGAGGAACGTGAAGATCGAGAGCGTCGCGAGGGCGGGCTTCACCAGCGGCATCACGATCCGCCAGAAGATGTACCACTCGCCGGCGCCGTCCATCCGGGCCGCTTCGAGGAGCTCGTCGGGGATCGACTGCATGAACTGCCGCATGAGGAAGACCCCGAAGGCACCGGCCGCGAAGGGCAGCACCAAGGCGGCATAGGAGTCGATCAGTTGCAACTTGCTCATCAGCACGAACAAGGGCAGCAGCATCAGGTTGCCGGGCACCATCAGGGCGCCGAGCACCAGGGCGAAGATCTTGTTCCGGCCGATGAAGTTCAGCTTGGCCAGTGCATATCCGAGCATCGAGCAGAAGACGAGATTGGCGACGGTGACGAGCACCGCGACAATCACCGAATTCATGAAGTAGAGCGGCAGATCGAGCTTGTCGAGCAGCCGGTGGAAGCTGTCCAGGGTCCACTCGGACGGAATCCAGACGGGCGGACTCGCGGTCAGTTCCTCGGCCGACTTGAAGGCCGAGAGGGCCATCCAGAGGAACGGCGCGGACATGACGAGAAGTCCGGCGGAAAGGAGCACATAGACGAGCGGCCGCTTCATCACCTGGGACTTGGCGCTCATTTGGTGTTGTCCTTCAGCAGTCGGAGCTGGAGCACCGTGATGCCCATGATCACCACGAAGAGGACGTACGCCATGGCGCTGGCATAGCCCATGTGGAAGAAGTTGAAGCCCTCGCGGTACATGTTCAGCGACACGGTGAGCGTGGAGTCCGAAGGACCGCCCTGCGTCATGACGAACGGCTCCTCGAAGACATTGAGATAGCCGATCGTGGTGATCACCGTGGCGTAGAGCAGCGTGGGCCGCAGCAGGGGAACGGTGATCCGGCGGAGTTCCTGCCAGGCGCCGGCCCCGTCCAGCTTGGCGGCCTCGCGGACCTCGGTCGGAATGGCCTGCAGTCCGGCGATGAAGAGCACCATCACCGTGCCGAGGTTGCGCCAGACGGCCATCGCGATGAGCGAGGGCATGGCGAGCGTCTCGCTGCCGAGGAAGTCCGGTGCGGTGAGCCCGAGTTCGGCGCAGAGTCCGGCGATGAGCCCGTCGCTCGGGTCGAGCACGAACCGCCAGACGACGGCCACCGCGACGATGGAGGTCACGACAGGTGCGTAGAACCCGACCCGGAAGAAGGTCCGGGCGCGATCGATCCCGTTGTTGAGGAGGACGGCCACGAGGAGCCCGAGGAAGAGGGTGAGCGGAACGCCGATCACCACGAAGTACCCGGTGTTGAAGAGGGCCGTGAGGAACTTCTCGTCGCCGAAGAGCTTGGTGTAGTTCTCGAAGCCGATGAAGTTCGCTTCCCAGGGCCGGGTCACGTTGCGCAGCCCGAAGTCGGTGAAGCTCATGGCCAGCGTGGCGACGATGGGGAACGCCATGAAGACGGTGAACAGGACCAGGAAGGGGGTGGAGAAGAGCCACCCGGCCCAGTTCTGAACGCCCAGGCCGCGCTTGCGTCCGCGTCCGTGCTCGCGTCGTCGGCCGTCGGGGCCCTCGCGGCCGTCCTCGGAGCCGGTGGCCGGGGACGGAGCAGTCCCCGGGCCGCCGCCCCGCGCTCCGGCCACCGGTGCGGCGGCCTTTCCGCTAGTGGTGCTCATGATCGCTGCCTACTTCACGAGGTTCTCGATCTCGGACTGCGCCTTCTCGGCGGCGTCCTCGGCGGAGGCCTTGCCCTGGGTCACCGACTCGATGGCCGCGTCGACCTTGGAGGTCACCTCGGTCCACTTGGCCAGCGCGGGCGAGGTCTTGGCGGTCTCCATCTGCTTCTTGAAGACCTGCAGATCGGGGTTGTCGGCGAGTTCGCCGCTCTCCCACGCCTTGGTGTTGGCGGGCAGGTCGCTGGTGCGCTCGAACCAGTCGGCCTGGCCCTTGGTGTCGGTCAGGTGCTGGATGAACTCCTTGGCGGCGGCCTTGTGCGGGCTGTCCTTGGAGATCACCAGGCTCGATCCACCGGCCATCGACGTGGAGGTCTTGTCGGCGGGCACGGGAGCGACGCCCCACTTGCCCTTGAGGCCGGGGTACTGGTCCTTGATCAGCGTGCTGATCCAGGGTCCTGAGAAGAACATCGGGACGTCGCCGGTGTTGAAGTCCTTCAGCGGGTCGTAGCCGGGCTGCGAGCTCTTCATGCTGAGCCCGTCCTTCATGTACGCGCCGTACTCCTTGAGGGCCTTCACCGTGGCGGGGCTGTCGAAGGCGGCCTTGCCGTCCCCGTCGACGATCTCGCCGCCCGCCGAGTACAGGAAGGGGTAGAAGGACTGCACGGTGTCGAGGCCGCGGGGCTGGAGGTAGATGCCCCACTTGCCGTCGCCCTTGTCCCGCAGGGCCGATGCCATGTCCCGCAGCCCCTTCCAGTCGGCCGGGGGCTTGCCGACGCCCGCCTTCTTCGCGAGGTCGGTGCGGTAGTAGAGCACGCGGGTGTCCACGTACCAGGGCACGCCGTACGAGGTGCCGTCCACCTCGCCCTGCTGCCAGCCCGCGGGGAAGAAGTCCTTCTTGTCGAAGGTCTTGGTGTCCACCGGCTCCAGGACGCCGAGTTCGGCGAACTCGCCGAGGTAGCTGCCGCCCATCTGGGCCACGTCGGGCAGCTTGCCCGCGGCGGCCGCGGAGACCAGCTTCTGGTGGGCGACGTCCCAGCCGACGGGGGTGACCTTGACCGTGATGTTCGGGTTCGCCTTCTCGTACTTCTCGGCGACCTCCGCGAGCTTCTCGCCCTCGGCACCCATGGCCCAGACGGTGAGCGTCTGCTTCTTGTCGGCGGCGACTTCGTCACCGGCGGAGCTGCCGCACGCGGTGACGGCGAACGCCGTCGCGAGTGCGATGGCGACCGAAGCGGTTCTGGCGGCGCGGTGCATGGACGGCTCCTCCTTGAGCTTCCCTGACGTCCCGGCGTCTTGCGGTGCCGGATGTATGCGCTGTCTGTAAGCGCATACATCACTCTGTGGCAGTGTCCCTGGTGACCGCAAGAGGGTCTTGGTCACACTCCCGTAACGGGGGTGACATGGGAGGCGTGGGCGAAGTGCGTGGCTTGAGCAAGCTATGCGGGATGTTTGCATCCTGAAAGGAAATGTGGCGGTTGCCTCATGCTCCGCAGTCCAGTTGGCGCCGGGTGGCCTGAGCCTCGCCGGTCCGGGCCACGCCGAACCTTGGTCCGGGCCGCATCGGTCCCTGGTCCGGGTCGCGCCGGGCCCTCGTTAGGGTCGCCGCATGCCCGCGTTCTCGCACGACTTCCCCTTCGACCCGGCGTACGGCCACACCCTCGACGACCTCCTCGCGGTGCCCGCGCCGCCCGCACCGGCCGACTTCGCCGCCTTCTGGCGGGCCCGCCACGAGGCCGCCCGCGCGGTTCCGACCGCGCCCGTCGTCGGCCCCGTGGAAGAGGTGCGCGACGGGGTCCGTGTGCACGGGGTGACGTACACGTCGGTCGGTGGAGTGCGCGTCGGGGGCTGGCTCGTGCTGCCCGACGACGGTCCCGTGGAGCACGGCCCCGTGGAGCACGGCTTCGTCGTCGGGCACGGCTACGGCGGACGCGATGAACCGGGCCCGGACGTCCCGCTTCCGCTGCCCCGTTCGGCCGCGCTGCTGCCCTGTGTCCGGGGCATGGAGACCCGGGGCCGTCGGCCCGGCATCCCGAGCCGGGCCGACGAGCACGTGCTGCACGGCATCGGGTCCCGCGACACCTACGTGCTCGCGGACTGCGTGGCCGACCTCTGGTGTGCGGCGTCAGCGCTGCTCGAACTGGTTCCCGGGCTGACCGGGGGCGACGGGGGAGAGAGGCAGCCTTCCCTGGGCTACCTCGGGGAGAGCTTCGGCGGTGGCCTGGGCGCGCTCGCCCTGCCCTGGGACGACCGTTTCGCCGCCGCGCAGCTGACCGTGCCCACCTTCGGCAACCACCCGCTCCGGCTCACGCTCCCGTGCGTGGGCAGTGGGGAGGCGGTCCGCGCGTACCACCGGGAGCACCCCGAAGTCACCGGTGTGCTGCGCTACTTCGACGCGGCGACGGCGGCGACGTACCTCCGCGTACCGACCCTGACGGCGCCCGCGCTCTTCGATCCCTCGGTCCCGCCGCCGGGCCAGTTCGCGGTGCACAACGCGATCGCGGGCCCGCGCGAACTCCATGTCCTGGAGGCGGGCCACTTCGCGTACGAAGGCACGGAGCGGGAGACGAAGGCGCTGCGGGACGCCCGCGAGAGGTTCTTCGCCGAGCACCTCGACTGAGGCCGGTCCGCACCGCCCCCCCCGCAGGAGAAGAGGCGCCCTATCGCCTTATTCGCGCCCGCACCCGCAGCTGGCCCGTCGCACCACGCTCACCGGCAGCATCAGATCGACGGGCTCCCGTTCGCGCTCCGCGCCGAGTCGGCGTACGAGCAGTTCGACCGCCTCCTCGCCGAGCTGGCGCATCGGCTGGCGCACGGTCGTCAGCGCGGGCCGCACCAGGCGGCTGAGCGGGATCCCGTCGAATCCGGTGACGGCGATGTCGTCCGGCACCCGCACCCCGCGCCGCTCCAGCGCGTGCAGCGCGCCGATGGCCATCTGGTCGTTGGCGAAGAGCATGGCATCGGGCGGCGGTCCGGCCGCGTCGGCCCGGTCGAGGAGTTCGTCGGCGGCCCGCGCCCCCTCCGCCTGGGTCATCATCTCGGCGCGCAGATCGGGCTCTTCGCGCACCGGAAGCCCGGCCGCCCGGCACGCCTCCCGATAGCCGAGGAACCGCGCCTGCGCGTCGGGCGAGCGCTCCTCACCGCCGACGAAGGCCAGCCGCCGCAGCCCGTGGTCCTCGACCAGGTGCCGGGTCAGCTCGCGCTGCCCGTCGGCGTTGGCGACCTCGATGTGGTCGAGGTGGTCGAGCTCGTCGTTCTCGCGGGGCCCGGCGAGCATCACGACGGGCAGCCGCCGCGAGATCACGTCGAGGTCCTCGGTCGGCACGGTCCTGGACAGCACGGCGAAGCCGTCGACCCGCCCCGCGACCTTGGCGACCAGGCTCTCCGGGCCGCCCTTGAGGGAGGCGGCGATCAGCAGCGCGTACCCGTGCCGACGGGCGGCCCGCTCCATGCCGCGGATGATCTGGTCGGAGTAGAGCATGAAGGCGTGGTCGTCGTCGGCGTCGGCCGCGGCGGCCTCGGTCTCGGTGTCCGGGTCCGAGAGGTCGGGGAAGCAGAGCCCGAGCACGCCGGTGGAACGGCTGGCGAGCCCGCGGGCGTTCCCGCTGGGCACGTAGCCGAGCTCGCGGGCCGCGGCGAGCACCCGCTCGCGGGTCTTCTCACGGACCGAGTCCGGGGTGCGGTAGACGCGCGACACCGTCGCGATGGAGACGCCCGACCGCTCGGCGACGTCGTACACCGTGGGAGTTGTGCTCACCCGATCGCCTGCTCGTTTCTCGCTGCTGATGTGCGTCACTGACGCCTTCGATGCCCGTCACCGACGCCTTGCGGAACCGGCCTCGGCCGGATTGAAAGCGCATTCACAGTAGGCGCGTACGGTGACCGTGAGCAAGGCCGGGTCCCCTTCCGGGGGTGGCGGGAACGGGGAGGAGCGCAGGTGGGCGGGGTCTGGGCAGGGGTGCGCGAGCGGGTGCTCGCGCTGCGCGCCGCGCCGAACCGGCGGGCGGTCTTCGGCGCGTACTTCAAGGAGTGCGGCCACGGTTTCGCACTGCGCCCGGTGCTGACCGAGGAGCAGGTCGAGGCCGTGGAGCGGCGGCGCGGGGTGACCTTCCCCGCCGAGTACCGCGCTTTCCTCCTGGAGGTGGGGGCGGGCGGTGCGGGCCCGGACTACGGGCTGTTCCCGGTGGATCCCGGCGAGGACGCGGCCCCGTCGGGAACCGACGCCGACGCCGACGCCGATACCGATGCCGACACCGATGCCGACATCGACACCGCACCCCCGCTGTTCCGCCCCGAGCGCACCGCGGAGTGGGAGGAGCACCAGTCGGCCGAGCCCCAGCGGTCCGCGTACGGCGACACGGCAGGGGAGGCGGCGAGGTTCCGCGCGGACCACGCGGCCTGGGACGCGCGCGACGACGAACTCCTGGCGGCCCTGACCGACGGCGCCCTCTACGTGAGCGAGCAGGGCTGCGCCTACTACACGCTGCTCGCCCTCACCGGACCCGAGCGCGGCACGATGTGGCACGACGCCCGCGCGGCCGCCGAGGGGGTGATCCCCGTCGAACTCGCCGGCAGCGCGGAGAGGGTCACGTTCGCCCAGTGGTACGTCCACTGGCTGACGATCGCGGAACGCCGGGCGTGGGAGGAGCCCGCGCGGAAGGAAGCCGGGGCGTAGCCCGCTACCCCTGCTTCCGCCCCCAGATCAGCAGCCCCGGCAGTTCCCCCGTCTTGTCGTTGTCACCGGGGCGCAGCCCTGACTTGGCGCTGTTCTTCCAGGTCATCGTGACGAGCGGGGTTCCGCCCTCGCCGACGGTCACCTTCGAGCCCGCGTAGCGCTCGCCGGGGGCCGTCTTCTCGCGCAGCCGGGCCGCGATGGACTCGGCCGCCCGTTTCGACGCCGTACGCGCGCACAACTTCTCCGAGGACGACGCGGACGACGAGGACGACGCGCCGCCCTTGCCGAGGCGCCCGCCGATCGCGAAGAGCACGGCGTCCGCGTCCTCGCGCTCGGCGTAGTACGTCGCTTCGTACACGTCCCCCAGGCAGTCCGCGATCTCCGCGTAAGCGTCCTCGTCCAGCAGGGACTTGTCGGGTTCGGCGAGCCCCAGCTTCACGTCCGAGCGGATGCTGACGCGAGTGGAGTCGGACACCTCGTAGGTCGTGGCGTCACCGGACTTCTTGTAGCGGGTGCCGCCGTCGGCGTCGGTGGCCCGGTAGCCCCGCTTCTTCATCGCGCGGGCGACCGCGTCCGTGTCGAAGCGGCCGGTGAGCAGCGAGCCGTCGCCTACCTGGACCGACGCCCGTACGTCCTTCGCGTCGAACCCCCAGTCCGCGCGGACGTTGCCGCCCGTGTACCCGTGCTGGACGACTTCGAGGATTCCGTAGCCCGCGAGGCCCCGGTAGAGCGCGGGGTCCGCGGCCACGAGTCGGCGCGTGGTGCGCACGTCGCGGTAGGTCACCGCCTGGTCGGAGGCGGACGCCGGGACCGCGTCGAGGGCCTGTTCGAGGCCCGTGCCGTCGTCGCCGTCCCCGTCGTCCCCGCCGGGGAGGGAGCAGGCCGCCGCGCTCGCGCTCAGCGCGCCGGTGAGCAGGAGGGCCAGGAAGGGGCGGGGTATGCGCATGCGCGGCAGTGTGGCACAAGGGGCGGAGCGGGGAGGCTCAGCCGGTGAACTCCACCTCCGGGTAGCGCTTCGACGGCTCGTCGAGCAGGCCGTCGTCCTTCCCGCGCAGCCACCGGTCGAAGAACGAGGCCACGTACGCCCGTTGGGCCGCCACCGCCCGCGCCGGGTCGATCGTGCCGATGTTCTCCTCGACGGTCCCCCGGTCGACCCCGGCCTGCGGCAGGAGCGCGGAGAGGTCCGTGTACGCCTGGTGCCGCGAGCCCCGCAGCGTCAGGTCGCGCTGCCATCCGGTGCCGTGCGACAGGAACGCGCGCCAGGACGGCTCGGTCGGGCGGTCGCTGCCCATCAGCAGGAACGGGCGGTCGAGGCCGTGCCGCGCGACCGGCATCAGGTTCGTGCCGATCGGATCCGGGTTGAACTCCAGCGTGCCGTCCAGGTTGACGCCCGCCCTGACCCTGCGGTCCTCGTACATCGTCTCCGCGGCGGCGATTCCGCCCGCGGAGTGGCCGAACATGCCCACGCGCCGCCGGTCGACGATCTTTGAAAGGCCGTGGGGGAGCGAACCGAGGCTGTCGAGCAGGAACGTGGAGTCGGCGACCCGTACGTCGGTGGTCTTCTTGAGGAATTCCGGCACGGCGTCGTTCTTCCGCGCCTCCTCGAACGCCTCCATCAGCGGCGCGAAGTCCTTGACCGAGCCGTCGGGGAACTGCACGGCCGGGCTCTCGTAGGTGTGGTCGACGGTCACGACGACGTATCCCCGGCTGGCCATCTCCTCGACGAGCGAGGTCCCCCAGGTGCGCGGGTCGCCCGCACCCGCGGCGTACACGAGCACGGGGCGCCGCCCGCCCCGCGCGTCGGCGGGCGCCCCCTCGCGGGCGTGGGTACGCGTGGCGGCGAAGTCGAGCGCGCCCTTCGGGACGCCGTGCGGCGACATGGCGTCCCAGCGGGTGGCGGCGCCCGGCGCCATGTAGTGCGCGCGGGCGCGGTCGTCGCCGGAGCCGGGCGCGGCCGGGTACCAGACGCTGATCATCAGCTCGCGGTACGGCCGTGCGGGCACCCACGGGTCGTGGCGCGAACGGTCGACGAGCCGCGCCGAGACGGTTCCGATGCCGTACGGGCCGGTGGGCGCGGGGAGTTGGGCGGCGGGGGCCCCGGCCGCCGCGGCCGCACGCGCCGACCCGGGCGCGGACGTGGACGCCGAGGCGGACACCGGCAGCAGCGCCGCCGCGAGCCCGGTGGCCGCGATTCCCATCAACGTACGACGCGTCAAAGCGGAGGAAGCCGTGGAAGAAGTCATGCCCCCATGCTGCTTCCGGGCGGTCCGCCGGACCATGGGGGCGATCACGAGAATCCCCCTGGGGGATTACCCCCAGGGGCCCGCCCGCCGGACAGACCCTAGTCCCCCCGCCGCCGGATCTTGTTCCCCAGCCACACCAGCGGATCGTACTTCCGGTCGACCGCCCGTTCCTTCAGGGGAATCAGCGCGTTGTCCGTGATCTTGATGCCCTCGGGGCACACCTCCGTGCAGCACTTGGTGATGTTGCAGTAGCCGAGCCCGTGCTCGTCCTGCGCGGTGCGTTTGCGGTCGAGGCCGGAGTCCGCCGCCGCGTCCAGCGGATGCATGTCCAGCTCGGCGACCCGCATCAGGAAGCGCGGCCCGGCGAAGGCGCCCTTGTTCTCCTCGTGGTCGCGCACCACGTGGCAGGTGTCCTGGCACAGGAAGCACTCGATGCACTTGCGGAACTCCTGCGAGCGGTCCACGTCCGCCTGTTGCATGCGGTACTCGCCGGGACCGAGGTCGGCGGGCGGCACGAAGGCCGGGACCTCGCGCGCCTTCGTGTAGTTGAAGCCGACGTCCGTCACCAGGTCGCGCACCACGGGGAAGGCCCGCAGCGGTGTCACCGTGATGAGCTCGTCGGGCTCGAAGACCGACATGCGCGTCATGCACATCAGCCGGGGCCGCCCGTTGATCTCCGCCGAGCACGAACCGCACTTGCCCGCCTTGCAGTTCCAGCGCACCGCGAGGTCGGGCGCCTGGGTGGCCTGGAGGCGGTGGATGATGTCGAGGACGACCTCGCCCTCGTTGACCTCGATGGTGAAGTCCTCCAGGGCGCCGCCGCCGGTGTCCCCGCGCCAGACCTTGAATCGCGCGTCGTACGAACTCACTCGTACAGCTCCTCTTCGGCCAGGTACTTGACCAGCTCCTCCTTCTCGAAGAGGGCGAGCAGGTCCGGGCGGATGGGTTCGGTGGTCACGCGGACGAGGTCGATCTGGCCGCGTACGGGATCGGTGGCCGCCAACCCGCCGCTGGGATCGGTGAGTTGGCAGAGCAGGTTGACGCGGCGCCATTCGCGGCTCATCGCGGGATGGTCCTCGCGGGTGTGGCCGCCGCGGCTCTCCGTGCGCTCCAGGGCGGCCCGTGCCACGCACTCGCTGACGAGCAGCATGTTGCGCAGGTCGAGCGCCAGGTGCCAGCCGGGGTTGAACTGCCGGTGCCCCTCGACCCCGGCCCGCCGGGCCCGCACCCGCAGGTCGGCGAGCTTCTCCAGGGCCTGCGCCATCTCGCCCTCGCGGCGGATGATGCCGACCAGGTCGTTCATCGTCTGCTGGAGTTCCTGGTGAAGGGTGTACGGATTCTCCGGCGTCGCCCCGTCCTCGGGCCCCTCCGCGCTGAACGGCCGCAGCGCCTCGGCCGCCGCGGTGTCCACCTGCACCTCGTCCACGGCGGGCCGCGCCGCAAGGCCCGCGGTGTACCTGGCCGCGTGCAGTCCCGCGCGCCGTCCGAAGACGAGCAGGTCGGAGAGCGAGTTGCCGCCGAGCCGGTTGGAGCCGTGCATGCCGCCCGCGACCTCACCCGCGGCGTAGAGCCCGGCGACGCGGCGCGCTGCCGCGGTGTCGGAGTCGACCGCGATGCCGCCCATCACGTAGTGGCAGGTCGGCCCGACCTCCATCGCCTCCGCGGTGATGTCGACGTCGGCGAGTTCCTTGAACTGGTGGTACATGGACGGCAGTCGGCGCTTGATGACCTCGGCGGGCATGCGCGTGGAGACGTCGAGGAAGACGCCACCGTGCGGTGAGCCGCGGCCCGCCTTCACCTCGGAGTTGATGGCGCGCGCGACCTCGTCGCGGGGCAGCAGCTCGGGCGGGCGGCGGTTGTGGTCCGGGTCGTCGTACCAGCGGTCGCCCTCCTCCTCCGACTGCGCGTACTTCTCCTTGAAGACGTCGGGCACGTAGTCGAACATGAACCGCTTGCCCTCGGAGTTCCTGAGGACGCCGCCGTCGCCGCGCACGGACTCGGTGACGAGGATGCCCTTCACCGACGGCGGCCAGACCATGCCGGTCGGGTGGAACTGCACGAACTCCATGTTCAGGAGCGGTGCCCCGGCGAGCAGCGCGAGCGCGTGCCCGTCACCGGTGTACTCCCAGGAGTTCGACGTCACCTTGAAGGACTTGCCGATGCCGCCGGTCGCCAGGACCACGCTCGGCGCCTCCAGGACGAAGAAGCGCCCGGACTCGCGGTCGTAGCAGAAGGTCCCGCAGACCCGCCCGCCGCCGTCGCCGGTCTCCTCCTTCAACACCCGGGTGACCGTGCACTCCTGAAAGACCTTCAGGCGTGCTTCGTAGTCGCCGAATTCGCGGTAGTCCTCCTGTTGGAGGGCGACGATCTTCTGCTGGAGGGTGCGGATGAGTTCGAGGCCCGTGCGGTCGCCGACGTGGGCCAGGCGCGGGTACTCGTGTCCGCCGAAGTTGCGCTGGGAGATCCGGCCGTCGGGCGTGCGGTCGAACAGGGCGCCCCAGGTCTCCAGCTCCCAGACGCGGTCGGGCGCCTCGCGGGCGTGCAGCTCGGCCATCCGCCACTGGTTGAGGAACTTGCCGCCGCGCAGGGTGTCCCGGAAGTGGACCTGCCAGTTGTCGCCGGAGTTCACGTTGCCCATGGAGGCCGCGATGCCGCCCTCGGCCATCACCGTATGGGCCTTGCCGAAGAGCGACTTGCAGATCACCGCGGTCCGCGCGCCCTGCTCACGGGCCTCGATCGCGGCCCGCAGCCCGGCCCCGCCCGCGCCCACCACGACGACGTCCCACTGCTGCCGTTCCACTGGAGACATCAGAACAACCTCGGATCGTCGAAGGCGCCGGACGCGAGCAGGTACACATAGAAGTCGGCGAGCGCCACGCTCACCAACGACGCCCAGGCGAGCAGCATGTGACGGGCGTTCAGCTTTCCGACCCACTGCCACATGCGATAGCGGACCGGATGCTTGGAGAAGTGCTTGAGCTTGCCGCCGACGATGTGCCGACAGGAGTGGCAGGAGAGCGTGTACGCCCAGATCAGCGAGATGTTGACGACGAAGATCAGGGTGCCGAGGCCCATGTGGCCCCACGCGTAGTGCTCGTCACGGAAGGAGAGCGCGGTGTCGTACGTGAGGATGCCCGCGACCGGCACCGCCGCGTAGAAGAAGTACCGGTGGATGTTCTGGACGATCAGCGGGAAGCGGGTCTCACCGGAGTACTTCTTGTGCGGCTCGGCGACCGCGCACGCCGGTGGTGAGGCCCAGAAGCCGCGGTAGTACGCCTTGCGGTAGTAGTAGCAGGTCAGCCGGAAGCCGAGCGGGAAGATCAGGATGAGCAGCGCGGGGGACAGGCCCCACCAGCTGCCGAAGATCTCCCAGTTGGGGCCCGAGCGCATCGGCGCGCAGTTGTCGGCCAGGCAGGGCGAGTAGAACGGCGACACGTAGGGCGCCTGGTAATAGTCCGCGTTCGCGAAGGCCCGCCACGTCGAGTAGACGACGAAGGCGAGCAGCCCGGCGGCCGTCACCGCGGGCGCGAGCCACCAGCGGTCGGTCCGCAGATGGGCAGCGCCGATCGCGGCGCGCGTGCCGTCGCGCACGCCGCCTGCCGGGGTCCTGCCGCTTTTCGGTTGGGGTTCCGTGCCGGTGGCCAACGAGGCTCCACTCCTTCTTCCACGGTTGGGGGAGGGGCTCTGAGGGGCGTGGCTCAGGGCGCGCGGCGGTCGCGGGCGCCCAGGCCCTCGTCGTCGGAGTCCGTCCACAGAGCGCTGTCGTACGGCGTGTCGGGGATCGTCACCAGGTCCGGCCTGCGTGGCGCCCCGCCGGGAACGGGGGCGGCCGCGCGCAGCAGGGCGACGCTCTCCCGCAGATGGTCGGTGTCCGTGCGCACCCGGCGTACGTCGACGCTGTCCGCCAGCTCGTCACCGGCCTGCCGCTCCAGCTTGCCGACGGTGCGGACCAGGTCGTCGACGCAGCGCTGAAGATCCGTCAATTCATCGTGCAGAGCCATCACTTGCCTCACTTCAGGTGTGCGGTGGCAACGCTCATGCGCCTGCGAGTGTCGCGCGTCACATCCCGGCTTGTGAAGGGATCTGCACCGATTGCCGGGTCGACGGCCGTGAATGCGCCGGATCACGCGCCGGTCGCGTCGACAGGGACCGAAAGTGATCGCCGGTGACCGCGCCGTTGGGCCGCACGAGTGGGATCTGCGCGCCCCCACGTCGTGCCTCCGCCGCACCACCGATCCCGTCCCCTTCAGTGGGGCGATAGATGTGATCAGCTCCATATACCCCCAAACGTGATCAAACCCGGCCCGGACCTGGCAGCGGGCGGCCGGGCGAGCCCCGCACCCCGGAGGTACCAGCCATGTCCCACGACCGCGTCAGAGTCAGATCTGTCGTGTTTCTCGCGACGGGGGTACTGGCTCTGCCCGCCCTCGCCGGATGCAGCTCGAACGACGAGGCAGGACGGCCGACGGCGGGCCAGGACGTCGCACCCGCGGCCCGGGACCTGGTCGCCGACGGGGGAACCGTGAAGTGGGCGGTCGACGCCCTGCCCGAGACCCTCAACTCCTTCCAGGCCGACGCCGATCCGGGCACCTCGCGGGTCGCGGGCGCGGTCCTGCCCTCGCTGTTCAGGATCGACGCGCAGGGCAGGGCGCAGGCCAACCCCGACTTCCTGGAGTCGGCCGAGGTCGTGGAGAGCGAGCCCAAGCAGGTCGTCCTGTACAAGCTCAACCAGCAGGCGGTCTGGAGCGACGGCCGGGAGATCGGCGCCGACGACTTCGCCGCGCAGTGGCGGGCCCTCTCCGGCAAGGACACCGCGTACTGGACGGCGCGGAACGCGGGCTACGACCGCGTCGAGAAGATCGAGCGCGGCGCGAACAACCTGGAGGTGCGGGTCACCTTCGCCAAGCCGTACGCCGACTGGCGCTCCCTGTTCTCGCCGCTGTACCCCAAGCAGGTCATGGGGACCCCCGACGGCTTCAACGACGGCGCGCGCCGCAAGCTCAAGGTGACCGCGGGACCCTTCGCGCTCTCCGACGTCGACCGCAAGGCGGGCGACGTGACGCTGACGCGCAACCCGCGCTGGTGGGGCAGGCCCGCCAAGCTGGACAAGCTCGTGCTGCGCGAGGTGCCGCGCGACGAGCGGGCCAAGGCGCTCGCCGACGGCGACGTCGACCTGGCGGAGATCGACCCGGCGGAGGCGGACCGCATCACGCTGGCCGCCCGCGACAAGGGCGCGCAGGGGCCACTGGCGCACGGCCCCGGCTCGACGATCACCCCGGGCAGGGCGCTGCGCTCCTGGGCGATCGCACACGGCTCCGACGAGGAGGCCGCGGAGACAGAGGCGGCGGCGCGCTCCAAGACGCGCAAGGCCGTCAAGAAGTACGCGAAGGAGCAGACGGGCCTGCGCGGCTACGTGGTCCGCAAGTCCCTGGAGCCCGCCTACACCCAGCTGGCGCTCAACGGCTCGGAGGGCCCGCTCGCGGACGACCGGGTGCGCCGCGCGGTGGCCCGCGCCCTGGACAGGGAGCAGCTCGCCGAGACCGTGCTCAAGCCGCTCGGCCTGCCCGCGAAGCCGGTCGGCAGCCACCTCGCGCTGGCCGGGCAGCAGGCGTACGCCGACAACAGCGGGGCCCTCGGTGAGCAGGACACCACCGAGGCCAGGGCGCTGCTCGCGGACGCGGGCTGGATGCCGGGCGCCCCGCTCAAGGACAAGAAGGCCAAGACCGCGGGCAGCGAGGCGGACCGCAAGAAGAAGGCGCGCGAGTCCGACGAGGGCGAGGGCTCAGAGAACTCCGAGGCTTCGAACTCCGAGACTTCGAACTCCGAGACTTCGGGGGACGACGGCACGTACATCGTCGGCGAGGACGACGGGAAGCCCGGCGACAGCGGCACCACCGTGCTCGCCCCGGCCCCCGCCGCCGCCTACCAGCGGGCCGCGCTGAACCGGCAGGCCGACGTGCTGGGCCTGCCCGGCGAGGCCGAGAAGGAACAGAAGAAGAAGGACCCGGGCGGCCAGGCCAAGCAGCACGCCGAGAAGCAGTCCGCGGCCAAGTCCCACACCGGCTCCCACACCGGCTCCCACGACCAGGCCAAGGGCGGCGCCCCCGGCGCCTACGCGCCCCGGGGCACCGCGGCCCCCGCGGCGGTCGGCGGACCGCTCGCCAAGGACGGCAAGCCGCTCACGCTGCGCTTCGTGCTCCCGTCGGGGGAGGGCTCCGAGCCGCTGCGCGCGGTGGCCGACCGGATCACGCGGATGCTGGAGCGGATCGGGGTGCGCACCGAGATCTCCAAGGTCGCCGACGAGAGCTACTTCAAGGACCACATCGCGTCAGGACAGTACGACCTGGCGCTCTACTCCTGGCCCGCCTCCGCCTTCCCGGCCACCGACGCCCGCCCGATCTTCGCCAAGCCGGTCCCGGCCGCGGACGGCTCGCTGAACGTCGAGCAGAACTACACGCGCGTGGGCACGGACCACATCGACCAGCTCTTCGACCAGGCGGCGGGGGAGCTCGACGAGGAGACCGCCCGTTCCCTGGTCAGGAAGGCCGACGCCCGCATCTGGGCGGAGGCGGGCTCCATCCCCCTCTACCAGCGCCCCCAGCTGGTGGCGGCCAGGCCGAATCTCGCGAACGCCGGAGCCTTCGGCTTCCAGTCCCCGGAATTCGAGGACATCGGCTTCCTGAAGCCGGGCGCCAAGCCGTCGGTGAAGCCCTCGGAGAAGTGACGTACACCGCCTTCCGGAAAGTGGCGTACACCGCCTTCCGAAAAGCGGCGTACACCGAGTCTTCACGCGTCTGACGCTCAGATTCCGCTCAACTCCCTTGCCCGCCGCACACCCCGGCGGGCAAGGTCGTGCCTACCCATTGACCTGCGCTTTTCCCCTTCACCCCAGCTGCTCCCCGCACCCCGTCGAAGACGGCGCCCAGACCCCCGCGGAGGCCGCCTCCGCGCGAGCCACGTAGACTGGGGTAAGGCCGTGGCGTGTTGTCTGCCCGGCAGGGCACGCGTACCGGACCGTACGCGCCGCCGTCCACTCTTCCCGGGAGAAGCGCAGCTCGTATGCCCACGCGCCATGACATTCGTAACGTCGCCATCGTCGCCCACGTCGACCACGGCAAGACGACCATCGTCGATGCCATGCTCAAGCAGGCCGGTGCCTTCGCCGCGCATGCTGCTGAGTCGCTCGACGACCGCATGATGGACTCGAACGACCTGGAGCGTGAGAAGGGCATCACGATCCTGGCCAAGAACACGGCCGTCAAGTACCACCCCAAGGATGGCGGCGACGTCATCACGATCAACATCATCGACACCCCCGGCCACGCCGACTTCGGTGGCGAGGTCGAGCGCGGCCTGTCGATGGTGGACGCGGTCGTCCTCCTCGTCGACGCCTCCGAGGGTCCGCTGCCGCAGACCCGCTTCGTGCTCCGCAAGGCCCTCCAGGCCCGGATGCCGGTCATCCTGTGCATCAACAAGACCGACCGCCCGGACTCCCGGATCGACGAGGTCGTCAACGAGACGTACGACCTCTTCCTCGACCTGGACGCCGACGAGGACCAGATCGAGTTCCCGATCGTCTACGCCTGCGGCCGTGACGGCATCGCCTCGCTGACCAAGCCGGAGGACGGCACCGTCCCAGCGGACAGCACCAACCTGGAGCCGTTCTTCTCGACGATCCTGGAGCACGTCCCGGCTCCGGAGTACGACGAGGAGGCCCCGCTCCAGGCCCACGTCACCAACCTCGACGCGGACAACTTCCTCGGCCGCATCGCCCTCTGCCGTGTCGAGCAGGGCGAGCTGAAGAAGGGCCAGACCGTCACGTGGATCAAGCGTGACGGCACGATGCAGAACGTCCGCATCACCGAGCTGATGATGACCGAGGCGCTCACCCGCAAGCCCGCCGAGAAGGCCGGCCCCGGTGACATCTGCGCCATCGCCGGCATCTCGGACATCATGATCGGCGAGACCCTCGCCGACCCCGAGAACCCGATCGCGCTGCCGCTGATCACGGTCGACGAGCCCGCGATCTCCATGACCATCGGTACGAACACCTCGCCGCTGGTCGGCAAGGGCGGCAAGGGCCACAAGGTCACCGCCCGCCAGGTGAAGGACCGCCTGGACAAGGAGCTGATCGGTAACGTCTCGCTCCGCGTCCTGGACACCGAGCGCCCCGACGCCTGGGAGGTCCAGGGCCGTGGTGAGCTCGCGCTCGCCATCCTGGTCGAGCAGATGCGCCGCGAGGGCTTCGAGCTGACCGTCGGCAAGCCCGAGGTCGTCACCAAGCAGGTCGACGGCAAGACGCACGAGCCGATCGAGCGCATGACGATCGACTCGCCCGAGGAGCACCTCGGCGCCATCACGCAGCTCATGGCGACCCGCAAGGGCCGCATGGAGACCATGACGAACCACGGTTCGGGCTGGATCCGCATGGAGTGGATCGTCCCGTCGCGCGGCCTCATCGGCTTCCGTACGGAGTTCCTGACCCAGACCCGCGGCACCGGCATCGCGCACTCGATCTTCGAGGGCCACGAGCCGTGGTTCGGCGAGCTGCGCACCCGTCACAACGGCTCGCTGGTCGCCGACCGCTCGGGTTCGGTCACGCCGTTCGCGATGGTCAACCTCCAGGAGCGCGGTGTCATCTTCACCGAGGCCGGCACCGAGGTGTACGAGGGCATGATCGTCGGCGAGAACTCGCGCGCCGACGACATGGACGTGAACATCACCAAGGAGAAGAAGCTCACCAACATGCGTGCGGCTTCCGCGGACACGACCGAGAACGTCGTGCCCGCCCGCAAGCTCTCCCTGGAGCAGTCCCTGGAGTTCTGCCGCGACGACGAGTGCATCGAGGTGACCCCGGAGACCGTGCGCATCCGCAAGGTCGTCCTGGACCAGAAGCAGCGCGGCCGCACCGCCTCGCGCGCCAAGCACAGCTGACGCGGGCCCCTCCGGGGGCACGGGGGCCCGCTGCGGGCCCCGCACAACTGAGGCTGGCACACAGCCAGTTCGGGCTTCAGAGGCCGGTTTCCGACGCTCCTGCGGGGGCGGGGGAAACCGGCCTTTCGCGTAGCCGGGGACGGTACGGTGGCGCTTCTCGCCGCCCACCCGGTGACGCCTCGGCGACTCCAGGTCTCGAAGGTGACGCGAAGTGTCTCTCAGCAACCGGATTTCGGGCACCGAACGTCCGCTATGCGGACGTCACTGACCGTTAGATGTGTAACACGTCCGTTTCGCAACCATCTATCTCGGATCGGTTTGTCCGGATTTTGGAAGTTGTACGTGCCAGGTGTGATTGAACCGAGACCAAAAGGGTGTGGTCGGGCGGTACCTCATGGCTAATAGTTGACCGCGTATAGCTCGGGTCAATGGGTCACGCGCTGTGGGGAGCGCCGACTCACGAGCACACTGGGGTACACGATCTTCGCCGTCAGGGGTGTCGGCGGGATTTCTCGTACCCCCTCTTGTAGTGAACAAGTGGACTCATGAGGAGGAACCCCATGCGTGGTGCCAAGAGCGCCAAGTGGGTCGCGATAGCCGGTGTTGTGGCGCTGACTGCCACCGCCTGTGGCGGCGGCGACAGTGACAGCAAGGGCAGCGGCAAGGTCGACCCCAAGGGGATCGTCAGCTACGCCAACGGTGAGCCGCAGAACGCTCTGCAGCCGTCCAACACCATGGAGGCGTACGGCAGCGTCGTCATCGACGCCCTCTTCACGGGCCTGGTGTACTACGACAAGCAGGGCAACATCACCTATGAGAACGCCGAGTCGGTCAAGCCCGACAAGGCGAACAAGGTGTGGACCGTCAAGCTGAAGCCGGGCTGGAAGTTCCACAACGGCGAGGCCGTCACCGCCAAGTCGTACGTCGACGCCTGGAACTGGGCCGCCGACCCGGCCAACGGCCAGCAGAACAGCTCCTGGTACCGCGACATCGTCGGCTACGACGACGTCCACCCGGCGAAGGGCAAGGCCAAGAAGAAGGCCATGTCCGGTCTGAAGGTCGTCGACGAGAACACCTTCACCATCACGCTGAACTCCGGCATCCCGTACTACGCGTACAAGCTGGTCTACAAGCCCTTCTACCCGATGCCCTCGGCCGCGCTGAAGGACCCGAAGAAGTACGGCGAGGCCCCGGTCGGCAACGGTCCCTACAAGTTCAAGAGCTGGGACCACAAGAAGTCGATCAAGGTCGACGCCTGGTCCGGCTACAAGGGCGAGGACAAGCCGAAGAACGGCGGCATCGACTTCAAGGCGTACACGACGCCGCAGGCCGCGTACAACGACCTGCGCTCGGACAACGTCGACACGATGCCGCTGATCCCGGACAGCGAGCTCGCCAACTTCAAGCAGGACTTCGGCGACCGCGCCATCGAGCAGGACTTCTCGGCGATCAACACGGTCAACCCGGCCTTCTACAGCAAGACGTTCAAGGACATGGACGTCAAGGTCATCCAGGGCCTGTCGATGGCGATCGACCGCGACACCATCGCGAAGACCACCTTCGCCGGTACGCGTGAGTCCGCCTCGGGCTGGGTCGCCAAGGGCGTCAAGGGCTACAAGGCCGGCGCCTGTGGCGAGTACTGCAAGTTCGACCCGAAGAAGGCCAAGCAGTTCGTCAAGGACGGCGGCGGCGTTCCCGGCAACAAGATCTCGATCCAGTACAACGCCGACCAGCCGCACAAGGGCTGGGTCACGGCGGTGTGCAACTCCATCACCAAGTCCACCGGCGTCAAGTGCGTCGGCGACCCGAAGACCGACTTCCAGGCCGACACCGAGGTGCGGGACAAGAAGCAGGTCAAGGCGATGTACCGGTCGGGCTGGGTGCTCGACTACCCGTTCAACGGCAACTTCCTCGCCGACCTCTACGGCACCGGCGTCGACGGCAACAAGGGCGGCTTCTCGAACAAGAAGTTCGACGAGCTGACCAAGAAGGCCGACGCGGCCAAGACGATCGACGAGTCCGCGGCGCTCTACCAGAAGGCCGAGGAGTCCCTGCGGGACAGCTTCCCGGGCATTCCGCTCTGGTACAACAAGACGCTTTCCGCGCACTCCAAGAACGTGAAGAACGTGGTGTTCGACCAGGCCGGTGACCCCGTCCTGTCCGACATCGAGGTCTTCGAGAAGTAGTCGACGGAGGTCCGTTCCCGAAGCGACGCCCGGGTACCCCGGGCGTCGCTTCGGACGGCTCCGGATTGGACGGAGGCACCAATGGGGCGCTACGTCGCACGGCGACTGCTCCAGATGATCCCGGTCTTCATCGGGACAACCCTGCTGATCTTCATCATGGTCAACGTGCTCCCCGGCGATCCCGTACGGGCGCTGTGGGGGGACAAGCCGCCGGACCCCACCCAGGTGGCGCAGATCCGGCACGACCGTGGTCTGGATCTGCCGCTGTGGCAGCAGTATCTGCATTACATGGGCGGTTTGCTGCAGGGAGACTTCGGCAACACCATCGCCGGCAACCGACCGGTGCTCGACGAGATCACCCAGGCCTTCCCGGTCTCCATGAGACTGGCCTCGATGGCCTGGACGTTCGAACTCATCGTCGGCATCACCCTCGGTGTCCTCGCGGGCATCCGGCGCGGTCGGTTCGTCGACAACACGGTCACCCTCTTCACGCTCCTGGTGATCTCCGTCCCGATCTTCGTGGTCGGCCTGCTCTGCCAGCTGTTCTTCGGCAACGAGCTGGGGTGGATCACACCCACGGTTCAGGACTCCGAGAACATGGGGCAGCTGCTCGTGCCCGCCCTGGTGCTCGGCATGGTCGGTCTCGCCTACGTGGCGCGCCTGACCCGTACGTCCATCGCCGAGAACCGCCAGGCCGACTACATGCGCACCGCGGTCGCCAAGGGCCTGCCGCGCCAGCGCATCATCACCCGGCACCTGCTGCGCAACTCGCTGATCCCCGTGGTCACCTACCTCGGTACGGACGTCGGCGCCCTGATGGGCGGCGCGGTCATCACCGAGGGCATCTTCAACGTGACGGGCGTCGGCAACCTGCTCTTCCAAGCGCTGGCGCGCCGTGAGGGTGCAGTCATCGTGGGCATCGTCACCGTCCTGGTGCTCGTGTACCTCGTAGCCAGCCTGATCGTCGACCTGCTTTACGCGGTCCTGGACCCGAGGATCCGTTATGCCTGACCTCACCAAGACCTCCACGACGGACGAGACAGCCGCGGCGCAGGACGAAGTCGTGGCGGGTACCTCGGTCTCGGCCAAGGCCTCTTCGGGCAAGCCGCGCAGCCTCTGGGGCGACGCGTGGCGCGAGCTGCGGCGCAATCCGCTCTTCGTGATCTCCGCGGTCCTGATCCTGATCCTGCTTCTGGTGGCGGCCTTCCCCGGCATGTTCACCAGCACGAATCCGGAGACCGGCGACCAGGTCAACCACTTCCTCGGCAAGCCGAACCTCGGGCACTTCTTCCAGGCGGACTGGTTCGGTTACGACAGGACGGGCCGCAGCATCTACGCCCGCGTGGTGCACGGTGCGCGCAACTCCATCCTGGTCGGCGTCGGCGTGACTGCCCTCGTCACCCTGTTCGGTGGCCTGTGCGGCATGCTCGCCGGTTACTTCGGCGGTTTCTGGGACAGCCTCATCTCGCGTCTCATCGACGTGTTCTTCGGCATCCCGTTCCTGCTCGGCGCGATGGTCGTCCTGAACGCCTTCACCGACCGCACCGTCTGGGTCGTGATGGGCGCCCTGGCCTTCCTGGGCTGGACGCAGATCGCCCGCGTGATGCGCGGCGCGGTGATCACGACGAAGCACGCGGACTACGTGGTGGCGGCACGCGCCCTCGGCGCGGGAACCAAGCGGATCCTCTTCCGCCACATCCTGCCGAACGCCATCGCCCCGGTGATCGTCGTCGCGACCATCTCCCTCGGCACGTACATCGTCGCCGAGTCGACCCTGTCGTACCTGGGCCTCGGCCTCGGCGACGGTGCCATCTCGTGGGGTGGCGACATCTCCGACGCCACGCAGGACATCCGGAACAACCCGCACACGCTGTTCTTCCCAGCAGGAATGCTGAGTATCACGGTGCTGGCGTTCATCATGATGGGTGACGCCGTACGCGAAGCCCTCGACCCGAAGCTGCGCTGAGGGAGGCGTACATGACCAGCATCGACATCAAGGAAGACTCGATCCCCGCCCCCCGCTCGGGCGAGGAGCGGAGCGGCAGGCTCCTGGACGTGAAGGACCTGCACGTCGAGTTCCACACCCGAGACGGTGTGGTCAAGGCCGTCAACGGCGTCAACTACAGCGTGGACGCGGGCGAGACGCTCGCCGTTCTCGGTGAGTCGGGCTCCGGCAAGTCGGTCACGGCCCAGGCCATCATGGGCATCCTCGACATGCCGCCGGGAAAGATCCCGCAGGGCGAGATCCTCTTCCGCGGCCAGGACATGCTGAAGATGTCCAACGAGGAGCGCAGGAAGACCCGCGGCCGCAAGATCGCCATGATCTTCCAGGACGCGCTGAGCTCCCTGAACCCGGTTCTCTCGGTGGGCTACCAGCTCGGCGAGATGTTCCGCGTGCACGAGGGCGCGAGCCGCAAGCAGGCCAAGGCCAAGGCCATCGAGCTGATGGACAAGGTCAAGATCCCGGCCGCCAAGGAGCGGGTGAACGACTACCCGCACCAGTTCTCCGGCGGCATGCGCCAGCGCATCATGATCGCGATGGCGCTCGCCCTGGAGCCGGACCTGATCATCGCCGACGAGCCCACCACGGCCCTCGACGTGACGGTCCAGGCGCAGGTCATGGATCTGCTCGCGGAGCTCCAGCGCGAGTACAACATGGGCCTGATCCTGATCACCCACGACCTCGGCGTCGTCGCCGACGTCGCGGACAAGATCGCGGTCATGTACGCGGGTCGGATCGTCGAGACGGCGCCGGTGCACGAGCTGTACAAGCGCCCGGCGCACCCCTACACCCGGGGTCTGCTCGACTCGATCCCGCGCCTTGACCAGAAGGGCCACGAGCTCTACGCGATCAAGGGCCTGCCGCCCAACCTGCTCAAGATCCCCGGCGGTTGCGCGTTCAACCCGCGCTGCCCCAAGGCGCAGGACATCTGCCGTACGGAGATCCCGGCCCTGGTGCCGGTCACCGAGCAGGACGGCGCGGAGCTGGCCGGCCGCGGCAGCGCCTGCCACTTCTGGAAGGAGACGATCCATGGCTGAGCCGAAGAAGCTCTCGAAGGCCGACGAGCCGCAGGACGCGACGCCCAACGTCTCCGAGGTGGAGACGGTCGACGCGGCCACCGCCGAGGAGGCCGTCGCGGCCATCGAGGCGCCGGTCGAGCGCGGCGAGCCGATCCTCCAGGTCCGCAACCTGGTGAAGCACTTCCCGCTCACGCAGGGAATCCTCATCAAGAAGCAGGTCGGCGCCGTCAAGGCCGTCGACGGCATCTCGTTCGACCTGTACCAGGGCGAGACGCTGGGCATCGTGGGCGAGTCCGGCTGTGGCAAGTCCACGGTCGCCAAGCTCCTGATGACCCTGGAGCGGGCCACCGCCGGTGAGGTCTTCTACAAGGGCCAGGACATCACCAAGCTGTCCGGGCGCGCGCTGAAGGCCGTCCGCCGCAACATCCAGATGGTGTTCCAGGACCCGTACACGTCCCTGAACCCCCGCATGACGGTGGGCGACATCATCGGGGAGCCCTTCGAGATCCACCCCGAGGTGGCTCCCAAGGGCTCGCGCCGCCAGAAGGTCCAGGACCTCCTGGACGTGGTGGGCCTGAACCCGGAGTACATCAACCGCTACCCGCACCAGTTCTCGGGCGGTCAGCGCCAGCGCATCGGCATCGCGCGCGGTCTGGCCCTCAACCCCGAGATCATCATCTGCGACGAGCCGGTCTCGGCCCTGGACGTCTCCGTCCAGGCCCAGGTCATCAACCTGATGGAGAAGCTCCAGGACGAGTTCAACCTCTCCTACCTCTTCATCGCGCACGACCTGTCGATCGTCCGGCACATCTCGGACCGCGTGGGCGTGATGTACCTCGGCAAGATGGCGGAGATCGGCTCGGACGAGCAGATCTACGAGCACCCGACGCATCCGTACACGCAGGCGCTGCTCTCCGCGGTGCCGGTGCCGGACCCGGAGGCTCGTGAGGGCCGCGAGCGCATCATCCTCACCGGTGACGTGCCGTCCCCGGCGAACCCGCCCTCCGGCTGCCGCTTCCGCACCCGCTGCTGGAAGGCGGAGGACAAGTGCGCGAAGGAGGTCCCGCTGCTCGCGATCCCGCAGCGGTTCGCGGGGCAGGACACGCCCGCGGCGCACGAGTCGGCGTGCCACTTCGCCGAGGAGAAGGCGGTGCTGGTCGGCTAGCGCACGACCCAGCCGTACCTGACGGGGAGCGCCCGGGACCTGATCGGTCCCGGGCGCTTCCCGTTCCGCCCGCGGTCCTCGCCGCCTTCCGCGCGCCGCTGATGGAGCGCCAGGCGGACGAGCCCGTCGACTCGGCGGAGGCGGCGGGCCGCTGGATCGCCCGGCGCGAGGCGGAGCGCGCGGTGGACTCGGCGTACGCCTTCGCCGTCGTGGATGCCGGGGACCGGCCCCTCGGCCAGGTCGCGGTGGGGGCGGTCAACCGCGCGCACGGCACCGGCTGGGTGTCGTACTGGACGGTGCCGCGCGCCCGCGGCGGGGGCGTGGCGGTACGCGGCTGCGCGGCGCTCGCCCGCTGGGCCTTCACCGAACTCGGCCTGTTCCGCCTGGAGCTGGGCCACCGCACCGACAATCCCGCCTCGTGCGGCGTGGCCCGCGCCGCAGGGTTCGCCGTGGAGGGGGTGCAGCGGCAGAAGCTCGCGTACGACGGGGTGCGGTACGACGTGGAGCTGCACGCCAGGCTCGCCTCCGACCCGGTGCCGGGAAGTCGTCTGTAACATCCCGCGTCCGCCCGGCGTGTATGAGTCAGAAGCGGCGGGCGGAGGCGCGCGCCGGACGAGGGATGGACGGGGGACGATGACGACGCGGTCCGAAGAGGCAGAGCGGGGACAGGGCGCCGACTTCGACGCGTTCTACGCCGCCACGGCCAAACGCCTGGTCGCCACGGTCTACGCGATGACCGGCGACCTGGCGGAGGCGGAGGACGCGGTGCAGGAGGCGTACGTACGGGCGTGGCAGCGGTGGGAGCGGCTCACCTGGGAGGGGGATCCGCTGCCGTGGGTGCGGACGGTGGCGTCCCGGCTTGCCATCAGCACCTGGCGGCGTACGCGGAACCGGGTGCGCGCGCAGTTCAAGCACGGGCCCGGCGACGACGTCCCCGAACTGTCCGCCGATCGGGTGGCGTTGGTGGAGGCTCTGCGTCAACTCCCGCCCCAGCAGCGGCAAGTGGTGGTCCTGCACCACCTCCTCGACCTCCCCGTGGAGCAGGTCGCACGGGAGACCGGCGCCTCCAACGGCGCCGTCCGCACCCGGCTGAGCCGGGCCCGCAAGGTATTGGGCGAACGCCTCACCGACACGACGGCGTTCCGCACGGAAGGGGCGGCGAACCATGGCTGAGATCAGGGGGCGGCAGGCCCGGGTCGAGGAGCTGCTCGACGACGTTCCGCTGCGCATGCCGGACGGCGCGGAGCTGCGGGCCAGGGGCGGCAGGCGGCAGACCAGGCGTCGCGTGGCGCTGTCCGCGGCGGCGGTCGCGGTCGTGGCGGGCGCGGTGGTGTGGGCGGCGGGGCCCGGGGGCGGGGACGGGGGCAGAGACGTGCGTCCGGCGGGGCCCTCGCGTTCGTACGGACAGGGCGACACCCCGTACAAGAAGGACGGTGTCGTGCACCTGCTGCGGGCCAAGGAGCTGCCGCTGTACGGAACGTGGCACTGGCAGGAGCGGGACCGCGGCGGCGACGTGGACCTGCCCCTGGGGAAGGTCGGCATCGACGACGTCGGCTGCACGCCCACCGGAGGGGGGAAGGAGCCCGACCAGAGCCGCTTCACCCGCATGTACCGGGGCGACGAGAACGCCGCCGCCCGTCACCGCTACGCGGAGTTCCGCTCGGCCACCGACACCGACGCGGTCGTCCGCCACCTGCGCAACGTCCTCGGCGACTGCGGCATGGAGCGGCGCGGGAAGGGCGCGGACGCGTACTACACGGGCACGGGTACGGGCCCGAGGTCCCACCTGCGCGTGTACCTGGAGCACGGGCGCACGTGGGTCTCGGTGGTGGAGACGGTGGACGACTTCGACCGGTCGTCCTGAGGGTGGCCCGGCTCCGGGCGCCGCGCCCAGCTCGGGTCAGGGGGAGGCGCGGGCCGGAGCCGGGTCGCTGTGCGGGCTACAGCGACTTGCGGGCCGCCGGGATCGCCAACTCGGAGGCAGGCTCGGGGAAGTGGCACGCCGTCAGGTGGCCGTCCCGGTTGCCGTCGAGCTGGAGCAGCGGCGGGCTGTCCGTCGCGCACTTGGCCTCCGCCTTCCAGCAGCGCGTACGGAAGCGGCAGCCGGAGGGCGGGTTGACCGGGGACGGCACGTCGCCGGTCAGCAGGATGCGTTCGCGGCGCGGCACGTCGTCCGCGGTCGCCTCGGGGACGGCGGACAGGAGCGCCTTGGTGTAGGGGTGGCGCGGATTCCCGTACAGGTCCTCGCGGTCCGCGATCTCCACGATGCGGCCGAGGTACATCACGGCGACGCGCTGCGAGAAGTGCCGCACGACGGCCAGGTCGTGGGCGATGAAGAGGAACGCGATGCCCAGGTCCTGCTGGAGCTGCTGGAGCAGGTTGACCACCTGCGCCTGGATGGAGACGTCCAGGGCGGAGACCGGTTCGTCCGCGACGATCAGCTTGGGTTCGAGCGCCAACGCCCGTGCCACGCCGATGCGTTGGCGCTGTCCGCCGGAGAACTCGTGCGGGAAGCGGTTGAAGTGCTCGGGGTTGAGCCCGACCGTCTCCAGGAGTTCGCGGACGCGCGCCTCCCTGCCGCCCGGCGGTTCGATGCCGTTGACCTCCATCGGCCCTGAGATGATCTTGCCGACCGTCTGCCGGGGGTTCAGCGAGGCGTACGGGTCCTGGAAGATCATCTGGATCTCCGAGCGGACCGGCGCCAACTGCTTGCGCGTGGCGTGCGCGATGTCCTGCCCGCGGTAGGAGATCTTGCCCGCGGTCGGCTCCAGGAGGCGCGTGACGAGGCGCCCCGTCGTCGACTTGCCGCAGCCGGACTCGCCGACCAGGCCGAGGCTCTCGCCCTCGGCGACGGTGAAGTCCAGGCCGTCCACGGCCTGCACCGCGCCGATCCTGCGCCGGAACGGGAAGCCGCCCATCACCGGGAAGTGTTTGGTCAGCCCGCTGACATCCAGGAGAGGAGTGGGAGTGGTGCTGCTCATCGTCGTGAAGTCCCGTCTCTTGTACGTCAGTCGGTGCGCGTGCCCGCGAAGTCGGCGAAGAACTCGGTGCGCTGTTCCGCCGTGAGGTGACAGGCGGCGCCGCGGCCCTCGGAGAGCGACAGGAGCGGCAGTTCGTCCGCGCAGCGCGTGCCGCCCACCTGCTCGGTGAACGTGCACCTCGGATGGAAGCGGCAGCCCGTGGGCGGGTTGAGGAGGCTCGGCGGGGTGCCGGGGATGGGCGAGAGCGGCACGTCCACCGGACCTTCGAGCGAGGGCATGGATCCCAACAGGCCCCAGGTGTAGGGGTGCTGGGGCGCCCGCAGGACCTCCTGCTTGGTGCCGCGCTCCACGCACCGGCCGCCGTACATCACCAGGACGTCGTCCGCGATGTCCGCGATCACGCCGAGGTCGTGCGTGATGAAGATGATCGACGTGCCGAACTCCTGCTGGAGTTCCTTGAGCAGGTCCATGATCTGCGCCTGGACCGTCACGTCGAGCGCCGTCGTCGGCTCGTCGGCGATCAGCAGCGACGGGTCGCAGACCAGCGCCATCGCGATCATCGCGCGCTGGCGCATGCCGCCGGAGAACTGGTGCGGGTAGTCGTCCACGCGCAGATCGGGCTGCGGGATGCCGACCTTCTTCAGCATCTCGATCGACCGGTCGCGCGCCTCCTTCTTGGAGGCGCCTGTGTGCTTGCGGAACGTCTCGCCGATCTGGCGGCCGATCGTGTGGTACGGCGACAGCGAGGCGAGCGCGTCCTGGAAGATCATCGCCATCTTGTTGCCGCGCAGCCGCTCCAACTCCCGCTCGGTGGCGGTGAGCAGCTCCTGGCCGTCCAGCAGGATCTCGCCGTCGATGACGGCACTGTCCTTGTGGTGCAGGCCGAGGATGGCGAGGTTGGTCACGGACTTGCCGGAGCCGGACTCGCCCACGATGCCGAGGGTCTTGCCCTGTTCGAGGTCGAAGTCGAGGCCGTCGACGGCCTTGACCATGCCGTCCTCGGTGGAGAAGTGGACGTGCAGGTCGCGCACGGACAGGAAGGGGGTACTCATCAGTTCTCGCTCCCTGAGCCCTAGGCCAGCCGCACGCGCGGGTCGATCAGCGCGTACAGGGCATCGACGATGATGTTGAAGACGACGATCGCCGCCGCGGCCACCAGGACCACGCCGAGCAGCAGGGGCAGGTCGCTGGTGTCGACCGCCTTCACGGAGAGTTCGCCGATGCCGTGCAGGGCGAAGGTCTTCTCGGTGATGATGGCGCCGCCGAGCAGCACCCCGAGGTCGAGGCCGAAGATGGTGACGATCGGCCCCATCGCGCCGCGCCAGGCGAAGCGGAAGAACACCGTGCGGCGCGAGAGCCCCTTGGCCCTGGCCGTGCGGACGTAGTCCTCGTTCATCGACTCGACCAACTGGGAGCGCGCCATGCGCGTGTAGTTCGCCGTGAAGATCAGCGCGAGCACCAGCCAGGGGATCAGCAGCCCGGAGAACCAGGCGGCGGGGTTCTCGGAGACCGGCGTGTACGAGGGCCGGTCCAGGAGGTGCAGCTGGTCGGTGAAGACGTAGACGGCGAAGACGCCGACGACGTAGATCTGCATCGACGACGCGATCAGCGACGCGGACGAGGCGATCTTGTCGACGGCCTTGCCCTGCTTGATGGCGGCCAGCATGCCGGTGCCCACGCCGAAGACGACGAACACCACGGCGGCGCCGAGCGAGAGGGACACGGTGGTCGGGAAGCGGTCCAGGATGGTGGCGAGGACGGGCTCGCGGTTGCGGAACGAATAGCCGAGGCACGGCGCGTCGCAGAAGCCGTAGGTGTCGTAGTCGCGGCCGACGAACAGGCCCTCGAACCAGTGCCAGTACTGCACCGGCACCGGGTCGGCGATCCCCAGGTTGTGCTTCACCAGCGCCAGCGTCTCGGGCGGGCAGACCTTGCCGCAGGCCAGACGCGCGGGGTCGCGCGGGGCGGTGTAGAAGAGGAGGAAGACGATGGCGCTGATGATCAGCAGGATCACCGCGCCGCCGACGATGCGGCGAATGAGGAAGCGGAGCATGGGAGTTGGGATTCCTGACGGATGCCGTTAGGGGGTGGTGTCCGGGGCGGACGCCCGTGCGGGAGTCCGCCCCGGGGGCCGGTCGTCAGACCTCGACGTACACCGTGGTCAGGCCTTGACGAACACCTTGGAGAGCAGCGTGGCCGCGAACTGCGGGTCGTGGATGGCGCCGCCGACCTTGGAGCCGTGCAGGTACCAGCGGCGCTGGAAGGTCTCCGGGATGATCGGCACGACCTCCTTCATGATCCGCTTGTCGAGCGCGGCCCAGGCCTTGCCCGCTTCCTGGGGGTCGGAGATGACCGAGTTCTTCTTGATCGCCTCGTTGATCCAGGGGATGTTCACCTGCGAGACGTTGTTCTGACCGTCGCCGATCGCGTCGCCGTCGAACAGCGGCTGCATCATGGTGTAGGCGGTCGGCCAGTCCGGGGACCAGCCGAACCACATCACGTCGAACTTGTTGTCCAGGCGCTGGGCCTGGTCGTAGAAGTCCGTCGAGTTGAGCGGCTTGATGACCGGGTCGAAGCCCGCGGCCCGCAGGTTCTTCTCGATGACGATCTTGGTCTTGTCGTACGTGGGGCGCCGCGGGAAGGCGTACACGATCTTCGTGCCGAGCTTGCCCGCCTTCTTCAGGATGTCGTGCGCGCGCTTCACGTCGCCCTGCGGCTTGTCGAGCTTGCCGTACAGGTCGAACTTCTCGCGGCCGATGATGTCGGGGCTGAGGATCGTCGTCGCGTACTCGCCCGCGCTGGTACCGCCGTAGATCTTGCGGCTCTGCTCCAGCGGCCAGGCGATCAGGAGGGCCTTGCGGACTTCCAGGTCGGGCACCCGCTTCATGTTGATGGCGAAGTAGTAGGTGCCCGTCGACAGGCCGCTGAAGCTGCGCGCCTTGATGTCGGGCGTGGTGAGCACCTTCTGCATGCGCTCGGCCGGGATGGGCTCGTAGATGGCGACCATCTGCTTGTCGTTGCCCTGGTCCGCGATGAAGCGGTCGCAGGACTCGAGGCCCGTCGGACCGAACTCGAACTCGAAGCCGTCCGGGTAGCCGTTGCGGATCGGGTCGGTCTTCGGGTCCCAGTGCTTGTTGCGCGTCAGCGTCATCGACTTGTCGATGGAGCGGGCCTTGAGGATGTACGGGCCGCAGGAGAAGGGCGCCTTGTCGTACTTCTCCTTGGTGTCGTGCTTCACCGGGGTGGGGGAGTACGAGGTCATCGCCAGCGTGAAGTTGAAGTCCGGGCGGGCTTCCTTCAGCTTGAAGGTGATGGTCTTCTTCGCCTTGTCGGTGACGATCGAGTCCAGGTGCTTGCCCTTGTACGGGCCTTCGTACTCGTCACGCCACTTGGCGCCCTTGCCGGTCAGCGCCATCTGGACGAAGGTGGCGCTCTCGGTGATGAACGAGGCCCACAGGCGCTCGATGCCGTGCCGGACGTCGTCGACCGTCAGCTCGCTGCCGTCCTGCCACTTCAGGCCGTCCTTCAGCGTGAAGGTCCAGGTCTTGTTGCCGTCGGACGCCTTGCCGGTGTCGGTGGCGAGGTCGCCGACGAGGGTCTGGCGGCCCTTCATGTCGGTCTTGTAGCCGGTGAGGGCGCGCGCGAAGAGCATGGCGATCGAGGAGTTGTACGCGAAGTAGATGCGCTGCGGGTCCATGTGCGACACGTCGTCCTCGGCGACGCCGTAGATCGTGCCGCCCTTCTTCGCGCCGGGGACCTCGGCGGCGGGGCCAGTGGAGTCCTCCGCGGTGCCGATCTTCACGTTGGCGCCCGTGTACTCCGTGGCCCCGCCGTGCGAACCGCCCTTGCCGCCGCCCGAGTCACCGCTGCTGCACGCGGAGAGGACGAGCGAGCCGCCCGCCGCCACCGATGAGGCGATGAGGAGGTTTCTGCGGGAGATTGCCATGTTGCTACCAACCCTGTGTGTGAAGGAGGAAGAGCGGAGAAGGCTGAGAAGGCGGAGAAGGTGGACCGGCACGCCCCCCCGTCGGGCGGGCCGGTCACGAGAGCGTCAGCGCCTGGTCTTCGGGTCGAGCGCGTCGCGCACCGAGTCGCCGAGGAGGTTGAAGGCGACCACGAAGATCACCATGGCCAGACCGGGGAACACCATGAAGGTGATGTCGTCCTGGTAGTACTTCGAACCGTTCTGGATCATCACGCCCCAGTCCGGCGTGGGTTCTTCGAGTCCCACGCCGAGGAAGGCGAGTCCGGCCTCCGCGGTGACGAACAGCGGCAGTGCGAGGGTCGCCTGGATCAGGATCGGCGTCCACAGGTTGGGCAGCAGCTCCTTGAAGATGATGCGCGCGGGAGACGCTCCCGTGACCTTCGCCGCCTCCACGAACTCCCTTTCTCGCAGGGCGAGTACCTCACCCCGAAGGAGCCGTGCCATGGGCGCCCAGCCGAACGCGGTCATCACCGTGATGAGGCTGGTGACGATCAGCCACATCGGGGTCTTGTCCTCGGGGCTGACCAGGATCGAGATCATCACCGGGAAGAAGGCGATGTAGAAGAGCGTGGAGGGGAAGGCGAGCAGGATGTCGATGATCCGGCCGATGAGGTAGTCGGTCTTGCCGCCGAGGTATCCGGCGGTGATGCCGACGACCACCCCGAGCAGCGTCACCAGGAGCGTCGTGACGGCCGCGATCAGCAGGGAGTTGCGGATTCCGTAGAGCAGGAAGGTGAAGACGTCGCGGCCCAGGGTCGGCTCGACGCCGAACCAGAAGTTGCCGTCGATGCCGCCGTTCGCCTTGACCGGATAGCCGAACTCGTTGAGCAGCGAGGGGTCGTCGAGCCCGTACGTCGTGTACGGGTCCTTGCCGTACGCCTTCGCGATCAGCGGCGCGCACAGGGCGATCACGAAGAAGAAGACGACCACGCCGGCGGCGATGACGCCGGACTTGTCCCGCTTGAACCGGGTCCAGGCGAGCCGTCCGGGTGAACGGCCCTTGCTGCCCTGGTCGTTGGGCGAGGCAGACGCGCTGTCGACGGCGTCCGTCACTTCAAGCGTGGCGGCATCGACGGGAGTTGGCGAGGTCATGGCACTCCAGGCCCGGCAGGGTCGTCAGGAATCCGCAGGACAACCGGGCGCCTACGGGCTAGGCGCGACTTTCGCAAGGCATTTCCCGCGCGGTCAATGAATCGTCGGGCCCCTTGAGTCGACCTTGGGATCCTTTACCGCAACTTTGCGCAAGGTTGGCATGCCCATTGCCTTGGCGTAATCAAGCGTGATGGACAACTCGGATTGTTCATGACAAGCCGGGCAATGAGTCCGTTATACGGGCGCCACTGTCTCGGAATGCGTACATCCGGATGGGCTCCGACTCGTACGGGTGGGCTAAATATGCGGTTCATTCCTCCTGCGGCGATATTTGGCGGTAAGTGAGACAGGTCACGTATCGCGGAGCTTCAGGACAGCTTCAGGACAGGAGGACTCCATGCGTGGAGCCACGCACGCCAAGTGGGCCGCAGGTGCGGTCGCCGTCGCCCTCGCGGCGACGGCCTGTGGTGGCGGGGGGAGCAGCGGCGGTGGCGGCGACGGCTCCGGCATCGTGAGCTCCTCCTGGGGCGACCCGCAGAACCCGCTCGAACCCGCGAACACCAACGAGGTCCAGGGCGGCAAGATCCTCGACATGGTCTTCCGCGGCCTGAAGCGGTACGACCCGAAGACCGGCGAGGCGAAGGACATGATCGCCGACTCGATCGAGACCAAGGACGCGCAGAACTTCACGGTCAAGATCAAGGACAACTGGAAGTTCAGCGACGGCGAGAAGGTCACCGCCAAGTCCTTCGTGGACGCCTGGAACTACGGCGCGAACCTCAAGAACAACCAGAAGAACGCCTACTTCTTCGGTTACATCGATGGCTACGACAAGGTCCACCCGGAGAAGGGCGACGCGAGCGCCCAGACCCTCTCCGGGCTCAAGGTCGTCGACGACAAGACCTTCACGGTCAAGCTCAGCCAGAAGTTCTCCACCTGGCCCGACACCCTCGGCTACCCGGCCTTCTCCCCGCTGCCCAAGGCGTTCTACGACGACCACGACAAGTGGCTCTCCAAGCCCGTCGGCAACGGCCCGTACACCGTGGACTCGTACACCAAGGGTTCCAAGATGTCCCTGCGCAAGTGGGACGGGTACCCCGGCGACGACAAGGCGCAGAACGGCGGTGTGGACATGAAGGTCTACACCGACAACAACACCGCCTACACCGACCTGATGGCGGGCAACCTCGACCTCGTCGACGACGTCCCGGCCTCGCAGCTCAGCAACGCCAAGAACGACCTCGGCGACCGCTACATCAACACCCCCGCGGGCATCATCCAGACCCTCGCCTTCCCGTTCTACGACAGCAAGTGGAACAAGCCGGGCACGGAGAAGGTCCGCCAGGGCCTGTCCATGGCGATCAACCGCGAACAGATCACCGAGGGCATCTTCCAGAAGACCCGCACGCCCGCCACCGACTGGACCTCGCCCGTCCTCGGCGACGACGGCGGCTACAAGGACGGGCTCTGCGGCGACCCCTGCACGTACGACGCGGCGAAGGCCAAGAAGCTCGTCGCCGAGGGCGGCGGCATCCCCGGCGGCCAGCTCAAGATCTCGTACAACGCGGACACCGGCTCCCACAAGGAGTGGGTCGACGCCGTCTGCAACTCCATCAACAAGGCGCTCGGCAACGACAAGGCCTGCGTCGGCAACCCGGTCGGCACCTTCGCCGACTTCCGCAGCAAGGCGTCCAAGCAGGAGCTGGACGGCGCCTGGCGCGCGGGCTGGCAGATGGACTACCCGCTGATCCAGAACTTCCTCCAGCCGACGTACTACACGGACGCCCCGTCCAACGACGGCAAGTACGACAGCAAGGAGTTCGACAAGCTCGTCGACCAGGCCAACGCGGAGACCGACAAGGCCAAGGCCGTCAGTACCTTCCAGGACGCCGAGAAGGTCCTGGCCAAGGACATGCCGGCCATCCCGCTCTGGTACCAGAACGGCAGCGCCGGCTACTCGGACAAGGTCTCCGACGTCGCGCTGAACCAGTTCAGCGTGCCCGTCTACAACGAGATCAAGGTCAACTGAGACGCCGGGAGCGGCCGCCGTCCCCGCGCGGGCACCGGCGGCCGCTCCCCCTAATTCCGGAGCCCCCATGGGACGTTATGTGATCCGGCGTCTGCTGCAGATGATCCCGGTCTTCTTCGGCGCCACGCTGCTGATCTTCCTGATGGTGAACGTGATGGGCGACCCCGTCGCGGGCCTGTGCGGCGACCGCAAGTGCGACCCCGCCACGGCCATGCAGCTGAAGAAGGAGTTCGGCCTCGATAAGCCGGTGTGGCAGCAGTACCTGACGTACATGGGCAACGTCTTCACCGGTGACTTCGGCACCGCCTTCAACGGCCAGAAGGTCACCGAACTGATGTCGGCGGCCTTCCCCGTCACCATCCGGCTGACCATCGTCGCGATCGTCTTCGAGATCGTCATCGGCATCTCGCTCGGCGTGCTCACGGGGCTGCGGCGCGGGCGCCCGGTCGACACCGTCGTCCTGCTCGTGACGCTCGTGGTGATCTCCGTGCCCACCTTCGTCACCGGGCTCGTGCTCCAGCTGGTGCTCGGCGTCCAGTGGGGGGTCATCAAACCCTCGGTGTCCAGCGAGGCGCCCTTCGACGAACTGCTCGTCCCCGGACTCGTCCTCGCCTCGGTCTCCCTGGCGTACGTCACCCGGCTCACCCGCACCTCCATCGCGGAGAACCGGCGCGCCGACTACGTCCGCACCGCCATCGCCAAGGGCCTGCCACGGCGCCGCGTCATCACCCGGCACCTCCTGCGCAACTCCCTGATCCCCGTCGTCACCTTCATCGGCACGGACGTGGGCGCGCTGATGGGCGGCGCGATCGTCACCGAGCGGATCTTCAACATCCACGGGGTCGGCTTCCAGCTCTACCAGGGGATCCTCCGCCAGAGCACGCAGACCGTCGTCGGCTTCGTGACCGTCCTCGTCCTGGTCTTCCTGGTGGCCAACCTCATCGTCGACCTCCTGTACGCCGTACTCGACCCGAGGATCCGCTATGCCTGAACCCAAGGAGCCGCAGGGCGCCATCGCCGCGACCGGTGCGGGCGGCGCGATGGACCTCGCCACCAGCGAGGCGACCTCCCTGACCCCGGGCGGGCCCGACGGCACGGGCCCTTCGGCGCCCGCGCGCAGCCTGTGGTCCGACGCCTGGCGGGACCTGCGGCGCAACCCGATCTTCATCGTCTCGGGCCTGATCATCGTCTTCCTCGTCGTCATCTCCCTGTGGCCCTCGCTGATCGCCTCCGGCAACCCGCTCGACTGCGACCTCGCCAACCGCCAGAAGGGCTCGTCGCCCGGGCACCCCTTCGGCTTCAACGAGCAGGGCTGCGACGTCTACACGCGGGTCGTGTACGGCACCCGGGTCTCGGTCACCGTCGGCGTCTGCGCCACGCTCGGCGTCGCGATCCTCGGCAGCGTGCTCGGCGGGCTCGCCGGGTTCTTCGGCGGCGCGTGGGACGCGATCCTCTCCCGGATCACCGACATCTTCTTCGCCATCCCGGTCGTCCTCGGCGGTCTGGTGCTCCTGTCGGTCGTCACCAGCTCCACGGTCTGGCCCGTGGTCGGCTTCATGGTGCTGCTCGGCTGGCCGCAGCTCTCCCGCATCGCGCGCGGCTCCGTCATCACCGCCAAGCAGAACGACTACGTGCAGGCGGCGCGGGCCCTCGGCGCCTCCAACTCGCGGATGCTCCTGCGCCACATCGCGCCGAACGCCGTCGCCCCGGTGATCGTCGTGGCGACCATCGCCCTGGGTACGTACATCGCGCTCGAAGCCACGCTCTCCTACCTCGGCGTCGGCCTGAAGCCGCCGACGGTGAGCTGGGGCATCGACATCTCGGCCGCGTCCCAGTACATCCGCAACGCCCCGCACATGCTGCTCTGGCCGGCCGGCGCGCTGGCGATCACGGTGCTCGCGTTCATCATGCTCGGCGACGCGGTGCGCGACGCCCTCGACCCCAAGCTGAGGTAGGCGGACATGGCAACCGTGGCATCCGAGGCCGTCGTACCCGGGGCGCCGGGGGCGGACACGCTCCTCGAAGTACGCGATCTGCACGTGGAGTTCCGCACCAGGGACGGGGTCGCCAAGGCCGTCAACGGCGTCGACTACAGCGTCGCGGCGGGCGAGACGCTCGCCGTCCTCGGCGAGTCCGGATCCGGCAAGTCCGTCACCGCCCAGGCCATCATGGGCATCCTCGACGTCCCGCCGGGCAGGATCACCGCGGGCGAGATCCTCTTCCGGGGCAGGGACCTCCTCACGCTCAAGGAGGAGGAGCGGCGCAAGGTGCGCGGCGCCGGAATGGCGATGATCTTCCAGGACGCGCTGTCCTCGCTGAACCCGGTGCTCAGCGTCGGCGAACAGCTCGGAGAGATGTACGTCGTCCACAAGGGGCTGTCCAGGAAGGACGCCAAGGCCAAGGCCGTCGAGCTGATGGACCGGGTGCGCATCCCGGCCGCCAAGGAGCGGGTCGGCCAGTACCCGCACCAGTTCAGCGGCGGCATGCGCCAGCGCATCATGATCGCCATGGCGATGGCGCTCGAACCCTCGCTGATCATCGCCGACGAGCCGACCACCGCCCTCGACGTCACCGTCCAGGCGCAGGTGATGGACCTCCTCGCGGAACTCCAGCGCGAGATGAACATGGGCCTGATCCTCATCACCCACGACCTCGGGGTCGTCGCGGACGTCGCCGACACCATCGCCGTCATGTACGCGGGCCGCATCGTCGAGAAGGCCCCCGTCCACGAGATCTACCGGGCGCCCGCCCACCCCTACACCCGGGGCCTGCTCGAATCCATCCCGCGCCTGGACCAGAAGGGCCAGGACCTCTACGCGATCAAGGGCCTGCCGCCGAACCTGATGAACATCCCGCCGGGCTGCGCCTTCAACCCGCGCTGCCCCATGGCCCAGGACATCTGCCGCACCGACGAGCCACCGCTCGCGCAGGTCACGTACGAGGGCCTCGTCGCCGACCGCAGGAGTGCCTGTCACTTCTGGAAGGAGACGATCGATGCGACACGGTGAAGGCGGCGAACCCGTGGGCGACAAGCCGGCCCAGGAGCCCATCCTCCAGGTGCGCGGCCTGGTCAAGCACTATCCGCTGACCCAGGGCATCGTCGTCCGCAAACAGGTCGGCGCGGTCAAGGCCGTGGACGGCGTCGACTTCGAGCTGACCCAGGGCGAGACGCTCGGCATCGTGGGCGAGTCGGGCTGCGGCAAGTCGACCGTCGCGAAGATGCTCGTCAACCTGGAGCGGCCGACCGCGGGTGAGATCCGGTACAAGGGCGAGGACATCACCAAGCTGTCCGGGCGGGCCCTCAAAGCGGTCCGGCGCAACATCCAGATGGTGTTCCAGGACCCCTACACCTCGCTGAACCCGCGCATGACGGTCGGCGACATCATCGGGGAGCCGTACGAGATCCACCCCGAGGTGGCCCCGAAGGGCTCGCGCCGCCGGAAGGTGCAGGAGCTGCTCGACGTGGTCGGGCTCAACCCCGAGTACATCAACCGCTATCCGCACCAGTTCTCCGGCGGCCAGCGCCAGCGCATCGGCATCGCGCGCGGTCTCGCGCTCAGGCCCGAGGTGATCGTCGCCGACGAGCCGGTCTCCGCGCTCGACGTCTCGGTGCAGGCCCAGGTCATCAACCTCCTGGAGAAGCTCCAGAACGAGTTCGACCTGAGCTACGTCTTCATCGCCCACGACCTCTCCATCGTGCGGCACATCTCCGACCGGGTGGGCGTGATGTACCTGGGGCGCATCGTCGAGATCGGTTCGGACGAACAGATCTACGAGCACCCCACGCACCCCTACACCCAGGCGCTGCTCTCCGCCGTGCCGGTGCCCGACCCCGAGGCGCGCGAGCACCGGGAGCGGATCATCCTGAGCGGCGACGTGCCCTCGCCCGCCAACCCGCCCTCCGGCTGCCGCTTCCGCACCCGCTGCTGGAAGGCACGGGAGCGGTGCTCCCTCGAAGTGCCCGAGCTCGCGGTGCCCGCGGAGTTCCGCATCGGCGGCGGACCGGCCGCGCACGACTCGGCGTGCCACTTCGCGGAGGAGAAGCAGGTCGTGCCGTAGCCGGTCCGGTCCTTCACAGGCCCAGCGAGCGCTTCAGGAAGTCCACCTGGAGCAGGAGCAGGTTCTCCGCGACCTGCTCCTGCGGCGTCATGTGCGTGACGCCGGACAGCGGGAGCACCTCGTGCGGGCGGCCCGCGGCGAGCAGCGCCGATGACAGCCGCAGGGTGTGCGCCACCACCACGTTGTCGTCGGCGAGGCCGTGCACGATCAGCATCGGGCGGTGCGGCTCGGCCGCGTCCACGATGCCGTCGTCCCAGACCAGGGAGTTGTGGCGGTAGACGTCCGGAGACTTGTTCGGGTCGCCGAGGTAGCGCTCCTCGTAGTGGGTGTCGTAGAGCCGCATGTCCGTCACCGGGGCGCCGACCACGGCCGCGTGGAAGACGTCGGGGCGGCGCAGCGCGGCCATCCCTGCCAGGTAGCCGCCGTAGGACCAGCCGCGGATCGCCACCCGGTCCAGGTCGAGGGGGTACTCCCCGCTCGCCGCGAGCGCGTGCAGCGCGTCGACCTGGTCCTCGAGGGTCAGCGTCAGGTCGTTCTTGATCGACTTCTCCCAGCCGGGGGAGCGGCCCGGGGTGCCCCGGCCGTCCGCCACGATCACCGCGAAGCCCTGGTCGGCGAACCACTGGGAGGTGAGGAAGATGTTGTGCGCATGCTGAACGCGCTGACCGTGCGGGCCGCCGTACGGATCGAGCAGTACCGGAAGCGGCCCGTCCGTCGCCTGGTATTCCGTGGGGAGCAGGACGGCGCACGGGATCTTCCGTGCGCCCCCTTCGGTGAGCGTCACGCGCGGCGTGAGCCCCGGGCGCCGCGCGTGTGAGGCGACGGTCGCCACCTGCTTGCCGTCGCGCAGCACCCGCACCTGGGAGCCCGGGCGGTCCAGCGAGGCGGAGACGAGGACGGTGAGGCCGCCCGCGCGGACCGCCGAGTGCACCCCGGGCTCCTGGGAGAAGCGCTCCACGCCCAGTTCGTTGACGCGGTAGACGTGGATCTCGCCGGTCTCGGGATCGGCCGCGGCCTCGCCCGCCGACGCCGAGATCAAGACATCTTCCTCGGTCACGTCGAGGACCGCGCGGACGTGCAACTGCGGCCCCGTGAGCGGCCGTTCGCCCCACGCGAGGACCCGGGCGCCGCCCTCGTCCACGATGCGCACCAGCTTGCCGCTGGGGGACCAGCAGGGGGCGCCGGGGAAGAGGTCGAGCCAGGCCGTCTGTGGATCGGCGTCCTCCGCGTGCACCATCCCCGTGGAGCCGTCGGCCGGGTTCACCGCGAGGTAGAGCTGGCCGCACTGGTCGCGCGACTGCACGAGCAGCAGCGGCGCACCATCCGCCGACCAGTGCACACGTGCGAGATAGGGGAAGCGGACCCGGTCCCAGACCACCTCGGTGCGGGTGCCGTCCAGGCCGAGCACGAAGAGGCGTACGTCCGCGTTGTCCGTGCCCGCGGCCGGGTACGCGACCCGCTGGGGCGCACGCTCCGGGTGCGCGGGATCGGCGATCCACCAGCGCCGCACGGGGGAGTCGTCGACCCGGGTCACCAGCAGCCGGTCGGATTCGGGCGACCACCAGAAGCCGCGGTAGCGCGCCATCGACTCGGAGGCGACGTGCTCGGCGAGACCGTATGTGACGGTTTCTTCCTGGCCGGATTCAGGCGCCGCGAGCGCCCTGTCCCCGGTGCCGTCGGCGCCCGTCACGCGCAGCGCGCCCCCGGCGACGTAGGCGATGTGCCGCCCGTCGGGCGACGGCCGCGGGTCGAGCACGGGCCCCGGAGCGGGGAGTTCGCGCGTCGTGCCCGCGCGCAGCTCGGCCGCGAAGAGCCTGCCCGACAGCGCGAAGGCCGCCAGCTCCACGGCGGCGTCCGTCGCGTAGCCGACGATGCCCGACGCGCTCTCCCTGCTGCGCTCGCGTCGCGTGCGCTCCTGCGCCGAGAGCTGCTCCCGCGCGCCGCCGAGCAGCGCCCCCGGATCGGCCGCCACGCGCTCGCCGCCGCCGTCCGCCACGTCGAGGACCCAGAGCTGGTGCGTGCGGTCCGTACCGGACGGGGAGCGCAGGAAGGCGACCCGCGACCCGTCGGGCGCCACCGTGAACGCACGCGGCGCGCCGAGCGTGAAGCGCTGCGTGCGGGCATGCTCGCGCGGGAAGGAGAGCCGCTGTGCCGGGCTCTCGTCGGGCCTGGTGATTCCGGGGTTCTCGGTGGTCATCCCCCGAGCCTAGGCCGCATGCGCCCCCCTGTGCTGCCGTGCTCCGACTCATGCGTCCACACGGATAGTTATGATCCGTAGCGCTTGGTGGGTATGAACCTGCTGGCGTGCGTCCGCACTGGGTTACGGCAACGACTTGGAGGTGACCGCCGTGGCACTCTCGATTTCGGCGGTGGTGCTGCTGGCGATCATCGTCTTCCTGTTGGTCAAGAAGTCAGGGCTGAAAGCCGGGCACGCGGTGGTCTGTACGCTGCTCGGCTTCTACCTGGCGAGCTCGTCGGTCGCGCCGACGATCAGCGAGCTGACGACCAACGTGGCGGGGATGATCGGCGACATCAAGTTCTGACCCCTCCCCGTGGTGCTCGTAGGGTGGTCCCATGACGGAACTGCCCGCCCGGCGCCTGCTGCTCGTGCACGCGCACCCCGACGACGAGTCGATCACCACCGGCGCGACCATGGCCACGTACGCGGCCGACGGCGCCCACGTCACGTTGGTGACCTGCACGCTCGGCGAGGAGGGCGAGATCATCCCGGCCGAGCTCGCCCATCTCGCCGCCGACCGCGAGGACTCCCTGGGCGCCCAGCGCATCGGGGAGCTCGCGGCCGCCATGCGGGAGCTGGGGGTCACCGACCACCGCTTCCTCGGCGGCACCGGGCGCTACCGCGACTCCGGGATGATGGGCGCCGAGCAGAACCACCGGGCGGGCGCCTTCTGGTCGGCCGACCTCGACGAGGCGGCCGCGTACCTCGTCGAGGTGATCCGCGAGGTCCGCCCGCAGGTCCTGGTGACGTACGACCCGGACGGCGGCTACGGCCACCCCGACCACATCCAGGCGCACCGCGTCGCGATGCGGGCCGCCGACCTCGCCGCCGAGCCCGCCTTCCGCGCGGACCTCGGCGAGCCGCACACCATCGCCAAGATCTACTGGAACCGCGTCCCGCGCTCCGTCGCCGACGAGCGCTTCGCGCGCCTGCCCGACGCGCTGCGGTTCTCGCCCTTCACCACCCCTGCCGTCGTCGAGGACGTGCCGGGCGTCACCGACGACGAGCGCGTCACCACCGAGATCGACGGCACCGCCGTCAAGGCGGCCAAGGCGGCGGCGATGCGCGCCCACGCCACCCAGATCCAGGTCAGCGAGCCGCTCTTCATCCTCTCCAACGACCGCGCGCAGCCGATCTTCGAGGTGGAGTACTTCGAGCTGGTGCGGGGAGAAGTGCCGACGGGGGACGGTGGTCGTGAGCACGATCTGTTCGCCGGCCTCGAAAGGGTGACGGATGTGGCTGAGGTGACCGCGCTGTGAGTACGCGTTCTCGTGCGTCGTCGGGAGCCGGTGCTCCCAAGCCCTCGAAGACTCCTGCCGGTGCCGGTGCCGGTGCCGGTGCCGGTGCTAGTGCTGGTGACTCCGGTTCCGGTTCCGCTTCTGGTGCCGCGGCCGCCGTGCCGGCCGGGAGCTTCCTCGCACAGCCCCTGCGGGCGGGGCGACTTGCCGCCTACGCCGGGCTCTTCGTGCTCGGCGCCCTCGTCGGTGTGGCCGGGGCCCTCGTCCAAGGCGGCTTCTTCCCCGCCGGGTTGCTGCTCGGGCTCCTCGGCGCCGCCGGCGCCTTCTACGGCGGCGCGTGCGCGATCGGCACCAGAGCGGGCGCCGTGGCGCCCGCCGCGGGCTGGCTCGTCGCCGTCGTCCTGCTGACGTCCACCAGACCCGAAGGCGACTTCGTCTTCGCCGCGGGACTCGGCTCCTACGGCTTCCTGCTCGGCGGCATGGCGGTGGCTGTGATGTGTGCCACGCTCGCCCGGCCGTCGCAACCGGGCGGCTCCGCCGCCCGACTTGGCAAGTGACGTACCACTTCGGCCCGTGTCCCGCACGGGTTTGACGCCGGTCACAGGATGAGTGCCGACGGCGGCCAGTATGGTGGTGCGGCCGCCGAGCCTCCCCCACCTCCGGCCGGGGGGACCCCCTGCGAGAGGCCGAGACGGGCGGCGGAACCAACCGGGAGAACCTGCCTTGAGTCGTGAAACTGACAGTTCGTCCTCCGGGCCCCAGGGGCGCGGTGGAGCCGCATACCCTTCGGGGACGCCGCCGTACGGCTCCCCCGCACAGGGCGCTGCCGGTGACGGCGGCGCGGACGGTGCGCGGCGGCAGGCCGCCGACGAGCGGCCGGACGAGCCCGAGACCCAGACCACACTGACCACGCGGATCCGGATCAACATCCCCGGATCGCGCCCCATCCCGCCGGTCGTCATGCGGACGCCCGTCGGTGAAGGTGACGCCTCGCGCGGGGACGACGAGGACCGCCGTGAGCCCCCCGCGCCGGGCGCTCCGGGCGCGGCCGAGGCGGGCCAGGACCCGTCGGCCGGGGGCTCGCTGGCCTCCGGCGGCGGCGCGGGTGCCCGCCGTGCGGCCGGTGACTCGCTCGGTTCCGGTTCGGCTTTCGCCACGGGTGCGTCGCAGGCTTCGTCCGGTGGCGTCGGCGGTGCGTCGGCCGGTGCGGGTGGCGCGGCGGCCGAGGAGAAGACCAGCGACTGGTTCGCGCCGCGCAAGTCCGCGCCGCGCGGCGGCGAGGGCGCGCCGGGCACGGGCGCGGGCCCGTCGGCCAACGGCGGCTCCCCGGGCGCCGGTTCGGGGGCTTCCGGCGCGGGCGGCTCGGGTGCCTACGACGTGTCCGGCGCGGTGGCGTCGGGCCCCCTCGGCGCCGGTGCCCCGCAGGGCGGTGACCCGACGCGCGGCGACCTGCCGTACTTCTCCGGCGGCGCGGACGACTTCCGCGGTCAGGGCGCGCGCGGTCCCGCGGGCCCGACGGGCGGTCCGGTGACCGGCGACAGCCCGCTGGGGCCGCCCACGCCCCCGGGAGGCCCCACGGGCCCCGGCGGGCCCCAGGGCGCCGCCAACTCGGCGGGCAGGACGCCCCGTTCCGGCGGCATGAGTGACGACACCGCGATCCTGACGCCGCAGAAGGCGGGGCCCGTCTCGCCGCCGCCCGGCGGCCCGCGTCCGCCCGCCTCTGGCGGTCCCGAATCCCTGCCCGGCGGCCCCGGCGCGCCCACGCCCGGCGGCAATGTCTCCGGCGAGACGCTGACCAGCGGCATCCCCGTCGTACCGCCCGCCCAGGACACCTCCCCGTTCGCGCCGGGCGCGCAGGCGGACGGGCCGGGCGCGCACACCCCGCCGAAGCTGCCCGAGCCGGTCCGCTCGGACGTGCCGCCCGCCGCGCCCGCGGCGAAGAAGGCGAAGAAGAAGGGCCGCAGCAAGCTGGTCCTCGTCGTGGTCGCCGCGGTCGTCGTGGGTTGCGGGGCGTACGGCGCGGGGCTCTTGATGAACCACGCCGACGTACCGAAGGGCACCACGGTGCTCGGCGTCGACATCGGCGGCGGCACCCGCGACGAGGCCGTCAAGAAGCTCGACGCGGCGCTCGGCGAGCGCGTGACCAAACCCCTGAAGCTGTCGGTGGCGGGCACGCCCGTCACCCTCAAGCCGGACCAGGCGGGGCTGACCCTGGACAGCCAGTCGACCGTCCGCGAGGCCGCGGGCAGCGACTACAACCCCGTCTCGGTGGTCGGCTCGCTGTTCGGCGGCGAGCGGGTCGTCGAACCGGTCATGCCCGTCGACGAGGAGAAGCTGGCGGCCGCCCTGGAGCGCGCCGCGGGCGGCTCGGGCTCGGCGAAGGAGGGCACGGTCAAGTTCGTGCCCGGCAAGGCCGTCCCCGTCTACGGCAAGGTCGGCAAGGGCATCGACGCGGGCGCCTCGGCGACCGCCGTCGCGCAGGCCTACAAGAAGCAGGTCGAGACCGGCAGCGCGGGCACCGTCCAGGTCCCGGTCACCACGCGCAAGCCGACGGTCGCCAAGGCCGAGGTCGACAAGTTCATGACCACCTTCGCCAAGCCCGCGATGTCCGCCAACGTCACGATCTCGGCGGGCGGCAAGTCGATCCCGTTCGGCCCGGCGAAGTCGCTGCCGAAGATCCTGGAGACGAAGGTCCTCAAGGACGGCACGCTCCAGCCGCACTACGACCTCGAAGAGCTCAAGAAGCTCTACGGCAACGTCTTCGACGGCGTGCTGATCCAGCGCGGCAACGGCGACAAGACGCCGGTCCAGCCGACCGACGTGGCCCAGGCGATGGGCAAGGCGCTGCTCGGCAAGACGCCCGCCGAGCGGGTCGGCGTCATCGAGACGAACGCGAGCTAGCCGCCGCCCGACGACTCCGGCATGACAGATGTCATGCCGGAGTCACCACAGTCGACACTGCCGCCCCCACCTGCGCCTTCGCGACGATGGACGGCATGACGACGACCTCAGCGGCGAACGGCGCCCCGGCCGTGAGCTTCGAACGGGTGACCAAGAGCTACGGCGACGTGCGCGCCGTGGACGCCCTCACCCTCGACCTCCGCCCCGGCGAGACCGTGGCCCTGCTCGGCCCGAACGGCGCGGGCAAGTCCTCCACCCTCGACCTGCTGCTCGGCCTGCGGCAGCCGGACAGCGGCACCGTGCGGGTCTTCGGCACGAGCCCGCGCGAGGCGATCACCGCGGGCCGGGTCGGCGCCATGCTGCAGAGCGGCGGCCTGATGGACGAGGTCACCGTCGCGGAACTGGTGCGGCTCGCCTGCGCGCTGCACCCGCGGCCCCACCGGGTGAGCGACGTGCTCGCCCACGCGGGCATCACGCAGATCGCCGACCGCAAGGTCAACAAGCTCTCCGGCGGCCAGGAGCAGCGGGTGCGCTTCGCGCTCGCCACGGCGGGCGAGAACGACCTGATCGTCCTGGACGAGCCGACCACCGGCATGGACGTCACCGCCCGCCAGGCGTTCTGGGCGACCATGCGGGACCAGGCCGAACAGGGCCGCGCGGTCCTCTTCGCCACGCACTACCTGGAAGAGGCCGACGCGATCGCCGACCGCGTCCTGGTGCTGCACCGCGGCCGTCTCCTCGCGGACGGCACCGCCGCCGAGATCAAGGCGAAGGCGGGCGCCCGGAAGGTCTCCTTCGACCTGGAGGGCCGGGAGGGCCGGGAGGGGCTCGCGGGCATCGACGAGGCGCTCACGGCCGAGCTGCGCGCGCTGCCGTTCCTGACCACGATCGACGTCTCGGGCCACACGGTCCGCCTCCAGTCGACCGACGCCGACGCCACCGTGCACGCGCTGTACGGGCTCGGCGTCTACCCCCGCAACCTGGAGGTCGCGGGACTCGGCCTCGAACAGGCCTTCGTGGCGATCACCGAGGCCGAGGAGGCCAGGACCCGATGACGTACCCGACGTACTCCTTCGCCTCGCGCGCGCTCGTCAAGCTGGAGATCACCCGCGCCCTGCGCAACCGCAAGTTCCTGTTCTTCTCGGTGATCTACCCGTCGCTGCTCTTCCTGATCATCGCGGGCGGCCAGTCCGCGACCACGAAGGTCGAGGGGACGGGCCTGAACCTGCCCGCCTTCTTCATGGTGTCCATGGCGTCCTTCGGCGCCCTCACCGCCGTCCTGATGGGCAACAGCGAGCGCATCGCCAAGGAGCGCGAGAACGGCTGGGTGCGGCAGCTGCGCCTGACCTCGCTGCCGGGGCACGGCTACGTCCTGGCGAAGACCGCCAGCGCGGCCGTGGTGAGCCTGCCGTCCATCGTCGTGGTCTTCGTGGTCGCCGCGGCCGTCAAGGACGTCCGCTTCGACGCCTGGCAGTGGCTGGCCCTGACCGGCGCGATCTGGGCGGGCAGCCTCTGCTTCGCCGCGCTCGGCGTGGCGATCGGCTATCTCGCGTCCGGTGACGCGGTGCGCCCGATCACGATGATCGTCTACTTCGGGCTCTCCGTGCTCGGCGGCCTGTGGATGCCGACGACGACCTTCCCCGGGTGGCTCCAGGACATCGCGTCCTGGCTGCCCACCCACGCGTACGCTGCCCTCGGACAGGCCATCGAACTGGGCAACGCCCCGCATGCGAAGGACGTCACGCTCCTCGTCGCCTACTTCCTCCTCTTCGCGGGCGGCGCGGCGTGGCTGTACCGGAAGGACACACTGAAGGCGTGAGCGAGAACGACGCTGTGGGCAACGAGCTGCACCCCGTGTACACGTTCGGGCGACCGCCCCAGGGCCGCCGTCAGTTCCTGACGAAGGCGGCCTGGATCGGCGTCTGGCTGGTCTTCCTGAGCTCCCCGATGAAGGACCTGGCCGACGGCCACCACACGACGCCCGCCACGGTGTTCGGCTGGCTCGGCCTCGCGGTCTTCGTGGTCTGCTACCTGACCCTGGTCTTCCGCTACACCACCAGGATCCTCCAGTGGGCCCCCGTCATCGGCTCGTTCACGGCGCTCGTCGTCCTCGCCGCGGTCCTCGCGCTCTGCTTCGGCGACCAGTGGCTCGGTCTCTTCGTGTACGTCGCGGTCTCCGCGGGCGCGGTCCTGCCGGTGCGGTACGCGCTGTGGGTCATCCCCGCGGTCACCCTCCTGATGATCCTGGTGGGCCTGCGCGACGACGGTCTCGGCGACCTGATCACCAACCTCGGGGTGATCACCCTCCTGGTCGGCTTCGCGATGTCCGGCGTGCGCGAGCTGATCCGTACGACGATCCAGCTCCGCCAGGCCCGCGCCACCGTCGCCCAACTCGCCGCCAACGAGGAGCGGCTGCGGCTCGCCAGGGACCTGCACGACCTGCTCGGCCACTCGCTCTCGCTGATCACGCTCAAGAGCGAGCTGGCCGGGCGGATGCTCCCCACCGACCCCGACAAGGCCGCGCAGCAGGTCGCCGACATCGAACAGGTCAGCCGCCAGGCCCTGGTGGACGTCCGCGAGGCGGTCTCCGGCTACCGGCGGCGCACCCTGGCGGGCGAGCTCGCGGGGGCGCGCACGGCGCTCACCGCCGCGGGCGTCGAGGCCGACGTGCCCCTGGACGCGCCCGCCGAACTGCCGGACGAGGAGGGCGAGGCGGCGCTCGCCTGGGCGCTGCGGGAGGCCGTGACCAACGTCGTACGGCACAGTGGCGCCCGGCGGTGCACGGTGACGTTCACCGCCCGGCAGACGCTCGCGGGGCGGCGCCTGGAACTGTGCGTGGAGGACGACGGTTCGGGTGGCTCGGGCGCCGCGCCGGGCAACGGCCTCACGGGCCTCGCCGAGCGCGTCCAGGCCGTCGGGGGAGACCTGGAGAAGGGCCCCGCGGCCCGCCACGGCTTCCGTCTCACCGTCCGCGTGCCGCTCGCCGACGCGGCCGTAGGATCCCCCTCATGAGCAGCGTGAACAGCGGGAGCAGCGGCACGGACGGCAGCGGTGCGGGCGGCGTCATCAAGGTGCTGCTCGCCGAGGACCAGTCGATGGTCAGGGAGGCACTCGCCGCCCTGCTCGGGCTCGAACCGGACATCGAGGTCGTCGCCCAGGTGTCCCGAGGCGACGAGGTGCTCGCCGCGGCCCGCTCGCACGACGTGCACGTGGCGCTGCTCGACATCGAGATGCCGGGGTGCACGGGCATCGAGGCGGCGGCTCAACTGCACGCCGAGTTCCCCGAGTTGAAGGTGGTCATCCTCACCACGTTCGGGCGGCCCGGCTATCTGCGCAGCGCCATGGAGTCCGGCGCCGACGCGTTCCTGGTCAAGGACGCGCCCGCGGCCCAGCTCGCCGCCGCGGTGCGCAAGGTCCTCGCGGGGGAGCGGGTCATCGACCCGACGCTGGCCGCCGCGGCCCTCGCCGGGGGTGCGAACCCGCTCACCGACCGCGAGCGCGAGGTGCTTCGCGCGGCCGCCGACGGCGCCACCAACGCCGAACTGGCCAAGGAGCTGCACCTCTCGCAGGGCACGGTCCGCAACTACCTCTCGACGGCGATCCAGAAGCTGGCCGTGCGCAACCGCGCCGAGGCGGTCAAGGTCGCACGGGACAAGGGCTGGCTCTGAGCCCCGGCGCCGACCCCCGGGCATGAGAGGTCAGTTCAGCATCGCCCGGGCCCCGTGCGCCTGCCGCCTGGCCCGGTCCGCCGCCGCCGCGTCCTCCGCGGCGACGGCGTCCGCGTAGGTGTCGAGCTCCCGCGCGCCCGTGAGGTAATCCCCTCGCTGCACCAGGAGTTCGGCGCGTTCGTAGTGCAGCCGGGCGGGCGGCGCGGGCAGCAGCAGCGAGAGGTCGATCGCCCACAGGGAGACCTCGGAGCGTTCGGGCCGGGGCGCCGCCCAGGCGCGGACGTTGTTCAGGATCCGCCGCACGATGTCCAGGGTCCCCGCGGGCCGCAGCATCGACGGCACGAGCGGCGCCCCGGTGGCCGCGGCGACGAGCAGCTCCGCGTCCGTCGCGGTCAGCACGCGGCCGCCGGAGAAGGCGTCGGCGAGCACCTGGTCGTCCCCGCCCCCGAAGCCGACCACGAAGTGTCCCGGCAGCGCCACGCCGTGCACCGGGGCGCCCGCGCGCCGCGCCACCTCCATCCACAGCACCGAGAGCAGGATCGGCAGCCCCCTGCGGCGTCTGAGCACCTCGTGCAGGAGGGAGGACTCCAGACGCTGGTAGACGCCGGGCCCGCCCTTGAACCCGTAGCGCTGGCCCAGGAGTTCGGCCGTGGCGAGGGCCCAGGAGCGGGCGGCTTCGGCTGCCGCGGCCCCGCGCGCGGACGCGGCCCGGGCGACCTGCGCGGCGAGGCGGTCGATCAGGCGCCGCGCCATGTCGAGGTCCGTCGTGTCGAGCGTGGGGTCCGCCTCCGTGCCGATCAGCAGACAGAGCAGCGCGAGATCGGGCCGCTCGGACCCGGCCTCGTCCGCGAACAGGCGCCGCCACCGGGCGGTTCGGGGGTGCATACGTCCCTGGTGCCCGGTCGGGCCGATCGATACGTCCGTCCGGGGCCGACCTGGCCGTGTCCGTACGTCAGTTGAGCATCGCGCGGGCGGCCCGCGCCTGGTGCCTGACCCGCTCCGCGGTGGTCGGCTCGACCGTCGTCACCACGTCGGCGTACTCGTCGAGCGCCTCCGCGCCGCCCAGGAAGTCACCGCGCTGGACGAGGAGTTGGGCCCGCTCGTAGCGCAGTCTCGCCGGGTGCGAGGGCAGCAGCAGGGAGAGTTCGAGGGCCCACAGCGCGACGTCGGAGCGCTCGGGGCGGGCGGCGGCCCAGGCGCGGATGTTGTTGAGGATGCGCTGGACGATGTTCAGCGGATCGGCGGGCGTCAGCATCGAGGGCTGGATCCCGCCGCCCGTCGTACCGGCCACCAGGAGTTCCGCGTCCGCGCCGGTCAACAGGCGTCCGCCGTCGAAGGGGTCGGCGAGCACCTGGTCGTCCTTGGGGCCGAAGCCGACGACGAAATGGCCCGGCAGGCCCACCCCGTACACGGGGGCGCCCGCGCGCCGCGCCACCTCCATCCACACCACGGACAGCAGGATCGGCAGCCCCCTGCGGCGCCGCAGCACCTCGTGCAGGAGCGAGGACTCCAGGCGCTGGTAGTCGCCCGGTGTTCCCTCGAACCCGCACTGTCCGCCCAGGAGTTCGGCGAGCGCGGTCGCCCACGCCCGCGGGCCGCCGGGCCGGAAGGGCAGGAGGCCCGCGAGGCGGTCCAGTTCGATCTCGGCGGCGTCGATGCCCGCCTCGTCGAGGGCGGGATCCGCCTCCGCGCCGATCAGCAGGCACAGCGGCGCGAGACCGGGCCGTTCGGACCGTGCCTCTTCGGCGAACCGCCGCCGCCATTCGCCGGACTCCGCGTGCATACGTGCCTCGTGTCTCATGCCCTCGACGGGCGCTGTTTCCCGTGCCGTGCTCTCGTGCAGTGTGCCGCTCGCCCGCGCGTCTCCCGCCCGCGAGCCCCCGTCCCGCCGGGACCGCTCAGGCGGCCCCGTACCGGTAGTGGTGGTACGCGTGATGCGCCGCGAAGCCCATCTCGCCGTACAGCGCCCGCGCACCGTCGTTGTCGTCCTCCACCTGCAGCCAGGCCGCCGACGCGCCCTCCGCGAGGGCCTGCCGCGACAGCGCGGTCATCACCGCGGTGGCGAGTCCCTGCCGCCGGTGCTCCGGGTCCACCTCGACCGCCATGAAACCGGCCCAGCGCCCGTCCACCACGCACCGCCCGATGGCGGCCGGCGATTCCCCGCTCCCGGGCACGGAAGCGAACCACACCGAGGGCCCGCTCGCCAGCACCTTGAGCACATGCGGTCCGGGAACCCCGAACCGCTTGTACCGCCGCAGCCACGCCTCGTCATAGGACCGGGAGAGTTCCACGCGCGACACGTCCGCGTCCAGGTCCCCGACCGGGGCGAGTCCGCCGATGTGCAACCGGGCGCTCACCTCGCGCTCCCAGCCGCGTGCCGCCAGCTCGGCGCAGAGCAGCTCCTGCGTGCCCTCGGCGCCCGTCGCGGTCTGCACGTAGGCGGGCAGCTCCCGGGCCGCGTACCAGTCGCGCACCTGCCGCAGGGCCTCGTCAAGGGGTCGGCCCGGATCGCCGAGCGGCAGCACCGAGTTGGCCCGCCGGGTGAACCCCGACGCCGCCCGCAGCTCCCACGCGCCGAGCCGCTCGCTCTCCACCGGCTGCCAGGCCCGCGCGCTGACCCGCGCCAGCTCCTCGTACGAGGCGGCGGGGCCCCGCCTGCGGGCCGGGGCGGCGGGGACGACCTTGCCCGCGACGAGGGATCGCTCGTCGATCCTGACGCTTTCCCCGTCGCGTCGTGTGATGAGCACCACACCGTCGTTCCACGATGTGAGAACGCCCACCGTGTCGGTGAACTTCCCGGCAGGCTCAAGGGCCTCGCTCACGCGTCGAACAGAGACGCGTTTACCCACGTCAGCAGGGGTGATTCGGACCTCAAGCCGTCCGCCCGCAGTGAATTCCACAGCTCTGTACGCCCCTCCTGTTCGGATCATGCCCGGGAACGGAGATACTAGGGGCGGGCATCGACGACGCCGCGCTCCCGCGCGCCAGGCGAGCGGAGCCTGAAGACGGCCCGCCAACGCCCGTATCGAGGAGGAACGACAGCGTGACCTACGTCATCGCGCAGCCTTGTGTCGACGTCAAGGACAAGGCGTGCATCGAGGAGTGCCCGGTCGACTGCATTTACGAGGGCTCCAGGTCCTTGTACATCCACCCGGACGAATGCGTCGACTGTGGAGCCTGCGAACCGGTCTGCCCGGTCGAGGCGATCTTCTACGAGGACGACACTCCTGAGGAGTGGAAGGACTACTACAAGGCGAACGTCGAGTTCTTCGACGAGCTCGGTTCGCCCGGTGGCGCGAGCAAGCTCGGCCTGATCGAGCGCGACCACGCCTTCATCGCCGCCCTGCCGCCGCAGAACCAGTAACGGCAGTCAGAGCGCCGCCCCGGTCCCGTACGGCACGTCCGCCGTACGGGACCGGGGCATTTGCACAGCGACGCGTCGCGTCGTACAAGCGCCGCACGCACCACACGCATTACGGGAGTCACCACGTGTCCGTAGTCTCCGACCGCCTTCCCACCTTCCCCTGGGACAAGCTCGAGCCGTACAAGGCCACGGCGGCCGCCCACCCCGGCGGCATCGTCGACCTGTCGGTGGGCACCCCGGTCGATCCGGTGCCCGAGCTCATCCAGAAAGCACTGGTCGCGGCCGCGGACTCGCCGGGCTATCCGACGGTGTGGGGCACCACCGAGCTGCGCGACGCGATCACCGGATGGTGCGAACGGCGCCTCGGCGCACGGGACATCACCCACCGCAACGTCCTGCCGGTCGTCGGCTCCAAGGAGCTGGTGGCCTGGCTCCCGACGCAGCTGGGCCTCGGCCCCGGCGACGTCGTCGCCTACCCGCGGCTCGCCTACCCGACGTACGAGGTGGGGGCGCGCCTGGCCCGCGCGGAGTACGTCGCCTACGACGACCCGACGGAGCTGGACCCCACGGGCCTCAAGCTCCTCTGGCTCAACTCGCCCTCGAACCCGACCGGTCGCGTCCTGTCCAAGGACGAGCTGACCCGCACGGTGGCCTGGGCGCGCGAGCACGGCGTGCTGCTCGTCAGCGACGAGTGCTACCTGGAGCTCGGCTGGGAGGCGGAGCCGGTCTCGGTGCTGCACCCGGACGTGTGCGGCGGTTCGTACGAGGGGATCGTGGCCGTCCACTCGCTCTCCAAGCGCTCCAACCTGGCGGGCTACCGCGCGGCGTTCGTCGCCGGTGACGCGGGCGTGCTCGGCGACCTGCTCCAGATCCGCAAGCACGGCGGCATGATGACGTCCGCGCCGACGCAGGCGGCGGTCGTCGCGGCGCTCGGTGACGACGAGCACGTGCGCGAGCAGCGCGAGCGGTACGCGGCCCGGCGCGCGGCCCTGCGCGACGCGCTCCTGAAGCACGGCTTCCGCATCGAGCACAGCGAGGCGAGCCTCTACCTGTGGGCGACCCGCGACGAGTCCTGCTGGGACACCGTCGGACACCTCGCGGAGCTCGGCATCCTCGTGGCGCCCGGCGACTTCTACGGCCCGGCGGGCGAGCGCTTCGTGCGCGTGGCCCTGACGGCGACGGACGAGCGCGTGGCGGAGGCGGTCGCGCGCCTGGCCTGAGGCGCACGGGAACGCGGGAAGGGCCCGGAGCCACTGGCTCCGGGCCCTTCCCGCGTCCGTGCCGGGACTAGCCGAGGGGCAGGCCCTTGAGCGGCAGCTGGTCGGTGGGCAGGCCGCCCTTGGTGACCGCGTCGGTGGGCAGGCCGCCGTCGGTGGCCGTGCCCGCGGTGTCGCCGAGCACCTCGCCCGCGCTGCCCGCGACGTCACCGGCGGCCTTCTGCGCGGCCGGGGTGGTGGTCTTGGCGCCCTTGCCAACGGCCTTGCCCGCGGCGGGAACGGCCTTCTTCACGGTCTTGCTGCCGGTCTCACCGGCGAGCTTGCTGGTGTGCTGGGCGGCACCGTCGACGGTGTTGCCCAGGTTGGCACCGTCCAGGGCGGTGAGTCCGCCCAGGTCGGGGGCGGCGGGGAGAGCCGCGGCGCTTGCGGAGCCGGCCGCACCGACCGCGGCAGCTGCACCGGCTGCGCCGAGCAGCGCGGCACGGGCGATCCGGCGGGTCAGGGGGAGGGACATGATGCTCCTTCAGACGGGAGAGAACATGGGGTCGTCCGGCCGGATCGGCTCCGGCTGCCCGCCGGATGGGTTCCGGCGATCGGACGCAGTGACTACCGCTCGAAGCCCGCGAAGGTTGCGGTGGCGCAACGTAAAGAGTTGGCAATGCATCGCATTATCGGCTTCGGATAAAAACGGGCAAACGCCCTTCGTCGCGAATCGCCGCGGAATCCTTAATCCCCTTTGTTCTCAAGGGATGTGGGGAGTACGGGGGAGGGGCGGGGCGCATCAGGGAGAGAGGCCGTCGACCGGTGATCTCCGTGCCCCGATCGAGTGACCCGCCGTACTACTGCCCGGTGACAATGCGGACCTCGGCCGCGTCCCGCTCCGCCCCCGCGGCGCCCTCTTCGCGGCCCTTCGGCGTCCTGCGCCATCGCCCCGCGCCGTCCCCGGAGCCCTCGCCGTCCCCCGCGCGCCACTCGCGTCCCGCGTAGGAGACCCGCTCGATGCGCAGCGCGGAGGACTGGGCCACCGCCCAGTGCGCCAGCTCCCAGCCGCGCGCGGGGGCGCCGCCGTCCGTCGTCGTCGGCGTCGAGGACACCGGCACGGAGACCGTGCGGCCCCCGGTGTCGTCAGGGCGCACCGCCCGGCCGAAGTCGCGGACCAGCGCGGCCCGTACCTGCGCGGGGCCGCCCGGGTCCGTGCCGGGGCGGCCCTCGCAGCTCAGGGTGGCGGGCGCGCGCCCGGTCAGCGCCGCCGCGAGCAGCGCCGCGTCCGGTTCGTGCTTGGCGTACGCCTGCGGATAGCCGCTGTGCTGCACGCGCTGCGCGGCGACCGTGAGGGGCAGCCGTGAGTAGCCGGGGACGTCGGCGAGGTGGGCGTAGAAGCGGGCCGACGCGTACGCCGGGTCCATGATCTGCCGCTCGTCGCCCCAGCCCTGCGAGGGCCGCTGCTGGAAGAGGCCGAGCGAATCGCGGTCGCCGTGGCGGATGTTGTGCAGGCCCGACTCCTGGAGCGCGGTCGCCAGGGCGATGGTCACCGCCCGCTCGGGCATGCCGCGCGAGGTGCCGACCACGGCGACCGTCGAGGCGTTCCGCGCCTGCTCGGCCGTGAAGGTGTACGAAGCGCCGTCGCCGTTGCCCGACACCACCGTGCACCGCGGCTCCGGCTTGCCCCCGTACACGTACTGCACCGCCACGTAACCCGCGACGGCGAGCAGCACGGCGAACGCGGTCCCGAGGCGCGGAAGACGGCCGCGCCACCGTGGGGTGGGGGGCTCAGGCACGTGTCCACGGTACTGGAGTTCCGTGCGGTGCCCGAGTCCTGCGAGCGGTCGCGGGGACGGCGGGCGTTAGGGTCGTGAGCATGACCGATACGCCGCTTGACCTCACGTTGGACGCCGCGGAGCTGACCGCGAGGCTGGTCGACTTCCCGTCCCCGAGCGGGTCCGAGAAGGGGCTCGCCGACGCCATCGAGACGGCCCTGCGCGCCCTGCCGCACCTCACCGTGGACCGGTACGGCAACAACGTGGTGGCCCGCACGGACCTGGGCCGCGCGGAGCGGGTCATCCTCGCCGGGCACATCGACACGGTGCCGATCGCGGACAACGTGCCCTCGCGCCTGGACGACGACGGCGTCCTGTGGGGCTGCGGCACCTGCGACATGAAGTCGGGCGTCGCCGTCCAGCTGCGCATCGCGCAGACGGTGACCGAACCCAACCGCGACCTCACCTTCGTCTTCTACGACAACGAAGAGGTGGCCGCGCACCTGAACGGCCTCGGGCACGTCGCCGAGGCCCACCCCGACTGGCTCGCCGGTGACTTCGCGATCCTCCTGGAGCCGACCGACGGCCTGGTCGAGGGCGGCTGCCAGGGCACGCTCCGGGTGCTCCTGAAGACCAAGGGCGAGCGGGCGCACTCCGCACGCGCGTGGATGGGCTCCAACGCCATCCACGCCGCGACGCCCATCCTCCAGAAGCTCGCCGCGTACGAGCCCCGCACGCCGGTCGTCGAGGGCCTCCGGTTCCACGAGGGGCTCAACGCCGTCCGCATCGAGGGCGGCGTCGCCACCAACGTCATCCCCGACGAGTGCACCGTCACCGTCAACTTCCGCTACGCGCCGGACCGCAGCGAGGAGGAGGCGCTCGCCTTCGTGCGCGACTACTTCGCGGACTGCGGCGTCGAGGAGTTCATCGTCGACGACCACACCGGCGCGGCCCGGCCCGGACTGACGCACCCGGCCGCCGCCGCGTTCGTCGCGGCCGTCGGCGGCGAGGCCCGCCCCAAGTTCGGCTGGACGGACGTGGCGCGCTTCAGCAGGCTCGGCGTGCCCGCGGTCAACTACAGCCCCGGCAACCCGCTGCTCGCCCACAAGGTCGACGAGCGCGTCGAGGCCAAGCGGATCCCGGAAGCGGAGGAGCGGCTGCGCGGCTGGCTGACGGCGTGACATCGATGAGGCTCCCGGAACCGGACATCCCGACGTCCCTCGGCTGTAACCCGCGTAGACCTACGCTGTGATTCACGTACGCATGGAGGGAGCAGACGATGAGCAACCCTGAGGGCAGGAAGCGTCCCGAGGAGCAGCGGCTCGGCCCGGTGCTGCGACGCAGGGACAAGGTCCAGCCCGGCACCACCGACCAGCGTCTCCTCGACTCCGACGGACCCTCCGAGTGGGTGCACACGGATCCCTGGAGAGTCCTGCGCATCCAGTCCGAGTTCATCGAGGGCTTCGGCACGCTCGCCGAACTCCCGCCCGCGATCAGCGTGTTCGGCTCGGCGCGCACCGCGGAGGACTCGCCCGAGTACGCGGCGGGCGTCGAGATCGGCAAGGCGCTCGTGGAGGCGGGCTTCGCGGTGATCACGGGCGGCGGTCCCGGCGCCATGCAGGCCGCCAACCAGGGCGCGGTCGAGGCCAAGGGCACGTCCGTCGGCCTCGGCATCGAGCTCCCCTTCGAGCAGGGCCTCAACCAGTACGTCGACATCGGCGTGAACTTCCGCTACTTCTTCGTCCGCAAGACGATGTTCGTGAAGTACGCCCAGGGCTTCGTGGTCCTGCCCGGCGGCCTCGGCACCCTGGACGAACTCTTCGAAGCGCTCACCCTCGTACAGACCCGCAAGGTCACGCGCTTCCCGATCGTCCTGTTCGGATCGGAGTACTGGAACGGCCTGATCGACTGGCTGAAGAACACGGTCATCGCCCAGGGCAAGGCATCGGAGGCGGACCTGCTCCTCTTCCACGTCACGGACGACGTGGACGAGGCGATCTCCTTGGTGACGAAGGAAGTCGGTAAGTAGCACCCCGCGCGCGGGGGCAGGCTCTCGGGCCGGCCCCCGCCGCACTCAGGCCAGCCCCCGCCGCGCCACCGCAGGCGCCCGGTGCCCCGCGATCGTCGCCACCATGTCCAGGACCTGCCTCGTCTCGGCGACCTCGTGGACGCGGTAGACCTGGGCGCCGAGCCACGCCGAGACCGCCGTCGTCGCCAGGGTGCCGATCACGCGCTCCTTGACCGGCTTGTCGAGGGTCTCGCCCACGAAGTCCTTGTTGGAGAGCGAGACCAGGACCGGCCAGCCCGTCTCCGTCATCTCGCCGAGCCTGCGGGTGGCCTCCAGGCTGTGCCGGGTGTTCTTGCCGAAGTCGTGCCCCGGGTCGATCATCACGGACTCGCGCGGGACGCCGAGTTCCACCGCGCGCTCGGCCAGGCCGACCGTCACGCGCAGGATGTCGGCCATCACGTCGTCGTACGTGATCCGGTGCGGCCTCGTCCGAGGCTCCGCGCCGCCCGCGTGCGTGCACACCAGGCCCGCCCCGTACCGCGCGGCGACCTCCGCGAGCTTCGGATCCACCCCGCCCCAGGCGTCGTTGAGCACATCGGCGCCCGCCTCGCAGACCGCCTCGCCCACGTCGTGCCGCCAGGTGTCGACGCTGATCACCACGTCGGGGAACCGCCTGCGCACCTCCGCGACGAAGCCGACCGTGCGGCGCGCCTCCTCCTGCGCGGTCACCTCCTCGCCGGGTCCCGCCTTGACCCCGCCGATGTCGATGATGGCGGCGCCCTCGGCCACCGCCTGTTCCACCCGGGCCAGCGCGGGCTCGTCGCGGAACGTGGCCCCCTGGTCGTAGAAGGAGTCCGGGGTCCGGTTGACGATCGCCATGATCACCGGCTCGTGCGCGTCGAACTCGCGCCTGCCAAGCCTGAGCATCCCCTGTGATCCTCCTGGGTCCTTGTCGCACTGCGGCCGCCTGCGACCTTAACTGTCAGTGCCGCATGGCACGATCGGACCCTGACAGTTTCAGCACGGGCACGTCGAGCGTGGGGGCCTGAAGAGATGGTCTTGTTCTTGTTCCTGGTCATCGCCCTCGTGGTGGTGGTCGGCGCGGTGACGCTCGCCGTGGTCGGCGGCGGCGAGAGCGGCGCGCTGCCCGATGCCGCGCCCGAGCGGTTCACCGACCCGCTCCCCGAGGACCGCCCGCTGCGCCGTGCCGACGTGGACGAGGTCCGCTTCCCGCTGACGCTGCGCGGCTACCACATGGGCGAGGTGGACGACGTGCTCGGCCGCCTCGGCGCCGAGCTCGCCGAGCGGGACGCCCGCATCGCCGAGCTGGAGGCGGCCCTGGCCGGGGCGCAGGCCACGGCGGTCGGCGGCAAGGACCTCTTCGACGGGTACGAACCGCGCAAGGCGGCGGGACCGGACGAGCAGCGGCAGACAGGGGACGACCAGTGAGCACGAGCGACGCCGTCGCGGGACCCGACGGGGGCCTGCGCTGCCCCTGGGGCCTGTCCACCGAGGACTACGTGGCGTACCACGACGACGAATGGGGCCGCCCGGTCCACGGCGACGACGCGCTGTACGAGCGGCTCTGCCTGGAGGCGTTCCAGTCGGGCCTGTCGTGGATCACGATCCTGCGGCGCCGCGAGGGCTTCCGGACCGCCTTCGCCGACTTCAAGATCGCCTCGGTCGCGGAGTTCACCGACGCGGACAGTGCGCGGCTCCTCGCCGACCCGGGGATCATCCGCAACCGCGCCAAGATCGAAGCGACCCTGGCCAACGCGCGCGTGCTCGCCGACTGGTCCGACGGCGAACTGGACTCCCTGATCTGGTCGTTCGCGCCGGACGCCGCCTCCCGCAAGGCGCCCAGGAAGCTCTCCGACGTGCCCGCGATCACCGAGGAGTCCACGGCCCTGTCCAAGGCCCTCAAGAAGCGCGGCATCCGCTTCGTCGGCCCCACCACGGCGTACGCCCTGATGCAGGCCTGCGGTCTGGTCAACGACCACCTCGCGGACTGCGTGGCCCGCGAGGCGGCGGGCTAGGCCCTGTCGTCAAACTCCCGTCTGCCCCGCGACGTCTGGCACGCACGCTCGCGGCGTTGCCGGAATGCCCGAGTAGGCCCACTACGAGGACATCCCGGCGCCTTGCGATCGCACGCACCAGACGCCGCGGGGCCGCCCTTCGGGCGACGACGGGAGTTTGACGACAGGGCCTAGGGCCTGCCCGGCGGCCGTTCAGCGCCCGAGGTACTCGGGCTTCTCCTTCGCGATGAAGGCCCGCACGGCGATCGTGTGGTCCTCGGACTGCCCCGCCTTCGACTGGAGCTCGTCCTCCTTGTCGAGAGCCTCGTCCAGGGTGTGGCCCGCGGCATAGGCGAGGGACTCCTTGAGGGCCCCGTAGGCGAGCGTGGGGCCTTCGGCCAGGGTGCGGGCCACCCTCGCGGCCTCCTCGGCCAGCTCGGCGGCGGGTACGACCTTGTTGGCGATGCCCAGGTCGTACGCCTCCTGCGCGCTGATGTTCCGCGGGAACAGCAGCAGGTCGGCGGCCCTGCCGGGACCGATCACCCTCGGCAGCGTCCAGGAGACACCCGAGTCGGCGGTCAGCGCGACCCCGGCGAAGGAGGTGTTGAACTTGGCGTTGTCCGCGACCACGCGGTAGTCGGCGGCGAGCGCGAAGCCGAATCCCGCGCCCGCGGCGACTCCGTTGACCCCGGCGACCACGGGCTTCGGCATCCCGGCGATGGCCCGCACGATGGGGTTGTAGTGCTCCTTGACGGTGGTCATCGTCTGCCCCGTGCCCGCCTCGCGGTCGGTCATCAGGAACCCGATGTGCTCCTTGAGGTCCTGCCCCACGCAGAAGGCGCGCCCGGTCGCGGTGAGCAGGACGGCCCGCACGGCGTCGTCGTCGGCGGCGGCCCGCGCGGCGTCGCGCAGGGCGACCTTGGCCTCGGTGTTCATCGCGTTCATCGCGTCGGGGCGATTGATCGTGATCGTCGCGAGTCCGTCGCTCACCTCGTAGAGCACGCTGTCCGACATGGTGGTCCCCTCCGCTGGTCCAGTACGTAGGAGCTCAGCATGACGGAGATCATCGGGCTCCGGTACGAGGCCGGAGATGTGACCTGCGTCAAAGAAATCCGGGGCCCTGAGGCGTATGGGGCGGCGAAGTATCGCAGCCACATCGCCGAATTGGGTGGTTTTGCGGGCGCGCGTTGCGCAAGCGATGCCGACCGATGTTGGTCATCGGGTCCTGCCATGCGGGATAATGGCCTGGAAGCAATGTGTTCGATGCCGGTGACACCTGGGTTGTCGGCTGCGATGAGCTGGTTTCAGGAAGGGGAACGAGCATGGCGGCCATGAAGCCGCGGACGGGCGACGGCCCGCTCGAGGTGACCAAGGAGGGGCGGGGCATCGTCATGCGCGTTCCGCTCGAAGGCGGCGGACGACTTGTCGTCGAACTGACTCCGGACGAGGCCGACGCGCTCGGCGACGCCCTGAAGAAGGTCGTCGGCTGACGCGGAAGCGCGCCCGAACTTTTCACTGCCCCGGCATCGTACGACGATGCCGGGGCAGTGCTGTCTCCGGGTCGAGCCCGCGCCCTAGGGGCGCGGGGAACTGCGCGAATCCCCGTCGCGGAGGCGGGCAACGGTCACACGAGCCCCGTCGCGGAAGGATCTAGGGGCGCGGGGAACTGCGCAAAACCCCGCCGCGGAAGCGCAAAACGGCTACACAGCCCCCGTCACGGAAGAGAAGCCGCACCGGGGACCCGAGGAACGGGAAAACCGCCCAAGCCAGCGCAGCGTCACCGTTTGACGACACAGAGAAGCCCATCCCCCACCGGCACCAACGACGGCACCAGCTCCGCACTCTCCCGCACCGTCCGCAAAAGATCCCGAAGCCGAAGCACCTCCACCGGCTGCGGCCCCGAGTCCACCGTCCTGCCGTCCGCGAAGACGCCCTCGAAGCAGACGAGCCCACCGGGCCGCAGCAGGCGCAACGATTCAGCGAGGTATTCGAGGGACTCCGTGCGGTCGCCGTCGCAGAAGACGAGGTCGTAGCCGCCGTCGGCGAGGCGGGGCAGGACGTCCAGCGCGCGCCCCGGGATGAACCGCGCCCGGTTCCCGGCGAACCCGGCCGCCCGGAAGGCCTGGCGGGCGAACTGCTGGCGGTCCGGCTCGGGATCGACCGTGGTCAGTACGCCGTCGGGCCGCATCCCGTGCAGCAGGTGGATCCCCGACACCCCGGTCCCGGTACCGATTTCGGCCACCGCTTTCGCGTCAACGGTGGCGGCGAGCATCCGCAGCGCGGCGCCGGTGCCGGGCGACACCGAGGGCAGCCCTGTCTCCCGGGCCCGGTCCCGGGCCCAGCGCAGCGCCTCGTCCTCGGCGACAAAGGCGTCGGCGAACGCCCAGCTCGTCTGCCGGTTGCCGGTAATGGCCCTCTCCTGTCCCCGTGGTTGCCTGGCCGTGACTGTATCCGTTGGGGCCGGGAACCCGCAGATGGGACCGGGCGTTATGAGGGGGTGGGAGCGCAACGGGGGTAACGGATGGATCAAGACGGGAAGCGGGCGCGACGAAGGGGCAGGACACCTACGCGGAAGCCCGTACCAAATTCACGTAAAAACGCTTATCCGGAGCTAACGGGCGAGGTGGTTATGGTAGGGGCTCCACTGGACACCACCAGAGCCGATAGGGGAGGTGCGGCTGCGTCCGCGGATCGGGGAGGAGCGCTCCGGCGTTTTCTCAGGTTGGCGGGTGAGCCGAAATCCGTGACCAACACCGCTGACCGATTCCGTGCCGACGACTCCGCTCAGACCGCGACCTTTGCCGCTGACGCGGATGCGCAGGCGTGGACTCCGCCCACCTGGGAGGAGATCGTCAGCACGCACAGCGGCCGCGTATACCGCCTGGCGTATCGCCTGACCGGTAACCAGCACGACGCCGAGGACCTCACGCAAGAGGTCTTCGTCCGTGTCTTCCGGTCCCTTTCGACCTACACGCCCGGCACCTTCGAGGGCTGGCTGCACCGGATCACCACCAACCTCTTCCTGGACATGGTGCGTCGCAAGCAGCGCATCCGCTTCGACGCGCTCGGGGACGACGCGGCCGAGCGGCTGCCCAGCCGCGAGCCGTCGCCCCAGCAGGTCTTCAACGACACGCACTTCGACGCGGACGTCCAGCAGGCGCTCGACACCCTCGCGCCCGAGTTCCGTGCCGCCGTGGTGCTCTGCGACATCGAGGGCCTGTCGTACGAGGAGATCGCCGCGACCCTCGGCGTCAAGCTGGGTACGGTCCGCAGCCGTATCCACCGTGGCCGTTCGCAGCTGCGCAAGGCGCTCCAGCACCGCTCGCCCGAGGCCCGCGCCGAGCGCCGCTCGCTCGCGGTGACGGGGGCCGTGGTGCCGGGAGGAGGGGGCGCGACCGCGTGAGTGGATCACGGTCGAATCCTGCCGAACGGCAACTAGCCGAGGCCGAGCAGCATCTGGGGGACCGACTCGCCGCCCTGGTGGACGGCGAGTTGGGCCATGACGCGCGCGAGCGCGTCCTCGCACATCTGGCGACCTGTCCGATGTGCAAGACCGAGGCCGACGCCCAGCGTCGCCTGAAGAACGTCTTCGCGCAGGCGGCCCCGCCGCCGCCGACCGAGAGCTTCCTGGCCAGGCTCCAAGGTCTTCCAGGAGGCGGCATCGAGCCCCCCGGGGACGGGGACGGTGACGGATTCGCCACCGGATCGACCGGATCGACGGGACTGCCCCGGTCCGGGGTCTTCGGCGTGAGCACGGAGTCCTTCGTGGGGTACGTGCCGTCCGGCATCCACGCCGCGGTGCTCCCCAGCGAGCAGCGGGGCTTCCGCATCCACGACGTCCGCAGGCCCGAGCCCGAGCGTTCCGCCTGGCGCGGGCGCCGGTTCGCGTTCGCCGCCGCGGGCGCGGTGTCGCTGGCCGCGATAGCGCTGGGCGGTGTCACGGCGGTCGCCCCCGCCGATGTGAGCGACTCCCGCGCGGGCGGCTCCGGCAGCAACAGCAACGTGACTCCGCAGCGCACGCAGGGCTCGGGCCCCGCGGCGACGTCGGACTCCACGCGGCGCCGCGGCGGCGGCAATCCGCTGTCGGTGCAGGGCAGGCGCCCCGGCGTCCTCGCGACGCCCGTCGCGCCGACCGAGGTGGCAGGGCCCTTGCTGCCCGGCGCCCCCGCGCAGCCCCTGCGGCAGCAGGACCCGGTGTACGCGTTGACCGCGCCGCTGGTGGGCGGTGCCACCGCGATGTCCCCGTTGATACGCCCGCCGTCCCCGGACCGCCGGGTCGCCGAGACCCAGGAGTCCGAACTGCCGGGCACGGGCGGCTCCCTGGGGCCCCTGGGTTCCGAGTCGTTCAGTGCCGCCACGTCGGCGCCCGACCCGGGACCGCTGAAGGGAACGTCGCAGCTGCGCTGACGTGACGTCGCCCTGCGCTCCGGCGGGCGAACCTGGTTGAATCCTCGGTGGGCCGTGCTTGCCGAGGACTCGGCGGGCGCGGGGTTGAGTACCTAATCGGCGTCCGCCGCGGGCCAGTTGTGGGGAGAACATGGACGAGGGGAAGCCCACGAAGGCGAAGTGGTGGAGCCGCCCCCGGCCGGAGGTACCGGGCATCGCGCCCGCGCCGCAGCAGGAGTCGCAGCAGGACCGGCACGCACCGCGGGCGGCCCCGGATCCGGCCCAGCCCTCGCCCCCGGCCGCCGGGGCGCCGCACGGCCCGATACCGCACGCTCCGATACCGGGTGGCCCGACGCCGCCCGTGGGCACGGGGTTCGACGCGGCCCCGCAGGGCCCCGCCCCCGAGCGCACGGCACCGGCCGACGCGCTGCCGCCCGTTCCCGCGCGGCCCGCCCCGGACGCCGCCGCGCCCGCCGAGCGGCCGCGCCCCCTGCACGATCCGGACCCGTACAGCACCCCGCCGTACGGCGAACCGGGCCCCTGGGCCCCCGCCCCGCCGGTGCAGCACCCGGTGGCGACCCCGGCCCACGGCACCGCGCTCCCCCCGACCTCACCGCCCCCGCACGGGGCGACCCCGCCGCACGGCACCCAGGCGCCCGTCCCGCCCCCGTACGACGGCTCCACGCCCCCGCGGGGCGGTGTGCCCCGGCAGCCGTACGACCCCTGGAACGCGCCGCTCCAGCAGACCGGTTCGCTGCCCCCCGAGCCGCCGGAGAAGCAGCGCAAGCGGGCGCGGCGGGTGGTGGTGGTCGGGTTCGTGGTGATCGCTCTCGTGGCCGGAGGGATCGGCGGTGCGATCGGGTCGTATCTGGAGCGCAACGGCGGCGTCGGTGAGATCGAGCTTCCGCAGGCGGGCACGGAGTCCAAGGACCGGCCCAAGGGCAGCGTCGCGGGCATCGCGTCCGCGGCCCTGCCCGGCGTCGTGACCCTGCACGTCAGCGGCGACTCGGCGCAGGGCACAGGGACCGGATTCGTCCTGGACGCCAAAGGCCACATCCTGACCAACAACCACGTCGTCGAGCCCGCGGGGACCGGCGGCGAGATCACGGTGACCTTCAGCGGCGGCGAGACCGCCAAGGCCGAGGTCATCGGCCGCGACTCCGGCTACGACCTGGCCGTCGTCAAGGTCTCCGGCGTCCGCGGACTGCACCCCCTGCCCCTCGGGAACTCCGAGAACGTCCAGGTCGGCGACCCCGTCGTAGCGATCGGCGCCCCCTTCGACCTGGAGAACACGGTGACCTCCGGGATCATCAGCGCCAAGGAGCGGCCCATCACCGCGGGCGGCGAGAAGGGCGACGGCAGCGACATCTCGTACGTCGACGCGCTCCAGACGGACGCCCCCATCAACCCGGGCAACTCGGGCGGCCCGCTGGTCGATTCGAAGGCCCGCGTCGTCGGCATCAACAGCGCCATACGCTCCGCCGACGAGGGCTCCGAGCAGGGCGGCGGCCAGGCGGGGTCGATCGGCCTCGGCTTCGCCATCCCCATCAACCAGGGCAAGCGCGTCGCCGAGGAGCTGATCAACTTCGGCAAGGCGACGCACCCGGTGATCGGCGTCACGCTCGACACCGAGTTCACCGGCGACGGCGCCCGCATCGCCGACAAGGGCAGGGACGGCGGCCCCGCCGTCAACGCGGGAGGACCCGGCGACCGGGCGGGTCTCAAGCCCGGCGACGTCATCACCGAGGTGGACGGGAACGCCGTGCACTCCAGCGACGAGCTCATCATCAAGGTCCGCGCGCACCGCCCCAAGGACCGCCTGGCGCTGACCGTCGAGCGCGGCGGCGCGGACCGCGAGGTGACGTTGGTGCTCGGCTCGGCCGGCGGGAGCTGAGTAAAGGACTGGCCAGGTGTGTCCCGGGTTGTCGTGCAGCGGCTACCGGACGGACACGAGCGGCGGGTACCGTGGTCACGGTCCAGACCACGCATACGGGCTGAGGACAAACGGGCTGAGGACATCGCAAGGAGCTCAAGGTGTTCAATGACATTGGCGCACTCGAGATAGTGACGCTGGTCGTCCTCGCCGTGCTCATTTTCGGTCCCGACAAGCTGCCGAAGGTCATTCAGGACGTCTCCCGCACGATCCGCAAGATCCGCGAGTTCTCCGACAGCGCGAAGGCGGACATAAGGGAAGAGCTGGGCCCGGAGTTCAAGGACTTCGAGTTCGAGGACCTGAACCCGAAGAAGTTCATCCGCAAGCAGCTCGACAACGACGAGCTCGGGCTCAAGGAAATCCGCAACGGCTTCGACCTGAAGAAGGAGATGAACGAGGTCGCGGACGCCGTGCACGGCCGCGAGAGCGATTCCTCGGACGACTCCGACGACTCCTCGGAGGCGCCCGCCGCGCTCTCCAAGGGGGCCCGCGTCGACATGCTGAAGAAGCCCGCGGAGCCCAAGAAGCTCGACGCGGGGGACCGCCCGCCTTTCGACGCGGACGCCACCTGAGCCATCGCCTGAGCCGCCGCCGGGAACCGGTGTGGCTATCCTGCCTTGTTGTCCGGCGTGAGGACGCCCGAGGGGGGCGGGCCGCTCCGGACCGACGAGAGCGAGGAGGCGGCCGGGTACATGGAGACGACAAGTCGGGTAGGCGCGCAGGCGCCGGCCGCGGACGGCACCGCACAAGCGGTGCCCTCCGCCCGGCGCACGGTCGACGGCTACCTGCTGGCGCCCTTCCCCTGGTACGGCCTTGACGAGGCCTTCACGGGGCAGCGCTGGCTGATGCAGGTCGGCGCGACGGCGGACGGTGCCGTGGAGCACGGTTCGATCGGGCACGGTGACGAGCCGTCGGTCCGGGCCGAGGGCACCCTCGGCACCAGCGACAAGGAGCGCTTCGCGGTCGTGGTGACCGTCGCGGCCAATCCCGTGCGGCGCAGCTCCGACGGCACCGGCGTCCTGGAGGCCACCTCGGTCTCCTCGGCGGCCTGGCTCGCCGGTGTGGGCCTGCTGACCCACACCTGGCCCGGGCAGATGGACCACACGCTGCGCGACGACTGGCTGGACCAGCAGACGGAGACGGCCTGGGCCCTCGCGGACGATCTGGAGGGCTCCGACTGGTCGGCGCTCTCGCTGCCGGTGGACGGGGTGCCGACGCCGTTCCACTACCGCGAGTCCGAGTTCGGGTGGGTGCTGGCGGGGTCCACGAAGGAGGGCGTGCACCTCGGCGCCTACGGGCGCGGGATGAGTGCGTACGGGCTCGGCTTCGCCGTCATCAAGGACATCACCGCGTACGCCTGACACTCCGTGGGGCGCGTGGTTCTGTGCGGGTCGACCGTGGCTGGTCGCGCCCACGCGGCGGAGCCGCAAATTGACACAGTCCCGCGCCCCTTACGGGGCGCTCCTACCGGGGCACCTCTCAGAACTCAGAACTTGTTGCGCGGCGTGACCCCGAGCGACATGCCCGCGAGGCCGCGCTGGCGGCCGCCCAGCTTGCCCGCGATCGCGCGCAGCGCCGAGCCCGCGGGGGAGTCCGGGTCGGTCAGGACGACGGGCTTGCCCTCGTCGCCGCCCTCGCGCAGGCGGACGTCGATCGGGATGGAGCCGAGGACGGGGACCGTCGCCCCCGTCGTCTTCGTGAGGCCCTCGGCGACCCGCTGGCCGCCGCCCGTGCCGAACACGTCGACCATCTCGTCGCAGTGCGGGCAGGGCAGCCCGGACATGTTCTCGACGACGCCGACGATCTTCTGGTGGGTCTGCACGGCGATGGAGCCCGCGCGCTCGGCGACCTCGGCCGCGGCCTGCTGGGGCGTGGTGACGACGAGGATCTCGGCGTTCGGCACGAGCTGCGCCACGGAGATCGCGATGTCGCCCGTGCCCGGCGGCAGGTCCAGGAGCAGCACGTCCAGGTCGCCCCAGAAGACGTCGGCGAGGAACTGCTGGAGGGCGCGGTGCAGCATCGGTCCTCGCCACACGACCGGTGCGTTGCCCGGGGTGAACATGCCGATGGAGATGACCTTCACGCCGTTCGCGGACGGCGGCATGATCATGTTCTCGACCTGGGTGGGCTTGCCGTCGGCGCCCAGCATGCGGGGGACGGAGTGGCCGTAGATGTCCGCGTCCACGACGCCGACCTTCAGGCCGTCCGCCGCCATCGCGGCCGCCAGGTTCACCGTCACCGAGGACTTGCCGACGCCGCCCTTGCCGGAGGCGACCGCGTAGACGCGGGTGAGGGAGCCCGGCTTGGCGAAGGGGACCTCGCGCTCGGCGGTGCCGCCGCGCAGCGCGGCGGCCAGCTCCTTGCGCTGGTCGTCGCTCATCACGTCGAGCGTCACGTCGACGCGCGTGACGCCTTCGACGGCCGCGACCGCGTCCGTCACGTTCTTGGTGATCGTCTCGCGCATCGGGCAGCCGGAGACCGTCAGGTACACGGTGACCGCCACCGCCCCGTCGGGGGCGATGTCCACCGATTTGACCATCCCCAGCTCGGTGATGGGTCGCTGGATCTCGGGGTCGTTCACCGTCGCCAGTGCTTCAAGCACCGCGTCTTCCGTAGCCATACGACCGATAGTACGGCGCGGTAACCCGGGCCGGGAAAGGCCCGTCAACGGTCGCCTACATCACTTCCCCGCGAGCGCTCCTGCGGGAATACGGCGCGCTGCTCCTCCAGCTCCTTGACCAGGTCCTGGAGTTCGGAACGGATCCAGTCGCGGGTGGCGACCTCGCCGAGCCCCATGCGGAGCGAGGCGATCTCGCGGGTGAGGTACTCGGTGTCCGCGATGGAGCGCTCGTTCTGCTTGCGGTCCTGTTCGAGGTTGACGCGGTCGCGGTCGTCCTGGCGGTTCTGCGCGAGCAGGATCAGCGGAGCGGCGTACGACGCCTGGAGGGAGAGCATCAGCGTCAGGAAGATGAACGGGTACTGGTCGAAGCGGTACGCGTCCGGGGCGGCGATGTTCCACACCACCCACATGATGATGACGACCGTCATCCAGACGATGAACCGGCCCGTGCCGAGGAACCGGGCGATCCGCTCGGACATCCGCCCGAACGCCTCGGGGTCGTAGTCGGGCAGCAGCTTGGTGCGCGGGACGCGCGGCTGGTCGAGGCGGAATCGGGAGGGCCTCGGCTCGGCGCGGTTCTCGCGGTCGCGGTCAGCCGCCATGTCCCGCCTCCTCCTCCAGATGGAACTCCGTCTCGCGCCAGTCGTCGGGCAGCATGTGGTCCAGTACGTCGTCGACGGTGACCGCCCCGAGCAGCGCGCCGCCCTCGTCGACGACGGGCGCGGCCACCATGTCGTACGTCGCGAAGAACCCGGCGACGGCGGGCAGGGTGGCGTCCGGGGCGAGGGGCAGCAGGTCGTCGTCGAGGATCGAGCCGACCAGCGTGTAGGGCGGATCGCGCAGGAGCCGCTGGAAGTGCACGGTGCCCAGGTACTTGCCGGTCGGCGTCTCGTCCGGCGGGCGGCACACGTACACCTGTGCGGCGAGCGCGGGGGAGAGGTCCTCCATGCGCACCCGTGCGAGGGCGTCGGCGACGGTGGCGTCGGGGCGGAGCACGATCGGCTCGGTCGTCATCAGACCGCCCGCGGTGCGCTCCTCGTAGGCCATCAGGCGCCGCACGTCCGCCGCGTCGTCCGGCTGCATCAGGGTGAGCAGGCGTTCCTTGTCGTCCTCGGGCAGCTCGGCGAGCAGGTCGGCGGCGTCGTCGGGGTCCATGGCCTCCAGGACGTCCGCCGCGCGCTCCTCCTTGAGCTTGCCGAGGATCTCGATCTGGTCGTCCTCGGGGAGCTCTTCGAGGACGTCGGCGAGCCGGTCGTCGTCGAGGGCGGCCGCGACCTCGGCCCGTCGCTTCGGCGTCAGGTGGTGCAGGACGTTGGCGAGGTCGGCGGGGCGCAGCTGTTCGAAGGTGGCGAGCAGGTTCTCGGCGCCCTGCCCGTGCTCCTCCAGGGAGAAGCCGTCGACCGCCGACCAGTCGACGGTCAGCGTCTCGCCCTTGCGGCGGAACGTTCCGCCTTTGCCCTTCCGTACGAAGACCCGGTCGATCTCCCAGTCGCGGCGGGCGGGCAGTTGCTGGACCGACACGTCCAGGACGGTCACCTCCTCGCCCGTGTCGACGAGGTTGACCCTGCGGTCGAGCATCTCGCCGAGGACGAGCCGTTCGGTGGGCCGCTGTTCGAAACGCCGTACGTTCAGTACGCCCGTGGTGATGACCTGGCCGGACTCGACGCCGGTGACGCGGGTCATCGGCAGGAAGATCCGCCGCCGCGTCGACAGCTCCACGACGAGACCGAGCACCCGAGGGGGTCTGCGGCCGACGCGCAGCATCACGACCACGTCGCGCACCCGGCCCACCTGGTCGCCGTTCGGGTCGAACGCGGGGACGCCGGAGAGATGTGAGACGAATACTCTGGGGGCGCCTGCCGCCATGCGTGCGCTCCCTTCTCACCTGGGGATTCATCCCGCTTGATCCGGCAATACGGGCTTCAGGCTAGCCCGTCCCTGTCGGATGCGCCCCGGCGGAGGGTCCGGACGGCCTTGCGCCGTACCGCTGCGTCGGCACGGGTACGCTGCCGTACTGCCGAAGCCGTAGAGGCCGTCCGCACGAGAGGCAGCGCCACCTGTGACCGCACTTCCCCCGGCAAGCCGCACCCGCAGGGCCGCACTCGTGAGCGCGATGTGCGCGGGCCTGGTGGTGGGGGTCACCAGTCTGACGGGGTGCAGCAGCGAGGACCCGGACGCGGGCACCAACGGCGTCGGCAAGCTCCCCGCGTCGAAGATCCAGAGCAAGTCGAGCAAGGCCGCGCAGGACGCGTCGGCGGTCCGGCTCTCCGGCACCGTGGTGAGCAAGGACCACACCTACACCCTGGACATGCGGGTCAAGGACGAGGGCGGCACCGGCTCGGTCACCTCCAAGGGCCAGACGTTCCAGCTCCTGCGTGTCGGCGAGCAGCTGTACCTGAAGGCCGACTCGGAGTTCTGGACGCACAAGAAGGGTCAGGGCGGCGACGGGAAGGGCGCGCAGGGGGACGAGGCGGCCGCGGCCAAGCTGGACGGCAAGTACGTCAAGGTCCCCAAGGGCGACCCCGCCTACCAGCAGCTGAGCGGTTTCACGGACAAGAGCGTGCTCCTGGACGGCATGCTCACGCTGCACGGCGAACTCGCCAAGGGCGACCGGGGCAAGACGGGCAGCACCCGCACCATCAAGATCACCGGCGACGAGGGCGCGGGCGGCACCCTGGACGTCTCCCTGGACGGCAAGCCCTACCCCCTGCGCCTGGAGCGCGGCGGCCACGCGGGCACCCTCAAGCTCACGGACTGGGGCAAGGACTTCAGGGCCGAGGAGCCGGACAAGACGGAACTGGTCGACTACGGCGCACAACTGCCGACGTCCTAGGGGGGCGGAAGCCCTGTAAGGGGCGCGGGGAACTGCGCGAGCAATCAGTACGCACCCGCAGTCGAAGACGGCGAATCCTTCAGCGGCGCTTGCGCTTGAAGAGCAGCTTCGGAAGGCCCCCGGGCACCGGTTGACGCGTAGTCGCCCCCGTGGCCAAGGGCGCAGCCGCCAGCGACCCCTCGGGCAACTCCGCGACCCCGTCCAGCGGGGTGAGCCGGACGACCCGGCACTGTGAGGCCCACCGGTCGGTGATCCCCTCCGCGTCGGACGCGTTCAACCGCTTCCCCTTGAGCTCGGCGACAGCCGCTTCCCACGGCTCGGAGCCGGGCGCCAGCTCACTGACCCGCGCCGTCCAGGCGACCACCCGGCCGCCCTTGTCCTTGCTGCGCACGGTCACCTCGGCGACGCCCCCGTCGACGAGTCCGGGCAGGGGCTGCTCGCCGGGCCCGTCGCCGACGAGATGCGCGGCGTCCTCGTGCCACACGTGCCACAGCGCCCGGGCGGGGGAGTCCTCGCCCTGGACCCAGACGAGGCCGGACTTCTTGGTGGCCTCCTCGACGAGGGCGCGGTCGAGCAGCGGGTCAGCAGTCATGGCGGCAGCCTACCGAGTGGCGGTCAGAGCCAGCCGTTGCGCTTGAGGGTCCGGTGGATCGCGAAGCAGACGCCGCCGATGAGGGCGAGCACCATCGGGTAGCCGTACCGCCAGTGCAGCTCGGGCATGTGCTTGAAGTTCATGCCGTAGACGCCGCACACGGCCGTCGGCACGGCGATGATCGCCGCCCACGAGGTGATCTTGCGCATGTCCTCGTTCTGGGCGACGGCGGCCTGCGCGAGGTTGGCCTGGAGGATCGAGTTGAGCAGCTCGTCGAAGCCGATCACCTGCTCCTGCACGCGCGTGAGGTGGTCGGCGACGTCGCGGAAGTACTTCTGGATGTCGGGGTCGACGAGCCGCATCGGCCGCTCGCTGAGCAGCAGCATCGGGCGGAGCAGCGGGGACACGGCCCGCTTGAACTCCAGGACCTCGCGCTTGAGCTGGTAGATCCGTCCGGCGTCGACACCGCGCGAGCTGCCCTTGCCCTTGCTCGGCGCGGAGAACACCTCGCTCTCCACGTCGTCGATGTCGTCCTGCATGGCGTCGGCGACCGCGAGATAACCGTCGACGACGTGGTCGGCGATGGTGTGCAGGACGGCGGAGGGGCCCTTGGCGAGCAGCTCGGGGTCCTCCTGGAGGCGGCGGCGCAGGGCGCGCAGCGAGCCGTGCCCGCCGTGCCGCACGGTGATGAAGAAGTCCCGGCCGGTGAAGCACATCACCTCGCCGGTCTCCACGATCTCGCTGGTGGCGGTGAGTTCGTCGTGCTCCACGTAGTGGATGGTCTTGAAGACGGTGAAGAGCGTGTCGTCGTAACGCTCCAGCTTGGGCCGCTGGTGGGCGTGGACCGCGTCCTCGACGGCGAGCGGGTGCAGCCCGAACTCGGCCGCGATACCGGCGAATTCGGCCTCGGTCGGCTCGTGCAGGCCGATCCACGCGAAGCCGCCCCGCTTGCGCACCTCCAGCATCGCCTCGTGCGGCGTGAGGGCGTCGGCGCACTCCAGGCGCCGCCCGTCGCGGTAGACGGCGCAGTCGACCACGGCCGACGCGGCGTCCCTGGTCGCGTCGTACGGGTAGGGGGAGGTGGGCGACGAGGGGTAGCCGCTGCCGTCCTTGCGCAGCGAGGGGCGGACGGCGGCACGAAGGTCGCGGATCATCGACATGGGCAGGCTCCTTCGACGGAGGCCGCCTGCGACGGTTGGAACTGCCCGGAATGGGGACGTCCTACTGCGGGAATGTTTGGCACGTCCACAAAGCGGGGAGCACCGCACCGTCGCGGTGGCAGCTTCGCTACTGACACAGATCAGGGAACTCAGACAGATCAGGTGAAAACGAAGTGCTCTTCCGTCGCACACGGCACGAACAGTGCATGCGGTGCGTGTGTGTGCGTGCGCAGCTACCGGGCTGCGTGATTCACCGGGCGGAAGAGCGGGTGGTACTGCACGGTCGACTTCGGTCCATTGCAGCCCCACCTCCTCCGGCCGGTCCCCCGTAAGGGAAGTCCCATGCGCCCTCTGCGCCCGTGGCGCAGAGTCAGTGTCTGTCTGCAGGGCTTGAAAGCGACGCTTCTGCGTGCTGCCCTGAGCCAGCGGCCAACACTATCAGCCGACTGAAGTGTCAAGCCCCCGCTTTGCGCTTCACTGACGAGTTCTATGCTCGCGTCATGGCTGATGTTCTTACCCTCGTCGAGGCCCGTCTCCGCACCGGCCTGGGGGAACCCGACGCGCGCGCCGCGGTGACCTTCCTCGGCACCGACCGCTTCGAAGTGCTGCGCTTCACGGACGGCGACGTCGTGCGCTACGCCACGCTCGGCATGTCGGCCCAGCCGATGACCGACCCCACCGCCGCACTGGCCGACCCGGTCGAGGGCCCGCGCGCGGAGCTCGTCCTCTCGGTACGAGGAGGGCTCGCCGACACCGACAAGGTGCTGCGCCCCCTGGCCGTCCTCGCCGCCTCGCCCCAGGTCGAAGGGCTGGTGGTGGCGCCGGGCGCGTCGCTGGACGTGGGCGAACCGCTGTGGCCGGGCGCGCCGTTCACCTCGGTCCTGGTCGCGGAGCCGGGCGGCCTCGTCGAGGACCTGGACCTGGACGACCCGATGGATCCGGTGCGGTTCCTGCCGCTGCTGCCCATGACGCCGAACGAGGCGGCGTGGAAGCGGGTGCACGGCGCGGAGGCCCTGCGGGAGCGCTGGCTGAACAGCGGAACGGACCTGCGCGATCCGCTGCGCAAGTCCGTGTCGCTGGACTGAAACTCCTCGCGGTGAGCCCTAGTTGGCGAAGACCGTGACGCTGTCCTCGGTGGCGTGCTTCGGTTCCAGTTCCTCGGCCTCGTGGGTGAGGGCGTTCCTGCGCACCCAGACCACGACCGCGCCGAGCACCGCCGTGACCGCCGCGACCACGAACGGGATGTGGATGTCGCTCCACTCCTCGATCTTCGGCGCGAAGAACGGCGCGGCGGCCGCGGCGAACCAGCGCACGAAGTTGTAGCCCGCGCTGGCCACCGGGCGCGGCGCGTCGGAGACGCCGAGGGCGAGCTCGGTGTAGACGGTGTTGTTCACGCCGATGAAGGCGCCGGACAGGATCGTGCAGACGACGGCCGCGGTGTGGTTGCCGTACCCGAGCACCAGGACGTCCACGGCGAGCAGCACCAGCGAGCCGCCGAGCACCTTCAGCGAGCCGAACCTGGCCTGGAGACGCGGCGCGACGAGCACCGAGAAGACCGCGAGCAGCACGCCCCAGGCGAAGAAGACCGCGCCCGATGCGTACGGCGTCATGTTCAGCACGAACGGCGTGAAGGCCAGCACGGTGAAGAACGTGTAGTTGTAGAAGAACGCCGAGGCCGCCGCGGAGGCGAGGCCGCCGTGGCCCAGTGCCTTGATCGGGTCGAGCAGCGAGGTCTTCCTCGCGGGCTTCGGCTGCTCCTTGAGGAACGCCGTGATGCACAGGAAGCCGATCGCCATCAGGGCCGCGGTGCCGAAGAACGGGTAGCGCCAGCTGGCGTCGCCGAGCAGCGCGCCGAGCAGGGGGCCGCAGGCCATGCCGAGACCGAGGGCCGACTCGTAGAGCAGGATCGCGGCCGCGCTGCCGCCCGCCGCGGCGCCGACGATGACGGCGAGGGCGGTCGAGACGAAGAGCGCGTTGCCGAGGCCCCAGCCCGCCCGGAACCCGACGAGTTCACCGACCGAGCCCGAGGTGCCGGAGAGTCCGGCGAAGACGACCACGAGCGCGAGGCCGAGCAGCAGGGTCTTCTTGCCGCCGATGCGGCTGGAGACGAAGCCGGTCACCAGCATCGCGACGGCGGTGATCAGGAAGTACGAGGTGAACAGGAGCGAGACCTGGCTGGCGCTGGCGTCCAGGCCCTTGGCGATGGAGGGCAGGATCGGGTCGACGAGGCCGATGCCCATGAAGGCCACGACGGAGGCGCCCGCCGTGGCCCACACGGCCTTCGGCTGGCGCAGGAGGCTGGTCGCCCCCGCGTCGAACGGATCCCCTTCGGCGGGGCCTCCCGTACTGCTGTTCATACAGCCGCTCCTTCACGCTTCCGGTGAGTTCGTTGACGTATACACATATTAAGTTAGGGAGGCTAAATGATGCAAGCTACATCTAGTTTTGCCTGGTGACAGCGCCACCGGACGGGTGATCGTCCTTGACGGGGCGACGACCGGGGAGGACCGTTGGGCGCTATGAGGGGCGAACCCAGTTGCCCGAAGTGTGGTGGCCGGGTCAGGGCTCCCGGTCTCTTTGCCGACTCCTGGCAGTGCGATGTGCACGGCACCGTGCACCCGCTGCAGCCCGTGATCCCGCCCAGCGTCGAGGCCCTCCAGGTCGTGGTGCGCCGCGCGCAGGTACCGGTGTGGATGCCGTGGCCGCTGCCGGTCGGCTGGCTGTTCACGGGCGTGGCCTGCGCGGGGGACGACCGGAGTGGTGGGCGTGCGACCGCGGTGGCCTGCTCGGGGCCCGCGCCGCTCGGTGGCGTCGGCGAGCTGGTGCTCGTCGCCGAGGAGCTGGGCGTCGGCCTCGGCGCGCGCTACGCGGGCATCGACGGGCCCGATCCCGGCCCCTTCATGGGCGTCGAGAAGCCGCCACAGGCCAAGCTCCTCGCGGCGGGGCGGCCGACGCCGATGTGGCACGTCTCGGGCACTCCGGACGACCGCGCGGTCTTCGCGGGGGAGGCGCGGGGGTTGTGGCTGTGGGCCATCGCTTGGCCGGAGCAGTCGGGGCTCTTGATGTACGACGAGTTGGTGCTCACGGATTTGCGGGACGCGGGGGCGGAGGTCGATCTGTTGCCGTGTGGGGCGTTGTCGCCGCGCTTGCTCATGCCGTAGTTGCTCGCTGCCGTCGTTTGTGCGGCCCGCACCGGGGATTCGCGCAGTTCCCCGCGCCCCTTGATTTTCCCCCGGCCGTCGGTGGCCTGCGGGCCCGCTGTGGCTTGGCGCGCAGTTCCCCGCACCCCTTGGATTTGCCTCGGCTGTCGGTGGTCTGCGGGTCCGCTGTGGCTTGGCGCGCAGTTCCCCGCGCCCCTTGACGGAACCGTGCTGGCCGGTGCGTCGCAGTTAAGGGGCGCGGGGAACTGCGCGAAACCCCGGGGCCGGTCGTGCCGAACGGGGGCACCGGCCACGGAGTGGCGACCGTGAGCGATGCCTCGTTCGCCGCGGCGGGTGGAGGGGGCGATTCCCGTTATCCTTGGGCGTCCCCCCGTGCCACCCGTCAGAGCCTGGAGTCCGCAGCGTGCGCATCGATCTGCACACCCACTCCACCGCCTCCGACGGCACGGACACCCCGGCCGAGCTGGTGCGCAACGCCTCCGCCGCCGGGCTCGACGTCGTCGCGCTCACCGACCACGACACCACCAGGGGACACGCCGCGGCCATCGAGGCCCTGCCCGCCGGACTCACCCTCGTCACCGGCGCCGAGCTCTCCTGCCGCCTGGACGGCGTGGGCCTGCACATGCTGGCGTACCTCTTCGATCCCGATGAGCCGGACCTCGCCCGCGAGCGCGAGCTGGTCAGGGACGACCGGGTGCCGCGCGCCAAGACGATGGTCCGCAAGCTCCAGGAGCTCGGGGTGCCGGTGACCTGGGAGCAGGTCGCGCGCATCGCGGGCGACGGTTCCGTCGGGCGTCCGCACGTCGCCGAGGCCCTCGTCGAGCTGGGCGTCGTGCCCACCGTCTCCGACGCGTTCACGCCCGAGTGGCTCGCCGACGGCGGTCGCGCGTACGCGGGCAAGCACGAGCTCGACCCCTTCGACGCCATCCGCCTGGTCAAGGCGGCCGGGGGCGTCACCGTCTTCGCGCACCCCGCCGCCGTCAAGCGCGGCCAGGTGGTTCCCGAGGCCGCGATAGCCCGGCTCGCCGCGGCGGGTCTCGACGGCATCGAGGCCGACCACATGGACCACGCGCCCGAGACCCGCGCCCGGCTGCGCGGCCTCGCGGCCGACCTGGGCCTGCTCGTCACCGGGTCCAGCGACTACCACGGCAGTCGCAAGACGTGCGTGCTCGGGGAGTTCACCACCGACCCCGAGATCTACGGCGAGATCACCCGTAGGGCGACGGGCGCGTTCCCCGTGCCGGGCGCCGGCGGACGCCCCGCGGCGTAGCGCCCCGCGAGACCCTCGCGCTCCCCTCTCTCCTCACTTCACTCCACTCCACCGCGCTTCCGCGGCGGCTGTCGCCGTGCGCCGTGCCCCGTGCCCGGCGTCGACCGGCGCCGCCCTGCGTGCCCGCGTGGCTCCTTCGTACCGTCTCTCCACTCTCTGCAAGGCCATCACTGTGTTCGACGTCGCCGTCTTCGGATCCCTCTTCCTCACGCTGTTCGTGATCATGGACCCCCCTGGGATCACCCCGATCTTCCTCGGCCTGACCGCGGGACGCCCCGCCAAGGTGCAGCAGCGGATGGCCTTCCAGGCCGTCTGCGTCGCCTTCGGCGTGATCGCCGTCTTCGGTCTCGTGGGCCACCAGATCCTCAACTACCTGCACGTCTCCGTGCCCGCGCTGATGATCGCGGGCGGACTCCTGCTGCTGCTCATCGCGCTCGACCTGCTCACCGGCAAGACGGACGAGCCGAAGCAGACCAAGGACGTCAACGTCGCGCTCGTACCGCTCGGCATGCCGCTGCTCGCCGGGCCCGGCGCGATCGTCTCGGTGATCCTGGCCGTGCAGAACGCCCACAGCGCCGCCACGCAGATCTCCGTCTGGGCGGCGATCGTGGCGATGCACGTGGTGCTGTGGCTGGTGATGCGGTACTCGCTGCTGATCATCCGTGTGATCAAGGACGGCGGCGTGGTCCTCGTGACCCGGCTCGCGGGCATGATGCTGTCCGCCATCGCCGTGCAGCAGATCATCAACGGCGTGACGCAGGTGATCAAGGGCGGCTGAGGTCGCGTCCCGGCACACGAAGGGCCCCGGCACCACGTGGTGCCGGGGCCCTTCGACGTCTGCGTACGCGTAAGTGTTACGAAGCCGAGGATTCGGCCGGGCGGATGTAGATGCGCTGGCCTATTGCTGCGGCCTGCTGCACGATCCGGTTGACGGAGGCGGCGTCCACGACGGTGCTGTCCACGGCGGAGCCGTCGACGTCGTCAAGTCGCATGATTTCGAAGCGCATGGTGGCTTCTCCCTTCGTCTGGTCATCCTCCTGAAGGAGAACTACTGAAGATGGTCAGGCCGTTGCCTGCCTGTTAAGTGTGGGTTGCGGGGCCAGTGGGCCTCGCGTTCCTGATGGGTACAACGAGTTGCTTCCAGCAAACATTCCCTACGCTAAGGAAATTTTTCGCGAACCTAATTACCTACGAGTAGCGGGACCGGTTGTGTTCGCTGTGTGACCGGCGGGAGACTGGGTTCCTTATGAACCACGCCGACCACAGCGCAGCCGACATCAGTGCTCAGCTGGAGCGCGCCAACGGGCTCCTGGAGCGGATGCTCGCCGAGGTGGCCAAGACCCCGTCCACCCACGCGATCTTCGTCGACGCCGGATACCTGTACGCGGCCGCGGGACGGCTCGCCACGGGCACCGAGGACCGGCGCGCCTTCGACCTGGACGCCGAAGGGCTCATCGAGGCGCTCATCGACAAGGCGCGCACGATCTTCGCGGACAGCCGACTGCTGCGCGTCTACTGGTACGACGGGGCCAGGCGCCGCATCCACACGACCGAGCAGCAGTCCATCGCCGAGCTGCCCGACGTCAAGGTCAGGCTCGGCAACCTGAACGCCAACAATCAGCAGAAGGGCGTCGACTCGCTGATCAGGAGCGACCTGGAGTCCCTCGCCAGGCACCGCGCGATCAGCGACGCCGCGCTGATCGGCGGCGACGAGGACCTGGTCTCCGCGGTCGAGGCCGCACAGGGGTACGGCGCGCGGGTCCACCTCTGGGGCATCGAGGCGCCCGACGGCCGCAACCAGGCGGAGCCGCTGCTCTGGGAGGTCGACAGCCAGCGCACGTTCGACCTCGACTTCTTCAAGCCGTACGTCACGCGCCGGGCGGCCACGACGTACGAGACGGGCCCCTCCGCGCACCGGCCCTCGCGCGAGGACGTCCGCTTCGTCGGCGCGCAGATCGCCGCGAAGTGGCTGGCCGCGCGGGGGCGCGAGGCGCTGGTGGGGCTGCTCCCCGGCCATCCGTATCTGCCGGGCTCGGTGGACCAGGAACTGCTCGTGGAGGCGGAGCGGCTGCTGCAGTACTCGCTGCGCGGGCAGTCGGACCTGCGCAGGGCGCTGCGGGACGGCTTCTGGGACCACCTCCAGACGCAGTACTGACCGTCAGACCCGGTTCCAGAAGGCGATCAGGGCCGCCGCCGTCTCCGCGGGGCGGTCCGTGTTGGGGGAGTGCTCGGCACCGGCGATCACCGAACGGTGGGCCCGCAGGCGCTGCGCCATCTCGTCCAGGAGCGGCACCGGCCAGGTGTCGTCGCGCTCGCCCGAGAGGACGTGCTTGGGCAGCGGCGTCGCGGCGAGCTCGTCGATCCGGTCCGGTTCCGTGGAGAGCTGCCCGGCCGTGGCGATCAACTGGGCCGGATTGTGCCGCAGCCAGCGGGCGCGCAGGGCCTCGCTGTCGTCGGCGCCGGTTTCCGCGTCCTGCGGGGGCGGCGGCTCCATGGCCCGCATCGCCTGCCACACCTCGTCCATCGACAGGACGCCGACGGCGTCCGCCAGCATCTTGGCGCGGGCCTGCTGGGTGGGGGTGATCGCGGCGGGGCCCGAGGACATGAGGGTGAGCGACGAGAAGACGTCGGGGGCGAGGAGCACGGCGGCTCGGGCCACCTGGCCGCCGAGGGAGTGGCCGAGCAGCGCGATGGTTCCGGCGGCGGGGCCGGTCTCGTCGCCGAGCGCCGCCGCCTGGGCGAGGGCGTCGCGGGCCAACTCCTCCTGGGCGTACGCCGATTCGTCGGCCGGACCCTCGGTCTCGTACTGTCCGCGGCCGTCCACCGTGACGGCGCGGTAGCCCGCGGCGGCGATCGGCTCCAGGAGGGCGATGAAGTCCTCCTTGCTGCCGGTGAAGCCCGGAAGCATGAGGACGGTCCCCGCGACCGGGACGCCGCGCGGCGGGACCGCGTCGAGCACCGCGAAGTCGCCGCGGGCGGTCCTGAGGGTGCGCGCGGTGGCGCACGGGGGCGGAACGAAGGTGGGAGGCCGGCTCATGGGCCGAGGCTAACCGGTCGGCTTCGGGGCGCGGCGGCGCACCTGCGGCCTACCGGGGCCGGACCGGCCCGCCCGGCCCCGGTACGCCGGGCTCAGGCGGGCCGGTCCGGCCCGAGGCTCAGGCGGGGAGCGCCGCGTCCGCCTGGGCCCGCGTCGGCTTCCACCACGTCGTCACCGGCTCCCAGACGCGCACGCCGTCGGGCAGGCCGAGGGCGTCGGCGGTGAAGCTGCGGCCCGCGTGCGAGGGGTCGCCCGCGACGGTCACGAAGTCCACGACGCGCGCCTGCGGGTTGCCCGGGTCGTCGACGGTGCGCACCGCCGCGTACGCCGTACCGCCCGTGGCGAGCCGGTACGGGGCGCTCTCCGACGGCGGGACCGGCTGGGCCGCGCCGTCCAGATCGCCGAAGGTGACCGTCGGGACGCGGTCGACGACGCAGGCGGGGCCGCGGTTGGTGACGCTGACGCGGAGTACGCCGGGTTCGTCCGAGGCGGACGCCGCCACGCGCAGCGACGCCTCCTTGCAGGTGGCCGCGCGGGCGGCGGACGCGTCGGGGTGGGCCCCCGCGGCGGGAGCGAAGGTCAGCAGGGTGGCGCCGAGCCCGGCCGTGGCCGCGGCGGCGAGGAAGGAGCGAGCGTGCATGGAGTGTCGTCCTCTGTTCCGCTTGTTCCGGATGATCCGCTGTCGTCCTGGATGACCGGTGAGGGGCCCCGGTGGTTGTACGACGCGCGAAGGCCCGCCCCGAACGGGGGCGGGCCTTCGTACGAGCGCGGGACCTGGCGTCAGCTCTCCGTGGTCTCCACGGGCTCGGCCTTCTTGCGCGTACGGCGCTTCGGCTTCTCGGCAGGCGCCTCGGCCTCGGCCGCTGCCACCGGAGCGGCGGCGGCCTTGCGGGTCCTGCGCTTGGGCTTCGGCTCCTCCGCGGACTGCGCGGGGATCTCGGCCTCGACCGCCGCGGCAGCCTCGGCGGCCTTGGCCGCCGCGGTCTTGCGGGGCTTGCGCTTCGGCTTCTCGACCGGGGCTTCCGCCGCGACCTCGGGGACGGCCGCCTCGGCGACCTTCTCCGCGACCTTGCGCGTACGACGGCGCGGCTTGGCGGCCGGAGCCTCGGCCTCGGCCGTCTCCACGACGGTCTCGGCCGTCTCGACCGCGGCGGCGGCCTTGCGCGTGCGGCGCTTCGGCTTCTCGGCGGGGGCCTCGGCCACGTCCGTGGCGCCTTCGGCGGTGTCCACCGCGACCTCGGCTGCCTTGCGGGTGCGGCGGCGCGGCTTGGCGGCCGGGGCCTCCGCCTCGACGGCTTCGGCGGCCTTGGCCGCCGCGGTCTTGCGGGGCTTGCGCTTCGGCTTCTCGGCCGGAGCCTCGGCCTCGACCTCGGGGACGGCCGCCTCGGCGACCTGCTCCGCGACCTTCTCCGCGACCTTGCGCGTACGGCGACGCGGCTTGGTCACCGGAGCCTCGACCACCTCGACAGCCTCAGCGACGACCTCGGCCACGGGGGCCTCGGTCACGGTCGTCGTGCCCTCGGCCGTGGCCAGGGCCTCCGACGCCGCTCCGCCGCGCGTGCGACGGCGACGGCGCGGGGTGCGCGGCTCCGTCGCCTCGGGGGCCGCGTCGGCCTCCGGAGCGGCGGGCGCGACCGGCGCGGTCGTGGTCGCCGTGGCGTCCAGCGGGCTGCCTGCGCGGGTGCGGCGACGACGCCTCGGGGTGCGCGCGGGGCGCTCCTCCTCGGCGGCCGCCGGGCCCGAACGGTCCCGGCCCCGGTCGCGGTTCCTGTCGCGGTCCCGGTCACGGTCCTGCGAGCGCCCGCCGGAGCGGCCGCCGCGGCCGCGCCCACCGGTCTCGCCGAGGTCCTCGATCTCCTCCGCGCCCAGACCCGCACGGGTCCGCTCGGCGCGCGGCAGAACACCCTTGGTGCCCACCGGGATGTCGAGCTCCTCGTACAGGTGCGGCGAGCTGGAGTACGTCTCGACCGGGTCCGGGAAGCCCAGGTCCAGGGCCTTGTTGATCAGCTGCCAGCGCGGGATGTCGTCCCAGTCGACCAGCGTGATCGCGATGCCCTTGGCGCCCGCGCGGCCGGTGCGGCCGATGCGGTGCAGATAGGTCTTCTCGTCCTCGGGGGACTGGTAGTTGATGACGTGCGTGACGCCACCGACGTCGATGCCGCGCGCGGCGACGTCCGTGCAGACGAGCACGTCCACCTTGCCGTTGCGGAACGCGCGCAGCGCCTGCTCGCGGGCGCCCTGGCCGAGGTCGCCGTGGACGGCGCCCGAGGCGAAGCCGCGCTTCTCGAGCTGCTCGGCGATGTCCGCGGCGGTCCGCTTCGTACGGCAGAAGATCATCGCGAGTCCGCGGCCCTCGGCCTGGAGGATGCGCGAGACCATCTCGGGCTTGTCCATGTTGTGCGCGCGGTACACGTGCTGCTTCGTGTTCGCGACGGTCTGGCCCTCGTCGTCCGGCGCGGTGGCGCGGATGTGCGTGGGCTGCGACATGTAGCGACGGGCGAGGCCGATGACGGCGCCCGGCATGGTCGCCGAGAACAGCATCGTCTGGCGCTTCGCGGGAAGCATGTTGATGATCTTCTCGACGTCGGGCAGGAAGCCCAGGTCGAGCATCTCGTCGGCCTCGTCGAGCACCAGGCACTTGACGTGCTTGAGGTCGAGCTTGCGCTGGCCCGCGAGGTCGAGCAGTCGGCCGGGGGTGCCGACGACGATGTCGATGCCCTTCTTGAGGGCCTCGACCTGCGGCTCGTAGGCACGGCCGCCGTATATGGCGAGGACGCGGACGTTGCGCGCCTTGCCCGCGGTCAGGAGGTCGTTCGTCACCTGCTGGCAGAGCTCGCGCGTGGGGACGACGATGAGCGCCTGGGGCGCCTCGGTCAGCTGCTCGGGCTCGGCGCGGCCCGCCTCGACGTCGGCGGGGACGACCACGCGCTCCAGGAGCGGGAGTCCGAAGCCGAGCGTCTTGCCGGTGCCGGTCTTGGCCTGGCCGATGACGTCCGTGCCGGAAAGGGCGACGGGGAGCGTCATCTCCTGGATGGGGAAGGGATTGATGATGCCGACGGCCTCAAGGGCCTCGGCCGTCTCGGGAAGAATCCCGAGCTCTCGGAAAGTCGTAGTCAGGGCAATGCCTCTTCTGTGAGACGCGGCGCGAGGCGAACGCTGGGGGTCGTGACCGTGCCACTACCGCCGGCTGCTTGGGGGGCGGGCCGGGGGCGCGGGACCACTGCCTGCGCTCGAGCGCTCATACCGCTGAGGTTCCCTCCTCATGCCGTACGCATCTGCGCGTACGCCCTGGAGGGCTGTCAGGTCGGAGCCGATCGGGCCACCGACCGGGCATCCTCATTCGTACGGCCCGTCGAATATTCAGCGGGCGCATTACCACTGTACCCCGGAATCTCGCATGCGTGTCCGGCGAATTGGTCACATGGTCGTGGTCACAGTGCATGACCAGGGCCTTCCGCGTTACGGCAGGCGGGCTATTGTGCGCTTCATGGAGACTCCTGACACCCCTGCTGAATCCGCCCCCGAACCGACCGGAGTCGCCGCCCAGGACTGGGCGAAAGCTTCCGCCGAGCCCCACTACCGCGCCGCGGTCGTGGACCTCCTCGGTGCGCTCGCCTACGGGGAGCTCGCCGCGTTCGAGCGGCTCGCGGAGGACGCGAAGCTGGCTCCGACGCTCGGCGACAAGGCGGAGCTCGCGAAGATGGCGTCGGCCGAGTTCCACCACTTCGAGCAGCTCAGGGACCGGCTCTCGGCGATCGGCGAGGAGCCGACCGAGGCGATGGAGCCGTTCGTCGCCGCGCTCGACGGCTTCCACCGGCAGACCGCTCCTTCCGACTGGCTGGAGGGCCTGGTCAAGGCGTACGTCGGCGACTCGATCGCCAGCGACTTCTACCGCGAGGTGGCGGCCAGGCTGGACGCCGATACGCGCGAGCTGGTGCTCGGCGTCCTCGACGACACGGGGCACGCCAGCTTCGCCGTGGAGAAGGTGCGGGCCGCGATCGACGCGGATCCGCGAGTGGGGGGGCGGCTCGCGCTGTGGGCGCGGCGGCTGATGGGCGAGGCCCTTTCGCAGTCCCAGAGGGTCGTCGCCGACCGGGACGCGTTGTCGACCATGCTCGTCGGGGGCGTGGCCGACGGGTTCGACCTTGCCGAGGTCGGGCGGATGTTCTCGCGGATCACTGAGGCGCACACGAAGCGGATGGCTGCGCTGGGCTTGGCGGCGTAGGTCCGTTCCGAGGGGCCGGTTCGGTCGGCTGCGGGCTGGCTCTGGTTGCTCGCGCAGTTCCCCGCGCCCCTTGCGGGGCACCGCCTCAGCCCGCGCCCCTTGCGGGGCTCCCCCCTCAGCCCGCGTCGCTCATGCTGTTGCCGAGTGGCGCAGTCTGCCGCGGGTGGGGCGGAGCAGGAGGGAGAGCAGGGCCGCGGAGACCGCTACCGCGCCTGCGAGCGTCGCCGCCGCGTGGCCGGGGCCGAGTGCCATGTGCGTGATGAAGGCGCCGATGAGGGCGCCCGCGGGGCCCGTCGAGAGGACGAGGCTGCGCGCCGGGAGCCGGTGGCTCAGGCGGTGCGCGGTGGCCCAGGCCAGGGCGAGGCCGAGCAATGTGGCGCCGAGTGCTTCGAGAATCATGGTGGTGCCCTCCCTCGCGGCCAGGTGCAAATCGGTCGTAGCCGGTCTACCCCAGGCGGCCGGAACGCAACCCTCCGTCGGCGGGCGCCACCGCCGTCCTTTCGGTCAACACGCAAGAAGAGCCCGGTGGTTGGTGACCACCGGGCCCTTCTCGTGTGTGCGTCCTACAGGGCGCTGAAGCCCACCTTGCGCGCGGTGGGCTCGCCGAGCTCCACATACGCGAGGCGGTCGGCCGGAACCAGGACCTTGCGGCCGTGGTCGTCCACGAGGCTCAGCAGCGGCGACTTGCCGGTCAGCGCCTCGGACACCGCGCGCTCGATTTCCTCGGCGCTCTGGCCGCTCTCCAGCACGATCTCGCGGGGCGCGTACTGCACGCCGATCTTGACCTCCACGGCTTTGTCCCTCCGACGGTCAGTCTGTGCGCGGCCGTCCGCGCCGTACCCAGCACACATTAGCCCGGTGAGGGGACGGGGAAGGACGCGGCCGTGAACGCCGGTAGCGAACACCGGACGGGAACAGGAGCGCGAGAGGTCAGTGACCCTCTCCGTGCCCCTCGATGCCGTGCAGCGGGAAGCCCGCGATGCCGCGCCAGGCGAGCGAGGTGATCAGCTCCACCGCCTTGTCGCGGGGGACCGTGCTGCCGCTGGCCAGCCAGTACCGCGCGACCACCTGCGAGTACCCGCCGAGCCCGACGGCGAGGAGCATCGCCTCGTCCCTGGGCAGGCCGGTGTCCTCGGCGATGACCTCGCAGATCGCCTCGGCGCACTGGAGCGTGACGCGGTCCACGCGCTCGCGCACCGCCGCCTCGTTGGTCAGGTCCGACTCGAAGACGAGCCGGAACGCGCCGCCCTCGTTCTCCACGTACGCGAAGTAGGCGTCCATCGTCGCGGCGACGCGCAGCTTGTTGTCCGAGGTGGACGCGAGCGCCGTGCGGACGGACTGGAGGAGGGACTCGCAGTGCTGGTCGAGCAGCGCGAGATAGAGGTCGAGCTTGCCCGGGAAGTGCTGGTAGAGCACCGGCTTGCTGACGCCGGCGCGCTCGGCGATGTCGTCCATCGCGGCCGCGTGGTACCCCTGGGCGACGAATACCTCCTGGGCCGCGCCCAGGAGCTGATTGCGCCGGGCACGGCGCGGCAGGCGTGTCCCCCGCGGGCGTGCTGCCTCTGTCTGCTCGATGGCTGTCACGCCGCCTCCCAATCGTCCGATGTGCGGTGAGCGCCGCGCCGCCATCGTACTTTTCGGTAACAGTGATGTGCGCGGTGCGAGCGCAGAATTTCACGGACTGGACCGCCGCAGAAGGGCCCCGCGACTGCGCGTAGCAGGGCAAACACGGTCAGGTCGCCGCCCGCCTAGCGGTAGTCGTCCTCGTCCAGGCTGACGACGCGGGCCTGTTCGGCGAGGTCCGCCTCGTTCGCGGCGCCGGGATCGGCGTCCCGCAAGGAGTCGTCGCGCTCGGGCGTGAGGTCCGTGTGCTGCTCGACGGAGTCGGCCTCGGGGGCCTCGACATCGGCCTCGGCCGCCTCTGTCGCCGCGCTTTCGGGCTCGAAGGTGTCCGGGTCGCTGGGATCGACGGTCATCGTGGCTCTCTTCCCTAGTGGTGCCTAGTGGAGCGAGTGCCCTGTTCGCCCTCTTCTATGAGCGTAGGAGACACCCGCGCGGGGCGCTATGTGATCGGTCGGCGCGCGATGCGGGGGTCGGCCGTGATCCGTGGGAGATCTGTGACAGCGAACACGTGAACTACCGCGTGATCGTCTCGTAACATTGCCGCATGTCTTCGACCGAGCTGCCGAACCTCTTGGCCAGTGCCGTCGCGCCCAAGCCGGGTGCCGTGGCGGTCGCGGAGGGTGAGCGGCTCGACTCCGTGGGCCTGCCGGGACTCACGCTGTCCGTGCGGTCGAGGCCCTCGACGCGCACCGGACTGCCGCCCGCGCTGTACGTGCACGGCCTCGGCGGCTCCTCGCAGAACTGGTCGGCCCTGATGCCGCTCCTGGAAGACGTCGTGGACTGCGAGGCGCTGGACCTGCCGGGATTCGGGGACTCCCCGCCACCGGACGACGGCGACTACTCCATCACCGGGCACGCGCGCGCGGTCATCCGATATCTCGACGCGCGCGCCCGCGGCCCCGTCCACCTCGTCGGGAACTCGATGGGCGGCGCCGTCACGACGCGCGTCGCCGCGGTCCGCCCCGACCTCGTCCGCACGCTGACGCTGGTGTCGCCCGCGCTCCCCGAGCTGCGGGTGCAGCGCACGGCGCTGCCGACCGGGCTCCTCGCGGTGCCCGGCGTCGCGTCGCTCTTCACCAGGCTCACCAAGGACTGGACGGCCGAGCAGCGGGTGCGCGGCGTCATGGGGCTCTGTTACGGCGACCCCGGCAGAGTGACGCCGGAAGGGTTCAGTGCCGCGGTGCGGGAGATGGAGCGCAGGCTCCAGCTCCCTTATTTCTGGGACGCGATGGCGCGTTCGGCGCGCGGGATCGTGAACGCGTACACCCTGGGTGGCCAGCACGGTCTGTGGCGGCAGGCGGAGCGGGTGCTCGCGCCGACGCTGCTCGTCTACGGAGGGCGCGATCTGCTCGTCTCGTACCGCATGGCGCACAGGGCGGCCGCCGCGTTCCGCGACTCACGGCTGCTGACCCTGCCGGACGCGGGGCACGTGGCGATGATGGAGTATCCGGAGAGCGTGGCCACGGCCTTCCGTGAACTGCTCGTGGATACGGGCGAGTTGACTGCTCGACGTACGGTTTCGGGGAGCTGAGGCGGCGCGTGGGACGTCATAGCCGTCGCGGTCCTGTCGACACCGGGAACACCACGGACACCTCTGACATACCGCTCGCACAGGGCGCGGCCCGCCCGCCGGGACCCGGCACCGGGCGCAGGCGGAAGGTGCCGGCACCGTCGTCGACGGGGGCGTCGGCGCCGGACGGCGCTCCGCATGTGCGGGGCGGGCATCCCGAGCAGCGCGAGTCCGGCGGCGGCTGGGGCGACGTCGCGAGCAGCGGTTCAGGGCCGCGGATGGGGGCCGGGTACACGGTGCCGGGGCCCCGGCGCGAGTACGTCACGGCCTTCCCCGAACGGGACGGCGACCAGGACGGCGCGACCCCGGACGCGCCGTCGGCGGTCGCTTCGTCTCCGGCGGCCACCTCGTCCCCGGCGGCGGCCCCGTCGCCGAGCGCGCCCCCGCCGCCCCGCGATCCGTACGCCTCCGTCACCGACTGGGACGAGGACCCCGACGCCCCGCTCGGCGCCGACGGTGCCGAGGGCGGGGACGGTGCGGGGACCGACGCGGAGGCGAAGGGCGCGGGCGGCGCGAAGGGCGGCAGGGGCCGCACCTTCACCGGCATCGCGGCCGCTGCGGTGACCACCGTGCTCGCGGTCGTCGTGGCCGGTCAGGTCACGGGCGGGGCCAAGGACTCGACCGCGGAGAGCCGGTCGGTGCCCGGCGGCGGAGCGCGCGACACGGACGACCCGGCCTCGCGCTCGGACGACCGTGCGACTCCGAGCAACAAGCCGAAGGTGCTCCCGGCGACGTACGAACAGAAGATGGGCAAGAAATACCCGCTGGACGCGAAGCTGAAGGCGTCAGGGGACTTCGAAGCGATATCCGGATTCGAGAAGGCGCCCGGCAAGGGGCGGCTCTGGAAGTATCGCGTCGACGTCGAGAAGGGACTCGGTCTGGACGGTGAACTCTTCGCGAAGGCCGTGCAGAAGACCCTGAACGACAACCGGAGTTGGGCCCATGCGAAGGCCCGCACCTTCGAGCGGATATCGTCGGGGAAGCCCGATTTCGTCATTACCCTCGCGAGCCCGGGAACGACCGCTGACTGGTGCGCGAAATCCGGCCTCGATACGACTCAGGACAATGTGTCCTGCGATTCCGCGGCGACGGAACGCGTGATGATCAATGCCTATCGGTGGGCGCAGGGCGCGAAGACCTACGGCGACGCCGTGCAGAAGGAATTCGGCAACGCGATCTTCCCGTACCGCCAGATGCTGATCAACCACGAGGTCGGGCACCGGCTCGGCTACAACCACACGGACTGCGACAAGGACGGGGACCTCGCGCCCGTCATGCAGCAGCAGACCAAATTCCTTGATCACGACGGGATCACGTGCAAGGCCAACCCCTGGGTGTTTCCCAAGGGTTGAGCCGGGCGGGCGGGGGCGTCACGGCGGTCGCTTTGACATCCGTCGGAAGTTCGTTCATATTTCTCCGCATGTCGAACCGTCACGCCCCGTCGAGCGCCGCCATTGAGCTGGCGCTGTTCGGCGTGACCGCGCTCTGCGTCGCCGACATTCACTGTTGCTGACGACCGCCCCGGTGCGTGCGTCGCATTTTCCCGGCTCCGGCTGCCCTTAGGTCCTCCGTGGACCCGTACGGGCCCTTCGCTGTCCGCTGTCGGATTCCGCTGCCTTTTCCCGCACCTCCCCGGGGCGAGCTCTGCTCAATTCCCGCTGATCCGCCGCTCTTTCGCGGCGTCCCCCGAGAGGTCCTCTTCCGATGCGTCAATCGTCCGTCATAGCCCGCCGCGTGGCAGCGGCATCCGTCAGCCTGGTCCTGGCCTCGGGCGTCGCCGCCTGCGCGGGTCCCAAGGACAGCGACGCCGGGAGCGGCGGCGACGGCAAGCCCGCCAAGGGCGGCACGCTCACCGTCCTCAACCGCGACCCGCAGAAGACCTTCGACCCCGCGAGGCTCTACACCTCGGGCGGCGGCAACGTGCCGAGTCTCGTCTTCCGTACGCTCACCACGCGCAACCGCGAGGACGGCGCCGCGGGCACGAAGGTCGTCCCCGACCTCGCGACGGGCCTGGGCAAGCCGAACAAGGACGCCACGGCGTGGACGTACACCCTGAAGAAGGGCCTCAAGTACGAGGACGGTTCGCCGATCACCACGGCCGACATCAAGTACGGCATCGAGCGCTCCTTCGCCGCCGAACTCTCCGGCGGGGCACCCTTCTTGAGGGACTGGCTCATCGGCGGCGCCGACTACGAAGGGCCGTACAAGGACAAGGGCGGACTCAAGTCCGTCGAGACGCCCGACGCGCGGACCATCGTGTTCCGTCTCAACAAGCCCGTCGGCGACTTCGACTACGTGGCCACCCAGACGTCGTTCGCGCCCGTCCCCAAGAGCAAGGACAAGGGGACCAAGTACGCCGAGCACCCGATCTCCTCGGGGCCCTACAAGGTCGTCAAGAACGACAACGACGGCGAGCGCCTGCAACTGGAGCGCAACCCTCACTGGTCGGCGAAGACCGACGACGAGCGCAAGGCCTACCCGGACCGGATCGACGTGCGCTCCGGGCTCAACTCCTCCGTCATCAACCAGCGCCTGTCCGCCTCGCAGGGCGACGACGCCGCCGCCGTCACCACCGACACCAACCTCGGGCCCGCCGAACTCGCCAAGGTCAGCGGCGACAAGAAGCTCGCAGGGCAGGTCGGCACCGGACACTTCGGCTACACGAACTACCTCGCCTTCAACCCGAAGGTGAAGCCCTTCGACGACCCGAAGGTGCGCCAGGCCATCGCGTACGCCGTGGACCGCACCTCCCTGGTCAACGCGGCCGGTGGCTCCTCGCTCGCCGAGCCCGCCACCACCTTCCTGCCGAACCAGAAGGCCTTCGGCTACACGAAGTTCGACCACTTCCCCGCGGGCGCGAGCGGCAACCCGAAGAAGGCCAAGGAGCTCCTGAAGGAGGCCGGTCACCAGGACGGCCTGACCATCACGCTCACGCATTCCAACGCCAAGAACTTCGAGTCGAGCCCGGAGATCGCCACCGCCGTCCAGGACGCCCTGAAGAAGGCGGGGATCACCGTCAAGCTCCAGGGCCTGGAGGAGAACGACTACGAGGACAAGGTCCACAACGTCAAGCAGGAACCCGGACTCTTCCTCGCGCACTGGGGTGCCGACTGGCCCTCCGGCGGTCCCTTCCTCTCCCCGATCTTCGACGGCCGCCAGATCGTCGAGGACGGCTACAACTTCAACTCCGGTTTCCTGAACGACAAGTCGGTCAACAGCGAGATCGACGCGATCAACAAGCTGACCGACCACGCCGAGGCCGCCGGGCGCTGGGGCGCCCTCGACAAGAAGATCGGCGCCAAGGCCCTGAACGTTCCGCTGTTCCACCCGGTCTACAAGCGCCTCTACGGCAAGGACGTCAAGAACGTCGTCATCAGTGACTGGACCGGTGTGCTCGACGTCTCCCAGGTCGCGGTGAAGTAGTCGTGACGACCTTCTGGCGGCGGCTGCGCGAGCAGCGCGCCGCCCTCGTCGCGGCGGGCGTCGTCGCGCTGCTCGTCCTGGTGGCGCTCGCCGCGCCGCTGCTCACCGCCCTGGAGGGGCAGGACCCCACCACGTACCACCCGGAGCTCGTCGACTCGGCGCGCGGCGGCGTGCCCATCGGCTCCTTCGGCGGGATCAGCGCCGAGCACTGGCTCGGCGTCGAACCGCAGACCGGGCGCGACCTCTTCGCCCGCCTCGTGTACGGCGCGCGCGTCTCGCTCGGCGTCGCGCTCGCCGCGACCGTCGTGCAGGTGTTCCTCGGTGTCGCCGTCGGCATCGCGGCCGGGATCGGCAGCCGCTGGGTGGACCAGCTGCTCAGCCGGGCCACCGATGTCATCGTGGCGCTGCCGCTGATGGTCCTCGCGCTCGCCCTGATGGCGATCGTGCCGAGCGGATTCCCGCGTCCCGTGCTGGTCGCGCTGGTCATCGGGCTCGTCGCCTGGGGGAACATGGCCAAGATCGTGCGCGCCCAGACGGTCACGCTCAAGGAACTCGACTACGTCGCCGCCGCGCGGCTCAGCGGCTGGGGCACCGTGCGGATCGCCCGGCGCGAGCTGCTTCCCGCGCTCGCCGCGCCCGTCATCACCTACGCCGCGCTGCTCGTCCCCGTGAACATCACCGTCGAGGCCGCGCTGTCGTTCCTCGGCGTGGGAGTGAAGCCGCCGACTGCGTCGTGGGGACAGATGCTCACGGCCGCCGACGTCTGGTACCAGGCGGCGCCGCAGTACCTGCTGTTCCCGGCGGGCGCGCTGTTCGTCACCGTGCTCGCGCTCACCGTCCTCGGTGACGGGGTGCGCACCGCGCTCGACCCGCGGGCCGCGTCACGGCTGCGGGTCGGCACGGGCCGCAGGCAGGAGGCCAAGGCATGACCGGATTCCTGCTGCGGCGCCTGATCGGCGCCGTCGTCACGCTGTTCGCCATCTCGGTGATCATCTACGTGGTGTTCTACGCCGCGCCGGGCAACGTCGCCCAGATCACCTGCGGACCGCGCTGCTCGCCCGCCCAAGTGCAGCAGGTCGCCGAGCAGTTGCGGCTCGACGATCCGCTCTACGTCCGCTACTGGGACTTCTTGCAGGGCATCTTCGTCGGCCATGACTACTCGACCGGCACGGCGGTGGAGCACTGCGACGCGCCCTGCCTCGGCCTCTCCTACCAGAGCGACCAGCAGGTCACCGCGCTGATCGCGGCCAAGCTGCCGGTCACCGGGTCCCTCGCGCTCGGCGCGATGGTGATGTGGCTGATCCTCGGCGTGGGCACCGGCGTGCTCTCCGCCTGGCGGCGCGGCCGGGTCAGCGAGCGGGTGCTCACCGCCGTCACGCTCGCGGGCACGGCGACGCCCGTCTTCGTCATCGGCCTGCTGCTGATGATCGTGGTCTGCGGCCAGCTCCAGTGGCTGCCCTTCCCGCAGTACGTCGACTTCGCCGACGACCCGACGCAGTGGGCGTGGAACCTGCTGCTGCCCTGGCTCTCGCTGGCCCTCATCGAGGCCGCCAAGTACGCGCGCCTGACCCGCTCGTCGATGCTGGAGACGCTCGCCGACGACCACGTGCGCACCTTCCGCGCGTACGGCGTGGGGGAGCGGTCCATCATCGGCAGGCACGCGCTGCGGGGCGCCCTGGCGCCCGTCATCGCGCTGACCGCCAACGACTTCGGGTCGATGTTCGGCGGCGCGGTGCTCAGCGAGACGCTGTTCGGCCTGCCCGGCATCGGGCGCGAACTCGTGCACGCCGTCAAGGTCGTCGACCTGCCGGTGGTGGTCGGGATGGTCATGGTCACCGGCTTCTTCGTGGTGCTCGCCAATGCCGTCGCGGACGTCCTGTACGCGGTGGCCGACCGACGGGTGGTCCTCGCATGACTCTCGTAGACGTCACGGATCTCTCCGTGGAGTTCACCTCGGGCGTACGCGCCGTGGACGGCCTCTCCTTCACGCTCGACGCGGGCGGGGCGCTCGCCCTGGTCGGCGAGTCGGGGTCCGGCAAGTCGACCGTGGCGGCCGCGCTGCTCGGGCTGCACCGGGGCACCGGCGCGCGCGTCACCGGCTCCGTCCTCGTCGACGGCGTCGACGTGGAGCGGGCACCGGACGCGGAGCTGCGGCGGCTGCGCGGCGGGAGGGCCGCGATGGTCTTCCAGGATCCGCTGTCCTCCCTCGACCCGTACTACGCGGTGGGCGACCAGATCGCCGAGGTGTACCGGGTGCACTCGGGAGCCTCCCGGCGAGCGGCACGCGCGCGTGCCGTGGAGGTGCTCGACCGGGTCGGCATTCCCGACGCGGCCCGCCGCTCGCGGGCGCGGCCGCACGAGTTCAGCGGCGGCATGCGCCAACGCGCGCTCATCGCCATGGCGTTGGCCTGCGAACCCGCGCTCCTGGTCGCCGACGAGCCGACCACCGCGCTCGACGTGACCGTGCAGGCCCAGATCCTCGACCTGCTGCACGCGCTGCGCCAGGAGACCGGCATGGGGCTGCTCCTGGTCACGCACGACGTGGGGGTCGCCGCGGAGAGCGTGGAGGACGTCCTGGTCATGCGCGGCGGGCGCGCGGTGGAACGGGGCGCGGTGGGCGACATCCTGGGCGCTCCGCGCGAGGCGTACACCCGGGAGCTGCTCGACGCGGTGCCCCGGGTGGACGCGCCGCGCGGGCGCCCCGCCGCGGAGCAGGGCGACGTGGTGCTCGAAGCCGTCGGCCTGCGGCGGGAGTTCGGGCGCGGCCGACGCGCGGTCACGGCGGTCGACGGGGTGTCGCTCACCGTGCGCGAGGGCGAGACCCTCGGCATCGTGGGGGAGAGCGGCAGCGGCAAGACGACGCTCGGCCGCATGCTCGTGGGTCTCCTCCAGCCGACCGCCGGGCAACTCCGTCACGGGGGTGCGGAGCGGCCCGGCGGCCGGGTCAGGACCGATGTGCAGATGGTGTTCCAGGACCCGGTGTCCTCGCTCAACCCGCGGCGCTCCATCGGCGAGTCCATCGCGGACCCGCTGCGCGCACGGGGCGCCGAGGACACCCTCGTACGGGAACGGGTGAGCGATCTCCTGTCCCGCGTCGGGCTCGAACCCGCGCACTACGACCGCTATCCGCACGAGTTCAGCGGCGGCCAGCGCCAGCGCGTCGGCATCGCCAGGGCGCTCGCCGCCGAGCCCCGGGTCATCGTGTGCGACGAGCCGGTCTCCGCGCTCGACGTCACGACGCAGGCCCAGGTGACCGGGTTGCTCGCCGAGTTGCAGCGCGAGCTCGGGCTCGCGCTGGTCTTCATCGCGCACGACCTCGCGGTCGTGCGCCAGGTCAGCGATCGCGTCGCGGTGATGCGTCAGGGGCGGATCGTGGAGTGCGGCCCGGCGGAGGAGGTGTACGGCGCGCCCCAGGACCCGTACACGAAGCGGCTGCTCGCGGCCGTGCCCGCGCTCGATCCCGAGGCGGCGGCGCGGCGGCGCGAGGCCCGCGCGGAGCTGGCGGCGGACGGCCAGGAGATGGCCGCAGCCTGACTCTCCGTAGCGAAAAGGGGCTTTCGAGGCGCTATAGCGCGACAGAACGCTACCGGCGCGGGAAAGTTACGGCCGTTCACCCCTTTTGGTGGCGCGATGGACAACCGTCCATCGCGCCACCGTCATGACCGCATACGTTCGTCCCGCTGCGAGCCGCCGGTCCAACGGCGGCTCCCCAAACGGGAGATCGGGGGTGCACTCGTGCGCATCGGACTGCTTACGGAGGGTGGCTATCCGTATGTGAGCGGTGAGGCCAGGCTGTGGTGCGACCGGCTCGTCCGTGGGCTCGGGCGGCACGAGTTCGACATCTACGCCCTCAGCCGCAGCAGGCGGCAGGAGCAGCAGGGCTGGATCGCGCTCCCGCCCCAGGTCAGCCGGGTGCGCACGGCGCCGCTGTGGACCGTCGACGACGGCGCGCTGTCCGGCGCGGGCCCCCGGGGAGGCCACGGCAGGCGGGCCAGGCGACGCTTCACTGAGTGCTTCGGGGAGCTGGCGGCGGTGATCTGCCGGGGCGATTCCGGGGGCGCGGCGACCGACACGGAGCGCCGCCCGCAGGACGTGGCGGACCGTTTCGGCAACGCGCTGTACGGGCTCGCCGAACTCGCCCGCGACGAAGGCGGCCTCGCCGGTGCCCTGCGCTCCGAGTCCGCCGTGCGCGCCCTGGAGAGCGCCTGCCGCGCGCCCGGCGCGCTGCGCGCCGCACGCACCGTCCGGGTCCCCGATCTGCTCGCCGTCGCGGGCCTGCTCGAGCGCGCGCTGCGCCCCCTCTCCCTCGACTGGTACGGGGACGACGGGCTCGGCGCCGTCGACCTGTGCCACGCCACCTCCGGCGGACCCGCGGCGCTGCCCGGGCTGCTCGCCAGGCACTTCGCCGGAGTGCCGCTGCTCGTCACCGAGTACGGGGTGCAGCTGCGGGCGCACTACCTCGCCGCGGGCGACACCGACCTGAGCGCCCCCGCACGCGCCCTGCTCGCCTCCTTCCACGGTCTGCTCGCCGCCGAGGTGTACGACAGGGCCACCCTCATCACCCCCGGCAACACGCACGCCCGTCGCTGGCAGGAGCGCTGCGGCGCCGACCGGGCCAAGCTGCGCACGGTCCACCCCGGCATGGAGGCGGACCGCTTCGCCGAGGTCGGCGAGGGCGGCTACGACGACTCCGCCGCCGACCTGAGCACCCTCCTGTGGGTCGGCCGCATCGAGCCCACCAAGGACCTGATCTCCCTGCTCCACGCCTTCGCGGAGGTCCGCAAGGAGGAGCCCGACGCGCGGCTGCGCATCGTCGGGGCGCCCGCAGAAGGACCCGAGGCGGCCGCCTATCTGGCGCACTGCCGCGCGCTCGCCGCGCAGCTCTTCCCCGACGAGGCCGACGGCGCGCACGCGGTCGGCGACAACCCCGTCTCCTTCGAGGAGATCGGCGGGCCCGAGACCCCGGAGCTCGTCGACGCGTACGCGGGCGCGGGCGTCGTCGTCCTTTCGAGCGTCGTCGAGGGCTTCCCGATCAGCCTCGTCGAGGCCATGTTCTGCGGCCGCGCGACCGTCTCGACGGACGTGGGCGCTGTCGTGGAGGTCATCGGCGGCACGGGCCTCGTCGTACCGCCGCGCAATCCGCGGGCGCTCGCGGAGGCGTGCGTGGCGCTCCTGCGCGACCCCGAGCGCTGCGCGCGCCTGGGCGCGGCGGCGCGGGCGCGGGCACTCGAACTCTTCACCGTCGAGCAGAACGTCGCGGCCTTCCGGGGGATCTATCTGGAGATCGTCTCGCACTGCCCGGTCCGCAGGGAGGCCCTCGACGCGTCGGGCGAACCGGTGCCCTTCGCGAACCCCGCCGAGGCGTCCGTGCCGGGCCGCTGGGCGGTCGCTGTGGGGCCCGCGTCCGGCATGGAGCCCGGCAACGAGAGCGCGGGCGTGCCGAGTTGGGCCGTGGACCGCGTTCCTGCGGACGCCGAGTTGAAGGGGGCGGCCGTATGAACGGCGTGGAGCGGACGGCATCCGATGCCGTGGACGCGCCCCGCGCACCGCAGGGCGCGGACGGCTGGGACACGCGGTCCGAGGAGCTTCTCGCGGACGCGGCGCTGACGCCGGGGGCGTCGGAACTGCTGCCGGGGGCGTCGGCTCGGGCGCCTGAGTTCGGAGCGTCGATCCCCGCCTTCGGGGAGGCGGACACCGGCATCAGCACCGGCACCGGCATCAGTACCGGCACCAGCAGAGCGGGGCGCGCGCGGGCCGCCGTCGCCAAGGTGGGACGGCGCGGCGGCGCCGACCCCGTGAAAGCGCTGATGCACCGGCACCGCGAGCTGTGCGCCCGCGCCGTCGACCCGCTGGAGATCGCCGCGGGCCTCGAGGCGCACGGCGTGACCGACCGCACCGCGGCCCGCTTCCGCCACCGCGATGTGTTCGCCCTGGCCGAGGAGATGTACGCGCGCGTGCCGCGCGGTGGCGACGACGGGATTGAACACGCGTCGCCGAGCGCCGCCGACGACGTGCGCAACGCACCCGAAGTGCCGCCCGGATGGGCCCTGTTCGCGCTGCTGCCCGGTGCGGTGTGCGCGCTCACCGTCGGGGGGATCGCCCTCTCCGAGGGCACCACGCGCCTCGTGGTGGGGCTCGGGGGCGCGGCCGCCGTGGCGGTGGCCCTGCGCATCGCCCTGCGGTACGGGCCGCTGCGCTCCCCGGCTCGTCCGGCGCCCTCCACGCGCGCGTGGGTGTGCTTCCTCCTGGCGTACGCGCTCCTGGGCGACGGGCTGCTGGCGGGCGCCGTGGCGGGCGGACCCGACGAGCTCTGGGCGCCGTCCTTCGCCGCGGCCCTTGGCCTGTCCTTCGCCGTCGCGCCCGCGATCTGGTGCGCCCGACTCTTCGCCGTACGGGCCGGGGGACGGCTCCGCGCCAGCCGCGGACTCGATGAATTCGCCCACTCCGTACGGCCGTTGCTCCTCGGCGTGATCGGTATCTTCCTCGCGGCGCTCGCGGCGCTCCTCGTGCTGTCCGGCGCGGCAGTCGACGCGTGGGGCGGAGAGCGCGGCGCCGCGCCCGCCGGCGCGCTCGGCGGGGCCGGTGCGCTGGGGGCGCTGCTGCTGCTCGCGCGGCTGCTCGGGGCGTACGGATGCACGCGGGCGCCCGCCCTGCTGCTCGGCGCGGTCGGCGCGGCCGAAGCGCTGGCCGTGGCCCTGGTGTTCGCGGGGCGGCTGCCCGGGTGCGAGGTGCTCGCGGAGCCCGGCACGGCCGTCGTCGACGCCTGGGGCCCCGGAGCCGTACCCGTCATCGTCTGCGGCACCGCGGCCCTCGCCCTGCTCGTCCACGCGACCAGGACCCTGACCAGGGCGTCCGCCCACGCCGGACCCGGCGAGGCGCCGTGAACCGGCGCGTCGCGAGCGCCCACGACCGCACCTCGGCCCGCTCCGCGGGGACCCTCACGCACCACCGTGCAGACCACTCTCCCGCGGGGCCGACACCGCGGGCCTTATCCCGTGAACCACGGCAACCTCCCGAAGGAGAAAGACAGATGATCACCCGCAGCCACCTCCGCCTCCGCGCGGTTACCCCGGGAGGCCCCCGATGAGGGTGCTGCTGATCGGAGCCAATGGTTACCTCGGCCGCTTCGTCGCCGACCGGTTGCTCGCCGACCCCGCGGTGCAGCTGACCGCGCTCGGCCGCGGCGACGACTCGGACGTGCGCTTCGACCTCGCGAGCGGCAGTCCCGGCGCGCTGACCCGCTTCCTCGACGCGGTGCACCCGGGCGTCGTCATCAACTGCGCGGGCGCGACCCGAGGCGGCGCCCGCGAGCTGACCCGGCACAACACCGTCGCCGTCGCCACCATCTGCGAGGCCCTGCGCCGCAGCGGCTGCGGCGCCCGGCTCGTGCAGCTGGGCTGCGGCGCCGAGTACGGGCCGAGCCAGCCCGGCTCGTCGACCGCGGAGGACGCGGTGCCGCGGCCCGGCGGGCCCTACGGCGTCAGCAAGCTGGCGGCCACCGAACTCGTGCTCGGCTCCGGGCTCGACGCCGTCGTCCTGCGGGTCTTCTCGCCCGCCGGGCCCGGCACCCCTGCCGGGTCGCCGCTCGGGCGGCTCGCGGAGGCCATGCGGCGCGCGATGCAGGCGGGCGACGGCGAGCTCAAGCTCGGCGGCCTGGGCGTGCAGCGGGACTTCGTCGACGTACGGGACGTGGCGCGCGCGGTGCACGCCGCCTCGCTCTCCGCCGCCCAGGGCGTGGTGAACATCGGCGCGGGCCGCGCCGTGCGGCTGCGCGACGCCGCCGCCGTGCTCGCCCGCGTCGCGGGATACGGCGGCGCGTTGCACGAACTCGACCAGGTGCCCGTACGGCCATCCATCGGGCACCCCCGCACCGAATCAGAGCACGGGGCCCCGGCCGCCTACCCCTACCCGGACGGCTGCGGCAGCTGGCAGCAGGCGGACGTGCGCACCGCGCGCGACCGGCTCGGCTGGCGGCCCCGCATCAACCTCGAAGAGTCACTCGCCGACATCTGGATGGAGGCCGCATGCCGCATCTGACCAGGACCGCCAGGGGCACAGCGAGCACCGACGTACGCATCGGCTTCGGCGTTCCGGGCTTCGCCCACCCGCTCGTCGCCCCCGCCGAGTGGTCCGAACTCACCCGTCCCGGCACCCCTTTGAAGTGGGTTGTCCTGAATGTCGCCAATGGTCCGGGGGAGCGCCCCGATCCGCACTGCCTGGAGGCGGCGGGACGGCTGCGGAACGCGGGCGTCCGCGTCCTCGGGCACCTCGACATGACGTACGGCGCCCGGCCCTTCGGCGAGCTGGTCTCCGACGCCCACCGCTATCTCGACTGGTACCAGGTCGACGGCTTCTCGCTGGACCGCTGTCCGACCGAGCGGGCCGTGCTGCCCGAGGTCCGCAGGACGGTCACGACGCTGCGCGCGCTGATCGACGACGCGCACATCGTGCTCGGCCACGGCACCCATCCGTACCCCGGATACGCCGAGACGGGCGACCAGTTGGTGACCTTCACCGGCCCGTGGAGCGACTACCGCTGGTCGCAGGTGGCCGAGTGGACCGCCGACTACCCACCCGAGCGCTTCTGCCACTTCGTGCACGGCATGCCGCGCGGGCACCTGGAGGAGGCGCTGCGCATCGCGCGCTGGCAGGGTGCCTCGACGATCTACTTCACCGACCGGGTCGGCGACGGCGGTACGAACGCGCCCTGGGAGTCCATGCCCGGTTACTGGGACGAGATCGTCTCGCGCATCGGAACAGGTGTCTCGGAATGAAGGAGGGCGTGGCAGTGTTACACGCAGAACAACCGTTCCGAATTTCCGACCAACGGAGTCCCCGTGTCGCTGCCACCCCTGGTCGAGCCCGCCTCTGAGCTCACCGTCGACGAGGTCCGCAGGTACTCCCGCCACCTGATCATCCCCGATGTCGGGATGGACGGGCAGAAGCGGCTGAAGAACGCCAAGGTGCTCTGTGTGGGCGCCGGTGGTCTGGGCTCTCCGGCCCTGATGTACCTGGCCGCCGCCGGTGTGGGCACGCTCGGCATCGTCGAGTTCGACGAGGTCGACGAGTCCAACCTGCAGCGCCAGATCATCCACAGCCAGGCGGACATCGGCCGCTCCAAGGCGGAGTCCGCGAAGGACTCGGTGCTCGGCATCAACCCGTACGTGAACGTGATCCTCCACGAAGAGCGGCTCGAGGCCGAGAACGTGATGGACATCTTCAGCCAGTACGACCTGATCGTCGACGGCACGGACAACTTCGCGACCCGCTACCTGGTCAACGACGCGTGCGTGCTGCTCAACAAGCCGTACGTCTGGGGTTCGATCTACCGCTTCGACGGCCAGGCGTCGGTCTTCTGGAGCGAGCACGGTCCGTGCTACCGCTGCCTCTACCCGGAGCCCCCGCCGCCCGGCATGGTCCCCTCCTGCGCCGAGGGCGGCGTGCTCGGCGTGCTGTGCGCGTCGATCGGTTCCATCCAGGTCAACGAGGCCATCAAGCTCCTCGCGGGCATCGGCGAGCCGCTGGTCGGCCGCCTGATGATCTACGACGCCCTGGAGATGCAGTACCGCCAGGTCAAGGTCCGCAAGGACCCCGACTGCGCGGTCTGCGGCGAGAACCCCACCGTCACCGAGCTCATCGACTACGAGGCCTTCTGCGGCGTCGTGTCCGAGGAGGCCCAGGAGGCGGCGGCCGGTTCGACGATCACTCCCAAGCAGCTCAAGGAGTGGATCGACGGCGACGAGAAGATCGAGATCATCGACGTTCGCGAGCCGAACGAGTACGAGATCGTCTCCATCCCCGGCGCCAAGCTGATCCCCAAGAACGAGTTCCTCATGGGCACCGCCCTGGAGAGCCTTCCGCAGGACAAGAAGATCGTCTTGCACTGCAAGACGGGTGTCCGCAGTGCGGAGGTCCTCGCGGTCCTGAAGTCGGCGGGCTTCTCGGACGCGGTGCATGTGGGTGGCGGCGTGATCGGGTGGGTCAACCAGATCGAACCCGACAAGCCGGTCTACTAGGCGTAGCGCCTGAACGGAGACTGAGGGCCCGCACCATGAAGGTGCGGGCCCTCCGTCCTTGCGTCAACCGCTCGCCTTGAGGGCTCGTCCTCAAACGCCGGACGGGCTGGTTCTCCTCAGGACGAGCAGACCTTGCCGTCCTTCGGGACCTTGCCGGTGAGGAGGTAGTCGTCGACCGTGCCGTCCACGCAGTCGCTGCCGTTGCCGTACGCCCCGTGTCCCTCGCCCTTCCAGGTCAGCAGCGTGCCGACGCCCTTGCCGAGCTCGTCCGCCATCTTGCGGGCGCCCTCGTAGGGCGTCGCCGGATCGCCGGTGTTGCCCACGACGAGGATCGGGGCGGCGCCGGGGGCGCTCACCTCGGGGGAGTCGTGCAGTCCGGCCACCGGCCAGTCGTGGCACCAGCCCGCCGTGTCCCAGCCGAGGAACTCGCCGAAGACCGGGGAGATCTCACGGAACCGGCCGAGCCGCTGCTTCGCCTCCTCCGGGGTCGTGCGCGCCTTGTCGTCCAGGCAGGAGATCGCCCGCTGCGAGTGGCTCTGCGTGCTGTAGTGACCGGAGGGATCGCGTTCGTTGTAGGCGTCCGCGAGTTGCAGCAGCGCCGAGCCGTCGCCCTTCTCCGCGTCCTGGAGGGCACGGGTCAGCGTCGGCCAGGTCTGCTTGCTGTAGAGCGTGATGGTGATGCCGGTCATCGCCAGGGACTCGGTCAGCTCGCGGTCGCCCGAGGCGCGCAGCGGCTTGGCGTCGAGGTCCTTGAGCAGCTTCACGACCTTCGCGGAGCCCTTCTTCGGGTCCTCGCCGAGCGACGTGAAGTAGTTGTCGAGGGCGCGCTGGAAGCCACGCGCCTGGTTCTCCGCGTGCCCCACCGAGTCCGCGCTCGGGTCGACGACCGCGTCGAGGGTGAGGCGGCCGACCCGCTCGGGGAACAAGTGCGCGTACGTCCCGCCGAGTTCGGTGCCGTACGAGATGCCCATGTAGTGCAGCTTGTCGTCGCCGAGGACCTGGCGCATGACGTCCATGTCGCGGGCGGCGTCGGCCGTGGAGACATGGCCGATGACCTTCTTCGCCCCGCGCGCGCAGCCCGCGCCGAAGTCGGCCGCGTCCTTGAAGTAGGTCTTCTCCTCGGCCGCCGTGTTCGGCGTGAGGTCCACCTTCCGCTCGGCGGCCTGTGTCGCGCTGTCGTCCCGGCAGCGCACGCCCTCGCTGGCCGCGACGCCGCGCGGGTCGAAGCTGACCAGGTCGTACCGCTCGCGCAGTGAGCCGTACATGTCGGCGAAGGACGGCAGCCCGGAGACGCCCGAGCCGCCGGGGCCGCCGAAGTTGAAGAGGAGCGAGCCGATGCGGTCGCCCTTGCCGGTGGTCTTGGCGCGGATCAGGGCGATGCCGATCGTCTCGCCCTTCGGCTTCGCGTAGTCGAGGGGGACGTCGAGGGTCGAGCACTGCCATTCCGCGCCGGGCGCGGTGCCTCCCTCGGGGGCCTTGCAGCGCGACCAGTCCAGCTTCTGCGCGGTGACCGAGAGCGGCAGGGAGGAGGAGGGGTCGGGCTTCGGCGCCGCGCCCGAGGTGTCCGTCGACGGGCCCTTGCCGCTGCCCTTGCCGTCCCCCTTCGCGTCGTCGTCCGACGAACAGCCGACGGCGAGTCCCGCCATCAGGACTCCGGCCGCGGCGAGGGCCGCGGAACGCACGAAACGCTGCATTGAGGCGCTTCCCCCCTTGGAAGACAGTCAGGCCATAGTAGGCGGGGCCACTGACAGGGTCCGGGCCGGTGGTGTCGGCCCCTGCCCGTGTTGCTGTCGCTGTTGCCGGTGTCGGGGTCAGCCGCAGACCGTTCCCGTCTTCGGCACGGTGCCGTCCAGCAGATAGCCGTTCACGGCACCCCGTACGCACGCGTTCTTGCTGTCGTACGCCCCGTGGCCCTGGCCCTTGTACGTCAACTCGACGCCGACGCCCTTGCCCAGTGCCTGCGCCATCTTCCGCGCTCCTTCGTAAGGCGTGGCCGGGTCGCCCGTGTTGCCGATGACGACGATGGGCGGCGCGCCTTCGGCGCCGACGTTCGGGTGGTCGGCCTGGCCCTCCACCGCCCAGTCCGTGCAGCCGACCATGCCCCAGGCCAGGTAGTCGCCGAACAGCGGTGACGCCTCGCGGAACCCGGGGAGCTTCTGCTCGACGTACTCCCTGGTGTAACGCGCCTTGTCGTCCGCGCAGTTGATGGAGACGTTGGCCGCCTGGATGTTGCTGTACTCGCCGTCCTCGCCGCGTCCGTTCATCGAGTCGGACAGGGACATGAGGATCTTGCCGTCGCCGTCGTACGCCTCTTCGAGCCCTTGCGTGAGGTACGGCCAGAAGTCCTTGGAGTACAGGGACTGCGCGATGCCGTTGGTGGCGGCGGTCTGGGTCAGCTCGCGGGGCGGCAGGCCGGTGATCGGCTTGCTGTCGAGGTCATCGAGCAGCTTGGCGATCTTGTCCTTGACGTCCTGTTCGGTGTCGCCGACGGGGCAGTCCGTCACCTTGGAGGTGCAGTCCTTCGCGAAGTTGTCCAGCGCGAGCTGGAACCCCTTCGCCTGGCCGAGGGAGCCCTGTTCGGCCGTCTGGGTGGGGTCGACCACCGCGTCGAAGACGGCCCGGCCCACCTTCTTGGGGAACAAGTGGGCGTATACGCCGCCGAGTTCGGTGCCGTACGAGATGCCGAAGTAGTGCAGCTTGTCATCGCCGAGCACCTGGCGCATCAGGTCCATGTCGCGGGCCGCGTCGGTGGTGCGCACGTGGGGGAGCGTCTTGCCGGAGTTCTTCTCGCAGGCACCGTTGAACGACTTCACGTTCTCGACGAGCTTCTTCTTCTCGGCGTCGTCGTCGGGGGTGGAGTCCTGCTGGAAGTACTCGTCCAGTTGTTCGTCGTCCTCGCACTTGATGCCCGCGCTGCGGCCGACGCCGCGGGGGTCGAAGCTGACCAGGTCGTAGCGGGTGCGCAGCTTGGCGTAGTCCGCGCCGAAGGCGGGCAGCGTGGTGACGCCCGAGCCGCCGGGGCCGCCGAAGTTGAAGACCAGGGAGCCGATGCGGTCGTCATCGTCCCCGCTCGTCTCGGCCCTGATCAGCGCGATGTCGATCGTGTCGCCCTTGGGGTCGGCCCAGTCGAGCGGCGCCTTCATGGTGGCGCACTGCCACTCGGCTCCGCCGGGCAGCGGTGACGGGGCGCCTCCGCCGCCCTCGGCGGCCGAGGGCGCGGGGCAGTCCTTCCAGCTCAGCTTCTGGTCCGGCAGGGCCTCGTCCTTGGAGTCGCTGCCGCCACAGGCCGCGAGCGTGGCGACGAGCAGGGCGGCGGTGGCGGCCACGGCGGTGGTGCGTGGCGGGGACTGTGTGGGCATGTCCCCATCCTGCGGGGGCTCCTGATGGCGCGCTCGGGGCGCGGGCCGTGTGGGTGAGTTTGCTGGCGGGGCGCCTCGGACCGTGTCGTGGGGCCGGGCCGCGGCGGTGTGCCCGCCTCGCCCCGGGCGGCCCCACCACCACGTCCACACTCCACCGGCACCCGCACCCCCGAGCCCACCCGCCGGGCTTCCGCCGGGCTTCCGCCGGGCTTCCGCGCCGCTTCCGCCCGGCTTCCGCGCCGCTTCCGCCCGGCTTCCGCGCTGCTTCCGCCGGGCTTCCGCCCCGCTTCCGCGCCGCCCCTGCCCCCGCCCCCGCCCCGGGGCAGGCCGCTCCCGCCGTGGGCGCTTACCGCTGTGGGCAATTGTTCCGCGGGGCGGAACGGGTGGGCACAGCCCCCGTCGCCGAGGGGCGGGGAGGGGACGCGGGTCACGGTGCGGGTGGGTGCAGCCGTGTTGCCGAGGGGGAGAGGTGGCGCGTCAGCCGCCGTGCGGGCGAGGCCGGGTCGCCGAGGGGCGGGGAGGGGGCGCGGGTCACGGTGCGGATGGGGGCAGCCGCGTTGCCGAGGGGGGGAGAGGCGGTGCGTCAGCCGCCGTGCGGGCGAGGCCGCGTCGCCGAGGGGCGGGGAGGGGGTGCGGGTCACGGTGCGGGTGGGTGCAGTCGCGTTGCCGAGGAGCGGGGAAGGGGACGCGGTCACGGTGCCGGTGGGCACAGACGCTTCGCCGAGGAGGAAGACGGGGCACAAGCCACCGCCCCGGTGACCTCAGCCTTCGGCGAGGGCAAGAGCGGCCCCCGTCCCCGTGGAAACGCACGCCGCCACCCCCACCCCCTCGTACGCCGCCCCACACAGCTGGATCCCGGCGAGCTTCCCGACCGCCTCCCTGACACGGGCAATCCGCTCCTTGTGGCCCACCCCGTACTGCGGAAGCCCCCGCTCCCAGCGCGTCACCCGCGCGGCGACGGGCTCGCCGATGGACCCGAGCGCCTGGTGCAGCTCGATGACGGAGCTGCGCACGAGGTGCCGGTCGGGCACGTCGAGCCGGTGTTCCTCGCAGACACGGCCGATCGAGGTGCGCAGCAGGAAGACGTCGGGCGCCGCCTCGCCCTGCCACCCCCACTTGGTGGAGAGGAACGTGGCGGCCTTGATGGTGTGGCCGTCGATGGCGGGCACCAGGAAGCCGTTGCCCTCGGGCAGCGCGTCACCCCGGGCGAGCGCCTTCGTGCGAGGGAACGCCATCGTCACCACGGCGGTGCTCGCGTGCTGGATCGCGCCGAGATCGGCATCGGCGAGCGGCGCGTGCGGACGCAGCAGCTCGGCCGCCTCGTACGCGGGCACCGCGAGGACCACCGCGTCCGCCTCCAGCAGGAGCGGCCCGTCACTGGTCACGGCGAGCACCCGCCACCGCCCCGCCGCGGTGCGTTGCAGTTCACGCGCGCGCGTGCCGGTCAATATCCGCGCGCCGCTCGCCTCGGCGACGGCCCGCGGCAGGCGCCCCGTGCCGCCGCGCAGCCCTTGGACGGGCACGACCCCGGGGCTCCGCGTCGCCCCCGGGGGCGTACGCGTCCTCCGCAGCGCGGACAGGAGCGGCTCGCCCCGCTCCGCGATCGCCGCCACCCTCGGCAGCACCGCCCGCAGCGAGAGCCGGTCGGGGCGGCCCGCGTACACCCCGCCGAGCAGCGGCTCCACCAGGCGGTCCACGGCCTCCTGGCCGAGTCGCCCGCCGAGGTACTCGGCCACGGACACGTCCTCCGTGAGCGCCTCGGCGGGCAGCGCCTCCTCGTGGCGGAGCCGGGCCGCGCCCTCCTCGGACAGCAGCCCGGTGCCCGTCAGCGCCTCGGGCTCGGTGGGGATGCCCATGACGTGGCCCCGCGGCAGCGGCCGCAGCGCGCCGCCCGACCACAGGGTGGTGGGCGCGGGCGCCGGGTCGCACAGCTCGGCGCCGAGACCGACGTCCTGGGCGAGCCGTACCGCTTCGGGACGCAGCGCCATCAGCGATTCCGCGCCCTCGTCGACGGGCACGCCCGCCAGCGTGCCGGTGCGCAGCTTGCCGCCGATGCGCGGGCCGCCCTCCAGGACGGTCACCTCCGCGTCGTCGCGCAGCCGCCAGGCGGCCGTCAGACCGCTGATGCCGCCGCCGACGACGATCACTGAACGCGTCATGCCGCGCTCCCTTCCGTGCGGGCGGCGCGCGCGGGACGGGCGGTCGCCGCGTCCGCGAGCAGCTCCCGCAGCTCGTCCTGGTAGGGGAAGCTGCCCGGCTCGTACGCGCACCACGGATCGGCGGTGAGCACCCGCCCCGTCGCCCCGTACGCGCGCGAACGGGAGCCCCCGCACACGGTGTTGAACTCGCAGCGCCCGCACGCGCCGCCGAGCAACGAGGGGTCGCGCAGCGTCGTGAAGAGCGCGGAGCCCCGGTAGATGTCGCCGAGCGGATGGTGCTTCACATTGCCCGCGGACAGCGGCAGGAAGCCGCTGGGGTGCACCTCGCCGGTGTGCGAGACGAAGACGAAGCCGCGCCCGGACGAGACGTCCATGGGTGGCCTGCGCACCGCGCGCCGCTCCCCGTCGTGCAGACCGAGCTCACGCGCGCGTGCCGTCAGACGCGCGTACAGGGGGCCCAACTCGGGCGTCTCGCCGTGCCGTTCCAGGATGGTCCGCTGGAGCGCCACCCGGCGGAAGTGATGGCCCTCGGTGGTCTTGGTGGCGAGCACCGCGCCCGTGTCGTACAGGAAGTGCAGGACGTCCTCGACCTCGTCGGCGCCGAGCGCGGAGAGCTGTTCGCCGCGCCCCGTCGGGACCAGCACGAAGCCGCTCCAGAGCATCGCGCCCTCGCGCCGCACCAGCGCCGCGATGTCCGCGAGGTCCTCCAGGCTGTCGCGGGTGACGGTGGTGTTGACCTGCACCTTCAGGCCCAGTTCGCGGGCGGTGCGCCAGCCGTCGAGGGTCCATTCGAAGACGCCGTCCACACCGCGGAAGGCGTCGTGGCGCGCGGGCGTCGACCCGTCGACGCTCAGGGACAGGGCGATGGCTCCCGCGTCCCTGACCGCCGTCAGATTGGCTCGGTCGAGCGTCGGCGTCCCGGAGGGGGAGACGGCGACGCGCAGGCCGAGCGCCGTGCCGTACGCGACGAGGTCGGTCAGGTCGGGCCGCTGGAACGGATCGCCGCCCGTGAGCACGAAGAGAGGGGACGGCTTGCCGAAGGCCGCGATCTGGTCCATCAGGCGGCGGGCGTCCGCTCCGTCGAGCTCGCGCGGGTCCCGCTCGGGCTGGGCCTCGGCCCGGCAGTGCAGACAGGCCAGCGGGCACGCGCGCGTGGTCTCCCAGATGACGATGAAGGGCCGCTCGTCGACGGCGTGCCGGGGCCGCCGTACGACGCGTGCGGGGCGTTCCCCCGCGCCGCTCATGAGACGCGCTCCCAGCCCCGCTCGGGCTTGCGGTTCGCGAGCTGGCGGGGGTCCTTGCCGCGGTAGACGACGTACGGCCTGAAGAGGTACCTGAAGGGGGCGCTGACGATATGCGCGAGCCGCGAGAAGGGGATCAGCGCGAACAGCGCGAAGCCGAAGACGACGTGCAGCTTGAAGGCGAGCGGCGCCGCGCCCATCAGGTGGTAGTCGGGCCGGAGCGTGAACAGGCTCCGGAACCAGACGGAGATGCCCTCGCGGTAGTTGTAGTCGGTGGCTCCGGAGGAGTTGAGCACGGTCGCGACCAGGCCGAGCAGCATCGCGCCGAGCAGGACCGTGTACATCACGTGGTCACTACGGAGAGTGGCCTTGCGTACGGCGGGCACCCGCAGGCGCCGGTAGACGAGGATGCCGACGCCGACGGCAGCGGCGAGCCCTGCGACGGCGCCTGTGGAGACGGCCATCAGGTGGTACGCGTGATCACTGACGCCCACCGCGTCCGTCCAGCTGTCCGGGATCAGCAGCCCGACGACGTGCCCGAGCACCACGAACGCCATCCCGAAGTGGAAGAGCGGCGAACCGATCCGCAGCAGGCGCGACTCGTGCAGCTGCGAGGAGTGCGTGGTCCAGCCGAACCGGTCGTAGCGGGCCCGCCACACCAGGCCCGCGATGAGGAGCGTGACGGCGACGTAGGGCATGACGCCCCACAGGAGGAGGTCCATTACGCCGGGGTCCTTTCCGGGACGGTGGGCCAGGGGAGTTCGGTCCCGAGGCCGAAGGGTTCGAGCCCGACGCTCTCGCGCGGCGGCCCGCTGCGGGCCAGTGCCTTCGCCTCGGCGCGCGTCTTCGGAGAGGGCCCGGGGAGCGTTCCGCAGACCGCTTCGAGCACGCGCGCGTAGGGCGTGCCGACGTCGGTGACGGCAAGGCGGAGCAGCTCGAGTCCGGCGCGGTGCTCCTCCAGCAGGGCGGTGCCCGCGGCCTCTTCGCGGGCGGCGAATTCGAGGAGCACGGGCAGGAAGTCGGGGAGCTCCTCGGAGGTGAACTCCAGGCCGTGCTCGCGGTAGACCTGCTTGACGCGCACCAGGGAGAGCCCGCGGTTGCGGGTGTCGCCGTCGGACCACCAGGTGAGGTAGAGGCAGCGGCGGTTGCGGGTGTCGAAGACGTCCGTGTAGTGCGCGGCGAGGTCCAGCGGCCGCTGCCCACGCGCGTGGGCGATGAATTCCCGCAGGGCGGGGTGGTCCACCGCCTCGTGGAGCAGGTCCAGATCCGCGTAGAGGCGCTCGTCGGGGTACTGGAGGAGCCGTCCCGCGACGAGCCTGACGAGGGCCTCGGGGGTCATGCGCTCCTCCGGGTGGGGCTGAGGTTGAGCAGGACGCGCTCTCCGGAGGCGTCGCCCGGGGCGTCGGCCACCGGACAGCCGCCGGCGGCGTCCTCGAAGGGATGCGCGTCCGCGAGGGCGTCCGCGTCGGTGCGGGCCGCGGTCGGGATCACGTACCTGTCCTCGTACTTGGCGATCGCCAGGAGACGGAACATGTCCTCCATCTCCTGTCCGGTCAGGCCGACCGCCGCGGCGATGGACTCCTCGCGCTCCTGGCCGAGGTTGATGCGGCGCATGTACGCGCGCATGGCGGCCATCCGGCGAAGGACCGCCTCCACGGCGTAGGTGTCGCCCGCCGTGAGCAGCGCGGCGAGGTACTCCACCGGGATCCGCAGCGCGTCGATGGCGCCGAACAGGTTGCCCGCGTCCTCGCCGTCCTGCCCGGCGGCGGCGACCGCCTCGACCACCGGGGAGAGCGGCGGCACGTACCAGACCATCGGCATCGTGCGGTACTCCGGATGCAGCGGCAGCGCCACCTGGTACGTCCTGATCAGGTCGTACACGGGGGAGCGGCGGGCCGCGTCCAGCCACTCGTCGGTGATGCCGGACGCGCGCGCGGCGGCCGCGACCGCCGGGTCGTGCGGATCGAGGAAGCACTCCAACTGGGCCGGGTAGAGGTCGTGTTCGTCCTCGACCGCGGCGGCCTCGGCCACCTTGTCGGCGTCGTACAGCATCACGCCGAGATAGCGCATGCGTCCCACGCACGTCTCGGAGCAGATCGTCGGCATCCCGGCCTCCACGCGCGGGAAGCAGAACGTGCACTTCTCGGCCTTGCCGGTGGAGTGGTTGAAGTAGACCTTCTTGTACGGGCAGCCGGTCACGCACATCCGCCAGCCCCTGCACCGGTCCTGGTCGACCAGGACGATGCCGTCCTCCACGCGCTTGTACATCGCTCCGGAGGGGCACGAGGAGACGCACGCGGGGTTGAGGCAGTGCTCGCAGATCCGCGGCAGGTAGAACATGAAGCTCTGCTCGAACTCGAAGCGGATCCGCTCGCCGACCTCGTCGCGGATCTTCTCGACCAGCGGGTCCTTGGGCGCGTGCTCGGGGGCGCCGCCGAGGTTGTCGTCCCAGTTGGGGCCCCACTCGATGGTGCCGATGGACTCGCCGGTGACCTGGGAGACCGGCTTGGCGACCGGCATGTCGTCACCGGCCGGGGCGTCGGTGAGGTTCTTGTACTCGTACGTCCAGGGCTGGTAGTAGTCCGAGAGCTCCGGCAGTTCGGGGTTGGCGAAGATCTGGCCGAGCCGCTTGAGGCGCCCTCCGGCCCGCAGGCGCAGCCGCCCGGACCTGGTCCGCTCCCAGCCGCCCTGCCAGCGCTCCTGGTCCTCCCAGCGGCGCGGATAGCCCTGTCCCGGGAGCGTCTCGACGTTGTTGAACCAGACGTACTCGGTGCCCTTGCGGTTGGTCCACGCCTGCTTGCAGGTGACCGAACAGGTGTGGCAGCCGATGCACTTGTCGAGGTTCATCACCATCGCCACTTGAGCCATGACGCGCATCAGTAGGTGACCTCCTGGTCGCGGCGGCGGATGACCGTCACCTCGTCGCGCTGGTTGCCGGTCGGGCCGAGGTAGTTGAAGGCCCAGGTCAACTGGGCGTAACCGCCCACCAGATGAGTGGGCTTGAGCATGATCCGGGTGAGCGAGTTGTGGATGCCGCCCCGGCGGCCCGTCGTCTGCGTCTTGGGGACGCCGACCGTGCGCTCCTGCGCGTGGTTCATGTAGACCGTGCCGGGCGGCATCTTGTGCGAGACGATCGCGCGGGCGGTGATGACGCCGTTGCGGTTCACGGCCTCGACCCACTCGTTGTCGCGGACGCCGACGGCCTCCGCGTCCTGCGGCGACATCCACACGGTCTGACCGCCGCGTCCCAGCGACATCATGTAGAGGTTGTCCTGGTACATGGAGTGGATCGCCCACTTGTTGTGCGGGGTCAGGAAGCGCACCGCGACCTCACGGCCGTCCGTTTGAGAACCCAACTCGGGCTCTCCGTAGAGGCGGTGCATGTTCAGCGGCGGCTTGTAGACGGGCAGTGACTCGCCGACCTCGTGGATCCAGTCGTGGTCGATGAAGAAGTGCTGCCGCCCGGTGAGCGTGTGCCAGGGCTTCAGGTGCTCGGTGTTGACGGTGAACGCGGTGTAGCGGCGCCCGCCCGACTCGCTGCCCGACCACTCCGGGGACGTGATGACCGGCACCGGACGGGCCTGGGTGTCCGCGAACGTGATGCGCTTGCCCTCGGCCTCGGCCGCCAGGTGCGCGAGCTCCGTCCCCACGCGCTTCTCCAGGGTCCTAAAGCCCTGGGTGGCCAGGCGGCCGTTGGAGGTCCCGGAGAGCGACAGAATCGCCTCACAGGCCCGCTGAGCGGTGTCGAGACGCGGCCTGCCGTCCGCGACACCGCCGCGCACCGTGCCGTTCTTCTCCTTCAGGTACGCGATTTCCTCGGAGACGTCGAAGGTGACCGCCTTCGTGGTGACCCCGAGCCCGTCGACCAGCGGGCCGAGCGCCGCGAACTTCTCCCCGACCGCTCCGTAGTCACGCTCCACGACGGCGAGGTTGTACATGGTGCGCCCCGGGACCGGCTCGCACTCGCCCTTCGACCAGTCGAGGGCGACCCCGCCGGGCTGGGCCATCTCGCCGCCCGGGGTGTCGTGCTGCAACGCCGTGGCGACCAGGTCGCGGCGTACGCCCAGGTGCTCGCCCGCGAGTTCGCCGAAGCGCCTGGCCACCGCGTGGAACGCGTCGTAGTCGGTGCGCGCCTGCCAGGGCGGGTCCACGGCCGGTGTGAAGGCGTGCAGGAAGGGGTGCATGTCGGTGGACGACAGATCGTGCTTCTCGTACCAGGTGGCGGCCGGCAGGACGACGTCGGAGAGCAGCGTCGTGGACGTCATCCGGAAATCCAGGCAGAGCAGCAGGTCGAGCTTGCCCTCGACGTCGTCGGCGTGCCACTTCACGTCGCGCGGCGCGCAACGCGGCCCGTCGTCGGGCAGGTTGGAGTGGGTGCCGAGCAGGTGCTTCAGGAAGTACTCGTTGCCCTTGGAGGACGAGCCGAGCAGGTTGGCCCGCCAGACGTTGAGCACGCGCGGCCAGTTGCCCGGCGCGTCGGGGTCCTCGCCCGCGAAGCCCAGCGTGCCCTCCTTGAGCTCGCGGACGGTGCTGGCCACCGGGTCGTCGGCGTCACCGAGGTCCAGTGGATTGCGGTCGAAGGTCGGGTAGGACGGCATCCAGCCCATCCGCGCGGACGCGGCCAGGCAGTCGGCGCCGGTCATCCCCTCGAAGCGCCCGTCGCCGAGCGGCGAGGCGAGGGACTCGGCGGGCAGCGTGTCGTAGCGCCACTGGTCGGTGTGGAGGTAGAACCAGCCCGCGCCGATCATGTGCCGGGGCGGCCGCGCCCAGTCGGACGCGCTCGCCAGCGTCGCCCAGCCGGTCACCGGGCGGCACTTCTCCTGCCCTACGTAGTGCCCCCATCCGCCGCCGTTGCGCCCCTGGCAGCCGGTGAGCGTGAGCAGCGCGAGGAAGGTGCGGTAGATGGTCTCGGAGTGGAACCAGTGGTTGGTGCCCGCGCCCATCAGGATCATGCAGCGGCCCTGCGACGCCTCGGCGGTCTCGGCGAACTCCCGCGCCACGCGCGTGGCCTGCGCCGCGGGTACCGAGGTCAGCGTCTCCTGCCAGGCGGGCGTGCCGGGCTGGGAGGCGTCTTCGTAGGAGTCGGGCCACTCACCGGGCAGACCCGCGCGCGGGACGCCGTACTGGGCGAGCATCAGGTCCAGGACGGTGGTGACGAGGCGGCCGCCGATCCGGCGTACGGGGACGCCTCGGCGGATGACGCCCTGGGCGTCGTCCTCGAAGCGGGGCAGCAGGATCTCCGCGCTCTCCGTGCCCTCTGCTCCCTCGGCGCTCTCCCCGTGCAGCGTGAGCCGGGGCACGGTGTCCCCGAGGTCGAGGTTCCAGTCGGGGGTCTTCGACTCGCTCCAGCGGTGGCCGAGCGTGCCGCCCGGCACTGTCGGCTCGCCGCTCGCGTCGTCGATCAGGACGGTCTTCCACTGGGCGTTCTCCGTCTCCTCGCCCAGATCGGCCGCGGTGAGGAACTTGTGCGGTACGAGGCCCTTGTCGGTCTCGTCGAGAGTGACCAGGAAAGGGAGATCTGTATAACGGCGTACGTAATCCTCGAAGAACGGCGTCTGCCGCTCTACGAAGAATTCCTTGAGAATGACGTGCCCCATGGCGAGGGCCAGTGCGCCGTCCGTGCCGGGGTGCGGATGCATCCACTCGTCCGCGAATTTCGTGTTGTCCGCGAAGTCCGGCGACACGGTGACGACTTTCTGCCCCCGATAGCGCGCCTCGGTCATCCAGTGCGCGTCCGGCGTCCGCGTCACCGGGACGTTGGAGCCCCACATCATCAAATAAGCGGCGTCCCACCAGTCACCCGATTCCGGCACATCGGTCTGGTCGCCGAACACCTGCGGCGAAGCCACCGGGAGATCCGCGTACCAGTCGTAGAAGGAGAGCATCGGGGCGCCGATGAGGGAATGGAAACGCGCGCCCGCGGCATGCGACGCCATCGACATCGCGGGAATGGGGGAGAAGCCCGCGACCCGGTCGGGGCCGTGCTCCTTGATGGTGTGGACGTGCGCGGCCGCGACGATCTCGACGGCCTCGTCCCACGTCGCCCGCACCAGGCCGCCCTTGCCGCGCGCCCGCTGGTACGTCCTGCGGCGCTCCGGATCGGCCTGGATGTCCGCCCAGGCGAGCACCGGGTCCTTCAGCCGGGACTTCGCCTCCCGGTACATCTCCAGAAGGACGCCGCGCACATGGGGATGGCGCACGCGCGTCGGCGAATACGTGTACCAGGAGAAGGAGGCGCCGCGCGGACATCCCCGGGGTTCGTATTCGGGACGGTCGGGCCCCACGGACGGATAGTCCGTGGCCTGCGTCTCCCAGGTGATGATGCCGTCTTTGACGTACACCTTCCAGCGGCACGAGCCCGTGCAATTCACGCCGTGCGTGGAATACACGACCTTGTCGTGGCTCCATCGGTCCCGGTAGAAGGCTTCGCCTTCCCGGCCCCCGACGTGCTGCACCCGGTGCAGATCATCGGACGTCTCGGCGGCACGGGAAAAGAAACTTCCGGCCTTCACAAGCGTCTCCGCGACGTCTTTTCTCTGCTGCAACGTCACATCTCCTGGGCGTCCCGAAGAAAAGGCCGCACGGCACGTGCCGCCTGCACCGACCCTAAGCCTCAATTCCGTTGCCACCCCGGGGACTTAGGTCCCGTAAGGGCGTGACCTCCTGCCGGAATTCCCCGGGCCCTGTGCTGCCAGACTGGACGCATGGCCAAGAAGAAGAGGGGCGTGCTCCGTATCTGGCTGCCGAACCAGCACGGTGCGTGGGCGATGCTCGCGGTGCCCTTCGTAGCGGGCGTCTTCCTCGCCGACGGCCCCGGAGCCGGGCCCCGGTGGGCCCATCTGCCGCTCTTCGCCGCCTGGTTGACGGGGTACGTCGCCGCCTTCCACGGACAGCAGTGGCTCAGGCTGCGCCGCCTCTCCCGCAACCCGCGCGCCCCGCGCCGCCACGTGCGCCCCGCCCTGGGCTCCGCGGCGCTCTGCGCGGCCTGCGGAGTGCCGCTCCTGTTCGGCTACCCGTGGCTGCTGCTCGCGGCGGCCTGCGCGGCACCCTTCGTGGCGCTCAACACCTGGTACGCGTGGCGGAACAGGGAACGGGCGCTCCTCAACGGCCTGGTGGCGGTGGTCCCCGCCTGCGGCATGCTCCTGGTGACCCTGCGGATGGGCGGCGGCGACCTCGCCGACGGCCTGCGCCCCGCCCTGGCCTGCCTGCTCTTCTTCGTCGGGACGGTGCCGTACGTGAAGACGATGATCCGCGAGCGCGGCTCACGCGCCTACTACCGGGCGTCGGTGACCTACCACGCGCTCGCCGTGCCCGCCGCGTACGCGCTGAACCCCTGGCTCGCGGTCCCGTTCGCGGCCTACCTCGTCCGCGCGGCGCTGCTGCCGGGCAGGGGCGTGAAGGTGCCGGTGGTGGGCGCGGTGGAGGTCGTGGGGGCAGTGCTGCTGCTGGTGGCACTCCTGCTGCTGTTCTGACGTGGGCGTCCCGTCAGGGGCGCGGGGAACTGCGAGCCAAGCCCCCACGCACCCGCAGAAAACCCCGCCCCCCGCCCCCCCAGCGGAGCGCTAAAGCAGTCCCTTCCTTGTGAGGTGGTTGAAGAACAGCCACCCCGGAAGCACCGGCAACCACAACGTGAGAAGCCGGTACAGCAGCACAGCGGGCGCCGCCACGTCCCGGGGCACGCCCACCGCGATCAGACCGAGCGTCAGCGTCGCCTCGACCGCGCCCACACCGCCGGGAGTCGGCGCCGCGGAGCCCAGCGCGTTGCCCGCGAGGAAGACCACCGCGACGCTGGCCAGACTCAGGTTGGTCATCTCGTCGCTGCCGAACGCCCTGACCGACGCGTCGAGACAGAGCACGAAGAGGAGCGTGAGCAGCAGCATGCCGCCGAGACCGGTGAGCAGCTTCTGCGGCCGCTGGAGCACGTCCAGCATGCGCGGCACGACACCGGCGAAGAGCGAGCGCACGCGCGTGACGACGAATTTCCGCAGGAACGGGATCGCGGTCACCACGAGGACGAGCACCGCGACCGAGAGGAGACCGGCGATGACGGTGCGGGACGGCGTGAACGACGGCGTCTTCTCCGTACCGGTCAGATAGCCGAAGACGAGCAGCAGCATGATGTGCGAGCCGAGCCCGAAGAGCTGCGAGGCGCCCACGCTCGCCACCGCGAGCCCCGACCGCACGCCGGAGCGCTGCAAGAAGCGCGTGTTGAGCGCGACGCCGCCGACCGCGGCGGGCGCCACGATCTTCACGAACGACCCGGCGACCTGCGCCGCCACCGTCCGCAGGAACGGCACCCGCTCCGGCACGAAGCCGAGCAGGCTCATCGCGGCGGCGAAGTAGCTCAGCGCGGAGAAGCCCACCGCGGCGGCCACCCAGCCCCACTGCGCCTGCTGGAAGAGCGTGCCGAACTCGACGTGCGTGAGCTGCGACAGCAGGAAGTACGCGCCGATGGCACCGGCGATGAAGCTCATCAGCGTGCGCGGCCTGATCCGTTCGAGCTGCGCGGGCTCGACCGGCGCGGTCGGGCGGATCAGCAGCACCTGGTGGCGGATCTGGGTGAGCAGATCCTCCTCGCGGGCCTGTTCGAGGGCCTCGTCTATGGCCTGCTTCTCGGCCTGCCGCTCCTGCTTGGCGGCCTGCTTCTCCTGCTTCTGGGCCTGCTTGCCCGTCTGCTCGTCGTCCGCCACGTGCGCGCGTGCGCCCTGCTTGGCCGTGCGGGACGCCTCGAGGACCGCCTCGCGCTCGCGCTGGGACCGCTCGCGGGCCAGTTTGCGCAGGGTGGCGCGGGTGGAGCGGGTGAGGGCGAGCGGCTGCAGCAGCGGCAGACAGTCGGCCACCGCGTCGGGACCGAGCACCTCGACGGCCGACGCCACCGCGCGCTCGGCGCCCACCCGCAGACCGACGGCGGTCAGGAGCTGGGCGATGTCCATGCGAAGCACCAGGTCGCCCGCGGCGATCTCGCCGCCGCGCAGATCGGTGAGGATCACCGTGCCGGAACGATCCACCAGAATCGCGTCTCCCGCGAGCCTGCGGTGTGCGATCCGGCGGGACTGGAGCGCCTGCACCTGCCGCCAGGTGTCGCGCAGCAGTTCGTCGGTGACGTCGTCGTCCGGCAGGGAGTCCAGGGACCTGCCGCCCATGTGCTCGTAGACGAGCATCACGGCGTCGGGGCCGAGCTCGGAGGTGGCGATCAGCTTGGGCGCGTTGGCCCCCGCCGCGATCGCCGCGTACGCGAGCAGGGCCTCCTGCTCCAGGGCCTGGCGCAGCGACTGCAGGCTGCGCCGCTGGGTGATCCCGCGCAGCGTGAGCCTGCGCCACACGCGGTAGAAGAAGCCCTGCGCCTGCTGCTCGCGGTCGATGACCGTGACATCGAGCGGAGGGCCGTCCTCCAACGTGACGAAATAGCGGCGTCCCCGGTCGCCGTGCTCGCTGTCGGGGGACTCCTCGCGCGCGGCGCTCACGGGGTGGAAGCCGACGTGCCGCAGGCCCGCGAGCAGGGTCTGCCCGGTGGGCCGCACGTTCGGCGAGCCGACCGCGTAGAGCGTGCCGTACGCCACGGCCCAGCCGATCAGCACCGTCAGGATGATCGAGAACGGCGTCGTATAGCCGGTGACCAGCATCGTGAAGGCGTCGAGCAGCAAGATCACGAACAGGACGAGGCGCCAGCGCGGCCGGCGGGACATGCCGACGGCCGTCATGTACGCGATGACGGGCGCGAGATAGCCGTGCACCGGGTCCGTGAACGCGTGGATGTCGGCGGGGGACGGCTTGGTGAGCGCGTCCTGGATGGATCCCGGTGCGGCCTTCGCGACCCAGAGGTCGGTGGCCAGCGTCACGCCGTGGGCGAGGACGGCGGCGAGCACGCCGTCGGCGATGCGCAGTCCGTCGCGTTTGATCAGCCGCTCGATGGCGAAGGCGACGGGGACGAGGAGGACCCCGATGCTCGCGACGAGACCCGCCACCTTGATCAGCAGATCGGGTGCCTGCTCGGTGCCCTTGTCGATGTCCTGTTCGAGCCCGGACGTCGTGCCGTGCGCGAACGCGGCGATCGCGAGCAGGACGGCGATGGCCAGCACGCCGACGAGCAGCCGCATGAGGTCGGAGGGGCGGTGCACGCGCGCGGCGAGGAGCGGTTCGTCGCGCTCCACGCGGTCGGTGTGCGCGCCGTCGCCGTCGAGGCACTCGGCGTCGTGGTCGGTCTGCCCCGCTGTCTGCTCGGTCCGCTCCGCGGCCTGCTCGGCCTGCTCGTTCTCGTTCTTCTCGGTCTTCAGGGCGCGCTCACCGGTGTCCAGGTGTGACTCGGACGCAGAGGTGCCCGCTTTCTCATCGGGATGCACGCCCTGCCGTTCCGTCGTCTCTTCTTGATCTCGTATCACCAGTCACCGCCCGCACGATGGTGGCATGCCAGGCCGCCGCAGGGGGGCAGCAGGGGGCAACGCAAGGACGCGAAGTGGTCACGAAACGACACTTTGTGGTCTGCCGCACAGAGCGCGGCACGTTCCGTTCCGAGCTCGTCGCGGTGTCGGCGGGGTGCGGCAGGATGGGCCGGATGAACGAGGAGAGCCGAAGGGAACAGGCCCCGTCCGACCATGCGGCGCAGGCGTTGCCGGAGTACGCGGAGCGGGTCCTCGATGTCGCGGAACTGATCCCTCCGGGCCGCGTGATGACCTATGGGGACATCGCCGAGTGGCTGGAGGAGGGCGGTCCCCGGCAGGTGGGACGGGTGATGGCCCTCTACGGAGGAGCCGTTCCGTGGTGGCGTGTCGTGCGCTCGGACGGAGTGCTTCTGCCGGGTCACGAGCTGCGGGCGCTGGACCGGTACCGCGAGGAGGGCACTCCGTTGCGACAGGCTTCGCGCGCCGCCCAGGGGCACGTGCCGAAGCTCGACATGCGCAGGGCGCGCTGGGACGGCGGTGACGGTGACACCGGTCACGGTGCCGACGACGACACGAGGGCCGGGACAAGGGTCGACACGGGGGCCGACACGAGGGCCGACACCACGGGGGGCGCTCGCCCGCAGGCTCCGGAGGCTCACACCTGACAGCTTCCGCCATCCCGCGGCCCGATGGGGGACCGGTGGCCCGTACGGGGGAAGCACCGCGTCCTCCGTACCCACTGGCGTAGCGTCGACAGCACGCATCCCCGTCATCCCTCGGCCACCGCCCGGCCGCTCATCGACCAGCACCCCCACCAGGACCGGCGACCCACGTGAGCTCCCCTTCTTCCGCCCGGCACATCCGACACCCATCGCACCACCAGGTGCGACAGGGGACCCCGGGTGCCTACCGACTGGTGCGTACCCTGCCCGACCGGCTGGATCCCCCTCGCTTGGACGCACGTCAGCGCGCGGTGGTTGACCACAGGGGCGGGCCGCTCCTCGTCCTCGCGGGACCGGGCACCGGCAAGACGACCACGCTGGTGGAGGCCGTCGCCGCCCGTGTCGCCGAGGGCGCGGACCCGGCGCGGATCCTGGTGCTCACCTTCAGCCGCAAGGCCGCCGTGGAGCTGCGCGACCGCATGGCGCTGCGCGTCGGCGCCGCGCGCGCCCCGCAGGCGACCACGTTCCACTCCTTCTGCTACGCCCTGGTCCGGGCCCACCAGGACGCGGACCTGTTCGTGGAGCCGCTGCGGCTGCTCTCCGGGCCCGAACAGGACGTGGCGGTGCGCGAGCTCCTCGCGGGCCAGCTCGACCTCGCGCAGGAGGGCCGCGCGCACATCCGCTGGCCGGACGAACTGCGTGCCTGCCTCACCACCCGCGGCTTCGCCGACGAGGTGCGCGCGGTGCTCGCCCGCAGCCGCGAGCTGGGTCTCGGGCCCGCGGCCCTCGACGACTTCGCCCGGCGCAGCGGCCGCCCCGACTGGGCCGCCGCCGCGTCCTTCCTCGCCGAGTACCTGGACGTGCTCGACATGCAAGGAGTGCTCGACTACGCGGAACTGGTGCACCGCGCGGTGCTCCTCGCGCGCCGCCCCGAGGTGGCACGGGTGCTCGGCGCGCAGTACGACGCGGTCTTCGTGGACGAGTACCAGGACACGGACCCCGCCCAGGTGCGGCTGCTGCACGCGCTCGCCGGGGGCGGCAGGCCCCTGGTCGCCTTCGGAGACCCCGACCAGTCGATCTACACGTTCCGGGGCGCCGACGTCAACGGCATCCTGGAGTTCCCGTACGCCTTCCCGCGCGCGGACGGCGCCCCGGCGCCCGTCGAGGTCCTGACGACGTCGCGCAGGTCCGGCGCACAGCTGCTCGCCGCGACCCGGCTGCTCACCCGCCGCATGCCGCTGACCAGGCTGCCCGCCGAGAAGGTGCGGGTCCACCGGGAGCCGACGCCGGTCCGTGACGGCGGCCGCGTCGAGGTCTACACGTACCCGACGGCCGGCACGGAGCTCGACAACATCGCGGACATCCTGCGCCGCGCGCACCTGGAGGACGGCGTCCCCTGGAGCGACATGGCGGTCCTGGTCCGCGCGGGCGCCCGCACGATCCCCGCGGTCCGGCGCAGCCTCAGCGCGGCGGGCGTCCCCCTCGACATCGACGGAGACGACATCGCACTGCGGCACGAGCCCGCGGTGGTGCCGTTGCTGTCGGCGCTGCGGGTGGTGGCGACGGCGGTGCTGGAGGAAGGACCCGACGCCCCACGCGCCGAAGCCACCGCCGACACCGGCACCGTGCCCGCCTGGCTCGACACCGAGACCGCCCTCACCCTCCTGACCTCCCCCCTGGCGGGCATGGACGCCGCCGACCTGCGCCGACTCGGCCGTGCGCTGCGCGAGGAGGAGCGCGCCGCGGGCAACCACCTGCCGCCGCCCTCCGACGAGTTGCTGGCCCGCGCCCTCGCCGAGCCGGAGCGGCTCGTCGCGCACGACCCGACGTACGCCCGCGGCGCCCAGCGCCTCGGCGCGCTGCTGCGCAAGGCCCGTGAGCGCCTCGCGGGCGGCGGTACGGCCGAGGAGGCGCTGTGGGAGCTGTGGGACGGCACACCGTGGCCCAAGCGCCTGGAGCGCACCGCGCGGCGCGGCGGCGCGTCAGGACGCAACGCCGACCGCGACCTCGACGCGGTGTGCGCGCTGTTCGCGGCGGCGGCCCGCGCCGAGGAGCGCACCGGCGGCCGAGGCGCCCTCAACTTCCTCGAGGAGACCGAGGCGCAGGACATCGCCGCGGACACACTCACCCGCAGGGCCGTGCGCCCCGATGCCGTACGCCTCATGACGGCGCATCGCGCCAAGGGCCTGGAGTGGCGCCTCGTCGTGGTCGCGGGCGTCCAGGAGGGCCTCTGGCCCGACCTGCGTCGCCGGGGCTCCCTCCTGGAGGCCGACCGCATCGGACGCGACGGCCTCGCCGAACCGCTCACGCCAGGAGCGCTCCTCTCCGAAGAGCGCCGTCTGTTCTACGTCGCCGCCACGCGCGCGCGTGAGCGCCTCGTCGTCACCGCGGTCAAGGCACCGGCGGACGACGGCGACCAGCCGTCGCGCTTCCTCACCGAACTCGGCGTTGAACCACGGGACATCACGGGCCGCCCGCGCCGCCCCCTGTCGGTCGCCGCGCTCGTCGCCGAGCTGCGCGCCACCACCGTCGACCCGCGCGTCTCGGAGGCCCTGCGCGAGGGCGCGGCCCAGCGCCTGGCCAAGCTCGCCGCGCTCGGTGACGCCGACGGGCGCCCCCTCGTGCCGTCCGCGCACCCCTACCGCTGGTGGGGCATGTACGAGCCGACGGCGAGCGAAGTCCCCCTGCGGGACCGGGACAAGCCGGTCGTGCTCTCCGGCAGCGCCCTGGACCAGCTCGCCAACACCTGCTCCTTGCAGTGGTTCCTTGGCCGCGAGGTGAAGGCGGACGCGCCCGCGACCGCCGCCCAGGGCTTCGGCAACGTGGTGCACGTCCTGGCCGACGAGGTCGCGTCCGGACGCACGCCCGCCGACCTCGCCGTCCTCATGGAGCGCCTCGACTCGGTGTGGGACGCGCTCGCCTTCGACGCGCCCTGGAAGTCGTCGCAGGAGAAGGAGCACGCGCGCGTGGCGCTCGAACGCTTCCTCCAGTGGCACGTGATGGACCGCGCGAGCCGCACCCCGCTCGCCAGCGAGCACGGCTTCGACGTGACCCTCGGAGCGGGTCCCTACGAAGTGCGGGTGCGCGGTTCCATGGACCGCGTCGAGCAGGACGCGGAAGGCCGCGCCTACGTAGTGGACTTCAAGACCGGCAAACAGGCACCGAGCGCCGCCGACGTGGCGCGCCACCCGCAGCTCGCCGTCTACCAGCTGGCGGTCCGCGAAGGCGCCGCGGACGACGTCTTCGGAGGCGTACGTCCCGAACCGGGCGGCGCCGAACTGGTGCAGCTGCGCCAAGGTGCCGCCAAGAAGAACGGCGGCGACGCCCTGCCCAAGGTCCAGGCCCAGGAGCCCCTCTCCGGAGAGTGGATCGGCGACCTCCTCGCGACGGCCGCGGGCAAGGTCCTGGACGAGCGCTTCACACCGACCACGGGCCAGCACTGCACGCACTGCGCCTTCCGCGCCTCGTGCAGCGCGCGCCCGGAGGGCCGACAGGTCGTGGAGTGACCCGCGCTACACGTGTGCGGTTGGTGGTGGAAGTCACGGTGGGCCGACCGCGTTCATAGCAGGCTCACAGGCCATCTAAGGTCTCGGTAAAGCTGAACAGTGCACTCAGCGGACCGTCCGATCGTGCACCTTTCCGAGGAGACATACACATGGCAGCCAACCGGAAGCTCCTGGCAGTGGCCGCCGCCGCCTGCGCCGCCGCCGTCATCGGCGTCACGGGCTGCAGCAGCGACGGTGACAAGGACCCCTTCGACGGCATGAGCGCCGACAAGATCGCCGAGAAGGCCTCCAAGGCGTCCAAGGACGCGGGGTCCTACCGGATGAAGGGCCAGATGAAGCAGAGCGGACAGACGAGCGACATCGAGTTCGCCGTCGCCAAGTCCGGTGACTGCAAGGGCACGATGGGCTCGGCCGAGACGGGCAAGGCCGAGTTCCTGGCCTCCGGCGAGTTCTCGTACACCAAGGGCGACGACAAGTTCTGGGAGTCCACCACCGGTGGTGGCGGCGCTGCCAAGCTCCTCAAGGGCCGCTGGATGAAGCAGTCCAACAAGGGGGGCAAGCCCGTCTGCAACCCGGACGACATGTTCAGCAACAAGAACCTCAAGAAGCTGAAGCGAGGCGACGACGCCGAGGTCGGCGGCGCGAAGGCGGCCGTCCTGACCCGCAAGAAGGGCAGCGAGACCACCACCTTCTACGTCGCCCTCGAAGGCAAGCCGTACTTCCTGAAGGTCGTGAACAAGGGCAGCGAAGGCCCCGGCACCGTGACCTTCAGCGACTACGGCAAGGCCGTCGACGTCAAGGCCCCGGCGGACAGCGAGGTCGTCGACCCGAAGAAGCTGGCCGCGGGTTCCTGACCCCACGCGTGCCCTGAGCGAGCGGTGGCCGCCCACGTCCGGTTTCGTCCCGGATGTCAGTGGCCACCGCTAGCCTCTCTGACGTGCCACCTCGCATCACCGACCCCGAGCAGCTCAAAGAGCTCCTCGGCATCCCGTTCACCCCGGAGCAGACGGCCTGCATCACCGCGCCGCCCGCCCCGCAGGTGATCGTTGCCGGAGCGGGGTCGGGCAAGACGACGGTGATGGCGGCCCGCGTGGTCTGGCTGGTCGGCACCGGACAGGTCGCCCCCGAGCAGGTGCTCGGCCTGACGTTCACGAACAAGGCGGCGGGCGAGCTCGCCGAGCGGGTGCGCCAGGCCCTCGTCAAGGCGGGCGTCACCGACCCCGAAGCGGTCGACCCGGACAACCCTCCCGGCGAGCCCGTCATCTCCACGTACCACGCCTTCGCGGGCCGCCTCCTGACCGACCACGGCCTGCGCATCGGCCTGGAGCCGACCTCACGCCTGCTCGCCGACGCCACCCGCTTCCAGCTCGCCGCGCGCGTGCTGCGCGAGGCGCCAGGACCCTACCCGGCGCTGACCCGGTCCTTCCCCGACCTCGTCAGCGACCTCCTCGCCCTCGACAGCGAGCTCGCCGAGCACCTCGTGCGGCCCGAGCGCCTCCGCCAGTACGACACCGAACTGCTGCGCGCCCTCGCGGACGCCAAGCTCAGCAACGCCGACCTGCGCAAGGTCCCGGAGACGGCGGCCGCCCGCCTCGAACTGGCCGAGCTGGTGGGCCACTACCGCGCCGCCAAGCGCTCCCGCGACCTCCTCGACTTCGGCGACCAGATCGCCCTGTCCGCGACGCTCGCCCGCACCCGCGGAGAGGTCGGCGAGATCCTCCGCGACGAGTTCCGCGTCGTCCTCCTCGACGAATACCAGGACACCTCGGTCGCCCAGCGCATCCTCCTGTCCGGCCTGTTCGGCGGCGGCACGGGCCATCCGGTGACCGCGGTCGGCGACCCCTGCCAGGCGATCTACGGCTGGCGCGGCGCCTCCGTGGCGAACCTGGACGACTTCCCCGAGCACTTCGCGTACGCCGACGGGCGCCCCGCCACCCGTCACGCGCTCAGCGAGAACCGCCGCAGCGGCGGCAGCCTCCTGGACCTGGCCAACGGCCTCGCGGAGCCGCTGCGCGCCATGCACGCGGGCGTGGAGGCCCTGCGGCCCGCGCCCGGCGCCGAGCGCGACGGCGTGGTGCGCTGCGCCCTCCTGCGCACGCACGCCGAGGAGATCGACTGGCTCGCCGACTCGATCGCCCACCTGGTGCGCACCGGCAAGGCGCCCGGCGAGATCGCGGTCCTGTGCCGCACGGCGACGGACTTCGGCGAGATCCAGGGCGCCCTCGTCGCCCGCGACATCCCCGTGGAGGTCGTCGGCCTCTCCGGACTCCTGCACCTGCCGGAGGTCGCCGACCTCGTCGCCGTCTGCGAGGTCCTCCAGGACCCGGGGGCCAACGCCTCCCTGGTGCGCCTGCTGACAGGACCCCGCTGGCGCGTCGGCGCCCGCGACCTCGCCCTCCTGGGGCGCCGCGCCCGCCTCCTCGTACGACACGGGCACGCCGCCCCCGACGACCCGGACCGGCGCCTCGCCGAGGCCGTCGAGGGGGTCGACCCGGCCGAGGTCATATCGCTCGCGGACGCGCTGGACACCTTCCTGGAGACACCGCTCACCGCGGACGACCCCTCCGGAGGGGACGACGGGCTGCCGTTCTCGGCGGACGCGCGGGTGCGCTTCGCCCGGCTCGCCGCCGAACTGCGCGAGCTGCGCCGCTCGCTGTCCGACCCCCTGATGGACGTGCTGCACCGCGTGCTGGCCGTGACGGGCCTGGAAGTGGAGCTCTCCGCCTCGCCGCACGCCCTCGCGGCCCGCCGCCGCGAGACGCTCTCCAACTTCCTCGACGTCGCCGCGTCCTTCGCCGCCAACGACCAGGGCGCCTCGCTGCTCGCCTTCCTCGGCTTCCTGCGCACGGCCGCCCAGTACGAGAAGGGCCTCGACAACGCCCTGCCGGGCGGCGAGAACACGGTCAAGGTGCTCACCGCCCACAAGTCCAAGGGCCTCGAGTGGGACGTCGTCGTGGTCCCCGGCCTGGTCAACGGCACCTTCCCGAGCGCACAGGGCCGCGAGAAGTGGACCGCCCAGGCCAAGGTCGTGCCGCACGAGCTGCGCGGTGACGCGGCCACGCTGCCCGACATCGACGCCTGGGACGCCAAGGGCATGAAGGCGTTCCACGAGGCGATGAAGGACCACCAGCGCACCGAGGAACTCCGCCTCGGCTACGTCACGTTCACCCGCCCCCGCTCGCTGCTCCTCGGCTCGGGCCACTGGTGGGGCCCCTCCCAGAAGAAGCCGCGCGGCCCCTCGGACTTCCTCCAGGCCCTGCACGACCACTGCGCGGCGGGCCACGGCGAGATCGAGGTCTGGGCGGACGAACCGGAGCAGGACGAGGAGAACCCGGCGCTGGAGGAGGCGACCGCCGACCGGGCCTGGCCGCTCCCGCTGGACGACGCCTCGCTGGCCCGCCGCCGCGCCGCCGCGCGGACGGTCCTCGACCACCTGGACCGCCTGACGGGGGAGAGCGCGCCCGAGCACGCCCGCTCCCACGAGGAGGCCCACCCGTCGGCACACGACGACGTGCCCCCGGCCGACGACCCCGAGTGGCCACCGCCACCTCCGGAGGACGAAGAAGAGGGCGGAGGGGCCGAAGCGGGCTCCTACGGAGAGGGTGGTCACGAAGACCCCGGTTACCCCGACGACGCCGACCCGGTGGACTGGGACTCCCTGGCGAAGGAGCGCCCGGCCGTCCCGCACCCCGCGGACGCCCCCGGCGCCGAGACCGCCCGCCCCGGCGCCCCCGCCGACGGCGGCCACGCACGCGTACCGCTGCCCGCAACCGCGCCCGACGCCCGCCCACACCCCGCGGAGCGCGTCCCTGACACCCGCCCCGCGCCGGACGGGCCCCGGGCCCGCCTCACCCCGGAGGAGGCCCGCACCCTCGCCTCCTGGGACCGCGACCTGGACGCGCTCACCGGCGAGCTGCTGCGCGCCCGCGAGGCCGTCAGGGACGTGCCCGTGCCGCCCTCGCTCACCGCGTCCGAGCTGATGCGCCTCGCCGCCGACCCCGAAGGGTTCGCGCAGGAGCTGGCCCGCCCCATGCCGCGCCCGCCGCAGCCCGCGGCCCGCCGGGGCACCCGCTTCCACGCCTGGATCGAGTCCCGCTTCGAAGCGCTGACGCTGCCGATGCTCGCCCCGGAGGACCTGCCGGGCGGCGGCCCCGACGAGGCCGAGATCGCCGACGAGCGCGACCTGGAAGCCCTCAAGGAGTCCTTCGAGCGCACCGAGTACGCCCACCGCACGCCCTACCGCGTCGAGGTCCCCTTCCAGTTCGTGATCGCGGGCCGCGTCGTCAGGGGCCGCATCGACGCCGTCTACAAGGACGGTGACGGGGACGACACGACGTACGAGATCGTCGACTGGAAGACCAGCCGCACCCACAGCGCCGACCCCCTCCAGCTCGCGGTCTACCGGCTGGCCTGGGCCGAGCAGCAGGGCGTGCCCCTGGAGTCGGTGAAGGCCGCCTTCCTGTACGTGCGCAGCGGCGAGACCGCGCGGCCCCGGAACCTGCCGGGCCGCGCCGAGCTCGAACGCCTGCTCCTCGAAGAACCGGACACCGCTCCGGACGCCGAACCGCGGGAAGAGCCGACCCCGGATGGCGGATAGGCTCGTGACCATGAGCGAGACACCGGACAGCGCCGTCCGTACGTACATCGAGAACCACCGTGCCGCCTTCCTCGACGACCTCGCCGAGTGGCTGCGCATACCGTCCGTGTCGGCCCAGCCCGACCACTCCCAGGACGTGCGCCGCAGTGCCGACTGGCTCGCCGCCAAGCTCAAGGAGACCGGCTTCCCGACCGTCGAGGTCTGGCCGACGGCGGGCGCGCCCGCCGTGTTCGCCGAGTGGCCTTCGGACGACCCGCAGGCCCCCACCGTCCTGGTCTACGGCCACCACGACGTGCAGCCCGCCGCCCGCGAGGACGGCTGGGACACTGACCCGTTCGAGCCGGTCGTCCAGGGAAACCGGCTGTACGCGCGCGGGGCCGCCGACGACAAGGGCCAGGTCTTCTTCCACACCCTGGGTGTCCGCGCCCACCTCGCGGCCACCGGCCGCACCGCGCCCGCCGTCCACCTGAAGCTGCTCGTCGAGGGCGAGGAGGAGTCGGGCTCCCCGCACTTCCGCGCGCTCATCGAGGAGCACCGCGAGCGCATCGCCGCCGACGCGGTGATCGTCTCAGACACCGGCATGTGGTCGGAGGACACCCCCACCGTCTGCACCGGCATGCGGGGCCTGGCCGACTGCGAGATCGAACTGCGCGGACCCGACCAGGACATCCACTCCGGCTCCTTCGGCGGCGCGGTCCCGAACCCCGCCACCGAGGCCGCCCGCCTCGTCGCCGCCCTCCACGACGAGCACGCGCGCGTGGCGGTCCCCGGCTTCTACGAAGGCATCACGGAACTCACCGACCGCGAGCGCGAGCTCTTCGCCGAGCTGCCCTTCGACGAGGAGCGCTGGCTGCGTACGGCCAAGTCGCACGCGACCCACGGCGAGGCGGGGCACACCACCCTGGAGCGCATCTGGGCCCGCCCCACCGCCGAGGTCAACGGCATCGGCGGCGGCTACCAGGGAGCGGGCGGCAAGACGATCGTCCCGTCGTCCGCGTTCCTCAAGCTGTCGTTCCGGCTCGTCGCGGGCCAGGACCCGGACCGCGTCGAGGAGGCCGTGCGCACCTGGGTCGCCGAGCGGATGCCCGCGGGCATCCGGCACACGATCACCTTCGGTGCCGCCACGCGCCCGTGCCTGACCCCGCTCGACCACCCGGCGCTGCGGTCCGTCGTCCGGGCGATGGGACGCGCCTTCGAGCAGCAGGTCCGCTTCACGCGCGAGGGCGGCTCGGGACCGGCCGCCGACCTCCAGGACGTCCTCGGGGCGCCCGTCCTGTTCCTCGGCATCTCCGTCCCCTCCGACGGCTGGCACGCGCCGAACGAGAAGGTCGAGATCGACCTGCTCCTCAAGGGCGTGGAGACGACCGCCTACCTGTGGGGCGACCTGGCGGAGAACTGGCGCGATGCACACTGAGAGTCCCCGGATCGCCGAGCCCGCCCGGCGGACCACTGAGCACGTCCTGCTGAACCACCCATTCCATCGGGGGAGTTGGAAGCACCTGTGACCACCTGGACCGACCGCACCGCAGACCGGCCCGTCTCGCTCACCGCGCCCAGCGGCATCGACCGCGCGGCCCACCACCGCATGGACGAGGCCTGGCTCGCCGCAGCCTGGAGCCACCCGACGACCCGGGTCTTCGTGGTCTCCGGTGGTCAGGTGCTCATCGACGAGACACCGCAGGGCGCCACGGAACTGGTGATGACGCCCGCCTTCGAAGCGCCCCTCACCGAGGAGCACCGCTACTTCCTGGGCACGGACGACGACGGCGTCAGCTACTTCGCGTTGCAGAAGGACACCCTGCCGGGCCGCATGGACCAGTCCGCGCGCCCCGCGGGACTGCGCGAGGCGGGACTGCTGCTCTCACCGCGTGACGCGGGCCTGATGGTGCACGCCGTCGCCCTGGAGAACTGGCAGCGCCTGCACCGCTTCTGCTCCCGGTGCGGCGAGCGCACGGTCATCGCCGCCGCGGGCCACATCCGCCGCTGCCAGGCGTGCGGCGCCGAGCACTACCCGCGAACGGACCCCGCGGTGATCATGGCGGTCAGGGACGCCGAGGACCGCATCCTCCTGGGCCGCCAGGTGCACTGGCCCGAGGGCCGCTTCTCCACCCTCGCGGGCTTCGTCGAGCCGGGCGAGTCCATCGAGCAGTCGGTGCGCAGGGAGGTCTTCGAGGAGGCGGGCGTCACGGTCGGCGACGTCGAGTACGTCGCCAGCCAGCCCTGGCCCTTCCCCTCCAGCCTGATGCTGGGCTTCATGGCCGACGCGACCTCTTCGGAGATCAACGTCGACGGCGAGGAGATCCAGGAGGCCCGCTGGTTCTCCCGGGAAGACCTGCGGGCCGCATTCGAGTCCGGGGAGGTCCTGCCTCCCTACGGAATCTCGATTGCGGCCCGTCTGATCGAGCTCTGGTACGGCAAGCCCCTGCCGAAGCCGGGGACCGTGGGCTGAGCCGAGGTCTCGGCCCGGCTCCCGCCTGATCAGGCCAGCTTCTGCTTGACCTGCGCGAGCGAGGGGTTCGTGAGCGTGGAGCCGTCCGGGAAGAGGACGGTGGGGACCGTCTGGTTCCCGCCGTTCGCCTTCTCGACGAAGGCCGCGGAATCCGGGTCCTGCTCGATGTTGACCTCCTCGTACGCGATGCCCTCACGGTCCATCTGGCCCTTGAGGCGGCGGCAGTAGCCGCACCACGTGGTGCTGTACATCGTCACAGTGCCCGGCATCTCTCGTGTGCTCCTTCATCGCTCGGGGTGCGTCTTCGCAATCAATCGAACGTACGCGAGTCGGCCACCATTCCCGTATTAGTACGACCGGTCGTGGCTGCCTGTGGACAAGCGGCTCACCCGTCTCCGGCGACCTGGCAGCATGGCAGGGTGACATCAGTAACGCACTCCACTCTCTTCCCGCAGGTCCCGGACTCTGCCGACGCGGTGCTCGCCGGGCTCGACCCGGAGCAGCGCGAGGTGGCCACCGCCCTGCACGGGCCGGTGTGCGTCCTCGCGGGTGCCGGGACGGGCAAGACACGGGCGATCACCCACCGGATCGCCTACGGCGTGCGCGCCGGGATCCTCCAGCCCGCCAGCGTCCTGGCCGTCACGTTCACCGCCCGCGCGGCGGGCGAGATGCGCGGCCGACTGCGCCAGCTCGGCGCCTCCGGCGTCCAGGCGCGCACGTTCCACTCGGCGGCCCTGCGTCAGCTCCAGTTCTTCTGGCCGAAAGCGGTCGGCGGCTCGCTGCCCCGCATCGTCGACCGCAAGATCAAGCTCGTCGCGGACGCGGCCGCCGCCTGCCGCATCCGGCTCGACCGCAATGAGCTGCGCGACCTGACCAGCGAGATCGAGTGGTCCAAGGTCACCCAGACCGTCCCGGCGGACTATGCCGCGGCCGCCGCCAAGTCCGGCCGTGACGTCCCGCGCGACCCGGCCGAGATCTCCCAGCTCTACGCGGCGTACGAGGACCTCAAGCGCGACCGCGCCGTCATCGACTTCGAGGACGTCCTGCTGCTCACCGTCGGCATCCTCCAGGACCGGCACGACATCGCCGAGCAGATCCGCTCCCAGTACCAGCACTTCGTGGTCGACGAGTACCAGGACGTCAGCCCCCTCCAGCAGCGCCTCCTCGAGCTGTGGCTCGGCGAGCGCGACAGCCTCTGCGTCGTCGGCGACGCCAGCCAGACGATCTACTCCTTCACCGGCGCGACCCCCGACCACCTGCTGAACTTCCGCACCCGCCACCCGGGAGCGACCGTCGTCAAGCTGGTCCGTGACTACCGCTCCACGCCCCAGGTCGTCCACCTGGCCAACGGCCTGCTCTCCCAGGCCCGCGGCCGCGCCGCCGACCACCGCCTGGAGCTGATCTCCCAGCGCGACCCCGGGGCCGAGCCGGTCTACGTCGAGTACGCGGACGAGCCCGCCGAGGCGGAAGGCGCGGCCCGCCGCATCCGCGCCCTCCTCGCCGACGGCGTCCCGGCCAGCGAGATCGCGGTCCTCTTCCGTACGAACTCGCAGTCGGAGATCTACGAACAGGCGCTCGCCGACGCGGGGGTGCCCTATCAGCTGCGCGGCGCCGAGCGGTTCTTCGAGCGCACCGAGGTGCGGGAGGCGGGCGCGGCCCTGCGCGGCGCGGCCCGCTTCGGGGGCAACGACGCCCTCCTGGACGACGTGGTCGACCTGCCCTCCCAGGTCCGGGCCGTGCTCTCCACCAAGGGCTGGACGAACCAGCCCCCGGCGGGCTCCGGGGCGGCCAGGGACCGGTGGGAGTCCCTCGCGGCGCTCGTGCGCCTCGCGGAGGACTTCGCGCGGGCCAAGCCGGAGGCGACCCTCGCCGACCTCGTGGCAGAGCTCGACGAGCGGGCGAACGCTCAGCACGCGCCCACCGTCGAGGGCGTCACGCTGGCCTCGCTGCACGCGGCCAAGGGCCTGGAGTGGGACGCCGTGTTCCTGGTCGGCCTCGCCGAGGGCATGATGCCGATCACCTATGCCAAGACCGACGAGCAGATCGAGGAGGAGCGCAGGCTCCTGTACGTCGGCGTGACCCGCGCCCGCGTCCACCTCTCCCTCTCCTGGGCCCTCTCCCGTTCCCCCGGCGGCCGTCCGAACCGCCGTCCCAGCCGCTTCATGGACGGCCTGCGCCCGGGCTCGGGGGCGGGTGCGGCGGCGCGTGCCGCGGGCGGTGGTCCCGGGGGCGTCGAGCGCGGCAGCGGCGGCGAGGGCACCGGAGCCCTCGCGGGCCGTCGGCAGCGCAAGAGCCGCACGCCCGCCCGCTGCCGGGTCTGTGGGCGGACGCTGACCGAGGCGGGCGAGATGAAGCTCATGCGGTGCGAAGACTGTCCTTCCGACATGGACGAAGGACTCTACGAGCGGCTGCGGGAGTGGCGATCGGAGCAGGCGAGCCGCCTGGGACAGCCCGCGTACTGCGTCTTCACGGACAAAACCTTGATCGCCATCGCGGAGGCCGTGCCGGACGACGAGGGCGAGCTGGCCCGGATCCCGGGAGTCGGCGTCCGTAAGTTCCACCGCTTCGGAGCCGACGTCCTCGCTATTTGCGCAGGTCAGGACTGTGTAAGGGGCGCCGATGAAGAATGATTCAAACTCGTCGAAAAAATAGTTTGCGCATGCGCAAGGAAGACCCATAGGTTCTTAACACGGAAACGGCGGCTTCTCCGAAGCCCCGGTTCCGTGCTGTACTTGACAGTCCGCAGGATCGACCCCGGTCGATCCCCTAGACGCCGAGAGGAGGCGAATTCCAGTGATCAGCATCAACGAGAGCTTCATCAGCACCGTCAAAATGACCGATCGCTCGGTCGTCGCTTCCTGCCTGCTCGGCTTCTCGAACCAGGGCACCGGTCTGTCCGGCGGCATCCCCGCCGTGCGTCCGATGTCCCCCGCCCTGCCTCTCGCCGGTCTCCCGATCGTCGAGGCCAATGAGGGCAATGAGCGACCGACCAAGGCACCGGAAGCAGCAGTAGCGGAGGCGCAGGCTCAGGCCTATGCCTTTGCGGCAGCCGGTGCCGGATTCCGGAAGCAGACGACGCAGCACCACACGATGTGGGCCTTCCGTGGGCTCGAACCCTGGAGTGATCCAGTCTGATCCTCGATCAGACCGGCGCCTTCAGGGCCGCGGAACCCCACCCGGGATCCGCGGCCCTTCTGTTTTCCCCAGAACAGGGAGAACGGAGTGAAGGGGCCAAGAGAAAGACCCGGTACCAGCCGCCAACCGGCCGACCCAGGCCGGCACGACCAGACGAGGAAAACACCACCGTGCAACTCGAAGCGCACGCCCCGTCCGTACCGCCTTCACAGACGCTCCCCCCGCCCGCACCCACGGAGGACCCGACCTTGACTCCCCTCACCGCGCTCACCGCGCTCGACGACGCCATCGAGAACCTCGGCGTACCCGTTCCCTGCCGCGCGTACGACCCGGAGGTCTTCTTCGCCGAGTCGCCGGCCGATGTCGAGTACGCCAAGTCGCTCTGCCGTACCTGCCCGCTGATGGAGGCCTGCCTCGCCGGTGCCAAGGAGCGGCGTGAGCCGTGGGGCGTCTGGGGCGGCGAGCTCTTCGTCCAGGGCGTGGTCGTCGCTCGCAAGCGGCCGCGTGGTCGTCCGCGCAAGAACCCGGTCGCCGCATGAGCACCGCCGGAACGATCGATCGCCCCCTGACGCACGACCCCCAGAAGCAGGCCCCGATGAAGACAGCCACCAGCGAGCCCGCCGGCTCCGCGATCACAGACTTCACCACCACCGGTGCGAACACCTCGCGCCAGAACAGGACCCGTGAGATGCAACTCATCCCAGAAGCCATGGCTCGTGCGCATATGCACGAACGCCTGCGTGAGGCCGAGGCCCAGCGCCCGGTCGAGCGCCTCATGGCGGCCCGCCGCATGCAGCGCCGCGCGGAGCGCGCGTCGCTGCGCGCCCGGCGTGCGATCGCCATCGCCGTCATGCAGTAGGACACGCAGGAAGGGCCGCCCCCGCGGGCGGCCCGGTACCACGACAGAACGAGGCGGGGGCCGGTCCGAACGGACCGGCCCCCGCGGTGCGTTGTAGTCACCGATCTTCCCCGCGCGGCGCTATGGTCGCCGGGTGGACCAGCAGAATCCTCAGCCCATGGGCACGGAGAATGCGGGCACGGAGAATCTCGTGTGCTCCCGCTGCGGCACCGTCGCCGAAGGCGCGCCGCCGACCTGGACCTGCTCCGTGGAGAACGGCAGCCGTCACTACTTCTGCGACTCCTGCGCGCGCGACAACATCAGAGCCATCGAGGGCCGCCTCGACTCGTCCTGGTGGTGAAGGCCCAGCCCTTGGCCCTTGACCCCTGGGCTCAGGCCTCGGCCCCTGCCTCTTCCTCCACCTCTTCCTCCACTTCTTCCTCCGGCTCGGCCTCCACGGCGAAGCCGGGCAGCCACTCCTCCAGCTCGTCCCGCATCCGCACCGTCGAGCCCAGCTGGCACAGCACCCCGATCGTGCTCAGCGTCACGCGGTGTATCAACAGATACGACGGCGGCAGGTTCAGCTGCTTGCCCAACTGGTAGGCGGGGGAGCGGGGGTCGCCCACCCGGGCCGCCTGGCTGCGCATCCAGCCGCGCGTGAACGTGAACTCGTCGACCAGCATGGGCTCGATGATCGGCAGCAGATAGTCGAGCACCGCGTCCGGTTCGAGATCGACGCTCTCCTTGACGAAGCCCTCCTCGCACAACATCTCGTAGACCGCGTCGGCCTCGCCCTCCAGCGTCATCCGCAGCGATGCGCCGATGGGCACCGGCAGCCCGCCGGGTAGCCGGTCCACCGTGCCGAAGTCGAGGACCCCGAGGCGCCAGCCGCTCTTCTCGTCCGGCAGCAGACGGAAGTTGCCCGGATGCGGGTCGGCGTGCAGCAGGCCGGTGCGCGCGGGGCCGGAGAAGAGGAAGCGGGCAAGGAGCTGACCCGCCCGGTCGCGCTGCTCCTGCGTCCCGTCCGAGATCACCTCCGACAGGGGCGTCCCGTCGATCCACTCGGTCACCAGGACCTGCTCGCTCTGGTGCACCACCTGGGGGACGACCACATCGGGGTCGTCCGCGAACTCCTCCGCGTGCGCCTGCTGTGCCTGCGCCTCCAAGCCGTAGTCGAGCTCCTCCGACACCCGGTCGCGCAGCTCGGCGATCAGCGGCTTGATGTCCATCCCCGGAATCAGCGGCCCCAGAAGCCGGGCGAACCGGCTCAGCTGTGTTAGGTCGGACAGCAGCGCCTCGCCCGCGCCCGGGTACTGGACCTTGACCGCGACCTCGCGCCCGTCCGCCCAGACGGCCCGGTGCACCTGGCCGATCGACGCGGCCGCCGCGGGCTTGTCCGTGAACTCCTGGAACAGGTCGCGCCAGTCCTCGCCGAGGCGCTCCGCGAGCACGGCGTGGACCGTGCGGGTCGGCATCGGCGGCGCCGCTTCCTGCAGCTTCGTGAGTGCCGCGCGGTAGGGCCCTGCGACCTCCTCCGGCAGCGCCGATTCGAAGACGGACAGGGCCTGTCCGAACTTCATCGCCCCGCCCTTCAGCTCGCCGAGGACCTTGAACAGCTGCTCCGCCGTGCGCTGTTGCAGCTCGCGTCCGACGATCTCCGCGGACTTGCCCCCGATCCGCTTGCCGAGCCCCCAGGTCGCGCGCCCCGCGAAGCCGAGCGGGAGCGCGGCCAGTTTGGCGGTACGGGTGACCGCCTTCCGGGGAAGATCAGACATGCGCCCCTCCAAGTCCCAGACAGCCGCGCCTTGTCAGGCGGTTACCCGGCCATTGTGTCGTGCGGCTCCCGGTCCACGGTGGCCTGATCCCCCTTATTGCGCGCACCCGCTCCGCAAGGGCATGCGGGATGTGGCCAAACCGGGCGAGAGTGCCACGCGAATCCGGGCACGGACGCCTCCCAGCGGGTGCCCGCACAGGCCGAGGAGGCTCCGTCAAGGAAAGCGAGCGCATGCCCCGCGGCCAGCCCCGCGGCCGCGGTCGACAGGGCCAGGTCGCAGGCGGGCACCTGCCGCGCGGGCCCGGAGCGCCACTGCGCCAGCATCCGTGGCCAGGTGGGGTCGCGGTCGGCGCGCTGCTGGAAGAGACAGCCCGCACAGGCGCTCGCTCCGGGCAGGACCAGGGGGCCCACCACCGCGGTGCCCTCGATCACCCCGGCGTAGAGATGAGGCGTGCCCGAGGCGATGAGCCCTTCGACGGCCGCCGGGTCGGGGGCGTACGCCGCGAGTCCGTCGCGCGGGGCGATGATCACGAGGGAGAGCCCCGCTTCTCCCTCCGCCGCCCGGGGCGGACGGTCCGGTGCCCACTGCCGCACGACGCGCCGCGCCGTCGTGTCCCTGCGCTCACCGATCGACTCGGCGGGGAGCCCGCCCGGCGCGACGTCCCACGGCTCGACGTGCCCGCCCTCCAGCACGTCGACCCGGCCCACGCCCGCCCCCGCCAGCACCGAGGCCAGCGCGGCGCCGAGCCGCCCCGCGCCCTGCACCCGCACGCGCATGGACCGGCGCGCCGCCAGTCTGTCGATCGCCTCGCCCGGTTCGGGGGAGAGCAGTGAGAGTGAGGCCAGGTCGGGCCGGAGCCGGTCCATGGCCGCGCCGCGCTTGCGCAGGGATTGAGCCGCGGGCCCGCCGCCCGTCGAGTCGTCGAGCAGGCCCGCCCGGGACAGCTCGCCGAGCAGTCTGTCCACGTGTCCGTCGGGCAGGCCCATCCGCTGCGCCTCCGCCCGCAGCAGCGGCAGTCCCCGGGTCCCGTCGAGCAAGGTCAGGAAGCTGCCCGTCGCCGTGTCCATCGGGCCGAGCATCAAGGCGTGCGCGGGGGCGACCCCGAACTGCACGGTGCTCAGGTCGCGCCAGCCGCGCCGCAGCGCGGGCTTCAAGATCGGATGCATGGTCGTCCCCCGTAGGCCGCTCGGCACGTCCCGTCCGCCGTGTCGATCGATGGCCAGAATGCCCGTCACGCCGAGCAGCCGCGTCGCGTTGTCCACAGGCACGGGATGCTTGTCGTACTAATCCAGCGCATGGGGAGCGGAACAGCGCCGAACCGTCCCGGAGGCGGGACTTCCCCCATGCCCAGCGGGTAACGTCGGGGCGTGCCCGCCGACCCGTCTCCTCGCGTCGCTGGGGAGACCTCGGCGCATCGCGCCGGAACTCCACAGCGCAGCACGACCAGTCCACCCTCGTCCGGCGGAGGTGCCAGCGCGGTCGAGGTCAGACGGAGCGCCCGCCGCCGCAGAACGGTCTCCGCCTACCGCGAGGGCGATCGCACCGTCGTCCTCATCCCCGCCCGGATGTCCGAGGCGGAGGAACAGCGCTGGGTCAACGTGATGCTCGACAAGCTCGCGGCGCAGGAGAGCAAGCGTCTCCTCGGTGACGCGGAGCTCGCCGAGCGCGCGGGGCAGCTGTCCGATCAGTACTTCGAGGGCCGGGCCAGGCCCGCCTCCGTTCGCTGGGTCACGAACCAGAACACCCGTTGGGGTTCCTGCACCCCCTCGGAGGGCAGCATCCGCCTTTCGCACCGGCTGCAGGGCATGCCCGAATACGTCGTCGACTACGTCCTCGTCCATGAACTGGCGCATCTCCTCGTCCCCGGACACGGCCCCCGCTTCTGGCGTCTCCTGGAGGCCTACCCCCGTACGGAGCGGGCCAGGGGGTACCTCGAAGGGGTGGTCGCGGCCGACCGGCTGCCCCACCTGCCGGCCGCCCGCGAGGAGTGAACGTCCGCCGGATTCCGCGGTTGTGTAGCGGGTCTGTACCGGCTTCGCTCGCTGTCGGACTTTGCGGTTAGCCTGACGCGACGCATTCACATTCGGGATGGGGGACGGTCGTTACGTATGGCCAGGGAATTCCAACGCGGCCACAAGGCCAAGATCAGTGACCTCACCGCGGGGACCGATCTGTACGTAGGCGTACAGATCTCTGCCCCCGGACTGACGTTCGACATCAGCTGCTTCGGCCTGGACGCGAGCGAGCGGCTCTCGGACGACCGTTACTTCGTCTTCTTCAACCAGCCCAAGTCGCCCGAGGAGTCGATCCAGCTCCTGGGCGCGCAGGCGGGCGACACCGAGTCCTTCCGCGTCACGCTCGACCGCGTCCCGCAGCAGATCCAGCGGCTCTCCTTCACGGCGACGATCGACGGCGCCGGGCAGATGTCGCAGGTCGCCTCCGGGTACGTCCGCATCGTCGCGGGCGGCGAGGAAGTGGCGCGCTACTCCTTCAACGGCGCGGAGTTCTCCACCGAACGCGCCGTCATGCTGGGCGACTTCTACCTGAAGGACGTCTGGCGGTTCGCCGCGATCGGCCAGGGCTTCGACGGCGGGCTCGACGCCCTGCTGAAGAACTTCGGCGGAGAGGTCGCGGAGGAGGAGACCGCCGCCCCGGAGCCGCAGGCCGCCGCGCCGTCCTTCGCGCCGCCCCCGCAGGCGGCCGCCGCGCCGCCCGCCTTCGGCGCCCCGGCAGCGGCCGCGCCGCCTCAGGCCCCGGCCCCGGCCCCGGCCCCGGCCCCCGCCCCCGCCCCCGCGCAGAACTTCGCGCCGCCCCAGGGCGCCACTCCGCCCCAGGCTCCGGCTCCCGCGGACCCGTCGGTGCACGCGGCGCAGACCATCGTGGCTCCGGTGCACCAGCCGCCCGGTGGCACCGTGCCGCCCCCGCCCCCCGCGCCGTACGGTCAGCCGGGACAGCAGCCGCCGCAGCAGCCGCAATTCGGCCAGGTGCCGGGGCAGCAGCAGGCCCCGGGACAGACCGCGCCCCTGCCGCCCGGCTACGGCCAGCAGCCGGGGGCCCCGATGCCTCCTGGGTACGGTCAGCAGCCCGGTGCCCCGGTGCCGCCCGGGTACGGTCAGCAGCCTCCGGGCGGACAGTTCCCCGGACAGGCAGCGGCTCCGCAGGGCGCGGCCCCGCAGGGCGCCGGTGTCGCGGCGGCCCTCCAGAAGTACCGCGAGGCCCCCACGGGACAGCGCTGGACGCAGCAGAACGAGAAGCTGATCCGCGTCGACCTGGGCGTCGCCGACCAGCCGATACTGGCCCGCCAGGGCAGCATGGTGCTCTACCAGGGCAAGGTCGAGTTCAGCTACAAGGGCGCCGGGTTCGCGGGCCGCATCGTGGGCAACTCCACCGGCCAGGAGATGCAGCTGATGCGGTGCTCCGGCCGCGGTCAGGTCTTCCTCGCCGAAGAGGGCACGCATCTGCACCCGATCGAACTCCAGGGCGACGCGATCTGCGTCTCCGCGGAGAACGTCCTCGCCTTCGACGAGACGCTGCAGCACGAGGTGCGCAGGATCGAGGGTCACGGCATCCCCGGTGGCGCGCTGTTCGTCATGCAGTTCCAGGGCACCGGCACGGTCATCGTGAAGACCCACGGCGTACCCGTCGTGCTGCCCGTCACGCCGACGACGTTCGCCGACTGCCACGCCGTCGTCGCCTGGTCGGCCGCCGCACAGGCGATCGTTTCCAGCCAGGTGCGGCTGCGCAGCAACGCGTACGCGGGCTCCACGGGGGAGAGCGTGAACCTCCAGTTCCGTGGCGCGCCCGGCAATTTCATCGTCGTCCAGCCGTACGAGGTCTGAGGGAGCCCGTCATGAATCAGCAGCAGTTCGCGGGCTTCGCTCCCGCACCCGTCGCCGCCCGCATGGAGAACCACGGCCACCACATGCTCAAGGTGGCCATGCAGACCGGCAACGACCTCTTCGCGCGCGTGGGCTCGATGGTCGCCTACGAAGGGTTCGTGCAGTACGAGCCGAATCCGCCCGCCGTCCGACAGGTCGCGCGCGAGTGGATGACCGGTGAGGGCGCGCCCCTGATGAAGTGCTCCGGAGACGGCCTCCTCTACCTCGCCGACTACGGAGCGGACGTCGTCGTCATCAACCTGGCGGGCGACTCCCTCTCGGTGAACGGCACCAACCTGCTCGCCTTCGACGCCTCCCTCCAGTGGGGCGTGGAGCGGGTCAAGGGCATGGCCAAGTTCGCCGGACAGGGGCTGTGGAACATCAAGATCTCCGGCCAGGGCTGGGTCGCGCTGACCTCCCGAGGCACCCCGATCGTCGTCGACTGCGGCCGCGGCGAGGACGAGACGTACGTCGACCCGGACGCGCTGATCGCCTGGTCCCCGAACCTCAAGGTGAAGGGCAAGCGCAGCTTCAAGGCCGGTTCACTGATCGGGCGCGGCAGCGGCGAGGCCTACCAGATGGGCTTCTCCGGAGAGGGCATCGTCGTCGTCCAGCCCAGCGAGGACAGCACCGACCGCCTCCGAGCACGGGGCTGAGGGGGAGCAACACACCATGCAGAGCCCACTTTTCGCGCATGCCGAACAGCAGACGCAGGAGCGCTACTCCGTCCAGAACCCGCAGATGCTGCGGGTCGCCCTGGAGGGCCACGACGACGTCCTGGCCCGCAAGGGCGCCATGGTCGCCTACCAGGGTCTGATGGAGTTCGACGCCGAGTACCAGAGCCGGGGCAACCAGCGGGCCCGCGCGCACACCGGCGAGGGCCTCGACCTGATGCGCTGCCACGGACAGGGCACGGTCTACCTCGCCAACCTCGCGCAGTACATCCACGTGGTGGACGTGGACCAGGACGGCCTGACCGTGGACAGCAGCTATGTCCTCGCGATGGACTCGTCGCTGACCCACCAGGTGATCGCCGTGGACAGCCAGTACGGCATCTCCGGCTCCGGCAAGTACCAGCTCAACATCACCGGGCGCGGCAAGGTCGCCCTGATGACGTCGGGCCAGCCGCTGATGCTCCAGGTCACGCCGGACCGGTACGTCAACGCCGACGCCGACGCGATCGTCGCGTGGTCCAACGGGCTGCGCGTCCAGATGCAGGCGCAGACCCATTCATCGGGCGTGTGGCGGCGCCGCGGCAACACCGGTGAGGGCTGGGAGCTCAGCTTCATGGGACAGGGCTACGCGCTCGTCCAGCCCAGCGAGATGCTGCCGCCCCAGAACGCGGTCATCGGGCGGGGCGCCCAGGCGCAGTTCGGGATGGGCCAGCAGGGCGCCCGGGGGGCGAACCAGGGCAACGTCTGGAGCTGAGCCCTGCCCGGGCAGGGTGACCGAGGGGCGCGAGGGTTTCTGCGGGCCGTGTACGGCTGGTCGCGCAGTTCCCCGCGCCCCTTGCGGGGCGCGTCCTACAGGCGCGCCCTTGTCGCTTCCACGAGGCGTACCACCGATGCGTCGGCGACGTCCGCCACCTCGTCGTACGCGAACCAGCGCAGGTCCAGTGACTCGTCGCTGATCGCCTCGACGGCGTCGGCGGGGGCGAGTGCGGCGTACTGGACGTCGAGGTGCTGGGTGCACGGGCCCGGGATCGGGTGTCTGTCCAGGCGGACGGGGCCGCCCGCGAGGAGCGTGAGGCCCGGCACGCCGGACTCCTCGGTGGCCTCGCGCAGCGCGGCCTCGGCCAGCGTCGCGTCGCCCGGCTCGCAGTGGCCGCCCATCTGGAGCCACATCCGCAGCTTCTTGTGCAGGGTCAGCAGCACGCGCCCGCGCGAGGGGTCGACCACCAGGGCGCTGGCCGTCACGTGGCCGTCCGTGCAGGACTTCCACATGCCGTCCTCGCCGTGCGCGGACAGGTGGTCCAGATAGACCTGGCGCAGCTCGGGCTGGCCCTGGTAGCCCTTGAGCACCAGGGCCGTGTCGTCGTACAGACTCACTTGCCGTCTTCGCCCTTGTCCTCGTCGCCCTGGTCGGCCTCGTCCTTCGTGAGGTCCGGCTTCGGGGCGGAGCCGCCACCAGCGGCCTCGCCGAGCATCTTGTCCAGCTCGGAGAAGTCCAGCTGCTCGTGGTGCACGAAGCCGTCGGGGTCGTCCAGGTCGGAGGCCGTCGGCAGCATGTCAGGGTGCTCCCACAGGCCGTCGCGGCCGTCGACGCCGCGCGCGTCCGTGAGCGAGGCCCACAGGCGCGAGGCGTCCCGCAGACGGCGCGGGCGCAGTTCGAGACCGATCAGCGTGGCGAACGTCTGCTCGGCGGGACCGCCCGTCGCACGGCGGCGGCGCAGCGTCTCGCGCAGGGCGTCGGCGGAGGCGAGACGCGGCTTGGCGGCGGCGTGCACCACGGCGTCCACCCAGCCCTCGACGAGCGCGAGAGCCGTCTCCAGGCGGGCCAGGGCGGCCTTCTGCGCGGGGGTGTCCTCCGGCTGGAACATGCCCTGCTGGAGTGCCTCCTGCAGCTGCTCCGGGTTCTGCGGGTCGAGCTGGCCGACCACGTCCTCCAGCTTGGAGGTGTCGACCTTGATGCCGCGCGCGTACCCCTCCACCGCGCCGAACAGGTGCGAGCGCAGCCACGGCACGTGGGCGAAGAGCCGCTGGTGGGCGGCCTCGCGCAGCGCCAGGTAGAGCCGCACCTCGTTCTTGTCGATGCCCAGGTCCTTGCCGAAGGCCTCGACGTTCACCGGCAGGAGCGCGGCCTTGCCGGACGGTCCGAGCGGCAGGCCGATGTCGGTGGAGCCGACGACCTCGCCCGCGAGCACGCCCACGGCCTGGCCGATCTGCTGGCCGAACATGGCGCCGCCCATGGAGCGCATCATGCCGATCAGCGGGCCCGCCATGGCCTGCATCTCCTCGGGCAGTACGTCGCCCATGGCCAGGCCGACGCGCTCGGCGACCGGGTCGACGAGCTCCTTCCACACCGGCAGGGTCGCCTCGACCCACTCGGCGCGGCTCCACGCCACGGCGGTGCCGGACCCGGAGGGCAGCGACGTCGCGTCGTCCAGCCACAGGTCGGCCAGGCGCACGGCCTCCTCGACGGCGGAGCGCTCGGCCGGGCCGACGCTGGCGTCCTTGGTGCCGTCCGCCGTGCCCTGGGACACGGTCTGGCGGGCGATGTCCTTGGCCATGTCCCAGTTCACCGGGCCGCCCTCGTACGAGAGCATCTGGCCGAGCTGCTGGAAGGCGGCACCCAGGTCGTTCGGATTCATCGAACCGAACATCGCGGCGAACGGATTGTCACCGCCGCCGGGCCCGCCGGGACCGCCCGCTCCGGGGAACCCGAAACCGAACGGATTTGCGGGGCCGCCGGCACCCTGGCCCCCGCCTTGTCCCCCGCTCTGGCCCTCTCCAGGGGATTCCTTCTTCTTGCCCTCGTCGCCGTCTTCCGGCTCCTCCGGCGGAAGGCCGAATCCGAATGGGGTGTCACTCACGGGATTCCTCGGCTCGTCAGGCCGCCGGTATCGTTCCGGCGGCGGCGCTACAACACCACCCAGCGTAGACACCGTGACGGGATCGGGCCTCGGTGCTTCGCCGACTCATGGCCTGCGGCAGGATGGATGCCACCTGGTACGTACGCGTCATTCGCGTACGTACTGAAGACAACCGCTGGAGACGCCCGGTGAGTTCCCCAGATCCACAGGTTCGCGCAGCGCGAAACCCCTCAACCCCGTCGCCCGGCCGCGGGCCCGTGGTCGCCGTCACCGGCGCCGCCTCGGGGGTGGGCGCGCTGCTGACCGAGCGCCTCGCGGCCTCGGAGGAGATCAAGCAGGTCATCGCCATCGACGAGCGCCGCGGCGACTGCTCGCAGGCTCAGTGGCACATCCTGGACGTCCGGGACCCGGCGATCGCCGAGAAGCTGCGCGGCGCCGACGTCGTGGTGCACCTGGCGCTCGACCTCGACCTGGAGACCGACGGCGCGGCTCGCACCGCCTACAACGTGCGCGGCACCCAGACCGTCCTCACGGCGGCCGCGGCCGCGGGCGTGCACCGGGTGGTGCTCTGCACGTCGGCGATGGTCTACGGAGCGTTGCCCGACAACGAACTGCCCCTCTCCGAAGACGCCGAACTGCGCGCCACCGCCGAGGCCACCGGCGTCGGAGACCTCCTGGAGGTCGAGCGGCTCGCCCGCCGCGCCCCGCGCGCGCACCCCGGCCTCAACGTCACCGTCGTCCGCCCCGCGACCCTGGTCGGCGGCACGGACACGGCCCTGACTCGCTACTTCGAGTCGCCCCGCCTCCTCGTCGTCGCCGGTTCGCGGCCCGCCTGGCAGTTCTGCCACGTCGAGGACCTGTGCAGCGCTCTGGAGTACGCCGTCCTGGAGAAGGTCGACGGCGAGCTCGCCGTCGGCTGCGACGGCTGGCTGGAGCAGGAGGAGGTCGAGGAGCTCAGCGGGATCCGGCGCATGGAGCTGCCGTCGACGGTCGCGCTCGGCGCCGCCGCCCGGCTGCACCGCATCGGTCTCACGCCGTCCCCCGCCGGTGACCTCGCGTACACGATGTACCCCTGGGTGGTCAGTGTCAGCGGGCTGCACGACGCCGGATGGCGGCCGCAGTGGACCAACGAGGAGGTCCTCGCGGAGCTGCTCGAAGAGGTCTCTGGCCGCCGTACGGTCGCCGGGCGCCGACTCGGCCGCAAGGACGCGACGGCGGCGGGTGCCGCGGGCGCCACGGTCGCGCTGCTCGGCGCCGCCGCGGTGGTCCGCAGGGCGCGCAAGGCCCGGCGGCGCATCTGAGGCTCGCGGGAGGGGCCGCTCGCCCTCGCCGAGGAGCGGCGCGGCCCCGCCCCCGCGCGGGCGGGCAGGGCGCCCTGTAGGGAACTCCAAGCCGTGACGCGCGCGTGCCGGTCGAAAGGTCTATTCCGCGCCGGGCGTGGAGTGCGGCACCATGGCGGCATGGCACGCACCACGATGGACCACCCCGGCGAGCAGGCCGCCCAGGACCCGATCCGCCTCCTCGCGATCCGCGAGACCCCGCTCTCCCTGGACGAGGTCTTCCGGGCCGTCGGCGACGAGGCCGCGGGCGGCACGGCGCTCTTCGTGGGGACGGTCCGCAACCACGACGGCGGCGCGGACGTCGACGAGCTCGGCTATTCGACGCACCCCACCGCCGAGGCCGAGATGCGCCGGGTGGCCGAGAAGGTCGTCGCCGAATATCCGGTGCGCGCGCTGGCCGCCGTCCACCGCGTCGGTGACCTGGCCGTCGGTGATCTCGCGGTGGTCGTGGCCGTCTCCTGCCCGCACCGCGCCGAGGCCTTCGCCGCCTGCCGCAAGCTGATCGACGACCTCAAGCACGAGGTGCCGATCTGGAAGCACCAGAGGTTCTCCGACGGCAAGGAGGAGTGGGTCGGCGCCTGTTGAGGCTCCTGGTGCGGGATGGGAGCAGGGGGCTCCGGTTGCGTAACCGGACCCCTGCCGTGAGCGTTGACCCTGCGGATGGTTAATCTGCTGATCTGTCAGTTGTGGTCGCTCATGGGGTCGGGAGGTCGACGTGGCATCGCTCGCCTGGTTGCTGATTCCGCTTCTCGCAGCGGTCGGCGCGGGTCTGTGGGGCAGCTGGGCCGCCCGCAACCGCAAGTCGGGGCGGACCGGCGACGTCACCGAGCTCAACGGCTACGCGGCGTTCCGCGAGGCCATGGAGAAATCCCACTCGCACTCGGGCACCTGAGACGTCACCGCGACATCCTGTGAATTCCCCGTACGGACCGGCCCCAGGGGTGCACCGACAGGCCCGTCCCGTACTGTCGTTCCATGCCACGCCGCACCACGACGATGCTCGCGTCCACCCTGATGCTGATCGCGCTGCTCTGCGCGGGAGTGCTCATCAAGGTGCCCTACTCGGAGATGTCCCCGGGGCCCACGGTGAACACCCTCGGCGACCACGACGGCGAGCCGGTGCTGCAGATCTCCGGGCACAAGACCTATCCCACGACCGGCAACCTCAACATGACCACGGTCAGGGTCACCAGTGCCGACTACAAGATGAACCTCGCCGAGGCCGTGTACGGCTGGCTGGCCCACGACAACATCGTGGTGCCGCACGACACGCTCTACCCGGACGGCAAGACCGAGCAGCAGTCCTCCCAGGAGAACGCCGAGGAGTTCAGCCAGTCCCAGGAGAGCGCCAAGGTGGCGGCGCTCAAGGAGCTGGACATCCCGGTGAAGTCGCAGGTCGTCGCCGCCACCGTCTTCAAGGACGGCCCCGCGGAGGGCAAGCTGCACGCGGGCGACGTCATCAAGAAGGTCGACGGCGCGCCCGTGAAGGAATGGCCCGACGTGGCCAAGCTCGTCACCAAGCACAAGGCGGGCGAGGACGTCGTCTTCACCGTCGTCCCGGTCAAGGAGGCGGCCGCCGCCGAGAAGGCGGGCAAGGAGCCGACCAGGACCGAGGACGTCAAGATGACCACGGAGAAGGCGAAGGACGGCCGCGCGGTCGTCGGCATCGAGGCCGGGACCGACCACACCTTCCCGTTCACCATCGACATCAAGCTGGCCGACGTCGGCGGGCCGAGCGCCGGTCTGATGTTCGCGCTCGGCATCGTGGACAAGCTGACTCCGGAGGACCTCACCGGCGGCAAGTTCGTGGCGGGCACCGGCACCATCGAGGTCGACGGCAAGGTCGGCCCGATCGGCGGCATCGAGATGAAGACGGTCGGCGCGCGCGAGAAGGGCGCCGAGTACTTCCTCACGCCCAAGGACAACTGCGCGACCGCCGCGAAGGACGTCCCCGACGGGCTCACCCTCATCAAGGTGGACACCATCGACGACGCCGTGAAGTCGCTCAAGGACCTCCGCAAGGGCGACACCGCCGACCTGCCCAAGTGCACCGCCGAGTAGCACGGCGACCGGGCACGGGAACGGTCGTACGCGGGTGGGGGAGGACCCACCCGCGTACGGGACGAGCCGGGGCGGCTACGCGAACGTCGCGGCCAGCGCGTCCGCCAGGCCGGGCACCAGGTCCGAACCGGTGAGGACCTCGGTGGCCGAGTCCTTCTGGCGCAGCCGCAGCGCCGACTCACGGGCGCCGTCACGGAGCACCGCGACCGTCATGCGGACCTCCTGGCGGTCCGGGTGCTCGGCCACCCACTTGGCGAGCTGGGCCTCGCTGAGGCCCTCGGGGACGGACGTCTCCGCCGACGGCGGCAGCATCAGCCGCTCCACCGTGAGGGCGCAGCCGGTCACGGCGTCCGGCCAGGCGATGGTGCCGAGGAACTCGTCCAGCGGCTTGTCCGCGGGGATCTCCTCCTGCTCGATGGGGGTGAATCCGGCGTGCTCCACGCCGTCGTCGAGGCCGAGCTGGGAGGCGAGGCCGGGTTCTTGGGTGCGCAGTCGCGCCGTGTCTACCAGCGCGAAGAGGCGTGCGGGCCGGTCCCAGCCGAGGCCGGATACGTACTCGTCGATCTCGAGTACGGCCCGGGTGAGGGGACTCGCTGCCATGGGAGTGTTGGACATGGTCACAATCCTGCCTCGTTAGTCCCGGGAAACGGGAACCGAGTAAAGCGTAGGTAAGTTGCATAGGTGTGGGTCCGCGATCTCCGGGGGCCTGACGGACCAACAGAGAATCAACAGCGAACTTCGAGGTGCGCACCTTGGCTTTCCAGATGCCGGACCGCGGCGGAGGCCCGACGGGGCCACGGATCAGAGTGGGCCGGCCCTCCCGGCGGGTCCGGACCCTGCTCATGACACTGGGCGTCCTGGCCGTGCTGGCCATGGCCTTCGTCATGTTCGCGGGGTTCTGGACGGACTGGCTGTGGTACCGCTCGGTCCACTACTCATCGGTCTTCACCACGACCCTGTGGACCAAGATCGGTCTCTTCTTCGTCTTCGGCCTGCTCATGGCGGCCGCCGTCGGAGTGAACATCTGGCTGGCGCACCGGCTGCGCCCGCCGCTGAGTGCCATGTCGATGGAGCAGCAGAGCCTCGACCGGTACCGCATGGGCATCGCTCCGTACAAGAAGTGGCTGCTGATCGGGATCACCGCCCTGGTGGGCCTGATCGCGGGCGCTTCCGCCGCGGGACAGTGGCGTACGTGGCTGCTGTGGGTCAACGGGGTGCCGTTCGGCCAGAAGGACCCCCAGTTCCACATGGACGTGTCCTTCTTCGCGTTCGACCTGCCCTGGTACCGCTTCCTGCTCGGCTTCGGCTTCGCGGCCACGGTGCTCTCCCTGGTGGCCGCCGCCCTGACGCACTACCTGTACGGCGGGCTGCGGATCACCAGCCCCGGCGCGCGCGCGACGGCGGCGGCGACGGGCCACCTCTCGGTGCTGCTCGGCGTCTTCGTCTCGCTCAAGGCCATCGCGTACTGGCTCGACCGGTACGGCCTGGCGGTGAAGTCCAGTGACTTCAAGGCGACGGACAACTGGACGGGCCTGAAGTACGTCGACGCCAACGCCTACCTGCCGGCGAAGACGATCCTGTTCTGCATCGCCGTCATCTGCGCCCTGCTCTTCTTCGCCACCCTGTGGCGGCGCACCTGGCAGCTGCCGGTCATCGGCTTCGGCCTGATGGTGCTCTCGGCGATCCTCATCGGCGGGCTCTACCCCGCGATCGTCCAGAAGTTCCAGGTCCAGCCGAACGAGCAGGCCAAGGAAGCGCCGTACATCGAGAAGAACATCGAGGCGACCCGCAACGCCTACGGCATCAGCGGGGTGAAGCCCGAGTCCTACAAGGGCGAGGGCAAGGTCGACGCGGAGCCCAAGAAGAAGCGCGAGGACGCCGACACGGCGGCCAACTACCGCCTCAACGATCCGAACATCGTCTCGCCGACCTTCCAGCAGCTGGAGCAGGAGCGCAGCTACTACCAGTTCCCCAAGACGCTGGACGTGGACCGCTACAACGGCCAGGACACCATCGTCGGCCTGCGCGAGCTCAACGTGAACAAGCTCGACAAGCGGAACTGGATCAACGACCACTTCGCCTACACCCACGGTTACGGCATGGTCGCCGCCAAGGGCACGGAGACCAAGAAGGGCTCCAAGGGCGCCCCGGCGTTCACCGAGTCCGGCCTGCCCACCAAGGGCAGCCTGGGCGAGTACGAGCAGCGGATCTACTACGGCGAGAAGACCACGCAGTACTCGATCGTCGGCGGGCCCCAGAAGGAGCTCGACTACGAAGAGGACGGCGGCGGTCAGAAGACGTACAGCTACAAGGGCAAGAGCGGGGTCAACCTCTCCAACCCGATCAACCGCGCCGCGTACGCGGTGTCCTTCGGAGAGCCGCAGATCCTCTACTCCGGAGCGATCGGCGACGGCTCGCGGATCCTGTACAACCGCACCCCCAAGGAGCGCGTCGAGGCGGTCGCGCCCTGGCTGACGATCGACGGCGACGTCTATCCGACCGTGGTCGACGGCCGCATCCAGTGGGTCGTGGACGCCTACACGACGAGCAACGGCTATCCGTACGCGTCGCGCACCACGCTCGGCGACTCCACCGCGGACTCGCTGTCGCAGGCCGACAGCCAGCGCACGGTGATCGCCCAGCAGAACCAGGTCAACTACATCCGCAACTCGGTGAAGGCGACCGTCGACGCGTACACGGGTGAGGTCAAGCTCTACACCTGGGACGACAAGGACCCGGTCCTGAAGACCTGGAAGAAGGCGTTCCCGGGCACGGTCAAGGACAAGGGCGACATCCCCCCGTCGCTGATGGACCACCTGCGCTACCCGCAGGACATGTTCAAGGTCCAGCGCGAGCTGCTGACGAAGTACCACGTCACGGACGCGGGGCAGTTCTACAACGCGAGTGACGCCTGGCAGGTCCCGAACGACCCGACGAAGAAGGACGACAGCGCGGTCCCGCCGTACTACCTGTCCATGAAGTCGCCGGGCGACTCGCAGCAGCAGTTCTCCCTGACGACGACGTTCACTCCGAACGAACGGCCGAACCTACGGGCCTTCATGTCGGTCGACGCCGATGCCAGAAGCAAGAACTACGGCAAGATGCGGCTGCTGAGAGTGGGCGGCGACGTCGACGGTCCGGAACAGGTGCAGAACAAGCTGAACTCCATGGCGGAGGTCGGCAACTTCGTCCGGGACATGAAGGGCGCCGACTCCGACGTCCTCTACGGCAATCTGCTGACCGTGCCACTGGACGACGGCTTCCTGTACGTCGAACCCGTCTACGTACAGGGACGCAAGTCGGCGTATCCCCTCCTGAAGAAGGTGGCCGTGTCGTACGGCACGGAGACGGCCTTCGCGGACTCGCTGAAGGACGGTCTCGACCAGGTCTTCGGGGCGGACGGCGGCACCAAGCCACCGGGCGACGGCGGCGACACCACCAAGCCGCCGAAGACGAACGACCCGACGGTCCAGGACGCCCTCGACGACGCCCAGAAGGCGTTCGAGGACGGCGAGAACGCCATGAAGGACAACGACTGGAAGGCGTACGGCGAGGCCCAGGACCGTCTCCAGGAGGCGCTGGGGCGGGCCGAGGAGGCATCGAAGGCCGCCGACAAGGGCGGCAAGAACGGCGGCCAGGCGGCGGACAAGAACGCCGACAAGAAGGACGACAGGAACGCCGACAAGAACGCGGACAAGGCCGACTGACCGGGCGGTAAAAGCGCCACCTCGCGCCGTGGTACGGTTTGAACACAACGGCGCGGGGTGGAGCAGCTCGGTAGCTCGCTGGGCTCATAACCCAGAGGTCGCAGGTTCAAATCCTGTCCCCGCTACTGCAAGGTGAAGGCCCGGATCCTTACGGATCCGGGCCTTCGTCGTGTGTGGTGGTGCCCGTCGTGTGCGGGTGTCCTATGCCAAGAAACGCGAACGGTGCGCTGTCGGGGGAGAGTTGGGGGATCTGTGTTTCACTTATCTCTCTGTGGGCATGTCGACAAAACGCTGAAGTGACCTCACTGGCTGCGGTATACCAGGTGTACCCAGGTTGCAGGTGGTGCGACGATGGACGTTATGGGGGACAAGGCAACTCTGTTGGAGACAGGGCGGTTTGTGCAGCCGGCCGACCGGGAGGATCCCGGGGCGGCGGCCGAAGAAATGCGTCATCGGCTGGCCGCCGAGGCCGGGGACGTCGACGCGATGAGTGTGCTCGGAAGCCTGCTGCTGCGCCGCGGTGACCTCGACGGGGCCGAAGCGATGCTGCGCGCCGCGACCGCCGAGGGCGACCGCGCCGCGGCGAACAACCTCGGTGTCCTGCTCCACCAGCGGGGATACGCCGACGAGGCGGCCGGTTGGTGGCGGGTCGCCGCCGTCGCCGGTTCCGCCGCGGCGGCGCACGCGCTCGGACGGCACCACCGCGAGCGCGGGGACGAGCCCGCCGCCGAGTACTGGCTGCGGCAGTCCGCCGAGCAGGGCCACACCCTGGGGGCGTACGCGCTCGCCGATCTCCTGGAGCACCGCGGTGACGTCGGGTCCGAGCGCTGGATGCGGACCGCCGCCGAGCGGGGACACCGGGAGGCCGCCTACCGTCTCGCGCGCGCCCTGGACCGGCGCGCCGACGCGGAAGGCGCCGAGCCCGGTGCCGAGCGCGGCGGGCAGGCCGGGCGGGCCAAGCGGACCGGGGACGGCGCGCCGTCGCCCGCCGACGAGGCCGAGCGGTGGTACCGCCAGGCGGCCGCGCGCGGGCACCGGCGTGCCGCGCTGCACCTCGGCGCGATCCTGGAACAGCGCGGCGACCTCAAGGAGGCCGGGCGCTGGTACCTGAACTCCGCCAAGGACGGGGAGTCCAGGGCGGCCTGCGCGCTCGGCTTCCTTCTGCGGGACGCGGGCGACGAGGAGAGCGCCGCCGTGTGGTGGCTGAAGGCCGCGCAGGACGGCGACGGGAACGCGGCGAACGCGCTCGGCGCGCTGCACGCGGAGCGGGGCGAGACCCAGACCGCCGAGCGCTGGTACCGCGCCGCGATGGACGCGGGCGACGTGAACGGCGCGTACAACCTCGGGCTGCTCTGCGCCGAGCAGGGACGCACCGCGCAGGCCGACCAGTGGTACCGCCGTGCCGCGTACGCGGGGCACCGCGAGGCCGCCAACGCGCTCGCCGTGCTGCTGCTGCAGCACGGCGACGCGGCGGGGGCCGAGCCGTGGTTCTCCAAGGCCGCGGAGGCGGGCAGCGTCGACGCCGCGTTCAACCTCGGGATCCTCTACGCGAGCAGGGACGACGAGGCGGCCGCCCTGCGCTGGTACGAGCGCGCGGCGGCGGCCGGGCACACCGACGCCGCGCTCCAGGTGGGCACGGCGCGGCTGCGCGAGGGCGACGAGCAGGACGCCGAGCGGCACCTGCGGTGTGCGGCGGGCGGCGGCAGCGCGGAGGCCGCGTACCGGCTCGGCACCGTGCTCGACGCGCGGAGCCCGTCCGTCGGGCCGCCGGTCCTCGGCGAGCCCGCGACGGAGAAGACCGAGTGCGAGGAGTGGTACGAGCGGGCCGCCGAGCTGGGGCACCGGCGTGCCCAGGTCCGGGTCGGGATGCTGGCCGCGGGCCGCGGCGACGTGGTCGAGGCGGCCCGGTGGTACCGCCTCGCGGCGGAGGCCGGGAGCCGGAACGGCGCGTTCAACCTCGGGCTGCTGCTCGCCAGGGAGGGCAGCGAGCCGGAGGCCGCGCTCTGGTGGACGCGGGCCGCGGACGCGGGGCACGGACGGGCGGCGCTCAGGCTCGCCCTCCTCTACGCCCGGCGCGGGCAGCTGGCGCAGGGGCAGCGGTGGGCCTCGCGCGCGGTCGAGCTCGGGCCCGCGGAGGTCGCGGAGCGGGCCGCCCGCCTCAAGGAGGCGCTCCACCAGGAGCTGACCGCGTGACGCGCGGCGGGGTGGGCGGGGCGAACGGGAACGGATTTGCGCTGGTCGGGGGCCTGACGTAGAGTTGGGTTCACCGACGCGGGGTGGAGCAGCTCGGTAGCTCGCTGGGCTCATAACCCAGAGGTCGCAGGTTCAAATCCTGTCCCCGCTACTGCAAGGTGAAGGCCCGGATCCTTATGGATCCGGGCCTTCGTCGTGTGTGGCCCGTCATGCGCGGCGCGTCACTTGTGGCCCACCGCCTCCGCGTACAGCTCGCGGTTGACCGCCTTCTTCTCGGGGATCCTGTCGCCCTCCGAGACGCCCGCCGCGCGGTACGCGTCCTGGAGGCGGTCCGTGGTGCCCGCGCGGATCTCCCAGTCCATGCGCAGCGACGGCGTCGACTTCAGGACCGCCTCGTCCGTCTTCAGGAGCTTCGCCAGATCGCTGACGAAGGCGGGATCCCGCTTGTAGTCGCCCGCGAAGTACGTGTTGACCGTCCTGATGTACGCGCGCAGCAGCGCGACGCCCGCGTCCGGGTCCTTGGTCAGCAGGTTCGGGCCGAAGAGCAGACCGCCCAGGGGCTCGCCGCGGGGCTGGCCGCCCAGGAACGCGTACTGCTTGTCGCCGTCGACCTTGCGCCACACCGGGTCGAGCAGCCAGGCCGAGTCGGTGCCGCCGTTCTGCAGGGCGGTGAGGACGTCCGCGGAGCCGAGCTGCTGGAACTGGATCTCGTCGAGGCCGCCGCCGTGCTTCTTCAGGGCCTTGTTCATGGGGTACGCGATGACGGAGCCCTTGCCGATCATCGTGCCGAGCTTGCGGCCCGCCATGGGGACGTGGGACGCCGTCTCGTTCTTCTTCAGCTTCACCCACAGGCCGCTCTTGGAGTCGGCCGCGGGGGAGAAGTTGCCCGCCGTCCACTTGATGTCGAAGCCGCTGGTGATGCCGTTCATGACGGCGGCCTCGGGGGCCGCCCACTGGGCGTCGATGTCGCCCTTGGCGAGCAGGGGGAGGGCGTCGGGGGTGGGCAGGACCTTCAGCTGGACGTTGAGGCCCTCCTTTTTGAACTCGCCTTTTTTCACGGCCATTTGGAGCGGTGCCACGTACTCGGCGCTCAGGGTGCCGGTCGCGATCGTGAGGCTGCGCTCCTTGGACAGGGGTCTGGGGGCGGGCGCCTTCGGCGCGCAGCGGGCGGGCTCACGGTCGGGGTCCAGGTCGGCGGGGTCGGTCCAACTGCCCTTGCCGCAGCCGGACACCGAGGTGACCGTGCGGGGCCCGGCGGGGCTGGAGGGGGCCGCGTCGTCCTCCTTCGCGCAGCCCGTCGCGGCGAGCAGGACGCCCGCCGCGAGCAGTGGCAGTGCGGTGGTGCGGATGCGCATGGTGCCTCCGGTCATGACTGGCTCCGGCCCCGGTCGCGCGGGGCCCAGGGGGTGAGCAACCGGCCCGCGATCCGGACCAGTTCGGAGAAGACGACGCCGAGCAGGGCGACGCAGACGATGCCGACGAACATCACGTCGTTCTGGAAGAGCGCGCGGGAGTCGAAGATGAGGTGGCCGAGGCCGTCCGCCGCCGCGATCTGCTCGGAGGCGACGATCACCAGGACCGCGACCCCGGCCGCGATGCGCGCGCCGACGAGGACGGCGGGGAGCGAGGCGGGCAGCAGGACGTGGCGGAACATCTGCCACGGTGACGCGCCGAAGACCTGGCCCGCGTCGCGGTGTCCCGAGGGCACGGCGAGGACCGCCGCCATCGTGGAGATCCAGACGAAGAAGAAGACGGTGGCGGCGACCAGGGCGACCTGCGGGCCCTCGCCGAGACCGAACATGTTCAGGAAGACGGGCAGCAGGGCCAGCTTCGGCACGACGTACAGCGCGTCGAGCGTGGGCTCGAGCGCCGCGCGTACGAGGGAGAGCGAGCCCATCAGGAGGCCGAGCGCGTACCCGGCGACGGTGCCGATCGCGTATCCGGCGAGTACGCGCTTCAGGGTCGCCCAGACGTCCGGCCACAGGTCACCGTCGGCCGCCCGGCCCCAGCCGTCCTCGACGATGGTCTGCGGCGCGGGGTAGACGCGGTCGTCGATCCAGCCCTGGACCGCGGCGAGCTGCCACAGCAGGACCAGCATGGCGGGGACGCCGACGGCGAGTGACAGTTCGAGCGCGCGGCGTCTGCGATGGGTGCGGGTGGGGTGCAGTTCGCGTGGTCCTGGCCTTCTGACCAGGACGTCCTCGCCGGGGTCCGCGTCGGTGGACTTGCCGGTGACCGTGCTCATGCCGCCGCCTCCGTGCCGACCTCGCCGCGCAGCAGGTCCCACAACTCGCTCTTGAGCGCGGTGAATTCGGGGGTGGTGCGGATCTCGCCCGAGCGGGGGCGGGGGAACGGCGGGCGGCGCTCGGCGATGATGCGTCCCGGGCGGGCGGACATCACCAGGACGCGGTCGCCGAGGACGATCGCCTCTTCCAGGCTGTGGGTGATGAAGAGGGTGGTGGTGCGGGTGGTCTGGGTGAGGGCGAGGAGTTCGTCCTGGAGGATCGTGCGGAGCTGGGCGTCCAGGGCCGCGAAGGGCTCGTCCATCAGCAGGATCTCGGGCTCCACGGCGAGGGCGCGGGCGATCGCCACGCGTTGGCGCATGCCGCCGGAGAGGGCGGCGGGGTAGGCGTCGGCGAAGTCGGCGAGGCCCATGCGGGTGAGCCAGTCCGTGGCGCGGGTGTTCGCCTCCCGGCGGGGGACCTTCTGGATGTCCAGGCCGAAGCGGACGTTGGCCTGGACGGTCTTCCAGTCGTAGATGCCGTAGTCCTGGAAGATCATCGCGGCGGGGCGCTGTGAGGCGGTGCGGATGGTCAACTCGCCCCTGCTGGGGCGCAGGAGGCCCGCGGCTATGCGGAGGAGGGTGCTTTTTCCGCAGCCGGAGGGGCCGACTACGCAGGTGAACTCGCCGGGGGCGATGGTGAGGTCGATGGGGCCCAGGGCGTGTACGGCTTGGGGGGCTCGGCCGAAGGTGCGGGTCACTGCGTGGGCTTGGAGTTTGGGGTGCGGGTCTCCCACGGGGGTCTCCTTGCGGAGGGCAGGCGGATTTCTGGGCGCCGTCGACGATATGACGCACCGTCAGATTCTGGAAGGGGTGCGTCTTGGCTGGGATTCGTTGTTCACTGCGGATCGTGGGTGGTTTGTGCCCACCCGTTCCGCCGTGCGGAACGCCTGCCCACAAACCGGCGGCGGCCCCGGCACCTCTCGGTGTCGGGGCCGCCGTGAGCGTACGGAGAAGCGCTACGCCGTCGCGCAGTTCGGGCAGATGCCCTTGTACGTGACCTCTACGCCCTCGACCGTGAAGCCGAAGCGTTCGGAGTCGGGGAGGCTGGTCAGGGGGTTGCCCGTGGGGTGGACGTCGCGGATCGCGCCGCAGCGGGCGCAGACCAGGTGGTGGTGGGGCTGGTGCGCGTTCGGGTCGTACCGCTTGGCGCGGCGGTCCGTCGAGACTTCGAGGACCTCTCCGAGGGTCACCAGCTCGCCCAGCGTGTTGTAGACGGTCGCCCGGGAGATCTCGGGCAGTCTGCCGACGGCGCGGGCGTGCACTTCGTCCGCCGTGAGATGGACGTGTTCCCCGTCGAGAACCTCGGCCACGACGCGTCGTTGGGCGGTCATGCGCCAGCCGCGTCCGCGCAGTCGTTCCAGTAGGTCACTCATGAGGGCCAGCCTAACAGGCAAGGGACCTAAGTCCCGAACGGGTGTGACTTTGGACGTTTACTTGACTTAGACAATGTCCATTGTAGGATCGGAACCGGCATACGCCAAGGGACAGGAATCGCAGGTAATGACGCAGGAGGCGCGCGTGACGCAGGGACCGCTCACCACGGAGGCCGGAGCGCCGGTCGCCGACAACCAGAACAGCGAGACCGCGGGCGTCGGCGGGCCGATGCTGATCCAGGACCAGCTGCTCCTGGAGAAGCTCGCCCACTTCAACCGCGAGCGGATCCCGGAGCGCATCGTGCACGCGCGCGGTGCCGGTGCGTACGGCACCTTCACGCTCACCCGGGACGTCTCGCAGTGGACGCGTGCGAAGTTCCTCTCCGAGGTCGGCAAGGAGACCGAGACGTTCCTGCGGTTCTCCACCGTGGCCGGGAACCTCGGCGCGGCCGACGCGGTGCGTGACCCGCGCGGCTTCTCGCTGAAGTTCTACACCGAGGAGGGCAACTACGACCTCGTCGGCAACAACACCCCGGTCTTCTTCATCAGGGACGCCATCAAGTTCCCCGACTTCATCCACACGCAGAAGCGCGACCCGTACACGGGCTCGCAGGAAGCCGACAACGTGTGGGACTTCTGGGGCCTCAGCCCGGAGAGCACCCACCAGGTGACCTGGCTCTTCGGCGACCGCGGCATCCCGGCGTCGTACCGCCACATGGACGGCTTCGGCTCGCACACGTTCCAGTGGAACAACGAGGCGGGCGAGGTCTTCTGGGTCAAGTACCACTTCAAGACCGACCAGGGCATCAAGAACCTCACCGCCGCCGAGGCCGAGGTGCTCGCGGGCAAGGACCCCGACTCCCACCAGCGCGACCTGCGCGAGGCCATCGAGCGCGGTGACTTCCCGAGCTGGTCCGTGCAGGTGCAGATCATGCCCGCGGCCGACGCGGCGACGTACCGCTTCAACCCGTTCGACCTCACCAAGGTGTGGCCGCACGCGGACTACCCGCCGATCGAGATCGGCAAGCTGGAGCTCAACCGCAACCCGGAGAACATCTTCGCCGAGGTGGAGCAGGCGATCTTCTCGCCCGCGCACTTCGTGCCGGGCATCGGCCCCTCGCCGGACAAGATGCTCCAGGGCCGCCTCTTCGCGTACGGCGACGCGCACCGCTACCGCGTCGGCATCAACGCCGACCACCTGCCGGTGAACCGCCCGCACGCCACCGAGGCGCGCACCCACTCCCGTGACGGCTTCCTGTACGACGGCCGCCACAAGGGCGCGAAGAACTACGAGCCCAACTCCTTCGGCGGCCCGTTCCAGACGGACCGGCCGCTCTGGGCGACCACCGCGGTCTCCGGCGGCACCGGCAACCACGAGACGCCCTCGCACGCCGAGGACAACGACTTCGTGCAGGCGGGCGACCTCTACCGGCTGATGTCGGAGGACGAGAAGGCGCGCCTGATCGAGAACCTCGCGGGCAACATCGCGGGCGTCTCGCGCGAGGACATCGCGCAGCGCGCCATCGACAACTTCCGCCAGGCGGACGGTGACTTCGGCAAGCGGTTGGAGGCCGCGGTCCAGGCCCTGCGCGGCTGACCCGTACCCCTTGTCGTAGGAGAGCGGCGGGCCGGTTCCCATGGGGGCCGGCCCGCCGCCGTGTTCAGCCCGTCAGGGTGGCGGTGCGCGTCGCCCGTCGGTCGGGTGCCCAGCAGCGGACGATGTCGCGGACGGAGACGATGCCGGTCGGTTCGTTGTGGTCCATGACGATCAGGTGCCGGAAGCCGCCGTGCGACATGGCGTCGGCGGCGTCCTCGAGCGTCCAGGCCGGGGTGGCGAAGACGATCTCTGTCGTGGTGTGCGTTCCCGCGGTCTCCAGGTCCGGGTTCTGGCCGGTGGCCAGGGAGTTGAGGATGTCCCGCTCGGTGAGAATGCCGAGGCCACAGGTGTCGGGGTCCAGGACGACGGCGGCGCCGACCTTGCGGGCCGACATCAGCCGGGCGGCCTGACGGAGGGTGTGGGCGGGGCCGATGGTGAGGACCATCGAGCTCATGGCGTCGCGGACGAGCATGGGCGTGAGCCACCTCCTTGGTGAATCCGAGGGCTCCCGGTGGGCGAAGGATTGCCTCCGCTCCCTGCTGGAGAAGGGATTCACAAGTTCACAAGTGGGGGGACTCTCAGAGTCGCAGCCATGCGGGACGTCAACAAGAGGGCGCGCGTGGTCAGTTCAGGGCGCGCGCCGGTGTGACATACGCCTGTGGGTGGGCCTTCGGCGCGTGCTCAGTAGCGCTGGTTGAGATAGCCGAGCAGCTCGTCGTGGAGCAGCCCGTTCGACGCCGCGGCGTTGCCGCTGTGCGGTCCAGGGCTGCCGTCGAGGCCGGTGAAGCTGCCGCCCGCCTCCGTCACCACGATCGCGTTCGCCGCCATGTCCCACAGCGAGAGCTCCGGCTCGGCACAGATGTCGACCGAACCCTCGGCCACCATCATGTACGGCCAGAAGTCGCCGTAGCCGCGGGTGCGCCAGACCGCGCGCGTGAGGTCCATGAAGCCGTCGAGGCGGCCCTGTTCCTCCCAGCCCGTCAGGGAGGAGTACGCGAGGGAGGCGTCGGAGAGCCGCGAGACCTCGGAGACCCGCAGCCGGGTCGCCGAGGTGAGGCTGCGTCCCGTGTAGGCGCCGCCGCCCTTCGCCGCCCACCAGCGGCGGCCGAGCGCGGGCGCGGAGACGACGCCGACCACCGGCTGGTAGCCGCCCTCGCCCGCCTCCATCAGGGAGATGAGCGTGGCCCAGACCGGGACGCCGCGCACGTAGTTCTTGGTGCCGTCGATCGGGTCGATCACCCAGCGGCGCGGGCCCGTGCCCTCGATGCCGTACTCCTCGCCGAGGATCGCGTCGCGCGGCCTCGCCCGCTGGAGCTGGGAGCGGATCAGCTCCTCGGCCGCCTTGTCGGCCTCGCTCACCGGCGTCATGTCCGGCTTGGTCTCGACCTTCAGGTCGAGGGCCTTGAACCGGTCCATGGTCTGGGCGTCGGCGGCGTCCGCGAGGACATGGGCGAGACGCAGATCATCGTGGTAGTCGGGCATGAGTGAACAGTATCGATCTCGTACAGCACGAGCCACAGCACCCGTGTGCGAGCTCTCGACCAGCTCGCGCCGGAGCTATTGACAGTGCTGCCGAGCGCGTCAACTCTGGCACCGGAGCCGCTTCGGCCCGGGGAGGCGACGATGCCTGCAGCACGGGAATCCTTACTCGACGCGGCCTACACCGCGCTCGCCAGGCGACCGTGGCCCGGCGTCCGCATGGTCGACGTCGCGGCCGTCGCCGGGGTGTCCCGGCAGACCCTCTACAACGAGTTCGGCAGCAAGGACGGGCTCGCCCGCGCCCTGCTGCGGCGCGAGACGGACGGCTATCTGCACGGCGTCGAACGCGCGCTCGCCGAGGAACGCGAACCGGCGGAGCGCCTGGCCGCCGTGGCCGCCTGGACGGTGGGCGCCGCGCGCGGCAACGCGCTGGTGCGGGCCGCGCTCACCGGCTGCTGGGGCGAGCGGCTGCCCGCGCCGAGCAGGTCGGCGGGGTCCACGTCGCCGGTGCCCGCGCAGCGCCGCGCGGACGCCGGGGTGCCCACGTCGGCGGAGCTGCTCGCGCTGGTGCGGGACCGCGCGGTGCTCGCGCTCGGCGGCCGGGGCCGCTCGGCACGGGATCCGGAACTCGCCCTCGCCTGCGAGAGCGCGGTCCGGCTCGCCCTGTCGTACGTCGTGGCGCCCGCCGGGAGCGACGACGACCCCGCGGAGCTGGTCCGCGGGGCCATCGGACGCTGGGTCAGCGCCAAGTGAGCGGCACGCCCACGCGGCGCGCGGCGCTCAGTGCGCCGAGCCGGACAGCTGGAGCCCGATCACGCCGACGATCACGAACGAGATCGAGACCAGCTTGAGCGTGGAGACCAGGTCGCCGAGGAAGACCATCCCGTAGATCGCGGTGCCCGCCGCGCCGATGCCCGTCCAGACCGCGTACGCGGGCCCGACGTCCAGCTTCTTCAGGGCGAGCGTCAGCAGACCGAAGCTGCTGAGCGCGAAGCAGGCGAACGCGATCGTCGGCCAGAGCCGGGTGAAGCCGTGCGAGAGCTTCAGACAGACCGCGAAGCCGGTCTCAAGAATCCCCGCCACGATGACCAGCAGCCACGCCATGTGTCCCTGCCTCCCGTACCCGTACGCATTCCGCGACCGCTTCGCCTGGCTTGAATCCGGCTTGGTGCGATTATGCATTTACCTGTGCCGGGGCGGCGCAAACAACGGGCTGTTCAGTCGCCCTCGCGTCGCTCCCGCGTTGCGAGCAGCCTGCGCAGCGAGTAGAGGCGCTGCGGGTCGGCGTGCCCGGCGGCCACCCAGGCGTCCAGGGCGCAGTCCTTCTCGTCGTGGCTGCAGCCGCGCGGGCAGTCCACCGTCCCCGGCTCCAGGTCGGGGAAGGCGAGGATGACGCGCGAGGGGTCCACGTGGTGGAGCCCGAACGACCGTACGCCCGGGGTGTCGATCACCCAGCCGCCCGCGCCCTCCAGGGGGAGCGCGAGGGCGGACGTGGTGGTGTGCCTGCCGCGGCCCGTGACCGCGTTGACGTGCCCGGTGGTGCGCCGCCGCTCCGGCGGTACGAGCGCGTTGACGAGCGTCGTCTTGCCCACTCCGGAGTGCCCGACGAACGCGGTGACGTGCCCGTCGAGCAGCTCGTGGACCTGCGCGAGCTCGGCGCCGTCGGTGAACTCCTCGCGGCTGGTGACCACATAGGGGATGTCGAGCGCGGCGTACGTCTCCAGGATCTTGTCGGCGGGTGCCAGGTCCGACTTGGTCAGGACGAGGATCGGTTCGAGCCCGCCGTCGTACGCCGCCACGACACAGCGGTCGATCAGGCGCGGGCGCGGCTCGGGGTCGGCGAGCGCGGTGACGATGGCGAGCTGGTCGGCGTTGGCCACCACCACACGCTCGTAGGGGTCGTCGTCGTCCGCCGTACGGCGCAGGACCGACGCGCGCTCCGCGATGCGCACGACCCGCGCGAGGGTGTCCTTCTTGCCGGACAGATCCCCGACGACCGCGACCCTGTCGCCCACCACGGCGGCCTTGCGGCCCAGCTCGCGGGCCTTCATGGCCATCACGATCCGGTCGTCGACCAGGACGGTGAGCCGCCCCCGGTCGACGGTGAGGACCATCCCTTCGGACGCGTCCTCGTGCTTGGGCCTGATGTGGGTGCGGGGGCGGTTGCCCTTGCGGTTGGGGCGGACGCGGATGTCGTCCTCGTCGGGGTTCTTGCCGTAACGGCGCATGGTTCTCGTTCCGCCCGTCAGTTCCCGAGCATTCCGGTCCAGAGGTCGGGGAAGTCGGGGAGGGTCTTGGCCGTCGTCGCGACGTTCTCGATCTCCACGCCCCGCACCGCCAGGCCGATGATCGCGCCCGCGGTCGCCATGCGGTGGTCGTCGTAGGTGTGGAAGATGCCGCCGTGCAGCCTGCGGGGCCGGATGTGCAGGCCGTCCGCGGTCTCGGTGACGTCGCCGCCGAGTTCGTTGATCTCCTTGGTGAGCGCGGCCAGGCGGTCCGTCTCGTGCAGGCGCAGGTGGGCGACGCCGCGCAGCGTCGAGGGGGAGTCGGCGAGGGCCGCGACCGCCGCGATGCCCGGGGTGAGCTCGCCGACCTCGCTCAGGTCCACGTCGATGCCGTGCACGGAGCCGCTCCCGGTGAACACCAGGCCCTGCTCGGTCAGCTCGCAGGAGCCGCCCATCTCCGTGAAGATCCGGCGCAGCGCGTCGCCGGGCTGCGTGGTGTGCGCGGGCCAGTCGGGGATCGTGACCGTGCCGCCGGTGACCAGGGCCGCGGCGAGGAACGGCTGGGCGTTGGACAGGTCGGGCTCGACGGTCAGGTCGCGGCCGAGCAGGGCGCCGGGGGTGACCCGCCACACGTTCGGCTCGCCGCCCGACTCCGGGGTGTCCACCTGGGCGCCGACCGCGCGCAGCATGTCCACGGTCATCCGGATGTGCGGCATGGACGGCAGCGGCCCTCCCACGTGCCGCACCTCCACGCCCTGGTTGAAGCGCGGGCCCGAGAGCAGCAGGGCGCTGACGAACTGGGAGGAGGACGAGGCGTCGATCTCGACCCGGCCGCCCTCCAGTGCGCCGCCGCCGTGCACGGTCAGCGGCAGGGCGCCGGGGCTGCCGAGCGTGGTGTCGTCGATCCGGGCGCCGAGCACGCGCAGCGCGTCGATCACGCCGGTCAGCGGGCGCTCGTACGAGCGGGGGTCGCCGTCGAAGCGGATAGGACCGTCGGCGAGGGCGGCGACCGGGGGCAGGAAGCGCATGACCGTACCCGCGTTGCCGACGTCGACCGTGGCGGGGCCCTGGAGCCCCGAGGGGATCACGCGCCAGGCCTCGCCCGAGCCGTCGGGGCCCACGCCCTCCTCGATGCCGACGCCCATGGCGCGCAGGGCGCCCGCCATCAGCAGGGTGTCGCGCGAGCGCAGCGGGCGGCGCAGCCAGCCGGGCTCGGCGGCGATCGCGGCGAGGACGAGCGCGCGATTGGTGACCGATTTCGAACCGGGGACGTGGACCGTCGCGGTGACGGCTCCGCTTGCGTGCGGGGCGGGCCAGAGGGCGGTGTGCGCCGGAGTTTCGGTCATGCCCTCACTTTAGTGGCTGGCCGGGAGCCCGCTCAGACGTCGAGCAGCCAGCGCCCGCCGCCCATCAGCGAACACAGCGATACGGCGTGGAAGAGGAAGAGCCACATTCCCGCGGGCACGTGCGTGAGCCGCGACAGCTGGTCCGCGTCCGAGTCGCCCGCGCCCCCGCGCCTGCGCTTGGACTGCAGCTCGAAGGCGGGCCGCACGCCGCCCAGGAGCAGGAACCACACCACCGCGTACGCGAAGGCCGCCTGCACGTCCGTGCTGGCGAGCCAGGAGATGACCAGGAAGGTGCCGCCCGCGACGACGACGGTCAGGGCGCCGTACGCGTTGCGGATCATCACCAGCATCGCGATGAGCAGCGCGGTGGCGATCCACAGGAACGCCGTGATGCGCCCCGAAGCGAGCAGGGCCGCGCCGCCGAGGCCGAGCAGCGGCGGCGCGGTGTAGCCCGCGGCGGCGGTCAGGATCATGCCGATGCCGGTCGGCTTGCCGCGCGAGACGGTCAGGCCCGAGGTGTCGGAGTGCAGCCGGATGCCGTCCAGGCGGCGGCCGGTGAGCAGGGCGATCAGACCGTGGCCGCCCTCGTGCGCGATGGTGATGGCGTTGCGGGCCACGCGCCAGACGCCGTGCGGGACGACGACGGCGAGGGCGACGACACCGGCCGCGATCACCAGCCACTGCTCGGGCGCTGCCTGGGTGCCGAAGAGCCGGTCCCAGAGGGCGGCCGGGCTGGCGTTGGCGGTGCTTTCCATTGCTTGGACTGCTCCCTCTGGTCGTACGCGGTCTGGCAGTCTGGCACGTATGTGCGGACGGTATGCATCCAGTCGTAGGCCCGAGGACCTCGCAGGGATCTTCGAGATCGAGAAGTGGGAGCCGGAGGAGTCCCTGGCCCCCGACTTCAACGTGGCGCCCACCAAAGAGGTCTACGCGGTCCTCGACCGTCCTGTGAAAGACGCGGCGGACCCGCGTCCGGTTCGCCAGCTGCGCACCCTGAAGTGGGGTCTCGTGCCGTCCTGGGCCAAGACGCCCGAGGGCGGCGCCCGGATGATCAACGCGCGCGCGGAGACCGTCCACGAGAAGCCGTCCTACCGCCGCGCCTTCGCCTCCCGGCGCTGTGTCCTGCCCGCCGACGGCTATTACGAGTGGGTGACCGCGCCCGACGAGCGGCAGCTGGAGGTCGAGGGCAAGAAGAAGCGGCCCCGCAAGCAGCCCTACTTCGTGACCCCGGCCGACGGCTCGGTCTTCGCCATGGCAGGGCTGTACGAGTTCTGGCGGGACAAGACCCTGCCCGACGAGCACCCTTCCCCAAGCTCTCGGCTTCGCTCGAGCAGGGGAGGCCCCACTGCCTGGTGGGTGACGTGCACAGTGATCACCACGGAGGCGGAGACCACGCCGCTCGCCGACACCCCCGAGGAGGGCCCGCGCTCGCTCGCCGACATCCACCCGCGGATGCCGCTGATGCTGACCCCGGACCGCTGGGACGCCTGGCTCGACCCGTCCCGCACCGACGCCGACGACCTGCGCACCCTCCTGGAGCCGCCGCCGCACGGCCTGCTGCGCGCCTACCCGGTCTCCACCGCCGTCAGCAACGTCCGCAACAACGGCCCGGAGCTGCTTACGGAGCTGGCAGGGCCCGAAGAGGGCACACTCTTCTGACGTGACCAAGAGCGAGATCGTTGAGACCGACGCGGGCGAGGCGCGGATCACCTGGCACCCGGCCCCCGGGAAGAGCGCCCGCCTGCTGCTCGCCGTCAGCCACGGCGCGGGCGGCGGCATCGAGGCCCGCGACCTGAAGGCCATCGCCGCCGAGCTGCCCGCGCACGGCGTGAGCGTCGCCCTCGTCGAGCAGCCCTGGCGGGTGGCGGGCAAGAAGGTGGCGCCCGCGCCGAAGACGCTGGACGTGGGGTGGCGGGGGATCTGGCCCGCGCTGGAGAAGAAGGGCCTCCCGGTGATCTCCGGCGGCCGCAGCGCGGGCGCCCGCGTGGCCTGCCGCACCGCGACCGAGCTCGGCGCCGCGGCCGTGCTCGCGCTCTCCTTCCCGCTGCACCCGCCGGGCAAGCCCGAGAAGTCCCGCGCCGACGAACTGCTGGGCGCGGGGGTGCCGACCCTCGTCGTGCAGGGCGGCAACGACCCCTTCGGGAAGCCCGCGGAATTCCCGGAGGGACCGTACGAACTGGTGGAGGTGCCCCACGGCGACCACGGGTTCGCGGTGCCCAAGCGGGCGGAGATCACGCAGGACGAGGCAGTGAAGGGCATCACGGACGCGGTGGCCCGGTGGGCGGGAATGTTGGCCGGGTGACCTCTGTTGTGCACAGCAGACGGCAGACGCCGTCACCAGCTGTTCGTACGAGAGGGAGTCCGCCGCATGGGTTCGACCATCTGCCCGAACCGCTCCACGTCGCCTGACCTGGAGTGGACGGTGCTGAGCGCGCCCAAAACCACACCTATTCGGGCGGCGCGCGGAGCGGATCGTCGTCTATCCTCCGATTCGAGTGGGGCTGCTTTCGGTCTCACCACGTCGTTGGAGGAGGTGGGTCCGGTCACTGGGACCGACGCAGGGGCCGAGCACGGCCAGGCGGAGCAGCCCCGAGAAGGGTCGGAGAGGTCCGAGACGGCCGCGGAGCGCACGGCCCGCTTCGAGCGGGACGCGCTGACGTTCCTCGACCAGATGTACTCGGCGGCGCTGCGCATGACGCGCAATCCGGCGGACGCGGAGGACCTGGTGCAGGAGACCTACGCGAAGGCGTACGCGTCGTTCCACCAGTTCCGCGAGGGCACCAACCTCAAGGCGTGGCTCTACCGCATCCTCACGAACACCTTCATCAACTCGTACCGCAAGAAGCAGCGCGAGCCCCAGCGCAGCGCCGCCGAGGAGATCGAGGACTGGCAGCTGGCGCGTGCGGAGTCGCACATGTCCACCGGTCTGCGCTCCGCCGAGTCGCAGGCGCTCGACCACCTGCCCGACTCGGACGTGAAGACCGCACTGCAGTCGATCCCCGAGGAATTCCGCATCGCCGTCTATCTGGCCGACGTAGAGGGCTTTGCCTACAAGGAGATCGCGGACATTATGGGGACACCCATCGGTACGGTGATGTCCCGACTGCACCGCGGCCGTCGCCAGCTGCGCGGCATGCTGGAGGACTACGCCCGTGATCGCGGGCTCGTCCCGGCGGGCGCCGGGGAGTCGAACGGAACGAAAGGCTCGGGCTCATGAGCTGCGGAGAGCCGCACGAGACTGACTGCAGTGAAGTCCTGGACCATCTCTATGAGTTCCTGGACCACGAGATGCCGGACAGTGACTGCACCAAGTTCGAGACGCACTTCGAGGAGTGCTCTCCGTGCCTGGAGAAGTACGGCCTCGAGCAGGCGGTCAAGAAGCTGGTGAAGCGCTGCTGCGGCCAGGACGACGTCCCCGTCGACCTGCGGGCCAAGGTGATGGGGCGCATCGACCTCATCCGCTCCGGGCAGACCGTTCCGGAGAACGACGTCACGCAGGACGTGGCGGCGGGCGAGGCCTGAACCACCGCGCCGTCGGCGTGAGTTGACCGTACGAGGGCGGGCCGCGACATTTTCTGTCGCGGCCCGCCCTCGTTCTCCCCGTTCTCCCCTCCGGTCACTCGAACGTGCTAATTCACGGCCGCCGGGCTCTGGCCGCGATGCCACCGTTCTACTCTCCGGAGCTGGAACGGTGAGGAGAACTCCATGCGGTCGGTGCCGGCGTGGGCCCGCGTGTACATCCTGTGCGTCGCCCTGACGGGCGCCGCCTGCGCCGTGCCCGCGCTCGGCGCGCGCACGCCGTGGCCCGCCGTCGCCCTGCTCGCGGTGCTCTACGCCGGGTGCGAGCAGATCACCCGGTGCCGCTTCGTCGGCCGCCGTGCCCCGCGCGGTCTCGGCACCTTCTTCCCCGTGCTGCTCGCCGGGGTCTTCCTGCTGCCTCCTTCGGCCGCCGCCCTCGTCGCCGTGCCCGGCGCGCTGCTCGCCCGCGTCGAGCGGCATCCCCGGTGGGTGCGCAGGCTCTGGCGCGCGGCCCAACTCGCCGTCGCCGCCTGGGTGTCGGCCCGCGTCTTCGAGGCGCTCGGCGGTCCCGGGGCCTGCGCGGCGCCCGACTTCCCCTACGTCCTGGCTCCCGCGGGAGCCACCGTGCTCGCGTTCTCCGCCGTGCTCGCCGCCCTGGACGGCGGGGTCGCCGTGACCGCCGAGCGGGTGCCCGCGCGCCTGGCCTGGCGGGGGCTCTTCCCGCGCGCGCTCGCGCCCGTCGCGGTGCACGGCCTCGCCGGTCTGATGATGGCGGTCCTGTGGACCAGTCCGTACGGCCCCGCGGCCGGGCTGCTCGTGCTGCTTCCGATGGGCGTCTCCTGCTGGGTGTTCGCGCAGTACCACCGCGAGCGCGCCGCCCACCAGGCCACCATCAGGGCGCTCGTTCAGGCCGTCGACCTCAAGGACAAGTACACCCGCGGCCACAGCGAACGGGTCGGCCGCGCCTCGGTGCTCATCGCCAGGGAACTGGGCATGGGCGACGACCGCGTGGAGGTGCTCCGGTTCGCGGGCATCCTGCACGACGTCGGCAAACTCGGCGTACCCACCCGGCTGTTGCGCAAGGAAGGACCCCTGACGCCGGAGGAGCGCCGCGTCATCGAGCTGCATCCCGAGTACGGACACGAGATGGTGCGCGGCATCGGATTCCTGGGGGACGCGCGGGCGGCGATCCTGCACCACCACGAGCGGATCGACGGGAGCGGCTATCCGTACGGCCTCGCCGGGGCGCAGATCCCCGAGTCCGCCCGGGTGGTGGCCGTCGCGGACGCGTTCGACGCGATGACGTCCACGCGGTCCTACCGGCGGGCCCGGCCCGTGCCGGTGGCCTTGGAGGAGCTGACCCGGTGCGCGGGCGCGCAGTTCGACCCCGCGATGGTCGGGGCGCTGGCGCGGGCGCTGGAGCGGTACGGGTGGCATCCCGAGGTCACCTCGGACGTCCCCGGCCAGGCGGGGCCCGTGCCGCCCGCGCCGACGGTGTCCGCGCCCGCGGTGCCCGGTTCGGCCCCGCGGTGAGTTCCCGCCTGCCCACGGCGGCGACGGCGCTCGCCGGGCTGCTCGCCGTGCTGTCACTCGCCTGGACCCTCTGGCACGGCGTCACCGAGGGGCGGACCGCGTTCGCCTTCGGGGTGCTCGTCGCACTCGGGGAGCTGGCCCGGTGGGGGAGCGTGCGGGACCGGGAGCCCGCGCCGCTCGGGGCCGCGGGGGCCCTGGCGTACGCCCTGCTCGGGGAGAACGCGGGACAGCCCACGCACCACGGCGCCCCGCAGGTGATCGCCGTGGTCGTCGCGGCCGCGCTGGTGGGCGCCGTGCCGCACGTGGCGCTCGGCAAGGGGCCCTCGCCCGACCACATGGCGCGCCGCGTGCTGACCGTCGGGTTCGCCGCCGTGTGCTTCCAACCCCTGTACAACTCGGGCAAGTTGAAGGAGTGGGTCGGCCACGGGCCCTCCTTCGCGCTCGTCATGGTCGCGCTGCTCGTCCTGACCGCGCTCTGCGACGCCGTGCTCGCCGCGACCACGGCGCACGCCCGCACCGGCTGGCCGTTCGGCCCGCTCCTGAGGGACGAGCTGCGGGCCATGCTCGGCATCGGCTCCGCGGTGTGCGCGACCGGCGCGGTGATGGCGCTCGCGGTGGCCGTCGCGGGGCTCTGGGCGCTGCCGGTGTTCAGCATCCCGCTGCTGCTCACCCAGCTGTCCTTCCGGCGGTACGCGGCCGTGCGCGCGACCTACCGGCAGACCATCGCGTCCCTGGCCAGGGCGACGGAGATCGCCGGATACACCCCGCAGGGGCACGCCCGCAGGGTCGCCGGGCTCAGCAGGGCCGTGGGGCGCGACCTCGGCCTGTCCGAGCCCGACCTCATCGTCCTGGAGCACGCGGCGCTGATGCACGACATCGGCCAGCTCTCCCTGGTCGACCCGGTCCCCGCGGGCGCCACCGCGGCCCTTCCCGAGACGGAACAGCGTCGGATAGCCCTGCTCGGCGGGGCCGTGGTGCGCCAGACCGGGGTGGACTCGGCGGTCGCCGTCGTCGTGGAGCGCCAGGCGGATCCGTACCGCGACCAGCCGCTCACCGCGCGAATTGTGCGTACCGCGAACGCGTACGACGAGATGGCGCGGGGAGAAGGACCCACAGGGTCGCTCGACGGCCCGCTGCAGGCCCTGGAACGGCTGCGCCTGGCCACAGGACGCGACTACCAGGCCGAAGTCGTGGAGTCCCTCGCCCGGGTCCTTTCGCGGGCGGGGAACGGGCGGGCCTGAGGCGGGCCGAGGCTGGGTAACCCATGGGTAATGAGCGGCCGTCCGACCGTACGTGGTTGGATGCGAAGAAGAGGGTGCACGGGGGCACGGACCCCGATGCCGCGCCCTCAGAGGATGTGTCTTCCGAAATCGTGACAGGCGGGAATCAGGCGGGAATCGTGAGGATCTTCGGCAAGGGACGGCACCGGCCCTCCGCCTCATGGCGGCAGGCGACCGACCGCGCGTTCACGCTGATCGGCGACGGCCGGTACGAGGACGCGGGGGCCCTGCTCACGCGCGCGGCGGATCTGGAGCCCTGGCTGTCCGAGTCCTGGTTCAATCTCGCGCTCCTGCACAAGTTCCGGCACGACTGGGAGCAGGCGCGGGCCGCGGGGCTGCGCGCCGTCGCGCTCCTGGACCGGTCGGCGGGCGCCCCCGACTGGTGGAACGTCGGCATCGCGGCGACCGCCCTCCAGGACTGGCCGCTGGCCCGCCGCGCCTGGCAGGCGTACGGCCTGAAGGTGCCCGGCGGGGTCGCGGCGTCCGGCGAGCCGACGGGCATGGACCTGGGCAGCGCGGCCGTGCGGCTCTCGCCGGAGGGCGAGGCGGAGGTCGTGTGGGGCCGCAGGCTCGACCCGGCCCGCATCGAGCTCCTGTCCATCCCGCTGCCCTCGTCGGGGCGGCGCTGGGGCGAGGTCGTGCTGCACGACGGCGTCCCGCACGGCGAGCGGACGACGGCGGCGGGCCACTCCTATCCCGTCTTCGACGAGATCGAGCTCTGGGCGCCCTCGCCCGTGCCCACCTGGGTGGTGCTCCTGGAGGCCGCCACCGAGGCCGACAGGGACGCCCTGGAGCAGCTCGCGTCCGACGCGGGCTTTGCCGCCGAGGACTGGTCGTCCTCGGTGCGGCTGCTCTGCCGGATGTGCTCCGAGTCCCGGATGCCGAGCGACGAGGGCGACGGCGAGCACCTGGACCCGCACGACCACAGCGAGCCGGGACACCCGGGCCCGCTCGGCCACCGCAGCCCGGGCGCGGTCTGGGTGCCCGAGCGCGAGTGCGGCATCGCGGCGCCCGCGGGCCTGGTGCGCGGCCTGCTCGACGGCTGGGTGGCGGACAGCCCGGACTCCCGCGACTGGCGGGACCTCGAAGAGGTCTGCTGACCCGAGGAGGTCCCCGGGCACTTCGCCGTAGGCTGTACCGGCACAAACTCTTGAGGGCTTCAAGGAAGGCGTACGGCGGACATGGCGCAGGACACTGAGCAGCAGACCTCCGGCGGGGTGCTCCCCGTCGACGACGAGGGCTTCGTCATCGACACGGAGGACTGCGAGGAGCGCGAGACGGCCTACCGCGAGCGCGGCACGTCGCGGCCGATCACGGTCGTCGGCAATCCGGTCCTGCACAAGGAGTGCAAGGACGTCACCGCCTTCGACGACGACCTCGCGAAGCTGATCGACGACATGTTCGCGACCCAGCGCGTGGCGCAGGGCGTGGGCGTGGCCGCCAACCAGGTCGGCGTCGACCTGAAGGTGTTCGTCTACGACTGCATGGACGACGAGGGCGTGCGCCACGTCGGCGTGGTCTGCAACCCGGTCCTCCAGGAGCTGCCCGCCGAGCGGCGCAGCCTGGACGACTCGGGCGAGGGCTGCCTCTCCGTGCCGACCGCCTACGCCCCGCTGGCCCGCCCGGACTACGCCGAGGTGACCGGGCAGGACGAGAAGGGCAACCCCATCAAGGTGCGCGGCACGGGCTACTTCGCGCGCTGCCTGCAGCACGAGACGGACCACCTGTACGGCTACCTGTACATCGACCGTCTCTCCAAGCGGGAGCGCAAGGACGCGCTGCGGCAGATGGAAGAGGGCACGCCGCGCTACCCCGTGGTGCCGAACGACTGACGTGCGCCACGCCTGAGGGGCGTGGGAACCGCGTGACACGAGCGGCCCCTGGTCGGGAACTACTCCCTGACCAGGGGCCGTTGTCGTGGGCCGATCGGATGTGCGAGCAGAACCGGCTGCCGGTGATCCATATTCAGTCACGTAAGGGGAGGTTCTCGGCACTGGGGGGTAGTGAATGGCGCAAATCTGTTCCCTGAACGGTCAGTTGTGGTGCTGAATGGAAAGCGCGGGGATACGCAACGGCGCGCGCCCGGTACGGCGGGAGGGGCGTGCGTCCACAAGCGGCTGAAAGGGGTTCGTCCGTGCCTGCATATTCCGGGAGCACTTCACAGACACAGCCACCCACACAGACGGTATCGGTCCCACCGGCGCTGGCCGTTCCGGTGATCGAGGCAGCGTTTCCTCGCCGTCTGCATCCGTATTGGCCAAAGCTTCAGGAGAAGTCCAGGACCTGGCTCCGCGAAATGCGGCTCATGCCCCCGGACAAGGTCGAGCGGTACGCGGACAGCCTCTGCTACACCGACCTGGTGGCGGGCTACTACATTGGCGCGCCGGACGAGTTGCTCACCGCGATAGCGGACCTCAGCAGCTGGTTCTTCGCATGGGACGACCGGCACGACAGGGACTCGGTGCACGGCAGGACGGCACAGTGGCGGTGGCTGTGCCGGGGCCTGCACGGGACCCTCAACGAACCGCGCACGTACCTGCACCACGGGGACCCGTTGGTCGCGGGGTTCGCCGACTGCGTCCTGCGGCTCTACTCGTTCCTCGGTCCCAGCTGGAACGCCAGGTTCGCCCGGCACTTCCACCCGGTGATCGACGCGTACGACGAGGAGTTCAGGAACCGGCGCGCCGGCACGGTGCCCACGGTCGAGGCGTACGTCGAGCTGCGCCGCCTCACGTTCGCGCACTGGGCGTGGATCGATCTGCTCGAACCCACCGCGCGCCGCGAACTGCCGCGCCCCGTGAGGAAACACCCCGCATACCGGCGGGCGGCCCTTGCGACCCAGGACTTCTCGGCCTGGTACAACGACCTGTGCTCGCTCCCGAAAGAACTCGCGGGAGACGAACTGCACAATCTCGGAATCAGCCTCATCCACCATGAGGGAATGACGCTCGAACAGGCCGTGGCGGAGGTCCACAGGCGCGTCACGCGATGCGTCACGGAATTCATGGCGGCCGAGGAGGAAGTGCATTCATTCGCCGCTCAATTGGCGGACGGAACCGTCGAGGGAAGGAAACTCGCGGACACCGTGGAATCATGCGTCTTCAATATGCGGAACTGGTTCTCTTCCGTCTATTGGTTCCATCACGAATCCGGCCGCTATCGCGTCGACAGCTGGGACGACAGGTCCATACCCCCCTACGTCACGGAAGGCATCGTGGCGGAAAACGAACTGGTAGGTGAGGAATGAGCGTCGAATCCGCGATAACCGCCCCCGCCGCGTCAGGACAGGGCCCGCTGCGTACCCCGCCGCTCGTCGGCGGGGGAGCGCCCTTACTCGGCCACGCCTGGAACCTGGTGCGCGACCCGCTAGGCTTCCTCGCCGCGCTGCGTGACCACGGGGATCTCGTACGGATCAGGCTGGGGCCCAAGACGGCGTACGCGGTGTGCGATCCCGAACTGGTCGGCGCCCTCCTGAAGAACCCCGAGTACATCGTCGGAGGGCCGCTCTGGGACACCCTGGAGGTGCTCCTCGGCAAGGGCGTGGCGACCAGCAACGGCCGACTGCACCGGCGTCAGCGCCGCATGATGCAGCCCGCGTTCAGGCCCGAGCGGATCGCCGACTACGCCGAGGTGATGGAGGAGGAGGCGCGCGCCACGGCCGCCCGCTGGCAGCCGGGAAGCACCGTCGACGTCAGTGCGGAGATGTTCCGCACGGCGGTCCGGGTCGTCTCGCGCTCGCTCCTGGAGGTCGACTCCATCGGTGAGAAGGCGGACCGCATCAGCGAGTCGCTGCACACCGTCTTCGAGGGGCTCTACCGCCGGATGGTGCTCTCGGTCGGGCCGCTCTACCGCGTGCCGACCCCGGCCAACCGGCGCTTCGAGCGCGCGCTCGCCGATCTGCACGCGCTCGTCGACGAGATCGTCGCGGAGCGCCGTGCGGCAGGGCCCGGCGGCCCCGACGACCTGCTCGCGGAATTGCTGCGGGCCACGGACGAATCAGGGGCCCCCATAACCGATCAGGAGATCCACGACCACGTGGTTTCCCTGGTCGTCGCAGGAGCCGAGAATGTGGCCTCGACACTGGCGTGGGCGTTCCATCTGCTGACCGAACACCCCGAGCAGGAAAGGCGGTTGGTTGAAGAGGTAAATTCCGTCACGCAGGGGCGGGCGATCACATTCGCGGACCTGGGCGAGCTGCCGCACCTCCGCAATGTCGTCACGGAGGCCATGCGTATACGGCCCGCGGCTTGGATATTCACCCGCAGGTCCGTGGCCGAAACCGAGCTGGGCGGCTATCGCATTCCGGCGGACGCCGACATCGTCTACAGCGTGTACGCGATGCAGCGCGACCCGCGTTCCTTCGAGCGGCACTTGGAGTTCGACCCGGACCGCTGGAATCCGGAACGCGCTTCGGAGGTCCCCGAGTTCGCGATGATGCCGTTCAGTGTCGGCAACCGAAAGTGCCCCGGCGACCACTTCAGCCTCGCTGAACTGGCCCTGATCCTGGGCACGGTGATCCCGAAATGGCGCCTGACACCGGTCGGGGAGACCGACACCGGAACCAAGATCGGCATCACGCTGCACCCCAAGCGGCTCGTCCTGCGGGCCGACCCGCGCTGAACGAGCGGTGTGCCCACCCCGCCCCCCGTGACGGGGCGGGCACACCGGGGCCCGGTTGCGCCAGACTCAGAATTCGTCGTCGAAGGAGACCGAACCCTCGACCGCGACCTGGTACGCGGAGGGCCGCCGCTCGAAGAAGTTGGTCAGCTCCTGCACGCCCTGCAACTCCATGAAGGAGAAGGGGTTCTCCGAGCCGTAGACCGGCGCGAAGCCGAGCCGCTGCAGGCGCTGGTCGGCGACGCACTGCAGGTACTCGCGCATCGAGTCCGTGTTCATGCCGGGCAGGCCATCGCCGCACAGGTCGCGGGCGAACTGCAGCTCGGCCTCGACGGCCTCCTTGAGCATGTCCGTGACCTGGTCCTGGAGCGCGTCGTCGAAGAGCTCGGGCTCCTCCTTGCGGACGGTGTCGACCACGTCGAAGGCGAAGCTCATGTGCATCGTCTCGTCACGGAACACCCAGTTGGTGCCGGTCGCGAGGCCGTGCAGCAGACCGCGGCTGCGGAACCAGTAGACGTACGCGAAGGCGCCGTAGAAGAAGAGGCCCTCGATGCACGCGGCGAAGCAGATGAGGTTGAGCAGGAAGCGGCGGCGGTCGGCCTGCGTCTCCAGGCGGTCCAGCTTCTCGACCTCGTTGATCCACTTGAAGCAGAACTCGGCCTTCTCCCGGATCGAGGGGATCTCCTCGACCGCGTCGAAGGCGGCGGCGCGGTCCTCCGGGTCGGGCAGGTAGGTGTCGAGCAGCGTCAGGTAGAACTGGACGTGCACGGCCTCCTCGAAGAGCTGACGGCTCAAGTAGAGCCGCGCCTCGGGGGAGTTGATGTGCTTGTAGAGCGTCAGCACCAGGTTGTTGGAGACGATCGAGTCACCCGTCGCGAAGAACGCGACCAGGCGGCCGATCATGTGCTGCTCGCCCGGCGAGAGCTTGGCGAGGTCGGCGACGTCCGAGTGGAGGTCGACCTCCTCGACGGTCCAGGTGTTCTTGATCGCGTCCCGGTAGCGCTCGTAGAAGTCCGGGTAGCGCATGGGACGCAGGGTCAGCTCGAAGCCCGGGTCGAGCAGGTTCTTCTCGGAGTTGGTGGTGGGCAGGGCTTCCGGCGCGGAGCGCTGTCCATCAGGGGTGGTGGTCGGGAGACGGGTGGGCATTACTGGCAGGCCTCGCAGGACTCGGGGTTTTCCAGGGAGCAGGCGACGGCGTCGGGGTCGGTCACCTGCTGGGGGACGGGGGCCGCGGCGGTGGCCTGGGAGCCGCCTGCCGCGCGGGCGATGCGCGTCGCCGGGCGCGAGCGCAGGTAGTACGTGGTCTTCAGGCCCCGCTGCCAGGCGTAGGCGTACATCGAGGAGAGCTTGCCGATGGTCGGCGTCTCCAGGAACAGGTTCAGGGACTGCGCCTGGTCGAGGAACGGGGTGCGGTCGGCCGCCATGTCGATCAGACCGCGCTGCGGGATCTCCCACGCGGTGCGGTACAGCGCGCGGACCTCCTCGGGGATCCAACTGAAGTCCTGCACCGAGCCGTTGGCCTCGCGCAGCGCCTCACGGGTCTGCGCGTCCCACACGCCGAGCCGCTTGAGCTCCTGCACCAGGTAGGCGTTGACCTGGAGGAACTCGCCCGACAGCGTCTCGCGCTTGAAGAGGTTGGAGACCTGCGGCTCGATGCACTCGTACACGCCCGCGATGGACGCGATGGTGGCGGTCGGCGCGATGGCGAGGAGCAGGGAGTTGCGCATGCCGGTCGTGGCGATGCGCTCCCGAAGCGCCGCCCAGCGCTCGGGCCACGTCAGCTCGACGCCGTAGTGGTCAGGGTGCAGCACGCCGCGCGCGGTGCGGGTCTTCTCCCAGGCGGGCAGCGGGCCGTTGCGCTCGGCGAGGTCCGCGGACGCCTCGTACGAAGCGAGCATGATCCGCTCGGCGATGCGGGTGGAGAGGGCGCGCGCCTCGGGGGAGTCGAACGGCAGCTTCAGCTGGAAGAAGACGTCCTGGAGGCCCATCGCGCCGAGGCCCACCGGGCGCCACTTGGCGTTGGAGCGCCCGGCCTGCTCGGTCGGGTAGAAGTTGATGTCGACGACGCGGTCGAGGAAGGTGACGGCGGTGCGGACGGTCTCGTCGAGCCGCTCCCAGTCGATGTCGCCGTTCACCACGAAGGCGCCGAGGTTGACCGAGCCGAGGTTGCAGACGGCCGTCTCCCCGTCGTCCGTCACCTCCAGGATCTCCGTGCAGAGGTTGGAGGAGTGCACCGTGTGGCCGGGCTCCGCCGTCTGGTTGGCGGTGCGGTTGGCGGCGTCCTTGAAGGTCATCCAGCCGTTGCCGGTCTGCGCGAGGGTGCGCATCATGCGGCCGTACAGGTCCCGGGCCGGGATGGTCTTCTTCGCGTGCCCCGCGGCCTCGGCCGCGCGGTAGGCGGCGTCGAACTCCTCGCCCCACAGGTCGACGAGCTCGGGCACGTCGGCCGGGGAGAACAGCGACCAGTCCTGGTCGGCGGCGACCCGGCGCATGAACTCGTCGGGGATCCAGTGCGCGAGGTTGAGGTTGTGCGTGCGGCGCGCGTCCTCGCCGGTGTTGTCGCGCAGCTCCAGGAACTCCTCGATGTCGGAGTGCCAGGTCTCCAGGTAGACGGCGGCCGCGCCCTTGCGGCGCCCGCCCTGGTTCACGGCGGCGACCGAGGCGTCGAGGGTCTTCAGGAACGGCACGATGCCGTTGGAGTGCCCGTTCGTACCGCGGATCAGCGAACCCCGCGAGCGGATGCGGGAGTACGAGAGTCCGATCCCGCCCGCGTGCTTGGAGAGCCGCGCGACCTGGTGGTAGCGGTCGTAGATCGAGTCGAGCTCGTCGAGCGGGGAGTCCAGGAGGTAGCAGGAGGACATCTGCGGGTGCCGGGTGCCCGAGTTGAACAGCGTCGGCGAGGACGGCAGGTAGTCCAGGCGGCTCATCAGGCCGTACAGCGCGGCGACCTCGTCGAGCGCGCGGGCGCTGTCGTCTTCGGCGAGACCGGCCGCCACGCGCAGCATGAAGTGCTGCGGGGTCTCGATGACCTGCCGCGTGATGGGGTGGCGCAGGAGGTAGCGGCTGTGCAGGGTGCGCAGGCCGAAGTAGCCGAAGCGGAAGTCCGCGCCGTCCGCGAGCGCGGCGTCCACCAGGGCGTCGAGCCGGGCCGCGTGCTCGGTGACGAAGGACGCCGTGCGGTCGGCGATCAGACCCTCGCGGTGCCCGACGGCGACGGAGTCGGTGAAGGAGCGCACGCCCTGCGTGGCCGCCTCCTCGCGGATGCCGATCGACAGGAGCCTGGCGGCGAGCTTGGAGTACGCCGGGTCCTCGGAGATGAGCCCCGCGGCCGCCTCGGTCGCCAGTTCCCGCAGCTCGGCCACGTCGGCCCTGGCCGACCTGCCGCGCAGCGCGGCGGCCGCGACCCGGCCCGCGTCGGCGTCGGGCAGGTCGGCGGTGAGGTCGGTCAGGGTGCGCAGCAGCGCGGTCCCTGGCCCGTCGGTACCCTCGGCGGTCGGCGTGGACGTCGCTGACGCAGGTTCGGCAGGCGCGATGGTCACGTGGAGCTCTCCCTCGCTCGGCTCTGGGCCAGGGGAGGGAATGGTGCACGGGCGCACCCGGACAGGGCGGCGTACCGCGTCCACCGGCCCACTCCACGAGGCCCGGACGGTCGGCACCCGGGCCGGACGACTCGGGTGCGCTGCCGGCAGGTCCTCGGACTTGCGGGTACGACAAAGACGTACACATACACCGTTGCGGGACAGTTCCGGACTTGCACCGGATTCCCCTGCGACGACAGCGAGCACGAGCATACATCTTGTGCCGGGTTTCTGAAGCAGGCCCACATCTTGTGTCACCGATGGGAGTTGCGTGTAATGCGGGGCGTATTACAATAGGGTCATGACGCCGAAGACCATCAGTTTCCGCCCGGACGCCGAGACGCATCGCGAGCTGGAGAAGCTGGCCGAGGCGCGCGACATCACGGCGTCCGACGCCATAAGGCTCGCCATTCACGAGGCGTACGTGCGGGAGCAGTACCGACGGGCCGCCGCGGAGCTCGACGGCTGGCGCAACGACCCCGCGTACCAGGCGGAGATCGCCGAAGTCCGGGAAGAGATGAACGAACTCCGTGCGTGGTGACCTCTACCGGCTGCGCTCCCGCAAGGGTGCGGTGGGGCACGAGCAGCGCGGTGCCCGGTACGCCGTCGTGCTGCAGACCGAAGCGCTCAACACGTCCACGCTGATCGTCGCGCCGACGTCGACCAGCGCGGCTCCGGGCTTGCTGCACCCCAAGCTGGACATGGAGGGCACCGCGACCGTGGTGCTCGTCGAGCAGATGACCGCAGTGGACCCGGAGCGCCTCGGTGACTTCGCCGGGCGGGTCGAGCCGGACGAGTGGAGCGACATCGAGCGTGCCGTGAAGCTGGTGCTCGGGCTTCTCTGACGCGGGTACGACGACGGGCCGCCGGACACTCCGGCGGCCCGTCACGCGTACGCGGCGGAAGACTCAGTGGCCCGCGCCCGCCGTCGCCTTCGGCAGCTCCGTGGCGACGCCGGGGTCACCGGCGTCCGCCGTGTAGTCCCCGGGCGCGGTCTCGTCGATGCCGTCGGGGGCCTTCAGCGCTTTCAGGACGAAGGTGAGGACCACGGTCACGATCACGTTCAGGACGAACGCGGTGAGGCCGATGTAGCCGATCTCGCCGATGCCCGGGATCGTGTCGGACGAGCCGCCGAAGTGCTTCTGCGTCGGCGAGGCGACGCCGTACGCCGCGAGCGTGCCGTAGACCATGCCGACCGCCCAGCCCGCGAGCAGCGCCCAGCGGTGGAACCAGCGGGTGAACAGGCCGCCGACCAGCGCGGGCATCGTCTGCAGGATCCAGATGCCGCCGAGCAGCTGGAAGTTGATCGCGACGGTCTTGTCCATGGTCAGGACGAAGACCAGCGCGCCCACCTTCACCAGGAGCGAGACCAGCTTGGAGATCTTGGTCTCCTGCTCGGGCGTCGCGTCGGGCTTGAGGAAGTCCTTGTAGATGTTCCTGGTGAAGAGGTTCGCCGCCGCGATGGACATGATGGCGGCGGGGACGAGCGCGCCGATGCCGATCGCGGCGAAGGCGACGCCGGTGAACCAGTCGGGGAACATGTCCTCGAAGAGCTGCGGGATCGCGAGCTGTCCGTTGTCGACCTTGATCCCGGCCGCGATCGCCATGAAGCCGAGGAGCGCGAGCAGCCCCAGCATCAGCGAGTACAGCGGCAGGATCGTGGTGTTGCGGCGGATCACGTCGCGGCTCTTGGAGGAGAGCGTCGCCGTGATCGAGTGCGGATACATGAACAGCGCGAGGGCCGAGCCGAGCGCCAGCGTCGCGTAGGTCCACTGGCCCGCCTCGGGCGGTGCGAGCGCGCCGCGCGGCTTGTCGGTCGCCGGGTTGGTCTGCTCGAAGGCGTGACCGGCCTTGGCGAAGATGTCGTCGAAGCCGCCGAGCTTGATCGGGATGTAGATGATGGCGACGACGATGACGAGGTAGATCAGGCCGTCCTTCACGAACGCGATCAGCGCGGGGGCGCGCAGACCCGAGGAGTACGTGTAGGCGGCGAGCACCGCGAAGGCGATGAGCAGCGGCAGGTCCTTGACGAACCAGTTGGTGTCCGGGCCGCCGCCGACGCCCATCACGTCGAGCACGGCCTGGATGCCGACCAGTTGCAGCGCGATGTACGGCATCGTGGCGAGGATGCCGGTGACCGCGACGGCCAGCGAGAGCCCCTTGGAGCCGAACCGGCCGCGGACGAAGTCCGACGTGGTCACGTACCCGTGCTTGTGCGAGACCGACCACAGGCGCGGCAGGAAGGTGAAGATCAGCGGGTAGACGAGGATCGTGTACGGGACGGCGAAGAAGCCGGCCGCGCCCGCCGCGTAGATCGCCGCGGGGACGGCCACGAAGGTGTACGCCGTGTACAGGTCGCCGCCGAGCAGGAACCAGGTGACCCAGGTGCCGAACGACCGTCCGCCCAGGCCCCATTCGTCCAGGCTCTCGGTCTCGGCCTTGCGCCAGCGGGCGGCGAGGAAGCCCATCACCGTGACGGCGACGAAGAAGAAGATGAACACGGCGAGCGCGACGCCGTTGACTCCGTCGTTCATGACCGCCCGCCTTCCTTGCGGGCGCGCTGGTCACGCTGCCACAGCTTGTACGCGATCATCGTCAGGACCGTGGAGATGAGCACCCACAGCATCTGGTACCAGTAGAAGAACGGGATGCCGATGAAGGTCGGTTCGACCTTGGCGTAGGAACTGACCCAGAGCATCGCCACGAACGGCGCGACGAGGCAGAGGGCGATGACCACGCGGACCGGCGTGACCACCGGTCTGCTCACTTCAGGCGCATCTGACATGTCACGGCTCCGCTCCCTCGCTCATCCCACGTTTGACGTGCGGGAAATCTAAGCGAGAGTCTTGATCTACGGAACCCCCGTCCGGATAACGGACGGGTCACCAGTGCGTCAACGTGCCTGTTCAGCAGCAGCGGAAGCCTTGCCGGGGGTCCGACTCCTGGTTGTCTGTCCGCATACGCTCAAAAGCGCGGCGGCTGGGGACAGTTGCGGCCGGATGGTCCCTGCGGACATGAGCCACGTACCGTTCGTACGCCGACTCGTCGGTCAGCTCGCGGACGTACCACCGCATCCAGCGCGCGCCGCGCAGCAGCCACGTCACGGAATCAGCTCCCGCTTCTCCTCGCGCGTCGCGATCAGGCCCGCGGGGGCCGTCAACTTCGACTCCACGTACGGCGCTTCGCTCAGCCGCGAGGAGGCGGGGTCGCGGACGTGCTTGACGCAGATCCGGGCCGCGTCGGCGATCACGATGACGATGAGCAGGGCGAGGGCGGCCGAAAGGACGCCGTCCACCGTGGAGTTGGTGACCACGGTGTGCATGTCGTCCATGGTCTTGGCGGGCGGCAGGACCTTCCCCGCGTCGATCGCGTCCTGGTAGTTGGAGCGCTGCTGGAAGAAGCCGACGCGCGGATCGCTGGAGAACACCTTCTGCCAGCTCGCGGTGAGCGTGACCGTCGCGTCCCAGACCAGCGGAATCCCGGTGATCCAGGCCCACTTGAGGCGCCCGGACTTCACGAGCAGCGTCGTGCAGACGGCGAGCGCCACGGCCGCGAGCAGCTGGTTGGCGATGCCGAAGATCGGGAAGAGCTGGTTGATCCCGCCGAGCGGCTCGTGCACGCCGACCCAGAGGAAGTACCCCCACAGGCCGGTGACCGCGGCGCTGGTGAGGACGAGCCCGGGGCGCCAACTCACGTTCCTGAAGGGCTTGTAGACGTTGCCGAGCATGTCCTGGAGCATGAAGCGGCCCACGCGCGTGCCCGCGTCGAGCGCGGTGAGGATGAACAGCGCCTCGAACATGATCGCGAAGTGGTACCAGAAGGCCCGCATCGAGCCGCCCGTGACCTTCGAGAAGATCTCGGAGACGCCGATCGCGAGGGTGGGCGCGCCGCCCGTGCGCGAGAGCAGCGAGGACTCCTCGACGTTCTTGGCGGCCTGCGCCAGATCGGCCGGTGAGATGGAGTACCCGAAGCCCGCGACGGCCTTCGACGCCTCCTGGACGGTGTCGCCGATGACGCCCGCGGGCGCGTTCATCGCGAAGTAGAGACCGGGGTCGATGATCGACGCGGCGACGAGCGCCATGATCGCGACGGCCGACTCCATCAGCATGGAGCCGTAGCCGATCATCCTGACCTGCGTCTCCTTCTGGATCATCTTCGGCGTCGTACCCGAGGAGATCAGCGCGTGGAAGCCCGAGAGGGCGCCGCAGGCGATGGTGATGAAGACGAAGGGGAAGAGCGATCCGGCGAAGACCGGGCCGTCGCCGCGCGAGGCGAAGTCGGTGACCGGGTCCATCTTCAGCGTCGGCAGGGCGATCACCACGCCGAGCGCGAGCAGCACGATGGTGCCGATCTTCATGAACGTGGAGAGGTAGTCGCGCGGCGCGAGCAGCATCCACACCGGCAGGATCGAGGCGATGAAGCCGTACGCCACCAGCCAGATGACCAGCGTCGAGGGCGCGAGCGTGAACGTGTCGGCGAGCGAGGACTCGGCGACCCAGCGCCCGGAGACCAGCGCGAGCAGCAGCAGGGCGATGCCGATGAGGGAGACCTCACTGACCCGGCCCGGACGCAGTACGCGCAGGTAGAAGCCCATGAGCAGGGCGATCGGGATGGTCATCGCGATGGAGAAGGTGCCCCACGGCGACTGGGCGAGCGCGTTGACGATGACGAGCGCGAGCACCCCGAGCAGGATGATCATGATCGCGAAGGTGGCGAGCAGCGCCGCGGCCCCGCCGAACGGGCCGATCTCCTCGCGGGCCATCTGCCCGAGCGACTTGCCGTCGCGCCGGGTGGAGAAGAACAGCACGACCATGTCCTGCACGGCGCCCGCGAAGATCACGCCGACGATGATCCAGATGGTGCCCGGCAGGTACCCCATCTGCGCGGCGAGCACGGGCCCCACAAGGGGGCCCGCGCCCGCGATCGCGGCGAAGTGGTGACCGAGGAGGACCCGGCGGTCGGTCGGGTGGAAGTCGATGCCGTTGTCGAGCCGCTCGGCGGGCGTCGCCCGCGACTTGTCGACCTTGAGGACCTTGTACGCGATGAACTTGGAGTAGAAGCGGTACGCGATGGCGTACGTGCCGAGGGCCGCGGCCACCATCCAGGCGGCCGACACCTCCTCGTCGCGGGCGAGTGCCAGGACGGTCCAGCCCGCGGCGCCGATCAGCGCGACGAGGGACCAGATGACGATGGATCGAGGATTCGCTGTGCGCACCGGGTCGTCCTCCCGTTCACCATGCGATGACGGGAGGACGGTAGAGCAGCGGCGTGATCCGCGCCAGACCCCGGACGGGGGTCGGTCGGGCGCCGGTCGGGTGTCGGCCGGTGGGCGGGTCAGTCCGTGGGGCGCTTGAGACGGGCCACGAACTTGTACCGGTCGCCCCGGTACACCGAGCGCACCCACTCCACCGGCTGCCCCGAGCCGTCCAGGGAGTGCCGGGACAGGAGCAGCATCGGCAGGCCGACGTCGGTGCCGAGCAGGCCCGCCTCGCGCGGGGTGGCCAGCGAGGTCTCGATGGTCTCCTCGGCCTCCGCGAGGTGGACGTCGTACACCTCGGCGAGCGCGGTGTAGAGCGAGGTGTACTTGACCAGGGAGCGGCGCAGCGCGGGGAAGCGCTTGGCGGACAGGTGCGTGGTCTCGATCGCCATCGCCTCGCCGTTGGCCAGGCGCAGCCGCTCGATCCTGAGCACCCGGCCGCCCGCGCTGATGTCGAGCAGGCCCGCGAGGGTGTCGTCGGCGGTGATGTAGCCGATGTCCAGGAGCTGCGAGGTCGGCTCCAGGCCCTGGGCCCGCATGTCCTCGGTGTACGAGGTGAGTTGGAGCGCCTGGGAGACCTTCGGCTTGGCGACGAAGGTGCCCTTGCCCTGGATGCGCTCCAGACGGCCCTCGACGACCAGCTCCTGGAGGGCCTGGCGCACCGTCGTGCGGGAGGTGTCGAACTCGGCGGCGAGCGTGCGCTCCGGCGGGACGGGGGTGCCGGGGGGCAGTGTTTCGGTCATGTCGAGCAAGTGCCGCTTCAGGCGGTAATACTTGGGCACGCGCGCGGTCCGGCCGATGCTCGCGCCCTCCGAGGGCGCGCCCACATCGGTGCCCGTGCCACCCGCTTCGGTGCCCATCGACTGCCTTCCCGGCTCCTGTGCTGCTGCCGTCACCGGCTCCTCCGTCTGTCGCGGCTCACATCGTGGCACGGTACGGGCCGAGCAGACTCCGCCTGCTCAGGTGTCGGTCCGATAACGGACGCGACAGCCCTTCTTATACACCCTTGACACCCCTAAAGGTCTAGGCCAAGCTCCCCGTACTGGTCTACACCATTAAAGACCAGGTTCCAGTCCCACGGGCAGATCTCGGTCCATTTGGTCGCTGCGGGTGGGGGGTTGACTGGCATCCCTTGAGGAGGGTGACGTGAAGCGCAAGCTCATAGCGGCCATCGGTGTCGCGGGCATGTTGGTGTCGGTCGCGGCCTGCGGCGGTGACGACGGGGACAAGAAGTCCGGTGGAGCCGACGGCTACAAGGGCGAGACGCTGACGCTCTGGGCGATGGACGGCTCGACGCCGGACCAGTGGCAGAAGGACGTCACGGCGGCCTTCGAGAAGAAGACCGGCGCCAAGCTGAAGTTCGAAGTCCAGCAGTGGAACGGCATCCAGCAGAAGCTGACCACCGCCCTCTCCGAGGAGAACCCTCCGGACGTCTTCGAGATCGGCAACACCCAGACCGCCGCGTACGCCAAGACGGGCGGCCTCGCCGAGCTCGACGACCTCAAGAAGTCGATCGGCGCCGACTGGACCGAGTCGATGAACAAGGCCTCGGTCATCGACGGCAAGCAGTACGCCGCCCCGTGGTTCGTCCTCAACCGCGTCGTGGTCTACAACAAGAAGATCTGGGCCGACGCCGGCATCAAGGAGCTTCCCAAGACCCGCGCCGAGTTCCTCAAGGACCTCAAGCAGATCGGCGCGAAGACCGACGCCGAGCCGATCTACCTGCCCGGCCAGAACTGGTACCACTTCGTCGGCCTGACCATCGGTGAGGGCGCCGAGCTGGTCAAGAAGGACGGCGACAAGTACGTCTCCAACCTCGGTGACCCCAAGGTCGCCAAGGCCATGAAGACGTACAAGGAGTTCGCGGACCTCTCCAAGGCCCCCAAGAACAAGGACGAGGCCACCCCGCAGCAGGCCGAGGTCTTCGCCAAGGGCAAGACCGGCGCCTTCATCGGCATGAGCTGGGAAGCCCCCACCGCCATCAAGGCCAACCCGAAGATCGAGAAGGACATCGGCTTCTTCACGATCCCCGGCGCCACGGCCGACAAGCCCGAGGGCGTCTTCCTCGGCGGCTCCAACCTCGCCATCGCCGCGACCAGCAAGAAGCAGGACCTCGCCAAGGAGTTCCTGAAGATCGCGCTGTCCGACAAGTTCGAGGGTCAGTTCGCCAAGGAAGGCGGCACGATCCCGAACAAGAAGGCGCTGGAGTCCAACCTCAAGGGCAACCCGGCCGCCGAGGCCGCGGCCCCCGCCACCTCCGGCGGCGGCACCACCCCGCTGATCCCGGAGTGGGGCGCGGTCGAGAACCCGCCGAACCCGATCAAGAACTACATGACCGCGGTGCTCAACGGTAAGTCGCCTGCCGCCGCCGCCAAGCAGGTCGAGGGCGAGCTCAACAAGCGCCTGGCGCAGAAGCAGTAACAACGCGTCCTCTTGCCGGGGGTGGCGGGTGACGTGACCCCGCCGCCCCCGGCGTACCCATGAGTGCCGCGTGTTCCCCCGCCGCGCACTCCGCGTTCTCCGCGCTGATCACAGCGCCTCGCGTTGCCCACGAAAGAGATGGCGAGCATGACCGTGCAGAAGACCGAACGGCCGCCCTCCGGCCCGACGGAGGTGCAGACATCGGACGGCGGGCCACGACCAGGGGGCCCGCGCAGATCCGCCGGACGTCTCACCGGCGTCACGCCCTATCTGCTTCTTGCCCCCGCGATCATCGTCACCCTGCTGCTGCTGGGCTGGCCGCTGGTCAACAACGGGATCCTGTCGTTCCAGAACCTCAACATGCGGCAGTTCATCCTGCACTTGACCGAGTGGAACGGGTTCGACAACTACAAGGAGGTCCTCACCGGCGAGGACTTCTGGCGGGTCACCGGACGCTCGATCGCCTTCACCGCCGTCAACGTCGTGCTGATCATGGTCCTCGGCACGCTGGTGGGACTGCTCCTCGCGCGCCTCGGCCGGAAGATGCGCACGTTCCTCCTGGTCGGCCTCGTGCTCGCCTGGGCCATGCCCGTCGTCGCGGCGAGCACCGTCTACCAGTGGCTGTTCGCGCAGCGCTTCGGCGTCGTCAACTGGGTGCTCGCCAAGATCGGCTTCGAGTCGATGGCCGACCACGACTGGCTGGCCACGCAGTACTCGACCTTCTTCGTCGTCCTGCTGCTGATCGTCTGGATGTCCATCCCCTTCGTGGCGATCAACCTGTACGCCGCCACGACCACCATTCCCAAGGAGCTGTACGAGGCCGCGTCGCTCGACGGCGCCGGTGCCTGGAAGCAGTTCACCCAGGTCACGATGCCGTACCTGCGGCCCTTCCTCTACGCCACGACGTTCCTGGAGATCATCTGGGTCTTCAAGGCGTTCGTACAGGTCTTCACGATCAACGAGGGCGGACCCGACCGGCTCACCGAGATCCTGCCCGTCTACGCCTACATCGAGGGCATGGGCAACCAGCACTTCGGCATGGGTGCCGCGATCGCGCTGCTCACCATCATCATCCTGCTGGCCATCACCTCGTTCTACCTGCGGATCGTGCTCAAGCAAGAGGAGGACGAGCTGTGAAGCGCTCGCTGATGGGCCGCCTGTGGCCCAACCTGGTCGCTGTCGTCATGTTCGTCTTCTGCGTCTTCCCCGTGTACTGGATGTTCGCGACGGCCTTCAAGCCGACCGGCGACATCATCGCCGAGGACCCGGTCTGGTTCCCGACCGACGCCACCTTCGAACACTTCAAGACGGCGGTGAACGCCGACCACTTCTGGACGATGGCGGGCAACTCCCTCATCGTCACGCTGCTCGCGGTGGTCTTCTCGCTCATCATCGGCGTGACCGCGGCCTTCGCCCTGGCCCGGATGCGCTTCAAGGGCCGACGCGGCTTCATCATCGGCTTCATGCTGGCGCAGATGGCGCCGTGGGAAGTCATGGTCATCGCGATCTACATCATCGTGCGCGACGCGGACATGCTGAACAGCCTGATCCCGCTGACCCTCTTCTACATGGTGATGATCCTGCCCTTCACGCTCCTCACGCTGCGCGGCTTCGTCGCCGCGGTGCCCAAGGAGCTGGAGGAGTCCGCCATGGTGGACGGCTGCACCCGTATGCAGGCGTTCCGCCGGGTGATCCTGCCGCTGCTCGCGCCGGGCCTGATGTCGACCTCGCTCTTCGGCTTCATCACCGCCTGGAACGAGTTCCCGCTGGTCCTCGTGCTCAACAAGGAAGCAGAGTCCAAGACCCTGCCGGTATGGCTCTCCAGCTTCCAGACCCAATTCGGCGACGACTGGGGCGCCACCATGGCCGCGGCCTCGCTCTTCGCCATCCCGATCCTGATCCTCTTCGTCTTCCTGCAGCGCAGGGCCGTGAGCGGCCTGACCGACGGCGCAGTGAAGGGATAACGCCGCACCATGACGACCTCCACCACCCACGCCGGTGACACGCTCACCCGCAACGCCCTGACCGTCCTCCAGCCCGGCTTCGACGGCACCACCGCCGTGCCGGACTGGGTGCGCCGCCGGATCGACGAGGGCCTCGCCTCCGTCAGTCTGTTCGGCCGCAACGTGCGGACCGCCGAGCAGGTCACCGCCCTCACCGCCCAGCTCAAGGCCGAGCGCGACGACCTCCTGATCGCCATCGACGAGGAGAGCGGCGACGTCACCCGCCTGGAGGTGCGCACCGGCTCCTCCTACCCGGGCAACCACGCGCTCGGCGCCGTCGACGACACCGACCTCACCCGTGAGGTCGCCGCCGACCTCGGCCGCCGCCTGGCCGCCTGCGGCATCAACTTCAACTGGGCGCCGTCCGCGGACGTCAACGCCAACCCGGACAACCCGGTCATCGGCGTACGTTCCTTCGGATCCGACCCCCTCCTGGTCGCGCGGCACACCGCCGCCTACGTCGAGGGCATGCAGTCGTCCGGCGTCGCCACCTCCGCCAAGCACTTCCCCGGGCACGGCGACACCGCGGTCGACTCGCACCACTCGGTGCCGCTCATCGACGTCGGCAGGGACGTGCTCGACTCCCGCGACCTGGCGCCCTTCCGCGCCGCGATCGCCGCGGGCACGCGCGCCGTGATGAGCGCCCACCTCCTGGTGCCCGCGCTCGACCCGGAGAACCCGGCGACGGTCTCGCGCCGCATCCTCACGGGCCTGCTCCGCGAGGAACTCGGCTACCAGGGCCTGATCGTCACCGACGGCATGGACATGCACGCGATCGCCGGGACCTACGGCTTCGAGCGCGGCTGTGTGCTCGCCATCGCCGCGGGCGCCGACGCGATCTGCACCGGCGGCGGCCCCTCGGACGAGGGGACCGTGGTGCGCCTGCGGGACGCCTTCATCGAGGCGGTCCGCACCGGGGAGCTCTCCGAGGAGCGCCTCGCCGACGCGGCCGAGCGGGTCAGGGCGTTGGCGAGCTGGACCTCGGTGTCGGGCGCGGCCAGTCGTTCGGGGGGCGCGCCCGACACCGAGATCGGTCTCGTCGCGGCCCGCCGCGCGCTGACCGTCACCCGCGGCGAGACGTACGCGGCCCCGGTCACCGAGGCCCCCTACGTCGCCACGTTCTCCCCGCTGCCGAACATCGCGGTCGGCGACGAGACCCCCTGGGGCGTGACCGCCGAACTGACGGCCACCTTCCCCGGCACGGAGTCGGGCACCTTCTCCGGGGACGGCGCGGGCGCGAAGGCGCTCGCGGCCGCGGGGGAGCGCCGCGTCGTCGCGGTGGTCCGCGACGCCCACCGGCACGCCTGGATGTCCGACGCCCTGAAGACCCTCGTCTCGGCCCGTCCGGACACGGTCGTGGTGGAGATGGGCGTGCCCCAGTCCGCCCCGATCGGCGCCCTGCACATCGCCACGCGGGGTGCGGCACGGGTGTGCGGGACCGCGGCGGCGGAGGTCGTCACCGGCGGCTGACGCCCGCGACAGGCACCGACGCCGGAAGGGGCGCCCCCTGGTGGGGGCGCCCCTTCCGGCGTCTTGACCGGCGGCCGTCGAGCCGCCGAACTCCCTTACAGGCCCTGCCAGTCGGGCTTGTTGGTGTAGGCGTGCCGGAAGTAGTCGGCGAGCTTCAGCTTGGAGGCCGCGGCCTCGTCCACGACGACCGTGGCGTGCTGGTGCAGCTGCAACGCCGACGCCGGCACGACGGAGGCCACAGGGCCCTCGACCGTCGCGGCCACCGCGTCCGCCTTGCCCTCGCCCGTGGCGAGCAGCACCAGGTGCCGCGCCTCCAGGATCGTGCCGATCCCCTGGGTGATGACGTGGTGCGGGACCTGCTCGATGTCGCCGTCGAAGAAGCGCGCGTTGTCCACCCGCGTCTGCTCCGTCAGCGTCTTGATGCGCGTCCGCGAGGCGATCGACGAGCACGGCTCGTTGAACCCGATGTGCCCGTCGGTCCCGATGCCGAGCAGCTGGAGATCCACGCCACCGGCTGCGGCGAGCGCCTTGTCGTACGCCTCGCAGGCGGCCTGCACGTCGTCCGCGCTGCCGTCGGGACCCATGAAGGAGGACTCGCTGAGCCCGAGCGGCTCGACGACCTCGCGCAGGACCACGGAACGGTAGGACTCGGGGTGCCCGACCGGCAGCCCGACGTATTCGTCGAGCTGGCAGATGCGCGCGCGCGAGGCATCCACGGCACCGGCGGCGACCTTGGCGGCCAGCGCCTCGTAGATGGGCAGCGGGGTGGATCCGGTGGCGACACCGAGCAGGGCGTCAGGCTTACGGCGCACCAGGGCGGCCATGGCCTCCGCGATGAGCTCGCCGCCTGCCTTGGCGTCCGGGACGATGACAACTTCCACGCTGGGCCTGCCGATCTGGAGAGGGGCTCAAGAGGACTGGTGGTATAGACCAATCTAGCAGAGCTGGGCCGCCAGAACAGTCGATTCCTGCGGTCCATGCTGGGCTCTCCACACCGCCTCCGCCCGTCGAGCGCCCGACACCGACGCGAACCCCACCCCACATCCCTCCCGCCCCCGCCCCCTGCCCCTCCCGCTGCCCTCGCTCTTCCGCTCCCGCCCCCTGCCTCGTCACGAGTCGGCCCGCAGCAGAGGCGCCCCGCGCCCCGAGCGGGGAGAGTGGGAGGCATGACCGCCATGACTCCCCAGGACGGGCACCACCCGCAGAGCGAGCGGCCGGGTCGGATCATGTGCCGGGAGATGGCCGAGCAGCCCGAGGTCCTGCGCCGCATCCTCGATACCGGCGCCCCCGAGATCCAGGAGACCGCGCGACGCGTCGCCGAGAAGAAGCCCCGCTTCGTCCTGCTCTCCGCCCGTGGCACCTCCGATCACGCCGCGCTCTACGCGAAGTACCTCCTCGAAGTGCGTCTCGGCCTGCCCTGCGGCCTCACCTCGATGTCCACGATCACGGCCTACGGCGCCAAGCCCGACCTGCGGGACGTCCTGGTCGTCACCGTGAGCCAGTCCGGCGGCTCGCCCGATCTGGTCGCCTCGGCCCAGGCCGCGCGCGAGGCCGGTGCGATCACGCTCGCGGTGACCAACAACCCGGACTCGCCCCTGGCCGCCGTCTGCGAACACCACATCGACATCCTCGCGGGACCGGAGAAGGCGCTCCCCGCGACGAAGACCTACACCGCCGCCCTGCTCGCCCTCCACCTCTTCGTCGAAGGGCTCGCCGGCCCCGGCGGCGACGACGCGGGCGCCGCGCGGCTGCCGGACCTCGCGGCCCAACTCCTCGACAGACAGGGCGAGATCAAGGACCTGGCCGCCCGCTACCGCTTCGCGGAACGCATGGTGATCACCTCTCGTGGCTACGGCTACCCGACCGCCAAAGAGGCGGCCCTGAAGCTGATGGAGACCAGCTACATCCCGGCGCTCGCCTACTCCGGCGCCGACCTGCTGCACGGCCCGCTCGCGATGGTCGACAACATCTCACCGGTCATCGCCGTCGTGACGGACGGCCGGGGCGGCGAGGCGCTCCAGCCCGTGCTCGACCGGCTGCGCGGACGCGGCGCCGACCTGGTGGTCATCGGCCCGAAGGCCCAGGTCGAGCAGGCGTCGGCCGGTTTCGTCCTGCCCACCGACGGCGTACCGGAGGCGCTCCAGCCGATCCTGGAGATCATCCCCCTGCAACTGCTCGCCTACGAGGTGACGATCGCGCGCGGGCAGGACCCGGACGCGCCCAGGGCTCTGGCCAAGGTGACGGAGACCCGCTGACGCGGCCGAGGGGTCACGTCAGGGACCCGCCCGTCGCGTCTATCCACGCCCCGGTGACCCATCGGCCGTCGTGCGAGGCGAGGAAGGACACCACGTCGCCGATGTCCGACGCCTCGCCGATGCGGCCGAGCGCGGACAGCTTGGCGGAGCTCTCCCACGCGTCCTTGTTCTCCTCGCCGCGCAGCCATCCGGCGTTGTTGTCGGTGTCCACGATCCCCGGGGCCACCGAGTTGACCGTGATCCCGCGCGGGCCGAGGACCTTCGAGAGGTTCTGCGTGAACACGTCCAGGGCGCCCTTGGTCATGGCATACGCCATGATCTCCGGCATCGCCGCGGCCCGCGAGAGGCCGGACGAGATGTTGATGACCCGGCCGCCGTCCCGCAGCCGCTCCGCGCCGAGCTGCGTGATGAAGTACGGCGCCTTCACGTTCACGGCGAACAGCCGGTCGTACTCCGCCACCTCCGTCTCGGTGAAGGAACTCGACGTACCGATCCCCGCGTTGTTCACCAGGATGTCCAGGCCGTCCGCGTGGGCGTCGAACCGGGACCACAGCGCCCGGGCGTCCCCCTCGGTGCCCAGCTCCGTGCCGATCGCGAAGGCGGATCCGCCCTCGGCCTCGATCGCGGCCACGGTCTCCTTCGCCGCGACCTCGTTGCTCCCGAAGTGCACGCCGACCCGTGCCCCGTCCCGCCCGAGCCGCTCGGCGATGCCCCGCCCGATGCCCCGGCTGCCGCCCGTGACCAGCGCCGTCTTCCCCGCAAACCTGCCCGCGTGTGCACCCATGTCAGGCGCCCCCTCTTTCTCTAGTGGTCGCTACAGAAAAAACCGTACCCGATCCCGATTCCATTTACTAGCGCCCGCTATACAATTCACCCCATGGCGACGAAACAGCGCGGACGACCCCGCTCCTTCGACCGCGAGACGGCCCTCGAACAGGCGATCCGCACCTTCTGGGAGCACGGGTACGAGGCGACGTCCGTCTCCGACCTCACCCGCGTGATGGGCATCGGGGCCCCCAGCCTCTACGCCGCGTTCGGCGACAAGCGGACGCTCTTCGACGAGGTCGTCGTGCGCTACGGCCTCACCCACGGCGCCTTCGGCGGCCGCGCCCTCGACGAGGAGCCGACGGTGCGCGGCGCGGTCTCGCGGCTGCTGCACGAGGCCGCCGCCGAGTTCACCGACCCGGACCACCCCCGTGGCTGCCTCGTCATCACCGCGGCCACCAACTGCACGACACCCGAAGTCGAAGAGGCCCTCCGGGAGCGGCGGAACGCCAACGTGGCGGGCATCGAGTCGCGCATCGGCGCGGCCGTCGCGGCGGGGGAGCTGCCCGATGACACCGACCCCGCCGCCCTTGCCCGCTATGTGGCGGCGGTCTTCCAGGGGATGTCGCAGCAGGCCAGGGACGGCGCGACCCGGCAGGACCTGGAGGCCGTCGCCGATCTCGCCATGCGCGCGTGGCCGCAGGGCCGACGGCCGGAGAACCCGGTCTGACACTCGGAGGAAGAGACGACAACAAACATCCGCCGACGCATAGACATGGGAGAATGGTCTAGTCCACAATGCGTGGGTAAAGCATCCGCCCTCCCCGCACAGGAGGGTGGACCGAGGAACCGGCGCTCTCTGCCCTGACCGCGCCGGAGCCTCCCGATCGGCGGCCAGTACCGCACATTCTGGCGGCCGATGCACCTGAAGGGCTGCGGTGCCGCGGGTGGGTTGAGGGTCCTGCCCCTGGCGCCGCGGCTCGTCGGGAAGCGAAAGGTACGCTCGCACGCGTGCCCTCCATGAACGAACTCGTACGCCAGCACACCGCTCTCGGTGACTCCGACCTCGAGTGGCTGCACCTGCTGGTCTCGGAGTGGCAGCTGCTCTCCGACCTCTCCTTCGCCGACCTCGTGCTCTGGGTCCCCACGCGCGACGGCACCCGCTATGTCTCCGTGGCGCAGATGCGGCCGAACACCGGCCCCACCTCCTACCAGGACGACATGGTCGGCCACCTGGTCCCGCGCGGCCGCCGCCCGCTGCTCGACGCCGCGCTCGACGAGGGCCGCATCGTGCGCGAGGGTGACCCGGAGTGGCGCGAGGAGGTCCCGGTGCGGGTCGAGTCCATCCCCGTACGCAGGGAAGGGCGCGTCCTCGGCGTCATCGCGCGCAACACCAACCTGCTGACCGTACGCACCCCTTCGCGCCTGGAGCTGACCTACCTCCAGTCGGCGTCCGACCTCGCGCAGATGATCGCCGCGGGATCGTTCCCGTTCCCGGGGCAGCAGGTCGACATGGATGCCTCCCCGCGCGTGGGCGACGGTCTGTTGCGGCTCGACGCCGACGGCATCGTCCAGTACGCGTCGCCGAACGCGCTCTCCGCGTACCACCGCCTCGGGCTCGCCTCCGACCTCGTCGGCCACCACCTGGGCAGGGCGACGGCCGAACTCGCCCCGTCCCGGGGCCCGGTGGACGAGGCGCTCGCCAAGGTCGCGAGCGGCTGGGCGCCGCGCGAGTTCGAGATCGAGGGCGGCGACGGCGTGATCCAGCTGCGCGCGATCCCGCTCAAGCCCAAGGGGCCCCGCATCGGTTCGCTCGTACTCCTGCGCGACGTCACCGAACTCCGCCGCCGCGAGCGCGAGTTGATCACCAAGGACGCGACCATCCGGGAGATCCACCACCGGGTGAAGAACAACCTCCAGACGGTCGCCGCGCTGCTGCGCCTGCAAGCCCGCCGCATCGATTCCGCGACGGGCCGCGAAGCCCTCGAAGAAGCCGTACGACGGGTGGGCTCCATCGCCATCGTCCACGAGACGCTCTCGCAGAACCTGGACGAGCGCGTGGAGTTCGACGAGATCGCCGACCGGGTGCTCGCGATGGTCGCCGAGATCTCACCCGGCAAGGTGACGGGCCGGCGCACCGGACGCTTCGGGATCCTCGACGCGGAGGTCGCCACCCCGCTGTCGATGGTGCTCACGGAGATCCTGCAGAACGCCCTGGAGCACGGCTTCCGCGAGGGGGACATCGGCACGGTCGAGGTCTCCGCGGTGCGCGGCGGCACCAGCAAGGAGGCGCGGCTGCTGATCACCGTCCAGGACGACGGCGTCGGTCTGCCCGACGACTTCGATCCGCACCGCTCGGGCAACCTCGGCCTGCAGATCGTGCGCACGCTGGTCGAGGGGGAGCTCGGCGGCACCTTCGACATGGTCCGCGCCCCCGAGCGCGGCACGCAGGTCATCCTCGACGTGCCGGTGAGCGGCGACAAGTAGACGGGTGACGAGCGGTAGCCGTACGTAGCGACGGCAAACGGACACGGCAAAGCAGTGAGCCCCGGACCGATGTGGTCCGGGGCTCACTGCTCACGTTGCGATGCGCATCGGGGGTACTGCGCGGCTGCGGCTCGGGGGCGGGAGATGCGTACTCGCTGTACGCGCCGCCAAGCTCAGGCTCGTAGGGGGCGTGGTCGTCAGGCGCTGGCCTGGCGTGCACGGTTGCGAGCGGCGCGGCGCTTCATTGCGCGGCGCTCGTCCTCGCTGAGGCCACCCCAGACGCCGGAGTCCTGGCCGGACTCGAGCGCCCACTGCAGGCACTGCTCCATGACGGGGCAGCGGCGGCAGACGGCCTTGGCTTCCTCGATCTGCAGCAGCGCAGGACCGGTGTTGCCGATAGGGAAGAAGAGCTCGGGGTCTTCCTCGCGGCAAACGGCGTTGTGACGCCAGTCCATGGCTGCTACCTCTCCTTGGTATTACATGCGGGTTGCTTGTGAATGTGAACGCTTTCACGAATCCCCCCGCACGGGAAGGGCCGACAACCAGTCGCCTGGTGTGGACCTGTGGTGGAGGAGGGGTTCTGGCTCTCTGTGGGGCCGATGTTGCGGGCCGTCCCGATCGCCATGTAGAGATTCGCAAACCTCGGCGGCGGATACAACCCCTTCAGGAAAGTTTTTTTTGATTCCTCAGTGTCGACTGGGTCACAGCCGTACTTCTATGGGGTGGACCCTGGTCTAAACGTTCGAGTGAAAGGACTTTAGGCCCTTCCACTCACACAATCACACGCAGTGCACGGCGTACGCCTGTGAACGTCACGCTCGTCCGCAGTCCGAGGTGGTCGCCGTCCATCTGGAGGGGGAGGGGGACCTTCGATTGCAAGGTGAAGTCCGTGAGGTCGTGGAGCGTAACCGCGTGCTTACCGTGCGGTCCCCGATCCGGCGTCGACGTCAGGAGCTGCGTGCCGTACCTGGCCACCGCGGCGGTCGAGAGCTTCTTCAGGCCCAGCACGTCCAGGCCCGTGTCGAAGGACGCCTGCGGGGACGCGTACAGGGGGCGATTGCCCAGGTAGGAGTAGGGGGAGGTGTTGCAGACTATGGACATCACCAGGTCGGTCACCGGGTCCTCGCCGGGCTGCTCCAGGGTGATCATCCCGTGCCTGCGGTGCGGCTCGTCGAGGAACTGACGGAGCACTTGGCGCACATAGAGGGCGTGCGTCGAGCGCCTGCCGAGCTCCCGCTGCTGTTCGACCCTGCCGACCACGCCGCCGTCGAAACCGAGACCGGCGCAGAACGTGAACCAGCGCGACGGCACGGCTTCGTCCTCCGTGCCCGGAGTGCCGCCCGCGATGCCCAGCCCCACCGTGCGCTCGCTGCCCTCGCGCAGGGCGTCGAGGAGGGCGCCGGTGGCCTCCACGGCGTCGTTCGGCAGCCCCAGGGCGCGCGCGAAGACGTTGGTGGAGCCGCCGGGCACGACGGCGAGGCGGGGGAGCCTGTCCGGGTCGGGGCCGTGGTGCAGCAGGCCGTTGACGACCTCGTTGACCGTGCCGTCGCCGCCGAGGGCGACGACCAGCTCGATGTCCTTGCTCTCCGCGGCCTGCCGGCCGAGGTCCCTGGCGTGGCCGCGGTACTCCGTAGTGACCGCCTCGAGCTTCATCTCGCTGGCGAGGGCGTGGACCAGGACATCACGCGTACGCGCACTGGTGGTGGTTGCCGCTGGATTGACCACGAGGAGTGCACGCATGCGAAGCAGACTACCTAGCCGTCTTTACCTGGCCTAGACCGAGGTGCCGGGCCGCGCCTACGCAGAGCTACCCTGCTGGAGTGAGTACTGAGCGGAAACCCACCCCCGAAGCCCCTCAGGCGCCCGAGACGGGGCCGCGCCCCGGTCGGCTGTCCGCCGCCGCGGCACTCGCCGGTCTGGAGGGGCTCGCCCTCCTCGGCGGGGGTGTCTACATGCTCGTGATGGGGCTCGCGGGCTCGCCCGACAGCCCGCGGCAGGCCGAGACGGGCGGCATCACGCTGATCGTCCTCGCGCTGCTTCCGCTGCTCGCCGCGCGCGGGCTCCTGAAGCTGCGCAGCTGGAGCCGGGGGCCCGCGATCATCACGCAGATCATGGCGCTTCCGGTGGCCTGGCAGCTGCTGCAGGCCGACAGCGCGGCGATTCCGGCGGGCATCGCGCTCGCGGCCGTGGCGATCGCCTCGCTCGTCCTCCTGGTCAATCCCGCGACGACCGAGGCCCTGGGGATCCGGGGCCCCGGTGATGTGCAGGACCAGAAGTAGTCACTCCGTGAAGTAACTACTCCGCGAAGTAATCACTCCGCGAAGCAGTCACTCCTCGACGAGGAGCTTCTCGCGCAGTTGCGCGAGCGTGCGTGCGAGCAGGCGCGAGACGTGCATCTGGGAGATGCCGACCTCCTGGGCGATCTGCGACTGCGTCATGTTGCCGAAGAAGCGCAGGAGCAGGATGCGCTTCTCGCGTGGCGGCAGGTCCTCCAGGAGGGGCTTGAGCGATTCGCGGTACTCGACGCCCTCCAGGGCCTCGTCCTCGGCGCCCAGCGTGTCCGCCACGGCCGGTGACTCGTCGTCCGTGTCGGGGACGTCCAGGGACAGCGTGGAGTACGCGTTCGCCGACTCCAGGCCCTCCAGGACCTCCTCTTCGGAGATGGCCAGCTTCTCCGCGAGCTCGTGCACGGTGGGGGAGCGGCCGTGCAGCTGGGACAGCTCGGCGGTCGCCGTCGTCAGCGCGAGCCGCAGCTCCTGAAGACGCCGGGGCACGCGGACCGCCCACCCCTTGTCGCGGAAGTGCCGCTTGATCTCGCCGACGACCGTCGGCGTCGCGTACGTGGAGAACTCCACGCCGCGCTCCGGGTCGAAGCGGTCCACCGACTTGATCAGACCGATCGTGGCGACCTGCGTGAGGTCGTCGAGCGGCTCGCCGCGGTTGCGGAAGCGGCGGGCCAGGTGCTCGACGAGCGGCAGGTGCATGCGGACCAGCTGATTGCGCAGCTCCGCGTACTCCCGACTGCCGTCCTTCAGGGCGCGCAACTCGATGAACATCGCGCGTGCGCCGCTGCGGTCCTGTGGATCGTGCCGGCTGTGCTCGTGCTCGCTCATGTTTCCCGCCCGTCGCCCGCCGCCTCGGCCGGAGAGCTTCCTGAGCCCCTCCTCGGCGGTCGGCTCTGCCTGCTCCGACACATCGGCCACTGTCAGCGGACCCGGCTTCCCCGGGTCCTCCGGGTGCGGCTTGGCCTGCTGCTCGGGGATTCCGGTGGTCATACGGGGCATCCCCTCCCTGCCGCCGACGGGCAGACCTCGTGTGCCACGCTCTTCGTCCCGCACCGGCCCGTCCCCGTTCCTCACGCCGGCCCGGGTCCCGCGCCGCGCTTCTTGTAGAGGCTGATCGAGACGGTGTTGTCCTCGGCGACGGTGGAGTCGACCTGGCCCGCGAGGGCCGACAGCACAGTCCAGGCGAAGGTGTCCCGCTCAGGGGCCCGGCCGTCGGTCGTGGGTGCCGAGACCGTCACCTCCAGTGAGTCGTCGACGAGCCGGAACACGCAGCTGAGCACGGAGCCGGGCACGGCCTGCTGGAGCAGGATCGCGCAGGCCTCGTCGACCGCGATCCGGAGGTCCTCGATCTCGTCGAGAGTGAAGTCCAAACGCGCCGCGAGGCCGGCCGTCGCCGTCCGCAGCACCGACAGGTAGGCGCCCGCAGCCGGAAGGCGGACCTCCACGAAGTCCTGATTCCCGGGCTCGCCTGCGATCTGGGACACCCTCACCTCCAAGGTGGTACAAGCACTTTCGGGGCTCCGGGCCTGCCGTGCAGCGGCGGGTCCGGACTGCGTCACACGGGTAACGCACCACGTCGTTCTGCGGTGACGCTACCGCGCTCCCCAGCTCCGTGTCCCGGGGACCCCGCCCCGATGCTGTCACTCATAGTAAGCCTACGGGTACGGACAGTGGCTAGGGGTCTGCGGGCCCAATTGCAAAGTACGGGCCGTCACTTCAACAGGGGGGTGACGTACCCAGGGCTCAGACGATCGAACCGTCCACGAAGCACCAGCGCCAGCTCTCGCCCGGTTCGAAGGTACGCATCACCGGATGTCCGGTGTCCTTGAAGTGCGCCGTCGCGTGCTGGAACGGCGACGAGTCGCAGCAGCCCACGTGCCCGCACAGCAGGCACAACCGCAGTTGGACGGGGTGGCTGCCGACCGCGAGGCACTCGAGGCACGTTTCGCTCAGCGGCTCGGGTTCGGGGTGCGGCAGCGCTGTGACGTGCGAGCACTCGTTCATGATGGCCAGGTTACGACGGGAACGTGGAACGCGGAGGGGTCTGGCGATGGACGTATTGCCGCTGGTGGCACTGATCGCGGCGAGCGCGGTGGTGGCAGGTGCCGCGCGCAGGACTCCGGTGCCCGCGCCGCTGCTCCTGGTCGGGGTGGGGCTCATCGCCGCCTACGTCCCCGGAGTGCCGGGCTACCACCTCGATCCGCACGTCGTGCTGCCGCTGATCCTGCCGCCCCTGCTGCACACGGCCGCCCTGGAGAGCTCCTATCTGGACCTGCGCGCCAACCTCAGGCCGGTCGCGCTGCTCTCGGTCGGTTACGTCCTGTTCGCCACGCTCGCCGTCGGCTGGCTCGCGTATCTGCTCATCCCCGACCTGCCGCTCACCGCCGCGCTCGTCCTCGGCGCCGTCATCGCGCCCCCGGACGCGGTCGCGGCGACCGCCATCGCGCGCCGGGTGGGGCTGCCCTCGCGGATCACCACGATCCTCCAGGGCGAGTCCCTGGTGAACGACGCGACCGCGATCACCGCCTACAAGGTCGCGCTCGCCGCGGCCGTCGGCGAGGGCGCGAGCTGGGCGGGCGGCATCCAGGAGTTCCTGGTGGCCGCGGTCGGCGGGGTCGGCGTCGGGCTGCTCCTGATGGTGCCGATCCACTGGCTGCGCACCCACCTGAAGGAGGCGATGCTGCAGAACACGCTGTCGCTGCTCATCCCCTTCGTCGCGTACGCGGCCGCGGAACAGGTGGGCGCCTCCGGAGTGCTCGCCGTGGTCGTCGTCGCCCTCTACCTGGGGCACCGCTCCTGGCAGGTCGACTTCGAGACGCGGCTCCAGGAGGCCGCGGTGTGGCGGGTCGTCGCGTTCATCCTGGAGTCGGCGGTCTTCGCGCTCATCGGGCTCCAGCTGCCCGTCGTGCTCAAGGGCCTCGGCGAGTACAGCGTCGGACAGGCGGTCTGGTACGCGGTCGGGGTCTTCGTCTTCGTCGTGCTCGTGCGCTTCGTGTGGTCGTATCCGGCGACCTATCTGCCCCGGTGGCTCTCGACGCGGATCAAGGAGCGCGAGGACGACATGGACTGGCGGCGGCCGCTGATCGTCAGCTGGGCCGGGATGCGGGGCGTGGTCTCGCTGGCGATCGCCTTCTCGATCCCGCTCGTCATGGACGACGGGGAGCCCTTCCCCGCGCGCAATCTTGTCCTGTTTCTGACCTTCACCACGGTGATCGGCACGCTCGTCGTGCAAGGACTCTCGCTGCCGTGGCTGATCCGTGTCCTGAAACTGCCGGGCCGGGACGCGCAGGCGCAGACCCTCGCGGAGGCGCAGGCCCAGAACGCCGCCTCGCAGGCCGCGGAGGCCCGGGTGGAGGAACTCATGCGGGACCGCCGCAACTGCCTTCCTCCGCCCCTCCAGGACCGTCTGCGGACCGTTCTGGAGCGGCGCCGCAACTCCGTGTGGGAGCGGCTCGGCCAACCGAACCCCGTCACGGGGGAGTCGGCGGACGACACCTACCGCAGGCTGGCGCGCGAGGCGATCGCCGCGGAGCGGGAGGTCTTCGTGAGGATGCGGGACGAGCGGCGCATCGACGACGAGATGATGCGGACGCTGCTGCGCAAGCTGGACCTGGAGGAGGCGGCGGCCTACCGGGAGGTCGAGGACTGAGAGGTGTCCTCGCGCGCGCCGGTGATCACGGCGGTGAGGCGGGTCCCGGGGCGGAAGGCGCCCTCTTCGGAGAGGGCGGTCAGCGCGTACAGGAGCTTGGCCACGTAGAGGCGTTCCACGGAGAGGCCGAGTTCGTCGCCGTGCCGGTCCTCGAAGTCCTCGGCGAAGGCGCGCAGTTCGGGGGTGGTGCGGGCGTAACCGCCGCAGTGGAAGCGGTCGTCCAGGTGCCAGTTGGCGGTCGGGGCGCCGAACGTGCCGCGTTGCAGCGCGCGTATCTCGGGGCCCAGGAAGCCGCCCTTGAGGACCGGTATGCCAAGCGCCCGCCGGTCCGGGCCGAGCCCGGCGGCCAGGCCCGCGAGGGTGCCGCCGGTGCCGCAGGCCACGGCCGCCACGTCGGTGCTCTCGCGCAGTTCCTCGCCCAGCGCGGTACAGCCGCGTACGGCCAGGGAGTTGCTGCCGCCCTCCGGGATCACGTACGCGTCGCGGGCGCCCGCCGCGCTCAGGAGCCCGGCCAGCGTCCCGGGCTCGTGCTTGCGGCGATACGTCGACCTGTCGACGAAGCGCAGCCGCATGCCGTCGGACACGCAACGGGTCAGGGACGGGTTCAGGGGACGCTCGGCGAGCTCGTCGCCGCGCACCACGCCGATCGTGGCGAGCCCGAGGAGACGGCCCGCGGCGGCGGTGGCGCGCAGGTGGTTGGAGTAGGCGCCGCCGAAGGTGAGCAGGGTGTCGTGGCCCGCGTCGGTCGCGGCCGCCAGGTTCAGGACGAGCTTGCGGAACTTGTTGCCGGGCAGGTCCGGGTGGATCAGGTCGTCCCGCTTGAGTCGCAGCCGCACGCCGTGGCGGGTGAAACGGTCGTCGTCGACGTCCTGCAACGGCGACGGCAGCCGGGGCCGCAGGGCGGCCGGGGCGGGGGTGACGGGCGGGGTGGGACGCACCCCGCCATTGTCCCCCGTGGCACGCCGTCCGGCAGGGGAGCCCCTTGCCGGGCCCTCGGCGCGCTACTTGAGGCGCTCTTCGATGCGGTCCCTCATCCAGTCCATGGTGAAACCGCGCGGGTCCACCTTGCCCGGCTGCCACTCCAGGTGGCCGATGACCGAGCGTTCCGTCCAGCCGTGGTGGCGGCAGATCGCGGCCGAGACCTTCTCGATCGCCTCCAGCTGCTCATCGGGCCAGGGGTCCTCGCCGTCGCCGAGGTTCTCGCACTCGAAGCCGTAGAAGTAGCGGTTGCCGTCGGTGTTCGCCTCGTTGTCGGGCGGCAGCCGCTTCTCGGCGATGACCGCGCGCAGGACGTCGTCGTCGCCGAGCCCCGCGTGGTTGGCGCGGCCGTAGCCGACCAGGTGGACGTGGCCGTCCTTGGTGATGACGCCGTGGCAGAGCGGGCCCGGCAGCGACGCGTAGCCGTCGCGACAGATCTCCACCGTGCGCTGGCTGCCCGACGTCACCGTGTGGTGGATCACGACGCCGTGCACGGGGCCCCAGGGGCCCTTGTGGTTGCGGTTGTGGTGCTCCCAGTCGCCTACCTCGACGACGGTCACGCCTTCGTCTCGCAGGATGTCCAGGAACCTGCCAGCGGACATGGGTGGGGCCATGACCGTCTCCTTTGCAAGGCGCGACGGCCGCCGGTCGCGGTCCGCCTCGTATGCCCTGCTTGTACCGGAACTCCGGTGCCCGGACCAGTTGTTCGGAAGCAATCCGGTGGCTGTTCGGGCACCGTGCGAGCCGATCCGGTCAGGTGCCGTGCAGGAAGCCGTCGCCGTTCGCCGCGACGTGGCTCTCCAGGGCCTGGAGTGCCTGCTGGGTGGCCTGGGGAGAGCCGGTGCCCCGGCGCTCCGCGTAGTACGCGGCGCCCAGCTTCTTCAGGAGGGCGTCGCCCGCGCGCTTCTCCTGGACCTCGTCGACCTTCTGCTTGCCCTGCGCGAGGGCGCTCTGCGCCTGTTCCTTGGCGCGATCCAGGAAGCCTGCCATTGCTGTCTCCTGTCGGTCGGTGCGGTGGGTACGGGTGGGGCCGGTGCCCCGCGTGTGGTCTGAACGGGTGCGCGGATCTTGTAGTTCCCCGCACCCGTGCGGTCACGCCGTGAGCTTGCGCATCAGGCGTACCCCCTGGGACGGCTTCATGTGCGGCAGATACGCCTTGCCGATCGCCCGGGTGATGTTGGGCAGGGCCGCCGGATCCGGGTAGCACATGTACATCGGGTGGTACCTGGGCTGGAACTTCGCCTTGAAGTTGAGCAGCGAACGGAATCCGTAGACCGGTTCGAGGACGCGGCCCGCGTGGTCCAGGAGGCGTTGCAGGGCGGCGGGCGGCTCGCCGGTGTCGGAGCGGGCCAGTGGCGCTCCGGAGAGGCTCAGGAACTCGGCGCCCTCCTCCTTGAAGCCGAGTGCCGCCGACGCGATCAGGAACTCCATCGAGCCGCGGAACCCGTCGGAGCGGCGTCGCATGAAGTCCAGGGTCCAGCCCACCGGACGCGGCTCGGCGCCGTCCCCGAGCGCACCGACGTCTCCGTAGACCGGCATCCAGCTCGTGATGCCGTGCACCGTGCGGTCCTCGTCGACCGCGAGCAGACAGCGCACGTGCGGATCGTCGAGCTCGTCGAGGCCGCCGAGCGTGAAGCCCATCTCCGGCAGCCCCTTGTCGGCCACCCACTCCTCGGAGATCGAGCGGATCTGGTCCGTCAGGGCGATCGGCGCGTCGGGGAAGGAGTGCCACTCGGCGGTGATGCCGTCCTTCTTGGCCTTGTTCAGGGCCGTGCGCACGTCCTGCCACTTCTTGCCCGTGAAGGCCAGCTCCGCGAGCGGTACGACGGTGTCCTCCGCGACCTGCACCGCACTCCAGCCCAGCGCGTCCGTACGGGCCTTGGTCTCGGCGGTGACGCTGTAGAAGCAGGGGGTCCAGCCGCGTTCGTCGCAGTACTCGGCGAAGCCGTCGATCGCGTCCGCGCGCGCGGACGCCGCGCCGAACGGGTCACCCGTGGTGAGCGCGACCGTGGAGTGCACCCGGTAGGCGACCGCGGCCCTGCCGTCCGCGGCGAACCAGTAGTGGTTGCCCGGCCAGGTCGTCAGATACGAGAGCGTGGCACCGCCGTGCGCCGCGAGCAGGGCACGCGCGCGCGTGGCCGCTTCGTCGTCGGCGTGCGTCAGGGGCCGCCGGAACGCCACGAAGAGGGCGATCAGGGTGACCACCCAGAAGAGCATCCCGCAGTACTCGTACAGCGCGAGCGCGGTCCCGCCGACCGGGACGGGGGCCTGGCCCTGGAAGAAGAACGGTTCGTAGCTGGGCGGGAAGAACTGGGTGGGCAGGCCCGACACCAGCTTCGCGAACGTCGCCTCGGGCGTGAACTGGTCGCGCACCGCGTAGCCGATGCCCACGTAGGCGAGGCAGGCCAGCAGGAGCGCGCCGCCGACGGTCCCCAGGAGCCAGGTCACGGTGGCCTTGGCGAGGAGCTGGTCGAAAAGCCTCCGGGCGAGGAGGAGCAGCACGAGGACGAGCAGCGGCAGCAGCATCTGCTCGACGACCGCCTGGATCATCGCGGCCTTCTGGTCGGCCTGCTCGCTGCCCTCCAGGACGTAGCGGTCCGCGTGCGAGGCGATGTCGCTCAGCAGGTACGCCATGAGCCCCAGCCACAGCAGTTGCGCGGCCACCGTGATCCGCCAGGAGAGCCGCAGACCGCGCCGAAGCCCCTCGGCCAGGACCAGGAGCAGCAGCGGGATGGCGATGCCCATGAGCATCGCGGGGGAGCCGTAGAAGTGGTCCTCGGCACGGACGCGGGCGCACTCCGTGCCCGCGCTCACGCAGGCGTCCGCGATCTCCTGGGCGCTCGGGCCGCCCGAGACGTACAGGTCGAGGACGTTGAAGGGGCCGAGCGAGTCCTTGTAGAGCGTGGCGACGAGCGGGCCGATGGCGGAGGCGGCCACCACCAGGGCGACCAAGACCCGGCCCTCGGAGTGCGAGGCGTGCGGCATCCGCAGCCGGTGCGTCTCGCGGTGCGCGAGCGCGCCGAGCCCTAGACCGACGACCGTGCCGAACAGTACGAGGACGTTCTGGAGGTGGCCGACGTACAGCGCGAGCATCAGCGGGAAGACGATCAGGGTCAGCTGGAGCCTGCGCCGCCACAGGGCGCTGAGCCGGAAGCTGAGGAAGGCGCCGACCGCGCAGGCGGCGATGCCGGGCGTGGCGGTCAGGTCCCGCGCGAGGCCGTCGAGCCAGTCCTCGCCCGCCAGCGAGCCGAGCTCGACGACCCCGGTGCCCAGCAGCGAGCCGAGCACCTGCCCGATGAACAGCACCACGCCGGTGCGCGCCGACCCCATGCGCTGTTCGGCCGCCGAGCCGAGCAGCAGCAACAACAGCGTGGATCCGACGTAGTTGCCGATCCCCGAACACCACAGGAGCGACGTCAGCGGCGTCCACCAGCGGCCGCCCGCGAGTGCGGGCACCCCCACGCCCACGTCGTTCAGGAGCGCCTCGGGCGGGCCGCCGCCGAGGCTGCCCGTGAACGCGCCCACCGCCCACAGCGCGACGACGACGAACACGGTGACGGGCGCGCGGCGGGCCGGTTCGAAGGCCCGGCCGACGGCGCGCAGCCAGCGGACCGGGCCCCGCTCACCCGGCGGCGCGAGCGGGGCCGACGGAGCCGGGTCCTCCGCGGCGGCTGCGGATGCCTCGGAGGTGGTCATCTCCCGAGCCCACCAGTCGGCGGGGTCCGACACATCCCGAGCTGGGCCGAACGAGTGGAAACGCCCGCCCTGCCCAGCCGGGGGGAGATCCATTCCCGCTCGTTTGTGTAATGGCGCCAGCACGCTCCGTGCTGGAAGGGTGGGCGGCCTAGACCACCGCGGGTACTGGGGAGGGCATAGCCAATGTCGGTAGGCGAAGAGATCCGTGCCGAGTCGGAGCAGCCGCAGCAGAGTCTCGGCACGTCGGCGGCACGGAATCTGGCCACCACCACCAAGTCGGCACCGCAGATGCAGGAGATCAGCTCCCGCTGGCTGCTGCGGATGCTGCCATGGGTGCAGGTACAGGGCGGTACGTACCGGGTGAACCGAAGGCTGAGCTACTCGGTTGGCGACGGCCGGGTGACCTTCGTGAAGACGGGGGACCAGGTCCAGGTCATCCCCGCCGAGCTCGGTGAGCTGCCCGTGCTGCGCGACTTCGAGGACCAGGACGTGCTCGGGGAGCTCGCGCAGCGCTGCCGCCAGCGTGAATTCGCCGCGGGTGAGGTCCTGGCCTCCTTCGGCAGCGCGGCGGACGAGGTGTTCCTGCTCGCGCACGGCCGCGTCGAGCAGATCGGCACGGGTCCTTACGGCGACGACACGGTGCTCGGGACGCTCGCCGACGGCGCCTACTTCGGCGAGCAGGCGCTCGTCGACGCCGAGTCGATCTGGGAGTACACCACGCGCGCGGTGACCGCGTGCACCGTCCTGACGCTGCCCCGCCAGGACCTCGAACAGGTCGCCGAGCGCTCGGAGTCGCTGCGCGCCCACCTCCAGCAGCTGCGCACCGTGCCTGCGCAGCGCACCAACGCGTTCGGTGAAGCGGCCATCGACCTCTCGGCGGGCCACGTCGGCGAAGCGGTGCTGCCCGGCACGTTCGTCGACTACGAATCGTCCCCGCGCGAGTACGAGTTGAGCGTCGCCCAGACCGTGCTGCGCATCCACACGCGCGTGGCCGACCTCTACAACCAGCCGATGAACCAGACCGAGCACCAGCTGCGGCTGACCGTCGAGGCGCTCAAGGAGCGCCAGGAGCACGAGCTCATCAACAACCGCGAGTTCGGACTCCTGAACAACTGCGAGTACGACCAGCGCCTTCAGCCGCACGACGGCGTGCCCAGCCCGGACGACCTGGACGAGCTGCTCAGCCGCAGGCGCGGATCCAAGCTCTTCCTCGCCCACCCGCGCGCGATCGCCGCGTTCGGCCGCGAGCTCAACAAGCGCGGGCTCGTCCCCGAGACCATCGACGTGGGCGGCACCCGGATCCCGACCTGGCGCGGGGTGCCGATCTACCCGTGCAACAAGATCCCGGTCACCGAGGCGCGGACGACGTCCATCATCTGCATGCGTACGGGAGAGGACGAGCAGGGCGTCGTCGGGCTGCACCAGACGGGCATCCCCGACGAGATCGAGCCGAGCCTGTCCGTGCGGTTCATGGGCATCAGCGAGCAGGCGATCATCTCGTACCTGGTGTCGACCTACTACTCCGCCGCGGTGCTCGTGCCCGATGCGCTCGGCGTACTGGAGAACGTCGAGATCGGCCGCTGGAGGTGAGAGAACGGCCGTGGTCGTGTTCGTGCTCGACGCACCGGGTACATGCCTTTCGTACGCGCCCACAGGCCGAGGAAAAGCCACCGTCCACATCCTTTTCGGGGTGAGTCCATGACGGACACGACGGCAGGTTCGGGGTTCCGTACGGGTTCGGAGGCGGAAGCGGGCGCGGGACGTGAGGCCGGTGAGATATTGGCGGCCGCGCGGCTCTGCGTCGATCCGGAGCTTCGCCGGGCCGTGGACTCGCTGCCCGGGTCCATGCGCCGGGTCGCGCTCTACCACTTCGGTTGGGAGCACGCGGACGGTACGGCCGCGGCCGGCCACGCGGGCAAGGCCATCAGGCCCGCGCTCGTGCTCGCCGCGGTGCGGGCGCTCGGCGGGGAGCCCGCGATGGCCGTGCGGGCCGCGGCGGCCGTCGAGTTGATCCACAACTTCACGCTGCTGCACGACGACGTAATGGGCCGCGACCCCACGCGTCGGCACCGGCCCGCCGCGTGGACCGTGTTCGGTGACGCCGACGCGATCCTTGCCGGGGACGCCTTGCAGGCACTGGCGCAGCGGCTGCTCGCCGAGGACCCCCATCCCGGGGCCTCGGTGGCGGCCGCCCGCCTTGCGGCGTGCGTGGTGGAGTTGTGCGCGGGGCAGCACGCCGACTGGGCGTTGGAGCGGCGCGGGCCCGACGAGGTCACGCTCGACGAGTGCCTCGCGATGGCCGAGGCCAGGACGGGGGCGTTGCTCGGGTGTGCGTGTGCGCTGGGGGCGGTGTACGCGGGGGCGGGCTGCGAGGAGGTCGAGGCGCTCGACGGGTTCGGGCGCGAGGCCGGGCTCGCGTTCCAGCTCATCGACGACGTCATCGGGATCTGGGGGGATCCGGGGCGGGCCGGGAAGCCCGCGGGGGCGGATCTCGCGGCCCGGAGGAAGTCGTTGCCCGTGGTGGCCGCGTTGGGGTCGGGGACGGTGGCCGCGGGGGAGCTGGCGGAGTTGTACGGCACGGGGGCGGCGGGATCGGGTTCGGGGGAGGGTGAGTTGGCGCGGGTCGCCGTGGCCGTGGAGAGGGCCGGGGGACGGGACTGGGCGCAGGTGCACGCGGCGGACCGGATGTCCCGGGCGGTGGGGCAGTTGGCGCGGGCCGTGCCCGATCCGGAGGCCGCGGGTGGGTTGTTGGCGCTCGCGGAGTTCGTCACTCGCCGTACGTATTGAGGGTGCGGCTTAAGGTGCGGCAGCTTGCGGGTGCGCCAGGGGCGGGTGCGTGACGCGTCGGCTCGTTGGACGTCGGCTCGTTGGGTGTCGCCCGCCCCGTGATGCGCTCGTTGGGTGTCGCCCGCCCCGTGATGCGCTCGTCCCCTCACACAGCCAAGCAGCCAAGCAGCCACGCATCCACGCAGGTACGCAGGTATGCATCCACACAGGCACGCAATCACGCAGCCACGCGGCCGTCCGCCCACGGAGGTGATCGCTTAGGGTGCAACCGCTGGCGTGAGCGGTGTAGTTGGGTGAGGTGTGGGCTGTGGGTGTGGCGATACGGCGGGCCGGGGTGGCCGATCGGGCGGACATCGTCCGGCTGCTCGACGAGGCGTTCCTGCGGGATCCGGTGAGCAGTTGGGTGTTTCCCGGCGAGGAGCACCGGCGGCGCATGCACGGCGGGCTGATGGCGGCCTTCTTCGATCTCGCGCTCGCCGAGGGGTACGTCGATGTGACCGAGGACGGCGATGCCGCCGCCCTGTGGTGGTCGGTGCCCGGCGGGGTGGCCGAGGGGGAGGAGGACGGGCCCGCGCTGCTGCGTGAGGCCGTGGACGCCGAGAACGAACGCGTCGAGCTCATCGGGCGGTTGACGGACGCGATCCACCCGACCGACCGGGCCCACGAGTATCTGCACATGATCGCCGTGCGGCCGGAGCGGCAGGGCGAAGGGCTCGGCACGGAGTTGGTCAACGCCGTCCTCGAGCGGTGCGACCGCGACGGGCTGCACGCCTACCTCGAAGCGAGCAACGCGCGCAGCCGCGACCTGTACGCGCGACTCGGGTTCGTCTTCATGGGGACGGCGCTGGACCTGCCCGACGGCCCGCGCATGTGGCCGATGTGGCGTGAGCCGCGCGGAGTTGTGGGCGGGGTCAGCGGCTGACGGCGCGGGGGCTGCCTCGCTGTTCGTGGCCGGAATAGCCTGAAGCCATGGGCAGTGATGGGGGCGGGGCAGGCCCCGGAGTGCAGGGTGAACCCGTGTGCGCGCGCTGTGGGCAGATCGTGGGTACGGCGATCCGGCGGCGCAAAGTGCTCGGGGTGTTCGTCCCCGTGTGGGGGCCGGGACCGTGCCGTAACCCGGAGTGTGCGGCGTACGTCGTGGACGAGGAGAGCGGGGAGGCCGCCGTCCGGCGTCGCGGGCACGGGCATTCCCACTCGCGGGTCAGGTCCAGGGGCCGACGGGACGCCGAGGGCCCCGGGGTGTCCGGGGGCGTGGGTTCGTCCGGCGGGGAGGACGCGCCGGACGTCGGGAGTGCCGATGCCGGGGCCGCCGGGGGCCGTTGACACGGAAGGGCGGTGGGTTGTTCGCCTTCTTGCGCCTTCTTGCGCCTTCTTGCGCCTTCATTGTTCTAGTAGGATGCGAACAAGGGAGGTTTTCATATGTCGCAGGTTGAGGGGTTCGTTGGAGATTCCGGTCGCGGGAGTCGTCGCGCCGATGCTCGTCTTGTCTCGCTCGCCGTCCTGCCTTTCGTGCTCGCGTTCCTCGTGGAGTTGGCGGTGTACGCCGCGCTGAGGGACCGGCTGCCCGGGCGGATGGCCAGTCACTTCGGTCCCGACGGCGCCGCCGACGGGTACGTCGGGCGGGGCGCCTTTCTCGCCGTGGGCGGCGGGCTGTTCGTGGGGCTCGGCGCGGTGGGCGCGTTCGTGGCGCTGAAGAGCGGATATCGCGCGTACCGGCGTGGAGTGGTGGGGCTGCTGGCCGGTTGCTGGGCGACCGCCGCGTTCCTCGGGTGGCCGATGACGGCGAGCCTCGTCGCCAACCGTGACCTCGCGGACGGCGCGTCGGCCCGGTTCCCGCTGTGGCAGTTGGCCGTGACCGTCGGCGTCGCCGCGGTGGCGGCGGGGATCGGGGCCCTCCTCGGGCTCGCGCTGGCCCGGCGTACGGCGCTGCCGGACGTGCACGGGGGCGGCGCCGTGCGGGACACCGATGCCGCGCGGCTCGGGCTCGGCGATGCGGAGCAGGCCGGGTGGGTGCGCAGGACGGGCTCGCCGTGGCTCTTCGGGCTCGGTGTCGCGACGGCCGGGGCGGGGGTCGGCCTGGCGTGGGTGCAGCGGGAGTGGGTGGCCCCGCTCTCCCTGGTCGCGGCCGGGCTGCTCGTCGCCGCGTTCGCCAGGCCCTGCGTCGCCGTCGACCGGCGCGGTCTCACCGTCTCGCCGAGCGTGGTGCCCTGGCCGCGCGTACGGCTGCCGCTCGACCGGATGGAGCGGGCGGACAGCGAGTACGTCAACGCCGTTGGCGACTACGGGGGTTGGGGCTACCGGGTGTGGCCAGGGCGGTCCGGGATCATCCTCAGGTCCGGCGAGGCGCTGGTCGTGCGGCGCACGAGTGGCAGGGTGTTCGCGGTGACCGTGGAGGACTCGGCCACGGCTGCCGCGCTCCTCAACACCCTGGTCGAACGACGGACCGCGGAGCGCTGACGACATGTTGTTCCGGATCGATACGACATCGGCCGTGCCGCTCGGCGACCAGATCGCGGCCTGCGCGCGCCGCGCCGTCGTCGACGGCAGCGTCGGCCCCGGGGAGCGGCTGCCCGCCGCCCGGATGCTCGCGGGATCGCTCGGCGTGAACGTCCACACCGTGCTCCGCGGCTACCAGCGCCTGCGGGACGAGGGGCTGATCGAGCTCCGCAGGGGGCGGGGTGCCATCGTCGCCGACAGCGCGGCGGCGCGGGCCCGCGCCCAACTCGTGGAGCGGGTGCGGGAGTTCGTATCGGACGCGCTCGACCTCGGGCTTTCCGATGACGAGGTTCTCTCGATGGTGGGGGCCGCCCTGAAGGCGTGAGGCCGTCCGGGGGCCCGGCTCCGGCGGGGGTAGGGTCCCACGGTCGGTGATGTCGCCCGGGGAGGGGTTCGATGAGGGCGCGGTGGGGTGTACTCGCTCTGGTGGGGGCGGTGTTGGCGGTGTTGGCGGGGTGTGGGGCCGGGGGCGGTCCTGGTGGCGGGGTCTCAGGTCGCGAGCCGGAGGACGGCGAGCCGCGCGTGAGGACCAGCGCGGACGTCCCCGAACTCCCCCTGGATGCCTATGAGTTGAGCGACCGCGACAACCGCCGCATGGGACAGGCGAAGTCGCGTCTCGTGCAGCGGTGCATGCGCTCCTACGGCTTCGCCGACTTCCCCCTCAACCCCCGGCCGGAGCCGTTTCCGAAGATGGGGTCGGCCTTCACCTCGACGGTGGTCTCGATCTCCCCGTACGGGACGCTGGACCTCGGCCACGCCCGCCGTTGGGGGTACGGCTTCGACCCGGACGCCACGTTCACGCCGAAGGCCGAGGGGCCGGAGGGGCGGGCCGTGACGCAGCGGGAATACGAGGTGCTGAACGACTTCGGCGAGGCCGGGCGGACGGCCGCCGTGGTGAACGGCCGCAAGGTGCCCAACGGCGGCTGCACCGGGGAGAGTTCGCGTCGGCTGCTGGGCGACGAGACGAAGCGCTCGCGCCTGTGGGCGTATGTCGACGAGCGCGCCGAGGAGATCGACAAGGTCGTCGCCAAGGATCCGAGGGTGCGCAGGATCTTTGGCGAGTGGTCGCGCTGCGTTCAGGACAAGGGCTACAAGGCGTACGAAAGTCCGCGCGACGCCTTCCGTGACAAGGCGTGGCGCGACGGGGCCCCGGACGGCAACACCGCACGTAGCCAGCGGGAGTTGGGGACGGCCGTCGCCGACGTCGAGTGCAACAGGAAGCTGAACGTCGCCGGGGTGTGGTGGGTCGTCAGCGACGAGGAGCAGCGCGCCGACATCCGTCGCCACGCGGCGCGGTACGAGGCCGTGCGCGCGGACCAGGAGCGGCTGCGGGGGACCCTGCGCGAGGTGCTCGGCGAGAAGTGAGGGCCGCGGGGTCCTCAGTGCCGCCGTCTTTCGCGGTGGCGGGCGACCGCGTCGTTGTTCGCACAGCGCACCGAGCAGTACGCGCGGCGGCCGTTGCGGGACGTGTCCACGAAGGCGGTGCCGCAGGGCGTGCGGGCGCAGCGGCCCAGGCGGTGGGCCTCGGCGAAGCAGACGACGTAGGCGAGGCCCGCCGCAGTGAGGGCGCGGACGTGGGCGGCCGGATCCGCGGCGGGGGCGCTGTAGTGGAAGTGCGGGTGGCCGTCGTGCAGGGAGATGCGGGGGCTGCTGGAGGCGTGCGCCAGCAGGGCGTTGACGCGGGCGCAGCGGCGGGGGAGGTCCTGCGGTCCGAAACACTCCGCGAGGCGTACGGCCCAGTCGCGGAGGTCGGCCTCCTGGGCGGTGGTGAGGGCGTGGTCCGTGACGCCGCGCGCGGCGAGGAGCGGGGCCAGAGGGGGTGCGGGGGCGAGGGAGTTGACCAGGTCGGCGGCGAGCAGGGCCGCCTCGCCCCCGTAATGGTTGAAATGCATAAGGGCATGACATCACGCTGACGGGCGTGAGAGATGTGGCGCGGGACTCGGGGAGTGGCGAGGCGGCGAAGGGCTCGGCGGGGGGTGAGGGGACGGAGAGCTCGGGGAGGGGTGAGGCGACAGGGGGCTTGGGGAGAAGCGAGGCGGTGAGGGTCTCTGGAAGGGGTGAGGCGGTAGGGGGCTCGGGGAGAGGCGAGGCGGCAGAGGGCCCCGGGCGAGGTAAGGCGGCGAGTGGCTCACGGAGTGGTGAGGCGGCAGAGGGCCCGGGGAGGGGTGAGGCGGCGAGGGGCTCAGGAAGGAGCGAGGCGGCGAGTGGCTCGGGGAGAGGCGAGGCGGTAGGGGGCCTGTGGGGAAGCGAGGCGGTGAGGGTCTCAGGAAGGGGTGAGGTGGTAGGTGGCTTGCGGAGAGGTGAGGTGGCACAGGCCCCCGGGCGAGGTAAGGCGGCGAGTGGCTCGGGGAGAGGCGAGGCAGTAAGGGGCTCGCGGAGTGGTGTGGTGGCAGAGGGCTCGGGGAGGGGTGAGGCGGCGAGTGGCTTGGGGAAGGGCGCGGTGCGGGGTGCTCGCGTTGCTGTCGGGCTCGTGTTTGTGCAGATCGTCAGCCTGCAGTGCGGGTCCGCGCTGGCCAAGGGGACGTACGGTCAGGTCGGGCCCACAGCGCTCGCCGGGATGCGGCTCGGGTTCGCCGCGCTCGTCCTGTGGACCGTGGTCCGGCCACGGCTCTCGCGGCTTTCGGCCGCGCAGTGGCGGGCCGCGGCCGGGCTCGGTGTCGTCTTCGCCGGGATGAACTCCGCGTACTTCCAGGCGATCCGCCACCTCCCGCTGGGCGTCGCGGCGACCCTCGAACTCCTCGGCCCGCTGGCCCTCGCGCTCGCGCTGTCCCGCAGGGCCGCGCACCTCCTGTCCGGGCTGCTCGCGCTCGCCGGGGTGCTGTTGCTCGCGGTGCCGGGTGGTGCGCTGCCCGGCGTCGGCGTCATGGCGGGGGCGGTGGCCGCGCTGTGCAGGGCGGGTTACGTGGTCCTCAACCAGCGGGTGGGGCGGCTCTTTTCCGGCTGGGACGGGCTCACCGTGGCGCTGGGCATCGGGGCGTGCCTGCTGGTGCCGGTCGCGGGGGCGGTCGACGGACGGTCCGTCGTCGAGCATCCGGCGCTGCTCGGCACCGGGTTCCTGGTCGCGCTGCTCTCGTCGCTGATCCCGTACTGCCTGGACATGCTCGCCCTGCGCCGCATCGGCGCACGAGCCTTCGGCGTACTGCTCGCGCTGGGGCCCGCGGTGGGCACCGGCGTGGGCTACGCCGCCCTCGGCGAGCGGCTCGGGCTCCGGGAGTACGCGGCGGTGGCGCTGGTCGTCGCGGCGGCGGCGTGGTCCGTGCGGACGGCGGAGTGAGGGCGCGGGCTTGAACCACCCGGTTCCAGGGGCCCGGACGCCGGGCCCCCGAGCCCTCACCCGGAACTACCCCCGCTCCGCCTCCGCCTCCACCGCCACCTCCACCAAAGCCCTCCGCAACGCCGCCGCGAACTCCTCATCCGTGCCGAGGAGTTCATCGGCGTACCCCCGCACGGACCCGTACCGCTCGGTCAGCGCCGCGAGGAACAGGGTCATGACCTCCGAGGGGGCCTTGCCGTAGCCCGGCCAGATCCCGGTGGCCTCGGGGTGGGTCGTTCGCCAGTCGGCGAGCAGGCGGTCCGATGCGAGGCCGGTGAGGGCGAAGTCCTCGACGATCGCGTCCTCGGGGACGCCGACGAGCGCGAGGACCAGGGCGGCGATCAGGCCGGTGCGGTCCTTGCCGGAGGCGCAGTGGAAGACGAGGGGCTCCTTCGCCGCCGCCGATGCCGCGATGACGTCGAGCACGGCCCTGATCTCCTTGACGCCGTCGTGCGCCACCTCCACGTACCGCTCGGCGAGGTACGGTCCTGGCTCGACGTCCGGGCCGAGCGCGGCCTGGTCGTAGGGCCGGTGCTCGATGCTCAGCTGGTGGTAGGCGAGTCCGGGCAGCTCCGGTACCCGGCCCTTGGCGGCGATCTCCCAGTCGTAGCGCAGATCGACGACCGCGCGCGGCCCGAGTGCGCAAAAGCGTGCCCAGTCCGCGCGCTCCGCCTCGTCCGCCCCGTCGTCGGCCCGCAGCTTGCCGAGCGAGTCGGCGCGGTACAGCAGCCCCGACCGCACGAGGCCCCCGTCGGCGGTGCGCAGGCCCCCCAGGTCGCGGACGTTGTGCAGGCGCGCGAACGGTATGTGCCTGTCGTTCGTGTCTCTGTCGTGCGTGTCTCTGTCGTGTCGGTTCACGTAACGGGACCTTAGAGGGCGGGAGGGCCGGACCTCGCCCCCGTGATAGACACATGCGATGAAGATCTCCGGCCGGGCGTTCGACGCCGTACTGAGCGACCTCGACGGCGTGATCCGCTTCTACGACATGGCGGAACTGGAGCAGTCGGAGCGCGCGGCGGGCCTCGCCGTGGGCAGTACCGCCGAGATCGCCTTCGCGCCCGAGACCGACCTGCCCCTGATGCGCGGCGAGATCACCAAGGACCAGTGGACCGAGGCGATCGCGCACGGGCTCGCCGACCGCGTGCCCCACGAGCGCGGCCGGGAACTCGCGACGACGCTCGCCGAGGCGAAGTTCCGCGCCGACGAGGTGGTCGTGGGCATGCTGCGGCAGGCCCGTGCCGCCGGTCTGCCGGTGCTGCTCGTCACCAACGCGACGCCGTGGCTGGCCGACGATCTCGCGCTGCTCGGTCTCACCGGGCCCACCGGGCTCGTGGACGACGTGATCAGCAGCGCCGACCTCGGCATCGTCAAGCCGGACCGTCGCATCTACGAGGTGGCGGCGGAGCGGGCCGGGGTCGCCCCGGCCCGCTGCCTCTTCGTCGACGACCGCCAGGAGAACGTGGACGCGGCCGCCGCGCTCGGCATGACCGGGCTGCTCTACCGCGACCACGCGGATCTGCGCGCGGTGCTGGAGCCCGCGCTCCGGACCGGGGCGCGGGCGCGTGCGCGGGGCGACTAACCCCCGTACGTCCTGAAGTCGTCGAGCACCGCGTCCAGATGCCGCAGCGACGCGGTCACCCGCGCGGGAACCGCGAAGAACGGATCGTCGGGGACCGGCAGCGACCCGGCGAGCGCCAGGCCGCGCGCCCGTGCCCACGTCGCGTCGTCCTGGTCGACCGCGTCGCGGAACGTCTCCCGCGCCTTTGCGGGCAGGAACATCCAGGCCGGGATCAGATCGCAGGCCGGATCGCCCACCGCGAGCGTGCCGAAGTCGATGACCGCGCTCAGGTGTCCCTCCACCGCGAGGAGGTTGCCGGTCGCGAGGTCGCCGTGCAGCCAGACCGGGGGACGGTCCCACGCGGGCGCGGCGAGCGCGGCCTCCCACACCGCCGTCACGGCGTCCGTGTCGACGATCCCGTCCAGCTTGGCGATCTTCGCGCGTACGAGGGAGTCGGCGGCCAGCGCATCGCACTCGGTGCCCACGCGCTCGCCCCGGAAGGCGTTGCTCAGGCAGGGAGCAGGGCCACCGGTCGCGTCGATCCTCTGCAACGCCCTGATGAATCCGGCCAGTTCGGTGGCCGTGCGCACCGGGTCCGCGAGGTTCTCGGTGGTCGCTGCCTCGCCCTCCAGCCAGCGGTAGACCGACCACGGGAAGGGGTAGCCGAGGCCGGGCCTTCCCGACGCGAGCGGTGCGGAGACGGGGAGGGGCAGTTGCGGGGCCAGCCACGGCAGCCACCGCTGTTCGCGTTCGACCTGCCCGATCCAGCGCTCGTAGCGGGGCAGCCGGACCGAGAGGTCGTCGCCGAGCCGGAACGTCGCGTTGTCCATCCCGGGCAGCGGCACGGACGAGACGGGCAGGTCCGCCCACCGCGGGAACTGCTCGGCGAGCAGGCCGCGGACGAGGTCGTCGTCGATCAGGTCGGGCGATCGGTCAGGGCCGGGCGAGTCGGTCGACAAGAGGAACTCCTGGTGAGAGCAGGGGTGAACGTCACACCGGAACGGTCCGGTCCGTCATTGTCATGACGGACCGCGACGAGAGAATGTGACGCATGGACCAGAACGAAGCCGCTGCCGCCGCCGCCCTCGCGGCCCGGTTCGAGGAGCACAGGCCCCGCCTGAACGCCGTCGCGTACCGCATGCTCGGCTCCCTGAGCGAGTCCGAGGACGCCGTCCAGGAGACGTGGCTGCGGCTCAGCCGCTCCGACTCCGGTGCGGTGGAGAACCTCGGCGGCTGGCTGACGACCGTCGTGGGGCGGATGTGTCTCGACATGCTGCGCTCGCGGCAGTCCCGGCGCGAGGACTCCCTGGACGTCTCCATGGACACGCACGTGCCGGACCCGGTGGTGAGCCGCATGGACGCGGTGGCCGATCCCGAGCAGGAGGTGCTGCTCGCCGACTCGGTCGGCCTCGCCCTCCTCGTCGTACTGGAGACCCTCGCGCCCGCCGAACGGCTCGCGTTCGTGCTGCACGACATGTTCGCCGTGCCCTTCGACGAGATCGCGCCCGTGGTGGAGCGCTCGACGGCCGCGACCCGGCAACTTGCCAGCAGGGCCCGCCGCCGAGTGCAGGGCTCGGCGCCCGCCACGGACACCGGCCTCGCCAAGCAGCGCGAGGTCGTCGAGGCGTGGATGGCCGCGACGAAGGCCGGCGACTTCGAGGCGCTGCTCGAACTCCTCGACCCGGACGTGGTGTTGCGCGCGGACACCGGCGAACTGTCGTCGGGCCTGTCCAAGCTGGTGCGGGGCGCGGCGACGGTGGCCGGGCAGGCGGCGATGTTCGCGCGGTTCGCGCTGGTCTCGCGCCTGGTCCTGGTCAACGGGGCGCCGGGGCTCGTCGCCGTGCCGGACGGCGAGCCGTTCTCCCTCGCGTCGTTCACGGTCGTGGACGGCAGGATCGTGGAGATCAACATCATCGCGGACCGGGAGCGGCTGGCGGGGCTCGGCATGCCGTCGTTCGACGACTGAGGAGGCCGTACGACGGCGGGGAGTCGGTGTCATGCGACCGGCTCCTCCCGGCCCCCGCCGGACGTGCGGCGCACCACCCGCAGCAGGTACTCCTTGCGGCTCAGCGGGTCGTGATCCGTCCGGGCGCGGGTGGGCGGGGCGCCCCGCACGGGCTCGTAGTGGTCGAACGCGGACTCCCACTCGCCCTCGCCGCGCGTGAGTCCGGGCAGCATCTGCTCCAGGGCGTGCACCTGCTTCGCGGGGATGTCCCCCTCCAGTACGTACGAAGCTCCGCTCGTGGTCGGCGTGTGCGGCACCGCCCGCAGTCGCGTGAGCGCGGGCAGGACCGCGCCGAACGTGTCGCCGGGCACGTCGATCCTGAAGCGGTGCATCGGCTCGTGCACCACCGTGCCCGCCCGGCGCAGCGCGTCCATCAGGACCAGCGGCGTCAGGTTCCTGAAGTCGCCCGCCGTGCTCGACATGCTCTTGTCGAAGGTGCCGTGCGCGTGGCTCTGCCTCGGCCAGTAGCCGCAGTGCGTCATCGTGACCGTGCAGTCGGGCACGCGCCAGCCGTACAGGCCCTGGTGCAGGGTCTCCCTGACGGTCTCCTCGACCGCGCGGAAGAACGCGTACGGCATCGCGCCGAGTTCGACGCCGAGCCGGAACTCCACCCCGGCGCCGACCGGCGCGGGCGCCACCCGCAGGCCGACCGTGGCGAGGAACGGGTTGGGGTCCTTGTCGATGATCTCGAACGCCTCGCCCGTGCCGACGACCCGCTCCACGCAGATCGTCGTGGTCTCGCGGAAGGAGACGTCGAGTCCGAAGTCCTCGGCGAGCGTCGCCTGGACGACCTCCTTCTGCACCTCTCCGTAGAGCGAGACCGACACCTCCTGGCGGACGGCGTCCTGCCGCAGGCCGATCAGCGGGTCCTGCTCGGCGAGTTGGGTGAGCGCGACGTGCAGGGCGCCCCGGTCGGACGGGCGGACCGGGGCGACGACGGTCTCCAGGGTCGGCGGCGCGAAGTGGTGCGCGCCGGGCTCGACGCCCGGGCGCGGTACGCCGATCACGTCGCCGATGCGGACGTCGCCGAGGCCCCGGAGCTTGCCGATCCGGCCCGCCCCGACCTCCGTTCGCCGGACGTCGGTGCCCTGGTCGAAGACCGTGATGGCGGTGACCTTGCCTTCGCGCGACTCGCTCGCCCCGTCGGACGCCGCCACGATGTCGACGCGGTCGCGCGTGCGGATCGTGCCGGAGAACATCCGGACGTAGGCGATCTTCTCCCCGGCCGCTCCGCGCTCCACCTTGAAGACGCTGCCGGAGACGGGCCCTTCGGCGTCCCCGGCGTTCGACGGCAGCAACTCGCGGATGCCGTCGGCCAGTTCGCCGACGCCCACGCCCGTCATCGCCGAGCCGAAGAAGACGGGGTGCACCAGCGCGCGGCGGGTCTGGCGGGCCAGCTCGGCGCGCAGCCGGTCGTACGAAAGGGATGCCGCGTCCTCGACGTACGCGGAAAGAACCGTGTCGTCGTGCGAGGCGAGCAGCTCGGTCAGACGGGCGGTGAAGCCGTTGCCGTCGGTGCCGCTCTCGGCGGTGAAGGGGACGAAGCGGGCCTCGCGCGTGCCGAGGCCGGGGACCGTGCCCATCGGGACGACGTCCGGGGTGAGCCGCGTGGCGATGTGGTCGAGCACGCCCTCGTACCGGGCGCCGCGGCGGTCCGTCTTGTTCACGAAGATCAGCGTGGGGATGCGCAGCCGGCGCAGGGTGCGCAGCAGGACGCGGGTCTGCGCCTGCACGCCCTCCACGGCGGAGATCACGAGCACGGCGCCGTCGAGCACGCTCAGGACCCGCTCCACCTCGGCGATGAAGTCCGGGTGTCCTGGGGTGTCGATGAGGTTGACCTCGACGCCGTCGCCCGCGTCGGCACCCGCCGGGGCGTCGATCACGAAGGAGACGACCGCGGACTTGATCGTGATGCCGCGCTGTCGCTCCAGGGCGAGCGAATCGGTCTGGGTGCTGCCGTCGTCGACGCGTCCTGGTTCGTCGATGACACCGGCGGCGTGCAGGAGCCGCTCGGTCAGGCTGGTCTTACCGGCGTCGATGTGGGCGAGAATGCCCAGGTTCAGGGTGTGCGGAGCAGGTGAATGCACGTACCGTCATGTCCTTAGAAGAGGGGTGACTTCCTTCCGGGATGGACATGCGCGAACGCCGCATTTTCTCTCCTGATTCGGACCTGATTCGGACCTGACTCGGGCCTTGTTCGGTGGTGCCGGGCTCTCCCCGACGTTCCCCAGTGCAGCAGGCGGCCCACGCGTGCGGCAACCGATTTACCGCGCGGCCCCCGAGAGAGCACCGGCATCCGTGCCCGTGCCCGCGCCCGTGCTCATCGACCGGATCCCCCGGCGCCGCGCCATCCACAGCACGACCGCCGCGTACGCGCAGAGCATCACGACGTCGACGGCCACCGCCGTCCAGTCCATGTCGGCCGCCGTCTCGTCGGAGGCGAGCGCGCCCGCGATCGCCGCCGAGACACCCATCGCGAGCAGGTTGTTGAGCACGTGCAGGCCGATCGCGGCTTCCAGCCCGCCCGTACGCACGGTCAGCACGCCCGCGACGAGGCCGAACACCACGAGGTCCGCGAACCCCCACGGCGTGCCCCACCCGTGCGCCGCGGCGAACAGCGGCGCCTGCGGCACGATCGCCACCCACGGCGAACGGCACCAGGCGCCGACCGCCTGGGTGAGCCAGCCCCGGAACGCGTACTCCTCCGCCGCCGCCTGGAACGGCACGAGCACGCACACCATCGCGAGCCCGAGCAGGAAGTTCCCGAGCCCCGCCCACTCCGAGCCCTCCGGCCCCGCGCCCCCCGTTTCCGGCAGCAGCAGCATGACTCCGAACGACCCCGCGACCAGCGGAAGTCCCACCAGCGCGCACCGTCCGAGCCAGCCCCACCGCAGCCGCCCGGTCACCGACGACAGCGTCCCGGCCGGACGCCGCTGCGCCCAGTGCGCGGCGGCGAGCACCACGGGGAGCAGCAGCGCCAACGCGAGCAGGGCCTGTCCCGTCTCGCCGACGCCGCCCCACACCCGGAACCCGTCCTTGCCGGTGGGCTTGTCCAGGGCCGCGCCCAGGATCTCGCCGCCGAGCAGCACCACGAGCGAGACGGCCACGGCACCGGCGAGCAGCAGGGCGGTCCCGGCCAGCGGGCGCCACCAGCGGTGGCGGCCCGTGATCAGGGCGAGGCGATGGTAGGGGAGGGGCGGTGCGACGTACGGAGGCGGCGGGGCGTACCCGTATCCGTATCCGTATCCGTATCCGTATCCGTATCCGTATCCGTGCGCCTGCGTGCTTCCCTGCGCACTGTCCGGGTGGTGCGGCGGGTGGTGCGGCGGCGGTCCTGCCGGGTGGGGCGTCGTCGTCATGCCTCCAGCATTGCGGCCCCGACCCGCGGATTCGTCGGCCGACGGCACGATCGTGCTCTCCAACCAGGGATAGACGCGGCTCCGTATCCTTGTGCCCGATATGGAGCGGATACGGAACTGGCTGCTGCCCGTCCTGCTGGCGATCCAGCAGCTGGCCTTCTGGCCGGGACGCGCGTTGCGGGACGGCGACCCGGTCGGCGCCGTCCCGCTCGCGGCGGCGCTCGGCGCGGCGGTCGCCGTCACCGTCGCGCTCGGCGTACGCCGACGCCACCCCGCCGTCGCCGCGCTCGCCGTCGAAGCCGTCCTGCTCGCCTGTCTGCCCCTCCCCGAGGACGCGGCGCTGCTGCACTCGATCAGCGTGCTGGTCGCGCTGTACTCGGTCGCGGTGCGCTGCGACGACCGGCGTGCCGCACTCGTCGGAGCGGTGCTCACCGCGGCCGAGGCGGTCCGTGCCGCGGTGCAGCTCGGCTCGGCGGCCGAGGTCGGCGGCGAGGTCCTGGTGACGGGCGCGCTCGTCCTGACCGTCCTCGGCCTGGGCCGAGGACGCCGCCGCTGGCACGCGGGACGGCGGGCCGCCGCCCGGGACCTCGCGCGGGCCGAGGCCGAACGGGGCAGGGCCGCCACCACCGAACGCCAGCGCCTGGCCCGCGAACTGCACGACGTCAGCGCCCACCACCTCACCTCGGTGGTGGTCACCGCGGACGCCGCGCTGCGGCTCGGCGAGCGCAAGCCGGAACTGACCGCGCAGGCCCTGGAATTCGCGGCGGACAGCGGCCGCGAGACCCTGGCCTCGCTGCACCGCCTGGTGGCGATGATGCGGACGTCGGCGGCCGACGAGGACAGCGCCCTGGAGGAACGCGTCGGTGAACTCGCCGACGGTTTCGCCCGCCTGGGGCTGCGCCCGGCCGTGGAGGTGGCGCAGGGCCTCGCTGCGCTGACAGGACCGGTGGCCGACGCGGCGTTCGGCATCGTGCGCGAGGCCCTCACGAACGCGCTGAGGTACGCCCCCGGGGCCGCCGTCCGCGTACGCGTCGCGGTGGCGGACGACGAGGGCGCGGTCGACCTGACGGTCGAGGACGGCGGGGCGTGCGGCGACGCGGCGGCGGGAGGCGCGCCCGCGGCCCGGCAGCGGCTCGGCTCCGGGCGCGGCACCACGGGCATGCGGGAGCGGGCGGCCGCGCTCGGCGGGACCCTGGAGGCGGGGCCGCGCGAGGACGGACCCGGCTGGTCCGTACGCGCGCGGCTCCCGCGCGGCACGGCGGCCCCGCGCGGCCGTGTGGCACGCCACCCGGCGCTGCGCGGCCTGGACGCGACCGACGGGGCGACCGCGCTCGCGGTCGCCGCGTTCCCCGTCTTCGCGGTGCTCGTCGAGCGCCCCTCGGACGTCTGGCTCGCCACGGGGCCCGTCCTGGCGCACGCCCTGCCGTTGCTGTGGCGGCGGCGGGCGCCCTGGGCGGCCCTCTGCGCGGTGCTCGCCCTCACCTGGCTCGCGCCGCTCGGCCGCGCCTTCGGCCTGCTGCACCCGGACGTGGCGCTGTGTCTGCTGGTGTCCGGCGGCGTGGCGGCGTGCGTGGGCGTGTACGCGGTGGGGGCGTACGCCGGTCCGGCCCGTGTCACCTGGCCCGTGCCCGCGGTGGGCGCGGCCGGACTCGCGCTGGCCTCCATCGCCGTCGCGTCGGCCGACGGCATCGCGGACCTGAGGACGGAGGGCGGCTTCGGCCTCCTGCTCTTCCTGGTCTGCGCCGTGGGCCTGGCCTTCCTGTTCCCGCTGGCGGCCCTCTGGGCCGTCGGCGCGGCCGTCCGGACCCGCCGCGAACGCGTCAGGGCGTACGAGGACCACGCCCTCGCCGCGACGGTCCACTCGGCGGTCGTCGAGGCGTACGAGGAGCGCTGCCGCATCGCCGAGGAGCTGCGCGGCGAGGTCCTGCGGCACGCCTCGGACGTCATCACCCGGGCTGAGGCCGGCGACCTGGGGGCCGTCGCGGACGGGGCGAGGGCGGCGCTGTCGGCGATGCGTGACCTCTTGAGCACCCTGCGGGAGACGACCGCCTCGGCGACGACTCCCACACCCCCCGGCACACCGAAGGAGACACTGCCATCACCCCCCACACTGCCGAGAGCGCGGACGGCGAAGAGCGCGCCGGCGAACGGCGCACCGGCGAAGAGCGGACCGGCGGCGGCGCGGACCGTGCTGGAACCGTCCGAGTGATGGTCGTCGACGACCAGGCCGTGGTCCGTGCGGGCTTCGCGGCGATCGTCGACGCGGAGCCGGACCTGGACGTGGTGGGCGAGGCGGAGGACGGGGCGGCCGCCGTGCGGCTCGCGGGCGAACTCGCGCCGGACGTCGTCCTGATGGACATCCGCATGCCGGGCATGGACGGTCTGACCGCGACCCGCCTGCTCACCGAGGGACGGGGCGCCGACGCCCCGCGCGTCCTGGTCCTGACCACCTTCGACCAGGACGCCTACGTCCACGACGCCCTGCGCGCAGGGGCGTCCGGCTTCCTGCTCAAGGACGCGCTGCCCGAGGAGCTCCTCGCCGGGATCCGCGTGGTGGCGTCGGGCGAGGCCATGCTCGCGCCCACCGTCACGCGCCGCCTGATCGCCGCCTTCGCCGACACGGCACCCGCCCCGGACCCCGAACTCCTGGAGTCCCTCACGCCCCGCGAACGCGAGGTCCTGACCCTGGTGGCCGCGGGCCACACCAACGCGGAGATCGCCGAGGCGCTCGGCGTGACCACCGGCACGGTGAAGTCCCACGTCAACGCCCTGCTCGGCAAGTTGGGCCTGCGCGACCGGGTCCAGGCGACGATCCTCGCGTACGACCTGGGCCTCGCCAGGCCACGGCGTACGCCCTAGCGCGCCATGCGTCGGAGGATCTCGCGAGGTCACGCGCGGGGTGCCGACTCCTGCCACTCGCGTGCGATGCCGCGCAGCATCGCCGGGTAGACGAGCAGGTGCCTGAAGGGGGCGATCGCCGCCATGTACGCCTTGCCGAGCAGGCCGTTGGGCTTCACGAGCACGGCCAGTTGGCCGCGGTAGCCGCCGGACCCGTCAGGGACCCAGCTGAGGTGCAGCACCGCGTGCACGGTGGAGTTGGCCACCTCCGCCGCCCACTCGTCGTCCGTGAGGTAGACCGGGGTGAAGGGCAGTCCGGCGAAGTCCGGCCCGGTCGGGCCTTCGCGCAGATCCCGCGGCAGCCGGTCGCGCAGGGTCGGGACCCGGGAGCCGAGGCCCGCCTTCGGGTCGTCCCAGCCGAAGAGCCTCCCGAGCTTCCAGCGGATCGCGAAGAGCGTGCGGGCGATCCAGGAGGGGTTGTCCGACGTGTCGCCCGCGGCCGTGTTCCGCACGAGGCGCGGAAAGTCGTCGGGGCCGCCGGGCGTCGGCAGCGCCCAGACGTCGTAGAGGCGGAAGTCGTGCGCGATCGCGTGGATCCGCCACGGGCGCGAGGTGTGCGCGGTGTCGGGGAGCCTCATGACGACGTCGTCTCCTTCGGCGCAGGGGCTTACGACCACATACGTACGGTAGCCAGGAAAAACAAGACCGCACCCCGTCCGCCGTGGACGCCGTGACGGCGACCTGCGGACCGGATGCGGTCGAGTGGGCGACGCGACCCGCGGAACCACGGGTCAGTCGGCCTGGGGGGAGATCAAGCCTTCTTGGTCTCCCAGAAGATCTTGTCGATCTGGGCGATGTAGTCCAGCGCCTTCTGGCCCGTGGCCGGGTCCGTCGAGCCCTTGGCGGCCGAGAGGGCCTTGAGGGCGTCGTTGACCAGCTGGTGCAGCTCCGGGTACTTCTCGAAGTGCGGGGGCTTGAAGTAGTCGCTCCAGAGCACCGAGACGTGGTGCTTGGCGAGCTCGGCGCGCTGCTCCTTGATGACGGTGGCGCGGGCCTGGAAGTGCGCGTCGTCGTTACCGGCCATCTTTTCCTGGACGGCCTTGACCGACTCCGCCTCGATGCGGGCCTGGGCCGGGTCGTACACGCCGCAGGGCAGGTCGCAGTGGGCGCTGACCTTCACCTTGGGGGCAAACAGGCGGGAAAGCATGTAGCTGTCCTTCCTCGTGATCGTCTTCTCAGGTGGGACATTACTCCGTGAGAGGCGGGTTTTCGCGAGTGCCCCCATGGGCTTAGGACAAAAGTCCAGGGTCAGACTGGGACTGGTGGAGGATAGGACCGGGGAGGTGCGGTGATGCCGGAGCTGTCGCAGGAGACCGAGCGCGGAAGGGCCGTCTTGCCGTTCGGCGCGGCGGAGGTGAGGGGCCCTTCGATGGTGCCCACGCTGTGCCACGCGGACCGGCTGCTCGTGCACTGGGGCGCGCGCGTGCGCCCGGGGGACGTGGTGGTGCTGCGTCATCCGTTCCAACAGGACCTGTTGGTCGTCAAGCGCGCCACCGAGCGCCGCGACGGCGGCTGGTGGGTGCTCGGCGACAACGCGTTCGCGGGCGGCGACAGCACGGACTACGGCGTCGTTCCCGAGGAACTCGTTCTGGGGAAGGTGCGGTTCCGCTACCGCCCGCCCGCACCGGGGCGCCGCTCGCCGCTCGCCGCGGTGCGCTGGGCGCTGTCCGCCGTGCGGCCCGTGGCGGCCGACCGCTCCGTCTCCAGGCGCTTGCGGGCGCGGTAGGCGGCGACGTTCGCGCGGGTCGCGCAGCGGTCCGAGCAGTAGCGCCGGGAGCGGTTCGTCGAGGTGTCGAGGTAGGCGTTGCGGCACGGCGCCGCCTCGCACAGGCCGAAGCGGTCCACGCCGTGCTCGGTGAGGTGGAAGGCGAGGCCCATCGCGGCGATCGCGGCGTACCCCGCGGTCGCGTTCGACGAGTGGTCCGCCAGGTGCATGTGCCACAGCGGGCGGCCGTCCTCGTCCCGGTGGTCGTGGCCCGAGATCTGCGGGCTGACCGGGAACTCCAGGAGCAGTGAGTTCAGCAGGTCGACGGCGAGCGTCTCGTCGCCCCCGTCGGCCGCCTCGAAGACCGCCCTGAGCCTGGCCCGTACCGAACGGAAGCGCGTGAGGTCGGAGTCCGTGGCGCGGCGGGCCATCTGCGTGCTCGGCCCGAACAGCTCCTTGACCGCCTCGACCGAGGTCAGCGTGTCCTTGTCGCGGCCCGGCTCCTCGCTGTTGACCAGGCGTACGGCGAAGTCTGAGTAATGGGCCAGTTCCACTTGTAGTCCTTACGGGCGCGGGCTAGGGTCGAGTCGTCGGCCGGTAATGACCGATGGCGGTACCAGGGTATTACGAAGCGGAGGGGTTCTGATGGCTGAAACGGGGACGGGCGCCGAGACCGACGCCGAGACGGGGACCAACTGGCGCGCTTGGCAGGACAGTTGGGACCGGCAGCAGCAGTGGTATCTGCCCGACCGCGAGGAGCGGTTCCAGATCATGCTCGACATGGTCGAGGCCGTCGTCGGCCCCGCGCCGCGCGTGCTCGATCTGGCGTGCGGTACGGGAAGTATTACGGACCGGCTGCTCCAGAGGTTCCCGGACGCCACCAGTGTCGGCGTCGACCTGGACCCGGCGCTGCTCGCCATCGCCGAGGGCACCTTCGCCGGGGACGACCGGGTCACCTTCGTCACCGCGGACCTGAAGGACCCCGAGTGGACGGCGGCGCTGCCGCACGACTCGTACGACGCGGTGCTCACGGCGACGGCGCTGCACTGGCTCTTCAGCGAACCGCTCGCCGCTCTGTACGGCCAGGTCGCGGGCCTCGTTCGTGCGGGCGGTGTCTTCATGAACGCGGACCACATGCCGGATCCGGCGACGCCGCGCATCAACGCGGCGGAGCGGGCGTTGCGCCACCGGCGGATGGACCGTGCGAAGGCCGAGGGCGCGGTGGACTGGAAGGAGTGGTGGCAGCTCGCCGCCGCTGATCCCGTGCTGGCCGGGCCCACCGCGAAGCGGTTCGAGATCTACGGGGAGCACGCGGACGGGGACATGCCTTCGGCCGAGTGGCACGCTCAGTCTCTCCGCGACGGGGGCTTCGCCGAGGCGCGCGTCGTGTGGGCGTCGCCGTCCGACTCCCTGGTTCTCGGGCTGAAGTAAGGGGTCGTTGTTCGGGTGCGGGTGTGTGGGGGTTGCTCGCGCAGTTCCCCGCGCCCCCTGCAAGGGGGCGCGGGGAACTGCGCGACCAGCCACCGGAATACCCGCACCGGAAGTCCGCGCTAAAGCACCTTCGACAAGAACGACTGCGTCCGCTCGTGCTGCGGGTTCGTCAGGACGTCACGCGGATGCCCGGACTCCACCACCACGCCCTCGTCCATGAAGACGAGGCTGTCGCCGACCTCGCGGGCGAAGCCCATCTCGTGCGTGACGACGATCATCGTCATGCCGGACTCCGCGAGGTCGCGCATCACGTCGAGGACGTCGCCGACCAGCTCGGGGTCGAGCGCCGACGTCGGCTCGTCGAAGAGCATCAGCTTCGGGTCCATCGCGAGCGCGCGGGCGATCGCCACGCGCTGCTGCTGGCCGCCGGAGAGCTGCGAGGGGTAGTTGCCCGCCTTGTCGGCGAGGCCGACCCGTTCGAGCAACTGCCCGGCGCGCTCCCGCGCCTTGGCCTTGGGGATGCCCTTGACCTGGACCGGCGCCTCCATGACGTTCTCGATCGCCGTCATGTGCGGGAAGAGGTTGAAGCGCTGGAAGACCATGCCGATGTCCCGGCGCTTCAGGGCGACTTCGCTGTCCTTCAGCTCGTACAGCTTGTCCCCCTTCTGCCGGTAGCCGACCAGCTCGCCGTCGACGTAGAGACGGCCCGCGTTGATCTTCTCCAGGTGGTTGATGCAGCGCAGGAACGTCGACTTGCCGGATCCCGACGGGCCGATGAGGCAGAACACCTCGCCCGACTTGACCTCCAGGTCGATGCCCTTGAGCACCTCCACGTTGCCGAAGGACTTGTGGACGCCCTCGGACTTCACCATGGCGGTGGTCATCAGCGGACACCTCCCGCGCGGTTGCCGAGCGACAACATGTTGGCCTTGATCTTCTGGAACGGTGTGTCCGGCAGGGTGCGGGACGAGCCGCGCGCGTAGTAGCGCTCCAGGTAGTACTGACCGACGCTGAGGATCGACGTCATGATCAGGTACCAGGCGGCGGCGAGCAGCAGCGTCTCCACCGTCGCGCCCGACGAGGTGCCGATGTCCTGGGCGTACTTGAGGAGTTCGTAGTACTGGACGGCCGCGACGAGCGAGGTCGTCTTCAGCATGTTGATGAACTCGTTGCCCGTCGGCGGCACGACCACGCGCATCGCCTGCGGGAGCACCACGCGGCGCAGGGTCTTGCCGTGGCTCATGCCGAGCGCGTGCGACGCCTCGGTCTGGCCCTCGTCGACCGAGAGCAGACCGGCGCGGCAGATCTCCGCCATGTACGCGGCCTCGTTGAGGCCGAGGCCGAGCAGCGCCGTCAGGAACGGCGTCATGAAGTCCGACCACTCGTCCTTGTAGATCGGACCGAGGTTCACGTAGTCGAAGACGAAGCCGAGGTTGAACCAGACGAAGAGCTGGACCAGGACCGGGGTGCCGCGGAAGAACCAGATGTAGAACCAGGCGATCGAGGAGGTCACCGGGTTCTTCGACAGGCGCATCACCGAAAGGACCACACCGCCGACGACGCCGATGAGCATCGAGAGGAAGGTGAGGATCAGTGTCTCTCGGACACCCTTGAGGATGCGCTCGTCGAAGAAGTTGTCGGGGATCGCGCCCCAGTTGATGTCGCCCTGCGAGAAGGCGTAGACGATCGCGGCGAGGACGCCGATCGCGAGGACCGCGGCGACGTAGCGGCCGAAGTGGCGGACCGGGATGGCCTTGATGGCCTCCGCGGGGCGCGCCTTCGGGACGCCGTCCTCGGGGCCCTTCTTGGAGATGTCGGTGGTCACGGGAGTGGCCTTTCAGCGACTAGGAGGGACGCGGTCACTTGCCGCCGTTGACCGTGGCTTCCTTGACCGCGCCTGCCTCGACGCCCCACTTCTTGATGATCTTCTCGTACTCGCCGTTCTTGATGATCGCGTCGAGCGCGGCCTTGATCGCGTCGCGCAGCTCCGGGTTCTTCTTGGAGATCGCGATGCCGTACGGGGCGGCCTGGACCTGCTCGCCGACCAGCTGGAAGTCCTTGCCGCCGCCCGAGGTCTTCACCGCGTACGCGGCCACGGGGAAGTCGGAGGAGCCCGCGTCGGCGCCGCCGGAACGCAGTCGCGTCTGGGCCTGCTGGTCGTTGTCGAACTGCTCGATGGCGATCTTCTTGCCGCCCCCGCACTTCTTCGACTCGGCCTTGGCCAGGTCGTGCGAGACGGTGCCGCGCTGGACGACGATCTTCTTGCCGCAGAGGTCGGACCAGGTCTTGATGCCCTGGTCGTCGCCCTTCTTGGTGTAGATCGAGACGCCCGCGGTGAAGTAGTCGACGAAGTCGACGCCGGTGCCGACCTTCTTGCCGGTGTCCTCGTCGACGCCTTCCTGGCGGTTCTTGGTGTCGGTCATGGCCGACATGGCGATCTGGTAGCGCTTGGAGCGCAGGCCGCCGAGGAGGGTGTCGAAGGTGCCGTTCTCGAACTCGAAGTCCACGCCGAGCTGCTTGCCGAGCGCCTCGCCCAGGTCCGGGTCGATGCCGACCGTGTTGCCCGACTTGTCCTTGAACTCGACGGGCGGGTAGGCGATGTCGGACCCGACCTTGATGACGCCCTTGTCGCGGATGTCCTTGGGGAGCTTGTCGGCGAGCGGGGCGTTGCTGACCGAGTCGGACCCCTTGTCCTTGGTCTGGTCGCCGCAGCCGGACAGCAGCAGCGTGCCGGCGACCGCGATCGCGCCGACCGCGGCAATCCGGGACTTCGCGGACTTCGCTGCGGTCTTACGACAAAGGGAGCTTGCGGTCATGGTGGGTCCTCCGGCGGATGAGGGAGTTGCCGATGGGTCGGGCACACACCTTCGGGTGTCGCGACCTCGTGTGATGACGGCATCTTGCCATTCGGACCGTCCGATTCTGGGTGCCGGAGATGTCAAAATCGGATAACGGGCCAGCCTCGAATCCGAACAGCCCGGTACAGCAAGGGCTTATCGGTGCGGGAGCGAATCGCCGTTAACCAAGTGAAAGCCGACCTATCTCGCGATGCGGACAACGCAAATGCACTTTTCGGTAAAATCGGTCAAATGACCTAGGGTCGAAACAAATACAGCTCGTCGGCGGTCGGACCTATCCGGTAGAAAAGACGGTTACACCCCTCATCCGGGGCTCAGGGCGCGTGTGCGGCGCGCCCGCGTGTTCGTACCTCCCTCCGCCGACAGGCGGGGAACGGACGCGGTGCCCGCCCACTTCTCAACCAGGAGTGGACACCCTCAACTGATGAATAAGACTTAAGGGGTCAGACAAGTGGCAGCGGAGATCGTCAATCCTCGCAGCGACAGCGATACGGATCACGTGGGCCCTGCGGGTGCAGATGAGCCCTTCGATCCGGCATTCGCGCTGCACCGTGGCGGCAAGATGGCCGTGCAGGCCACCGTGCCGGTCCGCGACAAGGACGACCTGTCCCTCGCGTACACACCCGGCGTCGCGAAGGTGTGCAGCGCCATCGCCGAGCAGCCGGAGCTCGTGCACGACTACACCTGGAAATCCAATGTCGTCGCCGTGGTGACCGACGGGACCGCGGTGCTCGGTCTCGGCGACATCGGCGCCGAGGCGTCCCTCCCCGTGATGGAGGGCAAGGCCATCCTCTTCAAGCAGTTCGGCGGCGTGGACGCGGTGCCGATCGCGCTCGCGACCACGGACGCGGACGAGATCGTCGAGACCGTGGTGCGGCTCGCCCCCTCCTTCGGCGGCGTGAACCTCGAGGACATCTCGGCCCCGCGCTGCTTCGAGATCGAGCGCAAGCTCCAGGAGCGGCTCGACATTCCCGTCTTCCACGACGACCAGCACGGCACGGCCGTCGTGACGCTGGCCGCCCTGCGGAACGCGGCGAAGCTGACCGGGCGCACGCTCGGCGATCTGCGCGCCGTGATCTCCGGTGCGGGCGCGGCCGGTGTGGCCATCGCCAAGTTCCTGCTCGAAGCGGGACTCGGGGACGTGGCCGTGGCCGACCGCAAGGGCGTCGTGAGCCGGGACAGGGACGACCTGACGCCGGTCAAGCGGGAGCTCGCCGAGATCACCAACAAGGCCGGTCTGAGCGGCTCCCTCGAGGCCGCGCTGAACGGCGCCGACGTGTTCATCGGCGTCTCCGGCGGCACCGTCCCGGAGCCCGCGGTGGCCTCCATGGCGCCCGACTCCTTCGTGTTCGCCATGGCCAACCCGAACCCCGAGGTCCACCCGGACGTCGCGCACAAGTACGCGGCCGTGGTGGCGACGGGCCGCTCGGACTACCCGAACCAGATCAACAACGTCCTCGCCTTCCCCGGCATCTTCGCCGGGGCGCTGCAGGTCCGTGCCTCGCGGATCACCGAGGGCATGAAGATCGCCGCCGCCGACGCGCTCGCGGGCGTCGTCGGTGACGAGCTCTCGGCGGACTACGTGATCCCCTCGCCGTTCGACGAGCGGGTCGCCCCGGCCGTCACGGCGGCGGTCGCGGCCGCCGCGCGCGCCGAGGGCGTGGCCCGCCGCTGAGGCCCCGCCCCGTGGTGTGACCCGCGCCCCCTGCCGTACGCGATGAGTTCGCGTCGTACGGCAGGGGGCGCGGTGCGTGTCACAGTCGTACGTGGTTCCGCCGCGGCCCGGCGGCGGCCTAGGGTCGGCGCATGTTCGCTGCCTATGCCGCCCGTATCGACCGTGACCAGCCGCTCGAAGGCCTTGAGTTGGGGGAGCGGCCCGCCCCCGAGACGCGCCCCGGCTGGTCGACCGTGAACGTCCGTGCCGCCTCCCTCAACCACCACGACCTGTGGTCGCTGCGCGGGGTCGGTCTGGCCGAGGACAAGCTGCCGATGATCCTCGGCTGCGACGCCGCGGGCGTCGACGAGGACGGCAACGAGGTCGTCCTGCACTCCGTCATCGGCCAGTCCGGATACGGCGTCGGGCCCCGCGAGGGCCGGTCCATCCTGACCGAGAAGTACCAGGGGACCTTCGCCGAGCAGGTCTCCGTCCCCACCTGGAACGTGCTGCCCAAGCCGAAGGAACTGTCCTTCGCCGAGGCCGCCTGCCTGCCGACCGCGTGGCTCACCGCCTACCGGATGCTCTTCACCAACGCCGGTGTGCGCCCCGGGGATTCGGTGCTCGTCCAAGGGGCGGGCGGCGGCGTCGCCACGGCCGCGATCGTCCTCGGCAAGGCCGCGGGCCTGCGAGTCTTCGCCACCAGCCGGGACGAGGCCAAGCGCAAGCGCGCCCTCGAACTCGGCGCCGTGGAGGTCGTCGAGCCGGGCGCGCGCCTTCCGCAGCGGGTGGACGCGGTGATCGAGACGGTGGGCGCGGCGACCTGGTCCCACTCGGTCAAGTCGCTGAAGCCGGGCGGCTCGCTGGTGATCTCGGGGGCGACGAGCGGCGACCGGCCCTCGCACGCCGAGCTCACCCGGATCTTCTTCCTGGAGCTGAAGGTCGTCGGCTCGACCATGGGCACCAAGGACGAGCTGGAGGACCTGCTCGCCTTCTGCGCCGCCACGGGTGTGCGGCCCGTCATCGACGAGGTGCTGCCGCTCGACCGGGCGCGCGAGGGGTTCGAGCGGATGGAGTCCGGCGGGCAGTTCGGGAAGATCGTGCTGGAGGTCTGAGGGGCGTTCCTCGCTTGCCGGATGTCAACTGCGGTTGACATCCGGTGGCGTGTCAACCTACATTGACATGTATGAGCGAAGCAACGGATCTCGCCGAGCGGGCGGGTGATCGCGATCCACGGATCGGGCTGCGAGCCGTGTCCGCGCTGCGGAAGCTGGTGGAGCAGTTGGAGGCCGTGCAGGTGCGCAGCGCGCGTGTGCAGGGCTGGTCGTGGCAGGAGATCGCCGCGGAGCTCGGGGTCAGCAGGCAGGCCGTGCACAAGAAGTACGGGAGGCAGTGATGTTCGAACGGTTCACGCGCAACGCCAGGGATGTCGTCAAGGGTGCTGTCGTCCACTGCGAGCGGGCGGGGCACGACAGCGTCGAAGAGGCCCATCTCCTCCTCTCGCTCCTCGATCGCGAGGGCAGCCGGGCCTCCTTCGTCCTGGCCGCGCTCGGGGCGAAGGGGCGGCGTGACTCGATCGCCGCGGCCCTCGACGAGGTACGGCGCAGGGGCGGGATGAGCCGGGCGGACGTCGATGCCCTGGCCGGTCTCGGCATCGACCTCGGCGAGATCGTCTCCCGGGTCGAACAGGCGCATGGCGCCGGGGCGTTGTCGGACGCACGCCCCCGACGCGGCCTGCTCGGCGTCGTACGGTCCGGTCACCGCCCCTTCACCCCCGAAGCCAAGGACGTACTCGTCCGGGCGCTGCGCATCGTCACCGGTGAACGGGGGCGCCAACTCGGCGACGAGCACCTCCTCCTCGCGCTCACCCTGGGGCGTGGCGCCGTCGCCGATGTCCTCGCGGACCACGGGGTGACGGAGGGGTCGGTCCGGAGGGTTCTTCATGGTGGGGGCGGGGAGGCGATGGCGGGGTAACGGTGGACTGTTCCGCCCTGCGGGCGGCCCCCTTGCCCGCCCGCTCCACCCGTGCTCCTACCCGGCGAGCTGGAGTCTCTTGTGGGGGTGGGGGTTCGTTGGCGGCCGCGGGCGTGGGGCCTTCACCCCACGCCCGCCACCTCGTCCGTTGTGGCCCGCCTCGCCCCGTCTCAGGGGCGAGGTGACCGCAGCGTCGCTCCGATGTGGGCCGCCGCCGTGGACAAGTGCTGGCGGGCCTCCCGGAGTTGGTCGGAGGAGACTCCGTGGTCGCGGGCCGCGTCGCGGATGTCGTCGCGGAAGCGGTCCAGGAGGCGGTCCAGGTCGCGGGCCGGGTCGCCGGTCGGGTCCTCCTTGGCCCAGTCGGGGGCGTAGTCCACGGCCGGGCCTTCGGGGTCGCCCTTGCTGAACTTGGGCTGCTCGGTGGCCGGTCCGGGCTTGGCGCCCGCCTCCGCTTCGCCGCGGCCGAAGCCCTTGCCGAAGTCCTTGCCGAATTCCTTCCCGAACTCGCCGAACTCCTTGGCCAGTTCCGTCAGGCCCTCCCGCACGCCCGTCGGCCAGTCGCCCCGGGTGAAGTGGTCCTGCACCTGCTCCTGGACGTGCCGGGCGATGCGCTGGAACTCCTCCTTGGCCTGGGTCTGTGCCTGCTCCTGCGCCTCCTTGGCCTGGCGGCGCGCCCGCTGGGCCTCCTCGCGGGCCCGGCGGCTCTCGTCCTTCGCCCGCCGCGCCTGCTCCTTCCACTCCTGCTTGGCGCGCTTGAACTCCTCCTTCGCCTGGCGCCAGCCCTCCTTGTCGCCGGACGCCCAGTCGAAGAAGTCCGACGGGTCGGGGTAGCCGCGGCCTTGGCCCTTGCGGCCGCCGGACGGGCCGGAAGCGCGGGCCTCCTCCGCGGCCGCGCGCATCTCGCGGCGCAGGTCGCCAGCGGCGCCCTGCACGCCGTCCCGGATCTCGGCGGCGAGCTCGGCGACCGACTCGCGGATCTCCAGCTCCAGGTCGGCCAGTTCGCCGCTGCGGTCGGCCAGCTCGGCGCGGCCCGCGTCCGTGATGGAGTACACCTTCCTGCCGCCCTCCGTGGTGTGCGTGACCAGGCCCTCGGCCTCCAGCTTCGCCAGGCGCGGATACACCGTGCCCGCCGAAGGCGCGTACAGGCCCTGGAAGCGTTCTTCGAGGAGGCGGATCACCTCGTACCCATGGCGCGGCGCCTCGTCGAGCAGCTTCAGCAGGTACAGGCGGAGGCGGCCGTGGGCGAACACGGGGGGCATTTCAGAGCACCTTCTTGTCGGTGGGGCCGTCGACGGGGCCGTCGGTCGGCTCGGGGGTGTGGTCCGTGGGTGGGGCGGGGTGGGCGGCGTCCTCCGGAGGGGTCTCCAGAGGGACCTCGTCGTAAGGATCTTCCTCCATCGGTGGCCTGCGCAGCAGCGCGATGGAGCCGGAGACCGTCGTCGCCTTGAGCCTGCCCCGGCCGCTGCCGAGCCGACCGGTGATCTTCTTCGCGCCCCACTGGCCGCTCACGCGCAGGTCCTCGAAGGCGTTCGACACCGAGCCGCTCGCGGTGTCCACCTCCACCTCCGCGTCCGCCGGGTGCGGCAGCCGGATCGCGATCTCGCCCGAGACGCTCGTCAGACCGACGTCGGTCGCGCCGCCCGCCGGGTCCAGGTCCACGATCATCGAGCCGCTCACCGAATCCGCCCGGACGGAGGAACCCGCCGCCTCGACGACGGTGAGGTCGCCGGAGACGGAGGAGAACCGCAGGCTGCCGGTGACGTCCTGGGCCTCGACGCTGCCCGACACCGTCTCCGCGCGGACCGGGCCCGAGAGTCCCACGAGGGTCGTCTGGCCCGTGACACCGCGCACCTCCGTGCGGCCCTCCATGCCGGAGACCATGGCGCCCGCGCCGACCGTGCCCACCTCGACGCGCGCTCCCGAGGGCACGGCGAGCGAGACCACCGCGCTGCGGCGCCAGCCCTTGCGGTCCAGCCACTTCAGGAAGCCCTTCCAGGGCAGGTCGTCATAGGCGACGGTGAGGGTGCCGTCCTCGTGGGTCACCGTCAGGGGCGGGCCCTCTATCTCGGAGACCTCCAGGCGGGCGGAACCTTCGTCGGTGCCCACGACGTTCACCGTGCCGTTGACGACGCGCACATGGAGTGTCGTCACAGGGGCGTCGAACGTGAGCTTCCGGGGCTCGGCGACGGACCACTCGGACATGGTGACCTCCTTGGCGGATCGGGGGGCGCGACGCGCCATATCGCGTCTCTGCTATTCACGATATATCGCGGATATGGAAAGTCAAGACATCAATGCGGACCCGAGCGGGAGACCGCCGACGAGAGACCGTCGGCGAGAGGCCGCCGTCCGGCTGCGGCATTTATGCGCCTCGTGCCGATCTGTCCTAGCGTGGGGCCATGTCGTCCGATGTCTCCGAGCGCGCCGGATCGGCCGGTGCGCTGCTGCTCTGCCGGGCCGAGCCCGACACCGTCGACGCGGTGGCCCAGCTCCTGCGCGAGCGGATGCTGCTCGCGCCCGCCGGTCCCGGGTGGAGCGTGCTCGTGCCCGAGGGCAAGCCCTGGCTGCACGGTGAGGAGCCGGTCGACCGGGTCCTCACCGGCTGGGCCACCGCGCTCGCCGTCGGGTCGACCTGGCCGGTCCTCGCCCTGTGGTGGGACGCGGACCGCTCCGGCTACACCCTCGCCGCGGGCTTCCGGCGCACGGTCGGCTACGTGTGGCTGGCCAACGGGACGCCGGTCGGCGAGGACGAGGCGATGCGGACGTTCGCCGCGCGCCTCGGCCTCGACCCCGTCCTCGACATGCAGTCCCTGGAGGCGCTCGCCCGCCCCGACACCGAGGCCGACGCCCGCGCGAGGATGCTCGGCCTCCTCGCGGTGCTCACCCGCACCGGACTCACGCTCCCCACCGGCCTCACCCCCGGCGAACCGGCCGACCGGCTGCGCGAGGTGGCGCGGGTCCAGCGGGGCGCGCGCCAGGTCGAGTGGTCCGGCTGGCGGGATGCGGTGCGGGCGGAGTTCGACGTGGTCGAGAAGGGCCCGCTGGGTCCCTGGGTGCGCGGCCCGAGGGCCCGCGCGCTCGCCGCGGCACAGGTGGCGGCCGGACTCCCGCTGGCCGCGTGGGCGGTACGGCGGCGCAGCGGGGGCTGGGCGGCGGCGGCCGCGCTGCTCCTGGTGCAGGGCGCGCTGGGCCTCGCGTACGACAGGCTGCGCGCCCGCGACTGAGGGGGTGCGCGCGCCCGCGATAGGCGGGCCGGTACCGGTACCGCAAAGGGCCTTAGGTCCGCCTCCCCACCACCGCGTCCAGCACCAACGCGAGCAGCCGCTCGGGCTGGGACGGATCCGTGGTGCGGTGCGTCGTGGAGAGGGCGATGCCGACCACCAGCTGGATCAGGTCCGTGGCCGTGAGGTCGGGGCGGGCCGTGCCCGCGTGCTGGGAGCGGGTCAGGAGGCGCTCGGCGGTGTCCTGGATGCGCTGGTGGCAGTCGAAGCCGAGAGCGTCGGGTCTGCTGAGTTCCTCGAGCATGGCGGCGCCGCCGAGGCCCTGGTTGGCACGGGCGTGGGTGAGTAGGACGTGCAGCCACCCGGCGAGCGCGTCGTCGGGGGAGTCCGTCGCGAGGAGCTCGTCCGCGCGGCCGCACAGCGTGTCGATGCGGTCCTTCAGGACCGCCGTCAGGAGGGCGGGGCGCGCGGGGAAGTGCCGGTAGAGCGTGCCGGGGCCGACTCCCGCGCGGCGGGCGATGTCGTTCAGGGAGGCGTCGGGCCCCGACTCGGCGAACGCTTCGCGCGCGGCGGCGACGATGCGCTCGCGATTGCGTCGGGCATCGGCGCGCGGCTGTCGTTCGTGGGCCGTCGTCATGGGGCCATCCTTCCGTTCTCCGGGGCCGGGGGCTAGCCATGCGGAGAGGTTCTCCGTATGGTCTCATCCGGCAAGCGGAGAAGCTCTCCGCATCGACTGTGGCGCAAGGAGGGGCGATGAGTGACGCCTTGGCACGGACGGGGCTCGGCGAGGCCGGGATCTGGACGTTCGCCTTCGAGGGACAGCCCGCGGGGCGGGTGCGTGAAGCGGCGGCGGAGATCGAGGAGCTGGGGTACGGGGCGCTCTGGTACGGGGAGGCGTTCGGCCGGGACTCGGCGGGGCAGGCCTGGCTGCTGCTGACCGCGACCCGCCGCATCGTCGTCGCGTCGGGCATCGCCAACATCGCCTTCAGGGAGCCGCTCGCCATGGCCGCGGCGGAGCGCACCCTCGGCGAGGCCTTTCCCGGGCGCTACGTGCTCGGCCTCGGCGGCCACCGGGTCGACGACACCGTCAGCGAGGTCGACGGATATCCGGTCCCCGCGCGCGGGAAGGCGCTGTCGACGATGCGCCGCTACCTGGACTCCATGGACGCGGCCCCGGCCCACGGACCGGCCCCCGACCCGGCGCCGCGCCGCGTCCTGGCCGCGCTCGGCCCGAAGATGCTGGGTCTCGCCGCCGAGCGGACCTGGGGCGCCCACCCGTACTTCGTCCCCGTCGAGCACACCGCGCTGGCCCGCGAGGCGATGGGGCCCGACGCGTTCCTCGGCGTCGAACAGGCCGTCGTCCTCGACACGGACGTCGACCGGGCCCGCGAGGTGGCCGCCGCGCACGTCGCGGGCTACGTCACGATGGCGCCCCATCAGGCGGCGAGCATGCGCCGCCTGGGGTTCGGCGAGGAGGACCTGGCGGGAGGACGCCCCAGCCGCCGTCTGGTCGACGCGATCGTCGCCTACGGAGACGTGGACGCGCTCCACGCGCGCGTGCGGGAACACCTCGACGCGGGCGCCGACCACGTCTGCGTACAGGTGCTCACCGAGGACCCGGCCGAGCTGCCGCTGCCGCAGTGGCGCGAACTGGCCCCCGTCCTGCTCGGCAGGTGACTACTCGTCCTCGTCCTCGTCGTCGAGACGCGCCAGCCACGTGGCGAGGCGCTCGACCGGGACCTCGAAGTCCGGGTTGAGGTCCACGAAGGTGCGGAGCTGCTCGGCGAGCCACTCGAAGGTGACCTCCTCCTGGCCGCGCCGCTTCTCCAGCTCCTCGATGCCACGGTCGGTGAAGTACAACTCATGCTCCTGGTGCGGTCGGTCTCTTGCGTCTCATCGTAAGCGGTGGGTCGGCGGCGCCACCCGGGGCGCCAACGACGGTGGGCCCGCCCCCGAGCGACAAGCGCTCGGGACCGGGCCCACCGTACGGAGAACCGCCGAGGTCTAGGCCTCGAACACCTCGCGTACGAGCTGCTCCTGCTCCTGCTCGTGACGCTTCTTCGAGCCGACCGCGGGGGACGAGCCGTGCGGGCGCGAGATGCGGCGCAGGCGCTCGCCGTGCGGGATGTCGGCGCCGACCGCCAGGTCCAGGTGGTCGATGAGGTTGAGGGCGATGAAGGGCCACGCGCCCTGGTTCGCCGGCTCCTCCTGCGCCCACAGGTACTTCTCGGCGTTCGGGAACTTGGCGATCTCCGCCTGGAGCTCGGCACCCGGCAGCGGGTACAGGCGCTCGATGCGGATGAGGGCCGTGTCCGTGGCGCCGCGCTTGGTGCGCTCCGCCTCCAGGTCGTAGTAGAGCTTGCCCGCGCAGAACACCACCTTGCGCACCGCGGCCGGGTCGACCGTCGCGTCGCCGATCACCGGGCGGAAGCCACCGCTGGTGAACTCCTCCGTCTTCGACGCGGCGGCCTTCAGGCGCAGCATCGACTTCGGGGTGAAGACGACCAGCGGCTTGTGGTGCGGGTTGTGCACCTGCCACCGCAGGAGGTGGAAGTAGTTCGACGGGAGCGTCGGCATCGCGACGGTCATGTTGTTCTGCGCGCACAGCTGGAGGAAGCGCTCGATGCGGGCGGACGAGTGGTCCGGGCCCTGGCCCTCGTAGCCGTGGGGCAGCAGCAGCGTGACGCCGGAGTGCTGGTTCCACTTCTGCTCGGCGGCCGAGATGTACTCGTCCACCACCGTCTGCGCGCCGTTGACGAAGTCGCCGAACTGCGCCTCCCACATCACCAGAGCCTCGGGGCGGGCCAGCGAGTAGCCGTACTCGAAGCCCATCACCGCGTACTCGGAGAGCAGCGAGTCGTAGACGTTGTAGCGCGCCTGGTCCTCGGAGAGGTACAGAAGCGGCGTGAAGTCCTCGCCCGTCGCGCGGTCGATGAGCACCGCGTGGCGCTGACCGAACGTGCCGCGGCGCGAGTCCTGGCCCGACAGGCGGACCGGGGTGCCCTCCAGGAGCAGCGAGCCGATGGCGAGGGTCTCGCCCATGCCCCAGTCGATCGTGCCCTCTTCGACCATCGTCGCGCGGCGCTGCAGCTGCGGCAGCAGGCGCGGGTGGACGGTGACCCGGTCGGGGATGTTGACCTGGGACTCGGCGATCCGCTTCACGATCTCCTGGGAGATCGCGGTGTCGATCTTGACGGGGAACTCGGCCTCCGGCGCCGGGACCTCGGCCTCGCCGGGCTGCGCGGTGGCCTCGCGGACCTCCGTGAAGACCTTCTCCAGCTGGCCCTGGAAGTCCTGGAGCGCCTGCTCGGCCTCTTCCAGGGTGATGTCGCCGCGACCGATGAGGGACTCGGTGTAGAGCTTGCGCACCGAGCGCTTCTTGTCGATCAGGTCGTACATCAGCGGCTGCGTGAACGCCGGGTTGTCCGACTCGTTGTGACCGCGGCGGCGGTAGCAGATGAGGTCGATGACCACATCCTTGTTGAACGCCTGGCGGAACTCGAAGGCGAGGCGGGCGACGCGGACGACGGCCTCGGGGTCGTCGCCGTTCACGTGGAAGATCGGCGCCTCGATCATGCGGGCCACGTCCGTGGCGTACATGGAGGAGCGCGACGACTCCGGGGCGGCGGTGAAGCCGACCTGGTTGTTGATGACGATGTGGACCGTGCCGCCCGTGCGGTAACCGCGCAGCTGCGACATGTTCAGCGTCTCGGCGACCACACCCTGGCCCGCGAAGGCCGCGTCACCGTGCAGGGCGACGGGCAGGACCGTGAAGTCCGTGCCGCCCTTGTTGATGATGTCCTGCTTGGCGCGGACGATGCCCTCGATGATCGGGTCGACCGTCTCCAGGTGGGACGGGTTCGCCGCGAGCGAGACCTTGATCTGCTCGCCGTCGAGGCCGGTGAAGGTGCCCTCGGCGCCCAGGTGGTACTTCACGTCGCCGGAGCCGTGCATGGACTTGGGGTCCATGTTGCCCTCGAACTCGCGGAAGATCTGGGCGTACGACTTGCCGACGATGTTGGCGAGGACGTTCAGGCGGCCGCGGTGGGCCATGCCGATGACGACCTCGTCCAGGCGCGACTCGGCGGCGCTGTCGATGACGGCGTCGAGCAGCGGGATGACCGACTCGCCGCCCTCCAGGGAGAAGCGCTTCTGGCCGACGTACTTCGTCTGCAGGAAGGTCTCGAAGGCCTCGGCGGAGTTCAGCCGGCGCAGGATGCGCAGCTGCTCCTCGCGCTCCGGCTTCGTGGCGTGCTGGCGCTCGATGCGGTCCTGGAGCCACCTGCGCTGCTTCGGGTCCTGGATGTGCATGAACTCGACGCCGGTGGTGCGGCAGTACGAGTCGCGCAGGACGCCGAGGACGTCGCGCAGCTTCATCATCGACTTGCCGGCGAAGCCGCCGACCGCGAACTCCCGCTCCAGGTCCCACAGGGTGAGGCCGTGCTCGGTGATGTCCAGGTCGGGGTGCTTGCGCTGCTTGTACTCCAGCGGGTCCGTGTCGGCCATGACGTGGCCGCGCACCCGGTAGGAGTGGATCAGCTCGAAGACGCGGGCGGCCTTCGTGACGTCGTCGTCGTGCGAGGCGTCGATGTCCTTGAGCCAGCGGACCGGCTCGTAGGGGATCCGGAGCGCCTTGAAGATCTCGTCGTAGAAGTCCTGCTCGCCGAGGAGGAGGTTCGCGACGATGCGCAGGAACTCGCCGGAGGCGGCGCCCTGGATGACCCGGTGGTCGTAGGTCGACGTGAGCGTCATGACCTTCGAGATGCCGAGCTTGTTCAGGGTGTCCTGGGAGGTGCCCTGGAACTCCGCCGGGTAGTCCATCGAGCCGACGCCCATGATGACCGACTGGCCGGGCATCAGGCGGGGGACCGAGTGGACGGTGCCGAGGCCGCCGGGGTTGGTCAGCGAGACCGTGACGCCGGTGAAGTCGTCCATGCCGAGCTTGCCGTCGCGGGCGCGCCGGACGATGTCCTCGTAGGCCTGCCAGAACTCGAAGAAGTTCAGGGTCTCGGCCTTCTTGATGCCCGCGACCACGAGCTGGCGGTCGCCGTTGGGCTTCACCAGGTCGATGGCGAGGCCGAAGTTGATGTGCTCCGGCTTGACCAGGGTCGGCTTGCCGTCCTTCTCCACGAAGGAGTAGTTCATCGACGGCATGGCCTTGATGGCCTGCACCATCGCGTACCCGATGAGGTGCGTGAAGGAGATCTTCCCGCCGCGGGCGCGCTTGAGGTGGTTGTTGATGACGATGCGGTTGTCGAAGAGCAGCTTCACCGGGACCGCGCGCACCGACGTGGCGGTGGGGACCTCGATGGAGGCGTTCATGTTCTTCGCGACAGCGGCCGAGGGACCGCGCAGCGTCACGTACTCGGGCCCTGCCGGGGCCTCCTTCGCGGGCTCCGCCTTGGCGGCGGGCTTCGCGGCGGCGGGCTTGGCCGCGGGGGCCGGAGCGGCGGCCGCGGGCTTCGCGGCGGGGGCTGCCGGAGCCGCGGGGGCGGCGGGCGCGGCCTTGGCCGCGGGCTTCGCCGGGGCGGCGGGAGTGGTGGGCGCGGCCCCCGCGGCCGCGTCACCCGCCGGCTTCGCCGGGGCGGCGGCTACGGAAGCGCCCACCCCTGGCTTGTAGTCGGCGAAGAAGTCCCACCAGGCTCGGTCGACCGAATTCGGGTCCTGGAGGTACTGCTGATAGATCTCGTCGACGAGCCACTCGTTGGGACCGAAGGCAGCAGCAGGGTCCTTGCCCTGACCGTCTTGGTCGGTCGAGATGCTCGAGCTACTGGGGGACTGTGACGACACGGCGGTAACCGCCCTCTTCCGCTTCACAAGGTGATGGACAGCGGGAATTAAGGCTACGCCTCCATTGCCACGAGGTGCAGACCGGGCCCGTCATCCGTCGCGTAAGTCACACCGGAACGAGGGTTTCAGGGCGCTGAATGGCGGGAAACAAGCGAGGTTCTGCAACGCCAGATGGCCGCGCGGGTACGCCGGTGAGGCGTCTACGCGCGGCGGCGGCGCCCGGGCGGGGCTGACATCCGCCCGCGGTCCGCTTCCGTCTCGAACCCTACGTCAACTTCACACTTCGGGCAGGCCCGGAAGGGTGACCTGGATGCGGCAGCCCCGAGGGGATTCGGCCACTCCGATGTGACCGCCGTGCAGATCGACCGCCCAGCGGGCGATGGCGAGGCCGAGGCCCGTGCCGCCGTCGTTGCCCTGGCCGTGGACGGGGGCGCCCGCGTGGCTGCCCCGGTTGAAGCGCTCGAAGACGCGGTGCCACTCGGACTCCGGGATGCCGGGGCCCTCGTCGAGCACCTCCAGGTCCAGCGACTCGGGGTAGGGGCCGCGCCGGGCGCGCACCGTCACCCGCCCGTGCGGAGGGCTGTGCTTGACGGCGTTGTCGATGAGGTTCGCCACGACCTGGTGCAGCCGCTCCGCGTCCGCGTGGGCCGTCAGCTCGGGCGGCGACACGTCGAGGTGCAGATGGACGTCCGTACGCGTATGGCTGCCGGAGCCCGACGCGATGCCCGCGCGCGCGGAGGCGACCATGTTGGCCTCCTTCAGGACGCCCGACAGATAGGGCCACACCTCGAAGCGGCGGGCCTTCAGCGGGACGACGCCGTTGTCCAGGCGGGACAGGTCCAGGAGGGTGTCCACGAGCCTGCCGAGGCGTTCCGTCTGCTTCAGGGCGGTACGCATGGTCTCCGGGTCGGCAGCGGAGACGCCGTCCACGACGTTCTCCAGGACCGCGCGCAGACCGGCGATGGGGGTGCGCAGCTCGTGCGAGACGTTGGCGACGAGTTCCTTGCGCTGCCGGTCCTGGGCCTCCAGGTCGTCGGCCATGCGGTTGATGGTGGAGGCCACGTCGCCCAGCTCGTCGCGCCGGTCGGCGCCGCGCACCCGGCGCGTGTAGTCGCCGTGCGAGACGGCGCGGGCCACCGCGTTCATCTCGTCGAGCGGCGCGGTGAGGCTGTGCGCCACGAACTGGGTGATCAGGAGCGTGGCGATCACCGAGAAGACGGTGATGAAGCGCAGCTCGGTCTCCGTCTTCATCGCCACCAGGAGCAGGCCCGTGGTGATGAAGACGGAGACGACGACGAGGGCGCCGAGCTTCGTCTTGATGGAGAAAGGCTGCAGCCCTCCGAAGGGCCCGCTCATCGCAGGGCCCGCCTCACGGTGTGGGTGTCTCGAGGGCGTACCCGACACCGTGCACCGTGCGGATCCGCTCCGCGCCGATCTTCCGGCGCAGCGCCTTGATGTGGCTGTCGACGGTGCGGGTCCCCGACGCGTCGGCCCAGTCCCACACCTCGGCGAGCAGCTGCTCGCGCGAGAGCACCGCGCGCGGTGTGTTGGCCAGACAGACGAGCAGGTCGAACTCCGTGGGCGTCAGGTGGACGTCCTCGCTGCGCACCCGCACCCGCCGCTGGGCGTGGTCGATCTCCAGCTCGCCCAGGCGCAGGATGCCGCTGCGGGGCGTGGTCGCGGCGAGCGCGGCCCGCTCGACCCTGCGCAGCAGCACGTGCACGCGCGCCGCCAGCTCTCGCATGGAGAACGGCTTGGTCATGTAGTCGTCCGCGCCGACGCCAAGCCCGACCAGCATGTCCGTCTCGTCGTCACGCGCGGTGAGCATGAGGACGGGCACGGGCCGCTGGGCCTGCACCCGGCGGCACACCTCCAGGCCGTCGAAGCCCGGCAGCATGATGTCGAGAATCAGCAGGTCGGGCTGCCACGCCTGGGCGGTGTCGACCGCCGAAGGACCGTCGCCCGCCGTTTGCACGACAAAACCCTCGGCGCGCAGCCGGGCGGCGATGGCGTCGACGATCGTCGGGTCGTCCTCGACCACCAGCACCCGGCGCTGGGCGCCGGGCATCGCCGCCGTAGCGCCGTTGTGGGAGGTGTGTGTCTGCTCCATCGCCCCGCCCCTGACACTGATCGCTTGTGTTCGGTCAGCAGGGTACGGGGCGCGAAGGCACCTCGGCTACGCAGCCCTTACGCCGAGATGCACCACGTCGGGGACGCCTCGGGCAACGGGGATCTCTTTGGTGCGTACCCCACAGAATCCGGCATTCCGTAGAGAGTCTTCGAAAATGGACGAGGGCTGGGCGGACCAGACGGCGAGTACTCCGCCGGGGTTGAGGCGGGCTTTGCAGGAGGCCAGACCGGCAGGCGAATAAAGGGAGTTGTTGCCCTCGGTCACGGTCCAGTCGGGTCCGTTGTCGATGTCGAGACAGAGGGCGTCGAAGGTGTCATCGGTGCCCTCGACGTACGCGACCAGGTCTGTGTGCAGGATCTCGGTGCGGGAATCGGCGAGGGCCGCGCCGGAGAGCCCGGCCAGCGGCCCGCCGCGATGCCAGTCGATGATCGCCCGCTCGCGCTCGACCACGGCGATGCGTCCCCAGCGCGGGTCCGCGGCGGCGTGGGCGAGCGAGAAGCCGACGCCGAGTCCGCCGATCAGGACATCGGGCGCCGGCCGGTCGTCGAGGGCGTCGCGCGCCGCGTCGACGAGCAGCCGCTCCGAACGTCCGTCCGAGGTGTCCATCAGGAAACAGCCGTTGGCGATGATCTGCAGCAGCTCACCGTGGCGCCGCAGTACGACTTCGCCGTACGGCCCCTCGCGCCGGTCGAGGACGACGGGGGCGGTGGTGTGGGTGTGCATGGCGCTCAGCGTAGAAGAGAGGCCCGTCATCCCACCCGGCCCCGACCGAACCCGGCGACAACGCGCATTCGGGCTCCCGGGTTGCTGTGAATCGGCCCTCACGTGGCGTCGGTCATAGACAACGCGGGAAAAGGGGGCAAAGGGTGGGCCGGGACGGAAGGAGCGCCTCACCCGTGAACCAGAGCGTCAAGTCTGCCGAGGTCGCGCCCGGGTCCCAGGAGGACCCGGCGCCGCACCTGAACGGAATCCCCGCGCAGCCCCCACCGGCGGACGGCCGCGTTCGAGAACGGGTGTACCGGGACGGTCCCGCACTCGCGCAACCGGAGCCTTCCGCGCACTCGGCGGACACGCGCGGGCGGACCGTCACCGCGGCGAAGCTCCGCCCCCGGCACCTCCTCCCCACCCCCAAGGGCACCCCCTTCACCTTCGTCTACGCCCTGGTCCTGGTGGCCACCTCCCTCCTCACCGAGTACGCCGACCCGGACCTCGTCTACTCGCTGCTCCAGGGCTCCAGCACGGACGTCACCAACCTCGCCCACGCGCCCGCCCTGGTCCTGGTGGCCAGCGCCCTGTGGATCGCGGGCGGCATCACCTCGCCGTACGCGATCGGCTTCCTGCTCGTCCTGACCGCGCTGGAACGCCGCATCGGCGCCTGGCGCACCGCGGGCGTCTTCCTGCTCGGGCACGGGGTCGCCACGCTCGCCACCGAGATCCCCGTCGGCCTCTCGGTCCTCGCGGGCCACCTGCCCGACAGCTCGCTGCACCGCCTCGACTACGGCATCAGCTTCGGCGTGGCGGCCAGCGTCGGCGCGCTCGCGGGCCTGCTCGCGCCCTGGCTGCGCTGGATCGTCCTGGCCGGTTTCGGTCTGATGCTGATCGACGACCTGGTGGCGTTCGCCGACCCGATGACGAACTGGGGCCACCTGCTGGCGCTCCTGATCGGCGTGGCCACCTGGCCCCTGCTCAGGCGCGCGCGTCAGTCGCGCGCCCCGTCGGGACGCGCCCCGCACGAGGCGTAGAGCGCGCCGCCGCAGACGAAGAGAGCCGCCGCCACCGCCCAGGCCGCGCCCTGCGGCCCCGGCTGCATCGCCCAGGCCCAGACGGCGGAGGACCCGCCGGGCCGCGCGGGCGCGGCGAGGTAGACCGCGCCCGCGTAAACGGTCACCGGCAGCCAGCTCAGCCGCGCGCCGATCAGCGCGGCCGCCCCGGCCGCGAGGCCCACGTCCCCGAGGACGTTGCGGACGACCGCGGCGGCGCCGAACCGGGCGGGGAACCCCGGCAGGGCGAGCGCGAGCAGCCCCGCCGCGAGCGCCGTGAGGGCCACGAGCTGGGCGGCGCGCCGCGGCCACCACGGTCGTACGGCCGTGCGGTCGAGCTCGTCGCTGTGGCTGTGCAGCCCGGTGCCGACGGCGGCGGCGACGAGGAGCGGGGCGAGCACGACGACGGGGACGCGGGCGTTGTTCCCGTAGCCGAGCCGCTCCTGGAGCAGGTGGCCGCCCCAGGCGGCGGCAGCGGCGGCGCACAGCAGGCTCGCGAGGGTGAGGGGGAGCGCCTGGGACCGTGCGTGCAGCAGCCGACCGTCGGCGCGGGCCGGGTGGCGGAGGTTCACGGCGACGGCACCCGAGCGGCGTCGCAGCGGTCCGCGGCGAAGTACTCCGTGAGGAAGGCCGCCCGCTCCCGGGCGCCCAACGCCTCGATCTTCCGCAACTGGCGCTCCGCACCGGGCCCGTAGTACGCGAAGGACGGCGACGGCGCGAGCCACTGGATCACGGCGTCGGCGATCTCCGTGGACCGCGTCGAGTAACCGCCCCCGTCCGCGCCCGGCGGGCACTCCTCGGCGAACAGCTCGCCGGCGACGGAGTTCGCGTACGCGGCGGGGTCGACGAGCCGGTCGCGCACCGAGGCGAGTTCCAGGTCGGCCAGGCGGGCCGTGCCCGCGGCGGTGCCCGAGCGGGGCGCGGGACGGCCGTCGGGCGACGTCTCCCAGGGCCCGCCGACGAGCCGTTCGGGCGCGCTTCGCACCCCGCGCAGCTTGGTGCGCAGGTCCGTCAGGGCCGCACCCACCTGGGGGAGCAGCCGCCGCTCGACACGGGTCACACACACTTTCGGGGCGCCGTCGTCGCAGACGAGTGCGGCCGCCGCGGGATCGGGGCGCCACAGACCTCCGCCGGTCTGTACGAGCAGTGCCGCGGCGCAGCCCGCGGCGGCGAGCGGGACGAGTGCGGTGGACCGTGTCCTGGCCGCGAGCAGCAGCAGCGCGCCGACCGCGAGCCCGGCCGTCCAGAGGGCGCTCACCGGGCCGAACCACCACACGGGGCGGTCCCAGTCGTAGCCGTGGTCGAGGGCGGGGGAGAGCAGGCTGAGGTGCGACGTGGTGTAGCTCGCCGAGCCGAGGACGACGTAGGCCGCCGCGGCGAGCAGCGGCGCGGTCAGCCGCCAGGGGACCACACGGCCCGCCACGAAGCCGAGGACGGCCAGCGCGCCGAGTGCCACCGCGTCCGCCATGAGCAGCGACAGGAACGGGCGGCCCGCGCTCGCGTACGGCCAGGTCGCCAGCAGGCAGCCGGTCGCGGCGACGAGATGGCCCAGTACGGGCCAGCACACGGCGGGCGCCAGCGCGAGCAGGGTCTGCCGCAGCGGCGACCGGGGCAGCGACGCGCGCAGGGCGAGGGTGCCGCGGCGCCGCTCGCGGCCCCCGGTCCAGCAGCCCGTCGCGAGCGCGAGCGGCCCGCCGAGCAGCAGTCCGGCGGTCCGCAGCGAGTCCCCGGTCCTGGCCCAACTGCCCTGCCAGTCCTGGGCGTGGGTGCCCATGGCGAGGGCGACGACACCCAGCACGGCGAGGCCGGACCAGGGGCCGGGGCCGCGGCGGAGTTCGGCGGCGAGGGGGTGCGGGGTGCGGGGATGTGCGCCGTGGGGGCGTGTGGTGCGGGAAGTGGTCACTTTCGGGCTCCGGCGGTGGCCGTGCGGTGGTCCCTCAGGGCCGTTGTGTAGCCGCGCTCGATGGGGTTGGGGCTGGGGTCGGGGCGGAGTTCGGCGGCCGGGGGATGCGTGGTGCGGGGGCGTGCGCCGTGGGGGCGTGTGGTGCGGGAAGTGGTCACTTTCGGGCTCCGGCGGTGGCCGTGCGGTGGTTCCTCAGGGCTGCCGTGTAGCCGCGCTCGATGGGGTTGGGGCTGGGGTCGGGGCGGAGTTCGGCGGCCGGGGGATGCGTGGTGCGGGGGCGTGCGCCGTGGGGGCGTGTGGTGCGGGAAGTGGTCACTTTCGGGCTCCGGCGGTGGCCGTGCGGTGGTTCCTCAGGGCTGCCGTGTAGCCGCGCTCGATGGGGTTGGGGCTGGGGTCGGGGCGGAGTTCGGCGGCCGGGGGATGCGTGGTGCGGAGGCGTGTGCCGTGGGGGCGTGTGGTGCGGGAAGTGGTCACTTTCGGGCTCCGGCGGTGGCCGTGCGGTGGTCCCGCAGGGCCGCCGTGTAGCCGCGCTCGATGGGGTTGGCGCCGGGGTCGGCGTCGGGGGCGGCGGCACCGAGTTCCGTCAGGGCGGCGGGCGTGCCCCGGTAGGCGACCCGGCCCGACTCCATGAGGGTCACCTCGGTGCAGGCCGCGGCCACGTCCTCCACCAGGTGGGTGGAGACGATGACGGTGCACCCGGTGCCCAGCTCCCTCAGCAGCTCGCGGAACGCGACCCGCTGTTCGGGGTCGAGTCCGGCGGTCGGCTCGTCGAGGAGCAGGACGTCGGGGTCGTTCACGACGGCCTGGGCGATGCCGACCCGGCGGACCATGCCGCCGCTGAGGGTGCGCACCTTCGCGTCGATGCGGTCGGCGAGACCCACGCGGCGCACCGCGCGCTCCACCGCGGCCGCGGTGCGCTCGCTCGGCATCTCCTTCAGCCAGGCGACGTACGAGACGAACTCGCGCACGGTGAAGCCCGGGTAGTAGCCGAACTCCTGCGGCAGATAGCCGAGCCTGCGGCGGGCCGCCGAGCGCTCGCGGTGGCCGGTCATGTCCTGGCCGAACAGCTCGACGCGGCCGCCGTCCGGTTTCGCGACCGTCGCGAGGACGCGGATCAGGGAGGTCTTGCCCGCGCCGTTCGGGCCGAGCAGGCCGTGCACCCCGGTGCCGAAGTCCAGGTCGACGGCGTCCAGGGCGAGGGCCTTGCGGTGGCGGACGGTGAGTCCGGTGACGCGGGCCGCGCCGGGGGCGGGGTGGTTCACGGCTTCTCCAGGTCGAAGGAGTGGCGGCGCAGGGCGAGCAGGGCCGCGCCGAGGACGGCCGCGGCGGCCCAGCAGCTCTGGGCTCCGGGGCCCGCGAGGTACTGGGCGAGTTGCCGGTTCAGTGCGGTGACGGGGAGCACCCCGGTCCCGCCGTCGGGCCCGGCGAGCACCGGGGCGAGCACCGCGAGGAGCCACCCGGCGGCGACCGTCGCGGTGGCGGCGCGGCAGCCCACGTACGAACCGAGCACCAGGGCGGCCACCGTCAGGGCGAGCCCCGGCAGCAGCCAGGCGGCGGGACCCGGTGCGCCGCCCGTGCCGGGCGCCGCGGCACCGGCGGCGGTGAGCAGCGGCAGGCTCACGGCGAGCACGGCGAGGGTCCTGGTCAGGAGCAGCCGGAGGCCGCCCGACGGGGTGGAGGCGGCGAGCTCGTGCACGGGATCGGCGTGCGGACCGTAGGAGACGGCGACGCCCACGAGCGGCAGGACGGGGGAGAGCGCGAGCAGCAGGGTGCGCGCTCCGTGGAACCCCGTCGCGTACGCCAGCCCGACGGCCCCCGCGCACACCGTCACGAGCGCGACGAGCCAGGGCCCCCGCAGCGCGGGCCCCACGGCCCGGAACACCTGCCAGGAGCCGGGGAGGGGGGAGGGGGCCGGGCTCTCGGCGGACCCCTGTACCGCCGAGAGCACCGCCCCCCTGACGGCCGCCAGGTCCGGGCCCGAGGGCCCACGGCGGACCGCGCCGGTCACCAGGGGCGCGCAGCGGCCGCAGACCTCCACGTGCTTCTCCAGTGACCACGCGTCGGTGTCGGGCAGGTCGCCCGCCGCGTACCGGGCCGCGTTCGCGGCCGTCACGTGCCAGGTCGTCGTCATGTCAGTCCTCCCAGGGCATCGCCGCCGGAGGCGAGGTGGGCCAGGGCTTCGCGCAGCTCGCGGCGGGCCCGCATGGCCCTGGTCTTGACCGTGCCCTCGGGTATCCCGAGCAGGTGCGCGGCCTCGCGGGTGGTCAGGCCGTCGACGACCGTGGCGCGCAGCACCTCGCGCAGCTCGGGGGAGATCCGGTCGAGCGCGGTGCCCACGTCCGCGTACTCCAGCCCGGCCAGCACGTGTTCCTCGGCGGAGGGCGCGAGCGCGGGGGGCTGGGCGAGGGCCGAGGGCGTCCGCGGCTGTGCGCGCCGCGCGTCCACCAGGCGGCGCGCCGCGATCACCCACAGCCAGCCGCCCGCCTCCCCGCCCCGGTGCGAGCCCGCCGACCGCCACACGGTCATGAAGGTGTCCTGGAGTACCTCGCGTACGACGTCGGGGTCGCCGCAGCGCCGCGCGAGGCGCGCGTACAGCCATCCGGCGTGCCGGTCGTAGAGCGCGGCGAGCGCCTGCGCGTCGCCCTCGGCGACGGACCGCAGCAGCGCCGCGTCGTCGTCGCGGTCGGCCCCCATGGGGCGGAACAGTCTCACGCCCTCCCTATCGGGCGTTCGCCGCCCGGCGGTTCACGGGAGCGGACCGCCGCCCGTCGCGGAGGAGATTTCGCTGATCGCTCACAGCGAACGCGCCCCGGGGAACATCCCGAAGCTCATAAGCATTGAGTCGGTATAGCTCAACTTGAATGCCGAAGGGGAGATCATGGCTTCGACGTCCACACCGCTCACTCTGCCCGTGCTGCCGCTCGACGACGAGGTCGTCCTGCCCGGCATGGTCGTGCCGTTCGACCTGTCCGACGCCGACGTGCGCGCCGCCGTGGAGGCGGCACAGGCCGCCGCGCGGTCCAGTGGCGACAGCAAGCCCAAGGTGCTGCTTGTTCCGCGCATCGACGGGACGTACGCGTCGACGGGCGTGCTCGGCACCGTCGAGCAGGTGGGCAGGCTCTCGGACGGTGACCCGGGCGCGCTCATCCGCGGCCGGGGCCGCGTCCGCATCGGTGCGGGCACGACCGGGCCCGGTGCCGCGCTCTGGGTGGAGGGCCTGCGGCTCGACGACTCGGTCCCCGAGCCGCTTCCCGGCGCCGTCACCGAGCTCGTCACGGAGTACAAGGCGCTCGCCACCAGCTGGCTGAAGAAGCGCGGCGCCTGGCAGGTCGTCGACCGCGTCACGCAGATCGACGACGTCTCCGCGCTCGCCGACAACTCCGGCTACTCGCCGTTCCTCACCACCCAGCAGAAGATCGAGCTCCTGGAGACCGAGGACGCGGTCGCCCGGCTCAAGCTCGCCACCGCGCAGCTGCGCGAGCACCTCGCCGAGCAGGACGTCGCCGAGACCATCGCCAAGGACGTCCAGGAGGGCGTGGACAAGCAGCAGCGCGAGTTCCTGCTCCGCCGCCAGCTGGACGCCGTGCGCAAGGAGCTGCGCGAGATCAACGGCGACAGCAAGGACGCGGCCGAGGAGTCCGACGACTACCGCGCCCGCGTCGAGGCCGCCGACCTGCCCGAGAAGGTCCGCGAGGCCGCCCTCAAGGAGGTCGACAAGCTGGAGCGCTCCAGCGACCAGTCGCCCGAGGGCTCCTGGATCAGGACCTGGCTGGACACCGTCCTCGAACTGCCCTGGAACGAGCGCACCGAGGACGCGTACGACATCAAGGGCGCCCAGGAGGTCCTCGACGCCGAGCACTCCGGGCTCCAGGACGTGAAGGAGCGCATCACCGAGTACCTCGCGGTGCGCAAGCGCCGCTCCGACCGGGGCCTCGGCGTCGTCGGCGGACGCCGCGGCGGCGCGGTGCTCGCCCTGGTGGGCCCGCCCGGCGTCGGCAAGACCTCGCTCGGCGAGTCCGTGGCGCACGCCATGGGCCGCAAGTTCGTGCGGGTCGCGCTCGGCGGCGTGCGCGACGAGGCGGAGATCCGCGGCCACCGTCGTACGTACGTGGGGGCGCTGCCCGGACGCATCGTGCGGGCCATCAAGGAGGCCGGGTCGATGAACCCGGTCGTGCTCCTCGACGAGATCGACAAGGTGGGCTCGGACTTCAGGGGCGACCCGGCCGCCGCCCTCCTCGAAGTGCTCGACCCGGCGCAGAACCACACGTTCCGCGACCACTACCTGGAGGTCGAACTCGACCTCAGCGACGTCGTCTTCCTGGCCACGGCCAACGTCCTCGAAGCCATCCCCGAGGCCCTGCTCGACCGCATGGAGCTGGTCAGGCTCGACGGCTACACCGAGGACGAGAAGGTCGTCATCGCCCGCGACCACCTGCTCACGCGCCAGCTGGAGCGGGCGGGCCTGAACGAGGACGAGGTGGTCCTCGACGAGAGCGCGCTGCGCAAGCTCGCCGGTGAGTACACGCGCGAAGCGGGCGTACGCAACCTGGAGCGGTCCGTCGCACGGCTGCTTCGCAAGATCGCTGCCCAGCACGAACTGGGCGAGCGGGAGCTGCCGTTCACGGTGAAGGACGAGGACCTGCGCGGGCTCATCGGGCGGCCGCACCACGTGCCCGAGTCCGCCCAGGACCCGGCCGAGCGCCGCACCGCGGTGCCGGGCGTGGCCACCGGGCTCGCGGTCACGGGCGCCGGCGGTGACGTCCTCTTCGTGGAGGCGTCGCTCGCCGACCCGGAGACCGGCGCTTCGGGGCTCACGCTCACCGGTCAGCTCGGCGACGTGATGAAGGAGTCGGCGCAGATCGCGCTGAGCTTCCTGCGCTCGCACGGCGCCGAACTGGAGCTGCCGGTCGGCGACCTGAAGGACCGGGGCGTGCACGTGCACTTCCCGGCGGGCGCGGTCCCCAAGGACGGGCCGAGCGCGGGCGTCACGCTGACCACCGCCCTCGCGTCGCTGCTCAGCGGGCGCCTGGTCCGCACCGACGTGGCGATGACCGGTGAGATCTCGCTGACCGGACGGGTCCTGCCGATCGGTGGCGTCAAGCAGAAGCTGCTCGCCGCGCACCGCGCGGGGATCACCACGGTGATCATCCCCAAGCGGAACGAGGCGGACCTCGACGATGTCCCGGCCGAGGTCCTGGAGAAGCTCGACGTGCACCCGGTCACGGACGTCCGTCAGGTGCTCGAACTGGCCCTGACCGAGGCCGAGGTGCGGATCCCGGCCGCCGCGTAGGCGACGGGGGAAAGGCGGCCCGCCCCGGCACCGGGGCGGGCCGCCTCCTCGTGGGCTCAGCCGTTGGCGAGCGCCACCACCCTGTCCAGGGCGCCGTTGAACTTGTTGTGGTCACCGACCGTCGGTCCCGACGAGGTGTACTGCCACATCGTGTGGAAGCCCCAGCCCGCCGGGAGTTCGCCCGGGCTGGTGTCGTAGCGGGGGATCCACAGCGGGTTGGTGGAGCCGAAGCCGCCGTAGTTGCCGGTGCACTGCTTCCACCAGCTGGTGGCCGTGTAGATCACCGCGTCGCGCCCGGTGCGCGCCTTGTACGTGGTCAGGAAGTCCCGGATCCAGCTGACCATCGCCGACTGGGACTTGCCGAAGCAGGCCGCGCCGTACGGGTTCCACTCGATGTCGAGCGCGCCGGGCAGCGTCCTGCCGTCACGCGACCAGCCCCCGCCGTTGCTCGCGAAGTAGTTGGCCTGGGTGGCGCCGGACGAGGTGTCGGGGGTCGCGAAGTGGTACGCGCCGCGGATCATGCCCACGCCGTACGAACCGTTGTACTGCTGCGCGAAGTAGGGATTCTTGTACGAGGTGCTCTCGGTGGCCTTGACGTAGGCCCACTTCACGCCGCTGTTCCACAGCGTCTGCCAGGCGACGTTGCCCTGGTGGCTGCTGACGTCGACGCCCTCGGTCTGGGCGGCGTCACCGCCGGTGGGCCGGCCGCCCTGGCCGTCGTGTTCGATGACGCCCTGGCCGAGCCGGGCGGTGCCCCGCTCGGGGACGTCGTCCGCCTGGGCCGCCGTGGGGAGCGTCAGGAGGAGGGAGAGAGCGGACAGTACTGCGAGGAGAACCCCCGCCGGCGACAAGCGCGAGCGGCGGGCCGGTCTGTGCACGGGCATCTGCGTGCCTCCGAAGGCCTCGGTGGTGCTCGGTGGGGACCTGTCGACATGCCGTGGTGTGAACATGTCACGTGAAAAGCTACGCACGTAGACCCGTGCGGGGGAAGAGGGCGCGGGTTGTGCCGTTGGTCCACTCCTGTGACGGTGACTTCGGGGCGGCACCGTCCCGACCTTGCGAAATACTGGTCAGGCCGCTGCCACGACGGCCACGGCGAGCGGGTCATCCGGCGATAACTTTCAGAATCGGGAAAGCGGGACATGGGTGCTGCAGAAGAGGGTGCGCGGGGCGGCGCGCACGACGGCGTCGAACAAGGGGTGGACAGCGAGTTCCTCTCCCTCGAACGGGAGTTGTCGCTCCTGATGCGCCGCGCGCGGGCCTCGTCCGGCGAGATGGCGCGTCAGGTCCACCCCGACCTGGAGCCCGCCGCCTACGGCCTGCTCGTCTGTCTGGACGACTCGGGTCCGCAGCGGGCCACCGACCTCGCCGCGTTCATCGGTGTCGGCAAGGCCACGATGAGCCGTCAGCTGCGCGCCCTCGAGGAACTCGGCCTGGTGGCCAGGGAGCCCGACCCCGCCGACGGACGCGCCTGGCTGATCCAGCTGACGCCCGACGGCCGCACCCGCTTCCGTACGGTGCGGGCGGGGCGCCGCGCCCAGTACGTGCGCCGCCTCGCGGGCTGGGACCGGGCGGAGGTCGCCGAACTCGCCCGCCTCCTCGGCCAGCTGAACGCGAGCGCGGACACCTGAGGGCGCCGGGGGAGGCCCCCGTCGGGGGACTCGGAACCCCGCCGGGACCGGAACCCCGTCGGGGCTCAGAACTCCGCGTACACCACCGCCGCGTCGTCGTGCCGCTTCCCGCGCGGGAAGGCGAGGCCCTGGGGGTCCGCCGTCTCCAACTCGCGCACCCGGTCGATCAGATGCTGCGGCCCCTCCTTGCGGAGCAGCGCGAAGCAGTCGGTCCAGTCGCCCTCGCGGAACGTGTCGGTCCAGCGGCCCGCGCCGTCGGTGAGCGCCGCCACCGCCGCCACGTCCGCCCGCGCCGTCTCGCCCGCGACCGCGCGCAGGGCGGCCGAGGGGTCGGCCGCGGCCGTGAAGAAGCCGTCCTCCGCGTTGCGCAGGGCCTCCACCTTCGCCGCGTAGGCGCGGCCCGCCACCTCGCGCTCCGTCGAGCCGCGCGGCAGGGCGCGCACCTGGTCACGCATGGCGCGGACCGGGGGCGGCAGCTCGGCGAGGCGCCGGTCGAGGACCGCGGTCACCGCGCCGCGGGGCCCCGCGAGGAGCAGCGCCGAGTCGGAGAGGACCAGATGCTCGACGCGCTCCGCGTCCCAGCGCACCAGGACCACGGTGGCCTGAGGGGTGCGTGGGTGAGAAAGGTCACAGGTTGAACTATGGGCCTCGGCGGTACGCGAGATGGACTCCGCCAGGATCTCAGGCAGCGTCATATCCCGGAGTGAAACGGACAGTTCGCTCAATGCGCCGCCGAGTCGCGCGGTGAACCAGGGGACGGAATGCAGACAGCCCACTGCCCCCTCGGGCGGCGTGACGCCGTCGAGGAGGACGAGCGATCCGCCCTGTCCGGAAGCGGGAAGCGCGACCGACGCGTAGTCCTCGTTGGGGCGCGCGGGGTCGCCGGGTTCGGTGGCGAGTTCGATACGCATCCGGCCAGTCTGCACGACCCCTTCACAAGGCCCACCAGAAGCCGCAAAGGGGCGGCCGAAAGGCCCGTACCAGCGCAAGGGGCGCCGGAATTCGGCCGGAATGATCACCTCCGGCGGGGTGTGGCGGCGCATCCTGCCAAAGCCTGTGGGAGACGTCCAACCGGCGCACCGCGCGGGCCCGCGACCCCGCCGACCGGGACTTGCCCGCCAACTCCCCGCCGATGTTCACTCCTTCGGGTGGCCGGGCAGGCGATGCCCGACCGCCACTCACCGGCGCTGGAAGGGTCGGGAGCCGTACCGGGGGCGCGCTCGTGTTGACAGATCGTCACCCGGGCCCAAGGGCAGACGAAAAACCAAGAATGCGAGCACCGGTGCAGAAGATGCGGCCTGGGCGCAAAGGCAAGCAGTCGGCCTCCCAAGAGGCCACGCCGGGCGCGACCACCCCGACCGAGCGTGCGTCGGAGCGCACCGCCACGGACCCGTCGGCGGCGCCGCCCGCGGCCTCATCGGCCCCAGGACCCGCCGCGTCCGCCCAGTCCGCCCCGCCCGCGCAGGGCGATCCGGCCGACTCGGGGTCCTTGTCGGCCGTGAGCACCCCCGCCGACCAGTCCGCCGCGCCCGAGCCGTCCACCGCGGCGCACGTCAACAAGGCGCCCACCGCGCGCGTACGCAATCGGCTGATGGTCGCCGTGGCCGTGGTGGCCGCCGCCGTCGTGGGCGCGGGCGCGCCCGCCATCCTCGCCGCCTCGGGTCAACTGAACGACGCGCAGAGCCTGGTGACGTTCGCCGAGCGGACCCAGCAGGCGGTCTCCCTCGGGCACTCGCTGGCCGACGAGCGCGACGAGGTCACCTCCTTCATCGCCGCGGGCCGCCCCCAGGGCAAGGGCCTCTCGCAGAGCCGCAGCGCCCGCGTCGACCGGCAGATCGACGAGCTGCGCGACGCGGAGGCGCCCGCCGGGCTGCGCGACGACCTCGCCGACATCGGAGCCGTCCGCAGAGAGGCGCTCACCGGCAAGAGCACCGCTCTGGAAGCGCACGAGGCGTACACGAAGGTCATCGCCGAACTGCACGGGATGACCCGCGAACTGGCCGAGCGGCTGCCGCCCGACGCCAACAGGGGCGCCCTCGCCCTGGCCGACCTCGACCACGCCGTCGAGCAGGCCGCCGCCGCCCGCGGACTGCTGCTCGCCGCGCTCGCCGTGCCGGGATCCACCTCCACGTCGTCCGTCGACCCGGTCACCGGGCTGCCCACCACGGTCACCGAGGACTCCCCGGCCGACGGCAAGCGCCGTGACGAGCTCAGCGCCGCCGCCCAGCAGGCCCACGTCCGCGAACTGGCCGCGCTCGCCGACTTCAGCGACACCGCGGGCGACTCCGCCCGCGCGACGTACGAATCGGCCGTCACCGGCGCCGAGGTCGGCACCGCGGAGAAGTACCTGGCCCGCCTCACCGACGAGCCCACGCTCTCCGCCGCCGAGCGCCGCTTCGACCGCAAGAAGGTCGACGCCGCGCTCTCCGCCCGCATCGAGACGATGCGCGGCACCGAGTCCGCGCTCGGCGTCGCGCGCACCAAGCAGCTCGCCCAGCTGCGCGACGACGAGGTCACGGCCCTGGAGATCCGCGTCGCGCTCGTCGGCGTCTGCCTCCTCGTCGCGGTCGGCGTCTCGATGGCCGCGGCCCGTTCGCTGACCCGCCCGCTCGCCGTGCTGCGCCTGGGCTCGGCCCGCCTCGCCACCGAGCCCGCGCCGCAGGAGCCGATCCGCTTCACCGGCCGCGACGACGAGTTCGCCCAGGTCGTACGCTCCGTCAACGCCCTGCACGGGCACGCGGCCGCGCTGCACGAGCGCATCACCACGCTCGAAGCGGACCGCAAGCACCTCATCGGCAGGCGCGAGTCCATGGCCGACGAGCGCGAGGCCCTGCGCGCCGAGCTCGCCGAGGCGTCCGTGCACCTGCAGCGGGTGCGCCAGTCCATCCACGGCACCTTCGTGAACCTGGCGCTGCGCACCCTCGGCCTGGTGGAGCGCCAGCTCGCCGTCATCGAGAACCTGGAGGACCGCGAGCAGGACCCCGACCGGCTCGCCACGCTCTTCAAGCTCGACCACTTCGCCACGGTCATGCGCAGGCACAGCGAGAACCTCCTGGTCCTCGCCGGTGCCGACCACGGCCACCAGCACCCGGGAGCGGTCCCGCTGGTCGACGTGGTGCGCGCCGCCGTCTCCGAGATCGAGCGGTACGAACGCGTTCGCATCGCCACGCTGCCGCCGCACGCGCACGTCGCGGGCTTCGCGGCGGACGACATCAGCCACCTCACCGCCGAACTGCTGGAGAACGCGACGTCGTTCTCGCCGCCCGACGCCTCCGTCGAGGTCTCGGGATGGCTCCTGGAGAGCGGCGAGGTCATGCTCTCCGTCCAGGACGAGGGCATCGGCGTCACCCAGGACCGGATGCGCGAACTGAACGCGCGCCTGGCCGACTTCGACCCGGACGCGGCGTACGACCAGGAGGGCGGGGACGGCCTCGGCCTCGGTCTCTACGTGGTCGCCAGGCTCGCGGCGCGGCACGGGGCGCGGGTGCGGCTGCGGGAGCAGAAGCAGGGCGGCGTCGCGGCGGTCGTGGTGCTGCCCAAGTCGATCCTCGCGGCGGCGCCCTCGCCCGCGGTGGTCGCGCCGCCGCGCGCGGGCGAGCCCCTCACGCACCTGCCCGGCTCCGAGGCCGAGGCCAACTCCAACGTCCTGCCCGGGCGGCTGACCACCGGCGGGGAGGATCCGCTGATCGCGGCGGCCGAGCGGACCGTCGAGGCGGCTCTTCCGCAGGCGGCTCCCGAGTCCGGGCCGAAGCCCGAGCCCTCGTCGGAAACGACCATGGAGCTGACGCCTCCGCCCCCCGAGCCCGCGGAGCCCGCAGAGCCCGAGGAGCCCGAGGAGCCCGCAGAGCCCGCGCGGGAAGCCCCCGAGGCCCCCAAGTGGGAGCGCGTCACCGACAAGGGGCTGCCCAAGCGGACGCCGAAGGTCACCGCGCCCGCGCCCGCCGCGCCCAAGGCGCGGGGATCCGTGGACGCGGAGGCGCTCCGCCGCAGGCTCGGCGGCTTCCACCAGGGCGCGCTGAGCGGCCGACGGGACGTGGAGGCCGAGATCGCGGGACAAGGCGACGAACCGCCGCAAAGTAACGAAAAGAACGCAGAAGCCGCAGACGTAATGGGGGATTCAGTCGAGGAGGCAAGCAGTTGACTGCGCCCATGCGCACGCCCAGTTCTTCCGCCGCAGCCGGTGCCGCCGGCCCATCCACCACGAAGGACCCGTCCGCGTACGGACTCAGCAGCGAAGCCCGCAACCTGCACTGGCTGCTCACCAACCTCGTGGAGGAGGTGCCGGGCCTGCTCTCCGTCGCGGTGGTCTCCTCCGACGGACTGCTGCTGCTCTCCTCCGACCCCGGGCGCAACGCCGAACGGCACCCCGCGGCGAGCCCCACGGGCCCCAAAGGGTCCAGCGCCGACCTGGCCACCATCGTGTCGGGCCTCGGTTCGCTCACCATCGGCGCCGCCAAGCTGATGGACGGCGGCGCGGTCAAGCAGACCGTCGTCGCGATGGAGGAGGGCAGCCTCTTCGTCACGTCGATCAGTGACGGCTCGCTGCTCGGCGTGCACGCAACGCCGGACTGCGACATGAGCGTCGTGGCGTACCACATGGCGCTGTTCGTCGGCCGCGCCGGACACGTCCTCACTCCCGAACTCCGCAGCGAACTGCGCCAGTCGATGGAGAGCGCCCGATGAGCGGTAGCAGGAGCAGCAGCCGTACGACGCCGAGGCTGCCGCAGCGCGGCGGCGACCGAAAACCCGCCCGGGTGCGTCCCTACTCGCTCACCGGCGGGCGGACCAGGTTCGGGCACGTGCTGCTCGTCGAGACGTTCGTCGCGAGCAACGCCGCGATCGAGGCGCCCGAGGAGCGCCTCGAACTGCCCAAGGGCAACCTCTCCACCCGTGTCATGCCGGAGATGCGGGCGATCGTCGAGATCTGCCGCCGGATGCGCACGGTCGCGGAGATCGCGGCCCTCCTCAAGATGCCGCTCGGCGTGGTCCGCGTCCTGCTGAGCGACCTCGCCGACCAGGGAAAGATCCGCGTGTACGGAACGGGCCACGGCCCGGGTCAGCCCGACCGCGCACTGCTGGAAAGGGTGCTGAGTGGACTCCGCCGTCTCTGAACTCCTCGAGGACGAGGAGCAGTTGCAGCCCTGGCAGACGGACAGGTCGCGCGCCCCGATCGCCACGAAGATCGTGGTGGCGGGCGGCTTCGGCGTCGGCAAGACGACACTGGTCACCGCCGTGTCCGAGATTCAGCCCCTCCAGACGGAGGCGCTGATGACCCAGGCCAGCGCCGAGACCGACGACCTCAGCGGCACGCCGGGCAAGACCACCACCACGGTGGCGATGGACTTCGGCCGGATCACGCTCGACGACGACCTGGTCCTCTACCTCTTCGGTACGCCTGGGCAGCAGCGCTTCTGGTTCATGTGGGACGACCTGGTGCGCGGCGCGATCGGCGCCGTCGTGCTCGCCGACACCCGGCGCCTGTCCGACTGCTTCCCCGCGCTCGACTACTTCGAGAGCTGCGGCCTGCCGTACATCGTGGCCGTCAACCACTTCGACGGCAGCGAGGAGTTCGCGGTGGCGGACGTGCGCGAGGCCCTGACGGTGCCGCCGCACATACCCGTGCTGATCATGGACGCCCGGCAGCGCATCTCGGCGATCGAGTCGCTCCTCGCCCTGGTCGGCCACGCGCTCGACGCCACCCCCGAGTAAGAGCCCCGAGGAAGAAGAAGGACCCGCATGCGGAAGATACTTGTCGTCGGAGCCGGTCAGTCCGGGCTCCAGATCGCCCTCGGGCTCCAGGCACAGGGGTACGAGGTCACCCTGATGTCCAACCGCACGGCGGACGAGATCCGGGCGGGCCGGGTCATGTCCACGCAGTGCATGTTCCACACGGCGCTCCAGAACGAGCGCGACATCCAGGCGAACTTCTGGGAGTCGCAGGCCCCGAAGATCGAGGGCGTCGGCGTCTCCGTCGCGGGCCCCGACGGCTCGCGCGTCATCGACTGGGTCGGCAAGCTCGACGGGTATGCCCAGTCCGTCGACCAGCGCGTGAAGATGGCGGGCTGGATGGAGACGTTCGCCCAGCGCGGCGGCCAGCTGGTCATCCACGGTGCCGCGGTCGGCGACCTCGACTACTTCTCGCGCGCCTACGACCTGGTGCTCGTCTCCGCGGGCAAGGGCGAGCTCGTCTCGATGTTCGAGCGCGACGCGTCCCGCTCGCCGTTCACCGAGCCGCAGCGCGCGCTCTCCGTCGCGTACGTGCACGGGCTCGGCCCGCGCCCCGAGCACCCCGAGTTCGACGCGGTCCGCTGCAACCTGGTGCCCGGCGTCGGCGAGCTCTTCGTCATGCCGACGCTCACCACCTCGGGCCGCGCGGACATCCTCTTCTGGGAGGGCGTCCCCGGCGGCCCGCTCGACGTCTTCCAGGGCATCAAGGACCCGAGCGAGCACCTCGCCCTGACCCTCGAACTCCTGGAGAAGTTCCTGCCCTGGGAGTACGCGCGCGCCACGAAGGTCGAACTGACCGACGCGGGCGGCACGCTGGCCGGGCGCTACGCCCCCACCGTGCGCAAGCCGATCGGCCGACTGCCCGGCGGCGGCCTGGTCCTGGGCGTCGCCGACGTCGTCGTCGCCAACGACCCGATCACCGGGCAGGGCTCCAACTCGGCGTCCAAGTGCGCCGCTTCGTACATTTCCTCCATCGTCGAGCACGGCGACAAGCCGTTCGACGAGGAGTGGATGCAGTCCGCGTTCGACCGCTACTGGGACACCGCGCAGTGGGTCACCAAGTGGACCAACGCGATGCTGGGTGCGCCGCCCGAGCACGTCCTGAACATCCTCGGCGCGGCGGGCCAGTTGCAGCCGGTCGCCGACCGGTTCGCCAACGGCTTCAACGACCCGGCCGACTTCGAGAACTTCTTCTACGACCCGGACAAGGCCGCCGCCTACCTGGAGTCGGTCGCGCCGGGCGCCTGACCGGAGCCGTACCCCAGGTCGCTGCCCGAGGTGGCCCCCTCGGGCAGCACCGGCGGGGTGTAGTCGCGGTCGGCCCGGCCCTCGGGGTCGGGCCGCACCGCCCCGAGCACGGGGTTCGCCGCGATCGGCGAGACCTTGACCCGCGCGCCGGGGCGCGGCGCCTGGACGACCTTGCCGTCGCCCAGGTAGATCGCCACGTGCGTGGCCTTCGGGAAGTAGACGACGAGATCGCCGGGGCGCAGCTCGGACAGCGGAATGCGCCGCAGCTCGGCCCACTGCTCCTGACTCGTCCGGGGAATCTCCCGGCCCGCCCGCGCCCAGGCCCGCTGGGTCAGCCCCGAGCAGTCGTACGCCTCCGGGCCCTCGGCGCCCCACTCGTAGGGCCGCCCGATCTGCCGTACGGCGAAGTCGAGCGCGCGGCCGCCCTGCCGGGACGGCACCCGCGCGGCCTGTCCGCCGCTGAGCGCGCCGGAGTCCAGGAACTGGCGCTGGGCGTCGGCCGTGCCCGAGTCCTCCGCCTGCCGCAGGGCGGCCAACTCGTCCGCGGTCAGCGCGGCGAGCAGCTCCTCGACCTCCCTGAGCTGTCCGCGCACCGTGTCCCGCTGCTTCTTCTGGCGTCCGGCCAGGGCGAGTTGGGCGTCCAGGGCCTTCTTCGCCGCGCCCGCGAGGTCGTCCGCCTTCTTCTCGCCGCCGACCAGGCGCTCCACGGTGGCGGCCCGGCCCGCCGCCACCCGGCCGATCACATGGCCCTGGTCGAGCGCGTGCTGCGGGTCGCGGGCGAGCAGCAGCCGCAGATAGGGGGAGAGCTCACTGACGCCCTGGTACTGCTGGCGGGCGAGGCGGCCCGCGTCGCCCCTGCTGTCGTGCACCGATGCGCGCGCCCTGACCAGCTTCTTGTGGAGGTCGGCCGCCTTCTTGCGCTGCGCCGTGAGCTTCTCCTCGGTCGCGTTGTACGTCTCCGATGCCTCTTCGGCGGACTGGTAGAGGCGCTGGAGGTCGGTGAGCAGTTCGGCGACGGGTCTGGCCCCTGGGCCTGGGGCGGGGTCGGCTCCGGCCGGGGGCGTGGTGGCGAGCAGTCCGCCGAGCGCGGCTCCGGTGCAGATCCAGCGAAGGAGCGTTCTTGACACCTCGTCACCTCCGGTGCGGGCGCCGGGGACTTCCCGGCGCGCACCGTGAGCATGTGGCCGGGCGCCCGGGGGCGCCTCCCGGCGGTGGGCGGGTGGCGCAATGAGGTCACTCGTGCGGTGGGCGTCGGCGTGGGGGGTTGCTTCCGCGTGTGGGTGGGCTTCCTCGGGCGCGTCCGGGTTGCTCGCGCAGTTCCCCGCGCCCCTTCGGGACGCTCCTCTGCCCGCACCGCTCAGTTCTTGTCAGGCTTCGACCACGGCCACTTCAAGCCCGTGGTCTTGTCGCCGTCGGCGTCGTACTCGTAGTGCCAGTTCGGCGTGAGCGCGAGGCGCCTGCCGGTTTCCGCCGCCACCCTGCGGTACACCAGGACCGTCGGCGGGCCGCCCGCGTCGTCGGGGACCGGGACGCGGTAGACCTTCGGCGGGTGCCCGGTGGGGCCGAGCAGGACGGGCAGCACGCGGCCGTCCAGCGGGCCGCCGACGAAGGGGGTGTCTTGGCTCTTCACGGCACCAGTGTCACACCACGGGTCACAGCAGATGCGCCGCGTCGCTGACCACCGGCAGCACGCGCCGCGCGAGGCCGCCCACGGGACCGTCCGGCGTTTCCAGGGCCAGCGCCCACCGCACGACCCCCGCGGTCTGCTCGTCGCGGCCCGCCGTCGTCACGAGCACCGCCATGAACTGCTCGACGAGCGTGTCCCGCAGCTCGTCGAGCGGCGGCTGCTTCTCCTCGTCCAGCCAGATCAGCGAGGCCGCCTCGACCGAGGTGATCCACATCCGCACGGTCATCCGCAGCCGGGGTCCGGGCTCGGGCACGTCCAGGTGGACCAGGATGTGGTCGGCTGCGGCCCTGCGCACGCCGTCCACGATGGCGGTGGTCCGCGAGGTCTCCACGACGCTGCCGCCCTGGAGGAGTGCGCTGAAGCCCGTGTCGTGCTGGTCGACGAAGGCCAGGTACCGGTCGAGCGCGCGGGAGAGGCGCTGGGTGAGCGGGCCCTGCGGGGGCTCGGCGAAGCACTGCTCGAGCTCGTCCGCCGCAGACCGCAGCGCCGCCTCGTACAACTGCTGCTTGCCGCCCGGGAAGTAGCGGTAGACGAGCGGCCGCGAGACCCCGGCCGCCTCGGCGACGTCGTCGAGATTGACCTCCTCGGGCGCGCGGTGCGCGAAGAGGCCGAGCGCGGACTCCAGCAACTGCCTCCGCCGCGCTTCTACGCTCAGGCGGCGGTACGCGCGGGTGGTGGCAGGCGAAGTCATGCCCGCAGCGTAACTCGGGGTGAGCCCCTTGAGGGGCGCGGGACTGCGACATATGCGGCTCCGCCGCGTGGGCGCGACAAGCCGCGACGCACCCGCGGTGAAAGAACTCAGGCCAACAAACCCGAAGACCTCCAAAGGCGTCGCCCGACCCCCCGCATCACACCGATGTCGTCCAAGAAGTCCGTCAAGCGCTTGGCGCCCGTCTGCATGACCTCCCTGCGATGCCCGCTCGCCTTCACCTGGGCCACCGCCTCACGGCGGTCGAGCCCGACGTTCGTGTACACCTCGGGATTCACGAAGGCGATGGAGAAGACGCGGGCTGCCTCACCGCAGCTGAGGCGGGTCAGCTGGCGCTCCCAGGCGGGCGCCGTCACCATCTGGCGGCGCAGCTCCTCGCGGGCGTAGCGGACATGGCGGGCTTCTTCGACCACATGGATGCGGGTCACGCCCCGGACGAGGGTCTGGACGCGCTCGTCCGGGAAGGTCAGCCGCTGCATCCAGTCGAGGATCTCCTCGCCGAGCAGCGTGCAGGCGAAGGAACCGGGGGTCGTGGAGACGGTCTTGAGGACGCGTGCGAGGTTGTGGTTGAGGCGCGTGACGGGGTACGTCGGGGCGCCGCCCTTCTGGATCATCCGCGCGAACATCATCGAGTGCCTGCACTCGTCGGCGATCTCGGTCAGCGCGTACCGCACGTGCGCGCTGGTCACCGACTTGTCGTAGATGTGCCGCACGAGCAACTGCATCAGGATGATCTCGAACCAGATGCCGAGCGAGGCGAGCGATGCGGCCTCGTGCCGGGCGAGGTCGAGGCGCTGCTCCTCGGACATCCGCTTCCACATCGGGGTGTCGTAGAGGGAGACGAGCTCGGGCGGCCAGAACCACTTGCCCTCTTCGACCGGGGCGTCCCAGTCGAGTTCCTTGTCGGGATCGAAGGAGTGCTTGGCCGAGGACTCCAGCAGACGCACGGCCACCTGTTCCCGGTCCTTGAGCAGACCGAGCGCGTCTCGCAGTCCTTCGAGCGAAACGTCTTCCGTCACGGTCGTCATGGCTGTTCCTGCCTTGTCGATGCGGGTTACCGGCGGTCACCACTTATGAGACTGCTTGTCAGTAAGGGCGTCAATCCCTCGCGCACGACTTGTTGACCCCTGGTACAACAGCGTGTGAGCCTGCCCGTATGTCGACGCACGAGCTCTACACCACCACAACCGGAGGGCTCAACTGGCAGGTGCCGTCAGCCAGTTCGGCCCGCTTCAGCTGGGAGTACGACGAAGGGCGCGACCGCCTCCTCGCTCTCTACCAGAAGGGCAAGGACAAGCAGTGGGACGGCAACAAGCGCATCGACTGGGACCTGGAGGTCGATCCGCTCGACCCCCTCGGCACCCCCGACGAGTCGATGTCGCTCTACGGCACGCCGCACTGGGCGAAGATGACCGAGAAGGACAGGGGCGAGCTGCGCAAGCACTACACCTCCTGGCAGTTCAGCCAGTTCCTGCACGGTGAGCAGGGCGCGATGGTGTGTGCGGCGCGCATCGTGGAGTCCGTCCCCGACCTGGACGCGAAGTTCTACTCCGCGACCCAGACCATGGACGAGGCCCGGCACGCCGAGATCTACGGCCGCTTCCTGCACGAGAAGATCGGGATGCTCTACCCGGTCAACGACAACCTCAAGGCGCTGCTCGGCGACACCCTGCGCGACTCCCGCTGGGACATGCCCTACCTCGGCATGCAGGTCCTCATCGAGGGCCTCGCGCTCGCCGCCTTCGGCATGATCCGCGACACCACCGAGAAGCCGCTGCCCAAGCAGATCCTGGCGTACGTCATGCAGGACGAGGCGCGGCACGTGGCCTTCGGGCGGATGGCGCTGCGCGACTACTACCGGCAGCTCACCGACGCGGAGCTGCGCGAGCGCGAGGAATTCGTCATCGAGGGCTGCTACTTGATGCGCGACCGGCTGCGCGGCGTGGAGGTCCTGGAGAACTTCGGCATTCCGCTGGCGCAGGCCGAGGAGTACAGCGAACAGTCCGAATACCTCGCGCTCTTCCGGCAGTTGCTCTTCTCCCGCATCGTGCCCTGCGTCAAGGACATCGGCCTGTGGGGCAAGCGCCTCCAGCAGGCGTACGTCGACATGGGCGTCTTCGAGATGGGCAACGCCAACCTCGACCAGCTCATGGCCCAGGACGAGGAGATCGCGGAGAAGCTGGACGCGGAGCGTTTCGCGGCCGAGGAGCACGCGCGCGTGGCGGAGGTGTCGGACGCGATCGCGTCCGGTGAGGCGGTCTGAGCCCAGGGACCGGACGCCGGGGGCGTCAGTGCTTCAGCGCCGCCTCCATCACCGCCTTGGCGATCGGGGCCGCGCTGCCGCCCCCGCTGATGTCCCCTCGGTCCGCCGCCGCGTCCTCGACGACCACGGCGACGGCCACCGCGGGCTCCCCGGAGTCGGCGGCCTGCGCCCAGGAGACGAACCAGGCGTACGGCGTGCCGGAGTTGTCGATGCCGTGCTGGGCGGTGCCGGTCTTGCCGCCCACCGTCGCCCCGGGGATCGCCGCGTTCGTCCCCGTGCCCTCCTCGACGACGTCCGTCATCATCTCGCGCAGCTGCATCGCGGTGGCCGGATTCATCGCCTGGCGCAGGGTCTTGGTCCCGGTGGTGTCGACGACGTCGCCGTCCCGCGTGGTCGTACGGTCCACCAGGTAGGGGGACTTGACCGAGCCGCCGTTCGCGACGGCCGCCGCGACCATCGCCATTTGGAGCGGGGTGGCCCGGGTGTCGTACTGCCCGATGGCGGAGAGCGCCAGCTGCGCCTTGTCCATCGAGGTGTCGAAGTTGCTGGCCGCGACGGACGAGGGGATCCTCAGGCCGCTGTCGTTGAACCCGAAGTTCCGCGCCGTGCCCGCCATGTCGCTCAGCCCGGTGTCGACGCCGAGCTTGGCGAAGGCCGTGTTGCACGACCACTCGAAGGCGTAGCGCAGGCTCGCGTTGGTGCAGCCGTCCACCTCGTTGGTCAGCTGGGTGCTGGTGCCGGGCAGCGTGTACGGGTTGGGGGACTTGGTCGCCGCGTCCAGGTCCGTCACCACGCCCGCGTCGAGCGCCGCGGCGGCCGTCACCACCTTGAACGTCGACCCCGGCGGATAGGTCTGGCGGATCGCCCGGTTCAGCATCGGCTTGGCGGCGCTGCCGTTCAGCTCCGCCCAGGAGTCCGCCACCGATTTGCTCGTCCCGGAGAGCCGTTCGGGATCGTACGAAGGGGTGCTCACCAGCGCGAGGATCTTCCCGGTGGACGGCTCGATCGCGGCGACCGCGCCCTTCTTTCCGCCGAGCCCCGCGTAAGCGGCCTGCTGCACGGCCGACTTGATGGTGGTGACGACCTTGCCGCCGGGATTCTGCGCGCGCGTGATGTCGTTCCACAGGGGGAGCGGGGCGAGCATCGGGTCGGTGCCGGAGAGGATGTCGTCCTCGGCGTTCTCCAGGAACGTCGTGCCGTACACCTGCGAGGCGAAGCCGGTCACCGGGGCGTACAACGGCCCGTTCTTGTAGGTGCGTTCGTAGCGGAGCTGCTCCCCGGTGTCCTTGGAGCCGGTCACCGGGCGGTCGTCGACGACGATGTCGCCGCGCGGCTGGTCGAAGCGGACGATGGCGCCCCTGCGGTTGGCCGGGTTGTCGTCGAGCGCGTCGGACTGCACGACCTGCACACGGGTGGCGTTGACGAGCAGCGCGATCAGGAGCAGCGCGCAGAACGCGGCGGCGTGCCGGATGTAGCGGGTCACCTGGCCTCCTTGCCGAGCGGCTGGCCGCGCGCCGAGTCGCTGACCCGGATGAGCAGCGCCACGATGATCCAGTTGGTGACGACGGACGAGCCGCCCTGGGCGAGGAACGGCATCGCCATGCCGGTGAGCGGGATCAGCCCCATCACGCCGCCCGCGATCACGAACACCTGGAGCGCGACGATCGAGGCGAGCCCGATGGCGAGCAGCCGCCCGAAGGAGTCGCGCAGCGCGAGCCCCGCGCGGTAGCCGCGCTCCACGAGCAGGGCGTAGAGCAGGAAGATCGCGCAGAGCCCCGCGAGGCCCAGCTCCTCGCCCGCCGTCGCCAGGATGAAGTCGGACTTCGCGGCGAAGCCGATCAGGATGGAGTGGCCCGCGCCGAGCCCGGTGCCGAGCATCCCGCCCGCCGCGAAGGAGAAGAGGGACTGGGCGAGCTGGTTGGGGCCCTGCCCCGCGTCGATGGAGGCGAAGGGGTGCAGCCAGTCGGTGACGCGGCTGTGCACGTGCGGTTCGAGCGAGCCGACCGCGAACGCGCCGAGCGCGGCGAGCAGCAGGCCCACCGCGATCCAGCCGGTGCGCCCCGTGGCGACGTACAGCAGGATCACGAAGAGCCCGAAGAAGAGCAGCGAGGTGCCGAGGTCGCGCTCCAGGACCAGGACCCCCACGCTCAGCAGCCAGATGGCGACGATGGGGCCGAGGACGCGTCCGGTGGGCAGTTGGAGCCGCTTGAACCGCCAGACGGTGCGGCCCGTGTAGGCGAGCGCGTTGCGGTTGGCCGCCAGATAGCTGGCGAAGAAGACCGCGAGCAGGATCTTGGCGAACTCGCCGGGCTGGATGGAGAAGCCGCCGATCCTGATCCAGATCCGGGCGCCGTTCACGGCGGGGAAGAAGATCGGCACGATCATCAGGACCAGCGCGGTGACGACGGAGAGGTAGGCGTAGCGCTGGAGCACCCGGTGGTCGCGCAGGACGAGCACGACGGCGATGAACAGGCCGACGCCGATGGTCGACCAGATCAGCTGGGTGGGCGCCGCCTCGTCGTGGGGGGTCTCCAGGTCGAGCCGGTAGATGAGGACGAGCCCGAGGCCGTTGAGGAGCACCGCGATCGGCAGGAGCAGCGGATCGGCGTACGGGGCGCGGAAGCGGACGGCGAGGTGCGCGAGGAGCGCGAGCACGCCGAGCCCGGCGCCGTATCCGGCGGCGCCGGGCGGGACGGTGCCGTTCTTCGCGAGGCCGACGTCGCAGTAGCCGTACACGGAGAGCAGGACGGCGACGACGAGCAGGGCCAGTTCGGTGCCACGGCGCCGGGGGACGCGGACAGCGGGGACCACGGTGGATGCCGTGCCCGCTCTTGTTCCGCTCATGCCGGGAACGTAGCAAGTGACGGGACCTAAAGTCCGCTTATGTCGACTATGTCGACGTTCAGCACCAGCGCGGGACCTGTCCGATGTTGGCGATGTAGTGCGCGGCGCCCCAGGCCCAGGTCCCGTCCGTGAGGAGGTACCAGAGGTTGTTGCGGCCCACGGTGTCGCCGGTGGTCTTGCAGTAGATGGTGACGACCTTGCCGTACGGCTCGCTGCGGATCACGCGGCTGCCGCGGGTCGGGGCGTCGCGCAGCAGGAGTCCGGTCTTGGCGGTGACGCGCCCCTTGTAGACGGGCGGGTGGTTGTTCGAGTCGTCCAGGGCGGCGGCGGGACCGGCGACGGTCAGCGCGGCGACGGCGCCGCCGGCGGCGACTATGCCGAGCCGGGTGGTGGTGGTCCGCAGGGACATGGGGCCTCCTCGGGGAGTGTTGCGGCGTCACTTAAGCCGCAATTCACCGTAAAAGTGGCACGGGGCGTGTGCAATGGCACACGCCCCGTCAGGGGCGCGGGGAACTGCGCGCTCAGCGCGCGAAAAGCCGCAGTCGCGACTGCCGGGACCTCGGCAGACGCGGCTGCGACTTCTTCGTGGTCGCTCGCGCAGTTCCCCGCGCCCCTTACGGGGCGTCCTCGGCGCCGTCCGAGTCCGCCTCGGGCGGTTCCTCGTAGGGGAGCCGCAACGTGGCGAGGGCGCCTCCGCCGGGAGCGTTGGCGAACGTCAGGCGGGCGCCGAGCACCCGCGTCTGCCCCAGCGCGATGGTGAGGCCAAGACCGTGCCCCTTCGTCGTGCCCTCGGTACGGAACCGCTGGGGCCCGTGCTCCACGAGATAGTCCGGGTACCCGTCCCCGTGGTCCCGCACGGTGACCACGGGCCCGTCGACCGTCACGACCACCGGCTCCCGCCCGTGCTTGAGCGCGTTGGCGACCAGGTTCCCGAGCACCCGCTCCAGGCGCCGCCGGTCGGTCTCCACGCACACGTCGCGTACGACGACGAGCTCCGTGCCGGGGCCCGAAGAACGCACCACCCGTTCCGCCAGTGGAGCGAGCCGGTGCGCGTCCAGGTCCACCCGCTCGCTCTTCGCGTCGAGCCGCGAGATCTCCAGGAGGTCCTCGGTCAGCGTGCGCAGCGCGGCGACCCGGTCCCGCACCAGTTCCGTGGGCCGTCCCGGTGGCAGCAGTTCGGCCGCCGCGTGCAGGCCGGTCAGCGGGGTGCGCAGCTCGTGCGCCACGTCCGCGGTGAAGCGCTGCTCGCTCAGGAGCTTGCCCTGGAGCGAGGACGCCATGGTGTCCAGGGCCCCGGCCACCGCGGCGACCTCGTCCTGGTGGCGCGGCGTGCCCTGGGCGGAAGGACCCGAGTGCGGGTCGTTGACGCGCGCGTCGAGGTCGCCCGCGCTGATCTTCCTGGCCACCTGCGCCGTCTGGTGCAGGCGCCGCGTCACCCGGGTCACCGCGAACGCGCCGACGAGCAGCGTCGCGCCGATCGCCAGGGCGGAGGAGCCGAGGATGGCCCGGTCGAGGCCGTCGATGGTGCGGGCGCCCTGCGCGTAGTCGACCTGGACGGCGATGGCGCGCCCCCCGTCGGCGGGCCCCGCCGCCCACATGGTGGGCCGGGACTCGTGGGCGGCGACCATCGTGGCGCGCTGTCCGCTCACCGCGAGGTCGCGCAGGCTCTCGGGCAGGCCCGCGGGATCGACGCCCGCGCCGGGGCCGAGCCGGTCGCCCGCCTCGTACCGCTCGGTGACGTCCTTGAGGCGGACGAGCGCGCGCTCGCGGGCCTGGCCCACGGTCTGGTTGGTCACCGAGACGTGCACGAGCGCGCCGAGCATCGCGGCGAGCGCGCAGCACATCACGGTGATGAAGACGGCCGCTTTCCAGGTGAGCGTCGCCGTCCACGCGGGCAGCCGCGGACCGCGCGGCTGACGGCGGGTCATCGGCTCCCACCCGCGGACGGCGAGGCGCTCCCGGAGGGCCTCGCGGGGGACGGCCTGGGCGACTTGGGGCGGGACGCGTTCGCGGAGCGGACGATCTCGTCGCTGGTCGGCAGCATCGTCTTCTGGTGCGCGTCCCAGGACCAGACCGTGTGGTACTCGTACCCCGGCAGGCTGGAGATCGCCCGGATGATCAGGTCGCGGCCCGCCAGTTCGACGCCGAGCACGGCATCGCTCATCTCCATGATCTGCGTCAGGCGCCGGTCCTCCTCGGCGTAGACGCGGATGTCGAGGTTGTCGTCGGGCGTCGAGATGCCGACGATCAGGTCGTCCTTGCCGTCGCCGGTCAGATCGCGGTAGTACGCCTTGAGGACCGGGCAGCGCCCCGTACCGCCGGAGTTGTCGGCGGCGCAGTCCTTGAGCCGGTCGACGGTCTTCTTGTAGGCGGTGTCGGAGGGTTCGTACGTCCCCGGGTTCTGGATGAAGTCCGCGCGCACGACGTCGGCCGGGTCGACCTTGTGCAGATCGCCGCCCGGCACCTTCACGCCCGTGACCTTCACGGCCTCTATCGCGCCGTAGTCCTCGGCGGGCGCGGACGGCGGCGGCAGGTCGGGCCAGAGGTGGGTGGGGCCCTCGGCGGTCGGCGTCGCCCCGGCCCCGCGCAGTCCGCCCGGGTCGCCGCAACCGGCGACGAGGAGCGCGGCAGCCGCGGTGAGGGCCGCGGCGAGCGCGAGGCGGCTGCGGTTCACTGCACTCCTGCCTGCCGCGGGGCGCGGCCTGTCGTGGCACCAGGCCTGTTGTTACGACACCAGGTCGGCGTAGAGGATGATGTTGTCCGAGCGGTGACCGTCCACGATGGGTCCGCCGCAGGTCAGCAGGCGGAGTTCGGGTCGGTCGGTCGCCCCGTACACCTTATTGGTGGGGAAGTCCTTCTTGTCGACCTGCTGGATCTCGCGGACCTTGAACGTCGCCGTCGAGCCGTCCGCGCGGGGCACCTGCACAGTGTCGCCGACCTTGACCTTCGCGACGTTCTTCATCAGCGCGGGGCCCTTGGCCGTGTCGTAGTGCGCGACGATCACGGCCGCGCCCTTCTCGCCGGGCGTGACGCCACCGGTCCACCAGCCGGGCTCGTCGGCCTTGTCCACCGGCGGCACTTCGAGCGCCTTGTCCGCGCCCACGCCCAGGTCGAGCATCGACGTGGCGTCGACGCCCGCCGAGGGGATCCGCAGACCGGTCGGCTTGGACGCCTTCAGCGACTCGGGGGACTGCCTGGCCTGCGTGGTGGCCGCGTTGTCGACCTTCACGTCGGGGGCCGGGTCGCCCTTGCCGCCCTGGCCGCAGGCGATCAGGCCGACGCCGAGGGTCACCAGGAGCGCCGCGGAGGCGGCGATGCGGAGGGTGTGGCGGCGCTGTCGGGCCTCGGGGCCTTCGGGGGTCTCGACGGGCTCGTAGTCGGTGGGGGTGCTCACGAGGGCTCCTGGGAGGGAGGGAAGCGGGGGAGGGGGGCTTCTGGGGGGTGCGGCGTCAGGCGTCCGTGCGGCCCCGGCGCAGCATCGCGAAGCCGAGGCCCGCCGCACCTGCCGCCGCCATCCCGCCGCCCGCCACCAGGAAGGCGGGGTCACCGGCGCCGTGCACGCCCTCCGCGCCGGCCTTGACGCCGCCCTTCGGGGTGGCCTGCCGCTCGTGCTCGCCCTTCAGGTAGGTGATGCCGATGTGGCCGTTGGAGGGGTAGAGCTCGTACCGCACGCCGTCCTGGGTGGTGGTCGAGTGGGTGGCGGAGAGGGTCGCGGTCTCCTTGCCCTTGACGGAGATCGTCGCGACGTACGCGCCGCCGCGGTTCTGGACCTTGGCCTTGGCGCCGTTGCCGAGGGTGACCTCGAAGACGGGTCCCCGCTTGTCGCTCGGCTGCGAGGCGGTCGGCTCGGGCGAGGGGGTGGCCGCGAAGGCGCCCGCCGCTGGTATCAGCAGCGCGCCGCCGACGAGGGTGGAGACGGCGGCGGTGCGGAGGAGGGGGTGGCGGCGGTGGGTGCTCACGGGACGTTCCTTACGGTCTGTCGGCTGGTCGCTCCGGTGCGGTGGGGTGGACATCTACGAAGCTAGATGTCTGCCGTTGCGGCAATTCAGCGGCTACGTAACAGCCCGCCATAGCTGTGCAGGCAGTGCCGTTACGGGACCGGAGGGACATCACGCGGGGAACGGCCGAAGTCGGCGCAAAGACGCCCCAACTTCTCTCCGCCCCCACCGGGTTCTTGCCCCCGGGCTTCCGGGCTGCTCCCATGGTCGAGGGGGTGGTGGTGCATGAGCGGACTGCGCGTCGTACCGGCTTGGCGGCATGGCCAGGAGCGGCTTTACGTCTGCCTCGCCGACGGCAGGAATGTGGCGTGGTACGACCGGGAGACGTCCCGGGTGAACCTGCTGAGCGAGGACCGCGAGGCGGAGGTGCTCGACGCTCTCGGGCCCTTCCTCACCGGTCAGGTCGCGGTGGGCCCGCCGCCGGTGCCGACCCCCGTCGAGATGGCCCGCATGGCCCTGCACCCCGATGACGACCTCGCGCCGAACCGGCCCGGCGAGGCCCTGCGGATCGCCCTGGAGCGCGACCCGGTGGCGCCCCGCAGGCTGCGTGCCGACGCCAGGCACAGCGCGCTCGTCGGCGAGAAGGCCGTCGGCGCCGCGCTCGACGGGCTCGAAGGCGCGGGCTGGCGCGTGCTCCACTCGATCCCGCTGCCCGGTGGCGCCCGCGTCCACCACCTGCTGATCGGGCCCGGCGGGCTGTTCTGCGTGGGCACCCTCGCCGTCCGCAAGCAGCGGGTGCGCATCGCCGACCCGCTGGTGACGGTCGGCAGGGGAGACCCCGTACCGCTGCTGCGCGGGCTGCGCTCCGACGCGGGCCGCGCCTCCTTCGCGCTGACGGCGGAGGTCCGGCCGGTCCTCGCCATCGCGGGGACCGGCGCGGTGGACCTGCACCTCGCGGCGCCGCCGCGCGACGTGCGGGTCCTGCGCGAGCCGGACCTGCCGGGCCTCGCGCGTCTGGGCGGCGTGCTGAAACCGGCCGACGTGGAGGCGCTGCACGCGCTGGCCAGGGACCGCCGTACCTGGCAGCGCGTCTGACGGCCGCGCGGGGGCCGGTGGCGCTTACAGGTTGTCTCCCCAGCCGCCCTGGATCATCGTCTGGAACGCCCAGGATCCGCCGCGCCTGATCAGGATGTCGGCGTACCGCAGGTGCTGCTTCTCGCCGTTCGCCGTCATCACCGAGTCGGTGAAGACGACGGCCATCGCGGGGGAGAGGAAGACGGGCGTGCGCGTGGACTCGAAGGTGATGTCCTCGCCGCCCTCGCCCATCACGTGCGTCATGGTGCCCACGAACTGCTCCCGGTCCCACTGCGCGGCCCGCCCGTCGCCCGCGGAGTCGTCGCTGACCAGGTTGAGCGGGAAGACGGCCAGGTCGGCCATGCGCTCCACGTCGCGCCGCGCGCTGTGCCCGTCGTAGGCGGCGAACCAGGCGTCCAGGCTCGCGCGGTCCTCGTCGGTCGGCGCGTATCCGGTCTCGGGAAGGAAGGTCACACGGTCTCCTTGTTCAGCAACTCGCCAAGTTTGACTACTGATGGAGAAGGTATGCCTCGGATGCTCACTAGTCAAACTTGATGAGTGGTGATGCCCGTCACATGTCCGCGGTGCGCGCGACGGCGCTCACGTGCGGAACCGCACCACCACCGCCGTCGCGTGCCGGGTCGTGTTCTGCCGGACTTCGACCAGGACCACCGGCTCCGCGGGCAGCGCCGCGTACGTGACGTCGCCGATGCCGATCGCCGTCGCCACGCCCTCGCCCGCCGGTGCGGGCAGCGTCCGTGCGGCGGCCGCGCGCACGGCGGGCGAGAGCGGGGACGACACCACCGGGGTGCCGTCGCCCGGCAGGGCGAGGACCAGGGCCTGCGGGCGCGCGGGGTCTCCGGTGCAGCCGATGACCACCGCGTCGCGGGTGTCGCTGTGCCGCAGCTTCAGCCACGCGCGCGTGCCGCCCCGGTACGCGCCGTCGAGCCGCTTGATCACCAGGCCCTCGACGCCGGTCGAGGGCAGCGTCTCGTACCAGGTCAGCGCCAGTGCGCGGTCTGTCGTCGAGGGGACCGCCTGGAGGGGAGGCCCGAGCGGTTCGAGCAGGTGTACGAGGTGGGCGCGGCGTTCCGCGTACGGCGCGCTCCTGCGGTCCGTGCCGTCCTCGGTGAGCAGGTCGAAGGCGGCGTACGAGGCGGGCAGGGCCCTGGCGAGCTGGGTGGCGTGCGTCCGCGTGGCCGCGGCCCGCCGCTGGACGGCGGCGAAGTCGATGCGGCCCTCGGTCCACACCACGACCTCGCCGTCCAGGACCGTGCCCGCGGGCAGCGCGGCCGCCGCCTCCACGAGGTCGGGGAAGGCCGTCGTGACCAGGCGCCCGGAGCGCGCCTGGAGCGTCACCCGGCCGTCCGCCGCGCGGTGCACGACCAGGCGGTGGCCGTCGAACTTGGGCTCGTAGGCCCAGCCGCCGCCCTCCGGCAGCGCGCTCACCGCCTTGGCGAGGGCCACCCGGACGGGAGCGTCGATCGGGCTCACCGCGCCGCCCGCGCGGGCAGCGGTCTGGCCCGGTTGAGGTTGATGAGCGGGCCGAGCAGGTCCCCGTACCTGCGCAGGCGGGGCGCGATGTCGTCCGCGCGGAAGACCAGCTGCTCCTGGTCGTCGCACTCCTCGATCTCCGCCCAGGTCACCGGGGTGGAGACCGTCGGCTCGGGGCGGGCCCGCAGGGTGTAGGGCGTGGCGGTCGTCTTCGCCGCGGCGTTCTGGCTGAAGTCGACGAAGACCTTGCCGGGGCGCAGGCTCCGCGTCATCCGGTGCACGACGAGCGCGGGCAGCTCGCGCTCGGCCTCGACGGCCAGCTCCTTCGCGTACGCCGTGACCCGTTCGGCGGGGGTCGGCTCCAGCGGTACGAGCAGGTGCAGGCCCTTGCTGCCCGACGTCTTCGCGTACACGTGGAGGCCGTCCGCCGTCAGCCGCTCCCGCAGCCAGAGCGCGGCCGCGCAGCACTCCACGACGGTGGCGGGGGCGCCGGGGTCCAGGTCGAGGACCAGGCGGTCGGCCTGTCCCGGGGCGTCCGCCTGCCACTGCGGGGTGTGGAACTCGGTGACCAGGTTGGCCGCCCACATCAGCGTGGCCAGGTCCTGGACGAGGATCTGGCGCGCGGTGCCGTCGGAGCGGGGCACGTCGGCGGTGCGCACCCAGGCGGGGGTGCCCGGCGGCACGTTCTTGGCGAAGAAGCGCTGTCCTTCGGGGCCGTCCGGGTAGCGCAGGAACGAGACGGGCCGGTTGTGGAGGTGCGCGAGGAGGGCGCCCGCCGTGCTGGCGTAGTAGTGCAGCAGCTCGCCCTTGGTGAAGCCGACCGCCGGGTACAGCACCTTCTCCAGGTTGCTGAGCGCGAGCCTTCGGCCCTCCACCTCCGTGATCGGCGTCATACGATGAGAGTCCCATAAATTGGGATATGTCGACTTTCTCCTCTGTCTCACCCGTGAGAGGTGCCGGACGTGCGATCCATATGGAACGGTGCGATCTCCTTCGGTCTGGTCAGCATCCCGATCAAGCTCGTGAACGCCACGGAGAACCACTCCATCTCCTTCCGTCAGATCCACACCGAGGACGGCGGGCGGATCCGCTACCGCAAGGTGTGCGAGCTGGAGGACCGCGAGGTGACGTCGGCGGAGATCGGCAAGGGGTACGAGGACGCGGACGGCTCCGTCATCCCCATCACGGACGAGGACCTGGCCGCGCTGCCGATCCCGACCGCCAAGACGATCGAGATCGTCGCCTTCGTCCCCGCCGACCGCATCGATCCGCTCCAGATGGACGCGGCGTACTACCTCTCGGCGAACGGCGTCCCCGCCGCCAAGCCCTACACGCTGCTGCGCGAGGCGCTGAAGCGCAGCAAGAAGGTCGCCATCGCCAAGTTCGCACTGCGGGGCAAGGAGCGGCTCGGCATGCTGCGGGTGGTCGACGACGTGATCGCCATGCACGGGCTGCTCTGGCCGGACGAGATCCGGGTCCCCGAAGGCGTCGCGCCCGACTCGCACGTCACCGTCCGCGACGCCGAACTCGACCTGGCGGACGCCCTGATGGACACCCTCGGCGAGGTCGACATCTCCACGCTCCACGACGACTACCGCGACGCGGTCGAGGAGCTCATCGCCGCGAAGGTCGGGGGGACGGCCCCCACGGAGCAGACGCCCGCCGCCGAGGCGGGGGGCGGCAAGGTCATCGATCTGATGGCCGCTCTGGAGAGCAGTGTGCGCGCGGCCCGCTCCGCGCGGGGCGAGGGCGGCGAGGAGGTGGCGGAGGTGACTCCGTTGCCGTCCCGGCGCGGCAAGTCGGCCCCTGCCGCTCCGAAGCAGGTGGGGGGCAAGAAGTCGACCGCCACCAAGAAGAAGGCGGCGGCCGCGCCCGCGAAGAAGTCCGCGTCCAAGTCGGCGCAGTCGGGGCGCAAGGCGGCCGCTTCCAAGAAGGCGACGCAGAAGAAGTCGGCTACGGGGAAGAAGACGACGGCCAAGAGGCGTGCGTCCGCCTGACGTCCCGGCGGGCCACGGCGTCAGCCCACCCGGGCGCCCTCGGTCTCGCGGTGGCGCAGTGCGGAGGCGATGACCTCCGTGACGTACGGCAGGTGGGCGTCCAGGAAGAAGTGGCCGCCCGCCAGGACGTGGCAGTCGAAGGCCGCGCTCGTCTCGTCCGCCCAGGGGCGTACGCCGTCGGGGGCGACGCGGGGGTCGCTGTCGCCGGTCAGGGCGATGATCGGGCAGGTGAGGCGGGGGCCCGCGCGGTGGACGTGGTCGTCGAGCAGCTGGTAGTCGGCGCGCATCGGCGGAAGGATGAGCGGCAGCAGGTCGGGGTCGGTGAGCAGTTCGTCGGCCGTGCCGGACAACTGCCGCATGTCTTCGAGGAGTTCGGCGTCGCTCAGCTCGCGGGCCGGGCGCGGTCCTGCGGTCCTGCGCGGCAGCGCGGGTGCCTGGCGTCCGGAGACGAACAGGGCTACGGGCGGGCGCCCTTGGGCCGTCAGGCGCCGGGCCGTCTCGTAGGCGATGACCGCGCCCATGCTGTGTCCGAACAGGGCGAGCGGGGCGTCTCCTCGGCGTCGCGGAAGCGCGCCCACCACCGCGTCGACGACCTGCTCGGTCCGCTCGGCGAACGGCTCGCCGTGCCGGTCCTGCCGGCCCGGGTACTGCACGACCAGCGGCTCCACCGTGCCGCTGACGGCGGCCGACAGCGGGTGGTAGGCACTGGCCGAGCCACCCGCGTGCGGGAAGCAGAGCAGCCGGGCCGGGGCCTCGGGGGCGGGGTGGAAGCACCGTATCCAGTCGCTCACTGACCGCGTCCTCTCGTCATCTCCGTGATGGGGGCGCCTGCCGTCCACGGCTTCGGCACCGTCTCGGACAGGATGCCATTCCTCGGCCTTGGCCAGGCCCGGGTGAACAACTCGCGGGCAGGGAGGGGCGGGAGCAGGGTGCGGGGCCTTGGCCTCGGTCCAGCCGCCCGGCACGAACGCCGTGCGGCCCGCGCGTGGGCGCTTGCCCGTCTCCACTGCGCCCGTCGCGGTCGGTCGGGCGGGGCAGGGTGAGCAGTTGCAGAGGGAGCTCCGCCGCGTCCGTGCCGACGCCCAGCGCCCCGGCGGCCACGGCAACCAGGTCGGGGGCGCTCAGCCGCGGTCGCACTCCTAACCGCCCGCAACTGCGGGGGAATTGGCGGCGTGTTCGACCATGCGGGACAGGCCGCCGACGCCGTCGTGCAGCGTCTGGACCTGGCGTACGCGCAGGAGCAGGCCCGGCAGGTCGAGGTCGGCATCGACCTACACGGTCGACGAGTTCGCCCGGTGGGGGAGTGTCACGGTCATGCGAGCGGTCATGGCACGCGCCACCGACAAGGCGGGGGCGGCCCGGCACCGGACCGCCCCCGCCCTCGCCTACCGGCTCACTGGCCGCCGGTCGACCTGCCGAAGTACTCCAGCTCGGCGATGGCCAGCTGGCGCTTGTCGCCCGCGCCGTACGCGGAGCGGACCACCAGGCGGACGGAGACCGCGTCGCGGACCCGCACGTCGACCTTCTGCGCGCCGCCGTCGTTGATCCGGCGCTTGAAGGTGCGCTCCTTGCCCGCCGAGTCCGTCACCACGAGGTCGAACTCCATGGGACGCGCCTGCTCGGCGGCCTGCGCGGTGCGCGGCGACGTGCCGGGCGTGATCAGCAGGTTGAGCAGGTCGGTGGGCTGGCCGAACTCGGCCTGCAGCCACTGGCCCGCCGAGTCGCCCGAATAGCCCGTCCCCCACCAGGTGTTGGAGTAGCCGTCGAAGGCCACCTTGGGGCCGTGCTTGGGCGAGGAGTGCGAGGCGCTGAAGTCCGTCGGACGGACCGGGACCCGCTTGGCGAAGTGGTCCTGCACGGCCCGCGCGGCGGGCGGTCCGCCGAAGATCCCGCCGAGCACCACGCCGACGACGATCGCGGCCACCACGGCGCGGTAGATCCACCGGGTGCGGTCCCGGTTCAGGCGCGGCCGCTGACCGGCGTACGGGCCTTCGGCCGCCGGGCCCGAGTGGTCCTTCAGGGGCGTCGCGCAGCTGCGGCAGAAGTTCCTGCGCGGCGCGTTGGGGGTCCCGCAGCCCGGGCACGGCATGCCCGACTCGGGCTCGGCGGGCACGGCGGCCTGGCGCACCCTGGGGCGGGCGGCCTCGGGCCTGCCGGGCAGCACGCCGCCCGGCGCCTCGGGCGGTGCGACGGGCTCGGACTCGGGCACCGGCACGAGCAGCGACCTGATCGCGGTGTCGGAGTTCCCGGCGGGCGGCCGCTGGTCGTCCTGGCGGGCGTAACCGCCGTCGGGGTGGGCCGCCTGCTGCTGCGGGGCGTGCGGGGGCTGGGCGGGCTCGCCGGGCGCGGCCGTCGGCAGCGGCACGGTCGTCGCCGACGCGCCGGGCACGGAGCCCTCCCGCGCGTGGTCCCGCGCCGGGCCCGGCGGCAGGTCGGGCACGGCGTCGTCGGCGGGGGGAGCGCCGGGCCCGGTGCCCGCGGGGGCGGCCGGGGTGTCCCAGCGCAGGAAGGCGCCGCAGGAGTCGCAGAAGGACTGGCCGTGCTTGCGGGCCGGGGTGCCGCACTCGGGGCAGGGAGCGGTGTTCGCAGGGGAGTCGGGCATCTCAGGCTTCTCGGTCATGGGTGGGTTCCCTCAGGGACGGTGTGGTGGTCACCTCGGCCGTGAAGGGGAGGTGGGCGGGGCGGGCCGCGGCGACGACGGCGTGCAGGCGGTGCTCGTCCACCGACGCCGGGTCGCGGACCGGCAGAGCGATGTGCAGTCCGGGGCGCGGGTTGCCGGGAAAGGAGCCGAGCGGCCGCGCCGACCAGGTGGCGCCGCCGCTCTCGGTGATCTCGGGCCGTACCCCGAAGGCGAGTTCGACGGCGGCGGCCAGGCCGCGCCGGGTGCCGCGCACCCGGTGCAGGGCGACCGCCGAGGCCACCGCGTGCCGACGGAGCACCAGCGGCTCCGTGCCGTCGAGCTCCGTGCCGACCCAGTCGGTCAGCCAGCCGAGGAAGTCCTCGGGCGCCAGGGCGGGCGTGAAGTACGCCTCCAGACAGTCGAGGACGGTGAAGACGGGGGCGAGCACGACGTCGAGCCCGGAGACGAACCGCAGCACGAAGTCGTCGTCGGCGAAGACGGCGGGGAGCTGCTCGTCGAGCGGATGGGCGGAGCCGAGCGTCGCGATGCTGCCCCGGTGCGACACGGTCGCGGGCCCGGTGCCGTTCTCGGCGCCGTTCCCGGTCCCCTGCCCGGCGGACGGCGAGCCCTTGGACATGTACGCGGAGGACGACCCCGCGCCCTTGGACATGGACGCGGCGCCGGACCCGTCGCCGTTCTGCCCGCTCATCGGGCCTCGATGACGCGGACGCGGTGGTCGAAGGGGAACAGCAGCGCGGACGGCGCGAGGTCGATGCGGTCGGTGGCGTCACCGCGCCGCCCGGTCAGCGGGTCCGCGGGGTGCAGGAGCACCTCGTCGACCAGCTCGACGCCGGGCACGCGCTGCAGCGCGGCGAAGATCTCACCCGCGCGCAGCGGACGCCCGAACGGCCAGCCGTCGCCGTGCGCGCCGCCGGTCAGCGGGTCCAGGTAGGCGTACAGCGCGTCGAGCGCCTCGGTGCGCACCTTCTCCGACTGGGCGGCGCGGAAGGAGTGCAGCGTGGCGACGACCGTGACGCCCTGGTAGAACGGCGGCCCGACCGCGAGCCGGGTGCCGATCGGGCGCCGGTCGTCGAGGAACTGCGTGACGCGCGAGAGGAGTTCCTCGCCCGGCACCAGCTGCTCGAAGCGGAGCCGTCCGCCCCGGTCCGACACGGCCTGCGGGACGACGAGAACCCGCACGGCGTTCTCGCCCGCCTCGGCGGCGTCCGCGGCCAGACAGTGGATGCGGGCCGTCTCGGGCGCCGCGCGCCGCGCGAGCTCCTCGTAGTCGCGCGCGGTCACCGCGCGCTCCTGGGCGCGCAGCGCGATCGGCGCGCGGACCTTGGCCTCTTGCACGGTCTCGCCGTCCACGCCGCCGCGCGCCGCCTCCCGGTTCTCCACGCGGGCGACGTACGGGATGGAGCTGCGGAGCACCTGGATGGCGCCGCGCGCCACGTTGCCCGCGCGGCCGCCGCCGGTGCGGTAGCGGGTCGCGCGGATCGCCGCGCCCTTGGCGGGCACCGCGCCGAACTGCCGCAGGGAGCCGTCGGGTTCGCGCACCGCGGGGCCGAACGCGATCTCGCCGGTCGCCGCGTCGAGCGTCACGTGCGGGTCGAAGGGGCCCGACGAGGCGAAGTCGGAGACGACCTGCCACTGGTGCCAGCCCGCGCCCTCGTTCTCGCCGTCGCCCCCGTCGTCGGCGGAGTGCTCGGCGATCTCCAGGACCAGCGGCGGCCGGTCGGCGACGACCGGCGCCTGGGCGAGCCGCAGCCGCTGCCCCGGCACGCCGGAGGAGTCACCGAGCGATTCGTCGCGCACCACGTCGGCGTGCGCCACCGCCGTCGTACCGCCGATGGTGAAGGCGGACGCGGCACGCACGGTCGGCGAGGCGCTGTAGAAGGGCTGGCCCTGCACGGCCTCGGTCACCCGGCAGCGCAGCCAGCCCGCGTCCTGTCGGCCGATCCGCGAGACGGTGTGCCCCACGGGGATGTGCAGGACCACGTCGCCCGGCCGGTTGAGGCCACCGGTGGAGTCCTCCTCCACCTCGCACTCCGTCCAGCCCTCCGCGGTCCACGCCTCCCACACCAGGGGCGGCTGGCGCGGGTCGACGCCGACGCCGTCGACGCGGCTGTCGAGCTGGAGCACGGCGGCGCAGCGCGGGACCGGCGAACTGAGCCCGAACAGCAGGGTGTCGCCGGGCTGCGGCGAGGCCGAGAAGGCGGCCACGTCGCGGCCGCCGAAGACGTCCTGGCCGCAGTCCTGCGGGGTGCCGCCCGACTCCTGGCGAAGGACCGACTCCAGCTCGCAGGGCACCACCGTCAGGTCGTCCTCGGTGGCGAAGGCCACCGCCTCCTCGGTCTCGGTGCGGCTGGTGGCCACCTCCGTACCGGCGGGCAGGACCACCGGCTCGGTCTGCGGCGCGGAGAGCCAGAAGGTGACGTCGGCGCGGGCCGCGGCGGGCGGGAAGAGGGTGACGCCGAGCAGGTCGAGGAAGGCCAGGTGGTTCTTCTCCGGCACCCGGTTGAGGCGGTAGACGACCTGGTCGGCCATGTGCGCGACCGCCTCGATGAGGGTGACGCCCGGGTCGGAGACGTTGTGGTCGGTCCACTCCGGGCAGCGCTGCTGAATGTAGCGCTTGGCGTCGTCGACGAACTGCTGGAAGCGCCGGTCGTCGAGGTGGGGTGCGGGCAGGGCCATCGGACTTCAGACTCCGCTTTCGGTTTCCGTGGAAGGGATCACGTAGAAGGGGAAGACGAGGCTGCGCGGGTTGTTGGTGCCGCGCACGCTGTAGCTCACGTCGATGAACAGGACGGACGGGTCGTCGGGGGCGGGGCTGACCTCGACGTCGATGACCTCGATCCGCGGCTCCCAGCGGTCGAGCGAGGACCGCACCTCGTACCGGATCCGGCCCGCCGTCGCCTCGTTGACCGGCGCGAAGACCATGTCGTGGACGGCACAGCCGAATTCGGGCCGCATCGGCCGCTCGCCGGGCGCGGTGGCGAGGACCAGCCTGATCGACTCCTCGATCTCGCGCTCGCGGCGGGCGAGCGCGATGCCGCCGCCCGCGTCCGTGCGCAGCGGGAAGGTCCAGCCCGCGCCGACGAACTGTTCACTCATCTCCGGTGACCCCCTTGCGGCACATGTGACTCCACTTCCTCACGTCCTCTAGAACGGGATGCCGTTGCGCAGGACGGCCGGTGCGCTCAGCGCGACCGTGGCGGGCGAGCTGATCGCCGCCGCCGCGCCCGCCTGGACGGCCACGGCGCCGACCGCGGTGACGGAGACCGCGCCGACCGAGTTGACGGCCACCGCGCCCGCCGACTTGAGGCTGACGGCGCCGGTCGCGTTGATGTCGGCCGCGGCGCCCGCCATCACGCCGAACTTGGCGCCCGCCTTGATGTCGACCGCCCCGCCCGCGCTCATCGTCAGCGAACCGCCCGCGGTCAGCGAGAGGTTGCCGCCCGCCTTGATGCTGACGTTCCGGGTCCCGGTGATGGAGACGGAGCCGTCGCTCTTGATGGTCACGCTGGTCTTCGTCTCGTCCATGTGGACGGTGAGGCGGCCGTTGCCGGTCTGGAGCCTGATGCCGCTCTTCATGCGGGACTTGGCGTCGACGAGCTCCATGGTGTGGCCGCTGCGCGAGGAGATGGAGCGCCAGTTGACCCGCCCGCTGGTCGGGTCGATCGGCTGGAGCCCGTCCGTGTTCGGCGTCGGCTTGTCCCTGCCGTTGTACAGACCGGCGAGCACGTAGGGGTGCTCCAGCGAGCCCCGGTCGAAGGCGACGAGCACCTCGTCACCCACCTCCGGCATGATCAGACCGCCACCGCGTACGCCGCCCAGCTGGGCGATCCGGCACCAGTCGCTCTCGTAGGTGTCCGAGAGCCACGGGAAGCGCAGCTTGACCCGGTTCATCTTCAGCGGGTCCTTGGCGTTGCTGACCAGCGCCATGGCGACGCCCGGCATCGGCGGCGCGGCGTCCGCGCCGCCGGAAGCGAGCCCGTACAGCGAACGGAACTGCCGCCCCGACACGGTCAGCCAGGTGGTGAAGGGACGCCCGGACTCGAAGACGTGGCGCACCCCGGTCGCCGTGTACTTCCCCTCGAAGGGGAAGCCCGCGCCCTTGAGCGCCACCGGCCTGCCCGGCTGCAGGTCGGGGTTGCCGGTGACCGCGACCTCCAGCTCCGCGAAGGAGCCCGACACGTCGTCGGCGAGCGACTTGGCGGCGTGCCGCACCTGGGCCTGGGTGGTGTACGGCGTCTGCGTGCTGGTGAGTTCGGACTTGCCGAACGGCTGGGACAGCTGCGCCGGGGTGATGCCGGCGTCGATGTCCTTGCTGACGGTGGCCGGGGACGTCGAAGAAAGGGCGCGCTTGGACCGCACGTCCCAGCCGCGCGCACCGGCGGTGGCCACCTGCCCCGACGCGGTCACCGCGACCCGGCTGTGCAGGGCGTTGTGCCTGAATTCCAGGACGTACGGACTCTGCGAGGACGGAGTGGTGTCGGCGGGCGCCCCCGCGGCGGGCTTGAGACCCGCGAAGTTCAGCTTGCCGTCCTCGTCGAAGGAGAGCCTGCTGTCGTTCTCCTGGGCGAGGCGGGACAGGAAGTCCCAGTCCGTGATGTTGGGCTGGGTCGCCAGCTCGTACACGGTCGGAGTGGATTCGATCTTGCCGATCTTGAGGCGGTTCAGACCGGCGACGCGGCGCACGATGTCGGAGGCCGTCATGTTCGGATAGCCCTGCACCCGGCGGTTGCGAAGGAGACGGTGCCCCGGGTCGTAGCCGCGCACCACGAGGGTCTTGCCGCTCGCGTCCGAGTCCACCTCCAGGGCGGTCACCTCGCCGGTCAGCATGGGCTTGCCGCGCACGCCGTCGGTGAACGGGGCGAGCACCGCCTCCGCGCCCACCTTGATCTGCGGGAACTTCTCCAGGATGTCGCCGCCGCTGTCGACGAAGGTCAACTGGAATGCGGACGGCACGTTCACGCTGGAGTCCACCCAGCCCTCCACGAGCAGCACGGCCAGCTTGTCGGGCAGCCGGGAGCCGCCGATCTCGGCGTGCAGGACTGTCGTGTACGTCTTCTCGCTCATGCGGACTCCGGGTGAACGGGGGCGATGCGGGGCTCGTCGGCGGCGGGCAGGAGCAGTTCCGTGCCCGGCCGCAGCCGCATCGGGTCGTCGATGTCGTTGGCCTCCGCGATCAGCCGCCAGCGCGTCGCGTCGCCGTACTCGCGCCAGGCCAGCGAGGCCAGCGAGTCACCGGCGACGGTGCGGTGCACGCGCCGCGCGGACAGCGCGCCCGAGGTCGGGTTCTGCCCCTTGGTGGGCATGGCCACCTCGGTCAGGGCCAGCGAACAGGTGGCGCGCAGCGGCTCGCCGGTCGGGTTGAACAGGGTGTACGTCGCGTTGACGCTGGTCACGTACGCGACGAACTGCACCGTGTTGAACGACCCCCACGAGAACCGCACCCACGGCGGCGAGGGACGCTTGGTCGACACGCTCTGCGGCGTCACCTCGCAGCAGGAGAGCAGCATCTCCACCTGCTTCTGCACCTTGCCGCCGTTGGGCTTGCCGGAGGAGTCGAGGAAGACCTCAAGCTGCAGCGTGGCGGGCTGGGAGCCGGTGAACTTCGGCGGTGCGCCCCGCGTGTAGGCGACCGCGGGCTGCGTGCGCCACTCCGCGGTGCGGCCCATCTGGAGCTGCGTCGGGTTGAACTGGAACTCCACCTCCCCGATGCGCCCGCCCATCGATCCACCGAGATCGGTGGGCGGCTGGTGGATGGCGAGGGCGGCGCGGACCAGGCTCGCGCCCGCCTTGCCGCCGGACGGCGCGGCCATCTCAGGCACCCCCCGCGTCGGTGAAGCCGTGGTGGGCGATCTCCAGCGTCTCGGTCGCCACGCCGGGGCTGTCCGGGCTCAGGCTCGGCCCCTGCCAGCTCACCGGGAGCACCTCGACGAGCCCCCACTGGGCGACGATCGAGCCGTCCGCGCGCAGCGCGGCGATCTGCGCGGTGGGTCGCGTGATCCCGGTCGCGATGGACGAGATCCAGGCGGCCACGCGGGAGGTGTCGGCGGTCAGCGGCCGGGTCAGCCGGATCGTCGAGAACGTCACGCGGGTGGGCAACTGCCAGACGAACCCGTTGTTGCCGCCCTCCTGTCGCTGCTCCACCTCCACCTGGGAGGACAGGCCGTCACACCCGTTGAACAGGCCGAGGTCCTGGCCGTCGATGGTCAGCTTGAAGAAGACGGTGGAACCGGGGTCCAGGGTCGAGGGCATCGGGCTGTTCTTTCCTGTGGCGGACGGAGGGGAGACCGGGTGGTCGAGTACGGCGGGCGGACGGATCAGCGGCCGTGGTCACGCAGCCGCCCGAGCCGCTCGCGGTCACCGCGCAACTCGGCCCGCAGGAGCCGGGACAGGGGCGCGACGAGCCGCCGGGCGAGCTCGTCGATCTCGGCGGGGGCGGGCGGCTCCGGGGACGAGGGACCGGACTCGGAGGCCCCGACGGGTGCCGCCGCCTTGGGCGCGGCGCCGGTGCTGGACTGCTGGCCGCCGTGGTCGGCGGGGGCGGTGCGCTGGACGGGTGCGGGGCGCTGGGGCGCGGGGGCGGGCGCGGGTGCGGGTGCCGGGGCCGGCGGGGGCGGCGGCGCGGGAGCGGGCGTGGGGGCCGCCGCGCGCCGCTGGACGGTGGGGCGCACGGGGGCCGGTGCCGGGGCGGGCACGGCGGGGCGCGCGGGCGCCTGGGCCGCGTGCCTGGCCAGGGGTACGACGACGGGGGCCGCGGCGTGGAAGGGCGTCGCGGCGGACCGCTGGAGGGGCACGGGGGCGGACGCTGCCGCCTGTGCAGGTGTGGTGCTCTTCGGAGATGCGGGAGATGCGGGAGATGCGGGAGATGTGGGAGGTACGGAGGGCGCGGGTCCGGAGTCGTCCGGCGTCGGGACCGCGAGTCCCCGGGAGGAACTGAGCGGCAGCGGACGAGGACCACCGAGGCCGCCGGGCCGGTAACTCCCGGGTGCGATGCGCCGGTTGACGGGCACGACGGGGAGGGGCCGGGGGAGGGGCTTGGGGGCGGGCGCGGTCACCGGTGCGGGTGCCTCCGCCGATGCGGGCGTGGGCGGGGGCGTGGGCATGGGCAAAGGCGTGGCTGTCGGCACCGGCGGGTCCGCGGGGGCGGGCGCGGGTGCTTCGGCCTTGGCCGCGGCCCGCTGCACGGGGGCGGAGGTCTCCGGGGGCGTGACGGGCGCGCCGATCGGGCTGCGGCGAGAGCCTGCCTTGCTGCTGGGCGCGGGTGCGGGCGGGGCCGCGGGCGCGGGGCCGCTGGTGGGCACCTCAGCGAGAGGCGAGCCGAGTCCCGTACGGGGACGTCCCTTGGCGGCGGCGGCAGCGCTGCCGCCCCCGTCGGGCTTGCGCTGGATCCGGCGAACCGGGGCCCGACGCTGCACGGACGGAACGGGGGTAGTACCCGCCCGTGCAGCGACGGGACCCGCCGCCTCGGACGCGCTCGCGGACGTGCGAGCGGTCCGGGTCTGCGTCCCCGGACCGGCCGGGGGAACCGGCCCGGGGACTTCGGTCGGCCCGGAGGGGGCCGGGTCTGAGGGGGCCATCGCGGGGGCGGAGCTTGCGGCGGGCACGGCGGGCACGGTGGGCACCGAGCCGACGGGGAACAACCGCCGCTGAGGCTCCACGGGCGGCGTCGCGGAAACCAGCGGCGACCGCTTCACGGGCATCCGCTGCACGACGGGAACGGCCGGTCCGAGCGCCTGAACGTCCGCGTCGGACAGCGGAGTCAGCCGGGGCCCGGGGCCTTCGCCCGAGGGCGCGCTCGCGCTGCGCTGTACGGGGGACGAGCCCTTGTCGGCCGTACGGGCTTCGCCTGCCGGGGAGTTGTCCGCGCCGGGCACGGAGAGGGACCGGTCACCGGCGAGTGGCGCGGTGCGCCCGGGACGGTCGGACCCGCCCGTACGGACGGGAGCGGGTGCGGACGTGGCGGGAGTTCCGGAAGGGTCGGGAGTTCCGGAGGGTCCGGGCGTACGGCTGGGAGTGCGTGTTCCGGAGTCGCGCGGCACGGCGGCGGTGCGCTGGACGGCGGGGCTGGCGCCCGACGAGGCGCGCGGCGCGGGCGCGACAGGGGTCCCGGACGGACCCGAAGTCCCGGACGTACTCGGGGCCTTGGGTGAGCCGGGCGTCGCGGAAGGGCCGTCGGTCGCGGGCGGGTTGAGGGGGACGACCGGTCCCGAGGTCCTGGACGGGCCAGGAGCGCTGGACGAGTCGGATGGGCTGGACGGGTTCCCGGTCCTGGCCGACCTGGCGATCGTGGGCGGACCGGACGCCGCAGACGGGCCACCCGCCCCGGTCGGGCCCGAAGTCCCGGACTGGACGGGCCCCTTGGCAGGACCGCTGCTCCTGGAGGGGTCGGAAGACAAGGGCCGGTGGGCAGGTGCGGACGGACCGGGTCCCGTGGCGGGGCCGGGTGCCGACGGCTTGGAGGCGCTGGACGGGCCAGGCGTTACGGGCAGCCCTGATGCCCCGGACTGGGCGGGCCTCTTGGCGGGGCCGGAGGCCGGGGCCTGCCCGGAGCTCTTGGACGGGTTGGAGGTCGAGGGCGGCTGGGTAGCGCCGGTCGGGCCAGGAGCCACGGGCAGCCCCGAGGTCCCGGACGGACCGGTCCCCTTGGCGGGACCTGAGGCCGGGGCTGGACCGGAGCCCTTGGCGGGGGCGGAAGCCGAGGGCGGCTGAGTAGCGCCGGTCGGGCCAGGAGCCACGGGCAGCCCCGATGCCCCGGACTGGCCGGGCCCCTTGGCGGGGCCGGAGGCCGAGGCCGGACCGGAGCTCTTGGACGGGTTGGAGGTCGAGGGCCGCTGGGTAGCGCCGGTCGGGCCAGGAGCCACGGGCAGCCCCGATGCCCCGGACGGACCGGTCCCCTTGGCGGGACCTGAGGCCGGGGCCGGACCGGAGCCCTTGGCGGGGGCGGAAGCCGAAGGCGGCTGGGTAGCGCCGGTCGGGCCAGGAGTTACGGGCAGCCCTGATGCCCCGGACTGGCCGGGCCTCTTGGCGGGGCCGGAGGCCGAGGCCGGACCGGAGGTCCTGGACGGGTCGGAGGACAAGGGCCGCTGAGACGTCCCGGACTGCCCCGGCCCCTTGGACGAGCCGGAAGCGGCGGACCGCTCGGCGCCCCCGGACGGACCGGGAGTCACGGCAGCCGGTCCCGAAGCCCCGGACGTACGGGATGCCGTGGACGACCCCGAAGCCCCGCTCGCCCCCGGACCCCTGCCCGGCGCCGAAGCCGCACCGGGCGCGGGAGCAGCCTTGGACGACCCCGAAGCGGCCCGCTGCACCGGAGCGCCGGTCCCGGCCGAAGACCCACCTGCCGCCGAAGAAGCCCCTCCAGCCGGAGAAGTCCCTCCCGCCGAAGCCGTACGCGGCGTCACCGCAGCAGCCCCCGGCCCCTTCCGCGTCGCAGCAGACCCACGCCCCCGAGGCGCCGCCTGCCCGCCACCGGAAGAACCGAAGGCGCCGGAAGCAGCAGAAGTAGCAGAAGCAGCAGACGCACCCGTCCCGTCGCCGACCTCGGCCGATCCCGTCTCGGCCCCGCCCTCCCGCCGCACCGGCAACCGGAGCGACGGCAGGTCGAGGCTGCCCGGCGTGCCCGCGACGGGCGTGAGCACGTCGCGGAGCAGGCCGCCGGGGGCCGACGAGCGGACGGCGTGGCCCAACTGGCCGCCGAAGGACGGGTTCTGGTGAGTGGCGAGCATCGAGGCGAAGCCGGGCTCGGAGACCGGGCGCGGCGCGGCGAGCACCCGCTGGACGGGCGGCGCGGCGGCCCAGCCACCGTCACGGGGCGCACCGGACGCACCGGACGCACCGGGCGCACCGGACGACGCGGCAACCACACCGTCCGCACCCGCGTCCGGAGCGGTCGCCTCGGGCGCGACCGGCGCACCCGGCGTCACCGCGGCATCCCGCTGCCCCCGGGACCGATCCCCCCGGCCCCACCTGAACAAGCCCATCACTTACCTCGACTCACCGACCACCGACACCACACTGTCCCGTCACTGCCGTGCTGCTTCGGCCTGTTCCACCAGCGAGGCCGTCCGCGACACGTACCCGCGCCGGTCGGCGTGCTCGAGGTCGAGGATGTCGTCCAGGCCCCAGTGGAAGTGATAGGCGAGGTACGCGACTTCCTCCTCGATGCGGTCGGCCGCGTACGTCACGATTCCCCCAGGCGGCTCCCGGCCAGCTCGACCTCGAAGGACTCCGAGCAGTGCGGGCAGGCCACCGCCGCGCGGGTGTGCCCCTCCGCGTTGATCTGCCGGTAGAAGTCCTGGAGGAAGGCGAGGTCGGAGGCGAACATGTTCTCCACCGTGCCGTCGTGGACGGAGCCGAGTGTGCCGAGCCGGGTGATGACCCGGCCGAGCAGCACGACGGAGAGGTAGGCGGGGTTCTCGCGCACGCGCACGTCCCGCAGCGGGACGAGTTCGTCGCGCGCCGTCGCGAGCCGCATCGCGCCGTTGCGGTGCACGGTGCCCGACTCGTCGACGTACCCGCGCGGGAGCTCGAACTCGAACTCCGTACGCAGGGATTCACGCGCCCCCGCACCGGTCCCCGCCGCGGCGGGCCCCGCCGGACCCGCCGTACCCGCTGCCATGCCCGCCGCCGGGCCATCACGCCGCATTACTCGATGACCAGCTCTTCGAAGACGATGGTGACCTGCTCGGTCAGCGCGGCGGCGTCGCCGGCCTTGACCCCGCTGGTCTCCACCTTGCTGCACCAGGCGTTGCGCAGGTTGTACCGCTTCACCGGGGAGTTCTGGTAGTCCATCATCATGATCGTGGCGTTCTTGCGCGCCGAACCCATGTCACCGGCGATGGACTTGTTGATCCACTCGCTGAAGACCGGGCTCTGCGTCATGCCGCGCGTGACGGTGCACTCACCGGCCTTCTTGACGCCGGGCATCTTCTTGACGACGGGCTTGCCGTCCGCCGAGACCTGCTGGTACTCGATGACTTCCTGCTCCATCGACAGGCCGCTGACCTCCTGGAGGTACTCGACCATGACGCCGTCGATCTGGAGGCCGAAGTTGTGGGTAGTGAGCGCATCACCGGGCTGAAGGGACAAGGGGGTTCACTCCTGTTGCGGTTCTTGCCGATACGTATGTGGGGTCCGGAAGCGCGCGGGCCGACGCGGCCCGCGCGCGGGGCGGGCTACTCCTCCAGCTCGCCGCCACCGCCGGAGAACTGCGCGAGGCGGAACACCACGAACTCGGCGGGCTTGACCGGCGCGATGCCGATCTCGCAGACGACGCGGCCGAGGTCGACCGACTCCGGCGGGTTCGTCTCCTCGTCACACTTCACGTAGAAGGCGTCCTCGGGGCGCTGGCCGAACAGGGCGCCCGAGCGCCACTCGTTGACCAGGAACGCCGAGACGTTGCGGCGGATGCGCGCCCACAGGGCGTGGTCGTTCGGCTCGAAGACGACCCACTGGGTGCCGATGAGGATCGACTCTTCGAGGTAGTTGAAGTAGCGGCGCACGTTCAGGTAGCGCCAGGCCGGGTCGGAGGCCATCGTGCGCGCGCCCCACACGCGGATGCCGCGGCCGGGGAAGGCACGGATGCAGTTCACGCCGATGGGGTTGAGCAGGTCCTGCTCACCGCGGGTGATCTGCAGCTCCAGGTCGATCGCGCCGCGCACGATCTCGTTGGCGGGCGCCTTGTGCACACCGCGCTCGGCGTCGTTGCGCGCCCACACACCGGCCATGTGGCCGGACGGGGGCACGACCACGGACTGGCCGCTCGCCGGGTCGAAGGACTTGATCCACGGGTAGTAGAGCGCGGCGTAGCGCGAGTCGTAGCCCGCGAGCTCCTGGCGCCACTGGCGGACCTGGCGGGCGTTGAGGCCCGGCGGCGGGTCGATGATCGCCATGCGGTCGCCCATGAGCTCGCAGTGCGAGATCAGGCCGAGCTGGACGGCCTTGACCTGCTCCTCGTCGATCAGGCCCTGCTGGTAGGCGGCCATCAGGTCCGGCACCGCGACCATGTTGATCTCGTCGAGGGCCTCGAGGCCGCCGAAGCCGGTGCGGTCGGCGGAGTCGCCGATGAACTGGCCGGTCTGGATCGGGGCGGCCGCGCCGTTCGACGCGGGCACGGCGGGGGCGGGCGCGGCGGCGGGCGGCGCGAGCGTGACGGTCTGCGCGTCGGGCTTGGCCACCTGGCCACCGGCCGCGGCCTCTTCCAGGACGATCGTCTTGGAGCGCTGCTTGACCTGCGTGACGACGTAGTTGCGGGCCGTCTTCTTCGAGCTGACGTCGAAGCTCTCGACGACCTTCTCGCCGTCCTTGACGACCAGCTTGAAGCGGTCGGCGGCGCTCTCGCCCTCGCCGTCCTGCACCTCGACGGTCAGGGCCCCACCGGCGGCGGAACCGGCGGTGATCGCCGCGACCGAGAAGCCGCCGAGCGCCACGGGGGTGCCCGCGGTCAGCTCCTTGGGGGCCTGCGCGGTGGCGGCTGCGGGCTGCTGCGGCTCGTCGGCGCCGTGGCCGCCGACGCGCACGACGTACGCGGCGGAGCCGCCGTTGTTGAAGAAGCCGTAGACGGAGTGCGCCAGGTAGTACCCGTCCGTGAACTCGCCGAACGCGGCCACGTACTGCGACCAGTTGGTCACCAGCGTCGGCTCGTTGAGCGGTCCGTGGGGCGCGAGACCGACGAAGGCCGCCACCGAGGTACCGACTCCCTCGATGGGCCGCGAGCCGCTGGCGACTTCCTCGATGTAGACGCCGGGGGACAGGTAGTTGGGCATGTTTCCGTTCTCTCCTCGCGATGACGGGATCCTGCGCCGGCACGTCGGCCCGGGTGTGCCGGTTCCCCGTGGCCGCGGTCTGCTCCCGCTGGTCGTACGGTCTTCATACGACGATGTCCCAGGGCACGGCCGTGCAGTAGAGACGGACGGACGTCACCGAGGGCAGAGGCCACTGCCCGTTCGGCCACCGCACGGGTCGGCCGATGGCTCGCGGCGGCTGGCGCGGCTCCTCGCGCGGGATCGGTCCGGTCGCGGTACGGACGCCCGTCCCGATGGTGCGGCGTCCGCGCGGCTGGCCACAGAGGCGGACGGACGTCCCCGGGGGCAGGGCGGACTGCCCGTTCGATCATGGACGACGGGCGGAACGCGCGGTCCGGCCGAATGTGACTCCTCGATGGCGCGTTTCCCTTGCCCTGTGGCTTGTTCCACGTCAATTGCTGGTCAACAAGGTCGGCAAGGTTCCTACGGGGTCCGGGTGACCCGGGGTACTGACGTAACGTTTGGTTCGTATGGCCAACCGCGGCCAGTACGAACGGGCACATTCGCGGTGCGTCACGGGGCAAGGGGTGCGGGCTGACAATGCTGGGCGACGCGGACGGCGACCCGGGCCGGAACACGGAATCCGAAGCGGACGGGAACGGTCCGGGCCGCTCGGGCGATCCGAGCGGCCCGGGGGAGGAGGCCGGTCCCGGCGGCCCACCGGAGCCCACCGACCCTGCCTCCCCCAGCCACACCCTGACCTTCCAGCTCCTCGGCCCCGTCCGCGCCTGGCGCGGCGGGAGGCAGTTGGCGCTCGGGTCGCCGCAGCAGCGGGCCATCCTCGCGGTGCTGCTCCTGAGCCACGGCCGCCCCGTGTCCGTGTCGGAGCTGGTGGACGCGTTGTGGGGCGAGGAGCCGCCGCCGCGTGCGGTCGGCACCCTGCGTACGTACGTCTCCCGGCTGCGCGCCCTCCTCGAACCCGACCGGCAGGCCAGGGGGCGTGCCAGCCTCCTCGTCTCGGCGGGCGGCGGCTACGCCCTGCGGGTGCCGCGCGGCGCGCTCGACGCGACCGGCCTCGAAGACCGCCTCACCGCCGCGCGCCGACTGCGCGGAGCCGGCCAGCACGCGGGTGCGTACGGAGAGCTGACCGCGGCCCTCGCCCTGTCGAACGGCACGCCGCTCGCCGGACTCCCGGGCCCCTACGCCGAGCGCCAGCGCGACCGGTTCACCGAACTCTCCGTCACCGCCCAGGAGGAACTCTTCGCCTGCGCCCTGGAACTGGGCCGTTACTCGGAGGCCACCCCGCCGCTGCGCGCCTTCGCCGCCGAACACCCGCTGCGCGAACGCGCCCAGGCCCTGCTGATGCTGGCCCTGCGCCGCGGCGGCCGGCAGGCGGACGCCCTCGCGGTCTACGAGGCCACGCGCCACACCCTGGCCACTGAGCTCGGCGTCGACCCCGGCGCCGAACTCGCCACGCTCCACGAGGACCTCCTGAAGGGCGACGTGTTCCCGGCGCCGACGGCACCCGCGCAGCGCACGGGAACGGCGCGTCAGGTCCCGCCCCAGCGCGTCGGCGCGCAGCGCGCCAACGCCGCACGCCGCCTCTCCGAGACGGCCCGGGAGCGCGGCGAAGCGGACGGCAGGACGGAGACCCGCGGCACCGCCCAGGGGGCGCGCGCCCGCGACCGGCGCCCCGCGGCCGGTGTCACCGTCCGGCGCCCGATGTGCACCGAGGCCCCCGAACCCACCACCGCACCGGACGGCGGCACGCCCCTCACCGCGGCCCCCGAACGCGCCGCGGCCAGCCCCCGCACCCCCGTGCGGCCCGCCCCGTCCGCCCCGTCCGCCTCGGGCCAGCCCGAGACCCCGCCCCGCCGCCGCACCACCCCCGCCCCGGCGCGCACGCCCCAGCAGCCCGGCGCCGGGGGCCGACCCGCATGATCCCCGTACCCGCCCAACTCCCCCCTGACGTACCGGACTTCGCCGGCCGTCAGCGGGAATCCGGCGCCCTCCGCGAGGTCCTGCGCACCGCCGTCGACGGCAGCGCGATGGCCATGGCCGCGCTCACCGGACTCGGCGGCGTCGGCAAGACCGCCCTCGCGGTGCACGTCGCACACGCCGTGCGGGCGGAGTTCCCCGACGGACAGCTCTACGTGGACCTGAGCGCCCCCGACCCCTCGCCCGACGGCAGCAGCGGCAGCGCCCTCGTCGGCTTCCTGCGCGCCCTCGGCGTACCCGAGAGCGCCGTGCCGGACGGGCTCGACCAGCAGACCGCGCTGTACCGCTCCCTGCTCGCGGGGCGCCGGGTCCTCGTACTCCTGGACAACGCGCGCGACACCGCCCAGGTCCGCCCGCTGCTGCCCGGCGCCCCGGGCTGCGCGGTCCTGGTGACCAGCCGCTCGCGCACCATCGCCCTGCCGGGTGTGCGCCTGATCGACGTCGACGTCATGGACGAGGCAGAGGCGCTCGGCCTGCTCTCCGCGATCGTCGGCCCCGAGCGGGTGTCCGCCGAACCGGCGGCCGCCGGGGAACTGGTCGCCGCCTGCGGCGGGCTGCCGCTCGCCGTCCGGATCGCCGCCGCCAGGCTCGCCGCGCGGCCCGGACGCTCCGTCGCCGACCTCGCGGCCCGGCTGCGCGACGAACGCCGCAGGCTGGACGAGCTGCGGGTGGCCGACCTCGGCGTCGAGGCCACCTTCCGGCTCGGCTACGAGGCGCTCGCCCCCGAACTCGCCCGCGCCTTCCGCGTCCTGTCGCTCTGCTACATGCCGTCGTTCTGCAGGGGCGCCGCCGCCGCCCTCCTCGACGTCAGCGAGGAGGAGGCGGAGACGACCGTGGAACGCCTGGTCGACGCGGGGCTCATGGAGCTGCACGACGACGACCGCTACCGGTACCACGACCTGGTCAGGCTCTTCGCCGCCCGCCAGTGCGAGCGCCAGGAGAGCAGCACGGAACGCGCCGCGGCCCGGCTCCGCTTCCTCGACTACGTCCTCGCCACCGTCGTCACCGCGATCCGCCGTACGAAACCGCACAGCGTGCTCCCCGCGCTGCTGCACCAGCCCGCGTCCGACGGCAAGCACCTGCCCGACGCGGCCGCCGCGCACGACTGGCTGGTGGTCGCCCACACCCGGCTGTACGCGGCGGCGGAGAACGCGCTGCGCCACATACCCGACGCCGCGCCCGACACCACCCCGCCGCCCGGCCTGCGCCCCACCGTCGACCTGCTCACCGCCTGGTCCCACCTGGTGGCGGGCACCGCACGCCACCGCGACCTCGAACCGCTCGCCGAACTGGCCCTGGAGACCGCGCGCCGACACGGCGACGACCTCTCAGGAGGCCGCGCCCTGCGCCTGCTCGGCACCCTCCACTACGGCACCGAGACCTACGCGCGCGCCGAACGCCTCCTGCGCGAGAGCCTGCGCCTGGCCGAGTCCGCGGGCGACGCGCTCGTCGGCGCCGAGAGCAGCCACGAACTGGGCATCGTGCTCATGGGCATGGGTCGCGCCGAGGAAGCACTCGAACAACTCACGCGTGCCTACGACAGGTTCGGCACGCTCGACGGGCGCGGCGACCGGATCCAGATCCTGGCCCACCTGGTCCGCGCGTACGCCGCGCTCGGGCGGCACGCGGACGCGGACACCGCGCGGGCCGAGGCCCTCGGCCAGGCCCGCGCGTCGGGCAGTACGGGCACCCTGGCGCACGCGCTCTACCAGATCGGCTGCGCACTGCTCGCCGAAGGACGCACCGCCGAGGCCGCCGAACGGCTGCGCGAGGCACAGCGGCTGCACCGCTGGTCGCGGTCCCCGCGCTGGGAGGCCCTGTGCTGGGCCCGCCTCGCCTCCTGCGAACTGGCCAAGGGCAGGACCGAGGAGGCCCTGGCCTGCGCGGACCAGGCCCTGACCATCGAGAGCGAACTCGGCGACGTGTTCTGCCGCGCCCTGGCCAAGGCCGCCCGCGGCAGGGCGCTGCTCGCGCGCGGCGACCTGGACGGCGCCCGCGCCGCCCTGCGCGGCGCCCACCGCGTGATGGACCGGCGCGGCGCCGTGGAGGCCACCGAAATCGCGGCCGTGCTCACCGAGTTGGATGCCCCGCGGGAACAGGGACGCAAGGGCAGCCCGGTCTGCCCCTGAGGCGGCCCTTTCGTACAGGGAGTCGGCGCCCCTCGCCCTCTACCGTGCCCCATATGACGTGGTGGAACTCCCTGGACCCGGCCGCGGTGACCGTCGATCCTGGTGGGCGCGCCGCTGCGCGGCTTCGCGTACGCAACACGGGAGACACCGTCGAGGAGTACCGCTTGTCGGTGCTCGGAGCGCCCGCGGGCTGGTCCCGCGTCGAACCCGACGTGCTGCGCCTGTACCCGGGCAGCGAGGGCACCGCGGAGATCTCCTTCGCACCGCCCCGCTCACCCGACGCACCGGCGGGCCCCACGCCGTACGGCATCCGTGTCGAACCCAGGGAACACCCCGAGGCGCGCGACGTCGTCGAGGGCCAGGTCACCGTCACGCCGTTCGCCGAGGTGCGGGCCGAACTGCTGCCGCCCACCATCGTCGGACGCTTCCGCGGCCGGGGCTCCATCGCCGTGGACAACCTCGGCAACTCCCCGCTGACCGCGGCGCTCACCGTCCGCGACGACGCGGGACGGCTCTCCTTCGACCTCGACCCCGGCAGCGTCCAGATCGCCCCGGGCCGCGCCGCGTTCGCCCGCCTCACGGTGCGCCCCCAGCGGGTGCAGTGGACGGGCTCGGCCCAGCCGCACCCGCTGACCGTCTCCGTGCGCCGCTCCGGCGACGAGAGTGCCTACGAGGTGCCGGGCAGCTTCGACCAGCGTCCGGTCCTGCCGCGCTGGCTGCTCACCGCGGGCAGCGTCGTCGCGGCGCTCGCCGTGGCCTTCGTGGTGTGCTGGTTCTCCTTCTCGCCCAAGATCTCCGGCGGGGCCAGGGAGAACCAGGCCGCCGCCACCCCGAACTCCGCGCCGCAGGGCGGCGAGAAGGAGAAGCTCGACGACGCGCCGCCGCCCCCGAAGGACAAGGGCGGCGACGGCGGCGAGGGCGGTGTCGACGAGGTGTCCGACGGCTCCGGAGGCGGCTCGGGTTCGTCCTCCGGCGGCGGGGGCGGCGGCGGAGGCGGCGGAAGCGACGAGGGCGGTGGCTCCGGCGCGAAGAAGACCAAGCGCGGCGGTGGCGGCGCCAAGGTGGGACCCGCGTGGGGACGCGGCTACGAGAAGGACGTCGTCGTCGAGTACGCCCAGCGCCGCCTCGAGGCGCTCGGCTCCAAGAACAAGTGCCAGCTCACCGGCGACTGGTCGCCCGGCGTCATCGACGCCAACACCGAGGCCAGCCTGATCTGTTACCAGCGTGCCGTGATCCGCGACGGCGAGAGCACCGGCCACAACACGGCGCAGATCTTCGCCACCGACGAAGAGGGCACCCTCGGCCGGGCCACCCTCACCTCGCTGTGGGCCCAGGGCATCCGCCCCGACGACGTCCGCTCGGGAGCCGAGAACTGGCAGGTCATGCAGTTGCAGGCGGCGTTCTGGTGGGCCTCGCAGGCCGGTATCAGCGACGACGACCTGGACCGCGACCGGGCCTACGCCCAGTACGGCGTCAGCTACTTCGAGAACGGTCGCAGGGCGCCGAAGACCGCCAGGTACAACAGCGGCACGGCCCAGCACATCAAGGAGTACCAGAAGGCGGTCGGCCTGCCCGCCAGCGGTGTCGCGGACAGCGCCACCTTGCAGGCCATGGTCGGCGGAAGTGTGAAGAACCCCGGAGTAGTAGGGCGTTGAGCTATATGTGGAGCGCACTGGAACCTACGGCGACCACCGTGGAGCCCGGCTCCGTGGCGAAGGTGCGCCTGCGGATCCGCAACACAGGTGACACGGTCGAGGAGTACCGGCTGCACATGGTGGGAGCGGTGGCCGGCTGGTCCCGCGTCCAGCCGGACGTGCTGCGCCTGTACCCCGGTGCCGAGGGCACCGCCGAGATCGAGATCGCCCCGCCCAGAACCTCGGACGCCCAGGCGGGCCCGACGCCGTTCGGCGTCCGGGTGCAGCCGCGCGAGGCCCCCGAGGCCGTCAACGTGGTCGAGGGCCAGGTGACGGTGGGCCCGTTCACCGAGCTCCGTTCGGAGCTCGTGCCCTCGGTCGTCCGGGGCCGGATGCGCGCCAAGGCCGCGATCGCCGTGGACAACCTCGGCAACCAGCCGCTGACCGCCTCCTTCTCGGGACGCGAGAACGGCGAGGAGCTGGAGGTCGTCTCCGAACCCGGCTCCGTCCAGGTCTCCCCGGGCCGGGCCGCCTTCGCGGACCTCGGGATCAAGCCGGGCGCGGTGAGCTGGATCGGCGGCACCCGCAAGCACCCCTTCACCGTCTCCGTGCTGCGGGCGGGCGTGCCCGAGCCGGTCGAGCTGCGCGGCACCTACGTCCAGCCGTCGGTGATCCCGCGCTGGGTGGCGGCCGTCGGCTCGGTCGTCCTGGCGCTCGCCATCGCGTTCGCGGTGGTGTGGTTCCAGCACAAGCCCGCCTTCTCCACGCAGGCCAAGGAGAAGGTCGAGCAGCAGAAGCCGCTGCCGCAGAACGACGAGATGAAGCCCGCGCCCAAGCCCAAGCCCTCCGAGAAGGAGGAGGAGAAGGAGCCCGAGAAGCCGGAGACCGGTGGCGGCGGGGGAGACTCCAAGCCGGGCGGCGGCGGTGGCGGCGGCGGGGAAGAGAAGCCCAAGGGCCCCAAGACGCACACCATCCGCAGCGTCGAGGGCAGCGGCTGGTACCTGGAGGTCGTGAAGGGCGGACAGGACGACGGCACGTACGTCGGACAGAACCCCAACCTCACGGACAAGTTCGGCAAGAACCAGGACTGGATCCTGCACCACTACCCCGAGTCCGACACCTACGCCCTGGAGCCCGCGAGCGCCCCCGGCACGGTGATGGACCAGAAGGTCAACACCAACATCGTCCAGATCGTCCACGCGGCACCGGAGAACATCAAGACCGGCCGCCTCGGCGACAACCAGAAGTGGAAGCTGGAGAAGCGCCCGGACGGCAAGACGCGGATCGTCGCCGTCGGCTCCGGTGAGTGCCTGGTCGACATGCAGAACGACACGAGCGCGGTCACGTGGAAGTGCGACGACCGCAACAGCATGGGCTGGACGATCGAGGGCTGGCCCGAGTAGAGCGCGCGGCACGTACGGGAGAGGGCGGCACGCTCAGGCGTGCCGCCCTCTCCCGTACGTCTTACGCCGCTGTCCGGCAGGTCACCGCCAGGGCAGCGAGACCCCCGGCTCCAGGCGGCCCATCTTGCGGTACTCGCGCCGCGCACCGGCCCGTACGTCCGCGCCCGACACCGGCCCGCCGTGCCCCGCCGCGAGGTATCCGGCGGTCACCGCGGCCGACCGGATCGCGCCGCCCGCCAGCTCGAAGTCCTTGGCGCAGCGCGTGATCTCGTCCTCGATGTCCGCCGCGCGGGGCGTGCCCGCGAGGCAGGTGTGCCACAGGGCGACCCGCTGCTCGACGTCGGGGAACGGGAAGTCGACCACCAGGTCGAGCCGCCGGGTGAACGCGTCGTCGATGTTCGCCCGCAGGTTGGTGGTCAGCACGGCGATCCCGTCGAACGCCTCGAGCCGCTGGAGCAGGTAGGCGCTCTCCAGGTTGGCGTACCTGTCGTGCGAGCTCTTGACCTCCGAACGCTTGCCGAAGACGGCGTCGGCCTCGTCGAAGAGCAGCACCGAGTCGGTGCGGTCCGCCTCGGCGAAGATCCGCTCCAGGTTCTTCTCCGTCTCGCCGATGTACTTGTCGACCACGGCCGACAGGTCCACCACGTAGAGGTCCAGGCCGAGTTCACCGGCCACCACCTCGGCGGAGAGCGTCTTGCCGGTCCCGGAGTCGCCCGCGAACAGCGCGATCACCCCGCGCCCCCGGCCGCCCCCGGTGCGCAGCCGCCACTCGCCGAGCACCTGATCGCGGTGCCGGGCCCGCAGCGCGAGCTCCCGCAGGAGGCCGAGCGGTTCATCGGGCAGTACGAGGTCGTCGAAGCCCACCGCGGGCCGGATCCGCCGTGCGTGCCGGTCGAGGAGCGGCGCCGACTGCTGCCGGGCGCTGAGCTGGACGTGCGCGGCGGTCAGTCCCGTGCCCTCGAAGGCGGCGAGACCGACGGCGGCGCGGGCGGCCCGCCTGATCTGGGCGGCACCGAGCCGGTAGGGCGCGATGGCCTCGGGCAGATCGAACCCGAGCTCGTCGTCCTGCCCGAGCCCCGCCCGCCAGGCGCGCGGCGCGTCGGTCTGCTCCTGCGGCGCGTCCAGGGCGAGGATCCCGGCGTCCGGAGCCCACCCCGGGTCGTACGCGTCACTGCCGAAGAAGACCACGGGTACGTCGCCGGTGGCCAACTGCCGTACCAACGATCCGGGTTCGCCGGAGAGCGGCCCCACGAGCAGCGCGGCGCCGCGCAGCCGCGCCTCGCGCAGGAGGGCGGTACAGGTGCGGGCCGTCAGGGCGGCGGCCTGCTCGGACTCGCCGCTCCTGCCGGGCGCGTCGCCGCTCCGGGGGGAGTCCGAGAGGGCGGGCCGGTACAGCAGTACGGGCAGTCCCGCGGCCCGCAGCGCGTCGGCGACCGGCTCGGCGGCCGTGCCTTCCCTGCGCTCGCGCAGATGGAGGAGGAGGGGCCCGGCGGCGGCGACGGCGGCGAGCCGGGCGGCGACGCCGTCACCGCCGCCTTCCGAGCCGCTCTTCGATGGCAGCAATTCAACGCCACGCCCGACGAGTTCGGGGTCCAGGGCGTCATCGCCGAGGAGCCACGCCACCACCCGCTCGGGCACCCGCAGCGCCTGCCCCGGCAACGGCCGCTCCTCGTCGTCGAGCTGGACGAGCCCACCGGCGCGCAGCGGCGCGAGCGGATGGAAGCGGCCGCGGGCGACGGGGTCGTGCGGCCCGGTGCCGAGGAGGTCGAGGGCCAGCGCCATGGTGGCCCGCCGCCGTCCGACGTCGTCGTTGAGGTACCCGTACAGGGGCTCGAAACGACGGTCCACGTCGGGGGCGAGGGCGGCGAGGAGGATGTGCTGGTCGAGGGGAGAGAGGGAGAAGCGCAGGGCCAACTCGCCGAAGGGGTCGGAGGAGGGATCGGGAAGGTGCCCTGCCCCCTCCGAGGCCCCACCGGACGACGCCGCGGCCCCCTGCCCCTCTCCCTGCCCCTCTCTCTGCCCCTGCCCTTGGTGGGCGATCCGAAGGGCACTCTCCGCCGTCAGATACAGCCCGCGCAGCGGATCACCCGCGGTCGGATCGTCGGCACTGCGCCGCTCGACGAGCTCGGCCACGCGGCCGCGCAGCGCGTCGAGCCGGACGAGCAGGCCGTCGGGCCCGCTCACGGACCCTCCGTACGCTCGGCCCGGTCGGCCCGGTCGGCCCGGTCGGCGGAGGACGTACGCAGCACGCGGGGCCGCGCGTCGGAGTTGAGGCCGTCGAAGCCGCGGACGACGACCGCGCTCTCGGTGACGGGCGGCGCCACGTCGTACGTGGGCGAGACCGGGAACGGCACGGTGATCACGACGTCGAGCGACGGCTTGAGCTCGCCGCCGAGCGCGGACCAGATGTCGGCGATGGACCGGGACTCGGGCGGTGGCACGGCGACGGTCAGCGGCATCGAGGCGCGCAGCGCGGCGAGCGACTCGGGCAGGGCGTCGGGCGGAAGCAACTCGTGCCCGAGGAGGGTGCCGAGACAGGCGGAGAGCAGCCGGTGCTCGTCCTCGGGCCGGTTGGTCCAGGCGGTGAGCAGGTACGAGAGCCGGAACCAGCGGGGCGGCTGCCGCCTGCGAAGGACCGTGCCGTCGGACCCGCGCTCGGCGTAGGCGCCGCGCTCGCGCCGGGCCACGTCCTCGCGGATGTCGTAGAGGTAGGCGTTGAGCGTGGGCGCGTTCCGCCGGGCGGCCCAGTCCCGGGTGGGCGCCTCGAAGACGACGTCACCGGCCGCGTCGGGAAGGGCCCCGCGCAACAACCCGCGCAGGACCTCGTCGACGTCGTGAATCACTAGATGTACCCCTCCCGCAGCGCGTACGCGACGGCATGCGCGCGGTTCTGCAGTTGCAGGCGCGTCATCAGCGCGTGCAGAACGTTCTTGACGGTCCGTTCGGAGTAGGCGAGCTTCTCCGAGATCTGCTTGGTGTCGAGCCCCTCGGCGATGAGCCGGACGACGTCCACCTCGCGGGGGGCCATGCCCAACGTCGGCACGAGCGTCCCGCTGCCACCGGGCGAGGAGTCGAGCGCGGACCGCCGCAACTGTCCGAGCTGCGTCATGAGCCGGTTGATCAGGTCCGGCGGCAGCTCCCCCTCACCGCGCGCGGCACTGTGCACCGCGTGCAACAGCTTCTGCGGGGTGGCCTGATGGCGCCAGAGTATGGCTTGCACGCCGTACTCGACGACGGCCATCAACTCGGGCTCGCGCAGTTCACTGGCGATCAGCACGACGCGCTGCTCCCCGCACCGCACGAGCCGCCGCAGCTCGGCACCCGCGACGTCGTCGAGCCGGTCGACGAGCATGACGGCAACCTGCTCCGTGTCATCGCCGCCTGCCTCCGCACCACCGAGACGATCCACGAGCTCGACACTGGGCTGCTGCCGGAGGTGACTGATGACCCCGGCCCGCCCCAAGGGATCCGCGGCATGGACAGCCACAGAGATACGTGTATCTGGCACTGGCTTTCCCTGTCTTCCCCCGAGCATCAATAGGCACAGAGTGCCCACGGCGAATCAACATTCGATTGCCGATGAATCAACGGGGCTTACGCGGGGACGTCAGCGGTGGGGTTCGGCGTGGTGAGCAGGCGTGATGAGGGAAGGCCGCGAGGGGGAGAGGCCGAGAGGAGCCAAAGGCCCCGCATCCCGGCAAGTACGGTCCGCTGCGCGGGAAGCGCGACTCCCGAGGCGGAAACGCCAAGACCCCGTCCTCAGCGAAAGCGCTGACGGCGGGGTCTCTGGGCACCAACTACAAGGTGCCCCCGGCAGGATTCGAACCTGCGCACACGGCTCCGGAGGCCGTTGCTCTATCCCCTGAGCTACGGGGGCGTATCGGCGCTGGTTGAGCGGCGACGGGTTGAACCTTACCAGCTCTCCGGGGCTCTCCATGAACGGGTATTTCCGGGGTTCCGTGGTCAGCGGGGTGGTGCCGCCGTGTCGGGTGGCCCGGGTGTCGTCGTCGGCTCCCTCGCACGGGGCGGAAGTGGGGAAAACCCGGACGCGGTGGCCGGTGCGGACCTACTCTCGAGTTGTGTCAGGCGTGCCCGGCCGCGTGCTTGTTGTGGACGACAACAAGGTCATCCGGCAACTGATCAGGGTCAACCTCGAGCTGGAGGGCTTCGAGGTCGTGACCGCGGCCGATGGTGTCGAGTGCCTGGACGTCGTGCAGCAGGTCCAGCCCGATGTGGTCACCCTCGACGTCGTGATGCCCCGGCTCGACGGTCTGCGGACCGCGGCCCGGCTGCGGTCCGACGCGCGCACCCGGAGCCTGCCCATCGTCGTCGTCAGCGCGTGCACGCAGTACGAGGTCGAGAGCGGCCTGGACGTCGGTGTGGACGCCTTCCTCGCCAAGCCCTTCGAGCCGAGTGAACTGGTCGGGGTCGTCCGGCAGTTGATGGAGCGTGAGGGGCACGGTGGCGGGGTGGCCGGGGCCGACGCGGTCGGGGGCGAACCGCTCGGGGACATCTCAGGGGGCAGTCCCACCGGCCGCCGCGGCGGTGGCACCGGCGGCAGCGGCGTCACAGGCGGCAGCACCGGCGAAGCGGAATGCGCCGGACGCCCCGGCGTCTGACCCGCCGCGCCGGCCCCCCCCCGGCGTCTGACCCGCCGCCTCGGATGCACGGGGTGTCTGACCCACCGCCCCGGACACCCCGGCATCTGACCCGCCGCGCCGGACCCTCCGGCGTCTGACCCACCGCCTCGGATGCACGGGGCGTCTGCCCCGGACCGCACCCCACCCCGACCCACCCCACCTCACCCCGACCCGCCCCGGACGCCCCCCACCCAGTCGCAGAGACATCGCCCCGTCCACATCCCGGACCATCCCGTAAACCAAGTCGCCTACCCACCCCCCTCCTCCCATACGCTTGTCCCGTGACCCCCGTCGAGCTCTCCCGCACCGTGCTGCGCGCCATGCGTCGCGCCGTCGATGCCGGTGAGCTCAGCGTGGCGGTGCCCGAGGCCGTCCGGGTCGAGCGGCCGGGGCCTGGGGGGTGTGGGGACTACGCCACCAACGTCGCGCTCCAGGTGGCCCGCGCCGCAGGGCGGTCGCCGCGGCAGGTCGCCGAGGTCCTGTCGCCGAGGCTCGCCCGGGAACCCGGCATCGCGGGGATCGACATCACCGGGCCCGGGTTCCTGAACATCACCCTGGCGGGGACGCGCGGTGACGCTCTCGTACGTGACGTGATCGGGCGTGGAAGCTGTTACGGGCACGTCCACCCCGACACCGGGCAGCTCGCCCAGCTCCACGTGCCGCACGAGGTCCGTGCCGTCGTCGTCGCCGACGCGCTGCGCCGGATCCTGCGCTCCCAGGGCGTCCTGGTCCGCACCACCTGTGACGAGGCCCCGGATCCCGACTGGGTGACGGTCCTGGACGTACGCGTCGCCGCGTACGGGCGCCCGCCGGAGGACCTCCGCACCCTGCGTCCCGTACCCGCCCCGGAAGACCCCCTGCGGCTCGGCCGCGACGCCGCCCGCTGGGCCCTGCTCCACCCGGCGGGGCACGACCGCCCCCGCGTCGGCGACGAGCACCTCGCGCAGCGCGAGAGCAACCCGCTGTTCCGCGTGCGGTACGCCCACGCCCGTTCCCGCGCCCTCACACGGAACGCCGCCGACCTCGGATTCGAGAGCGAAGCCACGAGCGGCCACGCCGGGGGGCTGCGGGACCAGGAAGCGCGGGAAGCGCAGGAAGTGCTCGACGTGCTTACCGCCTACCCCCGCGCCCTCGCCTCCGCCGCCCGCCACCACGCGCCGGACCGCCTCGCCCGGCACCTCGTCACCACCGCCGACGCCCTGCTCGCCTTCCAGCACACCGTGCTGCCGCTCGGTGACGAGAAACCCTCGGCCGCCCACCGCGCCCGGCTCGCGCTCGCCGAAGCCGCCGGGACGGTGCTCGCCGGTGGCCTGTCCCTGCTCGGCATCAGCGCACCCGACCACCTGTGAAAGACGAGACGACAGAGCCATGAGCCGATCCGCACACCCCGCCGGGCCCCGCCACGCAGACGTCCTGCCCGAGGGTCACTACGCCGCACCGCCGACCGACCTCAACGCCCTCGACGCCAAGGTCTGGTCCCGCACCGTCACCCGTACCGCCGAAGGCGTCGTCCGCATGGGCGGCATCGACGTGACGCGGCTCGCCGAGGAGTTCGGCACGCCCGCGTACTTCATCGACGAGGCAGACTTCCGCGCGCGCTGCCGCGCCTGGCGCGACGCGTTCGGCGGTGACGCCGACGTCTTCTACGCGGGCAAGGCGTTCCTCTCCCGCGCCGTCGTGCGCTGGCTGCACGAGGAGGGGCTGAACCTGGACGTGTGCAGCGGCGGCGAGCTGGCCACCGCGCTCGCCGCGGGGATGCCCGCCGAGCGCATCGCCTTCCACGGCAACAACAAGACCGTGGACGAGATCGAGCGGGCCGTCGAGGCCGGCGTCGGGCGGATCGTGCTCGACTCCTTCCAGGAGATCGTGCGCGTCGCGCACATCGCCGAGCGCCTCGGCAAGCGCCAGCGCGTGCAGATCCGCGTGACCGTGGGCGTCGAGGCGCACACCCACGAGTTCATCGCCACGGCGCACGAGGACCAGAAGTTCGGGATCGCGCTGGCCGGGGGACAGGCCGCCGAGGCCGTGCGGCGGGCGCTCAAGCTCGACGGGCTCGAACTGATCGGGATCCACAGCCACATCGGGTCGCAGATCTTCGACATGGCCGGATTCGAGGTCAGCGCCCGCCGCGTCGTCCAGCTGCTCGCCGAGGTGCGTGACGAGCATGGCGTGGAGCTGCCCGAGATCGACCTCGGCGGTGGCCTCGGCATCGCGTACACCTCCGACGACGACCCGCGCGAGCCGCACGAGATCGCCGCGGCGCTGAACGAGATCGTCGGACGCGAGTGCGCCGCCGCGCAGCTCAGCACGCCCCGCATCTCCGTCGAGCCGGGCCGCGCCATCGTCGGCCCGACCGCCTTCACGCTCTACGAGGTCGGCACGATCAAGCCGCTCGACGGGCTGCGTACGTACGTCTCCGTGGACGGCGGCATGTCGGACAACATCCGCACCGCGCTCTACGACGCCGAGTACACGGTCGCCCTCGTCTCCCGCTCCTCCGACGCCGAGCCGGTCCTGGTGAGGGTGGTCGGCAAGCACTGTGAGAGTGGTGACATCGTCGTACGGGACGCTTTCCTGCCCGCCGACCTCGCGCCCGGCGATCTGATCGCGGTGCCCGCGACCGGCGCGTACTGCCGATCGATGGCGAGCAACTACAACCACGCTCTTCGCCCGCCCGTCGTGGCCGTCGACGACGGTGCGGCGCGGGTGATCGTCCGGCGCGAGACGGAGGAAGATCTCCTGCGTCTCGACGTCGGATGATGAAATTGGTGTCTCAGAATCCGGACAATGGATAGAAAGTCCGTTCCGGTGGGTGAGACTGGTCCCACCGTAGATGTAGGAGAAGTGAGGTCGGATGATGCGTACGCGTCCGCTGAAGGTGGCGCTGCTGGGCTGTGGGGTCGTCGGCTCAGAGGTGGCGCGCATCATGACGACGCACGCCGAGGACCTCACGGCCAGGATCGGCGCCCCGGTGGAGCTCGCCGGGGTCGCCGTGCGGCGCCCCTCCAAGGTGCGCGAGGGAATCGACCCCTCCCTCATCACCACCGACGCGACCGCCCTGGTCAAACGCGGTGACATTGACGTCATCGTCGAGGTGATCGGCGGCATCGAGCCCGCGAGGACCCTCATCACCACCGCCTTCGAGCACGGCGCGTCCGTCGTCTCGGCGAACAAGGCCCTCATCGCGCAGGACGGCGCCGCGCTGCACGCCGCCGCCGTCGAGCACGGCCGTGACCTCTACTACGAGGCCGCCGTCGCCGGTGCCATCCCGCTGATCCGGCCGTTGCGCGAGTCCCTCGCGGGCGACAAGGTCAACCGCGTCCTCGGCATCGTGAACGGGACGACGAACTTCATCCTCGACGCCATGGACACCACGGGGGCGGGCTACCAGGAGGCCCTCGACGAGGCCACCGCGCTCGGGTACGCCGAGGCCGACCCGACCGCCGACGTCGAGGGCTTCGACGCCGCCGCCAAGGCCGCGATCCTCGCCGGCATCGCCTTCCACACGCGCGTGCGTCTCGACGACGTGTACCGCGAGGGCATGACCGAGGTGACCGCCGCCGACTTCGCGTCCGCGAAGCGCATGGGCTGCACCATCAAGCTCCTCGCGATCTGCGAGCGGGCCGCCGACGGCGAGTCCGTCACCGCGCGCGTGCACCCCGCGATGATCCCGCTCAGCCACCCCCTCGCCTCGGTCCGCGGCGCGTACAACGCCGTCTTCGTCGAGGCGGAGGCCGCGGGCCAGCTGATGTTCTACGGCCCCGGCGCGGGCGGCTCGCCCACCGCGTCCGCCGTCCTCGGCGACCTCGTCGCCGTGTGCCGCAACAAGCTCGCCGAGTCCACGGGGCCCGGCGACTCCGCGTACACCCAGCTGCCCGTGAGCTCCATGGGCGCGGTCGTCACGCGCTTCCACATCAGCCTCGACGTGGCCGACAAGCCGGGCGTGCTCGCCCAGGTCGCGACGGTCTTCAGCGAGCACGGCGTGTCGATCGACACGGTCCGTCAGACGGGCAAGGACGGCGAGGCATCCCTCGTCGTCGTCACTCACCGCGCGCCCGACGCCGCCCTCACCGGCACCGTCGACGCGTTGCGCAAACTCGACACCGTGCGTGGTGTCGCCAGCATCATGCGGGTTGAAGGGGAGTAGGCAGCAATGACCCACCAGTGGCGCGGAATCATCGAGGAGTACCGGGACCGTCTTCCGGTCTCCGGCACGACGCCGGTCGTGACGCTTCGCGAGGGCGGTACGCCGCTCGTACCCGCGCAGGTGCTCTCCGAGCGCACGGGCTGCGAGGTCCACCTCAAGGTCGAGGGCGCCAACCCCACGGGGTCCTTCAAGGACCGCGGCATGACCATGGCGATCACCAAGGCCAAGGAGGAGGGCGCGCAGGCCGTCATCTGCGCCTCCACCGGCAACACGTCGGCCTCGGCCGCCGCCTACGCGGTGCGGGCCGGAATGGTCTGTGCCGTCCTGGTCCCGCAGGGCAAGATCGCGCTGGGCAAGATGGGGCAGGCGCTCGTCTACGGCTCGAAGATCCTCCAGGTCGACGGCAACTTCGACGACTGCCTGAACCTGGCCCGCGGCCTCTCCGAGAACTACCCGGTGGCGCTGGTCAATTCGGTCAACCCGTTCCGCATCGAGGGTCAGAAGACCGCGTCCTTCGAGATCGTCGACGCGCTCGGCGACGCCCCCGACATCCACGTCCTTCCCGTCGGCAACGCGGGCAACATCACCGCCTACTGGAAGGGCTACAAGGAGTACGCCGCCGACTCGGTGTCGACGCGCACTCCCCGGATGTGGGGCTTCCAGGCCTCCGGCTCGGCGCCCATCGTGCGCGGCGAGATCGTCAAGGACCCCTCGACGATCGCCACCGCGATTCGCATCGGCAACCCCGCGTCGTGGCAGCACGCGCTCTCGGCGCGCGACGAGTCGGACGGCTTCATCGACGAGGTGACGGACCGTGAGATCCTGCGCGCCTACAAGCTGTTGGCGTCCCAGGAGGGTGTCTTCGTGGAGCCCGCGTCGGCCGCTTCGGTCGCCGGCCTGCTGAAGGCCGCCGAGCAGGGCAAGGTCGACAAGGGCCAGCGGATCGTCTGCACGGTCACGGGCAACGGCCTCAAGGACCCCGACTGGGCCGTCGCCGGCGCCCCCCAGCCGGTCACCGTCCCGGTCGACGCGGCCGCCGCCGCGGAACGCCTCGGCCTGGCGTAACCGCCACAAGAGCAGGGAAAACCCGCAGTTCCGTACAGGGGGTGCACAGGGGGCTTACGACACGCATCGTGCGCCTCCTGTGCGCCCTATGTCGCCACAGAACCTTCCTTCGATAGGCTGTACCGAACCCGCCCCGCCGCATATGCCGCGGTGCCGCCGTTGTTCGCGGCCTTCGGGTGTTCCGTACATGTGGCACGTAGTTGAAAATACGCAGCGTAAAAATACGCAGCCTCGAAAACACGCAGCTCAAGGAGAGTCATCGAGCGATGGCCGGTCCCGCGTTCCGCGCCGCCGCCGTCCGGGTGCGCGTCCCCGCCACCAGCGCCAACCTCGGCCCGGGCTACGACGCCCTCGGCCTGGCGCTCGGTCTGTACGACGACGTGGTCGTCCGGGTGGCCGACTCCGGCCTGAACATCGACATCGCCGGGGAGGGCAGCGAGACCCTTCCGCGCGACGAGTCGCACCTGCTCGTCCGGTCCCTGCGCACCGCCTTCGACCTGCTGGGCGGACAGCCGCGCGGACTTGAGATCGTCTGCGCCAACCGCATCCCGCACGGCCGGGGCCTCGGCTCCTCCTCCGCCGCCATCTGCGCCGGAATCGTCGCCGCGCGCGCCGTGACGATAGGCGGCGAGGCCAAGCTGGACGACGCGGCGCTGCTCGAACTGGCCACCGAGATCGAGGGCCACCCCGACAACGTCGCGGCCTGTCTGCTCGGCGGCTTCACGCTGTCCTGGATGGACGGGGGAGCGGCGCGCGGGATCAGGATGGAACCCGCCGATTCCATCGTTCCGGTGGTTTTCGTCCCCGGCAAGCCCGTCCTCACCGAGACCGCGCGCGGACTGCTCCCGCGCACCGTCCCGCACGTCGACGCGGCCGCCAACGCGGGCCGGGCCGCGCTGCTCGTCGAGGCCCTGACCAGGCGCCCCGAGCTGCTCCTGCCCGCCACCGAGGACCGACTGCACCAGGAGTACCGCGCCCCGGCCATGCCGGAGAGCGCCGCCCTGGTGGAGCGGCTGCGCGCCGACGGCGTGCCCGCGGTGATCTCCGGCGCGGGACCCACGGTCCTCGCGCTGGCCGAAGACAGTGCGGCCGACAAGGTCGCACGCCTGGCAGGAGAGGGCTGGGCGGCCAATCGCCTGGCGCTCGACGCCACAGGCGCGAGCGTGCTGCCGCTTGCGCCCTGAGGCGGGAAAACGCGCGAATCCGGGGTGTCCGGGTTCGGAGAGGGGGAATGTTTGTTGGATCCGGTAGTGTTAATCTCAAGTCTGCACCCGACCCCACCATGGCGAGGTGCTTTGTGTCCCCGTCCGGGACAACCATTCTTCCGGGAGCCTCCCAAACTGTTCTGTGCCTCGCACTGAACGGTCCTGAGCACGCTCCGGAACCGGCGTGACCGAGCCGGGTGACACCGCACATCAGTGGCACCGCACCGGGAATCGCCATCACCAGTGAATTCTTCCGCCGCGTTGGCGGACCACCGCCCCGGCACGTTCCCCACCACAGGGACCGCCGGACAGCACAACCGGTCGCCGAGCCAGACAGGCCGACGTCCGCTCCAGGGAAGGACCCTTCGTGAGCGACACCACCGATCTGATGGGCGTGACTGCCGACACGCCCGCCACGGACGCCTCCGCGGCGCCTGCCACCGGTGCTTCGGCCGGGTCCCGGCGGCGCCGCGGCACCGGCCTCGAGGGCATGGTGCTGGCGGAACTGCAGCAGGTCGCATCGGGCCTTGGGATCAAGGGCACCGGGCGCATGCGCAAGAGCCAGCTGATCGAGGTCATCAAGGAGGCGCAGGCAGGGGGCGGAGCCCCGGCGAAGAGCGCCGCCGCCGCGGACACCGCGGAGACCAAGCCGAAGCGCCGCGCCACCTCCAAGGCCCGTACGGGCGAGGACGCCGCGGAGAGCACCGGCAAGGCGGGCAAGGCCGACAAGAACGAGGGCGGCAAGGCCGAGAAGGCCGCCGCCAAGGCCACCGCCCAGCAGCAGATCGACATCCCCGGCCAGCCCGCCAGCGACGACCAGCCGGCCGGTGAGCGCCGCCGCCGCAGGGCCACCGCCGACGCGGGCAGCCCGGAGACCGTCACCGCCGAGGCGAAGGGCGAGTCCAAGGCCGAGGCCAAGGGCGACGCGTCCGAGGCCAAGGGCGGCGACGGCGCGGGCGACAACAACGCCGAGGGCCGCCGCGACCGCCGCGACCGGCAGGGCCGCGGCCGTGACCGCGACCGCCGCGGCAACAAGGGCGACGACCAGCAGGGCGGCGGTCGTCAGGACCGCCAGGACCGTCAGCAGCAGGGTGGCGGCGGTCGTCAGGACCGCCAGGACCGCCAGCGGGACAACGGTCCGCAGGACGACGACGACTTCGACGGTGGCCGCCGCGGCCGTCGCGGCCGTTACCGGGACCGTCGGGGCCGTCGCGGCCGCGACGAGGGCGGCTTCGGCAACGAGCCGCAGGTCTCGGACGACGACGTCCTGATCCCCGTCGCGGGCATCCTGGACATCCTCGACAACTACGCGTTCATCCGTACGTCGGGCTACCTCCCGGGTCCGAACGACGTGTACGTCTCGCTCGCCCAGGTCCGCAAGAACGGTCTGCGCAAGGGTGACCACATCACCGGCGCCGTCCGCCAGCCCAAGGACGGCGAGCGCCGCGAGAAGTTCAACGCGCTCGTCCGCCTCGACTCGGCGAACGGCATGGCGGCCGAATCCGGCCGCGGGCGACCGGAGTTCAACAAGCTGACGCCCCTTTACCCGCAGGACAGGCTCCGTCTGGAGACCGACCCGGGCGTGCTCACCACCCGCATCATCGACCTCGTCGCGCCCATCGGTAAGGGACAGCGCGGTCTGATCGTGGCCCCGCCGAAGACCGGCAAGACCATGATCATGCAGGCGATCGCCAACGCGATCACGCACAACAACCCCGAGTGCCACCTGATGGTCGTCCTGGTCGACGAGCGTCCGGAAGAGGTCACCGACATGCAGCGGTCGGTGAAGGGCGAGGTCATCTCCTCGACCTTCGACCGCCCCGCCGAGGACCACACCACGGTCGCCGAGCTCGCCATCGAGCGCGCCAAGCGTCTGGTGGAGCTGGGCCACGACGTCGTCGTGCTGCTCGACTCGATCACGCGTCTGGGCCGTGCGTACAACCTCGCCGCCCCGGCCTCCGGCCGCATCCTGTCCGGTGGTGTCGACTCGACGGCGCTCTACCCGCCCAAGCGCTTCTTCGGCGCCGCGCGCAACATCGAGGACGGCGGCTCGCTGACCATCCTCGCGACCGCGCTCGTCGACACCGGTTCGCGCATGGACGAGGTGATCTTCGAGGAGTTCAAGGGCACGGGCAACGCCGAGCTCAAGCTCGACCGCAAGCTCGCCGACAAGCGCATCTTCCCCGCGGTGGACGTCGACGCGTCCGGTACCCGTAAGGAAGAGATCCTGCTCGGCAGCGACGAGCTCGCCATCACCTGGAAGCTGCGTCGCGTGCTGCACGCGCTCGACCAGCAGCAGGCGATCGAGCTGCTCCTGGACAAGATGAAGCAGACGAAGTCGAACGCCGAGTTCCTGCTCCAGATCCAGAAGACGACCCCGGCGCCGGGCAACGGCAACGACTAGTCGTCCTCAGCAGGTCCCCGGGGCCGCCCCGTCACAGCTGTGACGGGGCGGCCCTTTTGGTGCCCAGGGTGCGAAACGAGACCCGAGCGAGACCTTGGCCACACGGCTAAGAGATTCTCACGATCACGGGCAGTAGTTCCGGATCGGGCGAAAGTGCAGGTGAGGGGCGGGAAGGGGGCTCAGAGGCGCACGGTGCGTAGTGAAAGGACCCCGGGGCGCACACAGAGTGCTGTGCAACCCTTCAAGCGGTTTCGACGTCTGACAAGTGACGAAAAACCGCGCCTGTCCCTGAAAGCAGGGGGTAACCGACCGACGAGGACTGAGGAGCAGATGACCGACGAGAGCACGCCGGCCGATACGACGCCGAAGCGTCCGCGCGGCGGAGGCGGCCGACGCCGCAAGCCCCGTCCCAAGCGCCGCAAGGTGCTCGTCGTCACGGCCTGGACCGCCGCATCGGTCGTGGTCATCGGCGGAGCCGGTCTCGGCTACGCGTACTTCAAGCTCAACGGCAACATCAAGGGCGTCGACATCAACGCCGCCCTTGGCACGGACCGCCCGCTCGACGTCGACAACGGCTCCCAGGACATCCTCGTCCTCGGCTCCGACTCGCGCTCCGGGGACAACGCCAAGTACGGCAAGGACGAGGGCGCGGCCCGCTCGGACACCGCGATGATCGTCCACGTCTACAAGGGCCACAAGAAGGCCAGCATCGTCTCCATACCCCGCGACACCCTGATATCCCGGCCCGAGTGCACGTCCGTGGACGGCAAGACGACCGACCCCGGCGGCCAGCGGCAGATGTTCAACACGGCGTACGAGGTCGGCGGCCCGGCCTGCGCCGTCAAGACCGTCGAGCAGATGTCCGGCATCAGGATGGACCACTACCTCGAGGTCGACTTCACGGGCTTCAAGAAGCTCATCGACACCCTCGGCGGCGTCGAGCTCACCACGAAGAAGCCCATCAAGGACGAGAAGAGCCACCTCGACCTCGACGCGGGCAAGCACACCCTCGACGGCGAGCAGGCGCTCGGCCTGGTCCGCACCCGGCACGGCGTCGGCGACGGCAGCGACCTCGGCCGCATCCAGCTCCAGCAGGCGTTCATCAAGGCCCTGCTCAACCAGGTCAAGGACGTCGGCGTCTTCAGCAACCCGAAGAAGCTCTTCGACCTCGCGGACGACGCGACCAGCGCCATCACCACCGACTCCGACCTGAACGACGTCAAGTCCCTGGCGAGCTTCGCCAACGGTCTCAAGGGCATCGGCGCGGGCGACATGAAGATGGTCACGCTGCCCGTCGAGTACGACCCGGCCGACCTCAACCGCGTCCTGCCCCTCGAAAAGGCCGACCGGGAGGTCTGGGACGCGCTCAAGGCCGACAAGCCCATTCCCAAGTCCGCCACGGACAAGTCGGCGGGCGACAAGGGCTCGGTGGGCTCCGTGGTGAGCAGCGACTAGGCGGTCCTGCGCCCGCCCCGCACCCGTCAGGAATAGATCGGCCCCCACCCCGGTTTTGGGAGATACGGCCGGTCCTGGCAGACTGGTACGTCGGCCCCGGTTCACGTACGAGCAATCCGCGCGTACGACCCGGCGCCCTCCCGAAACTAGGAGACACCTTGAAGCGCGACATCCACCCCGAGTACGTCGAGACGCAGGTCAGCTGCACCTGTGGCGCGTCGTTCACCACCCGCAGCACGATCTCCAGCGGCACCGTCCGTGCCGAGGTCTGCTCCGAGTGCCACCCGTTCTACACGGGCAAGCAGAAGATCCTCGACACCGGTGGCCGCGTGGCCCGCTTCGAGGCCCGCTTCGGCAAGGCTGCAGGCGCCAACAAGTAGCGAGCCACTGCGCCGGTCATCGGCCGCCCTCGGGAGGGGGTGGCCGGGACCGGCGCTTTTGCCGTCCCGCAGCCAATTCGCGTAGAACCCTCGCGTAGAAAACCAGGAGCCCCCGAATGTTCGAGGCGGTCGAGGAACTGATCGGCGAGCACGCCGATCTCGAGACGAAGCTCGCGGACCCGTCGGTCCACGCCGACCAGGCCAACGCGCGCAAGCTCAACAAGCGCTATGCCGAGCTGACCCCGATCGTCTCGACGTACCGCTCCTGGAAGCAGACCGGGGAGGACATCGAGACCGCGCGCGAGTTCGCGGCCGACGACCCCGACTTCGCCGCCGAGGTCAAGGACCTGGAGCGGCAGCGCGAGGAGATCACCGAGAAGCTGCGCCTGCTGCTCGTGCCCCGGGACCCGTCCGACGACAAGGACGTCATCCTGGAGGTCAAGGCGGGCGCGGGCGGCGACGAGTCGGCGCTCTTCGCCGGTGACCTGCTCCGCATGTACCTGCGGTACGCGGAGCGCGTCGGCTGGAAGACCGAGATCATCGACGCCACCGAGTCCGAGCTGGGCGGCTACAAGGACGTCCAGGTCGCCGTGAAGACCAAGGGCGGCAACGGCGCGACCGAGCCCGGCCAGGGCGTCTGGGCGCGGCTGAAGTACGAGGGCGGCGTGCACCGCGTGCAGCGCGTGCCCTCCACCGAGTCGCAGGGCCGCATCCACACCTCCGCCGCCGGTGTCCTGGTGACGCCCGAGGCCGAGGAGATCGACGTCGAGATCCACGCGAACGACCTGCGGATCGACGTCTACCGCTCCTCGGGCCCCGGCGGCCAGTCCGTCAACACCACCGACTCCGCGGTGCGCATCACGCACCTGCCCACCGGAGTCGTCGCCTCCTGCCAGAACGAGAAGAGCCAGCTCCAGAACAAGGAGCAGGCCATGCGTATTCTGCGTTCCAGGCTGCTCGCGGCGGCCCAGGAGGAAGCGGAGAAGGAGGCCGCGGACGCGCGCCGCAGCCAGGTCCGCACGGTCGACCGCTCCGAGAAGATCCGGACGTACAACTTCCCGGAAAACCGGATCTCGGACCACCGCGTCGGCTTCAAGGCGTACAACTTGGACCAGGTGCTCGACGGCGACCTCGACGCGGTCATCCAGGCCTGCGTCGACGCGGACTCCGCCGCCAAGCTCGCCGCCGCGTAACACCCCCGCCCGTCCACAGCTCAGCCCGGAGGACCAGCGTGCAGCAACATCTTGGGGGGCGACCCCCAAACCCCCGCGGCGTGCTGCTCGCGGAAGTGGCCCAGGCCACCCAGCGCCTCGCCGACGCGGGCGTGCCCTCGCCGCGCAACGACGCGGAGGAGCTGGCCGCCTTCGTGCACGGTGTGAAGCGCGGCGAGCTGCACTCCGTCAAGGACGCGGACTTCGACGCCCGCTACTGGGAGACGATCGCCCGCCGCGAGGCCCGCGAGCCGCTCCAGCACATCACCGGGCGCGCCTACTTCCGGTACCTGGAGCTGCAGGTCGGCCCCGGTGTCTTCGTGCCGCGTCCGGAGACCGAGTCGGTCGTCGGGTGGGCCATAGACGCCGTGCGCGCCATGGACGTGGTCGAGCCGCTGATCGTCGACCTGTGCACCGGGTCGGGCGCCATCGCCCTCGCCCTCGCGCAGGAGGTCCCGCGCTCGCGGGTGCACGCCGTGGAGCTCTCCGAGGACGCCCTGAAGTGGACGCGGAAGAACGTCGAGGGATCCAGGGTCAAGCTTTCCCAGGGCGACGCCCGTGACGCGCTCCCCGAGCTCGACGGGCAGGTCGACCTGGTGGTCTCCAACCCGCCGTACATCCCGCTCACCGAATGGGAGTACGTCGCACCGGAGGCCCGCGACCACGACCCGGAGCTGGCGCTCTTCTCCGGTGAGGACGGCCTCGACCTGATCCGGGGCATCGAACGCACCGCGCACCGGCTCCTGCGCCCCGGCGGCGTCGTCGTCATCGAGCACGCCGACACCCAGGGCGGCCAGGTGCCGTGGATCTTCACCGAGGAGCGGGGCTGGGCCGACGCCGCCGACCACCCCGACCTCAACAACCGGCCGCGCTTCGCCACCGCCCGCAAGGCGATGCCGTGACCACCATGACGTCAAGCCAGCAGTACGTGTACGAGGAGGCCCGCTAAATGGCACGGCGATACGACACCAACGACGCGACCGACCGTACGACCGGTCTGCGCGAGGCCGCGTCCGCCGTCCGCCGTGGCGAGCTGGTCGTGCTGCCCACCGACACCGTCTACGGCATCGGTGCCGACGCCTTCACCCCGGAGGCGTGCGCCGATCTCCTGGACGCCAAGGGCCGCGGCCGCAACATGCCGACCCCTGTCCTGATCGGCTCACCGAACACCCTGCACGGCCTGGTCACCGACTTCTCCGAGTCGGCCTGGGAGCTCGTCGACGCCTTCTGGCCCGGCGCCCTGACCCTGGTCGCCAAGCAGCAGCCGTCCCTCCAGTGGGACCTCGGCGACACCCGCGGCACGGTCGCGATCCGCATGCCGCTGCACCCCGTCGCCATCGAACTGCTCACCGAGGTCGGCCCGATGGCCGTCTCCTCCGCCAACCTCACGGGCCACCCGGCCCCCGAGGACTGCGACGCCGCCCAGGAGATGCTCGGCGACTCCGTCTCCGTGTACCTGGACGGCGGCCCGACCCCGGGCATCGTCCCGTCGTCGATCGTCGACGTCACGGGCAAGGTGCCGGTGCTGCTCCGGGCGGGCGCGCTCTCCGCCGAGGAGCTGCGCAAGGTCGTACCCGACCTCGAGGTGGCGAATTGACAGCCCCTGAGACGGGGCGTGGCATAGCGGGCTTCCCGGGCTCTGCGGGTGCGTTCCGCATCCTCCACGTCAGCACCGGCAACGTGTGCCGCTCGCCGATCACCGAGCGGCTGACCCGGCACGCCCTGGCCGACCGGCTCGGCGACCCCTCCACGGGCGGTCTGATCGTGGAGAGCGCCGGCACCTGGGGCCACGAGGGCGCCCCCATGGAGACCAACGCCGAGACCGTCCTCGCCGACTTCGGCGCGGACGCCACCGGGTTCATGGGCCGCGAGCTCCTCGACGACCACGTCATCCGCGCCGACCTCGTCCTGACGGCGACCCGCGACCACCGGGCGCAGGTCATCTCGATGGGCCACTCGGCGGGCCTGCGCACCTTCACGCTCAAGGAGTTCACGCGGCTCGTGCGGGCCATAGACCCGACGACCCTGCCCGACCCCGACGAGGGCGTGGTGGAGCGTGCCAGGGCGCTGGTGCGGGCCGCGGCGGCGCTGCGCGGCTGGCTCCTCGCGCCCAGCGTGGAGGCCGACGAGGTGTACGACCCCTACGGGGCACCCCTGCCGTTCTTCCGCTCGGTCGGCGACGAGATCAACCAGGCCCTCGACCCCGTCGTGACGGCCCTGACCGGGGTGACCGCCCACACCTGACCGGCGGCCCCGCGCGGGGCCGCCCGCGCGGGCCTACATTGGATCTGAGGTCACCCCCGCACGGCCCCGGAGCCCACCATGTCGCTCAGCACGGTCACCACGCAGGGCACCGCGCCCGGCGGCGCCACCACCGCGTACACGGATCTCGACGCGCTGCGCCGACAGGACCCGGAGCTCGCCGACGTCCTGGCGGGGGAGACGGCGCGCCAGGGCGACTCCCTTCAGCTGATCGCCGCGGAGAACTTCACCTCGCCCGCCGTCCTCACCGCCCTCGGCTCCCCGCTCGCCAACAAGTACGCGGAGGGCTACCCGGGCGCCAGGCACCACGGCGGCTGCGAGCTCGTGGACGTCGCCGAGCGGATCGCCGTCGACCGCGCCAAGGCGCTCTTCGGCGCCGCGCACGCCAACGTGCAGCCGCACTCCGGGTCCTCCGCGGTGCTCGCCGCGTACGCCGCGCTGCTGAGACCGGGGGACACGGTCCTCGCGATGGGACTGCCCTACGGCGGACACCTCACGCACGGCTCACCCGCGAACTTCTCCGGGCGCTGGTTCGACTTCGTCGGCTACGGGGTGGACCCCGAGAGCGGCCTCGTCGACTACGACCAGGTGCGCGCCCTGGCCCGTACGCATCACCCCAAGGCCATCGTCTGCGGCTCGATCTCCTATCCGCGGCACCTCGACTACGCGGCCTTCCGCGAGATCGCCGACGACGTGGGGGCGTACCTCATCGCCGACGCGGCGCATCCGATGGGCCTGGTGGCCGGGGGAGCGGCGCCCAGCCCCGTGCCGCACGCGGACGTGGTCTGCGCGACCACGCACAAGGTCCTGCGCGGCCCTCGGGGCGGCCTCCTGCTGTGCGGGGCGGAGCTCGCCGAACGGATCGACAGGGCCGTCTTCCCGTTCACGCAGGGCGGCGCGCAGATGCACACGATCGCCGCCAAGGCCGTCGCGTTCGGCGAAGCGGCAACACCGGCCTTCACCGCGTACGCCCATCAGGTGGTGACCAACGCGCGGCTGCTGGCCGAAGGGCTCGCCGCCGCCGGGTTCGCGATCACCACCGGCGGTACGGACACACATCTGATTCTGGCCGATCCGACCCCTCTGGGAGTCGACGCGCGCACCGCCCGCGGCCGCCTCGCGGCGGCCGGGATCGTCCTCGACACCTGCGCGCTGCCGCACGGCGAGACCCGCGGCCTGCGGCTCGGAACCGCCGCGATCACCACCCAGGGGATGACCGGGCCGGACGTGGTGCGCATCGCCGGACTGCTGGTCGACGCGGTGCGCGAAGACCCGAACGTACGAGAAGAGGTACGTGAACTGGCGGGGCGATTTCCGCCTTATCCGGGCTAGGAAGGGGTAGCCGCGTCCGTGGCGTGCGCATACTCGTGCAACCATCGTCGCTACCCGGAAGTCCCCAACCATATGCGCGCGAAGCTAGGGTGTGGGGCTGAGATGGCCAGCGATATCTGTGGGGATGCCCGTGCGTGAATACCTGCTGACGCTCTGCATCACGGCCGCGGTGACCTACTTGTTGACCGGCCCGGTGCGGAAGTTCGCGATCGTGGCCGGCGCCATGCCGGAGATCCGCGCTCGTGACGTGCACCGGGAGCCCACGCCCCGGCTCGGCGGTATCGCGATGTTCTTCGGACTGTGCGCGGGGCTCCTGGTCGCCGATCACCTGCCGAACCTGAACGAGGTCTTCGAGAACTCCAACGAGCCGCGCGCCCTGCTCTCCGGAGCGGCGCTGATCTGGCTGATCGGTGTCCTCGACGACAAGTTCGAGATCGACGCCCTGATCAAGCTCGGCGGCCAGATGATCGCCGCGGGCGTCATGGTCATGCAGGGCCTGACGATCCTGTGGATCCCGATCCCCGGCGTCGGCACGGTCTCGCTGACCCAGTGGCAGGGCACGCTGCTCACCGTCGCGCTCGTCGTCATCACCATCAACGCGGTGAACTTCGTCGACGGCCTCGACGGTCTCGCGGCGGGCATGGTGTGCATCGCGTCCGCCGCGTCCTTCATGTACGCCTACCGGATCTGGTACGGGTACGGCATCGAGGCCGCGGCCCCCGCGACGCTCTTCGCCGCCATCCTGATGGGCATGTGCCTGGGCTTCCTGCCGCACAACATGCACCCCGCCCGGATCTTCATGGGCGACTCGGGCTCGATGCTCATCGGTCTGGTCCTCGCGGCGGGCGCGATCTCCGTCACCGGGCAGGTCGACCCGGCGGCGATGAAGCTGAACTTCGGCGGCGGCCGCGATGCCACGCACGCGATGCTCCCGGTCTTCATCCCACTCCTGATGCCGCTGACGATCATCGCCATCCCGTTCGCCGACCTGGTCCTCGCGATCGTGCGGCGCACGTGGAACGGCAAGTCGCCCTTCGCTGCCGACCGCGGCCACCTCCACCACCGGCTCCTGGAGATCGGGCACTCACACAGCCGCGCGGTCCTGATCATGTACTTCTGGTCGGCGCTGATCGCCTTCGGCACCGTGGCGTACTCGGTGCACTCCACGAGCGTGTGGATCCTGCTCCTCATCGTGGCGCTCAGCGCGTTCGGTCTGGTGCTCCTGCTGCTTCCGCGCTTCACACCGCGCACACCGCGCTGGGCCGAGGCGTTCGTGCCGCCGCGCTACCGGCGCCGCGGCACGGCCGAACAGGGCGCCCAGGGCGGGGCGGAGGGGGCGCACGGGGGAGAGGAGACCCCTGTGGACCCGGAGGAGAAGACGCCGGTCGCCGCGGGCGTCAACGGAGCGACCGCGATCGGCGCCCGTTCGCGCTTCCAGGATCGACGCGAGGCGGGTTCGTCGCGCTGAGACGTGGCACTAAATCGCCCCATTACCAGACAAGTTGACGCCGTGAGTGCACAGACGCGCGGGTTCACTCTCATGTGTGACAGTGAGCACACTGAGCAGGTAAAGACCTCATCAAATAGTTTGTGATACCGTTCACGAAACCCCGGGATAGAGCCGAAGGACCGTAGTGCGACGGTCCATTGGCCCGAGGGACCCTCTCGACCCGGGTCTACGCTCGTCCATGACGACACCCTGCCCCCATCAGTAAGCGGAGCTGCCGCCATGCCGTCTCAAGACGCCCGAAATCTCCTTCAGTCCGCTGTGCCCACAGCTGCCGTCGGCGCGATCGTCGCCGCGGTCAGCGCCGTGGTCGCCGGCGGCAAGGGGGCCATCGGCGCTGTCGTCGGCACCCTGGTCGTCATCGCCTTCATGGGGCTCGGTCTGTTCGTTCTGCAGAAGACGGCAAAATCGCTTCCGCAGTTGTTCCAGGCAATGGGGCTGATGCTCTATGTCGCGCAACTCCTGCTGCTGCTCTTCTTCGTGGCCCTGTTCAAGGACACGACTCTGTTCAACCCGAAGGCGTTCGCCGTCGGACTTGTGGTGGCCACCGTCGCGTGGATGGCAGCGCAGGCCCGAGCGCACATGAAGGCCAAGATCCTTTACGTCGAGCCCGACTCCGATAACAGCAATAAGCCGGAGAAGTCGGGGTCCTCGCAGTGAAGGGTAGGGGCGGGATAAATGCCCGTTCGAGATGCTGCTATCGTCCGGTGCCAACTGCGGCACTGCTGGCGCGGGCATCTGAGCTGACGCCTGCACGATCGCGAGGCTCGATGCCTGAACGCCGCTCCCACTTCCGAAACACCAGTCCGGTGCCGACCCGCGGCCGCGCGCCGCGCCGACACGACAACGAGGTTGCCGTACCTATGCGTCACGCCGAAGGAGCCCGCGGTGAGTGCTGACCAAACTGAGCTCGCCTTTGACTGGAGCTGTCGGATCATGTCCGACGGATGCGGCTTCCCGGCTCCGGGCCTGCACTCGTTCCTCTTCAAGCCGATCTTCACCGTCGGCGGGTTCGAGTTCAACAAGGTCATGCTGCTCGCCCTGTTGACCACGCTCGTCGTCATCACCTTTTTCTACGTGGCGTTCGGCAAGGCCAAGTTGGTGCCGGGCAAGCTGCAGATGGTCGGTGAGGCCGGCTACGACTTCGTACGACGCGGGATCGTCTACGAGACGCTGGGCAAGAAGGAGGGCGAGAAGTACGTCCCCCTGATGGTCTCGATCTTCTTCTTCGTCTGGATCATGAACATCTGGTCCGTGATCCCGCTGGCCCAGTTCCCGGTGTCGTCGGTCATCGCGTACCCGGTCGTGCTCGCCGTCCTGGTCTACGTGCTCTGGGTGTCCCTGACCTTCAAGCGTCACGGGTTCGTGGGCGGCTGGAAGAACATCACGGGCTACGACAACTCGCTCGGTCCGATCAAGTGGCTCGTGTCGTTCATCGAGTTCTTCTCGAACCTGCTCGTGCGTCCCTTCACGCACGCCGTGCGACTCTTCGCCAACATGTTCGCCGGTCACCTGATGCTGGTGATGTTCACCGTCGCCTCCTGGTACCTGCTGAACAGCTACATGATCCCGGCCGCCGGTGTCTCCTTCGTGATGACCGTGGTCATGATCCTCTTCGAGCTCTTCGTGCAGGCTGTCCAGGCGTACGTGTTCGTGCTCCTCGCCTGCTCGTACATCCAGGGCGCTCTCGCCGAGCACCACTGAGTCTGCCCGACCTCACAAGCCCCTAGATCGTCCGGTGGCCAACCCCCACCGGCCAGTGAAAGAGAAGGAAGTAACGGCATGTCCGCTGCTCTCGACATGGTCAACCTCGCCGCCGACAAGGGTGTCACCGGCTCCCTCGGTTCCATCGGCTACGGCCTCGCCGCGATCGGCCCCGGCATCGGCGTCGGCATCGTGTTCGGTAACGGCACGCAGGCCCTGGCCCGTCAGCCCGAGGCCGCCGGCCTGATCCGCGCCAACCAGATCCTCGGCTTCGCCTTCTGTGAGGCGCTCGCCCTCATCGGCATCGTCATGCCGTTCGTGTTCGGTCGCTAAGCAACAGCTACCTGACACTTTTCGACGAAAGGCATTGATGTGATCGCCAACCTGGTTCAGCTGGCGGCCGAGGAAGAGCAGAACCCGCTCGTCCCGCCGGGTCCTGAGCTGCTCGTCGGCGCCCTTGCCTTCGCCATCGTCTTCTTCTTCTTCTGGAAGAAGCTCCTCCCGAACATCAACAAGGTTCTGGACGAGCGCCGGGAGGCGATCGAAGGCGGTATCGAGAAGGCCGAGGCCGCTCAGACCGAGGCCCAGAGCGTTCTTGAGCAGTACAAGGCTCAGCTCGCCGAGGCTCGTCACGAGGCCGCGCGTCTGCGCCAGGAGGCGCAGGAGCAGGGCGCCCAGCTCATCGCCGAGATGCGGGCCGAGGGCCAGCGTCAGCGCGAGGAGATCGTCGCCGCCGGTCACGCGCAGCTCGCCGCCGACCGCAAGGCCGCCGCGCAGTCGCTGCGTCAGGACGTGGGCCAGCTGGCCACCGACCTGGCCGGCAAGCTCGTCGGTGAGTCCCTCGAGGACCACGCCCGGCAGAGCCGCACGATCGACCGCTTCCTCGACGAGCTCGAGGAGAAGGCCGAGGCAACTCGATGACAGCGCACGGAGCGAGCCGCGAGGCCCTGGCCGCCGCGCGTGAGCGCCTCGACGCGCTGACCGACAGCACCTCGGTCGACGCGAAGAAGCTCGCCGACGAGCTGGCCTCGGTCACCGCGCTGTTCAACCGTGAGGTCTCGCTGCGCCGGGTCCTGACCGATCCGGCGCAGTCCGGTGAGGCCAAGGCCGAGCTCGCGGGCCGTCTCCTCACCGGCCAGGTGGGCGGCGAGACCGCCGACCTGGTGAGCGGCATGGTGCGCTCGCGCTGGTCGCGTTCGCGCGACCTGGTGGACGCCCTCGAAGAGCTGGCGGACCTCGCCGACCTGACCGGTGCGCAGAAGTCCGGCGCCCTGGACAACGTCGAGGACGAGCTCTTCCGGTTCGGCCGGATCGTCGCGTCGAGCACCGAGCTGCGGGCCGCGCTGACCGACCGCGCCGCCACCGGTACGGCCAAGGGCGAGCTGCTGCGCAGCCTGCTCGGCGGTCGCGCCGAGACCGTCACGGAGCGGCTGATCGAGCGCCTTGTGACCGCGCCGCGTGGACGTAGCCTGGAAGAGGGACTCGAGTCCCTCTCCAAGCTGGCCGCGGACCGCCGCAACCGCATGGTCGCCGTCGTCACTTCCGCTGTTCCGCTCTCGGATCAGCAGAAGCAGCGCCTCGGCGCCGTCCTGGCGAAGGTGTACGGACGCCCGATGCACCTCAACCTCGACGTGGACCCCGAGGTCCTCGGCGGGATCACGGTCCAGGTGGGTGACGAGCTGATCAACGGCTCGATCGCGGACCGCATCGAGGAAGCCGGTCGCCGCGTGGTCGGCCAGTAATTCAACAAGCATGACCTACGGCCCTAGTTGGGCCGTGCAGAGGATTCCTGGGGGCTGACCCCAGACCCCCCAAGAAAACTTTCGGGCCCAACAAGGAGAGCAGGGAACCCAGATGGCGGAGCTCACGATCCGGCCGGAGGAGATCCGGGACGCGCTGGAGAACTTTGTCCAGGCGTACAAGCCGGACGCGGCCTCGCGCGAGGAGGTCGGTACGGTCACCCTTGCCGGCGACGGCATCGCGAAGGTCGAGGGCCTGCCCTCGGCCATGGCCAACGAGCTGCTGAAGTTCGAGGACGGGACCCTCGGTCTCGCGCTGAACCTTGAAGAGCGCGAGATCGGTTCGATCGTCCTCGGTGAGTTCAGCGGCATCGAGGAGGGCCAGTCGGTCAGCCGTACCGGCGAGGTCCTGTCGGTCGCGGTGGGCGAGGGCTACCTCGGCCGCGTCGTCGACCCGCTCGGCAACCCGATCGACGGCCTCGGCGAGATCGACACCGTCGGGCGTCGCGCCCTTGAGCTGCAGGCCCCCACGGTCATGCAGCGCAAGTCGGTGCACGAGCCGATGGAGACCGGCTACAAGGCCGTCGACGCGATGACCCCGATCGGCCGTGGCCAGCGTCAGCTGATCATTGGTGACCGCCAGACGGGCAAGACCGCCCTGGCCGTCGACACGATCATCAACCAGCGCGACAACTGGCGCTCGGGCGACGTGAACAAGCAGGTGCGCTGCATCTACGTCGCCATCGGTCAGAAGGGTTCCACCATCGCCTCCGTGCGCGGTGCCCTCGAAGAGGCCGGCGCCCTGGAGTACACGACCATCGTCGCCGCCCCGGCGTCCGACCCGGCCGGCTTCAAGTACCTGGCGCCGTACACCGGTTCGGCCATCGGCCAGCACTGGATGTACGAGGGCAAGCACGTCCTCATCATCTTCGACGACCTCTCGAAGCAGGCCGACGCCTACCGCGCCGTGTCCCTGCTGCTCCGTCGCCCGCCGGGGCGCGAGGCCTACCCGGGTGACGTCTTCTACGTCCACTCGCGTCTGCTCGAGCGCTGCGCCAAGCTCTCCGACGAGCTGGGCAAGGGCTCGATGACCGGTCTGCCGGTCGTCGAGACCAAGGCGAACGACGTGTCGGCGTTCATCCCGACCAACGTCATCTCCATCACCGACGGCCAGTGCTTCCTGGAGTCGGACCTCTTCAACGCCGGTCAGCGCCCCGCGCTGAACGTCGGTATCTCCGTCTCCCGAGTCGGTGGTTCCGCGCAGCACAAGGCGATGAAGCAGGTTTCCGGCCGTCTCCGCGTGGACCTCGCCCAGTTCCGCGAGCTGGAGGCGTTCGCCGCCTTCGGTTCCGACCTGGACGCCGCGTCGAAGGCCCAGCTCGAGCGCGGCCAGCGCATGGTCGAGCTGCTCAAGCAGCCGCAGTACGAGCCGATGGCGACCGAGGACCAGGTCGTGTCCGTGTGGGCCGGTACCACCGGGCGCATGGACGAGGTGCCGGTCAAGGACATCCGCCGCTTCGAGCGCGAGCTGCTCGAGTACCTGCACCGCAAGGAGCAGGGCCTCATGACCTCCATCAAGGAGGGCGGCAAGATGTCGGACGACACGCTCACCGCTGTCGGCGACGCCATCGCGGAGTTCAAGAAGCAGTTCGAGACCTCGGACGGGAAGCTTCTCGGCGAGGACGTTCCGGCCGCCGCCGGCAAGTGACGACGGAAGGGACCTGACTCATGGGAGCCCAGCTCCGGGTCTATAAGCGTCGCATCAAATCCGTCACCGCGACCAAGAAGATCACCAAGGCGATGGAGATGATCGCCGCCTCGCGTGTCGTCAAGGCACAGCGCAAGGTGGCGGCCTCCACGCCGTACGCGACCGAGCTCACCCGCGCGGTCACCGCGGTCGGCACGGGCTCGAACACCAAGCACCCGCTGACGACGGAACCGGAGGCGGCGACGCGCTCCGCGGTGCTGCTCCTCTCGAGCGACCGCGGTCTCGCCGGTGCCTTCAACTCCAACGCCATCAAGGCCGCGGAGCAGCTCACCGCGCGTCTCGAGGCCGAGGGCAAGGAGGTCGACTCGTACATCGTCGGCCGCCGTGGTCTGGCCCACTACAAGTTCCGCGAGCGCAAGGTCGTGGAATCGTGGTCGGGCTTCACCGACGAGCCCACGTACGCGGACGCCAAGAACATCGCGGCACCGCTGATCGAGGCGATCGAGAAGGAGACGGCGGAGGGCGGCGTGGACGAACTCCACATCGTCTACACCGAGTTCGTCTCGATGATGACGCAGACGGCCATCGACGGCCGCCTGCTGCCGCTCAGTCTCGAAGAGGTCGCGGAGGAGTCGCCCACCAAGGGCGAGATCCTTCCGCTGTTCGACTTCGAGCCGTCGGCGGAGGACGTCCTCGACGCCCTGCTGCCGCGCTACGTCGAGAGCCGTATCTACAACGCGCTGCTCCAGTCGGCTGCTTCCAAGCACGCCGCCACGCGCCGCGCGATGAAGTCGGCGACCGACAACGCCGGGGATCTGATCAACAGCCTCTCCCGGCTTGCCAACGCGGCCCGCCAGGCCGACATCACCCAGGAAATCAGCGAGATCGTCGGCGGCACTGCAGCCCTGTCCGACGCGACCGCGGGGAGTGACAAGTAATGACGACCACTGTTGAGACGGCCGTTGCCACGGGCCGCGTCGCCCGGGTCATCGGCCCGGTCGTCGACGTGGAGTTCCCCGTCGACGCGATGCCGGAGATCTACAACGCCCTGCACGTCCAGGTCGACGACCCGGCCGAAGAGGGCGCCAAGAAGACGCTGACCCTCGAGGTCGCCCAGCACCTGGGCGACGGCGTGGTCCGCGCGATCTCGATGCAGCCCACCGACGGCCTGGTCCGCCAGGCGCCCGTCACCGACACTGGCACGGGCATCTCGGTGCCGGTCGGCGACGTGACCAAGGGCCGGGTGTTCAACACCCTCGGTGAGGTTCTGAACGACGACCCGTCCACGGTCGCCGACGCCGAGCGCTGGACCATCCACCGCAAGGCCCCGGCGTTCGACCAGCTCGAGTCGAAGACCGAGATGTTCGAGACCGGCCTGAAGGTCGTCGACCTTCTCACCCCGTACGTCAAGGGTGGAAAGATCGGTCTGTTCGGTGGTGCCGGTGTCGGCAAGACCGTGCTCATCCAGGAAATGATCGTCCGTGTGGCCAAGCTGCACGACGGTGTCTCCGTCTTCGCGGGCGTCGGCGAGCGCACCCGTGAGGGCAACGACCTCATGGTCGAGATGGACGAGGCGGGCGTGCTGGACAAGACCGCCCTGGTCTTCGGCCAGATGGACGAGCCGCCGGGCACGCGTCTGCGCGTCGCCCTGGCCGGTCTGACCATGGCGGAGTACTTCCGCGATGTGCAGAAGCAGGACGTGCTGTTCTTCATCGACAACATCTTCCGCTTCACGCAGGCCGGTTCCGAGGTCTCGACCCTGCTCGGCCGCATGCCCTCCGCGGTGGGCTACCAGCCGAACCTGGCCGACGAGATGGGTCTCCTCCAGGAGCGCATCACCTCGACCCGTGGTCACTCGATCACCTCGATGCAGGCGATCTACGTCCCCGCGGACGACCTGACCGACCCGGCCCCGGCCACCACGTTCGCCCACCTCGACGCGACGACGGTTCTCTCCCGTCCGATCTCCGAGAAGGGCATCTACCCGGCCGTGGACCCGCTGGACTCCACGTCCCGCATCCTGGACCCGCGCTACATCGCGCAGGACCACTACGACACCGCCATGCGTGTCCGTACGATCCTGCAGAAGTACAAGGACCTCCAGGACATCATCTCGATCCTCGGCATCGACGAGCTCGGCGAAGAGGACAAGCTCGTCGTCAGCCGTGCCCGTCGCGTGGAGCGCTTCCTGTCCCAGAACACCCACGCCGCCAAGCAGTTCACCGGCGTGGACGGTTCGGACGTGTCCCTCGACGAGTCGATCGCGGCCTTCAACGCGATCTGCGACGGCGAGTACGACCACTTCCCGGAGCAGGCGTTCTTCATGTGCGGTGGTCTCGAGGACCTCAAGAAGAACGCCAAGGAGCTCGGCGTCTCCTGAGCCCCGTAGCTCATCTCGGAGAGGGGCGGGTACACCCCGCGCAGGGGCCGTGTCCCGCCCCTCTTCGTACGCCCACTAGAATTTGACCCAACACCCGGCTGAACCGCCGGGTGGTGACCCGAGGAGCCACCCTTGGCTGCTGAGCTGCATGTCGAGCTGGTCGCAGCGGACCGCAGTGTCTGGTCCGGTGAGGCCACCCTGGTCGTCGCGCGCACCACGTCCGGCGACATCGGCGTCATGCCCGGTCACCAGCCGCTGCTCGGTGTGCTGGAGTCGGGCCCGGTGACCATTCGTACGAGCGACGGCAGCACTGTCGTCGCCGCCGTCCACGGGGGATTCATCTCCTTCGCGGACGACAAGCTGTCGCTGCTGGCCGAGATCGCGGAGCTGTCCGACGAGATCGACGTCCAGCGTGCGGAGCGGGCGCTGGAGCGCGCGAAGTCGGAGGCCGACGCCTCCGCCGAGCGGCGTGCCGACGTCCGACTGCGTGCGGTGGCGCGCTGACCCCAGCGCGCGGCGTAACGTGACTCAGCCGCGGCCAGGTCCGGGAACATTCCGGACCGGGTCGCGGCTGAGGCAATGCGGGTGCAATGTATTGGTCCGTTCGAAGAGGCGAGGAGGTCGGTGCCGATGATCCTCACTCTGCTCGTGTGCGGACTTGCTGTGATCGCGCTGGTATTGGTGGGGCTCTTCGTCTTCGGCCTGCGCCGTCGGCTGATCCAGCGCTCCGGCGGAACGTTCGATTGCAGCCTGCGCTGGAACGCGCCCGAGAAGGGCGACACGTCCGGCAAAGGCTGGGGCTACGGGGTCGCCCGCTACAACGGTGACCGGATCGAGTGGTTCCGTGTCTTCTCCTACGCTCCCCGTCCTCGCCGTGTCCTCGAACGCTCGGCCATCGAGGTCGTCGACCGCCGCGCCCCGGACGGCGAGGAGGAGCTGGCCCTGCTCTCCGACGCCATCGTCCTCGGCTGCCTGCACCGCGGCGTCCGCCTCGAACTGGCGATGAGCGAGGACGCGCTCACGGGTTTCCTGGCGTGGCTGGAGGCGGCGCCTCCGGGCCAGCGGGTGAACGTGGCGTAGGGCGGACGGCAACACGAAAGCCCGGGAGACAGGGGGCGTACCCGTCTCCCGGGCTTTTACGTGCGGACCTGCGCCGGACTACTTGAGCCCGTCGTTGATCGCGCTCACCAACTCACCGTTGGTGGTGTCGCCACTGAACTCCCAGAAGAACGCCCCACCGAGCCCCTGGTCCTTGGCCCAGGTCATCTTGGCGCGGACGGTGGCGGGCGTGTCGTACGACCACCAGTTGCTGCCGCAGTGGGCATACGCCGTACCGGCGACCGTCCCGTTGGACGGGCAGGAGTTCTTGAGGACCTTGTAGTCCTCGATGCCCGCCTCGTACGTGCCGGGCGCCGCGCCGGTGGCCGTGCCGCCCGGCTCCTTCTGGGTGACACCGGTCCACCCGCGACCGTAGAAGCCGATGCCGAGCAGCAGCTTGGCGGAGGGCACGCCCTTGGCCTTCAGCTTGGCGATGGCGGCCGCGGAGTTGAAGCCGTCCTTCGGGATGCCGGAGTAGGACGTGAGCGGCGAGTGCGGGGCCGTCGGTCCCTTGGCGTCCCACGCGCCGAAGAAGTCGTACGTCATCACGTTGTACCAGTCGGCGTACTGCGAGGCGCCGCCGTAGTCCGCGGCGTCGAGCTTGCCGCCGTTGGAGCCGTCGGCGGAGATCGCGGCCGTGACGAGGTTCTTGGTGCCGAACTCGTTGCGGAACGCCTGCATCATGTTCTTGAAGACGGCCGGGCCCGAGGTGTCGCAGGACAGGCCGCAGGCGTTCGGGTACTCCCAGTCCAGGTCGATGCCGTCGAAGACGTCGGCCCAGCGCGGGTCCTCGACCAGGTCGTGGCAGGACTTGGCGAAGGCCGCCGGGTTCTTCATGGCGTCGGTGAAGCCGCCGGACCAGGTCCAGCCGCCGAAGGACCAGAGGATCTTGATGTTCGGGTACTTCGCCTTCAGCTTGCGCAGCTGGTTGAAGTTGCCGCGCAGCGGCTGGTCCCAGGTGTCGGCGACGCCGTCGACGCTCTGGTCGGCGGTGTACGCCTTGTCGGTGGCCGCGTAGGCGTCGCCCATGGTGCACTTGCCGCCCTGGACGTTGCCGAAGCTGTAGTTGATGTGCGTGATCTTGCCGGCCGAGCCGGAGGTGGCGATGTTCTTCGCGTGGTAGTTGCGCTGGTAGACGCCCCACTCCGTGAAGTAGCCGAGCTTGACCTTGTCACCGGGGCCCGGGCCCGGGTCGGTGCTGCCCGTGGTGCGGACCTTGACGGCGTCGCTCGCGGGGCCCGTCTGGTCGGCCGTGTCGCGGGCCTGGACGGTGTAGGAGTAGTCGGTGCCCTTGGTCAGGCCCGTGTCGGAGTACGACGTCCCCGTCACCGTGGCGACCTTGGCGCCGTCGCGCAGGACGTCGTAGTTCTTGACGCCCTTGTCGTCGGTGGCGGCCTTCCAGTCGAGCTTCACCGAGGTGTCGGTGATGCCGGAGGCCACGGGGGCGCCCGGGGCGCTCGGCGGGTTGTCGCCGGGGACGCTGCCGCCGTCACAACTGCCGCCGTTGAGCGTGCACTTGGAGGGGGCGCCGGAGCCCGTGCCGTTGAACCCGAAGGTGACGGAGGCGCCGGGGGCGAGCGTCCCGTTCCAGGCGAGGTTCTTGGCGGTCCAGCGGGTGCCGGAGTTGGTGACGGTGGCGTCCCAGGCCGAGGTCACCTTCGTGTCGGCGGGGAAGTCCCACTGGACGTTCCACGAGCTGAGCGTGGTGGTGCCGGTGTTCTTGACGGTCCACTTGCCCTCGAAGCCGCTGCCCCAGTCCTGGGTCTTGGCGTACGTGGCGGTGGCCTCGGGAGCGGCCTCGGGGGCCGCCTCGGCCGAACCGCCGAGGGCGACCAGCGTGGCGAGCGGAAGCAGCAGGGTGGTCAGTCCGGCCACGGTTCGGTGTCTGAGTCTGGGTCTTGAGCGTGCGTGCTGGCTCTGTGTGAAGCGCACGAGGTGCTCCTCGGGTGAGTTCCGGGGGTCTGAGGGGTTGGGACCCTGCGCCGCCCGTGAGCACGTGGAACACGTGGGGGAGTGCTCACCGCAGTGCGGTGAGAATAGAAAGGTCTGGACCAGCGGTCAAGAGGTCTGAACCAATGGCCGGATTGTGCCCCTCGTGCCTCGCGCGCCAGGGATTCAGATCCCCAACTCCTGCGCGAGGACCGCCGCTTGGACCCGGCTGCGCAGCTCCAGCTTGCCGAGCATCCGGCTCACATGGGTCTTCACCGTCGCCTCCGCCATGGAGAGCCGGTCCGCGATCTCCGCGTTGGACAGGCCGTCGCCGATGCACGAGAGGACCTCGCGCTCGCGGCGCGTGAGGCTCTCCAGGACGGCCGGGTCCGGCGCGTTCTCCCTGCGTACGGCCTTGGCGGGGGCGGCGAACTCCGCGATCAGGCGGCGCGTGACGGCCGGTGCGATCAGGCCCTCGCCGCGCGCGACCGTGCGCACCGCTTCGAGCAGGTCCTTCGCCTCGGTGTTCTTCAGGAGGAACCCGGAGGCACCCGCGCGCAGCGCCCCGAAGACGTACTCGTCGAGGTCGAACGTGGTCAGGACGAGGACGTCCGCAAGTCCCTCGGCGACCACCTGGCGCGTTGCCGACACCCCGTCGAGGCGCGGCATCTGAATGTCCATCAGGACCAGGTCGGGGCGCAGCTCGCGGGCGAGCTCGACGGCCTGCTCCCCGTCCGCGGCCTCGCCGACCACCTCGATGTCTAACGCGCTGCGCAGGATCAGGACGAGTCCCGCGCGCACGGCTGACTGGTCCTCGGCGACCACCACCCGGATCATTCCTTGACTCCTTCGTCCGCGGGGTCGACGGGCAGGGCCGCGGACACGGTCCACACCTTGCCGTCGTGGGTGCTCTCGGGGCCCGATGTGAAGGTGCCGCCGAGCAGTTCGGTGCGTTCGCGCATGCCGACGAGCCCGGCTCCCGAGCCGGGCGCGCGGGGTCCCGACGGGTCGTCGTACGGGCTGGTCACCTGGACCGTCAGGGCGCGCGACTCCTGGGCGAGCGCCACGGTGACGGGGCCGGGGGAGGCGTGCTTGAGGGCGTTGGTGAGGGACTCCTGGACGATGCGGTACGCCGCCATCTCGACCGGCGCGGGCAGCTTCGGCGCGTCCGGGGCGCGGGCGTCGTCGAGGGTGACGGCGAGGCCGTTGGTGCGGGCACCCGCGATCAGGGAGGTCAGGCCGTCGAGGGTGGGCGCGGCCGCCGGTTCCAGGTCACCGCTGTCGGAGCGCAGGATGCCGATGAGGCGGCGCATCTCGGCGAGGCCCTCGACGCTGTTCTCGCGGATGACGCCGAGCGCGTCCTTGCTGGTCTGCGGGTTGTCCAGGGAGAGCGCGGCCGTGGAGTGGATGGCGATCGCCGAGAGGTGGTTGGCGACCATGTCGTGCAGCTCGCGGGCCATCCTCGCGCGCTCGGCGGTGACCGCCTGGACGCGGTCCATCTCGGCGAGCAGCGCGGTCTGCTCCGCGCGCAGCCTGGCGGCGTCCGCGGCCTCGCGGTGGTTGCGCACGAGGACGCCCGTGGTGGCGGGCGCGAACGAGATCACTCCGGCGAGTACGCCGATCAGGATGGCCTGCGGGTCCTGGAACCAGGCGAGGAACCCGACGGTGAGCACGACCGTGATCAGGCCCGTGGTGACCGGGATGCGGCGGGCCGCGGCCGGGGTGCCGTACAGGACGGCCGCGTACACGATGTCCGTGAACATGATGATCGACGCGAGGTTGCCGTCGGTGAACTGGTCGGCGATCAACGCGAGCGTGGCCACGGTCAGGGCGAACTGCGGAGCCGTGCGGCGCAGCAGCGACAGGCAGGCGAGGACGGCCAGCGGGATCAGGGCCCAGTCGGCGTCCAGCGGCCGGTCCGTCTGCGCGTGCAGCCCGAGCGCCCACAGCGCGAGCCCGCTGAGCAGGCTGGCCGATGCGATGCCGACATCGACGCGGTGCGGGCGGGCGGGGGACAGGGCCATGACCCCATCCAACACGGTGGACCGGGGGCCCTGCCTGGTCCTGGGGGAGGAGCCCGGCCGGTGGCGACTACATCGAACTGCCTACCGCGCCCGTCGCGGCGGCGCCGCGGGGGTGCCGCTACATCGAAGGATGCAGTCCCACTTCGTCACTGGTGACGACGATCGACGGCGCACGCGAGGAGAGCCTTGAAGGGCGAGCGAGGGAACGACCTGGAGGAGTGCGCCGTGATCGTCACACTGATCATCATCTGCGAGGTCGGCTTCTGGGTGCTGATCGCCGCGGGCCTCGCCCTGCGGTACTGGGCGAAGAAGCCGCGCGCGAGCGTCGCCGTGCTGCTGTGCCAGCCGCTGCTCGAAGCGCTCCTCTTCGTCGCCACCGCGATCGACCTGAAGAACGGCGCGGAGCCGGACTGGAAGCACGGCCTGGCCGCCGTCTACATCGGCTACTCCGTCGCGCTCGGCCACTACACGATCAAGTGGGTGGACGTCCGCGTCGCCCACCGCTTCGCCGGAGGCCCCGCGCCGAGCACCCCGAAGTACGGCACCCGCCGCGCCCTGCACGAGTGGGGGATCGCCGCGCGCTGGATTGCCGCGGCCCTGATCGCCATGGCGCTGCTCCAGGGCGCGATCTGGTACGTGGGCGAGGGGAACACCGAGTCGCTGCGGGGCTGGCAGCAGACGATGCTCTGGCTGATCGGCATCAACGTGGTCATCGCCGGTTCGTACACGCTGTTCCCGAAGAAGGCTCCGGCGTTCGAGCCGCAGGAGCCGCAGGAGCCGCAGGAGCCGCGGGAGACGGACCGCCGGAGCTTCCTCAGCAAGCGCTAGCGCTCCCCGCCCGGCACCCAGAGCACGTCCCCGACCTCCTTGTTGGCCGCACGGGCCAGGATGAACAGGAGGTCGGAGAGGCGGTTCAGATACGTCGCGGTCAGCGGGTTCATGACCTCACCGTGGGCCTCGAACGCCGCCCACGTGGAACGCTCGGCGCGCCGCACCACCGTGCATGCCTGGTGCAGCAGCGCCGCGCCCGGCGTACCGCCCGGCAGGATGAAGCTGCGCAGCTTCTCCAGCTCTTCGAGGAAGCGGTCGCAGTCCGCCTCCAGCTTGTCGATGTAGGACTGCTCGACGCGCAGCGGCGGGTACTCGGGGTCCTCGACGACCGGTGTGGAGAGGTCGGCGCCGACGTCGAAGAGGTCGTTCTGGACCCGTACGAGGACCTTCACGACCTCCTCGTCGAGCGAGCCGAGCGCGATCGCGGTGCCGATGGCGGCGTTCGCCTCGTTGGCGTCGGCGTACGCCGCGATCCGCAGATCGGTCTTGGCGGTCCTGCTCATGTCTCCGAGGGCCGTCGTCCCCTGGTCGCCGGTCCGGGTGTAGATGCGCGTCAGATTGACCATGCGGCCAGCGTAGTTACGCTCCGGCCTTCTTGAAGACACGTGTGCCCACCGTCACGGAGAACACGACGAAGCCGAGCGCCATCAGGACGCCGTACAGCATGGCCGTCGTGCCGTACCCGCCCACGTAGCCCGCCCGTACCGCGTCCACGAGATAGCGGAACGGCATGAAGTGCGAGAGCACGTCGAGCCAGGTGGGCGCGAGCGCCATCGGCAGCATCAGGCCGGAGAGCAGCATCGCGGGCAGGCTGATGGCGTTCACCGCGGGTCCGAACTCGTGCGCCTTGGAGACCTTCATCGCCAGGGCGTACGAGAGGGAGGCGAGCCCCGCGCTCAGGACCGCCACGAACACGAACCCGATGAGGATGCCGCCGACCGGCGCGCGCAGCCCCAGCGCCAGGGCGGCGATGACGAGCAGCACCGACTGGAAGACGAAGAGCAGGGCGTCGCGCAGCACCCGGCCGAGCAGCAGCGCCAGACGGCTGACGGGCGTCACGCGCATCCGCTCCACCACGCCGAACTGCTTCTCGATGATGAGCGCGAAGCCGCTGAACGAGGCGCCGAACAGACCGAGTTGGAGCAGCAGTCCGGGCACGAGCACCTGCCAGGAGTCGCCCCGCGAGGCGAGCGGCAGATCGGCGAGGAGCGGCCCGAAGAAGAGCAGGTACAGCAGGGGCGTCAGGACGCCGAAGAGCATCTGGAACTTGGAGCGCAGGGTCTGCCGGGCGTACCGCCCGAAGATCAGCGCGGTGTCGGAGAGCAGTGCGGGCATCGGAGGGGTCCTGGGGTCTCAGACGGCGACGGGGGCCGTGTCCGTGGGCGTGACGGTGCGCCCGGTGATGGCGAGGAAGGTGTCCTGGAGGGTGGCGTCGATCGAGCCGCCGTACCGGAGCTTGAGCGCGCTCGGCGTGCCCTCGGCGACCACCACGCCCTCGTCGACGACGACGAGGCGGTCGGCGAGCGCGTCGGCCTCGTCGAGGTAGTGCGTGGTGAGGAAGACCGTCGTGCCGTGCTCGTCGCGAAGCCGCCGCACCAGCTTCCACAGGTCGGCGCGGCTGCCCGGGTCGAGCCCGGTGGTCGGTTCGTCGAGGAAGAGCACGGCGGGCCGGTGGGTGAGGCCGAGGGCGATGTCCAGGCGCCTGCGCTGGCCGCCGGAGAGCGCGGCGCAGGGCCGCTCCATCAGCTCGGTCAGGCCGAGGTCCCGCGCGAGTTCCTCGGCGCGCGCGGCCGCCTGAGTCTTCGTCAGCCGGTACAGACGGCCCTGGGTGACCAGCTCCTCGCGTACGGAGACGCTCAGGTCGACGCCGCCGGACTGGGCGACGTACCCGATCCGCGCGCGCACGCCCTCGGGGTCGCGGGCCAGGTCGCAGCCCGCGACGGTGGCGGCGCCGCCGGTGGGCGGCAGGAGCGTGGTCAGCATCCGCAGAGTGGTGGTCTTGCCCGCGCCGTTGGGGCCGAGGAAGCCGAGGATCTCGCCCGGCTCGACGCGCAGGTCGATGCCGCGCACGGCCTCGACGGGGCCGCCCTTGGTCCGGAAGGTCCTGGCGAGCCCGGACGTACTGATGATTGCCATGGCGACCACAAAAACAGAGTCTCTTAAATTTTGCAATGCCACCAAGTTTTCAGGCCCTCTAGACAGCGGCCTACGATGGAGCCATGGCTGAGGGGCTCAGGGAACGCAAGAAGCGGCAGACGAAGCAGCGGATCTCGGACATCGCGACCGGGCTCTTCCTGGAGCACGGCTTCGTGACCGTGACCATCGCGGAGATCGCGGACGCCGCCGACGTCTCGGTCAACACGGTCTACAACTACTTCCCGGCCAAGGAGGACCTCTTCCTCGACCGGGGCGAGGACGTCGTCGACCGGCTCTCCGGCTACGTACGCGGCCGCCGCGCCGAGGAGTCCGCCGCCGACGCCGTCCTGCGCGAACTGCGCGCCGACGTGGAGGGCGTCTCGCCGCGCATCGGACTCTTCCCCGGCTGGGCCGACTTCATGAAGGTCATCACCGAGGCGCACGCCCTGCGCTCCCGGCTCTGGGCCATCCAGCAGGAGGCCGTCGGACGGCTCACCGAGACCCTCGCCGAGGAGACGGGAGCCGCCGAAGGGGACCCGCTCCCCGGCCTCGTCGCGGGCCAGCTCTCCTGGGTCCACAGCACGCTGATGGCCTGGATCGGCGACGAGATGAGCAAGTGCAGGGAAGCCGCCGAGGTCTCGCGCGAAGCGCTCGCGCTGCTCGACGAGATGGAGGACCTGCTGAGCGACAAGGTCCTCAACTACGCGGTGCGCGCCGCCGAATGAGCCGGATCGGTGTGATGTCCGTCATCTGAGACGTGACGCGCATCTCTTCGTTGCCCCAGGCGCCCTCACGACCGCTAACGTGCGCCGAAGAGGCATACGTAAACAGCGTGTAAGTCAAGCGTGATAAGCGGTAGGGGAGTCGGAACAGTGGCACGGAAGCTCGCCGTCATCGGAGCCGGACTCATGGGGTCCGGTATCGCTCAGGTCTCCGCCCAGGCGGGCTGGGACGTCGTCCTGCGCGACGTCACCGATGAGGCCCTGACCCGTGGCACCGACGGGATCAAGGCGTCGTACGACAAGTTCGTGAGCAAGGGCAAGCTCGCCGCCGAGGACGCGGAGGCGGCCCTCGGGCGCATCACGACCACCACCGACCTGGACGCCGTCGCCGACGTGGACATCGTCGTCGAGGCCGTGTTCGAGAAGCTGGAGGTCAAGCACGAGATCTTCCGCACGCTCGACAAGCTCGTGCGCGACGACGCGGTGCTCGCCTCCAACACCTCCGCCATCCCGATCACCAAGATCGCGGCCGTGACGGAGCGTCCGGAGCGCGTGGTCGGCGCCCACTTCTTCTCGCCCGTCCCGATGATGCAGCTCTGCGAGCTCGTGCGCGGCTACAAGACCAGCGACGAAACCCTCGCCCGCACCCGTGAGTTCGCCGAGTCCGTCGGCAAGACCTGCATCGTCGTCAACCGCGACGTCGCGGGCTTCGTGACGACCCGGCTGATCTCGGCGCTCGTCGTCGAGGCCGCCAAGCTCTACGAGTCGGGCGTCGCCACCGCCGAGGACATCGACATCGCCTGCAAGCTCGGCTTCGGGCACGCCATGGGACCGCTCGCGACCGCCGACCTCACGGGCGTCGACATCCTGCTCCACGCCACCAGCAACATCTACACCGAGTCCCAGGACGAGAAGTTCGCGCCGCCGGAGCTGATGCGCCGGATGGTTGACGCCGGTGACATCGGGCGCAAGAGCGGGCAGGGGTTCTACAAGCACTGAACCAGTACTGACGTACGCCGCCTGACGCCTCGTCGGACGCTTCGTCGCCTCGCGGGTCACCCCTCGGAGTGAATTCGGTATCGGTTCGCTTACAGACGGCAACTTCCTTGCCCGCGCGGCAGTCAGTTGCAGTGACATACGCAGAACGCGTTACGGATCAGACGTCACAGCAGACACAGCACTCTCGGGGAGCGCATATGCACATCAGGGGCGACCAGGCCCAGCTGGTCGTCGGGGGACGCCTCGACGTACGCAGCGCGGCGGACGCCCGTACGGTCCTGCACTCGGCCGTCGACGACGGAGCCGGCGACCTGGTGCTCGACCTGTCCGAACTCGACTCGTGGGACGCCACGGGACTCGGCGTCATCATGGGCGCCCACCGCAGGGCGGGCAGATGCGGACGCAGACTCGTGCTGCGCCACGTGCCGCCCCAGATGCAGCGCCTCCTCGTGGCGACCCGGCTGCACCGGATCCTCGCCATCGAGGGCGGCATCGGCGTCGAATCGCTCCCCAGAGCCTGAACCGCACCTCACGCACAATCCTCACGAGACTGTGACGTCTCGGGCGGGGCGCTACCCCGCCCTCTCGTAGATACTGAGCAAAGGTCTAGGGTTCGGTCGCCCACCGATATACGAACCCGCACGGGGGCACCGGACCAGAAGCGACAGCGCAGTGTGCACGAAGGCCGGAGGGGGCTCTGCACACCACGCATCTGGGGGGCTAAGACCATGGACCCGATGAACCGGGGACCGGAAGAGTACGGCCAGGACGGCTTCGACAACGGCTTCGGCGACGACTTCGACGACGACGGATCGGCGCGCCCCGCGCGCCCGCAGCGCGACCCCATGACACCGGACTTCGGCCAGCCCGCACCCGCGCTGGCCCGCACCGTGCAGCTCGTCTCGGGCGACTTCCTGCTCACCGTCAATCCCGTCGACGGCAGCGAGATCGAACCCTGCCCGCCCGGCGAGCGTCCGGGCAGGCCCGCCAAACGCACCGCGGCCGAGCGCGCCGACCTGCGCAGGGCCGCGATGCCGCCCGTGCCGCCGGGGCCCGCGCTGCCCAGGCTGCCGCTCCTTGAGCGCCAGGAGGAGCGCGAGCGCCTCGTGCGACTGCTCGCGCGCGGCCGTTCCGTACGGCTCACCGGACCCGCGGGCTCGGGGCGCACGACGCTCCTGAACGCCGTCGCGGAGGACTGCGCGGACCTGGCGCCCGACGGCGTCGTCCGGCTCTCCGGCTACCGCAAGACGGTCACGGAGCTGCTCCACGACCTCTTCGCGCACGTCTACGACGCACCGCTGCACCGCCCCGAGCGCGCCCTGCTGCTCGAACTCGTCCACGACATCGGCGCCGTCGTCGTCCTGGACGACCTGGAGTTCGGCGGCGCGGCCCTGGACGAGCTGCTCGACGCGACACCCGAGTGCGCCTTCATCGTCTGCGCCACGCCCGACGTCGCGGCGCCGTCCGGCGCCTCCCACCTCGAAGAGGTGTTCCTCGGCGGGCTCGGCCGCGGCGGGAGCCTGGAGCTCATCGAGCGCGTCGTCGGCCGCGTCCTCGACGACGAGGAGGCCAACTGGGCGGGCGACCTGTGGTTCGAGTCCGAGGGGCTGCCGCTGCGCTTCGTGCAGGCGGGCGCGCTGCTCCGCCAGCGCGACCAACTGCGCGCCGACCCGCACGCCTTCGAGGAGAACGGCTACTACGCCGAGACCCCGGTCGACGCGCCCTTCGACGCCGCCGATGGCCCCGACGTACCGCTGCCCTCGCTCGCCGACGGCGCGGCGCCCGCGGCCCTGCTCGCGTCCCGGCTCAGCCCGTCGGCCCGCGCCACGCTGCGCTTCGCCGTCGCGCTCGGCGGTGAACTGCCGCACCAGGCGCACCTGCCCGCCCTGGTGGGCGACACGCACGCGGACGCGGCCCTCGCCGAACTGGTGGGCTGCGCCCTGGTCGGCGCGGTCGGCGCGCACTACCGGCTCGCCGCCGGGGTCCGCACCCAGCTGGAGGCCGCCGGATACGCCGACGACGCCGCAGCACAGGCCCAGGCCGCCGCTCAGCACTACGCCTGGTGGGCCGGGCACCCCTCGGTCACCCCCGAGCGGGTCGCCGCCGAGGCGGACGCGGTGCTCGCCGCGCTCGGCGCGCTGGTCACCCCGGCCAGCGGCGCCGCCGTGCTGCTCGCCCGCACCGCCGCGCCCGCCTTCGCGGGCGGCCTCGACTGGGGCGCCTGGGAGCGCGCCCTGCGCTCGGGCCAGGAAGCCGCGCGGAACGCCGGTGAGGTCGCCGAAGAGGCGTACTTCCACCACGAGTTGGGCGTCCTCGCGCTCTGCGGCGGACAGCTCGACCGGGCCCGCGCCGAGCTGGAGGCATCCATCGGCCTGCGCGGCGCGCTCGCCGACAAGCGCGGCATGATCTCCGGGCGCAGGGCCCTCGCCCTGGTCGCCGACCGCTCGGGCGGCGGGCTCCCGCCCGGCGGCGCCACCGCGGGCGAAGAGGTGCCCGACGCGCGGTACGAGGAGTCGGCGTCGCCCCCCGGCGGCGTCCCCGCGGCCTTCGCGCTGCCGGAGCCGCCCCCGGAACCGGACACCCTGGTCACCAGCAGGGTCAGCCCCGCCGCGGGCTCGGGACCCGCGCCGAGCCGCCGCTCCATCATCAGCGGCACCCGGCGCAACCTCATCGCGGCGGGCGCGGGCGCCCTGCTCGCCGCCGTCCTCGGCACGGTCGTCACGCTCGGCGCCACCTCCGACAACAACGACCCGTCCCAGGGCGACAAGGTCAAGACGGAGCAGTCGGCGAAGGAGGACCGCGACGGCGACGGCCTCAACGCCGACAAGCCGCAGAAGGACTCCACGAGCCGCCCCGAGGACCCGGGCAAGGACGGCGTCGCCGGTACGTCGGACGACCCCACGCCGAGCGGCAGCGCCGACCCTTCGGGCGCGCCGAGCGAGAGCGGCAAGCCGTCCGACGAGCCGACCGACGAGCCGACGAAGCCGACGGACAAGCCCACCAAGCCGACCGACAAGCCCACCAAGCCGACGGACAAGCCGACGAAGCCGACGGACCCGCCGACCAAGCCGCCGACGACCCCGCCGACGACGCCCCCCACGACTCCGCCGACGACCCCGCCCACCAGCGACGCCCCGCCGTCCTCGCCCGACGTCTCGACCTCGGCGAGCGGCCCGGCGAGCGGCGGGTCACCGTCCCCGGCCGAGTCCGGTACGGCCTAGGCGAGCCGACGCGGTACACGCACGCGGAGAGGGCCGGGTCCTGGTGGACCCGGCCCTCTCCGCATGCGTACGAGAACGTGTACGACGGGTCAGAACAGCCGCAGCTTGTCGTCCTCGATGCCGCGCAGCGCGTTGTAGTCCAGGATGGCGCAGCCGATGCCGCGGTCCGTGGCGAGCACCCGGGCCTGCGGCTTGATCTCCTGTGCGGCGAAGATGCCCTTGACGGGCGCCAGGTGCGGGTCGCGGTTCAACAGCTCGAGGTAGCGCGTGAGTTGCTCCACGCCGTCGATCTCACCGCGCCGCTTGATCTCGACGGCGACGGTCTGTCCGTCGGCGTCGCGGCAGAGGATGTCCACCGGGCCGATCGCCGTCATGTACTCGCGGCGGATCAGCGAATATCCGTCGCCGAGTGTCTCGATCCGGTCGGCGAGGAGCTCCTGAAGGTGTGCTTCCACGCCGTCCTTGATGAGGCCGGGGTCGACGCCCAGTTCGTGGGAGGAATCGTGCAGGATCTCCTCCATCGTGATGATGAGCTTCTCGCCCCCCTTGTTCACGACGGTCCACACACCGGCGTCGTCCCCCGAGCCCTCCTTCAAGGTGCAGGGCGGAGACATCCAGTTCAGTGGTTTGTAGGCCCTGTCGTCCGCGTGGATCGACACGCTGCCGTCCGCCTTCACGAGGATCAGGCGGGGGGCCGACGGGAGATGGGCGGTGAGCCTGCCCGCGTAGTCCACGGAGCATCGGGCAATGACGAGACGCATGGGGCGCAACGCTACTCGACCGGGGCCGGTGCACGCGATTCGCCCGTCCCTCTCCGGCACGCGCACGACTTGTCCGGCGATGAACCTGTTCGATCCTGGCCGGTTATGCGCCCAATCTCCTGGTGCCGTTACCGCCCGTTGCCTACCGTAGAAGCGGGAGGTCGTCATCCGTGCACGCTGCGTATGCGGACTCCCTCCCTGTCCGTAAGCCCCCGCTCCCCGGGGGTGCGAGAGGAGAACCCATGTCGCTCGACGTCTCACCGGCACTGTTGGAACAGGCCGAGCGAGGCGAGGTGGACGAAGCAGCATTCGTCGACTGCGTCCGGACCTCCCTGCCTTACGCATGGGAGATGATCAGCTCCTTGGTGGCCCAGCTGAAGGTTGACGGCGGAGAGTTCGCCGACAATCAGACGCCGCCGCCGGACGAGCAGGCACGTGGACAGCTGTTGCGCGCGCTCGCGAGTGACGCGATTCGCGGCGCTCTGCAGCGGCACTTCGGGGTGCGTCTGGCATTCCAGAACTGCCACCGTGTGGCGGTGTTCCCGCTGGACCCGTCGGTGGACGAGCGGCTCGCCCGCTTCACCTCGATCCGGGGCCAGCTGCTCAACCAGTCACCCGAACTGCGCGACTGCTGACGCCTGTTGCTGCCGCTCCGTACGCGGGAGGTGTTTCAGTCCGGAGCGGCAGCTCCGCAGCGTGACGGTCGCCCTCAGCCGAGCTGGGGCAGCACTTCGGCACCCAGTCTCCGTACGTTCTCCTCGGTGGCGGTGAGATCACCGGAGCCCTCGACGAGCAGCGCGAAGCGCGTGATGCCCGTGCGCTCCGAGGTGGCGGCGAGCCGGTCGGCGCACATCTGTGGGGTGCCCACGGGGTGCAGCCCGCAGAGCAGTTCGGTGTAGGCGAGCGGATCGCGCATGGCCCGTTTGCGGCCGTCCACGGTCACATGGGCGTCCAGACCCTGTTTGAGCCAGCCGGGCATCGCCTTCTGTAAGACCTCCGCCGCCTCCAGACGCCGGTCGGCGATCTGGGCGACACCGGCGGAGACGTGGGGGGCGGTGGCGATTTCCTCGGGCGTATGCCCCGCAGCACGTGCGTGCCGATTCCACAAGGCCACCATTTCGGCCTTCTCGACGTCGCCCACATGCATGCCGAGCAGCATGGGCAGACCGCGCTGCGCGGCGAGCCGCACGCTCGACGGCGAGGTGCAGGCGACGACGACCTCGGGGCCGTCGTCGTCCTGACCGCCGAGCGCCTCCTGGGGGCGCGGCACGACGGCGACCTCACGGAAGGCGAACCGGTCGCCCGTGCTCTCGACCCGGGGTTCCCGCAGCCACTTGAGCAGCAGGTCGAGGGATTCGGGGAACCCCTTCTCGTACGCGTCGAGACCGGAGCCGAAGACCTCCAGGTCCACCCAGGGCCCGCCGCGTCCGACGCCGAGCGAGAAGCGTCCGCCGGACGTCAGGTGGAGCAGCGCCGCCTGCTCGCCGAGGGCGACGGGGTGCACGGTGGGCAGGACGCTCACCGCCGTACCGATGTGGATCCGCCGGGTCCGCCCGAGGAGCAGCGCGGCCAGCGTCACCGCCGAGGGGCACGTGCCGTACGGAACGAAGTGGTGCTCGGCGAGCCAGACCGCGTCGAGCCCCGCCTCTTCGGCCACCTCGGCGGAGCGCACCGCCCGGTGCAGCGCCTCCCCCTGCCCCTGACCGGGGAACTGGGCGGCCAGAACAAAACTACCTACACGCATGAAACTCCTGCCTCCTTGGCGCCGACGCAGGCACTCCCCCTACGGGCAACAACGCGTGACACGTGCCAAAGGCACGGCCTGGCATGAAGATTGTTGGATTTTCTGCGCAATGGCAGGGGGTCCTGTGGTCGCCGGTGCGGGACGGGTACCCCTCGGGGTGGCGCGTAGGCTGGTCACACCCCTGATAGCCGTACAGCCCGTGAGGTGTCCTGTGTCCCCGCGTCGCAACCGCCCCAAGGGCGCCGGAGAGTCGAATCCGTCCGCGCCGTCCGCCGACGCGGAACAGGGCGGCCGCTACGGAAGCTTCGAGCGCTCCGAGGACTGGCAGGGCGAGGTGTGGAGGGTACGGCAGGTCGCGGGCGCGAGCGCGGCGGGCAAGCGCTACCGCTGCCCCGGCTGCGACCAGGAGATCCCCTCGGGCCTCGCGCACGTGGTGGCCTGGCCCGAGCACTCGGGCGTGGACGAGCGCAGGCACTGGCACAAGGCGTGCTGGAACGCGAAGGACCGCCGCACCACGCGGGTGCAGCGGTCCCGTAACGCTCCGAGGTACTGACGCCTCGTACGGCTGTACGGCTACACGTCGCGCTTCTCCAGGAGGGCGAAGGCGCCCGCGACGGCCGCGGCCGTGATGACGGCGAGCAGCGCCAGCTGGGAGCCGCCGCCGGTGCCGTTGTCCTCCGCGCCGAAGATCTTGGCGAGGGCGGTGATGGCGTTGTAGTCGTTCATCTTCTCGCCGAGCGACTGCGTGCTCTCCCAGATCATCAGGAACGCGGGCATGATCGCGGGGACCAGGACCACGCCGAGCATCGCGGTGATGGCGCCCGCGGAGTGCCGCAGCATCGAGCCGACGGCGAGCGCGAGCACGCCGAGCAGCGAGACGTACAGGCTGCCCTTGACGACCGTGCCCGCCCACGGGACGTCGCCCGCCTCGGGGCCGCTGTTCATGCTCGACGTCACCAGGCCGACGAACAGGATGGCGCCCGCGGACACGACGAAGGCCGTCGCGAAGAAGACCAGGACCTTCGCGGCCAGCACGCGGTGGCGCTGCGGCGAGGCCGTGAACGTCGTACGGATCATGCCCGTGCCGTACTCGGACGAGGTGACGAGGACGCCGAGCGTGATCAGGCAGATCTGCCCGAGCATCAGGCCGAAGAAGGCCGGGACGGTGAACGGCATCTCCGCGTAGTTGCGCGGCTCGGTGTTCGCGGCCGCGAGCAGGCCGATGCCGACGACCAGGAGCAGGAAGGTGCCGAGGGTCCACATCGTCGAGCGGACCGACTTGATCTTCGTCCACTCGGAGCTGAGCGCGTTGCCGAGGTGGGTCTTCTTGACCGGGATCGGCGAGGTGTAGGCGTTGGCCATCGCCTGCTGCCAGGCGGACGGCGGCGCGGGGGAGGCGGGCGGCGGAGCCATCGGGGCGCCCTGCGGCGCGGGCGCGCCGGCCGTGGCGTACGTCTGCTGGGGCTGCTGCGCCTGCGGCTGCTGCTGCGGAGTCGGAGGCGTGGTCATCGTGCATCCTCGTTGTCGGTGGCGCGCTTGGACATGTCGGGGGCGGGAGCCGCGGCCGGGGGCTGCTGCGGCGCCGCGGCGTACGGGTTCTGCCCGTCCTGCGGCTGCGGCATCGCGAAGGGCTGACCGCCCTGCTGGGGCGGCGGCGGCGCGTACCAGCCGGGCTGGCCCTGGCCGGGCAGCGGAGGCTGCATCTGGCCCTGGGGCGCCGCGCCGGGCGGCATCTGCTGCTGGAGGCCCGCGCGCTGGTCGACCGTGGAGCGGTAGTCGACGGCGCCCTGCGTCATCCGCATGTACGCCTCCTCCAGCGAGGCCTGGTGCGGGGAGAGCTCCCACAGGCGGACGTCCGCGCCGTGCGCGAGGTCGCTGATGCGGGGGAGCGGCAGGCCGGTCACGCGCAGCGCGCCGTCCTGCTCGGGCATGACCTGGCCGCCCGCCTCGCTCAGCGCGGCCGACAGCTTCTCGCGCTGCTGCCCGTCGCCTTCCGGCGTGCGCACGCGCGCGAAGTCGGCGGAGTTGTGCGAGATGAAGTCCTTGACGCTCATGTCGGCGAGCAGCTGGCCCCGGCCGATCACGATCAGGTGCTCGGCGGTGAGGGCCATCTCGCTCATCAGGTGCGAGGAGACGAAGACCGTGCGGCCCTCGGCGGCGAGCGACTTCATCAGGTTGCGGACCCAGAGGATGCCCTCGGGGTCGAGGCCGTTGACCGGCTCGTCGAAGAGCAGCACCTGCGGGTCGCCCAGGAGCGCGGCCGCGATGCCCAGGCGCTGGCCCATGCCGAGCGAGAAGCCCTTGGAGCGCTTCTTCGCCACGTCCTGCAGACCCACGACACCGAGCACCTCGTCGACCCTGCGGGCCGGGATGCCGGAGAGCTGCGCGAGGCAGAGCAGGTGGTTGCGGGCGTGCCGGCCGCCGTGCACGGCCTTGGCGTCGAGCAGCGCGCCGACCTGGCGCGGGGCGTTCGGGAGCTTGCGGTAGGGGTATCCGCCGATCGTCACCTGACCCGTGGTGGGGGCGTCGAGCCCAAGGATCATGCGCATCGTCGTCGACTTGCCCGAGCCGTTGGGGCCGAGGAAGCCCGTGACGGTACCGGGCCGCACCTGGAAGGAAAGGTTGTACACGGCTGTCTTGGCGCCGTAGCGCTTCGTCAGGCCGACTGCCTCGATCATTCTCCGCACCCATCGAATGGTTCAGGACGTCGGGGCACACGCCCCCGTAAGGGTTAGGAGGATAACGGGGAGCTGACGGTTCCAGCCAAGAGCGAGTAAAACCGCGGGCTCACCCCAGAGGGGGCCGCAGCTCCGTCGACGGCAGCACCCAGCCCGCGGCGGCGAAGAGCTGTGTGCCCCTCTCGCGCAGCGCGGCATCCTCGGCCGCCCGCCGCACCCAGGCCGCCGCGTCGGGCCCCAGAAGCGCGTGCAGCGCGGGCGACGCGGCCAGGAGCGCGTCGAGCAGCGCCGCCTGGTCGCCGCCGCCTGGGCGCGGCAGGCCCGTCGCCGGGTCGGTGAGGACGCCGCGCGCGCTCACGTAGACGTACGCGCCGTCCAGCGGCGTCCCGCAGGGCAGGGTCATCCCGTACGCGGCGCCGGGCAGCCACGTCCGCCGGTAGTTGGGCAGCTCGGTGGCGTCGACCGCGGCGAGCTGCGCCGCGTCCAGCCAGGAGACGACGAGGGAGAGCCGCCTGGTGGGGTCCGGGTAGGGGGCTGCCGCCACGTATCCGGCCCTGCCGATGTGGGCCGAGCAGCCGACGCCGATGCCGCGCAGCCGTACGGGGACCATCGGCACGGCACAGGAGAGTCCGAGTCCGGCGAGCTTGTGGGCCACCTGCCCGGGGCAGGCGTTCGAGCCGACGGCGACGACCGGGCGGCGCCCGGCGACGGGAGCCTGCCCGAGCGCGGTGAGGACCGCGTCGAGCGAGCGGCGCGGCCCGCGCCCCTCGACGGCCCACGCACCGGGCCCGCCGGACCCCACGCGCAGCCCGAGCAGCTCGTCGCCGGTCAGCAGGGAGGGGGCCGCCACCGGGCGGCCCGGGTAGGTCAGGGGCCGCAGCGCGGGCACCCCGTCGAAGCCGAGTGCCGCGAGCCCGCGGTCCTGAGTCGTCACACGCCCCCCTGGGTCCGGATGCGGGCTACGCGTCCCGCTTCTTCAGCAGGGCATACCCGCCGAGCAGCGCCACGACGACCCACACCGCCATGATCGCGATACCGCCCCAGGGCCCGTACGGGGTGTCGTCGTCGAACGGCGTCTTGACCTGCATGATCTTGCTGCCCGCCTGGTCGGGCAGGAAGCGGCCGATCTTCTTGGTCGCCGAGACGTTGCCGAGGATGCTGGAGATCAGGAAGAAGAACGGCATCAGGATGCCGAGGGAGAGCATCGGACTGCGCAGCATCACCGCGACGCCCATCGAGAACACCGCGATGAGCGTCATGTAGATCGCGCCGCCGATGACCGCCCGCAGCACCCCCGGGTCGCCGATCTGCGCCCGGTGCGTACCGAGCATCGCCTGGCCGACGAAGAACGTGAGGAAGCTGGTGACGAGGCCCACCGCGAACGCGAGCAGCGTGGCCACCAGGACCTTGCTGAACAGGAACGTGCCGCGCTGGGGGACCGCGGCGAGCGAGGTGCGGATCATGCCGGTGCTGTACTCGTTCGAGACGACGAGCACCCCGAAGACGATCAGCGCGAGCTGGCCGAGGGACATCCCGGCGAAGCTGATGTAGGTCGGGTCGAAGGTCAGCCTGTCCTGGGCGTCGAGCTTGTCGTAGTCGTTCTTCGACAGGATGCTGATCAGCATCCCGAGCGCGATCGTGACGACCACGGCGAGACCGAGCGTCCATACCGTCGAGGAGACCGAGCGGATCTTGGTCCACTCCGACTTCAGTACCTGCGTCGCGGCCATCGCTCAGGCCCCCTTCCGCTGCTGCCAGCCGTCGCCCCAGCCCTCGGTGGGCGGCGGTGCGCCCGTCCCGGCGGGGTCCGAGTGCGCGTGGTACTCCACGGACTCCGCGGTGAGCTGCATGAACGCCTCCTCCAGCGAGGCCTGCTGGGGGCTCAGCTCGTGGAGTACGAGCTGGTGGCCCGCGGCGAGCTCGCCGAGCTGCTCCGCCGACGTGCCGTCCACTTCGAGCGTGCCGTTGCCCGCCTCCACGGCGGTGATGCCCGCCTCGTGCAGCACGTCGAGCAGGCGCTCGCGCTGCGGGGAGCGCAGCCTGACGTACGACCGGGAGTTCTGCCGGATGAAGTCCGACATCGTCATGTCGGCGAGGAGGCGGCCCTGGCCGATGACGACGAGGTGGTCGGCGGTGAGGGCCATCTCGCTCATCAGGTGCGAGGAGACGAAGACCGTGCGCCCTTGCGCGGCGAGGGACTTCATCAGGTTCCTGATCCAGTGGATGCCCTCGGGGTCGAGCCCGTTGACCGGCTCGTCGAACATCAGGATCTCGGGGTCGCCGAGCAGCGCGCCCGCGATGCCCAGGCGCTGGCCCATGCCGAGCGAGAAGCCCTTGGCCTTCTTCTTGGCGACGGCGGTCAGTCCGACGGTGTCCAGGACCTCGTCGACCCGGCCGCGCGGGATGCCGTTGCTCTGGGCGAGGCACAGCAGGTGGTTGAAGGCGCTGCGGCCGCCGTGCATGGCCTTGGCATCGAGCAGGGCGCCGATGTACGTGAGGGGGTCCTTCAGCTGGGAGTAGTGCTTGCCGTCGACGCGGACGACGCCGGCGGACGGGTTGTCCAGACCCAGCATCATGCGCATGGTGGTGGACTTGCCCGCGCCGTTGGGGCCGAGGAAGCCGGTGACGATGCCGGGATGGACCGTGAAGGTCAGGTTGTTGACGGCCACCTTCTCGCCGTACCGCTTGGTCAGCCCCTCGAGCTCGATCATGCGCCAACGCTAAAACGCGACAAAGCCCCCTGCCACTTAGGAGTGGCAGGGGGCTGGGGCGCCCCTGGAAGGGGCGCGGGGAACTGCGCGATCAGCCACAGCGGACCGGCAGGTCCCCCACAACCTCAGCGAGTCTGCTGCGCAGGCACCCCGCGGCTGATCGGCTCGTCCTCCGCGGGCGTCCCGGCGGCAGCCACAGCCGCCCCCGTGAGCGTCGCCAACATCTCCCGCACATTGGTGAGCTGCGCGTTGATGGAGTCGCGCCGGTTCGTCAGAGCGGCGAGCTCGCGCTCGGACTCCGAGCGGATCCGGTCCGCCTTGGCGTTCGCGTCCGCGACGATGTCCTCGGCCTGACGCTGCGCCGTCTCGACGGTCTGCCGGGCACGACGCTCCGCGTCGGTCCGCAGCTTCTCCGCCTCCAGGCGCAGCTGCTCCGCGCGGTGCTCGATCTCCGCGAGGCGCTTCTCCGCCTTGGCCTGACGCGAGGCCAGGTCACGCTCGGACTGCTCGCGGCGCTTGGCGAGGTTCGTCTCGAAGTCCGCGGCGGCCTGCGCGGCCTTGGCGCGGGTCTCCTCGAAGAGGGCGTCCGCCTCCTCGCGCTTGGACTGCGCGTCCTTCTGCGCCTCGGCGCGCAGCGTGTTCGCCTCGCCCTTGGCCTTCTCGACGATCCGGACGCCCTCGTCCTCGGCCTTGGCCTTGCGCTCGGACGCGAACGACTCGGCGTCGTTGCGCACCTGCTGGGCGGCGGACTCGGCGAGCTCGCGGTGCTGCTCGGCGGCGCGACGGGCCTCCTCGCGCAGGTCCTTCGCCTCCTCCTCGGCGAGGCGGAGGATCTTCTCGACGCGGGCACCGAGACCGGCGTACGACGGCTCGGCGTCGGCAACCTGGGCCTGGGCGTTCTGCGTCTCGAGGTGCAGCTCCTCGATGCGCTTTTCCAGAGCAGTGATACGAGCAAGAGCGCTGTCACGGTCGGAGACGAGCTTGGAGATACGTTCGTCCACCTGAGCGCGGTCGTACCCACGCCGCACAAGCTCGAAGCCGTAGGGGGAAGTGTCGCTCATGGGGTTCCTGTCGAATGAGACCGGTGAGGTGATAGAGGGAATCCTAGGGGTCCAAGCGGCGTGTCATCGAGCAGATGCCCGTTTGATCTGGAGAATGACACCCCTTTTGAGTGGCTAACCGCCGGAGCACTTGCCAGCGACAGGGCCGAAGGTCCTTACCGAGCACGGAAGATGACTCGTTGGCTAGCCCTCTGACGGCTTGCCACCCGAACGAGTCGATCCCGCAGCCGCCCCTGCCTTGACGCCGCCCGCACCGGAGCCGCCGTTGGCCGTGGTCTTCGCGCCGCCCGTCGGTGCCTCGAAAGATTCCAACGCCTCCAACACGTCCTGGACACGGGAAATCTCCGCATTGATGTCCTCGCGGCGGCGCACCAGCACCTCCAGCTCGCGCTTGCCCTCCTCGACCATGCGCGTCGCCTCGGCCTCCGCCTCGGACTTGATCCGCTCGGCCTCGGTCACCAGCGAGGTCTTCTTCGTCTCGGCCTCCTTGAGGAGCCCCTCCGCCTTCTTGACCGCGGCGATACGGACCTTGCCCGCCTCGGAGTTGGCGTCCGACACCAGCTCCTTGGCCTTCGCCTCGGCCTCGGCGAGCTGCTCCTCGGCGGCCTTGACCAGCGCGTCGCAGCGCTCGCCCGCGGTCTTCATCGCCTCGGCGGACTCACGGCGTGCACGCTCGTGCAACTCCTCGATCTCGGCGGTGAGACGGTCGCGCTGCTCCTCGGAGCGCTCCCTTATGGCGGTCGCGTCGCGGCGGGCGCCGACGAGCAGCTCGTCCGCGTCCGTACGGGCCTTCTCCACCAGGGAGTTGCCCTCCACCGTCGACTCGGCGACGAGGCGCTCGGCCTCCTGGCGGGCCGCGCCGACCATCGTGTCCGCCTGCGCCTCCGCGTCCGTGGTCGCCTTGAGCGCCTTCTCCTGGGCGTCGCTCGTCAGCTTCTCGGCCTCGGCCGCGGCCTCCGTGATGAGCGTGTCGACCTGCTCGGCGGCCTCCTGACGGCGCTTGTTGGCGGCCTGCCGGGCCTCGTCGAGGGTGCGCTCGCTCTCCTCGCGCGCCTCGGACGTGAGCCGCTCGGCCTCGCGCGCGGCGTCCGCCTTGACGCGCTCGGCGTCGCTGCGGATCCGCTCGGCGTGCTGCTGCGCGGAGTTGACCGTCTCGGACGCCTCCGCGCGCAGCCGCTCGGCGTCGCCCGTCGCGTCCGAGATGAGCTTCTCGGCCTGCGCCACGGACTCGGTGCGCACCCGCTCCGCCTCGGTGGCCGTCTCGGACTTGAGGCGCTCGGCCTCCGCGGTGGAGTCGGCGCGCAGCCGCTCGGCCTGCTCGGCCGCCTCGGTGCGGACGCGGTCCGCCTCCGCGATCGTCTCGTTCTGCAGCCGCTCGGCCTCGCTGCGCGCCTCGCCGATCAACTGGTCGGCCTGGCCCGCCGCGTCACTGCGGATGCGGTTGGCGTCCTCGCGGGCGTCGGCACGCGTACGCGCGGCGTCCTGCTCGGCCGACGCGATGGTGTCCGACGCCTCGGTGCGCACCCGCTGGGCGTGCTCGGAGGCGTCCGAGCGCATCCGCTCGGCCTCCGCGATGGCCTCGGCGACCGTGCGCTCCGCGAGCGCCTTGGCGGCCTCGGACGCCTCCGTCGCCTCGCGCCGGGTGCGGTTGGCGTCCTCGGTGGCGCGCTCCCGCTCGGCGTACGCGTCGGAGCGGACGCGGTCGGCCTCCTCCTGCGCCTCGGTCTTCGTACGCTCCGCGGCGTGCTCGGCGGCCGAGCGCAGACCCGCGACCTCTTCCTGCGCGCTCTCGTGCAGGCCCGCCACCGAGTCCCGTATGGACTGGGCGTGCTGGTCGGCTGCCGAGACCATCTCGGTGGCGCGGCGGTCGGCCTCCTCGACCAGGCGGACCGCCTCTGCCTGGGCCTCCTCGACGCGCTTGCGGGCGGACGCGAGGAGTTCCTCGCTCTGCTCGCGGGCGCGCTCGCGCTCCTGATCGGCCTCGCCGCGCGCGGAGTTGAGGGTCTCCTCGGCCTCGCGGCGGCGCCGCGCAGCCTCCTCCTGGGCGGCGGACAGGGCCTCCGCGGCCTCCGCGCCGACGCGCTCGGCGGCCGCTGCCGCCTCCGCGCGCACCCGGTCCGCGGACTCCTGCGCCTCGGTCTTGAGCCGCTCGGCCTCGGCCGCGGCCTCCGAACGCAGGCGTACGGCGACGTTCTCGCCCTCCGCGCGGGCCTGCGAGGCGTCGGCGGCGGCCTCTGTGCGCAGCCGCTCGGCCTCGGTCTCGGCCTGCGACTGGAGGGTGCGGATCCGCTCGGCGGACTCCGTACGCAGCCGGTCGGTCTCCTCGGTGGCCTCCTTGCGGATGCGCTCGGCCTGCGCGCGGGCGTCGGTCAGCGCCTGCTCGGCGGCGGCCAGGCGCTCCTCGGCCTCCGTGTGCAGCCTGGCCAGCTCGTCGGCGGCCTCGGCCTGCCTCGCCGCTATGGCCCGCTCGGTCTCCTCGCGCAGCTCGCGCGCGGCGTCCTCGGCCTCCGACCTGGTGGTCTCGGCCTGCTCGGCGGCTTCCTCGCGGTGCCGCTCGGCCTCGGCGCGGGTGCGCTCCAGGGTCTCCTCGGCCTGCTTGCGCAGCGTCGTGGCGCGCTCGATGGCCTCGGTGCGGACCCGCTCGCTCTCGGCGGTCGCGGCGGACTTCAGCTCGTCCGCGTCGGCCTTCGCCTTGGCGAGGAGCTCCTCGGCGGACCTGGCCGCCTCCTCGATCTGCTGGACGGCCTCGCGGCGGGCCTCGGAGCGGATCCGCTCGCCCTCGTCCACGGCCTCGGCCCGCAGCTGCTCGGCCTCGCCGCGCAGCCTGCGCGCCTCCTCCTGCAGCTCGACGGTCTTGGCGCGGTACTCCTTGGTGTCGTCCTTCGCCGCGCCCTTGAGCCCCTCGGCGATGTCGTGCGCCTCGCCGCGCAGCCGGTCCGCCTCGGCCTCGGCCTCCGAGCGGATCCGCTCGGCCTCCTCGGTGGCGGCCTTGGTGGTCTCCTTGGCGTCCTTGGACGCCTTGTCGAGGACCTCCTCGGCGGTCCGCGCGGCCTTCGCGAGCTGGCCCGCGGTCTCCTCGGCGGTGATCGTGCGCGCCTTCTCGGCGGCGTCCGCGATCAGCTGCTCGGCCTCGGCGCGGGCGTCGGCGACGAGCTGTTCGGCCTCGGCCTTGGTGGCCTCCGCCTCCTTGGTGGCCTCGCCGACCAGGCGGGCGACCTGCTCCTTGGCGGTGCGCGTGCGCTGCTCGTTCGCGCCCTCGGCGGCCGCGAGCTGCTTGGACGCGGTGTCCTTGGCCTCGGTGAGGACCTTCTCCGCCTCGGCGCGCGCCTCGCGAAGGGCCGTCTCGGCCTCGGTCATGCGCTGCTCGGCGGCCCGGCTCGCCTCGGCGGCCCGGCGGCGCGCCTGCTCGGACTCGGTGGCCGTGCTGGAGCGCAGCTGCTCGGCGTGGTCGGTGGCCTCCTGCGCCTGCGTGGAGGCGGCGTTCAGGAGGCGCTCGGCGTCGGCGCGGGCGCGCCGCAGCGTGGCCTCGGCCTCGGTGCGGGCGGCCTCCGCGTCGCTCGCCAGGCGCTGACGGGCCTGCTCGGCGACGCGCTCGGCCTCGGCGCGGGCGGCGGCGAGCGCCTGGTCGGCCTCGGCACGCGACTCGTCGAGCAGCCGGCGTGCCTGCTGCTCGGTGCGGGCCCGGAGCTGCTCGGCCCAGGCCACGTTCTCGTTGACGTGCGACTCGACGGTCTGCCTGCGCTCGTTCAGCTCCTGGTCGAGCTGCTGGCGCCGCGTCACGGCCTCGGTGTGCAGCTCGGACTGGAGCCTGGCCTGCTGCTCGGCGTGCTCCTGGAGGATGCGCTGGGTCTGTGCCCTGGCGTCCCGCAGCTCGCGCTCGGCATCCGCGCGCAGCTGCTCGGCCTGGATCTGGGCGTTACGGAGCAGCTGCTCCGCCTGGTAGCCGATGTCCGCGCTGTCGTAGGCAGGGCGGGACGCGAGGTTGCGGCGCGCCTCGTGCAGCTTGGCGCGCAACACCTCGACCTGGTAGCCGAGATCCTCGGCGTGCTGGACGGCCTTCTCCCGCTCGGTCTTCAGCCGGTCCATCTCGGCCTCGAAGCGCGAAAGACTGTCGGTCTCAGCCCGCGAGTTCTCTTGGCGTTCGTAGCCCCGCACTGCGCGGTCCCATCCTTCCCCGAGCTCTCGGCTGCGCTCGAGCAGGGGACGCCCCACTCCTGGTCGCAAGTCTCTCCAACGAGCCCCGTCCATCCGCCGAACGGGGCCCCCGGGTGAATGGTGTCAGATCAACAGCGGAGCATGGGCTGCTGCCCCGACGCTCGTCCCCCGAAACCCGGACCCCGGCATGTGACCGCCCAGAAATCGGGCGGCCGCGGCCAACCCTACCGGCCCAGATATACGGAGGTCAGTGCTCCGGTGACTCGGAGGGCGCGGAAGTGACGAGTTCCGTCAGGACTCCGTGGCAGTCCTTGGGGTGCAGGAAGGTGATCCGCGACCCCATGGAACCGATGCGGGGCTCGTCGTAGAGGACGCGTACGCCCTTGTCCCTGATGGCCGCGGCGTCCCCGTCGACGTCCGCGGTGCCGAAGGCGATGTGGTGCACGCCCTCGCCGTTCTTGGCCAGCCACTTGCCCACCGCGGAGTCGTCGCGGATCGGTTCGAGCAGCTGGAGGTAGGAGGCGCCGCCGTCGCTGGTCTCGTTGATCTTGAGCATGGCCTCGCGTACGCCCTGCTCCTCGTTGACCTCGGTGTGGAACACCTCGAATCCGTACGTCGCGCGGTAGAACTCGACGGTCTTGTCGAGGTCGAAACAGGCGATCCCGATGTGATCGATTCGCGTCAGCATGGGTCAAGTGCAGCGCTTCATGCGGTGATTACGCAACGTGCGCGCGATCACAGTCGTCGCCCGATGACGCGGGCAGTACCGCTCAGTACATTCAGATAAACCCTCGTTAACTTCTCCTCCCAAGGGGCCGTGGCACATGTCTGGAACGACCGGCACCACCTCAGTGATCGTCGCGGGCGCGCGCACGCCCATGGGCCGCCTGCTCGGCTCCCTGAAGTCCTTCTCCGGCGCCGACCTGGGCGGTTTCGCCATCAAGGCCGCGCTCGACCGGGCCGGCATCGGTGGCGACCAGGTGCAGTACGTGATCATGGGCCAGGTGCTCCAGGCCGGGGCGGGGCAGATCCCGGCACGCCAGGCGGCGGTCAAGGCGGGCATCCCGATGAACGTCCCCGCACTCACGGTGAACAAGGTGTGCCTCTCCGGCCTCGACGCCATCGCGCTCGCCGACCAGCTGATCCGCGCGGGTGAGTTCGACGTGGTCGTCGCCGGCGGCCAGGAGTCCATGACCAACGCCCCGCACCTGCTCCCCAAGTCCCGCGAGGGCTACAAGTACGGCGCGATCGAGATGCTCGACTCCATGGCGCACGACGGTCTGACCGACTCGTTCGACGGTGTCGCGATGGGCGAGTCGACGGAGAAGCACAACACCCGCCTCGGCATCGCGCGCCCCGAGCAGGACGAGATCGCCGCGGCGTCCCACCAGCGGGCCGCGGCCGCGCAGAAGAACGGCATCTTCGAGGCCGAGATCACCCCCGTCGAGATCCCGCAGCGCAAGGGCGACCCGGTCCTCTTCAGCAAGGACGAGGGCATCCGCGCCGAGACGACCACCGAGTCGCTCGGCAAGCTGCGCCCCGCCTTCGCCAAGGACGGCACCATCACGGCGGGCACCTCCTCGCAGATCTCCGACGGCGCCGCGGCGGTCGTGGTGATGTCCAAGGCCAAGGCCGAGGAGCTCGGCCTCGACTGGATCGCGGAGATCGGCGCGCACGGCAACGTGGCGGGCCCGGACAACTCGCTCCAGTCGCAGCCCTCCAACGCCATCCAGCACGCCCTGAAGAAGGAGGGCCTGGCCGTCGACGACCTCGACCTCATCGAGATCAACGAGGCCTTCGCGGCCGTCGCGGTGCAGTCAATGAAGGACCTCGGGGTGTCCTCGGAAAAGGTGAACGTCAACGGCGGGGCCATTGCCCTGGGTCATCCGATCGGGATGTCCGGCGCCCGCGTCGTCCTGCACCTCGCCCTCGAACTGAAGCGGCGCGGCGGCGGTGTGGGCGCGGCCGCGCTGTGCGGCGGCGGTGGCCAGGGCGACGCGCTGATCGTCAAGGTGGCGAAGGGCTGACCGCCCAGGTGGCGAGGGGCTGAACCCACGGCCGACCGTGTCCCGTACGTAGCGAACGGAGCTGTTTCATGCAGGACGTCCCCACCCTGGTGGCGCAGGCCCGCGAGGGCAGGCCGCGGGCCGTGGCCCGGCTGATCTCCCTGGTGGAGGGGGCGTCCCCGCAGTTGCGCGAGGTGATGGCCGCGCTGGCCCCGCTGGCCGGGCGCGCGTACGTGGTGGGCCTCACCGGGTCGCCCGGAGTCGGCAAGTCGACATCGACGTCCGCGCTCGTGAGCGCCTACCGGCGTACGGGCAAGCGGGTCGGCGTGCTCGCCGTGGACCCGTCGTCGCCGTTCTCCGGCGGCGCGCTCCTCGGCGACCGGGTGCGGATGTCGGACCACGCGTCCGACCCCGGCGTCTACATCCGCTCGATGGCCACGCGCGGCCACCTCGGCGGGCTCGCGTGGGCCGCGCCGCAGGCCATCCGGGTCCTGGACGCGGCGGGCTGCGACGTGATCCTCGTCGAGACCGTGGGCGTCGGGCAGTCCGAGGTGGAGATCGCCTCGCAGGCCGACACCTCGGTGGTGCTGCTCGCGCCCGGCATGGGCGACGGCATCCAGGCCGCGAAGGCCGGAATCCTGGAGATCGGCGACGTGTACGTCGTCAACAAGGCGGACCGCGACGGCGCGGACGCGACGGCGCGCGAGCTCAACCACATGCTCGGGCTCGGCGAGTCCCGCGGCCCCGGCGACTGGCGGCCGCCCATTGTCAAGACGGTCGCGGCGCGGGGCGAGGGCATCGACGAGGTCGTCGAGGCCCTGGAGAAGCACCGCGCCTGGATGGAGGAGCGGGGCGTCCTCGCGGAGCGGCGCGCGGCGCGGGCCGCGCACGAGGTGGAGGCCATCGCGGTCACCGCCCTGCGGGAACGGATCGGCTCCCTGCACGGCGACCGCCGCCTGTCGGCTCTCGCGGAGCGGATCGTGGCGGGCGAGCTGGACCCCTACGCGGCGGCCGACGAACTGGTCGCCGGATTGACGTCGGGCTGAGCGCGCGGCGGAGGCGGCGTCGGTGACGCCGCCTCCGTGGGGGACGGGGTGGTGCTCGGCGCGGCCCCGGTCAGCGCTGCCTCAGTCGTCGGAGCCGTCGTCGTCGTGGTCCTGACCGTCACGGTCGTCGTGGTCGTCCTTGCCGCCGCGGTCGTCGTGGCGGTCCGAGCGGTCGGCCGTGACCTTGTCGCCCTTCAGGCCCACGTGCCAGTCGGCCTCGGCGCCCTTGGCGTCGGTCGTCTCGACCTCCCAGGCACCGGCCGTACCGTCGTCGTCCAGGTCCACGGAGGTCACGGTGCCCTTGGCCGCGGCGGCCTTCGCCGCGTCCCCGGCGCTGGTGGACGCGCCCTTGAGCGCGGAGTTCACGCGGGCGGTGTCGGCGGCGTCGTCACCGTCGTCGTCCTTGTCGACCCAGGAGCCGAGGACCTTGCCGGTGCCGGGGTCGACCTCGACGTTGTGCCAGGTGCTGCCCTTCAGGACGTCGACGTCCCAGACCAGGCCGCCGTCCTCGTCGTCGAGCTCGACGGAGACCGCGGTGCCCCGGGTCTCCGCGAGGGCCGCCCTGATCGCGTCCGCCGCCGACACCTTCGCGGCCTTCGCCTCGCTGACGTTCTCCACCGTGTCGTCGCGCTCGTCGTCCTTGACGTCCTTGACCTGGACGCTGGAGTGCTCGGCGGCCGTCGACTCGTCGTCGCCGGTGACCGCGAGGGCGGTGGCGGTGCCTCCGGCGACCAGCGCGGCGGCGGCGACGGTGGCGATGACGATGTTGCGCTTCATGAGGGGTCCCTCCCGAGACGGTGGCGTTCGCTTTCGACGAGGACCAATCTGGCGCGGCGACCCTGAACCCAGCCTGAAGCCGCCTGAAGAACTCTTCAGGTTCGCTCTGCCACCCTGAGCGCATGCGTTTGTTGATCGTGGAGGACGAGAAGCGGCTCGCGCTGTCCCTGGCCAAGGGCCTGACCGCGGAGGGCTACGCCGTCGACGTCGTCCACGACGGCATCGACGGGCTGCACCGCGCGAGCGAGGGGACGTACGACCTGGTCGTCCTCGACATCATGCTGCCCGGCATGAACGGCTACCGGATCTGCTCCACGCTGCGCGCCGCGGGCAACGACGTACCGATCCTGATGCTCACCGCGAAGGACGGCGAGTACGACGAGGCCGAGGGCCTGGACACGGGCGCCGACGACTACCTCACCAAACCCTTCTCGTACGTCGTGCTCGTCGCCCGGGTGAAGGCGCTGCTGCGCCGCCGCGGAGCCGGCGGGCCTTCGCCGGTGCACACGCTGGGGGCGCTCAAGGTCGACACGGCGGCGCGCCGCGTCTTCCGCGCCGACGACGAAGTCACCCTCACCACCAAGGAGTTCGCGGTCCTCGAACAGCTGGTGCTGCGGGCCGGTGAGGTGGTCTCCAAGGGCGACATCCTGGAACACGTCTGGGACTTCGCGTACGAGGGCGATCCCAACATCGTCGAGGTGTACATCAGCACGCTGCGCCGCAAGCTGGGCGCCACCCTCATCAAGACCGTGCGCGGCGCGGGCTACCGCCTGGAGGTGCCGCGATGAGGCGGCTCTTCGGCTCGGTGCGGGCCAGGGCCACGCTCGGCGCCGCTCTCGTCGTCGCCCTCGCCCTGGTCGCCGCGGGCGCCGCCGTACTGCTCTCGCTGGGCGACAACCTCACCGGCCAGGCGGACGCCCGCGCCAACTCCGCCGCCCGCGAGGTCGCCTCGCAGCTCGTCTCGGGCCGCTCGTACGCCGATCTCGACCTGCCGGACAGCGAGGACAGTCCGGTGCAAGTCGTGGACGAGGACGGCAGGTTGGTGGCGGTCGGCGAGGATCTGGAGCGGATCAGCGGCACCGGCGTCGACGCGGTGAAGCCGGGGCCCGCGACGGGGCAGCCGTCGGGTGACGACGACAGGGAAGAGAAGGGGGAGGAGGACTCCGGGGCCGACTCGGGAGCCGGTGAGATCTCCGACGACACCGAGTACAGCGAAGGGTCGGCCACCGTCGACGGCGAGAGCGCCGACTACCGCTTCGCCGCCGTCGAGGTGAGCACGGAGGACGGGTCGAAGGGGGACCTCACCGTCTACGCGGGCGGCTCCCTCTCCGACGAACAGAGCGCGGTGTCCACGGCGTTGACCTCGATGCTGGTCGGCTTCCCGCTGCTGCTCGCCGTCGTCGCGGGCACCACCTGGCTGGTGACGCGCCGCGCGCTGCGCCCGGTGGCCGCCATCACCGAGGAGATGTCCGCGATCACCGCGTCGGAGGACCTGGCGCGCCGGGTCCCCGAGCCGGACACGCACGACGAGATCGCCCGTCTCGCGCGCACCACGAACGAGACCCTCACGGCGCTGCAGACCTCCGTGGAGCGCCAGCGCCGGTTCGTCGCGGACGCCTCCCACGAGCTGCGCAGCCCCATCGCCTCGCTGCGCACCCAGCTCGAAGTGGGCGCGGCCCACCCGGAGTTGCTGGACGTGGACGGGGCGGTCGAGGACACCGTGCGGCTCCAGGAGCTCGCCGCCGATCTGCTCCTGCTCGCCCGCCTGGACGCGGGGGAGAAGCCGGGCGGGGCGCGGGTCGACCTCGCGGCGCTCGTCCGCGAGGAGCTCTCGCAGCGCACCAGGGACCGCGTCGACGTGCGCATGGACCTGAAGAGTCTCGAAGTCGCCGGTTCCCGTGGTCAGTTGGCGCGGGTGCTCGGCAATCTCCTGAACAACGCACAGCGGCACGCACGCTCCCGGGTCGCGGTCACCACGAGGACCGATGGTGCCTGGGCGGTCCTCGAGGTGGCCGATGACGGGAGCGGCGTGCCGGAGGGCGAGCGTGAGCGGATCTTCGAGCGCTTCGTACGCCTGGACGACGCACGCAGCAGGGACGACGGCGGGGCCGGGCTCGGCCTCGCGATCGCGCGGGACGTGGCGGTGCGGCACGGCGGCACCCTCGTGGTCCGGGAGGCGCCGTCGGGCGGTGCGCTCTTCGAGCTCCGGCTGCCGATCCCTCAGTCGTCGGCGGAGTGAGGGGTGCCGCTGCCGGGTGCGAAGAAGTGCGGGTGCGAGGACGCGCGGGTGGGCGTCAGGGCTTGCCGCGCTGTCCCCGCAGGTGCTCGGCGATCGGGGTCAGCGCCTTGTGCAGATCGCCGAGCGCCTCGGGCGAGACGAGGTCGACGAAGTGTCGCCGCACGGAGGCGACGTGGTGTGGTGCCACCTTCTGCATGGTCTCCATGCCCTCCTCGGTGAGGACGGTGTAGAGGCCGCGCCGGTCGGACTCGCAGTTCTCACGGCGCACCAGGCCCGCGTTCTCCATGCGGGTGATCTGGTGGGAAAGGCGGCTCTTGGACTGCAGAGTGGCGGCGGCGAGATCGCTCATGCGCATCCGCAACTCATCGGATTCGGAGAGGTGCACGAGGATGTCGTAGTCGTTCATGGTCAGGTTGAACGGCTGAAGGTCTTTTTCGAGCTGATACGTCAGCATCCTGTTGACCTCCACGTGGATGCGCCAAGCGCGCTGTTCCTCATCGGTCAGCCACTGCGGGGCCGTCTCGGTCTCCATGGAATCGATTCTACCTAAGAAGTTGAAAGGTGAACGAATGGTGGGATGTGACGCGCCTCGCACCCCCTGCCTCACGGAGGGGCACAGACGTTCGCCGTCACACTCCGCAGACTACCGCTCACAGCCCGAAGCGACGCTGGAGGTCCCCCAGTTGTCCGGGAAGACGCGGTGCGCCCGGCTGCTGTCCCGGTTGACCCGGAGTGCCCCGTCCGCCCGGCACGCCCGCCTGGTGCGGTACCTCTCCGGTGGCCTGCTCGGGCATGAGCGCCTCGGTCGACTGCAGCAGCACGGTGCCCGCGCCCACGAACTCGAACTGGTGCTCCTCTCCGGAGGTGCCGCCGATGCCGGTCAGTGCCCGCACGCCTCCGATCACGCCCGTGAGGTATCCGTGGTCGTAGTGATGGCACGGCGAGGGGCAGTCGGCCCAGCCGACGAGCGCCTGCGGATCCACCCGGATCGGCGGCTCCATGAAGACCACCGGGCCGTTCGAGGCGGCGACGAACTTGCCGGTCCCGATCAGCGTCAGAAACCCCGGAACGATCGATTGCTTCAGCGCGAGAGTTGGCTGAAAAGCGAGGAGGTTGCCGGAGCGAATGGTCAGGTTGCCGTCTTCGAGGTCGTACGAGTTCACGTCGAAGGCCCGGTCGGCGAGGAGCATCTTGCCCTGGCCCTCCGCCACGACCCAGTCGCTCGCGTGCAGCGGCGAATGAAAGCTGGTCCGGACCAGGCGGTCCAGGCGGCCGTGCCCGATGCCGTTGAAGTCGACCCGCCCGTAGTAGGCGATCATCTTCCCCTTCTGCAGGAACCACTGGCTCGCCTTGAGCTCCACGCAGAAGGTGTACGCGTTGACGTTGTCGTCGCTCGGCAGCGTCATGGGGTCGAAGACGGCAGGAGCGCCCGCCGGAGTCGAGACGTTCGGGTTCACAGCTTCTCCTCCGAGGCCTGGACGTACACCGTGCCGCTGCCCGACAGCTCCAGCTGGAACGCCTCGCCGGAGCCGCGGCCCACCATGTCGCGCCAACCGAGGGCCGTGGACAGCTTGTTGCGTACGTCACCGTGGTGCGCGACGTACGCCTGCGGGTCGACGTGCACCGGGCGCTGCGGGGAGATCGGGACCTCGATGACTCCGCCGTGCGCCATGACGGCGACCGCGCCGTGCCCCTTCAGGGTCGTGGTGAACAGGCCCTGGCCGCTGACCTGGCCGCGCACCATGCCCATGACGCCGCCCTGCGAGCCCATGAACATGGTGCCCTGCTGGAGCGTGCCGTCGAAGGCGAGCAGCCGGTCCGCCTCCACGTAGAGGGTGTCTCCGGAGAGGCCGATCACCTGGATGTGATGGCCGCCGTGCCCGAAGAGGACCGTGCCGCTGCCCTCGACGGTCATCAAGGGGGTCGCCTCGCCCGCGACCCGGCGCCCGATCATGGACATCAGGCCGCCCTGCCCGCCCTGGATGTTGGGGGTGAAGGAGACGTCCCCCTTGTAGGCGAGCATGGCGCCGCGCTGGCTGAAGATCTTGGTCCCCGGCTGCACCGTGGCCTCGATCATCTTCGAGTTGATCTCCTGGAAGGGCATGTCAGACGTCCCCCGCGATCGTCGCCCGCTCGCTGGGCTGCACATAGACGAGGCCGTCGCCCTCGAAGCGGATCTGGAAGGCCTCGCCGCCGCCCTCGCCCATGAAGGTGCGGAAGGTGACGCCGGACTGGAAGCTCTGGTGGAGGTTGCCCTGGTGCGCGATGTACGCCCCCGGGTCGACCGTCAGCGGGTACTGCTGGGAGACGCGCAGGACCACCGCGGGTCCGTCGGAGATGATCGCGGCCTGCCCGCTGCCCTCGACGGTCGTGGTGAACAGGCCGTTGCCCTGGGTCGCGCCGCGCAGCCCGGTGAAACTGGTGCCCGTGCGCAGCCCCGCGTCGGTGCAGAGCAGGTTGCTCGCTTCCACGTAGAGCTTGTCGCCGTGCAACTGGACGAGATTGATCTCGGTGGCACGGTCGGCGAACCAGCACGTGCCGTGCCCCTTCACCTCCATCACCGTCATCTGCTCGCCGGTGACGCGGCGGGTCACCATGCCCCGTATGCCCTCGCCGCCGCCGGTCATCTTCTTGAAGGCCATCTGGCCGTCGTACGCGACCATCGAGCCGTTCTTCGCCTTCACGGCATCGCCGGTCATGTCGACCGCGAGCACTCTGCTCCCCTGGAGCCGGAACGTAGCCACGAACCGACGGTAGCCGCCCCGTACCCGCCCAGAACAGGGTGAAGGGCCCTGAGCGAACCCCGAGAATGCCCCGATGTCACAATGGGGGTCGCTTGTGCGCGCGTTCACAAGATCGGCGCGCGCCGTGCGTCCGCCCCCTCCCGCCGCCCACCCACCCGAAGGTGCTCCGTGGACATCAAGACCGCTTCCGCACTCCGCCGCCTCCGCCTGGTCTCGGCCCCCGAGGCCGTTTCCTTCCTGCTGCTGCTCGTCTGCTCGGTGCTCAAGCGGACCTCGGACTTCAACGCCGTGCCCGCGATGGGCATGATCCACGGCGTGCTCTTCGTCCTCTACGTGCTCTTCTGGCTCGACGCCTGGAACCGCACCAAGTGGGACCTGAAGACCGGCGCCCTGTACTTCGTGCTCTCCGTCCTGCCGACCGGCGGCTTCTTCGCCGAGCGCAAGCTGAAGCGCGAGGCCGAGGCCGCGGTGATCGCCTCGCGCGCCCGTCGTGAGGGAGTCGTGGGCGCATGATCGTCGCCTTCTCCGTGACCCCGCTGGGGGTCGGTGACGACGTCGGCGAGTACGTCGCGGACGCGGTCCGCGTGGTCCGCGAGTCCGGCCTTCCGAACAGGACCGACGCCATGTTCACCTCCGTCGAGGGGGAGTGGGACGAGGTGATGGACGTGATCAAGCGCGCCGTCGCCGTCGTGGAGGAGCGCGCGCCGCGCGTCTCGGTCGTCATGAAGGCGGACATCCGCCCCGGCGTGACGGACGGCCTCACCTCCAAGGTGGAGACGGTGGAGCGTCACCTCTCCGCGTAAGCGCTTCGCCGGTTGACCGGCGCGTGCCCCCGCGGGCTGCGTGTGGCCGGTCGCGCAGTTCCCTGCGCCCCTTCGGGGGCCCGGAAATCCCCCGCCCTTCCGGGTGGGGGATTTTTTGTGCCCACCGACTTGAGCGAGTGCTCAAATATCTGTACCTTCCCTCGAAGAAGACTTGAGCAGTCGCTCAAAAACACGCTGACGTGGGGGTTTACCGTGAGCCTGTACATCGAGGCACGCATACGCGCCGATCTCGACGACCTCTGGGCCCGCACCCAGGAACCCGACCGGCACCAGCGCTGGGACCTGCGCTTCACCGAGATCGACTACCTGCCGCGCCAGGAGGACGAGCCGCAGCACTTCCGGTACGCCACGCGCGTGCTGCCCTTCCTGGCCGTCGCGGGCACCGGAGTCTCCGCGGGGGAGAAGCGCCGCCCCGACGGCACCAGGACCTCCGCGCTGCGCTTCGCGTCGCCGCACCCGCTCTCCCTCCTCGAAGAGGGCAGCGGCTACTGGCGCTACGTGCCGACCGACGACGGCGTCCGCTTCGTCACCGGCTACGACTACCGCCCGCGCTGGGGCCGCTTCGGGCGGATCGCCGACCGTGCGCTCTTCCGCCCCCTGATGGGCTGGGCGACGGCCTGGTCCTTCGACCGGCTCAGGCTCTGGCTGGAGCGGGGCATCACCCCCGAACGCGCGCTCCTGCACGGCGTCGCGGAGATCGTCGTGCGCGTCCTGTGTGTCGTGGCGGCCGTCCTCCTGGCCCCCTGGACGGCCATCGCGACGGCGGCCCTGATGCTGATGCTGCCGCCCCTGCCGACGACCCCCGCGGCCCGCCGCTGCCTGCGCACGCCGCCGGAACGCGCGCGTGCCCCGCGTCTCCTCACCACCCTCGCCACCGCCAAGGAGCAGTCGTCATGACGCGACCCGCGTCGATCTTCAGGAGCGTGATGGGCGCCGACTTCGAGCGCCTCCACCCGCAGATCCAGCGCCGCTTCTCCGTCGGCCTGGCGAGCGGCGAGGCGTGCACGGGCCGGGGCGTGATGGACCGGATCTGGCACGGCAGGGGCTTCGTGAAGCCGTTCCTCGCGGCCGGTGGCACGCGCAACATCCTCGTACCGCGCCAGGGCAGGAACGTGCCCTTCGTCATCGAGAACGTGCCGTACGCCGACACGTACGGACGTGAGACGGTGACCTTCGTGCGCACCTTCGACCTGCCAGGCGGCCCCCGCCGCTTCGACGCCCAGATGGTCCTGAGCCCCAAGGGCGACCGCGTGCTCGACTACCTCGGCACGCACCAGCACCTCGCCAGCGACCTGCACTTCAGGGCCGAGCCCGACGGCTCGCTCGTGATCCGCTCCGGAGAGCACCGTTTCCGGGAGGGCCCGGTGGACTGCCGCGTGCCCTCGCTGATCGGCGGCGACGCGGAGGTGCGGGAGTCCTACGACGAGCGGACCGGCCGCTTCCGGATCCAGGTGCGGGTGGTGAACCGGCACTTCGGGCCGCTCTTCGGGTACGAGGGTTCCTTCACGGCGACGTACGCGGACGTCCGTGCCTGTGGAGTCCGTCCCGGTCTGCGCCCGGTGCGCGAGGAGGCGCGCGCGTGACACCCGCGAAGGACCCGGCCAAGGGCCTGGAGACCCGGACCAAGCTGCTCGACGGCGCGTTGCGCACGCTCACGGAGCAGGGCATCGCCAAGACGTCGGCGCGGACGATCGCGGCGGCGGCGGGGGTCAACCAGGCGCTGGTCTTCTACCACTTCGGCTCCGTCGACGAACTCCTCTCCGAGGCGTGCAGACACGGTACGGAGCAGCGCGTGACGCGCTACCGGGAGCGGCTCTCCGGCATCTCCTCCCTCTCCGAACTGCTCGCCTTCGGGCGGGAGATGCACGAGGAGGAGCGCGAGGCCGGGCATGTCGCCGTCCTCGGGCAGTTGCTCGCGGGGGCGCAGACGCAGCCTCGCCTCGCGGCGGCGACGGCGGCGGGGCTCGCCCTCTGGATCGAGGAGATCGAGAAGGTCCTGACCCGGGTCCTTTCCGCCTCCCCGCTCGGGGAGTTCGCGGATCCGGTGGGGCTTTCCCGGGCGGTGGCGGCGTCCTTCGTCGGTCTTGAGCTGTACGAAGGGGTGGACGCCGTCGGGACGGAGAGGGCGCTCGAGTCCTTGGAGCAACTGTCCACGCTGGTCACGGCGATCGAGGACCTGGGCCCCATCGCGCAGCGCGCGGTCCGCCACCGCTTGCGCCGCGTCCGGCCCTGACCGGCTGCGCCGGGGCCGGCGTCCCGGTCACGCCCCTCGGCACGGCACCTGCGCCTGCCTGCGACATGTGGACGCCCCGGCCCTCGCCCCTCGGCGACGGGGGCTGTGCCCACCCGTTCCGCCCTGCGGAACATCTGCCCACAGCGGCGGCTACCGGCACCGGCGCGGTCCGCTACAGCGGTGGCCACGGGTATCGGTGCGGTCCGCCACAGCGGTAGCCACCGGCATCGGCGTGGTCCGCCACAGCGGGAGTGGGAGCGGCCCGGGCACCGGTGCCCCCACAGCGGTAGGACCACCGGCCCGCAGTCGCGAGCGGGCCCGAGGGGACGTGGCGGTATGTCCGCCCGGAGCACTCGCGGCCACGTGCCGAGGTGCCCGGAGTGTGGCGGTCATCTGGGACGGCGAGGACGGACATACCGCCGCGGCCCCGCCCCACACCCGCACGGAAGGCGCAGCCGCCGCCGCCCCCCCCGCACGGTCGGCGCAGCCCTCACTCCGCCCCCACCCGCAGGGAAGGCGCAGCCGCCGCCCCACCCCCACCCGCACGGAAGGCGCAGCCCCCCGCCCCCCGCCGAAGGCAAAGGCACCGCAACCCCCCACCCGCAACCCCACCAAAACCGCCCACCCTAAAACCGCTCGCACGGGCGAACCCCGTTCGACACGCCGGGGAAACTCCACTTTTGTGTGGGTATCGGTTTGTTCGATCACCATCGATCACCAGAACCTGGAGGGCGCTGTGCCGCAGCCGGAGGGCTTCGACTACGACACCCACAGCACGCTCGCCGGCCCGCTCACCGAGCCCGCCGCCGGCGAAGCCAAGGACGGCAGCGGCTATCGGGTCCAGTACAGCAAGCTCCTCTCCCGCGAGCCGCACCGAATACGCGCCGTGCTCCTGATGACACTGGCCCCCGTACTCACCGGCCTGCTCCTCGTCTACCTCGTCTGGCCCACCCACTGGACCGAACGCGAGGGCGGCGACCGCTGGCTGATCGGCCTGGACATCACGATGCTCGTGGCGATCGGACTCATCGAGCTCTTCATGCTCGTGAACGTCGTGTCGATCGCCCACGCGACGATGGTGGCGAGGGACCCGATCCCCGTCGTCCCCGAAGAAGGCACCCGCGTCGCCTTCCTCACCACCTACGTCCCCGGCAAGGAACCCCTCTCCATGGTCCGCGCCACCCTGGAGGGCGCCGTCCGGATCCACCACACGGGCCCCCTGGACGTATGGCTCCTGGACGAGGGCGACGACCCCGGGGCCAAGGCCCTGTGCGAAGAGCTCGGCGTGCACCACTTCACCCGCCACGGCGTACCGGAGTGGAACCGCAAGAAGGGCCCGCACAAGACCCGCACCAAGCACGGCAACTACAACGCGTGGCTCGCCATGCACCACGCCGACTACGAGTTCTTCGCCTCGGTCGACACGGACCACGTCCCGCTCCCCAACTTCCTGGAGCGGATGATGGGTTACTTCCGGGATCCGGACATCGCGTTCGTCGTGGGACCGCAGGTCTACGGGAACTACACGACCGCCGTCACCAAGGCCGCCGAGTCCCAGCAGTTCCTCTTCCACGCGCTGATCCAGCGCGCGGGCAACCGCTACCGCGCCCCCATGTTCGTCGGCACGAACAACGTCGTACGCATCAGCGCGCTGACCCAGATCGGCGGCCTGTACGACTCGATCACCGAGGACATGGCGACCGGCTTCGAGCTGCACCGGCGCCGCAACCCGCTCACCAAGCGGCACTGGCGCTCGGTGTACACGCCGGACGTGCTGGCCGTCGGGGAGGGCCCGGCGTCCTGGACGGACTTCTTCACGCAGCAGATGCGCTGGTCCAGAGGGACGTACGAGACGCTGTTCAAGCAGTACTGGAAGGCACCGTTCACGATGCCGCCCGGGCGCCTGTTCTCGTACACGCTGATGCTCGTGTACTACCCGATGACGGCGGTCAACTGGCTGCTCGGCGTGCTCAGTTGCGTGCTGTTCCTGTGGTTCGGGGCGAGCGGGACGCAGGTCGCCGCCTCCGTCTGGCTCATGCTCTACAGCGACGCGGCGGCTCTCCAGATCGGCCTGTACCTGTGGAACCGCCGCCACAACGTGTCCCCGCACGAGCCGGAGGGATCCGGCGGCCTCGCGGGCATGGGGATGTCGGCGCTCTCCGCGCCCATCTACGCCAAGTCCCTCGGCGCCGCCTTCGTGCGCCGCCCGAGCCGCTTCGTGGTCACGCCCAAGGGCGGCGACGCCAGCCCGGACCGCCTGCTGACGTTCCGCATCCACCTGTTCTGGGCGGCCGTGCTCGTCAGTTCGCTCGTCGCCTCCTTCGTGCTCGGCCACACCCACGTGGCGATGCGCACGTGGGCGGTGCTCGCGATGGTCATCTCCCTCGCCCCGGTGACGATCTGGGGCTGCACCACGGTCAAGGAGCGCAGGGCGCGCAAGGAGGCGGTGCGGCGGGCCGCCGCACCGGAAGCCGAAGCGGAGGGCGAGCCGGAGCCGGCGTTCGCCACCGGCACGACGACAGGAGGGAACTGACCCATGGCCTACCGGCCCTCGAAGCGCACCAAGAAGACGCTCATCGGAGTCGGCGCGGGCGCGCTGCTCGTCGGACTGAACGCCCCCGCCGCGCTCTCCTTCGCCGAGGAGCAGTACTACGAGTACAAGATCGCCCAGCCCGGCTACAAGAAGAAGTACGGGTCGTGGAAACAGGTCGGCATTCCGGAGGAGTACCGCACCAACGCCATCCACGCGGCGCTCCTGCACACCGGCAAGGTCCTGATCGTGGCGGGCTCGGGCAACGAGCAGAAGAAGTTCGACGCGGGATCGTTCGACACGATCCTGTGGGACCCGAAGAACGACACGTTCAAGAAGATCGACACGCCGGAGGACTTCTTCTGCTCCGGACACGCCCAACTCCCCGACGGGCGCCTCCTGGTGGCGGGCGGCACCGCCCGCTACGAGCTGCTCGACGGCGAGGTGGAGCGCGCGGGCGGCGGCATGCGGGTGAAGAACGAGAGCCCGGACAAGACGGTGAGCATCAAGAAGGGCACCACGTTCCGTTCGCCTTCCGGCGTTGAGTACGTCAGCAAGTTCGACGTCGAAGTCCCCAAGGCGAAGCGGGACTTCGAGATCTCGTACTCCAAGGCCGGGGTGATGCAGCCCTGGAAGACGAAGGTCAAGGCGAGCGAGGTGCGGGTCTTCGTCGAGGCGAAGGAGCCGGGCAGGCAGGCGGTGACGGAGAAGTCGGCGCAGTACGAGATCGAGGGCCTCGCGGGCGAGGACGCGGACAACGCGTACGGCATCGCCGAGAAGATCGACATGGAGAAGCAGGACTTCCAGGGGATCAAGGCGGCGTACGAGTTCGACCCGAAGGCCGAGAAGTACATCCCGGTGGACCCGATGGACAAGGCCCGCTGGTACCCCACGCTGGTGGGTCTGGAGGACGGCAAGGTGCTCGCGGTCTCCGGACTCGACGACGTGGGCGTCATCGACCCGGGCGACAACGAGATCTACGACCCGAAGACGAAGCAGTGGTCGGACGGCCCCAAGCGGTACTTCCCGACCTACCCCGCGCTCTTCCTCACCAAGGGCGGAAAGCTCTTCTACCCGGCGTCGAACGCGGGCTACGGCCCCGCCGACAAGGGCAGGGAGCCGGGCCTGTGGGACCTGGAGACGAACGAGTTCGAGAAGGTCCCCGGTCTCGAGGACCTCGACCAGACCGAGACCTCGGCGTCCGTGCTGCTGCCGCCCGCGCAGGATCAGAAGGTGATGATCATGGGCGGCGGCGGGGTCGGCGAGTCGGAGAAGGCGACGCGCCGCACGGCGGTCATCGACCTCAAGGAGGACAACCCGTCCTTCAAGACGGGACCCGAACTCCCGCAGGGCACCCGGTACTTGAACAGCGTGCTCATGCCGGACGACTCGGTGTTCACGTCCAACGGCTCCGCGGACTACCGGGGCCGCAGCGGGAGCAACATCCTCAAGGCGCAGTTCTACGACCCCAGGACCAACGCCTTCCGCGAGGCCGCGTCACCCAAGGTGGGCCGCAACTACCACTCCGAGGCGCTGCTGCTGCCCGACGGACGGGTCGCCACGTTCGGCTCCGACCCGCTCTACGACAACGAACAGAACACCAAGCTCGGCCACTTCGAGCAGCGCATGGAGATCTTCACGCCGCCCGCGTTGCACCGGGGCGGGAAGGACCGCCCGGTCCTCGGCGAGGGTCCCGAGCAGCTCCCTGCGGACGGTAGGGCGACGTTCCGCACCGACCACCCCGAGAACATCGCGTCGGCCCGGCTGATGCGCCCGAGCGCGGTGACGCACACGACGGACGTGGAACAGCGCTCGATCGCCCTCGACGTCGGCAAGGGCAAGGGCGCGGTGACCGTGGACGTGCCGAGGGACGACGCGGCGCTCGTGCCGCCCGGCTGGTACATGCTGTTCGTCACGGACAAGGACGGGGTTTCGTCCGAGGCGAAGTGGATTCATGTGAAGTGAGTCGAGGTGGGGAGCGGGGGGGGGGGGGGGGGGGGGGGGGGGCGTCGTGGCTGATCGCGCAGGTCCCCGCGCCCCTTACGGGGTCGGCTTCGCGTTCCTGGCGAGCCCCAGCGCGTAGTCCGGCCACCACTGCCCCGCCGCGGGGCCGCCCCGGCACGGCCCGTCCGAGTCGCCGGGGCGCTTGATCCACAGGACGGCGTCGAGGAGCGGATCGCCGGTGTGGTCGGTGGGCGGGGTGCCAAGACCCCGCCCCGGCGGGTTGCACCAGGCGTCCTGGCGGTCGCCCACCAGGGGCCCCTTGCCGTTGCGGCTGGTGTCCATCACGAAGTGCTTGCCGCCGACGGTGGCCGAGAGCGTCCGGCCGTACGCCTTCGTCGTCTCGTCGTCCTGGAAGTTGGAGACGTTCAGCGAGAACCCGTCGGCCCGCGCGATGCCCGCCTTCTGGAGCGGCTCGGTGAGCTTGCGCGCGTCGGAGATCCAGCCGGGGTTGCCCGCGTCCAGATAGACCTTCGTCTTCGGCTGCCGCTTGAGCCGCTGGATGGCGTCGGAGAGCAGCGCGAAGCGGTCGGCGTGGTACTCGGCGGGGGTGCAGCCGTCCACGATGTGCGGGACCGCGTCCGGTTCGAGGACGACCAGGGCGGGCGCGGTGCCGATCGCGTCGGCGAAGGAGTCCACCCAGGTCCGGTAGTAGTCGGCGCTGCCCGCGCCGCCCGCCGAGTGCTGGCCGCAGTCGCGGTGCGGAATGTTGTAGGCGACGAGCACCGCCGTGCGCCCTTCGGCCGCCGCGCCCCCCGTCGCCTCCTTGATGTCGGGCGCCGGGTCGTCCCCGGCGGGCCAGACCGCCACCGGCTGCTCGGAGATCCGCTTGAGCACCTCGGCGTCCCGGTCGCGGCCCTGCTCCTGCCACTGCTTGACCTGGCGGGCGGCGGCGCTGTCCGGATCGACCCAGAAGGCGCCGCCGGGCGCCGGGGTGCCGTCGGTGGCGGGGCCGCGCACGGCGGACGCCTCCTGCGGCCCTGACCCGGAGCCCGATGAGCAGCCCGCCGCGAGCCCGAGGGCGGTCAGGGCGGCGAGTGCCGTGCAGGTGCGGAGCAGCCGGTGCATCAGGACCCCTTGGGCGTCGGCGACGACGCTGACGACGGTGACCGCGAAAGTGACGGCCGGTCAGCCCCGCAATCGTTACATAAAGGACTAATCCCGCCCTTGTGCCACACCGCCCCCGGTGACGAGCGCGATGCCCAGGGGCGTGCACTCGTAGAGCACCTGGTGCCCGTACCGCCGCGACACCAGGAGCCCGGCGCCCCGCAGCGCCCCCAGGTGCGCCGACACGGTCGACGGCGCGAGCCCCAGCCGGTGCGCGAGCGTCGACGTGGTGGCGGGCGCGTCGAGCGCGGCAAGCACCGTGGCGCGCCCCCGGCCGAGCAGCCGCACGAGCGCCGCGGGCGTACGCTCCGACGGCTCCGCCCACAGCCCCGCGATGCCCCGCACCGGATAGGCGAGCGTCGGCTGCCACGGCGGATCGAACCCGCTGATCACGTCGGGCCACGAGAAGACGCTCGGGATCAGGACCAGGCCCTGCCCCGCCAGATGCCGCACGTGCTCCTCGTGCCACTCCACGGTCAGCGTGCCCGCGTCCCACGACAGCCGCCGGTCGAGCTCGGGGAGCAGCCCGCCGAGCCCGACCTCCGCGAGCCGCCGCGAGTGGAAGGCGACATCCGCCTCCAGGAGCGCCCGCAGACGCGGCCAGTCCGGCTCGATCAACGCGTGCCAGGCGGCCTCCAGGGCATCCGCCAGCTCCCGCACCGCCCCCGCGGGATCGGCCAGCAGCGCCCGCCCCCTTGCCGACTCCGCGGCCCCCGGCGTACAGGCGAGCGCCCGCGCCAGATCCTCCCTCGCCGCCCCGGGGTCGGACGCGCGGACACCCGCGATCTCCTCCTCGAAACGGGCGGCGGGCCCGATCGGCGGCGGCCCGAGGAAGTCGGGGGAGTGCCCGCGCTGCGGCATGAGCAGCCACAGGCCGCTGAGGTCGAGCTCCCGGCTCGCCGCCCGGATGCGGCGCAGCCAGTGCGGGTGGTAGCCGTGCCGGTCGCGCCGCTTGAGCGTCCGCACCGCCTCCTGCGTCTCCCACAGCGGCGACACCGCGAACCGGCAGCGCAGCAGATCGTCCTGCCCGAAGTGGATGTGGAACGGCATGTCGCCCCCCTGAACCGGATGCCCACTGTCCGGATGCCGACTGCCCGGATGCCCACTGTCCGGATGCCGACTGCCCGGATGTCGACTCACCGGATGCCGAAGATTCGCCCCAGCCCGAAACTCTAGGCCGCCCGCCGCCCCGCGCGTGAGGCTGCGGCCATGCCAGCAGAGCCCACCGGGTACACCCGTGTCTTCGCCGTACGCGAGTTCCGCACCGTCTTCGCCGCGCACGCCTTCTCCCTGCTCGGCGTCGTCGTCAGCGAGATCGCCCTGACCGTGCTCGTCTACCGGCTCACCGGATCACCGCTCCTGAGCGCCCTCACCTTCGCGCTCGGGATGCTCCCCTACCTCGTCGGCGGGACGCTCCTGTCCGGGATCGCCGACCGGTACCCGCCACGCCGGGTCCTCGTCGTCTGCGACCTGCTCTGCGCGGCCTGCGCCGCCCTCATGGCACTGCCCGCGACCCCCGTCGCCGTGCTCCTCGCGCTGCGCGCCGTCAACGCCCTCGTCGCCCCCGTCTTCAACGGCACCCGCATGACCACCCTCACCGACGTCCTCGGCGACGGCGACCTCTTCGTCCTCGGCCGCTCCCTGCTGCGGATCGTCTCGCAGAGTTCCGTCCTCGTCGGTTTCGGCCTCGGCGGCGTCCTCCTCACCTTCGTCCCGCCGCGCGGCGCGCTCGTCATCACCGTCGCCACCTTCGCCCTCTCCGCACTCCTCCTGCGCTGCGGCACGAAGCGGCGGCCCGCGCGCGAGGGCCGGGGCGGCGGGACGCTGGTGCGGTACTCGCTCGGCGGCACCCGGCAGGTGCTCGCCGACCGCCGCGTCCGCGCCCTGCTCCTGCTCTTCTGGGCGCCGCCCCTGTTCATGGTCGCCCCCGAAGTGCTCGCCGCCCCCTACGCGGACGAGATCGGCATCGGCGTCGCGGGCGTCGGCCTGCTGATGTGCGCCCTGCCGGTGGGCACCATCGCCGCCGAGCTGTACGTGGGCTCCGCGCTGTCCGCCGCCGCGCGCGCCCGCGTCGTCCTGCCCCTCGCCGCGCTCACCCTGCTCCCGCTCGCCGTGTACGCGCTCACCCCCGGCCTCGTCTGGGCCGTCGCCGCACTGGTCGTCGCGGGCGCCGGATCGGCGTACACCCTGGGCCTCGACCGCTGGTTCGTCGACGCGGTCCCCGACGAACTGCGCGGCCGCGCGATGACCGTGCACACGGCGGGCCTCATGACCGTCCAGGGCGCGGGGATGGCGCTCGCGGGCCTGGCGGCCGAGTTCTTCGCGGTGAGCACGGTGGTCGCCGCCGCGGGTGTGCTCGGTACGCTCTGCTGTCTGCTCCTGGTGGCCGAGGTGCGGCGCACCGCGCCCCGTCCCGTGCCTGCCGCACGGGAACATGCGCCCGAATTGCGAGACGGGGCTGACCACCATGTGACCGACGGGTAAGGTCGATTCCGTGCCGAAGCCGCTCAGCCTCCCCTTCGATCCCATCGCCCGCGCCGACGAGCTCTGGAAGCAGCGCTGGGGTTCGGTCCCGGCGATGGGCGCGATCACCTCGATCATGCGCGCGCACCAGATCCTGCTCGCCGAGGTCGACGCGGTCGTCAAGCCGTACGGACTCACCTTCGCGCGGTACGAGGCGCTGGTCCTGCTCACGTTCTCGCAGGCCGGGGAGTTGCCGATGTCGAAGATCGGCGAGCGGCTCATGGTCCACCCGACGTCGGTCACCAACACGGTGGACCGGCTCGTGAAGTCCGGCCTCGTCGACAAGCGCCCCAACCCGAACGACGGCCGCGGCACGCTCGCCTCCATCACGGAGAAGGGCCGCGAGGTCGTCGAGTCGGCGACGCGCGAACTGATGGCGATGGACTTCGGGCTCGGGGTGTACGACGCGGAGGAGTGCGGGGAGATCTTCGCGATGCTGAGGCCCTTGCGGGTGGCGGCGGAGGACTTCGAGGAGAAGTAGCGCCGCCGGTTCGGCCCGGGGCGGGGGCGGCGAAGATCGCGCGATGCGGACGGTTACGCTCGTAGCCATGAAATCCAGCGTGCTGACCCGCTACCGGGTGATGGCTTACGTCACCGCCGTCATGCTCCTCATCCTGTGCGCCTGCATGGTGGCCAAGTACGGCTTCGACAAGGGCGAGGGCCTGACGCTCGTCGTCTCCCAGGTCCACGGCGTGCTCTACATCATCTACCTGATCTTCGCCTTCGACCTGGGCTCCAAGGCGAAGTGGCCGTTCGGCAAGCTCCTGTGGGTGCTCGTCTCCGGCACGATCCCGACGGCCGCGTTCTTCGTCGAGCGCAACGTCGTCCGCGACGTCGAGCCGCTGATCACCGACGGCTCCCCGGTCACCGCCAAGGCGTAACCCCACCGCCACGGACAGGTCCGTGGCGGTTTGGCATCGACATTTACTAGGACGTCCTAGTAAATTCGAAGGCATGGACGCTGACGCGATCGAGGAAGGCCGCCTCCGCTGGCAGGCCCGTTACGACAAGGCCCGCAAGCGCGACGCGGACTTCACCACGCTCTCCGGCGACCCGGTCGAGCCCGTTTACGGGCCCCGCCCCGGCGACTCGTACGACGGCTTCGAGCGGATCGGCTGGCCCGGGGAGTACCCCTTCACGCGCGGGCTCTACCCCACCGGGTACCGGGGCAGGACCTGGACCATCCGCCAGTTCGCGGGCTTCGGCAACGCCGAGCAGACGAACGAGCGCTACAAGATGATCCTGGCCAACGGCGGCGGCGGGCTCTCCGTCGCCTTCGACATGCCGACCCTGATGGGCCGCGACTCCGACGACCCGCGCTCGCTCGGCGAGGTCGGGCACTGCGGCGTCGCCATCGACTCCGCCGCCGACATGGAGGTCCTCTTCAAGGACATCCCGCTCGGCGACGTGACGACGTCCATGACGATCAGCGGGCCCGCCGTGCCGGTCTTCTGCATGTACCTCGTCGCCGCCGAGCGCCAGGGCGTCGACCCCGGCGTCCTCAACGGCACGCTGCAGACCGACATCTTCAAGGAGTACATCGCGCAGAAGGAGTGGCTCTTCCAGCCCGAGCCGCACCTGCGCCTCATCGGCGACCTGATGGAGCACTGCGCGCGCGACATCCCCGCGTACAAGCCGCTCTCGGTCTCCGGCTACCACATCCGCGAGGCCGGGGCGACGGCCGCGCAGGAGCTCGCGTACACCCTCGCCGACGGCTTCGGGTACGTGGAGCTGGGTCTCTCGCGCGGCCTCGACGTCGACGTCTTCGCGCCGGGGCTCTCCTTCTTCTTCGACGCGCACCTCGACTTCTTCGAGGAGATCGCCAAGTTCCGCGCCGCGCGCCGCATCTGGGCGCGGTGGCTGCGCGACGTCTACGGCGCGCGGACCGACAAGGCGCAGTGGCTGCGCTTCCACACGCAGACGGCCGGTGTCTCGCTCACCGCGCAGCAGCCGTACAACAACGTCGTGCGCACGGCGGTCGAGGCGCTCTCCGCGGTCCTCGGCGGCACCAACTCCCTGCACACCAACGCCCTCGACGAGACCCTCGCCCTGCCGAGCGAGCAGGCCGCGGAGATCGCGCTGCGTACGCAGCAGGTGCTCATGGAGGAGACCGGCGTCGCCAACGTCGCCGACCCGCTGGGCGGTTCCTGGTACGTCGAGCAGCTCACCGACCGCATCGAGGCCGACGCGGAGAAGGTCTTCGAGCAGATCAAGGAGCGGGGGCGCAGGGCCCATCCGGACGGGCAGCACCCCATCGGGCCGATCACCTCGGGCATCCTGCGGGGCATCGAGGACGGCTGGTTCACCGGCGAGATCGCCGAGTCCGCCTTCCAGTACCAGCAGTCCCTGGAGAAGGGCGACAAGCGGGTCGTGGGCGTGAACGTCCACCACGGCTCCGTCACCGGTGACCTGGAGATCCTGCGGGTCTCCCACGAGGTGGAGCGGGACCAGGTCAGCGAGCTCGCGGAGCGCAAGGGGCGGCGGGACGACGCGAAGGTCCGTGCCTCGCTGGACCGGATGCTGGCCGCGGCCCGCGAGGGCTCGAACATGATCGCGCCCATGCTGGACGCGGTGCGGGCCGAGGCGACGCTCGGAGAGATCTGCGGAGTCCTCCGGGACGAGTGGGGCGTCTACGTGGAGCCGCCGGGCTTCTAGCCCTTTCGATCGACTGCGGGCCGGCGGGGAGCCCCTTCAGGGGCGCGGGGAACTGCGCGCCCAGCCCCCACTGCCCCGCAGATGAGGACAAACCGGGGCGATCGTCCCTCATCCAGATGGCTGGCGTGAATTCATAGGTTTAAGGCCCAGGGGCCAGGGCAGGCGCGGCCGGTCAGCCTGTCCTGCCCCTGGAGTCACCCTTGAGCTCGAACGGTCACGCCCGCACCGCCGCCTTCGCGATAGGCGCCGCCACCTGCACCGTTCTCGGTGCGCTGCTCGTCGGCGGCTCCGGTGAAGTCAGTGCGAGCCCGCCGCCCGAGCCGAAGGTTCAGGACGAGTTCGATTCGCTCGGCCCCGCGGTGCGGGCGGCCAAGCTCTCCGACGGGCGCACGGCGCACTACTCGGACACCGGTGAGAAGGACGGCAAGCCCGTGCTGTTCATCGGCGGCACCGGCACCAGCGCCCGTGCGTCGCACATGACGGACTTCTTCCGTTCGACGCGCGAGGACCTGGGCCTGCGGCTCATCTCCGTGGAGCGCAACGGCTTCGGCGACACCGACTACGACAAGAAGCTGGGCAAGGCCGACTTCGCGAAGGACGCCATCGAGGTCCTCGACAAGATCGGCGTCGACGACGTCTCGGTGATCGCGATCTCCGGTGGCGGCCCCTACGCCGCCGAGCTCGCCGCGCGGGCCCCCGGCCGGATCTCGCAGCTCCACCTCGCGGCCGCCTTGCCGCCCTACGGTGACAAGCCGGCCTACTGCGGCCTGTCCGACGACGCGCTCGCCGCCGCCGTCAAGGACCAGATCAAGGACCCGCGCAAGTGGTGGGCCTTCCCCGACGACAGCCCGGTGAAGTCGATTCCCGGCTTCGCCGACACCGCGTACGAGGAGGGAGCGCGCACCTACAACCAGCGCGGCCAGCAGGCCGACCCGGCGCCGCAGGTGCACGAGCAGAAGCTGTACTGCCAGCGCCCCGGGCCCGACCTGTCGAAGCTGGACGCCCCCGTCTACCTCTACGGCGGCAAGAAGGACACCACCGTGCCGCCGTCGACGCTGAAGACGTGGCAGGAGGCGCTGCCGGGCAAGGCGAAGGTGCGGACGTACGCCGACTCCGGCCATGACGTGCAGTACCGGCACTGGGACCAGATCCTGGTCGATCTGGCCGGGCACGGGGACCGTACGGTCGTGTGCAAGGGCGGCAGGACGCGGGTGCTCGTCGCGCGTGAGGCCGACCGGTTCGTCGACAAGGGCAAGGCCACGCTGGGCAGCTGCGCCTGGGTCAAGAAGAAGTAGCAGTCAGCGGGGTCAAGAAGAAGCGGGCAGGGTCAGACGGAACAGCGCGCCGCCGCCCGGGGCCCGTTCCGCCGTCAGCTCCGCGCCGTGCGCGTGCGCGATCTGGCGTGCCATCGCGAGGCCGAGGCCCGATCCCGGCAGGGCGCGGGCCTTCTCGGCGCGGTAGAAGCGGTCGAAGACGTAGGGCAGGTCCTCCTCGGCGATGCCGGGGCCGTGGTCGCGCACGGTCAGGGACGTGGGGGTCAGCGCGACCTCGACGGGGGCGCCGGGCGGGCTGAACTTGGCGGCGTTGTCGAGCAGGTTGGTGAGCAGCCGTGACAGGCGCGCCGGTACGCCGGGGACGCTGAGGTCCGCCGCCTCCGGTGCGACCTGGAGGCCGAAGGGGACGGCGGGCCAGTGGCCGCGGGCGGCGTCGACCCCGTGGGCGACCAGGGGAGCGAGCCGCACTTCCTCCAGGAGGGGCTGAGGCTCCTCCTCCCTGGCCAGTTCGATCAAGTCGTTGACGAGCCCGGTGACTTCGCGCAGTTGGCGGCCGAGCGCGCCGGACGCCCGGTCGCGCTGAGCATCCGTCAGGCGCTCGGCCTTGGCGAGGAGTTCGGCGTTCGTACGCAGTGCGGTGAGCGGCGTGCGCAGCTCGTGCGAGGCGTCGGCGACCAGGCGGCGGCGGGCCGCGACGGACTCCTCCAGTTCGGCGAGCATGGTGTTGAACGTGGCGGCCAGGCGGGTGACTTCGTCCTGGTGGCCTTCGCGTCCCGGCGGGCCGGGGGGCAGTTCGATGCGGTGGCGGGCGTCGCGGGTGGCCGCGATGCGTTCGGCGGTGGCGGTGAGGCGGGTGATCGGTGCGAGGCCGGTGCGCGAGACCCAGTAGCCGCCGAGTCCGGAGAGCAGCACTCCGGCGCCGCCCACGGCGGCGAGCAGGGACGCGGCCTGGCTGACGCCGCGTTCGGCGATGTCGGCGCGCAGGGCGACCTGGACGGCCTCGCCGTCCTTGCCGAACGTGGTGGTGTACATCCGCCCCGGCTTACCGCCGGGGAGGGTGAAGTTCGAGTAGTACGGGGCCTGTTGACCGGCGGCGACGCGGCGGGTCGGCTGCGTCACGGGCAGCAGGTACGGCTTCGACGGGTCGTCCGCGGAGTCCTCGGGGACGATCTGCGAGCAGGCGGGGGCGCCCAGGAAGCGGCACTCGCCCGTCACGACGCCGGGCCCCTCGATGCGGTGCTGCTGGGCGATGAGCCCGGCGGACTGCGCGAGGTTCTGGTCGAGTTGCTGGTAGAGCTTGTAGCGGATCACGAAGAACGCGGCGGCGCACACCCCGATCGCCACCAGTGCGACGGCGGCGGCCGCCATCAGCGCCAGTCGGGTGCGCAGCGGCCTGCGGCGCTGCCAGCGCGCGCCGAGCCTGCGCCGGGCGCTCACGGGGTGCCGAGCCGGTAGCCGACGCCGTGCACGGTGTGCACCAGGCGAGCCTCGCCGCCCGACTCCAGTTTGCGGCGCAGGTAACCGACGTACACCGCGAGGGAGTTGGAGTCCGGGCCGAAGTCGCGGCCCCAGACCGTGCGCTGGATGAGGTCGCGCGGCAGGACCTGGCCCGCGTTGCGCAGGAGCAGTTCGAGGAGGGCGGCCTCGGTGCGGCTGAACTCCACGGCGCGCCCGCCCCGGCGGCCGGTGCGGCTGACCGGGTCAAGGACCAGATCGCCGTACGAGAGGGCGTCGTCGTCGCGTTCGGGCTGCTCGGGCGTCACGCGGCGAAGCAGCGCCCGGACGCGGGCCACCAGCTCGTCGAGGGCGAACGGCTTGACCAGGTAGTCGTCGGCGCCCGCGTCGAGGCCGTCGACGCGCTCGCTCACCGAGTCCAGGGCGGTGAGCACGAGGACCGGGGTGCGATCGCCCGCCGCGCGCAGCTGGCGGCAGACGGCGAGGCCGTCCATGACCGGCATCAGGACGTCGAGGACGAGCAGGTCGGGCTGCCAGCGGGCGACCGCGAGGAGCGCGCGGTGGCCGTCGGCCGCGCCGCGGACCCGGTGGCCCTCGATCGTGAGGGCGTCCTCCACCGCGGCGCGCACCTCGGGGTCGTCGTCGACGACGAGGATCTTGTGGGGCGCCGGTTCCGCGCCGCCCGGTGGGGCGCCCTTGCCGGGCGCGCTCGTGAAGCTCATGCCCCCACGGTGCCAAACGTGCTTCTTAAAACCCTCTTAGACCCTCTCGTAATGCTCCATTGCCATGCGAACCTCTCACTCCGGTCCCGCGGATCGTCCGGGCCGCTCCCGTCTCTCCGTCGTGATCGGTGCGGGCGGCACCGGCGGCCACATCTATCCGGGCCTCGCCCTCGCCGACGCGCTGCGCCGGGCCGTGCCGGACGCGGTGATCTCCTTCGTCGGCACGGAGCGCGGCCTGGAGACCCGGCTGATACCGGACGCCGGCTACCGCCTGCACACCGTCGACATGATCCCCTTCGACCCCTCGCTCGGCGCCCGCCGCTACCTGCTGCCCGCCGCGCTGGTGAAGTCGGGCGCCCAGTGCCGGACCATCCTGCGCGAGCAGGGCGCGCAGGTCGCCGTCGGCATGGGCGGCTACCCGAGCGCCCCCGTCATCGTCGGCGCCCGCATGGCGGGCCTGCCGAGCCTGATCCACGAGTCCAACGCCGTGCCGGGCCGCGCCAACCGGTTCGCGGCCCGCCTCACCCCGAACATCGCGGTCGCCTTCGACCGCAGCCGCGCCCATCTGCCCGGCGGCGAGCGCGCGTTCACCACGGGCATGCCCATCGCGGCGCCGCTCGCCGCCCTGGACAGGACCGCGCTGCGGGCCGAGGCGCGGCGGGCGCTCGGCGTGCCCGAAGGGCGGCGCCTGGTCCTCTTCAACGGCGGCAGCCTGGGCGCCAAGCGCCTCACGGAGGCCGCGCTCGGGCTCGCCGCGCGCTGGCAGGGGCGGCCCGACGTGTATCTGCTGATCAAGACGGGCCCCGCGGCCCTGGACGAGGCGCGGGACCGGCTCGCGTACGAGGGCGGCGGTGGCGTCGCACGGGCCGTGCCCTACCTCGACCGCATGGACCTCGCCTACGCGGCCGCCGACCTCGTCGTCTGCCGCGCGGGTTCGGCGACCGTCGCCGAGCTCGCCGCGACCGGCGTGCCCGCCGTCCTCGTGCCCTACCCGCACGCGCCGGGCGACCACCAGACCCACAACGCCCGGGTCCTGACCGACGCGGGCGCGGGGCTCCTGCTGCCCGACGAGGAGACGACCGCGGAGCGCCTCGCCGACCTCGTGGGGCCGCTGCTCGTGGACCCCGCGCGGCTCGCCGCGATGAGCGGCGCCGCGGAGCCGGGGCCGCACGCCCGCGCCGCCGACCTGCTCGCCGAGCGGGTCCTCGGACTCACCCACCACACACCCCACCTGGAGTACGCATGAGCACCTCTTCCCCGCAGGACTTCTCCCGGCAGGACTTCTCCTGGCAGGACCGCACCGTCCTCGTCACCGGCGCCGAGGGCTTCATCGGCTCGACGCTCGTCGACCTGCTGCTCGAAGCGGGCGCGAAGGTCCGGGCGTTCGTGCATTACAAGCCGTACGCCGAGAAGGGGCACCTGGCCCATCTGCTCGGCGACCCGAGGGTCGAGATGCTCGCGGGCGACGTGCGGGACGCCGGGCGCGTGATGGACGCGGTCGAGGGCTGCGACACGGTCTTCCACCTGGCCGCGCTGATCGGCATCCCGTACTCGTACGACTCGCCGGGCGCGTACGTCCAGACGAACGTGGTCGGCACCGAGAACATCGCGGAGGCGTGCAGGCGGCACTCCGTGCGGCGGCTCGTCCACACCTCCACCAGCGAGGTGTACGGCACGGCGCTCACGGCGCCGATCAGCGAGGCGCATCCGCTCCAGCCGCAGTCGCCCTACTCGGCTTCGAAGATCGGCGCCGACATGATGGCGCTGTCCCACTGGCACGCGTTCGAGCTGCCGGTGACGGTGGTGCGGCCCTTCAACACGTACGGTCCGCGGCAGTCGGCCCGTGCGGTGATCCCCACGATCCTGGCCCAACTGCACGCCGGTGCGCGGGAGATCAAGCTCGGCTCGCTGACGCCGACTCGCGACTTCACGTATGTCACCGACACCGCGCGGGGGTTCATGGCGCTCGCGGTGGCCGATCGGGCGCTGGGGCACGCGGTGAACCTGGGGGTCGGACGGGAGATCTCCATCGGCGATCTGGCTCAGGCGCTGATCGTCGCGTCCGGGCGTGAGGCGTCCGTGGTCGTCGACCCCGCGCGGCTTCGCCCTTCGGGCAGCGAGGTGGAGCGGCTTCTGTCGGACAACTCGCGGGCCCGCGAGTTCTCCGGGTGGGTCCCCGAGGTCTCCTTGGCGGAGGGCCTCAAGCTGACGTCCGCCTGGGTCGCCGAGAACCTGCACCTCTTTGCTCCTGAGCGGTACCAGGTCTGACCTTTCGCCGCGGGCCGGTGGGGGCTGCGGTCGGCACGGCCCCGTCAGGGGCGCGGGGAACTGCGCGAGCAAGCGAAGCGCGCCCTCACCCGCCGTGCGACCGTCGGCGGCAGACGCGACCGCGCGCCCTTACGGGGCGTCGGCGGCCGCCGCCAAGCCGCCCAGGAGGAGCAGGGTGAAGCGGCGGGCCCATTCGGTGTCCACCGGTTCCGCGCTGACCAAGGCGCGGTGCACCACCGCTCCCGCGATCACGTCGAAGATGAGGTCGGCCGTGCGGGCGGCGGAGACGGGGTCCGGCTCGGCGGGGAGTTCGCCGCGCTCCTGGGCCCGCGCCCGTCCGGCGAGGACCAGGCGCTTTTGGCGGTCGACGATGGACGTGCGGATCCGCTCCCGCAGCGGCGCGTCCGTCGTCGACTCCGCGACCACCGCCATCAGCGCCGTCTTGGTCTCGGGGCGCCCGAGCAGCAGCGCGAACTGGAGGACGACGCCCTCGATGTCCGCGGCGAGGCTGCCCCTGTCCGGCAGTTCCAGCTCGTCGAAGAGTTCCGCGACCGCGTCCACGACCAGCTCGCTCTTGCCCGCCCAGCGCCGGTACAGGGTGGTCTTGGCGACGCCAGCGCGCGTGGCCACGTCGCTCAGGGTCAGCTTGGACCAGCCGAGTTCGACCAGGCCCTGACGGGTCGCCTCCAGGATCGCGGCGTCGGCCGTCGCGCTGCGCGGGCGGCCTCCGGTGCGGGCGGGAGGTGTGATGCGGCTCTGCATGCCCGCGACCATACCGGCCAGTACGGATGGGGTCGGGGTGCCGCGTGAGCGAGATCACCGCGGCCGTCTTCCCACGTCCGGGGCGCGCCAGTTACGCTACGACGCGTAGCGAAAGCAGATGGGCGCGGCGAACGGCGCACTCCTACGCCCATGAGCGAGAGCCACGAGAGACAACCACATGTGCGGGGTGGGGACCCCGCGTCAACCACCGGTCCTCCTCGGGACCTTGAACCGAGCCCCACGCATGCCCCGTAATCCGGCGGAGGCTGCGGACCGGCACGGTTCCCGCACGGCTTGGGGGAGGATGTACTCATGCAGCCACGGAACATGTCCATGAGTGGAGTCGTCGACCTCGCCGCGGTGAAGGCGGCCCAGGAGGCCAAGGCGAAGGCGGAGCAGGCGCGCGCCGAAGCGGCCAGGCAGGGCGGTGGTGCCCCGGCCGGCGTCTCACCGGCGAGTCTCGTCATCGACGTCGACGAGGCGGGTTTTGAGCACGAGGTCCTGCAGCGTTCCGCCGAGGTCCCGGTCGTCATCGACTTCTGGGCCGAGTGGTGCGAACCGTGCAAGCAGCTGAGCCCCCTCCTCGAGCGCCTCGCGCAGGAGTACAACGGCCGCTTCCTTCTTGCCAAGATCGACGTCGACGCCAACCAGATGCTGATGCAGCAGTTCGGGGTCCAGGGGATCCCGGCCGTCTTCGCTGTGGTGGCCGGGCAGGCCCTGCCCCTCTTCCAGGGCGCGGCCCCCGAGGCGCAGATCCGCCAGACGCTCGACCAGCTGATCCAGGTCGGCGAGGAGCGCTTCGGCCTGACCGGTCTGGTGGTCGACCCGGACGCGCAGGGGCAGCAGGCCCCGGTGGCGGCCGAGGTGCCCGCGGGTCCTTACGACGCGCTGCTCGAAGCGGCCGTGCGGGCGCTGGACGCGGGCGATCTGGCCGGCGCGGTGCAGGCGTACAAGAACGTGCTCAGCGACGACCCGGGCAACACGGAGGCCAAGCTCGGCCTCGCCCAGGCCGAACTGCTCCAGCGCGTCCAGGGCCTCGACCCGCAGCAGGTCCGCAAGGACGCGGCCGACCGCCCCGCGGACGTCGCGGCGCAGATCGCCGCGGCCGACCTGGATCTGGTCGGCGGCCACGTCGAGGACGCCTTCGGGCGCCTCATCGACGCGGTCAAGCGCACGGCGGGCGACGACAGGGACGCCGCGCGGGTGCGCCTGCTCGAACTCTTCGACGTGGTGGGTTCGGACGACCCGAGGGTGACGGCGGCGCGCACGGCGCTCGCGCGGGTGCTCTTCTGACGCCTGCACCCACCCCTCGGCTGACCAGTCCCTAAACGCGGGGGCTTGTGATGCCCGAGTGAAAACCTCGCCCCCAGGCGTCACAGCGGCCGCGCTTTACCAAAACTTGGTAAACGCGGCCGCTGTTACTTGGAGTAAGACGACGCGGTCCTTCTGACCCCATTCGGCCGCCGATGCCCCGTTCTGCTCCGGCCCATTGAGCCACCGTCCGTGCTCGACCGATACCGCGCGGTCGCGCTTCGGTTATCCCCCCGTTACTAGCGAGTAACGAACCCCCTTGTGCGGGGGCCGAGAATGCACCACGATCGGCGACGCTCGGTCCAATAACCCGCAGCCCGACAGCCAATCGGGGAGCGGCGTTTCTGGGTCCCCACCGAGCAGGCCGGTGACGCCGTCGCCGGTCTTGGACAGGGGGGTCTCTGCCGGTTCCGGCAGGGCCTGTCCGCGAGGTTGTGCGTGATGCGTCAGGCGCGACCAGTGGTTGTCGCTCGGGGGTGATCGCCGGTGATGTGTGGTGCGGTTGTGCGCCTCCGAAGCGGGCGCTCTCCTTCCCGAGGACGTAGCACTTCTCCCATCCCTGCCCGGCTGAACCGCCCGAACGGGAGCAGTCAGGGCCGGAGATGTACGTCCGAGAAGGAGGAAAGTCATGGAATCCGTGGCTCGTGGCGGAACCAGATGGAAGCGGTTCGCCGTAGTCATGGTGCCGAGCGTCGCGGCGACTGCCGCGATAGGCGTGGCCCTGTCCCAGGGTGCGCTCGCGGCATCGTTCAGTGTGTCCGGTCAGCAGTTCAAGGTGACCGCCAAGACGCTCGACGGTACGGGGTTCGTCCAGTACGGCGCCCTCGACAGCGGAAAGTCGGGCAACCACCCGGTGTCCGTCGTCGGCATCGAAGAAGCGAAGATCACCAACCTCTGCCAGTCCGTGGTCGTTCCGGTCCCGGTCTTCGGCGACGTGTCGATGGTGCTCAAGGCCGGCGGCAAGGGTCACGACCGGGTCGAGGCCAAGAAGCTCTACATCGACGCCGACAGCATGAAGGTCGCCAAGCCGACCTTCAACAACGTCGACATCGGTGTCTCGGTCGACCAGACCACCAAGGGGCCGGGTCCGGCCAAGGGCGACAAGTACGCCCCGGACTCGTTCGCTCAGCAGGCCGAGTCGGTGCACTTCGAGGGTGTCCAGCAGCGCGCGTGGGCGACCACCGCCGGCACCTTCAAGCTCTCCGGCCTCGGCATGTCGGTCAAGAAGGGCAAGCACGAGTGCTACTAGGGCGGTTGACGCCCTGGTGCCGCGTACGCGGATGAGTACGCGGGTCGGTACGCATTCGATGCGATGAACGGCCGGGCGCGGGGGCGCGACGGCACACTTGCGGAGCCGTCCCCGTGCCCGACACCGCACGACACACAGAACCAACGCCATTCCCGAGGAGCTGTACGACATGAGCGCCGAAGCGCAAGTGGGACTGGGCGACAAGCTCGGCCGGATGCGCCGATCGTTCCGAGGGTGGCGCGGTCAGCGCCCGTTCTGGGGTGGTCTGCTGACACTTCTCGGCGGCATCCCGATCATGTACTTCCCGTACGCGAACCTCACGCTCGGCACGATGACGATCCGGATGGCGACCACCGCCGGAGCCGGATCGCTGATCATCGGCGTGCTGTTGGTCGTGCTCGGCCTGACCATGTGGTTCCAGCCGCTCTCCCGCGTCTTCGCGGGTGTCGCGGCGATCCTGCTCGCCCTGGTCTCCCTCGTCGTCTCCAACTTCGGCGGCTTCGTCATCGGCTTCCTGCTCGCCATGATCGGCGGCGCCCTCGGCGTCTCCTGGGCGGACGCACGGCCTGCCGGTGAGCCCGCGAAGGGAGCCGCACCGGGGTCCGGCGACCCCGTGGACGACGGGGCTCCCGAGCCCGCCGCTCCGGCGGCCGCGGGCGGGGTGAGCGGTGAGCTGGACGATCTGTCAGGAACGAGCCCGACAAACGGGACGAACGGGAGGCACCGTGCCGGCTGACGAGGTCCACCACGAGAGCTCCGCGGGGGAGCCTCGTGCGAGAACCGGGCCGCGCCACGCGGCACCCAGGAAGCCGCTCCTCACCCGGCTGCAGGTGCCCGCGGGCAAGGCCATAGCCATCGCCGCGATGCCCACCGCCGTCCTCATGGGCATGGGCCTGACCCCGACGCTCGCGCAGGCCAAGCCGGGCGTGCCGGACAACCCCTTCCAGGACGGCCCGTGCGTCACGGCGCCGGACAAGGACGCGGAGAAGGACGCCGCGGACAAGGCGAAGGAAGACGAGGCCAAGAAGGACCCCGAAGCGGCCGAGAAGGACGCGGCGGACAAGGCGAAGAAGGACGGGTCGAAGAAGGACGGGTCGAAGAAGGACGAGGCCAAGGAGCCGGATCCGTCGACCACGCCCTCCTCGGGTGACAAGGCGGGCGACAAGGCGGGTGACGAGGCGGACCCGGACGGCAAGTCCGAGCCCACGTCGAAGCCCTCCGACGGCGCGGGCGAGAAGAAGTCCGAGCCGGCCCCCGAGCCCACCGAGACCAAGAACCCCTGGGACCCGCTGGGTGTCGGCGAGGCCATCAAGGACGCCTTCACGCCCGACGAGAAGAAGACCGAGAGCCCGGAGCCGACCGAGTCGGAATCGGACGGGACCAGGACCCCCGAGTCCTCCGAGACCCCCAAGTCCCCTGAGGACAAGGCCAAGGACACGACGGACAAGGTCACCAAGCCCGTCGAGGACACGGTCGACAAGGTCGAGGACGGCCTGAAGGACGGCGCCGACAAGGCGAAGGACGGGGCCGACAAGGTCACGGACGACGCCGAGAAGGCGGCGAAGGACGCCGCGGACAAGGCCGGGGAGGACCAGGCCGAGGACCCGATGGCGCCGGACGAGAACGGCAAGAAGCCGTTCCCGTGCGTGGTCGAGAAGAAGGACGCCGGAGAGGGCGAGAAGCCCCCTGCGCCGATCCCGAACCAGTCGTGGAACCTGGAGGCCAGCTCCCTGACGCTCAAGGGCGCCGACTACCAGGGCGTCGTGAACCTGACGATGCCCAACGGCAAGACCAAGCAGGCCCTGAAGTACGTCGTCCAGAACACCGACATCGGCGACCTGCACCAGATCGTCGAGGGACCGGCCGGCAAGAAGTACCACGTCGAGGCCGCCAAGGGCTCCACGTCCACGATCCGTGGCGGGGAGACGACGATGTACACCGAGCGGATCTCCGGCAAGCTGTTCGGCCTCATCCCGATCACCTTCGACCCCGAGCACCCGCCGCCGCTCAACATCCCGCTGATCTACTTCACGGACGTGAAGGTGCAGCAGGCGGGCCAGTTCGGCGGCAACCTCACCATTCCCGGCCTGCAACAGTCGATCACCGACTAGCCGACCGGTCGCACACGGACCTTTCCGGGAGCCGCAACAAGCACCGAGGGCGCCCCCTTCCACAGGGGGCGCCCTCGGTGTCGTACGAGGCGGGGATCAGTCGCGGTCGCCGCCGCCCAGGTGGTGCACCCGGACCATGTTGGTGGTGCCGGGGACGCCGGGGGGCGACCCCGCGGTGATGACGACCGTGTCGCCGTCGTTGAAGCGGTTGAGCTTGATCAGCTCGGCGTCGACGAGCTCGACCATCGCGTCGGTGTTGTCGACGTGCGGCACGACGTAGGTGTCCACGCCCCAGCTCAGCGTGAGCTGGTTGCGGGTCGACTCGTCGGTGGTGAAGGCCAGGATCGGCTGGGCCGCGCGGTAGCGGGACAGACGGCGGGCCGTGTCACCGGACTGCGTGAAGGCGACCAGCGCCCTGCCGTCGAGGAAGTCCGCGATCTCGCACGCGGCACGGGCCACCGAACCACCCTGCGTACGCGGCTTCTTGCCGGGCACGAGCGGCTGGAGGCCCTTGGAGAGCAGCTCCTCCTCGGCCGCCTTGACGATCTTCGACATCGTCTTGACGGTCTCGATCGGGTACGCGCCGACGCTCGACTCGGCCGACAGCATGACCGCGTCGGCGCCGTCCAGGATCGCGTTGGCGACGTCGGACGCCTCGGCGCGCGTGGGGCGCGAGTTGGTGATCATCGACTCCATCATCTGGGTCGCGACGATCACCGGCTTGGCGTTGCGGCGGCACATCTCCACGAGGCGCTTCTGCACCATCGGGACCTTCTCGAGCGGGTACTCGACGGCGAGGTCGCCACGGGCCACCATCACGGCGTCGAACGCCGCGACGACGCCCTCCATGTTGGCGACGGCCTGCGGCTTCTCCACCTTGGCGATGACGGGGACCCGGCGGCCCTCCTCGTCCATCACCTTGTGGACGTCCTTGACGTCGTCGGCGTCGCGCACGAAGGACAGGGCGACCATGTCGCAGCCCATCTTCAGGGCGAAGCGCAGGTCCTCGATGTCCTTCTCGGACAGGGCGGGCACGTTCACGGCCGCGCCGGGCAGGTTGATGCCCTTGTGGTCGGAGATGACACCGCCCTCGACGACGATCGTCTTCACGCGCGGCCCGTCCACCTCGACCACGCGCAGCTCGACGTTGCCGTCGTTGATCAGGACCTGGTCGCCCTTGGAGACGTCGCCCGGCAGACCCTTGTAGGTGGTGCCGCAGATCGACTTGTCACCGGGGACGTCCTCGGTGGTGATGGTGAACTCGTCACCGCGCACCAGCTCGACGGGTCCCTCGGCGAAGGTCTCCAGACGGATCTTCGGCCCCTGGAGGTCGGCGAGGACGCCGACGGCACGGCCGGTCTTCGTGGCGGCCGAGCGGACGCGGTCGTACCGCCCCTGGTGCTCGGCGTGGGTGCCGTGGCTGAAGTTGAAGCGGGCCACATTCATACCGGCTTCGATCAGCGAGACGAGCTGCTCTTCGGAGTCGACGGCGGGGCCCAGCGTGCAGACGATTTTGGAACGGCGCATGGGGCGATCCTATCGGTTTGTTTCGCTACGGAATATTCCGTCTGGTGGAATCTACAAATGGGCGGATGTGCGCTCAGGCGTTGCGGTCGCCGACCAATGCATACGTCTGAGTGGCGATCTCCAGTTCTTCGTCGGTGGGCACCACGGCGACGGCCACGCGCGCGTACTCCGGCGAAATGAGACGGGCTTCGTCGGAACGTACGGAATTGAGCTCGCCGTCGACCGCGAGGCCGAGCTCCTCCAGGCCCGCCACGGCCGCCTCGCGCACCGGCGCCGCGTTCTCGCCGACGCCCGCCGTGAACGCGATGGCGTCCACCCGGCCGAGCACCGCGTAATAGGCGCCGATGTACTTCTTCAATCGGTGGATGTAGATGTCGAAGGCGAGTGCCGCCTCTTCGTCACCGGCATCGATACGGCGCCTGATCTCCCGCATGTCGTTGTCGCCGCAGAGCCCGATCAGACCGCTCTTCTTGTTGAGCAGAATGTCGATCTCGTCGATGGACATCCCGCCGACCCGGGCCAGATGGAAAATGACCGCGGGGTCCATGTCACCGGAACGGGTACCCATCACGAGCCCCTCAAGCGGCGTGAGCCCCATCGAAGTGTCGACGCACTTTCCGCCCCGCACGGCGCTCGCCGACGCGCCGTTGCCCAGGTGCAGCACGATCACGTTGACGTCCTCGGGCGCCTTGCCGAGCAGCTTCGCGGTCTCGCGCGAGACGTACGCGTGCGAGGTCCCGTGGAAGCCGTAGCGCCGCACGCGGTGCTCGTCGGCGGTCTTCACGTCCATCGCGTAGCGCGCCGCGGACTCCGGCATCGTCGTGTGGAACGCGGTGTCGAAGACGGCGACCTGGGGCAGGTCGGGGCGGAGCGCCTGGGCGGTGCGGATGCCGGTGATGTTGGCCGGGTTGTGCAGCGGGGCCACGGGCACCAGGCGCTGGATCTCGGCGAGCACCACGTCGTCGATCACGGTCGGCGTGGTGAACTTCAGGCCGCCGTGCACCACCCGGTGGCCGATCGCGGCCAGCTCGGGGGAGTCCAGGCCGAGGCCGTCGGCGGCCAGCTCCTCGGCGACGGCCTTCAGTGCCGCCTCGTGGTCGGCTATCGGCTCCTCGCGCTCGCGGGACCCGGCTTCGCCGGTCAGCGGGGTGTGCTTGAGCCGCGAGGTCTCCTCGCCGATCCGCTCGACCAGGCCCACGGCGAGGCGTGAGCTGTCGCGCATGTCGAGCAGCTGGTACTTCACCGACGAGGAGCCGGAGTTGAGGACGAGTACGCGCGTAGCGGTCACGGATTCGAGGCGCTTTCTGTGGGGGGTCAGGCGGAGGGCGTGGGCGTCTGGGCCTGGGCCTGGATCGCCGTGATGGCGACGGTGTTGACGATGTCCTGGACGAGCGCGCCGCGGGACAGGTCGTTGACCGGCTTGCGCAGACCCTGGAGGACGGGTCCTACGGCGATCGCGCCCGCCGAGCGCTGCACGGCCTTGTAGGTGTTGTTGCCGGTGTTGAGGTCCGGGAAGATCAGCACGCTGGCCTGGCCCGCGACGTCGGAGTCCGGCAGCTTGGTCGCGGCGACGGAGGGCTCCACGGCGGCGTCGTACTGGATCGGGCCCTCGATCTTCAGGTCCGAGCGCGTCGCCCGCACCAGCTCGGTGGCCTCGCGGACCTTGTCGACGTCGGCGCCCGACCCCGACGTGCCCGTCGAGTACGAGAGCATCGCGATCCGCGGCTCCACCCCGAACTGCTCGGCGGTGGCGGCCGCCTGGACGGCGATGTCCGCGAGCTGCTCCGCGTTCGGGTCCGGGTTCACCGCGCAGTCGCCGTAGACGAGGACCTTGTCGGCCAGGCACATGAAGAAGACCGAGGAGACGATGCTCGCCTCCGGCTTGGTCTTGATGATCTCGAAGGCGGGCCGGATCGTGGCGGCCGTGGAGTGCACCGAGCCGGAGACCATGCCGTCGGCGAGGCCCTCCTGGACCATCAGCGTGCCGAAGTAGTTCACGTCGGCCACGACGTCGTACGCGAGCTCCACGCTGACGCCCTTGTGGGCGCGCAGCTCGGCGTACTTGGTGGCGAAACGCTCGCGCAGTTCGGAGGCCCCGGGGTCGATGAGCTCGGAGTCGGCGAGGTCCACGCCGAGGTCCGCGGCCTTCTTGCGGATCTGCTCGACCGGCCCGAGCAGCGTCAGGTCGCAGACGCCGCGGCGGAGCAGGACGTCGGCGGCGCGCAGGACGCGCTCCTCGGTGCCCTCGGGCAGGACGACGCGGCGCTTGTCGGAGCGGGCCTGCTCAAGGAGCTTGTGCTCGAACATCATCGGCGTGACGCGGTCGCTGCTGGGCGCCGAGACGCGGTTGAGCAGGTCGGCGGTGTCGATGTGCCGCTCGAACAGACCGAGCGCGGTCTCCGCCTTGCGGGGCGTCGCCGCGTTCAGCTTGCCTTCGAGCGCGAAGAGCTCGGCGGCCGTGGGGAAGGAGCCGCCGGAGACGGCGACCACCGGGGTGCCGGGGGCGAGCCGGTCGGCGAGGGTGAGGATCTCCTGGCCCGGCTGTTCGTTCAGGGTGAGCAGCACGCCCGCGATGGGCGGCGTGCCCGCGCTGTGCGCGGCGAGCGAGCCCACCACCAGGTCGGCGCGGTCGCCGGGGGTGACCACCAGGCAGCCGGGGGTCAGGGCGTTCAGGAAGTTCGGCAGCATCGCGCCGCCGAAGACGAAGTCGAGCGCGTCGCGCGCGAGGCCCGCGTCGTCGCCGAGGAGCACGCGGCCGCCGAGCGCGTGGGTGATCTGCGCGACCGTGGGCGCGGAGAGCGCGGGCTCGTCGGGCAGCACGTAGCAGGGCACCGGCAGCCTGGCCTCGAGCCGCTCGTGTATCTCGTCGCGGTCGGCGGGCGCCACCCGGTTGGTGACCATCGCGAGGACGTCGCAGCCCAGGCTGTCGTACGCCCGGTAGGCGTTGCGCGTCTCGGCGCGCACCGACTCGGCGGTCTGGTTCTTGCCGCCGACGACGGGGAGCACGGAGGCGCCGAACTCGTTCGCGAGGCGCGCGTTCAGCGCCAGCTCGTCGGGGAGCTGGGTGGCGGCGAAGTCCGTGCCGAGCACGAGGACGACCTCGTAGTCGCGGGCCACCCGGTGGAAGCGGTCCACGAGCTGCGAGACCAGCTCGTCGGTGCCCTGCTCGGCCTGGAGCGCGGACGCCTCGTGGTAGTCCATGCCGTACACCGTCGCGGCGTCCTGCGAGAGGCGGTAGCGGGACCGCAGCAGGTCGAAGAGGCGGTCGGGCCCGTCGTGGACGAGCGGGCGGAAGACGCCGACCCGGTCGACCCGGCGGGTGAGGAGTTCCATCACTCCCAGCTCGACGACCTGGCGGCCGTCGCCGCGGTCGATCCCGGTCACGTACACGCTGCGCGTCACGCGTGCTCTCCCCTTCGTCGCTGTCCTGTGGCCGCCCGGCGCGGGCCGCCGTGCGAGCTGGACAAAATACCCGATATCGCTGCTGTGTCCTCTTGACAATACCTCTGCGGCTGGCTAGGTCGCCCGCCGGACGAAAGGCCCTGACTCAAGGGCCATAAGGCCCCTGCCCCGGGATCGCACGCGCATCCGTCGGACACGCGTGAGCGGCGACCCCCTCCCGGCCGTGGAACAATCGGATCGGCTCACAAGTACCAACAGCGAGCAGGAGACACAGCGCGATGCGTATCGGAATTCTCACCGCGGGCGGCGACTGCCCGGGCCTCAACGCAGTGATCCGGTCGGTCGTGCACCGCGCCGTCACGCACTACGGCGACGAGGTCATCGGCTTCGAGGACGGCTACGCGGGCCTGCTCGACGGGCGCTACCGCCCCCTCGACCTGAACGCGGTCAGCGGCATCCTGGCCCGCGGCGGCACGATCCTCGGCTCGTCCCGCCTGGAGCGCGACCGGTTCCGCGCGGCCTGCGAGAACGCGCCCCAGCTCGCCAAGGAGATCGGCTTCGACGCGCTGATCCCGATCGGCGGCGAGGGCACCCTGACGGCCGCCAAGATGCTGTCGGACGCGGGCCTGCCCGTCGTCGGCGTCCCGAAGACCATCGACAACGACATCTCCTCCACGGACCGCACCTTCGGCTTCGACACGGCCGTCGGCGTGGCGACCGAGGCCATGGACCGCCTCAAGACCACCGCCGAATCGCACCAGCGCGTGATGGTCGTCGAGGTCATGGGCCGCCACGCGGGCTGGATCGCCCTGGAGTCCGGCATGGCCGGCGGCGCCCACGGCATCTGCCTGCCCGAGCGCCCCTTCGACCCCGCCGACCTGGTCGCCCTCGTCGAGGAGCGCTTCTCGCGCGGCAAGAAGTTCGCGGTGATCTGCGTCGCCGAGGGCGCGCACCCACAGGACGGCACGATGAACTACGGCAAGGGCGCGATCGACCAGTTCGGCCACGAGCGCTTCCAGGGCATCGGCACGGCCCTCGCCTACGAGCTGGAGTCCCGCCTCGGCAAGGAGGCCAAGCCGGTCATCCTCGGCCACGTCCAGCGCGGCGGCACCCCCACGGCCTACGACCGCGTCCTCGCGACCCGCTTCGGCTGGCACGCGGTGGAGGCGGCGCACCGCGACGAGTACGGCAAGATGACGGCGCTGCGCGGCACGGACATCACGATGGTGCCGCTCGCGGAGGCGGTCACCGAGCTGAAGACCGTGCCGAAGGACCGGATGGACGAGGCGGAGTCGGTCTTCTAGCGTTTGCGCTTCGCTGGATCTGGCCGTGATGTGCCGTCGTTCTTCTGCGGCGCCGTTGTGGCTGGGCGCGCAGTTCCCCGCGCCCCTTACGGGGCCCTTGGCCCCGGCCGGGGCGGGGCTTTAGGTCCGGCCGTCTAGGACCAAAGGCCAGAAATGTTCGAGGATTCGGTCCAGGAAGTCACGGCCCGCCTCCCCGGACGCGTCCGAACCCGCACCGCCGCCCCAGCTCAGGGTCCGCGTCATCCGCGACTGATAGTCCTCGTGCATCTGCCGCAGCACGCGCTCCACGCGCCGCCGTTCCACGGGCAGCAGCTTCGCGACCGGTCGTACGTACCCCTGCCAGCGGGTGGTGACGGCGCTGCGCAACAGCTCGGCGAGCGGCTCGGCGCGTCCGGTCACGTTCACGAAGTCGGGCAGCGCGAGCTCCAGGACCCGGGCGAGCGCCTCGGACTGCCGCTCGTTCCCGCGCCAGGTGCCCGTCTCCTCCATGCGCAGATACGCCTGGATCTCCACGCCCGACGCCCGCGCGACGTCCTCGGGCGCGAGACCGCGCGCCAGCCTGTGCTCGCGCAACGTCCTTGCCGCGCCCATGAGTTCACCGGGCGAGCACCACAGCGTCGCGGCCAGGGCGGTCAGCTCGGCGGAGGTGGGCGAGGAGAGGCCGCGCTCCCACGCCATGATCGTGTCGGGCGTGATGTGGGCGAGGCCGTAGCTCGCGCGCATGCCGTACGCGACGTGACCCGGCGCCATGCCGAGGGCCTCGCGCAGACGGCGGGCGGCAGGGAAGTTGAAGGGCGGCGTGGGCTGGTGCGGCGGTTGGCTCGGTTGCACGGGCACACCGTAGGCGCCCCTGGGAGCGGCGACTACGGTGTGTTCCTACGAGGTTGCGGATTGGTGCGAACGTCCTAGCGGTTGATGGCCTGGATCTCCTCCACCACGACGTCCTGGTCGGCCCCGAACTCGCCGTCGGGCAGGGCCTGTTCACCGTTGACGCCGGTGCCCACCCAGTGGATCTTCCAGGTGACCGTCGCCTTCAGCGGGAACGAGCCCTTGCCGGACGAGCGCAGGTACTTCACGCCGCAGGGCGGGGTCTCCTTCGACTTGCCCTTGGCGTACGGCTCGCCGATCCCCTGCTTCGTGAGGTCGCAGACGCCCGAGGCCGGGTACGTCTCGGCGTCCGGCGTACCCGGGTCGATCCGCAGCGAGACCGGCTCGGCGGTCGTCGTCGCCTCGATGTCCAGGACCGGCACCGAGGCCGTCACCGACACCGGCTTGAACTCCGCGCCGTCCAGCCACGCCCACGTCGGCAGGTTCACCTTCGTCGTGGCCTCGGGGGCGAGGGACACCTTCGTGCCGGGCACGCGGATCTCGGCGAGCGCGAGCTTCGCGAGGATCTCCGGGTCGATCGCCTCGGGCGCGTCGGCCGGGGGCGGGTCGCCCTTGTCGACCCAGAAGGTCTCCTTGTCGCACGAGTCCCAGCCGGGCGGGTACGACTTGTTGGGGAACGACGTCCACCAATAGCCCTTCCCGGCCTTGTCCATGTTGAAGTCCTTGTACGGCTCGCCCTCGACGTACTTCTTGCGCTGCTTCGCGTCCCACTCGTAGCCCGTGGAGTCCACCGACCAGACCGCCTCGCGCTCCTTCTTGAACTCGGCGGGCGTGTAGGTGGGGCCGTACCAGCACGGCGGCGGCTTGTAGGTGCCGGTGGGCGCGATCGCGCCGGTCCTGGGACCCGAGCCGTTCTTCGACCTGTCGTAGACGATGCCGCCCGCGGAGGCGAGCAGGGATCCGCCCTCCTGGCCGCCCGACACCTCCGGCGTCGCCGCCGGGGTGCCTCCGCCGACGCCCTTCTCGGCCGCGGCGGGCCCCGCGGTCAGCAGGACGCAGCTCACGGCCGCCGTGGCCGCGAGCCACGCGGTCCTGTGCGTCCTGTGCGTCCTGTGCGTCCTGCGCTTCCCGTGCTTCATGGTTGGCATGTGTCGCTCCCCCGAGTCGCGTTCAGCTTCGTGGTGACCCAGACGCCCGCCTCGTTCTTGCGCAGCTTCGCCGCGTACAGCACGTAACTGTTCTTCGTGGCGGGCGACTTGTCGATCGTGTCCTTCTTCAGGTACTTGTCGTAGACCTTGCTCTGGTCCTCGCAGTACGTGAGGGCCGCGCTGCCGCCGTCGGTCGTGACGGTCGCGGCGTAGTAGCGGTAGTCGCCCGTGGTCCGCGCCTGCGCCTTCACGTAGGCCCGGACGTACTTCTCGGCCTCGGCCGCCGCGTCCTCCCGGTGGTAGAAGCGCATCGCCTTCTCGGCCGGATCCTGGTCGGCGATGGCCATGTCGACCGCCTGGATCGCCTGCTGCCTGTCCGCGAGCACCGCGTCCTTCGCCTTGTCGCCCGTCTTCTTCCACTGGAACGCGTACGACAGGTCCGATGGCAGCTCGATCTTCGGCCGGTCCACCTGCCGAGCGGGCTCGCTCGGCGCCTTCGACTCCTGCTCCCCGCCCTGTTCCGCACCGGCGATCTTGTCGTCGTCCTGGGACTCGTCGCCGCTGCCGCACGACGACAGGAGCAGGGCTGCGGACGCGGTGAGTGCGGCCGTCGCGAGGCGGAGAGGGCGGTTCACTGTCGGCTCCTGGCGAGGTGGGAGGTGGCGCGATTTCCGCACGCTAGCCCGAGCCGATGGCTGATACCAGGTGGTTGGCGGGTGACGAATGGGGTGCGGGGGACGTATGCCTGCGAAGTCGTGTCACAGTTCTGTGCCGGACGGCCCCGGAGGCCCCGAGCGGACCCGGGTGGCGTGTTTCAGCCCTTCACCGCGCCGCCCAGCGCGAAGCCGCCGCCCAGGCGCCGGGAGACCAGGACGTACAAGAGGATCACCGGCGTCGAGTAGATGATCGAGAACGCGGCCAACTGGCCGTAGACCACGGTTCCCTTGTTGCCGAAGAAGTCGTTGATGCTGACCGACGCGGGCATCTGTTCCGGGGTGAGCAGGAGCATGAAGGGGACGAAGAAGTTGCCCCACATCATGACGAAGGAGAAGACGGTCACCACCGCCACTCCCGGGCCCATCAGGGGGAGCACGATCCGGAGCAGCGACTGGAACGGTGACGCGCCGTCCGTCCACGCCGCCTCCTCCAGCTCCTTGGGCACGCCGTCCATGAAGTTCTTCATCAGCCAGATCGCGAACGGGAGTTGGGACGCCGCGAAGAAGAAGATCGTGCCCTGCATCGTGTCGATCAGGTCGACCTGCACGAACAGCGCGTACACCGGGACCATGATCGCGGTGATCGGCAGGCTCGTCGCGAACAGGATCGTCAGCATGAACGGGCGGTTCAGGCGCGACTTGTAGCGGGAGAGCGGGTAGGCGGCCAGGGCCGCGCAGACCACCGTGAGCAGGGTGCCTCCGCCGCAGAGCAGCAGGCTGTTGAGGAGCGGGGTGAAGGTGATCTCGGGGGTCAGGACCTTGTCGTAGTTGTCCAGGGTGAGGCTGTCGGGGAGCCGTACCTTGAGGTCCGCCTTCGGGTCGAAGGAGGAGAGGACCACCCAGGCCAGGGGGAGTACGAACGCGGCGGCCACGACGAGCAGGCCCGCGTCGGCCGCCAGGCGGTGCTTCGTACGGCGGGAGAGCCTGTTGGGCTTGGTGGTCACTCTCAGACCTCCGTGCGGAGTAGGCGCATGTAGATCAGGGAGAACAGCGAGCCGACCAGGAGGAGGAGCAGGGCCACCGCCGTGCCGTAGCCGATCATGCTCTTCTGGAAGGCCTGTTCGTACATGAACAGGGGGAGGGTCTGGCTGCGGTTGCCCGGGCCGCCTCGCGTCATCACCCAGATCAGACCGAAGACGGAGAGCGTCTGGAGGGTGTTGAGCATGAGGTTCGTGCCGATCGAGCGGCGGATCATCGGCAGCGTGATGTGCCACATGCGGCGCCAGCCGCTCGCGCCGTCCACCTCGGCGGCCTCCGTGATCTCTTTGGGGATCTCGTTGAGCGCGGCGGAGTAGACCAGCATCGAGAAGGCCGTTCCCCGCCAGACGTTCGCGAACGAGACCGCCAGGATCGGAAGCGTGAACATCCAGTTCTGGGAGGGGAGATGGAGGAAGTCGAGGACCGCGTTGAGGGTGCCCTCGCGGCGGAAGAAGGCGTAGAGGAGGAAGCCCGCGACGACTTCCGGGAGGACCCAGGCCGTGACGACGATCGCGCCGGTGAGGGTGCGGATGGGTTTTGACGCGCGTTGCATGAGGGTGGCTAGGGCAAGGCCGAGGGTGTTCTGGCCGATGAGGGAGGAGAGGACGGTGAAGACGAAGGTGAGCCAGACGGCGTTGAGGAAGCGTTCGTCGCCGAAGGCTTCGCGGAAGTTGTCGAAGCCGACGAAGCTGGATTCGGCCTGGCCGGTGAGTTGGAGGTCGGTGAAGGCGATGTAGGCGCAGTAGCCGATGGGGCCCGCGAGGAAGAGGAGCAGGAGGATGGTGGCGGGGGAGACGGGGAGGGCGCGGAGCAGGGCTCGGCGGGTGCGGTGTGCGCGGTGTGCGCGGTGCGTGTGGGGTGCGGTGGTCACTTTGCGGCACTCACTCTCTGCGGGTGGTGCGGGTCTTGCGCCTTGGGTTCGTCGTGGGGGCGGCGCGCTCGCGGCTGCGGCCCGGTGGGGGTGGGCCCCTCAGGGGCGCGGGGAACTGCGCGAACCCCCGTGTGCCGCCGCGCCGGACGTGGGGAAGATGCCCCCACCTCCCCCACCCACCCGGCAGGGAACGGCGCGTCCGCTACTTCTGGGTGACCTCGCCATCTGTCGACGAGGAGACCTCCTCGTCGTACGAGGACGCCGCCTTGTCGACCGAGGCGTCGCCCGTCGTCACCGACTCCATCGCCTCCTGGATCGCCGTGGAGACCTTGGGGTACGCCGGGTACGCCGGGCGGTAGTTCGTCGTGGCCACCAGGTCCGTGAAGAACTTGATGCCGGGTTGGGCCTTCACGTAGGCGGGATCGGCCGCGACGTCCTTGCGGACCGAGATGCCGGAGTTGGCGATGTACCACTTCTGGGCGTTCGCCTTCGTCTGCATCGTCTTGATGAACGTGAAGGCGAGGTCGGGGTTGTCGGCCTTGGCGGGGATCGCCCAGGTCCAGCCGCCTGACATGCTCACCTTGCCCGGCGCCTGGCCGTGCTGCGTCGGCATCGCGGCGAGGCTCAGCTTCTTCGACCACTCGGGCCATTCGTGGCCCGCGCCCTTGCCCCAGTCCTGGGGGAGCCAGGAGCCGTCCAGGTTGATGCCCAGCTTGTCCTCGGGCAGGAGTTCACCGCGCACGCGCGTCGCGAAGTTGGGGTCGAGCGCGTCCGAGACGTCCGGGCCGAGCTTCTCCTTGTAGACCGTCTCCACGAAGCTCAGGGAGTCCTTGAAGCCCTTGCTGCCGGTGACCCACTTCTTGGACTTCGGGTCGTACAGGGGGTTCTTGCCCGTGCCGTACGCCAGCATCTCGAAGCCCTGCATCGAGGCCGCCTCGCCCGCGGGCTTGCCCGTGTAGACGTTCAGCGGGGTGACACCGGGGACCTTCTTCTTGATGGTGCGGGCCGCTTCCAGGACCTCGTCCCAGGTCTTGGGCTGCCAATGGGCCGGTAGGCCCGCCTTCTTGAAGATCGCCTTGCTGTACCAGAGGCCGCGCGTGTCGGTGCCGTCGGGGACGCCGTACGTCTTGCCGTCGGCCGCCCGCGCCGCCGACTTGGACGTGTCGATGAACTGGTCCCAGTCCTTCCACTTGTCCAGGTAGGGATCGAGCGGCTTCAAGTACCCGCTGGTGATGTCGGAGTTGATGAGGAACGTGTCCTCGTAGACCAGGTCGGGCGCGGTCTTGGGGGAGCGCAGCATCTGCTGGAGCTTGGTGTAGTACTCCGAGTCCGGCGCCTTGATCGGCACCAGCTTGACCTTCTTGCCGGGGTTCGCCTTTTCGAACTGCTTCTTGATGTCCGCCAGATAGGTGTCCATGACCCTGATCTGGTTGTCCGTGGACTGCTTGAAGGAGACCTTCACGGTGTCCGGGTCGTCGCCGGATCCCGAGCCGCACGCGGTGAGGGTTCCGGCGGCGAGCAGGGTGGCGGCGGCGAGGAACAGCGGGGCGGTGGTAGGGCGCACGGGCACGACCTCCTACTGGCCGACGCGGCCGGGTTGCCACGTGGGGGCCGCAACGCGGGGTTGCCCGGTGAACGTAAGGGCGGGCTCGGAGCAAGGTCAATGCCCGTGCGGCGGCTCGGCGTTGATGCTTGTCATTGTCGTGACAACGTTGTTATCGAGGGGTTGACGAGGGGGCGGGCGGGTCACTCCGGGGCGGGCAGTCTGCGGTAGACCAGTTCCGGGCGGCCGACGTGGCCGTACTGGGGGCTGCGTGCCGCGTGGCCCGTCTCCACCAGGTGTTCCAGATAGCGCCGCGCGGTGATCCGGGACAGGCCCGCCGACTGGGCGGCCGCGGTGGCGGTCAGGCCGTCGGGGGCCGCGCGCAGGGTGCGTACGACGCGTTCCAGGGTGGGGCCGCTGAGGCCCTTGGGGAGGGCGGCGGGGCCCGGCGCGCGCAGGGTGGCGAGGGCGCGGTCCACCTCGTCCTGGCCGGTGGCCTCGCCGTCGGCGGCGGCCGTGCGGAACTCGGCGTAGCGGGTCAGGCGGTCGCGCAGGGTGGCGAAGGTGAAGGGCTTCAGGACGTACTGCACGACGCCGAGCGACACGCCCTCGCGGACCACGGCCAGGTCACGGGCCGACGTCACCGCGATGACGTCCGTGGGGTGGCCCGCGGCGCGCAGGGAGCGGGCCAGTTGGAGGCCGTGGCCGTCGGGCAGGTGCAGGTCGAGGAGGATCAGGTCGATGGGGGTGCGGTCCAGGACGCGGCGCGCCTCGGCGGCGGAGTGCGCGGGCTTCTCGGTGGACTCGAAGCCGGGGACGCGGTTCACGTAGAGGACGTGGGCGTCGGCCGCGACGGGGTCGTCCTCGACGACGAGTACGCGGATCACTGGGTGCCTCCCTGACGTTCGGTGGTGTCGCCCGGCCGGTCCGCGCTCGTGCGCCGGCCCCTGCCCTCGTCTTCGGCGCTCCGCACCGGGGGCGCACCGGGGGCGTCCCCCGCGGAGGGGCCCACGGCCGGTGCGGTGGCCAGGAACACCTCGAACTGGGCGCCGCCGTCCGGGGATTCCCCGATCGTCAGGGTGCCGCCGTCGCGCGTCACCGTCTGGTGGACCAGGGCGAGGCCCAGGCCGCGTCCGGTGGGTGCCTTGGTCGACCAGCCCCGGGCGAGGACCGCTTCGCGTTGGGCGGGTGCGACGCCTGGGCCCGTGTCCGCGACGCGCAGGAGCAGGCCCGCCGCGTCGGCGCGGGCCGTGACGGTGACGCGGGCGGCGGGGGAGCCCTGGGCCGCGTCGACCGCGTTGTCGATGAGGTTGCCGAGGACCGTGACGAGGTCGCGGGCGGGCAGGGAAGCGGGGAGCATGCCGTCGTCGATGCTGCTGTCCGGTGAGACGACGAGTTCCACGCCGTGTTCGTTGGCCTGGGCGGCCTTGCCGAGGAGGAGGGCCGCGAGGACGGGTTCGCTGACGGCCGCGACCACCTGGTCGGTGAGGGCCTGGGCCAGTTCCAGTTCCGCGGTGGCGAAGTCGACGGCCTCCTCGGCGCGGTCGAGTTCGATGAGGGAGACCACGGTGTGCAGCCGGTTGGCGGCCTCGTGGGCCTGTGAGCGCAGGGCGCGGGTGAAGCCGCGCTCGGAGTCCAGCTCGCCGGTGAGCGCCTGGAGCTCGGTGTGGTCGCGCAGGGTCACGACGGTGCCGCGCCGTTCCCCGCCGGTCACCGGTGAGGTGTTGACGACGACCACGCGGTCGGCGGTCAGGTGCAGCTCGTCGACGCGCGGCTCGGCGGAGAGGAGCGCGCCGGTGAGCGGGGCGGGCAGGCCGAGGTCCGCGACGTTGCGGCCCACGGTGTCGCCGGTGACGCCGAGCAGCTCGCGGCCGCCGTCGTTGATCAGCGCGATGCGGCGCTGTCCGTCGAGCATCAGGAGCCCCTCGCGCACCGCGTGCAGGGCCGCCTCGTGGTAGTCGTGCATGCGGCTGAGTTCGGCGGCGTTCATGCCGTGGGTGCTGCGGCGCAGGCGGGCGTTGATGACGTACGTCCCGATGCCGCCGAGGACGAGCGCGGCGGCCGCGACGCCGAGCAGCGCGAGCAGCTGGCCGCGCGCCTTGGCGGTGATCTCCTGGATGGTGATCCCCGCGCTGACCAGGCCGACGATGGGTCCTTCGGCGTCGTCGCCCGCCCGGATCGGCGTGACCACGCGTACGGAGGCGCCGAGGGTCCCGGTGTACGTCTCGGAGAAGGTCCTGCCGCGCAGCGCGTCGGCGGTGTGGCCGAGGAAGCGCTCGCCGATGCGCTCCTCGTCGGGGTGGGTCCAGCGGATGCCGCGCGGGTCCATGATCGTCACGAAGTCGACGCCCGTGTGCCGCTGGACCCGGCTCGCGTACGGCTGGAGCTGTCGCGTCGGGTCGTCGCCGGCTATCGCCTCGCGTACGGAGGGCGAGTCCGCGACCGCGCGAGCCGCCGCGGTCGCCTGGCGCCGCGCGCCCTCCTCCGCCTGGTGCTTGTCACTGACGTACGTGAAGAGCGCGCACCCGGCGACGACCACCGTGACCAGCACGATCTGCATCGCGAAGAGCTGGCCCGCCAGGCTGCGCGGCAGCCGGCGGGGGCGGCGTGGAGGGGTGCGGGGCATGGCGCAAGTCTGCCTGGTCGGTTAGGGCCTGTCCGGCGGGGCAGGGCGCGCTCGGGTGGCGCCCACCTTCCGGTGGGCACGAGCGGGGTCTGGTGCGTGCAGCTGCAAGGCGGAGGAGGGCGGCAACGCAGTGGGGTCTCCCCTGCTCGAGCGGAGCCGAGAGCTTGGGGAAGTCGGCAACCGACGACAACGCGGCAGATGTGCGGGCCAGACCCCGCGACAGCGCCCTGGCCCGCCGGACAGGCCCTAAGTGCGAACTAAATGAACGCAAGGGTGACCGCCCTCACAGGGCGAGAGATAGTCACCGGGATCGCCCAGGACGTGAGCCGCACGCACTGCGGGCAGCCGCGCACTCGCCGGGCACGGGATCACGGGACCACCGGGTCACCGGACCACGGGGTCACCGGACCACCGGGTCACCGGACCACGGGGTCACCGGACCGCCAGGTCACCGGATCCAAGCCCACCGCGAGCGCGCCACCGATGTGCGTATCCCGCGAGCACGTCACCGACACGCTCCGGGGATACGTCACCCAACGCCGACGTCGTCGTTCAAGGAGGGCCCCGTGACCAGCACGGCCGACCCACACGCGGCACCCGCAGCCAAGCGGGACCGCACGCATTACCTTTACATCGCCGTCATCGGCGCCGCGCTGCTCGGTATCGCCGTCGGCTTCATCTGGCCGGACTTCGCCAAGGAGCTCAAGCCGATCGGCACGGGCTTCGTGAGCCTGATCAAGATGATGATCTCGCCCATCATCTTCTGCACGATCGTGCTCGGCGTCGGTTCGGTGCGCAAGGCCGCGAAGGTCGGCAAGGTGGGCGGGCTCGCGCTCGCCTACTTCATGGCGATGTCGGTCGTCGCGCTCGCCATCGGCCTGCTCGTCGGCAACATCCTGCACCCGGGCTCGGGCATGGACATCAGCCAGTCCGAGAAGGACGCGGGCCACACCGCGGCCGACGAGGCGAACAAGGGGCTCGTCGACTTCGCGCTCGGCATCATCCCCAAGACGATGGTCTCCGCCTTCACCCAGGGCGAGGTGCTCCAGACGCTGCTCGTCGCGCTGCTCGTGGGCTTCGCGCTGCAGGCGATGGGCCGCTCCGGCGAGCCGGTGCTCCGCGGCATCGAGCACATCCAGAAGCTGGTCTTCCGGGTGCTCGGGATGATCATGTGGGCCGCCCCGGTGGGCGCGTTCGGCGCGATGGCCGCCGTCATCGGCGAGACCGGCGTGGCAGCCCTCAAGGCGCTCGCCACGATCATGATCGGGTTCTACGTCACCTGCGCCCTGTTCATCGTCGTCGTGCTCGGCACGCTGGTGCGCGTGGTGACCGGGGTCAACCTCTTCAAGCTCCTGAAGTACCTGGGCAGGGAGTTCCTGCTGATCCTCTCCACCTCCTCGTCGGAGTCCGCGCTGCCGCGGCTCATCGCGAAGATGGAGCACCTGGGCGTCAGCCGTCCCGTCGTCGGCATCACGGTCCCGACGGGCTACTCCTTCAACCTCGACGGCACCATGATCTACCTGACCATGGCCTCGCTGTTCATCGCCGAATCCATGCACCAGCCGCTCGGCGTCGGCGAGCAGATCTCGCTGCTGCTCTTCATGATGATCGCGTCCAAGGGCGCGGCGGGCGTCTCGGGTTCGGGCATCGCGGTCCTCGCGAGCGGACTCCAGTCGCACAAGCCCGCCCTCGTCGACGGCGTCGGCCTGATCATCGGCGTCGACCGCTTCATGAGCGAGGCCCGCGCCCTCACCAACTTCGCGGGCAACGCGGTCGCGACCTTGCTGATCGGCACCTGGACCAAGGAGGTCGACAAGGAACGGGTCGCCTTGGTGCTCGACGGCCAACTGCCCTTCGACGAGAAGACGCTGGTCGACGACGAGCACGGGGCGCGGCGGGACGCGGACGACACGGACGACGCGCAAGACGGCGACGCCGTGCCGGAGCCGCGGGGCGACGGCAAGGAACCCGCGAAGGTGTTGTAGCTGTAGTTCTAGTTCCAGTTCTAGCTGTAGCTGTAGTTGTAGCGACGGGCCGCCAGGCCCCCTGGTACAGGCCCCACCGGAACGGGGCCGACCCGCGCCGCCCGCGCCGTACGAGACTCCCCCCTCGTACGTCGTGGGCGGCGCTTTCGCGTACGCGGGGGAGCGCCGGGGCGTGCGGTCAGCGAGCGAGGCCCGTGACGATCTCCCGTACGCGCTCCGCCGGAACCCCCGCCGAGAGGAGAGCCGTCGACGCGGCGGCCAGGCCCGCGTCCTTCGGGTCGAGCAGGCCGTCGTTGACGGCCTCCATCAGGCCGAAGAGCTGCTGCTCGTGGACGTACGCGAGGGCTGCGGGCGGCAGGGTCGAGGTGAAGTCGCCCTTTTCCAGGCCGAGTTGGAGTACGTTCACGCACTGCTCGCGGACGGGGGCGAGGCGCTGTCTGATGCCCTCCATCGCGACGCTGCGCTGGGCGAGGGCGACGAGCAGGCGGTAGCCGTCGGCGATCTCCCAGACGGCGACCATCGAGTGGGCCAGTGATTCGGCGGGGTCGTCCGCCCGGGCGCGGCCCGAGGCGTGGGCCGCGGCGACCGCCTCGACCGCGCCGTCGATGAGCGCGCCGATCAGCGCGTCCCTGCTGGGGAAGTGGCCGTAGACCGTTCTGCGGACGACGCCCGCCGCGCGCGCGATCTGGTCCATGGACGCTTCCGGGTCGCGCAGCAGCTCGGCGAGTGCCACCTCCAGGATGCGGCGGCGGTTTGCGTCGGCTCGGCTCATGGGCTCCATTGTGCACGCGGGTGCGTACGGCGCTCCGGACGTCCGTTTTGCACGGCAGTGTGCCATGGCGTAAGTTGCACAGTCGTGTGTAATTGCACAGTGCTGTGCAAGGTCACCGGACAAGCAGGAACGCACATGAACCATGGAAGGGTGAGGCTTCGGTGGCTCTGCTCATGAAGCAACCGGTCGAGGAGATGAAGCAGCCGTACGCGCGGCGCTGGTGGGCACTTGGCGTGCTCTGCCTGAGCCTGCTGATCATCGTGATGGCGAACACGGCGCTGACCGTCGCCGCCCCCGACATGACCAAGGACCTCGGGCTCTCCAGCTCGGACCTGCAGTGGGTCATCGACGGCTACACCGTGCCGTACGCCGCCCTGATGCTGCTGCTCGGCGCGATCGGCGACAAGTACAGCAGGCGCGGCGCGCTGGTGCTCGGTCTCGTCGTCTTCGGCGCCGGATCGGTCGCGGGCTCGCTGGTGGACAGCTCGGGCGGGGTCATCGCGGCCCGCGCCGTGATGGGCTTCGGCGCGGCGATGATCATGCCCGCCACGCTCTCGCTGCTCGCCGCGACCTTCCCCCGGGCCGAGCGGGCCAAGGCGATCGTGCTGTGGACCGCCACGGCCGGTCTCGCGATCGCGGCGGGGCCGCTGGTCGCGGGCGCGCTCCTGGAGAGCCACGGCTGGGCGTCGACCTTCCTGATCAACGTGCCGATCGCCGCCCTCGCGATCGTCGGCGCGCTCGCCCTCGTGCCGCCGTCCAAGGCGGGCCACAGCAACCGGATCGACTACGTCGGAGGCGCGCTCTCCGTCGTCTGGACCGGCGCGCTCGTCTACATGATCATCCAGGGTCCGCACTTCGGCTGGGACGCGAAGGCGATCTCGGCGGCGGTCGTCGCGGGCGTGGCCCTGCTGGCCTTCGTCGCCTGGGAGCTGCGCCACCCGCACCCGATCCTGGACGTCCGCCGCTTCCTGGACCGCCGCTTCGCGGGCTCGAACCTCGCGGTCGCGCTGTTCTTCCTCGCGGTCTTCGGCGCGTTCTACTACCTCACCCAGCACCTCCAGTTCGTGCTCGGCTACAACCCGCTCGAGACGGGCGTGCGCATGCTGCCGCTGGCGGGCGCGGTCTTCGTCGGCTCGGCGCTCACGGGCTATCTGACCCCGCGCATCGGCATGAAGATCACGGTCTCGGCGGGCATGGTCGCGGGCACGGTGGCGCTGGCGCTGCTGACCCGGGTGGACTCCGGCTCCACGTACGGCGACTTCGTCGCCCCGCTGATCATCCTGGGCCTGGCCATCGGTCTGGCGCTCTCGCCCTGCACCGACGCGATCATGGGCGCGTTCCCCGAGTCCGAGCTCGGCGTCGGCGGCGCGGTCAACGACACGTCGCTCGAACTCGGCGGCTCGCTCGGCATCGCCATCCTCGGCTCGGTGCTCGCCAGTTCGTACTCCTCGAAGCTCTCCGACGCGGCCGCGGCCTCCGGTACGAAGCTGCCCGACGGCACGCTGGACACCGCGCAGGACTCCGTCGGTGCCGGGTACGCGGTGGCGCAGGGCATCGGCGACCAGGCGCGCGAGCTCGCCGAGAAGGCGGCCCACGCGGCCTCCCCGCAGCAGGCCGCCCAGCTCAAGGGCCAGGCCGAACAGCTCACCCAGGGCGCGGGCAAGATGGCCGACGCGGTCGGCTCCGCCTTCTCGGACGCGGTCTCCCACACCAGCCTGATCGGCGCGGTGATCCTCGGCGTGGGCACGGTCCTCGTCGCGGCGCTGCTGCCGCGCAAGGGGCGGGGCGGGCCCGTCGGCGCGGACGCGGAGCCCTCGCGCGACGAAGCGTCCGAACCGCAGCTCCAGAACTGACGACCGCGCGTCGCGGCGATCTCGGCGCCGACGCGCGCACGCGGAAGCCGGGCCTCCCCGTTTCGGGGAGGCCCGGCTTCCGTGCGTCAGCCGCACGGGGCCCCGCCGCAGCCGCGCGGAGGAAGCGGCCCGAAGAAAAGTGTTGACACCACTCCAGGTGAAGTACTACGTTCTGACCACTTCATCTGAAGTACAACAGTCAACGTGGCCGACCGGGCCACACCCAGGGGGCCGCATGCGCAAGCTCGTCTACTTCATCGCCGTCAGCATCGACGGATTCATCGCGGGGCCCGACGGCGCCGACCCCACCGGGCCCGACGGGTTCTGGCCCGTCGGGCAGGACTACGTGGAGCACCTCGTCGCCACCTATCCCGAGACGCTGCCCGCTCCCGCCAGGGCCGCCCTCGGCATCACCGCGGAGGGGACCCACTTCGACACGATCCTCGAAGGGCGCAGGACCTACGCCATCGGACTCGACGCCGGAATCCCCAACGCCTACCCGCACCTGAGGCACCTGGTGTTCTCACGGAGCCTCACCGAGCTGCCCGCCCCCGAGATCGAGCTCGTCGCCACCGACCCGGTCGAGCGGGTGCGGGAGCTGAAGCGGGAGGAGGGCAAGGACATCTGGCTGTGCGGCGGCGGTGAGCTCGCCGGGGCGCTGCGCGGCGAGATCGACCGGCTCGTCGTCAAGCTCAGCCCGATGGCGCTGGGTTCGGGCATCTCGCTGTTCGGCGGCGAGAGCGCCTTCGAGCCCACGCTGTACGAGCGTACGGACGCCGAGCTGCTGGACAGCGGCACCGTCTTCCTCACGTACGACAAGGTGAGCGGCGAGTCCGGTGGAAGCGCCGACTAGACGCGGGCGGCAGGGGCCGCGAGCCGGTGGCCCTCACCCTCGGCGGACCTGAGCAGCACGTCCGTCAGTTCGCCGGGGGTGGAGATCATCGGCCAGTGTCCGGTGGCGATCTCGAAGAAGGCGTGGGCGGGGGCGGCGAGGCCCTGGACCAGCGGCAGTCCTGACGCCACCAGGCCCTCCAGGGTGGCGATGTCCATCGAGCCGCCCTCGGTGCAGAAGACGCCCGTGACCGGCAGGCCGGCCGCCGCCCCGGTGAGCCGCAGCTTCTGGTCGAGCGGGCCGAGCGGCTGCGGTGACGCGAGGCGCACGATCCGGTCGAGAGCCTGCGGGCCCACGCCCGCGAGGTTCCCCCACTCCTGCCACTCCTGTCGCGTCGGCGCCGGAACCCGCCAGCCGCCCTCGGCGCGCTCCCGGAGGCCCAACACGCGTCCGCGCGTGGCCCCTTCGGGCATCTGCTCACGCACCTGGTCGAGCATGGACCGGCCGTCCTGCGGCATCGGGGAGTCCAGGTACACGAGCCGCGCGACCCGGTCCGGACGCCGGTCGGCGGCGCCGACGGCCGGGTAGATGCCGTAGCAGTAGCCGACCAGCATCACATCGGGCGCGTCCAGGTGGTCGAGCACCTGCGTCAGGTCCTCGATGTGCGTCTCCAGGTCCGTCCCGGGCCCGCCCAGATGGCGGCGCTCGCCCGTGCCCGTCAGCGTCACCGGGTGCGCCTCCGCGCCCGCGGCCCGCAGCCCCGCCGCCACGTCCCGCCAGATCCAGCCGCCCGTGTACCCGCCCGACACCAGCACGAACGTCGTCATGAGTCCTCCTCGTATGCCGTGTGCGTCTCGCTCGCCGGTACCGTAAGAACTCCCCCTGAGGGAGGTTCAAGACGTGTCGACCGACGGTTTGTGGAGCATCGGCGGGCTCGCCGAGCGGGCGGGCGTCACGGTCAAGACCGTCCGCTTCTACTCCGACCGGGGCCTGCTGCCCGAAGCCGCCCGCAGCGGCGGCGGCCACCGCCGCTACGGACCCGACGCGCTCGACCGGCTGCGGCTCATCCGCTCCCTGCGCGCCCTGGACCTGCCGGTCCCCGAGGTGGGCCGGGTCCTCGGCGAGCAGGACGCCCTGGGCGACTCCCCCGGGGACTCCCTCGGCGACGCCCTGGAGGGCGCCATCGCGGGCCAGTTGCGCGAAATCGGCTCGCGCCTGACCGCTCTGCGCTGGCGCGAGGCGGCCCTGCGCCTGGTGGCCGAGTGCGCCCCGGCGGAGCGCCCGGGGCGACTGCGCCTGATCGGTGCCATGACCACACCGCCGAGCACCGCCCCGCTCGCCCGCTTCTGGCGCGGCTGGCTGCCCGCGCGGATGTCCGCGCGGGTCGTCTCCGCGACCGTCGAACAGGCCGTGCCTCCGGTGCCCGAGGACCCCACGCCCGCCCAGGTCCTGGCCTTCGCCCGGCTCCAGGCGTTCGTCTCCGCGCCCTGCGACGGCAGCGCGCGCTTCCAGCCCGAGGCGCACAAGGGCGGGCGCGGCTACCGGCCCGAGCTGCTCTACGACGGCCTCGCCGAGGCGTACGCGCTGGCCGCTGCCGATGTCCGCGAGGGCAGGGCGCCGCACGGCGGCGAGGCGCTCGACTGCTTCGTCGCCGCCCATGCGGCCGCGCTCGGCGTCCGCGACACCCCCGGCTTCCGGCGCGGGCTCGGCCCCCAACTCGCCGCGGAGCCGCGCCTGGACGCCTACTGGAACCTCGTCGCGGAACTCACCGCCCCGCCGTCCGGGCGGCCGGAACCGACGCCGGGCGCGGCGGACGACTGGCTCAGGGCGGCCCTACGTAAGCCTCAACTTACGGAAGGCGTACGGTGACTGAGTGAACGTCAGGAATTCCGAACGGCACCGCGTGAACGTCGACTTCTGGTTCGACCCGGTATGCCCGTACACCTGGATCACCTCGCGCTGGCTGCGCGAGGTGGAGCGCGTGCGTGACATCGCCGTGCAGTGGCGGGTGATGAGCCTGGCCGCGCTCAACGAGGCGCGGGACGTCGACCCGGAGGACCCCGAGGGGCTGTACGGGGAGTACATGAAGGCGCACGGCAGGGTCTGCGCCGCGGTGCGCGAACGGCACGGCAACGAGGCGCTCGGGCGGTACTTCGACGCCCTCGGTGCGCGCGTCCACGCCCGCCAGGACTGGTCCGGCATGGCGGCCGCGCTCGCCGACGCGGGACTCCCCGGTGAGCTCGGGTCCGTGGCGATGACCGCGGAGTACGACGCCGTGGTGCGCGCCTCGCACGAGGCGGGCGTCGCGCTGGTGGGCGACGACGTCGGCACGCCGGTGCTCGCCGTCGAGGGCGTGGGCGCGCTCTTCGGGCCCGTCGTCTCCCCGGCGCCCAGGGGCGAGGCGGCGGGGCGGCTGTGGGACGGGGTGGTCCTGATGGCGGGGGTCGCGGAGTTCCACGAGCTCAGACGGCCTTACGGGGAGCTGGACTTCGGGTGAGCGGGGCGGACGTCCACGCTTACCTCGTGGTGCGTACCTGACTAAATAGTCGGTACTTGTGGGGAGTTGGGGCTCCGCCAACGATGGTGGTCATGACGAACCAGCCTCCTCTTTCCTCACCCTCAACCTCACCCTCTGCCTCCCGGCCGGAGCCTTCCGAGGCCCTTCCGCCCGTCACCGTCCTCGGCCTCGGGTCCATGGGGCAGGCCCTCGCGGGCGCCTTCCTGGCCGCCGGTCACCCCACCACCGTCTGGAACCGTTCGCCGGGCAAGGGCGAGGACCTCGTCGCCCGGGGCGCCACCCGCGCCGCGAGCCCCGCCGAAGCGGTCCGCGCGGGCGAGGTGGTCGTCGTCTGCGTCGTGGACTACGCCGCCGCGCAGGCCATCCTCGACCGGGCGGACCCGGCCGACTTCGCCGGGCGCCTCCTGGTGAACCTCACGTCCGACACCCCCGAGCGCGCCCGCGAGGCCGCCGCCTGGGCCGCCGGGATCGGTGTCGCCTACCTGGACGGCTCGGTCATGGTGCCGATCCAGCTGATCGGTACGCCGGACGCGCTGATCTTCCACAGCGGCACCAGGTCCGCGTACGAGAAGTACGAGGCGACGCTCACGGTGCTCGGCGGGCAGAGCGCCTACGTCGGCGAGGACCACGGGCTCGCCGCGGTGTACGACCTGGCCCTGCTCGACTTCTTCTGGACGGCGATGCACGGCATGGTGCACGGCTTCGCCCTCGCGGCGAAGGACGGCGTGCCCGCCGCCGCGCTCGTCCCCTATCTGAAGGCCAACATCTCCCTCCTGGAGAGTTCGGTCGAGGGCACCGCCAGGGACCTGGACTCCGGCACGTATCCCGCGGAGGCCAGCAACCTCGTCGTGGAGGCCGCGAACGTCGAGCACCTCGTGCACGCCGCCGAGCACCGCGGCCTCGACGCGTCCGCCCTGCGGGGGGTGCTCACCGTGGCCCGCAGGGCGATCGATCTCGGGCACGGCGCCGACGAGTGGGCCGCCTCGGTCGTCGGCATCCGCGACCCCGCCTGAGCGGGGGCCCCGGTCACCTGCGGGTCGACGCGGGGACCCGGGTGCTCGCGCCCCGGGAGCGGTAGACGACATAGGGGCGTGCGACGTAGCCGACGGGGGCGGTGAAGGCGTGCACCAGGCGGCTGAAGGGCCACAGGGCGAACAGCGCCATCCCGAGCAGGGCGTGGGTCTGGTAGGCGAGCGGCGCGTGCGCCATGGCGGAGACATCGGGGTCGAGGGAGAACAGGGAGCGGAACCAGATCGCCACGCCTCGGCGGTAGTCGTAGGGGTGCGGGGCGAGGGTGGTGACCGTGGCGAACAGGCCGCTGCACAGGACGGTGGCCAGGATCGGATAGACGGCGCGGTCGCTGCGGCTGGTGGCGGCGCGCACGGCGGGCACGCGCAGCCGCCGGTAGAGCAGGATGCCGAGGCCCGTGAGGGTGGCGAGGCCCGCCGTGCCGCCGACGGCGAGCGCGTTGACGTGGTAGAGCCACTCGTGCACGCCGAGCCGTTCGGTGAGCGACTCGGGGATGAGCAGGCCCATGGCGTGGCCCGCGACGACGAACAGCAGGCCGTAGTGGAAGAGCGGTCCGCCGACGGCCAGCAGGCGGTGCTCGTGCAGCTGGCTGGAGCGGGTGGTGAAGCCGAAGCGGTCGTAGCGGTAGCGCCAGGCGGTGCCCGTCACGAGCAGGGCGACGACGAGATAGGGCAGTACGCCCCACAGGGCGATGTGCAGATGGTTCATCGGCGGGCCTCCTGTGGCCGGACCTTCCCGGTGGGCAGATCGGCGAAGGGCAGCAGGCCGACGGTCTCGACCGGCGGTCCCGTGCGGGCCATGCGCAGGGCGGCGGCGCGGTCGGCGGGGGCCGCGCCCGGCAGGGTGCCGCAGACCGCGCCGAGCACGTCGGCGTAGGGGCTGCGGTGGTCGATCAGGGCCATGCGGAGCAGTTCGAGCGCGGCGCGGTGCTCGGTGAGGGCGCGGATGCCGGGGGCGGGACAGCGGGCGGCGAACTCCAGGGCCAGCGGCAGGAAGTCGGGCAGCTCGTCGGCGGGCGGCCACCAGCCGTGCTCGCGGTACAGATGCTGCCAGCGCAGCAGGGACTCGCCGCGCCGTCGGGTGTCGCCGTCGGTGTAGTACGTCAGGTGCAGGGTGCGTCGGCGGCTGCGGTCGAAGGTGACGATGTAGCGGGCGGACAGCTCCAGTTGGGGAGTGTCGGCGACCGCGTCGCAGAACCGGCGCAGTATGTCGGCCTCGTCGCCGGGCAGTCCGGTGAGCGAGGCGCGGATCAGGGGCAGGCGCTCGGCCCAGCGGGCGCCGGGGTGTTGCAGCAGAAGGGAAGCGGCCTGGTGCAGGACCGCGGTGTACGTCATGACTGTTCAGCTCTCCGGTGCGGGTTTCCGGTACGGGGCGGTGGTGCGGTGGGTAGGTGGCGGAGCCGGAGCCGGAGTCAGCGCCGGCCGGGGAAGAGGCCCTCGGGGCGGCCCGAGCCGTTCCAGCCGAAGAGGTTGAAGCGGCCCCGGCCCGCGCCCGCCGCCGCGGGTTCCGGCTCGGGTACGGGCGACGCGTGGAAGGTGTCGGCCGTGTACATGCCGGGGCCGTCCGCGCCGTCGAGGCTGCATCCGGCGGCCAGCTCCTGGGCGCTGCGGCCGGTGGAGGCCGTGTAGCTGGTGGGGATGACGTAGCGGTCCTCGTACTTGGCGAGGGCGAGCAGCCGGTACATCGCCTCGATGCCCGCGGGATCCATGCCGACCGCGCGGGAGATGTTCTCGTCGCGTTCCTCGCCGAGGTTGACGCGCCGCATGTGGGAGCGCATCGCGGCGAGGCGGCACAACGACGCCTCCACCGGGGCGGGGTCGCCCGCGGTGAAGAGCCCGGCGAGGTAGTCGACGGGGATGCGCAGCGAATCGATCGCGGCGAACAGCTTGGCCGGGTCCTCGCCGTCGTGGCCGGTGGCGGTCAGCGACTCGACGACCGGCGAGAGCGGCGGGATGTACCAGACCATGGGCATGGTGCGGTACTCCGGATGCAGCGGAAGCGCCACCTTGTAGGTGTTGATCAGGGCGTGCACCGGGGAGCGGCGGGCCGCGGTGATCCAGTCGTGCGGGATGCCCGCCTCCTCTGCGGCGCGGGCCACCGCCGGGTCCTCCGGGTCGAGGAAGCACTCCAACTGCGCCTCGTACAGCCTCTGTTCGTCCTCGACGGAGGCGGCATCGCCGACCTTGTCGGCGTCGTAGAGGATGACGCCGAGGTAGCGCAGGCGTCCCACGCAGGTCTCGGAGCAGACGGTGGGCTGACCGGCCTCGATGCGCGGGTAGCACAGCGTGCACTTCTCGGCCTTGCCGGAGCGGTGGTTGAAGTACACCTTCTTGTACGGGCAGCCGGTGACGCACATCCGCCAGCCGCGGCAGCGGTCCTGGTCCACCAGGACGATGCCGTCCTCGATCCGCTTGTACATCGCGCCCGAGGGGCACACCGCCACGCAGGACGGGTTCAGGCAGTGCTCGCAGATCCGCGGCAGGTAGAACATGAACGCCTGCTCGTACTCGTGGCGCACCTGCTCGTTCATCGTGCGCAGGACCGGATCGCCCGCCAGGTGCTCGGGCCCGCCGCCCAGGTCGTCGTCCCAGTTGGGTCCCCAGGTCACCTCGGTGGGGCGGCCGTCGATCAGGGAGCGGGGCGGCGCGGTGGGCACGTCGTCGCCCAGCGGGGCGGTGGTGAGGTTCTCGTAGTCGTACGTCCACGGCTCGTAGTAGTCGGACAGGGAAGGGAGCCGGGGGTTGGCGAAGAGGCGGGCCAGGCGCCGGGCGCGGCCGCCGCTGCGCGGTACGAGACGGCCGTGCTTGAGGCGCCAGCCGCCCTGCCACTTCTCCTGGTCCTCATGCCCGCGGGGGTAGCCCTGTCCCGGGCGGGTCTCGACGTTGTTGAACCAGACGTACTCGGTGCCGTCGCGGTTGGTCCAGGTCTGCTTGCAGGTGACCGAACAGGTGTGGCATCCGATGCACTTGTCGAGGTTCATCACCATCGCCACTTGTGCCATGACCTTCATCAGTCAGTACTCCACGTTCTGCGCGCGGCGCCGGATGGTCGTCAGGGCGTCGCGCTGGTTGCCGGTGGGGCCGTAGTAGTTGGGGGCGAAGCAGAGCTGCGCGTGGCCGCCGATCAGATGAGTCGGCTTGATGAGCAGCCTGGTCAGGGAGTTGTGGACGCCGCCGCGCCGCCCGGTGGCCTCGGACTTGGGCACGTTCACCAGGCGTTCCTGGACGTGGTACATGAACACGGTGCCGACCGGCATGCGGTGCGAGACGATCGCGCGGGCCACCACGACGCCGTTGGCGTTGACCGCCTCGATCCAGTCGTTGTCGGCGACGCCGATGGCGGCCGCGTCGTCGGGGCTGATCCAGATGACGGGCCCGCCCCTGGCCAGGGTCTGCATCAGCAGGTTCTCCTGGTACTCGGAGTGGATGGACCACTTCGAGTGCGGGGTGAGGTAGCGCACGGTCACCGATCGCTCGTCCCCTTCCTCGTACCGGCGCGTCTGCTCGGAGAGGTCCAACGGGGGCCGGTAGAGGGGCAGTTGCTCGCCGTACTCGGCGATCCACTCGTGGTCGAGGTAGAAGTGCTGGCGTCCGGTGAGGGTGTGCCAGGGCTTGCGGTGCTCGGTGTTGATGGTGAACGGGGCGTAGCGCCGGTCGTGGCCCTCCTTGCCGGACCACTCGAAGCTGGCGCCGACCTGGACGGGGCGGGCCTGGGTGTCGGAGAAGACGATGCGCCGCTCGGCGACGGAGGCCGCGAGCTCGCCCACGTCGCTGCCCGGTCCGCACCGTTCGGCGAGCCGGTCGAAGCCCTCGGCGGCGACGCGCCCGTTGGTGGTGCCGGACAGGGCCAGGATCGCCTCGCAGAACTTGACGTCCGTGTCCAGGAGGGGCCTGCCGCGCGCCGCGCCCGACGCGGCGGTGCCGCAGCGTTCGGCCAGCCACCGGGACTCCGCCCCGGTGTGCACGGTCAGGCCGCGCACCTGCATGCCCGCGGAGTCCGGCAGCGGCCCGAGCGCGGCGAGGCGCTCGGCGAGCAGGGTGTAGTCGCGTTCCACCAGCGTGTAGCGCGGTTCGGTGAGACCTTCCGGCGGGGCCTCGTCCGGGGTGTCGTGCTGGAGGGCGGTGGCGACCAGGTCGTGGCGGGTGTCCAGGCGGCCCTCGGCGAGCCTGCTCACCTCCCCGGCGAGGCCCTGGAAGATCTCGAAGTCGGTGCGGGCCTGCCAGGGCGGGTCGATCGCGGGCGAGAAGGCGTGCACGTAGGGGTGCATGTCCGTGCTGGACAGGTCGTGCTTCTCGTACCAGGTGGCGGCGGGCAGGACGAGGTCGGCGAAGAGCGTGGTCGACGTCATCCGGAAGTCGAGGGCGAGCAGCAGGTCCAGCTTTCCCCGGGGCGCCTCGTCCCGCCAGGTGACCTCGCGCGGGCGCTCGTCCGGTGGCGCCTCCGCGGCGTCCGCGTTGTCGGCGGCGCCGAGCAGGTGCCGCAGGAAGTACTCGTTGCCCTTGGCGGACGAGCCGATCAGATTGGCGCGCCACACGGTGAGGACCCGGGGCCAGTTCGCCGGGTCGTCAGGGTCCTCGCAGGCGAAGGAGAGGCGCCCCTCGTCGCGTTCCCTGCGCACCCACTCCTGCGGCTCCGCGCCCTCCGCGTGCACCCGGTCGCCCAGGTCAAGGGGGTTGGCGCCGAAGGTGGGGGCGGACGGCATCCAGCCCTTGCGCACCGAGCGGGCGACCAGGTCGGCGGTGTGCAGCCCGGCGAACGCGCCCCGGCCCGTCGTGGCCGTGAGCCGGTCGGCGCCCGAACCCTCGTAGCGCCACTGGTCGGTGTGCGTGTACCAGTAGGGCGTGCCCGCCATCTGCCGCGAGGGGCGCGCCCAGTCGGCGCCGGTGGCCAGCTGCTGCCAGCCCGCGTAGGGGCGGACCTTCTCCTGCCCCACGTAGTGGGCCCAGCCGCCCCCGTTGACGCCCTGACAGCCCGTCAGGAGCAGGAGGGAGAGGAAGGACCGGTAGATCGTGTCGGAGTGGAACCAGTGGTTGGTGCCCGCGCCCATCACGATCATGCAGCGGCCGCGGGTCTGCTCGGCGGTCCTGGCGAACTCCCGTGCGGCGCGCACCACGGCACTGGCGGACACCGAGGTGAGCGCCTCCTGCCAGGCGGGTGTGCAGGGGACCGAGGCATCCTCGTACGAAGCGGGCCACTCGCCTTCGAGGCCGGGCCTCGCCACCCCGTACTGGGCGAGCATCAGGTCGAACACCGTCGTCACGAGGCGGCCGCCGACGCGCCGCACCGGCACGGAACGCGCCACGGTGTCGCCGTCCGTCTCGAAGCGCGGAAGGCGCACCCGCGCGCACGTGCCGCGCCCGTCGCCGTACAGGCTCAACTCCGGCTCGATCGAGCCGAGATCGAGGTTCCAGCGGCCCTCGCCGCCCTTGGTCCAGCGGTCGCCGAGGGTGCCGTTCGGTACGACGGCCTCGCCGCTCGGCGCGTCGATCAGGACCGGCATCCAGCGCCGCGCGGCGGGCTCCGCCTCCTGCGCGAGGTCCAGGTCGGCGGCGGTGACGAAGCGCCCCGGCACGTGGTCGGCGCCGCGCTCCTCCAACTCGACCAGGAACGGCAGGTCCGTGAACCTGCGGACGTAGTCGGCGAAGTAGGGGACCTGGCGGTCGACGAAGCACTCCTTGAGGATCACGTGCCCCATCGCCATGGCGAGCGCCCCGTCGGTGCCCGGGTGCGGGTGCAGCCACTCGTCGGCGAACTTCGTGGCGTCCGCGTAGTCCGGGGAGACCACCACGACCTTCTGGCCCCGGTAGCGGGCCTCGGCCATCCAGTGCGCGTCCGGGGTGCGCGTGACGGGGACGTTGGAGCCCCACAGCATCAGATACGCGGCGTCCCACCAGTCGCCCGACTCCGGCACGTCGGTCTGGTCGCCGAACACCTGCGGCGAGGCCACCGGCAGGTCCGCGTACCAGTCGTAGAACGACAGCATCGGCGCGCCGAGCAGCGCGTGGAAGCGGGCCCCGACCGCGTGGGACGCCATCGACATCGCGGGGATCGGCGAGAACCCCGCGATGCGGTCGGGACCGTGCACCTGCAACGTGTGAACGTGGGCCGCGGCCGCGATCTCCAGGGCCTCCTCCCAGGCGATCCTGACGAGGCCGCCCTTGCCGCGCGCCGCCTGGTAGCGGCGCCGCTTGTCGGGGTCGCCGGTCACCTCGGCCCAGGCCGCCACCGGGTCCCCGCCGTGATTCCGCTTCGCTTCGCGGAACATCTCCACCAGGACGCCGCGCGCGTGCGGATAGCGCACCCGGGTCGGCGAGTACGTGTACCAGGAGAACGAGGCGCCGCGCGGGCACCCGCGCGGCTCGTACTCGGGCCGGTCGGGCCCCGTGGTGGGGTAGTCGGTCGCCTGCGTTTCCCAGGTGATGAGCCCGTCCTTGACGTACACCTGCCAGGAACAGGAGCCCGTGCAGTTCACTCCGTGGGTGGAGCGGACCACCTTGTCGTGGGCCCAACGCTCCCGGTAGGGCGCGTCGTTGACGCTCTGGTCGGTGCGGAAGGCGGCCCGCTGGTCGGGGGTGCGGGGCGCCTTGCTGAGCAGCCCGCCCAGCCGCAGGAGCCGCTCGGCCGCCTCGGCCGCGGCCCGTTCCGCCTTCTGCCCGGTCCTGCCAAGCCCCACGCTGTGCCCCTTTTCGGAGATGGGCATGCCGAACCTGCGGAACAGGCCGGCCTGCCGCGCCGCCCACGACGTCTGGATGCCAGCCTGCTCCCGCTTCCGCTGGTGAACAGAAGCGCTTTCTCGCCACTTGGATGGATTGGGTAGGCATCTTTACTTCGCGTTGGCGAAGGAACGTTGTTCGTATAGCGGAGCCCAAGCCGTCGTTCAGCGGACGGGTGGCCTTGACGCCCACGTCAACGCTTACGGTCGAGGGCATGCGAATCGGCGAGCTCGCGGCGCGTGCGGGGACGACCACGCGGACGCTGCGTTACTACGAGTCGCGCGGGCTGCTTCCCGCGCGGCGCACCGGCAACGGCTACCGCACGTACGACGAGGGCGACGTGCGGCTCCTGGAACAGATCAGGACCCTCCAGGACTTCGGGTTCGACCTGGAGGAGACCAGGCCCTTCGTGGAGTGTCTGCGCTCCGGCCACCCGGAGGGCGACTCCTGCCCGGCGTCGCTCGCGGTCTACCGCCGCAAGCTCACCGAACTGGACGCGCTGATCGGCGAGTTGTCGGCCGTGCGGGCGCAGGTCGGCGCGCAGCTCGCGCGGGCCGAGGCGGCGGTTGCGGGGGGTCCGGAACCGAAGTGCGAACTGAGGGGATGACGACGATGAGAGCGCTCGGCGTGGCCGAGGTGACGGACGCGGACTTCGCGGGGGAGGTGCTGGGGGAGAGGGACAGGCCGGTGCTCGTGGAGTTCACGGCGGACTGGTGCGGGCCGTGCCGTCAGCTCGCGCCGGTCCTCAGCGAGATCGCGCGGGAGGAGCGGGACCGGATCAAGATCCTGCAACTGGACGTGGACAGGAGTCCCGAGGCGGCGATCGCCTACCGGGTGCTCTCGGCGCCGACCATGATCGTGTTCCGTGGCGGCGAGCCCGTGCTGCAACTGGTGGGGGCGCGGGCCAAGCGCAAGCTCCTGGCGGAGCTGGCCGACGTGCTCTGAGCGTTCCGGCGCCGGAACGAGAGAGGGAACAAGAGATAAGCCCCGGACGAATTGACGTCCGGGGCTTATCTCTGCGTATATTGGATTCTTTCGCGAAGCTCTTGCCATTTACGCATGACGACTTCACGAGAAGTTCAATAAGAGCACTGTAACCGGCGAGGGGCTGAATTGTCAACCGAGGAATTGCGGGAAGAGCAGCAATTCGTCTCCGGGCTGTACGCGCGCCTGGACGCGCTGCGCGAGGAGGCCGAGACGGCCGTGAAGGCGTCGTTGTCGCAGGTGGGCAACGGTCTCCAGGCGCGTCTTGAGCGCGATGTGATGGTGGCGGAGCAGTCCGGCGTGCTCGCCGCCCTCAACGCGGAGGAGAACGGGCTCTGCTTCGGCAGGCTCGAATTCCGCGACGGCCGTGACCACCACATCGGGCGCATCGGAATCCGCGCGTCCGACACCGAACGCACCCCACTCGTGATCGATTGGCGTGCCGATGTCGCGCGCCCCTTCTACCTCGCCACCGGCCATACGCCGATGGGTCTGCGCAGGCGCAGGCACCTGACCACCAAGGGCCGCGAGGTCACCGACCTGCACGACGAGATCCTCGACCTCAGCGACACCACGCGCACCGGCTTCGAGAGCGCCGACGCCGACGAGGTGCTGCTCGCCGCCCTCGACTCGGCGCGCACCGGGCGCATGCACGACATCGTGCAGACCATCCAGGCCGAGCAGGACCGCATCATCCGCGCCCCGCACCGGGGCGTCCTCGTCGTCGAGGGCGGTCCGGGCACCGGCAAGACCGTCGTGGCGCTGCACCGCGCCGCCTTCCTGCTCTACGCCCACCGCGAGCTGCTCGCCAAGCGCGCGGTCCTGGTCGTGGGCCCGAACCCGGCCTTCCTCGGCTACATCGGCGAGGTGCTTCCCGCGCTCGGCGAGACGGGCGTGCTCCTGTCCACCGTCGGCGAGCTCTTCCCCGGCGTGAGCGCCACCGGCACCGACACGCCGGAGGCCGCCGAGGTGAAGGGCCGCGCGGAGATGGCGGAGGTGCTCGCGGGGGCCCTGCGCGACCGCCAGGCCACCCCCGAACCGGGCGAGCCCCTGGTCATCGCGCACGACGACGGCGACCTGATCCTGGACTGGACGATCGCCCACGAGGCGCGCGAGGCGGCCCGTGACGCGGACGTGCCGCACAACCTGGGCAGGCCGCACTTCGCGTTCCGGATCATCGACTCGCTCACCGCCCAGCTCGCCGAACGCATCGGCCACGACCCGTACGGCGGGCCGAACTTCCTCGGGCCCGACGACATCGCGCAGCTCGGCAAGGGCATCGCGGCCAGCCCCGAGGTGCACGCCGCCATCGAGGAGCTGTGGCCCACGCTGACCCCGCAGGACTTCCTCGACGACTTCCTCGCGGAGCCCACCCGGCTCGACGAGGCGGACGCGGCCGCGATCCGCAGGCCGCGCGGCGCCGCCTGGACGCCCGCCGACGTGCCGCTGCTCGACGAGGCGGCCGAGCTGCTCGGGCACGACGACAGCGCCGCGCTCGCGGCGGCCGAGGCGGAGCGGGCCAAGCAGATCGCGTACGCGCAGGGCGTCCTCGACGTCTCGCGGGCCTCCCGGACGTACGAGTTCGAGGACAAGGACGAGGAGGACGCCGAGGTCCTGCTCGCGCACAACATCATCGACGCCGAGCGGATGGCCGAACGGCAGGAGGAGGCCGACCACCGCAGCGCCGCAGAGCGCGCGGCGGAGGACCGCACCTGGGCGTTCGGGCACATCATCGTCGACGAGGCGCAGGAGCTCTCGGCGATGGCCTGGCGGCTGCTGATGCGGCGCTGCCCGACCCGCTCCATGACGCTCGTCGGCGACCCGGCGCAGACCGCGGAGGCGGGCGGCTGTGGCTCCTGGGAGAGCATCCTCGCTCCGTACGTCGAGGACCGCTGGGAGTACACCAGGCTCGGCGTCAACTACCGCACGCCCGTGGAGATCATGGAGGTCGCGGCCGAGGTGCCTCGGGCCGCGGGGAACCCGGACTTCCGGCCCCCGAGCTCGGTGCGGTCCACCGGTGTGCGCCCCTGGGCGCGCCGCACCGACGACCTCGCCGCCGCCGTGGCCGAAGCGGTCGCGGCGGAGGCGCGCGAGGAGGGCCGCCTCGCGGTCATCGCCCCGCGCGAGCTCCATGCGGAACTCGCCGCACAGCTCCCCGGAGTGACGGCCGGGGAGGCCCCGGACCTGACGCGGGCGGTCGTCCTGATCGACCCGCGTCAGGCGAAGGGCCTGGAGTTCGACACGGTCCTGGTCGTCGAGCCCGCGCGGTACGGCACCAGCGACCTGTACGTGGCGCTGACCCGGGCCACCCAGCGCCTCGGCGTCCTGTACGCCGAGGAGTTGCCCGTCGCGCTCAAGAGGGTCGAAGCCACACGGTAGCCAGCGGCGGCAGCGTCAGGCGCAGCGACGCGGGCCTGCCGTGCGACGGCACCGGTTCCGGCTTGAGCGGGTCGGGATTGGTGACGTCGCCGCCGCCGTAGCGGGCCTCGTCGGTGTTCAGGACCTCCTTCCAGGCGCCGAACTCGTCAGGCACGCCCAGGCGGTAGGCGTGCCGGACGACGGGGGAGAAGTGCGAGACGGCGAGCAGCGGCGAGCCCGCCGCGTCGTACCGCAGGAAGGCGAAGACGTTGTCCTCCGCGGCGTCGCCCTCCACCCAGGAGAACCCCTCGGGGTCGGTGTCGCGCTGCCACAGGGCGGGTTCGCCGCGGTAGAGCATGTTCAGGTCGCGCACGAGGTCGCGCATGCCCCGGTGGTCGGCCTCCGCGCCGTACGCCGGGTCGAGCAGCCACCAGTCGGGGCCGTGCCCCTCCGACCACTCCGCGCCCTGCGCGAACTCCTGTCCCATGAACAGGAGTTGCTTGCCGGGGTGTGCCCACATGAAGCCGAGGTAGGCGCGCTGGTTGGCGCGCCGCTGCCACCAGTCGCCGGGCATCTTCGACACCAACGACCGCTTGCCGTGCACGACTTCGTCGTGCGAGATCGGCAGGACGTAGTTCTCGCTGTAGGCGTACACCATCGAGAACGTCATCTCGTGGTGATGGTACTTGCGGTGCACCGGCTCCTTGGTCATGTAGTCGAGGGAGTCGTGCATCCAGCCCATGTTCCACTTCAGGCCGAAACCGAGGCCGCCGCGTGCTGGACTGTTGGGGGCGCCGGGGCCCTCGTGGTGGGTGGCGCGGGTGACGCCGTCCCAGGCCGTGGACTCCTCGGCGATGGTGACGACGCCCGGGGTGCGACGGTAGACGGTGGCGTTCATCTCCTGGAGGAAGGCCACGGCGTCCAGGTTCTCGCGGCCGCCGTGCTCGTTCGGGGTCCACTCGCCGTCCTCGCGCGAGTAGTCGAGGTAGAGCATGGAGGCGACCGCGTCCACGCGCAGGCCGTCGATGTGGAACTCCTCGCACCAGTAACTGGCGTTGGCGACAAGGAAGTTGCGCACCTCCTTGCGCCCGTAGTCGAACTCCAGGGTTCCCCAGTCGGGGTGCGCGGCGCGGGCCGGGTCCTCGTGCTCGTACAGGGTCCTGCCGTCGAACTCGGCGAGCGCCCAGTCGTCGCGCGGGAAGTGCGCGGGCACCCAGTCCATCAGGACGCCGATCCCCGCGCGGTGCAGCGCGTCGACGAGGTACTTGAAGTCGTCGGGGGTGCCGAGGCGGGCCGTCGGCGCGTAGAAGCCGGTGACCTGATAGCCCCAGGAGCCGCCGAAGGGGTGCTCGGCGACGGGCATCAGCTCGACGTGCGTGAAGCCCATGTCGGCGACGTACGCCGGGAGTTGCTCCGCGAGCTGCCGGTAGGTGAGCCCCGGCCGCCAGGACGCCAAGTGCACCTCGTACACGGAGAACGGCGCCCGGTGCGCCGGCACGTCGCCCCGGCGCGCGAGCCACTCGGCGTCGTGCCACTCGTGGTGCGACTCGTCGATGACGGAGGAGTTGGCGGGCGGCGCCTCGGTGCGGCGGGCGAGGGGGTCGGCGCGCAGCGTCCTGGATCCGTCGGGCCGGGTGATCTCGAACTTGTACAGCTCGCCCTCGCCGACGGACGGCACGAACAGCTCCCAGACGCCGCTGCCGCCGAGCGAACGCATCGGGAACCCGGTGCCGTCCCAGAAGTTGAAGCTCCCCACGACCCGCACGCCCCTGGCGTTGGGCGCCCACACGGTGAACCGGGTGCCGATCGCGCCCTGGTGGACCATCGGCCGTGCGCCGAGCGCGTGCCACAGCTGCTCGTGGCGTCCCTCACCGATCAGATGCAGGTCGAACTCGCCGAGCGCGGGCAGGAACGCGTACGCGTCGGGGACGTCGAGCTCCGCGTCCTCGTACGAGACGTGCAGCCGGTAGCCGTCGGGCACGGCCCGCAGCGGCAGCACGGCGGAGAAGAACCCGTCGCCGTCGTCGCGCAGCTCGGCGCGGAGGTCGGCGGCGACCACCGAGACGGCCCTGGCGTAGGGCCGCAGCGCACGGAAGGCGACGCCGCCGGGCACGGGGTGCGCGCCGAGCACGCCGTGCGGGTCGTGGTGGGTGCCGTCGAGGAGGCGGGCGCGGTCGGGCCCGGGGACGGGGGAGAGGGATGCGGGGGTGCCGGGGGTGTCGGGGGTGACTTGGGCGACGTTCCGAGACGCCGTTGCGGATGCCGACGCCGATGCCGATGCCGACTGCGGTGGTGCGGGGAGACCGGTGGGCTGTGTGGCTTCGGGGGCTTCGGCGCCCTGTGAGGGTTCGCCGGTCTCGGCGCTCTCGGCGGCCCGGGCGGACTTCGCAGGGCTCGTCGCCTTCCCCGGCCTCCCCGCCTTCGTCGCCTTCGGGGACTTGGCGGACTTCGTCGCCCTGATGGCCCTCGCGGGCCCTGCGGGCTTCGCGGGCTCGGGGGCCGGTCGGCTCTCTTCGCGTGCCGCCTCCTGCCCCCCTCGGCGGCCGGTGGTCTGCTCGGTGGCGTCGTCGGACGGTTTGCGGGAGCGGGGGGTCACGGGGGAGGCCTCCTCCGAAGGGATCCGAAAGGGATGGTCAGTGGTCGTCGTCGGCGGAGCCGTTCCCGGCGAGGCGGCGGACGGCGGCCAGCGGTACCGGCAGCCAGTCGGGGCGGTGGCGGGCCTCGTAGAGGACTTCGTAGACGGCCTTGTCCGTCTCGTGGGCGCGCAGCAGCACCGGGTCCGTGCGGGGATCGCGGCCCGCGACGTCCGCGTACCCCACGCAGTACGCGGCCCGGCAGTCCTTCGCCCATCCGGGTGCCCGGAGCTCCGCGGAGTACGCCGCGTAGTCGAAGGAGCGCAGCATGCCCGCGACGTCCCGCGCGGTCGGCTGCGGCAGGCGGCGTTCGGCGAGCGGGCGCGCGGGTTCGCCCTCGAAGTCGATGAGCGACCAGCCGCCGTCGGGGGAGCGCAGGCACTGTCCCAGGTGCAGATCGCCGTGGACGCGCTGGGCGGTCCAGGACTGGCCCTCGCCGCCCAGGTCGGCGAGCGCCTCGTAGGCGGTGAGCAGCGCGGGCGCGAACGGCCGCAGCGCGGGGACCGCCCGCGCCGCCGAGGTCAGGCGCTCCGCCATGCCGTCGGCGATGAGTTCGACCTGCGCCCGGCCGAGCGTGACGGTGGGCAGCGCGGCCGCGAGCTCCCGGTGGACCTCGGCGGTGGCGCGGCCGATCGCCCGTGCCTCGCCGGTGAAGTCCTCGCCCTTGCCGATCATCCGCAGGGCGAGCTCCCAGCCGTCGTCGGCGCCCGCCAGATAGGGCTGGACCACCCCGAGTCCGTACGCCTCGTCGGCCGGTGACGCGCCGCCCGCCGGGTGCGCGTGGAACCAGGCGGCGGGCGCGGGCACCCGTGCGCAGCCGCGCTCGGCGAGCCGCAGCGGCAGTTCCAGGTCGGGGTTGACGCCGGGCATGACGCGGCGGAACAGCTTGAGGATGAACGTATCTCCGTACACCACGGAGGAGTTGGACTGCTCGGCGGCGAGCACGCGGGCAGCGAGCCCCGAGGGGATGTCGGTGCCGGGGTCCCGCTCGAAGCGCAGCACGCCGTGCCTGCCCGGCATCCGCAGTCGCTCAAGGAACAGCGCCATGAGCCGGGGGTCGTGCAGCGCCTCGTAGACGGTGAACCCGGCGAGCGGGCCCTCGGTGACGTGGCCGATGAGCGCGGGCGCCAGGTGCGGCGGCAGCGTCCGGCGCACGCCGATGAGCAACTGGTAGCAGTCGGTGGCCCGTTCGGCGGCACGGCCCTCGGCCGCGATGTCCTGGGCGGGCGCCATCGGCCTGCGGGTCCTCACGAGCAGGTGGAGCAGGCCCGAGGGCGAGCCGGCCGGGAGGAGCTCGGTCACCGCCACCGGTTCGAGGACGCTGATCGGCCTTCCCTTGCCCGCGAACCAGCGTTGCCGCGGCAGCCAGGCGCGCAGCAGCGGGTCGAGCGAGGCGAGCAGCGCGCCGGAGTTCACACTGGGGCGGGTGGCGGCTTCCGACATGGCGTCGCGTCCTTTCCGCGTCGCGGACAAGGCAGAGTGCGGGAGTGCCGGTTGTGCGTAGGAGTGCCCAGGGCGGGGCGGTGGAAACCGCCCCGCGCGAGAGCCGCGCTGCCGGAGCCTACGCCGCTTCCTTGCGCAACCGGAACCAGTAGAAGCCGTGCCCGGCGAGCGTGAGCAGGTAGGGCAGTTCGCCGATGGCCGGGAAGCGCACCCCGCCGATCAGCTCCACCGGGTGGCGTCCGTTGAAGGCTTGGAGATCCAGTTCGGTGGGCTGCGCGAAACGCGAGAAGTTGTGCACGCACAGCACCAGGTCGTCGGCCTCGCCCCCGGACGGGGGAGCCTCCCTGAGGAAGGCGAGCACGGCCGGGTTGGACGAGGGGAGTTCGGTGTACGAGCCGAGGCCGAACGCCGGGTTCTGCTTGCGGATCTCGATCATCCGCCGCGTCCAGTGCAAGAGCGAGGAGGGGGACGACATGGACGCCTCGACGTTCGTGACCTGGTAGCCGTAGACCGGATCCATGATCGTCGGGAGGTAGAGCCGGCCCGGGTCGCAGGACGAGAAGCCCGCGTTGCGGTCGGGCGTCCACTGCATCGGGGTGCGCACCGCGTCACGGTCGCCGAGCCAGATGTTGTCGCCCATCCCGATCTCGTCGCCGTAGTACAGGATCGGCGATCCCGGCAGCGAGAGCAGCAGCGCGGTGAACAGTTCGATCTGGTTGCGGTCGTTGTCCAGGAGCGGGGCGAGGCGGCGCCGGATGCCGATGTTGGCGCGCATGCGCGGGTCCTTGGCGTACTCCGCGTACATGTAGTCGCGCTCTTCGTCCGTGACCATCTCCAGCGTCAACTCGTCGTGGTTGCGCAGGAAGATGCCCCACTGGCAGCCCGAGGGGATGGCCGGGGTCTTGGCGAGGATCTCGGAGACCGGATAGCGCGACTCGCGCCGCACCGCCATGAAGATGCGCGGCATGACGGGGAAGTGGAACGCCATGTGGCACTCGTCGCCGCCCTTGTCGAAGTCGCCGAAGTAGTCGACGACGTCCTCCGGCCACTGGTTGGCCTCGGCGAGCACCACCGTGTCCGGGTAGTGCGCGTCGACCTCGGCGCGGACGCGTTTGAGCAGCTCGTGGGTGCGGGGGAGGTTCTCGCAGTTGGTGCCCTCCTCCGCGTACAGGTACGGCACCGCGTCCAGGCGGAACCCGTCGATGCCGAGGTCGAGCCAGAACCGCAGGGCCGAGATGATCTCCTCCTGTACGGCCGGGTTCTCGAAGTTGAGGTCCGGCTGGTGGGAGAAGAAGCGGTGCCAGAAGTACTGCTTGCGGACCGGGTCGAAGGTCCAGTTGGACGCCTCGGTGTCGACGAAGATGATCCGGGCGTCCTGGTACTGCTTGTCGTCGTCCGCCCAGACGTAGTAGTCGCCGTAGGGCCCTTCGGGGTCGCTGCGGGACTCCTTGAACCACGGGTGCTGGTCGCTGGTGTGGTTCATCACGAAGTCGATGATCACGCGCATGCCGCGCTGGTGGGCGCTGTCGACGAACTCCACGAAGTCGGCGAGGTCGCCGAACTCGGGGAGCACCGCGGTGTAGTCGGAGACGTCGTAACCGCCGTCGCGCAGCGGTGACTTGAAGAACGGCGGCAGCCACAGGCAGTCCACGCCGAGCCACTGGAGGTAGTCCAGCTTGGCGGTGATGCCCTTGAGGTCGCCGACGCCGTCGCCGTTGCTGTCCTGGAAGGAGCGGACGAGCACCTCGTAGAAGACGGCGCGCTTGAACCAGTCGGGGTCGCGGTCCTTGGTGGGTGTGTCCTCGAAGGTGTCCTGGACGGGCTCGTTGATGATCATGTTGTGGGTGACCCTCCGATCAACGGTGAGGACGGCCGCAGGGTCCGGTCGTGCGCGTCGGGGGAGTGGTGCTCCCCCGGCCTCGGGCCGACGACGAGCACGTGCGCGCCGCCCGGACCCAGGCGCACGTAATTGGCCCTGCCCCAGTGGTAGGTCTCGCCGGTGAGCTCGTCGCGCACCGGCACGCTCTCGTGCCGGTCGAGGCCGAGTCGCCGCATGTTCAACGAGACCGTCGCCTCCTGGGTGTGGTGGGGGTCGAGGTTCACGACCACCAGAACCGTGTTCGATCCCGTCGCGTCGGCGGCCGACTTGGAGTAGGCGATCACCGCTTCCTTGTCCGTGGCGTGGAAGTGAAGGTCGCGAAGTTGCCACAGGGCCGGGTTGGCCCGCCGCACCCGGTTCAGCGCGGTGATGAGCGGGGCGATCGTGTCGCCCCTGCGGGCCGCCGACTCCCAGTCCCTGGGCCTGAGTTGGTACTTCTCCGAATGCAGATACTCCTCGCTTCCGCGCCGGACGGCGGCGTTCTCGCACAGTTCGTAACCGCTGTAGACGCCCCACGTCGGCGACAGCGTGGCGGCGAGCACGGCGCGCGCCTCGAAGGCGGGCCTGCCGCCGTCCTGGAGGTAGGCGTGCAGGATGTCGGGGGTGTTCACGAAGAAGTTCGGCCGCAGGTAGTGCGCCGTCTCCGTGGACAACTCGACCAGGTAGTCGGTGAGTTCGTCCTTGCCGTTGCGCCAGGTGAAGTACGTGTACGACTGCTGGAAGCCGATGGCGGCGAGGGTGCGCAGCATCGCGGGCCTGGTGAACGCCTCGGCGAGGAAGATGACGTCGGGGTCGGTGCGGTTGATGTCCGCGAGCACCTCCTCCCAGAACACCACGGGCTTGGTGTGCGGATTGTCGACGCGGAAGACCCGCACGCCGTGGTCCATCCAGAAGCGGAGGAGGCGCACGGTCTCCGTGATCAGACCCGGCATGTCCTTGTCGAAGGCGATCGGATAGATGTCCTGGTACTTCTTCGGCGGGTTCTCGGCGTATGCGATGGAGCCGTCGGAGCGGTGGTGGAACCACTCCGGGTGCTTCTCCACCCACGGGTGGTCGGGGGAGCACTGGAGGGCGAAGTCCAGGGCGACTTCGAGGCCGAGGGCTTCGGCGGCGCGGACGAAGTCGTCGAAGTCGTCGAGTGTCCCGAGGTCCGGGTGGACCGCGTCGTGGCCGCCCTCGGGCGAACCGATCGCCCAGGGCACGCCGACGTCGTGCGGGCCCGCGGACAGGGAGTTGTCGGCGCCCTTGCGGTACGTGGTGCCGATGGGGTGGATCGGTGGCAGGTAGACGATGTCGAAGCCCATCTCCGCGATGGCGGGAAGGCGTTCGGCCGCCGTGCGGAACGTGCCGGGCACGGGCGGGGCGCCCGCGCGGACGACGGCACCCTCCGACCGGGGGAAGAACTCGTACCAGGAGCCGAACAGGGCCCTGCGCCGCTCCACGAGCAGCGGCAACTCCTCCGAGGAGGTGAGGAGTTCGCGCAGCGGATGGCGGGCGAGCACCCCGGTGACCTCCGGGGTGAGGGCGGCAGCGAGACGGGCCGCCGGTGAGCGGCCCGTGTCGCGCAGTGCCTCGGCCGCGCCGAGCACGACGGGGCGTTCGGCGCTCGGCACCCCCGCGGCGGCGCGTTCGTGGAGACGGGCGCCCTCCTCCAGGACGAGGTCGGTGTCGAGACCCGCGGGGATCTTGATGCCCGCGTGGTGGCGCCAGGTGGTGAGGGGATCGCCCCACGCCTCCACGGCGAACGTCCAGCGCCCCTCGGCGCCCGGCGTGACGTCCGCGCCCCACCGGTCGGTGCCGGGGGCGAGTTCACGCATCGGGGTCCAGGGGCCCGCGCGCCCCTCGGGATCCCGCAGGACGACGTTGGCGGCGACCGCGTCATGGCCTTCCCTGAAAACGGTCGCGGTGACCTGAAACGTTTCTCCCACCACGGCCTTCGCGGGTTTTCGGCCGCGGAGGACGATGGGGCATACGTCCAGAACGGGAATGGTGGGCTGCGAGGGTGAGCCTAGGGGCATGTCTGACCGCTCCTGTCCGCGTGCACGGATACGGGGGTGTGGAGAGGTTCCGCGGTGGGTCTGTGCGCGTGCGGATGTGTCTGCCGCAGTGCGTACCGGAAAAGTCTGCCCACCCCCTTCGGGTGCGCAATCCGGCGCTTTGTTAACTACTATCGCGTAACAGCACATGCAAGACCGGCCCCGCCGAAAACGGTGGGAGTGGCCCAAATCGCATATGCCCTACGGGTTGTTCACCTGCTCCAGCTTGCCGGTCGCCGCGCGCGGGGCGAGCGCCCCGGCGGTCCCCGCGGGTCGGGCCCGGCGGTTTTCGGCCGGAGTGCGCCCGTGCCACGCGCCGCGCGGCGCAGGCAGAGGTCCGAAATCCGCCGGTGCGGTGAGGGGCGTGCGGTCAGGGTGGGGGCCATGACGACGACCGATTCCGTTGATTCGCTGCCCGTACTGACCGGAATGTATGCGGCGGAGGCGAGGTACTTGGCGGCGGGCGGCCCCGGCCGCGCCTCCTTCGATCTGCTCGCGCCCTACTTCGCGCCCGATGTCGTCCTGCACCAGGCACCGGCCCTGCCGTACGGCGGGACGTGGCGCGGCCACGACGGCATGGCCCGCTTCTTCCTCGCGATGAGCGCGGCGTGGGACTCCTTCGACCTGGTCGACCAGCGCTTCCTCGCCACCGGCGGCACGGCGGTCGTCCACACCCGGGTGCGGGCCCGCGCACGGGCCAGTGGCCGGGTGCTCGAGTTCCCGATCCTCCAGACGCTCACGGTGCGCGAGGGCCGGATCGCCGAGGTGTGGCCGTTCTACTGGGACACGGCCGAGATCGCGGCGGCGTGCGGGCACACCTCGGGCCAGGACGCGGGTCAGGGGGCGTAGCCCGACAGGATCCTGCCGTCCCGCGCCACGGCGAACAGGGCGCCGCCCACGTAGAGCGGCGGGCCGAGGGTCTGCACGTCGTCGTAGGCCGTGCCGTCGTCGGGGTGCGGGATCGTCTTCCTGCGGTAGGAGTCCTTGTCGTCCGCGGTGCTCCTGCCCCACATCTCGTACCGGCCCACCGCGAGGATCCGCTTGCCGGACAGTGCCACCGTCACGGTGTCCCTCGGGGCGCCGTAGCGCCACAGGCGATCGCCCGAGCGCCAGTCGTACGCCGTCATGAAGTGCGTGATCGGCGCCTCGGTGTCCTCGTTGCGGCTCGTCACGACCAGGACGTCCGCCTCGCCGACCGAGGGTGGCAGCGCGGGCGTGCGGTCGGGGGCCAGGGTGCGGCGCGGCTTCAGGGTCATGGCGTCCAGCTCGCGGATCCCCGCGCGGTCCAGGGCCCAGCACAGGATCGCGTCGCGGTGGGCGACGACGCCGGTGCAGTGCTCGCCGGGGGCGGAGGCGGCACGGCTGCCGTCCTTCGCCGAGAGGGCCACCACGCCGCCGCCCTCCAGCGCCGCGTACACCCGTCCCTCCTTGACGACGAGCGCCTCCCGCACCTTGGACGGCAGCGGCTTCGACGTCCACAGGGTGTGACCGTCGCGGCCCCTGCGGGCCCGCACGATCGCCTCGCCGGAACCCGACTCACCGTCGGCGAAGCCGAACTCCGCCGTGTAGAGCACCCCTTCGGACCGTGCGAGCCCCATCACGGCGGCGGTGGCGGGCATCGGCTTGCGCCAGCGTTCCGCGCCGGACGCCGCGTCCAGGGCGATGACGCCGCGCTCACTGGGCACGTAGACGCGCTCGCCGTCGCTCTCGGGCGGCACGGTCTGGATGCCCTGGAGCGCGTCGGCGCCGTCGGTGAAGCCGCGTGAGGTCCAGCGGTGGGCGCCGGTCGCCGCGTCCAGGGCCGTCGCCGCGCCCTTGCCGTCCCTGCACACCAGCTTCGGGCCGACCAGGACACAGCCGTACCCCCTGTCGTCCAGACTCTCGGGGCGCTCCGCCGACCAGGGCTTCCACCCCTCGGGGCGGGCGGAGGCGGCACGCGCGGCGGCGCCGAACTCGCCGCTGCGGTCCGGGTTTCCGTACTCGGTGACGACGCGGGGTGAGCCCGCGTCGCCGGTACCTTCTCCGTTCCCGTTCGCGCCCCCGCTCCCGTTGCTGTTCCCGTTCCCGTTCCCGTCTCCCGGCAGCAGCACCGCCGCCACGGTCACCGCGGCCGCCGCCACCACCGCTGCGGCGATCCACGACCGGCGTCGCCGACGCGGGGAGGGCCCGGAGTCCGGGGGCGCGAGGGGCACGGGAGGCGGCGGTGTCGGCAGGCGCGGGGTGCGGCCGTCCGTGCCCGCCGCGGTGGCCGCGGTGGCGAACGAGCCCTGGGCGGTGGCCCGTTCGCAGCGCGCCACCGCCTCCCGGTGTTCGGCGAAGAGGGCGAGCACGGGGGCGGGCCACGGGACCGTACTCCCGATGGCGGCGGTCGCGGCGGTGGCGTCGTCGTGCGCGAGCCGGGCGGCGAGCTCCGCCGCCGTGGGCCGGTCGCCCGGTGCCGGGCACAGACACGCACTGATCACGTCGCGCAGCTCTTCGGGTACGTCGGAGAGGTCCGCGTCGCCCTGCGCGATGCGGAAGATCACGGAGGCCAGTTCCTGGTCGTCGAACGGGCCGCGCCCGCACGCCGCGAAGCACAGGACCGCGCCCAGGGTGAAGACGTCCGACGCGGGCACCACCGCGGGGCCGCCCTGGAGCTGCTCGGGCGCCATGAAGCCCGGTGTGCCCACCACCATCCCGGCCGCCGTCAGGGCCGTCGCGTCGAGGGCCCGCGCGATGCCGAAGTCGATGAGGGTGGGGCCTTCGGGGGTGAGGAGTACGTTGCCCGGCTTGAGGTCGCGGTGCAGGACCTGCGCGTCGTGCACCGCGGCGAGCGCGCGGGCGAGCCCGGCGCCGAGCGCCCGCACCGCGCCGGGCGGCAGGGGGCCGCACCGGACCACCGTCGCCGCCAGGGAGGGACCCGCGACGTACTCCGTGGCCAGCCACGGCACTTCGGCGTCCGCGTCGCCGTCGAGGAGCGCGGCCGTGCCCGCTCCCGTGACCGCGCGGGCCGCCGCGATCTCCCGCCGGAAGCGGATCCGGAACTCGCGGTCGATCTCCAGGTCGGGCCGGACGGTCTTCACCGCGACGAGCGGGGCGCCGGGCCCGGGCGCGCGGGCCAGGTACACCTCGCCCATGCCGCCCGCGCCGATGGTGGCGAGCAGGCGGTACGGGCCGACGTGGCGCGGTGGCCCGGGCAGGGGATCGAGCACGGCTCCTCCTGGAACGGGGGCGGGAACGGCGTCAGGACGGGATCTTCATCGACACGACCGTCCCCTGGTCGTAGACGATCGTCACGACCCCGCCCAGCGGGAGCACCGTCGGCGGCTTGGGTTTGTCCGCGATCACCGTGCCGGTGTCCTCGGGCTGCTCGGGCACCCGGTCGCCGGGCGCGCCGGGGACGCGGACCGCGTCCGGCTTACCCCTGCCCGTCAGCGGCACGGCCTTGAGCGTGGAGTTGTCGGCGGTCAGGGCCCGGTCCCCGACGATCAGGGCCGGTGAGGAGATCGGTTCCTTGATGACGTACTCGGCGACGGAGATCGGTTCCTCGCGGGTGACCCGGCCGTTCTTCGCGTCGGCGACCAGGAGCTTCTCGCCGCTCGTGTCGTACGCGAGCGCGGCGCCGGACGCGACCGCGCTCACCACGATGTCGCGGCCGAGGTCGCCTTGCGGGCTGACCGGCGGCGCCTTGAAGGAGATCTTGCCCCGCACCGCGAGCGTCCTGGCGTCGAGACGGGTCACCCGGGTCCCCGGGGCGGCCGTCGGGTCGTCGAGGTCGCCCGTGCCGGTGACGAGCTGGGTGCACAGGATCTGGTCGGCCACCGGGTCGACCATCAGGGCCAGGCACTGGCCGTCGTCGTAGGCACCGCCCTCGCGGCCGCCCTTCTTCTCGCCGATGGCGACGACACCGTCCCGGGAGGTGGCGTAGACGCGGCCGTCGTGGGCGGTCTCCGCGGTGTAGTTGCCGAGTTCGGCCTCGGCGAGGACCTCGTCGCTGAGTTCGTACGTCCACACCGGCTTGTCCGCGCCGTCCAGCGGATACGCGAGGAGCTCGGTGCCCTGCGGCCCTTCGTCGGTCCGCGAGGTGACCTCCGAGGAGAGGACGAGGCGCTCGTCAGTGAGGAGCGCGGAGGTGACGTGCGATCCCGCCGGGGCGTCGACGGACCAGTCGACCTCGCCCGACGCCGAGTCGCGCACCTGCACGCGGCCCTTGTGCGCGATGACGGCCCTGCCGCCCCGGACCACGGGACGCACCTGGTCACCGGGCATGAACAGATGGCCGGACGGGCCGATGTACGCCTCGTCGCCGGTGTCGCCCGCGTCGGCGTCCGCCGCCGTGCGGCCGTCGGACCGCCACAGGCGGTGTCCGTCGGCGGCGCTCCGTGCCTCGTACGTACCGTTGGTCAGCAGACACACCACGGCCTCCGTGTCGGCCGCGCAGCTCATCGGGGAGTGGCCGAACGCGGCGCGCCACGGCTTCCAGCCCCGGGGGCGCTGCTCCTTCAACTGCGGTACGGATCCGTTGTGTTCGAGGGTTCCCGCGGAGTCCACCCCGGCGCGGGCGACCAGTTCGGCGGCGGACGCGCTCCGGCCGGGCCCCGCCGCCCGCCCGTCGCCCCCGCCCCCGTCGGGCCCCCGCGCCGCGAGCAGCGCCCCGACGGCGCCGCCCGCCACGGCCACGGCGAGCACGGTGACGAGCGCGCCCCTGCGGCCGATGCCGCGACGGCGGGACACGGTGGGCGCGGCGGAACTCATGGTGGGCAGCCCGTGCGCGGTGTGGCCGGGACCGCCAGGGGCGGCCGGAGCGAACGGAGCCTGGGTGGGCGTCCGGGTGGGTGTCCGCGTCGGTGAGTACGGGGTGTGCTCAGGTGCCGGTGGCAGCGGCAGCAGTGGCTGCCCCGACGCGCACAACTGCGCCGCGTCGCGCCGGGCTTCGGCGATGGCCGCCCGCACGGCCGAGGGCCACCGGGCACCGGGTCCGCTCTCGCCGTCGTCGCCGGTGCCGTGGGCGGGCCGCCGGTCGTTCGGGGTGCTCAGGTCGAGCTCTGCCAGCCGCTCCGCAAGCTCCCCAGGATGTGGCCGCTCGCCCGGGTCCCGCGACAGACACGCCCCGATCAGCTCACGCAACTCCGCCGGTACGCCGTCCAGTTGGGCCTCCGCGACGGACACCCGGTACAGGACCGCCGCGACGGGCCCGTCCCCGAACGGGTCGTCGCCCGACGCGGCGTAGGCAAGGACCGATCCGAGGCAGAAGACGTCGGACGCGGGCACCACGTGGCGGCCGCCCGCGACGTGTTCGGGGGACATGAAGCCGGGGGTGCCGACCAGGAGGCCCGTGGAGGTCATCGTGGTCGCGTCGAGCGCCCGGGCCACGCCGAAGTCGATGAGCTTGGGTCCGTCCGCGCCGAGCAGCACGTTCGCGGGCTTGAGGTCGCGGTGCAGGGCGCCCGCCGCGTGCACGGCGGCCAGCGCGCGGGCCACTCCGGCGCCGAGCGCGGCGACGGACGCGAGGGGCAGGGGCCCGTGGGCGCGGACCGCTTCGGCGAGGTGGGGGCCCGCGACGTACTCCGTGGCGAGCCAGGGCTGTTCGGCGTCGGCGTCGCCCGCGACGAGGCGGGCCACGAAGGGGTTCTCGACGGACGTGGCGACGGAGATCTCGCGCCGGAACCGGGCGCGGAAGGCGGCGTCGCCCGCGATCTCGCCGCGGATCGCCTTCACGGCGACGAGCGAGTCCGGGTCGTAGGGGGCGCCGGGCGCGAGGGCCCCGCCCGGCTCGCGGCGGTCCGGGGCGGCGAGGAAGACCTCGCCCATGCCGCCCGCGCCGAGCCTGGCCAGCGTCTCGTACGGCCCTATCCGCAGGGGAGACGACTCCCTCAACTGCCCGATCATCCGCCGCCCCCGATGGTGTTGTCGTCCGTCGTCCACACGTCCCGTGCTCCCCGGGCGGGTTGCAGATTACAGCGGGTGGGGCGGCAGGGACGGTCGGTCGTCCGTTGTGCCGCGGGAGCGCGGCGGCCGGGGCGAGGGGACGAATGTTGCGGCGGCGGCCGAATCCGGTGTCGGGTAGGGGCATGGCCGACCGACAGAGCCCCACCGTCACCACCGCCCACGGTCCCGTACGCGGCGAACACCGGCCGAACGGGGCCCGGTTCCTCGGCATCCCCTACGCCGCGCCACCCGTCGGCGACCTCCGCTTCGCGCCGCCCGAGCCCCCGAAGGCGTGGACCGAACCGCTGGACGCCACCGCGTACGGGCCGACCGCCCAGCGACGCGGCTTCGGCGAGGGCGCCACGATCCCCGAGCCGTCCGTCCCCGGCGAAGGCACCCTCAACCTCAACGTGTTCACGCCCGCCGTGGACCCGGCGGCGGCGCTCCCTGTCCTCGTCTGGATCCACGGCGGCGGCTATGTCGCGGGGTCGGCGGCCAGTCCCTGGTACGACGGGGTCGCGTTCAACCGCGACGGCGTCGTGCTCGTCTCGCTGGGCTACCGGCTCGGCATCGAGGGCTTCCTGCACCTGGCGGACGCCCCGGACAACCGGGGCGTGCGCGACTGGATCGCCGCCCTGGAGTGGGTGCGCGACAACATCGCCGCGTTCGGCGGCGACCCCGCCAAGGTCACGGTCGCCGGGCAGTCGGCGGGCGGCGGCGCCGTCCAGACGCTGCTCGCCACGCCCGCGGCCCGGGGCCTGTTCCGCGCGGCGCTCGCCATGTCGGCGGCGACGATGGTGCCGGGGGAGCGGTGGGCGGGCCTCGCCGTCTCCGAGCTCTTCACCCGGCGCACCGGGGTGCCCGCGACCGCGGCGGCGCTGCGCGACCTCTCCGACGCGCGCCTCCTGGAACTCCAGGACGCCCTGAGCGCGGAGGGCCCGGACCGCGCGGAACTGCCGGGCCTGCTCCTCGCGCCGTTCGCCGACGGGGAGTTGGTGCCGCGCGCGGTGCTCACCGAGCTCACCGGGGGCGATCTGGGCGCGGACGTGCCGCTGCTGCTCGGCTTCACCCGGCACGAGTTCACCTCCTTCGGCGGGCAGGAGCTGACCGACCTCGTGTTCCGCGCACCGAACCTGGCGGTCGCGGACGCCCGCGCCGCGCGCTCCCGCCCCACCTGGCTCTACGAGTTCGGCTGGCCGTCGCCCGTGCCCGGCGACACCGAGGGCCTCGCCTTCCACTGTCTCGACCTGCCCTTCGCCTTCGACCTGCTCGACGCCGAAGGCGTCACGGCCGCCGCGGGCGACGACCCGCCGCGGCACCTCGCCGCCGCGATGCACGCGGCCTGGGTCGCCTTCGTCCGCGACCTCGACCCGGGCGGCGGCTGGCCGCGGCACGCGAGGGGGCGGCGCACGGTCCGGATCTGGGACGCCGAGCCGGGCCTGGCATCCATGGCGGCCGCCGAAGGAACAGTGCGCTGACGCGGTAATCCGGTCGGAATTCGCCCGGGGAAAAGGCCGAACAGGGTCGGCGCACACACGGGTCCGGTCCGCGGCCGAGGTGGTAGGCGTGCCCGGGTGTGCGCGGTGCTGGTTCGGTCCAGCGGCCCCTGGCGCACCACAGGGCACTCCTGTCGCACGGTTGATCCTTCGACAGTTGCGCGGGCCACCAAGAGGCGGGGAACAGGTGTTCAGTTGAGCCTCTCCCGATCCGCCGGAAACCGCAGGGGTCCCTTGCGCACCCGGTCGGCGGCGTGGAAATTCATGCTGCCGAAGGGCCCGTACAGCCATGGGTACGGGCCCTCTCGCGCCCGCCCGTGCGCCGTGGTTGCCGGGGCCCGTCACCGCTACCGTCGACCCGTAGGTCGATACGTAACGCATTCCCCGTAGAGGTGGAGTCGCTGTGAAGGCCATCCGTCGATTCACCGTACGTCCCGTCCTCCCCGAACCCCTCGGCCCGCTCGCCGAGTTGGCCCGAAACCTGCGCTGGTCCTGGCATCCACGGACCCGCGACCTCTTCGCGGCCCTCGATCCGGACCTGTGGCAGTCATCCGGCTGCGACCCCGTGCGCCTGCTCGGCGCCGTGTCACCCGCGCGCCTGGCCGAGGCCGCCCGCGACGAGAGCTACGTGCGGCGGCTCACCGAGGCCGTCGACGACCTCCAGGGGTACGTCACGGGGAGCCGCTGGTACCAGGAACGGGACCGCGACATCGAGGGCCCCGACCGGCTCGGCGCCGAACTCCCGCGCGCCGTGGCCTACTTCTCGCCCGAGTTCGGCATCACCGCCGCGCTGCCGCAGTACTCCGGCGGTCTCGGTATCCTCGCGGGCGACCACCTCAAGGCCGCCAGCGACCTCGGCGTCCCCCTCATCGGCGTCGGGCTGCTCTACCGGCACGGCTACTTCCGCCAGTCCCTCTCCCGCGACGCCTGGCAGCAGGAGCACTATCCGGTGCTCGACCCGAACGAACTGCCCGTCTCCCTCCTCCGCGAGACCGACGGCACCCCCGCCCTCGTCTCGCTCGCCCTGCCCGGAGGGCGCGCGCTGCGGGCACACATCTGGCAGGCGCAGGTCGGCCGCGTGCCGCTCCTGATGCTCGACTCGGACGTCGAGGAGAACGACCCGGGCGAGCGCGACGTCACCGACCGGCTGTACGGCGGCGGCAGCGAGCACCGGCTGCTCCAGGAGATGCTGCTCGGCATCGGCGGGGTGCGCGCCGTGCGGACGTACTGCCGGCTGACGGGACACCCCGAGCCCGAGGTCTTCCACACCAACGAAGGCCACGCGGGCTTCCTCGGCCTGGAGCGCATCCACGAACTCGCCGCGCGGGACGTCGACTTCGACACCGCCCTTGAGGCCGTGCGGGCCGGGACCGTCTTCACCACCCACACCCCCGTGCCCGCGGGCATTGACCGCTTCGACCGCGAACTGGTCGCCCGCCACTTCGGGCCCGACGCCGAACTGCCCCGCATCGACGTCGGCGATGTCCTGCGGCTCGGCATGGAGAGCTATCAGGGAGGCGAGCCCAACGTCTTCAACATGGCGGTGATGGGGCTGCGCCTGGGCAGCCGCGCCAACGGCGTCAGCACGCTGCACGGGGCGGTGAGCCGCGAGATGTTCGCGGGCCTGTGGCCGGGGTTCGACGCCGAAGAGGTGCCGATCACCTCCATCACCAACGGCGTGCACGCCCCGACCTGGGTGGCGCCCGAGGTGTTCCGGCTCGGCGCCCGGCAGATCGGCGAACGCCGCACCGAGCACGCGCTCTCCGTCGGCGGCGCCCCCGGCGGCGACGACCGCTGGGACGCGGTGGCCGACATCCAGGACGACGACATCTGGGAGCTGCGCCGTACGCTGCGCGCCCAGCTGGTCGACGAGGTCAGGCGGCGCCTGCACGAGTCGTGGCGCCAACGCGGCGCGGCCACCGCCGAGTTGGGCTGGATCGACGAGGTGCTCGACCCGGACGTCCTCACCATCGGCTTCGCCAGGCGCGTCCCCTCGTACAAGCGGCTCACGCTGATGCTGCGCGACCGCGACCGGCTCATGGAGCTGCTCAGGCACCCCGAGCGCCCGGTGCAGATCGTCGTCGCGGGCAAGGCGCACCCGGCGGACGACGGCGGCAAGCGGCTCATCCAGGAGCTGGTGCGGTTCACCGACGACCCGCGCGTGCGGCGGCACATCGTCTTCCTGCCCGACTACGGCATGGCGATGGCGCAGAAGCTCTACCCGGGCTGCGACGTCTGGCTGAACAATCCGCTCAGGCCCCTGGAGGCGTGCGGCACCAGCGGCATGAAGGCCGCCCTGAACGGATGCCTCAACCTGTCGGTCCTGGACGGCTGGTGGGACGAATGGTTCGAACCGGACTTCGGGTGGGCCATCCCCACGGCGGACGGCGCGGCCACGGACGACGACCGCCGCGACGATCTCGAGGCGGCGGCGCTGTACGACCTTCTTGAGCGCAGGATCGCGCCGCGCTTCTACGAGCAGGGCCCCGGCGGGCTTCCCGACCGCTGGATCGAGATGGTCCGCAGGACGCTGACCCGGCTCGGCCCGAAGGTCCTCGCCGGTCGCATGGTCCGCGAGTACGTCGAGAAGCTGTACGTCCCTGCCGCGCGGGCGCACCGGGTGCTCGACGCCACCGCGGCGGGTGAACTCGCGGCCTGGAAGGCGCGGGTCCGGGCCGCGTGGCCGCGGGTCGCCGTCGACCATGTGGAGGCGTCGGCCACGGGGGCCGTCGCCGAGCTGGGGGCCACGCTGTCCCTGCGGGTGCGCGTGCGGCTCGGGGAGCTCACGCCGGACGACGTGGAGGTGCAGGTGCTCGCGGGGCGCGTCGATCCGGAGGACCACATCGCCGATGTCTCTCCGGTTCCGCTGAAGTCCACGGGTGGGCCCGACGCGGAGGGGAGTCTCGTGTACGAGGGGCCTCTCGCGCTGGATCGCACGGGGCCGTTCGGCTACACGGTGCGGATCTTGCCCTCGCACCGGCTGCTTTCCAGCGGGGCGGAGTTGGGTCTTGTGGCCGTGCCGCTCGAAGGGGGCGGGGAGGGGGCGGGGGTTCTCATGCGGTGACCCCGTGTGCGGGCCGGCGGGGGTGGCCCCAAAAGACTGCGCAGTTCCCCGCGCCCCTGATCGGGGGCGCGGGGAACTGCGCGATCTTTGCGCTCTTGCTGGTTACTTGACGTTGACGCCGGTCCAGGCCGCCTCTACGCCCTTGTACTCGGCCGAGTCGGCGCCGTACAGGTCGGACGCCGCCTTGAGGGTGCCCTCACGAGCCGCCTTGTAGTCCGTCGTCGTGGTGAAGTACGACGTCAGCGCCTTGAACCAGATCTTCTCGGCCTTGTCGCGTCCGATGCCCTCGACCTTGGAGCCGTCGGCGGTCGGGGAGTCGTACTTCACGCCGTTGATCTCCTTCGCGCCGCTGCCCTCGGACAGCAGGTAGAAGAAGTGGTTGGCGATGCCCGAGGAGTAGTGGACGTCGACGTTGCCCGCGTCCGCGCTCCAGTTGTCCAGGGACTGGCCGTCCTTGGAGGGCTTGTCCATGTAGCGCAGCGGGGAGCCGTCGCCGTTGATGTCGATCTCTTCGCCGATGAGGTAGTCCCCGATGTCCTCGGGGCTCTTGGCGTTGAACTCGACGGAGGTGCCGAAGATGTCCGAGGTGGCCTCGTTCAGGCCGCCGGACTCGCCGGAGTACTCCATGTTGCCGGTGGCCGAGGTGACGCCGTGCGACATCTCGTGGGCCGCGACGTCGATCGAGGTGAGGGGCTTCTTGTTGCCCTCGCCGTCGCCGTACGTCATGCAGAAGCAGCTGTCGTCCCAGAAGGCGTTGACGTACGAGTCGCCGTAGTGGACGCGGGAGGTCGCGCCCTTGCCGTCGCCCTTGATGCCCTCACGGCCGTGCACGTTCTTGTAGTAGTCCCAGGTGACCTGGGCGCCGTAGGCGGCGTCGACACCGGCGGTCTGGGCGTCGTCCGGCTTGCCGTTGCCCCACGTGTCGTCGTCGTCCGTGAAGAGCTTGCCCTCGCCCTCGCCGTTCTCCAGGTTCATCGTGGAGTGGCCGCCACGGCTGTCGTCGGTGAGGTCGAAGCCGTTGGAGCCCTTCTTGGTGCCGATCTCGACCTTGCCGCTGTACTGGCTGTTGCCGGTGCCGTTCTCGATGGCCTGACGCTCGAAGAGCTTCTTGCCGGTCGCGGCGTCGGTGATGACGTGCAGTCTGCTGGGCGTGCCGTCCTTCTGCACGCCCGTCACGACGGTCTCGTACGCGAGGACGGGCTTGCCCTCGGCGGCCCAGATCACCTTGCGCGGCGACTGCGCGTCGGCCTTGGCGGTCTTCGCCTTCGCGGCGGTCGACTCGGCGGACTTGGCGACCGAGGACTTGGCGAGCTTGGCGTCCGTGGAGGCGACCTTCACGGTGGCCTTGGTGGCCTTGGTGACGCCCTTCAGCTTGCCGTTCTTGGCGGTGTGCACGACGAGGTCGCCGCCGAGGACGGGCAGGCCGTCGTAGGTGCGCTCGTAGCGGGTGTGCACCGTGCCGTCGCGGTCCTTGACGACGTCACGGACGACGAGCTTCTCCTTGGCGCCGAGGCCGATCTTGTCGGCGGTGGCCGCCTTGTCGGCGTTGGCGTCCTGGAGGAGGCCCGCCTTGGCCGACGCCGACAGGCTCTGCGGCGCGGCGGAGGGGGTCGCGTCGGCGACGGGCTGTGCGGAGGCGCCGGTGGTCAGTCCGGCGGTGAGGAGCGCTCCGGCGGCCACGGCGGTGGCGATGGCCAGGGTGGAACGCTTCCGGGATATGTGGGGGGTCACGCAGGCTCCTTCTGTGGGGGGCCCGGGCGGCGTTGGGGACTGCCCGGACGTGAAAGATGCGGTGCGGGTTACTGCTGTGCCGTGCGAGGGAAGAGTGTCATTCGAGCCAGGTACATGTCAGCCTCTTGACGAAACCTTGGCCAGAAATAGTTCGTTGAGCGATGGTCAACATACGCATTGCGAACAGGGCGTGAACGAGCGCGCCGCCCCGGGGAGTTGATCACCCGGGGCGGCGCCGTCCGTTCTCTCCTCAGCCGAAAGGGCTGATGAGAGGGCTTACGGGAAGGTGACCTTCCAGCTGTTGATGTAGCCGGTGTCCTGCGCGGCCACGTCCTGCACCCGCAGCTTCCAGGTGCCGTTGGCCACCTCGGACGAGGCGTCGACGGTGTAGGTCTCCTTGACGTTGTCCGCGGAGTCCGAACCGCTGGCGGCCTTCAGGGGGTAGACCGACCCGTCGGGGGCGAGCAGGTCGACCTTCAGGTCACCGCGCCAGGTGTGGACGATGTCCACGCCGACCTTCAGGTTGTTCGGCGCGTTGCCGGTGCGGCCCGTGACGTTGACCGACGAGGTCACCGCGGGACCGTTGTCCGGAATGCTGACGTCCGTGGTGTTCTCGAACGACGTGCCGGGCTCCTCGCCACCGGGACGGCTGCCGACGGCCACGGCCGCCCAGGCGTTGGCGACGGCCTTGTACTCGGCGCTGGTGGTGCCGTACAGCTCACCGGCCGCGGCGAGCGTTCCGTTGCGGGCGTCCGCGTACTTGGTGGTCGTGGTGAACTTCGTGGTGAGCGCCTTGAACCAGATCAGCGACGCCTTGTCACGGCCGATGCCGGTCACCGGCAGGCCGTCGGAGGTCGGTGAGTCGTACTGGACGCCGTTGATCACCTTCGCGCCGCTGCCCTCGGACAGCAGGTAGTAGAAGTGGTTGGCGATGCCCGAGGAGTAGTGGACGTCGACGTTGCCGGCGTTGGAGCTCCACTTGTCCAGGGAGGCGCCGTCCTTGGAGGGCTTGTCCATGTAGCGCAGCGGCGAGCCGTCGCCGTTGATGTCGATCTTCTCGCCGACGAGGTAGTCGCCCTTGTCCTGGGCGTTGTTGGCGTTGAACTCCACGGCCGCCGCGAAGATGTCGGACGTCGCCTCGTTCAGGCCGCCGGACTCGCCGCTGTACGTCATGTTGCCGGTCGCCGAGGTGACGCCGTGCGTCATCTCGTGGGCCGCCACGTCGATGGAGGTCAGCGGCTTGGAGTTGCCCGAGCCGTCGCCGTACGTCATGCAGAAGCAGGAGTCCTGCCAGAAGGCGTTGACGTAGTTGTTGCCGTAGTGGACGCGCGAGGTGGCGCCGACTCCGTCGCCGCGGATGCCGGAGCGTCCGTGCACGTTCTTGTAGTAGTCCCAGGTGAGCTGGGCGCCGTAGGCGGCGTCCGCGCCCGCGGTCTCCAGGTTGGAGGCCTGCCCGTTGCCCCAGATGTCGTCGGGACCCGAGAAGAGGGTGCCGGTGCCCGAGGTGGCGTGGTTCAGGTTGTACGTCTTGTGGTTGCCCCGGCCCGAGTCGGTGAGGTTGTACGAGGAGCCCGACTGGACGGAGCCGACCGTCACCTGGCCGCTGTACTGCGTGTTGCCGGTGCCGTTCTCGATGCCCTGCCACTGGAAGAGCTTCTTGCCGGTGGCCGCGTCCGTGATGACGTGCAGCTCGTTCGGGGTGCCGTCGTGCTGCAGGCCGCCGACCACGGTCTCGTACGCGAGGGTCGGCTCGCCCTTGGCCATCCACACGACCTTGCGCGGCGCCCGGTTCGCGTCGGCCTTCTTCGAGCCCGCGGCCTTCGCGGCGCCGAGCGCCTGCTTCTCCGCGGCCGACGCCTTGACGTCGGCGCTCAGGTCGATGCCCTTGAGCTGCTCCTTGGAGGCCTTGGTCACCGCCTCGGTCTTGCCGGACTTGGCGCTCTCGACCACCAGGTCGCCGCCGAGCACGGGCAGTCCGTCGTAGGTGCGCTCGTAGCGCGTGTGGAGGGTGCCGTCGCGGTCCTTGACGACGTCACGGACGACGAGCTTCTCCTTGGCGCCGAGCCCCAGGTCCTTGGCGGTGTCCGCCTTGGTGGCGTTGGCGTCGCGGAGGAGCTCCGCGCGCTGGGCGGGGGTGAGCTTGGCGGCGAGCGCGCCGGGGTCGACGTTCCCGAGCTTCTGCGCCTTGGGGGCGCTGGTCCAGGGGTCGTCGGCGGACGCGGGGCCCGCCTGAACGGCGACGGCGAGCAGAGCGGCTACGGCGGAAAGGGCGCCGGCTGCGGCGGCCCGTCTGTGGGAGGTGCTTCTCAACGCGGACTCCTTCTGCGCGGCCGCGGGATGCGCGGCCAGAGCTACCGGGCGGTTGGGTCGCCGTCCGGGCAGAGCAAGGCGGAACGCGGAACTGGGCAGTACACACGGGGTATTGCGTGAGGGAAACCGCCGCGTTGTTGAAAGCTGCGCGGTGGTCGAGGGGAAGAGTGGCACCAGAGGGACGTCGCTGTCAGGAGCGCATCAAGAGTTGGCCGGAATCAGTCCGTTGGCCGGTGGGGGACGTTCGCTATCCGGTGTCTGACAGGGGCCCTAGTAGCAGAGCTTGGTGAGCCCCGGTGACGGGGGGTGCCCCTGACGGAACGGACGGTCGCCGGTGGCTGCTTTTCGCCGGTGGGCTTCGCGGGGGCCCCGCCGGTGAGCCCCGCAGGGGCGCGGGGAACTGCGCGCCCGGCCACGACGCACCCGCAGCGGCTCACCGGTCACGGCGCGGCACATCGCGGGGTGCCCCGTAAGGGGCGCGAGGAACGGCGCGACCAGCCACGACGCCACCCGCAGCGGCTCACCGCCCCGGAACCCCCAAGAACAGCGCAGCGTTCAGCGGGGGTCCACCCACAACGCCGAACCGACCGCGCAGAGTTCACCGGAAGCCGTCACCGCCGCCACGCCCATCTCGTGCTTGCGGCCCGACTCGGAGATCAGCCAGGCATACGTGATGTGCTCCTCGCCGATCGCCAGGGGACGCAGCATCGTGCCGGTCAGCGACGCCGTCACCGCGCCCCGGCGCAGCCCGCCGAAGTGGATCCCGGGAGCCGCGCTCGGGCAGTCGAGCGCGGCCCAGGCCAGGTCGGACCTGAGCACGCCCGAGCCGTCGTCGAACGCGGGATGCGGAACCCACGCCGCGGCGACCAGATCGCGGCCGGGCACGGGCGCGCAGTGCTGGCGCAGGCCCCGGTCCGGCGCGCGGTCGCCGCAGCCGAAGCAGTCGACCGAGCCGTCGGCGACGCCGCTGGGCGGCGCGGCGCGGTAGGCCGCCGTGGCCGCCGCGGCCTCGTCCCAGGTGGGCGCGTCCGGCACGTCCAGGGCGGGATCCGCGACGGGCCGCGCGCCCACCAGGACCTTGCCCGAGTCGTCGGTCAACGCGGCGCCCCCGTCGGGCAGTTCACCGAACCGTACGGGCACCCCCACGCGGACGGCGGCGCGGAAGTCCACCCGCACCGTCCCCGGCGGGGTGCGCCCCGCGAGGACACCGGCGACGTAGCCGCCGAAGGCGAGTCCGGGCTAGCCCTCGTACAGCGCGGGGACGACCAGCTCTTCGGTCATGCGATCAGTAGACATGCGGTCAGCTCACCACACTGTCCCGCCAGGCGCGGTGGAGATCGGCGAAGGATCCCGAGCCCGCGACGAGTTCGTCGGGGGTGCCGTCCTCCACGATCCGGCCGTGCTCCATCACGAGGACCCGGTCGGCGATCTCCACCGTGGAGAGCCGGTGGGCGATGACCACCGCCGTGCGCCCGCGCAGCACCGTGTGCATGGCGCGCTGCACGGCCCGCTCGCCGGGAATGTCCAGGGAGCTGGTCGCCTCGTCGAGGATCAGCACGGCGGGGTCGGCGAGCAGCGCCCGCGCGAAGGCCACCAGCTGCCGCTGGCCCGCGGAGATCCGGCCGCCGCGCTTGCGCACGTCGGTGTCGTACCCGTCGGGCAGCGCCGTGATGAAGTCGTGGGCGCCGATGGCCTTCGCGGCGTGCTCGATGTCCTCGCGGGTGGCGTCGGGCCGCCCGATCGCGATGTTCTCGGCGACGGTCCCGGAGAACAGGAACGCCTCCTGGGTCACCATGACGACCCCGCGCCGCAGCTCGGCGCCCGAGAGCTCGCGCAGGTCGACGCCGTCGAGCAGGACGCCGCCCTCCGTGGGGTCGTAGAACCGGGCGAGCAGCTTGGCCAGCGTGGACTTGCCCGCACCGGTCGAGCCGACCACGGCCACGGTCTGCCCCGCGGGCAGCGTCAGGTCGAAGCGGGGCAGCACCTCGCCGCCGGTACGGTAGGCGAACCGCACGCCGTCGAAGCGCACTTCGCGGCCCGGGTGCGCGGACTCCAGGGCGGGCAGCGGGCGCGTGACGGCGGCCGGGGGCTCGGGCACGGTCGGGGTCTGCGCGAGCAGCCCGGCGATCTTCTCCAGGGACGCGGCCGCCGACTGGTAGGAGTTCAGGAACATCCCGAGCCGGTCGATCGGGTCGTACAGGCGCCGCAGGTACAGCACGGCGGCGGCAAGGACGCCGAGCGCGAGCCCGCCGTCCGCGACGCGGTAGGCGCCCCACAGGACGATCCCGGCGACCGCGACGTTGGCGACGAGCCGGGAGCCGACCACGTACCTGGCCATCTCCAGCATCGCGCTGCCGTTGGTCCGCTCGTGCCGCGAGTTGAGCACCGCGAACTCCGCGTCGTTGGCCCGCTCGCGGCGGAACGCCCGCACGGGCCTGATGCCGTTCATCGTCTCCGCGAACTTCACGATGACGGCCGCGATCGCCGTGGAACGGTCGCGGAACAGCGCGCCCGCGCGCCGCTGGTAGAGGCGTACGAGCAGGTAGAGCGGCACGAAGGACGCCACGGCCACCGCGCCGAGACTCAGGTCGAGCCAGAGCAGCATCACCGAGATGTACAGGAACGAGAGCAGGACGGTGATGAGCTCCTGCAGACCCTCGCTGAGCAGTTCGCGCAGCGACTCGACGTCGGTGGTGGACCGGGAGATCAGCCGCCCGGACGTGTACCGCTCGTGGAAGTCGACGCTCAGCGCCTGCGCGTGCCGGAAGATCCGTCCGCGCAGGTCGAGCAGCACGTCCTGGTTGACGCGCGCGGAGGCCACGATGAAGGCGTACTGGAGCCCGCCGGACAACGCGGCGCAGAGCAGGTAGCCGATGCCCACGGCGATCAGCGGGCCGTGGTCGCCCGCGCGCACCGCGGGCACGCCCCGGTCGATGGCGTACGCGACGAGCAGCGGGCCCGCCTGCACGACGGCCTGCTGCACCAGGAGCAGCACGGTGGCGAGCACGACCCGGCCGCGCAGCGGTGCGAGCAGCGAGAACAGCAGGGTGCGGGTGGCGCCGGGGGGCGCGGGCAGATCGTCCTTGTCGAAGGGGTCGCCGTCGGCCTGGGGAGCCTCGGGGAGGTCGGGTTCCCCGGGGCGTGCGGGCTTCTCGCGTACGGAGGTCGACGAGGTCATCGGGCAGCCTCCTCGGCGGCGGTGGGTTCGGCGGTGGGTTCGACCGTGGGTTCGGCCGGGGTGTCGGCGCCCGACATCAGCCAGGCGTACTCCGCGTTCTCCCGCAGCAGCTCCTGGTGGGTGCCGACCGCGGCGACCCGGCCGCCGGAGAGCAGCGCGACGCGGTCCGCGAGCTGCACGGTGGAGGGGCGGTGCGCCACGACGAGTGCGGTGGTGTCCGCGAGGACGCGCCGCAGCGCGGCCTCCACCAGGGCCTCGGTGTGCACGTCGAGGGCGGACAGCGGGTCGTCGAGGACCAGGAAGCGGGGGCGGCCGACCACGGCGCGGGCCAGCGCGAGCCGCTGGCGCTGCCCGCCGGACAGGCTCAGGCCCTGCTCGCCGACCTGCGTTCCCGTGCCCTGGGGCAGCGCGTGGGCGAAGTCGGCCTGCGCCACCTCCAGGGCGCGGTCCAGCTCGGCTTCTCCCGCGGTCTTCCCCGCGCCCATCAGGACGTTCTCGCCGACCGTCGCGGAGAACAGGGTCGGTTCCTCGAAGGCGACGGCGACCAGGGTGCGCAGGTGCTCGCGGTCCATCGCGGTGATGTCCTCGCCGTCCAGCGTGATGCGGCCCCCGGTGACCTCGTGGAGCCGGGGGACGAGCGCGGTGAGGGTGGTCTTGCCGCTGCCGGTCGCGCCGACGACGGCCATCGTCTCGCCGGGGCGTACGTGCAGGTCTATGTGCGTGAGGACCGGGGGAGCGTCGGGGCCCGCGTCCGGGTAGCGGAACTCCACGCCGTGGAACTGGAGTCCGCCGCCCGCGGCCGGTGCCGCCGCGTCCGCCGTGCGAGGTCCCGCCGCCTCCGGCTCCGCGTCCATCACCTCGAAGTACCGCTCCGTGGCCGTCGCCGACTCCTGGGACATCGCGAGCAGGAAGCCGATCGACTCCACGGGCCAGCGCAGCGCGAGCGCCGTCGACAGGAAGGCGACCAGCGTGCCCGTCGACAGGTCGCCGTCCGCCACCCGCACCGTGCCGAGCACCAGCGCGGCGCCGATCGCGGCCTCGGGCAGCGCCATGATCACCGCGTAGATCGAGGCGAGGATGCGGGCCTTGACCAGCTCGGTGCCGCGCAGCGTGTGCGACAGCTCGCGGAAGGCCCGGGCCTGGCTGCGGTGGCGCCCGAACCCCTTGATGATGCGGATGCCGAGCACGCTCTCCTCGACCACGGTCGTCAGATCGCCGACCTGGTCCTGCGCCCGCCGCGCCACGGCGGTGTACCGCCCCTCGTAGTACGCGCACGCGATCACCATCGGCACCACGGGCGCGAGCAGCACCAGGCCGAGCGTGAAGTCCTGGCCCAGGAGGATGATCACGCCGACCAGGATCGTCGCGCCGTTGACCAGCAGGAACGTCAGCGGGAAGGCGAGGAACATCCGCAGCAGCATCAGGTCCGTCGTACCGCGCGAGAGCAACTGCCCCGAGGCCCAGCGGTCGTGGAAGGAGACCGGGAGCCGCTGGAGATGGCGGAAGAGGTCGGCCCGCATCGCCGCCTCCACGCTCGCGAGGGGGCGCGCGACGAGCCAGCGCCGCAGCCCGAAGAGGAGCGCCTCGGCGACGCCGAGCAGGAGCAGCACGAGCGCTCCGAGCCACACCCCCGCCGGGTCGCCGTCGGCCACCGGGCCGTCCACCATCCACTTCAGTACGAGGGGGAAGACGAGCCCCGTACAGGAGGCGACGATCGCGACAAAAGCCGCGGTGATCAGGCGAGTTCGGACCGGCCGGACATAGGGCCACAGGCGCAGCAGCGTCCGTACGGTCGACCGATCCTTGCTGGGGGCATCTGATTTCGGCATCAGGGGCGAGCCTACGGATCGCCACTGACAGAGCCCACCGAGTTTCGGTCCGACCGCCCACGGAGTCGTACGCCCCCGTCAACCGATCGGTTGATGCGCCTTCGAGCGCGATGGGCGATGCCCGCACCCCCGCCCACCGGCGATTCTCGACCCATGCCCCTCATCGAAGTGCACGACCTGCAGAAGCTCTACGGCGGCCGGACCGTCGTCGACGGCGTCTCCTTCGCCGTGGAGGAGGGCGAGGTCTTCGGGATCCTCGGACCCAACGGCGCGGGCAAGACCACCACCGTCGAATGCGTGGAGGGCCTGCGCACCCCCGACTCGGGCCTGGTCCGCGTCGCGGGCCTCGACCCGGTCGCCGACCACGAGCGCCTCACCCGCATCCTCGGCGCGCAGCTCCAGGAGAGCGAGCTCCAGCCCAAGCTGACCGTGCGCGAGGCCCTGGAGCTGTACGCCGCGTTCTACCCGAACCCCGCCGACTGGCGGCCGCTCGCCGAGCGCCTGCGCCTGACCGACAAGCTCGACAGCCGCTTCGGCAAGCTCTCCGGCGGCCAGAAGCAGCGCCTGTTCATCGCGCTCGCCCTCATCGGCAACCCGAAGGTCGTCGTCCTGGACGAGCTGACCACCGGGCTCGACCCGCGCGCCCGCCGCGACACCTGGGAACTCATCGAGGACGTGCGCGACAGCGGCGTCACCGTCCTGCTCGTCACGCACTTCATGGAGGAGGCCCAGCGCCTCTGCGACCGCATCGCGGTCATCGACAAGGGCAGGGTCGCCGCCCTCGACTCCCCGGCGGGCCTGATCAGCCGCGCCGCGAGCTCCACCGTCATGTCCTTCACCCCGTCCGCGCCCCTGGACCGGCGGCAGCTCGCCGCGCTGCCCGCGGTCACCCTCGTGGAGGAACGCGACGGCCGCTACACCCTGAACGGCACCGACGAGACCGTCGACGCCGCCATCACACTGCTCGCCAGGCACCGCATCACCGCCCACCAACTCCGGGTCTCCGACGCCACGTTGGACGACGCGTTCCTCGACCTGACGGGAGCATCGGCATGACCACCGCCGTCGCCGCACCGCACACCGCCACCGGGCCCAAGGCGTCATCGGCCGTCCTCAGGGCCGAACTCCGCCTCTTCCGCAGGGAGCCGGGCGCCGTCTTCTGGATCATGGCGTTCCCCACCCTGCTCCTGACGCTCCTCGGCTCCATCCCCTCCTTCCGCGAGACCGACGCCTCGCTCGGCGGGCTCCGCCTCGTCGACGCGTACGTCCCCGTCACGGTGCTCCTCTCGCTGATCATGGCGGGCCTCCAGGCCATGCCGCCGCTCCTCACCGGCTACCGCGAGCGCGGCATCCTGCGCCGGATGTCCGCCACCCCGGTGCGCCCCTCCGCCGTACTCGGCGCGCAGATGGGCATCTACGGCACCGCGGCCCTCGTCTCCGCCCTGCTCTCGCTCACCGTGGGGCGCCTCGTCTTCGACGTACCGCTGCCGCGCCAGGCCGTCGGGTACGCGATCGCGCTGCTTCTCGCCATCCTGTGCGGCCTCTCCCTCGGCGCCCTGGTCTCCGCGCTCGCCCGCACCACGAAGGCCGCCACCGCCATCGGCTCCGCCGTCTTCTTCCCGATGATGTTCAGCGCGGGCGTCTGGCTGCCCGTGCAGGCCATGCCCGACACGCTCGCCCGCATCGTGGAGATCGCCCCGCTGGGAGCCGCCGCGCAGGCCCTGGGCGACGCGGCGGCCGGCGACTGGCCGAGCCTCGGCCACCTCGGCGTCCTCCTCGCGTGGACCGTGCTCCTGTCGGCGGGGGCGGCCCGCTGGTTCCGGTGGGAGTGAGCCCGCCGTGGCCTGGTCGATGGCCGACACTTGGCACATGAACCCGACCACCGCGGACGCCGCGACGACGGTCGAGCAGCGCTGGGGCCTGTTCAACCGCTGGGGCCCCTACGGCCTGCTCTGCTTCGGCACCCTGATGGCGATCGGCACCAGCGGGGTGGTCGGCATGCACGCCGACGAGTGGTACGTGGCCGGGGGCGCGGTCGCCGCGGCGCTCGTGCTCCAGCTGTGGTGGGGCCGGGCAGCGCGCACCCGCCCTGACCCCAGCGTCGCGGGCACCGTCTACTACACCGTGCGCTGGGCCTTCGCCTTCGTCCTCACCTGGCTCAACCCGTTCTTCGCGTTCTACGCCGTCGTCGGCTACTTCGGCGCCGAGCGGCTGCTCCCGCCCCGCCTGGTCAAACCCGGCCTCTTCGCCACCGCGATCATCATGGCGGGCTCCCAGTCCGGCGGTCTGCCGCCGGGGAACAGCGCGGGCTGGGGCGTCTTCGGCGCGCTCCTCGCGGTCAACATCGTCCTGCTCAGCGTCTTCGCCCACCTCGCCGAGCAGGAGGACGAGCGCGCCCGCGTGCAGGCCGCCACCATCAAGGAACTGGAGCGCACCAACACCGCGCTCCAGGAGTCCATGGACGAGAACGTCGCCCTGCACGCCCAGCTCCTCCTGCAAGCGCGTGAGGCGGGCGTCGCCGACGAGCGGCGCAGGCTCGCCGCCGAGATCCACGACACCATCGCGCAGGGCCTGACCGGCATCATCGCCCAGCTCCAGGTCGTCGCGGGCACCACCGACGCGGAGCTGGCCCGCGAGCACCTGGGCCGCGCCGCCGACCTGGCCAGGCACAGCCTGGGCGAGGCCCGCCGCTCCGTCCACAACCTCTCGCCCGCGCCCCTGGAGTACGACCGCCTGCCCGAAGCCCTGAAGAAGACCGTCGCCGAATGGGCCGAACGCACCGGGGCGCGCGCCGACTTCACCGTCACCGGCACCGCCGAGGACCTCCACGACGAGATCGAGGCGACCCTGCTGCGCATCGTCCAGGAGGCCCTGTCCAACACCGCCCGGCACGCCGAAGCCACCCGCGTCGGCGTCACCCTCTCCTTCATGGGCGACGAGGTCACCCTGGACGTGCGCGACGACGGCCGGGGCTTCGACCCGCTCGCTACCGTGGAGCGCACCGGCACCGGCGGCTTCGGCCTCGACGGCATGCGGGCCCGCGCCGAACGCATCGCCGGAGCGCTCACCGTGGAGTCCGAACCCGGCGGGGGCACCGCGGTGTCCGCTCGCGTACCGTTGGTCCGCCATGAGCACTGAAGTGATCACTCTCCTCATCGTCGACGACCACCCCGTCGTCCGCGACGGCCTGCGCGGCATGTTCCTCTCGGACCCCGGTTTCCAGGTGCTCGGCGAGGCGTCCAACGGCGTGGAGGCCGTGACGCTCGCCGCCGAACTCGACCCGGACGTCGTCCTGATGGACCTGCGCATGCCCGGCGGCAGCGGAGTCGACGCGATCACCGAGCTCACCCGGCGCGGCGCCCGCGCCCGCGTCCTCGTCCTCACCACGTACGACACGGACTCCGACACGCTCCCCGCGATCGAGGCGGGCGCGACCGGCTACCTCCTCAAGGACGCCCCGCGCGAGGAGCTGTTCACCGCGGTCCGCGCCGCGGCCGAGGGCCGCACGGTCCTGTCGCCCGCCGTCGCCTCCCGCCTCGTCTCACGCGTGCGTGCCCCTGGCAACGAGCCGCTGAGCTCCCGTGAGAGGGAAGTGCTCGCGCTCGTCGCCAAGGGCACGTCGAACCGTGCGATCGCCGTCGAACTCTTCATCAGCGAGGCCACGGTCAAGACGCATCTCACCCACATCTACGGCAAGTTGGGCGTCAAGGACCGAGCGGCGGCGGTGGCCACGGCGTACAGCAGGGGGATCCTCGGCTGATCCGCGCCGCTACGCCTGCTGCCACAGCGCGGGCGTGCTCGGCGGCTCCCAGCCCACCTGAGCCTGGTGCCCCTGGAGGCACCGGTAGGTCGACCCGCCGTAGGTGACGGTGTCACCCGCCGCGTACACCTTGCCGGAGGCCCACGTGCCGCCCGGCTCCGGCTCACCAGGACCGGGGTCCTCGCCGCCACCCGTCGTCTTCAGCGTCAAGCCGTACTGCTGGAGCAGCGGATTGATCGGCTGGTGGTACGTCGTGCCGCCGCTGGAGCAGTTGCCCGAGCCGCCCGACGTGACGCCCTGCGCCTGGCTCCCGGAGATGAAGGAGCCGCCCGAGTCGCCCGGCTCGGCGCAGACCGTCGTCCGCGTCACGCCGCTGATGGTGCCCTCGGGGTAGGTGACGCTGGTGTTGTGCTGCGAGACGGTGCCGCAGTGCCACCCCGTAGTGGAGCCGGAACGGCAGATCGACGCACCCACCGGGGACTGCGTGGAGCCCCCGACGCCGACCCGTTGCCCGCCCTGGCCCTTCACGTACGGGGTGGCGGTCCACTGGGAGTTGACGGCGACCCAGGCCATGTCCCTGCCGGGGAAGATGGAGGCTTGGAACGTGCCCTGGGCCACCTGGTTGTAACCGCTGGTCGCGGTGCCCGCGCGCCCGCAGTGGCCCGCCGTGGCGAAGCCCTGCTGGGTGCCCTTGGTGACGGGGAAGCCGATGGAGCACCGGCCGCCGCCCATGTAGTACGCCTCGCCGCCCACCAGGTCGTACAGCGGGCGGGGCCGTTCCTCGGTCCGCTCGACGCGTACGAGCGAGGAGCCGACGCCCGCCGCGGCGACCAGGTCGTTGGCCGCCGAGGCGCGCACGGCGCGGATGACCACCGCGTTGGAGCGCACGTCGACGTACCAGACGGGCGCGTCACGCGTCGCTGTCTTCTTCGCCGCGCGGTCCAACCGGGCCTTGGCGGCGTCCAGTTGGGCCACGGAGTGGTCCACGACCCGGGCCTTCGCGCCGCGCGCCTCGATCGCGGGGACGTCGGCGGCGTCGGTGGTGGCGACGGTGAGCGTGGCCGAGGTGGCGCCGCCCACCCAGGCGCCCGCGAAGGTACGGCCGAGCGCGTCACGCAGGACGCCCGCGTCGGCGCCGGCCTCGGCCTCGTTGACCAAACGAGCCTTGGCCTGCGCCGACGTGAGGCCGAGATCGCGTTGCATCGCCTTCAGGACGCCGGGCGATGTCCTGGCGACGGATGCTGTCTCGGCAGGGGAAAGGGTCGTCGGGGAAGCGGGGGAGGACGGCTCGGCCTGGGCGGCCGCACTGCCGGGCAGCCCGGCCAGAACCAACGCACCGGCGGCGACGACGGCGGCGCAGGCGGCCGTGAAGCGTCTGTGGTGGGTGGGACGCATATGCGGGGTCTCCTCGAAGAGCGCGGGGCGGGGAGGGGAGAGGGGGAGGGGAGGGGGAGGGGTGGAGGTGTAGCCCATACCGTAGAAGCGTCAACTGACGGGCAGTAGCTGTCAGTTGACCCCGGTGGTCGGCGTTATGCCTCGGGTTCGACTGTGGGGCGGGGCCGCGGGGGCCTGTGCGTACCCGCTATCGCCCCTTCAGGTTCGCGGGGGAACCGCGCACCCCCGGTGCCGCCGCGGTGGGGTCTTTTAGGGGCGCGGGGAACTGCGCGAAACCCCGTGTGCCGACACGCTGGACCCAGGCGTAGGCGCGACGCCGAGGGAGATCAGCCCCGTCACCGAGGACCGGAACCGCCGCACCTGCCACGGCACCCCCCTCAAGCCCCCCGCGGCGCCGCCAGCCACGCCGTGTAACTCTCGCTCCGCGCCACCGCGTCCGCATGCGCCCCCCGCGCCTGCGCGAACACCACCGCCGCCGTGTCGTGCGCGGGAGCCGCCGGATGCCAGCCGAGCAGATGCCGCCAGTAGAGGGGAGCGCCCGCGAGGGGGCGGGTCACCATGCCGGGCGTCGGCGGGAACGTCGCCCTGCACAGCCCCACCGCCCTGCCGACCTGCACCAGATGGACGCACGACGCGACGTCCGTCTCGTACACCCGCGACGGGGTGAAGCCCGCACGGGCGCACGCCGCGCTGAAGCAGTCCGCGAAGCACCCGTCACCCGGCACGTCCGTCCACGACTCGTCCGCGAGCAGCGCCAGGTCGATCTCCTGCCCGCCCGCCAGCGGATGCCCCGTCGGCAGCATGACGAAGACGGGGTCGCGGGCCACCTCGCGCCAGACGAGCAGCTCGCTCTCCGGCGGCGCGCTCGCCCCGCACGTGCCCACGAGCGCGAAGTCCAGGCGCCCGTCCGCCGTGCGCGCCGCGATCTCCCGCTCCGACCAGGTGGTGTGGGTCGTCACGGGCACCCCGGGGTGCGCGGCCGCGAGCCGGTCCACGAGCCCCCCGAAGAGCGGCCCGTGCGTACCGCCGAGCCGGAACCCCGCCCCGCCCTGCCAGGTCTGCGCGAACCGCTGCGCCTCCTCCCGCAGGCCGCTGACGGCGGGCAGCACGACCCGGGCCCTGGCCAGCACGAACTCACCGAGCGCGGTCGCCCGCACCCCGTGCCGTCCCCGTTCGAACAGCTCCCCGCCAAGGGCCCGCTCGATCCGTTTCAACTGCGCGCTCAGCGCGGGCTGGGCGAGCCCGAGCGCGGTGGCGGCCTTGGTCAGGCTGCCCGCGTCGGCGATCGCCCGGATCGTCTTCAGGTGCCGCAACTCCAGGTCCATACCGTGAGCTTGAGGTGCCACGGGTACCGGGGCAAGACTCTGGTACGGACCAGCGCCGATCAGCCGCTGCCGACCCGCAGCAGCAGCACCGCACGCCCCGGCACCGTCACCGCGCCGCCCGCGCGGTGCACCGTGCCCGGCGCCGCGCCCTGGTCCTCGGCCGAGGTGTCCACGACCACCTCGTACGCGTCCGCCCACGGCGGTCCCGGCAGTACGAAGCTCGCGGGCCGGTCCGCCGCGTGCAGGATCGCCAGGAAACTGTCGTCGACGACCGGCGCCCCGCGCGCGTCACGCCCCGGGATGTCGCGCCCGGAGAGGTACATGCCGAGCGTCGCCGCGGGCGCGTACCAGTCGCTCTCCGTCATCTCCGTGCCGCGCGTCGTGAACCACGCCAGGTCCCGCAGCCCGTCGGCCGAATGGGCCCGCCCGGAGAAGAACGCGCGGCGGCGCAGCACCGGATGCCGGTGCCGCAGCCCGATGAGCCGGGACGTCAGCGCGAAGAGGTCGCGCCAGCCCGGCTCGTCGCGCAGCGTCCAGTCGACCCAGCTGGTCTCGTTGTCCTGGCAGTACGCGTTGTTGGAGCCGCCCTGGGTGCGGCCCATCTCGTCGCCCGCGACCAGCATCGGAACGCCGGTGGACAGGAGCAGCGTCGTCACCAGGTTGCGCAGCTGCCGGCGGCGCAGTGCCGTGATCCGTTCGTCGTCCGTCTCGCCCTCGGTGCCGCAGTTCCAGGAGCGGTTGTCGTCGGACCCGTCCCGATTGCCCTCCCCGTTCGCCTCGTTGTGCTTGCGCTCGTACGACACCAGGTCCCGCAGCGTGAAACCGTCGTGCGCGGTCACGAAGTTGACCGACGCGTACGGCCTGCGCCCGCCCCACGCGTACAGGTCGCTCGACCCGGAGAGCCGGTAGCCGAGGTCCCGGACATCCGGCAGCGCGCCCCGCCAGAAGTCCCGCACCGCGTTGCGGTAGCGGTCGTTCCATTCCGTCCACAGCGGGGGGAAGGAGCCCACCTGATAGCCCCCCGAGCCCACGTCCCACGGCTCGGCGATCAGCTTCACGCGCCGCAGGACCGGGTCCTGCGCGATTACCGCGAGGAACGGCGACAGCATGTCGACGTCGTGGAAGGAGCGCGCGAGCGCCGCCGCCAGGTCGAAGCGGAAGCCGTCCACGCCCATCTCGCTCACCCAGTACCGCAGCGAGTCCGTGATCAGCCGCAGGACGTGCGGCTGGACGACCTGGAGGGTGTTGCCGCACCCGGTGTAATCGGCGTACCGCCGCGCGTCGTTCGACTGGAGCCGGTAGTAGCCGCGGTTGTCGATGCCCTTCAGGGAGAGCATCGGGCCGAGCTCCCCGGCCTCGGCCGTGTGGTTGTAGACCACGTCGAGGATGACCTCGATGCCCGCCTCGTGCAGCGCCCGCACCATCCGCCGGAACTCGCCGACCTGCTGACCCCGCGTCCCCGACGCCGCGTACGCCGCGTGCGGGGCGAAGTAGCCGATGGAGTTGTAGCCCCAGTAGTTGCGCAGGCCCCTGCGCAGCAGATGGTCCTCGTGCGCGAACTGGTGCACGGGCAGCAGCTCGACCGCCGTCACCCCCAGCGCCTTGAGGTGTTCGAGGGCCGCGGGATGCGCCAACCCGGCGTACGTACCGCGCAGTTCGGCCGGAATCCCGGGATGCCGCTCGGTGAAGCCGCGTACGTGCAGTTCGTAGATGACCGAGTCCGCCCACGGCGTCTTGGGCCGCCGGTCGTCGGTCCACTCGTCGTCCGGCGCGTCGTCGTGCACGACCACGCCCTTGGGCACGTACGGCGCGGAGTCCCTGTCGTCGCGCACGGTGTCCGCCACGTGCTGCTGGGGCCAGTCGCGCACATGCCCGTACACCTCGGGCGGCAGCACGCCGTAGTCGTTCCCCGCACCGGCGTCGACCGCCCGTGCGTACGGATCGAGGAGCAGCTTCGCCGGGTTCCAGCGGGCACCCGTCCACGGGTCCCAGCGGCCGTGCACGCGGTACCCGTACCGCTGGCCGGGCCGCACGTCCGGCACGAAGCCGTGCCAGATCTCGTGCGTCAGCTCCGTCAGGGAGTGCCGCGCCTCGGCCCCCTCCTCGTCGAACAGGCACAGTTCGACCGCTTCCGCACCGCCCGCCCACAGCGCGAAGTTGGTGCCCGCGACCCCCTCGGGCCCGATCCTGAAGCGGGCGCCCAACGGCGTCGGCGTCCCCGGCCACACGGGCCGCGTGAGCACCGGACGCACCGTGGCGCGCGTACTTCCGTTCAGGGCGGCGGCGGGCCGCTCGGGCGTGATCCGCCCCCTCGCCCGCGCCTCCTGCACTGTCCCTTGCTCGGGTGCGCTCGACACCTGTCAGCCTCCCGCGGCTCGGTGGGTCGACGCGCGAAGAAGGGCGAGCGGCGTCCCGGCCGCGGCTCCCCGTACGTCGTCCTCCTCACTGTTCTGCCCACCGCGTGCGTCGCACTCACGTTTCCCCAGCAGGGGGACGGTCGTTGGGACCCACGTGAGACAGGTTGCGAGGCGCGCACGGCGCGCAGGGGCCGCACTGGCCGCCGTATTGACATGGGCAGGTCTGATGGCCGGGGCCGCGGGCTGCTCCGCCGGTGGGATCGACGGAGTTCTCGGGAAATCGCGCTCGCCGGCCGACGCGATCCGGGTGTCGCCCGACGACGACATGAAGGGAGTCAAGGCCGACGAACGGATCGAGGTGAAGGTCCCCGACGGCCGCCTCGAGTCGGTGAAGGTCGTCCGGACGCAGGACGCGCAGGAGTTCGACGTCCCGGGGCGGATCGACGAGGACGGCATGAGCTGGCGGCCCGTCGACGAGGGTCCCCTCGCGCTCGCCGCCAGGTACAAGGTCGACGCGGTCGCCCTGGACGGCCACGGCCGCCGCTCGGCCCGGCACACCACGTTCACGACGTACGTCCCCGACGAGCGCTTCATCGGATACGTGACGCCGGAGAACCGCGCCACCGTCGGCACCGGCATGATCGTCTCCCTGGAGTTCAACCGGGAGATCGAGAACCGCGACGCCGTCCAGCGCGCCATCCACGTCACCGCGCACCCCGCCGTCGACATCGAGCCGCACTGGTTCGGCAAGACGCGCGTGGACTTCCGCCCGGAGAAGTACTGGAAGCCGGGCACGAAGGTCACCGTCGGCCTGCGCCTGCGTGACGTGCAGGCCGCGCGCGGGGTCTACGGCCTCCAGGACAAGAGCTTCTCCTTCACCGTGGGCCGCAGCCAGGAGTCCCTGGTCGACGCGGCCGAACACACCATGGAGGTGCGCCGCGACGGCGAGCTGATCTCCACCGTGCCGATCACCGCGGGCGCCCCCAAGACCACCACGTACAACGGGAAGATGGTGGTCACCGAGATGCTGGAGGTGACCCGGATGAACAGCCGCACGGTCGGCTTCGGCGGGGAGTACGACATCCCCGACGTGCCGCACGCGATGCGCCTGACGACCTCCGGCACCTTCCTGCACGGCAACTACTGGTCCCCGGACGCTCCTGGCAACACGAATGTCAGCCACGGCTGTGTGGGTCTGCGCGATGTGAAGGGCGGCAGTTCACGGACGCCCGCGGGCTGGTTCTTCGACCGGAGCCTCATCGGGGACGTCGTCGAAGTCGTGAACAGCAATGACAAGAAAGTGGCTCCGGACAACGGCCTCGGCGGCTGGAACATGGGATGGAAGGAGTGGCAGCGCGACAGCTGACCGCCGGCCCACCAGCAGGTGATCGCGGGGTGACCGGCGGTCGACCGGCAGGTGATCTTGGTCTGCCCGCACCTCGCGCCCAGTTGGAACGGAACGGTGACATTGGCGGGGAGTCATCGCCGTGGGGCGTGTGGTTATCTAACGCTTGCGCGTGTCTGAAACGCGCGGGGTGCACTGGGGTGCGGGCCTGTGACCAGGCCGTGCGAGGGGAGACAAGATCGTGAACGGGCGACCGATATCGGGGGCTTCGTCGGATACGCGTGGGCGCGTACGGCGGAGGGGCGCCAGGTGCCTCACGGCAGCGGTTTCGGGGGCGACGCTGCTTCTCGTCGCGGCCTGCGGCGGGGGAGGCGGCTCGGACAAGGGCGGCGAGGGCAAGGGCGGCTCCGACAAGAACGCCGCGTCGGCGGCCGTCGTGACGATAGCGCCGAAGGACGGCGCGAAGTCGGTCGCCACCGACGGCGCCCTCAAGATAGGCGCGGAGAAGGGCAAGCTCTCCGAGGTCAAGGTCGAGGACGGCAAGGGCAACCCCGTCCCCGGCAAGATCACGTCGGGCGGCGCGAGCTGGACGCCCGCCCACCACCTCGCGGCGGCCACCACCTACAAGGTGCACGCCGTGGCGAAGGACTCCGAAGGACGCGCGTCCGCCAAGGACACCGCCTTCACGACGCTGACCCCGAAGAACACCTTCATCGGCCAGTTCAACCCGGAGGACGGCTCCGAGGTCGGCGTCGGCATGCCGTTCTCGGTCCGCTTCACCCGGGGCATCACCGACCCGGAGGCCGTCGAGAAGGCCATCGACATCAAGACCGAACCTTCGGTGCCCGTCGAGGGCCACTGGTTCGGCAACGACCGCCTGGACTTCCGCCCCGAGAAGTACTGGGCGGCCGGTACGAAGGTGACCGTCAAGCTCAACCTCGACGGCGTCGAGGGCCGCCCGGGCGTCTACGGCAAGCAGGCCAAGACCCTGAAGTTCACCATCGGCCGCAGCCAGGTCTCCACCGTCGACGCCAAGACGCACCAGATGAAGGTCGTGCGCGACGGCAAGCAGATCAAGAAGATCCCGATCACCGCGGGCGCCCCGGGCACGACGACGTACAACGGCGAGATGGTCATCAGCGAGAAGCTCCAGGTGACCCGGATGAACGGCGACACCGTCGGCTTCGGCGGCGAGTACGACATCAAGGACGTCCCGCACGCCATGCGCCTGTCCACCTCCGGCACGTTCATCCACGGCAACTACTGGTCGGGCGGCGCCTTCGGCAACACCAACGCCAGCCACGGCTGCATAGGTCTGAGCGACGTGCGCGGCGGCTACAGCAAGAAGACGCCCGCGGGCTGGTTCTTCAGCAACTCGATGATCGGCGACCTCGTCGTCGTGAAGAACTCCGCCGACAAGAAGATCCAGCCGGACAACGGCTACAACGGCTGGAACATGTCGTGGGAGAAGTGGAAGGCGTAACGACCACCACCGCTTGACCCGGGACCCGGCGCACTGTGACCAAGTGCACCGGGTCCCGGCGCGTTAGCCCCCGTTAACCTGCTGCCATGACCGCAACCCTCGAAGTCACCGACGGCGTCGGCGTGATCCGCCTCGACCGCCCGCCCATGAACGCCCTGGACATCGCCACCCAGGACCGCATCAAGGAACTCGCCGAGGAGGCCGCGCGCCGCGACGACGTGCGCGCCGTGGTGATCCACGGCGGCGAGAAGGTGTTCGCCGCGGGCGCGGACATCAAGGAGATGCAGGACATGGACCACGCGGCGATGGTCGCGCGCTCCGGGGCCCTGCAGGAGTCCTTCACCGCCGTCGCCCGCATCCCCAAGCCCGTCGTCGCCGCCGTCAACGGCTATGCCCTGGGCGGCGGTTGCGAGCTCGCGCTCTGCGCGGACTTCCGCGTCGCCGCGGACAACGCCAAGCTCGGCCAGCCCGAGATCCTGCTCGGCGTCATCCCCGGCGCGGGCGGCACCCAGCGCCTGGCCCGCCTGGTCGGCCCCTCCAAGGCGAAGGACCTGATCTTCACGGGCCGCCACGTGAAGGCCGAGGAGGCGCTCGCCATCGGCCTGGTGGACCGTGTCGTACCGGCCGCCGAGGTGTACGAGCAGGCGTACGCCTGGGCCGCGCGCCTCGCCAAGGGGCCCGCCATCGCGCTGCGCGCCGCCAAGGAGTCCATCGACGCGGGCCTCCAGACGGACATCGACACGGGCCTCGCCATCGAGCGCACCTGGTTCGCCGCTCTGTTCGCGACCGAGGACCGCGAGCGGGGCATGCGGAGCTTCGTCGAGGAGGGGCCCGGCAAGGCCAAGTTCCTCTGAGGCCCGCCGGGGAGCGCCGAACTGCCCCCGGAGCTACCCCAGTTGGGTCGTGTCAGTCCGCACGTCCCCCGAAGGAGCGGTTTATGGCCGACTTAACGGAACCTTAAGCCCACCCTGCTCGGGGCACTCGGTGATCACCCGTAAGCGAGAAGTCATCGCAGGTCAGGGCCGCTTCCGGCGGCCCGTTCTGCCAGTGGCATATGCCTACCCGACCCCCCGGAATGGTTGGTTCCGGGGGGCCTATTACGCCGGAACGGCCCCGGAGAGCGCTCTGGGCGGCCATGATGGGGGGCATGGCGGGGCTGGAGGGTTATGAACGGCCGCGGCGGCACGGGAGTGCGACCGCGGCACGCTGGTCGCCGGCGGTAGAGGACGAACACGCGCTGAAGGCGCTGGAGTTGTTCGGCAATCCGACGGACGCGGAAGTTCCGCTGCCCTCGCGCCCGGAGTCCGCCGCCATCGCGCGCCGCCTCGCCCAGGTCGTGGTCCTGCGCCACTGGGGGCTCTCCCCGAAGCTCACCGAGGACGTCGTCCTGCTCGTCTCCGAACTCGTGGGGAACGCCGTGCGGCACACCGGCGCCCGCGTCTTCGGCCTGCGCATGCAGCGGCGGCGCGGCTGGATACGGGTCGAGGTGCGCGACCCCTCGCGCGGACTGCCCTGCCTGATGCCGGTCCGCGAGACGGACCTGAGCGGCCGCGGCCTCTTCCTCGTCGACAAGCTCTCCGACCGCTGGGGCGTCGACCTGCTGCCGCGCGGCAAGACGACCTGGTTCGAGATGCGGGTCCTGGACCGCTGACCGTCACCCCGGCGGGCGTGCGGAAGGCGGGTACACGAAAGCCCCCGGGTCGGCCGGTATGTCGGCGCTGCGGGGGCCTGCGTGAAGCGCCGGGACCTGTTGGGGTGTGGTCCACGGCCGCTGATGACGACCTGAGCCCGGGTCAATGGGGGTCGTGTCTCCGACTATGGCAGACGGGGGCCAGCGATCCAAAAGCTCCATTCCGGGCATAGTCGGTCAAAAGGCGACAGTTTAGGGGTGAATCCTTGGTGAGATGGGACACCTGCCTGGTAAACGCTGGCTAAGTGGAGGCTGTGACAGCCGATAAGCAAGGTCCGCCCGCAGGGGCCGACGTCCGGCCACCCCGACCCGTAACGGTCCCGAAGCGGGCAATCAGTACCTTTTTGCCTCTTTACCCATTAAATGGTCGTGTGATCGAGACCGACCGCCGCACCCTCCTGCGCGCGGGCGCCGGACTGGCCCTCACGGGCGCGCTCGCCACCGGGTGCGCCGCGACCGGCACAGGACCCGCCGCGCACGCCCGCCCGCCCGGGGCCAAGACCCCCGGGCCCGCCCCCGCGGCCCCCGCGCCCCGCCGCCTCCCCGGCCTGCCCGACCAGATCACCCACGGCCCCCGCACCCGCCCCCGGGTGGCCCTCACCTTCCACGGCCAGGGCGACCCCGCCACCGCGAAGGCCCTGCTCGACCAGGCCGAGAAGGCGGGCGCGAGAATCACCGTCCTCGCCGTCGGCAGCTGGCTCGACGAGCACCCCGAGCTGGCCCGCCGCATCCTCGAAGGCGGCCACGACCTCGGCAACCACACCCACCACCACCTCGACGTCAACGACATGTCCGAGGCCGACGCCTACGCCGAGATCACCGGCTGCGCGGACCGCCTGCGCCGCCTCACCGGATCCATCGGCACCTGGTTCAGGCCCTCGCGCACCCAGACAGCGACCCCCCTCGTCGCACGGCTCGCCCGCCGCGCGGGCTACCCGCACGTCCTCTCGTACGACGTCGACTCCCTCGACTTCACCTCGCCGGGCGCCCCGGCCGTCACCCGCAAGATCGCCGCCGAGATCCGCCCGGGATCCGTGGTGAGCCTCCACTTCGGGTACGCGGACACGGTCGCCGCGCTCCCCGCCGTCCTGCAAGAACTGGAACGCCGCGGCCTGCGCGCGGTGACGACCACGGAGCTGCTGACCTGATGCACCGGAAACCCACCCCGCCCGGGAATCCCGCCCTGCCCGGGGACCACGCCCCGCCCCGGAGACTCCACCTGACCCGGCGCACCGCGGCCGTGCTCGCCGCCGGCGCCGCGCTCGCCGTCCTCGCCGGCTGCGGCAGCGGCGGCGACGAACGCGCCGACGAGGCGCTCGGCACGGCGGGCATCCGCAAGCCCGCCCAGCCGAAGGCGGCCCCCGGACTGCCCGGCATGCCGCCCGTCCTCGACCCCGAGGACGCCTACGCGGCCGACCGCCCCAACGCCCTCCAGCCCGTCGCCAAGAAGTTCCTGCCGCGCGTCTACGTCCCCAACACCAGCTCCAACACGGTGTCGGTCATCGACCCCAAGACGTTCGAGGTCATCGAGACCATCCCGGTCGGCAACCAGCCCCAGCACGTCGTCCCCTCCTGGGACATGAAGACGCTCTGGGTCAACAACGACCTCGGCGACAGCCTCACCGCCATCGACCCGGTGACCGGCAAGACGGGACGCACCGTCGAGGTCTCCGACCCCTACAACCTCTACTTCACGCCGAACGGCAAGTACGCCGTCGTCATGGCCTCCATGGACCGCGAACTGGTCTTCCGCGACCCGAAGACCATGAACCGCGTCAAGACCGTCCCCGTCACCTGCGCGGGCGTCAACCACGCCGACTTCTCCATGGACGGCCGCTACTTCATCGTCTCCTGCGAGTTCTCCGGCGAACTCCTCAAGGTCGACACCGAGAAGATGGAGGTCGTCGGCCAGCAGAAGATCCCCTTCGAGGGGGCGATGCCACAGGACGTGAAGATGTCCCCGGACGGCAAGACGTTCTACGTCGCCGACATGATGGCGCACGGCATGTGGGTCCTGGACGGCGAGAAGTTCACCAAGCCCAAGCTGCTGCCCACCGGCAAGGGCTGCCACGGCCTGTACGTCAGCCGCGACTCCAAGGAGATGTACATCTCCAACCGGGGCGAGGGCACCATCTCCGTCTTCGACTTCCCGAAGAACAAGCTCACCAAGAAGTGGAAGCTCCCGCAGGGCGGCAGCCCCGACATGGGCGGCGTCTCGGCGGACGGCAACACCCTCTGGCTGTCCGGGCGTTACCACTCCGAGGTGTACGCCATCGACACCCGCACCGGCGTCCAGCTGGCGCGCATCCCGGTGGGCAAGGGGCCGCACGGCCTCGCGGTCTACCCGCAGCCGGGCCGCTACTCGCTCGGGCACACGGGGATCTTCCGTTGAACCATGGATGGTTGACGGTTGACCGTCGCTGACACCGGGCACCAAATGGGCAGCTCAGGAACCTCCCTCCCCCCACTCCTGGAGGCGCCCATGATCCGTGGCATCGACGTCAGTTCGCACCAGTCGACGTCATTCAGTACGGACGGCCTCTCCTTCGTCTTCATCAAGGCGACGGAAGGCCGTTCGTACGTCAACCCGAAAATGACCGCCCAGGTGAAGCGGGCCCGCGACGGCGGCTGCGTCGTCGGCTTCTACCACTTCCTGTGGCCGGGGAACATCGCGGCCCAGGCGGCGTACTTCGTGAGCAAGGCTCCTGAGAAGGCGGGGGACTTGTTGGCGGTGGACTGGGAGTGGACGGGTGAGCACACGGCCGCGTCCAACGGGGAGAAGGACCGCTTCATCCGCGAGGTGAAGCGACTGCGCCCGTCGCACCGGGTCCTCTTGTACACGAACCGCGATTTCTGGCTGAACCGCGATGTGACGTCCTACGCGGGCGACGGCCTGTGGATAGCCGACTACGTGACGGCGGGCAAGCCGCGCATTCAGGCAGACTGGACGATCCACCAGCACACGTCGACGCCGTTGGACAAGAACGTGGCCGATTTCGAGGACGAGGACGAGCTGCGGGACTGGGCCACGCCCTAGCGGCCGTCGAAACTAGCCTCCGCGCCCGCCGTTGACGTTCCCTCCCTGAACCGCTGCGCGGGCGGGCGGGCGATGTAGTCGTTCAGCAAGCTGAACGTGCGGAGCGGGAGGGGGAGTGCCTCGTACCAGGCGAGGCCGTAGGCGTTGCAGTTGCTGCAGACGAGCCCGCGGACACATGAGCCGCAACTCCTTCTCCCTTTGCAGCAGCTGTGGTCGTGATCGATGTGCAGAGCACGTGACTGTGCCACCTCGGCAGATCCGCAGATGGCGCATCGCTCACCCTGGTACGTCCAGAGTTGGTTGATGAATTCCTTGGTCACGTTGTAGTGATTGAGACGGACGCGTTCGGAGTTGCACGGTTTGCAGTAGGGGCGTGGAGCGCCGCCTCGGTTGACCGGTGAGTACTCGGACTTTGGCTTGCTCTCACCGCAGCCGAGGCATTCGATGACGCCGCGCTGGATCATCGCTTGGTAGGAAGAGCTGTCTCTCTTTCGGCGTACTGGTGTTAACGGGCGCCCAGCGGCCTGCTGTTGGTAATGAGCGGTGCACAATTCCTTGGCGGATGCTGCTCTGTCGCATCCGCTGAAAGCGCAGTCGCGGTGTTCTTCGCAGTTGGCGGAATTGCCCCGGAGGGGGGAAGGGCTTTTGCCGCGTCTGGCCTGTGCGTAGTGGGATCGGCACAGGCCCTTGGTCAGAGGGTATTTGTCCGAAGACCGGCCGCAGGCCCACCCGGCCCCGCTTGCTGAACATATGCGCATGACTCGATCAACGAACCGATTGCATCCGGGTCACCGCCGCGCCGATAAGCTGGCCGGAATAGGTTCACCAGTTCGATTTAGATCCGCACCACGACCTTCCCCACATGCCCATTGGCCTCAAGCAGCCGATGCGCGTCCCTGATGCTCTCCAGGCCCTCGAAGACCTCCGCCACGACCGGGCGGAGCGTGCCGTCGCGGACGCCCGATTCGATGAACGCGTTCACGCGGCGTCGACCCTCCGGGTCCTCCGACATCTGCGCATTGGCGTAACCGCGCACGGTGAGCGGCCAGTTGAGCGGCATCTGCATCGGGTGGCGCCGGTCGAGGAAGCCGTAGACGACCACCGTCCCACCGGTCACCGCCGCGCCGGAAAGCTCCGCGAGGCCCGCCCCGCCGACCGCGTCGAAGATCAGCTCGGCGCCCTTGCCGCCGGTGAAGCGGTGGACCTCCTTCACGACGTCCTCCGTGCCCGACGCGATGACCAGGGCCGCACCGTGGTCGAGGAGCCGCTGCCGCTTCTCGTCGGTGCGGGTGACCGCGATCGGGACCGCGCCGATCCGCGCCGCGGTCTGCAGCGCGGCGATGCCGACGCCGCTGGACGCCGCCGTGATCACCACGTGGTCGCCGGGCCGCAGGCCACCCGTCTCCAGCATCCCGCCGTACGCCGTGGAGTACGCGAGCCACGTCGCCGCACCCGTCACCGCGTCGAGTCCGGCCGGGCGCGGCAGGACGGAGTCGACGGGCAGCACGACGCGGTCGGCGTAGACGCCGCGCGCGCTCATCTCGATGCCGGGCCCCGTGAGGACGGCATCGCCGGGGGCGTACGCGGTGACCCCCTCGCCGACGGCCTCGACGATGCCCGCGGCCTCGTAGCCGAGCCGGGACGCGGGCAGGGTCGGCGGGTAGTAGTAGGTCCCCGCGCGGAACAGCGCCTCGGCGCGGTTGAGGCCCAACGCCTCGACGCGGACGAGTACTTCGCCGGCTCCCGGCGCGGGCAGCGGAAGCTCTTCGACCCGCAGGACGTCGGGCCCGCCCACCTCGTCGAAGAGGACTGTCCGTGCGGTGTTCTTCGCGGTCTTCATCGCGGTGTTCTTCGTCATGTCCAAGACGCTAGGCGGGCCGCGCGGCGGCCTCCATGCCTGGTCATCCTGCCTCCATGTCCGTTCGTCTCGCCGTTCAGGGGGCCGGGTTACGGTTCCGTCATGGACGTACTGAGTGATGCGATAGCCGCGATGCGCACCGGGCGCCCGCACGCCGGGCGGACGGAGAAGTACGCCCCGTGGGGCGTGCGGTTCGTCAGCCCCGGCAGGGCGGGCTTCCACGCCGTCCTGGAGGGATCCGCGTGGCTGGTGCACGCGGACGGGGGCGCCGAGCCCGTGCCGCTCGGGGCCGGTGACGTGGTGTTCGTCGCGCGCAGCGGCGGCCACGCGCTCGTCAGCGAACCCGGCACGCCGGTGGAGGAGATCGGGCTGCTCCCCGACGGCACCTGGCCCAAGCCGCCCGCGCTGCGACGGGTCGCGGGGCGCCCGCCGTCCACCGTCATGGTCTGCGGCGCGTACCTCCTCGACGAGAACCGGCCCCACCCGCTCCTCTCCGAACTGCCCGACGTCGTGCACCTGCCCGCGGGCGACGGCGACAACGGCGCGCTGCGTGCCGCACTCGGGCTGCTCGGCGCCGAGTTGGCGGATCCGCAGCCCGGCACCGACACGATCGTCAGCTCGATGCTCGACACGCTGCTTCTCCTCGTCCTGCGCACCTGGTGGCTCCAAGTGCGCGGCAGGGCAGGGGAGTTGACCGGCTGGGCGGCGGCGCTCGCCGATCCGGTGGTCGCGGCCGCGCTGCGCGCCATCCACAGCGACCCCGCGCATCCCTGGACGGTGGGGGAACTCGGTGCGCTCTCCAGCCTGTCGCGGGCGCCTTTCGCGCGCCGGTTCACGGCTTCGGTGGGGACGCCCCCGCTCGCGTACCTGACGTGGTGGCGGATGACGACGGCGGCGGGCTGGCTGCGGGAGCCGGACGACGCCCCGCTCCGTTCGGTGGCCGAACGTGCCGGTTATGCCTCGGAGTTCGCCTTTGCCAAGGCGTTCAAGCGGGAATTCGGGATGGCGCCGGGGCGCTACCGGAAGCTGCGCGCCGCCGGGTGAGCAAGGCCCGCAGCCCCAGGAAGAGCAGCACGCCGAAGGGGGAGAGGAGAATCGTGAGGACGAGGAGGGGGCTCATCACTAGTGGGTGCACGCCGAGCCTGCGCGCCTCCCGGTACATCCACTGTCCGATCAGCAGGTCCCAGGCGATGACCTGTGCCCAGATCGCGCCCGCGCCGTTGGCGTCCTCCATGAGCGCGCGGAATCCGTCGAGGTCGGGGCTTCTGACCGCGGACCAGAGTTCGGGGAAGACGGGCAGCGCGAGCGCGAGGTAGACAGCCAGGACGGGGACGACGGTGAGCGGTGACGCGGCGACGCGGGCCGTGGGTCCCCAGCCGGGGGCGAGGATCATGAGCAGCCAGACCGGCGCGGCGAGCCAGAAGGAGAGGTCGAAGAGGAATCCGGTCACGGGACGAGCTCCTTTTCCATGGGTTCCACGGCTGGCTCAACAACGTTGGCCCGTAGGTGAGTTGAGGCGTGAGGGCGCAGTGCCGCGACGGCCCCCGCGATCGTGGCCGCGGCGATCAGGCCCGCGACCGTGAGCGTCGCGCCGTCCGGGTGGATCAGCGACTGGCCGCGCAGCGCCTGCCACAGGACCAGGGCGAAGACGGCAGCGTACGCGGCGCACGCCACCAGGATGAGCCGCAGCCGGACGCGCGGGTCGGCGAGACGGGCGTAGCGCGGCGCCAGCGCCATCAGCGTCATGAGCAGCAGGGGGAGCAGTTGCAGCGCGTGCATGCCGACGAAGTGCGGGATGCGCAGATCGCCGCCGGTCGTCGACCAGCCCGTCAGGGGCATCGAGGGGCCGCCGTCCGGTACGCCGACGCTGTGCGCGCCGACGATGGGCGACTCGCCCCTGACCTGGCCGGGCGCGGGCTGGGTCATCAGGAAGCCGACGGCGGCTCCGGCGAGCGCGACGGCGATGCCGCAGCGCATCGTCCAGGCGGCGGCGCGGTCGGGGATACGGGCGCGCAGCAGCAGGACCGCGATGGCGAGGGTGCCGAGCCAGAGGACGACGACGGTGACGGCCATCGTGTTGAACAGGGCCTCGTCGAGCGGGGTCTGGTGGTTGAAGTGGCTGCGCTTCCCGCGCACCACCTGCCCGGTGATGATCGCCATCTCGACGGCGCTCGTGGCCGTGACCACGGTCCCCGCCCACCAGCCCGCGCGTCGGCCCCGGTCGAGCAGCGACAGCATCCAGGCGAGCGAGAGTCCGTACGCGACGAACGAGACGGAGAACTTCAGCGGCTTGAACCAGATCCGCGCGCCCACCAGGACCCGGTCGTCGACCACGAGTCCCACGGCGGATATGACGGCGACGACCGCCATCGACGCGGAGAACAGCACCAGAGGTCGGTGCCAGGAGCGCCATAAAGGCAAGGACGGCAGGGGCGGCAAGGGCACAAGGATCCCCTCCAGGGGGGTGTCGAGGGATTATGGATAGCGGCGCTATCTGCTATCCGATAGCGTCACTATCTATGATGGGGAGGGGGTTGGCAAGGGGAGTTCGATGGACGGGAGCGTGGACGGGCCGTGCGCATTGGCGAGTTGAGTCGCAGGACCGGGGTTCCGGTGCCGACGATCAAGTACTACGTACGCGAAGGGCTGCTCGCGCCCGGCGAGTTGAGCAGCCCCAACCAGGCGCACTACGACGAGGCGCACGAGCGCAGGCTGCGGCTGATCCGTGCGCTCCTCGACGTCGGCGGCCTCAAAGTGGCGGCGATCGCCGAGGTGCTCGGTGCCATCGACGATCCGGGGCGCCCGCTGCACAAGGTGCTCGGCGCCGCGGCGGACCGGCTCGGCGGTGCGGGCGGCGCCGACGACGACGCCGAGGCGACGGCCGCGCGCGACGCCGTCCAGGAACTGATCGCGCGGCGCGGCTGGGTCGCGCACGAGTCGAACCCGGCGGGCGAGGACCTGGCGCGGGCGCTTGCCGCCATGGACCGGGTCGGCCACGGGGCGTTCACGGAACTGCTCGACGACTACGCCGACGCCGCCGAGCTCGTCGCCCGCGCCGACCTCGGCTACGTGGGCCGCCGGGTCTCCGTCGACGACGTGGTGGAGAGCGTGGTGATCGGCACGGTGCTCGGCGAGGCGGTGTTCAACGCGATGCGACGGCTCGCGCACGTGGACGCGTCGGCGCGGTCGTACGGAGGGGAGCCCGGGGCTGCCGGGCGGGCGGAGACGGGGTGACCGCCATGTTGTCTCAGGGCCGCTGATCGGTGGCGCGGCGACGGCGTCCGGCGGGCCATGGTCGGCGCCGGACGCCCGCGCCCCTCTGACGCGGCGTGCGGCCCGGGGCCTCACGCGCACCAGCCGTGGCGCGTGAGCGGAAAGGGAGGGGGGAATTCCCGGGGCGGTCGTGAGGGAAGTGCCGTGCGGTGCGGTGTGTGCGGGGGAGGGGAAAGTCCTGAATTCGCCGACGAGTTCCCTCGGTATTCGGTCGCTCAAGCGGAATTCGACTGTGGCTGATTAAGGAACTTGCCAGGAAACTGCCGCCTCTGGAAATGTTAAATCCGTTCGGCGGCCCGACCAGCCGTCGACGCCCAGGAATCGAACTGGACCAGTCGATTGAAAGGGGGAATTCCGTGGCCTCGATGAAGAGCCTGACGAGTTCCATCCAGGTGTTCAGCGACGACACCGATCTCGACGCCTACGACGGCAAGACCGTGTGGACGCGTGACCCGGGTCAGACCTATCAGGTCTGGAAGCTGGAGCTGGTGGGCGAAACCCCGGCAGGAACCGGCATCTACACGATCGAGAGCACCCACTACTCGGGCCAGTGCCTCGAAGCCACCACGCGCGAAGGAACGGTGACGCTGAAGCCGCGCAGCCCCGACAAGCTGTCGCAGCGCTGGGTCATCGACACGGGCGAGGAACAGACGACCATCGAGAGCCGGAAGTTCCCGGCCCTGCTCATCACGGCGAACGGCGTCGACCAGCCGGTCACTCTCACGGAGGCCGTGCCCCAAGCGCCGAATCAGACATGGACCTTCTTCGAAAAGATGTGAGAGAGGTCGCGAATCCCCGCCCGCCGATGATTTACCTCGTCTTCCCGGATGAGGAGAACTGAGCGGCGCGGGCGGCGGAGGGAAAGCCGGCGGGCCCACGTGGAATGTGGGCCCGCCGGTCATTTGTCGGCACGTTCCAAGGCGGTATCGAGCGGGCGGGGCTCGCCGATTCCTCAGCCGTGGTCCTGGAGGAGCCGGAGCGTTTCCCGGAGTTCCGCCCTGGCCACCCGCGCCGCCTCCTCGGAATCCCTGGCCTCCACCGCGCGCACGAGGTCCGCGTGCGCGGCGTCCCCGTGGTTCGACTCCTCCGTCCGTACGTCGATGAGTTCGAGCAGGTCGATCAGGCCCTGCCGCAGCGCGGGCATGAACTCCGCGAACAGGTCGGTGAGTACGGGATTGTGCGCCGCCGCCACGACCGCGGCGTGCAGCGCGATGTCGGCGTCGACGAACGCGGCATCACCCTGCTCCGACGCCGCCCTGCGCCCGTCGAGCGCGGCCCGCATCGCGGCGATGTCCTCGTCGGTGCGGCGCCGCGCCGCGAGCCCGGCGGCCTGCACCTCGACGAGCATCCGCACCTCGTACACGTCGCTGACCGCCGCCCGCCGCAGCCGCGTCGGCCAGTCCGCGACGGGTTCGGTCGCGACGACGAAGACGCCCGCGCCCTGGCGCGACCGCACGAGCCCGGCACCGGAGAGCGCGCGGAGCGCCTCGCGGAGGGTGGAGCGGCCCACGCCGAGTTCCTTGGCGAGGGTCGTCTCGCCGGGGAGCTTGGTGCCGACGGGCCAGTGGCCGCCGGTGATCTGCTCGCGCAGCCGGGCGGCGGCCTGTTCCACGAGGGGGCTTGGACGTACGGAGCCGAGCGGCATGGGGGACCTTTTCGGGGGCGGCGGGATGGGGGATGGGGATGCGCGACGTGGATGGGGCGGAACTTGTCTGAGGAGCAATTGTCCTGGAAGTACTTGCCTGAGGGGTGCCTATCCGCAGCCCACTTGTCTGAGGAGTACTTGTCTGAGGAGCTGAGGTGTGTCTACTGTAGCGCCATGATCTTCCGCGGTCTCCTTCTTCGCGGCTGCCGCGGCGGGGTCTGAAGCGACCGGCACCCCGCCGCGGGATGCCGTGCTGCCGGTCGGCCACCGACCGCGCACCGCAGGCGCGCACCCGAGGATCGAGGATCCGCCTCCCATGAGCACCCTCACGTACGACTGGAACCCCCAGCGTCCTGGGCCGATGCCCCACCACCGCTACCGCCCCTACCAGGAACGCGTCAACGTCCCTGCAGGCCAGCGGAGTTGGCCGGACGCGCGCATCGAGCGGGCGCCCCTGTGGGTCCCCGTCGACCTGCGCGACGGGAACCAGGCGCTCGCCGAGCCGATGGACACCGGGCGCAAGCGCCGCTTCTTCGAGCTGCTCGTCTCGATGGGGTTCAAGGAGATCGAGGTCGGCTATCCGTCGGCCAGCAGGGACGACTTCGCGTTCGTCCGCGAGCTCGCCGCGTCGAGCGCGGCGGGCGGCGGCGCGCTGCCCGACGACGTGACCGTCGTCGTGTTCACCCCCGCCAGGCGCGACCTCATCGAGCGCACCTTCGAGGCCATCGAGGGGCTGCCGCGCGCCGTCGTCCACCTCTACATCCCGACCTCGCCGGTCTGGCGCGACGTGGTCCTCGGCCGGTCGCGGGCCGAGGTGTTCGACGTCGTCAAGGACGCCGCCGAACACATGGCGCGGCTCGCCGACGCGCGGCCCGGTGCCGACATCCGCTTCCAGTTCGCCCCGGAGACCTTCAACCTCACCGAGCCCGACTACGTCCTGGAGGTCTGTGACGGGCTCACCGAGCTGTGGGACGCGAGCCCCGACCGGCCCGTCACGCACAATCTGCCCGCCACCGTGGAGATCGCGACGCCGAACGTGTACGCGGACCAGATCGAGTACCTGCACCGCCACCTCGCCCGGCGCGACTCCGTCATCCTCTCCGTGCACCCGCACAACGACCGGGGCACCGGCGTGGCCTGCGCCGAACTCGCCGTCCTCGCAGGGGCCCAGCGCGTGGAGGGCTGCCTCTTCGGCAACGGTGAGCGCACCGGCAACGTGGACCTGGTGACCCTCGCCCTGAACCTCTACGCCCAGGGCGTCGACCCCATGATCGACTTCTCCGACATCGACGCCGTGCGCGAGGTCGTCGAGCACTGCAACCGCCTGCCCGTGCACCCCCGCCACCCCTACGCGGGCGAGCTCGCGCACACCGCGTTCTCCGGCACCCACCAGGACGCCATCAGCAAGGGATTCGCCCATCACGCCCGCCGCGCCGCCGAGTTGGGCGTGCCGGAGAGCCGGGCGCCCTGGGAGGTGCCGTACCTGCCGATCGACCCGGCCGACATCGGGCGCACCTACGAGGCCGTCATCCGCGTCAACTCCCAGTCGGGCAAGGGCGGCATGGCGTATCTGCTCCGGGACCGGCACGGCATCGACCTGCCGAGGGACCTGCGGCCCGACTTCTCGCGCGTGGTGCAGGAAGCCACCGACGACAGCGGGCGGGAGGCCACCGCGAAGGAGCTGTACGAACTGTTCCGCGCGACGTACGTGGCGCCCGGAAGGGAGGGTGACGTGGCGCTCGACGCGTGGACCGTGGACCGGACCCCCGACGGCGCCCACCGTTTCGTGTGCACGCTCCAACGGGACGGCAGGGCAGGGGACTTCGAGGGCGTCGGCAACGGCCCGCTGTCCGCCTTCGCCGACGCCCTGGCCGCCGCGGGCCTCGCCGTCGACATCCTCGACTACGCCGAGCACGCCGTCGGGACGGGCGGCGCGAGCGAGGCCGTCGCGTACGCGCGGTGCCGGGTCGGCGACGCCGTCCGCTGGGGCGCGGGCCTGGACACGTCCGTGCTGGCCGCCTCCGTGCAGGCCGTGCTCGCCGCCGTGAACCGGGCGGGGGTCACCCGGTGACGCCGAAGGACCCCGTCCTGCACGCCGCCGACGTCACCGTCGTCCGCGAGGGCCGCCCCATCCTGGAGGACGTCACGCTCACCGTCCGCCCCGGCGAGCACTGGGCGCTGCTCGGCGCCAACGGCGCGGGCAAGTCGACCCTGCTCAGCCTCTGCGGTGCGGTCACCCACCCCACGTACGGCACCGTCGAGGTGCTCGGGCGGCGCCTCGGCAGCGTCGACCTGCGGGACCTGCGGGCGTACGTCGGACATGTGAACCCGCGCCACCCGCTGCGCTCCGCGCTCGCGGTCCGCGACGTCGTCCTGACCGGGCTCACCAACAGCGTCGAACCGCTGCCCCGTTGGCGCCCCGCACCCGAACAGGAGGCGCGCGCCGACCGTCTCATCGCCCTGCTCGGCCTCGCGCACCGCGCCCGAGCGCGCTGGCCCACGCTCTCCCAGGGCGAACGCGGCCGCACCCTGATCGCCCGCTCCCTGATGCCGGAGCCGCGCCTGATCCTGCTCGACGAACCGGCCACCGGCCTCGACCTCGCGGGCCGCGAACGGCTCCTCGACAGCCTGGACGCCCTGCGCGCGGCCCACCCGGAACTCGCCTCGGTCCTGGTCACCCACCACCTGGAGGAACTCCCCGCGGGCACCACGCACGCACTCCTGCTCAGGGACGGCCGCGCGCTGGCGTCCGGGCCGGTCGACGAGGTCCTCACCAGCGACCGGATCAGCAAGTGCTTCGACCACCCCGTACACCTGGAACGCAGGGACGGACGCTGGACGGTGCGGGCGTCGCGCGGATAGGCGAGAGGGGCCCTGCGCACATCGCGTGTGCGGGGCCCCTCCGTGCGGTCGGCACCGCCTACTTGTTCAGGCTCGCCCAGAACTCGTCGAACGAGAGTCGCTTGTCCGCGTCGGTGTCCTTCGTGCCGATGACGGCCTCGGCCACCGCCTCCGTGACGTAGAAGTCGCCCATCTGCGCCATGGCGCTCTTCCACTCGGCCGCTGTGATGAAGCCGTCGCCGTCCGAGTCGAACCGCTCGAACGTCTTGCGCGCTTCCTCGATGTCCGCCACCGGATCCACCCCTTCTTGGTGCACTACTGACGGAGGTTAGGGTAACGGCCGTCCCGGCACCGGATCACAAGGAGTACGTCCATGGCCAGCGCATCCGGCACGCTCGGGTCCCTCCTCGACGCCGCGGCCCGGGGAAGCTTCCCCGCGCCGGACGGTGCCACCACGGTCGTCCCGCAGCCGGGGCACCGTGACGCGGGCGTCATCGCCTTCACCGCCCACTCGGTCGTCTTCACCGACGAGGACCCCCGGTGGGTGCGGTCCGCGCTCGCTTCGCTCGACTGCGATCCCCTCGCCGCCACCCTCAACGCGCGCTTCCTCGCGGCCTTCATGGACCGCACGGGGCGGACGACGGACACCATCGACCTGCTGACCGTGGCCCCCGCGCTGCCGGGCGGGCCCGCGCCCGAGCTCGGTCTCCGTGAGCTCGGCGACCCGGACCATCCCCGTGTCGCGCGGGCCCGCAAGCGCCGCGACGACGTGCGGGTGTGGGCGTCGGAAGGCTGCGGGGTGCTGGTCATCGGGCGCGGCGTCGCCGGACGGTGGGAGACCGCGATCGAGGTGGGCGAGGACGCGCGCCACCGGGGGCTCGGGCGGGCGCTGGCCCGGGCGGCGCGGCACCTCGTGCCGGACGGGGACGTGGTCTGGGCGCAACAGGCGCCGGGCAACGCGCGCAGCGTGCGGGCCTTCCAGGCGGCGGGCTACCGGCCGGTGGGCGCGGAGGCCCTGCTCTTCGCGCGGTGAGGAGGCGTGGCGTGCGGCGGCGCGGGTGACGTGGACCCCGCTCCGCCCCGGGTTCGTTCTCCAACCGAGACCTTTCGCCACTTCTTGTTCACAAACTGAGATCATGGCCCCCTTTCCGGGCGGGACGCGTGCGGTACAACGTGACCGAGGGGGCCGTGTGCCGCCGTGAGGGGAACGTGGTGGAGACATTCGAAGGGGCGGGGGCTGCCCAGCGGGCGCCGTTCGCGGGCAGGGCGGAGGAGCTCGACCGGCTCGAAGCGCCGCTCGGGCGGGTGGGGAGCGAAGTCCGGCCGGGACGGGGGGACCACGGTGAGGTGCCCGTGGTCGTCGACGTCGTCGGGGAGCCGGGCATCGGCAAGAGCAGACTGCTCACTGAGTTCGCGGCGCGGGCCAGGGCGCGGGGCGCGACCGTGCTGCGCGGGCGGGCAGGGGAGCGCTCGCGCGGCCGCCCGTTCCGCCCGTTCGCCGACGCCTTCGCCGAGCTCGACCCGAGGGCTGCGCGGGCGTTCCCCTCGTTGACCGAACTGCCCCCGGCCGTACGGGGCGTGCCGGGGGAGGGCGCGGAGCAGGGCCGTGCGCAGGGCGCCGGGGACGACCTGTTCGGGCTGTGCCGCGCGGCCGCCGCGGCGCTCGGCGCGCTGCCCGCGCCCGGCCTCGTCGTCGTCCTCGACGATCTGCACTGGGCGGACGCCGCCTCCGTCGAGCTGATCGACCATCTCGTACGCCATCCCGTGCGTGCCCCCTTCCTGCTCGCTGTCGCCCGCCGCGAACGCCAGACCACCGCCTCGCTCGCCGCCGCGCTCGCCAGGGGCGTCGACACCGGCGCCGTACTGCGCGTCGGCCTCGGCCCGCTCGGTCTCGCCGAGTGCGCCGACGTGCTCGCCGCCGGAGTGCCGCGCGAGCGGGCCGAGGAGATGCACGCCGCGAGCCGGGGCAACCCGCTCTACTTCCTCGCGCTGCTGCACGACGGGCGTGGCGGTCATCCGGCGCCCCTCGACGAACTGGCCGCGCTCACCCCGCCCGAGCGCGCCGCCCTGGAGGCGGCCGCCGTCCTCGGCGAGCACGCGACCACCGACACGATCGCCGCCCTCACCGGCGCGGAGCGCGCGGAACTCGTGGGCTCCCTACGGCAGTTGGTCGCACGTGACCTGCTCCGCCCCGACCCCGTGCGGCGCCGGCTCGCGCCCCGCCACCCGCTCCTGTGGGACCGGCTGCGCGCGGGCATCGACCACTGGCGCCGCCAGGAGCTGCACCGTGCCGCGGCCGTCGAACTCGCCGGGACCGGCGCCACGATCGTCGACCGGGCGCACCACGTCGACCGGTCGCTGACCCGCTGGGACCCCGCCGCTGCCGCCGTCCTGACGGAGGCGGCGGAGCGGGTGGCGGCCACCGCGCCCGCCGACGCCGCCCGTTTCCTCGGCGCCGTGCTCCGGGTGCTGCCCGACGCCTGCGAACACCGCGACCTGCGACGCGAGTTGATGCTCCGTCGCGCCACCGCGCTCGGCATGACCGGCGCCGTCAAGGAGAGCAGGGACCTGCTCCACCGGCTGATCGACGACTACGGTCCCGACCTGGAGGGCGGCGACGGAGACGGCGACACGGGCGAGGGCGGTGACGCGGGCGAGGGCGGTGACGGGGACAGTGCGGGGCTGCGCACCGCCGCCGTCGTCCAATGCGCCTTCATGGAGCGCCACTTGGGCCGCTACGTGGAAGCGGGCGCGCTGCTCCGCCGCGAACTGGACCGACGCCCGGGGCCCCCGGGCGCCCGGCGCGCCGCGCTCGTCGTGGAATGGGGCTGCCGCGCCCTGTTCGCCACCCGCTTCCCGCAGGTGCGCGAGGAGGTCGCCCGCACCCTCGCCGACGCCCGCGCGCGCGGCGACGGGCCCGGCACGGCCGAGGCGCTCACGCTGTCCGCCATGGGCGAGGCGTACGAGGGGGAGACCGCCACCGCACGCGCGTACGCGAAGGAGGCCGCCGCGCTCGCCGACGTCCTGACCGACGCCGACCTCGCGGGGCAGTGCGAGTCCCTGGTGCGCCTGGCCTGGAGCGAGGTCTTCCTCGACGACACCGCGGCCGCCCTGCGCCACGTCGAGCGCGGCGTCGAGGTCGCCAGGCGGGCAGGGCGCCCCTTCGCGCTCTCCCAGCTCCTGCTGTGCGGCGCGTACGCCAGGTTCACCACAGGCCGCGTCACCGAGGCGCTCGCCCTCGCCGACGAGTCCGTGGCGGTCGCCCGCGCCCTGGGCGGCGGCGAACTCCTCGGTATCGCGCGGGGTATACGCGCCATGGTCCTCATGCAGGCCCGCCCGCCCGGCGACCCGGAGGTCCTCGCCGCCGCCGAGGAAGCGGTGGCCACCGTCGGCGCGCTGGACGGCTGGTGGGCGACGCTCGCCCGGTGCCAGCTCGCCTACGCGGCCCTGGGCGCGGGCGACCCGTACCGCGTGCGCGACATCCTGCTGACCGCGGGCGGCGGCCACGACCTGCCCCGCTTGCAGCCTTCCGTGCGCCCCAACTTCCTTGAGCTTCTCACCACTTCGGCGCTCGCCACCGGCGACCTCGCGGACGCGGAGCGCTGGGCGGGCCGCGCGCGGGACGAGGCCGACCGGCTCGGCCTGCCCGCCCAGCGGGGGGCCGCGCTGCGCGCCGTCGGACTCGTCCGGGCGCGGCAGGGCCAACTCGAAGAGGCAGCGCGGGCGTTCACCGAGGCGGCGCAGGAGAGCGCCAGGTCGGGAGCGGCGCTCAGGGAGGCGCAGAGCCTGCTGCTCGGCGCCCCGCTGGTGCGCGCCTCGGGTGACGAAGCGCGGGCCGCCGCCATGTGGCGGCGCGGCCGTCGCATCGCCGAGGAGGGCGGGGCGCGGCTGCTGGTCGGGCTCGCGGACGGGGCGGGGAGCGCGGGGAGCGCGGGGAGCGCGGGAGCGCAGGACTCGGCAGCTCACCTGGCCGCACCGGTTCCTTCGGGTCCGCACGGGCAGGGCGTGCCGGATCACTCGGTGGCACCGGGGCTTTCCGGGGCGGGGCTTCCGGGCGTGGGGCTTCCCGGGGCCGGGGGCACCGGATCGCTGGCGGCTGCGGCCGCAGCCGCAGCCGCGACCGCCGCTCATTCGGGCTCCGCGGGGCCGCCCGGCCTTGCCGGACCACCGGGCTTGGCGGGGCCGCCGGGCTTGGCCGGACCGCCGGGCTCGGTCGGTGTGCCGGGCGCAGCGGGTGCGCCGGGCCAAGGGGGTGCGCCGGGCCAGGCGGGCGCGCCGGGCCAAGCGGGTGCGGCGGGTGCTGCCCCCGGCGCCGCGCTCGCCACGCTCACGCCGCGCGAACGCGAGATATCCGCGCTGGTCGCCGAGGGTCTCACCAACCAGGCGGTGGCCGCCAAGCTCTGCCTCAGCACTCGCACGGTCGAGAGCCATGTCGCCCGGGTCTACCGCAAGACCGGGGTGACCTCGCGCGCCGCCCTCGCCTCGCTGATGGCGCGCGGTTCCGTCGGGCGCGGTCAGTCCTCGCGCGGGTAGGCGGCGATCACCTTGCCCTTCGGATCGGCCTTCAGGTACGCGGAGCCGTACGCGTCGGAGAGGTGGACGCTCATGCCGGGCCGCTGGCTCTCGAACACCGTCGACGCGGTGTTCACGACGAGGTAGCGGCTGGTGGGGTGCTCGACGCCGAGTTCCTTCTCCGCCTTGCGGATCAGGGCGGGCACCGCGTCCCAGTCGAAGCCCGCGAGGTTCACCGGGACGGTGCCGGACATCACGGTGCCGCCCGCCCCGTCCCGGGTGGCCGAGTCGCCGCCCCGGTAGGAGAAGGAGTCGTAGCGCTTCGTGCTGCCCTTGACGAGTGCCTGCGCGCTCACGTGCTCCGGGTACACCACGAAGCTGGTGACCTTGCCGCCGCCCATGAGCGGCGTCAGCTCGCGGACGGAGGCGCGGATGCCGTCTGGCGTCAGGAGACCGGCCTTTCCGGCGGCTCCGGAGGACTTGGACGTCTCCGCTGTCCCGGCCGTCTCAGGTGCCTCGGGCTTCTTCCGATCCACGGGCTTCCCGGCGGCGGACGGGGCGGCCGTGCCGCGCGCCTGCCCGGCCCCGTCGTCGGGCACGGGCAGGAACGTCCACAGCAGCACCGCGACGAGGGCGGTCCCGCCGAGCGCGACGAGCCCCGTCGTGATCCGCGCCCGCCGCACCCGCCGCCGTGCCGCACCGGGCCCGAGCGGCGGTGGTCCGGGCGTCGGCGGCGGCGTCGCGGGCGGCGCGAGCCGGTAGGAGGTGGGGGTGGGCGTGGGTTCGGCGTCGGCGGGGCCGCGCCTGGCGTCCGGGCCGCGCGCGTCCGTGGGGGAGCCCGAGGCCGAACCCCCTTCCCTTGAGGGCGAGTTGGCGGCCACGGCGAGAAGCCGGTCCAGTTCCCCGGCCCCGGGCCGTGCCTCCGGATCGCGTACGAGCAGTGCCCGCAGCGCCCCGCTCAGCGGACCCGCGCGCCGCGGGGGCGGGACGTCCTCGCTGAGTACGGCGGCCAGTGTGGCGAGGGTGTTGTCGCGGCGGAGCGGATGGTGCCCCTCCACGGCGACGTACAGCAGCATGCCCAGCGACCACAGGTCGGCGGCGGGTCCGCCCGCGCGGCCGCTGACGCGTTCGGGCGCCATGTAGTCGGGGGAGCCGATGACGGATCCGGTGGCCGTCAGGGCGGTGGACTCGCGGATCGCGGCGATGCCGAAGTCGGTGAGGACGGGGCGGCCGTCCGGACGCAGCAGCACGTTGGCGGGCTTCACGTCGCGGTGCTCGCTGCCCGCCGCGTGCGCGGCGCGCAGCGCGGCCAGGATCTCACGGCCCAGGACCGCCGTCTCCTCGGGCGACAGCGTCCCGCGCCCGATCCTGTCCTGGAGCGAACCGCCGGTGACCAGCTCCATCACGATCCAGGGGTACGTGCCGTCGCCGCCGTCCACGATGTGGTGGATGGTCACCACGTTGGGATGGTCGACACGGGCCAGCGCGCGCGCCTCCCGCAGCACCCTGGCCCGCAACGTCCGCGCGCCCTCCGGGTCGTACTCGGCGAGGGCCGGGTCGGGCGGGCGTACCTCCTTGACCGCCACCTCGCGGTCGAGCGCCAGGTCGCGGGCGCGCCACACCGTGCCCATGCCGCCACCGCCGAGCCGGTCGAGCAGCTCGAAGCGGTCGTCGATCACGCGACGGGCGGATCCGGCCGAGCTCATGCGCTGCCACTCCCGTCGCCGCCGTCCTCCGCGCTCTCGTCCACGAACGCGGCGCACAGCTCCCCGAGTTCGGCCAGGGAGCCGTCCGGGTCGGGCAGTTCGCGCAGCCGGGCGGCGAGGCGGCGCGCCCGTTCGGCTGCGGCCGCCCGCCGTCCGAGGCCCGACTCCAGTCGTACGGCGAAGAGTTCGGCGGCGAAGAGATCGCCGTGCCCGGCCGAGCCGCACGTCGCGAACGCTTCGGTGGCCCGTTCCGTGCCGGCCAGGGCCCGCTCGTACGCGGCGACGTTCTCGGCGTACCGCTGCGGGGTGTCCTGCTCGCGGGAGGGCGGACCGTCGGAGTACGCCAGGTGCAGCTGCGCCAACTGCTGGTGGGTACGGCCGAGTTCGGCGTGGAGTTCGGCACGTTCGGCGTCGTCCCTCGCCCCCAGGGCCGCACGCTCGCAGAGGTCGAGGGCCCGCGCCATGACGGGTTCGGCGGCGTCCGGCCCTGCCGTGTCCCGGGTCTGCCACGCGAGGGCCCGCAGCGCGCGGACCGCCGCCGCGCTCTCGCCGAGCCCGCGCCACAGCTCGGCGGCCCGTTCGTAGGCCCGCACGGATTCCGCCCCGAGCCCCGCGAGGCCCAGTGCCTCCGCGGCCTGCTGGGTGAGCGCCGCGTGGTGGTGCTGATCGGTCCTGGCCGAGGCGGTGTCGGCGGCGAGGGCGAACTGTTCGGCGGCCAGGGCGGGTTCGTCCGTACTCAGATAGGAGTGCGCGAGCCAGACGCGGGCCCGCACCACGTCGCGCGGGTCGTGCCCCGCCGCCGCGAGGTCGGGCAGCACGGCCTCGAGGACGGTGGCCGCCTCGTCGTGGCGGCCGCGCTCGCAGTAGTGCCCGCCGAGCCGGAGCCTGGCCAGGGCGCCGAGCCCCGCGCTCTCGCCCGCCAGATCGGCGAAGTGCGCGGCGTCGATGAGCAGCGCGCCCTCCTCGGCACCTTCCTCGGTGCCGGTCAGAGCCTGGGCCAGGACCAGGCACAGCCGCGCCCGGTCGCGCGGCGCGAGCAGCGGGAGGCGTTCCGGGTCGTCGAGGACGGCGCGTACGACGGTCGCGGCCCGCTGTCCTTGGCCGCGGCTCAGCAGCACCGTGGCGAGCTGGATCTCGGCGTTGGCGGCGAGCCAGGGGCGGCCGGACTCGTGGTGGCGGGCGACGGCCGTGCGGAACAGGTCGACGGCGGCGTCCGGGTCGTCGGCGACGGTGAGCAGCCCGAGGAGCTCGGTGGCCCCGGCGACGTGGGTGAAGACGGCGGGGTCGTCGAGATGGCGCAGGGCGTAGTCGACGAGACTCTCCAACTCGGCGTCGAGAGCACCTCTTTCACTCTTCGGATCCATGCCGCCCCGCATCACGCCGGGCGCCGCCGCGGCCAGCCGCGTGGCGCGCACCCGACAGTGCAGCAGCCACAAGGTGACCACGTCGGTGGTCGTGGCCCCGCCCTTCGGGTGCAGCGCGTCGGCCCGCGCCCGCAGTTGCGCGAGCCGCCCCGGAGTCTCCGGATCGGTCAGGGCGTCCGGACGGCACAGCAGGGCCCGCGCCCGCGAGACCAGCGCCCGCCCGTGCCGCCCGGCCCGCTCGTGACACTCGGCTGCCCGCCCGAACAGCGCGACGCCCCGGGGCACTTGCTCCCCGTTGAGGTCGAGCGCGAGGGCGTCGAGCCAGTCGGCACGATCGGCGTCCGCGAGCGGCCCGCCACGACTGACTTCGAGAGCGTCGACGGCTTGCTGCCAGGCGGTGCCCGCGGCGGGGTGGGAGAGACGGGTGAACTCGCGGGCTTGGTGGAGGAGTTCTTCGGGGGTGGGGGTGGGGCCGGGGTCAGCGCCGATGTCTGGGCCGGAGCCGGAGCCGGTGCCGACGTCACGACCTGAGCCGGAGCCGATGCCGACGTCAGAGCCGGGGCCGGAGCCGATGCCGACGTCAGAGCCGGGGCCGGAGCCGGGGCCGGAGCCGGAGCCGATGCTGACGTCAGAGCTGGAGCCGGAGCCGGAGTCGGTGCCCGGCCCGAATCCAGGCCCGAGACTGACCCTCACGCCCCCGCCCCCCAACGGCTCCCCCCGCAGCCCCAGCGGCAGCGCCCCGCACAGCGGCTGCGCCGCCATCGTGCGGCGGGCGCGGTCGGAGACGGCCGTGGTGCCGTTGCGCACGTCGAAGCGGGCCGCGAGGTCGAGGGCCGTGGTGCGTGCGTGGTCGAGGAGCGTCGCCGCGGTCCACCGACCGCCGGAGGGCCCCGTTCCGGGTACGGGCACGGGCCCCGGGACGGAGCGCTCCCCGTGCCCGAGTTCGACCAGGCGGCGCATCAGCAGGGCCGTGCTCACCAGCCAGTCGTGGCGGGCGAGCGGGTCGCCGTGCTGGGTCCAGCGCGCGCCCTGCTCGGCGAGGATCTCCAGGCCGCGCGGCTCGTTCCCGGTGAGCGCGCAGAACTCGATGTGCAGACCGACGACGGGTCCGAACGTCTCGTCGGAGCGGACCATGCGGTAGCCGCGCAGGTGGTGGGCGCGGGCCCGGTCCGAGCCGCCGGTGCGGACCAGGGGGAGGAGGGACCAGGCGAGGGTCTCGTGCGGCTCGCGGTTGCAGCTGTGGGTGCCGTCGAGGACGGGCCGCCAGCCCTTGAGCGCGCCGGTGTCGTCGCCGCGTTCCAGTTGCCAGAGGCCGTCGAGGGCGCACTCGCAGGCCAGGCAGTCCGACATCTCGTCGCGCTCCGCGGCCGTCCACGCGGCGTGCGCCCGGGCGGCGCGCGCGGTGTCGCCAAGATGTCTGGCGAGCATGAACTCGCAGCCGTGCACGGCCCGTTCGGAGTACCCGGCGACGCGGTAGCGGCGCCGCATCTCGGTGAGCCACTCCTCGATGGAGGCGAGTGGCACGTCGTACTGCTGCCGCGCGTCCCCCGCCACCCACTTGAACATCCAGTGCAACTGGTGGACGTCGTCCTCGTCGAAGTCCTCGGGATGCTCGTCGTACAGCCGGAGCAGCCGCGCGAACGGCACGAACATCTTGTTGCACTCGGCGCTGAACGAGTACGCGTGGACCAGGGACGCGAGTGCCTCCACGAGGAGCGGCCGCTCGCCGGTGGCCGCCGCCTCGTCGGTGAGCGCCTCGGCGCGGGCGTTGCGGGCGCTGCCGTACGGCTCGTCGTCGAGCCGGAAGATGTCGGCGCGGATCTCGTGGCTGGGGCGGGCGGTCATCGGGGCTCCCCGGCGGGTCGTTCGGTCGGGTCGTCGTCGGGCCGGTCACCGGCCCGGTCGGCGGGATCGGGCGCGGCCCCCGCCTCTCCGTACGCGGGCGCTACCCCCGCCTCTCCTCCGTACGCGGGCGCCACCCCGGCCTGCCCGTACGGGCCCGAGGCGACCGCCCCGTACGGCCCCCCGGCGCCCTCCAAGGGCCGCACCGCCCAGTCCAGCAGCCCGAGGAAGGCCCGGTTCAGGAGCGCGGAGTCGGCGGGCCGCAGCGGCCGCTGGGACATCAACAGGGCCTGCCCGTACAGCGCTTCGACCGCCGTGGCGGCGAGCCGCGGGTCGGGCGCCGCGGCCGTGCGGTGCACCAGCGGATTGAGGTGGTTGAGGACGAGCCGCGCCCGCGGCCGCCCGGCGCGCAGCGAGCCGAGGATGTCGGCCCACAGCCCGTCGGCGGCCTCCGCCGCCTCGGCGCGGGCCCTTTCGTGCCGCGTGTCGCGGTCGTCCAGGTGCAGGGCGGGGACGCTGACCGGCTGGAACGCGCGCAGGACCACGTCGCAGCCGAGCGGTTCGAGCGCGGCGTTGGCGACGGAGAGGAACGGGGCGAGCGCGAGTTCCCGTGCCGGGTCGACGGTGTCCAGGTGCGCGGTGACGGTGTCGGTGTCCAACTCGGCCACCACGCTGCCGGGCCGTGCGACGGGCAGCAGTTCGACGAGTTCGGAGTCGTACGTGTAGCCGCCGTTGACGACGCCGATGCCCTGGGCGGCGGCGATGGCGGAGACCTGACGGAACTCCTCCGCGGTGCGGGTGAAGTGCACCACCGGGTGGCGGCGGGCGAACTCGTCGAGCGAGACCGTGCCTTCGGTCGTCTCGAACGGCAGCCACGGCAGCATGACGTGCAGCAGCTGTGGGTCGTGCCGGGCAAGGGACTTCACGCCCAGGTGGTGGACACCGAGGAAGTGCGCGAGCCGCTCCCTGTCACCGGCCGCCAGCTCGGTGAGCCAGCCGCGGATCCGCTCGCCGAGCACCTCGCGCACCGCCGCGAGGGTGTCGTCGTCGTAGAGGTTCTCGCGGGACGCGGTGGGCCGCAGGCTGTCCGAGTCGAGGACGCAGCGCACGAAGAACGCCCAGTCCGGCAGGAGTTCGTCGGCCCGCTCGGTCAGGAGCATGCCCTTGAGGTGGACGCGGTGGGCGCCGCGCTGGGCGGGGCTGACCGCGGTGGGCAGGACGTACGCGACGCCGCGCAGGCCCGCGAGCGGCACGTCGAGGTCGATGGCGTCCAGCGGCGCGAAGCCGAACGTCTCGCGGCAGTGCGCGGCGAGCGCGGCCCCGCGCGCGTCGGGCCCGGAGTACGCGCGCTCCCACACGGCGGGCCGCTCGGAGACGGGCACGTCGCCGACGCGTACGTCATAGGGGAGCAACGCCCCGAAGTGGCGGGCGAGTTCGGTGACCCGCTCGGCCCCGAGCCAGTCGGCGCACCCGGCCCGCGCGGTGAGGTGCACGGTGGTACCGGGCTCGGTGCGGGCCGCGTCGGGCAGCGTACGGACGGTGTACGAACCGTCGTCGCGGGCCCGCCACTCGACGGGCGGCGCCGAACGGTCCCGCGCCGAACGGCTGACGACCCGGATCTCCTCGGCGACGACGAAACAGGCGAGCAGCCCGATGCCGAACTGCCCGAGGAACTCGGCCCGCGCGCTCTCCAGGCCGTCCCGCTTGGAACTGCGCCCGATGGTCGCGAGCAGCCCGTGCACCTCGGCCTCGGTGAGCCCGACACCGCTGTCCTCGACGCGCAGCCCGCCGTCGCCGGGCTGGAGCCGCACGACGGCGGGCGCGTCGGGCTCGAAGCCCCTGCGCGCGGTCACGGCGTCCACGCCGTTCTGCAGCAGCTCGCGCAGATAGACCTTGGGGCTGGAGTACAGGTGGTGCGAGAGGAGGTCGACGAGCCCGCGCAGGTCGACCTGGAAGCTGTGTGACATGTGTGCGGCGCCTACCAGGTGATGACTCGTGCGGTATGGATGCGCATACATCCGGAGTGAGCCTGTCAAAGGTCCGGGCCTTCGGACATCCGTAGAACTACGCAATTGCCTACGCAATCAAGACCGGCCCCGCGGCTCGCGCCCGAGGCCCGCCGGGGCATGCTTCTCCCTGAACCGATCCTGGGAGCACCCCGTTGAACCGCGCCGCCCGGCACGTCCGTCCACTCCTCGCCCTGTCCTTGGCCGCGCTGGCCGCCACCTCGCTGGTCGGCTGCAGCGCCGCGGACGGCTCCGGCGCCGAGGAGCGGGCGGCGCTCAAGCCGTTCTACGCCCAGCGGCTGAAGTGGACCGCCTGCGGGGACGGCCTGCGATGTGCGCGCCTGACCGTGCCCAGGGACTACGCCCACCCGGAGAACGGCAAGACCTTCGTCCTGCCGGTGGCGAAGGCGGTGACGGCCGACCCGGGCGAGCGCGTCGGCTCGCTCGTCTACAACCCGGGCGGGCCCGGCGCGTCCGGTGTGAGCGACCTGAAGTCCGACGGCGGCGAGGCGTTCAGCGAGTCGGTGCGCGCCCGCTTCGACATCGTGTCCTTCGACCCCCGGGGCGTGGGCGGCAGCGAGCCCGCGGTGAGGTGCGACGAGGACACCGGCGAGGAGTCCGAGCCCGAACCGATCACTCCCGCCACCACCAAGGACCGCGCCCGCGCCTTCGCCACCGCCCGTGCCGAGGCCGCCGGGTGCGTGCGGGCCAGCGGCGACGTCCTGCGCCAGGTCGGCACGGTGGACGCGGCCCGCGACCTGGACGTCCTGCGCGCGGCCCTCGGCGAGTCGAAGCTGACCTACCTCGGCTGGTCGTACGGCACGAGCCTCGGCACCTCGTACGCCGAACAGTTCCCGCACCGCGTCCGCGCGCTCGTCCTGGACGGCGCGATCGACCCCTCCCTCGACTGGCGCGAGCGCGCGCTGAGCCAGGGCACGGGCTTCCGCAGGGCCGTGGACGACTACGCCGAGCAGTGCGCCGACATCGCGGGCGACAGCTGCCCCGGCGCGACCCCGGCGGAGATATCGGAGCTGATCGAGGACCTGTACGAGGAGGCGGCGCGCGAGCCGCTGCCGGTCGATGACGAGGACCTGTACGACGTCGACGCCAGGACGCTGCTCGACGTCGTCACGGCCGCGATGTACACCCCGGAGGACGAGTGGGAGGGCCTTTCGGATGCGCTGACCGAGGCGGCCGACGGTGACGGCACGAAGCTCGCCGCGCTGGCGGAGGACGAGGAGCCGTCCACCGACTCCCACCGGAAGGCACGCGGCACGGCCCCCGAGAACGATGACGCCGCCATCATCGCCGTCAGCTGCCTCGACACCCCGCACCCGCGCACCCCGGGCCCCTACTGGGACGCCCTCACCGCCGCGGAGAAGTCCGCGGGCGTCTACGGCACCTCAAGCGTCGTCGACGAACTGACCTGCGCGAACTGGCCGACCGGCACTCAGCGCCCCCACCGCGTCAGCGCCAAGGGCGTCCCGCCGGTCCTGGTGGTCGGCACGACGGGCGATCCGGCCACACCGTACGAGGAAGCCGAGAGCCTGGCCGACCAGTTCCCCGGCGGCATGCTCCTCACCTACGAAGGCGTGGGCCACACCGCGTACGGCCGCGCGGGGTCCTGCGTCACCGAGGCCGTAGACGCCTACCTCATCGACCGGAAGCCGGTCCGCCCCGGCGCCACCTGTTAGCTGTCCGGGCCTCGGCGCGTCACCGCTGGTCCGGGATGTCGCCCTTGCCCTTGGAGTGTGCTTCCCAGACGGGCTGCCGCTGCTCGGCCCGCGGGGCTCGTGGCCGCGCCTGGGCTCTCCTGCCCCGGTCCCGTGTTGCGGCACGGTAGCCGATCAGGGCGGCGAGCACGGTCGACACTCCGCCGATCAGCGCTGCCAAGACAGTCGGGTCCACAGGTCCTGCCCCCTCCGCGGTCCGTGGCCCTCGGCGAGGGTGAGCCACCGCCGCCGAGACGTGTGCCTACCGGCATACCCGAGGACTCCTCACCGCATGCGGTCGACCGCGACCGCGCCGATGGACGGGGCCGGGCCTCAGCACTCGATGATGTTCACCGCAAGCCCACCCCGAGCCGTCTCCTTGTACTTCACGCTCATGTCCGCCCCCGTCTCCTTCATGGTCTTGATGACCTTGTCGAGGGAGACCTTGTGGGAGCCGTCGCCGCGCATCGCCATCTTCGCGGCGGTGACCGCCTTGACCGCCGCCATGCCGTTGCGCTCGATGCACGGGATCTGGACGAGGCCGCCGACCGGGTCGCAGGTCAGGCCGAGGTTGTGTTCCATGCCGATCTCCGCGGCGTTCTCGACCTTCTCGGGGGAGCCGCCGAGGACCTCGGCGAGGGCGCCCGCGGCCATCGAGCAGGCGGAGCCGACCTCGCCCTGGCAGCCGACCTCGGCGCCGGAGATGGAGGCGTTCTCCTTGAAGAGCATGCCGATGGCGCCCGCGGCGAGCAGGAAGCGGACCACGCCGTCCTCGTCGGCGCCGGGCACGAAGTTCATGTAGTAGTGCAGGACGGCGGGGATGATGCCCGCCGCGCCGTTCGTGGGGGCGGTGACGACGCGGCCGCCCGCGGCGTTCTCCTCGTTCACGGCCATCGCGTAGAGCGTGATCCACTCCATGGCGCGGGCCTGGGGGTCGCCCTCGGCGCGCAGCTGGCGGGCGGAGTTCGCGGCACGCCTGCGGACCTTGAGGCCGCCCGGCAGGATGCCCTCGCGGGACATGCCGCGCGAGACGCAGGACTGCATGACGCCCCAGATGTCGAGCAGGCCCGCCCGGATCTCCTCCTCGGTGCGCCAGGCCTTCTCGTTCTCCAGCATCAGCGCGGAGATGGAGAGGCCGGTCTCGGAGGCCAGGCGCAGGAGCTCGTCGCCCGTGCGGAAGGGGTGCTTCAGGACCGTGTCGTCGGGGACGATCGGGTTCTCGCCCGCCACGGCGTCCTCGTCGACGACGAAGCCGCCGCCCACCGAGTAGTAGGTCTTCTCCAGGACGAGCGCGCCGTCATGGCCGTACGCGAAGATCGTCATGCCGTTGGCGTGGTACGGCAGCGCCTTGCGGCGGTGCAGGATCAGGTCCTCGTCGAAGTCGAAGGCGATCTCGTGCATGCCGAGCAGGTTCAGCTTGCCCGTCGACTTGATCTCCTCGACACGGTCGTCGGCCGACTCCACGTTCACCGTGCGCGGCGACTCGCCCTCCAGGCCGAGCAGGACGGCCTTGGGGGTGCCGTGCCCGTGGCCCGTGGCGCCGAGCGAGCCGTACAGCTCGGCGCGTATCGCGGTGGTGTGGGCCATCAGGCCCTCGTTCTTGAGGCGGCTGGCGAACATGCGGGCAGCGCGCATCGGACCGACCGTGTGGGAGCTGGACGGGCCGATGCCGATCGAGAACAGGTCGAAGACCGAGATGGCCACGGGAAACTCCAATGGTGGTTGGTAGACGCCGTTGTCTGCCGGGTGGTGCAGAAGTACGGGTGGTGCGGGTCGTGCGGGTGACGCGAGTGGCGCGGTGGCGCCGGGCGCGTGACGTGGTGCGGGGCACCGCGCCCACTGTCCTCAGTGTCCAGTGTGCGCGGTGCCCCGGAAGAACGTACGAACTAAAGCGTACGAAACTACTTCAGGCCGGGGTACAGCGGGTGCTTGTCGGCCAGAGCGGTCACCCGGGCCTTGAGGGCCTCCGCGTCGAAGCCCGGCTTGAGGGCCTCGGCGATGACGTCGGCGACCTCGCGGAAGTCGTCGGCGTCGAAGCCGCGCGTGGCGAGCGCGGGCGTGCCGATCCGCAGGCCCGACGTGACCATCGGGGGACGCGGGTCGTTCGGGACGGCGTTGCGGTTGACCGTGATGCCGACCTCGTGGAGGCGGTCCTCGGCCTGCTGGCCGTCGAGCTCGGAGTCGCGCAGGTCCACCAGGACCAGGTGCACGTCCGTGCCGCCGGAGGCCACGCCGACGCCGACGGCCTTCGCGTCGTCCTGCACCAGGCGCTCGGCCAGGATGCGGGCGCCTTCCAGCGTGCGCTGCTGGCGCTCCTTGAACTCCTCGGAGGCCGCGACCTTGAAGGAGACGGCCTTCGCGGCGATCACGTGCTCCAGCGGGCCGCCCTGGAAGCCGGGGAAGACCGCGGAGTTCAGCTTCTTCGCGAAGTCCTTGTTGCGGGCCAGGATGATGCCGCCGCGCGGGCCGCCCAGGGTCTTGTGCGTGGTGGAGGTGACCACGTCCGCGTACGGCACCGGGTTGGGGTGCAGACCCGCGGCGACGAGCCCCGCGAAGTGCGCCATGTCGACCCACAGCTTCGCGCCGACCTCGTCGGCGATCCGGCGGAACTCCGCGAAGTCCAGCTGGCGCGGGTAGGCGGACCAGCCCGCGATGATCACCTTGGGGCTGTTCTCCTTGGCCAGGCGCTCGACCTCGGCCATGTCGACCAGACCGGCCTCGTCCACGTGGTACGCGACCACGTTGAACTGCTTGCCGGAGAAGTTCAGGCGCATGCCGTGGGTGAGGTGGCCGCCGTGCGCCAGGTCCAGGCCGAGGATCGTGTCGCCGGGCTGGGCGATCGCGAAGAGGGCGGCCTGGTTGGCGGAGGCGCCGGAGTGCGGCTGGACGTTGGCGTACTCGGCGCCGAACAGGTCCTTGACCCGGTCGATCGCGATCTGCTCGGCGACGTCGACGTGCTCGCAGCCGCCGTAGTAGCGGCGGCCGGGGTAGCCCTCGGCGTACTTGTTGGTGAGGACCGTTCCCTGGGCCTCCATGACGGCGACCGGAGCGAAGTTCTCCGAGGCGATCATTTCCAGGGTGGACTGCTGGCGGTGGAGCTCGGCGTCGACGGCGGCGGCGACGTCGGGGTCGAGCTCGTGGAGAGGGGTGTTGAGAAGCGACATCACACGATCCCTATCGGTATGGGTCAGCCGGCGGTGAATGCGGTGTACTCGTCGGCGGACATCAGGTCGTCCGGCTCGCCCGAGATGCGTACCTTGAACAGCCAACCGCCCTCGAACGGGGCGGAGTTGACCAGCGACGGGTCCTCGACGACGTCCTGGTTCGCGGCGACGATCTCGCCGGTGACCGGGGCGTACAGGTCGCTGACCGACTTGGTCGACTCCAGCTCGCCGCAGGACTCGCCCGCGGTCACCGTGTCGCCGACCTCGGGGAGCTGGGCGAAGACGACGTCACCGAGCGCGTTGGCCGCGTGCTCCGTGATGCCGACGGTCGCCACGCCGTCCTCGGTGGCCGACAGCCACTCGTGCTCCTTGCTGTAACGCAGCTGCTGGGGGTTGCTCATGTCCTGAATTCTCCTGTACGCGGGGGAGTGCTGATGAACGGGTGGGCCGAGGGGGTCACGCGCGGGGCGCGCGGGTCACTTCTGGCGCTTGTAGAACGGCAGTGCGACGACCTCGTACGGCTCGTGCGTGCCGCGGATGTCGACGCCGACTCCCTGGGTGCCCGGCTCCGCGTGCGCCGCGTCGACGTACGCGATGGCGATGGGCTTGCCCAGCGTCGGGGACGGGGCACCCGAGGTGACCTCGCCGATGACCTTGCCGTCGGCGACCACGGAGAACCCGGCGCGCGGCACCCGGCGGCCCTCGGCGACCAGGCCCACGAGCTTGCGCGGCGGGGCGGCCTCGGCGCGCTCGGCGGCGGCCGCGAGCGCCGCGCGCCCCACGAAGGTGTCGGACTGCGAGGTCTTCTCGAACTTGACGACCCGGCCGAGGCCCGCGTCGAACGGGGTGAGGGCGGCGGTCAGCTCGTGCCCGTACAGCGGCATGCCCGCCTCCAGGCGCAGCGTGTCACGGCAGGAGAGCCCGGCGGGGACCATGCCGACGGGCGTGCCCGCCTCCATCAGCGCGCCCCACAGCTTCTCCGCGTCGCCGGGGGAGACGAAGAGCTCGAAGCCGTCCTCGCCGGTGTAGCCCGTGCGGGCGATCAGGGCGGGGACGCCCGCGACGGTGCCGGGCAGGCCCGCGTAGTACTTGAGCCTGTCCAGGTCGGCGTCCGTGAGCGACTTCAGGATGCCGGCGGACTCGGGGCCCTGGACGGCGAGCAGCGCGTACGCGTCGCGGTCGTCGCGGACCTCGGCGTCGAACTGGGTGACCCGGTCGCTCAGCACGTCCAGGACGGTCTGGGCGTTGGAGGCGTTGGCGACGACCATGTACTGGGTCTCGCCCAGGCGGTAGACGATCAGGTCGTCCAGGATCCCGCCGTCCGCGGCGACGATCATGGTGTAGCGGGCGCGGCCGACGCCCACGGAGCCGATGTTGCCGACCAGCGAGAAGTTCAGGAAGTCGGCGGCCTCGGCGCCGGTGACCGTGATCTCGCCCATGTGGGACAGGTCGAAGAGACCGGCCTTGGTGCGCACGGCGACGTGCTCGTCGCGCTCACTGGCGTACCGCAGCGGCATGTCCCAGCCCGCGAAGTCGGTCATGGTCGCGCCGAGGGCGCGATGCACGGCATCGAGGGCGGTCAGACGGGGGGCAGTGCTCATGAAGGGAACTCCCAGGGCATGACGGGCGAGGTCGATCCTCCCCATCTGTCATCGGAACCTGAGAGGTTCGCCGGGAGTGGCCCCGTACACGGGGTACCCGGCTTGCACCTTGGGTGGGACCGCGAGGGCGGTCCGCTTTTCAGATGTGCCTCGCCCGCGCGGTACGGGGCCTGAGAGATTCAAGGGAGGGACTTGCTCCTTCGGCGCCCCGGGCACGCGCTGCGTGCTGGCTCCGGGAACTCTCCCGCGCGGATTCAAACGGCCGGTATGGAGTTGGCGGGCACATCATTGCACGCGACCCTGCTGAGGGGGAGCCGTGGCCCGGGAATGCCCTTGTGCCGCATTACCTTCTCTTTACACTTGCCGGGGAAGCAGTACGTGACCGCTATGGGGAGGCCGATCACGGTGCGCAGCAAGGCCAGTGTCTACGCCACGACCACGGGGGTGGCGCTGCCCAAGCAGGCCATCGCCCCGGCACGGGAGAGCTGTGTCCCGCTCCCCGGCGTCGTCAGGGACCTCAGGCAGCGGTCGGGGCACAGCCCGCACCGCCTCACCTTCGCCGCCGGCGACCTGGTCGTCGTCTCCGGCCTGCCGGGCGGCGGGAAGTCGACGCTGATGCGGCAGGCGGTCGGCGGCCCGCGCGTCGACTCCCAGGACACCCGCGACCGCTGGGCCCGCCGCATGCCGAGGCGCCTGCCGTACGCGGTCTACCGCCCCCTGGTCCGCCTCGCGCACTACGCGGGCCTGCGCCGCGTGCTGCGCTCCGGCGAGAGCGTCGTCGTGCACGACTGCGGCACCCAGGCGTGGGTGCGCCGCTGGCTCGCCCGCGAGGCGGCGCGGCGCGGCACGACCCTGCATCTGCTGCTGCTCGACGTGCCCGCGGAGACCGCCCTGGAAGGCCAGCTGGCGCGCGGCCGGGGCGTCTCGCGGTACGCCTTCGCCCGGCACCGCAGAACGGTCGGCCGCCTGGTCGGCGCCGCCGAGCGCGGTGACCTGCCGCGCGGCTGCGGCTCCGCGGTGCTCCTGGACCGCCGGGCCGCGGGGGTGCTGCGGGGGATCGGCTTCGAGAGCTGAGTCCGTCTGAGTCCGTCGGCTGAGCCCGCCGCCCCTCGGGGGTTAGGGTTCGAGCCGCAGGCAGAGCGGTCGCGAGCAGGGGTTGGACAGATGGACTTTCCGGCGCAGGCACATGCCCATCCGTACGGCGGATGGCCGGGCAACGAACTGGAGGAGGTGCTCGCGGCCTCCCTCGGCGCCTCGGCCTCCGCGGGCGGGCGCATCGTCGAGGTGCTCGGCCGCAGCCCGATCTGGATCCCGCTGCCGAACGGCGGCGGCCCCGAGAACGGCACGCTCGACCTGCCGACGCTGGAGATCGAGGGCCAGGCGTACGTCCCCGTCTTCAGCTCCGAGCAGCAGTTCCGCCAGGCACTGGGCGAGGCGGCGGACCGCATGGGCCACACCGTGGCGCCCGCCGTCGAGTTCGCGCGCGGCCTTCCCCCGCAGCTGGGCATCGCCCTGAACCCGGACGGCACCGTCGGCGTCCCGCTGCCGCCCGCGGCCGTCGCCGAGCTCTGCCGCGCCGGGCGCACCCCGCTGGACGGGCCCGCGGGCGGCGGCCGGGTACGTCTGTACGAGCCGGACTGGCAGCACGACCCGGTGGACTTCCTGGCCGCGGCGGGCCGGGAGTTCGAGGCGACGGGCGTGGTGCTCACCGCGCGCCGCTGCCTCGCCGACATCGAGACGGACGACCCGACCCTCTTCATCGGCGTCGAGCTGTCCACCTGGGACGGCAACGCGCGCGACCTGCCGATGGAGGCGCTCGGCCGGGCGCTCGGCCAGGTGCCCGCGCCGTGGCCGGTGAACCTCGTGCTGCTCGACGTGGCGCAGGACCCGGTGGGCGACTGGCTGCGCGAGCGGGTGCGGCCCTTTTATCACCGCGCGGGCTGAGGCCCCGTACGTCAAGTCCGCGCCGGGATCGCCGCTTAAGCTGGTTCCATGACCCGGCCGGGGCACAGTGGTGCCCGGCGACGGGGTTCGTCGGATTCGTCATGAAGGGGCGGTTACGGGTGAGTGCGTCGGGCACGGCCGCGGGCGATGGGGTCTCCCCTGGACGAGCTGGTTCGAGCCTCGGGGGACAGGTCGAGCAGGTGCTGCGCCAGGTGACGCCGGGGCGCTACGACGCCTACGAGGCACTGCTGCGCGCGCTCGCCGCCGACCAGGTGTGGATGCTGCTCTGGCACGGCCAGGCCGGATCCCCCGACGCCCAGTACGGGAACATGGAGATCGAGGGGCTCGGTTACGCACCGTGTGTGACCTCCGCGCAGGAGCTCTCCGCGAGTGGCTGGAACCGTAGCTACGAGGTGGTGCGCGGCATTGACGTGTCCCGCACCCTCTATCCCGATCACTACGGCCTCTGGCTCAACCCGCACGCCCCGGGCGGCGGCGTCGGCATTCCGTGGCTGGATCTGCGCCGTATCGCCTCCGGCCTCGACCTGCTGCCCGCGGGGCCGCTCAGGCTGACCGAGCCGAGCATCGAAATCCCCCAGTTCTACGCCCTGTTGACGCAGAACGCGCACCGCACGCCCGCGGTCCGCTCGCTGCGCAGGGCCTGGGTGCAGCCCTCGCTCGGTGCGCCGTATCTGGCCATCGGCCTCGATGTGTACGACACCTCGCCGCCGTCGGTCGACGCGGTGCGGACGATGATGCAGCAGTCCATCGGGGCCGTGCCCGAGGGGCTGCCCGTGTCGACCGTCGCGATGTCCGACGAGGACGACCCGGTCGCGATGTGGCTGCGCGCGAACGCGAGGCCGTTCTACGACCGCGAGGCCCAGGCGGCTCCCGCGCCCGCCGGTGGCTACGGCTACCCCGCGCAGTACTGAACAGCGCCACTCACCGCTCATCGAGACGCATCGCGGTACTGAACAGCGAGAACGGGCGTGATGTCCGTTCTGATGCTGGTGGGGCCCTATGGGCTTCTGTGACGCCTTGCACCCCAACTGCCCCGTGTTCGACCCTCGTTCACTCGCGTCCGCATAACGGAACACCTCGATCAGCATCACGTTTGCGCATCCTTTCACCGCCAAGGCTGGTAACAGATCGCGACGGGGATGAAGACTCCCGCTCCAAGGGGCCTTCGCCCCTGTGTACGACGGACTGATCACGTCGCTACAGCGGCAAGTGCGGGCCGGTCACCACCGGTTGAGAGGGGTCCCTGCCACGATGACGGCACCATTGCATGACACACCTGCGGACGCGGACCCGACCGAGGACGTCGCCCCCGCAGTTGATGCAGGGGTGAAGAAGGTCGAGGGTCGGTCCCTCAAGCAGATCGCCTGGAACCGCCTGAAGCGGGACAAGGTCGCCCTGGCCGGCGGCATCACGGTGCTGGTCCTGGTGCTTGTCGCCATCTTCGCGCCCTTGATCGTGAGCCTGCTGGGGCATCCGCCCAACGACTTCCACCAGGACAAGCTCGACGAGCTGACCAACCTGCCCAAGGGCGCGCTCGGCGGAGTGAGCAGCGACTTCCTCTTCGGGGTCGAGCCCAACAAGGGCCGCGACGTCTTCAGCCGCATCGTCTACGGCGCGCGGATCTCGCTCCTCGTGGCGTTCCTCGCGGCCATCGTCGCCGTGGCGCTCGGCACGCTCTTCGGGATCATCGCCGGTTACTTCGGCGGCTGGGTCGACGCGCTGATCAGCCGAGTGATGGACGTGCTGCTCTCGTTCCCGCAGCTGCTCTTCATCATCTCCCTGGTCTCCGTCCTGCCGGACGACCTGCTCGGCCTCACGGGCACCAGCGTGCGCGTCGCGATCCTCGTGATGGTCATCGGCTTCTTCGGCTGGCCGTACGTCGGCCGCATCGTCCGAGGCCAGACGCTTTCGCTCCGTGAGCGCGAGTACGTCGAAGCGGCCCGCAGCCTCGGCGGCGGCCGACGCCACATCCTCTTCCGCGAGCTGCTGCCCAACCTGGTCGCCCCCATCACCGTCTACGCGACGCTGATGATCCCGACCAACATCCTCACGGAGGCTGCCCTCAGCTTCCTCGGCGCCGGCGTCAAGCCGCCGACGGCCTCGTGGGGCGGCATGCTGCGCGACGCGCTCGAAACCTACGAGCACGATCCGATGTTCATGGTCTTCCCGGGCGTGACGATCTTCATCACGGTCCTGGCCTTCAACCTCTTCGGCGACGGGCTGCGGGACGCGCTCGACCCGAAGGGGACGCGCTAGAAGTCCTCAACTGACTTGCCCCTGCCGCATGTCAGGTGGCTCTACCCATGGTTCTCCGGCAGCTCATGGCCAGGGACCGCGAATCTCGGAGGTTACGAGAAAATGCCCACAGTTTCCTCGAAACGACGGCTCACCGCTGGTGCGGCCCTCGTCGTCGCGGCGCTGGTGACCACCACGGCCTGCGGCAGCGGTGACGGTGACGGTGACGGCGGTAAGGGTGCCGGTTACAACGCGGCGCTCAACAAGGTCGCCAACGCGTCCAAGAAGAAGGGGGGGACGCTGAAGATGGTCGGCAAGCAGGACCTGGACTCCGCCGACCCCCAGCGTGCCTACTACGGCATGTCGTGGGACTTCATGCGCTTCTACACGCGCCAGCTGGTGTCCTACGACACCAAGCCGGGCAAGGCGGGTACGAAGCTGGTCCCGGACCTCGCCACCTCCACCGCGAAGATCTCCGACGACGGCAAGACCTACACGTACAAGCTGCGTGACGGTCTCACCTGGGAGGACGGCTCCAAGCTGACCTCCAAGGACGTCAAGTACGGCATCGAGCGCGCCTGGGCGACGGACACCATCACCGGTGGTCCCGGCTACATCCGCCAGACGCTCGACCCCAAGAAGGAGTACAAGGGGCCGTACAAGGACAAGGGCGGTCTGAAGGCGATCGAGACGCCCGACGACCAGACGATCATCTTCAAGCTGCCCAAGCGCAACGGTGACTTCGAGCAGTTCCTGGCCATGCCCACCGGTTCGCCGGTGAAGGAGTCCAAGGACACGAAGGCCAAGTACACGCAGCGACCCTTCTCCGCGGGCCCGTACAAGTTCCAGACGTACAAGTCCAACAAGAAGATCGTGCTGGTCCGCAACGACAAGTGGAAGAAGTCCTCGGACCCGATCCGCGCCGCGCTGCCGGACAAGATCGACGTGACGATCTCCGCCAACCTGGAGGAGAACGACAAGAAGCTGATGGAGGGCGACTTCGACGTCGACCTCAACGGCACGGGCATGACCCAGTCCGGCCGCGTCACCGCGGTCTCGGACCACCGTGCCAACGTCGACAACATGCACACGTCCTTCGTGCGCTACGTCGCGCTGATCCACACCGCGAAGCCGTTCGACAACGAGCACTGCCGCAAGGCCGTCTTCTACGCCACGGACTTCGCGAGCCTGCAGCAGACCCGCGGCGGCAAGGTCGCGGCCGGTGACATCGCCAACAGCACCTTCCCGGTGGCGATCCCCGGTCACAGCGACTACGACCCGTACGGCGTCCTCAAGCGCAAGGGCAAGCCGGACCTGGCCAAGGCCAAGGACGAGCTGAAGCAGTGCAAGATGCCGAACGGCTTCAGCACCAAGCTCACCGCGCGCAACAACAACCCGGGTGAGGTCGACGCCGCCGAGGCGCTCCAGGCCCAGCTCGCGAAGGCCAACATCAAGGTCGACGTCGACGCCCTCGACGGTGCCGACACCTCCAGCATCACCGGCTCGCCCTCCGTCGTGAAGAAGCGCGGCTACGGCATGACGATGAGCGGCTGGGGCCCCGACTTCCCGTCGGGCCAGGGTTACGCGCAGCCGCTGTTCGACAGCCGCTTCCTGAACCCGACCGGTAACTACAACGAGTCCCAGATCAAGGACAAGAAGATCGACGGGCTCTTCGACAAGGCGATCGCCGAGACCGACCCGGTCAAGGCGGGCGAGGTCTACAAGGAGCTCGACAAGCGGATCCTGGACCAGGCCGACTGGATGCCCTTCCTCTACGAGAAGAACATCACCTGGCGCGGTTCGAGGCTCACCAACGCCTACATGTCCGACGCGTACAACGGCCGCTACGACTACGTCTCGCTCGGCGTCGTCAAGTAACTGCCCCCGCAGTACCAGTAGTTGATTGACCGTCACATCGCCGCCGAATCCCGCCAGTCCGAAGGGCAGGTGATGGCCCCGGGCGATGACCGGGACCCCTCACAAGGGGGTCCCGGTCACCGCCGGGCCGCGCACAGTGCTTGCTTATCTCATCCGGCGCCTGATCGCCGTAATCATCATGGTGCTGGTCGTACTGCTCGCGACCTTCACCGTCTTCTTCATGCTGCCCAAGTGGGCGGGACAGGACATCGCCGTCCTCTTCGCCGGCAAGGCCACCGGAGCCGAGCAGATCGAAGGCATCCGGACCAAACTCGGACTGGACGATCCACTTCTCGTCCAGTTCTGGGACTTCATCAAGGGCATCCCGATGGGGCGCGACTACGTCAACGGAAGTGACGTCACGCACTGCCCCGCGCCCTGCTTCGGCTACTCCTTCCGCACCGAGGCGCCCGTCTGGGAGACCCTCAAGGACGCGCTGCCCGTCACCGGCGCGCTCGCCGCCGGTGCCTGTGTCCTGTGGCTCGTCGCCGGTGTCGCCACCGGTGTGGTCTCCGCGCTCAAGCGGGGTTCCATCTGGGACCGTGCCGCGATGACCACCGCCCTCGGCGGCGTCTCGCTCCCCGTCTTCTTCACCGGCATGATCGCGATGGGCATCTTCGTCCACCAGCTCGGCTGGGTGAAGATCGCGGACAGCCTCAGTACCGACGACTCACCAGGGGTCTGGCTCCAGACCCTGATCCTGCCGTGGATCGTCCTCGCCTTCCTCAACGCGGCCATGTACGCCCGCCTCACCAGAGCCACCATGCTCGAAGTGCTCGGCGAGGACTACATCCGCACCGCCCGCGCCAAGGGTCTCGGCGAGGCCACCGTCATCCGCAAGCACGCGCTGCGTTCCGCGATGACGCCGATCCTCACCGTCTTCGGACTCGACCTCGGTGTCCTGATGGGCGGCGCCGTGCTCACCGAGTCCACGTTCAACCTGCCGGGGCTCGGCCTCGAAGCGGTCAGGGCCATCAGCAGCAAGGACCTGCCCGTCATTCTCGGCGTGACCCTGTGCGCGGCGCTCGCGATCGCCGTGGCCAACCTCGTCGTCGACCTTATGTACGCCGTCATCGACCCGCGAGTGAGGCTGGGATGACCGAACTGTCCAAGAGCGGAGCAGCGGTGGGCGAACCCGTCGCCGCGGACTCGCCCGCTCCCACCGCCTTCCTCGAGGTGCGCGACCTCAAGGTGCACTTCCCGACCGACGACGGCCTGGTCAAGTCCGTCGACGGGCTCAGCTTCCAGCTGGAGAAGGGCAAGACCCTCGGCATCGTGGGCGAGTCGGGCTCCGGCAAGTCGGTCACCTCGCTCGGCATCCTCGGCCTGCACACCGCGGGCCAGTACGGCGCCCGCCGGGCCCGGATCTCCGGTGAGATCTGGCTGGACGGCAAGGAGCTGCTGAGCTCGCCGCCGGACGAGGTGCGCAAGCTGCGCGGCCGCGAGATGGCGATGATCTTCCAGGACCCGCTCTCCGCGCTGCACCCGTACTACTCCATCGGCAAGCAGATCACCGAGGCGTACCGGGTCCACAACGACGTCGACAAGAAGACCGCCCGCAAGCGGGCGGTCGAGATGCTCGACCGGGTCGGGATCCCCCAGCCGGACAAGCGCGTCGACTCCTACCCGCACGAGTTCTCCGGCGGCATGCGCCAGCGCGCGATGATCGCGATGGCGCTGGTGAACAACCCCGAGCTGCTCATCGCGGACGAGCCGACCACCGCCCTGGACGTGACCGTCCAGGCGCAGATCCTCGACCTCATCCGGGACCTGCAGAAGGAGTTCGGCTCCGCCGTCATCATGATCACGCACGACCTGGGCGTGGTCGCCGAGATGGCGGACGAGCTCCTGGTCATGTACGGCGGCCGGTGCGTCGAGCGCGGCACGTCGGAGAAGGTCTTCTACGAACCCCAGCACCCCTACACCTGGGGCCTGTTGGGCTCGATGCCGCGCATCGACCGCGAGGAGACCGAGCGGCTGATCCCGGTCAAGGGCTCCCCGCCCAGCCTGATCAACCTGCCGAGCGGCTGCGCCTTCAACCCGCGCTGCCCCTACGCGGACATCCCCAAGGACCAGATCACCCGCAAGGAGCGCCCGGAACTGCGCGAGGTGGCCGCGGGGCACTACACCGCCTGTCACATGGGGCAGGAAGAGCGCACCCGGATCTGGACCGAAGAGATTGCGCCGAAGCTGTGAAAGACGACGTGAAGGGCCGTGAGATGACGATCCCGGCGCAGACGAAGGGCTCGCCAGAGCCGCTGCTCAAGGTCGACGGCCTGGTGAAGCACTTCCCCATCAAGAAGGGGCTGCTCCAGCGTCAGGTGGCGGCGGTGCAGGCGGTCGACGGGCTCTCCTTCGACGTACGCCCCGGCGAGACGCTCGGCGTGGTCGGCGAGTCCGGCTGTGGCAAGTCGACGATGGGGCGGCTCATCACGCGCCTGCTCGAACCGACCGGTGGCCGCGTCGAGTTCGAGGGCACGGACATCACGCACCTGAACACCAGCGGGATGCGTCCGCTGCGCCGCGACGTGCAGATGATCTTCCAGGACCCGTACTCCTCGCTGAACCCCCGGCACACCATCGGCACGATCGTCGGCGCGCCCTTCAAGCTCCAGGGCGTCAAGCCCGAGGGCGGCGTGAAGAAGACCGTGCAGGAGATGCTGGAGCGCGTCGGGCTCAACCCCGAGCACTACAACCGGTATCCGCACGAGTTCTCCGGCGGTCAGCGCCAGCGCATCGGGATCGCGCGGGCGCTGGCGCTGCGGCCCAAGCTGGTCGTGGCCGACGAGCCGGTCTCCGCGCTCGACGTGTCCATCCAGGCCCAGGTGGTCAACCTGCTCGACGACCTCCAGGACGAGCTCGGCCTGACGTACGTGATCATCGCGCACGACCTCTCGGTCATCCGGCACGTGTCGGACCGCATCGCGGTGATGTACCTCGGCAAGATCGTGGAGCTCGCGGACCGCAAGGACCTCTACTCCACGCCGATGCACCCGTACACCAAGGCGCTGCTCTCCGCGGTGCCGGTGCCCGACCCGCGGCGGCGCGGCGCCAAGAGCGAGCGCATCCTGCTCCGCGGCGACGTGCCCTCGCCGATCGACCCGCCCACCGGCTGCCGCTTCCACACGCGGTGCTGGAAGGCGACGGAGATCTGCAAGACGAAGGAGCCGCCGCTCCTCACGCTCGGCACCGGGCACCAGGTGGCGTGCCACCACCCGGAGAACGCCGAGGACCAGGCTCCGCAGGACACCAAGCTGCTCCAGGTCGCCAAGGAGGCGATCGACGTGGTGACGGTGGTGCCCAAGGCGGAGGAGACGGCCGCGGAGGTCACGGCGAAGCCGGAGCCGGACGCCGACAAGGGTGAGGCTTCGAAGGACAAGGGTCAGAAGTCGACTGACGAATAAGGCAAGTTGACCCGGACAAAGTACGCGTCCTGGGTCATGTACATGCCCTAGCGGGAGAGTGCAGAGTCTGCGTGTCCGTCTCCTCGGACACCCCATCGGAACGCGTTCGAAGGGAAGACTCATGGCACTCTCCCGTTCGGCACGTCTGGGAGCGCTCGCGACCGCGGCGCTCTCCTTCTGTCTGATCGCCGCGGCCCCCGCGCCCCACCCCGGCTCCGACGGCGTCGGCGATCCGTACTTCCCCCAGCTCGGCAACGGCGGCTTCGACGTCGGCCACTACGGTCTCGACATCGCCTACAACCCCGACACCGACCGCCTCGACGGCCGCACCACGATCACCGCGCGCGCCACCGAGAACCTCTCCTCCTTCGACCTGGACCTCCAGAAGCTGACGGTCACCCGGATCGAGGTGAACGGCAGACGCGCCCCGTTCACGCGCACCGGCGACGAGATCCGGATCACGCCGCGCGACGCCCTGCGCAAGAACAAGAACTTCACGGTGACGGTCACCTACGGCGGCGTACCCGAAGCGCTCACCGGACCCATCGTCTTCGGCTCCGACTACGGCTGGATGAAGACCGACGACGGCGTCTTCGTGGCCTGCGAGCCGAACGCCGCCTCCACCTGGTTCCCCTCCAGCGACCACCCCTCGGACAAGGCCGCCTTCGACATCCGCATCAAGGCGCCCAAGGGCCTGACCTCGGTCTCCAACGGCCGCCTGGTGGGGACGTACGACAAGGGCGGCCAGAGCGTCGCGCACTGGCGCTCCACCAAGCCCATGGCGACCTACCTGGCGACCGCCACCATCGGCAAGTTCGACGTGAAGAAGGGCACGACCCCGGGCGGGACCCCGATCTACGTCGCCATCGACCCCGTCCTGGAGAACAGCAACAACGTCGACGTGTACGGCGTCACGGCCGAGGTCACCGACTACTGGTCGAAGCTCTTCGGCCCCTACCCCTTCGAGGAGACCGGCGCGATCGTCGACGACATGCCGCAGGCGGGCTTCTCCCTGGAGACCCAGACCAAGCCGGTGTACTCCGCGATCCGCAGCGAGTCGACCATCGCCCACGAGCTGGCCCACCAGTGGTTCGGCGACTCCGTGTCGCCCGAGTCCTGGAACAACATCTGGCTCAACGAGGGCTTCGCGACCTATTCCCAGTGGCTGTGGAGCGAGCACAAGGGCACCCAGAGCGCCCATGACGCCTTCCGCGCGAGCTACAACTCGCGCCCCGCCGACTCGGCCTTCTGGCAGATCACCGTCGGCGACCCGCAGCGCGACACCATGTTCGCCTCGGCCGTCTACCAGCGCGGCGCGATGACGCTCCAGGCGCTCAGGGAGCGCATCGGCGACAAGGACTTCTTCAAGCTGCTGCGGACCTGGGTGAAGGAACACCGGTACGGCAACGCGAGCACCGCGGACTTCGTGCGGCTCGCCGAGAAGATCTCCGGCGAGCAGCTCGACGATCTCTTCACCACCTGGCTCTTCACGAAGGGGAAGCCGGCGCTTCCTTCGCGGTGACGCGCCAGCCGCCGACCTCGCGGTAGCCGGAGTCGTACACCGTCTCACCGGCACCGGGCTCCAGGGCGTAGTGCCGCAGGTTGCCGCCCCAGTACCGCAGGATCCGCCCCAGCTCATCGGCGGCCTTCCCCTCGAAGGCCGCCTCACCCATGTCGACCTCAAGGACGAACTTCATTCCCGCACCCCATTCGCCGTCGTTCCAAAATCACTTCCTTCAACGTTCTCATTGAAGTGCTTTTGGGGACTTTCCCGATGAGGGCCCTTGGGATCACGGGCCCTGTGACGGGAAAGTCTCAACTCCCGGCGAAGGCGGCGGCGGTGCCGTGCCGCGCGCGGGTAAGAATGGCGCGTGCTCCAGGATCTGTTCACGCCCTCTGTCCAGCACGCGCTCGACATCGTGGGGATCTTCGTCTTCGCGATCTCCGGCGCGCTGCTCGCCGTGCGCAAGAACTTCGACGTCTTCGGCATCGCCGTCCTCGCCGAGGTCACCGCGCTGGGCGGCGGCCTCTTCAGGGACCTGGTGATCGGGGCGGTCCCGCCGGCCGCCTTCACCGACCTCGGCTACTTCATCACCCCGCTGTTCGCGGCCCTCCTGGTCTTCTTCCTGCACCCGGAGGTGGAGCGCACCCAGCTCGCGGTGAACGTCTTCGACGCGGCGGGGCTCGGCCTCTTCTGTGTCGCGGGCACGACCAAGGCGTACGACTACGGCCTCGGCCTCACCGCGTCGGCGGCTCTCGGCCTGATGACCGCGGTGGGCGGCGGCGTGCTGCGCGACATCGTCGCCAACGAGGTGCCCTCGCTGGTCCGCTGGGACCGCGATCTGTACGCGGTCCCCGCCATCGTGGGCGCGACGATGGTCGCCCTGTGCATCCGCTTCGAGATGCTGACGGCCTTCACCAGCGGCCTCGCCGTGGTGACGGCGTTCGTCCTGCGGCTGCTCGCGCTGCACTACCACTGGCGGGCGCCGAGGGCCTGGAACCGGCGGTCGACGGCGGTGGAGGCGGAGGTCGAGGAGACGCCTTAGCCGGGTGGCTCGGGCTGCCTGGGCTCCCGGGCGGCGGGACGGCGGGGTGGCGCCCGGGGCCTCGGCAGAAAAAGCTACCGCTCAGTAGTTTCGTGTTGTACGTTGCTGGCATGGCAACGGCAGCATCCCTTTCCGCATCGGCGTCCGGCACGGTGCCCGCGCGCATCGGCGACAGCGAGTTCGACCGCGACACCGCCGTCGTCCGGCGGGAGCCCGGCGTCCACGACACCGAGCTCTCCGCCGGGTGGACGATCTTCGGCGCCGTCAACGGCGGCTATCTCCTGGCCGTCGTCGGCCGCGCGCTCGCCGACACCCTGCCGCACTCGGACCCGTTCACCGTCTCCGCGCACTACCTCACCGCCTCCCGCCCGGGACCGGCCGTGATCCGCACGGACGTGGTGCGCGACGGCCGCTCGCTCTCCACCGGGCAGGCGTCGCTCTTCCAGTACGACGACGAGGGCCGCGAGGTCGAGCGGATCCGCGTGCTCGCCTCCTACGGCGACCTCGACGCCCTCCCCGACGATGTCCGCACGACGGCGGAACCGCCCGCGATCCCGCCGGTCGAGCACTGCTTCGGCGCGGAGGACGCCCCCGGCGAAGGACCGGTGCCCGGCGGCTCGCCCATCGCCGAGCGGCTCTTCCTCAAGCTCGACCCGGCGACGCTCGGCTGGGCGCTCGGCCAGCCGTCCGGCAAGGGGGAGATGCGGGGCTGGTTCGGCCTCGCCGACGGCCGTGACGCCGACCCGCTCTCCCTGCTCCTCGCGGTCGACGCGCTGCCGCCGACCGCCTTCGAACTGGGCCTGATGGGCTGGGTGCCGACCGTGGAGCTGACGGTGCACATCCGCTGCCGCCCGGCTCCGGGCCCGGTGCGCGTCTCGATCACCACGCGGAACCTCGCGGGCGGCTTCCTGGAGGAGGACGCGGAGGTCTGGGACAGCGCCGGGCGCCTGGTGGCGCAGTCGCGGCAGCTGGCGCGGGCGCTGAAGTCGTAGGGCCCGCGAGGCCGGGCGGAGCGCCCTGAGGGATCCTTGGGCGGGTGAAGTCCGACCGGCTGCTCTCGATCCTGCTGCTGCTCCAGACCCGTGGGCGGGTGCCCGCGCACGAGCTCGCCGAGCGGCTCGAAGTCTCCGTCCGCACGATCTACCGGGACGTCGAGGCGCTGTCCGCCTCGGGCGTGCCGGTCTACGCCGAGCGGGGACGGCACGGCGGCATCGAACTGCTCGCCGGGTTCCGTACGGACGTGACGGGCCTGACCGCCGACGAGTCGCGGGCGCTGTTCATCCTCGCCGCCGAGGGCACGCACGCCGCCCTCGGCCTGGACGCGGCGCTCGGCTCCGCGCTGCGCAAGGTCATGGCCGCGCTGCCCGAACCGCACCGCCCCGCCGCCGAGTTGACCAGCCGCCGCATCCTGGTGGACGCCTCGCGCTGGATGCGGGGTCCTGGGCCCGTCGTCGACCTGGAGACGCTCCAGGACGCCGTCTTCGCCGACCGGCGACTGCGCCTTCGCTACCGGCACGGCGGGGAAGCGGAGCCGAGGACGTACACCGTCGACCCCTACGGCCTCGTCTCCAAGGCGGGCGTCTGGTACCTGGTCGCCGACCGGCGCGGGGAGCCGCGGCTCTTCCGCGCCGACCGGGTCCGCTCCGCGACGCTCACGGACGCGCCGGTGCGCCGCCGCCCGGGGGTCGATCTCGCCGACGTCTGGGCCGCGTTGAAGCGCCAGGTCGAGGAGCGGCCCGGCGGCATCGCGGTGACCGCCCGGGTGCGCAGGACCCGTTTCGACCAGTTCCTGCGCATCAACGGCAACACGCTCGTGGAGCAGCCCGACGACGACGGCAGCAGCGAGTGGATCACCGTCCGGCTCGAATTCGGCCATCCGGGCTCGACCAAGATGCTGCTGCCGTTCACCGACCACGTGGAGGTGCTCTCACCGCCGGAGATCCGCGCGGAACTCGCCCGCGCCGCCGCCGCCGTCACCGCGCTGTACGGGCCTCCCGAGGACTCCGGGCCCGCAGGAAACGGCTGAGCTCGCCCGTGAGTTCGGCGGGCGCGTCCTCCTGTACGAGATGTCCCGCGCCCTCGATGAGCCGCAGCTCGGCGCCGGGGATCGCCCCGGCGAGCTCGTGGCCGCGCGCCACGGGGATCCAGGTGTCGTCCGTGCCCCAGCAGATCAGCACGGGCAGGTCCAACTCGCCGTACCTGGACTGGATCTCGTCGGTGTAGCGCTGGTCGTTCTGCTCGATCTGCCGGTAGAAGGCGGGCCTGCCCTCCTCGGTGCACCAGGGCGCCACGAGCCGGTCGAGCACGGCGGGGTGCAGTCCCCGGTGGCTCGCGGACCCCACGTACTCGCGGACGAGCGCCTCGTGCAGGGCGGGCGGCAGCTGCCCGAAGACCTCGGCGTGCGCCCCGAGCAGCCGGTAGGTGGGGGAGCCCCAGGGGGCGAGCGCCACCGGGTCGACGAGGGCGAGCCGTTCGTAGCGGGCGCCGTGCAGCAGGTGGGCGCGCAGGCTGACGCAGCCGCCGAAGTCGTGGGCGAGGACGGCGGGTTCGTCGAGGCCCCAGTGGGCGAGCAGTTCGGTGAACACGCGGGCCTGCGCGGCGAGCGAGACGTCCTGCCCCGCGCGCATCTCGGAGGCGCCGTATCCGGCCAGGTCCCATGCGTAGACGCGGTGTTCGCGGGCGAGGGCGCGGGCGGTGCCCCGCCAGACGTACGAGGAGAAGGGGGTGCCGTGGACCAGGACGACGGGCGGCGCGTCGGCCGGGCCGAGCGCGGCCCAGCGGACGGTTCCGGACGAGCTGTCGAAGCTGTGGTCGAGGACCCAGTTCTCGCGGGTCTCGTGGTTCTCACGGGCGGTTGTCATGAGCGTAGAGGCTAATTGCCCATTACCGTGGAGTCGAGGCTAGCGGCCGTCGAGCCAGTGCGCGCGGCCCAGGCTCACCAGGCGCAACTGGCGGCGCGCGGTGTTCGCCACGCTTTCCTCGGTGCCGGGCGGCGCCTCCAGGAACGCCGACGCGGTCATCACCATGTGGTCGACGTACATCCCCGCGAGCATCAGCAGGTCGTCCTCGCTCCAGCCCGCCGACTCCGGCTCCTTGGTGAACTGGTCGCTCACCTCCCGCGCGAACAGGGCGAGTTGGTCGCCGATCGCCGCCCGCACGGACTGGACGCCGCCGTGCCGCTCGCGGGCGATGAAGCGGACGTGCGCCGGGTGCGTCCCGACGTACGCGGCGATCAACTCCACGGTGGCGGAGATGCGTTCCTCGCCGTCGCCCGTGGTCGCCAGGAGCGTGCCGAGCGTCGTGTGCAGGCTGTCGAGCGCCTCCTCGACCAGGGCCACGCCCAGGTCGGCGGTGTCGCGGAAGTGCCGGTAGAAGGCGGTGGGGGCGACGCCCACGGCGCGGGTGACCTCGCGCAGGCCCAGGCTGCTCAGGCTCTGCTCCTCCAGGAGGCCGAGGGCCGCTTCGAGGAGGGCCTGGCGGGTCTTCTGCTTCTGGGCCTGCCGGGTGCCGAGCGGGATGTGACTCATGCCATTCAGTTAACAGCTGTTCTCCGAGTTTTGGAAGCCGGGGAAGGAGTAGACTCTCCAGTCAGTGAACAGTTGTTACCACAAGCGTTCACCGAATTGAGAGGGATCTGATCTCATGCTCTTCCTTGTCGCCGCCCTCCTGCTGCTGGGTGTCGCCATGGGTTCCGTGGCCCACGCCCCGCTGCCGGTCACCCTCGTCGCCGCCGCCGTCATCGGCGTCTGGCTCACGGTCTTCGCGATCCGCGAGCGCCGGGCGCGCCACCACTGATCCGTACGACACCTCCACCTCTCAGGAGTCGCACCATGGCACTCATCGCTGATCGCGCCACTGAACGCACCGTGGAAGCCACCGGTGAAGTCACCCCGGGCCGCCCCGTCGGCAGGCGGGACGCCGACGGGATGGCCGTCGCCTCCTTCGTGCTCGGCCTGCTCGGACTGCTCGTCCTCAACCTCTTCCTCGGCCCGGTCGCGATCGTCCTCGCGGGCCTGGCCCTGTGGCGCGGCACCACCCGCAGGGGCCGCGCGTTGCTCGGTCTCGGGCTCGGCGTGGCCGACCTCGTCGTGCTCGCCGCACTCGTCTCCATGGACAACACCGTGTCCTGGAGTCTCGCAGGCTGATACCACCGGGTCGTCGGACCCCGCACGGCTCGTAGAATCGTGCGCACCATGGCCTACCTCGACCACGCAGCGACCACCCCGATGCTTCCGGAGGCGATCGCGGCGCTGACCGCGCAGATCGCCGTCACAGGCAACGCCTCCTCGCTGCACGCGGCGGGGCGCCGAGCGCGGCGTACCGTCGAGGAGGCCCGCGAGACGCTCGCCGCCTCGCTCGGCGCCCGCCCCAGCGAGGTGGTCTTCACCTCGGGCGGCACCGAGGCCGACAACCTCGCGGTGAAGGGCCTGTACTGGGCCCGCCGCGACGCGGAACCGGCCCGCACCCGCGTCCTGTCCAGTCCCGTCGAGCACCACGCCGTCCTCGACGCCGTGCACTGGCTCGGCGAGCATGAGGGCGCCACCGTCGAATACCTGCCGGTCGACCGCTACGGCCGCGTGCACCCCGACGCCCTGCGCGCGGCGATCGAACGCAACCCCGACGACGTCGCCCTCGCCACCGTCATGTGGGCCAACAACGAGATCGGCACGATCCAGCCGGTCCGTGAACTGGCCGACGTCGCCGCCGAGTTCGGCGTGCCGCTGCACGCCGACGCCGTGCAGGCGTACGGCCAGCTCCCCGTCGACTTCGCCGCATCGGGGCTCGCCGCGATGACCGTCTCCGGCCACAAGATCGGCGGCCCCTACGGCATCGGCGCGCTGCTGCTGGGCCGCGAGTACAGCCCCGTGCCCGTGCTGCACGGCGGCGGCCAGGAGCGGCACGTGCGCTCAGGGACGCTCGACGTGCCCGCCATCGCCTCGTTCGCCGTCGCGGGCGAGCACGCCGCCGCGCACCGCGAGCGGTTCGCGGCCGAGATCGGGGCGCTCCGCGACGACCTGGTGGCCGCCGTCAGCTCGACGGTCCCCGAGGCGATCCTCGGCGGCGACCCCTCTCCGGCGGGCCGCCTCGCCGCCAACGCGCACTTCACCTTCCCCGGCTGCGAGGGGGACTCGCTCCTGCTGCTGCTCGACGCGCAGGGCATCGAGTGCTCCACGGGCTCGGCATGCACGGCGGGCGTGGCCCAGCCGAGCCACGTCCTGCTCGCCACGGGCACCGATCCCGACCTGGCACGCGGCACGCTGCGCTTCTCCCTCGGCCACACCTCGACGAAGGCGGACGTGGACGCGGTGGCGGCGGCGATCGGCCCGGCGGTGGAGCGGGCGCGGTCGGCGGGACTGAGCTGAGGAATCAAGCCCGTCCGCGCGAAGAATCAACCCGTCCGGCGATTGAGGACTGGGGGCCCGGGGGCGAAGCCCCCGGAGCGCGCGCCCCGGCGCGGGCAGGCTTCTTCTCCTTGCGGTCCAACCGCTCCCGCTCCCGCCGCACGAGGCGCATGTAGCGGTCCCAGTCCCAGTGCGGCCCGGGGTCCGTGTGGTCCGTGCCGGGAACCTCCACATGGCCGACGATGTGCTCCCGGTCCACCGGGATGTCGTACCGCTCGCATATCCCCGCGGTGAGCCTCGCGGAGCCCGCGTACATCGCGTCGGTGAACGACGACTTCCGGTCGACGAAGCCCTCGTGCTCGATGCCGACGCTGCGTTCGTTGTAGCTCTTGTTGCCCGCGTGGAACGCCACGTCCAGCTCGCGGATCATCTGCGCCACGTGCCCGTCGGCGCGCACCACGTAGTGCGCGGCCGCGCCGTGCGCCGGGTCCTGGAAGACGCGCAGCGCCGTTCGGTAGCTGCCCTGGACCACGTGGATGACGACGCGGTCGATCGTGTAGTCGTCCGGGCGGTCCGCGCGCCGCCAGTTGTAGTCCGACGCGGCGACCCACTGCGCGCCCCGCGCGTCCACCTCGCCCTCCTTGCGCCGCTTGACCACGCCGGGCATCCGCCACCACAGCCTGCCCAGCTCGTCCCTGGCGAGCACCGCGGTGCCGACGGCCGCCGCGGCGCCGCCGATCAGCAGCGTCCGCCGGTCGATGCCCCGCCGCTCCGGCTGCTGCCCCGCGCCCTCGGTTTCTTCCCCCATGTGATCGTCAACGCTTACTCACGGGCATCCGGTTCCCGCGGGCCCGTACCCTGTTAGAGCTATGACTTTGACCGAGACCCCGCAGCGTGCCCAGCGCCCCCTCCGTGTCCTGGCCGCCATGTCCGGCGGCGTGGACTCCGCCGTCGCCGCCGCCCGTGCCGCCGAAGCCGGACACGACGTGACAGGAGTGCACCTCGCACTCTCGGCGAACCCGCAATCGTTCCGCACGGGCGCCCGGGGCTGTTGCACCATCGAGGACTCGCGCGACGCCCGCCGCGCCGCCGACGTCATCGGCATCCCGTTCTACGTGTGGGACCTCGCCGAGCGGTTCCGCGAGGACGTGGTCGAGGACTTCGTCGCGGAGTACGAGGCGGGCCGCACGCCCAACCCGTGCCTGCGCTGCAACGAGAAGATCAAGTTCGCCGCGCTGCTCGACAAGGCCCTCGCCCTCGGCTTCGACGCGGTCGTCACCGGCCACTACGCGACGGTCGTCGTGAACGACGACGGCACGCGCGAGCTGCACCGCGCCTCCGACATGGCCAAGGACCAGAGCTACGTCCTCGGGGTGCTCGACGAGCGGCAGCTGGCCCACGCGATGTTCCCCCTCGGTGACACGCTCACCACCAAGGAGGAGATCCGCGCGGAGGCCGAGCTGCGCGGCCTCGCCGTCGCCAAGAAGCCCGACAGCCACGACATCTGCTTCATCGCCGACGGTGACACCCAGGGCTTCCTCGCGGACCGCCTCGGCAAGGCGGAGGGCGACATCGTGGACGAGTCGGGGGCGGTCCTCGGCAGCCACGAGGGGGCGTACGGCTACACGATCGGCCAGCGCAAGGGCCTGCGGATCGGCACCCCGGCCCCCGACGGCAAGCCGCGCTACGTCCTGGACATCTCCCCGGTGGACAACACCGTGACGGTCGGCCCCGCCGCCGCCCTGGACGTGACGGGCCTGACCGCGATCAAGCCCCGCTGGTGCGGCCTCGCGCCCACCGGACCCGGCACGTACACGGCCCAGCTGCGGGCGCACGGCGGCGAGACGGAGGTGACCGCCGAGCTCGTCGACGGGACGCTGAACGTCTCCTTCGACGAGCCCGTGCGCGGCGTGGCCCCCGGCCAGGCGATCGTGCTCTACGACGGCACGCGCGTGGTCGGCTCGGCGACGATCGCCACTACGGAGCGGGCGACGGCGGCGGTGTAGCAAGGCCGTCCGGCAGGCCGTCGTCACGCCACCCGGAGCACGATCTTGCCCTGGGTGCGGCCCAGCTCGCCGTGCGCGTGCGCCTTGGCGGCCTCCTCCAGGGGCAGCACCGTGTCGATCTCGACGCGGAGCTTCCCCTCGTCGACCAGGCGCGCGATCTCCAGGAGGCCCAGGCGGTCCGGCTCGACGACCGTCCAGCCCGTGTGTACGCCGAGCTCCGCGGCCCGCACGGGGTCCGGCAGGCCGCCGGGGTCGGGCAGGGTCACCAGGTGGCCGCCGCGGCGCAGCACGTCCAGGGAGCGCTCGCCGTACGCGCCGCCCACGCCGTCCAGGACGATGTCCACGTCGCGGACCGCCTCGGTGAAGTCCACGCGCGTGTAGTCGACGACCTCGTCCGCGCCAAGGCCGCGCAGGAACGCGTGCTTCTCCTCGCGGGCGGTCCCGATGACGTACGCGCCGTGCGCCTTGGCGATCTGTACGGCGAGGTGGCCGACGCCCCCGGCCGCGGCGTGGATCAGGACCCGCTGCCCGGCCCGCAGCCCCGCCGTCTCGACGAGCCCCTGCCAGGCGGTGAGCGCCGCCAGCGGCAGCGCGGCGGCCGCCACGTGGTCCACGCCGCGCGGCTTGGGCGCGAAGCGACGGGCGGGTGCCGCGACGAACTCCGCGTATCCGCCGGTCTGTTCCGGGAAGCGCGGCATGCCGAACACCTCGTCGCCGGGCCGGTACAGGGTCACTCCGGGGCCGACCTCCTCGACGACGCCCGACACGTCGTAACCGAGGATCGGGGTGTCGCCCCAGGTGCCGAAGGCGCCCTCGGCGCGGGTCTTCCAGTCGACGGGATTGACGCCCGCCGCGTGCACCCTGACCAGGATCTCGGTCAGTCCGGGCGAGGGCCGCTCGACCTCCACGGGCACCAGGTTTTCGGGGGCGCCCCAGGCGAGGGGGCTGACGGCACGCATCTTCATGGTCTTCCTCTTCCAGCTTCTCCAAGAGCCGCCGAGAACGGCTGCTCGGCCCAGAGTGCGTCGCCCCGGCCGATCTTTGTGCTGGCAGTTTGGCCATGATGTGACAGGATTCGGCCATGGAGCGCAGTGGCACACACCGGGTGGCCGTCCTCGCCCTCGACGGCGTCTACGCCTTCGAGCTGGGCATCCCCTCGCGGGTCTTCGGCACCGCGCGGGACGAGCGGCAGCGGCCGCTCTACGACGTCGTCGTCTGCACGGTCGACGGGCGCCCGGTGCGCACGGACTCCGGCTTCACGGTGTCGGCCGAGCACGGCCCCGAGGCCCTGGAGCGGGCGGACACCGTGGTGATCCCGCCGACCCGGGACTTCGACGAGGGGATGGCGGGCGACGAGCTGCCCGAGCCGGTGGCCGCCGCGCTCGGCAGGATCGGTCCCGGCACCAGGATCGTCTCGTTCTGCAACGCCTCGTACGTCCTGGCCGCCCTCGGCCTGCTCGACGGGCGCCCCGCGACGACGCACTGGCACGTCGCCGAGGACTTCCAGCGGTCCTTCCCCAGGATCAAGGTCGACGCGGACGTGCTCTTCGTGGACGACGGCGACGTGCTGACCGCGGCGGGCGTGGCCGCCGGCATCGACCTCTGCCTGCACCTGGTGCGCCGCGACCACGGCTCCGCCGTCGCCAACCACGTCGCCCGGCAGTGCGTCGTACCGCCCTGGCGCGACGGCGGCCAGGCCCAGTACATCGAGCGGCCCGTCCCCGAGCCGACGCTCGCCACCACGGCCGCCACGCGCGCGTGGGCCCTCGAAAGGCTCCAGGAGCCGCTGTCCCTGGGGGAGTTGGCGGGGCACGCGCGCATGAGCCTGCGCACCTTCACACGGCGCTTCCAGGAGGAGGTGGGGATGCCGCCCGGGCGCTGGCTCACCGGCCAGCGCCTCGAACTGGCGAGGACGCTCCTGGAGTCGAGCGACCTGCCCGTCGACGTGGTGGCCCACCGCGCGGGATTCGGCACCGGCAACTCCCTGCGCCAGCACATGCGTGCCGTACTCGGCGTCTCGCCCGCCGCCTACCGCAGGACGTTCACGGCGACGCGATGACCTCCACCTCGTAGAAGCAGAAGTGGTCCTTGATCGCGGCCACGTCCGGCTTCGGGTCGGGGTAGGCCCACACCGCGTCGGCCGCGCCCGGCAGCGACCAGTACGAGGCCGTGCCCTTGAACGGGCAGTACGTGGTGGTGTCGGACGCGGTCAGCAGCTCGGTGCGCACGTCCTCCGGAGGCAGGTAGTGGCGCACCGGGCAGCCCGTCTCGCGCAGCAGCAGCGGACGCCCGCTCTCCGCCACGACCTGCCCGTCGCGCACCACGCGCACGTGGTCGGTGCCCTGCTCGATGGTGATCCGGTGTCCTTGGGTCACGGGTGCCCTCCTCGACGAGTGCTGTCAGAGACGGAACGTACCGTGGGCGCATGAACATCTGCGTCTTCCTCTCCGCCGCCGACCTCGACGAGCGCTACACGCGCCCCGCCCGAGAATTCGCCGAACTGCTCGGCAAGGGCGGCCACACGCTGGTCTGGGGCGGCTCCGAGAGCGGTCTGATGAAGGTCGTGGCGGACGGCGTCGACGCGGCGGGCGGCGGGCTCGTGGGCATCTCCGTGGACTTCCTCGCGGCGAAGGCCAGGCAGGTCGCCGCGCCCCACGAGATGGTGATCGCGCGTGACCTCGCCGAGCGCAAGGCCCTCCTCCTGGAGAAGGCCGACGCCGTCGTGATCATGGTGGGCGGCACCGGGACCCTCGACGAGGCCACCGAGATCCTGGAGCTGAAGAAGCACGGCAAGCACACCAAGCCCGTCGTCCTGCTGAACTCCGCCGGGTTCTACGACGGCCTCAAGGAGCAGTTCCGCCGCATGGAGGACGAGGGCTTCCTGCCCCTGCCGCTGACCGACCTCGTCTTCTTCGCCGAGGAGCCGGTGGGCGCCCTCGCGTACCTGGAGGAATCGCTCGGCACCCAGTGATGCGAGCATGGCGGGTATGGCAACACATGTGATCACCGGGGCGGGCTCCGGCATCGGCGCGGCCGTCGCCCGCCGCCTCCACGCACGCGGCGACGACCTGGTCCTGCACGCGCGCGACGCGGGCCGCGCCAAGGAGCTCGCCGCCCAGTTCCCCGGCGCGGGCACCCTCGTCGGCGACCTCTCCGACCCCGACAAGCTCTCCTGGGCCTTCGGCCACCAGTCGCTGCCCTCCCAGGTCGACTCCCTGCTGCACATCGCGGGCGTCGTCGACCTCGGCCCGGTCGGCGAGCTGACCCCCAAGGCCTGGCGCCACCAGCTCAACGTCAACCTCATCGCACCCGCCGAGCTGACCCGGCACTTCCTGCCCCAACTCCGGCTCGCCCAGGGGCACGTGGTCTTCGTCAACTCCGGCGCGGGCCTCAGCGCGAGCCCCGAGTGGTCCGCGTACGCCGCCTCCAAGCACGGCCTGAAGGCGCTCGCCGACTCGCTGCGCCAGGAGGAGCACGCGAACGGCGTCCGGGTCACCTCCGTCTACCCGGGCCGCACGGCGAGCGCCATGCAGGTCAAGGTCCACCAGCAGCAGGGCCAGGAGTACGACGCGTCCCGCTGGATCGACCCCGAGTCGGTCGCCACGACCATCGTCATGGCCCTGGACCTGCCGCGCGACGCCGAGGTCAACGACCTGACGGTGCGGCCGGGACGATGAGCGAGTTCCGTTGGGGCCCGGCGACCGGCGTCGGGTCCATGCCGGGCGGCGACGCGCGCGAGGCCGCGAAGACCGTCACGGGCAGCTTCGAGAGCCCCGAGCAGGGCATTGCCCACCTCGCGGAACTGCCCGCGCGCGGGCCGGGCGCCGACATGATCGGCCGCACCGCGGGACTGCTGACCGAGCTCTACGCGCGCGTGGAGCCCAGCGGCTGGCGGATCGGCGACCGGCCGGGCCGCGACACGCGGCGGGCGAGGGCCTGGCTCGGCGAGGACCTCGACGCCCTGGAGGAGTTCACCCAGGGGTACGAGGGCCCGCTCAAGGTCCAGGCCGTGGGGCCGTGGACGCTCGCCGCCGCCCTCGAACTCAAGAACGGCGAGGCCGCGCTCTCCGACCCCGGCGCCTGCCGTGACCTCGCGGCCTCGCTCGCCGACGGGCTGCGCGCGCACCTCGCCGACGTCCGGCGCCGGGTGCCGGGGGCGCGGGTGGTCCTCCAGCTCGACGAGCCGTCGCTGATCGCCGTGCTGCGCGGGCAGGTCAGGACCGCCAGCGAGTACCGCACCCACTGCGCCGTGGACCGCCAGCTCGTGGAGAGCACGCTGCGGGACGTCCTCGCCGTGCGGGGCGACGCCGCGGCGGTGGTCCACTCCTGCGCGCCCGACGTGCCGTTCGCGCTGCTGCGCCGCGCCGGGGCCGACGCGATCTCCTTCGACTTCTCGCTGCTCACCGAGCGTGACGACGAGGTGATCGGTGAGGCGGTCGAGGGGGGTACGAAGCTCTTCGCCGGTGTCGTGCCCGGCGTGGACGGCGGATTGTCAGACCCTGCCGGTAGCGTCATGGGTGTCAGGACGCTGTGGCGCAGGCTGGGGCTGGATCCGGGATCACTCGCGGAGTCGGTCGTCATCACTCCGTCGTGCGGTCTCGCGGGAGCTTCTCCCGCGTACGCGCGCGCGGCGCTCGCCCACTGCGTCAAGGCGGCGAGATCACTCGCGGACAACCCTGAGTAATTGGGTATGACGTAACGGGAGGACGTAACGGTGGCTGTCGAACAGCAAGGCTCTGTGCCCGCCGAGGCACGGGATCAGCACGCCCAGCTGGCCGAACAGATCGAGGAGCACCGCTTCCGGTACTACGTGAAGGACCAACCGGTCGTCAGCGACGCCGAGTTCGACAAGCTCCTGCGTTCTCTCGAAGCCCTGGAGGAGGAGTATCCGGAGCTGCGCACGCCGGATTCGCCCACCCAGAAGGTCGCCGGCGCGTACGAGACGGAGTTCACCTCGGTCGAGCACCGCGAGCGGATGCTCTCCCTGGACAACGCCTTCGACGACGAGGAGCTTGCCGCCTGGGCCGACCGCGTGGCCAAGGACGTCGGCTCGCCGGGCTACCACTTCCTGTGCGAGCTGAAGGTCGACGGCCTCGCGGTCAACCTCACCTACGAGGACGGCAAGCTGACCCGCGCCGCGACCCGCGGCGACGGCCGCACCGGCGAGGACATCACGCCCAACGTCCGCACGATCGCCGACATCCCCGACCGCCTCGAAGGCGACCGCGTGCCCGCCCTCGTCGAGATCCGCGGCGAGGTCTTCTTCCCGATGGAGAAGTTCGAGGAGCTGAACGCCCGCCTGGTGGAGGCGGGCGACAAGCCCTTCGCCAACCCGCGCAACGCGGCGGCGGGTTCGCTGCGCCAGAAGGACCCGCGCATCACGGCCACGCGCCCGCTGCACATGGTCGTGCACGGCATCGGCGCCCGCGAGGGCTTCGACATCGACTGCCTCAGCCACGCCTACGAGCTGCTCCACGAATGGGGCCTGCCCACCGCCCAGCACAACAAGGTGGTCGACGACCTCCAGGGCGTCCGCGACTTCATCGCGTACTTCGGGGAGAACCGCCACTCCGTGGCGCACGAGATCGACGGCGTCGTCGTCAAGCTCGACGAGATCCCGCTCCAGGGCCGCCTCGGCTCCACCTCGCGCGCCCCGCGCTGGGCCATCGCCTGGAAGTACGCGCCCGAGGAGGTCAACACCAAGCTCATCAACATCCGCGTGGGCGTCGGCCGCACCGGCCGCGTCACGCCGTACGCCCAGGTGGAACCCGTCACCGTGGCGGGCTCCGAGGTCGAGTTCGCGACCCTGCACAACCAGGACGTGGTGAAGAAGAAGGGCGTCTTCATCGGCGACACGGTCGTGCTGCGCAAGGCGGGCGACGTCATCCCGGAGATCCTCGGCCCCGTCGTGGACCTGCGGGACGGCAGCGAGCGGGAGTTCGTGATGCCCGCCGAGTGCCCCGAGTGCGGTACGCCGCTGCGGCCCATGAAGGAGGGCGACATCGACCTCCGCTGCCCCAACGCCCAGACGTGCCCCGCCCAGTTGCGTGAACGTCTCTTCTACCTGGCGGGCCGCAAGAGCCTGGACATCGAGAACTTCGGGTACGTCGCGGCGGCCGCGCTCACCAGGCCCCTGGAGCCCGCCGATCCGCCGATCCGCGACGAGGGCGACATCTTCGACCTGAAGATCGAGGAACTGCTCCCCATCAAGTCGTACGTCCTGGACCAGGATTCCGGCCTGCCCAAGCGCGACCCGAAGACCGGCGAGGAGAAGGTCGTCACCTTCTTCGCCAACCAGAAGGGCGAGGCGAAGAAGAACTCCCTCGCCATGCTGGAGAACATCGCGGCGGCCAAGGACCGGCCGCTCGCCCGCGTCCTCACGGGCCTCTCGATCCGGCACGTGGGACCGGTGGCCGCCGAGGCGCTCGCCCGCGAGTTCCGGTCCATCGACCGCATCGAGCAGGCGACGGAGGAGGAGCTGGCCGTGGTGGAGGGCGTCGGCGGCACCATCGCCGCCTCCGTCAAACAGTGGTTCGCCGAGGAGTGGCACCGCGAGATCCTGCGCAAGTGGCGGGCGGCGGGCGTCCGCATGGAGGAAGAGGCGAGCGGCGAGGACGAGGGGCCCCGACCCCTCGAGGGACTCACGGTCGTGGTGACCGGAACGCTCGAGCACCACACCCGGGATGGCGCGAAAGAGGCGTTGCAGAGCCGTGGCGCCAAGGTCACCGGTTCCGTTTCGAAGAAGACCGCGTTCGTGGTTGTCGGGGACAACCCCGGATCGAAGTACGACAAGGCCATGCAACTGAAGGTTCCGGTTCTCAACGAGGAAGGCTTCGCTGTCCTGCTCGAACAGGGACCGGACGCGGCGAAGGAAGTCGCGCTTCCGACCGAGGAGTAGCGGTTGAAGGCCACCCGTTCAGCGCATACCAGATGCATACGGGTGGCCGGGTCGCATTCGGGCAACCGTAGTCGACCGCTGCCCGTGGAAGCCTTCTGCGGCCTACTGTTGAGGTGTGCGCCTGCCGTGCCCCGCTGCTAACGGGGTATCTCCTGCTCATCGAGAGCTTGGAAGGGGGCATCCCCCACTCGGCGCGGGTTCGGAAGTGGATCACCCCGTGCTCGTCAGGGCTTGGGACAGGAACATCGGACGCGGTCGACTCCGGACCGAGTCCGCGTGGCGTGGGCACCGCCGGCTGTGAGAGGGACGGGAATGGAACCGACCGAGAGCGCCGCCCCGGACTCACGGCTGCGCGCGCGCCTGTGGCGCGCGCCGGGAGCCTGGCTGCGTGGCCGCCGGGAAGCACCGACCACCAGCACCACCCTGGGCACGGCCCCGGCTGGGACGGGGGCGCTGAGCACGGCGATAGAACCCCGCGAGCGCGCCTGGAGCGGCCCCGAGGGACGCTCCCCGGACAGTCCCTGCCCCTTGTCGACGCCCGGCGGCTCCTCCGTGCCGCCCGTCCGCGAGCCCTGGCCGCTGCTGCCCGTCGTGATCGTCACCGCCGCCGCGGTGCTGCTCGGCACCGCCGTCTTCCAGGCGCTCACGGGCAGACACCCGCTCTTTCCCGCGGGCACCGCGGGCTGGTCCCTCGCGGTCCTCACGGGCCTCATCGTGGGCCATCTGGTGGCCCTGGGCCGCGACCGCTGGTGGGGCGGCACGGGATCGGGCGGCGCGCTGACCGTCGCCGTCCTGCTGCTGTACGGCTGGGTGCCCGCGGGCCTGGTCAGCCTCACCGTCGTCGTCCTGGTCGGCGCGGCCCGCAGACACCGCTGGCGGCAGGGCGTGCTGCACGGCGCCGTCGACATCCTCGGCATCGGCGCGGGCGCGCTCACGCTCGCCGCGTTCGGCACCGCGCCGACGACCGAGTCGCCCTGGCTGCCCGAGACCTGGGACCTGTACACCGCGTTCGAGGTGGCGCTCGTCGCCGTCGCCTATCTCGCCGTCACCCGCGTCCTGCTCTGGTACGTGCACGCGCCACGCACCGGCGCCCTGCCGACCGTCACCCGCACGGCCCTGGTCAGGCAGGGTCTCCTCGGCATCGCGCTGCTCGGCATCGCGCCGCTGATCTGCGTGGTGGCGATCTCCCTGCCGATCCTGCTGCCGCTCTTCGCGATCCCGCTGGTCGCGCTCGACTCCACCCTGTGGATCGCCAGGGCCAGGGCGGAGGAGCAGTTGCGCGACCCGCTGACCGGGCTGCCCAACCGGCAGTGGCTCCTGGAGCGCACCTGGACGGCGCTCGACGACGCCGAGCGGATCGGCGCGCGCGCCGCCTTAATGCTCATCGACATGGACCGCTTCCGTTCGGTCAACGACACGCTCGGCCACCTCGCGGGTGACCGGCTGCTGTTGCAGATAGCCGACCGGCTGCGGCTCGCGCTGCCGCGCGGCGCGGAGGCGGCCAGGCTCGGCGGCGACGAGTTCGCGGTGCTCCTGCCGATCGCCGACTCCACGACGTCGGCCACGCGCGTGGCGCGCCAGCTGGTCGCGGCGCTCGGCTCGCCGCTCGACCTGGACGGGCTGACGCTGGTCCTGGAGGCCAGCGCGGGCCTCGCCGTCTTCCCCGACCACGCGCTCGACGCGGAGGGACTCCTGCGCCGGGCGGACGTCGCGATGTACCAGGCGAAGCGGGACCGCACGGGCGTCGAGGTCTACGAGTCCAAGCGCGACTCCAACACCCCCGACCGGCTCGGCCTGTTGGGGGACCTGCGGCGGGCGCTCGACGCGGGCGACGTGGAGCTGCACTACCAGCCCAAGGTCCGCTTCGACGGACAGGTCGCGGGACTCGAGGCGCTGGTGCGGTGGGTGCACCCCGAGCGCGGCAAGGTGCCGCCGGACGAGTTCATCGCCATCGCCGAGTCCTCGGGGCTCATGCCGCACCTCACGGAGTACGTCCTGGAGACGGCTCTCGGACAGGTCGCCAAGTGGCAGGCGCAGGGCCTGAAGGTCCCCGTCGCGGTCAACGTCTCCCCGCGTGACGTCCACACCCCCGGCTTCGCGGGCGCCGTCGCCGCGCGCCTGGCCCGGCACGGAGTCCCCCCGGGCGCCCTGCAGTTGGAGATAACGGAGCACGTGCTCCTGGAGGATCCGCAGCGGGCCGCCGACACCCTGGCCGGGCTCACCGGACACGGCGTCAAGATGTCCCTCGACGACTTCGGCACGGGCTACTCCTCGCTCGTGCACCTGCGCCGCCTGCCGGTGAGCGAGCTGAAGATCGACCGTTCCTTCGTGGCGCGCCTCGCCGTGGACAACGAGGACGCGGAGATCGTCCGCTGCACGGTGGACCTCGCGCACTCGCTCGGGCTGCTCGTCGTCGCCGAGGGCGTCGAGGACGACGAGACGTGGGAGCGGCTGCGCGACCTCGGCTGTGACGCCGTGCAGGGCTGGCTGGTCGCCGCGGCGATGCCCGCGGAGGAGACCACGGCCTGGCTGCGGGCGCGCGGTTCGCGCGGCTGGCAGCGCCCCGCGGACCTCGCCGCGGCGCGGGCGGCGGCGGCAGCGGCGGGCAAGGCCGACCCGACCGAGACGCCGAACGCCGCGGAGCACCCGTCGGGACAGGCGGTGCAGTAGCCGGGCGCCGCCCGGCTGCGGCGGGGGAGCGGCCGGGAGCACACCGAGGGCGCCCGCGCATCCCGGCAGCCGCCGTTCGGATGACGGTGCGGAGCGCGTACGGGTTGTCGTGGCGGTGAATCGCCTTTGCTCATTGTTACGTAATGCGCTTTATGGCCCTTTGGGGATGTCAGATCGACATCATCCGGAGGGTCAAGGTCGTGCCCCGATCGCGTTTGCGCGGCAGTTCGCCGCCGTTGCGGAAACTCCTCGCCCAGCTGCTCGCGCTGGCGGTGCTGGCCTCGGGGCTCGTCCTGTTCGGCGCGGGGTCCGCGGCCGCCGACAGCTGGGCGGTGGAAGGCGAGGAGAACCCCTCCACCTTCGACTGCGACCACCTGTACTACAGCAACTACCGCTCCGGGATGGAGTTCGCCAACGACGCCTCGGGCGACGCCACGATCAAGAACACGGTGATCACCAAGCGGAAGACGGCGAACCCGGTCGACTACTGGTCGACCAGCATGGCGATGGGCAAGGACCCGGACGACGCGTCCAGGACCGCGGCCATCTACCAGGACTTCAACACGAACAAGATCTACAAGCATGTCTCGGGGACCAACACCGTCACCGACGAGATCGTGGGCGGGGCCACCCGCACCGCGCCCTCCGGGTACACCTGGGGCGGCATCACGGTCAATCCGGCGAACGGCATGCTGTACGGGGCGCAGAACGGCGGCACGGCCAAGAACTTCTTCGCGATGGACCTGGCCACAGGGACGATCACGAACTACACGAACATCGCCGACTGGGCACCGGCCGGTACCCCCTGGCGCGGCGGCACGCTGGTTCCCGACATGTTCGTGGACAACAGCGGCGGCGTGTACGTCGGCGTCTTCTCCGGCAGCAACACCTACCTCTACCGCATCGACTTCGCGGCCAGGAAGGTGGAGCTGGTCACCAAGATCACCGGCGCGGGCACGGGCAACGGCTTCAACAACTACGGCATGGCCTACTTCCACGGGTCGGTCTACCTCGGCTACTACAACGGCAACCTCTACAAGGTGAACCCCAAGACCGGGGTCTCCGTGGAGGTCGGCGGTCTGGCGCAGAACAACCAGACGGGCCGTATCACGTCCGAGGGCGGTGGTAGCTGGGCCATCACCGACCTGGCGAGCTGTGCCGTCGCGCCCGATCTGACCAGCAACATCGAGATCGAGAAGAGCGCGGACAAGAAGACCGCGAAGCCGGGCGACACCGTCACGTACACGGTCACCGTCAAGAACACCGGTGACGGGGCCGCCACCGGCGTCGAGGTCAAGGATGACCTCTCGGGCGTCGTCGACGACGCGACGTACAACGACGACGCCGTGGCCAGGACAGGGGGCGGCAGGGCCGTCACCCAGCCGACCTACAGCGCGGCGACGAAGAAGCTGAACTGGAGAGGCGACATCGCGGCGGGCGCGACCGTCACGCTCACCTACTCCGTGACGGTGGGGAAGCCGCCGAAGGGCGACAAGAAGCTGACGAACTCGGCGGTGTCGGAGAAGAGCAATTGCGGTGAGGACACCGCCGACGCCGCCTGCTCCTCCGAAGTGCCCGTCGCCCTCCTCGACATCAAGAAGACGGCGTCGCCCGCGAAGGCCAAGCCGGGCGACAAGGTCACGTACACGATCACCGTCCGCAACCTGGGCGAGGCCGACTGGAAGGACGCCGCGGTCACCGACGACCTGACGGACGTGGTGGACGACGCGCGCTACAACCTCGACGGCAAAGCGACGAAGGCCGACGGGAGCCGGGCCCCCGGCTCCGTCTCCTACAGCAGCGCGGACAAGAAGCTGCGCTACGTCGGCACCGTCGCCAAGGGCGCGACCATCACGATCACCTACACGGTCACCGTGGGCGATCCGCCGCCGGGCAACAAGAAGCTGACGAACACCGTCGTCGGCCCGGACGGCTCCAACTGCGCTGCCGGGTCGAAGGATCCGGACTGCGGGACGGTCACCCCCGTCGGCGGACTCGTCATCAAGAAGACGTCCTCCAAGGCCGACGCCAAGCCGGGCGACAAGGTCACGTACACGCTCACGGCGGAGAACGTCGGCGGCGCCGAGGCCAAGGACGTCACCCTCACCGACGACCTGACGGGCGTGGTGGACGACGCGACGTACGGCGACGACGCGGTGGCCAGGACGGACGGCACGAACACCGCCACGCAGCCGAGCTACGCCACCGCGACCAAGAAGCTCACGTGGACCGGTGACATCGCCGCGGGCAAGAAGGTGACGATCACCTACACGGTCACGGTCGGCAAGCCGCCCAAGGGCGACAAGAAGCTGACCAACGCCGTGGTCGGCCCCGACGACTCGACCTGTCCGGCGGGCGGCACCAAGGCGGACTGCGGGACATCGACCCCCGTCGGCGTACTGGAGATCAAGAAGAGCGTCAGCAGGAGCGAGGCGAAGCCGGGGGACCGGGTGACGTACACCGTCACGGTCGAGAACACGGGCGAGGCCGCGTACGAGGGAGCCTCCTTCACGGACGACCTCTCCGGGGTGCTCGACGACGCCACTTGGGACGACGTCGTCACCAGGACCGCGGGCAGCACCGCCTTCGACGCCGACGGCAAGACCTTCACCTGGAGCGGGGACGTCGCCAAGGGCGCGAAGGTCACCGTCACCTACCGGGTGACGGTCGGCAAGCCGCCCAGGGGCGACAAGAAGCTGACCAACGCCGTCACGGGCCCGGAGGGGTCCAACTGCCCGGCGAAGAGCACCGATCCGGACTGCGCGAAGACGACCGAGATCCGCTCCCTGAAGATCAAGAAGACCGCGTCGCCGAAGATCCCGCGGACCGGCGGCAAGGTCACCTACACGGTCACCGTCGAGAACACCGGCACCGTCGACTACGACGGCGCCACCTTCACCGACGACCTGACGGACGTCCTCGACGACGCCACGTGGGACGACAGCGCCACCGCGAACCCCGGTACGACGGCGTACGACGCCACGGCGAAGACGCTCACCTGGACCGGTGACCTCGCCGTCGGCGCCAAGGCCACCGTCACCTACACCGTCACGGTGACCAACGCGGGCGACAAGTACCTGCGCAACGTGGTCACCGGCGACACCTCGGGCAACTGCCCGCCGGACTCCAAGGATCCGGACTGCCGCACGGTGCTCCCCGAGCCCGGCCTGGAGATCAAGAAGACCTCGTCGGCGAAGAAGGCCGAGCCCGGCGACGTGATCACCTACACCGTCACCGTGCACAACAAGAAGTCCACCGCGTACAAGGACGCCACCTTCACCGACGACCTGACCGGCGTGCTCGACGACGCCACCTGGAACGACGCGGTCACCAAGACCTCGGGGACGACCGACTACGACGCCGCGAAGAAGGCGTTCACCTGGACCGGCGACGTGGCCGGTGGCGCGACGGTCACGGTCACCTACAAGGTCACGGTCGGCAAGCCGCCCAAGGGCGACAAGAAGCTGAAGAACGTGGTCGTCGGCCCCGACGACTCCACGTGCGAGAAGGACAGCAAGAACGGCGACTGCTCCTCCGAGACGCCCGTCGGGGTCCTGGAGATCAAGAAGACCGTGTCGCCCGCCGCCGCCAAGCCGGGCCAGACGGTGACGTACACCGTGACGGTCAAGAACACCGGAGAGGCGGACTACGAAGGCGCCGCCTTCACCGACGACCTCTCCGGAGTCCTCGACGACGCGGCCTGGGACGACGACGCGACCGCCACGGCGGGCACGACGCGGTTCGACGAGCCGGGCGAGAAGTTCCACTGGAACGGCAAGGTGGCCAAGGGCGCGACGGTCACCGTCACCTATAAGGTCACGGTCGGCAAGCCCCCGAAGGGCGACAAGAAGCTGGCCAACGCCGTGGTCGGTCCCGAAGGATCCACCTGCCCCGAAGGGTCCACCGACCCGGACTGCCGCAAGGTGACGCCGCTGGCCCAGCTCGAGGCCGAGAAGACCAGCTCGGTCAAGCAGGTGACCAAGGGGCAGCGGGTCACGTACACCGTCACGATCAGGAACACCGGCGGCGGCGACTACGACGGTGCCACGCTCACCGACGACCTCACCGGCGTGCTCGACGACGCCGACTGGAACGACGACGCGACGGCGACCACGGGGACGACGGACTTCGACCGGCCGAAGCTGACCTGGACCGGCGACGTCGCCAAGGGCGCGACCGTCACCCTCACCTACTCGGTCACCGTCCACCTCAAGGGCGACAAGAAGCTCACCAACACGGTCGTCGTGCCCGGCTCGAACTGCGAGAAGGGCTCCGGCGACCCGGACTGCGAGACGGTCGTGCCGCCCAAGCCCGAGCCGCACGGCGAGCCCCGGCTCGACATCACCAAGACCGGGGCGCCGTCCCCGGCCACCGCGGGCGGCACGGTCGGCTACACCCTGGTCATCCGCAACACCGGCACCGCCCGCTACAAGGGAGCCAAGGTCAGCGACGACCTCGGCGGCGTCCTCGACGACGCCTCCTACAACGGGGACGCGCGGGCGAGCGCGGGCCGGGTCGCGTTCGCCGCGCCTCGACTGACGTGGACCGGCGACCTGGCGGTCGGCGCCGTCGCGACCGTCCGCTACTCCGTCACCGTGCACGACCCGCTCAGCGGCGACAAGCGGCTGCGCAACACGGTCACCGGCGGCGACAAGTCCAACTGCCCGCTGCCGATGCCCGCCCGGTCCTCGCGCGCCGGGCGCGCGCCGATCGATCCCGACTGCTCCACCGACACCCGCGTCCGCGCGCTGAAGCTGCACAAGAGCGCCGAACCCGCGGGCAAGGTGAAGCGGGGCGACACGGTCGTCTTCGTGATCTCCGCCACCAACACCGGCACCGCCGACTACGAGCGGGCTTCCTTCACCGACGACCTGGCGAACGTGCTCGACGACGCGGCGTACAACGGCGACGCCCGCGCCGACGCGGGCACCGTCCGACGCTCCGGCGACAGCCTGGAGTGGAGCGGCCCGCTGGCCGCCGGTGAGACGGCCACCGTCACGTACTCGGTCACCGTCCGCCGTGACGGCAAGGGCGACGGGAAGCTGCGCAACGCGGTCGTCTCCACCACCCCGGGCGGCAACTGCCGTACGGGTGAGGAGCCGGGCTGCCGGGTGACGCCCGAGGTGACGCCGCCCGTGACCCCGCCGCCCCCGCCGCCGGTGCTCCCCGAGACCGGCACCGACCGGCTCTGGGCGCTCGGCGCGGTCGCGGCACTGCTGCTCGGCGGCGCGGGTCTCCTCCTGGCAGCCAGGAGGCGCCGCTGAGCCGAGCCCGGCCGCGCGCCGGACACCGAGGGCCCCCGCGGGACAGCCGCGGGGGCCCTCCCCGTACCCGGGCGCGGGCCGGGGCGGCGGAACTGTTTCGCGGGCACGGGACGGCGACCCATAGGATTGGGGTCACAACCCGCACACTCACCCCTGAGGATCGCCGCATGCCTGGCATTACGCGCGAGGAGGTCGCCCACCTCGCCCGCCTTGCACGTCTGGAGCTGAAGGCCGAGGAGCTCGACCACTTCGCCGGACAGCTCGACGACATCATCGGCGCGGTCGCCCGCGTCTCGGAGGTCGCCGACCAAGACGTACCGCCGACCTCGCACCCGCTGCCGCTGACGAACGTCATGCGCGCGGACGAGGTCCGTCCGTCGCTCACCCCCGAGCAGGCGCTCTCTGGCGCCCCGGCCCAGGAGCAGCAGCGTTTCAAGGTGCCGCAGATCCTGGGGGAGGACTAAAAGAACATGACGGACATCATCAAGCTCACCGCCGCCGAGATCGCGGCGAAGGTCGCCTCCGGCGAGCTCACCGCCGTCGAGGTCACCGAGGCCCACCTGGCCCGCATCGACTCCGTCGACGAGAAGGTGCACGCCTTCCTGCACGTCGACCGCGAGGGCGCGCTCGCGCAGGCCCGCGCCGTCGACGAGAAGCGCGCCAAGGGCGAGAAGCTCGGCCCGCTGGCCGGCGTCCCGCTCGCGCTCAAGGACATCTTCACCACCGAGGGCGTGCCGACCACGGTCGGCTCCAAGATCCTCGAAGGCTGGCTCCCGCCGTACGACGCGACGGTCACCAAGCGCCTGAAGGCCGCCGACGTCGTCATCCTCGGCAAGACCAACATGGACGAGTTCGCCATGGGGTCCTCCACCGAGAACAGCGCGTACGGCCCGACCGGCAACCCGTGGGACCTCACCCGCATCCCGGGCGGCTCCGGCGGCGGCTCGTCCGCCGCGCTCGCCGCCTACGAGGCCCCGCTCGCCATCGGCACGGACACCGGCGGCTCCATCCGCCAGCCCGCGGCCGTCACCGGCACGGTCGGCGTCAAGCCCACCTACGGCGGCGTCTCGCGCTACGGCATGGTCGCCTTCTCGTCCTCGCTCGACCAGGGCGGCCCCTGCGCGCGCACGGTGCTCGACGCCGCGCTCCTGCACGAGGTCATCGCCGGTCACGACGAGCTCGACTCGACGTCCATCGACGCCCCGGTCCCGCCGGTCGTCGAGGCCGCGCGCAACGGCTCCGTGGCGGGCATGCGCGTCGGCGTCGTCAAGCAGTTCCGCGGCGAGGGCTACCAGGCCGGTGTCGTCCAGCGCTTCGACGAGTCGGTGGAGCTGCTCAAGGAGCTCGGCGCCGAGATCGTCGAGCTCGACTGCCCGACGTTCGACCTGGCGCTCTCCGCGTACTACCTGATCGCGCCCTCCGAGTGCTCCTCGAACCTCGCCCGGTTCGACGCCATGCGCTACGGCCTGCGCGTCGGGGACGACGGCACGAAGTCCGCCGAGGAGGTCACCGCGCTGACCCGCGAGGCCGGTTTCGGCGACGAGGTCAAGCGCCGCGTCATCCTGGGCACGTACGCGCTGAGCTCCGGCTACTACGACGCGTACTACGGCAGTGCCCAGAAGGTCCGCACCCTCATCACCCGCGAGTTCGAGGCGGCCTTCGAGAAGGTCGACGTGATCGTGTCGCCCGCGACGCCGACCACCGCCTTCCCGATCGGCGAGCGCGCCGACGACCCGATGGCGATGTACCTCGCGGACGTGTGCACCATCCCGTCGAACATGGCGGGCAACGCCGCCATGTCGCTGCCCTGCGGCCTCGCGCCGGAGGACGGCCTGCCCGTCGGACTGCAGATCATCGCCCCCGCCATGAAGGACGACCGCCTGTACAAGGTGGGCGCTGCCGTCGAGGCCGCCTTCGTGGAAAAGTGGGGGCACCCGCTGCTTGAGGAGGCTCCGTCGCTGTGAGTGCCATGACCAAGGCCAAGGGCTTCAAGAAGTCCAAGACCGGTACGTATCTGTCGATCGGCACCACCGCGTTCGGCGCGATCAGCGTGCTCAAGCAGGCCAAGAAGGCCCGCTACGAGCACGACACGCTCCGTCTCGTGGACGCCGTCGTCTCCGCTGCCGCCATCGCCACCGGCGTCGCGCTGCTCTTCCGTGAGCTCAAGCGCCTCGGCGACGACGACGTCCTGCTGGGCTGAGAGGGAAAGTTTCACCGTGACTGTCACTACTGACCTGGTGTCGTACGAGGAAGCCCTCGCGACGTACGACCCCGTCATGGGCCTCGAGGTCCATGTCGAGCTCGGCACCAAGACCAAGATGTTCTGCGGCTGTTCGACGACGCTCGGCGCCGACGCGAACTCGCAGACCTGCCCGACCTGCCTCGGCCTGCCGGGCGCGCTGCCGGTGGTCAACGAGATCGGCGTCGAGTCGGCCATCAAGATCGGTCTCGCGCTGAACTGCGAGATCGCCGAGTGGTGCCGCTTCGCCCGGAAGAACTACTTCTATCCGGACATGCCGAAGAACTTCCAGACCTCGCAGTACGACGAGCCGATCGCCTTCAACGGCTATCTGGACGTCCAGCTGGAGGACGGCGAGATCTTCCGCGTGGAGATCGAGCGCGCCCACATGGAGGAGGACACCGGCAAGTCCACGCACGTGGGCGGCGCGACGGGCCGCATCCAGGGCGCCTCGCACTCGCTCCTGGACTACAACCGCGCCGGCATCCCGCTCATCGAGATCGTCACCAAGCCGATCGAGGGCGCGGGCGAGCGGGCTCCCGAGGTCGCCAAGGCGTACGTCGCCGAGCTGCGCGAGGTCATCAAGGCGCTCGACGTCTCCGAGGCCCGCATGGACAAGGGCCAGATGCGCTGCGACGTGAACCTCTCGCTGCGCCCGCACGGGCGCGAGGAGTTCGGCACGCGCTCGGAGACCAAGAACGTCAACTCGCTGCGTTCCGTGGAGCGCGCCGCGCGCTTCGAGATCCAGCGGCACGCGGCCGTCCTGAACGGCGGCGGCACGATCGTCCAGGAGACCCGGCACTTCCACGAGGAAGACGGCTCCACGACGTCCGGCCGCATCAAGGACAACGCCGAGGACTATCGCTACTTCCCCGAGCCGGACCTGGTCCCGGTCGCTCCCGCCAGGGAGTGGGTCGAGAAGCTGCGGGCCGCCCTGCCCGAGATGCCGCGCGTGCGCCGCAACCGCCTCCGCGAGGAGTGGGGCGTCAGCGAGCACGACATGCAGTCGATCCTCAACGCGGGCGCGGTCGACCCGATCGTCGCCACCACCGAGGCGGGCGCCGACGCGGCGTCGGCGCGCAAGTGGTGGATGGGCGAACTGGCGCGCAACGCCAACGAGTCGGGCAAGGCCCTCGAAGAGCTCGCCATCACCCCGGCGCAGGTCGCCCGGGTGACCGAGCTCGTCGCCGCGGGCGACCTGAACGACAAGCTGGCGCGTCAGGTCATCGAGGGCGTCCTCAAGGGCGAGGGCACGCCGGACGAGGTCGTCGAGAAGCGCGGCCTGAAGGTCGTCTCCGACGAGGGCGCGCTGACGACGGCCGTCGACGAGGCCATCGCGGGCAACGCGGCCATCGCCGACAAGATCCGCGGCGGCAAGGTCGCCGCGGTCGGCGCGCTGGTCGGCGCGGTCATGAAGGCCACCCGTGGCCAGGCCGACGCGGCCCGCGTCAAGGAGCTCATCCTGGAGAGGCTGGGCGTCAGCGAGGGCTGAGGCATGCCTTCGCGGTAAGCGTCTGCCTCCGCGGCAGGTGAGGGGCGGTACACCTTCGGGGGTGCCGCCCCTTCGCCATGTCGTCCGGGCCTCATGGCACGTGACCCTCGCGCGGTGCGGGGAACGGCTCGAAGAACATGTGCTCCAACGGGTCCTGGTCCTTGCGCAGCCAGAAGAACCCCTCGGTGGCCGGGCGGCCGCCGCGCAGCCAGTTCAGGAGCGTCCCGGTGAAGTCCCCTGTCAGGGGCGGTCCTTGGTTCGAGTGCCGTGGGTTGACGGCGACGCGCCAACGGTCGGGGTCGTCCCCCTCGGCGCACCAGCCGATCTGGTCCCCGTCGATGGTCGAGACGACGGGCAGGAAGCCGCCGGGCTCGGGCCAGGCGGGCAAGGGGTAGTACGCCGGGTGCGCGTCGCGCAGCTGCCGATAGCCGTCCAGCATCTCCTCGACGCCCGCCGCGAGACCGCTCCGGTGGTCGAGGTCGAGCGGCGCGGGCATGTCGAGCCACCAGCTCCAGATCCCCGCCCCGTACGTCCGCGCCAGGGCCACGAAGTCGGCGGGCAGCCGGGTGCCGAGCCGCTCGAAGAGCTCCTCCCAACTGCCCTTGCCCAGCTGGGGAGTGAGCGGCGGCGGTATCAGCGCGGTGATCGCGTCGAGGCCCTCGCCCTCGGTGAGCGCGGCGTGCTGCCGGGCGTCCACGTACGTCCCGCGGGGCGGCGGGGACCAGGGCGTGGCGCCGGACAGCGGCGCCCAGGTGCGGACGGTGCGGGGCAGGGGGCCGAGGAGGCCGCCGGGCTCGCCGGGGTTCGGCACGCCGTCGCGTACGGCCGCGCGGAGCAGCTCGGTCAGCGGGACCTCGTACGCCACCCAGGGCGCGTCGCCGCCGACCGCGACGGACGTGGTCAGGAGCACCACCGGCCAGGTGTCCGGGTCCGCCGCGGAGGTGTCCCAGAACAGGTGGTCGCCGCCCGAGGTGGTGGCGAAGGCGAGCAGGCCGCCCTCGTCGGGCAGGAAGCGGCGCCGCTCCCGGGTGAACATGCGCGGCCTGATCGCGGAGTGCCGGTGGGTCTCGACCAGCCAGGAGCCGTACGCATAGCGGCCGTCGGCGCTCACGCACGGCGTGTGCAGGCGGATGGCGGCGGAGTCGGGGTGGCCTATTTCCACCGGTCCGTACGCCGACGCGAGCGCCTTGTAGTCCGCGGGCAGCGGGGTCTCCAGCCAGGCTTCCACCGCGGTCCAGTCGACGGCGGGCGCGGGGCCTGGAGGGGGTCCGACCAGGTCCTTGAAGGCGGTGAGGCGCGCGGTGAGATCCATGGCCCCGAGGATGGCACCCGGCACTGACAACGCCGCCCTGAGCAGGAATCAGCATCATTCCGTCCAGAACCATTTGGACGTTCACCGCGACTTTGGCCCATGGACTTCACAGGGAAACCGGACGTCACTAGCGTCCCCGCCGAACAGGTCAATGGATCAACCGTGAACCATTGGGTGTCGACTGGGAGGTCGGACGTGGGAGATGTGACTGGGGAGATGTCGCGCAGACGCCTGATGGCGATCGGCGGGGGCGCGCTCGGGGCCGCCGCGGTGGGCTCGTTCCTGCCGCCGTCGTTGCAGGAGGCGCTCGCGCGGGAGCCGCGGCACGGGGGCGGCGGGCTCGACTCGATCGAGCACGTCGTCATCCTGATGCAGGAGAACCGCTCCTTCGACCACTACTTCGGGTCCCTGCGCGGCGTGCGCGGCTTCGGCGACCGCAACGCGATCACCCTGCCCAGCGGCACGTCCGTCTTCGAGCAGCCCGCCGGGCTGCGCACGGTCCTGCCCTTCCCGGTCCGCGAGGCCGCCGAGACGCAGAAGAAGGACCTGCAGTACATCGGGGCGCTCGACCACTCCTGGAGCGGTGGCTCCAAGGCGTGGCACGACGGCTGGTCGGACGGCTGGATCACCGCCAAGACCGCGGCCACGATGGCGTACTACACGCGCCGGGACATCCCGCTGCACTACGAACTCGCCGACACCTTCACCGTCTGCGACGCCTACCACTCCTCCATCCACACCTCCACCAGCCCCAACCGCAACCACCTGTGGAGCGGCAAGACCGGCTACGAGGCGAACGGCAAGCGGGCCGTCGGCAACGACGCGTACGACGAGGGCACGCATCCCGGCTACGACTGGGGGACGTACGCCGAGCGCCTGGAGAAGGCGGGCGTGAGCTGGCGGACGTACACGGAGTGGGAGAACTTCACCGACAACCAGATCGAGTTCTTCGCCACCTTCAAGGCCATCGCCCGCAAGGTCCTCGCCAAGACCGGCCTCACCTACATGGAGGCCTTCTACGCCAAGGTGCGCGACGCCAAGGACGAGGCCGAGCGCGCCAAACTGCTCGCCACCCTGGACGAGGGCGTCGCCACGCTGAACAGGCGCGAGCGGTCCCTCTTCGAGCGCGGCCTGCGGCGGGTGCCCACCGGGAAGCTCGCCGAGGAGTTCGCCAAGGACGTCGCGGGCGGCAAGCTCGCGAAGGTCAGCTATCTGGTGCCGTCCGCACAGGACTCCGAGCACCCCAGCGTCTCCTCGCCGATCCACAGCGCGACCATCGTCTACAAGGTGCTCGACGCCCTGGCCTCGCACCCCGAGGTGTGGCGGCGCACCGCCGTGTTCATCAACTACGACGAGAACGACGGCTTCTTCGACCACGTGCCGCCGCCCGTGCCGGGCACCGAGTCCGCCGAGGACAAGGAGGAGCGCTGGGAGGGGAAGCCGACCGGGCTCGGCGTGCGCGTGCCCATGCTGGTCATCTCGCCGTGGACCGTCGGCGGATACGTCTGCTCCGAAGTCTTCGACCACACCTCCGTGGTGCGCTTCCTGGAGAAGTGGACCGGGGTGCGGGAGCCCAACATCAGCGCCTGGCGCCGCAAGGTCACCGGTGACCTCACCGGCGCCTTCGACTTCCGGCGCGGCCACCGCAGGCCCGAGGTCGAACAGCCCGGCGCCATACCGGCGTTCAGCGGCCGCTGGGCCCCGCAGCCGCCCCTGAAGCAGTCGATGCCCGTCCAGGAGCCGGGATCCCGCCGCGCCCGCCCGCTGCCCTACCAGCCCGACGCGGACGTCACGCCCGGCGAGGGCGGCGCGCTCACGGTGCGCCTGCGCAACGGCGGCAGCTCCAGCGCACACTTCGCGCTCTATCCGTACGCCGGTGAGTTCACGGTCCCGCAGCACAGGGACGTCGTGCGCAAGGGCACCTGGACCGTGCCGGTGCCCGGTGACGCGTACGCCTTCACGGTCACCGGGCCGAACGGCTTCCGGCGCGAGTTCGAGGGCGGCAAGCCGGGCAAGGGCGGCGGTCCTGGCAAGGACGGCGGCGCGCGGCTCGCCTCCGCGATCACCCGTCGTGAGATCCACCTCACCCTGGCCAACCGCGGCCGCGGGGAGCTCGTCTTCACGGTCAAGCCGCTCGGATATGTGGATGAATCCGACATCCGGTCGCGGACGCGGACCGTCCGGGTCCGGGCGGGAAGCAGCCGCACGATCGCCTGGCGGACCGCCGACGAGCACGGCTGGTACGACGTCGAGGTCACCGCCGAGGGCGACGAAGCCTTCCGGCGACGGCTGATGGGCCACATCGAGAACGGGCGTCCGAGCGTCTCGGGCTGAGGTCCGGACAAGGGGGCGCGCGGGGGCTCGGTGCGAGCCCCCGCGCGCTTCTCGTGCGGCCCCGATGCACCTCTTGTGCCCTTGTGAGTAAGGCCACGAAAGGGACTAAGGATCTCCAAGGGCTGTCAAGGTGACCCTGGCGCTCATGTCGCCTTTCAAGCGTTCTTTGCGGGCTGTTCGGTTGATCTACGGCTGTTCCCGATAAAGATCCACGAACCATCCAGGGAGCCCGACCGTGGCAGCACTCGCCCGGTGGTGCGTCAGGCACCGCCTCGTCGTCGTCCTGCTGTGGCTGCTCGCCCTCGGCGGCGCCGCGTCGGCGGCCGCGGTCGCCGGATCCGCGTACTCCAACGACTACGAGGTGCCCGGCACCGAGTCGGGCCGCGCCACCCAGCTCCTGAACCAGGGCTTCCACGGTCTCGGCGGCGACAGCGACAGCGTCGTCTGGCACACCGAGGCCGGTACGTCCGTGCGCGCGGCCGACGTCGAGCAGCCGGTGTCCAAGGCCCTGGACACGATCGCCGAGATGCCCGCGGTGGCGTCCGTGACCAGCCCGTACGAGGCCACGGGCGCGGGCCAGGTCAGCGCCGACGGGCGTACGGCGTACGCGACCGTCACTTTCCACGAGCAGGCCGACGACATCGCGAAGGCGGACGCCCAGGCGGTCGTCGACGCCGCCAAGAGCGCCGCGTCCGACGACCTCCAGGTCGAGCTCGGCGGCACCGCCATCGGGCTCACCGAGTCCAAGAGCGCCCAGACCGCCGAGGTCATCGGGGTCGCCGTCGCCGCCGTCGTCCTCTTCCTGGCCTTCGGCTCGCTCGCCGCCGCCGCGCTGCCCATCGCCACCGCGCTCGTCTCGGTGGGTACGGCGTACGCGGGCATCGTGCTGCTCGGCCACGTGATGACGGTCGCGGACTTCGCGCCGATGCTCGGCACCCTGATCGGTCTCGGCGTCGGCATCGACTACGCCCTGTTCATCGTGACCAGACACCGCAAGGGCCTCAAACGCGGTCTCTCCGTGCCCGTCGCCGCCGAGCGGGCGGTCGCCACCACCGGACGCGCCGTCGTCTTCGCGGGCGCCACCGTCTGCATCGCCCTGCTCGGCATGCTCATCCTGCGGCTCAGCTTCCTCAACGGCGTCGCGATCGCCGCCTCGCTCACCGTGGTCCTCACCGTGGCCGCGTCCGTGACCCTGCTGCCCGCCCTGCTCTCCTGGATCGGGCCGCGCGCGCTCAGCCGCCGCGAACGGCGCAGACTCGCCGATCACGGACCCGAACCGGAGCTGCCGACCGGCTTCGCCGCCCGCTGGGCCGCCTTCGTGGAGCGCCACCCCAAGCTGCTCGGCGCCCTCGCCGTCGTCGTCATGGCCGTGCTCGCGCTGCCCACCTTCGCGCTGCACCTGGGCACGTCCGACCAGGGCAACAACCCGGCGAAGGCCACCACCCGACAGGCGTACGACCTGTTGGCCGAGGGTTTCGGGCCCGGCGTGAACGGTCCGCTGACCCTGGTCAGCGAGGTCTACGGAGCGGGCGACCGCAACGCGCTCACCGACCTCGGCACCACCCTGAAGTCGACCGAGGGCGTCGCCTCCGTGAGCCCGGTGACGTACGCCGAGGACGGCCGCACCGCCTTCCTCACGGTCGTGCCCGCATCGGCCCCGCAGTCCGAGGCGACCAGCGAACTCGTCGACCGGCTGCGCGGCGACGTGCTGCCGAAGGCCGGTGCTGACAGCTCCCTGGACGTACACGTCGGCGGCGTCACCGCGAGCTACGACGACTTCGCGGAGATCATCGTCGGCAAGCTGCCGCTCTTCGTGGGCGTCGTCATCGGGCTGGGCTGCGTGCTGCTCCTGCTCGCCTTCCGCTCGATCGGCATCCCGCTCAAGGCCGCCGCGATGAACGTCGCCGCGGTCGCCTCCGCCTTCGGGATCGTCGTGGCGATCTTCCAGTGGGGCTGGGGGAGCGAACTGCTCGGGCTCGGCAGGGCCGGGCCCATCGAACCCTTCCTGCCCGTGATCATGGTGTCCGTGCTCTTCGGCCTCTCCATGGACTACCAGGTCTTCCTGGTCAGCCGGATGTACGAGGAGTGGCTGGAGACCGGCGACAACCGCAGGGCCGTGCGGGTCGGTCTCGCCGAGACCAGCCGCGTGATCAACTCCGCGGCCGTGATCATGATTTCGGTCTTCCTGGCCTTCGTGCTCAGCGGCGACCGCGTCATCGCGATGTTCGGCATCGCGCTCGCCGCGGCGGTCGCGCTCGACGCCTTCGTCCTGCGCACGCTGCTGGTGCCCGCGCTCATGCATCTGCTCGGCGGCGCCAACTGGTGGCTGCCCAGGCGCCTCGACCGGCTGCTTCCGCGCATCAGCATCGAGCCGCCGGAATGTCGTTCGAACGCACGCGGCGATCGTGCGAGTATCCCGGAACAGCGGGACGTACAGGACGACGCACGTGAGGTGAGGGAGCGAGATGTTCGCGATATCGCTGGGCGAGGGCGCTGAGCTGAGGCCGGTCGAGCCGTGGCAGGCGCAGGAGTTCTACGAGCACGTCGAGCGCGCGCGGGAGTACACGGGGGCCTGGGTGCCCTTCACCGTCACCGTGAAGGATCTCGAATCGGCGCGGGCCCACCTCCAGAAGTACGCCGACAAGCAGGCTTCCGACACCGGCCGCTTCTACGGCATCTGGGTCGACGGCATGCTCGTCGGCGGTATCGCCTTCCGGATCTTCGACACGAGCGTCGACGGCTGTGAGCTCGCCGTCTGGCTGGAGCCGACGGTGGCCGGGCGCGGCCTGATCAACAAGGCGTCCCGGATCCTCGTCGACTGGGCCGTCGACGAGCGCGGCATGCACCGCGTGGAGTGGCTCGTCTCCTCCCTCAACGACCGCAGCAAGGCGACGGCCGAGCGGCTCGGCTTCACCCGGGACGGCGTCCTGCGCGAGAGCTTCCCCTGGCAGGGGGTGCGGCACGACATGGAGGTGTGGTCGGTGCTCGCGCCGGAGTGGCGGGCGCTGCGGGAGGCGCGTGCCGCCGAGGCCGGGGCCGTTCGTTAAGAGAGCTCTCAGACTCCGTCCGTACGGTGCGGGGCATGGGAACCAAGACTGATGAGGCGGCCGGGGCCAAGGAAGCACCCGGAACAGAGGACACCGCCGTGGCCGAGGACACGGCCGGTACGGACGCGGTCCGTGCGGACGAGGCCGGAAAGGACGAGACGGCCGACGCCGCCAAGGCCGATCTCACCAAGACCGACGCCGACACGACCGATGCCGCCGACGCGGACGCCCACGCGGCGGACGCCGAGGACGACGCGGACGACCTGGACGACCTGGACGACGTCACGGCCGATTCGGCCGCGACCGCCAAGTCGTCCGGTGTCGGCGAGGGCGCCGCGGCGGTCGTCGCGGCCGCGCTCGGCGTGATCGGTCTCTCCGGCGGCTGGCTCGGCACGATCGCCTCCGCCCGCGAGAACCTGTACGGCCAGCTGGAGACCCAGCAGGGCGCGAGCGTCGCCACGACGGTCCAGGCCATGTACGGCGACTCCTGGAAGGCCACCGCGCTGATCGCTGGGCTCTTCGCGCTCGCCGCCCTGGTCACCGCCTTCGTCGTGCTCGCCAAGCCCGCCTTCGGGGCGCCCGGCAAGCCGCAGGCACCGTGGATCAAGTCCGTGGCGTGGGCGGGTCTCGTGCTCGGTGTGATCGGGCTGGTCCTGGCCATCGCCAAGTACTCCGACCTGCTGCTCGGACTGCCGTCCGTACCCTCCTGAGCAACGGGACACGCGCCGTAAGGCAAGGGCGGGGCAGGGTCTAAGGACCCTGCCCCGCCCTTCGTCGTACCTAAGGCCCCCCACCTCACGGAGATGCGGCACTCGCCCGATGTGAGCGACCACCCTGGGAGACGAAAGTGGAGACATCGCAGAGAGCGATGGACACCACCGAGAACCACCAGAGACCCGAGGGGTACGCGATGTACGACTACGAGATGCACCAGATGCGCGCCGCCGAGCTGGCCCAGGAGGCCGCACACCGCCGCCTGGTCCGCGAGGCCCGCAGGACCCGCGCCGCCGCCCGCCGATCGGCCCGCGACGAAGCCGAGGGGCGGGTGATCGCGGAGCTCGGCAGAACCCGCTTCACCCGGGCCGCCTGAGGGGCCCCGACCGTGTCGATGATCACCCAGCGGACAACGGGTGCCGCGAGGCCCGCCCACTGTGCGATGCTCGCCGCTGTGGAGACCAGGTCCGTCAGCCCGGTGTTCGTCGGCCGGGCCGACGAACTGGGCGCACTGAACGAAGCACTCGCCCGAGCCGGGGAGCCGGGCACGGGCGAGCCCCAGGCGTTGCTGCTCGGCGGCGAGGCGGGCGTCGGCAAGACGCGCCTCGTCGAGGAGTTCACCGCCGCCGCCGAGGAGCGGGGCGCCGTCGTCGCGCTCGGCGGATGTGTCGAGATCGGCGCCGACGGCCTGCCGTTCGCCCCCTTCTCCACGGCGCTGCGCGCGCTGCGCCGCAGGCTCCCCGACGAACTCGCCGCCGCGGCCGAGGGCCAGGAGGAGGAACTCGCCAGGCTGCTGCCCGAATTGGGCTCCGCCGCCCCGGTCGGCCACCCGGCGAGCAGATCCGACGAGCAGGGCATGGCCCGCCTCTTCGAACTCACCGCCCGCCTCCTGGAACGCCTCTCCCGCGACCGCACGATCGTCGTCGTCCTGGAGGACCTGCACTGGGCCGACGCCTCGACCCGGCACCTCCTCGCCTACCTCTTCCGCACGCTGCGCGGCGGCCGCCTCGTGCTGCTCGCCACCTATCGCGCCGACGACATCCACCGCCGCCACCCGCTCCGCCCCCTGCTCGCCGAGCTGGACCGGCTTCGCACGGTGCGGCGCATCGAACTCGGCCGGTTCAGCAAGGACGAGGTCGCCCGCCAGATGGCCGGGATATTCGCCGCCGAACCCGAACAGTCCCTGGTCGACGACATATTCGACCGCTCCGACGGCAACGCCTTCTTCGTCGAGGAGCTCGCGGTCGCCGCCCACGGCAGCAGCTGCGCGGGCCTCACGGACTCCCTGCGCGACCTGCTCCTCGTCCGCGTCGAGGAACTGCCCGAGGACACCCAGCGCGTGGCCCGGATCGTCGCCGAGGGTGGCTCCACCGTCGAGTACGAACTGCTCGCCGAGGTCGCGGGGCTCGCCGAGGACGACCTGATCCAGGCGCTGCGGGCCGCGGTCGGCGCCAACATCCTGCTCGCGTCGCCGGACGGCGACGGCTACCGCTTCCGGCACTCCCTGGTCCGCGAGGCCGTCAGCGACGACCTGCTGCCCGGCGAACGCTCGCGCATCAACCGCCGCTTCGCCCAGGCCCTGGAGTCCGACCCCGCACTCGTCTCCGCCGACCAGCGCGCCGCCCGCCTCGCCACCTACTGGTACTACGCGCACGACGCCGCCAAGGCCCTGCCCGCCGTGCTCAGCGCCTCCGTCGAGGCCCGCCACCGGCACGCGTACGCCGAGCAACTGCGCCTGCTCGAACGGGCGATGGAGCTCTGGGACGACGCTCCCGACTCCGTACGCGAAGGACTGCGCCCCGCCGACTACGTCGAGGGTTACCCGGCCTGCGGCTGCGACCCGGCCGCCACCCCGCTCCAGTACCTCGACCTGATGGCGGAGGCCACCGTCGCGGGACGCCTGTGCGGCGAACGCGAACGCGCCCTGAAGATCATCAAGCGCGCCCTGCGGATCCTGGAGGATGAGAACGACCCCCTCCGCGCCGCCTGGTTCTGGGTGTCCCGCTCCCGCCTCGTCTCCACCCTCGGCCGGGGCGACGGCTGGGACGAGATCGCCAAGGCGCAGGAGCTGGTGCGCGGACTGCCGCCGTCCGAGGTGCACGCGGAGGTGCTCGTGCACCGCGCCTCCTGGGGCATGCTGCACGACCCGGGGGCCGAGACCCTGGCCGCCGCCGAACGGGCCGTCGAGTACGCCCGCATGGTCAAGGCCGACGTCATCGAGCTCAACGCCCGGCTCACCCGGGGCGCCCTCCTCGTCGAGGCGGGCGACCCCGAGGCGGGCCTCGCCGAGATGTACGAGATCAGGGACCGCGTCGTCCGCGAGGCACTGGTCACCAACCTGAGCCGCGCCCACATCAATCTCCCCTCGTCGCTCGAAGGCGTCGGCCGCTCCGCAGAGGCGGTACGGGTCGCGATGGAAGGCATCGAGTTCTGCCGGAAGTACGGCCTGGTGGACACCGAGGGCTGGGTGTGGGCCAACGCCGCCGAGTCGCTGATCTCACTGGGCCGCTGGGACGAGGCGGCCGAAGCCGTCGCCCAGACCCAGCGCTGTGTGCAGAGCTCGAAACCCCGCGTCTCCGCCTCCGAACGCACCGCGCGCATGGCGCTCTACCGAGGCGACCTGGTCGCCGCCGACCAGCACATGCAGACCGCCCACCAGCACCTCGGCACCCATGATCCACAGCCGCAGTACCTCCTCGTCCTCATCCGCATCGCCCTCGGCGTCGCCGCGGGCGAGGGCCGCGTCCTGGACGGCCGCGCCGAGTTCGAACGCGGCCTCGCCACCGGTCTGCCCATCGGCACCTACAAGTACGGCTGGCCGCTGGTGCTCGCCGCCGCCACGATGGAGGCCGACTCCCGGGGCCTGCCCATCGCCGAACCCGGCCGCCCCGCCGCCGTCGAACGGATCCGCGCGGCCGCCAAGTCCCTCGCCACCCCCATCCCGCTCTGGCGCGCCTACGACGAGTGGACGCGCGCCGAACTCCTGCGCTCCGAGGGCCGCGACGGCCCCGACGACTGGTCCGCCGTGGTCCAGGCACTGGAACCCATGGACCGCCCCTACGACCTCGCCCAGGCGCGCCTGCGTCTCGCCGAGTCCCTCCTCGCCCCGCAGCACACGGACCGCGACCGCGCCGCCCAGCTCCTGCGCCAGGCCGGAGAGGTCGCCGAGCGGCTCGCCGCCCGGCCGCTCGCCGATGCCGTCACCGGCCTCGCCCAGCGCGCCCGGCTCAACCTCGACAGGACCGCGACCGCGCGCGAGCCCGCCGCCCCCGCCGACCCGGCCGAGGCGCTCGGCCTGACCAGCCGCGAACGGGACGTCCTGCGCCTGGTCGCGGTGGGCCGCAGCAACCGCCAGATCGCCGAGGAGCTCTTCATCTCCCCGAAGACCGCGAGCGTCCACGTCTCCAACATCCTCGCCAAGCTCTCCGTCACCGGCCGTGGCGAGGCCGCGGCGCTCGCCCACCGGCTCCGGCTCTTCCCGGTCGAGAGCGCCCAGACTCCCGGCTGACCTGCACTTTTTCGGTCCCGGCCGGTTTTTGGCCCGCTCGCCTACGCTTGACGGCAGAGACTCGGCTCCAGGGAGGCGCGGTGTTCACCCCGTTTGAAGCTCTGTTCGCACCGGGACGCAAGCACACCGAGGACGAGAACAGGCGTCTGGAACTGACGCGCGTGGATCTCGCCGACGGTGATCCCGGCAAGGGACCGATAGATCTGACGTCGGGCAAGGTGGTCGTGCGCGCGCCGGTGCCGTCATCGCGCGAGGAGGGGACGCCGGGCACGGAGGAGACGTAGCCCCCCGGTCGGGTCACTCCACCTTCACCTCCAGGATCTTGTCGTCGCCCTTCTCCGGCGTCCCCCGCGAGTCCGTCTCGCTCGTCACCAGCCAGAGCTTGTCGCCGCCCGCCGCGAGCACCGTGCGCAGCCGTCCGTGCTCGCCCTTCAGGAACGCCTGGGGCTTCCCCGCCGGTGTCACGCCCCGGACCGGGACGCGCCACAGCCGCTCGCCGCGCAGCCCCGCCATCCAGACCGATCCCTCGGCGTAGGCGACGCCGCTCGGTGACGCTTCGGAGGTCTTCCACTGGGCGACCGGGTCGTGGTACCCCTCCTCACCGGCCTTGCCCTCCACCTCGGGCCAGCCGTAGTTGTCACCGGACTTGATCTCGTTCAGCTCGTCCCAGGTGTCCTGGCCGAACTCCGAGGCCCACAGCCGCTTCTGCTCGTCCCAGGCGAGACCCTGCACATTGCGGTGGCCGTACGAGTAGACGGGGGAGTCGCCGAAGGGGTTGCCGGGGGCGGGCTCGCCGTCTGCGGTGAGGCGCAGGATCTTGCCGCCCAGGGACTTCTTGTCCTGCGCGAGGCCGGTGTCACCCGTCTCGCCCGTGCCCGCGTACAGCATCTTGTCCGGGCCGAAGGCGATCCGGCCGCCGTTGTGGATCATGCCCTTGGGGATGCCCTTGACGAGGGTGTCGGGCGCGCCCAACTGCTCGCCGGACGGCTTCTTCTCGTCGTAGAGCATGCGGGCGACGCGGTTGTCGGACTCGGTCGTGAAGTACGCGTACACCATGTGGTCCGATGCGTACGTCGGGGAGATGGCGAGGCCCATCAGGCCGCCCTCGCCGCCGGGGGAGACGCCGGGCACCGAGCCGAGCTCCGTCTTCTTGCCCGATGTCGCGTCGACGCGGGTGATCGTCCCCTCGTCGCGCGAGGACACCAGCAGGTCCCCGTCAGGGAGCGCCGCGAGGCCCCAGGGGGACTTCAGGCCCTTGGTGAGGGTGCGGGTGACTTTCGCCGAGCCCTTCTCCGGCGGGGCGTCGGCGCCCGGTTTCCCGCTGGGGGACCGGCTCGACCTCCCCGGATCCAGCGGGCTCTCGCGCCCGCCGGAATCATCGCCTCCACCGGACGAGCACCCGGCCGCGAACACGAGGGCGGCGGCGGCCAACACGGCCGTAACAGCAGGTCGTTGCACGATCAGGTCCCTTCGACGCAGCGCTCTTACTGTTCATACACCGCTCGCGCCCCGCAGGTTCCCGATCCGCCGCCACGAGAGCCGAACGGCGTCAGTCCCACGACCCCAGCGCCGCGGGCAGCGCCGCGATCTCCCTCAGGTCCTGCGCCGTCAGCCGCACCGAGGCGGCGCCCGCGTTCTCCACCGCCCAGCGCTCCCGCTTCGCGCCGGGCACCGGCACCACGTGCCGACCCTGCGCGAGCACCCAGGCGAGCGCGACCTGGGCGGGCGTGGCGCCGTGCCGCTCCGCGATCTTGCGCAGGCCCACCACCAGCGGCTGGTTGGCGGCCATCATCTCGGCGGTGAAGCGGGGGTGCCTGGCCCGCAGGTCGTCCGGCTCGAAGCCCTGCCCCGGCGTCAGCGTCCCCGTGAGGAAACCGTTCCCCAGCGGCATCGCGGCGAGGAAGCCGATCCCGCGCGCCGCGCACCAGGGCAGCAGCGCGTCCAGCGCCTCCGGCGACCACACCGAGAGCTCGGCCTGCACGGCGCTCACGGGAAAGACCTGCTGCACCCGCTCCAACTGCCGGACCGTCGCCTCGTGCAGCCCCGGCACCGGGCGGCCCGGTGCCGGTCGCCGCCGGGCGCGCGCCCCCATCGCGCACAGGCCGAGCGCCCGCACCTTCCCCGCGGCGACGAGTTCGGCCATCGCGCCCCAGGTCTCCTCGACGGGTACCTCGGGGTCGGCGCGGTGCAGTTGGTACAGGTCGATGGTCTCCGTCTGCAGGCGTCGCAGCGAGGCGTCGCAGGCCCGCTTCACATAGCCGGGGCGGCCGTTGGCGACGATGTGCTGGTCGCCGACGAGCAGCCCGCACTTCGTCGAGACGAACGCGTCCGCACGCCGTTCCTTCAGCACCCTGCCGAGCAGCAGCTCATTGGTGAAGGGGCCGTACATGTCCGCCGTGTCCAGCAGGGTCGCCGCCTGCCCCGAGGCGTCCAACGCGGCGTGCACCGTGCGCAGCGACGCGTCGCCCCGCTGCCGCGAGCCGCTGTACGCCCAGCTCATCGGCATGCAACCGAGTCCGACTGCGCCCACTTCGAGTGCCGCCGCACCGATCGTCCTGCGCTCCACCTGGTCGTGCCCTCCCCACTCCTCACTCCTCGTTCGGAGATCATCCAAACTAACCGCTGCCGTCCCGGTCCCGAGCGGGGCCTCCCCGCGGGCCGCGCGCGGGGAGGCGCATTAGCCTCCTGAGCATGACGACAGACGTATGGCTTCCGTTCGAAGCGCACGAGATCGAGGGGCTGCCCGCGGCCGCCGACGCGGGCCTCAACTACCGGTACTGGGACGGCGGTCCCGACTTCCCCGCCGACCCGGCCGACTGCGCCTTCTACGTGGTGCCGTACATGAAGGGCACGGAGGTCGCGGTACGCCCGCTGTCCGCGATGACGTCCGTACGCGTCGTACAGACACTGACCGCGGGGATCGACCATGTGGAGCCGGGTATTCCACTCCTCTCGCCCGGGGTGCGGCTGTGCAACGCCCGCGGGGTGCACGAGACGAGCACGGCCGAACTCGCGCTCACCCTGGTCCTGGCGTCGCTGCGGGGGCTGCCGCGCTTCGTGGAGGGGCAGCGGCAGGAGGAGTGGCACGCCGGGTTCTATCCGGCGCTCGCCGACAGGTCCGTACTGATCGTGGGCTACGGATCGATCGGTTCCGCCATCGAGGACCGGCTCGCTCCGTTTGAGTGCGCGCGGGTGGCGCGCGTCGCGCGCTCCGCCCGTGCCACGGAGCGCGGCCCCGTGCATCCGCTCGTCGAACTGCCCTCCCTGCTGCCCGACGCCGACGTCGTCATCCTCTCGACGCCGCTCACCGAAGCCACCCGTGGCCTGGCCGGAGCCGACTTCCTGGGCCGCATGAAGGACGGCGCTCTCCTGGTGAACGTCGCCCGTGGGCCCGTCGTCGACACCAAGGCGCTCCTGGCCGAACTGGAGTCCGGCCGCATCACCGCCGCCCTGGACGTGACCGATCCGGAACCGCTGCCCGCAGGTCACCCCCTGTGGCACGCTCCTGGAGTGCTCATCAGTCCGCACGTGGGCGGATCGAGCTCGGCCTTCCTGCCCCGCGCGAAGCGGTTGCTGGCCGATCAGCTGAGCCGCTACGCGGCCGGGCGGTCGCTGGGCAACGTCGTGCTCACGACGGGCAGTTGATCGCCTGACGTCCGTTCGCGCACGCTCCGCACCCGCCTGTGTGCGCCCCGTGTCCGCTTCCGCTCCGGTAGTCACGGAGCGTAGAGAGACTATGTCCCTGAGTGACGAGACTGGTGTATCGTCCCGACTGGGGATGCGCCGTGGCACGTTCGGCGCGGGGATGAGACAGCAGACTGCGAGGGGGGCGACGGGCGATGCACGGCCTATGGGCGAACGATCCGACGCGGCGGGACAGCCGCCGGCGACTCTCGCACGCACCGGCCCGCAGACGCAGGCGGTGCGCCTGTCGCACGAGCGGCCGTCGCCGTACTCATCAGCGACAGAGCCCACACGCCTGTCTCGGGGGCCGGACGGACACGGGGGCGGCGCGGACCAGGGCGGCCCGGTGAATGCCCGCCCGTCCGGCGCCACCGTCCTCGACGGGGGCCTGGCGGCACCACTGCCTCCCAGGACCCCACTGACCCGCCACCCCCTGCCGGGCGGCCGCGGTCTCGTCTCCCAGCTGGTCCTGCTGATCATCTGCGGCGGGTACGCGACCGGCTCGGCGATCGGCTGGGGCTCCGGTCGACTCGCCCTGTTCATGGGCGACTTCGGGCTGAGCATCGCGGCATCGATCGCCGCGATCTCCTGCTTCCGCTACTCCCGCACCCGGCGCAGCCGGTTTCGACCCGCATGGCTGCTCTTCGCGCTCTCCTCCGCGATGGCAGCCCTCGGTAACGGGGTGTGGGGCTGGTACGAGGTCGTCCTCGAAGAGCCCGTGCCGAGCCCGGGGCTCGCCGACCTCTTCTTCCTGTGCTTCGCCCCGCCCGCGATCATCGGTCTCCTCGTGCTAGCCAAGCGGCCGGTGACGAAGGCGGGTTGGGTCTGCCTCGCCCTCGACTCCTGGCTGATCGGGGGCTCGCTCCTCACGCTCTCCTGGAGCCTGGCGCTCGCGCACACCGCGCGGTTCGAGGGCCAGAGCGTCGCGCACGCCGCGCTCTCGCTCGCCTACCCGCTCCTCGACATCGCGCTGGTCAGCATGGTCCTCGCGCTGCACTTCAGGCGCTCGTCCGCCAACCGCACCGCGGTGAACACCGCGATCGGCGCGCTGGCCCTGACCGTCATGTGCGACGCGCTCTTCACCTCGCCGCTGCTGCACGCCAGTTACCGCTCGGGGCAGATGCTGGACGCGGGCTGGTTCGCCGGTTCGCTGCTCCTCGCGTACGCGCCGTGGGCGGCCCCCTGGCACGCGCAAGGGGACATCGGTCGCGGGCACGCGCACGTGACGTACGACAGCGGCCCCGAGGAGCCGCGGGGCCTCGCCGCCGCGACCCGGCCGATCGCCGGTTCGCTCGCCGCCCTCACGCCCTATCTGGCCGCCGCCGTCTGCACGTTGGGGATCCTCTACAACATCCTCAGCGGGCGCAGCGTCGACCACGTCGTGCTCTTCACCGCGGGCACCGTGGTGCTCGCCCTCGTGGTGCGCCAGGGCATCATGCTCCTGGACAACATCACCCTCACCCAGGAACTGGCCCAGAAGGAGAACCACTTCCGCTCCCTGGTGCAGGGCTCCAGCGACGTCATCATGATCGCCGCGCCGAACGGCATCCTGCGGTACGTGAGCCCGGCCGCCGCCGGGGTCTACGGACGCGACGCCGAAGAGCTCGTCGGATCCGAACTCGCCTCGCTCATGCACCCCGAGGACCTCGGCAGGGTCGTCCACGAGGTCCGCAGATTCCTCGCGGCCAACCCCGTGGAGGAGCCCACCACCCGCATCGAGTGCCGCTTCAGGTCCGGCGACGGCGACTGGCTGAACGTCGAGTCCACGGTCAACCGCCACCAGGGCGGCCTCATCTTCAACAGCAGGGACGTCACCGAACGGGTCAGGCTCCAGGCGCAGTTGCAGCACAACGCCGAGCACGACCCGCTCACCGACCTGCCCAACCGCGCCCTGTTCACCCGGCGCGTCAGCCAGGCGCTGACCGGCCGCAGAGTCACCGACCGCGGCACGGCCGTGCTCTTCATCGACCTCGACGGCTTCAAGGCGGTCAACGACACCATCGGCCACCAGGCCGGGGACGAGCTCCTCATCCAGGCGGCGCGCAGACTTCAGGAGGCGGTGCGTTCGGGCGACACCGCCTCCCGGCTCGGCGGCGATGAGTTCGCGGCCCTCATCGTCGGCGACGGCACCAGAGACCAGGCCGCGAGAGAACAACACATCTTCGAACTCGCCGACCGGCTGAGAATCACCCTGTCCCAGCCCTACGCCATCGACGGCAACGACGTGCGCGTGGCGGCCTCCATCGGCGTGTCCTTCGCCGAACCGGGCATCGGCGCGGGGGAGTTGCTGCGCAACGCCGACCTCGCGATGTACCGCGCCAAGGCCGCGGGCAAGGGCCGCGTCGAGCTGTACGCGCCCCAGATGCAGGCCGACGTCGTACGCAAGGCGCAGCTCGCGACCCGGCTGCGCGCCGCCCTGCACGACGGCGAGTTCGCGCTGCTCCACCAGCCCGTGGTCTCCCTGGAGAGCGGCCGGATCACGGCGGTCGCCGCGCAGGCCCGCTGGCGCTCGGCGCAGGGCATCCTCTTCACGCCCGGCGAGTTCCTGCGCGTCAGCGAGAACGGCGAGGGGCGCGAGGGCGACCGCACGGCCGAGCTGGGCCGCTGGATGCTGGAGGAGGCCGTCGAACAGGCCGCGGAGCGTGGCCGCACCGGCCACGCGGTGCCCGTGGTCGTACGGATGAGCGCGCGTCGTCTCCTGGACCGCTCCATGCCGCTCGGCTCCATCGAGGCGCTGCTCACCCGGCACGGTCTGCCGTCGGGCGCGTTGATCATCGAGCTGGCCGACAGCGACCCGCGGGTGCCGCTCGACGACCTGGAGCGCCGTCTGACGGCCCTGCGCAGGCTCGGCGTGCGCATCGCGCTCGACGGGTTCGGCAGTGGCTACGCGGCCATCACGGCGCTGCGCCGGCTCCCCGTCGACGTACTGAAGCTGGACCGCGGCCTGATCGAGGGCGTCGTCGAGTCCGCCCGGCTCTACAAGATCACCTCGGGGCTCCTGCGCATCGCGGGCGACCTCGGGCTGCTCTCCGTGGCCGACGGCGTCGACCTGCCCGAACAGGTGGTCGCGCTGCGCGCGATGGGCTGCACGCACGGGCAGGGCATGGCGTTCTCCGGACCCGTCGACGAGTACCGGCTGCGCCGGGCCCTGTCGACGGGCGAGTACCGGGTGCCGCGCTGCCCGGCCGAGCCGGTGTTCGCGGGCGGGCCCGCCGCGTCGTACGCGGGCGGGGCCTCGGGACCGTTCGTGGGCGGCTCTTCGGGGACGCTCACGGCGGACGCCCCGACCTACGTCCGCTCACATAATGAGACCCCCGTCCCACCTACTTGACAGGCACTGCGTGCCGGAGGGAGGGTCAATGCCATGCGCACCCGAATTCTCGTACTTGGAAAGCGCGTCGGCTGAAGCTGGGACTGACCGGTCCGAACACCGGAATCCCTGCGACCGCACCCGGCGCGCTCCCCTCGCTTGCCTCACGGCACGAGGGGTTTTTTGTTGCACTGGCACCTGCCAAACCCCCGCAAACACCCCGCAAAAACCCTCAGCTTCGAGAAGAGAATGCCGATGACCGAGCAGGCCACCGGGGCCCACCATCCGCAGCCGCGGCCCCGAACCTCAGGACAGCCGTCCGCCCCCGTCGAGCACGTGACGGGTGCGCAGTCCCTCATTCGTTCTCTCGAGGAAGTCGGGGCCGACACGGTGTTCGGCATTCCCGGCGGCGCCATCCTTCCCGCGTACGACCCGATGATGGACTCCACCCGGGTGCGGCACGTCCTGGTCAGGCACGAGCAGGGCGCGGGCCACGCGGCCACCGGATACGCGCAGGCCACCGGCAGGGTCGGCGTCTGCATGGCGACGAGCGGTCCCGGCGCCACCAACCTGGTCACGCCGATCGCCGACGCCCACATGGACTCCGTCCCGATGGTCGCCATCACCGGTCAGGTGGCCTCCAAGGCGATCGGCACCGACGCCTTCCAGGAGGCGGACATCGTCGGCATCACGATGCCGATCACCAAGCACAACTTCCTGGTCACCAAGGCCGAGGACATCCCGCGGACCATCGCGGAGGCGTTCCACATCGCCTCCACGGGCCGTCCGGGGCCCGTCCTGGTCGACATCGCCAAGGACGCCCTCCAGGCGCGGACCACCTTCACCTGGCCGCCCACCCAGGACCTGCCCGGCTACCGCCCGGTGACCAAGCCGCACGCCAAGCAGATCCGCGAGGCCGCCAAGCTGATCACCGCCGCCAAGCGGCCGGTGCTCTACGTCGGCGGCGGCGTCATCAAGGCCGGGGCCACCGCGGAGCTGAGGGTCCTCGCCGAACTCACCGGAGCGCCCGTCACCACCACACTGATGGCGCTCGGCGCATTCCCCGACAGTCACGAGCTGCACGTGGGAATGCCGGGCATGCACGGTGCGGTCACCGCCGTCACCGCGCTGCAGAAGGCCGACCTGATCGTCGCCCTCGGAGCCCGCTTCGACGACCGCGTCACCGGCAAGCTGGACAGCTTCGCCCCGTTCGCGAAGATCGTCCACGCCGACATCGACCCTGCGGAGATCGGCAAGAACCGCGCCGCCGACGTGCCGATCGTGGGCGACGCGCGCGAGGTCATCGCCGACCTGGTCCAGGCCGTCCAGGCCGAGCACACCGAGGGCCACACCGGCGACTACACCGCCTGGTGGAGCGACCTCAACCGCTGGCGCGACACCTACCCCCTCGGCTACACCCAGCCCGAGGACGGCTCGCTCTCGCCGCAGCAGGTCATCGAGCGCGTCGGTCAACTGGCCCCCGAGGGCACGATCTTCGCGGCGGGCGTCGGCCAGCACCAGATGTGGGCCGCGCACTTCATCCAGTACGAGAAGCCCGCGACCTGGCTCAACTCCGGCGGCGCGGGGACGATGGGCTACGCGGTCCCGGCCGCGATGGGCGCCAAGGCCGGACAGCCCGACCGCACGGTCTGGGCGATCGACGGCGACGGCTGCTTCCAGATGACCAATCAGGAACTGACCACCTGCGCCCTGAACAACATCCCGATCAAGGTCGCCATCATCAACAACGGCGCCCTCGGGATGGTCCGCCAGTGGCAGACGCTCTTCTACAACCAGCGTTACTCCAACACCGTCCTGCACAGCGGTCCCGACGACATCGGCCCCAACAAGGGCACGCGCGTCCCCGACTTCGTGAAGCTGTCCGAGGCGATGGGCTGTGTGGCGCTGCGCTGCGAGCGGCCCGAGGACCTGGACAAGGTCATCGCCGAGGCGAACGCCATCAACGACCGGCCCGTCGTGGTCGACTTCATCGTCCACGAGGACGCCCAGGTCTGGCCGATGGTCGCGGCGGGCACCTCGAACGACGAGGTCATGGCGGCCCGGGGCGTCCGTCCCGACTTCGGCGACAACGAAGACGACTGAGACCGAGAGCGAAAGAGAGACCTTCAGTCATGTCCACCAAGCACACGCTCTCCGTCCTGGTCGAGAACAAGCCCGGTGTCCTCGCCCGGATCACCGCCCTGTTCTCCCGCCGCGGCTTCAACATCGACTCACTGGCTGTGGGCGTCACCGAGCACCCCGACATCTCCCGCATCACCATCGTCGTGAACGTCGAGGACCTGCCGCTCGAACAGGTCACCAAACAGCTCAACAAGCTGGTCAACGTCCTGAAGATCGTCGAACTCGAGCCGGGCGGGGCGGTGGCGCGCGAACTGGTGCTCGCCAAGGTCCGCGCCGACAACGAGACCCGCTCGCAGATCGTCGAGATCGTCCAGCTGTTCCGCGCCAAGACCGTGGACGTCTCCCCGGAGGCCGTCACCATCGAGGCCACCGGCAGCAGCGACAAGCTGGAGGCCATGCTCAAGATGCTGGAGCCCTTCGGCATCAAGGAGCTGGTCCAGTCCGGCACCATCGCGATCGGCCGGGGCTCCCGCTCCATCACCGACCGCAGCCTGCGGGCGCTCGACCGCAGCGCCTGAGCCGGCGCGGCCTGAACCCGCACCGGGTCCGCCCGTATGGCGAGACCCGCGAACTTCCCTCACCGAACCCGCCGTACGGTGGGACGCAACACCAGCACACATAGGAGATTCCCAGTGGCCGAGCTGTTCTACGACGACGACGCAGACCTGTCCATCATCCAGGGCCGCAAGGTCGCGGTCATCGGCTACGGCAGCCAGGGCCACGCCCACGCGCTGTCGCTGCGCGACTCGGGTGTCGACGTCCGCGTCGGTCTGCACGAGGGCTCCAAGTCCAAGGCCAAGGCCGAGGAGCAGGGCCTGCGCGTCGTCACGCCCGCCGAGGCGGCGGCCGAGGCCGACGTCATCATGATCCTGGTGCCGGACCCGATCCAGGCCCAGGTCTACGAGGAGTCCATCAAGGACAACCTCAAGGACGGCGACGCGCTGTTCTTCGGCCACGGCCTGAACATCCGCTTCGGCTTCATCAAGGCCCCCGAGGGCGTCGACGTCTGCATGGTCGCCCCGAAGGGCCCCGGCCACCTGGTCCGTCGCCAGTACGAGGAGGGCCGCGGCGTTCCGTGCATCGCGGCCGTCGAGCAGGACGCCACGGGCAAGGGCTTCCCGCTGGCGCTCTCGTACGCCAAGGGCATTGGCGGCACGCGTGCGGGCGTCATCAAGACGACCTTCACCGAGGAGACCGAGACCGACCTCTTCGGCGAGCAGGCCGTCCTCTGCGGCGGTACGGCCGCGCTGGTCAAGGCGGGCTTCGAGACCCTGACCGAGGCCGGTTACCAGCCGGAGATCGCGTACTTCGAGTGCCTCCACGAGCTGAAGCTGATCGTGGACCTCATGTACGAGGGCGGCCTGGAGAAGATGCGCTGGTCCGTCTCGGAGACGGCGGAGTGGGGCGACTACGTCACCGGCCCGCGGATCATCACGGACGCCACCAAGGCCGAGATGAAGAAGGTCCTCGCGGAGATCCAGGACGGCACGTTCGCCCAGCAGTGGATGGACGAGTACCACGGTGGTCTGAAGAAGTACAACGAGTACAAGACCCAGGACGAGAACCACCTCCTGGAGACCACGGGCAAGGAGCTGCGCAAGCTCATGTCTTGGGTCAACGACGAGGAGTGATGGTGCTCGGGTCCGGGGCCGATGCCTCGGGGCTCCGCCCCGGACCCCGCTCCTCAAACGCCGGAGGGGCTGATTCCTACCAGCCGGAGGGGCTGATTCCTACCACCGGTAGGGACCGGCTTTCTCGCTTGTCCACCGTGTCCATTCACGGACGGGTGATCCTTCCGCGGAGGCGCAAGATGACCTCCGTCGCGCCACTACACTGCTGTTCAACATTCGCGTCGGGCCCACAGCGTCGTGCGTCTTCCACGCGGCTAGCACCCTCCACCGCCTGCGGCCGTCGGGACGGCCGTCCGCAATGGACTTGTGAGGACTCACGTGAGCACTGCTGCCACCGGCAAACCCGTCGTACTCATCGCTGAAGAGCTGTCGCCCGCCACCGTCGACGCCCTGGGCCCGGACTTCGAGATCCGCCAGTGCAACGGAGCGGACCGCGCCGAGCTGCTCCCCGCGATCGCCGACGTCGACGCGATCCTGGTCCGCTCCGCGACCAAGGTCGACGCCGAGGCCATCGCCGCCGCCAAGAAGCTGAAGGTCGTCGCCCGCGCGGGCGTGGGCCTGGACAACGTCGACGTGTCCGCCGCCACCAAGGCCGGCGTGATGGTCGTGAACGCCCCGACCTCGAACATCGTCACGGCCGCCGAGCTCGCCTGCGGCCTGCTCCTGGCCACCGCGCGCAACATCCCCCAGGCCAACACCGCCCTGAAGAACGCGGAGTGGAAGCGCTCCAAGTACACGGGCGTCGAGCTCGCCGAGAAGACCCTCGGCGTCGTCGGCCTCGGCCGCATCGGTGCCCTGGTCGCGCAGCGCATGAGCGCCTTCGGCATGAAGGTCGTCGCCTACGACCCGTACGTGCAGCCCGCGCGCGCCGCGCAGATGGGCGTGAAGGTCCTCTCGCTCGACGAGCTGCTCGAGGTCTCCGACTTCATCACCGTGCACCTGCCCAAGACCCCCGAGACGCTCGGCCTCATCGGCGACGAGGCGCTGCACAAGGTCAAGCCGACCGTCCGCATCGTGAACGCCGCGCGCGGCGGGATCGTCGACGAGGAGGCGCTGCACTCCGCCCTCAAGGAGGGCCGCGTCGCCGGTGCCGGTCTCGACGTGTACGCGAAGGAGCCCTGCACGGACTCCCCGCTCTTCCAGTTCGACCAGGTCGTCTGCACCCCGCACCTCGGTGCCTCCACGGACGAGGCGCAGGAGAAGGCGGGCATCGCGGTCGCCAAGTCGGTGCGCCTCGCGCTCGCCGGTGAGCTCGTGCCCGACGCGGTGAACGTGCAGGGCGGTGTCATCGCCGAGGACGTGCGCCCCGGTCTGCCGCTCGCCGAGAAGCTCGGCCGGATCTTCACCGCGCTCGCGGGCGAGGTCGCGGCCCGGCTCGACGTCGAGGTGTACGGCGAGATCACCCAGCACGACGTGAAGGTGCTCGAACTGTCCGCGCTGAAGGGCGTGTTCGAGGACGTCGTCGACGAGACCGTGTCGTATGTGAACGCGCCGCTGTTCGCGCAGGAGCGTGGCGTCGAGGTCCGCCTGACCACCAGCTCGGAGTCGCCCGACCACCGCAACGTGGTCACCGTGCGCGGCACGCTCTCGGGCGGCGAGGAGATCGCCGTCTCCGGCACGCTGGCCGGTCCCAAGCACCTCCGGAAGATCGTCGCCATCGGCGAGTACGACGTGGACCTGGCGCTCGCCGACCACATGGTCGTCCTGCGGTACGCGGACCGTCCCGGCGTCGTCGGCACGGTGGGCCGGGTCCTCGGCGAGGCGGGCATCAACATCGCGGGCATGCAGGTCGCTCGTGCTGACGTGGGCGGGGAGGCGCTGGCCGTTCTCACCGTGGACGACACCGTGCCGCAGGCTGTGCTCAATGAGTTGGCTGCGGAGATCGGGGCGGAGTCCGCGCGGGCAGTTGATCTGACGGACTAGGTTGCTGGTCGGCGAGTTCGGCTGATGTAGATCACCGGCTTCGCCGAGTTCGTCCTCAAACGCCGGACGGGCTGGAAATATCGAGCGCCGGTCGGGCCGGAAATATCGAGCGCCGGACGGGCTGGAAATATCCAGCCCGTCCGGCGTTTTCAGATGAGTGTCTTCTGTGGATCCGGTTCCGGCGCGGGCTCCTGCACCGGTGCTTGTACCTGCACCCTCCGCAGCGTCACCGCCGCCAGGACCGCCGCCGCCAGCAGGATCCCCGTGCCGGTCAGTGCCGCGACGTGCAGGCCGTCGGTGAACGCGGTGCGGGCCGCGGTCAGGAGGTCGTCCGCCGCCGCGGACGGCAGGTGGTGGGCCACCGCCACCGCGCCGCCGAGCGTCTCGCGGGCCTCGGCGGGGGCCGAGTCCGGGATCCTCGCGTGGTAGACCGCGTTGCCGATGGAGCCGAGCAGGGCCATGCCCATCGCGCCGCCGAACTCCTGCCCCGTCTCCAGGAGCGAGGAGGCCGTGCCCGCCTTCTCCACGGGGGCGGCGCCGAGCGCCAGGTCGGTGAGCTGGGAGCCGATGATGACGGCGCCGCAGGCCAGGACGCCCGCACCGGCGAGGGCCAGCCAGAGGGAATCGGTGTCGGTCAGGGTGAGCAGGCCGTAGCCGCAGGCGGAGATGACGAAGCCGGTGGCGACGACGTGGGCGCGGTTCATGCCGCGCTGCACGAGTGCCGTGGCGACGGGACCCGCGAAGCCGATCAGGACCGAGGGGAGCAGCGCCCACAGCGCGGCCTCCATGGCGCTCTTGCCGAGCACGGACTGCAGGTACTGGGTGGTGAAGTAGGCCGAACCCATCATCGCCAGCGAGGAGATGAGGTTCAGCGAGACGGCGGCGCTGAAGGCCCGGCCGTTGCCGCGGAACAGCTCCGGGGAGATCATCGGCGACGCGGCGGTGCGCTGGCGGTGCACGAACAGGGCCCCGAAGGCGAGGCCGACGGCCACGGACGCGAGGTACTGGAGCTTGACGCCCTCGGCGGGCAGCTCCTTGAGGCCCCAGACCAGCGGCAGTACGGCGGCCATCGAGAGCGGCACGCTCAGCAGGTCGAAGCGGCCCGGCGTCGGGTCCTTGAACTCGGGGATCAGGACCGGCGCGAGGACGAGCAGCAGCACCATCGCGGGCAGGTTGACCAGGAAGACCGAGCCCCACCAGAAGTACTCGACGAGGACGCCGCTGAGCACCGAGCCGAGCGCGATGCCCGCGACGAGGACCCCCTGCCACAGGCCGATCGCCTTCGCGCGCTGCCCGGGGTCGCGGAACAGGTTGCGCACGAGGGCCAGCGTGGACGGCATGAGGGTCGCGCCGCCGATGCCGAGCACCGCGCGGGCGGCGATCAGGGTCTCGGCGCTGTCGGCGTACGCGGCGGTGAGCGAGGCGAGACCGAACGCGGTGGCGCCGAAGAGGAGCAGCTTGCGACGGCCGATGCGGTCGCCGAGCGAGCCCATCGTCATCAGGAGTCCGGCGAGCACGAACGCGTAGATGTCGAAGATCCACAGCTGCTGCGTGCCGCTCGGCGCCAGATCGGCGCTGATCTCCGGTATCGCGAAGTAGAGGACGGAGACGTCCATCGAGACCAGGAGCAGCGGGAGCATCAGGACGGCGAGGGCGGTCCATTCCTTGCGGGTGGCGCGCGGGTTCGTCTGCATGACAGGGACTGTACGGGCGTCATAAACGCCTGTCTAGTACGTACGTATAGATCGGTCGTATAAGACGGTGGTCTGGGACGCCTGTATGACCCGGGCGTACTCTGGTCGCATGGGACACCGCGAAGATCTGCTCGAAGGCGCCAAGCGCTGCCTGCTGGACAAGGGGTTCGTCCGCACGACGGCCCGCGAGATCGTGAAGGAGTCGGGGACCAACCTCGCGTCCATCGGCTACCACTACGGGTCGAAGGACGCGCTGCTCGTCGAGGCGTTCCTCGCGCTCATCGAGGAGATGACCGGCACCTTCGGGCAGGTGCCGCCCGGCGGTGGTGCGGGCGAGGTCGGGTCGTTCGAGCGCTTCCAGGAGACCTGGGAGGGCATCATCCGCTCGTTCCCGGAGTCCAGGTCCCTGTGGATGCTCAATCTGGAGGTCGTCACCCAGGGGGACCGGCTCGCCGGGGTCCGTGACCTGCTCGCCAAGGCGCAGGTGGAGGGGCGCAGAGGGCTCGCGTCGGTCTTCACCGGAGTGCCGGAGAGCGCCGTCACCGACGACGTGGTGGAGGCCGAGGGACGCCTGTACTCCGTCCTGCTCAACGGCCTGCTGGTCCAGTGGCTCTTCGACCCCGAGACGGCGACCGGCGCCGGTCAGCTCACCGAGGGAATGCGGCGCGTGATGGAGCGGGCGGCCACGAAGGCATGAGGCCGGAGCGGGATCCGTCGGGTCGATGTTCCTGGCGGGCTCGCGCAGAGGGGCGAAGACCGCGCCGATCTCCCCGTCGAGCAGGGCCTGGGCGGAGGCGTGCGCACCCGGGGCCGACCGAGGTGCGGCTCCGGGTGCGCGGGCGGTCGCGGACGACCGTCTACCGCCTGTGGTGCGGCGTGGAGGTGCGGCCCGCGTTCCGGGCCGACCTCAAGTCAGCGGTCGTTATGACCACTTGAGGCAGGCGGCGGGGATCCAGCCGCGCTTGTTGCTGCTGTACGGGCCGCCGTACAGCCACTTGGTGGAGGTCTTGCCGCACAGCTTGTACTTCTGGCCCGAGTAGAACTTGCCGTCGTTGCAGAGGTAGCCCTTCTTGCCCTTGTTCCACTGGCCGACCGCGGTCGCGCTCAGCTTGGCGTGGGTGCGCACCTTGACCGTCTCCTTGGCGGGGACGTTGGTGATGCCCCGGGAGCAGTCGGGCTTCGCGGCGGCGACGGCGGTGCCGCCCGTGGCGAGGGTGGTGCCGACGAGCGCGACGGCGGAGAAGGCGACCGCGGGGGCCAACAGCCTGAACTTCATGTGGTGTTCGATCTCCCAAGTGGGGGGATGAATGTTCGGACGCGGAGAACCGTATCGCCTCACGATCATGGCTGTAATCGTTCGTTGCGCGGTCCTTACAGTCGTGACGACTTCAGCACCATGTGCAGCAGCAGCCGGTCCTCGCCCTCGTCCAGGTCGAGGCCGGTGAGCTGCTCCACGCGCGAGAGCCGGTAGTACAGCGTCTGGCGGTGGATGCCCAACTCCGCCGCCGTGCGGCCCGCCTGTCCCGCGCAGTCGAGGAACACCTCGGCGGTGCGCGCCAGTTCGCGGTGGGTGGGGCTCAGGAGCTGGGTGCCCACCGGGTCGTGCGCGGCCTCCGGGGGCAGCGCCGTCAGGAGCCGGAAAGGGCCCACGTCCGACCACTGCGCCACCGGGCCGAAGCGCCGCTCGGCGAGCGCGGCGCGCGCCGCGCCCGCCGCCTCCCACCAGGCGGCCCCCAGGTCATCCAGGCCGTACCGGGCCCCGGCGATCCCCGCCGTGGCGCCCGGCGCCGCGTCGAGCAGGCGGGCGGCCGCCGTGTGCGCGGGCGACAGCGAGTCGGCCGTCCGCAGCCGCACCAGGGCCGCGAGGGACTGCGCCGTGGTGCCCCACGGCACCGTGCACACCGCGGCCGCGCCCGGCACCGCGCGGGCCGCGGGTGCGTCGTCCGGGTCCGCCGAGCGCCACGGGGCCACGCACACCACCGCGTGCAGGCCCTCGCCCCGGGAGCCGAGCGCGGTGCGCAGGGCGGCCACCGCCATGTCCCGCTGCCAGCCGCGCTCGGCGGTGAGGACCGCGCGGAACTCGCGGGTCAGGTCGGCGCCCGCCTGCGCCTCGTCGGCGAGCAGCGCGCCGATCCTGCCCGCCACCTCCATGGCGGCGGTCAGCTGCTGCTCGCCGGGTCCCGGGTCGTCGTCGAGCAGCCACACGTAGCCAAGGGCGAAACCCCTGTGGCGTACGGGAAGGCAGATCCTGCCCCGGTAGACCCCGGCCTCCGGGGTGGGCGGGATCCGGACGGGGCCCGTGGCCCGGGTGATGCCGAAGCCCTCGAACCAGGCGCGGACCTCGGCCGTGGAGCGGCGGGTCAGGATCGAGCGGGTCCTGACCGGGTCGAGGACGGTCGCGTCGAACCCGCTGTCGCCGTCGGCTCCGCCGTCGTGCGCGCCGAACGCGATCAGCTCGAAATCGCGGTTCTCCAGGGTCGCCGGGGCGCCGAGCAGCGCCGAGATCTCGTCGACCAGTTCTTGGTAATCGCCTTTCACCCCACCATTCTCACGCAGCCCGCCGGATCCTTCAGACATATGTCTGAGATCCAGGGCACGGATGCGTGACAGCTGTCGATGGCCCAGGATCGGAGGGATCCTTAAATTTCACGGTGGTTCTCCGTGCCGTACCGCCGCATTCCCCCTTTGTAGGGCTATGCCGGTAGGGCACCCGCTTTCGTACACCCGTGGAGGTGCCCCGTGCTGGGTCCCGTGATCCTCGCCGCGTCGCGCAGCGACAAGATGCGCCGTTTCGTTTCGGCGGCCCCGGGCACCAAGCAGGTTGTCGCCCGGTTCATCGCCGGTGAGGGCGTCGACCAGGTCGTGCCGATCATCGTGGACGCCGCCGACAAGGGCCTCGAGGTCACCCTCGACGTGGTCGGCGAGGACATCACCACGGTCGAGCAGTCGCACGCCGCCCGCGACGCCTACCTGGAGCTCATCGAGCGCCTGAAGGACCTCGGCCTCGGCACCAAGGCCGAGATGTCGGTGAAGCTGTCGATGTTCGGGCAGGCCCTCGAGGGCGGCCACGAGCTCGCGCTGAGCAACGTGCGCCCCGTCGTCGAGGCCGCCGCCGCCATCGGCACCACGGTCACCCTGGACGCCGAGGACCACACCACCCTCGACTCGATGTTCGCCATCCACGAGGAGCTGCGGAAGGACTTCCCGCAGACGGGCTGCGTCATCCAGGCCTACCTCTTCCGCACCGAGGACGACGCCCGGCGCCTCGCCGACAACGGCAGCCGCGTGCGCATCGTGAAGGGCGCCTACAAGGAGCCCGCCGAGGTCGCCTTCCAGGACAAGCCCGAGATCGACAAGGCGTACGTCCGGATCCTGCGCATCCTCATGGAGGGTGAGGGGTACCCGATGATCGGGTCCCACGACCCGCGCCTGATCTCCATCGCGCAGGAGCTCGCGCGGCGCGCGGGGCGCAAGCTGGACGAGTACGAATTCCAGATGCTGTACGGCATCCGCAGCGACGAGCACCTGCGGCTCGCCGCCGAGGGCCACCGCATGCGCGTCTACACCGCCTACGGCACCGACTGGTACGGCTACTTCATGCGCCGTCTCGCGGAGAAGCCGGCCAACCTGCTCTTCTTCGCCCGCTCCATCCTCACCAAGGGCTGAGCCGCCCACCCCGTACAAAAGCCCCCGCACAAAGGAGCTCAGGAACTCATGGACGCTGTGACCCAGGTCCCCGCCCCGGTCAACGAGCCGGTCCACGGCTACGCCCCCGGCTCCCCGGAGCGTGCCCGTCTCGAGAGCAAGCTCAAGGAGCTCGCCGAGAACCCGATCGAGCTGCCCATGACCATCGGCGGCGTCAAGCGCCTCGGTGGCGGCGAGCCCTTCCAGGTCGTGCAGCCGCACAACCACAAGGCCGTCATCGGCACCGGCCGCGGCGCCACCAAGCAGGACGCCCAGGACGCGGTGGACGCCGCGCTCGCCGCCGCCCCGGCCTGGCGCGCGATGTCCTTCGACGACCGCGCCGCGATCATCCTGCGCGCCGCCGAGCTGCTCTCCACCACCTGGCGCGAGACGCTGGCCGCCTCCACGATGCTCGGCCAGTCCAAGACCGCCCAGCAGGCCGAGATCGACACCCCGTGCGAGCTCGTCGACTTCTGGCGCTTCAACGTGAAGTACGCCCGTGACCTGCTCGCCGAGCAGCCCCCGGCGAACTCCACCGGCGTCTGGAACCGCCTGGACCACCGCCCGCTCGAGGGCTTCGTCTATGCGATCACGCCGTTCAACTTCACCGCCATCGCGGGCAACCTGCCCACCGCCCCTGCCCTGATGGGCAACGTGGTCGTGTGGAAGCCGTCCCCGACGCAGACCCACGCCGCCGTGCTGCTCATGCAGCTCCTGGAGGAGGCCGGTCTTCCCAAGGGCGTCATCAACCTGGTCACCGGCGACGGCATCGCGGTCTCCGAGGTCGCCCTCACCCACCGCGACCTGGCGGGCATCCACTTCACCGGTTCGACCCCGACCTTCCAGCACCTGTGGAAGACGGTCGGCGAGAACATCGCCAACTACCGCACCTACCCGCGGCTTGTCGGCGAGACCGGCGGCAAGGACTTCGTCGTCGCGCACCCGTCCGCGGACCGCGCGATCCTGAAGACCGCGCTGACCCGTGGCTCCTTCGAGTTCCAGGGCCAGAAGTGCTCCGCGACCTCGCGCGCGTACATCCCGGCCTCCATCTGGAACTCCGGCTTCAAGGAGGAGTTCGCGGCCGAGGTCGACGGCATCACCATGGGTGACGTCACCGACCTGTCGAACTTCATCGGCGCCGTCATCGACGAGCGCGCGTTCGCCAAGAACAAGGCGGCCATCGACCGCGCCAAGGCCGACGACTCCTGCACGATCGTCGCGGGCGGCACCTACGACGACTCGGTGGGCTACTTCGTGCGCCCGACCGTCGTCGAGTGCGCCGACCCGGAGAACGAGGTCTTCAAGACCGAGTACTTCGGCCCGTTCCTCGCCGTGCACGTCTACGAGGACGACAAGTACGACGAGATGCTGACCCAGATGGAGTCGGCCTCGGACTACGCGCTGACGGGTTCGGTCATCTCCGGTGACCGCGCCGCCGCCGCGTACACGATGGAGAAGCTCCGCTACGCCGCGGGCAACTTCTACATCAACGACAAGTCGACCGGCGCCGTCGTCGGCCAGCAGCCCTTCGGCGGCGGTCGCGCCTCCGGCACCAACGACAAGGCCGGTGCCCCGCAGAACCTGCAGCGGTGGACGCTGACCCGCGCCATCAAGGAGACGCTGGTCCCGCCGACCGAGTACGGCTACCCGCACATGGGCTGACGCCCCTCCCGGGCCTTCGCGGCCCGCCCCTGAACCCCGCCTCCGATCTGGGCCCCACCCCGATCGGAGGCGGTGTCTTTTCCGGGGTCAGCCCAGCGCGTCGACGACGATCCGGGTGATGTCCTCGGCGATCCGGTCCTCGCCGGGCGTGTCCGGGTCCAGGCGGGTCGTGTAGACGGAGACGACCAGTGGCGCCCCCTTGGGCGGCCACGCAACGGCGACGTCGTTGACCCCTCCGTAGGCGGGGGACCCCGTCTTGTCGCCGACCCGCCAGCCCTCGGGGAGCCCGGCGCGGATCCGCTGGTCGCCGGTGGTGTTCTCCAGGAGCCAGCGGATCAACTGGTCGCGGTCGAGCGGGTGGAGGGCGTCGCCGATGACGAGCTTGCGCAGGTTCTCCGTCATCGCGGCGGGCGTCGTCGTATCGCGCCGGTCGCCCGGGATGTTGGTGTTGAGATCGGTCTCCCAGCGGTCGAGGCGGGTGCGGGAGTCGCCGATCGAGCGCGCGAACTCGGTGATGCCGGACGGGCCGCCGATGCGGCGCATCAGCAGATTGGCGGCGGCGTTGTCGCTGTAGGTGATCGTCGCGTCGCACAACTCCCGCACCGTCATGCCGGTTTCGAGGTGCATCTCGGTGCGCGGCGAGTGCGTGACGAGGTCGTCGCGCCCGTACCTGATGAGTACGTCGAGCAGCCCTGGCTCCTGCTCGCGGGCGCGGCGCAGTATCGCCGCGCCCGCGAGGACCTTGAACGTCGAGGCGATCGCGAAGCGTTCGTCCGCGCGGTAGCCGACGGTGGCACCGGTGCCGGTGTGCAGCGCGTGCACGCCGATCCGGCCCGGGTAGCCCTTCTCCAGCTCGCGCAGCCGCCGCCGGACGTCGGGGGCGGCCGCCGCCGCGTGCGCGGTGCTGGCGCCCGTGCCCGTGCCGGACAGCGAGAGGAGTACGGGCGCGGCGGCCGCGGCGCCGAGGAGTGTCCTGCGGGAGGAGGTCGATTTCATGATCCCGACCGTACCGGGCGGGTCCGTGGGGACGCCGTGGACAGCGGGACCGCGGCGGCGTCGTGGGCCGCCGGGCGCCGGGGCTACGCCGTGGGCTGCGGGTGCCGGGCCGCCGCCGAGATCACCTGGTTCAGGACCTCCCTGGCCCGCAGCAGGTCCGCCACCTGCCCGTCGATCCGCTCCCGCTCCCTGATCAGCTCGTCCGCGAGCCACGGCGTGGCCTGCTCGGAGGGGCCGCCGTCCTTGTCCCGCATGCACGGCAGGAGTTGGTAGATCTTCGCGCTGCACAGGCCCGCTGCGAACAGCTCCTGGATGTGGACGACCCGGTCGACCGCGGCCTCCGCGTAGTCGCGGTGGCCGCCCGGGGTGCGCTCGGCGTGCAACAGGCCCTGCTTCTCGTAGTAGCGCAGGGACCGCTCGCTCACAGCGGTACGCTTCGCCAGCTCGCCGATCCTCATGTACCGCCCTCTCGTCGCCGTCCCCGTCGGGACACGGACTTGAATCTGACATCAGTGTCAGCTTCTACCGTTCCGGCATGACGAACACCGAGCTTCTCGCCCCCTATTCCGCAGGCCCCCTCGGCCTCCTGCCCAACCGCGTCGTGATGGCCCCGATGACCCGCGCCCGCGCCGCCGACGACGGCACCCCGCTGCCCGTCGTCGCCGACCACTACGCCCAGCGCGCCGGCGCGGGACTCATCGTCACCGAGGGCATCTGGCCCAGCAGCCGGGGCCAGAGCGGCTGGCGCTACCCCGGTCTGGAGACCGCCGCGCACATCGAGGGCTGGCGGCGCGTGACCGACGCCGTGCACGCGGCGGGCGGCCGGATCTACGCCCAGCTGATGCACGGCGGCCGCAACGGCCACCCGCTGGCCCGCATCGACGGCGACCTGCCGCTCGCCCCCTCCGCCGTGACCCCGCCAGGACACGCGCACGGCCCGGACGGCACCAAGCCCGACTACGTCGCCCCGCGCGAGATGACCAGGGACGACATCCGCACGGCCGTCGAGGACTTCGTGGCCGCCGCCCGCAACGCCGTCGACGCGGGGTTCGACGGGGTCGAACTGCACGGCGCCAACAGCTACTTGATCCACCAGTTCCTCGCCGACAACACCAACCTGCGGGACGACGAGTACGGCAAGGGGTCGATCGCCGACCGCATCCGCTTCGCCGTCGAGGTGGTCCGCGCCGTCGCCGACGCCATCGGCGCCGAGCGGCTCGGGCTGCGACTCTCGCCCGGCAACCCGCAGTTCGGCATGGCCGAGGCCGACCCCGGTCCCGTCTACCGCGCGCTGCTCGCCGAGATCGACGGCCTCGGCCTCGCCTACCTCCACCTCACCGACAACGACCGCTATCCCGCCCTCGCCGACCTGCGCCCGCGCTGGCACGGCCTGCTCATCGGCAACGTCGGGGAGAACGGCGACCCGACGACACGGGAGGCGGGCGAGGCCGTCCTCGCGTCCGGCCTCGCCGACCTCGTCTCGTACGGGCGGGCGTTCATCTCCAACCCCGACCTGCCCGCGCGCCTGGCGACGGGCGCGCCGCTCCAGGAGATCGACCACGCCCACCTCTACACGAACGGCGCGCGGGGCTACACCGACTACCCCTTCCTGGAGCGGGAGTTGGTGGCATCCGGTCAGACCTCCACGAGCACCTGATCGAGGGATTTGCGGACGAGGTCGGGGACCTCGCAGTCCGCCGCCGGATAGCCCACGGGGATCACCGCGAACGCCTTCTCGTTCTCCGGCCTGCCGAGCACCTGCGAGAGGAAGCGCATCGGGCTCGGCGTGTGGATCAGCGCGGCGAGGCCCGACAGGTGCAGCGCGGACAGGAGCATCCCCACCGCGATGCCGACCGACTCGTCGACGTAGTAGTGCTTGTGCTTGGTGCCGTCCTCGCCCAGCCAGTAGCGCTGCTGAAAGACGACGATCAGCGCGGGCGCGTCCGTCAGGTGCGGCTTCACCTCGTCCGTGCCGAGCGGACGCAGGGCCGCGAGCCACTCCTCGCCGAGGCGCCCGTCGTAGGAGATCTGCTCCTCGTGCTCGGCGGCCTCGCGGATGCGGCGGCGGATCTCGGGGTCCTGGACGAGGACGAACGTCCACGGCTGCTGGTGCGCGCCGGACGGCGCGGTCGCCGCGCACGCGATGGCGTCCCGCACGACCTGCGCGGGCACCGGGTCGGTGGCGAACTGCCGGACCGTGCGCCGCTCGTCCATCCGCGTCCTCAACTCGGCCGCGTGCGCCAGTGATTCGGCCTCGGGCATGCGCTGCGGGCGGTAGGGCACCGAGCGGTAGGGCGCGCCGTGGATGGGGGTCCACTCCTGCTGCTGTTCAGTCTCAGACATGGGTCCGATTCTGCGGCGGAAGGGGGTGTCCGCGCCATGGTGCAGACCAATTGCGGGACGGCGGTGGCCGGTTCGGCCGACGGGGGTGGCCGGTTCGGCTCCACCCCGCGACGAGGAGTGCCGCGCACACCACGCCCGCCGCGGGGAAATCGGGGTGCGCACTCGGATGAGGGCTGAGTACGGTGGGCGTGTGACCACCCTGCGTACCGCCCACACCAGCGATATGACCCGGGGCGACCTCCTCGCCGCCCGCCGACTGATGGACGCGGCCTTCGAGGGCGACTTCAGCGACCAGGACTGGGAGCACGCGCTCGGCGGCATGCACGCCCTGGTGCGCGACGAGCAGGGGGACCTCGTCGCGCACGGCGCCGTGGTCCAGCGCCGGATCCTGCACAACGGCCGTTCGCTGCGCGTCGGTTACGTCGAAGCGGTCGCCGTCAGGCCCGACCGGCAGCGACAGGGGCTCGGCGGGCAGGTGATGGGCGGGCTGGAGCGGATCATCGACACGGCGCACGACTTGGGGGCGCTCTCCGCGTCCGACGAGGGGCAGCGGCTCTACCTCGGGCGCGGCTGGCAGGAGTGGAAGGGCGCGGTCGGCGTGCTCGGTCCCGACGGCGTCCTCCTCATGCCCGACGAGGAGCCGCCGCTGCTGTGGGGCGCGGACCTCGACCCGGCGCACGAACTGCTCATCGAATGGCGGGACGGGGACGTCTACTAGCCGTACGTACCGGGCCGCACTACGCCGCCGTGCCGCGCACGATCATCTTGCCCCGGTTCTCGCCCCGCAGCATGCCCAGGAACGCGTCGACGATCCGGTCGAAGCCCTCGACCACCGTCTCGTCGAGCCGGACGCGCCCGCTCTGGAGGTGCGGCACCACGAACTCGTACAACTCCTCCTGGAGATGCGGGTAGTCGCGGACGAGGAAGCCCTCCATGCGCAGGCTCTTCTCGACGATGTCGGGCAGATTGCGCAGCGCGTACGGGGTGCTCGTGGCGTTGTACTGCGCGATCGTGCCGATCCGTACGATGCGGCCGCGCTCGCGCAGCGCGGAGATCGCCGCCTCCAGTTGCTCGCCGCCCACGTTGTCGACGTAGAGGTCGATGCCGTCGGGCGCGGCCTCGGCCAGGAGCTCGGCCGCCGGGCCCGCGTGGTGGTCGAAGACCGCGTCGTAGCCGACGTGTCCGGTCAGGTACGCCGCCTTCGCCGCCGAGCCCGCGCTGCCCACGAGCCGTCCCGCGCCCATCAGCCGGGCGAGCCGTCCGGTCGCGGTGCCGACGCCGCCCGCCGCCGCGGAGACGAACAGGTCCTGTCCTTCGCGGAGTTCGGCGATGCGGGTGAGGCCCACATAGGCGGTGAGGCCGGTGCCGCCGAGGATGCTGAGGTAGGCGGAGAGGGGTACGCCGTCGAAGCGGGGGAGGCGGCGCACCTCGTCGGGGGCGACCACGGAGTGCGTGCGCCAGCCCTTCCGGTGGAGGACGATCTCGCCCTCGGCGAGCGCCGGGTCGCGCGACTCGACGACCCGGCCGATGGTCCGGCCCTCCAGCGGGGCGTTCAGCGCGAAGTCGCCGTCCATCATCTCGCGGTGGTACGGATCGACGGACCAGTACAGGTTCTCGACCAGGGCGGTGCCGGGCGCGGGCGCGGGCAGGGCGGACTCCACGAAGGAGAGCTGGTCGGGGGTGGGGAAGCCGTGGGGGCGGGCGATCTGGTGCACGGTGAGCGCGGTCTCGGTCATGTCCGAGAACGTAGGCAGGAATGCGGATCACGGGCAGAGGGTTGCGCTCATGGAACGCCCCGACCCATGAAGACTCCTCATAGACCCAGGTGGGAACCCTGATGACGACAGCCTCCAGCCGTACGGGCCGATCAGGATCCGTGGACCCCGCGCCGGGTGCCGCCAGGCCAGGGGACCTCGCGCCCCACGAGCTCCGCGTCCTCGTCGCGGTGGCGGGCGAGGGCGGGTTCTCCGCCGCCGCGGGGGCGCTCGGCGTCACCCAGTCCGCCGTCTCGCACTCGGTCCGCGGCATCGAGCGCAAGGTCGGCGCCGTGCTCTTCGAGCGGGGGCGCAAGGGGGCCGTGCCGACCGCCGGGGGCGCCGCCGCCGTCGCGCACGCCCGGCGGGTGCTGCGGCTGCTCGACGCGCTGGCCGCCGAGGCGCGCGGGGCCGGAAGCGGCGCCGTGGAGGGGCCGCTGCGGATCGCCGCCTTCCGCAGTGTCGCCCTGCACCTGCTGCCCGCGGCCCTTGAGCGTCTCACCGCGCGCCACCCCGGCCTCGTGCCCGAGGTCCGCGTCGTGCGGGAACTGGGCGCGGGGACGGCGGGCGAGGTCGCCGAGGGGCGCGCCGACCTGGGGATCGCGACGATCGGCGGCACCTCGACGGTCCCGGCGGGGCTCATCAGCGGCGTGCTCGTCGAGGAGCCCTACTCCCTGGTCCACCCGGCGGGGCACCCGGACCCCCGCTCGCTGCCGCTGATCGACTGGCACGAGAACTGCGGTTCGTACACCAGGCAGTGGTGGGCGGGACAGGACTGGATCCCGAAGGCGACCGTCCTGACCGAGGACGACGGCGCGGTGCTCGCGATGGTCGGCGCGGGGCACGGCATGGCGATCATGCCGGGGCTCTCGCTGACCGGAGCACCGGACTCGGTGGAGATCACCGATCTCGGCACGGACCGCCCGATCCGCTCCGTGGGCTATGTCACCACCCCTGAGCTGGCCAGATCCGTCGCGGTGCGGGCCCTCATCCGTGAGCTCAGGGAGCTCGCCGTCTCAGATAGTAGGAAGTCCGAGTAATTGTGGAGACAGACGCTCCGTCCTCGCTTAGCTTGGTAGGAGCCGAACGTCTCGCTCGATCAAGCGAATGGCGGTCGTGAGCCGGAGCCCCACGCAGGCGAACCCTGTCGCTCCCCGCTCCCCGCCCCTCCGGCGTCTCGAATGCACCCTTCCCTCAAGGAGTGGATCTCCCATGGCCGAGACGACCGTCCGTCGAGTCCGTCACACCTCCCGTACGAGCGATGCCGAGCGCAAGAACGCCGCGGCGGCCCTCCAGCGCGCCCTCGACCGCAGGGACAACGGCGGCGAGACCGGCCACTGAGCCGCCTCCCGCGCTAGGTTCCCCGCACCACCTCGAAGTGGTCGACGCGTTCGCCGTTCTCGGCGAGCGCGGAGACCGAGAGCCTCGGGTGCGCGCCGGACGTCACCTCCACCGCGAGGAACGAGAAGCCGGTGTAGCGCACCCGTGACCACTCCACGGTGTCCGGGTCCGCCGCGCGGGACTTCGTCCAGCGGAAGGTCGCGATGCTCTCGCGATCGTGGACGTTGCCCTCGTAGCTGTCCTCGACGCCGGGGCCGAACCCGTAGAGGTCCTTGCCCGCGCCGCCCGCGGTGACGTACACGATGCCGTCGCGCGTCGGATCGGTCGACGCGCCGACCGGCACGGGCTTGCCGACCTCGCCGCCCTTGATGGCGTCGGTGCGTTCGTAGACGTGGTTGTGGCCGTTGATCACCAGGTCCACCTGGTGCTCGGTGAACAGCGGCAGCCACGCGTCGCGCACCCCGCCGTCGGACGCGTGCGTCGACGTCGAGTAGGCGCAGTGGTGGAAGAACACCACGAGGAAGTCCACCGACGCGTCCGCGCGCAGCGCGCGGAGCCGCCGGTCGAGCCAGGCGGTCTGCCGCCCCTCCGAATAGCCCCGGTTGGCGGGGATCTCGTACGAGACGTCGTTGGCGTCGAGGGCGACGACGCCGACGTTGCCGTACCGGAAGGAGTAGACGCCGGGCACGCCCTTCGGATCGAAGCCGTTGCCGGGCAGCGACCAGCGGGCCGACTGGCCCCCGTAGCCGTTCGGCGAGTACCACGCCTCCATGTCGTGGTTGCCGGTCGTCACCATCCACGGCACGGACTTGGCCACGCACTCCGTCTGCGCGAGGAAGGTGTCCCACACGCGCGCGTCATAGGTGTCCGACTCCTTGCCGTGCCCGGTGGTGTCGGCGTAGCAGATGTCGCCCGCGTGCAGGTGGAAGGACGGGTCCTGGCCCAGGATCAGCTGGTCGTTGGCGAGCGCGTGGTAGCTGACGCCCTGGTCGCCGAAGGCCGTGAAGACGAACTTCTCCGCGCGTTCGGGGGCGGTGCGGAAGGTGCCGACCGTGCCGAGCCGCTCGGGCGACGCCGGGTCGAAGCCGTCGTGGCCGACCCCGTAGTAGTACGTCGTGCCGGGGCGCAGCCCGTCGAGGGCCGCGTGCAGGTAGTACTGCTCGACCTTCGGCAGCTTCTTGGAGAGGGCGGGGGTGTGCAGGTCGCGGACCTCCGCGGCGACCTTCTCGCCGAGCTCCCAGGGCTTCGATCCCACGCGTACATAAGGGGACGTGACGGCGAACGGCACCTGCCAGGAGATCCGCATCTGGGTCCTCGGGTCGGCCCCGAACGCCAGGTGCCGGCCGAAGGGTGCCACCAGCGAGCCCGCGACGCGCACCGGGGCGGCGGGCGCGGCCGAGGTGCGATATGCGGAGGGGGCGCCGTCGTGCGGGCCGCCGGTGCCGCCCGCGCTTCCGCCGAGGAGGGCGGCGCCGCCGACCGTGCCCGCCGCGGCGAACGCCCCGGCGAGCACCTTGCGCCGGGAGAACCGCCCGCGCAGATACGCGTGCTGCTCCGGCATGCTCAGCCTGCTCGCGAGCTGTTCCGGTATGCCGACATCGGGGGTGTCCATGTCCGGAGAAGTTCCCAGCGCAGCCCAACTCCCGCCGGACCTACGGGTGAAGAAGGGGTGTCCAAGTGATGGCGTACCCGCCGGGTGACCAGGCGTGTCCGCATGCCGGACGGTGCGTGTCAGCCCCTGGGACGAAGAGTAGGCTGCCCGCATGTCGGCAAGCTCTCGCATTCTCAATCTCGCAGTCATCCCCGGAGACGGCATCGGCCCAGAGGTCGTGGCCCAGGGGCTCAAGGTCCTCAACGCCGTGCTCCCGCAGGATGTGAAGCTGGAGACGAAGGAATTCGACTTCGGCGCGAAGCGGTACCACGCGACCGGTGAGACCCTCACCGACGCCGACGTCGAGGCCCTCAAGCAGCACGACGCGATCCTCCTCGGCGCGATCGGCGACCCCTCGGTCCCGTCCGGCGTCCTGGAGCGCGGCTTCCTGCTGAAGCTCCGCTTCCTCTTCGACCACCACGTCAACCTGCGGCCCTCGAAGCTGCTCCCGGGCGTCTCGACCCCGCTCAAGGGCCAGCCCGAGATCGACTTCATCGTCGTACGCGAAGGCACCGAGGGCCCCTACACGGGCAACGGCGGCTCGATCCGCACCGGGACCCCGCACGAGGTGGCCACCGAGGTCTCCGTGAACACCGCCTACGGGGTCGAGCGCGTGGTCCGCGACGCGTTCGCCCGCGCGCAGGCCCGGCCGCGCAAGAAGCTGACGCTGGTCCACAAGAACAACGTCCTCGCGTACGCCGGGCACCTGTGGACCAACACCTTCGCCAAGGTGGCCGAGGAGTTCCCCGACGTCACCACCGACTACCTGCACGTGGACGCGGCGACCATCTTCCTGGTCACCGACCCCGCGCGGTTCGACGTGATCGTCACCGACAACCTCTTCGGCGACATCATCACCGACCTCGCCGCGGCCGTCTCCGGCGGCATCGGCGTCGCGGCCTCCGGGAACATCAACCCGGGCCGCGACTTCCCCTCGATGTTCGAGCCGGTGCACGGTTCGGCGCCGGACATCGCGGGCCAGGGCAAGGCCGACCCGTCGGCCACCGTCCTCTCCGTCGCCCTCCTGCTGCGCCACCTGGGCTACGAGCCCGAGGCCGCCCGCATCGAGGCCGCCGTCTCCGCCGACCTCGCCGAGCGCGGCGAGACGGTCCGCAGCACCGAGCAGATCGGCGACGCGCTCGCCGTACGAGTAGCGGGCTGACCCGGTAGCTCGTTCATCGCACGAAAGCCGCCGGGTCTTCCGAAGCACCCGGCGGCTTCTCGTATGCGCCCCCGGGTGTCACGATCGACCCCCGGGCCGCATTCATGCCGTTTCTTCCTCGGGGCCCCGCGAGCGATAATCGAACGTGGGGCCGTGGAAGACAGGGAAGCTCGGACGTCCTAGTACCGGAGGTACGGGCGTGAGCGCGGTCCGTCACCATCACACGTGAAGGACGAAGTACTCATGACGACGACGCCGACCATCGAGCTCAAGCCCTCATCGGCCCCGCTGGCTGCCGCTGAGCGCGAGGCGATCCTGGCCAACCCCGGGTTCGGCCGCCACTTCACCGACCACATGGTGACGATCAAGTGGACGGAGGGCCGCGGCTGGCACGACGGCCAGCTCGTGCCGTACGGCCCGCTCGCCATCGACCCGGCCACCAACGTCCTGCACTACGCCCAGGAGATCTTCGAGGGCCTCAAGGCCTACCGTCAGCCCGACGGCTCGGTGGCCTCCTTCCGGCCCGACGCCAACGCCCGCCGCTTCCAGGCGTCCGCGCGGCGCCTGGCCATGCCCGAGCTGCCCGTCGAGACGTTCATCGAGGCGTGCGACGCGCTGGTCAAGCAGGACAAGGACTGGGTGCCCGCGCACGGCGGTGAGGAGTCCCTCTACCTGCGGCCCTTCATGATCGCGACCGAGGTCGGCCTGGGGGTGAAGCCCGCCAACGAGTACCTCTTCATCGTCATCGCCTCGCCCGCGGGCGCGTACTTCCCCGGTGGGGTCAAGCCCGTCTCGATCTGGCTCTCCGAGGACCGCGTGCGCGCCGTGCCCGGCGGCATGGGCGACGCCAAGACCGGCGGCAACTACGCGGCGTCGCTGCTCGCGCAGGCGGAGGCGGCGGCCAAGGGCTGTGACCAGGTGGCCTACCTCGACGCGGTCGAGCACAAGTGGGTCGAGGAACTGGGCGGCATGAACCTGTACTTCGTGTACGGAAACAAGATCGTCACTCCCACCCTGACCGGCTCGCTCCTCGCCGGTGTCACCCGTGACTCGCTCCTCACGGTCGCCCGTGACCTGGGCTACGAGTCCGAGGAGGGCCGCGTCTCCATCGACCAGTGGAAGACCGACTCCGAGAACGGCACGCTCACCGAGGTGTTCGCCTGCGGCACGGCGGCGGTCATCACGCCCGTCGGCACGGTCAAGTGCGCCTCCGGCGAGTGGCTCCAGAGCGAGGGCAAGCCGGGCGAGGTCACGCTGAAGCTGCGTGAGGCGCTGCTTGATGTCCAGCGGGGGACGTCTTCGGATGTCCATGGCTGGATGCACGATCTCGGCTGAGGGCTTTGGCGGTGGTCCGTTCCGGTCGGCGCCGGAGGGCCCCTGTAAGGGGCGCGGGGAACTGCGCGAGCAACCCCCGAGGAGCCGCAGTCGCCGTGGGGCGTGCCCTGGCAGGTGCGGTGGCGGGTTCGGTGGGGGTTGGCCGCGCAGTTCCCCGCGCCCCTGGGTGGTCCGTTCCGGTCGGCGCCGGAGGGCCCCTGTAAGGGGCGCGGGGAACTGCGCGAGCGACCCGTGCGGGGCCGCAGTCGCCGTGGGGCCTGCCCTGGCAGGTGCGGTGGCGGGTTCGGTGGGGGTTGGCCGCGCAGTTCCCCGCGCCCCTGGGTGGTCCGTCCCGGTCGGCGCCGGAGGGGCCCCTACGGGGCGGTGTCCTCCGTGGGCTTCGTGGAGGCGGTCTCCTCGTCCTGCTTGGGGACGTTCGAGCCCACCGGGCTGAGCGGCCCGCTAGTGATCGCGTCGACGACGGTCATGACCGCCGCCCCGGCCCCCTTCGCCGCCCGGACGCCGAGTCCGATGAGTTCTTCCATGTCGTACTCCCCGTGCTGCTCTGTCCCCCGATGATCAGGTCCTTGTCAGGCTACGTGATCGACGCCGACGGCCTGCGGCGTGGTCTCCAGGGTGCCCGCGACGACCCCCCGCTCCCGTGCCGTCAGCGCCAGATAGGCCGCCCCGCCCACCGCCCCCGACAGCAGGAAACTGCAGTCGACCCCGCCCGTCAGGGACAGGAGCGGACCCTCGTAGGAGGGGAGGGAGACCGCTAGGACGCCGACGCCCGCGCCGAGCGCCCAGGACGCCGTGGCCCGGACGTGCCAGCCCGCGCGGTACCAGTAAGTACCGCCCTTGGAGCGGCGGTTGAACACCTGGAGGGCCTCCGCGTCGTACTCCCCGCGGCAGCGCGCGAAGCCGATCAGGGTGATCACCGCCCAGGGCGTGCCGATCGCGGTGAGCAGGAGGACGAAGGAGGTCATCGCGTCCTGTGCCTGCCACGCGTAGTGGCCCGCGAAGACGCACGCCGTGGCGACGACCGCGACCGTGCAGGTGGCGCGGGCACGGGACGCGCGGGGCAGGATCGCGTCCAGGTCGAGGCCCATGGAGTAGAGCATCAGGCCCGCGTTGCCGACCGAGCCCGCGGAGGCGGCGAGGAGGAGCGGGACCAGGTACCAGGCGGGGGACGCGTCGACGAGTCCGCCCGCGTAGTCCAGGGCGGCACGGGCTGCGTACGCCGTGAACGTACCGAAGAGCTGCGGGATCAGGAGCCCGGCGAGCAGTCCGAGCCAGGCCGCGCCGAGGACCGAACGGGAGCCGTGCCGGGCGGGGGAGACGTAGCGCGTGTAGTCGCCGAGCAGGGTGATGAACGCGATCGGGCCCGAAAGGCCCGCCGCGACCAGGGCGAGCAGCCACGTCGGCCAGAACGAGCCGAGCGCGTAGCCGCCCGCGCCGGGCAGCGCGGAGGTCGTGAAGTCGGGGGCGTACGCGACGACGCCGAGGACGAGGAGCGCCGTCATGCCGAGGGCGAGGACGCGCGAGAGCCGGAGCAGGACGCGGTAGCCGTGCACCGCGCCCGTGACGGTGGCCGCCGCGAGCAGTGCGTAGACGAGGGCGTACGAGAGTCCGCCCGTCGGCAGGCCGAGCAGGCGGTGCAGCGCGCCCACCATCACGTCGCCGCCGATCCAGATGGTCAGCGCGGTGTAGCCGAGGGAGAGCAGCAGCCCCACGACGGAGCCGACCAGGCGGCCGCGCACGCCGAACTGGGCGCCGGACGAGGTCGACAGGTTCGTGCCGGTGCGCAGCGAGACGAGGGCGAGCGGCGCGGTCAGGGCCGTGCCGATGACGGTGCCCGCCACCACCGCGCTCACCGACTCCCACCAGCCGAGCCCGAACGACACCGGCAGCCAGCCGAAGACGATCACCCCGAGGCAGAGGTTGGACCCGATCAGGATCGACACGAGGTCGCGGGGGCCGCTGGTGCGTTCCCCGTCCGGGATGGTGTCGACTCCGCGCTGTTCTATCGGCATGAGGCTGCCCCTGACGCTCGCTGGTCCCGATGGTTGCCCTACTTTTGAGCAGCGCTCAATGTGGCGCGAATGGAGCTCTCCCGTCAATGCTTCCCGCATGCGGATTTTGTGCTTAGAGTGTTGCTCTAAACGAGAGATGTGATCAGAAACAGGATCGGGAACAGGGAGGAACGGCGCGTGCGACTCACGCCCACCGAACGCGACCGGCTGCTGCTCTTCGGGGCCGCCGAGCTCGCCAGGTCCCGCAGGGCGCGCGGCCTGAGACTCAACGTCCCCGAGGCCACCGCGCTGATCGCCGACACGGTGTGCGAGGCGGCCCGCGACGGCGCACGGCTCGCCGAGGCCGTCGAGCGGGCTCGTTCCGTGCTCGGCCCCGACGACGTCCTGCCCGGCGTCGCGGACGTCGTGACCGAGGTGCACGTGGAGGCCGTCTTCGACGACGGGTCCCGGCTCGCGGTGGTCTCGGATCCGATCGGCGGCGGCCTCGGCGACGCGGCGCCCGGCGCGCTGCTGCCCGGGCCCGCGCACGAGGAGCCCGCGGCCGCCGTCACGCTGACCGTGCGCAACACCGCCACCGTCCCGGTCTCGGTGACCTCGCACTTCCACTTCTTCGAGGCCAATCCTCGGCTCGACTTCGACCGCGCGGCCGCGTACGGCATGCGCCTCGCCGTGCCCGCGGGCTCCTCCGTGCGCTTCGGCCCCGGCGAGAGCGTCGAGATCGGCCTGCTGCCCATCGGCGGCGCCCGGATCGCGATCGGCTTCGCGGGTCTGGTGGACGGCCCGCTGGACGCGCCCGGCGCGAAGGAAGAGGCGCTGCGCAGGGCCGTCGCCTGCGGCTACCTCGGAGCGGAAGCGGAGGACGAGCGATGAACCCCTATGAGTACGCCGCTACGCACGGCCCGCGCGCGGGCGACCACGTCCGGCTCGGTGACTCGGGCCTGACGATCCGGGTCGAGTCCGACGCGCAGCGGCACGGCGACGAGTTCCTCGCCGGTTTCGGCAAGACGGCCCGTGACGGGCTGCATCTGAAGGCCGCCGCGGTCCGTGAGACCTGTGACGTCGTGATCAGCAACGTCGTGGTCATCGATGCGGTGCAGGGCATCCGCAAGGTGTCCATCGGGATCCGGGAGGGGCGGATCGCCTCGATCGGGCGGGCGGGAAATCCCGACACCCTGGACGGCGTCGACGTCGTCGTCGGCACCGGCACGTCCATCGTGTCGGGGGAGGGCCTCATCGCCACCGCCGGGTCCGTGGACACCCATGTGCACCTGCTCTCGCCGCGCATCATGGAGGCGTCCCTCGCGTCCGGCGTGACCACGATCATCGGCCAGGAGTTCGGCCCGGTGTGGGGTGTGGGCGTCAACTCGCCCTGGGCGCTGCGGCATGCCTTCAATGCCTTCGACGCCTGGCCGGTCAACATCGGCTTCCTGGGCCGCGGTTCGTCCTCGTACGACGCGCCGCTGATCGAGGCGCTCGCCGAGGGCGGCGCGTCCGGGTTCAAGGTGCACGAGGACATGGGCGCGCACACGCGGGCGCTGGATACGGCGTTGCGGGTGGCGGAGGAGCATGACGTCCAAGTCGCGCTGCACAGTGATGGGTTGAACGAGTGTCTTTCCGTCGAGGACACCTTGAGTGTTCTGGAGGGGCGGACGATCCACGCCTTCCACATCGAGGGCTGCGGCGGCGGTCACGTGCCGAACGTGTTGAAGATGGCGGGCGTGCCGAACGTGATCGGCTCCTCGACCAATCCCACGCTCCCCTTCGGGCGGGACGCGGTCGCCGAGCACTACGGGATGATCGTCTCGGTCCACGATCTGAAGACCGATCTGCCCGGTGACGCGGCGATGGCCCGTGACCGGATCCGCGCCGGGACCATGGGGGCCGAAGACGTCCTGCACGACCTGGGCGCGATCGGCATCACGTCGTCGGACGCGCAGGGCATGGGGCGGGCGGGTGAGACCGTGCGCCGGACGTTCGCGATGGCCGGGAAGATGAAGGCCGAGCTGGGTCCGATGGAGGGCGACGGCGAGCACGACGACAACGCGCGCGTGCTGCGCTACATCGCCAAGCTGACCATCAACCCCGCCCTCGCCCACGGCCTGGCCCACGAGGTCGGTTCCATCGAGGTCGGCAAGATGGCCGACATCGTGCTCTGGCGCCCGCAGTACTTCGGCGCCAAGCCGCAGATGGTCCTCAAGTCGGGATTCCCCGCCTACGGAGTCACCGGCGACCCGAACGCCGCCACCGACACCTGCGAACCCCTCGTACTCGGACCGCTGTTCGGCGGGCACGGCGCCGTGCCCGCCGACATCTCCGTCGCCTTCGTCGCGCAGGCCGCCGTCGACCAGGGCAACGACCTCATGCCCACCCGGCGCAGGCGGGTCGCCGTGCGCGGCACCCGGGGCATCGGGCCCGCCGACCTGCGCCTGAACTCCCGTACCGGAGCCGTCGACGTGAACCAGCGCACCGGCCTGGTCACCCTCGACGGCGACCCGGTCCGCTCCGAGCCCGCCGACTCGGTCTCCCTCAACCGCCTCTACTTCCTCTGAAGGTGTACGACATGTCTGCTGCCGCCGACGGTTTCCGCATGCCCGCCGAGTGGGCCCCGCACGAGCGCACCTGGATGGCGTGGCCGTGCCCCAACCCCACCTTCGACGATCCGGAGGGCCTGGACGAGTCCCGCCTCGCCTGGGCCGCGGTCGCCCGTGCCGTACGCCGCTTCGAGCCCGTCACCGTGGTGTGCGGGCCCGCCCAGGCCGCGTACGCCAAGGAGCTCCTCGGCCCGGACGTCGAGGTGACCGAGCGGGAGCTCGACGACGCCTGGATGCGCGACATCGGCCCCACCTTCCTGACCGACGGCAAGGGGCGACTGGCCGCCGTCGACTGGACGTTCAACGGCTGGGGCGCCCAGGACTGGGCCCGCTGGGACCACGACGCCAAGGTCGGGGCGCACGTCGCCGACCTCGCGGGAGCCCGGACGTACACGTCGCGGCTGGTGAACGAGGGCGGCGGCATCCACGTCGACGGCGAGGGCACCGTGCTGCTCACCGAGACCGTGCAGCTCGGCCCCGAGCGCAACCCCGGCTGGACGAAGGAGCAGGTCGAGGCGGAGATCCACGCCCACCTCGGCACGACGAAGGCGATCTGGCTGCCGCGCGGCCTCACCGCCGACTACCCGGGCCACGGCTTCGGCACCATCGGCCACGTCGACATCGTCGCCGCGTTCGCCGCGCCCGGCGTGGTCCTCGTGCACTCCCAGCGCGACCCCGCCCACCCCGACTTCGAGGTCAGCAAGGAGATCATCGCGACCCTGGAGGGGCAGACCGACGCGCGCGGCCGCACCCTGAAGATCGTCGAGGTGCCCGCGCCGACCGTCCTGAAGGACGCCGAGGGCTGGGTCGACTACTCCTACATCAACCACTACCTCTGCAACGGCGGCGTCGTCCTGTGCGCCTTCGGCGACCCGAACGACGAGATCGCGGCGGGCATCTTCCGCGGGCTCTTCCCCGAGCGGACCGTGACGCTCGTCGACGCCCGTACGATCTTTGCCGGGGGTGGTGGCATCCACTGCATCACCCAGCAGCAGCCGAGGGTGTGATCGGCGAATCGACAAGGAGTGCTCCATGGCAGGTGGCGGTCAGTCCCGCGCGCGGAAGAACGCCCCACCGCGTGAGGACGTCCTGGCCGCCGCCATGGAGATGATCGCCGAGCGCGGCCTGGAGAAGCTCACCATGGCCGCGCTCGGCCGCGAGGTCGACATGAGCTCCGGCCACCTCCTCTACTACTTCCGCACCAAGGACGAGCTGCTCCTGCGCACCCTGGAGTGGAGCGAGGGCCGCCTCGGCGCCGAGCGCGGCCGCCTCCTGGCCCGGCAGGGCACGGCCCGCGAGCGCCTGGACGCGTACGTCGAGCTGTACGTCCCCAACGCTCCCGGCGATCCGCACTGGACGCTCTGGCTCGAGGTGTGGAACCGCTCCCTGAACGCCGACGAGGGCGGCCGCGACCGGCAGGCCGCGATCGAGGGCGCCTGGCACCGCGACCTGGTGGCGCTGCTCGCCGAGGGCATCTCGCGCGGTGAGTTCGGCGCGGTCGACCCCGACCGCTTCGCGACCCGCCTCAGGGCGCTGCTCGACGGCTTCTCGATCCACGTGGCGATCGGCCTGCGCGGCACCGGGAGGGCCCAAGTGCTCGCGCACGTAAGGGAGTTCCTGGACGAGACGCTCGCCACGGACGCCCGGCGGCCTGTCTAGGTTGTACGCAAACCATCGGATTGCCTGCTGCCTTGTGGTGCGTTTCCATCCTCGTGGGCCCCGGTGTCGGGCCGGGGGAGAGACAGGTCTTTGGGGGAAGCCGTGTCCACTGCCACGTCCACCACGTCCACTGTCGTGTCCGGTGCCAGACGTGTGTCCCTGAGCGTCGTGCTGGCCGCCGCGCTCGGGGCCGCCGTGTCACCGGCCACGGCGCAGGCCGCGCCGCCCGCTCCCCGGGCCGAGCGGGTGAGCGTCGCGGCCGACGGGACCGAGGCCGACGGCGCGTCCGGCGCCGCGTCCCTGTCGGGCGACGGGCGACACGTGGCCTTCAGCAGCTCGGCCGAGAATCTGACCCAGGGTCACCAGGGTCCGTACGACTACGGATTCGTGCGCGACCTGCGCACGGGCGAGGTGACCCGGCTGAAGAACTCCATGGGCGCCCCCGTCATCAGTGACGACGGCCGCTATGCCGCACACACCGGCTGGGGCGCGCACGGCATCAACGTCTTCCTCACCGACCTGAGCACGGGGGAGCGCGAGCAGATCGACGGCAAGGGCTTCAAGGACAGCTCGGCCCACCCGTCGATCAGCGCCGACGGCCGCTTCGTCGCCTACAAGCTCCAGCCGCGCCACCCCGGCGACCCCGCCAGGGTCGAGGTCTACGACCGGGTGAGCGACACCCGCGAGGTCGTCAGCGAAGGACCGCAGGACGCGACCCGCGACATGGTGGACCCGTCCCTCAGCGCCGACGGCCGCCATGTCGCCTACGAGGACAAGGGCACCGGACAGGTCTGGCTCCGCGACCGGGCCACGGGCACCCTCACCCGCGTCGACGACGGCACCGCGTCCACGCTGGTGCAGGTCAACGGCCGCAGCGTCGCGATGAACTCCGCCGACGGCGCGTACGTACGCGATCTGCGCACCGGAAAGGTCCGCCGCCTCCCGGGCGGCCACGCGCAGGCCCTGAGCAGGGACGGGCGCCAACTCCTCTACGGGGACGGAGAGTCGAACGTCGTGCTGCGCCGCCTCTCCAGCGGCCACGAGGTGGCCGTCGGGCACGGCTCGGCGGGCCCCGGCGCGATCGCCGCGAAGGGGCGGGGCATCGTCTTCAGCTCGGAGGACGCCGACATCGTGCCGGGCGACACCAACGGTCTGCGCGACGTCTTCAAGTGGACGGCGCGATGAGGAACGGCGCCGCGGTAGCGGCCCTCGCGGCGGCCGTCGTCGTGACCTTCACCGCGACCGAGGCCACCGCGCGGGCGCCCCGCACCGAGCGCGTCAGCACCACGAGCACGGGCGCGCAGCTGGACGGCTCCTCGCACCAGGGCGTGCTCAGCGACGACGGGCGCTACGCCGCCTTCTCCACGAAGGCCGTCGAGTTCGGCTGTCACCGCAACGCCTACACCTGCCTCCAGGTGAAGGACCGGGCCACCGGCGAGGTGACCGCGGTGCCCGGCGCGGACGGGTTCTCCTGGGCGCCGCCGGTCCTCAGCGGCGACGGGCGCCACGTGGGCTTCACGGCGGGCACCAAGGTCCCCGTGCCCGAGGTGTACGACCGCGTGACCGGCACCTCCCGACGGGTCCTGCCGGACTCCGACGACCAGGCGTGGGTCGGCGAGCTGTGGTCGCTCAGCCGCGACGGCGGCCACGTCGCCTACGGCGCGGGCACCCGTCCCCGGCCCACCCAGCGGCTGTACGTGCGCGACACGGCACGCGGCACCGACGACCTGATCTCCGGCGAGGCGGACGGCGACAAGGAGTTCGCGTCGGTCAGCGCCGACGGCACCCGCGTCGCCTACCAACTGCGCACGGCGGGCGACGACCGGGCCGACGTCCTCGTCAGGAACCGCACGACCGGCGAGACCGTCCAGGTCGACAAGGGCCTGGGAAGGAGCCGACTCGTCCAACTCGGCGAGAGCGGACGGGAGGTGGTCCTCGTCGCCGACGGCGGCACCTACGTACACGACCTGCGCACCGGCAGGACCCGGCACCTCGCGGACGCGCCCGCCGTCTCCGCGAGCCGGGACGGGCGGTACGCGGTCGTCCGCGCGGTGAAGGGGGACTCGGCGGAGGAGGGCACCCTGACGCTGCTCGATCTGCGCACGGGCAGGCGTACGCCCGTGGGCCACGGCGACGCCGTACCGGGCGCCGTCACCGCGCGGGGCCGCGAGGTGGCGTTCACCTCAGGGGCCACGGACCTGGTGCCGGACGACACGAACGGCGACTTCGACATCTTCGTACGGCACACACGCTGAACCACATCGGGGGACCACACATGAGCAGCAGCGAGAGAGCCGTCACCGGACTGTGCCTGGCCGCCGTGCTCGGCACGGTGGGAGCGCTCCCCGCGCACGCGGAGCCCGACCCGCAGCCGCCCGCCACCGAGCGGATCAGCACCACGTACGAGGGCGCGCAGCTGGCCGAGCCGTCCTACGGACCCGCGATGGGTTCGGGCCGCGTCACCGGCTTCACCGCCGAGGGCCCCGCGGGGCGGGTCGACACGGACGGCCTGCCGGACGTGTACCTGCACGACGGCTACGGCGGCGGCAACTCCGAGGTCAGCTACGGCGCGGACGGCCCTTCGCGCGACGCGGGGCCCTGCGCGAGCGGGCGGATGTTCGGCTTCGTCTCCGAGTCCACGACGCTCGGCAGCCCGCCGCGCCCCGACCACCGGCCGCTCGCCTACGTCCGCAACCGCTCGGTCGGCAAGATCACCGGCCTGCACGGCTACCAGGGCGTGCCGTTCGCGTCGATGACACAGCCCAGGGTCGACCCCGGCTGCCAGTGGATCGCCTACACCGCCACGCTCACGCCGACCGAGGCCGACCCGGACCCGCGCCCGCGCGTCTACCGCTTCCGGTTCGACGGCGGCACCACCGACCTGGTCAGCCAGGCGCGGGGCGGCGCGGCGGGGCAGCCGTCCATCAGCGAGAACGGCAGGTACGTCGCCTACGCGCAGGACGGCGCCGTGTACGTACGCGACCTGGACACCGGCGCCCTGGAGAAGGCCGACGTCGCCCGCGGCGGCGGCGCGGCGAACGGTGCCTCTTCGGCGCCCTCGCTCAGCGCCGACGGCCGCCGGGTCGCCTTCGAGTCCCGCGCGTCCGACCTCGTGCCCGGCGACAGGAACCGCGCCGCGAACGTCTTCGTCCGCGACCTCGACACGGGCACCACGACCCTGATCGAGGGCGCACACCCCCAGGACGCCACCACGCAGCCGTCGCTCGCCAAGGACGGCACACACCTCGCCTACGTCGCCGCGCGCGCCCGCGGCAAGGGCCCCGCGCCCGCCGTCCACCTGCGCGAACTGGCCACCGGGAAGACACGGTTGATCAGCGTCGACCTCGACGGCGGCCGCAACGACCTCGCGGCGGGCCACCCCTCGGTCAACGAGGACGGCACCGTCGTGGCCTTCGACTCGGCGTCACCCGACCTTGTGCCGGGCGACACCAACAAGGTCTCGGACGTCTTCTTGCGTACCGTCCGATGACATCGGAAACATCTCGATCACCGCACACCACGGGGGACTTGACCATGTACTGCACCCAGCGCAACCGGCTCGCCCTGGCCGTCGCGGCAGGCGTCGCCGCGGCCACCGTCACCGCCCTGCCCGCCGCCGTCGCCGCGCCCGCCGGTGCGCCCGCGCCCCGCACCGAGGGCGTCAGCGTCACCGCGGCGGGCGCGGCGGGCAACGACCGCTCCTCGCAGGAGTCGATCAGCAGGAACGGGCGCTACGCGGCGTTCGTGTCCGGCGCGAGCGACCTGGTGGCCGGGGACACCAACGGCCACGACGACGTCTTCGTCCGCGACCTGCGCGGCGGCCGGACGGAGCGGATCGCCGTGGACGGGCGGGAGCTGAGCAGCCCGTCGCTCAGCGCCGACGGCCGCTACGTCGCGTTCGTCGCCTCGACCGTCGAGGGCTGGCCGACCGTCCGTGACGTACGGCTCTACGACCGCAGGACCAAGAAGACCGAGCGCCTGGACGTCGAGCTGCCCGACGGCTACCCCGGCGACAGCGCGGGCACCGTGTCCCTGAGCGCGAACGGGCGCTACGCCGTCTTCAGCACGGACGGGCCCCGCTTCGACGGCACGGCGGTCTTCCTGCGCGACCGCAGGGCGGGCACCACCGAGCGGATCAGCCACCCCTACACGGGCGGCGACGGGGAGCGCGACGCGCACTCGCCGACCGTCAGCGACGACGGCCGCCACGTCGTCTACGCCACCTCCTTCGTGAACGGCCCGCGCGGCGACGACTGGAGCGACCTGTGGCTGCGCGACCGCGCGACCGGGAAGCTGACGCAGGTGGACCGCTCGTACGACGGGACCAAGACCGAGAAGGAGTCGCTCGACGCCTCCATCAGCGGCGACGGCCGCACGGTCGTCTTCGAGTCCCGCGACACCCATCTGGTGCCCGACGACAACGACGCCGCCTGGAACGTCTTCGTCCACGACGTCGCGAGCGGCACCAACCGGCGCGTCCACGGCACCCAGGGCGGCCCCGGCGAGGCGTACACCCGCTCGCCCGCGATCAGCGCCGACGGCCGCTACCTCACCTACATGTCCGAACTGACCGAGCCCGGCAGCGAGTACGGCAAGGAGTGGCCCACCTACCTGCGCGACCTGAAGAAGGGCACCACCACGCTGGTGACCCCGGACACCGAGGGCGGCGCCGCGACCGCGAACGTGCTGCCCGGCGGCATCTCCGGCGACGCCCGCCGCATCGCCTTCGACTCGTCGGACGCCTCCCTGCTGCCCGGTGACACCAACGACGGCGGCGACGTCTTCGTGCGCCACGTGCGCTGAACCGGGGCGATGCGGGCGGCGTGTCCACGCGCCGCCCGCATCGTGAGACAGGAGCCCCACGGACGGCGAAAGCGTGGCAAGCTGCCTCCGTGCTCTCGTTCGCCATGATTATTGGCAGCAGGCGCGCCGGTCCGCAGTGACCGTCTCGTACCACCATGTACGGGCGGACACCGTCGTCCTCGACCCGCGCGCAGACCTCTCGCACCCGCGAGGGGTTTTTTCGTTTCCCGGCCCAACTGCAGCCGGACGCGGAGCGCGCGGGATCATCGGGGGTGGTGGAGCCGGTCCTTCCGGTAGACCGAGATCCGACACAGGAGCCAGATCAGCATGACGGAAACCAGCACGCCCGACGATTCCTTCCACGTCTTCGACACGACGCTGCGCGACGGCGCGCAGCGCGAAGGCATCAACCTCACCGTCGCGGACAAGCTGACCATCGCCCGGCACCTGGACGACTTCGGCGTGGGCTTCATCGAGGGCGGCTGGCCCGGCGCCAACCCGCGCGACACCGAGTTCTTCGCGCGGGCACAGCAGGAGATCACCTTCCGGCACGCCCAGCTCGTCGCCTTCGGCGCCACCCGCCGCGCGCACGCCAAGGCCGCCGACGACCCGCAGGTCAACGCCCTCCTCGCGTCGGGCGCCCCCGTCATCACCCTCGTCGCCAAGTCCCACGACCGGCACGTCGAACTGGCCCTGCGCACCACCCTGGACGAGAACCTGGAGATGGTCCGCGACACCGTCTCCTACCTGGTCGCCGAGGGCCGCCGCGTCTTCGTCGACTGCGAGCACTTCTTCGACGGCTACCGCGCCAACCCCGAGTACGCCAAGGCCGTCGTGCGCGCCGCGTCCGACGCGGGCGCCGACGTCGTCGTCCTGTGCGACACCAACGGCGGCATGCTGCCCGCGCAGGTCCAGGCCACCGTCTCCACCGTCGCCGCCGACACCGGCGCCCGGCTCGGCATCCACGCCCAGGACGACACCGGGTGCGCCGTCGCCAACACCCTGGCCGCCGTCGACGCGGGCGCCACGCACGTGCAGTGCACCGCCAACGGCTACGGCGAGCGGGTCGGCAACGCCAACCTCTTCCCCGTCGTCGCCGCCCTGGAGCTCAAGTACGGCAAGCAGGTCCTGCCCGAGGGCGCGCTGCGCGAGATGACCCGCGTCTCGCACGCCATCGCCGAGGTCGTGAACCTGACCCCCTCCACGCACCAGCCCTACGTCGGCGTCTCCGCCTTCGCCCACAAGGCCGGACTCCACGCCTCCGCGATCAAGGTCGACCCGGACCTCTACCAGCACATCGACCCGGACCTGGTCGGCAACCGCATCCGCATGCTCGTCTCGGACATGGCGGGCCGCGCCTCCATCGAGCTCAAGGGCAAGGAGCTCGGCGTCGACCTCGGCGACGACCGCGAGCTGGTCGGCCGCGTGGTCGAGCGGGTCAAGGAGCGCGAGCTCCAGGGCTACACCTACGAGGCCGCCGACGCCTCCTTCGAGCTCCTGCTCCGCGAGGAGGCCGAGGGCAGGGCCCGCCGCTACTTCCGCGTCGAGTCCTGGCGGGCCATCGTCGAGGACCGCCCCGACGGCACGCACGCCAACGAGGCCACCGTGAAGCTGTGGGCCAAGGGCGAGCGCATCGTCGCCACCGCCGAGGGCAACGGCCCGGTCAACGCCCTCGACCGGGCGCTGCGGGTCGGCCTGGAGCGCATCTACCCGCAGCTCGCCAAGCTGGAGCTGGTCGACTACAAGGTCCGCATCCTGGAGGGCAAGCACGGCACGTCCTCCACCACGCGCGTGCTGATCTCCACCTCCGACGGCGTCGGCGAGTGGTCGACGGTCGGCGTCGCGGAGAACGTCATCGCCGCCTCGTGGGGCGCCCTGGAGGACGCCTACACCTTCGGTCTGCTGCGGGCCGGAGTCGAACCGGTCGAGTAGCCCTCCCGGGTACGTCGTCGCGGGCCCGGCTGGGTTACGTTCGAAGCATGAGGAATCGGACGAACCGGATCACCACCGCTCTGACGGGACTGCTGCTCGCCCTGGGCGCCGTGATGTTCACGGCACCGGGGGCCGTCGCGGCGTCCAGTACCTCGGTGGTGGCCGACGCCTGGGAGAAGAGTCCGGTCTACGTCGACCCCCAGGCGTCCGATCAGCTGTCGGACGCCCAGGCCGACGCCCTCGCCGAGAAGATCAAGAAGGCGGACAAGCCGGTCTTCGTCGCGGTCCTGCCGAAGAGCTTCCCGCGCCCCGAGATCTTCCAGAAGCTGCGCACCGAGACGGGCGTGACCGGGGTGTACGCGGTGCGCCTCGGCAACGCCTTCGACGCCAAGGCGGACCACTCGGTCCTGTCGAAGAACGCCGTCGGAAACCTCGTGTCGCTGGTCCAGGGCGAGGACGCGAACACGCAGCTCAACCGCTTCGTCGACCAGGCGCTCGTGCAGACCAGGGGCCACGCGCCGCAGTCCTGGGGCGGCGGTTCGGACGACGGGGTCCCGGTGGGCGCCCTGATCGGCGTCGGCGCGGTCGTCGTGGCGGGCGGCGCGGGCGCGTACGCGGTGGTCAGGCGCAACCGGCGACGCCGTGAGGAGGAGCAGCGCGAGGCGCTGCGCAAGCTGGCGGTCGTGGTCGACGAGGACATCACCGCGTTCGGCGAGGAGCTCGACCGGCTCGACTTCCACCCGGCGGAGGCGGGCGCCGACGACGCGATGCGCGCCGACTACGAACGGGCCCTCGACGCCTACGAGAAGGCGAAGTCGTTCATGGCGGCGGCGACGCGCCCCGAAGAGGTGCGGGGCGTCACCCAGGCCCTGGAGGACGGCCGCTTCTCGCTCGCGCTGCTCGCCGCCCGCAGGGAAGGCAAGGAACTCCCGGAGCGGCGCGCCCCCTGCTTCTTCGACCCCCGGCACGGCCCCTCCGTCCAGGACGCGCGCTGGACACCGGTCGGCGGCGCCGAGCGCGAGGTCCCGGTCTGCGCGGCCGACGCGGCCCGCCTGGCCGACGGGCAGGACCCGATGGTGCGCACGGTGACGGACGAGTCCGGCGGCCGGCGCCCCTACTGGGAGGCGGGCCCGGCGTACGGTCCCTGGGCGGGCGGCTACTTCGGCGGCGGCATCCTGCCGGGACTCCTGGTCGGCACGATGCTCGGCGGCATGATGGCGAGCCCGGCCTACGCGGCGGACTACGGCTCGGGCTACGGGGACTTCGGCGGCGGCTACGACGGCGGCGACTTCTCCGGGGCGGACTTCGATCCGGGGGACTTCGGGGGCGGCGGAGATTTCGGCGGCGGAGGGGACTTCGGGGGCGGCGGGGACTTCGGCGGCGGCAGCTTCTGAGTGGGGGGGGGCACCCCGAAGGGGTCGCCCCCAAGGGGCGCGGGGAACTGCGCGCCCAGCCACATCAAACCCGCACTGTAGGACGGTCGCTTCAGTCACCGCGGGGCGCAGCCCCCCGCGGCACCGCCCCGGGCCCGGCCGCGGGCCCGGTAACCGGCCACCGCCCAGAATGCCCAGGCGGCAACGCCAAGTCCCTCCGCACAGCGGCGTAATACCCCTCACGCGCGCCCCGCTGCCGCTCCAGCAGGACGGCCCACGCCTCCGGATCCCGCCGGTCCTCCCGCAGGAACCGCTCCATCTCGATCACGGTGACGACCCACGTCCGTGCCTCGTCCACCACGTCGGGCGCCCCGAGAAGCAGCAGCGCCTCACCCGCGGGATCGCGCGCGTCGGCGGCCTCCGTGAAGTCCCGCTCGGCCGCCTCGGGGGAGAGGGGGTGGGGATGCGGATCGTTGCCGAGGTGGGCGGCGACCCGGTAGGTCAGCGTGACGGACTGCTTCAGGACCCGGGCGTACTCGGTGTAGACGGCGAGCCGCCGTTCCTCCCAGCGGGCCTCCTGCTCGCGCCGGAAGCGGGCCCGGTCGCCGCGCATGATCGCCGCGTACGAACCGAGCGCACCGATGATCACGCCTATGAGGGCGGGGAGTTGCTGTATGAACTCGGGCACAGCGGAACCGTAGCGCGGCTGTCGCGGCTAGGTTCGGGAGATGTCTTCAGTGATCCTTCTGCTCTCCGGAAGCCTGCGCTCGGGCTCGTCGAACGAACTCGTCCTGCGCACCGCGCGCGCGGCGGCTCCCGAGGGGATACGTGCCGTGCTGTACGAGGGCCTCGGCTCGTTGCCCCACTTCAACCCCGACGACGACGGGGACTCGCTGCCCGCCCCGGTGGCCGAGCTGCGCGCGGCGATCGACGGGGCGGCGGCCATCCTGGTCTGCACCCCGGAGTACGCGGGCACGCTCCCCGGCTCCTTCAAGAACCTGCTCGACTGGACCGTCGGCGGCACGGAGATCAGCGACAAGCCCGTCGCCTGGGTGAACGCGGCGGCCCCCGGCAGGGGCGAGGGCGCGACGGCCACGCTTCGCAGCGTGCTCGGCTACACGGGCGCGGCGGTCGTGGAGGAGGCGTGCGTACGCGTCCAGGTGGACCGGGGGTCCCTCGACGAGGACGGTCTCATCGGGGACCCCGCGGTCCGCGAACAGCTGGCGAGCTCGCTCGGCCTGCTCATTCGCCGCCCTTGACGTCCTTGATCGCGGAGATGTCGAAGTTCAGCTTGATCTTGTCGGAGACGAGCACTCCGCCGGTCTCCAGCGCGGCGTTCCAGGTCAGGCCCCACTCGGAGCGCAGGATCTCGGCCTTGCCCTCGAAGCCGACGCGCTCGTTGCCGAACGGGTCCTTGGCCAGGCCGTTGAACTCCAGGTCGATGGTGAGCGGCTTGGTGGTGCCGAGGATCGTCAGGTCACCGGTGATGCGGTAGTCGTCGCCGCCGAGGGACTGAGCGGCGGTGGAGCGGAACGTCATCTGCGGGAACTCGTCGGTCTTGAAGAAGTCCGCGCTCTTCAGGTGCCCGTCGCGGTCCGCGTTGCCGGTGTCGATGCTGTCCATGGTGACGTCGATGGAGGCCGTGGAGCGGGACGGGTCGGCGCCGTCCAGGTGCAGCGTGCCGGAGACGTCGCGGAAGGAGCCCTTGACGTTGGTGACCATGGCGTGCCGGGCGACGAAGCCGATCGTGGTGTGCGAGGGGTCGATCGTGTAGGTGCCGGTCAGCGCGGCGAGGTCGGCACCGGCGGGGGGCGATGCGGCGGCGGTCGGCGCGGTGGTGGCGTCCGTGTCGTTCTTGCGGTTGAAGAGACCCATGACGTGCTCCTTGGGGGACGGGCTCCGGTGCGGAGCTTCTGTTGAATGTTCAACGAGATTGAATGTAGCGCGATTCAGTTCAATGTTCAACCTGTATCGGAAGGTGTCCTCTCGATCACGCAACGCGACGTCTCTGTTCAGTGTCTCCGCGCCGCGAGGATTCCGCGCGGCGTTGGCAGGTCGCAGGCCCTCCTGGGGGTGTCGCGCGGTGTCGCGGCAGCGTCAGATCCGCCCTGAATGCCCCCTGTGGCACCCCATGGCGCCAAGTTCATCGCCGCGACCGCTTGCAATGGCACCATCATGGCGCCATGATGGTGCCATGAACCTCACGCAGTACGTCGATCAGCTCAGGCAGGAGCTCGCGGTGGCCGCCGAAGCGGGTGGCGACGACGCTCGCGCTCTCGCCGAGCGCCTCACCGCACCGCTGGAGTCGGCGGCCCGGCTCACCCTGCTGAACGCGCTGTCCGCCGCCGCCGAAGAGATCACCGGTGAGCTCGTGCCGGGCTCGGTCGATCTGCGACTGCGCGGACTCGACCCCGAGTTCGTGGTGACGCTGCCGCCCGCGGCGGAGGCGTTCGACGCCCAGGCCGAGTACGAGGCGCTCATGTCGCCGGGACCGGCCCCGGCTCCGCCGCCCCCGCCGGCCGCCCCCGACGCCGGGGACGACGGCGGCACCGCACGCATCAACCTCCGTCTGCCCGCCCACGTGAAGTCCCGCGTCGAGGAAGCCGCGAACCGCGAAGGGCTCTCGGTCAACGCCTGGCTGGTCCGCGCCGTCTCCGGCGCCGTGGACCAGCCCGAGGGCGGCCGGGCCGCGCGGGGCAGGGGGCGCCAGGACGCCCAGAACTTCGGGGGCGGATTCACCGGCTGGGTGCGGTAGGACCGCCCTCCGCCCGCTGCTTCACCACATCCGGCACGCCACCCGGCGTACGGCTTCACCGCATCCGGCGTACGACTCCACCGGTTCCGGCGTACGACTTCATCTCTCACCGAGCCAACAGGACGGGACAGCCATGCCTGCTTTCGAGACCCCCGAGCCCATCTCCGCCTCCGTCGAGTTCTCCGTCGGATCCCTCCGGGTCGTGGCGGAGGACCGTGCGGACACCGTCGTCGAGGTCCGCCCCACCGACGGCTCCAGTGACCAGGACGTCAAGACGGCCGGGCGCGTCCGCGTCGAGTTCGCCAACGGGAAGCTGCTGGTCAAGGGGCCCAAGGAGCGCTCCCTCTTCAGCCGGACGAGCCCGTCGGTCGACGTGGAGATCCTGCTCCCCGCCGGGTCCGAGCTGCGGGCGGTGACGGCCATGGGGGGACTCGCCGCCCACGGCAGGCTCGGCGACTGCGCGTTCCGGACGGGGGCCGGTGACATCCAGGTCGAGCAGGCGGGCGAGCTGGACCTGAACACCGCGTACGGCGAGGTGTCCGTCGGCCGCGCGGCGGGCGCGGCCGAGATCGCCACGTCCTCCGGCGAGGTGCGCGTCGGCGAGGCCGCGGGGACCGCGAGGATCAAGAACTCCAACGGTCCGACCAAGGTCGGCGAGGTCGCGGGCGATCTCACGGTGCGGGCCTCCAACGGCAGCGTCACCGTCGACCACGCGGGCGCCGACGTCACCGTCAAGACCGCCAACGGGCCCATCACGGTGGGGGAGTTGGTGCGCGGCTCGACCGTCCTGGAGAGCGCCGCGGGCAGGATCGCGATCGGCGTCCGTGAGGGCACGGCCGCCTGGCTCGACGTGCGGACCAAGGCGGGCACCGTACGCCAGTCCCTGGAGGAGTCGGGGACGCCGAGCGAGTCCACGGACACCCTCAAGGTGCGGGCCCGCACGATGCTGGGGGACATCGTGATCCACCGCGCCTGACCAGCGGCGCGGGCGCCACCTCTCGCCACCGGCCCCGCGCCGCCGACCCCTAGCCCCCCACCCTCAGCTGCCACCCAGGCAGCCGCCCGGAATCAGATTCGAACTGATGTCCGGTGTCGAGGCTGCCCACACCCGCAAAGGAACGGACATGGCAACGCCTCATCCCGCGCGTCCGGCGGCGATCACCGCCACCGGGCTGCGCAAGTCCTTCGGTGAGAAGACCGTCCTTGACGGCATCGATCTGCACATCCCCCAGGGCACGATCTTCTCCCTGCTCGGGCCCAACGGCGCGGGCAAGACCACCGCCGTACAGATCCTGTCGACGCTCATCACCGCCGACGCGGGCGACGTGCGGATCGCGGGCCACGACCTGCGCCGCGAGCCCGACGCGGTGCGCGCCGCGATCGGTGTCACCGGCCAGTTCTCCGCCGTCGACAACCTCCTGACCGGCGAGGAGAACCTGACGCTCATGGCCGACCTGTACGGCTTCGGGCGCCGAAGGGGCAGGCAGATCGCCGCAGAGCTCGTCGAGAGGTTCGACCTCGTCGACGCGGCGAGAAGGCCCGCGGCGACCTACTCGGGCGGCATGCGCCGCCGCCTCGACATCGCGATGACCCTCGTCGGGAGCCCCAGCATCATCTTCCTCGACGAGCCGACCACCGGCCTCGACCCGCGCAGCAGGCACGGCATGTGGGAGATCGTCCGCGAACTCGTCGCCGACGGCGTCACCGTCTTCCTGACCACGCAGTACCTGGAGGAGGCCGATCAACTCGCCGACCGCGTCGCGGTGTTGAGCGGCGGCAGGCTGGTCGCCCAGGGAACCCCCGCCGAACTCAAGCGACTCGTCCCCGGCGGCCACGTCCACCTGCGCTTCGCCGACCTCGGCGGCCTGGAGAAGGCCGCGCGTCTGCTCGGCATCGGCACCCGCGACGACGAGGCCCTGACCCTGCAAGTCCCCGGCGACGGCAGCCTCAAGTCCGTCAAGGCGCTGCTCGACTGGGTCGACGCCGCCGAGATCGAGGTCGAGGGGCTCGGCATCGACACCCCCGACCTCGACGACGTCTTCTTCGCCGTGACCGGCCGCCCCGACCACCAGGAAGTGACGACCCGATGAGCACTGTCACCAGCACCCCGGCCGCCGCCGTGCGCCCCCAGGGCCCCGCCCCCACCTCCGCGCTGCGGAACTCGGTCACGATGCTGCGCCGCAACCTCCTGCACGCGCGGCGCTACCCGGCGATGACGATCAGCCTGGTGAGCATGCCGATCGCCATGCTGCTGCTCTTCAACTACGTCTTCGGCGGCACGATGTCGGCGGGCATCGGCGACGCGTCCTCCGGCCAGTACGTCGACTACCTGCTCCCCGGCATCCTGCTGATGGCCGTCGGTTCCGGCGTCCTGCCCACCACGGTCGGCGTCTGCACCGACATGACCGAGGGCATCGTGGCCCGTTTCCGTACGATGCCGATCAACGGTTCCTCGGTCCTGACGGGGCGTGCCGTCGGCGCGGTCGTCCAGACGCTGCTCAGCGTCGTCCTGGTCGTCGGCGTCGCCTTCCTGGTGGGCTTCAGGTCCAGCGCCGAACCGATCGAGTGGGTCGCGGCTGCCGGGCTCCTCACCCTGATGTGCGCCGCCCTCACCTGGCTCGCGGTCGCGCTCGGGCAGTTGGTCAAGGCCCCGGAGGCGGCCAGCAGCGTCGCCCTGCCGTTCTCCTTCCTGCTGCCCTTCCTCAGCAGCGCGTTCGTGCCGCTCGACTCGATGCCGGGGTGGCTGCGCCACTTCGCGGAGTGGCAGCCGTACACCGCGTTCATCGAGACCCTGCGCGGACTGCTCCTCGGCGACGAGATCGGCAAGTTCGGTCCGCTCGCGGTCGGTTGGGGCGTGGCGATCGCGCTGATCGGCTTCTTGTGGGCGCGGTCGCTGTTCCGTCGCGACGCGAGGCGATAGCTCTGCGCTGGGGCGGTTCGGTTCGGGGGGTGGGGAGCTGCGGGCCCGCTGTGGCTGGGCGCGCAGTTCCCCGCGCCCCTTACGGGGCCCGGGCCGGAGCGTCCCTGCGGGGCACGAAATCTCTGTCAGAGGTGTAGACAGCGCTTTCTGTTCGTTGATAGACCCCTGTCGCATGACGCCCACCCGTCGCACATTTCTCGCCGCAACCGCTTTCGGTGCCGCTGGAGCCGCCGCCATGGTGAACCTTTCCTTCCCGGCGTACGCCGCCGAAGGGGACGACGAGTTCGAGGCCCTGCGCAAGCGCTGGCTGGAGATATCCCTCGGCACCGGCTACGACCCCACCGCCGAGCCCTACGCCGCCCGCCTGAAGGAGACCGGCGAACTCGCCCGCGGGTTCCGGTCGTCGATGGCACCGGCCGCGGGCTCCCTGTGGCCCACCGCTCCGTTCGACCCACCGGCGGGCATCACCCTCAGCTACAGCAGGCTGTGGACGATGACCCAGGCATATGTGTACGAGGGCACGGGATCCACCGGGGACGCCGGACTGCTCGCCGACATCCTGCGCGGCATCGACCACGTCGGCGCCACCGTCTACAACGCGGCCACCACCCGCTACGGCAACTGGTGGGAGTGGCAGATCGGCAGCCCGCGCCTCCTGATGGACATCGTCGCCGCGCTCCACGACCGGCTCACCCAGGCGCGGCGCGACGCGGCCTTCGCCGCCGTCGACCACTTCGTCCCCGACTCCGCGATCGGCGACTACACCGGCACGTCGACCGGCGCCAACCGCGTGGACCTGTGCCGCTCCGTCGCCCTGCGCGGCATCCTCGGAAGGAACCCGGCCAAGGTCGCCCTCGCCCGCGACGCGCTCTCGCCGGTCTTCCCCTACGTCACCAAGGGCGACGGCCTCTACGCGGACGGCTCGTTCGTCCAGCACACCTGGGTCGCCTACTCGGGGACGTACGGACAGGTCATGCTCGACGGACTCGGGCGGCTGTTCGCGCTGCTCGCCGGGTCGACGTGGGAGGTCGAGGACCCCAAGAAGCAGATCATCCTGGACAGCGTGGAGCACGCCTACGCGCCGCTCGTCCTGGACGGCCTCGCGATGGACAGTGTCAACGGCCGTGCCGTCAGCCGCGGTTACCTCAAGGGCGACGACCGCAAGATCATGCGCAGCGACCACTTCCACGGGCAGGGCCTGATCGCCGCCATGGCCATGCTCGCGGGCGGCGCGAGCCCCGCGGAGCGCGCCCGCTGGCACGCGCGGATCAAGGGCTGGATCGAGCGGGACACCGTGACCCCGATCCTCGCCGCCCGGCAGTTCGGCGTCGCCGACCTCGCGCGGCTGCACGCGGTGGCGGACTCCGCCGTGCGGGCCGCGCCCGAGCCGGTCGGGCACCGGCTCTTCGCCGCGATGGACCGCGCCGTGCACCGCCGCCCCGGCTTCGCCGCGAGCCTCTCGATGGCCTCGGAGCGGATCGCGTACTACGAGTGCGGCAACGGCGAGAACCCGCGCGGCTGGCACACGGGCGCGGGAATGCTCTCCTGGTGGCCCGCGGGAAAGCCGTCGGACCAGTACACCGACTGGTTCTGGCCGACCGTCGACCCCTACCGGCTGCCCGGCACGACCGTGTCGACCAAGAGGCTCCCCGACCGGGCGGGCGGCGAGTGGGGCGCGGCCAGGCCCGCCGTGAGCTGGGTCGGCGGCGCCACGGACGGCGAGTTCGCCGCGATCGGCCAGCACCTCAAGGGCCTCGGCTCCACCCTTCAGGCCCGTAAGTCGTGGTTCTGCGTCGACGACGCCGTGATCTGTCTCGGGGCGGGGATCACCGCGACCGACGGCGTCCCCGTCGAGACGGTCGTCGACAACCGCAACCTGGGCGAGGCGGGCACCGCGGCCTTCACCCTCGACGAGGGGCCACGGCCGCGCTGGGCCCACCTCGAAGGGCACGGCGGCTGGGTCTTCCCCGACGGCGCCGGGGCCCTGAAGACCCTCCGCGAGGAGCGCGCCGGAGCCTGGTCCGACATCAACACCACCAGCTCCACCGAGCGCCGCACCCGGCGCTGGCAGACGCTCTGGCTCGACCACGGCACCGACCCCGAGGACGCCTCGTACGTCTATGTGCTCATGCCGGGAGCCTCGCGCCGCACCCTCGCGGCCCGCTCCCGCGACCGGCGCTGGTTGTCGGTCCTCGCCAATTCGGCCACGGTCCAGGCCGTGTCCCTCGACTCGCTCGGCCTGACCGCGGCCACCTTCTGGCAGGCGGGGGAGGCCGGTGAGCTGGCCGTCTCACGGCCCGCGAGCGTCCTTGTCCGCCGCCGGGGGAGAAGCGCTACGGTTCATGTGAGCGAGCCTCCGCGCACCGGAGAACCCCTCGAATTCACCTGGAACCGGCCTGGAGTACGGGTCGTCGGCAAGGATCCCGCGATAGAGGTGCTCGGCACCGGCAGGTCGCTGCGGCTGCGGATCACGCCGGGAGTCGCGTGCGCGAGCCACCGGTGTGAGGTGTCTCTCATCTGACCCGGGTCTCCGGAAGGGTTGCTTCCGGGGGGATCTTTTGTGGAACCCCTACAGCTGGCGGGGTGCTGAACAGTCACTTCTTCAGTAACCCCGCCCTCTTCTGTTCGGGGCTGCCAGGAAAACGGCCCGGAGACTGTACAGAGTCGACGGTCCGTTTCCATGGGGCTGCTCCGTAAGGTCGATCCATGACCGTTTTGGACGAGACCGCTTCCGCCGGTGATTCGGCGGGCGAGCCCACCGACGCGCGTGGCCGCGTGGCCGAACTGCACGGGATCCGTGCCCAGGCGCTGCGCGGGCCCAGCGAGAAGGCGACCGAGGCGCAGCACGCCAAGGGCAAGCTGACCGCACGCGAGCGGATCGAGCTGCTTCTCGACCCGGACTCGTTCAACGAGGTCGAGCAGCTGCGTCGGCACCGCGCCACGGGCTTCGGCCTGGAGGCGAAGAAGCCGTACACGGACGGTGTCATCACCGGCTGGGGCACGGTGGAGGGCCGCACGGTCTTCGTCTACGCCCACGACTTCCGGATCTTCGGCGGCGCCCTGGGCGAGGCCCACGCCACCAAGATCCACAAGATCATGGACATGGCCATCGCGGCCGGTGCGCCGCTGGTCTCCCTGAACGACGGCGCGGGCGCCCGCATCCAGGAGGGCGTCTCCGCCCTCGCCGGGTACGGCGGCATCTTCCAGCGCAACACCAAGGCGTCGGGTGTCATCCCGCAGATCTCGGTGATGCTCGGCCCGTGCGCGGGCGGCGCGGCCTACAGCCCCGCCCTGACCGACTTCGTGTTCATGGTCCGCGAGACCTCGCAGATGTTCATCACGGGCCCCGACGTGGTCCGCGCGGTGACCGGCGAGGAGATCTCCCAGAACGGCCTGGGCGGCGCCGACGTGCACGCCGAGACGTCGGGCGTGTGCCACTTCGCGTACGACGACGAAGAGACCTGCCTGGCCGAGGTCCGCTACCTGATCTCGATGCTCCCCTCCAACAACCGGGAGAACCCCCCGGCGCACGAGTCGGAGGACCCGGCCGAGCGTCGCTCGGACGTCCTGCTCGACCTGGTCCCCGCGGACGGCAACCGTCCGTACGACATGACCAAGGTCATCGAGGAGCTCGTCGACGACGGCGACTACCTGGAGGTCCACGAGCGCTGGGCGCGCAACATCATCTGCGCCCTGGCCCGCCTGGACGGCAAGGTCGTCGGCATCGTCGCCAACCAGCCGCAGTCCCTGGCCGGTGTCCTGGACATCGAGGCGTCCGAGAAGGCCGCCCGCTTCGTGCAGATGTGCGACGCCTTCAACATCCCGATCCTCACCCTGCTCGACGTGCCCGGCTTCCTGCCCGGCGTCGACCAGGAGCACGGCGGGATCATCCGGCACGGCGCCAAGCTCCTGTACGCGTACTGCAACGCCACCGTGCCGCGGATCTCGCTGATCCTGCGCAAGGCGTACGGCGGCGCGTACATCGTCATGGACTCGCAGTCCATCGGTGCGGACCTGACCTACGCGTGGCCCACCAACGAGATCGCGGTGATGGGTGCCGAGGGCGCCGCCAACGTGATCTTCCGGCGTCAGATCGCCGCCGCCGACGACCCCGAGGCCATGCGCGCCCGCATGGTCAAGGAGTACAAGGCCGAGCTGATGCACCCCTACTACGCGGCGGAGCGCGGCCTCGTCGATGACGTCATCGACCCCGCCGAGACCCGCGAGGTGCTCATCAAGTCCCTCGCGATGCTCCGCAACAAGCACGCCGACCTGCCCTCGCGCAAGCACGGCAACCCTCCGCAGTAGCAGTACACCTGCGCCTGCGCCGCAGTAGCCCACAAGGAGAACGCTGCACATGACTACCCCTGACATCCGCGTCGAGAAGGGCCTCGCCGACCCCGAAGAGGTCGCGGCCATCACCGCCGTCCTGCTGGCCCGCGCCGCCGCGCAGCCCGCCGCCCCCGCGGCCCGCCGCGGCCGCGACAGGGCGGGCTGGCGCCGCCTGGAGCGCACGCCGGGCTTCCGGGCGCCGCACAGCTGGCAGGGCTGACACCCGCGTTGTACGCCGGGCCCCGTTCTCCTTCGGGAGGGCGGGGCCCGCGTGCGTTCCTAGGAGACGTTCAGGGGGTGGGGGCGGCCGTCGGGGGTGCGGCAGCCCTGGATCAGGCAGTGTTCGTGCGGCTCGATGTCGGGTGGCAGCACGCAGCGCCTCAGGGTGTTCAGGGCGGGCGGGAAACCGGCTCGCAACGGGGCCCAGCCGCTGAGGTCGTACTTGGTGAGTTCCAGGCGGGGCAGGTAATCCAGGTCGTCGCAGTCGAACGCCTGGTCGCTCCCGGTCAGTGCGAGTTCCGTCAGGTCGGTGAACCCGGCCAGCGGTCCCAGGTCGTATCCGGCGGGGAGGTTTCCCAGGGTCAGGGAGCTGAGCGAGGCGAGCGGCAACAGCTCCTCCAGCGGAGGGGGTGTCGACCACCGGGTCAGCGTCAGCATGCGGAGTTCGGCAAGCTCCTCGGGCGCGGACAGGCTCACGTCGTGGCCCTGCCCGATCAGGCCGAGCACCCTCAGCTCCCGCTGTCCGCGCAGTGTGGATATGTCGACGTCCTGCCGCAGCTTGTGCAGCCACATGCCAAAGAGCGGGGGCAGTTCTTCGAAGATGCCCAGGCCCGTGGAGAAGGGGAACTGCACGGAGATCCAACGGGCGTGCCTGAGCCGGGTCGCCGCTTTCCACTGCCCGGAGTAGGTGAGGGTCAGGGTGAGGACGCGCCCCTCGTCCAGGGGCAACTGCTGGAGTACGACGTCTCCGTAGGCGTCGGCGTCGAAGTACTCCCAGCAGGCCAGCAGGCGTGTATGGACCACGTACCTGCGATCCGTCGCGTACCCGGCAAGCAGTCCCAGCGCCTCGTTCCCACCGATCCGCGCCGCCGTCATGACCGTCGCCTCCGCGGCGGCGTCGCTGAGTCCGTCGAGCGTCGTCGGCAGCCTGCGCAGCAGGGGAGTGCCCACCGCCGCCAGGGACCCCGCCTCCGACTTCCGCCGGGGCGGCACGAGCCGCGCCACCGCCTCGTCGAGCCGGGCGGCGAGACCGTCGGGGACCGACGCCATCGTCTCCTGGCAGGACGCCGCGACGAGACGCAGCACGCGCGCGTGCCGGGGCTCTTGCCCGGCCCGCTGAAGGACCCCGCCGATCAGCTCCTCCTGCTGCGTACGATGCGCATGGCCCGCCGCCATCACGATCGTTTCGCGCCACAGGTCCAGATGGGCACGCCCCACCAGGTTCCCGATCCGGTCCTCCACGGCGGCCTCCTGTCCGGCCAGGTACTCCTGGAACGTCCGGTGCAGGAAGCTCAGGCGGCCCTCGGCAGGTGAGCGAAGCACCCCGGAGCGGTGCACGAGGTGGTCGAGGACGGCGGGGCCTTCGAGTTCGTCCAGGTGTCGCATCGCCGCGAGCTTCGCGGTGACGTGGTCGGCCGCCCGCTCGACGGCGATCTCGGTGCGGCTGTTGTCCGAAAGCCGCCATGCCAGATCCCGCAGCAGGCACAGCTTGTCCGTCAGCGTCAGCGGCGCTGACAGCTCACTGCGCACGCCCCGGTCCGTGTCCCGCTGCTGCACCAGGACCTCCAGGGTCATCCGGTACAGCTCCATGCGGTTGCGCGGCAGCTGCCCCCGACGGGCCAGATGCAGGGCGCACAGCAGCGCCGCGAGCAGCGGGTTCGTGGCCAGGGACTGGAGGTGCGGGCGGTCCTGGAGGCTGGTCAGCAAGGACCGTTCGTAGCGCGGCAGTTCCGCCACGGGGCAGGGCAGTCCGGCGTCCTGCCCCTGGACCGCCTGATGCCATTGCCGTATGAAAGAGGCCAGGTCAGCCGGTGTCATCCGCTCCAGTTGAAGCGCGGTGAACCGCTCCGCGCGCAGCCAGTCCACCCGGGCCGCGGCGGGCCGGGAGGTCACCACGACGCGGGTGTCGGCGTACTGATGCAACAGCCCCCGCAGCCAGTCGCGCACGCCCCGCCGCTCACCCGCGAGGAGCTCGTCCACGCCGTCCACCAGGAGCAGCACACGGCCGTCGGCGAACGCCCGGTGCAGCCACCCTGGAGGCATCAGGCCGCTCAGTGGTCCCGCCACCCGGTCCAGCATCGCCTCCGGCGCGGGCGGCGGCTCCCCGGCGTACTGGCGGAGCTTGACCAGGACCGGGATCAGGCCGTTCCACTCGGCGAGCGCGCCGGTGAAGGTGCCGCGCGCCGCCGTCACCGCGAGCCACTGGAGGAGCGTCGTCTTCCCCGATCCCGCCTCGCCGCGCAGCAGCACCCTGGGGGAGCCCTTGAGCGCGGCCTCCACCCGCATGCTGGAGGCGTGCTCGGCCTCGCCGGGCTCCCAGAGCCGCGCGCCGCCCCTGAGGACGGGGCGGGGAAGTGCCCGTCCGCGACCGCCGTCGTCCTCGGACGCCCGCAGGCTCACGTACGCCACCGACAGCTTGGTGCGCGGCGCCTGGTCGGCGGGGCCGAGCCCGAACAGCTCGATCTCGTCGAGGGAGCGGCTGATCAGCTCCAGGTACTGGCGCCGGAACGCCTCGTCCTGGCCGGTGCCCTGCGGGGCGTACAGCGAGCGGGCCGGGAGGCGTTCCAGGACCTTCTCCAGCTCGTCGCCGAGCGAGGTCGTGCGCGTCAGGAGTTCGCTCACCGCCCGCTCGGTGAAGACCGGGAGCCTGCGCAGGACGCGTACGTAGCAGTCGCAGCACTCGCCGAGCACCACCTCGTAGAAGCGCTCCTCCACCTCGGAGAACCCGCTCGGCACCGGCACCGACGCCCGTACGCGCCGGGTCAGCTCGGCCGGGTCGGCGTCGGAGCCGAGGACGGCGTCGTCGGAGAGGTCCGCCCGGACGAAGGTGTCGGTGACGGCCCGCAGGACCGCCTCCCTGCCGTTGGCCGTGAGGTCACGGAACTCGTGTTCGATGAGCGGCTGGACGCGGGCCGCCACCGCGTCGGCTATCTGCTCGAACTGCCGCTCGATTCCCCGGCCGGCCCGCAGCCCCGGTACCCGTACCCGGATCAGCTCGCTCATCGAGGAGCGCGCCGACTGCTCGCGCTCCCTGGGGCCGAGCCACAGCCGGACCGCCCGCGTGGCCACCGTTCCGCCCAGCTTGATCGCCGCCGCCTCAGCACTCATGTGCGCATTGTGGGCGAACGCGCGCGAGGGCGGGGGCAGTTCACCGCATTCGTGGTGAACTGCCCCCGCCCTCGCGCGCGTAGGACGCGGTGTTACCGCAGGCGCGCCATCAGCGCGTGCTCGACCAGCGTGATCAGCGCGCTCTTCGCGTCGGCGCGGTGCCGGGCGTCGGTCGTGATGATCGGGGTGTCGGGACCGATCTGCAGTGCTTCGCGCACCTCGTCGGGCGTGTACGGCTGGTGGCCGTCGAAGCCGTTGAGCGCGATGACGAACGGAAGTCCGGAGTTCTCGAAGTAGTCGACGGCGGGGAAGCAGTCGGCGAGCCGCCTCGTGTCGACCAGGACGACCGCGCCGATGGCGCCACGGACCAAGTCGTCCCACATGAACCAGAAGCGGTCCTGACCCGGCGTACCGAAGAGGTACAGGATGAGGTCCTGGTCCAGGGTGATGCGACCGAAGTCCATGGCCACCGTCGTGGTGGTCTTGTCTCCGGTGTGGGTCAGGTCGTCGATGCCCGCGGACGCGGACGTCATGACGGCCTCGGTGCGCAGCGGGTTGATCTCAGAGACCGCCCCGACGAACGTGGTCTTGCCCACGCCGAAGCCGCCCGCCACCACGATTTTCGCGCTGGTGGTGGAGCGGGCTGTTGCTCCGCCGCTAGAGCTTGCGAAGTCCACTGAGCACCCTTTCGAGCAGTGTCACGTCTGGCTGGCCGCCGGCGGACTCGTCGCCGCCGGGCTGATGGATGGCGACGAGTCCGGCCTCCGCCAGGTCGGCTACGAGGATCCGGGCGACGCCGAGGGGGATGGAGAGCAGTGCCGAGATCTCAGCCACTGACTTGATCTCGTGGCACAGGTTGCAGATCCGCTGGTGCTCGGGCAACTGACCCTGGAGCTGGTGCGGTTGTGCGGTGGTGTGCACCAGCGCCTCGATGGCGAGCTGGTAGCGGGGCCTGGTGCGGCCGCCCGTCATGGCGTACGGGCGCACCAGGGGGTTGTTCACCGACCCCGCGGGCGCCGGTTCGGGGGCGCGCCGCTGGGGCTGGACCGGCTGGATTCGGCCGGGTCCCTGGTCGTACGGGCGCGGCCCCGGCTGCTGGGGCTGCTGCTGAGGCGGTGCGTAGGGCTGGCGGCGGTGGCTCGGGGCGGAGGGGAAGTTGTACCGGTTCGGGCCGCCGTCGTGCTGACCGCCCTGGCCGTGACCAGGGGACCAGTGCGCCGAAGACGAACCGTCTGGGGGTGTTGCCACGTTGCTTCCTCCTCCAACTGTGCCGGGCACCATCACTGTGGAGCCGCGTCCCGAAACCTTACGGCCACGAGGCGCGAAAACGCACCGTCTGTCTGTTAGTTGAGCAGGCTCCCCTGGAGCTCCGCGCGCAGGTCCGGCGTGAGCACCGTGCCCGCACGATCGACAAGAAGTGCCATTTCGTACCCAACGAGACCGATGTCCGCATCCGGGTGGGCGAGTACGGCGAGGGAAGAGCCGTCGGAGATGGACATGATGAAGAGAAATCCTCGCTCCATCTCCACAACGGTCTGGGTCACGGAGCCGCCCTCGAAGATCCGGGAGGCCCCGGCGGTCAGCGAGGTCAGACCCGAGGCGACGGCCGCGAGCTGGTCGGCTCGGTCGCGCGGGAAGCCTTCGGACATCGCCAGAAGGAGTCCGTCGGCGGAGACCACCACGGTGTGGGACACCCCGGGGGTGTTGTCCACGAAGTTGGTGATCAACCAGTTCAGGTTCTGCGCCGCCTGGCTCATCGGGCTCACACTAACGCTCCTGGTGGTAGGTGCTATCAGGGCTGAAGCCCTGGCCATTCGTGTCACTGCTTGCGGTGCGGCCCCGCTGGACGCCGCGGCGCAGGTTGCTCAGCCTGCCCCGCACGTCCTCGGGATCGCGGGAGACCTGGGGGCCGCCCTGTGGGGTCTGTTCCGCGGTGCCCTCGACCAGGTTGGCCTTGGGCACCCGCCGCGGGAGCCCGGACGGGGTGACCCCGCCCGCCTTCGGCTCCTTGAGGCGCTCGGCCCGCTGCCAGCGCTCGTCGTTCGACGAACGCCAGTCCTCGGGGCCCTCGTTCGCGTCGGGAGCGCTTCCGTTCCCGTTCGCGGCGGAGGAACCCCGGCGGGGGAGACCCGCGTCGGTCATCTCGTGGACGGCGGACGGGGCAGGCCCCGGCCGGTCGAAGCCTACGCGCTCGGCGTCGGCCGCGTGCGGCGCCGGAGCAGATTCCGGTTCCTGGCCGTACTCGGTCCTGTGTCCCTCACCGCTGGGCCAGTCGTCCTGACGGGACCGCTCCGGATAGGCGATCTGGGGGTCCTGGTAGCCGTCCTGGGCCGGGTAGTACTGCTCGCCCGTGTGCTGCTCTTCGGCGTACTGGCCGGTGGCGTACTGCTGGTTGCCGAACTGACCGTCGCCGTAGTGCTGGTCGCCGTACTGCTCGTTCCCGTACTGCCCGTCGGCGTACTGCTGCCCCTGGTCGTACGCGATCTGCTGCTGTCCGTCGTAGACGGGAGCCTGCTGCTCGTACGCACCCTGCTGCTGGGGCTGCTGCCGCGGTTCGACCTCGTCGCGGAAGAGCGGGCGGTGGCCCTCGGGCTGGTGGGCCTGCGCCTCAAGGGCCGCGCGGCGCTCCTCGCGCATCAACGAGCGGCCGACCGGGTCGAGTTCGTGCTGTGCCTCGCCGCCGTCACCGGGGTAGCGGGTGTCGTCGAAGCCGAGCTCCGCGGCCGTGCGCAGCGGCTCTGCCGCCAGGGCCTGCTGCTCGGGGATGATCGAGGAGACGGTGAACTCGGGGTCCTGCGCGTGGTGTTCGCCGCCGCCACCGTGGGTGATCCCCTCCGGCAGCATGACCAGCGAGGTCGTACCCGCCTGCTCGCCCGAGGGGCGCAGCTGCACGCGGATGCCGTGCCGGTCGGAGAGGCGGCCGACCACGAACAGGCCCATGCGCTGCGAGATCGCGGCGTCCACGGTCGGCGGGTTGGCCAGCTTGTGGTTGATGTCCGCGAAGTCCTCGGCGGTGAGGCCGATGCCCTTGTCGTGGATCTCCACCATGACGCGGCCGTCGGGAAGACGGGTCGCGGTGACGCGGACCTTGGTCTGCGGGGAGGAGAACGTGGTGGCGTTCTCCAGGAGCTCGGCGAGCAGGTGCACGAGGTCGGTCACGGCCAGGCCGTGGATCTCGGCCTCCGGTACGCCGGACAGCTCGATGCGCTCGTACTGCTCCACCTCGGAGGAGGCGGCGCGCAACACGTCGACCAGCGGGACCGGCTGGTCCCAGCGACGGCCCGGCTCCTCGCCGGAGAGGACCAGGAGGTTCTCGCCGTTGCGCCGCATGCGGGTGGCCAGGTGGTCCAGGCGGAAGAGGCTCTCCAGCTGGTCCGGGTCGGCCTCGTTGTTCTCCAGGTCGGTGATGAGGGTCAGCTGGCCCTCGATCAGCGACTGGTTGCGGCGCGAGAGGTTGGTGAAGATCGCGTTGATGTTGCCGCGGAGCAGGGCCTGCTCGGCGGCGAGCCGCACGGCCTCGCGGTGCACCTGGTCGAAGGCGCGGGCGACCTCGCCGATCTCGTCCGTGGACGTGATCGGGATGGGCTGGACGCGGGTGTCGACCCGGCCCGGGTCGGTGCGCGAGAGCTGGTCGACCAGCATCGGCAGGCGCTGCTCGGCGATGCCGAAGGCGGCGGTGCGCAGTTGACGCATCGAGCGGGACATCTGGCGGGCCATGAGCCCGGCCAGGACGAACGCGGCGAGCAGCGCGAGGACCACGACGGCACCGGAGATGTACGCGTCGCGCTGGGCCCCGGCGGCGATGTCGGACGCCTCGTCCACGGCCTTGTCCGCGAGGTCCGACTCGATGGCGCGGTACGCGTCGAACTTGGCGGTGGTCGTCGCCCACCAGGCCTCACGCGTGATGCCGTCACCGGCGAGCTCGACGCGGGCGCTGGGCTGCGTGCTCGACAGGTTGGCGAGGGCGGCGACCATCTTCTCCTGCGACGGCGGCGGGACGAACGTCTTGCCCTGGGCCTTCGCGGCGGCCGCGGCCTCCTTGGCCTGCTTCTCACCGGCGGCCGTCAGGCGCTTCTTGGCGTCCTCCAGCTTGGCGACGTCCTCGGGGGTGCCGCCGCCGGTGTACTCCTCGATGGCGATGCGCTCCAAGTAGGCGTACGAGGAGAGCGAGGTGCGCTGGAGCGTGAGCGAGCCGGTGCCGGGGCCCGGCTTGACCAGCAGGTGCGTGCCGATGGAGCGCTCCAGGGAGAGCGCCGCCTTGGAGAGCGAGATGGCGTAGACGGTCCGGCCGTAGCTGGTGATGTTGCCGGTGCCGAGACCGAGTTCGTTGGCGAACTCCATCAGCGGGTGCTGGATGGCGACGTAGCCCTCTTCGGTCTTCACGCCGCTGAGCTTGGTGGTGTACGCGGCCTGACGCAGCGCGGCGAGCTTCGGCTCCACCTTGTGGAAGCCGTCGAGGCGCCGGTTGAGGCCCTCCTTGTCGGGCATCTTCGCGGCGGCCGCGTCGAACTCGTCGGCCGCGCGGTCGGTGGCCTTGCGGGCCTTGATCACGGCGGGGTCGTTCCGGTCGCCCTTGAGCAGCGGAGCGGCGGTGATGTCGCGCTCCTCGACGAGGCGGTTGCCGTAGTTCAGCGACGCCCGCACCAGGCGGGCGGTGCTCTCGGCGTCCTGGGCCTCGTGCCAGGTGTCGATGGAGTCCTTGACCTGGAAGCCGCCCATGACGAGGCCGACGAGCACGGGTATGAGCAGGATCGCGTTCAGTCGCGTGGGTACGCGCCAGTTGCGCGGGGACATCCGTCCGCCGGAGGGAGCCAGGGGCTCGGTGCCGGGTGCGGCCGCGTCAGCGGGGGACGCCGCTGTGCGCGGCGGCGGGGTGAAGTTGCCCCGCGCGTCCCCGGTGGGGGATGCCGCGGGGCTCGGCTTGCTTCGCCTCACTCGACCAACAACCTCTCGGCGGCGGCACTCACGTCGTGCCGCTGTCGTCTCCATAGCCCGTGCTACTGGGCAGTTCAGCGCATTCCAGCACGTCAGGGGCCGCTCTTCCAAACAGTCGGAAGCGGAAGTTCCAAGTGGCGTAAGCCTCAGATAAAACGGTCAAAAAGAGCGAGCCCCGCCAAAAGGCGGGGCTCTTGTGCGCGCAGCGACACCAGATGACCGCGATGTGTGGCGGTCACCTGGCAATTCTCTGTCGAAACGTTATGAACACGGCTGGCGGCCGTGTCAAAGGACACAGGCCGCTCCGTGTGGACTACGGCAACTGCCGTACGGCTCTGCCTACTTGAGACGTGCCATAAGTGCGTGTTCAACCAATGTGATCAGGCCGCTCTTTGCGTCCGCACGGTGTCGCGCGTCGGTCGTGATGATCGGCGTACCCGGTCCGATCTGCAGTGCTTCGCGCACCTCGTCGGGCGTGTACGGCTGGTGGCCGTCGAAGCCGTTGAGTGCGATGACGAACGGCAGCCCGCTGTTCTCGAAGTAGTCGACGGCGGGGAAGCAGTCGGCGAGACGACGGGTGTCCACGAGCACGACCGCGCCGATGGCACCGCGCACGAGGTCGTCCCACATGAACCAGAAGCGGTCCTGACCCGGCGTACCGAAGAGGTACAGGATGAGGTCCTGGTCCAGGGTGATGCGGCCGAAGTCCATGGCGACGGTGGTCGTCGTCTTGTCCCCGGTGTGGGTCAGGTCGTCGATGCCCGCGGACGCGGACGTCATGACGGCCTCGGTGCGCAGCGGGTTGATCTCGGAGACCGCCCCGACGAACGTGGTCTTGCCCACGCCGAAGCCGCCCGCCACCACGATCTTCGCGGAAGTGGTGGAACGGGTCGCCTCCGAACCGCTAGAGCTTGCGAAGTCCACTGAGCACCCTTTCGAGCAGTGTCACGTCAGGCTGGCCGCCGGCGTTCTCGTCGCCGCCGGGCTGGTGGATGGCGACGAGCCCGGCCTCCGCCAGGTCCGCCACGAGGATCCGGGCCACACCGAGCGGCATCGACAGGAGCGCCGAGACCTCGGCCACCGACTTGACCTCACGGCACAGGTGGCAGATCCGCTGGTGCTCGGGGAGCAGACCCATCAGCTGGGCCGGGTCGGCCGTGGTGCTCACCAGCGCCTCGATGGCGAGCTGGTAGCGGGGCCTGGTCCGGCCGCCGGTCATCGCGTACGGACGCACCAGCGGCTGGTCGCCCTCCATTCCGTACGACGCGTCATTGCCGTACGGGTTGTGAGAGGCGGTGGGCGGGGTCATGGATCCTCCGGGCGGGACAGCAGGTCATCTGCGTGTGCCGTCTGACAGAGCCGGTGGGGGCAGTGTGGCGGCCGGACGGTTGGTCAGTACGTTCGGTCGGTGGGGCGGCCGAAGGGGGCAAGGCTTCGGGCTAGTGGAGCAGGCTGCCCTGCAGTTCGGCCCGGAGGTCCGGAGTGAGGACGGCACCCGCACGGTCGACGAGGAGCGCCATCTCGTACCCGACGAGGCCGATGTCGCACTCGGGGTGCGCGAGCACGGCCAGCGACGAGCCGTCGGAGACGGACATGAGGAAGAGGAACCCCCGCTCCATCTCCACCACGGTCTGGGTGACGGCGCCGCCCTCGAAGATCCGGGAGGCTCCCGCGGTGAGCGAGGTCAGACCCGACGCGACCGCGGCCAGCTGATCGGCGCGGTCACGCGGGAAGCCCTCGGACATCGCCAGAAGGAGGCCGTCGGCGGAGACCACGACCGTGTGGGACACCCCGGGGGTGTTGTCCACGAAGTTCGTGATCAGCCAGTTCAGATTCTGTGCCGCCTGACTCGGACTCAACTAACGCTCCTGCTGGTGAGTGGGGAAACTGCCGGTCTGGCCGGTGCCGGCCTGGCGACCCTGCTGGATGCCCCGACGGAGATTCGTCAGCCGGCCGCGTACGTCATCGGGCGCACGCGAGACCTGCGGACCTGTGCTGTCCTGCTGCTGCTGAGCCGTGCCCGCGACCAGGTTGGCCCGCGGGACGCGGCGCGGCAGACCGGATGTGGTGACGCCGCCCGCGGTGGGCTGCCTGACGCGCTCGGCCTGGCGGCCCAGCTCGTCGTTGGGCGAGGTGCGCCACGTGCCGGGCGCACCGGCGCCGTTGCCGGGATTGCCGGAGGCGGCGGAGCTTCCCGCGTCGGCCGCGGTGGCCGCGTTGGCCGGGTTGCCCGTGTTCGCGGGCGACCCGGCGCTGTTCCCGCCGAAGCTGTTGGCGTTGTTGAAGCCGTTGAACCCGCCGTTGCCGCCCGAGGTCGGGGCGGACGGCGCGCCGCCCTGGCCCTGACGCTGGGGACGCGAGGGCAGCGGACGCTGGGGGGCCTGCGGTGCCTGGCGCTGCGGCGGCTCGGGAGCCTGGTGGCGGGTGGGCTCGGGAGCCCGGACGCCGTTCTGTCCGCCGAACAGGTCCGGACCCTGGCGGCCCTGGTCCTGCTGACCGTGACCCTGCTGTCCGTGGTCCTGCCGCTGGTCCTGGTGGCCCTGCTCCTGGCGGCCCTGGTCCTGCTGCGCGGCCTGCTGGTTCTGCTGCTGCTGGAACCAGTTGGTCTCCAGCGTGTCGTACAGCGGGGTACGGCCGCCGGAGGCGGGCTGGTTCAGCAGGTCCTGCTGGCTGAGCGGGTCCCGCAGCGGGTCCGGCTCGCCCTGCTGTCCCTGCTGTCCCTGCTGTCCCTGCGGGTCCTGCCGTGCCTGCGGGTCCTGCTGTCCGCCCTGGTTCTGGGGCTGGCTCGGCTGCTGGGGTATGCCCTGGTGCGTGTCGCCCTGGCCGCGGCGCGGAGCGGGCGGACGCGGGACGGTGTAGTCGGGCATCTCCCGGCCGCCGTCGTGCGGCGCCGGGCCGTTGCCCTGGTCCTGCGGCCTGCTCTGCGGAGCCTCCTGCTGCGGCCCGCCGAAGACGTCCGAGCGGACGAACTGGCCGGTGCCGCCGTTGCCGGGACCCTGCGTACCCGCACCGCTGTCCTGCTGCGGCACGGAGGTGCCGGGCGGCGGCCCGTCGAAGTCGGGACGCGCGAACTGCGCCGTGGAGCCGGGACCCTGCGAGTCGTCGGCGGGAGCGGCAGGGGCCGCGGGCTGCGCGAACTGCCCCGTGGAGTCGTGCTCCTCGTGCCCGCGCGGGGTGTCGAAGGGCTCGTGCGCGACCTGCGGCTGCGCGTTCTCGTCGCTCCAGCTGGGCACGCGCGGCTGCGGGTTGCCACCGGGCAGCTCGGCACGCGGGCCACCGCGGGGCGGCAGCTGCGGCCGACGCCCCTGGTCGCCGGGCTCGTTGATGGCGTTCGTGCGCTGCTGCGGCACCGGAGGCTGCGCGACGCCCGCGTCACCGCGGCCGCCCTGCTGCCCGAAGACACCGGCGCCCGCACCGGAACGCTCGCCCTGCGGGGGCTGGCCCTGCTGCCCCTGCTGCGGCCGACCCGGGAGGCCCGGCTGCTGCTGGCCCTGCGGAGCGGACGGCGGGCGCTGGCCCGCGTCCCTCGCGGGGAGCGCGGCCCGCGGACCGGAGCCCGCCACCTGGCCGCGCGGCGCACCGGCGCCGAGCAGGCCGGGGCCGCCCTGGCCACCCGCGCCGGGGCCGCCGCGTCCGGGACCACCGGGCAGACCGGGGGCGCTGTTGCCCGCGCCGACACCGCGTCGCGCCGCCGCAGCGCCCGCGGCGGCCTGGGCCGCCGCGGGACCGCCGGTCGGAGAGGGCGCGCCGGGCACCTTCTTGCCGCCCTGGGCGACGTCGACGGGCAGCATGACCAGCGCGGTCGTACCACCGGAGTCGGAGGGACGCAGCTGGATGCGGATGCCGTGGCGCTGCGAGAGGCGGCCGACCACGAACAGACCCATGCGGCGGGAGACCGAGACGTCCACGGTGGGCGGCGAGGCGAGCCGCTCGTTGATCGCGGCGAGGTCCTCGGGGGAGAGGCCGATGCCGGTGTCGTGGATCTCGATCAGGACGCGGCCGTCGGGCAGCGCGTGACCGGTGACCTTGACCTTGGTCTGCGGCGACGAGAACGAGGTCGCGTTCTCCAGGAGCTCGGCGAGCAGGTGCACGAGGTCGTTGACCACGCGTCCCGCGACCTCGGTGGAGGGTACGGCGGAGAGCTCGATGCGCTCGTACTGCTCCACCTCGGAGGCGGCGGCACGGAGCACGTCGACGAGCGGCACGGGCCGGGTCCAGCGGCGGCCGGGCTCTTCACCGGCGAGGACCAGGAGGTTCTCGCCGTTACGGCGCATGCGGGTCGCGAGGTGGTCGAGCTTGAAGAGCGAGGACAGCTGGTCCGGGTCGGCCTCGCGCGACTCCAGCTCGGAGATGAGCGAGAGCTGACGCTGGATGAGGCCCTGCGAACGGCGCGAGAGGTTGGTGAACATCGCGTTGACGTTGCCCCGCAGGAGGGCCTGCTCGGCGGCGAGGCGGACGGCCTCGCGGTGCACGTCGTCGAAGGCCGCGGCCACCTGGCCGATCTCGTCCCTGGAGTGCACACCGACGGACTCGACGGAGGTGTCGACGTCCTGCGGGTCCGACTCGGAGAGCTGCTTGACCAGCTCGGGCAGGCGGTCCTGTGCGACCTTGGTGGCGGTGTCCTGGAGGCGGCGGAGCGAGCGGATCATGGACCGCGCCACCACGAAGGCGCCGACGAGCGAGACGCCGAGCACGAGCAGGATCAGCGCACCGTTGAGGATGGCGGACTGCTCGGCCTCGTTGCGCAGCTGGCGGGCCTTCTGCTCCATCTCGCCGAGCAGCGTCAGCTCGATCTTGGACATCGCGTCGATCTTGGTGGTGTCCGCGTCGACCCAGTCCTTGTAGGACCGCTTGTCCTGGAGCTTGATGCCGCCTTCCTGCTCGAGCACGCGCTTGGCGTACTCGTTGGCGGCCTTGGTGCCGGGGTTGCCGCCGTCGATCGGCTTGGTCAGCTCGTCGGCGTTGCCCGCGTAGATCTTGCTGAACGTCTGGAGCTCCGCGCGCTCCTTCTCGTTCGCGCTGAGACCGAAGGTCCGGTCGGTCTCGGAGAGCTTGCCGTAGTCGTCGTCGTTGGCGGGCAGCGCGGCGGCGATGATCGCTCGCTGGACGGACGCGTACTCCTTGGCCGAGGAGAAGGCGGCCAGGGCGCGGGTGCGCTGGATCATGTCCGGGTTGCTGGTCGCCTGCGCCATGTCCTGCGAGAGCGCGAGCAGCTGCTCGACGAGCTGGCTGTAGGCCTCGACGGTCTGCGAGGTCGACGCCTTGTCGGCGTAGGCGTCCTTGCGGACCTTGTTGATGCCCTGGAGCTGCTGGGTGATCTGGACCGCGCTGTGCCGGACGCCGAGAAGGCCCTTCTCGCCGTCGGTGTCGTTGAGGTCCTGGGTGCCCTGGAGGAAGTTCCGGTAGACGCGGTCGGTCTTGTCGCGCGCGCCCTTGACCGTGTAGTCGGTGGCCTTCGCGCCGTGCGCGAGGGGGCCCGCCGACTTGTCGCGCTCCTCCTGGAGCGCGGCGGCCAGCTCGGTGGCCTGCTTGGTCATGTCGGTCAGCAGCTTCATGTTGTCGAGCTGCTGGATCTCGTCCATGGACGAGTTGATGCGGAGCGCGCCGAGCGAGGTCGCGGTGATCACGGGGAGCGCGAGCAGCGAGACGAGGCGGGTGGAGATGCGCCAGTTGCGCAGGGCTATTCGGGAGCCGGGGCCGCTGGGCGTCTTGGTGCCGGAGCCCTTCCCCTTGCCCTTGGCCGGGGCGGCCGTCGGGCCGGTGCCCGTGGTCCCCTGGCGCGCGGCGCCGGGGCCGCTGTCGCCGGGCGCACCCGGGCCGGGGTTCGGAGCGTGCTGGGGCGAGGAGCCGCGGTCGGTCCCGCGCTCCGGCTCCGCCGAAGCATCCCCTCGGCCGCGGTCGGCCTGGGGAGACCCCTTGCCATCCCTCTTGAAACGTCCCTGCACTAGCGTCGCAACCTCTGGACCAGGCGTCCCTCCGCGTAACGGCGGGACGGTGTCGGCGTCGTGGGGCGCGCGGCGCCCCATGGGTGGTCGTGAGTGACCGGCGCTGCTCCCCCTTCCCGCCGCCACTCGGCGCTGCGTTGCGCCCCTGCGCGCCGGTTCGATCCCGCGGCGGTCCCGGGAATTCCAGCACAGTGCAGGATCTCCAACAAGGCCCGTGTGTCGCGTCACGACCTACGTGACACGGTGTGAGTGCGGTGTCACGAGATGTAGAAAATGATCTAGGGGAAATCGGGCGCATCACCCCAAAGCAGTTAGGGGTGAGGGGTGTCCCAGTCTTCATGATCAGGAGCGGAATAGTGCCTTCAGTGGCGCAATGTCCGTTTCCGAGTGGCCATACGAGGGGGTGAATTGACCCTTTTGCCCGCTCCTTCGTGAGCAAACTCACATGAAGATCATGGCCTCTTCCGGACTTTGGCCGGGAATTGGATGTTTAGCCTGACGCTTTACAGGGATGGCGAATCCGACAAGCGGCGTCCACCGCGCGACGCCCCAACCGACAAGGTCCGAACAGCAGATGAAGACTGTGCAGTCGACGATGTTCCGCAACATAGCCAACCCGCGCCGCACCACTCTCGCGCACCTCACGGACGCCGACGAGGTCCAGGCCGCGGCCGAGCGCCCGGAGCACGCGGTCGAACTCCCGTCCCAGACGGCCAACCCCAAGCGGACGATCCTGATGGTCGCCCCGGAGCCGCAGGCCCCTGTGGCGGGTTGAAAAGGGGAGGTCCGGGAGCCGTGCCGCGTTAGCCTGGAGCGTCAGACTCCACCCAATCCCAGCAAGGGGCTAACGCTCACGTGCGCATCGCCAGGTTCTCCATCGACGGCAATGTCGCTTTCGGCGCGGTCGAGGGCGACAAGCCCGACGAACTCGTCGTCGACATCATCAAGGGCAGTCCGTACGTCGCCGACTTCGAGCTCAGCGGAGTCAAGGTCCCGCTGAGCAAGGTCCGACTCCTGCCCCCGGTCATCGGGCACAAGATCGTGGCCTTCGGCCGCAACTACACGGAGCACGCCAAGGAGCTCGGCAGCGACGTCCCCGACGTCCCGTTCGCCTTCTTCAAGCCCGCGACCTCGATGATCGGCTCCGGCGACGCCATCACGTACCCCTCGTTCTCCGAAGAAGTGCACCACGAGGCCGAGCTGGCCGTGGTCATCGGCCGCATGTGCCGCGAGGTACCCCGCGAGCGGGTCAAGGACGTGATCTTCGGCTTCACCTGCGCCAACGACGTCACCGCGCGTGACGTCCAGCGCCGCGAGAAGCAGTGGGCGCGCGCCAAGGGCTTCGACAGCGCCTGCCCGCTCGGTCCCTGGGTGGAGACGGACATCGACCTGGCCACGGCGAACGACCTCACGATCCAGTGCACGGTCAACGGCCAGCAGCGCCAGCTCGGCCGCACCAGCGAGATGGTCCACTCCATCGAGGACCTGATCGTGAACATCACCGAGGCCATGACGCTGCTCCCGGGCGACGTCATCCTCACGGGCACCCCGGCAGGGGTCGGCCCCCTCAACGTCGGCGACGAGGTCGCCGTCACCATCGAAGGCATCGGCACTCTCACCAACAAGGTGATCAAGCGTGGCTAACGCGACCCCCGTACGCGTACGGTTCTGTCCCTCGCCGACCGGCAACCCCCATGTGGGTCTGGTCCGCACCGCCCTCTTCAACTGGGCCTACGCCCGGCACAACGAGGGCACCCTGGTCTTCCGCATCGAGGACACCGACGCGGCTCGCGACTCCGAGGAGTCGTACGAGCAGCTGCTCGACTCGATGCGCTGGCTGGGCTTCGACTGGGACGAGGGCCCCGAGGTCGGCGGCCCGCACGCGCCGTACCGCCAGTCGCAGCGCATGGACATCTACCGGGACGTCGCCGAGAAGCTCATCGCCGCGGGCAACGCCTACCCGTGCTACTGCACCACCGAGGAGCTGGACACCCGCCGCGAGGCCGCCCGCGCCGCTGGCAAGCCCTCCGGCTACGACGGCCACTGCCGCGACCTCACCGCCGAGCAGAAGCAGGCGTACGAGGCCGAGGGCCGCAGCCACATCGTCCGCTTCCGGATGCCCGACGAGGCCACGACCTTCACCGACCTGGTCCGCGGCGAGATCACCGTCCAGGCGGAGAACGTCACGGACTACGGCATCGTGCGCGCCAACGGCGCCCCGCTGTACACCCTGGTCAACCCGGTCGACGACGCCCTGATGGAGATCACCCACGTCCTGCGCGGCGAGGACCTGCTCTCCTCGACGCCGCGGCAGATCGCCCTCTACAAGGCGCTGATCGAGCTCGGCGTCGCCAAGGCGATCCCCGCGTTCGGCCACCTCCCGTACGTCATGGGCGAGGGCAACAAGAAGCTGAGCAAGCGCGACCCCCAGGCCTCGCTCAACCTCTACAGGGAGCGCGGTTTCCTCCCGGAGGGCCTGCTCAACTACCTCTCCCTGCTCGGCTGGTCCTTCTCCGCCGACCAGGACGTCTTCTCGATCCCGGACATGGTCGCCAAGTTCGACCTCGCGGACGTGAACGCCAACCCGGCGCGCTTCGACCTGAAGAAGGCCGAGGCGATCAACGCCGACCACATCCGCATGCTCGACGTGAAGACCTTCGCCGAGGCCTGCGAGCCCTGGCTCAAGGCCCCGCACGCCAACTGGGCCCCCGAAGACTTCGACGAGGCCGCCTGGCAGGCCATCGCGCCGCACGCGCAGACCCGCCTGAAGGTCCTCTCCGAGATCACGGACAACGTGGACTTCCTGTTCCTCGCGGAGCCGGTCTTCGACGAGCCGAGCTGGACCAAGGCCATGAAGGAAGGCTCCGACGCCCTCCTGCGCACGGCCCGCGCCAAGCTGGAGGCGGCCGACTGGACGTCCCCGGAGTCCCTCAAGGAAGCCGTCCTGGCCGCCGGTGAGGAGCACGGGCTCAAGCTCGGCAAGGCCCAGGCCCCGGTCCGCGTCGCCGTCACCGGGCGCACGGTCGGCCTGCCCCTGTTCGAGTCCCTGGAGATCCTGGGCAAGGACAAGACACTGGCCCGCGTCGACGCGGCCCTGGCGAAGCTCACCGCCTGATCCGCACCGCCTGATCAGCACCGCCTGATCCGCACCGCACGAAACGAAGGGCCCGGAAGCCGAGACGGCTGCCGGGCCCTTCGCCTACCGTCGTCGGTATGCCGATCAGAGCCGTGGTCTGGGACATCGACGACACGATCTTCGACTACGCGCGCGCCGACGCCGCGGGCATGCAGGCACACCTCACCGCCGAGGGCCTGGTGGAGAGGTACGAGTCCGCCGAGCGCGCCCTGGTCCTGTGGCGGGAGATCACCGAGCGCCACTGGGCCCGCTTCGGCGCGGGGGAGACGGACTTCCAGGAGCAGCGCCGCGACCGCGTGCGGGACTTCCTCGACGCCCCGGCGCTGACCGCCCCCGACGCCGACGCCTGGTTCGCCCGTTACGTCGGTCACTACGAGTCGGCCTGGTCGCTCTTCCCCGACACCCTCCCCGCCCTGGACGCCCTCGCGGGCGAGTACCGGCACGCCGTCCTCTCCAACTCCGCCCTGGCCGTCCAGGACCGCAAGCTGCGCCTCCTCGGCGTCCGCGACCGCTTCGAGGCCGTCCTATGCGCCGCCGACCTCGGCGTCTCCAAGCCCGCGGCCGGGGCCTTCCACGCGGTCTGTACGGAGCTGGGTCTCGCGCCCGCCGAGATCGCCTACGTGGGCGACCAGCCGGAGATCGACGCCAGGGGCGCGAGGGACGCGGGCCTGCTCGGGATCTGGCTCGACCGCAACGGCGCGGCGGGGCAAGGCCCGTCGGGCGTACACCGCATCACGCACCTCTCCGAGCTCCCCGCGCTGCTGCGTGCGGATACCCGTTTTGGAGCGCCGTCCACCTTCGGGTAATGTTCTTCCTGCGCCGCCCGAGAGGGCCGAAAGGTCCGGCCGGGAAGCGTAAATCAAAACAAAGCCCCCGCAAGGGGTTGCGCTTTGATGGCCTATGGTGTAATTGGCAGCACGACGGTTTCTGGTTCCGTTAGTCTAGGTTCGAGTCCTGGTAGGCCAGCTCGCAGAGCTCATCTGCAACCGCGGATCTCATCCGCAGGCCCCCGTTGTGTAGCGGCCTAGCACGCCGCCCTCTCAAGGCGGTAGCGCCGGTTCGAATCCGGTCGGGGGTACAGATCCTTCCCGCGGGGACAGATCGGGTCGCACCCACTGTTTCTGATGCAGGATCGCTAGGGCCCCCGTTGTGTAGCGGCCTAGCACGCCGCCCTCTCAAGGCGGTAGCGCCGGTTCGAATCCGGTCGGGGGTACTGTAGGTACTAGACCTGGTCTAGACCACATTGGGCTATGGTGTAATTGGCAGCACGACGGTTTCTGGTTCCGTTAGTTTAGGTTCGAGTCCTGGTAGCCCAGCTGGATCGCGTGGCAACACGAGATCCTCGCCCCCGTTGTGTAGCGGCCTAGCACGCCGCCCTCTCAAGGCGGTAGCGCCGGTTCGAATCCGGTCGGGGGTACAAGAGCGAGACGAGGGGCCTTCCCGTGAGGGAGGGCCCCTTTCTCATGCCCGCGTACTCCCTTGCCCGTAGCGGCGGTTGGACTCCTCGGCCTGCGCGATCCGGCGCAGGCTCAGCAGTACCGGCTCGTACAGGACCGTCAGCGCGACGGCCGCCTCCAGTTGCCGGTCGGGCGACTCGTACCGCTCGATCAAGTCCAGATCGGCGACGGCCAGTTGGTGGCCCGAGCGGGCGTAGGGCGCCAAGTCGTCCACGGCGCACGGGTATCCGAGGCGGGAGAGGGTGGCCACCGCGGTCACCAGCATCCGGTAGGCCGGGGATTCGTCCGCGTACTCCTGGGCGTTGGCCCAGCCGAGTCCGGCGAGCAGCGCGTCGACCGTGCGGCGCGCCTCCTGTGCCGCCGCGTCCTCCTCGGTGGGTTCCGGGCCGTGCGGCAGGGCCCAGACGGCCGTCCCCAGGCGGGAGTTGTGGTCCAGCGAGTCGTCCTCCAGGGCGGTCAGCACCTCGCGCGCCGAGGTGATCGGCACCCGGCCCACCTGGATCAGCGCCCGCACCAGGCGCAGCCGCTGGAGATGCGCCTCGTCGTACTCGGCCTGGGTGGCGCTCACCCGGTGACCGGCCGGCAGCAGGCCCTCGCGCAAGTAGTACTTGATCGTGGCCGTGGGGACCCCGCTGCGCCGACTCAGCTCCGCCAGTCTCATGTCCTCTTGCGCCTTCCATTGGAGAGTGGCACTATCCAATCATGGATAGCGGCACTATCCAAAGATTGCCCGGCTCGACGGCCAGGGCTCTACGAAGGGGGAACCGTCATGAGCAGCAAGCCGATCGAAGGGCGCATGACCGCCGGCGCGCAGGACGGCGTGGTGGTCTTCCACATCGGGATGCGCATCAACAACTTCCGTGCCGTACGCAGCTGGTGGCCCGTCTTCCTCGCGATGCCGCGCATGCTCAAGGAGCTGTCCAAGGACCCGGAGAGCGGGATGCTGGGGTATCAGGTGCTGCTCGGGGGCGCGCGCCTGATGTACGTCGTCCAGTACTGGGAGTCGCAGGAGAAGCTGCTGGCCTACTCGGCGGCGCCGGACAAGGAGCACCGGCCCGCGTGGGCGGCCTTCAATCGGCGCATCCGGGAAGGCAAGGGGAAGGTCGGCTTCTGGCACGAGACGTTCGTCGTGCGGGCCGGGGCGCATGAGGCGGTGTACGTCAACATGCCGGAGTTCGGTCTGGGCAAGGCCACGACCGTGGTGCCGGTGGGCCGTCGCGGGGACCGGGCCGCCGACCGGCTCAGGGCGGCCTGAGGGGCCCGCGAGGGCTCGGCGGGGCTTGAGCGGGGGAGTTCGGCCAGGAGGGGGCGCCGCGGCGTTGAGGCGGCCCCTCCTGGTGCTCCGTCCGGGTGCTCGGTGCCTCAGCCCGTGCGGCGCAGGGCCTCGGAGAGGCGTCCCGCCGCGTCGATGACCGCCTGCGCGTGCATGCGGCCCGGGTGGCGGGTCAGGCGCTCGATCGGTCCGGAGACCGAGACGGCGGCGACCACGCGGTTCGAGGGGCCGCGCACCGGCGCGGAGACCGAGGCGACGCCCGGCTCGCGCTCGCCGATCGACTGGGCCCAGCCCCTGCGGCGTACGCCGGAGAGGGCGGTGGCCGTGAAGCGGGCGCCCTGGAGGCCCCGGTGCAGGCGCTCCGGCTCCTCCCAGGCCATCAGGATCTGGGCCGAGGAGCCCGCCTTCATGGTGAGCGTGGAGCCCACGGGGACCGTGTCCCGCAGGCCCGAGAGGCGCTCGGCCGCGGCGACACAGATGCGCATGTCGCCCTGGCGGCGGTAGAGCTGCGCGCTCTCGCCCGTCACGTCGCGCAGGTGCGTGAGCACCGGGCCCGCCGTCGCCAGGAGGCGGTCCTCGCCCGCCGCGGCGGCCAGCTCGGCCAGGCGCGGGCCGAGGATGAAACGGCCCTGCATGTCCCGCGCCACCATCCGGTGGTGTTCCAGTGCCACGGCGAGCCGGTGAGCCGTGGGTCGTGCGAGCCCGGTGGCCGCGACCAGCCCTGCGAGGGTGGCCGGACCGGACTCCAGGGCGCCCAAGACAAGGGCTGCCTTGTCGAGGACGCCTACGCCGCTAGAGTTGTCCATGCGTCGATACTCGCGTCTCACTCTGTGAAACGCAAGTTCACATTTCCGTGGAACGCGCCACTCTGTACGAGCGATCCGCGGACCAACGGATTTCGCGGCCGACGTGCGGCACGAGGGGTACGCGCGTCGGCGATCAGATTCTCTAGTTGGGCCGGCGATGCGGCCGGTCGGAGGGAAAGCGATGGGTAGGACACTCGCGGAGAAGGTCTGGGACGACCACGTCGTCCGGCGCGCCGAGGGCGAGCCCGACCTCCTCTACATCGATCTGCACCTGCTGCACGAGGTGACCAGCCCCCAGGCCTTCGACGGCCTCCGCCAGGCGGGCCGCCAGGTGCGGCGGCTCGACCTCACCATCGCGACCGAGGATCACAACACCCCGACCCTCGACATCGACAAGCCCATCGCCGACCCGGTCTCGCGCGCCCAGCTGGAGACGCTGCGCAAGAACTGCGCCGAGTTCGGGGTGCGGCTGCACCCGCTGGGCGACGTCGAGCAGGGCGTCGTCCACGTGGTGGGACCGCAGCTGGGACTGACCCAGCCCGGCACCACCGTGGTCTGCGGCGACTCGCACACCTCCACCCACGGCGCCTTCGGCGCGCTGGCGTTCGGCATCGGCACCTCCCAGGTCGAGCACGTCCTGGCCACCCAGACGCTGCCGATGGCCCGCCCGAAGACCATGGCCATCACGGTCGACGGCGAACTGCCCGACGGCGTCACCGCCAAGGACCTCATCCTCGCCATCATCGCGAAGATCGGCACCGGCGGCGGCCAGGGCTACGTCCTGGAGTACCGCGGCCCGGCCATCGAGAAGCTCTCGATGGAGGCCCGGATGACCATCTGCAACATGTCGATCGAGGCGGGCGCCCGCGCGGGCATGATCGCCCCCGACGCGACCACGTTCGACTACATCAAGGGCCGCGCCCACGCCCCGCAGGGCGAGGACTGGGACGCCGCGGTGGCGTACTGGAACACCCTGAGGACCGATGACGACGCGGTCTTCGACGCCGAGGTCTACATCGACGCCACCTCGCTGGCGCCGTTCGTCACCTGGGGCACCAACCCCGGCCAGGGAGCGCCCCTTTCGGCGAGCGTCCCCGACCCGGCTTCGTACGAAGACGCTTCGGAGCGCCACGCCGCCGAAAAGGCCCTGGAGTACATGGGGTTGACCGCCGGGCAGCCGCTGCGCGACATCAAGGTCGACACCGTCTTCGTAGGTTCCTGCACCAACGGCCGCATCGAGGACCTGCGCGCGGCGGCCTCCATCGTCGAGGGCCGCAAAGTCGCCGACGGCGTACGGATGCTGGTCGTGCCCGGCTCGGTCCGGGTCGCGCTGCAGGCCGTCGAGGAGGGCCTGGACAAGGTCTTCACCGCCGCGGGGGCCGAATGGCGGCACGCGGGCTGCTCGATGTGCCTGGGCATGAACCCCGACCAACTGGCCCCCGGCGAGCGCTCGGCGTCCACCTCCAACCGCAACTTCGAGGGCAGGCAGGGCAAGGGCGGCCGCACGCACCTGGTCTCCCCGCAGGTCGCCGCCGCCACCGCCGTCACCGGCCACCTGGCCGCGCCCACCGATCTGTCCGACGCCCCCGTGACCGCCGGAGTCTGAGAACCATGGAAGCTTTCACCACGCACACCGGCCGGGCCGTACCGCTGCGCCGCAGCAACGTCGACACCGACCAGATCATCCCCGCGCACTGGCTGAAGAAGGTCACCAGGGACGGTTTCGAGGACGGACTCTTCGAGGCCTGGCGCAAGGACGGCGAGTTCGTCCTGAACAAGCCCGAGCGCCAGGGCGCCACGGTCCTGGTCGCGGGCCCCGACTTCGGTACGGGTTCCTCGCGCGAGCACGCCGTCTGGGCGCTGCAGAACTACGGCTTCAAGGCCGTCATCAGCTCCCGCTTCGCCGACATCTTCCGGGGCAACTCGCTGAAGAACGGCCTGCTCACCGTGGTGCTCGACCAGAAGGTCGTGGACGCGCTCTGGGAGCTGACGGAGAGCGAACCGCAGGCCGAGATCACCGTCGACCTGCGGGACCGCCAAGTCCGCGCGCAGGGCGTCACCGCCGACTTCGAACTCGACGAGAACGCCCGCTGGCGGCTCCTGAACGGCCTGGACGACATCAGCATCACGCTCCAGAACGAGCCCGACATCGCCTCGTACGAGACCCGGCGCCCCTCCTACAAGCCCCGCACAGCGCAGGTCTGACATCCCGCAACACCCCCGTGTACCCCCAATCGTGGACGGTTGGGGGTACATCTGTGTGCGCCGCCCGAGGGGCCCCCGATGACCTGAATGGGTGGTCTCAACTCCCTTGGCTCGGAAGGGAGAAGAGGCTGGAAATCCCCTTGTACTCGGCCTGACCGGGTACCCTCAGGAGAGCGCCGGACGGCGGTAGTTACCCCCTGCGGAGGCGACAACTCGCCCTAGATGGCACAATCGGTGCATGGAACGTGACAGCCAACTCGAGCTCTACGGGCTCGTCGCGGACCAACTGAAGGAAGCGCACTCACGGGTGCGTGCACTGCAAGTCCCGGAGGGCGTACGGATGGCGCTGACCCGGAAGCTGCTGGTCATTACGGCCGCGGCCAAACACGATCTCGCCGATGCGGCAAGGCGTCTGGAGCGATTGATGGCGTCCCTCGACGAAGCTGACGAGGGCCGATTCCCCGAAGACGCCTGAGCCACAAGCCTCAACATGCCTTCGAGGAACTCCGAGATGGTCTAGTTCGTTGCGGCACAAGGGTGATTAGGCCGTTTCGTGTTTGATTTGCGGTATATATCTGCCTAACGTGCGAAAAAGCCGGAGTATTTCGCTCCCGGCAATGTCTCCGAAGGGGAAGACGTGAACAAGGCGCAGCTCGTAGAAGCGATTGCCGACAAGGTCGGAGGCCGCCAGCAGGCCGCCGACGCCGTGGACGCGGTCCTGGACGCCGTCGTCCGTGCCGTGGTCAGCGGAGACCGTGTTTCGGTCACCGGCTTCGGCTCGTTCGAGAAGGTCGACCGCCCGGCCCGCTACGCCCGCAACCCCCAGACCGGGGAGCGCGTGCGCGTCAAGAAGACCTCGGTTCCGCGGTTCCGCGCGGGCCAGGGCTTCAAGGACCTGGTGAGCGGCTCGAAGAAGCTCCCGAAGAACGACGTCGCGGTCAAGAAGGCCCCCAAGGGCAGCCTGACCGGCGGTGCTTCGGCGACCGTCAAGAAGGCCGCTGCCAAGAAGGCCAGCACCGCCAAGAAGGCCACGGCGACGGCGACGAAGGCCGCTGCCAAGAAGACCACCGCCAAGAAGTCCGCCGCGAAGAAGACCACGGCGACGGCGAAGAAGGCGGCCGCGAAGAAGGCCACCGCCAAGAAGACGGCGACGAAGGCCACGGCCAAGAAGGCCACGGCGACGGCGAAGAAGACCACCGCCAAGAAGGCCGCGCCCGCGAAGAAGGCCACCGCCAAGAAGACGGCGCCCGCCAAGAAGGCCACGGCCAAGAAGGCGCCCGCCAAGAAGTCCACGGCGCGCAAGACGACCGCCAAGAAGGCCACGGCCCGCAAGAAGTAAGGGCACCGAGGGCACTCACGCGCCGGGCCGGACTCCCACGGGGGAGCCCGGCCCGCGTCGTGTGCGCGCCCTGGCGCCGCCTCAAAACGTCTGCAGCGTCACCAGCGTGATGCGGCGCGAGGCGCCGTCGCCGTCGACCTCGATGCGCACGCGCTGTCCCGGCCGCAGCAGCCGCAGCCCGCCCGCGTCGAACGCGGGGGCCTCGAAGGGCACGGGCGTGCCGTCGTCGAGCAGCACGCTGCCGCTGCGGGTCTCGGAGTCGTACGTGTACGCGGTGGCCTGCATGGGGGCAGCGTACTCAGTCGCACCCGGCCGTAGCCCGAGCGGCTCAGCGGCTCGGCGGTTCAGTCGGCGATCAGCAGCCGGGCCGCGGCCGCCGCGGTGCGCGGGCCGACGCCGAGCGCGAGGGCGGCCCGCAGGTCGTCGCCGGTGTCCACGTCCTGGCGTACGGAATCGACGCCGTCGAGCGCGAGTTCCACGGCGCCGGAAGCCGCGTGACCGGCGCGGGACGCGGTGCCGAATACCGGCCGCAATTCCGTTCCCGCCGCCGCCGCGAGCAGTGTCGTGCCGATTCCGGCGGCATCGGGCAGGAAAGCACGGGGAAATGGGGCGGCACCGTCGAGCACCCTGGCCAATTCCAGGGGGCGCAGCGCCGGCAGATCGGCGTTCAGGGCCGCGACGGCGACGTCGGGCCGTTCGGCGCGCACCGCGGCCGTTCCGTGCCGCAGAGCGGCGTTGAGGCCCTCCTGCGGCGTATCGGGGACGATCCGCGCGCCCAGCGCGGACAGCTCGCGGCCCGCCAGGGCGTCGTCCGTGACGACCACCACATCCCGCACCGCGGGACAGGCCGCCGCGGCCGCCACGGTGTCCTGCGCGAACGCCAGGGCGAGACCCGGTCGCAGGCCGTCGCCAGCGGTCGCCGCCAGCCTGCTCTTGGCGCGCGCCAGCGGCTTCAGGGGTATGACCAGGGTCCACTGCACGGGCGCTCCGTCCTTCGCGTCGCGCCCATTGTGACCTGCTCTACCGAGAGGCTTGATGGGAGGAGCGGTGGGCGGAGACGGGTGGGCGTACGGTGTTCTCGACAGATAGGCAGCCTGGGGCGACACTTGTGCGGCCGACCAGGTTCATGGAGGAAGGTGTCCCGCGTGTCCCGCCGCAGAATCGGCTTCTGGTACCGCCTGGCGGCGGTCATCGCAAAACCGCCGCTGGTGGTTCTGTTCAAGCGGGACTGGCGTGGAATGGAACACATTCCGGCCGACGGCGGATTCATCACGGCGGTGAATCACAACTCGCATATCGACCCGTTCTCGTACGCGCACTTCCAGTACAACACGGGACGGGTGCCGCGTTTCCTGGCAAAGGACGGCCTTTTCAAGGGCGGTTTTGTCGCCAAGGTCATGAAGGGCACGGGCCAGATCCCGGTCTACCGCGAGACCTCGAACGCGCTGGACGCCTTCCGCGCCGCGGTCGACGCCATCGAGCGCGGCGAGTGCGTCGCGTTCTACCCCGAGGGCACCCTCACCAGGGACCCCGACATGTGGCCGATGGCCGCCAAGTCCGGTGCCGCGCGGGTCGCCCTGAAGACCAAGTGCCCGGTGGTTCCCGTCGCCCAGTGGGGCGCCAACCTCGCCCTGCCGCCGTACAGCAAGAAGCCCTCCTTCTTCCCCCGCAAGACCCTTCAGGTGAAGGCCGGAGCCCCCGTCGACCTGTCGCGCTTCTACGACAAGGAGCCGACCGCCGAGGTGCTGCGCGAGGTGACCGAGACCATCATGGCCGCGATCACCGAACTCCTGGAGGAGGTCAGGGGCGAGAAGGCCCCAGAGACGCCGTACGACCCGCGCAGGGCACGGCGTGAGCAACGACGCAAGGCGGCGGGTGCCACCGCACCCCCGAGCACCGCGGACAGCACCCCGGAGGACAGCAAGTGACGAACCCCGTGAACTCGGCGGGACCGGTGAAGGCCGCCGTCTTCGGAACGGGCTCCTGGGGTACGGCCTTCGGCATGGTGCTCGCCGACGCGGGGTGCGACGTCACCCTGTGGGGCCGCCGCGCCGAACTCGCCGACGCGGTCAACTCCACCCGCACCAACCCCGACTACCTCCCCGGTGTCGAGCTTCCGGAGAACCTCAGGGCGACCACCGACCCGGCAAAAGCCGCGGACGGCGCCGACTTCACCGTGCTCGCGGTGCCCTCGCAGACGCTGCGCCAGAACCTCGCGGCCTGGGCCCCGCTGCTCGCCCCCGACACGGTCCTCGTCTCACTCATGAAGGGCGTCGAACTCGGCTCCGCGATGCGGATGAGCGAGGTCGTCGAGGACGTCACGAAGGTCCCCGGGGACCGCGTCGCCGTCGTCACCGGGCCCAACCTGGCCCGTGAGATCGCCGCCAGGCAGCCCGCCGCCGCGGTGGTGGCCTGCCGGGACGAGGCGGTCGCGCAGCGCCTCCAGACGGCCTGCCACACCCCGTACTTCCGCCCGTACACCAACACCGACGTGGTCGGCTGCGAGCTCGGCGGCGCCGTCAAGAACGTCATCGGGCTCGCCGTCGGCATCGCGGACGGCATGGGCCTCGGCGACAACGCCAAGGGCTCGCTCATCACGCGCGGCCTCGCCGAGACCACCCGGCTCGGCCTCGCCATGGGCGCCGACCCGCTGACGTTCTCCGGACTCGCGGGCCTCGGCGACCTCGTGGCGACCTGCTCGTCGCCGCTCTCGCGCAACCACACCTTCGGCACCAACCTCGGCAAGGGCATGACCCTGGAGGAGACCATCGCGGTCACCAAGCAGACCGCGGAGGGCGTCAAGTCCTGCGAGTCGGTGCTGGATCTGGCCCGCAGGCACGGCGTCGACATGCCGATCACGGAGACGGTCGTGGGCATCGTGCACGAAGGCACCCCGCCGATGGTCGCCCTCAAGGAGCTCATGTCGCGCAGCGCCAAGCCCGAGCGTCGCTGACTGTTTTTGGGACAGCGGGTACTCTCGACGCGATATGAGCAGCGAGAACCTCCCCCAGAGCCCTGAGCAGCACCCCGAGTCGAGCTCTGAGCGGCCGCTCCGCAAGCCGCGCGTGGCCGTCGTGTTCGGCGGCCGCAGCTCGGAACACGGCATCTCCGTGGTCACGGCGGGCGCCGTGCTGAGCGCGATCGACCGTGCCAAGTACGACGTGCTGCCGATCGGCATCACCACGGACGGCCGTTGGGCGCTGACCGCCGACGAGCCGGAGCGGATGGCGATCGCCGACCGGCAGATGCCGAACGTGGACGACCTCTCCGACTCCGTGGAGGGCGGTGTCCTGCTGCCCCTGGCACCCGGCAACCGCGAGGTCGTCTACAGCGAGCCGGGTTCCGTGCCCAAGGCGCTCGGCGAGGTCGACGTCGTCTTCCCGATGCTGCACGGTCCCTACGGAGAGGACGGCACCCTCCAGGGGCTGCTGGAGCTCTCCGGAGTGCCCTACGTCGGCTCCGGAGTCCTCGCCTCGGCCGTCGGCCAGGACAAGGACTACATGAAGCGGGTGTTCACGTCCTTCGGACTGAACGTCGGCCCCTACCTGGTGATCCGGCCGCGCGAGTGGCAGCAGGACGAGGCGGGCGCCCGGCAGCGCATCGCGGACTTCGCGGGCGAGCACGGCTGGCCGCTGTTCATCAAGCCCGCGCGCGCGGGCTCCTCGATCGGCATCACGAAGGTCGACTCCTTCGAGGGCCTGGACGAGGCGATCGCCGAGGCGCAGCGGCACGACCCGAAGATCCTCATCGAGGCGCTGCTCCGGGGCCGTGAGATCGAGTGCGGCGTCCTGGAGTTCGAGGACGGGCCGCGCGCGAGCGTCCCCGCCGAGATCCCGCCGGTGCAGGCGCACGACTACTACGACTTCGAGGCGAAGTACATCGACTCGACGCCCGGCATCGTGCCCGCCCCGCTGACGCCCGAGGAGACCGCGGAGATCCAGCGGCTCGCGGTCGAGGCGTTCGAGGCGGCGTCCTGCGAGGGCCTGGTGCGCGCGGACTTCTTCCTCACCGAGGACGGCGAGTTCGTGATCAACGAGATCAACACGATGCCGGGCTTCACGCCCATCTCGATGTACCCGCAGATGTGGGAGAAGAGCGGCGTCGGCTACGCGGAGCTGGTGGACCGGCTCATCCAGGCCGCGCTGAACCGCTCGACGGGCCTGCGCTGACCGCCCCCGGGCCGGCCGCCCCCCAGGGGATCAGGCGATCCCCTGGGGAATGGTCTTCTTGATGGGCCCGGCGAAGTCCGTGAGCGGCCCCAGACCGTCCCCCGTGCGCTCCTCGGGCAGCCGCACCTCCACGTAGGCGAGGCGCGCCCCCGTAGTGAAGGTGTAGGAGCCGTCGTCGTTCTTCTGCAGGAGCCAGGCGACGCCGTTCACCTTCACGCCGTTCTTCGCGGCGTAGTCGGGATCGATCATCTCGGGGGGCCGCGGCACACCGCAGCGCAGTATGATCGCCGGGTCTCCCCACCCGGCGGTCAGCTCCGACTCGGGCCCCGGGTCGGTGCGCTCGAGACCTTCGACCTTCTCCGGGAGCTGTTCGTGCAGGTCCCGGCAGAGCCCGGCGGCCTTCGCCTCCGGAGACGGAACCGTCACTGACGCCTCGTCGTCCGTAGAAGAACAGGCCGCTGTCGTGATCAACAGGGCGAGGGCGGACGTTCCTACGAGGCAGCGGCGCCGGAGACGGGGGATGTTCACCGGGCCAGGGTAGACGGGGGCTACAAGTGCACGACCGGGCAGGTCAGAGTTCGGGTGATGCCGTCCACCTGCTGAACCTTCGCGACCACCATGCGGCCGAGCTCGTCCACCGTGTCCGCCTGTGCGCGCACGATGACGTCGTAGGGTCCGGTCACGTCCTCGGCCTGAATCACTCCCGGGATCTTGCCGATCAGCTCGGCGACGGTCGACGCCTTGCCGACCTCTGTTTGGATCAGGATGTACGCCTGTACCACGGAACCTCCAGGGCGGCCACGAGGATCATGTGGGGAGAAGGGACGCCACGGTACCGCGTCACCGCTCGTCACGGGGAGACCCGGGGGAGCTGTGGCGCGCACATCGTGGTGGACGGACAACACAAGTTGACGGTCACGTCGACCGTACCGACGACAGTGGCGGCTCGCGACCGGGGGCCGGGCAGCGCGAAAGGGCATGGTGAGACTCGGTGAAGGGAACCGTGGGCGAGTTGGGGGAGTTCGGGCTCATCAGAGAGCTCACCTCCCGGCTCACCTCCACTCCGGCCGTACGGCTCGGTCCCGGCGATGACGCCGCGGTGGTGTCCGCCCCGGACCGCAGGGTCGTGGCGAGCACCGACATCCTCCTGGAAGGTCGGCACTTCCGCCGGGACTGGTCCACCGCGTACGACGTGGGCCGCAAGGCCGCGGCCCAGAACCTCGCGGACATCGCGGCCATGGGCGCCGTGCCCACCGCGCTGCTGCTCGGCCTCGTGGTGCCCGCCGAACTCCCCGCCAGCTGGCCCGTGGAGCTGATGGACGGCCTCAGGGACGAGTGCCAGGTCGCGGGCGCGGCCGTCGTCGGCGGCGACGTCGTACGCGGCGACACCATCACCGTCTCGATCACCGCGCTCGGCGATCTGCGCAACCACGAGCCGGTCACGCGCGCGGGCGCGCAGCCGGGCGACGTCGTCGCCGTGACGGGCTGGCTCGGCTGGTCCGCCGCCGGGCACGCCGTGCTCTCGCGCGGCTTCCGCTCGCCCCGCGCCTTCGTGGAGGCCCACCGCAGGCCGGAACCGCCCTACCACGCGGGCCCCGCGGCCGCCGGGCTCGGCGCCACCTCGATGACGGACGTCAGCGACGGCCTCATCGCCGACCTCGGGCACATCGCCGACGCGAGCAAGGTGCGCATCGACATCCGCTCCGGTGACGTCGACGTGCCCTCCCAGATGAACGACATCGGTCAGGCCGTCGGCGTCGACCCGCTCCAGTGGGTGCTCAACGGCGGCGAGGACCACGCGATCGTGGCGACCTTCCCGCCGGACGTGAAGCTGCCCGCCCGCTGGAAGGTCATCGGCGAGGTTCTCAACCCCTCGGCGCTGCCCCTGGTGACCGTGGACGGCGCCCCGTGGACCAGCAAGGGCTGGGACCACTTCGGGGACAACGGGGACGCCGAGTGAGCGCGCCGCCCCGGGTGCTCACCGTCGCCGGATCCGACTCCGGAGGCGGCGCCGGCATCCAGGCCGACCTGAAGACGATGCTCGCCCTCGGCACCCACGGCATGAGCGTCGTCACCGCCGTCACCGCGCAGAACTCCCTTGGCGTGCAGGGCTTCTGGGAGCTGCCGGGCGAGGCGGTGCGGGCCCAGTACCGCAGCGTCGTCGACGACATCGGCGTGCAGGCCGTGAAGACCGGGATGCTGGCATCGGCCGAACTGGTCGAGACCGTCGCCGAGTTGCTCGCGGGCACGGACGCGCCCGCGGTCGTCGACCCGGTGGGCGTCTCCAAGCACGGCGACTCGCTGCTCGCGTCCTCCGCCCTCGACTCCGTCCGTACGAAGCTGCTGCCGGTCGCCACGGTCGCCACGCCCAACCTCGACGAGGTCGCCCAACTGACCGGCGTCCACGTCGAGTCGGAGGACGGGCTGCGCCGCGCGGCCGCCGCCGTCCTCGCGTACGGACCGAAGTGGGTGCTCATCAAGGGCGGCCACCTCCGCGGTGACGCGGTGGACCTGCTCACCGACGGCTCCGAGGAGCACGTGCTGCGCGCGCCGCGCCACGACAACCGGCACACGCACGGCACGGGCTGCACGCTCGCCAGCGCGATCGCCGCGGAGCTGGCGAAGGGCCGGAGCGTCCCCGAGGCCGTCGCCGCGGCCAAGGAGTACGTCACCGGGGCGATCGCGGCCGGGTTCGCACTCGGCGGCGGCATCGGCCCGGTGGATCACGGCTGGCGGTCCAGCCGGGCGTAGTCCTTGAGCGCGATGTCGCTCGCGGCCTTCTCGGTGAGACGCTTGAAGAAGCCCGCCAGGAAACGGGAGCTGAGCACGCGGTACATCCGGTCCCGGGAGCGGATCTTCTTCTCGGTCGGCGGGGCGAGGAAGGGGCCCGCGTTGCCGGAGATCTTCTGGCAGCCCTTGGCGTAGTCGCGGACCTCCGCCTCGTACGCGGCGAAGGCGACGTGGTGGTCTCCCCGGGCGGCCGCGAGCTCACCGGCGAGGACGTACGCGCAGACCAGCGCGGTGCCGGTGCCGATGCCACCCATCGTGGCGCCGTACCCGGCGTCACCGAGCAGGACCACACGGCCCCGCGAGAGCCGGTCGACGTGGATCTGGGCGATGGCGTCGAAGTACAGGTCCCCGGCGCTCTCCAGGCCGTCCAGGGCCCCCGCCGCGTGCCGCCAGCCGAGGTTCGCGAACCGGTCGGCGAGGATCTTCTTCTGCTGCTTGACGTCGTGCCGGTCGTAGTCGAGCCGCTCGGAGCCGAAGACCAGGCCGACGCCCGCCCTTGCCGGGTCGGCGCCGTAGTTGCTGAGCAGGAGGGTGCGGCCGGGTTCGCTGTAGATGCGGGCGGTGCGGTCCAGGCCGAGGTGGTTGGGGACGTCGAACCCCGCTACGTAGTAGCCGAGGAAGCGCAGGTACCGCGACTCGTCGCCGAAGGCCAGGCGGCGGGTGTGGGAGTGCAGCCCGTCGGCGCCGACGACGAGGTCGAAGCGGCGGGGAGCGCCGTGGTCGAAGGTGACGGCGACGCCTTCGGAGTCCTCGGTCAGCGAGGCGACGGAGTCCCCGAAGACGTACTCCACCCGGTCCCGGGTGCGCTCGTGGAGGATCTTGGAGAGCTCGCCGCGGAAGATCTCCACGTCACCGCTCATCAGGAACGCGGGCAGGTCCACCCGCTCCGTGTCGTCGGCCTCGACGAGGATCTGGCGACCCATGTGCGTCTGCCTGCGGTGGACCTCGTCCCAGATGCCCATGCGGCGCAGTACGGTGCGGTGCGCGTCACCCCGGAAGTCGACGGCGAAGCCGCCCTCGCGCAGAGCGGGCGCCTTCTCCACGACGGTGACGCGCGCTCCGTAGCGGGCCAGCCAGAGGGCGAGCGCGGGGCCCGCGACGCTCGCCCCGGAGATCAGGACGTTCAGGTGGGCGAGGCTGTGGGCGGCGGTCGGTGTCTGGCTCTTCGTACTCGTCGATGTCGTCATGCAGGGAAGCGTCGGGGGAGGCGCTGACCGTTCGCCTACCGTTGGCTGACCGCCGCTGACCGAAGGCGCCTGCCCTGCTCGAAGGCGCTCGCGTAGCGCTGCGGGGAGAGCCGCGCGCGGGCCGCGTCCGCGACGCCCACGACGTCGGGGTCACCGGCGATCGCCGTGCCGCGCAGGCCGTGCGCGGCCCCGAGGAGCCGGGCGGACTCCTCGGGGTCCGTGGCGACGGCCGCCAGTGCCTCGGCCACGTCGGCGCGTTCACCGGTGTCCGAGGCCAGGACGCGGGCCTGCTCGAACCAGTCGGCGGCCTCTTCGGCACGGGACTCCGCGAGCGCGGCGCGGCCCAGGCCCACGAGCGTCCGCACGCTCTGCCCGAGGCTGAACCAGTTGGCGGCGTACGCCTGAAGGGCCGCTTCGTAGTGCTCACGCGCGCGTGCCGTGTCCCCACGGCGCCGGGCCACGTCACCGAGCCCGCGCAGCGCCGTCGCCACCTTGTCGGGGACGCCCGCGGTGCGGGCCAGGTCGGCGGCGCGCGTGTAGTGGGCGGCGGCCTCCGCGAGATCGCCCCGGTACAGCAGGACCGTGGCCCGCTGGTGCAGCAGATCGGCGGTCTCCTCGGGGGCCGCCAACTCGCCGACGTGCGCGAGACCTTCGTCGAGCAGGCCGATGGCCAGGTCCCGCTCGCCACGCCAGTGCGCGAACATCGCCAGCGGATCCAGGCAGTTGGCCATGCCCCAGCGGTCCCCGGTCTCCCTGAACCCGGCGAGGGCCCGCGCGAACGCCGCGTCCGCCGCGTCGGGACGGCCCGCGAACTGCTCCTGGAAGCCCAGGCCGAGATCGAGCAGCGCCACTCCCCAGGGATGGTCGCCGACCTGCGCGCGCACGCGGGCGCTCTCGCTGTGCGCGGGCCCGCCCGTCACCGACCACTGCACGATCAGGTGCGGCAGTCTGAGCGGACCTTCGAGTCCGGCGACGAGACGGTCGGCGTGGGCCAGGCGCGCCGGTTCCGAGGGGTCGGCGCCGTCGCCCGCGAGCGTGTTGATCACGCACAGGACGTACTCCTCGGCCAGGCCCTCGGGCGGCTCCTGGCCGACCGCGTCCAGGAGTTCGACGGCACGCGCCGTCCGCTCCCCGTTCAGGCCCCGCAGCCGCCAGAACCAGGAGAGGGCGGCCAGCAGCCGCAGGCCGCCGCGTGGATCGGAGTGGGTCAGCCTGCGCAGCGCCGCGTCCAGGTTGCCGCGCTCGGCGGAGAGCCGGGCCAGCCACGGCAGTTGGTCCCCGCCGCGCAGCATCGGCTCGGCCCGCTCCGCCAGGGCCAGGAAGTACGCGGCGTGCGCGTCCCGCAGCCGGTCCTCCTCGCCCGCGTCGGCGAGCTGCCCGGCGCAGAACGCGTGGATGGTCCTGAGCATGCCGTAGCGCCCGTCGACCACGTCGAGGAACGACTTCTCCGCGAGGGAGGCGAGCAGGTCCTCCGGGTACGGGATCCCGCAGACGGCCTCCACCGCGTCGAGCGTCGCTCCCGAGGGGAACACCGTCAGACGGCGGGCGAGCTCCCGCTCCTCGTCCGCCAGCAGCTCCCAGCTCCACTCGACGACCGCGCGCAGCGTGCGGTGCCGGGGCGCCTTCGTGCGATCGCCGCGCGAGAGCACCCGGAAGCGGTCGCCGAGCCGCGCGGCGAGCTCGTCCAGGGTGAGCGTGCGCAGCCGGGCCGCGGCCAGCTCGATGGCGAGCGGAAGCCCGTCGAGGGTCGCGCAGATCTCGTCGGTGAGACGCCGCCGGTGCTCGTCGTCGGCGTCCGCCCGATCGGGCCGTACGGCGGCCGCCCGGTCGGCGAAGAGCCTGGCCGCGGGCCCGGCGGCGAGCGGCGGCACCGGGCACAGGACCTCCCCGGTGATGCCGAGCGCCTCGCGGCTGGTGGCGAGGACCCGCACCCCGGGGCAGTCGGCGAGCAGCAGCCCGGCCACCTCGGCCGCCGCGTCGACGAGGTGCTCGCAGTTGTCCAGGACGAGCAGCACCGCACGCCCGTGCAGCGCGGACAGCAGCCGCTCGGTGGCGGCACCGCCCGGCGCGTGCAGACCGTCCCGCACCCCGAGCGCGGTCAGGATCGCGTACGGCACCTGGGCCCCGTCGGCGAGCGGCGCGAGCTCCACGAAGCAGACGTCCGGCAGGGTCCGCGCGGCCTCGACGGCGAGCCGCGTCTTGCCCGCGCCGCCGGGCCCGGTGAGCGTCACCAGGCGGGCGTCCGCGAGGAGCGCGCCGATCCTGGCGAGCTCGTCGGCCCGCCCGACGAACCGCGTCAGCTGCGCGGGCACGCCCCGCTGCCTGGCGGGCTCCTGCCCCCGAAGCAGCTCCAGGTGGAGCGCGGACAGCTCGGCGGAGGGATCGGTGCCCAGGGCGTCGGCGAGCGCGCGCCGCGCCTCTTCGTAGACCGCGAGCGCCTCCGCGGGCCGCCCGCTCGCGTGCAGCGCCCGCATCAGCTGCCCGTACAGCCGCTCGCTCAGCGGCTGCCCGGAGAGCAGCTCCCGCAGTTCCGGTACGAGATCGGGGCCGCCGCCCAGCGCGAGATCGGCGTCGACCCTGTCCTGCACGGCGGCCAGGCGCATCTCGTCGAGGCGGGTGAGGAGGGCGGCGGCGTCCGGCAGATCGGCGAGCGGGCGGCCGCGCCACAGGCCCAGCGCCTCCCTCAGGAGTGCGGCGGCCCGCGCGTGATCACCGGAGCCGAGCAGCCGCCGCCCCTCGCGCGCGAGGGGCTCGAAGCGGTGGAGGTCGACGTCCTCGGGGGAGACCGCGAGGCGGTAACCGGTGGGGACCGCCTCGATGTCCAGGGCGAGGCGCTTGCGGAGCCGGGAGACCTGGGACTGCAGGGCGTTCGCGGCGCCCGCGGGCGGCTCGTCCCCGTAGAGCCCGTCGGTCAGCCGCGCGAGGGGGACGGCGCGGCCCGCGTCCAGGAGCAGCAGCGTGAGCAACGCGCGGGGGCGCGGCCCTCCGGGGTCCAGCGGGGTGCCGTCGGGGGAGCGTACGTCGAGCGGGCCGAGGATGCCGAAGCGCATCCGCCAGATTCTGGCAGGCGCCACGCGCGCGTGGGGACGGGCGTGCGGGCATACGAAAAAGCCGGTCCCCCGAAGGGAACCGGCTGATTCAGCAACCAGCTAGGTGGCCGCGCTGGCGTCAGCGCGAGACCTTGCCGGCCTTGATGCACGAGGTGCAAGCGTTGAGGCGCTTCGGCGTCCCGCTCACCACGGCACGCACACGCTGGATGTTCGGGTTCCAGCGACGGGGCGTACGGCGGTGCGAGTGCGAGATGTTGTTGCCGAAGCCCGGCCCCTTGCCGCAGACGTCGCAGTTGGCAGCCACGGGTCACTCCAAAGACTTCAGATGCACTTACGGTTAAACCCGGCATGCCGGGATCAGTGCAATGATCGGGGTGGCGTTGCCAGGAGGAATGTCCCGATGAGTATCGGGCAACCGGAGCAGCATACAACGACTGCTTCGGTACAACGAAACTACCACGGTCCGCCCGGCCCCCGCCCCGGCCCCCGTGTTCACCCTGGGTCTACGCTGCGTCCATTCCGGATGGTCAAGGAGGCGAACAGGTGCCGCAGAACCTCGACGCGGTCGCGGTGCGCGCCTGGTCCCGACTGGCTCTGGACGCCCTCGGCAGGGCCCGCGAGGAGATCGACTCGATCAACGTCTATCCCGTCGCGGACGGGGACACGGGAACGAACCTCTATCTGACCGTGGAATCGGCCTCCCAGGCGGTCGACGCCGTGTTCACCGGCCACGAACCGGCCCTCCCCTCGCTGGCCGAGACCGTGCGCGCGATGGCCCACGGAGCGCTCATCGGGGCCCGCGGGAACTCGGGCACGATCCTGTCGCAGCTGCTCCGGGGCATGGCGCAGGTGATCGGCGGAGCCGAGGGCGAAGGCGACGACCTCGGGGCGGAGCAGACCGGGGACCGTGAGGCAGATCACGTCGACGGGTACACCCTGGAGCGCGCGCTGCGGCAGGCCGCCGAGTCCGCCTACCAGGCGGTCGCCCACCCGGTGGAGGGCACCGTCCTGACGGTGGCCACCGCGGCGGCCGACGCGGCGGCCACCGCCGAAGGGGACTGCGAGGCGGTGGCCAGGGCGGCGTACGAAGGGGCACGCGCGGCCCTGGACGCGACGCCGGGACAGCTCGCGGTGCTCGGCCGCGCGGGAGTGGTCGACGCGGGCGGCAGCGGACTCGTCGCGGTCCTGGGGGCGCTGGTGGGCGCCCTGGCGGGGGAGACGGTGGGGCGCAGGGGCGCGGTGCCCAAGGGGGCGGCCGCCAAGAGCGCGGTATCCAGGAGCGGCGGCGGCCACGCACGCGTGGAGCCCGTCGAGTGCGACGACCCGCCGGTGGAGGAGGGCGGCCCCGCCTTCGAGGTGATCTACCTCCTGGAGGCGGAGGACGCGGCCGTCGCCCGGCTGCGGACCCGCCTCGACCGGCTCGGAGACTCGCTCGTCGTGGTCGGCGGCGACGGCCTGTGGAACGTCCACGTCCATGTGGACGACGCGGGTGCGGCCGTTGAGGCGGGCGTGGAGGCGGGCCGCCCGCACCGCATCCGGATCACCCACTTCGGAGTGGGCGACGCGCACACCACCCCCCAGCCGCCCCGGGAGCGCGCGCAGCGGGCCATCGTCGCCGTCGTGCCGGGAGAGGGCCTCGCGGGCCTCTACGCGGAGGCGGGGGCGACCACCGTGCCCACGCGCGTGGGGGAGCCGCCCGCCAGCGGTGAACTCGTCGACGCGATCCGCCGCGCCCACGCGCGCGAGGTGGTGCTCCTGCCCAACGACGCCGAGCTGCGGCACACCGCGGCCGCGGCGGCCGCCCAGGCCCGCACGGAGGGCGTGCGCGTCGCGCTGATCCCCACGCGCTCGGCGGTCCAGGGCATCGCGGCGCTGGCCGTGCACGAGCCGGACCGGCGCTTCGACGAGGACGTCGTCGCCATGACGTCGGCGGCCGGCGCGACCCGGTACGGCGAACTGTCCGTCGCCGAGCGGCAGTCGTGGACCATGGCGGGCATCTGCCAGGCCGGTGACGTCCTCGGCCTGATCGACGGCGACGTCGCGGTGATCGGCTCGGAGGTCGCGCGCACCGCCGCGGGCGTCTTGGACCGGATGCTGTCGGCGGGCGGCGAGATGGTCACGCTCGTGCTGGGCGAATCCGTGCCCGACACCGTCGCGGAGCATCTGGAGAAGCACGTGCGCGAGGCGTATCTGGCCGTCGACACCGTGGTCTACCGCGGCGGCCGCCAGTCGGCGCTGCTGCTGATCGGCGTGGAGTAGCGCCCCGCTCACGTCCCCGGATCCGGCGGACGTACGCGGGATTCGGGGGACGTACGGCGGATTGTCAGTGCCGTGGTGTGCAATGGATCTCGTGCCCGCGCTCGAAGAACCCCTGAAGAAAGTGGTCGGTCCCGCCACCGCGAAGGTGATGGCCGAGCACCTCGACCTGCACACGGTCGGCGACCTGCTGCACCACTACCCCCGGCGGTACGCCGAGCGGGGCGAGCTCACCCGCCTCGCCGAACTGCCGCTGGACGAGCACGTCACGGTGGTCGCGCAGGTCGCGAGCGCGCGCGTCCTGACGTTCAACGGCGGCAGGGGCCAGCGCCTCGAAGTCACGATCACCGACGGCAGCGGCCAGGTCCAGCTCGTCTTCTTCGGCCGGGGCATCCACAAGCCGCACAAGGACCTGCTGCCCGGCACCCGCGCGATGTTCGCGGGCAAGGTCTCGGTCTTCAACCGCAAGACGCAGCTCGCCCACCCGGCGTACGAACTGCTGAAGGCCGACGCCGAAGAGGTGGGCGAGGCCGTCGGCTCCTGGGCGGGCGCGCTCCTGCCGATCTACCCGGCCACCGCCAAGCTGGAGTCCTGGAAGATCGCCAAGTCGGTCGACATGGTGCTGCCCAGCGCCCAGGAGGCGGTGGACCCGCTGCCGCCCGCGCTCCGCGACGGCCGCGGCCTCGTCCCGCTCACCGAAGCCCTCCTGAAGATCCACCGGCCGCATTCGAAGGCGGACGTCGCCGCCGCGAGGGACCGCCTGAAGTGGGACGAGGCGTTCGTCCTCCAGGTCGCCCTGGCCAGGCGGCGCTACGCGGACGCGCAACTGCCCGCCGTCGCCCGCAGACCCCAGGACGGCGGCCTCCTCGACGCCTTCGACGCCAAGCTGCCCTTCACGCTCACCGAGGGCCAGGAGAAGGTCTCGAAGGAGATCTTCGACGACCTCGCGACCGAACACCCGATGCACCGGCTGCTGCAGGGGGAGGTCGGTTCCGGTAAGGCACAGCCGCTCGACTCGCTGGTGCTGACTCCCGAAGGCTTCCGACCGATGGGCGACATGCGGACCGGCGACGTCGTCGTCGTGCCCACGGGAGAGCCCGCCGTCGTCAGCGGCGTCTTCCCTCAGGGAGAGCGTGACGTATGGCGCCTGACTCTTTCCGACGGCAGTTCCGTCGAGTGTGACGACGAGCATCTCTGGATCGTCGGCACGAGCTGTGGCTGGCACCGGGGCCAGTCGCCGAAGGTCCTGACGACCAAGGAGATCCGTCTCGACCTCTTCAAGGCGAACGGCTCCTCGAAGTGGTACCTCCCCGCCGCGGCTCCGACCGACCTGGGGCACGACGAGCCGCTGCCGCTCGACCCCTACCTCTTCGGCCTGCTGTTGGGAGACGGGTCGTTTCGCCACAACTTGAGGTTGTCCACGGTCGACAGGGAGATCCACGACGCGGCCGTCGACGCCGTGGCACCGGAATGCCGCCTGGTCCCCGTGGCAGGCTCCTCGTGCGACTACACGATTCAGCTGGCACACCGAGCAGGAGGTGTGCGCAATCCGGTCATCCAAGCGCTTCGCGACCTGGAGTTGTGGGGCGTGACCTCGCACGGAAAATTCGTGCCCGAGATCTTCAAGAACACCTCGATCAAGAATCGACTGGCCCTGTTGCAGGGGCTGCTGGACACGGACGGCACGATTGAGTCGGACGGGCTGAGCATCTCGCTGTGCTCGGCGTCCCTCCGGCTCGCCGAGGACGTCGCCTGGCTCGTGCGCTCGCTGGGCGGCCGGGCCAGGGTGCTGCCGAAGCAGGCCGCCTTCAACGTGTCGATCGCGCTGCCCGAGGAGTACATGCCGTTCCGGCTGACGCGCAAGGCGGAGCGCGTGTGCCCGAGGCCGAAGTACAACACGTTCCGACGAGGTATCCGCAGCGCCGAGTTCGTCGGGCGGAAGCCGGTCCAGTGCATCAGCGTCGACCACCCGAGCCGGGCGTACATCACCGACAACTTCACGGTGACGCACAACACCATGGTCGCCCTGCGCGCCATGCTCGCCGTCGTGGACGCGGGCGGGCAGGCCGCCATGCTCGCGCCCACCGAGGTCCTCGCCCAGCAGCACCACCGCTCCATCGTGGAGATGATGGGCGAGCTCGCCGAGGGCGGGATGCTGGGCGGCGCGGAGCAGGCCACCAAGGTCACGCTGCTCACCGGGTCCATGGGCGCGGCGGGGCGTCGGCAGGCCCTGCTCGACCTGGTCACCGGTGAGGCGGGCATCGTCATCGGCACGCACGCGCTGATCGAGGACAAGGTCCAGTTCCACGACCTGGGCCTGGTCGTCGTCGACGAGCAGCACCGCTTCGGTGTCGAGCAGCGCGACGCCCTGCGCGGCAAGGGCAAGCAGCCCCCGCACCTCCTGGTCATGACGGCCACCCCCATCCCGCGCACGGTCGCGATGACCGTCTTCGGCGACCTGGAGACCTCCGTCCTCGACCAGCTTCCCGCCGGGCGTTCGCCGATCGCCAGCCACGTCGTCCCCGCTCAGGACAAGCCGCACTTCCTCGCCCGCGCGTGGGAGCGCGTGCGCGAGGAGGTGGAGAAGGGCCACCAGGCGTACGTGGTCTGCCCCCGCATCGGCGATGACGTCGAGGAGTCCGCCGACCCGAAGAAGGCCAAGGCGGCCAAGAAGAAGGCCGAGAAGAAGGCGGAGGAGGAGGCGACCGCCGAGAAGCGGCCGCCGCTCGCCGTCCTCGACGTCGCCGAGCAGCTCGCCCACGGCCCGCTCCAGGGCCTGCGGATCGAGGTCCTGCACGGCCGCATGCAGCCCGACGACAAGGACGCGGTGATGCGCCGCTTCGCCGCGGGCGAGACCCAGGTCCTGGTCGCGACGACGGTCATCGAGGTCGGGGTCAACGTCCCGAACGCCACCGCGATGGTGATCATGGACGCGGACCGCTTCGGCGTCTCCCAGCTGCACCAGCTGCGCGGCCGCGTCGGCCGTGGCTCGGCCGCGGGCCTCTGTCTCCTGGTCACCGACATGCCCGAGGCCAGTCCGGCACGGGCCCGCCTCGGTGCCGTCGCCTCGACGACCGACGGCTTCGAGCTCTCCCGCATCGACCTGGAGCAGCGCCGCGAGGGCGACGTGCTCGGCCAGGCCCAGTCCGGCGTCCGCTCCAGCCTGCGGATGCTCGCCGTCATCGAGGACGAGGAGGTCATCGCGGCCGCCAGGGACGAGGCGGTCACCGTGGTCGCCGCCGACCCCGACCTGGAGCGCCTGCCCGCGCTGCGCACCGCCCTCGACGCGCTGCTCGACGCCGAGCGCGAGCAGTACCTCGACAAGGGGTGAGGCCCGTGCACGCCATATCGTGGGGTGAGCCCATCGAAGGGGCGCCCACCAGCGAGCCAGAAGGAATCAGATGACCCGCGTGATCGCCGGTACGGCCGGCGGACGCCGCCTGGCCGTACCGCCGGGCAACGGCACCCGCCCCACCTCCGACCGGGCACGCGAGGGCCTCTTCTCCACCTGGCAGGCCCTCCACGGCACGCTCGACGGAGCCCGCGTCCTCGATCTCTACGCGGGCTCGGGGGCCGTCGGCCTGGAGGCGCTCTCTCGGGGCGCGGGGCACACCCTGCTGGTCGAGGCGGACGCGAGGGCCGCCCGCACCATCCGGGAGAACGTGCGGGCGGTCGGCCTGCCGGGCGCCGAGGTCAGAGCGGGCAAAGCCGCCCAGATCGTCCGCTCCGGCACCCCCACCACCCCGTACGACCTCGTCTTCCTCGATCCTCCGTACGCCGTCAGCGATGACGATCTTCGGGAGATCCTGCTCACACTCCGCTCGGAAAGCTGGCTCACGGACGACGCGCTCGTCACCGTTGAACGCAGTACAAGAGGCGGAGAATTCGGCTGGCCGGAGGGTTTCGAGCCCCTCAGGTCCCGTCGCTACGGCGAAGGGACGTTTTGGTACGGTCGCGCCGCCTCTACGTGCGACGACTCAGCGATCGCGCCATGACCGGACCGGAGAGCGAGGGACTCACGTTGCGCCGCGCCGTCTGTCCGGGGTCATTCGACCCCATCACCAATGGACACCTCGACATCATCGCCCGCGCCTCCAAGCTGTACGACGTGGTGCACGTCGCGGTGATGATCAATCAGTCGAAGAAGGGCCTGTTCGAGATCGAGGAGCGGATCGAGATGATCCGCGAGGTCACCGCCGACTTCGGCAACGTCGAGGTCGAGTCCTTCCACGGCCTCCTCGTCGACTTCTGCAAGCAGCGCGACATCCCGGCCATCGTCAAGGGCCTGCGCGCGGTCAGCGACTTCGACTACGAACTCCAGATGGCCCAGATGAACAACGGACTCTCGGGCGTCGAGACCCTGTTCGTGCCGACGAACCCCACCTACAGCTTCCTGTCCTCCTCGTTGGTCAAGGAGGTCGCGGCCTGGGGCGGCGACGTCGCCCACCTGCTGCCGCCGCTCGTCCACGAGGCCCTGACCGAACGCCTGGGCAAGAAGTAACCCGCTGACGGCTCGTCACTCGGTGTCGGGCGGGCGCCCCATGGCCTTACAGTCGTCCCGTCCGTCTCACAACCAGCTGTAGAGAGTGGCGAGCACACGGTGGACGTGCAGAAGAAGATCGACGAGATCGTCGAGGCGATCGGCAGTGCCCGGTCCATGCCCATGTCGGCCTCGTGCGTGGTCAACCGCGCCGATCTGCTCTCGATGCTCGAAGAGGTGCGCCAGGCGCTGCCCGGTTCCCTCGCGCAGGCCCAGGAGCTCATCGGGGGCCGCGAACAGCTGGTCGAGCAGGCCCGCCAGGAGGCGGAGCGGATCATCGAGACCGCGCACGCCGAGCGCGGCTCGCTGATCTCCGACACGGAGGTCGCCCGCCGCTCCCAGGGCGAGGGCGAGCGCATCCTCAGCGAGGCCCGCCAGGCCGCCGAGGAGGTCCGCGCCGAGGCCGACGACTACGTGGACAGCAAGCTCGCCAACTTCGAGGTCGTCCTCACCAAGACCCTCGGCTCCGTCGGCCGGGGCCGCGAGAAGCTCCTCGGCACGGGCCCCGGCCTGGACGAGCAGGGGTACGAGGACGAGGACGCCCCCGAGCGCAGCCACGACCCCGAGACGCTGCGCCGCAACGCCGACGCGTACGTCGACGCCAAGCTCGGCGCCTTCGAGGCGGTCCTCGCCAAGACCCTGGAGGCCGTCGGCCGAGGCCGCCAGACCCTGCACGGCCGCGCGCCCGCCGACGAGCTCGGCACCCTCGGCGAGCCGGGCGGCGCCCAGGGCCACACCACGGATGCCGAGTACCTGGCGGACCTCGCGGGCCCCGCGGCCGCCGCGGAGCCGGTCCCGCAGGCGCCGGAGCAGGCCCCGCCGGTCCCGGCGGCGGCCCCGGCCCAGCAGCCCTACCCGCCCCAGCAGCAGCCCGATCCGTACGGGTACCAGCAGCAGGACCAGTACGCGTACCAGCAGCAGGCGTACGGCCAGCAGGACCCCTACGCCGTATATCAGCAGCAGGATCAGTACGCATACCAGCAGCAGGGCTATCAGCAGCCCGGTCAGCAGGGTTACGACCAGAGCGGTCAGCAGGGCTACGAGCAGGCGGGTCAGCAGGGCTACGAGCAGCCTCGGTACGAGGCGCCCGCCGCCCTTGAGGAGACCAGCCTCTTCGACACGACCATGATCAGCGCCGAGCAGCTGCGCCAGTACGAGCAGGGCCGCTGAGGGGCGCATCAGGGTCGGATTGGGCCGAGAGCGAATGGTCCAGTATCCTGGCTCTTCGGTCGCGCATACGTCCGCGACCCGGGCTGCCCACCCAAGCGGTGTTCCCACCGCGTCAGTGCGGCGGCCCCTCGTATGAACTTCCAGGATTCGAAAGCAGGAAAAGCCCTGAGTACGCGCCTCGACCACCGCAACCCCCTCGTGTTCGACACACACGAGCTGGGTCGGCGTCCCGGTGCGCAGCAGCGGCTGACCCGCGAGGTCGAAGCGCCCGGTCCGCCGGCCGCCTTCGGCATCGACGGGGTCATCGGAGTGCCGCAGGGCGCCCCGGTCGAGCTGGAGATCCGCCTCGAATCGGTCATGGAAGGGGTGCTTGTCACAGGCACCGCCCGTGCATCGGCCGAGGGGGAGTGCGTAAGGTGTCTGGAGCCGCTCGAGCTTGAGCTCGACGCGGACTTCCAGGAGATGTTCTCGTACCCTGACGCCGACGACCGGGGCCGCACCGCGGAACCGGCCGACGACGCCGAGGAAGACGAGGACAGGCTCTATCTCGAGGACGGCTTGTTCGACCTCGAGCCTGTGCTGCGTGATGCGGTGGTGCTCGCACTGCCGATGCAGCCGGTGTGCCAGGACGACTGTCAGGGCCTGTGCTCCGAGTGTGGAGTGCGGCTCGCGGACGACCCGGACCACCACCACGAAGCCGTCGACATCCGTTGGGCGGCACTGCAAGGACTCGCCGGGACCATCCAGGACGGCGAGAAGGACGAGATGAGCGGCGGCGCGCCTCGATCAGCGCACGCCGACGAGAAGCAGGAGAAGTAGCCGTGGCTGTTCCGAAGCGGAAGATGTCGCGCAGCAACACGCGCCACCGCCGGTCGCAGTGGAAGGCTGCGGTCCCCACCCTGGTTTCGTGTGAGCGTTGCCAGGAGCCCAAGCAGCAGCACATCGCGTGCCCGAGCTGCGGCACCTACAACAAGCGCCAGGTCCTCGAGGTCTGAGCGGCTGGTGAGAGGCACCGTGTCTAGCCCCAAGAAGGCGGAAGACGCCAAGAAATTGGCGGAGACAACGGCCTCGTCCCACACGCTTCTGGAAGGGCGGCTCGGGTACAAGCTCGAGTCCGCCCTTCTGGTGCGTGCGCTGACCCACCGTTCGTACGCGTACGAGAACGGCGGTCTGCCGACGAACGAGCGCCTCGAGTTCCTCGGGGACTCCGTGCTCGGTCTCGTCGTCACGGACACGCTGTACCGAACCCACCCCGACCTGCCCGAAGGCCAGCTGGCCAAGTTGCGGGCCGCGGTGGTCAATTCGCGTGCGCTGGCGGAGGTCAGCCGCGGCCTCGAACTCGGCTCCTTCATCCGGCTCGGCCGGGGCGAAGAGGGCACGGGAGGCCGGGACAAGGCATCCATCCTCGCCGACACCCTCGAAGCGGTGATCGGCGCGGTCTATCTGGACCAGGGTCTGGACGCGGCGGGTGAGCTGGTGCACCGGCTCTTCGACCCGCTGATCGAAAAGTCCTCGAACCTGGGCGCGGGCCTGGACTGGAAGACCAGTCTTCAGGAGCTCACCGCGATGGAGAGCCTCGGCGTGCCCGAGTACCTCGTCACGGAGAGCGGCCCGGACCACGAGAAGACCTTTACTGCTGCCGCCCGCGTCGGAGGCGTCTCGTACGGCACCGGCACCGGCCGCAGCAAGAAGGAAGCGGAGCAGCAGGCCGCGGAGTCCGCGTGGCGCGCGATTCGCGCCGCGGCGGACGAGCGGCTGAAGGTGGCGGAAGCCGCCGCCGCTGCTGCGCAGTCCGAGGGGACCGCCGACACCCCCTCGGCCTGACGGCCGCCTATCCTTTGGTGCCGGTCGCTCCTGTTCAGGGGTGACCGGCACCACCCTTTTCCCCACACCTCTCATCGCCCCGGAGCGGACATGCCCGAGCTGCCCGAAGTCGAAGTCGTACGGCGCGGCCTTGAGCGCTGGGTCAGTGGGCGGGTCGTCTCCGACGTGCAGGTGCTGCATCCGCGTGCCGTGCGGCGGCACGTCGCGGGGGGCGAGGACTTCGGGGCGCGGCTGAAGGGGCACCGGATCGGGCTCGCGCGGCGGCGCGGCAAGTACCTGTGGCTGCCGCTCGCCGACTCCGCGCAGTCCGTGCTCGCCCATCTCGGCATGAGCGGCCAGCTCCTGGTGCAGCCGCACGACGCCGACGACGAGAAGCACCTGCGGATCAGGGTCCGCTTCGACGACGCGCAGGGCACCGAGCTCCGCTTCGTCGACCAGCGCACCTTCGGCGGCCTCTCGCTCCACGACAACACCGCCGACGGGCTGCCGGACGTCATCGCGCACATCGCGCGTGATCCGCTCGACGAGGCGTTCGATGACGCGGCGTTCCACGTGGCGCTGCGCGGGCGGCGCACCACGATCAAGCGGGCGCTGCTCGACCAGTCGCTGATCAGCGGCGTAGGCAACATCTACGCGGACGAGGCGCTGTGGCGGTCGCGGCTGCACTACGAGCGGCCCACCGGCACCTTCACGCGCCCGCGGACGGCCGAACTCCTGGGCCACGTACGGGACGTGATGAACGCGGCCCTCGCGGTCGGCGGCACCAGCTTCGACAGTCTCTACGTCAACGTGAACGGCGAGTCGGGTTACTTCGACCGGTCCCTGGACGCCTACGGCCGTGAGGACGAGCCGTGCCGCCGGTGCGGGACCGCGATCCGCAGGCGCCCCTGGATGAACCGGTCCAGCTACTTCTGCCCGCGCTGTCAGCGGCCGCCGCGCGCCTCGTCGTAACTCTGCTGCGCCTTCAGTACGTCGTCCTGCCTGCCCTCCACGAAGCGGATCAGGGTCAGCAGCCGCTCGGCGATCTCGCGTCCCAGCGGCGTGAGCCGGTAGTCCACCCGGGGCGGGTTTGTGGGCTGCGCGTCGCGCAGCACCAGGCCGTCGCGCTCCAGCGCGTGCAGGGTCTGGGACAGCATCTTCTCGCTCACGCCGTCGACGCGGCGGCGCAGCTCGTTGAAGCGGAACGTGCCGTCGTGCAGGGCGCCGAGGGTGAGTGCGCCCCAGCGGCCCGTGACGTGTTCGAGCGTGGTCCGGGACGGGCACTGCTTGGCGAACACGTCGTAGGCGAGGTCCGTGGCATCCATGAAGACACCATACTCCCGCGCAGCGCTAACTCACGGGTTGCGCTAACCAAAAGGTAGTGCTTTCCTTCTTCTCGTGCCTCGCCGAGGCCGCCACGACTCGCCTTCGCATGAGGAGTACGCCCGAAATGACCAGCCCTGTTGTCGCGATCGCCTATCACTCCGGCTACGGCCACACCGCCGTCGTCGCCGAGGCCGTCCGCGCCGGTGCAGCCGACGCGGGCGCCACCGTCCACCTGATCAAGGTCGACGAGATCACCGAGGCCGGGTGGGAGCTGCTCGACGCGGCCGACGCGATCGTCTTCGGCTCGCCCACCTACATGGGCACCGCGTCCGGTGCCTTCCACGTCTTCGCCGAGGCCACGTCCAAGCGCTGGTTCGGCAGGGACTGGCAGGACAAGCTGGCCGCCGGATTCACCAACTCCGGTTCCAAGAGCGGCGACAAGCTGCACACCCTGCAGTACTTCCAGACGCTCGCCGCGCAGCACGCGATGCACTGGGTGAACCTCGGCCTGCTCCCCGGCTGGAACTCCACCACCGGCTCCGAGAACGACCTCAACCGCCTCGGCTTCTTCTCCGGAGCCGCCGCCCAGACCAACTCCGACGAGGGCCCCGAAGCGGTCCACAAGGCGGACATCGCCACGGCGGAACACCTGGGCCGCCGCGTCACGGAGACGGCCCGCACGTTCCTCGCGGGGCGCGCGGCGGTCGCCGCCTGACCTCGGCGATGAGCTCAACGGCGAGCGCGGGAGCGAGCGCGCTCCCGCGCCGTCAGAACCCGAAGTCCTGCGTCCACCAAGGCCCACCGGCACCGAAGTGCACGCCGACGCCCATGGTCTTGTAGTCGCAGTTGAGGATGTTGGCCCGGTGGCCCTCGCTGTTCATCCAGGCGTCCATCACCGACCGGGCGTTGGCCTGGCCGCGGGCGATGTTCTCGCCGCCCAGGTCGGGGACGCCTGCCTTCTCCGCGCGGTCCCAGGGGGTCGCGCCGTCCGGGTCGGTGTGGGCGAAGAAGTCGCGGGCCGCCATGTCCGCGCTGAAGTCGCCCGCCAGCTTCGCCAGCTTGTCGTCCGCGCGCACCGGGCGGCAGCCCGCCTTCGCCCGCTCCTGGTTGACCAGGGTGAGTACCTCGGCCTCGGCCGCGCTCTCGGCGGACGGGGCCCGCTCGCTCGGCGCGGGAGCCTTGGCCTTCTCCTGAGGCGTACGCGAGGGGCTCGGCGTCTTCTTCTTGTCGGCGTCGGGCTTCGGCGCCTTCGGCGTCGGCTTCTCGGCGGGCTCGTCCGGCGTCTTCGACGGCTTCGGGTCGGCCTTGGAGGGGGTCGGCGAGGGGGCCTCGGGCCGTCCGGCACCACGGCTGGGCGCGGACGCCTCGCCGCGCTCGGCGGTGCCGTCCGCACCGCCCTGGGTGTCGACCGCGCTCGGGGAACCCGCCGAGCGCACCTTGGCGGGCTCGTTGCCGCCGAGCTGGAAGTTGTCGCCGCCGGGCAGTACGCCGGAGGCGACCGCGACGGCACCCATCGCGACGGCGGCGGAGACACCGAGCAGGCCCGTGCGGACCGGCTTGGAGGCCCGGCCCCCGCGGCGGCGGTGCGACACCGTTCCCGGGTGATTCTCGGGGGTGTCGGCGTCCCGCCCAGCGCCGGAGCGTCTGTGGCGTCCCATCTCCTGGCCTTTCGTTCTTACGATCAACGTGACTCGCCCATACGGGTGAGGCTCATCGAATCCGGACTGTACGCGATGGCAGATGGGGGCGAAGTGCCTCCAGAGCAATTGGCCGGTTAGCGTGCACCCATGAACGAAGACGTGCGACTCACCGCCTGGGTGCGAGGACGCGTACAGGCCGTGGGTTTCCGCTGGTTCACCCGGGCCAAGGCTTTGGAGATCGGTGGCCTGAGTGGTTTTGCTCTCAATCTGGAGGACGGCCGCGTGCAGGTCGTCGCCGAGGGCCCCAGGACCGGCTGTCAGGCACTGCTCGACTGGCTCCGCGAGGGCGACACACCCGGGCGGGTCGACGGGGTCACCGAGATCTGGGACACACCACGTGGCATATACGAGAGCTTCGCCATCCGCTGACCCTGACCCGGGCGGACGCCTCCCCGAGGGGTCGGCGTCGGCCCGGCGGGGGTGTCGCGGGCAGTTGCCTGAGGCAGAAAAGACCTGGTGGTTGCCAAGAATCGCTTGTCGTGGCAGGCTCCCCAGGTAAGGATGATCTCCACGCCCCCAGGGCCCCGAAGGAGTAGCAGCGCCGCCCGTTCCAGGGCCGCGCGCGCCCGGGCCGCCCGCCAATACGGGGCGTGATCGTGTTGACCGTCAAACTTTTTGGTGAGACTCTGGAATCCCCGCGCACCTTAGCTGTTTGGCATGTGAGAACGGCCAGCAAGACCAGCAAGTAACAACGAGTGCCAAGCACCGCGGGTGCGATTCCCTCACGACCCACACCGCTTCGGTCGGTCACTCAGTGTGGAGGACCATCCATCATGGCAAAGGCGCTTCTCGGTTACGTCGGCGGCAGCGACCCGCGACTCCTCGCCGAGATGCGACGGCTCCAGCAGCGCGTCCAGGACCTGGAATCCGAGCTCGTCAGGATCCAGGCCGAGAACGACGCGCTCGCGGCTGCCGCTTCTCACGAATCGCTCCTGGAGAGCATCGACGTACCCCAGGCGGAGCCTGCGCTCACCTGACCACTGCTTGAACAGTGATTGCGAGGGGCCTCCCAGCAAAGGCGTCTCGTAAGCAACAAGTGGTCGGGCTGTTCGTGTCAGCCGCTTGTCTCCAGATCTGCAAGGGACGCTTCGGCGTCCCTTCTTTCTTGTCTTTCTCGCTCCCGCGTACGCTGCTTTCTTTACGTCTGATGTGCCCTGCACCTTCATGGGTGAAACGGTCAGTGAAAGGTAGAGTCCGACGGCGTGCATCTCAAGGCCCTGACCCTGCGCGGTTTCAAGTCCTTCGCGTCGGCCACGACGCTGAAGTTCGAGCCGGGCATCACCTGCGTCGTCGGACCGAACGGTTCCGGCAAGTCCAACGTCGTGGACGCGCTCAGCTGGGTCATGGGTGAGCAGGGCGCCAAGTCGCTGCGCGGCGGCAAGATGGAGGACGTCATCTTCGCCGGCACCACCGGGCGGCCACCGCTCGGCAGGGCCGAGGTCTCCCTCACCATCGACAACTCCGACGGCGCGCTCCCCATCGAGTACGCCGAGGTCACCATCACGCGGATCATGTTCCGCAACGGCGGCAGCGAGTACCAGCTCAACGGCGACACCTGCCGCCTCCTCGACATCCAGGAACTGCTCTCCGACTCCGGCATCGGCCGCGAGATGCACGTCATCGTCGGACAGGGACAGCTGGACGGGGTGCTGCACGCCGACCCGATGGGGCGGCGTGCCTTCATCGAGGAGGCCGCGGGCGTCCTCAAGCACCGCAAGCGCAAAGAGAAGGCGCTGCGCAAGCTCGACGCCATGCAGGCCAACCTCGCCCGCGTCCAGGACCTGACCGACGAGCTGCGGCGCCAGCTGAAACCTCTCGGCAGACAGGCCGCCGTGGCGCGCAGGGCCGCCGTCATCCAGGCCGACCTGCGCGACACCCGCCTCCGGCTGCTCGCCGACGACCTCGTACGGCTGCGCGAGGCGCTCAACGCCGAGGTCGCCGACGAGGCCGCGCTCAAGCAGCGCAAGGAGAGCGCCGAGGCCGAGCTCAGGGCCGCCCAGCAGCGCGAGGCGCAGCTGGAAGAGGAAGTGCGGCGGCTCACCCCACGCCTTCAGCGCGCCCAGCAGACCTGGTACGACCTGTCGCAGCTGGCCGAGCGGGTGCGCGGCACCGTGTCGCTGGCCGACGCCCGGGTCAAGAGCGCCACCGCCGCGCCCCCCGAGGAGCGCCGCGGCCGCGACCCCGAGGACATGGAGCGCGAGGCCGCCAGGATCAGGGAGCAGGAGGCCGAGCTGACGGCCGCGCTCGAAGCGGCCGAGCACGCGCTCGACGACACCGTCTCCCACCGGGCCCAGCTCGAAAGGGAGTTGGCGGTCGAGGAGCGCAGGCTCAAGGACGTGGCGCGGGCCATCGCCGACCGGCGCGAAGGGCTCGCCAGGCTCGGCGGGCAGGTCAACGCGGCGCGTTCGCGGGCCGCTTCCGCGCAGGCCGAGATCGACCGGCTCGCCCTCGCGCGCGACGAGGCCGCCGAGCGCGCGGTCGCCGCACAGGAGGAGTACGAGCAGCTCAAGGCCGAGGTCGACGGGCTCGACGCGGACGACGCGGAGCTCGGCGAGCGGCACGACGCGGCGAAGCAGGGCCTCGCCGAGGCCGAGGCCGCCCTCACCGTCGCACGGGAGGCGGCCACCGCGGTGGAGCGCAAGCGGGCCGCGGTGGCCGCACGCCACGAGGCGCTCGCGCTCGGCCTGCGCCGCAAGGACGGCACCGGCGCGCTGCTCACCGCGCGGGAACAACTGGTCGGGCTGCTCGGCCCTGCCGCCGAACTCCTCACCGTCGCCCCGGGGTTCGAGGTGCAGGTCGCCGCCGCGCTCGGCGCCGGTGCCGACGCGATCGCCGTGAGCGGCCCCAGCACCGCGGCCGAGGCCATCCGCCTGCTGCGCAAGCAGGACGCGGGGCGCGCCGCGCTGCTGCTCGGCGGCGCCCCCGACGACGTACGGCCGGAGCGACCCGAAGGGCCGCCGTACGCCGCCGACTTGGTGCGGGGACCCGATGAGCTGATGCCCGCCGTGCGGCGCCTGCTGCGCGACGTCGTCGCCGTGGGAACCCTGGAGGACGCCGAGGACCTCGTCTACGCGCATCCGGAGCTGACCGCCGTCACCGCCGAGGGCGACCTGCTCGGCGCGCACTTCGCGCACGGCGGCTCCGCCGGCGCGCCGAGCCTGCTCGAAGTGCAGGCATCCGTCGACGAGGCGGCCGCCGAGCTGGAGCAACTCGCCGAGCAGTGCGAGGAGTTGGCCGACGCCCAGCGCGCCGCCACCGAGCGCCGCACGGAGTGTGCCCGGCTCGTCGACGAGCTGGGGCAGCGGCGCAGCGCCGCGGACCGCGAGAAGTCGTCGGTCGCGCAGCAGCTCGGACGGCTCGCCGGACAGGCGCGGGGCGCCGCGGGCGAGGCCGAGCGCAGCACCGCTGCCGCCGCCAAGGCGCAGGACGCCCTCGACCGGGCCGTCGAGGAGGCCGAGGAGCTGGCCGAACGCCTCGCCGTGGCCGAGGAGACGCCGGCCGACGAGGAGCCGGACACCTCGGTGCGCGACCGGCTCGCCGCCGACGGGGCCAACGCGCGCCAGACCGAGATGGAGGCCAGGCTCCAGGCACGCACGCACGAGGAGCGGGTGAAGGGGCTCGCGGGCCGCGCCGAATCGCTCGACCGGGCCGCGCGCGCCGAACGTGAGGCACGCGCGCGTGCCGAGCAGCGCAAGGCGCGCCTTCGCCACGAGGCGGCCGTCGCCGGGGCCGTCGCGTCCGGTGGCCGCCAGCTGCTCGCCCATGTCGAGGTGTCCCTCGTACGGGCGCAGGAGGAGCGGGTCGCCGCCGAGCGCGCCAAGGAGGTGCGCGAGCGCGATCTGGTCGCCGAGCGCAACCAGGGCCGCGAGCTCAAGTCCGAGCTCGACAAGCTGACGGATTCGGTTCACCGCGGCGAGGTACTCGGTGCCGAGAAGCGGCTGCGGATCGAGCAGCTGGAGGCCAAGGCGCTGGAGGAACTCGGTGTGGAACCGGCGGGACTCGTCGCCGACTACGGCCCCGATCAGCCCGTGCCGCCCTCGCCCGCCGCCGAGGGCGAGGAGCTGCCCGAGGACCCGGAGCACCCGCGCAACAGGCCGGTGCCCTTCGTCAGGGGCGAGCAGGAGAAGCGGCTCAAGTCGGCCGAACGGGCGTACCAGCAGCTCGGAAAGGTGAACCCGCTGGCGCTCGAGGAGTTCGCGGCGCTCGAAGAGCGGCACAAGTTCCTGAGCGAGCAGCTGGAAGACCTGAAGAAGACCAGGGCCGACCTCCTCCAGGTGGTCAAGGAGGTCGACGAGCGCGTCGAGCAGGTCTTCACCGAGGCCTACCACGACACGGCCCGTGAGTTCGAGGGCGTCTTCTCGCGGCTCTTCCCCGGTGGCGAGGGGCGGCTGATCCTGACCGACCCCGACAACATGCTCGCCACCGGCGTCGACGTCGAGGCGCGTCCGCCGGGCAAGAAGGTCAAGCGGCTCTCGCTGCTCTCCGGCGGCGAGCGGTCGCTGACGGCCGTGGCGCTGCTCGTCTCGATCTTCAAGGCACGGCCGAGCCCGTTCTACGTGATGGACGAGGTCGAGGCCGCGCTCGACGACACCAATCTGCAGCGGCTCATCCGCATCATGCAGGAGCTCCAGGAAGCCTCGCAGCTCATCGTGATCACGCACCAGAAGCGCACGATGGAGGTCGCGGACGCGTTGTACGGCGTCTCGATGCAGGGCGACGGCGTCTCCAAGGTGATCAGCCAGCGGCTCCGCTAGGCATCTCTTCGACAGTTCAAGTCTTGAACGTACGAAGCCTCACGCTGCCCACAAATTCACAGCAGTCCACCTATTGACTTCGAAACTTGAAGGCATAGTCTCTGCAACGTTGCTTTTACCTTCAGGTGGTGGGCGGCGTGAAGTTGTGCGCCACTTGAAGAGCTCGCCCCCACCCCCGGCAACGCAGCCGGTGGCCCGAGGAGTACACGTGACCAGCACATCGCAGGCGCCAGGATCCGGAGCCAGGCAGGCCCAGCCGGACCATCTCGGCCATGTCATCTTCATTACGGCGGCCGCCGCGATGGGTGGCTTCCTCTTCGGCTACGACAGTTCGGTGATCAACGGCGCGACCGTCGCCATCCAGCACCGCTTCGACGTCGACGCCAACATGCTCGGCTGGATCATCGCCACCGCGCTGCTCGGCTGTGCCGTGGGCGCCGCGATCGCCGGTCGCATCGCCGACCGCATCGGCCGCATCCGCTGCATGCAGATCGCCGCCGTACTCTTCGCGGCCAGCGCCGTCGGCTCGGCCCTGCCCTTCGCGGCCTGGGACCTGACGATGTGGCGGCTCATCGGCGGCATCGGCATCGGCATGGCCTCGGTGATCGGCCCTGCCTACATCGCCGAGGTCGCGCCGCCCGCCTACCGGGGCCGCCTGGCCTCCTTCCAGCAGGCCGCCATCGTGATCGGCATCGCCGTCTCCCAGCTGGTCAACTGGGGCATCCTGAACATGGCCGACGGCGACCAGCGCGGCAAGCTGATGGGCCTCGAGGCCTGGCAGTGGATGCTCGGGGTCATGGTCGTCCCGGCGCTCCTCTACGGCCTGCTGTCCTTCATCATCCCGGAGTCGCCGCGCTTCCTGATCTCGGTCGGCCGCACCGCCGAGGCCAAGAAGGTGCTCGGCGAGGTCGAGGGCACCGACATCGACCTGGACGCGCGCGCCGCCGAGATCGAGGCGGGCCTGCACCGCGAGCACAAGCCCTCCTTCAAGGACCTGCTCGGCAAGGTCGGCTTCCTGCCGATCGTCTGGATCGGCATCGGGCTCTCGGTCTTCCAGCAGCTCGTCGGCATCAACGTGATCTTCTACTACTCGAACCAGCTGTGGCAGTCGATCGGCAAGGACCCGTCCAGCTCGTTCCTGTACTCGTTCGAGACGTCGATCGTGAACATCGTCGGTACGGTCATCGCGATGATCTTCGTCGACCGGATCGGCCGCAAGCCGCTGGCGATCATCGGTTCCGCGGGCATGGCGGCGGCGCTGTTCACCATGGCCTGGGCGTTCTCGTACCGGACGGGATCCGGTGACAGCGTCTCGCTGCCCAACGCGCAGGGCCTGACCGCGATCATCGCCGCCAACGCCTTCGTGCTCTTCTTCGCCCTCTCGTGGGGCGTGGTGGTCTGGGTGCTGCTCGGCGAGATCTTCCCCAACCGGATCCGCGCCGCGGCGCTCGGTGTGGCCGCGTCCGCCCAGTGGCTCGCCAACTTCGCGATCACCAAGACCTTCCCGAGCATGTCCGAGTGGTCGCTGACCGGCTCGTACATCATCTACGGCGCCTTCGCCGCCGTCTCGATCCCCTTCGTCATGAAGTTCGTCAAGGAGACGAAGGGCAAGGCCCTGGAGGAGATGGGCTAAACCCCGCTGCCCCCTCCTCATCAGGAAGCTGCCCCGGCTGAAGGACTCGTCTACTTGTCCTTGAGCCGGGGCAGTACGTTTTCGCAGAAGTGGTGCAGGCTGCGCCAGCCCTCGTCGACGGGCATGCCGCCGGAGAGCGGGTGCAGGACCAGGCTCCCGGTGTCGCCCTTCGCGTACGTCACGCACTCCTCGGGCGTCAGGATCCGGTAGACGCCCTCGGCGCGCAGCTCCTCGACCGTCGTGGCCGCCGACTTCACCGCCGAGCGGATGTCCTTGTTCTGCCAGGAGGCGTAGGTCCGCGCCTCGTGCAGGAAGTGCTTGCCGTGCTCGGCCCAGGCCCGGTCGGGGTCGTCGGCGATGTGCAGGAGCGGGGTCTCGGCGGCGGGCATCATCGTCCAGCCCTCGGTGCCGTGCTCCACGAGCTGTTCGTTGTAGTACGCCTCCAGCTCGGGCAGGTGCGCGCTCGGGAAGAACGGCAGGCCGAACCGGGCCGCGCGCCGGGCCGCCGCCTTCGACGAGCCGCCGACCAGGAGCATCGGGTGGGGCTGGGTGAAGGGGCGCGGGGTGATGCGCACGGTGCGGTCGCGGAAGGTGAAGGGCTCGCCCGTCCACGCCTTGAGGAGCGTCTCGAGGAGTTCGTCCTGGAGCTTGCCGCGCCGGTGCCACTCCACGCCGGACTGCTCGTACTCCTCGGGCCGGTAGCCGATGCCCGCCACGGTGACGAGGCGGCCGCCGCTGAGCAGGTCGAGCACGGCGATGTCCTCGGCAAGGCGCAGCGGGTCGTGCAGCGGGCCGATGATCGCGGAGACCGTCACCGCGATGCGCCGGGTCGCGCCGAAGACCGCGCCCGCGAAGGCGAAGGGGGAGGGCAGCCAGTTGTTCTCGGCGCCGTGGTGCTCCTCGGTCTGGATGGTGGAGATGCCCCGGTCGTCCGCGTACGTGGCCATCTCCAGGGCTGCCTGGTAGCGCTCGTTCAGCGAGGCGGGCGTCGCGGCGGGATCGACGAGATTGAAGCGTACGACTGTGACGGGCATGGAAACGTCCCCCTTCACCGAGCGTGGGCGGGCGAAGGGGGACGCTAGTTGACCCCACATCAGATGGGTAGCCTCGTACGGAAGTTGGATGCCGTCGTACGCGACTTGGCGCGGATCGAGCCGATGGGCGGGCGCGGACCGGTCAGGCGGAGACCAGCTCGGTCTCGCCCTCGCCCTTGCCCTCCGTGGCTGCCGCGTCCTTCTCGACGAGCGGGGACTTCGGCAGGACCGCGTACAGCACGGCGGCGATGACGATCGTGGCCAGCCAGCCCAGGCCGTGGCGGCCGATCCAGGACGTGGCCAGCGGGCCGCTGAACCAGTCGACCTTGGTGAAGAGCAGGCCCGCCACCAGGGCGATCGCCCAGGCGGTCATGGCCTGCCAGGCGAAGCCCGCCTTGTACCAGTAGGCGCTGGTGCGCTTGGTGTCCATCAGGGCGTCGCCGTCGTACGTCCTGCGGCGCAGCATGTCGATGCCGAAGACGCCGATCCAGGCGGAGAAGGCGACCGCGAGCAGCGTGAGGAAGGAGATGAACGAGCCCATGAAGCTCGTCGCCACGTTCATCAGGATGTAGCCGAAGATCAGGCTGATGACGGCGTTCACGCTGACCGCCCACGCGCGCGGGACCTTGATGCCGAGCGTCATCGCGGTGAAGCCCGCGGAGTACATCGACATCGAGTTGATCAGCAGCATGCCGATCAGGGCCATCAGCAGGTACGGCACCGCGATCCACATCGGGAGCAGCTCGCCGAGGAAGGAGACCGGGTCCTGTGCCGAGGACAGCTTCGGGTCGGAGACGGCCATCACCGCGCCCATCAGGACCATCGGGACGACGACGATGCCCGCGCCGCCGATGGCGTGGCCGACGAGCGGCTTGTTCGACGCGGTGCGCGGCAGGTAGCGCGTGAAGTCGGGGCCCGTGGGCACCCAGCTGATGCCGCCCGCGGCGATCGTGCCGACGCCCGCGACCATCATCGCCGTGGAGCCCGCGGGCTTGTCGAAGACGGCCGACCAGTCGGTCTCCGCGAGGAGGTAGACCAGCACGAGCACGCTGAACGCGCCGAAGGCGTACGTCGACCAGGTGCTGCAGATGTGCAGGATCTTGCGGCCGAGGCCACTGATCAGGAAGGTGCAGGCGACGAAGGCGACCAGCGTGACGACGGTCAGCCAGGTGCTCGACTCCACGCCGAAGCAGATGTTCAGGACCGTCAGGATCGCGTACGCGCCCGTGACCGCGTTGATCGTCTCCCAGCCCCAGCGGGCGACCCAGATGAGCGCGCCGGGGAAGAGGTTGCCGCGCTGGCCGAAGACCGCGCGCGAGAGCGTCATGCCCGGCGAGCCGCCGCGCTTGCCCGCGATGGAGATCAGGCCGACCATGCCGTAGCTCAGCAGGGGCGAGACGAGCGCGACGACCAGGACCTGCCAGAAGTTCAGGCCGTTGGACACGATCAGGCCCGCGCCCATGGTGAGCAGCAGGACGCTGATGTTGGCCGCGACCCAGGTGGGGAACAGCTCGCGGGTCCGGCCCGTGCGCTCGGCGTCCGGGACGGGTTCAAGGCCGCGCGTCTCGAGGGCGCCTTCGGATTCGGCGGTGGTGCTCATGGGGGTGGTCCGTGCCTCTCGCTCGGCTCGCAACGTCGCGATCCGTCGGTGGGGTTGATCGCGTTGGACTCTACGCGCGTTGATGCGGCGAGCTCCATCGTACTTTAGTCCGAGTAAACCCCTCCCGAGGCATATGTTCTTTGGAGGAACACACAATCTGGGCCTCCACCGGGGCCATGGCCGATACTGGGTGGGTTATGGAAATCGTCATCCTTGCTGTAGTCATCGCCGTGGTCGTGATCGGCGCGCTCGGCGGGCTCGTGATCGGCAGCCGCAAGAAGAAGCAGCTGCCCCCGCAGGCCCCGTCCGGCACGCCCACCATCACCGCCCCTTCCGCCGAGCCTCAGGTCGGCGACGAGGCCGAGACGCCGCGCGACGAACCGCGCCGCACGATCGAGGAGGTGGAACTCCCGCTCGTCGAGCCCTCGGCATCCGCCCCGGTCGTCGAGGAGCCGGTCGTCGAGGCGCCGGCCGCGCCGGAGATCGAGACCCCCGAGCCCACCGCCGGACGTCTGGTCCGGCTGCGCGCCCGGCTCTCCCGCTCGCAGAACGCGCTCGGCAAGGGGCTGCTCACGCTGCTGTCCCGCGAGCACCTCGACGAGGACACCTGGGAGGAGATCGAGGACACGCTCCTCACCGCCGACGTCGGCGTCGCCCCCACCCAGGAGCTCGTCGAGCGCCTCCGCGAGCGCGTGCGCGTGCTCGGCACCCGTACACCGGACGAGCTGCGCACGCTGCTGCGCGAAGAGCTCGTCGCGCTGCTCGGTACGGGCGAGGGCACCGACTTCGACCGCGCGGTCAAGACCGAGTCGGGCCTGGAGACCCCGGGCATCGTGATGGTCGTCGGCGTCAACGGCACCGGCAAGACCACCACCACGGGCAAGCTCGCGCGCGTGCTCGTCGCCGACGGCAAGTCCGTCGTCCTCGGCGCCGCCGACACCTTCCGCGCCGCCGCCGCCGACCAGCTGCAGACCTGGGGCGAGCGCGTCGGCGCCCGCACGGTCCGCGGCCCCGAGGGCGGCGACCCCGCGTCGATCGCCTTCGACGCGGTCAAGGAGGGCATCGCGGACGGCGCGGACGTCGTCCTCATCGACACCGCGGGCCGCCTGCACACCAAGACCGGCCTGATGGACGAGCTCGGCAAGGTCAAGCGCGTCGTCGAGAAGCACGCCCCGCTGGACGAGGTCCTCCTCGTGCTCGACGCCACGACCGGACAGAACGGCCTGGTGCAGGCGCGGGTCTTCGCCGAGGTCGTCGACATCACGGGCATCGTCCTGACCAAGCTCGACGGCACCGCCAAGGGCGGCATCGTCGTCGCGGTCCAGCGCGAGCTGGGCGTCCCGGTCAAGCTCGTGGGCCTCGGCGAGGGCGCGGACGACCTGGCGCCGTTCGAGCCCGAGGCGTTCGTGGACGCGCTCATCGGGGACTAGGGAATCCGCCGGACGCCCGGCGCTCCCGTCGTACGCAAGAAGGGCCCCCTCGCACGGTGCAGGTGCGAGGGGGCCCTTCCGTTCCACGGTGGTCGGGGCGGCGCTACGCGGGGGAGCGGTGGGCCACGTACGCCAGGGTGCCCAGGAGCAGACGGGCCTCCGGCGGGTGGGTCGCGGAGTCGAGGTCGGGCGGGCGCAGCCAGCGGACCGGGCCGAGGCCGCCCCGGTCGGACGGCGGCGCCGTGATGTGGTCGCCGGGGCCCAGGCCGTGCAGGTCGAGGGCCGCGTCGTCCCAGCCCATGCGGTAGAGCAGCTGGGGGAGTTCGGTGGCGGCGCCGGGGGCGACGAAGAACTGCGCCCGGCCGTCCGGCGTGACCGTCACGGGACCCAGGGGAAGGCCCATCCGCTCCAGCCGCACGAGCGCCCGCCGCCCCGCGGTCTCCGCCACCTCGATCGCGTCGAAGGCGCGACCCACGGGCAGCAGTACCGAGGCGCCGGGGAACTGGGCCCAGGCGTCCGTCACTTCGTCGAGCGTGGCCCCGGCGGGGACCTCAGGGGCGAAGTCGAGCGGGTGGGCGCCGGGGGCCGCGCACGCCGCGCTGCCGCACGAACAGGCGCCGTCGAGCGCCCGGGCGCCGGGCACCGCGGTCCATCCCCACAAGCCGGTGTACTCCGCCACCGTGGTGCGGTCCGACGCGCGGGCGCGTCGCCGTGATCCGGTCCGGGGCTTGTCGGTTCCCCGGATGCCGCCGATCGTGAAGCCCATGCCCCCTCCAACGGGTCGAGCGTGCCGCGGTTACGTGACGGAATCGGATCGTGACCCTCTGTCTTCATGACGGCGCCCGGTGGTCTCGCGGGTGGTGCGCCCGGTGTCATGCGCCCCGGCGCACTCCGCTCCGCCCACTTTCTGTCGTCCCATGTCAAGTGAATCGCTTGTAGCGGCAAGGGAGTTCATTCGAAGGGGTGGCGAATGGTGGCGTTTCCGCAATCGCCCTCGCCGGAGGGGTGATCGTAGGATTACTTTCAGTGCACGACCCCGGGAGTTCTGGCACCCGTGGGTATGCCGGAGGCAAGTCGGTTTCCTGTTCGATGGGTGACATTCACCGGACGGATGGCCGCAAGTAGCGGCATTCTGTTAGGGCTTGGCGTGGACGATGCGCGGCCGGTGGGCAGTACACAGGCGTGGACAGCGCACAGAAGTCTTGAAGGATGGGGGCGTTCCAGTGGGCGGCAGTGGCGGAGGCGGTATGAACGCTGAGAAGCGCCCCAATGAGATGCTCACTTCCTGGTTCGTGCGCAGTGGCTGGTCGAAGGGCGAGCTGGCACGCCAAGTGAACCGCAGGGCGCGGCAGTTGGGCGCCCACCACATCTCGACGGACACGTCACGCGTGCGCCGCTGGCTCGACGGCGAGAATCCGCGCGAGCCGATCCCGCGCATCCTCTCCGAACTGTTCTCCGAGCGGTTCGGCTGCGTCGTCGCGGTCGAGGACCTGGGCCTGCGCGCCCCGCACCGCACGCCCGCCTCCTCCGGCGTCGACCTGCCCTGGACGGGACCGCAGACCGTCGCGCTCATCAGTGAGTTCTCGCGCAGCGACCTGATGCTGGCGCGCCGGGGCTTCCTCGGCACCTCGCTCGCCCTCTCCGCGGGCCCCGCCCTGATCGAGCCCATGCAGCGCTGGCTGGTGCCCACCCCGTCGACGCCCCCCGAGGAGCCCGAGTCCGCCGCCGCGTCGCGCCGCCCGGCCCGGCTCTCCAAACCCGAACTCGACCTGCTCGAATCCACCACGGTGATGTTCCGCCAGTGGGACGCCCAATGCGGGGGAGGGCTCCGGCGCAAGGCCGTCGTCGGTCAACTGCACGAAGTGACGGACCTGTTGCAGGAGCCCCAGCCCGAAGCCACCTCCCGGCGCCTGTTCAAGGTCGCGGGCGAACTGGCCGAGCTGGCGGGCTGGATGAGCTACGACGTGGGGCTCCAGCCCACCGCCCAGAAGTACTTCGTCCTCGCCCTGCACGCCGCCAAGGAGGCGGGCGAGAAGTCCCTCGGGTCGTACATCCTGTCCAGCATGAGCCGCCAGATGATCCACCTCGGGCGGCCCGACGACGCCCTGGAGCTCATCCACCTCGCGCAGTACGGCAGCCGGGACTGCGCGAGTCCGCGCACCCAGGCGATGCTGTATGCGATGGAGGCCCGCGCCTACGCCAGCATGGGCCAGCCGGGCAAGTGCAAGCGGGCCGTGCGGATGGCCGAGGACACCTTCGCCGACGCGCTGGAGTTCGACGAGCCCGAGCCGGACTGGATCCGCTTCTTCTCCGAGGCCGAGCTGAACGGCGAGAACGCCCACTCCTACCGCGACCTGGCCTACGTGGCGGGCCGCAGCCCCACGTACGCCTCGCTCGCCGAACCCGTCATGGACCGTGCCGTGGAGCTCTTCGGGAAGGACATCGAGCACCAGCGTTCGTACGCCCTGAACCTCATCGGCAAAGCCACCGTGCACCTGCTCCAGCGCGAGCCCGAGCAGAGCACGGTGCTTGCGGGGCAGGCCCTCGACATCGCCAAGAAGGTCCGCTCGGAGCGGGTGAACACCCGGCTGCGCAAGACCGTGGACACGGCCGTGCGGGACTTCGGAGACGTCGCCGAGGTCCTGGAGATCACCGAGCGGCTCGCCATCGAGATGCCGGAGACCGCGGAGGCGGTCTGAGAACCGGTACGACCGGCTCCGGCCGCGGCAACCATCCCGAACAGCCCGACTCGGCTCCCCCACGCCAGGTCAGTCGGATGGCCGCCGCGGCCGGTTCTTGTGCCCTGCGCGGGGGAGGAAATCCCACCCCCGCCGACCCGGCAGTTCATGGCCGCGTAACACCCACGACCTCTTCGTCACCCCGGCGAAACACCGAGGCGCACGCGCCGAAACCGCGCTGGGCCAGTCTCTGGCGCACCACCGGCCCAGACGACGAGGAGACGCCGATGCCCCCAGGCATCACGATCGCCGCAGACGCTCCCGAGCTGTCTGCCGCCAACACCGGGTTCATGCTCATCTGTTCCGCCCTGGTGATGCTGATGACGCCGGCCCTCGCCTTCTTCTACGGAGGCATGGTCCGCGTCAAGAGCACCCTCAACATGCTGATGATGAGCTTCATCAGCCTGGGGATCGTCAGCGTCCTGTGGGTCCTCTACGGCTTCTCCGTCGCCTTCGGCACCGACCACGGCAGCCTCTTCGGGTGGCAGGGCGACTACGTCGGGCTCAGCGGCATCGGCCTGAACGAGCTCTGGGACGGCTACACCATCCCGGTCTATGTCTTCGCCGTCTTCCAGCTGATGTTCGCCGTCCTCACGCCCGCCCTGATCAGCGGCGCCCTCGCGGACCGCGTGAAGTTCACGGCCTGGGCGCTGTTCATCACCCTGTGGGCCACGATCGTGTACTTCCCCGTCGCCCACTGGGTGTGGGGCACCGGCGGCTGGGCGTTCGAGCTCGGCGTCATCGACTTCGCGGGCGGCACGGCCGTACACATCAACGCGGGCGCCGCCGCCCTCGGCGTGATCCTCGTCATCGGCAAGCGCGTCGGCTTCAAGAAGGACCCGATGCGGCCGCACTCCCTGCCGCTCGTGATGCTCGGCGCGGGCCTGCTCTGGTTCGGCTGGTTCGGCTTCAACGCCGGATCGTGGCTCGGCAACGACGACGGCGTCGGCGCGCTCATGTTCCTCAACACGCAGGTCGCCACCGCCGGCGCCATGCTCGCCTGGCTCGCCTACGAGAAGATCCGCCACGGCGCGTTCACCACGCTCGGCGCCGCCTCCGGCGCCGTCGCGGGACTCGTCGCCATCACCCCCTCCGGCGGCTCCTGCTCGCCGCTCGGCGCGATCGCCATCGGCGCCGTCGCGGGTCTGCTGTGCGCGATGGCCGTCGGCCTCAAGTTCCGGTTCGGATACGACGACTCCCTCGACGTCGTCGGCGTCCACATGGTCGGCGGTGTGGTCGGCTCGATCCTCGTCGGCTTCTTCGCCACCGGTGGCGGGCAGTCCAAGGCCCAGGGCCTCTTCTACGGTGGCGGCCTCAGCCAGTTGTGGAAGCAGCTCGCGGGCGTCGGCGCCGTCCTCGCGTACTCCCTGATCGTCTCCGCGATCCTCGCCCTGCTCATCGACAAGACCATCGGGATGCGGGTCGACGAGGAAGAGGAGGTCGCGGGCATCGACCAGGTCCAGCACGCCGAGACGGCGTACGACTTCAGCGGCGCGGGCGGCGGCACCGCTCCCCGCACGGCGGCGCTGCCCGCGCCCGGCGCGGACGGCGTACCGACGAAGAAGAACAAGAAGGTGGACGCATGAAGCTCATCACCGCGGTCGTCAAGCCGCACCGGCTCGACGAGATCAAGGAAGCCCTCCAGGCCTTCGGCGTCCAGGGCCTCACCGTCACCGAGGCCAGCGGCTACGGGCGCCAGCGCGGGCACACCGAGGTCTACCGGGGCGCGGAGTACACCGTCGACCTGGTGCCGAAGATCCGCATCGAGGTCCTCGTCGAGGACGACGACGCCGAACAACTCATCGATGTCGTGGTCAAGGCCGCCCGTACCGGCAAGATCGGGGACGGCAAGGTGTGGAGCGTGCCCGTGGACACGGCGGTGCGGGTGCGGACGGGGGAGCGGGGGCCCGACGCGCTGTGAGGCGGTAGGGCGTCGGGGCGGTGGGTCGGGTGGGGTCGGGTGGGGTCGAACGGGACTGAGCTGGGCTGAGCTGGACTGAACAGGAGCTGCTGGGTGACGCGTGTGGACGTACGAACCGAATCGGAAGCGGAAGACTCCGGACCCAGCGGCTACGCGGCGGCCCGGCTGCGGCTCCTCCACGAGGGGACGCGGTCAGGGCCGCCGCGCCGTGCCGCCCTCTCCGACCTCACGGACGAGTGGCTGACGGGGCTCTTCACCGCCGCCGAGGTGTCCAGGGGCGTCTCCCTGGTCGCCGTCGGCGGCTACGGGCGCGGCGAGCTCTCCCCGCGCAGCGATCTCGACCTGCTGCTCCTGCACGACGGCAGCGCGGACGGCGCCCGGCTCGCCGCTCTCGCGGACCGCCTCTGGTACCCGATCTGGGATCTCGGACTCGCCCTCGACCACTCCGTCCGTACGCCGAACGAGGCGCGCGGGACCGCGGGCGACGACCTCAAGGTGCACCTCGGGCTCCTGGACGCGCGGCACGTTGCGGGGGACCCCGGGCTCACCGCGGGGCTGCGCACCACGGTCCTCGCCGACTGGCGCAACCAGGCCCCGAAGCGGCTGCCCGAGCTGCGGGAACTGTGCGAGGAACGGGCCGAGCGGCAGGGCGAGTTGGGCCACCTCCTCGAACCCGACCTGAAGGAGGCGCGGGGCGGACTGCGGGACGCCACCGCGCTGCGTGCCGTCGCCGCCTCCTGGCTCGCCGACGCGCCCCGCGAAGGGCTCGACGAGGCACGGCGGCGGCTGCTCGACGTGCGCGACGCGCTGCACCTCGCCACGGGCCGGGCCACCGACCGGCTCGCCCTCCAGGAGCAGGACCAGGTCGCCGCCGAACTCGGGCTGCTCGACGCGGACGCGTTGCTGCGCCAGGTGTACGAGGCCGCGCGCGTCGTGTCGTACGCCAGTGATGTCACCTGGCGCGAGGTCGGGCGGGTGCTCAGGGCGCGGGGCGCGAGGCCGCGGCTGCGGGCCATGCTCGGTGGTCGCGGGGCGGCGCTCGGTGGTCGCTCGGCGGTCGCCGCCGAGCGGTCGCCGTTGGCCGAGGGCGTCGTGGAGCACGACGGGGAGGCCGTTCTCGCGCGGACCGCCAAGCCCGAACGGGACCCGGTGCTTCCGCTGCGGGCCGCCGCGGCAGCGGCGCAGGCCGGGCTCCCCCTGTCCCTGCACGCGGTGCGGCGGCTCGCGGCCTCGGCCGGGCCCCTGCCCACGCCCTGGCCCGCCGAGGCGCGGGAGCAGCTCGTGACGCTGCTCGGCGCGGGGCGGCCCACCGTGCAGGTGTGGGAGGCGCTGGAGGCCGAGGGGCTCATCACGCGGCTGCTGCCCGACTGGGAGCGGGTGCGGTGCCGCCCCCAGCGCAACGCCGTCCACACGTGGACGGTCGACCGTCATCTGGTGGAGACGGCGGTGCGCGCCGCGGAGCTCACCCGGCGGGTGGGGCGGCCCGATCTGTTGTTGGTCGCGGCGCTGCTGCACGACATCGGGAAGGGGTGGCCGGGGGATCACTCCGTGGCCGGGGAGATCATCGCCCGCGATGTCGCCGCGCGGATCGGGTTCGACCCGGGCGATGTGGCCGTCCTGGCGTGCCTCGTGCGGCACCACCTGCTTCTCGTCGAGACCGCCACGCGGCGGGACCTCGACGATCCCGCGACGGTGCGGGGTGTCGCGGACGTGGTCGGGTCCGTGGGGACGCTGGAGCTGCTGCACGCCCTGACCGAGGCGGACGCGCTCGCGACCGGGCCCGCGGCGTGGTCCGCGTGGCGCGGGGCGCTGGTCGCCGACCTGGTGAAGCGGGTGGGGGCGGTGCTCTGCGGGGACGAGCCGGCGGAGCCGGTGGACGTGGCGCCGACGGCCGAGCAGGAGCGGCTCGCGGTGGAGGCGGTACGGACGGGTGGGCCGGTGCTTGCGCTGCGGGCCAGGACGGAGGGGGACCCCGGGGCTGCGGCCGCGGAGCCGTTGGGCGTCGAGTTGCTGATCGCCGTGCCGGAGCAGGACGGGGTGCTTTCGGCGGTGGCCGGGGTGCTGGCGCTGCATCGGCTCGCGGTGCGGACCGCCGAGCTCCGGTGGGTGGCGTCGCCGGTCGGGGCCGAGGGAGGCGGGGGTGTGCTGTTGCTGAACTGGCGGGTCGCCGCCGAGTACGGGTCGTTGCCCCAGGCGGCTCGGTTGCGGGCGGATCTGGTGCGGGCGCTCGACGGATCGCTGGACATCGCGGCACGCCTCGCGGAACGGGACGCGGCGTATCCGCGGCGGCGGGGGACGGTGGCGCCGGCGGCTCGGGTCTCGGTGGCATCGGCGGGCTCGTCACGGCTCGCGACGGTGATCGAGGTGCGAGCGCAGGACGCGCCGGGGCTGCTGCATCGGATCGGGCGGGCGTTGGAGGCGGCGGGGGTGGTGGTGCGGAGTGCGCATGTGTCGACGTTGGGGGCCAATGCGGTGGATGCGTTTTATGTGACGGGGGTTGATGGGGTGCCGTTGGAGGGGGAGCGGGCTGTGGGGGTGGCTCGGGGGGTGGAGGGGGTGTTGTCGTCGCGGGAGTGAGGTTGCTGGCGGGGGCGCCTTGGGCGGGGGGTGCGCCTTGGGTTCGGTTGTGGGGCGGGGCCGCGGGGGTATGTGCGTACTCGCCGTCCCAGAGCATTGCTAATGGGTTTGCTTCCGTGCCTCGTTCACTGATGTGCTCCGTGCGCACATACCCCCACGTCCCCTCGGCCGCGCTCGCGGCTGCGGCCCGGCGGGGGCGGGCCCCTTCAGGGGCGCGGGGAACTGCGCGAACCCCCGTGTGCCGCCGCGCCGGGCGTGGGGATGATGCCGCCACCTCCCCCACGCACCTCGCGCGGTGGTGGTGGGGGAGAGGCCGCCGCCTCCCCCACCCGCCCTCGCGCGGTGGTGGCGGGGGAGAAGCCGCCACCTCCCCCACCCACCCCGCGCGGTGGCCCCTTCAGGGGCGCGGGGAACTGCGCAAAACCCCCGTGTGCCGTCGCGCCAGACGTGGGGAAGAGGCCCCCACCTCCCCCACCCACCCGGCAGGGCCCCGCGCGAAACCCCGGGGCGCCGCGCCCTGTGCCCACGGTGCCGAGAAAGGGAAGTCCCGCCCAGAGCCCCAGGCACTGGCACGTGGCGGATACTCTGGAAAGCGACCTGTCAGCCCGCCCCCCAGATCCGAGGATTCGCGACCGCCGTGTTCGATACTCTCTCCGACCGCCTCGCAGCGACATTCAAGAACCTCCGGGGCAAGGGCCGCCTGTCCGAGGCGGACATCGACGCCACGGCGCGCGAGATCCGCATCGCCCTGCTCGAGGCGGACGTCGCCCTTCCCGTGGTCCGCGCCTTCATCAAGCAGATCAAGGAGCGCGCGGCCGGCGCCGAGGTCTCCCAGGCGCTCAACCCCGCCCAGCAGGTCATCAAGATCGTCAATGAGGAGCTCATTGGCATTCTGGGCGGCGAGACCCGGCGCCTGCGGTTCGCGAAGACCGCGCCGACGGTCATCATGCTCGCGGGTCTGCAGGGTGCGGGTAAGACGACCCTCGCGGGCAAGCTCGGCCTCTGGCTGAAGAGCCAGGGCCACTCCCCGCTCCTCGTCGCGTGCGACCTCCAGCGGCCGAACGCCGTGAACCAGCTGAGCGTGGTCGCCGAGCGCGCGGGCGTCGGCGTCTACGCCCCGCAGCCGGGCAACGGCGTCGGCGACCCGGTGCAGGTGGCCAAGGACTCCATCGACTTCGCCAGGACCAAGCAGTACGACGTCGTCGTCGTCGACACCGCGGGTCGCCTCGGCATCGACCAGGAGCTCATGCAGCAGGCCGCGGACATCCGCGACGCGGTCAGCCCCGACGAGGTCCTGTTCGTCGTCGACGCGATGATCGGTCAGGACGCGGTCAACACCGCCGAGGCATTCCGGGACGGCGTCGGCTTCGACGGCGTGGTCCTGTCGAAGCTCGACGGTGACGCCCGAGGCGGTGCCGCGCTCTCGATCGCGCAGGTCACCGGGCGCCAGATCATGTTCGCGTCGAACGGCGAGAAGCTCGACGAGTTCGACGCGTTCCACCCGGACCGCATGGCGTCCCGCATCCTCGGCATGGGCGACATGCTCACGCTGATCGAGAAGGCCGAGCAGACCTTCTCGCAGCAAGAGGCCGAGAAGATGGCCTCGAAGCTCGCCTCCAAGAAGGGGCAGGACTTCACGCTTGACGACTTCCTGGCCCAGATGGAGCAGGTCAGGAAGATGGGCAGCATCAGCAAGCTGCTCGGAATGATGCCCGGCATGGGGCAGATCAAGGACCAGATCAACAACCTCGACGAGCGCGACGTCGACCGCACGGCCGCCATCATCAAGTCGATGACGCCCGGCGAGCGCCAGGAGCCGACGCTCATCAACGGCTCGCGGCGTGCGCGCATCGCCAAGGGCTCGGGCGTCGAGGTCAGCGCCGTCAAGAACCTGGTGGAGCGGTTCTTCGAGGCGCGGAAGATGATGTCCCGCATGGCCCAGGGCGGCGGCATGCCGGGTATGCCCGGGATGCCGGGCATGGGCGGTGGCCCCGGCAAGCAGAAGAAGAAGCAGAAGCAGGCCAAGGGCAAGCAGCGCTCCGGCAACCCGATGAAGCGCAAGCAGCAGGAGCAGGAGGAGGCCACGCGCCGCGAGCAGGGCGGTCAGCCCGGCGGCGCCTTCGGTCTCCCGGGCGGCCAGGCCGGGCAGGACTTCGAGCTGCCGGACGAGTTCAAGAAGTTCATGGGCTGAGCCTTCGACGAGTTCGAGCCGGGGCGTCCCTCTGCGGAGGGGCGCCCCGAGCGCGTTCCGGGAGCGGGTGCCCTGCTGTGTTTTGTGACGTAACGTCCGAATATGAGCAACCCTGTGCCGCCGCGCCAGGCGCCCGATCAGCCGTGGCGCTCCGAGGGCGCGCCCCCGCCCGAGCCCACGCCACCGCCGAAGAAGAAGATGCCGGGTGGCTGGGGGAGTCTGATCCTGACGGCTCTGATCGTCTATCTCATCGCCAACCTCGTGCTGTCCTTCTTCAACGACGGCGACGAGCCGACCATCTCGTACACGGAGTTCAGCAAGCAGGTCGACTCCGGCAACGTCACGAAGATCTACGCCAAGGGCGACGCGATCCAGGGGCAGCTCAAGAAGGAGCAGCCCAAGCCGGACGGTGACAAGGGCGACTACACCAAGTTCACGACGCAGCGCCCCGCCTTCGCCGACGACAAGCTCTGGGACGACCTGACCAAGCACAAGGTCACCGTCACCGCCGAGCCCGTGGTGCAGGAGCGCAGCTTCCTCTCCAACCTGCTCATCTCGCTCGCCCCGATGCTGCTGCTCGTGGTGCTCTGGATCTTCATCGCCCGGCGGATGAGCGGGGGCATGGGCGGCGGTGGCGGCATGCTCGGGCGCAAGACGCCGCCCAAGCCGGTCGAGCTGGAGCCCGGCGCGAAGCGGACGACGTTCGCGGACGTCGCGGGCATCGACGAGGTCGAGGGCGAGCTCAACGACGTCGTCGACTTCCTCAAGAACCCCGACGCCTATCGCACGATGGGCGCCAAGATGCCGCGCGGCGTGCTCCTCGCGGGCCCGCCGGGCACCGGCAAGACGCTGCTCGCGCGCGCCGTCGCGGGCGAGGCGGGCGTGCCCTTCTTCTCGGCCTCCGCCTCGGAGTTCATCGAGATGATCGTGGGCGTCGGCGCCTCGCGGGTGCGCGAACTCTTCGCCGAGGCCCGCAAGGTCGCCCCTTCGATCATCTTCATCGACGAGATCGACACCATCGGGCGCGCGCGGGGCGGCGGCAGCGGGATGGGCGGGCACGACGAGCGCGAACAGACCCTGAACCAGATCCTCACCGAGATGGACGGCTTCTCCGGCTCGGAGGGCGTCATCGTGCTGGCCGCCACCAACCGTGCCGACATCCTCGACCCCGCCCTCACCAGGCCGGGACGGTTCGACCGCGTCGTCAACGTCTCGCCGCCCGACCGCGGCGGCCGCGAGGCCATCCTCAAGATCCACACGCGCGCCATTCCGCTGGCCGACGACGTCGACCTCGCCCAGGTCGCCCGTACGACCCCGGGCATGACCGGCGCCGAGCTCGCCAACCTCGCCAACGAGGCCGCCCTGCTCGCGGTCAAGCGCAAGCAGCGGCAGGTCACGCAGTCCGACCTCTCCGAGGCCATGGAGAAGGTCCAGCTGGGCGCCGAGCGGCCGCTGGTCATGCCGGAGGAGGAGCGCAGGCGCACGGCGTACCACGAGAGCGGTCACGCGCTGCTCGGGATGCTCCAGCCCGGCGCCGACCCGGTCCGCAAGATCACGATCGTGCCGCGCGGCCGGGCCCTGGGCGTCACCCTCTCGACCCCGGACTCCGACAAGTACGCCTACACGGAGGATTACCTTCGGGGCCGAATCATCGGTGCCCTAGGAGGCATGGCCGCCGAACACGTCGTCTACGGAGTCATCACCACCGGCGCCGAGAACGACCTGGAGCAGGTCACCAACATCGCGCGCGGCATGGTCGGCCGCTGGGGCATGAGCGAACGGGTGGGCCGCCTCTCGGCCCTCCCGAACGACGCGCAGCAGGCCTACGGGCTCGCGGCCGCCCCGGAGACCCTCGACGCCATCGACGGCGAGATGCGACGGATCGTCGACGAGTGCTACGACAGCGCCTGCCGTCAGCTCAGGGAACACCGAGGGCAACTGGACGACCTGGCTGCGGCGCTGCTGGAGAACGAGACGCTGGAGGAGGCGCAGGCGTACCGGGTCGCGGGCGTCACGCGGATGACCAAGGACAGCTGAGGACGGCTGAGGGCCGCCGAGGTCGTGGCTACTTCGTGCGCGCGATCAGGTACCGGAAGACGTTAGGCATCCACACCGTCCCGTCCCTACGCCGGTGCGGATGCAGTGCCTCCGCGAGTTCCTTGTCGACCTGCGCCTGGTCCGTGGCGCCCACGGCCGCGTCGAAGAGGCCCGTCGAGAGCAGCCCGCGGGCCGCGCTCTCCACGTCCGCGTACCCGAAGGGGCACGCGACGCGTCCCGAGCCGTCCGGTTTGAGGCCCGCCCGGTGGGCCACCTCCTCCAGGTCGTCCCGGAGCGCGGGGCGCCAACTGCCCGTGCTCCGGAGCGGGTCGGCGAGCTTGGTCGCCACCCGCAGGACCGAGGAGGTCGCACAGCGCTCCGGAGGCCCCCATCCGACGAGCACCACCGGGGTGCCGCGGGCGGCGAGCGGAGCGGCGGCCCCCAAGAGGGTCGAGAGCCCTTCGGAGTCGCCCGCCACGCAGCCGATCGGATGGAAAGCGGTCACCAGGTTGTACGGGAGGGCGTCCGGGCTGCCCGCGGCGGCCGCGACGTCAGAGGGGCCGCCCTCGACGAGCCGCGTGTCGGTACGCGCGCGTACGCCCCCCGCGGCGTCCGGCAGCAGGCGTTCGCGCGCGAGGGAGAGCCGCTCGGGCGCCGAGGGGTCGACGCCGGTGACCGCGGCGCCCCGCGACGCCGCCATCAGCAGGGCGAGGCCGGATCCACAGCCGAGGCCGAGGAGCCGGGTGCCGGTGCCCACTTCGAGTCGTTCGTAGACCGCTTCGTAGAGCGGGACCAGCATCCGTTCCTGAATCTCCGCCCAGTCACGCGCGCGTGCCCACAGGTCCACACGAGGGGTCGCGCTCGCATGGAGGTGGTGCGAATGCACGAGCGTTGGTGTCATCGAAAGCGCCCCAATCCGCCGAGAGTTACTGCCGTGCCGGAATTCAACGGTTCGTCCGCCCCCGTGTAGTGCGCTCGCACTCCCCCCGTATGCCAGAGAACTCCGCATCCGTCGTGGAGTCCAGGGGTTGTGGGCCAATGCTTGCGTGCCACCGTTGTGCGCCCCCTGGGCGATATTCGTTCACGCCCTTCGAGGGCTCGCCCCTACGATGCGCGCCATGGCCAAAACACCCGTTCTCACGCCGCGTGCGGACGATTTCCCGCGCTGGTACCAGGATCTGATCAACAAGGCCGAGCTGGCCGACAACGGCCCGGTGCGCGGCACCATGGTGATCCGACCGTACGGGTACAGCCTGTGGGAGCGGATGCAGCAGGACATGGACGCGCGCATCAAGGCGACCGGCACCCAGAACGCGTACTTCCCGCTCCTCATCCCGCAGTCGTACCTGACCAGGGAGGCCGAGCACGTCGAGGGCTTCGCGCCGGAGCTCGCCGTCGTCACGCACGGCGGCGGCAAGGAGCTGGAGGAGCCGGTCGTCGTCCGCCCCACCTCGGAGACGATCGTCAACGAGTACTTCTCCAAGTGGGTGCAGAGCTACCGCGACCTGCCCCTGCTGATCAACCAGTGGGCCAACGTGGTCCGCTGGGAGCTGCGCCCGCGCCTGTTCCTGCGCACCTCGGAGTTCCTCTGGCAGGAGGGCCACACCGCCCACGCGACGTACGAGGACGCCAGGGACTTCGCCGCCCGCATCCACCGCGACGTCTACGGAGACTTCATGCGCGAGGTCCTCGCCATGGACTTCGTGCTCGGCCGCAAGACCGCCAAGGAGCGTTTCGCGGGCGCCGTCAACACGCTCACGCTCGAAGGCATGATGGGCGACGGCAAGGCCCTCCAGCTCGGCACCAGCCACGAGCTCGGCCAGAACTTCGCCCGCGCCTTCCACACCCAGTACCTGTCCAAGGAGGGCAAGCAGGAACTGGTCTGGCAGACCTCCTGGGGCAGTACGACGCGGATGGTCGGCGCCCTGGTGATGATGCACGGCGACGACAACGGCCTGCGCGTGCCGCCCAGGCTCGCGCCCGTCCAGGTCGTCGTCCTCGCCATCAAGGGCGACGACGCCGTACTCGCCAAGGTCCGCGAGATCGGCGACACCCTGCGGGCCGCCGGTCTCCGCGTCCAGGTCGACGACCGCACGGACACCCCCTTCGGGCGTCGCGCCGTCGACTGGGAGCTCAAGGGAGTGCCGGTCCGCGTCGAGGTCGGCCCGCGCGACCTGGAGAACGGCACCGCGATGGTGGCCCGCCGCATTCCCGGAGGCAAGGCACCGGTCGCCATCGACGCTCTCGCCGCGCTGCTGCCCGCCGCCCTCGAGGAGGACCAGGCGCTGCTGCTCACCCAGGCCCGCGAGCGCCGCGAGTCCCGCACCGCGGACGTCGGCACCCTGGAGGAGGCGGTGGAGGCCACCGCGGCGGGCAACTGGGCGCGCATCCCCTGGGCCGTGCTCGGCGAGGAGGGCGAGGCCGCGCTCGCCGAGCACTCCGTGACCGTACGGTGTCTGGTCGCCGATGACGGGGCGGTGCCGGACGCCGACGAGACCCCGGGTAACGTCGCCCTCGTGGCCCGCTCCTACTGAGGAGGGCGCCTCCGGTACCAGCGCACTCCGGCGGGGCTCGTACGCCCGCCCCGACCACACGAGTCCCGGCGCGAGGGGTTGCCCTACGCGCCGGGGCGTACGCGCCACTACGTACCGGCTTGGTGCGAGCTGTGAGGCTTCTCCGCAGATCAGCGCACCCGCCCTCGTCCGGACGCATCAACGGCAACTGACGGGTACGTGCAAATTATTTGAGATGCCCCGGAATGGAACCCCCGGGGCTTCCGGCTCGTTGTTCACGACGTGAGCACGACACCACCTGTTCTCGCCGCAGAGCTGGCACAGGCGTGGGCCGACATTCAGCGGCACCACCCCGAGCTGCCCGACCTTGCCGCGCCCGAATCCCTGATCGGAGAGTCGTCGTCCGCCTGCGGCGCCGAGCTCTCCTTCGAGCGACTGCTTCACGAGGCAGTCCATGGCATCGCCGCCTCGCGCGGCGTACGCGACACCTCACGTGCGGGCCGCTATCACAACCGCAGATTCCTGGCGATCGCCGAGGAGTTGGGCCTCGACCACTCCGAGGAGCCGCACCCGAGCAGCGGCTTCTCGCTGGTCACGCTCAACCCCGAGGCGAAGAAGCGCTACCGGCCGACGATCGAGCGGCTCCAGCGTGCCCTGAAGGCGCACACGGCGGCGACGACCGCGGACACCGGACGCAGTTTCCGGGGCCCGGCCGCGCGGCACGGCTCCTCCGGGGGCGGCGTGCGCGTGAAGGCGGTCTGCGACTGCGGGCGCAATGTCCGCGTCGTGCCGTCCGTGCTCGCCCAGGCGCCGATCATGTGCGGCGGCTGCGGCAAGCCGTTCCGCATCCCGGAGGCGATCGGCGCGGGCGTGGGCTGAGCTGGACCGGGGCGGCCGAACCGGGTTCGGCCGCCCCGGCGGCGTATGGCACAATGGCTAGCTGTACTCGACAGCCGCATAGGACCCCTCTCTCCTCCGGCTGACGCGTCCATCGGGCACTCGAGTACCGCAACCCCACGCGGCATCGTCGTTGTGCCCACCCACGTCAAGACCAGGAGACACCACTCCCGTGGCAGTCAAGATCAAGCTGAAGCGTCTGGGCAAGATCCGTTCGCCTCACTACCGCATCGTCGTCGCCGACTCCCGTACCCGCCGTGACGGCCGGGCCATCGAGGAGATCGGTCTGTACCACCCGGTGCAGAACCCCTCGCGCATCGAGGTCAACTCGGAGCGTGCCCAGTACTGGCTGTCCGTCGGCGCCCAGCCGACCGAGCCGGTCATGGCCATCCTGAAGCTCACCGGTGACTGGCAGAAGCACAAGGGCCTGCCGGCCCCGGCGCCGCTGCTCGTCGCGGAGCCCAAGGACAAGCGCGCCGCGTTCGAGGCCTTCACCAAGGGTCTCGAGGGCGACGACGCCAAGGGCGAGGCCATCACCCAGAAGGCCAAGAAGGCTGACAAGAAGACGGACGAGGCCGAGGCTTCTCCGTCGGCGTCCGCCGCTGAGTCGACCGAGGCCTGAGCATGCTCGAGGAGGCTCTCGAGCACCTCGTGAAGGGCATCGTCGACAACCCCGACGACGTGCAGGTGGCCTCGCGCAACCTGCGTCGCGGACGCGTGCTCGAGGTCCGGGTCCACCCCGACGACCTCGGCAAGGTGATCGGCCGTAACGGCCGCACCGCGCGCGCTCTGCGTACCGTCGTGGGCGCCATCGGCGGCCGCGGTGTCCGCGTCGACCTCGTCGACGTGGACCAGGTTCGCTGAACCGGGTTCGCTGAACCGACAGGGTTCACAGAATCACAGCAGCACCGGCTCGGGCCGGGGAGGGCTTACGAGCCGTCCCCGGCCCGTAGTCGTTGGATGAGGAGAGAACGCAGTGCAGTTGGTAGTCGCCCGCATCGGCCGTGCCCACGGCATCAAGGGTGAAGTCACCGTCGAGGTCCGCACCGACGAGCCGGAGCTGCGGCTCGGGCCCGGTGCCGTGCTCGCCACCGACCCCGCCTCCGTGGGTCCGCTGACCATCGAGACCGGCCGGGTGCACAGCGGCCGCCTGCTGCTGCGCTTCGAGGGCGTGCGCGACCGCACCGGCGCCGAGGCGCTGCGCAACACCCTCCTGATCGCCGAGGTGGACCCCACAGAGCTCCCCGAGGAAGAGGACGAGTTCTACGACCACCAGCTCATGGACCTCGACGTCGTCCTGAAGGACGGCACGGAGGTCGGCCGGATCACCGAGATCTCGCACCTGCCCTCGCAGGACCTGTTCATCGTGGAGCGCCCCGACGGCAGCGAGGTGATGATCCCCTTCGTCGAGGAGATCGTCGTCGAGATCGACCTGGAGGAGCAGAAGGCCGTCATCGACCCGCCGCCCGGGCTGATCGACGACCGCGCCGAGATCGCTTCCACGCGGGACGAGGCGTAATGCGACTCGACGTCGTCACGATCTTCCCCGAGTACCTGGAACCCCTGAACGTCTCCCTCGTGGGCAAGGCACGCGCGCGTGGACAGCTCGACGTCAACGTGCACGACCTCAGGGAGTGGACGTACGACCGGCACAACACGGTCGACGACACCCCCTACGGCGGCGGCCCCGGCATGGTCATGAAGACCGACCCCTGGGGCGCGGCCCTCGACGACGTGCTGGCCGACGGGTACGAGAAGGGGGCTCACGGCCCCGTCCTGGTCGTCCCCACGCCCAGTGGGCGCCCCTTCACCCAGGAACTCGCCGTGGAGCTCTCCGAGCGGCCCTGGCTGGTCTTCACGCCCGCGCGCTACGAGGGCATCGACCGCCGCGTCACGGACGAGTACGCGACCCGCATGCCCGTCTACGAGGTCTCCATCGGCGACTACGTCCTCGCGGGCGGGGAAGCCGCCGTCCTGGTCGTCACCGAGGCCGTGGCCCGGCTCCTGCCCGGAGTCCTCGGCAACGCCGAATCCCACCAGGACGACTCCTTCGCCCCCGGCGCCATGGCCAACCTCCTGGAGGGCCCGGTGTACACCAAGCCTCCCCAGTGGCGCGGGCGCGGCATCCCCGACGTACTCGTCAGCGGGCACCACGGCAAGATCGCGCGCTGGCGGCGGGACGAGGCGCTCCGGCGCACCACCCGCAACAGGCCCGATCTCATTGAGCGTTGCGACCCCAAGGCTTTCGACAAGAAGGATCGCGAGATGCTCTCGATCCTGGGGTGGCGACCGGGGCCCGACGGCCGATTTGGGCGAGACCCCGAGGCCGTGGAAGAATAGACCGCTGCTGTACGTCCAGCGTGCGCCCCTGCCACAGGGGGAACGACGCCCGCCCGACGCGATCAGCTACCGAAACCTCATCAACACGTACCGCTGATGACCTGTGGCATCAGTGAAGAAAGCAGACGATCATGGCTAACCTGCTCGACTCGGTCGACAGCGCGTCGCTGCGCACCGACATCCCGTCCTTCCGCCCGGGTGACACCGTCAACGTCCACGTGCGCGTCATCGAGGGCAACCGCTCCCGTGTGCAGCAGTTCAAGGGCGTAGTCATCCGTCGCCAGGGTGCCGGCGTGCGCGAGACCTTCACGGTCCGCAAGGTCTCCTTCTCCGTCGGCGTCGAGCGCACCTTCCCGGTGCACACCCCGATCGTCGAGAAGATCGAGCTCGTCACCCGCGGTGACGTGCGTCGCGCGAAGCTGTACTACCTCCGTGACCTGCGCGGCAAGGCCGCGAAGATCAAGGAGAAGCGCGACAGCTGAGCTCCTGCGCGCGTCCACGGCGGGGCCGGATAGCATCTGGCCCCGATGGACACCGAAGCACGGAACACGGAGCGCGACCGCTCCTCCCCACCCTCCGATTCCGGAGACGTCACGCACGTCGCCGAAGAATCCGAGGAGACGGAGGAACGGTCGCGTTCCGTTTTCGCGTCCCTGCTCTCCTGGCTGCCCGGTGGCCGCATCACGCTGTCGGTGCTGCTGTGCATGGGGTTCCTGCTGCTCCTCAGCACGTTCGTGATGCAGCCCTTCCAGATCCCGAGCGGCTCCATGGAGCCCGCGTTCCGGGTCGGGGACCGGGTACTCGTCAACAAGTTGGCGTACCGTTTCGGTTCGGAGCCGCAGCGGGGTGACGCGGTCGTCTTCGACGGCAGCGGGTACTTCGGAGACGCCAACTACATCAAGCGGGTCGTGGGCACGGGGGGAGACCGGGTGGTCTGCTGCGACAAGCGGGGGAGGGTCGAGGTGAACGGCGAGCCCATCGACGAGCCGTACCTGTACCCCGGGGACACCCCCTCACAGGTGCCCTTCACCGCCGTCGTTCCCGAAGGCAGCCTCTTCCTCCTCGGCGATCACCGCAGCGACTCCCGGGACTCGCGCGACCACCTGGGCCAGCCGGGCGGCGGCATGATCCCGGTGGACGCGGTGATCGGCAGGGCCGACTGGATCGCCTGGCCCGCCGGACACTGGACCTCTCTGAAGCGTCCCGGGAGCTACGCGCGCGTGCCGGCACCGGGCGGCGCACATGGGTAGCCGCGGACGCGTGCGCTCCGACTCCGGCGACCGCGGGACGGAAACGCCGCTGCCCACCGGGTCCCGGCCGACCACCGGTCCCGCACGTCCCGGCAGGGCCGAGCGGCGCAAGCTCGCCAAGAAGGTCAAGCGACGCAGGCGGCGTTCGGCGATCAAGGAGATACCCCTCCTCATAGGTGTGGCGCTGCTGATAGCCCTCGTCCTGAAGACCTTCCTGGTGCAGGCATTCGTGATTCCCTCGGGCTCCATGGAGCAGACGATCCGGATCGGCGACCGGGTCCTGGTGGACAAGCTCACCCCCTGGTTCGGGTCGAAGCCGGAGCGCGGGGACGTCGTCGTCTTCAAGGACCCGGGCAACTGGCTCGAAGAGGAACAGGGCAAGAAGAAGGACCCCCCTGTCGTCGTCAAGCAGATCAAGGAAGGGCTCACCCAGATCGGGCTGCTGCCCTCCGACAGCGAACGGGACCTGATCAAGCGCGTGATCGGCGTCGGCGGCGACACCGTGAAGTGCTGTGACAAGAACGGCAAGGTCACCGTCAACGGAGTGCCGCTCGACGAGCCGTACATCCACCCCGGCGACAAGCCGTCGGCCTTCGAGTTCACGGTGAAGGTGCCCGAGGGCCGTCTCTTCATGATGGGCGACCACCGCAGCGACTCGGCCGACTCCCGGTTCCACCGCACCGAGAAGTTCAGCGGCACCGTCTCCGAGGACGAGGTGGTGGGACGGGCGCTCGTCATCGCCTGGCCCTTCGGCCACTGGCGCAAGCTGGAGGAGCCGGACACCTTCTCGTCCCTGGCCGACGCGCCCCGGGGATCGGACGTCGTCACAGGGGCGTCGCATAGGGTGGCCCCCGGCGATCGATACGGATTGATCCGACTCCCGACCCCTGCGGAACTCCCGCTCGTTATGGGAGTGGTGGGCCTGCATCGCATCTGGGGCAGGCGGCGGCACGGACTGAGGAGTGGATGTGGGGGATTTGGCGGTCGGCGCACGATCCGGACACGAAGGGCCCGAGGAGCGGCCGGGGCGATCCGACGAGCCGGTCGGCGAGGCCGTCGCGGACGGCACGAACCCCGGGAGTGACGCCGCGGACGGCGGTGGCGAGGCGAAGGGCGACCAGGGTGGCAAGCCGCCCAAGAAGGCCCGTTCCTTCTGGAAGGAGCTTCCGCTCCTCATCGGCATCGCGCTGGTCCTCGCGCTGGTCATCAAGACCTTCCTGGTCCAGGCGTTCTCCATCCCTTCGGACTCGATGCAGAACACGCTCCAGCAGGGCGACCGCGTCCTCGTCGACAAGCTGACGCCGTGGTTCGGCTCCGAGCCCGAGCGCGGCGAGGTCGTCGTCTTCCGTGACCCGGGCCACTGGCTGGACGGCGAGCCGACCCCCGACCCGAACGCGATCCAGCGCGTCCTCGGCTGGGTCGGTCTGATGCCCTCCGCCGACGAGAAGGACCTCATCAAGCGCGTGATCGGGGTCGGCGGCGACACCGTGGAGTGCAAGGGCACCGGGCCGGTGAAGGTCAACGGCAAGGCGCTGAACGAGCCGTACGTCTTCGCGGGGAACACCCCGTGCAGCGTCGACGACCAGGGCGGTCAGTTCAAGGTCACCGTGCCCAAGGGCAAAATCTGGGTCATGGGTGACCACCGGCAGAACTCGCTGGACTCCCGCTACCACCAGAACCAGCCGGGCGGCGGCGCCGTCCCCGTGGACAACGTCGTGGGCCGCGCCATCGTGATCGCCTGGCCGCCCACCCGCTGGGCCACGCTGCCCAAGCCGGACACCTTCGACCAGCCGGGCATCAACGCGCTGTCGAGCGCGGCGCCCGGCGTCCTCGGACTGGCCGGAGCGGTGCCGATCGTGCTGTGGCGCAGGCGGCGTCTCACGGTTGCCGCCGCCCAGGGCGCGAGGGTTTCTGGCGGAGGTACCGCCAGGTAGGGTGCCGTCCCAGATCGCCGATCTTCCGCCGCCCGTGGGTACGGGCGGCGGGGTCGTCTCCGAGACGGGGGAGCACCGGGATGAGCAGGACACGTCGTACGGACGAGGGCCACGGACGGCTCGGCAGCGTGCTGTCGGGTGTCGCCGTGGCCCTCGGCTGTGTGCTCTTCCTCGGAGGCTTCGTCTGGGGCGCCGTCCTGTACCAGCCGTACACCGTCCCGACCGGATCGATGACGCCGACCATCGGCTCCGGGGACCGCGTCCTCGCCCAGCGGGTGGACGGTGACGACGTGCGCCGCGGCGATGTCGTCGTCTTCAAGCAGTCGACCTGGGGCGACCTGCCCATGGTCAAGCGCGTGGTCGGCGTGGGCGGCGACCGGATCGCCTGCTGCGAGGACGGCAAGCTGACCGTCAACGGCAAGGAAGTCGCAGAACCGTATCTCCCCGAGGGCAAGGGCGCTTCCGCCACCGGCATCCCCACCACGACCGTGCCCAAGGGCCGCCTCTTCCTGCTCGGTGACGAGCGCAGCGGCTCCCTGGACTCCAGCGTGCACCTGGGCGACGGCGACCACGGCTCGGTGCCGCGCGACGCGGTGCAGGCGCGGGTCGACGCGGTGGCCTGGCCGATGGGCAAGTTCGGGATGCTCGAACGTCCGGACGGCTTCGCGGACATGCCGGGCGGCATCTCCGAGCCGGGTCCGCTGCGGATGGTGCTGACCGCGGTGGTGGTCGGCGTGGTGCTCGTCCTGGGCGGCGCCGCGTACGGCCCGGTGGCCAAGCGGCTCGGCCGCAGGCGCGAGGCGAGCCGTACGCGGGCGGTGACCGGTGCCGGCTGAGGAGGGCGGGTCGTCCACGACGTCCGGGGCCGGGCGGCCGCTGCGCAGGGTCGCCAGGGTGGTGCTGCTCGATCCCGACGACCGCATCCTGCTGCTGCACGGCTACGAGCCCGCGGACCCGGCCGACGACTGGTGGTTCACGCCGGGCGGCGGCCTGGAGGGCGACGAGACGCACGAGCAGGCCGCCCTGCGTGAGCTGCGCGAGGAGACGGGCGTCACGGACGTCGAGCTCGGCCCCGTCCTGTGGCAGCGGGTCTGCTCCTTCCCGTTCGACGGGCGGCGCTGGGATCAGGACGAGTGGTACTTCCTGGCGCGTACGTCACAGACGGCGACCGCTCCCGAAGGGCTGACGGAGCTGGAACGGCGCAGTGTCGCCGGAGCACGTTGGTGGTCGTGCCGGGAACTGACCGAGGCTCGTGAGACGGTGTATCCGACCAGGCTCGCCGAGCTGCTTCGCAGACTGCTCGACGAGGGGCCCCCGAAGAGGCCCGAGATCCTCGACACGGAAATCGTGTAGGGGCTCGCGGGGCTGACGCACAATAGGGGGACGCACGGCTGAAGGGGAACATGCCATGAGCGCCGAGGACCTCGAGAAGTACGAGACCGAGATGGAGCTGAAGCTCTACCGGGAGTACCGCGATGTCGTCGGTCTGTTCAAATATGTGATCGAGACCGAACGGCGCTTCTATCTCACCAACGACTACGAGATGCAGGTGCACTCGGTCCAGGGTGAGGTTTTCTTCGAGGTGTCCATGGCGGATGCCTGGGTGTGGGACATGTACAGGCCCGCCCGGTTCGTGAAGCAGGTGCGTGTGCTCACGTTCAAGGACGTGAATATCGAGGAGCTCAACAAGAGCGATCTCGAACTGCCGGGGGGCTGAGTTCACTCGCCGGGGTGGCGGAGTTTTCCACAACCGGCGAGTAATGCACCAAGATCCAATAGGTGCGGGCTGATCCGTGACGGTGGGTGCCGGAGGTGGTGCCCACATGAACGCACGAGGAGCACTCGGAAAGTACGGCGAGGAGCTGGCCGCGCGGCGGCTGGTCGAGTCCGGCATGACGGTTCTGGAGCGCAATTGGCGCGCGGGCAGGACCGGTGAGATCGACATCGTGGCGTTGGACGGCGAGGCCCTCGTCGTCTGCGAGGTCAAGACGCGCAGGGCGGGGCTCACGGGCACGCCCTTCGAATATCCGATGGCGGCCGTGAGCCCGGCCAAGGCGGCCCGGCTCCGGCGGCTCGCCGAGCACTGGATCGAGGAGCGCGGCGGCCCGCCACCCGGCGGCGTCCGCATCGACCTGGTCGGCGTCCTGCTCCCTCGGCGCGGCGCTCCCGTCGTCGAGCACGCGCGGGGGGTGGCCTGATGGGATTCGCGCGCACGTGTTCCGTGGCCCTGGTCGGAGTCGAGGGCGTGGTCGTCGAGGTGCAGGCCGACCTGGAGCCCGGCGTCGCGGCCTTCACCCTGGTGGGACTGCCGGACAAGAGCCTGACCGAGAGCCGCGACCGGGTCAGGGCCGCCGTGGTCAATTCGGGCGGTGAGTGGCCCCAGAAGAAGCTCACGGTGGGACTGAGTCCGGCGTCGGTGCCCAAGGGCGGCAGTGGATTCGATCTCGCGGTCGCCTGTGCCGTGCTCGGGGCCGCCGAGCGGATCGACCCGCGCGTGCTCGCCGACATCGTCATGATCGGGGAGCTGGGCCTGGACGGGCGGGTGCGGCCGGTGCGCGGGGTGCTGCCCGCGGTCCTCGCGGCCGCCGACGCGGGGTACGAGCAGGTCGTCGTCCCCGAGTGCACCGCGGCCGAAGCCTCGCTCGTGCCCGGCGTCTCGGTCCTCGGCGTACGCAGTCTGCGCCAGCTCATCGCCGTCCTCACCGACGAGCCGGTGCCCGAGGAGGAGCCGGTGGAGCCGGGGCGGCCCGATCCGATGCTCGCGGGGCTCTGCGTGCCGGGCACGGGCTTGGGCACGGGGCTGAGCGGCGCGTCGGACGACGCCCACGCGCTGGACCTGGCCGAGGTCGTGGGACAGGTGGCGGCGCGGACCGCCCTGGAGGTGGCCGCCGCGGGGGCGCACCACCTCTTCCTGCAAGGGCCGCCGGGAGCGGGCAAGACGATGCTCGCGGAGCGGCTGCCCGCGATCCTGCCCCGGCTCTCCCGCGAGGAGTCGCTGGAGGTCACGGCGGTGCACTCGGTGGCGGGCATGCTGCCGCCCGGCAGGCCGCTGGTGGACGTCGCGCCCTACTGCGCGCCGCACCACTCGGCGACGATGCAGTCGCTCGTGGGCGGCGGGAAGGGGATCGCGCGGCCGGGGGCCGTCTCGCTGGCCCATCGCGGCGTGCTCTTCCTGGACGAGGCGCCGGAGTTCAACAGCCAGTCCCTCGACTCCCTGCGCCAGCCCCTCGAATCCGGGTACGTGGTGATCGCCCGCAGTGCCGGAGTGGTGCGGCTGCCCGCCAGATTCCTGATGGTGCTCGCGGCCAACCCCTGCCCCTGCGGTCGGCACACGCTCCTGGGGGAGGGCTGCGAGTGCTCCGCCTCCGTGGTCCGTCGGTACCAGGGGCGGCTCTCCGGTCCGCTGCTCGACCGCGTCGATCTGAAGGTGGTGGTGGAGCCCGTCACCCGGTCCGAGCTGGTGGGGCACGGCGGCGCGGGCGATTCCACGCGGACCGTGGCGGACCGGGTGCGTGCCGCGCGCGAGAGAGCGGCCGCCCGGCTGGCCGGCACGGGCTGGCGGACGAACAGCGAGGTCCCCGGGCACGCGCTGCGCACCCGGTGGCCCGCAGAGCCAGGCGCTCTGGACGCGGCCGAGCTCGACCTGGAGCGCGGCTTCCTGACCGCCCGCGGGCTCGACCGGGTGCTGCGGGTCGCGTGGACCGTCGCGGACCTGGCGGGGCGCGACCGGCCTGGCGTGCAGGACGTGGCCCTCGCGCTGCAACTGCGCACCGGGATTTCGCGGGGCGTGCCGATGGCGATCGGCGCGGGGGCGTGAGCGGGGGGTCCGCGTCGGACGAGGAGCGGCTCGCACGGGTCGCGCTGACGCGGGTGCTCGAACCGGGGGACACCGTGGGCGGGCGGTGGCTTCGCGAAGTGGGCGCCGTCGAGGTGCTGCGCCGGATCGGCGCGGGGGAGGAGCGGTTGTCCGGCGTGACGGGACGCCGATGGGCGGGCCTCGGGGCGCGGGCCGCCACGGTGCGGCCCGAGCGGGACCTGGCGCTGGCGCGGGACATCGGGGCGCGCTTCGTGGTCCCCGGGGACGCGGAGTGGCCGGTGCCGCTGGACGATCTGGGGGACGCGCGGCCCGTGGGGCTCTGGGTGCGCGGGCGGCCGTCCCTGCGGATATGGGCGCTGCGGTCGGTGGCCGTCGTGGGCGCGCGGGCCTGCACGGAGTACGGCGCGCACATGGCGGCCGGGCTCGCAGCGGGGCTCGCGGAGCGCGGCTGGGTCGTGGTCTCCGGCGGGGCGTACGGCGTGGACGGCGCGGCGCACCGGGGTGCCCTCGGCGCCGGTGGGGCCACCGTGGCGGTGCTCGCGTGCGGGGTGGATCGGCCCTATCCGCGCGGGCACGCCCAGTTGCTCGGGCGGATCGCGGAACAGGGGCTCGTGGTCGGGGAGTTGCCGCCGGGTGATCATCCGACCCCGAGCCGGTTCATCCTACGGAACAGGGTGATCGCCGCGCTGACCCGGGGCACGGTGGTGGTCGAGGCCGCCTACCGCAGTGGTGCGCTGGTCACGGCGCGCGGTGCCCAGGAGTTGGGGCGCTTCACGATGGGGGTGCCGGGGCCCGCGACCAGTGGCCTCTCCGCGGGGGTGCACGAACTGCTGCGGGGGGACGGCGTCCTCGTGACCGATGCCGCGGAAGTCGTCGAGCTGGTCGGGGACATGGGTGAGCTGGCACCGGAGCGGCGGGGCCCCGTCGTGCCACGGGATCTGCTCGCTCCGGGGGCGGCCCGCGTCCTGGCCGCGCTGCCCGCGCGGGGGTGCGCGCAGGCGCGGGACGTCGCCCGCGACGCGGGCACGACGGAGGACGACGCCGTAAGCCGACTGTACGAGCTTCGCTCTCTCGGGTTCGTCGAACGACACGGCGACGGTTGGCAGTTGACACGCCAGGCGTTTCTGTCCGTCTCCAGCGCCGGAGAGGAATCGTGACCGAGCGTGTTCCGCCGGATGGAGGGCCCCCGACGACCTTGGGAAATAGTGCAGTTGATACTTCCGCTCCGTCACTCTGTGCGACGGAATCGACTCCTTGGTGCACCCAGCGGAACGTATCTGCGCACTCGGGATCCCATAGTCTTCGCACACTGCGACACTTCAGTCACGCTACGCTCACAAGGATTCCGACGCGTACAGGCGACCAGACGGACAACCTCATTCATTCCACGCAAGATCTCACCAGCCCACGCGACCTCAACAGTTCACGGCAGAACGGCTCAAGGCGACGAATGCCCCAGCACACCTCAGGGTCCGACCGGGCGGCGGTTCCCCCCGCCGCCCGAAGCGGGGAGCGGGAGCGGCCCCCCGCTCCCTCGTCGCTGGACGAGTTGTGGCGGTCGTACAAGGAGACCGGGGACGGGCGGCTGCGGGAGCAGCTGATCCTGCACTACTCGCCTCTGGTGAAGTACGTCGCGGGGCGGGTGAGCGTGGGGCTCCCGCCCAATGTCGAGCAGGCCGACTTCGTCTCGTCCGGGGTGTTCGGCCTGATCGACGCCATCGAGAAGTTCGACATCGAGCGGTCCATCAAGTTCGAGACGTACGCGATCACCCGCATCCGCGGGGCGATGATCGACGAACTGCGGGCGCTCGACTGGATCCCGCGCTCCGTGCGGCAGAAGGCGCGCAACGTGGAGCGGGCCTACGCCACGCTGGAGGCCCAGCTCCGCAGGACGCCCTCGGAGAGCGAGGTCGCCTCGGAGATGGGGATCGCGCTGGAGGAACTGCACGCCGTTTTCAGCCAGTTGTCGCTGGCGAACGTGGTGGCGCTCGAGGAGTTGCTGCACGCCGGAGGGGACGGCGGCGACCGCCTCAGCCTCATGGACACCCTCGAGGACCACGCGGCCGACAACCCCGTGGAGGTCGCGGAGGACCGCGAGCTGCGCAGGCTGCTCGCGCGGGCGATCAACACCCTGCCGGAGCGCGAGAAGACCGTCGTGACGCTCTACTACTACGAGGGCCTCACGCTCGCCGAGATCGGCAACGTGCTCGGTGTGACCGAGAGCCGGGTGAGCCAGATCCACACGAAGTCCGTGCTGCAGCTGCGGGCGAAGCTGGCGAGTTTTGGGCGCTGAGGGGCGCTGAATCGTCCCTGCCCCGGGGGTGTGAGCGGGGAGTCACTCCCGCTCGGAGCGTCCCGTCCGTAAAGTGGAGCTGTGCCAAGGATTCGAGCGGCCTCTGTGGCCGAGCACCGGTCGATGCAGCGCGGCGCCCTGCTGGACGCCGCGCGATCCCTGCTGTCCGAAGGCGGTACGGAGGCGTTGACCTTCCCCGCACTCGCCGAGCGCACCGGGCTCGCCCGGTCGTCCGTGTACGAGTACTTCCGGTCACGGGCCGCCGTGGTGGAAGAGCTGTGCGAGGTCGACTTCCCCGTCTGGGCCGCGGAGGTCTCCGCGGCGATGGAGGGGGCGGAATCGGCCGAGGGCAAGGTCGAGGCGTACGTGCGCCAGCAGCTGGCCCTGGTCGGTGACCGGCGCCACCGCGCGGTCGTGGCCATCTCCGCGAGCGAGCTCGACGCCGGTGCCAGGGAGAAGATCCGGGCCGCGCACGGCGGACTCATCGCGATGATCGTCGAGGCCCTCGAGGCGCTTGGCCACGAGCAGCCGCGGCTCGCGGCGATGCTGCTGCAGGGCGTGGTGGACGCGGCGGTGCGGCGGATCGAGCTCGGGGCGGCGGAGGATCCGACCGCCATCACCGAGGCGGCCGTCGCCATGGCCCTGCGGGGCGTGCGGGGCTGAGGCACCCGACGATCAGGGCGGGAGCGGTCCCGTCATCGGCAGGAGTCGTGAAGGGCCTCGGCGCAGGAGCCACGGGGGCAGCAACGTCAGCGGGTCGAGGTAGGTCTCGGCTCTGCGCAGGCCCCAGTGGAGACAGCTCGTCGGGCAGTGGCCCGTCGGAAGTTCCAGCGTGCCCACAGGGTCGCCCGCCCCGACCTCGTCGCCCTTGCGGAGTGCTGTCCGCACCGGCTCGTACGTGGTGCGCAGGGGCGGGTCTCCCGTGCCGTCCAGTTCCACGGCGACCACGCCACGGCCCGCCACGCGGCCCGCGAAGGAGATCCGCCCGGGGGCGACGGCCCGCACCGGGGCGCCCGGGGGCGCCGCGAGGTCGACGCCCCGGTGGCCCGCGCCGTACTCCGTCGCCGGGGGATCCCAGCCTCGTACGACCGGAGGGCGGGTGCCCACCGGCCAGGTCGCGGCCGTCGGCGTCGCGACCGAGGACGGCGCGGACGGTGCAGGGGGCGTGGGCAGGAAGGTCGCGAGCAGGGCCGCCAGCGTGGGCAGCAGCAGTTCCAGGCGCGGGAAGGTCATGGGAGAACCGTCCCGTGCCTGGCCGCGCCGCGGGGATCTTGGTCCGGATCTGTGGATCACCGGCCGGTTGTGGACAGCCGTGTCACCCGATCGTGGGGAACCGCGGAGCGGGGCTCAGCCGGTCGGAAGCGGGGCCCAGCCGGTCGAGGCCAGCGGCGTCACCCGCTGCCCCGCGGGTCCCGTACACTTCTTGTGGCGATCCGGGTCACCGGGTCGACTTCGCACGCCCCGACATCAGGCCATGAAAAGCCGGTGTCAGCGCCCCTCGGTCCCTAGTGGCAAGGCGCAACGCGGGCGTCAGGCGCGACCGCCATCCGGCGGACGCGGCACAACCGAGAACACCAAGGAGTACGGCCATGGCCGTCGTCACGATGCGGGAGCTGCTGGAGAGCGGCGTCCACTTCGGTCACCAGACCCGTCGCTGGAACCCGAAGATGAAGCGCTTCATCTTCACCGAGCGCAACGGCATCTACATCATCGACCTGCTCCAGTCGCTGTCGTACATCGACCGCGCCTACGAGTTCGTCAAGGAGACCGTCGCCCACGGCGGCACGGTCATGTTCGTCGGCACGAAGAAGCAGGCGCAGGAGGCGATCGCCGAGCAGGCGACCCGCGTCGGCATGCCCTACGTGAACCAGCGCTGGCTGGGCGGCATGCTCACCAACTTCTCGACCGTCTACAAGCGTCTGCAGCGCCTCAAGGAGCTCGAGCAGATCGACTTCGAGGACGTCGCCGCTTCCGGTCTCACCAAGAAGGAGCTTCTCGTGCTCTCGCGCGAGAAGGCCAAGCTGGAGAAGACCCTCGGTGGTATCCGCGAGATGTCCAAGGTGCCCAGCGCCGTCTGGATCGTGGACACCAAGAAGGAGCACATCGCGGTCGGCGAGGCCCGGAAGCTCAACATCCCGGTCGTCGCCATCCTCGACACCAACTGCGACCCCGACGAGGTCGACTACAAGATCCCGGGCAACGACGACGCGATCCGCTCCGTCACCCTGCTCACCCGCGTGATCGCCGACGCCGTCGCCGAGGGCCTCATCGCCCGTTCCGGCGTGGCCACCGGCGACTCGAAGCCGGGCGAGAAGGCCCAGGGCGAGCCGCTGGCCGAGTGGGAGCGCGACCTGCTCGAGGGCGAGAAGAAGGCCGACGAGGCCCCCAAGGCTGACGACGCCAAGGCCGACGAGGCCAAGGCCGAGGACAAGCCGGCCGAGGACGCCGCCGAGGCCCCCGTCGCCGAGGCGCCCGCCGCCGAGGCTCCGGCCGCGGACGCCGAGCAGGCCTGACCCTCACAGGTTCGGTAGTTGACGGCGGGGGCCCGATCGGCCCCCGCCGTTCACCCGTAGACCTTCGTAGATCTTTCAGACTTCGAGAGAGAATTTTCGATCATGGCGAACTACACCGCCGCTGACGTCAAGAAGCTCCGTGAGCTCACGGGCGCCGGCATGATGGACTGCAAGAAGGCGCTGGACGAGGCCGAGGGCGATGTCGACAAGGCCGTCGAGGCCCTGCGCATCAAGGGCCAGAAGGGCGTCGCCAAGCGCGAGGGCCGCTCCGCCGAGAACGGCGCCGTGGTCTCCCTCATCGCCGACGACAACACCTCCGGTGTCATCGTCGAGCTGAAGTGCGAGACGGACTTCGTCGCCAAGGGTGACAAGTTCCAGGCCGTGGCGAACAACCTCGCCGCCCACGTCGCCAAGACCTCCCCGGCCGACCTCGAGGCGCTGCTCGCGTCCGAGATCGAGGCCGGCAAGACCGTCCAGGCGTACGTCGACGAGGCCAACGCCAACCTGGGCGAGAAGATCGTCCTGGACCGCTTCGCGCAGTTCTCCGGCGCCTACGTGGCCGCGTACATGCACCGCACGATGCCCGACCTGCCCCCGCAGATCGGTGTCCTCGTCGAGCTGGACAAGGCCGACGCCGCCGTCGCCAAGGGCATCGCGCAGCACATCGCCGCCTTCGCGCCGAAGTACCTCTCCAAGGAGGACGTGCCGGCCGAGGTCGTCGAGTCCGAGCGTCGCGTCGCCGAGGAGACCACCCGCGCCGAGGGCAAGCCCGAGGCCGCGCTGCCGAAGATCGTCGAGGGTCGTGTCAACGGCTTCTTCAAGGAGGCCACCCTCCTCGGTCAGCCGTACGCGCTGGACAACAAGAAGTCGGTCGAGAAGGTTCTCGCCGAGGCCGGTGTCACCCTGAAGCGCTTCTCGCGCATCAAGGTCGGCATCTGAGTCCGTACCGCGATCGACGGTAGACCCCGCTAGGGTCGACAGCGGTCGCCCGCGCACGGCACCTCGTGCGTGATGTACGACCGCAGGATCTGACGAGGAGGCCATTGCCGAGCATGGGATGCGAACGACACCCCACCGGCAGTGGCCTCCTTCGTATGTGTGCCAAGTAAGAGAAGCGAGAACCACATGACCACCAAGGCCGACTCGAAGAGTGACGACGACAAAGTTGCCGGACGCTTCCTGCTGAAGCTCTCCGGCGAGGCGTTCGCCGGTGGGGGCGGCCTCGGGGTCGACCCCGACGTGGTGCACGCCATCGCCCGTGAGATCGCGGCCGTCGTCCGTGACGGCGCCCAGATCGCCATCGTCATCGGCGGCGGCAACTTCTTCCGCGGCGCCGAGCTCCAGCAGCGCGGCATGGACCGGGCCCGCTCCGACTACATGGGCATGCTCGGCACGGTCATGAACTGCCTCGCGCTGCAGGACTTCCTGGAGAAGGAAGGCATCGACTGCCGCGTCCAGACGGCCATCACCATGGGCCAGGTCGCGGAGCCGTACATCCCGCTGCGCGCCGTGCGGCACCTGGAGAAGGGCCGTGTGGTCATCTTCGGCGCCGGCATGGGCATGCCGTACTTCTCCACCGACACCACCGCCGCGCAGCGCGCCCTGGAGATCGACGCCGAGGCCCTGCTGATGGGCAAGAACGGCGTGGACGGGGTGTACGACTCCGACCCCAGGACCAACCCCGACGCGGTGAAGTACGACGCCCTCGGCTACGGCGAGGTCATCACCCAGGACCTGAAGGTCGCCGACATGACCGCGATCACGCTGTGCCGGGACAACAAACTGCCCATCCTCGTCTTCGAGCTGCTCTCCGAAGGCAATATCGCCCGGGCCGTCAAGGGTGAGAAGATCGGCACTCTCGTGGGTGACCAGGGAAGCCGGGCCTGACCCCAGGGACCTGGGCCAGCCTCAAGGGACGTACGCGAGACGCCCCTTGAGGGGATGGACAAAGCCCTGCCGGTCGGACACCGTGCAGGAAAGAGACGCGACGCAGCCGGCCGCCCCCGTGCAATGCCGGGCCTACTCAAGACACGCAGGAGCAAGTGGTGATCGAAGAGACCCTCCTCGAGGCCGAGGAGAAGATGGAGAAGGCCGTCGTGGTCGCCAAGGAGGACTTCGCCGCGATCCGCACCGGCCGTGCGCACCCGGCGATGTTCAACAAGATCGTGGCTGACTACTACGGCGCGCTGACGCCGATCAACCAGCTGGCCTCGTTCTCGGTGCCCGAGCCGCGGATGGCCGTGGTGACCCCGTTCGACAAGAGCGCGCTGCGCAACATCGAGCAGGCGATCCGCGACTCCGACCTCGGCGTCAACCCGAGCAACGACGGCAACATCATCCGTGTGACGTTCCCGGAGCTCACCCAGGACCGCCGCAAGGAGTACATCAAGGTCGCCAAGACCAAGGCCGAGGACTCCAAGATCTCGATCCGGTCGATCCGTCGCAAGGCCAAGGAAGCCTTCGACAAGGCGATCAAGGACGGCGACATCGGCGAGGACGAGGGACGTCGCGCCGAGAAGGAGCTCGACGACACCACCGCGAAGTACGTCGCACAGGTGGACGAGCTGCTCAAGCACAAGGAAGCCGAGCTGCTCGAGGTCTGACCGAGGTCTGCTCGATGTTCGACCGAGGCTGATCGAAGTCTGAGGAATCAGGAAAGCGATCCGTGAACGACTCTTCCTGGGGGGCGCCGCCCAGAGCCGGGTATTGGGGGCCGTCCGACCAGGGACCTGGTCAGGGGGCGACCCCGGCAGGTCCCGCGTACGATGCGCAGGACGCGCTGTTTCCGTCTGAGACGCAGCCCATGCCCATCGTGCCCGACGTACCCGTGAGCGGCGGAGACCAGGACGACGACCGGGGGGCCACTCGGATGGGCGGCCCCCTGTTCCGTGACGAGCCTCCGCAGGAGCCCATGCCCAGCGCACCACAGCCCGCCCCGGCAGCGCCGCAGAAGAAGAGCGCGGGCCGCGACCTCGGGGCGGCCATAGGAGTCGGTGTGGGACTCGGCGCGGTGATCATCGCGTCGTTGTTCATCGTGAAGGCCGTCTTCATCGGCGTCATAGCGGTCGCCGTCGTGGTCGGTCTGTGGGAGCTCACCTCCCGGCTCGAGGAGCGCAAGGGCATCAAGGCGCCGCTGGTCCCGCTGGCGGTGGGCGGCGCGGCGATGGTCGTCGCCGGTTACGTGCGCGGGGCCGAGGGCGCCTGGGTGGCGATGGCGCTCACCGCGCTCGCGGTCCTCGTATGGCGCATGACCGAGCCTCCCGAGGGCTATCTGAAGGACGTCACGGCGGGGGTCTTCGCGGCCTTCTACGTCCCGTTCCTCGCGACCTTCGTGGCGCTGATGCTCACCGCGGACGACGGCCCGCAGCGGGTGCTCACGTTCCTGCTCCTGACCGTGGTCAGCGACACCGGCGCGTACGCGATCGGCTGGCGCTTCGGCAAGCACAAGCTCGCGCCGCGCATCAGCCCCGGCAAGACCCGCGAGGGCCTGCTCGGAGCGGTCACCTTCGCGATGGCGGCGGGCGCGCTGTGCATGCAGTTCCTGATCGAGGACGGCACCTGGTGGCAGGGCCTGCTCATCGGTTTCGCGGTCGCGGCGAGCGCCACGCTCGGCGACCTCGGCGAGTCGATGATCAAGCGGGACCTGGGCATCAAGGACATGGGCACGCTGCTGCCGGGCCACGGCGGCATCATGGATCGGCTGGATTCCCTCCTGCCGACGGCGCCCGTGGTCTGGCTGCTGCTCGTGATCTTCGTCGGGTCCGGCTGATTGCCGGTCTGACCTGCGCATTCATGCGTGAGGGGCTCGTTGTCCACAGGGCGGCGAGCCCTTTGTCGTATGTCTGCGACACTGGATGGACCATGCCTGTACCCGGAGAACTCACTTTCGTCGCGCCCCGCGGTGCCAAGAAGCCCCCGCGGCATCTCGCCGACCTCACGCCCGCCGAGCGCAAGGAAGCCGTCGCCGCCATCGGCGAGAAGCCGTTTCGCGCCAAGCAGCTTTCGCAGCACTACTTCGCGCGGTACGCGCACGACCCGGCCGAGTGGACCGACATCCCCGCCGGTGCGCGCGAGAAGCTCCGTGAGGCGTTGCTGCCCGATCTGATGTCCGTGGTGCGGCACATCAGCTGTGACGACGACACCACCCGCAAGACGCTCTGGCGCCTCTTCGACGGGACGCTGGTGGAGTCGGTGCTCATGCGCTACCCGGACCGGGTCACCATGTGCATCAGCTCCCAGGCCGGGTGCGGCATGAACTGCCCGTTCTGTGCCACGGGCCAGGCCGGTCTCGACAGGAACCTGTCGACCGGTGAGATCGTGCACCAGATCGTGGACGGCATGCGGGCGCTCAGGGACGGCGAGATTCCGGGCGGTCCCGCGCGGCTCTCCAACATCGTCTTCATGGGCATGGGCGAGCCCCTCGCCAACTACAACCGGGTGGCCGGTGCCATCCGTCGGCTCACCGACCCGGAGCCGGACGGCCTCGGCCTCTCGCAGCGTGGGATCACCGTCTCGACGGTCGGCCTGGTCCCGGCGATCCACCGGTTCTCCGACGAGGGCTTCAAGTGCCGCCTCGCCATCTCGCTGCACGCGCCGGACGACGAGCTGCGCGACACCCTCGTCCCCGTGAACACGCGGTGGAAGGTGAGCGAGGTGCTCGACGCGGGCTGGGAGTACGCCGCGAAGTCCGGGCGTCGGCTCTCCATCGAGTACGCGCTGATCAGGGACATCAACGACCAGGCGTGGCGCGGTGACCGGCTCGGCCGGATGCTCAAGAACAAGCCGGTGCACGTGAACCTGATCCCGCTGAACCCGACGCCGGGCTCGAAGTGGACGGCGTCGCGGCCCGAGGACGAGAAGGCGTTCGTCGAGGCCATCGCCGCCCATGGGGTGCCGGTGACCATCCGGGACACCCGTGGTCAGGAGATCGACGGAGCGTGCGGCCAGCTCGCCGCGGCCGAGAGGTAGTCTGGCGGGCGTACGGCTTCGTACACACATCTGCATATTCCGACAGGGGAGCGCCACAGCGCTGAGAGTGCGGCATCCGGACAGGTGCGCCGCAGACCCTCTGAACCTCGCCCAGGTCATTCTGGGTAGGAAGTTCGGGCATTACTCAAGCTGTAGCGCCCTGCCCGCAGGCCACCCGGTCGGCGGGCGGGGCCGCGTCTTCTCCTGGTCACCCAGGAGGGGTTTCCGTGAGCACCACCAAGAAGGTCACGTTCACCGCGGTCGCGGTGGGCATCGGACTCGTCGCGCTCTCCGCGTGCGGCAGCTCCGACAGCGGTTCCGGCACGTCCGACTCCAAGAGCGTCACGCTCGTCAGCCACGACTCCTTCAACGTCTCCAAGGACGTGCTGAAGGCGTTCGAGAAGCGCTCCGGATACAAGGTCAACGTCCTCAAGGACGGGGACGCGGGCGCCGCCGTCAACAAGGCGATCCTCTCCAAGGACAACCCGCAGGGCGACGTCTTCTTCGGCGTCGACAACACCCTCCTCTCGCGGGCGCTCGACAACGGGCTCTTCCAGTCGTACGAGGCCAAGGGCTCGGAGAAGATCAAGCCGGAGTTCCGGGTCGACCAGGACAAGCACCGGGTCACGCCCGTCGACAGCGGCGACATCTGCGTCAACTACGACAAGAAGTACTTCGAAGAGAAGAAGCTGGCCCCGCCGAAGTCCTTCGACGATCTGGCCGAGCCGCGGTACAAGGACCTCCTCGTCACCGAGAACGCCGCGACCTCCTCGCCCGGCCTCGGCTTCCTGCTCGGCACCGCCGCCGCGTACGGCGACGGCGGCTGGGAGGGCTACTGGAAGAAGCTCAAGGCCAACGGCGTCAAGGTCGTCGACGGCTGGGAGCAGGCATACAACGAGGAGTTCTCCGGGTCCGCGGGCGGCAAGAAGGCCAAGGGGGACCGGCCGCTCGTCGTCTCGTACGCCTCGTCCCCGCCCGTCGAGGTCCTCTACGCCAAGCCGCAGCCGAAGCAGGCGCCGACCGGCGTCGCGACCGGTACCTGCTTCCGGCAGGTCGAGTACGCGGGCCTGCTCGGCAACGCCAAGAACGAGAAGGGCGGCAAGGCGCTCCTGGACTTCCTCGCGGGCAAGGAGTTCCAGGAGGACATGCCGCTGAACATGTTCGTGAACCCGGTGCGCGAGGGGACCAAGCTGCCCGAGCTGTTCACGGAGCACGGCGTGACGGTCGACAAGCCCGAGACCCTGGCCCCGAAGAAGATCGCCGACAACCGCGAGTCGTGGATCAAGTCGTGGACCTCGCTCGTACTGAAGTGACGGAGGCGACCGGAGAGAAGGAGCGCCCCCTGAAGGGACGCCCCCTGAAGGGGCGTTCGCGCGGGGGCGCGGCGCGGCTCGGTCTGATGGCCGTGCCCGTCGCGTTCTTCGCGCTCTTCTTCGCCTATCCGGTCACGGCGATCGTCTCGCGCGGACTGCACGTCGACGGCGCCTGGCGGTTCGGGCGGATCACCGAGGTGCTCGGGCAGTCCGACATCCGGCACGTGCTGTGGTTCACCACCTGGCAGGCGCTCGCGTCGACCGCGCTCACGCTGCTCGTCGCGCTCCCCGGCGCGTACGTCTTCGCGCGCTTCGACTTCCCGGGCAAGCAGGTCCTGCGGGCCGTCGTCACCGTGCCGTTCGTGCTGCCGACGGTCGTCGTCGGGACCGCCTTCCTCGCGCTGCTCGGCAGGGGCGGGCTCCTCGACGAGCTGTGGGGCGTGCGCCTGGACACCACGGTCTGGGCGATCCTGCTCGCGCACGTCTTCTTCAACTACGCGGTCGTCGTACGGACCGTGGGCGGGCTCTGGTCGCAGCTCGACCCCCGGCAGGAGGAGGCCGCGCGGATGCTCGGCGCCTCGCGCTTCAGGGCCTGGCGGACGGTGACGCTGCCCGCGCTCGGGCCCGCCGTCGCGGCGGCCGCGCTCATGGTCTTCCTCTTCACCTTCACCTCCTTCGGCGTCGTGCAGATCCTCGGCGGACCCGCGTACTCCACGCTCGAAGTGGAGATCTACCGGCAGACCGCCCAACTGCTCGACCTGCCGACGGCCGCCGTCCTGACGATCGTGCAGTTCGCCGCGGTCGGGCTGATCCTGGCCGTCCACGCGTGGACGGTGCGGCGGCGCGAGAGCGCGCTGAAGCTCGTCGACGCCTCGGCCGTCGCGCGGCGGCCGCGCGGCGCGGGGCAGTGGACGCTGCTCGGCCTGGTCATGGCCACGGTCGCCGTACTGATCCTGTTGCCGCTCGGGGTGCTGATCCAGCGGTCCTTCGACGGTCCCGACGGGTTCGGATTCGCGTACTACAAGGAGCTGACCTCGGCGGAGGGCGGCGCCTTCCTCGTGCCGCCGATCGAGGCGGTGTGGAATTCGTTGCAGTACGCGGTCGTGGCCACGGCCATCGCGGTCGTCATCGGCGGGCTCGCCGCCGCCGCGCTCACGCGCAGGGCAGGGCGGCTCGTGCGCGGTTTCGACGCGCTGCTGATGCTGCCGCTCGGGGTCTCCGCGGTGACCGTCGGCTTCGGTTTCCTGATCACCCTGGACAAGCCGCCGCTCGATCTGCGGTCCTCCTGGATCCTGGTGCCGCTCGCCCAGGCGCTGGTGGGCGTGCCCTTCGTCGTCCGCACGATGCTGCCCGTCCTGCGCGCGGTGGACGGACGCCTTCGCGAGGCGGCCGCCGTGCTCGGGGCTTCGCCGCTGCGGGCCTGGCGGGAGGTGGACCTGCCGATGGTGCGGCGGGCGCTGCTGATCGCCGCCGGGTTCGCCTTCGCCGTCTCGCTCGGCGAGTTCGGCGCGACCGTCTTCATCGCGCGGCCCGACAACCCGACTCTTCCGGTCGCCGTGGCGCGCCTGCTCGGTCGGGCCGGGGACCTCAACTACGGCCAGGCGATGGCGCTTTCGACGATCCTCATGGTGGTGTGCGCGGTGTCGCTGCTGCTCCTGGAACGCATCCGTACCGACCGCACCACAGGGGAGTTCTGATGACGACCGCCTTGACGGACCCCCTGCTGAGCCTGCGGGACGCGACCGTACGCTTCGGGGCGCGGGCCGCGCTCGACGCCGTCGACCTCGATGTCGCCGAGCACGAGATCGTCTGTGTGCTCGGCCCGAGCGGCAGCGGCAAGTCGACGCTGCTGCGGGCGGTCGCCGGGTTGCAGGGGCTCGACGCGGGGCGGGTCCTGCTCGGCGGCCGTGACCAGGCCGGGGTGCCCGCGCACAAGCGGGGCGTCGGTCTGATGTTCCAGGACCACCAGCTCTTCCCGCAGCGCGACGTGGCGGGCAACGTGGCCTTCGGCCTGCGCATGCACGGCGCTTCGCGGGGTGAACAGGCCGACCGGGTCGCCGAGTTGCTGGAGCTCGTCGGGCTCCCGAAGGCCCAGCGGCGGGCGGTGGCCTCGCTCTCCGGCGGCGAGCAGCAGCGGGTCGCGCTCGCGCGTGCGCTGGCCCCGCGCCCCAGGCTCCTGATGCTGGACGAGCCGCTCGGGCAGCTCGACCGCTCGCTGCGGGAGCGCCTCGTGGTCGAACTCCGCGAACTCTTCGGCGAGTTGGGCACCACCGTGCTCGCCGTCACGCACGACCAGGGCGAGGCGTTCGCGCTCGCCGACCGGGTCGTCGTGATGCGGGACGGGCGGATCGCCCAGTCCGGCAGCCCGCTCGAGGTGTGGCAGCGGCCCGCGGACGAGTTCGTGGCGCGCTTCCTCGGCTTCGACAACATCGTCGCGGCGACGGTGTCGGGCGGCAGCGCGGACACGGCCTGGGGCAAGGTGCCCGTGCCGCAGGACACCCCGGCCGGACGGCACAAGATCCTGGTGCGCCCGGCCGGAGTGCGCCTCGTCCCCACCGCCGAGGGCCTGCCCTGCGTGGTGACGGGCCGTACCTTCCGCGGCACCCATGTCGCCGTGCACCTCAAGGCTGCCGAGGGACCGCGCCTGGAGGCGGCGTGCGCTTTGCGGCGGGCGCCCGAGGTGGGGGAGAGGGTCGGCGTCGGGTTCGACGCGGAGGACGTGGTGGTGCTCGCCGACGGCGCCGGACGAAACACAGGTGCCGCTCCGGTGAAGTCGCTCTAGAGTTCGAGCCATGACCACCTTGAGCCATGATCGGTACCGTGCCGAAGTCACCCGCCAGTTCGACCTCTTGAGGACGACCCTGGCCGGTGCCGACCTCTCCGTCACCGTGCCGACCTGCCCGGACTGGACGCTGGGCCAGCTCGCCCGGCACATGGGCGGAGCGGTGCGCTGGAGCGGGCACCTGATCGAGACCCGCGCCGAGCAGAACGTCCCCGACGAGGCCGTGCCGAACGCGCCGGGCCCCGAGGACGACGACCCCGCCGCGCTCGACGCCTGGCTCGCCGAGACCGCCGAGTTCGCCGAGCGCGTCTTCCGGGACACCGACGCCGACACCAAGGTGTGGGCGTGGGCCGAGGACCACACCGCGGGATTCTGGGCGCGGCGCATGACGCACGAGCTGGCGATCCACCGCGCGGACGCGGCGATCGCCGCGGGTGTCGCGTACGAGGTGGCGCCGGACGTCGCGGCCGACGCGATCGACGAGTGGCTGGAGATCGTCCAGTTCGTGCAGCGGACCTCTCCCGAGGACAGCGCGTCCGAGCTGAAGGGCGCGGGGCGCAGCATCCACCTGCACGCGACCGACGCCCCGCAGGGCCTGGACGCCGAGTGGCTCATCGAGTTCGGCGAGGACGGATTCACCTGGCGGCGCGGGCACGCGAAGGCGTCCGTCGCGCTGCGCGGGCCGCTCACGGAGGTGCTGCTCGCCTTCTACCGGAGGCGGCCGCTCGACAGCGGTCTCGTGGAGGTCGTCGGGGAGCGGGAACTGCTCGACTTCTGGCTGGAGCGGGCGACGTTCGGCTGACCGGTTCGGCTGACCGGTTCTGTGCCGGATCGGCCCGCTCAGGGCTCGGGTGACGCCCTGACGAGCCCCGACTCGTACGCAAGGATCACCGCCTGCGCCCGGTCGCGCAGTTCCCTCTTGGCGAAGAGCCGGTTGATGTGCGTCTTCACGGTGTGGTCGGTGATCGTCAGGCGGTCGGCGATCTCCGCGTTCGACAGGCCCCGCGCGATGAGGACGAGCACCTCGGCCTCGCGGGCGGTCAGCCCCTCGACGTCCCGCGCCGGGGGTACGGCGGCCCGCTGGCGCGCGAACTCCGCGACGAGGCGCTGGGTGATCTCGGGCGCGAGCAGCGCGTTGCCCGCCGCTACCACCCGTACGGCGTGCAGGAGTTCGGGGAACGTGCAGTCCTTGAGCAGGAACCCGGAGGCTCCCGCGGCCAGCGCGTCGTAGACGTACTCGTCGAGTCCGAACGTCGTCAGCATCAGGGCCCGGGTCGCGCCGCCGGACGCGGCGAGGATCTCCCGGGCCGCGTCGATGCCGTTCATCGTCGGCATGCGGATGTCCAGGAGCACCAGGTCGGGGCGGTGCTCGGCGGCGAGCGCGACCGCCCGGGCGCCGTCCGCCGCCTCGGCGACGACCTCGATGTCGTCCTGGGTGCTCAGGAGGTTCACGAATCCGGTGCGGACGACGGCCTGGTCGTCGGCGACGAGGGTTCTGATCACGCGGGGTCCGTCCTGTCCTGAGGTGCCCGAGTTCCGTGTCACCACGGGAGTTCCGCCTCCACCGTGAAGCCGCCGGAGGTGCCCGCGCCCGCGGTGAGGCTGCCGCCGACCAGGGCGGCGCGTTCGCGCATCCCGGTCAGGCCGTGGCCGCCGGCCGAGCCGCCGGGCAGTGGTGGCCCCGGGCCGTCGTCGGCGACGCGGAGCGTCAATCGGTCGGCGCGGTAGCCCAGTTCGACCACGGTGGCGGCGCCGGGCGCGTGTTTGCGGGCGTTGGTCAGCGACTCCTGCACGATGCGGTACGCGGACAGTTCCCACGCGGCGGGCAGCGGCACCCGCTCGCCGGTGATCCGCAGCTCCGCGCTGCCGCCCACCGCCCGGTGCCGGGCCAGGAGTTCGTCGAGGCGGTCGAGCGTGGGCTGCGGCGCGGTCGCCGCGGTCTCGTCGTGCTGCGGGGTGCGCAGGACGCCGAGCAGGCGGCGCAGTTCGGCCATCGAGTCTCGGGCCGTGCCCGCGATCTGCTGGAACCCCTCGCGGGCCCCCGGGGTGAGTCCCGGCGTCGTGTACGTGGCGCTCTCCGCCTGCACCGCGATCATCGACACCGAGTGCGCGACGATGTCGTGCAGCTCGCGGGCGATCGCCGCCCGCTCCGCCTGGGCGGCCTGCCGTCGCTCCATGGCGATCAACTGGGCCTGGGCAAGGGCCCGTTCGCGTCGGGTCTCCTCGCGGGCGCGCACCGCGTCGCCCATGCTGACCGCGCCGAGGATCACCGCGCAGAGCCCGAACGCCTCGGCGAACAGACCGAGCGAGCCCGCGTTGCCGAGCGCGGGGACGTCGGGGAGGCGGTCGTCGCGGGCCCAGCTCAGGATGTGCCACAGGTTGGTGGCGAGGGCGCCGAGCGTGCCGCCCGCGACGAGCAGCGCGGGGTGCAGGACGCGGTGCCTGCCGAGGACGTAACAGCCGATGAGGCCGCTGGTCATCACCGCGATGGACAGGGAGGTGTCGGCGCCGAAGCTGACCAGCCCGGCGGCGACGGTCACCAGGGCCACCGGCGGGAAGGCGCGTCGCCACATCAGTGAGGCCGTGGACACCAGGATCGCGCTCGCGTTGGTCACCGAGCCGGGGAACACCACGAGTTCGGCGGCCGCGCCCACGGTCAGGACCGCGCCCGTGATCCACGGGTAGGCGGGCGCGGCGGCCAGCGCGCGCAGGCGGCGGCGCAGGACGGTCGGCCGGGTGGGAACGGTCGGCCGGGAAGGGGGCGCCTGCCGGGGCGAGGTGGTCGTGCTCATGGCCATGATTCTTCCGTCAGGACGGGGCGGGTGCGTCGCCGCCGGGGTGGAGACGGACGGCGCTCGTCATGCCACGGGTTGACGCCCGGGTCCGGAGTCCCGGGTGACGCCCCGGACGCGGCGGCTTCCTACCGTCGGAGCCATGCCTCGCACCCTCGTCGTCACCAATGACTTCCCGCCCCGGCAGGGCGGCATCGAGACCTTCGTGGACGCGCTCGTACGCCGGTTCCCGCCCGGCACGGCCGTCGTGTACACCTCGGCCGAGCCGGGCGACGTGACGTACGACGGTACGTTCCCGCACCCCGTCGTACGCGACCGGGCGCGCACCCTGTTGCCCACCCGGCGCACCGGGGAGCGCGCCGTGGCCCTCGCCCGGCGCTACGGCTGCGACCGCGTCTGGTTCGGCGCGGCCGCGCCGCTCGGGCTGCTCGCCGGGCGGCTGCGGCGCGAGGCGTCGGTGCGGACGGTGGTCGCCACGACGCACGGCCACGAGGTGTGGTGGGCCCGCACGCCGGGCGCGCGGACGCTGTTGCGGCGCGTCGGGGCCGGGGCGGACTGCGTGACGTATCTCGGCGAGAGCACCGGGGGCCCCGTGCGGCGGGCGATGGACCCCGGGGTGCGGTTCGCGCGCCTTGTGCCCGGTGTCGACGCGGCGGGTTTCCGGCCCGGGGCCGACGGGCGCGCGGTGCGCGAGCGGTACGGGCTCGGCGACGGCAGGCCCGTCGTCCTGTGCGCCGCCCGTCTCGTGCCGCGCAAGGGGCAGGACACCCTGATCGAGGCGCTGCCGATGGTGCGCAGGGCGGTCGCCGACACCACCCTGCTGCTGGTCGGCGCGGGGCCCTACGAGGCCAGGCTGCGCAGGATCGCCGAAGAACAGGGCGTCCTGGACGGCGTCGTCTTCGCGGGCGGACATCCGCACGAGGCGATGCCGCCCTTCTACGCGGCCGCCGACGCCTTCGCCATGCCGTGCCGCACGCGCAGGCGCGGCCTGGAGGTCGAAGGGCTCGGCATCGTCTTCCTCGAGGCCGCAGCGGCCGGGCTGCCCGTCGTGGCGGGCGACTCGGGCGGCGCGCCGGACGCCGTCCTGGACGGCGAGAGCGGCTACGTCGTGGACGGCCGTTCCCCCGCGGCCGTCTCGGACCGCCTCGTAAGGCTGCTCAGGGACCGCGAACTCGCCCGCGCCATGGGGGAGAAGGGACGGGCGTGGGTACGGCGGGAGTGGGACTGGGACCGGTCGTACGAGGTGCTGTCGCGATTGCTCTGCGCCGACCGGGACCACTAGCCCGCCGCTTCGCGACGGATCATCCCCAGCCGCCCACCCGTACCTCCGAACCGACCGGCCGAGGCAGGGGCGATTTCCTACGCCGACCGCAGCGCCCCCAGCGCCCCCGGCGCCTCCTCCACCGTGTCCACCAGGGCGATCCGCGCCTCCATCGGGCGCTCCTTGGCCAGGGCCTTCAGGAGCGGCCAGGCGGGGAGGTGCTCCGTCCAGTGGGCGCGGCCGACCAGGACCATCGGGGTGGGTTCGCCGCGGGACTCGTAGTAGTTGGGGGTGGCGTTGTCGAAGATCTCCTGGACCGTGCCCGCCGCGCCGGGCAGGAAGACGACGCCCGCGTTCGAGCGGGCGAGCAGGCCGTCCTCGCGGGTGGCGTTGGCGAAGTACTTGGCGAGGTGGGAGGCGAACGCGTTCGGCGGCTCGTGGCCGTAGAACCAGGTGGGGATGCCCACCGACGCGCCGCCGGACGGCCAGCGCTCGCGGACCGCGAAGGCCGCCTTCGCCCACTCGGTGATGGAGGGCGTGAACGAGGGTGCCTTGGCGAGGAGTTCGAGGGCCTCGTCGAGCATCTCGTCGTCGAAGGGGGCCGCGTAGGCGCCGAGGTTGGCCGCCTCCATGGCGCCGGGGCCGCCGCCCGTCGCGACCGTGAAACCGGCCCTGGCCAGCTCGCGGCCGAGTCGCGCCGCGCCCGCGTACTCATCGGTGCCCCGGGCCATCGCGTGGCCGCCCATGACGCCCACCACCCGCGCCCCGACGAGGATTTCGTCGAGGGCGTCGGAGATGGAGTCGTCGTGGATCGCGCGGAGCATCGAGGCGAAGACGTCGCCGTCGGACTTGGTCCGCTGGAACCAGGCGTACGCGTGGGCGTCCGGCGTCGCCTCGTACCCGCCGTCGGCGAGGCCCGCGAACAGGTCGTCGGGGGCGTAGAGCAGCCCCCGGTAGGGGTTGAAGGGCAGTCCGGGGACGGGTGGGAAGACCAGCGCCCCCGCGGCCCGCACCCGGTCAGCGGCCTCCTGCCCCATCGGGCAGCCGAGGAAGACGGCACCCGCCACGTCGGCCGCGAGGAGGGCGGACGTGCGCTGCGTCAGGTCGACGGCCTGGACGCGGTACCCGGCGACGCCACCGCGCGCCGTGACCTCGTCGAACTCGGCGAGGGTCTCGATCTCACGGTCGGTGCCGGGGAGTTGTGGGGCGGATGCGTGTTCGGGGTTCGGCTGCATCCGCCCATGCTAAGCAGCGCCGTGCGGGACGGGTCGGGTCAGCCCTGGACCTCGGAGGGGTCCATCCACATGATCTCCCAGGTGTGGCCGTCGAGGTCGTCGTAGGCGCGGCCGTACATCGTGCCGTAGTCCTGGACCTTGCCCGCGGTGCCGCCCGCCGCGATCGCCTTGTCGACGAGCTCGTCGACCTTCTCGCGGCTCTCGGCGCTCAGACAGAGCAGCGTCTCGCTGACCTTCGTGGAGTCGGCGATCTCCTTCTGGGTGAAGTCCGCGTAGCGCTCCTTGCCGAGCATCATCGCGATGATGGTGTCGCTGATGACCACGCAGGCACAGTCGTCGGTCGAGAACTGCGGGTTGATGCCGTAGCCGAGCTCCGTGAAGAACTTCTTCGACGCCGCGATGTCGTTCACGGCCAGGTTCACGAAGATCATCTGCTGGTACATGAGTGTTTCTCCCGGTGGGTGCGTCCCGCGCGTGCGGCCCGTACGTGTGTGCGTGCCTTACGGAGGGGTAGACAGCCGTTCGATCCGGAACTCATCGCCCGTCACGAACTTTCTTCCCACGAGTCCACAGCCCACGAGTCCTCAGCGCGCGAGCGGCACCGCGGCCAGTTCCGCGACCACCCAGGTCAGCGTCCCGAACACGGTGGCGAGCGCGCCCGCCCGCAGCGCCACCGAGCTCCGCAGCATCGTCGCGGGCGCCCCGAGCCGCAGCAGCGCCGCCGTCGTGTCCGAGCGGGCCTGCCGGGCCTCGACGGCCGCGGTGGCCAGGGTCAGCACCGCGCAGCCCGCCACGAGCAGCGCGCCGAGCGCGGTGAGCGGACCGACGTCGGGCCGTGGCCCCGCGTAGAGGACGACGGACGCGTACGCCCCCGAGGCCACCGCGCACACCACCCCGAGCGGCCGCCCGATGCGCCGGGCCTCCTCCTGGAGCACGCGCCCGGCGAGCAGCCGCACCGCGCCGGGCCGTACCGCCTGGAGGATCCGTCCGCACAGGTACGTGAGCCCCGGCCCCGCGAGCGCGAGGCCGAGGGCGGTCAGCGCCCAGCCCACGAGGACGCCCGCGGGGCTGCCCGCGAGCCCGCCGGGCATGGGCAGCCCCGAGCCCGCGCCGGAACCGCCCCCGGCACGGCTCGCGTACGTCTCGACGGCGAGACCGGCGGCGAGCAGCGCGACGCCCCAGGGCAGACCGCTGGGCGCGGGGGCGGGGCCTTCCTGGGCCGGTTCCGGCTCGGAGGCGGTGCCCCCGTCGGTCCGCCCGCCCGCCTTGACGGACCGCGGCCGCAGCGCGACGGCGCTCGCGGCCGACGCGAGGAGCGGTACGAGCGCGAGCAGCGTCAGCGCGGCGGCCAGCGGCAACGGCTTGTCGGCGGCGAGCAGTTCGGCCGCGGCCCCGTCGAACGGAAGCCCGGACAGATCGCCGCGCAGATGCAGGAAGAAGAGCAGCGCCAGCATGGAGCCGAGCGTGCACGCCACCGCCGTGGAGATCGCGGCGAGCACCATCAGGCGGCCGGGCCCCAGACCCACGGCGGAGAGCCCGGCGCGCGGGCGGGTGGCGGGGTCGGTGCGGGCCACGGCGACCGCGAAGTACACGGTGGCGGCGATCGGCGCGAGGCACCAGGCCAGGCGCAGGACCGATCCGGCGCCGGGGTGTTCCATCGCGTACGTCAGGGTGCAGAGCAGCAGGAAGCCGGTGCCCGCGGTCGCGGCGGCGACCAGGAGCCGCCGCAACTGGACGAGCGGGTGGGCGCCGCGGGCTAGACGGAGAGCGAGCACGCGGCCCGGCCTTCCGCTGTGGCGGTCCCGGACACCGGTCTGGCGGGGTCGCCGGAGCCGGGCAGGTGCACCGTGTTGACGCGCCGTCCGTCGAGCAGCGTGACGGTGCGGTCGGCGAGGGTGGCGACCTCGGCGTCGTGCGTGGCGAGGACGACCGTGATGCCGTGCGAGCGGGCCGCGGTGGTCAGGGTGCGCAGGACGTGCGCGCGGTCGGCCCGGTGCAGCGGGGCGGTGGGCTCGTCGGCGAAGAGCACGGAGGGCGTGGTGACCAGGGCGCGGGCGACGGCGACGCGCTGGCGTTCGGCCTGGAGGAGGGCGTGCGGCCGCTTGCGGGAGCAGGTGCCGATGTCGAGGCGCTCCAGCCACTCCTGTGCCACGGGCTTGGCGACGCGGTGGGAGGCGCCGCGCAGCATGAGCGGCAGGGCGACGTTCTCCCAGGCGGTGAGCTCGGGGACGAGGTGGGGCTCGGGGTCGATCCAGCCGAACCGGTCGCGCCGCAGGCGTTCGCGCACCAGCGGGCGCATGGTGTGGACGGGCGTGCTGTTGAACCACACCTCGCCCTGCTGGGGGAGCAGCTGGCCCGAGAGACACCGCAGGAGGGTCGTCTTGCCGCAGCCGCGCGGGCCGTTGACCGCGAGGATCTCGCCCTCGCGGACACCGAGCGAGACGCCGGTGAGGGCGGGGGAGCCGTTGTGCTTGACGTGCAGAGCGCGTGCCCACAGCACGTCGTTGTCCGGTGGGGCAGCCATCGCGTACACCTCGGTTCAGATCAGTTTGCCTCCCCCGGACGGGGGAACGAAGGCGGGGCCGATCGGTCACTGGGCACGCTAGGGATTCGGGCGGACTTGCCCGGAAACGACGCGGCCCTGGGGCGCCCGTTGTCACTCGAACGGGCGCCCCAGGGGCCGGTGTTGATCAGTCAATAACCGATCAGAGCTTCGTCCACGCCTCCGTGAGGACCTGGCGCAGGATGCCCTCGATCTCGTCGAAGGTCTCCTGGGTGGAGATCAGCGGTGGGGCGAGCTGGACGACCGGGTCGCCCCGGTCGTCGGCGCGGCAGTACAGACCGTTCTCGTACAGCGCCTTGGAGAGGAAGCCGTACAGGACGCGCTCGGTCTCCTCGTCGTTGAACGTCTCCTTGGTCTCCTTGTCCTTCACCAGCTCGATGCCGTAGAAGAAGCCGTTGCCGCGGACGTCGCCGACGATCGGCAGGTCGTGCAGCTTGCGGAGGGTCTGGAAGAAGGCGTCCTCGTTGTCGAGCACGTGCTGGTTCAGGCCCTCCTTCTCGAAGATGTCGAGGTTGGCGAGGCCGACCGCGGCCGACACGGGGTGGCCGCCGAAGGTGTAGCCGTGCAGGAAGGTGTTCTCGCCCTTGTAGAACGGCTCGGCGATCTTGTCCGAGACGATGCACGCGCCGATCGGGGAGTAGCCCGACGTCATGCCCTTGGCGCAGGTGATCATGTCGGGGACGTAGCCGAACTTGTCGCAGGCGAACATCGTGCCGAGGCGGCCGAAGGCGCAGATGACCTCGTCGGAGACGAGCAGCACGTCGTACTTGTCGCAGATCTCGCGCACGCGCTGGAAGTAGCCGGGCGGGGGCGGGAAGCAGCCGCCCGCGTTCTGCACCGGCTCCAGGAAGACGGCGGCGACCGTCTCCGGGCCCTCGAAGAGGATCTCCTGCTCGATCTGGTCGGCGGCCCAGCGGCCGAACGCCTCGGGGTCGTCGCCGTGGATCGGGGCGCGGTAGATGTTGGTGTTCGGGACCTTGTGCGCGCCGGGGACCAGCGGCTCGAAGGGGGCCTTGAGCGCGGGCAGACCGGTGATGGACAGGGCGCCCTGCGGGGTGCCGTGGTAGGCGACCGCGCGCGAGATGACCTTGTACTTCGTGTGGTTGCCGGTGAGCTTGTGGTACTGCTTCGCCAGCTTCCACGCGGTCTCGACGGCCTCGCCGCCACCGGTGGTGAAGAAGACCTTGTTGAGGTCGCCCGGCGCGTAGTCCGCGAGGCGCTCGGCGAGCTCGACGGCCTTGGGGTGGGCGTAGGACCACACCGGGAAGAAGGCCAGCTCCTGCGCCTGCTTGTAGGCGGTCTCCGCGAGCTCGTGACGGCCGTGGCCCGCGTTGACGACGAAGAGGCCGGAGAGGCCGTCCAGGTACTTCTTGCCCTTGTCGTCGAAGATGTAGGTGCCCTCGCCACGCACGATGGTGGGCACGGGTGCGTTCTCGTAGTCCGACATGCGGGTGAAGTGCATCCACAGGTGGTCGTACGCGGTCTGGCTGAGGTCCTTGCTCACGGCTATCGGGTTCCCCACATGTAGGTCTGCTTCTTGAGCTTGAGGTAGACGAAGCTCTCGGTGGAGCGCACGCCGGGGAGGGCGCGGATGCGCTTGTTGATGACTTCGAGCAGGTGGTCGTCGTCCTCGCAGACGATCTCCACCAGGAGGTCGTGCGAGCCCGCGGTCATCACCACGTACTCGGCCTCCGGCATGGCGGCCACGGCGTCCGCGACCGGGTCCACATCGCCCTCGACGTTGATGCCGACCATCGCCTGCCTGCGGAAACCCACGGTGAGCGGGTCCGTGACGGCGACGATCTGCATCACGCCCTGGTCGAGCAGCTTCTGGACGCGCTGGCGCACGGCGGCCTCGGAGAGGCCCACGGCCTTGCCGATCGCGGCGTACGGACGGCGGCCGTCCTCCTGGAGCTGTTCGATGATCGCCAGAGAGACGGCGTCCACGGGCGGTGTGCCGTTCCCGCTGCCGCTCGCGCCCGGATTTCCGGTGCGTGAGCCGCGGGGGCTGCTGGGGTCTGCGCTGCGACTTGCCACGACCTCACTGTGCACGACGTCTCGTCACTTCCGCAAGGCCAGATCGATGAAATTCGTTGTCTGCGACTTCGATCGTCACGGATTCCGCAGTTCTGGGCCGCTGGGTATGTTGAAAGCGTCGGTGCAGCGACTAGGGTGGGTGTCTCATCCACTGGACATCTGACCTGGAGGGCCGGAAGTGACCACCGAGCTGCGACGTCTGCGCAACTACATCAACGGAGAATTCCGGGACGCGGCCGACGGACGGACCACCGAGGTGATCAATCCGGCGACCGGCGAGGCGTACGCGACCGCGCCGCTGTCGGGGCAGGCCGATGTCGACGCCGCCATGAAGGCCGCCGCCGACGCGTTCCCCGCCTGGCGCGACCTGACGCCCGCCGAGCGGCAGAAGGCCCTGCTGAAGATCGCCGACGCCTTCGAGGAGCGCGCCGAGGAACTGATCGCGGCCGAGGTCGAGAACACGGGCAAGCCGATCGGACTCACGCGGTCCGAGGAGATCCCGCCCATGGTCGACCAGATCCGCTTCTTCGCGGGTGCCGCCCGGATGCTGGAGGGCCGCGCCGCGGGCGAGTACATGGAGGGACTGACCTCCATCATCCGCCGCGAGCCGATCGGCGTCTGCGCGCAGGTCGCGCCGTGGAACTACCCCATGATGATGGGCGTCTGGAAGTTCGCCCCGGCGCTCGCCGCCGGTAACACGGTCGTCCTCAAGCCCTCGGACACGACGCCCGCGTCGACCGTCCTGATGGCCGAGATCATCGGCTCCATCGTGCCGCCCGGCGTCTTCAACGTCGTCACCGGCGACCGCGACACCGGCCGCGCCATGGTCGAGCACAAGACGCCCGCGATGGCCTCCATCACCGGCTCCGTGCGCGCCGGCATGCAGGTCGCCGAGTCCGCGTCCAAGGACCTCAAGCGGGTCCACCTGGAGCTCGGCGGCAAGGCGCCCGTCGTCGTCTTCGAGGACACCGACATCGCCAAGGCCGTCGAGGACATCTCGGTCGCGGGCTTCTTCAACGCGGGCCAGGACTGTACGGCCGCCACGCGCGTGCTCGTCCACGAGTCCATCCACGACGAGTTCGTGACGGCGCTCGCCAAGGCCGCCGCCGACACGAAGACCGGGCAGCCGGACGACGAGGACGTGCTGTACGGGCCGCTCAACAACGCCAACCAGCTGAAGCAGGTCTCCGGCTTCATCGACCGCCTGCCCGCGCACGCGCGCGTGGAGGCCGGTGGCCAGCGGGTCGGCGAGAAGGGCTACTTCTTCGCGCCGACCGTCGTCTCGGGCCTCAAGCAGGACGACGAGATCATCCAGAACGAGGTCTTCGGCCCCGTCATCACCGTGCAGTCCTTCACGGACGAGGCGCAGGCCGTCGAGTACGCGAACGGCGTCGAGTACGCGCTGGCGTCTTCCGTGTGGACCAAGGACCACGCGCGTGCGATGCGGATGTCCAAGGTGCTCGACTTCGGGTGCGTCTGGATCAACACGCACATTCCGCTGGTCGCGGAGATGCCGCACGGTGGGTTCAAGAAGTCCGGGTACGGCAAGGACCTCTCGGCGTACGGGTTCGACGACTACACGCGGATCAAGCACGTGATGACGTCGATTGAGGGCTGACACGTCCCGTGCGGGCCGGTGGGGGTTGCTCGCGCAGTTCCCCGCGCCCCTTAAGGGGCCGCCCTCACCTGCGCCGATAATCGGGTGACTGCCTCCCCGCCCCCGCGTACCGTTGCGTACGCGGGGGCGGCTCCGTGGTGTGCTTCCTTCTTTCTTATCTCTGTAAAAGATCCGTAGCGCACCCACTTCCCGCCCCCGCGTTTTCTGTACTACGGGGGTGTGGCCTGATGACGACGACGACCGCTGACGACCTCGCGGGGCTGCTGCTGCGCCGCAGGCAGAGCGTGCGCGTGGGCTCCGGCGTCGGACGGTCCGCCGTGACCGACGCCGCCGTGGTCGTCCTCGAGGCCGAACTCGCCGACCGGGGGCACCTGTTGACCGCCCCGCTGCGGCGCGCGCTGACCGCGCTGTCCGTGGAGGACCTCGCCGCCACCGGGCGCGCGCTGCTCGCGGGCGTCGACGCGCTGCTGGGCTCCGACCGCCACCACGCCCCGCTGTTCCGGCGCTTCCCCGACGAGATCCCCTACCAGCACGCGCGCGCCCACTACACCGACCTCGTCGTCGCGCGCCTCGCCGCCCAGCCGCATCAGCCCTGCATGAACTGCGCGGGCACCACGCGCCGGGTGCGTGCCCTCGGGCCCTGCGCCCACCTGCTCTGCGACGACTGCGTCACCAAGATCGACGACTGGGGCTGCTGCGACGAGTGCTGCGTCTGGTACGCCTGCCCGATCTGCGAGCAGCGGTACGAGACCGATGGGCCCACCGACCCGTGGCTGGACACGGGAGCGGGCCTCGGCGGCGACGGCGGCGAGGTCCTGCGCGCGCTGCGCGTCGCCGAGCCCGGCGACGCCGCGGCCGAACTCGCCGCGCTGCTCGCCCGGCGTACGCCGCTGAACCCGCAGGACCACGACGACCTGATGCTGCTCCTGGGGCAGCTGGACCCGGCCGGCGCCGCCGACTGGCTGCCCGAGTGCATACCGCTGCGCGAGAGCAAGGCACTCGCGCTCGCCTCGCTGCTCGACCTGCCCGAGGTCAGGCCGCTCGTCGCGCGCCACGCGGACACCGCCACCGATGTGCTGCGGATCCTCGTCGTACGGTCCGGGGGCGATCCCGACCTGCTCGAACCGCCGCGTCTGCGCGGGCTCCCGCGACCGGTGCGCCGTGAACTCCTCGGGCTGCTCGACGGATTGGCCTTCGCGCGCCTCGTCGAGGACATGGCGCGGCACCCGCGCGCGTGGAAGCGGGTCGGGGAGATCCTGCACCCCTTCGAGCACGCCCACCGGCACGCGCGCGTGGCGCTCGCGTTCGCCGTGCTGCGCGAGACCCGCATCCGTGACGGCGCGCTCGGCGAGGTGCTGCTCGCCGAGGCCGCCCGGCACGAGGAGGTCGGGCTCGCCGGTGACCGGCTGCGCGTGATCACCTGGCAGGGGCGCGTCGAGGCGGCGCTCGCCCGCTGGGACGTCCCGGCCGCCGTACGGCTCCTCGGTGAGCGGCCCGGTGAACTCCTGCGCAGGCTCGACCTGTTGCTGGCCCGCTCGGGCGAGCCGACGCTCCCTGACGCGGTGCGCGGCGCGCTCGCCGAGGCCCTGCCGGGCGCGGGGCCCGGGCCGCTGCTCGGCGCGCACGGCCGGATGAAGGTCCGTGCCGTGCCGGGGCACCGTCGGGTCTTCTTCCCGCGCGGCCGGGTCACCAAGGCGTACGCGGTCGAGGACCACCGGCCTCCGCTGCCCGCGCGGGTCGCGGGGCGCGCCGGTGAGCTGATCGAGGCGGAGGCCGTGCGGCGGCTCGCCGAGCGGGCGGGGGAGCGGTACGACGTGGCCGTCCTGGACGCCTCGCTCGCCGATCTTCCCGTGCCCTTCGCCGAGCGCGCGTCGGCCGCGTCGCTCGTCGCCGTACCGCGCGGCAGCTCGCTGCCCATGCCCGCGGACAGCGAGACCGTGCGGCTCTTCCTGCACTGGACGCAGCCCAAGGGCACGCGCGTCGACCTCGACCTGTCCGTCGCGCTCTACGACGACCTGTGGCGCTTCGTCGGCCTGTGCGACTACACGCATCTGGAGTACGCGGGCGGCGCTGCCCGGCACTCCGGGGACCTGACGTCGGCGCCCGCCCCGCACGGCGCCACCGAGTACCTGGACCTCGACCTGCCGAGGCTCGCGAACTCGGGCGTGCGGTTCGTGGTGCCCGCGGTCATCTCGTACAACGACGTCCCCTTCGACGAACTCCCGGACGCCTTCGCGGGGTTCATGGCCGTCGAGGGCGAGGAGCGTGCCGTCTACGACCCGCGCACGGTCCGGCAGCGCTTCGACCTCGCGGGCGACGCGAAGCTGTGCGTGCCGATGGTCGTCGACCTGCGGACCCGGCACGCCTGGTGGGCCGACGTCACCCTCGCCACGAAGGGCACCGACCACGACGTGTGGCGCTACCGGGGACAGCTCGGCCGGATGGGGAACGACCTGCTCGACACCTTCCAGCCGTGCGGCCGCACCACGCTGTGGGACCTGGCCTGCTGGACGGCGGCCGCCCGCACCGACGGCGAGGTGTACGTGCGCGGCCGCGGGCACGTCCTGTGGGGCTACCGCCGCGCCGAGGACGAGCCGCGCGCCGACTTCGCGCTGCGCGTCCGTGACGGCTGGGAGCCCGACGCGCTGAGCGCCGAGCCGGAGCTCGCCGACCGCCGGGCTCTCCTCGCGCTGCTGCACGGCGAGTTGGCGGGCGCGGAGGGCGTCGCGTCCGGCACGGCGTACCGCCTCTACCCGGGGCCCGTCGACGCCGCGCCCCTTGAGCGGGTCACGGCGGGGGACCTCGCGGGGTGGCTGGGGCCCGCATAGGGGCGCGCGGGTGATCGACAGGGTGTCGGGTCCAGGGGGCGGGGCTCGACGCTGCGTCCATTGTCCGGCCGGGGAGCGGGGGCGCATGCTGCCGGGGTGCGAGCGAACCCCAGAGTCTCCTCCGTGTCCCGTCGTTCCCTGCTGCGCGCCATCGGCGGCGGGGCGGCCGTCAGTACGCTCGCGGGCTGCGGTGTGCCCGCCGCGTACATCGGCCCCGGTGAGCGCGGTGCGAGCGACCGCTCGCGGCAGGACAAGAAGCTGACCTTCGCCAACTGGCCGCTGTACATCGACACCGACGACAAGGACAAGACGAAGCGCCCCTCGCTGGCCGCCTTCGAGAAGCGGACCGGGATCGACGTCCGCTACACGGAGGAGATCAACGACAACGACGAGTTCTTCGGCAAGATCAGCCCGTCCCTGATGAACCACCAGGAGACGGGCCGCGACCTCATCGTCATCAGCGACTGGATGTGCGCCCGCTTCGTACGCCTCGGCTGGGTGCAGGAGATGGACCGCGCGCATCAGCCCCACGTCACCAAGTACCTCGACCCGCTGCTGCGTTCGCCGCACTTCGACCCGGGGCGCAAGTTCACGGTGCCCTGGCAGTCCGGCATCACCGGCATCGCGTACAACAAGCGCAGGGTCGGCCGCGAGATCAAGCACGTCTCCGACCTGTGGGCCGACGACCTCAAGGGCCGGGTCACCCTGCTCTCCGGGCTCGACGAGGCGTTCGCGCTGCTGCTCCAGGGCGACGGCGTCGACGTCACCAAGTGGACGGCCGACGACTTCCACCGGATGTGCGACAAGGTCGAGAAGATGGTGAACTCCCACCACATCCGCCGCTTCACCGGCAACGACTACATCAAGGACCTCTCCAGCGGCGACGTCCTGGCCTGCCAGGCCTACAGCGGCGACGTCATCCAGCTCCAGGCGGACGACCCGGACATCGAGTTCATCGTCCCCGAGGAGGGCGGCGAACTGTGGGCCGAGTCCCTCATGGTCCCCAACCTCGCCCGCCACAAGCGGAACGCCGAGCGGCTCATCGACTACTACTACGAGCCCGAGGTCGCGGCGGAGCTGGCCGCCTGGGTCAACTACGTCTGCCCGGTCCCCGCCGCCCGCGACGTCCTGGCCTCGTCCAAGGACAAGGAACGCGCCGAACTCGCCGAGGACCCGCTGATCTTCCCCGACGACACGATGCGCAAGCGCCTCGCGATCGCGCGCGACATCACGTCGAAGGAGCGCACGGAGTTCGCCAAGCGGTGGAACGCGTTGGCGGGGTTGTAGGGGCGGTGCCTCGCGCGCGGCACGTCCGGGTGGCGGTCACCCCGCCGAGCCGGGCGTCCCGCGCCGGTTGGCCTGGAAGCGCGCCTTCTTCTGGCGGTTCCCGCACGTGTTCATGTCGCACCATCTGCGGGTGCGGCTCCGGCTGGTGTCGAAGAAGGCGGCTCGGCAGGTCGGTGACGCGCACAGGGCCAGCTTTCCGTCCCGCTCGCCCGCGACGACGCTGATCGCGTCGGCGGCGATCACGCCGAGGGCGTCTTCCACGGGGGACGTCGGGCTGAGCTGCCACCGCCGTTCGCCCCCCGGGGTCAGGACCGCAGAGGCCCGGCCCTGAGTGCTGCGGTCGTTGATGACCTGGACGGCGGACGCGGGGAGCGCGTCCTGGAGCGCGGCCGCCGTCGCGACGGCGTGGATCGACTCCCTCAGCTCCTTGGCGAGGTCGAGCTGGGCAGTGGTGCAGGAGTCCACGGCGAGGCCGTACACCGCAAGCCAGTCGATGAGCCGGCGCGGCGTCGGAATGCGCTCGACGGCGTCGCCCTGCCGCTCCGAGAGAGTCCCCGTGAAGCTGGTCGCCAGCACCGTACCGAGGCGGAAGTCAGGGAACCCAGCAGACATGGAACCACCATAGCCGGTTGCGCGCGGGCGGGAAGGCGCGCTAGAACCGTCTTAGCCGGTTCGCGACAGGTGGTGGCCGGTTCCGCGACGGCCAGGAGGTCCCATGACCCGCCCCACCAGCGACGCACGGGCGCGTGCAGCCCGCGCGACCGGCGACGTCCACGCCTTCGAAGCCCGTGCGGCCGACGCCGACCTCGACGACCTGCGCGCGAGACTGGCCGCGGCGCGACTGCCGGAGGCGGAGACGGTCCGGCGTGCCGCGCCGGACCCCCGCCGCTGGGAGCAGGGCGTTCCGCTCGCCGACCTCGTCGACGTCGTGCACTACTGGCGCACCGGGTACGACTGGCGCTCGTTCGAAGCGCGTCTCGACCGGATCGGTCAGTTCCGTACGACCGTCGACGGCCTGGGGATCCACTTCCTGCACCGCCGGTCCGCGCGCGCGGACGCCACGCCGCTGATCCTGACGCACGGATGGCCGGGCAGCGTCGCCGAGTTCATCGACGTGGTGGACGAACTGGCGGATCCGGCGGACGCGGACGCGCCCGCCTTCCACGTCGTCGTCCCTTCGCTGCCGGGCTTCGGCTTCAGCGACAGGCCGACCACCACCGGGTGGGGGATCGAGAAGATCGCGGCCGCCTGGGTGGAGCTCATGGGCAGGCTCGGCTACGACACGTTCCTGGCCCACGGCGGCGACTGGGGCGGCGTGATCACCACGGTCCTCGGCGGCAGGTTCCCGGCACACGTGCTCGGCATCCACACCACGCTCGCGCAGGCGCCACCCGGCCTGACGACGGAAGGGCTGACGGAGGCCGAGCGCCGGTGGGCCGAGGAGACCCACGACTTCTGGCACCGTCGCGCCGCGTACGCGAAGCAGCAGGCGACCCGGCCGCAGACCATCGGCTACGCGCTCGTGGACTCACCCATCGGGCTGCTCGCCTGGATCCTCGACAAGTTCGCCGAGTGGTCGGACACCGAGGACAGCCCGTTCGAGACGATCTCCCTCGACAGGATCCTCGACGACGTCACGCTGTACTGGCTGACGCGGACCGGTGCGTCGGCGGCCCGCATCTACTACGAGAGCCACGGCGGCGTGAACACGCTGGACCCCGGTCTCCGGGTCGACGTGCCGTCGGCGATCAGCGTCTATCCCCGCGACATCGAGAAGTGCCCACGCCCCTGGGCCGAGGAGCGGTACCGGCGGATCGTCCGCTGGGAGACGCCGGAAAGCGGGGGACACTTCCCGTCCCTCGAGGTCCCCGAGTTCTTCGTCAAGGATCTGAGGGAGGGGCTCGCGGCGGTGCTGGCCGCCCCTCGGTGAACGCGGCCGGGTGAACGCGGCCGGGTGTCAGCGCGGGGCGTCCACGACCAGCGTCGCCGAGAAGCCGGGGTCGTCCGACGAGCCCGTGTCGTCGTCCTCGTCCGGCACCACGAGCAGGAAGACCACCATGGCCACCCCGAGCACGATCCCGGCCGCGCCGCAGATGATCCCGGCCAGCGCCTGGCCCCCGTTCGTGGCCTCGCCCCGTCGCGCCTTGCGGCGGCCTATCGAGCCGAAGATCACCGCGAGGATGCCGAGCACGATCGCCAGCGGCCACAGGCAGAAGCCGACCGCCGCGACGATGCCGAGGACGAGCGCGGCCACGCCCATCCCGTTGGCGGGCGCCATCGGCATCGCGGGCCAGCCGTATCCGGGCGGGCCCTGGACCGGGTAGCCGGGATGCCCCGGGTAGCCCTGCCACCCCTGGGGGCCCGGTCCGTGGGGTCCCGGATGTCCCGGGTGGCCGTGCCCCTCGTATCCCGGGGGCGCCTGATATCCGTCGTAGCCCGGGTAGCCGGGGGAGCCCGCGTAGCCATGGCCCGGATACCCGTATGGCGCCTGCCCGGGCCCGTCAGGGGACACCGGAGGCGGCGGCACCGGCTCCCCCTGTCCCGCGCCGGGCGGCGGCGCGAAGGGGTCACCGGGCGGCTGCACCGACACCGGTCCCGGCGGCGGCCACGCACCCCGCTTCTCCAGGGACGGCGGCGGCACCGCGTCCTCCGCGGGCGGGGCCCAGGGATCCCGCTCCTGAGGCGCGTCCGCGCCCCGCGCGGCATCGTCCTCGGACATGGCGGGTCACCTCTTTCGTACGTTCCGTCATGCTACGGCCCCTGGTTCGCCCTCGCCGACCGGCACCGTCCCCGACCGGCACCGGCCCCCACCGGCGGCGACCGTACGATGAGCCCCGTCCCACCGATCAGCCGATCAAACCCGTTCCTGGGGAGGAAACCGTGACCGAGCAGCAGCAGCCCGCAGCCGCGCCCGACAGAGACCCGCATGCCTTCATCGCCGGGCTGCCCAAGGCCGAACTGCACGTGCACCACGTCGGCTCCGCCTCCCCCCGGATCGTCTCCGAGCTGGCCGCCCGGCACCCCGACTCCGCCGTACCGACGGACCCCGAGGCGCTCGCCGACTACTTCACGTTCACGGACTTCGCGCACTTCATCCAGGTGTACCTGTCCGTCGTGGACCTGATCCGCACCCCGGACGACGTGCGCCTGCTCACCTTCGAGGTGGCCAGGGACATGGCCCGGCAGAACGTCCGCTACGCCGAGCTGACCATCACCCCGTACTCCTCCGTGCGCCGCGGCATCGACGACCGCGCCTTCATGGACGCCATCGAGGACGCCCGCAAGGCCGCCGAGGAGGAGTTCGGCACCGTACTGCGCTGGTGCTTCGACATCCCCGGGGAGGCCGGTCTCGTGTCGGCCGAGGAGACGCTCCGGCTCGCCACGACCGACAAGCTGCGCCCCGAGGGCCTGGTCTCCTTCGGGCTCGGCGGGCCCGAGATCGGCGTGCCGCGCCCGCAGTTCAAGCCCTACTTCGACCAGGCGATCGCCGCGGGCCTGCGCTCGGTGCCGCACGCGGGCGAGACCACCGGGCCCGAGACCGTCTGGGACGCGCTGACCCACCTCGGTGCCGAGCGCATCGGCCACGGCACCAGTGCCGCCCAGGACCCGAAGCTGCTCGCCCACCTCGCCGAGCGCGGCATCCCGCTGGAGGTCTGCCCGACCTCGAACATCGCGACGCGCGCGGTCCGCACCCTGGACGAGCACCCGCTCAAGCAGTTCGTCGAGGCCGGGGTGACGGTGACGATCAACTCCGACGACCCGCCGATGTTCGGCACCGACCTGAACACCGAGTACGCCGTCGCGGCCCGCCTCCTCGGCCTCGACGAGCGCGGCATCGCGGCCCTCGCCAAGAACGCCGTCGAGGTGTCCTTCCTCGACCGCGCGGGCAAGGACCGCATCGCCGCGGAGATCGACACGTACACGGAGACGTGGCTCGCTCCGTAAGGACGGCACCACAATGGGCCCATGCGCACCGTGACAGCTGTGGCCCACCGAGGCGATCCCTACCGCGTCCGCGAGAACACGCTCCCCTCCCTGCGCTCCGCGCTCGAAAGGGGCGCGGACGCGGTGGAGATCGACGTCCGTCTGACCGGCGACGGAACGCCCGTCCTGCTGCACGACGATTCGCTCAAGCGGCTGTGGGGCTACGACCGTCCGCTCGCCGCGCTGTCCGCCGCGGAGGTCGCGGGGCTCACCGAGGACGGCGTCCCCACGCTCGAAGCGGCGCTGAAGGCCACCGACGGGCACCGGCTCATGATCGACCTGCCGGGCGCGACGCCCGCCGCGGTCCGCACGATCGTCGGGGTCGTCGCCGACTGCGGGGCGGCCGAGCGCGTGTACTACACCGCGGGCGCGCAGGCCATGCTCGCCGTGCGTGCGGCGGACCCGGGCGCCGAGATCGCCCTGACCTGGACGAGCCTGGCACCGCCGCGTCGCGCCGTGCTCGACGCGGTGCGGCCGCGCTGGCTCAACTACCGCTTCGCCCTGGTCGACCGCGAGTTGGCCTTCCAGATCCACCGCGAGGGTTTCCTCGTCTCGGTCTGGACGCCGGACACCCGCCGCTCGATGCGCCGCCTGCTCGACGCGGGCGTCGACGCGATCACCACGAACCGCGTGGACGTCCTGGACGCGTTGCGCACCTCCTGAGGGCACCCCTTAGGGGGCTTCCCTCAGCAACCCCCTTGATCTGTACGCCCGTTGACCCGGACGACAACCCGGGTCCACCCCCTCCCCGCCGACGATCCGCCCCGGTCCGGTGATCATCAGGATGAGAGCACGACACCGAAACGACCGAGGAGCCCGTCACCGTGAAGGTCCCTGCCCGCGCCGCGCTCGCCGCCGCCCTCGTCCTCGGCCTCACCGGCGCGGCGGCCGCACCCGCCCTGGCCGACGCCCACGCCGCCCACACCCTCGCCGCCCACGACCGGCCCGCGCCAGAGCCGTCCACCGGCCCCAACGCCAAGGCCCTGCGCGAGGCGATCAAGGGCCTGCCGAACGCCGACGCGACGGCCGCGCTCGTCCGCGTCGGCGGCCCGGAGGGGACCTGGCGCGGCAGTTCCGGGGTGCACGACCTGGTCACGCACCGCAAGGCCGATCCGAACGGCCGGTTCCGCGCCGGTTCCACGACGAAGATCGTGACGGCGGCCGTGGCGCTCCAACTGGCCGCCGAGGGCACGCTCGACCTCGACGAGCCCGTGCAGCACTACATGCCGGGCCTGCTCACGGGGAAGTTCAAGCCCATCCCCGTACGCAGCCTGCTCAACTACACCAGCGGTCTGAAGTCGGGCGACGGCTTCGACGACGAGTACGCGCACCGCTTCGAGACGCTGGACTACGAGGCCGTCGTCGCGTCGGCCGTCGCGAAGGGCCCCGAGCACGATCCGGGCGTCGAGCAGCACTACCGCAACATCGGCTACACCGTGCTCGGCATGCTGATCGAGAAGGTCACCGGGGACACGTACGCGCACCAGGCCAGCGAGCGGATCTTCGAGCCGCTGCGCATGCGCGACACGTACTTCCCCGGCGCCGATCCCCGTATCCGCGGTCCGCACAACCGCGGTTACCAGACGCGGGAGCGGGCGGACGGCGGCACCCGGCTCGTCGACGTGACCGAGTGGAACCAGTACGACCGCTTCGCGGCGGGCGACATGATCTCCTCCACGGCCGATCTGGAGCGGTTCACGCGGGCGCTGTTCGGCGGGGAGGTCGTGCCGCGGCCGCAGCTGAAGGAGATGTTCACGCTGCCCGCGAAGGTCAAGGACGCGACCTTCGGCGCGGGACTCCAGCGGTACCAGGCCGGCGACCGGGTCGTCTGGCTCAAGACCGGCTCCCGCTACGGCTACACGAACATGATCGCCGCGACCGAGAACGGCTCACGCACCCTGGTCTACTCGGTCAACGCGACCGATGCCAAGGGCAAGGACATGAACGCGGTGGCCGAGCGCATCGCGAGGGCGGCGCTGAGCTGATTCGCGCGGCGCGCTGAGCTGATTCGCGCGGCGCAACGAGTTGATCCGCGTGGCGCGACGATCTGACCCGCGCGGCACGAACTCCGCTCCTGCGCGAGGGAGCGCTCACCCACCCGGCGTCGAGCGCTCCCGAGCCCCTGTGGCCCGGCGCCCCTGCGAACTCCGCCCGTCCGCACCGCGTCCGCCCGCATCGCGTCCGCCCGAGCCCCGGCCCGCCGGGGCACGCCGCTTCGCGTTGCGTGCCCTGCGCCGCGACGCCCTGGACAGCGCCGCCCGCTCCGTCTCCGACGTACCGCCCCAGACCCCGGTGGACTGCTCCGTCTCCAGGGCCCACTCCAGGCACTGGGTCGCCACCGGGCACCGGCGGCACACGGCCTTCGCCTCGCGGACGTCCCGTAAGGCGGGCCCCGACCCGCCCACCGGGAAGAACAGCTCCGGATCCTGGTTCTCGCGGACGCACGCCGCCCTGTCGAGCCACTCCATTTCCTTCTCCCTCATGGGTAACGGAGCACCGCGAGTACCCCGAAACCCTTCGCTCAAGGCGCCTCCGTCAGCTCTCGTGCGGCCATCAGCGCGAATCCCAGCAAGTTCGCGCCCTGCCACCTCGTGGGGTCCTGCGCGCGAGGGTCGTCCGCGGCCAGTCCTATGCCCCAGACGCGGTCCAGCGGGCTCGCCTCGACGAGGACCCGCCGCCCCGTCCCTGCCAGGAAGTCCCGGAGCGCCGGGTCGGACGTGAACTTGTGGACGCTGCCCTCGACGACGATCCCGAAGCGCTCCCGCGCCCATGTCGTCTCGTCGAAGTCCCGCACGAGCCGTCCCGCGTTCTTCGCCTCCGCGGGCGTCCGCGCCGCGAGGACCGCCCGCTCCGCCTCCGCGTCGCCGAAGAGGCGGGCCTTGGCGGCCATCATCCAGTGCTCCGCCGTCGCGTACCCGACGCCGTCCACGGTGAACGGCGAGGGCCACCACTGGCTGAAGCAGCTGGCGCCCAGGGAGCCGTCCCTTCGCGGGGCGTGGCCCCAGAAGTGCAGGTACTTCACCTTCTCGCCCGCGCGCACCACGCGGACGAGGTCCGCCACGGAACGCACCGAGTCGATCTTCGTCATACACGGGAGTGTGGCAGGCACCACTGACACTCCGTCCTCGGTTTTCCAGGACGACTCGACACCTGGTCGACAGATTCCGTCGCGTAACCAAAAGGCAACAACGGAATCACTTGTTGGACTACTACTGCTCTGCCAGGATCGGCACTCAAATCGATCTGGAGCTACGCCGACCCCCGGGACGGGGAGGGCGGCGGAGGAGAGCGTCATGCACAACTTCCAGGCGCAGGACCACTTCTCGGACGGCGCGCAGTACATCGCGGGGCGGCTGACCAAGGGGACGTCGGGCACCCACCACGCGGTCGTCGACCCCGCCACGGGCAACGAGGTCTACTCGTACGAACTCGCCGGGAGCGATGACGTCGACGCCGCCGTCGCCGCGGCCGCCGAGGCGTTCCCCGGCTGGGCCCGGGCCACCCCGGGCGAGCGCTCGGACGCCCTGCACCGCTTCGCGGGCGTGCTGGCCGACCGGGCCGAGGAGTTCGCGCAGGCCGAGTCCTTGCAGTGCGGCAAGCCGATCAAGTTGAGCCGGGAGTTCGACGTCCCCGGCACCGTCGACAACGCCGCCTTCTTCGCGGGCGCGGCCCGGCACCTGCAGGGCCAGTCGGCGGGGGAGTACACCGGGGACCACACCTCGTACGTACGCCGTGAGCCGATCGGCGTGGTCGGCTCCATCGCGCCCTGGAACTACCCCCTCCAGATGGCCGCCTGGAAGGTCCTGCCGGCGATCGCCGCGGGCAACACCATCGTCCTGAAGCCCGCCGAGCTGACCCCCTTCACCTCGCTCCTGTTCGCGCAGGCGGCCACCGAGGCCGGTATCCCCGACGGTGTCGTCAACATCGTCACGGGCGCGGGCAAGGAGGCGGGCGAGCGCCTCGTGGGCCACCCCGACGTCGCCATGACGTCCTTCACCGGGTCCACCGGCGTCGGCAAGCGCGTCGCCGAGATCGCCACGGCCACCGTCAAGCGCCTCCACCTGGAGCTCGGCGGCAAGGCGCCCTTCGTGGTCTTCGACGACGCCGATCTCGACGCCGCCGTGCACGGCGCGGTCGCGGGCGCCCTCATCAACTCCGGACAGGACTGCACCGCTGCCACGCGCGCGTACGTCCAGCGTCCGCTGTACGACGCCTTCGTGGCGGGCGTCGCCGACCTCATGGAGTCCGTGCGGCTCGGCGACCCGTTCGACCCGAGCACCGACATGGGCCCGCTCATCTCGCACGTCCACCGCGACCGCGTCGCCGGTTTCGTCGACCGGGCCCGCTCCTACGCGCGCGTGGTGACCGGCGGCGAGGCGCTCCAGCACCCCGGGGCGTTCTACAAGCCCACGCTCATCGCCGACGCGGCGCAGGACAGCGAGGTCGTGCAGTCCGAGATCTTCGGGCCCGTGCTCGTGGTGCTGCCCTTCGACAGCGACGACGAGGGCATCAGGCTCGCCAACGACACCCCCTACGGACTCGCCGCATCGGCCTGGAGCCGCGACGTGTTCCGCGCCAACCGGGCGACCCGCGAGATCAAGGCCGGCTGCGTGTGGGTCAACGACCACATCCCGATCCTCAGCGAGATGCCGCACGGCGGCTACAAGGCGTCCGGCTACGGAAAGGACATGTCCGCGTACTCATTCGAGGAGTACACGCAGGTCAAGCACGTCATGTTCGACAACACCGCGGTGGTCCGCAAGGACTGGCACCGCACGATCTTCGGGGACCGATAGCCATCACCAGGCCGCCTGACCCGCGGCCGCACATCATCCCGAAAGGGCAACCACGCGCATGGAGCAGTACGAGCCAGACCGCCTGTCCTCCCCGGCCCAACTGGCCGCCATGCACCGCAGCCTGAGGAACGGCCGGGGTTCCCTGACCCGCCGTTCCCTGCTGCGCGCCACCTCGGGCGGCGCGCTCGCCGTCGGCGGATTCGGGGCGCTGAGCGCCTGCGGGATCCCCGCGGCGGGCAAGGCCAAGGGAGGCGTCGCGGCCGATGACCACTCGGCCGACGAGAAGCGCGTCACCTTCTCCAACTGGACCGAGTACATGGACGTCGACGAGAAGGACGCGAACCGGCGGCCCACCCTGGAGGCGTTCACCAAGCGCACCGGGATCACGGTCAAGTACACCGAGGACATCAACGACAACGTCGAGTTCTTCGGGAAGATCAAGCCGCAGCTCGCCGCGGGCCAGGACACCGGACGCGACCTCATCTGCGTCACCGACTGGCTGGCCGCCCGGTTGATCCGCTTCGGGTGGGTCCAGAAACTGGACCCGGCCAACCTGCCGCACGCGTACGCCCATCTCTCCACCCAGTTCCGCGATCCCGACTGGGACCCGGGGCGGGCCTACTCGTACCCCTGGACCGGCATCTCCACCGTCATCGCCTACAACAAGAAGGCGACCGGCGGGAAGAAGATCACGTCCGTCTCGCAGCTGCTCGACGACCCGAAGCTCAAGGGGCGCGTCGGCTTCCTCTCCGAGATGCGCGACACGGTCGGCATGACCCTCATCGACATGGGCAAGGACCCCGCTGACTTCACCGACGACGACTTCGACGCGGCGATCGCCCGCCTCCAGAAGGCCGTCGACAAGAAGCAGATCCGCCGGTTCACCGGCAACGACTACACCTCCGACCTGGACAAGGGCGACATCGCCGCGTGCCTCGGCTGGGCCGGTGACATCGTGCAGCTCAAGGCCGACAACCCGGCCGTCGACTTCCACATCCCCGACCAGGGCTACATCACGTCCACGGACAACCTGCTGGTCCCCAACAAGGCGCGCCACAAGCGCAACGCGGAGCGGCTCATCGACTACTACTACGAGCCGGAGCCCGCGGCCCGCCTGGCGGCGTACATCAACTACGTCTGCCCGGTCGACGGAGTGCGGGACTCGCTCGCGAAGATCGACGCGGACGCGGCGTCGAATCCGCTGATCATTCCCGACAAGGAGATGAAGGCGAAGTCCCGGGCGTTCAGGTCGCTGACGCCGAAGGAAGAGACCGCGTACGAAGAGAAGTTCGCGAAGCTGACGGGTTCGTAGGCGGCTGCGCTCCGGCGTGTATTCGGCCGCGGCCTTCTTGTGGTTGCTCGCGCAGTTCCCCGCGCCCCTGAAGGGGCGCCCCCCGTTCCCCCTCGACCTCCCCTGGACCCTGGACCCACCATGACCACTGCTCAAGAACACGGCGGCGATGTCCGCCTCAGCGGGATCAGCAAGACCTACGGCTCCTTCACCGCCGTGCGGCCGCTCGATCTCACCGTGCCGCAGGGCTCCTTCTTCGCGCTGCTCGGGGCGTCCGGCTGCGGCAAGACCACCACGCTCCGCATGATCGCGGGCCTGGAGGAGCCCAGCACGGGCACGGTCCACCTCGGCGACCAGGACGTCACGGCGCTGCCGCCCTACAAGCGGCCCGTGAACACCGTCTTCCAGTCGTACGCGCTCTTCCCGCACCTGGACATCTTCGAGAACGTCGCCTTCGGCCTGCGCCGGCGCGGCATCAAGTCCGTGAAGAAGCAGGTCGGCGAGATGCTCGACCTCGTCCAGCTCGGCGAGCAGGCCCGCAAGAAGCCGCACCAGCTCTCCGGCGGACAGCAGCAGCGCGTCGCCGTCGCCCGCGCGCTCATCAACCACCCCAAGGTGCTGCTCCTCGACGAGCCGCTCGGCGCCCTCGACCTGAAGCTGCGCCGCCAGATGCAGCTGGAGCTCAAGCGCATCCAGACCGAGGTCGGCATCACCTTCGTGCACGTCACGCACGACCAGGAGGAGGCCATGACGATGGCCGACACCGTGGCCGTGATGAACGGCGGCCGCGTCGAACAGCTGGGCGCCCCCGCCGACCTCTACGAGAACCCGGGGACCACCTTCGTCGCCAACTTCCTCGGCACGTCGAACTTCGTCGAGGCCGAGATCGGCGGCACCAGCGGCGACGACATCGTCCTGAAGGCCGGGGACGGCAAGCTCGTGCTGCCCGCCGCCCGATGTACTGCCCCGACCACGGCGGGCGGCAAGGTCCTGGTCGGCATACGCCCGGAGAAGATCTCCCTCACGCACGCCGACGACGCGGGGCAGATCCCCGAGGGCCGCAACCGCCTCACCGGCACCATCGCCGACAGCAGCTTCATTGGCGTCTCCACGCAGTACGTCGTCGACAGCCCGCTCTGCGACTCCTTCGAGGTGTACGCGCAGAACATCGAGCGCGACGGCAGGCTCACCCCGGGCGCCGAGGTCGTCCTGCACTGGAACCCCGCGCACACCTTCGGCCTCGACGCGACGCAGGACGTCGAGGCGGGCGTCGAGAAGGTCGAGGAGGACACCTCCGCATGACGACCGTGACCGACGCACCACCGCCCCCGGCCCCGGAGGCCAAGCCCGTCCCCGAGGCCGACGCCGCCCCGCGCAAGACCCGCAGGCGCGGCCGCCTCGTCCCCTACTGGCTGCTGCTCCCCGGCATCCTCTGGCTCGTCGTCTTCTTCGCGCTGCCGCTGGTCTACCAGGCGTCGACGTCCGTGCAGACCGGCTCCCTCGAAGAGGGCTTCAAGGTCACCTGGCACTTCGCGACCTACTGGGACGCGCTGAGCGACTACTGGCCGCAGTTCCTGCGCTCGGTGATGTACGCGGGCGCCGCCACGATCCTGTGTCTGCTGCTCGGCTATCCGCTGGCGTACCTGATCGCGTTCCGCGCGGGCCGCTGGCGCAACCTCATCCTTGTCCTGGTCATCGCGCCGTTCTTCACCAGCTTCCTCATCCGTACGCTGGCGTGGAAGACGATCCTCGCCGACGGCGGTCCGGTCGTCGGGGCCCTGAACTCGCTGCACGTCCTCGACGTCACCAGCTGGCTCGGCGTCACCGACGGCGACCGGGTGCTCGCCACCCCGCTCGCGGTGATCTGCGGACTCACGTACAACTTCCTGCCGTTCATGATCCTGCCGCTCTACACCTCCCTGGAGCGCATCGACGGCCGACTGCACGAGGCCGCGGGCGACCTCTACGCCAAGCCGTCCACGACCTTCCGCAAGGTGACCTTCCCGCTCTCCATGCCGGGAGTCGTCTCCGGCACGCTGCTCACCTTCATTCCCGCGGCGGGCGACTACGTGAACGCGGACCTGCTCGGCTCCACCGACACCCGCATGGTCGGAAACGTCATCCAGACGCAGTTCCTGCGCATTCTGGATTACCCGACGGCCGCCGCGCTCTCCTTCATCCTCATGGCCGCGATCCTCTTCATGGTCACCTTCTACATCCGCAAGTCAGGGACGGAGGACCTCGTCTGATGGCCGCTTTCTCCGCCCTCTTCCGCTGGCTCCGGCGCAATGTCGTCGTCATCGCCGGTCTGCTCACGCTCGCCTATCTGCTGCTCCCGAACGTCGTCGTGACGGTGTTCTCCTTCAACAAACCGAAGGGCCGCTTCAATTACTCCTGGCAGGAGTTCTCGCTCGACGCCTGGAAGGATCCGTGCGGCGTCGCCGACATGTGCGGCTCGCTCTCGCTGAGCCTGCAGATCGCCACCTGGGCGACGATCGGCGCGACCGTGCTCGGCACGATGATCGCCTTCGCCCTTGTGCGCTACCGCTTCCGGGCGCGCGGCGCGGTCAACTCGCTGATCTTCCTGCCGATGGCGATGCCCGAGGTCGTCATGGCCGCGTCGCTGCTCACGCTCTTCCTCAACATGGGCGCGCAGCTCGGTTTCTGGACCGTCCTGATCGCCCACATCATGTTCTGCCTCAGCTTCGTGGTGACCGCCGTCAAGGCGCGCGTCATGTCGATGGACCCGCGCCTCGAACAGGCCGCGCAGGACCTTTACGCGGGTCCCGTGCAGACCTTCCTCAGGGTCACGCTGCCGATCGCCGCGCCCGGTATCGCGGCGGGCGCGCTGCTCGCCTTCGCGCTCTCCTTCGACGACTTCATCATCACGAATTTCAACGCGGGCTCGACTGTGACCTTCCCCATGTTCGTCTGGGGATCCGCACAGCGGGGTACGCCCGTTCAGATCAATGTGATCGGCACGGCGATGTTCCTCGTCGCCGTTCTCCTCGTACTTTCCGGAATGCTCATCGGCAAGCGCCGCAACAAGCAATCTCAGTAACGATTACGCAGTTCCTGAAGGAGTGGAAATCATGGCCCCTGGCGCCATGACCCGTTGGACCAAGTCCCTCTCCGACGCCCAGCCGGTCTCGTACTGGCTGGACGACCCCGGCAGGCCCGCCCCCGAACCCGCCCTCACCGGTGACGACCGGTGCGACCTGCTCGTCGTCGGCGGTGGCTACAGCGGCCTGTGGACCGCGCTCATCGCCAAGGAGCGCGACCCGCGCCGCGAGGTGGTCCTCGTCGAGGGCCGCGAGGCGGGCTGGGCCGCCTCGGGGCGCAACGGCGGCTTCTGCGCCGCGTCCCTGACGCACGGCATCTCCAACGGCCTGTCCCGCTGGCCCGGCGAGATCGAGAAGCTGGAGGAGCTCGGCGCCCGCAACCTCGACGAGATCGAGGCGGCCGTCAAGCGCTACTCCATCGACTGCGACTTCGAACGCACCGGCGAGATCGACGTGGCCACCGCGCCGCACCAGCTGGCCGAACTGCGCGAGATGTACGCGGAGATGGCCGAGCACGGTCTCGCCGAGGGCTCGGAGCTGCTCGACGCGGACGCGCTGCGCGAGCAGGTCGACTCGCCGACGTTCCTCGGCGGCCTCTGGGACCGCGACGGCGTCGCGATGCTGCACCCGGCGAAGCTGGCGTGGGGCCTGAAGCGGGCGTGTCTGGAGAAGGGCGTACGCGTCTACGAGCACACGCCCGCGCTCCAACTGGCCCCCGCGGGCGGGGGGATGGCGGTCCGCACGCCCTACGGCAGGGTCTTCGCCCGCCAGGTCGCGCTGGCCACGAACATCTTCCCCTCGCTGGTCAAGCGCCTGCGTTCGTACACCGTTCCGGTCTACGACTACGCGCTGATGACCGAGCCGCTGACCGATGACCAGCTGGCCGCGATCGGCTGGAAGAACCGCCAGGGGCTCGGCGACAGCGCCAACCAGTTCCACTACTTCCGGCTCTCCGCCGACAACCGCATCCTGTGGGGCGGTTACGACGCGATCTACCCCTTCGGCGGCAAGGTGCGCGCCGAGTACGACGACCGCCCCGAGACGTACGCGAAGCTCGCGGGCCACTTCTTCACCTGCTTCCCGCAGTTGGAGGGGGTGCGCTTCACGCACGCGTGGGGCGGCGCGATCGACACCTGCTCGCGCTTCTCGGCGTTCTTCGGCACGGCGCACAAGGGCCGCGTCGCCTACGCGGCGGGCTACACGGGCCTCGGCGTCGGAGCCACCCGGTTCGGCGCCGACGTCATGCTGGACCTGCTCTCCGGCGAGCGCACCGAGCGTACGGAGCTCGAGATGGTCCGTACGAAGCCGCTGCCATTCCCACCCGAGCCGTTCGCGTGGACGGGGGTGGCGCTCACCAAGTGGTCGCTGGCCCGCTCCGACGCCAACGGCGGCAAGCGGAACCTGTGGCTCAAGACCATGGACAAGCTGGGGCTCGGCTTCGACAGCTGAGCGGCCGGGCGCGGGGGAGCCGTCCCGCGCGGCTGAGCGGGGTGTGATCGACCGGCGTACGCCCCGCCTCCGGCCAGTGACTCCCTCCACTACCAACTGGTAGTCGGAACCTGCGTAATGCGTGGCCCCGGGACCTCTCTCACCTGTGCAAGCACTGTTGTCGCACAGGTAAGGGAGGTCCCGTCATGACTGGCTCCGAGGCCAAGTCGGCGGTCGAATGGCTCGTGTCGGTGGCGCCGGATCCGGACGCCTGCCGCTGGGAGTGGGAGCGCAACCCGCTGGGGGTCGCGCTCCTTCCCGCGGGCAGGCGCTGGGACGTGCTGATCCTGCCGGGCGAGCTCGGATACCCCACGCTCGACGTGCTGACCCGCTGCGTCGACCGCCCGGGACCCGTGCTCGCCGACTTCGGCGACGCCCGCATGGGGTTCTTCGTGCCGCCGGGCACGGTCGCCCGCTGGATCGGTACGGGCGTGCGCGGCGCCGGCCGGGGCACCTGGATCGTCGTGCCCTACCCGGGGCGGTCCACCGGCGGCGTCCGCTGGCTGGTCCCGCCGGACGGCGCGGGCACGCTGACGGACCCGGCGCTGCTCGAACTCGCGATGCACGAGGCGGCCGCGCGGATGGCGCGCGAGGGGGAGACGGAGGGCTGAGCTGCCGGAAACCTTGACAACTCAATTGGTCTGGACCAAGTTGGGCGCGCCACCCTCCAATCCCCCCATGTCCGGAGGCACTTGTGGACCGCTCGCTGATAAGCCATGTCAGACGTACGACCCTTGCCATCGCCGCGGCGCTCGCGCTCGCCGCGCCCGCGGTGACCTCGGCGACCGCGCAGACCGCCGACGCCGCGCCGAAGGCCCCCGCCGACCACGCCCTCGTCGGCTATCTGCACACCAGCTTCGCCAACGGCTCCGGCTACACCCGGCTCGCGGACACCCCCGACAGCTGGGACATCATCGACCTCGCCTTCGGCGAACCGACCTCGGCGACCTCGGGCGACATCCGCTTCGGCCTCTGTCCCAAGACCGAGTGCCCGAACGTGGAGACGAAGGACGAGTTCAAGGCCGCGATCAAGGCCAAGCAGGCCGCGGGCAAGAAGGTCCTGATCTCCATCGGCGGCCAGAACGGCCAGGTCCAGCTGAAGACGACGGCGGCCCGCGACACGTTCGTCTCCTCCGTCTCGGCGATCATCGACGAGTACGGACTCGACGGCCTGGACATCGACTTCGAGGGCCACTCCCTCTCGCTGAACGCCGACGACACGGACTTCAAGAACCCGAAGACCCCGTCGATCGTGAACCTCATCTCGGCGGTGAAGACCCTCAAGGCCAAGTACGGCTCCGGCTTCACGCTCACGATGGCGCCCGAGACCTTCTTCGTCCAGCTCGGCTACCAGTTCTACGGAACCGGCAAATGGGGCGGCCAGGACCCGCGCGCGGGCGCCTACCTGCCCGTCATCCACGCCCTGCGCGACGACCTCACGCTCCTGCACGTCCAGGACTACAACTCGGGTCCGATCATGGGTCTGGACAACCAGTACCACTTCATGGGCGGCGCGGACTTCCACATCGCGATGACCGACATGCTCCTGACCGGCTTCCCGGTGGCGGGCGACAAGAACAACGTCTTCCCGGCCCTGCCCCCGCAGAAGGTCGCCATCGGCATGCCCGCGTCCGTCAACGCGGGCAACGGCCACGTCTCCACGGCCGAGGTCAACAAGGCCCTGGACTGCCTGACGAAGAAGACCAACTGCGGCGCGTACCAGACCCACGGCACCTGGCCCGACCTGCGCGGCCTGATGACCTGGTCGATCAACTGGGACCGCTTCAACAACCGGGAGTTCTCGAAGAACTTCGACGCGTACTTCGGCTGAGGCGCGCGACGACCAGCACCATGCCCTGCAACAACATCGCTGACAGCAGCCAGGACGCCACCACGTCCAGCGGCCAGTGATACCCCTGCCGCACGAGCCCGAAGCCGATCGCCACGTTCAACAGGGCGCAGCCGATGACCAGTTCGCGGCGGCCGTACGCGGAGTGCAGCAGGGGGAGCAGGAGCAGGGCGGCCGCCCCGTAGGCGACCAGGGCCGTCGCCGCGTGACCCGAGGGGTAGAAGCCGCCCTCGCCGGTCATGCCCGGCGGTCCCGGCCGCGTGATCAGGGACTTGAGCGGGGCGACGAGCGCGGGCACGCAGGCCATCGTGACGGCGGCGGCCAGGCCCGGCAGCCACCAGCGGAACGTTCCGGCGCGCCGGAGGTGCCAGGACACGTACGCGATCACCGCCGCGAGGACCGGCACGGCGACCGTGATGTTGCCGAGGTCGGCGAGGAACTCGGCGGCCCGGCCGGGGATGCGGCTGCCGACGAGGGCGCGTCCGGCCCGCTCGTCGGCCGCGCGCAGCGGCCCTTCGGCGACGACCTGCCAGGTGAGGAGGGCGAAGAGGAGCGCGCACGACGTGAGGGACAGGGCGGGGCGCCCCGGCGTCGCGTCCGCCCGCGGGGAGTGCGGGTCCTGGGAGGTAGCCATGGACAGCAGCCTGTCAGGAAGGTGCGGCCGGACGCGCCGAAGGGCTAGCGCAAGGGGGGGTGTGCGCTAGCCCTTCGGTGAACAGCCGTTCCCGATGGGTGGCCGTCCGGATCGGGGTGCCGCGCGCCCCGGGGGGTGTGGGGCGGGCGGCCATCCGATCGGTGAGGAGTTCCGGAACCTGAAGCTCCGGGTGTGTGCGCGAGGGCACGACCAGGGCGGGGCCGGGGAAGCTCCACCATGGTGTCGCCCACAGTCCCCTGTGGGCGGGGTGTTTCTCTCAACTGCAGAAACCGTACGGCAGCGAGGTGCGGGCCAACAGGCGGAACAGCATCCCGACATGGGGCCCGCACACCTTCTTCACAGGCCCCGACGGTCACCCCAGGTCACGGGGGCAGCACCGGACGGGGTCCGCACACGTCAGACGCCCGCGAAGGCGCCCTCGATGATGTCCATGCCCTCGTTGAGGAGGTCGTCGCCGATGACCAGCGGCGGCAGGAAGCGCAGCACGTTGCCGTAGGTACCGCAGGTCAGGACCAGCAGGCCCTCGGCGTGGCAGGCCTTGGCGAGGGCCGCGGTGGCCTCCGGGTTCGGCTCCTTGGTCGCGCGGTCCTTGACCAGCTCGATGGCGATCATCGCGCCGCGGCCGCGGATGTCGCCGATGATGTCGAACTTCTCGGCCATGGCGGACAGTCGGGCCTTCATCGTCGCCTCGATCGCCTTCGCCTTGGCGTTGAGGTCGAGCTCCTTCATCGTCTCGATGGCGCCGAGCGCACCGGCGCAGGCCACCGGGTTGCCGCCGTAGGTGCCGCCGAGGCCGCCCGCGTGCGCGGCGTCCATGATCTCGGCGCGGCCCGTGACGGCGGCGAGCGGCAGGCCGCCCGCGATGCCCTTGGCCGTCGTGATCAGGTCGGGGACGATGCCCTCGTCCTCGCAGGCGAACCACTGGCCCGTGCGGCAGAAGCCGGACTGGATCTCGTCGGCGACGAAGACGATGCCGTTGTCGTTGGCGTACTTCACGATCGCGGGCAGGAAGCCCTTGGCGGGCTCGATGAAGCCGCCCTCGCCGAGCACCGGCTCGATGATGATCGCGGCGACGTTGTCCGCGCCGACCTGCTTGGAGATCATGTCGATGGCCTGCTTGGCGGCCTCGGCACCGGCGTTCTCGGCGCCGGTCGGCCAGCGGTAGCCGTAGGCGACCGGGACGCGGTAGACCTCGGGCGCGAACGGGCCGAAGCCGTTCTTGTACGGCATGTTCTTGGCGGTCAGCGCCATCGTGAGGTTGGTGCGGCCGTGGTAGCCGTGGTCGAAGACGACGACGGCCTGGCGCTTGGTGTGCGCACGGGCGATCTTGACGGCGTTCTCGACGGCCTCGGCACCCGAGTTGAACAGCGCCGACTTCTTCTCGTGGTCACCCGGCGTCAGCTCCGCGAGCGCCTCGGCGACGGCCACGTAGCCCTCGTACGGCGTGACCATGAAACAGGTGTGGGTGAAGTCCTGGAGCTGGGCGCTCGCCCGGCGTACGACGGCCTCGGCGGAGGCGCCGACGGAGGTCACGGCGATGCCGGAACCGAAGTCGATCAGACGGTTGCCGTCGACGTCCTCGATGATGCCGCCGCCCGCGCGCGCGGCGAAGACGGGAAGGACCGAGCCCACGCCACCGGCGACCACGGCGGTACGGCGGGCCTGCAGCTCCTGCGACTTCGGTCCGGGGATGGCGGTGACGACGCGGCGCTCCTGCGGAAGGGCGGTCATGAGGGGCTCCTGTTGCTGACGGGGGTGGGGCGGCGATACGGACGCTTCACTGCTTTCTTCGCAGGTTAGGGGTGGGGCCAGGGGGTGGGCATGCTCCATGGGGGAGTCGTTCGGCGTGGCGGTTGTCCGTGGTGGACATAGCGGCGCACACGGCCCGGCGACGCCGGATCACCCAGGGCCCGGGCGCGTATCCGGTGAACTCCCCCTTCCGGGGCACTAGATTGACCCGCGAAACAACAGATCGGCTGGTCAGGGGGCAAGGGGCATGGACTCCGACGGCACGCACGACGCACGCGGCACTCACGCGACACCGGTGCCGCGCCCGGCGGCGCCTCCGCCAGGGGCCGTGGCGCCGCATTCAGGGCAGCACTCAGGGGTGCCCGCACCGGGCCTGCCGCCCCGCCCCGCGGGGGCTCCCGGCGCCCCGCCGCTGCCCGACGGGGCCGCCTTCCTCGGCTGGCTGCGGGCGCCGCGTCCCGCCGCCCTGCCCGGCATCTGGCGGTTCGCGCACAAGCCGAGGCCCGCGCAGGAGCCCGAGGTCGTACCGACCCGGCAACTGCTCAGCGGCGCGCTGATCGCCTTCCTCGTCGGGTGGCTCGTCTGGTCCCTGCTCTGGAACGGCTACCTGGGCGGCTGGTGGGTGCTGCCGCTCGAACTGTTCCTGCCCGACTCCTGGATCTACGCCCACGACGAGCTCGGCAACGCGTTCGTCTGGTACGGCTACTACACGCTCATCGCCTTCGGCATCATGATCGCGGTCGGCAAGATCGGCCGCTGGGGCGAGGTCTGGCGCCGCTTCGTCGCCCCGCACCTGCGCCGCCGCGAGGCCCCCGCCCCGCCGCCCCCGCCCGAGGAGGACCCCGCCCGCTGGCCCCAGCTCCGCGCGGCGGGCGCGGAGGCCGCCGCCGACCGGCTCGCCGCCGACGCGGGCGCGGGCCTGATGCGGGACGTGGACCACGCGAGGATCGCGCGGGCCTGGCGCTCCGTGCGGGCCGGGCGCAGTCCGCTCGCCGCCTTCACCGACGCCGTCGTGCGCGACGGCGCCCGCGCCTGCCCGCACCCCTCGGGGGACAGGGACCTGCCCGCGCGGGCCGCCCGGCACGACCTGGCCACCGCGCAGGTGCGGATCGGTACGACCGCCGACGACCCGCGCAATCCGTACGCCTATCGGGGCACGGGGCTCGCGCTCGGGCCCGAGCTGCTCGGCACCTCGCTGCTCGCCGTCGGCCCCGGCGGCTCCGGCAAGACCGCCCGCGTGGTGTGGCCGATCGCGGAGTCGCTCTGCCTGGGTGCGCTGGCCGGGCGGGCCGCCGTGGTCGTGGTCGGGGCGGCGGGCGCGGGGCTCGGACCCGCCGAGGACTACGACGTGGTCGTCCGCGTGGGACACCCCGACTCCGAGTACGACCTCGACCTGTACGGCGGCACCACCGACCCCGACGAGGCCGCCGCCGTGCTCGCCGAGGCGCTCGTCGGCGACCTCGTCGACCCGCACCCCAGCGGGGACAGCCGCCGCTCCACCACCTGCCTCGCCCAGCTCCTCGGCCCCTACTCCGCGGTGCACCGGCGCTTCCCCTCCGTGCCGGAACTGCGCGCGCTCCTCGACGGTTCCCCCGGGCCGCTCGGCGCGCTGCGCAAGGCGTTGCAGGAAGCGGGCCAGGAGGCGATGATCCGCGAACTCGACGCACGCGAGCGGCAGTTGGGTCACCCGGGCGATCCGGGCGCGGTCCTCGCCGACCGCATCGCGCTGCTCGACCGCCCGGCCTTCGCCGCCTTCTTCGACACCACGGGCCGCAGCACGCCCTTCTCGCTGCGGGCCCTCGACCACCCCGTCCGCGTCCGTGTCGACCTGCCCGAGCGCGGCCACGCGGACGCCTCGCGCATCCTGGCCCGCCTGGTCCTCGCCCAGTTCACCGCGAGCGCCGCCGTCCGCGAGGACCGCTCCCTGTTCGCCTGCCTCGTCCTGGACGACGCGTCGGGCACGGTCACCCCGGAAGCCGTACGCCGCGTCCAGCGCCTGCGGTCGGCCAACGCGGGCGTCGTGATGACCTTGCGTACGCTCGATGACGTACCCCGGCCCCTGCGCACCCCGCTGCTCGGCGCGATCGGCTGCCGCATGGCGCTCTCCGGTCTCACTCCGTGGGACGGCCAGGACTTCGCGGAAGTCTGGGGCAAGGAGTGGACGGAGGCACGCGATGTCACCGACCGGCAGATCATCGCCGAGACCCCGCTGGGCAAGACGGTGCACATGCTGCGCCGCGTCATCACCGGCAACGCGCCGACGGCCCGCGCCGTGACCGTCCGGCAGGTCGAACGCGAGCGCTGGTCCGCCTCCGAGCTGGCGCACGGGGTGCCGCCGGGGCACGCGGTGCTCTCGCTCACAGACGTACGGGGCGAGTACGCGCCGCCGCTCCTCGTCGACCTGCGGGCCTGAAGCGGCGGGGACGGGGCACCCGGGGTGTCCAGGGCGGCCGGGGTCCGCGGTCCGTACGTACGAGGTGTTCGGTCTCGGGGGCACCATACGGTGAGGCAGAATCGACACAGGTCGTTCATACGGACCGGCCAAAAGATCCACATCCCGGCGCCCGCAACCCGGGGGCCGGGAACCGCCCGCCCCGCTGCCGCAGACCTGAAGGTCCCATGCCGCCCACGCTCGCCTCGCTCGTCCACCACTCCGCGCTCAAACTGACCGTGCGTGCGGGCGAGGAACGCCTGGACACCCCCGTGCGCTGGGCGCACGCCAGCGAACTCGCCGACCCGGTGCCCTACATGGAGGGCGGCGAGCTCCTCCTGATCACCGCGCTCAAGCTGGACGCGGAGGATCCGGAGGCCATGCGGCGCTACGTGAAGCGCCTCGCGGGCGCCGGCGTCGTGGGCCTCGGCTTCGCCGTCGGCGTGCACTACCCCGACATCCCCGCGGCCCTGGTCGACGCCGCGACCGACGCGGGCCTGCCGCTCATCGAGGTGCCACGGCGCACCCCGTTCCTCGCCATCAGCAAGGCCGTGTCCGCCGCCATCGCCGCCGAGCAGTACCGCGCGGTGACCGCGGGCTTCGCCGCCCAGCGCGAGCTGACCAAACAGGCGCTGAGCGACGGCCCCGAAGGACTGCTGCTCGCGCTCGCCGGACAGGTCGACGGCTGGGCCGCGCTGTACGACGCGTCGGGCGCCGTCGTCGCCACCGCGCCCGAGTGGGCCTCGCGCAGGGCGGCCCGGCTCACCGCCGACGTCGAGCGCCTCAGGGAGCGGCCCGCGCCCGCCAGCTCCGTCGTCGCGGGCGCCGAGGACCGCGTCGAGCTGCACTCGCTCGGCACCGGGCGCAGGCCGCGCGCCGCGCTCGCCGTCGGCACGGCCTCCACCCTCGGCACCGCCGAGCGGTACGCGGTGCACTCCGCCATCGCCCTGCTCACCCTCACCACCGAAAGGTCCAGCTCGCTGCACGCCGCCGAGCAGCGCATCGGCGCGGCCGTGCTGCGCATGCTGCTCGCGGGGGAGCCCGACCACGCGCGGACCGTCGCGGGCGACCTGTACGGCGGGCTGCTCGACGCGCCCTTCCGGCTCGTCGTCGCCGACGTCGCGTCCGCCTCGGCCGCGCGGGTGCGGGCCGGTGCCCAAGGCGCAACGGGCGCGGGCGCCGCGGGGGAGGGGGACGCGCGGGACGAGGGCGCGCGCCCCGTCGCCACGCCGTCCGCCGTCGTCCTCGCGGCCGCGGAGGCGCACGGCGCCGACCGGCTGGCCGCGCTCGTCGACGTCGTCGAGGCGGCGGCCGCCCGCGCGGGCGAGGCGCTGCTCGTCGTGCCGTACGGGGAGCGGCTCGTGCTGCTCGCGGTGGACGGCGGCGCCGGGGTGCGGGCCTGCGCCGAGTACGCGGCGGCCTTGGAAGCGGGCCGTGTCGGCGCGGCCGCGGAGCCCCCTGCCACCTCGGGCGACGAGGCCGAGCTGGTGATGGGCCTGTCCGCACCGGCAGGACCGATCGCCGCCGCCACCGCCTACAAGCAGGCGGAACAGGCCCTGTCCGTGGCCCGCAGGCGCGGCCGCGCCCTCGTCGAGCACGAGGAGCTTGCCGCCGGATCCGTCCTGCCGCTGCTCGCGGACGACGCGGTGCGCGCCTTCGCCGACGGCCTGCTGCGGGCCCTGCACGAACACGACGCCACGGGCCGGGGCGACCTGGTCGCCTCCCTGCGCGCCTGGCTCTCCCGGCACGGCCAGTGGGACGCGGCGGCGGCCGACCTCGGCGTCCACCGCCACACGCTGCGCTACCGCATGCGCAGGGTCGAGGAGATCCTCGGCCGCTCCCTGGACGACCCGGACGTCCGCATGGAGCTGTGGCTGTCCCTGAAGGCGACATCAATGGGCTCGGACTGACGGAGCGGCGCGCCCCTTAAGACCCCGGGGGGGCAGGACACATACAAACCGGTGCAGGCCCAGGGGCCAGTACTCCGCGTAGGACAAGCGTCAGCCCCACCGCCTGCCCCTACGGTGAGGGACGTACCCCCAGACACATCTCCGCGGAAGGGCCGGGAATCGACATGACTTCCATCCACGCCTTCTGGCTCGCCGGTCGCCAGACCACCGGCGAGACCACGTTCGACGTCACCTCGCCCTGGGACGGACGGGTCGTCGGCAAGGCGGCCGTGCCGACCGACGCCCAGGTGGAGGAGGCCGTCGCCGCCGCGTACGCCGTCCGCGACGAGTTCGCCGCGACCCCGGCCCACGTCCGCGCCGCCGCCCTCACCCACGTGTCGAACCGCCTGGTCGAGCGCACCGAGGAGATCGCCCAGCTGATCTCCGCCGAGAACGGCAAGCCGATCAAGTGGGCCCGGGGCGAACTCGGCCGCGCGATCTCCGTCTTCCGGTTCGCCGCCGAGGAGGCCCGCCGCTTCAACGGCGGCGAGGCCCAGCGCCTCGACACCGACGCCGGTGGCCAGGGCCGCCTCGCCCTGACCCGCCGCTTCCCCAAGGGCGTCGTCCTCGGCATCGCGCCGTTCAACTTCCCGCTGAACCTCTGCGCGCACAAGATCGCCCCGGCCATCGCCGTCGGCGCGCCGATCATCCTCAAGCCCGCCCCGGCCACCCCGCTCTCCGGCCTGATCCTCGGCGAGCTGCTCGCCGAGACCGAGCTGCCCGCAGGGTCGTGGAGCATCCTGCCGGTCGCCAACGACAAGATGCCCGCCCTCGTCCAGGACGAGCGGATGCCGGTCATCTCCTTCACCGGCTCCGACAAGGTCGGTTACGCGATCATGGACTCGGTGCCGCGCAAGCACTGCACCCTGGAGCTCGGCGGCAACGGCGCGGCCGTCGTCCTCGACGACTTCTCCTCGGACGAGGACCTCGACTGGGCCGCGTCGCGCATCGCGACCTTCTCCAACTACCAGGGCGGCCAGTCCTGCATCTCCGTGCAGCGGGTCATCGCGGACGCCTCCGTGTACGACCGGCTCGTACCGCGCGTCGTCAAGGCCGTCGAGGCCCAGGTCACCGGCGACCCGTCGGACCCGAAGACCGACGTGGGACCGCTGGTCAGCGAGGACGCCGCCAAGCGCGTGGAGTCCTGGGTGGACGAGGCGGCGAAGGCCGGTGCCAAGGTCCTCACCGGCGGCAAGCGCGAGGGTGCCTCCTACGCGCCGACCGTGCTCGCCGACGTGCCCGCCGACGTCACGATCGCCTGCGAGGAGGTCTTCGGCCCGGTCCTCACGTTCAAGAAGGTGAACGGCGAGGAGGAGGCGTTCGCCGCCGTCAATGACTCCAAGTTCGGCCTCCAGGCGGGCGTGTTCACACACGACCTCCAGGCCGCCTTCCGCGCGCACCGCGCCCTGGAGGTCGGTGGCGTGGTCATCGGCGACGCCCCGTCCTACCGCGCCGACCAGATGCCGTACGGCGGTGTGAAGCAGTCGGGCGTGGGCCGCGAGGGCGTGCGCTACGCGATGGACGACTACACCTACGAGCGCGTGATGGTCCTGACGGGCCTCGCCCTCTAGGGAAACCCTCCAGGAGAACAGGACCGGCCGGAGCCCACTGTGCGGGGGCTCCGGCCGGTCCTGTTCGACTCGACGCCCGCGTCAGACGACGCGCTCCTGCGCGTCGAACTGGTCGACCGGCGCGTTGGTGCAGGCCGCCACGGGGCCGCCGAGCACGTTGCCGCCGACGCCCTGCGGCGCGGGGACGGCGCAGCGCAGGTCGACGTTGACGAACGGGGCACCGTAGCTGTTCAGGATGCCGCCCGCGTCGCCGCCGATGGCCACGTCGCCGTTGTCGGTGGCGAACTCCGTGGAGTCCGCCGCGGCCACGCCCGCACCGCCGAGGGTCGCGACCGTCGCCGCGGCCATGAGCGCGGCACCGGTCAGAGCTTTCCGGATCATCTTTGCTCCCATGGGAATGGCCAGGGAAAGGGCACCGTGTTTCATGCGTTCAGTGCAATGCCCGGCCAATTACTTGCGAGTGGAATTGCGGAATGGCTCCCGGCGGAGGGTCAGATGATGCGCTCGGGGGCGTCGAACTGGTCGACCGGCGCGTTGTTGCAGGTCGTGACCGGGCCGCCGAGGACGTTGCCGCCGACACCCTGGGCCGCGGGGACGGCGCAGCGCAGGTCGACGTCGACGAACGGGGCGCCGTACGCGTTGGCGACACCACCCGTGTCACCGGCGATGGCGACGTCACCGTTGTTGGTGGCGAACTCCGTGGAGCCGTTGCCCGTGCCGCTGACCGTCTCGCCGTAGGCGACGCGGGCGGCCTTGTTCATGTCGTGCGCGCTGGTGGTCATGTTCTCGGCCTCGGGACCACCCGTCGTGGCCGAGGCCACACCGGCGGCGCTCACGGTCGCGGCGGTGGCGGCGGTCGCGAGCGCGGCGCCGGCCAGAACCTTCCGGATCATCATTTCTCCAATTGCAGAGGGGGTGACGGCTGCATTCTGTAGCAGTCGTTCTGCTGGAACGGGGAGCGGAGAGGAAAGGTCACCGGCATTCACGCATTCAGTCCACGCCGTATTCGGGTGATTTACACGAATGGGGATCTGCCGAAGAATTCCGCGATGCCGGGTCACGACCCTCAGGTCGGGCCGGATCGTGCGCGAGGGCTGGCTGAGATGCCCTGAATCGGGTACATACGATCGAGTAGCACCGGTCGGTAACGAGCCGGGCCGGTGGCCCCGACACGCGGCGAGGTGAACCTCATGTCCGCAACATCCCCCGAACCCCAGCACCGGGCGAAGGTCTCCGAACGAGAGGCCAGGCAGGTCGCGGAGGCCGCCCGTGAGCAGGACTGGCGCAAGCCCAGTTTCGCCAAGGAGCTCTTCCTCGGCCGCTTCCGGCTCGACCTCATCCACCCGCACCCGATGCCGCCCGACCAGGACGCGCAGCGCGGCGAGGAGTTCCTGGCCAAGCTGCGGGACTTCTGCGAGACGAAGATCGACTCGGCGCGCATCGAGCGCGAGGCGCAGATCCCCGACGAGGTCATCAACGGCCTCAAGGAGCTCGGCGCGCTCGGCATGAAGATCGGCACCGAGTACGGCGGGCTCGGCCTCACCCAGGTGTACTACAACAAGGCCCTGGCCCTGGTCGGCTCGGCGAACCCGGCGATCGGCGCGCTGCTCTCCGCACACCAGTCGATCGGCGTACCGCAGCCCCTGAAGATCTTCGGCACGCAGGAGCAGAAGGACGCCTTCCTGCCGCGCTGCGCCCGCACCGACATCACCGCGTTCCTGCTCACCGAGCCGGACGTGGGTTCGGACCCGGCGCGGATGGCGATGGCGGCCGTCCCCGACGGCGACGACTACGTCCTGGACGGCGTGAAGCTCTGGACGACCAACGGCGTCGTCGCCGATCTGCTCGTCGTCATGGCGCGGGTGCCGAAGTCCGAGGGGCACAAGGGCGGCATCACGGCCTTCGTCGTCGAGGCGGCCTCCGAGGGCGTCACGGTCGAGAACCGCAACGCGTTCATGGGCCTGCGCGGCCTGGAGAACGGGGTGACCCGCTTCCACCGGGTCCGCGTCCCCGCCGCCAACCGCATCGGCCCCGAGGGCGCGGGCCTCAAGATCGCCCTGACCACCCTGAACACCGGTCGCCTCTCGCTGCCCGCGATGTGCGTCGGCGCGGGCAAGTGGTGTCTGAAGATCGCCCGCGAATGGTCGGGTGCCCGCGAGCAGTGGGGCAGGCCGGTCGCCTACCACGAGGCGGTCGGCGCGAAGATCTCCTTCATCGCCGCCACGACCTTCGCCCTGGAGGCCGTCCTCGACCTCTCCTCGCAGATGGCGGACGAGGACCGCAACGACATCCGCATCGAGGCGGCCCTCGCCAAGCTGTACGGCTCGGAGATGGCCTGTCTGATGGCCGACGAGCTCGTCCAGATCCGCGGTGGCCGGGGCTTCGAGACCGCCGCGTCGCTCAAGGCCCGCGGCGAACGCGCGGTCCCCGCCGAACAGGTCCTGCGCGACCTGCGCATCAACCGCATCTTCGAGGGCTCCACGGAGATCATGCACCTGCTGATCGCCCGCGAGGCCGTGGACGCCCACCTGAAGGTCGCGGGCGACCTCATCGACCCCGACAAGTCCCTGTCCGACAAGGCGAGGGCGGGCGCGAAGGCGGGCGGCTTCTACGCCCGCTGGCTGCCCAAGCTGGTCGCGGGGCCCGGTCAACTCCCGCGTTCGTACGCAGAGTTCCACCCGGCGGGGCACACGGACCTCTCCGGGCACCTGCGCTACGTCGAGCGCAACGCCCGCAAGCTGGCCCGCTCGACCTTCTACGCCATGTCCCGCTGGCAGGGAAAGATGGAGACCAAGCAGGGCTTCCTCGGCCGGGTCGTCGACATCGGCGCCGAGCTCTTCGCGATGAGCGCGGCGTGCGTGCGCGCCGAACTCCTGCGCACCACCGAGGACCACGGCCGCGAGGCGTACCAACTGGCCGACGTCTTCTGCGAGCAGTCCCGCATCCGCGTCGAGGAACTCTTCGGCCGACTGTGGACCAACACCGACGATCTGGACCGCAAGGTCGTCAAGGGCGTCCTTTCCGGAACGTACACCTGGCTCGAATCCGGAATTGTCGATCCTTCCGGAGAAGGGCCCTGGATCGCTGACGCCACGCCCGGACCCACCACTCACGAAAACGTCCACCGACCCATTCGCTGACCCCTGTTTCCCCCGTCCCTCGCGCCACCGGACTGCTTGCTGTGCGGATTCCGCACGACAACAATGAGCGGACCGGTGCCGAGGGGTGGGGGATTTCCGTGTCCGTCCTCAAATTGGATCGCCTCACCGGAAAGATCATGCGTGCGGGCGAGGGAAGAATGCTGCGCAAGCTGCAGCACATCGCGGCTCAGGTCAACTCCGTGGAGCCGGACTTCGAGGCTCTCTCCGATGCCGAACTACAGGCGCTGACCGCCGAGTTCAAGGAGCGGTACGCCGAAGGGGAGAGCCTCGACGATCTGCTTCCCGAGGCTTTCGGAGCCGTCCGCGAGGCGGCGCGGCGCACCCTTGGCATGCGCCACTTCGACGTACAGATCATGGGCGGCGCCGCGCTGCATCTCGGCAACATCGCCGAGATGCAGACCGGTGAGGGAAAGACGCTCTCGGCGACGCTGCCCGCCTATCTGAACGCGCTCGCGGGCAAGGGCGTCCACCTCGTCACGGTCAACGACTACCTCGCCGAGCGCGACGCCCAGTGGATGGGCCGCGCCTACCGCTTCCTCGGCCTGACCGTGGGGGTCATCAAGTCCGACATGGCGCCCGCCGTCCGCCGCGAGCAGTACGCCTGCGACATCACCTACGGCACGAACAACGAATTCGGCTTCGACTACCTGCGCGACAACATGGCCTGGTCGAAGGCCGAACTGGTGCAGCGAGGACACCACTTCGCGATCGTCGACGAGGCGGACTCCATCCTCATCGACGAGGCGAGGACACCGCTGATCATCTCGGGACCCGCCGATCAGCCCACCCATTGGTACGGCTACTTCGCCGACGCCGTGCGCGGGTTGAAGGGCGTCGCGATCCAGGAGGAGAAGTTCACCACCCCGGCGCGCAAGCTGGAACTGGCGGAGCTGCGGGCCGCGTACGACTACGAGTACGACCCGAAGAAACGTACCGTCGCGATCCTCGACCGCGGGGTGGAATTCCTGGAGGACCAGCTCGGGATCGAGAACTTCTACGACTCCGCGCACACCTCGCTCATCGGGCAGCTGAACAACGCGCTCAAGGCCAAGGAGCACTTCAAGAAGGACAAGGACTACGTCGTCACCGACGGCGAGGTCCTGATCGTCGACGAGCACACCGGACGCATTCTCGCCGGACGCCGCTACAACGAAGGCGTCCACCAGGCGATCGAGGCGAAGGAAGGAGTGACGATCAAGGACGAGAACCAGACGCTCGCCACGATCACCCTCCAGAACTTCTTCCGCCTCTACGGAAAACTCTCCGGAATGACGGGCACGGCCATGACGGAGGCCGCCGAGTTCCACCAGATCTACAAACTCAACGTGGTGCCCATTCCCACCAACAAGCCGATGGTCCGCGAGGACAAGGCCGATGTGATCTACCGCGAGGAGTCCGTGAAGTTCGGCGCGGTCGTCGCCGACATCATCGAGCGGCACGAGCTGGGGCAGCCGATCCTGGTCGGCACCGTCTCGGTGGCGAAGTCCGAGCACCTCTCCGCGCTGCTCACCCGGCGCGGGGTCCCGCACCAGGTGCTCAACGCCAAGAACCACAAGAGCGAGGCGCGGATCGTCGCGCAGGCGGGCCGCAAGGGCGCGGTCACCGTCGCCACGAACATGGCGGGCCGGGGCACCGACATCATGCTCGGCGGCAACCCCGAAGCCATGGCCGACGCCGCGCTCGCGGACGAGGGGCTCACCCCCGAAGAGGCCCCCGAGCGCCATCGCGAGCTCCTCGCGCGCATCGAGGCCGAGGCCGCCGCCGAACACGACGTGGTCAAGGAGCTCGGCGGCCTCTACGTGCTCGGCACCGAACGCCACGAGTCCCGCCGCATCGACAACCAGCTGCGCGGCCGCAGCGGCCGCCAGGGCGACCCCGGACAGTCCCGCTTCTACCTCTCGCTCGGCGACGACCTGATGCGGCTTTTCCGCGCCGAGCTGGTCGAGCGGGTCATGCTCATGGCCAACGTGCCGGACGACGTCCCCATCGAGAACAAGATGGTGACCCGGGCCATCGCCTCCGCCCAGTCCCAGGTCGAGCAGCAGCACTTCGAGACCCGCAAGAACGTCCTCAAGTACGACGAGGTCCTCAACCGCCAGCGCGGGCTCATCTACGCCGAACGCCGCCGGGTCCTGGAGGGCGAGAACCTCCGCGAGCAGATCCACCACTTCATGGACGACACCGTCGACGCGTACGTGGCGGCGGCCACCGCCGAGGGATTCGCCGAGGAGTGGGACCTGGAGCGGCTCTGGAGGGCCTGCCGCGAGCTGTACCCGATGCGCGTCACCCCCGCCGACCTCGACGAGAAGGCGGGCGGCCGCTCCGAGGTGAGCGCCGAACTGATCGGCGACGCGCTGACCGAGGACATGCACGCACGCTACGAGGAACGCGAGCGCGAACTCGGCGAGGACGCCATGCGCGAGCTGGAGCGCCGCGTGGTGCTCTCCGTCCTCGACCGCAAATGGCGCGAACACCTCTACGAGATGGACTACCTCCAGGAGGGCATCTGGATGCGGTCCTACCTCGGCAGGGACCCCCTCTTCGAGTTCCAGCGCGAGGGCTTCGACATGTTCACGGCCATGATGGACGCCATCAAGGAGGAGTCCGTCGGCTTCCTCTTCAACCTGGAGGTCCAGGTCGAGCAGCCCGCGCCCGACACCGTCCTGGACGCGGTCGAGATCAGCGCGAAGGGCCTCCAGGACCGCAGGAGCGCGGGCCAGCTCCACTTCAGCGCGCCCACGGTGGACACCGCGGAGGGCGTCGTCGAGGGCGACTTCGGGCCGTCCGACGACAAGAGGCGATGAGGCCGGTCCTACGCCACGTGCGCCACATCGGGGCCCACACGGTCCGGGCCCACAGGAGTTGCGGCCACAATGGGGGGATGAGCGACAGCCCATCCCCCCTCGCGGACCCGCATCTCGTCTTCGACCCGGTCGTCGGCGAGGACCCGCGGGACATCGTCATCCTCGGCTCCACGGGCTCGATCGGCACCCAGGCCATCGACCTCGTCCTCAGCCACCCCGACCGCTTCCGCGTCACGGCGCTCTCCGCCGCGGGCGGCCGCGTGGGTCTCCTCGCCGAGCAGGCACGTCGGCTGCGGGTGAAGACCGTCGCGGTCGCCCGCGAGGACGTCGTACCGGCCCTGCGGGAGGCGCTCCAGGGGCAGTACGCCGCCGGGGAGCAGCTCCCCGAGATCCTGGCCGGACCCGACGCGGCGACCCAGGTGGCCGCCTCCGACTGCCACACGGTGCTCAACGGCATCACCGGATCCATCGGCCTGGCCCCCACGCTCGCCGCCCTGGAGGCGGGCCGCACCCTCGCGCTCGCCAACAAGGAATCCCTCATCGTCGGCGGGCCCCTGGTCAAGGCGGTCGCCAAGCCGGGCCAGATCATCCCGGTCGACTCCGAGCACGCGGCGCTCTTCCAGGCGCTCGCCGCCGGAACCCGCGCGGACGTGCGCAAGCTCGTCGTCACCGCCTCCGGCGGCCCCTTCCGGGGACGGACGAAGGCCGACCTCGTGAACGTCACCCCCGAGGACGCGCTCGCGCACCCCACCTGGGCGATGGGCCCCGTGATCACGGTCAACTCCGCGACCCTGGTCAACAAGGGACTCGAGGTCATCGAGGCGCACCTGCTCTACGACATCCCCTTCGACCGCATCGAGGTCGTCGTCCACCCGCAGTCCTACGTGCACTCCATGGTCGAGTTCACCGACGGATCGACGCTCGCCCAGGCCACCCCGCCCGACATGCGGGGCCCGATCGCCATCGGCATCGGCTGGCCCGAGCGGGTGCCCGACGCGGCGCCCGCCTTCGACTGGACCAAGGCGTCGAGCTGGGAGTTCTTCCCCCTCGACAACGACGCGTTTCCCTCGGTCGGGCTCGCCCGGCACGTCGGGGAGCTCGCGGGCACGGCCCCGGCGGTGTTCAATGCCGCCAACGAGGAGTGCGTGGACGCGTTCCTGAAGGGCGCGCTGCCCTTCAACGGGATCATGGAGACGGTGACGGAGGTCGTGGCGGAACACGGCACACCGTCCGCGGGAACCTCCCTGACCGTCGCGGACGTCCTCGAGGCGGAGACCTGGGCACGTGCTCGGGCACGTGAACTGGCAGGCAAGGCGACCGCGGAGGCTCGTGCATGACGACCTTGATGATGATCCTCGGGATAGTCGTCTTCGTGATCGGGCTGCTCTTCTCGATCGCCTGGCACGAGCTGGGGCACCTGTCGACCGCCAAGATGTTCGGCATCCGCGTGCCGCAGTACATGGTCGGCTTCGGCCCGACCCTGTTCTCGCGCAAGAAGGGCGACACCGAGTACGGCATCAAGGCCATCCCCCTCGGCGGTTACATCCGGATGATCGGCATGTTCCCGCCGGGCCCGGACGGCCGCATCGAGGCACGCTCCACGTCGCCCTGGCGCGGCATGATCGAGGACGCCCGCTCGGCGGCCTTCGAGGAGTTGGAGCCCGGCGACGAGCGCCGCCTCTTCTACACGCGCAAGCCGTGGAAGCGCGTGATCGTGATGTTCGCGGGCCCCTTCATGAACCTCGTCCTCGCCGTGGCGATCTTCCTCGGCGTGATGATGACGTTCGGCATCAGCACCCAGACGACCTCCGTCGGCAAGGTCTCCGACTGCGTCATCCAGCAGAGCGAGAACCGCGCCAAGTGCGAGAAGGGCGACAAGGCCGCGCCCGCCAAGGCGGCGGGTCTGAAGGCGGGCGACAAGATCGTCGCCTTCCAGGGGCAGGCCGTGGACGACTGGTCCTCGCTCCAGTCGAAGATCCGCGAGACGATCGGCCCGGCCACGCTCACGGTCGAGCGGGACGGCAAGAAGCTGGACCTGCACGCGAACCTGATCAAGAACCAGGTGACCAAGACCGACGGTGACGGCGCCTACGTCGAGGGCAAGTACGTCTACGCGGGCTTCCTCGGCTTCACCCCGGCGTCCGGCATCGTCCAGCAGTCCTTCGGCGACTCCGTGAACCGCATGGGCGACATGATGGAGAACGGCGTCGAGTCGATCGTCGCCCTGCCGTCCAAGATCCCCGACCTGTGGAACGCGGCCTTCGGTGACGGCGAGCGCAAGCAGGACTCCCCGATGGGCGTGGTCGGCGCGGCCCGCGTCGGCGGCGACGTGTTCACCCTGGACATCCCGCCGGAGAACCAGATCGCGATGATGCTGTTCCTCATCGCGGGCTTCAACCTCTCCCTGTTCCTGTTCAACATGCTGCCGCTGCTCCCGCTCGACGGCGGGCACATCGCGGGCGCCCTGTGGGAGTCGGTGCGCCGCAAGACCGCGCGGGTCATGCGCCGTCCCGACCCGGGCCCCTTCGACGTCGCGAAGCTGATGCCGGTCGCCTACGTGGTGGCGGGGATCTTCATCTGCTTCACGATCCTGGTGCTCATCGCCGACGTGGTGAACCCGGTCAGAATTTCCTGATTGCGAGAAGTTTGCGGCGGCCCGGCACTCTATGTGTCGGGCCGCCCACCATTGAGTGGACTTCGGGGCGTGATGTGCCCGGGCCCGCCGGGGTGCCGTAATCTCGAAGCCTGGAGCCCGCCGATCTCGGGACCTTGTTCCACACCTTGTGATCCACACTCTTGGGGATGCTCGCCAGATGACTGCCGTTTCTCTCGGAATCCCGTCCGTACCGACCAAGCTCGCCGACCGCAGGGTCAGCCGCAAGATCCAGGTCGGTTCTGTGGCTGTCGGTGGGGACGCACCCGTCTCGGTGCAGTCGATGACGACGACGCGTACGTCGGACATCGGTGCGACGTTGCAGCAGATCGCGGAGCTGACCGCGTCGGGCTGTCAGATCGTGCGGGTGGCGTGTCCGACGCAGGATGACGCGGATGCGTTGGCCACGATCGCGCGGAAGTCGCAGATCCCGGTGATCGCGGACATTCACTTCCAGCCGAAGTACGTGTTCGCGGCGATCGACGCGGGGTGTGCGGCGGTGCGGGTGAATCCGGGGAACATCAAGCAGTTCGACGACAAGGTCAAGGAGATCGCGAAGGCGGCTTCGGCGGCGGGGACGCCGATTCGGATCGGGGTCAACGCGGGGTCGTTGGACGCGCGGTTGTTGAAGAAGTACGGCAAGGCGACGCCGGAGGCTCTGGTGGAGTCGGCGCTCTGGGAGGCGTCGCTCTTCGAGGAGCATGGTTTCCGGGACATCAAGATCTCGGTGAAGCACAACGATCCGGTGGTGATGGTGAATGCCTACCGGCAGTTGGCGGCGGCGTGTGACTATCCGTTGCACCTGGGGGTGACGGAGGCGGGTCCTGCGTTCCAGGGCACGATCAAGTCGGCGGTGGCGTTCGGTGCGCTGTTGAGCGAGGGCATCGGCGACACGATCCGTGTCTCGCTGTCGGCTCCGCCCGTCGAGGAGATCAAGGTCGGCATGCAGATCCTGGAGTCGCTGAACCTGAAGCAGCGGCGTCTGGAGATCGTGTCGTGTCCGTCGTGCGGGCGGGCGCAGGTGGATGTGTACAAGCTGGCGGAAGAGGTGACCGCGGGTCTGGACGGCATGGAGGTGCCGTTGCGGGTGGCGGTCATGGGGTGTGTGGTCAACGGTCCTGGTGAGGCTCGTGAGGCGGACCTCGGGGTCGCGTCGGGCAATGGCAAGGGGCAGATCTTCGTGAAGGGGGAGGTCATCAAGACCGTTCCCGAGTCGAAGATCGTCGAGACCCTCATCGATGAGGCGATGAAGATCGCTGAGCAGATGGAGAAGGACGGGGTGGCCTCCGGCGAGCCGACGGTTGCGGTTGCCGGGTAGCGGTGTCTGTTGGTGGTTCCGCACCGCCCTCTCCCTGTAGGGACCCGCCCGCTTCGCGGCGGTCGGGTCCCCACCCGCCCGCCCGTGCTCCGCGCCGATCCGTCCCTGTAGGAGCCCGCCCGCTTCGCGGCGGTCGGGTCCCCACCCGCCCGCCCGTGCTCCGCGCCGATCCGTCCCTGTAGGAGCCCGCCCGCCCGTGCTCCGCGCCGGATCGCCGCCTGCGGGCCCCGGTCCCGCTCGCGGCGGATCGTCGCCTGCGGGCCCCGGTCCCGCTCCTGCCCCTACCCCCACCCCCGGCGCGGAGTCACGGGTGGGCGGGTGGGCACCACGCCGCGGAGCGGCGGAAGAGCGTCAGCCCCCACCGGGGGCAACGGGCACTCCGGGCCCGAGCCCCGACGGACAAATGCCACCCCCCGCACAAGGCGCCCCCGCCAGGTACAGTGCGGAGATCAGCAGACCGTATGGTGAGGCCCCCGCACGTGTTGACTCAGACCACCACCAGGGTCCTCGAACCGAGTGACCTGGACGCCGCGCTCGCCGTGCTCGAGCGCGAGCCCGTCGCGAACGCCTTCGTGGCCGCCCGCGTGCACGTCGCGGGGCTGGATCCGTGGCGGCTCGGTGGTGAGATGTGGGGCTGGTACGAGGACGGCATGCTGCGGTCCCTCTGTTACGCGGGCGCCAATCTCGTACCGATCTGCGCCACCCCACGGGCCGTCCGCGGCTTCGCCGACCGGGCGCGCAGGGCCGGGCGGCGCTGTTCCTCGATCGTCGGGCCCGCGGAGCCCACGGCCCAGCTGTGGCGGCTCCTGGAGCCGTCCTGGGGCCCCGCCCGCGAGATCCGCGCGCAGCAGCCCCTGATGGTCGCCGACCGGCTGCCGGACGACATCGCCCCCGACCCGTACGTCCGTCGTGTCCGCAAGGACGAGATGGAGACGATCATGCCGGCGTGCGTGGCGATGTTCACCGAGGAGGTCGGGATCTCGCCGATGGCCGGTGACGGCGGCCTGCTCTATCAGGCGCGGGTGGCCGAACTGGTCGGCTCCGGGCGCTCGTTCGCGCGCCTGGACGAGCACGGCAAGGTCGTCTTCAAGGCGGAGATCGGCGCCGCCACCCCGCAGGCCTGCCAGGTCCAGGGCGTATGGGTGGCCCCCGAGTACCGGGGCCGCGGGCTCGCCGCCCCCGGCATGGCCGCCGTCCTGCGCTACGCGCTCGCGGACGTCGCCCCCGTCGCCAGCCTCTACGTGAACGACTTCAACACCGCGGCGAGGGCGGCCTACCGGAAGGTGGGCTTCAAGGAGATCGGCGCGTTCATGAGCGTGCTGTTCTGACCCGCCCGCCCTGGACCCGCCCAAGACCCGCCCAGGACCCGCGGCAAGCCAAGCCCCCGCCCCGAGCGCCCTGTTCAGAAGCGCGCCGGTGCGAAGTAGGGTCGGGTCATGACAGACGATGTCGTGATCGGTCCGCTCGACCTCGGCGCGCGCGTGGACGAGGCGCTGCGCGTCCAGGCGTACGCCTTCGGGCTGAGCGAGGACGAGGTCGCCGTACGACGGCAGATCGTGCTGCGGCACCTCACCTACCCCCGCGCCCGCGCGTTCGGCGCGACCACCGGTGACGACCGTCTCGTGGGCTTCGTCTACGGCATGCCCAACGACCGCGCCCACTGGTGGTCCACCGTCGTCGAGCCGTATCTGCGCGGCCAGGACCTGGACGGCTGGCTCGACGAGTCGTTCGTGATCACCGAGCTGCACGTGCACCCCGGCTACCAGAACCGGGGCATCGGGCGCGCGCTCATCACGACCATCACGGACGGCGTCCCCGAGCCCCGCTCGATCCTCTCCGCGATCGACGTCGAAAGCCCGGCCCGCGGCCTCTACCGCTCCCTGGGGTACGCCGATCTGGCCCGCCGCGTCCTGTTCCCCAGCGCCCCCAAGCCGTACGCCGTGATGGGCGCCCCGCTGCCCCTGCGGAAACGGGCCTGAGCCGTAACCGATTTCCGCCCGCGCCCGGCCCCCGGCTAACCTCCTGAACACCACCTCCCCCGAGCTCTCGGCTCCGTTCGAGCAGGGGGACCACCTTGCAGCAGGAGTTCACCATGGCCCAGGTCCAGCGCATGTCCCGACTGATGGCGAAGACCTTGCGCGACGACCCGGCGGACGCCGAGGTGCTGAGCCACAAGCTCCTGGTCCGCGCCGGATACGTGCGCCGTACCGCCGCCGGTGTCTGGTCCTGGCTGCCGCTGGGCAAGAAGGTCCTCGCCAACGTCGAGCGCGTCGTGCGCGAGGAGATGGACGCCATGGGCGGCCAGGAGGTCTCGCTGCCCGCCCTGCTGCCCAAGGAGCCCTACGAGGCGACCGGGCGCTGGACCGAGTACGGCGCGGAGCTGTTCCGGCTCAACGACCGCAAGGGCGGCGACTACCTCCTCGGCCCCACCCACGAGGAGATCTTCACCCTCCTGGTCAAGGACCAGTGCACGTCCTACAAGGACCTGCCCGTGATCCTCTACCAGATCCAGACCAAGTACCGCGACGAGGCCCGCCCCCGCGCCGGCATCCTGCGCGGCCGCGAGTTCCTCATGAAGGACTCCTACTCCTTCGACCTGGAGGACGAGGGCCTCGCCCAGTCGTACGCGCTGCACCGCGCCGCGTACCAGAAGATCTTCCAGCGCCTCGGCCTCGACTACCGCATCTGCGCCGCCACCGCGGGCGCCATGGGCGGCTCCAAGTCCGAGGAGTTCCTCGCCCCGGCCGCGGCCGGTGAGGACACCTTCGCCGACTGCCCGAACTGCGACTACGCGGCGAACACGGAGGCGGTCTCCTACGCCCTGAAGCCGGTCGACGCGGCGGGCGTGCCCGCGCTCCGGGAGATCCCGACGCCCGAGACGCCGACCATCGAGACGCTCGCCGCGCACCTCGGCGTCGAGGCGTCCGCGACGCTCAAGAACCTCCTCGTGAAGGTCGACGGCGAGATCGTCGCCGTCGGCGTCCCCGGCGACCGCGAGGTCGACATGGACAAGGTCGAGGCCCACTTCGCCCCGGCCGCCGTCGAGCTGGTCACGGCCGAGGACTTCGAGGGCCGCGACGACCTGGTGCGCGGTTATGTGGGCCCGCAGGGCCTGGCGAAGGTCCAGTACGTCGCCGACCCGCGCGTCGCCCCCGGCACCGCCTGGATCACCGGCGCCAACAAGGACGGCGTGCACGCCGAGAACGTCGTCGCGGGCCGTGACTTCGAGGTCGACGCCTACGTCGACGTCGTGGTCGTCCAGGAGGGCGACCCGTGCCCGAACTGCGGCACAGGACTCAAGCTGGACCGCGCCATCGAGATCGGCCACATCTTCCAGCTGGGCCGCAAGTACGCCGACGCCTTCCAGCTCGACGTGCTCGGCAAGGAGGGCAAGCCGGTCCGCGTGACCATGGGCTCGTACGGCATCGGCGTCTCGCGCGCCGTCGCCGCGCTCGCCGAGCAGCACGCCGACGACAAGGGCCTGATCTGGCCCGAGGAGATCGCCCCCGCCGACGTCCACGTCGTCGCCGCGGGCAAGGCGCTCCAGACCGAGCTGGCCCTCGAGGTCTCCGACAAGCTGGCCGCGGCCGGTGTCCGGGTCCTGGTCGACGACCGTCCCGGCGTCTCCCCGGGCGTGAAGTTCACCGACTCCGAGCTGATGGGCGTCCCGAAGATCCTCGTCGCGGGCCGCCGCTCCGCCGACGGCGTCCTGGAGCTGAAGGACCGCCGCACCGGCGAGCGCGAGGAGCTGTCGGTCGACGAGGCGATCGCGCGCCTCACCGCCTAGTCGGCGCCGCCCGGAGGGGCGCGGTTTCCCCGCGTCCCTCCGTCGGCGTCGGAGTCGGCGTCAGAGCCAGCCCGCGAATTCGAGGAGCAGCTCCGAGTCCTGCACCCGCCCCACGCGCAGCGCCCGTACGCCCGACTCGACCGCCCGGAACAGCGTCCACCCGCGCAACCGCTCCTGCTCGACCTCGAGCGACTCGGCGAGCTTCTTCACGCGCCGCCGCGTGATGGAGGCGCCGGACGGCGAGGCGATGAGGTCCTCCACGCGGTCCCTGACGAGCCGCGCCAGGTCGAAGGCGGGCTCGCCCACCACCGGGTCGGGGCCCACGGCCAGCCACGGCAGCCGGTCCCCCGCGAGCACCTTGCTCTGCCGGAACGTGCCGTGCAGCAGCCGGGCATCGGGCTCCGCGGCGAGCAGCTCGTCCCGCGCCGCGAGCGCCGCGTCGACCAGGGGACCGAGCTCGGCGTCCGCGTCGGCCGAAGCCCGCATCGCCGCCGCCTGCCGCCCGGTCCGCTCGGCGACCGTCTCGAAGCGGTGTCCGGCCGGTGGCTCCACCCAGAGCCTGCGCAGCGTCCCCGCAGCCTCCAGGAGGGCCTTGGCCTCGGGCAGCGAGCGCACCGACACGTCGCGGTGCAGCCGTTCGACGAGCAGCGCCCCGTCGGACGCCGCGGGGTCGAGCAGCCGTACGGCGCCGAGCCCGTTCCAGTGCGCGAGCGCCGCCCGCTCGCTCTCCGGACGCGACCGTGGCGGCACCAGCTTCAGTACGGCGGGGGTGCCGTCGGCCTGCCGCACCAGGAGCACGAGGCTGCTGCGCCCGCCGGGCACGTGCACGCGCTCGACGGTCAACTCGCGTAGACCGGCGGCCTGTTCGGCCGCCATCGGCAGCTTGTCCAGCCAGTCGTCGCCGTCCCGCGCCGTCTCGCCGAGCGCGGTGACGAGGCGCTGGGGCGGTTCGAAAGCCATGCGCGAGTCGTTCCCTTCTGAACTTCCTGTACGGGTTACGCCTGGGGCGTCGCCGGTGCCGAGGGGGCGGCGGCTGACCGCTCGGCGAGCCCAGGGAAGGCTACGCTCCCGCCGCGCCACCGTGCCGCACGGACCGCCGCCTCGCGCAGCGCGAGGGCCGCGTTGCCGCGCCGGGTGCCCGTCGAGGCCCGTACGAGATCGGCGTAGACCCCGGCGACCCGGTCCTCCAGCTCCGCGGCGAGCCGCACGGCGGAGGCGGAGTCCGGCACCGGGAACGGCAGCGCGTACGCCGGGTCCGCGGGCTGCGGCTCGCCGCCCAGGTCGCGCACCGCGCGCTGCAACTCGTCGCGCCGGGCGCGGTGGGCGTCGTACCCGGTGCGCGCGTCGTCCCTGCGCTTCTCGCCGACGCGTCCGCCGACCACGCCGTAGCCGTACACCGCCGCGTGCTCGGCGGCCAGCGCGGCCTGCACGGCCTTCAGCTCCTCGTCCTTCGAACCGCTCACTTGTCGCCCTCCGTCAGCAGATACGCGTGTGCCGCCCCCGCGGCGGACACCGAGGCGAGCAGCCTGGCCTGTTCCGCCGGGGCGTCGAGCAGGGCCTGGGCCCGCCGGTCCGCCAACGTCCTCTCGGCCTTGGCGAGTTCGCGCACGGCGTCCTTGGGGGACGCGGGGACGGACGGCGCGGGTGACGCGGCGGGGGAGCCCCCGGGGCCCGGGGAGCCCGCGGGTGAGGCGGAAGCCGGAGCACGGTCGTCCGCGAACGCCTCCGCGTGGCGCCGCACCTCGGCCCGCAGCGGCCGCAGCCGCTCGGCGAGCGAGGGGTGCGCCGCGAGGACGGCGTCGTAGCGACGGAGGAGTTCCCTGCTGTCCGCGGCCGCGTGCGCGCGCAGCCGCCGGGCGGCGGACGGGCGCTCGTCGGTGTCCGCGGAGTCCGAGCAGCCCGTGAGCAGCGCGGCTCCGGCGGCTCCTGCGACACCGGCGACCCCGGTGAGCAGACTCCTTCGGCGCGGTCCCGAAGGGGACCGTGGGGCGGTGAGATACGACGGCACGGCAGACGTCCTCGGAAGGCGGGCCAAAAGGCGTGAGTGAGCGGGAAGCGAGCGGGAAGCGGACAGGAGGCGGGCAGGAGGCGGGCAGGCGGGGCGAGGGGAAACCTGGCGGGATGCGGAGGAAGGGGTGGCACGGGTCCGTGATCACCGTACCCGCGGGCCCCTCCCGTACCCGCGAGCGGCTCGGTGCGAAGCGGTGCGCCGCCCCGCCCGTGGGCGGCAACACCCCTCCGGACCGGATACCCTTTGACCTGACACGCGACGATCCCACAACAGCACACGCGGCCGAGGAGTCACCCGGATGAGCACCACCCAGAGCGAGAGGCTGCGGCAACTACTGGAACCGCTCGTCAGCTCCCAGGACCTCGATCTCGAAGAGATCGAAGTGACCCCGGTCGGACGCAAGCGAGTGCTGAGAGTCGTCATCGACTCCGAGGACGGCGTGGACCTCGACACGATCGCGGAAGTGAGCCGCCTGCTCTCCGCGAAGCTCGACGAGAGCGACGCCATGGGCGAGGGGGAGTACGACCTGGAGGTCGGGTCCCCCGGCGCCGAGCGCGCCCTGACCGAGCACCGCCACTACGTGCGCGCCGTGGACCGCCTGGTGAAGTTCCAGCTGACGGAGGGCGGCGAGCTCGTCGCCCGCATCCTCACCGTGGACGACGAGGGTCTCGACCTCGAGGTGCCGGGCGTGAAGGGCCGCAAGGCCACGTCGCGCCGCCTCGCCTTCGCCGAGATCGACAAGGCGCGCGTGCAGGTCGAGTTCAACCGCAAGGACAAGAAGGAAGAGGAGGCGTAGCCGTGGACATCGACATGAGTGCCCTGCGGGGTCTGGTCCGGGAGAAGGAGATCTCCTTCGACCTCCTCGTCGAGGCGATCGAGTCGGCCCTCCTCATCGCCTACCACCGCACGGACGGCAGCTTCCGCCGTGCGCGCGTGAAGCTGGACCGCGAGAGCGGCCACGTGACGGTGTGGGCGACGGAGGACCCGGCGGACCTCGAAGAGGGCCAGGAGCCCAAGGAGTTCGACGACACCCCGTCCGACTTCGGCCGCATCGCCGCGACCACGGCGAAGCAGGTCATCCTGCAGCGCCTGCGCGACGCCCAGGACGACGCGACGCTCGGCGAGTACGCGGGCCGCGAGGGCGACATCGTCACCGGCGTGGTCCAGCAGGGCCGCGACCCGAAGAACGTGCTCGTCGACATCGGCAAGCTGGAGGCCATCCTGCCGGTGCAGGAGCAGGTCCCCGGCGAGGAGTACCCGCACGGCATGCGCCTGCGTTCGTACGTCGTACGCGTGGCGAAGGGCGTCCGCGGCCCCTCGGTGACGCTGTCGCGCACGCACCCGAACCTGGTGAAGAAGCTCTTCGCGCTCGAGGTCCCCGAGATCGCCGACGGTTCCGTCGAGATCTCGGCCATCGCCCGCGAGGCCGGTCACCGCACCAAGATCGCGGTCCGCTCGACCCGGTCGGGGCTCAACGCCAAGGGCGCCTGCATCGGCCCGATGGGCAGCCGCGTGCGCAACGTCATGGGCGAGCTGAACGGCGAGAAGATCGACATCGTCGACTGGTCCGACGACCCGGCCGAGATGGTCGCCCACGCGCTCTCCCCGGCCCGCGTCAGCAAGGTCGAGATCGTCGACCTCGGTGCCCGCTCGGCCCGGGTCACGGTGCCCGACTACCAGCTGTCGCTCGCGATCGGCAAGGAGGGGCAGAACGCCCGTCTCGCCGCGCGGCTCACCGGCTGGCGCATCGACATCAGGCCCGACACGGAGCAGCCCGCCGACCAGTAGCCGTTCGCGGCGCACGGCCTTCGGCAAGATCGCCGGGAATAAATTCCCGGCGATCACCGCTGAGATCACGACAGTATGTGGCGAGTAGCCGTTCGATTGTTGCCCCAAAGGGGTGAGGTCGGTGCGGGGAGGTAGACTTAAGAGTGTCTGGCCGGACGCATGCCCGCGCATGCCCTGAGCGCACCTGTGTGGGGTGCCGGGAGCGAGCGGCCAAGAGCGATCTGCTGCGCATCGTGAGGAAAGAGGGCGCCTGCGCCCCCGATCCAAGCGGTACGCTGCCCGGCCGGGGTGCGTATGTACACCCCGCCCTGGTCTGTCTGGACCTGGCGGTCCGCCGCCGGGCGTTCCCTCGGGCCTTCCGCGCCCAGGGGCCGCTCGACACGGAGGCGTTGCGCCGAGCCGTCGAGACAGTTGCCCAGCAGGCGACACCGTAAGACGTGGCCGCACGGAACCCCGTGTGGCCTGGTATTCCGCGAGTTGGAAGTAGGTCGAGATTGCGATGAGCACTCGATGAGCACGCGATGAGTACGCCCATGAAGTAGCGACGGTCCGGCGTAACCCGGACCTAAAAGGAGCGAAGTGGCTAAGGTCCGGGTATACGAGCTCGCCAAGGAGTTCGGCGTAGAGAGCAAGGTCGTCATGGCCAAGCTCCAAGAACTCGGTGAATTCGTACGTTCGGCGTCCTCGACGATCGAGGCGCCGGTAGTACGCAAACTGACTGACGCATTGCAGCAGGGCGGCAACGGCAAGTCCGCCGCCAAGCCCGGGGCGCCCCGCAAGGCGGCCGCCCCCAAGCCGCCGGCCCCCTCGGGTCCGGCTGCCCCCTCTCCCGCGCAGGCCGCCCGTCCGGGTCCGGCCGCGCCCAAGCCGCCGGCGCCCAAGCCCGCCGCGGCCGAGAAGCCCGCGGCCGCCGCTCCGGCGACCCCGGGCCCGCGCCCGACGCCCGGTCCGAAGCCCCCGGCCCCCAAGCCGGCCCCGGCCTCCCCGGCGCCCTCCGCCCCGGAGTTCACCGCTCCGCCGGCCGCTCCCGCGGCCCCCGCGGCTCCGCAGTCGCAGGCTCCGCGCCCCGGCACCCGTCCCGGCGCCCCGAAGCCCGGTGGCCGTCCGGCCCCCGGTCAGGGTGGTCAGGGCCAGGGCCAGGGCGGCCAGGCTCAGGGCGGTCGTGGCGACCGTCAGGAGCGCGCCCCGCGCCCCGGCGGCCAGGGTGGCGCCCCGCGTCCCGGCGGCGCCCGTCCCGCGGGTCCGCGTCCGGGCAACAACCCCTTCACCTCCGGTGGTTCCACCGGCATGGCGCGCCCGCAGGCGCCCCGTCCGGGTGGCGCTCCGCGTCCCGGCGGCGGCCCCGGTGGTCCCGGTGGCGCCCCGCGCCCGCAGGGCCAGGGCGGCCAGGGTGCTCCCCGTCCGCAGGGTCAGGGCGGCGCCCGTCCGACCCCGGGCGGCATGCCTCGCCCGCAGGGCGGCGCTCCGCGTCCCGGCGGCGGTCCCGCCGGTAACCGTCCGAACCCGGGCATGATGCCGCAGCGTCCCGCCGCGGGCCCGCGTCCCGGCGGTGGCCCCGGCGGTGGCCGCGGTCCCGGTGGTGGCGGTCGTCCCGGCGGTGGCGGCGGCGGTCGTCCCGGTGGCGGCGGCGGCTTCGCCGGTCGTCCCGGTGGCGGTGGCGGCGGTTTCGCCGGTCGTCCCGGTGGTCCCGGTGGCGGCGGCGGTGCCGGTCGTCCCGGTGGTGGCGGCGGCTTCGGCGGTCGTCCCGGCTTCGGTGGCCGTCCCGGCGGTCCCGGTGCCCGTGGTGGCACGCAGGGTGCCTTCGGCCGTCCCGGTGGGCCCGCCCGTCGTGGTCGCAAGTCGAAGCGGCAGAGGCGCCAGGAGTACGAGGCCATGCAGGCCCCGTCGGTGGGCGGCGTCATGCTGCCTCGCGGCAACGGACAGACCGTCCGCCTGTCGCGCGGTGCCTCGCTGACCGACTTCGCCGAGAAGATCAACGCGAACCCGGCCTCGCTGGTCGGCGTGATGATGAACCTCGGCGAGATGGTCACCGCCACGCAGTCCGTCTCCGACGAGACGCTGAAGCTCCTCGCGGACGAGATGAACTTCGTCCTCGAGATCGTCAGCCCGGAGGAGGAGGACCGCGAGCTCCTCGAGTCGTTCTCCATCGAGTTCGGCGAGGACGAGGGCGGCGAGGAGATGCTCGTCTCCCGTCCGCCGGTCGTGACCGTCATGGGTCACGTCGACCACGGTAAGACCCGACTCCTCGACGCCATTCGCAAGACGAACGTCGTCGCGGGCGAGGCCGGTGGCATCACCCAGCACATCGGTGCCTACCAGGTCGCCACCGAGGTCAACGGCGAAGAGCGCGCCATCACCTTCATCGACACCCCCGGTCACGAGGCGTTCACCGCCATGCGTGCCCGTGGTGCGAAGTCCACCGACATCGCGATCCTCGTGGTCGCGGCCAACGACGGTGTGATGCCGCAGACGATCGAGGCGCTGAACCACGCCAAGGCGGCCGACGTGCCGATCGTGGTCGCGGTCAACAAGATCGACGTCGAGGGTGCCGACCCGGCCAAGGTGCGCGGTCAGCTCACCGAGTTCGGTCTGGTGGCGGAGGAGTACGGCGGCGACACGATGTTCGTCGACATCTCCGCGCGCAAGGGCGAGAACATCGAGCAGCTGCTCGAGGCCGTGGTCCTGACCGCGGACGCCTCGCTCGACCTGCGGGCCAACCCGGAGCAGGACGCGCAGGGCATCGCGATCGAGGCCCACCTCGACAAGGGCCGCGGCGCCGTCGCGACCGTCCTCGTCCAGCGCGGTACCCTCCGCGTCGGCGACACGATGGTCGCCGGTGACGCCTACGGCCGCGTCCGCGCGATGCTCGACGACAAGGGCGAGAACGTGGAGGAGGCGACCCCGTCGACTCCGGTCCTCGTGCTCGGTCTCACCAACGTCCCGGGCGCCGGCGACAACTTCCTGGTCGTCGACGAGGACCGTACGGCCCGTCAGATCGCCGAGAAGCGTGCCGCCCGCGAGCGCAACGCCGCGTTCGCCAAGCGCACCCGCCGGGTGTCCCTCGAGGACCTCGACCAGGTGCTCAAGGCCGGTCTGGTCCAGGACCTCAACATCATCATCAAGGGTGACGCGTCCGGTTCCGTCGAGGCCCTGGAGAGCTCGCTGCTCCAGCTCGACGTGGGCGAAGAGGTCGACATCCGCGTCCTGCACCGCGGTGTGGGTGCGGTCACCGAGTCCGACATCGACCTGGCGATGGGCTCCGACGCCATCGTCATCGGCTTCAACGTCCGTGCGGCCGGTCGCGCCGCGCAGATGGCGGAGCGCGAGGGCGTCGACGTCCGCTACTACTCGGTGATCTACCAGGCCATCGAGGAGATCGAGGCGGCCCTCAAGGGCATGCTCAAGCCGGAGTACGAGGAGGTCGAGCTCGGCACCGCGGAGATCCGCGAGGTCTTCCGCTCGTCCAAGCTCGGCAACATCGCGGGTGTCCTCATCCGTTCCGGCGAGGTCAAGCGCAACACCAAGGCCCGTCTGCTGCGCGATGGCAAGGTCATCGCGGAGAGCCTCAACATCGTGGGCCTGCGCCGCTTCAAGGACGACGTCACCGAGATCCGCGAAGGGTTCGAGGGCGGTATCAACCTCGGCAACTTCAACGACATCAAGATCGACGACGTCATCGCGACGTACGAGATGCGCGAGAAGCCGCGCGGCTGATCAGCCAGCTGATCTGCGCGGTCAGTGTCGGGGCCGGTCGGCGGGAGAAATCCCGTCGATCGGCCCCGGCCGTTCCGTGTACGGTTCTGATGTCCCTGCCAAGCGGTTGGCGGGGCCTCTACCCCGTACCGGCGGGACATCCGGATACACATGTATGTGGGGACTCTGTCCTTCGATCTGCTCCTCGGCGACGTACATTCGCTGAAGGAGAAACGCTCCGTCGTCCGCCCGATCGTCGCCGAACTCCAGCGCAAGTACGCGGTGAGCGCGGCGGAAGTGGGCGGTCAGAACCTGCACCGCAGGGCCGAGATCGGCCTCGCCGCGGTGTCCGGTGACACGGGCCATCTGACGGACGTACTGGATCGGTGCGAGCGCCTCGTCGCGGGCCGGCCCGAAGTGGAGCTGCTGTCCGTCAGGCGGCGGCTGCACGGCGACGACGATTGAATGAAGCAAGACCGGCCCGGGGTCCGATCCCCGGGAACGTGGCAAAAAGGGAGACGGAGCAGTGGCCGACAACGCGCGGGCGAAAAGGCTGGCGGACCTCATCCGAGAGGTGGTTGCCCAGAAGCTGCAGCGCGGGATCAAGGACCCGCGGCTCGGTACGCATGTGACCATCACGGACACCCGGGTCACGGGTGACCTGCGAGAGGCGACCATCTTCTACACGGTCTACGGCGACGACGAGGACCGCGCGGCGGCGGCCGCGGGCCTGGAGAGCGCCAAGGGCGTGCTCCGGTCGGCGGTCGGCCAGGCCGCGGGCGTGAAGTTCACGCCGTCCCTGGCCTTCGTCGCGGACGCCCTGCCGGACAACGCGCGGGCCATCGAGGACCTCCTCGACAAGGCGCGGATGTCCGACGCCAAGGTGCGTGAGGTCTCCGCGGGCGCCGAGTTCGCCGGTGGGGCCGACCCGTACAAGAAGCCCGAGGATGACGAGGACGGCGACGCCCCCGCATGAGCAACAGCAGCACCACGCCGGACGGACTTGTCATCGTCGACAAGCCGTCCGGCTTCACTTCGCACGACGTGGTGGCCAAGATGCGCGGGATCGCCAAGACCCGCCGCGTCGGACACGCGGGCACCCTCGACCCCATGGCGACGGGCGTCCTCGTGCTCGGCGTGGAGCGCGCCACCAAGCTCCTCGGTCATCTGGCGCTGACCGAGAAGGAGTACCTGGGCACCATCCGCCTGGGCCAGAACACGATCACGGACGACGCCGAGGGCGAGCTCACCTCGTCCGCCGACGCCTCCGGGGTCACCCGCGAGGCGATCGACGCGGGCATCGCCAAGCTGTCCGGCGACATCATGCAGGTGCCCTCCAAGGTCAGCGCCATCAAGATCGACGGCAAGCGGTCGTACGCGCGGGCCCGCAAGGGCGAGGACTTCGAGATCCCGGCCAGGCCCGTGACGGTCTCCGGCTTCACGGTGTACGACGTGCGCGAGGCCGTCGCCGATGACGGCACCCCCGTCCTCGATCTGGTCGTCTCGGTCGTCTGCTCGTCGGGGACGTACATCAGGGCGCTCGCCCGCGACCTCGGCGCGGACCTCGGCGTCGGCGGGCACCTGACCGCGCTGCGCCGCACCCGCGTCGGCCCGTACAAGCTGGACGCCGCCAAGACGCTCGACCAGCTCCAGGAGGAGCTGACGGTGATGCCGGTGGCCGAGGCCGCGAGCCGCGCCTTCCCGCGCTGGGACGTGGACGACAAGCGCGGTCGGCTGCTGCTCAACGGGGTGCGGATCGACATGCCCGAGGAGTACGCGGGCCAGGGCGCCGTCGCCGCGTTCGACCCCGAGGGCCGCTTCCTGGTCCTCGCGGAGGAGTCGCGGGGCAAGGCCAAGAGCCTGGCCGTCTTCGCCTGAGGCGGGGCCTCTTCCGAGCCGTATTCCGCGCCGCGTTCGTCGGCGCGTTCGTCGGCGTGTTCTCCGTCGTGGAGCGGCGGGCTTTTCAGCGCGCCGCTCCACGGTCCCCCCACCCCCCACCCAAGGTGTTTCCATCGGCCCGCGCCGATTCACCCCTTCGGGCAGGCGCTCGGAGTGAACCAGGGGAGCGGAAGGGGGCGCGTTCGCGCCGCGTTCTGTCCCGCTGATCACCGCCGACCTACGGTCGGAAGGACGGGGCGCGGCGGGGAGGTTCGGGCATGGGGGGAAGGGGCCCGCGGGCCAAGGGCGCGGGGGACACCGGCGGTGCGGGGGACACCGGCGGAGCGCGTGACACCCGGCTGCTCGACCGGTCCCTGGTGCGGATGTGCGACCTCGCGGGCCGCCCGCGCGGTACGGGCTTCGCCGCCGACGAGCACGGCACGGTCATCACCAGCCACGAAGCGGTCGACGGCCTCGCCAGGGTCGTCCTGCACGGCCCCGGCGAGCGCACCTGCGTCGTACCGGCCGACGCCGTGGTGGCGCTGCCCGGCACCGATCTCGCTCTGGTCCGCACCGAAGGGCTCGATCTGCGGCCCCTGCCCGTCACCGTGCGGGACTCCGTGACGACCGGCGCCTATGTGCGGATCGCCGCCTGCGGGTGGCGCGAGGCACGGGTCCTCGGCACGTCCCCGGTGACGTACACGGCGACCGACCGCTTCCATCTGGTGGGCGCCGCCCTGGAGTTGGCGATCGGCACACAGGGCGCGGACGCGCTGCGTCTTGGCGGCGGCGCGGCCGGGGGACCGGTCGTCGACGCCGCGTCCGGCGCGGTGCTCGCCGTCATCGGAACCGCGCTGCTGCCGCAGGCGTCCGAGCGCGCCCCGGCCGGGGAAGCGCCCTTCGCCCACCGTGCCGCGGGCTTCGCCGTGCCGTTGCGGGAGGCCGCGGCCGCCGACCCCGGCGGGCCGCTCGCCGAGCTCCTCGCGCGCAACGAGGCGACCGTCCCGGCGTACGGCGACGACCTCAACACGGCGGGGGCGCTGCATCTGACCGCCACCTCGCTGGGCTCCGACGGGCCGCGCGCCGCCGAGCTCGAACCCGTCGAACGGCCCGACACGACAAGGGAGTTCGACGCCTTCACGGCGGCCGACGGGCACGCGTGCGTGCTCGGACTCGTCGGCGACCCCGGCAGCGGCCGTACGACCGAGCTCGCCGCCCTCGCCGCCCGGCGGGCCAGGGGTGCCGAGCCCGCCCCCACGCTCTGGCTGCGCGGCGCCGACCTGCGGGCCGACGACGCGTCCGTGGCCGACGCGGTGGCGCGCGCCCTGGAGCGCGCGGGCCGGATCCTCGCCGCGTCCGACGGGACACCGGCCGACGACGGGCTGGGGGACGTCTCGGCGGCGCGGGTCGCCCGGGTGGCGCGGGACGCGGGACGGCCGCTCCTGCTGCTCCTGGACGGGCCGGAGGAGATGCCGCCCGTGCTCGCGCACCGGCTGGCCGGGTGGAGCGACGGCACGGCCGCGTGGCTGCGGGAGGTCGGGGCGCGCCTCGTCGTCGCCTGCCGCGCGGAGTACTGGGAGCAGGCGGGGGCGTACTTCGACGCGGCGTCGCTGCACGGTTCGGTCCCCGGTGACGGTCTGCCCGGCTGCGTACGGCTCGGTGACCTGCCGGGGCCGCAGGCCGCGCGGGCCCGTGCGCGGTACGGCATCCCGGAGGGCGCCCTCGCCACCGCCGACGCGCGGCATCCGCTGGCGCTGCGGCTGCTCAGGGAAGTGCGGGCCGCGCTGCCGGACGCGCCGCCGCCGGGCAGGCCGGACCGCGCGGAGGTCTTCGCGGCCCACCTGGACCTGCAGTGCCTGCGGGTCGCGGTGCGGCTCGCGGCGGCGAACGGAGTGCGGGGGACCGCCGTGCGGCGCCTGGCGGCGCAGGTGTCGGGGCAGCTCCACGAGGCGGCGCGGCGCTGTCTCGGCCCCGGTCAGGGCGAGCTCGACCGGGCCGCTTTCGAGGAGGTGTTCCCGTGGGGCGCGCTGCCGGGCAAGGGGTTCGACACCTGCACGGGGTGGGCCTCAGCGGTCCTCACGGAGGGCCTGCTCGTGCCCGCCGGGTCGGGCTACCGCTTCGCGCACGAGGAACTCGCCGACTGGATCCAGGGCCTCCACCTCGACGTGGACGGCGCCCTGTCCTCCCTGGTCCACCGCCACCGCTCCCCGGGCCCGCTTCCGCGGGGCCCCCGCCCGCTGCCGGTCCCGCGCCACCGGGTGGGCCCCGTGATCCAGGCGCTGCTCTCCCTGGGAAGGCAGCGGGGGGCGGCCGAGCTGGCCTCGCGGCTGGGGGAGTTGGTGGACGCGCTGGGGGAGCTCGGCGCCGTCGGCAGCAAGGGGGCCGAGGGGAATGAGGCCAGGGACGGGAGGTGGTGGGCCGGGAGGCTCCTGTCGGAGGTGCTGTCGCGGGTGGGGGACGCCACGCCGTACCTCGGGGTGCTCGGGGTCCTTGCCGAGCGGGGGGAGTTCGGGACCGGGTTCTGGCTCGGGCTGCCGCTGGGGGAGGACGCGCGGTTCGACCTGTTGCGGCGGCGCGTGGTGCGGGACGGGCCACCGGGCACCCCCGACCGCTGTCTGGACGCCGTCGCCGAGCTGCTCGCCGAGGATCCCGCGGGCGTCCAGCCGCACCTCGCCCGGTGGTTCGCCGACGAGCGGCCGCTGGACGCCGCGCCCGACGCCACCGTCGCCTCCGCTGCGCAGGCGCTCCTCCACACCCACCGGCACCGCGCCATCGACGACCTGATCGAGGCCCTGGTCGCGTGCGCCAACGCCCGCGCCGACGAGCTGCTCGCCGCCCTCGCCGAGGAGGAGCCGTCCGCGGTCTGCCGCGCGGTGGACCGCTGGGCCCACGACGAGCGGCCCGCGCGCCGGGTGGCCGCCGTCGCCTACGGCCTGCGTGCCGCCCCGCACACCGTCACCGAGGCCGACAGGGAGCTGCTCAGGTACGCCGCCTTCGCGCTGCTCGCCCGCCCGGCCGACGACACCCTGCACGGCGCCGCCCTCGCCCTCCTCGTCCGCGATCCGCACACCCGGTCACGGCACCTGGCCCGGGCCCTGCGGCACTTCGCGGACGGCGACCCCCAGCTGCCCGCGAGCGCCCTCGCCGAGGCCGCCGCCACCCACCCCGATCCGGTGCTCGCCGCCTTCCGGGCCCGCCTGCACGCGCCCGGACGGCCCGCCGACGACGTCCTGTGCAGCCTCGCCGACGTCACGACGCCCACCCTGGCGCGCCGCGTGGCCACCCTCGTGCACGACCTCCTGGAGGCCCGCCCCGAGGCGGCAGGACCCGCCGCCGCGTACATCGACCGGCGGCTCGAACAGGGTCCTGGCGTACGCGCCGTGCTCTTTCCCCTGGTCGCGGGCCTGCTGCACAGCCGCCCCGCCCAGGTGCGTGCCGCCCTCGCGCCGGTCCTCGCCGCGCCGGGCACCGCCGCGTCGCGGGAGCTGCGGGGCGAGCTGCTCGACGTACTGCTGAGCCAGGAGCGGGACCGTGCCGTCCTGGAGAGCGTCCTGTGCTCGGTGGTCCGTGCTCTTCCCGAGTGCGGCGAGGCCCGTACGCGCGAGCGGGTCCACCGCACCGCGCTGCTCCTGGTGCCCACTCCCGAGGGCGCGGTCTGCTTCGACCGGCGCCTGGTGGAACTGGCCCGCTCCGAACCGGGCTTCGCCGCGCTCGTCACCCGCTGGATCGGCGCGGCGCCGCACGAGTGGGCGGCGCTGGTCGGCCCGAGCGCGCGCCGCACGCTGGGCGGCATCGCGGACGGGGGCCGGGTCCCCGCCCGGACCGCAGTGACCCCCGCCACCCCCTCCGATGAGACACCGATGCGAGCGGGAACCGGTCGGCATGGCAGTCTTAGACCTGCGCAATCGGCATCGGGAACGTACAGAAGTACGTGACAAACACGGGTTCGGCGAGGAGCAAAGAAGTGCAGCGCTGGCGTGGCTTGGAGGACATCCCCCAGGACTGGGGGCGCAGCGTCGTCACCATCGGTTCCTACGACGGCGTGCACCGCGGGCACCAGTTGATCATCGGCCGCGCCGTGGAGCGCGCCCGTGAGCTCGGCGTGCCCGCCGTGGTCGTCACCTTCGACCCGCACCCCAGCGAGGTCGTGCGCCCCGGCAGTCACCCGCCGCTGCTCGCCCCGCACCACCGGCGCGCCGAGCTGATGGCCGACCTCGGCGTGGACGCGCTGCTCATCCTCCCCTTCACCACCGAGTTCTCGAAGCTGTCGCCCGCCGACTTCGTCGTGAAGGTCCTGGTCGACAAGCTGCACGCGCGCGTGGTCGTCGAGGGCCCCAACTTCCGCTTCGGCCACAAGGCCGCGGGCAACGTCGACTTCCTGACCGAGCTCGGCAAGACGTACGACTACGAGGTCGACGTCGTCGACCTGTACGTCAGCGGCGCGGCGGGCGGCGGCGAGCCGTTCTCCTCCACGCTGACGCGCCGCCTGGTCGCCGAGGGCGACGTGACGGGCGCCGCGGAGATCCTCGGCCGCCCGCACCGCGTCGAGGGCATCGTCGTGCGCGGCGCCCAGCGCGGGCGCGAGCTCGGCTTCCCCACGGCCAACGTGGAGACCCTGCCGCACACGGCGGTCCCCGCGGACGGCGTGTACGCCGGGTGGCTGCACGTCGAGGGCGAGGCGATGCCCGCGGCGATCTCGGTCGGCACGAATCCGACGTTCGACGGGACCGAGCGGACGGTCGAGGCGTACGCGATCGACCGCGTCGGGCTCGATCTGTACGGGTTGCACGTCGCCGTGGAGTTCCTCGCGTTCGTGCGGGGGATGGCGAAGTTCGACTCGATCGAGACGTTGCTGGTCGCGATGGCGGATGACGTCAAGCGGTCCCGCGAGCTGGTTGAGGCGGCGGAGGCGTAGCCCTTCGGCCGCGGGTGCGTCGTGGTTGCTCGCGCAGTTCCCCGCGCCCCTTACGGGGCCCGGCACGGGCAGGGGCGGTTCGGGCAGGGGCGCGGGGAACTGCGCGACAAGCCCCCACCGGCCCGCGGTCGCGTGACAACAGACCCCGGCAGGGACTACCGCGCCACCGCCCAGTGACAGGCAACCTGCGTCTCCCCCGCACCGGAAAGAACCGGCAGATCCTCCCCCCGGCACCGATCCGCAACCCCCACCCGCTCCGCCTCGCCAGAGAAAAGCACCTGGCACCGAGCATGGAACCGGCACCCGCCGGGAATGCGCGACGGATCCGGCGGCTCACCCGTGAGGACCACGGGGTCACCCGGCGCCTCGGGCAGCACCGACAACAGCGCCTGCGTATAAGGGTGTTGAGGAGACGTCAGCACCTCCTCCACCGTCCCCGTCTCCACGATCCGGCCCAGATACATCACCGCCACGCGGTCCGCGATGTTCCAGGCGAGCCCCAGATCGTGCGTCACCACCAACGCGGACAGGCCGAGTTCGTCGCGCAGCCGGAGCAGCAGCGCGAGGATCTCGCCGCGCACGGACGCGTCGAGGGAGGCCACCGGCTCGTCGGCGACGATGAGTTCCGGTTCCAGGACGAGCGCGCCCGCGATGACCACGCGCTGGCGCTGGCCGCCCGACAGCTCGTGCGGGTAGCGCAGGAAGAACCGCTCCGGCGGGCGCAGGCCCGCCCGGGAGAGGGCGTCGGCGACCGCGGCCCGCTCGTCGCCCGCGTAGCCGTGGATGCGCAGCCCCTCGGCCACCGCGTCGTACACGGTGTGCCGGGGGTTGAGCGAGCCGCTGGGATCCTGGAGGACCAGCTGGACCCGCTTGCGGTACGCCTTGAGGGCGCGGCCGGAGTAGTCGAGGGGCTTCCCCGCGAACGTCACCTTGCCGGTGGTCGGCGGCACCAGGCCCAGCAGGGAGCGGGCGAGCGTCGTCTTGCCGCAGCCCGACTCGCCGACCAGGGCGACGATCTCACCGGCCTTGATGTCGAGGTCGACGCCGTCCACGGCGCGTGCGGTCGGCGCGCCCCGTCGGCCGGGGAAGGCGATGTGCAGGTCGGCGGCCGACAGGAGCGGACCGCCCGGGGCCTCGGTGGTCATGCGCGGCTCCTCGTGGTTCGTCGGCGTGCTCTGGTTCACGATGTGCGCTCCGCGGCCGATGCGGATGTGGGCTGCGCGGGGAGCTGGGAGCCCGCGTGGACACAGGCCGACCGGTGGTGCGGGCCCGCGTCCCGCAGGGCCTGGTCGTCGGTGGCGCAGGAGTCGAGGGCGACCGGGCAGCGCGGATGGAACGTACAGCCGGAGGGGAGCGCGGACGGGTCGGGCGGATCGCCCGGCAGGCCGCGCGGGGCGAACCGCGACGCCGCGTCGCCGATCCGCGGGAAGGCGGCGGACAGGGCCTTGCCGTACGGATGCCGGGCGTTCTCGTAGACCTCGGACGCGGGGCCCTCCTCGACGACGCGGCCCGCGTACATCACCGCGAGCCGGTCGCAGGTGTCGGAGAGCACCGCGAGGTCATGGCTGATCATCATCAGGCCGAGGTCCTGCTCGGCCACCAACTGCTCGATCAGGCGCAGGATCTGGGCCTGGATCATCACGTCGAGCGCGGTGGTCGGCTCGTCGGCGATGATCAGGCGCGGGTCGCAGGCGAGCGCCATCGCGATCATCACGCGCTGGCGCTGGCCGCCGGACAGCTCGTGCGGATAGGCGTCGGCGCGGGCGGCGGGCAGTCCCACGTGTTCGAGGAGTTCGCCGACCTTCTTCTTCGCGCCGGTCTGCGTGGCCTTCTTGTGCAGCAGGATCGGCTCGGCGATCTGGTCGCCGATGCGGTGCACCGCGTTCAGCGAGTGCATGGCGCCCTGGAAGACGATGGACGCGCCCGCCCAGCGCACCGCGCGGACCCGCCCCCACTTCATGGTGAGGACGTCCTCGCCGTCGAGCAGGATCTCGCCGGACACCTTGGTGCCCGCGGGAAGGAGGCGGAGCAGGGCGAGCGCGAGCGTCGACTTGCCGCAGCCGGACTCGCCCGCGACGCCGAGCTTCTGGCCCGCGTCGACGGAGAGGTGCACGCCGCGGACGGCGGCGGCGCCGTTCGCGTACGTCACTTCGAGGTTCTTGACGTCCAGGAGGCGCTGCTCGGCCGGGCGCGCACCGCCTGCTGCTACGTCGTCGTTGCTCACATGGTTCAACGGGAGGCCCCCAGCCTGGGGTTGAGCACGGATTCCACGGCGCGGCCGCACAGCGTGAACGCCAGCGCGACGATCGCGATGGCGAGGCCGGGCGGGGCGAGGTACCACCAGTGGCCGGCGCTGACCGCGCCCGCCTCGCGCGCGTCCTGGAGCAGTCCGCCCCACGAGACGTTCGTCGGGTCGCCGAGGCCGAGGAAGGCGAGCGTCGCCTCGGTGAGGATGGCGCCGGAGATGACGAGGGTGGTCTGCGCGAGGACGAGCGGCATGACGTTGGGCAGCACGTGCCGGGTCATGATGTGGCCGTGGCCGCCGCCGAGCGCCTGGGCCCGCTCGATGTAGGGGCGCGACTCCACGGCGAGCGTCTGCGCGCGGACCAGGCGCGCCGTCGTCGGCCAGGTCGTCACGCCGATCGCCAGGATGATCGTCCAGATCGACCGGGACATGACGGACGCGAGGGCGATGGCGAGCACCAGGGTCGGCATCACGAGGAACCAGTCGGTGACGCGCATGATGACCGTCGCGTACCAGCCCTTGAAGTGTCCCGCCGTGATCCCCACCAGGGTGCCGATGGCCACCGAGAGGACGGCCGCGAGCAGCCCCACGGAGAGCGAGATGCGCGCGCCCCACACCAGGAGCCCCAGCAGATCGCGGCCGAACTGGTCGGTGCCGAGCGGGAACTCGCCGCTCGGCGACTCCATCGGCTTGCCCGGCGCGTCGGTCACGCTCTGCGCGTCCGCGCCGACGAGCAGCGGCGCGAAGATCGCGGCGAGCCCGATCACGGCGAGCACGGCGAGCCCGAAGAGCCCGGCCTTGTGCGTGCGGTACTCGCGCCAGAACCGGGCGGCGGAGTGCCTGCGCCGGGTCCAGGCGAGCGAGCGCGCGCTCTTGGAAGCCGTTGCCGGGGCGGTCGGTGCGGATTCGGTCGTCATCGGCCCACCCGGGGATCGAGCAGCGGATAGATCACGTCGGCCAGGGTGTTCATCAGGATCACCGCGGTGGAGAAGACGAAGAAGAGCCCCTGCACCAGCGGCAGGTCGGGCACGCTGAGGGCCGAGTAGAAGAGCCCGCCGAGCCCCGGCCAGGAGAAGACGGTCTCGACGAGGATCGCGCCCGCCACCACCGTGCCGAGGTTGACGAACATCAGCGTGACGGTCGGCAGCAGCGCGTTCGGGACGGCGTGCCGACGGCGTACGAGATCGTCGCGCAGCCCCTTGGCGCGCGCGGTGGTCAGATAGTCGCTGCCCATCTCGTCGAGCAGCGAGGAGCGCATGACGAGCAGCGTCTGCGCGTAGCCGACGGCGACCAGGGTGATCACGGGAAGCACCATGTGGTGCGCGACGTCGAGGACGTACGCGATGCCCGTCTCGCCGCCCGATTCCAGGCCGCCGGTCGGGAACATCCCCGGAATCGGCCCGATGCCCACCGCGAACGTGATGATCAGCAGCAGTCCGAGCCAGAACGACGGCACGGAGTACAGCGTCAGCGCGAGCCCGGTGTTGAAGCGGTCGCCGAGCTTGCCGTTGCGCCAGGCCGTGCGGGTGCCCAGCCAGATGCCGATGAGCGTGTAGAGGACGTACGCCGTTCCGGTGAGCAGGAGGGTCGCGGGGAGCGCCTCCGTGATCTTGTCCATGACCGGCGCGTGGAACTGGTAAGAGGTGCCGAAGTCACCGGTCAGGACGTTGCCCGTGTAGTCGAGGAACTGGGCCATGACGGACTTGTCGAGGCCGAACTCCTTGCGCATCGCGGCCAGTTGCTCGGCGGAGACGCGCTTGCCGCCCGTCATCTGCTTGACCGGGTCGCCGGGGATGAGCCGGAACAGGAAGAAGCTGGTGACGAGCACGGCGAACAGCGACACGACGGCGCCGCCGATCTTGCCCGCCACATAGAGGAGATAGGCGCGGGTGTCGCGGGCGCGCGGCCCGCGGGCCGACGGCAGCCCGGCGGCTGCCGGGTCGCCGTCGGCCCCGGGACCCAGCGGGCCCTCGGTGTCGAGCAGTGCGGGATTGCTGTCAGCGGTCATGCGTTACTCGCGGTCCTCTGCGGTCGAACGGCGGCGCAGGGCGAACAGGGCTCCGCCGCCCACGAGCACCACCGCGGCAGCGGCGATACCGATGATGACACCGGTCGAGCTGCCGTCCTTGGAGGAACTCTTCCCCTCCGCGGGCACGGCCGACCACCAGCTCCAATATCCGTCCTGGCCGTAGATGTTGCCCGCGGCCTTCGGCATGGTGGTGATGGACTTGATCTGGTCGGTGCGGTAGGCCTCGACGGCGTTCGGATACGCGAGGACGTTCATGTATCCCGAGTCGTAGAGCCACGACTCCATCTGCTTGACGATGTCCGCGCGCTTGGCCGGGTCGTACTCGGCGAGCTGCTTGGCGTAGAGGTCGTCGTACTTCTTGTCGCAGATGAAGTTGTCGGTGGCGGCGCTCTCCTTGGCCTTCTTCGGCAGCGCGGCGCAGGTGTGGATGCCGAGCACGAAGTCCGGGTCGGGGTTGACCGACCAGCCGTCGAAGGCGAGGTCGTACTCGCCCGCGTACCAGGGCACGGACACGTCGTCCAGGCAGTCGACCTTGAGCCCGATGCCCAGATCGCCCCACCACTCCTTCAGGTACTTGCCGACCGCCTTGTCGTTGGGGTCGGTGGCGTGACACAGGATGCGGAAGTCCAGCGGCTTGCCGTCCTTGCCGACGCGCTTGCCGTCACCGTTCTTCTTGTAGCCCGCCTCGTCGAGGAGCTTGGCGGCCCGCTTCGGGTCGTACGTCAGCTCCTGGTCGGCGGACGGCTTCCAGGCGTAGTCGGAGAAGCGCGGCGGGATGTAGCCCGCGCCTTCCACGGCATGCCCCTGGAAGACCTTGTCGACGATGGCCTTGCGGTCGACCGAGAGGAACAGCGCCTGGCGGACCTTCTTGTCGAGCAGGGCAGGGTTGCCGTCACCGAACTTCTTGCCGTCCAGCGTCCTGGCGCCCGGATTGGTGGCGAGGGCGAAGAAGCGTCGCCCGGGCCCCTCGTTGACCTTGATGTTCTTCTCGTTCTTGAGCGAGGCGGCCTGCGCGGGAGTGAGCGCGGGCTGCCCGGCGACGAACGACACCTCGCCCTTCCTGAGGGCGGACACGGCGGCGTCCTGGTCCTTGTACGTCTTGAAGACCAGCTCGTCGAACTTGGGCGTGCCGCGCCAGAAGTCCTTGTTGGCCTTGAGCTTCACGTACTGGTCCGTCTTGTAGTCCGTGAGGACGAACGGTCCGTTGCCGACGACGGGCATCTTGTCGTTGTTGAACTTCGAGATGTCGTCGACCTTCTCCCAGACGTGCTTGGGGACGATCGGCACGTCGAGGGCGGCCATGGTCGCCTGCGGCTTCTTCAGCTCGATGACCAGCTTGGTGGGGCTGGGCGCGGTCACCTTCTTGAAGTTGGTGACGAAGTTGGAGTTCGAGGTGGCGGTGCCCTCCTTGGACATCACCTTGTTGAACGTCCACGCCGCGTCATCGGCGGTCGCCTGCTTGCCGTCAGACCACTTGGAGTCCCCCCGGATGGTGTACGTCCAGGTCAGCTTGTCGGCCGAGGGCTTCCACGAGGTGGCGAAGCCGGGGATCGCCTTGTTGTTCTCGGCGTCGTAGTTCGTCAGGTACTCGTACGTGAGCCGGTGGATGCTGGTGCTGAGCAGCCGCTGGGCGAGGAAGGGACTGAGCGAGTCGACGCTCTGCGCGACGGCGACGGTCAGCACCTTCTTGCCGTCACCCGCCTTGGCCTCGGCCTGTTGCGGGGCCGGATTGAGCGGCGTGGCGAGACCGGCCGTCAGAGTGAACGCGGCGGCGCCACCGGCGAGTGCGATCCTCAGGCGGCCGCGGGGTCGGCGGGGTGCTGTGGTCTTCGGTGCTGCTGTTCTGCCGTGCTGATCTTGTGTGTCCATGGCTCGGTGACCTCGCGTCATCGCTCGCGCAGGGATGGCTGGTTGAACGCTTGTTGCACGTTGTGTGATCAAGGGACGTCAGCTGGTTGATGTGAGTGTCTACCAGCGCCAGTCTGCGCGCGTCAACGGCAGGTGAACCCCATGTGGCCTGCGGAAATAACGAGTTGACCGGGATTTCATCCGCATTGGTCAAGACCTTTGACGCATGGCTGGTGAGGGGGTGGCAGCAGCTGTGGGCAGGCGTTCCGGAGTGCGCTTGACGAGGGGGGAAACGCGGGTGGGCCCGCACCGAGAACGGTGCGGGCCCACTGGAGGCAGTCGTAGGGGGATTACTGCTGCGGAGGCGGCGGAGGCGTCGGCTGCTGCTCGCCGGGCGCCGCGGGCTGACCCGGCTGGAAAGGTGCCCCGGGCTGGAAGGGAGCTCCGGGCTGGACGGCTTGGGGCTGCCCGGGGTGCTGAGGCTGCGCGGGCTGCTGGTGCTGCGGCTGCGGCTGCTGGTGCTGCTGCGGCTGAGGCGGCGGCACCGCCCCCGGCGCGGAGTGTGCCTGCGAAGGCCCGGTCGACTGCCACCCCTGAGCCCCACCGGGCTGCCCCGGATACCCGTACTGCCCGGGCTGCGCAGGCTGCCCCGGATAGGGCGCCTGCGGCTGAGCGTACGGCTGACCCTGCCCCGGGTAGGGCGCCTGTCCGGGCTGAGGCGCCTGCCCCCCGTACGGCTGGGCCTGCTGCTGCCCCGGCATCGGCGGAGCCATGTGCGGCGGCGGGTTCCCGTCCGACGTCCACAGCCCCTGCTGCTGCTGAGCCCGCACGAAGTCCTCCGCCACCAACGCGGAGAGATTGAAGTACGCCTCCCGCACCTTCGGCCGCATCATGTCGAGGTCGACCTCGGCACCGGCGGCGAGGTGCTCGTCGAAGGGGATGACGACGACGCCGCGGCACCGCGTCTCGAAGTGCGACACGATGTCGTCGACCTTGATCATCTTGCCGGTTTCGCGCACACCGGAGATGACGGTGAGGGACCGCGAGACCAGATCCGCGTACCCGTGCGCGGAGAGCCAGTCCAGCGTCGTCGACGCGCTGCTCGCGCCGTCCACGGACGGGGTCGAGATGATGATGAGCTGGTCGGCGAGGTCGAGGACCCCACGCATGGCGCTGTACAGGAGTCCCGTACCCGAGTCGGTGAGGATGATCGGGTACTGCTTGCCGAGTACGTCGATCGCGCGCCGGTAGTCCTCGTCGTTGAAGGTCGTCGAGACGGCCGGGTCGACGTCGTTGGCGATGATCTCGAGCCCGGACGCCGCCTGCGAGGTGAAGCGGCGGATGTCCATGTACGAGTTGAGGTACGGGATGGCCTGCACGAGGTCACGGATGGTGGCCCCGGTCTCACGGCGCACGCGGCGCCCGAGCGTACCGGCGTCGGGGTTGGCGTCGATCGCGAGGATCTTGTCCTGCCGCTCGGTGGCGAGCGTCGAACCGAGCGCCGTGGTGGTGGTCGTCTTGCCGACGCCGCCCTTGAGGCTGATGACGGCGATGCGGTAGCAGGAAAGGACCGGTGTCCGGATCAGCTCCAGCTTCCGCTGCCGCTCGGCCTCTTCCTTCTTGCCGCCGAGCTTGAACCGCGAACCGCCGCCCACGGGACGGCTGCTCTTCGCCTTCGGCTTGTTGTTGCGGAGGAGCCGGTCGGAGGAGAGCTCGACGGCGGCGGTGTACCCGAGCGGCGCACCGGGATTGGTGCGCTCGCGCTGGTCGTGCTGCAGGGCCTGCGGCCAGGCGGCGCCGGTGCGGGGGTCGATCGGGGGCTGCTCCGGGTGCCCCGCCATCTGGCCGGGCTGCTCCGGCTGCGGGGCCGGGACCTGCTGCTGCTGTTGCTGCGGCGGCTGGGGAGCCTGCGGCTGCATCGGAGGCTGCGCCTGGACGGGGGGTTGGGGCTGGGCCTGCGGTTGCGGTTGCGGTTGGGCGGGGAACGGCTGCTGCTCCTGCGGCGCGGGCGGCTGCGGGAACCCGTAACCAGTACCGGGAGCGGGCTGCCCGGGCTGCCCGGGCTGACCGGGCTGCGGGAAGCCGTAACCGGCCGGGGGAGTGCCCTGCGGACCCGCCTGCGGGAACCCGTAACTGCCGTGCTGCGGCTGGGCCTGGGGCTGCGGCTGCGGCTGTGCCGGTGGCTGTGCCTGCGGTACGACGGGTGCTTGCGGCGCGACCGGCGGCTGGGCCTGGACCGGAGGCTGCTGCTGGGGGTGCGGCTGAGCCGGGGCGGGTGCGGGCACCGGGGCCTGCGCCTGTACGGGCTCGGGCTGCACCGGCTGCGCGGGCGGGGGAGTCGGCGTGGGCGCGGGCCACTGCGGCGCGGAGGTCGGAGCGGCGGGCTGATAGGCAGGCGGCAGCGGAGGGAGCCCGCCCTGCTGCGCGGGCGGCTGGGTCCAGGCGGGCGGCACGGAGTCCTGCACGTCGTCGACGGGGGCGACGGCTTCGGGAGCGGAAGCCTCAGGCTTCTTCTCCTCCTCTTCCTGCTCCTGCTCCTGCTCGTGACCCGAGTGAACGGAAGGCAGGTCGCCATCGGCGGCTTCTGCCTCAGCCTCCGCTTCCGCCTCACCATCGACATCGACCTCGGCGACGTCCTCGGCGGCCACGGCCAGCTCGTCACCGCCGTCCTCGTCCGGGTCCGCCGAGTCGTCGGCGACTTCGTCCACGACGGGAGCGGGGTCCACGACGGGGGCGGGCACCGGCGCCGGAGGCATGGCGGGAAGCGGAGGTACGACCGCGGACTCACCCGCGCCCGATCCGTCCGCGCCCGATCCGTCCTTGCCCGATCCGCCCGCGTCCGAGTCGCCCTCGCCCGACGACTCCTTCTCCTTCTCCTTCTCCTTCTCCTTCTTCTCCCGCTTCTCCTTGTCCCGCTCCTCGATCTCCCGCTTCAGCGCATGGGCGGAGAACCGCATGGTGGCGCCACTCTCAAGATCGCCACCCCCCAGGCTCTCGGCAACGGGTGAAGAGGCGGCAGCAAGCTCTTCGGCATCCTTGGCTGCGGCGAGGGAGTCGACCTCGCTCTTCGGCACCACACCGGTCACGTGAACGGAGGCGGCGGGCCCGGCGAGGGCCCCGCTCCAGTCGGATGCACCGCTGCCGGACGCGCCGACCGAGGCGTCGTCCGATGACGGGGAGGCGGGCAGGAACCCGTTCCCCACGGGAAGCTTGGGCAGCGCGCTGGGCGCGGGCGCAGCACTGGACGACGCCTCGGAATCGGAAGACGAAGGAGCGTCTCCCACGGGGGTGACGGGCGGAGCGGAGGGCGGCGTGAAGACGGGCGGAGCCACCGGAGCAGGAACGAAGGGGACCGAGGCGGGTCCTGCGGCCGGTCCCGAGGCCGGTCCCGGGGCAGGTTCCGGGGCAGGTTCCGGGGCCGGGTCCGGAGCGGCCGGCGCGGGGGCGGGCGGCGTCGAGACAGGCGGCGCGGACGGAGTCTCCCCCGCACTGCCGGACGCGTTCTGCGTGTACCAGGCGGGCGGGGCGTAGTCGATGGTGAACTCGCCCGTCGTCTCGGCAGCGGACTCCGCGTCGGACTGATCATCGACGGGTGTGTCCCAGCCCCCGCGGATCTCGTCCCGATCGCTGTTCACAATGCCTCCTGGTGTGGTCGAGCACCCTCGTGCCGTGGTGGGGGGCGACCGTTCCTGTCGTCCGATCCGCCTGGCTCTCCCCGTTGAGGGACGCGCACGAACCGCTCACGGGTTCTGGCGTTGCGCCCTGTCCCAGCCTAATCACCAAAACCACGAGCACGGCAGGGCAGTCCACCCCACCAATGCTGTCCATTACGTCACGCCCCATCCAGGAGCGATCCGCGTACATCAATCCGCGACGGACAATTCCCCCAACGACCGGCACTTCGCCGCGAATTCACCGATAAACGAAGGGGAGCCGGGGCTCTGTCACGAGCCCCGGCTCCCCTCGTTCCCACGCTTCGTTCCCACGCTTCGTCCTCCACCCCGCATCGGCAGGGTGGACCGCACTCACCCGGTGGCGTCCGCGCCGTCCGCCGGCAGTCCGCCGTTCCGCGTGGTCGGCTCCAGGTCGAACTCTCCGTCCCGCGCTCCCAGCACGAAGGCCTGCCACTCCGCCTCGGTGTACCGCAGCACGGTGTCAGGGTCCAACGACGACCGCATCGCGACGGCCCCCGCCGGCAGGTAAGCGATCTCGACCCGCTCCTCGTCCTGTTCCGTACCGGGCGCGCTGCTCCATTCGACGCCGGAGATGTCGAGGGCGTAGAGCTCGTCCTTCTCCCGCTCCTTGCGCGCCTTGACGTCCTCGTCCTGTCCTTCGCCCATGACGAACCGGCCCTTTCCCGACGTGCGAACCAACCGTGGGTTCAGCCTACTTGGCGGCATGGGACGCCGGGATGGGGAGCGGGACGCTCACCCGCACGAGAGGCCCCACGCCCCTCCCGTATGTCATGGACACTGCGACCTTGGCGACGCCGACCGCGACGCACCCGCCGACCCGAAACCCGGACCTTCTCGCGGCAGCGCGCCCGCTGACCGGCTGACCGGCCGAGCCCGGACCTACCGCCCGGGCGGTAGGCGCCGGAGGCCACCGGCGAATCGTGGACAGGCTGGCTGGTACCCTGTGTAACGGCCGCATGTCTACGCTCCCCCGGACCTCCCTCGGAGACCCTGGAGGAAGCGCCCAGCGGACCCCGCCTCCCGAGTCATGGAAGCTCCCCTGAGATGTGGACCAGGGGCACTCGGTGGCCACGAAAAGACTACGAGGAGTACGCGTGTCGCTCGACGCCGCTACGAAGAAGCAGATCATGACCGAGTTCGGCCAGAAGGAGGGCGACACCGGCTCCCCCGAGGTTCAGGTCGCCATGCTCTCCCGTCGGATCTCCGACCTGACCGAGCACCTCAAGACGCACAAGCACGACCACCACTCCCGCCGTGGTCTGCTGATCCTGGTCGGCCAGCGTCGCCGCCTTCTGCAGTACCTGGCCAAGAAGGACATCCAGCGCTTCCGTGCCCTGGTTGAGCGCCTGGGCATCCGCCGCGGTGCGGCGGGCGCCAAGTAAGACGTCGTGAAGGGAGCGGTTCCCACTCGAAGCACTCGAAGGGGGCCGCTCCCTTTGCTGTACGTGCGCAGTGTCACCGACGCTTTGTAGTCTGGTCGCACAACGCATTGCGCATTACCGCACACGCGGTGACGGAAGGGACGGAAACGGACCGTCCATTCCGCGCGAAGGACGGGCCATCACACCCGTGCGAACAAATGAACGAATGACGAGGAGAGGCGCCCCAGCCGCCGCCGGTCCTCGGTAGTGGCCCCCGGGATGCGCAGACGAACAGCCCCGGGTGCTTCGATCGAAGACCGGCCCGCACCCGAGGCGCGCTTCTCCGCCCCGTCCCCCCGCCACACGGGCCCGGGGACGAAAGACGACAAGTAACGGAGAAAACGCTAGTGGAGAACGAGACCCACTACGCCGAGGCCGTCATCGACAACGGCACTTTCGGCACCCGCACCATCCGCTTCGAGACGGGCCGCCTGGCCAAGCAGGCCGCCGGCTCCGCCGTCGCGTACCTGGACGACGACACCATGGTGCTGTCGGCCACCACCGCGTCCAAGAAGCCCAAGGACCAGCTCGACTTCTTCCCCCTCACGGTGGACGTCGAGGAGCGGCAGTACGCCGCGGGCAAGATCCCCGGTTCGTTCTTCCGCCGTGAGGGTCGCCCCTCCGAGGACGCGATCCTCACCTGCCGCCTGATCGACCGCCCGCTGCGTCCTTCCTTCAAGAAGGGCCTGCGCAACGAGATCCAGATCGTCGAGACGATCATGGCGCTCAACCCCGACCACCTGTACGACGTGGTCGCGATCAACGCCGCCTCCTGCTCCACGCAGCTGGCGGGCCTGCCCTTCTCGGGCCCGATCGGCGGCACGCGCGTGGCGCTCATCAAGGGCCAGTGGGTCGCCTTCCCGACGCACACCGAGCTCGAGGACGCCGTCTTCGACATGGTGGTCGCCGGTCGCGTCCTCGAGGACGGCGACGTCGCGATCATGATGGTCGAGGCCGAGGCCACCGAGAAGACCATCCAGCTGGTGAAGGACGGCGCCGAGGCCCCGACCGAAGAGGTCGTCGCCGCCGGTCTGGAAGCCGCGAAGCCCTTCATCAAGGTCCTCTGCAAGGCCCAGTCGGACCTCGCCGCCAAGGCCGCCAAGCCCACCGGCGACTTCCCGGTCTTCCTGGACTACCAGGACGACGTGCTCGAGGCCCTGACCGCCGCGGTCAAGACCGAGCTCGCCCAGGCGCTCACCATCGCGGGCAAGCAGGAGCGCGAGGCCGAGCTGGACCGCGTCAAGGAGATCGCCGGCGAGAAGCTGCTCCCGCAGTTCGAGGGCCGCGAGAAGGAGATCTCCGGTGCCTACCGCGCGCTGACCAAGAAGCTGGTCCGCGAGCGCATCATCAAGGACAAGGTCCGCATCGACGGCCGCGGCGTCACGGACATCCGTACGCTGGCCGCCGAGGTCGAGGCCATCCCGCGCGTGCACGGCTCGGCGCTGTTCGAGCGTGGCGAGACCCAGATCCTGGGCGTCACCACCCTCAACATGCTCCGCATGGAGCAGCAGCTCGACACCCTTTCCCCGGTGACGCGCAAGCGCTACATGCACAACTACAACTTCCCGCCGTACTCGGTCGGTGAGACCGGCCGCGTGGGTTCGCCCAAGCGCCGCGAGATCGGCCACGGCGCCCTCGCCGAGCGCGCCATCGTGCCGGTCCTGCCGACGCGCGAGGAGTTCCCGTACGCGATCCGTCAGGTGTCCGAGGCCCTCGGTTCCAACGGCTCGACGTCCATGGGCTCGGTCTGCGCCTCCACCATGTCGCTGCTGAACGCCGGTGTGCCGCTGAAGGCCGCCGTCGCCGGCATCGCCATGGGTCTGATCTCCCAGGAGATCGACGGCGACACGCACTACGTGGCCCTCACCGACATCCTCGGTGCGGAGGACGCGTTCGGTGACATGGACTTCAAGGTCGCCGGTACGAAGCAGTTCGTGACCGCGCTCCAGCTCGACACCAAGCTCGACGGCATCCCCGCCTCGGTCCTGGCCGCCGCGCTGAAGCAGGCCCGCGACGCGCGCCTGCACATCCTCGACGTGATGAACGAGGCCATCGACGTTCCGGACGAGATGTCCCCGAACGCGCCGCGCATCATCACCGTCAAGATCCCGGTGGACAAGATCGGTGAGGTCATCGGCCCCAAGGGCAAGATGATCAACCAGATCCAGGAGGACACCGGCGCCGACATCACGATCGAGGACGACGGCACCATCTACATCGGTGCCGCGCAGGGCTCGCAGGCCGAGGCCGCCCGCGCCACGATCAACGGCATCGCCAACCCGACCATGCCGGAGGTCGGCGAGCGCTACCTGGGCACCGTCGTGAAGACGACGACCTTCGGTGCGTTCGTCTCGCTCATGCCGGGCAAGGACGGTCTGCTGCACATCTCGCAGATCCGCAAGCTCGCCGGCGGCAAGCGCGTGGAGAACGTCGAGGACGTCCTCGGTGTGGGCCAGAAGGTCCAGGTCGAGATCGCCGAGATCGACTCCCGCGGCAAGCTGTCCCTCATCCCCGTCATCGAGGGTGAAGAGGACGACGACAAGAAGGACGACACCGACAAGTGACGTCGCGTAGCACCACGACGACGGCCCGCACCTCCTCGGAGGCGCGGGCCGTCGCCCGTACCCAAACCCTGATCAAGGGCGAGAACGGCATCGGCACGGTCCGCAGGACCACCCTCCCCGGCGGCCTCCGCGTCGTCACGGAGACCCTGCCCTCCGTCCGCTCGGCGACCTTCGGCATCTGGGCGAACGTGGGCTCCAGGGACGAGACCCCGTCCCTGAACGGCGCCACGCACTACCTGGAGCACCTCCTCTTCAAGGGCACGAGCAAGCGCAGTGCCCTCGACATCTCGTCCGCGATCGACGCGGTCGGCGGCGAGATGAACGCCTTCACGGCGAAGGAGTACACGTGCTACTACGCGCGCGTGCTCGACACCGATCTGCCGCTCGCCATAGACGTCGTCTGCGACATGCTGACGGGCTCCCTGATCCTCCAGGAGGACGTCGACGCGGAGCGCGGCGTCATCCTCGAAGAGATCGCCATGACCGAGGACGACCCGGGCGACTGCGTGCACGACCTGTTCGCGCACACGATGCTCGGCGACACCCCCCTCGGCCGCCCGGTCCTCGGCACGGTCGACACGATCAACGCCCTGACCGCCGACCGCATCCGCCGCTTCTACCGCAAGCACTACGACCCCACCCACCTGGTGGTCGCCGCCGCGGGCAACGTGGATCACCAGAAGGTCGTACGCCAGGTCCGCGCCGCCTTCGAGAAGGCGGGCGCCCTCCAGCGCACCGACGCGACCCCGATGATCCCGCGCCAGGGCTCCCGCGCCCTGCGCACCTCGGGCCGCGTCGAGATCGTCAACCGCAAGACCGAGCAGGCGCACGTCATCCTCGGCATGCCGGGCCTGGCCCGCACCGACGAGCGCCGCTGGGCCCTCGGCGTCCTGAACACCGCGCTCGGCGGCGGCATGTCGTCGCGCCTCTTCCAGGAGGTCAGGGAGAAGCGCGGCCTGGCCTACAGCGTGTACTCGTACACGTCGGGCTTCGCGGACACCGGCCTCTTCGGGGTGTACGCGGGCTGTCGCCCCAGCCAGGTGCACGACGTCCTGAAGATCTGCCGCGACGAGCTCGACCAGGTCGCGCAGCACGGTCTGTCGGACGACGAGATCGGCCGTGCCATCGGCCAGCTCGCGGGCTCCACGGTCCTGGGCCTCGAGGACACCGGCGCCCTCATGAACCGCATCGGCAAGAGCGAGCTCTGCTGGGGCGAGCACATGTCGGTCGACGAGATGCTGGCCAAGATCTCCGCGGTCACCCCCGACGAGGTGCGCGAGGTGGCCCGCGACGTGCTCGGCCGCCGCCCGTCCCTCTCGGCCATCGGCCCGCTCAAGGACAAGCAGGCGGCCCGGCTCCACGAAGCGGTCGCGTAGTCCCCCAGGGGACCGACTCCCATAAGGAATGAAGGACATGAGCAAGCTGCGCGTGGCGGTCATCGGCGCCAAGGGCCGCATCGGCTCCGAGGCCGTCAAGGCCGTCGAGGCCGCCGACGACATGGAACTGGTCGCGGCGCTCGGCCGGGGCGACGCCCTGGAGACGCTGGCGGAGACCGGCGCCCAGGTCGCGGTCGAGCTGACCCACCCCGACTCGGTGATGGACAACCTCGACTTCTGCGTACGACACGGCATCCACGCCGTCGTCGGCACGACCGGCTGGACCGACGAGCGCCTCGCGCGGCTGCGGGCCTCGCTGGCCGAGTCCCCGGAGACGGGCGTGCTCATCGCGCCGAACTTCTCCATCGGCGCGGTCCTGACGATGAAGTTCGCGCAGCTCGCGGCGCCGTACTTCGAGTCCGTCGAGGTCGTCGAGCTGCACCACCCGAACAAGGCCGACGCCCCCAGCGGCACCGCCACGCGCACCGCTCAGCTCATCGCCGAGGCGCGCAGGGCGGCGGGCAGCGCCCCGCAGCCCGACGCCACGACGACGGCCCTGGACGGCGCCCGCGGCGCGGACGTCGACGGCGTCCCCGTGCACTCGGTGCGCCTGCGCGGCCTCCTGGCCCACCAGGAGGTCCTGCTCGGCGGCGAGGGCGAGACCCTGACGGTCCGGCACGACTCGCTGCACCACAGCAGCTTCATGCCGGGCATCCTGCTCGGCGCGCGCCGCGTGGTGAGCACGCCGGGCCTGACGTTCGGCCTGGAACACTTCCTGGACCTGAGCTGAGCGCCTGACCCTCATGCGAGCGAAAATCACCTACGCCGTCACGGCTGCCGTCCTGGTCGTCTACTTCGTCCTGGTCGGCAGCCGCGGCGTGCTCCTGATACAGCACGGCACCGTCCTCACCGTCACCTTCGGTGTCGCGGTGCTCATCCTGCCGGTCATCGGCGTCTGGTTCCTCTGGAAGAACACCCAGTTCGTCCGGAACGCCAACCGCCTCGCCGCCGAACTGGAGGCCGAAGGCGGCCTCCCCGTCGACGAGTTGAAGCGCACGCCGGGCGGCCGCATCGACCGCGACTCGGCCGACGAGGTCTTCGCCCGGCGCAAGGCCGAGACGGAGGACGCCCCGGACGACTGGCGCTGCTGGTTCCGTCTGGCGGTCGCCTACCACGACGCCAGGGACACGCCCCGCGCGCGCAAGGCCATGCAACGCGCGATCGCCCTGCACGAAGGCAGGGCGATCAACGCGTAGTCCGTGGTGGGCAGCTGGTCCCTAGGCCCTGTCGTCACACTCCCGTCGTCGCCCGAAGGGCGGCCCCGCGGCGTCTGGTGCGTGCGATCGCAAGGCGCCGGGATGTCCTCGTAGTGGGCCTACTCGGGCATTCCGGCAACGCCGCGAGCGTGGGTGCCAGACGTCGCGGGGCAGACGGGAGTTTGACGACAGGGCCTAGGCCGTGCGCCCGTACTCGTCGGCCCACACCTCGATGGAGTCGGCCGCCCGGTCGAAGGCTTCGTGCCGCGCCAGGAAGTCGGCGTTCCGGTCGGTCAGCAACGGCTGTTGCGCCTCGGCCCGCTGATCACGGCGTACGAGAACGAGCGCCTGCCCCTGCACGGTCCGCGGCAGCCCGAGCCAGCGCACCGGCTGCTGCGCCGTCCGTACGGCCGCGATCTGGGCCCACGGCACGGTCTGGGTGGTCAGGAAACCGACGCGGCGCAGCCCCCGCGCGCTCACCCAGGTGCCCATGCGCAGCAGCCGCAGGGCGCTCGCGATGATGAGCAGGGCGAACCCCGCGCAGATCGCCGCTCCCGCGAGGGAGCCGGCGAACGCGATGATCACGGCGGCGACGAGGACGAAAGAGGCGAGCAGCAGCAGGAGTGCGCCGGACCCCACCCGCCACGGTCCCGGCCGGTAGGGCCGACGCCATTGGTCGCGGTCGTCGAAGGGCAGGGCGGTGTCGTCCGTCTCTTCGAAAGCGCGGTCCGCGGTCAGGAAGGGCAGGGGCACGGGCTGATCCTCACTCGATCCACGCACGGGCTGTGCCCGGTGAGGCTATCGAGCCGCGTCCCCCGCGACCACCCTTGGGGGGCCAAGGGGGTACCTGAGCCGGTCAGGCGCAGGTCAGGCGCTGATCAGCGTCCGTCGGACGCTTCGGACTGCTGTGTCTTGGCGGGTGACTGATCGGCGGACATCGCGGGCATCCCGAAGATCAGGGATCCCACGAGACCGGCCACGACGGTCAGTCCCATCAGGGTGCGCCCCAGGATCTGACTGGCCGAGGCGCGTTCGCGGGGCGGGGGAGTGACGTTGCTGCGGAACTTGTCGGCTTCGGCGATGAAGGCGAACGGGACGGGCTCTCGCCGACGGAACATGGGGCGCGCTTCTCCTCACGGGTCTCGAACGGAGCTCTGTGGACTCTGTTACTAAGACAGACGCTCGAAACGCCCAAAAGGTGCCCTGTTTCGGCAAATTAGTCGAAGAATGTCGTAGCGGGTCACCGAACGGCCGATTGTCAGTGGCGGGCCATAGAGTGGGCGCCGCCCCGAGTGCCGCATACGGAAGGACCCCCGCCAGTGAGCGAGACCCCCACCGAAGACCTCAAGCCCAGCTTCCGCAGCGAGGTCACCGTCGAGTTGGTGAAGCACGCCGCCACCGACTCCGACGTCCTGTGGGCAGCCCGTGTCTCCACGGCGGGCGAGCAGTCCCTCGAAGAGCTCCAGAAGGACCCGGAGCGTTCCAAGGGCCTGATCAACTACCTGATGCGGGACCGCCACGGCAGCCCCTTCGAGCACAACTCGATGACGTTCTTCATCAGTGCTCCGATCTTCGTCTTCCGCGAGTTCATGCGCCACCGCGTCGGCTGGTCGTACAACGAGGAGTCGGGTCGCTACAGGGAGCTCCAGCCGGTGTTCTACGTCCCCGGTGAGTCCCGCAAGCTGGTCCAGCAGGGCCGCCCCGGCAAGTACGAGTTCGTCGAGGGCACCCAGGCCCAGCAGGAGCTGACGGGCCGCGTCATGGAGGACTCGTACCGCCAGGCGTACGAGGCGTACCAGGAGATGCTCGAAGCCGGTGTGGCCCGCGAGGTCGCCCGAGCGGTGCTCCCCGTGGGCCTCTACTCCTCGATGTACGCGACGTGCAACGCCCGTTCGCTGATGCACTTCCTCGGCCTGCGCACGCAGCACGAGCTCGCCACCGTCCCGTCCTTCCCGCAGCGGGAGATCGAGATGGTCGGCGAGAAGATGGAGCAGCACTGGGCCGAACTGATGCCGCTGACGCACGCGGCCTTCAACAAGAACGGACGCGTGGCGCCGTAAGGCACTGATGTACGGGTGGGCCGAGTGAAGTGTCCGTATTGCGGCATTTCGGGAAGTTCACCTAGCCTGATCAAACGGACCCGGCACTGCTTGAACCCCCGAGCAGGCAGTGCCGGGCTCCACACTTGACAGGTCCGCTCGCATCCCCCGAGGGGCGACCCCGCGCTGAGCAGCGAGTAGCGTGTTACCCATGGCTCCGACCTCCACTCCGCAGACCCCCTTCGGGAGGGTCCTCACCGCCATGGTCACGCCCTTCAAGGCGGACGGCGCACTCGACCTCGACGGCGCGCAGCAGCTCGCCGCCCACCTGGTGGACGCAGGCAATGACGGCCTCGTCATCAACGGCACCACCGGTGAGTCCCCGACCGTCAGTGACGCGGAGAAAAACGATCTCGTACGAGCCGTAGTGGACGCCGTCGGAGACCGCGCCCACGTCGTCGCGGGCGTCGGCACGAACGACACCCGGCACAGCATCGAGCTCGCCCGCGCCGCCGAGCAGGCCGGCGCGCACGGCCTGCTCACCGTGACGCCGTACTACAACAAGCCCCCGCAGGAGGGCCTGTTCCGGCACTTCACCGCGATCGCGGACAGCACCGAACTGCCGGTCATGCTCTACGACATCCCGGGCCGCAGCGGCGTACCGATCAACACCGAGACGATCGTCCGCCTCGCCGAGCACCCCCGGATCGTCGCCAACAAGGACGCCAAGGGCGACCTCGGCCGCGCCAGCTGGGCCATCGCCCGCTCGGGCCTCGCCTGGTACTCCGGCGACGACATGCTGAACCTCCCGCTCCTCTCCGTCGGCGCGTGCGGCTTCGTCTCCGTCGTCGGCCACGTCGTCACCCCGGAGCTGCGCGCCCTCCTGGAGGCACACCTCACGGGCGACGTGCAGAAGGCCACGGAGATCCACCAGAAGCTGCTCCCGGTCTTCACCGGGATGTTCCGTACGCAGGGTGTGATCACCACGAAGGCGGCGCTCACCCTCCAGGGCCGCCCCGCGGGCCCCCTCCGGCTGCCGCTGGTAGAGCTGTCGCCCGAGGAGACGCACCAGCTCAAGATCGATCTCGCCGCCGGCGGGGTACAGCTCTAACCACAGACTTCACAACTGAATACGCGAAACACCGCGGGCGCGACACGAGCTGTCGACCGCCCGCACCCCACACAACAACTGCTACTGCACGAACGTCATGCGCGCCACGTGCCCCTCAGGTACGTGGCGTGCGTGGTGAGGAGAGTCTTTTGAGTCATCCGCATCCTGAACTCGGCGCTCCGCCGAAGCTCCCGAAGGGCGGCCTGCGGGTCACCCCGCTCGGCGGCCTCGGCGAGATCGGCCGCAACATGACCGTCTTCGAGTACAACGGTCGCCTGCTGATCGTCGACTGCGGAGTGCTCTTCCCCGAGGAGGAGCAGCCCGGAATCGACCTGATCCTGCCGGACTTCACGTCCATCAGGGACCGCCTCGACGACATCGAGGGCATCGTGCTCACGCACGGCCACGAGGACCACATCGGCGGTGTCCCCTACCTCCTGCGCGAGAAGCCGGACATCCCGCTGATCGGCTCCAAGCTGACCCTCGCGCTGATCGAGGCGAAGCTCCAGGAGCACCGCATCCGGCCGTACACGCTGGAGGTCGTCGAGGGCGACCGCGAGCACCTCGGCCCGTTCGACTGCGAGTTCGTCGCGGTCAACCACTCCATCCCGGACGCCCTGGCCGTCGCCGTCCGCACTCCCGCGGGCATGGTCGTCGCCACCGGCGACTTCAAGATGGACCAGCTCCCGATGGACGGCCGCCTCACCGACCTGCACGCGTTCGCGCGGCTGAGCGAGGAGGGCATCGACCTCCTCCTCTCCGACTCGACGAACGCCGAGGTCCCGGGCTTCGTCCCGCCGGAGCGCGACATCTCGAACGTGATCCGGGGCGTCTTCGCGGGCGCCCAGAAGCGGATCATCGTCGCGAGCTTCGCCAGCCACGTGCACCGCATCCAGCAGATCCTGGACGCCGCCCACGAGTACGGCCGCCGGGTCGCCTTCGTCGGCCGCTCGATGGTCCGCAACATGGGCATCGCGCGTGACCTGGGCTACCTCCGCGTACCCCCGGGCCTGGTCGTGGACGTCAAGACGCTCGACGACCTCCCCGACAGCGAGGTCGTCCTGGTCTGCACGGGCTCCCAGGGCGAGCCCATGGCCGCGCTCTCCCGCATGGCCAATCGCGACCACCAGATCCGGATCGTCCAGGGCGACACGGTGATCCTGGCGTCGTCCCTCATCCCGGGCAACGAGAACGCGGTCTACCGCGTGATCAACGGCCTGACCCGCTGGGGCGCGAACGTCGTCCACAAGGGCAACGCCAAGGTGCACGTCTCCGGCCACGCGTCGGCGGGCGAGCTCCTGTACTTCTACAACATCTGCAAGCCCAAGAACCTGATGCCGGTCCACGGCGAATGGCGCCACCTGCGCGCCAACGCCGAGCTCGGCGCCCTCACCGGCGTCCCGCACGACCGCATCGTGATCGCCGAGGACGGCGTCGTCGTCGACCTCGTCGAGGGCAAGGCGAAGATCGTCGGCAAGGTCCAGGCGGGATACGTCTATGTGGACGGCCTCTCCGTGGGCGACGTCGGCGAGCCCGCCCTGAAGGACCGCAAGATCCTCGGCGACGAGGGCATCATCTCGGTCTTCGTGGTGGTGGACTCCAGCACCGGCAAGATCACCAGCGGTCCGACCATCCAGGCCCGCGGTTCCGGCATCGACGATTCGGCGTTCAGTGCCGTCGTGCCCCGGATCCAGGAAGTCCTGGACAAGTCGGCCCAGGACGGTGTCGTCGAACCCCACCAGCTGCAGCAGCTCATCCGCCGCACGCTGGGCAAATGGGTCTCGGACAACTACCGCCGACGCCCGATGATCTTGCCCGTGGTCGTCGAGGTCTGACCCTCACGATCGCGTGATCTCCGGAGCGGGGCGCCTCGATTTGCATCGGGGCGCCCCGCTCCGTTAGGTTTACGGCTCCGCCAGCGAGGGAAACCCGGCGCACTCAGGTGCCCACGGACCAACCCGAGCGGGGCGGGAATTCCGACTCAGAACTTCTGATAAAGTCGGAACCGCCGGAAAGGGAAACGCGAAAGCCGAAAGGCAGGAGCGGGAACCGGAAAGGCACCGAGGAAGTCGGACACGAAAGAGTCTGATAGAGTCGGAAACGCAAGAACGAAGAACAAAAAGAAACACCGAAGGGAAGCGCCCGGAGGAAAGCCCCAGAGAATGTTCTGCGGGTGAGTACAAAGGAAGTGTCCGTTCCTTGAGAACTCAACAGCGTGCCAAAAGTCAACGCCAGATATGTTGATACCCCGACTCACTTCGGTGAGTTGAGGTTCCTTTGAAAAAGTCCTGTACGGCCCTTGAGGCTCGTGCAGGCAGCACAGCGAGGACGCTGTGAACCGGGGGGATTATTCCTCTCCTTGGTTCCGCTCTCGTGGTGTCGTCCCGATTACGGGAAAACATTCACGGAGAGTTTGATCCTGGCTCAGGACGAACGCTGGCGGCGTGCTTAACACATGCAAGTCGAACGATGAATCCCTTCGGGGTGGATTAGTGGCGAACGGGTGAGTAACACGTGGGTAATCTGCCCTTCACTCTGGGACAAGCCCTGGAAACGGGGTCTAATACCGGATAATACCGTCTCTCGCATGGGAGAGGGTTGAAAGCTCCGGCGGTGAAGGATGAGCCCGCGGCCTATCAGCTTGTTGGTGAGGTAGAAGCTCACCAAGGCGACGACGGGTAGCCGGCCTGAGAGGGCGACCGGCCACACTGGGACTGAGACACGGCCCAGACTCCTACGGGAGGCAGCAGTGGGGAATATTGCACAATGGGCGAAAGCCTGATGCAGCGACGCCGCGTGAGGGATGACGGCCTTCGGGTTGTAAACCTCTTTCAGCAGGGAAGAAGCGAAAGTGACGGTACCTGCAGAAGAAGCGCCGGCTAACTACGTGCCAGCAGCCGCGGTAATACGTAGGGCGCAAGCGTTGTCCGGAATTATTGGGCGTAAAGAGCTCGTAGGCGGCTTGTCACGTCGGTTGTGAAAGCCCGGGGCTTAACCCCGGGTCTGCAGTCGATACGGGCAGGCTAGAGTGTGGTAGGGGAGATCGGAATTCCTGGTGTAGCGGTGAAATGCGCAGATATCAGGAGGAACACCGGTGGCGAAGGCGGATCTCTGGGCCATTACTGACGCTGAGGAGCGAAAGCGTGGGGAGCGAACAGGATTAGATACCCTGGTAGTCCACGCCGTAAACGGTGGGAACTAGGTGTTGGCGACATTCCACGTCGTCGGTGCCGCAGCTAACGCATTAAGTTCCCCGCCTGGGGAGTACGGCCGCAAGGCTAAAACTCAAAGGAATTGACGGGGGCCCGCACAAGCAGCGGAGCATGTGGCTTAATTCGACGCAACGCGAAGAACCTTACCAAGGCTTGACATATACCGGAAAGCATCAGAGATGGTGCCCCCCTTGTGGTCGGTATACAGGTGGTGCATGGCTGTCGTCAGCTCGTGTCGTGAGATGTTGGGTTAAGTCCCGCAACGAGCGCAACCCTTGTTCTGTGTTGCCAGCATGCCCTTCGGGGTGATGGGGACTCACAGGAGACTGCCGGGGTCAACTCGGAGGAAGGTGGGGACGACGTCAAGTCATCATGCCCCTTATGTCTTGGGCTGCACACGTGCTACAATGGCAGGTACAATGAGCTGCGAAGCCGCGAGGCGGAGCGAATCTCAAAAAGCCTGTCTCAGTTCGGATTGGGGTCTGCAACTCGACCCCATGAAGTCGGAGTTGCTAGTAATCGCAGATCAGCATTGCTGCGGTGAATACGTTCCCGGGCCTTGTACACACCGCCCGTCACGTCACGAAAGTCGGTAACACCCGAAGCCGGTGGCCCAACCCCTTGTGGGAGGGAGCTGTCGAAGGTGGGACTGGCGATTGGGACGAAGTCGTAACAAGGTAGCCGTACCGGAAGGTGCGGCTGGATCACCTCCTTTCTAAGGAGCACTTCTTACCGAGTTCGCTCGGTCAGAGGCCAGTACATCGGCGAATGTTCGATGCTGGTTGCTCATGGGTGGAACGTTGACTACTCGGCCTGAGTCTGGGTCGGAGGCTGCAAGTACTGCTCTTCGGAGCGTGGAAAGCATGATCTCCGGACGGGATCGGGTCGGGCACGCTGTTGGGTATCTGAAGGTGCGGCCGGTTTCGGCTGCCTTCAGTGCCGACCCCAGTGCACTCACTGGCTTGTCCAGTGGGGTGATGGGTGGTTGGTCGTTGTTTGAGAACTGCACAGTGGACGCGAGCATCTGTGGCCAAGTTTTTAAGGGCGCACGGTGGATGCCTTGGCACCAGGAACCGATGAAGGACGTGGGAGGCCACGATAGTCCCCGGGGAGTCGTCAACCAGGCTTTGATCCGGGGGTTTCCGAATGGGGAAACCCGGCAGTCGTCATGGGCTGTCACCCGCTGCTGAACACATAGGCAGTGTGGAGGGAACGCGGGGAAGTGAAACATCTCAGTACCCGCAGGAAGAGAAAACAACCGTGATTCCGGGAGTAGTGGCGAGCGAAACCGGATGAGGCCAAACCGTATGCGTGTGAGACCCGGCAGGGGTTGCGCATGCGGGGTTGTGGGATCTCTCTTTCACAGTCTGCCGGCTGTGAGGCGAGTCAGAAACCGTTGATGTAGACGAAGGACATGCGAAAGGTCCGGCGTAGAGGGTAAGACCCCCGTAGTCGAAACATCAGCGGCTCGTTTGAGAGACACCCAAGTAGCACGGGGCCCGAGAAATCCCGTGTGAATCTGGCGGGACCACCCGTTAAGCCTAAATATTCCCTGGTGACCGATAGCGGATAGTACCGTGAGGGAATGGTGAAAAGTACCGCGGGAGCGGAGTGAAATAGTACCTGAAACCGTGTGCCTACAAGCCGTGGGAGCGTCGGATGGAAGCTTGCTTCCATCTCGTGACTGCGTGCCTTTTGAAGAATGAGCCTGCGAGTTTGCGGTGTGTTGCGAGGTTAACCCGTGTGGGGAAGCCGTAGCGAAAGCGAGTCCGAATAGGGCGATTTAGTAGCGCGCTCAAGACCCGAAGCGGAGTGATCTAGCCATGGGCAGGTTGAAGCGGCTGTAAGAGGTCGTGGAGGACCGAACCCACCAGGGTTGAAAACCTGGGGGATGACCTGTGGTTAGGGGTGAAAGGCCAATCAAACTCCGTGATAGCTGGTTCTCCCCGAAATGCATTTAGGTGCAGCGTCGTGTGTTTCTTGCCGGAGGTAGAGCACTGGATAGGCGATGGGCCCTACCGGGTTACTGACCTTAGCCAAACTCCGAATGCCGGTAAGTGAGAGCGCGGCAGTGAGACTGTGGGGGATAAGCTCCATGGTCGAGAGGGAAACAGCCCAGAGCATCGACTAAGGCCCCTAAGCGTACGCTAAGTGGGAAAGGATGTGGAGTCGCACAGACAACCAGGAGGTTGGCTTAGAAGCAGCCACCCTTGAAAGAGTGCGTAATAGCTCACTGGTCTAGTGATTCCGCGCCGACAATGTAGCGGGGCTCAAGCGTACCGCCGAAGTCGTGTCATTCATACAATAGGGCCAACGCCTGTATGGATGGGTAGGGGAGCGTCGTGTGCCGGGTGAAGCCGCGCCGGAAGGCAGTGGTGGACGGTTCACGAGTGAGAATGCAGGCATGAGTAGCGATACATACGTGAGAAACGTGTGCGCCGATTGACTAAGGGTTCCTGGGTCAAGCTGATCTGCCCAGGGTAAGTCGGGACCTAAGGCGAGGCCGACAGGCGTAGTCGATGGATAACCGGTTGATATTCCGGTACCCGCTGTGAAGCGTCAAACATCGAATCAGGCGATGCTAAGTCCGTGAAGCCGTCCCGATCTCTTCGGAGTTGAGGGAAGTGGTGGAGCCGACGGACCAGACTTGTAGTAGGTGAGTGATGGGGTGACGCAGGAAGGTAGTCCAGCCCGGGCGATGGTTGTCCCGGGGTAAGGGTGTAGCCCGAGTGGTAGGCAAATCCGCCACTCATTAAGGGTGAGACCTGATGCCGAGCCGATTGTGGTGAAGTGGATGATCCTATGCTGTCGAGAAAAGCCTCTAGCGAGTTTCATGGCGGCCCGTACCCTAAACCGACTCAGGTGGTCAGGTAGAGAATACCGAGGCGTTCGGGTGAACTATGGTTAAGGAACTCGGCAAAATGCCCCCGTAACTTCGGGAGAAGGGGGGCCATCACCGGTGATGACATTTACTGTCTGAGCTGGGGGTGGCCGCAGAGACCAGCGAGAAGCGACTGTTTACTAAAAACACAGGTCCGTGCGAAGCCGTAAGGCGATGTATACGGACTGACGCCTGCCCGGTGCTGGAACGTTAAGGGGACCGGTTAGTGCGCTTTCGGGCGTGCGAAGCTGAGAACTTAAGCGCCAGTAAACGGCGGTGGTAACTATAACCATCCTAAGGTAGCGAAATTCCTTGTCGGGTAAGTTCCGACCTGCACGAATGGCGTAACGACTTCTCGACTGTCTCAACCATAGGCCCGGTGAAATTGCACTACGAGTAAAGATGCTCGTTTCGCGCAGAAGGACGGAAAGACCCCGGGACCTTTACTACAGTTTGATATTGGTGTTCGGTTCGGCTTGTGTAGGATAGGTGGGAGACTGTGAAGCGGGCACGCCAGTGTTCGTGGAGTCAACGTTGAAATACCACTCTGGTCGTGCTGGATGTCTAACCTCGGTCCGTGATCCGGATCAGGGACAGTGTCTGATGGGTAGTTTAACTGGGGCGGTTGCCTCCCAAAGAGTAACGGAGGCGCCCAAAGGTTCCCTCAGCCTGGTTGGTAATCAGGTGTTGAGTGTAAGTGCACAAGGGAGCTTGACTGTGAGACCGACGGGTCGAGCAGGGACGAAAGTCGGGACTAGTGATCCGGCGGTGGCTTGTGGAAGCGCCGTCGCTCAACGGATAAAAGGTACCCCGGGGATAACAGGCTGATCTTCCCCAAGAGTCCATATCGACGGGATGGTTTGGCACCTCGATGTCGGCTCGTCGCATCCTGGGGCTGGAGTCGGTCCCAAGGGTTGGGCTGTTCGCCCATTAAAGCGGTACGCGAGCTGGGTTTAGAACGTCGTGAGACAGTTCGGTCCCTATCCTCTGTGCGCGTAGGAATATTGAGAAGGGCTGTCCCTAGTACGAGAGGACCGGGACGGACGAACCTCTGGTGTGCCAGTTGTCCTGCCAAGGGCATGGCTGGTTGGCTACGTTCGGAAAGGATAACCGCTGAAAGCATCTAAGCGGGAAGCCTGCTTCGAGATGAGTATTCCCACCCCCTTTGAGGGGTTAAGGCTCCCAGTAGACGACTGGGTTGATAGGCCAGATCTGGAAGCCCGGTAACGGGTGGAGGTGACTGGTACTAATAGGCCGAGGGCTTGTCCTCAGTTGCTCGCGTCCACTGTGTTGGTTCTGAAACCACGAACAACCGTCGTAGCCATGTGCCACGGCTCCGGTTGACAGTTTCATAGTGTTTCGGTGGTCATAGCGTGAGGGAAACGCCCGGTTACATTCCGAACCCGGAAGCTAAGCCTCACAGCGCCGATGGTACTGCAGGGGGGACCCTGTGGGAGAGTAGGACGCCGCCGAACTCATCTTGATAAGAGCTGGTCCCTGAACTTCGGTTCAGGGACCAGCTCTTTTTTGTTTTGTGTCACCTTCCGTTCACGTTGCGCAGCCAACATCCGCAGACATGGGCACAGTTGCAATGTTGCGCGCCGCAGGTGTCGGTACCGGTGACGAGGTCGTCGTGCCGGCCTACGGCAATGTCGAGGTCGCCGAGGCAGTCGTCACCGCGGGAGCCGTGCCGGTCTTCGCCGACATAGAGCCATCGACGTACTGCCTCGATCCTGACGCCGTCGCCGCCGCCATCACCCCGCGTACGGCCGCCGTCGTGGTGGTCCACCGCTTCGGGAAGCAGGCCGACATGGGCCTGCTGTGGGGCGTGGGGCAGCGGCACGGGCTTCTCGTCCTGGAGCAGGGCGAGTTGGCGGAGCCGCGCGAAGGGCAGGCGCGGCGGCAGGCGCACGCCGCGTACCTCAACGGGCGGCTCAGTGGCGTCGTGACGCCGACCGGTGGCGCCGGGCACAGCTTCCAGCAGTACGTCGTGCGGGTGCCGGGGAACGGGCGGCCCGACCGGGACGCGTTCGCACGGGCCGTACGGGTCAAGGGAGTCGACTGCCGGGTGCCGGTGAAGACGCCGGTCCACCGCATGCCGGAGTTCTGGCGGGACGTCGTGCTGCCGGAGACCGAGCGGGCCGCGGACGAGACGCTGGCGCTGCCCGTCGACGCGTCGATGTCGCGGCGGGACCTTCAGCGCATGGTCTCCGCCTGCAACGCGCTCGGTGGACTTCTCCAGCCGGCATTCTGACCAGTGTTCCGACGGTGTTCTGACGACGTGCGGAATGGGCGGTTCGAGCGGCCTTCGATTTCAGGTATGATCTATCTCGTTGCCAAGCGGGAAACCGCGAAGGACAACAGGCCCCTATAGCTCAGTCGGTAGAGCGTCTCCATGGTAAGGAGAAGGTCAGCGGTTCGATTCCGCTTGGGGGCTCAATTCATGAAGGCCCCCGCCCGGTTGGGCGGGGGCCTTCTGCGTTTCCCGGCGGGCCTCAGTCCTTCTGGAGGCCGGGGACGCGCATCGCGAGGATCGCCATGTCGTCGGACGGTGCGTCCGTGGCGAAGCGCTCCACCGCGCGCATGATGCGGGCGGCGACCGCCCCTGCCGTCAGGCCCGTGCACGTGGTGAGGACGTCCGCAAGACCGTCGTCACCGAGCATGCGCGTGCCTTCGCGGCGCTCGGTGACGCCGTCGGTCACGCAGAGCAGGACGTCGCCCGGGTCCAGCGTCATCGTCTGTTCGTAGAGCTCCAGGTCGTCCATGACGCCGAGCAGGGGCTGCGGTTCCGCGTACGGCTCGACCGTGCCGTCCTGGCGCAGCCTGAGCGGGAGCGGGTGTCCGGCGCAGACGACCTTCAGGACGGCCGAGCCGTCCTCCTGGGGCCACAGCTCGCCGTACAGGAGCGTGAGGAAGCGGCTGCGGGCGCCCTCGTCGAGGATCGCCGCGTTGAGGCGCTCCAGGACGGCGGGGCCACCGAAGCCCTCGCGGGCGAGCAGGCGCAGGGCGTGCCGGGCCAGGCCCGTGACGGCCGCCGCCTCGGGGCCCGTGCCGCAGACGTCGCCGATCGCGAAGCCGTACGCGCCGTCGCGGATCGGGAAGAGGTCGTAGAAGTCGCCGCCGACCTCGTTGCCCTCGCCCGCCGCGCGGTAGATGACCTCGACCTCGACGCCGGGGACCTGGGGGAGCCCCGGGGGCAGCAGGCTGCGCTGGAGGGACTGGCTGATGGCCATGCGCTCGGAGTAGAGGCGGGCGTTGTCCAGGGCGAGAGCGGCTCGGCGGGAGAGATCTTCGGCCAATTCCAGGATCTCTTGGCGGAAGTGTTCGTCGGAGGGCTTGCCGAGGGTCAGCATGCCGATGACGCGGTTGCGGGCGACCAGGGGCAGGACCACGGTCTCGCCGCCCACCGCCGACGCCGTGGAGAGCGTCGTGCCGATGCCCGAGCTCAGGGTCATGGGTTCGCCGAGGCCCAGGCTGCGCATCGAGGAGCGGAGGGCCGCCTGGTGCGCGGCCTCGGAGGGGGCCGCCCAGACGCGGGCGCCCGGCGTGGGTACGGGCTCGGGCGGGGCGATCTTGGAGAGGAGCGCCTTGAGGCCGTCGATGCGCTCCTCGTCCTCGTGCAGGACGTACGAGAGGTAGGGCTCTGCCGACTGGTCGGCGATGGTGTAGACGGCGCACCAGGTGGCGAGTGTCGGGACCGTCATCTGGGCCATGAGCGCGAGGGTCTGGTCGCGGTCCAGGGTGCCCGCGAGCAGGTCGGACGCCTCGACCAGGAAGGAGAGGGAGCCGCGGCGCAGCCGTTCCAGCTCGCCGAGGCGGGCGGACTCCACGGCGAGGGCGATCCGGTCGGCGGCGAACTGGAGGCGCAGCGCCTCTTCGTTCGAGTACCGGTCGGGGGCCTCGGCGGCGACGCCGAGGGATCCGGTGAGGCGGCCCTCGACCTTGAGGGGGACCGTGACGACCGAGCGCATGCCGGTGCCGCCGAGAAGCGGGACGGCGCCCGGGACGACGGTGAGGTCCTCGTGGACGGCGGGCATGCGGGCCGAGCCGTAGCGCCCGGGGCCCGCCTCGACGGGGACGCGGGCGAAGCGCTGGCGGGCCGAGGGCAGGCCGGTGGAGGCGCGGACCTCCAGCTCGGTCTCGTCGTCGGTGGCCAGGAGCAGGAAGGCGGCGTCGCCGTCCAGCATGTCGCGGGCGCGCTCGACGGTGCGCTGGAGCAGTCCGTCGAGGTCGTCGGGGGCGGGGGAGCCGATGAAGACCTCGAAGGGGTCCGTGGCGTTCGGCTCGCTGAGGGTGCTCTGGTCGGGGTTCGGGCCGCGGAGCGGGGTCTGGAGGACCGCGCGCTCCTCGTCGCGTACGAGGAGGCAGACGGTGGAGGGTTCGCCGTCGGTGTCGCGGACGCGCAGGTGCGAGGCGTACACGGGCAGTACGCAGCCGTTGGAGCCGCGGATGCCGTAACTGCCCTCCCAGCGGGAGAGTTGGAGGGCCTCGGCGATGCCGGTGCTGGTGCCAGGGGTGTGCGGCCAGGCCGCGAAGTCGTTGAGCGGCTTGCCCATGACCTGCTCGGCGACGTACCCGAAGAGTTCCTCGGCGTCCTCGTTCCAGGCCGAGATGGCGCCCGCGCGGTCGATCTGGACGACGGCGACGCGGACCCGTCCGTCGGCGATGGGAAGGAGGTCGGCCGGCAGCGAGGGGCCCGCGGCGCGGGTGCCCACCGGGCGGTCGGGGAGGTCGAGTTGGAACCAGACCTGCTTGTGGGTGGGGGTGTAGTCGACGCCCCAGCGGGTGGCGAGCGCCGCGCAGAGCTGGAGGCCGCGGCCGCCCTCGCGGTCGGGGCTGCCCATGTTGACGGAGGACTGCTGGAGCGGGATCTCGCGCTCCGGGTAGCGGTCGGAGACCTCGATGCGCACGGCGTCCTCGGAGCGCAGGCACAGCACGTCGGCGGCCGTGCCCGCGTGCACCACGGCATTGGTCACCAGCTCGCTGGTGAGGACGACGGCGTCGTCGACGACGTCCGTGAACCCCCAGCCCTGGAGGGTGTCGCGGACGAAGGAGCGAGCCGTCGCGACGGAACGTCCGACGGGGTCGAAGGTCGCAGCCGCACGCGCGGTGATCACAGCACTCCTCGTACGAGTATCGACAGTATCGACGCCCAAGTCTCCCGAACTCATGGTGCGGCCGCCCCTCCGATGCCCGCTTGTTCGTGTACCACCGCCCTGGCCGGGCAGGACCGGGGTGGTTGGACAGCCGGATGCAAGGTTACTTACCTTCGCCGTCCATGCTGATGCCGGTCGTCAGTGTTTCCGCCCGGAGGGTGTGCGGACGGTGTGCGAAGCTGCCGAACTGTTATGGCCTGGTTCAGCCATGGTGAAACACTGGGCAAGCTTCATGGAGAGAGCCCAGAACAACCCGAGCAGTACGGTCGACCCTTGCGGGAGGGACACAGTGGAGTCTGGCGCAGCGACGCGGGGCACTAAGACGCGCGCGAAAGACGGACAGTCCCTGAACAAACAGCGCAAACCACGCAACGGGGCGACCGCTTCCGTGGACGCGGCGGCGCTGAACAGGCTCCTGGCGGCGCTGGTAGCGATGCGGGACGGAAACTTCCGCAAGCGCCTGACGGTCTCCGGCGACGACGTCATGTCGGAGATCGCGGCTGTTTTCAACGAGGTGGCTGACCGGAATCTGCATCTGACAGGTGAGCTGTCACGGGTGCGGCGGATGGTCGGACGTGAGGGAAAACTCACGGAACGGCTCGAGGCGGGAGCGAGCGAGGGCTCGTGGGCCGCCGCGATCGACGCGTCGAACGCGCTCGTCGACGATCTCGTACGTCCCGTCTCCGAAGTCGGCCGGGTTCTCTCCGCCGTGGCCGACGGTGATCTCGAGCAGCGGATGGAGCTGCGGGCCCAGGCGGTCGACGGGAACGGGCATCCGCTGCGCGGCGAGTTCCTGAAGGTCGGCAGGACCGTCAACAACCTCGTCGACCAGCTCTCCACGTTCACCGACGAGGTCACGCGCGTGGCCAGCGAGGTCGGCACGGAGGGCAAGCTCGGTGGGCAGGCCAGGGTCCGGGGGATGTCCGGGTCCTGGAAGGACCTCACGGACTCCGTGAACACCATGGCGTACCGCCTGACGGCTCAGGTGCGGGACATCGCCCTGGTGACGACGGCGGTGGCCAAGGGTGACCTCTCCCGCAAGGTCACCGTGCATGTCGCCGGCGAGATGCTCGAGTTGAAGAACACCGTGAACACCATGGTGGACCAGCTCTCCTCCTTCTCCTCCGAGGTGACCCGGGTGGCCCGCGAGGTGGGCACCGAGGGCGAGCTCGGCGGGCAGGCGCAGGTGCCCGGTGTGGCCGGTGTGTGGAAGGACCTCACCGACTCGGTGAACCTGATGGCCGGCAACCTCACCGCGCAGGTGCGCGGGATCGCGGAGGTCACCACGGCGGTCGCCAACGGTGATCTGTCGCGGAAGGTCACGGTGAGCGCGCGCGGCGAGGTCGCCCAGCTCGCAGAGACGATCAACCAGATGACCGAGACGCTGCGCACGTTCGCGGACGAGGTCACGCGCGTGGCCAACGAGGTCGGTGCCGAGGGCCAGCTCGGCGGGCAGGCCAACGTGCCGGGTGCCGCGGGGACGTGGAAGGACCTCACCGACTCGGTCAACACGGTCTTCCGCAACCTCACCACGCAGGTGCGGGACATCGCGACGGTGACGACGGCGGTGGCGAGCGGCGATCTGTCGCAGAAGGTCACGGTCGACGTCGCGGGCGAGATGCTCGAACTGAAGAACACCGTGAACACGATGGTCGACCAGCTCTCCGCCTTCGGTTCCGAAGTGACGCGTGTGGCGCGGGAGATCGGTGTCGAGGGTGAGCTCGGCGGTCAGGCGCAGGTACAGGGCGCGGCCGGTACCTGGAAGGACCTCACCGACTCCGTCAACACCGCCTTCCGCAACCTCACCGGGCAGGTGCGCAACATCGCGCAGGTGACGACGGCGGTCGCCAACGGTGACCTGTCGCAGAAGGTCACCGTCGACGTGTCCGGCGAGATGCTCCAGCTGAAGAACACCGTGAACACGATGGTGGACCAGCTGTCGTCCTTCGCCGACCAGGTGACGCGGATGGCGCGTGACGTGGGCACGGAGGGGCGGCTCGGCGGGCAGGCGCGCGTGGACGGCGTCTCGGGTACGTGGAAGGACCTCACCGACTCCGTCAACTTCATGGCGGGGAACCTGACGTCCCAGGTGCGCCAGATCGCGCAGGTCACCACGGCGGTGGCCCGCGGTGACCTCTCGCAGAAGATCGAGGTCGACGCCCGCGGCGAGATCCTGGAGCTCAAGAACACCATCAACACGATGGTCGACCAGCTCTCCGCCTTCGCCGACCAGGTGACCCGGGTGGCCCGTGAGGTGGGCACCGAGGGGCGCCTCGGCGGTCAGGCGCAGGTGCCCGGCGTGGCCGGTGTGTGGCGCGATCTGACGGACTCCGTGAACGGCATGGCGGGGAACCTCACCGCGCAGGTCCGCAACATCGCGCAGGTCGCGACGGCGGTGGCGCGCGGCGACCTGTCGCAGAAGATCGACGTGGACGCGCGCGGCGAGATCCTGGAGCTCAAGAACACCCTGAACACGATGGTGGACCAGCTGTCCGCCTTCGCCGAGCAGGTCACGCGGGTCTCCCGCGAGGTGGGCACGGACGGCATCCTGGGCGGCCAGGCCGAGGTCCAGGGCGTCTCCGGCACCTGGAAGGACCTCACGCAGTCCGTGAACGGCATGGCGAACAACCTCACCTTGCAGGTGCGGAACATCGCCGAGGTCACCACGGCCGTCGCCATGGGCGACCTCTCCAAGAAGATCACCGTCGACGCGAAGGGCGAGATCCTCGAACTCGTCACGACCGTCAACACGATGGTGGACCAGCTCTCGTCGTTCGCGGAGCAGGTCACGCGCGTGGCCCGTGAGGTGGGTACCGAGGGCCAGTTGGGCGGACAGGCGCGGGTGCCGGGTGTCACCGGCATCTGGAAGGACCTGAGCGACAACGTCAACCTGATGGCCAACAACCTGACCAGCCAGGTGCGGAACATCTCGCAGGTGTCGGCCGCGGTCGCCAACGGTGACCTCACCAAGAAGGTCACGGTCGAGGCGCGCGGCGAGGTCGCGCAGCTCGCCGACACGGTCAACACCATGGTGACGACGCTGAGTTCGTTCGCCGACGAGGTCACGCGCGTGGCCCGTGAGGTGGGCACCGACGGCATCCTCGGCGGCCAGGCGCGCGTGCCGGGCGTCTCGGGTACGTGGAAGGACCTCACCGAGTCCGTGAACTCGATGGCGTCCAACCTGACCGGGCAGGTCCGCAACATCGCGATGGTCACCACCGCGATCGCCAAGGGCGACCTGACCAAGAAGATCGACATCGACGCGCGCGGCGAGATCCTGGAGCTCAAGACGACCATCAACACGATGGTCGACCAGCTCTCGTCCTTCGCCGAGCAGGTCACCCGCGTCGCCCGCGAGGTGGGCACGGAGGGTCAGCTGGGCGGCCAGGCACGCGTGCGTGACGTCGACGGCACCTGGCGCGACCTCACCGAGTCCGTGAACGAGATGGCGGGGAACCTGACCCGTCAGGTGCGCGCCATCGCCAAGGTCGCCACCGCGGTGACCCGGGGCGACCTCAACCTGAAGATCGAGGTCGACGCCTCGGGCGAGATCCAGGTCCTCCAGGACAACATCAACACCATGATCGCCAACCTGCGCGACACCACCCTCGCCAACAAGGAGCAGGACTGGCTGAAGGGCAACCTGGCGCGGATCTCCGGCCTGATGCAGGGCCGCCGCGACCTGGAGGACGTCGCCTCGCTGATCATGAGCGAGCTGACGCCGGTCGTCTCGGCCCAGCACGGCGCCTTCTTCCTGGCGATGCCCACGGACGACGGCACGGACCTCGGGGGCGACCACGAGGACGCGTACGAGCTGCGCATGCTGGGCAGCTACGGCTACTCCATGGGGTCCATGCCGACGTCGTTCCGGCCCGGCGAGACCCTCATCGGCACGGCCGCCAAGGAGCGGCGCACGATCCTCGTGGAGAACGCGCCGTCCGGCTACCTGCGGATCGCGTCGGGTCTCGGGGAGGCGCCGCCCGCGCAGGTCATCGTGTTGCCGGTGCTCTTCGAAGGGACCGTGCTCGGCGTGATCGAGCTGGCCGCCTTCCAGCCGTTCACGCAGATCCAGAAGGACTTCCTCAGCCAGATCGCCGAGATGATCGCGACGAGCGTGAACACCATCAGCGTCAATACGAAGACCGAGGTGCTGCTCAAGCAGTCGCAGGAGCTGACCGAGCAACTGCGGGAGCGCTCGGCCGAGTTGGAGAACCGGCAGAAGGCGCTGCAGGACTCCAACGCGGAGCTGGAGGAGAAGGCGGAGCTGCTCGCCCAGCAGAACCGTGACATCGAGGTCAAGAACACCGAGATCGAGGAGGCGCGGCAGGTCCTGGAGGAGCGCGCCGAGCAGCTCGCGGTCTCGATGCGGTACAAGTCCGAGTTCCTGGCGAACATGTCGCACGAGCTGCGCACGCCGCTCAACTCCCTGCTGATCCTTGCCAAGTTGCTCGCCGACAACGCCGACGCGAACCTCACGCCGAAGCAGGTCGAGTTCGCCGAAACGATCCACGGAGCGGGTTCGGACCTGCTGCAGCTCATCAATGACATCCTCGACCTGTCGAAGGTCGAGGCGGGCAAGATGGACGTCTCCCCGACGCGCATCGCCCTGGTCCAGCTCGTCGACTACGTAGAGGCCACTTTCCGTCCGCTGACCGCGGAGAAGGGCCTCGACTTCTCCGTACGGGTCTCCCCGGAGCTGCCCGCGACGCTGCACACGGACGAACAGCGCCTGCTCCAGGTGCTGCGCAACCTCCTGTCCAACGCGGTGAAGTTCACCGACTCCGGAGCGGTCGAGCTGGTGATCAGGCACGCCAACAACGACGTGCCCAACGCGATCCGCGAGCAGCTCCTCGAAGCGGGCTCGCTGCGCGACGCCGACGCCGATCTGATCGCCTTCTCGGTGACCGACACCGGCATCGGCATCGCGGCCAGCAAGATGCGGGTCATCTTCGAGGCGTTCAAGCAGGCGGACGGCACGACCAGCAGGAAGTACGGCGGCACGGGGCTCGGCCTGTCGATCAGCCGGGAGATCGCGCGGCTGCTCGGCGGCGAGATCCACGCCCAGAGCGAGCCGGGCCGCGGCTCGACCTTCACGCTCTATTTGCCGCTGCACCCGAGCGAACTGCCGCCCCAGGGCTACGCGCAGCTGGCGGCCCCGCCCGCGCCGCGTGAACTGCCCGCCATCGAGGAGTCCCCGGCGGCCGACGACGCGGTGCCGACCGAGGGCACCGTGGTGCACCACGAGGCGCCCACGGGACCCGCGGCGCTCTTCCGGAGGCGGCGCAGGCCCGCGCCCGCGCAGGAGCCCCCGGCCCTGCCCGCCGCGGGCTCCCAGGAGCGGCAGCAGGAGCAGTGGCCCTCGCCGGCGCCGGAGGCGCCGACCGCGAGGCCCTCGTTCCACTTCGGCGGCGAGAAGGTGCTGATCGTCGACGACGACATCCGCAACGTCTTCGCGCTCACGAGCGTCCTGGAGCAGCACGGCCTGTCGGTGCTGTACGCGGAGAACGGCCGCGAGGGCATCGAAGTCCTGGAACAGCACGACGATGTGACCGTTGTTCTGATGGACATCATGATGCCGGAGATGGACGGGTACGCGACGACGACGGCGATCCGCAGGATGCCGCAGTTCGCCGGGCTCCCGATCATCGCGCTCACGGCGAAGGCGATGAAGGGCGACCGGGAGAAGGCGATCGACTCCGGAGCTTCCGACTACGTCACGAAGCCGGTCGACCCCGACCACCTGTTGTCGGTGATGGAGCAGTGGATGCGCGCGGAGTGACCGAGAACCGGCTTCGTCACACGGAGTTGCTGACAGAGTGTGGCCGAGGCCGTGTAGAAGCGCGGTATTCGGGGAACCTTCTGGTCTCCCACCGCGTTTCTGCTACGTGCACAGTGACATCGCGGTGACAGGGTGTGGCGACAGGCGGGGTGCGGCTACCATGACCGGCACAAGGACGGACGGCGCAAGGGAGTCGTCCTCTGGGGCGGCGCCCGGTGTACCGCCGGGGCGAGGAGGGCGGGCCATGGTGCAGAAGGCCAAGATCCTCCTGGTCGATGACCGGCCGGAGAATCTGCTGGCGCTGGAGGCCATCCTCTCTGCGCTCGATCAGACACTGGTGCGGGCATCGTCCGGGGAGGAAGCGCTCAAAGCACTACTCACGGACGACTTCGCGGTCATCCTGCTGGACGTCCAGATGCCGGGGATGGACGGCTTCGAGACCGCGGCGCACATCAAGCGGCGGGAGCGGACCCGGGACATCCCGATCATCTTCCTCACCGCCATCAACCACGGACCGCATCACACGTTCCGCGGTTATGCCGCGGGAGCGGTGGACTACATCTCCAAGCCGTTCGATCCGTGGGTGCTGCGCGCGAAGGTCTCGGTGTTCGTCGAGCTGTACATGAAGAACTGCCAACTGCGGGAGCAGGCGGCCCTGCTGCGGCTCCAGCTGGAGGGCGGCGGCAAGTCCGCGGCGGGCGACGCGAAGGAGCCCGCGGGTCTGCTCGCGGAGCTCTCGGCGCGGCTCGCGGCCGTCGAGGAGCAGGCCGAGGCGCTCTCCAAGCAGCTGGACGAGGAGTCGGCGGACGCGGCGGCGGTCGCCACCGCGGCCCATCTCGAACGCAAACTGACCGGGCTGCGCCGGGCTCTTGACGCGCTGGAGCCGGGCACGGGCAGCGGCACGCCCTCGGTCCCCTCGCAGAACTGACGTGCCATGGAGCCCCGCGGGTCCGTTGATTCCCCGTCAGTTGACGGACCCCGCAGGGGCGACACAGACGGGTGAAGCAGTGGGCACACGTGTCCACAGTGGCCCGCACCGGTAACCTCACACCCATGGCCTCACGTCAGTCCGCAGCCAAGAAGACGCCCGCGAAGAAGGCGGCCGCGCCGACGAAGGCTCCGGCGAAGAAGGCCGCTGCCAAACCGCCCGCGAAGAAGTCGGCGGCGAAGAAGGCGCCCGCAAAGAAGGCACCTGCCAAGAAGGCGCCCGCGAAGAAGCCCGCACCGAAGCCCGCGCCCAGCCCCACCGGGGGCGTGTACCGGCTCGTACGCGCCGTCTGGCTCGGTGTCGCGCACGGGGTCGGCGCGATGTTCCGCGGCATAGGGCGTGGCGCCAAGGGCCTCGACCCTGCCCACCGCAAGGACGGGCTGGCGCTCCTGCTCCTCGGCATCGCGCTGATCGTCGCCGCGGGCACCTGGTCGAATCTGCGCGGTCCCGTCGGCGATCTCGTCGAGGTCCTGGTGACCGGCGCTTTCGGCCGTCTGGACCTCCTCGTTCCGCTGCTGCTCGGCGCCATCGCCGTACGCCTCATCAGGCACCCGGAGAAGCCCGAGGCCAACGGCCGCATCGTGATCGGTCTGTCCGCCCTGGTCATCGGGGTGCTCGGGCAGGTCCACGTGGCGTGCGGCTCGCCCGCGCGCAGCGACGGCATGCAGGCGATAAGGGACGCCGGTGGCCTGATCGGCTGGGGTGCGTCCACGCCGCTGATCTTCACCATGGGCGAGATCCTCGCGGTGCCGCTCCTGGTGCTCCTCACCGTCTTCGGGCTGCTCGTCGTCACGGCGACGCCCGTCAACGCCATCCCGCAGCGGCTGCGGCTGCTCGGCGTGAAGCTCGGCGTGATCCAGGAGGAGCCCGAGGCCGACGACTTCACGCAGGACGACGAGCGCTACGAGGACCAGTGGCGCGAGGCGCTGCCCGCGCGCTCCTCGCGGCGGCGCTCCGCCGCACCCGACGCGTACGAGCCGGACCAGGCGGAGCAGGAGGCGCTCGCCAAGCGCCGCAGGCCGCGCAGGACTCCCGTACAGCCGGACATGGACCGTCCGATGGACGCCGTGGACGTGGCGGCCGCCGCGGCCGCCGCTCTGGACGGTGCCGTGCTGCACGGCATGCCGCCCTCGCCGCTCGTCGCCGATCTGACGCAGGGCGTGTCGGGGGAGCGCGAGGAGCGCGAACAGCGGGAGGAGCGCGAGCGGGCGGCCCCTGTGCCGACCGCGCGCGCCACGGACGCCCCCGTGCCCGGCAAGCTCAAGAAGAAGCCGCAGGAGGCCGCTGAGAGCCTCGTGCCGGACCTCACCAAGTCCTCGCCCGAGGCCCCGCGCGACCTGCCGCCGCGCGCCGAGCAGCTTCAGCTCTCCGGTGACATCACCTATTCGCTGCCCTCGCTCGACCTCCTGGAGCGCGGCGGGCCCGGCAAGTCGCGCAGCGCGGCCAATGACGCGGTCGTCGAATCGCTGTCGAACGTCTTTACGGAGTTCAAGGTCGACGCGGACGTCACGGGCTTCACGCGCGGACCGACGGTCACCCGGTACGAGATCGAGCTCGGCCCCGCCGTGAAGGTCGAGAAGATCACGGCCCTCGCCAAGAACATCGCGTACGCCGTCGCCTCGCCGGACGTGCGGATCATCTCGCCCATCCCCGGCAAGTCCGCGGTCGGCATCGAGATCCCGAACACCGACCGCGAGATGGTCAACGTGGGCGACGTGCTGCGCCTCGCGGACGCCGCCGAGGACGACCACCCGATGCTGGTGGCGCTCGGCAAGGACGTCGAGGGCGGCTACGTCATGGCGAACATGGCGAAGATGCCGCACATCCTGGTGGCCGGAGCCACCGGTTCCGGCAAGTCGTCCTGCATCAACTGCCTGATCACTTCGATCATGATAAGAGCGACGCCCGAGGACGTGCGGATGGTCCTCGTGGACCCCAAGCGCGTCGAGCTCACCGCGTACGAGGGCATCCCGCACCTGATCACGCCGATCATCACCAACCCCAAGCGGGCCGCGGAGGCCCTCCAGTGGGTCGTCCGCGAGATGGACCTGCGCTACGACGACCTCGCGGCGTTCGGCTACCGGCACATCGACGACTTCAACCAGGCCATCCGCGACGGCAAGCTCAAGACGCCCGAGGGCAGCGAGCGCGAGCTGAAGACGTATCCGTATCTGCTGGTGATCGTCGACGAGCTCGCGGACCTGATGATGGTCGCGCCGCGCGACGTCGAGGACTCGATCGTTCGCATCACGCAGCTCGCGCGCGCGGCCGGCATCCACCTGGTGCTCGCCACGCAGCGTCCCTCCGTGGACGTCGTGACCGGTCTGATCAAGGCGAACGTGCCGTCCCGGCTCGCCTTCGCGACCTCCTCGCTCGCCGACAGCCGCGTCATCCTCGACCAGCCCGGCGCGGAGAAGCTCATCGGAAAGGGTGACGGTCTGTTCCTGCCGATGGGCGCGAACAAGCCCACCCGCATGCAGGGCGCCTTCGTCACCGAGGACGAGATCCACGCCGTCGTCCAGCACTGCAAGGACCAGATGGCGCCGGTCTTCCGGGACGACGTCACGGTCGGCAGCAAGCCGAAGAAGGAGATCGACGAGGACATCGGCGATGACCTCGACCTGCTCTGCCAGGCCGCTGAGCTGGTGGTTTCCACGCAGTTCGGGTCCACGTCGATGCTCCAGCGCAAGCTGCGCGTCGGCTTCGCCAAGGCGGGACGGCTGATGGACCTGATGGAGTCGCGCTCGATCGTGGGCCCGAGCGAGGGATCCAAGGCTCGTGACGTTCTTGTGAAACCTGACGAGCTGGATGGCGTGCTGGCCGTGATCCGCGGGGAGGCTCAGCCGTAAGGGTGGGCGGCTCACCCGTATGGGATCGCCGGGCAACCGTTTCCCTTCGGCGTACGTCAAGTTGAGGGGAAGAGCAGCACGATGTCCCACCATCAGGATGTCCGGCCATTCTGATGGCGTACAAACTCCGTCCGCCCGGTTGCCCCACCCTTTCAAGACCCCCATAAAATGAACCTCCGGCAGGTGGCTACACGCTCGAAAGGCGCCCCCGTGTCCATCGGCAACTCCCCTGAAGACGACCGCCCTTCAGACGACCGCCTCGCGGACGAGATCCCTTCGGGTGACCGTCCGGCCGACGACCGGCCCTCGATCGGCCAGGTCCTGCAGCAGGCGCGCGTCGCCGCCGGCCTGACCGTCGACGAGGTCAGCTCGTCCACCCGCGTGCGCATTCCGATCGTGCACGCGATCGAACAGGACGACTTCTCGCGATGCGGCGGCGATGTGTACGCCCGCGGCCACATCAGAACGCTGGCGCGCGCCGCCGGTGTCGATCCGGCCCCGCTCCTCGCCCAGTACGACGAAGGGCACGGCGGACACCCGCCCGCCCCCACTCCGGCGGCGCCCCTCTTCGAGGCCGAGCGCATCCGCTCCGAGCCGCGGCGTCCGAACTGGACCGCCGCCATGGTCGCCGCGATCGTCGCGGTGATCGGTTTCGTCGGCTTCACCGCGTTCAGCGGCGGCGACGACGGCGACGGCTCGAAGTCGGTCGCCGAGGGCTCCACGCCCGCCCCCTCCAAGACCGCGGAGAAGCCCAAGCCCCACAAGCCCGCCGACCCCAAGCCCGACCCGTCCGACAGCGCCGTCGCCGGTGTCCCGCGCGACAAGGTCACGGTCAAGGTCGACGCCGCGGACGGCCGCAGCTGGATCTCGGCGAAGGACCACAGCGGACGCACCCTCTTCGACGGCGTCCTGGAGCAGGGCCAGGCCAAGACGTTCCAGGACAAGCAGAAGATCGCCCTCGTCCTCGGCGACGCGGGCGCGATCCAGCTCTACGTGAACGGCAAGCAGGTCGACAACGAATTCGAACCCGGCCAGGTCGAGCGCCTCACGTACACCAAGGGCGACCCCGAGGTCGGCTGAGCGGCAGGTCAGGGCCGGGTCCGTGGAAAGGCCCGGTGACGCGGCGGCGACCCCGGGCTGACCGCCGGGTAACCCTGGCGGCGGGTGCCGAGGCAGGGACGAAGTAGTCTTGAGACCATGCCCGAACGCCGTACTGTCGCCCTTGTCACTCTTGGCTGCGCCCGTAACGAGGTGGACTCGGAGGAGCTCGCAGGCCGCTTGGAGGCGGACGGCTGGCAGCTCGTCGAGGACGCTGAGAACGCGGACGTAGCCGTCGTCAACACCTGTGGTTTCGTCGAGGCCGCCAAGAAGGACTCCGTCGACGCCCTCCTCGAAGCCAATGACCTCAAGGGGCACGGCAAGACGCAGGCCGTCGTCGCGGTCGGCTGCATGGCCGAGCGGTACGGCAAGGAGCTCGCCGACGCGCTGCCCGAGGCGGATGGCGTGCTCGGATTCGACGACTACGCCGACATCTCCAACCGCCTGGGGACCATCCTGAGCGGCGGCAGCGTCGAGGCGCACACCCCGCGTGACCGGCGCAAGCTGCTGCCGATCAGTCCGGCCGAGCGGCAGGACGCCCAGGCGGCCGTCGCGCTTCCCGGGCACGCGCCCGTCGAGGCCGCGGTGATCCCGCAGGACCTGCCCGAGGGCGTCGCGCCCGCTTCCGGGCCGCGCGCGCCGCTGCGCCGACGCCTCGGCACCAACCCCGTCGCCTCCGTGAAGCTGGCCTCCGGCTGCGACCGGCGCTGTTCCTTCTGCGCCATCCCCTCCTTCCGCGGCTCCTTCATCTCGCGCCGGCCCTCCGACGTGCTCGGTGAGACCCGCTGGCTCGCCGAGCAGGGCGTCAAGGAGGTCATGCTCGTCTCCGAGAACAACACCTCGTACGGCAAGGACCTCGGCGACATCCGCCTCCTGGAGACGCTGCTTCCCGAGCTCGCGGCCGTCGACGGCATCGAGCGGGTCCGCGTCAGCTACCTGCAGCCCGCCGAGATGCGGCCGGGCCTGATCGACGTGCTCACCTCGACCGAAAAGGTCGCCCCCTACTTCGACCTGTCCTTCCAGCACTCCGCGCCGGGCGTGCTGCGCGCCATGCGGCGCTTCGGGGACACCGACCGCTTCCTGGAGCTCCTGGAGACCATCAGGTCCAAGGCGCCGCAGGCCGGTGTGCGGTCCAACTTCATCGTGGGCTTCCCCGGTGAGAGCGAGGCGGACCTGGCGGAGCTCGAGCGGTTCCTGACGGGCGCGCGACTGGACGCCATCGGCGTCTTCGGATACTCCGACGAGGAGGGCACCGAGGCGGCGACCTACGAGCAGAAGCTCGACCAGGACGTCGTCGACGCGCGGCTCGCGCACATCTCGCGGCTCGCGGAGGAGCTCACCTCGCAGCGCGCTGACGAGCGGCTCGGCGAGAGCGTCGAGGTGCTCGTGGAGTCCCTCGACGAGGAGGAGGGCCCGCTCGGCAGGGCCGCGCACCAGGCCCCGGAGACGGACGGCCAGATCCGCTTGACGGGCGCCACCGGTGGGGCCGGCCTGGAGGTCGGCCGTATGGTCGTGGCAAAGGTCGTCGGCACGGAGGGCGTGGACTTGGTGGCTGAGTGTCCAGAGGAGGCCGGCAGATGACCGGAGTCCCGGCATCCGCGTCTGGCGGCTCCGGCGCGCAGCCGGTGCGCGGCGGGAAGCTGGGCGCTGCGGCCGTCAACCAGGCCAGCCTGTGGAACGTCGCGAACCTGCTGACGATGGTCCGGCTGCTGCTCGTGCCGGGCTTCGTGATGCTGCTCCTCGGCAACGGCGGGTACGACCCGGCGTGGCGCTCCTTCGCCTGGGCCGCCTTCGCCGTCGCCATGATCACCGACCTCTTCGACGGCCATCTGGCGCGCACGTACAACCTGGTCACGGACTTCGGGAAGATCGCCGATCCGATCGCCGACAAAGCGATCATGGGCGCCGCGCTGATCTGTCTCTCCTGGCTCGGGGACCTGCCGTGGTGGGTGACCGGGGTCATTCTCGGGCGTGAGCTCGGGATCACGCTGCTGCGGTTCTGGGTGATCCGCTACGGGGTCATTCCGGCCAGTCGCGGCGGCAAGATGAAGACGCTCGCGCAGGGCACGGCGGTCGGGATGTACGTCCTGGCGCTGACCGGGCCGCTCGCGACGCTGCGGTTCTGGGTGATGGCGGTCGCCGTGGTGCTGACCGTGGTGACCGGACTCGACTACGTGAAGCAGGCCGTGGTGCTGCGCAGGCAGGGCATGGCCGAGGCACGGGAGTCCGCCGCTCAGGCGGCCGAGGAGGCCGCGAAGTGACGTCCCCCGGGCTCTCGGCCACCGCGGTGTCGGCGAGCAGGCTGCTGCGCCTGATGGCCGCTCGCGGCGAGACGCTCGCCGTGGCCGAATCGCTGACCGGGGGCCTGGTGGCCGCCGAGATCACGGCGGCGCCCGGGGCCTCGAAGGTCTTCCGCGGCTCCGTCACCGCCTACGCCACCGACCTCAAGCGGGACGTGCTGGGCGTCGACGGCACTCTGCTGGCCGAGCGCGGGGCCGTGGACCCGGAGGTCGCGCGGCAGATGGCGGCCGGTGTGCGCAAGGCGCTCGGCGCGGACTGGGGGATCGCGACCACCGGCGTCGCGGGCCCGGATCCGCAGGACGGGCAGGCCGTCGGGACCGTGTATCTGGCGGTCGTGGGTCCGGATGCCGAAGGCGTGCGCGGTTACGCCGATGGCGGAGCCGAGGGGAAAGTGACCGCTCCGCGGTTGAACGGCGACCGTTCGGAAATCCGTAGGGAGAGTGTACGGAGCGTGCTCACACTGCTTCTGGAGCAGCTCTCCGGCGAACGTGCCGAGAATGGGCGGGCACAGGATACGGAACAGAACGGGGGGAATTGATGTTTGCAGCCCTGAGTGAACACGACATCGCTCCCCGCACGGCCGCCGCGCGAGGCGGTACGGTGGGGCGTGAAGGATGCGGCTACGCGGTCCGAGGAGGGAGCCACCGATGATTCTGCTCCGTCGCCTGCTGGGTGACGTGCTGCGTCGGCAGCGCCAGCGCCAGGGCCGTACTCTGCGCGAAGTCTCCTCGTCCGCCCGAGTCTCGCTCGGCTATCTCTCCGAGGTGGAGCGGGGGCAGAAGGAGGCATCCTCCGAGCTGCTTTCCGCGATCTGCGACGCGCTTGACGTACGGATGTCCGAGCTCATGCGTGAAGTGAGCGATGAACTGTCGCTCGCCGAGCTGGCTGAGTCTGCAGCAGCGGAACCGGTGCGCGCACCGGTTCGCCCGATGCTCAATTCCGTCTCCGTGGCCGGTGTGCCACCGGAACGGGTAACGATCAAGGCGCCCGCGGAGGCGGTGGACGTCGTCGCCGCGTGATGTCGCGCTGATGGTGTTCGCTCCCTGAGCGCTCATGCTTGTGAAAGCCCTGGCCGGGTACCCGGCCAGGGCTTTCGTGTTTCCGTACGGGCTGAAGTACCCCGAAGTGACCTATATGGCTCTTATATGCCATGGTTGGTGGGGATTTCTCTTGTTCGTGGATGAGTTGGAGGAGACAGATGTACGTCGTGAAGAGCCCGCTGTCCGACGCGGATCTCAAGACGGTCTCGGAGGCGCTGCAGGGCGCGCTCGTGGACCTGGTCGACCTGTCGCTGGTGGCCAAGCAGATCCACTGGAACGTGGTCGGCCCGCGCTTCCGCTCCGTGCACCTGCAGCTCGACGAGGTCGTGGACACGGCCAGGCAGCACTCCGACACCGTCGCGGAGCGCGCCTCGACGCTCGGCGTCTCGCCGGACGGCCGCGCCGTCACGGTGGCGCAGAGCAGCGGCATCGGCACGGTCGGGGACGGCTGGGTCAAGGACGCGGACGCGGTGGGGACGCTCGTCGACGCGCTCGGCGCCGTGATCACGCGGATGCGTGAGCGGGTCGAGGCGACCGGTGAGGCGGACCCGGTCAGCCAGGACATCTTCATCGGGATCACGGCCGACCTCGAGAAGCACCACTGGATGTTCCAGGCGGAGAACAGCTGACGGGCCTGAGGGCCCACTGGGGAGCGAGGGGGCGCCCTCGCGCGGTACGGGGGTGACCCTGTGGCGTGCGAGGGCGCTTCTGTTCGTTCTGTTCGTCGGGGTGTCTCCGGTGCTCCCGGTGACCCCGGTGCGCCCTCCCGTGGGGTGAAGCGGGACGTTTAGCGTTTTACGTCGATGAGCGTTGTGCGTCGATCCCAGGTCTGGGATCCCAGGTCTCGGATCCCAGGTCGGGCGAAAGGTGGCAGCCGTGGTGTGGCGTCTGGTGCGCTGGCTGCCCGCTCTGGGGCTCGGGGCGCTGTGGTGGTGGGGCGTGCTGAGGCTCGCCCTCGCGCCCGACGCGGGAGTGCTCGAGGGTGCGGTCGCGGCCGGGGGGTGGGGGCTGAGCGTGCTTCCCGTGCACTGTGTGTCGAAGGCGCGGGCGGCCGGTGTGGCGGGGGCCGGGGCCCGGAAGCACGCGAGGCGGCCTGACGGCGCGCTGCGGTGGCCCGGGGAACGTACGGCCGTGAGGTGCAGGGCCCACGCGGTGTCGGCGGCAGGGCGGCTGCGCGGGTGGACGCGGGGGCAGGTCACCACGGCATGGCGACGCCGCCGTTCGGGCGGAGGATCTGGCCGGTCGTGAAGGCCGAGGCGTCGGAGGCCAGGTGCAGTACGGCGTGTGCGACGTCGTCCGGTTCGCCGACGCGTCCCAGGGGTGACCTGCGGGCCATGAATCCCTCGGTGTGGGTCTGGGCCTCGGCGTCGTGCCGGTGGGTCATGGGGGTGCGGATCCAGCCCGGCGCCACGGCGTTGACGCGGATGCCGTGGGGGCCCACTTCGGTGGCGAGGGTCTTGGTGAGCTGGACGACGGCGGCCTTGGCGGCGCCGTAGCAGAGGAGGCCGGGGCCGCCGGTGTCCACGGCGCCGGAGGCCATGGTGATGATGCTGCCCCTGGGGCTGGTGCCGGTGGTCGTGGCTGCTTCGAGCATGGTGCGGGCCGCGGCCTGGCAGGAGTACAGGACGCCCTTGAAGTTGACGTTCAGGACGCGGTCGAGGTCCTCGTCGGTGGTCTCGAGGACCGGGCTGCTGTGCATGATCCCCGCGATGGCCGCCATGATGTCGAGGCGGCCGCCGGATGCTTGTGCCGCGGCGGCCACGGCCTCGTCGACCTGTGCCCTGTCGGACACGTCCAGCGGGTGGACGTGGGCCGTGCCGCCGCTCTCCTTGACGAGCGCCGCGGTCTCGTGGAGTCCCTGGGCGTCGCGGTCGGCGCAGTGGACGGTGGCGCCCGCCTCCGCGAGGAGCAGGGCGGAGGCGCGGCCGATGCCGCTGGCGGCGCCGGTGAGGAAAGCGGTGCGTCCGGTGAGGTCGTACGCCTTGAGGGACATGACGGGACGGTACGGCGGGTTCTGACGGGGCGTCAACTGGCTTGGTGCGGTGGGTTGGTGCGGTGGTGTGGGGCTCAGGGGGTGGGGCCCTGCTGGCAGGTGGGGCACCAGTACGTGGGACGGCTGCGGGAGCCGTCGCCCTGTTCGGCGGTGCGCACGGAGGTGCCGCAGCGGAGGCAGGGGCGGGGCGCGCGGCCGTAGACGTACAGGCGCTGGTCGGGGCGGGGGCGTCCTGTGGTGGTGCGCGAGGGGCGGTCGCGGTTGGCTTCCAGGAGCTTCTGGGCCAGGACGGGCAGGCGGGCGGCCGTGTCTTCGGAGAGCTCGCCGACGGGGAGCCACGGGGTGACGCCGAGTACGAAACAGAGCTCGCTCTTGTAGATGTTGCCGATGCCCGCGAGGTTCCGCTGGTCGAGGAGGGCTTCGCCGAGCGGGCGGTCGGGGGTCGCGAGGAGGTTGGCGAGGGCGCGGTCGGGGTTCCAGTCGGGGCCGAGGAGGTCGGGGCCCAGGTGGCCCACGGCCTTGTGCTCGTCGGCGGTGCGGAGCAGTTCGAGCACGGGCAGGCGGTAGCCGACGGCGATGTGCTCGGGGTTGCCGATGATCGCCCGGATCTGGTGCCCGGGACCGCCTCGCCAGCGCTCGCCAGGGGCGTACACGCGCCAGGAGCCGTCCATGCGGAGGTGGGAGTGCAGGGTGAGGCCACCCTCGATGCGGGTGAGGAGGTGCTTGCCGCGCGGGGTCACGTCCAGGACGGCACGCCCGGTGAGGTCGACCGTCGCGAGCTTGGGGACGCGGAGGTCGGACCGAGTGATGCCGCGCCCGGCCAGCGCGGCGTGCAGTCGCTTGGCCGCTTGGTGGACGGTGTCTCCTTCGGGCATGGGGTCCAGGGTGGCATGGCGGGGGGCTGTGGTCGGTGCTTCTGGGGTCTGGGGGCGGTAGCCGGTGTCCCGGTGCCCGGGGCGCCGGTGATCCGTGCCCGGGGCGGGTGTGGTCCGTGTCTGGTTGGCTGGCGCACCGGCTGGGGGTCTGCTGGGGTTCGCGCGGCACCAGCCACCAGGCGTACCGGTACGGCATGGAGGTGCCCGGCCCCTGCCGGGGGCGTGTTTCCTGGCCTCCGCCGAGTCAGGCACGCAGCCGTAGGCCGCGTGGGGTGGCGTGGAAGCCGGAGCCCTCCAGGAGGGGGGCGAAGGGGGAGGTCAGGGCGGATGTGCCGTTGACGCGTTCGACGGTGACCGTGCCGAGGGAGCCCGCGCGGGCCGCGGCGGCCAGGGCCTCGGCGGCGGCGTGGAGGCGGGGGTCCTCGGCGATCGGGCTCTCCGGAGTGGTGGGCCAGGCCAGGAGGCTCTTGCCGCCGCGCTCCATGTAGAGGGTCAGTTCGCCGTCGACCAGGACGACCAGGGAGCCCGCCTTGCGGCCCGGCTTGTGGCCCGCGTCGTTGGGCGGCTCGGGCCAGGGCAGGGCCGCTCCGTAGGCGTTGGCCGGGTCGGCGGCGGCGAGGACGACCGCGGGCGGGGTGTCGGAGGAGGAGCGTGAACCGTCCGAACGCTCCCGGGAGTTCGCCGTGGCGCGCAGGCGGTCCACCGCGCCGTCCATCGCGAACTGGGCGGCGCCGAGCCCTTCGACGACATAGCCGCGGCGCGCCTGGCCGCTGTCCTCGAAGGCCGACAGGACGCGGTACGTCGCCGAGAAGCCGCCCTCGACGCCTTCGGCCGCGACCGCGCCCCGGGTGACCACGCCGTGGCGGTCGAGGAGGGTGCGGGCCAGGGCGTGGGCGCGCAGGGTGGGGTCGGGTTCGCGGAGGGGGAGCAGGGACCAGCGGCCCGCGACCGTCGGGGGGCCGGTGCGGGAAGCGGGGCGGGCGGCGGCGGTCAGGCTGCCGTAGCGCCCGCGCGGGATGCTGCGTTTGGCGCGGTGGGCCGTGGCGCCCGCGGTGCGGCCCGAGCCGAGCAGCGAGCGCATCGGGGCGAGCGTGTCGTTCGTGAGCCGTCCCGACCAGGTCAGGTCCCAGACCGCGTCGGCCAGTTGGGGATCGGTGGCGTCCGGGTGGGTGGTGGCGCGGACCTGGTCGGCGATCTGGCGGAAGAAGAGGCCGTAGCCCCCGGAGAGGGCGTCCAGGACGGACTGGTGCAGCGCGGTGAGCTCCAGGGGGTGCGGGGGCGGCAGGAGCAGGGGCGCGGCGTCGGCCAGGTAGAGGGAGACCCAGCCATCCTTCCCCGGCAGGGATCCCGCGCCGGCCCAGACCACCTCGCCCGCCGCGGTGAGTTCGTCGAGCATCGCGGGGGCGTACCCCGCGACGCGGGAGGGCAGCACGAGCTTCTCCAGGGCGGAGGCGGGGACGGTCGCGCCCTGGAGCTGCTCGACGGCCCGCACCAGGCCGTCGACTCCGCGCAGACCGTGTCCGCCCAGGTGCTGCCACTGGGGCAGGAACTGGGCGAGCGCGGCCGGTGGCACCGGTTCCAGTTCGTGCCGCAGGGCCGCGAGCGAGCGGCGGCGCAGTCGGCGCAGGACGGCCGCGTCGCACCACTCCTGGCCGATGCCCGCCGGGTGGAACTCTCCTTGTACGACGCGGCCGTTCGCCGCGAGGCGTTGCAGCGCGCCCTCCGTGACCGCAGCCCCGAGGCCGAAGCGGGCGGCCGCGGCGGCCGACGTGAAGGGGCCGTGCGTGCGCGCGAAGCGGGCGAGGAGGTCGCCGAGCGGGTCCTTGACCGGCTCCGTGAAGGCCTCGGGCACGCCCACGGGCAGGGCAGTGCCGAGGGCGTCGCGCAGGCGGCCCGCGTCCTCGATCGCCGCCCAGTGGTCGGTCCCGGCGATCCTGACCCGGATGGCACGACGGGCCGACGACAGCTCCGCCGCCCATTCGGGCTCGGCGCCGCGCTCGGCCAACTCGCCCTCCGTGAGCGGCCCGAGGAGCCGCAGCAGGTCGGCGACGCCCTCGGCGTCCTTGACACGGCGGTCCTCCGTACGCCACTGGAGCTCCTGCTCGAGCTCCGTGAGGACCTCCGCGTCGAGCAGCTCGCGCAGCTCCGCCTGGCCGAGCAGCTCGGCGAGCAGCCGGGAGTCCAGGGAGAGCGCGGCCGCGCGCCGCTCGGCGAGGGGGGAGTCGCCCTCGTACAGGAACTGCGCCACGTACCCGAAGAGCAGCGAGCGGGCGAAGGGGGAGGGCTCGGGGGTGGTGACCTCGACGAGGCGGACGCGGCGGGACTCGATGTCCCCCATCAGTTCCGTGAGGCCCGGGACGTCGAAGACGTCCTGGAGGCACTCCCTGACCGCTTCGAGGACGATCGGGAACGAACCGAACTCGCTGGCCACCTCGAGCAGTTGAGCCGCGCGCTGGCGCTGCTGCCACAGCGGGGTGCGCTTGCCGGGGCTGCGGCGCGGAAGCAGCAGCGCGCGGGCGGCGCACTCGCGAAAGCGTGAGGCGAACAGGGCCGAGCCGCCCACCTGGTCGGTGACGATCTGGTGGACCTCGCCCTTGTCGAAGGCGACGTCGCCCGCGCCGATGGGTGCCTTCTCGGCGTCGTACTCCATGGAGGGCGCGCTCGGCTCCTGGTCGAGCAGGTCAAGACCCATCAGGTCGGCGTCGGGCAGGCGCAGCACGATGCCGTCGTCGGCGTGCATGACCTGCGCGTCCATGCCGTACCGCTCGGTGAGGCGGGCGCCGAGCGCGAGGGCCCAGGGGGCGTGCACCTGGGCGCCGAAGGGAGAGTGCACGACGACCCGCCAGTCGCCCAGCTCGTCGCGGAACCGCTCGACGACGATCGTGCGGTCGTCCGGGATGTGGCCGCAGGCCTCTCGCTGCTCGGCGAGGTAGGTCAGGACGTTGTCCGCGGCCCAGGCGTCCAGGCCCGCGGCGAGGAGACGCGCGCGTGCCCGCTCCTGCGGGAGCGCCCCGACCTCCCGGAGGAACGCGCCGAGCGCACGCCCCAGTTCGAGGGGGCGCCCCAGCTGGTCGCCCTTCCAGAAGGGGAGCCGACCGGGGACACCGGGGGCGGGGGAGACGAGCACGCGGTCGCGCGTGATGTCCTCGATGCGCCAGGAACTCGTGCCCAGGGTGAAGACGTCGCCCACCCGCGACTCGTACACCATCTCCTCGTCGAGCTCCCCGACGCGGCCGCCGCCCTTCTTGGGGTCGGCGCCCGCGAGGAAGACTCCGAAGAGGCCGCGGTCGGGAATCGTGCCCCCGGAGGTGACGGCGAGGCGCTGTGCCCCGGGGCGGCCGGTGACCGTGCCCGCGACGCGGTCCCAGACCACGCGCGGGCGGAGCTCGGCGAAGGCGTCGGAGGGATAGCGGCCCGCCAGCATGTCGAGTACTGCCGTGAAAGCCGACTCCGGGAGCGAGGCGAACGAGGCGGCCCCGCGGACCGTGGCGAGGAGGTCGTCGACCTGCCAGGTGTCGAGCGCGACCATCGCGACCAACTGCTGGGCCAGTACGTCCAGGGGGTTGGCCGGGACGCGCAGCGACTCGATGGCGCCGGTGCGCATGCGTTCGGTGACGACGGCGGCCTGGACCAGGTCGCCCCGGTACTTGGGGAAGACGACTCCCGTGGAGACCGCGCCCACCTGGTGGCCCGCCCGGCCCACGCGCTGCAGTCCGGAGGCGACGGACGGCGGCGACTCGACCTGCACGACCAGGTCGACCGCGCCCATGTCGATGCCCAGCTCCAGGCTGGACGTGGCGACCACGGCGGGCAGCCTGCCCGCCTTGAGGTCCTCCTCGACCTGTGCCCGCTGCTCCTTGGAGACCGAGCCGTGGTGGGCGCGGGCCAGGACGGGCGGGGCGCCCTTGGCGGCGCCCGACTCGGCCATCAGCTCCGCGGGGGAGTGGTCCTCGGGGAGCGCCTCGCCGGTGGCCCTTTCGTACGCGATCTCGTTCAGGCGGTTGCACAGGCGCTCGGCCAGGCGACGGGAGTTGGCGAAGACGATCGTCGAGCGGTGCGCCTGGACGAGGTCGGTGATGCGCTCCTCGACGTGCGGCCAGATCGAGGGGCGCTCGGCGCCCTCGTCGGAGTCGGCGACCGGGGATCCTCCCAGCTCGGCGAGGTCCTCGACGGGGACGACCACCGACAGGTCGAACTCCTTGCCGGACGGCGGCTGGACGATCTCCACCTTGCGCCGCGGGGAGAGATAGCGCGCCACCTCGTCCACCGGCCGCACGGTCGCCGAAAGCCCGATGCGGCGCGCGGGCCTCGGCAGCAGCTGGTCGAGGCGCTCCAAGGACAGGGCCAGGTGGGCGCCGCGCTTGGTGCCCGCGACCGCGTGCACCTCGTCCAGGATGATCGTCTCGATGCCGGTCAGCGCGTCCCGCGCGGCGGACGTCAGCATCAGGAAGAGCGACTCGGGCGTGGTGATCAGGATGTCCGGCGGCCTGGTCGAAAGAGCCCTGCGCTCGGCGGCCGGGGTGTCGCCCGAGCGGATGCCGACCCGCACCTCGGGCTCCGGAAGGCCGAGGCGCACCGACTCCTGGCGGATGCCGGTCAGCGGACTGCGCAGATTGCGCTCCACGTCGACCGCGAGGGCCTTGAGCGGCGACACGTACAGCACCCGGCAGCGCTTCTTCGGGTCGGCGGGCGGCGGGGTCGAGGCCAGCTGGTCGAGCGCGGCGAGGAACGCGGCCAGGGTCTTGCCGGATCCCGTGGGCGCGACGACCAGCACGTCGGAGCCCTCGCCGATCGCCTGCCACGCCCCGGCCTGGGCGTCGGTGGGCGCGGAGAAGGCACCGGTGAACCAGCCGCGGGTCGCCGGGGAGAACCCGTCGAGAGCGGCGTGGGCGCTGGGGGCGCTGGGCGCGGACCTGACCATGCCCCCCATCGTGCACCCCGCCACTGACAACGCCACTGACAACGCCACCGACAACGCCGCTGACAACGCCGCTGATCACTGCGGCCACCTGCGAAATCACGGTGAGCGCGAGGACCGGGACGCGCAGAATGGGGGCATGGCGGGTTCGGCGGAGCAGGCACGGCACTGGCGGTACGCCGAGCTGCCCGGCGTCGATCTGCTGCAGGCCCGCTACATCCACAAGACGTTCGTCCGGCACACCCACGAGCACTTCGTGATCGCCGCGATCGCCGAGGGCGTCGACGTCTTCCAGCACGGCGGCGGCGAGCAGGCCGCGGGGCCCGGCGCCCTCGCCCTGATCAATCCCGACACCGCGCACACGGGCCGGGCCGGTGTCCCCGAGGGCTGGCGGTACGGGGCCGTCTACCCGGCGCCCGAGCTGGTCTCCGCCATCGCCGCGGAGACCACCGGCATCCGCGGCACCCCCGGCTTCGTCCGTCCGGTGCTCGACGATCCGTACGCCGTGGCCCTGGTCCACCGGGTGCTGCGGGCCGCGGAGGAGGGCAACGCGCTCGCCGCCGACACCCTGCTGCGGGTGGCGGTGACGCGGCTGCTGCGGCAGAACGGCGGGCGTCTGCCGCAGCGGACCGTGCGCACCGCGGGCGCGCGCACGGCGGCACGCGCGCGTGCCGTCCTGGAGCAGCGGCTCGTCGCTCCGCCGAGCCTCGAACAGCTCGCCACCGAGCTCGGCACGGGACCCTTCGCCCTGCTGCGCGCCTTCCGCGAGGCCTACGGAATGCCGCCGCACGCCTGGCTCACCGACGCGCGGGTGCGCCGGGCACGCGGCCTCCTGGACGCGGGCACGTCGCCCGCGGCGGCGGCCGTCGCCGTGGGCTTCACCGACCAGCCGCACCTCAACCGGCACTTCACCCGGATCGTGGGGGTGCCTCCTGGGGCGTACCAGCGCGAGCGCAAGAACGTACAAGACCTGGCAGCTGCCCCCTCCTACCGTCCCGTAGGTGGCAGAACAGACGATCCCGCCGGGCGCGGGCGACCATGACCGAGGCGGCGGGCGAGGCGTCGAACCCGCGAGGCCGGGAGCGGGTCCGGGAGCGGAGCCGAAACCGGACGCTGCCGTCGTCCGTGACGCGCTCGGCGTCGGAGTCGCCGTCGGGCTCTCCGGCTTCGCCTTCGGAGTGACCTCGGCGGGCAGCGGCCTCACCGCGCTCCAGACCTGCGTGCTCAGCCTGCTGGTGTTCACAGGAGCCTCGCAGTTCGCCCTGGTCGGCGCGCTCGCGGGCGGCGGGAACCCGTTCACCGCCGCCGCGGGCGCCTTCTTCCTCGGCGTGCGCAACGCCTTCTACGGACTGCGGCTCTCGCAGGTGCTGGCCCTCCCGCGCGCGGTACGGCCGTTCGCCGCGCACTGGGTCATCGACGAGACCACGGCGGTCACCCTCGCCCAGCCCACCCGCCGCGGCGCCCGCATCGGCTTCACCGTCACCGGGGTCAGCCTCTACGTGCTGTGGAACCTCACCACGCTCCTCGGCGCGCTGGGCGCCGAGGCGATCGGTGACACCGACGCGTGGGGGCTCGACGCGGCGGGGCCCGCGGTCTTCCTCGCGCTGCTCGCGCCGATGCTGCGTACGACGAGGGAGCGCGCGGCCGCGGCCCTGGCCGTCGTCCTGGGGCTCGGGCTGCTGCCGGTACTGCCCGGCGGCGTACCGGTCCTGGTGGCGGCCCTCGCGGCGCCGATGGTGCTCTACGTAGAGGGCCGAGTAGCGGACCGCACGCTCCGGAGGGAAGCCCGTTGACCATCTGGATCGCGATCGCGCTGACCTTCGTCGGCTGCTACCTCGTCAAGCTCGCCGGACTCCTTGTGCCCGCGGGCGCGCTGGAGCGGCCGCTCGTCAGACGGCTGGCAGCCCTGCTTCCCGTGGCCCTCCTTGCGGCGCTCACGGCCCAGCAGGCCTTCGGCGACGGGCGGGAGCTCGTCCTGGACGCCAAGGCGGCAGGGCTCGCGGCGGCGGCCGTGGCGCTGCTGCTGCGCGCGCCGTTCCTCGTCGTGATCGCGGCGGCCGTCGCCGTCACGGCGGGGGTGCGGGCGCTGACGGGCTGATGCGGGCGCTGACGGGCTGAGTCGTCGCGTCCCGTAAGCCGTCAGCGGCCTTCAGTCGATGGACCGTCCGTACGCCCGCAGCGTGCGCAGCGCCTCGATGGTCACGATCGGGCGGGCCTCCAGGGCCGTGCCGGGCGCCCACTGACGCCAGCGGACGGGCCAGCCGCCGTCGGACCGCTGGTCCCGTTCGAGGAAGTCCAGCGAGCGTGCCAGCTCCTCGTCGGTGAACCACGCGCGCGCGAGGGACTCGGGGGCCTTCGCGAAGTCGTGCGGGAAGTGGTGCTCGCCCGGCGCGTAACCGGGCGCCACCGGCTGGGCGTCGAGGGCCGCGGGATCCAGTGCCACGAGGCGCTGTTCGCGCACGAGGCGGCCGAGTCGGTCGGCCGCCGCCTGCGCGCGTGGGCGGTCGGGCGCGCCGTCGAGGAAGGCGACGGCCGCCTGCACCTCGTACGGATGCGACTTCTCCAGCGATTCGACGGCCGCCCAGCAGAAGTCCGTGGCGCGGAACAGCCAGGCGTGCCAGACCTCGTTGCGGTGCAGCAGGCCCACCACGGGGCCGGTGGCGAGGAGTTCGCTGGGCGGATCGTCCAGGATCGGGACGAACGGTGCCGAGGGGTAGCCGCGCTGGCTGGGATGGATCGCCGGAAGGGCGCCGTCCGGAGTCGACACGGACGTCAGATAGCGGCAGACGCGCTCCACCCGCTGCCCGCCGCAACGCCTGATCGAGTCCAGGACGCGCAGCGCGTGCCCGACGTGCAGCGGCTGGCTGACGGGACCGCGCAGGTCGGGTTCCAGCGCGTAGCCGTACCCGCCGTCCCCCGTGGCATAGGCGTTCAGGGCGGTCTCCACCGCGTCGGCGGCCTGGTCGCCGCCGACGTCCGTGGTGCCCGTGGTGCCCGCGGTACCCGTGCCCGCTGTACCCGTGCCCGCGGTACCCGTCGTGCCTCGGGAAAAGTGGTACGCGAACCGTCGCTGTTCGAGGACGCGCGCGGTGAGCCAGACGAAGTGCTCGGCGCGGGCGACCGGGGAGAGCGCCGCGTCGGGGGAGGGCACGGGGTCGTTGGATGCTCCGGTTTCGGCCATGTCCCGACCGTAGGACGGAAAGCGTTCTCGGCAAGCCCCCTGGGACGGGCTGCACTCTCAGGGGCGCGATACGGGAGGCATGGTGTTGACGGCCGACGCGCGGTCGTGGCCGGCGTGCCGTGCCGCCGGATTGGCGAGCCTCTGGCGCGGGTCGATCGCTCGGCTGATGGCCGACTCGACCGAGGCGACGCGGTCCGCGAGGAGGCCGAGGGCGGCGACGGCGCGGATCATCGGGTCCTCGTCGGGGCCGCCGAGCGTGCGGGCCCGGACGTGGGCGGCCTTGATCTCGGCCCAGCGGTCGGCCTGCTCCGGAGTGAGCGTGCCGCGCAGTTCCGCGAGTTTCAGCAGGTTCGCCTCGGCTCCGGAGGTGAGGGTCTGGGCCTCGCCGTTGTAGTGGTCGTCGATGACGGCGGCGAGTTCGGCGGTGTTCATGACGGGGTCGATCCGGGCGGCGATCTTGTTCATGTCGCGGTAGGAGCCCTGGAGCCGGAAGGGCGGTTCGGTGCGGGTCTCGTCCGACCGGCCCGCGGAGGCGATGTAGGCGGCGTTGACCGCGAGCACGGTGGAGCGGGCCGTGAGCAGGTGCCGGAGCACGGCGACGAGGCGTTCCACCTCGGCGGGGGCGTACGGATGCGTGAGCCGGTCGGCGCGCGCGGTGGGGGCGTTCCCGGCGAGGCGGATCAGGAGGTCCAGGTCGGCGCGGTCGCGACCGGCGAGCGGGGCAAGGACCGGATGCGCGGTGAGGGCGTTCTCGACGAAGCTGGCGGCGAAGGCGTCCTCCTTGCCGCTCAGGACGTCGCCGAGGTTCCACACGTCGGCGCGGTTGGCGAGCATGTCGGGGATGCGGAAGCGGGCGCCCGACTCGGTGTAGGGGTTGCCCGCCATGCAGACGGCGAAGCGCTTGCCGCGCAGGTCGTAGGTGCGGGACGTGCCGTTCCAGACGCCTTCCATGCGGCGCTGGGCGTCGCACAGGGAGATGAACTTCTGCAGCAGCTCGGGCGAGGTGTGCTGGATGTCGTCCAGGTGGAGGAGCACGTTGTTGCCCGCCTCGAGCGCGAAGTTGACCTTCTCGATCTCCTGGCGTGCCGTCGCGTTCGGCGCCTGCGCGGGGTCCAGCGAGGTGACGCCGTGGCCGAGCGCGGGGCCGTTGACCTTGACCAGGACCAGACCGAGGCGGTCGGCGACGTACTCCATGAGTGTCGTCTTGCCGTATCCGGGCGGGGAGACGAGCAGCAGCAGGCCGCCCGCCGTGCCGAGCTGCTTGTCGAGGCTGTCGCCGATGAGCGGCAGGTACACCTCGTCGATGAGGCGGTTGCGGACGAAGGAGGACATCACCGTGGGCCGGTACTCGTCCAGGCGCAGCCTGCTCCGCTCCGCCGCGACGAGTTCGGTGCGGCGGGCCTGGTAGGCGCGGAAACCGGGCACTGTCCGGGTGCGGAAGTCCTGCGTCCGGGCGAGGAGTTCGTCGACCCGGACGGTGAGGCGGCGCCCCTGGACGCGGGGGTGCGTGCCGAGGAGGCCCTCGACGGTCTCGGCGGGTGGGGCGGCGCGGTCGTAGCGCTCCAGGTCCGGGCAGAGCTCGACGGCGACCGCCTCGGCCAGGTCGTCGCCGCCCTCGCCGGTGGCGGCCGCGTACGAGGACAGCCACGCCTGGACCAGTTGCCGCCGCGGCGCGAAGTCGACGACGCGGGCCAGGTCGTCCTCGTACGCCGAACTGTCCGCGGCCCGGCGGAACGTGTCGAGGAAGGCGCGGGTGGACTCCGTGGTGACGAACCCGGCGGGGCCCGTGGTGAGCTCGTCGAAGAGGTACGCGGCGGCCGGGGCGCCGATGTGCCGGGCGAGCTCAGCGCGGAGGTCGTCGATGGCGGGCACGAGGCCGAAGGTGTCGCGGGCGCGGGCCAGGGACACCGCGCGCCGCGTCCACAGCTCCCGCTCGTCGGCCGTCGTGTCGTGCGCCCAGAAGCACTGGGCGGCCGCGCGCGCCTCTGGCGTGTGCCGCAGCGGGCCCGCCTCGTCGTACAGGCGCAGCAGAGCGCCGAGGATCAGGGTCGCGTCGTGGTCGTGGACACCGGGCTCGTAGCCCTCGTCGTACGCCGCCTGCGCCGCCGCCCGCACCAGGGACGGCAGGTCGTCGGCGGCCAGGAGGGCCTCGGGGCCGTGCTCGTCGAGGAGGCGGGCCGCGAGGTGTTCGGCGCGGTAGACCTCGGCGGTCTCGGACGGCAGGAGCTGGTTCCAGAAGGGGCGCAGCTCGGCGAAGGACGGGTCGGTGACAGGGGCGCGGTAGTCGGTGCCCGTCAGCGCGAAGGACATGCCGTCGCCGTCCGCGGTCGGGACGAGCGCGAGGTCGAGGGGCTGGGTGTTGACCGCGAAGCGGTGGCGGCCGAGGCGGATGGTGTCGCCGCCGTCGCCGTACAGCTCGGCGCGGTCGCGCAGCGAGCGCCCGGCCTCCTGGCGGGCCGCCTTCAGACGGCCCGCCAGTTCCTCGGCCCCCACCTGGTCGTCGAGTTCGCGCAGTTCCTCGATGGTGCGGCGCACCTTGCCGACCATCGGGTCGGAGGCGAAGTACGTGTGGATCTCGTCGGTGGACGCGAGCGTGGCCACGCGCCGCGCGACCGTCTCCAGGACCCTGGCCGCCGAGGTGGCGAGGCGCTCGGCGTGCCGGGCCCGGGTGTCGGCGAGGGTCTGCTTGCGGGACGCGAACGCCTCGTACACCTCGGTGCGCCGGGTGTCGAGTTCGGCCAGGAACTCGTCCGATTCGGCGAACCGCCCCTCCAGGTTCTCCAGGTGGAGCAGGAGACGGGCGAGCTGGTCGTCGCAGCTCCGGGGGGTAGCAGCGGCGGCGAGCGCGCCGGTGACGGCCTGACCGAGGAGGGCGAACTCGGCGGCGAACTCGGCCCGTCCCTCGTGCGCGGTCAGCTCGCGGCGCCGGGCGTCCAGCGTGGCGCGGGCGCGGTTCACGCCCGCGAGGACCTCGGCGACGCGCTCCAGCACGGCGGTGCGGACCGTGGCATCGCCGATGTCGAGTCCCGCGACGACCTCGGTGACGGTCTGTAGCTGCTCGGTCAGCTCCTGGAGCCGGTCCGCGAGGGGTTCGGCCTCGGCGACGGTGGCGAGGGCGTCGGCGTCGGCGGTCAGTTGTTCGATGTCGGCATGGTGCGCGGCGAAGGCGTCGGCGCGCTCCAGGAACGCGACGGCACGCTGTCCGGCCGACGCGATGTCGGCGGCCAGCCCGTCGGCGAGCGCGTCGACGCGGTCCGTGTCCACGTACCGCAGGTCACGCAGGGTCAGCAAGTGGCCCTGCGCGCGCCGCAGTTCGGTCAGGCGTACGACCCACTCGGCGGCGCCGCGCGGGGCCTCGCCACGGATGCGCCGGACCAGAGCGGTGATCCGCGAGGCGGCTTCGTCGAGCGCGTCGGCGGCCCGCGCGGTCAGGCTCCGCACGGTCTCGAACTCGGCGAGCACCTGCTCGGCGGTGGCGCGCACGGCCTCCAGCGGGGTCCGCAGATCGCCCACCTCGGCGTCGCCGAGCCAGTGGAAGGAGTCGGCGGCCCGCACGCAGGACGCCGCGAGCTCCGCGTACACCTCCGCGGTCGGCGCGGTGTCGGTGAGGGACCGGGCGATGGAGAGGCAGTCGGAGATGCCGCGGACCAGCTCGGCGTTGCCGATGCGTGCCAACGGCCCCTGTCCCGCGGGACGGGCGGCGGCATGGGTGTCGGAGACGTACGGGGACTGCCACAGCTGCACGGGGTGGACCCGCGCGGCCTGCGGGGAGTCGGCCCGCAGCACGGCGAGGGTGCCGTCGTCGAAGAGCGCGTACCCGTGACAGGTCAGGGGAGTGGCGATCTCCTTGCGGATCGTGTTGTACGGCAGGAGCAGGCTGCGGCCTTCCACGCGCGCGTGGAAGGCGAAAAGGACGTCCTCGCCGTTGGGCGAGCGCACCACGCGCTCGAATTCCAGGCCGGCGGTGTCCAGGGCGTCGAAGGTCTTGTGCGGGCCCGTGGCCAGGCAGTAGCCGCCGGGGAAGACGATGCCCTGGTCGTCGGGGAGGCGGCGGCAGGCCCGTCCGATGCCGTCGAGGCGTACGACGGCCTTGGTGAGCGTGTTGAGGACGAGGTGGCGCCAGGCGTCCTCCTTGTAGGGGCGCACGCGCAGCAGGATCAGCGCGCCCACGCGCGCGTGGGCCACCTCCGCGTCGGCGAGGGACTGCAGCGGCTCGTCGACCGGCTCCTCGTAGACACCCCGCCCCGTCTCGGTGTCGTTCTCGATCTTGACGGTGAGGGTGCCGCCGGTGGTCCCGACGAACACCTCGCCGCCGATGGAGACGTGCGGGTGGCGGCCCAGGACGTGGTCCTCGCGGGTCGCCTCGGTCCAGGTGACGTCGTGCGACGGCGGGAACACGTGGTCGCGCTCGCCCCGCGCGTCGAGGAACTCGGCGCCTCCGTCGCTGGACAGTGCCCAGCGCAGGACCCGGATGTCCTCGGTCTTCTCGCCGGTCCGGAAGACGGCGAGGAGCCTGCCGTCGGTGAGTCTGAGCTGGAGAAGGCGGGCGTCGCGGTAGTAGCGGAAGAGCGCGGCGAACTCGCGTACGAAGGCCGGGTCGTCGAGGAGGCCGGGGACCGCGCTGTCGTGCAGCCGGTTCAGATCGCGGTCGTGCAGCGCGAGCACGTCACCGACGGCGGTCTCGGACTTCGGCCCGAGGTGGGCGGCGTACCCGAAGAGCAGGGCGTCGCCGACGGCGACGATGTCGCGCGGCACGCACGGCTGCTCGGTGGGGAGGCTCCCGGTGCCGGTGAGCGTCAGCTCGGTGGAGCCGAAGGCGGCGGCCCGCTGCTCGTTGAGGGCGGTGGCCCGGTCGGCCAGCTGCCGGGTCCGCGTCGCGAGGCGGTCGCGCAGCACCTCGTACGTACCCGCGTCCGGACCGCTTCCTCCGCTCGCCATGCCTGACTTCCTCTCCTGTCCTGAGTTGCGCGGTCCTGGGTTCCGCGTGCGGTGTCGGTGCTGGCCGGGGCCGCTCACCCCCGTGGAACGGCCCCGGCCGGTCTGGTCAGCTCCGCTGTGCGGCGGAGCCGTTGAGCTGGGTGAGCGGCAGGTCGGCCAGGCCCAACTGGGCGGCCTTGTCGAGCAGTTCGTCCAGCCGCCCGGACTGTTCGCCGCCGCTCTTCATGAGCTTCATCAGGAGGGCGGAGACGGTGAGGTTCTGCACGTCGGACGGGGAGACGGAGCCGAGCACCCTGGTCAGGTCGTCGGTGAAGCTCGCGCTGCCGTCCAGCCACGGTCCCGCCAGGGCCTGCGCCGTCTCGGAGTTCTGGACGAATCCGTCGACGCTCTTGCCGAGCGCGATCGACGACATCAGCCGGTCGAAGAAGACGGACTCGCCGCCGACGATGCTGATGTCGGCGTTCTCCAGACCCGTGGCGAGTACGGTGGCCTGCGCCTCGGCGACCTGGCGCTGCACCTCGATGCCGGCGAGACGGACGTCCTTCTCCGCCTCCAGGCGGAGCCGGTACTCCTCGTGCGTGCGGGACGCCTCGTCCAGCGCCGCCATCGCGGCCGCCTTCTCGGTCAGGCCCGCGGCCTCGGCCTTCAGCTTCGCCTCCACGCCCTCGGCCTCGGCGCGCATCCGGGCCTCGGTGGCCTCGGCCTCGGCGCGGCCCGCCTTCTCGATGGCCCCGGCCTCCTTCTCGCGGACCTGCACGGCGGCAAGGCCCTCGGCGGCCCGTTCGGCCTGCACGGCCTCCGCGAGGCGGAGCTTGGCCCGCGCGTCCAGGTCGGAGGCCTTCAACCGGGCCTCGGCCAGGGTGATTTCCTCCGCGGCACGGTGCGTGGCGGCCTGCTCGGCGGCCTCCGCCGCCTTGATGCTCTTGACCAGGCCCTCCTGCGCCTGCGCCTCGGCGGCGATGACGACGGCCTGCCGCTCGCGCTCCGCCTCCTCGACGGCGCGCAGCTTCTTGATGGACTCCTCCTGCTCGGCGACCGTGCGGTCCACGGCGACGCGCTCGCGCACGACCTCGGCGATCTCCCGCTTCTCCGCCTCGACCTCCTTCTCGGCGGCGATGCGGGTCAGCTCCGTCTCGCGGTCCCTGGCGATGACTTCGAGGAGCCGGTCCTTCTCGATGCGCTCGTTCTCGATGGCGATGACCCGCTCGCGGTTCTTCTGCGCGACGGCGACCTCGCGGGCCTGGTTCTCGCGCTGCACTCCGAGCTTCTCCTCGGTGGCGAGGAACGCGCCCTGCGCCCGCAGCCGCTCCTCCTCCATCACCCGCGCCGTCTCGGCCTCCTCGCGCGCCCGCACGGTGTCGACCTCGCGCTTCTGCTTGATCTCGGCATCCGCCTGGCGGCGCTCGAGCTCCAGGATCGCCTCGCGCGCGTCGACGTTCTGCCGGGTGATCTCCTTCTCCTCGTTCCGCGTGTACTCGTTGGTGCGCACGTGCTCGACGGCCGTCAGCTCGGTGATCTTCCGGATGCCCTGGGCGTCCAGGATGTTGGCGGGGTCGAGCTGGTTGAGCGGCGTCTGCTCCAGGTGGTCGATCGCCGCGTCCTCCAGGCTGTAGCCGTTCAGATCGGTGCCGATGACCTGGATGATGCGGTCCCGCAGTTCGTCGCGCTTGGTGTAGAGGTCGGCGAAGTCCATCTGCTTGCCGACGGTCTTGAGCGCCTCGGAGAACTTGGCGTTGAACAGCTCCTGCAACGTGTTCTGGTCGCTGGCGCGGGCCGTACCGATGGCCTGCGCGACCCGGATCACGTCCTCGACGGTCTTGTTGACGCGTACGAAGAAGGAGATGCGGATGTCGGCCCGGATGTTGTCCCGGCAGATCAGGCCGTCCCTGCCGGTCCGCATGATGTCGATGGTCTTCACCGAGATGTCCATGACCTCGGCCTTGTGCAGCACCGGCAGCACGACCTGCCCGGTGAAGGTCACATCGACCTTCCGCATCTTCGAGACGATCAACGCCTTGCCCTGCTCCACCTTGCGGAAGAGACGGGTGAGGACGAGCAGCAGAGCGACGACGACGATCAGGACAGCGGCGACGGACACGCCGATGCCCAGGGTGATGGCATCCATGGTGAAGTCCTCGGGATTCCTGGGGCGATGGGCCCGGTGAGCGGGTGCAGCGGGTGGAGTGGGGGAGCGCGCGCGGGGCGGCCGCGGAACGCGGCGTCGGGGTGCCGGGGCTCTTGGATACGAGAGGGTCAGCCGTGGTCGGCGCGCGGGTGGCCCGGGTCGAGTGACGCGGCGTAGGGCGCGACCCAGAAGAACTCTCCGGCGTCGTCGTACGCGTACAACAGCGCGCTGCTGCCCGCCGTCAGCGCGCTCTCGCGCGCCCGCGGTTCCTGCCTGACCTGGACGACGGCGACGGCACCGTCCCTGGCCGCGACCTCCGCCTGACCGAAGCCCGCGTCCACCCGCCCCGTGCGGATGGTGCAGACCGACCCGATGAAGTCCTGCCGGGAAGGGCCGGGTTCGTCGGGGAAGAGCTTGGCGAGGGGGCGTACGAGGCCGCGCGCGCCCTGCCAGGCGAACAGCAAGGAGACGAGCAGCAGGACGACGTCGGCCGCGGCGTGCGCGAGCCCGGTCAGCCCTGCCCTGCCGATGAGTACGGAGCCGGTGAGGGCGCTGAACCAGCCCGCCAGGACCGCGAGCGAGACCGCCACGGTGACCGGCACTCCGCCGAGTCCCGCCGGATGGAGGTCCACATCGGCGTCGAAACCGTCGGCTTCGGCCCCGCCGACCATGACGAGCAGCCAGAAGACGAGGACCACCACCAGGGCGGAGGTGAAGGCGAACGCCGGAAACCCCGTGGCGGCGTCGAAGAACTCCCGCACTTGTCCGCCCCCTTCGCGCTTCCGCAGCTCCGGCCCCGATGCCGGATTCCGCTTCCGCAACCCGGCACCGAGGCCAGGCCCCCGTTTCTGCCGCGCCCATCATGACCCGACGGCGCGCCACGGTTCATTGCCGGATTCCGGCAATCTTTACGCGTTCTTGATGCCGGACGTGCGGGGGCGGGGGCGCCGCCGTCAAGACGTTCGCGGCGCCTCGGTGAGCAACTCAGCGGTCGTCTCCGGGGCCCTCCGCACCCCCGTGCCCTCCACGCCTTCCACGCCCTCCGTGTCGAATGCCTGGGCGACCCCGACGGCCTGGGGCGATTACCTCCGGGTAAGCGCGGGCACTGCCGCCGGGACTGCGAAGAACCCTTCGTGCGCCGCGTGAGGGAGCGGCATCATGGTGCGGATCTAGTGAGGGGTGGAAGATATGCGGGGCAGAGCGAGTGTGGAGCGGATGGCATGAGGTTGACGGTTTTCTGGGAGCGGATGGCGGCTCACTTCGGAGCGGGGTACGCCGATTCCTTCGCGCGTGATCATGTGATGGCGGAGCTCGGTGGACGTACGGTTCATGAGGCGCTGGACGCGGGCTGGGAGGCCAAGGACGTCTGGCGCGCGGTCTGCACGGCGATGGACGTACCGGCCGAAAAGCGCTGACTCCGGGGCGGCCCCACGCGCGCGTGGGCGGGTGCCGACCGACAGGGGTGGCGACCGAATGCCTCCGGAGTGGGCGAGACTGGCACCGTGGCACCCACAGACGAGACCGTGCAGGTCACCCAGGACACCGCTTCACTCGGCACCACGCCGCCCACGCAGCCCCCCACCGGGGCCGACGCGGGCCGAGGCGCCCGCATGCCGCGCTGGCTGCCCCGGGCCATGGTGCTCGCCCTCGCGCTCATCGCCTGTTTCCAGCTGGGCAGTTGGGCCTTCCACCAGCTGACCGGCCTGTTGATCAACGTATTGATCGCGTTCTTCCTGGCGCTCGCGGTCGAACCCGCGGTGAGCTGGATGGCCGCGCGCGGCCTTCGCAGGGGCTTCGCCACCTTCCTCGTCTTCCTGAGCGTCGTGATCGCGAGCGCGGGCTTCATCACGTTGATGGGATCCATGCTGGCGGGCCAGATCGTCGACATGGTCGAGGACTTCCCCGACTACCTCGACAAGGTCATCAGCTGGATCAACCAGACCTTCCACACGGACCTCTCCCGCGTCGAGGTCCAGGACAGCCTGGTCCACTCCGACTGGCTGCAGAAGTACGTGCAGAACAGCGCCAGCGGCGTCCTGGACGTGTCCGCGCAGGTCCTCGGCGGCCTCTTCCAGCTCCTGACGATCCTGCTCTTCTCGTTCTACTTCGCCGCCGACGGGCCCCGCCTGCGCCGCGCCCTGTGCTCGGTGCTGCCGCCCGCCAGGCAGGCCGAGGTCCTGCGGGCCTGGGAGATCGCCGTCGACAAGACCGGCGGCTATCTGTACTCGCGCGGCCTGATGGCCCTGATCTCCGGGATCGCGCACTACATCCTGCTCCAGGCACTGGGCGTGCCCTACGCGCCCGTGCTCGCCGTCTGGGTCGGCCTGGTGTCCCAGTTCATCCCGACCATCGGCACGTACCTCGCGGGCGCCCTGCCGATGCTGATCGCCTTCACGGTCGACCCCTGGTACGCGCTCTGGGTGCTGGTCTTCGTCGTGGTCTACCAGCAGTTCGAGAACTACATGCTGCAGCCCAAGCTCACCGCCAAGAGCGTGGACATCCACCCGGCGGTCGCCTTCGGATCGGTCATCGCGGGCACCGCGCTGCTCGGCGCGGTCGGGGCGCTCATCGCCATCCCGGCCGTCGCGACGCTACAGGCGTTCCTCGGGGCGTACGTGAAGCGGTACGACGTCACGGACGACCCCCGGGTCCACGGGCACCGGCGCCGGGGCGGAGCGCCCCTCGTCGCGCGCGTGCGGCGCGCACTGCGCGGGCCGAACCACCCCGCGGCCCCGGCGGAGTCCGAGACCGGGCAGGACGGCCCGGACGGTCGTCAGTAGGAGCCCTTGGGCGCGGTGGTGCGCGTCAGGGCCCTGTCCGCCGCCTTGAGGATGGCGCCGAAGGTGCGCGTGATGACCGGCCGCGCGAGGCGCCGCGTGAGGAACGGGCCGAGCAGCGGGACGGGGATCTCGGCGCGAGTGGTCCAGCACACCCGGGTGCCCCCGTCGACCTCGGTGAACGTCATGCGGCCCAGTTCGTGCCGCGACGGGGGCAGGCTGCGCTCCACGACGTACTCCGTGGCATACGGCGGGTCGTACCGCGTGATGCGCTCCTTGAACCAGCCGATCAGCCAGAGGTGATCGCGCACGGCGCCCACTCCGTAGGGCGCGCCTTCGCCGCGCCGGGCCAGGCGGCAGCGCAGGACGAGGGGCGAGCTCGTGTAGTGGGTGGTCGTGGTGAGCCAGCTGAACACCTCCTCGATCGGGGCGGCGATGACGCGTTCCACCGTCATGGTTTCCATGTCCTGCGACCTCCTCTGTCGAGCGGGAGCACCGCTTCGGTGCGGTGCAGCTTGTCCGGGTTGCGCACTCCGTAGAGGCCGGTGATCCGCCCGTCGTGGATCTCGAACGCGACCAGCCAGTCGAGTTCGCCGTCGGTGACGAATCGCGCCGCGGGCATGCCGTTGTACGTGGCGGGTTCGACGGCGGTCGCCGCAGTGGTGGTCCGGATCACGCCGAGGACGAACCGCGCGACATCGTCGCGGCCGGTGATCGGGCGGCGTGCGGCGACGACCTTCCCGCCGCCGTCGGAGATCTGCACGACGTCGGGCGCCAGCAGGTCCATCAGCGACTGGATCTCACCGGTCGCCGCCGCGCGCAGGAACCGCTGGACGATCTCTCGTCCGGCATCGGAGTCGGGTTCGAAACGGCGCCGCCGCGCGTGGACGTGCCGACGGGCACGGTGGGCGATCTGCCGTACGGAGACCTCGTTCCTGCCGACCGAAGCGGCGATCTCGCCGTGGGTGTAGCCGAAGACGTCGTGCAGCACGAACACCGCGCGCTCGGTCGGGTTCAGGGTCTCCAGGACGAGCATCATGGCCATCGACACCGACTCGGCGAGGATCGCGTCCTCGCTCACCTCCGGCGCGGTACGGATCGGCTCGGGCAGCCACGCGCCGACGTACTCCTCGCGCCGTGCCCGGACCGCGCGCAGGTGGTTGAGCGACTGCCGGGTCACCACACGCACCAGGTACGCGCGCGCGTGCTCCACGCTCTCCCGGTCCACCGCGCTCCACCGCAGGTAGCTCTCCTGCAACACGTCCTCGGCGTCGGCGGCGCTGCCCAACATCTCGTACGCGATGGTGAACAGCAGCGGACGGTGCTCGTTGAAGGCGTCCTCGGCGGAGGCGTTCTCGTTGAAGGCGTCCTCAGCCATGGCTCGGACCTCCCGCTCCCACGCGCGCGTGTCGGCGTCTCGGCATCACACCCGGCTCCTCTCCTCGGCCGCCCATCGAGACACCGCGGACCGGAGAACCGTGACAGTGGACCGCTGTGATTCAGTTCACAGTGCGGATCAGGGAGGGTCTTTGCGCCAGACGAAGACCTCGGTGCTCGGCCGGCGCTCGGAGAAGCGGCCCGAAGGGGATGCCTCCGTCAGCAGTCGGCGCAGGTCCGCCTCGAAGACGTCACGGCGCGCGCCGAACAGGTGCGGGGTGGAGAACGACAGCGAGAACACCGACGAGACGACGTCGTCGACGGAGCGTTCGAGCGCCTGCCCCGCGGGCACGACGAGGCGCCGGGGGCCGTGGAGGCCCGCCCCGGCGAACACCGCGGTCTCACCGCTCGGCGTCCCGTGCGGGAGCACGCCACGACCGGCCCGCCGGACGGGACCCAGATACCGCCGCACCAGTTCCCCGATCGCCTCCTGGGGCACCGCCGGATGCGGAAGGCCCACTACGGAGAGGTCCTCCGTCTTCAGGTCCGAGATGTGCACCAGTGCTCCACCGGGCCGGAGCATGTCCCTGACCGTCGCCGCCACCAGGTCGCGGTCCATCCAGTGGAAGGACTGCGCGAAGGTCGCGACGGTGAACGTGCCGAGCCCCGCGGGCAGCTCCTCGGCGCGGATCCGCACCCAGCGCGTCCTGTCGGTCACGCCGGCCGTCGCGGCGTCGCGCGCGGCCTCGGTGAGCATCCCGCTGTCCGGGTCCACGCCGACGACCTCGGTGAACGAGTGCGCGAGGGGCAGCGCGACGGTGCCGGGACCGCATCCCACGTCGAGCAGGCGTCCCCGGCCGTCGAGCGCCAGTGCCTCGGTGAGGGCGTCGGCCAGGCCGGGCGCGTAGGGGAGTCGCCCGCGCCGGTAGTGGGCGGCCGCACCCGAGAAGAGGCTCTCGTCCCACTCCCAGTCGGTGTCCATGACTGTTCACCATCCTTCGTGCGTCGTGTGTGCTTGGTGTGCTTCATGAGGGTGCCGACTCGCCGCACGATGCGCTTGACACTAAAATCGAACATCCATTCTCATGGGTTGTCCGGCGGCGATTTTCCGGGGGTGAGCGGGGGGAACCCTGGCAGGCTCCGGAGGATTTCGGTGAGGGATTGCCTCGAGTTATCCACAGGCTGGACGGGCGTCGGGGCGGATTGTCAGTGGCAGGCGTTAGCGTCTTTGACGTGAAGCGATCGACTCAAGCAAATCGGGTGGAACCCATGGCAGGAACCGACCGCGAGAAGGCGCTCGACGCCGCGCTCGCACAGATTGAACGGCAATTCGGCAAGGGCGCAGTGATGCGCATGGGCGAGCGGCCGAACGACCCCATCGAGGTCATCCCCACCGGGTCGACCGCGCTCGACGTCGCGCTCGGCGTCGGCGGCATCCCCCGCGGCCGTGTGGTGGAGGTGTACGGACCGGAGTCCTCCGGTAAGACGACCCTCACGCTGCACGCCGTGGCCAACGCCCAGCGCGCCGGTGGCGCGGTCGCCTTCGTGGACGCGGAGCACGCCCTCGACCCCGAGTACGCGAAGAAGCTCGGCGTCGACATCGACAACCTCATCCTGTCCCAGCCGGACAACGGCGAGCAGGCGCTCGAGATCGTCGACATGCTGGTCCGCTCCGGCGCCCTCGACCTGATCGTCATCGACTCCGTCGCCGCCCTGGTGCCGCGCGCGGAGATCGAGGGCGAGATGGGCGACTCGCACGTGGGTCTCCAGGCCCGTCTGATGAGCCAGGCGCTCCGGAAGATCACCAGCGCGCTCAACCAGTCCAAGACCACCGCGATCTTCATCAACCAGCTCCGCGAGAAGATCGGCGTGATGTTCGGCTCGCCGGAGACCACGACCGGTGGCCGCGCGCTGAAGTTCTACGCTTCGGTGCGGCTCGACATCCGGCGCATCGAGACCCTCAAGGACGGCACGGACGCGGTCGGCAACCGCACCCGCGTCAAGGTCGTCAAGAACAAGGTCGCGCCGCCCTTCAAGCAGGCCGAGTTCGACATCCTCTACGGCCAGGGCATCAGCCGCGAGGGCGGCCTGATCGACATGGGCGTGGAGCACGGCTTCGTCCGCAAGGCCGGCGCCTGGTACACGTACGAGGGCGACCAGCTCGGTCAGGGCAAGGAGAACTCGCGCAACTTCCTGAAGGACAACCCCGACCTCGCCAACGAGATCGAGAAGAAGATCAAGGAGAAGCTGGGCGTCGGTGTGAAGCCGGAAGCCGCGGCTGCCGAGCCGGGCGCGGACGCGGCGGGCACGGCAGCGGCCGATGACGCCGCCAAGACGGTGCCCGCACCGGCGGCCAAGGCCACCAAGTCCAAGACCGCGGCGGCCAAGAGCTAGTCCGTGACGCGACGAACCGACTGGGCGGACCACACCGCCTCCGAAAGCCGCCCCGGCACCGCGGGGCGGGGCCACGGGGGCGGTGTGGATCAGGGTGACCACGGCCAGGGCGGCGGCTTCGGAGAGGACGGCTTCGCGGAAGGCGGCTTCGGGGAAGACGGCTTCGGGGACGGCGGAGGTCGCGGACGCGGCCGACGGCGTCGACGGCGCGGCGGTTTCGACGGCCACCAGGACAGCGGCTCCCCTTCCTCGTCGAGGGCCGAGAAGGGGGAGCCGCCTACGGGGGATCCGGCTGAGCGGGCGAAGGGCATCTGCCTGAGACTGCTCACCGGAAACCCTCGTACGCGCAAGCAGTTGGCGGACGCGCTGCGCAAGCGGGAGATCCCCGATGAGGTGGCTGAGGAGGTGCTCTCCCGCTTTGAAGAGGTCGGTCTGATCAACGACAGCGCCTTCGCGGAGGCCTGGGTGGAGTCCCGGCACCACGGCCGGGGTCTGGCCCGGCGGGCACTCGCGCGGGAGCTGCGCACCAAGGGCGTGGACTCCACGCTGATCGACGAGGCCGTGGGGCAGCTCGACTCCGAGCAGGAGGAGGAGACCGCGCGCGAGCTGGTCGCCCGCAAGCTCCGCTCCACGCGGGGCCTCGACCGCGACAAGCGACTGCGCCGCCTCGCGGGCATGCTCGCCCGCAAGGGCTACCCGGAGGGCATGGCACTCCGCGTGGTCCGCCAGGCCCTGGAAGAAGAGGGCGAGGAAACCGAGGACTTGGGATACGAGGCGTTCTGACCGGGCCGCTCCCACGGGGGTGGGGCGGCCCGCGACGAGCCCCGTATCCCAACACGCCCTCTCCGCAGGGGGGTTAACCCCCCTGCGGAGACGCCGGGTCACCGCAGTGCACAGACACCTGTGCACAGACGACTGTGTACGCATGGCACAGGAACCCGGCACCACTGATGCGGCGAAGTCCGGCGCCCCGGCGTCGGGCCCCGTTCCCGAAGAGCTGAGCGACCTCCGCGTACTCAAGGCGCTGGCGCAGCCGCGCAGGCAGCGGATGTTGCAGCACCTCACCGTGCACGGTCCCGCCACCTCCGCGACGCTCGCCAGGGCGCTCGGTCTCAACACCGGGGCCACCAGCTACCACCTGCGCGAACTCGCCCGCTACGGCTTCGTCGAGGAGACGAGTGCCGCTGATTCCGGGCGAGGGCGTCGCGAGCGCTGGTGGCGGGCCGTCCCCGGTGACCGGCGCTTCCCGCCGCGCAGTCGGCAGAGCCCCGAAGTGCGGCTCGTCATGGACGAGCTCGACCAGCTCTCGTACGCCGCCGACCTCGAACTCTTCGCACAGCTGCGGCAGGAGAGCGGCGCCGCGCTCGGCGAGTGGGCCGACGCGTTCCCCTCCTCGCGCGGCACGATCCGGCTGACCCTCCCCGAACTCCACGCGTTCTTCGAGGAGTACATCGCGCTGCTCAACCGCTACAAGCGGTCCGACGCCGACACGCCTGCCGATGCCCGCACCGTGCTCACCCGGCTCCTGGCCTTCCCCGCGCCGACGGCTCCCGCGCCATCGAACGACGCGCCCTCCCGCGACAACCGAAAAGAGACCGAGACCTCATGATGCTGCGCTACGCACTGCAGACCGTCAGGGACCGCAAGGGCGGATTCCTCGGCTCGTTCCTCGCGTTGATGTGCGCCGCCGCCCTCATCACGGCCTGCGGCACCCTCCTGGAGACCGGGCTGCGCGGCACCATCAAGACCGAGCGCTACGCCGCCGCACCCGTGATCGTCTCCGCTGACCAGAACGTCCACCAGACCACGGTCAAGCACAAGAAGGGCAAGACCAAGGTCAAGCACAAGGCGAAACCGATCGCCGAACGGGCCTGGCTGCCACGGGACATCGAGAACCGGCTGAAGGCGGCGCCGGGCGTCGGCGCGGTCGTGCCCGAACTCACCTTCCTCGCCCAGCCGTTGACACCCGCCGCCGAGGGCGACACCGAGCGGCCCTCGTACGGGCACGCCTGGGAGTCCGCCGCGCTGACCCCCTTCCGTCTCGTCGAAGGCAAGGCGCCGCGCACGGCCCACGACCTCGTCATCGACCGGGGGCTCGCCGACCGCGCGGGGCTGAGGCCGGGCGACCGCCTCACCGTCCAGTCGACGCGGAGCCCGCGCGCCTACCGCGTCACCGGGATCGCCGCGCCCGAGCAGGGCGCCCTGGCCCACCAGACCTCGCTCTTCTTCTCCTCGGCGGAGGCCGAGCGGCTCGCGGCGCACCCCGGCAAGGTCACGGCCTTCGGCGTCGCCCCGGCGGACGGCACCGACACCGACGCGCTCAAGCAGGCCGTCGAGCACGCCGTCGACGGTACGACGGCGCAGGTCAGCACGGGTGCGGGCCGTGGTCCCGTCGAGTTCCTCGACGCGGCGGGCGCCCGGATCAAGCTCGTCAGCATGGGCGGCGCCATGGGCGGCACGTCCCTGCTCGTCGCCATTCTCGTGGTCGTCGGTACCTTCGCCCTCTCCGTCCAGCAGCGCCACCGCGAACTGTCCCTGCTGCGCGCCATCGCCGCCACGCCGCAGCAGATCCGCAGGCTGCTCGGCCGCGAGGCCCTGCTCGTCGGCGGCGTCGCCGGTGTCGTCGGGGCGCTGGCCGGTATCCCGCTCGGCGGCTGGCTGCACGGCCGGTTCGTGGAGATGGGCGCCGTCCCCGCCACGCTGGAACGCGCCGTCAGCGTCTTCCCGCCCTTCGCCGCCATCGCCGCGACCCTGCTCGGCGCCTGGGCCGCCGCCCGCATCGCGGGGCGCCGCATCGTCCGGATCCGCCCGGCCGAAGCGCTCGCCGAGGCGCGGGTCGAACGCGCCCGCCCGGTCTGGGGCCGCGTCATCGCCGGCCTCGTCCTGCTGGCCGGTGGCATCGTCCTGGTCGCCGTGCTGAGCATCCTGCGCACCGAGGCCGCGTCGACTCCCGTCACCTTCCTGGCCGTGGTGGTCTTCGCCTGCGCCATCGCCCTGCTCGGGCCGTTCGTCGTCCGGGCCGCCGCCTTCCTGTTGCGCGGCCCGCTCCGGATGACGGGGCCCGGCGGCAAGCTCGCCCACGCCAACCTGCGCGGCAACGCGGGCCGGATGGCCGCCGTCGTCACCCCGCTCGCCCTGCTCACCGGCATGACCTGCACCGTGCTCTTCGTCCAGCCCACCCTCGGCGACGCCGCCCGGGCCCAGGCCCGCGACGGCGTCCACGCCGACTGGGCACTCGCCGCGCAGGGCCCGGGCATCCCGGCCGAGGCCGCGCGGAAACTGCGTACGACCGAAGGCGTCGATGCCGCCACCGAGGTCGTCCGCACCACCGTGCGCGTCGGGCTCGACAAGTACCCGGCGCAGGGCGTCACTCCCGAAGGACTCACCCGGACCTGGGACCCCGATGTCACCGAGGGATCCCTGAAGGGCTTCGGCACGGGCGGTGTCGCCGTGAGCGAACTCGCCGCCGACCGGCTCGGGCTGAAGCCGGGCAGCACGCTCGAGCTCACTCTCGGAGACGGCACGAAGACCGAGCTCACGGTGCGCGCCGTCTACGCACGCGGGCTCGGGTTCGGGGACCTGACCATGGCGCACGACCTGGTCGCCCGCCACGTGGACAACCCGCTCGCCGCCACGGTCCTCGTCAAGAGCGACCGTACGCGGGAACAACTCGCGGCCGACGTCCAGAAGTTCCCGGGCGTGCGGGTCCTCGCCCCGGCCGCCGTCGACGACCTCCAGGCGGCGCAACAGCAGCAGAACGCCGAGGTGAACTACCTCGCCATGGGCCTGGTCCTGGCCTTCACCGCCATCGCCGTCGTCAACACCCTCGCGATGTCGGTCTCCGAACGCGTCCGCGAGTTCGCGATGCTGCGCCTCGCGGGTGCCACACGCCGCCAGGTCCTGCGGATGCTGCGCACCGAGGCGCTGTCGGTCCTGCTCATCGGCACGGCGCTCGGCAGCGGCGTGGCACTCGCCGTCCTGACCGCCTTCAGCGTCGGCATGACGGGCAGCGCGGCACCGTCGATCACTCCGCTGGTGTACGTCTCCGTGGTCGCCGTTGCGGGTCTGCTCGCCCTGGCCGCGACGGCGCTGCCCGGCCGGGCAGCGTTGAAGCCGCTCCCCGTCACGGTGGCAACTGCCAAGGAGTAGGGGGCAGTACGCAATGGTGGGTGCCCCTTACCGAAGTGGAGGGGACCGAAGTGGAGGGGCACCCACCAACGCGATCAGGCCGTGACCGGAAGCCCGGCCGCCCGCCACGCCTGGAAGCCACCGACCAGATCGGTGGCGTTCGCGAGCCCCAACTGCCGCAAGGAGGCGGCCGCGAGGCTCGACGCGTATCCCTCGTTGCAGATCACGACGACCCGCAGATCGTGCCCGGTGGCCTCCGGCGCGCGGTGGCTGCCCTGCGGGTCGAGGCGCCACTCCAGCTCGTTGCGCTCGACGACCAGCGCCCCGGGAATCAGCCCGTCCCGGTCGCGCAGCGCGGCGTACCTGATGTCGACAAGGAGCCCACCGGCCTCGGCGGAGTCGTACGCCTCGTGGGGTGTGACCCGGTCCAGGTCGGCACGGACGCGCTCCAGCAACTCGTCGATGCCCAGGGGGCCCTGGGAGCCCTGGGGGATCACGGGGCCTATGGGGCGCTCGCTCACTGCCAGTCCTCCGGACGCTCCACGGACTCCAGGCGGAGCACCTCGCCGGTGCGGCTGTAGCGGCGGATCCGTGGCAGCGGCGGGTAGTAGGCGTGCACTGAGACGGCGTGCTCGGTCGTGGACTCGTTCAGTACCTCGTGCACATGGTTGCGGCCGAAGGCGCGGCCCTGGCCCGCCGTCAACTCCCGCTCCCTGTCCACCCCTTCGGAGAGTTCCAGGGTCTTCCAGCCGTCCGTGGGCAGCCGTGCGGCGAGTGAGTTCTCCTTGAGCGTGCCCGCCGCGGTGAGGAAGGCGCCGACCGACTCGGCGTGGTCGTGCCAGCCGGTGCCGGTGCCCGGCGGCCAGCCGATCAGCCAGGCCTCGCTGCCCCCGGGCCCCTGGAGGCGCACCCAGGTGCGGCCCTCCGGGTCGAGCGGCAGCGAGGCGATCAGCTCGGGATCGGCAGCGGTGCGGCGGACGAAGTCGAGGAGCTCGGCGGAGGTGGGCGACGTGGCGGAAGCGCGGGAGCCGGAAGTCGTGGAAACGGGTGCGGAAGGTGACACGGTGACCGTCCTGGAAGTTCGCGGAAGCACGCGCGGACGGGTCAGCAGACCGCGGCCCGGCGCGAAGGAAGAAGGAGGCGAATTCAGCAGGACGGATGACACACGCAGCCCGCATAGCGGACGAGGTCCATGTGGACCCTCCGCCACAGGCGCACATCGGTGTCGGTCACGATCCGGAGTAGACCACGGGGGTGGGGGCGGGTCAACTCCGGCTCAGCATGCGGTCGACGGGGGCCGCAATGCGGTCGGCGAGGGCCCGGACGAGGCCGGGGCCGGGGTGCGTACACCCCGGCCCCGCGTACCCGCGTACGTTCACTCGGCCGTACCTTCACTCGGCGGGGCGTGTGCCCCCCACCGCTTTCGACGCTCCCGCGCCGCTCTCCTGCTTGCCAGGACGGTCCGAACGGTCCGAACGGGCGGCACCGTCCGGCCGTGCCGCCCCGCCCAGCGCCGCTTCCGCCGCCGCGTACAGCTCGGCAGGGCGCACCCCCGAGAGCGCGGTGACCAGGTGCCCGTCGGGGCGTACGAGCAGCACGGAGTGCGCGGGGGCTCCCGGGTAGCTCTCCGCGACGAGCAGCTCGGCGCGGTGCGGCAGCGCCGAGACGGCGGCGGCCAGGCGCGGCATGATCCCGGCCGAGACCCAGTGCCGCCGCTCCCACACCACCGTGCCGGGGGCGACGAGGACGACGAGCAGATGACCGAGCCCGAGCCGGTCCCGCAACTGGACGAAGGACCCGTCAGGCGCGGTGACCTGCACATCGGTGACCGGCGCACCCGGCTCCGTGCCCACCGCCACCGCCGAGTCGGACGGCTCGGGTGCCAGCGGGGACTCGGCGTACGTCCCCGGCGCACCGAGCGGCCCGCGCCCCACGTGCCCGTCCGTGAGGAGCGTGTCGTGCCCGCGCGCCGTCCCCGGAACGTACGAGCGAAGACCTCCGCCGCCGCGCAGCACCGGCAGCGACTGGTCGGCCGCGCGCAGCCGCGCTGCCACGCCTGCCCGCCGCTCGGCCTGGTAGCTGTCGAGCAGCGATTCGCGGGCGCCGTGGTGCCAGGCGATGGCCAGCTTCCACGCGAGGTTGTCGGCGTCCCGCAACCCCTCGTCGAGCCCCTGAGTGCCGAGCGCGCCCAGCAGGTGGGCGGCGTCCCCGGCGAGGAAGGCACGGCCGACCCGCCACCGGCGGGCGAGCCGGTGGTGGACGGTGTGCACACCCGTGTCAAGCAGTTCGTACGGCGGTGTGGAGCCTCCGCACCAGCCCGCGAGGGTCTCCCTGATCCGCACGACGAGGGCGTCGGGCGTCACCAGTTCGCCGCGCGGCGGCAGCAGCCAGTCGAGCCGCCACACCCCGTCGGCGAGCGGACGGCCCGTCACCTCGGTGCCCCCGCCGCGCCACGGTGGCATCCGATGCAACAACGCTTCACCGGGCCACGGAAGTTCCGTGCGCAACGCGGCCACGGCGTGTCGTTCGACGGCGGTGCGTCCGGGGAAGCGGATGTCGAGCAGCTTGCGCACTGTGGAGCGGGGTCCGTCGCAGCCCACCAGGTAACTGCCACGCCACCAGGTGTCCTTGGGCCCGCGCGTGTGGGCGGTCAGGCCGCCCGCGTCCTGCTCCAGGGAGTCGAGCTTGCTCTCCACGGCGACCTTGATCAGCCGTTCGTCGGCGATGGCCGCGCGCAGGGCACCGGTCAGCACGTGCTGCGGTACGTGCAACGGGGCCGGTGCCTCATCACTGAACGTGAGCTCCCGCATCAGCTGCTTGCGCCGCAGCGACCGCCATCCGCCCCACCGGGCGCCGGACTCCTGCCCACCGAAGGAGTGACCGGCGAGCCGCTCCACGAGGGCTCCGGTGTCCTCCCGCAGGACGACGGTCCGCGCGGGCCGCTGCTCGTCCTTGCCGGGCCCTTCGTCGAGCACCACTGTGGGTACGGAGTGACGGGCGAGGGCCAGCGCGAGCGTGAGCCCCACGGGGCCCGCGCCGACGACGATCACCGGGTCCACGGCGCGCACCCCTCCGCCACGAGGGCCCGGGAGCGTTGGACGTACGTACAGGAACTGACAGTTGGAGCCCGGTGCACGATCACAGAACGTATGCAACCCATTGCCGGTGCTTGCGTCAAGTGACGACGTCGTGAGCTGGCGCCTCAAATGAAAGAGGCAGCGAAAAGAGGCAGGGGCGCCGTGGCCACTGCCTCTTTTCGCTGTGTGTCTGTGGTGCCGGGGGAGCCGACGGCTGTCAGGGACCGAGTCAGACAGGTCCTACGCCGCCGCCGTATCCGTGATCCGGCGCCTGGACCTTCTTGGGACCGATCGTCTCCAGCTCGTCCAGCGCACCAGGCCCCACCACGGCGCCCGTGCTCTTCTTGGAGCGACGCATCCTGCGCTCCAGCCAGGACGCCAGAGTGGTGAGCAGCAGGTTGAGGACGATGTAGACCGCCGCGACCACGATGAAGCTGGGGATGACGCTCGCGTAGAACGAGGCGGCCGTCTTCCGCGCGTTGAGCAGCTCCGTGAAGCTGAGCATCGCGCCGCCGAGCGCGGTGTCCTTGACGATGACGACGAGCTGGCTGACGAGCGCGGGAAGCATCGCGGTGACGGACTGCGGCAGCAGGATGCTCGTCATCGTCTGGCCCTTGCGCAGGCCGATCGCCTTGGCCGCTTCCGTCTGACCCTTGGGCAGCGACTGGATGCCCGCCCGCACGATCTCGGCGAGTACCGAGGCGTTGTAGAGCACCAGGCCCGTGACCACCGCGTACATCGGGCGCGCGTCGACGCTGATGTCGGTGTAGTTCGCGTAGAACTGGTTGGCGAACACCATCAGGATCAGGACCGGGATCGCGCGGAAGAACTCGACGACCACGGCCGAGGGAACCCGGACCGATATGTGGTCGGAGAGCCGCGAGATACCGAAGAGGGCGCCCAGCGGAAGGGCGATCGCCATGGCGAGCCCCGCGGCCTTCAGCGTGTTCGCGAGCCCCGGCAGCAGATACGTCGTCCAGGCCTCGGAGTCCGCGAGCCAGGGGCGCCACAGGGCCCACTCCAGCTGCCCCTTGTCGGACATGGCGGACCAGGCCCACCAGGCGCCCAGGAGCAGCACGGCGAAGAAGAGGACGGACAGCAGGACGTTGCGTCGTTTGGCGCGGGGGCCCGGAGCGTCGTAGAGGACGGAGGTCATCGCTTCACCGCCAGGCGCTTGCTGAGCCAGCCGAGTATGAGGCCGGTCGGCAGGGTCAGGACCACGAATCCGAAGGCGAATATCGCGGTGATGAGGAGCAACTGCGCCTCGTTCTCGATCATTTCCTTCATCAGCAGAGCCGCCTCGCCGACGCCGATGGCCGCCGCGACCGTGGTGTTCTTGGTCAGGGCGATCAGTACGTTGGTCAGCGGGCCGATCACGGAACGGAAGGCCTGCGGCAGCACGACGAGACCGAGCACCTGGCGGAAGTTGAGGCCGAGGGCGCGGGCCGCTTCGGCCTGGCCGACCGGCACCGTGTTGATGCCCGACCGCACCGCCTCGCAGACGAAGGCCGCCGTGTAGGCCCCGAGACCGAGCACCGAGAGACGGAAGCCCAGGGCCTCGAAGTCGTCGGCCGCGCCCAGGGTGATGCCGAAGACGTCGGCGAGCCCGAGCGAGCTGAACACGATGATGACGGTCAGCGGAATGTTCCGCACGATGTTGACGTAGGCCGTGCCGAACCAGCGCATGACCGGAACGGGGCTGACGCGCAGAGCGGCCAGTACGGTGCCCCAGACCAAGGAGCCTATGCCTGCGTAGACGGTGAGTTTCACCGTTACCCAGAAGGCTCCGAGCAAGTCGTAGTCTTCAAGAAAGTCGAACACGATCTCCCGCGCTCTCGCGTGTGGTGATGGCGAGGTACGCCGCCGCGATCGTGCGGCGGCGTACCGGCGTGTGCCCGGTCAGGGGGACGACTTCAACGGTCGGCCCGACGGGGTCACTTGACGATGTCGCCGATCTTCGGCGCGGGGTCGTTCTTGTAGTTGGCAGGACCGAAGTTGTCCTTCACGGCCTTGTCCCAGGCCTTGTCCTTGACCATCTTCTCAAGGGCCTTGTTGATCTTGTCCTTGAGCTTGGTGTCGCCCTTCTTGATGCCGATGCCGTAGTTCTCGTTGGTCAGCTTCAGGCCGGCGAGCTTGAACTTGCCCTTGTACTGGTCCTGCGCCGCGTACCCGGCGAGGATCGAGTCGTCCGTGGTCAGCGCGTCGACGGCACCGCTGCTCAGTCCGTTGATGCACTCGGAGTACGTGCCGTACTGCTTGAGCTGGGCCTTGGGCGCGATGGTCTTCTTGACGTTCTGCGCCGAGGTCGAGCCGGTCACGGAGCAGAGCTTCTTGCCGTTGAGGTCCGTGGCCTTGGAGATCTTGTCGTCGGACCGGACGAGGAGGTCCTGGTGGGCCAGGAGGTACGGGCCCGCGAAGTCGACCTTCTTCTGCCGCTCGTCGTTGATGGAGTACGACGCCGCGATGAACTTCACGTCACCGCGCTGCAGCGCGGTCTCGCGGTCCGCGCTCGGCGTTTCCTTCCACTCGATGTCGTCGGCGGAGTAGCCGAGCTCCTTGGCGACGTAGGTCGCGACGTCGACGTCGAAGCCGGTGTAACCGTCCGGCGTCTTCAGGCCCACACCCGGCTGGTCGAACTTGATGCCGATGGTGATCTTCTTGCCCCCGCCGGAGCCGTTGTCGTCCTTGTCCGAGCCGCCGCAGGCGGTGGCGGTGACGGAAAGGGCGAGCGCGACGGCGGCCGCCGCGGTGACCTTGCGAACCTTCATGGTGAACATCCTTTGTGTCGGCAGGAGAGAGGTGAGACGCAGGGGGCGTCGCGCGTCAGTGGTGAAGGATCTTCGACAGGAAGTCCTTGGCCCGGTCACTGCGCGGGTTGCTGAAGAACTGATCCGGCACGGCCTCTTCGACGATCCGGCCGTCCGCCATGAACACGACGCGGTTGGCCGCGGACCTGGCGAAGCCCATCTCGTGGGTGACCACGACCATGGTCATGCCGTCACGCGCGAGCTGCTGCATGACCTCGAGGACCTCGTTGATCATCTCCGGGTCGAGCGCCGACGTGGGCTCGTCGAAGAGCATCACCTTCGGGTCCATCGCCAACGCGCGGGCGATCGCCACGCGTTGCTGCTGACCACCGGAGAGCTGCGCCGGGTACTTGTCGGCCTGCGAGGCGACTCCCACGCGGTCCAGGAGACCGCGTGCCTTTGTCTCAGCTTCCGCCTTGGACGTCTTGCGCACCTTGATCTGGCCCAGCATCACGTTCTCGAGCACGGTCTTGTGCGCGAAAAGGTTGAACGACTGGAAGACCATGCCCACGTCCGCACGGAGGCGGGCGAGCTCCTTGCCCTCCTGGGGCAGCGGCTTGCCGTCGATCGAGATCTCTCCCGACTCGACCGTCTCCAGACGGTTGATGGCGCGGCACAGCGTCGACTTGCCCGACCCGGAGGGGCCGATCACGACGACGACCTCACCGCGGGCGATGGTCAGGTCGATGTCCTGGAGGACGTGCAGAGCGCCGAAGTGCTTGTTGACGTTCTTCAGCACGACCAGGTCGTCCGCCCCGGGCGGTATGGCGTCCTTGGTCACCGATACTTCGGTCACGGCTTGTTGCTCCATCCTCCTCGGTTGGGAGGACAGTAATAACCCAGTGCGACCAGCGTCATTACATCTGAGGGGAAATTGAGCATAACGATCCGGCCGCAACCGGACACACCGTGTGAAGAGGGTGCACGGCGTGCGTACCGGGTGGGTAACGGAACGTGCTCGCGCCCCGAACCCTCTTGACGCGGTCCTTATCCATCGGCGTGGATGCCTTGGTGCGTGTGCGCGGATACCGGCCACGCAGGAACCACGGATGAACTGGAGGGGGCCCGCATGAGACTGCTTCTCGTCGAGGACGACGACCACGTGGCCGCCGCCCTGTCCGCGGTCCTGTCCAGGCACGGCTTCGACGTCGTGCACGCGCGCAACGGCGAAGAGGCGCTACAGGCGCTCCTGCCCGCCGAAACGCCTCCCTTCGGAGTGGTCCTCCTGGACCTGGGGCTGCCCGATCAGGACGGCTATGAGGTGTGCGGCAAGATCCGCAAGCGCGGCTCGATCCCCGTGATCATGGTGACGGCCCGCGCGGACGTACGCTCCCGGATCCACGGCCTCAACCTCGGAGCCGACGACTACGTAGTGAAGCCGTACGACACGGGGGAGCTCATCGCCCGCATCCACGCGGTCATGCGGCGCCCCGCGCCCGGCAGCCCGGAGGCCGCCGAGGACGTCGGCGACCTCAGGCTCGGCTCCGTACGCATCGAACTCCCCACCCGGCAGGTCAGCGTGGACGGTTCGGTCGTCCAACTGACCCGCAAGGAGTTCGACTTGCTCGCGCTCCTCGCCCAGCGCCCCGGAGTGGTGTTCCGCCGGGAGCAGATCATCAGTGAGGTGTGGCGCACCAGTTGGGAAGGGACGGGCCGCACCCTGGAGGTGCACGTGGCGTCCCTGCGCGCCAAGCTGCACATGCCGGCGCTGATCGAGACCGTGCGCGGCGTCGGCTACCGCCTCGTCGCCCCGGCGACGTAGCGCGGGCGAGGACAGGTGCGCTCCCGCCTCCTCCCGCTGCTCATCATCCTCATGGCGGGCGTCCTGCTCGCGCTCGGCTTCCCGCTCGCGGTGAGCGTCGCGGCCGCCCAGCAGCAGAAGGTGGTCGTCGACCGGATCGACGACACGGCGCGCTTCGCCTCGCTCGCCCAGTTCGTCACGAAACGCGTCACGGGGTCACGGGTGGTGCGCGACACCGACGAGCGCCGCGAGACGCTCCAGAAGGAGCTCGACTTCTACCACGACGTCTACGGGATCAAGGCGGGCGTCTTCTACCGCGACGGCGGCCCGATGGCCCACGCTCCCGGCAACTGGTTCCTGCCCTCGGACGGCCAGGTGCGGGACGCCTTCGAGGAGGCCCTCAGGTCCCGCGGGAGCCACGATCCCGAGCAGGTGTGGCCGTGGCAGCGCGGGCGCCTGTCCGTCGCGACACCGGTCATCAGGGACGGTGACGTCGTCGCCGTCGTCGTCACCGACTCGCCCACCGGGCGCATGCGTTCGCAGACGCTGCGGGGCTGGCTGCTCATCGCCGCGGGCGAGTCCGCGGCGATGCTCCTCGCGGTCGGCGCGGCCCTGCGCCTCACCGGCTGGGTGCTGCGCCCCGTCCGCGTCCTGGACGCGACCACGCACGACATAGCGACAGGGAGCCTCAAGTCCAGGGTCGCGGCCGCGGGCGGGCCCCCGGAACTCCGGCGCCTGGCCCGGTCGTTCAACGAGATGGCGGACAACGTCCAGGACGTTCTCGAACAACAGCGCGCCTTCGTCGCCGACGCCTCGCACCAACTGCGCAACCCCCTGTCCGCCCTGCTCCTGCGCATCGAACTGCTCGCCCTCGAACTCCCCGAGGGCAACGAAGAGGTGGCCTCGGTCCGCACCGAGGGCAAGCGCCTGGCCCAGGTCCTCGACGACCTGCTCGACCTGGCCCTCGCCGAACACGCCGCGGCCGACCTGAGCCTGACCGACATCGGTGAACTGGCGGCCGAACGGGTCGGCGCCTGGCGGCCGCTCGCCGACGAGCGCGGGGTGCGGCTGACCGGCGATTGCCCGGCCACCACCGGCTGGGCGGACCCGGTCGCCCTCTCCAGCGCGCTGGACGCGGTGATCGACAACGCCCTGAAGTTCACGCCGGAGGGGGAGGCGGTCCACGTGAGCGTCGCCTTCAGTGCCGCCGCGACGACCGTCGTGGTCACCGACGGCGGCCCCGGCCTCACCGAGGACGAGCTGGCCCGCGTCGGCGACCGGTTCTGGCGCAGCAACCGCCATCAGAACGTACGGGGTTCGGGCCTCGGTCTGTCCATCTCACGGGCCCTGCTCGCGGCGGGCGGCGGCACCCTCACGTACGCGCGCCACGAACCGCGTGGACTCAAGGTGACCGTCAGCGTCCCGCGCAGCGAGCCGGTGCCGCAGACGCGCTGAGCGCCGCCCTGGCCGCGCGGGTCAGGGCTTGACCGACCGGTAGTAGCGGCGCGCTCCCTCGTGCAGGGTGAGCGGGTCCGTGTAGAGGGCGGTACGCAGGTCCACCAGCTGAGCCGCGTGCACCTGTGCGCCGATGTGGTCGCGGCTGTCGATGACCGAGCGGGTCAGTCCCTCGGTCAGCTCCGGATCGATCCGGTCCGTGGTGACCAGGAGGTTCGCCACGGCCAGGGTCCGCACGGCGGAGCCCTGCTGGGCGCTGGGGTAGGCGTCGGCCGGCACCGTCGCCGCCCGGTAGTAGCGCGAGGCGCCGCCCTGCTTGTGCAGTTTGTTGACCAGGCCGCCGAGCTTGACCAGACGGACGGGCATCTCTTCGGAGAGCTCGCGTACGGAATCGGTCGGCAGCCCGCCCGACCAGAAGAACGCGTCGATCTTGTTCTTCTTCAGGAGCTCGGGCATGGTGTCGATCCCCGCGGCCACCGGCTTGACGTCCTTGGCCGGGTCGAGGCCCGCGGCCTCGAGCACCCGGTCCGCTATCAGCCGCACGCCCGAGCGCTCCTGCCCCACGGCCACCCGCAGGTTCCGCAGCTTCTCCACGGAGTCGACGGCGGACGACCGGGGCACGACGAGCTGTACGTAGTCGTCGTACAGCCGCGCACAGCCCCGTAGGCGGTCCGCGCCGGGCGCGCCCTCCAGGCGGTACTTCTCGACGGCGTCGGCGGCGGCGATCGTGAAGTCGGCCTTGCCGGTCGCCACCCGCTCGACGTTCTGCTGGGAGCCCTGGCTGTTGATGAGCTTCACGTCGACATCGGGCATGTCCCGGGAGATCGCCGTCTTCAGGAGCTTGCCGTAGTGCTCGTACACCGCGTTCCGTACGCCGGTACTGACGGTCACCCGCCCGCTCGGCGAGCTCTCGCCCATCGGGAGCAGCCACCACAGCAGCAGCCCGAACACCACGAGGGCCCCGGCCGAACCCTGGAGGGCGCGGCGCCTGCTGATGCGGGGGAGTGCCTGGAACATGCGCGCGATCCTGCCAGCTCGCCCGCCCCCGGTCCATGGCTGTCGGGGACGCCCGGGCGCCCGTGGGCCGACGGGGTCGGGGACGACTTCTCACACCGCCTACCCTTGTTCCATGACCAGCAGCGACCGGAGCCAGGCAGTGGACGTCAATCGAACATATGAGGTCCGCACCTACGGGTGCCAGATGAACGTCCACGACTCCGAGAGGCTCTCCGGTCTCCTTGAGGACGCGGGTTACGTGCGCGCTCCGAAGGACGCGGACGGCGACGCCGATGTCGTCGTCTTCAACACCTGCGCCGTGCGCGAGAACGCCGACAACCGCCTGTACGGCAACCTCGGCCGCCTCGCCCCGATGAAGACCAAGCGTCCCGGGATGCAGATCGCCGTCGGCGGCTGTCTGGCCCAGAAGGACCGCGACACCATCGTCAAGAAGGCGCCCTGGGTCGACGTCGTCTTCGGCACGCACAACATCGGCAAGCTGCCGGTCCTCCTGGAGCGCGCCCGCGTCCAGGAAGAGGCACAGGTGGAGATCGCCGAGTCCCTCGAGGCCTTCCCCTCGACGCTGCCGACCCGCCGCGAGAGCGCGTACGCGGCCTGGGTCTCCATCTCCGTGGGCTGCAACAACACCTGCACCTTCTGCATCGTCCCCGCGCTGCGCGGCAAGGAGAAGGACCGCAGGAGCGGCGACATCCTCGCCGAGATCGAGGCGCTCGTCGGCGAGGGCGTCTCCGAGATCACCCTCCTCGGGCAGAACGTGAACGCGTACGGCTCGGACATCGGCGACCGCGAGGCCTTCAGCAAGCTGCTGCGCGCCTGCGGGCGGATCGAGGGCCTGGAGCGCGTGCGCTTCACCTCGCCGCACCCGCGCGACTTCACCGACGACGTGATCGCCGCCATGGCGGAGACGCCGAACGTGATGCCGCAGCTGCACATGCCGCTGCAGTCGGGATCGGACCCGATCCTGAAGGCGATGCGCCGCTCGTACCGCCAGGACCGCTTCCTGGGGATCATCGAGAAGGTCAGGGCCGCCATGCCGGACGCGGCGATCTCCACCGACATCATCGTCGGCTTCCCCGGGGAGACCGAGGAGGACTTCGAGCAGACCATGCACGTGGTCCGCGAGGCGCGCTTCTCCGGAGCCTTCACCTTCCAGTACTCCAAGCGCCCCGGGACCCCGGCGGCGACCATGGAGGGCCAGATCCCCAAGGAGGTCGTCCAGTCGCGCTACGAGCGCCTCGCGGCCCTCCAGGAGGAGATCTCCTGGGAGGAGAACAAGCGGCAGATCGGCGGCACCCTGGAGCTGATGGTCGCCGAGGGCGAGGGCCGCAAGGACGGCGCCACGCACCGCCTCTCGGGCCGCGCCCCCGACAACCGCCTGGTGCACTTCACCAAGCCGGACGCCGAGGTGCGTCCCGGTGACGTGGTGACGGTCGAGATCACGTACGCCGCCCCGCACCACCTGCTCGCCGAGGGGGCCGTCCTGAACGTGCGCCGCACGCGCGCGGGGGACGCCTGGGAGAAGCGGAACGCCGAGGCGGCAGCCAAGCCCGCGGGCGTGATGCTGGGCCTGCCGAAGATCGGTGCTCCGGCGCCGCTTCCGGTGGCCGCGGGCAGTGGCTGCGGCTGTGACTGACCGGGGCCGCTCGCTCAGTTGACCGGCTCGGGTCCGCTCGCGCGGGGCGGGCGTTACGCTGCGGATCATGCTTGTCGCCGCAGCCGTCTGCCCCTGCCCGCCCCTGCTCGTCCCCGAGGTCGCCGCGGGCGCCGCTCCTGAACTGGACGCCGCGCGCGCGGCCTGCACCGACGCCATCGGGGTCCTGGCCGCCGCAAGGCCCGACCGGCTCGTCGTGGTCGGCCCCGCCGAGCAGGCCGGGCGCGGGCCGTATCCGCAAGGGGCGCGCGGATCGTTCCGGGGCTTCGGAGTGGACCTCGACGTACGGCTCGGGTCCGCGGATGCCGATGTCGATGTCCCTGGCGGCGATGCCGACCGTGAACTTCCGCCCTCGCTCGCCGTGGCCGCCTGGCTGCTCGGGCGTACGCGGTGGTCGACCGCCCCACTGGAAGGTCTCGGCGTGGGGGAACCACTTGCCGCCGAGCGGTGTATCCAAGTCGGAGGGGACATCGCGGCGCGGGCGGACCGGGTGGCACTGCTGGTGATGGGCGACGCCAGCGCGTGCCGCACGCTGAAGGCGCCGGGGTATCTCGACGAGCGAGCGGCCGGTTTCGACGCGGCGGTCGGGAAGGCCCTGGGCGCGGCCGACGTGGCCGCGCTGAAGGCGCTGGACGCGGAGCTGGCGTACGAGCTGAAGGCGGCGGGCCGTGCCCCGTGGCAGGTGCTCGCGGGGGCGGCCGACGGCGCGGGGCTGAGCGGCGAGCTGCTGTACGAGGACGCGCCGTACGGCGTGGGGTACGTGGTGGCGGCCTGGTCCTAGGCGGTCACGGGTCGCGGGCACGCGGCGACGGCCGCGAAGCGTGGCTGCTTCACGGCCGTCCGCCGATGCGGTTCAGGACGCCGGAGGGGGTGACGGGGGCGAGGGGGGAGTGGCGCCGCCACCCGCGTCCTTGCCCTCATCCGTCCCTGCGAGGCGGTCCACGGCCTCCTTGGCCTTGCCCGTACCCGACTGGATCTTGTCGCTGTACTTGCCCTTGGTCTTCTCGTCGACGACCTTCGCGGCCTTGTCCAGGCCCTGGTCGATCTTGTCCCCGTGCTGCTGCGCGAGGTCGGAGACCTTGTCCTTGGCAGGGGCGAGCTTGGCTTTCAGTTGGTCCAGGAAGCCCATGGATTCACTTTCCTCGCTGGGGGCTACTTGCGGGCGCTCTCACCGGCCCCGTTGTCGGCCGCCTCCTCGGCGGACTGCTGCTTCGGGATCTCCACACCCTCCGCTGCGGCCGCCTCGGTGGCGTCCTCCGGCTTGGCCTCGGCATCGCTGTCCGCGTCGGTGGCCTCAGCGGCGGCCTTCGGGCCGGCGGGGGCCTCAGAGGACTCCTTGGCGGACTCCTCGGCCTCCTCCGGCTCGGCCGTCAGCGTGGCGGCAGCCGCATCGGTCGTCGACGCTTCATCGGTGGCCTTGGACTTCCGGCGAAACCGTGAAAAGACACCCATATCTACTCCATACAGTACTCGTGTGGGCGAAATCCCGCGCCGCCCGGTGCGTCCCATTGCGTCGCCCGGGGTCATCGGTCCTCGAAACCGGCGGCCGGAACCTCGCAACAGGCAACGACCCCGGAGCCGTGCCGTCACGTAGCTCGTTCGGGAAGTGGGCGTGGGGTTTGCGAGACTGGGACGGTGAGTAGTGCAGCTCCCGCCCCGCGGGTCATCGCCGTCGTCGGTCCCACTGCGGCAGGAAAGTCCGATCTGGGCGTTTTCCTCGCCCAGCGTCTCGGCGGCGAAGTCGTCAACGCCGACTCCATGCAGCTCTACCGAGGGATGGACATCGGCACCGCCAAACTGACGCCCGACGAGCGCGGCGGCGTTCCCCACCAGCTCCTCGACATCTGGGACGTCACGGAGGCCGCGAGCGTCGCCGAGTACCAGAGGCTGGCCCGCGCGCAGATCGACCGGCTCCTCGCCGAGGGGCGCTGGCCGATCCTGGTCGGCGGCTCCGGCCTGTACATCAGGGGAGCCGTGGACAACCTGGAGTTCCCCGGCACCGACCCCGCCGTCCGGGCCCGCCTGGAGGAGGAGCTCACGCTGCGCGGCTCCGGCGCCCTGCACGCCCGCCTCGCCGCCGCCGACCCCGAGGCCGCCCACGCCATCCTGCCCAGCAACGGCCGCAGGATCGTCCGCGCCCTGGAGGTCATCGAGATCACGGGCAAGCCGTTCACGGCCAACCTGCCCGGCCACGACTCGGTGTACGACACGGTCCAGATCGGCGTCGACGTGGCCCGCCCCGAACTCGACGAACGCATCGCCACCCGGGTCGACCGCATGTGGGAGGCGGGCCTGGTGGACGAGGTGCGCGCCCTGGAGGCCGAGGGGCTGCGCGAGGGGCGTACGGCGTCCCGGGCGCTCGGCTACCAGCAGGTGCTCACGGCGCTCGCGGGGGAGTGCACCGAGGACGAGGCGCGCGCCGAAACCGTGCGCGCCACCAAGCGCTTCGCGCGCCGTCAGGACTCGTGGTTCAGGCGCGATCCGCGGGTGCACTGGCTCAGTGGGGCCGTGGCCGATCGGGGGGAACTTCCGGAGCGCGCACTGGCGTTGCTCGAACGACCGGTCACAGCCTGATCACGTGATGGCATCGGGACGCTCAGGCGGTCATCCCGGTACCTGACGGCGTGCCATCATCGACCATCGATCGACCGGTGGAGTCCGAAGTGGGAGGGCGCGTGGCGATGGAGGCCGGCCCTCGTGACACCGCACATGACGGCGGGGAGCAACTCAGCCCCGACGGGCCCGACGACCTCGCGGGCGGCGTGACGGACGACGGTCCCGGCGCGGACGAGATGGCGCCGGAGGCCGAGGTCGAGGTCGAACTCCGGCCGCAGCGCCGCCTGCGCATCTGGCAGCTCGCGCCGATCGTGATCCTCGCCGCACTCGGCTCCCTGATGTTCGCCTTCCCGCTGGCCTTCGAGTTCGGCGGCGGTGGCGGGGGCGGTGCCGCCGACGGCGGTGCCGTGGTCGCGATGCTGGGGCTGCTGATCAGCTGCTGCGCCGCGGGGTGGGGCATGATGGCCGCCCGCCGCGTGGGGCACACCTGGCCCGGGCTCCCGGAGCGCGGCTCCGGACGCCGCCCGGACTGGCGGGTCGTCTGCGCGTACGCACTGCTCTTCCTGGCCGCCGTGGGGCTCGCGGTGTGGCGGGTGGCCCGACTCCGTTCCTGAACGCTCCTGGTGGCCCCGACGGCCTCGCGGGCCGAGTTGTCGTACCCACCCCGTACGATCGAGGAATGAGCACGCGGATCGCCTTCCTCAAGGGGCACGGGACCGAGAACGACTTCGTGATCATCCCCGACCCCGACAACACCGTCGAGCTGGCCCCGGCCACCGTGGCCGCCCTGTGCGACCGCCGCGCGGGCATCGGTGGCGACGGCCTGCTCCACGTCGTACGCTCCGCCGCCCACCCCGAGGCACGCCACCTCGCGGGCCGCGCCGAGTGGTTCATGGACTACCGCAACGGAGACGGCTCGGTCGCCGAGATGTGCGGCAACGGAGTGCGCGTCTTCGCCCGCTACCTCCAGCGCGCGGGACACGTCGGCGAGGGAGACGTCGCGGTGGCCACCCGCGGCGGCGTGAAGACCGTGCACATCGCCAAGGCGGAATCCGGTGGCGAGATCACCGTCGGCATGGGCAGGGCGCTGCTCCCCGAAGGCGACGTCACCGTCTCCGTGGCCGACCGCAGCTGGCCCGCGCGCAACGTGAACATGGGCAATCCGCACGCGGTCGCCTTCGTGGCCGACCTCTCCGAAGCGGGCCATCTGTACGACCCGCCGCCCTTCAGCCCGGCCACCGCCTACCCGGACGGCGTGAACGTCGAATTCGTCGTCGCCCGCGGCCCGCGCCACGTCGCCATGCGCGTGCACGAGCGCGGCTCCGGCGAGACCCGGTCGTGCGGCACGGGCGCGTGCGCCGTGGCCGTCGCGGCCGCCCGCAAGGACGGCGTGGACCCCGCGGTGACCGGTGCCCCGGTGACGTACACGGTCGACCTGCCCGGCGGACGCCTGGTCATCACCGAGCGGCCCGACGGCGAGATCGAGATGACGGGACCCGCCGTCATCGTCGCCGAGGGCGAGATCACGTCCGAATGGCTCGAAACGGTACTCGCATGAACTGTCGCTCGAATGGGTGATCCGTTTCACGCTCGGCGAGAGGCGGTCAGCACCGCGTGATGGGCTCGGTAGCATCAAGCACCGGCCCGGACGGAGTACGCCACCGTCCGTTCACCGCCGGTAGAAGCAGCCGGAGGTGCCCATGAGTGCGGAGGCTACGAACCCTGCGACGCCCGGCCCCGTGACATCCGGGGTCCAGCGCAGGCGCGGCCGCGCCCGTCTCGACCTGCGCAGGCTCGGCCGTGCCGCCCTGCTCGGCCCCGCGACACGGGACCGTCTGCCCGACGCGATCGGCCATGTGGCGGAGGCCCACCGGGCCCACTACCCGGACGCCGACCTGGAGCCGCTGCGCCGTGCGTACGTCCTCGCGGAGTCCTCGCACCGCGGCCAGATGCGCAAGAGCGGCGAGCCGTACATCACGCACCCGCTCGCCGTGACGCTGATCCTCGCCCAACTGGGCGCGGAGATCACGACGCTGACCGCCTCCCTGCTCCACGACACCGTCGAGGACACGGACGTCACGCTCGACCAGGTCCGCGACGAGTTCGGCGAGGACGTCTGCTACCTGGTCGACGGCGTCACCAAGCTCGAAAAGGTCGACTACGGAGCGGCGGCCGAACCGGAGACGTTCCGCAAGATGCTGGTCGCCACCGGCAACGACGTACGCGTCATGTCGATCAAGCTCGCCGACCGGCTGCACAACATGCGCACCCTTGGTGTCATGCGTCCCGAGAAACAGGCGCGCATCGCCAAGGTCACCCGGGACGTCCTCATTCCGCTCGCCGAGCGCCTCGGTGTCCAGGCGCTCAAGACCGAGCTGGAGGACCTCGTCTTCGCGATCCTCCACCCGGAGGAGTACTCCCGGGTCGACGCCATGATCGCGGCAAATGCCGAGGGCGCGGGCGACCCGCTCGGGGACATCGCGGGCGATGTGCGCGGCGTGCTGCGCGACGCGGGCATCACGGCCGAAGTCCTCATCAGGCCCCGGCACTTCGTCTCGGTGCACCGGGTGCACCGCAAGCGGGGTGAGCTGCGCGCGGCGGACTTCGGACGCCTCCTCGTCCTCGTGAACGAGGACGCCGACTGCTACGGAGTCCTCGGCGAGCTGCACACCTGCTTCACGCCGGTGGTCTCGGAGTTCAAGGACTTCATCGCCGTACCGAAGTTCAACCTGTACCAGTCGCTGCACACGGCGGTGGCCCGGGCCGACGGCGAGGTCGCCGAAGTCCTCATCCGCACGCACCAGATGCACCAGTTCGCTGAGGCGGGCGTCGTCGCGCTGCGCAACCCCTACGCCCCGCCCGCGGAGGAGATCCCCGCGGGTGCCGACGACGAGCGCGTCGACCCCACGAGGCCGGGCTGGCTCTCCCGGCTCCTGGACTGGCAGCAGGCCGCGCCCGACCCGGACACCTTCTGGTCGACACTGCGCGAGGACCTCGCACAGGACCGCGAGATCGCCGTCTTCCGGCCCGACGGAGGCACCCTCGGCCTGCCCGCGGGCGCCAGTTGCGTGGACGCCGCCTACGCCCAGTACGGGGAGGACGCCCACGCCTGCATCGGGGCCCGCGTCAACGGCCGTCTCGCGACGCTCAGCACGGTCCTGCACGACGGCGACACGGTCCAGCTGCTGATGGGCCAGGACGCCGCCTCGGGGCCCTCGCGCGACTGGCTCGACCACGCCCGCACGCCCGCCGCGCGGATCGCCATCCGGCGCTGGCTCACCACGCACCCGGCCCCCGACACCCCCGCTGCCGCCCCGGCCGGACAGCGCAGGCCGCCGCGTCAGCCCTCCCCGGCCGAGCCCGGACCGCAATCCGTCGAAGGCCCGCGCCCCGCCGCAGCGAACGCCGTCGTGGACCGTGAGGGTGCGAGCGTGCGCCTCGCGGGCTGTTGTACGCCCGTGCCGCCCGACGAGGTCACCGCGTTCGCCGTGCGCGGCGGTGTCGTGACCGTGCACCGGGTCGGCTGCCCCGCCGTGGAGCGCATGAAGGAAGTGGGGCGCCCGGAGATCGGCGTGCGCTGGGGCGACACCGCGGAGTGCCGCGTCACGCTCATCGCTGAATCGTTCGGCCGCGCACATCTGCTCGCCGACCTCACCGAAGCGATCGCCCTCGAAGGCGTGGCGGTCATCTCCGCGACGGTGGAGCCGCCGACCCAGCAGCGCGTGCGCCATACGTACACGCTGCAACTCCCGGACGCCGCGCACCTTCCCGGGCTGATGCGGGCGATGCGCGCCGTGCCCGGGGTGTACGACGTGAGCCGCGCCCAGCACCCGGCGGCGGCAACACCCTGACCTGCGCCCCGAGGCCCGCTCCGCGCGTTCCCTGAGGCCATCGTCGCGACTCGTTCGAGTGGCACGGCGCGCGCCGTCCCACCGGGGAAGGCCCGCGCTGATAGCGGTAGTTCATGCTGCTCACCCCTCGGCCCAAGGCCGCCAGGACGAAGGCGCTCCGCACGCGCCGCGTCGCCGCCGCCCTGCTCGCCGCGTCCGCGTCCGCCGCCCTCATCGCGGCGAGCGCGCCGTCGCCCGCGACCCCGCTCGGCATCGGCGACCCGCTCTTCCCGCACCTGGGCAATCCCGGCTACGACGTGGCGTCGTACGACATCGCCTTCACCTATCACGGCGACAACAGCAAGCCGCTGGATGCCGTGACCAAGATCGACGCGCGGGCGACGGCGCCCCTGGAGCGCGTGAATCTCGACTTCGCGCACGGCAAGGTCCGTTCCGTCGAGGTCAACGGCAAGGCCGCCCGCTTCGCCGGGAGCGGCGAGGACCTGGTCATCACGCCGGCCGCCCCGGTGGCGAGCGGCGAGCGGATGCGGATCACCGTGCGGCACACCAGCGACCCGGTCGCCGCGAAGGGTGCCGAGGGCGGCTGGCTGCGCACCGGGGACGGGCTCGCCATGGCCAACCAGGCCGACGCCGCCCATCTGGTCTTCCCGTGCAACGACCACCCCTCGGACAAGGCGGACTTCACCTTCCGGATCACCGCTCCGAAGGGACTCACCGCGGTCGCCAACGGCCTCCCGGCGGCCGAGCCCCGGCACGGCGGGTCCGCCACCACCTGGTCGTACCGGACCCGGCACCCCATGGCGACGGAGCTGGCCCAGGTGTCGATCGGCCGCTCCAGCGTCATCCGGCGGAAGGGGCCGCACGGCCTCCCCGTACGCGATGTGGTGCCCACCAAGGACCGCGAGACCCTGGAGCGCTGGCTGAAGAAGACCCCGGGCCAGATCGGGTGGATGGAGAAGAAGGTCGGCCGCTACCCCTTCGAGGCGTACGGAGTGCTGATCGCGAAGGCGCAGACGGGCTTCGAGCTGGAGACGCAGACGCTCTCTCTCTTCGAGAGAGAGCTCTTCACCCGTCCCGAGTACCCCGAGTGGTACGTCGACGCGATCATGGTGCACGAGCTGGCGCACCAGTGGTTCGGCGACAGCGTGAGCCCGCGGTCCTGGTCGGACCTCTGGCTCAACGAAGGCCACGCCACCTGGTACGAGGCGCTCTACGCCCAGGAGAAGTCCCAGCGGCCGCTCGCGACGCGGATGCGGGACGCCTATCGCCAGTCGGACGCCTGGCGTGCGGCGGGCGGTCCGCCCGCCAAGCCGAAGAGGCCCGCGCCGGGGCAGAAGATCAGCCTCTTCCGGCCCGTCGTGTACGACGGCAGCGCGCTGGTGCTCTACGCCCTGCGGCAGGAGATCGGGCAGCCCGCCTTCGACCGCCTGGAGCGGACCTGGGTCCACGCGTACCGGGACGGCAACGCGACGACCGACGACTTCGTGCGGCTCGCGTCCCAGGAAGCGGGGCGTGACCTGGGCGGATTCTTCGAGGCATGGCTGTACGGGGAGAAGACGCCGCCGATGCCGGGGCACCCGGACTGGCGTACCTCGGCGAAGGACGGGAAGTAAGCGGGGGCGGGGGGCGGCGCGCCGGGCAGGACCCCGCGATGACCCGGGTGACGAGCCCGCAATAACCCGGGTGACGAGACGGGGCGTGCCGTGCAACCATCTTCAGGTCGGCAGAGCGGCCCGTCAGGGACATCCCCTCGGGGAGATCTCGGGGTCGGCTCGGGACGGTCCGGGGAATCTCCGGACGGTCCGGGGCGTTGTCGAAAGTGACGGATCAGTCAGCCGTCCGCATTCCCATCGACGAATCGACGTAAGGACCCAATGACCTCCTCTTCTTCCCCTTCCCAGGACGCACAGAGCTTCGCGCAGAACTACCCCGAAGGTCTTCGGGCCGATGCCCTGATGGAAGAGGACGTCGCCTGGAGCCACGAGATCGACGGAGACCGGGACGGCGACCAGTTCGACCGCTCCGAGCGCGCGGCCCTGCGCCGCGTCGCGGGCCTCTCCACCGAGCTCGAGGACGTCACCGAAGTCGAGTACCGACAGCTCCGTCTGGAGCGCGTGGTGCTCGTCGGCGTGTGGACCTCCGGGACGGTCCAGGATGCGGAGAACTCCGTCGCCGAGCTGGCCGCCCTCGCGGAGACCGCGGGTGCGCTCGTGCTCGACGGCGTCATCCAGCGTCGCGACAAGCCGGACCCGGCGACCTACATCGGCTCCGGCAAGGCCCTCGAGCTGCGCGACATCGTCCTCGAAACCGGTGCCGACACCGTCGTGTGTGACGGTGAGCTCAGCCCGGGCCAGCTGATCCACCTCGAAGACGTCGTCAAGGTCAAGGTGGTCGACAGGACTGCCCTGATCCTCGACATCTTCGCCCAGCACGCCAAGTCCCGAGAGGGCAAGGCGCAGGTCGCGCTCGCGCAGATGCAGTACATGCTGCCGAGGCTCCGTGGCTGGGGTCAGTCGCTCTCCCGGCAGATGGGTGGCGGCGGCGGTGGCGGCATGGCCACCCGTGGTCCCGGTGAGACCAAGATCGAGACGGACCGGCGACGGATCCGCGAGAAGATGGCGAAGATGCGCCGGGAGATCGCGGAGATGAAGACGGGCCGCGACATCAAGCGGCAGGAGCGCCGACGCAACAAGGTGCCCTCGGTCGCGATCGCCGGTTACACCAACGCGGGCAAGTCCTCCCTGCTCAACCGACTCACGGGCGCGGGCGTCCTGGTGGAGAACGCGCTGTTCGCCACCCTCGACCCGACCGTGCGCCGGGCCGAGACGCCGAGCGGTCGGCTCTACACCCTTGCCGACACCGTCGGGTTCGTGCGGCATCTGCCGCACCACCTCGTCGAGGCGTTCCGCTCCACCATGGAGGAGGTCGGCGAATCCGACCTGATCCTGCACGTGGTGGACGGCTCGCACCCGGTGCCGGAGGAGCAGCTGGCCGCCGTGCGCGAGGTGATCAGGGACGTGGGCGCCACCGACGTACCCGAGATCGTGGTGGTCAACAAGGCGGACGCGGCGGACCCGCTGGTCCTCCAGCGACTGCTGCGCAACGAGAAGCACGCGATCGTGGTCTCCGCGCGGACAGGTGCCGGTATCGAGGAGCTCCTCGCGCTCATCGACACCGAACTGCCGCGCCCCGAGGTCGAGATCGAGGCCCTCGTTCCGTACACGCACGGCCAGCTCATCTCGCGGGCGCACGCCGAGGGCGAGGTGCTCTCCGAGGAGCACACCGCCGAGGGCACGGTGCTCAAGGCGCGGGTGCACGAGGAGCTTGCCGCGGAGCTCGCTCCGTACGTGCCGGTGACGCGCTGACCCGTTTCGGTAGCGGCCACGCGCCGCCCCGTTTCGGCAGGTAGACAGACAGACGGAAGGCCCGTCCCCACTTCGGTGGGGGCGGGCCTTCCGTTCGTGCGAAGGGCTACTGCGAGCCGTACTTCTTGCTCATCATGTCGTAGACCTGCTCGGCACCCTTGCCCAGCTGCGGTCCCGCCAGCCAGGTGTTGGCGGCCGGGCCGATCGAGGTGTTGGACACGAGCTTGGTCTTGTCGCCCACGACCCGGAACCAGCCGCCGCCGGACGAACCGCCGGTCATCGTGCAGCCGATGCGGTACATCGTCGGCAGCGACGGCGACAGGGAGAGACGGCCCGGCTTGTCGACGCACTTGTGCATCATCAGACCGTTGTACGGCGGGGCGGCCGGGTAGCCCCAGGCGCCCATCGAGCTCACGGTCTGCGTCGAGGGGGTCGAGAAGTCGACGTCGAGCGCGTTGCCGACGGTCTCCTCCAGCGACTTGCCGCCCTGCTCGGGCTTCACGTGCAGCACGGCGTAGTCGTACGTCGCGCCCGCGCCGCCCGTCGGGCCGCCCTCGTTGATCCACTCGTTGGAGGTCGAGACCCAGTCGGCCCAGTACTGACCGTAGGGGGCGACTTCCTGCGGGGTCGCGTTGCCCAGCTCGGCCTCGGACTTGCCCAGGTCGTTGTACGAGGGCACGAAGGTGATGTTGCGGTACCAGCCGCCGTTCTTACCGGCGTGCACGCAGTGGCCCGCGGTCCACACGAGGTTGGACTTGCCCGGGTTGCGGGGGTCCTTCACGACGGTGCCGGAGCAGACCATCGAACCCTCGGGGGAGTCGAAGAAGATCTTGCCCACCGGGGCGGCGTTCTCGTGGTACGGCGTCTTCTCGGGCTTGGCCTGGACCGGCCTCGGCTCCGGGTCGGTCGCGCCCTGGTCGGCGCTCGCGTCCTTCGCGGCGATCGTCTTGTTCGGGTCCTTGGCGTCCTTCATCCGCTCGGGCTTCCAGAGCCCCTCGATGACCGGATTGACGAAGTCCTTGGCTTCGCGAAGCCACTCGCCGTCTTCCCAGTTCTTCTTCCAGCCACCCTTCTTCCACTCGTCCAGGTCGATGCCGTGGTCCTTGAGCTTGTCGGCGATGTCGCCGGGCAGCCGGGAGCCGGAGTCGGAGCCGCCGTCGGCTCCCTGCGACGCGGCGGCGTCCGGCTTGTCAGCCGCCTTGTCCTCGCTCGGGCCGCAGGCCGTGGCGGTGAGCGCCAGGGTCGCGGCGAGGCCGGTGGCGGCGAGTGCGACGCCCCGTCCACGGCGGCGCGCGAAGGGCGCACGAGTGGAACGCATGGTGGTGTTACCCCCGTTGAGAACGTGTGATTGCCATGTACGTGTCATACGTCGAAGCGGGAACTCCGCTGAGCTCCTCATCGACGCAACACCTCACTATGCCTGTGAGGTTGAGGGCGAACGGCGGCGGGGTCGTGAAGATTTCCGGTTCCCCGCCGCCGTACGGCCGCTGCCGCCGCCTACTGGCCGGCGAACTTCTTGCTGACCGCGCCGTAGATGCCCTTGGCCTCCTTGCCCAGGCGCGGACCGGCGAGCCAGCCCGCCGTCACCGGGCCGATGGAGGTGTTCGACACCAGCGCGGGCTTGCCGTCCTGGCCCTCGGCGACCCAGCCGCCGCCGGACGAACCGCCGGTCATGGTGCAGCCGATGCGGTACATCGTCGGGTCGGGCTTGCTGAGCGAGAGCCGGCCGGGCTTGTCGGCGCACTGGAACATCTTCTGGCCGTCGAACGGGGGCGCTGCCGGGTAGCCGGTCGCCGTCATGCCGTCGATCTGCGGCACCGCGGGAGCGTTGAAGTCCACCGGCAGGGCCGAACCGACCGTCTCCTCGAGGGACTTGCCGTCACCGCCCTTCTCGGGCGTCACGTGGATGACCGCGAAGTCGTACGGGGCACCCTTGCCGCCCGTCGGGCCACCCTGCTCGATCCACTGGTCAGAGGTCTGCGCCCAGTCGCCCCACCAGACGCCGTACGGAGCGACCTCTTCCTTGGGGGCGTTCTGGAGCTCCTCGACCGACTTGCCGCTGTTGTTGTACGAGGGGACGAAGACCATGTTGCGGTACCAGCCGCCCTTGGCGCCCGCGTGCACGCAGTGGCCAGCGGTCCACACCATGTTGGACTTGCCGGGGCGGGCCGGGTCCTTGACGACGGTCGCGGAGCAGACCATCGAGCCGTCCGGACCGTCGAAGAAGAGCTTGCCGGACTCGGCGACCTGGTCGTGGTACGGCGTCTTGACGGCGGCCGCCTTCACGGGCTGCGGCGTCGGGTCGGTGACGCCCTGGTCACCGGAGATGTCGTTGTCGTCGACCCCGCGGTCGGGGTTCTTGTCGGCGTCCCGCATGCGCTCCGGGTCCCACAGGTCCTTGATGATCGGGTTGATGAACTCACCCGCCTCGCGGAGCCACTTGTCCTTGTCCCAGTTCTTCTTCCAGCCGCCGTTCTTCCACTCGTCCAGGTCGATGCCGTGGTCCTTGAGCTTGTCCTTCAGACCGTCCGGGATCGTGACCTTGCCGTCGCCGCCACCGTCGCCGGGCTGCGAGGCGGACGAGTCGCCACCGGCGTTGTCGTCGCCGGGGCCGCAGGCGGTGGCGGTCAGCACGAGCGCCGCGCCGAGCGCCACAGCGGCCGCCACGGGGGAGGTTCTGGAACGCGTGTTCCTCCCGCTGCGCGCGGTCGAGAGCGGACGTATGGGTCGCATCGTGAAATTCCCCCTGGGCCTAGAAATCGTTCCAAAGTGCTGTTCATCCGGGCACGGAGCACCCGCTGCGACCGGGCGTGGAGCACCCTTCGGCACGGGTGCGGAACACCCCGTTCCTGATGAACGGCACCCCACACTATGCCGGTGCCGTTGGGGACGGCCGACGGAAGGGCAACGGTTCCGTCACGACAAGGATCTTCTGGTGACCCGTGATCCTCCGGGCCTCTCGTCGTTGGTACGTACGGGGGACTCGCGCCGTGCGTTCATCCCCCCTGCCAACTTGCCACCGAGCAGGCCCACATGGAGCCCTCCCCGGACTCCACGCGGGACACGCTCATCCCCAGCGGGAGGACCAACAGTCGTGGCCGTGACCGAGCCTGCGCCCGCGGCGGTATCCGCAGCGCACTCCGCGACGCACCCCGCCCCACCCGCCACCGGAACCCCCGCGGAGCACCCCGGCGCGCACTCCGCGGCGCAGGAGGGGATCCTGCGCCGCCAGTCGGCGCGCGAATCGGCGGCGCGCACCTATGCGCGGGCCCTGCCGATCGTGCCGGTACGCGCGCGTGGCATGACGATCGAGGGCGCGGACGGACGCCGCTACCTCGACTGCCTCTCCGGCGCGGGAACCCTGGCCCTCGGCCACAACCACCCCGTGGTGCTCGAAGCCATCAGGAAGGTCCTCGACTCGGAGGCTCCCCTGCACGTCCTCGACCTGGCCACCCCCGTCAAGGACGACTTCACCACGGAGCTCTTCCGCACCCTGCCGAGCGGCCTGGCCGACCGGGCGCGCATCCAGTTCTGCGGCCCGGCGGGCACGGACGCGGTGGAGGCGGCCCTGAAACTGGTCCGCGCGGCCACCGGCCGCACCGGCATGCTGGCCTTCACCGGCGCCTACCACGGGATGACGGCAGGGGCCCTCGAAGCCTCCGGCGGCGCACAGGACGTACGCGTCGCGCGCCTGCCCTACCCGCAGGACTACCGCTGCCCGTTCGGCCTCGGCGGCGAGTACGGCGCCGAACTCTCCGCCCGGTGGACCGAGAGCCTCCTCGACGACACCAAATCGGGCGTACCCGCACCGGCCGGCATGATCCTCGAACCCGTCCAGGGCGAAGGCGGCGTCCTTCCGGCGCCCGACGCCTGGCTCCGCAGGATGCGCGAGATCACCGCGGCGCGCGGCATCCCGCTCATCGCCGACGAGGTACAGACCGGCGTCGGCCGCACCGGAGCCTTCTGGGCCGTCGAGCACAGCGGCGTCGTCCCGGACGTGATGGTGCTGTCCAAGGCGATCGGCGGCAGCCTCCCGCTGGCCGTCGTGGTCTACCGCGACGACCTGGACGTCTGGCCGCCCGGCTCCCACGCCGGAACCTTCCGCGGCAACCAGCTCGCGATGGCCGCGGGCACGGCGACCCTCGCCTACGTCCGGGAGAACGACCTCACCGAACGCGCCGCCGCCCTCGGCGCCCGCATGCTCGCCCAACTGCGCTCCCTGGCCGCCGAACACCCCTGCATCGGCGAGGTCCGCGGCCGGGGCCTGATGATCGGCGTCGAACTCGTGGACCCGACGAGGGGAGGAGCGGGCCCGGCAGCACCGGCACCGGCCACCCCGATCCCCGCACAGGGCAAGGCGCACGCCTCGGTTCCGAGCGGACCCGACCCGGACGCTCCGCCACGCACCACCCGACCCCACCCGGCAGCCCCCGAACTGGCCGCCACCGTGCAGCGCGAGTGCCTGCGCCGCGGACTCATCGTCGAGCTCGGCGGCCGTCACTCCAGCGTCGTACGACTCCTTCCTCCTCTCACCATCACCGACGAACAGGCAGCCGCAGTTCTCGACCGCCTGGCCGACGCGCTGGCCGCCGCGGCACGCCCGCCCCACACATAGCCAAGGCGGACACTCGGGCCTCTGCGTCGGTCATGAACTGTCGACGAGCGCCCAGTCCCGTCGCCCCACGGAGTCCGAACAACCTCACAAGGAAGCCCTCTTGAACGCCACCCCCGCATCCGAAGGCCGACCCCACCACCACGCCTCAGGCGCGTGCGGTACGCAATCCTCACTGGTGGCGGATTCCAGTACGGTCCCCCGGCAGAAGGGTGGCGGCCAGGAGGCCGAGCGCCTGCACGGCATCTCCATCGACCTGCTGGAGCACCCCGACGCGCACACCGCCGCGCAGGCGGCGGCCGTCGAGAACCTGCTGCGCTGCTGGGTCAGGGAGAACAACCTCCCCGCGCCGGACCAGGGCGCCCTGCGCATCCCGCTGGCCGCGAGCGGCACGGCCCTGCTGGTCCCCGTCCACTACTGGTCGGCAACCGGCTGGCACCGCTTCGGCCTCCCGTACCTGGCGGACGGCCCTGACAGCGCGCCTCCTGTCGACGCCGTCACCGTCGCCGCGCTCCTCGGCCGGGAGACCGCTCGCCGTGGTGCGGAGTTCCCGACGCCCCAGACCGCGGAGTCGCCCGAACCGAAGCCGACAGCTGACCAGGCCGAGGTCGCGGCTGACCACGCCGAGACCGCGGTTGACCAGGCCGAGGCCACGCCCGACCAGCCCGAGGCCATGGCTGCCCCACCTGCGGACGCAGACGCCGACGGGACCGCCAAGAACATCGGCCTGGTCGACAAGGTCGACGGCGCCGACCTCGTCGGCCGGGTCGCGGACTCCGTACGCCGCACCGCGGAGTTCATCGCCGACCGCCGCGACAGCCCCGGCGATGAGCCCGACCTCTTCCTCGCCGCCGAACAGTCCCTGCTCCTCGGTCACCCCCTCCATCCGACCCCCAAGAGCCGCGAGGGCCTGTCCGACACCGAATCCCGCCTCTACTCACCGGAGTTGCGCGGCGCCTTCCCGCTGCACTGGCTGGCGGTCGACCGGTCCGTGCTCGCCATGGACTCGGCCTGGACCGAGCGCGGCCGCGCCCTTCCCGCCGACCAGCTCACCGCCCGCCTCGCCGGACCGGAACTGCCGTTGCCTGACGGCCGCGTGGCCCTGCCCGTGCATCCCTGGCAGATCCGGGAACTGCGGCACCGTCCCGCGGCCGCCGACCTCCTGGACGCCGGACTCCTCCAGGACCTCGGTCCTCACGGCGCCCCGTGGTACCCCACCTCCTCCGTGCGCACCCTCTACCGCTCGGGCGCCGCAGCCATGTTGAAGCTCTCGCTCGGCCTGCGCATCACCAACTCCCGTCGTGAGAACCTCCGTAAGGAACTCCACCGCGGCGTCGAGGTCCACCGGCTGCTGCGCAGCGGCCTCGCCGAGCAGTGGCAGGCCGCCCACCCGGGCTTCGACGTGGTCCGCGACCCCGCCTGGCTCGCCGTCACGGGCCCCGACGGCGCGCCCGTCCTCGGGCTCGACGTCATGATCAGGCACAACCCCTTCGGTCCCGGCGACGATGCCACCTGCATCGCCGGACTCGTGTCGCCCAGGCCCTCGACACGGGAGGCGGAGCACGGTCGCCGCCCGATGCGCTCCCGGCTCGGCGAGACCATCACGCGGCTCGCCGGACGAACGGGCCGCCCCCGGGGCGCCGTGGCCACCGAGTGGTTCCTGCGCTACCTCGAGACCGTCGTCCGCCCCGTGCTGTGGCTGGACAGCGAGGCGGGCGTCGCCCTGGAGGCACACCAGCAGAACACGCTCCTTCTCCTTGACATCGACGGCTGGCCGGTAGGCGGCCGCTACCGGGACAACCAGGGCTACTACTTCCGCGAGTCCCGGCGCGCCGAACTCGACCGGCGGCTCCCCGGCATCGGGCAGGACAGCGACACGTTCGTCTCCGACGAGGTGACGGACGAGCGCTTCGCCTACTACCTCGGCATCAACAACGTACTCGGCCTCATCGGAGCTCTCGGCGTCGAACGACTCGCGGACGAAAGGCTGTTGCTCGCGGCCTTCCGCCGCTTCCTCGGCGACGTCGCGTCCGGCCCCGACAGGCTGCGCACCTCGCTGCCCGCGACGCTGCTCGACTCACCCGTGCTGCGGTGCAAGGCCAACCTGCTGACCCGACTGCACGGCCTCGACGAGCTCGTCGGCCCGGTCGACACCCAGTCCGTCTATGTCTCCATCGCCAACCCCCTTCATTCCTGAGGAACATGACCCACCACTTCTGACAGGAGCGACGCCGTGCCTCCCACCGACGCGAGCACCGACGCCGGAACCGAATCCGCACCAGCGGGTGCCGACAGCACCGACACCCTCGACCTGCGGCTGCCCGACGAGCTCATCGGTCTGCTGGCCGACACCGATGCACGAGCCGCGCGGACCGGCCCCCTCGGCAGCGAGGGGGCCGTCGCGGACGATCTCCTCGACGGCGTCGCCCAATGGGGCCCTGCCACGACGACGGCCGGGGTCTTCCAACTCGTGCCCGTCCGGCTGGAACGCGACCTCACCCTGATCAGTCGGTGGATGAACGACCCCGCCGTGGCGGCCTTCTGGGAACTCGCGGGACCCGAGACCGTCACGGAATCCCATCTGCGTCCCCAACTCGACGGCGATGGACGCAGCGTCCCCTGCCTGGGCGTGCTCGAAGGCACACCGGTGAGCTACTGGGAGATCTACCGGGCCGACCTCGATCCGCTGGCCCGGCACTATCCCGCGCGTCCGCACGACACCGGAATCCACCTCCTGATCGGTGGTGTCGCCAACCGCGGCCGCGGGCTCGGTACTTCGCTGCTGAGAGCCGTGGCCGACCTGGTGCTCGACCATCGCCCCGCGTGCGCACGTGTCGTAGCAGAACCCGACCTCCGCAACACCCCCTCCGTCTCCGCATTCCTGAGCGCAGGCTTCCGCTTCTCTGCCGAAGTGGAGCTGCCCGACAAGCGAGCCGCGCTCATGGTCCGTGACCGGGCCCTGCGCGCCGTGCTCTGACCCGGTCACTCTTAGTACACCGCTCGACCCGATCCGGTTCCCTCCCTGAGGAGTTCCCGTGCCGAATCCGCCCGCCCGTCAGATTCCCCACCCTTCCGCCGAGCTCTTCGACCCACCCGAGCTGAACCAGGACAGGTGGCAACGGGCGGGACGCCGCCTGCTCGCCAAGATGCTCGGGGAGTTCGCGTACGAGGAGATCATCAGGCCCGTGCCGGAAGCCCTTGGCGAGGCGGACACCTACCGCCTCGATCTCGAATCCACCGAGGTGGGGCAGGCGCTGGCCCAGATCGGCCACTACGGCACGTACCTCACCTTCGGCGCCCGCCGCGGCGCGTACGGCAGTTGGTGTGTGGACCCGGACAGCGTGGCTCTCGCCGAGTGCGGCGGGCAGCCCGAGCCCTTCGGCGACCCCCTGCGCTTCCTCGCCCTCGCCCGCCGGACCCTGCGCCTCGACGGCGCCACCCTCGGCCACCTCATCCGCGAGCTGAACATCACGCTCTGTGCCGACACCAAGATCGACAACACCGCGCTCACCGCCGGCGAGCTGGCCGATCTCAGCTACGCGGACCTGGAAGGACACCAGACAGGCCACCCCTGGCTCGTCCTCAACAAGGGGCGCATCGGCTTCTCCGCGAGCGACACCGACCGGTGGGCGCCGGAAGCCCGCCGTGCCACCACGCTGCCGTGGATCGCCGTCCACACGGACCTCGGCCTCTACCGTGGCGTCACCGGACTGGAGACCGCGCAGCAGCTCTACGCCCGCGAACTGTCGGCCACCACGCAGGAAGCCTTCGCGGACTTACTTTGCGCGCGTGGGCTCGACCCACAGGACTACCTCTACCTTCCGATCCATCCCTGGCAGTGGGACGACGTCGTCTTGCCGCTCTTCGCCTCTTCCGTGGCCGCGGGCACCATCGTGCCGCTCACCACCGACGGAGACCTGCGCCTTCCCCAGCAGTCCATCCGCACCTTCCTCAACACGTCCAGGCCGGACCGGCACACCGTGAAGTTGCCTCTGTCGGTGCTCAACACGCTGGTCTGGCGCGGTCTGCCGACCGTGCGGACCCTCGCGGCGCCCGCCGTCACGGCCTGGATGCACCAGCTGCGCGACACCGATCCCTTCCTGCGCGACGAGTGCCGGGTGATCCTGCTCGGCGAGGTCGCCTCGGTGGCCGTCGAGCACCCGGTGTACGACGCCCTGCCCGAAGTGCCCTACCAGTACAGGGAACTGCTCGGCGCCATCTGGCGCGAGCCCCTCACCCGGTACCTGGCCCCTGGCGAGCGCGCCCGCACGCTTGCCTCGCTCCTGCACACCGACCCGGACGGCAGGACGTTCGTCAGGGAGCTCGTGGAGCGTTCGGGACTGGCCCCGGACGTCTGGCTGCGGCGCCTCTTCGCCGCTCTGCTGCCTCCGCTGCTGCACTTCCTCTACCGCTACGGCACCGTGTTCTCCCCGCACGGAGAGAACGCCATCGTCGTCTTCGATGACGACGACGTACCCGTACGGCTCGCGGTGAAGGACTTCGTAGACGACGTCAACGTCAGCGCCGAGTCGTTGCCGGAGCACGACTTCATGCCGGACGACGTACGGAACGTCCTGCTCACGGAGCAGCCCGGCTTCCTCACCCAGTTCATCCATTCCGGCCTCTTCGTAGGCGTCTTCCGCTACCTCGCACCGCTGTGCCAGGAACAACTGGGCGTCCCGGAGCGCGATTTCTGGTCCTTCGTACGGGCGGAGATCCTCAGGCACCAGGCGCGTGCTCCGGAGATGAAGGAGCGGTACGAGATGTTCGACCTGCTCACCCCGCGGATCGAGCGGCTGTGCCTCAACCGGAACCGGCTCCACCTCGACGGGTACCGCGACCGCCCCGAGCGACCGCACGCCGCCGTGCACGGGACCGTGCCCAATCCTCTCCACCAGCCGTGATCGCGGGATTGTCAGTGGGGCACCGTAGGGTGGTCGCGCTATGACGAAGCCCTCCCTCTCCGAGCTCCTGCACGCCGCCGTCACCGCTGTCGGCGGCACGGAGCGCCCTGGCCAGGTGTCCATGGCCGAGACCGTCGCCGAGGTGATCGACGACGGCTCCCACCTGCTCGTCCAGGCCGGCACCGGCACGGGCAAGTCCCTCGGCTATCTCGTACCGGCGCTGGCGCACGGGGAGCGGGTGGTCGTCGCGACGGCCACTCTCGCCCTGCAGCGCCAGCTCGCCGAGCGGGACCTGCCGAGGACGGTGGACGCGCTGCATCCGCTGCTGCGCCGCCGTCCTCAGTTCGCGATGCTCAAGGGGCGTTCGAACTATCTCTGCCTGCACCGCCTCCACGAAGGCGTGCCGCAGGAAGAGGAGGAGGGCCTCTTCGATCAGTTCGAGGCGGCCGCGCCCACCAGCAAGCTGGGCCAGGACCTCCTGAGGATGCGGGACTGGGCCGACGAGACCGAGACGGGCGACCGCGACGACCTCACCCCCGGCGTCTCCGACCGGGCCTGGTCGCAGGTGTCCGTCTCCTCCAGGGAGTGCCTCGGCGCCTCGAAGTGTGCCTACGGAGCGGAGTGCTTCGCCGAGGCGGCGCGTGAGCGGGCCAAGCTCGCCGAGGTCGTCGTCACGAACCACGCGCTGCTCGCGATCGACGCCATCGAAGGTGCCCCGGTCCTGCCCCAGCACGAAGTGCTGATCGTGGACGAGGCGCACGAGCTGGTCTCCCGGGTGACCGGCGTGGCCACGGGCGAGCTCACCCCCGGGCAGGTCACCCGGGCCGTGCGGCGTGCCGCCAAGCTCGTCAACGAGAAGGCGGCCGACCAGCTCCAGACGGCCTCCGAGGGCTTCGAGAGGCTGATGGAGCTGGCCCTGCCCGGTCGCCTGGAAGAGATCCCCGAGGACCTCGGGTACGCGCTGATGGCCCTGCGCGACGCCGCTCGCACGGTCATCACGGCACTCGGTTCCACCCGGGACAAGTCGGTCCAGGACGAGGACGCGGTCCGCAAGCAGGCGCTGGCCTCCGTCGAGTCGATCCACGACGTGGCGGAGCGCATCACGAACGGCTCCGAGTACGACGTCGTCTGGTACGAGCGGCACGAGCGCTTCGGCGCCTCCCTGAGGGTGGCGCCCATGTCCGTCTCGGGGCTCCTGCGCGAGAAGCTCTTCGCCGACCGCTCGGTGATCCTCACCTCAGCCACGCTCAAGCTCGGCGGCGACTTCAACGGAGTGGGCGCTTCCCTCGGCCTCGCCCCGGAGGGCACCGCGTCGGAGGACGCCCCCGTCTGGAAGGGCCTGGACGTCGGCTCGCCGTTCGACTACGGCAAGCAGGGCATCCTGTACGTCGCCAAGCATCTGGCGCGTCCGGGGCGCGAGGGCACGCGCAGCGACATGCTCGATGAGCTGGCGGAGCTCATCGAGGCGGCAGGCGGCCGCACGCTCGGGCTGTTCTCCTCGATGCGTGCCGCACAGAGCGCCGCGGAGGAGCTGAGGGGCCGCCTGGACACGCCCATTCTGTTGCAGGGCGAGGAGACCCTGGGGGAGTTGATCAAGGGCTTCGCCGCCGACCCGCAGACGTGCCTCTTCGGGACGCTCTCCCTGTGGCAGGGCGTCGACGTGCCGGGCGCCAGCTGCCAGCTGGTGATCATGGACAAGATCCCGTTCCCGCGTCCCGACGACCCGCTGATGAGCGCACGCCAGAAGGCGGTGGACGAGGCAGGGGGCAATGGCTTCATGGCCGTCGCGGCGACCCATGCGGCTCTGCTGATGGCGCAGGGTGCGGGCCGTCTCGTACGAGCGTCGGGAGACCGGGGCGTGGTGGCGGTCCTGGACCCCCGCCTGGCCACCGCGCGGTACGGCTCCTACCTGCGGGCCTCACTGCCCGAATTCTGGTACACGACGGACCGCAATCAGGTGCGTCGCTCCCTGGCCGCGATCGACGCCGTGGCGAAGGCTGCGGAGGCGGGGGATCAGACGAAGGCGGGGGACGAGACACAGGCGGGCGAGGAGGCCTAGCCTCGCTCACTCGCCTGGGCCGCCTCGCTCTCCATGGGGCCCCGTGCCCCCGGCGCTCCCCGGATACAGCAGGGCCCCGGAACCGGCGCAGGTGGTCCCGGGGCCCGGTCAGGGGCGGTGTCTCACACCCGCCTCAGTACCGCCACGACCTTGCCGAGGATCGTCGCCTCGTCGCCGGGGATCGGCTGGTACGCGGAGTTGTGCGGCAGCAGCCACACGTGACCGTCCTCGCGCTTGAAGCGCTTGACCGTGGCTTCGCCGTCCAGCATCGCGGCCACGATGTCGCCGTTCTCCGCGACGGGCTGGCGGCGGACGGTGACCCAGTCGCCGTCACAGATGGCGGCCTCGATCATCGAGTCGCCGACGACCTTCAGGACGAAGAGCTCTCCGTCACCGACGAGCTGCCGGGGGAGGGGGAAGACGTCCTCCACCGACTCCTCGGCGAGGATCGGCCCGCCTGCGGCGATGCGGCCGACCAGCGGGACGTACGAAGCGGCCGGCTTGCCCGTGGTGTCGGTGGGCTGGCTGCTCGGCTGGTCCGAGCCGCGCACCTCGTACGCGCGCGGGCGGTGGGGGTCACGGCGAAGGAAGCCCTTGCGCTCCAGAGCCATCAGCTGGTGTGCGACCGACGACGTGCTGGAGAGCCCGACCGCCTGCCCGATCTCCCGCATGGACGGCGGGTACCCCCGCCGCTGGACGGAATCCCTGATCACCTCGATCACCCGGCGCTGCCGGTCGGTGAGCCCCGAGCTGTCGGCGCGGATTCCTGGAGGTCGGCCCGGCAGGGAGCGTGTGGGCTTGGGCCCCTCCTGGTTCGTGGCTGCGTCATTCATGGCATGCACCGGCTCGAGTCGGCTCTGGGAGCGGTCCTGGGCAGTGATGGTGGCGCTGTCTGCGGTGGTGGTCACGTCGGTCGGCCCCTCTCGAGATGTTCTCTCCCTAGCTAGCCAACGGTAGTTGCTTTCGAAAGGTTGCGCCAAACACACGTTCGAGTGAAAAATTGCAGATTACCTGACGTGACCATGTGCTCAGGTGTATGGCTAGCGCTCGGGCCGAATGCCAATTCGGTTCATTACGGTACGCTTCACCGCCGGGATGCCAGCCTCTCGGTGGAGCCCCCATAGTGCCATCCGGTGCCCCGTCAACCCGGCACCGACCCCCTTTTCGGGCGGCGTGGGCGCAGCTGTGTATGCCTGTCACGGTCTGGGGCGGCGCGACACGCGATCGGTGTCGGAAAAGCGGCCAAACCCCAGATCTAGTGGTTGGATTGCAACAGCGGCCCAGAAGTTGTGGTCCCTGGTCTTTCGAGGCTCCTGGGATCGCCTATGCTTGGGGCTGCTTCGAGGGCCCCGAGGGCCTGTTGAAGCTTATGAGTCGTGCCGTGAAGGAGGGTTGGGAGTTCCATGCACTGCCCCTTCTGCAGGCACCCCGACAGCCGCGTAGTCGACAGTCGCACCACTGACGACGGCACGTCGATCCGCAGGCGCCGTCAGTGCCCGGACTGCTCCCGTCGTTTCACGACCGTGGAGACGTGCTCACTGATGGTGGTCAAGCGCAGCGGCGTGACCGAACCGTTCAGTCGTACGAAGGTCATCAATGGCGTCCGCAAGGCATGCCAGGGGCGGCCGGTGACCGAGGACGCCCTCGCTCTGCTCGGCCAGCGGGTCGAAGAGGCGGTGCGCGCCACCGGAAGTGCCGAACTGACCACTCATGACGTGGGCCTGGCCATACTGGGTCCGCTGCAGGAGCTCGACCTCGTCGCCTACCTGCGCTTCGCGTCCGTGTACCGAGCCTTTGACTCGCTCGAGGACTTCGAGGCCGCCATCGGGGAGCTGAGGGAACAACGGCTCGATGCCGAGCCGTGCGACGCGGACGGAGAGCGCGTCGTGAATGACTGCGGGCCCGGAGGGACTGTCGAAGTCCCGGTGCCCGCCACCGCCGCCGACTGACCGGCTGACCGACCGGCCGGCGGCGAACCAGACCTGTTGTGGGTGTCCTCTGCGATGCCCGCGACATCAGACACACATCCGTGCCACGGGAAGAACGTGGCACTTCAGGGCGTTTTAGCCTGATACAGGGAGGCGGCATGACCGAGACGACGAGCGGCCCGGCACGAGGTTCCCGCGCCAAGGGATCCAAGGCCAGCAAGGGTCTGCGTATCGAGCGCATCCATACGACCCCCGGCGTGCATCCGTACGACGAGGTGGTCTGGGAGCGCCGTGACGTCGTCATGACCAACTGGCGCGACGGCTCGGTCAACTTCGAGCAGCGTGGCGTCGAGTTCCCCGACTTCTGGTCGGTGAACGCGGTCAACATCGTCACCAGCAAGTACTTCCGCGGGGCCGTTGGTACCCCGCAGCGTGAGACCGGCCTCAAGCAGCTGATCGACCGCATCGTGAAGACCTACCGCAAGGCCGGCGAGGACTACGGCTACTTCGCCTCGCCCGCCGATGCCGAGATCTTCGAGCACGAGCTGGCGTACGCCCTCCTGCACCAGATCTTCAGCTTCAACTCGCCGGTCTGGTTCAACGTCGGTACGCCCCAGCCGCAGCAGGTGTCCGCCTGCTTCATCCTGGCCGTCGACGACTCCATGGAGTCGATCCTCGACTGGTACAAGGAAGAGGGCATGATCTTCAAGGGCGGCTCCGGCGCCGGCCTGAACCTCTCCCGCATCCGTTCCTCCAAGGAACTGCTGTCCTCCGGAGGCAACGCTTCGGGTCCGGTCTCCTTCATGCGCGGTGCCGACGCCTCCGCGGGAACGATCAAGTCCGGTGGCGCCACGCGCCGCGCGGCCAAGATGGTCATCCTCGACGTCGACCACCCCGACATCGAGGGCTTCATCGAGACCAAGGTGAAGGAAGAGGAGAAGATCCGCGCCCTGCGCGACGCGGGCTTCGACATGGACCTGGGCGGCGACGACATCACGTCCGTCCAGTACCAGAACGCCAACAACTCGGTCCGTGTGAACGACACGTTCATGAAGGCGGTCGAGGAGGGCGGCAAGTTCGGCCTCACCTCCCGCATGACCGGTGACGTCATCGAGGAGGTCGACGCCAAGTCGCTCTTCCGCAAGATGGCCGAGGCCGCGTGGGCGTGTGCCGACCCCGGCATCCAGTACGACGACACCATCAACGCCTGGCACACCTGCCCGGAGTCCGGCCGGATCAACGGCTCGAACCCGTGCAGCGAGTACATGCACCTGGACAACACGTCCTGCAACCTCGCCTCGCTGAACCTGATGAAGTTCCTGAAGGACGACGGCAAGGGCACCCAGTCCTTCGACTCCGAGCGCTTCTCGAAGGTCGTCGAGCTGGTCATCACCGCGATGGACATCTCCATCTGCTTCGCGGACTTCCCGACCCAGAAGATCGGCGAGAACACCCGCGCCTTCCGTCAGCTGGGCATCGGCTACGCCAACCTCGGCGCCCTGCTGATGGCCACCGGTCACGCGTACGACTCGGACGGCGGCCGCTCCCTGGCCGGCGCCATCACCTCGCTGATGACGGGTACGTCGTACAAGCGTTCCGCCGAGCTCGCCGCGGTCGTCGGCACCTACGACGGCTACGCCAAGAACGCCACGCCGCACAAGCGCGTCATGAAGCAGCACTCCGACGCCAACGCCACGGCTCCTCGTGTCGACGACCTGGACACCCCGATCTGGGCCGCCGCCACGGAGGCCTGGCAGGACGTGCTCCGCCTCGGCGAGAAGAACGGTTTCCGTAACTCCCAGGCGTCCGTCATCGCCCCGACCGGCACCATCGGTCTCGCGATGTCCTGCGACACCACGGGCCTGGAGCCCGACCTCGCCCTGGTCAAGTTCAAGAAGCTCGTCGGCGGCGGCTCGATGCAGATCGTCAACGGCACCGTGCCGCAGGCCCTGCGTCGCCTGGGCTACCAGGAGGAGCAGATCGAGGCGATCGTCGCCCACATCGCCGAGAACGGCAATGTGATCGACGCCCCCGGTCTGAAGACCGAGCACTACGAGGTCTTCGACTGCGCCATGGGCGAGCGCTCCATCTCCGCGATGGGCCACGTCCGCATGATGGCCGCGATCCAGCCGTGGATCTCGGGCGCCCTCTCCAAGACGGTCAACCTTCCGGAGACCGCCACCGTCGAGGACGTCGAAGAGGTCTACTTCGAGGCGTGGAAGATGGGCGTCAAGGCGCTCGCCATCTACCGCGACAACTGCAAGGTCGGTCAGCCCCTCTCCGCCAAGAAGAAGGAGGAGGAGAAGGCCGAGATCACCGAGAAGACCGAGGACACGATCCGTGCCGCGGTCGAGAAGGTGGTCGAGTACCGCCCGGTCCGCAAGCGCCTCCCGAAGGGCCGTCCCGGCATCACCACCTCCTTCACGGTGGGCGGCGCCGAGGGCTACATGACCGCCAACTCCTACCCGGACGACGGTCTCGGTGAGGTCTTCCTGAAGATGTCCAAGCAGGGTTCGACCCTCGCGGGCATGATGGACGCCTTCTCCATCGCCGTCTCGGTCGGTCTGCAGTACGGCGTGCCCCTGGAGACGTACGTCTCGAAGTTCACGAACATGCGCTTCGAGCCGGCCGGCATGACGGACGACCCGGACGTGCGGATGGCGCAGTCGATCGTCGACTACATCTTCCGCCGCCTGGCGCTGGACTTCCTGCCCTTCGAGACCCGTTCCGCGCTCGGCATCCACTCCGCCGAGGAGCGCCAGCGGCACCTGGAGACGGGTTCGTACGAGCCCGCCGAGGACGAGGTCGACGTCGAGGGTCTCGCCCAGTCCGCCCCGCGGCAGACCGAGGCGCTGAAGGCGGTCTCCACGCCGAAGGCCGAGGCGGTCGTGCCCGCCCCGCAGCAGGCGCACACCAGCGCCGAGCTCGTCGAGATGCAGCTGGGCATCCAGGCCGACGCCCCGCTCTGCTTCTCCTGCGGTACGAAGATGCAGCGGGCCGGCTCCTGCTACATCTGCGAGGGCTGCGGCTCGACCAGCGGCTGCAGCTGACCCGGTGGGATCTGGCCGGACACACCTCCGGCCGGGCCCCGAGGGGCGCTGAAGCGCAGCGTGGCTGACCCGTAGCGGCAGCTGATCCACCGCGCACGAAGGGGACCGACGAAAAGTCGGTCCCCTTCGTCGTGTGCGCTGGTCCCAGAGCGCGGCGGCCGGTTCGCGGGTCCGCGGGGAGGTCTCCCGCGCGGTGTCAGAGCTCGCTTCCCATGAGTGCGGCGAACGCCGCCGGGTCGGCGTCGAAGCCCCGGAGGACCTCGCGGAAGGACCATGCTCCGGAGTCGTCCCGTACGAACTCGGCGATGACCGCGGCCGTGGACCGCGAGACGTCGCGCAGGTCGCTCTGGGCCAGGTCGGTGTGGCCTTCACGGATCCGGACCGCCGTGTTCGCGATGTCGCCGAACACCCGCCGCTCTTCCTGCTGCTGTATCGCGACGCCCACCACGACCCGGGAGTACGAGGACGAGAGCCGGTCGAGCTCCAGGGTCATCACCTCGTCGAAACCGAAGCCCTGCCCCGTCCTGCTGTCGCGGTTCAGCGTGATGGTGCCGTCCGGTGAGCGGCTGTCGAAGTGCACGAGATAGACAGGGCTGCCGTACGGAGCGTCCTTCGCGTACGTCGCGGCGATGATGTCGAGATCGTTGGGCGGCTCTCCGGCCGGGCTTGGATCCCACTTGAGCCCTATCTCGACCTTCGAGATCCCCTTGTTGACACTGCTCACCGGACTTCCCCCTTCTCGCGCCCTGGCCACTGCGGACTCACTCGGCAAGTCCAAGGCACACGCTACGGCGTACGACTGACAACGGCGTAGCTTCCCTGATCAGAAGTGGTCAAGTACGCGAGGCGGAAAGCAGGTTGGCGAGGGCTCCCGCGATGCGGATCATTGCCCCATGACATGGAACGGGGAAGAACTCGATCTCGAAGCCTACGTGGCGCGAATCGGCCACACGGGAGAGCTGAAGCCGGACCTGGAGACGCTGCGCGCGCTGCACCGGGCGCATGTGGCGGCGATTCCCTTCGAGAACCTGGAGATGATGCTCGGTCGTCCGGTCCCGCTCGAACTGACCGCTCTTCAGGACAAGTTGGTGCGAAGACGGCGCGGCGGCTACTGCTACGAACAGAACCTGCTCTTCGCGGCGGCCCTGGAGCGCATCGGTTTCACGGTGACCGGACTCGGCGCCAGGGTCAGGGCCGGGGCGTCCGCCACGCGCGCGGTGACGCACATGCTCCTCAAGGTCGAGGCGGACGGCGAGGAGTGGCACTGTGACGTCGGCTTCGGCGGCGACGGACTCCTGGAGCCGATCCCGCTGCGTGAGGGAACCGAAGCACGACAAGAAGAGTGGCGTTTTCGGCTCGACCGGGAGGCCGACGGGGTTCTTGTGCTGCGGACCTGGCGGCCCGACGGGTGGTTCGCGCTCTACGCCTACACGGAGGAACCGCGCCTGCCCGTCGACTACGTAGTCATGAACCACTACACCTCGACCCACCCCAAGTCGTCGTTCATGCGTCGCCCGGTGGTGCAGAAGGCCGCTTCCCCGGCGCGGCGCAGCCTGGTCGGTGATCATCTGACGGTGACGCACCCTGATGGCTCGGTGACTGAACGAAGCGTTCCTGTGGACGAATTGGCGGCTGTTCTCGTTCAGGAGTTCGGTGTCGAGTTGGATGCCGAGGAGACGGCCACGCTGATCCGGGTGCACTACGCCGGAGCGTGACCCGGGCCACGCTCCGCGCCGTACGATGGCGCGGTGCTGGTCAAGTGGATTCGCTGCACCGTGGTGGACCGTCGGGGGTTCGAGCGAGGGCAGCGGAAGTGGGCGGGGCTGTTGGGCGAGCCGGGATTTCGAGGACAGGGCGGAGGGTGGAGTCGGGGGCGGCCGGGCGTGGCCCATGTCTTCGCCTTCTGGGAGAGCCGTGCCTTCTACGACTCCTTCATGGCCCGCTCGCACGACCGCCTGGCCGCCGCGCAGGGAGGCACCTACAAGAACCTCCAGACCAAGCTCTTCGACCACCGTTTCGACGTGAAGACGGGGTTCGAACCGCGCTTCACGGACGCGGACGTCGTGCGTGTGGCGCACTGCCGGGTCCGTGAAGCGCGCGTCGATCACTTCGCGTTGATGCAGGAAAAGGTCTGGAATCCGGCGATGGCCGGCTCGCCGGGGATGGTGAGGGGCCTCTTCGGAGAGGCGCCCGGGCACGAGTTCATGGTGCTTTCCATGTGGCAGTCGGCCGCCGAGCACGGGAAGTACCGGGCCGAGCGGGTGGAGCGCCTCTCGCTGAGAGCTCAGACGGACGCCGATGTCTCGGCCCTCGCGGGCGACATCGTCGAGTTGGAACCGTCCTGGACCGTGTGACCCCACCGGCCTTCGCCATCGCGCGCCGGTGGGCGGCGCGGAGGAATCCTCACCGCCTGGTGCGGTGGAGGGATCGTCATCGCCTGTTGTAGGCACCGGCGTGTGTGGCGGCGAGCGCTGCCGCCGCCGACTGGTCGGCGAGCGCCGCGTCGATCGGCTCCCGTGTGATGAACACGCGGAGCAGGAGGGGCGCGGAGACCGCGCGGACGACGGCCTCCGCGTCGATGTCCGTGTCCGCCTCTCCACGCTCCACCGCCCGTGCGACGACGGCGGTGCAGCGGGTGAACCGCTCGGCGTAGAAGGCGTGCAGGGCCTGTGCGGCCCGCTCCGACTGGAAGGCCGCCGCGACGAACGCGGTGGGCGCGGAGGCGGCCGCGCTGTCGGAGAAGGAGTCGACCACCTCGTGGGCGAGCTCGCGCAGATCGCCCTCCAGGCTGCCGGTGTCCGGCGGAACCCACGAGTCCTCGCCCGCCATGTCCAGGGCGTCGGCGACCAGCCCTTCGAGACCGCCCCACCGGCGGTACAGCGTGGTCTTGTGGACGCCGGAGTGGTCGGCGACGTACTCGACGGTGAGGCCCGGGTAGCCGTGGTCGGCAAGGCCGCTCAGCACCGCGTCGCGGACGGCCGCGCGGGTGCGGGCCGTACGGCCTCCGGGGCGCCGGGTGCCGGGTGCGGGTGGCGCGGAGTCGGTGGCGGTGGACGTCACCGCTTCCCCTTCTGCCTCTGTGGCGCTTGCGCCTCGGCCGCGCTGACCAGCTGGAACACGCTTGTCCGTCATTGATCTTCCTTCTCTTCCGCCCCCGTGCGCGGACTCTGAACGTCTCACGCACGCACTTTAATGGCAACTCATGTTGCATTAGCTCGATGGCCGTGTCACACTCGTCGTAACGCGACATCAGTTGCATTTATTTATCGTCGACATGCGTGCGGGGGTGCCTTTGCCTACTCAGATTTCGTTGCACGGCGTGACCAAGGCTCGTGGTGAACGGCAGTTGTTCGATGACGTATCCCTTGCGATCCGCCCGGGCGAGCGCATCGGCGTCGTGGGGGAGAACGGCGCCGGGAAGTCCACGCTGCTCCACCTGATGTCCGGTCATCAACTGCCCGACGAGGGCGAGGTCGTGGCCGTCGCCGAGCGCGGAGCTGGGTTCCTCGCGCAGACACCGCAACTGCCCCCGGACAGCCGCGTAGGAGACACGATCGATGCCGCGCTGGCCGAACTGCGCACCATGGAGCAGCGGTTGCGCCACCTCGAAGCCGATCTCGGTACCGCGACCGAGCAGACCCTGGGTGAGTACGGGGGTCTGCTCACGGCCTTCGAGCTGCGCGGCGGCTACGAGGCGGACGCGCGCGTGGACAAGGCGATGCACGGACTTGGCCTCGCCCACATCGGCCGCGACCGGATTCTGGGCAGCCTGTCCGGTGGCGAACAGGCGCGGCTCGGCTTGGCATGCCTCATCGCGGCGGCGCCCGAAGTCATGTTCCTTGACGAGCCGACCAACCACCTGGACGAGGACGCCCTGGACTGGCTGGAGGATGCGCTCGGGGCGCACCGGGGCACCGTGATCGCGGTCTCGCACGACCGCACGTTCCTGGAGCGTGTCGCCACGGCGATTCTCGAAGTGGACGCCGACCGCCGTTCGGTCGTGCGACACGGCGACGGCTATCAGGGCCTCCTTGCGGAACGGGCGGCCGCCCGGCGCCGCTGGGAGCAGGAGTACGAGGAGTGGTGCGCGGAGACGAGCAGGCTCCAGGAGTTCATGGCGACGACGGCCCATGCCGTGGCGGGCGGCCGTGGCATGAAGGACAACAACAAGATGGCGTACGACCGGGCGGGAGGCCGTGTCCAGGCATCGGTCGCCGGACGGGTGCGCAATGCGCAGGAGCGGCTCCGTCGGCTGCGCGAGCAGCCCGTGGCCAAGCCTCCCGAGCCGCTGCGCTTCACGGCGCGCCCGGTCGCGGGAGCGGCCGAAGGGGCGCTGGTGACCCTGCGCGACGTTCGCGTGGGCGAGCGCCTCGTCGTGGACGAGCTCACGGTCTCGGCAGGCGAGCGCCTGTTGATCCACGGGGGCAACGGAGCGGGGAAGTCCACTCTGCTGCGGACCATGGCGGGTGCCCTGGAACCGGACGAGGGGACCGTCGTCCGCCGAGGCAGGATCGGGTATCTCGCGCAGGAGATACCTGTGGGAGCACCTGCCGAGCCGGTTCTCGCGGTGTTCGGCAGGGGTCTGGGGCTCACCGAGGAGGAGCAGGCGGAACTGATCCTTTCGTACGGACTGTTCCGGCCCCGTGACCTGCACGTCCCGGTGGGATCGCTCTCCGCGGGGCAGCGCAGGAGGCTGGCCCTCGCCCGGCTCCTGGCCAGGCCCGCGGACCTGCTGCTGCTCGACGAACCCGCCAACCACCTGGCGCTCGGTCTGGTCGAGGAGCTGGAGGCGGCGCTCGACCAGTGGGCGGGGGCCCTCGTCGTCGTGTCGCACGACCGACTGCTGCGGCGGCGCTTCACGGGTCGAATACGCCGGATGGAGTCCGGACGGCTACCCGGTTGAGCCGGTCGGCAGAGAGCCGATCTAGGGTCTTCCTATGGCACGCCCGCGGCGCATCATCCTGGTCCGGCACGGCGAGTCGGCGGGAAACGCCGACGACACCGTGTACGAGCGCGAGCCCGATCACGCGCTCGCCCTCACCGAGACGGGCTGGTCCCAGGCGGCCGACACCGGTAAACGCCTGCGGGAGGTGCTCGGCCGGGAGCGGGTGAGCGTGTACGTCTCGCCCTACCGCCGCACCCACGAGACCTTCCAGGCGCTGCGGCTCGACCCTGAGCTGGTGCGCGTCCGGGAGGAGCCGAGGCTGCGGGAGCAGGACTGGGGCAACTGGCAGGACAGGGACGACGTACGGCTGCAGAAGGCCTATCGCGACGCGTACGGGCACTTCTTCTACCGCTTCGCGCAGGGCGAGTCGGGCGCCGACGTCTACGACCGGGTGGGGGCCTTCCTGGAGAGCCTCTACCGGAGCTTCGAAGCCCCGGACCACCCGCCGAACGTCCTGCTGGTCACTCACGGTCTGACCATGCGGCTGTTCTGCATGCGCTGGTTCCACTGGTCGGTCGCCGAGTTCGAGTCGCTGTCCAACCCGGGGAACGGTGAGATGCGGATGCTGGTCCTCGGGGACGACGGCAAGTACACGCTGGACCGTCCCTTCGAACGCTGGCGCGAACCCGAGCCGTACGGCGTCACCGGATAGAGTGGCAGGGCGATGACCGCTGACTCCTCTCCCGACCGGCGCCTGGAGCGCGCTCTGGCCAGCCTGCGCGGACTGGCGGTGGGGGACGCGCTGGGCTCCCAGTTCTTCGTGCCCGCGCACTACCCGCTGCTCAAGCACCGACAGTTGCCGGACGCTCCATGGCAGTGGACCGACGACACCGAGATGGCCTGTTCCGTGCTGGCCGTCCTCATCCGGCATCACCGGATCGACCAGGACGCGCTGGCCCGGTCCTTCGCCGAGCACCACGACTTCGACCGGGGATACGGCCCTGCCGTGAACCGGCTGCTGCGGCAGGTCCGTGAAGGCGGGGACTGGCGGGAGCTGGCTTCCGCGCTCTTCAAGGGGCAGGGGTCCTGGGGGAACGGCGCAGCCATGCGGATCGCGCCGCTCGGCGCCTGGTACGCGGACGACCCGGAACAGGCGACGCACCAGGCGGAGATCTCCGCCTACCCCACGCACCAGCACCGGGAAGCCGTCGTCGGGGCCATGGCGGTGGCCGCGGCCGCGGCGCTGACGGCCGACCCCGCGGGGCCGCCCACACCCAGGGCACTGCTCGACGGCGTCATCGACCTGGTGCCGCGGAGCGCTGTCGGTGCGGGGCTGCGCAGGGCGCGGGACATGCTCGACTACGGCGACTCCGCGACCGTCGCCGCGGTGCTGGGGTGCGGGCGTCGTACGACGGCCCATGACACGGTGCCGTTCGCGCTGTGGTCGGCCGCCCGGGGGCTCGGGGCGTACGAGCGGGCCATCTGGGACACCGCGCAGGTCGGCGGGGACATGGACACGACGTGCGCCATCGTGGGCGGTGTGGTCGCTTCCGGTGAGGCCGGGGCGCCTCCCGCTGAGTGGCTCGAGCGGACCGAGGCACTGCCGGACTGGGTTCCTGTCGGCGTGAGCTGACCTCGGACGCGGGCGTCCGGTCGGCACTGTCACGGTCCTGCCACAGGGGAGGTCCGGCGGGGGAGCTGCCGTCGGCTGCGCCGTTACTGTGGGCGGGCCGTCAGTTGATCTTGACGTGCGTGCGTTGAACGAGATGTCGGTCCCGGGGGCCACGCGGCTCTGTACAGGTGCCGTGCGGTGCGCCCGTGGATCGGCCGGAGGGGGTCCCGTGGCTGAATCACGAGCCGGACACGACGGTTCGGACGGCTCTGAACCGTCAGATGCGCCAGACGGCGAGGAGCCGCGCGACGCGGCTGGCGCCGCCGACATCGCTGACGTCGGTGGTGACGCCGTCGACAAGGTGGGGGCCCGCGGCGAACCCCAGGACGCCGTACAGGAACCCGTGCCAGGCCGGCCCGTGCCGGAAAGCCCCGCGCCAGGGCGGTCCACCGGGAACGGAGTTCCTGGGCCACGCGCGGGGTGGGATTATCCGGCGCCCTCTCACACACCGCTGCTCGCCGACCTGCGGTCCGCCCCGCCCGGCCCGGTCCGCACGGTGACGCTGTGCGCGGTGCTCGCCACCGGCGTACTGAGCATGCTGCTTCTCGGTGACGGGCTGGCGCTCAACCTGCTGATCGTCGCCGTGCCTGCCGCGCTCGCCGCCTACTTCGCCGCGCAGGCGGCAGGACGCAGACCCCGGCCCTGGTCGCTGGCGTGGGCGGTCGGGGGCCTCGCCCTGCTGGTCGTGCCCGCGCTGCGCGACGCGGGATGGCCGTCGTTCCTCGCGATCGTCTCCGCGGTCGCGCTCGGCTCGCTCGCGCTGCACGGCTGCCGGACCTGGCTCGGCGTGCTCCTGAGCCCTCTCGGCATCTTCGACGCCGTCTTCAGCGGGGTCCGCTGGGGCTGGCAGGGGCTGCGTCGGCGCGCGGGCAGCGCACGAGGCTTCGGCCCCGTGCTGCGCGCGGTCGCGGTGACCGCCGTGCTGCTCCTGGTCTTCGGGGCACTCTTCGCCGGGGCCGATGCCGCCTTCGCGGGTCTGCTCGGGGACCTGATACCCGACGCCTCGATCGAGGGCAGCCCCTGGCGCTTCCTGCTCCTGATCGTCGGCGTGGTCGGGGCGCTGGCTGCCGCGCACACGGCCGCCGCCCCCGTGCTCTGGGACCGGCTGGTGATCAAGCCCGGCCGTGCCCGCGCCCGGGTCGAGTGGGCGCTTCCGCTGATCGTGCTCAACGTGCTGTTCGCGGCGTTCAACGCCGTGCAACTGACCGTGCTCTTCGGCGGATACGACGCCGTGCTCGACAAGACCGGACTGTCGTACTCCGCCTATGCGCGGCAGGGATTCTGGCAACTGCTCCTCGCCACTCTCCTGACGCTGCTCGTCATCGTCTTCGCGCTGCGCTGGGCCCCTCGCGACGGAGCCGGTGACCGGACGCTGGTGCGCGGCGTGCTCGGCACCCTCTGCGCGCTGACGCTCGTCGTGGTGGCGTCAGCGGTCCGCCGGATGGACATGTACGTGGAGGCGTACGGGCTGACCAGGCTGAGGATCTCGGTCGTCGCGGGGGAGCTGTGGCTCGGCGTGGTCATCCTGTTGATCATGGCGGCTGGAATCTGGGGCACCCGATGGCTGCCGCGCGCTGTCGCCGCCAGCGCCGCGGCAGGTGTGCTCGCCTTCGGCCTGCTGTCCCCGGACGCGCTGATCGCCGAGCGCAACGTGCAGCGCTACACGGAGACCGGCAAGTTCGACCTCGACTACATGCGGCAGATGTCGGCCGATGCGGTGCCGGCCCTGGACAAGCTGCCGGAGCCCCAGCGTTCCTGCGCGATCGAGGCCATCATGGACCGGCTCGGTACGGAGGGTCGCCCCTGGTACGCGACGAGCCTGGGGGAGTCCCGAGCCCGGCGGATCGCCGAGGAACGGCCGCCCACGGCGTCTTCCGGACTCTGCGACGGGGCAAGCGCCGATCCCGCGTACGGCTAGGGACTCCGCGTACGGCACCGCCAGCGACCCCAGGTGTCGCCAGGGGGGTCCCGGGCCGCCCCTGAGGCAGGCCCGGGACCCGCTGCGCGCAGTCGTCCCCGTCAGCCGCCCGCCGGGCCAGCCGCGCTCGCCGTACCCGCGAGCGCGTCGAGGTCGCTCTTGCGTACGCGGATCACCAGAAGGGCGGTGACCAGGGCGAGAACCGCCATGGCTGCGGCGGGGATGAAGGCGGTGGAGATGCCCTCGGAGAGGATTTCGTGGCTCCACGGAGCCGGGAGTTCGTGGGTCCTGGCGAATTCGGCCTTCTGCTCGGGCGAGGCGTGCGCCATGAAGTCCCCCACCTGCTTCTCGGCCTCGTCGCGGCTCGCCGTGCCGAACACCGTGGTCAGGATGGAGAGTCCGAGTGAACCACCGACCTGCTGCGTGGCGTTGAGCAGCCCGGATGCCGCGCCCGCTTCGTGAGGGGCCACTCCGGAGACCGCGGTCAGCGTCAGTGTCACGAAGTTCAGGCCCATGCCGAAGCCGAACAGCAGCATCGGACCGAGCACGCCACCGACGTACGAACTGTCCGGGCTGATCAATGTCTGCCAGCCGAGTCCGATGGCGACGATGATCGAGCCCGTCACCATGAACGGCTTGGGTCCGAGCACCGGAAGGAACTTTTGCGACAGGGCGGCGCCAACAGCGATCACCACGGTCACCGGCAGGAAGGCGAGGCCCGCCTCGATCGGGGTGTAGTCCAGGACGTTCTGGACGAAGAGCACGATGAAGAAGAACATGCCGAACATCGCCGCGGCCAGGCTCAGCATGATCACGTACGTGCCCGAGCGGTTGCGGTCGGCGAACATCCTGAGCGGGGTGATCGGTTCCTTCGCCCGGGTCTCGACCAGCACGAAGGCCAGGAGCAGGACGACCGCGGCGCCGAACGACCCCAGGGTCAGCCCGTCGCGCCAGCCCTCTTCGGACGCGCGGATGAAGCCGTAGACCAGCGAGGCCATGCCCGCCGTCGAGGTGAGCGCGCCGAGGAAGTCGAAGCGGCCCGGGTGACGCTCGGATTCACTGATGTAGAGCGGGGTGAGTACGGCGATCAGGATGCCGATGGGCACGTTCACGAACAGCACCCAGCGCCAGTCGAGCCACTCGGTGAGCATGCCGCCCGCCAACAGCCCGATCGCGCCGCCACCCGCGGAGACGGCGGCGAAGACGCCGAATGCGCGGTTCCGTTCCGGGCCTTCGGGGAAAGTCGTGGTGATGAGCGCCAGCGAGGTCGGGGAGGCGATCGCGCCGCCGACGCCTTGCAGGACGCGCGCGGCCAGCAACTGCCAGGGCTCCTGGGCGAATCCACCGAGGAGCGAGGCGACGGTGAAGAGGAGGATGCCGGTCATGAAGACGCGGCGACGGCCCAGGATGTCACCGGCGCGGCCACCGAGCAGCAGCAGACCGCCGAAGGTGAGGGTGTAGGCACTGACGACCCAAGTGAGGTCGGTCGTCGAGAATTTGAGCGCGCCCTGGATGTGGGGAAGCGCGATGTTCACAATCGTCGCATCCAGGACCACCATGAGTTGGCAGGCCGCGATGACGGTGAGTGCTATGCCGGGATGCCCTTCTCGGCGGGCGGCCCCGGGCTTTTGATCGTGCGTCAATTGAGAGGTGGTCATCATGATCCCCCGCAAGCGCCATAGTGAACGGTTCCGTTCACTGTCCTGAAAGACGGTAGTGACTCCCCCTCAGTGAACGCAAGCGTTCACTACGGCTTGCCCGCTCGTTCAACGGAGAGAAAACGATGGTTACTTCGCGCTGGACGGCAGCTGCCGCTCCGACGGCATCACCGCGCCGCCGGGGGCCCGTCCTCGAGCAGGCGATCCTCGAAGCCGCCCTCGAGCAGCTGAGCACGGTCGGCTGGAGAGGGCTCACGATGGAGGGAGTGGCGGCGGGCGCGCAGACGGGGAAGGCCGCGGTGTACCGCCGCTGGCCGTCCAAGGAGGACCTGGTCGTGCACGCGCTGCAGGCCGGACTGCCCAGCCTCGACAGCGCGCCGGACCTCGGAAGCGTTCGGGAAGATCTTCTTCAGCTCTGCAGACAGGTCCGAGAGGCGATGTTCTCGCGCCCCGGATTCGCTCTGCGTGCGGTGCTTCACGAATGCGATACGGCAACGGCCGAGCGCTTCCATGATGTGATCTTCGAAGGTGTCATCGAGCCGGTCGTGAAACTGATCAGTGAGGTCGTACGTCGCGGAATTGAGCGCGGAGAGGTGCGTTCCGGAGGGGGCGACTCTTATGTGTGTGACGTCATTCCGGCCATGCTCATGTATCGCTCCAAGGTGTGCGGGAGCGAATGGCCGGACGAGGAATTCGAGGGCCTGATCGACCAGGTCATGGTGCCGCTGCTCCGCCCCTGAGGGGGCCTTCAGGCCGCCGTGGGTCGGTGGTGAAAGCGCCGGTCGGCCGTCCTCGGGCGAGGTGTCGGCGCAAGCTTCCGGACGACTCGGCAAGCCTGGGTGTCGCGGGCGGTGTCCGGCGGCGTACGCTGTCTGGCGCCATGCCGTACGAAGCACCCACCCACACCGTCGAGCGCTCCTTGCGCGCCACCACCGGAGCGAAGATCGTCGCCGGTGTCGACGAAGTCGGGCGCGGCGCGTGGGCAGGCCCGGTCACCGTCTGTGCGGCGGTCACGGGACTGCGCAGGCCGCCCGAAGGACTCACCGACTCCAAGCTGATCAGCCCCAAGCGGCGCACCGCGCTCGCGGAGGAGCTGGAGGGCTGGGTCACGTCGCACGCTCTCGGGCACGCTTCGCACGAGGAGATCGACGGACTGGGGATGACGGCTGCGCTGCGGCTCGCCGCGGTGCGTGCTCTGGAAGGGCTGCCGGTCCGCCCGGACGCGGTCATCCTCGACGGGAAGCACGACTACCTCGGGTCTCCCTGGCAGGTTCGTACCGTGATCAAGGGTGACCAATCCTGTATCGCCGTCGCTGCGGCTTCGGTGATCGCCAAGGTCCGGCGCGACAAAATGATGGCCGAACTGGGCATCGAACATGCAGACTTCGGTTTTGCGGCCAACGCCGGCTATCCGTCGCCGGTGCACAAGGCCGCGCTGGAGGAGCGGGGCCCCACCCCGTACCACCGGCTTTCGTGGGCGTATCTTGATGCGCTGCCCCAGTGGCGGCACCTCAAGAAGGCCCGCAGCTGGGCGGACGGAAAAGTTCCGGAAATCGAGGGTCAGCTCGGCTTTGAGTTCTGACGCTTTTCCGGCACTTCCGGTCGCACTCATGTGCCACCCGCCGACGCGAGTCGCATCGGCGTTTGATAGACAACACTTCATGCCTCTCATTCCCGAGGAGCCTCAGATTCACGAGAGTGCCCAGGGTCCCCGCGCCACGCCGGCCAACAGCCGTACCGCGCCGACCCCTCGTCCTGTACCCGGCCCGCGTCCCGCGGCTCCGCCGCGCCCCGGCCGTCCGGGTCCTGCCCGGCCGATGCCACCCGCGCAGCGCACGCCGCGCGATTCGGCCGCCAAGCCTGGGCCGTCCGCCCCGGCCGCTTCTGTTCCCTCCGTCCCCTCCGCTTCCGGAGCGTCCGCCGACGGTGCCGCCACCGCCTCGGTCCCGCAGGTCCAGCTGATCCCGGCCTCGGTCGAGGGTGCGCTGGACGCGGCAGAGGAGGCCGTCGACCTGCTCCTGGACTCCGGGCGCGCGCCCGGAGAGGTCCTGGTGATCACCACCGGCGAACCGCACCCGTGGGCCACGCACGAGCTGTCCTTCGGTGAGGCCGCCTACTGGGCCCAGCACGACGCGGGCGACGACGTCTTCTACGCCGACGCCGCCGCTCTCGACCGTGCCTCCGCCCGACCGGTGGTCGTCGTCGCCGTCAACGGCGGCAACGAAGAGGTCGCGCTCGGCGCACTGCCGACGGCCCTCACCCGGGCGGGGACCCTGCTGATCGTGTGCGGTGACCCGCAGCGGATCAACTCGATGCTGGGCGCGGGCGTCTGACGTCCGCATCCGGCAGCGGTGATCCGCCGCCGGTCCTGTGGTGCCTGACGTGTGTCGCGCGAGGCACGGCTGGTTCGGCCACGTGCCGATCCGTGCTGTGCCGTGCGTGCGGTACCGCTCGGGCAGCGGTGCCGTCGCTGGTGGACGGTGGCGGCGAGCGGTGCCTCAGCGTGCCGCCGCGCGCCGCAGCACGTCCGAGGCCGCGCCTCCGGTGCGCGCCACGGGCGGTTCGGCTCCGGTGAACAACTCGGGTCGTGAATCGGCGCTCGGCCGGCGACCGCCGCGCCCCTCGCCGAGCACCTGCCAGCCGTCGCGGGTCAGCGTGATGTACGCGCCGCACCGCAGTCCGTGCAGCGTGCAGGCATCCCGGAGGCCCCACATCCAGGCTCCGTCCTCCTGGGTCCAACGCGCGTCCCCGTCACGGCAGTAGAGCAGCACCGCGGTACGTACCGGGGTGCGGCGCCGCAGGTCGTGCGGAATGATCCGACGCAACTGCGCGAGCAGGGCGTTGCGGAACACCCAGCCGTCCGTCACGGTCGCACGCCGACTGAACGAGGCGCTCGCTCTGAGGCGTTCGTCCGGGTCCAATACGGCCACTATGGCGGTCAGAGGGGTCGGTCGGTGGCGTGAGTGGAGGCCGCTCACGACGTCACGCGGGTTGCGCAGCAGGGGGATTCCCGCGGCAGACCACTCCGCGGGTTCGAGCATCCGGGCCAGTCGGTGGGCGGAATCGGCGGACAACTCGGCCGACGTCGGGGACTCCGGCTTCGATGCCGCGGCGGACGGAGCGAATCCGAAGGTCACGGTCCTCCCTTCGGCTACGCGCCCGTACGACGGGCGGGGTCGGACTGGGGGAGCGCACCACGGCACAGCCCTACCGGACCGCCAGGAGCCGCGCGGGGAGCTCTTCCGATTCTTCCGGTCGCGGTGGCTCGCGGCAACGAGCAATCGTCACCGCACACCGGTATCGGCCGATGCGCCGCCTATATCCCTGCCCAGCCCGCCCTACGTCGACGCGTACGTCATCCCTGTACGGCCAGGACCAGCGGCAACACCCCCTTGGCCCCGGCACGACGGAGCATGCGCGCGGCCACCGCGAGGGTCCAGCCGCTGTCGGTCAGGTCATCGACGAGGAACACCGGTCCGTTCGCTTCCTGGAGGGCGGCGGCCAGCGCGTCGGGCACCGTCAGCGCCCCGTGGAGGGCTCGCAGGCGCTGTGCGCTGTTGCTCCTCGGCACTCGTGCGGCATCGGCACCCGCGGCGTACTCGATGGAGCCGAGCAGGGGAAGTCGGCCGATCTCGGAGATCCGCGCGCCCAGCGTCTGGATCAACTGCGGTCGCGTGTACGAGGCCATGGTCACCACGCCGACCGGGCGGGCCTGCGCGTCGTTCGCGCCCGATGCCCAGCCGCCGGGGCCCTTCGCCCAGTCCGCGAGCACCTCCACCACGGCCTTCGCGACATCGTCGGGCACCGGCCCGTCCGGGGCCTGGGGGGCGAGCATGGGGCGCAGCCGGTTGCCCCAGCCGATGTCGGAGAGCCGCCCCAAGGCCCTCCCCGGCGCCGCCTGTTCGCCCGCGGGGATGCGCCCCTTGAGATCCACGCCGACCGCGGCCAGACCGGTGGGCCACATCTTCCTCGGCTCCACGTCGGCGCCGGGGCGGCCGAGCTCACCCTTCGCCGCGTCCAGGGCCGCGGGGGACACTTCCTCGCCGAACCGCGCCCCCGCGCAGTTGTCGCAGCGCCCGCAGTGTGCCGCTCCTTCGTCGTCCAATTGGCGCCGCAGGAACTCCATGCGGCAGCCCGGTGCCGACGCGTACTCGCGCATCGCCTGCTGCTCCGCCTGCCGCTGCTTGGCGACCCAGGCATAGCGATCGGTGTCGTAGACCCACGGCGCGCCCGTGGAGATCCAGCCGCCCTTGACACGCTTGACCGCGCCGTCCACGTCGAGAACCTTGAGCATCGTCTCGAGCCGTGAACGGCGGAGCTCGACCAGGGGCTCCAGGGCGGGCAGCGACAGCGGCCGGTCGGCCTGGGCCAGGACGTCCAGAGTGCGTCGCACCTGCTCCTCGGGCGGGAAGGCGAGTGAGGCGAAGTAGTTCCAGATCGCCTCGTCCTCCTTGCCCGGCAGGAGCAGCACCTCGGCGTGGTCGACGCCGCGGCCGGCGCGACCCACCTGCTGGTAGTAGGCGATCGGCGAGGAAGGGGAGCCGAGGTGGATGACGAAGCCCAGGTCGGGCTTGTCGAAGCCCATGCCGAGGGCGGAGGTGGCGACCAGGGCCTTCACGCGGTTGGCGAGGAGGTCTTCCTCGGCCTGCTGGCGGTCCGCGTTCTCGGTCTTTCCGGTGTACGAGGTGACCGTGTGCCCGCACTGGCGCAGATAGGCGGTCACTTCCTCGGCGGCGGCGACCGTGAGCGTATAGATGATCCCGGAGCCGGGCAGATCGTCGAGGTGGTCGGCGAGCCAGGCCAAGCGGTGTGCGGCGTTGGGTAGTTGGAGCACGTTCAGGCTCAGGCTCTCGCGGTCGAGCGCGCCGCGCAGCACGAGCGCGTCGGTGCCGCCGCCGGTACCGAGCTGCTCGGCCACGTCGGCCGTCACCCGGGCGTTGGCCGTCGCGGTGGTGGCCAGGACGGGGACGTCGGGCGGCAGGTCGGCGAGCATCGTGCGCAGCCTGCGGTAGTCGGGCCGGAAGTCGTGGCCCCAGTCGGAGATGCAGTGCGCCTCGTCGACCACGAGCAGGCCGGTGGCGGCGGCGAGCTTGGGCAGGACCTGATCGCGGAAGTCCGGGTTGTTCAGCCGCTCGGGGCTCACGAGCAGCACGTCGACCTCGCCCGCGGCGACTTCGGCCTGGATCGTCTCCCACTCTTCCGTGTTGGAGGAGTTGATCGTGCGTGCGTGGATTCCGGCGCGCGCTGCCGACTCGACCTGGTTGCGCATGAGGGCGAGCAGGGGAGAGACGATCACGGTGGGGCCGCTGCCCCGCTCGCGCAGCAGGGCGGTGGCGACGAAGTACACGGCGGACTTGCCCCAGCCCGTGCGCTGCACGACCAGAGCCCTGCGCTTGTCGGCCACCAGGGCCTCGATGGCGCGCCACTGATCCTCGCGCAGCCGGACCCCGCTGGCCGAGGGCGTCTCGCCGGACGCGGATGAGGGGCCGCCGACCAGGCGGGAGAGTACGGCGTCCGCCGCCGTGCGCAGCTCTTCGTTGCTCATGCCCCCATGCAACCCGATGGGTCGGACATTACGCGAACGGCCCCGCAAGGCTGTGGATAACTCTTGGCGTGCCCCTGATCGTAGTTATCCACAGGGTCAACCGGAATCTTGTCATTCGCGGGAGAGTCGGCGCATGACGAATCACAGCGAAGCCATCGGTCCGACCGACCCCAGCACGCCGATCGACCAGCCCGTGGTCACCTTGCGCACCCCCGCCGAACTGGCCGACGCCCTGCCGTACTTGCTCGGGTTCAAGCCCGAGAACAGCATCGTGCTCATCGCCCTGCACGGGGAGCGGGGGCGGTTCGGCGGGCGGGTGCGCCTCGGCATTCCCGAGCGTGCGGAGGACTGGGCGAGCACCGCCAACCAGCTGGCTCGGTGTCTGGTGGGCGGGTGTGAGCGAAGGGGCTCGCGGCCCGAAGGCGTCGTCGCCTTCCTCTGCCGGGAGCCCGCCGACGGGGAGTCGGGGAAGCGGGTCGTGGACGGCCTGCGGCCCTTGGCCCAGTTGCTGCGCACGGCGTGCGGGGGGCTCGACGTTCCCGTGGTCGAGGTCGTGTGCATCACGGGAGGCCGCTTCTGGACCTACTGCTGCCCGGACATCCGATGCTGCCCGCCGGAGGGCATCCGCCTGCTCAGGCCCGGCACCTCGGTGCTGGCCGCGGCCGCGACCTACATGGGGATCCAGGTGAACAGCACACAGAGCGAGATCAGGTCGCGGCTCGTGCCGTGGGGAACCGCCGCGGCCGTGGAGCAGGAGCGTGCGCTGGACGCCGCGGGTCTCGCGCTCATTCCCAAGATGCTGGGCGAAGAAGGAGGCGACATCGCCACCGGGATCCTCGACCTGGCCCGTCGCGTCATGGCGCGCCTCGCGGCCGCGGAAGTCATCACCGACAGGCTGGAGGCGGACAACAGGGACGATGAGCTGCTCGCGCACGACGAGGCGGCAGCACTGATCCTCGGCCTTCAGGTCCGCACGACACGCGATCGGGCGGCGGCGTGGATGGAAGGCGACGCCGCCCCTGCCGCGCTGCGTCTGTGGAGGGCGCTGGCCCGTCGCTGCGTCGGGGCTTACGGAGAGCACGCGGCGGCGCCGCTCGCTCTCGCAGGCTGGGTCGCCTGGTCCCTCGGAGACAGCGTTGAGGGGCAAGAGGCTCTGGACATGGCGTTGGACGCCGACCCCGGCTATCTCTTCGCCCAGCTTCTGAACCGCGCCTGCAACGAGGACTTCGATCCGGAGCCGATTCGGCGCCTTCTGCGGGGAGGCTCTGCCGACCAGACGTCCGAACTCCTCGGCGCCGAGGAGTGGTTGGAGGGGGATGTCCTGGAGTGTCCAGAGGAGCAGGAGCCTTTGGAAGACGCGGGAGTCACTCCTCCTCGTCGGCGCCGACGCCGCTTGCCGCACGCCGCGGGCGGAGGTGGCCGGGTTTCAGGTGGCGGCATCTGGACCTCGAACGGTCCGGGGACCGGGCCGCGCAACCGTCGTCGCACGATCCGGCGCGGCGCGAGGAACGGGCGATGAACGCGCCGGTCCGGTGGTGGGCGAGGTGGGCCGCGAGGTTGGTCACCGCTGTGGCGCTCATAGGACATTTGCTCCACTCGGCCGGTGCGCGGGCCCGGAGTTGGCGCCATACGGTCGGCTTCCTGCCGAGCGGGCGTGACTTGGGGCGGGGTCGGTCCGTTCACCTGAGTGGCGGTACCCGTGCCCGGGTCGCGCCACCGCACCGACTCCTACCCTCCGCAGCGCAGACGACGCAGTCGCCGCAGACAACGCAGAAGAAGCCGCCCCATGTCTCTTCCCGCCCTGTCTCCTGTCTCCGGCAGAGAGGGTCCCCAACGGGCCGCGCCGAACCCCGGGCGCCCGCCCGGCGGACCCACACCCGCAGCGGTGCAACGCCGTCCCGTGGAGCTCCCGCCCGCGCACACCGCGCTGATCTGTGTCGCGCTGCCCGCCCTCGCGATCTCCAACGACCAGGGGCAGTTGACGGGCCGCGGGCTGGAGGGCTTCTACCGCGCGGGGCGTCGCGTCCTCTCCCGCCTCCACGTGCGGGTGGCCGGGCGCGAGCCCGTGGCGGTGCAGGCTCGGATGGTCTCGGCCGACAGCGCCCGTTTCATGGCGACCGTGCGTCTGCCGACGGACGGAGGTCCCGACCCGGAGGTCGTCGTCGAGCGGATCCGATACGCCGACGGCACCGAACGGATCACGCTGCACAGCGCGGCAGGCCGTCACCTGAGGCTCCCCCTCGAGGTGTCACTCGGCACGGACCTGGCCGAGGTGGGCATGGTGGCGTCCGGCAGGGCCGGTCCCGAACTGCCCGCCAGCGTCCACGACTCCGGCATGCGGTGGTCGTCGGGCAACGGCCATTGCGTCGTCACCGCCAACCCGCCGCCCGAGGACGCCGTGGCCTCGGCAGGGCTGCTGCGCTGGGAGGTGGACCTGCCGCCGGGTGCCGTGCGGAGCGTCGAGCTGCGGGCGCGGCCCGACGGCGCCGGGCCCATCAGAGGTGTGGGGCACGGCACGACGCGCTCCGTCGCCGGGGCACGTGCCGTCGGCGACGACCCCAGGGTCCAGCCGCTTCTCCACCGATCCGTCGAGGACCTACAGGCGCTGCTGCTGCGCGACTCCGAGTGCCCGACCGACATGTACCCGGCCGCGGGAGCGCCCTGGCGCTGCGGGCTCGCCCCGGCTGAAGCCCTGGTCGCGGCCCGTATGGCACTGCCACTGGGAACCCGGCTCGCCGCGGGGACGTTGCGCACCCTCGCACGCGGCCAACTCGGAGGTCCGGGACCCCGGGCGGGCATGATTCCGGGTCCGCTTCGGGACGCAGGGCCGCACCTGCCACCCGGATGCACCGGAACGGAGGCGACGCTGCTCTTCCCGGTGCTCCTCGCCGAGGCGTGGCGCTGGGGGCTGCCCGAGCAGGAGGTGGAGGACCTGCTGCCCGCCGCTGAGAAGTGCCTGCGATGGTTGCGCACCGCGGTCGGCGACGGGGTGTTCCTGTCGGACGCGCACCCGGGCGGGCTGGCGCGCTGTGAGGTCCAGGCGTACGCGCACAGGGCGGCCCTGCTGGGTGCGGACCTGCTCGATGCGCACGGGCGTACGGACGCCGCCGGGCTGCGTCAGTGGGCGGCACGACTCCGAGCCAGGTTCCGTGAGGAGTTCTGGGTGGAGGACCGTGCGGGTGGTCGTCCCGCCGCGGCGCGCCTGGCGGACGGGCGGCCCGTGCCGCAGCTGACCGCTGGAGCGGCCCATCTCCTGGACACCGGTCTGCTCGGGGCGGGCGCGATGGCGCCCGGGCTGCTCGACAAGGTCCAGACGGAACAGTTGGCCCGGCTGCTCGGCGGTCCCGCCATGGACTCGGGCTGGGGGCTGCGCAGCCTGGGGGCGAAGGAGGTCGCGTACAACCCGTTCGGGCATCGGGGCGGTGCGGTTCGCGTGCAGGAGACGGCGGTAGCCGTCGCGGGTCTGGCGGCGGCGGGGTACGAGAAGGAGGCGAGTTCGCTCCTGCGCGGCGTGCTGGCGGCCGCGGAGTCGTTCGGTCATCGGCTGCCGGAGATGTACGCGGGGGAGCAGCGTACGGAGGGCGGGACCCCGCTGCCCCACCCCGCCGCCTGTCGTCCTGCCGCCACTGCGGCGGCCTCCGGGGTGTATCTGCTCGTGGCGCTGGCAGGCATCCGTCCCGACGCGCCGACGGGCACGGTGACCTTGAGACCCGTCCGCGGTGCGCCGCTGGGGGAGCTGGGGCTAACGGGGCTGAGCGTCGCGGGCGGTCCGTTCTCCGTGCGTGTGAGCCGACTCGGACTTGCCATGGTCGAGGAGGCGGCCGATGGACTGCAGTTGGGGGTGTGAGCCCGTGGCGGACGGGGCGTGGAGCGGCCGGTCGTGGACGGTGAGCCGAGCCGGGGAGGGCTTGACCAAGGAGGTGTTTATCGTCAGGCAGACGACTATGATCGCTTCATGTCGCCCTACGACCCGTCGGCCTTCGAGCCCTTCGCAGTCACCGTCGACCTGGTCGTGCTGACCGTGCGCCGTCACGCGCTGTGTGCGCTGGCCGTGCGGCGCGGTGAGCCGCCATTCCAAGGGCGTTGGGCGCTCCCCGGCGGGTTCGTACGTCCTGATGAGGACCTGTCCGCCGCGGCCGCGCGCGAACTGATCGAGGAAACCGGCCTCTGCGCCCACGACCCGGGCGCACCGGCCCAGGCCAACGGGGCGCACCTCGAGCAGCTCGCCACGTACGGCGACCCCAAGCGCGATCCGCGGATGAGAGTGGTCAGCGTCGCCCATCTCGCCCTCGCACCCGATCTGCCCGCGCCCCGGGCGGGCGGCGACGCACACAGCGCGCGCTGGGCGCCGGTGGAGGCGCTGCTCAACCAGGGGGGTTACGGCAGGGAGGACGAACAGGCCGCGCCGCTCGCCTTCGACCACGCGCAGATCCTGGCGGACGGTGTGGAGCGCGCCCGCTCCAAGATCGAGTACTCCTCGCTGGCCACGGCCTTCTGCCCGCCGGAGTTCACCGTCGGCGAGCTGCGACGGGTGTACGAGGCTGTCTGGGGCGTCGTGCTCGACCCCCGCAACTTCCACCGCAAGGTGACGGGCACACCGGGCTTCCTCGTACCCACCGGCGGTACGACCACCCGGCAGGGCGGCCGCCCCGCGCAGCTCTTCCGTGCGGGTGGCGCGACGCTGCTCAACCCGCCGATGCTGCGTCCCGAGGTCTGACGCCCGCGCTCGCTGTCACCTGCCTATCCTGTCGATTTACCCGGCTCGGCGGACACCAGTGGCTCACGCCCTGCCCGAAAAGCCGGAAATATCGCGTTATCTTGCTGCAGTACCCACGGGGTTCGTCCGTCCCCGATCCGGCGGACGGATCCCGGCCGCCGAGCGGTCGCACATCCTGCGAGAGAAGCGATGATCCAGGCCATCGGACTGACCAGCAATCCCCGCCAGGAGCTCCCGCCCGCCGTCGACGACGTGTCCTTCGAGGCGCGCACCGGCCGTGTCACGGCGCTGCTCGGCGCCGAGGCCGCCGGCAAGACCACGGCGCTGCGGCTGATGCTCGAACTCCAACAGGGCCGTGGAATCGCGTACTTCAGAGGCCGCCCACTGCACCGTATCGCCCGTCCGTCCCGCGAGGTCGGCGTTCTCCTGGGTGAGGTTCCTGGGCACCCGGCCCGCTCGGTCCGCGGGCATCTGCGCATGCTCTGCGCGGCCGGTGGAGTGCCCGTGCAGCGGGCTGACGACGTCCTCGAGGTCATCGGTCTCGTCAGCCTGCGGGACCAGCGTCTCGGTACGCTCTCGCGCGGCATGGACCGACGCCTCGGACTGGGCTGCGCACTCCTCACCGACCCGCACACCCTTGTTCTCGACGCGCCTGCTCATGGGCTCTCGACCCGGGAGAGCGGATGGCTGCACGGCGTTCTGAGAGCCCATGCGCGCCAGGGCGGCACCGTCCTGTTCACCACGGACGACCCCAAAGAGGCCGCCAGGACCGCCGATCGCGTCGTCACACTGGAGGCGGGGCGGCTCGTCGCCGATCAGGAGGTCGCGGACTTCGCGCGCACCAGGCTCCGCCCCAGGGTCGCCGTCCAGAGCCCCCACGCGGCCCGTCTCGGCGCGCTGCTCGCCAAGGAGGCGCGCGCGAGCCGACGCTCCGTGGAAGTGGTCAACGAGGACGGCAGCAGGCTCTCCGTGTACGGCAGCAGCTGTGCCGATGTGGGGGAGGCCGCGTATCGCCACGGCATTCTCGTCCACCAACTCGCCGATGAGATCGGGGACGCGGGGCCGTCGTTGCCCACGGAGGTCAGGGCCGACCCGCCCGGCAACCGCAGCGACAGTCGAACGGGTAGCCGAACCGGTGAGCGAATCGATGGTCGGCTCCACGTCGCCGCGGATGACGACTCCGACCCACGCCCAGACCCAGACCCAGGCCCCGCCCCAGACCCGGACCCGACCGAGATCCTGCTGACCCCGCTGGTCCCTCTCGAGGGCGCTGGTGACGCCGACCACGCGCGCGTCGCCGCGGGCCCTTCCGCCCCGCAGGACCCGGCGTCCTCGCTGCCGCCTCCCATCACGGTCCGTCACGGCCGGAGTCCTCTCCGGCCTCTGCGGTACGAGCTGCGTCGCGTCGCGGGCGTCGGCAGTGGCTATCTCACCGCGGCCGCCGTCGTGGCCGTCTCCGCCCTGATCGCCGTCTTCCTGGCCAGGGCCGGTCATACGCCGCAGGCGCGCCTCATCGCCGCATGGCCCGAGGAACTTCCCCTGCCGCCCGCGGCTCTTGGTGCCGGTCTGCTCGGCGCGCTCGCGTTCGGCGACGAGTTCCGTCACCCCGCCCTCGCCGCGGACCGGGGCACCGTCCCGCGCCGCCTGGGGCTGCTCGGCGCCAAGCTGCTCGTCGCCGCCGCCACGGCGCTGCTGCTGTGCCTGCTCGCGGTGGTCTCCGACGCCGCGCTCCTCCATCTCGTATACGGAGAAGAACTCACGAAGGTTCCCGCTGACTGGCTTTCGCTGAGCGCGAGTTGGGTGGCCTTGGTGACCGGATGCGCGTGGGCGGGGGTGCTCGCCGCCGGCGTCTTCCGGTCCACCACCGCGGGCCTCGCCGCCGTGCTCGCGGTGCCGATCGTCGTCGTACCCCTCGTACAGAAGGCCTTGGAGGGACCATCTGTGCGATCGGCGGCGGGGCTTCCTGCGAGGCTGCGCGACCTCGCGCTGGTGCAGTGGCCGTTCGGAGTCGAGCGGTACCTGGCCGGTGGCGTGCGCATGATCGCCCAACCCGTGGGTGGCGCACTGATGTTGTCGTTGACCGCTCTGCTCTGCGCGTATCTGCTCACGGCGATGCGCGGCAGGGTCCGTTGAGGACCGTCCGGCACCTTCCGTTGCGGTGCTGTGCGCAACTCCCCGGATAACGCCCATTTCTTTCCGATAAGGCGTCAATTGCGGTGGGGTAAGCGATCACCCTTTCGTGTGCTTTTCACCAAAGACCTCAAGGGAGTTGGGGGCAGCGCCGACAACTCATCCGTGAGTACCCTTGCGCACACCATGATGACCACCGCCCGCTCCGCCGACTCCGGTCTCGCAGGCCCGGGCGAACTCGACCGATACCCCTATGCCGAAGCCCCCGGCGGGGATCGCGTCGGCGCCCCCGTCTGGGACGGCGCCGGACAGGACCTGGGGCGCGTGGGCCGGCGAACCGCCGGTAGCCGCGGCCGTGGGCTGCACGGCCAACTCGTTCAGCAGCTGGGTCAGATGATCGTCTCGGGCGACCTGGGCGCCGATCGCCCGCTCGTCCCCGAGGAGATCGGCCAGCGCTTCGAGGTCTCCCGCACCGTCGTGCGCGAGTCGCTGCGCGTGCTCGAGGCCAAGGGCCTGGTCAGCGCCCGGCCCAACGTCGGCACGCGCGTGCGTCCTGTCAGCGACTGGAATCTGCTCGACCCCGACATCATCGAATGGCGGGCTTTCGGGCCGCAGCGCGACGATCAGCGGCGCGAGCTCGGCGAGCTGCGCTGGATGATCGAGCCGCTCGCCGCCCGCCTGGCCGCCGGGCACGGTCGCGAGGAGGTGCAGCAGCGCCTCGCCGACATGGTCGAGATCATGGGGCACGCCCTGGCACAGGGTGACTCGATCACCTTCTCCCGTGCCGACGCGGAGTTCCACTCGCTGCTGATCCAGCTCGCGGGCAACCGGATGCTGGAACACCTGTCCGGCATCGTCTCGGCCGCCCTCCAGGTCTCCGGCGGGCCGATCACCGGCTGTGACCGTCCCAGCGAAGGCTCCCTCGTGCACCACTCCCGCATCGTCGATGCCCTCGCGGCAGGCGATGGTTCCGGTGCCGAGGCGGCCATGCGGCAGCTGCTGACCGTCCACCCGGAGGTGGAGCGAGTAGTGCCTGCCCCTCGCGAGCACTGACCGTGCGTCCGCGTCGGCGGATCCGACGCGTGCACGTCCGTCGGCATCGCCGCTTCGTTCCGTACGCCGCCGATGGCTCCGTGGCCGCACCCGGTGTCGCCGGATCCCCGCGGGCTCCTCAGGGGCCCGGCGGGGATCCGGCGACGCGATCGTGGGGTGCCTTACAGGGCGTCGGGGGATCATTCGTGCGGGTGAATCAGTCGCTTCTGACCGTATCTAGCCGTTTTTGAGCACTTACGGGGTGTGACTCGGGCCACGTAGATTGGGCGTAACGCTCGTAGGAGCAGCGCGATGACCTAAGAGGTGATAGCCGAGGAGGGAATACAGCGGTCGTTCGCGACGCTGTGCAGCTCCCCGGCCCCGCCCGCGCCGTCGGCCCAATCCCCAGCCGTCGGTCGTCGGCTCCGGTCCACAATGGACGGGGCCGGAAGTCGTTTACCAACGTTCCGAGAGGTTGTTCGTGTCGGCCAGCACATCCCGTACGCTCCCGCCGGAGATCGCCGAATCCGTCTCTGTCATGGCGCTCATCGAGCGGGGAAAGGCTGATGGGCAGATCGCCGGCGATGACGTGCGTCGTGCCTTCGAAGCTGACCAGATTCCGGCCACTCAGTGGAAGAACGTTCTGCGCAGCCTCAACCAGATCCTCGAGGAAGAGGGTGTGACGCTGATGGTCAGTGCCGCGGAGCCCAAGCGCCCCCGCAAGAGCGTCGCAGCGAAGAGTCCGGCCAAGCGCACCGCGACCAGGACGGTCGCGGCCAAGACCGCCACGGCGAAGCCCACCGCCACCGCCGCCACTGAGGCACCGGCCGCGGACGGCACCGCCGAGGACGCGCCCGCGAAGAAGGTCGCTGCCAAGAAGGCGACGGCCAAGAAGGCCGTTGCGAAGAAGACCGCCGTCAAGAAGACGGCAGCCAAGAAGTCCGCTTCCAAGAAGGACGCCGACGAGCTCCTGGACGAAGAGGCCACCGAGGAGGCACCCGCGACCGGCAAGCCCGGCGAGGGTGAGCCCGCCGAGGAAGGCGCCCAGGGCTTCGTGCTCTCCGACGAGGACGAGGACGACGCGCCCGCGCAGCAGGTCGCTGCCGCCGGTGCCACCGCCGACCCGGTCAAGGACTACCTGAAGCAGATCGGCAAGGTTCCGCTCCTCAACGCCGAGCAGGAGGTCGAGCTCGCCAAGCGCATCGAGGCCGGCCTGTTCGCCGAGGACAAGCTCGCCAACGCCGACAAGCTCGCGCCGAAGCTCAAGCGCGAGCTGGAGATCATCGCCGAGGACGGCCGCCGCGCCAAGAACCACCTCCTGGAGGCCAACCTCCGCCTGGTGGTCTCCCTGGCCAAGCGCTACACCGGCCGCGGCATGCTCTTCCTGGACCTCATCCAGGAGGGCAACCTCGGTCTGATCCGCGCGGTCGAGAAGTTCGACTACACCAAGGGCTACAAGTTCTCCACGTATGCCACCTGGTGGATCCGTCAGGCAATTACCCGCGCCATGGCCGACCAGGCCCGCACCATCCGTATCCCGGTGCACATGGTCGAGGTCATCAACAAGCTGGCCCGTGTCCAGCGCCAGATGCTCCAGGACCTGGGCCGTGAGCCCACTCCGGAGGAACTGGCCAAGGAACTGGACATGACTCCCGAGAAGGTCATCGAGGTCCAGAAGTACGGCCGCGAGCCCATCTCCCTCCACACCCCCCTGGGTGAGGACGGCGACAGCGAGTTCGGTGACCTCATCGAGGACTCCGAAGCGGTCGTGCCCGCCGACGCGGTCAGCTTCACGCTCCTCCAGGAGCAGCTGCACTCGGTCCTGGACACCCTGTCCGAGCGTGAGGCGGGCGTGGTCTCCATGCGCTTCGGTCTCACGGACGGCCAGCCCAAGACCCTCGACGAGATCGGCAAGGTCTACGGAGTGACGCGTGAGCGCATCCGTCAGATCGAGTCGAAGACGATGTCGAAGCTGCGGCACCCGTCGCGCTCGCAGGTGCTGCGCGACTACCTCGACTAGGCAGCGACAGTAGCCGACGCACGCCACGAAAGGCCCGAAGTCTCCCGACACGAGACTTCGGGCCTTTCGCGCGCGGGTGCGCGGTGTGCTGCACTGGATGACTCTGGGTACGCAATGGCAACCCAGAGTGAGGAGATCGCATGCGTCGTCCCTTCGCCCGAGTGCGGACGGGGGCACTGGCCCTGATGGCCGCTGCCGCCGCGCTGCCGTTGGCCTCCCCGGTTCCCGCGTCAGCCGACAGCGTGGTCATCGGGGGTGGTCCGGTACGGGCTTCCGACAGTCCGTGGACCGTGGCGCTCTCCAGTCGTGACCGGTTCGGGGGTACCCGGTCGGGACAGTTCTGCGGCGGCGTGGTGATCGGGCGCACAACGGTCCTGACCGCCGCGCACTGCATGAGCCGGGACGTGCTCGGCGTGCCGCTGAGCGAGGTCGAGGACCTGAAGGTCATCGCGGGCCGCAGTGACCTGCGGGCGGCCGACGGAGCGGAGATCGCGGTGCGCGACGTCTGGATCAATCCGGAGTACGACAGCTACACCAACTCCGGCGACGTGGCGGCGCTGACCCTGGCCGAGCCGTTGCCCAAGGGGTACGTGATCCCCGTGGCCGAGCAGGGGGATCCGGCGTACGAGGCGGGCACGGGTGCCGCGGTCTACGGCTGGGGAGACACCACGGGGTCGGGGACTTACGCCCGTACGCTCCACTCGGCGCGCGTCGACGTGCTCTCCGACGCCGTGTGCGAGGAGGCGTATCCGGGCAGCTCCGACGGAACGTACACGGCCGCCACCATGGTGTGCGCGGGCGAGCTGGAGGGTCGGCGCGACGCCTGCCAGGGGGACAGCGGAGGGCCGCTCGTCGCGCGTGGACGGCTGATCGGGCTGGTGTCCTGGGGGAGTGGCTGTGGGCGGGCCGGAAGTCCCGGTGTGTACACGCGGCTCTCGGGCGTCGCCAGAGCGCTGCAGGGGCGCGGCTGAGGACGCCTGTGCCCGGACCCGGCCGGGAAGAGCGGGCCCCAGACGCCCGAGAAGGCGCCTGGGCGCCTGTGTAACGAGAGCGGGCGGCCGCCCCTACCTGTTGGTGGGGGCGGCCGCCCGTTCGCCGGCCTGTGTGCCGGTGCTGGCTCGTCGTGGATGCGAGGTGTCAGCGTTCCTCTTCGGTGGCGCTTTCGGGAACGGCGGTCAGTCGCTCCGTCTCATCCTGTATCTCAGCGGCGATCTTCTTGAGTTCCGGCTCGAACTTGCGGCCATGGTGGGCGCAGAAGAGCAGTTCACCGCCGCTCAACAGGACGACGCGCAGGTATGCCTGGGCGCCGCAGCGGTCGCAGCGATCAGCGGCCGTCAGGGGGCTCGCGGGGGTCAGAACAGTAGTCACGTCGCCTCTTCTCTAGCTCGACGAGCTGTCGTACCAGGGTCAACATCCAACCAGGCCGAAAACGTTCCCGCTCGTGGCTTTTCCTCGAAGTTTCTTTTCGAGGAGGTTGTCCGTTGCCGGTTGGCGGCGAATGTGCCGTATTGCGTCTCTTACGTGTCTTACGGTTTCGCGCTGGTGTACAGGTCGGGTCCTCCCCGGCTGGCTTGCCGGCTTGTAGATGAGGACGTGCCCGGAGCCTAAATGGTTCATGCCTCGAAGGGAACGTGACGTGCGCTTCACTCCATTGAGGGATCGAACATGTATGCGAGTCTGGACTAGTCTGAGTTGAGACGAGGGTGGCGTAGCAACGGCTCTACCAGGCATCGGTACCCTCTGACGGGCAACCGAAGCCGCGTCCTTACCCCAAAGGACTCCCTTTGAAATTCAGCGAGGAGCGAACCGCGTGACCGCCGAGACGTCCGTGCCGTCCACAGCGTTGCTGACCGGAGCAGACCGGGACGGTTCCAACTACACCGCGCGGCACCTGCTCGTCCTGGAGGGACTCGAGGCCGTCCGCAAGCGTCCGGGCATGTACATCGGGTCGACGGACAGCCGCGGCCTGATGCACTGCCTCTGGGAGATCATCGACAACTCCGTCGACGAGGCCCTGGGCGGATACTGCGACCACATCGAGGTCATCCTCCACGACGACGCCTCCGTGGAGGTCCGGGACAACGGCCGAGGCATCCCCGTGGATGTCGAGCCCAAGACCGGCCTCTCCGGAGTCGAGGTCGTCATGACCAAGCTGCACGCGGGCGGAAAGTTCGGCGGCGGGTCGTACGCCGCCTCCGGCGGTCTGCACGGCGTGGGCGCCTCCGTGGTGAACGCGCTCTCCGCCCGCCTCGACGTCGAGGTGGACCGCGCCGGGCACACCCATGCGATCAGCTTCCGGCGCGGTGTCCCGGGTGCTTTCGCCAAGCCGGGGCCCGAAGCGGCCTTCGACTCGTCGGCCACGCTGAGCAAGGTCAAGAAGATCCCCAAGACCCGCTCCGGTACGCGGGTGCGGTACTGGGCCGACCGCCAGATCTTCCTGAAGGACGCGAAGCTGTCGCTGGAGCATCTGCACCAGCGGGCCCGGCAGACCGCCTTCCTGGTGCCCGGTCTGACCATCGTCGTACGTGATGAGTTCGGGCTCGGCGAGGGCGGCACCAAGGGCGAGGAGTCCTTCCGCTTCGATGGCGGCATCAGCGAGTTCTGCGAGTACCTGGCCCAGGACAAGGCCGTGTGCGACGTCCTGCGGCTGTCCGGGCAGGGCACCTTCAAGGAGACGGTGCCGGTCCTCGACGAGCACGGCCAGATGACACCGACCGAGGTCACCCGTGAGCTCGGTGTGGACGTGGCGCTGCGCTGGGGCACCGGGTACGACGCGACGATCAGGTCCTTCGTCAACATCATCGCCACCCCCAAGGGCGGCACCCACGTGACCGGTTTCGAGCGCTCGCTCACCAAGACGATGAACGAGGTGCTGCGCAGCCAGAAGCTGCTGCGCGTGGCCGAGGACGACATCGTCAAGGACGACGCCCTTGAGGGCCTCACGGCCGTGGTCACGGTCCGGCTCGCCGAGCCGCAGTTCGAGGGCCAGACCAAGGAGGTGCTCGGCACCTCGGCGGCCAACCGCATCGTCGCCAACGTGATCGCCAAGGAGCTCAAGGCGTTCCTGACCTCCACCAAGCGGGACGCGAAGGCCCAGGCCCGCGCGGTGATGGAGAAGGCCGTCGCCGCGGCCCGTACGCGCATCGCGGCCCGCCAGCACAAGGACGCCCAGCGCAGGAAGACCGCTCTGGAGTCCTCTTCGCTGCCCGCGAAGCTCGCCGACTGCCGCAGTGACGACGTGGAGCGCAGCGAGCTCTTCATCGTCGAGGGGGACTCCGCGCTCGGCACCGCCAAGCTGGCCCGGAACTCCGAGTTCCAGGCCCTGCTGCCGATCCGCGGCAAGATCCTCAACGTTCAGAAGGCATCCGTTTCGGACATGCTGAAGAACGCCGAGTGCGGCGCGATCATCCAGGTCATAGGAGCGGGGTCCGGCCGGACCTTCGACATCGACGCGGCGCGCTACGGCAAGATCATCCTGCTCGTCGACGCCGACGTCGACGGCGCGCACATCCGCATCCTGCTCCTCACCCTCTTCCAGCGGTACATGCGCCCGATGGTGGAGGCCGGACGGGTCTTCGCCGCCGTGCCGCCCCTGCACCGCATCGAGCTGGTCCAGCCCAAGAAGGGCCAGGACAAGTACATCTACACGTACTCCGACCGCGAGCTGCGCGAGACGCTGCTCGAGTTCCAGCGCAAGGGCGTGCGGTACAAGGACTCGATCCAGCGGTACAAGGGTCTGGGCGAGATGGACGCCGACCAGCTGGCCGAGACGACGATGGACCCGCGGTACCGCACGCTGCGCCGGATCAACATCGGCGAGCTGGACTCCGCCGAGCAGGTCTTCGATCTGCTGATGGGCAACGACGTCGCCCCGCGCAAGGAATTCATCACGAAGTCCGCCGCGACGCTGGACCGGTCGCGCATCGACGCGTGAGCGGAGCGGGTTGCGCGTGAGGGGTTCGGCGCACGACATCGGCGGCGCGTGACGTGGGCGTCACTTACTCCGACCCGGCCGCTCCGCGCAGCCCGTACCGTGCGCTCCACCCATGGGTGGAGCGCACGGATCCACCCGCGTTCCACCCCTGCGCCGATCTCCCGACCGGGCGATTTCCGTAGCGTCGAAGGCGTCGATCCTCCGCGGATCGGCCTCGCCCTTCCTCGTCGTGCGGAGGCTGACATGTCCGGGCTCACCAACGCTGTGGTGATCTGCGCCGTCGTGGTGCTGGTGATCGTGCGCCAATTCAAGGCCCAGCAGATCGGCACGGACCGGCGCTGGTGGGTCATACCGGCGGTCCTCGTCTTCCTGGCCGTCCGCGAGCCCGACCTGATCGACCACCATCACCAGACGGCGTCCGTGGTGCTGCTCGTCGCGGAGCTGCTCGTCGGCCTGGCCATGGGCGCGGGCTGGGCGCGGACCTCGCACGTCTGGACCGAGGCCGACGGCACCGCGTGGAGCAAGGGGACCAAGGCCACCGCGCTCGTCTGGGCCGTCGGGATCGGGCTGCGGGCCGGTCTGTTCGGGCTCGGCGCGGCACTGGACGTGCGTCAGGGCAGCGCCACTCTGATGCTGGCGCTGGCGGCCACGCTGCTGGTCCGCAGCGGGCTGCTCCTGCAACGGACCGGCGCCGGAAACCGGACGTACGGTGTTGCCGACGCGGCGTACGAACCCCTGCGGAAGGACCCCGTGTGAGCTGGGACCGATGGACGCGATGGCCCTCCAGGGAGGCGCTCACCTGGGCGGGGATGAGCATCGCCCGGCTGTGGTTCGTCCGGGTCCTGCGCGTGCTGATCCTCGGCAGCCTGCTGTGGCAAGCGTTCCACAAGGAGCGGGGCTGGCATCTGGCGGCCGGGGTGGGCCTGGTCGTGGCGACCGCGTTCTTCGGGTGGGCGTTCTTCCGCATCTCGTTCGCTCATCGACTGTGGCCGTCACTGGGACTGATGGCGCTGCTCCTGGCGTCTGCGCTCGCCGCGGAGCTGGGTGATTGGAGACTCCTCGCCCTGGTGCTGTGGTGCGGCTCGGCCATCTCCGCCCTGGAGCGGCTGCCGCTGGTGGCCGGTGCTCCCTGCGTGCTCGTGGGGATGACCGGGTTCGTCGCGTACAACGACGACAGCTGGCTCACCACGGCACTCACCGTCGTGGGCCTCGTGCTGGCCGGGTACACCTTGAGGCTCGACGCGGAGGCGCGGGGGAGTGCTCATCGGCTGCTGACGCAGGAGCGGGCGGCGCGCGTCGCTGAGGCGGAAGCGGCCGCGCTCGCCGAGCGGGCCCGCATCGCGCGTGAGATCCACGACGTGCTCGCGCACAGCCTCTCCGCGCAGCTCGTCCACCTCGAGGCGGCCCGCCTGTTGATCGAGAGGGACGCGACCAAGCAGCAGATCCTGGACCGTGTGGTGGCGGCTCGGTCCATGGCCCGCGAGGGGCTCGCCGAGACCAGACAGGCGCTCTCCGCGTTGCGCGGGGAGATGACTCCGGTCGAGGACTTCCTGCGCGAGCTGGTCACGACGGACCGGGCGTCGGTCACCGTGACGGGAGAGCGGCGCCCGCTGCCCGCCGAGGCGTCCCAGGCGGTGCGCAGGGTGGCGCAGGAGGCTCTGACGAACGTGCGCAAGCACGCTCCGGGCGCGAAGGTGCAGATGTCTCTCGAGTACGGCGAGGGCGAAGTGAGGCTGGAGGTAAGCGATTCGGGCGGACCTGCGGGGGAGCTCGCCGCCTCCGGAGCCGGGTACGGTCTGCTGGGCATGCGTGAGCGGGCCGAGCTGCTGGGCGGGTCCCTGCAAGCAGGGCCGGGCGAGGAGGGCTTCGTGGTGACGCTGAGGGTGCCGGGATGACAGAGAACGACGGTGCCACCGGGACCGCGGACGACGGAGCGGACAGGACAGCGGGCAAGACAGTGGGCGAGGGGAGAGGCGCCGGGGCGAAGCCGCCCGCGCGGGTGATCGTGGCCGACGACCAGACCGTGGTGCGCGAGGGCATCGTGATGCTGCTCGGGCTGCTCCCCGGCATCGAGGTCGTGGGTTCCGCGGGCGACGGCGAGGAAGCCGTCCGGCTCGTGGCCGAACTCGCGCCGGACGTGGTGCTGATGGACCTGCGCATGCCCCGTTGCGACGGGGCGGAGGCCACGCGGCGTATCCGTGCGGAGTATCCGGGGACGCAGGTCGTCGTGCTCACCACGTACGCCGACGACGACTCGCTGTTCCCCGCGCTGAGAGCGGGCGCGCGCGGCTATCTCACCAAGGACGCGGGTGGGGACGAGATCGTGCGGGCCGTCGAGGACGTGCTCTCGGGTGACGCGGGGCTTTCGCCGAGCATCCAACGGCGGCTTCTGGAGCGGCTGTCGGAGCCGGATGACGGGCCCGCCGTGGCCGCGGAGCCGCCGGACGGTCTCACCGCGCGGGAGACCGAAGTGCTCGTACTGATCGCGGAGGGGATGTCGAATCACGAGATCGCCCGGGCCCTGCACGTCTCCACCGCCACGGTGAAGACGCACATCAACAATCTCTTCGCGAAGACGGGCCTCAAGGACCGCGCGCAGGCCGTGCGCTACGCCTACCGGCACGGACTCGCCAAGCCTCCAGGGAGCGTGCGTATCTGAGGGCCCTTCACCTGATGGGGTGAAGAGCGCGAGGAGAAGAGTCAGGGATCTTCCCCTTCTGTCCATCCTTGGGCACGCGGCCGAACAGGGCAGCGGACAAGGAGAGTTCGGTGGAGAAGCACGACGGGCCCGATGCCGGGTCGGGTCGGGGCGGTGGGGGACAGGGCCGGATCGGTGATCAAAGGGATCCCTGGTACGACGCGCTCGCCTCCGGCTGGGGAGAGTTGGACGGCACGGGCGTCCCGGCTTCCGTGGCGCCGTCCCCGTCCCATTCCCCGGTGACCTCTGAGCGGCACGGTGCGAGTCCTGCCGACATCTACCTGGAGGTGCAGCGCAGCGAGGCCTTCCAGGAAGTGCGCGGTCGGTACCGGCGGTTCGTGATCCCGGGCGTCGCGGTCTTCTTCACCTGGTACGTGGCGTACGTCGTGACCGCGACGACGGCGCCCGGGCTGATGGCGCGGCCCGTCGCCGGTGCGGTGAATGTGGCGATGCTGGCGGGGCTCGGGCAGTTCTTCACGACGTTCCTGCTGACCTGGGCGTATGTCCGGCATGCGCGGCTGCGCAGGGATCGTGCGGCGCTGGATCTGCGCTGGGCCGTCTTCGAGCAGAAGCGGGAGCAGGAACAGGAGCGGCAGCGCGTGCGTGAGGTGGCACGAGAGCAGGGGATCGAGCGATGACCGGGGATCACCAGACCTTGGCGCTGTTGCTGTTCGGCGTGTTCGTGGCCGTCACGCTCGCCATCACCACGTGGGTGAGCCGCAACCGGCACGGCTCGGCGGAGGAGTTCTACGCGGGCGGACGGCTCTTCTCGCCCATGGAGAATGGTTTTGCCATCGCGGGCGACTACATGTCGGCCGCCTCGTTCCTCGGCATCTCCGGGCTGATCGCGCTCTTCGGGTACGACGGGCTGCTGTACTCGGTGGGCTTCCTCGTGGCCTGGCTCGTGGTGCTGTTCCTGGTGGCCGAACTGGTCCGCAACTGCGGGCGGTTCACGCTCGCCGATGTCGTGGCCGCGCGGATGCGGGAGCGTCCGGTGCGGATCGCGGCGGGAACGTCCTCGGTGACCGTGTCCGTGCTCTATCTGGTGGCGCAGATGGTGGGGGCGGGCTCGCTGGTGGGGTTGCTGCTCGGAGGGACGAGCGGGGCGGCGCAGACCTGGACGGTGATCGGCGTCGGCGCGCTCATGGTGATCTATGTGTCGATGGGAGGGATGAGGGCCACCACCTGGATCCAGATCGTCAAGGCGGTCCTGCTGATGTGCGGGGCGATCGCGCTGACCGTGCTCGTCCTGGTGCGCTTCCACGGGGACTTCGACCAGTTGCTGCGGACCGCCGCCGATCACAGTGGGCAGGGAGAGCGGTTCCTCGCGCCCGGGCTGAGGTACGGCGGGGACTGGACCTCGAGGCTGGACTTCATCAGCCTCGGGCTCGCGCTCGTGCTCGGCACCGCGGGGTTGCCGCACATCCTCTCGCGCTTCTACACCGTGCCGACCGCGCGGGCCGCCCGGCGCTCGGTGGTCTGGTCGATCGGGCTCATCGGGAGCTTCTACCTGATGACGATCGTGCTGGGCTTCGGGGCGGCCGCCATTGTGGGGTCCGACGCGGTGCGCGGGTCGAATGCCGCGGGGAACACGGCAGTTCCGCTGCTTGCGCTCGATCTGGGTGGTGGCGCGGACTCCACAGGGGGAACGGTTCTGTTCGCGATCGTCGCCGCCATCGCCTTCGCCACGATCCTCGCCGTGGTCGCCGGGATCACGCTCGCCTCGTCGGCGTCCGTGGCCCATGACCTGTACGCCTCCTTGCGGCGACGGAACGCGAAGCCGCGCAGCGAGGTGGCGGTGGCGCGGGTCGCCGCAGCCGGGATCGGCGTGCTCGCGATCGGGCTCGGGCTGCTGGCCCGCGACCTCAACGTGGCGTTCCTGGTGGGCCTCGCCTTCGCGGTCGCCGCGTCCGCCAACCTGCCGGTGCTGCTCTACTCGCTGTTCTGGCGGAACTTCACCACGCGGGGCGCGGTGTGGTCGGTGTACGGGGGACTGGTGCCCGCGCTCACGCTGGTCGTGCTGTCGCCCGTGGTCTCCGGAGGGCCCGACGCGCTCTTCCCCGGCGTGGACTTCCAGTACTTCCCCCTGGAGAACCCCGGTCTCGTCTCCATCCCGCTGGGCTTCCTCGCCGGGTGGCTCGGCACGGTGACCTCGCACGAGCCCGCGGACGAGGCCAAGCACGCGGAGACGGAGGTGCGGTCGCTCACCGGTGCCGGGGCGGTGTAACGATTCCCCGGCATCAACCTGACCGAGACCTCGACCCCGGCTCCGGGTGGGCAGGCCGGTGCCTAGACGCTCGCTGCCCACTCGTAGCGATGCTCGGGGCGGCCGGTGTCGCCGTACTTGAGGCTCAGCCTGACCCGGCCCGCGCGCTCCAGGAGCTTCAGATAGCGCTGTGCCGTCTGACGGCTCAGCCGGGTGTGGTCCGCCAGCTCCTGGGCCGAGAGCGGCCCCTCAGCGGCCATCAGGGCCCTGCGCACCAGCTCCGCCGTGGTGGGGGAGTGCCCCTTGGGCAGGTCGGGCGCCGTGGTCGCCGAGAGGGCGCCGAAGATCCGGTCGACCTCGGCCTGTTCTGCCTCGCCGCCGCCGTCCAGGGTGCGGCGCAGGGTCGCGTACGCGTCGAGCTTGGCGCGCAGGCCCGCGTAGGAGAACGGCTTGACCAGGTACTGGAGCGCGCCGTGCCGCATCGCCGCCTGCACCGTGGCCACGTCGCGCGCCGCGGTCACCATGATCACGTCGGTCTGGTGGCCGCGCTCACGCAACGTACGTACGACCGAGAGGCCCGTCTCGTCCGGCAGGTAATGGTCCAGCAGGACCAGGTCCACGGGGACGTCCTCGACGAGCCGGAGCGCCTCGGCCGCGTTGTGCGCCTTCGCCGCCACTCGGAAGCCGGGGATCTTCGCGACATAGGCGGCGTTGACGTCGGCGACCCGGACGTCGTCGTCCACGACCAGGACCTCGATCATCGTGCTTCCTCCGTGGTGGCGAGCTCGGGCTCGGTGAGCGCTTCGGGCAGGACGACGGTGAACTCGGCGCCGCCCTCGGGCGTCTCGCCGACCCGGGCGCTGCCGCCCTGCCGCTCGGCGAGCCTGCGCACCAGGGCGAGGCCGATGCCACGCTTGCCGTGCGCCGGGGGCTCCTTGGTGCTCCAGCCCTCGGTGAAGATCGTCTCGCGCTGCTCTGCGGGCACTCCGGGACCGGTGTCACGCACCCGCAGGACGACGGAGCGTCCCTCGGCGCGCACGGCGACCTCCACGCGTGCGTGGCGGGTGCCCGCGGCCGCGTCGAGTGCGTTGTCCACGAGGTTGCCGACGATCGTGACCAGACCGCCCGGGTCGACGAGCCGGTCCGGGAGCGCGGTGTCGCGCGGCACGTCGAGGGCGACGCCGCGCTCCGCCGCGACCGTGGCCTTGCCGACCAGGAGGGCCGCGAGCAGCGGGTCGCGGATCTTCTCGGTGATCTGCTCGGCGGTCACCCGGTGCGCGCCCGCCACCTCGCCGACGAACTCGGCGGCCTCCTCGTACATCTCCAGTTCGAGCAGGCCGAGGAGGGTGTGCATGCGGTTGGCGTGTTCGTGGTCCTGGGCGCGCAGGGCGTCGATGAGGCCGCGGGTGGAGTCGAGTTCGCGGCCGAGCTGTTCCAGCTCCGTGCGGTCGCGCAGGGTGGCCACGGCGCCGCCGTCGTCGGTGGGCATGCGGTTGGCGATGAGGACGCGCTGACCGCGCACGGTCAGGAGGTCGGTGCCGGTGACCCGCCCCGCGAGGACGTCGGTCGTGCGTCCCTCGCCGAGGGCCTCGTCCAGCGGCTTCCCGATCGCCTCGCCGTCGAGGCCCAGGAGGCGCTGCGCCTCGTCGTTGAGCAGCCGGATCCTGCCCCCTCGGTCCAGGGCGACGACGCCCTCGCGGATGCCGTGGAGCATGGCCTCGCGCTCCGCGAGCAGCGCGGAGATGTCCGAGAAGGCGAGGTCGCGGGTCTGCTTCTGCACCCTTCGGGAGATCAGGTACGCGGCGAGCGCGCCGACCGCTAGCGCCCCTCCCGCGTAGGCGAGCAGCCCGGGGATGGAGTGGATCAGGCGGGCGCGCACGCTGTCGTACTCGATGCCTACGGAGACGGCGCCCACGATGCGCCCCTCCGCGTCGCGCAGCGGCACCTTGCCGCGGGCGGAGCGGCCCAGGGTCCCGTTGTCGATCTCCATGACGTCCTGGCCCGCGAGCGCGTCACTGGGGTCGGTGGAGACGACCTTGCCGATCTGGTCCGGGTCGGTGTGGGACCAGCGCACCCCGTCCTTGTTCATGATCACGACGTACTCGGCGCCGCTGGCCCTGCGGATCCGGTCGGCAGCGGTCTGTACGGCGCCGTCCGGCCGCGGAGCCGTGGACTCCAGATCCTCGGCGATCTCCGGCTGGGCCGCCGTGGTCTGCGCGATGGCGAGTGCGCGACGCATCGCCTGGTCGTCGAGCTGGTCGCTGAGCGGCGCGAGGAAGAGCCCCGTGGCGAGCACCGCGACCCCGGCGGCGATCGCCAGCTGCATCAGCAGGACCTGCGAGAACACGCGCCGGGGCAGGCCGAGGCGGAGGCGTCGCGCAGGGGAGGTCGGGCTCATGGTTACGAACGGTACGGCCGGGGGCGGGCTACTCCGTAGTCACTGTGGCGGGGATCTCGTGCGTGATCTCCCGTACCGCCACCACGTCCATCCGCGCCGGAGACCCGAGGGTCCCGCCGCAGCTCTCCGGGCGGGGCGGCAGTGAGCCTCCCTGGGCGACGAGGACCCGCCAGCGGCGGCCGTCGGCGTGGGCGACGGTCACCTGCCAGCGCGGGGCCGTGCCGTCCGTGTGCGCGACGCTCAGGGCTCCCGCGGCGTCCTCGCCCGTCGCGGTGCGCACCGCGAGTTCGGCGGCCTGTCCCGGGCGCTCCCAGGCGGAGCTGCCCCTGCACCCTTCGGTGACGACGCGGCCGGTGCGGACCGCGGCGAGGATCTCCTTGACAGCGTCCGCACCGGCCCTGCCGTACGCGTACCCGTACGGCAGCACGAGCAGCGTGGGGGAGAAGCGGTGGCCGCCCAGGTGAGTGACCTCCCAGACGCCCTCTTCGCCGAGCGAGGCGAGTTCGGCGGCCAGCGGCCTGCCGAGCAGGGCGCAGCAACGGTCGCGCTTGCCGTTGGTGCAGACGAGGGCGAGTGGGGCTCCGGTGTGCGGGGTGCCGAATCCGCCGTGTTCACCGGCGCCGAGGGCCGTGAAGTCCAGGTCCAGCAACTGCCGTGGGTCGTCGACCACTTGGCCGCGCAGCCAGGTGCGGCCCGGTGCGGTGTGGGCGATGTACACGCGGTGCCGGGTGGGTGCGTGACAGTCGGCGTGCCGCCCTGGGCGGCGGATGAGTGCGACGCGTACGCCGGTGCCCTCCGCGGCCCGCTCCAGGGCGCGGCCGACCTCGGGATCGAGATGGCTGGATGTCAGCGCCTTGGCACCCCAGGGGCCGGGTTGTTCGAGGAGGAGCCATGTCCTGGCGGTGGCGGCGGTCCCCGCGAGCGGCTCGTTCAGGTCCCGCGATGCGGTGGCGCACGTACTCACGCAGGCGAGCCTAACCCGCGCTCCGCCCCGGGCCGTTCACGCCTCGTCGAAGGACTCAGGCCGTTCACGAAGAGGACGACGACGAAGCGCACGAAGAGGACGACGGCGAAGAGGACGATGATAGTGATTAAGAAGAGGACGACGACAGTGGCTAATCGGAAGCGGACGGCATGGGCTGGGGCGGACGTGCGCCCACGTACTGGCCGCTGGGACGCATCCGCAGCGGCCGTTCGTCGTACTCCTCCAGGGCGTGCGCGATCCAGCCCGCCGTACGGGCCACCGCGAAGATCGTCTCGCCTGCTTCCGCGGGCATCCCCGAGGAGGCGCTGAGGACGGCCAGGGCGAGGTCGACGTTGGCGTGCAGGTTCGTGTGGCGGGCGGTGGTGGCCACCACGTCGCGGGCCGCGGCGAGGGCAGGACCGGCCGACGGCATCTCCTTCAGGAGGCCGAACAGCGCCTGCGCGCGCGGGTCTTCGCCCGGGTAGAGGCGGTGGCCGAGCCCGGGGACCCGGCGTCCCGCGCGCAGTTCGTCGGCCACTACGGGGGTCGCGCTGCCCCGGTCGAGCACGTCGAGGAGCATGCGGTGGGCCAGACCGCTGGCCGCGCCGTGCAGCGGGCCCTCCAGGACGCCGAGTCCGGCCGAGACCGCCGCGTAGGGGTGGGCGCGAGCGGAGGCGGCGACGCGGACGGCGAGCGTCGAGGCCGCGAGGTCGTGGTCGACGAGCAGCGCGAGGGCGGTGTCCAGGGCGTGCAGCGAGGCGGCGTCGGGCTTGTGGCCGGTCAGCCGCGCCCACAGGCGTCGCGCCAGCGGGCCCTCGTCCTTGTGGCCGGGAAGGACCGGTGGGAGCGCGGCGACCAGCGTGGGGATCAGGGAGCGCGCGGTGCCGATGACGGCCTCTTCGGAGAGGTCGAAACGGAGCGGGTCGGCGGCCGCGGCGGAGATCGCGGCGACGCGCAGCCGGTCCGTCGGACCGCTGTGCTCGGGCAGCGCGTTGACCGCGCGGCGGGCCGTGGTGACGGTCTCCTTGGGGGCGACGAAGCCGATGCCGGGGCGCAGGACGCCGGTCCACAGCCACTCGGCCACCTCTTCGTAGGAGTGGGTCAGGGCGAGCTGTGCCGCGTCGACGCCGCGGTAGTAGTAGCGGTCCTTGTCGATCAACGTGATGCGGGTGCGTACGGAGAGTTCGTTGGCGGTGGTCGGAGCGGCGGGTTCCCGTCTGTTCCTGCGGGCCAGCGCCTCGACCTCCTTGGGGTCGAAGGTGCTGCCCCGTGAACCGGCGCCGCGGCTGCTGCCGAGCTGGCCTCGGCTCACGTACGCGTACACGGTCTCGGGCTTCACGCCGAGCAGTTCGGCGGCCTCCTTGGTGCTGAGCCGCCGACCCTCGCGCGGGGTTCCTTGATCCGTCATGGGCGTCACCGTATCCGCATCCTGACGACTGGACTTGCACATTGATTCAATCAATATTGACAGGTCTTCAATCAATCATGGACAGTCACATCAAGTCCAGGGAGGAAGTCGAGGAAGAACATGCCGATCAATGGCTCCACCGCCACCCCCGCCGAGCCGGTCGAGGTCCCACGAGGACTCGCCGGTGTCGTCGTCACCGAGACAGAGCTCGGAGACGTCAGGGGACACGAGGGCTTCTACCACTACCGCCAGTACTCGGCCGTCGAGCTCGCGCAGAGCCGCAGCTTCGAGGACGTATGGCATCTGATGTTCCACGGCGAGCTGCCGGACGCGGGGCGGAGCGCCGCCTTCGCCGCGCGGACCGCGTCGCTGCGGCACCTGCCCGACGAGGTGCGCGAGGCGCTGCCCGCCATCGCCAGGGCCAGCGCGCTGTCGGGGCCGCTCTCCGGGCTGCGCACCGCCCTGTCGCTCTTCGGGGCGTCGAAGGGCTTCCGCCCCGTGTACGACATCGACGACGACCGGCGGCGCGAGGACGCCCTGGCCGCGGCCGCGGTGGTGCCCACCCTGCTCACGGCGCTCCACCGGCTCGGGCAGGGCCTCGAACCCGTCGAGCCGCGCGACGATCTGTCGTACGCCGCCAACTACCTGTACATGATGACCGGTTCGGAGCCGGATGCCGCCCGGGGGCGGGCGATCGAGCAGTACTTGATCTCGACCATTGATCACGGCTTCAACGCGTCAACCTTCACGGCGCGGGTCATCACGTCGACCGGTGCGGATGTGGCGGCCTGTCTGGTGGGCGCGGTCGGGGCGCTCTCCGGGCCGCTGCACGGCGGGGCGCCGAGCCGGGCCCTCGACACGCTCGACGCGATCGGCACGCGCGACCGCATCGACGGCTGGATCCGGGAGCGGGTCCTGGCGGGCGACCGCATCATGGGCTTCGGCCACCCCGTCTACCGCACCGAGGACCCGCGCTCGCGCATGCTGCGGGGCATCGCGGGGCGGTTCGGCGGGGACCTGGTCGAGTTCGCGATCGAGGTGGAGCGGCAGGTGGAGGCGATCCTGGCGGAGCTGAAGCCGGGGCGCGAACTGCACACGAACGTGGAGTTCTACGCCGGGGTCGTCATGGAGCTGTGCGGCCTGCCGCGCGAGATGTTCACGCCGACGTTCGCCGCGGCGCGGGTGGTGGGCTGGAGCGCCAACGTCCTGGAGCAGGCCCGGGATTCGAAGATCATTCGGCCTGCGGCGCGGTATGTGGGGGAGGTGCCGCCCGCTCCCGTACCGGCGCCTCAAGGGGAAGCCGGTGGCGCCTGCAGCCGGTCGGCGAAGGCCTGATCGAAGAGCTGGAACACCCGCCCCTCGGGGCTGTCGGGCGAGAGCTGCGCCTTGTGTGCCCTGGTGGCGTTCCAGTAGCGCCGGAACGTGCTGCTGTCGAGCAGGTTCTCGGCGTGGGCGATCAAGTCGTCCTCGGAGAAGCTGCCCCAGCTGTAGGCCAGTACGTAGTGGTTGAAGGTGAGGTTGGCGAAGAGGTTCTGGCGGAGTGCGGAATCCGGCTCCCCGCGGAAGTCGTTCCACACCGCGGCCAGGGAGGGGTCGTCCATGACCATCTGCGTCAGCTGGACGTGCAGCGTGCGCAGGTCGGCCTCCGCGCTGCGGTGCAGTTCGTCGCGCGAGGCGATCAGTTCCGCGCGCTGGAGGGAGAGTTCGAGCCGCTGCATCCGCAGTTCCCGCTGCTGGAAGAGGAGGGTGGCGACGAGCAGTAGCAGGGCGAGGCCGGAGAACACCGCGCTCACGCCGCCGAAGTAGTCCCCCAGTGAGCTGCGCTCCTCCGCCGTCCGCCGGTCGCCGTTGGTCGCCTCCACGCCGCGTATCAGCCAGCCGCTGACGGCTAAGGAGGCCACGCCCACGAGCGCGACCCCCGCGACGACGGCCGCGGTCCACGCGCCGACGGAGAGTGCGGTACGCCAAGCCTGCTGACGTGCCATCAGTCCCTCCCTGGGTTCGCGGAATTCTTCCCGTGGGCAGGGGGCGGAAACGTGCCCGGCCCCTGTGGAGGGGCCGGGTGCGCGATCGCGGAGACGTCCGGCCCGGGGGGTGCCCCGGGCCGGACCTGCTACGCGTCGGGGATGTCGGACCTGGCCCGCAGGAGGGTCTCGCGGGTGATCACGACGATGCGCTGGTCCTGGCTGCAGACGAGGCCCGGTGGCAGGGCGTGCCGCAGGGTCTCGGTCGCGTCGGTCCCTATGACGGCGAAGTTCCCGTCGCTGAGCTCGAAGATGTCGGGACAGGTCTCTCCGGAGAGGCTGCCTCGTTGGCGTGGGGGAACGCCCAGCCTGCGTGCTATGTACGGCTTTCGGCCTAGACGGACGGCCATGACGGCCTCCTTGAGGGCGGGTGGAGATCGATGAAGTCGAGCTGTGCGTATCTGAACAGTCACCAAGGGTGATGGTGAAGGGCGCTGAATGACCGGGTCCGGTGCAGCGGGGGCGTCGAGCGGCTCAGGCCTCGGGGATGTCGACCTTGGCTCGGACGAGGGTCTCTCGGCTGACGACGACGATGCGCTCGTAGTCGGCGCATCCGGCGTCAGCGGGCAGTTCGCCCTTGAGCGCTTCGGTCTTGTCCGTCCCGATGACGGCGAAGTTCCCGTCGCTGAGCTCAAAGATGTCGGGGCAGGTCTGGCCGGTTGCGCTGCCCCGCAAGCGGGGAGGCACGCCGATGCGGCGCACGATGTTCAAAGGGATCCCTGTCCTCGGGCGATGGGTGCTGAGCTGGGTGGCGACAGGCTAGCCGCTAGATGCCGCGAGACGGTCCCAGTGTCATCCAACCGGCCCTATTCGACGGGAGGTTCGCCCACCACCCACCACTCGTCGGTGTCCGCTTCCTGTAGTTCGAGGTCCAGGCGATCCATCATGCGGCCCACTTTGGCCTCGTCGGAGGAGCGGTCCAGGCTGGCGCGATGGTGCCGCGTGGCATCCCAGTAGTGCCGGAAGATCGGGTTCTGGCACATCACCCGAAGGTGTCCGTGCAGCTCTCCCAGGCTCATGGCGCCGATCCGATGGGCATGCAGCGCGTTGATGTACAGAGCGTTGGCGAAGAGGAACTGGCGTTGGCGCTCAGGTGGGATCTCCTCCTCGTAGGTGTTCAGGACCGCCGCGAGCGAGGCGTCCCCCATCGCCTTGCACAGGAGGTCGAAGTGGAGCCGGTGCTGTTCGGTGAGGGCCGCGTTCCTGCGTTGTGCGGCCTGGGCCAGGCGTTCGTGTTCGGCGGCCCTGCGGTCGTGTTCCTCGAGGTGCGCCGACCGGCGCCACCCTTTGCCGCGGAGCAGCAGGAACGTTCCAGCCGCGAATGAGAGCCCCGCCGTCGCGGCCGGACCCACCTCCCGTGTCCAAGATTTCAGTGTGGCCATGTCAACCCCCCGAATAGGCGACCGTCCGCCGGTCGTCGGGATGCGGGTCGACAGGGAGCGGACCGGCGAGCGATGGGCGGTGCGCTTGCCGTCTCCCAGGGTGCCGAGCGGCTCTGATCGGCGGGGAGGCGGAGAGGCGGCGCACGGAAGGAAGCGGTGGTCGCACATCCGGGCGCCGTGCCCAATGTGTGCCCCGCGAGCGCCGCTAACAATCGTTCACTCCGCGACCCTCTCCGCGCACATATCCTGGGACGGTCTTCCATCGTCGTACGGGATTCGATGAGGTCCGACGAGGCCCGACGAGATCCGGCGCGACGCGCAGAAGCGTCGACACGAGAGGCCCACGTGAACAAGCAGCAGATCCCGGTCGTCGTCCTCGCCGGTTTCCTCGGCTCGGGAAAGACGACCCTGCTGAACCATCTGCTGCACCGCAGCGGCGGCACCCGGATCGGGGCGATCGTCAACGACTTCGGCTCGATCGAGATCGACGCCATGTCGGTCGCGGGGCAGCTCGGGGACTCGACGGTCTCGCTCGGCAACGGATGTCTGTGCTGCGCGGTCGACGCCAGCGAACTCGACGAGTACCTGGACCGGCTCGCCAGGCCCGCCGCGGGGATCGACGTCATCGTCATCGAGGCGAGCGGGCTCGCGGAGCCGCAGGAGCTCGTGAAGATGCTCCTCGCCAGCGAGAACCCGCACATCGTGTACGGCGGGATCGTCGAGGTCGTCGACGCCGCAGAGTTCGACGCCACCCGGGAGCGGCACCCCGAGGTCGATCGCCATCTGGGCATCGCCGATCTCGTCGTGGTCAACAAGGCCGACCGGGTGTCCGACGAGGAGCGTGAGGGCGTCCTCGGGGTCGTGGGAGGGCTGACGGACCGGGCGGCCGTGGTGTCCGCCTCGTACGGGCGAGTGGACGTGGAGATGCTCCTCGACCGGAAGCCCGTGGGGGAGCGGATCGGGCAGCTGTCGTTCGAGGACCTGCGCGAGGACACACGCGACGAGGGAGACGGCTGCGGGCATGACGGTTGCGGGCATGACGGGAACGCGCACTCCGCGAGTGACTGCGGGCACGAAGGCCACCTGCACACCGCCTACGAAAGCCTCTCCTTCGTCTCCGAAGTGCCCCTGGGGCCGCGCCCCTTGATGGCGCTTCTCGACAGCAGGCCCGAAGGGCTCTACCGCATCAAGGGGTACGTCGATTTTGGTCCTGCCGACCCGAGGAACCGGTACGAGGTGCACGCCGTGGGGCGGTTCCTGCGGTTCTACCCTGAGCCGTGGGGCCCGGGGGAGGCGCGGCTGACCCAGCTCGTGCTCATCGGGTCGGGCGTCGACGTGCCGGCTCTGGAGAAGGAGCTCGAGGCCTGTCGCGAGGACGCCCCACACGCCGATGAGCAGGGCATGTGGGGCGTACTGCGGTACGTCCAGGAGCCGGACGCCGAGAGCTAGCGGCTACCAGCCGCTGATCACACCGGGCCCGCCACCGAAGCCACCGGCTTCGCCAGGGAGACGCCCGAGCCGTCGCGGCGCGGGTCGATCTCCGGAAGCTCGGCGGGCGCGCCGTTGCGCTGTGCCGCGTGCGGCGGCGTCGGGCCCGCCCAGCCGAAGCTCAGGCAGTCCTCGCCCTTCAGGAACCGCTGCACCCGGACACCGCCCGTGGCGCGGCCCTTGCGGGGGTACTGGTCGAACGGCGTGAGCTTCGCCGTCGTCTGCACCGAGTCGTCGAGCGTGCCGCGCGAGCCCGCCACCGTGAACACGACCGCGTCGACCGCCGGGTCCACCGCGGTGAAGGAGATGACCTTCACGCCGTCGGCGAGCTTGATGCCCGTCATGCCGCCCGCGGGGCGGCCCTGCGGGCGGACCTGGGACGCCTGGTAGCGCAGCAGCTGGGCGTCGTCCGTGATGAAGACCAGGTCCTCCTCGCCGGTGCGCAGCTCGGCCGCGCCGACGATCCGGTCGCCGTCCTTGAGGGTGATGACCTCCAACTCGTCCTTGTTGGACGGGTAGTCGGGGACCACGCGCTTGACGACGCCCTGCTCGGTGCCGAGCGCGAGGCCCGGCGAGGACTCGTCGAGCGTCATCAGGCAGATCAGCTTCTCGTCCCCTTCCAGGGAGAGCAGCTCCGAGACGGGCGCCCCGCCGGAGAGGTTGGGCGTGCCCGCCGTCTCCGGAAGCTGCGGGAGGTCCACTACGGAGAGGCGCAGCAGCCGTCCCTCGGAGGTGACGGCGCCGACCTCGCCGCGGGCCGTCGCGGGGACCGCGGAGACGATCACGTCGTGCTTGACGCGCTTGGCGTCGCCTTCCGCGAAGGGCTCGCCGTTGGCCGTACGGGCGAGCAGGCCCGTCGACGACAGGAGGACCCGGCACGGGTCGTCCGCGACCTGGAGGGAGACCGAGGCCACGGGGGTGCCCGCCGACTCCAGGAGCACCGTGCGCCGGTCGGTGGCGAACTTCTTGGCGACGGCGGCCAGTTCGGTGGAGACGAGCTTGCGCAGCTCGGTGTCCGACTCCAGGATCCCGGTCAGCTCGTCGATCTCGCCGTTGAGCCGGTCGCGCTCGGACTCCAGCTCGATGCGGTCGTACTTGGTCAGTCGGCGCAGCGGCGTGTCCAGGATGTACTGCGTCTGGATGTCGCTCAGCGAGAAGCGCTCCATCAGGCGCTCCTTGGCCTGCGCGGAGTTGTCGCTGGAGCGGATGAGGCGGATGACCTCGTCGATGTCCAGGAGGGCGACCAGGATGCCCTCGACCAGGTGCAGCCGGTCGCGCTTCTTGCCGCGGCGGAACTCACTGCGGCGGCGCACCACGTCGAAGCGGTGGTCGAGGTAGACCTCGAGGAGCTCCTTGAGGCCGAGCGTGAGCGGCTGGCCGTCCACCAGCGCCACGTTGTTGATGCCGAAGGACTCCTCCATCGGCGTCAGCTTGTAGAGCTGCTCCAGGACGGCCTCGGGGACGAAGCCGTTCTTGATCTCGATGACGAGGCGCAGGCCGTGCGAACGGTCGGTGAGGTCCTTGACGTCGGCGATGCCCTGCAGCTTCTTGGAGCCGACCAGGTCCTTGATCTTGGAGATCACCTTCTCCGGGCCGACGGTGAACGGCAGTTCGGTGACGACCAGGCCCTTGCGGCGCGCCGACACGTTCTCCACGGAGACCGTCGCGCGGGTCTTGAAGGTGCCTCGGCCGGATTCGTACGCGTCCTTGATGCCGCCGAGGCCGACGATCCGGCCGCCCGTGGGCAGGTCGGGGCCCGGCACGAACTTCATCAGCGTGTCGAGGTCGGCGCCCGGGTGCTTGATCAGGTGCCGGGCGGCGGCGATGACCTCGCCGAGGTTGTGCGGCGGCATGTTCGTCGCCATGCCGACCGCGATGCCCGACGCGCCGTTGACCAGGAGGTTCGGGTAGGCCGCCGGGAGAGTGACCGGCTCCATCTCCTGGCCGTCGTAGTTCGGCTCGAAGTCGACCGTGTTCTCGTCGATCGACTCCGTCATCAGGGAGGTGGCGTCGGCCATCTTGCACTCGGTGTACCGCATGGCGGCCGGCGGGTCGTCGTTGCCGAGCGAGCCGAAGTTGCCGTGGCCGTCCACCAGGGGCAGGCGCATCGAGAAGGGCTGGGCCATGCGGACCAGCGCGTCGTAGATCGACGCGTCGCCATGGGGGTGCAACTTACCCATGACCTCGCCGACGACACGGGCACACTTCACGTAGCCGCGGTCGGGGCGCAGGCCCATCTCGTTCATCTGGTAGACGATCCGGCGGTGCACCGGCTTCATGCCGTCGCGGGCGTCCGGCAGGGCGCGGGAGTAGATGACCGAATACGCGTACTCGAGGAAGGAGCCCTGCATCTCGTCGACGACGTCGATGTCGAGGATCTTCTCCTCGTACGAGTCTTCGGGCGGCGGGGTCTTCGTGCTGCGGCGGGCCATCGCTGCTGCGGCTCCTTCACCAAGCAAGTGCGGGATCTGACGCCGACCATTGTGGACCGTCCCACTGACAACGCCGACCACGACCCGTGCTCCGGCGCCGTCACGCGTCGACTACGCCGAGGGCGGAGCGGGAACTTCCTCAGGTGTCGGCACGCTTGCATACAGTGTCAGGACTGGCAGAACCAGCAATGTTTCAGCGATCGAAGGGACGTACATGCCCATGGGTCACACGGCCACAGCCGAGGCCGGCTCCGGCGGGCTGACAGCGACCGAGCACCGGCTGGCCAACGGCCTGCGCGTGGTGCTCTCCGAGGACCACCTGACCCCGGTCGCCGCGGTCTGCCTCTGGTACGACGTCGGATCCCGTCACGAGGTCAAGGGGCGAACCGGCCTCGCGCACCTCTTCGAGCACCTCATGTTCCAGGGTTCCCAGCAGGTGCACGGCAACGGCCACTTCGAACTGGTCCAGGGAGCGGGCGGTTCGCTCAACGGCACCACGAGCTTCGAGCGCACCAACTACTTCGAGACGATGCCGGCCCACCAGCTGGAGCTGGCCCTGTGGCTGGAGGCCGACCGGATGGGCTCGCTGCTCTCCGCGCTCGACGAAGAGTCCATGGAGAACCAGCGCGACGTCGTCAAGAACGAGCGCCGCCAGCGCTACGACAACGTTCCGTACGGCACGGCGTTCGAGAAGCTGACCGCTCTCTCGTACCCGGAGGGCCACCCGTACCACCACACGCCGATCGGCTCCATGGCCGACCTGGACGCGGCCACGCTGGAAGACGCCCGCGACTTCTTCCGTACGTACTACGCGCCCAACAACGCCGTCCTCTCCGTAGTCGGCGACATCGACCCGGAGCAGACGCTCGCCTGGGTCGAGAAGTACTTCGGGTCGATCCCCTCGCACGACGGCAAGCAGCCGCCGCGCGACGGCTCCCTGCCCGAGCGCATCGGCGAGCAGCTGCGCGAGGTCGTCGAGGAAGAGGTCCCTGCCCGCGCCCTGATGGCCGCCTACCGGCTGCCGGAGGACGGCACGCGCGCGTGCGACGCGGCGGACCTGGCGCTCACGGTGCTCGGCAGCGGCGAGTCGTCGCGGCTCTACAACCGCCTGGTGCGCCGTGACCGTACGGCGGTCGCGGCCGGGTTCGGCCTGCTGCGGCTCGCCGGGGCGCCCTCGCTGGGCTGGCTGGACGTGAAGACCTCCGGCGACGTCGAGGTGCCGGTGATCGAGGCCGCCGTCGACGACGAGCTCGCCCGCTTCGCCGCGGAGGGCCCCACTCCGGAGGAGATGGAGCGCGCCCAGGCGCAGTTGGAGCGCGAGTGGCTCGACCGCCTCGGCACGGTCGCGGGCCGCGCCGACGAACTGTGCAGGTACGCCGTCCTGTTCGGTGACCCGCAGCTCGCCCTGACCGCCGTCCAGCGCGTTCTCGATGTGACCGCCGAGGAGGTCCAGGAGATCGCCAAGGCCCGCCTGCGCCCCGACAACCGCGCGGTGCTCGTGTACGAGCCGGTGACCCCCGAAGACGGCGCCGACGCCGACGCAGACGACGAGGAGGCGGCGAAGTGACCGAGGCCGCGACGATGCAGTTCCACCCGCAGCCCCAGGCGGGCACCGCCACTCCCTGGGCCTTCCCCGCCCCCGAGCGCGGCACCCTCACCAACGGCCTCACGGTGCTGCGCTGCCACCGCCCCGGCCAGCAGGTGATCGCCGTCGAGATCCACCTCGAAGCGCCTCTCGAAGCCGAGCCCGCGGGCCTCGACGGCGTGGCCACGATCATGGCGAGGGCCTTCAACGAGGGCACCGACAAGCACTCCGCCGAGGAGTTCGCCGCCGAGCTCGACCGCTGTGGCGCGACGCTCGACGCGCACGCCGACCACCCGGGCGTACGCGTGTCGCTCGAAGTCCCGGTCTCCCGGCTCTCGAAGGGGCTCGGCCTGGTCGCCGACGCGCTGCGCGCCCCGGCCTTCGCGGACAGCGAGATCGAGCGCCTGGTGGCCAACCGCCTGGACGAGATCCCGCACGAGGCGGCCAACCCGGCCCGCCGCGCCGCCAAGGAGCTCTCCCGGCAGCTCTTCCCCGCGACCTCGCGCATGTCGCGGCCGCGCCAGGGCAGCGAGGAGACGGTCTCGGCCATCGACTCGGCGGCCGTGCGGGCCTTCTACGAGAAGCACGTCAGGCCCGCGACGGCCACCCTCGTCGTGGTCGGCGACCTCACGGGCACCGACCTGGACGCCGTCCTCGCGGACACCGTCGGCGCCTGGACCGGTGACACGGCGGAGGCGCGTCCGGTGCCTCCGGTGACCGCCGACGACACCGGCCGCGTCGTGATCGTGCACCGCCCTGGCGCGGTGCAGACGCAGCTCCTGATCGGCCGCATCGGCGCCGACCGGCACGACCGCGTCTGGCCCGCCCAGGTGCTCGGTACGTACTGCCTGGGCGGCACCCTCACCTCGCGCCTGGACCGCGTCCTGCGCGAGGAGAAGGGATACACCTACGGCGTACGGGCGTTCGGCCAGGTGCTGCGCTCCGGGCCGGACGGCTCCGGCGCGGCGATGCTCGCCATCAGCGGCTCGGTCGACACGGCGTCCACGGGCCCGGCGCTCGACGACCTCTGGAAGGTGCTGCGCACGCTGGCCGCCGAGGGCCTCACGGACGCCGAGCGCGACGTGGCCGTGCAGAACCTGGTGGGCGTGGCCCCGCTCAAGTACGAGATGGCGGCCTCCGTGGCGGCCACGCTCGCCGACCAGGTCGAGCAGCACCTGCCGGACGACTTCCAGGCGCAGCTGTACCGGCGGCTCGCCGCCACCGGCACCGTGGAGGCCACCGCGGCCGTCGTGAACGCCTTCCCGGAGGACCGCCTGGTGACGATCCTCGTCGGCGACGCGGAGGAGATCGAGGAGCCCGTCAGGGCGCTCGGGATCGGCGAAGTGACCGTCGTCACGAGCTGAGGGGCAGTCAGGACATATCGGGACCCCGGTGGCCGAAGTGACCGCCGGGGTCCCCATATGTCCGAATTCATATGGAGGTTGCCTGTCTGCCGTGTGGCGTGCGCTACAAAAAGCTAGTTCTGTTTGGCGATTGAAAGACGGTCCGTTTAGCTTCGATCCGGCTGTCCGTCACGCAGTACGTCGCATCCGCGGCACCGGACAGTCATCGCCGAGTCCCCGTACGGCGCGAGCCAGGGGAGCCGGGGACCCACACGTCCCTGGGGTGAATCGGGAACCTTGCCGCCAGGCGAGGAACTCGTAGGAGACCTTCCTGCTCCGAACCCGTCAGCTAACCCGGTAGGCGAGAAGGAAGGAAAGGATCAGCCGCTTCATGGCGTTCACCCGTGCCACCGGGAAGCACCGTCGCCCGAGCCGCCTCACGCGTACCACCGCGAACGTAGCTGGCGTCGCCGCGCTCACCACCACCGGTGTCATCGGAGGGCTGGCCGCTCCGGCGCTCGCCGCCGAAGACGCCGCCGTCGAGCACACCGGCCTCACCCAGGCCATCTCCGTGGGCGACTCGCTCGCCGAGAGCGTCGACGCCCAGGCCGCCGCGCAGAAGCAGGCCGCCGCCGACGCCGCTGCCGCGAAGCAGGCCGAAGAGGCCGCCAAGAAGAAGGCGGCCGAGGAGAAGCGCAAGGCCGAGGCCAAGGCGAAGGCCAAGGCCAAGGAGGAGCGCGAGGCCAAGGAGCGCGCCGCCCGCGAGGCCGAGCGCAAGCGCCTGAACACCTACGTCGCCCCGATCTCCGGCTCGTACGTCTCCACGGGCTACCAGACCGGCGGCGCCATGTGGTCCTCCGGCAGCCACACCGGCATCGACTTCCACGCCGCGTCCGGCACCTCGGTCCACGCGGTGGGCTCCGGCACCGTCGTCGAGGCCGGCTGGGGCGGCGCCTACGGCAACAACGTGGTCATCAAGATGAACGACGGCACGTACACCCAGTACGGCCACATGTCGTCCCTCGGCGTCACCGTCGGCCAGACGGTCACCCCGGGCCAGCAGATCGGCCTCTCGGGCTCCACCGGCAACTCCAGTGGCCCCCACCTCCACTTCGAGGCCCGCACCGGCGCCGACTACGGCTCGGACATGGACCCCATCGCGTACCTGCGCGGGCACGGCGTCAACGTCTGACCCGTCGCCCCCTGAACGACGCACCGAATGCCCCGGCTCACCGAGCCGGGGCATTCGCCGTTTCCCGGCCCTTGTCCTTGGCCTTGCCCTTGGTCTTGGCTAAAAGGTATCCATGGATTTCGGTCCGCCGTCGGAAATTCCGGCGCCCTGCAATAGAGTCGACGGGCGAGCGTCAATCGACCGCGTTTCGCGGGGATTAAGGCGGAGGTTGGGTCATGCGCATTCCCGCGCAATCGGTCTGCACGGCCATCCGGGACGACATCGTCTCCGGCGTCCACGAACGGGGCGGCCGGCTCACCGAGGAGCTCCTCGCACGGCGCTACGGAGTCTCGCGCGTGCCCGTGCGCGAGGCGCTGCGCACCCTGGAGGCCGAGGGTTTCGTGGTGACCCGCAGGCACGCGGGCGCGTGCGTGGCCGAGCCCACCGAGCGGGAGGCCGCCGACCTCCTGGAGGTCAGGGCGCTGCTCGAACCGCTCGCTGCGGCGCGCGCGGCGCAGCACCGCACCGAGGCGCACCTCAAGGTCCTCCGCGGCCTGGTCAGGCTCGGCCAGGAGCGCTCACGGCGCGGGCAGGGGGAGGACCTGCGCTCGCTCGTGGGCTGGTTCCACGAGACGCTCGCCCAGGCGTCCGGCGGCCCCGGCATCGGCGTGCTCCTCACCCAGCTGCGGCGCAAGGTCGACTGGATGTACGTCCTGGAGGCGCGGGCGGCCTCTACGGAGTCGTGGTCCGAGCGGGCGGCGATCGTCGGCGCGGTGGCCCGCGGGGACGCGGAGCGCGCCAGGTCGCTGACCGCGGCGCACGTGGAGCGGGCGAAGGGCGCGTACCGATTGCGCCCGTCGGCGCGGGGCGACGGTGTGAGCGAAGTGCAACCTGCAGTAAACACGGCGGCGCTCCGGAATTAACACGGGCGCCGTATACAAGAAGTAGGTAAAGCGGGACGGCTCTCTTTTTATTCTCTCTACATACGTCGATGGGGTCGCCCGGAATTCCGGGCGACCCCATCGACGTATTTCGTGGAACGTGTCCGACGTGTCCTAGACCGTCTCCGGAAGCTCCTCGAGCCCCTCGGCGACGAGCTTCGCCAGACGGTCGAGGGCGGCGTCCGCACCCTCGGCGTCGGAGGCGAGCACGATCTCCTCGCCGCCCTGGGCGCCCAGGCCGAGCACCGCGAGCATCGAGGCGGCGTTGACCGGGTTGCCGTCGGCCTTGGCGATCGTCACGGGGACGCCGGCGGCCGTGGCCGCGCGGACGAAGATGGAGGCGGGTCGGGCGTGGAGGCCCTCGGCCCAGCCGACGTTGACGCGGCGCTCAGCCATGTGTTGCTGCCCTTCCAGGTGTTTCACACTTGTCTAGACCAGTGTCTCATGCCGTCACGGGTGGTCTGCCGGACGTACGTCCCGCTCCCGGTCGCCTTTCGACCTGTCCTAGCCTGCCCCGGCCCCAGCGGGCGCGCGACCCGTACCCTGGCCCCATGCAGAGCCCGTCGGATCAGCCGGATCGGCACGACTATCCCGCCCACTGGGAAGCCGATGTGGTGCTGCGCGACGGGGGCACCGCCCGGATCAGGCCCATCACGGCCGAGGACGCGGACCGTCTCGTCAGCTTCTACGAGCAGGTCTCGGACGAGTCGAAGTACTACCGGTTCTTCGCGCCCTACCCCCGCCTCTCCGCCAAGGACGTGCACCGGTTCACCCATCACGACCAGGTGGACCGCGTGGGGCTCGCGGCGACCGTCGGCGGCGAGTTCATCGCCACCGTGCGCTACGACCGCATCGACGGACGCGGCATGGCCGCCAGCGCGCCCGCCGACGAGGCCGAGGTCGCCTTCCTCGTGCAGGACGCCCACCAGGGCAGGGGAGTGGCCTCCACGCTCCTCGAGCACATCGCGGCCGTCGCCAGGGAGCGCGGCATCCGCCGCTTCGTGGCCGAGGTGCTGCCCGCCAACACCAAGATGATCAAGGTGTTCACGGACGCGGGCTACCAGCAGAAGCGCAGCTTCGAGGACGGCGTCGTACGCCTGGAGTTCGATCTGGAGCCGACCGACCGCTCGCTCGCCGTGCAGCGCGCCCGCGAGCACCGTGCCGAGGCGCGGTCCGTGCAGCGACTCCTGACCCCCCGCTCGGTCGCCGTGGTCGGCGTGGGCCGCGCCCCCGGCGGGGTCGGCCGCAGCGTGCTGCGCAACCTCCAGGAGGCCGGATACGCCGGTCGGCTGTACGCGGTGAACGGCGAGTTCGACGGCGACGGCGAGCTCGACGGGGTGCCCGCCCACCGCTCCGTGCGGGACATCGACACCGGTGAGCCGGTCGACCTCGCGGTCGTTGCGGTGCCCGCGGAACGGGTGCCGCGGGTCGTCGCCGAGTGCGGTGAGCGCGGCGTGCAGGGCCTGGTGGTGATCTCCGCGGGGTATGCGGAGAGCGGCGCCGAGGGGCGCGAGCGGCAGCGCGAACTGGTGCGCCAGGCACGGTCGTACGGCATGCGCATCATCGGCCCGAACGCCTTCGGGGTCATCAACACCTCTCCGGAGGTGCGGCTCAACGCCTCGCTCGCGCCCGAGGGACCCGCGCGCGGCAGGATCGGTCTGTTCACGCAGTCCGGCGCGATCGGCATCGCCCTGCTGTCCGGCCTCCACCGGAGGGGCGCGGGCCTCTCCACGTTCGTGGGTTCGGGCAACCGTGCGGACGTGTCGGGCAACGACGTCCTCCAGTACTGGTACGAGGACCCGGACACCGACGTCACGCTGATGTACCTGGAGACCATCGGCAACCCCCGCAAGTTCACCCGCCTCGCCCGCCGTTCGGCGAGCGCCAAGCCGCTCGTCGTGGTGCAGGGCGCCCGGCACAGCGGCATCGCGCCGACCGGGCACGCCGTGCAGCCCACGCGCCTGCCGCACGCCACCGTCTCCGCGCTGCTGCGCCAGGCGGGTGTCATCCGCGTCGACACGGTCACGGAGATGGTCGACGCGGGGCTGCTCCTCGCGGGCCAGCCGCTGCCCGCGGGGCCGCGCGTGGCGATCCTCGGCAACTCCGAGTCGCTCGGGCTCCTCACGTACGACGCGTGCGTGGCCGACGGGCTGCGGCCGCTGCCGCCGCGCGATCTGACGACCGGGGCGACGCCCGCGGACTTCAGGGCCGCGCTCGCCGACGCGTTGTCGGACGACGGGTGTGACGCGGTGATCGTCAACGCGATTCCGTGGGTGCGGGAGGACGGGGGCGCTGCCGACCCCGAGACCCTGGCCACGGAGTTGCGGGCCGCCGCCGCGCGCTGCTCTGCGAAGCCGGTCGCCGTGGTTCACGTCGAGCTTGGTGGGCTTGCTGCCGCGTTGGCCGCTGCTACTAGTACCCGGCCTGATGCTCCAGTACCGGTACTCCGCGACGGGGGTTGTGCCCACCCGTCCCGCCGTGCGGGACGCCTGCCCACAACAGGAGCGACTCACCCGGAGGACTACCGCATCCCCGCCTACCCCGCCGCCGAGCGGGCCGTGCGGGCCCTCTCCGAAGCGGTCAAGTACGCGCAGTGGCGGCGCGATGCCGCCGAGCCCGGGCGGGTGCACGAGTACGAGGACATCGACGAGGGCGGGGCCGCCGAGCGGATCGGGGAGCTGCTCGCCGGTGAGGACGATCCGCGCGGCGCCACCCTCGGCCAGGACGACGCCCACGAACTGCTCGGGCGCTACGGCATTCGCGTACGCCGCGCCCTGCCCGCGCCCGATCCGGACGCGGCCGCCGCGGCCGCCCGCACGCTCGGCTATCCCGTCGCCCTGAAGACCACGGCCCCGCACCTGCGCCACCGCGCCGACCTCGGCGGCGTCCGCCTCGACCTCGCGGACGAGGAGCAGTTGCGCAGGGCCTACCAGGAGTTGACCGACACCTTCGGCAAGCCCGCCGAGCTGCGTCCGGTCGTCCAGGGGATGGTCCCGCGCGGCGTCGACACCGTCGTCCGCGCGGTCATCGACCCGGCGGCCGGAGCGGTGCTCTCCTTCGGTCTCGCGGGCGCCGCCTCCGAGCTGCTCGGCGACACCGCCCACCGGCTCGTCCCGGTCACCGACCGGGAGGCGGGCTCCCTGATCAGATCCATCCGGACCGCTCCGCTCCTGTTCGGCTGGCGCGGCTCCGCCCCCGTGGACACCCCGGCCCTCGAAGAGCTGCTCCAGCGGGTCTCGCGGCTCGTCGACGACCACCCGGAGGTGGTCGGCGTCTCCCTGGAGCCCGTGGTCGTGGCCCCGCGAGGACTCTCCGTGCTCGGCGCCTCCGTGCGGCTCGCGCCCCCGCCCGCCCGCGACGACCTCGGGCCGCGCACCCTGCCCGGCTACTGAGCGGGACGCCCGAGCGCACCCGCCGGGCACCGGGGCCGCCACGGGGCACCGTGCGCCCCGCGCCGGGCCGTAGGATGGAGGGCATGGCAAAGACCGGTACGACGACCCAGGGGCTGCGCGCGGCGATCGAGCGCAGCGGCTACTACCCGGCCCTCGTGGCCGAGGCGGTGGAGGCCGCGATCGGCGGCGAGGCCATCGGGTCGTATCTGGTCCACCAGGAGACCACGTTCGACGCGAACGAGGTGCGTCGGCACGTCACGGTCCTCGTCCTGACCGGCACGCGCTTCATCGTCAGCCACACCGACGAGCAGGCGGCGGACAGCACGTCCCCGACGCCGTACGCGACGACCTCCACCGAGTCGGTCAAGATCGGCCGGATCTCGTCGGTCGTCGTCAGCCGCGTCGTCGCCAACCCGGAGAAGTACGTGCCGGGCGCGCTGCCCCGCGAGGTCGTCCTGACCATCGGCTGGGGCGCCGTCTCCCGCATCGACCTGGAGCCCGCGGCCTGCGGCGACCCCAACTGCGAGGCGGACCACGGGTACACCGGCAGCTCGACCGCCGACGACCTCAGCCTGCGCGTCAGCGAGGCGGGCGACGGCCCCGACGCCGTGCGCCAGACGCTGGCCTTCGCCCAGGCCCTGTCCGAGGCGACCGCGGAGACCGCCCGCTGATGTCCCTGCCCGCCTGGGACGACGTACAGCCGCTCGCCCTCGACACCGCCCCCGTGCCCGCGTACGGCGCCGGATCGCTCGCCGATCTGCTGCCCACGCTCATCGCCCACCAGGGAGTGCCCGGCTACGAGCAGCCCGTCATCCCCGAACTCGCCCCGGCCGACCGGAACTGCGTCTTCCTGATCGACGGCCTCGGCTGGGAGCAGCTCAAGGCCCATCCGGCCGAGGCGCCCTTCCTGACCTCGCTCATCGCGAGTTCGCGCGGCGGCACGGGGCAGCCCATCACCGCGGGCTTCCCGGCCACCACCGCGACCTCGCTCGCCTCGGTCGGCACGGGACTGCCGCCCGGCGCGCACGGCCTGCCCGGCTACACGGTCCGCAATCCGGCCACCGCGGAGCTGATGAACCAGCTCCGCTGGAACCCCTGGACCGACCCGCGCAAGTGGCAGCCGTACCCCACCGTCTTCCAGCAGGCGCACGCGGCGGGCGTCCACACCGCGCAGGTGTCGTCGCCGACCTTCGAGAACACCCCGCTCACCAAGATCGCCCTGAGCGGCGGATCCTTCCGGGGCAGGCTCTCCGGAGAGGACCGCATGGACCTCGCCGCCGCGCAACTGGCCGCGGGGGACCGGTCCTTGGTCTACACGTACTACGCGGAGGTGGACGGCAAGGGCCACCGCTTCGGAGTGGACTCCGACGCCTGGCGCGGCCAGCTCATGTACGTCGACCGGCTCGCCCAGCGCCTCGCCGAGCAACTGCCGCCGCGCAGCGCCCTGTACGTGACCGCCGACCACGGCATGCTAGACATCCCCTTCGACGACGCCTCGCGCATCGACTTCGACGAGGACTGGGAGCTGCGCGCGGGCGTCGCCCTGCTCGGCGGAGAGGGCCGCGCCCGGCACGTCTACGCGGTGCCCGGCGCCCAGAACGACGTCCTGACCGTCTGGCGCGAGGTGCTCGGCGAGCAGTTCTGGGTGGCCAGCAGGGACGAGGCGATCGCCGCGGGCTGGTTCGGTCCACACATTGATCAACGTGTGTACGACCGCATCGGCGACATCGTCGCCGCGGCCCACGACGACGTCGCGATCATCGCCACGGAGAAGGAGCCCAAGGAGTCCGCCCTGGTCGGCATGCACGGCTCCATGACCCCCGTCGAGCAGCTCGTGCCGCTCCTCGAAGTACGCTCCTAGCCGTACGCCCCCGCGGCGCCCCCTGCCGACGCCCTCCGACGACGCACGTACCGAAAGGTCCTCAACTCCCCATGCCCGAGCTGGTGTTCTTCTCCGGAACGATGGACTGCGGAAAGAGCACCCTGGCTCTGCAGATCGAGCACAACCGCTCGGCCAGGGGACTCCAGGGGATGATCTTCACGCGGGACGACCGCGCGGGCGAGGGCAAGCTGTCCTCGCGGCTCGGGCTCGTCACCGACGCGATCGAGGCGGCCGACGACTTCGACTTCTACGCCCACCTCGTCGACCACCTCTCCCAGGGCGGCCGCGCGGACTACGTGATCGCGGACGAGGCGCAGTTCCTCGCCCCGGGCCAGATCGACCAGCTCGCCCGCGTCGTCGACGACCTCGGCCTCGACGTCTTCGCCTTCGGCATCACCACGGACTTCCGCTCCAAGCTCTTCCCCGGCTCGCAGCGCCTGGTCGAGCTCGCCGACCGGGTCGAGGTGCTCCAGGTCGAGGCGCTCTGCTGGTGCGGCGCCCGCGCCACGCACAACGCCCGCACCATAGGCGGCGAGATGGTCGTCGAAGGCGCCCAGGTCGTCGTCGGCGACGTCAACCAGCAGCCGGGCGAGGTGGGTTACGAGGTGCTCTGCCGCCGTCACCACCGGCGCAGGACGACCGCGGCGACCGCGCGCGCCGGTGCTCTCTCGCCCGACGTGCTGCCGGTCGACGCGGTGGCCGTCCGCTCCTGACTCATTCGGCGGGGTGCGACCGTACGACGGTGAAGACCGCGCCCTCCGGGTCGGCGACCGTGGCCGTCCTGCCGTGCGTGCCGTCCCTGGCGGGCTTGACGACGTGGCCGCCGAGCTCGACGACCCGGTCCACCGCCTCGTCCACGTCGGCGACTTCGAAGTACGTCATCCAGTGCGGGCCCCGGTCGCGCGGCAGCGCCTGGCCCGCGCCGTGCACGGACGCCACGGGGCGGCCCGCCACGCGCAGCGTCAGATAGTCGAAGTCGGCCGAGACGACCGGGTCCTCGGCGAAGCCGAAGACGGTCCGGTAGAACGTGGCGACGCTCGCGGTCTCCCGCGTCAGCAGTTCGTTCCACACGGGTGTGCCCGGACTGCCCGCGACCGCCTGGCCCCGATGGCCCGCGGCCTGCCAGATGCCGAAGACGGCGCCCGCCGGGTCCGACGCGATGGCCATCCGCCCGGCCTCGCCCGCGTCGATCGGGCCCACACCGACCGTGCCGCCGCAGTGCCGTACCGCCTCGGCCGTCGCGTCCACGTCGTCGCTGGCCAGATAGGGCGTCCAGGCGATGGGCAGGTGCCGGTCGGGCGGCAGCTGGCCGATGCCCGCCACCTCGTGGCCGTCGAGCAGCGCCCGCACGTAGGGGCCGAGCTGCTCGGGTCCCGGCCGGAACTCCCAGCCGAAGAGTGCCCCGTAGAACTCCTGGGTGGCGGTCAGGCCATGTGCCATCAGGCTCACCCAGCATGGTGTGCCGGGTGCGTGCCGACCGGTCCTCGCGCCGTCACGCGAAACCTGCCCCAAGGACTCCGACGAGCCCCTTCCAGGGGAGGCTCCGTCCGCCCGTGCCTCGGTCATCGTCAACCTCTCCTCGGCCCTCATGGGGGCCGCTCCGCTTCCGAACGCGCGTACCCTCGCCGCGCGAATGCGCGCCCTCGCAGATGCTCGCACCACCTGTCGCGCCGCGCGTCCCGGCCGCGCCGCGCCGTCGGCTTCCCGCCGAGGATGCCCGAAATGTGGTTTCTCACCCGCGAACGCGTGATTGCCGAGCTGTGTCCATCTGCTGTACAGGGCGTGCTGGCTTCCGTACGCCCCGTGTTCGGGCGACGTCCGGCGGAGCAGGGTAGCCGGACCTTGGCGGCGCGGCCACCCCGTGCGCGAGGATGGGGCCCATGAATGCCATCATCTCCGCATCCGAACTCGCGAGCGACCTGACGGGCGAGCGGCCGCCCGTCGTGCTCGACGTCCGTTGGCAGCACGAGGGCTCCATGCGCTCCGCGTACCGGGAAGGGCACCTCCCGTCTGCTGTTTTCGTCGACCTGGAGGCCGATGTCACGGGTGAGGCGGGTGCGGCGGGCAGGCATCCGCTGCCGGACCTCGACCACTTCGGTGCCGTGATGCGGGCGGCGGGTGTCTCTCCGGAGAGGGATGTCGTCGTGTACGACACTGGCCAGAACTGGGCGGCCGCACGTCTGTGGTGGATGCTGCGCTGGACGGGTCACCCCTCGGTCCGCGTCCTGGACGGCGGCATCGCCCTGTGGGCCGGCGCCTTGGAGGAGGGCGAGGGCGGCACCCCGGCCGAGGGCTCCTTCGTGCCGGCCCCGAACAGCACGGACTTCCTGGACGCCGACTCCGCGGCGGCCCTGGCCCGCTCGGGTCTGCTCCTGGACGCCCGCGCGGGCGAGCGCTACCGGGGCGAGGTCGAGCCGATCGACAGCGTCGCCGGGCACATCCCGGGCGCGGTGTCGGCGCCGACCACGGAGAACGTCACCGCGGACGGCCGCTTCAAGTCGCCCGCCGAGCTGGCCGACCGCTTCAAGGCGCTGGGTGTCTCGTCCACTTCGAGCGCCTCGGGCACTTCGGAGATCGGCGTCTACTGCGGATCAGGCGTCTCCGGCGCCCACGAGGTGCTCGCTCTCGCGGTGGCGGGGATCCCGGCCGCGCTGTACGTCGGTTCGTGGTCGGAGTGGTCGGCCGACCCCGAGCGCCCCGTGGCGACGGGAGCGGACCCGCAGTAGCGTTCCGCACTCCTACGGAGAGGGGGCCCACACCGATACGGTGTGGGCCCCCTCTCCGTAGGCACTGCTTTTCGTGCCGCGCTACTCCTGCTTCTTGCGGCGCGTGCCGAAGACGATCTCGTCCCAGCTGGGCACCGCCGCGCGACGGCCGGGGCGCACCCCGTCGGCCTCCGCCTGGCGGTCGGTGGAGCCGACCAGGCGGTCCCGGTGGCTGGCCACCGAGCGGGGCATGAGCACGTCCGCGTACGCGGCACCGGCGCCTGCCGCGGCGGGCGGCTCCTCCGCGTCGGGCTCCTGTTCGGGTTCCTCCTGCGGAGGCAGCTCCGCGGCGGGCGCCGCCGACGGACGCTCCGGCACGACCATGTCGCCCCGGAAGCTCGGCACCGCCTCCAGGAGGCTGGTCAGCGAGTCACGCTCCTGCTCGGCCACCGCGGAACCCGCGCCCGCGCTCTCCTCCGACGGGTCGGCCGGAGGGGCCGGAACGCCCGGGCGGTCCAGCTGCCGGTCGAGGGCGCGGTCGAGCGGCCGCTCCAGCGGGCGGTCCAGAGGACGGTCCCTGGGCAGCCGGGCGATGCGCGGCACGAACGGGAAGCTGGGCTCGGGCGCGGCGATGTCGTCGGTCTCGCCGATCAGCGAGCGCGCCTCGTCGTCCACGGCCTGGACGAGCCGCCGGGGCGGGTCGTACGTCCAGCTCGCGGAGTGCGGCTCGGTCGCGACGCGGTAGACGAGCAGGACCTCCCAGGTCCCGTCGTCGCGGCGCCAGGAGTCCCACTGGACGGTGTCCTTGTCGGCGCCGCGAAGGAGCAGGCGCTCCTGGACGGCCTCGCCGAGCTGGGGTCCGGTGTTCTCGCCGGGACGGCGCACGGGTGTCTTCCTGGCACGCTCCGCCATGAAGGCGCGCTCGGCGAGCACGGGTCCTTCGAAGCGGCGGACGCGATCGACGGGGATTCCGGCGAAGGAGGCGACTTCCTCCGCGCTGGCACCGGCACGTATCCGCGCCTGGATGTCGCGCGGGCGGAGGTGGCTCTCCACCTCGATCTCGATCTGGCCGAGTCGGGGCCGGTCGCCGCGGACTGCCGCACGCAGCCGCTCGTCGATCGGAAGCGTGTACTCCGTGCTGTCCGCAGCCTTCAGCACCAGCCGTGTGCCGTCGTTGCTGACGGCCACGACACGCAGTTCGGGCATGGGGACCTCCCGGGTGGTGCCTGCCGACGTCACGTGCGTCGCTGCTTCCGCTAGTCGAGTGTGGCCTGCCCGGGTGCAGCCTGCCACAACCTTGCCGAGTTGCCCGGCGTGTCGGGCAGGGGCCCTGGACCGCCGTTATGGCACGGTTACCTTTTCGCAACGCTAAGTGACGACGTTCGTCACCCTGTGCAGCGAGCCCCCCACCCGGCGGTCCTGGCAAGGTCCCGGGCACCCTGGCGGGAGACCGGACCCAGGGCTCGCAACAGTACTCCATTCGGGCCACGCGGGTGGACCGCCGCGCCGCCGAACTTCTCGTGGGGGAAGGGAGTTGGCGGGCCCCTCCGTTCGGCGGGCCGTACGCACGCGTGGCGCACTTCACGGAAAAGCCGGAAACGGAACTAATCACTTCGGTCATACGTCCCCTTCTCGTGTAGTCGGTCGAGAAAGGTAGGCAAGGGTCGGAGATGCGAGAAAAGCCGGATTCCGGCAAGGAGTCGAACGACGAGCAGGCGTCGGAGGGCAAGCGGCGCCTCGATCTCAGCGTGCCGCAGGTGGCGGGAAGTGCCATCGCCGCGGTGGTGGCGGCGAAGCTCGCCTCCAACCTCGGTGTCTACGGGACGATCCTCGGCGCCGGTGTCGTGAGCGCGATCGCGACCTGTGGCGGCACCGTCTTCCAGCATTTCTTCAAGCGCACGGGCGAGCAGATACGTGACGTCACGGTGCAGGCCAAGCCGAAGGCGCGACAGGTTCCCGCGCAGGCCGCGGCGCAGGTGCCGGGGACGTTCAGAGCGGCCGCCTATACGGGGGCCGTGGGCGCCACCGGGCCCGTGACCACGACGTGGGGGAGGCCCCAGGCCGCCGACGCCGCCGATGAGACCACGGCGCTGCCGGTCACGGATGCGGCGGACCCGACGGCCGTGCTGCCCGTGACGGGCGCGGCCGACCCCACGGCCCTGCTGCCCGTCGCGGACCACGACCAGGACGCCGAGCGGACCCAGCTCCTCGGGTCCGTGGACGCCACGCAGGTGGTGCCGCGCGACGACGCCACGCGCGTGCTGCGGGTCGGGGGTCCTGTCCCGGTTCCGCTGCCCGACCCCGGCGTACCGACGCCTTCGGAGGAGTTCACCGAGGGCACCACGCACCGTACGCAGATCCGCAGCTGGAAGCGGCCGTTGATCGCCGCGGCCGTCGTCTTCGGCGTCACCATGGCGGGGATCACCACGTACGAGCTGGTCACGGACGAGAACTTCAGCGGCAGTGGCACGGGGACGACGTTCAGCAACGTCTTCAAGGGGAACAACACGCCTCCGAAGGACGAGCCGTCCACGCCGCCGTCCGATCCTTCCGGGCAGCCGTCGGACGACGGCACCTCGGGCTCCGACCACCAGCAGGGTGACGGCAACGCCACCCAGGACCCGAACGGCACCGGCGGCCAGGACCAGAACAAGGGAACTGGCGACGGCACCGACTCCGGATCGGGCTCCAAGGAGGACCCGGACAAGGGCACCGGCACGGACCCCGACAAGGACAAGGACACCGGCTCCGGAGACGACGGTTCGAAGACGGACCCGACGCCCACGCCGACCCCGACGCCCACTCCGTCGAGCGGCACGGGGACCGGCACGGGCGGAGACCCGCAGCAGGGAGAGACCCCCAAGCCGTAGGCGGGGTCACTCGCCCAGCACGCGCCGCAGGTAGTCGTTGCCGAACAGGCGGTCCGGGTCGAGGCGGTCGCGCAGGGCCGTGAACTCGCCGAAGCGGGGGTACGCCTTGGAGAAGTACTCCGCGTCGCGCGTGTGCACCTTGCCCCAGTGCGGCCGCCCCTCGTGCGCGGTGAAGATCCGCTCGGCAGCGGTGAAGTACGCCTGGTAGGGCGTGCCCTTGTACATGTGGACGGCGATGTACGCGCTCTCCCGGCCCGATGCCGTGGAGAGCGCGATGTCGTCCGCGGGCGCCGTGCGGACCTCCACGGGGAAGCTGATCCGCAGCCGCGAGCGCTCCACCATCGCCTTGAGCTCGCGCAGGGTCTCCACGAGGGCCTCGCGCGGGACGGCGTACTCCATCTCCATGAAGCGCACCCGGCGAGGGCTGGTGAAGACCTTGTAGGGGATGTCCGTGTAGGTGCGGGCGGAGAGCGCCTTGCTGGAGATCTTCGCGATGCCGGGGATGGCCGCGGGCACGGCGCGGCCGAGCGAGTTGACCACCTGGAAGAGGCCGTTGGAGAGCAGCTCGTCCTCGACGAAGGCGCTCACCCTGCCGGGCGGGGCCGCGGGGCCCGGGCTCCGGTTGTTGCGCTTGGTGTTGCAGTTGCCGGTGTGCGGGAACCAGTAGAACTCGAAGTGCTCGTTCTCGGTGAAGAGCGCGTCGAACTCGTCGGTGACCTTGTCGAAGGTCATCGGCTCCTCGCGGGCCGTCAGGTAGAAGACGGGCTCCACGGCGAAGGTGATCGCGGTGATGACGCCGAGCGCGCCGAGCCCGATGCGGGCGGCCGCGAAGACGTCGGGGTTCTCGGCCGCGGAACAGGTCAGCACCGAGCCGTCCGCGGTGACCAGCTCGAGTGCCCTGATCTGGGCGGCGATCGAGGCCGACTCGCGGCCCGTGCCGTGCGTCCCGGTGCTGACGGCTCCGGAGACGGTCTGCTCCATGATGTCGCCCATGTTGGTGAGCGATAGGCCCTCGCGGGCGAGCGCCGCGTTCAGGCGCTTGAGCGGAGTGCCGGCCTCCACGGTGACCGTGCCCGCTTCGCGGTCGATCTTCCGGATGCCGGTGAGCAGATCGGGGCGTATCAAGAGGCCGTCGGTCGCGGCGGTCGCCGTGAAGGAGTGTCCCGAACCGACGGGCTTCGCCTTGAGGCCGTCCTCCTTGGCCCTGCGCAGGGCCAAGGAGAGCTCCTCCACCGATGCGGGCGTGGTCTCCCTGACCGGCCGCGCGGTGACGTTGCCCGCCCAGTTACGCCACGCCGCTGTGCTCTTCCCGCTGCTCGTGCCCCTGCCCGTTCCCGTGCTCATGGGTCCCTCCCCGTCGCGGAACCGGCTGCTTCAGCCGGCGATACCCCAGGAATCCGACCGCGACCGCGACGGCTCCGGATATCCCCGGAACCCCGTACCCGGCGTCCGGGCCCGCGGCGTCGATGACCCAGCCGGCCGCGGAGGAGCCGAGCGCGACGCCGACCGCGAGGCCGGTGCTCACCCAGGTCATGCCCTCGGTCAGTTTCGCGCGTGGTACGTGCTGTTCGACGAGGGCCATCGTCGTGATCATCGTCGGCGCGATGGAGAGGCCCGCGACAAAGAGCGCCACGGCCAGCAACGGAAGGTTCCCGACCAGTTGAAGCGGGATCATACTCACGGCCATCGCACAGACACCCAGCAGCCACCTGGGTGCCGGGGCTCCCTTGAAGTGGACCAGGCCGAAGGCCGCTCCGGCAAGGCATGAACCGAGGGCATAGACCGCGAGCACGAGACTCGCCGCCGACTTGTGGCCCTGGTCCTCCGCGTACGCCACCGTCACCACGTCGATCGACCCGAAGATCGCGCCGGTCGCGACGAACGTGGCGACGAGCACCCGCAGTCCGCCGGAGCGCAACGCCGAGCCGCCGGTGTGGTGTTCGCGCGAGTGCGGCACCGGCTCGGTGGCCCGCTGGGACGTCAGCCAGAAGACGCCCACGGCGAGGAACACCCCGGCGAGCAGCGGTCCCGCCTCGGGGAACCAGACGGTGGACAGGCCGATCGAGATGATCGGACCGAAGATGAAGCAGACCTCGTCGATCACGGACTCGAAGGAGTACGCGGTGTGCAGCTGCGGGGTGTCGCGGTAGAGCACGGCCCAGCGGGCCCGGATCATCGAGCCCACGCTCGGCACACAGCCGACCAGGGCGGCGAAGAGGAACAGCGTCCAGTCGGGTGCCTCGAACTTCGCGCAGAGCAGCAGCCCGGCGACCGCGACCAGGGAGACCAGCGTCGCGGGCCGGAGGATCCGACGCTGGCCGTGCCGGTCCACCAGGCGGGAGATCTGCGGCCCTATGGCGGCCGCGGACAGCGCGACGGTGGCGGACAGCGCGCCCGCGAGGCCGTACCGCCCGGTCAGTTGGGACACCATCGTCACGATGCCGATGCCCATCATCGACAGTGGCATCCGGCCGAGCAGGCCGGCCGCCGAGAAACCCTTGGTGCCGGGGGCGGCGAAGATGGCGCGGTAGGGGCTTGGCACGTGGGACTCCGCTGAGGCGCCGGGGCGGCTCCAGGGGAGGGGCTCCGGTAAGGCGTAAAGATGGCCCATACAGCTTACGGCTCCGACAGGCCGGAGCGCACCGTGATTTTTCGCTGTCAGTGGCGGGTGGCAGGATCGGATACATGTCCGATGCGCTGGATCCCACTCCCTATGACGCCCTGCTGCTGCTCTCGTTCGGGGGCCCGGAGGGCCCCGACGACGTCGTCCCGTTCCTGGAGAACGTGACGCGCGGGCGCGGCATCCCCAAGGAGCGGCTCAAGGAGGTGGGGCAGCACTACTTCCTGTTCGGCGGGGTCAGCCCGATCAACGACCAGAACCGCGCCCTGCTCGACGTCCTGCGCAAGGACTTCGCGGACCACGGCCTCGACCTGCCGGTCTACTGGGGCAACCGCAACTGGGCGCCGTACCTGACCGACACCCTGCGCGAGATGGTCACTGACGGGCACCGCCGCATCCTCGTCCTCGCCACCAGCGCGTACGCCTCGTACTCGGGATGCAGGCAGTACCGCGAGAACCTCGCGGACTCGCTCGCCACGCTGCGGGCCGAGGGCCTCGAACTGCCCCGGGTCGACAAGCTGCGGCACTACTTCAACCACCCCGGTTTCGTACGCCCCATGATCGACGGCGTCCTGGCGTCCCTCGCCGACCTCCCCGACGACGTACGCGAGGGCGCGCACCTGGCCTTCACGACGCACTCGATCCCGAACTCGGCGGCGGACACGTCGGGCCGCGTCGAGGACCACGGCGACGGCGGCGCCTACGTCGAGGAGCACCTGGACGTGGCCCGGCTGATCGCCGACGCGGTGCGCGAGGAGACCGGTGTCGAGCACCCCTGGCAGCTCGTCTACCAGTCGCGCAGCGGCGCCCCGCACATCCCGTGGCTGGAGCCGGACATCTGCGACCACCTGGAGGAGCGGCACGCCGCAGGGGCGCCCGCGGTCGTGATGGTCCCGATCGGCTTCGTCTCGGACCACATGGAGGTCCTGTACGACCTCGACACCGAGGCCGAGGCCAAGGCGGCGGAGCTGGGGCTCCCGGTGCGCCGCTCGGCGACGGTCGGGGCCGACCCCCGGTTCGCCGCGGCGATCAGGGACCTGGTTCTCGAACGGGCCGCGGTGGAGAACGGCAGAACCGTCACGCCGTGCGCCCTCGGGGCGCTCGGGGCGAGCCACGACCTGTGCCCGGTGGGCTGCTGCCCGGCCCGTGCACCGAAGCCCGCGGCCGCGGGCGCCGACAGCCCGTACGCGTAAGGACGTTGACGTGACCGACCCCAAGGACCCCAAGGACCCCAAGGTCTCCAAGGCTCCCGAGACCCTCAAGGCGGAACTCCTCGACGTCGCCCTGGAGGCCGCGCTGCGCGCGGGGACCTTCCTGCGCGACGGACGCCCCGACGACCTGGGGGTGGCCGCCACCAAGTCCAGCGCCGTCGACGTCGTCACCGAGATGGACATCGCCTCCGAGAAGCTCATCACCGGCTTCCTCGCCGAGCGCAGGCCGGCCGACGGCGTGCTCGGTGAGGAGGGCGCGAGCTCCGAGGGCAGCAGCGGGGTCCAGTGGGTGATCGACCCGATCGACGGCACGGTCAACTACCTGTACGGGCGTCCCGACTGGTCGGTGTCCATCGCCGCCCGCAAGGACGGCGAGACCCTCGTCGGCGTCGTGCACGCCCCGATGCGCGGCGAGACCTACCGCGCGGTCCTCGGGGAGGGCGCCTTCGTCAACGACAGGCCCGCGCGCGTGCGTCCCGCGCCGCCGTTCGGCGAGGCCCTCGTCGGGACCGGCTTCGGCTACCTCACCGAGCGGCGGGTGCGCCAGGCCGAGGTGGCCCGGCACCTGATCCCCCAGGTGCGGGACATCAGGCGCGGCGGCTCCGCCGCGATCGACCTGTGCGACGTCGCGGTCGGCAGGCTCAACGCGTACTACGAGCGCGGACTCAACCCGTGGGACTTCGCGGCCGGTGACCTCGTCGCCCGTGAGGCGGGCGCGCTGACGGGTGGCCGCCCCGGTGAGGCCCTCTCCGGGGAGCTGGCCGTCGCGGCACCGCCCGGCCTCTTCGAGACGCTCCAGGGCCTCCTGGAGGAGCTCGGCGCCTGGCACGACTGACCGGACACGCAAAAGGCCCCGGCATCTCTTCCCGGATGCCGGGGCCTTCCGCGTGGTGCTGAAGCCTGGTGCTGAGGCGTCGGTCAGGCCTGCAGAGCGCCTACCTCGACTCCGTGCTCGGCGGCCAGGCGGTGGAGATCTTCCAGCTCCGCCTGCTCGACCTCGGCAAGGAAGTCGTCTCCCGTCTCACGGGCCTTCGTGAGGTCGGACTCCGTGGCCTTTATGCGCTGCAGGAGACCTGCGGTGAATGCGTCCATGGTTGCGCCCCCTCGGCTGGGTCGTGGGTCGATGGCACGGGGGTGTGCCTCAAAGAAGGGGCGATCACGTCTCTCGCTGCCCTGCGGAAAGCAGTTCGTGGCGTGCCACATACAAAGCGTGATCGCGGGTGTAAGGCCGTCCTCCCCTTGCTCCGTTCCGCAGAAACCTCAACAGCGGGAGAAAATCCCGCATTCCCGGGGCCCGGAGACGCCTTACAGCCGGTTTATGGCCGAAAGGGGCAGGATGGAGACCTCACCCCCCGTAAACAGAGACCTGCCCTGCCCGCAGGGCACAGAGGAAGGACAGCGCCGTGCGTGTACTCGTCGTCGAGGACGAGCAGCTGCTCGCCGATGCGGTGGCCACCGGACTGCGCCGGGAGGCCATGGCCGTCGACGTCGTGTACGACGGAGCGGCCGCCCTCGAGCGCATCGGGGTCAACGACTACGACGTCGTGGTGCTCGACCGGGACCTCCCGCTCGTGCACGGCGACGACGTCTGCCGCAAGATCGTCGAACTCGGCATGCCGACCCGCGTCCTGATGCTCACCGCGTCGGGCGACGTCAGCGATCGTGTCGAGGGCCTGGAGATCGGCGCCGACGACTACCTCCCCAAGCCCTTCGCGTTCAGCGAGCTCACGGCACGCGTGCGTGCCCTCGGGCGGCGCACCAGCGTGCCGCTGCCGCCCGTCCTGGAGCGCGCCGGGATCAAGCTCGACCCCAACCGCCGCGAGGTCTTCCGGGACGGCAAGGAGATCCAGCTCGCCCCCAAGGAGTTCGCGGTCCTCGAAGTGCTGCTGCGCAGCGAGGGCGCCGTCGTCTCCGCGGAGCAGCTCCTGGAGAAGGCATGGGACGAGAACACGGACCCGTTCACGAACGTCGTCCGGGTCACCGTCATGACCCTGCGCCGCAAGCTCGGTGAGCCCGCCGTCATCGTGACGGTGCCGGGCTCCGGCTACCGGATCTGATCCGCGGTGGCCGCGACCCCGGCGCCACCGGCAGCGCCCCCCAAGCCGACGTGGGACCCGAGGAAGGCCGACCCGCCCTTCCCGTGGCTGCGCCCCACGATCCGCATACGCCTCACCCTGCTCTACGGAGGCATGTTCCTGATCGCGGGCATCCTGCTGCTCTCGATCATCTATCTGCTCGCCGCGCAGGCGCTGAACGTGGGCAGTGATCTGCCGTTCAGGATCGAGGGCGGCTCCAAGGTGAGCAGCCAGACCTGCCACAACCTGCCCGCGGGGGCCCAGATCCCGGCGGACCAGCTCAACTCGTCGCTGAACGACTGCGTCAACGAGATGCGCCAGCACGCCCTGGACAACCTCCTCAGCCGCTCACTGCTCGCCCTCCTCGGGCTCGCCGTGATCGCCTTCGCGTTCGGGTACGCGATGGCGGGCCGCGTCCTGTCCCCGCTCGGCCGCATCACGCGCACCGCGCGCCGCGTGGCGGGCACCGACCTCTCCCGGCGCATCGAACTCGACGGCCCCGACGACGAGTTGAAGGAGCTTTCGGACACCTTCGACGAGATGCTCGACCGTCTGGAGCGGGCCTTCACCGCCCAGCAGCGGTTCGTCGGCAACGCGTCGCACGAGCTGCGCACGCCGCTCGCGATCAACCGCACGCTCCTGGAAGTGCACCTCTCCGATCCGGCGGCGCCCCCCGAGCTCCAGCAGCTCGGCAAGACGCTCCTCGCGACCAACGAGCGCAGCGAGCAGCTCGTGGAGGGCCTGCTGCTGCTCGCCCGCAGCGACAACCAGATCGTGGAGCGCAAGCCGGTCGACCTCGCCGAGGTCGCCAACCGCGCCGTCGACCAGGTGCGGGCCGAGGCGGACGCGAAGGGCGTGGAGATCCGCGGGGAGCGCGCGCTCGCGGTCGTCCAGGGCAACGGCGTCCTCCTGGAGCGGATCGCCCTGAACCTCGTCCAGAACGCCGCTCGGTACAACGTGCCGGAGGACGGCTGGGTCGAGGTGACCACGGAGGCCCAGCACGGCCAGGCGGTCCTCGTGGTGTCGAACACGGGTCCTGTGGTGCCCGCGTACGAGATCGACACCCTCTTCGAGCCCTTCAGGCGGCTGCGGACCGAGCGGACCGGCAGCGACAAGGGCGTCGGTCTCGGTCTGTCGATCGCCCGCTCGGTGGCGCGGGCCCACGGAGGCCGTATCATCGCGGAGCCGCGAGAGGGGGGCGGACTCGTGATGCGTGTCACCCTGCCCCTCTGAGATGCTGCCGGGGACGCGCCTCGATGTTCGCTTTGCGCGGAATTTTCAGGACCCGATCCCGGAGATTTCATGTGTGATCGATCACAGAGGCGAATTTTCGGCCATCTACTCTCTGTGATCGCCAAAGTCGTCGGAAAGCCGGGAAAATCCGGGTTTTCGGGGGTCTTGATCACGGGAAGTACACGGGGTGGCGCCCGTGAAGTGCGACATTCGGACCGTGTACGGTCCCGATCGCCATCCAAACCGATCACCTCTTCAGGGGTGCGGTTGGGTGTCGATTGAGTAACAGACCTTGATGTGAGGCAAAATCTCCGCCTCAGGTCGGGCACAAGTCCGGCCTCTCACGCGTTACGTGCGCTGAGACACCCGCAGACACCCAGAGGGGGAGAGCGACATGGCAACGGACTACGACACCCCACGCAAGACCGACGATGACGTCAACGAGGACAGCATCGAGGAGCTGAAGGCTCGACGGAACGACAAGTCGACCTCGGCGGTCGACGTCGACGAGTTCGAGGCCGCCGAAGGCCTCGAGTTGCCCGGCGCGGACCTTTCCAACGAGGAGCTCGCCGTGCGCGTGCTCCCGAAGCAGCAGGACGAGTTCACCTGCATGAGCTGCTTCCTGGTCCACCACCGCAGCCAGCTGGCCCGCGAGAAGAACGGCCAGCCGATCTGCCGCGACTGCGACTGAGACGGGGTCGGCCGTGACTGGCTCGACCCCGTTCAGGAAGCGCCGCTCCCGCAAGCGCGGAGCGGACCAAGCCGGCGCCCAGGGCGACGGCGCACGTGACGACGAGCGGGGCTCTTCCCCCAGCGGAGCAGCCTCGCTCGAACCGGCGGGCGCCCTAGAGACGGCGCCGGACGAGACGGCGGCCGACAAGGCGCTCAGGACCGTAGGCAAGGACGGTTTCCTGGGTGGCCGCGTTGCCGCCGTCACGGACGGGGTGAAGGAAGGCGTGCGCAAGGGCGGGCGCGGCGCCAAGGCCGGCATCGGCTATCTCGCCGACCGGCTCATCGAGAACGCCCCGCGGATCCCGGTCCGCGATCTCCAGACCCTCCGCAAGCAGTTCCCGGGCCTCGGCCCCGAGCAGCTCGCGGACAAGCTCATCGCCGGTGCGGCCAACGCCACCTCCACGGTGGGCGCGGGCGTGGGCGCCGCCGCGATGATGCCCGTACCGCCCGCGATGCCCGCCGAGCTCGCGGCCGAGATCACCGGCGTCGCCGCCATCGAACTGAAGCTGATCGCCGAACTGCACGAGGTGTACGGGCGACGGCCCGAAGGCAACCTCAAGCAGCGCAGCACGGCGTACCTGAACTCCTGGTCGGAGGAGCGCGGCATCGACGTCGCGAAGCCCGCGACCATCAACGCGGCGCTCGGCGGCCAGATGAAGCGGGAGCTGCGTCAGCAGATCATGAAGCGGACCGTCCGCAACCTGCCGAACCTCATGCCGTTCATGGTCGGCGCGGCGGTCGGGGCGGTCATGAACCGTCGGGACACGAAGCGCCTGGCGGTGCGGATCCGGGAGGATCTGCGCAAGGTCCAGGTGCCGTGGGATGCGCTTCCCGAGCTGCCGCCGTTGGAGCGGCCGGATGATCCTCTGCGGGTGGGGGAGATTCCCAAGGAGCTGGGGCGCTGAGGGGGTTTCGGGCCGCGGGTTCGTTGTGGCTCGGCGCGCAGTTCCTCGCGTCCCTGACGGGCCGCTTCGCGGCCCTTGCGCAGTTCCCCGCGCCCCTTACGGGGCGCTCTGGCGTACCGCGTCCAGGGCCGCCGACAGGGCCTCGGGGTGCCTCGTCGAGACGTACACGTACGGAGTCGGGTCATCGGGATCGGTGATCTCGATGCGCAGGGCCGTGGGGATGTAGGCGCGCAGCAGCATGAAGGCGCGCGTGTCGGCCTTGTGCGTGCGCCAGGCGCGCGCCTCCTCGGCGTTCAGGACCTCGGCCTCGCCCAGGGCCGAGACCGGGATCTTCGCCTCTCCCATGACCAGCGAGCCCGCCACCACGCGGATCCGCGGGGAGCCGTAGGAGCTGGTGACGACCGCGGCCACGACCGTGCCGCCGACCAGGCCGCCGAGCATCGGCAGCGTGCCGAACGGCAGCACGATCAGGGCCATGGCGACGCCCACCAGGACCGAGACGAGCCACCACGTGCGGGGCGCGGTCAGGCGTTCTTCGTAAGGCTGCATGGAGCCAAGCTTGGCACGGTGAGCTGTGAGCGCTGACGCGGAGGTAAGGTCTGCGCCTGTGAGTGGTACATCTTCAGCCCTGAAGCCCCCGGCCGACGCGATAGCGCCCGTCCGGCACCCCGACGCACCCGCTCCCGGTGAGCTCATCGGTGCCCACTACGAACACTGTTTCGGCTGTGGTGCGGGGCAGGCCCACGGACTGCATCTCGCGGCGCGGGCCGGTGAAGGCGTCTGCATCACCGCGGAGTTCACCGTGCGCGAGGCGCACCAGGGTGCTCCCGGGCTCGCCCACGGCGGCGTACTCGCGACCGCGCTCGACGAGACGCTCGGCTCGCTGAACTGGCTGCTGCGCGTGATCGCCGTGACCGGACGACTGGAGACCGACTTCGTACGGCCCGTGCCGCTGGGCACCGTGCTGTTCCTGGAGGCCGAGGTCAAGGCGGTCGCCGGGCGGAAGATCTACTCGGCCGCCACCGGCCGGATCGGCGGCCCCGACGGGCCCGTCGCGGTCCGTGCCGACGCCCTCTTCATCGAGGTGAAGGTCGACCACTTCATCGACAACGGCAGGCCCGAGGAGATCAAGGCCGCCATGAACGACCCGGACCAGACCCGGCGCGCCCGCGCCTTCGAGGTGAACCCGTGACGACCCGTGCCCCGTTGGACGTACTGATCAGGCGCGTCGACCCCGAAGTGCCGCTGCCGGAGTACGCGAAGCCCGGTGATGCCGGGGCCGACCTGCGGACCACCGAATCCTGTGAACTGGCCCCCGGCGAACGGGTCGTGCTGCCCACCGGGGTGTCCATCGCGCTTCCTGAGGGGTACGCGGCCTTCGTGCACCCCCGTTCGGGGCTCGCCGCACGCTGCGGTGTCGCTCTGGTGAATGCCCCGGGGACGGTGGATGCCGGGTACCGTGGGGAGATCAAGGTGATCGTGGTGAATCTCGACCCGCGCGAGGCCGTGCGGTTCGAGCGCTTCGACCGGATTGCCCAACTGGTCGTCCAGCAGGTCGAGAAGGTGCGCTTCCAGGAGGTCGCGGAGCTTCCCGCATCGGCGCGGGCCGAGGGGGGCTTCGGGTCCACCGGCGGCCATGCCGCCGTGGGCGCGGGCTTGGTGGAGAGCGCGGGTCCGGACAGCGGTCCGGACCGACAAACGGGTGGGAATCGATACGCATCGGTCGTATCCGACCGGGAAGGACAGTGACGTGTTCGGACGTCGCAAGAAGGACAGTGCCGCCGAGGACGCGGCGGGCGCGGACGAGCAGGTCGTCGACGGCGTGGACGGCGATGACTCCGCTGACGCCGGCGTCGCGCGGTCGCGCGTGAGGCTCGAACCGGAGCCCCGTCCCGACGGACCCTGGGACATCTCCGAGGTCCGTGAGCCCGGCGAGGGCCGGGTGGACCTCGGTGGGCTCTTCGTGCCCGGTGTCGAGGGCATGGAGCTGCGCGTCGAGGTCGCGGGCGACGCGATCGTCGCGGCCACGGTCGTGCTCCAGGACAGCGCCATCCAGCTGCAGGGCTTCGCCGCCCCCAAGAAGGAGGGCATCTGGGGCGAGGTCCGCGAGGAGATCGCCTCCGGCATCACCCAGCAGGGCGGTGTCATCGACGAGGTCGAGGGCGCCCTCGGCTGGGAGCTGCGGGCCCAGGTGCCGGTGCAGCTGCCGGACGGCACCGGCGGCGTGCAGGTCGTGCGCTTCATCGGCGTCGACGGTCCCCGCTGGTTCCTGCGCGGTGTGATCTCCGGCCAGGGCGCGGTGCAGCCCGGGGCCGCCGGGCTGCTCGAGCAGATCTTCCGGGACACCGTCGTCGTGCGCGGCGAGGGCCCGATGGCGCCGCGCGACCCGATCGTCCTGAAGCTTCCCGACGACGCGCAGATGGTCGCCGAGGGCGGCGTCCAGCAGGAGCAGCAGGAGGGCTCGCGCTTCTCCGGCGGCATGGGGCAGCTCCAGCGCGGCCCCGAGATCACCGAGGTGCGCTGACCCGCCGAAGCGGAATCCAGCAGGGCCGATGGGCCGCGTCCCCCACGGGGGACGCGGCCCATCGGCGTTCTCCCGTGCGGGAGCGGTCGGCTCGTCGCGGGCATTGCGGGTGATCTTCGCGTGCGCCCATACTGTGCCCGGTCGTTCGGGGGGAGACCGGTGCGGTGAGGGGACGACGGATGCCCGCCGCGGTGCGGGAGGTGCGGCACCACGGCCTCGTCCTCGGGGCGGCGGGGCTCGCCGTGCTGCTCGCCGCGACCGTGCTCGCGGCCCTCGCGACGCTCTCCGAGCGGGCCGTCGAAGGCGGGATCCAGCGGCGCCTCGCCGCGGACAGGGACGCGGTCGTCGAGGTCGCGGTGCCCCGTGAGGCGGGCCTCCGTGGCGGCGTGGACCGGTCCGTACGCGCCGTTCTCGATCGCACGTACGGCCGCGTGCCCCATCACACCTGGGCGGCGCTGCGGGCGCCCGCGGCGCGCAACAGCGAGCTCTTCGTCACCGGGCAGGACGGGCGTCCGCGCGAGGACATGACCGTTTCCGTGGTCTCCGTAGAGGGCGTCGGGCGGCATGCCGTGCTGTCGGCGGGCCGGTGGCCTCGGGCGGGCGCGGGGGCCCGACGGGGTGAGGTCGTGCTGCCCGAGGCGCTCGCCGCGGAGCTCGGTGTGCGGCTCGGGGGCCGGTTCTCCGTACGGGGGGCCGGTGATCGGCTCGTGCGGTTCGACGTGGTCGGGCTGTACGCGACGCGGGGGCGCGCGCCCGCCGTGTGGGCGTCGCTGAGCAGTACGTCGGGGCTGCCTGACACGGTCGTGCTCGTGTCGCGGGACGCCTTCGGGCGGGAGGCGGGGCTCGGGGCGGACTCGGTGGCGCTGTGGCTCGGGGTGCCGGACACGCGGGGGGTGCGGCTCGGGGACATCGGGGCGTTGCGGGAGCGCGTGGCGCGGTTCGGGCGGGGTGCGGCGGGGGTTTCCGTGGGCGCCGAGGGCGTTCGCGGGGCGGGGTCGCGAGGGCATGTGCGTACACGCGATCCCGGGGCGGGGGCCGGTGGGCCCGTCACCTCGGTCCGGTGGCCGTCCTTCGGTGGGGGTGACTGCTGTCGGGAGCGATCCGCGGCCGGTGGCTCGTCTGAAGTGACCGTGTCCGGGGGGCTGCGGCGGGCGCTCGGGCGGCTCGGGGCGCCCATCGCCGTGGCGCGGGCGGGGTTGTACGTGCCCGGCGCGCTGCTCGGTGCGCTTGCCTGTGCCGCGCTGGTGCTGACCGCGCGGCAGCTCGCCGAGCACCGGAGGGCCGAGCTCGCCCTGCTGGCCGCGCGAGGGGCCGGCACGCGCAGGCTCGGGCTCGCGACCGCCGCGCAGTGGGCCTGTGTCGCGGTGCCCGCCGGGTGTGCCGCGCCGTTTCTCGCCGGGCCGCTGCTCAGCGGGCTACAGGGGGCGGGGCTGCTGCGGGGGGACGTGCCCGCGTCAGCGGTGACCGGTGTGGGGTGGACGGCCGCGCTGATCGCCGTCGTGGTGCACGGCGTGGCCGTGCTGCTGCCCACGGTGCTGGCCGTGCGGGAGCGGCGGGCGGTGGCGAAACTGCGGCTGCGGGTCGGGCGGTTCGCGGGGGCGCAGCGGTTCGGCGCGGATCTGGCGCTCGGCGCGGTCGCCGTCCTCGGCTGGCTGCAACTGCGGCAGTACCGGTCGCCGGTGACCGGCGGCGACGGCGTCGATCCCGTCCTCGTCCTGGCACCCGTGGTGATGACGGTGGCCGCCGCGCTGCTCGCGCTGCGCCTGCTGCCGCTCGCCGCCCGGCTGGTGGACCCGCTCGCGCGGCGCGGCAAGGGGTTCGTCCTGCCGCTCGGCGGCTGGCAGTTGGGCCGGAGGGCGGCGCGGCACGCCGGGCCCGCCCTGGTCGTGACGCTGGCCCTCGCCGTCGCCGCGCTCAGCAGCACGGCCTTGGCCATTCTGGACCGGGGCGACCGGGACCAGGCGGCCTTCCAGGTGGGCGCGGACGTGCGGATCGAGCCGGGGGACGGGACGCCGCCGGGGGAGCGGCGTGCCGCCTACGAAGGGCTGCCGGGGGCCGAGGCCGTGACGCCCGTGGTCACATCGGACGCGTACATCGGCCAGGAGGCCGTGAGCGTCACGGCCGTCAACACCGCGCGCGGGCCGGTTCCTTCACTGCGGCGCGACCTCGCGGACCGGCCGGTCCGCGACCTCGTGGCACCGCTCGGCGTGGGGGTGCCCGAGCACGGGATCGCGGTGACGGGTTTCCGTGGAGGGGCCGGGCGCGAACTGCCGCTGCGGGTGCGGTTGTCCGCCAGTGGGGGCGGGAAGCCCCTGCCGGTGCGGCTCACCGTCTTCTTCGAGGACGGGGACGGGCTGACCCGTTCGTCCTCCGTGCCGATCGCGGAGGGCGGCGCGCGGACCGTGCCGCTGACGGTGCCGGTGCGCGGTGACGTACGCATCGTGCAGGTGGAACTGAGCATGGTGGGCGAGCGGGAGCGGCGGACCTACCGGCTCACCGTCGACCAGGTGCCGAGGCTCGCGCGGCAGGCCCGGTGGCGCGATCTGCGGCAGGACGCGCCCGACCGGTACGTCGCAGGATGCCCGGGGGCCGAGCGGGAGCGGCGGGGCTCGGGGGAGGCGCCGGGGCCCGTGCTGTGCCGGGACGCGCCGGGGCCCGGAAAGCTGCTCGACGCCGTGCTGCGCGGCCCCGACGGGGAACTGCGGTACCCGACCTGGGCGGTGCGGCTCGGCACGGACGGGACGGGGGCGCGTCCCGTCAAGGCCGCCCCCGCGCCCGCGCTCGCCGACGACGCGCTGCTCGACTCCGGTGCGGTGCGCGTCGGGGACACGGTCACCGTGCGGCGCGGCACGGGCGGCAGCGCCCGTATCAGGATCGTCGGGCGGATCGCGGCCGTGCCGGGGGAGCCGAGGGACCGGCCGCGGTTGCTCGCCGACTCCCGTGCCATGGCGGCCCAGTGGGCGCTGAGCGGGTCGCTGACGGCGGCGGAGAGCGCTTGGTGGGTGGGGGTGAAGGGGACGGGGACCGGTCCCGCGGTGGCGGCGGTGCGCGAGCGGCCCGAGCTCGGCAGGGCCCTCGATGTCGCCCACGCGCGGGCGGAGTTGGCGGCCGATCCGCTGCGGCGCGGGGCGCGCGGGGCGCTCACGCTCTGCCTGCTGCTCGCGCCCGCCTTCGCGGTGATCGCGTTCACCCTGCACACGGTGCTCTCGGCCCGGTCCAGGGGACGCGAGTTCGCGCTGCTGCGGGCCCTCGGCGTACGGAAGGGGCAGCTCGCCGCGTATCTGTGGACGGAACAGCTGGGGCTCGCCGGTGCGGCAGCGGTGCTCGGCACGCTGCTCGGGGCCGGGCTCGCCGCGCTGATCATGCCGGTGGTCACGGTGGACGCCTCGGGCGCGCCTGTCTTCCCCGGGCTCGTCACCTCGGTGCCGTGGGTGCGGGTGACGCTGACGGCGGGCGCCACCGCGCTGGTGATCTGCGCGGTGGTGAGCGTGGCGGCGCGGCTCCTGGGGCGGGTGGACCTGGCGCGGGTCCTGCGGGCCGGGGAGGACGTGTGAGGGGCGTCGTCCGGCGTGGGGCGCTCCGCGGGGCGGGGTGGCGGAAGGGTGCCTGGTGGCGGAAGGGTGCCTGGCGGCGTGAGGGGCCGCTGCTTGGCTGTCTCGTCGCGCTGGTCGTCGTGCTCGTGGCCGTGGTCGTCGGCGGGCCAGGGGTGTGGGACCGGCTCGCGGGCGACGCGCTGGCCTCGCGGCTCGAACAGGCGCAGCGGGGCGTGCCCGGGGTGGTGCACAGCGCGCGGTTCGACCCGGAGGAGGTGCGGGCCGGGGAGGAGAGCGACTTCGCGGCCGATCTCGCCGCGTACGCGAACGTCATCGAGAACGCGTCGCCGAGCGGCCTCGGCGGTCGTATCGTGCACGACTCGACCCGGATCCAACTGCCGGGCACGGGAGTGTCGTTGGGTCGCTGGAACCGGATGTCCGCGGTGTACGCGTCCGACGCGCCGAAGCGGGAGGCGTACGTCGAGGGGCGGGCGCCACGTGCGCGTGGCGGCGCGGTCGTGGAGCTGGCGGTGTCGGCGCGTACGCGCGACGCGCTGGGGCTGAGGGTCGGGCAGCGGGTCCCGCTGGGGCCGGGCGCGTTGCGGAACGTCGACGCCGTGGGCATCGTCGTCGGCGTCTTCAGGTCCGGGGGCGGGGCGCGGCTGTGGAGCGAGGTGCCCGCGCTGGTGCGCCCCGGCGATGGCGACTTCGCCGCGCTCGTCGCGGCGCGCGGCGTCGAGGTGCTCCAGAGCCAGGCGGACGCCGAACTCACGGTGGCGTGGAACATGCGGCTCGTCATCGGCGGGCGGGCGGCGGGGCGCTTCGTGGGGGAGCGCGGGGAGCGTGACTTCCAGCGGCTGATGGTCCAGTACGGGCCCGACGTGCGACAGGCGTCCTGTGCCGCGGGAGGGTACGGCGACAAGTACTGCACGATCGGCACGCATCCGGCGACCGATCTGGACACCGACACCGAACTGCCCGCCGCCTTCGAGGAGTTCGGGCGGCAGTGGCGCGAGGGCGCCGTCGTGATCTCGTTCGCGACGGCCTCGCTGATCGTGGTCGGGGCGGCCGCCGTGGTCGTCACCGCGCTCCTCTCCGTACGCCGCAGGGCGGACGGTGACCGGCTGCGGCGGGCGCGGGGCGCGTCGGCTGCGGGGCTCGCCCTGGAGTGCGCGGTGCGGATCTCGCCCGTCGTGCCGCTCGGGTTCGTGGGCGGCTGCCTGGTCGCGGGGGCGGCGCCGGGGGACGCGCCCGCGTACGGCGACGGGCTCGCCGTCGCGGTGCTGTGCTGGCTGCCCGCACCCCTCCTGACGTGGGGCGCGCTGCGGGACAAGGCGGTGCTCAGGGACCGGGGGCCGGTGGGGCCTGGGCGCAGGATCGTCGTCGAGGTCATGGTGCTCGTGCTGGCGGCGGGCGGCGTGTTCGCGCTGCGGGCGCGCGGCACGGAAGGGGTCGCGGGGCCCGATCCGCTGCTCGCCGCGGTGCCCGCGCTGCTCGGGCTCGCCACCGTCGCCGTGCTGGTGCGCTGCTACCCGCTGCCCGTACGCCTCGTGGCACGGTGGTCGGCCAGGTGGCGCGGCGCCGTCCCCCTCATCGCCCTGTCCCGCGCCGCCAAGGAGGCGCCCGCGCAGGGCCTCGCGCTGCTCGTCCTCGTGGTGACGCTCGCCGGTGCGGTCTTCGGCGGCCTCGTGTCGGGGACGCTGGCGGAGGGCAGACGGGACGCGGTGGCGTGGGAAGTCGGCGCCGACGCGTCCTACCTCGGCGCCGGACGCGACCCGGCGACGGCCCACCGCCTGGCACGCGCGCGTGGCGTACGGGACACGGTGACGGTACGGCAGTTGCGGGTCGACCCGGTGAGCAGTCTGGACGGTGGCCGCTACGGGATCGCCTCCCTGATCGGCGTGGACGGTGCCGAGTTGCGCGCCGCGCGGGGGAGTTCGGCGGCGGGGCGGGCGTTGAGGGACGCGGGGATCGGCGGGGGCGGTGCGTCGGGAGCGGGGTCGGTGTCATCACCGGCTTCGCCGAGTTCGTCCTCAAGCGCCGGACGGGCTGATGTCCGCCTGCCGGTCGAGTCGCGTGCGCGGGCCGGATCCCCCGTCGCCGCGGGGGAGATTCCCGTGCTGGCCGATGCGGCGCGGGTCGGGGAGGTGCTGCGCTTCGACTGGCACGGGAAGGGCGTCCGGATGCGGGTCGTGGGGGCGCTGCCCGACGACGTGGCGCGGGATCCCGCGCTCGGGCCCGTGCGCCGCGCCGCCGAGGGCAGAGAGCGTCTGCTGCTCGCCGACAACCGGGACCTGACCCGCTTCGCCGCCGCCGACTTCGAGGCGTACGCGCTCCTGCTGTACGGGTCCGGGCTCGACACCGAAGAGCTGCGCTCCCTGGTGCCGCGCGCCGCCCCCGGCGCCCTCACCGGAGAGCTCCGCATCCGCGCCGAGGAGCAGGCGGAGGCCGAGGACGACGGGCTGATCGCGGCCATGACCACCGCGCACACCGCCTGCGCCGCCCTCACCGTGCTGCTCGCGCTGCTCGCCCTCGTCCTCGAACTCCTGCTCTCCGCACCCGCGCGCGGCCGCACCACGGCCCGGCTGCGCACCCTGGGCCTCGGTGGCCGCGCCACCTCCGCCCTGCACCTGCTGCAACTGCTGCCGCTGGTGCTCGCGGCCGTCGCGGGCGGCGTCGTGCTCGGTCTGACGCTGCCCGCGCTGCTCGGACCCGCCCTGGACCTGCGGGAGTTCACCGGCGGCCCCGCCGCGCCCGCCCGGCACACCGACGTGCTGTTCACCGCGGCCCTCGGCGCGGGGCTGTGCGTCCTGGTCGCCGCCGCGGTGGGCGTGGAGACCTGGCTCGGGCGGCGCCGGGGACTCGGCGCCGTCCTGCGACTCGGGAGGTCGGATGACTGAGATGAGCGAGGGGGACGAGGTGGGCGAGGTGGGCGAGGTGAGTGAACTGGCCGGTCTGGAGGCGCGGGCCCGTGCCTCGGTCCGGCCCGTGGCCGACGAGGGCCTCGTCGTCTGCGACAACCTCGTCCGCGTCTACCGCACCGACGAGGTCGAGGTGCAGGCGCTCCAGGGCCTCGACCTGGTCATCGGGGACGGCGAGTGCGTGGCCCTGGTGGGGGCGTCGGGGTCCGGCAAGTCCACGCTCCTGTCGATCCTCTCCGGCCTCGACCTGCCCACGGCGGGCCGCGCGAAGGTGGCGGGCCACGACCTGCTCGCCATGGGCCGCAGGGAGCGCCTCGGTTACCGCAGGCGCACCGTCGGCTTCGTCTGGCAGCAGACCGGGCGCAACCTGCTGCCCTATCTGACCGCCCTGGAGAACGTGGCGCTGCCGATGAAGTACGCGCGCGTGCCCCACCGTTCGCGCCGGGAGCGGGCCGCCGAACTCCTCGACGTACTCGGTGTCGCGTACTGCCGCGACCGGCGCCCCGCCGAGCTCTCCGGCGGCGAACAGCAGCGCGTCGCCGTCGCCGTGGCCACCGCCAACTCGCCGCGCGTGCTGCTCGCCGACGAGCCCACCGGCGAACTGGACACGGCGAGCGGCGCCGACGTCTTCGCTGCCCTGCGCCGCGCCAACGAGGAACTCGGCGCGACCGTCCTCGTCGTCACCCACGACCCGCTCGTCTCGGACCAGGTGCGCCGCACCGTACGCATCCGGGACGGCCGTACGTCCACGGAGACGCTCCGCGAACAGGGCGGCGAGGGCGCGGAGTTCACGGTTCTGGACAGGGTCGGGCGGCTTCAGCTGCCGACGGAGTACGTGGAGCGGTACGGGCTGCGGGGGCGCGTGCGGCTCACGGCGGAACCCGGGCACGTGGGGGTGTGGCCCGACGCGCCCGAGTCTCCGGGCTCCCCTGAGCGGGAGCGCTGACGTCACTCCTTGACGGAAGCCCCCGCACTGCGTCAAGGGCCTCTTCGTGGCCTGGGAAACCCTGACCCACGCGGACAATCCCCGCTGATCCAGCCCTTGTCGGGCCGGGCGTCGGATGACGATACTGGCGCCCGGCCCCTGCGGACCCAGGGGCGTACCAGGGGAGCGTGCAGTGGTCGTGGGTGCCGGGGACATGGTCGTCGTGGAGGATCTCCACCGGACGTACGGCAGCGGGGCCTCGGCCGTGCACGCGCTGCGCGGGGTCTCCTTCAGCGTGCCGCGCGGCGAACTCGTCGCCCTCAAGGGGCGCTCGGGATCCGGCAAGACCACACTGCTCAACCTCGTCGGCGGGCTCGACGCCCCCGACGCGGGCAGGATCACCGTCGACGGCCTCGAACTCGGTGACCTCGGCGAGAGCGGCCTCCTGGAGCTGCGCAGGGACCGGGTCGGTTTCATCTTCCAGTCCTTCGGGCTCATCCCGATCCTCAGTGCGGCCGAGAACGTCGGCGTACCCCTGCGTCTTTGCCGGACGGACCCGCGCGAGCGGGAGGAGCGGGTCGCCCTGCTGCTCGCCCTCGTCGGCCTCGCGGACCACGCCGAGCAGCGCCCGGGCGAGCTCTCCGGAGGGCAGCAGCAGCGGGTGGCCATCGCCCGCGCCCTCGCCAACAAGCCCGCCCTGCTGATCGCGGACGAGCCCACCGGGCAGCTCGACGCGGAGACGGGGCTCGCGGTGATGGAGCTGCTCCGCGCGGTCGTGCGCAGCGAGGGCGTCACCGCCCTGGTCGCCACCCACGACGCGACGCTCCTCGGCCTCGCCGACCGGGTCCTCGAACTGGGCGACGGCGAGATCGTCGAGCACGGAGCGGCCCCCGCCCTGCACGCGTAAGGCCCCTGTTCCGCGGGCACACGGCCCTGTCCCGCCCGCATCAGGGTTCTGTCAAGGACCGCGCCCCCGCACCCCCTCGTCCGTAATGCCGGAATTGGTGGCCGTAAGGTCGACGCTGCGTACACAGCAGTTTCGGGAAGACAATGGGGCCATGGCACGCGGCAAGCTTCGGATATACCTCGGTGCGGCACCGGGCGTCGGCAAGACGTACGCGATGCTCTCCGAGGCACACCGTCGTGTCGAGCGCGGCACCGACTGCGTGGTCGCGTTCGTGGAGCACCACGGCAGGCCGCGCACCGAGGTGATGCTGCACGGCCTGGAGCAGGTGACCCGCAAGGACCTGGAGTACCGGGGCACGGCGTTCACCGAGATGGACGTGGACGCGGTCCTGGAGCGCGCCCCCGCCGTCGCCCTGGTCGACGAGCTGGCCCACACCAACGTCCCCGGCTCGCGCAACGCCAAGCGCTGGCAGGACGTCGAGGAGCTCCTCCAGGCCGGGATCGACGTCGTCTCCACCGTGAACATCCAGCACCTGGAGTCGCTCGGTGACGTCGTGGAGTCCATCACCGGCGTACGACAGCGCGAGACGGTGCCCGACGAGGTGGTGCGCCGCGCCGACCAGATCGAGCTGGTCGACATGTCGCCCCAGGCGCTGCGCCGCCGCATGGCGCACGGCAACATCTACAAGCCGGACCGCATCGACGCCTCCCTGTCCAACTACTTCCGGCCCGGCAACCTCACCGCGCTGCGCGAACTCGCGCTGCTCTGGGTCGCCGACCGCGTCGACGAGTACCTCCAGCAATACCGGGGCGAGCACAACATCCGCTCCACCTGGCAGGCCCGCGAGCGGATCGTCGTCGGCCTGACCGGCGGGCCCGAGGGCCGCACGCTGATCAGACGCGCGTCCCGCATGGCGGCCAAGGGCTCCGGCAGTGAGATCCTCGCCGTCTACATCGCCCGCAGCGACGGCCTGACCGCCGCGTCGCCCAAGGAGCTCGCGCTCCAGCGCACCCTCGTCGAAGACCTCGGCGGCACCTTCCACCACGTCATCGGCGACGACATACCGGCCGCGCTCCTCGACTTCGCGCGCGGCGTCAACGCCACCCAGATCGTCCTCGGCTCCTCGCGCCGCAAGACCTGGCAGTACGTCTTCGGGCCCGGCGTCGGCGCGACCGTCGCCCGCGAGTCGGGGCCCGACCTGGACGTCCACATCGTCACGCACGGCGAGGTGGCCAAGGGCCGCGGGCTGCCCGTCGCGCGCGGCGCGCGGCTCGGCCGCTCCCGCATCATCTGGGGGTGGCTGGTGGGTGTCGGGGGCCCCGCGCTGCTGACCCTGCTGCTCACCAACGTCGACGCCGACCTCGGTCTCGCCAACGACATGCTGCTGTTCCTCACGCTGACCGTGGCGGCGGCACTGCTCGGCGGGCTCCTGCCCGCCCTGGCGTCGGCGGCGTTCGGCTCGCTGCTCCTCAACTACTTCTTCACGCCGCCGCTGCACCTGTGGACGGTCTCCGACAACAAGAACATCGTCGCGATCGCCGTCTTCGTGGGCGTCGCGGTGTCGGTGGCCTCGGTCGTCGACCTCGCCGCCCGGCGCACCCACCAGGCGGCCAGGCTGCGCGCCGAGTCGGAAATACTCTCGTTCCTCGCGGGCAGCGTGCTGCGCGGCGAGACCAGCCTGGAGGCCCTCCTGGAACGGGTCCGCGAGACCTTCGCCATGGAGTCCGTCGCCCTCCTGGAACGCGCGGGGGACACCGATCCCTGGACCTGCGCGGGCAGCGTCGGCGACGGCCGTCCGATGGTTCGCCCCGAGGACGCCGACGTGGACATGCCCGTCGGCGACCACATGGCGCTCGCGCTCTCCGGCCGGGTGCTGCCCGCCGAGGACCGCCGGGTGCTCGCCGCGTTCGCCGCGCAGGCCGCCGTCGTCCTGGACCGCAAGCGCCTGCAGTCCGAGGCCGACCAGGCCCGCACCCTCGCCGAGGGCAACCGCATCCGCACCGCGCTGCTCGCCGCCGTCAGCCACGACCTGCGCACCCCGCTCGCGGGCATCAAGGCGGCCGTGTCCTCGCTGCGCTCCGACGACGTCGAATGGTCCGAGGAGGACGAGGCCGAGCTCCTGGAGGGCATCGAGGACGGCGCCGACCGGCTGGAACACCTCGTCGGCAACCTCCTGGACATGTCCCGCCTCCAGACCGGCACCGTCACCCCGCTCATCCGCGAGATCGACCTCGACGAGGTCGTGCCCATGGCGCTCGGCGGCGTACCCGACGGCAGCGCGGAACTCGACATCCCCGAGACGCTGCCGATGGTCGCCGTGGACAAGGGGCTCCTGGAGCGCGCGGTCGCCAACATCGTCGAGAACGCCGTGAAGTACGCCCCCGACGGCGAGCCCGTGAAGGTCTCCGCGAGCGCCCTGGGCGAGCGCGTGGAGGTCCGCGTGGTGGACCGGGGGCCCGGTGTCCCCGATCCTGCCAAGGACCGCATCTTCGCGCCGTTCCAGCGCTACGGTGACGCTCCGCGCGGCGCGGGCGTGGGCCTGGGCCTCGCGGTCGCCCGGGGCTTCGTCGAGGCCATGGGCGGCACGCTCACCGCCGAGGACACCCCCGGCGGCGGCCTCACCATGGTCCTCACCCTGCGGGCGGCGGCCGGGCGGCCGCCGGTCCGCCCCGATCTCTCCGCCCAGGTCGTCTCGTGACCCAGGCCCAGTTCCAGAAGCCGGAAAGGCAGGTACGCATGACCCGGGTGCTCGTGGTCGACGACGAGCCGCAGATCGTACGCGCCCTCGTGATCAACCTGAAGGCGCGCAAGTACGAGGTGGACGCGGCCCCCGACGGCGCGACGGCGCTGCAGCTCGCGGCGGCCCGCCACCCCGACGTGATCGTGCTCGACCTCGGTCTGCCCGACATGGACGGCGTGGAGGTCATCAGGGGCCTGCGCGGCTGGACGCGCGTGCCGATCCTCGTCCTCTCCGCCCGGCACAGCTCGGACGAGAAGGTCGAGGCCCTGGACGCGGGCGCGGACGACTACGTCACCAAACCCTTCGGCATGGACGAGCTCCTGGCCCGCCTGCGCGCCGCCGTCCGCAGGGCCGAGCCCACCGGGTCCGGCGACGACGACGTCATGGTGGACACCGAGGACTTCACCGTCGACCTGGCCGCCAAGAAGGTCAACAGGGGCGGCCGCGACGTACGCCTGACCCCTACGGAGTGGCACCTCCTGGAGGTCCTGGTCCGCAACACGGGCCGCCTGGTCAGCCAGAAGCAGCTGCTCCAGGAGGTCTGGGGCCCCTCGTACGGCACGGAGACGAACTATCTGCGCGTCTACATGGCACAGCTGCGCCGCAAGCTGGAGACGGACCCCGCGCACCCCCGGCACTTCATCACCGAACCGGGGATGGGCTACCGCTTCGAGAAGTGACCGGATCGGCTGCTTCAGCGGGGTGGAAAGCGGGTACTGAGCGGGCATAAGCACAGATGAGCGCACCCCATGCCGCTGTGTCCGCGTCCCCCGGTACGCTTCTGTTATGAGTGCTGTTCCTGGTTCCGAAAAGCCGGCAGGCCGTTTCCGGCGCATGCTCGACCGGCTGTCCTCCTCGCAGGAGGACCTGGAGTCGGAGGAGCTGCGTGAGGACGCCGAGACGGCGGGATGCGTCCGCATCGGCGACTGCCACGACCGCCAGATCGTCACGGTTACTGGTACCTTGCGCACGGTCACCCTGCGGCCACGCGCCGGAGTCCCGGCCCTGGAGGCCGAGCTCTTCGACGGTTCGGCGGCGCTGGACGTGGTGTGGCTCGGCAGGCGCTCCATCGTGGGGATAGAACCGGGGCGCAAGCTGATCGCGTCCGGCCGGATCTCGATGAGCAGGGGCCGCCGGGTGCTCTTCAACCCGAAGTACGAACTCAGACCCCTCGGACGGGAGTAGCCGGTGACGTCCCTCGACAAGCCGACGGACCAGGGAACCACGGATCAGGAAGCCGATTCCAGGGCCGTGACCGAAGCCGCGCTCTTCGAGGCATTCGGCGGCGTGCGGGGCATGGTGGAGACGGTCGTCCCCGGCCTGCTCTTCGTGACCATCTTCACGATCAACAAGGACCTGCACATGTCGGCCATCGCGGCCCTCGCGGTGTCCCTGGTGCTCGTCGTGGTCCGCCTGGTCATGAAGGACACCGTCAAGCACGCCTTCAGCGGCGTCTTCGGAGTCGCCTTCGGTGTGGTCTTCGCGATGATGACCGGCAACGCCAAGGACTTCTACCTGCCCGGCATGCTCTACACGCTGGGCCTCGCCCTTGCCTACATCATCACGACCCTCGCGGGCGTCCCGTTGATCGGCCTGATCCTGGGCCCGGTCTTCAAGGAGAACCTCTCCTGGCGGACCCGCAATCCGGGCCGCAAGAAGGCGTACGCGAAGGCCAGTTGGGCCTGGGGCCTGATCCTGCTCGCCAAGTGCGCGATCCTCTTCCCGCTCTACTGGTGGGCGGACACGACGCAGTTCGGCTGGGTCCTGGTCGCCCTGAAGATCCCGCCGTTCCTGCTCGCCGTCTATCTGACCTGGGTCTTCCTGGCGAAGGCGCCGCCGCCGATTGACGTCTTCGCTGAGATGGAGGCGGAGGAGGAGCGCAAGGCCGCGCGGTCCTAGGGGATGCGCCCCGTAAGGGGCGCGGGGAACTGCGCGCTCAGCGCGCGAAAAGCCGCAGTCGCGTCTGCCGGATCACCGAGCAGACGCGACTGCGGCTTTTTCGTGGTTGCTCGCGCAGTTCCCCGCGCCCCTTACGGGGCGGGGCCTCAGCCCACCGCGTCCTCGCGGCGCACGGAGAGAAGATCCTCGAGCTGCTCCTCGCGGGCCTGTGCCGCGACGAAGAGGAGCTCGTCGCCCGCCTCCAGGGAATCGTCGGGCGTCGGCGCCAGCACCCGTGTGCCGCGGATGATCGTGACCAGGGACGTGTCCTCGGGCCACTGGACGTCGCCGACCCGCGTGCCCGCGAGGGCCGACTCGGGCGGCAGCGTCAGCTCGACGAGGTTCGCGTCGCCGTGGCTGAAGCGGAGGAGGCGGACGAGATCGCCGACGCTCACCGCCTCCTCGACGAGCGCGGACATCAGCCGAGGCGTGGAGACCGCGACGTCGACGCCCCAGGACTCGTTGAAGAGCCACTCGTTCTTGGGGTTGTTCACGCGGGCGACGACCCTCGGGACGCCGTACTCGGTCTTGGCGAGCAGCGAGACGACGAGGTTGACCTTGTCGTCGCCGGTCGCGGCGATCACGACGTTGCAGCGCTGCAGCGCCGCCTCGTCGAGCGAGGTGATCTCGCAGGCGTCGGCGAGCAGCCACTCGGCCTGCGGGACGCGCTCGACCGAGATGGCGGTCGGTGCCTTGTCGATGAGAAGGACCTCGTGGCCGTTCTCCAGGAGCTCACCGGCGATGGAACGGCCCACCGCACCGGCTCCGGCAATGGCGACCCTCATCAGTGACCGCCCTCCTCGGGGCCTTCGGCGAACGCCGCCTCTACCTTGTCCACGTCGCCGGTGCGCATCATCACGTGCACCAGATCGCCTTCCTGAAGCACCGTCTGCGAGGTCGGCAGGACCGCCTCGCCCAGCCGGGTGAGGAAGGCGACGCGTACGCCGGTCTCCTCCTGGAGCTGGCTGATCTTGTGTCCGATCCACGCGGTCGACGCGTGCACCTCGGCGAGCTGCACACCGCCGGTGGGGTCGCGCCACAGCGGCTCGGCGCCGGACGGGAGCAGCCTGCGCAGCATCTGGTCGGCGGTCCAGCGGACCGTGGCGACCGTCGGGATGCCCAGGCGCTGGTAGACCTCCGCGCGGCGCGGGTCGTAGATGCGGGCCGCGACGTTCTCGATGCCGAACATCTCGCGGGCGACCCGCGCGGCGATGATGTTCGAGTTGTCGCCGCTGGAGACCGCGGCGAACGCGCCCGCCTCCTCGATGCCCGCCTCGCGCAGGGTGTCCTGGTCGAAGCCGACGCCGGTCACCCGGCGGCCGCCGAAACCGGAGCCGAGGCGGCGGAAGGCCGTGGGGTCCTGGTCCACGACCGCGACCGTGTGCCCCTGTTGTTCGAGGTTCTGCGCGAGAGCGGACCCGACTCTGCCGCAGCCCATGATGACGATGTGCACCTGTCCTTTACCCCGCACTCCTGGTCATCCCGCTGACCTGCGAAAACATCGTGCTCACTCTTCTCTCTCAGTCTGCTGGCAACAACGGGGCAACAGCGTGCGGCGTTGCCAAGAGACGAGCTTAAGCCGCAATGGCTCCCTTGCACTCACCCGTGTGCTCACCCGCGTCCGATCGCGGGCTGATAGGCGCCCGATAGTCCCCTTCCGTGCACTGGGTGGAGACAGGGCGGCTGAGGCGCCGAGGGTCGGACGAGGGCGGCGGGCATGGTGGCGAACAGGCTTGGCGGGGACTTCACCGGGGCGGTGCTCGGCCCCGGCGATCCGGAGTACGACGCGGTGCGCCGGGTGTGGAACGGCACGATCGACCGGCGGCCCGCGCTGATCGCCCGCTGCCAGCGGTCCGGCGACGTCGCCGCGGCGCTGCGGTACGCGGTGGCCGAGGGGTTTCCCGTCTCGGTACGCGGCGGTGGGCACAACGTCGCGGGCACCTCGGTCGCCGACGGCGCGCTCCTGATCGACCTGGCGCCGATGCGCGGGGTGCGGGTCGACGCGGCCGCCGGGCTCGTCACGGCCGAGGGCGGCTGCCTCCTGGGCGACCTGGACGCGGCCACCACGCCGTACGGACTCGCGTGTCCCGCCGGAGTCGTCTCGCACACCGGGCTCGGCGGGCTCGCGCTGGGTGGCGGCTACGGCTGGCTCGCCCGCAAGTGGGGCCTGACCTGCGACCACCTGGAGGCCGCCGAGGTCGTCCTGGCCGACGGGAGCATCGTCGAGGCGACCGGGCACAGCCACCCCGAGCTGCTGTGGGCGCTGCGCGGCGGCGGCGGGAACTTCGGCGTGGTCACCCGCTTCACGCTGCGGCTGCGTCCGGTCGGGCCCGTGTACCTCCGGCGCGCGGTGTACCCCGTGGACCGGGCGGGCCCCGTCCTCGCCGCCTACCAGGAGTTCGCCGAGGCACAGGGCGCCGACCTGCACGCGGTCGGCACGCTGCGCCGGGCGGTGGCGAACGCCTGGGTGCCCGAGGGGCTCGACGGGCGCCCCGCCCTTCACCTCTCCACGGCCTGGTTCGGCGACCCCGGGCAGGGGCGGGCCGCCACCGAGGCGCTGCACGGCGCCCTCGCCCCCGCGGGGGCCGCCGAGGAAGTCCTCTCCTACGCCGCGCTCCAGGCACTCGGCGACACGTCCGAGCCGCACGGGCACCGCTACTACACCAAGTCCTGCTACCTCACCGGGATGTCGGCGGCGGCGGACGAACTCGCCGCCGCCACGACGGAGATCCCCGCGCCGCTCTCCACGATCGACTTCGAATTCCTGCGCGGCGCCATCGCGAAGGGCGGCGCGGAATCCGCCTTCCCCAACCGCGACGCCCCCTACATCTGCACGGCCTCCGCGCACTGGACCGACGCGGCCGACGACGACCGCAACGCCGCGTGGTCCCGGCGCACCATCGGGCGGCTCGACTCCTGGCGGCACGACGGCGTCTACGTCAATTACCAGGAGGATCACGGGAATTCCCGTGCCATGGACACCTACGGCGGCCCGCGCTACCGGCAACTCGCCGAGGTGAAAGGCAAATACGACCCGCGCAACCTCTTCCGGGGCAATCAGAACATCCGCCCCAGCGAATGAATTCATGAGCCAGAAGTCGTGAGCCAGAAGTCATGAGTCAGAAGGAGTGAGGATCATGCAGAAGAGCATCATGGGGACCGCCGGGCACTTCGCGCCGCCGCGCACCTGGGGCGCGGAGCCGGACGCCTTCATCCGCGCACTGCGCTCCCCTTGGTACGGCCTGGTCGCCGATCTGGAGGACCTGGTGCTCAGGGCGACCGTGGAGTACGCCCACTCCCGCGGCCTGCGGGCGATGTACCTGCCGATGACGACGCGGACCATCACCTGCCCGACCGGGCTCGGCAGCGACTCGGAGCCGGTGCCGGTGACGGTCTCCGGAGTGGACACCTATCTGCCCGACTCCATGCAGTTCCTCCTGGAGTACGGCTGCAGGCTCGCGCCCGGCGGCTGCTACAACGTCCTGCCGTCCTTCCGCGGCGAGCAGCCCGACCGCACCCACCTGGGCCAGTACGTCCACAGCGAGGCCGAGATCCCGGGCGGGCTCGACGACCTGATCGAGTACGTCGAGGGCTATGTGCGCCACCTCGCGGGCAGCATGCTCGACCAGTACGGGGCCAGGCTGGCCGAACGGGCGGGCGACGTCGCGCACCTGGAGCGGATGGCCGGGCACTCCGGCGGCTTCGAGCGGCTCACCTTCGACGAGGCGGCCCACCTGCTCAGGAACGACGAGGGCACCATCCGCGACGAGGGCGACTGGCGGACGCTGACCAAGCGCGGGGAGCACCTGCTCATGGAACGGGTCAGCGAATTCGTCTGGGTCACCCACTTCGACCACCTCTCCAACCCCTTCTACCAGGCCTTCTCGGACAGCAGTCAGCGCAGCGCCAACAACGCGGACCTGCTGTTCGGCATGGGCGAGGTCGTCGGTTCCGGGGAGCGGCACATCGGCAGCGGCGACGTGCGCAAGGCGCTCGCCATGCACGACGTGCCGGAGCGCGACTACGCCTGGTACGTGAACATGAAGGACGAATTCCCCATGCATACCTCCGGGTTCGGCATGGGCGTCGAGCGGTTCCTGATGTGGGTCCTCAAGCACGACGACATCCGTGACATTCCGCTGATCTCGCGGGTCGCCGAGGAGAAGTCGTGGCCCGACAGCGTGGACCGTCCCTGAGAACGCCACCACCGTCGCACGAAAGGAGTTCTTGGCATGCCGAAAATCCTCTTCGCCAATCCCAACAGCCGCGCCATGGTGGCGCGTCCCGAGGACATACCCGTCGACGTACGGCCGTTCTACGACGTGATCGGCGACCGGCTTCTCTGGTCGTTGGAGAGCGGTGACATCGCCGTCATTCCCGGGCCCGTCAACAAGGACTTCCTCGGCTATCTCGCCGACACGCTGGGCCTGTTGCCGGAGGAGTTCACCGTACTGAGCCTGCGCGACCAGACCTCGGCGAGCTGGTACCCGGACAGCAACCCCGGGCTCGTCGAGGAGCTGCGCGACCGCATCGCGGCGAGCGGCCTCGGCGCGGACGCGTGGTCCGTCGGCTGCTATCTGCACGACAGGGACGTCGCCCGCTGGGAGACGCTGCTCGGGGTCGACCACGTCGAGGCGCAGCCGTTCGCGCAGAACATGGTCGAACTGGTCAACACCAAGTCGGTGTTCCGCGCCCTCGCGCTCGCCGCCGGGGTGCCGGTGCCCGAGGGCCGCGTCAGCGACCCCGGCCCCGAACTCATCGACGCGGTCACGGAGTTGATGCCCCGTACCGGTTCGGTGATCGTCAAGCAGGACCAGAACTCCGGCGGCGACGGCAACGTCCTGGTGACCACCGACCCCGACGTGGTCGGCCTCGGCGCCTACCGGGTGCTGCGGATCGCGGGCACGGAACGGACGCGGGTGCGCGACGCGCTCGCCGAGGTGGGACTCGCCGAGCCGCCGGTCCTGCCGCGCTACACGGCGGGCGCGCGCATCGTCGTGGAGGTCTACCACCCGTACGCCAAGACGCTCTCCTCCGAGCTGTACATACCGCCGCGCACCGCGCCGGTACTGCTCAACTACGGCGACATGCGCATGGAGCCGGTGTGGAAGGGCTACGTCTTCCCGCCGCAGGGCCTCGCGGTCGCGGACCACGCCCAACTGTGCGCCGACAGCCAGCAGATCGCGCTGCTCGCCCAGCGCATCGGTTACCACGGGCTCATCAACATCGACGCCGTACTCGACCAGCAAGGGCGGATGCTCTACACCGAGTTCAACGGGCGGGCGGGCGGTGCCACGAACATCGACGTCATCGCGCGCAGGCTGCTCGGGGCGGACTATCTGCGAACGCATGTCGTGGTCTCCCACAACTCGCTGCCCGCGCGGAGTCTGGGGGAGTTGCTCGCCCATCTGCGCGAGACGGGGCGGCTGTTCTCCGCGGAGCGGGGGGTGGGGGTGATCGTGGCCACCGACAGCACGCAGACGACCGGGACCGTCGAGCTCGTCTCCATCGGGCTCGACCGGGCGCAGGCCGTGCGCCTGGAGGCGGAGGTCGAGTCGCACCTTCGGTGCGGGGCAGCCGCGTAGCGGCTCCGTCGGACGTGGGGCGGCTGCGGGTCCGACGTGGCTGGTCGCGCAGTTCCCCGCGCCCTTGTCGGGGCCCCTTACGAGCCCCACTTCACTTCGCTATCTGGAGGCGTCATGCGCATCGGAATTCTCGGCTGGGACCGGGAGGAGACGGAGTCGGTCGGGCTGCTGCACGCGGGGAAGGAGCGCGGGCACGACGTCGTCCTGTTCACGCTCGACGACATCGCGCTGACCCGCACCCCGGGCGGCTCCGAACCCACCGCGCTCGGCATTCCCGTCCGTCACTTCGACGTCATCGTGTCGCGGGCCGAACTGCGGCCCGCGACCTTCCAGGCCGACCACGAGCGCTACGCGCTGCTCAGCGAGGTCCCCGGCGTCACCGTGCTCGACCCGGCCTTCACCTATCTCACCGCCGAGTGCAAGCTCCAGGGCCTGCACCGGCTCGCCGCCGCGGGCCTGCCCGTGGCACCCACCCGGTCCTGCGGCTCGCTCGCGGACGTCGCCGACGCCCTGGACGAGTGGGGGCCGCTGGTCCTGAAGCCGTCCTTCGGCTACGGCGGTACGGACGTCGAGCGGGTCTTCGACGTCCGCACCGATCCGGCGGACCGGGCCGTGGTCGACCGGCTTTTCGCGACGTATCCGGTCCTGGTCTGCCAGCCCTATCTGCCGCACCCGGACGGGGACGTGCGCATCACGCTGGTCGGCGACGAGCCGGTGCTCAACTGCCGTCGCGTGCCTGCCGGCGGCGGCCTCTGGAAGGCCAACATCATGCAGGGCGCCACGTCCGTGCCCTTCGAGGCGGACGAGGAACTGCTCGACGTCTCGCGCAGGGCGGCCCGGCTCATGGGGATCACGATCGCGGCCCTGGACTTCCTGCCGAGCCCGGACGGCTACCGGATCGTCGAGATCAACAACACTCCGGGCTGGTACTTCGTCGACGAGGAGGAGCAGAGCCGCATCTGCCATGCGGTCCTGCGGTACGTGGAGCGGACGGTATGACGAGCGTGCAGGAACCACCCACATCAGAGGAGACAGCGGCGGACGAGACAACGGCGGACGAGACAGCGGTGGAGGAGGCGGCGGGGGCCGGGAGCGGGCGTGCCCGCGGGAAGGACCGGCTCCGGGCCATCGCCGAGCTGCCGCGCCCCGTGAAGCTCGGCCTGGCCACGCTCTTCGTCATGAACGCCGCGACGTACGTGGCGTTCCCGCTGCTCGCCGTGAAGCTGACCACGGTCGACCACGCGTCCGCCGTGCAGATCGGCACCACGCTGACCGTGTTCCTGCTCGCCGCGCGGCTGACGCCCGTCGTGGCGGGGCCGCTCGCCGACCGGTACGACCCGCGCATCGTCATGGCGGTCGGCGCGCTCGCGCGCGGCATCGGCTTCCTCGGGCTCGGCCTCGGCCACGGCACGGGTCAGCTCCTCGTCTCGGCGTTCCTCGCCGGTGTGGGGGCGATCTACGAGGCGCCGGTCAGCGCGCTGCTCGCCGCCCAGCCCGAACCCCTCAGGTCCCGCGCCTTCGCCCTGGAGAACGCCCTCCTGAACGCCGGGGTGATCGGCGGCCCCGCGCTCGCCGCCGCGCTGCTCGCGGTCGGGCCGAGGGCGCCGTTCGTCGCCAGCGGCCTGCTCTTCGTCCTGCTGCTCCTGGTGGTCCGCGGGATCACGATGCCGGGCGGCGGGCGTGAACCGGAGGCGCCGCAGAGCGTGTTGAGGCACTTCACGCACGTCCTCGGCCACCGCTGGTTCGTCGGTTTCTGGCTGCTGATGCTCCCGTGGTGGTTCCTCTTCACACAGCTGGGGGTCGCGGTCCCGCTGCGCTCGGACGCGCTGGCCGACACCAACTGGATCAGCGTGCTCTACCTGGCGAACGGAGTCGTCGGCATCACCAGCATCCTGTTCGTCAAGCGGCTCCACGACCGCTACGGAGCACGGCTGATGCCCGCGCTCGGCTATCTCCTGGTGGCCGTCGGGTTCGGCTCGGTCTCCCTCAGCCAGTCGCCGTGGTGGCTGCTCGCCTGCGTCGCCCTCTACTCGGTGGGCGAGACCGTCATCCTCTTCTCCTCGCAGCTCATCCTCGCCTCGTTCGCGGGCGGTTCGACGCGCGCCAGCTTCTTCGGGATCTACGCGGGGTCGTGGGCGCTCGGCGGCAGCGTGGGCAACTACGCGGGCAGCAGGCTCGCCGCCGACCCGCTCAGCCACACGCCCTGGCTGCTCTTCGGAGCCGTCGGGCTCGTCGCGGCCGTCGTCGCCGCGCTGACCTTCTCCCGCCGTGAGATCTGAGGAGCCCGCCGTGATTCCCGAGAAGTCGATGGAGATGCCCACCGCGGCCTTCCGGCGGCTGATGTCCGTCCTCGACGGGTCCTTCGCCGACTACCGCGTCATCGACCACGAGGCGGAGGGGCGGACGCTGCGCGCCAGCGACCTGCGCGGGCACGAACCGGCGCAGGCGGCCAAGTGCATGGTCGTGCAGGTGCGCAGGAAGGCCCCCACGGAGCACGTCACGGTCCTCGCCGTGGTGCCGGGGGACCGGCGGGTGGACTTCAAGAAGGTGCGGCGGCTGTTCGGCGGGGCCGACGCCTCGCTGGCCGACCGGGCACACGCGGAGCGGATCACGGGCTGCGTCAGCGGCTGCGTCATCCCCTTCGCCTTCGACCCGGGGCTGCACCTGGTCGTCGATCCCGAGCTGCTCGTCCACGACGAGATCTACTTCAACGCGGCACGCCTGGACCGCTCGATCGCCCTCGGCACGGAGCACTTCGTCGCGCTGAGCGAGCCGCGGGTGGCGCCGATCGCGCGGTAGACGTCCGGCGCGCCCCTACGCGGTGGTGCGGCGGGCGCGGAACGCCCGGCCCTTGGCGCGGTTTCCGCACTCGGCCATCTGGCACCACGTGCCCGACCGGTTCTTGGAGTGGTCGTAGAAGACCCACAGACAGTCCTCGGCGGGACAGACCTTCAGACGCGGCCACGTCCCCTCGCGGGCGGCCGCGTCGACCCGCGCCAGGATGCGGCCGAGCGCCGTGCGCACCCCGGTCCGCTCCTCGGGGCCCACGTAGGAGGTGCCGTCGTCGCGGAACCTGAGCCGGATCACGGTGTCCGCGGCGAGGGCGTCCAGCGTGCGCGCGGCCGCCGGGTCCATCGCGCGCCCCGAGTGGGTGGCGGCGAGCGCGCGCAGGGCCTCGCGGACCTCCAGAGCGGTCTGCCAGGCGCCGTCGTCGACCGATGTCCCGGCGCCGATCAGCTCATGCCTCGCGAGCCAAGTCCGCAGGTCGTCGGGGGAGTCGAGGCCGTCGCTGCGGGTCTCGAGGTCGCGCGTGTTGATGAACTCCCTGACCAGCTCCAGTGCGCCAGGTGCGTCCTGTCGCTTCATGCCTGCCCTCCATTGACTAACCGGTAAAACTTTTTGTAGGTTACTTCGTGGTGGTGCTCTGGGCAACCAGCCGGCCCGCCGCCCCCACACAGAGGGAGAGACGGACATGGGTGCCGAGCGGAGCAGGGGTTCCGTGACACATCGGTTAGGTCCCTCGTCATGGGCCCGCCACGCCGGTCCGGCGGCGATGGTGCTCGCGGCGGCCCTGTGGGGTCTGGGCGGCACGACGGCGGGCCAGCTCTTCGCGCGCGGCGCCGACCCGCTCGAAGTGGTGGAGGTCCGCACCTGGGTGGCCCTCGCCGGATTCGCCGCCCTCTATGCCGTACGGCGCAGGAGGAGGCGCGCGGAGCGCCCGAAGGGGTCGGCGCACGCGGCCCCGGCGGCGAAGCGCGTCGACCGGCGCGCGGTGCTCGGCTTCGGCATCGCCGTCGCGGTGTCGAACGCCGCGCTCTTCCTGGCCATCGACAAGCTGCCGGTGGCCGTGGCGCTCGTGCTGCAGAACCTCGCTCCCGCCTTCGTCGTGGGATGGGTGCTCCTGGTGACCCGCACGCTACCGAGTCCCCGTGTGGTCCTCGGCCTGGTCGTCGCGCTCCTGAGCGTGGCCCTCGTCGTGGAGCTGCCCACCACCCCGCTCGGCGACATCGACGCGGTCGGCATCCTCCTCGGGCTGCTCGCGGGCGCGGGCGTCGCCGCCTTCTCCGTGCTCGGCGCGCGAGCCGCGGGCTCCGTCGGCACGCTCGTCGCCAACACCGGCGGCTTCACGGTCGCGGCCGTCGCCTGGCTGCTCTTCCAGCTGCCGCACGGACTGCCCGCGCTGTTTGAGCACCCCGCGCTGCTCGCGGGGGCCGTCGCGGTCGGGGTGTTCGGCACGTTCGTGCCCTTCCTGCTGTACGCGTGGGCGGCCGCGCGGGTCGGACCGCAGGCCGGTGCGGTGAACATCTCCCTCGAACCGCTGTTCGGCGCGGTACTCGCCTGGCTCTGGCTCGGGCAGGCGGTCACCCCGGTGCAGATCGTCGGCGGGCTCGTCCTCCTGGTCGCCGTCGTCTTCCTCCAGAGCAGCCGCAACGCGGCCCCGCCGCCCGTACGGCCACCGACGGACCAGGACCCAGCGGGCCCGCAGGACCGCCCCGCGCCCGAGTCCCGCTCCGGCTTACTGCGGTCGGGGGCGTGATGAGCACCTCGGCCTGCGGCACCGACGCCGCCCTCGCGCCCGCCGACGCCCCGGACCCCGCGGCAGGGCCCCGGCCCGCCATGCAGATGCGCCTGCTCGGCCCGATGGAGGCGTCCCTCGGCGGTGAGCCGATGCTCCTGGGCGGCTCCCGCCAGCAGACCGTCCTCGCCGCACTCGCCCTGGAGGCCAACCGGGTCATCCCGCTCGACCGCCTCATCAGAGCGGTCTGGGACGACGCGCCGCCGTCCACCGCGCGCTCCCAGATCCACATCTGCATCTCGGCGCTGCGCCGCATCCTCGCCGTCGGCGAGGCGCCGCTGATCGTGACCCGCTCGCCCGGCTACATGCTCGCGCTGCCCCAGGACAACATCGACGCCCACTGGTTCGACAGCCTGGTCACCCAGGGGCGTACGGCCGCGGGGCAGGGCCACACCGCGGCGGCCGCCGACAGCCTGCGCGAGGCCCTGACGCTCTGGCGCGGCCCCGCGCTCTCCGGCATCCCGAGCCGCATCGTGCAGGCCGGTGCCACCAAGCTCGACGAGGCCAGGATGGCCGCCACGGAGGAGCGCATCCGGCTCGACCTGCGGCTCGGCAGGCACCACGAGATCATCGGCGAACTCCACGCGCTGACCGCCGCCGAGCCCTTCAGGGAGACCCCGCAGGCCCAGCTCATGCTCGCCCTGTACCGCTCGGGGCGGCAGGCCGAGGCACTGGAGACGTACCAGCGGGTGCGCGCCACCTTCGCCGCCGAACTGGGCATCGAACCCGGCGAGGAACTGCGCAGGCTGCACCACGACATCCTCGCCGGGCACGCCCGCCTCGACCTCGTGACCCAGCAGGCCGAGCGCGCGGGCAACCGGGCGCCGGGGCCCGTCGAGATCGTCAGCACGCCCCGCCAACTGCCCGGCGGCATCCACGACTTCGTCGGCCGTACGCGCGAACTCGCCCGGATCAGGGCCGCGTTGCTGCCCGACCAGGAAGGCGCCGACGGTGCTCCCGCGCCGCCGCGCGTCATGGCCATCAGCGGCCAGGCGGGGGCGGGCAAGTCCACCCTCGCGGTGCGGGCCGCGCACGAGGTGTCCGAGGTCTTCGGCGACGGCCAGCTCTACGCCGACCTCGGCGGCTTCCGCGACCCCGCGCGCAGCGCCCACGAGGTGATGGGCGGATTCCTGCGGGCGCTCGGCGTGGCCGCGCACGTCATCCCCGACGACGCCCGCGAACGCACCGAGCTGTACCGCAGCAGGCTCGCCGCGGCCCGCGTCCTCATCGTCATCGACAACGCCGTCAGCGAGCAGCAGGTGACGCGGCTCTCCCCGGGCAGCGGCAGGTGCGCCGTCATCGCCACCAGCCGCTCCCGGCTCACCGGACTGCCCGGCGCCCATCAGCTCGACCTCTGCGTCCTCGGCCGCAAGGAGTCCGAGGAGTTCCTCACCCGGATCCTCGGTACCGAGCGGGCCACCGCCGACCCCGCGGCGCTCGGCGCCCTGGCCCGCCGCTGCGGCGGTCTGCCGCTGGCCCTGCGGATCGCGGGCGCCCGGCTCGCGGCCCGCGCGCACTGGCCCGTCGGGCGCCTGGTGGAGCGGCTCGGCGACGAGGACCAGCTGCTCGGCGAGCTCGTCCACGGCGAACTCCAGTTCAGGGCCTGCCTCCAGGAGTCGTACGAGGCACTCGACCCGGCCGCCCGCGCCCTCTTCCGCAGGCTGGCCCTCCTGGACGCGCCCGACTTCTCCGGCTGGATCGCCGCGGCCCTGTGCGACCGCAGCCTCCTGGAGGCGGAGGACCTCCTCGACACCCTGGTCGACGCCCGGCTCATCGAGGCGGGCACCGGCGCCAGGGGCCAGGGCGCCCGCTACCGCTTTCCTGACCTGGTGCGCGCCTACGCCCGCGAACGGCTGCGCCAGGAGGAGCCCCAGCCGGAGCGCCGCGCCGCCCTGCTCAGGACGCTCGGCACCTGGCTCGCCCTCGCCGAGGAGGCGCACCGCAAGGAGTACGGCGGCGACTTCCTCCTCGTGCACGGCGACGCGCCCCGCTGGCGGCTGCCCAAGGCGTTCACCGACCGGCTGCTGCGCAGGCCGATGGCCTGGCTGGAGAGCGAGCGGCGCTGCCTGACCGCCGCCGTGCTGCAAGCGGCCGACCACCAACTCCCCGAGCACTGCTGGGACTTGGCGCTCACCTCCACCACCCTCTTCGCCGCGGGCGGCCACTTCGCCGACTGGCGGCAGACCGCGAGCGCGGCGATCGGGGCCACCGAGCAGTACGAGATCCCGCGCGGCCGCGCCGCCAGCCACTACTCGATGGGCTCCCTGCACAGCGCCCAGGGCAGGCTCGACCGGGCGGCCGCGCACTTCGACACCGCCCTCGGCCTGTTCACCGCGCTCGGCGACGACCGAGGCGCGGGCCTCGTCCTCACCGCGCTCGGCGACGTCAACCGCAGGCTCGGCCACGACGCCACCGCCCTGCGGCAGTGGGCGGCGGGCCTGCGGGCGCTGTGCCGCGCGGGCGACCAGGTCGGCCAGGCGCGGGTGCTGTGCGCCATGGCGCGGGCCAGGCTCGCGGAGGGCGACTACCCACGCGCCAGGCGCCATCTCGTCAAGGCGCTCGGCGCCTGCCGCCGCGCCCGCTCCAGCAGGGCGGAGGCGCCCGTACGGCTGCTCTTCGGCCAACTTCATCTGCGCACCGGCAGGCTGGGCTCGGCCGAACGCGGCTTCCACTGGGCGCTGCGCGTCGCGCGCGCCGACGGCGACCGGGCCTGTGAGGTGCGGGCCCTGCACGGCCTCGGCCTGGTGCGCAGGGGCCAGGGCAGGCCGGGCCCCGCAAGGACCGCCCTGAGCCAGGCGCTGGAACTGGCCAGGCAGACCGGCGACCGGGAACTCGCGGAGCAGGTCGGGCGGTCACTGGTTGCACCCTCGCAGGCAGGAGAGCGGTCATGTCCCCCTTCCCACGACTCCGTCTGACCACCGGCGAAGCGGAGAGCGCCGTGCGGGGCCTCGATGCGGTCGATGTCGTACGGGAGGCGCTGACCATGCCGTCGGGCGCCACGGGGGAGGAATCGGTGATGCGCTTCGACGCCGCCGCGGACGAACTGCTCCTGTACGACCGCGTGACCCGGCAGGAGTGGCGGCTGCCCGCGTCGACCGCGGTGCGGCTCTGGCGGGCCTGCCTGTGCGCGGCCGCGGCCCGTGCCTTCGTCGCCCCCGGAGTGATCACGGCGGGCGTGATCGGCGCCGAGGCCATGGACAACGCCTCGCTCGTCCTGCTCTCCCGCGCGCTGCCGGGCCTGAGTCACGTGGCGCTCTACGACGACGGGGCGCCGGGCCCCGACGGCGGGACCCGGCCGCCGCGCAGCGTGCGCGGCGTGCGCGGCGGTGACGACGAGGTGGCGCTCGCCCTGATGCGCAGCGCGCGTGACGCGCTGCTCGGCGCGGACCTGGTCGTGCTCGCCTCCAACGCCACGTGTGTGGCGGGGGAGTGGCTGGCCCGGGGCACGGTCCTGGTCAACGCGAGCGCGCAGGACGTCACCGACGACCTCCACAAGGAAGTCGCGCACCTCGTCGTCGACGACCCCCGGCTGCTCTCCCTCGCACCGGGGCGGCGGGCGGCGCGGATGACCGAACCACCCACCAGGCTCGGCCAGTTGCTCGGCGTCGGGGCGGTCCTCCGTCGCCACCGCGACGACACGGTCCTCGTCGACCTCTATGGCGCGGGGCTGCATCAGCAGTGGTTCGTCACCCGGCTCTGCCGCTCGGCCCACGTGCGTGGCCTGGGCAGACGCTGCGGCCGATAGCGGAAGCACGGTCAGGAGCCCGTCCCCATCGCGGGCCGATAGCCCACGGATAGTCCTCCCTCCTGGAATCGGATGCGGCGCGTTACTGCCGCATCCGATTTCTGCTTCACCCACCACAAGAGGGAGGTCGTGGCATGACCACGGTCGACGAGCAGCGAACAGACGAGCAGCGAACAGCGGTCTTCCGTCCCGCGGGCACCCCCGAAGGGCTCGAGGACCTGCGCACCCTGGTCAACACGGCGATCGACACCCTGCGCGACGCCCATCTCGTCCGCAGGGGGCCCGTGCTGCCCGGCGGCCCGCCCGCCGTCGCCGAGGCCGCCCGGCGCGCGCTGGAGGGGCCCCTGTTGCCCGAGCGCCCGCAGGCGCCCGACGAGGTGTTCCGCGAGCTGATCGCGGCGTACGCGAACTGGGCGGTCGACCTCACGCATCCGGCCGCCGTGGCCAGGATGCAGTGCCCGCCGACCTCCGTGGCCATCGCCGCCGAACTGGTCACCGCCACCCTCAACCAGTCGCTGCACGCCTGGGAGAGCGGACCCTTCGCCCTCGAACTGGAGCGGTACGTGGTGCGCGAGCTCGCCGAACTCGCGGGCTACGGGACGGATTCGGGCGGCACGCTCACCGCGGGCGGCTCCCTCTCCAACCTCATGGCGGTCCTCGCCGCGCGCGACAGCGTGGTGACCACTCCGTCGGGCGGCACGCCCTTCGCCGACGGACTCGCGGGCCTCGGGCGCCGTCCCGTGATCCTCTGCTCCGACGCGACCCACTTCTCGATCGGCCGCGCCGTGGGCATCACCGGCATCGGCGAGGACGCGATCCTGCGGGCGCCCGCCGACCCCACGGGCCGCCTGATCCCCGACGAGCTCGACCGCGTACTGGCCGAACTCCCCGCCGACACCGTGCCCGTGGCGATCATCGCCTGCGCGGGCTCCACCGACGAGGGCTGGGTCGACCCGCTCCCCGAACTGGTCGCGGTGGCCCGCAAGTACGGCGTGTGGCTGCACGTCGACGCGGCGTACGGCGGCGGCATGCTGCTCTCGCCCCGTCTCCGCGGGCGCCTGGAAGGGATCGCGGACGCCGACTCCATCACCATGGACCTGCACAAGTTCGGCTGGACCCCGGCGTCCACCGGCGTCTTCCTGGTGCGCGACGCCCACTCCCTCGACGCGCTCTCCCAGCAGACCACCACGCTCAACGCCGACGACGACAAGGCGGCGGGCTACTACGGCCTGTACGCCGACTCCGTGCAGGCCACCCGCAGGGTCGACGCCCTCAAGGTCGCGGTGACACTCCGCTCCCACGGCAGGGACGGCATGGCGGAACTGGTCGACCGCTGCCACGAACTCGCCGGGCACGCGGCGGGCAGGGTCGCCGCCGAGCCGCGCCTGCAACTCGCGGCGGCGCCCGCGCTCAGCACGGTGCTGCTCCGCTGGCTGCCGGGCACGGACACCGACGCCGACGCCTTCAACGGGGCCCTGCGGCGCCGCCTGATGTCCGACGGCACCGCCCTGCTCGCCCGTACCCGCGTGCCGCGCGAGGACGGCACGAACCCGGTCTTCCTCAAGCTGATGCTGCTCAACCCCGCGACCACACCCGAGCAGTTGGACCTCGTGGTCGCCGGGATCGTCGCCACGGCCGAGGCGATGGAAGCGGCCCAGGACGGACCGGCCGCCGCCGCACCGGATCACGGAGGGGCGTGACCGTGTACGTCGCCGAATCCGGCCCCTTTCCCGGGGGCCCGGGCAGCGTGCCGTCCATCGACAGCGGAGTCCGTGACTCCATGCGGGTACGGCCCGCCTTCCTCGCCCTGCCCCTGACCCTCCTGACCGGCAAACCCCACACGGGACAGCGCCCGTTGCGGATCCCGCCCACCGTCCATCTCGTCAACGCCCTGTGCTCCATGGTCTGCGGGCTCGCCCTCAGCGCCACCGCGCTCGCGCTCGGCGGCGGGGCGCTCGCCCTGCTGCTGCCCGGTTGGGCGATGACCCTGCACGGCATGCGCAACCTACGGATGATGATCTTCCACCAGTGCGCGCACCGGAACATGTGGGCCCGCAGGCGCCCCGACCGCGTCGTCGGCAGGATCATCTGCGCCCTGCTCCTGATCCAGCACTTCGAGGAGTACAGCACCGAACACGTCAGGGACCACCACGCGGTGCACCACATGACGCTGCGCGACCCCACCGTGCAGGCCTTCCTGCTCAGCCTCGAACTGCGGCCCGGCATGAGCCGCCGCCGGATGTGGCGCGTGCTGCTCCGCAAGCTGGTCTCGCCACTGTTCCACCTGCGCTTCCTGCGCTCGCGCCTGCGGTCGTACGCGGCCACCGCCTCGGCGGCGGAGCGCGTCGCGGCGGCCCTGTTCCTCGCGCTGGTCGCGGCGCTCGCGACCTGGCTGCACGCCTGGACGTTCGTCCTGGTCGCCTGGGTGCTGCCGCTGACCTTCTTCTACCAGGTGAGCAACACGCTCCGGCTCTGCGTCAAGCACACCTTCCCGGCCCCCGGCGCCGCCGACCGGTCCGACCGGCGCGGCAAGGCGTACTTCGCGGGACTGACCAACGCGATCTTCCTCGGGGAGCGGGCGCCCGCACGGGAGGTGACGGGTCTTGCCGCCCTCGTCGCCTGGACCCGCTGGTGGGCGCGGATGCTCCTCGTCCACTTCCCCGCGCGCTATCTGGTCCTCACCGGAGACACCGTCTGTCACGACTTCCACCACCGGCATCCGATGAGCCGCCGCTGGGGCGACTACGTCTTCGCGCGCGCCGCCGACGAACGCTCGGGCCATCCCGGCTGGCCGCCCTACCGGGAGGTGTGGGGCCTGGTGCCCGCCGTCAACGCCGTCTTCGACTCGCTGGCCGTGGCCGACCCGACCGAGTTCGACGTGGCGCGCCTGGCCGACGTCAGCAAGCGCAAGCTCTATGCCGCGTTCGACGACTGATTCGACGACTGAGGAGAGAACACCATGGACGAAGCCGTGGAACCGCCCGCCCGCACCGTGCTCCTCGGCGTGGCCGAGAGCGACGCCCACGCCGTGGCCAACCGGCTCATCGAGATGCAACTGCGCGGGCACGGCATCGAGGTGGTCAACCTCGGTGTGTGCACCCCGCTGAGCGAGTTCGCCGAGGCGTTCGCCGCGCACCCGGACGCCGAGGCCGTCATCATCGGCAGTCTGAACGGCCACGCGCTGGAGGACCTGCGCGACCTGCCGCGACTGCGCGCCGCGGGGCACATCGCCTGCCCGGTGATCGTGGGCGGCAACCTCTCCGTCGGCAGCCACAAGAGCGAGGACGACGACGAACGCCGGCTGCGCGCCGTCGGCGTCGACCACGTCCTGCGCGATGCCACCCAACTCCCGCTCCTGCTCGACCTGTTGGCGGGCGCCCGGCTCGCCTCCGATCCCGGCGAGCCGGGCGGGGGAGTCCACCGTGTCCTGGCTCGATGAACTCGACGTGGGGCGCGGCGAACTGGACACGGCGTGCGGCGGCGCCGAGCTGCCGCCCGCCGCCGAGTCCGTCGCGTACCTGCGCGCCAGCCGCAAGCCCGCGGTGGCGCAGGTCCTCCGCGCCGCGGACCGCGAGGCGCGCACCGTCGTCCAGCCGCGCTGCGGCGTGGGCGGGCACGCGCCGATGCTCGGTCTCCTGCGCACCCTGCGCGGCGCCCGCCCCGGCGTCCTCTCGGTGACCATCGACGCCTATACGAGGCTGGGGCGGTTCGGGACCGCGCGGCGGGTCCTCGACGCCGAACCGGTGGCCCTCAACGGCTATCCGCTGGTGGCCCACGGCTGGCGGCGCGGCCGCGAGCTGAACGAGGCGGTGCGGGTGCCGCTGGAGATCAGGCACGGCTCCCCGGACGCCCGGGTGCTGTTCGCCGTGGCGATCTCCTCCGGCATCTCCTCCTTCGAGGGCGGCGGCATCGCGTACAACCTGCCGTACTCCAAGGACGTGCCGCTCGCCCGCTCGCTGCGCGCCTGGCAGCGCGTGGACGCGGCCTGCGGGCGCCTCGCCGAGGACGGGGTGATCGTCGACCGCGAGCTGTTCGGCACCCTCACGGCGGTGCTCGTGCCGCCCTCCATCAGCCTCGCGGTCACCCTCCTGGAGGCCGTCGCGGCGGCCCGCGAGGGGGTGCGCTGCCTCTCCATCGCGTATCCGCAGGGCGGCGACGCCCACCAGGACGTCGCCGCGCTGCGGTCGATCAGGGTGCTCGCGCGGCGCCATCTGCCCGCCTCCGTCGAGGTCTATCCGGTCCTGCACGAGTTCATGGGCGTCTTCCCGAAGGACCTCGGGACCGCCGACGCGCTGGTTCGCTACGGTGGCCTGGTGGCCCGGCTCGGCGGCGCCGTCAAGGTCATCAACAAGACCAACCAGGAGGCCGCGGGCGTCCCGGACGGCCCCGCCAACGCGCACGGCATCCGCACCGCGGCGCGCGGCGTCGAGGACGCGGCGGCCTGCGTGGACCTCGACGAGGCCCGGGTGCGGGAGGAGATGTACTGGATCCAGCGCGAGGTGACCGAGCTGGTCGACCCGGTGCTCCAGGGCGACAGCCTGTTCGACGACATCGCCGCCGCCTTCCGCGCGGGCACCCTCGACATCCCGTTCAGTGCCAGCAGACACGCGCGCTCGGCGGTGCTGCCCGCGCGCGAACCCGGCGGGGCGATCCGCTACCTGGACCCGGGCGCGCTGCCCTTCTCCCCGGGGACCCGCAGGTTCCACGCCGGACGGCTGCGCGGCCACCGGGACGCGCGGAACCTGCTCGAAGGCATCACCGCCGACATCAACTACTTCCTCACCGAGGAAGGCCGCGCGAGCACCACGTCCCTTCGTGCCACCGGAGCCACAGGAGTGAGGACACCGTGACCACACACCCTTCGCACGTCCGCGACGCGGCGCGTGCCGCCGAGTCGCCGCAGCGGGCCGAGGAGATCAGGGCGGCGGACCGCGCGCACGTCTTCCACTCCTGGTCGGCACAGCGGCACATCGATCCGCTGCCCGTCGCGGGCGGCAAGGGGTCGTACTTCTGGGACCACGAGGGCCGCAGTTACCTCGATCTGGCCTCGCAGTTCGTCAACCTCAACATCGGGCACGGCCACCCCGCCGTGATCGCCGCCGTCGAGCGGCAGGCCCGGCAGCTGTGCACCGTCGCGCCGAGCTTCGCCAGCGAGCCGCGCGGCACGGCGGCGCGGATGATCGTCGACCTCGCGCCCGGCGACCTGAACCGGGTCTTCTTCACCAACGGCGGCGCGGAGTCCAACGAACACGCCGTCCGCATGGCCCGGTTGGCCACGGGACGGCCCAAGATCCTCGCCGCCTACCGCTCGTACCACGGCGCGACCGCCACCACGATCAACCTCACCGGTGATCCCCGCCGCTGGCCCAGCGACAACGGCAGCGCGGGCGTCGTGCACTTCTTCGGGCCCTTCCTCTACCGCTCGCCCTTCCACGCCACCACCGAGCGGGAGGAGTGCCAACGGGCCCTTGACCACCTGGAGTCGACGATCGTGATGGAGGGGCCCTCGACGATCGCCGCGCTGATCATCGAGCCGGTGGTGGGCACCGGGGGAGTGATCGTGCCGCCCGAGGGCTATCTCGCGGGCGTCCGCGAGCTCTGCGACGAGCACGGCATCCTCCTGATCGCGGACGAGGTGATGACGGGGTTCGGGCGCACGGGCAGCTGGTTCGCGGTCGACAACTGGGGCGTGAAACCCGACCTGTTGACCTTCGCCAAGGGCGTCAACTCCGGGTACGTGCCGCTGGGCGGCGTGCTCATCTCCGAGCGCGTGGCCGTCACCTTCGACGACAAGCCCTATCCGGGCGGCCTGACGTACTCGGGCCATCCGCTCGCCTGCGCGGCCGCCGTCGCGACCATGGAGGCCATGGCGGCGGAGGGCATGGTCGAACACGCGGCGTGGCTCGGCGAGCACGTCCTCGGCCCCGGTCTCCGCGAACTGGCCGAACGCCACCCCTCGGTGGGCGAGGTCCGCGGCCTCGGCGTCATGTGGGCCCTCGAACTGGTCCGCGACCGGGGCAGCCGCGAGATGCTCGTGCCCTACGCCGCGGCGCCCGCGGACGCCGAGCCGGTGAACCAGGTCATGGCCGCCTGCCGCAAGCGCGGCGTGTGGCCGTTCGCCACGGCCAACCGCATCCACGTGGTTCCGCCGTGCAATCTGAGCGAGGCGGAGGCGCGCGAGGGGCTGGCCGCGCTCGACGAGGCGCTGTCCGTGGCGGACGCGTACACGGCCTGAGGAGCCCTAGTCCAGGGCGGGGAGTCGGCGCGCTATCCCCGGATAGGAGACGACCAGACCCGTTTCGTCGAACTCCAGGTCGGACACGTACGTCCCGGAGGCGTAGCGCACCGTGGCACCGCCGTCCCCGGCGCGGCCGAGGTGCGTGTACGTCTGCCGGGACGGGCGGACCGTGAGGTCGGGGACGGAGACCCAGGCCATCAGGAAGTCCCGCTGCCCCTCGCCCCGGTGGAGCCGGTGGCGGAGCACCGGCATGGTGTTGGTCAGCGGGCAGAGCCCGAGGTCGCAGTCGAGCGCGCCGTCGACGAGCGGCAGCGGCGCGCCGTTCGCGGTCCAGGTCCCGCCCTGGTCGCCGTCCGCCCTGCGCAGGTCCAGGCTCCTGGTCCCGGTGGCGTCCTCGGCGGTGACCTGGAGCCGCCGGGTGACGAACTCCTCGTCGGTGTCGAGTTCGTAGCTGAGCCAGTAGGGGTGCGGGACGACGCCGACCGCGCGCCCCCGGGCCCGCAGCCCGCTCGGCGCGAGCTCGACCCAGGCGGTCTCGAACCCGCCGCTCTCCTCGTTCTGCCAGGTCAGTACGGACTGCGGCACTGCCATCTGTCTCTCCCTGATCAGTCCACGCTGCGGAGCAGGCCCTCGACCTTTTCGAGGCGGTGGCCCAGCTCGACGAGTTGCAGACGGTTCGCTTCCTGCTCGGACCTGGCGCGTTCCACGGCCTCGCGGTAGCCGTGCATGGCCTCGGCGTACTGGCGGTCGCGCTCGCGGTTGCGCTGCGACTGGAAGTAGGCGACCGCGACGACCGCGCCGGCGAGTATCAGGAAAAAGGCGACCGGGATGATCACGTCTTCCACTAGGAAGTCCCCCTTGAAGAGTGCTGTTCGTCGTCGCCCGCCTGGTCCTGCCGGAGGGCGGCGATGATCGTATCCACATTCAACTGCACGTCGAACGGCGCCAGTTCGAAGTACTTGAGCGCCTTGCCGTCCTCGGAGAGCTCCAGGCGGCCCACGACGAGTCCGGCCTTCTCCATGCGTTCGAGGTGCATGTAGAGCAGGGGGCGGGACACGCCGAGCCGCCGGGCCAGTTCGCTGACGTACAGCTGGCCCGCGGCGAGCTCGCCGATGATCCGGATGCGCTGCGCATGGCCGACCGCCGCGAGGAAGGCGAGGAGCTCCTCGCTGTTCTTGGCGCCCATGGCCCGCCTTCGTGCTGGTCCCGAAACCTGTCAGTCAAGGCTTACGCATGACGGGATCCACTGTCAATCCGCCGCTCGTCCGGCTCGCCGCAGCTCCGAATGACAGTTGACGGCCTGTTCCTTCACCTGTCAGTCTCCACTTACACATGAAGGCAGAGATGTACGTGGACGTACGTGACGTACGAAGGGGCGGGACGAACATGAGGAAGCGATCGGTCACGGTGCGCGTGGCCCGATGGAGCGCGCTGCACCCGTGGCGGGCGATCATCGGCTGGCTGGTCTTCGTGGTGCTGTGCCTCGGGGGCGGCATCGCCGCGGGGATGAACAGCGCGACGTCGGAGGACTTCCGCGTCGGCGAGGCGGGCAGGGCCGAGGCCCTCGCGACCGAGGGCGGCGTCCAGCTGCGGTCCACCGAACAGGTGCTGATCCGCGCCGAGTCGGGCCCTCTGGACAAGGCGGCCGCCGACGCCGCCGTCAAGGACGTCACCGCCCGGATGAAGGCGCTGCCCGAGGTCGCCTCCGTCGCGGCCCCCGTGCCCTCCGCCGACGGCCGCGTCCTGCGGGTCCAGGTGGAGCTGAACGGCTCCGAGCAGGACGACCAGAAGAACGTCCCGCCCCTCCAGGCCCAGACCGAGGAGGCCGCCAAGGCCCACCCGGACCTGGTGATCGAGGAGACCGGCGACGCCTCGGTGAGCAAGGGCGTCGACGACCAGCGCAACGAGGACCTGCAGTTCTCCGAGGCGATCACGCTGCCCATCACGCTGATCACGCTGGCCGTGGTCTTCGGCTCGGTCGTCATGGTCGGCGTACCGCTGCTGCTCGCCATCACCTCGATCGTGGCGACCATGGGCCTGGCGATGCTCGCCTCGCACCTGCTGCCCGACACCGGCGTCGGGATGAGCATGATCCTGCTCATCGGCATGGCCGTCGGCGTCGACTACACGCTCTTCTACCTCAAGCGCGAACGCGAGGAGCGGGCCCGCGCGGGCGGCCGCCTCACCTCCGAGGTGCTCGTGGAGGCCGCCGCCGCGACGGCGGGCCGCGCGATCGTCGTCTCCGGACTCGCCGTGATCGTCTCCACCACCGCGCTCTTCCTGGCCCGCGACGTCATCTTCGACTCCCTCGCCACCGGCACCATCCTGGTCGTCGCCGTGGCCGTGGTCAGCTCGGTGACGGTCCTTCCCGCGCTCCTGGTCAAGCTCGGCCACCGCGCCGAGCGCCGCAGGGCCAAGCGCCTCGCGCGGGGCAAGTCCGTGCGGCCGTACGCCGAGAAGGAGCCGGGCCGCGTCTGGAACGCGCTGCTCGCCCCCGCCCGCAAGCGCCCCGCGCTCACCCTGTGCCTGGCGGCCCTCGCCATGGTGGGGCTCGCGCTGCCCGCCCTCGACATGAACCTCAAGAACCCGGCGCGGGACAGCTTCTCGCGCGACATCGAGGCGATGAAGGGGTACGACAGGCTGCTCGACGCCTTCCCGGAGCAGCGCGTGCGGCACCTGGTCGTGGTGCGGGCCGACGCGTCGCAGGCCGCCGACGTGCGCAAGGCCCTGACGGCGCTGGACCGCGACGCGGAGGCCGACCCGCTCTTCGCGCACTCCTCCGCTGCTCCGGTCCTCCGCTCCTCAGAGGACCGGAGGACCACCACACTGGAGCTGAACACCCCCCACCCGACGTACTCGGAGAAGGCCGAAACCTCGCTCGCCCACCTGCGCGACGACTACCTCCCCGCCACCGTCGGCAAGCTGCCCGGCGTCGAGACGGCCGTCACCGGCGAGGTGCCGCGCGGCATGGACTACGTCGAGCACCAGAACGAGAAGCTGCCGCTCGTGCTCGGCTTCCTGCTCCTGATGACCTTCGCCATGACGGTCTACGCCTTCCGCTCGGTCGTCCTCGGACTGCTCAGCGCCGTCCTCAACCTGCTCTCCGTCGGCTCCGCGCTGGGCCTGCTCGTCCTCGTCTTCCAGGGCCACTGGGCCGAGGGCGTGCTCAACTTCGACTCGCTCGACGGGATCTCCTCGCGCGTCCCGCTCTTCCTCTTCGTGATCCTCTTCGGGCTCTCGATGGACTACCAGGTCTTCGTGGTCAGCAGGATCCGCGAGGCGGCCCTGAACGGCGTGCCCACGCGGCGTGCGGTCCTCGACGGCATCGCGTCCTCCGCCAAGGTCGTCACCAGCGCGGCGATCGTCATGGTCACCGTCTTCGCGAGCTTCGTGATGCTGCACATCCTGGAGATGAAGCAGATGGGCTTCGTCCTCGCGGCGGCCGTCCTGCTCGACGCCTTCGTGATCCGCGTCATGATCCTGCCCGCCGCGCTGCTCCTCCTGGGCCGTGCCACCTGGTGGCCGTCCGGCGCGATCCGCCGCGCGGAGGCCCGTGCCGCGGCACGGCACACGGGGCCTGAAAGGTACGCGGAACGTCCGCTTTCCGGTCAGTCGGAGGGGCGCAGGGTCGCACAGAACGGATAACCGGAGCAGTTGGGGGGTGGTGGGTGGGCGAGCGCCCATTCGAACGCTTACGATCCTCTGCGTGTCCAAACTGACCGACGTGCCCAAACGGATCCTCATCGGGCGCGCACTGCGCAGTGATCGGCTCGGAGAAACGCTCCTGCCGAAGCGCATCGCACTCCCCGTCTTCGCGTCCGACCCGCTCTCCTCCGTGGCGTACGCGCCGGGAGAGGTCCTTCTCGTCCTCTCCATCGCGGGTGTGTCGGCCTACCACTTCAGCCCGTGGATCGCCGTCGCGGTCGTGGTGCTGATGTTCACCGTCGTGGCGTCGTACCGACAGAACGTGCGCGAGTACCCGAGCGGTGGTGGCGACTACGAGGTCGCCACCACCAACCTCGGCCCCAAGGCCGGACTCACCGTCGCCAGCGCCCTGCTCGTCGACTACGTCCTGACCGTGGCCGTGTCGATCTCCTCGGGCATCGAGAACCTCGGCTCCGCGGTCCCCTTCGTCGTGGAGCACAAGGTGCTCTGCGCGGTGGCGGTCATCGTCCTGCTCACGCTGATGAACCTGCGCGGCGTGAAGGAGTCGGGAAAGCTCTTCGCCATCCCGACGTACGTCTTCGTGGCCGGCGTCTTCATCATGATCGCGTGGGGCGCCTTCCGCGGCCTGGTCCTCGACGACACCATGCGGGCGCCGACCGCCGACTACGAGATCAAGCCCGAGCACCAGGGCCTGGCGGGGTTCGCCCTCGTCTTCCTGCTCCTGCGGGCCTTCTCCTCCGGCTGCGCGGCCCTCACCGGCGTCGAGGCGATCAGCAACGGCGTGCCCGCCTTCCGCAAGCCGAAGTCCAAGAACGCCGCGACGACGCTCGCGCTCATGGGCGGCCTCGCCGTCACGATGTTCTGCGGCATCATCGCGCTCGCCATGATCACCAAGGTGCGGATGGCGGAGGTCCCGGGGAAGGACCTGTTCCACAACGGCGTCCCCCTCGGCTCCGACTACGTCCAGAACCCGGTGATCTCCCAGGTCGCCGAGGCGGTCTTCGGCCACGGCAGCTTCCTCTTCATGATCCTCGCCGCCGCCACGGCGCTGGTCCTCTTCCTCGCGGCCAACACGGCGTACAACGGCTTCCCGCTGCTCGGCTCGATCCTCGCCCAGGACCGCTACCTGCCGCGCCAGCTGCACACCCGCGGTGACCGCCTGGCGTTCTCCAACGGCATCGTGCTTCTCGCGGGCGCCGCGGCCCTGCTCGTCGTCATCTACGGCGCCGACTCGACCCGCCTCATCCAGCTCTACATCGTCGGCGTCTTCGTCTCCTTCACCCTCAGCCAGATCGGCATGGTCCGGCACTGGAACCGCCACCTGGCCAAGGAGAAGGACCCGAACAAGCGCCGCCACATGATCCGCTCGCGCGCGATCAACACCTTCGGCGCCTTCTTCACCGGCCTCGTCCTGGTCGTCGTCCTGGTCACCAAGTTCACCCACGGTGCCTGGGTCGCGCTGCTCGGCATGTGCATCTTCTACGCGACGATGACGGCCATCCGCCGCCACTACGACCGCGTGGCCGAGGAGATCGCCGCCCCGGAGACCCCGAACGACGACAGCGTGCGCCCCTCGCGGGTCCACTCGATCGTCCTGGTCTCCAAGATCCACCGCCCGACGCTGCGCGCCCTCGCGTACGCCAAGCTGATGCGCTCCCACACGCTGGAAGCCCTCAGCATCAACGTCGACCCGGCGGAGACCAAGGCCCTCAAGGAGGAGTGGGAGCGGCGCGGTATCACGGTCCCGCTGAAGGTCCTCGACTCGCCCTACCGCGAGATCACGCGCCCGATCATCGAGTACGTGAAGAACCTGCGCCGCGAGAGCCCGCGCGACGTGGTCAGCGTGATCATCCCCGAGTACGTGGTCGGCCACTGGTACGAGCACCTGCTGCACAACCAGAGCGCGCTGCGCCTCAAGGGCCGCCTGCTCTTCACGCCGGGCGTGATGGTGACGTCCGTCCCCTACCAGCTGGACTCCTCCGAGGCCGCGAAGAAGCGGGCCCGCAGGCGGTCGGAGTGGAACGCGCCGGGTGCGGTGCGGCGGGGACCGGTGGAGAAGCCGAGGCGCGCGAAGGAGCAGAACAAGAAGGAGACCAGCAGAAAGGGCTGATCCCCGCCGGGCTTGCCCTCTCCGGGCTTATCCCCTCCGGGCTTCTCCCTCTGGTCGGGCGGCCGGACGACACCCACGTAGACTGGTGGGCTGTTGTCCGGCCGTTCCCCTTTGACGTTGTGGAGTCACCCCGCCATGCAGGCAGAACCGAAGAAATCGCAGGCGGGGAACTCGTCGGCGGCCGCATCCGAGGCGAGCGTCTCGCTGGTCGGCACGGAGTACGAGGTCGAGGTCGGCCCCGTCGCGCACGGCGGCCACTGCATCGCCCGTACGGCCGAGGGCCAGGTCCTCTTCGTACGGCACACGCTGCCCGGCGAGAAGGTCATCGCACGCGTGACCGAGGGCGAGGAGGGCGCACGCTTCCTCAGGGCCGACGCGGTCACGATCCTCGACCCCTCCAAGGACCGCGTCGAGGCCCCCTGCCCCTACGCGGGCCCCGGCCGCTGCGGCGGCTGCGACTGGCAGCACGCCAGGCCGGGCGCCCAGCGCCGCCTCAAGGGCGAGGTCATCGCCGAGCAGCTCCAGCGGCTCGCGGGCCTCACCCCCGAGGAGGCGGGCTGGGACGGCACGGTCATGCCGGCCGATGGCGACAAGCTCCCTCCGGGCGAGGTCCCGGCCTGGCGCACCCGCGTCCAGTACGCCGTGGACGTCGACGGCAACGCGGGCCTGCGCCGCCACCGCTCGCACGAGGTCGAGCCGATCGAACACTGCATGATCGCGGCGCCCGGCGTCTCCGAACTCGGCATCGAGGAGCGCGACTGGTCCGGCATGGCCTCGATCGAGGCGATCGCCGCGACGGGCTCCCAGGACCGCCAGGTGATCCTCGCCCCGAAGCCGGGCGCGCGCCTGCCCATCGTCGAACTGGACAAGCCGGTCTCGGTGATGCGCGTGGAGGAGCACGACGGCGGAATCCACCGCGTGCACGGCCGCCCCTTCGTCCGCGAACGCGCGGACGGCCGCACCTACCGGGTGGGCAGCGGCGGCTTCTGGCAGGTCCACCCGAAGGCGGCCGAGACCCTGATGCTCGCCGTCATGCAGGGCCTCACCCCCCGCAAGGGCGACACGGCCCTCGACCTCTACTGCGGCGTGGGCCTCTTCGCGGGCGCGCTGGCCGACCGCGTGGGCGACAAGGGCGCGGTCCTCGGCATCGAATCGGGCAAGCGCGCGGTGGAGGACGCCCGCCACAACCTGGCCGCGTTCGACCGCGTCCGCATCGAACAGGGCAAGGTCAAATCGATCCTCCCGCGCACGGGCATCACGGAAGCGGACCTGATCGTCCTGGACCCGCCCCGCGCGGGCGCGGGCAAGCAGACGGTGCGTCACCTGGTGGGGTTGGGCGCGCGGCGGATCGCTTATGTGGCTTGTGATCCGGCGGCGTTGGCTCGGGATCTGGGGTATTTCCGGGAAGGGGGGTACAAGGTGCGGACTTTGAGGGCGTTTGATTTGTTCCCTATGACTCACCACGTGGAGTGCGTCGCGATCCTTGAGCCGGTGAAGAAGGACGACTGACCTGCGGTTTTGCGAGTTCAGGTACGCGTGGTGAGGGCGTTAGTGGCGATGTCCCGCCGCCGAAGCGACGCCCGAGATGCTCATTTGACGCTCGTCTTGATGGGCTGTCAGGTGTCCTGCGTCGCGGGCAAGGCGGCCCGGGAGCTGTCCGGCGTCGTCCCGCTCGCAATGCGCGTGGTGCTCGTGCCGCACCGGGCCGCCAGCATGCTGGTGTACGACTTGGAGCCCATGGTGCACCGACCGTGCTGTCGTCCCGGTCCTGGCGGGACACGTTCGAGCGGGGCGGGCCCGGTTTCAGCACGGGGCATGCGACAGGCGAGCGGTATAGCTTGGCCTCACCGAAGCTGAGCGTGAGGCGAGTGTGCGCCGTTCGGAGATCCTTGACCTCTTTGCCGAGCTCAAGCTCCTCGGATCGTACGGAGTGGCCGAGGTGGTCGCGGGCGTGGACCGGCGATGGCAGAGGCGGCCACGCCGGACATCGACTGGTGCCCTCGGGAGTCGATTACTCCGTCGGCACCGCGGCAAGGAACGGGCTCGGCTTCCCGTGCCACGACACCCGCAGCGCCTCTCGGGCCCGAGTGCAGGCCACGAACAACAGGCTCAGTTCGCCGAGCAGGTCCTCACTGTGCTGTTGCGCGTCGGTCTCCTCCGCCGTCACGGCGTTGCGTAGCGGCACCGTGCCGTCTTTGACCCCGGCCACCGCGACACAGCGGAACTCCAGCCCTTTCATGCGGTGCATCGTCCCGATCCGGATTCCGTCGCCGGCCGCTGACCCGCCGCCCAGCACCACGGCCGGCATGCCCGATTGTTCGAGCGCCTGCCTGATCTCCTTGCCGAGCTGGGTGTAGCGCACCGCGATGCCGATCTCCTGCGGGGCGATACCGGCGCGCGTCCAGTCGCGGACCTGGTCCACCAGACCGGCGAGCTCCGCAAGTTTGTCCTCGGCCCCCGAAGTCCGGGGTGCTGCGCCATGGAAGGCGGACCGGTAGCCGTTCAGCGACTCGGTGCCCTCGTCCATGTCGTCGACCGTTTCACCGGTGAGCAACGCCGTGGACCAGGCCAGGATCTCCTGCGTGGTGCGGTAGTTGATGCGAAGTCGGGTGGATCGGCCGGTCACCGGGATGCCGAGACTGCGCAGCGAGACCTTGTTGCCGTAGATCCGCTGGTACGGGTCGCCGGCGATGAACAGGTCGTCCGGTCCGGGGGCGACCAGCGCCCGCAGTAGCCTCCACTGGGCCGGGTGGAGATCCTGCGCCTCGTCGATCACCACATGGCGATACGGGCGCTCGCCGCCCTTCGTGTCGAGCAGCCGGGCCGCCTCCGCGCAGACCTGGAGGAACGTCCATTCCTGTGCCAGCACGAGTTCCTTGGTGAAGGCCTCGACCGCACGCCAGATCTGGGCCCGCTTGAGTGGCCCGAGCGCGGTTCCACGGCCGGTACGTGACGCCTTCAGGTAAGCCTCGGGCGTCCGCAGGTCCTGGGCCAGTACGACTTGCCGCCATTCTTGGTCGAGGAAGACATCGGTGAAGTCGATACCGGTCCGGCGGGCGATCCGGGCCCAGCGCGCAATGATCTCCTTGTGGTCGGTGACCAGGGCGAGAGGGGCGCCGCGGTCCTCGCGTACGAGCTGGTGTGCCAGTGCGTCCACGTTCACCACTCGGATCTTCGCACGCAACGCTGGGTCAGGGATGAGGAGTTCGAGGCTGCGCCGGAGGTCGGCGGCGAGGTCCCGTGTGTACGTCGTCAGTAGGATGGACTCGTCCGTGGCGCCAGCGGGCAGCTGTCGCGCCAGGTGCAGAGCACGGTGCAACGCGACGACGGTCTTACCCGTACCGGGTCCGCCCACAACGCGCGCAGGCCCCTTGTACGACGGCCGGTAGGCGACCCGCTGCTGGCTGGGGTGCAGGAAAATCCGCCAGGCGTCGAACGGCCGCTCCAGGATTTCCATCAACTCGTCGGGGCCGGTGACCAGGGCGATCCGTCCCTGGGAGCGGGCCATCGCGGCCGACAGGTCGTCCGGGGCGGCAGGCGACGGGGACAGGTCGCCGCCCGGTACGACGTTGACCTCCTGGGACGCCGAAGGTGATGCGTGCTCCAGCTGGACCGCCACCACCTCGCGCCAGACGTCCTCCGGAGTCATCCCGGCGGCGAGCCCGGCTAGTACGTCGTACTGCTGCTCCGGAAGGATCTTCTGCAGGGCGTCGAGATGAGCCTCGTCGGTGAGGTGCCGGACCAGCGGCAGCAGATCGGCGTCGATGCCGAGCCGGACGAGGTCCTTGTCGCCGACCTTCTTGAACAGGCGCCGGTCGCCTTCCGCAGCGAGCTGTCGTACACCCGCGGTCGCGCGCTCCAGGGCCACGTCGTTGCGCAGCTCGATGCCCTGGGTTGCCGAGTTGACCGTCGCCCGGTGCTTGAGGGCCCAGGCGATCGCGTCGTCGTGCGGCATGACCTTGAGCAGGAGGAAACTGTCGCCGGACTCGGGGGCGAGGACGACGCCGCGCATGAACTTGTTGATGCGGATGGTCCGGATCCGAGGGTCGCGCGGATTCTCCAGTTTCTCCAGGTGAAGGCCCGCGTGCCGGTGTTCCTCAAACTTGTCGAAGGTCTCCTGGACCCGCTTCTGTACGGGTTTCTCCAGCCGGGCGAACTCCATCAGGAAGTCCTTGTGGATGCCCAGCGTCGCCATGAGTGCCTCCGCACGTGCGGCCTGTCGGTTTTCCTGATCACCGTACCCGGATGGCGGAGAATGACGAGGCAGTCTTGCCACACCTTGTCGGAGAGGTTCGCGTGTGCACGCTCAGGAGACCACGTTCAGCAAGCTCGTCCAGGGCGAGATGCAGTTCCAGGTGCCGCTGTACCAGCGCACTTACAGCTGGCAGCAAGCAGAGCTGAGGCAACTCTGGGATGACGTCCTGGAGTTGGTCGAGGAGCGGCTGACGGAGCGTTCGGTAACCGGGCACTTCCTGGGTTCGGTGGTGCTAGCCCCGACCGGCGTCGCCGCTGGGACGATGCAGCGCTGGCTGGTCGTCGACGGGCAGCAACGGCTCACCACCCTGATGCTCGCCTTCACCGCCCTACGCGACCACTACCGGGAGCAGGGCGCGGACAAGAAGGCCGCCCGTATCAACGACCTCTTGCTGGTCAACACTTACCGCGAGGGCGACGACCACTACCGGCTGTTGCCGACCCAGGCCGACCGGGACGCCTTCACTGCCTGCGTCGAGAGCACTCCGCGCGCGGGCGGCCCGGGCAACATCGGGGCCGCCTACCGCTTCTTCCTCGGAGCGCTGGCCGAGGGCGCCGAGAGCGGTGGAGAGCAGTGGACCGAGGCGGTGGAGACCGTACTGGGCGGGCAGCTCTCCATCGTCGCGATCACCGCGGCGGAGGGCGACAACGTCTACCGGATCTTCGAGTCGATCAACAACACCGGTGTCGGCCTTAGCCAGAGCGACCTGCTGCGCAACTACGTCTTCATGTGCCTGCCGACCCGCGGTGAGGCCGTCTACCGCAGCCGCTGGCTGCCCATGCAGGAGCTGCTCGGCCCGGAGAATCTCGAACTCCTCGTCTGGCTGGACCTGGTGGTGAGCGGCAACAGCCGGGCCAAGCAGAGCGAGACTTACCGCGACCAGAAGAAGCGTCTGGAGGCCCTGCGCGGAGGTGAGGCCGCTCTGGAGCAGGAAGTGGCCGCGCTGGCGGAGCGTGCGGAGCGGCTGATGCGCATCCTGGAACCCGCACGGGAGCAGGACCCTGGCCTCCGGCTGGCGCTGGAGCGGCTCGACCGATGGGGCGGCTTGACCCACTATCCGCTGGCCCTTCACCTCCTGGACCGCGTGGATGCCGGGCAGGCATCTGCTGACGACGCGGCTCAGGCCCTCGCATACGCGGAGAGTTATCTGGTCCGCCGCCTGTTCGCCGGCCTGTCCACAACGGGCAACAACCGGGTCTTCATGGAGCTCCCCAAGGAGCTGGACAAGAGCCTGCCGCTGGCCGAAGCCGTACGGCGGCACCTGTCACGCCATACGGTCGGGCCTCGCCTCTGGCCCCGGGACGAGACCGTCCGTGAGGCGATCCGCACCCGCGCCTTCTACAAGACGGGCCGCGGCGGTCAGCGTTTCCAGGTGCTGCGCAGGCTGGAGGAGAGTTACGAGGCCAGCGAGCCGGTCGACTACGCCAGGGCGCGGCTCACCGTGGAGCACGTCCTGCCGCAGAATCCAGCCCAGGAGTGGTTCGACCTCCTCGCCGAGGAGACCGAGGACGCTCAGAGCCCCAGCGAGCTGCACGACGGACTCGTGCACACTCTCGGCAACCTCACTCTCTCGGCCGACAACGCCCGCCTGTCCAACCACCCCTTCCGCCGCAAGCAGGAGATCCTCGACGCCAGCGCCCTGCGGATGAACCAGCAGATCGCCGCCCAGGCTCGCTGGGGCCGGGCCGAGATCCTCGCCCGCGCCGAAGAGCTGACCGATCGCGCCCTGGAGTTGTGGCCCGGGCCGATCGAGGGCTTGGTATCTGCCGGCGCCCAGTCGCCGGTCTGGACGGAGCTGCGCGCGGCTCTGCGTGCCATGCCCACCGGCACCTGGACGACATACGGAGAACTCGCTGCTCTCGTCGGCACGCACGCCATGCCCGTCGGCAGCTACCTGGTGTCGCAGCCCGGGGTGTACGGGGCCCACCGAGTGCTGACTGCCGACGGCCGGGTCGCGGAAGGATTCCGCTGGCCCGACGGACACGACCAGGGCGATCCGCGCGATCTCCTGGAGGCCGAAGGTATCTCCTTCGACGACGCCGGCCGGGCCCGCCGCTCCCAGCGGCTGACAGCCACGGAGCTGGCGACCCTCCTCGGAAAGGACCCCGAGGACCTAGCCGTTCCCACACCCTCGCCGGATCACGTACAGCTGTCGGCTGATGCCCGATTCGAGGCTCAGCTGCGCGACAACCAGACGACGGCGACCGCCCACGGGGTACGGGCCGCGCTTTCTGCCTGGGAGGAACTGGGTGGCTACCGTGACTACGGCAAGGCGAGCGAGACCAGCTGCTATCCCGCGATCCAGGTGGACGACGATCCGCGCCCGCGCGTCCTGTGGCCGGTCACGCTCTACCCCGTGACTGGCGTGGTCGAGGTGGTCTTCCAACACCTGAAGCGCCGTCCGCCCTTCGACGACGAGCCGCTGCGCCGCGAACTGATGACCCGTCTCAACAAGATCGACGGCATTGATCTGGCCGAGGCGAAGCTGGATCTGCGTCCCTCCTTCCCGCTGGAGGTCTTTGCGGACCGCGGGGAGGAGATTTGCGCCGTACTGGAGTGGTTCGTCCACGTCGTCGCGCTGGCCGAGGCGCGGCGCCCGGTGGACGACAGCGACGGGGGTGAGGGCGGAAACGCGATGCTCTGACGGAAGCGGGAATCCGCTGGCTGGAATCCGTCTTTTGGATCGATCTGGGCGTGGGTAATCTGCGCGGACAGTGATCGGTACGTCACCCCGGGCATAGGCGCGTGGAGAGTGGCCTGCGACCGGAGCGCGGGGGCGCATGGAGCTCAACAACCACCAGGGCTGGTACGGGGAGACGTTTGTGTCCGCGATCGCCGCGGCCGCCGGCTTTCAGGTGGCCGTTCCGTATCCGGACATCGGCAAGGACCTCATCCTCGGCCGGGACCACGAGGACCCGGAGCTGGATGTGCAGATCGCGTTGCAGGTGAAGTCGCGACGGGTCGGCGAGTTCACCACCTGCGGCACCGGCTTCTCGATTGCTCTCCCGATCGACCAGTTCAAGCGGCTGCGCGGCCGTCGGCAGGTTCCCTGCTATCTCGTGATGGTCGTGGTGCCGGAGCATCCGCACGAATACATCAAGGTCGCCCAGCAGGCGCTCACTCTGCACCACTCCGCGTACTGGTTGTCTCTCGAGAACCACCTACTGCCGGTCCAGCAGGGCCAGAAGAGCGTGACTGTCACTGTGCCGCGCGACAATCTCCTCACCACCGAAGTTCTGCACGAGTTCTTCGACCGGGCGTGCGAGGAGGTGCCTGCGTCATGACCGCTGGGGGAGTGTCAGAGCAGGAGCTGGCACGGCTGCGCCCGCGAGACGTGGCGGGTTATCTGCGCAGCAGGGGCTGGAGCCCTGGCAGCCGGGTCCGCTACAGCCGCCGTTACGAGCTGGAGTGGTCCGGACAGCGCCGCCGGGTGCTGCTTCCGATGGATCGCGAGCTGGCCGATTACACCGACCGGATGGCTGATCTGATCCGGGCGTTGGCCGATCTGGAGGGACGGCCGGAGACTGCCGTGCACCAGGACCTGGCTCTGACCGGGCTCGACGTGCAGTACATCCGGACAAAGCCTGTGACGCCTTCGGGCACCATCCCGGTCCAGGATGGCGTCCTGGCAGTGACCAGCGCCAGGGATCTGCTGATGGCTGCTGCCTGTACCACGGTCGCGGACGAACGCCGCCTCGTGCACCCGAGACGTAAGCCGCAGCGGGCCAAGGAGTTCGTGGCGGGCGCGCGGTTCGGACCGACCTCACCCGGCAGCTACATCCTCAGCGTGCAGGTTCCGCTGCCCGAGCCCGGCTCGGACGGCTCGCTCTTCGAGGATCGTCCCGATCTCGATGTCGCGCCGGAGCCTTTCGCCCGCAAGGTCTCCCGAACCCTGTTCGAAGCGGTCGCCGCTGCTCGCGATGCGGCCGAGGAAGCAGACCTGGCGGACGACTCGGTTTCTTTCACGGAAGGCGTCGGACGGGGCATTTCCGCCGACCTGTGCGAGGCACTGGCCGGTCTGGGCGGACACGATGGCCGGGACGCCCAGGCGTATGGCCATGGCTTCTCCATTGGTTTCGCCTGGTCACCACGGTGGCCGGTGCCTTTCGACAGCGCCCGCACGGACTTTCCTCGGCATCTGGCCCCTGTTCTGCTCGCCGGGGCGCAGGATCTGCGCCGCAATGAGCCGGAGCGTGGCGTGGTCATCGTCGGCAGACCGACCAGGCTGAAGCGGGAAGCCGATTTCGGCCCCGGCGACGTCACCGTGGTGGGCCGACTGATGAAGGAGAACGGGGACCTGGTAGGTCAGCAGCGCCAGATCCACGTGCGCCTTGAGGAGCACCAGTACAACCGGGCCACCGACGCCCATCGGGACGTCCGTGACCTCAGGATCGAGGGTGATCTGACCCTGCGCGGCACGTACCACGAGTTGAGCGGAGTGACCTCCTTCGACGTGCTCTGACCAGTGCTCCAACTGGTTCTCCTGGCGGGGCGCAGAGGCGACGGCCGGAGGTGTGTGCGCCATATTCGGCACGTATCCGGTGCGTGTTTGAATTGATCTGTTTCATGGGATTCGCCCGGGCCGGAACGGCACAGCGGTTACGAGGGAGTGCGACATACCGATGACGACGCCGACAACGCCGAGTGCCGAGCTGGCGGGAGTGGCCCAGCGGTCCGCACGGCGCCGTGGGGATGCTCAGGACCCCACGGCCGTACCACGGATCAGCGATCTGGTGGAGGTGCGCGGCCAGCGCTGGGTGGTCGCCGACGTCGACCATGGCGATGCGCGACAGCCGGGCTCGGGTGCACCAGCCACTCTCGTCACCCTCAACAGCGTCGAGGACGGCCGTTACAACGACACCCTCTCCGTCATCTGGGAGGTCGAACCGGGTCGCCGCAGGCTGCCCGCAGGATCGCTCCCCGATGTCACCCGTACCGGTTTCGACCCGCCCGAGCGCCTCGCCGCGTTCCTGGACGCGGTTCGCTGGTCCGCTGTGACCTCGGCGGACGTCCGCACCCTCCAGGCCCCATTCCGCTCTGGCGTTGCCGTTGAGCCGTACCAACTGGAGCCGGTCTCACGGGCCGTCGCCGCACCGCGAGTGAACCTGCTGCTCGCCGACGACGTCGGCCTCGGTAAGACCATCGAGGCCGGTCTGGTCGCCTTGGAGCTGATCCTCCGCAACCGCGCCCACAAGATCATGATCGTGTGTCCGGCCGGTCTCACCGTGAAGTGGCGGGACGAGATGGAGGAGAAGTTCGGTCTCGACTTCACCGTGATCGATTCTGAGCGCTGCGCTGAGGTCCGCCGCAGCCACGGCAGCGCTGCCAACCCCTTCAACATCTATCCGCGGGCCATCGTCAGTCTTCCCTGGCTGCGCGGCCCCAAGGCGCAGCGACTGCTCGCCGAGGTACTGCCGCAGGACGAGTCCGAGCCCGCCGCGACCCCGGCCAAGCGTCCTTTCGACCTGCTCATCCTCGACGAGGCTCACCACGTGGCGCCCTCCGCGCCCAAGCAGCTCTATCCTGTCGACTCCCAGCAGACCAAGCTAATCCGCCGTCTGGCCCCGCACTTCGAACACCGGCTCTTCCTCTCCGCCACCCCGCACAATGGCTACCAGGAGTCGTACACCGCCCTGTTGGAAATCATCGACAGCCAGCGGTTCGCCCGCGGTGTCGAACCGGATCCCGACGCCGTCAAGGACACCGTCGTCCGCCGTCTGAAGACCGACATCCGTGAACCGGACGGCACCCGCCGCTTCCTGGAACGCAGCACCCTCGCCCTTCCAGTCGAGTACACCGAGGACGAGCGCCGCATCCATGGCCTGCTCAAGGAATACGCGCAACTGCGCCGCGCCAAGCTCGCCACCCGTCACAAGGGCGGCCGGAAGGCGGCCGACCTGGTCACTCTGCTCCTCAAGAAGCGCCTGTTCTCCTCCCCGGACGCCTTCGCCCGCACCATCGCCGTCTACCTCGACACCCTGCGGACGAAGAAGCAGCAAGCCGCCGAGGAGATCGAGGACTGGCAGGAAACCTTCTTCGACGACTATGCGGACTTCGACGACGAGCCCCTCGCGGAGGCGGAGGACGACGCGATCGCCCGCGCCACCACCCTCCAGCCCGGCACGGACAACGACGAGGCGGCTCTCCTGGAGCAGATGCAGGAATGGGCCCTGCGGCACCAGGCCCAGGCCGACTCCAAGGCGAACGAACTGATCTCCTACGTCAAGGCCGTCTGCCTCCCAGACGGCAAGCACTGGCTGAACGAACGCGTAGTGATCTTCACCGAGTACCGCGACACCCAGATCTGGCTCCAGAATCTCCTGCGCGACCACGGTCTCGGTGGAGACCGGGTCGCTCTCCTGCACGGCGGCATGAAGGCTGACGAGCGCGAGCACCTTCGCCTCGCCTTCCAAGCCGAACCCGCCGAGAACCCGGTGCGCATTCTGCTCGCCACCGACGCGGCCAGCGAGGGCATCGACCTCCAGCGGCACTGTCACCGCCTGGTCAACTACGACATCCCCTTCAACCCCAACAAGCTGGAACAGCGCATCGGCCGCATCGACCGCTACGGCCAGACCACCGCCCCCGAGGTCGTCCACTTCATCGGCAGCGGTTACGAGAAGACCGCCGACACCTACGACGCTGACTTGGAGTTCCTCGCCCGCGTCGCCAAGAAGGTCGCTCGTATGGAGGAGGACCTCGGCAAGGTCAACGCCGTCCTCGCCGAGGCGGTCCAGCGCCGTATGACCGGCGACCTCTCCGCCGACTTCGACGTGGAACGCGCCGAGCTGTACGCGGACCGCAAGGCCCGCCGTGGCGGCAACGTCGCCGCCGAACGTGACGTCCAGGCCCAGGCCATGAAGCTGAAGGAGCAGGTCGACGCGACCGTTGCCACCCTCGGTATCACCCCGCCCAAGGTTGCCCGCGTCGTCTCCACCGCTCTCCCGCTCGCCCGCCAGCAGGCCATCACCCCGACTGTCGACGAACGTGAATTCGCCCAGGGCTTCTACCGCGTGCCCACCCTCACGGGTTCCTGGGAACGCGCCGCACAGGGTCTTGCCGACAAGCTGCGCCCCGAGATCCAGCGGCCCGTCACCTTCGACGCGAAGAACGTGAAGGGCCGCGACGACGTCGTCCTCGCCCACCTCGGCCACCCCCTGGTATCCATGTCCACCCGGCTTCTGCGCGCCGCCGTCTGGAACCAGGACCAGACCGGCCTGGCCCGCGTCACCGCCGTGGTCAGCGACCACCCCGAGCTGGAGACCGCCTTCGTCGGCGCCTTCGGCCGCTTCGTCCTGGTCGGCGCGGACGGCGTACGCCTGCACGAGGAGGTCCTCCAGGCCGGCGGCTGGATCCGACGCGAAGCGAACGACGGGCCGGCCCGCTTCGCCCGCCTGGAGCGCACCACCACCGTCCGCGAACTCCTCGACAGCGCCCTCGCCGACTCGGCCCAGGCCTCCCCACTCGTCCAGGAACGTCTCGCCGAAGCCTGGCCGCAGCTCGGCGAAGGTCTGGTCTCCGCCCTGGAATGGCGGGCCCGAAACCGTCAGACCGCCCTTGAGAGCCGTCTGGAGAACCGCCGCCGCGCCGAATCCGACCGGATCGCCGCCAACATCGACCGGTTCCGCGCATCCCTGCGCGCCGCCCTCGGACAAGCCCCGCAGGAGGATGGCCAGTTGGAGCTGGCCTTCGACGAGGCCGAGCAGCAGCGCCGCGACCGCGAGAACTGGGAGCAGCGTCTGGAAGCCCTGGAGAGCGAGAAGCAGCGCGAGACTGAGGCGATCGCCGCCCGCTACGCCACCCCGCAGCCCCTTCTCTTCCCCGTCGCCGTCGTCTTCGTCGTTCCCCGCCGGGAGGCCGTGCAGTGAGCACCACCCCGTCCTCTGCCCGTACGTTCCGGGGCCGTCCCCGCACCGGGGCGCCGACGCCCGACGGCAGGCAGCAGCACCTCGACTGGCTCAGTCTGGTCGACGTCTCCGGCCCCTTCCTGACCCTGCCGGTCCTCCTGAAGACCTGGCCGCAGTTGGACTCCGTCGACAAGCCAGCACGTGTCCGGTTGCGGTACGAGCACGGCGTTTGGCAGTCCGATCCGGTGGTCGGCCAGCAGTCGTGGATCCGCTTCGTCCTCGGTGAACTCCTCGGCTGGGGCGACGCGTTGACGGAGGGATCGGCGCTGGCCGACGCTCTCGCCGTGGACGTCCCCGCGCACGACGAACGCGTCGCGCCCACGTTCGCGCTGCTCGACCCGGATTCCACGGCCCTGGATGCAGCAGGTGACGGCCCTGTGGGTGGTGCGTCCCTGGCCGCCGACTGCGCGATCCTCGGCCTCACCGTCCCGGCCGGACAGCACCCCGCCCGCCGCGTGCCCGACTCACCGTGGTCGGCCACCCCCATCGACCGCATGGCACACCTCTGCCGTCACCACGGCACCGAACTGGGCCTGGTCACCGACGGCCGGTGGTGGGCCCTGGTCTGGGCGCCGCGCGGCGGCGTCACCACTTCCGCCATCTTCGACACGGTCGCCTGGACCGAGCAGGCCGAACGCGTCGTCGTCCGCGCCTTCCTCTCGCTCCTCAGCCGCCGCCGCTTCTTCGCCGTCGCTGACGACGAGATGCTGCTGCCGCTCCTGCGCGAGTCCCTGGACAATCAGGAGGACGTCACCGACGCCCTCGGCGTCCAGGTCCGCCAGGCCGTCGAGCTCCTCGTCGAGGCCATCGGCCGGGCCGACATCGCGGAGCGCGCCAAGGGCGGCCGGGGCCTTGCCGATGTGCCCGCCCAGGAGGTCTACCGGGGCGCGGTCGCCATCATGATGCGCGTCGTCTTCCTCCTCTTCGCCGAGGAACGGGGCCTGCTTCCCAGCGACAACGAGTTGTATGTACAGGCCTATTCGGCCAGCCGTCTCTGCGCGGACCTGGAGGAGCGCGCCCGCGAGACCACCGAGGAGGACCTGGAGCAGACCCGGTCCGGCTGGCACCGCCTGATCGCGCTCTTCAACGCCGTCTACGGGGGAGTCGACCACCCGTCCCTCCCTCTCCACGCCTACGACGGCTCGATCTTCGACCCCGACACGTACCCGTGGCTGGAGGGCCGCGGAACGCGGGAGGGCGACCCCACCGACCCGCTCCCGATCGACGACCGCACGGTGCTCCACATGCTCCAATCCGTGCAGCACGTCTGGATCGGCACGGGGAAGAAGCGGGAACGCCGACGCCTGACCTTCCGCACCCTGGACGTCGAACAGATCGGCTACGTCTACGAGGGCCTGCTCTCGTACCAGGGCCGGCGGGCCGAAGACACGGTCGTCGGCCTGATCGGCAAGCCGGGCCTGGAGGCCGAGGTCCTCCTCACCGACCTGGAGGCGAAGGCGGCTCGCAGCGCGGACGTGGCCGGTCTTGCCGGGATGCTGGCGGAGGAGTTCAACAAGACCACCGGCATCGGCACGGCGGGCAAGCTCGCCAAGTCCCTTGCTCCGATGGGTGATTCGGTACGCGGCGACGCCCGCCGCAAGCTGCTCGCCGCGACCGGCGGCGACCTCGATCTCGCCGAGCGGCTGCTGCCCCTCTACGGCATCATCCGCCGCGACCTGCGCGACCTGCCGGTCGTCATCCGCGCGGGCGCGCTGTACGTCACCGAGTCCGCGCTGCGGAAGAACACGGGTACGCACTACACGCCGAAGTCTTTGGCGCAGAAGGTTGCTGATGGGGCGCTTGAACCGCTGGTGTACGAGCAGGCGCATGGCCCGCTGACGACGTCCGACAAGACGCAGTGGCGGCCCAAGCATTCGTCGGAGCTGCTGAAGCTGAAGGTCGCGGACATCGCGATGGGCTCGGCGGCATTCCTGGTCGCCGCCTGCCGGTATCTCGCGGGCGCGCTCGTCGAGGCGTGGAGCCGGGAGGGGGATGTGCGGGCGAAGACGTACCTGGAGTCGGCCGGCTCGCTGTCCGCCTCGGCGGTCGAGGCAGAGGCCGACCCGGTGATGGTCGAGGCGCGGCGGCAGGTCATCGAACACTGCCTGTACGGCGTCGACATCAACCCGATGGCCGTCGAGATGGCCAAGCTGTCGCTGTGGCTGGTCTCGATGGACCCACAGCGGCCGTTCACGTTCCTGGACGACAGGTTGGTGGCGGGGGATTCGCTGCTCGGGATCACGTCGGTGGAGCAGCTGGAGGCCATGCATCTGGACCCGGCGCGGGGGCGGCGAATCCACGATGGGATCGACTTCACGGGCGGGGTGCGGAGGGTTGTGCGCGAAGTCGCGGACGAGCGGCGGAAGTTGGCGGGGATCCCGGGGGTAGGGCTCAAGGAGTTGGAAGAGAAGCGGGCCATCCTGGAGTCTGTGCGGGAGAAGACGCGGCAGGCGGGAGTGTTCGCGGACCTGGTGGTGGGGGCGGCCCTGGCTGGGGCCGGGAGGGGTGAGAAGGAGCAGAACCAGCTGTCGTTCGCGGCGGTTACGGCTGCCCATGCGGTGGTTGATGCGGGGGGCGAGGGGGAAGTGGCGGCGGCCGAGCTGCGGAAGGCGGGGCGGCTGGCGGGGGAGTGGCTGGCGACGGGGCAGCCGGAGGGGGCGTTCGACCGGGAGCCGGTGCATTTGCCGTTGGTTTTCCCGGAGGTTTGGGAGGAGCAGGGTGGGTTTGATGCAGTGGTGGGGAATCCGCCGTTCTTGGGTGGAAAGAAGCTAACCGGGTCATTCGGAGAGCCCTACCGGGAATACCTGGTCGGTGAGCTTGGGCGCAGCGTGCGTGGGAATGCCGACCTGGTGGCGTACTTCCTGCTGAGGGCGCACGAGCTGCTGAATGAGCGCGGTCAGGCGGGGCTGATCGCGACGAACACTCTGGCGCAAGGGGATACCCGAGAGGTCGGGCTCGATCAGCTTGTGGCGGATGAGGTGGAGCTGCGGCAGGCGGTGAAGAGCGCGCCGTGGCCCTCACGGAGCGCAGTGCTTGAGTACTGCGCGGTGTGGATGAGTCGGGCGGCGGTCGGCGCGAGCGGGGTGCGTATCGCGGACGGGGTGGAGGTTGCGGGGATCACGCCGTCGCTGGATGCGGCGTCACGGGTCACTGGGGCGGCACGCCGCCTGGTCGAGAACCAGAGCATCGCCTTCATCGGCGCATACGTGCTGGGGCTCGGGTTCACGATGGAGCCGAATGCCGCAGAGGAGCTGATCGCCCGGGACGGGCGATACCGGCAGGTGGTGTTCCCGTACCTGAACGGTCAGGACCTGAACTCGCGTCCGGACAGCTCCGCCAGCCGATGGATCATCAACTTTCACGACTGGTCCGAGGAACGGGCCAAAGAATTCCCTGCGGCGTACGAGCAGGTGCGGCGGCTGGTAAAGCCCGAACGGGAGCTGTGCAAGGCCAGGGATTACCGTGAATTGTGGTGGCGTTACGCGCGCAGGGGCAGTGCCCGCGAGAAGGCGGTCGAGGGCTTGGACAGGGTGCTGGCGATCACCCGTGTCAGCAAGGTCGTCATGCCGGTGACGGTGCCGACCGGGCAGGTCATGAGCGAAGCCACGGTGGTGTTCGTATCGACTGATCCAGGGATGCTGGCTCTGCTGAGTAGCGCCCCGCACTACTGGTGGGCCATCAGTCGTTCCTCAACCATGAAGGGCGACCTGCGATACACGCCGACCGATGTGTTCGAAACGTTGCCTCGCCCCGAACTCACCCCGGCCCTCCGCGAAGCAGGCAACCGCCTCGATACTCACCGCAGCGCGATCATGCCCGCCCGCGGCGGCCTCACCGCTACCTACAATCTCGTCCACGACGAGAAGTGCACCGACTCCGACATCACCGAACTCCGCACCATCCACCGTGTCATCGACGAGGAAGTCGCCCGCGCCTACGGCTGGCACGACCTCCTCGACCAGCCCGGCGGCCTCGACCACGGCTTCCACGCCACCCGCCAAGGCCCCCGCTACACCGTCGGCCCCGCCGTCCGCCAAGAGATCCTCGACCGCCTCCTCGAAGAGAACCAACGACGGTACAAGGCCGAGGTCGAGGCTGGCCTGCACGACAAGAAGGGGAAGGGCGGGGCGGCGAAGAAGCAGGCGGTTGTGCCTGACGAGGAGCCGCCGAGTCTGTTCTGACGGGCCGGGTAGCGGCAGCAACGTGGGCATGGCCTCGGGAGAGGCCATGCCCACCTGTGTGTCCCGCTTACGTCAGTCCGTCCCGGCTCCGACGCGCGTCACGAACGCCGTCCACCCGGCCGTCCCGGACGCCAGCCGCGCCCCCGACTTCCGCTTCGAGTCACGGACATGGACCAAGCCGGTGCCGTCCGCGACCTCCACGCACTCGGGGCCTTCGTTGGTGCTGTAGCTGATCTTGAACCACTCAAGACCGGCGGCGCCTTCGTTGGCAGAGGGCTTGATGGTCATGTCTCTCCCAGAACCTTCTCGATGAACGCCATCGACTCCCAAGGCGTCAGGGCCTGTGTCCGGATGCTGCCATACTGCGCCTCCAAGCGGCGTACCTCTTTCGTTCGGGGATCACTCGGCTGAACGTCTGCGCCTCGATATGACCCACCTTGGCTCCGTGATGCGGGTCGATGAGCATGATGCTGCCGCCCAGTACGGGATACTCCTCGCGTCCCGTCGGTATCACCTGGATCTCGACGTTCCTCAACTGCCCAACCTCCAACAGTTGTTCGAGCTGTGCCCGCATCGCCATCCTGCCACTGAGTGGGCGCAGCAGCGTCACCTCCTAGTGGACGAAACTCAGGATTGGCGCGGGCCAACGCTCGAAGACGTCCTGCCGGGACAGCCGGGCAGTCACGTACTGCTCGATGATCTCCTCGTCCAGTGACGGGCGTCGCATCCGGTGCAGTGCGCGGGCATATTCCTCGGTCTGGAGCAGGCCGTGGATGACCTGGTTCGCGTACGCGCACATCTCGGGGCATCCAGCTCCAGCCGCTTCAAGTCCCGCACCTTCTTCGGGGACCGGACCTCCACGAGCTCCTCCACGAGACCGGGCAGGAGTCCGCCCGCCCACCGCCTCGTCCGCCTTCTCTAGGAAGACCGCCTTCGGGGTGCGCTGCCCCCGTTCGACCGCCGAGACCTGGTGTTCGGTGTACCCGATGGCTGTCCCCAGCTCTGCCTGAGACAGGCCGGTCCGTTCGCGCCAGCGCCGCACCTGCCACCCCACCAGCTCTAGAACCCCGGACATCCCCTCGTCCCAGTCCTAACCCCGCCGACTCCCTGCCCGGCTCCGACTCCATGCCCGAAACCGTCATGTGACCGCCACCCCGGGGCGTCCCCTGCCCTTGCCTCGCCGCCGGGTCACGGCTGACGGCCCGCGCAAAACGCTCGGACCAGCTGACAGCTACACGCTGTGTCAACCCGGTTACTGTTCACGGTGCATGCGTCCGGCCACGCTGCGTGACATGAATCAGCAGATTGCCGACCCGGCACCCCCGTCCCAACCCGCCCCCCCGGCCCGCCACTTCGCAGCCACCCTCACCTCCACCCGCCGTGGCGCCCGCCTCGCCCGGCTTCTCGAGACGCAGCAGCTCGACGCATGGGGGCATCCGTACGCAGTGACACCTCGGACGCCGCCGCCCTCCTCGTCGCCGAGCTGGGCCGCCAACGCCGTACGGCACGCCGCACTCCCCGGCCACAACTTCCACCTCGCCCTCTCTCGCCGGCGACCCCGCTCCCGTAATCCTCCGCATCGAGCTCTCCGACGCCCGCGTCGAGAAGCGACTCCCGCGCCCCCTGCACCCGAGTCCACCTCCGGCCGCGGCCTCCTCCTCGTCGAGAATGTCGCCACCTGCTGGGGCGTCGCCGACCGCGACCCGATCGGCAAGACGGTATGGGTGGAGCTGGACATCCTCGTGCGGGGCGACAGGCCTGGTGTGCACCCTTCGAAGGATTGCTGAGCGCGCCGACCCATCACCGGCGTGAGTATTATGAAAGTTGGCTCTAACCCAATGGAGGTGTTACTTATGGCTCGCAGTGCAGTGGCCGTTCCCGCCGAGCTTGCACGGCGGAACAACCGCGTGGTCCGGCCCCAGGACGCCGCCGGGATCTATGTCCAGCCCCGGCCGGAGCTCGCCCGTCTGGTCCGCAACGGGGCCGTCCGCAAGCTCACCCATGGTTACTACGCGCTGGTGCCCGGCCGTCATCTCGGGTCCCCGACCTGGCGGCCTGATCTCCATTCGCTCGCGCTCGGCATCGCCCAGTGCGACTACGGGGAGAGTGGTGCGGCGCTGATGGGTGTGGGTGCGGCCCGTGTGCTCGGCGCCGTTCCTCGGGCCATCGCTGTGACGGTCGTCGCCGTACCCAAGCAGCGGCCGCCGCTCGAAACTGATTACGGTCGCATCCTCTTCGTGCGCCGCACCCTGGACACCCTCGACCTCGAACGCGCCGACACCGAACTCACCCAGGGCTGGATCACCACCCCCGAGCAGACGCTGCTCGACCTGGCGGCCCGGCCCACCCTCGGCGGCTTGCCGCCGGACGCCGTCACCGAAGCCCTTCGCGCCCTGTGGCCCCGCACCGACGCCGAACTACTTGAGGAGCTGGCCCGGACGCAGCGCAAGGCGGCCGCCCTGCATCGTGCCCGCCACCTCGTCGACGTCCAAGGAGACTGACCGAGCATGCTTTCCCGGCACGACCTGACCCGTGTAGCCGCCGAATACGGCGCGGCAGAGAACCAGATCCGCCGTGACCACCTCATCAGCCACGTCCTGCGCGCACTGGCCGAACTGGACGTTCCCATCGTCTTCTTCGGCGGCACGGCACTTGCCCGCACCCACCTCACCACGGCTGAGGCCGGCGGCTGCCCCTCCGAGGACATCGACCTCCTGACCGGCGATCGGAAGGTGGTCGCCGGGATTCTGGACAACGTTCTGCCGCGCCACCTCCGTCGCGAGTTCCCGCGCAGCCGCTGGGAGCCCGCGTTCGCGGACGTCGGATCCGTCGATCCCGCCCAACTGGTCACCGAGGACGGACTCCGCCTCCGTATCCAGCTGATCGACACCGGCACCGCCCACGGGGACTGGAACCGTTGGCCGACCGAAGTCCGCGAGATCGACCTGCGTTATGGCGATGTCCCAGGCCCTGTTCGGCTTCGTGTCCCCACTCTTGATGCCTTCGCAGGCATGAAGATCGCGGCTTATGCCGACCGTCGTGCACCCCGTGACCTCTACGATCTGGCCGCCCTCGCCCGGCTGGACAAGGTGACGGACGACGTCCCGAGGTTGGTGCGGGACATCACCGGCATCACTCCCGGACGCCACCACTTCCGGACCCCACCCGTCACGGACTGGGAGGACCAGCTCGCCCACCAGACGGGGTACCTGCCCACCGCGCAGGAGTGCATGGACACGGTCTGCACGGCATTCGGGGAGATCTTCGGCTGGCCCGAACCGTACGATCCCTTCACCTGATGTGCCGGGCTCACCGAACGGCTCCGTCTGGTGAGCTGGTCGGGGATGACTGCGACGGTACAGATGCTGGACGCCTTTTCGGAGCCGCACGCGTAACCGCTGTTGGCTGTCGCTCTTCCTCGAAGGACAGTTGGCCCGGCGCGGCGTCTCGAGAGTTGGTCTCCACCGCATAGCGTCGTTGGTTCTCTTCGAGGAGGCGGTCGAGGATTTCCTGGCGGGCGACGGGGCCGACGGTGTAGCGGGGGCCTTGGCGGGTGTCCTGGAAGCCGTGGTCGAGGCCGCCGGGCTGGTCGAGGAGGTCGTGCCAGCCGTAGGCGCGGGCGACTTCCTCGTCGATGGTGCGGTGGATGGTGCGGAGTTCGGTGATGTCGGGGTCGGTGCACTTCTCGTCGTGGACGAGGTTGTATGTGGCGGTGAGGCCGCCGCGGGCGGGCATGATCGCGCGACGGTGGGTGTCGAGGCGGTGGCCCGCTTCACGGAGGGGCGGGGTGAGTTCGGGGCGAGGCAGGGTTTCGAAAACGTCCGAGGGTGAGTAGTTGAGGTCGGCCTTCATCGTCGAACTCCGGCTGATGGCCCACCAGTAATGCGGGGCGCTGCTCAGCAGGGCCAGCATCGCGGAGTCGTCGCTGGCGAAGACGCAGAGCTTGTGCGCGAAGACCTGTCCGGTCGGCACCATCACCGGCATCACGACCTTACTCACAAGCGTGATCACGAGAGTGCGGTCCGTCCTCTCAGTTGCCGCGTAGAGCCCCTTGGCGCGTTCGGCGAACCACCACCACTTCTCCCTCCTGACTGGCCGGTTGCTCTTCTCCCGCTCCGGCTTTACCAGCCGCCGGACCTGCTCGTACGCCGCAGGGAATTCTTTGGCCCGTTCCTCGCGCCAGTCATGGAAATTGATGACCCATCGACTGGCCGACCCGTCCGGGCGCGAGTTTAGGTCCTGCCCGTTCAGGTAGGGGAACAGCACCTTCCGGTACCGCTCATCCTGCGCAATCAACACTTCGGCCGCCTGAGGCTGCATGGTGAATCCCAGTCCCAGCACGTACGAACCGATGAAGGCAATTCCCTGGTTTTCCGCTAATCGATGCGCCGCTCCCGTCACCCGCGACACCGCATCCAGCGACGACGTGAGCCCCGCAACCTCGACCCCGTCCGCGACACGTAGCCCTCCCGGACTGACCGCCGCCCGGCTCGTCCACACCGCGCAGTATTCGAGAACCGCGCTCCGCGACGGCCACGGCGCGCTCTTCACCGCCTGCCGCAACTCCACCCCATCTGCCACCAAGCAGTCCAGACCGACCTCCCGGGTGTCCCCCTGGGCCAGCGTGTTCGTCGCGATCAGCCCCGTCTGGCCACGCTCGTTCAGCAGATCGTGGGCCCGCAGCAGGAAGTAGGCCACCAGATCCGCACTCCCACGCGCGGATCGCCCGATCCCGGTGACGTAGTAGTCGCGGAACGACTTGCCCAGTGATCCGGTGAGCCTCTGTCCGCCGAGGAAGGGAGGGTTGCCGATCACGGCGTCAAAGCCGCCCTGCCGGAACACCTCCGGGAAACGGTAGGGCCAGTGGAAGGGCTTCCAGGCGTCACCGTCGGCGCCGAGCGCGCCGCGTGTGCCGCGGCGGGTGGCCTCGTCCATCTGCCGTTCGACCTCGGCGCGTCCTGCCGGATCGGACTTGCCCCATCGGCGTACGTGGTCGGCGGCCAAGACGGAAGCGTCGTCGAACCCGGACCCGCCGCGCGCGGCGCGGTCCAGAGAGGCGGTGACCAGGAGATTGGCGACGCGCTCCTGCAGTGCCACCGCTTCCTTGGCTTCGCGGAGGACCCGCCGTTTCTCCTCCAGCGCGACGAGGGACGTACCCGGGATATCCACAATGCTTGAGCGGAGCCGGGCGGCACGCTCCACATTGCCACCGAACCCGGTGAGCTGGGGAACCGTCGCAGTGAAGTCGACCGGGGAGCGGTCGTGCACACGGCGGCGCCCTGGCAGCAGGTGCATGGCCTCAAGCTGTGCGTACGACGCGAGTCCCACCAGGGAGTCGCCGTCGAGCAGTCGATCGTCGAGGAACGTGAACGGCATGCCAGGTTCGACGGTCTCCAGCCACAGAGCGAACTTGGCGAGTTCGACGGCGAGCGGGTTGATGTCCACTCCGTACAGGCAGCGCTCGGCGATCTCGCGGCGTGCCCGGAGTATCGTCCGGTCGGCGTTGGCGTCGGTCGTCTCGCGGAGGAACTTGCCCTGCTGCCCGCGCGCGCGGGACTTCAGCAGCATCTCCGCCAGGTACCGGCACGCGGCGACGAGGAACGCCCCGGACCCGCAGGCCAGGTCCGCGATCTTGAGTCGGAGGATTTCGCTGCTGGGCTTGAGGACCCAGGTGTTCCGGTCCGCGGTCTGCAGCGGGCCGTAAGAGTGGACCAAGGGTTCGAGCGCGCCCCGGGCCACCTCCGCGGCGAGTTCCTCAGGGGTGTAATGGGCGCCGGTCGTCCGGCGTGTCGACGAGCGGCCGACGTACAGGCCGCCGGGCGAGACGACGACGGGGAGCCCTCGCAGGTCGCGGCGGATGATGCCGTTGAAGGGGAGGAGGCGCTCGGCGAGACCGAGATCTCCGTTGGTCCCAGCCAGTAACTTCCGCCGGGCCTCCTCGCGTTCGGAGGTCTCCGGAGGGCGGAGTGCGCGCTCGACCGCCTTCGGGGTACCCAGACCCGACTTCTTGTACCGGTCCGCGAGCGCCGCGGCCAGTCGGCCCGGCGCATCCGGGTGCTGCGCAGCTTCCGCGGCGAGGCGCTCCAACTCGGCCAGCTCCACCTGGATCTCCCGGCCGGGCTTGCCGATCAGGCCGACGACCGGGTCCGCCGCGCGTCGCCCTTCGTACTCCAGGAGCCCTTCGTAGACGTGCCCGATCTGAGAGATCGACAACTGCCCGAAGGCCGTCCTGCGGCGCTCGCGCGTACGACCGCGGCCGACCGTGACGAACTGCACCGCACGCAGCATGTGCAGCACCGTCCGGTCGTCGACGGGCCATGGTGAGCTGCCGTCACCGGGCTCCAGCCAGGGGTGGCGACGGGGGTCGAAGAGGCTGCCGTCGTATCCGCACACTTGGAGACGCGGGTGGTCCACGCCCTGGTACACGGCGCGGAAGAGAGCGACCAGGCGGTGCCATGCCGCGTGGCTCTGCTCCAGGTCCTCCTCGCTCGTGGCCCTGGCCTGAGCTTCGAGGTCGACACAGAGCGCGCCTGCCGAATAGGCCGATACGTAAAGAGGGTTGTCCGCCGGGAGCAGTCCGCGCTCCTCCGCGAAGAACACGAACAGGATCCGCATCTGAGTGGAGAGCGCCGCCTTGTACACCTCGGCGGCGGGCTCGCGTCCGAGGCCCGGCCGATTGCTGCCGCGCGCCTCCTGGTCCGTACGGCCGATGGCGGCGACAAGGAGGTCGACGGCTTCCTTGACCTGCCGTCCGAGGGATTCGGTGAGGTCCTCGGTCTCGTCCTCCGCGTGGGAGAGCAGGTGGGAGAGGGTTTCGTCGTTCGGGACCGAAAAGAAGCGGCGTCGGCAGAGCAGCGAGAGGAAGGCCCGCACCACCGGGCGGTCGGCGGCCGACGCCCAGTCCGCAGTGTCGAAGGTGACGTAGCTGGTGGGCGCGTCGCGGGGTGCCCACACGAGGGTCCACCAGCGGCCGGCCGCGACCAGTCCGAGGCCGGTGCCGTGGTGACGGCACATGCGTGCCAGCTGGTCCGCCGGCGACTCAGCCCAAGCCGTGCCGGGCTGCCGGGCTGTCGGGACCGTGCCCGGTGCGCAGACCAGTCCGAGCAGTGCGATTTCCGACGGCTCCGGGGCGGTCGGATCGTGGGTGTCCGGGGAGGTGAGAGCGAACGACGGGGTGAGTGGCTCCTGATGCCCTGATTCGTGGAAGGCGAGACGCGCAAGCAGGTCCGGTTCTTCGTGTAACGCGTCTGCCCAGCCGAGTAGGGAACCCAGGAGATGTCGGATCCAGTCGCCGTGTATTCGCTGCGGGTCCGACTGCCAGGCCCGGTGGGCCTGGCGGAGCAGGCGCCGCGCCGCCTCGTCCAAGGCGTCGAGGCGGGGCCATACGCAGGTGAGCGTCGACAGCGGGAGGAAAGGGCCGTCAATGGAGACGAGCGCCAGCCACTCTTTGTGCTGCTGTCGGCCATCCGGTGGCGTTCCTCGGGAGTTGTACGGCCTGGTTCTGGTTCGTACAGTCGGCGCACTGCGAGCCATGGACACCCCCGTGGCACAACGGTGATCCGGGCAGGTGCATGACGAAGCCACCACGACCGACGGTAGCTGGGTAGGCGCGTGATGGACAGAGGCCCTACGGGCTATGGCATTCGGCCCCGGCCGGACGGCGGGCGGGGCGGGGTGGGATGGATCGGGAACCGGGCGACCGCGACATCGCCGAGCTGCTCGCCCGGGCGCAGTACGGAGCGAAGCAGGACACAGCCTGAATGTCGGTGGCGCCCATTAGCATCGTGATGTTGACGGATCATCATGCAGACGCCTGTGCTGAGGGAATCACGTCTGCAGGGCGTGTGCACGTGCCATGGCAGCGCAGCAGGGCCGGAACCGAGAGAGGAATCGCGGATGCCGAGCATGTCACCCGGAGTGCCGACGGGAGCGTCGTCGCAGTCGTTGGAGGAGGATCTCCTCCAACGGGTCCGCGAGGTCCCGCAGCGCTTCGCGGCGGCCACGTCCTACGAGGTCCGGGACGAGCTCGGCGAGATCATCAGCCGGGACCTGCTCGGTCCGTGGGACGGCCCCGGCGAGGAGTTCGACCCGCGGGCGGCAGGCCCGCGCGACCGATATCTGGTCGGCATGCTGGGCCCCAAGCGGACGTTGACGAACTCGCTCGCTGCCGCGTCCGAACAGCTCGACGACGATTCCGACGGTGAAGGCGACGGCACCGACCACAGCCTCCCGGAAAAGCTCACCACGCAGAACGCGGGCCGGATGTGGGCCTCCTCGATGGGCATGATGTTCGCCGTTCCGGCCGGGGCCGACGCGGTCAGCGTGCGTGTCCGCTGGGGCCGCTACCACAAGACGCAGGTGCTGGCGGAGGACGGTGCAGCTCGCACGACCTGGGCTCGTCAGCAGGTCGAGGAGCAGGCGGAAGTCCGGCTCGACGGGGCCGCGCGGCAGAGACTGCCACTCCTCGCGAGTGACCCTGAGGCTCCAGGCGTACGCCTGGAAGTCGATGTGCGGGAGCGGTCCGGTGCGAGCCGGGTGGTCGAACTCGCCCTGGTCAACGGCCAGGACGAGCCCGCCCAGTCCAAGGACAGCGCCTGGCTGTTCCAGACCGAGCTGCAGGTCACCGCCCTCGACGGAGCCGCGGCCGTCTTCGAGCCCATCTCCGACCCGCTGCGCGACGGTGCCGAAGCAGTAGGCGAGGGCACGGCCGACCTCGAGGAACAGCGCCTCACCCTGCTCTACCGCAACCAGCTCAAGCACGCCGCAGGCCGTAACGTCGCCGTCGACGCGCTGGTGGACCAGGGAGAGCGACGGGCCCACCGGCTCACCACCAACTGGCTCCCCGTCCACGACGTACCGGCCACCGTCGCCCCCACCGGCGAGGACGCCACCTACCTGGCCGGCCTCGAACTGTCGATGGACGCCCTCGCCGAGCTCCCCGCCGACCGGCTGACCGCCGCCCTGGCGCCCCTCGCCGAGGGGTACACCGCATGGCTCGAGGAGCAGCGGGCCCACGCCGGGACGTTGCCGCCCGGCCTGCGAGCTACCGCGCTGGACGCCGTGGAACAGGCCGGCGACGTGGCCGCGCGGATCACGCTCGGCGTGGATATGCTCTCCGACCCCGAACGCCCCGAGGCGCTCGAGGCGTTCCGGTTCGCCAACCGGGCCATGGCCCTCCAGCGTCGACACACCGCCATCGCCGCACTGCGCGAGCGCGAAGGCATCGGCTTCGCGCAGGCGAAGGCACGGATCGACGAACAGGGCGCCGCGGCCGCCTCCTGGCGCCCGTTCCAGCTGGCCTTCGTGCTGCTCAACCTTCGTGCACTCGCCGTCCCCACCCTCACGGAGAGGGAAGCAGGACCGGACGCCATCGTCGACCTGCTGTTCTTTCCCACCGGTGGCGGCAAGACCGAGGCATACCTGGGCCTGGCCGCCTTCACCTTCGCCATCCGCAGACTTCAAGGGACGCTCGGCGAAGGCGCTGACGCCAGAAGCGGCGAGGCCGGAGTGGCCGTTCTCATGCGGTACACGCTGCGGCTGCTCACAGCTCAGCAGTTCCAGCGTGCCGCGGCCCTGGTCTGCGCCGCCGAGGTGCTCCGCCGCGAGGCGTACGAGGCAGGCGACACACGGTGGGGCGACACCCCCTTCCGCATCGGGCTCTGGGTCGGTGGGGCCGTCTCGCCCAACCGCTACGAAGAGGCCGCCCAGCAGATCGCCGAGGCCAAGGAAGCAGGAGCGGGCCGGGGCGCCAAGGTCCTCCAGACCCTCGCCTGTCCCTGGTGCGGCACCGCACTGAGCGCCCAGCACGACCTTCACCCCGACGACACCCTGCGCCGAGTCCTGCTCTACTGCGCCAACGGGGAAGGCAAGAACGCCTGCCCGTTCTCCCAGCGGCGCTCACCCGGCGAAGGGCTGCCCATCCTCACCGTGGACGAGGAGATCTACCGCCTCGCCCCGAGCCTGCTGATCGCCACCGTGGACAAACTCGCCCAGCTGCCCTGGCGCGGCTACGCAGGCATGCTCTTCGGCCGAGTCTCCGAGCTCTGCCCCCGCCACGGCTACCGCCACGCCGACCTCGACGCGCGCACCTCCTGCGGCCAGACTCACAACTCGAAGGGCAAGTACGAGGCGGTCGCCAGCCGCCCTGTCACCCGGCTGCGCCCGCCGGACCTCATCATCCAGGACGAGTTGCACCTGATCTCCGGCGCACTGGGCACCACCGTCGGCCTCTTCGAAGCCGCCGTCGACCAGCTCTGCACCTGGCCCGCTCCCGACGGCCATGGGGGCAGCCGCCCAGTCGGCCCCAAGATCGTGGCCTCCACCGCGACGACCAAACGTGCCGCCGACCAGATCCGCGGCGTCTTCGCCCGCCGGGCGGCGATCTTCCCGCCCCGGGTGGTCGACGTCGAGGACACCTTCTTCTCCCAGCAGGTCGCCGTCACCCCCGCTGCCCCCGGCCGCCGTTATCTGGGCATCTGCGCACATGGTGTCCGGATGAAGCAGGCCGAGATTCGCGTCGCCGAGATTCTGGCCCTGGCCGGCCAGACTCTCTTCGACCGGCACGGTGCCCCCGCCGACCCGTATATGACACTGGTCGGTTACTTCAACGCCACCCGTGAACTCGCCGGGATGCGCCGCTTCCTGGACGACGACATCGCCACCCGGGTGCGTGTCCACGGAACCCGCAAGGGCCTGTCCAACCGGCTGCTGCGCCGCACCGACATGCTCTCCGTCCAGGAACTGACCTCCCGAATCTCCTCGGGTGACATCACCGAGGTGCTCGCCCGCCTGGAGATCGGCTTCGACGAGGAACTGGACACCACGGTCCGCAGGCAGGCCCTCGTTGACGAACTGAAGGCTGCCGCACAGCACAAGCAGCGTCTCGACCCCGCGAAGCTGGGCCTGCGCAACGAGAGCAACGGCGCAGTGGACGCGGTCATCGCCACCTCCATGCTCCAGGTCGGCGTCGACGTCTCCCGGTTCGGCCTGATGCTGGTGGTCGGCCAGCCGAAGAACACCGCCGAATACATCCAGGCGTCCTCCCGCGTCGGGCGCGACGCCAAACGGCCCGGCCTCGTCGTCACCCTCTACAACTGGACGCGCCCGCGCGACCTTGCTCACTTCGAGACCTTCAGCCACTACCACGCCACCTTCTACCGCGAGGTCGAAGCACTCTCGGTCACACCCTTCGCCCGCCGCTCCCTGGACCGCACGACAGCAGCCGCCTGGATCGCCGCCATCCGGAACGCGGACGCCGGCCACTCACGTAACGCGGACGCCTACGACGTGGACCTCGACGGCCCCGTCGCGCGCCAGGTCACCGAGCAGTTCCTCGCGCGTGCCGAAACCGTGGGCGGCGAGCGAGCTCGCGACTACCTCGCGGAGCGCATCGACACCCTCAAGGAGGCCTGGACCACTCGCAAGCAGGGCAATTCGCGCCTCGGCTACGAGGAAGGGAAATGGCAGCGGCAGCAGCTCACGGGTCTGCTCGACAAGGCGACCGGGGCGAAGTGGGGCGAGCTCACCGTCTCCCAGTCAATGCGCGAGACGGAGAACGAAATCAACCTCCTGGTCCCCGGCAGCGGACTCTTCGACGTCGTGGGCGGAGCCCCACCATGGAGTTATTCCGGTGGCCAGGGCCCGGACGACGCCGGCTCCGCCGAGGAGACCCCGGACGGAGACGAGACCGGAACCGTCCTGGACAACAAGCAGCAGGGACCGACCGGACCGAACGGAAAGAAGGCGCGCGCATGACCGACACGCCCCAGTACCGCCGTCGGGTCGGTTCTGTACGCCCCAGCCATCTGATGTTCACCGGAGGCGTGGGCTCCCTCGTCGACCTGCCCAACTTTGCCGTCCTGGTCCGAGGCATCGACGACTGGAACTACGACGCCGTCCCGGGGTGGGCTGACCTCAAGGAACCCCGACTTCTGCGAGCCGTCAACAGCCTCCTCGCCGCTCCCAACAGCCCCTACCAGGTGACGCAGTTGCGCCCGGCGCCATGGCTGGACGGCGCGGACCGGGACCCCAATGGCCCCGCTGCCAAGGTCGGTGTGCCCGTCCTACCGTTCCCCCAGTGGTTGCGCTGCACCGCCTGCAACGAACTCGGGGCTCTGGACTCCAGTAACTTCCGCTTCGAGAACGACAAACCCCGCCGCCCCGACAAGGCCCGCTTCTTTCACGCGGGCTGCACCGCCAAGCGCAAGGGCAAGCCCCCGCTCGCCGTGGCCGCCCGCTTCGTCCTCGCCTGTCAGGCCGGCCACCTCGACGACTTCCCGTACGCCACCTTCGTGCACCGCGGCGGCAGTTGCGCAGCGGTGAGCCATCCACGCCTTCAGATGCTCGACCACGGCGGCAACCAGGCCGCCAACGTCAAGCTCAAATGTGTGAACTGCAATAAGGAACGCAACATCCGGGACGCGATGGGGCCGCGAGGTGAAGCCAACCTGCCGTCCTGCCGTGGCCGTCACCCGCACCTGTCAACCTTCGACCCGGCAGGCTGCGAACACCGGCCGAAACCCCTGGTGATCGGCGCCTCCAACCAGTGGTTCGCGCAGACCCTCAGCGTCCTTGCCGTGCCGCCGACTCAGGGCAGCGCACTACAGGGAGAGGTGGAGAAGCTCTGGGACACCCTCCAGAACGCTACCGGGCTGCCCATGCTGCAGATGGTCTGGAATCTCCCGCAGTTCAAGGTGCTCCACCAGTGGGCGCAAGAAGACGTCCTTGCAGCGGTGCAGGAGCGCCGCGCAGCCGTGGAGGCAGGGCCGGCTGCTGCCCAGACCTCCACGTATCCCGATCTCCTCACCCCGGAATGGGAGATCTTCACCACCCCCGACACCCCTGACCCGACCGAGGATTTCGCGCTGCGGGACATCGAGGTTCCCCCTGCCCTCGGCGGCCTGTTCTCCCATATCGTCCAGGCCGAGCGGCTCCGTGAGGTCCGTGCCCTGGTCGGCTTCACCCGACTCGACGCGCCAGACCCCGAGGACCCGACCCTGGTCACCCGTGCACCGCTCTCCCGGAACCGGACCCCAGCCTGGGTACCGGCCAGCGAGGTGCGCGGCGAGGGAATCTTCCTGCGCCTGCCTGAGCCTCTGGTCGCTGACTGGGAGCAGCGCGTCGCCGGAACGGAGGAGCTTGCCGCGCACCGTGACGCCTACGTCGAGTTCCGCCGCAATCGCCACTCCGGCCGGATCCAGGGAAACGACGATCCGCTGCGCAGCTGGCCCGGTGCCCGGTACATCGCCCTGCACACTCTGTCTCACCTCCTCATCCGAGCCATCTCCCTGAACTGCGGCTACTCCTCCGCCAGCCTCTCCGAACGGATCTACGCAGGGCGGGAGGACGACCCGCGGACCGGCATCCTGATCTACACGGCGGTTCCGGACGCGGAAGGGACCCTCGGCGGCCTCGCCTCGCTCGCCGAACCCGAGGCATTCACCCGCATCGTGCGCCGTGCCCTCGCCGACGCCCGGCGGTGCTCCTCCGACCCGCTGTGCGCCGAACGGCTGCCCCACCCGCCGCACGAGGACTTCCTGCACGGCGCGGCCTGCCATGTGTGTCTCTTCGTCTCGGAGACGACCTGCGAACGCGGCAACCGCTTCCTGGACCGCCGGTTCATCGTGCCCATCGGTGACCCCAGCCTGGTCCTCACGCTGGACATCAAATGAGACATACGACGTTCCGGCAGGCAGCGGCTCAGGCCCGTGCGGTCGTCGGGACGCAGGCACTCAGAGCTCTCGCCGAGGGGATCGCCGATGGGCGGCCTCGAGCCGCACTTTTGTCCCTGCGGTCCGTTCCGGGCTTCGCCGAGGCGGCGGCCACCGTCGTGGATGCCGCCGGCGCGGACCGGATACCTGCCGGTGAGGCGGCTGCCTACCTGGAGGGCCTGGCGGAGGGACACGCCCTGCGCACCGCCGAGCAACGGGTCTCCCTCGTCTGGAGCGGCCCCTCTTCCCACCGGGTCCCGGTCCGTTCGACCAGCCTGACCCTGGTGGAACTGATCGAGGAGTCCCGACGGGAACTCCTGCTCATGACGTACTCGGCGAAGCCCTACCCGCCGCTCATCAAGGCGTTGATTGCTGCTGCAGAGCGGGCCGTGACCATCGATGTGGTGGTCGAGACCTTGCAGGGTGCGGGAAGCGCACTCGCGGGAGCGGAGCCCGCCTCGGCGTTCGGAGGGATCCCAGGTATCCGTATCTGGCATTGGCCCGTGGACAAGCGGGTGGAACATGGAGCCAAAACCCACGCAAAACTGGCCGTCGCGGACAGTCGGATCCTGCTGGTCACCAGCGCCAACTTCACCCAGTCCGGCGTGGACCGCAATATTGAGGCCGGAGCTCTGATCAGAGGCGGGACGACGCCTTCCCGTACGGTCGAGCACGTACGGGAACTCCAGCGTGAGGGCACTCTGCAGCGGTTCTACTGACCGGTCCGAGGAAGTAGCGGACCGGATATTGACTGGCATGGAAGCCCCCTCGCCAATTGCCGCCTGAAGACGCCTTCGCCGACCCTCCAAAGGCTGACACAAGGCGTTGCGGGTATAGCCCGATGGCCTTCCGTTCTGATGGCGGCGGTACGCGCCACTGCGGTCTCGCCCCCCGCTGGCTGTAACGCTCGTTTGACGCTCAGGGCGTCCACGGGCTCGCCCAGGGGGCGGGCAAACATCGCTTGACCTGCGCTGCTCTTGTTCCCGTCCCGGCTGACGTGATTTCGATGACCCACCACGTGGAATGCGTCGCGATCCTCGAACCCGCCGACAAGGGCCGCTGCCCCCCCCGTTCCGTCGAGCGTGCGCGACAGACGTCGGATGCCTCGCGGGCGATGACCCGACGACGGGACGGTGCTACTCGAAGAGGGACAGCCGGACTCGGAAGGTGCAGCCCTGGCCGGGAGCGGTGTCGATCTCGATGTCGCCGCCGTGGGCCGTGACGAGGGAGTGCACGATCGAGAGGCCGAGGCCCGCGCCGGCGCCCGAGGCGCGGCTTCGGGATGCGTCGGCGCGGTAGAACCGTTCGAAGACCCGTTGTCGTTCCTCCGGCGAGAGGCCCGGTCCCCGGTCGGCGACCTCCAGGACCGCGAGTCCGTCCCGCACCCCCACGCCGATCCGGATCGGCGTACCGGCGGGCGAGTGTGCGACCGCGTTGCCGACGAGGTTGGTGACGACCTGCCGCAGGCGTTCCTCGTCCGCGAGGGTCTGGGCGGTGGCGGGTCTGCCGCCGTCCGGGCCGGTGAGCGTGACGGGGCGGGTGGCGTCCAGGGCCCGTACGTCGTGCAGTGCGTCGGCGGCCAGCGTGCGCAGGTCCATCGGGGCGCGCTCCAGCGGGAAGGCGGGGGCCGGGCCGGTCCCGACGGCGGGGCCCCGCGCTGCCTCGTCGAGGCGGGCCAGCAGGAGCATGTCCCCGACGAGGCGGGTCAGGCGCTCGGACTCCTCGCCGATGCGCGTCATGAGGTGGTCGGTCTCCGGCCGGGTCCGCGAGGCTCCCATGCGGTAGAGGTCGGTGTAGCCCTTGATGCCGACGAGCGGGGTGCGCAGTTCGTGGCTGGCGTCCGCGAAGAAGCGCCGCATCCGTGACTCGGCTTCCGCCCGGCCGCGGAAGGCGGTGTCGATCTGGTCGAGCATCCGGTTCAGGCAGGTGGTCAGGCGGCCCACTTCGGTCTGCGCTCCGGCCGTCTCCGCGATGCGGTGTGAGAAGTCGCCCGACGTGATGGCGTCGGCGGTCTCCTCGATGCGGGTCAGCGGCCGCAGCCCGGAACGGACGGCGAACCAGCCGACGACGGCCAGGAGGGCGAGCAGCACCCCGCCGGTGGTCAGGGAGACGGTCCGGGTCTTCTCGACGGTGCGGTCCACCTCGTCCAGCGACGTCGCGACGAGGACGCTCCCGTTGCCCACCGGTTCGTCCGTCGACTCGATCGACTGGTCGGGCCTGGTCAGCGCCACGACCCGCCAGCGGTGATCGTCGTCGCGCGCCGGAACGGTGAAGGGCCGCCCCGCACGGTCGAGCACGGCGTCCCGGTCGAGTTCCGGCAGCCGCGGCCCGCCTCCGGGAGCGGCGGTGGTGGAGTCGAAGGTGTTGCGGGGGACGCCGGCGTCGTCCACGTACGACACCGTGGTGTCCTCGAAGGAGCTCAGCACGCGAACGTTCTGCGGGGAGTCCATGCCCGGTGGTGGTGTGATGCGGGCGGCGATCTGCGCCGTGGTCCGCAGGCGCGCGTCGACGCGCCCCTCCAGGTAGCCGCTCAGAGCGGTGTTGACGGCGGCGCCCGCTGCGAGGAGGCCGATGGCGACCAGCGTGCTCACCAGGCACAGAAGGCGCGTGCGCAGCGACATGCGCGCGAGGGCGCGCCGCGCGGTCCGCACCGGACGGGGCCGGTTCGGAAGAGGGCTCGGAAGAGGGCTCGGCATCCTCATGCCCGGGGCCCGCGCAGTACGTAGCCGATGCCGTGCACGGTGTGGATGAGCTTGGGGTCGGCCCGGTCCACCTTGCGGCGCAGATAGCTGATGTACGTGTCGACGATGCTGGGGTCGCCGTCGAAGTCGTAGCGCCAGACGTTCTCCAGGATCTGGGGCTTGGACATGGTCAGCCCGGCGTTGACCATCAGGAAGTGGAGCAGGCGGAACTCGGTGGGCGACAGGCGCACCGGTTGTCCGGCCCGGGTCACCAGGTGTCCCTCGGGCTCCAGTTCGAGGTCGCCGACGGTCAGGATCCCGGACGGCTCGCCCTTGGTGCGGCGCAGCACCGCGTGGATGCGGGCGATCAGCTCCTCCAGGTCGAAGGGCTTGGTGATGTAGTCGTCGCCGCCCAGGGTGAGGCCGGCGATCCGGTCCTGGCGGTCCTCACGGGCGGTGACGAACAGGACGGGGACGTCGCCGCCGACGCCGTGGCCGGCCGCGCGGGGGAGGGCGCGCAGTCGTCGGATCACCTCGAAACCGTCGATGCCCGGGAGCATCACGTCGAGGAGCACCAGGTCCGGCGGGCGGTGGGCCGCCACCCGCAGGGCCTCTTCTCCGTCCGCCGCGACGTCGACGTCGAACCCGGCGTAGCACAGGGCGGCCGGGAGGAGTTCGCGCACGGTCGGCTCGTCGTCGACGACCAGCAGGTGGCCCTTGGCCGAGGTGCCGCAGCGTGCCGTGCGGGCTTGCGTCATGGCTGGTTCGTTCCGCTCCGTTGTCCGTGGGTTCCGCGTCCGTGGATTCCGTGTCCGTGGGTTCCGTGTCCGTGGGTTCCGTGTCCGGGGATCTGTCCGGCCGGTCCGGCAGGCTGCTCGGCCGGACAGATCCCCGGCCTGTGTCATGTCCTTGGGCGTGTCGTGTCCTTGGGTGAGCCCCGACGGCCGGAGCTCGGCTTCGAGGAAACCTCACGAACCTGTGTGCGGTCCCGCGGACGCGGCCGGAGCCGCCGCCCCCCGTCCCGTACCGAGCGGAGTCGGCTCCCCGCGTAGCAGGCCAGGGAAGCGAGGACGAAGGCCGCGAGCGCCGGGAGTCGTACGGAGCCGTCGAGCCCGGCGTCCATCCCGCCCATCTCGTTGCCCATGAGGGAGAAGCCGATCCCCGCCGAAGCCTGCGAGACCAGGCCGATGACCAGGACGCTGAGGCCGACGGCCACACCGGCGCGCAGCGCGATCTCCACGTGGCGGCCCAACAGGGCCTTGGCTTCTTCGCGTGCCCTTCGGACCGGGGTGCGCGCGGCGGTGCGGTAGCCCGCGTACACGAGCAGACACACCAGGAGCGTCAGGCCGATCAGCCACAGGGGGAGCCCGGCCACGGTCTTGCCGCTCACGTCGAGCTGCCTGGCCCCTCCCTCGGCCCCGGAGCCCGTCGCTCCGCCGAGGCCGCCCATCATCCCGCCGCCTTCGGGCCGACGGCGCTCCATCCCGGCCTGCCAGGACGCGCCGAGGCCGGAGGTGAGGACGGCGGACAGCAGATTCGGTGCCGCCAGGAGCAGCGCCCCGGCCGCCTTCGCCGCCTGATCCCGGCCGGTCGCCGCGGCCGCTCCCGCGAGGAGCGCGAGGAACAGGCCGAGCGTGCACAGGGCGGTGAAGATCCCCGTCAGGGTCGAGGTGACCGGGTTCCACTTCAGGCGCGCCCGGCTGAGAGCGACGGGCCTCGGCAACGACGTGCGGCGCGCGGCCAGGCACCCGATGCCGATGACGAGCGCCACTTCGAGCACCGCGAGGAACCCGGTCAGCACGATGTCCGTGGTGAAGTCGAGGGAAGGGATTCCCTCGCCGCCGGTGAGCTTGCCGAGCCCGCCGCCCGAGCCCCCGCCGCTGCCGAGCCGCTTCGACACGCTCTCGGGAAGGGCGAGCGAGCCGTGGGCCATGGACGCCAGGACGGGTACGAGCACGGTGGTGACGCCGAGCGCCCCCACGGAGCGGGCGATCAGCAGGGCGGGAGCGGGGCGCGCGCGGCGGCGCAGCGGCCGGAAGAAGCACCAGCCGAGGACGGCCGCGCCGAGGAAGGTGAGCATCAGCGGCACGGCCCACACCCGACCGGTGATCCCGAGGCTGAGACCACCGCCCCCGCCGAGCATGTCGAGCATGCCTCCACCGGCACCGGCCTTCGGGGTCAGGTCGGCGCTCAGGTCGACCGGCCCGCCGAAGGCGAGGCTGGTGACGGCAGGGACGAGCTGGGTCAGCGGCGCGCTGCCGTCGGCGCCGAGAGCGCGCAGCGCCGCGTATCCCGCGCCCGACATGGCCGTGAGGGCGGCGAGGACGGCAAGCCCGCCCTCGATCGCGTGGCGCGCGGCGCTCCCGCCAGGCTTGAGCGTGGTGTCCGCGTTCCCCGAACCCCGTTCGTCCGTAGGCGATGGGGGCGCGGGATCGCTCCGCACGGCCGGACGCGTCGTGGTCGTACGACTCATCGGCGCACCTCGTAGGGCTCGGCAGGGACGGTGGTGGCGTCCGACATGGGCGGGGCGGTGGGCGCGGGGTCGGTCGGGGCCGGTGCGTTCTCCCGGAGGCTCTCGCCCTCCACGTCGACGTGCGGCACCCAGCGGTCCAGCCAGCGCGGCAGCCGCCAGGCGCGATGTCCGAGCAGCACGAGCACCGCGGGGACGAGGGTCATCCGCACGACGAACGCGTCGAAGAGGACGGCGATCGCCAGGCCGAAGCCGATGGTCTTCACCATCTGTTCGCTCGACCCCATGAATCCGGCGAACACCGAGATCATGATCACCGCGGCGGCCGTCACGACCCGCGCGCTGTGCTCGAAGCCGCTCACCACGGCGCGTACGGGCCGGGGGTCGGCGACGTAGGCCTCACGCATCCGGGTCACCAGGAAGACCTCGTAGTCCATGGCCAGACCGAAGACGACGCCGACCATGAAGATCGGCATGATGGACATCACCGGGCCGGGCACGGAGACCCCGAACAGGGCGCCGAGCCAGCCCCATTGGAAGACCGCGACCACCGCGCCGAGCCCGGCGGCGATGGAGAGCAGGAAGCCGAGCGCCGCCTTGAGCGGCACCAGGACCGAGCGGAACACGGCGATCAGGAGCAGGAACGCGAGGCCCACGACGAGCGCGATGTAGGGCAGCAGCGCCTCGGCGAGCTTCTGGGAGACGTCGATGTTCATCGCGGTCGAGCCCGCGATCAGCACCTCGGCGTCGTCGCTTTCGGTCTCCGGCGCGCGCAGTGTGTGGACGAGGTCGGTGGTCTCCTCGCTGCCGGGCGCCGTGGTGGGCACGACGGTGAGTACGGCGGTGTCCTTGCTGTCGTTGAACCGCGGTGGCGTCACCGTGGCCACCCCGTCCGTGTCCTTCATCCGGGCGGCTGCCTCGCGTGCGGCGGCCTGAACGTCACCGCCGTCGTCGGCGCGTACGACAGCGGTCAGCGGTCCGTTGAAGCCGGGGCCGAAACTCTCGGCGAGCAGGTCGTAGGCGCGGCGCTGGGTCGTGGACGTGGGCTTGGACTCGTCGCCGCTCAGGCCGAGTTCGAGCGAGGCGGCCGGTACCGCGACGGCGATCAGGGCGGTGGCGCCGACAAGGAGGACGGCGAGCGGCCGCCGGGTGATGAAGCGGACCCAGCGGGCGCCCAGGCCGGGGCGCGGCGTCGTCTCGGACACCTCGCAGTCCTTGCCGTCCGTACCGTCCTTGACGTCCTTGACGTCCTTGCGGCCCTTGCGGCGGCGGGGGCGGGACGGCTTGATGCGGCCTCCCGCGATGCCGAGCAGGGCCGGGATCAGGGTGACGGCGATCAGTACGGCGAGCGCGACGGTTCCGGCCGCGGCGAGCCCCATCTGGGAGAGCACGGGGATGCCGACGACGGGCAGTGCCGCGAGGGCGATCACCACGGTGAGACCGGCGAAGACGACCGCGGAGCCGGCGGTGCCCACGGCGTGCGCGGCGGCGTCCTCACGGCTCCTGCCGCGGGCCAGCTCGTCGCGGTAGCGGGAGACGACGAACAGGGCGTAGTCGATGCCGACGGCCAGGCCCAGCATGGAGGCCAGGACGGACGTGGTCCCGCTCAGTTCGAGCGGCGCCGCGAGGACCTTGATCAGGAAGGTGGCGACGCCGACGCCGAGCAGCGCGGTGAGCAGCGGCAGTCCCGCCGAGATCAACGCGCCGAAGGTGATGACGAGCACGACGGCGGCGACCGCGAGTCCGATGGCCTCCGTGGAGTGGCCGCCCGCGGCCGCCTCGGAGACCGCGTTGCCTCCGGCCTCGACCGTGAGGCCCGGGGAGCGCGCCTCCTCCACGGCGTCCGTCAGTGCCTCGCGCGAGGTGTCCGTGAGCTCGTCGACCGTCGCTCCGTAGGACACCTGCGCGTAGGCGGTGGTGCCGTCCTTGCTGACGGAGCCCGTCGCGAAGGGGTCGGTGACCCGTTCGACCTGCGGCGCATCGCCGAGGGCCCGCACGGCGTCGTCGACGGCCTGCTTCTGGTCCGGGGCGGTCACCTTGCCGTCGTCGGCCTTGAAGACGACGCGTGCCGTGGCGCCGTCGGCCTTTATCTCGGGGAAGCGCTCTTCCAGGAGGTCATAAGCCTGCTGGGCCTCGGTTCCCGGAATGGAGAAGTCGTTGGGCGGCGCGGCGGCCGCCCGGGAGGCGAGAACCCCCGCCGCCACGAGCAGCACCGCCCACAGGGCGGTGACCAACCACCGCCATCGAAAGGAGAACGTGCCGGTCTTGAAGAGGAAAGCAGCCACAAGCGGCCCCCGGATATGTTGCCGATCAATAGAACGGGGGCAACAGTGGCATCTCCGATTGACCGGTTCCGGAGTGAATTCTGGGAGATTCCTGAGAGGCTCTTTCCGCACCCGTACCGCTGACGGAAAGAGACAATTCCGAAGCCTATGAGGAAGAAAGGCGTTTCAGCGCACCGGCGGCCGCGGACCTGTACAGGTTCGTCGCCATCAGGCTGGTCTCCCGGGCGCCGCGGTCGGTGTAGAGGGCGGCCACCCCCTCGGCGATCGCCGGGTCGTCGGGGGCCGCTTCCAGGGCGTAGTCCGCGAGGTGGCAGGCCAAGGGCATGTCGTGGGGCGCGAGTTCGACGGCCCGGACGAGGAGTGCGCCGGGGCCACCGCTCAGGGCCGCCAGCTCGGCGGCGACATCCGCGCGGGGGGACGGCTTGAGTTCGCTCGGCCGTCCGCTCCACCATCCGCCGTAGTAGCGGATGACGTTGCGGACGATGAACTCGGCCTCGTCGTACACGGGTTGAAGCCACGGCGCCGCGGACTCCGGCAGCTTCACCCGACGTACGACGTCGACGTGCGGGGGCGAGCCGTCTTCGAGCACGGCCAGGGTCCGGTTCACGATCTCCTCCAGGAAGGCGGCCGTGTCCTGGAGGATGCGCCGGACCAGCCTGGGGTCGTTCACGACCGGCCCGCCGTGTCCTGGGCAGAGCGTTGCCGCACCCGTCTCCGCCATGGCCCGCAGACCCTTGGCCCAGTCCCACGGGTAGCGCTGCGCCTTCTGCGGGTTCCCGGCGTTGGGGACGCCCCAGATGATCAGGTCGCCGGTGCAGAGCACGCGGCGCTCGGGGCAGTAGACCCACGTGTGGTCGTCGGTCTCTCCCCGGCAGGCGTGCAGCTCGAAGGCCGTTCCGCCGACGTCGAGTTCGAGGGAGTGCTGGTAGTAGCGCGTCGGTTCGTGCGTGGGGTAGCCGAACCGCAGCTCCTCGCCCTGGAAGGCGGGATCGTCGTCGCGGCCCCCGAACTGGCGGCTGTTGACCGTCGCGTTGTGCCGCGGGCTGCGCGCGTACCGCGCGAACCTCTCGGCCATGCGTTCCTGCGCGACGACGTGCGGTGCGGCCTGGCCTTCGACGAGGAAGGCGTCGAGACCGAAGGCGTGGTCGATGTGGCCGTGCGTGTAGATCGCGGTGTGCACCGGGAGGTCGGTCCGGGCCCGGAGCCCGTCGGCCATCTCCCCGGCGAACAGCCGGGTGCCCGTGTCGACGAGCACCAGACCGTCACGGGTGTCGAAGGCCGTGACACCGGACCCCAGCGAGGCGAACCAGGTGTCCGCCGCGACCTCGACCGGTCCGCCCGTCCAGAAGAACTTGGCTTCCAGCGGGTCCTGTGGCGAGGCCGACATCCACTGGCTTGCGGGGTTCTCATCCATGCGAGGGTTCCTCTGCTCGTGGGGTGTTGGTGGGATGTTCGCGGGATCGCGGGGAGCTCACGGCGTGCGGGGGCGCGCCGCTGTCACGCTCAGGGGGCACCGGCGGCGTCGCGGACGTTCCGGTGCCACCTCGGTCCTCCGACGGCGACCACGGCCGCGAGCGCCGCCGCGGTGACGAACGGGGCCCGTGCGGTCAGCGGGGTGAGCAACAGCTGCACCACCATCGCGGCCGCGACGAGCGTGACCTTGGCGACGACCAACGGCCGCAAGGGCAGGAGCTGAGCCGTCGTGCGCCGCCGGAGGCGACGGCGCACGAGGTGCAGGACGGGCGGTACGACCACCACGAGCACGCCCAAGCGCAGCGCGTGCTCCCACAGCGGCACGTCCCTGCCGTACGCCCATGCTCCGCCGATCAGCAGCCCGGCGGCGGTGTAGGCGAGACGGAGGCCGGTCACGTTCGGCTCTGATCCCGGCGGCATCGGGAATTCCCTCCTGTGACGCCCGGCCGTCACGGTTCGCGTACGCGGTCAGGGGTGCTGTCAGGGGAGCCGCAGACGGTGTCCGTCGACCTCGGAGACCACGCTTCCCTCGAGCTTGGCGGCGCCGGGCTCGGGCTCGTGGCCGTCGCCCGCGCCGGGGTCGGCGTGGAGGTCGGCGGTGAGCGTGCCCTCGTGCGCGCCGCTCATGGTCAGACCGGCGGTGTAGTGCACGGTGCCGACGACGCCGCCCGCGGTGTGGTCGGCCTGTTCGGTGCCGTTGATGACGGACTTGCCGTCGTCGGAGAAGTCGTCGTACGTGACCTTCAGGGTCGTCAGTTCGGGGTCGTCCGGATGCGGGTGCTCCTCGATGGTGACGGAGCCGCTCGCGTGTCCTGGGCGGGACTCGGCGGGGCTGAAGGTCTCCGGGACGTAGTCCTTCAGGGGAGCCGCCCAGTCCGGGTCCGGGGTGGTCCGGGCCGGGAGCGGCTCACTCGGCCGGTCGCTGACGTCGGCGATGACCATGCGCGACTCCGCGGCGTCCGTCATGTTCTGCTGCCAGAAGGCGACCTTGGTGCTGTCGGGCGACCAGTGGTTCTTCATCCGGCTGTCCCAGCCGCCGTCGGTCGCTCCGGGTGCCAAGGGCTCGCCGAGGTCGCCCTTCTCCTCGCTTCCGGAGCGGACCAGCCACGGTTCGAGCAGATCGGGCCGCTCGCGGCGCTGGTTGAACAGGGTGGTGAAGACCGGCTGGAGCCCCGGGCCGATGAAGTTCGGCCGGGTGAGCTGCGACAGAGTGGCGAAGATGTCGGAGTCGCGGCCGCTGCCGACGACATAACGTTCGCCGTCGGGTGCGAACTGCAAGTCCTCGTCGTAGTCGTTGGCGTAGGTGAGCCGGGTCTTGTGACCGGTCGCCAGGTCGAACAGGAAGACGTCGGGGTTGGCCGCTTCCGGGGTGTCGACGTACTCGCTCACCACCAGGCTCCGCCCGTCGTGGGTGAACGACTTGGCCTCGCCCTTCGCGGAGACGACTCGGGCGTCATCGATCTCGTAGCTGTTCTCGGCCCGCCGGAGCGTGCCGACGTTGGCGAGGTAGCCCGGCTCTCCGGTGGAGGTGGTGCGGATCTGGGTGAAGGCGACGTGCTTGCCGTCGGGGGCGATCCGTACCTCTCGGCCCTTCTGGAGCACGTGGCCCTCGCCCGGTTCGGGGAAGTTGAGCGGCACCACCTCGGGGTCCCGGCACTTGCTGATCTTCTTCTCGCATTCGAGAACGAGGGTGCCGCCGCCGGGGATGCCGCTGTTGACCACCATGCGGCGGCCGTCGGGGAAGACCAGGGGCTGCGACAGGTCGTCGTCGCTGCCGGTGTCCAGGCCGCAGGTCAGGCAGGTGAGCCCGGTGCCGTTCTCACGGATCGTCATGATCTCGGACCGCGTGCTGCCCTGCGGGGTGCCGGTGAAGACGAGCCGTTCGCCGTCGGGCGTGAAGGAGGGGAACTTCGGCCCGCGTACGGAGTCGGGGATCGGCACGGTCCGAAGGGAGTCGGCGGGGGTTTCATCGGCCCCTGCGGTGGCGGCGGGTGCCAGGACTGCCGACAGGGCCAGCGCTGTTGGCGCGGCGGCGCGGCGGAACATCGTCGTGAGCATGCGTCTCCTTCAATCCGATGACGGGTCGACGGCCGGAGCCTGGCATTCGCGGCTGACACTTCTCGGAGAAGACCTGAGAGCTTTCTGAGGGCCCGGCCGAACGAGGCCCGATTCCGTCCGGGTGCGTCCCCCTTGGTGCCTTGGGTCAGCCGCCCGGCTGCCGGAGCGGCATCGCGCCCGAGGATGAGCAGCCCCTGCGCCCCACGGACGGTGGGGTGTGTAGTCGCGCAGGTAGCGGTATCGGTCGTCACGGGTGGTGCGGGCCATGGCGTAGCGCTCGTCCATCCGGTCCCGGCCCCCGAAGGCGCCCTCCTGAAACATGAGCACTGCTCGCGTCAGCTTCCCGGGTGGGAGGATGGAAGCGTGAATCAAGACCGCAACGCGGGGGCGCTGCGCAGGATGCCGGTCCAGAAGCGCAGCGCCGAACGCTTCGAACGACTGCTCGATGCCTGCGCCCAACTCCTGGACGAGGTCGGCTATGCCGCGGTGACCACGAAGGAAGTGGCCCGCAGGGCCGACGTGCCCATCGGCACCCTTTACCAGTTCTTCTCCGACCGGGAGGGGCTGATCGGCGCGCTCGCCGTCCGCAACCTGGAGTCGTTCCTGGCGCGGGTCGAGGGTCGCCTCGAACGCGAGAAGCCCGAGGACGTCCCGGGCATCGTGGACGTCACCATCGACGAGTTCGTCACGATGCGCCGGACGATCACCGGGTTCGGCGTGGTCGACTTCGGTGCGGTGGGCCAGGACCACGTCCTCGATCCGTCCCTGGACAACAACACCGCGGTCGCCGGCCGGCTGCGTTCACTGACCGCCTCCCTGACCGGAGCCCAGGACGACGCCGAGCTGGAAATCACCCTCCGAGTGGCGCTGGAATGCGCGGACAGCGTGCTGCAACTGGCCTTCCGCACTGATCCGCAGGGCGACGCCCGGCTGATTGCCGAGTGCAAGCGCGTCCTCAACAGCTATCTGACCGACCGGCTCCGGTGACACCCGCCGCCCCGGCTCGGCGGACGCTCCCGACCTTCCAGGCCAAGGCCGCGCCGACCGGGAACGGGCCGGGGCCGGGCGCCACCTCATGGGCGGCTCAGTCGGCGTAGACGCCGACCTCGCGCAGCGAGAGGCCCCACTTGGTGCCGCGCTCCAGCCCCTTGACGCGCACGTAGCGCGCCTGCGTGCGGGTGAAACGTGCCGTGTCCAGGCCGCCGTCACCGGCAGTCGTGGACCACGCCGACTTCCAGTTCGTGCCGTCCTCGGACAGCTCGACGCGGTACGACTTCGCGTACGCCGCCTCCCAGTCGAGGGTGACGCGCTCGACCGGTTTCGCGGAGCCGAGGTCGACCTGGAGCCACTGGTCGTCCTTCCACTCGCTGGCCCAGCGCGTGTCCTTGTCCCCGTCCACGGCCTTGCCGGGCGCGAAGCCTTCGAACGGGTTCCACCACTCCGAAGAGGACGCGGTGGCGGCCGCGCCCGAGGCAAGGTTCTTTCCGAGCTCGTGCTTCTCGGAGTTGCCCCAGGTGTTCAGGTAGGACTCGGCACCCGAGAAGAGGTCGTCCACGACGTCCTTGCCGCCGACGTTGCGGATGTCCTCGATCCAGTCAGGGACCATGCCGTAGTGCGCCGCGCCATCGGTGTTGAAGTCCCAGGTGCGCTCGCCGGTGGTCTGCTTGTCGATCACCGAGCCGCCGTCCGTGCTGCGGAAGGGGTACTTCACCGGGTCGGGGGCGTCACCGCCCCGCGGGGCGGGCCAGCCGCCGAGACCGTTCATGTCGGTGCCGTAGCCGTAGCCGACCTTGTACTTCGCCCGCAGCGCGGCCTTGCTCCTGGCCTCATCGCTGAACGGCCCCGCGACGCTCATGTACTGGGCGGCGAAACCGCCGAGCTTGTAGAGCCGCTCGGTCCACCCCGAGTCCATCCAGCTGTGCGAGGAGATGACGCCCGGATACGCCTCGGATTCCAGGACCTCGAAGGCCTGGTCCGCGGCCTTGACGCTCATGTGGTCCAGTTCCAGCATCATGTGACGCTTCATCATGCCGCGTACCGCGTACTCGCCGAGGCTCGTGAGGCCGCGGACGTTGCACTGCGCGCCCGACGCGTACGAGGGGACGGAGACGCCCTTCGGCAACCGCTTCTCGGCCTCCGCCGCCACCGCGTTCCCGATGGGGTTGTCGTGCTGCGGCCCGCGACAGGTCTCCGTCTTCCAGAAGGTGCCGGTCGACAGGAACTGGCCGACGTTGATGGCCGTGCCGAGCGTGCCGGAGTCGAAGCGCACCCCGCACAGCGCGTTGTCGAACTTGTGGCACAGGAACATACTGCTCACGCCCAGCTTCTTCAGCTCGTCCAGGCCGCGGTCGATGTCCTCCTCGCCGCACTGCGCCTTGTCCAGGATCTGCTTGCAGCCGAACGGCTCGGAGGTCTCGACCCCCAGGACGACGGCCAGCTTGCCCTGCTCGACGACCTCGCGGGCCTGCGCGCTGCTGGTGACGATCCGGAACCAGCCCTTGCCCGGGCCGCCGTACATCTTGTCGATGAACGCCTGCATGTCGTACGACTTCTTCGCCTCGAGGCGGATGGCGTCCATCTCGTCGCAGCCGCGGTCCTTGAAGAAGTAGACCGAGCAGATCACGCCGTTGGTGACCAGGTCGTTGACGAGGATCCGCTGACCGCCGCGCCAGGCCCGCTCGATTCCGGCGTAGTAGTTCTGCTGGTGGGTCAGCGAGTCGTGGGCGGGCCAGTCCTTGAACGTGGGCCACCCGTCGGGGTCGTGCTTGCCGTCGCCCCCCTTGGTGATCATGTCGAAGACGGCGCCCGTGCCGTCGGGGTAGTGCTCGGGGCAGTCCTTGAGCGCGTCGGCGACGCCCTGCTCCGAGAACGGTTTGCCGCAGAGCAGTCGGCCGCCGAAGCCCTCGTTGGACATGATGTGGTCGTGGGCGTCGACGAAGCCCCGTACGTTCCCCTGGGAATCGGTGCCTTTGAAGGGCTCACCCGTGACGCCGACCTGCGCGTCGGGTGTGGGCCGCGCGGTCGGGTTCCACCAGTCGGGGTCGGGTTGCGCCGCGGAGCTCGGCATGGTGCCGAGCATCAGGGTCATCGCGGTGAAGAGCAGGAGAACCACCGTGAGGGATCTACGCCTTCGGCGTGGGGGGTGAGCGATGTTCATCGCCGTGATCCTTAAATGTGAGGGGCGCTCATGTTTGGCTCACACCATAGGGACGCGGACCGGCAACGCCAACCCCCTGACGGGGGCTGTCGCCGGTGGCCGCCGCCAACTCGTACCGGTACTTCTCCTCGTACCGGTGCTTCTACTCGTACCGGTACTTCAGCGAATCCGCTTCCGCCTGCTCGATGTCGGCGATCGTCAGCTCCGGCATCCGCATCTGGGCCAGTGTCACCTCGGCCGAGGCGGGCTGGGCGTCCGCGGGCAGCCACTGTTCCGGCTTCCAGGCCCCGCTGCGCAGCAGTGACTTGGGGCAGTGCGGGTAGACCTCCTCGATCCCCACCACCAGCGCACTGGCCGGCGGCTTGCCCACGGCGGTCAGCTGCGAAAGGAGATCCGGGCGGGTGGAGACGCAGGCCCGGCCGTTCACCCTGAGCGTCGTGGTGCGCCCCGGAACGACGAACAGCAGCCCCGCCCGTCCGGTGGCGATGACGTTCTGCAAGGTGTCCAGACGCTTGTTGCCGGTCGCGTCCGGTATCGCCACCGTCCGTGCGTCCAGGACGGCGACGAACCCGGCGGGGCCACCGCGCGGGGAGACGTCACAGTTGCCCTCGGCGTCCGCGCTGGCCACCAGGACCAGCGATGAACAGCCGATCAACCGCCGGGTCTGATCGGTGAGTTCGGTCATCTGCTTGCGGAAGGCCGCTTCCTTGGGGAATTCGTAGGTTCGGCGCAGCGTCTCCTGGTCGGAGACGGCGTCGAGGCGGAGCGAGTCGAAGGCGCTGCTGGCAAGGGATGTCGTCATGCCTGCGACCCTAGTGGGCGGCTGCGCGACGGATCTTGGCCGGTGCGTGCGCGGACGTACAGGTCGGGGCGGGCCATGTCCCCTGAGGCGCGCGGGGGTTGTCACGGTTGTCACGCCGTTCCCGGAGACTGACTCCGAAGGCCCTCAGTCGATGCGGTCGAGGTAGTGCAGGACCGCCAGGACGCGCCGGTGCTGCGACTCCGTCCGGGGCAGGGCCAGCTTGTCGAAGATGGCTGCCGTGTGTTTCTCCACCGCCCGGCGGGAGATGCCGAGCGCGTCCGCGATGGCCGCGTTCGTGCGGCCCTCCGCCATCGCGGACAGGACCTCGTGTTCCCGTTCGGTGAGGGGGGAGAGGGACGCGGCCGAGCGGCGTGCGGACAGGAGTTGGGCGACCACTTCCGGGTCCAGTGCCGTGCCGCCGGTCGCCACCCGCTGCAGCGCGTCGACGAACTCGGCGATGTCCACGACGCGTTCCTTGAGGAGATAGCCGAGTCCGGCGAGCCCGCCCGCCGCGAGCCGGTCGGCATAGCGGGTCTCGACGTACTGGGAGAAGAGCAGTACGCCGAGGTCCGGGTGGCGCTCGCGGAGTGCCAGTGCCGCGCGCAGGCCGTCGTCGCGGTGGGTCGGTGGCATCCGGATGTCGGCGACCACGGCGTCCGGGCGTTGTTCCTCGACGGCGGTGACGAGTGCGTCGGCGTCGCCGACCGCGGCGACCACGTCCAGGCCCCGGTCGCGCAGGAGCTGCACGAGGCCCTCGCGGACGACGGCCGCGTCCTCGGCGACGACGATCCGCAGGGGTGCGGCGGATGGCATGGAGTCTCCAGTCTCCCCCGGGCCCGTCATCAGTCCCCCCGGCCCCGTCATCCTGTCCGATGGGTAGTCAGGTTCCGTGGTGGCAAGGGTAGTTCGACGGTGATGGTGGTGGGGCCGCCGTCGGGGCTGTCGATCAGCAGTCGTCCGTCCACCGTACTGACCCGCTCGGCCAGGCCGGAGAGCCCGGTTCCGCCCGCGCCCCGTGTCGCGCCACGGCGGCGCTGGTGCGCGCCGCCGTGGCCGTCGTCCCGGACGGTGAGGCGGAGTACGTTGCCTTCGGGCGCGGCGGCGACGCGCGCGTCGATCCGGACCGCGGTGGCTCCGGAGTGGCGGGTGGCGTTCGCGAGCAGTTCGGCCGCGCAGAAGTACGCGATCGACTCGATCGCCTCCGGCGGGCGCAGGGGCAGCTCGGTCCGCGCCGTGGCCGGGATGCCCGCCCGCGCGGCCAGGGTCTCCAGGGCCACGTCCAGGCCGTCGTTGAGCGCCGGTGGGTGGATGCCGCTGATGAGCTCCCGCAGTTCGCCGATCACGGTCCTGGACTCGGCGAGTGCGGTGTCCACCAGCTCGCGTCCGGAGGCGAGCTCGGGCTCCGTACCGGGGAGCCGGGCCAGCTGCTCGCGGGCCCGCGCGAGCGTCATCGCCACCGCGATCATCCGCGACTGGGCGCCGTCGTGCAGGTCGCGCTCGATCCGGCGGAGGGCGGCGGCCGAGTCCTGCACCGCGAGCGCGCGGGTGTCCTCCAGGACGTGGACGCGGGCGTCCAGCTTGCCGGGGCCGAGCAGGGCACGGGCCATCGGCCGTACGGCCAGGTCGAGCAGCCAACGGGTGCACCTGGTGGAGAGCGCCATCGGCAGGAAACCGGCCAGGCAGGTCAGCAACGCGGCGGGCCAGGTGTCCAGTTGGACGCCGCCGAAGCCGAGTCCGAGACCGCGGCGGCCGTCGTCCGCCGGGACAAGCCACCACCAGATCGGGTAGGTCAGCGCGATGAGCCCGTACAGGCGGACCGTCGCGAACAGCAGGACGAGCAGCGCTCCGACCGGCAGGAAGGCGAGGGTGAAGGCGGCGGAGCGCCAGCCGTCGGCGTCGGTCAGCGCGGCGCGGGCGCGCGCGAGCAGCCTGCCGCCCGGCCGCGGCCGAGGCCGTGGGGGCGGTGGCTGGATCCGCTCGCCCAGGAGTCCGCGGAGCAGCGCGCGGTGTACGGCCCCGGCGCCGCGCGCCGCGAAGGGTACGCCGATCAGCAGCACCAGGCCGACCAGGACGACCGACCCGAGCAGACCCGCGGCGAGGATCGCGAGCAGCACGACCCCGCAGAGGAGCCCGGGCAGCGGGGCGAGCAGCGCGTACGCGGCCTCTCCCGGTGTGCCGAGGACCGTGCGGAACAGGGCCCGCGTCAGCCACCACAGCCGCCGCCCGCGTTGGCGCCGCTGCCCCGAGCCGTCGGGCGTTTCGGGGCGGAAGGCGCCGGAAGTGGGCGCGACGTGGCGGGGGCGGGGGCGGAGGCGGGGGCGAGGGCGGTCGGGGAGTCGCCCGTGGGGTGAGGGGTTCATGGTCATCTCTCTCCGCGTGGCATGCCGCTTCGGAGCGGTTCCATCATCACCGGCCGTCCTGCGCGCGAGCGGTCAATTGCCGCGGCGCGTCAGGCCGTCCATCGGCCGTACCCGCAGCATCCGCAGCAGGGGCGTACCGGAGAAGACGCCGACCAGCACCGCCCCGCCCAGCGCGACGGCGAGCCAGGCCCACACCGGTACCCCGCTCAGCGGCGTGCCGGTACGGGTACCGATCGGGAGCATCACCGCACAGCCCGCGGCCAGCCCGGTGCCGACCCCGGCCAGCGTGACGATCGCGCATTCGGCCGCGACCGTCCTGACGACCTGCCACCGTTCCGCGCCGACCGCGCGCAGCAGCGAGAACTCGCGCAGCCGCTCCAGGGCCAGCATCACCAGGGTGTTGGCGGCGACGAGGCCGCCGAAACCGACGACCACGAGCGTGAGGAAGGCCGTGCCCCACTTCTCTCCCGGGGAGTCGGTCCGGGATCCGGTGATGGTCGTCAACTCCGCCACCGCGAAGGCCGTGACCAGCGCGACCGGCGTGATCGCAGCGGACAGCCGACGCGCCCTCGCCCGGGTTCCCGCCACCGCGAGCTCCCCGGCCACTCCGCCGAACGCCCGCCGCGAGCGGGCGCACAGCGCGATCACGCACCGCCCGATCCACGGCCCCGCGAGGCCGATCGCGGCCAGGTGGCAGAGGAGCACCAACGGGATCATCTGGGACGCGTTCTCGACCGACCCCGCGACCGCGACCACGGTCAGCACGACCGCACCTGCCAGGGCGACAAGCGACGCCACTCCCCGTACCGCACCCACGCGTTCACCGCCCTGGACGGAGGACTCGGCGAGCGCCGCCGACGGCCGGGTACGGGAGGCCCGCCAGCCCGCGATCAGCCCGCCGAGCTGCGAACAGACCACCAGCACCGCACCCGCGGCGACCAGCGGCTGCCACCCGACGCGGAAGGAGATGTCGGCCGGGGCCATGCCGCGCGTGGCCAGGCCGCGCAGCCAGAAGCGGCCGAGCAGCGCCCCGAGGCCGTATCCGACGGGCAGGGCGGCGAGCGCGGTGCCGAGCGCCTCGACCGCGACCATGCGGCGGATCTGTCCGGGTTCGGCGCCGATCGCGCGCAGCAGCGCGCTCTCGCGCCGACGCTGGGCCACCGCCAGTGCCATCACCTGGCTGATCACGAAGACGGCCAGGTAGACCGTCATCACACAGAAGCCGATGCCCAGGTCGGAGAGCTCGGCGAGCTGGTCGCGGACGGCCGGATCGGCCCCCGGCAGCGCGGTCGACGCGGTCGACGCGGAGACCGTCATCGAGACGCTCCCGGTGACCACCGTCGCGACCAGGACGAACGCGGCGAAGGCGCCCGCCAGAGCGGACGGGCGGGAGCGGACGGCCGCGGTGGCAAGCCCGGTGGGACGCAGGACGCTCATCGGACCGGACCCCCGCCCGCCACCGCGGCGGCGTCGCGCGGGACGCCGCCCGCAGCGACGGTTCCGGTCCCGGCCCAGCTGTCCTGGACGAGCCGCCCGTGGGCGAGCCGCAGCACCCGGTCCGCCCGAGCGGTCACCGACGGGTCGTGGGTGACGAGGACGACGGTCGCCCCCTGCCGGTCCACCGCCTCGCGGAGGAGGTCCATGATCCCGGCGCCGGTCTCCTGGTCGAGGGACCCGGTCGGCTCGTCGGCGAAGACCACGTCGGGCTCGGTGATCAGGGCCCTGGCGATGGCAACGCGCTGCTGCTGCCCGCCCGAGAGCCGGCCGGGCCGCGCGCCCTCCCGCCCCTCCAGACCGACCCGCGCCAGCAACTCCCGCGCGCGGGCCGGATCGCGGGGCCGTCCGTCCAGTCGGAGCGGCAGCAGCACGTTCTGCTGCACGGTGAGCGCGGGCAGCAGGTTGAAGGACTGGAAGACGAACCCGATGTGCGTACGCCGCAGTCGGGAAAGCCCGCGCTCCTTCATCCCGCTGATCACCCGGCCACCGAGGCGCACCACCCCGGCCGTGGGCCGGTCGAGCCCCGCGGCGCACTGCAGGAACGTCGACTTGCCCGAGCCGGACGGCCCCGTCACCGCCGTGAGCGTGTGCTCCGGCACCTCGACCCCCACCTCGCGCAGGGCGTGCACCGCCCGCCCACCACGGCCGTAGGACCGGCTGACTCGCTCAAGCTCAAGTACGTTGCTCATGTCGTCGACGGTACGAATCGCAGGTCAGAGCCACCATGGGGAGCGCCCCCTGACAGGGGGTTCGGTTCTTCCGAACCCCGTCAGGGCATGCGGACTGCTGCCGTGGCCAGGTCCCCGACGAGCGTGCGCAGCGCCTCCTGCGACGCCGTTCCCGGTTCCGCCGCGAACGTGACCAGGGACTGGTCGGGCTCCGTGGGGAGGGAGAGCGTCTCGCGGTTCAGGGTCAGTTCGCCCGCGACGGGGTGGTGCAACCGCTGTACGTCATGGGCGTGCTCGCGCACCTGGTGTTCGGACCAGAGGTGGCGGAACTCGGCGCTGCCGACCGATAGTTCGGCGAGCAACGCGCACAGGCGGTCGTCGCAGGGGTAGCGGCCCAGGTCCATGCGGAGTGCCGCGACGGTGTCACGGGCGGCCTCCTCCCAGTCGGTGTACAGCTCGCGCATCGCGGGGTGGCGGAAGTGGAGCCAGGCCAGGTTGCGCTGGGCGGGCGGCAGGGCGTCGAAGTCGACGAACAGGGCGCGGGCCGCGCGGTTGGAGGCCAGGACGTCGAGCCTGCGGCCAAGGACGTAGGCAGGTACGTCACCGACCGCGTCCAGGAGGATGCGTACGCCGCCGCGCACCGGTTGCGGAGTGACGGGGTCCGGGTGCGCGCCGGAGTCGCCGCGCAGCGCCCGCGTCAGGTGGCCCAGGTGCGCCCGCTCGGACGCGTCGAGCCGCAGCGTACGGGCTATGGAGTCGAGTACTTGTTCGGAGACGTTGGGGGAGCGGCCCTGTTCCAGCCGCACGTAGTAGTCGACGCTGACTCCGGCCCGTTCTGCCAACTCCTCGCGGCGCAGGCCGGGAACGCGGCGCCGCCCGCTGAGGGGGCGTACGCCGAGGTCCTCCGGTTGAACGCGGGCGCGGCGTGACTGGAGGAAGGAGGCCAGTTCGGTGCGGAAGTCCATCCCTCAAGTGTCCGCCAAGCCTGGTACTGCCAGACCCAGGGTCAGCCGGAGCCCTGGGTCGCCTCGGCACGTTCGACCAGAGTCGAGAGCGCGAGAGACCGCACCACGCGCTCTCGGAGACCTTGGAGATCACAGTGACCACCGCAGCGACGCAGTCCCCTTCTTCCGTCCGTCCCCTCGCCGGTCGGGTGGCCGTCGTGACGGGAGCCTCCAGCGGCATCGGCGAGGCCACCGCGCGCCTGCTGGCCGAACAGGGCGCCCGCGTCGCGCTGTTGGCGCGGCGGGCCGAGCGGCTGAGCGGCCACGTGGCGCGGATCGACGCCGCGGGCGGGCGCGCCCTCGCGGTACCGGCGGACGTCGGGGACCCCGCCTCGCTCACGGCGGCCGCCGACCGCGTTCGGGAGCGCTTCGGCCGCGTCGACCTGGTGGTCAACAACGCGGGCCTCGCCCTCCCCGATCTGCTCGGCCGCGGCTCCGCGGGCAACTGGCAGCGCATGATCGAGGTGAACGTCTCCGGTGCCCTCTCCGTCGTCACCACCTTCACGCCCGACCTGATCGAGGCCGCGGCCGACGGCGGCCTCGCGGACCTGGTCACCGTGTCGTCCGCGGCCGCGCAGGTGGTCCTGCCCGGCTTCGCCGGATACGCCGCGACCAAGGCCGCCGTCAGCCACTTCTCCCGGAACCTGCGCGCCGAGCTCGGCCCGCACCACGTACGGGTCACCACGATCGAGCCGGGGACCATCGACACCGAACTGCGCGAGCACCTCGGCGACCCGGCGATCAGCGCCGCCGTCGAGGAGGCGGTGGGCGCCCTCGGGGACCTGCCCACCGGGACCGACGTCGCCGAGGTCATCGCGTTCGCGGCGAGCCGTCCGCGCCACGTGAACCTGTCGCTCCTCTCGGTCCTGCCGACGTTGGAGGCGTGAGGGCCGAGAACACGGCCCCGCCCACGCCATAGGCGTTCCCTATGGCGCCTGCTGATATTTCGTCTTTGCCCCTCGTTCTTTGCCGGATCTACCGTGATGCACGTCGACGTTCATTCCGTCGACCTAACCATTGCACGATCGAGAGGGCCAGTGGCATGACTGAATTCGGAAACAGAAGTGGAAAAGGCGAGAGCGTCGGAAAGGGTGTGCGCGAGCTTGCCGGGAAGCGCGCCCTCGTCACCGGCGGTACCCGCGGAATCGGCGCGGCCGTCGTACGTCAACTCCTCGACGCGGGCGCCGACGTGCTCACCACCGCCAGGTCGGCGACGAGCGCGGCTCCCGAAGGCGCTGACTTCGTAGCGGCCGACGTGCGGACCCGGGCCGGGGCCGAGGCGGTCGCCGCGGCCGTGCGCGAGCGGTTCGGCGGGGTCGACATCCTGGTCCACAACGCCGGTGGCGCGGCGCCCCACGCGGGCACTTCGGCCATTTCCGACGAGGAGTGGCAGGACGCGCTCGACCTCAACTTCCTGGCGTCGGTGCGGCTGGACTCGCTGCTGGTGCCGGGGATGCGGGAGCGGCGTTCGGGGGCGATCGTGCACGTCTCGACGGCCGCGGTCCTCACCCCGGTGGCACCGTTCCTGCACTACGTGGCGGCGAAGGCGGCGCTGGAGTCCTACAGCAAGGGACTGGCCCTCGAACAGGCTCCGTTCGGGATCCGCGTCAACACCGTGTCCCCCGGCAAGGTCGCCACACCCGGCGGCGAAGCGACCCGGGAGCAGTGGGCGCGCCTGGCCCCGGCAGCGGTCGGGGACGATGCCCCCACCGCGCCGCTGGGGCGCGACGGCAGGCCCGACGACATCGCCAACGCGGTGCTCTTCCTCGTGTCCGACCGGGCCGGCTGGCTCACGGAGAGCAATCTCGTCGTGGACGGCGGTGAATTCCCCAGAAGGTGACACGGGGAGTTGTTTCTTCGGGCTTATCGCCGATTTATGAAAGAGAATTGAGGGTTTTTGGCATGGGTGAGAACGTGGGCAAGTACAGCGGTAAGAACGCGGTGATCACGGGTGGCGGCAGCGGAATGGGGTTCGCCATGGCGAAGCTGCTGGTGGACGGCGGAGCCCGGGTGGTGATCACCGGTCGTTCTCAGGCCACGCTCGACGCCGCGCGGGAGCGGCTCGGGGAGAACGCGGTGGCCGTACGGGGCGATGTGGCCTCCCTGTCCGACCTGGACGCGTTGGCCGAGCGGGTGAAGGGCGAACTCGGCACGGTCGACGCGCTGTTCGTGAACGCGGGCATCGCCGCTCTCACCCCCTTCGAGTCGACGACCGAGGAGGCGTACGACGAACTGTTCGCGGTCAACGTCAAGGGCGCCTTCTTCACCGTGCAGAAGCTCGCCCCGCTGCTGAACACGGGCGCGGGCGTCGTCCTCACCACCTCGGTCGCCAACGTCATCGGCCTGCTGGACACCAGCGTCTACGCGGCCGGCAAGGCGGCGCTGCGCTCGATGGCCCGCAGCCTCTCGCGCGAACTGCTGCCGCGCGGAATTCGTGTCAACGCGGTCAGCCCCGGCCCCATCGACACGGGGGTCCTGGAGAGCACGATGACCGCGGAGGCCGCCGAGCAGTTCAAGGCCGAGCGGGTCGCGGACAATCCCATGCGGCGCTTCGGCACCAGTGACGAGGTCGCCACGGCGGCCGCGTTCCTCGCCTTCGACGCCACTTACACCACCGGCGCCGAATTCGCCGTGGACGGAGGCGCCACCCAACTCTGAGGCGGGAGAGCGGGGGAGGCCGGGGAGTCCAGGGACGCCGGGGTGGCCGGGGTGGCCGACAAGAGGGCGGATTCGGATTCGGACCAGGTCTCCGCGCGCAGGAGGTCGAGCAGGGCCCGCTGTGCCGGGCCGGGCCTCGGCCGGACCACGGCGATGACGGGCCGGTGCACGGCAGGGGACACCGGGCGTACGAGGTGCTCGTGGCCGTGCGGCACGGCGGAGGCCGGGACGAGCGTCACCCCGAGGCACTGGGTGGCCCAGCGCACGGCCGTCGCCGTCTGGGACACGCGGGCGGCGGTGGTCGGGGCCAGGTCGTTCTCCCCCAGCACCTCCAGGAGTACGGCGTCCAGCGCGCTGTCGCGGTCGAACCTCACCCACGGCTCCCCTTCGAGGTCGCGCAGGTCGACCCGGTCCGCGGCGAGCTGCCGGTGCCCGGGGGAGAGGACCACGACGAACTCCTCGTCGCCGAGGTGGTGGGCGTCGATGGGGGTCCGTTCGCAGGCCGCCATGAGGGCGAGGTCGATGGCGCCCCTGCGGCACAGCCGATCCAGTTCGGCGGAGCTCGGCTCCTCGAAGACGGTGACCTCCAGGCGCGGGAACCGGCGACGCAGCGCGCCCAGCGCGCGCGGCAACTGCCGCGCGCCGAAGCCGACCTGCGCCGCGACCGCCAGCTCGCCCACCAGGTCGTCGGCACCGGCCCGCGCCGTCTCCCGCGCCTTCCGCGACGCGCTCACCGCGACCTCCGCCTCCCGCAGGAACGCGCGGCCCACCGCGGTGGGCACCAGGCCGGACGGCGTGCGGGCGAACAGCTCCACGCCGAGTTCCCGCTCAAGACCGCGGATCTGCTGGGACACCGACGGCTGGGCGACGTGCAGCACTTCCGCCGCCGCCGTCACCGAGCCCTCCTCGGCGACGGCCAAGGCGTACTCGAACTGACGAAGGCTCATCGGCTCCCACCCTCTCTCTGCGGCGGGCCCCCGCCCGCTCCGTTGTCGTCGTTCCCCGCAACAGCAGGTAACTCCGTAGCCGAGGCGGACGTTCCCGCGGACGTCGGCAGGGGGCGCGGTCACAGGGGCATCCGGCAGCGCCGCACCTCGATTCATGCGGGTGACCTGGTTCGAAGGCGCTGGCCCCGTCGCGGCGGGCCGTTCACGCGTGCGGCGAGTCGGGTCTTTCGGCGGCGCGGGCGCGGCGGTGGGCCGCCACTCGCTCCCGGGTGGCGCAGCGCCGGGAGCAGTAGCGGCGTTCCTGGCCGCTGCCCTGGGTGATGAAGACGTTCCGGCAGGTGGGGGACGCGCAGGTGCGGCCGGGCGGTCGCTGCTGGTCCCAGGTCAGGACCGTCAGGGCCATGCAGGAGGAGGCGAGGAGCCACTCCGCCCAGGGAGCGTCGTCGGCGTGGTCGAGGTGGGGGTGCCAGGGAGCGGTGCCGCCGTGCGAGGTGAGGCGGAGGGGGCCGGTGTGCTCCCGCAGGAGGCCGTTGAGCGTGGCCGCCGCCTCGTCGGTGTGTTCCGCGGTGAAGACCTCGCGCAGGTGGGCGGCGGCCGTGCGCATCGTGGCGACGTCGTGGGGCGTGAGTTCGATGGGGTCCGCCTCGCCGTAGGCGCGGAGTACGTCGGCGACGTCGGAAGGGCGGGCCCCTTCGTCGGTGAGGGCGTTGATCAGGGCCGCGGTGCGCCTGGCCGTGGTCAGCACGGAGTGCCGGGTCGACCAGTCGTCGGTGGGGTGGGAGGGCACGAGGCGAATGTAACGCATCTTGTGGGGTTTTGAGTTACGTACGTAGCGTCTCGCTGATGGAGAAGCGTTACTCGCTCGGGCGGTACCTCGCCGGGGCCGTCGCCGCCCGCGCCGGGGACGAGATGTCGGGGCCCGCGCTGATGCTGGCGGGGTTCGCGCTGACCGGGTCGGCCGTCGAGGCGTCGTCGCTGCTCGCGGGCGTGACGGTCGCCGCCGCGGTGGGCGGCCCCGCGCTCGGGGTGCTCCTCGACCGGTCCTCGCGGCCGGGTCGGCTGCTCGCCGGGGCCCTCGTCCTGTACGCGGCCGGGCTCGGGGCGATTCTCGCGGGGCTCGGGCGGCTGCCGTTCGCGGGCGTTCTGCTGATCGCCGTGCCGGTGGGGTTGTTGGGGCCCGCCCTCTCCGGTGGGTGGACGGCGCAGTTGCCGCGCGTGATCGTGCCGGGCGAGGGCTGCTCGGAGCGGGCCAACGCGCTGGACGCGATGACGTTCGGCGTGGCGAGCCTGGCCGGTCCGGCGTTGGCCGGTGGCGTGGCGGAGGCGCTGGGGGCGCCCGCGGCCGTGGTCGTGTCCGTGGCGCTCATCGCCCTGGCCGCACCGGCGGCGTGGCTGCTGCCCGCCGCGCGGCCGGGGCGTTCCCGTGCCGCGCGCTCTCGTGTGGTGCGGGCTCGTGTGGTGGGGCTTCGTGTGGTGCGGGCTCGTGCGGTGGGGCTTCGTGTGGTGCGGGCTCGTGCGGTGCGGCTTCGTGCGGTGCGGGCTCGTGCGGTGCGCCCTCGTGCCGCGCGCCCCCGTCACAAGCGAACCCCTCACACGCGCCCCCGTCACACGCGGACCGCGCACGTCGCCTCGGTGGCCGGTGAGCTCGTCGCCGGGGCGCGGGTCATCGTCGGGCGCCCCGCCCTCGCCAGGGCGACGGTCTCCTCGGTCGTCTCCTGCGTAGCCCAGGGCGTGTTCGTGGCGTGCGTCCCCCTGCTGGGGGAGCGGGCGCTCGGCGAGCCGGGTCGTGGCGCGCTGCTTCTCACCTGCGTCGCCGTCTCCGCCCTGGCTGCCAACGCCGTACTCGCGCGCTACCCGCGCGCCGTCGCCCCCGACACGGTCATCTGGGCCAGCGCCCTCGTCCAGGCGGCCGCGCTGTCCCTGGTGCTTGCCGTGACCCTGGTCGGCCGGGGGCACTCCCTCGTACTCGTCGTGGCCGCATGCGTCCTGGGGATCGGTGAAGGGCCGCAGCTCACCGCCCTGTTCGCGGTCCGTCACCGGGAGGCCCCCGAGCGGCTGCGCGGCCAGATCTTCACCACCGGAGCCAGTTTGAAGGTCACCGGGTTCGCCCTGGGGGCGGCGGTCGCAGGGCCGGTCGCGGCCCGGTCCCTGCCGGGTGCCCTGGCGCTCGCGACGGGTGTGGCGGCCCTCGCCGCCCTTGCTTGCCTCTTAGTCGCCGCGCCGCGCCCCGCTTCGTCGGCGCGGCTCACGGAGTCCGGTCGGGGGCGGTGAACAGGTCGAGCAGCGCCTGCGCCGGATCGTCGGGGGAGCCCGGCCCCGAGGAGGAACCGGTCCCGTGCGCTTCCTCGCCGTCGAACGTGACGACCTCCGCGCCGCGCGGGAACATGTCCCGCTCGTACGCGGCGAGCGCCGTCTCGATGTCGTCGGGGTGCGCGGCGATGGCCTTGGCGAGTTCGGCGCCGTCGAGCATGGCCAGGTTGGCGCCCTCGCCGTTCGGGGCCGCGAGGTGCGCGGCGTCGCCGAGGAGGGTGACTCCCGGCTTCCGCTCCCAGCGGAGCCCGGACGGCAGGGCGTGCAAGGAGCGCAGGACCGGCGTGGTGTCGCTCTCGCCGATCAGCGCGGTGAGCTCGGGCGCCCAGCCGTCAAACTCCTGAGCGATCCGTGCGAGGGTCGCGGGCGCGGCGGCGTCGGTGAAGTCGATGGCGTTGGCGTCGAACCAGTCCTGCGGCACGGGCAGCCCCACGTACGCGTGCAGCGTGTCGCCCTTCTCCCGGTGGGCGAAGATCTCCTTGCCGGGGGACGGCGCGACCATCATGCCGCCGCCGACCGCCTTCGCCGCGGCCGGGTGACGGGTGTCGGCCTCGAAGAGGTACGTCTCCACCACCGACTTGCCGACGTATTCGGGTATGGCGTCGGTGAGCAGCGGCCGGACCCTGGACCAGGCGCCGTCCGCGCCGACCAGCAGGTTCGTGGTGATGGTGCCGCCGTCGGCGAAGGTCACCTCGTGGCGCCCCTCGCCGAGGGCGCGGACGCCGCTGACCTTGTGGCCCCAGCGCACGGTCTCGGCGGGGAGCGAGTCGAGCAGGACCTGGCGCAGGTCGCCGCGCGGCACCTCGGGGCGGCCGCCCGTGCCGTCGTCGGGCTTGTCCAGAGTGACGGTCCCGTCCGGGTCGAGAACACGCAGGGCCTGTCGGCCCGCCAGGATGATGGCGTGGAACTCGTCCATCAAGTCGGCGTCCTGCAAGGCGAGTTGGCCGTTGTAGTCGTGGATGTCGAGCAGCCCGCCCTGTGTGCGGGCCGACGGGGACGACTCCGCCTCGTAGACCGTGGCCTCGATGCCGTGGACGTGCAGGACGCGGGCGAGCGTCAGCCCGCCGAGTCCAGCGCCGATGATCGTGACGGGGCTGACGGGGCTGACGGGGCTGACGGGGCTGTTCATGGTGGTGGCTCCTTGAGGAGAGAGGAGAGAGCCGACCGGTGAAGTCCGGTCGGCCGCCGTTCCTGCAAGGTGTCAGCGCCCGCCTACAACACACCTACAGGCCACCGATAGGCCGCGACCTGCACCGACAGGTCACCGATCGCACCCAAAGCCCCACCGGCCCCGGACCGGTCCCGGATCCGGACCTGCCCCCCGTCCCGGCTACTCGATGACGAGCTCGACCGGGATGTTGCCGCGCGTGGCCTTGGAGTAGGGGCAGTACGCGTGGGTCTTCTCCAGGAGCTCGCGGCCCGCCTCGCCCTCCAGGTGCGCGGGGAGCTCGGCCCGCATCACCACGGAGAGGCCGAAGCCGCCGTCGGTGTCCTTGCCGATGCTGACCTCGGCGGTCACCGAGACGTCGCTGACGTCGATCTTCTCCTGGCGCGCGATGGCGCCCATCGCGCTGGCGAAGCAGGCGGCGTAACCGGCGGCGAAGAGCTGCTCGGGGTTGGTGCCCTGGCCGTTGCCGCCCATCGAGACGGGGAAGCCGAGGGGCAGGTCGAGCTGGCCGTCGGAGCTGACCGCGCGGCCCTCGCGGCCGTTGGCGGTCGCTACTGCGGTGTAGAGCGCGTCCATGGGGTCCACCTTTTCTCTTCGTCTCGTCCAGTCGTACGGGGCCGTGTCGCCCCGAAGGGAAGTAGAGCACACAACTCAGTTGTGCACAACTCAATGGCGCACGGTACTCTGCTCGTATGCCGAACGCCGACGTCCGGGACGAGGACTTCCTCCGTCTCGACCACCAGATCTGCTTCTCCCTGCACGCCGCCACGCGCGCCTTCAACGCCGTCTACCGGACGGCGCTGAAGGACCTCGGCCTGACCTACCCCCAGTACCTGGTGATGCTCGTGCTCTGGGAGGACGGCGAGCTGCCCGTCAAGCGGATCGGGGAACGCCTGCGGCTCGACTCCGGCACGCTGTCGCCGCTGCTCAAGCGCCTTGAGGCGACGGGGTACGTGGAGCGTCGGCGCAGCGCCGACGACGAGCGTTCCGTCACCGTCCGCCCGACCGGGGAGGGTGTCGCGCTGCGCGAGCGCGCCGTCGCCGTGCCCCGCGCGATCGCGGGCGCCACGGGCCTGGACCTCGACGAGGTCAGGGACCTGCGCGCCCGGCTCATCGCCCTGACGGAGGCGCTGGACGGGGCGCAGCCGGACCTGGACACTCCTGCGGGCGCCTGCGGGGTGGCCGAATGATCTCCACCGACGCACATCGGGCGGCGATCGCCGCGGAGAGCGCGAGGTTCGCCGAGGTCATCGAGGGTGCGGACCTGGCGACACCCGTCCCCGGCTGCCCCGGCTGGACGCTGCTCGACCTGGTCAGGCACGCCGGAAGCGTGCAGCGCTGGTTCGCCGTACTGCTGCGGCAGTCCGTCCAGGAACCGCCGCGCGCCCGCGAGGTGGACCTGCGTCTTCCGGCGGGGGACGAGGGCTGGCCCGGCTGGCTCCGCGCGGGCGCGGCGGAGGCGGCCGACGTCTTCGGGTCCACCGACCTGGATGCCCCGATGTGGACGTGGGGCGCGGACAGGCACGCCAGGTTCTGGGTGCGGCGCATGCTGTTCGAGACGCTGGTGCACCGCGTCGACGCGGAGGCCGCGCTCGGACTGCCGTCCACGATCGATCCCGCCCTCGCGGCCGACGGCGTGGACGAGTTCTTGGTCAACCTGCCCTTCGCCACGCCCTTCGCGCCCGGGGTGGCCCGCTTGCGGGGCGCGGGGGAGACGATCCGCTTCCGCCGCACGGACGTGGCGGATTCGGCGGACTCGATGGACCCGGTGGTCTCGGCAGGGGAGTGGCTCGTCCGGCTGGGGCCCGACGAGTTCGGCGTCGTACGGGAGGCGGCGGGCGATCGGGAACACCCTGCGGCCGCCACGGTCGCGGGGCCCGCCGCGGACCTGCTCCTGCTCCTGTACGGCAGGACGGACCGGGCCGACGCGGCGTTCGAGGTGTCGGGGGACGAGGCACTGCTGGCGCGCTGGTCCGACAACTCCCGCTTCTGAAGCGGGAGTTGTCGGAGGAGGCCGGCCGGGTTCTCAGTCGGTGATCGTCACACAGGGCAGCCCGACGCTGTCGCCACCGCGGAAGCCCTCGGCGCAGAGCCGGGTGCCCGCGGGGAAGTGCCGCTGGGGGTACGCCTGGTCGCGGTAGGTCCGGAACGCGTCGACGTCCTCGACCTTGGTGTTGGCGCTCCACCCGTCGGTGGTCCACACGCGCGCGGAGATCCGGTGGGGCTGGTTGGTGTTGATGACGGACACCTCGACCCGGCCGAGGTAGGTGCCCGAGTCGTACGTCTCGATGCAGACGGAGTTGTTGCACCACTTGCCGTCGGCCGAGGCGGTGGGCCCCGCGGCGAGGACGAGTCCGACGGCGGCGGCGGTCGCGCCGATACCGGCGACGATCTTGCGAAGGTTGGTCATGGCGTGCCCAACGAAGGCGCCGGGCCCTTGTTACGCAGAGTCATCCTGCGGAGGGGACCGGCGCCTTCGTGGTGCTCGCGGTGCGGCCGGTCAGCTCAGTGACCGCAGGCCGCTCCAGCCGCTCGCGCCGACCGTGACCGGGGCGCCCAGGCCCGTCGGGGTGAGCCGGGGGTGGAACCTCAGGCCCGCGCTCGTGCCGGGGGCGGTGGCCCACAGGTCGGGTCGGCCGTCGTTGTCGGCGTCGCCTCCGGAGGCCAGCAGCGGTACGGCGGCCGGACCGAAGCCCGAGGCCACGCGGGTGCGCGCCGAGGCGTCGCCGAACCCTTCGCCGCCGGGCCCCGTGCCCTGGGACAGGAAGAGCTCGCCGCTGGACCTCTTGCGGACCAGCAGGTCGACGTGGCCGTTCCCCGTGACGTCACCGGGGGCGGCGAGGTCGTAGTCCGTCCAGTCGCCGTCGCCGATGAGGACGGGCTCGGCGTACTCGTCCAAGTAGCCGTACGGGTGGCCGTAGTAGAGCCAGAGGTGCTTGCCCTCCTTGACCAGCAGGTCGGGGAAGGAGGGCAGGTCCGCTTCGCCGATCTCGCCGTCGCCGTCCAGGTCGGTCGGCCCGTCGACGTCGCCGACGGCGAGGATCTGGTCGGCGTTCCTGAAGTGGTCGTCGGCCTCGTCGGCGACGGTGAGGTCCAGGCGCTGGTCCTCGCAGGCGGCGTCCTGCGCGCTCTCGCCCTGACCGGTGCAGGCGTACCCGAAGCCGTTGTTGGGATACATGTGCAGTTGCCGGGAGCCCTTGGCGCCCGTGGTGGCGATGACATCCTCGTAGCCGTCGCCGCTCCAGTCGCCCCGGTGGGTGATCAGGGAGCCGTCGAAGGAGTGCTTGCTCGCGGGCGACGGGGTGGCCGGGCGACCGTCGCCGATGCCCGGGTACAGCGCCAGCTCTCCGTTCGCGCGCAGGGCGAGGAGGTCGGGGTTGCCGTCGCCGTTGAGGTCGCCGGGCTCGTCCGGCTGCCCGGGGGAGTCGGCGTAGAAGGAGTAGACGGCCGTGTCGGAGCGGTTGTTCGCCTTGTCCAGGGAGCGGACGATCAGGCGGTGCGGCCCCGCCGACGGCGGGGTGAGCTTCACGGTGGCGCTGCCGCCCGCCTTGGCGGGGGACGCGCTGCGGACGGTGGGGTCCCAGTCACTCCAGTACTCGTACTTCACCACGTCACCGACGCCGCCCGCGGAGAAGGTGAACGACCCCTGCGTACGGGCGTCTCCGGTCTTCTCGGGCTTGCCGTTCGCGCCGTCGGGGAACTGCGCGGAGGTCGCCGACGGCGGGTTCGAGGGCCGGTCGGGGTCGAACGCGAAGCGGCAGCCGGGGGCGCCGAGGGTGGGACGCCAGTCGGAGGCCGCCTTGCCGTCGCGGGCCTGCACCTTCCACGAGTAGCTGCCCTTGGCCGCGCCGATGTGCTTCTTGAGCAGGCTCTTGGAGACGGTGGTGCGCGCGACGCCCTTGTTGGAGACCTTGACGTCGCGGTTGACGATCAGTCCGGGGTTCGCGTCGTGCTTGCCGGTGGGCCACAGGTGGAACCGGGCGGTGACGGTGCCGCCGTCCGGGTCGGAGACCTTCGCGGTCAGCTGGACGTCGGTGTTGCCGAGCGTGACGTGGGTGCCGTTGTCGCCGCAGCGGCCGCCGACGATCGTCGAGGGCACGGTGTCGACGGCGGTCGGCAGGTTCGGGGTGCTGTTGTACGTGGTGGAGAGCACCGCGGTCCGCGCGTCGAACTTCTTCCACGCGTTGACGTTCGACTCGTCGGCGCGCAGCCCGAGCGCCAGCTTGTTCCACTTGCCCGCGGCGGCCTTGGCGGTGACCTTGGTGGTGTCGAACTCCAGGTTGCCCGCGGGGCAGGAACTCGACCAGCCCTTGGCCCCGTTGACGGTCGCGTACTTCTCGTACCAGGCGGGCTGCTTGTTCCACGTCGTCGCCGAGGAGATCGCCGCGGTCAGCCACAGCTCGACCGGCTTCTTCGTGCACGACCACGAGTGCGTGTTCTTGATCCGCATCGTGGACCTGGTGATCTGCTTGCCGTGCAGCGAGCGAGGGTTGAACTGGACGAAGGACCGCCAGGTGCCTCCGGTCTCCGACTCGTGACCGACCCGGGCCACGTGCGAGGAGTGGTTCCAGTACGAGGTGCCCGGGTGCTTCTTGGAGACGGACGTCCAGCCGAGGCGCGGGCTGGAGACCGAGGGGTCGATGTAGACGGGATAGACCGTCTCCGGGTGCGTCAGGAGGTCCCGGTCGGGGGTGAGGACCATCTCGTCGCCGTCCACGCGGATCGGCATGCGGGACTCGCCCGCGCCCTCGCGGGGCTCGAAGGGGTTCTCGTCGGCGCGCGGCGACGTCCCGCCGACGGACCGGGCCAGCACCTTGGCGCCGTCGCCGGTGGGGCGCCCCGCGGAGTCCCACATGGTCGGGGTCGGCGCGGTGAAGACGACCTTGCCCGCGGGGTTGCGCGCGGTGAGGTTCCCCTCGCCGTCGGCGCGCACGTCGACGCCGTCGCTCGCCAGGGCGAAGCGGAGGGACTTGAGCGCCGGATCGTGCGCCGCTTCGGCGTCCTTGACGACGAGCACCTGCTGGAAGCCGTTGACCGAGGCCCGCAACTTCACGTCCACGCCGGGGAGTACGTCGGGGTACGTGGCGGTGTCCCCTTCGACCTTCGGCGCGGGTAGCTCGCCCGGCCAGCCCACGCTCATGGAGCGCCCGTCGCGGGTGACCGTGGCCAGCGGGGTCTTCTTCCCGCCGCCGGAGAACCGTACGCCTACCGAGGCCGCGCGGGGCGCGAGCGTGCCGTCGGCCTGCTCCTCCAGGGTCTCGTCGACGTCAACGAGCTTGCCGTCGCGCTTCGTTCGGACGGGGACGGTCGCGGTGTCCTGGGTGAAGGTGCCGTCGGGGTTCGCGTACACCGTGGCGTACTCGGTGCGCCCGGAGACGACCTCCACCCGGTCCCCGCTCCGTGCGGCCTGCCGGGACGCGGCGGTCTCCTCGGCAGGTCCGGCGGAGGTTCCCTCGCTGCCCGCGGGCCGGGCGTCGGCAACGGCCGGGGAAACGGCGGTCACCCCCACACCCGCCGACAGGGCGCCAACGACCAGGGCCGCAAGCCCTGTTCGCCATCTGGAATGCGGACGACAAGGCATGCGTCTTCCTCTTCATTCAATCCTCGGAAATCCGGGCAAGTAAAGCACGCGTCAAGAGGAGCTGTGTGTCCGGGTCGATTTCGGTGATTCTCGTGATCGGCTACTTCATGAGATCCGGCCAGGTCAAGGGCCTTCTGTCGGTAACCGACCCCGTCAAAGGTCATGGCAATTGCTTTCATCGATGTCCATGTCATGAATGAGTAAAGGCCGTGCTAGGTTCTCCGGCGTCCATCAGCCCTTGATGCGGGAGCTCTTGAAGAATGCGTGCGTCTTCCCTCATAAACTCCGGGTCCAGGCCCGCGCGTTCGGACCGGAGAAGGCGCCGCACCCGGCGCGTGGTCACCACGTTGACGGCGACGGCGTTGCTGAGCGGACTGCTCACCGCCGAGACGCTGGCGATGACGAGGCTGTCCCTGCGCGAGTTGCAGAGCACGAAGCCCGTGCCCGTCACGCCGGTCGAGGGCGGCAAGGCCACCTCGGGGGACGAGGCGGGCAAGAAGGCGTGGCGGAGCGTTCCCGACGCCGCCTGGCCCGAGCCGGGATCGGGCTCGGTCGAGCTCTCGGCCCCGGGGGAGAAGCCGGGGAAGAAGAAGGAATTGACGGCCGGTTCGCTGCCGGTCGACATCGCTTCGGTCAAGAATTCCGTCTCCGGTGAGGTCACCGTCGAGGTGCTCGACCGCAAGAGCACCGAAAAGGCGGGCGTCTCCGGGGTGCTGCTGTCCGTGGAATCCGGCGGCGGTGACGCGGAACTCGGCGTCGACTACTCGTCGTTCCGCAACGCCCTGGGAGCCGACTGGGGCTCGCGGCTGACGCTGGCGCGGGTTCCCGAGTGCGCGCTGACCGGTTCCGGAAAGGGCGACTGCGCGGCCGTTCCTGTCGAGTCGGTCCGTAATGACGCGGACCAGCGGATGGTCAGCGCGCGGGTGGACTTGGGGGAGAGCGAGTCCCCCAAGAAGGACTCGCCCAAGGCGCCCGCCCGCAAGGCGCGTTCGCTGTTCGCCGTGCAAGCCGCCCCGTCCGGCGCGAGCGGCGGTGGCGGTGACTTCCGGGCCACGCCCCTGTCGCCGTCCGGTTCGTGGGAGGCGGGCGACTCCTCCGGCGGGTTCTCCTGGTCGTACGACCTGCAGACCCCGGACGTGCCGGGGGACATGGGCCCCGAGCTCTCCCTCGGCTACTCGTCCTCCTCGGTCGACGGGCGCACGGCGGCGACCAACAACCAGGCGAACAACGTCGGTGACGGCTGGAGCCTGGAGCCCGGCTTCGTCGAGCGCCGCTACACGTCCTGCAACGCGGACATGAAGGGCGGCAACAACAAGGCCAAGAACGGCGACCTGTGCTGGGGCGGCGACAACGCCGTGCTTTCGCTGGGCGGTTCCACCACCGAGCTCGTACGCGACGACACCACGGGCGCCTGGAAGCCGCAGCACGACGACGGCAGCAAGGTCGAACTCGTCAAGGACGCGGCCCGGGGGAACGGCGACAACGACGGCGAGTACTGGAAGGTCACCGACACCGCGGGCGTCCAGTACTTCTTCGGCTACCACAAGCTGCCCGGCTGGAGCACGGGCAAGGCCACAACCGACTCCACCTGGACCGTGCCCGTGTACGGCAACCACGCGGGCGAACCCTGCCGCAAGGACGCCTTCGCCGATTCCTGGTGCCAGCAGGGCTGGCGCTGGAACCTCGACTACGTCGTCACCCCGCACGGCGACGCGATGGCCTACTACTGGGGCAAGGAGCAGAACCGCTACGGCCGCGACGTCAGCCTGAGCACCGGCAAGTCGACGGCCACGCCCTACACGCGCGGCGGCTACCTGAAGAAGATCGAGTACGGGCTGCGCAGCACCGACCTGTACACCGGCACTCCCGCGGCAAAGGTCACCCTCACCACCGCCGAACGCTGCCTGGCCACCTCCTCCTTCGACTGCGCGGCCACCAAGTTCACCGCCGCCAACGCCAAGCACTGGCCCGACGTCCCCTTCGACCAGCACTGCAAGTCCGGCGACGAGTGCAAGAACCGCTACAGTCCGTCCTTCTGGTCCCGCAAGCGCGTCACCGGCATCACCACCGAGGTGCGGGCCGGATCCGGCTACCAGAAGGTCGACTCCTGGAAGCTGACCCACTCCTTCCCCTCCACGGGTGACGGCTCGTCACCCGCCCTGTGGCTCAAGAGCGTTCAGCGCACCGGGCACACCGGCGGCACCGCCGAGACGATGCCCGCCGTCACCTTCCGCGGCACCCAGCTGGCCAACCGCGTCGACAAGACCGGCGACGGCATCCCGCCGCTGATCCGCTACCGCGTCCACGCCGTCGACACCGAGTCCGGCGGCACCATCGGCGTCACCTACTCCGCGCCCGAGTGCTCGGCCAAGAGCCTGCCCGCCGAGGAGGGCAACACCAAGCGCTGCTACCCCGTCTACTGGACCTCGCCCGACTCGCCGGGAGCCGACTACAAGCCCACCAAGGACTGGTTCCACACCTATGTGGTCACCCAGGTCCGCGAGGAGGACAACGTCGGCGGCGCCCCCGCCAAGCAGACCGACTACACCTACCTCGGCGGCGCGGCCTGGGCGAAGACCGAGGACGAGTTCACCGAGGCCAAGTACCGCACCCACGCCGACTTCCGCGGCTACGGCCACGTGAGGACGGAGACGGGGACGGGCACGGACGGCGCGAAGCTGCGCACCGAGACCCGCTACTTCCGGGGGATCCCCGGCGCCAAGGTCAAGGACTCCGAGGGCGTGGAGGCCACCGACCACCCGGTGTTCGCGGGCATGACCCGCGACGAGGCCACCTACGAGGGCGGCAAGCTCATCGAGGCGTCCGCCTCCCTGCCCTGGAAGTCGGCGGCCACGGCGACCCGCAAGCGCGAGGGCCTGCCCGCGCTCCAGTCCTTCCTGGCCGACGACAACGGAACGGAGACGACCCGCACCGCGGTGGGCGACTCCTGGCGCCGCACCAAGGTCGAGCGGACTTACGACTCCTACGGCATGCTCGCCACCGAGTCCGACCACGGCGACACCGCCAAGGCCGGTGACGAGACCTGTTCCACCACGACGTACGCCCGCAACACCAAGGCCAACCTGGTGGAGCTCGCGGCCTCGGTGAAGACCGTCGCCACGGCGTGCGGCACCGCGCCGAACCTGCCGGGGGACCTGGTCTCCGAGAAGCGCACCTACTTCGACGACTCCACCACCCTCGGCGCCGCCCCCACCAAGGGCGACGTCACGCGCGCCGACGAGCAGAACGCGGCGGGCACCGGCTTCCTGACCGTCGAGCGGAACAAGACCGACCAGCACGGCCGCACCACGGAGTCCACGGACGCCACGGGAGCCAAGACCACCACCACGTTCACCCCGCTCACCGGGTACGCCCCGACCAAGACGGTCGTCACCAACGCCCTCGGCCACACCGAGACCACCGAGTCCGACCCCGGCCGCGGCCTGCCCACCGTGAAGGTGGACGCCAACGGCAAGCGCACCGACTCCACCTACGACGGCATGGGCCGGGTCACGCGGGCGTGGGAGCCGGGCTGGCCGAAGGCCGCCAACCCCGAGACCCCGAGCAAGCAGTTCGCCTATACGGTCGCGAAGACGAAGCCGACCGTCGTCACCACCAAGACGCTGCGGCACGGCGGCGCCTACCGGACCGAGTACGCCTTCTTCGACGGCCTGCTGCGCGAGCGCGAGACGCAGGCGCCCTCCGCCAACGGGGTCGGCAGGGTCATCGGCGAGAAGCGGTACGACTCGCGCGGCCTGGAGTGGAAGACGTACGACGCGTACTACGCCACCGGCGACGCCTCCGACCAGCTGGTGACCGGCGACGACACCAAGGCGCCGGACGCCACCCGCACCCTGTACGACGGCGTGGGGCGCCCGACCGCGCAGATCAGCGAGAAGTACGGGGACGAGGTCACCCGCACCACCACCTCGTACGGCGGCGACCGCACCACCGTCGTGCCGCCCAAGGGCGACACCGCGACCACCACGGTCACCGACGTCCAGGACCGCACCACCGAACTGATCCAGTACACCGACGCCGACCGCACCGCCACCCAGTCGACGAGGTACACCTACACGCCGTCCGGCAAGCAGCGGACGGTCACCGACCCGACCGGCGCGAAGTGGACGTACACCTACGACCACCGCGACCGCGTCACCAGGACCGACGACCCCGACAGGGGCGTCACCAGCGCGACCTACGACGACGCGGACCGCCCGCTCACCTCGACCGACGCCCGCGGCACCACGCTGTCCACCACCTATGACGTGCTCGGACGCAAGACCGCGATGAAGAAGGGCAAGACGGTGCTGTCCTCCTGGACGTGGGACACCGTCGCCAAGGGGCAGCTCGCCAAGTCCACCCGGATCGAGGGCGGTCAGGAGTACACGTCCGAGACCACCGCTCTCGACGACCGCTACCAGCCCACCGCCACCAAGGTGACCATCCCCGAGAGGGAGGGCGCCCTGGCGGGCAGCCACCAGTGGACCTACGGCTACAACGCCCGCACCGGCCTCCTGGACTGGACCCGTCAGCCCGCCCTGCCGGGCCAGGCGGCCGAACGCGTCACCAACCGCTACGGCAGCGGCCTCCCCTACGACCAGCTGGTCAAGACGGGGCCGACCGCGCCTCTCCTCGTCAACAACATCACCTACGACCCCTTCGGCCGTGCCCTGCGTACCGAGTACGGTTCCAAGGGACGCCACGTGTGGGACACCAAGGAGTACGACGAGCACACGGGCAACCTGATCCGCACCACCACCGACCGCGAGACCGGACCCGCCCGCATCGACGACGTCCGTTACGGCTTCGACGTGGCGGGCAACATCGACAAGCTCGTCACCGCGTCCGGCCAGGACGAGCAGCGCTCGGTGGACACCCAGTGCTTCACGACCGACGCGCTGCGCCGGATCACCAACGCCTGGACGGCCACGGACAGTTGCACGGCCAAGCCCGACGCAGACGGCGGCGAGGGCGGCAAGAAGCCGAAGGTCGGCGGGCCCGACGCGTACTGGCACTCCTTCACCTACGACGCCATCGGCAACCGCAGGACGGAGACCCAGCACAAGGTCGACGGCGACCCGCTGGCCACGCACGACCTCAAGCGCACCTACTCCTACGGTGAGAAGGGCGCGGGCAAGCGCCAGTTGACGTCCGTGAGCAATGAGACGGGCGGCGAGAAGCACCAGGACACCTACGGCTACGACAAGGCGGGCAACACCACGAGCCGTGCCGCGGGCGGTCGCGCGCAGGACCTGTCCTGGGACGCGGAGGGCCACCTGGCCAAGGTGGTCGAGGCGGGCAGGACCACGGAGTACGTCTACAGCGCGGACGGCAACCGCATCCTCTCCAAGACCGCCGACGCCATCACCCTCTCCCTGCCGGGCGGCAACGAGGTCACCCTCAACAAGGACGGCACCAAGTCCAGCGCCCGCTACTACACCGCGGGCGACGAGACGGTCGCGGTGAAGACCGGCGGCGAGGTCAGCGTCCTGCTCTCCGACCACCTGGGCACGGCCACCGTCGCGGTCGTCCTCGGCGCGGGCCAGGCCATCACCCGCCGCAAGAGCCACATCTTCGGCGGCCAACGCACCGCGCAATCCGTCAACTGGCCGGGCACCAGGGGCTTCGTCGGCGGCACCACGGACAACACGGGCCTCACCCACCTGGGCGCCCGCGAATACGACCCGTCCCTCGGCCGCTTCGTCTCCGTCGACCCGATCATGGACACGGCCGACCCGCAGCAGATGCACGGCTACACGTACGGGAACAACAACCCGGTCATCCACGCGGACCCCGACGGCAAGTTCTTCGCGAGCTTCGTCAAGCGGATCAAGAAGGCGATCAAGAAGATCGTCAAGACGGTGGTCAGGGCGGTCAAGCGCTACACACGGTGGTACGGCCGCCTCAAGCCCTACCAGAAGCAGCAGGTGCGCATCGCGAACGCGTCGCGCGGCATCAGCAACAAGTTCTACGACGGAATCGACAAGGCCAGAGCGAAGGCGAAGGCGGACGCGGCCGCACGAGAGGCGCAGAAGCGTCAGGACGCCGAACGGCGCCGCAAGGACAGCCTTTGGGGGAACATCAAGAAGGGGGAGTTCGGGGAGGCGTGGAACAAGAGCGGGGGCAAGGTGGTCAGCCATGTCGGCGATCATTGGCGGGGGTACGCCGAGGGTGCCGGATTCGTGGTGTGCGTGGTGGGCAGTATCGGAGCTTGTGCGGTGGCGGGAGGTGTCGTTGTCGCAGCTAAATTCGGTGCCGACTGGTACACGCACGACCGTGGCTATGCCTGGGAGCGGGGCAAGGGAAACACTCGCGGCTATCTGATTGGTCTGGGGCTTGGCGCTGCCGGGGGCAAGGCGCTGACGCACTTCGGTAAAATGAACGGCGTCGGCCGCTACCTTCCCGCTGGGCGGCACGCTGCCGGCATCCCACAACACGCTCTGCGTGTGGACCGCTTGTACCAGGGGGCCACATACGGTGTGAACACAGGCCTTGGACAGGCCGGATGCGGAACGACGATAAACGCACCGAGGTGGTGTTGACCATGTCCGCCGAAGCCGGGCCGCACAGGAAATGGCGCGTGGCCATGCCTATGAGGTTCATGGCCACCTGTGTTTCATTGGCTTTCCTGTTCTTCAGTGGAGGTGTCATATGGCCATGGTTGACAGGTGCCCCCGCAGCTGAATACATGCTCGCCTGCCCATTTTTCCTCGGTGGTGCGATCGTCGGCTTCTTGTATTCCTTCGCGACATCGCTCGCGATAACGGAAGACAGGCTGATCGTCCGCAATCTGGGCCTCCTCGACTGGATGCCGCTTCAGGAGATCAAGTCCGTCGAGGCCGGTTACGGCGGGCTGACGATCACGGCGCACGACGGGCGCGTGCTGCGTGCCCGTGCCGTGGAGAAGCCCAACTACGCGCAATGGCTGGGGCGGCGGACGCGTGCGGACCGGGTGGTGGAGGAGATTCGATTCGCGGCCGGTCTCACCACGGGCAGGCGTCTGCGTGGGCGCGCCGAGGGATGATCAGTACGTGGAAGGCGATTCCGCGGCGTCCGGGGAAGCCGGTGGTGGTCGCTCGGCGTAAGAGCGGCCCGATCGGGGGCATTGCCGTGATCCTGGCTGTTGGGGTGTTCGGTGCCTGGGGCGTGTCCGAAGGGTGGGACAAGAATGATCCCGGAGAGATGCCCTTCCTCGGGGCCTTCCTGCTCGCAGTCACGCGCTTCATGTGGCGCGCGGTGGTCAGGCCCAGGGTCGATGTGTACGTGGACGGGCTGTGGGTCGTCGGATTCTGGGGCCGTCACTGGATTCCTGGGGCCGCTATCCGGCGTATCGACAATGAGGACGGCATGGCGGTCACCACCGTGCACGGTGAGGACATCCCGGTGTTCGCGTTCTCGCGCTCTCTCCTCGATCGGGGTCAAGCCGCCGCCGGCGCCCAGCAGATGCGCCGCGCGAAACCGCCCCGGCCGGGCCGCCCGGGCGAGACGCCCGCCGTTCTCCGTGCCCCCGACTGGACCTGGGCCGACCTCCTCTTCGTCCCGATGCCCGTCCTCACGATCCTCGCCATGACCGGCGTCTACGGCACCTGGAGCTGACGCCCGGGCCGCCTCAGAAGTTCACCGTATGCGGCCTGCGCGGTCGCGGCACCGAGTGGCTCGGGCGGAGGGGGGCGGGGGAGGGCCACGGGGCGTCGGGGAGGGTGTGTTCGACGTATTCGCCGTTGGCTATCGGGATGTCCGCCAGGTACTCCGCGGGCAGGTCGAACGCCTCTACCAGGGTCGGCAGGTGGGGCGCGAGCGCGGCGGTCGTCTCGTCGATGGTCAGGGGGAGCGCGCGGACGTGGTGCGCGGTGATGTGGCCGTCGGCCAGCAGGTCGCCGGTGTGTTCGCCGAGGCGCTTGAGGAGGAACAGGCGGCACAAGTCCGTGAGGAGGGCGCGCGCCTCGGGGGACTCGGCGGTCGCGATCGCCGACAGGAACGCCTCCGCGGCCCGGAGCTCCGCGTGCACCGCGACCATCCGCAGGGCGGCGGAGGACGCGGCGTTCCAGCGGCCCACCGGGTCGCCCTTGGGGGCCCGGCGCAGCGCGGCGCGGGTCCGCTCCTGCCACAGCGCCTCGGTCCGCGCGAGCAGTCCGCGCAGGAAGGGCAGGCTCGTCAACTCCTGTTCCGGGAGGGGGGATTCAGGAGGAGCGATCGGCTCCGACTGGTGGTGGAAGACCATCTCCGCCGCCGCCTTCACCCAGATGACGAGGTTGTCGCCCTCGGCGGTGATCGCGCCCTCCAGGTTGAGCGGGAAGTCGGCGAGGCCGTTGACGGGGAAGAGGCCCTGGGCGCCGCACCGCTCCCGGCACTCCACCGTGATGTCCCGCGCCTGCCAGGTGATCCAGCCCTTGGCGACGGCCACCAGACGTTCCGCCGACGCCCGGTCCTCCTCGGCGTGCCCGGTCCACGCGGCGGTCACCTCCCGGTGCAGGAAGGTCATCGCGTACGACGTGGCGAGCGCCTCGGCCAGCCTGCCGTGATGGCTGCGGTGTGCGTTCAGGGGCACCCGCTCACCGGCCCTCGGGCCGCTGATGTGGCGCTGCTCGGCATACCGTACGGCGATGGCGAGCGCGGCGCGCGTGACGCCGACGGCGGCGCCGCTCATGCAGAGCTTGCCGACCGTGACGCGGCTGATGGAGTGCAGGAACCGCTTGCGGGGGTTGCCGAGTGCGCCGGTGACCGTGCCGTCGGCACCGAGCCTGCCGTGGGCCCCTTCGAGCAGTGCCTCGCGCGGCAGCCTGACCCGGTCGAAGGAGGTCAGGCAGTGGTCGACGGGGCTGCCCGTGCGCTCGGGCAGCCTGCGGACCCGGACCCCGGGCAGCGGTCCCGTCTCGTCGCTCAGTGGGACAAGGAAGAGGAAGACGCCATGGTCCTCGCCGCGCACCAGGAGCCGCGCCGCCACCACGGCGCTCTTGGGGCCGCCGGTGGCGCTGGTGTTGGGCATGAACTTCCGCGCCCCCGGGGTGGGGGTGTGCAGCAGGAAACCGCCGGTCGCGGGGTCGAGTTCGGCGGTGGTCCGCAGGGCGGCCACGTCGTTCCCGTGGGCCAGCTCGGTGCAGAGGAACGTTCCTGTGCGCCGCATCGACGTGAAGTCGGCGAGGTCGCGGTCCGCGCCGGGGTCGTGGTCGATGAGGCTGCCGAGGAAGAGGTTGTAGTGGATGCCCGCGAGGGTGCCGAGCCCGCCGTCCACGACACCGGTCCACTCGTGCATGGCGGCGAGGCGCCGGGGCTCGCGGGCCAGCTCCGCGGCGGAGTCGACCGCGTCGTCGAGCATCCGCAGCCTGGCGTACGACAGGGCGGTCCGCTCGGCGGGCGTGAGGTCGGGGCGGTGGCGGAACTCCTTTCTCGATATGAGACGTTGCCAGGGTTCATGGACGGTGGCCCGGTCGGCGCCCTCGAAGAGCAGGCGGGTCAGGTCGGCCGCGGCGGTGGCAGGGGCGGGAGCGGGGGCGGCGGATTCCTGAGGGCGCGTCAACAAGGTCACGGTTCTCTCCACATGGTGTCGAACGTGGTGGATGAAGAGGTGCTCTGTGCGGTGCCTGACTAAAGTTAAGGGACCAGCCGGTTTCTTTGTAAAGGCCCTTCGGCGGTCGCGGAGGTCACCCATCGCGTGACTGAAGTGGCCCGTGGTGACTGGCTGTTCCTGTGTCCTGTCGGTCCGCAGTGGTTCGCGGTCCGAAACGGCCGCGAGGCCCGCACGGTACCTCTCCGAGCATTGAGGAAACCAGGCAGTAGGTTTTATTCTCTCGGGGAGCCGCCAAGCGTCACCGGGGCACGGGGAAGGGCTCGGTGAGAGGTTCGCGGGCCGTCCGGCCCGCACGACGTGGCGCGGAGGTGCTCGATGGCACGGCAGGAACGGGCGATCAGGACGCGACAGGCGATCCTGGTCGCGGCGGCCCAGGTCTTCGACGAGGTGGGGTACGAGGCCGCGACCATCTCGCAGATCCTGCACAAGTCAGGAGTGACCAAGGGCGCCCTCTATTTCCACTTCGCGTCCAAGGAGGAGCTCGCCCAGGGCGTGCTCGCCCAGCAGGTCGACGCGCTGCCGGTCGCCCCGCCGCAGGAGCTGAAGCTCCAGGACGCCGTGGACCAGGCGCTGCTGCTCGCACACCTGCTCAAGAAGGACACCGGCGACCCGATCGTGCAGGGCAGCGTCCGGCTCACCGTGGAACAGGGCTCCGCGAAGGACGGCCTGGACCGGCGGGTGCCGATGAAGCAGTGGACCGAGCACACCCTGGAGATCTTCGAGCAGGCGAAGCAGGCGGGAGAGCTCCCGGACCACGTCGACGTGGTGCGCATCGCGGAGCTGTCCGTGGGCGCGTTCACCGGGGTGCAACTGCTCTCGAACATCATGAACGACCGCGAGGACCTGGTTGAAAGGGTCGCGGACCTCTACATGTACCTGCTGTCGGCCGTCGCGACCCCGGCGGTGCTCGCCAGGCTGGACTTCGCTCCGGCGCGCGGGGCGCGGGTGTACGAGGCCGCCATGGAACTCTCCCGCGCGCGGCGCGAGGAGGAGGACGAAGTCCCCGAGCCGGGCTGAGCCGTGAGCGATGGCCCCCTGCCCTTTCCGTGACGTGCCGACGGGCACCTCACGGCCAACTGATCGGAGTGCACGATGGTCGAGGCCGTATGCCCGTACGCGCTGGACGTCTCGGGGAGCGATCTCCCCGGTGAGGCCGCGCGGCTGCGGACGGCGGAACCGGCGGTCCGGGTGGAGCTGCCCGGCGGAGTGATCGCCTGGGCGGTCGTCCGCCACGAGTACGTCAGGCGGCTGCTCACGGACCCGCGGGTGTCCAAGGACGCCCGGCTGCACTGGCCCGCGTTCATCGACGGGCGGATCACCCAGGAGTGGCCGCTCTACCCGTGGGTGGCCAACGAGAACATGCTCTTCTCGTACGGTGAGGACCACGCGCGCCTGCGCAGGCTCGTCGCGGGGGCGTTCACCGCGCGGCGCGCCGAGGCACTCAGACCCCGCGTCGAGGAGATCGTCGCCGACCTCCTCGACGGCCTCGCGGCCCTGCCCCCGGGGCAGCCGGTCGACGTGCGCTCGACGTTCGCCAAGCAGGTGCCGATGCGGGTGATCTGCGAGCTGTTCGGAGTGCCTGAGGAGACCAAGGGGCCGCTGTGCACCCTGATGGACACGCTGTTCAGCACCTCGGTGCCGGCCGCGGAGATGCACACGGCGCAGCTCGCCATCCACGGTCTGCTCGCCGAGCTCGTGGCCGCCAAGCGGGCCGCGCCCGGCGACGATCTGACGTCCGCGCTGATATCGGCGCGCGACCACGGCGACGGGCTCACCGAGCAGGAGCTCCTCGGCTCCCTGAACCTCTTGATCGCGGCGGGCGTGGAGACGACGAACACCCTGATCACCAATGCCGTCGGCGCCCTGCTCACCGACCGCCGCCAACTCGCGCACGTGCGCGAGGGCCGCGCCGACTGGGGCGATGTGATCGCCGAGACCATGGGGACGCGCGGCCCCGGCGGCTACTCGCCGATGCGCTTCGCCGTCGAGGACATCGAGCTCGACGGCATCCTGATCGAGCGGGGGGACCCGATCATCGTCTCCTTCACGGGTGCCGTGCTCGACCCGGCGGAACACGGCGAGGACGCCGCCGTGTTCGACGTCCTGACGGCGGACCGCCGCGACAACATCGGCTTCGGGCACGGCGCGCACTTCTGCATGGGCGCCCCGCTGGCCCGCATCGAGGCGGCGGTCGCGCTCGCCGGGTTCTTCGCGCGCTTCCCGCACGTGGACCTCGCCGTGCCGGTCGCCGAACTCGCGCCCCTGCCGTCCTTCATCGTCAACGGCTACCGCGAGCTGCCCGTGCTGCTGCGGCCCGCCACGGACTGATGCTCATGAAGAAGATCCGCATAGGAATCCTCGGCTGCGCGGACATCGCGCGCCGCCGCATGCTGCCCGCGATGGCGGCGCAGGACGGGACGGTGGTCGCGGCGGTCGCCAGCCGCGACGCCGCGCGGGCGCGGGCGCTCGCGGGGGAGTACGACGCCCGGCCCGTGACCGGCTACGCGGAACTCCTGGAGCGGGACGACGTCGACGCGGTGTACGTCCCGCTGCCCGCGGCCCTGCACGCCCGGTGGACCGAGGCGGCGCTGCGCGCGGGCAAGCACGTGCTCGCCGAGAAGCCGCTCACCACGTCGTGGGAGGAGACCGGGCGGCTCATCGCGCTCGCCCGGGAGTCAGGGCTCGCCCTGATGGAGAACGTCATGTTCGTCCATCACTCCCAGCACGCCGCCGTGGCGAAGCTGGTCGCGGAAGGGGCCATCGGCGAACCGCACGCCTTCCACGCCGCGTTCGCCGTTCCCCGGCTGCCGCACGACGACATCCGCCACCGCCGCGACCTCGGCGGCGGCGCCCTGTGGGACGTCGGCGTCTATCCGGTGCGCGCGGCGCTGCACTTCCTCGGCGACGGCCTCGACGTACTCGGTGCCACGCTCACCGAAGGCAAGGGGCGGGCGGTCGACACCGCGGGCGCGGCCCTGCTGAGCACACCGGGCGGGGTGAGTGCCCAGCTCACCTTCGGACTTGAGCACGCCTACCGGTCCGCGTACGAGATCTGGGGCAGCCTCGGCCGCGTCGTCGTGGAGCGCGCCTTCACGCCGCCCGCCGACCACCCTCCGCGCGTCCGGATCGAGCGGCGCACCGGCAGCGAGGAGATCGTGCTGCCCGCGGACGACCAAGTGGCCGCCACGGTGCGGGCGTTCGCGGCCGCCGTCCGGTCGGGGGCCGCGCCGGACCCGGTCGTCGTCGAGCAGGCGCGGCTGCTGCGCGACCTGCGCGAGCGGGCGCGGGTGGTCCGCCGCTGACCGGGACGGTCCGGGCCTGCCGGTCAGTCGTGGGGGCGCAGTTCGGGCGGGAAACCGGTCCAGCGCAGCTCCGCGGGCAGGTGCCGCATGTCGTTCTGGAAGAGGAGCGCGGCGGGCTTGCCGGGGGTGTAACGGATCGCGGTCAGGGCCGTGTTGGCGTGGTTGAGGCCGAGCCAGCGCCAGGCCGGGGCGTCGAGCGCGGCCCTGACGAGCCAGGCGATCAGGAAGTTGTGGGTGACGACCAGTTCGTGGCGCGGCTCGGCGCCGGGCACGGGTCCGGTGAACAGGTCCACGGCCGCGCGGGCGAGCCCGGGCCCCTCATCGCGCTCGCGGGCGGGGAACCCGGCGAGCCGCTCCAGTGTCTCGTCGGCCGTCTCCGGCGGCAGTTCGTCGCGCGTCGGCAGATACGGCAGGTAGTCACCGGCCGGTTCGCCGCGGTGGAGGGGGACGTGGTCGAGCTGCTCGCCGATCAGGCGGGCGGTCTGCTCGGCGCGGGGGAGCGGGCCGTGGTGGATCGCGGTGAGGGGGACCTCGCGCAGCCGCTCGCCGAGCAGCACGGCCTGGCGCCGCCCGTTCGCGGTCAGGCCGCTCTCGTCCGGCGTGGCCTCGCCGTGCCGGACGAGGTAGAGGTGGCGGGTGGCGAAATCGGTCATGTCGGGGTGGCGCTCCCTCGGGTGATCTCCGTACGGTCCCGGGTGATCTTCGTGCGGTACGGGGAGGGACGTCCCGGGCCGCCCACCGGTTCCGCCGCGCGACCCGTACGTACAGTGGCGGAGCAGCACGAGCAGAGGAGCGCCACATGACCGCAGCCGACCCGACCTCCGCCGCCCTCGGCGGCCTCGACGCCGTCAAGGACGACCTCGCCGATTTCTACCGCGATCTGCACGCGCACCCCGAGCTGGCCTTCGAGGAGCACCGCACCGCCGCCGAGATCGCCCGCCGCGCGAAGTCGTACGGCTACGAGGTCACCCCCGGCGTCGGCCGCACCGGCGTGGTGGCCGTCCTGGACAACGGCGAGGGCCCCACCGTCCTGCTCAGGGCCGACTTCGACGCGCTCCCGGTGACCGAGCGCACCGGCCTGCCCTACGCCTCCCGCACCGAGGGCGTGATGCACGCCTGCGGCCACGACATGCACGTCACGTGCCTGCTCGGCGCGTTGCGGCTGCTCGCCGACGCGCGCGGCGACTGGTCGGGGCGGATCCTCGGCGTCTTCCAGCCCGCGGAGGAGGCCGCGGAGGGCGCGCGGGGGATGCTCGACGACGGTCTCTACGAGCGGTTCGGCACTCCCGACGTCGTCCTCGGCCAGCACGTCGCGCCGCTGCCCGCGGGGATGATCGGCGCGCACGCGGGCCCGGCGTTCGCGGCGACGGACGCGCTGCGCGTGCGCATGTTCGGCAAGGGCGGGCACGCCTCGCGCCCCGAGACGACGATCGACCCGGTGGTGATGGCCGCGTCGACCGTGCTGCGGCTCCAGACGATCGTGTCCCGGGAGATCGCGGGCGGCGAGACGGCCGTGGTGACCGTCGGTTCGATCCGGGCGGGCACGAAGGACAACATCATCCCGGACGAGGCCGAGCTGCAGATCAACATCCGCACCTATACGCCGGAGGTGCGCGCCAGGGTCGTCGCCGCCGTCGAGCGGATCGTCAAGGGCGAGGCGGCCACCGCGGGCGCGGAGCGCGAGCCCGAGATCACGGAGATCGACGCCTTCCCCGTCCTGAACAACGACGCCGACGCCGTCGAGCAGACCATGGCGGCGATCGGCGCCGTCATCGGTCCTGACCTGATCATGGACCCGGGCCCGGTCACCGGCAGCGAGGACGTCGGGTACTTCGCGACCGCCACGGACCCCGAAATCCCGCTCTGCTACTGGCTGTTCGGCGGCGCCGACCCCGCCGAGGTGATCGCCGCGCAGCGGGCGGGCACCTTCGAGAAGGACATCCCCTCCAACCACTCGCCCTTCTTCGCGCCGCTCGTCGAGCCGACCCTGACCACCGGGGTCACGGCCCTGACGGCGGCCGCCCTCGCCTGGCTCGGCGGCCGCCCGGCACGGTGAGGGGCGGCCGCCGACGGCGGAGCCGGGCTCAGCCCTTGTCCTCCAGGTCGCCCTCGGTCTCCAGGTAGGCCTGGCGGAGCGCTTCGAGCACCGCCGGGTCGGGCTTGGCCCACATGCCGCGCGACTCCGCCTCCAGGAGGCGCTCGGCGATGCCGTGCAGGGCCCAGGGGTTGTTCTCCTGGAGGAACTGACGGTTCGTCGGATCCAGGACGTACGTCTCGGTGAGCTTGTCGTACATCCAGTCGGCGACCACGCCGGTCGTCGCGTCGTACCCGAACAAGTAGTCCACGGTGGCGGCGAGTTCGAAGGCGCCCTTGTAGCCGTGGCGGCGCATCGCCTCGATCCACTTGGGGTTCACCACGCGGGCGCGGAAAACGCGGGACGTCTCCTCGACCAGGGTGCGGGTGCGGACCGTCTCGGGGCGCGTCGAGTCGCCGATGTACGCCTCGGGCGCGGTGCCCTTGAGCGCGCGGACCGTGGCGACCATGCCGCCGTGGTACTGGAAGTAGTCATCGGAGTCCGCGATGTCGTGCTCGCGGGTGTCCGTGTTCTTCGCCGCGACCGCGATGCGCTTGTAGGCCGTCTCCATCTCGTCGCGCGCCGGGCGGCCTTCGAGGCCGCGGCCGTACGCGTAGCCGCCCCACACCGTGTACACCTCGGCGAGGTCGGCGTCGGTGCGCCAGTCGCGCGAGTCGATGAGCTGGAGCAGACCCGCGCCGTACGTCCCGGGGCGCGAGCCGAAGATGCGGGTGGTGGCGCGCCGCTCGTCTCCGTGCTCGGCCAGGTCGGCCTGGGTGTGGGCGCGCACGTGGTTCCGCTCGGCGGGCTCGTCGAGCGAGGCGGCGAGGCGCACCGCGTCGTCGAGAAGGCCGATGGTGTGCGGGAACGCGTCGCGGAAGAAGCCCGAGATGCGCAGCGTCACGTCGATGCGGGGGCGGCCCAACTCCTCGTACGGAATGGCCTCCAGACCGGTCACGCGGCGCGACGCGTCGTCCCAGACGGGACGGACGCCGAGCAGCGCGAGGGCCTCGGCGACGTCGTCGCCCGCGGTGCGCATGGCGCTGGTGCCCCACAGGGAGAGGCCCACGGAGGTGGGGTACGCGCCGTTGTCGGACTTGTACCGCTCGAGCAGCGAGTCGGCCAGGGCCTGGCCCGTCTCCCAGGCGAGGCGCGAGGGGACGGCCTTGGGGTCGACCGAGTAGAAGTTGCGCCCGGTCGGCAGGACGTTGACGAGGCCGCGCAGCGGGGAGCCGCTGGGGCCCGCGGGGACGAAGCGGCCGTCCAACGCCCTTACGGCGTTGTCCAGTTCGGCTGTCGTGGCGGCGAGGCGGGGCACCACCTCGCGGGCCGCGAACTCCAGGATGGCGGCGACCTGTTCACCCTGGTCGGCGGGGACGGCCGACAGGTCCCAGTCCGCGTCGTCCATCGCCTGGACCAGGGCGCGGGCCTTGTCCTCGGCCTCGTCGGCGCTGACGCGCGTCGCCGCCGACTCGTCGAGGCCCAACGCCTCCCGCAGGCCCGGCAGGGCCGTCGTGCCGCCCCAGATCTGGCGGGCGCGCAGGATCGCCAGGACGAGGTTGACGCGGTCGGCGCCCGCCGGGGCGGCGCCGAGGACGTGCAGGCCGTCGCGGATCTGCATGTCCTTGATCTCGCAGAGCCAGCCGTCGACGTGCAGCAGGAAGTCGTCGAAGCCGTCGTCCCCGGGGCGCTCCTCCAGGCCGAGGTCGTGGTCCAGCTTCGCGGCCTGGATGAGCGTCCAGATCTGCGCGCGGATCGCGGGCAGCTTCGCCGGGTCCATGGAGCTGATCTGGGCGTACTCGTCCAGGAGCTGCTCCAGGCGCGCGATGTCGCCGTAGGAGTCGGCGCGGGCCATCGGCGGCACCAGGTGGTCGATGAGCGTGGCGTGCACGCGGCGCTTGGCCTGGGTGCCCTCGCCCGGGTCGTTGACCAGGAAGGGGTAGATGAGGGGAAGGTCACCGAGGGCGGCGTCGGGGCCGCAGGCCGCGGAGAGGCCCGCGTTCTTGCCCGGCAGCCACTCCAGGTTGCCGTGCTTGCCGAGGTGGATCATCGCGTCGGCACCGAAACCGCCGTCCGCCGAGGACGCGGCGATCCAGCGGTACGCCGCCAAGTAGTGGTGCGAGGGCGGCAGATCGGGGTCGTGGTAGATCGCGATGGGGTTCTCGCCGAAGCCGCGCGGCGGCTGGATGAGGATCAGCAGGTTGCCGCGGCGCAGGGCGGCGAGCACGATGTCGCCCTCGGGGTCGCCGCCGTTGCCCACCCGGGACCTGTCGAGGAACATCTCGCCGGGCGGCGGACCCCAGTGCTGCTCGACGGACTCGCGCAGCTCCTGCGGGAGCGTCGCGTACCAGCGCTTGTAGTCGGCGGCCGGGATGCGCACCGGGTTGGCGGCGAGCTGCTCGTCGGTGAGCCACTCCTGGTCGTGCCCGCCCGCGTCGATCAGCGCGCGGATCAGCTCGTCGCCGTCGCCGGAGACGAGGCCGGGGATCTCCTCGGAGGCACCGAAGTCGTAACCCTCGCCGATGAGCCTGCGAAGGAGCGCCACAGCGGACGCGGGGGTGTCGAGGCCCACCGCGTTGCCGATGCGGGAGTGCTTGGTCGGGTAGGCGGAGAGCACGAGGGCCAGGCGCTTGTCGGCGGCCGGAATGTGCTTCAGACGGGCGTGCCGTACGGCGATACCGGCGACCCGCGCCGCGCGCTCGGCGTCGGCCACGTAGGCCGGGAGCCCGTCCTCGTCGATCTCCTTGAACGAGAACGGCACGGTGATCAGGCGGCCGTCGAACTCCGGCACCGCGATCTGGCTCGCGGCGTCGAGCGGCGAGACGCCCTCGTCGTTCTCCTCCCAGGCCGCGCGGGACCCGGTCAGGCAGAGCGCCTGGAGGATCGGCACGTCGAGGCCGGTCAGGGCGCCCGCGTCCCACGACTCGTCGTCGCCGCCCGCCGACGCCTCGGCGGGCTTGGTGCCGCCGGCCGCGAGGACGGTGGTCACGATGGTGTCGGCGGCGCGCAGCTCCTCGATGAGCTCCGGTTCGGGGGCGCGCAGCGAGGCGACGTACAGCGGCAGCGGGCGGGCGCCCGCGTCCTCGATGGCGCCGCACAGGGCGTCCACGAACGCGGTGTTGCCGCTCATGTGGTGGGCGCGGTAGTAGAGCACCGCGACGGTCGGGCCCGCCACGTCGCGGGCGGTGCGTTCGAGGGGGCCCCAGGAGGGGGCGGGCGCGGGCGGCTCGAAGCCGTGCCCGGTGAGCAGCACGGTGTCGGAGAGGAAGCGGGCCAGCTGCTCCAGGTTGGCGGGGCCGCCGTGCGCCAGGTAGGCGTGGGCCTCCGCGGCGATGCCGACCGGCACGGTGGAGGAGGCCATCAGCTGGGCGTCGGGGGCCTGTTCACCGGTGAGCACGACGACCGGCAGGCCGCTCGCGGTCAGCTGGTCGAGGCCGTCCTGCCAGGCGCGGACACCGCCGAGGAGGCGTACGACGACGAGCTCGGCGCCGTCGAGCAGCGCGGGGAGCTCGGCCAGGTCGAGGCGGGAGGGGTTGGCGAACCTGTAGTCGACGGGACCCTCCGCAGCGCGGGCGCTGAGCAGGTCGGTGTCGGAGGTCGACAGCAGCAGAAGCATGCGGGCGCAGGCCTTCCTCGGGGTGTCCGCGCCCCGGGTGGTCGTGTTGGACGGCAGGAGTTCCTGGCTCACCCCACACGGGTGGGGCTCACAGTGGCGGGACCGCGCCGGATTCGCACCGGGCTTCCTCCTTCGGGTCCTGGTGGACCCACGCCGTCGCTGGCGTCGGCGGACCTGGCGGTCCGCCGCCTGCATAGTAAGTCCTGCCCAGGTCGCGGCGGGCGGCCACCTGCCCGGACGGCCGGTATCGGGAGGCACCCCGCCGGATCCGCGTGGGTATGCTCGCCGCCATGCCGCCCACCCGAGCAACCTCCACACAACAGGGCGAATCCCTCATACGTGACCGGGGCGACGCCTGTCCCGGAGCCCTCCGACTGCACCGCGCCGACGACGGCTCGCTGGCCCGACTCCGGTTGCCCGGTGGCCTCTTGACGTCCCGTCAGGTCGAGGCTCTGGCCACCGCGGCCGAGCGTCTCGCGGACGGTCACCTCAGCGTCACCTCGCGCGGCAACGTCGAGCTGCGCGGCCTCGGCGATGCCTGCGGCGGCGAGCTCGCCACGCTCCTCGCGGACGCGGGCCTGCTCCCCTCCGAGCAGCACGAACGCGTCCGCAACGTGGTGGCGTCCCCCCTGGCCGGAATCGACGGACTGGGCCACGCCGACGTGCGGTTGTGGGCCCGTGAGCTGGACGGACTCCTCTGCGCGCAGGAGTGGACGCCGGAACTCTCCGGCCGCTTCCTGTTCGCCCTGGACGACGGGCGCGGTGACGTGGCGGGACTCGGCGCGGATGTGACCTTGATCGCAGAATCGACCGGGACGGCACTGTTGCTGCTCGGCGACGCGGCACACCGGGTCCCCGCCTCCGCCGCGCCCCGCGCCGCGCTGGCCGCGGCGGCCGCGTTCCTCGCGGCGGCGCGGGCGGCGGGCAACGGGGCTTGGCGGGTGCGGGAGCTGCCCGGGGGGCAGGGCGTGGGGGTGGCGAAGGCGCTGGAGGAGGCGGGGATCCCGGTGACGCCGGCTGAACGTGCGGCGCGTGACGGCTCCCCGAGGCTCGTCGGCCCGGCTGCTGCCGCTTCGGCTGCCGCTCCGGCTTCTGCCGCCTCGGCTGTTACTCCGGCCGCCGCTGCGGCTGGCCCTCTGGGGCTCGCCGACCCGGCGCAGGGCGGCCCGGCCGCTGGCCTGGCTCCCGCTGCTTCGGCTTCGGCTGCTGCTCCGGCTTCCGCCGCGCAGGCTGTCGCTCCGGCCCTCGGCGCCCCGACCGGGCCCCCGGCCGAGGGTGCCGCGGGCGCTCCGGACGGCCCTGCGGCCTCCGATGCCTCGGCTGTCGGTGCTCGGGGCGGTCCTGCGGCTTCCGGCCTTTCGGGGGCCGGTCCTGCTTCCGGTGTTCTGGGCTCGGCCGCCGCTACGCCCTCCGGCCCCCCGCCCCCGGGCGCCCGCCACGGCGCCGTGCTGGTGCAGGCGCCCCTCGGGCGGGTCAGCGTGGCCCAGTTGAGGGCGCTGCTGCCCGCGCCGGGGGGCGAGGTGCGGGTCACTCCCTGGCGCGGTTTCGTCGTTCCCGGGTTCACCGACGAGGCCGCGCGGGAGCGGCTGCGGGTGCTGGCCGACGCCGGGTTCGTCACGGAGCCCGGATCGCCCTGGCTGGGCGTCGGCGCCTGCACCGGGCGGCCCGGCTGCGCCAAGTCGCTCGCCGACGTCCGCGCCGACGCCGTGCCCGGCAACGGCGGACTCCCCGTCCACTGGTCCGGCTGCGAGCGGCGCTGCGGACATCCGCACGGCGACTGGGTGGACGTCCTCGCCACGGGGGACGGCCGCTACGAGGTGACCGTGCGCACCGGCGGCTCGGCCGTGCCCGTCACAGGACCCACGGTGGCCGACGCGGTCACCACGGCACGCGCGACCAGGCGTACGACGATCCCCATCACCACGACGACCCCTACGACCACCACGAGATGAGCGAGAGCACAGTGTTCGACTACGAGAAGGACGGCGCGGCGATCTACCGCGAGTCCTTTGCCACCATCCGCGCGGAGGCGGACCTCGCGGGGCTGCCCGCCGACGTCAGCCAGGTCGCGGTGCGGATGATCCACGCCTGCGGGATGGTCGACCTCGTGCGCGACCTCGCCTTCAGCCCCCAGGTGGTGGCCGACGCCCGCAAGGCGCTGCACGACGGGGCGCCGATCCTCTGCGACGCGAACATGGTCGCGAGCGGCGTCACCCGCAAGCGGCTCCCCGCGGACAACGAGGTGATCTGCACGCTCGCCGACCCGTCCGTGCCCGACCTCGCCGCGCGCCTCGGCACCACCCGCAGCGCCGCCGCCCTGGAACTGTGGCGCGACCGCCTGGAGGGCTCCGTCGTCGCCATCGGCAACGCGCCCACCGCGCTCTTCCGCCTCCTGGAGATGATCGAGGAAGGCGCCCCGCGCCCGGCCGCCGTGCTCGGCATACCGGTCGGCTTCGTCGGCGCCGCCGAGTCCAAGGACGCGCTGGCCGAACACGCCTCGGGGATCGAGTACTTGGTCGTACGAGGTCGTCGCGGCGGCAGTGCGATGGCCGCGGCGGCGATCAACGCGATTGCGAGCGAGACGGAGTGAACACCGAACAGGTCCCACAGGACCAGCAGGAGCAGCAGGGCCAGCAGCCTCAGCAGCTCCAACAAGCCCAGCAGGGAAGGCTCTTCGGGGTCGGGCTCGGTCCCGGCGACCCGTCGCTGATGACCGTCCGCGCCGTCGAGGTCATCGCTGCCGCCGACGTGATCGCCTACCACTCCGCACGGCACGGCCGCTCCATCGCCCGCTCGATCGCGGCCGCGCACCTCCGCGCCGACCACATCGAGGAGCCGCTGGTCTACCCCGTCACCACGGAGACCACGGACCACCCCGGTGGCTACCGGGGCGCACTCGACGACTTCTACGAGGAGGCGGCGGCCCGGCTCGCCGCGCACCTCGACGCGGGCCGCACGGTCGCCGTCCTCGCCGAGGGCGACCCGCTCTTCTACGGCTCCTACCAGCACATGCACAAGCGCCTCGCCGACCGCTACCCGACCGAGGTGATCCCCGGCGTGACCTCGGTCAGCGCGGCGGCGGCCCGGCTCGGGGAGCCGCTGGTGGAGGCCGAGGAGGTCCTCACGATCCTGCCGGGCACGCTCCCCGAGGAGGAGCTCGCCGCGCGCCTCGCGGCGACGGACTCGGCGGTCGTGATGAAGCTCGGCCGCACCTTCGGCAAGGTGCGCGGCGCCCTGGACCGCGCGGGCCGTCTCGACGAGGCCCGCTACGTCGAGCGCGCCACGATGGAGGGCGAGCGCACCGGCCGACTGGCCGACGTGGACCCGGAGTCGGTGCCGTACTTCTCGGTGGCGGTGCTGCCGAGCAGGGTGGCCCCGCTGACCGGCGGACCCGCGCCCGAGCCCTCGGCGGACCCGGCGCGCGGCGAGGTCGTCGTCGTCGGCACGGGACCCGCGGGGCCCCTGTGGCTGACCCCCGAGACGCGCGGCGCGCTCGCCGCCGCGGACGATCTGGTCGGCTACACCACCTACCTGGACCGCGTGCCGCGCCGCCCCGGACAGCTCAGGCACGGCTCCGACAACCGCGTCGAGTCCGAACGCGCCGAGTTCGCCCTGCAGTTGGCGCAGCGGGGCCGTCGCGTCGCGGTCGTCTCCGGCGGCGACCCCGGTGTCTTCGCGATGGCCACGGCCGTACTCGAAGTCGCCTCGCAGGACGCGTACGCGGACGTCCCGGTGCGGGTGCTGCCCGGTGTCACCGCGGCCAACGCGGCGGCGGCCCGCGCGGGTGCGCCGCTCGGCCACGACTACGCCACGCTCTCCCTCTCCGACCGGCTCAAGCCGTGGGAGGTCATCGCGGAACGGCTCGCGGCGGCGGCTTCGGCGGATCTGGTGCTCGCGCTGTACAACCCCGGCTCGCGCAGCAGGACCTGGCAGGTGGGCAAGGCGAGGGAGCTGCTCCTTGAGCATCGCGCCCCCGACACTCCTGTGGTCCTCGCCCGTGACGTGGGCGGTCCCGAGGAGAGCATCCGCATCGTCCGCCTCGCCGACCTGGATCCGTCGGAGGTCGACATGCGGACGCTGCTGATCGTCGGCTCCTCGCAGACGGAGGTCGTGCGACGCGGGGACGGGGAGCAGGTCGTGTGGACGCCGAGGCGCTATCCGGAAGCCTGAGTCCCGCTGCCGCCTTTTTGCTGCGGGCGCGTCGTGGTTGATCGCGCAGTTCCCCGCGCCCCTGAAGGGGCACCCTCCTCACGGAGGCGTGGGGACGTGTTCTTGGGGGCGCGGGGAACTGCGCGCCCAGCTCACAACGACCCGCACCTAACCACGCGTCCGCTGCCGCCTTTTTGCTGCGGGTGCGTCGTGGTTGATCGCGCAGTTCCTCGCGCCCCTGATGGGGCACCCCCCTTACGGAGGCGTGGGGACGTGTTCTTGGGGGCGCGGGGAACTGCGCGCCCAGCTCACAACGACCCGCACCTAACCACGCGTCCGCTGCCGCCTTTTTGCTGCGGGTGCGTCGTGGTTGATCGCGCAGTTCCTCGCGCCCCTGATGGGGCACCCCCCTCACGGGGGCGTGGGGACGTGTTTCTAGGGGCGCGGGGAACTGCGCGCCCGGCCCACAACGACCCGCACCTAACCACGCACCAGACGCACCCAGTCAACGGCGCCCCGCGGCGAGGCGACCACAGCGACCCCCTCCGGGCCAGGAGGTCGCCGAACCACCACCACAGGAACCCCCGCCTCGCGCGCAGCGACAAGCTTCGGCGACGTGGCCGACCCCCCACTGTCCTTCGTCACCACGACATCGATCCCCTGCCGACGCAACAGCTCCCGCTCCCCGTCGAGCGAGAACGGCCCCCGATCGAGCAGCACCTCCATGCGCGCGGGGAACGGCGGCTCGGGCGCGTCGACGGAACGTACGAGGAACCAAAGATCGGCCAGCTCGGACCCGGAGAACGCCGCGAGCCCCATCCGCCCCGTGGTGAGGAACACCCGCTCACCCAGCCCGGGCAGGGCCCGCGCCGCCTCCTCCAGGGAACCGACCACGCGCCAGTCGTCCCCCTCACCCGCGACCCACCCGGGCCTGCGCAGCGCGAGCAGGGGAACATGGGCGAGTGCGGCGGCCGCCGCCGCGTTGAACGAGATCGTCCCTGCGAAAGGATGGGTGGCGTCGATGAGCGCGTCCACGCGGTGCTCGCGCAGCCAGTCGGCGAGCCCCTCGACCCCGCCGAAGCCACCGACGCGGACCTCGCCGGGCGGCAGCCGGGGCGCGGCGACCCGTCCCGCGAGGGAACTGGTCACCCGGACCCCCGCCTCGCCCGCGAGCAGCTCCGCCAGGCGGCGGGCCTCGGTCGTTCCCCCCAGAATCAATACGTGCACGGAGTTCGGTTTCCTTCATGAGTGAGGCAAAGGGTGGGCGCGGCGCCCAACTCAAGCACACCGGTCTGCGCCCCGGCTGGACGACGGGGGCCTGCGCGACCGCGGCCACCACGGCCGCGTACACGGCGCTGCTCACCGGCGATTTCCCCGACCCGGTGACCATCACGCTGCCCAAGGGCCAGACACCCGCCTTCGCGCTGGCCGCCGAGGAGCTGACCACGTCGTACGCCATGGCGGGCATCGTCAAGGACGCGGGCGACGACCCGGACGTCACGCACGGCGCGCTGGTGCGTGCCACGGTGCGGCGGCTGCCGCCGGGCTCCGGAGTGGTCTTCGCGGCGGGCCCCGGCGTGGGCACGGTCACCCGGCCAGGGCTTCCCCTGGACGTGGGGGAACCGGCCGTCAACCCGGTCCCGCGCCAGCTGATGCGCGACCACGTCGCGCTGGTCGCGGGCCGCCACGGCGGTACGGGGGACGTGGAGATCACGGTCTCCGTCGACCACGGCGAGGAGATCGCCCGCTCCACCTGGAACCCCCGCCTCGGCATCCTGGGCGGCCTGTCGATCCTCGGCACCACCGGCATCGTCGTGCCCTACTCCTGCTCGGCGTGGATCGACTCGATCCGCAGGGGCGTGGACGTGGCGCGGGCGGCCGGGTACACCCATGTCGCCGGGTGCACGGGCTCGACGTCGGAGAAGACGGTCGTCGCCGAGTACGGCCTGCCGGAGCAGGCGCTCCTGGACATGGGCGACTTCGCGGGCGCGGTCCTGAAGTACGTACGCCGTCACCCCGTGGACCGCCTCACCATCTGCGGCGGCTTCGCCAAACTCTCCAAGCTGGCGGCGGGCCACCTGGACCTGCACTCGGCCCGCTCCCAGGTCGACAAGGGCTTCCTCGCGGAGCTGGCCCGCACCGGCGGCGCGTCCGCGGCGCTCGCCGAGCGGATCGCCGCCGCCAACACGGGCCTGGAGGCCCTGCGCCTGTGCGAGGCGGCGGGGGTCCCCCTGGGTGACCTGGTGGCGACGACGGCCCGCGCCGAGGCACTGGCGGTCCTGCGGGGCGCCCCGGTGGCGGTGGACGTGATCTGCATCGACAGAGCAGGAACGATCGTGGGCCGCAGCACTCCGTAAAGAGGGGGGCGCCCCTTTAGGGGCGCGGGGAACTGCGCGCCCAGCCCCCACGCTCCGCAGCCGAAGCACAGCCGAAGGAACCGCTCAGCAGACGTGCCGATCCCTGTCGGCCGAGTACAGATGACTGTCCCGGAACTGCTCCGCCCCCAACGTCCGCCCCACCATGATCACAGCAGTCCGTACGATCCCGGCAGCCTTCACCTGCTCCGCGATGTCGCCGAGAGCCCCCCGCAGGATCACCTCATCGGGCCGACTGGCCAGCGCCACCACCGCGACAGGGCACTCCGCACCGTAATGAGGAAGCAGCTCCTCCACGACCCGGTCCACGTAGCCCGCGGCGAGGTGCAGCACGAGCAGCGCCCCACTGCGCCCGAGCGTGGCGAGATCCTCGCCGGCCGGCATCGCCGTGGCCCGCTGCGCGATCCGCGTGAGGATCACGGTCTGCCCCACGGTGGGAACGGTGAGCTCCCGCTTGAGCGCGGCGGCAGCCGCGGCGAACGCGGGGACCCCCGGCACCACTTCGTACGGCACGCCCGCCGCGTCGAGGCGCCGCATCTGCTCGGCGACCGCGCTGAACACGGAAGGGTCGCCGGAGTGCAGCCGTGCCACGTCGAGCCCCTGCTCGTGGGCCCGCACCAACTCCCCGGTGATCTCGTCGAGGTTGAGCTGCGCGGTGTCCACCAGGCGTGCCCCGTCCGGGCATTCGTCGAGCAGCTCGACCGGCACCAGGCTGCCCGCGTACAGGCAGACCTGGCAGGCGGCGAGCGTGCGGGCGCCGCGCACCGTGATCAGGTCGGCGGCGCCGGGTCCCGCGCCGATGAAGTACACGGTCATCGTTCTTGATCTCCAGACTTGGTGACGGACCACTGGGTGACCGGCATGGCCTGGCGCCATCCGGTGAAGCCGCCGACGGGGACGGCCTGGGCGACCGCGAGGCGCACGAGGTCGCCGCCGTGCCGCCGGTACCAATCGGCGAGCAGGGCCTCGGACTCCAGCGTGACGGTGTTGGCGACGAGCCGTCCGCCCACGGGGAGCGCGGCCCAGCACGCGTCGAGCAGGCCGGGCGCGGTCAGGCCGCCGCCGATGAACACGGCGTCGGGCGTGGGGAGTTCGGCGAGCGCGGCGGGCGCGGCGCCGGTGACGACGCGCAGTCCCGGCACGCCGAGCCGTTCGGCGTTGCGGGTGATCCGCTCGGCTCGTACGGGGTTCTTCTCGACGGTGTGGGCGCGGCACGAGGGGTGCGCGCGCATCCACTCCACGGCGATCGAACCGGAGCCGCCGCCCACGTCCCACAGGAGTTCGCCGGGCGCGGGCGCGAGGGCCGCGAGGGTGGCGGCGCGCACGTACCGCTTGGTGAGCTGGCCGTCGCTCTCGTACGCCGCGTCGGGCAGTCCCGGCACGGCGCCGAGCCGCAGGGCGTCGGGGGAGCGGCGGCACTCGACCGCGACGACGTTCAGCGCGTCGCCGGGCGCGTGCTGCCAGGCGTCGGCGACCCCTTCGTACGTCAACTCCCGCTCGGAGCCGAGCTGTTCGAGTACGCGGAGGCTGCTCGGACCGAAGCCGCGCTCGCGCAGCAGGGCGGCGATCTCGCCGGGGGTCGCCGCGTTCGCGCTCAGGACGAGGAGGCGGCGCCCGTCGTGCAGCGCGGCGGCGATCCTGGCGGCCGGGCGGCCGACGAGCGTGATGACCTCGGTGTCCTCGACGGGCCAGCCCAGGCGCGCGCAGGCGAGGGAGACGGCGGAGGGGTGCGGCAGGACGCGCAGCGCGTCGGGGCCGAGCACCTCGGTCAGGGCGCGCCCGATGCCGTAGAACATCGGGTCGCCGCTGGCGAGGACCGCGACGCGGCGTCCCGCGTGGGCGGCGAGCAGACCGGGCACGGCGGGCCGCAGCGGCGTGGGCCAGGCGACGCGTTCGCCCGCGCAGTGCTCCGGCGGGAGCAGATCGAGTTGGCGCGGGCCGCCGATCAGGACCTCGGCGTCGGCGAGCGCCGCGCGCGAGGCGGCGGGGAGCCCTGCCCAGCCGTCGGCCCCGATCCCGACGACGGTGACGGGTATGTCTGCGGGGGAGGCCGGTGGTGCGGGGGTCACGTGCGGGTACCTCGGAATCGGTCTTTGGAGGGGCGACTGCGCAGCCGCACTCTACTGGTGACCAGGCGGCGTACCCTTATTGCACATTACTTGCAATAAGCCGTGCGGGCCGTCCCGCGCGGGCCCCTGGGCAGAAAGGCCAATCCGCGATGGGCTCTGTGGTGGTGCTCGGCATCGAGTCGTCCTGCGACGAGACGGGCGCGGGACTCGTCCGCGACGGGCGGCTCCTCGGCCACGCCGTCGCGTCGAGCATGGACGAACACGCCCGCTACGGCGGCGTCGTCCCGGAGATCGCCGCCCGCGCCCACGTCCACGCGCTCACCCCCGTGGTGCGCCGCGCCCTGGACGAGGCGGGCCTGCGGATGTCCGACATCGGCGCGGTCGCGGTGACCACGGGACCCGGGCTCTCCGGCGCCCTCCAGGTCGGCCTCGCGGGCGCCAAGAGCCTCGCGTACGCCCTGGACGTGCCGCTGCACGGCGTGCACCACCTCGCGGGCCACGTCGCCGCCGACACCCTGGAGCACGGTCCGCTGCCCGACCCCTGCGTGGTCCTGATCGTCTCCGGCGGCCACACCTCGCTCCTTCTCGTACGCGACCTCGCGCGCGACCCGATCGTCCACCTCGGCGACACCCTGGACGACGCGGCGGGGGAGTGCTTCGACAAGGTCGCCCGGGTGTTCGGGCTGCCCTATCCGGGCGGGCCTGCCGTCGACCGGGCCGCCCGGGACGGCGACCCGGCCGCGGTGGCCTTCCCGCGCCCGCTCACCGGGCCGCGCGACGCCCCGTACGACTTCTCCTTCTCGGGCCTGAAGACGGCCGCAGCGCGCTGGGCCGAGGGCCATGCGAGGGCGGGGCGCGAGCTGCCGGTCGCCGACGGCGCGGCGGCGCTCCAGGAGGCCGTCGCCGACGTGCTCACCCGCAAGGCGGTCACGGCCTGTCGCGCGCACGGCGTGGGCACGCTGGTCGTGGTCGGCGGCGTCGCGGCGAACTCGCGCGTGCGGGCGCTCGCGGAGGAGCGCTGCGGGGCGGCGGGCATCGAGTTGCGGGTGCCGCCGCTGCGGTTGTGCACGGACAACGGGGCGATGATCGCCGCGGTCGGGGACCTGTTGGTCCGGGCGGGTGCGGAGGCTGCGCCGCTGGACGTTTCGATTGATCCCTCGGCGCCGTTGGAGTTCGCTGCGCTTCAGCCGAGGGGGCGTGCTGCCGGGTGATCCGCCGCGGGTGCGTCGTGGCCGCTCGCGCAGTTCCCCGCGCCCCTTACGGGGCTGCCTCTTCCGGGGCTCGCTCCTCACACCCGCCCCGTGCGTACGGAGAGGAAGCTCGTCACGGAGCCGAGGACCGCCGACGCGCCGATGCCCATGAGCAGCAGGGCGAGGCAGACGAGAGCGTGGGTTAGCTTAGGCTAAGCTAAGTTGATGTTGTCACCTCTCGGATCGGAGAAGGCGGTGGTCATGCACGCCGGACCGGACGTCACGGGGGTGGTGAGCGCCGCCGCGGCGCGGTCCGCGGGCACGGGCGCTGTCGAGGCCACCCGCGTTGCAAGCCCACGCGTCGAACGCCTGGCCCGCGGTGTCGCGGGCGCGGACGAGCGTGAACGGGCCGTCCTCGTCGAGGAGTTCTGGGCGGAGGTCGCGCTGCGGGGGACGCCGCTGGTCGAGTACGTCGACGGGGGCGCCGGTGTCGATGAGGCGTCCGGCGCCGGTGCGGGCGCCGAGGGCGGAACCCACCGCGCCGTCACGTTCCTGTGGCGGGGTCACCGCGCCACGCGACAAGTCCTGCTGCTCGTCAACCGCGCGGTGGACCGCGACCACCTCGCCGACGCCCTGCTGGACCGGGTGCCCGGCACGGACGTCTGGCACCTCACCTACCGGCTGCGCGCCGACCACCGTGCCGCGTACCGCATGGCGGCCGACATCTCCCCGGGCGAACTCCCCGCCGACCCCGCACTCCTGCAAAGCAGGCTCCGCTCCCTCTCGTCGTACGCCGCCCATGACCCCCTCAACAAGGAGCGCCTGCCCAGCCGTTGGGGCCAGACCGACAGCTCCGTCTTCGCGCTGCCCGAGGCGCCCGCGCAGCCGTGGGCGGAGCGCCGCGCCACGGTCGCGCGCGGCCGGGTCGAACGGCACCGGCTGCCCGCGGGCGCGCTCGGCGCCGAACGCGACGTGTGGGCGTACCTCCCTCCGGGCGGCCCGCGCCCCGGCACGCCCACCGTGGTCCTGTGCGACGGCGACGTCTGGTTCGGTCAACTCGCCTTCCAGGACACGCTGGACGCCCTGATCGCCGACGGCGCCGTACCGCCCCTGGCCGTGCTCGCCCCGGACGCCGTCGACCTCCCCACCCGCTGGCGCGACCTCACCGCGTGCGACACCTACGTCCACTTCCTCGCCGACGAGTTGCTCCCCTGGGCGGCCGGGCGCTGGCCCCTCACCACCGACCCGGCCCGCACTGTCGTCGCGGGCCAGAGCCTCGGCGGTCTCACCGCGCTGTACGCGGGGCTGCTGCGGCCCGACCGGTTCGGCACCGTCCTCGCCCAGTCCGCCTCACTGTGGTGGCGGCCTGGACTGCCATACGGCGTACCGGATTTGGAGCCGTCCGACGAACTCCCCTGGCTCGTCTCGCGCTTCGTCGAGCTACCGCGCCCGCGCCTCAGGATCCACCTCGACGCGGGCCTCCACGAAGGAGCGATGGTCGACTACAGCCGCGCCCTGTACGAGCAACTGGCCGCGCGTGGCGACCCGGTGACGTTCGGCACGTACAACGGCGGCCACGACTACGCCTGTTGGCGCGGCTGCCTCGCGGACGGCCTGACCGCGGTCCTTTGACCACCCGCGCTTGCCCTCACCCTCGCGGGGTGCGGCGGCGACGACGGTGCACCATCGGTCGTCGGCAAGGGCAAGGGACACGTGGGTTCGACGCTCGCCGCCCTCGGCGACCGGCGGCGGGCGAGAAGGCGTACGGCGAGGCGAAAAAGGTGGCGAACTTCACGAAGTCGAGGGCCGAGAAGCAGGGGCATGTGGTCGTCGTCGACGGCTCGGCGTGGAACAGTTCGGGCGGGCCCATAGCGGCGCGCACGGTCCTCGACGACGTGCGGGACGCGCTCGCGAAGTGACCGGAGCCACCCTCGCGGAGACCCCCGACGAGGGCGCCGTCCGTGTCGCTGTTGGGCTGAACGGGTGACTTGGCGTAAGAATTGCCCGGTGCAGACAACGAGTGCGAGCCAGGACGGAGTGGGTCAGTGAGTAGTAGTCAGCGCCACGACGTCACCGATGAACAGTGGGAAGGGCTCGCCCAGGTCGTACCGCTGCGCAGCCGCAACGAGTGGCCTTCCTGGCCGGGACACCGCGCGCTGCCCGACGCGGAGACCGAGACGCGCAGGCGGTTCGTGGTGATGCGGGTGAACGTCTTCGCGGACGCCCGCGAGGTCGCGGAGACCGTGATGGCCCAGATCCCGGTCCTGCTCGACCTGACGGGCGCGGAGACCGAAGTGGCCAAGCGCGTCCTGGACTTCAGCAGCGGCGTGGTCCTCGGCCTGGGCTGCGCCATGCACCGGGTCGACAAGAACGTCTTCCTCCTCGCGCCGCCCGGCACGGAGGTGCAGGGGCTGGTGGAGGCGGTTGCCCAGCCCTGAGCGAGTCCTTGAGCGAGTCCTTGAGCGATTCCTTGTGGGGTGGGGCGGTCAGGCGCCCCCACCTCACAAGGGTTCAGGGCCCCTCTCCGCGAGGACGCCGGTGATCCGGGTCGGCGAGGCAGGCGAGATACCGATCGAAGACCTCCTGGCTGTCAGGAGTGAAGGTCCACTGCCGCAGAGCCCGCCGCAGCTCGGCCTCGGTCAGCCACCCGTGCCAGGCCACCTCTTCCGGGTCGCAGGCGACGATCTCCTGGAGCACGGCATCGCACGCCCCGAGCCAGTAAGGGCTGAGCCCGCCCCGGTTGAGGAACGTGAACCGCAGGCGCACGGCCGCCCGCACCCCCAACTCCTCACGGAGCTCACGGGCAGCCGCCTGCTCGTAGGACTCACCGACTCCCGCGGCGCCCCCGACACCGAGTTCGTAGTGCCCGGGGAAACGGGACAGCTGCTCGGCACGCCGATGGACGAGGAAGCGCCCTCGCCCATCGCGGCACACCACCACGCCGACCCGGTGCGGCCAGCCCTCCCGGACGGCCTCCCCGCGGCCGACCACTCCCAGCACCCGGTCCTGGGCACCGACACGTTCCACGAGTTCGTCCACGACGTGCACGATCCCGCACACCACTGACACCCGGCCTCGGTCCAGACCCGAGCGGAGGTCCGGGACGCGGCGCGACTTAGCGGCTTCCCGCCCGGACCGGGCCCTCTTGCGGGGGAATCCCTCGATCGTAGGAAGGTCGGTTGGGCGGAACGGTTCACCTGATCCGGCGCCGCTTACCTTCCGGACATGACGGTCCATTCCCCCGTGTCGGTCGCGGAGCCACTGGCAGGACACGGGCGGCCGCAGGTCACCGAGCTGCGGCTGTCCGCCTTCGCCGGGCACCGGAGCGCGGTGCTCCCGTTCGGCCCGCTGACCTTCGTCACGGGGCCGAGCGGCAGCGGGAAGACCAGCGCCCTGCGTGCGTACGAGGCGTTGGCGCGGCTCAGCGCGGGGGCCGAGCTCGTCGACGTCTTCGCGGACCCGGTGTCGTGCGTGCCCGAACGGGCCCGCGCCGACGACCAGCAGCGCCGCGGATTCCGCATCGGCTGCACGGTCGACGGGGCGGTCGGCCCCGTCCGCCTCGAACTCGCCGTCCAGGCCGAGCCCGAACTCCGCGTCGTGGGCGAGCGCCTGAGCCTCGGCGGCCTCACCCTCCTGGAGACGGCGCTGCGCGACCCTGGCCGCCGCATGGTGCAGGCGGCCTGGCACACGGCGGGCCCGGCACCCGTGACCCGCGCCCCGATGCCCGACGACCGGCTGGGCACCGCGCTCGTCCCGCTGCGCGTCGCGGGCAAGACCGCGGGGCAGCGCCTGGTGCTCGCCGCGGCGGAACAGGTGGTGGTCGCGCTGCGCTCGGCGTTCGCCTGCGACCCGCGGCCCAGCCGCATGCGCGCCCCGGTCCCCGCGGGACTCGTCGGCCCCGGCCGTCTCCTGGGCGGCTGCGAGAACCTCGCCGAAGTCCTGTGGCGTACGCGGGCGGAGTGCGCGGCGCGCCACGCACTGTTCGTCTCCGCGGTGCGCACCGGCTGCGCGGGCCCCGTCGCCGACGTGCTCGCCGAGGAGGCGGAGGACGGCGCGCTGCACGCCTTCATCGACCGGGGCGACGGGGTGCGCACGCCGCTCGCCCGGCTCGGCGACGGCGAGTTGAGGTACCTCGCCCTCGCGCTGGTGCTCCTGACCGGGCCCGGCGTCCTCGCGGGCGACCCGGTGGCCGAGGTCCCCGAGGCGTACCAGACGCTCACGCTCCTCGCGGACAGCCTCGACCGCCGCCTCGATCCGCGGCAGTCGCGGGCCCTCGCCGAGCTGGCCGCCCGCTGCTGTGCGCGGGGGCACATCCGCCTGGTGGGGGCGGTGCGGGACGGCGTGTGGGCGGCCGCCGCGGCGGGTGACGCGGTGGTGGTAGACCTTGAGCCGTGACAGAACATGACGTGCCAGAACATGACGTCCCAGAGCATGACGTGGCAGAACACGACGTGGCAGGGCTGCAGCGCAGGCTGGCCGAGTTCGCGGCGGCCCGCGACTGGGAGCAGTACCACACCCCGAAGAACCTGGCCGCCGCGCTCAGCGTGGAGGCGTCCGAACTGGTCGAGATCTTCCAGTGGTTGACCCCCGAGGAGTCGGCGCGGGTGATGGCGGACCCCGATTCCGCGCACCGGGTGAGGGACGAGGTCGCCGATGTCCTCGCGTATCTGCTGCAGTTCTGCGAGGTCCTGGGGATCGACGCGCTGGCCGCGCTGGCGGCCAAGATCGACCGGAACGAACGGCGCTTTCCGGCGGCCGAAAGCCCCCGAGAGAAGCCCTGAGACCCCCGCGGACCACATCTTCGTCACTCTCCGGAGTGGATGGCTTGTCCAAACTCGATGAGTTGTCCACAGAATTCCGGCTTCCCCTGGCTTTTCGCCCGGATGAGTATCACTCTGGGTAGTGGACAGCGGGGTTCGGGCGACGTGCGGCGGATGCGTACGCGAGGGAAGGGGGCTGCGCATGAACGCGATGCGGCTCATCGAGGCGAACAGGCGTGCTCTGGCGCGGAGTCAGGACCCCGCCGACATCGTCGCGGAGGTGTGGCAGTCGCAGGCGCTGGCGCAGGCGATCGGCAGCCGTCTCGCGGTCGCGGGCCCTCCCGAGTTACGGGGCGAGGCGCTGGGCCTGAGCGAAGTAGGGGGCAGAGCCTGCGGGGTGCTCGACTCCCCGCGCCTCGGCACGGAGGGCATACGGGCCGCGCGCCTCACGGACACGGGCGACGCCCATGAGGTCCTGCTCGGACTCGGCAGGCTCCTGGGCGAGGTGGGGATCGCGCTCGTCGGGGTGGCCATGGGCGCCGCCGAGGAGGGGGTGTACTGGCAGTGCATGGAAGCGATCGACGCCGCCGACGAGTCGAGGGACCGGGTCATCGAGATGCTGCGCAGGCTCGCGGTGCGCGAACAGGGCCTGCCCGAGCCCGACTCGGCGGCGGGGCCGTCATGAGGCGGCTCCGTGCGGACCCCGCCGAAGGGCAGGGCCGCGGAGGCGTGGGGGGTGCGCCGGTGCCGTCAGGAGCGGTCGCGCCCCTCCACCGGCACCGCGTCCCACGGGCGGGCGCCGGAGGGCGCGGTGCCGGTGGAGGCGGCGCCGGTGGACGTGGTGTCCGGAGAGTCGGGGGACGCCGCACCGGGCGGCGCGGACTGCTGCAGATCGGCGTCGAGCTGGGTCAGATCCGCGTTGAGCGCTGCCATCAACTCCTCCATCTGCTGCAGCAGGCCCTTGGGTGCGCCCTGCTGGGCAGGCACGGACGGATCGTGCGCGGCCTCCTGCTCGGGCACGGCTTCCTGGGACATGACGGCCTCCTCGGCCCTCGCCCTCCCACGGGGGAAGGGCAGTTGACACAAGCGACGCCCCGGCAGCGACCGCCGACGCGGGTGCCGGGCGGTCCGGCTCCGCCCGAGCCAACGATCTCCCGTCGGGCGGGGTCACTGGGGCGGGCAGTCGCCGAGCGCCGTGTTGACGCATTTTCACCCGACCGGGGCGACGCGGGATCGGCGGGACCGGCGGGGTTGACGGGCGCCCGAGCGTGCAGGATGGAGCCATGGATCTTCGAATTTTCACGGAGCCCCAGCAAGGGGCCACCTACGACACCCTGCTCACCGTCGCCAAGGCAACGGAGGACCTCGGATTCGACGCCTTCTTCCGCTCCGACCACTACCTCCGCATGGGATCGGCCGACGGCCTGCCGGGTCCCACGGACGCGTGGATCACCCTGGCGGGGCTCGCCCGTGAGACCAAGCGGATCCGCCTCGGCACGCTCATGACGGCCGGCACCTTCCGGCTGCCCGGCGTGCTCGCCATCCAGGTGGCGCAGGTCGACCAGATGTCGGGCGGCCGCGTCGAGCTGGGTCTTGGCGCGGGCTGGTTCGAGGAGGAGCACACGGCGTACGGCATTCCGTTCCCCAAGGAGAAGTTCGCCCGCCTGGAGGAGCAGCTCCAGATCGTCACCGGACTGTGGGCGACGGAGACCGGCAAGACCTTCTCGCACGACGGCAAGCACTACCAGCTCACCGATTCCCCGGCCCTGCCCAAGCCCGCGCAGACCAAGGTGCCGGTCCTCATCGGCGGCCACGGAGCGACGCGCACCCCGCGCCTGGCCGCCCAGTTCGCCGACGAGTTCAACATCCCCTTCGCCTCCCTGGAGGACAGTGAGCGGCAGTTCGGCCGGGTCCGCGCGGCCGCCGAGCAGGCCGGGCGCAAGGGGGACGACCTGGTGTACTCCAGCGCGCTGGTGGCCTGCGTCGGCAAGGACGACGCGGAGGTCGCCCGGCGCGCGGCCGTCATCGGACGCGAGGTGGACGAGCTCAAGGCCAACGGCCTCGCGGGCTCCCCGGCCGAGGTCGTGGACAAGATCGGCAAGTACGCGGAGATCGGTGCGAGCCGTATCTACCTCCAGTGCCTGGACCTGGCCGACCTGGACCACCTGGAGCTGATCTCCTCCCAGGTCCAGTCGCAGCTGTCGTAGGCGGGCGACGCCGGCCCCGGGCCTTCGTCGGCCCGGGCCAAGGACGTGACCGCCGGGCTCACCCCTCCGGTGCCCGGTGGTCACTTCACCCTTTGGGCCAATCGGGGGAAGGCGGAGCGGTCTCCGTCCATGTGGGCCCGCCAGCTGCGGAAGGATGCCTTCCATGCGAACCATGAAACGCGTACTCCTCGCGGCTGCGGCCGCGTCGTTGCTGGTGGCGAGCCACGGCGCGACTGCCGCGGCCTCGGCGCCCGCCCCCGCGCCCGTACAGCCCGCGCCTGTACGGTCCACGCCGGCGGCCGGGCCGGGCTGGCACCACGTGGCGGACTTTCCTCCGGGCGAGGAGAGCCAATGTCACGAGCGCGGCCGCTGGTACATGGAGAACGGCGTCCGCGCCTACGAGTGCCGGCCCGCCGGGGTCTGGGAGTTGTGGGTTCTCACCGAGCCCTCCTGACCAGGGCCTGCGGCCACCCGGTGCTCAGCCGACCGCGTCGCTGCCCGCGTTCAGGAGGCGGGAGCCCAAGTCGGTGAGCAGGTGCTCCACGCGCTTGCCGCGCCGGACCGTGACGATCAGCCCCGCGCGGCGCAGCGCCGTGGCGTGGCTGGAGGCGGTCGCGGCTCCCACGCCGAGCCGGTCGGCGAGTTCCGTGGTGCTGCATCCGGTGCCGATGGAGGCCAGCGCGTGGGAGCGGGCCCGGCCGATCAGCGCGGTGATCGCCCGTGGCCGTGGGGCGGAGCGCTCGCTCTCGGCGCGCAGGTCGAAGCCGTTGCGGGCGGGGTAGCGCAGTACGGGCAGTTCGCCGCCGCAGAGCAGGGCCGGGGTCTCGGCCGTCCAGCTGGGCACGATGAGCAGCCCCTCGGCCGCGCGCTGCGGGGCGTACGGGAACTCGGCCGTGCCGTGTCCCGTGCCGGTCGCGACGGCCGGGGCCGGGGTGACGTACAGCAACTGGTCGGCGTAGCTGACCTGTTCGTGGAGGGTGTCGATGACCTGCTCGGCGCCGTACCGGATCAACAGGTGGGCGCGGTAGGCGAGATCGTCCTCCAGCGATCTGAGTCTGCCGGGCCAGTCGTCGGCGAGCCACAACGCGTAGGCCGCGCGCAGGGCGTCGAGCAGGACGGTGACGTCCTCGTCGTCGGTGTCCGCGTCGAGCAGCCTGCCGCGCAGGGCGCCGAGCTCCTGATCCAGGCCGGGGCAGGTGATGCCGGTGAGTCTGGCGGGGGAGAGGAGTCCGGCCTTCGGCCACCGGGTCGCGCGCAGCGCTTCCGACAGGGCCTGGAGGACGGCGTCGGCCTGGGCGGTGCGCACGCCCGCGCGGTGCCGGTAGTGGCGGGTGAGGTGCGGGGCGGTGGACCCCGCGTAACGGGCCGCCTCGGCAAGGGTTTCGTTGAGCGGCGAGATCATGAACCGGGTGCGGGACAGGGCGGGGCCGTCCAGGAGGACGGCGGGGACGCGGGAGGCGGGCGGGGTGGCTCGGGGGGCCATCGGGGTGCGGAGGCGGTGGCTGGGGACGGTGGTGCGGAAGTCGGCGATGGTCATGACGGGCCTTTCAGGCGTGGTGAGTCGGGGTGGTGGAGCGGTGTGTTGGGGCGTGGTGAGGTGTCGTGAGGTGCAGAAAAAAACCTTTGCAAAGGTATGTTTTTTGGTCGGATGGGCGCGGTCGACGATGACCGTGCCCGAGGGTCAGGCGAGCGTTCCCGAGGGGGCGTTGGCCGGGCTCGGCGGGTAGGTGGTCGTGTCCGAGGAGGTGTTGGCCGGGTCTGGCGGGTAGGTCGCCGTGTCCGAGGGTGAGTCGGCTGTTCCCGGCGGGTAGGTCATCGTGTCCGAGAGGGAGTCGGCTGCTCCCGGCGGGTAGGTGGTCGTGTCCGAGAGGGAGTCGGCCGCTCCCGGCGGGTAGGCCACCGTGTCCGAGGGGGAGTTGGCTGCTCCCGAGGGATAGGTGATCGTGTCCGGGGGGCAGGGGACCGCGCCCGAGCGGTCGCTGTCGGCGCCGTCTTCCCGCAGCGCGCCGAGCAGGACGCGCGCCGCCTCCTCCCAGTCCGACTGCGACTCCTCCTCCGTGGCGCCGCGCCGGGCGAAGACCGCGCCGCAGATGAGGCCGAGCAGGATCTGGGTGACGGGCTCGGGGCGCCACGTGCGGGCGGGGCCCGCGTCGTCCTGCCAGGCGCGGCGCAACTGGGCGAGCAGGAACTCGGCCACGGCGTCCAGCAGGTTCGGCACGGAGGTCCCGCGCGGCGGGCCCTCGGCGGCCAGTCTGACGACCGCGCGCATGCGCGGGTCGGCCATGGCCCTGACGAGGCCGAAGACCGCGCTGTCCAGGGCCTGTTCGGGGGCCAGGCCGGGAGAGTCGGCGGCGCCGCGCAGCAGGGCCCAGTGTTCGGCGGCCTCGCGCTCCAGCGCGTCGGCGATCGCTTCCTTGTTGGTGAAGTGGCCGTAGAGCGCGCCGGTGGTCATGCCCAGCGCCTTGGCCACGTCCTTGAGGTTGGTGCGGGTGAATCCCTGGGCCGCGAAGCTCTCGGCCGTGAGGTTCAGGATGCGTTCTCTGGTGCGCCGGGCCCTCTCCTGCTGGACCATGTGTGACTCCTTCCGCCGGTGCGACGCCGTCGTCGTGTCTCCGGCCGCCTTGTCATCCTCACGTAAAATTCCTTCCTGAAGGTATGTTTTTTGGATACTCGTCAATTCCCTTCTCTCCCTGGGGCTTCTTTCTCGGGTCTCTTCCCGTAGCTCGCCCGCGCCGTCGGCGCGGGCGAGCGGGGGAGTGGTCATCGCGGCAGCCGGTGCCAGCCCTCGCGGGCCGCCCAGTGGGCCAGTTCCGGGTCGTCGCCGACCACGACGGGGTTGCCGACGGCGCGCAGCATGTCCAGGTCGCTCGCGTGGTCGCCGTACGCGTGGCTGTCGTCGGCGGACAGTCCGTGCCGGGCCAGGTAGGCGGTGACCGCGGTGGCCTTGGCGCCGCCGATCATCGGGGTCCTGACGTCGCCGGTGAGCAACCCGTCGGCGCCGACGAGCAGTTCGGTGCAGAGCACCGCTTCGGCGCCTAGGTCTTCGGCGAGCGGGCGGAGCATCGGGTCCGCCGAACCGGAGACCAGGACCACGGCGTGCCCCGCGGCCCGGTGTCGTCGCAGGGCCGAGAGCGACGCGGTGACGAAGGCCGAAGGGGTGGTGCGGTACGTGGCGTACCACTCCTGTCCCGCCGCGCTCAGTTCGTCGGGGCGCGCGCCCCGGTAGCGCCGGAAGTGGGCCCGGTTGAGGGCGGCGCGGTCGGCAGGGACCGGGGCGTCGCCGGTCGGCGACGCCCCGCGGCTGCCGCCCTCGCCGTCTCCGGCGGCCTTGCCGTCCCCGGCACCTTCGCCATCCCCCGTACGCCTCCCGCCCCCGCCGCCCCGCGCCGACCAGTGGTCCCAGAAGGCGAACATGCTCTTGGTCGCGATCAGCGTCTCGTCCACGTCGAAGAACGCCGCCCGGCGCGGCTCCGCCGCCCTCGGCGTCGCTGTCGACGTCATGCCAGGCCCTCCGCCTCTAGCGCGGCCCGCGTGTACGCCTCGGCGGCCGGTTCGAAGCTGACCGCCGCGTGCGAGGCCACCGCCGCGATGTCGTGCCAACGCCGCTGCACCGGGTCTCCTTCGGCGAGGCCGCTCGCGCCCATGGCCCGCCACAGGCTGTCCACCGCGCCCGAGCACAGCTCGACGGCGAGCGCCGCGTCCCTGCGGTTCGAGGCGACGGCGAGAGGCGTCACCTCGGCGTGGTCCGCCTGCCAGGCGGCCTGGTGAAGCAGCAGCCGGGCGGAGTGGATCTGGGCCGAGGCGCGCGCCATCAACTGCTGTGCCGCGCCACCGGTGAGGGCAGGACGTCCGTCGGCCCGCACCTTCGTCATCATCCGGGCCCGCCAGTCGCGCAGCGCGCCCCGCGCGGAGCCCAGGGCAGGGGCCGCGAACATCAGAGAGGCCACCATCGCGTACGGAACCCGGTGGCAGCGCGCCGCGCCCGGGCGTACCTGGCCCAGGTCGGCGAGCGTGAACGTGCGGTGCGCGGGCACGAACTCGCCCGTCACGGAGACCGAGTTGCTGCCGGTGCCGCGCAGGCCGACGGAGTTCCAGGTGTCGCTGACCGAGACCCGCTCGCGGGGTACGGCGAAGACGCGGTGTCCCGCTTCGCCCTCGCCGGGCGTGCGGCTGGCGAGCAGCACCCACTCCGCGTGGTCCACGCCGCTGGCCAGCGTCCAGTCGCCCGTCAGGCGCCAGCCGTCCGGCTCGGGGACGGCCTCGCCGCGCGGCGGGATGACGGACGCGGCGATGCGCGTGTCCGGCGTATCGCGCCACAGGTCGTCGCGGCCCGCGCGCGGGAGGTAGGAGGCGAGGCGGCCGTGCGCCGCGTAGAGGGCGGCGACCCAGGCGGTCGAGGCGCAGGTCTCGCCGACGCCCGCCACCGAGTCGAGCAGGGCGCCGAAGGTACCTGCGGTGCCGCCGTGTTCCACGGGGACGAAGTGGCGCGGGAACCCGGCCCGGGTGAGCGCGTCGGCGAGCGGCACGGAGAGCGAGCGCCGTCCGTCCATCGCGCCGCGCTCGCCGTCCGCGAGGGCGGCGACGGTGGCGTGGTCGAGGTCACCCGGGGACGCGGAGGTCCCGGAGACCCCGGAGGTCCCGGCGGTTTCGGGAGTGAGGTCGGCGATCAGCATGCCGGGCCGCCGTGGGGGAGAGGGGTCGCCACCGACACCGTGCAAGAAGCGATGGTGCGGCCGGACTGGACCGCGGTGAAGTGGTGGTGCTCCCGCCCCGTGGCCCGTGAACCGGGGCTCTCCGTGGCGGAGTTGCCCGCGTACTCCTCGCCGTTCTGCCGGACGATCAGCGCGGGCGGGTCCGTGAGTTCGCCGAAGGCGTGGAAGGAGACCGCCGCCGCGAGCGGCCCGCCGACGATGCCACCCGAAGCCGAACCCGCACCCGAACCCGAAGCCGACGCCGAACCCGCCCCCGTCAGCAGAGCCGCCTGCCGGAAGCCCTCCAGAAGGACCATCCCCGGTATGTGGTCGCTGAGGTGGTCGAAGAGCACGGGGTGGCCGAAGTCGAGGCACACCTGCCACTGGCCTTCCGCGCCCGGCACGTCCGCCAACACCGCGTCGTTGTAGGGGATGTGAGGAGCCGTCAACTCACTGCTCGCCACCTCCGGGAGGAGCGTCGTGCCCCCGCCCCGCAGCCGCAGCGTCGCGTACTGCCGACGGTCCACCGCCTGCCACCGCGCTCCGGCGCGCCCGATGCGGCGGCCTTCGCAGTGGACCTCCGCCTCCATGGTCGCGCCGAGGCGGCGCGGACCGCGCGGGGCCGCGACGCAGGCGGCCTCCAGGACCAGCGGCGGCGCGTCGGGGCCGCCGGGCGGCAGCGGCTCGTCCAGCGCGAAGTCCAGCGCCGACAGGATGAAGGCGTGGCCCTCGGGAATGCCGTAGAAGCGGTGCGAGAGGTAGATCACCGTCTGGCGGACCGCCTCGGCGAGCAGCAGGGGATCACCCTCGGACGCCGTGCCGCGGTGGCCGAGGAAGTGGTCCCTCGGCATCCGGGCCGCCACGGTGAACCGGTTCTCGCCGGTGCGCACCGCGTCCTGGAGCAGGACCTCGCCGTCCGCGGCCTTGTGCACCCACTTCCTCGGTACGTGGGTGCTCCCGCGCGGCACGTGCGCGCCCTGTCGTTCACCCCCTGACGCCGGGCGTCTTCCGTCCGGCGCTTCCTCATGCGTATGCGTCCGCTCCCCAGCGGAAAAGGCATGCACAGTCATCTCGAATCCCTCCCCGTCGGCGCCCGGAGGTTCAGACCCCCCCTCCGGACACCGATCAAGCAACCCCGTGAGACGGCTGCAGGAATGCTCTGAACAGCGCGTCTCTTGATCCGTTGATCAGCGGGGTCGAAAATATACCTACAGGAAGGTATCTTTCAAGCCTCAGAGTCGACCCCATGGCCGATACGGACCGCACCCGGAGAACTGACGCCTCATGCCACGACCCACCGCCGACGCCGCCGGGACCGCCTCGGTGGCCTTCAACGCCAGGAAAATCACCACCGCGCGCGGCCCCGAGCCACGGCAGGACCGGTCGGCGCGCACCAAGGCCGTCATCCTCGACGTGGCGTCGGAGCTGTTCGCCACGCGGGGCTTCCGGCACACGTCCGTCAAGGACATCGCCGAGGCGGTCGAGATGACCAAGGGGGCGGTGTACTTCCACTACCCGACGAAGGAGGCGCTCGCCGTCGCCGTCGTCGAGGGCCACTACGCGTACTGGCCCCGGCTGCTCGAAGAGGTGCAGCGGCGGGAGCTGCCGCCGCTGGAGACGGCCCTCGCCATGCTCGACGGCGCGGCCCTCGCCTTCCGGGACAACGTGGTGGTGCGCGGCGGCGCCCGGCTGCAGATCGAGCGCCCGCACATCGACGCCGAACTCCCCACGCCGTACGTGGACTGGACGGAGCTGCTGCGCTCCCTGCTGTCCGACGCGTACGGCAAGGGGCAGCTCGCGTCGGACGTCGATCCGGGGGCCGCGGCCCGGTCCCTGGTGTCCGCGTTCTTCGGCGTGCAGCACGTCTCCGACGTCCTGCACGGCCGCGCCGACATCACCGACCGCTGGGCGGAGACGCGCGATCTCTTCCTCCGGGCGCTGCGGCCCTGAGGCGGCGGAGCAGGCGGATCGCCGACAGATCGAGGACACCCGCTCGGTGAGCGGGGTGCGGGGAGGACCGTGAGACACGGTCCTCCCTTCGGCGTTTTCGGGGCGCCGAGCCACGGGCGGGCCCGCGCCGTCACCGATGCTTTTCGGCCGCCCTCGAAATGATGCGCTGTCATGCCCCATGGTTTCGGGGGCCTGTCGAATCGTTCGCGCCAGCGGGCGCACTTTCCTAAGTTCCTGTCTGCGCCACCGAGGCCGTCGCCGAAACGCCCGGCCGACGGACGACAGAAGACCGTGTGCGCGCAGTACGCCGCAGCGCACCGCATCTCGGCCCGTGCCGCGCCGGGTGCGCGTCGAGCGGGCCGAATTCTCCGAGCCGAAAGGCCCCTACGCATGAAGATCGCTATTTCCGGCACCTACTCCGCGGGCAAGACATCGACGGTGATGGCGCTGGCCCACTACACCGGCGTACCGCGCACTCTGGCACGCACCATTCGGGAGATCCTGCCGGAGACCTTTCCCGGCAAGGCGCTCTCGGACGTGGCGCCGCACGAGTTCCTGCAGCTGATGCTGCGCAGGCACTCGGGCCGCGTCGCCCAGGAGGCCGCGCTCGGCGAGCACTTCATCTCCGACGGCTCCTCGTTGCAGGAGTGGCTGTACGGCGCGGGCCGCGTCATCCACGGGATGAACCCCAACGCCACCGCGGGCAACGAGGGCGGCAAGGTGGCCGAACTCTCCCCGGAGATGCGGTTCTTCGCCAAGGTCGTCGACCAGTACGGTCACGCGCTGAAGCAGCACGTCAAGGACACCTACGACGCGTACGTGCACCTCCAGCACGAGCTGCCCATCGCCGCCGACGGGCACCGCCCGATGAACGAGGCGTTCCGCGCGACCATCGACACGATGCTGCTCCGGACGCTCGACGAGCTGGAGATTCCGTACCACGTCGTCAGCGGCTCGATGCCCGAGCGCCTGGAGACCATCGCGGGGATCTTCGGTCTCGAACCCGTCATGAGCCCCGCGGAAGCGATCGACCTGGCGTGGAACGACTACGGCCGCCAGGACTTCCGCATGGAGACCGAGCGCGCCGCCGCGGCCTGAGCCGACCGCACGAACCCCACGAGCCTCAGCAACCCAAGAACCTCACCGGAGGAATGTCTACATGTCCACAAAGCCCACCGTCGCGATCGCCTACTACTCGGGTTACGGCCACACCGACGTGCTGGCGCAGGCCGTCAAGGACGGTGCGACCGACGCCGGGGCGGAGGTCACCCTGGTCCGCGTCGACACGATCACCGACGAGCAGTGGCAGGTGCTCGACGACGCGGACGCGATCATCTTCGGCTCGCCGACGTACATGGGCTCGGCCGCCGGGAAGTTCCACGTGTTCGCGGAGTCCACGAGCAAGCGGTGGGCGGGCGCGGCCTGGCGCGACAAGCTGGGCGCGGGCTTCACCAACGCGGCGTGCAAGGCCGGTGACAAGCACTCCACGCTCGCCTACTTCGCGACGCTGGGCGCCCAGCACCAGATGAACTGGGTGAACCTGGGCCTGCACCCGGGCTGGCACACGAGCACCGAGTCGGAGAACGACCTCAACCGGCTCGGGTACTTCAACGGCGCCGCGGCCAGCACCCCCGCCGACCTGCCGCCCCAGGACGTCTCCAAGGCGGACGTCGCCACCGCCGAGTACCTCGGCGCCCGGGTCGCCGAGCAGACCGCGATCGTCCTCGCCGGGCGCGCGGCCGCCTCGACCGCCGCCACCGACACCGTCGTCGACGCGTTCTTCGCCGCCTTCGGCTCCGGAGACGTCGAAGGGACCGTCGCGCTCTTCGCCGACGAGGTGGACTTCCGCGTCAGCGGCGCGCCGAACGTCCCGTGGACCGGCGCGCGCTCCGCCAAGGGTGAACTCGCCGAGTTCTTCGGCACGTTCGGACAGGTCCTCACCCTGCCGGAGTCGTTCGAGCTCACCGGGCGGGTGACCGAGGGCGAGCACGCCGTCGTGACGGCCAGGTGCGTCTTCGGGGTGCTGGCCACGGGACGCAAGTTCACCAACCACTACGCGCTGCACTTCACGGTCTCCGAAGGCCGCGTGAGCCGCTACCACATGTACGAGGACAGCCACGCCATCGCCGAGGCCTTCGCCGCCTGACCCGCGCCCCTGGCCGTACCTTCCACGGAGCTCACCAGATGAAAAACTCAGCCCTCCTCATCCGCACCGGACTCGGTCCGGCCATCGGCGGCACCCTCTTCTTCGTCGCCGCCCACTACCTGCCGCCGACGCCCTACTGGGACGGCTTCTTCCGGGTGCTGCCCGCCGGGCTGCTGCTCCTCGCGATCCGCTTCGGCCTGCCGCGCGGCGCGTGGTGGTGGAAGTCGCTCGTGCTCGGCACGCTCAACATGGGCCTGTTCACCGTCCTGTTGCTGATCTCGGCACAGCGGCTGCCCGGCGGTGTGGCGGCCACCCTGAACGCCATGTCGAGCCTGGTGGCCATCGCGGTCGCCTCGGTGGTCCTCAAGGAGAAGATCAGGCCGCACCACTACGTCGCCTGCCTCGTCGGCGTCGTCGGTGTCGCGCTGCTCGTGCTGCGCAGTTCGGCCACGCTCGACGCGATCGGCGTCCTCGCCGGCATCGGCTCCGCGTCCAGCATGGGCATCGGCACGGTACTCGCCCGCAAGTGGGGCCGTCCCGAGGGCGTGCACAGCCTCACCACGGCGGGCTGGACCCTGCTCGGCGCGGCCGTCTTCCTGCTGCCGCTCGCGTTCGTCTTCGAGGGCGCGCCGCCGAGCTTCACCGGCAAGCAGCTCCTGGGCCTCGTCTGGGCCGCGTTCGTGGTCGGCGCGCTCGGCTTCGCCCTCTACCTCTCCGGCGTCCAGCGCCTCCCGGTGTCCCTGACCGCGCCGCTCACCCTGATGAACCCGGTCACCGCGGCCCTGCTCGGCTGGGTGGCGGTCGGCGAACGGTTCACCCCGCTGCAACTCCTCGGCGGCGTTCTCGTCTGCGCCGCGATCATCCTGGTCGCGAACCCGGACATCCTGGGCCGGTTCTTCACCAAGGCCGAACCCAAGGCCGAACCCGAGCCCAAGGCCGAGCCCGCGCCGGAGCCGGTGGCCGAGGAGCAGCCGAAGCCGGTGTCGGTGGCATGAAGGACTTCGATGTCGTCGTGGTCGGCGCCGGGCCCACCGGCCTCGTCCTCGCGGGACTGCTCTCACGGGCCGGAGCGAAGGTCCTGGTCGTGGAGCGCAGGATCGACAGGGGCGACCGCCCCAAGGCCGTCGTGCTGCACGCGCCAACGCTCGAACTCCTCGACTCCTTCGGCCTGTTGGACGAGGTGACCGACCGCAGCATCCCGCTCGAACGGTTCGCCTTCCACCTCAAGGGCACCGGGTCCTTCACCGCCGGGATGACGGGGACGGACACCCATCTGGACGGCTACCGCAACATGCCGCAGCCGATCCTGGAGGGGCTCCTCGAGAAGTACGCGCTCGGATACGGCGCACGGATCGAGTACGGCGTCGGCTACCTGTCCCACGAGGCGGGCGGCACGGGGAACTCGGGCGACTCGGGCGTCCTGGTCCGCTTCGAGGGCCGCGACGACGTCCGCTGCTCCTACCTGGTCGGCAGCGACGGGCCGCGCAGCGCCGTGCGCGAGTCCCTGGGCGTCACGATGGCGGGGCGCAGCCTCTCCACGAGCTACCTGCTGATCGAAGGGGTCCCCCGGGAACTGGTCTGCCGCGACGAGGTCGGCGTGCACGTCGGGGCGAACGGCATGGTCACGATGATGCCGATCCCCGGTGACCAGGTCCTCATGGCGGGCCCCGTGGTCAACGGACTCACCCTGGACCGGGGTGCGTCGGTGCCGTGGCGCCGGATCGCGGACGCGATCGACACGCTGGGCTTCGGCAGCCGTCTGGAGCTGGCAGAGGCCCTGCGCACGAGCCACTACTCCGTGGACCTGAGGGTCGCCGAACGGTGGGTGAGCGGCAAGGTCGTCCTGGCCGGGGACGCCGCACACCTGAACACCCCTGCCGGGGGGCAGGGGTTGAACCTCGGCATCGGCGACGCCCTCGCCCTGTCCTGGAGGCTGCTCGCGGCGCTGCGGCACGACGAAGCGGAACTGCTCGCGGGGTACGAGGCGGAACGGCGGCCCTATGCGACGCGGGTCGGACAGACCACGTTCCTCGCCCCGCTCATCGACCGGATGCGGGCCGCGCGGGACGTCGACGACCCGTCCGTACGAGCGGAGTTGGCCGAGCTCGCGCTGAGCTGGAGCCAGCTCTACCCGGACCACGGGAACCCCGTGAAGCGGCACGGCGCACGCTACGAGCTGAGCGCCGGGGCGCGCGTGCCCACCTGGACCAGGGCCGCCGACGGCCGGCTTACGCCGTTCCTCGCACCGAGCGACCGCGTCGACGCTTCCACGCTGCTGTGGTTCGACGACACGGAGCCCGTGTCGGTGGAGAGCGATCTGCCGGTTCCCCCGGTACGGGAGGTGCGCCGGGTCGCCCGGCCCGCCGCCGACGGCCGCGTCACCGTGCCGGACGGCGCGAGGGGACTCCTCGTACGGCCGGACCGGTTGGTCGCCGAGGTCATCGGTTCCTGAACGACTCCTTCCTTTACCCACCGCCTATCCATGAATTCACCTGAGAAAGAGAGAAATACGATGACGTTTCCCGCTATGCCCAAGGCAGTTCACCAGTTCTACGCCGGTTCGCAGGCCGCCGACGCCGACCTCTGGGCCGGAGCCTTCGCCGAGAACGGCCTTTTCCACGACCCGGTCGGCAGCGAGCCGATCCGTGGCCGTGAGGCGATCCTCGCCCGGCTGCGCAAGGTGATCCCCCAGTTCGACCCGTTCCTCGGCATCACGCCCGTCGACGCCTACACCACGGGCGGCCAGACCGCCGTGCACTGGCGCGGTGCCGTCGTCACCACCGACGGCAAGCCGGTCAACTGGTCGGGCATCTCGGTCTTCCGCCTCGACGAGGACGGTCTGATCGCCGAGCTCTGGGCCTACTTCCACCACGGCGTCTTCACCGCGCAGCTCGGCGACAGCGAGCACTGACGCACGCACGTCCCTCCCCGCCCGCGCGGGCGGGGAGGGCCCGAATCAGGGCAACACAAAGGGGGACCAACCATGCAGGGCACCACCATCACCCGGGAGAGATTCCGTCTCGGCTCCGTCGACGACGCCCTGGGCGACCGACAAGGACGCTTCTTCGGCGAGGGCTTCAAGCGCGTCACGCACAGCCTGGGCGCCATCTCCATCCGCCCCTCCGACGCCTCGGCGCCGGGCGGCGTCGACGCCACGGCGGGGATCCGCATCCCCGGCGTCTGGTCCCGCAAGGGCGAGTCGCACCAGCGCCCGCACCTGTCGACCATCGACGCCATGCAGTTCGCGGCCCAGCTCACCGGCCTGTACGTGGCCCACGTCCACGATCTGCCCCCGTCGGGCCACTTCGTCGTACGGTCGCTGTGCATCAAGGCGGGCTGCACGCCCGACGAGGAGTTCCTCGACCGGTTCCCGGTCTCCGCGCTGCACGAGTCGACCCGCGAACTGCCGGGCACGGACCGCGTGTCGACCACGATGGAGTGCCGCATCGGCTCGATGACCGTCCGGGTCGAGGCCGAGCACTCCGCGTCCGCCGCGCCCGTCTACACCGAGGGCTTCTACGCCCACCCCGAGTACCTGCCGGGCGGGTGGAACGACGCGCCGTACGGGGCGTCCCACCACGGACGCCACCAGTACCTCCTCGACGTGGCGGTCGACGCCGACTCCCTGTCGGCCGACGCCGAACTGCGGATCACCGAGGCGCTCGCCACCCCCGACGCGCCCGCCACCCCCGACGCGCCGCTCGCGCCGACGATGGTCGACCTCTTCGTGTCGGCCCTGCAACTGGGTCAGGTCCTGCTCTACCGGCTCGACGGACTCGACCGCGCCACGTCCAACACCCTCTGGATGCGCGGCACCACCATCACCCCGGCCGACGAGGACCCCGCGCCGCCCGTGCACGACCGGCGCCTGCGCGTGGCCCTGGCCCGCCCGAACGAACTGCCCACCGCCCAGGGCACCTGGCGCGCCGCGCGGATCCAGGCGACGTACGGCGGTCTGCGGCTCGCCTGCAACGTCGCCCACCTCCTGCCCTGACCGACCACCGCACTCCGCAACCGGAAAGGAAGGCCACGCATGGCGTACCGACCTGCCGCGCTCATGGGACTCGGCAGCTACCTCCCGCCCTGGGTGATCAGCAACGAGGACCTCGCGGCCGAACTCGACACCACCGATGAGTGGATCACCACGCGGACCGGCATCCGCGCCCGCCACCGGGTCTCGCCCGGCACCTCGACGGGGGACCTCGCCGTCGAGGCGGGGCACCGGGCGCTGAAGTCGGCGGGACTCGACGCGGAACCGGGCGCCGTGGACGCCGTCGTCCTCGCCACCACCACGCCGGACCACCCCTGCCCGGCCACCGCGCCCGACGTCGCCGCCCGCCTGGGGCTCGGTCCCATCGGGGCGTACGACATCTCGGCCGTGTGCTCCGGATTCCTCTACGCCCTGGCCACCGCCTCCGCGCAGATCACCGCCGGACAGGCCGAGCGCATCCTGGTGATCGGGGCCGAGACGTACTCGACCATCATCAATCCCGCCGACCGGACCACCTCGGTGATCTTCGGCGACGGGGCGGGCGCCGTCGTCCTCGCCGCGGCCGAGGACTCCGGTCGGCCCGGCGTCCTGCTCGGCGTCGACCTGGGCTCCGACGGCCTGCACCGCGACCTCATCAGCATTCCGGCCGGTGGCTCCCGGCAGCGCTCCACCCCGGGTGAACCCGACCCCGACGACCGGTACTTCACGATGCAGGGCAAGAAGGTGTTCGCCGCGGCGGTCGCCAGGATGGCGGAGTCGTCCACCTCGGTGCTCGACAGCATCGGCTGGACCACCGGATCGGTCGACCACCTGGTGGGCCACCAGGCCAACGCGCGCATCCTCAAGGCGCTCGCCAAGCAGCTCGGCATCCCCGAGGAGCGGGCCGTCGTCCATCTCGACCGGGTCGGCAACACCTCGGCCGCCTCGATCCCGCTGGCGCTGGCGCACGCGGCGTCGCAGGGCACGCTCACGCCGGGCTCACGCGTCCTGCTCACCGCGTTCGGCGGCGGGCTCACCTGGGGGTCGGTCGCCCTGACCTGGCCCGACGTGACGCCCGCCTGACCCTCACGCACCACGACTCCTCTCTACTCCAGAACAGCGAGTTATCTGTCATGACCATGCAAACCATTGCCCACTCCTCCACCCTCTCCGCCGAGTTGATGGAGATCCTCACCACCGAGTACGAGGCGCCGGAGGGCACCACCGCCGACACCGCGTACGACATGCTCGGCTTCGACTCCCTCGTGCTCGTCGAGCTGGCCGTCGCGCTGACCAAGCAGTTCGGCGTGCAGGTCACCGACGACGAGCTCCAGGAGGCCGGGAACATCGCGGGGACCATCGAGCTCCTGCGCGCCAAGGGCGTGCCCGCCTAGTCCGGCGCCGCACGGACCGAGCGGGGCGGCGGCCGGTCCCCACCGGGCCGCCGCCCGCCCGCACTTCGCCCCGACCACCCCGAGGAGCACCGATGAACCGCACCAGGCTGGCGTTCTTCGACGTCGACGGCACCCTGACCACGGCGACCACCCTCTTCCGTTTCCTGCGCCACTACCTGGCCGCCGAGGGGCACGAGCCGCACGAGTACGACCGGCGGCGCCAGCGGCTCAAGGCCATGACGGAGATCGGCGTACCGAGGGAGCGCACGAACCTCGCGTACTTCGAGAACTTCGCGGGGGCCGGCGCCGCGCGCGTGTCGGCGCTGGCGCGCGACTGGTTCGCCGCCGAGCTCCGGCAGGGCGGCCTCTTCAACGCCTGCGCGCTCGACGCCCTGCGCGGGCACCGGGACGCGGGGGACCGGATCGTGCTCGTCTCCGGTTCGTTCGCCGCCTGCCTCGCGCCGCTCGCCGAGCACATCGGCGCCGACGAGGTCTGGTCGACCTCGCCGGAGATCGCGCACGGCCGCTACACCGGAGGGCTCAACCGCCCGCCCATGATCGGCCGCGCGAAGGCCGACGCCGTGCGTCTCGCCGCCGCCGCGCACCGGGCCGCGCCCGAGGACTGCGTCGCCTACGGCGACCACGCCTCGGACCTGCCCATGCTGGAGGCCACCGGATCCGCCGCGGTCGTCGGCGGCGATCCCGCGCTGCGCGCGCTCGCCCGGCGCCGCTGCTGGCGGCTCCTGCCCGGCGCCCCGGCCCCGGAGCCGCTGCCGCGCCCCGACGCGGGCCCGAGCCCGAATAATCCCGAGTGTGCCTCCGGTGTTTCGCTGTACGTTTCACAGGAACGCGCGCGGACCACCGCGGCGTGACACCGGCGCGTGCGCCACACCGGCGGGACCGGTGCGTACGCACAGCTCAGACTCCCTTTCGAGGCCCACCCCGTGTTCCTGACGATCAGCACAACCGGCACCCCCGAACGCCCGGCGACCGACCTCGGGTTCCTGCTCCACAAGCACCCCGAGAAGGCGCAGGCGTTCTCCACGTCGTACGGCACCGCGCACGTCGTCTACCCCGAGGCGAGCGACGAGCGCTGCACGGCCGCGCTGCTCCTGGAGGTCGATCCCGTCGCGCTCGTGCGGCGCGGCAAAGGCAAGGGCAAGGGCCGGGGCGGTGCGCCCGACGCGGCGCTCGCGCAGTACGTGAACGACCGGCCCTACGCCGCGTCCTCGCTGCTCGCGGTGGCGCTGAGCGCGGTGTTCTCCAGCGCGATGCGCGGCGTGTGCGCCGCGCGTCCCGAGCGGGCCGCGCAGCCGCTGCCGCTGCGGATCCAGGTGCCCGCGCTGCCCGCGCGCGGCGGCGCCGAGCTGGTGCGGGGGCTCTTCGAGCCGCTGGGCTGGACGGTGGAGGCGACGCCCGTGCCGCTGGACGAGCGGTTCCCCGAGTGGGGCGAATCGCGGTACGTGCGGCTCGTGCTCGACGTGCCCGAGGGCAGGCTGACCCTGGGCGAGGCGCTGCGGCACCTCTACGTGCTGCTCCCGGTGCTCGACGACGCCAAGCACTACTGGGTCTCGCCCGACGAGGTCGACAAGCTGCTTCGCGCGGGTGAGGGCTGGCTCGCGGCCCACCCGGAGCAGAAGGTCATCACCGACCGCTATCTGGCGCGCCGTTGGTCCCTGACCCGCGAGGCGAGGGAGCGGCTCGAACTGGTGCGGCTCGCCGAGGCCGACGACACGGACGTCGAGGAGATCGACAACGCGGTCGACGAGGAGACCGACACCGACGAACAGCCGGTGCCGCTCGCCGTGCGCCGCCGCACGGCGATCCTCGCCGAGCTGGCCGCTTCGGGCGCCTCGCGCGTGCTCGACCTGGGCTGCGGGCAGGGCCAGTTGGTGCAGGAACTGCTCAAGGACGTCCGCTACACCGAGATCGTCGGCGTGGACGTGTCCGTGCGCGCGCTGACCGTCGCCGCGCGGCGGCTGAAGCTGGACCGCATGGGCGAGCGCAGGGCCGAGCGCGTCACGCTGACGCAGGGCTCGCTCGCGTACACCGACAAGCGGCTCAAGGGGTACGACGCCGCCGTGCTCAGCGAGGTCGTCGAGCACCTCGACATCGAGCGGCTGCCCGCCCTGGAGTACGCGGTGTTCGGCTCCGCGCGGCCCCGCACCGTCCTCGTGACCACGCCGAACGTCGAGTACAACGTGCGCTGGGAGACCCTGCCCGCCGGACACGCGCGGCACGGCGACCACCGCTTCGAGTGGACCCGCGAGGAGTTCCGCGCCTGGGCCCACCGGGTCGCCGAACGGCACGGGTACGACGTGCGGTTCGAGCCCGTCGGGGACGAGGACCCCGAGGTGGGACCGCCGACCCAGCTGGCGGCCTTCACGCGGCAGGACAAGAACGCGACACCCGGCAACGACAAGAAGAAGGAGGTGCGGGCCGCATGACGAACGACATCAGTACCGGCACCGAAGCAGCCCGCGCGGCCCGCGTGCTGCCCGTCACCGACCTCTCCCTCGTGGTCCTGATCGGCGCCACGGGATCGGGCAAGTCCACCTTCGCGCGCAGGCACTTCGCGCCCACCGAGGTCCTCTCCAGCGACTTCTGCCGGGGGCTCGTCGCCGACGACGAGAACGACCAGGGCGCGAGCCGTGACGCCTTCGACGTGCTGCACTACATCGCGGGCAAGCGCCTGGCCGCGGGACGCCGCACCGTCGTCGACGCGACCAGCGTGCAGAGCGACAGCCGCAAGCAGCTGATCGAGCTGGCCAGGGCGCACGACGTGCTGCCCATCGCCATCGTGCTCGACGTGCCCGAGGAGGTCTGCGCCGAGCGCAACGCCGCGCGCGCGGACCGGGCGGGCATCCCGCGCCGCGTCATCCAGCGCCACCAGCGCGAACTGCGCCGCTCCCTGCGGAACCTGGAGCGCGAGGGCTTCAGGAAGGTGCACGTCCTGCGGGGCGTGGCGGAGGTCGAGGCCGCCGAGATCGTCACCGAGAAGCGGTACAACGACCTCACCCACCTCGTCGGGCCCTTCGACATCATCGGCGACATCCACGGCTGCGCCTCCGAACTGGACACCCTGCTCGGCAAGCTCGGCTACGTGGAGGGGGCGCACCCCGAGGGCCGTACCGCCGTGTTCGTCGGCGACCTCGTCGACCGGGGCCCGGACACCCCCGGCGTGCTGCGCCGCGTGATGTCGATGGTCGCGGACGGCACCGCGCTCTGCGTGCCGGGCAACCACGAGAACAAGCTCGGCCGGTACCTCAAGGGCCGGGGCGTCCAGCACACCCACGGACTCGCCGAGACCGCCGCGCAGTTGGCGGAGGAGAGCGACGAATTCCGGGCCCAGGTGCGGGAGTTCGTGGACGGGCTCGTCTCGCACTACGTCCTGGACGGCGGAAGGCTGGTCGTCTGCCACGCCGGGCTGCCCGAGAAGTACCACGGCCGTACGTCGGGCCGGGTGCGCTCGCACGCGCTGTACGGCGACACGACCGGCGAGACCGACGAGTTCGGCCTGCCGGTGCGCTACCCGTGGGCGGAGGAGTACCGGGGCAAGGCCGCGGTCGTCTACGGCCACACCCCCGTGCCCACCGCGACCTGGCTGAACAACACCATCTGCCTGGACACCGGCGCGGTGTTCGGCGGGCGGCTCACCGCGTTGCGCTGGCCGGAGCGCGAGCTCGTCGACGTACCGGCCGAACAGGTCTGGTACGAGCCGTCGAGGCCGCTGGGCACCGAGGCGCCGGGCGGGCACGAGGGACGCCCGCTCGACCTGAACGACGTGCGGGGCCGCCGGGTGGTGGAGAGCCGGCACGCGGGCCGCGTCGCCGTGCGCGAGGAGAACGCGGCCGCGGCTCTGGAGGTCATGAGCCGCTTCGCCGTCGATCCGCGGCTGCTTCCGTACCTGCCGCCGACGATGGCGCCGACGGCCACGTCGCAGTGCGAAGGCTACTTGGAGCACCCGGCCGAGGCGTTCGCCTCGTATGCCGCTGACGGCGTCGCCCGCGTCGTGTGCGAGGAGAAGCACATGGGCTCGCGCGCGGTGGCCCTGGTCTGCCGTGACGCGGACGCGGCCCGCGAGCGGTTCGGTACGGACGGCCCCACCGGCTCGCTCTACACCCGCACGGGACGGCCCTTCTTCTCCGACGGGTCCGTCACCGAGGAGATACTCGACCGCCTGCGCGCCGCCGTCACCGAGGCGGGCCTGTGGGAGGAGCTGGCCACCGACTGGCTGCTGCTCGACGCCGAGTTGATGCCCTGGTCGCTCAAGGCGTCCGGGCTGCTCCGCACGCAGTACGCGGCGGTGGGCGCCGCGTCCGGAGCCGTCTTCCCCGATGCGCTCGCCGCCCTGGAAGCGGCGAAGGCGCGCGGTGTGGACACCGGCGCGCTGCTCGCCGGGCAGCGCGAACGGGCTGCCGACGCGGCCGCGTTCACCGACGCCTACCGGCGCTACTGCTGGCCGACGGACGGCCTCGAAGGGGTGCGGCTCGCGCCGTTCCAGCTCCTCGCCGTCCAGGGCAGGAGCCTCGCCGGTCTCCCGCACGACGAGCAGCTCGCGCTGATCGACCGCATGGTGGAGCACGACGGCACGGGCCTGTTGCGGACCACGCGCAGGCTGTACGTCGACACGGGCGACGAGGAGTCCGTCCGCGCGGGCGTCGACTGGTGGCTGGAGATGACCAGCAGGGGCGGCGAGGGCATGGTCGTCAAGCCGGTCGGGGCCCTGGTCCGCGACGGCAAGGGCCGCCTCGTCCAGCCCGGCATCAAGTGCCGGGGCCGCGAGTACCTGCGGATCATCTACGGTCCCGAGTACACGCGCCCGGAGAACCTGGCGAAGCTGCGCGGCCGTTTCCTCGGCCACAAGCGCTCGCTCGCCATTCGGGAGTACGCCCTCGGCCTGGAGGCCCTGGACCGGCTCGCGGAGGGTGAGCCGCTGTGGCGGGTGCACGAGTCGGTGTTCGCGGTCCTCGCCCTGGAGTCGGAGCCGGTGGACCCGAGGCTCTGAGCACGCCTTTGGGTGTGTCATTGCCCGCGCGTAGGCCGTCCGGCCGGGGAAAGATGGACTCCATGGGATTCCATGTCGACTCCGAGGCCGGGCGGCTGCGCCGCGTCATCCTGCACCGCCCCGATCTGGAGCTCAAGCGTCTGACTCCGAGCAACAAGGACGCCCTGCTCTTCGACGACGTCCTGTGGGTGCGCAGGGCCCGCCAGGAGCACGACGGGTTCGCGGACGTGCTGCGCGACCGGGGCGTCGAGGTCCACCTCTTCGGCGATCTGCTGACCGAGACCCTGGACGTGCCGGAGGCCCGGCTCCTCGTCCTCGACCGGGTCTTCGACGAGAAGGAGTACGGGCCGCTGGCCACCGACCACCTGCGGATGGCCTTCGAGACGCTGCCGTCCGCCCAACTGGCCGAGGCGCTGATCGGCGGGATGACCAAGCGGGAGTTCCTCGCGGGCAACGCCGAGCCGACGTCCGTGCGCTTCCACTGCATGGACCTGGACGACTTCCTGCTCGGTCCGCTGCCCAACCACCTCTTCACGCGCGACACCTCGGCCTGGATATACGACGGCGTCTCGATCAACGCGATGCGCTGGCCCGCGCGGCAGCGCGAGACCGTGCACTTCGAGGCGATCTACCAGCACCACCCGCTGTTCCGGGGGGCCGGCTTCAACATCTGGTCGCAGGGGCAGGCGGACTACCCCTCCACCATCGAGGGCGGCGACGTCCTGGTGATCGGCAAGGGCGCGGTCCTCATCGGCATGAGCGAGCGCACCACGCCGCAGGCCGTCGAGATGCTCGCGCACAAGCTGTTCGCGGCGGGCTCGGCGAAGACGATCGTGGCGCTCGACATGCCGAAGCGGCGCGCGTTCATGCACCTGGACACCGTCATGACGATGGTCGACGGCGACACCTTCACGCAGTACGCGGGGCTCGGCATGCTCCGCTCGTACACCATCGAACCGGGCGTCGGCGAGCGGGAGTTGAAGGTGACCGACCATCCGCCCGAGCACATGCACCGGGCGATCGCCGCAGCGCTCGGCCTGAGCGAGGTCCGGGTCCTGACCGCCACCCAGGACGTGCACGCGGCCGAGCGCGAGCAGTGGGACGACGGGTGCAACGTCCTCGCGGTGGAGCCGGGCGTCGTCGTCGCCTACGAGCGGAACTCGACGACGAACACGCATCTGCGCAAGCAGGGCATCGAGGTGATCGAGATCAGGGGGAGCGAGCTGGGGCGCGGCAGGGGCGGTCCCCGCTGCATGAGCTGTCCGGTGGAGCGGGACGCGGTGCCGGGGGCGTAGCCAGTACCCTCGCCGGTCCGCGCCCGTTCCCGCGTGTATAGAAATGTGGAGCATCGTATATAGTTTCAATGTCCCCGTATCCGCATCCCAGGAGCGCCCCATGGCCACAGACCTCACCGGCCGCCACTTCCTCAAGGAGCTGGACTTCACCGCCGACGAGTTCCGCGGCCTGCTCGACCTGGCCGCCGAGCTGAAGGCGGCGAAGAAGGCCGGGACCGAGACGCAGCTCCTGCGCGGCAGGAACGTCGCCCTGATCTTCGAGAAGAGCTCCACGAGGACGCGCTGCGCCTTCGAGGTGGCCGCCGCCGACCAGGGCGCGTCGACGACGTACATCGACCCGGCGGGCTCGCACATCGGCACCAAGGAGTCCGCCAAGGACACCGCCCGGGTGCTCGGCCGGATGTTCGACGCGATCCAGTTCCGCGGGGACGCGCAGGAGACCGTCGAGACGCTCGCCGCCCACGCGGGCGTGCCGGTCTACAACGGCCTGACGGACGAGTGGCACCCCACCCAGATGCTCGCCGACGTCCTCACGATGACCGAGCACAGCGCCAAGCCCCTCGCCGAGATCGCCTTCGCCTACCTCGGCGACGCCCGCTTCAACACGGGCAGCTCGTACCTGATCACCGGCGCCCTGCTCGGCATGGACGTCCGCCTGGTCGCGCCCCGGGCCTACTGGCCCGCCGACGAGATCGTCGCGAAGGCCCGCGAGCTGGCCGAGGACAGCGGTGCCCGCATCACGCTCACCGAGGACGTCCCCGAGGGCGTGCGCGGCGCCGACTTCGTCGTCACCGACGTCTGGGTGTCCATCGGCGAGCCCAAGCAGGTGTGGGCCGAGCGCATAGCCGCCCTCGCGCCGTACGCGGTGACGATGGACGTCCTGCGCGCCACGGGGAACGCGGACGTGAAGTTCCTGCACTGCCTGCCCGCCTTCCACGACCTCGGCACCACGGTCGCGCGCGAGATCCACGAGACCTACGGCCTGGAGTCCCTTGAGGTCACCGACGAGGTCTTCGAGTCGGCGCACTCCGTCGTCTTCGACGAGGCCGAGAACCGGCTGCACACCATCAAGGCGATCCTCGTCGCGACCCTGGCCTGACCGTTCCCACCGCACCACCCCAGCACCACCAGAAACGAGAACCACCCCATGAGCCCCACGAGTCCCACCGGGCTTCGCATCAAGTCTCCCGAGCAGCTCGTCGCCGAGTCGGGCGCCGACCTCGAAGGCCACGGCCTCAAGCGCACCATGGGGCTCTTCCAGCTCGTGTGTTTCGGCGTCGGCGCCATCGTCGGCACCGGGATCTTCGTGGGGCTTTCCGACTCGGTCGCCGAGGCGGGTCCCGCCGTCGCGGTCTCCTATGTGCTCGCGGCCGTGACCTGCATCTTCACCGCGTTCTCGTTCGCCGAGCTGGGCGGTGCCATCCCGGTCTCCGGCAGCTCGTACTCCTTCGCGTACGCCTCCCTCGGTGAGCGCACCGCGTTCCTGGTGGGCTGGTGCCTGCTCCTGGAGTACGGCGTCTCGGTCTCCGCCGTCGCGGTGGGCTGGAGCCAGTACCTCAACGAACTCCTCAACAGCCTCACCGGCTGGGAGCTGCCCACCGCCCTGTCCGCCGGACCCGGCGAGGGCGGCGTCGTGAACCTGCCCGCCGTGGTCGTCATCCTGCTCGCCGCCACCCTCCTGGTGCGCGGCATCAGGGAGAGCGCGGGGGCGACGGCCGCCATGGCCGTACTGAAGATCGGCATCCTGCTGCTCTTCCTCGCGATCGCCTTCTCGGCGTTCGAGGACGGCAACCTGGCGCCCTTCATGGGCGCGGGGGTCTCCGGCGTCACCGCGGGCGCCTCGCTCGCGTTCTTCTCCTTCATCGGCTTCGACGCGGTCACCACGGCGGGCGAGGAGGTCAGGAACCCGCGGCGCAACATCCCGCTCGCGATCATGATCTGCATCGGGGTCGTGACCCTGCTCTACGTCGCGGTGGCGCTCGCCGCCATCGGCGCGATCGGCTCTGACGCGGTCGCCGACAAGCCCGCCGCGCTCTCCCTGATCGTCAACCAGGTCACCGAGTCGACGGTCGGCGGCGGCGTCATCGCCTTCGGCGCGGTCGTCGCCATCGCCTCGGTCGTGCTCGCCGTGATGTACGGCCAGACCCGCATCCTGATGTCGATGTCCCGCGACGGCCTGATGCCGCGCGTCTTCGAACGCGTCTCGCCGAGGACGTCCACGCCGGTGGCCAACACCTGGATCGTCGCGGCCGTCGTCGCCGTGCCCGCCGCCTTCTCCTCGCTCGACGTGGTCGTCAACCTGACCACCATCGGCACGCTCGCGATCATGGTCGTGGTGAACATCGCGGTGATAGCGCTGCGGCGGACGAACCCGGGTCTCAGGCGCACCTTCCGGGTGCCGCTCTACCCGCTGAGCCCGGTCCTCGGCGTCGCCTTCTGCCTCTACCTGATCTGGGGCACCGGCTGGTCGACGTGGCTCCAGTTCGCGGTGTTCGTCGCGGTGGGCGCCGTCGTCTACGCGCTCTACGGCCGCGGCCACTCGCGGCTCGGCAGGGGAGAGGCGCCGGTCAGTGCCGGTGCGTCCCGGGGAGCGTGAACCAGACGGCCTTGCCGGACTCGGTGGCCCGGTGCCCGCAGGACGAGCTCAGGGTGCGGATGAGCAGCAGCCCGCGCCCGTGCTCCTGCCAGGGGTCCGGCTCGCCGGCCGTGGGGTCGGTCAGATCGCCCGGCGGCAGCGGATTGGAGTCGTGGACCTCGACCTGGCAGCCGGTCGGAAGCAGCTCGATCACCAGCTCTATGGGGTCCTGTCCCGCGGTGTGCTCGACGGCGTTCGCGACGAGCTCGGCGGTGAGGAGCTCGGCGGTGTCGGTGTCGGCGGACGACTCGATGTCGGTGAGCGCCGTACGGACCAGGGCGCGCGCGACGGGCACGGCTGCCGTGGTGTGGGGCAGTGCGATGCGCCAGGAGGCGGGCGAAGGAGGTTCGTGCAAGGCGGGTCCGTTCAGGGCAGCAGGCGGTCCTGGTCCTGCTTTCAACCGTACGAATCTTAAGCGCTATGTCGACAGGGGCGACGGTCGGGCATTTCCGGGACGTCCGGCCCTGCCGTGCTCTGTGTGACAAGACGCGTATATCGGGAAATTCGTTCCCTCGCGCGGTGCGGGCGGCCGTTGTATCGCGCACTCGTGACGGCGGTCACGAACAAGTGATAACTTCGAAAGGTAGCGAGCTCCAGCCCCCAGCCCTCAGGCCGAGGAGGCCGCACCCTCATGAGTCCCTTCACCGGCTCCGCGACCCGCACCCCCGACTGGCGGCATCTGCGCCTGGCCGTCGACGACGGCGTCGCCACGGTCACCCTCGCCCGCCCCGACAAGCTCAACGCGCTCACCTTCGGCGCCTACGCCGACCTGCGCGACCTGCTCGCCGAGCTGTCCCGCGACAAGTCCGTGCGGGCCCTGGTGCTCGGCGGCGAGGGGCGCGGCTTCTGCTCGGGCGGCGACGTCGACGAGATCATCGGCGCGACGCTCGCCATGGACACCGCCCAGCTGCTCGACTTCAACCGCATGACGGGCCAGGTCGTCCGTGCCGTCCGCGAGTGCCCCTTCCCGGTGATCGCCGCCGTGCACGGCGTCGCCGCGGGCGCGGGCGCCGTCCTCGCGCTCGCCGCCGACTTCCGGATCGCCGACCCGTCCGCGAAGTTCGCCTTCCTCTTCACCCGCGTCGGCCTCTCCGGCGGCGACATGGGCGCCGCCTACCTGCTGCCCCGCGTCGTCGGCCTCGGCCACGCGACGCGCCTCCTGATGCTCGGCGAGCCCGTCCGCGCCCCCGAGGCCGAACGGATCGGCCTGATCAGCGAGTTGACCGAGGAGGGCAAGGCCGCGGAGGCCGCCGCCGCCCTCGCCCGCAGGCTCGCCGACGGGCCCGCCCTCGCGTACGCCCAGACCAAAGCGCTGCTCACCGCCGAACTCGACATGCCGCTGGCCGCCGCCGTCGAACTGGACGCGGCGACCCAGGCCCTCCTCATGAACGGCGAGGACTACGCGGAATTCCACGCGGCTTTCACGGAGAAGCGCCCCCCGAAGTGGCAGGGCCGATGAGCGCCCCGCAAGGGGCGCGGGGAACTGCGCGACCAGACACACCGCTCACGCCGCCCGAGGCGCACCGCATAGCCGTGATCGGCGGCGGCCCCGGCGGCCTCTACGCCGCCGTGCTGCTCAAGCGGCTCGACCCGGACCGCGAGGTCACCGTCTGGGAGCGCAACGCGCCCGACGACACCTTCGGCTTCGGCGTCGTCCTCTCCGACGAGACGCTCGGCGGCATCGAGCACGCCGACCCCGTCGTCCACGCCGCGCTCCAGGACGAGTTCGTGCGCTGGGACGACATCGACATCGTGCACCGCGACACCCGGCACACCTCGGGCGGCCACGGCTTCGCGGCGCTCGGCAGGCGCAGGCTCCTGGAGATCCTGCACGCGCGCTGCCGTGACCTCGGGGTCGAGCTCCGCTTCCGTACCGAGGCGCCGCCCGCGGCCACGCTCGCCACTCAGTACGACCTGGTGGTCGCGGCCGACGGCGTGCACAGCGCCACCCGCGACGCCCACGCCGACGCCTTCGGTCCCGACCTCACGACGCACCGTTGCCGCTACATCTGGCTGGCCGCCGACTTCGCCTTCGACGCGTTCCGCTTCGAGATCGCCGAGACCGAGCACGGCGTCATGCAGTTGCACGGCTATCCGTTCTCGCCGCACGAGTCCACCGTCATCGTCGAGATGCGCGAGGAGGTCTGGCACGCGGCGGGCTTCGACGGGCTCGACGAGCAGGAGTCGACGGAGCGCTGCGCGAAGATCTTCGCCGACGCGCTCGGCGGCCGACCCCTGCGCGGCAACAAGTCCGCCTGGATCAACTTCCGTACGGTGGTCAACTCCCACTGGTCGTACGGCAATACGGTCCTCATCGGCGACGCCGCGCACACCGCCCACTTCTCCATCGGCTCCGGCACCAAGCTCGCCGTCGAGGACGCCCTCGCCCTCGCCGCCTGCCTCCAGGAGCAGCCCGACATCCCGAGCGCCCTCGCCGCGTACGAGGCGGAGCGCCGCCCCGTCGTCGCCTCCACGCAGCGCGCGGCCCGCGCCAGTCTGGAGTGGTTCGAGCGGCTGCCGGACTACCTCGACCAGCCGCCGCGCCAGTTCGCGTTCAACCTGCTGACCCGCAGCCGCCGCGTCACGCACGACAACCTCCGCCTGCGCGACGCCGACTTCACCCGATCCGTCGAACGGGACTTCGGCTGTCCCGAGGGCACGCCGCCCATGTTCACGCCCTTCACCCTGCGCGGCCTCACCCTGCGCAACCGCGTCGTCGTCTCGCCCATGGACATGTACTCCGCGGTGGACGGCGTCCCCGGCGACTTCCACCTCGTCCACCTGGGCGCGCGGGCGCTGGGCGGCGCGGGCCTGGTGATGACCGAGATGGTCTGCGTCAGCGAGCACGGCAGGATCACCCCGGGCTGCGCCGGGCTCTACACCGACGGACAGGCCGAGGCGTGGCGGCGGATCACCGCCTTCGCGCACGCCCGGGCGCCCGGCACCGCGATCGGCGTGCAGCTGGGCCACTCGGGCCGCAAGGGCTCCACGAAACTGATGTGGGAGGGCATCGACGAGCCGCTGCCCGACGGCAACTGGCCCCTGTCGGCCGCGTCCCCGCTCCCGTACCGCGCCGACAGCCAGATTCCGCACGAGCTGTCCCGCGCGGGCCTGACGGAGATCCGCGAACAGTTCGTCGCGGCGGCCCGCCGCGCCGCGCACGCGGACTTCGACCTCCTCGAACTCCACTGCGCCCACGGCTACTTGCTCTCCGGCTTCCTCTCCCCGCTGACCAACCACCGCACGGACCCCTACGGCGGCCCGCTGGAGAACCGGCTCCGCTTCCCCCTCGAAGTCTTCGACGCGGTACGAGAGGTGTGGCCGCACGACAGGCCCATGACGGTCAGGATCTCCGCCACCGACTGGGCCGAAGGCGGCACCACGGCGGCGGACGCGGTGGCGACCGCCCGCGCCTTCGCGGCCCACGGCGCCGACGCCATCGACGTCTCCACGGGCCAGGTCGTCTCCGACGAACGCCCCGCGTACGGCCGCTCCTACCAGACCCCGTACGCCGACCGGATCCGCAACGAGGCCGGCATCCCGGTGATCACCGTCGGCGCGATCTCCTCCTGGGACGACGTCAACTCCCTGATCCTGGCGGGCCGCGCCGACCTGTGCGCCCTGGCCCGCCCCCACCTCTACGACCCCCACTGGACCCTGCACGCGGCGGCCGAACAGGGCTACGCGGGCCCCGGCGCCCCCTGGCCCACCCCGTACGGAGCGGGCAGCCGCCGCCCGCAGACCGGCCGCACGGACGCGCCGAAACAGCGCCTGAAGCTCGGGAGCTGACGATTCAGGGCGCGGCCGTCACGAAGGCCGCGCCCGCCTCCCGCAGCCACCCGTCGAGCTCGGCGAACACCGCCGCGGAGCGGGTCCCCGGCCAGTCATCCGGCAGCAGTTCCGGCGGCAACCCCGGGTCCGCGTACGGCAGTTGGCGCCAGGAGTCGAGCGCGAGCAGATAGTCGCGGTACGCCTCCTGCGGTGACGGGGGAGTGTCGCGGCGCTGTTCCCAGGAGCGGAGCACCGGCTCGTGGCGGTCGAGGAACGCCTCGTGCTGCTTCGCGATGGAGGAGAGGTCCCACCAGCGGCCGACCGCCTCCGTGGTCGGCGCGTAGCCCAGGTGCTCGCCGCGGAACAGGTCGACGTACGCGGCGAGTTGGAGACGCTCCAGGGTGTGCCTGGTCTCCTCGTAGAGGTGGGCGGGGGCGATCCAGACGCCGGGGGCCGCCGTGCCGAAGCCGAGGCCCGCGAGGCGGGAGCGCAGGACGTGCCGCTTGTGCCGTTCGGACTCGGGGACGGAGAACACGGCGAGGACCCAGCCGCCCTCGCGCCGCGCGTCCGTGGACGTGCCGTAGATGCGGCGGTCGCCGTCCTCCAGGAGCTGGCGGGCGTCGGGCGAGAGGGCGTAGCCCGCCGCGCCCGAGTCCGTGCGCGCGGGCACCAGGAGCCCCCGGCGCTTGAGGCGGGACACCGACGAGCGCACCGAGGGCGCGTCGACGCCGACCGGTGCGAGGAGGCGCACCAGCTCGGCGACCGGCACCGGGCCCGGTGCCGCCCGGCCGTAGGCGCCGTAGAAGGTGACGATCAGGGACCGTGGAGTGTGCTGCTCGGACACGTGATCACTCTACGGGCGACCGCTGACCTTCGGCGGCACCACTGTCCTTCGGCGGCTCCGCCCGCAGCCGGAACCGTTGCAGCTTCCCCGTGGGCGTACGCGGCAGTGCGTCGAGGAAGACGAACGCGCGCGGGCACTTGTAGGGGACGAGTTCCGCCTTCACGAAGTCACGGAGCCGGTCCGGATCCCTGTCCGCCCCCGCGCGCAGCACGACGTACGCCACCACGATCTGCCCGCGCAGTTCGTCGGCGCGCCCCACCACGGCCGTCTCCGCGACGTCCGGATGGCGCATCAGGGCCTCTTCCACCTCGGGGCCCGCGATGTTGTACCCGGCCGAGATGATCATGTCGTCGGCGCGTGCGACATAGCGGAAGTAGCCGTCGGTGTCGCGGACGTAGGTGTCCCCCGTGACGTTCCAGCCGTGCCGTACGTAGACCTGCTGGCGGGCGTCGGCGAGATAGCGGCAGCCGACCGGTCCGCGCACGGCGAGCAGTCCCGGTTCGCCGTCGGGCACCGGTGCCCCTGACTCGTCCACCACGCGCGCGTGCCACCCCGGCACGGGGAGCCCGGTCGTGCCGGGCCTGATCGCCTCGTCGGCGGCGGAGATGAAGATGTGGAGCAGCTCGGTGGCGCCGATGCCGTTGATGATGCGGTGCCCGGTGCGCTGGTTCCAGGCCTGCCAGGTGCCCACGGGCAGGTTCTCGCCCGCGGAGACGCAGCGGCGCAGCGAGGAGACGTCGTAGGCGTCGATGTGGTCGAGCATCGTGCGGTACGCGGTCGGCGCGGTGAAGAGCACCGTCACGCCGTGCTCGGCGATCGCGGGCAACAGCTGCTTGGGGCCCGCCTGTTCGAGCAGTAGCGAGGAGGCGCCGAAGCGCAGCGGGAAGATCACGAGCCCGCCGAGCCCGAAGGTGAAGCCGAGCGGCGGACTGCCCGTGAAGACGTCGTCGGGGCCGGGACGCAGGATGTGGCGCGCGAAGGAGTCGGCGATGGCGAGCACGTCGCGGTGGAAGTGCATGCACCCTTTGGGGCGTCCCGTGGTGCCCGAGGTGAACGCGATCAGCGCGACGTCGTCGGCCGCCGTGTCCACCGGTTCGTAGTAGGCGGGCTGCCGGGCGGCGCGCGCGAGGAGGTCGTCGGGGCCCTCACCGGCGTACGTCGTGATGCTGAGCCCCGGTATCCCCGCCTTGATCAGGTCGTCGACCGCCCTGATGTCGCACAGCGCGTGCCGCACCTCGGCGATCTCGCACATCGTGGCCAGCTCCTGCGCGCGCTGCTGGGCCAGGACGGTGACGGCGACGGCGCCCGCCTTCATCACCGCGAGCCAGCAGGCGGCGAGCCAGGGCGTGGTGGCCCCGCGCAGCAGCACGCGCTGTCCCGGCAGGACGCCGAGCTCGGAGGTGAGCACGTGCGCGAGGCGGTCGACGTGGTCCTGGAGCTGTCCGTACGTCCAGGTCTCGCCGGACGGCGCGTGGAAGGCGGGGCGGTCGGCGCCGTGCCGCTCCACGGTGCGGTCGAGGAGCTCGGCGCCGCAGTTCAGGCGGTCGGGGTAGTGCAGCTCAGGACGGTCGTGGACGAGGGCGGGCCACTGCTCGCGCGGCGGGAGGTGGTCCCGGGCGAACGTGTCGACGTGTCCGGATGGTGTCAGCCCTGGAATGCCGATGGATGCCATGGCGGGGGTGCCCCCTTGCCTGCCGGTCGGGCGCTGTGGTGGGCTCGCTCCACGAGCGTATCGTGATGGTGACGACAGTCAACGGTGCGCGATAAAGGAGGGGCCTGGGGTGACGGCATTCTCGCTCAATCCTGACCAAACCGCCCGATGTGCGGAACTGCGCACGCTCGCCGCCGAGCGGCTGCGCCCGTTGGCGGAGAAGGGCGATCCCGGCCATGTGAACCGCCCGCTGGTGGCCGCGCTCGGCGAACTCGGCCTGCTGGACGGCCTCTTCACCTCCGGCGCGCTCGACCTCTGCCTGATGCGCGAATCCCTCGCCTACGTCTGTACGGAGGCCGAGACCGCCCTCGCCCTGCAAGGACTCGGCGCCCATCCGGTGCACGCCCACGGCACTCCCGCCCAGCGAGAGCGGTGGCTGCCGCAGGTCCGCACGGGGCACGCCGTCGCCGCCTTCGCGCTCTCCGAGCCGGGCGCGGGCTCGGACGCGGCCGCCCTCGCGCTGGCCGCCGAACCGGACGGCACCTCGGGTGACTGGCGCCTGACGGGCGAGAAGTGCTGGATCTCGAACGCCCCCGAGGCCGACTTCTACACCGTCTTCGCCCGTACGTCACCGGACGCGGGAGCCCAGGGCGTCACCGCGTTCCTGGTCCCCGCCGACCGCGCGGGCCTGACCGGCACGCCCCTCGACATGCTCTCCCCGCACCCGATCGGCGCGCTCGCCTTCGACGCGGTGCGGGTGGGCCCCGACGACGTGCTCGGCGAGGTCGACCGGGGCTTCCGGGTGGCCATGACGACCCTGAACCGGTTCCGGCCGAGCGTGGGCGCCTTCGCGGTCGGGATGGCGCAGGCGGCGCTGGACGCGGCGCTGGCCCACACCGCCGAACGGGACGCGTTCGGGGGCAAGTTGAAGGACTTGCAGGCCGTGGGTCATCAGATCGCCGAGATGGCCGTGCGGACGGAGGCGGCCCGGTTGATGGTGTACGCGGCGGCTTCCGCGTACGACGCGGAGGGGCCGGGGGGCCCTGGTATCGCTCGGCGTGCGGCCATGGCGAAGTTGCTTGCCACGGAGACGGCGCAGTATGTGGTCGACGCCTCCGTCCAATTGCATGGGGCGCGGGCACTTCGGCGTGGGCATCTTCTCGAGCATCTGTACCGGGAAGTGCGGGCGCCTCGGATCTATGAGGGGGCCAGTGAGGTGCAGCGGTCCATCATCGCCAAGGAACTTCTTGGCTGAGCGTCGTGGCAGTCTGCGGGTTCGCTTCGGCTGAGCGCGCAGTTCCCCGCGCCCCTGTCCGTGCCGTTCCTACCCAGGAGTTCAGTGAATGTCCCTGCATCGCGTCAATCCTTCCGAGCTCTCCCCGCCCACCGGCTTCTCGCACGCCGTCGTCGCCACCGGGTCGCGGCTTGTCTTCCTCGCGGGGCAGACCGCCCTCGACGGTGAGGGCAAGGTCACCGGGGCGACCCTGCCCGAGCAGTTCGAGGTGGCGCTGGCCAACCTGCTGGCCGCGCTGCGGCACTCCGGCGGGACCCCCGCCGACCTGGCCCGCGTCACCGTCTACGCCACGGACGTCGCCGACTACCGCGCCTGCGCGGCCGAACTGGGCCGCGTCTGGCGGCGGTTGGCGGGACGTGACTATCCGGCGATGGCGGTGATCGGCGCGGTCCGGCTCTGGGACGAGCAGGCCCTGGTGGAACTGGACGGGGTGGCAGTACTCGGCTGATTTGGGGGTACCTGATGACGGCCGCGGCCACCGGGGTCGTGGGAACGGCAAGTTCCGGCGTTCCACAGAAGGGTGAAGACGTGCGTGCGAGCAGGCTTTCGGTCGTGGTCGGGATGGTGGGGCTCTCCGCGGCCCTGCTGACGAGCTGCGGAGACGGGGACGACGGAGGGGGTTCCGGCAAACCGTTCGCCAAGGACAGCGCGGACCAGGTCGCGGCCAAGGCGGTCGAGGCGACCAAGAAGGCCGATTCGATGCGCATCAAGGGCGACATGCGCCAGGCCGACGGGAAGACGGTGAGCCTGGACCTCGCGGTCGACCAGGAGAAGAACTGTCAGGGGACCATCGGCACCAACGGCTCCGAGGCCGAGCTGCGACATACGAACGGGACGCTCTACCTGCGGGGCGACGAGGCGTACTGGAAGACCGCCCTGAAGAACCAGCCGGGGTCGCAGAAGGTGGTGTCCAAGGTCGCCGACAAGTGGGTCAAGATGCCCGCCGACGACGCCTCGACCTCCGGGATGTGCGACAAGCAGGGCCTGGTCGCGTCGATGGACGAGAACAAGTCCGAGCGCAAGGGCATGAAGAAGGGCGACACCACGTCGGTCGACGGCAAGGACGCCCTCGCCCTGACGAAGAAGGTCGGCGACGAGACGCACACGATGTACGTCGCGACCGAGGGCGAGCCGTACATCCTGCGCAGCACGGTCAAGGGCGGCGACAAGCCCAACGAGGCGACGTTCGGCGACTACGGCAAGTCCGTGAACCCGAAGGAGCCGAGCAAGGACGAGACGGTCGACCTGAAGGCACTCGCGGCCTCGGGTCAGTAGGGGCAGGGCAGGACAGGGCAGGACAGGACGGAGCCGCCCGCACCCACGAAGGGGTGCGGGCGGCGGGCGTCCTCAGGGAGCGGTCCCCGGGGCAGCGGGGATCAGATGTCCCGGAACGTCTCGATCTGCGCGCCCACGGAGTTGAGCCGCTCCGCCAGGTCCTCGTAGCCGCGGTTGATCACGTAGACGTTGCGCAGCACGGACGTGCCCTCGGCGGCCATCATCGCGAGCAGGACGACCACGGCGGGCCGCAGCGCGGGCGGGCACATCATCTCGGCGGCGCGCCAGCGGGTGGGGCCCTCGACGAGCACCCGGTGCGGGTCGAGCAACTGGAGGCGCCCGCCGAGGCGGTTGAGGTCCGTCAGGTAGATCGCGCGGTTGTCGTACACCCAGTCGTGGATCAGCGTCTTGCCCTGCGCCGCCGCCGCGATGGCCGCGAAGAAGGGGACGTTGTCGATGTTCAGGCCGGGGAACGGCATCGGGTGGATCTTGTCGATGGGCGCCTCCAGCTTGGAGGGCCGCACCGTGAGGTCGATCAGGCGCGTCCGGCCGTTGTCGGCGGGGTACTCCGCCGTGCGGTCGTGGTCGAGGCCCATCTCCTCCAGGACCGCGAGCTCGATCTCCAGGAACTCGATCGGCACGCGGCGCACGGTCAGTTCGGACTCCGTGACGACGGCGGCGGCCAGGAGGCTCATCGCCTCGACCGGGTCCTCGGAGGGGGAGTAGTCCACGTCGACGTCGATGTTCGGGACGCCGTGCACGGTCAGGGTCGTGGTGCCGATGCCCTCGACCGCGACGCCGAGCGCCTCCAGGAAGAAGCAGAGGTCCTGGACCATGTAGTTCGACGACGCGTTGCGGATGACCGTCGTACCGGCGCTGCGGGCCGCGGCGAGCAGCGCGTTCTCGGTGACGGTGTCCCCGCGCTCGGTGAGCACGATGGGGCGGTCGGGGGAGACGTCCCGCGCGACCTCGGCGTGGTACAGCCCCTCGGTCGCCGCGATGTCCAGGCCGAACCGGCGCAGCGCGATCATGTGCGGCTCGATCGTGCGGGTGCCGAGGTCGCAGCCGCCTGCGTAGGGCAGCTTGAAACGGTCCATGACGTGCAGCAGCGGGCCGAGGAACATGATGATCGAGCGGGTGCGGATCGCCGCCTCCGCGTCGATCGCGTCCATGTCGAGCTTGGCGGGCGGCACGATCTCCAGGTCGACGCCGTCGTTGATCCAACGGGTGCGCACGCCGATGGAGTTGAGCACCTCGAGGAGGCGGTAGACCTCTTCGATGCGGGCGACGCGGCGCAGCACCGTGCGCCCCTTGTTCAGCAGGGACGCACAGAGCAGCGCCACGCACGCGTTCTTGCTCGTCTTGACGTCGATGGCGCCGGAGAGCCGGCGCCCGCCCACGACTCGCAGATGCATGGGACCCGCGTACCCGAGCGAGACGATTTCACTGTCGAGCGCCTCGCCGATTCGGGCGATCATCTCAAGGCTGATGTTCTGGTTGCCGCGCTCGATGCGGTTGACGGCGCTCTGGCTGGTGCTGAGCGCCTCGGCGAGCTGCGTCTGCGTCCAGCCCCTGTGCTGCCGGGCGTCACGGATGAGCTTGCCGATGCGTTCGAGGTAGTCGTCTGCCATGTGTCGCAGGTTATCTCAGATATGAGATGACGCACGCGCTGGGGTAGGCCATATGAGGATCGGCCGTCCGGGGGGCCTTTCCCGTACGGGAGTTCAGCCACAGCCGCACGAGGCGTGCCGCCCGCCGTGCACCGACGCGTACGACGTGGGCCGGGGCCCCGCCGCCGCCCGCGTCACTCGGGCGGCGGCCGCGCGACCTGCCGACGACTCGGCGTCGTGCACCACTGTGCCCCCGACGAGCGTCAGGCGCACCTCGGCCGAACTGATATCAGCCACCGGACACCGCGTCACATCCCTGTCCAGCAGCACGAGGTCGGCTGCTTTTCCCCTCTCGACGGACCCGGTGAGGTGCTCCATGCGGAGTTGACGCGCGGTGCCCGCGGTGTGCATGAGCAGGGAAGACGTACGACTGAGACCTTCCTGCGCGCGGTACAGGTCGCCGCCGCCCTCCATGCCCTCGCGGTCGATGGCGGTACGGATCTGGTTCCAGACCTGTAGGGGGTCGACCGGCCAGTCCGAGCCACCCGCGAGCGCCGCGCGCCGCTTCTGGAGACTGCGCGCCGGGTACTGCCACCGGTGGCGTTCGGCGCCGATGTAGGGCAGCAGTGCCTCCATCGTCCAGGTGTTGCGGGCGGCCCACTGGAGCTGCATGCAGGCGACGACGCCGAGCGCGGCGAAGCGCGGCAGATCGGCGGGGTCGACCAGTTGGAGGTGGGCCGTGGTGTTGCGGAGATCACGGCGGCCCGTCTTGCGCAGGGCGTAGGCGTAGCCGTCGAGCGAGGTGCGTACGGCACGGTCGCCGATGGCGTGCGCGTGCATCTGCCAGCCCTCGGCGTTGAAGGCGGCGCTGAGCCGTCCGTAGTCCGCCGCCGACACGTACAGGTCGCCCCGGTTGTCGGTGGGCCTGCCGTCCTTGTCGAGGTAGGGCTTCAGGAGCGCCGCGGTCTGCGCCGGGTACTCGATGACGCCGTCCAGGAAGACCTTGACCGTGCCGAAGCGCAGTTTGCGTACGTCCTCGAACTCCGCACTGAGCTTCTTCGCGTACGCGACCGCGGCCTTCGGGTCCTTGGTCTGGTCGGTCTCGATGCGCAGGGCGGGCACGAAGCGCTGGAGCAGGCGGTCCGACTCGGCGAGCCGCCGGTACAGCTCCAGTTCGCCCCGTCCCACCACGGCCTCCATGAACGTGGTGATCCCGGACGCGGCGGCCTCGGCGAGGATCTTCGCCGCCGCGTCCGCCAACCGGGTCTCGTCGGGCTCGGGGACATGCCGCATGACGAGCGGCTGGGCGTCGTCCTTCAGCACGCCGGTCGGCTTGCCGTCCGTACCCTTGACGATCTTTCCGCCGACCGGGTCGGGGGTCGAGGCGGTGATCTGCGCGATGTCCAGGGCGCGCTGATTGGCCCACAGGTTGTGCCCGTCGCCGCCGCTCAGGACGATCGGGCGGCGGGTCGGCAGCGTGTCGAGCATGGAGTGGTGCGGGGCCGTGCCGTGCGGCAGCAGGCCGACCGGGTTCCAGTCCTCGACCACCAGCCAGCCGTCGGGCTCCTGGTCGGCGGAGTCCTTCAGGAACCCGGTCAGTGTCTTCCGCAGCTCCTCGACGGTCTGCTCGGCCCCGGCGAGCGACGGCCGCAGCGAACGGCTCGCGGCGCTCGTCGGGTGGGCGTGCCCGTCGTGCACGCCGCTCATCACGGTGCCGCCGCGCGCGTCCACGACGTCGGTGTCCCGCCCGATGTAACGGCGCAGGGCGGCGTCGGTGCCGACGGCGAGGACGCGTCCGTCACGGCCGACGGCCACGGCATCGGCCCGCCCGTGGTGCGAAGTGCCGGTGAACACACGGGCGTTGTGCAGGACGAGGGCGGCGGACCGGCGTGGCGACGAGGCGGCGGCGGGTCCCGCCACGGTGACGAGCCCGGCGGCTCCCGTGGCTCCCGCGGCTCCCGCGGCGGCGAGGAGGGCGCGCCGGGACGGCCCGGAGACGTACGGCAAAGGCATGACCACACTCCAACGGAACGGGTGACGGTGTCGGATGGGCGAGTGGGAGGAACCCGCCGCGCAGCGACGGCACGGACGGCCCCACGACCCGCACCAGACCTTCGACGAGTAATCCGTTAACCAGAACCCACCCCGGACGACGGATTCCGTACGATGTGCCGCGTGCCACCGCACAAGCCCACCCTCACCGACATAGCCCGCGCGGCCGAGGTCTCCACCGCGACGGTCTCGCACGCCCTCAACGGCACCGGCAGGGTCGGCGACGCCACCCGCCGCAGGGTCCGCGAGACCGCGACGCGGCTCGGCTACGGCACGCCGGGACCGCCGCGCAGCCGCACGCTCGGCATCGCCGTCACCACGTTCGCCACCGCCTGGAACTACGCGGAGATCGCCTACTTCTCGCGCGCCCTCACCGCGGCCACCTCCGCGGCCCACGCGCGCGGCTACGCCCTGACCACGCTGCCCGCCGACCGCGCCGCGGACGACTCGTGGCACAGCCTCGCCGTCGACGGCATGCTGATCATGGACAGTCCGCGCGGCGACCCGATGGTCCACGCGCTGCGCGCCCGGGGCATCCCGCTCGTCTTCGACGGCATCCCCGGCGACCCGCGCCCCGGCGACCACTGGGTCGACAACGACCACGAGGCGACCACGCGCGAGGTCCTGGACCACCTCGCCGCGTCCGGCGCCCGCCGGATCGCCCTCCAGTCGGGGCACGGCGGCGAGCACTACGCGCGCGCGGTGACGGCGGCGTACGAGCGGTGGTGCGCGGAGCGCGGCGCGCCCGCGCTGATCGTGCCCTTCGACGTGGCCGACGAGCCGGGGCACGGCTTCGACGCGCTGCTCAGCGGCCGAGGCCGCGCCGACGCCGTCTACGCCGCGTACGACCCGGGCGGTCGCCAGCTCCTGGCGGCCGCCGCCAGGCTCGGCCTGCGCGTCCCCGGTGACCTGCGCGTGGTGTGCGCGAGCGAGGACCCCGGGTACGCGGCGACGGACCCGCCCGTGAGCACGGTGACCCTGGACCCGGAGCGGACGGCGCGCGCCGCCGTGGGCCTCCTCGCCGACCTGGTCGAGGGCGCCGCCGTGCGGGCCCCGGGCCCGGTCGTCGTCCCTGCCGCCCTCCTCGTACGGGCCTCGTCGCTCGCTCAGCCCGCCGAGGGGTAGTCGACGTACCCCTCGGCGCCGCCCTGGTAGTACGTGGCGGGGTCGCCCGCCGCGAGAGCGCGCCCGAGCGCGAACCGGCTGACCAGATCGGGGTTGGCGACGAAGTGCGTGCCGAAGGAGACCGCGTCGGCGAAGCCCGCGCCGACGAGGGCGTTCGCGGACTTTCTGCCGAAGCCGTTGTTCGCAATCAGCGGTCCTTCGAACCGGCTCCGGTAGCGCGCGAACGCCGCGAAGTCGGGGCTCTCGTCCGGCCGTTCCAGGTCGGGCCCGCGCAGGTGGAGGTAGGCCAGGGGGCGGTCGTTCAAGGCCGTCACGAGTTCGTCGTGGTCGGCGAGCAGTTCCTCGTCGACCACGAAGCGCTCGGTCGGGCTCATGTAGGGCGACAGGCGCACGCCCACGCGCCGCCCTTCCCACTCGGCGGCGACCGCGTCGACGACCTCCAGGAGCAGGCGCCGCCGTCCTGCCCGGTCCCCGCCGTAGGCGTCGGTGCGGTGGTTGAGACGGGGGTTGAGGAACTGGGCGAACAGGAACGCGCCGAGCGCGCCGATCTCGACCCCGTCGAACCCGGCGCGCCGCGCGTTGGCCGCCGCCGCGCGGAACTCGGCGACGGTGGCCTCGATGTCGGCGCGGGTCATCGCGCGCGGCGTGACCGTCTCCTTGAACCCGCCGGGGGTGAAGGACTTCGCGCGCGGGTCGATCGCCGAAGGCCCCGCGGGCAGCGCGCCGCCGAGGTGGTCGGGGTGCGAGGCGGCGCCGGTGTGCCAGAGCTGCTGCACGATGCGGCCGCCGAGCGCGTGGACGACGTCGGTGACCCGCCGCCACCCGGCGACCTGCGCCGCGCTGTGGACGCCGGGGACGTTCACGAAGCCGACGGCCCGCTCGCTCACCCAGGTCCCCTCGGTGACGATGAGCCCGGCGCAGGCCCGCTGCCCGTAGTAGGCGGCGTGCAGTTCGCTCGGTACGAGACCGGGGTTGTCGGCGCGGGCCCGGGTGAGCGGGGCCATCACCACGCGGTTGGGCAGCCGGAGGTCCCCCAGGACGGTGCCGCGCAGGAGCGGCTGGTCGAGGGCGGTGGGCAGGGTGGCGGGCATGGTGGTGCTCCTTCGTCGCGCTAGTGTCACGGCGGCTCGGCCGCGAGGGACACGAAGGTGACGGCGTACGACGGGGAAAGGTGACCGATGGACGGGCGCGAGGACGAGCACGCATCGCTGGCGGACCGTTTCGAGGCGCACCGGGGCCACCTGCGGGGCGTCGCCTACCGCATGCTCGGCTCGCTCGCCGAGGCGGACGACGCGGTCCAGGAGACCTGGCTGCGCCTCGGCCGCTCCGAGGCGGGCGACATCGAGAACCTCACGGGCTGGCTGCGCACCGTCGTCTCCCGGATCTGCCTGGACCAGCTGCGCTCGGCCGCGGCCCGTCACGAGGAACCTGCGGGCGAACACCTGCCCGAGCCCGGCGCCGCCGTCGCGGGCCCGGAGGAGGAGGTGCTCCTCGCCGACTCGGTGGGCCGCGCCCTGCTCGTCGTACTCGACAGGCTGGGCCCCGCCGAACGGGTCGCCTTCGTGCTGCACGACCTGTTCGCCGTGCCGTTCGACCAGATCGCACCCGTCGTGGAGCGCACGCCGCTCACCACGAAGAAGCTGGCGAGCCGCGCCCGCCACAAGGTCCGCGGCACCTCGCCGCTCGACGCCCCGACGCTGAGCGCGCACCGCCACGTCGTGGAGGCCTTCCTCGCGGCGGCCAGGGGCGGTGACCTGGAGGCGCTCCTGATGGTCCTCGCCCCCGACGTCGTCCGTACGGCGGACCTGTCCGCGCTGCCCGCGGGCCGCGCCGCGGTGATCCGCGGAGCGCGCGCGGTGGCGGACGAGACGGTCCTGCTCCGGCGCAACGCCCGCTTCGCGGAGCCCGCGCTCGTCGACGGCGCGGTGGGCCTGGTCGTGGCCCCGCACGGCAGGCTGCTGCTCGCGCTCGTCATCAGGGTCGAGGGCGACCGCGTCGCGGCGTACGAGGTCGTCGCCGATCCGGCGCGGCTGCGGGCGCTCGATCTGGCCGTGCTCGGCGGGGTGCCTGACAGGCCCGAAGGTGGGCATGCGGGAGTGTGAGAGGGCGCACCTCGTCGCCGCGGCGGGTCATGTACTAGAGTTATCTCGACATCGAGATATCTGCCGAGGCGCACCAGAAGCCGCCACTCGGTAAGGGTTACCTAACTAAGCCTTACCTTAGCGGATCGACGAGGAGTCGTGGCGGCAGGATGTGACGGAAACGCGCACATATATGAAGGAGACTGTCGTGTCGGCGAACAGCTTCGACGCCCGCAGCACGCTGCGCGTGGGCGACGAGTCGTACGAGATCTTCAAGCTGGACAAGGTCGAGGGCTCCGCACGCCTTCCCTACAGCCTGAAGGTCCTGCTGGAGAACCTGCTCCGTACCGAGGACGGCGCGAACATCACCGCCGACCACATCCGTGCCCTCGGCTCCTGGGACTCGCAGGCCCAGCCCTCGCAGGAGATCCAGTTCACGCCGGCCCGCGTGATCATGCAGGACTTCACCGGCGTGCCCTGCGTCGTCGACCTCGCCACCATGCGCGAGGCCGTGAAGGAGCTCGGCGGCGACCCGGCGAAGATCAACCCGCTGGCCCCGGCCGAGCTGGTCATCGACCACTCCGTCATCGCCGACAAGTTCGGCACCAAGGACGCCTTCGGCCAGAACGTCGAGCTGGAGTACGGCCGCAACAAGGAGCGCTACCAGTTCCTGCGCTGGGGCCAGACCGCCTTCGACGAGTTCAAGGTCGTCCCCCCGGGCACCGGCATCGTCCACCAGGTCAACATCGAGCACCTGGCGCGCACGGTCATGGTCCGCAACGGCCAGGCCTACCCCGACACGCTCGTCGGCACCGACTCGCACACCACGATGGTCAACGGCCTCGGCGTGCTCGGCTGGGGCGTCGGCGGCATCGAGGCCGAGGCCGCGATGCTGGGCCAGCCGGTCTCGATGCTCATCCCGCGCGTCGTCGGCTTCAAGCTGACCGGTGAGCTCAAGCCGGGCACCACCGCCACGGACCTCGTGCTCACGATCACCGAGATGCTGCGCAAGCACGGCGTCGTCGGCAAGTTCGTCGAGTTCTACGGTGAGGGCGTCGCCGCCACCTCCCTCGCGAACCGCGCCACCATCGGCAACATGTCGCCCGAGTTCGGCTCGACCGCCGCGATCTTCCCGATCGACGACGAGACGCTGAAGTACCTGCGCCTGACCGGCCGTGACGAGCAGCAGGTCGCGCTCGTCGAGGCGTACGCCAAGGAGCAGGGCCTCTGGCTGGACCCGGCCGCCGAGCCGGACTTCTCGGAGAAGCTGGAGCTCGACCTGTCGACGGTCGTTCCCTCCATCGCAGGCCCGAAGCGCCCGCAGGACCGCATCGTCCTCGCCAACGCCGCGCAGCAGTTCGCCCTCGACGTGCGCAACTACGTCGACACCGCGGACGAGGCGGGCGAGGAGTCCTTCCCGGCCTCCGACGCCCCCGCCACCACCAACGGCGTCCCGTCGAACCCGACCACGGTCACGGCCCCCGACGGCTCGACCTACGAGATCGACCACGGCGCGGTGACGGTCGCGGCCATCACCTCCTGCACCAACACGTCGAACCCGTACGTGATGGTCGCCGCCGCGCTCGTCGCGAAGAAGGCCGTCGAGAAGGGCCTGACCCGCAAGCCGTGGGTCAAGACCACCCTCGCGCCCGGCTCCAAGGTCGTCACCGACTACTTCGACAAGGCGGGCCTGACCCCGTACCTCGACAAGGTCGGCTTCAACCTCGTCGGCTACGGCTGCACCACCTGCATCGGCAACTCGGGCCCGCTGCCCGAGGAGGTCTCGAAGGCCGTCAACGACCACGACCTGGCCGTGACGTCCGTCCTCTCCGGAAACCGGAACTTCGAGGGCCGCATCAACCCCGACGTCAAGATGAACTACCTGGCGTCCCCGCCGCTGGTCGTCGCGTACGCCATCGCGGGCTCGATGAAGGTCGACATCACGACCGAGGCGCTCGGCACCGACCAGGACGGCAACCCGGTCTTCCTCAAGGACATCTGGCCCTCCGAGGCCGAGGTCAACGACGTCGTCGCCAACTCCATCGGCGAGGACATGTTCAACAAGTCCTACTCCGACGTCTTCGCGGGCGACGCCCAGTGGCAGGCGCTCTCGATCCCGACCGGCAACACCTTCGAGTGGGACACCGAGTCGACCTACGTGCGCAAGCCCCCCTACTTCGAGGGCATGGCGCACGAGCCGTCCCCCGTCGAGGACATCTCGGGCGCCCGCGTCCTGGCCAAGCTGGGCGACTCGGTCACCACCGACCACATCTCCCCGGCCGGCGCGATCAAGGCCGACACCCCGGCGGGCAAGTACCTCACGGAGCACGGCGTCGAGCGTCGTGACTTCAACTCCTACGGCTCGCGCCGAGGTAACCACGAGGTCATGATCCGCGGCACGTTCGCCAACATCCGCCTGCGCAACCAGATCGCGCCGGGCACCGAGGGCGGCTTCACGCGTGACTTCACGCAGGCCGACGCGCCGGTCTCGTTCATCTACGACGCCTCGCGCAACTACATCGACCAGGGCATCCCGCTGGTCGTCCTCTCGGGCAAGGAGTACGGCTCGGGCTCGTCCCGCGACTGGGCCGCCAAGGGCACCGCGCTCCTCGGCGTCAAGGCCGTCATCGCCGAGTCGTACGAGCGCATCCACCGCTCGAACCTCATCGGCATGGGCGTCCTGCCGCTCCAGTACCCGGAGGGCCAGTCCGCCGAGACGCTGGGTCTGACCGGCGAGGAGACCTTCTCCTTCGAGGGCGTCACCGAGCTGAACAACGGCTCCACGCCTCGGACGGTCAAGGTCACCACCGACACCGGTGTGGAGTTCGACGCGGTCGTGCGCATCGACACTCCCGGTGAGGCGGACTACTACCGCAACGGCGGCATCATGCAGTACGTGCTGCGCAGCCTGATCCGTAAGTAGGCTTGCCGCAGTTGGTAGTTGAGGGCTCGCATCCCCGGATTGGGGATGCGAGCCCTCGTCTTTTCCCGTGCGGCTCAGCGGGGGCTCGGCGCGCAGTTCCCCGCGCCCCTGACGGGGCCCCGGCCCTCTACGCCGGCCAGCCGCCGTACGGGATCGTGATCAGTTCCATCGCGTGCTCCGACGGGTCCAGGAAGTAGATGCCCTTCCCGCCGTCGTTGCGGTTGATCTCGTTCGGCTGCTTCTGGTGCGGGTCCGCCCAGTGCGTGATGCCGCGCTCGCTGATCTTCGCGTACGCCGCGTCGAACTCCGCTTCGGAGACCAGGAAGGCGTAGTGCTGCGGGGTGATGTGCTCCGCGGGAACGGTGGCGAAGTCCAGAGTGACTCCGTTGCTCAGGGCCACCGCGACGAACGGGCCCCATTCACCGGTGATTTCGAGTCCGAGCAGGTCCGCGAAGAACGCGGCGGACTCCCGGTTGTCCCGGGCGTGGACGATCGTGTGGTTCAACTCGACTGACAAGGAATGCCTCCATAAGGCATCTCCCGACACCTCCATGCCTCACCCGGTCGGTGACCGGCACGCGATGTCGCCGTGGATCTTAGACACGACGACCTCGCGTTGTCGAGCTGATTCTGTGGACTACCTCTGTCGCGGGGCGAGCGCCACGGCCGCCGCCGTGACCAGGACGGCCACCGCCGCCCAGGCGAACGCCGCCCGGAAATCGGCCACTTGGGCCCCCGCGCCGCCCACCGTCGCGCCCACGAGGACCGCGAGGCCGAGCGAGCCGCCGAGCTGGTCCACGGAGCGCTGGACGCCGGACGCGGTGCCCGCGTCGGGGAGGCGGGCCAGCCAGGCGAGTCCCGCCGCCGTCAGGAGCAGGCCGGCGACCGAGGTCCGCGTGGTGCCGAGCGCGCGGATCAGACGGGAGACCTGGGAGACCGCGACGAGCAGCGCGGCGCAGAACGGCAGGTAGGCCAACCCCGCCTGGAGCGGGGTGAGTCCGATGACGTCCTGGAGGTAGAGCGTGGCGAGGAAGAACGTGGTGGAGAGCCCCACGCTGAGCGGCACCGTCGCCGCGTTCGCGACCGCGCGGGTGCGGTGCGTGAAGAAGGAGAGCGGGACGAGCGGGCTCTTCGACCGGGCCTCGACGAGGACGAACGCGGCGAGCAGCGCGAGGCCGAAGACCACCGCCGGTGCCGAGCCGCTCAGCACGCCGTACACCAGGGCGACCGGGCCGCCCGTCAGGAGCACGGCCCCCAGCAGGTCGAGCCGGGCAGCCCCGTCCGCGCCGCGCGGACCGTCAGGGCGTACGAACGCCGGGGTGAGCGCCACGACGGCCGTGACGATCGGCACGTTGATGCCGAAGATCCAGCGCTAGTCGAGGAGTTGGACGAGCGCGCCGGACAGCAGGACGCCGACGATGAGGCCGCTCGCGGAGATCGCGCCCCAGATGCCGAGCGCCTTGGCACGCTCGGCGGGGGCGGGGAAGAGGAGCGCGATCAGTGACATGGCTGCGGGTGACGCGAGGGCCTCGCCCGCGCCCTGCGCGAAGCGCGCGGCGATCAGCGTCGGAAGGTTCGGCGCGAGTCCCGCGGCCAGCGAGGCGAGGGCGAAGAGCACCGCGCCGAGCAGGAACATCCGCCGCCTGCCGAGCAGATCGGTCAGGCGACCGCCGAGCAGAAGCAGGCCGCCGCCGACGAGGGTGTAGCCGGTGACGACCCAGGACACGGATCCTGTCCCGGTCGCGAAGTGGGCCCCGATGGAGGGCAGGGCGACGTTCACGACGGTGACGTCGACGGCGATGAGGAACTGGAGGAGGGAGAGAAGCGCGAGCGCGGGCATGCGGCGCGGAGAAGCCTGTACGGGGAGCTGGTTCATGACGTGGGCACTCCAGGTCGGCCCCTGGCCACGGCGAGGCGGCGGGGCTGAGGAAGACGGACGCTTCCGTGCCATCGGCCCGTGGGACGGGCGGGGCACCTGGAGTTACTTGGTCACGGACATGCCGGGGACAGTAGTCGCCCGGCAGTCCCTGCGCATCCGGATTGTTCGAGTTACTGGCCGGGGGAGTCCAGCGTCGGCAGGTAGCGCGGCGCACGCCACGCCTTGAGGCGGTGCTCCACCGCCGCTCCGAGCGAGAGCAGCTCGGTGTCCTGGCGGTCACCGGCCATCAGGAGCAGACCGACGGGCAGTTCCTTCACGGACCCGGCGGGCACCGAGAGGGACGGGTATCCGGCGACGGCCGCCGGGGTGGAGGAGGGGATGACGTCGTTGTCGCCGCGCGCGCAGTCGGTGGTCCAGGCGGGCGGGTTCGTGGGCGAGGCGATGGCGTCCAGGTCGTGGGCGGCCATGGTCTCGTCGATGGAGCGTCGCGAGAGGTCCTTCAACTCGGCGCGCATCGCGCGGTATTCGGGGTCGGTGGTGGGCGGCGCCGCGAGGGCCTGCTCGAACAGCTCCTGCCCGGCGAAGCAGCTCTGCTCCTCGGGGTGGGTGCGGTTGAACTCGATGAGCCCCGCGAGGTCCTTGGGTCCTCGGCGCGTGCCGAGGTAGGTGTCGATGTCCCGGTGGAACTCGCTGAGCAGCGCGGGGAATTCGAGTTCGGCGAGCCGCGCCTGGTACGGGGGCGTCACCTCGACGACCGTGGCACCGGCCTTGCGCAGCTTCTGCGCCGTACGGGTCATCACCGCGTCCACGTCGGCTCCGAGCGAGGGCAGCCGCCACAGGCCGATCCGCTTGCCGCGCAGGCCGGCGCCCCGGTCGTCCGCCGCCTTCTGGGGCTCGGCGCCGCTCAGCACCGAGAACGTCAGCGCGGTGTCGGTCACGTTGCGTGCCATGGGCCCCGCCGTGTCCTGCTCGGCGGAGATCGGCACCACGCCCGACTGGCTGACGAGACCGAGGCTCGGCTTGTGGCCGACGACGCCGTTCATCCCCGCGGGGCACACGATGGAGCCGTCGGTCTCGGTGCCGATCGCCACCTGCGAGAGGGACGCGGCGAGGGCGGCGCCCGACCCGGCGGAGGAGCCGCAGGGATTGCGGTCGAGGACGTACGGGTTGTTGGTCTGTCCGCCCACTGCCGACCATCCCGAAGTCGGCTTGGCGCCACGGAAGTTGGCCCATTCGGACAGGTTGGTCTTGCCGAGGATCACCGCTCCCGCCGCACGCAGCCGGGTCACCAGGGCGGCATCGGTGCGGGGCGGGCTCCCGGCGAGCGCGAGCGATCCGGCCGTCGTCGGCATGTCACGGGTGTCCACGTTGTCCTTGAGCAGGACGGGGATGCCGTCGAGGGGGCCCAGGGGCTTGCCGCTCCGGTGCCTGGCATCGCTGGCGGCGGCCTCGCGCAAGGCCGTCGGGCTGGTGCGCAGGACCGCGTGGATCTTGGGGTCGACCTTCTCGATCCGTCGCAGATAGGCCCGGGTCAGCGCCGATGAGGTCAGCGAACCCTTCGCCATGCGTGCCTGCAATTCAGGGATCGTCACGGTGTCCAGATCGACCCCGGCGCCGGGGGAGGACCCGGCGCCGCGCGCACCGGATCGCGTATCGGATTGCGCACCGGCATGCGGTACGCCCAGCAGAAGGGACCCCGCGACAAGCGCGGCGGTCGCTGCGGCAATGCTCCTCTTTCCCATGCGGCCCAGACGACTACACGGGCCGCTCCGGGCGCAAGGGTCGACGCTCCCGAGCGGCGAGTTGCGGCCGACCACCTCGTCGGTCACCGGGCGCGGCGTCCCGTTCCAGCGTTCCATCCGTGCTTCGTTCCCCCTGGTCGGAGGGGAGTTGCGCGTCCCAGCTTCCCGCTCTGCCCGCCTTTTGTGGCGGCTGGGACCGGCGGGCTCGCAGACTCAAGTCGTCCGACACCCAGCTCAAGGAGTCTCTCCATGTCCCGTTCCCCTTTCGGTGCGCGCCGCCGCATGGCAGGGGTGGCCACCGCCGCCCTGCTGTCCCTCGGCCTGTTGACCGCGTGCGGTTCCGAGTCCTCGGACACCGACGCGTCGAGCGCCAGCTCGTCCCAGAAGAGCGAGAAGAGCGAGAAGAGCGAGAAGAGCGAGAAGAACGACAAGGGCAACTCGAACCTGTCCTCCCGAGCCGAAGGCGGGGAGACCAACTTCATGCAGGGCGACGCCCTCAGCAACAGCACGTTCCAGTTCAGCGTCGACGGCGGCACCGAGTCCCTCGCCGAAGTCGCCGCGCTGAACGTGGACCAGCCCACGGAGCAGGAGTTCCCCTCCAACAAGCTCATCCCCGGCCAGCAGAGCTCGGGCACGGTGACCGTGGTCCGCGGCGCCGAACAGTCCCAGCAGTTCACCGACTTGGTCAACGGCGGCACCCAGCCCCAGACGGCGTCCCTCAGCGTGCTGGACCACACGGGCGCCGTGAAGAAGCAGTACACCCTGCAAGAGCCCAGGGTCGTCAAGGTCGACAACCCCCAGACCGGCAACGCCCAGACCGTCACGCTCCACTTCACGAGCCTGTCGGTCGGCTAGGACGTTTCGCACGGGGAAGATGTCGCGCGGGCGCGTTGTTGTCACGCGACATGACACTCTTCGACGGCTTCGATCCCGCCACCGCCGAGCTCCTCGACGGCAAGAACTTCGCCACCCTCGCCACGGTCAACCCCGATGGCGGCCCGCAGTCCTCGGTGGTCTGGTTCGTGCGCGAGGGCGACACCCTGCTCATCTCCGTGACCGCGGGCCGCAAGAAGACCCGGAACATCGAGCGCGACCCCCGCGTCAGCATCGCCGTCTTCGATCTGGCCAACCCGTACCGCTCCGCCGAGATCCGGGGCACCGCCGAGCTGTTGCCCGACCCGGACAAGGCGCTGCCGAAGCGTCTCTCGCAGCGCTATCTCGGCGAGGACCCGCCGAACGAGAAGGCGACGGAGGTCCGGCTGGTCGTCCGGGTCACGCCGGAGCGGGTCAACGGCTTCGCGGTGTAGTCACGTCACCGCGACCCGGGCATCCGCCGCTGACCTGCCGGGGCCGGGCTCAGGTTCGGGCAGCGTGAGCGCCGTGTGCGCGGGGCGGCCGGTGCGCGGTGGGGCCGTGGTGAGGGCGCGGAGTCTGGTGTTGCGCCGTTCGAGCGCCTCCGCCGTGGTGGGGAAGAGCGCCGCGTCCCCCTTGCCGACCTGGGACTGGTTGAGTTCGACGAACCCGCGGGTGTCGCGTTCGTAGGCGGCGAAGGCCGTGGCGTGGTCGCGGTGCGCGGCCAGTGAGCGGGCGAGCATGTAGGCGCCGACGAGGGCGAGGCTGGAGCCCTGCCCGGTCAGGAACGACGGGGCGTGGGCCGCGTCGCCGAGGAGCGCGACCCGGCCCTTCGACCAGTGCGGCAGGCGCACTTGGCTCACGGTGTCGAAGAACGGGTCGGCCTCCTCGCGCAAGGCGGCGACCATCGCCGGGATCTCCCACCCGTCGTCGGCGAACGTGGCGGCGACCAGGTCGCGTTGGGCGTCGACGTCGCGGAGGATCTCGTAAGGCGGTTCGGGCCGGGCGAAGTTGAGGAACGCGTACAACTCCGTGCTGTCACGCACCGCGTAGAGTGCCGCCGCCCTCCCCGGCGTGTTCCAGATGCGTACCTCGTGCGAGAGCCCGAGGGTGTTGGGCATGGTGAAGATGGCGAAGCAGTACCCCAGATAGCGGTGGAACCGCCGCTCGGGGCCGAACACCAGCTTCCTGGTGTGCGAGTGCAGCCCGTCCGCGCCCAGGACCAGATCGAACGTGCGCCGGGCGCCGCCGCGGAAGACGACGTCGACACCGTGCTCGTGTTCCGTGAGCGTCTCGATGGAGTCGTCGAAGAGGAACTCCGCCTCGTCCCGTACGACCCCGTACAACGCCTCCGCCAGCTCCCCGCGCGGCACTTCCACGTCATGTCCCTCGACCCCGCCGGCCGCCACCTGGGGATGGACCACCGCGGCCGTACCGCCGTCGGCGTCGAGGAAGGTCAACCGCCGTGAGTCGATGTGTGCTTCGCGGAGCCGCGGCAGGATGCCCATGCGGCGCACCACCTCCACCGCGGTGCCCCGCACGTCGATCGGGTACCCGCCGCCCCGCAGCGCGGCCGACTTCTCGACCACCGTCACCGCGAATCCGTACCGCCGCAGCCAGTACGCCACGGCGGGACCCGCGATGCTCGCGCCGGAGACCAGGACCGTGCCCTTCGCTGTCCTTTTCGTGTCCATACGTCAACTCCTCTGTCTGCTAAGCCCGTTCGAGATCGGCCGACGACGACGTGCGGTCGTGGCCGGAAGATGAAGACCCGGAAGGTGAAGAACCGGAAGGTGAAGAGGCGCCGCTGAGGCGCGTGCGGCGTACGAGCACGGCCGCGAGCACCGCGGCGATCACGAACGCGCCGGAGGCGATGCCGATGTAACTGAAGACGCCCGTGGCCGAGTTCGTCGTCTCGCCGTCGACGACCACGGTGGTCGACTCGAGCACGGCCGCGCCCACGAAGTTCAGGACCACGGAGCCGATCGAGACCATGACCATGACCAGGCTGGAGACGATGCCCTGCCGTTCGGCGGGCGCCAGGCTCCCCGCCATGTTGAAGCCGGACGTCCCGAGCGCGCCCACCGTCACGCCGAGGAGGAATCCGCAGCAGAGCGCGGCGGGCAGCCGGGAGGCCCCGAGGAACATCCCGAAGGTCACCACCGTGCCGAGCGCGATCGCCCCGGCCAGCGTCGACGCGGGGCCCACGCGGGCCGCGATCCACCCGGCCGCGGGACCCCCGAGCGTGACCCCGACCCCCGGCGCCGCGAGCAGCAGTGCCACGGAGCCCTGGTCGGCGAGCCCGTACCCGAGGTTCTGGTCCCCGGAGACGTCACCGATGAGCGGGACGAGTTGCAGCATGCTCTGGTACGAACCGGCGGCGAGGAAGACGACGAGGAGCGTGAGCACCAGTGGACCGCCGAGGTTCCTGACGTCGATCAGCGGGTCGGGCTTCCGGCTCGACACCAGGAACCACCTGGCCAGCGCCGCGAGGCCGCCCGCGAGGAGAGCCAGCGGCCCGAAGGACGCCCAGCCGAGCTCCGCGCCCAGGCTGACGTAGCCGAGCACCCCGGCGAGCCCTCCGCCGAGGAGCAGCGCACCGCCGACGTCGATCCTGCCCGGCGTCCTGACCAGCGATTCGGGCAGGGCGTGGTGCACGCAGATCGCCATCGCGATCGCCACGGCGGCCGATACGAGGAAGAGGATCTGGAAGCCGAACTCCGTGGCCAGTCGCTCGATGAGGAACCGGGACGCGATGTTGAGCACGGCGGATCCCGACGTCACGATGCCCACGATGATCATCGCGATGCGGGGCGCGCAGACGCCTCGCACGATCGCGACGGAGAGGAACACGGCGGCCAGCGAGGCCCCTTGCAGCATGCGCCCCGCCACGAACACCCAGATGGTGGGCGCCACGGCGCATAAGAGCGCGCCCGCGCAGCTGACCAGCAGCGTCACGACGAGCACCTTGCGTTTGCCGTGGATGTCGGCGCTCCTGCCGAGCAGCGGCGCCCACAGCACTCCGGCCAGCATCGCGGTCGCGTTGAGCCAGGCCGCCTGGTCGGTGCCGAAGTGGTCGAGCATCTCCGGCAGGACGACCAGCGGCGCGGTGATGGCCGAGTCGACCACGAAGTTCACCAGGGCCAGGACGGCCACCAGGCCGACGAGCCGCCCGCTCCACCGCTTGTGCGGTTCGGTGTTCATACGCACCCCCTTAGGAAACGTCTTGGTTTCTTATTCGGAAGAGTAGGGTGTGCGGATAAGAAACGTCAAAGGTTCTTAAGCCCTGAGGAGTGTTGTGGAGCGACGCCGTGGCGAAGCGCTGGAGACGGCCATCCTCGAAGCGGCCTGGGAGGAGTTGACCGAGCGGGGGTACGCGAACCTGACCGTCGACTCCGTCGCCAAGCGGGCCGGCACCAGCAAGCCGGTGCTCTACCGGCGCTGGGCCGACAAGCAGAAGCTGGTCGAGGCGGCCGTCGTGCGCCGCAACGTCATCCAGCAGATCCCCCCGGCCGACACCGGCTCGCTCCGCGGCGACCTGCTCGCCACCCTCACCGAACTGGGCGAGAAGCGCGGCCCGTTCCTCGCCCAGCTCAGCCTGCTGCTCGCCGGGTACTTCGCCGAGGCCGACTCCAGCTACGCCGATCTGCGCGAGCAAATCCTCGCCGGACGCCGCTCGGGACGCGACGAGATCATGGACCGCGCCATCGCGCGCGGCGAGATCGACCCGGCCCGGCTGACGCCGCGGATCGCCTCGCTCCCCTTCGATCTGCTGCGGAGCGAGGCGATGATGACGCAGCGTCCGGTCCCGCCCGAGGTGATCGAGGAGATCGTCGACACGATCTTCCTGCCGCTGGTCCGCGCCCGCTAGGGGCATGGGTCAGCAACAGGCAGCTGGCCGAGTGGCCGTGAGCGGTGGGATCGGTCGCGGTCGTCCGCTCGCCGTAGGTGAGGCCGGGATGGGGGTTCTGCCCGTCAGGTGTGCGGAGGTCACTCACTCATGAATCCGTCCGGGTACTGCGCAGGTGTGCCGGTACCGCCCACCACTGGTCCGGGCGGTCCACGACCGGGGCGTCGGGGCCGGTCTCGCCGTACCGGGCGAGGCGCAGCAGGTAGGCCGCGATACCTGCCGCGCCCTGCATCCACGTCGTCCGGGGCGGCAGCAGCGGCGGGTCCTCGCGGTGTTCCACAAAGCGCCAACGGGCGCCCGCGCCGTCCCTGACGACCCGGTCGACCAGCGCATCGCCCATGCGGTGCGCGGCCCGCAGCAGGGTCTGCCTCCTCTCCGCCGCCCGGCAGTCCTGGGCGGCGTCCAGCAGGACGTCTCCCACGCCTGCCGTTCCGCAGCAGCGGCCGTCGTTGTCCCAGAAGCCTGGACGGAGGCGTTCCGGCAGACCCGAGGTGAGGATCGAGGTCAGACAGCGCTGCCGCAGTTCGTCGACGTGGTGGCCCGCCACCTCGGTGACCCCTGCGTGCGCCAGCGCGGTGAACAGGTGCGAGGTGCCCGCCGGGCCGTGGCACCACGTGTACGTCACCGGTTCCACCTCCCGGCGCGACGGCGGGATCGTGTGCGGGACGACGAAGCCCGCGTCCTTCAACGACCCCACCGAGAGGACGTGCCGGGCACCGTCCACCGCGGCCTCGACGAAGTCCTCGCGATCCAGGGCGACGCCCGCGACCGCCAGCGCGGCCGCGACCCCGGACGTTCCGTGCGAGTAGTTCGGCGCCCTCGACGGTCTCCCCGGCGTCATGCCCCAGTCGAGGCCCGCTTCCGTACGGTCCGCCGCCCGCAGCAGGGCCTCGCCTCCCGTCGTCGCGATCACCTCGGTGAACTCGCTCTTCGCCCAGACCGCCGTCATCACCACGCCCGCGGTCCCCATGATGACGTCGGTCAGGGGCGCGTCGGAGCCCGGCTCGAAATCGAGCGTGGTCTTCCATCCGTCGCCGGTGGCCAGGACGGCCAGCCGCCGCAGCGCCACGGCTTCCTCGCCCGGGGCGAGCAGTCTGAGCGCCGTCGCGTCGCCCGCGAGGCCCTCGTACAGCGAGGGCTCCGTCCGCCGCCCGGCCTGTGCCGACAACCTGGTCACGATGCCGGTCGCCAGTGCCGCTTCCGTCGCGCTCAGTTGCCGGTACTGCGCGATCTCGGCCAGCACCGGGGCCAGGCCGGCGATTCCCGCGTACAGCGAGTCGCGGTCCTGTGCCGGTGACGGGGCTTCCGGAGCGCCCTCCACCACCGTCTCCACGAGCCACGGGCCCTCGTCCTCGCGCACGTGGTCAAGGACCCACGACCACGCGGCCTCGGCCACGTCCCGATATCCGTCGCTCCTCATCCATCCACGCTACAAACGCCGGAAGGTCACGCGGCCAGGCTTCGCCGTCTGGCCGTGATGGTCCTGCCGTGCCGCCCGAACTGGCCTGAACAGAAAGGGGGAGTTGGCGGCCCAGTACGAGGGTCGGGGGTGAAGGTCACCCCCTCGGTGCGCTGCCGATTCCCCCCGCCCGCACCCACACCTGCACCCGCACCTGCACCCGCACCCGTTCCCCTGGCCCCACAGGAACGGCCGAGATGTGCCGCCGAGCGTCCGGACTTGCTCTCACAGTCTCCTCACGCTCTCCCGCACCATCGGGAGAGAGCGCTCTCAGACACTCAACTCCGCTCCACCACCCCACCGTTGGAACGACGAGAGGTCCCCCCTGTGAGACGCAAGATCACTGCGAGACGCAAGACCACGGCAAGCCTCGGCCTGTCCGCCGCCCTCGTGGCGGCCACCTTCGTGGCCACCGGCCTCGCCCCCTCCGCCGCCGCGGAACCCCGCTCCGACTCCGGCGCCACCTCGAAGGCCCTCGCCTCGCCCGGCCTCCTCGACGCCATGGAGCGCGACCTCGGCCTGAGCCCCGCCGCCGCGCGCGAGCGGCTCGCCGACGAGCGGCAGGCCGTCAAGACCGAGCGCGCCGCACGGAAGGCGGCGGGTTCGGCGTACGCCGGTTCCTGGTTCGACGCCGAGAGCGGGAAGCTCACCGTCGCGCTGACCGGGCGGCAGGCCGCGGGGGAGGTGCGCGACGCGGGCGCCGACGTGGAGATCGTCAAGCACTCCGCCGCGACGCTCGACGCGGCGAAGAAGCGGGTCGACAAGCTCAAGGCCCCTGACAACGTGGCGAGTTGGCGGGTCGACGCGAAGGCGAACCGCCTCGTCGTCGACGTCGTCCGAGGCCACCGTGCCGACAACGATGTCAGCACCTTCCTGCGCAAGGCACGCGCCACCGCCGGCGCCCCCGTCCAGGTGGGCACGGTCCCCGCGGGACCGAGCACCTTCGCCGCGGGGACCGTCGGCGGCGACCCGTACTACACCGGCAACGTCCGCTGCTCCATCGGCTTCTCGGTGCAGGGCGGGTTCGTCACGGCCGGGCACTGCGGCAAGGCGGGCGCGGGCGTGCGCGGCTGGGACAACTCCACCATCGGTACGTTCCAGGGCTCTTCGTTCCCCGACAACGACTACGCGTGGGTGTCCGTCGGCAACGGCTGGTGGACCGTCCCCGTCGTCCTCGGCTGGGGCACCATCCCCGACCGCCTGGTCAAGGGCTCCTCGGAGATGCCGGTCGGCACGTCGATCTGCCGCTCCGGCTCCACGACCAAGTGGCACTGCGGCAACCTCCTCGCCAAGAACGAGACGGTCAACTACTCCGACGGCACCATCGTGCACCAGCTCACCAAGACCAGCGTCTGCGCCGAGGGCGGTGACTCGGGCGGCTCGTTCATCAGCGGCGACCAGGCCCAGGGCGTGACGTCGGGCGGCTGGGGCAATTGCAGCAGCGGTGGCGAGACGTGGTTCCAGCCGGTGAACGAGATCCTCCAGCGGTACGGGCTGAGGCTGCACACGGCCTGATCCCGCTCGATCCCGCCCGCCGTGGCGTTCAGTACGCCATGACCTGCTTGAGCTCCCTGATGACCTTGGAGAGCGCCTGGTTGATGTCCGTGATCAGGCGCGGGTCACCGGCGGCAGGCATCACCACCGCGCGCCGCTCGATGATCAGCTCCTGATAATCCCCGAGCCGCAGCCTCGGGATGTCGCGCAGGGGAACCGGCGAGCGTACGTCCCCCTGCCTGACATGGGCGATGTCTCCGTGCGTGACCCGGCGTTGGGACAGCCAGCGGATGAGCAGGTCCCGGGCGTGGAGGCATTTCTCCTCCAGTTCGATGTCGAGATAGGCCATCGCCGAGCTGTGTTTCCAGTCCACGGCGACGCAGTACTGGTTGGCCGACTGGGACACGATGGAAAGCAGCTGCGACAGAAAGGGATCGGACTGGTCCGCCGCGCGCCGACTGACGATCTCGTAGTCCCGGATGGCATCCAGGGTCGAGCGGGCCGCCACGAAGACCCTTTCGTACTGCGACAGGTGCCGGTCGAAGACGCGCAGGTTGTGTTCATCGCGTCGCGTGGCGCGGTGCTGGTACACGAAGACGGCGATGGACGCGAGCGTCGTGACCATGGCCGCGCCCGCCGCCGCGAGCGAGGCCGAGACCAGGGTGCTCATCGAATCTGATGGTGGCGGGGGACGATGATGAACGTCCTGGTCACCCGCACATGGGGAATGTTCTGGATCTTGTCCATGACCAGCCGGTGCAGCTGGTCGATGGACGGCAGCTCGACCTTCGCGATGACGTCGGCCTCACCGTAGACCGCGGCGGCCTCCGTCACGAATTCCGAGTACTCGTCCATGAGCGTGTTCACCACGTTGCCCGAGTTGTTGGCGGGCACCGTGATGAGCACGAATGCGGTGACCGCGGAGTTACGTGTCACGCGGCGCATCCGGCCCTCCCAGGCAGGGCCGGACGCGCTGAAGAGTGGTCCGTCATGAGATTCCCCCGACTTCCGGGTACTAAGGATTCCCGGCAGAGCCAGCGCCAATCGTCCTTTGCCGCAGGGGGAGTTCACGCCCCGGACCGCTACGGGGCGTTGGTGAGTTCCTCGACCTCTTGGGCCACGGGGTAGGAGTCGGGGCAGGGGACCTTGCCCATGCCGAAATCCTCCACGGTCTCGACTTTGAGGCGGCGTACGGCCTCGCACCGTGCCGGAGGCGGACCGCCCGCGTGTCCTGCCCTGCCACAGTTCACGCAACCGCACCGCTCCCGGCGCGCCTCCAACGCCATTGCGCCACTTCGCATCGGGTGGTTCCGCTCTGGCGTTCGCTGGACAGTGGGATGCGTCGGATGCCCGCTCCCGAGCAGTGGAGCTTCACGCTCATCTGCGCGCCAGTGAAGACCGAAATCTCATGCCCCTTGGGACTCTTGGCCCGGGCGTCCGACTCGGCAAGCGGGCAAAGGGCCATGGGCAGGGGCGTCCTGGGATGACACAGGACGGTCCCGAACGAAACGCCCCTCTGCTGGCGCTCTGGCGTGACGGCACCAACGCATCAAAGACATATCGGGGGATGAAACGTCAGGGTGAAAGGACCTCTGAGACTCAGCACCGTCCTTTGCCAGAGGCTCGGTGGTTGCGTCGTTCCGCGGCTCGGCGGACGAGTATGGCGTGCAGGTCCCGGGCTGCTGTGGGGACTGAGTGTGTGTGGCGCCGTTGGATCATCACGCGGAGCTCGGTGGTGTCGTTTGCCAGTGGGCGGCAGGTGATGGTGCCGCTGCGCTCCAGAGGGTCACCGAGCACGCTGTAGTCGGGCAGCACGGTGACTCCGAGTCCTTCGGCGACCATGAGTTTGCCCATTTCGGCGCCGTCGGCTGCGTATGCGAAGGACGGCGTGGGGCCGTTGAGGAGCCGGTGGACGTAGCGGTGCATGACGTAGCCGGCTCGCATCACGATCAATGGCTGGGCCAGCAGGTCGGAGACGGTGACCGCCTTGAGCGCGGCCAGGGGGTTGTCCGGGCGGAGGCAGACCACCGGGCGCCCGCGCAGCAGTTCGGTGGTCTGTAGACCGGGTGGAAGGTCGTCGTCTCGGAGGTAACTGACCAGTCCGAGGTCGAATCCGCCCTCAGTGAGGTGTTGTTGGATACCGTCCTGCCGGTCCGCGACGACTTCCACCTGAGTCGAGGGGTGGGCAGCGCGGAGTTCCCGGATGGCCGGTGTCAGGAGCGTGACCGTGGCGGCGTTGACCGTGCCCAGCCGCAGAGTGCGGCTGATGTGGTGCTGTTCGTCGGCGGCCCGACGAAGCCGGTCGACCGCGTCCAGCACCCCGGCGATGTGCGGCAGGAGTTCACGCCCTTCATGGCTGATCCTCGCTCCGGAACGCTTGCGTTCCAGGAGTTCCACTCCCAGTTCCCGTTCCAAGTTACGGAGGGTCTCGCTCAGCGCTGGCTGCGATAAGTGCAGTTCCTCAGCTGCGCGGCGCAGCGACCCCAGCCTGGTGACCGCCGCCAGGTATTCCAACTGTTCTGTGCGCATGGCGAGCTACCTCCGACGCCCATCATAAACCGGCTGGGACTGCCGGGTAACGCAGGGGCGAAAAGGTCTCCCTATCACCGCATCGGAAATTCCTTGCAGGTTCGTTTTTAGGGTCTAGAGGGAGCCTGGGCGTGGCAGGATATCTGCGACGGCAGCGAGTAGTTTCGCCGCCTCGATCCGTGAAACGCTTCGATTGGGAAAGTGGGAGAGAAGTGCCTGTTATCTCTGATGTCGCCGTCAAGGTGAAGGTTGCGGACGTTGGGATCGAAACCTCTCGGGAGGAAAAGGGCGTAGTGATCCCGACGTACGTTCCGACGATCGAGGAAACTGTCACTGCCAGTGGTGCGCACTGCCAGGGCGGCTGCGCGAGCGCTTCCTTGGTCCCTGAAATCCGATAGCAAGGAATCCTTAGGGTGCGTGTAAGGCGTGAAGACCTTCGCGTCCCCGATGCCGAGGCCGACCTCTATCTGGTCGGTCTTGGCATCGGTGGACTCGAGCGTAGGACCGTGGAGGCGGACGAGGTCTTGCACAGTGCAGGAGTCATTCTTCACCACACTGCCTTTGATGCTGATCTGCGGCACATGTATCAGGCAGAGGTGGTGGATCTGGAACCTGTCTATGCGGATGGGCCCAATCCGCTGCAGGCCTATCGCAACATGGCAGCTCAGGTGCTCCAGGCGGTCAGGGACGGTGATGGGAAGAGCCCCGTGTGCTTTCTGACGTATGGGCATCCCCTGTATCTCGTTGAGTCGGCCTGGATCCTCATGGAGGAGGCCGGAGTCGAAGGTATCTCGGTAAAGCCACTCCCTTCGGCCTCATTCCTGGATGCGGTATTAGTGGACCTCGGGGCCAGGTTCGACTTTGGAGTTCAGGTCTACGACGCGAGTGTCTTTTATTCGCATGACATTGAGCCGGATATTCGATTTCCTGTGATTCTGGCGCAATTCGGGAGCTTTGACATTCGACGGCTCCGGCAGTCCGGAGATCTGTACGGCCGAATATCTCCGCTCACTCACAGGCTTCAGGATATCTACCCGCCCGACCGTGCTGTTGCGGCGGTTCTTTCTTCCTGGCGGCCGGACATGGCACCCCAGATCAGCCGTACGACGATCCGGGACCTCGACTCTCTGATTTCCAGCAGTCACAGCGGTACAACTCTGTTCATCGGGGGGAGCGAACCGTGGGCGAACGTCCAACAGGACTGGATGAAACTGAGGTAGTTCCGTTCCAGTTCTGGGGTGTGACGGTCGATGTCCATCTCCGGCATTCCGAGGACCGTGACCACGTCCGCTACTACTTCCAGGACTACCTGCGGCCGCCCGGCGGAGCGCCTTCGGACCTTTCGATCGCCCTCCTGAGTACCGAGGGGTGTTTCATCGGCGGAGCTGCCCACGTTCGCAAGGACATTCACATCCGGACGGCCGGTAACTCTTGGCAGCTCTACGAGAGCTACGTGGGGGAGCCGACCCGGGCGACGCCGCTCCCGCCGTTCCTGCTGCCGCCCTTGAAATCCATCGTCCGCCCCGTGCACGCGAGCGCGGTGGCCTCACCGCAGGATCCCTCCCGGGCCGTCTTGCTGCACGGCCCCTCCAAGGCCGGCAAGTCGTCCGTCCTGCTCGAGCTGACCCGGCTGGGCTGGCACTTCGTCTGTGACGACACTGCGCTGCTGCACAACGAGCGCACGGTCTACTCCTACACCCGGCCCATCGGTGTCAGGGAATCGACGCTGAAGACCCACCCCTGGCTGCGCGCGCATCTTGCGCACGCCCCCAGTTTCACCACGCCGACCGGGACCACCTGGGCCGTCCACGCCAACCTCCTGCCGGCCAAGCGCTCCCCGGCCGCGACCGACTGGGCCTGGACGGTCGCTCTGCGCCCGTCCCCCACCTACCACGTGGACCGTCTGACGGAGACCCGCTGGGAGATCGCACTGGATTCGAGGCAGGACATCGGGCGAGCCGTCGCGGACATCATCACGGAACTCACCGGAGCCCCTTCATGACCCAGAACCTGTACTTCGACTTCTACGGGGTGACCACCCGGCTACGGGTCGCCCCGGCCGACGCCGACGAGGCCCTGTTCTACTTCCGGGACCAGTAACTGCCGCGGCCCCCGGCAGGCGAACCCGATGTGGTGGTGACCCTGAGCTGCCCGGAATGGCCCGAGCGCGGCTTCTTCACCAGCCTGCTGCGCAAGGACCACCTGACCAAGCGCATCGAGATCGACCGACGCACCGACTATGCCTGGACCCGGGTGGCCGATCACACGTTCACGGGCTGGTCCGAGATACCGTCGCCGCTTCCGCCCTTCCGCTACTCCCACCTGTGGACGACCACCGCGGTCGGCCCGGGGACCTGCTTGGTGATGCCCGACAGCCGGGGACTGCTCATCACCGGGGCCAACTACGTCGGCAAGACCTCGACCTCTCTGGTGCTGTGCCAACGCGGAGGGCGTCTGGTGAGCGACAGCCTCGCCGTACTCGACCTGACCACCGGTCTGTTCCGTCGGTACGACGGCCCCCTCGGCTTCCGCAGGGGAAGCCGCCGACACCACCTGGACAAGATCACCAGCGGCGTCCACCGTGAAACGGTGTCCCCGGACACCGGCCTGGTGCTCCTGGTACCTCCCGCTGAATTCCTGGGCGCCCCCAACCTCCCCCAGGGCAAGGTCGACCGAATCGTTCGCCTCGAACGCCACGCATCGCCGCCCGCGCCCTATACCGCGGAGACAGATCTGTCTCCCTGGTTCTCCGGTGCTCACCGGCACGAGATCGCCCAGCACCTCCCCGAGGCGACCACCGTCGTGCCCGTAACGGAGGCGGCCTCGCCCCTTCAGATCGCCGACCTCCTCGAAAGCGTCCTATGACTGCCCTGCTGACCGCGGACGCGGTCTCCAGAACCTACGCCGGCGCCTCCGCCCCGGCCCTGTCCGAGGTTTCGTTCCGCATCGGGGAGGGGGAGGTCGTCGCTCTGCTCGGACACAACGGGGCGGGAAAGTCCACCCTGTTCGAGATCGTGTGCGGCCTTCAGCAGGCCGACTCGGGTACGGCCAGGCGTTCCGTGGGCGCAGCCGACTTCGGCTGGTGCCCGCAACGAGAGATCATCGACTGGTCGTTGACTGTCCGTCAGAACGTCGAGATGGGACTGGCGTTCCGCCGCGGGACCCTGCGCGGTGTGCGGTCCCTGGCCCAGGAGATCTGCGAAGTCGTCGGCCTGGAGCGGTTCCTCGACCGGCAGGCGGAGACACTGTCCGGCGGGGAACTGCGCCGCTGCCAGATCGCCCGAGCCATCGCCGGCCGGCCGCGCCTGATGATCCTCGACGAGCCGACCACCGGCCTGGACCCCGACGCCGTCGCGCACGTCTTCGACTACCTCCGCGACAGCGCCAAGAACGGTTCCACCGTCCTGGTCAGCACCCACGACACCTCGCGCTTCGCCGACCACTGCACGCGCGTGCTGGCCCTGAGCGCCGGTCGCCTGCTGGCCGACCAGTCCGTGGCCGCCTTCCTGGCCCCCGTCGGCGAGTCCAACGACCTGTGGGACGGCTACCGCCACCTCACCCGCCAGCCTTCCACCACCTCCGAGCTTCCATCGGCCGAGGTCGCGCACCCATGAGCACCCTCCAGACCCGCCCACAGGCCCGCCGTCTCGCCCTCCCCCTGATCGCGGTCCGCTTCCACTGGCTCTCCCTGTGGAACTGGCGACAGGTCTACTACGGCCGGATCATCGAGCCGATCGCCTACCTGCTCTTCCTCGCCGCCGGCATCGGCGGAGCACTCGCCTCCGGACCCGGCCAAAGCCTGGGCGCCTACCTCGCGTTCGTCGTCCCGGGCATGTTCGCGATGCTCGCGTTCCGCTCCGGCACCGCTGCCGTCTCCGATGTCGCCAACGACCGCAAATGGGGCGTTTTCGCCTTCTACGCCCTGCACGGAGGCGGCCCCGCCGGATACCTGTCCAGCATCGTCACGATCCTCGGCACGGTCTTCCTCGCCCAACTCGCCATGGTCCTCGTGCTCGCCGCCGTCCTGGGCGGCCTCGCCGACGTGTCAGGGCCGCACCTGATGACCACGGTGCTGACCGCGCTCCTCGTCGACGCCGGCTGGATCGCCGCCGGAGCAACCGTCGCCGCCCGCGTGCAGTCCTACGCCGCACGCGACTTCCTGCTGACCCTCACCACCCTGCCCGTCGTGCTGGCAGCACCGCTGTTCTACCCCCTGGACTCCGCACCGGCCTACCTGCGCGCCGTGGCCCACGCCGACCCGCTCACCTACCAGGTCGCCTGGCTCCGCGACACTTGGTCGGGCGATCCCTCCGGCCTGCTCTGGGCAGCCCTCTGGGCGGCGATCACAGCGACCGGAGCCGTGCCGATGCTGGCCCGAGCGGACCGCGTCACTCGGGAAAGATGACCAATCGGGGTGCTTCAATACCGCCACAACCAGGCCCGACAGGGAGCAGGGTCGGCGTCGATCACGGCTGTCTCTCTTCGCGGACCCCTGTGAGCGCGAGGGTGGTCCCGACTGTCGCGTTCTCTGGGGCTGTCTCGATCCCTGTTCCTCGCGCCCGCAGGGATGGCCCGCACCAGGTAGGCGCGGCCGGCAAGGCGAAGGACGGTATCCAGAGGAGCGTGTTCGGCGTCGGTATGGGCCCGGAACCTGTCGCTGCGGGCGTAGTGGTCGTGCCATTCAGGCTGTCGATCTCAGCTGATCGATGTGCCGTCAGGCTCGGACGGTTGTCGGTGCCCGTTGCTACGTTCAAGCCGTCCGAAACCACTTACGCCAAGGAGCCTTGGATGGGTTCTCAACTCAACCCGTGCCTCGCCTTCAACGGGAACGCACGCCAGGCGATCGAGTTCTATCAGGACGTCCTAGGCGGCCAGTTGGACATGGGTACCTACGCCGCATACGGCCACCCGGAAGTGCCTCGCCCCGAGGAGATCATGCATGCCACGCTCCGCACCCCAGATGGCTACACGCTGATGGCGTGGGACGTCCGGGAAGAGATGCCCCACACCCCAGGCAACAACGTCGCGGTCTTCCTCGGCGGCGACGACGCCAGACTCCGGGGCTACTTCGAGAGACTGTCCGTCGGCGGTACTGTGACGCTGCCCCTGGAGAAGCAGTCGTGGGGGGACGAGGCCGGTTCGCTTATCGACCGGTTCGGGATTACCTGGATGGTCAACATCACCAAGCAGCCCGCATAGGAAGGCCACTTTCGCCTCCACTCAGGCTCCCCGGCCCTGGCCGCGGTCCACGTCTGCCATCGCCACGTACAGCGGCGTGCCGATGACCACGTGCACGTCCCGCCCGTCCCGTCCGGTGACGGTGTCGCCCTCGCGCCCCGTCATGAACGGCGGCCCGGCGGGCGAGCCGTATCCCGCGATCCGCAGCCCCAGATCACCCCGGAACCACTGCCGCGCCTCCGTCATCCAACTGACGTCGAACTCCCGCTCCAAGCACGCCTCGACGAGGTCAAGTCGGTCGTACGTCTCGACGGCGAGCCGCTTCAGGAGCTTCGGCGTGGCGCTAGGCGCGGGCCTGGGGGAGGGACAGGAAGGCGGTCCAGGCGTCCGGGGCGACCGTGAAGTGCGGGCCCTCCGGGTTCTTGGAGTCGCGGATGTGTACGGCGGTGGGGTGGGCGGCGATTTCGAGGCAGTTGCCGCCTTCGCTGCCGCTGTGGCTGGACTTGCGCCAGGCGTAGGCCACTTCGAGGCATTGGCCGCCCTCGCCACTGCTGTAGCTTGACTTGAACCACTCAAGCGCGGTGCTGCCGCTCATTGCTCTCCTAGCAGTCGGTCCAACAGACCCACTGTGTCTTCGGAGTTCAGGGCCTGCGTTCGCAGCATCGCATATTTCTGGGTGAGGATCGCTACCTCGTCTGGATCAGCAATGAGTTTGCTCCCACGCTGGGTCTCGGTATAGGCGAGCCGCTGGTGCTCAGGGGTCTCCAGCAGGACGAAAGGGCCTTCGAGGCCAGCGTGTGCCGTGCGTCCCAGAGGCAGGATCTGCAAGGCCAGTCCCGGGAGTTCGGCGTACTCGCGCAGGTGGCGAAGCTGTTCGGCGTAGACCTCATCGCCGCCGAGCCGGTCTTGCAGTGCTGCCTCCCAGATCACGAAGCTGGTAATCGGTGGAACCTTGCGGTGAAGAATCGCCTGTCGCTCGATGCGCGTCGCCACGAACCGCTCGATCTCGTCCTCGTCGTGCAGCGGAATTCGGCTGCGAAAGACCGCGCGCGCGTAACCCTCGGTCTGCAACTGCCCGGGCACGAGCAGACTCTCGTACACGGAGATCGCAATCGCCTCCCGCTCGCAATCCAGATACTCCTCCGCCCACCTCGGAACCAGATCCACCTCCGGCATGTTCTCGACAGCCGTCTCCAACGTCCTTTTCGTGCCGAGGAGTTCATCCAGCTGCACCGCCAGATCCAGCTTCAGCGGCCGCCGCCCCTGCTCGATGGAGGCGATCAGTTCCTCGCCGATGACGAAGCGCTCGGCGAGCGACTTCTGTGTGTACCCCGCCGCCTCGCGGTGGACGGCGAGCAGCGCGCCCACCATCCTCATCGCCGAGGCGTTCCTCCGTGGCCGTCGCTTTGGGCTGCTCATGCCGTCCAACTCCCCACCTGAAGCCGTGCATTCACGCCGGGAACTCGTACAACGCTTCAGTACGACTTCACGTACTGCTCCGCGAGGGGCACGGAGTGTGACCCTCCTCGCGTGCATCAGAAAACTCCACTCCCGTCCCGGCGGGAGCCACGCGAACGCTTCTACCGGCGCGAACGCCAGTCCGTGCCCCAGGCCCGCGCCTTCGCGCGCGCCGCCCTCAACGGCTGGGGGATCCGCGAGCGAGCGGACGAAATCACTCTCTGCGTCAGCGAGTTGGCGACCAACGCGCTGCTGCACGGCGTGCCGCCCGGACGCGGATTCCTGCTCTGTCTGAACCGTGAAGGCGGCGTGCTCCGCGTCGAGCTGCACGACAGCGGCGACGGCTGGCCCCTGCTCGGCGTGGACGTCGACGGGGACGGCGACGCCGAGTCGGGGCGCGGGCTGCTGCTCGTGGCGGCCCTTGCCGACAAGTGGGGCGTGGTGGAACGGGATCCCGGCAAGATCGTCTGGTGCGAGTTCGGCACGGACGTGCCGGGTGTCAGCGCGCGAACTTCTCGACGGCCGCGGGAGTGACCGGGGTGAAGAAGTTCACGAGGTTGCCGTCGGGGTCGCGGAAGAGCAGTGACCGGTTGCCCCAGGGCATGGTCGTGGGCTCCTTGACGAACCTGGGGACCACGCCCGTCAGGTTCTCGTACACGCGGTCCACGTCGTCGACGAGGAACTCGGTGATCACGCTGTGGTTCTCGGCGGGGCGCGAGGAGCCGGGCGCGAACAGCGGGACGGTGCGGGTGCTCGCGATGGCCAGGGTGGCGCTCGGGGTCCTGAGTTCGGCGAAGTCCTCGGTGGCCCAGGTCGCGGGGACGCCGGTGGCCTTCTCGTAGAACTCGACGAGGCGTGCGACGTCGCCGGTGATGATGCGGATCGAGACGAAGTCCATGGTGTGCTCCCTGGCGGTGCGGAGGGGGTGGGGAGGGGCGGTGTTCGTTGCCCTTCGCCTCGCACGCTAGAACTTATAGTGGACAGGTTCCGTCCAGTATTTGCCAGTATTCGCGGGAGGGTGCGCACCATGTCCCGAACCACAGGGCGCGTGCTGACCCTCCTCGAACTCTTGCAGTCCGGCGGCACCCGGACGATCGCGGAACTCGCCGACCGGCTCGGCGTCGACGGACGCACCGTGCGGCGGTACGTGGAGCAGCTGATCGAGCTCGACGTACCCGTCGAGGCGGTGCGCGGGCGCTACGGCGGCTACCGCCTCGGCCCTGGCTACCGGCTTCCGCCGCTCATGCTGAGCGACGACGAGGCGCTCGCGGTGCTGCTCGGCCTCGTCGCGGGGCGACGGGCGGGGCTGGCGACCGCGACGGCCACGGCGGGCGAGACGGCGGCGGCCAAGATCAGGCGGGTGCTGCCCAAGCACCTCGCGCACCGGCTCGACACGGTCATGGAATCGCTCGCCTTCACGGAGCCCTCGGGCGAGACCACCGCTCCCGACTCCGGGGTCCTGCTCGCCGTCGCCGACGCGGTGCGGCACCGTCGGCCGGTCGCGATCAGATACACCGACCGCGGGGGGCGGCGCAGCGAGCGCACGCTGCATCCGTACGGCGTCGTGTCACACGCGGGCCGTTGGTACGTCACGGGCGAGGACCCTGAAGTCGGCGAGGACCGCACCTTCCGGCTCGACCGCGTGACGGACGCCAGGGCCCTGCCGGGTGCGTTCGAGGAGCCGGAAGGGCCGGATCCGGCGAGGCGGGTGCTCTCCGGGTTCGCGACGGCGGAGTACCGCTACGAGGTGACGCTGCGGATCCACGGGACGGTCGAGCAGATCAGGGCGCGGCTGCCGGAGAGCGTCGCGAACGTGACGGAGCCCGCGCCCGGGGCGGGCGCGGGCTCCGAAGCGGCGTGCTGGCGGCTGGTCGACGTACGCGCGGAGCGGCTCGACTGGATCCCTCCGGTACTCGCCTCCCTCGACCTGCCGTTCACCGTCGAGCGGCCGGACGAACTGCGCGACCTGGTCGTCGAGTTCGCCGACCGCCTCGCGGCCCGCGCCCGGGGACGCTGATCAGCTCAGGAGCTCCACCTCCGCGAGCGTCCCCTTCCCGTCCGGCACGAGCCGGTAGTGCGCGTACGTCCCCGGCTTGCCCACGGTGAAGGCCCGGGTCTGCTTGTCCCAGGCGAAGGATTCACCGGAGCGCTTGTCCAGGCCCTTCCACTTCTCGCCGTCCTTGGAGCCCTGGAGCACCCAGCCGCGCGGCGCCTTCGCCTTGTCGGTGGACGACGTCAGCGTGTACTGCACCGCCTTCGTCCCCTTGTCGACAGGGAGCTCGATCGCCGAGTCCGAAGTGGCGTCCGTGGCCGAGGAGTTGTCGAAGAGCGCGCCCTCACCCTTGAGGACGTCCTTCCTCGGCGAGGGCACCTTGTCGTCCTGGGTGACCGACGTCGGCTGGGCGTTCTTGCCCGAGCCCCACGCCGACGGCTTCGGGCCCATGTCGAACTCCAGGACGCCGCCGTTGGCTATCAGCTTGTGCGGGAGCGCGGTCGAGTTCCACTTCTTGCCGTTGACCTTGAGCCCCTGGACGTAGACGTTCTTGGCGCTGTTCTTCGGCGCCTTGACGACCAGGTCGCGGCCGTTGTCCAGGTGTACGGTCATCTTGGTGAACTGCGGCGAGCCGATGGCGTATTCGCCGCTGCCCATCACCAGCGGGTAGAAGCCGAGCGAGGAGAAGAGGTACCAGCCCGACTGCTCGCCGTTGTCCTCGTCGCCGTGGTAGCCCTGGCCGATCTCGCTGCCGGTGTAGAGCCGCGAGAGGACCTCGCGGACCTTCTCCTGCGTCTTCCACGGCTGGCCTGCCGCGTCGTACATGTACGTGGCGTGGTGGGCGACCTGGTTGGAGTGGCCGTACATGCCCATCCGGACGTCACGTGCTTCCGTCATCTCGTGGATGACGCCTCCGTAGGAGCCCGCGAACTCGGCGGAGCCCGTCTCGGGGGTCGCGAAGTACGTGTCGAGCTTGTCGCCGAGGCCCTTGCGGCCGCCGTACAGGTTGGCCAGGCCCCGGGAGTCCTGCGGGGCGGTGAAGGCGTAGCCCCAGGCGTTGGTCTCCGTGTAGTCGTGACCCCACACGCGCGGGTCGAACTTGTCGGAGGGGACGCGCCACACGCCCTTGCCGTCCTTGCCCTGGAAGAAGCCGGGCTTCGTGCCCGCGCCCGCCGCCTCGTCGTCGAAGAGGTTCACGTAGTCCTGGGCGCGGTTGCGGAAGTACGCCGACTCCTCCTGGTAGCGCTTCTTGCCCGTCTTCTTGAAGAGGGCGTCGCCCATGCGGGAGATCCCGTAGTCGTTGAGGTACCCCTCGAGCGCCCAGGAGAGGCCCTCGTGGGTCTCGCTCGGCGTGTAGCCGAGGAACGGCGACTTCTCCATGCCCTTGCGGCCGACGCCCGCGCTCGACGGCACGACCGTGGCGTTCTTGACCGCCGCGTCGTACGCGGCCTCGGCGTCGAACTTCACGCCCTTGACGTACGCGTCGGCGAACGCGACGTCCGACGACGTGCCCGTCATCAGGTCCGCGTAGCCCGGCGAGGACCAGCGCGAGGTCCAGCCGCCGTCCTTGTACTGCTGCACGAAGCCGTCGACCAGCTCGCCCGCCTTCTTCGGGGTGAGCAGCGAGTACGCGGGCCAGGTCGTGCGGTACGTGTCCCAGAAGCCGTTGTTGACGTACGGCTTGCCCTCGACGATCTTGGCGCCGGTGTGGGTCGGGGTGTCGGGCCCGGTCTGGGGCGAGAACGGGGACGCGTACTTGTACGCGGACTTGCCGCCCTTCTCCGAACGGACCTTCTCGAAGCCGGAGTTGGGGTAGAGGTACAGGCGGTACAGGGAGGAGTAGAGGGACGTCCGCTGGCCCTCGCTCGCGCCCTCCACCTCGACCTTGCCGAGGATGTCGTCCCACTGCCGCTGAGCGCGGTTCTTCACGCGGTCGAAGGAGGTGCCGGACGGGATCTCCTGCGCGAGGTTGTCCTTCGCCTGGTCCAGGCTGATCAGGGACGTGGCTATGCGCAGGTTGACCGTGCGGTCCTTGCCCGCGTCGAAGCGCAGGTAGCCGGTGACGTCGCCGCCACCGCCGCCCTCCAGCTTGCCGCCCGCCGTGACGTCGTCGTCGAAGACGCCGTACACGAACATGCGCGTCGCGCCCGTCGAGAGACCGGACTTGACGTCGGAGAAGCCGGAGACGGTCCCGTTCTCCTTGTCGAGGGTGAGGCCGCCCTTCTCCGAGACGTTGTCGAAGATCACGCTCGTGTCGTCACCGGGGAAGGTGAACTTCATCATCGCGGCGTGGTCGGTCGGCGCCATCTCGGTCTTCAGACCGTTCTCGAACGTCACGCCGTAGTAGTGCGGGCGCGCCGTCTCCTTCTCGTGCTTGAACGGCAGCGCCCGCTTGGTGCGCGACGCGCTCGGGGTGTCCTTGTCGACCGACGGCATCATCTGGAACGTCTGCCGGTCGCCCATCCACGGGCTCGGCTCGTGGCTCGCGCTGAACGCCTGGATCGTCGGCAGGTTGTCGTCGTTGTTGCCGCGTGCGTAGTCGTAGAGCCAGCTCAGGGAGCCCGCGTTGGTCACCGGGGTCCAGAAGTTGAAGCCGTGCGGGACCGCCGTGGCGGGGAAGGTGTTGCCGCGCGAGAAGCCGCCGCTGGAGTTGGTGCCGCGGGTCGTGTCGGCGTAGTCGGAGGGGTGCGCCTTCGGCTTCGCGGGCGCCTTCTCCTTCAGGGACACGTCGTCGAGCCAGCCGCGGAACTTCGCGGGCCCCTTCGGGGAGTCGTACGCGAGCAGGATCCGGTCGACGGTCTTGCCGCCCGCGACCTGGCCGATGCGCGCCTCGATGTTGTTCCACTGGTTGACGTAGAGCGCCTTGGACGCGCCCTGGCCCTGCGGGGTCAGCGGGAAGCCGTGCTGGTCGACGGCCTTGAGGTCGCTGAGGTAGGTGCCGTCGGTGAAGGCGAGGTCCACGGAGACGTTCGTGGCGGCGTAGTCGAGGTCGCCCTCGGCCATGGAGGGAAAGACGCGATACCCGAGCTCGGTGTCGGCACGCACCTTCACGTTGACGTCGAAGACCTTGTTGTACGAGTAGCCGCGCCCGTCCGCCTTGTGGCTGCCCGCGTAGCGCAGCGCGTGCTTCCCGGTGAAACCGGCGCGCGACTTCGCGGTGGGGGAGCCGCTGGGGCCGCGGTCCACCAGGCTCAGCATGTCCTCGGGGGCGGGGGCCTGCGTGCCGCCCACCGAGAGCTGGACGTCGGCGAGTTGGAGGGCGTCGTCGGCGCCGTTGTTCGCGGTGACGTCGAGGCGGTAGTGGGCGTACGCCTTCGTGTTCGCGAAGTCGTACGTCTTCGTCTTGTGCCGACCGGCGAAGGTCTCGCCCTTGCGCTCGTCGAGGACCGTCCAGTCCTTGCCGTCGGTGGAACCCTTCAGGGTCCAGTCCTTCGGGTCGCGCTCGGCGTGGTCGTTGGCGGAGGTCAGCGCGTACGTCACGACCTTCGCGGGCTGGTCGAGGTCGAACTCGGCCCAGCCGTCCTTCGCGAACGTCAGCCACTTGCTGGTGGCTTCGCCGTCGACGAGATTCGCGGCGACCTCGCCGGAGCCGGTGTTCTCGCCGCTCGCGCGGACCTCGGTGACGTGGTCGTTCACGCTCCCCGGCAGGCCCGAGCTGAACTCGCCGTTCACGCCCGCGGCCTTCTTCTTGCCGTCCGGCCCCGTCTCGACGGTGCTCAGCCAGTCCGGCTGGGCCTCGCCCTCCTCGAAGGACGAGACGAACTCCCGCTCGGCGCGGGGCTTCTGCTCCGGCTCGGCGACGGCGCCTCGGGCGGCGCCTTGTGCGGTCACGACGAGCGCGAGCGCCAACGCTCCCGCTCCGGCTCCGGCGGCTGAACGGTGGTGTCTGTATCGAGGTCTACGTGCCCTGTGCGGCATCCCCGAGCCCTCCCCTTGCAAGTTGGACAACGTTGTCACGAGCAGTGCGCAAGGTCTAGTAGGGCGTCAAGTGGCGAGTGGTGTCAAGGCTGTTGCCGGGGGCGGCGGGGGCGGGGTTGGGTCGCGGGTCGGCCCCGGTGCGGTTGCGTGGTTCCCCGTGCCTCTGGGTGCGGCCGCGTGTGCGGCTCCGTCGGGGGAGACCCGTCAGGGGTGCGGGGAACTGTGCGCCCGGGGGGCGACGCGCTTGCGGGCGAAGGGGGGCGTTCGCTTCGTCTGCGGCATGTCGCGGGCTGGGCGCGCAGTTCCTCGCGCCCCTAGGATCCGGGTGCCCCGCCCCGGGCCGGGACGGCCCCGTCTTCGGCCCGCCCACGTGCTCGGCGACAAGGGCTACAGCTCCAAAGCCATCCGGACCTGGCTCAGGCGCAGGGGCATCGCCCACACCATTCCCGAGCGGGCCGACCAGATCGGCAACCGCCTCAAGCAAGGGCGCGGCATCGCCACCCGCTACGAGAAGACCGCCGAGTCCTACCAGGCAGCCGTCACCCTCGCCTCACTCCTGATGTGGGCGTGACAACTGAAGACAACCCCTAGCGGCTCAGGGCGTTTCCTGCGGTTCTCGCGCCGGGGCCCGGTTCCGGCACGCGGTGCTTCCGGTGCCGGTCTTCCTGATGCCGTGCCTCGGGGCGAGGCGGACGTGGACGACCACCGGTTCCGCGCTCATGACCTGGACCGTCACGGCGTTCAGGGCGCGCAGCGGGTGCCAGCGGCTGAGGGTGCGCTGCAGCGCCCACGGGTCGTCGTCGGGGCGCACCTCGGCGTGGCCCTCGACCCAGTGGAAGCGCAGCCCGACGCGGAACCGGAGGCGGACGAGGGGATCGCGCCGGATGTTGCGCACGTACCCGGCGCGCTCGCCGTGCTCGGCGACGATCCAGAAGTCGTCGCCCTGCCTGCCGTTGCCGACGGGGGTGCGGCGCGGCTTGCCGGTGACCCGTCCGCGCGTTTCCAGCAGCGCGAGGCCGAGCGGCATCAGCCCGAGGTGCAGCAGCAGCCGCATCGGGGGGTTGATCACATACTTCTGCAGGGCGCGCACCAGGGCCCGCTTCGCACGCGGGCTGAGGAGTGTCAGCGCCAGGTTCAGCCCCAGCGCGAGGCACCCCCAGACCGGCCAGGGCACGCCGTCCCGGGACTCGCCCGGTAACGCCCACTGCCCCCAGAGCAGCGCGGCGACGGCCAGCGTACCGATGAGAAGGGGAAGTCCGGGCCGCCGACGGACTCCCGAAGGTCCAATACGAGTGTATGGTTGCTCCATACGTTCGTACGGTAGGGAAGGGCGCCGCGATGTCAAGGGCCGACGAGCTCGCCGAGGTGCTGACGCGGATCGTCGCCACTCGGGGCCTGGAACAGGTCAGCGTCCGTGAGGTGGCCGGGGCGGCGGGGGTCTCCATCGGAGCCGTGCAGCACCACTTCGCCACCAAGGACGAGATGCTCGCCTTCGCCTTCCGGCACGTCGTCGAGCGCACCCGGACCCGCATCTCGGGCCTGCCCGTCGGGCGCAGCCCGAGGCGGAACCTGTCCCGCGTGCTGCGCCAGCTCCTCCCGCTGGACGAGGAACGCCGCACCGAGTGCCGGGTCTACGTCGCCTTCGCCGCCCGCGCCGCGCTGGACCCCGCGCTGGCGGCGATCCAGCGGGAGACCCAGGCCCAGTTGCTCGACGGCATCACCGCGACCCTGCGCGAGGCCAAGGCCGCCGGGCTCGGCGCCGGGCGCGTACCGCCGCTCGACCCGCACGCCGACGCGAAGCTGCTGCTCGCCGTGGTCGACGGCCTCACCTTCGACGCGGTCGGCGAGCCGGACCGCCTCCCCCCGCGCCAGCTCACCGCGCTGCTCGACCGCGCGCTGAAGAGGCTGCTGGGCTAAAGGTAGCCGCCCCCCCCGCGCGGCTCCGTAGGGGCGGGGCCCCGTAAGGGGCGCGGGGAACTGCGCGAGCGACCACGATGTGCCCGCGGGGGAAGAGCGGGGGGAGTGTTTTGTGTGCGGGGCGTCGCGGGCTGGGCGCGCCGTTCCTCGCGCCCCTTACGGGGCGCCCCGCGCGCCCCGCCGTCGTTGGTACCTTTCGTTTGTCGAGTGAAAGCAAACGACTTCACTCGCGAAGAGAGGGGTAGGCGGGTGCTGACTGAAGAGCGGCGTGAGGCGGTCCTGCGCATGGTGGAGCGGCAGGGGACGATCACGGTCAAGGAGGCGGCCGCGGAGCTGGGCGTCTCCGCCGTCACCGTGCGCCAGGACGTGCGCGACCTCGCGGGCCGCGGCCTCGTCGTCCGCGTGCACGGCGGCGCCATGTCGCCGGGCGCGGCCCGGTCGGCCGACGCCGCGGGATCCGCCGCGCCCCGGTCGGCGGCGCGGCAGGAGCAGGCGTTCGGCCTGGTCGTCCCGCCGGGGGACTACTACTACCCCGAGATCATCCGGGGAGTGCAGGACGCGGCGCGCGCCCACGGGGTGCGCGTCGTGCTCGCGGTCTCCGGCGAGACGCTCGCGGACAACCAGGAGCAGGTGCGCAGGCTCGTCGCCGCTGGCACCGACGGCCTGCTGTTGATGCCGCGCGCGGGGCTCGAACCCGCCGAGCGGACCGACGAGTGGCTCGCGGGTCTCGACGTGCCGGTCGTCCTCGTGGACCGGCGGGCGGGCGCCTGGTCCGGGCGGCTCGAACAGGTCGCGTCCGACCACGCCCACGGCGCCGGCCTCGCCGTGCGGCACCTCGCCGGGCTCGGGCACCGGCGGATCGCCCTGGTCGCCAGGGCGGAGAGCCCCAACACGCCTTTGATCAGGGACGGTTACGAGGCGGCGTGCGGGGCCCTCGGTCTCGCGGCAGGCCCGGAGTACGGCATCGGTCCGATCGAGGGGTCCACGTCCACCGAGTGGTTCGAGGAGTTCGCGGGCGCGGTCGAGGCGGGCGACGTCCGGGCCGCCCTGGTCCACAACGACCTCGACGCCGTCACCCTCGTCGGCCTCCTCCAGGCGCGTGGCCTGCGCGTTCCCGAGGACCTGGCGATCGTGACGTACGACGACGAGGTCGCCGAGCTGAGTGACGTGCCGCTGACGGCCGTGGCGCCGCCCAAGCGGGCCGTGGGGGCCTGGGCGGTCGACCTGCTGCGGCGCAGGATCGCCGAACCGGGCGCGCCGCTGGCCGAGTTGCTGCTCCGCCCGGAGCTGCGGGTGCGGGCTTCGAGCGGGGTTTCCGGCGGAGTGCCAGGAGGGGGCTCCGGCGGGCACCCCGGCGGGCACTCCGGCGGGGCGTAAGCACCCGGCGAGGGGTGACGCCTCCGCATCATGTGCTTTCGTTTGGCATCGAGTGAAACGTAAAGCATTGACGAGGCGTGAATACTGCTCAATGCTTTCGTTCGACGCCCCAGCGAACGATCGGTGCACATCATGCTGCGCAGAACCACGACCGCCCTGGCCGGTTCCGTCCTGGCCCTGGCCCTGCTCGCCACCGCCTGCGGAGGCCCCGGCCAGGGCTCGTCCCCGGCCGCGAAGAAGACCGGAAAGGTCACCTTCTGGTCCTTCGTCAAGGGGTCCGACGAGGTGGCCGCCGCCTTCAACCGGAGCCACCCGGACATCGAGGTGACCTTCGAGACGGTGCCGTCGGGCCAGGAGTACTACTCCAAGCTCACCAACGCCGTGAAGGCCGGTACCGCTCCCGACGTCGCGGTCGTCGAGTACCCGAACCTGCCGGAGTTCGCGGCCCAGGGAAAGATCGAGGACCTGAGCGCGACGCTCGGCCCGCTCGTGAAGGACCGGTTCCCCGCCGCGGCACGGCAACTCGTCGACCTGGGCGGCAGGACCTGGGCGGTGCCCCGCGACGCGGCCCCGCTGATGATGATGTACCGGAAGGACTTCTTCTCCCGGCACGAGATCGACGTGCCGACCACGTGGGACGCCTACCGCAAGATGACCGAGCAGGTGAAGAAGGCCGACCCCGACGCCCGCGGCGGAGTCCTCTACACCGACAACCCCGGACTGCTGACCGCCCTCGCCTGGCAGGCGGGCGGCCGCTGGTTCGGCACGGGGAAGGACTCCTGGAAGGTCGACATCGACGACGGTCCTTCGAAGAAGACCGCCGACTACTGGGGCGACCTCGCCCACAAGGGCCTGGTCCGCTCCCTGAGTTCGCTCGACCCGTTCTGGACGAGCGTCCAGAAGGAGCAGACCGTCGCCTACGTCTGCGCCAGCTGGTGCGCGGGAGCCCAGCAGGCGACTGTCCCCGACCAGAAGGGCAAGTGGGCCGTCGCGCCCGTGCCCACCTGGGACGGCAAGCCCGCCTCCGGGATGTACGGCGGCTCGTCCTTCGTGATCCCCAAGGGCTCCGACAACAGCGGCGCCGCCGCCGAGTTCATCAAGTGGATCACCACGGACCCCAAGGGCATGAAGGCGTGGGTGGCCTCGGGCACCAGCAGTCTGTTCCCCGCCGACCCGTCGCTCGTGCCGGTCACCAAGGCCGCGTTCGGGACGGAGTACTACGGCGGACAGGACGTCTACGCCATCGGGAAGGCGTCCTACGAGGCGATCCCGCAGGGCTGGACGTGGGGCCCGGTCATGGGGACGACCAACACCGCCATCGTCGACGAGCTCCCCAAGGCGGCCGACGGCACGTCCCTGCCCGGTGTCCTCTCGCTCGCCGAGCGGGCCACCGTCAAGCAGATGAGGCAGCGCGGCATGAAGGTCACCGCGCCGTAGGACACCCGTTCACCCCCGCCTCGTCCCCCGAAAGGCCGTCATGGCATCCCCGTCCACCCGTGGACAGCGCCGCACCGCCGCGCTGCTCCTGTCACCGTTCCTCGGACTGTTCGCGGTCGTCACCCTCGCCCCGCTGGCGTACGCGGGATGGCTGAGCCTGTTCACCACCCGCACGTCCGGCCTGGGCTTCGGCGGCACAGAGAGCGTCTTCGCCGGGTGGGACAACTACGTACACGCCCTGTCCGACCCGGAGTTCCGCGACGGATTCCTCGTCATCGCCGCGTACTGCGCCGTCTACATCCCCCTGATGATCGGCGGCGCCCTCGCCCTCGCCCTGCTGCTCGACACGGGCCTGGCCAAGGCCCGTTCCTTCTTCCAGCTCGCGCTCTTCCTGCCGCACGCGGTGCCGGGCCTCATCGCCGCGCTGATCTGGGTGTACCTCTACACGCCCGGACTGAGCCCGGTGATCGACCTGCTCGCGTCCGGCGGCCTCGACATCAACTTCCTGTCGGCGGACAACGCCGTCTTCTCCGCCGCCAACATCGCCGTGTGGGAGTGGACCGGCTACAACATGGTCATCTTCTACGCCGCCCTCCAGGCCGTGCCCCGCGAGACCCTCGACGCCGCGAAGGTCGACGGAGCGGGCGCCCTCAGGACGGCGCTCTCCATCAAGGTCCCGATGATCCGCCCCGCGGTGGCGCTCTCCGTCCTGTTCACCGTCATCGGGTCGATCCAGCTCTTCACCGAGCCGAAGGTCATCTACAACGCCTCCAGCGCGATCGGCAGCAGCTTCACCCCGAACATGTACGTCCAGACCGCCGCCTTCCAGAACAACGACTTCGGCCTCGCGGCAGCCGCTTCGCTGCTGATCGCCCTGTTCGCCGCCGTGCTGTCGTTCGCCGTCACCCGATTCTCACGCCGCGGGAGCAAGTCGTGACCACCTCATCCGCACCTCCCGTCGCCCCCGCTCCCGAGACGGCATCCACGAAAGACCCCGCCACGCGCCCCCGTCGGCGCGGCCGCACCGGGAAGCCGCCCTCGGCACTCCTGTCCAGGGCCGGGGTCACCGCACTCCTCGCCCTGGCCACGCTCTACACCCTGCTGCCCCTGACCTGGCTGCTGCTGTCCTCCACCAAGAGCCGCGAGGACCTGTTCGGCACGAACGGCTTCGCCCCGGGCGACGAGATGCACCTCGCGGAGAACCTGCGGCACCTGTTCACGGCCGACGACGGCATCTACCTGCGCTGGGTGCTCAACACCGTCGCGTACGCGGGTGTCGGCTCCCTCCTCGCCTCGGTCTTCAGCGTCGCCGCGGGCTACGCCTTCGACAAGCTCACGTTCCCCGGCAAGGAGCGGCTGTTCTCCCTCGTGCTCCTCGGCGTCATGGTGCCCGGCACGGCCATGGCGATCCCCCTGTACCTGCTCGCCGCCGAAGCGGGCCTGGTCAACACCTTCTGGAGCGTGTTCGTGCCGGGCCTCGTCTTCCCGTTCGGCGTGTACCTGGCGCGGGTCTTCAGCGCGGCCTACGTGCCGGACGAGGTCCTGGAAGCGGCGCGGATGGACGGGGCGAGCGAGTTCCGGGCCTTCTGCCGCATCGCCCTGCCGATGCTCGCGCCCGGCTTCGTGACCATCTTCCTCTTCCAGTTCACGCAGATCTGGAACAGCTTCTTCCTGCCCCTGGTGATGCTGTCCGACCAGGACCTGTATCCCGTCAACCTCGGTCTGTACGTGTGGTATTCGTCCGCGCTGTCCCAAGGCCACCCCGAGGACTACCTGCTGGCCGTCGTCGGCTCCCTGGTGTCCGTCGCCCCGCTGATCGCCGTCTTCCTGATGTTGCAGCGGTTCTGGAAGTCCGGCATGACCGCCGGCGCGATCAAGTAGGCCCACACCATGAGGAGTTCCCGCATGCACCCGACCAGGACCACCCGTCCCCGCGCCCTGTTCGCCATGGGCAGGCGCCACCGCGACGCGCTGTTCCCCGCCGCCGCGATCCGGCGGCTGGCGGCGCACGTCGACATCGACCCGGACCACGTGGCGGAGGACCTCGCCCACGAACCGGCCCTGGCGGAGGTGGAACTCCTGATCACCTCGTGGGGGTGCCCCGTCATCGACGCGGACGTGCTGGCACGCGCACCCGCCCTGAAGGCGGTCGTCCACGCGGCGGGCAGCGTCAAGCACCACGTGACACAGGCGTGTTGGGACCGGGGGCTCGCGGTGTCGTCGGCCGCGGCGGCCAACGCCGTGCCCGTCGCCGAGTACACGGTCGCCGCGATCCTCTTCGCCAACAAGCGGGTCCTCGACATCGGCGGCCTCTACCGCGAGCACCGCGCGCCTCTCGACTGGGCGCGGCGCTTCCCCGGGTTCGGCAACCACCGCAGGACCGTGGGCGTGGTCGGCGCCTCGCTCGTCGGCCGCAAACTGCTCGAACTGCTGGTCCCCTACGACCTGGACCTGCTCGTCGCCGACCCCCACATCGACGCGGCGCGGGCCGCCGAACTGGGCGCCCGGCACGTGGAGCTCGACGAACTGATCGGCGCGTCGGACGTCGTCTCGCTGCACGCGCCCGCCCTGCCGGAGACCCACCACCTCATCGACGCGCGCAGGCTGTCGTTGATGCGGGACGGCGCCACGCTCATCAACACGGCCCGCGGGTCCCTCGTCGACACCGACGCCCTCGTCTCCGAGGCCGCGACCGGACGCATCCACGCGGTCATCGACGTCACCGAACCGGAGGTGCCGCCCGCCGATTCACCGCTCTACACGTTGCCGAACGTCCTGCTCACCCCGCACATCGCCGGATCACTCGGCGGCGAGCTCCAGCGGATCAGCGGCAGTGCCATCGACGAGATCGAGCGTTACTGCTCCGGAAGACCCTTCGCCCATGCCGTGCGGCCCTCCGCCCTCGCGACATCGGCCTGAATCCCCCCGCATCCCCACACATCCCCGCACACCCCCCCCACACAGAGGAGTCCCGCATGCGACAACCACCCCTACCACCCGTGGGCAGGCGCCAACTGCTCCTGGCGGGTGGCGCCGTCGGGCTCGCCGCCGCGTCGGCCTCCCTGCTCACCGGGCAGGCGCACGCCTCGCCGACCAGGACCCGCGGTGCCACCATCACCGATCTGGGCCCCGCCATCGAGCAGTTCGCGCTGATGAGCGCGGTCCTGGTCGGCGACACGGTCTACATCGGCTCGCGCAACCTCTCCCCGACCCGGCTCATCGCCTTCCACCTGCCGACCCGCAAGGTGGTGTCCCGCACCGACCTCGGCACGGGGCACTCGGTGCAGGCCCTCGCCGCCGACCCCACCGGCAGGTACCTGTACGCGGGCGTCCTGACCAAGGCGGACGAGGGCAGGCCGAACCTCTTCCGCTGGGACCTGCGCTCTCCGGACGAGGCCGCCGTGGGCATCGGCAGGACCGAGGACCGTGACGTCCGCGAGCTCGCCGTCGCCCCGGACGGCACGGTGTACGCGGTGGGCGGCGTGCCGGGCAAGGCGCCCGCGCTGTGGAGGTACGACCCGGGCACCGGCAAGGTGACCGGGCTCGGCGTGCCCGACCCGAAGGCCACCCTGGCCAGGGCCGTCGCCGCCACGGACACGACCGTCTTCTTCGGTGCCGGGAGCGTCCTGGGCGGCGGGGGCGGGGCGAGCAGGGCGTCCCTGTACGCGTACGACAGGGCGGCGGGCACGTTCACCGACATCACGCCGCCGGAGCTGAAGAAGGATCCCAGCATCCGGGAGCTCGCCGTCTTCGGCGACCGCCTCGTCGTCAGCACCTCCGCCTCGACCGGACGCGCACAGTTGGCTGTCATGGACCTGGCGGATCTCACGTCCTTCTCCGTGACACCCACCGACGGCACGGTGGCCAAGAACCTGACGTCCGACGGCGACCTGGTCCACTTCGCCGGTGACGCCGGTCTCTCCTCGTACTCGATGGCGACCCGAACGATCACCCCCCTCGCGTACGACGGGCCCGACCTCGGCGAGATCTGGGGCCTCGACCACACCGACGGCGCGCTGGTCGTCGTCTCCGGCTACGGCTTCGTCGGCGAGATCGACACGGCATCCGGCGCGTCCGTCATCACCGAACTCGGCCCCGCGGGCGCCCCCGTCAGCCCGCAGACCGCGATGGGCATCGCCGCCGAAGGGCGGTACGTCTACGTCGGCGGCAACAACGTCGTCGCCCGCCACGACCTGCGCCGCCCCGGCAAGGCGGCCAATCTCAGGGCACCCGGCGAGGCGAAGGACGCCGAGGTCCTGGACGGGGTGCTCTACACCGGCCAGTACAACGCACAGGGCATCTGGGCGTACGACCCCGCCGACGACGAACAGCCCCACCAGGTCGCGCGGTTCCCGAGCGAGCAGAACCGCCCGCTCGACCTCTGCTACGACGCGGTCAACGAACTCATGCTGGTCGGGGTGCAGTCCGACACCGAGGGCGGCGGCTCCCTGTGGACGTACGCGCCGAAGACGGGCGAGAAGTCCGCGTTCGTCGACCCCGTCGACGAGACCCAGCTGGTGCGTGCCGTCGCCACCCGGGACGGCGTCGCCTACCTCGGGGGCGACAACCCGACCACGAAGGGGCCGCGCGGCACGCTCGTCGCCTTCGACCCGGTGGCCGGGCGGGAGCACTGGCGCGTCGACCTGCCCCTGTCCACGGGCGTGGCCGCGCTCGCGGTCCGTGGCAGGCACCTGTACGGGCTCACCAGGAGCGGCGGCTTCTTCGTCGTCGACCTCACGATCCGGCGCGTGATCCACACCGCCGACCTGCACGACATCTGCCCCGGGTTCGCGGCCATGGTGACCAGCGGGGGAGTCGTCTACGGCGTCTCCGACACCACCCTGTTCCGCTTCCACCCGAAGACCTTCGCCGTCAGCACGGTCGTGCCCGGGATCAACGGCGCGTGGTACAGCGGTCCGCACGTCAACGCCGACAGCCGCGGCCGGTTGTACACGCTGCGCGGTCACCATCTCGTACGCATCGAGGACAGGCCGGAGGTCTGATCATGAAGAGGACAACGAAGCGCTCCCTCGCCGCCGCGGGCCTCGCGGGGCTGCTCGCCGCCGCCTCGCTCGCCACCGCGGAGGCGGGCCAGGACGGCGGGGGCGCCACCACCCTGCTGACCGTCGACTACCAGAACGGCCGTCTGGACTCCGGCATCCCGAAACTGACCACGACGCACGCGAAGGCCGACGACGCGTCGTACGTCGTCGATTCGGGACCGGACCACGCCGTCGCCCACAAGGTGACCCTCGGCGATTCCGGTTACGAGTCCGACGGGGCCCCGCGCAGCGAGAGCGCCACCAACGATGTCCCCGAGGGCAGGATCCACGTGGGCGACGAGCACCGCTACGAGTTCAGCGTCCTGCTCAAGGACTGGAAGACCTACGAACCAGGTGACTCGGACACCGGCGACATCATCTTCCAGGGCAAGCACGCGGGCGGGAACCGCCCGTCCTTCTACCTCATGACCAAGCGGAACAGCATCGCCTTCCGGTCGCCGCTCCTCGGCCTCCAGTCCACGGTGGTCGACGACATCCGCCCGTACGTCAACCGGTGGATGCGCTTCCGCGTGGACGTGAAGTGGACGGACGACAGCACGGGCCACTACCGGATCTCCACCCGGCTGCCCGGGGAATCGGGGTTCACGCCGCGCAGGTCGTACGACGACGTGCGGACCTTCCACCCCGAGAACCCGACGGACTTCGGCTACCTCAAGTGGGGCCTCTACCGGCCCGACGAGTCCCTGGAGAAGGGGGACGTGCCGACGCGCGTCGTCCTCCACGACGACATCCGGATCCTGGACCTCTCCGGGTGACGTCCCGGTGCTGAACGCGAACGCCCCCCGCCGGTCCGGCAGGGGGCGTTCCGCATGCGGCGCAGGTCTCAACTCGGACAAGCCTGCAGACCAAACCTGTATTCGATCTTGCCCAGCCGAGCGCGAGTGGACTATACCTGTCGGCATTCGCCCGGCCGTCTCACGAGGGCGGATCCGGGACGGTGCTCGAACGCGCCCCCGCACGACCCCAGCTTCACACCACCGCGGTGCCGGGGAGGGTCCGGTTCACCGCCTGAGTCCTGGAGAGCGAGGACTTGAGCATGGGATCCACCAGCGTCAACCGTCGTGAGGTCATGAAGAGGGCGGCGGCCGCCGGGCTGCTCGCGGTGCCGGCCGTCGGCGCGCTCAGTTCCTGCGCCAGTGGGGGCGGTGACGAGAACAAGGCCGAGAAGGGCGAGAAGTCCAAGAAGAACCCGCTCGGCGTGAAGACGGACGCGGGCCTCACGGTCTACATCTTCAACGGCGGATACGGCGACAAGTACGCCCAGTTCGTCACGGACATGTACGCCAAGAAGTACCCCAAGGCCAAGCCGGACCAGAAGCCCACCGAGAAGATCGCCACCCAGGTCCAGCCGAAGCTGGTCCGGGGCAAGCCCACGGCGGACGTCGTCAACAACTCCGGCGCCGACGAGATGAACATCGGCAAGCTGGTGCACAACAAGCAGGTCGCCGAGCTCGTCGAGGTGCTCGACGCGCCTTCCTGGGACGATCCGAACGTCACCGTGCGCGAGACGCTGGTGCCGATCGTCGAGGAGATGGGCCGCTTCGGCGGCAAGGCGTGCTACCAGCTCAACATCGCGCTGACGGTGTACGGGAACTGGTACTCCAAGAAGCTCCTTGAGCAGGGCCTCGACTCCGAGTATCCGAAGACCTGGGACGCGATGCTCGCGGTCTGTAAGAAGGCCAAGGCCAAGGGCATCCACGGCTGGAGCTACCCCGGCGGCCACCCCCGCTACATGTTCTTCAGCATGTACGCGATGTTCGCCCAGCGCGGTGGCCGCGACGTCATCACGGCGATGGACTACCTGGAGCCGACCGCCTGGAAGAACGACGCGGTCAAGGACGTCTTCGAGGCGTGGGAGGAACTGGTCGCCAAGAAGTACGTCCTCACCGGCTTCGACGGCACCGAGGCGCACACCGAGATGCAGACCGCCTGGACCAAGGAGGGCAAGTGCGTCTTCGTGCCCGACGGTTCCTGGGTGGAGAACGAGGCGAAGGACACCACGCCCAAGGACTTCCAGATGACGGTGGGCGCCACCCCGTCGCTCGACTCCGGCGACAAGATGCCGTTCGGCACGCTCTACGCCCCGGCCGGTGAGCCCTTCATCGTCCCGGCCAAGGCCGAGAACCGTCAGGGCGGCCTGGAGTGGCTGCGGATGATGTACAGCAAGGAGGCCGCCCTCAACCTCTTCAAGGAGGTCGGCTCGCTGCCCGTCGTCAAGGGCGCCATCGACGGCCAGAAGCTTCCCTCGGGCACGGCGAGCGCGAAGGCGGCCATCGAGGCGGCGGGCGACAACATCGTCATCCCCAAGTTCTTCGACTGGTACAACGAGCTGTTCCGCGAGGACTTCAACAACATGATCCACAAGTTCATGCAGGGCCAGATCGGCGCCAAGCAGGCGATGGACACCATGCAGAAGGCGTCGGACCGGATCCTCAAGGACCCCGACATCACCAAGATCAAGAAGGTCTGACCGGGCGGGCGGGGCTGAGCAGCGTGAAGACCGACACCAGGGTGGGCAGTTCCAGCAGTTCCCCACCTCCCAAGAAGCAGGCGGCCCCGAGGCAAGCACCGAGGCCGGTGAACGGGCTGTTGTTCGCCCTGGCCATCGTGCTGCCGCCCCGCTTCACGCCCGAACGCGTCCGCTACGACCGGCGCTACCGCACGCTCGACAAGTACCGCTTCATCGTGGGCTTCCTGGCCGTGCCGCTCGCGTTCTACGCGCTGTTCGTGATCTCGCCCTTCCTCCAGGCGATCTACTACTCGTTCACCGACTGGTCCGGCGGCCCGGTGGCGAACTTCGTCGGGTTCGACAATTACCAGAAGATGTGGAACGACGACCGGTTCTGGGACTCCCTGCGGGTCAGCACCCTGCTCCTGGTGATCGCGCCGGTCCTCACCCTCGTCCTCGGCATGTTCTTCGCCTACATGATCACCTCGGGCGGCCGGCACCGCAGGGGCCGGGCCATCGCGGGCGTCGCGGGCTCCTCGCTCTACAAGGTCGTCTACTTCTTCCCGCAGGTCCTGTCCGTCGCCATCATCGCCGTGGTGTGGGGGCGGGTCTTCAACACCAACAGCGGCCTGATCAACGGCGGCCTCGACAAGATCGGCGTCGACGGGCCCGCCTGGCTCGGCGGCGACGAGACCCTCGGCCTGATCTCGCTGCTCATCGTGATCAGTTGGAGCTTCGTCGGCTTCTACGTCGTGCTGTTCTCCGCGGCGATGGGCTCGGTCCCGCAGGACATCTACGAGGCCGCGCTCCTGGACGGCGCGGGCCGCGCCCGCACCTTCTTCAGCGTCACCCTGCCGCTGATCTGGGACGCGGTGCGCACCGGCTGGATCTACATGGGCATCCAGGCGCTCGACACCTTCGCGATCTGCCTGGTCATGGTGCCCCCGCACGTACTGAAGGTGACCCCGGTCTTCCTCTACGAACGCTTCAGGGACGGCCAGTACGGCTACGCCACGTCCATCGGCGTCGTGCTGCTGGTCCTGAGCATGGTGTTCTCCCTGATCGTCATGCGGGTCGGGAACCGCGACCGGATCGAATACTGAGACCGCGGGAGCCACAGCATCATGACCACGACCTCCACCGCCGCGCCCCGCACCGGGACTTCCGCCGCGCCCCGCCGCGAGAAGGAGACGGGCGGCGCGCTGAACGTCTTCTCGCACGCCTTCCTCGTCCTGTGGGTGATCCTCGCCGCCGGGCCGCTGATCTGGGTCGCGCTCACCGCGTTCCGCCCCTCGGCCGAGATCCTCAGCGACCCGATGGGCTGGCCCTCCTCCTTCCACTGGGAGAACTTCAGCAACGCGTGGAACAAGGCCAACATCGGCCAGTACACGCTGAACTCGCTGATCATCCTGGCGGGTTCGCTGACCGGCACCATGCTGCTCGGCTCGATGGCGGCCTACGTCATCGCCCGCTTCACCTTCCCGGGCAACCGCGTGATCTTCATGCTCTTCGCGGGCGGCATGATGTTCCCGGTCATCCTCGCCCTGGTGCCGCTCTTCGCGGTCATGGAGAACTTCGGTCTCCTCGACACCAGGCCGGGCCTGATGATCGCCTACATCGCGTACTCCCTGCCCTTCACGACGTTCTTCCTGACCTCCTTCTTCCGTACGCTGCCCACCGGCGTCCAGGAAGCGGCCATGGTCGACGGGGCCTCGCACACCCGGACGTTCTTCCAGATCATGCTGCCGATGGCCAAGCCGGGCCTGGTCAGCATCGGCATCTTCAACTTCCTCGGCCAGTGGAACCAGTACCTGCTTCCGCTGCTGCTCAACAACGAGGACGAGAAGAGCTACGTGCTGCCGCAGGGGCTCGCGTCGCTCGCCGTCTCGCAGGGCTACCGGGGCGACTGGGGCGCGCTCTTCGCGGGCCTGACGATCGCGATGGTGCCGGTGCTCGTGGTGTACGCCGTCTTCCAGCGACAGGTTCAGGCCGGTCTGACCGCGGGCGCCATCAAGTGAGCCCGGACGTGCGGTATTTCAGCTTGGCCACGAAAGTGGTCTAGGCCTGTTGCGGAAAAACAGGACGAGTAGTCTCGGCGCCACGCCGCCGCGGGGAGCGAGCGTTCGCCCGCGTTCAAGTCGACACCGATGTCAAAGGGTTGGTCAGCACATGAGGAATCGAATAATCGCCACCGGTGCGGCAACGCTCGCCATGGCCATGGGACTCAGCGCCTGCAGCGGCGACAGCGACAGCGGGGACAGCAAGACGATCAAGCTGGTCGCGGCCGACTACGGCGACAAGGCGTCGAACGCCTCCAAGGTCTACTGGGCCGACGTGAAGAAGGAGTTCGAGAAGGAGAACAAGGGCTACAAGGTCGACGTCCAGGTCATCAACTGGAACGAGATCGACAAGTCCGTGAAGAACATGATCCAGGCGGGCAACGAGCCCGACCTGCTCCAGACCGGCGGCTACGCCGACAAGGTCGCGGACGACCTGCTCTACAAGGCGGACGAGGTGATGTCCGCCAAGACCCGCGAGAACCTCATCCCCACCTTCGCCAAGGCCGGTGAGGTCGACGGCACCCAGTACGGCATCCCGTGGGTCTCCTCCAGCCGCGTGATGTTCTACAACAAGGCCGTCTTCAAGAAGGCGGGCATCAAGTCCCCGCCCAAGACGTGGGACGAACTGGCCGCCGACGCCAAGAAGATCAAGTCCAAGAAGGCCGCGGAGACCCCCTACGCGCTGCCGCTCGGCCCCGAGGAGACCCAGGGCGAGTCGCTGATGTGGGAGCTCGGCAACGGTGGCGGTTACACCGACGCCGAGGGCAAGTACACCATCGACAGCGCGAAGAACGTCGAGACCTTCGACTGGCTGAAGACCAACCTGGTCAAGCCCGGCCTGACGTACGCCAACCCCGCCTCCACGGACCGCAAGACGGCCTTCGCCGACTTCGCGGCGGGCAAGGTCGGCATGCTCAACGGCCACCCGAGCCTGATCCAGATGGCCAAGGAGGGCAAGGTCGACTACGGCGTCGCGCCCATCCCCGGCAAGACGGGCCCGCTGGCCAGCACCCTCGGCGTGGCCGACTGGATGATGGCGTTCAAGGACGGCGGCGCGGAGAAGGAGGGCGTGAAGAAGTTCCTGGACTTCACGTACACCAAGAAGATGCTGCAGTTCGACGAGATGTACAACCTGATGCCGGTCACCCAGGACACGCTGAAGGACATGCAGTCCAGCGGCAAGCACAAGGACCTGGAGCCGTTCTTCAAGGTGCTGCCCCAGGCCAAGTTCTACCCGCTGGGCGACACCACCTGGGACCTCGTCTCCGCCGAGATGAAGAAGACCGGCGGCAAGGCCGTCGTCGACGACCCCAAGCAGGTGCTCGGCGACCTCCAGAAGAAGGCGGAGACGGCGACGGCGGAGGCCAAGTAGCCCTCCCGGCCCGGCCGTGGCCGACGGGGCCAACGGGCCCCGTCAGCACCGCACTTCCCCTCGTTCGCCCAGTTCGCCTCGTTCACCCAGTTCGCAAGGAGACCTTGTGTCACTGAAGGCCCCTCCGTCCCCGGCCGAGTCCGGCCGGGGACGGGGCGGGCGCGCACCCAGGCCTGTCAGCCGCCGCAGCGGCATAGCCAGGCTTGGCCCGCTGCCCTGGATCGCGCCCGTCATCCTGCTGATCCTCGCCGTGGTCGTCTGGCCCGTCGTCGAGCTGATCCGTACCTCGTTCCTCAACATCTCCATCGCCGGCAAGGTGCGCGGCAGCGCCGGGACCGACAAGTTCAAGAAGCTCTTCGAGGAGAGCGACTTCGGCTCCGTCCTCATGTGGACGGTGGTGTGGACGGTCGTCGTCGTCACCGTGACGATGCTGCTCTCGCTGGCCCTCGCCCAGCTGTTCAACCAGAAGTTCCCCGGCCGCCGCATCACCCGCTGGGCGCTCATCGCCCCCTGGGCGGCATCCGTCCTGATGACCGCCATCGGCTTCAAGTGGATGCTCAACCAGACCGCGGGCGTGCTCAACACCCTGATGCTTGACCTGGGCCTGATCGACAGCTCCAAGGACTGGCTCGGCAAGGCGGAGACCGCCTGGCCGTGGATGATGGCCGTCGCCGTCTTCGTGTCGCTCCCCTTCACCACGTACACGCTGCTCGCCGGACTCCAGACCATCCCGCAGGACGTCTACGAGGCGTCGCGCATCGACGGCGCGGGCCCCTGGCAGACCTACCGCCACATCACGCTCCCGATGCTGCGGCCCGCGTTCCTCGTCGGCGTGGTCATCAACCTCATCAACGTCTTCAACTCCTTCCCGATCATCTGGGCCATGACCCAGGGCGGTCCGGGCTACGACACCTCCACGTCGATGGTGTTCATGTACAAGCTGAAGGAGACCGACATCGGTGAGTCCGCGGCCATGTCGGTCGTCAACTTCCTGATGGTCGTGGTGCTCGTGCTGATCTTCCTGAAGGTCAGCCGGTGGAACGAGGAGGACTGATGGCCACCGTGACGGCGACCCGCCCCGCGCCCCGGAAGGACGGCGGGCCCAAGAAGCCGCGGCGCACCTTCCGGCCCCGCACCCTGGTCATCACGGCCTTCGCCTGGCTCCTCGCGGCGATCTTCCTCGCGCCGTACCTGGAGATGATCGTCACCGCGCTGCGCCCCAAGGAGGAGCTGCGCGATCGCACGTACCTGCCCCAGAACCTGGAGTGGGCCAACTTCGTCGACGTCTGGAAGGAGTCGGACCTCGGCCAGAACCTCCAGGTCACGCTCCTGGTGGCGGGCGGTGCCACGCTCCTGGTCCTGCTGGTCTCGCTGCCCGCCGCGTACTACACGGCACGCATGCGCTACCGGGGCCGCAAGCTCTTCCTGCTCCTGGTCCTGGTCACCCAGATGTTCCAGCCGACGGCCCTCCTGGTCGGTCTCTACCGCGAGTTCCACCAGCTGGACATGCTCAACTCGGTCTGGACCCTGATCCTCACCAACGCGGCGTTCAACCTGGCCTTCGCGGTGTGGATCCTGACGGCGTACATCTCCTCGATCCCCCCGGAGCTGGAGGAGGCCGCCATGGTCGACGGCACGAGCCGCTTCGGCGCGATGGTCAAGGTGACGCTGCCGCTGGCCCTGCCGGGCGTGGTGACGGCCGTGATCTTCACCTTCATCACGTCCTGGAACGAGTTCGTGATGGGCCTGACCCTGACCACCCAGCCGGACAAGCAGCCGCTGACGGTCGGCATCAACAACTTCATCGGCAACTACACGGTGCAGTGGAACTACCTGTTCGCGGCGTCCGTGGTCGCTATCGTTCCCGTCATCGTGCTGTTCGCGTTCATCGAGCGGCACGTGGTGTCGGGGCTCACGGCGGGGTCGGTGAAGTAACGCGTGATGGGGCGGGGTCAGTTGGATCAGGATCGGTTGACGCGGGAGATCGGGGAACTGTCCGACGAGGCCGCCGTCCAGGCGCTCGCGGCCGTGGCCGAGGAGCTCGGGCTCCTCGGCGCGGCACGCCAGTACGACTGGGACGAGGCGGAGTTGAGCGAAACGCTCGACGCCGGGTATGTCGACGCGTATCTGAGCCCGGGACAACCGGTAGCGTCCGAAGGGGAGTTGGCGCGCGCCACCCTGGTGTACGTGGCCTCCCTGGGGGAGGACATGGCGCGTACGGTGAACGAGGCCGCCGACTTCGCCCGCTCGCCGGGCGAGCGGTCCCTGCTCATGACGATCGGGGTGCCCGTGCTCGTCGTCGTGGTCCTGCAGACCGAGGTGCTCGTGAAGCGGGACACGCGCGGCAAGTGGAGCCTGACCATCCATAAGAAGGCCATGAAGGACGCGGCTCTCGGACGGGTGTTCACGGCGCTGCTGTCGCGGATCGGTGGGGGCCAGTAGGAGGCGGGCAGCGGCAAGGGGGCGGGATGGCGGTCTCGGCGAGGGCGTCGTACGCGTGGCGCTGCGAGGAGTGCGAGCGCGAGAGCGACGCCGTCGTGTGGCGCGTGATCGACGCCCGTGAACGCGCCGACGTGCTGGCCGAGCCGGGCCAGGGGCTGTCGTGGGTGGACTGCCCCGGCTGCGGGACGCGGGCGTACGTCGACGCTCCGCTGCTGGTCCTGCGGCCGGGCGTTACGGCGCCGCTGCTGCTCGCGCTCTCCCTCGACGAACTCAGGGGCGACTCCTCGGAGTCGGTGACCGCGCTGCTCGGCGAAGCCGAACGGTCCGGTGCCTTCCTGGGCGACGCCTTCGAAGGGCAGCTGATCCCGCTGCCGCGCAGGCTCCTGCCCGTCGTCCTGGCCCGCGACCTCGACCGGGACCTGGCCGACCCCGCCGCGGCCCGCGCGGCATTGGAGCAGGCGGGGCAGCCGACGGTCGACAACTACGGGACCTTCCTCCAGTACCTCGCGGAGAGCCGCGAGGACGCCAGGGTGGACCGGCTGCTCTACGCCGTGCTGACCAGCTTGCCGGACGCGCTCGACGAACTCCTGCGTACGGAACCGGAGTTGACGCAAGGGACCCGAGTGCGTGACGCCGGGCGCGAAGAGCTGCGCAACGCGGCAGGCACCCCCATCGAGTCGGTGCTCGACAGGCGCCAGCGGCTCCTGGAGGAACTCTGCGACGGACACACCCCGCAGGACGAGGCGGTGCGGCGCTACTTCGCGTCCCTGAGCGAGTTCGGGGGCGATCTGAAGGCGCGGCTGCACGAGCTGTACGAGACGGCCTTCGCCGCCGAGGGGCTCGACGGCATCGAGGCGGCACGCGAGGGCCTCGCGCTCGCCGCCGACCTCGGCGAGGAGGAGACGGAGACCTCGCTCGCCGCGCTGCTCGGCGAACGTCTGGTGGCCGCCGTCCACGCCGGACTCGACGCCGACCTGTCCGAGGCGTTCGGGCTGCTCGAACACGCGCTGGCCAGGCTGCCCGAGGGCAGCTTCGAGTGGGTGCGCACCGCCAACAACCTCGCCAGCGCCCACTACTCGCGTGACGACGGCGACCGCCTGGAGGTCTGGGAGACGGCCCGCGACCTCCTGGCGCGCGCGAGCCGCCTGGACCGCCGGGAGCACCCCGAATTCTGGGCGAGGATCCAGACCAACTACGGACTGCACCTCTCGGAGCGGCCGGGCGGCGATGCCACCGACCTCACCCTCGGCATCGACCACATCAGGGCCGGACTCGAAGAGCGCTCCCCGGAACGCTCCACGGTCAACTGGGCCTACTCCATGGTCAACCTCGGCCTGCTCCTCTCCCGCCGCGCGGAGTCCGACGACGCGGGCGAGGCGGAGCGCTGCTATCGAGGCGCCCTCGATCACCTCGCCCCCGGCGACGACCCCGCCCTCTGGTCCCAGGCCCAGTGCAACCTGGCCGACCTGCTGCTCACCCGCGACCCGCCGGACGCCCACGGCGCGCGGGCCGCCGCGACCGCCGCGCTCGACCTGTCCGCGGCCCGCCCCGGCCTCCTCAACACCGGGCGCGTCACCTGGCTCCTCGCCCAGGCCGTCGACCTGCTCGAAGGCCCCGACAGCGCCGAGAGCGTCCGGCTGCGCCGCGCGGCCCTGGCCGCCACCTCGCCCACTCTCGCGCCCTCCCTGCACCTGAACATCGCCAGGGAACTCGTCAACTCCTACGCGGAGGCGAAGCGTTGGGAGGACGCGGCCGACGTGGCGTCCGGCATGCTGACCGCCGTGGGCGCGCTCTACGACGCCCAGGTCACCGTCGCGAGCCGCCGGGGCGTGCTCGTGCAGGTGGACAGGCTCGCCCGCTGGACCGCGTTCCTCCTCGCCCGCGCGGGCCGTGTCGAACGCGCGGTGGAGGCGATCGAGCGCGGCCTCGCCTGCGAGCTCTCCGTGGTCGCGGGGCGGGGCGCCGCGGACCTGGCGGAACTCGACCAGGTCGACCCCGTCATGGCCCGTCGCTACCGCGACGCACAGGCCCGCTACGGCGCCTCGGTCACCGAACCGTCCGCGATGACGCCCGCGGGACTCGCCCCCACGGCACGTGAACAGGCCGTCGCGGAACGCGCCCTGCGCACGGTGGTCGAGGAGATCCGGACGATCCCCGGCTTCGAGGACTTCCTGCGCACCACCGAACTGCGGGACATCGCCAGGGCCGCCGCCGGGGTGCCGCTCGCGTACCTCGTCAACGCGCCCTGGGGCAGCTACGTCCTGGTGGTCACCGGCACGGAACCCGCCGTGCGGGCCGTGCACGTCCCCGAGGTCACCAGCATCACCCTGCTGCGGCTCCTGGTCATGGACCCGGAGGACGACACCACCGGCCTCTGGCTCGTACAACAGGCCACGCGGCTCAGACGGCGCCGCGAGTTCCCCGCCACCCTGGAGCGGCTGACGGCCCTCGCGCCGCTGATGCGCCCGCTCGCCGAACTCCTCGCGGAGGATCCGGCGAAGGGGGCGGTCGTCGTGCCGACCGGCCTGCTCGGCCTCGCCCCGCTGCACGCCGTACCGCTCGGCCCCGACCCCGACCGGGTCGTCGACGACATCGGCACCCTGGTCGTCGCCCCGTCCGCCGCGGTCCACGCCGTGTCCCGCGCCAGGGCGGCGCGCCCGCCGGAAGCCGTCCCGCGCCTGGTCGCCGTCACCGACCCCGACGGATCGCTGCCCGGCAGCCGCAGCGAACTGGCGGAGATCCTCGACCTGTTCGGGCCGCGGGGCGAGGCCGGCCACGCGGTCGGGGCCGACGCGACCGTGAGCTGGGTGCTCGATCACCTCGCCGAGGCGTCGTACCTGCACCTGAGCTGCCACGGGAGCTCGGGCACGGAGAGCCAGGGCGGCTCACTGGCACTGGCCGACGGCCACCTGGACATGGACACGCTCGTACGCCACCGACTCCCGCTCTGCCGCCTGACGGTGGCCAGCGCCTGCCAGTCGGGCCACTACGGCATCATCGAGACCCCCGACGAATTCCTCGGACTGCCCGCCGCCTTCCTCCAGGCGGGCGCCGCCTGCGCGGTGACCAGCCTGTGGCAGGTGGACGACATGGCGACCGCGTTCCTGATGACGCGCTTCTACGAACTCCTCTTCGAGGGGCACGGGCCCGTGCCCGCGCTGCGCCTCGCGCGCGGGTGGCTGCGACGCCTCACGTGGGACGGGCTCGGGCGGTACGCGGACGAGCACCGGCACCTGGCGGACCTGAGCGCGCGGTACGCCGTCCCCGGGACGCCGACGACCGAGCGGCCCTTCGCCTCGCCGGTCCATTGGGGGGCGTTCACGGCGTGGGGGATGTGAGCGGCCGACGGGCGGGCGGCGCTGTCAGGCGCGCGAGGTCGGCCCGTTCTCGTCGAGCGTGTAGAGGCGGACCGGGTCGGGCGTTCCGGGGGCGTTGATCCGCATGAGCGTGTAGCGCCCGGCCGTCGGCCCCGTCGCGGTCACCGTCACCTGGTAGCGCACCTCCCTGCCGTTCGCGCAGCTGGGCTCGCAGACCACGTGCCACCCCAGCCCGGTGGCGCGGGCGACGGGCGTGCCCCAGCCCGACCACACCAGGTTCAGCAGCCCGGCCTTTCCGTCGCCGCAGGCGAGCAGGAGAGAGTCCGGCCGGGTCAGCCTCTTCCCCTCGCAGTCGGCGATCGCCGCGGGCCGCGTGCTCGGCCGGGTCTCGATCCGCGTCGGGGGCCGCCGGGACGGCTCGCGGACGGCCGACGGTCCCGTCTCGGGCCTCGTCGCCTGCTCGACGGGCGCCTCCGTGGTCGCCTCCGGGCTCGGCTGTTCGGGCGTACGGTCGGGCGTCGGTTCGACCGGCGCGGTCGCCCGGGGCGGCCTCTCGACGGTGCGGGTGTCGCCGCCGCCCCCGGGGTCCAGGGCGATGACGGCCGCGGCGGTCAGCGCGGCGACCGCGACGGCCGTCCCCGCGAGGACGGCTAATCGGGGCCGGGCAGGGCCCGACACGGGCTCCGGGGCGGCGGACGGTGCCTCGATCACGACGGCGTCCCCGTCGTCCCCGTCCCCTCCTCCATCCCGTGCGAGATCCGCCAACTCCCGCGTACGAAGCTCCAGTTCCTCCTGGAGCCGGGCGATCTCGGCCTGCTGCGCCGCGATCAGCTCGTGCACCTCGGCAGGCCAGGGGCGGGCCGTCCGCGCGATCCTGCCGATGTCGTCGAGCAGCCGGGCGGGGCTCGGGCGTGCGGCGGGGTCCTTGGCCAGGCAGCGGGCGACCAGGGGCCTGACCTTCGCGGGCAGCGCGCCGAGGTCGGGTTCGGCGTACACGATGTTGTAGAGGGTCCCCGGCACCGAGGGTCCGTTGAACGGGCACGTGCCGGTACACGCCATGAACAGGACCGTCCCCAGGGAGAAGACGTCGCTCGCGGGGCCGATGGGCTGTCCCTGGGCCTGCTCGGGCGACATGAAGCCGGGGGAGCCGACGAGCCCGCCGGAGCGGGTCAGTTCGGTGCCGCTCCCGCCCTCGGTGGCGCGGGCGATGCCGAAGTCGATGACCCGGGGCCCTTCGTCGGTGAGCAGCACGTTGGACGGCTTCAGATCCCGGTGCACGAGCCCGGCCCCGTGGATGTCGACCAGGGCGGCGGCGAGCCCGGCCGCCATGCGCAGCACCGCTTCCTCGGGAAGCGCGCCGACGGCCGTCACGGCCTCCTGGAGGGAGGGTCCCGGCACGAACTCCGAGGTCAGCCACGGCTCTTCGGCGTCCGCATCGGCATCGATCACCGCCGACGTATGCGCTCCCGACACCTTGCGGGAGGCCGCCACCTCGCGGCGGAACCGGGCCCGGAAGCCGTCATCCTCGACGAACTGCGCGCGCACCTGCTTCAGCGCGACCAGGCCCCCGTCGGGGGCGCTGCTCAGCAGCACCCTTCCCATGCCGCCCTTGCCCAGTTCCGCGATCGAGCGGTAACGCCCGATCTCCGCCGGATCGTTCTCCGTCAGCCGTTCCACCGAGTCCCCCGGATCATCAGAGCCGTTCAACGGACCAAGCAGCGTCTCGTGTGCCGTGAGCCCGGGGCAAGAGGGCCGGTGGCCCCGGGGGAGGGGCCGCTCGCCGTGCCGACACCTCTCACTGCCGGACGACGCAGGCCGGATCTCCGTCAAGGACTTGACTGCGGCATCTCCTACAGCAGAGTTTGGAGTTCACAACTTGTACATGGCCCGGTGCTCATTTCCGAGGCCGGCGTCACGGGTGGCTTCGGGGTCGCCCGAAATAGGGCAAAGGGTGAGAGTCAATGGAGACTCCGGGGTCGCAGTCCTCTCTGCACCGGGCCAATCTCGAACGGGTCGTCCGCGCGGTGCGGCTCGCCGGGTCGCTCACGCAGGCGGAGATCGCGAGGACGACGGGCCTGTCGGCGGCGACGGTCTCCAACATCGTCCGGGAGCTGAAGGACGGCGGCACGGTCGAGGTCACGCCCACCTCGGCGGGCGGCAGGCGGGCCCGCAGCGTCTCGCTGAGCGGTGACGCGGGCATCGTCATCGGCGTCGATTTCGGCCATACGCACCTGCGCGTGGCGATCGGCAACCTCGCCCACCAGGTGCTCGCCGAGGAGGCCGAGCCGCTGGACGTGGACGCGTCCGCCGCGCAGGGCTTCGACCGGGCCGAGCAGCTGGTCAGCAGGCTGCTCACGGCCACGGGAGTGGACCGTACGAAGATCGCGGGCGTGGGGCTCGGCGTGCCGGGACCCATCGACGTGGAGTCGGGCACGCTCGGCTCGACGTCGATCCTGCCGGGCTGGACGGGCACCAAGCCCGCCGAGGAGCTCGCCAGCAGGCTCGGCGTGCCGGTGCACGTGGACAACGACGCCAACCTCGGCGCGCTCGGCGAGCTGGTCTGGGGGAGCGGCAGGGGCGTCAAGGACCTGGCGTACATCAAGGTCGCCAGCGGTGTCGGCGCGGGCCTGGTGATCAGCGGCCGGATCTACCGGGGGCCCGGAGGCACCGCGGGCGAGATCGGGCACATCACCCTCGACGAGTCGGGCCCCGTCTGCCGCTGCGGCAACCGGGGCTGCCTGGAGACCTTCGCCGCGGCCCGGTACGTCCTGCCGCTGCTCCAGTCGAGCCACGGCACCGATCTGACCATGGAGCGCGTGGTCTCTCTCGCGCGCGACGGGGACCCCGGCTGCCGCCGCGTGATCGCGGACGTCGGGCGGCACATCGGCAGCGGCGTCGCCAATCTCTGCAACCTCCTCAACCCCTCCCGTGTCGTGCTCGGCGGAGACCTCGCGGAGGCCGGTGAGCTGGTGCTCGGGCCGATCAGGGAGTCGGTGGGGCGGTACGCGATCCCGAGCGCCGCGCGTCAACTGTCCGTGCTTCCCGGGGCACTTGGCGGCCGCGCCGAGGTGCTCGGCGCGCTGGCCCTCGCGCTCAGTGAGATGGGAGATTCGACCCTTTTGGACGGATCTCTGCCTGCGGGCGCACCTGCCTTCACTTAGATAACGCATGGCACCGTTGTCATCTCGTTAAGGATTTACTCCTTGACGCTGGTGTGGCGGCCGAGTTGACTTCGAGCCACCTCGGCCGCAACGACGCGGCCTCGTCAGGGAGGCACCCCACCATGAACGCAATGACGCGTCGCGTCGTCATAGGTACGGCAGCGGTTTCGATGGCACTCGCCATGACCGCTTGCGGCAAGGCCGGAGACGGCGACGACAAGGGCAGCGACGGCGACAGCAAGACCATCGGTCTGCTGCTCCCGGAGAACAAGACCACGCGCTACGAGACCTTCGACCGCCCCATCATGGAGGCGAAGATCAAGGAACTCTGCTCGGACTGCGACGTCAAGTACAACAACGCCTCGGGAGACATCGAGGCCCAGAAGAAGCAGTTCGACGCCCTCGTCACGCAGGGCATCAAGGTGATCATTCTCGACGCCGTCGACTACAAGTCGACCAAGTCGTGGGTCAAGCAGGCCGACAAGCAGGGCGTGAAGGTCGTCGCCTACGACCGCCTGGCCGAGGGCCCGCTGTCCGCCTACGTGTCGTACGACAACGAGAAGATCGGCCGCCTCCAGGGCGGTGCCATGGTCAAGGCGCTCGGCGCCAAGGCCAAGGACGCCAACGTCGTCATGATCAACGGCTCGCCGACCGACCCGAACGCCCCCTTCTTCAAGAAGGGCGCCCACTCGGTCCTCGACAAGGCCGTCAAGAAGATCGCGTACGAGCAGGACATCCCCGAGTGGTCCTCGGACGAGGCGAACCGCAAGATGTCCTCCGCGATCGACAAGCTCGGCAAGGACGGCATCCAGGGCGTCTACGCCGCCAACGACGGCATGGCGGGCGGTGTGATCACCGCGCTCAAGCAGCGCGGCATCAAGGTCCCCGTCGGTGGTCAGGACGCCGAACTCGCGGGCGTGCAGCGCCTGTTGAGCGGCGCCCAGGACTACACGATCTACAAGCAGATCAAGCCGGAGGCGCAGACCACCGCCGAGATCGCCGTGCGCCTGCTCAAGGGCAAGGACATCGACGACATCACCGACCGCAAGGTCGACTCGCTCAGCGGCGACTTCAAGGGCATCCCGGCCAAGCTGTACGACGCCGAGGCGATCACCAAGGACGACGTCGCCGACACGATCGTCAAGGACAAGGTCTACAAGGTCAGCGAGATCTGCACGGCCCAGTACAAGAAGGCGTGCGACGCCGCGGGTATCAAGTAACTCCCGCTTGCGGTAAAGCCGTTCGTACGAAGTGAGTTCCACGCGAGGCTCGGCGCGAGCTTCGCGGGGCGCCGGAGAGCGCTCCACGGACCCGTACGCGACGGCCTCCAGTACCGGTCCGGTGCCCGCCCCGCTCCACCGCCCCGCAAACGGGGGGCGGGCACCGGACCTGCCCTTGCTGCACCACCATCCCCGCCGGTCAGGCGGCGAAGGAGATGATTCACGTGTCCGCTACGCCCGTGCTGGCGTTGCGCGGGGTCTCCAAGCGGTTCGGCGCCGTCCAGGCGCTCACGGACGTAGACCTCGAAATCCGCACCGGTGAGGTGGTCGCCCTCGTCGGCGACAACGGCGCCGGAAAGTCCACCCTCGTCAAGACGATCTCGGGCGTTCACCCGATCGACGACGGCACCATCGAGTGGGAGGGCAGGAGCGTCCGCATCGGACGGCCGCACGACGCCCAGAACCTCGGCGTGGCCACCGTCTACCAGGACCTCGCCCTCTGCGACAACCTCGACGTCGTCGCCAACCTGTTCCTCGGCAGCGAGCTGAAGAGCGTCTCGGTCCTCGACGAGATCAAGATGGAGAAGCGCGCCAGGGAACTCCTGGACACCCTCTCCATCCGCATCCCCAGCGTCCGCATCCCGGTCGCGGCGCTCTCCGGCGGTCAGCGCCAGGTCGTCGCCATCGCCCGCGCCCTGGTCGGCGACCCCAAGGTCGTCATCCTCGACGAGCCCACCGCGGCCCTCGGCGTCGAGCAGACCGCCCAGGTCCTCGACCTGGTCGAGCGCCTGCGCGAGCGCGGCCACGGGGTGATCCTCATCAGCCACAACATGGCCGACGTGAAGGCCGTCGCGGACAAGGTCGCGGTGCTGCGGCTCGGCCGCAACAACGGCACGTTCTCCGTCGCCGACACCACCAACGAAGAGATCATCGCCGCCATCACCGGCGCTACGGACAACGCCGTGACCCGCCGCAGGGCGCGTACGGCCACGGTGACGAAGGAGGACGCGAAGTGAGCGACCTCGCCAAGACCCCGAAGACCGACACGGCCGCGCCCGGCGCGGTGGACACGTCGGCCGCCCCCGTCCCCGCCGTCGACCCGCGCCTGCTCATCCGCGAGGAGGGCCTGGCCGGGTACTGGACCGAGTTCAAGCGCAAGATGCGCGGCGGTGAGCTCGGCTCGCTGCCCGTCGTCATCGGCCTGATCGTCATCGCGATCATCTTCCAGCTGAAGAACGACCACTTCCTGGACGCGAGCAGCCTCGCGAACATCGCGGTCTTCACCTCCGGCCTCGGCATCATGGCCGTCGGCATCGTCTTCGTCCTGCTGCTCGGCGAGATCGACCTCTCGGTCGGCTCGGTGGCGGGCATGGGCGCCGCCGTCTGGGCCGTCCTGAGCGTCACGCACGGTCTGAACGACTGGCTCGCGGTGTTCATCGCCATCGCGTCAGGCTTGGTCATCGGCGCCGCCCACGGCTTCTTCTTCGCCAAGATCGGCGTGCCCGCCTTCGTGGTCACCCTCGCGGGCTTCCTCGGCTGGAGCGGTCTCCAGATCTGGCTGATGGGCAGCGAGGGCAGCATCAACACGCCCGAGGGCAGTGTCGTCGAGGACCTCACCGGGCACTTCTTCGCGGAGAAGGGTGCCGCCTACGGCCTCGCCGCCGTCGCGATCATCGCATACGCGGGGTCCCTGCTCCTGGACAGCCGCCGCCGCAAGGGCGCGGGGCTGCCGTCGCGGCCGGTCAGCGAGATCGTCCTGCGCACGGTCGTCGTCGCCGTCCTCGCGGGCGGCGCGGCCTACGAGCTGAACGAGCCCGAGGGCGCCCGCGGCCTGCCGCTGGCCCTGGTGCTCTTCCTCGCCGTCCTGGTCGTCGCGGACTTCGTGGCCCGGCGCACCACCTTCGGCCGCCAGGTCTTCGCGGTCGGCGGCAACGCGGAGGCCGCGCGCCGCGCCGGTATCAACGTCGACCGGGTCCGGATCACCGTCTTCGCCATCTCCGGCATGCTCGCGGCCTTCGGCGGTCTCTTCATCGCGAGCCTGTCCGGTGGCGCGACCAAGAGCCTGGGCGGCGGCAACACGCTCATGATGGTGATCGCCGCGGCGGTCATCGGCGGGACGAGCCTCTTCGGGGGGCGCGGGAAGGTGTGGTCCGCGCTCCTCGGCATGCTCGTGATCCAGTCGATCCAGCAGGGGCTGAACCTGCTCGGCATGGCGAGTGAGATTCAGTACATGATCACGGGTGCGGTGCTGCTTGCAGCGGTGGTCATCGACTCCGTCTCCCGGCGTACGCAGAAGTCCGCCGGGCGGGCGTAGGGGGTCTCTGGGCTGTGCGGGTGCCCGGCCGCGGGCTCGTCGTGGCTGGTCGCGCAGTTCCCCGCGCCCCTTACGGGGCCACCCCGAGGCGCCCCGGACGCACGGGGCGAGGAACACCTGTTCCTCGCCCCGTGCGTCTGTTCGTGTGACTCGGAATACGCCTCCCGGACGCGGTGGTCAGTCGCGGAACATTAGACTCGACAGACCCGGCAACGCTCGAACAGCACATCTCAGCTCTACTGCAAGGAGGCACGGGTGCCGCTGCTGACCCGCATCACGGGACCGCGCGATCTGGACCGGCTCAGCGCCGAGGAGCTGAACCAGCTGGCCGGAGAGATCCGGGCCTTCCTCGTCGACGCAGTCTCCAAGACCGGCGGCCACCTCGGCCCCAACCTCGGCGTGGTCGAGCTCACCATCGCCCTGCACCGCGTCTTCGAGTCGCCCCAGGACAAGGTCCTCTTCGACACCGGCCACCAGAGCTACGTGCACAAGCTGCTCACCGGCCGCCAGGACTTCGGCAAGCTGCGCAGCAAGGGCGGTCTGTCCGGCTACCCCTCGCGCGCCGAGTCCGACCACGACGTGATCGAGAACAGCCACGCCTCCACGGTCCTCGGCTGGGCCGACGGCCTGGCCAAGGCCAACGAGGTGCGCGGCAAGGACGACCACGTCGTCGCCGTCATCGGCGACGGCGCGCTCACCGGCGGCATGGCCTGGGAGGCGCTGAACAACATCGCCGCCGCCAAGGACCGCCCGCTCGTCATCGTCGTCAACGACAACGAGCGCTCGTACGCCCCCACGATCGGCGGGCTCGCCAACCACCTGGCGACCCTGCGCACGACGGACGGCTACGAGCGGTTCCTGGCCCGTGGGAAGGACCTCCTGGAGCGCACGCCGGTCGTCGGCAAGCCGCTCTACGAGACCCTGCACGGCGCCAAGAAGGGCCTCAAGGACTTCATCGCCCCGCAGGGCATGTTCGAGGACCTGGGGCTCAAGTACGTCGGCCCGATCGACGGCCACGACATGGAGGCCCTGGAGTCCGCCCTCCAGCGCGCCAAGCGCTTCGGCGGCCCGGTCATCGTGCACTGCCTCACCGAGAAGGGCCGCGGCTACAAGCCCGCCGAGGAGGACGAGGCCGACCACTTCCACGGCATCGGCCCGATCCACCCCGACACGGGCCTGCCGATCGCGGCGGGCGGCATGGACTGGACGTCCGTCTTCGGCGAGGAGATGGTCAAGCTCGGCCACGAGCGCGAGGACATCGTCGCGATCACGGCCGCCATGCTCCAGCCGGTCGGCCTGGAGAAGTTCTCCAAGGCGTTCCCCGACCGGGTCTACGACGTGGGCATCGCCGAGCAGCACGCGGCGGTCTCCGCCGCGGGCCTGGCGAGCGGCGGCCTGCACCCCGTCTTCGCCGTGTACGCGACGTTCCTGAACCGCGCCTTCGACCAGCTCCTGATGGACGTGGCCCTGCACAAGTGCGGCGTCACCTTCGTCCTGGACAGGGCCGGTGTCACCGGCACCGACGGCGCCTCGCACAACGGCATGTGGGACATGTCGATCCTCCAGTGCGTGCCGACGCTCAGGATCGCCGCCCCGCGCGACGCCGACCAGGTCCGCCTCCAGCTGCGCGAGGCCGTCGAGGTGGACGACGCCCCGACCGTCGTGCGCTACTCCAAGGGCGCGGTGGGCCCCGCGGTCAAGGCCGTCGGCAAGGTCGGCGGCATGGACGTCCTGCGCAAGGCGGGCACCGGCAAGGCGGACGTCCTGCTGGTCTCCGTCGGCGCGCTCGCGCCCATGTGCCTGGAGGTCGCGGACCTGCTCGACAAGCAGGGCATCACCACGACCGTCGTGGACCCGCGCTGGGTCAAGCCGGTCGACGAGGCGATGGCGCCGCTCGCCGAGCAGCACCGCGTCGTGGTCACCGTCGAGGACAACTCCCGTGCGGGCGGCGTCGGTTCGGCGATCGCGCAGGCCCTGCGCGACGCGGGCGTCGACGTGCCGCTGCGCGACTTCGGCATCCCGCCGCGCTTCCTGGACCACGCCTCGCGCAAGGAGATCCTGGCCGAGATCGGTCTGACGGCTCCGGACATCGCGCGTCAGGTGACGGGTCTCGTCGCCAAGCTCGACGGGCGCTTCGAGCGGAGCACCGCCGCCGCCGTGGACTCCGTGGAGCCCGCCCGCGACTGACGTCAACCCGCACCGCCGACGGGCCGGTTTCAGCACCCTGTACGGGTGGTGGGACCGGCCCATTCGCGTGAATGGGCCCGCGCCGGGGCTTACGGGGTACTCGGCCTCTCGATCATGTCGGGGACGACAAGCGTGGGAGGTACGCCCGTGAGCAGCACCCTCTTCAGGACGAAGAGCGTCGAGCAGTCCATCAGGGACACCGAGGAGCCGGAGCACGCGCTCAAGAAGTCGCTGTCAGCCCTCGATCTCACGGTCTTCGGCGTCGGCGTCATCATCGGTACCGGCATCTTCGTCCTGACCGGAAAGATCGCCAAGGAGACGGCGGGGCCCGCGGTGGCCCTCGCCTTCGTCGTCGCGGGACTAGTCTGCGCGCTCGCGGCGCTCTGCTACGCCGAGTTCGCGTCGACCGTGCCGGTGGCCGGGTCCGCGTACACCTTCTCGTACGCCTCGCTGGGGGAGTTCCCCGCCTGGATCATCGGCTGGGACCTGATCCTCGAACTGGCGCTCGGCTGTGCGGTGGTCGCGGTCGGCTGGTCCGGGTACATGCGCTCGCTCCTGGACACCGCGGGCATGCACCTGCCGCAGGCGCTGAGCGGCACCCACGAGGGGAAGTTCGGCTTCGACCTGCTCGCGTGCGTCCTGGTGCTCGTCCTGACCGCCATCCTGGTCGCGGGGATGAAGCTGTCCTCGCGGGTCACCAACGTCATCGTCGCCGTCAAGGTCACCGTCGTCCTCCTGGTCATCATCGTCGGCGCCTTCTTCATCACCGGGGCCAACTACGACCCGTTCGTCCCGCCGTCCGAGCCCGCCGAGGGCGGCGGCGGCATCACCGCGCCGCTGGTGCAGCTGATGTTCGGCTTCACGCCCTCGCACTTCGGCGTGATGGGCATCTTCACCGCGGCGGCCGTCGTCTTCTTCGCCTTCATCGGCTTCGACATCGTCGCGACCGCCGCGGAGGAGACCCACAACCCGCAGCGCGACGTGCCCCGCGGCATCATCGGCTCGCTGCTCATCTGCACGATCCTGTACGTGGCGGTCTCCATCGTCGTCACCGGCATGCAGAAGTACAGCGACCTGTCCACGGACGCGCCGCTCGCCGACGCCTTCAAGGCGGTCGGCCACCCCTTCTGGGCGGGCCTGATCAGCTTCGGCGCGGCCGTCGGGCTCACCTCGGTCTGCATGATCCTGCTGCTCGGCCAGACCCGGGTCTTCTTCGCGATGAGCCGCGACGGACTGCTTCCGAAGACCTTCTCCAAGGTGCACCCCACGTTCGGCACGCCGTACCGCTCGACGATGCTGCTCGGCGGGATCGTCGCCGTCGTCGCGGGCTTCACCTCCATCGACGAACTCGCCGAACTGGTCAACATCGGCACGCTGTTCGCCTTCGTCGTGGTCGCCCTCGGCGTCATCGTGCTCCGCAAGCAGCGCCCCGACCTGCCGCGCTCCTTCCGCACCCCGCTGGTGCCCTTCGTGCCGATCCTCTCGGTCCTCGCGTCGCTGTGGCTGATGCTCAACCTGCCCGCGGAGACCTGGCTGCGGTTCGGCGTCTGGATGGTGCTCGGCGTCGTCATCTACTTCGTGTACGGACGTTCGCACAGCCGCCTGCACGTGAGGGACCCGCACACCGACGACGCACAGTAGTCAGGGGCCTTTCGGCAAGGCTTCTTCTCCGGCCCCGTATGTCCCGTTCCAGTAGGGACTGCGGGGCCGGATAGCGTGCGTCGTATGCTCGCCGCGCCCTCCGCATCGCTACGCTCCGTACGCAACATCCGAGTGCCCGGCCCGCGCGGGGAGTACGTCCCCGACCGCCGCGACCCGTACTGGACGCGGCTGCTCCCGCTCCTCACCGCGCTGGCGTGCGTGACCAGGGCGCCCTCCTTCCGGTGGCCCCTGTGGAACCCCGACGAGGGCTATCTCGCCGTCCAGGCGCGGCTCCTCGCCGACGGCGGCACGCTCTACGAGACGGTCGTCGACCGCAAGCCGCCGCTCGTCCCCTGGCTCTACGCGGGCGCCTTCGCCCTCTTCGGCGACGACTCGCTGCTGCCGCTGAAGGCCCTCGCGGTCGCCGCCCAGCTCCTGACCGCCGTCCTCCTCGTCTCGATCGCCCGGCGCCGCTGGGGCGACCGCGCGGGCCGCACGGCGGGCGTCCTCTACCTCCTGATCTCCATCGGCCTCAACCCCGAGGACGCGCAGGCGGCCACCTTCGAGATCTTCATGCTGCCCTGCACGGCCGCCGCCATGTGGTGCGCGGACCGCCGCAGATGGGGTGCCGCCGGCGCGGCGGTCGCCTGTGCCTTCCTCGCCAAGCAGACCGGGGGAGCGGTCCTGCTCCCGGTCGCCTGGCTGCTGTGGCGGGCCGGGGCGCCCCGCGCGGACGTGCTGCGCCTGGCCGCGGGCCTGTGCGCCCCTGTCGCCGCCGCCGCGCTCCTGACGACCCCTGCGGGCTTCCTGTTCTGGACGGTGACGGGCTCGGGCGCGTACGCCTCCTTCACCGGCTCCGAACTCCACGTCCTGGTGCGCGGGTTGGGCAACGCGGCGATCCTCGCCGCGGCCTGCGCGGGCATCGTCCCGCCGGTCGTACGCGTCCTGCGCATCGCCCGCACCGGCGCCACCGACCTCTGGCTCTGGCTCGCCTCTGCGGTCGCCGCGGTCCTGCTCGGCTTCCACTTCTTCGGCCACTACTACCTCCAACTCATGCCGCCGCTGGCGCTGTTGGGCGCGGCGGCGCTCCAGATCCTGCCGCGCGAGCGGACGCTGCGGGCGATCGTCGCCTCGGGGTGCGGGTGCGCGGTGTTCCTGGCCTGGGGGCTGCTCGCGCCCCGGCCCGAACTGGCGCACGCCACGCGCCTCGCGGAGACGGTCAGGGCGCGTTCGGGCCCGCACGACCGGGTGCTGTTCTGGGGGATGCACCCCGAGGCGTACTGGCTCGCCGACCGCGCCCCCGCGAGCCGCTACCTCACGGCCGGGCTGCTCACCAACTACAGCGGGGGCAGGAACGGCCCGCAGGTGGGCGAGAAGTACGGCGTGGCGGGCTCGTGGCCGGTCTTTCGCGAGGAGTTGAGGCGGCATCCGCCGAAGGTCGTCGTGGACGACTCGCGGGGCGGGGCGTTCGCGCCGGAGCGGATGCCTACGTTGCGGCGGGCGCTGGAGGCGGGGTACGAGCCGCTGATGCGGGTGGGGGGAGCGGTGGTCTATGTGCGGGCGGGTGGGTAGGGGCCTCGTCCGCGGGCCGGTGGGGGCTGGTCGCGCAGTTCCCCGCGCCCCTTACGGGGCAACCCGCAGACGAACCACTACCGGCCCCGCCATGTCTCCGTCACCTTCGACAGGGCCTCGACCGCCCTGCGTCCGTGGGCGCGGTCCTCGCGGATCTTCGGGCCGAACTCGACGTGCAGGAACGGCACGTCGTGCGCGGCGGCCGCCCGGCCCTGCATGTTGCTGCGGCCCGCGAGCGGGCAGGTCCTGGCCCAGGCGCGGCAGACGTCGTAGCCCCGTTCGCGCAGCGCGTCGGCGAGGACGCGGCCCTCGGTGACGGCCGTCCTGCCCTTGCCGGTGGAGGCGACGACGTCGTGGTCGGGTGCCGAGTCGTCGGCCATCCCGTGCAGCTGGATGCCGGGCAGGCCGCGCTTGATCAGTTCGGCGCAGAGGGCGTGGAACACGCTGTCCCTGCGGTGCGCCACGTCCGCCTCGTCGCCGCGCCCCGCTTTGCGATGTGCTCCTGCGACGATCAGGATTCCACCGCGGGAGCGGCTCATGAGCTCCGCGCCGAGCCGTTCGGTGTTCTGGTCGGCCACCGGGTGCGGCACTTGGACGGACCAGCGGACCGGGGCGTCGAGGTCGAGGTAGACGCGCCCCCAGCCGCGCGGCGCGGCGCCGCCCTCGGAGCGGTCCGCGACCTCCGCGTACCGCCGCCCCGTGGTGTCGTCGGTGACCGTGCGCACCGCGAAGTCCACGTCGGCCAGGCGGCGTTCGGCCTCCTTGCGCCGGTGGTCGAGGAGGAGCGCGACGCCCGCGGCGAGCGTCTCGCGGTCGGTGCGGGAGGGGTGGCGGTACCCGCTGTCCTCGCCGAAGTTCGCCGTGTACCCGGTGACGCGCTGCTCAAGACCGTCGGCGGAGTCGTCGGAGCCGTTCCCCGGCGCCGTGGCGGAGGGGCGCCGGTCCTCGCCGCCCGACGGCTTCTCGTCCCGCCCCGATGAGCCGGATCCGCACTGGGTGAGGCTGAGGACCGCCGCGGTGACGAGGGCGAGAACGCCCAGTTTGTTTGCAGTAGCCATCGACTTGGTACAAGAGTGCTTCATGGTTGTATAAAGATATCCCCGTGATGACACGTCCCTTCCGCAGGCATTTCGTGACCTGTGCAGCCTCCGCCCTCCTGCTGCTCGCGGGCACCGCCTGCGGTGCCTTCGGCGGTGACGACAAGCCCGCCGCCGACGGCCCTTCGTTCACGGTCGCCGCCGCGGGCGACATCCTGATCCACCCACAACTCACCGAGCAGGCCCGCAAGGACGCCAAGGCCACCGGCAAGGGCGAGCAGGGTCTCGACTTCCGGCCGATGCTGGCCGGGGTCAAGCCGGTCATCAGCAAGGCCGACCTGGGCATCTGCCACTTCGAGCCGGTGGTGGGCAAGCCCAAGGGGCCCTTCCAGAGCTACCCCGACTTCCTGGTGCCGCCGCAGATCGCCACCGCCATCAAGGACGTCGGCTACGACCAGTGCTCGACCGCGTCCAACCACACCCTCGACCACGGCCCCGCCGGTGTCACCCGCACCCTGAACACCCTCGACAAGGCGGGCCTGCGGCACACCGGTTCGGCGCGCAGCGCGGCGGAGGCGAACAAGCCGCTCATCACCGAGGTGAAGGGCGTGAAGGTCGCGCAGATAGCCTTCGCCTTCGGGTTCAACGGCCGCGAGATCCCCAAGAACAAGCCGTGGGTCGTCAACCAGAACGACTTCGACGCGATCGCCGCGGCCGAGAAGAAGGCGCGTGGCGCGGGCGCCGAGGTCGTCATCCTGAGCATCCACTGGGGCCGCGAGAACCAGCCCAACGCCAGTGGCCCGCAGTTGAAGCTGGCCCGCAAGATCGCCAAGGAGACCGGGATCAACCTGGTCATCGGGCACCACGCGCACGTCGTCCAGCCGATGGAGAGGGTCGAAGGCACCTGGATCGCGTACGGACTCGGCAATCAGATCGCCCGGCACGACGTGCCCACGGGGCTGACCGAGGAGGGCGCGATCGGCTGGTTCGAGTTCGTCAAGCGGGGCGGTAAGTGGGACGTCGACGCCAAGTACGTGCCGACGTTCACGGAGATCCCGCCGGACCCGGACGAGACCGGCGCGCTGCCCAAGGGCGCGGTCAAGGACCACCGCCTGATCGACGTGGCCGACGCGCTGCGGGACGGCGAGGGCCTCAGCGAGGAGCGGCGCTCCCGCTACCGCCTGGCCTTCGAGCGCACCCAGGGCACGCTCCTGAACCGGGGCGCGAGCAAGGACGGCCTCGAACCGCTGGAGTCGTTGCCCAACGACTGAGGTGGCCGAAACACCCGACCGACGCGATCTAGCTCACATTTCCCTTACTTCGCACATCCCTCCTGGGGTGTGACGGGTCAAAGCTTTCCGGAACGCATCACCCTGCGTTTCCGTACCCCCGAGTCACTCCAGGAGAGGAGCACCCCTTGGCCGCTTCGCGTTCGAAGCGGCGGCACAAGGTCCGCCGAAGGACCGACATGTCGCTGGTGGGAGGCATACGTCCCCCCATCGCCGCGCTGTCGGTCCTGCTCCTCGCCCTCGCGGGCATCACCGCCCTCACCCTCGGCCGCGTCGGACAGGAGGCCGTTCCCCAAGCGGTCAAGACGTCCCAGCAGCACTTCGCCGAGGACGGCGCCATCGCGCTGCGCGCCTCCGTCGACGAGTCCGTCACCGACCTGACCCGGACCGCCGAACTGTTCAGCGCGGGCGATCCGGTGCCCGCCGACGCCGTGCTCGACAAGATCGGCAGCGTCTACCAGAAGTGGATGGGCACCGCGGTCGTCGAGATCTCCTCGGGCAAGCTCATGGCCGCCCGCGGCGAGAACCTGCCGCTGACCGCCATCGACCGGGGGAAACTCGCGGACGAGGACGGCCTCGCACCGCGCATGGTGCGCCTGGAGAACGGCGAGACCCGGCTGCTCTCCTTCGCGCTGCTCACCTGGAAGGGGCAGCCGCAGCAACTCCTCGTCGCCTCCAACAGCCTGCGCTTCCCCGGCATCAGCCTCGGCAAGTTCCGCTCCATCGCCGTCGTCGGCCAGGACGGCCACGTCCTGAGCACCGACGGCATCCCCGAGCCCGAGCAGGTCCTCACCGACGCGCAGCGCGACGAGGTCAAGCAGTCCAACAAACAGCTCAAGTCGTTCGCCGAGACCGCGGCGAAGAAGGCGCGCGTCCATCCGCTGCGGTCCAAGGAGCCGGGATCCGGCGGCTTCCTCGGCGTCAGCGGCCACCTCACCGGCGATCGCTACCTCGGTGAGCGCGCCGTCGCCGGATACGCGAACCTCGCCGCCCCCGAGGCGGGCGAGTCCACCGTGGCCACCCGGCTCGGCCTCACCGTCGTCGCGATGGTCCCGGTCGCCGAGGACCCGACGGCGACGAGCGACTCCGCCTTCGGCCTGATCGCCGCGGGCGCCCTGCTGCTCATCGGCGGCCTGACGGTCTACCTCCTGGTGCGCACGGTGCAGCGCCCGCTGCTCCGGCTGTTCCTCGAAGGCCGCAGGATGACCCGCGGCGACCTGGACCGGCCGGTCTCCGTCCCGAAGTACGGCGAGGCCGCCCGCATCGGCGCCGCCCTCGAACGGCTGCGCCGCCAGCTCATCGGCGAGCCCGCCACCGGCCAGGACCGCCCCGCCCGCCGCCGCAGGTTCGGCAGCCGCACCCTGATCGCGGTCTGCGCGGTGCTCCTGCTCGCCTGGTCCGCGCCGCTCATGCTGCTGCTCAACCGCGCGGGGGACACCGTCGTCGTACCGCAGCAGATGGTCAACGACCAGCGCGAGCGCACCGACACCCTCACCGACCGGGTCCGGCGCGCCCTCAACGAAGGCCACGCCGACCTCACCTCGGTCGCCTCGCTGATGGGCGAGAAGACCGAGGCGCCGGAGATGAAGAAGGTCCTCGAGAGCACCCTGCACCAGCACACCCGCTACCAGTCCCTGTACGTCCTCGACGCGGCGGGCAAGGTCCTGGCCGAGGCGGGCGACGACCCGCGAAGCCCGTCCGGCAAGGGCCCCTCCGACGAGCCCATCCGGGTCGTCGACGACGGCGGCAAGGAGCCGGTGATCATCGGCACCGCCGAGGTCTCGGGCCGCGAAGGGGCCGCCGTGGTCGGCGAGTTCCGCATCGACTTCCTCAACTCGCTGCTCAAGCGCCCCGGCCTCGGCGAGGTCCGGGTCGTCGACGACGAGCGGAAGGTGATCGGCGCCAACACCGGCTACCGCGAGTTCGAGGACCTGCCGAGCGGCCGCCTGAACGCGCTCGCCGAGGGCACCGGCCAGAAGGTCGGTCTCAGCCCGCGCCCCAGCGGTGTCCTCTACCGCGACGGGGACAACATCCAGATCGCGGCCGCGGCCCCGTTCGTCGGCGGCGGTGCCGCGCACTCGCTCGGCTGGACCGTGCTCAGCTGGCAGCCCGCCTCCGGCCTCGCCATCCCCGAGTACAACCTGCAGAACCGCACCGTCCTCGCCGGACTCCTCGGCATCACCGCGGCGGCGGCCTGCCTCGGCTGGCTGCACATCGTCGTCGTACGACCGCTGCGGCACCTGGCCGATCAGGCCGAGGCGCTCGCCGACGGGGACCGCCGCACCGTCCTCTACCCGCGCCACCACGACGAGGTCGGCGCCGTCACCCGCAGCCTGGAACTCATCAGGCAGCAGCTGCCGACGGGCACCCAGCGCAAGCGGGACGGCGTCACGGCCGGCCTCGCCGGAAGGAACTGAACCCCGTGCTCTTCCTCTACACCGTGCTCGTGGTGTGCTGCGGCATCCTGCTGGTCGCCGGAGTGATCGAACAGCGGCGGCACTTCGTCAACCTGGAGCACATCCCCACCCGGGTCCTGGTCAACGGCATCCGCGGAAAGTCCTCCATCACCCGCCTGTGCGCGGGCGCGCTGCGCGGCGGCGGGCTCACCACGGTCGCCAAGACCACCGGCACCGCGGCCCGGTTCATCCACCCCGACGCCACCGAGGAGCCGGTCTACCGCAAGTTCGGCATCGCCAACGTCGTCGAGCAGATCGGCATCGTGCGGCGCGCCGCGGCGTACGACCCGGACGCACTGGTCATCGAGTGCATGGCGGTCATGCCCGCACTCCAGGAGATCAACCAGTCCAAGCTGATCCGCTCCACCATCGGCGTGCTCTGCAACGTCCGCGAGGACCACCTCGCCGAGATGGGCCCGACCCTGGACGACGTGGCGCGCTCGCTCTCGCGCTCCATGCCGGAGGGCGGCATCTGCGTCACCGCGGAGAAGGACCGCTACGAGATCCTCAAGGAGGAGGCCGACGCCCGCGACTGCAAGCTGATCTACGCGGACCCGGAGTCGGTCACCGACGAGGAGCTGCGCGGCTTCAGCTGGTTCACCTTCAAGGAGAACGTGGCCATCGCGCTGACCGTCGCCGAACTCGTCGGCGTGGAGCGGGAGACCGCGCTCCAGGGCATGTACGACGCCCCACCGGACCCCGGTGTCCTCTCCGTCGAGCGCTACGTCACCGAGGACGGCAAGAAGCTCCGCTTCGCCAACGTCTTCGCGGCCAACGACCCCGAGTCGACGCTGATGAACATCAACCAGCTGCTCGACCTCGGCGCCGTCCACCGCCCGCTGAACGTCGTCATCAACTGCCGCCCCGACCGCGTCGAGCGCAACGGCCAGATGGGCGAGATCATCCCCGACCTCCAGCCGGAGAAGGTCTTCGTCATCGGCCACCCGGCCAAGTCCGCCATCGACGCGATCCCCGCCCAGTGGCGCTCCCGCGCCGTCGACCTCGGCGGCGACCGGCGCGACCCCGAGGAGTTCATGCGGGAGCTGCTCGGACAGCTCGGTCCCGACTCCTCGCTCGTCGCGATCGGCAACATCCACGGCCAGGGCGAGCTGCTCCTGGAGCACCTCGCCGAACTGCCCGCCGACGAGAGCGAGGAGCCCGCGCAGGCCGTGCGGGCCACCGGTGACCCGGTGGAGACGATGCAGCTGTACGTGCCGCGCATCGACCCCTACCAGCACTATCCCGAGGCGTACGAGACGCGGTACACGGAGCCGCTCGCGCAGGTGTACGTGCCGGAGCAGCGGCACGAGTCGTACGCGTCCACAGAGGCGTACGCGCCCCCAGAGGCGTACGTGCCCCAGCAGCCACAGGAGCCGTACGCCCTCCAGCCGGTCCAGGAGCCGTACGTCCCCCAGGAACCGCAGCCCCAACCGCCCAGGACCCGCGGCCTGTTCGAGCCGCGGGTGCCGCCCGTACCGCCCGCCGCAGACGACTACCAGCAGTGGCACAGCCCAGGAGAGCCCCGTTGATTCCCTCCGTCCTCACCCCCGAGATCGCCGCGGTCGGCATCGCGCTCGGGCTGCTCTTCTCGCTGGTCTGCTATCTGACGACCAACCTCTCGCCCGGCGGCATGATCACCCCGGGCTGGCTCGCGCTGACCCTCGTCGAGGACCTCCAGCGCGCGGCCATGGTGGTCGGCGTGACCGTCCTGACGTACGCCGGCACCCTGCTCATGCAGCGCTTCGTGATCCTCTACGGCAAGCGCCTCTTCGCCGCGGTCGTGCTGCTCGGCGTGACGCTCCAGGCGACCGTCATGATCGTGCTCTCGCTCGAATTCCCGCTGATGTACAGCAACCAGACGCTCGGCTTCATCGTGCCGGGCCTGATCGCCTACCAGCTGGTGCGCCAGCCCAAGGGCCCCACCCTGCTCGCCACGGGCTCGGTGACGCTCATGGCGTACGTCGTCCTCACCGCCGGGATCCTCCTCGGCTTCATGCCGTCCGCCTGATTCCCAGGAGTCATTCATGCCGCCCAAGAAGAAGCGTCCCGTCCTGCACGCGGCGACCGTGCTCGCCCTGCTCGCGGGCAGCGCCTACCTGACCGTGGAACTGCGCAAGGACGAAGAGGCCAAGGCGCCGAAGGTGCAGGCCGTCACCGACACCCCGGGGCTGCACAGCGGCACCGGGCAGCAGGACAGCGGCAAGCAGAAGTGGGAGCGCCTGAAGAACCCCGACCGGTCCGTCCTGCGCACCGAGGGCGGCAAGGTCCTCGCCTCCTTCACCGACGGCGCCCGCACCGCGACGCTGACCGGACCGAGCCGCACCTTCACCGAACCGGCCAACACCAAGTCCCGTGTCGTCACCAACGACTGGGTGCGGCTGATGCCGGAGGTCTGGCGCGAGGGCGCGGACAAGGAGAAGTGGTTCAAGGACTGGTACAAGGAGTTCTCCGGCAGCGAGGAGGACGACATCTTCGCGATGGCGTTCCAGTACGTCGAGGGGGCGCCGGTCAAGAAGGACGACGAGGGCACCGCGTACGCGGGCGACGCCAACTTCGGCCCGCTGAACCCGAACGGCAGCTCGGGCAACGACCTGCGCCTCGAGGAGTCCGACTTCTTCGACTACCTCGGCATCCCGTACACCTTCCGCAACGGCACCACCATGCAGCCGGAGAAGATGCGCGCCCGCTCCATGGACTGCTCGGGCTTCATCCGCACGGTCTTCGGCTACCGTGCCCGCTTCCCCCTCATGGCCACCGACAAGGTCGGCGACGGCCTGCCCCGCACCGCCAACGGCATGGCGCGCGGCAAGGTCGGCACGGACGTCATCCCGCTCAAGGGCATCTCCGCGGCGGACCGGCCCAAGTCGATCGACGTGGTGCAGCCGGGCGACCTGGTCTTCTTCAAGCTCGACGCCCGCACCAAGCAGCGCCTGGACCACGTCGGCATCTTCCTCGGCCACGACGCCGACGGCCACAAGATCTTCATCTCGAGCCGCGAAGAGGTCAACGGCCCCACCATCGGCGACAAGGGCGGCACGTCGCGCCTGGACGGCAACGGCTACTACGCCTCCACGCTGCGCAGCGCGAAGCGGATCTGAGGTCCAGGGGATCTAGGGGCGTACGGTCCGGGGGCCCACGCACACGGCCCCCGACTCACCCACCCTGCGCCGCAGCTCACGATCGGCCGTGACCACCACGCACGCCCGGTCCTCGGCCGCGGCGGCCACCTCCACGATGAGGTCGTCGCCGCTGCCGGGCGCGGACCGCACGCTGACGCCGGGCACGGAATCGACGCCGCGCGCCGCCCCTTCGACGACGAGCACGACGTCCAGCGGCCCGGGGTGCCCGGGGATGCCGTCGGCCGCGTACCCCACGAGCGAGTCGCGCAGCCGCTCGGCGGCCCCGCGGCGATCGCGCCACCAGCCGTCGGGGACGGAGCCGACGACGTTCGCCGCGTCGACGACGAGGAGAGTTCGCATGCGGCAAACGTAAACTAATCGGCAAAACGCCGTGCGCACGTGAACGTGAATGTGGAAAGGGTGGCGCCAAGTCATGCCATCGAGGTCCGTCAGTACTGGTGCTCCCGATACCGCCCGCTGGCTGCTCCTGGGCAAGGACGGCAGGCTGTCCGCGTACGCCCGCGCCGAGGGGGGACTCGTGCGCTGGACGCAGGAGCGCCCCGGCGGCCCCGACTGGGCGGGGCCCGACTTCTTCGAGGTGCCCGACCTGACGTACCTCACGCTCGCGCAGGGCGCCGACGGATACGTCCACTTCATCGGCAGGCGCGAGCGGCGCGACGGCGACGGCAAGAAGCTCGTCGACGTCATGCACACCGTGCAGTACCAGTCGGGACGCCCGCTCATGGACTGGCGCTCCGCGGGCAACCCGCACACCAAGATGGTCGAGCGCGCCCCGCACCTCGGCGACCCCGCCGTCGCGGTGGACACGGCGGGCACCGTCCACGTCTTCGTCCGCGACGGGGTGCGCAGCGTCCGGCTGCGCCGCGAGGACAAGAGCGGCAAGTGGGAGGGGTGGAAGGACCTCAAGTCCAGCGAGGCCCTCGACGGCATCGCCGCGGTCGTCACGTCGACGGGCCGCATCGAGGTCTTCGCGCCCACCGCAGGTGCCACGGAGCACTGGGCCCAGGAGAAGCGCGGCAGCCAGCCGCAGCGCGCCGACGACATCCCGCTGACGACCGCGCCAGGATCGGGCACGGCCCTGGAGACCGGCGAGGACCGGCTCACCTACTACGCGGTCGACGCCCTCGGCAAGGGCGTCCTCGCCCACCGCCCCGCGGCGGGCGGCCCCGTCGTCCCGCTCGGCGGCGAACCGGACCCGGGCCCCACGGCGGCCCTGCGCGCCACCGTCGACGGCCACGACTGCACGGTCCTCGCCCACCGGTCCCGCTCGGGCCGCCCCGCCATCGCGGCGTTCCCCACGGAGGACGAGGACGCGGGGCTGTGGTGGGCGGAGACCGGCGAACCGTGCCTGGGCTCCCCGGCGTTGGCGCTCGACGCGCACGGCAGGATCGTCATCGCCGCGATCGGCCTGGACGGCACGCTGCGCCTGGCGCGCCAGAAGGAGGAGTCGGGGCTCGCGCTCGGCGCGTGGGTCCGGGCCTGACGCGCACGACAGCGGGGCCGTACGGGAGGTGATCCCGTACGGCCCCGCTGCGTTGCCACCCGAACGGCTGGGCGGCGAAAGGTTACGCCGGGACGCTCGCCACGCCCTGCGCCAGGAACCGCTTGCCGTTGACCCGCTCGCTGATGCCCTCACGGTCCAGGTACGGCGTGATGCCGCCCAGGTGGAAGGGCCAGCCCGCGCCGGTGATCAGGCAGAGGTCGATGTCCTGCGCCTCGGCGACGACGCCCTCGTCGAGCATGAGCCCGATCTCCTGGGCGACGGCGTCCAGGACGCGGTCCCGCACCTGCTCCTCGGTCAGGACGGTGTCGCCCTGCTTCAGGAGCGCGGCGACCTCGGGGTCGAGCTCCGGCTTGCCGGAGTCGTACACGTAGAAGCCGCGCTTGCCCGCCTTGACGACGGCGGCGAGGTTCGGGGAGACCGTGAAGCGCTCCGGGAAGGCGCGGTTCAGGGTCTCCGAGACGTGCAGACCGATGGCGGGGCCGACGAGCTCCAGAAGGACCAGCGGCGACATCGGCAGACCGAGCGGCTCGACGCCCTTCTCGGCGACCTCGACGGGGGTGCCCTCGTCGATGACGTTCTGGATCTCGCCCATGAAGCGGGTGAGGATGCGGTTCACGACGAACGCCGGGGCGTCCTTCACGAGCACCGCGGTCTTCTTCAGCTTCTTGGCGACACCGAACGCCGTGGCCAGCGAGGCGTCGTCGGTCTGCTCGCCGCGCACGATCTCCAGGAGCGGCAGGATCGCGACCGGGTTGAAGAAGTGGAAGCCGACGACCCGCTCGGGGTGCTTCAGCTTCGACGCCATCTCGGAGACCGAGAGCGAGGAGGTGTTGGTGGCGAGGATCGCGTGCGCCGGGGCGACGGCCTCGACCTCGGCGAACACCTGCTGCTTGACGCCGATCTCCTCGAAGACGGCCTCGATGATGAAGTCGGCGTCGGAGAAGCCCTCGGCCTTGTCCAGGACACCGGAGACCAGGCCCTTGAGGCGGTTGGCCTTGTCCTGGTTGACGCGGCCCTTCAGGAGGAGCTTGTCGATCTCCTCGTGGACGTAGCCGACGCCCTTGTCGACGCGCGCCTGGTCGATGTCGGTCAGGACGACCGGCACCTCGAGGCGGCGCAGGAAGAGCAGCGCGAGCTGGGAGGCCATCAGACCGGCGCCGACGACGCCGACCTTGGTGACCGGGCGCGCCAGGTTCTTGTCCGGGGCACCGGCGGGGCGCTTGGCGCGCTTCTGCACCAGGTTGAACGAGTAGATGCCGGACCGCAGTTCGCCACCCATGATCAGGTCGGCGAGCGCGGTGTCCTCGGCGTCGAAGCCCTGCTGGAGGTTCCCGTCCTTGGCCGCGGCGATGATCTCCAGGGCGCGGTAGGCGGCCGGAGCGGCGCCGTGCACCTTGGAGTCGGCGATGGCACGGCCGCGCGCGACGGCGGCGTCCCAGCCCTCGGCGCGGTCGATCTCGGGGCGCTCCACCGTGAGCGAGCCGGTCAGGACGGAGGCCGTCCAGATCAGCGACTGCTCCAGGAAGTCCGCGCCCTCGAAGAGCGCGTCGGCGATGCCGAGCTCGAAGACCTGCTTGCCCTTGAGCTGACGGTTCTGGTTCAGCGAGTTCTCGATGATGACCGAGACGGCCTTGTCGGCGCCGATCAGGTTCGGCAGGAGCGCGCAGCCGCCCCAGCCGGGGACCAGGCCGAGGAAGACCTCGGGCAGCGAGAAGGCGGGCAGCGCCTTGGAGACGGTGCGGTAGGTGCAGTGCAGACCGACTTCGACGCCACCGCCCATCGCGGCACCGTTGTAGTACGCGAAGGTCGGCACGGCCAGGCCCGAGAGCCGCTTGAAGACCTCGTGACCGCCCTTGCCGATGGCCAGCGCGTCCTCGTGGTGCTTGAGGAGCTCCACGCCCTTGAGGTCGGCGCCGACGGCGAAGATGAACGGCTTGCCGGTGATGCCGACGCCGACGATGCCGCCCTCGGCGGCCTCCTTCTCGACCTGGTCGATCGCGGCGTTGAGGTTCGCGAGCGAGGCAGGGCCGAAGGTGGTCGGCTTGGTGTGGTCGAAGCCGTTGTCGAGGGTGATGAGCGCGAAGCGCCCGGCGGCCCCCGGCAGGTCGAGGTGGCGCACGTGCGCCTGCGTCACGACCTCGTCGGGGAACAGCTCGGCCGCACCCTTCAGAAGCTCAGCGGTGGTCGTGCTCACTTGTCGCCTCCGGCGTCCTTGTGGTTCGGGTTCTCCCAGATGACCGTCGCGCCCATGCCGAAGCCGACGCACATCGTGGTCAGGCCGTAGCGGACCTCGGGCTGCTCCTCGAACTGCCGCGCCAGCTGCGTCATCAGGCGTACGCCGGAGGAGGCGAGCGGGTGGCCGTACGCGATGGCGCCGCCGTACTGGTTGACGCGCGCGTCGTCGTCGGCGATGCCGTAGTGCTCGAGGAAGGCGAGCACCTGCACGGCGAACGCCTCGTTGACCTCGAAGAGGCCGATGTCGGAGATGCTCAGCCCCGCCTTGGCGAGCGCCTTCTCCGTCGCCGGGATCGGTCCGTAGCCCATGACCTCGGGCTCGACGCCCGCGAAGGCGTACGACACGAGGCGCATCTTGACGGGCAGGCCGTTCTCCCGCGCGAACTCCTCGGAGGCGATGAGGGAGGCGGTGGCGCCGTCGTTGAGCCCGGCCGCGTTACCGGCGGTGACCCGGCCGTGCGTACGGAACGGCGTCTTCAGCCCGGCCAGGTTCTCCAGGGTGGTGCCCGGACGCATCGGCTCGTCGGCGGTGGCGAGGCCCCAACCGGTCTCACCGGCCTCGGCGTTGGTGCGGCGCACCGAGATCGGCACCAGGTCGGCCTGGATCTTGCCGTCGGCGTACGCCTTGGCGGCCTTCTCCTGCGAGCGCACGGCGTATTCGTCGGCGCGCTGCTTGGTGATGGTCGGGTAGCGGTCGTGCAGGTTCTCCGCCGTCATGCCCATGAACAGCGCGGACTCGTCCACGAGCTTCTCGCTCACGAACCGCGGGTTGGGGTCGACACCCTCACCCATGGGGTGGCGGCCCATGTGCTCGACGCCACCGGCGACGGCGACATCGTACGCACCGAAGGCCACGCTGCCCGCGACCGAGGTCACGGCGGTCAGCGCGCCGGCGCACATGCGGTCGATGGAGTACCCGGGCACGGACTGGGGCAGCCCGGCCAGGATCCCGGCGGTGCGGCCGAGCGTCAGGCCCTGGTCGCCGATCTGCGTGGTCGCGGCGATGGCGACCTCGTCGATCTTGGCGGGGTCGAGGTCCGGGTTGCGGCGCAGCAGCTCCCGGATGGCCTTCACGATGAGGTCATCGGCACGGGTCTCGTGGTAGATGCCCTTCGGGCCCGCCTTGCCGAACGGGGTGCGGACGCCGTCCACGAAGACGACGTCCCTGACGGTACGAGGCACGATGGCTCTCCTCCAGGGTGCGGTGCGCCTGCGAGGCGCGCTTCCGAGTCCACCCTACTTGCCGGTAACTACGCGGCCAAGGCCCACTCGGCGACGCTCTGGCGAGGCGAAGGTCACACTTCCGAATGCCCCCGTACCGGAACTCGGCACCGTGGGCACAGCGGGGCAACCGGTGCACAACGCGGACCACCCACCCACCCCATCAACCGCTGGGTGCGGAGTGACGGGTGGGTGGGTGGGACGTATCCGCCGCGGAGCGGCGGGACAGGGGACCGTTCCCGGGTCAGGTGGCGAGGGCCGCGACCAGGGCCGGGGTGACCAGCGAGATCTGCCACTGGCGGGCGCCGTGCGCGGCCAGCGCGGAGGCCACGGAATCCGCGTCCACCTGAGCCGGAGGCTCCCAGCAGATGCGCCGGACCGTGTCCGGAGTGATCAGATTCTCCTGCGGCATGTTCAGCTCCTCGGCGAGCGCCGAGACCGCCGCCCGCGCCGCGGCGAGCCGCGCCGCGGCCGCCGGGTCCCGGTCCGCCCAGGACCGGGGCGGCGGCGGCCCGCTCACCGTCTGCCCGGGCTGCGGAAGCTCCGCGTCCGGCAACGCCTTGGCGCGGTCGACCGCGCCCTGCCACTGCTCGAGCTGGCGCCGCCCCATGCGGTGCCCGAAACCGGTGAGCGCGGCGAGCGCGTGCACGTTGGGCGGCAGGGCGAGCGCCGCCTCGACGATCGCGCCGTCGCTGAGTACCTTGCCGGGGGACACGTCACGCCGCTGGGCGACCTTGTCGCGCGCGGTCCACAGCTCCCGCACGACCGCCATCTGACGGCGCCGCCGCACCTTGTGCATGCCGGACGTACGACGCCAGGGGTCCTTGCGGGGCGGCGCGGGCGGCGCGGCGGCGATGGCGTCGAACTCCTCGCGGGCCCACTCCAGCTTCCCCTGCCGGTCGAGCTCCTTCTCCAGGGCGTCGCGCAGGTCCACGAGCAGCTCGACGTCGAGCGCCGCGTACCGCAGCCAGGGCTCGGGCAGCGGCCGCGTCGACCAGTCGACGGCGGAGTGCCCCTTCTCCAGTACGTAGCCGAGGACGCTCTCGACCATCGCGCCGAGTCCCACGCGCGGGAATCCGGCGAGTCGGCCCGCGAGCTCCGTGTCGAAGATCCGCGACGGAATCATGCCTATTTCGCGCAGGCACGGCAGGTCCTGGGTCGCCGCGTGCAGCACCCACTCGGTGTCCCCGATGGCCTCGCCGAGACCGGAGAGGTCGGGGCAGGCGACGGGGTCGACGAGCGCGCTGCCCGCGCCCTCGCGGCGCAGCTGGACGAGATAGGCGCGCTGGCCGTACCGGTATCCGGACGCGCGCTCGGCGTCGACGGCGACGGGCCCGGTGCCCGCGGCGAACGCGGCGACCACCGCGGCGAGGGATTCCTCGTCGGCGATCACCGGCGGAATGCCGTCGCGCGGCTCGAGCAGGGGGATCGGCAGCCCTTCAGGAGCGAGGCCGTCGTCGGCCGGAGGGGCGCCTCCGGTGGTTCGCAGTGAGCTGTCTGCTGCGGTCTCTTGGGCGTCGGTCACCTGTCAAGGGTACTTGTGCATGCACTGCGCCCGTCGACGGAACGTTCCGTCGACGGGCGCGAGAGGGTGGTAAATGAGTCAGTGGATGATTCCGGTGCGCAGTGCGACCGCTACCATCCCGGCCCTGTCACCCGTGCCGAGCTTGCGCGCGATCCGGGCGAGGTGGCTCTTCACGGTGAGGGCGGAAAGCCCCATGGAGACGCCGATGGCCTTGTTGGACTGGCCTTCGGCGACCAGGCGGAGCACCTCGACCTCACGGCCGGACAGCTCGCGGTAGCCACCGGGGTGGCTGGGGGCGCCCGGCGGGCGGCGGTGCATTCGGGCGGCGGCCGAGCCGATCGGTGCGGCGCCGGGGCGGGTGGGGAGTCCGACGTTCGTACGCGTACCGGTGACGACATAGCCCTTGACGCCGCCCGCGAGGGCGTTGCGCACGGCACCGATGTCGTCGGCGGCGGAGAGGGCGAGGCCGTTGGGCCAGCCCGCGGCACGGGTTTCGGAGAGGAGCGTCAGGCCGGAGCCGTCGGGGAGGTGGACGTCTGCGACGCAGATGTCACGGGGGTTGCCGATGCGGGGACGAGCTTCAGCGATGGACGAGGCCTCGATGACATCGCGTACACCGAGCGCCCACAGGTGGCGGGTGACGGTGGAGCGCACGCGGGGGTCGGCCACGACGACCATGGCGGTCGGCTTGTTCGGGCGGTAGGCGACCAGGCTTGCGGGCTGCTCGAGGAGAACGGACACCAGGCCTCCTGGGATGGCGGGGCGGAACCGGCTCGGGGAGGAAGCCGGGACGAACCGTGCTTTTCAAGGTCACAAACCTCTTCGGCACCAATCCCGCCCGCCTTTAGGGAATGATCACGATTTGGTGAGTCTCAATCCGGGCAATTCAGACACGTACTCGATCATCCGAAGAACGAACCGAACACGCCGCCCTACGGGTGACATGCGAAAACCCCGCGGCACGTGGCCGCGGGGCACTCGGAAGAGTGGTGGAAATCCGCCCGGGGACGGACGGTCGACGTCGGGTCAAGGAGTTGACGGACCCCGGCGCTGGGGGAGCGAGACCACGGACCCGTCACCGGGCCCCGCGGGCGGCAGGCCCGCGATCTGACAGAGCAGGTCGCACCACGCGGCGAGGTGCGCCGCCGTGTCGGGCACCCCACCCGACCCCTCCCGAGGGGTCCACGAGGCGCGGATCTCGATCTGGGAGGCGGGCTGGCGCTCGGCGAGCCCCCCGAAGTAGTGGGATCCCGCGCGGGTCACCGTGCCGCTCGCCTCGCCCGCCGAGAGTCCGCGCGCGTGCAGCGCGCCGGTCAGCCAGGACCAGCAGACCTCGGGAAGAAGGGGATCCGCCGCCATCTCCGGCTCCAGCTCCGCCCGCACGAGCGTCACCAGACGGAAGGTGCCCTGCCAGGCGTCGTGTCCCGCGGGATCGTGCAGCAGCACCAGACGCCCGTCCGCGAGGTCCTCGTCGCCGTCCACGACCGCCGCTTCCAACGCGTACGCGTGCGGCGCGAGCCGCTGCGGCGCCCGCGTCGCATCGATCTCGATCTCCGGCCGCAGCCGTGCCCCCCGCAGCGCCTCGACCGCCGCGCGGAAGGGCAACGGAGCCGAATCCGCCACCTTCCCCTCCGAACTCTCCATCTCGCCAGCGCCGTCCGACCGTTGTCCCTGAGCCGCAGCCATGCGGGGAAGGTTAAGGGGAACGGCGCCTTCGCGCAGGGAGAGACACCCGTGAGGGGGTTCCCGGTCAACGTGCGAGACTTTCCGCGTGAGTGCCAACGAGAGCCAGAGCCCCGCGGGCCGGCCGAACACAGCGACGTACGACTCCCCCTTCATGAAGGCGTGCAGGCGCGAGGCCGTGCCGCACACGCCGGTCTGGTTCATGCGGCAGGCGGGGCGCTCACTTCCCGAGTACCGCAAGGTCCGTGAGGGCACCGCCATGCTGGAGTCCTGCATGCGGCCCGACCTCGTCACCGAGATCACCCTGCAGCCGGTGCGGCGGCACAACGTCGACGCCGCGATCTACTTCAGCGACATCGTCGTACCGCTGAAGGCGATCGGGATCGACCTCGACATCAAGCCCGGCGTCGGGCCCGTCGTCGCCCACCCCATCCGCACGCGCGCCGACCTCGCACAGCTGCGCGACCTCACGCCCGAGGACATCCACTACGTGACCGAGGCCATCGGCATGCTGACCGCCGAGCTCGGGTCGACGCCGCTCATCGGCTTCGCCGGGGCGCCTTTCACCCTCGCGAGCTACCTCGTGGAGGGCGGTCCGAGCCGCAACCACGAGCACACCAAGGCCCTGATGTACGGCGACCCGCAGCTCTGGGCCGACCTGCTCGACCGGCTCGCGGAGATCACCGGCGCCTTCCTGAAGGTGCAGATCGAGGCGGGCGCGAGCGCCGTGCAGCTCTTCGACTCGTGGGTGGGCGCGCTGTCGCCCGCCGACTACCGGCGCGCGGTGATGCCCGCGTCGGTGAAGGTCTTCGACGCCGTCGCCGGGTACGGCGTGCCCCGCATCCACTTCGGCGTCGGTACGGGCGAGCTGCTCGGTGCCATGGGCGAGGCGGGCGCGGACGTCGTCGGCGTCGACTGGCGGGTGCCGATGGACGAGGCCGCGCGCCGCGTCGGCCCCGGCAAGGCGCTCCAGGGCAACCTGGACCCGGCCGTCCTCTTCTCGACGCGCGACGCCGTCGAGGCCAAGACGGACGAGGTGCTCGCCGCCGCGAACGGCCTGGAGGGGCACATCTTCAACCTCGGTCACGGCGTCCTGCCCACCACCGACCCGGAGGCGCTGACCAGGCTCGTCGACTACGTGCACACACGTACCGCCGTCTGAAACTTTGTCCGAAAAAGGCCCCTGCCATCGGCGGCGGGGGTCCTTTTCGTACCCGGTCGGAGCCGTCAGCCCGCCCGTACCGCCGCCACCGCCTTGCGCGCCGCCACCAGGACCGGGTCCCACACCGGCGAGAACGGCGGCGCGTAGCCCAGGTCGAGCGCCGTCATCTGCTCCACCGTCATCCCCGCCGTCAGCGCGACGGCCGCCACGTCCACGCGCTTGCCCGCGCCCTCGCGGCCCACGATCTGCACCCCGAGCAGCCGCCCGGTGCGCCGCTCGGCCAGCATCTTCACCGTCATCAGCGCCGCGCCCGGGTAGTAACCGGCCCTGCTGGTCGACTCGATGGTCACCGCCACGAACTGGAGCCCGGCCGCCCGCGCCTCCTTCTCGCGCAGACCGGTGCGGGCGATTTCCAGGTCGCAGACCTTGCTGACGGCCGTGCCGACGACGCCGGGGAACGTGGCGTACCCGCCGCCCGCGTTCGAGCCGATGACCTGGCCGTGCTTGTTGGCGTGGGTGCCGAGCGCGATGTGCCGGTGGGCGCCCGACACCAGGTCGAGGACCTCCACGCAGTCGCCGCCCGCCCAGATGTTCTCGTGCCCGCGCACCCGCATCGCCAGATCGGTGAGGAGCCCGCCGTGCTCGCCGAGCGGCAGCCCCGCCTCGCGGGCGAGCGCCGTCTCGGGCCGTACGCCGATGCCGAGCACCACGACGTCGGCCGGGTACTCGGCGTCCTCCGTGGCCACCGCCCGCACCCGCCCGGCGTCGCCGGTGCGGATCTTGGTGACCTCGGCGTCGTTCACCATCGTGATGCCCATGCCGGTCATCGCCTCGTGCACCAGGCGGCCCATGTCCGGGTCCAGGGTCGCCATGGGCTCCTTGCCCCGGTTGACGACCGTCACCTCGTAGCCCCGGTTGACCATCGCCTCGGCCATCTCGACGCCGATGTAGCCCGCGCCGATGACCACCGCCCTGCGCCCCTCGGTCCTGGCCAGCGTGTCGAGCAGGGCCTGTCCGTCGTCGAGCGTCTGCACGCCGTGCACGCCGGGCGCGTCGATGCCGGGCAGCGAGGGGCGGACGGGCCGCGCGCCGGTGGCGATCACGAGCTTGTCGTACGTCGTCCAGGACTCCTCGCCCCCTTCGAGGTCGCGGGCCAGGACGCGGCTGTTCGCCACGTCGATCCGCCTGACCTCCGTACGCATCCGCAGATCGATGTCGCGCTCGCGGTGCTGCTCCGGCGTGCGGGCGACGAGGTCGTCGCGCTGCTCGACGTCGCCCCCCACCCAGTAGGGGATGCCACAGGCGGAGTACGACGTGAAGTGGCCGCGCTCGAACGCGACGATCTCCAGTTCGTCCGGGCCCCTGAGCCTGCGTGCCTGCGACGCGGCGGACATGCCCGCCGCGTCGCCTCCGATGACCACAAGTCGCTCACGTGTGCTGCTCATGGACATACGCTACGGCGTGCCCCGTAGGGGCGCGGGGAACTGCGCGACCAGCCACAACGCTCCCGCAGCCGACCTCAGTCGTCGTCACCCTGCGCGGACGTCACCTCCGGATGACGCCGCAGCCGGAGCCGTACGACCCGCAGCCACAGCAGCACGAGCAGCGCGGCGACCGCCAGGAACGGCAACACCGCGGCCAAGGCAACGCCGATCCACCGCAGCATCGTGACGAACGCGTCCCAGCCGCCCGAGAGCGCGTCGAGGAACGACGTGTCGTCGCCCTTCGCCTCCGCCCGCACCGGGCTCTCGGCCAGCGACAGCGTGATCGTCGCCATGCTCGTGCGGTCCTTCAGCGACGCCTGGCGCGCGAGCAGCGCCTCCAGATCGGCCTGACGGGTGCTCAACTCGCCTTCCAGGCTCACCACGTCGCTCAGCTTGGTCGCCTTGTCCATCAGCTCCCGCACCCGCGCCACGCTCGCCCGCTGCGAGGCCACGCGGCTCTCCACGTCGACGACCTGGTCGGTGACGTCCTGCGCCTTGGCCTCCCGGTCGACGAGCTTGCCGGTGCCTTCGAGCGAGGCGAGCACGTCGTCGTACTTGGCCTGGGGCACCCGCAGGACGATCCGGGAGCGCTCGCGCCCCGCGCCGTCCCGCGAGGTGTTCTCGCTCCCCACGATGCCGCCCGCGTCCTCGGCCGCCGTGCGGGCCCGGTCCAGGGCCGCGGGCACGTCCTTGACGCGGACGGTGAGCCTCGCGGTGCGGATGACGTGCGTGTCGGTCGGCGCGACCGGCTTCTGCTTGCCGCCGCGCGAATCCTCGGCCCGGCCGCCGCCGTCGCGCGGCCCGGCCGCCGCTTTGTCGCCGCCGCCGCTGTCGGTGTCGTCCGAACCCGCGCCGCTGCACCCGGTGAGCGCGAGGGCGAGGGCGAGCAGGACGCCGGAGAGCGCCTGGGCCGTGCGGTGACGGGACTTCCGGGACTTCTTTGGCGTGTGCGTCGGCTGCATCGGCGTACCCCCGAGAGACGTGGCCAGTGATGCTCCTTTGACGCCGCACGGGGGCGTGAGGGTGGTTGCCGACCGGTCCCGATGCGGTCACGGTCGGGACTCGCCGGTCTGAGAGAGTGGAGGCATGCGCGAAACGGACACACGTACGGGGAACGGCCACGCCGTCGTCATCGGGGGCGGGATCGCCGGACTCGCCGCCGCGCACCGCCTGCTCGACACCGCCCCCGGCACCCGCGTCACCGTCCTCGAAGCCTCCGACAGGATCGGCGGCAAGCTGCTCGCCGGTGACATCGCGGGCGTCCGCGTCGACCTCGGCGCCGAGTCCATGCTGGCCCGCCGCCCCGAGGCCGTCGCGCTCGCCCGCGCGGTGGGCCTCGCCGACCGCCTTCAGCCGCCCGCCACCGCGACCGCGTCGATCTGGACCCGCGGCGCCCTGCGCCCCATGCCCAAGGGCCACGTCATGGGCGTGCCCGGCGACGCGTCCGCCCTCTCCGGAGTCCTCTCCGACGAGGGCCTGCGCCGCATCGAGCAGGACCGCGAGCTGCCGCCCACCGAGGTCGGCGACGACGTCGCGGTCGGCGCGTACGTCGCCGAGCGCCTCGGCCGCGAGGTCGTCGACCGCCTCGTGGAGCCGCTGCTCGGCGGGGTGTACGCCGGTGACGCGTACCGCATCTCGATGCGCTCGGCCGTCCCGCAGCTCTTCGAGGCCGCCCGCGCCCACGACACCCTCACGGAGGGCGTCCGCGCCATCCAGGCCCGCGCCGCGCGCAACCAGCAGACCGGGCCCGTCTTCATGGGCATCGAGGGCGGCATCGGCCAACTCCCGCTCGCCGTCGCCGATTCGGTACGCGCGCGGGGCGGCGAGATCCGCACCGGGACACCCGTCACGGAACTGCGGCGCACCTCCGACGGCTGGCAGGTCGTCACCGGGGAGCGGGCGATCGACGCCGACACCGTGGTCGTCGCCGTGCCCGCCTACGCGGCCGCCGCGCTGCTCGGCACCGAGGCGCCCGCCGCGGCCGCCGAGCTCGCGAGCGTCGAGTACGCCTCCATGGCACTGATGACCCTCGCGTACCGCCGCAGCGAAATCGACCTCCCCGAAGGCAGCGGTTTCCTCGTGCCGCCCGTCGACGGGCACACCATCAAGGCGTCCACCTTCGCCTCCCGCAAGTGGGGCTGGATCGCCGACGAGGACCCCGACCTGCTCGTCCTGCGCACCTCGGTCGGGCGGTACGGGGAGACGAAGATCCTGGAGCGGGACGACGCCGGACTCGTCGACGTGTCCTGGCACGACCTGCGCGAGGCCACCGGACTGACCGCCACGCCCGTCGCCACCCGCGTCACCCGCTGGCACGACGGCCTGCCGCAGTACCCCGTCGGCCACCACGCGCGCGTGGCCCGCGTCCGCGAGCACGTGAGCAAGCTGCCGGGGCTCGCGGTCTGCGGAGCGGCGTACGACGGAGTGGGCATCCCCGCCTGCGTCGCGAGCGCCCACGCGGCCGTCGACCAGCTGGGCGGTGACCCGGCCGGTGTGCAGGAGCTCACCGCCAACCCGGTGCAGAGTCTGCACGGCGGCGGAGGAGAATAGGGCCATGAGTGACGACGCCCCCGCCAAGACCCCCAACGCAGGCAAGAAGGCCAAGGACCTCAACGAGGTCATCCGCTACACCCTGTGGTCCGTCTTCAAGCTGCGTGACGTGCTCCCCGAGGACCGCGGCGGCTACGCCGAAGAGGTCCAGGAGCTGTTCGACCAGCTCGCCGCCAAGGACATCACCGTCCGCGGCACGTACGACGTGTCGGGGCTCCGCGCCGACGCGGACGTCATGATCTGGTGGCACGCCGAGACGTCCGACGAGCTGCAGGCGGCCTACAACCTCTTCCGCCGCACCAAGCTCGGCCGCGCCCTGGAGCCGGTCTGGTCGAACATGGCGCTGCACCGCCCCGCCGAGTTCAACAAGTCGCACATCCCGGCCTTCCTGGCCGACGAGACGCCCCGCGACTACGTCTCGGTCTACCCCTTCGTGCGCTCCTACGACTGGTACCTGCTGCCCGACGAGGACCGTCGCCGCATGCTCAAGGACCACGGCATGATGGCCCGCGGCTACCCCGACGTGCGCGCCAACACGGTCGCCTCGTTCTCGCTCGGCGACTACGAGTGGCTGCTCGCCTTCGAGGCCGACGAGCTGTACCGCATCGTCGACCTGATGCGTCACCTGCGCGCCTCCGAGGCCCGGATGCACGTGCGCGAAGAGGTGCCGTTCTACACCGGCCGCCGCAAGGACGTGGCGGAGCTGGTGGCGGGTCTCGCCTAGCCGGTAATTCGGTTGCCGGGCCCGTCCGGTGCGGGTTTCATCGAGAGGTCGGGCCGACTGGGGCCCGGCCTCTCGTGCGTGGACAGAAAGCCGGTGTTGTATGCCCAGGGCCCTGCGGAATCTCTCGAATTCACCCCATTCCGCATCGCTCAGGAGTTCCTTCCACCATGTCCCGCAACACTTCCAGGCGGGCGCGCACTGAAGCACGCGCCCGGTCCTTCCGCTGCCTGCACTGCGGTCTCGACGTCCCGATGACCGCACCGGGCACCAGCCATCGCAATCACTGTCCGAACTGCCTGTGGAGCCGTCACCTCGACGACACCCCGGGCGACCGGGCGGCCGACTGCGGTGCCCGGATGGAACCCCTCGCCATCTCCGTCAAGGGAGACGGCGAATGGGTCCTCGTCCACCGCTGCGTCCACTGCGGCGTCCTGCACGCGAATCGCACGGCGGGCGACGACAACGCGTTGCCGCTGACCCGTCTTGCGGTGCGGCCACTCGCACAGGCCCCGTTCCCCTTGGAGCGGCTCGGGGCCCTGTAAGGGGCGCGGGGAACTGCGCGACCAGCCACAGCGGACGCGCGGCCGCCGACGGGGCTAGACCCCCTTGGGAAGATCGGCGGCCCGTTCTCCTGACAAGGGCTTCGGCTCCCGGTGCGGTGCGCATTCCGCGTGCCGTTCCGGGAGGCGGCCCTCCAGGAGATACGCGTCCAGGTGGCCGTTGACGCACTTGTTGGGGCCCGCGGCGATGCCGTGCGTGCCCGCCCCCTCCTCGGTCACCAGGACCGAGTCCCGCAGCCTGCGGTTGAGTTCCCGCGCGCCCTCGTACGGGGTCGCCGCGTCCCGCTCGGCGGCCAGGATCAGCGTCGGGGGCAGCGCGCCCTTCGCCGTGCGCACGTCCACCGCCTGCTGCCGGGGCGCGGGCCAGTAGGCGCAGGGCAGGTTCATCCAGGCGTTGTCCCAGGTCTCGAACGGCGCCACGCGCGCGAGGTCGGAGTTGTCGCGGTCCCAGACCCGGAAGTCCGTCGGCCAGGCCGCGTCGTTGCACTCGACGGCGGTGTAGACGGCGTTGCCGTTCTCCTCCTCCGCGGCGCCCTTCGGCTCCGGTGCCGCCTGCTCGATCAGCGGCTTCGGATCGCCCTTCAGATAGGCGGAAAGGGCCGAGGCGCGCGTCGGCCAGTAGTCGTCGTAGTACCCGGCCTTGAGGAAGGCGGCCTGGAGCTGACCGGGGCCGACCTTGCCGCCGGCGGGCTTGTGGGACAGCTCCGCGCGGACCTTCTCGTAGCTGCGCAGCACCTCGTCGGGCGTCCCGCCCAGGTGGTACACCTTGTCGTGCTTGGCCACCCAGGCGCGGAAGTCCGCCCAGCGCCCCTCGAACGCCATCGACTGTTCGAGGTTGTTGCCGTACCAGATCTGCGAGGGCTCGGGGTTGACCGCCGAGTCGAACACCATCCGCCGCACGTGCGAGGGGAAGAGCGTCGCGTACACCGCGCCGAAGTAGGTGCCGTACGAAGCGCCCATGAACGTCAGCTTCCGCTCGCCGACGGCGGCCCGCAGCACGTCCAGGTCACGGGCGTTGTTCAGCGTCGTGTAGTGCCGCAGGCCCGGATTGCGGGTGCCGCAGCCGCGCGCGTACGCCTTCGCCTGCGCGACGCGCTCCCGCTTGTACGAGGCGTCGGGGTGGGTCGGCGCCTGGGTGGGCGCCTTCACGTACTGCTTGGGGTCCTGGCAGGTCAGCGGCGCCGAGCGGCCCACCCCGCGCGGGGCGTAGCCGACCAGGTCGTACGCCGCAGCGATGCGCTTCCACTCGGGCAACACGCCCACCAGCGGGAAGTACATGCCCGAGCCGCCGGGGCCGCCCGGGTTGAAGACGAGCGCGCCCTGGCGCGCGACCGCCTTGCCCGCCGCCTTCTTCGTGGCCTTGGTGCGGCTGACGGTCAGCTTGATCTTCTTGCCGTCGGGGTGCGCGTAGTCGAGGGGCACCGTGACCGTGCCGCACCGGACGGACGGCGGGAGGCCCTCGGCCTTCGCGCAGGTGCCCCAGCGGATCCCGGCGGCCTCCGCGCGCTGGGCGGCGACGGCGGTGCCGCGTGTCTCGGGCGACGGCGGAGCGCCGCTCGCGGAACCCGCGGGGGCGGCGACGAGGGCGGTCAGGACCAAGGATCCGGCGGTTCCGTAGCGGGCGGCTGCTGCTCTCATCGCGCTTCTTACCCCTTTTGTTCGGCGGCACTACTCGAACAAAAGGGATACTTCGTGCGGCAGTTGGCGAAGTAAAGCACCGGCCCGCCGTGTCGGCTCAATGACCCCGTTGCGCCGTATCAGGCCGGGACCGGTGCCCGAAGGCCGCCCGCAGGCCGGGGTCGGGCAGGGCCCGGACGCCGCGTACGGCGACGGTGGTCAGCTCGTCGCGGGCCGCGGGCAGCGCGCCGAGGAGCCGCTGCCCCGCGGGGGAGGCCCACCGCGTGTACGGGTGGACCTCGATGCGGGCGATGATGAGGCACCCCACGCAGAGCATCAGCGGCAGCGAGAACCAGATCGCCACCGGGACCTGCCCCGAGGCCGCCCGCCCCTGGGTCGGCATGCACACCGCGAGGGCGCCGAGCGCGAGCACCGCCACCGTCGCCGCGCGCACCTGCCGCGCGGCGGCCGCGACGCCCGTGCCCGCGCTCTCCGGCACAGCGAGTCCGGCCGCGACGAGCCGCTCGCCGAGGGCGCGCACCGCGTCGGCGGTGGCCGCGCCCTTGCGTATGGGCGCTATCCGCGACTGGCCGTCGGGGCCGATCGCGCCGAGCACCGAACGCTCCACCTCGTCGCGGCCGACCGGGTCGACGACGGTCGCCCACCCGGTGTGCGCGATCAGCAGCCGACGCGCCCCCGCCATCGCGACGAGCGCCACATCGGCGACCCGCGAGGGGCCGCCGGAGAGGAAGGCCGTCTCGTAGAGGGTCAGCTCGTGGCCGCGGGGCGCGGCCCTCTCGTGGGTGGCGGCGCGGCTCGCGGCGAGGCAGAGCCTGCCGCAGGAGAGGCCGGTCGCGGCCCAGGCGAGGAGGAGAAGGGGCAGCCAGAACATGGCGGATTTCTATGCGAAGGCGCTGCGCGGCGCCACGGTGTTTTCACTATGTGGACAGCGGGTGACGGGTGGGTAACGTTCCGTTTTTCCGTCGAGGGGGGCGGGACGGGGAGCGGGCTACTTGTCCGGCTTCGGGCGCGAGGCCGCCGGGGGGAGCGAGAACGTCGGTGACGGGGTGACCGGTGCGGCGGGGGACGGTGTGGCGGTGGGGCCCGGTGGGGCGGGGGAGCGGGTCGCGGGGGCCTGGCCCGTGGCGGCGTCGCGCGCGAGTCCGTCGAAGTCGACGAGGCCGGTCTTCTCCAGGACCTTGATGTGGTCGAGGACGGTGGTGTTGGCGTCGTCGGCGAGGGCGCGGACCAGCGAGTTGCGGGTGCTCGCGCGGACCTCGGCCACCACCGAGAAGACCTTGCCGTGGGCGCGGCGCAGGATGTTCGCGAAGTCCTCGTCGTACGTCTGGCCGTGCGCGGCGCTCAACTCGGCGAGCCAGCCGCGCTGTTGGGGATTGGGCTGGCTCGGCAGTTCGAGGCTGAGCCGGGCCGCGACCTCGCGTACGCGCGCGTCGAGGAAGGTGTGGCCCTCGACGAGGTGCTCACCCGCCGTGCGCACGGCCTTGGTGGTGCCGCGCTCCTCGGCCTGCTGTCCGGCAGGGAGTTCCCACAGGCCCGCGAGGCGCACCTTGGTGATGAACTCCCGGTCCAGGGCGGACAGCGGCCCGAAGTCGGTCGACACGGTCTCCGCGTTGAGCCTGTCGAGGGTGGTGCCCGAGCGGTCCTCGTACGACCAGAGGGGGAAGAGCAGGGCAGCCAGGGTCGCGACGAGCCCCGCGACGACGAGACCGGTGCCGTTGATGGATCGGGATCGCATGGTGCCTCCTGTTGCGGCACCGCACGTTAGTGCGCGTGGGGTGGGGTGCGTTCCCTTACGCCCAGGAGTACGTCAACTGCCGTACGGCGGCGACCGGTCGGCGGTCCCGGCGTGCGCCCTCGGAAGAGGGGAGGCCGGACTGCTCATCATGACCCGCCGCCGCAGGAGGATCCGCCCCCACCGCAGGAGGATCCGCCTCCTCCGCCGCCGCAGGAGGATCCGCCGCCTCCGCCACAGGAGGAGCCGCCACCTCCGCCGCACGACGAGCCGCCGCCCCCGCCGCAGGACGAGCCCCCACCACCGGAACACGCCGAGCCCGCGCCGCCGGAGCAGGTGAACCCGCCGCCCCCGCCACCGCCGCCCGACCCGCACCACGTGGGCGTCCCGCTGTTGCCGCTCCCCGCATTCGTGCCCTGGTACGGAGCGGGGTACGTCCCCGCCGCGGTCACCGCGGGGACCCGGACCCGTACGCGGGCCGCGGCGACCAGCTGGGCCCGCAGATCGGGGTGGGCCGCGGCCAGGCCGCGGGTCGCCACCAGGTGCGCGGCGCCCGTGAGATGGCCCGCCGAGCCGACGTACTCGCGCAGCGCGTACTGCCCGGCGAGCGTGAGCTGCTTCGAGCTGACGGACAGGCAGATCAGGCCGCTCACGACGCCGAAGATCCCGGCGGGCAGCAGCATCGCGATACCGTCGCCCACCGAGTCCGCCGACCCGCTCGCCGCGCTGTCACCGGCGTACTGCGCCACCGTCAGCATGCCCGCCACCACGAACCCGAAGACGCTCAGGAGCACCTGTACACCGGCCCGGCGCCGCCACTTGTCCTGCCGCCCAGGACGCACGACGAGGCCGCGCCCCGCGAGCGCCTCGCCCGTCTCCTGCACCGGCAGGCTCCGCATGACGGCCGTCCGCAGCCCGTGCAGCGCGCCGCTCGGCCCCGCGGCGTACGCGTCGATCACCGCCTGCTCGCCCGCATTGCGCGCCGTCGGCCGGGGAATCCCGACGACGCCGGGGCCCGCCACGACCAGACGGCCGTCCTCGTGCAGACCCGCGATCAGCGCGTCGGCCACGCGCGCCGGGCCGCCGGAGAGGAACGCGGCCTCCAGGGTGCCGCGCACGTAGACGCCGTGCTCGGCATCGAGCGGCGGCCGCGTCCGGTGCGGCGACCAGGTGCGCCGAGCAGCGGCCAGGCCCCGGATCAGTTCCGCGGCGCACAGCGAGATGACCACCGTGTACACCACACCCGCGATGCTCATGCCGTCACCGCCCGAGGAGTACGCGCCGGGTGGCCCGTCGCAGCCGTGCGGCGGGCCGCAGGGACAGCGGCGCGGGGCCCGAACGCTCCAGCCACCAGTCGCTCAACTCCCGGCGCGCCTGCGCCTCTTCGGGCCGCCCCGCGAGCAGCAGGTGCTCGGCGAAGGTCAGCGCGTCGTGCCGGTAGCCACCGGTCATCGGCCGGGACCTCGCGTACTCGACGAACGCCGCGCGGTAATCCCCGCCGAGGATCCCCGGCAGCTCGGGCGCCACCTTCGCCACGACGTCGGCCCGCTTGGCCGCGAGCGCGTGGCTCTGCACCCGCAGCCGCGCGTGGTCGAACCCCTCGGGCGCGGGCGTCCCCGCCACGAGCGCGGAGAGCAGCGCGGCCTGCGCGAGCCCGGTGCGCTGGCGCGCGTCCGGGGAGGCGGGCGCCGGGTCGGCGGTGGTGGACTCCGCGCCGGTGGCGGCGGCCGGTGCGCCCGCGGTCGTGAGCGTCTCCCGGATCGCGGTCAGTTCGCGCTCCAGCTCGGCGGGTGCCGGAAAGTTCTCGTCGCGCTCCAGGAGGACACCGGGCGGGCTCACCCGGGACGCGAGGTCGGCGAGCACGGCGAGCACGGCATCGGGCACCGGGTGCGCGTGGCTGTCGTGCCAGACGCCGTCCCGCTCGAAGCCGCCCGCGACGTGGACGTACGCGATGGCCTCGACCGGCAGTTCGTCGAGGGCCTTGGCCGGGTCCTCGCCGCGGTTGACGTGGTTGGTGTGGAGGTTGGCGACGTCGATGAGCAGCCGTACGCCCGTGCGCTCGACGAGCTCGTACAGGAACTGCCCCTCCGTCATCTCCTCGCAGGGCCAGGAGATCAGCGCCGCGATGTTCTCCACGGCGAGCGGCACGGGCAGCGCGGCCTGCGCGATGCGGACGTTCTCGCACAGCACGTCGAGCGCGTCACGGGTGCGCGGCACCGGCAGCAGGTGCCCGGCCTCGAGCGGCTGCGTCGCGGTGAGCGGACCACCGGCCCGTACGAACGCGATGTGCTCGGTGACGAGCGGCGAGCCGAGCGCCTCGGCGCGCTCGGCCAGCGCCCGCAGCCTTCCCTCGTCGGGGCGGTCGGCGCCGCCGAGCCCCAGCGAGACGCCGTGCGGCACCACGGTCACCCCGCGCTCGCGCAGCCGCACCAGCGAATCGGGCAGGTGCCCCGGGCAGACGTTCTCCGCCACGGCCTCCACCCAGTCGATGCCGGGCATCGCCTCCACGGCGTCCGCGATCTCGGGACGCCAGCCGATTCCGGTGCCCAGATGCCTCATGTCGCTCCCCCTTCGTCCCCCGTTGCCAGGACCATGGCCCCGACCGTGCGGATCGAACCCCGGGGAGGAGACGTTCAGAGCTACATTTGAGGTTCCGGCCGCCCGGTCTCGATCCGGCCGGGAGGCAGGGGCGAGGGGCGTGACGTGGTGGACACGTCGCCGCTCGGGCCCGCGGGGGAGGGGGCGGGAGGCGTCGCGCCGGACGGCGGGGGAGGCCCGGTGGGGCTCGCCGTGGAGGTGGCCGCGCCGTTCGCGATCCCGTCGAAGTCGACGAGCCCGGTCGCCTCCAGCATCGTGATGTGGTCGAGGACGGTCTGGTTGGAGTCCGTGGCGAGCTGGCGGACCAGGGAGTTGCGGGTGCTGTCGCGGACCTGGGCGATGACGGCGAAGACCTTCCCGTGCGAGGCCCGCAGCAGGTTCGCGAACTTCCGCTGGTACGTCTCGCCGCTCGCGTCCGTCAGCTCCTGGAGCCAGCCGCGCTGCTGTGCGGTGGGCTGGCTCGGGAGTTCGACACCGAGCTGCGCCGCGGCCGACCGCACGCGCCGGTCGAGATCGGTGTGGCCGACGATGAGGTGGTCCCCCGCCTCCTTGACCGCCTCGGTCGGCGCGCGCTCGACGGCCTGCTGTCCGGCGGGGATCTCCCACAGACCGGCGAGCCGCACCTTCACGAGCAGGTCCCTGTCGGCCGCCGACAGCGGACCCCAACGGGTGGGCACGGACCCCGCGGCCAGGTTGGCGGGCCCCGTGCCCGAGCGGTCGGCGTAGGACCACACGGGGAACGCGATCGCCCCCAGCGTGGCCACGAGTGCCGCGATGATCAGAGCCGTGCCGTTGACGCGTCGCAAGGTGCCTCCCGAATCGCCGTGGTAGCGGGAGATACGGAAGGGACAGGCGATGCGTTCAGTGCGGCGCGGGCACCAGTGCCGGATCCGTCGCCGCCGCGCGCAGCCGCGCGGCGATGGCGGTGCTCGCCCAGCGGTAGGCCCGCGACTCGTCGTGCAGCACCGAGTGCGCGTTCGCCGTCTCCATGAGGGCGATGCACTCGAAGGCGAGCTGGGGGAGGTCCGTGTCCGCATGCAGTTCGGCGGCGTCGACGGCCTCGGCGAGCGAGCGCTCCATCAGCTCGCTCCAGTCGCGGTTGGCGCGGACGAGCGCGTCGTGCACCGGGCCCTCGCGGGCGTCGAACTCGGCGATCACCCCGTAGAAGAAGCAGCCGCCGGGGAAGACGCGCTGCTCGGAGTAGTCGAGCCACGCCGTGCAGAGCCGCCACACGCGGGCGACGCCGGGCGGGGTCCGCAGGGCGGGTTCCACCACCGTGTCCAGATAGATGCGCCCGGCGGCCCGCACGGTCGCCAGCTGCAACTCCTCCTTGGAGCCGAAGAGCGCGAACACGCCGCTCTTGCTCAGCTTCAGCTCGGTGGCGATCCGGCCGAGCGACAGCGCGTCGAGCCCCTCCACCGAAGCGACGTCGACCGTGCGCCGCAGCACCAGGCGGCGGGTCTGGTTGCCGCGCTCGACCCGGCCGTCGAGCCGGGTGCCGCCCGTCACGCCCGTGCCGTACGCAGGGCGGGGTGGTCGGCGACCACCGTGCAGGAACCGGGGGCGATCTCCGTGAAGCCCGCGTCGCGCACCACCGGCAGCCCGCTCGCGGTGAGTTCGCGCCAGCGCGCCGCGTCCGGCGTGCGCACGGACAGCGGGAAGCCCGCGTCGCGCCACGCGGTCCGGTCCGCGTCCGACAGCTCCCACCAGGCCAGCTGGGCGCCGTGACCCGCCTGGGCCATCGCCTTGCCCGCCGACATCTCGACGTCGGGGCTCATCCAGAGCACGGGGTGCGCGCTGTCCGCGCCGGGCGGCGGCTCCGGGTCGTCGAGCTCGGTGCCCGAGACCTGGAGCTTGACCAGCTCCTTGGGCCAGCCGTCGAGCGGCACCGGCGGGAAGACGCGGACCTCCGCCGACTTGCCCGTGACCGTGATGCCGGGCAGCGTCTCCGCCCGCCGCCACTCGGCGCCTCGGGCGCGCCTGACCACCTTGCGGATCCGGGCGTCCTGCCAGTCGCGCACGGCCTGCGCCCACTCGCCTTCGCCGACGGAACGCTCGTCGCTCAGCAGCACGAGGACGGCGCGGGCCGCGGTCTCCAGGGCGTCCGTGCGGGCCGGGGGAGCGGCGCGTTCGATGCGGGCGACGAGGGGCAGCACGAACTGCGGGGCCTCGTCGCGCGAGGTGTTCTCGTGCCGGAAGGGGCTGTCCGCCGCGCTCGGGGCGTCCGGGCCCTGCGACGCTTCGGGGTGGGTCTTGTCGCTGCTCACGCGTCCAGTCTGCCAGGCGGAAGATCGGCCGTACCTGGGATTACTCCTCGCGCGAAGGGGCGTGCGCGAGGATGACCGCATGGAACGTGATCTCGCGATACGGCTCGACGGGGTGGGCAGGCGCTACGCCCTGCGCGGTCCCTGGGTGCTGCGCGGCGTGGACCTCGGCATCGGCGCGGGCACCCTGGTGCGGATCGAGGGCGCCAACGGCACGGGGAAGTCGACCCTGTTGAGACTCCTCGCGGGCATCGACGCACCCTCGGAGGGGCGTCGGGAAGGGCGCCCGCGCACGGCGTTCGTCCCCGAACGCTTCCCCGCGTCGCTGCCGTTCAGCGCGGTGGGCTACCTGACGCACCTGGGCCGCGTGCACGGCCTCGCGCGGGGCGCCGCTGAGCGGAGCGCCGAACAGTGGCTGGAGCGTTTCGGCGCGGGCGGTTACGCGCGTACGCCGCTGGCGGAGCTGTCCAAGGGCAGCAGCCAGAAGGTCGCCGTGGCGCAGGCCCTGCTCGCCGACCCCGAACTGCTCGTGCTCGACGAGGCGTGGACGGGCCTGGACGCGGCGGCCCGCGCCGAACTCGACCGCGCCGTGGCCGAACGGCGGGCGGCCGGGGGTGCGGTGGTCTTCGTCGACCACGATCCGCGGCGGCTCCTCGGGGCGACGGACGAGACGTACGCGGTGGTGGGCGCGGCGCTCAACCGCCGTACGGAGAGCGGTACTTGGGGTGAGGGGGAAGGCGGCGGCAGCGCGGCGCCGCCCGCAGGACCCACCGTCGTCATCGAGGCGCAGGGGCCGCTGGGCGCGGAGCTGCCGCCGTCCGTCGCGTCGGCGGTGACGGGTATCGGCGAGCCGACTCCGGAGGGAGTGACGCGGCTCTCGGTGCCGGAGAGCCGTTCCGACGTCGTACTGAAGGAACTGCTCATGGCGCGGCCGCCCTGGCACGTGGTGACGGTGGGCGGCGCGGGGCCGACGGTGTCGTCGGCGTCGGCGTCGGCGTCGGCGTCGGATTCGGCATCGGCATCGGCGTCGGCTTCGGTGTCGTCGTCCCTGTCGGTGGACGGGGGTGAGCCTCGATGAACGCGCTGCTCCACTACCAGCTCGCGCTGCTCGCGCGGTCCCAGCGGTGGCTGCCGCCCGTGATCCTCTACGCGGTCTTCCTCGCCGTCGGCGTGCAGGGCGGCCAGCCCGTCCTGGACTCGCTCGCGTACGCGGCCGCCGCCCTGCTGCCGGTGGCCGCCTGGCTGGTACGGATCTGTGCCACCAACGAGCCGCCCGCGGCGCGCGCTTGCTCCGCCGCCGCGGCGGGTCCCGGCCGCGCGCACCTCGCCTCGCTGCTGGCCGCGCTGCTCGCGACGGTGGCGCTCGGCGCGTTCGCGGTCCTGGTGGTGACGGCCATCAGCGACGCGTCGAGCACGGACGCGCGGCACGTGGTCCCCCGGCTGCCCTCGGCCGCGGCGGGTCTCCTCGCGATGCTGGTCAGCGCGCTCATCGGCACGGCGGTCGGCGCGCTCACCAACTGGCCGCTGCTGCGCTCGGCGGGGCGCGCCGTCCCCGCGCTGCTGCTTCTGGCGCTCCTCGCCCTGGTCACCACGGGTTCGCCCGCGAAGTCCGTCCTGACGGATCTGACGGCGGGTTCGCGGGAGGGGGTGGTACCGGTACCGGTGGGCGCGCTCGCGGGGGCGGGTGCCGTCGCGGTGGCGGCGCTGTGGGCGGCGTGCGCGCTCAGTTCGCGGCGGGGCGGGTAGGGGCGCGGGTTCCTTGACGGCCTGCCCGGGCTCCTCAGCCCGAGCAGGCAGTGCGCTGGGCTTCCTGCCACTCGCAGACGGGGCAGAGGGTGATGCCCTTGTGGGACTCCGGGTACTCGGTGGGCGCGCGGCACAGGACGCACTCGGCGAGGGGCTCGCCGCTTCCCGTACCCACGACTTCGCCGGTACCCGTACCTGCACCTGTACCCGCACCCGTACCTGTACCCGTACCCATGCTCATGAAGTGCTCATCGCCCATGCGGCCCAGCCTAGCTCCGGGCCTCCACGGGCCCGGCGGTCGCGGCGGCGCCGGTCGCCCCCGCCGCGCCGCCCGCCGCGCCGATCTGCTCCGACACCCGCACGAAGCGGAATCCGCGCTCGCGCAGCTTCGGGACGATCGTCCGCAGGGCGCGCTCGGTCGCGGGGGCGGCGCTGCGCGTGCAGTGCATGACGACCACCGAACCGGGCCGCACCCCGTCGAGCACCTGCCGGGCGACCGCGCCCGAGTCCGTGGCGAAGGCGTCGCCGCTCACCACGTCCCACTGCACGGCGGTGACGCCGGGCGCGAGCGCGCGCAGGGCTTGACGGTCGTAGCAGCCGCCGGGAAAACGGAAGTACGGCACCGCGCGCTCGACGCCCGCCTTGCGGAAGGCGTCGAAGGCGCGCTCCATGTCCGTGCGCATGCGGGGCGCGGGGACGGTCGGCAGGCCGTAGCAGCTGCCGGTGAAGGCGTGATGGCTGTACGAGTGGTTGGCGACCTCGAAGAGCGGGTCCTTGCCGATGTCCTTGGCCTGTGCCGGGTACTCCTCGGCCCAGCGTCCCGTCATGAAGAAGGTCGCCGGCACGTCGAGCCGTCGCAGGGTGGCGACGAGCGCGGGGTTGTCGAACCGCTCCCCGGCCGCCGCGCGGGGCCCCTGGTCGGCGGTCATGTCGGCGTCGAAGGTGAGCGCGACGGTGCGGCCGTGCGCGCGGGACCCGTTCATGAACACGGGGGTGAGGCCCGAAGGGCCGGGGGTGAGAGTGGGCGGGGCGGACGCGGTCGCGGCCGCGGTCGCCGGGGGCTTGGCCGGAAGGGCCGGGCGCCCCGGCGCGGCGGTGTCACCGGAGCATCCGGCGAGGACGGTGGTCAGGACGCCGAGGGCGCAGAGCGCGGCGCATCTCCGTACGAGAGTGATCACACGGCGACGATATATGCATAAATGGGATAAACCGGTTAACTACGCTGAGGGGCGCGCAGGCCGGGGCGTGGCGCTCACAGCCATCCCTCGAGCGACGCCATGAACCCGTCGAAGTCATCGCGGTGGATCGTGTGACCGGCCCCCTTGACCGTACGCACCTCGAAACCGCGCCTCGTCAGCTCGGCCTTGAGCGGCTCGTCGATGAGGAGGCTGGGGTCCGCGACCTGGACGAGGGAGGGGACGGCGGGTGCCGCCGGGGTGCGGTCCACGGCGTTCGCGCCCGAGAGGGCGAGTGCGGTGTCCGTGTCCCAGGCGGCCAGCGTGGCGAGTTCGACGTCCACGTCGGCCTCCTCCCAGCGCGGGTTGAAGTTCGTGATGATGCCGCGCGTCGCCCGCTGGAACTCCACGAACACCGCGGGGTCCACGGCCCCTTCGGCCCCGAGCGTCCACGCGGGGTCGGAGTAGACGGCCCGCGCGGGCGCGAGGCGCTCGACCGCGAGGGCCAGCGCCATCCCGCCGAGCGAGTGCCCGATCGCGAGGTCCGCGCCGACCGGCAACGTCTCGACCAGGTCGTCCGCGAAGATCTCCGCACCGTACGCGCCGCGCCCGCTCTCCCCGTGCCCGCGCAGGTCGACGCCTATCACCCGGTAGCCCCGCTCGGCGATGGCCGGTCCCACCCGCCGCCAGGTGCGGTGGTCCGACATGATCCCGTGGACCAGGAGGGCGATCCGGTTTCCGGTGCCCCATTCGTGGGTGTGCAACTTCATCGTGGTGCCCTTCTCGTACGTGGGTGGCCGGGCGGCACACGTCGATCTTGGCCGATCCGTTCCGCGCCCGGCCGACGGCCCCCAGGTGGGATAGCTTCCGCACATGCGATCGAATCTCTTCAACGTCGCCGTCGACTGCGCGAACGCGTACGAACTGGCGCGGTTCTGGAGCAAGGTGGTCGGCCACCCCTTGAACGACGACGACTTTCCCGGCGAGTCCACGGCCGTCGTGCGGCTCCCGACGGGCGTGCGGTTGTACTTCGCCGAGACTCCGGAGGCGAAGGAGAGGGTGAAGGCGGGCCGGGCCGCCGACAGCGCCGACGGCGCCCACACCGCCGACGGCGCCCACACCGCCAAGAACCCTCTCCACCTGTGCCTCCAGCCCGATGGCCCCCGCGACGCGGAGGTCGAGCGGCTCAAGTCCGTGGGCGCGACCGTGCTCGCGGATCGGCGTACGCCGGACGGCAAGGGGTGGGTCGTTTTCCAGGACCCCGAGGGCAACGAGTTCTGCGTGCTGCGCAGCGAGGCGGAATGGGTCGCGGGGGAGGTCCACGAGAAGGACCCCCGCGACGAGGCGGACACCCACGACCGGGCGGAAAAGTCGTTGCAGGGTGGGCCGGGGATGTGACAGCGTCCCGATCATGACTCTGGGCATGGTCGTCGGCTGACTCCCGCTCGCGCGCCGCGACGCGGGGGTTCCGTATGCCCTCCTGACGTGCCGGACACCCGGCACGTCCCTCTCCGATTTCTCCGATGACGGTCGTCCCGCTTTCGCGCCGGCCGTCGTTCCGGCAATCCTGAGACCCCTCTCGTCGAAGCGCTCTTCGTGCCCCTGAGCCCTGCGATCACGAGGAGTCCCCATGCCGATGCCTGCCCGCATCGAGTGGACCGACAGCGACACCAACCACCCTGTTTTCTCCGCCCGTTGGCACTCCGAGAGCGGCGCGGCCGCGCCTCGGCGCGTCGTCGTGGCCGATGACACGACCAAGGCCGCCACCGCCCACCGCCTCGCCTGCGAGGGCACCGCCCTGCTCTGGCGCGGGGACTTCCACGGCGCCCGGCACCTGCTCGCCGCCATGGCGCGCCGCGTCGACAGGAAGCCCCCGCCGCCGGGGCGCACGCCCGCGGACGCCTTCCACCAGCATCGCCGCGCCAGGGGCCACCGCGCCCGGGTGCTCGGCATGCTGCTCGTGCTCCTCGACGGGGAGTACGACCTGGTGGGGGAGTGCGACCCGGTGGGAGGACGGGGCCTGGCGCTGCGCAGGGCGCCCGACGTGCGGGCCGCCTGTCGCGCGGCGTACGGTCCGCCCGGCGGGCCGACGGCTGTCTCCCTGCGCGAACTGCTGGGCGTGGTCGGCGCGCACGAGTGGCGCGTGAAGGGGGTGCCGGTGCCCGCCCTCGGCGGGGCGCGGATCCATCCGCATTACGGAGTGTTCTCGCCGGTCAGAGGGGAGTACGTCGACCTGGTGGCGCGGGCCCTGCTGCCGGTCGCCGCCGGGCGGGACGCGCCCCGCCCGCGTACCGCGTTCGACATCGGGACCGGAACGGGCGTGCTCGCCGCGGTACTTGCCCGCCGCGGACTCGACCGCGTCGTGGCCACCGACATCAACCCGCGCGCCCTCGCCTGCACCCGGGAGAATGCTCAACTCCTGGGCCTGCAAGGGCTGGTGGAGGTGGCGGCGCCAGGGCTCTTCCCCACCGAGGGGTGCGCCGCGCTCGTCGTGTGCAATCCGCCGTGGCTGCCCGCGCGTCCGACCTCCGCCGTCGAGCAGGGTGTGTACGACCCCGGCGGCGCGATGCTGTCCGGCTTCCTGGGCGGACTCGCGGCCCGTCTCGTGCCGGGCGGTGAGGGCTGGCTCGTTCTTTCGGATCTGGCCGAGCGCCTGCAACTCCGCTCGCGCGAGGCGTTGTTGGGGGAGATCGCGGCGGCGGGGCTGCGGGTGGTCGACCGGCTCGACACCGTGCCGCGTCACCCGCGCGCGGCGGACGCCGCCGACCCGCTGCATGCCGCCCGCGCGGCCGAGGTCACCTCGCTCTGGCGACTCGCGCCCGACTCATTCTGAAGCGAACGATCCAAAATGTGCTAGCGTCCCTCTCCGTCAGTTCTGAAGCGTCCGCTCCAAAAGAGGGCGGGGCGGGCGCCGCGAGAGGGAGGACCGCCTCAATGCCGCCAGCGGTGTACATAGTCGGGCTCGGCATCTTCACCCAAGGGACCTCGGAGTTCATGCTCTCGGGCCTCCTTCCCGGCATGGCCGACGACCTCGGGGTCTCGATCCCCGACGCCGGACTGCTCATCTCGGCCTTCGCGATCGGCATGGTCGTCGGCGCCCCGCTGCTCGCCGTCGCCACGCTCGGCTGGCCGCGGCGTACGGCGCTCGTCTCCTTGCAGGCCGCCTTCGTTGTGGCCCATGTGGTCGGCGCCCTCGCGCCCGGCTACGCCGTCCTGTTCGTGACGCGCGTGATCAGCGCCCTCGCGTACGCCGGGTACTGGGGCGTCGCCGTGGCCACCGCGGTCGCGCTCGTCCCCGCGTCGGCCAAGGCGCGGGCGGTCGCCGTCGTCGCCGGTGGCCTGACGCTCGCCACCATCGTCGGCGTCCCCGCGGGTACGCTGCTCGGCCAGGTCTCCAGCTGGCGCGCCGCGTTCTGGGCGGTGGCCGCGGCGACCGTGGTCAGCCTCGTCTGCACCCTGATCCTCGTTCCCGGCGGAAACGGCGGACGCGGCGTACGTAGCGGAAACGGTGGACGCGGCGGAAACGGCGAACGCGGCGCTGGTGAACGCCCCTCCGTCAGGGCCGAGTTGCGCGGCATGGCGCGGCCGCAGCTCTGGCTCTCGTACGCCATCACGGCCTTCGCCTTCGGGGCGGTCATCGTCACCTTCAGCTATCTGGCGGCCCTGCTGACCGAGGTCGGCGGAGTCTCCGAGGGCTGGGTGCCCGCGATCCTCGCGCTGTTCGGGGTCGGTGGACTGGCGGGAATCGTGGTCGGTGGGCGTACCGCCGAGGCCAGTCCGCTCGGCACGCTCGGTCTGGGGCTCGGCGGCCTCGTGCTCTTCTCCGTACTCCTCGCCCTGACGGCCGAGGTGACGGCCGTGGTGATCGCCCTCGTCCTCCTGCTCGGATTCGTCGGCTACGTCACCAACCCCGCCCTGCAGTCACGGGTGTTCACCCTCGCGCCGGGCGCTCCGACACTGGTCGGCGCCACGAACACGGCCGCGTTCAACGTCGGCAACACGGTGGCCCCGCTGCTCGGCGGCCTGACCATCGACGCCGGGTTCGGTTACGCGTCGGTGGCCTGGGTCGGCGCCGCGCTGGCCGGGGCGGGGGTGCTCGGCGTGCTCTGGGCCGCGCGGCTCCAGCGGGCGGAACGCGGAGGTCCGTCGGCGCCGACGCCCGTGGCGCGGGTCGCCCGTGAGTCCGTGCGGGCGGAGGCGTGAGCGCCGAGGAGCGGCCCGGCCGCACCCGTGTCACCGCCGACCCCGACTGGTACGAGTCGGCGGGCATCTCGCTCGGCATCCGCGTCGGTGACCTGGTCTTCACCTCGGGGCAGGCGCCGGTCGACGTGCAGGGCGCCACCGTCGGCGCGGGGGACTTCGAGGCCCAGGCCCGGCAGGCACTCGCCAACGTCTCCACGGTCCTCGGCCGCGCCGGGTCCAGCATCGACCGGGCCGTGAAGCTCACGGTGTTCGTCACCGACATGGCCCACCAGGACGTCTTCGCCCGGCTGCGCGCCGAGTTCTACGTCGCACCCTTCCCCGCCGAGTCCTTCGTGCAGGTCGCCGCTCTCGCGGACCCCGCGTGGCTGATCGAGATCGAGGCGGTCGGCGCCGTGGAGTGAGGTGACGTTTTGTAAGCGTGTTCCAAAACGTTTACGGTGGAGCCATGGCCAGGCCACGAGAGTTCAACGAGGACCGTGTCGTCAGTGCCGCCATGGAGACGTTCTGGCGCCACGGGTACGAGGGCACGTCGACGCGGGACCTGTGCGACAGCACGGGCCTCGGCCCCTCCAGCCTCTACAACACCTTCGGCGGCAAGCGCCAGCTGTACCTGCGCGCCCTCCAGCACTACTACGACACCAGCACCGCCGAGCAGGTCGCCGTCCTGCGCGCCCCGGGCCCCGCCAAGGAACGACTGCGCGCCATGATGCTGCTCGCCGTCGAGGGGGAGCCCGAGCATGAAGTCCGCGACGAACGCGGCTGCTTCGCGATCAACGCGGCCATCGAGGTCGCCGGGACCGACCCGGAGGTCAGGGCCGCGGTGCGGCGCACCTTCGACCGGGTCGAGAACGAGCTGTGCGAGGTGGTAGAGGCGGGGCGGCGCGCCGGCGAGATCCGCTCCACCGGTGACGCGCGGACGGTGGCCCGCCGGGTGCAGAGCACGTACTACGGACTGCGCGTCCTCAGCCGGGTGCAGGACGACCGCGACGTCCTGCTCGCCACGGTGGACGGGGCACTCGCCGACCTGTGACGCGCGCCCGCCGCCACAGTGATCGGCACGCGTGCCCCGACCGCCGTCCTCTCGCGCCTCCCCGGACGCAACGGAAAGCCGCTCGGCTCCCTCTTCCAGGGTGGTCCGATGTGGGGGGAGGAGAACTACTACGGAAATGCCCCCCATCGCGTGTCACCTGCCCGTTTATCAGGTGTTGATCGGATACGGACAGGCTCCGCGGGTCCACGTTCAGTCATGTACCAAAGGAATTGACCGGAGGCATGCACATGAAGATCGTTCGCTCGCTCAAGAAGAGGATCACCGGAGAGAAGAGCCTCAAGGCGTACGCCTGGTACCACTGGTACTAGGCCGGCGAAGCGCCACATTCTGAGAGCCCATCTGACCTGCGGAAACGCAGGTCAGATGGGCTCTTTTGATGCCTCGTGTGCACACCGTATGTGCGCCGGAGTTCGATCAACGTGCATGTCATGGCACGAGTGGTGGCGCGAGAGCGCAAGGACGGTGGCGTCTCGTATGACGTCCGGTGGATAGCTGGAGGGAGCCGCAGGGGTAAGAACGAGTCGGAGATCTCCGCCGATGACAAGGCTGCGGCTGAGCGCTTCAAGAACCTGGTGGACGGGCACGGCCAGCACTGGCCCCGGGTTGGAGACGCGGCCGGGGCTTCGTCGAGCACCTCAGGAGCTTGGACGAGATGTTCGAACCCTTCGCCATGAAGCAGATTCGCCTGCTGACCGGTGTCCAGGGCGACACCAAGGCCAGGTATCGGCGGATGGTCGAGCAGAGCATGTCTCCGTGGTTCAAGAGCTTCTCCGTCCGGGACGGAGAAGGCGGGATCAACCGCGAGATGGTCCAGACGTGGATCAATGACCTGCAGGCGGGAGCGGCGGCCCCGCACGATCCGGCAGGCCGCAAGCCACGCACGAAGTTCAAGCCCAAGACCGTCGCGAACACGCATGGCCTGCTCCACGCGATCCTCCAGGCCGCAGTCGATGCCGAGCCGTCACCTCGAGCCACGAACCCGTGCGCCTACACCCGGCTTCCCCGTCTGGACGGCCACGAGCTCGAAGAGGAGATGACCTTCCTCGAACGCCAGGAGTTCGGGTGGATCTTCGAGTGCATAGCGGAGGACGCCAAGGACCTGACCGAGGCCTTCGAAGAGACAGGCGGCCGCTGGGGTGAGGTCACCGCTCTCTAGCCGCGAGACCTCCGCCGCCGGAACAACCGCCCTGCTGTCAGCATTCAGCGCGCGTGCCAGTGCGACGAGAACGGCAAGGCGTACATGGGCGCCCCAAAGACGAAGAGGAGCCGGCGCACGGTCGTCGTCACCGAGGCGTTCTGGCAGAAGCTCAAGCGCAGAGCTAGGGGTAAAGCTCAGGACGACCTGCTCTTCACCGGCCCGGAGGGCAATCGATGGGACCCAGGAACGTTCCGTCGACTGCGCTGGATGCCCGCGATCGAGCTGGCCATCGAGAAGTTCGGCCTGGCCAAGCGGCCGCGCCTGCACGACGTCCGTCACTCCCACGCATCCTGGCTGATCGCGGCGAAGGTGCCTTTGCCCGCCATCCAGAGGTGCTTGGGGCACGAGAGCATCACCACGACCGTGGACCGCTACGGCCACCTCCTCGATGCCCTGGACGACGAGGTCATCACAGCCATCGAATGGGCCATGAACCCGAATGCCCCGCTCCCGGGCTTCCTCGCGCACTCCGGACTGGCGGACGCAGCGAAAGACTTGCCTACGGTGCCGCACCAGCACCAGCATCCGCCCTCGACGAGGTCTCGTGGAAGGACGCGAGCGAGATAGCGGAGCAAGGTACGGCAGGGGGACCGGTCTTTGTTGTCACACTTGGAGGCCGCGAAGTCCCGTTCGACGACAGTCAGCACGCTCAAGACGTCGCCGATCAGTGGAACGACGACTACGAAGACGAGATGGACGCCATACGCGTCGAAGGATGGCCTGAGAGCAAAGTCGCGGCCCATGGAGCCGTAGGTCCGGAGGAACGCGAGCGATGGACCGGAGGTGGGCCAGTGTGACCCGGATGCCAGACCGGCAGCTCGCTCACGCCGCTCTGGCCTCGTACACGCCAGACGGCGCCCTTTCGTACGGGCCGCTCCCCGTCAGCAGCCGCTGGGCATGGGAATTCGAACCCGACAGCTTCACCACGAAGGCTGCCGAATACCGGATTGAGTTCCGTCCTAACGGCAACACCGAGGCCCACGTTCGCGGCATCAACAGAGCTGCTGTGAGGAGGGCGTACGAGCAGGCCTGCGCGAAGGCCCTGAAGGTTCGTTCGCAGAATCCGTACCTCGACGGGGTGCGAGCTGATGCCTGATCGCCAGTCTCATGAAGCAGGCTTTCAGCTGCCGGTCTTCCAGCCGGGCGGTGGAGCGATTGTTCAGGTAGAGCTCGCCCGGGTCACCCACGTACGTGTTGACTGAGCAGCACCTGGATGGGCAGTAGCTCGACGCGCGCTACCGATCTATCGGTCAAGCTCCAGGAAGTGTCCGAGCGCTCGGACACTGATTGGCGTGTCTGCGTGGAGCTGGCGACACCCACATAGGCATGGACCGCCGCGAGTGTCCCAAAATTGGGACACTCGTCGGCGCCCCCCCCGTCAGCGGGTAGCAGTGCACCACGTGGTGCAGTGGCCTACAGAACCTCCCCGCGGGTGCGGGGAGGAGCCTCCATCTGTCAGATCGTCTGGCACAGAAGTTGAGAACACCCCCGCGTGCGCGGGGAGGAGCCAGTACAGTGCTGGAGACGGTGATCCTAATAACTTGACGCACTCCCATCGAGTGGGAAATCGCAGAAACATAGTTTGCGGTTGCCGACAAGAGAGTGGGGCCGCGCCCTGGCAGGCCGGCCCCATGCGGGTGGGTTCTCGAGACCCACCCAATTGACCGCTTTTGCGGTCAGTGAAGGGTAAAGAGGGACCGGCTACAGGCCATGGCGCCTCCTCCAGTCGTTGAACCAGTCGGCAACAGCCCGGGTGGCCAACGCTGACAGGAAGGCGATCAAGACCTTTGCTGGTCCCTTCCTTCTGTCGCGAGACTTCTCGTCATCCATGTGTACCTCCAATGCGCTGCTTGAGTGGCATAGCCACTAACTCATGCGCCAGCGCTTGAAGTTGCACGCGTCAGACAGTCCGACATCGCAGAACCGACGATATGCCCTGCGGTCGAGACGGAGAGCCCACTTCCCGAAATCGCCCTAAGGTCACCGCTTGCCCCACGTAACGGCATAAGTGACTTTGCATTGCGCGCTCAGCGCGCTACAACGCGCGTATGGCGCGCAACGAGGAGGCGGAGCCGTCTGCCATTCCGGAAATCTCCACAATCGGAGGAGGTCGCTCCCCCTGTCGCCTGCTTGATTGCTGGTGACTCTCTGCGTCGTCGCCTAGGGGGTCGGCGGGCGGGGCGGCCCGGTATCAGTGCGGTGTTGCCGCCGAACACTGTTCCGGGTCTTCAGCGACGGTATCGGTGAGCACCAGGACGTGCTCGTCCGCCTAAACGGGTAAACCGGCGAGGACGCCGTCAGCTCGTCGAGCGAGGGTCACCCAGTGCATATCGCCTCCTTGTGATCAATGGGGGCGTCACGGTGTCGAGGCTGGGGAGATCGAGCCCGAGCCTGTGGTTAACCCGCTCAGGCCCCCGGTATGCCCTGCGTCGGTGGTCGTCTCGGGCCACCATGCCGAGCTTTTGGAGGCGGCCCAGCTGGTAGTGCACGGCCGACTTGCCGGAGAGGCCAACTCGCGCCGCGATCTCCGTCAGAGTCGGGGCCTCGCTCCTCTCGGCGATCACCTCCCGCATGCACCGAAGGATCTGCACCTGCCGCTCGGTCGGAGCATCAATCACGGTCGGCTCCTCTCGCAGGCGAGGCGGAGCAGTCGCGTGGCGTTGGCCATCGCCACCGCCTCGTCGACCGTCCGACAGCGGTAGATCGACACGACTGGGCCGAACGTCTCGTGGTCGAACAACGTCATCTCCGGGGTCACATCGGCCAGGATCGTCGGCTCGTAGAACAGCGGCCCGAGGTCGGGCCGGGCCTTGCCGCCGGCCAGTACGGTCGCGCCATCTCCAGACGGTCACTCCTTCGGCGGGCCGAATCCGCTGGCCGTGGACGACGGCCCAGGCCGCACGCCCGAGGGGCGCCAGGGGTTAATCGAGTGCCAATGCGGCCAACTGTCGCGCCCACTGGCCAAGTAGCGCGCTCAGTCACAGTTGGTGATCCACCTTCGCTGATCGGGATGACGTGGTCGAGGACGAACGGGTCGTCGTCGGGTCCGGCGTCCGCCTGGTCGGCCCCGCATCGATAGCAACAGCCGTGATCGTGCGCGGTGACCTTGCACTTGAGGGTGGCCCACCTGCCTGAGCTGATGCCGTAGCGCGCGGCCTTGTCGTCGCGTCCTGCCCATGGTGTGCGCTGGTGGGCATCGGAGGGCTACCCGGGGAAGGGCGGGGGGCGGGGTGGGGGTGTAGCCCGAGGGGGTACGCCTGGAGGGCCCGTTCCTGTATCTCGATGAGTGCCTCGGCCATGGCGCCGCGTTCGAGGTGGGGTACGAGGCGTACGTGCATGACGCCGGTGCAGGGGGTGTTGTCGTCCTCCAGGTCGGCGGCGATGGTGAGGCCGTCGTCCTCGTGGTGGGGGTGGTGGGCGGCGTCGCGGATGAGGGCGTCGACGAGGGGGGTGGGGAATTGGGCTTCGTGGAGTTCGTCGCGGTAGGCGGCGAGGCGTTGGGCGGTGGTGAGTTCCGTCATGGGGTGAGCCTCCGGACGAGAGGAAGCCCCCTGCCTGGTGGGCGATGGGGCTTCGGCCGGGGAATGTCAGGGCTTGGTGATCTTGTCGAGTGCCTTCTCCAGTTCGGCGCGGCGCTCCTCGGAGGTGAGCGCCTGATCTCTGGCAGTCCAGGAGAGGGCATAGCGGTCGACCTGCCGTCACGTCTTGTCGATCTCCTTCCGGCTGGTCGTCCACTGATCGGCGACCTTGACAGAGGGGAACTCGTAGAGGCTCACGGTGTCCGTGGTGATGAGCTGCGAGCAGTCCTTCGGACTCGGCTCCTTGCCCGCGGCCTTGTTCGAGCACGAGCCGGTGTTGTCCGTCGGTTCGCCGAGCGTGGTTACGCTCGTGGCCTCGGCGAGTTGGGCCGCGGCCTGCTTCGCGGTGGGTCCGGTCGGCTTCTTCGGGGCGCTGGCCTTGGGCTTGGCCTCGGGCTCGTCGTTGCTGCTGTCGCTGGACGAGCAGGCGGTGAGGGCGAGGGCGGCCGTGGAGAGTAACGCGGCGGTGGTGCGGTGGTTCATGGATCCCCCCTGGGATGTGGTGCTGGAGGGGTCATCATGCCCGGGCGGGTGGGGCTGGGGGGATATGCGTGAGCCCCGCGCTTGGCGGGGCTTCTGTGTCCGGGCACGCCGGACTTGGCGATTGATGTGCCATGGGTCGGGGCGTGGTGCAAGCAGGGATGCGTGGGTGTCGCGCGGTGTGTGTCCTTGAGGAGCTTCTAACTTCACATCCATACACCTGAGTTCAGTGTCCGGGATTCCGAGTCGCTGACCTCACCGAAGATCCACCCGAACGAGCCACGCAGAAGACATTGATCGGACGTCACTGTACGACACGTACCGACTATCAGAGGCCCTCCGACCCACGAACGGGCGGGCCACAGATGGGGGAATCGGACGTGCCAGCGGCATCGGAAGCTGCGGGAAGGGCGAGCTACGCAGCGCCGTTCTGCAAGTCGCTCACCTGCTAGTCCCCCCTGGGGTGATCAACTGGTCGGCCTCGCATCCTGAACAAGATTTGTCCGAAGGGATAGATCTCAGCCGGGAACGGTCCCAAGTGTCAGTAAGATGACGGGCGTTCCACCAGACCTTTCCTTCTAGGCGCCGTCGTCACCCTCATGAAGTTCTGCACAGGGTAAGGCGGTTGGCCCTGGCGGGCCCGTCAGGGCACCACGGGAAGAGCTGGAGGAGCGAGTGGTGGAACCGAACAAGCCGGAGCTGCACAGGCGTTGGACCGACCCCGAGAGGTGGCAGGTTGGACTGGCCATTGTAGGTCTGCTGGTGGCGGTTATCGCCGCAGTGGGCCAGTTCGTGCAGTAGCGAGGCCCACGCATGAGCACCGGGAGCAGTCGGGCGCTGGAACGCAGCGAGCCCGGCCTCTTCAAGGGCGACCGGGCTCGTGAACTACTGTATGGAGGGCCTGACCTGGTGTGGAGCCGGGCCGGGCCCTTCGCGGGCACTTGGGTACCCAATACACATGCGCAACATTACAGCGATTCGCGTCTGTCGCGAACGTTCTGACTACCTTCTCACTGCCCTGTGGGCTCCCTCCGAGATCCCGAAGTGCTGGTCGTGCTCGTCGCAGCACGGTTCCTGCGTCGAGGACGATGAACACTCCACCTGCCACTACGTAGGCGAACCAACACTGCCCTCGGAGCACAGCGTTGGCCGTCGCCATTGGCTCGGCGCCGCGTTCCCGCCCGTCGGCCACTTCGTCGATGAGCGCGAGCAATTCCTCGTGCATGTTGTCCGGCAGCGCGGTCAGTACCTCGTCCCCGGTGGGCGGGAGATCCACCCTGTGCATAACGCCCTCTTGTGATCTACAGGAGCAGCACGGTATGGCGGATCACCAAGCCCCTGCGCACGCCTGTGGATAGCCGACAGAATGTCGAACATGGATGCGGGAGATGCGGCACTCGTCGGCGCCATAGCGGCCGTGCTCGGAGCAGCCGTTGGGGCAGGAGGCGCGCTCGGCTCGGCTGCGATCACAGGACGCAATCAAGCACGGACTCAGAACGAGCACTGGCGGAGGCAGGTACGGCGGGACGCCTACGCAGCCCTCTTGGGAGCGGTAGCTGACTGCATCCTCGCAATCGATGCGGCACGGGACCTTGCCCTCGGGCCTACACCCTCCGATTTGCGGCAGTCGTATGAGGCGGCCCACGAAGCCCTCGGTGCGGTCCGTCGTGCTGCGAACCTGATCTTCCTCGAAGGTCCTGAACCCGTGGCTGACTCCTGTACAGACTTGGTTCGAAGCCTGGACACCTGGCACAAAGGCCTGATTGGGCTCCGCGAGAGACGCACTAACGAGGGCGCCACTACGTGGATGACCCGGGCGCGAACCGAGGCCATTGACCAGCTAGAAACGTTCCAGGAGCACGCGAGGGACGTACTCGATGGCTATTCCTGGTGACGGCTGCCGGACTCGGAGGTACCAGTGACGCCACCTTTTGTCCCGGTCATCGAGCACCTCCCCAACCGCAGTTGCTGTGTCGTTCCTCCAGTACGACTGATCCATCCGAGCGGGTGACGCGCGAGCAGCCACCCACACCGCCCCCGCGCCCGCCGCGCTCCTCGCACTGCCCACCCTCGCCGCAACCACCGCGCTGATCGCCCTCGCCCAGGACCTGCCCGCAGCCGTCCTGGGACCAATGCTCGGCCTGCACCCGGTCACCGCGGTGCACTGGCACTGGCGCGCCAGCACGGACTGGACCGCCTACCTCCAAGCCCGCATGGCCACACCGCCGAAGACGTGAAGCGGATTCTGCTGGTATCGATTGCAGATCGAGCGGTGGACCGGGCTGGAAAGCCTTCAGCCGCGGGAGCGCAGCATGCGGTCGGCTCGGTCCAGGAGATTCGTGCGGAGGACCGGGACAACCTGTGCCGCCAGTTTTTCCGCTCGTCCGACGAAAGTCAGGTCGATACCGAACACCGGGAAAAGCCATTTGGTGTAGGTCCGCGCCGGCACAGTTCCGCTGCGGTGGATGGTTTGCACGAGATCGAGGTAGACCTCAGCGTAGGGCCTGAGCAAGTCGTCCTGACCGGCGCTCCAGAACGGCGTCGCGACTGAGTGGACCGAAGCGAGAAGCACTGCACGGTCGTTCGCCAGCGTCTGCCAGACCGCATTCTTCTCGGCCGCGTCCGGGGTCGCCGCGTGGACCTGGAGCCTGCTGACCCACGCATCGGGATCCGGGTCGCAGTCGAGCAGCGCCTGTGCCTCGGCTGCGGTCGGGCTCCCGAGCTGAGCCTTGCGAACCAGTGCTCGCCACTGGAGATCGATGTCCTCCCCGGCCTCGGCCTGGAGCCATGCCACCTCCTCCACCCCGGCCGCAGTGCGCGCGAAGCCGCGCAACGCCGCTTTGCGGTAGGCGCCGACGCCGGAGAGGCCACGGCACACCGCAGCCACTGCTCGCAGCAACTCGTCCCGCTCCGACTCCGAGCTCCACAGATCTGCAGCCTCGACAGCCAGGTTGAGATACGGCTCGATCACCGATGCGGACGTCTCGACAGCGAGCACTACGGTCAGGCGCTGCACGGCTTCGGCGGCTGTCGCTTCGCCGTTGCTCAGCATGTCCCAGGCCGTGGTGACGGCGATACCCCACGCGGTCGCGGTGGGCAGGCGGGCGGCGTTACGGAAGAACGCGTCTCTGGTCGTGGCGTCAGGTCTCGTCGAGGCGAAGGTCAGGTCTTCATCGTTGACCAGATACAGGTCCCCTCCTGCTGGCAGGTCGAGCCGGGCCCGTTCGCCCGCCACCTCGACTTCGACGAGTGCCATGCGCTCAAGGTGGTTCCCGGAACGCTCGTAGGCGCCGACGGCAAGCACATGCGGGCGCGGCCGGCCCCCCGGACCCTGAGAGACCAGGGCAAACCCGTCTGTGTCGTGGCCGAGAGTCAGCCGGTCGGTGCCCGCTGTTTCCAGCCATCCCGCACGACAGTGGTCCAGGTCACGCCCGCTGGCGTCGGCAACCGCATCGATCACGTCCTGCAGCGTGGTGTTGCTCCAGGCATGCGTGGCGAAGTGGTTGGTCAGCCCTGCGGAGAAGTTCGCTTCGCCGACGTACGTCATCAGCTGCTGCAGTACGGACGAGCCCTTGGGGTAGGTGATGGCGTCGAACGTCGCTGCGGCCTTGGCGACGTCGTGGACCTGCTGGCGGATCGGGTGCGACATGGGTCCCTGGTCCATGAAATAAGCTTTGAGTTTCTCGCTGGCCAGGTGTGCCGTCCAGGCATCGGTGCACGGCGTCACGCTCACGGCCCAGTTGCTCGCGAACGCCTCGTTCAGCCAAAGGTCGTCCCACCAGCGCATCGTGACGATGTTGCCGACCCACATGTGCGCGAGTTCGTGCAGCAGGTACCGCGAGAAGATGTCCCACTTCGCCCTGGTCGGAGTAGTCCTGCGCAGGAACCAGTCCATCCAGGTGACGCAGCCGAAGTTCTCCAACGCGCCAGGGAACTCGGGCGTGAAGACCTGGTCGTACTTGTGCTGCGGAAACGGTATACCGAACTTGCCGGCGAAGAACTAGAGCCCCTGCGTGGTCAGGGTGAACAGCTCGTCGGCGTCCCGATCCAGGACCGAAGCCAGCGACTGCCGGGCGAAGAGCCCGAGATCATGACCAGCTCCGCGACGACGCAACTCGTAGTACGGGCCCGCGTTGATCACCGTGTTGTACGCCGCCAGCGGCGGCGTCGGCGGGAAGGTCCAGCATCGCACCGAGCCGAGGTCTTCGATCTGCGGGTCACCGCTGTTGCTCAGCACCCGCCAGCCGGAAGGAGCGGTCACGGTGAACGCCCACGGCGCCTTGAGGTCCGGCTGATCGAAGCAGATTCAACACGTACCGGGCGTAGTCGGGACTGAAGCCGGTGTAGACATACGTCTCGCCGTCAGAGGGATTGACCGCCTTGTGCACACCCCGGCCATCGGCCGAGCACTCCGTCACCGAAACCACCCTGAGGACGTTGCGCTCGCCAAGCCCGGTCAGCGCGATCCGGCCCTCGACAGCCGGCCGCAGCACGACCCCGTTGCGCGTGGCGCTCTCCACCGCCGCAGCACAATCGACAACAGTCTCGGCCCCGGGCCGGTGACACGTAAAGGTGATCGTCGACTCGCACCGCACCCGCGAGCCGGTCATCAGATCCGAAAGGTCGACGGCAACGGCATACCGCTCGACCGTCAGCAGGATCGCGCGCCCCTCGGCCTCAGTCTGGGGCAGACTCCTGTTGCTCATCACTTTCCCCTCCCCTTTCACCGACGGCATCTCCCGGCGAGCCCCGACCCGTCGCCAGATCCATAGCGACCGCTGGCCAGGACTTCAATCAGGTCCTCAGGGGTGCAACAAGAGGTGCAGGGCACACGGCGAGCGCGCTTCCTCTACAGGGTCCAGGAGCAGGCACGAAAGGAATATGACACGTTCCGAATGACGCTCCCCGCCAACTTGTGCCTCCCAGTGGAGCCCGGCTCACCGTGAGGACTACGCCAATGATCTGGACGCCGAGCGCTCGCTGGTGGCGGTCACCGCGAAGAGCAACCGGTCCAAGGCCCATAAGGACCCTGCCGGATGGCTGCCTCCGCTCGCTGACGCCCATTGCACCTACGTGGCCGATTGGACGGCAGTGCTCCCGCGCGAGCGGAGGTGAACCGTTCGTGGGAAGACCGCCCCCCGTTGGAGTTCGGGCCCCGTCTGGGCAAGAGTTGCGGGCGCAGACATTCGCTGCTCTGGGCGCACGTGTGCGCCCAGGGCCGGACGGAGGCGGATCGAGTGGGATTGAGACTGATGGGAACGGTGTTGTTTGCCCTGGTTTTCCAAGGTGCGTCTCAGATATGGGTGCGGAGACCGCGGCCTGGGCGGGGGTGCGTGGGCTGACCTGCGATGGCTCGCCCGACGGCGCCGGCCTGGCGGCCGTCCAGACCGGCGGACGGGGCGACGTCACGCAGGGACGCCGAGTGGCGGGTGCTCAAGCACGCGGGGCTTGTACTCGACCAGCTGGATGCGGCCGTCGAAGGTGCGGTGCTCGATCATCTCGAGAGCAACGTCCGGATAGCCATCGTAAATGCGTTCTTCGCCCGTGGCCCCGGTGATCACCGGGAACACCACGACCCGGAAGCGGTCGACGAGTCCGGCTCGTAGCAGGGACCGGCACAGGCTGAGGCTGCCGAGCGTGCTGAGGAGCCCCGAGCCACTCGACTTCATGGCGCGGACCGCCTCGACGGCATCGTCGCGGACGAGCCTGGAGTTGGCCCACGTCAGTGGCTCCTCTAGTGAGGAGGAGAACACCACCTTGGACGCTCGCGTGAGCTCGTCGACGGACGCCTCTTCTTCGGGCCTGAACTCGTCTTGGCCATCCGGGACCTCGCCTGCGGCGAAGCCCGACATCAGGCGGTAGGTGTTTGCTCCCATCAGGTAGGTGGCCTTGGGCTGCTCGCCGAGCCATGCGATGTACTCCGGGCCCTCCAGGCCCCAGAACCCGGGCCATCCTTCTCCTGATGCATGGCCGTCGAGGGAGGTGATGAAGTCGACGAGAAGCTCCGACATGGCGGTTCCTTTCCTGAGGTGTCACGAGCTTGGACCGGCCGGGAACCACAAACTCATCGGCCCTCAGCTCAGCCCCACCCGCGAACGGCCCAGGCCAACCGTCACGCTCAGCTAGGCCAAGTACAGCGCTCAGGGGCCAACTGAAGCGCTCAGTCACAGTTCGTACGAGGTCATCAGGGATCGAGTGGCGCATACGCTCAACTAGATCACGTGTGCGAATTTGTGCAAGGATCTCCGACTTCACCACGGAGTACCCATGGTCAGTCCGCATGCCGTCTGGCCAGCGATGCCCACACTGATGGCTTACAACTGGCAGGTGCGCGATTCTGCGGCGTTTCACACCAGTAATAAGGTCGGCCCTGTTGCGATGGCCGCGCTCTGCCCGCACTGCCGACCGAAGGCTGGCAGAGCGACGGACGTGGTTACAATCCTTGGTACCAAGTGTTCGGTTCTTGGGCTACGGGAGAAATCGCAGCTTCAGGGTCCTCGATCGGGTATTCGTTCGGAAGTTTCATTCCAGGCTTTCCATTAACCAGGTTTGGTTTCAGATGTACGCGGCACCCTGATTCCCTAGCCTGTGCCACGAGATCCACTACCCACTCAAATGGAGGAGAAAAGCTCGGAACCAATCGACAATCTTCACCCGCTCCCTGAGTAGTCTCGGTCTGAGCGCCGATTACGACCCAGTCGAACATCGAGAGATCGTCAAATTTGAGTGGCTCTCTTAGAGGCTCAATCGAGAGCCATTTTACCTTAACTCCGTCAATTTCCCTGAAGGCGTCTTCAGCGATCCGTACACGCTTTTGCTCGTCGATGCTCGTGCCGACCCAAGCAGTCGGTGGAAGATCGACCTTGGTGTACCGCATCGGGAACTTAGTTAGAAGAAGGTATTCCCACATAGGATTAGCGGTCATGACCGAATGGACCTCAAGGATCCACTCCTCGGGAACCCAGCGACCGTAGAGGTCCGCCATTGAGCAAACGAACACCCGGTGCCATGTCGGATCGTTGCGGTGTTCCTCAGGAATGCGTGTGTTAGCTGGAGCTTGTAGGCGCTCGTGGTGGAATAGAGGATCGAACCCGACGGGGTTTACCTGAGGGAAGCGTTGGGTAATCCCGCGGGCATAGCAGTAGGTACATCCGTGTAGACAGCCAGTCACTGGATTCCATGACCATCGCGCCCAGGAGATTCCCTCGCCATCGACTTGGTTGTTGAACGTCGACTTTCCGGAGGGTTTGTTGTACGGCACTTCCCGGCCGTCGTGTGTCCTCAGCGTCAGCAGGACCCCGCTGGGCTTCTCACTCGGAGGCCCCTCTGGCAACTCGCGCAGCCGCTGGCGAGCTCGCTTCTCGGCCTGGTCTAGAGCCAACTCTCCCGATCGCACCTTGTCCACGAGCTCGGGTGCGTACTCAGCGACGGTCTTGGCGCGCTGAACAGAGCGAGCTGAGGTTCCGACCGTGCGGGCGGCTCTCGCACGGGAAGTCTGATCGTCAGGATGTTCGGACGCTTCTGGCTGATCGGCCAGAAGCGTCGCTCCTGTGACCTGGGAGCTTACCTGTTCCGCGGTTCGCCTCGCTCCTTCGCGTTGACGTTCTTTGGCCTCCTCTGTGTAGGCCTTTTCGTACTCAAGAGCGAGAAATGCCTTCTGGCCGGCCGAGAGCTGGCGTCGCGCTACATTCTTCGAAACGATCAGGTCGAGGATCATGGACTCCGTGTGATCCTCCGGCAGGGACTCGAACGCTGGCGTGATGCCAGCAGACTCGCAGGCGAGGTACCGGTTGCGGCCATCGAGGAGGACCGTTCGGTCGTGGTTGAGCAAAATAGGATCACGGAGGCCGTGGTACTTGATATCGAGTACCAAGTCTTCCATTTCCTCGCCCTGAAGTAGGGGGAATACGTCCGCGAATGAATGCACTTGGTAGGGGCCGAGCTTCTTGATCATGCACAATCCTCGTCGCTTACCTCGTCACAGTCGGGCCAGAATGTCATCTGCTCGGGCGGTGGGGCTTCCTTGTACGCGTCGATCATCTGGAGTCTCTCATCCTTCGTCGCGGCTAGCCAATACTCTTCCTTGCCGCGAATGCCTTTCATTTCTGCCTTAGTGAGGAAGTGCCGGAATAGTTCATTTCGGAACATGCCATCGCCTGCGCGATGCCAGGTGATAGAGACGTCGTGGCCTTGTTGCTTGAAAGCCCTGCGGACCAATACCTCTGTCCTGTTGCGCCACTTGTCGGAGGTTTCGATAAGGTACGACCACTGCGCGTCGTCGTTCGCTGCGGCGAGGCATAGATCGCGAGAGGAGGGCAAGGTACTCTGGAATTCGGCCATGCGATCGAAGCACTCGATGCGAGTCGGCCTCATCTTCTTGTCGCGCTTAAGTCCTGTGGCGTTGCATCCCATGGTCGTTAGGCTGCGGAAGAAGCGGACGCCACTCCTATTTAGCTCGTGGGAGAAGGTTGAGCGCATAGCCCATCCGGTGATCGCATTCGGATCATTGATCGCGAAGACGGCGTCGCTTCCCCTGACCAAACTCACGGACGCATCGGCGCCATTGCCATTGATGATGTGCAGGGTTGCCCGAAAGGACTTCCAGCAAGTATCGCCAACCTGAGCGTACCCGAACTCTGGTAGTCGCTGCCGGAGGTTGGCTAGTAGCCGTGCGTATGTCACGGGATTGATCTCGTAAAGGAAGACCTCGACTGGGATCATCGACCGAGTAGCCTGATATGCGAGGATTCCGGGTGAGCAATTCCGGTTCCAGTACTCTCCGCCAGGTACCGTAGCGTCACCAGCGGTGAGATCGAACCAGACTAGGCGTCGCGGGGGTCTGAACAGGTGGGGGGCTGCCCCTACCTCTTCGCCGATCAACTGGTTGAGCATCATGTGCTTGGCGGGCGTGCGCCAGTCACTCCGGCCGACATCTAGCCGCTTCACCACGCCGCGGGCTCCTCACGGGGGTCCCGCGTCTTGCGTGAGCCGCGACTGTCCGGGGCAGCAGACCGTACTGGTGTAACTGCCGGTAAAACCAACGCAGTTGAACAACTGTTACCCATGGTGTATTTGGTGGCGTAAGAATAGAACGAGTGGCTGTAGTCGATTCTGTTGTTCGATATGCGGCGTGAATTCATTCATTCGAGTGAAAGGTGTCCTTGCTCGACTGAACGTTCCCTGGGCGCTGGTCAATTGGGGCTGCTTCCCCCTTCACTCACGTGCTCTTCGAGGCGCTGGGGCCGGTTCTGATGTCAGGCCGCAGGGGGTCACCACAGGCTCAGAGGCCTGCCGAGCGCTGCCGTGACACGGATGCCGTGAGCGATCTGCCCTCCGGATTCGCCGAGCGCCAGGCCGACTTGTATCGCCAAGCCGATGGCCCGCGAGCGGCCAGCGGGCCCGCGGAGGTCGGCCAGGGGGCTGCCGGGATTGCGGCGCCGCGCCAGCCATTCGGTCCGGTTCTCCGCCGGGGTGCCGAGCCGCAGGTGCTTCGGCTGCTGGCACGAGGTCGGAGCGCCTGCGGACGATTCAAGTAGATGCCTCCGAGCTGCACCACATCCGGGCTGCCGCTACCGAGCGAGCACGATGGCGGCCGGCTCCACAGAAAGTGGACCAGAGCCACGCTGCCCCTGGAGCTCCGGCGTCGTGGAAGGTCATGTCAACCGGATCAAGATGCCAAGCGGCAGATGTTCAGCCGCGCAGGATTCGAGCTCCTCCGAAAGCGAGTCCTGCTCTACGAGTAAGGAGGAGGTCAGGAGTCTTCCTCGACGAGGCCGAACCCCGCGGGGAAGCCCTCCAGGAATTCGCGGCGCGATGGATCCGGCTCCTCCTCGGCCATCGAGTGCAGCACTTCAATGAGCTCGATTCGCTGATCACTCGACAACTGCGTCACCAGGTGGGCCACGCCCTCCAGGACCTTGACCGCGTCATCCTGGTTCATCTGGTAGTCGTCGCACCCCTCAACGAACCAGAGGACGTCGACCAAAGCCTCCGCCAGAGCGCGGGTCAGCGACGAGTACGCAGACATCGACAAGGTCTCCCAACAGGCGGCTGACAGAGCGAGATCATCTCAGCTTGTCCTACCGTTCTAGCGCGGGCCTACGCCGGTCATTCGTAGGATCGGTGAACCCGAGGACTGTGGGGGTGCCCGGTGCCGCCCACTGCGAAGCGTGAGGAATTCGGTGCGAAGGCGAGTTGACCAGGTCGCGCAGACTGAAGTGCGGCAGGCCCTCCTGTTGTTCCACGAGGCAACACGCCCGTCATCGCCGCAGCCCAGGTTCGACCTGATGGACTTCAAGGAGGGTCACTGGCCGGGGGCGGACGAATTCCAGCCAGCCGGCGGAGTACTCGAGGGCGCACAAACCATCATCGTGGCAACCCTGCTCGCGCCGTTCGCACAGGCCGTCTCGTCAACAGTGGGCACACGAGTCGCTAACACCATCGGCCCCTGGACACGGCTGCAACTCCGGCGCCTCCTACGCCGCGAAACACGACGACACCGCGTCGGAGTGATAAACCGTCTGACCCGAAGTCCACTGCTCCTCACCCACCACAACGTCGTCATCATCCTGCCTACTGGCATCCCCGCTGATGCACTGGCGCTGCTCCCCGTCATGAACTTCGACGACCTCAGCCACCACTTCGACCTCGGCGCCGCCATCGTGGGTTGGCAAGACAACAGATGGCAGGCACACGGAGCTCGTCAGGGACTAGCCGCCCTCTCCGAATGGGATCCCGCCACGGCCACGTGGACACACCGAGGACACGCGCAGCCAGACTGAGTGAGCTGTTTGACCTCTGACCTCGAACATCGTCTCGTACGGGCTCATTTGTTGGGAGAGTCGCCGGGCACGCTGACGGCCCTCGCATGAGCATGCGTTCCGCCACAGAACCACGTTCATGCGAAGGCCGCAGAGGAGAGTGTGCCGGACCATGATGTCCTGCGTCCTCCCGGTCCGAAGCTGGGGAGCCGAACCTCCTTCACCGTGGTCATGCGGCGATAGCAGATGAGGAACGCGGCGAGTCCCGCGCGTGCATGGACGGCTCTCACGTCCGAAAAAGAGGGGGAGCTGCGACTGGTCCGTCGCCGGTCGATCGGCGTAAGACGTCATTTCACTTGGTGAGTCTGCGGTGGCACATGAGGGTCGCGGCGATGGCGGTGAGGGCCAGGAAGTGTTCTGGCTTGCGCTCGAAGCGGCGGTGCAGGCGTCGGCAGCGGACAGCCAGGACACGGTCCGCTCCACGAGCCAGCGGTGTCGGCCCAGATGCCGGGAGGACTCGACACCCTTGCGGGCGAGACGGTGCCGGATGCCCCGGGAAGCGAGCCACGGCATGAACATCGGCTTCGCCGCCTGAGCGCCCGACGCCGGGCGTTCTCCGCAATCTGCGGAAAGCGCTGAGTTGACCGGTGCGATAACCGCAGGCGAGCGTCGGCGCGGCCCTGTACGGTCGCGACCATGAAGAAGTGGGTGGTCCCCGAGAACTCGAAGAAACGCGTCCGACGCGCGAGCCGGACGATCGGGGAGGGGACGGGTACGCCCGAGGAGATCCGAGAGGCGCGGGAGGTCCTGAGCAACTACCGTCTCGCCCATGCCTTTCCTCTGAACGCGGTGACCATGACCGTGCGGAAGCGAGCGCTCGACGTGAACCCGAACGCCGTCGTGGCCGAGCGCCGGAAGCGCCTGCCCACGATCCTCGACAAGCTGAAGCGCCATCCCACGATGAGCGTGACCACCATGCAGGACTTGGGGGGCTGCCGGGTGGTCTTCGACACCGTCGCCGAGGTGGACAAGTTGGTCAGCGTCCTGGAGGAATTGCCACGGAGCAAGAACCACGTCACGAAGGTTTACGACTACCTGCGTGATGAACCGGGGCCACGCGACTCCGGCTACCGGGGTGTTCACCTGGTGTACGAGTACGGAGCCTCGAAGACGGAGTACCACGGCCTGAAGATCGAGCTGCAGGTTCGCACGCAGCTCCAGCACGCCTGGGCGACCGCCGTCGAGACCATGGACCTGTTCTCGGGCAGCGAGCTCAAGTACGGGAAGGGCGACGAGGAACTGCTCAGATTCTTCGTCTTGGTCGGCTCCCTCATGGCGTATGAGGAAGGCACCACTCCAGTACCCAGCGCCGAGGGAACGCGAGAGGAATTGGCGGCCGAGTTGGCGTGCCTGGAGGCGAGCGTCGGCGTTCTGGAGCGGCTACAGGGCTACGCGGCGATCGTGGGTGAGCATGCCCAGACGGACCGCCGGAACACCCTGACCCTCGAGCTCTTGCGGAACGAGGGACAGCTCACCGTGACGGTGCACGAGACGCTGGCCGCCGCAGAGGCCCGGATCACCGAGCTGGAGGCATTGGACGACGAAAACCTGGACGCGGTGCTCATCAACATCGCCCGGATCAGCCAGCTGCGCGACGCCTACCCGAACTACTTCGCAGACACCGGCCGTTTCACCGCGTTCGTCGGGGCGTGCCTTTAGACGCCATTTCATTTGGTGATGCGGCGGTAGCAGATGAGGGTGCTGGCAATGCCGACCGACGAAGGCGAGGGAGTGTTCGGGCGTGTGCTCGTAGCGGCGGTGCAGGCGTCGGTATTCGTTCAGTCAGGACATCGTTCGCTCGATCACCCAGCGGTGCTGGCCCAGTCGGTCGGAGGCTTCGATCCCGCGACGCGCGATGCGGGGCACGATCTGTCGTCGCCGCAGCCAGTTGCGTAGGTAGTTGAAGTCGTAGCCCTTGTCGGCGTGCAGTGTGGCCGGGCGTCGGCGCCTTGGCCCGTAGGGGGAGCGGATCGGTGGGGTGCCGCGCATCAGCGGGGTCAGGGCCTGGCTGTCGGCAGGTTCGCCGCGGTGATGCCGATCGACAGGGGCAGGCCGTTGCGGTCGGCGATGAGGTGGATTTTCGATCCGCTCTTGCCTCGATCGGTCGGATTCGGTCCCGTCAGAGGCCCCCTTTTTGAGGGCACGGACGCTGACGGAGTCAATGGCGTACCGCGACCAGTCCAGTTCGCCGCGTGCGCCGAGTTCGTCCAGGACCAGGCGGTGGAGTGTGGCCCACACCCTGGCCTTGGACCACTCGGTGAGACGACGGAACGCGGTCATACCCGATGGTCCGAAACCGGGAGGCAACTGATTCCAGGTGCATCCCGACGTCGCCACGAAGATGATGGCGGCCAACACCCCCCGGTCCCCATGCCGACGTCGGCCACCGCCCTGCGGGCGTTCCGGCGCTGGCGGAACCACACGCTCGAACAGCTCCCATAAACCGTCCGGCGCCATCCGCTCAACAACTCCACAGTCATCAACCCGGACTGCCGCAAGATCACGCCAAACGAAACGGCGTCTAAGACGGGCAGTAAGCGTCACTTGATCTGTGACGGCAAGGGCACCTTGCTGCACGTCATCACGACCGTCGCCAACGTCAATGACATCACCCAGGCCTTTGACCTGGTCGACGGCATCTCGCCCGTCGCCGGACGGCCCGGCCGACCATGAAGACGACCCGAGTCCGTCCTGGGCGACAAGGCGCATGCCTCCAAGGTCGTATGCCGACAGCTGCGGCGCCGCAGGATCCTGCCCGTGACATCCGACTACCGGCTCAGTAAGGCGAGCGCGGTCAGGCACAAGGTCAGGGCTGCAGCAAACGCGACACCACTTCGCGAGAGGGCCGCTGGAATGGCGGCTCCCTCCCAGCGGGCCAAGCCGAAGGCGATCACTGCTGTGACGACGGCAAACAGAACGGCCACCGCCAGCACGAGGAGCAGGAACGCTGTGGAGCCATGGTTCACGGGTGCACCGCCTTGGTGAGGTTCCATCGGCAAGGGATTAAGACGATCTCGAGTAAAACCACCCGGTGAGCAGGTTGAATGTTCTTCGGCGACAACAGGGGGTTGTCCGATGAACAACTGAGCGGGAGGGCGCGTGGGCGCCAAGGGGAGACGATCGGGGCGGCCGTGGGCGTCACCGCGAGGTTCTTGTTTGGAGATCAACCAACTGGTTGAACAGATCCGGTCGTGGCTGGACAGCGCCTCAATTTCTGTGGTGCAGCTTCATGAGCGTCTCACTCCGGACCACTTCACGGCGGGTGCGGTGCCCGAACTGCGCCGACTGCGCGATCTATTGTCCGGTGAAGTGCTGCCGTGGGACCTGGTCGAGGCGGTGGCCGATGTCTGTTTTCCTAAGGAACCAGTCGGCCGCGCCGAACAACGTCTGCAGGCAGCACGGGATTTATGGCAACGAGCCCGGGTCAGCCCGACTCCGCTCGCAAAAGGGACGCACGAGCTGGAACTCGCCCACGAACTGCTGGCAGCTAAAGACCGCACCATCGAGGTGTATCAGGAACTGCAGGTCGTTCGGCACGCCTACGAGACTAGTGAACGCAGTCGGGCCCAGGCGCTACAGATCGCCACCCTTCTCTTCGCCATGCTCGGGCAGGCGCAGGCAAAGGTGGCAGAGCTGAAACGTCGGGTCGACGCCCTACAGGTAGTGCCGCCAAAGAAACTGGAGGTGCATACAAACCTGGAGCTGCGCCTATCGCGCGCGCAGCGACAGCAAAACGACCTGCGGCAGCAGTTGGCACGTGCACAGCAGGAGAGGGACACTGCCCAACAAGTTGCCGACCACGCCGCACGGCGTATTCAGGGCCTGGAAGCAGAACTGACTACCTTGCGGGAGTGGACAGAAGGCGATAATCCCAACCTCGTAGAGCACCTGACTGCTCAAGTTCCTCAGTCAGGATTGCAAGCGATCTCTAACGATGACGCGGATCTAGACGACGTCGATCTCGCTTTGCAGAAGGCCCGTGTCGTGCTCGATGAGGAACACGACACTGTTCAGCAGGCCGCCCAAGAAATGGGATATCGGACGCCTACGCACCCGGCCTCTCGCAGTGAACCGGCGGTGATGATTGTGCCTGCGCAGCTGCAGCACAGACACCAATCACCCTCCTCTTATCGAGCAGCCGAAGATCCTTCCGGTTTGTCCCAAATAACCCGGGACAACCATCCGACCAGCTCTGCTGCTGCCCCCCAAGCCGACGGCCAACTGGCGGCAGCGGAGCTGGCGAGCCGCAGCACGTTGGATGGTGACCGGACCGCGTTGTACGGCCGCGAGGCGTACATCGCCGACGAGCTGCAGCGCACGATGCTGCCCGAGACGCTGCCGCGCCCGACCGGCGTGCGGCTCGCCTCGCGCTATCTGCCCGCCGCGGAGACGGCGCGGGTCGGCGGCGACTGGTACGACGCGATCCCGCTGCCCGGCAGCCGGGTCGCCCTGGTCGTGGGCGACGTCATGGGGCACTCGATGACCTCGGCGGCGATCATGGGCCAGCTGCGGACGACCGCGCAGACCCTCGCGGGGCTCGACCTGCCGCCCCAGGAGGTCCTGCACCACCTGGACGAGCAGGCCCAGCGGCTCGGCTCGGACCGCATGGCGACCTGCCTGTACGCGGTCTACGACCCGGTCTCGCACCGCATCACCATCGCCAACGCGGGCCACCCGCCGCCCGTCCTGCTGCACCTGGGCGGCCGCGCCGAGGTGCTCCGGGTGCCGCCGGGCGCCCCGATCGGCGTGGGCGGCGTGGACTTCGAGGCGGTCGAGCTCGACGCCCCCGCGGGCGCCACGCTGCTCCTGTACACGGACGGGCTCGTCGAGTCCCGCCTGCGCGACGTGTGGACCGGCATAGAGCAGCTGCGGGAACGGCTCGCCGCCACCGCCCAGTTGACGGGCCCCGACCACCCGCCGCCCCTGGAGGCCCTCTGCGACGAGGTGCTCGACATGCTCGGCCCTGGCGACCGGGACGACGACATCGCGCTGCTCGCCGCCCGCCTCGACGGGATCGCGCCCAGCGACGTGGCGTACTGGTTCCTGGAACCCGAGGACGCGACGCCGTCCCGGGCCCGTCGGCTGGCCCGCAGCGCCCTGGTGCGCTGGGGCCTGGAGGACATGACGGACTCGGTGGAGCTGCTGGTCAGCGAGGTCGTCACCAACGCCGTGCGGTACGCCTCCCTCCCTGTCACGCTGCGCCTGCTCCGCACCGACGTGCTGCGCTGCGAGGTCGGCGACGACGTGCCGCAGCTGCCCAGGCTGCGGCAGGCGCGGGCGACGGACGAGGGCGGGCGCGGCCTGTACCTGGTGAACTTCCTGTCACAGCGCTGGGGTGCGGCGCGGCTGAGCACGGGCAAGGTGGTCTGGTTTGAGCTCCAGCAAAATTAGGCGGTTTCAAAAGTAAGATACTTAACCTTGCGGACAAATAGACACAAAACTATGTTACCGGAACTAACGGTGGCCGGATTGCTTGACCAGCCACGATGGAAACCGTGGCGAAACGGACGCACGCGCTGAGGCTGGAGTGCCGAAACGGGATGTCCATCACGCGCCCGAAGTTCTTCGGTATCCCCGGCCAGCCTCAGCGGCCTGCGACCGGGCTGACGGCGTGTGAACTACGGCAGACACGGCTTGCTCGGTACGACCGGACCGCATTGGACCTGGCCGGCCTCGAGCTGTCCCGGGGGGGCATCCTTGAGGGGCGTGACCGGCCGCGAATGGATGATGCCGACCTGGAGCCGGGCCTGCCCGCCGTGCCTTGCGAAAAGCTCGGTGTGGCAGTCTGCGCGGCTTTCAACTCCTACACCGCCCGTCCCCAGCGCATCCTCGTTCCCGCTCACACAGGCCATCGTGTCAGGGGGCCGAGGGCAGCTTGTTCCGCATCCGCGAACAGGCACACCTCCCAGCTCACACGATCGACACCCTCGCTTTTGCCCACCGCGTCCGCGGCGGCCCCTTTCCCACCGGCTGCAACCTCGACAACCTCGTCAAGGAAAACCTGGGCGAGATCCGGCGCAAGCTCCGCTTTCCTACCTTCGCCCCCGGGCTGCGGCCCGGTGGCATGAGCGGAATGTCGCCCGAGAGGCACGACGCCGACCCGCGCGAGGACGCATCGCTGGTCGCCCGGACTTGGGAGGCGATGGTCACCACCCGCACCCTCGCCTGGGGAGCCGGAAAGCCGTTCTGGACCCACCTCGACGGCGACACCCGCCCCGGCTCCGCGGAACTGGTCGACGAGCACATCGCCGAACTCACCGGAGAACAGCCGCAGATCGAGGCAGCCGAATGGGCCGCCCGCATCCGGGAGGAGGGCCGAATCATGCGCCCCACCACCCCGAGCATCAACAGCCTGCTGCTGGCCAACCTGGCCGCCGCCTGCATCCCTGCCCCCGAGCCGGTTCGGATCATCGCCGACCTACTCCAGACCGCGGGTGAGATCCCCTCCGCCCGAGTCCTGCAGGCCGAGGATCTCTATATGGCCTGCCAATACCTCGGCACCCAGCAGAACCTCGACGTCCGGCACCGCAGCACGACCGGCAAGACACTCACCAAGCCCCTGCGAGAACCCGTCGCATGGGCCCTCTGGCAGCTCGCCCAACCGGAATGGACGGCGGCTCAACGGCACTGGCGCGAGGAAGCGCGCACGACCGCTACCGGCCACGTCCGCCTCCGGGAGCTGAAGAAGGAACGAGAACGCATCCGGGGACGCCTCGCCGCGCTCGTCGACTGAGCACTACCGTGGTCGAAACGCCGAGGACACCGTGGTATTCAGCGTCGGAATACCGGGCGCCGACTCACCTCCACTCGAGCGGAGGTGAACCGCCCATGCGTACTACGACAGCACCCCGATCGAGGTGCTCTCCGCGCGAGCGGAGGTGAACCGTTCGGGAACCGCCCCCGTTGGAGTTCGGCGCCCCGCCTGGGCAGGAGTCGCAGGCGCAGCCCTTCACCGCACTGCGCGCACGTGTGCACACCAGGCCCGGACGGAGGCGGATCGAATGCGATTGTGACGGATGGGAACGGTGTTGTTTGACCTGATTTTCCGATAGAAATACAGGCGAGGTGCGTCTCAGATTTGGGTGCGCATCCCGTAGGGACGACGTAACTCGCCGTCGAGACCGCGCCCGGCCGCCCCACACGGCGCCGGGCGCGAGCCTCCCGCACCTGGAGACTCCGATGCCCCCGACGCCCTCCTCCGGTACCGACCGGATGTCCAGGACCACCGTCTTCACGCCGCGACTCCACGCCCTGCTGCGCGACCACCGCGGCGAGGACGTGTTCCGGCTGGACGCCGACACCGTCGGCGTCGCCGGGCCCGAGCAGAGTGATCGGATCCTCGCCGCCCGCCCGGCCACCGAACGCGAACGCCCCACCTTCAAGCCGCTGCACGGGCGTTCGATCCCGCGCACCGAGGCGTCCACCGTCATGCAGGCCATCGGCCGCGACGTGCGTACGGCGCTGCGCAAGCCCGTGCAAGGGGACGTCGACCTCTCCGGCGAGTGGCCGCACGTCGGCCACGTCCATCTCCGTGATCTGATCCTGGGCGCCGACCCGTACCGGCTGCGCATCCTCATGGACCGGACCCTGGAGTTGACGCCCAAGCTGACCTGGTCGGTGATCGCCGTCGGCGCGGCGCTGCCCGGCAGGCTCCGGCCGGGAGCGCCCGTCACCAGCATCGCGGGGCTCACCGCGAACGCCACGGGCTACAGCGACCGCCGCTACGCGATGGGTCTGTACCGGCGGGCCGCGGCCCCGGTCTGCTTCACCGTCTCCACGCTCGTCGCCAACGCGTACTGGCTGGGGGCGCCGTTCGACGACGACACGCCGAACGAGCACATCCTCTACGAGTCCATGCGGCTGCTGCCGCCGTCCTGGAACATCCTGCGCAACGCGTCCCCCGAGTACCCGGCCATCGACGACCGCATCGGCGCGGGCGACGACGTCCTGCTGCTGCCGCTGCTCAGCCACCGCGACCCGGCGCTCTGGGAGGACCCCGACGCGTTCCGCCCCGAACGCTGGGCCGATCTCGACCCCGACGACCACCCCGGCTACCTCCCCTTCGGCCATGTCTCCGAACGCTGTTGGGGACGGCACATGGTGATGCCGCTCGCCGGTCTGCTGCTCGACGTCCTGCGCGCCGACGGCATGACGGTCGACCCGGGCCAGGCCACCGCGAAGGTGCCCCTCGCCGGCCTCCTCGGGGTCGACAAGGTGCGGCTCGTGCGGCCGTGAGGCCGGGAGGCCGGGAGGCCGGGAGGCCGGGTGTGAGTAATGCCCCATGGCCGCAGGGGGGTTGGGTCTAGCGCTCGACCCTCGCGGCAGGGCATGGTGGGGGTTCGCAGTGCGGCACACGTGTCGCACCCGGACCCGTCATGGGGTTCGACCGCAGGGAGTGATGGACATGGCTGCGAACTACCGGCGCATGAGCGCCTCTGTTCACGGGAAGTGACCCCGGCCGCCGGGGCCGACCCCGGACGCGCTCCTGCGTTTGATCATTGAGGCCCAACTGACCTTCCCCGTCGCCGCGTTCGGTGCGGCGTCGGCGTGGCTTCGGCGCTGGCCTCGGTGCTTCTTTTCGACGTCGGACGCGCGTCTCCTTCGGCCACTCGGCATCGCACTCGCCACTCGCCAGCTCCGCCCCGCCGACGGAGGAATCCCATGACCACCATCCTGATCGAACTCGCCGCAGGAGCCCCCGAGTTGCTGCTCGCGGCCGTTGTCGTGATCGCCGTGACCTTCCTTGCCGCCCTCGCCATCGCGGTCCGGGGCACGGCCCCGGAAGAACGCGCGACGGTCTTACGCGCCTTCGCCCAGATCCTGCCGGTGCGCAGGAGATAGGCCGGGCCGATGGAACAGCGCCGTCCACAGGAACGGCTCGCCGAACAGCGGCGAGCCGTTCTTCTCGTCGCGCATGCGGCGCAGTTCGACCTCCGTCAGGCCCGCGAAGATCCGGCGCAGCGCGTCCGCGTCGTAGGCGAGGCCCCCGTGCAGGCCCCCGTGCAGGCCCGCCGTGCGGTAGAACTCCGCGTCGGACAGCTCGGATCCCATGCCGTTCTCACCGGCCGCGAAGCAGGTGAGGGCGAAGTGGCCGCCGGGCGCCAGGACGCGGTCCAGGAGCGCGAGATAGCTGATCCGCCGGTGCGGCGGCAGGTGGTGGAAGCAGCCGGAGTCGTAGACCAGGTCGTACGGCCCGGTCAGCGAGGCCCGCGTCAGTTCGAAGACGTCGCCCTGGTGGAAGCGCACGTCGGCGCCCGCCTCCTCGGCCCGGCCCGCGGCCCAGTCGAGCGCGGCGGGGGAGAGGTCGACGGCGTCCACGTCGAAGCCGAGGGAGGCGAGGTGGAGGGCGTTGCGGCCGGGGCCGCAGCCGATGTCGAGGGCGCGGCCCGGGGTGAGCAGTCCCCGCTCCACGTACGAGACGAGGTTTTCGTCCGGTTTCGCGGCGAAGAACGGCACGGGCTTGCCCCGGTCCGCGTAGAAGCCGTCCCACCAGGCCGCCCCTTCGGCGGTCCACCGGTCGGCCTCCGGCGCGAACAGGGTGTCGAGGAGCTTCAGCACGTCGTCGATCGTGTGGATGTCGCGGTCCATCAAGTCCCCTTCGGTAGGGGGTAATTGTAGGTGGCGGCTGTTGTGTAAGCCCAGGTCAGGGGGTGTGAGGGGGGCTCTCCCGAAGCCCTCCGGCGGGTGCCTGGAGGTCTCTGGGGGAGAGGTCCGATCCGGGGCGTCGGTCAAGGCCTCACGGGGCGTGGGTGCCCGCGTGGGGTGCCCGTACGGGGGCGATCTCGGCCGCGGGGGAGCGGCTTTTCCCGTGCGAACACCGTGTTCACGTGTTCACGTGTTCACGCGAAGTATCCCCAGAAGTAATCGTGGCTGGTTGGATGTGCGGGCGTCCGGACACCGGCCGCTCCCGGCACGGCCGGAACCAGCAGCAACACCCCCCACTCCCAGGAGTCTCAGTGCCGCACTCAGCGCTGCGCAGGACCCACGCGACCGCGATCTCCACCGTGCTCGCCGCCGCCACGCTCGCCGCCGTCGCCCCGTCCGCGACCGCGGCGGCCGACGCGCCTGCCGCCCCGCCTTCGCTCAAGGTGCTCACGTACAACACGTTCCTTTTCAGTAAGACGCTCTACCCGAACTGGGGTCAGGATCACCGGGCCAAGGCGATACCGGCCGCGGACTTCTTCCAGGGGCAGGACGTCGTCGTGCTGCAAGAGGCGTTCGACAACTCCTCGTCCGACGCGCTCCAGGCCAACGCCAAGGACCGCTACCCGCACCAGACCCCCGTGATGGGCCGCGGCAAGAGCGGCTGGGACGCCACCGGCGGGGCCTACTCCTCGGTGACCCCCGAGGACGGCGGCGTGACGGTCCTGAGCAAGTGGCCGATCGTGCGCAAGGAGCAGTACGTCTACAAGGACGCGTGCGGCTCCGACGCGTACTCCAACAAGGGCTTCGTGTACGCCGTGTTGGACGTGAACGGCACGAAGACGCACGTGGTGGGCACGCACACCCAGTCCACCGACCCGGGCTGCGGCAGCGGCGAGGCGGCGGCCACCCGCGCCAAGCAGTTCAAGGAGATGGACGCCTTCCTCGCCGCCAAGAACATCCCGGCGGGTGAACAGGTCATCGTGGCGGGCGACTTCAACGTCGACTCGCACAGCTCCGAGTACGCCTCGATGCTCGCCGACGGCGGCTTCGTCCCGGCCGACAGTCGCACGGGCCACCCGTACTCCTTCGACACCCAGGACAACTCGATCGCCGCCGAGCGCTACCCGGACGACCCCCGCGAGGACCTCGACTACGTCCTCCACCGCAAGGGGCACGCCCGCCCCGCCTCCTGGCGCAACAACGTGGTCAAGGAGCAGAGCGCGCCCTGGACGGTCTCCAGCTGGGGCAAGAAGTACACGTACACCAACCTGTCGGACCACTATCCGCTGACGGCGGGCTGACCTGAACGGAGTGAGCCCTCACTCATTGACGGAGTGAGGACTCACTCCGTATCGTCGTCGTCATGACAGCACCCAAGGAAGCCCCCAAGGAAACATCCAAGGAAACATCCAAGGAAGCGCCCAAGGAGAACCAGACCGTCGCCCGCCGTCGCGCCCCCAGCATGTCGCCGGAGCAGCGCCGAGAAATGATCATCCGGACCGCGATCCCGCTGATCGCCGAGTGCGGCGCCTCGGTGACGACCGCGAAGATCGCCCGCGCCGCGGGCATCGGCGAGGGCACGATCTTCCGGGTCTTCGCCGACAAGGACGAGCTGTTGCTGGCCTGCATGGCCGAGGCGCTCTCTCCCGAGCACGCCGTCCGTGAGCTCGACGCGATCGACATGTCCCAGCCGCTGCCCGACCGGCTCGCGGAGGCGGCCGATGCGCTCCAGGCGCACATGGCCAGGATGGGCGCGATCGCCGGGGCGCTCGGGCACTTCGGCGGCAAGCACCCCGGCACGGTGCGCGGCGCGGGCCGCAGCGAGTCGACGACCCGTATCCGCGCGGCCCTCGCGGAGCTGATGGAGCCCGAAAGGGCCACTCTGCGCCGCCCGCCCGAGCAGATCGCGGCGCTCTTCTTCGGGCTGCTGTTCACCCAGCCGCGTACGGAGGACGAGCCCGACCTGACCTCGGGGGAACTGGTGGAGGTGTTCCTGCACGGGGCGCTCTCGGGAGGCGCCGAGTGAGCGTGCCGATGAGGCGCTCGGGGGCGACGGCCCTGGCCGTCGTCGCCCCCGTCCTGGTGTGGCTGGTCGCGGACCCGTTACTGGGGCACCGGCTGCGGATCGCCGACGGCGAGCGGACGCTCGACATCGGCGCCGTGCCCGTGGCGATCGTCGCGCTGCTCGCGTCGCTCGTCGGCTGGGGGCTCCTCGCCGCCCTGGAACGGGTCGGTGTGCCGCGCGCCCGCACCGTCTGGACCGGGGTGGCCTGCGCCGCGCTGGCCGTGTCCTTCCTGCCGCTCACCGGCGACGGCATGGACGGCGGCACCCGGGTCGCGCTCGCGCTGATGCACCTGGCGGTGGCGGCGGTGCTGATTCCGGGCCTCGGCGCCACGGGCCCGCACCTTGGGCACGCGGGTGGCGGGGAGCGTGGCACCGAAGGTACCTGAGGGTTCCTCCCGGATACCTAGCCTGGTTCTCCCACCGTCCAGAGCCAGGAGAGCCAGGAGAGCCATGCGAACCATGCGCGTCATCACCCAGCAGACGCTCGGCGGTCCCGAGGTGCTCACCGTCGTGGAGGCGCCCGAACCCCGGGCCCTGCCGACCGAGGTCCTCGTCCGCGTCAAGGCGATCGGACTGAACCCACTGGAGGCGCGCCTGCGCGCAGGCGAGTTCCCGCTGATCGGGCAGCCGCCGTTCACCCTCGGCTGGGACATCAGCGGCGTGGTCGAACAGGCACCGGGGACCTGGCGGTTCAGGCCGGGCGACGAGGTGTTCGGGATGCCGCTGTTCCCGCGAGCGGCGAACGCGTACGCCGAGGTCGTGTCGGCCCCGGCACTGCACCTGGCACGCAAGCCGCCCTCCCTCTCGCACGTCGACGCGGCGGCCCTGCCGATCGTCGGCCTCACGGCGTGGCAGGGCCTCGTCGACCTCGGCGGCGTGACCGCGGGCGACCGCGTCCTGGTCCACGGCGGTGGTGGCGGGGTCGGCCACGTCGCGATCCAGATCGCGAAGGCGCTCGGCGCGTACGTGATCACGACCGCGAGCGGGAGCAAGCGGGCCTTCGTCGAGGGGCTCGGCGCCGACGAGGTGCTCGACTACACGAGGGTCGACTTCGCCGATGCGGTCCGCGACGTCGACGTCGTGCTCGACACGATCGGCGGCGACACCGTGGAGCGATCGCTCGACGTGCTCCGCCCCGGCGGCCATGTGGTGACGGCGGTCGCCGAGGAGAACGTGGCGCTCGCCGACACGTACGAGGCGTCCGGAATGCGCTTCAGCGGCATCGCGGTCGACCCCGATCCGGTCGCCCTGCGAGGTCTCGTCGCACTGGTCGAACAGGGCAGGCTCCGGGTCCACGTGCAGGAGACGTTCCCCTTCGAGCGCGTGGCCGACGCACACCGCCTGCTCGACGCCGGCCACCTCCGGGGGAAGCTCGTTCTCACCGTCTGACGGACGCGTCCTCCAGCAGGAGCCTCTTCCTGCTCTCCTCGACGTCGAAGTCCGCCGCCGGGTACTTCGGGTCGAGGGATTCCAGGTGTTCCAGGAGCAGCTTGCTGATGGCCCAGTTGCGGTACCACTTGCGGTCCGCGGGGATCAGGTACCAGGGGGCCGCCTCGGTGGAGCAGCGTTCCAGGGCCAGTTCGTAGGCCTCCTGGTAGGCGGGCCACAGGGCGCGTTCCTCGATGTCGCCGGGGTTGAACTTCCAGTGTTTGTCGGGGTTGTCGAGGCGCTCCAGGAGGCGGCGGCGTTGCTGGGCGTACGAGATGTGGAGGAAGCACTTGACGACGGTGACGCCGTCGTCGGCCAGGGACTTCTCGAAGCGGTTGATCTGGCCGTAGCGGCGGCCGAGCTGACTGCGGGGGACCAGTTCGCGGACGCGGGCGATGAGGACGTCCTCGTAGTGCGAGCGGTCGAAGATGCCGATCTCGCCGGGCTGGGGGAGTGCCTTCATGACGCGCCAGAGGAAGGGGTGGTTCAGTTCCTCCGGGGTGGGCGCCTTGAAGGCTTTGATGCGGCAGCCCGAGGGGTTGAACAGGCCGATGACGTGCTTCACCGTGCCGCCCTTGCCGCTGGTGTCCATGCCCTGGAGGACCAGGAGGACGCGGCGGCGGTCGCCCGCCGTGCTCGCGGCGTACAGGCGTTCCTGGAGGTCGGCGAGGCGTTCGCCCATGTGGGCGGTGGCCGCGAGGCCCGCGGGCTTGTCGCTCGGGCCCGCGGGCGTCGCGGCCGCGTCGTACGAGGAGAGGTCGACCCGCTCTCCTTCGGGGATGCGCAGCAGATCGCGCAGGGGCGGCGGTGCGGCCTGCTCATCGGCCTTCCGGCCCCGCTTCTTCGCGCTCCTGCCGTCCTTCGTGGACTTCGCCACCTTCTTGGACTTCGCCACCGCGCACCCCTTCCGGTCGTCTCCCTCGATCGTGCGACGAGGGCCGGGGGGCCGCTACTTGTGCCAGGGCCCCGTCACGGCGAACGTCGTGCCGGGCGTGTAGCAGTTCACGTACATCGTGTCGTGGTCGGGCGAGAACGTCACCCCGGCGAACTCGCCCCACTCGGGCTCCTCCGGCGTGCCGATGTTCTGTCGGCCGCGGGCCATCGGGTAGATCTCGCCGCCCCGGGTCAGGCCGTACACGTACTGGGCGCCGCCGCCGTCCTCGCACACCATCAGGCCGCCGCTGGGCGCGAGGCAGATGTTGTCGGGGGACTCGCCCGGCAGTTGGATGTCGGTGCTCGGGCCGAAGACGATCACGAGGGTGAGGCGGCGCCGGGACGGGTCGTAGCGCCAGATCTGGCCGAAGTGGGTGGCCGCCGAGCCCTCCGCGCTGTGCGCGAAGGAGGATACGAAGTAGACGGAGGAGCCGCCCCAGTAGCAGCCCTCCAGCTTCTGCGCGTGCGTGATGCCCTTGGGCCCGAAGTCCTGGAGCCGGATGGGGGTCTGGGCGGCGAGCGGGTCGGGGACGTCGACCCATTCGACGCCCTCGAAGCAGGCACCCGTCTCCTGGACGGCGGACAGGTCGGGGACGCCGGGCACCCGCATGGCCTGGAGCCTGCCGCCCGCGCGCAGGGAACCGCGGCCGCCCTCGGGTTTTTCGGGCAGGAAGCGGTAGAAGAGGCCGAAGGGCTTGAGGAAGGCGTCCTCGGTCTCGTAGACGACGCCGCGCCGGGGGTCGACGGCGATCGCCTCGTGCTGGAAGCGGCCCATCGCGGTGAGCGGCACGGCGCCGGTGCGGTGCGGGTCCACCGGGTCGACCTCGAAGATGAAGCCGTGGTCCTTGGTGTAGCCGTTGGTCCCTGCCTTGTCCTCGGTCTCCTCGCAGGTGAGCCAGGTGCCCCAAGGGGTGGGCCCGCCCGCGCAGTTGACGGCGGTACCGGCGATGGCGACGCGTTCGCCGACGACGTTGTTTCTCCGGTCGAGCGCGAGCGTCGTACAGCCGCCCTTGGCCATCGGGTCGTAGGTCAGACCCTTGACCGTGGGTACGCCGATCCTGCCGGTGACGCGGTTCTCGTGATTGCGCACGAGGTGGACCCCGCCGTGCTTGCCGCGGAAGGCGGCCATGCCGTCGTGGTTGCTCGGCACCTTGCCCTCACCGGAGCGAAGGTCGCCGCCCTCGCGCGAGAGGACCTTGTAGCGAAAGCCCTTGGGGAGGTCGAGCAGTCCCGCGGGGTCGGGGACGAGGGGGCCGTAACCGGCCTTCCCGTGTGCGGCGGCCGTGCCCGCGAAGAGTTCCGAGAGGGCTCCGGTGAACGCGATTCCCGCGCCCAGGGCACCGGAACGGGCGAGAACCTGACGTCGAGTGGCAGACATGATGGGCAACCTCCTGCTGGCGGACAGGAATGTGACCGGATGTGTGTACCACGCGCTCTGGTGCGCGGGAACCACGCGCGTAGCTATCGGTTTTCCGCCTGCCGTCCAGCGCCCCGCCCCGATGGGGCTAGTCGCCCACGAGCCCCTTGGCGTCCCGTGCGAGCGCCGTGAGCCGCGAGATGGCGCGGAAGTACTTCTTCCGGTACCCGCCGTTGAGCATGTCCTCGCTGAAGAGCCGGTCGAAGGGCACACCGGAGGCGAGCACCGGCACCTCCCTGTCGTACAGCCGGTCGGCGAGCACCACAAGGCGCAGGGCGGTCGACTGGTCGGGCACCGGCGTCACATCGGTCAGACAGACCGCGGCGATGCCGTCCGTCAGCGCGCCGTACCTGCTGGGGTGGACCTTGGCCAGGTGCGCGAGCAGATGCGGGAAGTCGTCGAGGGACGCGCGCTCGGTCGCGTACGCCGCCTTGGTGACCTGCTCGTCGGAGTACGGGGCGGGGGCCTCGGGAAGGCCCCGGTGGCGGTAGTCGTCGCCGTCGATGCGCAGCGCCCTGAAGTGGGCGGAAAGGCCCTGGATCTCGCGCAGGAAGTCGACGGAGGCGAACCGGCCCTCGCCGAGCTTGCCGGGCAGCGTGTTGGAGGTCGCCGCCAGGGCCACGCCCTCGTCCACCAGCCTGGCCAGGAGCGAGGAGACGAGCACCGTGTCGCCCGGGTCGTCGAGCTCGAACTCGTCGATGCAGAGCAGTCGGTGCTCGCCGAGCGTGCGGACGGTCTGCTGGAAACCGAGCGCGCCGACCAGGTTGGTGAGCTCCACGAAGGTGCCGAACGCCTTCTTCTCGGGCGCCGCGGGCGTCGCGTGCCAGAGGGAGGCGAGCAGGTGGGTCTTGCCGACTCCGTAGCCGCCGTCGAGGTAGACGCCGCGCGGGCCCGAGGGTGCGGCGGGCCGGGACCTGCCGAACCACCGCTTCTTGGCCGCGCCACTGGCGTGCGCCCCGCCGAGACCCGCGGCGAAGCCGCTGAGGACGCGGACGGCCTCGGTCTGGCTCGGCTGGTTCGGGTCGGGGATGTACGTGGCGAAGCGGACCGAGTCGAAGCGCGGCGGCGGCACCATCTCGGCGACCAGACGGTCGGCGGGGACGTGGGGCTCGCGTGCGCAGAGGGACAGCGGAGCCGCTTCGGCTATGGGGGTCTGCCCGGGGGCGGCGGTGGAGGACGACACGGTTCCCAACCTTAAGGGGCGTGCAAGACTGCGGATATGCGACGCCTGTTCCCTGTGACCGACCAGACATGCGACCAGACATGCGACCGGACGGACGCCCGGACGGAGGACCGGACACCTGACCGGACCCACGACCGTACGGATGATCGTGCGGGCGGTGTGGCCACGGGGCAGGCGCACTGGGGGCTCGACGAGCTGGCCGACGCGTACGCCTATCCCGACGGCGCCGCACCCTGGCTGCGCGCCAACATGGTGTCCACGCTCGACGGCGCCGCCCAGCACGACGGGCGCTCCCAGCCGATCTCCAACGACACCGACATGCGGATCTTCGGCACCCTGCGCGGGCTCGCCGACGTGGTGGTCGTCGGGGCGCAGACGGTGCGCCAGGAGGGGTACCGACCGGCACGCGCGCGTGAGGCGTTCGCGGCCCGCAGGGCGGCCGCGGGGCAGACGCCCGCACCGGCGGTCGCCGTGGTCAGCGCCGGTCTGGACCTGGATTTCACGCTTCCGCTCTTCACCTCTCCGCTCGCGCCCACCCTCGTGGTGACCGGCGCGGCCGCCCCCGCCGACCGGATGGCCGAGGCCCGCAAGGCGGGCGCCGTCGTGGTGATCGCGGGCGAGGGCGCGGCCGTGGCTCCGGAGCGCGTGGCTCCGGTTCTGGCCGAGCGGGGGCTGACCCGGCTGCTCACCGAAGGAGGGCCCCGTCTGCTGGGTCAGTTCGTGGCGGCGGGGGTACTCGACGAGCTCTGCCTGACGATCTCGCCGATGCTCACCGCCGGAGACGCTCAGCGCATCGCGGGCGGACCCGCTGTCGCGGTGCCCGAAAAATTCGTACTGACGTCCGTACTGGAGGAGGCCGGGTTCCTCTTCACCCGATACCGTCGTACCTGACAATCAGCGGAATCAGCCGTTCCGTTTGCCTTCCGCTGGGCACACTAGATCTCGCAGACCCCGTGCGGTCACGGGGCAGGATGGTTTCCGCAGGGGCCTCGCGACGGCCCACGGAGGAGAAGGGCGCCTGCAGTGTTCACGAGCGTATTGATGATCGAGAAGGCCCTGACGTCCGCCGACGTGGAGTTCGTCACCACCTTGCACGGTGACGAGCCGGTCGCCTTCCACGTGCTGCTCCAGCCCAGGGGCGACCAGGCGGACCGGCTCCTCAGGGCGATCGACGACGTCGCACTCGGCGAGCTCGACGAGGCGGCGCGCGAGGGCAAGACGCCCGAGGGACAGGACGCGACGGGGCCCGGCGAGCAGGCACTGCAGGTCTCCCTGCTCGCGCTGCGCGCGGCGGGCTGCGAAGCGACCGGGCGGCTCATCGAGGACCACCCCCTCGACGCGCTCAAGACCCTCGTCGACGAGGCGGGGGCGGACGAGGTCATCGTGCTGACTGACCCCCACTACGTGGAGGAGTTCTTCCACCGGGACTGGGCTTCGCGGGCGCGGCACAAGGTGGGGGTTCCGGTGCTGAAGCTGTTCTCGCACAGTCTCGCGGACGAGGCGTAGGCGCCACCGCTGCCCCTGACGGGGCTCGAGTGCTACTAGGCTGGGGCGCTCAGCTACGTACGACTTGGGAGACACACGCATGGCACCCGGCCTTCCTACCGCCATGGACCGACCGCACTTCATCGGCATCGGCGGCGCCGGAATGTCGGGCATCGCGAAGATCCTGACCCAGCGCGGCGCCAAGGTCGCGGGCAGCGACGCCAAGGACTCCGCCACCGCCGAGTCGCTGCGCGCCCTCGGCGCCACGGTCCACATCGGGCACGACGCGGCGCACCTCGCGGCCGACGCGAGCTGCGTCGTCGTCTCCTCCGCGATCCGCGCCGACAACCCCGAGCTGGTCCGTGCCACCGAGCTCGGCATCCCCGTCGTGCACCGCTCGGACGCGCTCGCCTCCCTGATGGCGGGCCTGCGCCCGATCGCGGTCGCCGGTACGCACGGCAAGACCACCACGACCTCGATGCTCGCGGTCACGCTCGACGCCCTCGGCCTCGACCCGTCGTACGCGATCGGCGGCGACCTGGACGTGCCGGGCTCCAACGCGCTGCACGGCGCGGGCGACATCTTCGTCGCCGAGGCGGACGAAAGCGACCGCAGCTTCCACAAGTACGCGCCCGAGGTCGCCATCGTCCTCAACGTGGAGCTCGACCACCACGCCAACTACGCGTCGATGGACGAGATCTACGAGTCCTTCGAGATCTTCGCGGGCAAGGTCGTGCCCGGCGGCACCCTGGTCATCTCGGCGGACCAGCCCGGCGCGGTGGAGCTCACCCAGCGCGTGCGCGACCTGGGGGAGCTGAAGGTCGTCACCTACGGCGAGGCCGAGGGCGCCGACCTGCGCATCCACAAGATCACCGCGCGCGGTCTGACCAGCGAGGTCACCGTCCTGCTCGACGGCAAGCTGCTCACCTTCACGGTCTCGGTGCCCGGCAGGCACTACGCGGGCAACGCGGTCGCGGCCCTCGCGGCGGGCATCGCCCTCGGCATCCCGTCCCGGAACCTGGCCGGTGCCCTGAAGGCGTACACGGGCGTCAAGCGCCGCCTCCAGCTCAAGGGCGAGGCCGCGGGCGTCCAGGTCATCGACTCCTACGCGCACCACCCGACCGAGATGACGGCCGACCTGGAGGCGATGCGCTCCGCCGCGGGCGACTCCCGCATCCTCGTCCTCTTCCAGCCGCACCTCTTCTCGCGCACCCAGGAGCTGGGCGCGGAGATGGGCCAGGCCCTGGCGCTCGCCGACTCCTCCGTCGTGCTCGACATCTACCCGGCCCGCGAGGACCCGATCCCCGGCATCACCAGCGACCTGATCATCGACGCCGCCCGTGCCGCGGGCGCCGAGGTGCGGGGCGCGGGCGACAAGGACGCGGCGGTGGCCGAGATCGCGGGAATGGCGAAGCCCGGCGATCTCGTTCTCACCATGGGAGCGGGCGACGTCACGGACCTCGGCCCGCGGATCCTGGCCGATCTTTCGAAGTAGGAAGTAAGGGGTTCCCGTCATGTCGTACGACGTAGAGAAGCCGGACGAGGAGTGGCGCGCGCAGCTGAGCCCCTCGGAGTACGCGGTCCTGCGCCAGGCGGGCACCGAGCCCGCCTTCGTCGGTGAGTACACCGACACCAAGACCCAGGGCGTCTACTCCTGCCGGGCCTGCGGCGCCGACCTCTTCACCTCCGGCGAGAAGTTCGAGTCGCACTGCGGCTGGCCGAGCTTCTTCGACCCGAAGGACACGGACGCGGTCGAGCTGGTCGAGGACACCTCGCACGGCATGGTGCGCACCGAGGTGCGGTGCGCGCGCTGCGGCTCGCACCTCGGGCACGTCTTCGAGGGCGAGGGGTACGCGACGCCGACGGACCAGCGGTACTGCATCAACAGCATCTCGCTGCGGCTCACGGCCGACGAGGGCTGAGTCCCGCGAGGGCCGTGCGGACGAGGTCCGCCACGGACTCCCGGTGGTCGTCGAGAAAGAAGTGGCCACCGGGGAACGTCCGCAGGGCGAAGGCGCCCCGGCTGTGCCTCTCCCAGGCCGCGGCCTCCGTCGCGGTCACCTTGCCGTCCTTGTCGCCGGTGAGCACGGTGACCGGGCAGGAGACGGCGGCGTCCGGGTCCGCACGGTGGGTCTCGATGGCCCGGTAGTCGTTGCGGACCGTCGGCAGCACCATCGCCTGTACGTCGGGGTCCCGCAGGAGCCGCATGTCCGTGCCGCCCTGCGCGGCGAGTTCGGCGAGGATCCCCTCGTCGTCGCGGGTGTGCACGCGCTCGGTGCGGAAGTGCGAGGGCGCCCGCCGTCCGGAGAGGAAGAGGGCCGCGGGCGACGTGCCGAGCCGCTCCTCCATGCGTACGGCGACCTCGAAGGCCAGCGTCGCGCCCATGCTGTGCCCGAACAGGGCCAGGGGGCGGTCGTCCGCCCACTCCTCCAGCACGTCGAAGATCCGCTCCGCGAGTTCGGGGACGGTCTCCACCAGCGGCTCGGCCCTGCGGTCCTGGCGCCCCGGGTACTGCACCGCGAAGGTGTCGACGTGCGGCGAGAGCGCGGCCGAGAACGGATGGAAGTAGCTGGCGCTGCCCCCGGCGTGCGGCAGACACACCAGGCGTACGCCGCCCGACGCGTCGCCGTCGGCGGCTTCGGCGGAGGCGTGGAAACTCCTGATCCAGGCGTCGGTCTCGGCGGCCCTGCGCACCACGGGATTCATGCGGGAAACGGTCCACGGCCTGGCTAAATCCCGGCTAAACGCCCCGAGGCGCCGGGGCGGGCGACGGCGTAGGCGGGAACGACGGCAGCGGGCCCGGACCGTGAAGGCGGTCCGGGCCCGCTTGTCACCCGTGGGGGGCGTCAGGCCGCCTGGAAGGCGAGCACCGCGTTCTGGCCGCCGAACCCCATGGAGTGGCTGAGCGCGAAGTCGACCTTTCCCTCGGTGGCACGGGTGGCCACGTCCAGGTGGACGGCCGGGTCGAGGGTGCTGAGGTTCGCCGTCGGGGGCACCACGCCGCGCTCGATCGCGAGGACCGTGTAGATGCTCTCGACCGCTCCCGCGGCGCCCAGGAGGTGACCGGTCACGCCCTTCGTCGAGGTGACGAGGGGGCCTTCGGGGAAGACGCGCTCGATCGTCTCGGCCTCGACCCTGTCGTTCAGCGGGGTCGAGGTGCCATGGGCGTTGATGTGCCGCACGTCCGCCGGGCCCGCCCCGGCGTCCGCGAGCGCCGCGCGGACGGCGGCCTCGATGCCTCGGCCCTGCGGGTCGGGAGCGCTGAGGTGGTGGGCGTCCGCGCCGGCGCCGTACCCGGCCACGCGCGCGTGCACCCGGGCCGACCTGGCCCTGGCGTCCGCGAGGCGCTCCAGGACGAGGATGCCCGCGCCCTCGCCGCCCACGAAGCCGTCCCGGTCCGCGTCGAAGGGCCTGGACGCCGCGGCGGGGTCGTCCTGGCGGCGCGAGAGCGCGCCCATCTGCGCGAAGCCCGCCATGACCAGCGGGGTCACCATCGCGTCGCTGCCGCCGGTGATGACGATGTCGCAGCGGTCCAGGAGAAGCAGGTCCCTGGCCACGCCGACGGCCGTCGTCCCCGACGCGCAGGCCGTGGCGACGACGAGGTTCGGGCCGCGGGCCCCGCACTCCATGGCGACCTGCCCGGCCAGCATGTTGGGCAGCTGCATGGGCAGCAGGAGCGGCGAGACGCGCGACGCGCCCTCGTCGACGAGCACCTGGTGCTGGCGCTCGACGGTGGACTGCCCGCCCTGGGCGGTGCCGAGCACGACGCCGACGCGCGGGGCGTCCCACGTCGTGGGATCGAGCCCGGCGTCCGCGAGGGCCTCGTGCAGCGCGACGAGCGCGTACTGGACGAAGCGGTCGAGACGGTGGGCGCGGCGGGCGCCGAGCAGCGCGGCGGCGTCGAACCCGGGCACCCTGCTGGAGATCCGCACCGGGTTGTCCGCGAGCGACTCGTCGACGGCGGCCGTGGGCCGCCCGGCGCACACCGTCTCCCAGTTGGTCTCCACGCCGATCCCGGCGGGGGTGACCAGACCGAGGCCGGTGACGGCGATGTCGTGACGCTCCATCAGGCCCTCGTGCCCGCGTTCTCCATGAGGCCCACGACGTCGCCGAGGGTGCTGACGCCGGTGAGGGAGTCCTCCGGGATCTCGAAGCCGAGCGACTTCTCCAGGATCAGGCTGAGCTCGACCAGGGCGAGCGAGTCGAGCTCGGCGTCGGCGAGCGTCGTCTCGGGGGTGAGCCCCTCGACCGGGAGGTGCAGCTGGTCACCGAGGATGGCGAGCAGTTTGTCGAACATGCTGGTCTCCAAGCGTTTCGTGTGCCGTTCGGGCGCGGGGTGAGGGGGGAAGTCCTCAGCGGGCGGGGTCAGATGACGGGGGAGACGTCGGGCCAGACGAGGGTGGTGGCACCCCAGGTGAGGCCCCCGCCGAAGGCGGTGAGCAGCACCCGGTGGCCGGGGCGCAGGGTGCCGTCGGCCGCGGCGTCGGCGAGCAGGATCGGCACCGAGGCGCCCGCGGTGTTGCCGACCCGTTCGATGTTGGAGGCGCGCCGCTCGGGCGGGATGCCCACGAAGTCCGCCACGGCCGACGTGATGCGGCCGTTGGCCTGGTGGGCGACGAGCAGGTCGACGTCCCGCGCCGTCCAGTCGGCGGCGGCCAGGGCGTCCGCGCAGACGGTGGACATCCGGGTCACCGCGTGCCGGAAGACCTGACGCCCCGCCATCCGGAAGTAGCGCTCCTCGCGGGGCAGCGGTCCCTCGACGCGGCGCGCGGCGCCGCGCGTGCCGACGGCGACGAGGTCGGCGTTCTCGCCGTCGCTGCCGAGCAGCGTCCGGCCCACGGCGCCGGGCTCGTCGGGCGTGCCCGCGCGCAGCACCACCGCACCGGCGCCGTCGCCGAAGATGGGTGCCGTCGTACGGTCGTCGGGGTCGATCAGGGTGGTGAACGCCTCCGCGGCGATCACCAGGACGTGCTCGGCGGTGCCCGCGGCGATCAGCCCGGCACCGGTCGCGAGCCCGTACAGGAACCCGGTGCACACGGCCGACACGTCGAACGCGGCGACCCCGGTCATACCGAGCCGCGACGCCACCTCGGGGGCCGTCGCGGGGCAGGGCCTGTCGGGCGTGGTGGTGGCGAGGACGACGGCGTCCACCCGGTCGAGGCCCGCCGACTTCAGCGCGCGCCCGCCCGCCTCGACCGCGAGGTCGGCGGTGGTGGTGCCGGGGGAGATGACGTGCCGCCGCGCGATGCCGGTACGGGACCGGATCCAGTCGTCCGTGGTGTCCAGGCGCTCCACCAACTCGTGGTTGGACACCGTGTTCGGCGGCAGATGGGCGCCCACTCCGACGATCACTGCCGTGTTCGTGCCCGCTCTTGTCATCCGGCACTCCTTGGACGGGGATCCGCGTTCCGCGGCCCGGGTCTGCGGTCCGCGGGGATTTCGGCGGCCCACCGGTCGAGCCCCTTCAGTCTCGGATCGCGGGCTATGGGGCGCGTATCCCCCTGTTATCCGGCGGTCTTGCGCAACGGGCCCCTGCGGCGCGCCACTTGGTGGGAGCGAGGGCGCCCTCGACGTGCGGAATCGGGTGCAGGCGGCGATCCTCGCGTACGAGGCGGGGCTCGTGAGCAGGTCGGGTACCCGCCGCTGGCGCGGAGGGATCCTACGGAAGCTCCAGATGCCGGAGGTGCATCGCGCGCGGCGCGAGGACCGAGACGTCGACGGCGTCGACCGTGGCGCGTCCGGTGAGCGCCATGGTGTCGGCGAGCTCCCGCATCAGGAGTGAGAGTACGGCGTGCGCGCCCGCCGTGCCGTCCACCGCGAGGCCGTGCAGCACGGGGCGTCCGACGAGGACGGCGGTGGCGCCGAAGGCGAGCGCGACGACGATGTCCGAGCCGCGCCTGACGCCGCCGTCCATGAGGACGGGGCAGCGGCCCGCGACGGCCGCCACCACTTCGGGCAGCACCTCCAACGTGGCCGGTGCGCCGTCGAGTTGGCGTCCGCCGTGGTTGGACACGATGATCCCGGCCACCCCCGCGTCCAGGGCGGCCCGCGCGTCATCGCCGCTCAGCACGCCCTTGGCGAGGACGGGCAGGCCGCTCCACTCGCGAAGCCGGGCGACCACCGACCAGTCGAGCGCCGGGTGGAAGGCGGTGCGGCTGTGCGCCGCGGGCGATGCCGCGACGTCCGCCCGGGCACCCTCGGCGAGCCCTTCGACCAGGTTGGCGGGCACGATGTGGGGCGGCACCTGGAAGCCGTTGCGCAGATCGCGCAGGCGCCGCCCCATGAAGGGGGTGTCGACCGTGAGGACGAGTGCCTCGTAGCCCGCGGCGGCGGCGCGCCCGGCGAGCGAGCGCGTCACCTCCTCGTCGCGGAAGCAGTACATCTGCAGCCACAGCGGGGCGCTCGCCTCGCGCGCGACCCGTTCCAGGCTCTGGCTCGCGAACGTGGAGACCACCAGCGGCAGGCCGAGTGCGCCCGCTGCCCGTGCCGTGCCGGACTCGCCGTCGCGGTGCGCCAGTTCGTGGTACGCGACGGGGGCCACGCCGAGCGGCGCGGCCCACCGGCCGCCGAGGACCCGGACGTGCGTGTCGGGCTCGGTGAAGCCGGGGAGGGCCTTGGGGCGCAGACACACCGTGTCGTACGCCGCCTCGTTGGCCGCGAGGGTGCGCTCCCTGCCCGCGCCGCCCGCGATGAAGTCCCAGACGTCCTCGGGGAGTTCGCGCCGGGCGAGCGTGGCGTACTCGTCGAGGCTCAGCGTCACTCGTCCGCCGTCTCCCGGGTGCGCTCGACGGCCTCGTACAGCGCCTTGATGTTGGAACTGCCGAAGCCCTGGGCGCCGTTGCGCTGGATGAGCTCGTAGAAGACCGTGCGGCGCTCGTGGGGCGAGCGGGTGAAGATCTGGAGCAGGTGGCCCCACTCGTCGCGGTCCACCAGGACGTTGGTCTCGCGCAGGTCGGCGATGTGCTCCTCCAGGTCCCCGACGCGCTCGCGGATCACGTCGTAGTACGTGGCGGGGGTGGTGAGGAACTCCACGCCCCGGCCGCCCAGTTCGCGCACCGCGCCGACGATGTCCTCGACGAGGAAGGCCAGGTGCTGCACGCCCGCCCCGGCGTGCGCGGCGAGGAACTGGTCGATCTGGCCCGGGTTGCGGGTCGGGTCGGGCTCGATGAGCGTGAAGGTGATGCCGCCCGACTCGTTGCGCACGACCTTGGAGTCCATGGCCTGGTCGCCGACGAGGATGTACTCCTCGGAGAAGTAGTGCAGGTCGAACGCCTGGTTGTAGAAGTCGACGGTCCGCTTGAGGGTGTCCACCGGGACGCAGGCGGCGATGTGGTCGACGCCGCCGAGGACGGGGGCGGGGGCCGGGGCGTCGGCTGCGGTGTCGTCGATGTTCCAGCGGCGGTCCGGCGGCAGCGTCCCCGCGAAGGGCCGAGACGGCTGTACGAGGGTGTGGCGCAGGTCGCCGAAGCCCGAGACGACCGCGAAGCGGTCCGCGCGCGCCGGGTCCACGGCGTCGGTGGGCGCCCGCAGCGCGGTGGCGCCCGCGCCGGTGGCCCGCACGTAGTCCCGGTCGAGGTCCTCGCAGACGAAGGCGAGGTCGGCGAAGGAGTCGCCGTGCGCGTCGAGGTGACGGGAGACCTCGCCGTCGTCGCCGACCGGCGCGGTGACGACGAGGGTGACCGCGCCGTTGCGCAGCGCCCACGAGCGGCGGTCGGCCGTTCCGGTCTCGGGCCCCGCCGTGGCGATCAGACGGAAGCCGAAGCGATCGGTGAAGTAGGTCGTCGCCGCGTCCTCGCACGCGGTGTACAGCTCCGAGTAGGCAAGGGTGTTCGGTGACATACCAGCTCCAAGAGGACGGCTTACCTAGGGCGAATTCCTGGCATGGAGGGCGGTAATCCAAGACGCCTTTCCGGGGATCCCGTAAATGCGCCTTGAGGCTACTTTACGAGCTTGGTTTATGCCCTCGTTATTGAAGCCATATAGGCGCTCTGGCCTGTGGTTATGTCTCGGTTTTCGCAATTCTTGACGGTCTCTTCGCGTGACTGCTAACGTCTTGCCGGAATTCAATTACTGTGCGGGGGTTCTTCATGCGTCAGAATTCTGCTGAGCATTCCGTCGAGTCCCTTACGGCCTGGCTGGCCGAGCGGTTCGCCGGGTACGCGCGGCGCGCTGTGGAGGACATCGATCCGCGGCGCCCGTTCGCCGACTACGGCCTCGACTCGGTGGGTGCCGTCTCGCTCGCCGCCGACATCGAGGACCGCTTCGGCGTCGAGATCGACGCCGAGGAGATGTGGAACCACCCCACGCCCGCCGCCCTGGGCGAGCTGCTCGCCGGCAAGCTCGTCGGCGCCTGAGCACCTCGTCGAGTTCTTCGGGACGGTGAACTGACCATGGACTTCAGCCTGTTGTACTTCGCCAACCGCAAGGTCGACGACCCGCCCGCCGAGTACGACCTGCTCTTCGACGCGGCCCGGTTCGCCGACGAGCACGACTTCACCGCCGTGTGGCTGCCCGAGCGGCACTTCCACCCCTTCGGCGGCGCCTACCCCAACCCGGCGCTCGCCGCGGCCGCGCTCGCCACCCGCACCAGCCGCCTGCGGCTGCGCGCGGGCAGCGTGGTGCTCCCGCTGCACGACCCGCTGACCGTCGTCGAGGACTGGGCGTTCGTCGACAACCTCTCGCGCGGCCGCGTCGACCTGGCCCTGGCCACCGGCTGGAACGCCAACGACTTCACGCTGGTGCCCGAGCGCTACGAGGACCGCAGGGCGTACACGAGGGACCACGTGCCCGTCCTGCGCGACCTGTGGGCGGGCAAGACCGTCACCCGGCGCAACGGGAAGGGCGAGGACGTCGAGGTCGGCACCTACCCGCGCCCCGTCCAGCCGGAGCTGGACATGTGGCTCACCTGCGCCTCCCACCCGGCGGGCTTCGCCGAGGCGGGCGCGCTCGGCCTCAACGTCCTGACCGCGCTGCTCTTCCAGCGCGTCGAGGACCTGGCGCCGCGCGTCACGGCGTACCGCGACGCCCGCGAGAAGGCGGGCCTCGACCCCGACACGGGCCAGGTCACCGTCATGGTGCACACCTTCGTGGGGGAGAGCGACGCGGCGGTGCGCGAGACCGTCCGCGCGCCCTTCCTGGAGTACCTGGAGTCCTCCGTCGACCTGTGGAAGGACCACTGGCAGGACCTCGGCCGCCTCTCCGGCGAGAAGCTCCTGAGCTACGCCTTCGAGCGCTACTTCCGTACGTCGGCGCTGCTCGGCTCGGTCGAGAAGTGCACCCGGTTCGTACGCGACCTGCGGGAAGCGGGCGTCACCGAGGTGGCCTCGCTGATCGACTTCGGAGCGCCGGGACCCGTGACGCTGGACGCGCTGCCCTACCTCGACCAGGTACGGCGCGCCGTCCAGGAGGGCTGAGGGCTCGCCCGCGCCGGGGCGGGAGAGCAGGAGAAGGGCCGTCCGTCGGTGTGCCGGACGGCCCTTCCCCTTCTTCGGAGCGGCACGGGGGAACCGCTCCTCCAGGGGTGGTTCAGAGGGCGGCGCGGCCTCGCCTGCCGTAGGCCCACACGAGTTCGAGCGCGAGGCCCGCGACCACGGCGCAGCCCACCGAGGCCCAGGGCGCGGTGACGCCGACCAGGCGCAGTTGGAAGAAGTCCTGCAAGAAGGGGACGAGCAGGACGACGCAGAAGCCCGCCGCCATGGTCAGGACGAGCAGGATCCGCCACCACGTGTACGGGCGGGCGATGATGGCAAGGGCCCACAGCGCGACGAGGAACAGCGCGAGCGTCGCCGCGGAGGTCTCCGCGTCCAGGTCGTCCGCGTACACCTGCCGCGCCACCAGGTACGCCACCGACGTGGCGAGCGCGGCGAGCGCGCCCGCGGGGATCGCGAAGCGCAGCACCCGGCCCACGAAGTCGGGCCGCGCGCGCTCCTTGCCGGGGGCGAGCGCCAGGAAGAACGCGGGCACGCCGATGGTCAGCGTGCCGATCAGCGTGATGTGCCGGGGCAGGAACGGATAGGGCACGCGCGCGCAGACGATCACGATCGCCATCAGGACCGAGTAGACGGTCTTGGTGAGGAAGAGGTTGGCGACGCGCTCGACGTTGCCGATGACGCGACGGCCTTCTGCGACCACCGAAGGCAGCGTCGCGAAGCTGTTGTCGAGCAGCACGATCTGGGCGACCGCGCGGGTGGCGGGGGAGCCCGAGCCCATCGCCACGCCGATGTCGGCGTCCTTGAGGGCGAGCACGTCGTTGACGCCGTCGCCGGTCATCGCCACGGTGTGGCCCTGGGACCGCAGGGCCTTGACCATGTCCCGCTTCTGCCGCGGCCCCACCCGGCCGAAGACGCTGCCCCGGCCGACTGCTTCGGCCAGATCGCGGGGGTCGTCGGGCAGGTAGCGGGCGTCGACGGGGTGGTGCGCGCCCGGCAGGTCGAGCCCGGCGGCCACCGCGCCGACGGAGACCGCGTTGTCGCCGGATATCACCTTCGTGGTGACGCCCTGCTCGGCGAAGTACCGCAAGGTGTCGGGGGCTTCCTCGCGGACGCGCTGCTTGATGTTGACCAGCGCGCACGGCACCGTCGCGTCCGGCACCGAGGCGGGATCCCGAAGGAGCTCGTCTAGGGGGCGCGAGCAGCGGGCGAGCAGCAGCACCCGCAGGCCGCGCGCGCCGTAGGTGTCGGCGGCGACGAGCACCGTGTGGCCGGGGCGGAGGAGAGTGTCGGGTGCGCCGATCAGCCAGGTCGACTCGACGCCGCACGCCTCCACGAAGGTGGCGCCGCTCCAGCGGCGCGCCGAGGAGAACGGCGCGTTGGCCGTGCGCACCCAGTCGTCGGGGGCCGGATGCGACTCGACGATCGCCCGCATGCTCGCGTTGGGCCGTTCGTCGGCGGCGCCGAGCGCGCCGAGCACCGCCGCCACGGGACAGGCCGGGTCCAGCGAGTGCACCTCGTCGACGTCCATGGACGGCTCGGTGAGCGTGCCCGTCTTGTCCAGGCACACGGTGTCGACGCGGGCCAGGCCCTCGATCGCGGGCAGCTCCTGGACCAGGCACTGCCGCTTGCCGAGCCGGACCACGCCGACGGCGAAGGCCAGCGAGGTGAGCAGCACGAGGCCCTCGGGCACCATCGGGACCAGGCCGCCCACCATGCGGCGCACGGCCTCCGGCACGTCGTCGTCGTTGACCATCAGTTGCGTGATGATCAGCGCGATGCCCGCGGGCACGATGGCGAGCGTCACGAACCGCAGGATCCGGTCGATGCCGTTGCGCAGCTCGGAGTTGACCAGGGTGAACCTGCGGGCCTCCTCGGCGAGCCGCGCCGCGTACGCCTCGCGGCCCACCCGGTTCGCGGTGAACGTGCCGGTGCCCGCCACCACGAAGCTCCCCGAAAGCACGGTGTCACCCGGGCGCTTGACGACCGGATCGGCCTCGCCGGTGAGCAGCGACTCGTCGACCTCGAGGCCCTCGGCGACGCGGACCAGGCCGTCCACCACGATCCGGTCGCCCTGGGCCAGGTCGACGGTGTCGTCGATGACGATCTCGGACGCGGCGAGCGCCACCGGGGCGCCGTCGCGCCACACCCGGGGCCGGGTCTCGCCGATGATGGCGAGCCGGTCCAGGGTCCGCTTGGCGCGGACCTCCTGGACGATGCCGATCAGGGTGTTGGCGAGGATCACGCCGCCGAACAGGCCGTCCTGGACGGGCCCCACGATCATGATGATCACGAAGAGGACGCCGATGACCGCGTTGATCCGGGTCAGCAGGTTGGCGCGGACGATCTCCCCGATGCCGCGGCTCGACCGGGCGGGGACGTCGTTGACCCGGCCCCGCGCGACCCGCTCGGCCACCTGGGCGGCGGTGAGTCCGCGCACCGCGTCGACGGGTCCCCCGGGCACCGGCCCGGCGAAGGCTTCAGGGTCGGCGCCACGACCGCTCTCCTCGTGCGCCTCTACCCGCTTCTCCATGCTTCCGGTGCCCTCCGCACTCGTCGTGCCGGGCCGCTCCCTCCGTGGGGAACGGCCCGGCTGCGTGTCCAGGAGAGACCGTAGAAGCGGGGCAGAGGCCCCCACCAGGCACTAACGGTAGGACGTGGCCTGCACTTTCGATGGAGCGGGCGCCTCCGGACGGGCTCGGCCGACCAGCGGCCGTGGCCCCACGTGGAGGGGGCCGAGGACGGTCCCCTGAAGGTCGAACTAGGCTTCGACGAGGAGAGCGACGCCTGGCGCTCCACCACCGACCGCCCGGGAAAGGAACACGCGCCATGACCAACCCCTTCGAGAACGACGACGCCCCGTACCTGGTCCTCGTGAACGACGAGAACCAGCACTCCCTGTGGCCCGTGTTCGTCGACGTGCCCGAGGGCTGGCGGTCCGTCTTCGGCGAGGCCGCCCGTAAGGACTGTCTCGACTACATCGAGCGGAACTGGAGCGACATGCGGCCCAAGAGCCTCGTCGACGCCATGGACGGGAGCAAGTGACCCCGGCCGCACCGGCCGTCCCCGCACGTCCCGCTCCCTCGGTGCCGCACGGGCCGCTCAGTATGCCGACATGACCCTCCATCCACTTATAACGCGCCAATAAGACCCGCATACCGCGATCTTCGACACTGTCGGCGTGTCAGACCCCCATGCGTACCGAGCAGCGAGCGCCGCGCAGCAAGGCGTCTGGCTGGCCCACCAGTTGGACCCCGGCAGCACGCTCTACCACTGCGGGGTCCGCCTCGTCGTCGAAGGCCCCGGCCTCGACGTGCCGCTGCTGCGCGAGGCCGTGCGGCGCGCGGTCACCGAGGCCGAGACGCTGCGGACGCGGTTCGTCGCCCACGAGGACGAACTGCGCGTGCGGATCGCGGACGTGCCCGAGGAGCCGCTGACCGTCGTCGACCTGCGGGCCGGACCCGAGGCGGAGCGCGAGGCCGCCGCCCGCGCGTGGACGGACGCCGACCTCGCCGCCCCCATGGACCCGGCCCGCGGCCCGCTCGCCGCGCACACCCTGCTCCGGATTGCCGACGACCGGGCCTGGCTGCACCTGCGCTACCACCACATCACCCTCGACGGGTACGGCCAGAACCTCTACCTGCGCCGCCTCGGCGACCTCTACAGCGCCCTGGTGGCGGGCCGCGACCCGGGGCCGAGCCCCTTCGTGCCACTGGGGCGGCTCCTGGACGAGGACGCGCGCTACCGCGCCTCCGACCGCCACGCCCGCGACCGTGCCCACTGGCTGCGGGAGTTCACCGGCGCGCCCGTGCCCGCCACCCTCGCGGGCCGCTCCGCGCCGCCCGGCGCCGAGGTGCTGCGCAGCGCCGTACGGCTGCCGGGGGAGCGCGTACGGGGGCTCCTGGACGCGGTGCCGGACGCCGTGGGCCGCTGGTCGCTGCTGGTCGTCGCCGCCACCGCCGCCTATCTGCACAGGATCGGCGGCGCCCGCGAGGTGGTCATCGGGCTGCCGCTCGCCGCCCGGGTGGGCGGGGCGTCGGTCACCACCCCCTCCATGGCGGTGAACGTGCTGCCGCTGCGGATCGCCCTCGACGAGACGACGACGTTCGCCGGACTGGTCGCCCAGGCCCGGGCGAAGGTCAGCGAGGCGATCAGGCACCAGCGCTACCGGGGCGAGGAACTCCGCGCGGAACTCGGCCTTTCGGGCGCCTCCGACGACCTGCACGGCCCGTCCGTGAACACCATCGCCTACGAGGAGGAACCGTCCTTCGCGGACCTGCGCGTCACCCGCCACCAGGTCATGACGGGGCCCGTCAAGGACCTGTCGGTGGTCGCCGTCGGCACCCAGGACGGCGAGGGCGGCGTCCTCCTCGAACTGGAGGCCAACCCCGCGGTGTACGACGCGGCCGGGCTGACCCGGCACCGCGACCGCTTCACCGCGTTCCTCGACGCGCTCGCCCGCACCCCCGACGAGCCGGTCGACGACGTCGACGTGCTCGGCGACACCGAGCGGGAGCTGCTGCGCGCCTGGCGCGACACCGGCACGGACGCGCCGCCGCCCACGGCGAGCCTCGCGCGCCTCTTCGAACGCCAGGCACGCCTGCGCCCCGACGCGACGGCCCTCGTCGACGTCGACTCCGAACAGGCCCTCACGTACGGGGAGTTGAACGCCCGCGCCGACTGGCTTGCCCGGCGCCTCACCGCGAGCGGCGTGGCCCCCGGCGACCTCGTCGCGCTCCTGATGCGGCGCTCGGCCCACCTGGTGGTGGCGATCCTCGCGACGCTCAAGGCGGGCGCGGGCTACGTGCCGCTGCACCGGGGGCACCCGCCGGAGCGGTCCCGCGGGATCCTCGCCGACACGGCGGCGCGCGCCCTGCTCACCGACGACGTGGCGGGCGCGCACCCGGTGACGGCCGGGGGCGGGCCGCCCGTGATCGAGGTGGGCGACGCCGAGACGGAAGGGCCGGGCGCGGACACGCCAGGCGCGGGCACGCCGGGCGCGGACGTCCCCGGTGATGCCGTCGCGTACGTGATGTTCACCTCCGGCTCCACAGGGCTGCCCAAGGGCGTGGCCGTCACCCACGCCAACGTGGCGGCCTTCGCCCTCGACCGGTGCTGGAGCGACGACGTCGCCGAGTGCGTCGTCTTCCACGCCAACCACGCCTTCGACGCCTCCACCTACGAATTGTGGGTGCCCCTGCTGCGCGGCGGCCGCGTCGTCGTGGCACCGGAGGCACCGCCCACGGCCGAGCACATCGGGCGGCTCATCGCCACCCACCGTGCCACCAACTTCCATGCCACCGCGGGGCTTTTCCGGGTGCTCGCGCAGGAGGCGCCGCACGTCTTCGCCGGGCTGCGGGAGATCTCCACCGGCGGCGACGTGGTCTCCGCCGACGCGATCCGCGCACTCCAGCGGGCCTGCCCCGACCTGGTGGTCCGCACCACCTACGGCCCGACCGAGACCACCGCGTTCGCCACCCACCTTCCGTTCACCGCCGCCGACCCGGTGCCCGACACCGTGCCCATCGGCCGCCCCATGGACCACACCCGAGCCCATGTCCTCGACGCCCGGCTGCGCCCCGTGCCCATCGGCGTCCCCGGCGAGCTGTACGTCGCGGGCGCGGGCGTCGCCCGCGGTTACTGGGGTCGGCCCTCGCTCACCGCGGGGCGCTTCCTGCCCGACCCCTTCGGGGCGCCGGGAGAGCGCATGTACCGCACCGGGGACATCGCCAGATGGCGGCCCGACGGCACGCTCGACCATCTGGAGCGCGCCGACGACCAGGTCAAGGTCCGGGGCTTCCGCATCGAGCCCGGTGAGATCGAGTCGGCCCTCAGGCGCCGCCCCGAGATCGGCCAAGCGGTGGCTCTGGTACGGGAGTTCAGGGGCGACGGCGCGGACAAGCGGCTCGTCGCCTACGTCGTGCCATCGGGCGGGCCCGGCGCCGCCCCCGACCCCGGCGTCCTGCGCACCGCACTGGCCGAACAGTTGCCCGACTACATGGTGCCCGCCGCCTTCGTCGTCATGGACGCGCTGCCGATCACGGCGAACGGCAAGCTCGACCGCGCGGCCCTGCCCGCCCCCGACTTCGGGGCGCCGACCCCGGGCAGGTCCCCGCGCACCCCGCTGGAGGCCACCCTGTGCGGGCTCTTCGCCGACGTCCTCGGTGTCGACCGCGTCGGCATCGACGACAGCTTCTTCGACCTGGGCGGACACTCCCTGACGGCCACGCGCCTCGCGGGTCGGGTGCGCTCCGCGCTCGGCCTCGAACTGGAGATGCGGGCACTGTTCGAGACGCCCACGGTCGCCGCGCTGTCCGCGGGCCTGTCCCGCGTGCGGCGCACAGGACCGCCGCTGCTTCCGGTGCCCGAGGCCGCCCGCCCCGACCCGCTGCCGCTCTCGTACGCGCAGCGCCGCCTCTGGCTCATCGAGCAGCTCGAAGGCCCTGGCGCCACGTACAACATGCCGCTGGCCCTGCGTCTGAGGGGCCCGCTCGATCGCACGGCGCTCGCCCTCGCCCTGTCCGACCTCACCGAGCGGCACGCGAGCCTGCGCACGGTCTTCCCGCAGGGGCCCGAGGGGCGGCCCCACCAGCGGATCCTCACCGGCGCCGCGGGCACACCCGCGCTGACCGTGCGCGACGCGGCCCCCGACGAAGTGCGGGGGCTGCTCGCCGCCGAGGCCGCGCGCGGCTTCGACCTCACCCGGGACCTCCCGCTGCGCGCCACCCTGTGGCACGTCGGCGCCGACGTGCACGTCCTGCTCCTGGTCATCCACCACATCGCGGGCGACGCCTGGTCGCTCCCGCCGCTGCTTCGCGACCTGTCCACGGCGTACGCGGCCCGGCGCGCGGGCGACGACGCCGACCTGCCGCCGCTGCCCGTGAGCTACGCCGACTACACGCTGTGGCAGCGCGCGTTCCTCGGCGACCCCGACGACGACGAGAGCCCCGCCGCCACGCAACTCGCCTACTGGCGAGAGACGTTGGACGGACTGCCGCAAGAACTCGCGCTGCCCTGCGACCGGCCGCGCCCGCAGGCCGCCTCCCACCGGGGCGGCTCCGTGCCGCTCGTCATCGACGCGCACCTGCACGAGCGGATCGGACGGCTCGCCCGCGCGGGCGGCGCCAGCGCGTTCATGATCGTCCAGGCCGCCGTCGCCGCCCTGCTCACCCGGCTCGGCGCGGGCGAGGACATCCCCGTCGGGGCGCCGGTCGCCGGGCGCACGGACGAGGCGCTCGACGACCTGGTGGGCTTCTTCGTCAACACCCTGGTCCTGCGCACCGACACCTCGGGCGACCCGACGTTCCGGGAGCTCCTGGCCCGGGTCAGGGACCGCGACCTCTCCGCCTACGCGCACCAGGACCTGCCCTTCGACCGGCTCGTCGAGGCGCTCAACCCCCGGCGCTCGCTCGCCAGGCACCCGCTGTTCCAGGTGATGATCGCCTTCCAGGGGGTGGCCGACGGGATCGCGGAGTTCGCCGGGGCCGAGGTGGCGCGCGAGCCGCTCGCCGCGCCCGCCGTCAAGTTCGACCTCTCCTTCGAGCTCGCGGAACGGTTCGCCCCCGACGGGACGGCCGCCGGGATCACCGGCACCGTCGAGTACGCGACGGACCTGTTCGACGCGGCCACGGCGGAGGGCATCGCGCGACGGCTCGTCCGGTTCGTCGACGCGGTCACCGCCGACGCCGATCAGCCCCTGAGCGCGGTCGACATCCTCGAACCCGCCGAGCGGGCGCGGCTGTTGACCGAGTGGAACGACACGCGAGCCGACCTCGCCGAAGCCACCGTGCCGGAGCTCTTCGCGGCGCGCGCGGACGAGACGCCGGATGCCGTCGCGCTCGTCTTCAGGGACACCGAGCTGACGTACCGCGAACTGGAGGCGCGCGCGGAGCGCCTCGCCCGGCACCTGACCGGCCTCGGCGCGGGCCCCGAACGCGTCGTGGGCGTCGCGCTCCCGCGCTCCACCGAACTGATCGTCACGCTCCTCGCCGTGCTCAAGGCGGGCGCGGCCTTCCTGCCGCTCGATCCGCAACTGCCGGCGGAACGACTGGAGTTCATGCTCAAGAACGCCGATCCGTTGTGCGTGGTGACGCGCGGGGACGTCGCCGAGGGGCTGCCGACGGCGGGATGCGCGGTGGTGGTGCCCGACGAGGTGGGGGACGGTCCGGGCGACGCCCTCCTCGGCACGGCCGCCCCGGCCCTCGCGGGCGGACAGCACCCCGCCTACGTCCTCTACACCTCGGGCTCGACCGGGCGGCCCAAGGGCGTCCTCGTGACCCGCGAAGGGCTCGCCAACCGGCTGGCCTGGATGCAGGAGCGCTACGGCCTGACCCCCGGCGACCGCGTGCTCCAGAAGACGCCCGCGAGCTTCGACGTCTCCGTCTGGGAGTTCTTCTGGCCGCTGGTGCGCGGCGCGACACTGGTCGTCGCCGAGCCCGATGGGCACAAGGACCCGGACTACCTGGCCGACGCGATCCGCGCGCACGGCGTGACCGTCGTCCACTTCGTACCGTCGATGCTCCGCGCCTACCTCCAGGCGCCGAAGGCCGCCGAACCCTCCGCGCTGCGACGGGTGTTCTGCAGCGGCGAGGCCCTCACGCGGGAGCTGGAGGCCGCCTTCCACGCCACGGTGGACGCGCCGCTGTCCAACCTCTACGGGCCGACCGAGACGGCCGTGGACGTCACGGCGTGGGACTGCCGCGCCGACGACGGGACGGCCGAGGGACCGGTGCCGATCGGCATGCCGGTGGCGAACACCCGCCTCTACGTCCTGGACCGGCGGCTCGGTCTCGTGCCGCCCGGTGTGGTGGGGGAGTTGTACGTGGCGGGCGTGCAGTTGGCGCGCGGCTACGTGCGCCGTCCAGGACTCTCTGCGGAGCGGTTCGTCGCGGATCCGTACGCCGCCTCGTACGGCGTCGCGGGTGAACGCATGTACCGCACCGGTGACTTGGCGCGTCGGCGCCCCGACGGGCAGGTCGAGTACGTCGGCCGCGTGGACGACCAGGTGAAGGTGCGCGGCTTCCGCATCGAGCCCGGTGAGGTCGAGGCGGCGCTGCTCGGGCACCCCCGGGTGGCACAGGCCGCCGTGGTGGTCCGCGCGGACGGGCCCGGCGAGCCCCGGCTCATCGGCTACGTGGTGCCGTCCGGCGGCGGCTGCGATCCGGCGGACGTGCGGCGCTCCGTGCGGGACCTGCTCCCCGACTACATGGTGCCCGCCGCCGTCGTGGCGCTCGACGCGCTGCCGGTGACGGTCAACGGCAAGCTCGACCGCGCGGCGCTCCCCGCGCCCGGCTTCACCGCGGCCCCCGGCGGGCGGGCTCCCCGCACGCCGCGCGAACGCACGCTGTGCGCGCTGTTCGCCGAGGTGCTCGCGGTGGAATCCGTCACCGTCGACGACGGCTTCTTCGACCTCGGCGGCGACAGCATCCTCTCCATCGACCTGGTCAGCAGGGCCCGCGCGGCCGGTCTCGTCCTCACCCCCGGCGATGTGTTTCGCTGCGGCACGGTCGCCGAACTCGCCGACGTGGCGCGGGACGCGGCCGACGGGGCGAGGGCCGCGGTGCCCGCCGAGACGGCGGCCACGGGTGAGCTGGAGCCCACCCCGGTCATGCACTGGCTGCGCGAACGCGGCGGCCGGGCCGACGCCTTCCACCAGTCGGTGCTCGTGTGGACCCCCGCCGGGCTCGACGAGGCGGGCCTGATCTCGGCGCTCGACGCCCTGGGCCGCCATCATGACGCGCTGCGGCTGCGCCTGGACGTCGACGATCACGGGTACGAGGGCGGCGCGCGATGGCGGCCTCATCTCCCTGATGCCGGGTCCTTCGACGCGGCGGGATGCGTACGCCGCGTCGACGTGACCGGTCTCGACGAAGCGGGCCTGCGTGCTCGCGTCGCGGAGGAGACGGTGGCCGCGGAGGGCCGACTGCGGCCGGGCGATGGGGTGGTGCTCCAGGCGGTCTGGTGCGACGCGGGCCCCGAAAGCTGCGGTCAACTCGTCCTCGTCGCGCATCACTTGGCCGTCGACGCGGTGTCCTGGCGGATCCTGCTCGGCGATCTCGCGGCGGCCTGGGGGGCCGTGGCGGCCGGCCGCGATCCCGTACTGGCCCCCGTGGGCACCTCGCTGCGCGCCTGGGCGGCGGCGCTCGTGGCCGAGTCGCGTTCGGCACGCCGCGAGGCCGAGCTGCCCGCCTGGACCGACATCCTGCGAACGCCCGAACCTCCGCTGGGCGGCCGCGCCCTGGACCCGGCAAGGGACCTGGGGGAGACCGCGAGATCCCTCACGGTCACCGTCCCCGACCGGGACGTGGACCCGCTCCTGAACGGGCTCACCGCCGCCTACCGCACCGACGTGCCGACGGTCCTGCTCGCCGGGCTCGCCCTCGCCGTCGGCGCGTGGCGCCACGGAGAAGGCGGGCAGGGCGGTGGGAGCGTACTCGTCGACGTGGAGGGCCACGGCCGCGAGGAGACGCTCGTGCCGGGCGCCGACGTGAGCCGGACCGTGGGCTGGTTCACGACGCTGCATCCCGTACGGCTCGACGCGGACGGGTGGGACGCGGTCCTGGACGGTGGGCCCGAGGCGGGTGCCGTACTCAAGCGGATCAAGGAACAACTGCGCGCGGTACCGGACCACGGCGTGGGCCACGGCCTGTTGCGCCACCTCAACTCCCGGACGGCACCGGCCCTCGCCGCGCTCGCCCGGCCCCAGATCCTCTTCAACCACCTGGGGCGGCTCACGTCCGCCGCCGCGGGCGCGCCCGAACCCTGGCGGCCCGTCGCCGCGCCGCAGGGGCCGCCGCGCGGCACCCCGGGGCTTCCCCTGTCCCACGCCCTTGAGATCACCACGCTGGTCGAGGACCGCGGCGCGGGGCCGCGGCTGCGGCTCACGCTGTCCTGGCCCGGCGGCCTGCTGACCGAACCCGACGTGGCCTCCCTCGCCCGTACCTGGCTGGCCGGACTGAGCGCGCTGGCCCGGCACGCGGAGCGGCCCGACGCGGGCGGCAGGTCGCCGTCCGACCTCGCGCTCGTCTCCCTCAGCCAGGAACAGATCGAGCGCCTCGAAAACACCTGGAGGACTTCGCGGTGAGCGCGGAAATCGAAGACATCCTGCCGCTGTCCCCGTTGCAGGAAGGGCTGCTCTACCACGCCCAGCACGGCACGGAGGGCGCGGCGGGCACGGTCGACGGCTACGGCGTCCAGCTGATCCTGCGCCTCGCGGGCCCCCTGGACCACGCCCGCCTCCGAGCCGCCTGCGGCGCCCTGCTGGCCCGCCACGCCAACCTCCGCGCCGCGTTCCTCCACGAGGACCTGGACCGCCCGGTGCAGCTGATCGCGGCCGAGGTGGAGACGCCCTGGCGGGAGCATGACCTGAGGGGGGTGGGCGCGGGTGCGGCGCCTGTGGCGGAGTCCTTCGCGGCAGCCGATGCGGACCTGCCCCCCGCCCCGCAAGCCGTCGCCGCGCAGTTGCTCCGCGAGGAGCGCGAGCGCGGGTTCGATCTGACGCGGCCGCCCCTGCTGCGGTTCGCGCTCGTGCAACTCGCGGACGACGAGCACCTGTTGGCGTTCACCCACCACCACATCCTCCTCGACGGCTGGTCCGTCCCCGTCCTCGTACGCGAACTGCTCACGCTCTACGCCCACCACGGCGACCCCGCGCCGCTGCCCCGGGTCCGTCCCTTCCGCGACTACCTGGCCTGGCTCGCCGGGCGGGACCGGGAGGCGTCGCTCGGCGTGTGGTCGGCGGCGCTCGCCGGGATCGAAGGACCCACCCGGCTCGCCCCCGAGGCGGCCCCCGCGAGCCCCGGCGCCGCCGCACGGGCGCCCGCGCACCTGACCACCGACCTCGACGAGCGCCTCACCGCGGACCTGCGCACCCGCGCCGCGGCGGGCGGGCTGACCCTCAACACCCTGATCCAGGGCGCCTGGGCAGTGCTCCTGCACAAGCTGACGGGACGCGACGACGTGGTGTTCGGCGGCGTCGTGTCGGTGCGGCCGCCGGAGCTGCCCGGCGTGGCCGACATGGTGGGACTGCTCATCAACACGCTGCCCGTGCGCGTCCGGGTCGCACCGGACGACAGCCTCGGCGCCGTCTGCGCCCGCCTCCAGGACGAGCAGTCCCGGCTGATCGACCACCAGTACATCGGGCTCGCCGAGCTGCAACGCGTCGCGGGTAAGGGCGAGTTGTTCGACACGGTCGTCGTTCACGAGAACTACCCCGTCGACACCGAGGCCACCGCGGACCCGAACACGCCGGGACCGCGCGTCACCGGCACCGAGGACCACGGCGGCACGCACTACCCGCTGGCCCTGATCACCCACCCCGGCGACCGGCTGCGGCTGCGCCTGGACCACAGGACCGACCTCTTCGACGCGGCCGCCGCGCGCGACATCCTGGACCGCCTCGTACGGATCCTGCGGGCTGCGGCGACGGGCCCCGGGCGCCCGGTGGCCCGCACGGACGTCCTGTCCGCGACGGAGCGCGGGCGCGCCCTCACCGACTGGGGCCGCGGCGCCCCGCAGAGAGGCCACGGCCCGCTGCCCGTCCCCGGCGAGCCCGACCTGTCGCGGCTCTTCGCGGCCCAGGCGGCCAGGACCCCGGACCGGATCGCGGTCGTGGACGGCGGGACCCGGCTGACCTACCGCGAACTGGACGTGCGCGCCGAGGCGTTGGCCCGCGAGCTCGTGGAGTGCGGGGCCGGCCCCGGGCGGCACGTCGCCGTCGCGATGGACCGCTCGGCGGACCTCGTGGTGGCGCTGCTCGCCGTCGTGCGGTCGGGCGCCGCCTACGTGCCGATCGACACCCGCTGGCCCGCGGAGCGGCGCCGGTTCATCCTGCGCGACACCGACGCGCACGTCCTGCTCCCCGACGCGTGGGCGCCGCGCACCCTCACCCAGGACGCCGCCCGCGCCCCGCGCTGCGGGACCGCCGCGGCCCACCCCGACGCCCTCGCGTACGTGATGTACACCTCCGGCTCCACGGGCCTGCCCAAGGGCGTCGCCGTCACGCACCGCGACGTGATCGCCCTCGCGGCGGACGCGCGGTTCACCGGCGGCGCGCACGACCGGGTCCTGCTGCACTCGTCGCACGCCTTCGACGCCGCCACCTACGAGATCTGGGTGCCGCTCCTCAACGGCGGCCGGGTCGTCGTGGCGCCCCCCGGCGAACTGACCGCGCCCGCCGTCAAGGGGCTCGTCGCCGAACAAGGCCTGACCGCCGCGTTCTTGACGATCGGTCTGTTCCGGCTGCTCGCCGAGGAGGCGGCGGACTGCTTCGGCGGCCTCCGCGAGGTGTGGACGGGCGGCGAACGCGTGCCGCCCGAGCCGCTGCGCGCCGTGCTCGACGCCTGCCCCGGCACCACCGTCGTCGCCGTGTACGGGCCGACCGAGACGACGACCTTCGCCACCTGCCGGGCGTTCGCACCGGGCGACCGGGTCCCGGACACCGTGCCGATCGGCGGCCCGATGGACGGCACCCGCACCTACGTGCTCGACCGCTCCCTCGGGCTCGTCCCGCCGGGCACCGTGGGGGAGCTGTACGTGGCGGGCGCGGGGCTGGCCCGTGGCTACGTGCGGCGCCCCGGCCTGTCGGCCGAGCGCTTCGTCGCGGATCCGTACGCCGATTCGTACGGAGTGCCCGGCGGGCGCATGTACCGCACGGGCGACCTGGCGCGCTGGACGCCCGAGGGGCGACTGGAGTTCGCCGGGCGCGCCGACACCCAGGTGAAGGTGCGCGGCTTCCGCATCGAGCCCGGCGAGGTCGAGACGGTGCTCCTGGCCCAGCCGGGCGTCGGGCACGCCGCGGTCGTCGTCCGCGAGGACAGGCCGGGCGACCGGCGGCTCGTCGCCTACGTGGTGCCGGGCAGCGGCCGCGCGACCGACGAGGTCGACACGGCGCGGCTCACCGACGCGCTGGCCGAACAGCTTCCTGGGCACATGGTGCCTTCGGCCGTCGTCGTACTCGGCGCGCTGCCGCTGACCGTCAACGGCAAGCTGGACCGCAGCGCGCTCCCGGCCCCCGGGCACGCCACCGTGGCGGGCGGCCGCGAGCCGCGCACGGAGCGGGAGCGCGCCCTGTGCGGGCTCTTCGCCGAGGTGCTCGGGGTGCCCGAGGTCACCGTCGACGACAGCTTCTTCGCGCTCGGCGGCGACAGCCTCCTGAGCATGCGGCTCGCGGGCCGGATCCGCGCCTCGCTCGGCGTGGAACTCCCGCTGCCGCTGCTGTTCAAGCACCCCACGGTGGCCTCCCTCGCACCACACCTGCCGGGCTCGGACGCGCCGCCGCAGCGTCCCCGGCTGAGGCGGATGCGCTGACCCGAGGCCCCGGCCGCCCGCCGCCGCCCCACCCCGCCGCACCACCGAGGAGAACCTGAGTGATCCCCCTTTCGTTCGCGCAGCGGAGGCTGTGGCTCACCGGGCAGCTGGAGGGCCGCTCGGCGACGTACAACATCCCGCTCGGCCTGCGCCTGTCGGGCACCGTGGACCGCGCGGCTCTCGTGGCGGCGCTGCGGGACGTCGTGGGGCGGCACGAGAGCCTGCGCACGGTGATCGGGCGGACCGGCGGCGAGCCCTGCCAGGTGATCGTCGACGTCGACGAGGCGCGCGAACTCCTCACCGACCTGACGGGCGCCGGAACCCTCGGTGACGCCGAACTGGCCACCTCGCTCGCTGAGTTCGTCGGTTACGAGTTCGACCTGTCGGCGGAGGTGCCGCTGCGCGCGTGGCTGTGCCGTACCGGGCCCGACGAGCACGTACTGACCCTGGTGGTGCATCACATCGCCGCCGACGGCTGGTCGTTGGGCGTCCTGTTGCGCGATCTCGGTACCGCGTACGGGGCACGGCTCGACGGGCGCGCCCCGCAGTGGGAACCGCTGCCGGTGCAGTACGCGGACTACACCCTGTGGCAGCGCGAGCTGCTCGGCGACGAGGACGACCCGGAGAGCCTCGCCGCACGCCAGCTCGCCTTCTGGCGCGAGCGCCTGGCCGGGGCGCCCGAGGAACTGGCCCTGCCCACCGACAGGCCCCGGCCGCCCGTCGCGAGCCGCCGGGGCGCCACCGTGCCCCTCACGATCGGGCCCGAGCTGCACGGCCGCGTCGCCGCGCTCGCCCAGGACCTCGGCGCCAGCGTCTTCATGGTGCTGCGCGCCGGGCTCGCGGCCCTCCTCTCGCGCCTCGGGGCGGGCGACGACATCCCCATCGGCACCCCGGTCGCGGGCCGCACCGACGAGGCGCTGCACGACCTGGTGGGCTGCTTCGTCAACACCCTGGTGCTGCGCGCCGACACGAGCGGCGACCCCTCGTTCGCCGAGCTCGTGGAGCGCGTGCGGGACGCGGACCTGGCGGCGCTCGCGCACCAGGACGTGCCGTTCGAGCGCCTGGTGGAGGCGCTGAACCCGACGCGGTCGCTCGCCCGCCACCCGCTGTTCCAAGTGATGTTCGCCTTCGAGAAGTTCACCGGAACGCTGCCGCCGCTGGGGGGCCTCGCCGCCGAGCCCGTACCGCTGGGTCTCACCACCGCCCACTTCGACCTCTCCTTCGACCTCACCGAACGGCACGACGGCACCGGGGCGGCGGCCGGGCTCACCGGCACCCTCGGCTACGCCACCGACCTGTTCACCGCCGACACCGCCCGGTCCGTCGCCGCACGCTGTGTGCGCCTGCTCGCGGCCGCCGTACGGCATCCGGAGCAGCCGGTCTCCGCCCTCGACCTGCTCGACCCGGCCGAGCGCGACCGGCTCCTGACCGAGGCGCGCGGCGACCACGACCCCGCCGCACGGCCGACGACGGTGACGCGCCTGTTCGCCGGGCGCGTGGCCCGCCACCCCGACGCGACCGCCGTCGTCCACGGCGACACCGCACTCACCTACCGCGACCTGGACACCCTCTCCGACCGGCTCGCGGACCGTCTGCGCGCCCACGGGGCGGGGCCCGAGCGGCTTGTCGCCGTCCGCATGGACCGCTCCGCCGATCTCGTCGTGACCCTCCTCGCGGTCGTCAAGACCGGCGCGGGCTACGTCCCCCTCGAACGCGCCACGCCCGCCGCGCGGACCCGCTTCATCCTCACCGACACGCGTGCCGCGCTGCTGCTCACCGACGACGTCACCGGTCTCCCGGCCGACCTGGACGTCCCCGTGCTGGACGTCACCGCGCCCCACGAGGAGCCCGCCGCCGGACAGGCTCCGCCGCCCGCCGACATCCACCCCGGCACCACCCTCTACGTGATGTACACGTCCGGCTCGACCGGCCGCCCCAAGGGCGTGGTCACACCGCACGCGGCCGTCGCGGCGTTCGCCTCGCACCGGCGCTGGCTGGCGGAGGGCGGCCTGGACGGGGTCCTGTTCCACGCCAACCACGCCTTCGACGCCTCCACGTACGAGCTGTGGGTGACGCTCGCGCACGGCGGCCGCGTGGTCGTCGCGCCGCCGGGCCCGCTGGACGGCGGCGCGGTCGCCGAGCACGCCGCCCGGCACGGACTCACCCACGTCCATGTGACCGCGGGCCTCTTCCGCGTCTGGGCCGAGGACGACCCGGCGATCTTCAAGGGCCTGCGGGAGGTGACGACCGGCGGCGACGTCGTCTCCGCCGCGGGGGTCCGCGAGGTGCTGCGCGCCTGCCCCGGCACCGTGGTCACGGCCGCGTACGGGCCCACGGAGACCACCGCCTTCACGACCCTCAGCACCTTCGCCGCGGACTCGGACCCGGACGACGTCCCGAACACGGTGCCGATCGGCCGCCCGATGGACGACATGCGCGCCTACGTCCTCGACCGGCGCCTCGCGCTCGTCCCGCCCGGCGTGGTCGGCGAACTCCATCTGGCGGGCCCGGGGCTCGCCCGTGGCTACGCGAACCGGCCGGGACTGACGGCGGAGCGCTTCGTGGCGGATCCGTACGCCGCCGCGTACGGAGTGCCGGGGGAGCGCATGTACCGCACGGGCGACCTGGCGCGCCGACTGCCCGACGGACAGCTGGAGTTCGCGGGGCGCGTCGACGACCAGGTCAAGGTGCGCGGCTTCCGCGTCGAACTGGGCGAGGTCGAGACCGCGCTGCTCGGCCACCCCGCCGTCGCCCGCGCGGTCGCCGCCACCAAGGCGGACGCCTCCGGGGACAAGCGCCTGATCGGGTATGTGGTTCCGGCGCGCGAAGGCGAGGGCGAGAGTGAGGGCGAGGGGGAGGGAAGGGCCGGGCGTGACGGCGGCGGCGCTCCGGTGGCGCTCGACACCGAGGCCGTCCACCGCTACGTCCGCGCCGTCCTGCCCGACCACGCGGTCCCGTCCGCCGTCGTACGGCTCGACGCACTGCCCCTCACCGCGAACGGCAAGCTCGACCGGGCGGCGCTCCCCGACCCCGATCCCGTGGCGGGCGGCGGAGGCCGCGCCCCGCGCACCCCGCGCGAACACGCCCTGTGCGCCCTGTTCGCCGAGGTCCTCGGCCTGCCCGAGGTGACGGTCGACGACAACTTCTTCGCGCTGGGCGGCCACTCGCTGCTCGCGACCCGGCTGGTCGGCCGGATCCGGTCCGCACTCGGCGTGGAGCTGGGCATCGCCCAGCTGTTCGCGGCGCAGACCGTGGCGGAGCTGGCCCGCGAACTCCGCGACCGCCCGGACGACGGCGGTCCGGCACGCCCGGCCGTACGCGCGGTGACCCCGCGGCCCGAGCGGCTCCCGCTCTCCTCGGCCCAGCGGCGCCTGTGGTTCGTCGGCGAGCTGGCGGGCCGGTCCGCCACGTACAACATCCCGGTGACCGCCCGGCTGACGGGCCCGGTCGACAGGGCCGCCGTCGCGGCGGCGCTGCGGGACGTCGCCGCCCGGCACGAGAGCCTGCGGACGGTCGTCGCACGCGCCGGGGACGAGCCCTTCCAACGGGTGCTCGACATGACCGAGGTGGGCGAGCTGCTCGCGTCGGACACGCCTGACGACGACGGCCCTGACGACGTGTGGGCCCGAGCGGCCGGGTACGAGTTCGACCTGTCGGCGGAGGCGCCGCTGCGCGCCTGGCTGTGCCGTACCGGCACGGACGAGCACGTCCTCGCCCTGGTGGTGCACCACATCGCGGCCGACGGCTGGTCGATGGGCACGCTGCTGCGCGATCTCGGTACGGCGTACGAGGCGCGGCGCGACGGGCACGCCCCGGACTGGGAGCCCCTGCCGGTGCAGTACGCGGACTACGCGCTGTGGCAGCGGGAGCTGCTCGGCGACGAGGACGACCCGGGCAGCCTGGCCGCACGCCAACTCGACTTCTGGCGCGGTGAGTTGGGCGACATCCCCGAGGAGATCGCGCTGCCGTCCGACAGGCCACGGCCCGCCGTGGCGAGCGGGCGCGGCGGCGCGGTCCCGCTGAGGCTGTCCGCCGCGACGCACGCACGGCTCGCGGAGATCGCGCGGGACGCGGGCGCGAGCGTCTTCATGACCGTGCAGGCGGCCGTCGCGGCGCTCCTCGCGCGACTCGGCGCCGGGACCGACGTGCCGCTGGGCGCGGCGGTGGCGGGGCGCACGGACGACGGCCTCGAGGGCATCGTCGGGTTCTTCGTGAACACGCTGGTGCTGCGCACCGACGTGTCGGGTGACCCGGGCTTCAGGGAGCTGGTGGGGCGGGTGCGGGCCGCCGACCTGGCGGCGTTCGCGCATCAGGACGTGCCCTTCGAGCAGTTGGTGGAGACCCTCAACCCGACGCGGACCGCCGCGCGCCACCCGCTCTTCCAGGTCATGCTCGGCTTCCAACACGGCGTGGGGCAGCCGGAGTTGCGCCTGCCGGGGGTGGCCGTGGAGCACGTCGCGCCCGCGCAGGACGCGGCCAAGTTCGACCTCACCTTCGACCTCACCGAACAATTCACCGCCGACGGCACCCCCGCCGGACTCGACGGCAGCCTCGGCTACGCCGCCGACCTCTTCGACCACGCCACCGCCGACCGCCTCGCCGACCGCCTGCGCCGCCTCGTCGAAGCCGCCGTGCGCACTCCGGAGCTGCGGCTCGGTGCCCTCGACATCCTGGGGCGCGACGAGCGTGCCCGGCTGCTCGCCGACGCCGAAGGGGCCGGTCAGGACCTCCCCGCCACCGACGTGGCCCACCTCTTCGCGCGGCGGGTCCGCGCCGCCCCCGGCGCGACGGCGGTCGTCGACGCCGACGGCACCGAGCTGACGTACGCCGAACTCGACGCCCGAGCCGAGCGGTTCGCGCGGCGCCTGGCCGCTGCGGGCGTGCGGGCCGAGCGGCCGGTGGCCGTCCTCATGGAACGCTCGGCGGACCTGATCGTCGCGCTGCTCGGGATCGTGAAGGCCGGTGGCGCCTATGTGCCGCTCGACGGCAGATGGCCGCGCTCGCGGCTCGACTTCATCCTCCGGGACACGGGGGCGACCGTGCTCGTCACGGACGGTTCCGTACAGGAACTGCCCGCCGCCGACGAGGGGTTGGTGCACATCCGCACCGACGAGGAAGCGGACCGGCGCGTCCCGCCGGGCTCGGCGCACGGCAGTGACGGCGTCGGCGTCGGCCCCGACGGGCTGATGTACGTGATGTACACCTCCGGCTCGACCGGGCGGCCCAAGGGTGTCGCCGTCACCCACCGGGGCGTCCTGGGCCTGGCCGCCGACCGGCGGTTCGGCGCGGACGCGCACCGGCGTGTGCTGTTCCACTCGGCGCACGTCTTCGACGCGTCCACGTACGAGATCTGGGCGCCACTGCTCGGCGGCGGCACCGTCGTGGTGGCCCCGCCCGGTGAGCTGAACCCGGCCGGTCTGGAACGGGCCACGGGGGAACGGGGCGTCACGGCGCTCTTCCTCACCATCGGGCTCTTCCGCGTCCTCGCCGAGGAGGCGCCCGGCTGCTTCGCCGGACTGCGCGAGGTGTGGACGGGCGGCGAGCTGGTTCCCTCGGTGGTCGTCGGGCGTGTCCTGCGGGCCTGCCGGAACACCCGCGTGATCGACGTCTACGGGCCCACGGAGACGACGACCTTCGCCACCTGCGACGCCGTCGAGGAGGCCGACCTCGCGGTGGTCTCGCCGCCCATCGGCAGGCCGATGGACGGCACCCGCGCCTATGTGCTCGACGCGGGCCTCGGCCTGGTGCCGCCGGGCGCGGTGGGGGAGCTGTACATCGCGGGCGCGGGCCTGGCGCGCGGCTACACGCGGCGCCCCGCGCTCACGGCGGAGCGCTTCGTCGCGGATCCGTACGCCGCCTCGTACGGCGCTCCAGGTGAACGCATGTACCGCACGGGCGACGTGGCGCGCTGGACGGCCGACGGGCGCCTCGACTTCGTCGGGCGCGTCGACACCCAGGTGAAGGTGCGCGGCTTCCGCGTCGAGCTCGGCGAGGTCGAGACGGCGCTCCTCGCCCACCCCGGCATCGCGCAGGCGGCGGCCGTCGTCCGCGAGGACAGGCCCGGCGACCGGCGGCTCGTCGGCTACGCCGTGCCCGCCCCCGGCGTGCCGAAGGAGAGTGTCGAGGACGCGGATCCCGCCGTGCTGACCGGCGGACTACTGCCCGACTACATGCTCCCTTCGGCCGTCGTCGCCCTCGACGCGCTGCCGCTCACCGTGACCGGCAAGCTCGACAGGAACGCCCTGCCCGCACCGGAGTTGACGCGCGCGGCGACGGGCCGTGCGCCGCGCACGCCGCACGAGAAGGCGCTCTGCGAGATCTTCGCCGACGTCCTGGGCGTGCCCTCGGTCACCGTCGACGACGACTTCTTCCAGCTGGGCGGCCACTCGCTGCTCGCCACCCGCCTGGTCAGCCGGGTGCGCTCCACGCTCGACGTCGAGCTGCGCGTCCACGCGCTCTTCGACCACCCCACCGTCGCCGCGCTGGCCCGGCGGCTCCAGGGCGGCGACGCGGTGCGCCCGGCGCTCGGCACCCGGGCCCGGCCGGACCGGCTTCCGCTCTCGTACGCCCAGCAACGGCTGTGGTTCATCGGCGAGTTGGCGGGACCCTCGGCGACGTACAACATCCCGATGGCCCTGCGGCTGACCGGTGACGTGGACGCCACGGCCCTCTCGGTGGCGCTGCGGGACGTGGTCGCCCGGCATGAGAGCCTGCGGACGGTCTTCCCCGCGTCGGCCGACGGCGTGCCCCACCAGCGGGTATGCGCGGCCGACGAGGTGGGCGACCTGCTCGCGGTGGTGCCGGTGGCCCCGGACGACCTGCGCCGCGAACTGTCCGCCCGCGCCGATCTCCCTTTCGACCTCAGCTCCGAAATCCCTTTGAGGGCATGGCTGTTCAGGGTCGCGCCGCGCGAGAGTGTGCTGCTGCTCGTGGTGCACCACATCGCCGGTGACGGCTGGTCGGTGGGGCCGCTGGCACGCGACCTCGGCACGGCGTACGCGGCACGGCACGACGGTCGCGCCCCGCGGTGGGAGCCGCTCCCGGTGCAGTACGCGGACTACGCGCTGTGGCAGCGGGAGCTGCTCGGTGACGAGAGCGACCCGCAGAGCCTGCTCTCCGAGCAACTCGCGTACTGGAAAGAGGAGTTGCGCGATCTTCCCGAGGAGTTGGCGCTGCCGCTCGACCGGGCGCGGCCCGCCGGGATGAGCGGCCGGGGCGGCACGGTCCCGCTGCGCCTCTCCGTCGATACGCACGCCCGGCTCGCGCAGGTCGCGCGGGACACCGGAGCGAGCGTGTTCATGGTGGTGCGCGCCGGTCTCGCGGCGCTGCTCGCGCGACTCGGTGCCGGTGCCGACGTGCCCATCGGCACGGCGGTCGCGGGGCGCGTGGACGAGGGCATGGACGATCTGGTCGGGTTCTTCGTGAACACGCTGGTGCTGCGGGCGGACGTGTCCGGGGACCCGGAGTTCCGCGATCTCGTGGCCCGGGTGCGGGCGACCGACCTGGCCGCGTTCGCCCACCAGGACGTGCCGTTCGAGCAGCTGGTCGAGGCGCTCAACCCCGCGCGGACGCTCGCCAGGCATCCGCTGTTCCAGGTCATGCTCACCCTGCAGAACGCCGCCCGCGAACCGTTGGAGCTGCCGGGCCTGCGCGTCGACCCGGTGGAGCCGGGGGCGACGGCGGCCAAGTTCGACCTCTCCTTCGACCTCACGGAACGGTTCGGCGCCGACGGAAGCCCGGCGGGCGTCGAGGGCGGCCTCACCTACGCCACCGACCTGTTCGACCGGGCCACGGCCCAGGCGACCGCGGACCGCTTCGTGCGGCTGCTCGACGCGGTCACCCGTGACCCCGCCGTGCGCGTGGCGGACGTGGACCTGCTCACGGCGGACGAACGCGCCCGTCTCACGGCCCAGGGCGACGGCGGCTCCCTCGCGAGCGCGCGCGGCCACGAGGAGGGTGTCGCCGCGCTCTTCGAGGCGCAGGCCGCGCTGACCCCGGAGGCGACCGCCGTCATCTGCGAGGACACAAGCCTGACGTACGCGCGGCTCAACGCCGACGCCAACCGCGTCGCGCACCGCCTCATCGACGGGGGCGTGGGGCCCGAGGACGTCGTCGCCGTCGTCATGGAGCGCTCGGCGGGGCTCGTCGCGGCTGTGCTCGCGGTGCTGAAGGCGGGCGCCGCGTTCCTGCCCGTGGAGCCTCATCTGCCCGCGGAACGGGTGCGGTTCATGTTCGACGACGCCCGGCCGTCCTGCGTGCTGACCCGGTCGTCGGTGGCGGGGCCCGTGCCGGACACCGGCCTGCCGCGCATCGACGTGGACGCGATCACGCGCGACGGGCCGACGGGAGATGACGCGGGTCCGGACGACGGCGACCCGGGCGACCCCATCGACGCGGACCGCGTCCGCCCGCTGCGGCAGGACCACCCGGCGTACGTCATCTTCACGTCGGGATCCACCGGCCGTCCCAAGGGCGTCGTCGTCCCGCAGCGCGGCATCGCGGGCCGGCTCCGGTGGATGCGTGAACGCTCCCCGCTGACCGGTGATGACCGTGCCCTCCTCAAGACACCGGCGAGCTTCGACGCGTTCGTGCCCGAGCTCCTCGGGCCGCTGATCGACGGCGCCGCACTGGTGGTGGCGCGGCCCGAGGGACACCGCGACCCGGCCTACCTCGCGCGGCTCGTCCGCGATCTGCGGGTGACCACGGCGACCTTCGTGCCGTCGATGCTCCAGGCGTTCCTCGACACCCCCGAGGCGGCCGAGTGCCACGCGCTGCGCCGCGTCCTGAGCGGCGGCGAGGCCCTCCCGCGCCGGACGGTCACCGCGTTCGCCGCCACGCTCGACGCCTCCCTGACCAACTGCTACGGGCCCGCCGAGGCGTCGGTGGACGTGGTCACCGGCGACTGCCGCGCCGACGGCCCGCAGGACGGCGGGCCCGTGCCGATCGGGGCTCCGGTGGCGGGCACGCGCGTGTACGTCCTCGACCGGCGGCTCGGCCTCGTGCCGCCCGGTGTGGTGGGGGAGCTGTACGTGGCGGGCGCGCAGTTGGCGCGCGGCTACGCACGCCGTCCCGGACTCACGGCCGAGCGGTTCGTGCCGGATCCGCACGCCGTTTCGTACGGCGCCTTTGGCGAACGCATGTACCGGACGGGCGATCTGGCGCGCAGGCTGCCCGACGGCCGCATCGAGTTCGTGGGACGCGTGGACGACCAGGTCAAGGTGCGCGGCTTCCGGATCGAGCCCGGTGAGGTCGAGGCGGCGCTGCTCGGGCACCCCGACGTGGCACAGGCCAGTGTGATCGTGCGCGCTGACGGGCCGGAGGGCGACGCGCTGCTCGTCGGGTACGTCGTGCCCGGGCCCGGCGCGGTGTGCGAGCCCGCCGCGCTCAGGGACCACGCGCGGGCCGCGCTGCCCGAGCACATGGTGCCCGGCGCCGTCGTCGTCCTCGCCGAACTGCCCCGTACGGACGGGGGGAAGATCGACCGGCGGCGGCTGCCCGCGCCCGACCTCACCGCGTCCTCGCGGGGCCGCGAGCCGCGCACCGCCCGCGAACAGGCCCTGTGCGGACTCTTCGCCGAGATCCTCGGCCTGCCCGCCGTCACGATCGACGACAGCTTCTTCGACCTCGGCGGGCACTCCTTGCTCGCCGCGCGCCTGGTCAGCAGGATCCGGTCCGTACTGGGCGCCGAAGCGGGCGTGCGCACGCTGTTCGAGGCGCCCACGGTCGAGGCGCTCGCCCGGCGGCTCGCGGGCAGTCCGCCGTCGCGCGGCGCGCTCGACGTGCTGCTTCCCCTGCGCGAGGTGGACCCGGAGCCGGGGCGGGACGGCGAGGCTCCGCTGTTCTGCGTGCACCCGGGCGCGGGGCTCAGCTGGTGCTACGCGGGCCTGCTGCGGCACATCGCGCCCGACGTGCCCGTCTACGGCCTTCAGGCGCGCCTCCTGTCCGAGGGCGGCGAGGCACCCGCCTCGCTCGCGGACATGGCGCGCGACTACGCCGCACGGATCCGCGAGGTCAGGAAGAGCGGACCGTACCGGCTGCTCGGCTGGTCCATGGGCGGCACGCTCGCCCACGCGGTCGCCACCCGGCTCCAGGCGGAGGGCGAGGAGGTCGAGCTGCTTGCGCTCCTGGACGCCAGACTCGCCTCGGGAGGCACGGTTTCCGGGACCGAGGGGGCAGAAGCGGCCGACAGTTCGGGCAGAGTTCCGAAGGGGACGAAGGGCAGTGTCGATGCCCTCCGCGAAGGTTTGCGCGAGCTCGGCCACGACGTCGACACCGGCGAGGGCGCGGCAGCCGCCCTCGGTGTCGCCGAAGCGGCCCGTTTCCTGCTGCGCAACGACCCCGAGTTCGCCGGGATGGAGGAGAGCACCGCGCGGGCGATGGTCGAACTGACGCTGGCGGGCGAGCGGCTCGCGCGAAGTCACCGCCCGGACGTCTTCCGCGGGGACGTACTGTTCTTCGAACCGCGTGACGACGATGCCGACGCCGTCACACCCTCACCGGCGCGGGCCTTCGCCTCCCATGTGGACGGGCGGACGGTCACGTATCGAATCGACTGTACGCACAAGGAGATGATGCAGCCCGAGCCGCTGCGCGACATCGCGGCGAGGGTCTCGCACCACCTCCGGACGAAGGGACGGAACAACAAGGTGCTGCCCGACGCGGTGGGTGCGCGATGAACGCCACGACTCTCCCAGGCACGGCTCCTCCCGGCACGGCCCCCACGGGTCTGCTGGCCGGAGCGAGGGCCCGCATCCTCGACGTGGCGACCGCCACGCCACCCCACTCCTACTCCCAGACCGACGTCCTGGACCTCTACGGCATCACGGACCCCCGCATCCGGTCGCTCTTCACCAACAGCGCGATAGAACGCCGCAACCTGACGATTCCGCCCGCCGACCCCGCGACCGGCGGGCCGCGCGTGGAGACGCAGGGCGAACTCCTCGCCAAGCACCGCGAATCCGGCATATCCATGGGGGTCGAGGCCCTGGAGAACTGCCTGAAGAAGCTCGGCGCCTCCGTCGACGACATCGGCTATCTGATGTGCGTGACCAGCACCGGATTCCTCACCCCCGGCTTCTCCGCGCGCGTCATCCGCGAGATGGGCCTGCCGCGCACCTGCTCCCGCGCCGACATCGTCGGCATGGGCTGCAACGCGGGCCTCAACGCCCTGACCGGCGTGGCGGGGTGGGCCGGCGCGCACCCGGGGCAGCTCGCCATCATGCTGTGCGTCGAGGCGTGCTCGGCCGCGTACGTCTTCGACGACACGATGCGCAGCGCCGTCGTGAACAGCCTGTTCGGCGACGGCGCGGCGGCGGTGGCGGTGCGGGCGGACGAGCCGGGCGCGGGCGGTGCGGGCGGTGCGGGTCCGCAGATCCTGAAGTTCTCCTCGCTGCTGATCCCCGAGGCCCTCGACGCGATGCGGTACGACTGGGACGACGCGCAGGGCAAGTTCAGCTTCTTCCTCGACCGTGACGTCCCCTACGTCGTCGGCGCCCACGCCGAGCAGGTCGTGGACGGCCTGCTCGCCGGTACCGGAGTCCGCCGCACCGACATCGCGCAGTGGATCGTGCACTCCGGCGGGAAGAAGGTCATCGACTCCGTCATGGTCAACCTCGGCCTGACGCGGCACGACCTGCGGCACACGGTGAGCGTGCTGCGCGACCACGGCAACCTCTCCAGCGGTTCCTTCCTCTTCTCCTATCGACGGCTCCTGGACGAAGGCGTGGTGCGCCCCGGCGACCACGGCGTCCTGATGACCATGGGCCCGGGCTCGACCATCGAAACCGCGCTCGTGCGGTGGTGACATGGATGGATGTGAAAGACAGTGACGATGTTGCGCATGCGGCTCGACGCCTCCCAGGGGATGGCACAGCTGACCAAGACGCTCACCGCGTTCCGTGAGCAGGCCGAGGACGAGCGGGCCACGGCGGCGGTGATCGAGCTCGACGCGGGGCACGCGGACGGCGCGGGCCACGCGGAGTGGCCGGGCCCCGTCGACGTCCACACGGTCAACAAGTGGGAGCGCGCCCTGCGCCAGTGGGAGCGCCTGGACGCCGTCACGCTGGTCGCCGCCTCCGGCACCTGCGGCGGCCCCGCTTTCGACCTGCTCCTCGCCGCGGACGTACGGATCGCCGCGCCCGACCTGCGCGTCACCCTGCCCTCCGCGTCCGGCGGCTTCTGGCCGGGCATGGCCCTGCACCGGCTCACGCACCGCGTCGGCGTTTCGGGGGCCCGCAGGCTCGCCCTGTGCATGGCGGGGGCCGGGGCGCTCGACGCGGAGCAGGCGCGGGAGCTGGGCGTCGTCGACGAGATAGCGGACGGGACGACGGGCGCGCTCGACGACCGGCTGGCCACGGCGCTCGCGGACCGTCCCGCGCGCGGTGACGTCCGGCTGCTGCGCGGCCTGATCATGGACGCGCCCGGCACCTCCTTCGAGGACGCACTCGGCACGCATCTCGCGGCGTGCGACAGGGCGCTGCGCGCCACCGGGACCGAGGCATCCACGGACACCGAGGCCCCCACGGGAACACGGGGCGAGCGATGACCGCCGAACTGACCGCGGCCTGGCAGGGCCCCCGCGCGGTGGCCGCGCGCGCCGAGGAGGTCCTGGCCCAGGTGCCCGCCAAGGCCGAGCGCACCGACGCGCAGCAGGCGCGGGTCGACGACGCCGTGGCCGACGCGCGGCGGGCGCGCGTCGCGTTCATGGCCGAGCACGGCCAGGCCGTGTACGACGCGCTGACCGGCGACCGCACCCGGTACCGCTGGCTGGACGAACTCGTCTTCGCCGCCGCCGAGTTCCTCGAAGGGCTCGTACCGACCCGCGAACAGATGGCGGCCGAGTCCGCCCTCGCGCAGGCCGACAAAGAGGGCCGGGAGATCGACCAGGCCGTCTTCTTCGCCGGGGTGCTGCGCCAGGAGCGGGCGGGGACCCACCTCATGGAGTCGCTGCTGCGCCCCACGGACCGGGCGCTCGCGCTGCTCCCCGAGTACACCGCGCGCGGCAGCGTCGACCTCGGACCGCTGCGCGTGGACCGCGTCGGCCGCGCCACCCACCTCACGGTGACGAGCCCGGCGGCGCTCAACGCCGAGGACAACGAACTGATCGCCGCCATGGACGTGGGCGTCGACCTGGCGCTCCTCGACGACCTCAGCACGGTAGGGGTGCTGCGCGGCGGGGAGATGACGCATCCGCGCTACCGGGGCCGCCGCGTCTTCAGCGCGGGCATCAACCTGCGCCACCTCGACGCGGGCCGGATCTCCTACACGGACTTCCTGCTGCGCCGCGAGCTCGGCTACATCAGCAAGCTCCAGCGCGGGCTGCTCCTGACGGACGGGAACGGGGAGCCGGTCACCGACGGGTTCGGCGAACCGCTCCCCGTACCCCGGCCGCACTGGGCGACGCGCACCGTGCAGAAGCCGTGGATCGCGGCCGTCGACACCTTCGCCATCGGCGGCGGCATGCAGCTCCTCTTCGCCTTCGACCGCGTGATCGCCGCGGACGACGCCTACCTCAGCCTGCCCGCCGCGCAGGAGGGCATCATCCCCGGTGTGGCCAACCTGCGGCTGCCCCGCATCGCGGGCAACCGCCTGGCGCGGCAGGTCATCCTCTCCGGGCGGCGCATCCGCACCACCGAGCCGGAGGCCAGGCTGATCTGCGACGAGGTCGTCGCGCCCGCGGACATCGACGCGGCGGTGGAGGCCGCCGTGGAGGAGCTGTCGGCGCCCGCGGTCGTCGCGAACCGCATGATGCTCAACCTCGCGGAGGAGCCACCGGCCGTACTGCGCGGCTACCTGGCGGAGTTCGCCCTCCACCAGGGGCTGCGGCTCTACGCGCCCGACGTCCTGGAGAAGACGACGAAGTTCAGCGGCAAGAAGGCGCCGAAGGACGGGGCCGCCTGAGCCGCCGCCGCGTGCCGTGGTCGGAGGTCACCGACCACGGCACCGGGAGCGCTGTGAGGTGAGCGCCAGAAGGTGAGCGCTAGAAGGTGAGCTTCCAGCTGTTGATGTAGCCGGTGTCCTGCGCCGCCACGTCCTGGACGCGCAGCTTCCACGCGCCGTTCGCGACCTCGCTGGACGCGTCGACCGTGTACGTCGCGATGACGTTGTCCGCCGAGTCGTTGCCGCTGGAGTTCTTCAGGCGGTACGCCGTGCCGTCGGGCGCGAGCAGGTCGACGACCACGTCGCCGCGCCAGGTGTGCCGGATGTCGACGTCGACCTTGAGGGTGGCGGGGGCGTTGCCGGTGCGGCCCGTCACGTTGACCGTCGAGGTCACGGCCGCGCCGTTGTCCGGGATGGCGACGTCGGTGGTGTTCTCGTAGCTGTCGCCGGGCGGCACGGTGGTGTCCGTGCCGAGGGCCCAGATGGCGTGGGCGATGGCGTCGCTGTTGCGGTCGAGCGCCGTGTCGTTGATGTTCGACGCGCTGTCGCAGGACGAGTGGTAGCAGCGGTCGAACGCCTGGCCCGCCGAGCCGCCCCACTTCTGGGCCTGGGCGCTGGACTTGGCGCGCTCGGCGCCGCTGAACAGACCGCCGACCGGGATGCCGACGTTCTTGAACGGGGCGTGGTCGGAGCGGCCGTCGCCCTCGGTCTCGATCTCGGTGGGGACGTTCAGGCCCGCGTAGTAGTCCTTGAACGTCTTCTCGATGGTGGGATCGTCGTCGTAGACGAAGTAACCGGGGTTGGGCGAGGCGATCATGTCGAAGTTCAGATAGCCGCTGACCTTCGAACGCTCCGTGCTGGGCAGGTTGTTGACGTAGTAGCGCGAGCCGACCATGCCCAGCTCCTCGGCGCCCCACCAGGCGAACCGCAGGTGCTTCGTCGGCTTGAGCTGCGCGCGCGAGACGGCGAGCGCGGTCTCCAGGACACCGGCGGAGCCCGAGCCGTTGTCGTTCACACCGGCGCCCGCCGAGACGCTGTCGAGGTGCGCACCGGCCATCAGGACCTTGTTCGGGTCCCCGCCGGGCCAGTCGGCGACGAGGTTGTAGCCCGTGGCGCCGCTGGAGGTGAACTGCTGGACGCTGGTGGTGAATCCGGCCGCGTCCAGCTTGCCCTTCACATAGTCGATGGACGCCTTGTAACCGGGCCTGCCGTGCGCGCGGTTGCCGCCGTTGGCCTGGGCTATGGACTGGAACTGCGACAGGTGCGCCTTGACGTTGGCGAGCGGGATGTCCGGCGCCGCGAGCGTCGGCGACGGCGCGGCGAGGGCACCGGGCGCGGCGGTGGCGAGCAGCCCCGCCGCGGCGAGCGTGGCGACACCTGCGGTGGTACGTCTGAGGAGGCGGGGGAGAGCGGGTCTGGCGAGTCTCATGTGGGGCTCCGTATTCCGAACAGCAACAGGGACGGAACGTACGAGGCGCCCTGCGACGCGGGTGCCGCAGGGCGCTGTGGAGCTGTGCGTTGCCTGATGTTCGGGGTGCGTTGACCCGCAGTCAAGGGCGGAATCCGGTCATGGAGCGGGCCGCCGTGTCCGGATACCGGACGTCACCGGATAGCGAACGCGGGCGGCACGCTCAGAAGAACACCCCGCAGCGCAGCAGCACGTTCGCGTACGGACGCGCCTCACCGGTGCGGACGACCAGACGGGCCCTCGCCGAGCGGCGCTTGAGCTCCTCGTGCGCGACCAGGTCGAGCTCGGGGACGCGCTCCGCGAGCAGCCGCGCCACGGCCGGATTCGCGTCGAGCGCCTCCCGCGCCCCGGTCCCGCCCGCCACCACCAGTTCGGCGAGCAGCCCGTCCAGCACCTCCGCGAAGGCGGGGACCCCGGCGCGGAACGCCAGGTCCACCACGCGAGGGCCCGCCGGGATCGGCATGCCCGCGTCGCACACCAGGACCGTGTCGCCGTGCCCCAACTCGGCGAGCGCGCCCGCGAGATGGCGGTTCAGGATGCCGGACTTCTTCACGGGGACGGGACCTCCGCGGGGGCCGGGGGGAGTTCCGAGGCCGTGGGGTAGGAGCTCTGCGCGCCCTGCCGGGTGACGGCCGCCGCGCCCACCCGTACCGCGTACGCCGCCGCCGTCGCCAGCTCCTCGCCGAGGCCGAGGCGCCAGCCGAGCGCCGCCGTGAACGCGTCACCCGCCCCCGTCGTGTCGACCGCGTCGACCTTCGGGCTCGGGACCCGTACGACGGAGTCCGTGCGCCCGTCCGCCGTCAGCGCGCCCTCGGCGCCGAGGGTGATCACCACCGAGCGGGGGCCGAGCGCGAGCAGACCCCGCGCCCACTCCTCCGGCGTCTCGCCCGCCGCCTCGCCGAGGACGACCCGCGCCTCGTGCTCGTTGACCACCAACGGGTCACAGGCGGCCAGGACTTCGGCGGGCAGCGGAGCGGGCGGGGAGGGGTTCAGGACGAAGCGGGTGTCCTCGCGCAGCGCCCCGACCACCTCGGCGACCGTGTCCAGGGGGATCTCCAGCTGGGCGGAGACCACCCGGGCCGAGGAGAGCAGGCTGCCCGCCGCGCGGATGTCCTCGGGGGTGAGCCGGGCGTTGGCGCCGGGCGAGACCACGATGCTGTTGTCGCCCGAAGGGTCGACCGTGATCAGCGCGACGCCGGTGGGCGCGCCGCCCACGAGCAGCCCCACCGTGTCCACGCCCGCCGCGCGCTGCGCGTCCAGGAGCAGCGTCCCGTGGGCGTCGTCGCCGACCCGCGCGAGCAGCGCGGTGCGGGCGCCGAGCCGGGCCGCGGCGACGGCCTGGTTGCCGCCCTTGCCGCCGGGGTGGACGGCCAGGTCGGAGCCGAGGACCGTCTCGCCCGCGGCGGGGCGGCGCTCGACGCCCACCACCAGATCGGCGTTGGCCGAGCCCACGACGAGGAGGTCGTAGAGGTCGTCGTAGTCGTCGTTCATGTGCGGTTTCCTGCTTTCGTACGGTGGTGTGGCGCGAGGGGGCGGCCGCGGGGGCGGGCGCGGCTCAGGAGAAGTCCTCGACGTTCTTCGAGGTGACGATCTTCACCGGGACCTTCACCATGTTCTCGACGTCCTTGCCCCGCGCGGCCCTGACCGCGTTCTGGACGGCGATCCTGCCGAGCTCCTTGGGCTGCTGGGCGACCGACGCGTACAGCGTGCCCGCCTCGACCGCCTTGATCCCGTCGGGAGTTCCGTCGAAGCCGACCACGGGGACGGACTCGCCCGCCTTGTCGCCGAGCGCCTTGACCGCGCCGAGCGCCATCTCGTCGTTCTCCGCGAAGACGCCGGTCACGCCCTTGTGGGACTGGAGCAGGTTCGTCATGACGTCCAGGCCCTTGGTGCGGTCGAAGTCCGCGGGCTGCTTGGCGACGACGTCGATGCCGGGGTACGCCTTGATGCCCTCGGCGAAGCCCTGGCCGCGCTCCCGGCTCGCCGAGGTGCCCGCGGTGCCCTGGAGGACCACGATCTTCCCCTTGCCGCCGAGCTTCTCGGCGAGGGTCTTCGCCGCCAGCTTCCCGCCCGCGACGTTGTCGGAGGCGACGAGCGTGGCCGTCTCGGCCTTGTTCACGCCCCGGTCGGCGGCGACCACCGGGATGTCGGACTTGTTGGCGCCCCGCACGGCCGGGCCCGCCGCGTCCGAGTCCACCGGGTTGACGATGATCGACTTCACGCCCTCGCCGGTGAAGTTCTGCAACTGGTTGGACTGCTGGGACGCGTCGTTCTGCGCGTCGGTGACCGTCAGGTCGATGCCCGCCTTGTCGGCCTCGGCCTGCGCGCCCTCCTTCATCTGTACGAAGAAGGGGTTGTTGAGGGTGGACAGCGACATGCCGACCTTGGTCGTCGTGCCCGATGAACCCGAGTTGAAGAAGGAGACCGCGCCGATGACCGCGGCCGCGACCACGGCGGCGAGCGCGATCTTCACCGCCTGCGGGCCCTTGCGCCCCATCGTCCCCGAGGCGCCCGACGAGGCACCGGGCGTCGCGCCCGCCTTGCGCCGCAGCGTGTCCAGGAGGACGGCGAGCGCGATGACGACACCGATGACGACCTGCTGCCAGAAGGCGGACACCGAAAGGAGGTTGAGGCCGTTGCGGAGCACGGCGAGGATCAGCGCGCCGATCAGCGTGCCCGACGCCTTGCCGACGCCGCCCGCGAGGCTGGCGCCGCCGATCACGACCGCGGCGATCGCGTCGAGCTCGTAGCCCTGCGCGGCCTGCGGCTGCGCGGAGACCAGACGGGAGGCGAGCACGATGCCCGCGACCGCGGCGAAGAGACCGGAGAGGCCGTAGATCACCAGCTTCTGGCGCTTCACACGGAGCCCGGAGAGCCGCGCCGCCTCCTCGTTGCCGCCGATCGCGTACATGGACCGGCCGATGAACGTACGCCCGAGGACGACGGCCGTGACCAGACCCATCGCGACCATCACGATCACCGGCACCGGCAGCCAGCCGCCGACGGTGTCACCGAGGTGCGAGACCGAGTCGGGGAAGGCGATGGGGCTGCCCTGCGAGATGACGAGGGAGAGGCCGCGCGCCACCGACAGCATCGCCAACGTCGCGATGAACGGCGGGAGTTTGCCGTACGAGACGAGCAGACCGTTGACGAACCCGCAGGCTATGCCGGTCGCCACGGCGAGGATCACCGCGAGCCAGACCGGCACGCCCTGCGACGTCGCCGACCAGGCGAGGACGGTCGCGGAGAGCGCCGCCACCGACCCCACCGACAGGTCGATGCCCGCCGAGACGATCACGAACGTCACACCGAACGCGAGGATCGCGGTGACGGCCGCCTGCACGCCGACGTTGAGCAGGTTCTGGGTGGTCAGGAAGTCGCCCGAGAGCAGCGACATCGCCACGACCAGGACGATCAGGGCGCTCAGCGCGCCGTTGTCGAGCAGGACGCGGCGGAGCGAGGACGCACCACCCGTGTCGCGCTTCAGGGTTTCAGTGGCCACGGGAGCCCTCCGCTTCGTGCGCTTCGTCTGTGGGTACGGAGTCGGGTACGGCCGCGGTGGAGACGGCGAGGGCCATCACCGCGTCCTGGGTCGCCTCTTCGGCGGCGAGTTCACCGGCGATCCGGCCCTGCGCCATGACCAGGACCCGGTCGCTCATGCCGAGCACCTCGGGCAGATCGCTGGAGATCATCAGGACCGCGTGCCCGGAGGCTGTCAGCTCGTTGATGAGCTGGTAGATCTCGACCTTGGCGCCGACGTCGATGCCGCGCGTCGGCTCGTCGAGGATCAGCACCTTGATGTCGGCGAGCAGCCACTTGCCGATGACGACCTTCTGCTGGTTGCCGCCGGAGAGCGTGCGCACGTGCTGGCCGAGCCCGGCCATCCGTACGCCCAACTGCTCGGCGATCCGCGCTGCCGCCTTCTGCTGCCCCTTGAGGTCGACGAGCCCGGCGCGGGTCGCCGAACGCAGCGTCACCAGACCGAGGTTCTCGCGCACGGAGGCGTCGAGCACCAGACCCTGGCCCTTGCGGTCCTCGGGTACGAGGCCGATGCCCGCGCCCATCGCGGCGTTCACGTCGTGCCGCGGCAGGCGCTCGCCGCCCACGCCCACGGAACCCGCGTCGTAGGGATCGGCGCCGAAGACGGCGCGCGCCACCTCGGTGCGCCCGGCCCCGACGAGCCCCGCCAGGCCGACGACCTCACCGGCCCGCACCTCGAAGCTGACGTCGTGGAAGACGCCGTTCCTGGTGAGACCCGCCACGGACAGCAACGGCGGCCCGGTGTCCGGGCGTTGGCGGGGATACTGCTGCTCGATGCTGCGGCCCACCATCAGCCGGACGAGCTCGTCCTCGGGGGTCGACGCGGGCACCTGGTCGATGCTGCGGCCGTCCCGCAGGACGGTGACGCGGTCGCCGAGGGCGGCGATCTCCTCCAGGTGGTGGGTGATGAAGACGATGCCGACGCCGTCCTCGCGCAGCGTGCGGACGATCCCGAAGAGCTTGTCGACCTCCTCGGAGGTGAGGACCGCGGTCGGCTCGTCCATGATCAGGACGCGCGCCCGCAGGCTGAGCGCCTTGGCTATCTCGACCATCTGGAGCCTGGCGATGCCCAGTTCGCGCACCTTGGCGCGCGGCGAGACGGCAAGGCCGACGCGGTCGAGCAGCTCGCGCGCGTCGTCCTCCATCCGCTTCCTGTCGATCATCCCGAAGCGGCGCGGCTGCCTGCCGAGGAAGATGTTCTCGGCCACCGTCAGGTCGGGGACGAGGTTGAACTCCTGGTAGATGGTGGCGATGCCGAGCCACTCGGCGTCCTGCGCGCCGTGCACGCGGACATCGCGCCCGTCCACCACGATCCGTCCCGCGTCCGGCCGGTAGGCGCCGGAGAGCATCTTGATCAGGGTGCTCTTGCCCGCTCCGTTCTCGCCGAGCAGGACGTGCACCTCGCCGCGCCGCAGGTCGAAGTCGACGGAGTCGAGGGCGACGACGCCGGGGAAGGTCTTGCGGATGCCTTCGATGCGCAGCAATTCGTCCGGGTGGCTCACCGGGTGCTCCTTTCCGGGCTGGGGGCGTCGGTCGTGGGGTCGGGCTCGCCGCAGGAACGCCGGACGACGAGACGGGCGGGCAGGGTCACGGACCGCGGGCTCCTGCCCTCGATCCGGTCGACCAGTGCCGCCACCGCGGCTCGCCCGAGGTCGCCGGTCGGCTGGGCGATGGCGGTGACCGGTGGGTCGGTGTGCACGAACCAGGGGATGTCGTCGAAGGCCGCGAGCCCGATGTCGTGCGGCACGCGCAGGCCGTGCGAGCGGATCGCGTCCAGGGCGCCCAGGGCCATCAGGTTGTCGGCGGCGAAGACGACGTCGGGCGGCTCGGGCAGGGCGAGGAAGCGCTCGGTGGCGCGCCGCCCGCTGGCCGCCTGGAAGTCGCCCTGCCCGATGTAGGCGTCGGGCAGGGCGATGCCGTACGCGCGCAGCGCGTCCCGGAAGGCGTCGACGCGCTCGCTGCCCGTGGTGGTGGCGGCCGGGCCCGCGATGATGGCGAGCCTGCGGTGCCCGAGCCCGTGCAGGTGCGCGACCAGGTCCCGTACGGCGTCGCGCCCGTCGGAGCGGACCACGGGGATGTCGAGCCCCGGGATCCACCGGTCGACGAAGACCATCGGCGTCCCGGCGCGCGCGGCGTCCAGCATCAGCGGGGAGCCGCCGTCGGTGGGCGAGACGAGCAGCCCGTCGATCCGCCGGTCGAGCAGGGTCCGTACGTGGTGGTCCTGGAGGTCGGGCCGTTCGTCGGCGTTGCCGATGATCACGCTGTAGCCGAGCGCGCGGGCGGCCTCCTCGACGGAGCGGGCCAGCTCGGTGAAGTACGGATTCAGCACGTCGCTGATCACGAGTCCGAGGGTGCGCGTCTGATCGGTGCGCAGGGACCGTGCGACGGCGTTGGGCCGGTAGCCGAGCGCCTCCACGGCGGCGAGCACGCGGGCGCGGGACGCCGGGCTGACCGAGGGATGACTGTTCAGCACGCGCGACACCGTGGCCACGGACACCCCGGCCTCGGCCGCGACGTCCTTGATCCCCACGGAACTCGGGGCCATCGCCGTCCACCTCCTCGTGGAATCGATTACACGAGGATTGGAAACGATTACACGGGCGTGTGGCAAGAGGGGGAGTCGCCCTGATCGGCGAGCGAGACCTGATTGTGATCGGGGGCGCCCCGTCAGGGGCGCGGGGAACTGCGCGAGCAACCACGACGAGGCCGCAGCCGCGTCTGCCGAGGACCCCGCAGTCGCGACTGCGGCTTGTCGCGCGCTGAGCGCGCAGTTCCCCGCGCCCCTGACGGGGCGCGCCCTGCGGCCTCCCCCCGTGCGTGTGGCCGCAGGACGCGCGTCCGGCAGGACGGCCGGGCCCCCGTACCCGGTCCTGCCACTGCTATTCCAGCGCCCGGGACGTTGTCTCACAGCCCCTTTCCGTGCGGGTGGACAAAGCGCGGCGGGCGCCCGGGGTTGGCTCGCGGGCCCCTTCTCCGTGCCGCGATCCGTGTGCTGGGCTGGTCAGCCGTACGTCTTAGGGGGCTGAGCGGTAGTGGGGCGCCGAGAGAAGCCGATCGATCCCGGGGCCGGTCCCGTGCAGAGCTTCGCCTTCGCGCTGCGCAAGTTACGCGGGGAGGCGGGCACCCCGACGTACCGGGCGATGGCGGAGGGAGCCGGGTACTCCGCCGCCGCCCTCGCGCGCGCCGCGGCGGGCGAGACGCTGCCCTCGCTGGCCCTGACCCGGTCGTACGTGCGGGCCTGCGGCGGGGACCCGGGGGAGTGGGAGCGGCGCTGGCGGGCGGCGAGGGACGAAGAGGCGGCCAGGCCCCGGCCGGTGGACGAGGGGCCGACGGGTTCGCCGGACGCGCCCTACCGCGGCCTGGCCCGGTTCGAACCCGATGACCACCCGCTGTTCTTCGGCCGCACCCGCCTCACGGACAGCCTCACCGCGCTGACCAGGGCCCACCGGTGCGTCATGCTCCTCGGCCCCTCGGGCAGCGGCAAGTCCTCCCTGCTGCGCGCCGGGCTCATCCCCCGGCTGCGGGACGCCGAGGGCCCGGCACCGCGCCCGGCGGCGATCCGCATCCTCACTCCCGGGCCCCGCCCGGCGCACGACCACCGCGAACTGTTCACCCCGGCCGAGGGGCCGGGGGAGACCTGGCTGCTGGTGGACCAGTTCGAGGAGACGTTCACGCTCTGTCACGACGCCGCCCGGCGAAGGGAGTTCATCGACAGGCTGCTGTCGGCGGAGGAGCCGGGGAGCGGGCTGCGGGTGGTCCTCGGGATGCGGGCGGATTTCTACGCGCGCTGTCTCGAACACGAGGGCCTCGCCGCGCTCCTGGGGCGGGCGAGCCTGCCGGTCGGGCCGATGACGTCGGACGAACTGCGCGAGGTCGTCGTCAAGCCCGCGGCCGCCCAGGGGCTGATCGTGGAACGCGCCCTGACCGCACGCCTCGTCGAGGAGACGCGGAACGCGCCGGGCGGCCTTCCGCTCCTGTCGCACACCCTCCTGGAAACCTGGCGCCGCCGCCAGGGCCGCACCCTCACCCTGCGGGGCTACGAGGCCGCGGGCGGCGTCCACGGCGCCGTGGCCAGGACGGCCGAGGACCTCTACGCCGGCCTCGCTCCTGCCGAGGCCGAGACGGCCCGGCACATCCTGCTGCGGCTGATCACCCCGGGCGACGGCGCCCCCGACACCCGCCGCCCCATCGACAGGACCGAGCTCGCCACGACCCGCCGCGCGAACCCCGGCCCCGACGACGTGCTGCAACGGCTGACCCGGGCCCGCCTCGTCACCCTGGACGGCGACACCGTCGACCTCGCCCACGAGGCGCTGATCACCTCATGGCCCCGGTTGCGGTGCTGGATCGAGGACAACCGCGAGCGCCTGCGCCGACACCGGCGGCTGACCGCCGCCTCCCACAACTGGCACGAGCGCGGCCGCGACAGCGGGGCCCTGCTGCGCGGCACCGAACTCGGCGAGGCCGAGGACGCCTTCGGCACGCCCGGGGAGCGGGACGAACTGACCGCGCGGGAGCGGGAGTTCCTCGACTGCTCGACCCGGTCCCGGCGGCTGCGCACCCGTCGGGGCCGTCAGCTGACGGCGACCCTCGCCGTGCTCCTCGTTCTCGCGCTGGCCGCGACCGTCGTCGCCGTCCAGCGGACGGCCACGGCCGACGCGCAGCGGGACCTGGCGTTCTCCCGCGAACAGGCCGCCCGCGCCGACCAGTTGCGCGCCGACCGGCCCGAGGCCGCCATGGTGCGGGCCCTGCGGGGGTACCGGCGGGCGCCCACCACGGAGGCGCGCAGCAGTCTCCTGAGCGCGCACGCCCGGTTCTACGCCGAGCAGTTCACCGGCCACTCGGACTCGGTCCAGAGCGCGGTCTTCTCGCCGGACGGCCGCACGCTGGCCACGGCGAGCTTCGACCACAGCGTCAAGCTGTGGGACACGCGCTCCCACCACCTGCTCGCCACCCTGAACGGCCATGCCGACGCCGTCAACGCGGTCGCCTTCTCACCGGACGGCCGCACCCTGGCCACCGCGAGCAACGACCGCGGCGTCAAGCTGTGGGACGCCCGCTCGCACCGTCTCCTGGCGACCATGACCGGCCACACGAACATGGTCGAGGCGGTCGTGTTCTCTCCCGACGGCCGCACCCTGGCCAGCGCGGGCGGCGATCGGACGGTGCGTCTGTGGGACGTCCGCACCCATCGCGCACGCGCCGTCCTGACCGGGCACGGGGACGCGGTGTTCCGCCTGGCGTTCTCCCCCGAAGGCCGCTCACTGGCCAGCGCGGACACCGCGCGCACGACCCGGCTGTGGGACGTGGCCTCGCGCAGGACCCGCGCCGTCCTGGCCGGTCGCACCGGCGCCGTCACCACGGTGGCCTTCTCTCCCGACGGGCGCACCCTGGCCACCGGGGACAGGAACCACCACGTCAAGCTCTGGGACGTACGCTCCCGGCGCCCGCGCGCGACGCTGACAGGGCCCACCGACACCGTGCAGGCGGTGGCGTTCTCACCCGACGGCGACACCCTGGCCGCCGCGAGCGTCGACGGGAGCGTCCGGCTGTGGGACCCGCGCTCGGGCAAGGCCCTGGCCGAGCTGACCGTGAAACGGCCCCTGTACTCGGTGGTGTTCTCGCCGGACAGCAAGACCTTGGTCACCGCGGGGCAGGACCCCGCCGTCCGGCTGTGGGACGTGGCATCGCACCGCAGGACAGGGGCGCTGCCGGAACGCTCGGGCCCGCTCACCTGGCGCGTGCCCTTCGCCCACCCCCGGGCCCTCCTCACGGTCGACCAGCAGGCCCGGACGGTCCGCTGGTCCACCGCCGCCCCGCGCGGTGCCCCGGCTCCGATCCGCTTCCCGGGGACCGTCGTCGACTCCCTGGTCAGCGGCGACGGCCGGGTGCTCGCCACGGCCGACCGCGACCGGACCGTCCGCGTGTGGAACCTCGCCACCGGAAAGCGGATCATCACGTTCCGAAAGAGCGTCTGGACGCTGCGGCAACTGTCGATCACGCCCGACGGTCGCACACTGGCGGCCGGAGGCAAGGACGGCACCATCCGCGTGCTGGACACCGCCACCCGCCGCACCACCGCCGTGCTGCGGAGCGACCGTCCGGTGACCGCGCTGTCCCTGCGCGCCGACGGGCGGTCCGTGGCCTTCGCGGGAGGCGGTGGCGACGGCACCGTGCGGCTGTGGGACGTCCGTTCCGCGCGGGCGGACAAGCCCCTGCCGGGCCGACCGGACTATACCCTCGCGCTCTCCTTCAGCCCCGGCGGCCGCACCGTCGCCGTCGGCGGCAACGACGGCACCATCAGGGTCTGGGACGTCGCGGGCCGTCGCGTCGCGTCCACCCTCACCGGCCACACCGGCCCCGTCGTCGGGGTGGAGTTCAGCCCGGACGGCGCCACGCTCGCCACCACCAGCGTCGACCGTAGCCTGCGCCTGTGGCGTGCCGGCCGCGCGTACGCCACGCTCACGGGCCCCGCCGTCGCGGACGCCGCTACGGTGCGGTTCTCCCCGGACGGGCGGGCCCTCGCGGTCATCGGCTCCCGAGGCGCCGCTCGCGCCTGGAGCATCGACGCCGACTACGTGGCCGCACGCGTCTGCCGACTCGGCGCGGCACACCACTGGGCCCGGCTCCTGCCCGACCAGCCGGTGGACGACGCGTGTCCGTCCTAGGCCCTGTCGTCACACTCCCGTCGTCGCCCGAAGGGCGGCCCCGCGGCGTCTGGTGCGTGCGATCGCAAGGCGCCGGGATGTCCTCGTAGTGGGCCTACTCGGGCATTCCGGCAACGCCGCGAGCGTGCGTGCCAGACGTCGCGGGGCAGACGGGAGTTTGACGACAGGGCCTAGAGGCGTATCCGTCCCCGTACGAAGGCAGCGGCGTCAGGCGTCGTGGAACGGCACCGTCAGCCACGGGCTGTCCGGGTCCGTGGTCAGCACGCGGTGGGCGTGCAGGACGTCCGTGTACCAGGGGCCGAAGCCCTCCTCGTCGAAGTGGAGGCAGCGGCCCAGGACGTAGCCCGCGGAGAACTCGGGCCAGGAGGCGTACGCGGACCGCGCGGCGGCGCAGACGCGTTCGACGGCTTCGCGCAGTTCGGCGTGGGTCGCGTAGCGGGCGCCCCTGCCCCAGCGCGCCATCTTGGAGGCGCGCCCGATGTCCCAGGCCGCGACGGTGCCGACGAGGCCGTCCGGGGGCAGGAGCGCGTCGGCGCGGAACCGTGCCTCGTAGCGGAGGACCTTCCCCGCCAGGGCGCGCAGGGCCGTCACGAAGGCGTCCAGTTCGGGGTCGTCGCCCGGCAGGTGCGGCGTGCCGGGGCCGCCGGACTCCAGGGCGCGGGCGCGCAGTGCCGACTCGATGCCGTCGCGCCACTGCTCGGGGTCGACGCGCGGGCCCCGGCGCGCGATCAGCTCCGTGCGCGCGCCGAGCACGAAGTCCCAGTACCAGGGGGAGACTTCACGGGCGAGGAGCCCCTCCTGCATGGCGAGCCAGCCCTCGCGGTCGTGCACGCCCCAGGACTCCGCGAGGCGGGCCACCTCGTTGTGGTGGCCCGCGCCGTGCCAGTCGAGGGTGTTCCACGCGTCGCCGTTGGCGAAGCACAGGTGCGCGCCGCAGGCCAGGCCGTGCAGCAGCGGCCCCGGGCCCGGCGCCCCGGTGCGGCGCGTCTCGATGCGGTCGGCGCCCGCGCCCGGCCTGTGGTGGCGCCGGTGCAGGTCGGCCCAGACCTCGCGTTCGTCCTCCGTGGTGAGGTAGTACTGCTCGCACGGCGTCGCCGCGTTGATCACCAGGAAGTCGACGTCGTCGGGGCAGCCTTCGGCGAGGGCGCCGAGCGTGACGTACTCGTACACGACCGCCGGATGCGGGCGGGGCAGCACCCCCGCGGTGTAGACCTGCGCCACCTTCCTGCCGTCGGGCAGCTCGACGGTCAGGAGCGGGCCCGCCGCGGCCTCGGAATCCTTGTCCGCGAAGGACACCGGACGGTACAGGCCCTCCACGGCGACGGCCCGCAGATACGTGTACGCGTCGTCGGCCTCGCACAGCTCGTACAGGTGCTCCTCCAGATCGGCGGGCGCCTGCCAGCGGCTGCCGTCCCGGGGTGCGGCGATGCCGGGGAACACGTCGTCGTGGTACTCGTCCTCGGCCTCGACTGCCGCGCGCATGCTCGATCTCCGCTGTGGGATGGGTGATTGGATCTTGCACCCTACGCCGGGGAGCCGCACGGACGACCTATGCGGGAGCGCCGAACCGCAGCGACTTCAGGCCGTTGATGAAGTGCGAGACGAGCCGCCGGGGCGGCTCCACCAGGCGCAGTTCGGGCAGGGCGCGGACGGCCTCCTCGTAGAACACGCGGAGTTGGAGGCGGGCGAAGTGCGCGCCCAGGCAGACGTGCGGGCCCTCGCCGAACGCCACGTGGGGGTTGGGCGCACGGGACAGGTCCAGGCGGTGCGGGTCGGTGAAGACGCGTTCGTCGAAGTGGGCGGCGGCGTGGAAGACCACCACCTTGTCCCCGGCCGCGATCCGCGTGCCCGCGAGCTCCGTGTCGCGCGCCGCCGTGCGGCGGAAGCTGAGCACCGGCGGGTGGTGGCGCAGGAGTTCGTCCACGGCCGTGCCGGTCGCGACCTCGCCGCGGCGCAGCCGCGCGTACTCGCGCGGGTTCTCGGCGAGCGCGAGCAGGCCGCCCGGCGCGGCGGAGCGCACGGTGTCGTTGCCCGCGACGGTGAGCAGGAAGAAGAACATCTCCAGTGCCGGCTCGGTGAGTTCGGGATCGGTGGCGAGGGTCGTCATGACGTCGGGCTCGGCGTCGTCGCCACCGGGCGCCCGCCGCTTCTCGGCGGCCAGCGCCCGCGCGTAGGCGAACATGTCCCGCAGTTGCGCGGGCGAGCGCGGGTTCACCGGCTGCCCGTCGGGCCCGATGACCGGCGGCGCGGCCTCGTCCGGGTCCTGGTAGCCGATGACGCGCCGGGTCCAGTGCAGCAGCAGCCCCCGGTCGGCCGGGGGCACGCCGAGCAGATCGGCGAGGTTGAGCAGGGCGTACTCGTCGGTGACGGCGGTGACCACGTCGAAGGTCCCGTCGGTCTCGCGGGCCCGCGCCACCGCGGCGGCGATGAGTGAGGCGGCGCGCTCGCGGGCCCGCGCCTCGAACCGGTCGACCCGTCGCGGGGTGAAGGCCCGGCTGACCAGCCTGCGCAACGTGCCGTGGGCCGGGGGGTCCTGATTGAGCATCATGCGCCGGATGAACGGCAGGTCGGCCGGGTCCGGGTCGCGGATCTGGGTGGCGCCGAGGTGCGAGGAGAAGGTGGCGGAGTCCTTGAGCACGCGGACCACGTCGGCGTGCCGGGTGACCGCCCAGAAACCGGGGCCCGAGGGCCAGCCGAGCACCGGCTTCTCCTCCTGCCGGGCCACCGGGTGGTGATCGCGCAGCACGCGGTAGCGGTCGTGGGGCGGGCCCGCCGCGTAGACGCGGGGGTCGAAGACGTCGGGGACCGGGGGCGGCCCGCCGCGCCCGCTCATGCCGGGGCGTCCCCACCGGCGAGCGCGGCTCCGCCTTCCGGGTCGCCGTCACCGCCTCCTTCGGCGTCGTCGTCCGCGCGCAGGAAGTCCTCGACCGTACGGATCAGTTCGAGGGGGACCTCGTCCATCGCGTAGTGCCCGGCCGTCGACAGCACGGCGAGCTCGCCCCGGACGTACGACCGCAGCCAGGTGTTCCGCATGAGGTCCGCGGAGAGGGCGGGGTCGAGCGCGCCGGTCACGGTGAGCGCGGGCACGGCGGAGCCCGCCACCTCGGTGTGGAAGTCCTCGCCCGCCCAGGAGTCCAGCCAGGCGCGGAACGCCTTCGGGTCGCTCACGGCGAGGGAGCGGTCCACCATGCGGTCCAGCCAGGCGCGGGGGCGTACGCCGCCGGTGGTGATGTCGATGATGGTGCGGCGGCTCTCGGGCACCTGCGCCGCGGAGGCGAACAACTCCCACTGGTCGGGCGGCAGTCGAAGGCCCTGCGCGGGCACGGGTGACACGCCGACCAGGCGTCGTACGCGGTGCGGCGCGGCGGCCACGACGCGCTGCGCGACGCTGCCGCCCATCGAGTGGCCGATCAGCGAGAATCGCTCCCAGCCGAGCCGGTCGGCCAGGTCGAGGACGTCGGCCGCGCCCTCCGCCGTCGTGAAGGAGCCGACGGCGCCCTTGGCCTCGCCGTACCCGCGCAGGTCCACCACCGCGTACTGGAAGGCGCCGAGGTCGAGGTCGTCGAGCACCGGCGCGTACGCCGAGCGGTCGGCGAACCAGCCGTGCACCGCGACGACCTTGTGCGGTCCCTCGCCGAGCAGGGTGTGCGGGAGCAGGAAGGAGGCCACGTCGACTCCGATCGCAGGCGGCGTCGGACGGCACCGGCCGGCGGCCGCCCGCGACCACGGTGTCCTCAACGGCCGGGGTGCGCAAGAGCGCGCGCCCGCAGTGGCCGGGTGGTCCCGCCGATGCCGCGGAGACGGGGGTCAACTTGGCGGACGGCCTGCGGTCCGGTGCCGCGGTTGGTCAGAATGTGGCATGGCCATCCGTCGCCTCAGCTACCGGCTCGGCCAGGAGCCGCACACCGGGTCCCGCCGTCTGATCCCCGCACCAGGAGGCCAGGGCCGACGTCCCACAGAACCGGGCGACGAGGAGGTCGCCGCGGCGGTCGAGCGCGTCATCGGCACCGGTGTCGGCACCGGCGCGGACGTGGAAGCCGGTGCCGAGCACCGGGGCGACGGCGCCGACACCGCCTGCGAGCTGAGCTACAGCCTGCTCCCCGACGGCGGCCGCCTGCTCTGCGCCGCGCTCCCCGGGCAGCGCGTCGAGGCGCTGCACCTCGGACCCGACACCCCGGGCCCCGGGCCCCAGTGGCCCATCGACACCTGGAGCGCGGCCAGTTGGGAGCCCGGCGCGCCGGAGACGCTGGGCGCGGGCTTCGTCGAGTCCGAGCTGCCCGCCGCCGAACCGGCCGCCGCCCGCGCCCACGCCGACCGCGAACTGCTCGTGGAGTTCGCCCGCGCGCGCTCCGGCCGCGTCGCGCCCTTCCTCGCCGATGTGCGCCGCCTCTTCGACGACCCCGCGGGACGGCAGATCGTCCTCGTCGAGGAGGACCCCGCGGCCGTGGCCCGCTGGATCGCCCTGGCCTGCGCCTCGCTCCCCGAGGCGTACGTCCCCGCGCTGACGTTCACCACCTGGACCAGGGACCCGTGGCGGGCCCCGCAGCAGATCATCGGCGTCGGCCCCGACGCCGGGTTCGACCGTGCGGACGAGGCGACCCTCACGCACCTCTACCGCGTGCACGACGCGACCGGCGGCCCCGGGAGCCCGCCGCTCCCGGTGAGCGACGCGTGGGCCGAGCTGACGGCGGAGCGCTGGCTCGCGGGCAGCCCGCCGACGCCCCCGGCCGCCGCCCCGGCAGGGACGGACGACGCCTTCGCCCTCATCCCCCTGCTCTCGGGCGGGAGTTCGGGCCCGCTGCCCCCGGACGGCGCCGACCTCGCGGGGCTGAGCGGTGACTCGCTGCGCGCGGTCGTCGACGCCTTCGCCCGCGCCGTGGGCAAGGGGGAGACGGACGAACGTACCCTCGGTGAACTCGACCGGCTCTGCCGGGGTCTCGACGGCGAACACGCCGTCGCCGCACGGCCCCTCGCCCTCGCCCTCGTCAAGCACCGCCTCGACGCCACGGGCGGGGGCGAGCTGCCCGATCTGACGGCCTTCGAAGGGCTGCCGCTCGGCCAGGACGCCTGGCGGGAGCTGCGCGAGACCTACGGCGGCCGCGCCGACGACGCCCTGCGCCGCACCCTGCGCGGCCCCCTGACCTCCTGGACCGAACCGCTGCGGCTCGCCCTCGCGGTCGGCGCCGACGGCGGCCCCGGACTCGCCGAGGCCATGGACCGCCTCGCCACGGCCCTGCTGCACCCCGAGCGGCGCGACTGCGCGCACGCCGTGGAGGTCCTCGACGCACTCGACCACACGGCGTTCACGCGCCGGGTCCTGCGCCTGCTCATCGTGGACTTCACGGAGCGCAAACTGGACCGGCTGCGCGAGCTCGCCCGCTCGCCGCAGGGCGAGTGGCTGCGGCGCAACATCGAGGACGCGCCGCTCACCGTCCGGCTCGCCGCGGCCGCCGCGCACTGGAGCGGACCGCCCGACCACCTGCGCGGCGCCGAGCTCTTCGGACGGCTCACCGAACTGCTCGCGGGACAGCGGGTCGACGACGCGAGGACCCTGAAACTGCTGTGGCGCATCGTGTGGCGCGGCGGCGTGCCCGACCGCGCCGAGCAGCCCTGGATCGCCCGCACCTGCACGCCGCGCCTGATCGTCGAGGCCGACCTGGGGCGCCGCGTGATGGGCTGGGTCAAGGAGCCGGACCACTGCGACCGCGACCTCGTCGAGTTCGCCAGGGCCATGATGGGCGACCACCGGATCGGCGCCCACGAGCGGGCCACCGCCGAGCTGCTCGTCATCGCCCAGGACCTCGCCGACGGCCGCGTCCCCGTCACCAGGGCCACCGTGGGCCGCCTGCGAGAGCTCGGCCGCAAGGTCACGCCGCTCGGCGCGGTGCTGCGCCGGGGCGTCGACGAGCGGGTGGCGGGCGCGCTCGCCCGCGCCAACCCGCTCGACCTGTGCGAGTCGCACGGACTCCAGATCCTCGTCGCCGCGGGCCCCGAACTGCTGCGCGCCTACCGCGCGCACCTGCTCGACGAGGCGTGCTGCGACCGCCTCGTACGCGAACTGCCGGACAGGCCCGCCGAGTTGGCCGCGTACTACCACATCTGGCGGCCCCGCAGACGGCACGGCGTCACCGCGGAGTGGCGCGAGGTCGCCGGTGAACTGCTCGACCAGGTGCTCGCGCCCGTCCTCGCGCACCTCGACCACCACCACCTCGGGCAGGTGGCCACCGTGCTCGAGCGCGAGGGCCAGGACGTACAGGAATGGACCGCGTGGCGGCACCGGGTGGCCCAAGAGCCGCGATGACCGCCCTCCCCTTCTCCCCGGCACGCCCGGGGCGCACCGTCTGCGGCTCCCCGCGCCGCACCACCCTCCCCACGAAAGGACCAGCGTGAGCGACACCAGCGAGGCCGCCGACAACTTCCCCGGCGGCAGCATGGCGAGCCGCCCCGTGCACTTCATCTGGATGCTCGACTGTTCGGGTTCCATGGGCGTGAACGGCAAGATCGGCGAACTGAACTTCGCCATCCGCGAGGCCATCCCCGAAATGCAGCAGGCCGCCAAGGCCAACCCCGCCGCGTCGCTCCTGGTGCGCGCGGTCACCTTCGCGAGCGGCGCCAGCTGGCACGTCAGCGAGCCGACGCCGGTGGACACGTTCGCCTGGGAGGACGTGCACATCTACGGCGCCACCGACATGGGCGCCGCGTTCAAGCTGGCGGCGGGCGCCCTGCAGACCCCGCCGATGCCCCAGCGCGCCCTGCCGCCCGTGCTCGCGCTCGCCTCCGACGGGCAGCCCACCGACGACTGGCGCGCGGGCCTCCGCGCCATCGACGCCACCCCGTGGGGCAAGCGTGCCGTCCGCGTCGCCGTCGCCATCGGGGACGACGCGGACAAGAGCATGCTCAAGGAGTTCCTCGCCAACCCCGAACTGGAGCCGCTGCAGGCCAAGAACCCGCGCCAGCTCGCCGCCGCCATCCGCTGGATGTCCACCGCCGTCGTCAAGGACGCCTCCACGCCCAAGGTCGACGACGGCACGAAGCAGACGACGCCGATCGACGTGCCGTCGATGACCAAGGGCGAAGACGACATCTGGTGAACGGTCCCTGGACGCTCCTCGACGGCGCCGTCAAAGGCGTGGCGAAGAAGTACAGCCAGGACCGCGGCGCGGCGCTGTCCGTCGCGGACGGCCGCGCCGTCGTCCTCGCGGTCGCCGACGGACACGGCAGCGCCGCGCACTTCCGCAGCGATCTGGGATCGCGCTGGGCGGTCGAGGAATTCACGGCGTGCGCCCGGGAGTTCGCGCACGAGGTGGCCCGCGTCGGCGCCGACGCGGCGGGCTGGCCGGGGCTGCGCGCGGAGGCCCGCAGGCTGCCCCGGCAGGTGAGCCACCGCTGGCGCGAGCGCGCCCTGCTGCACGACGCCAACTCGCCCGCGCACGGCGCCCGTTCGCGCGCCTTCGGACCGGCCTGCTGTCCCGGGTCGCAGGGCCGCGGCGAGGAGCCGCCTGACCTCGCCGCCTACGGCAGCACCCTCATCGGGGCCGTACTGACCGAGGACATGGTGTTCTGCTGGCAGTTGGGCGACGGTGACATCGTCTTCGTCGACGGGGAGGGCGCCCCGCACACACCGCTGTCCACCGGGCCCGACCTCGGCGACGAGACGGACTCGCTCTGCGAGCCCGAGCCCTGGCGCAAGACGCGCGCGCACTGGCAGCCCTTCACGGGCGGCATCCCGCCGTGCCTGCTGATCTCCACCGACGGGCTCTCCAAGAGCTTCGCCGACCACCAGGGCTTCCTGGACTTCGCCACCGGACTGCACGAGCGCGTCACCGAACAGGGCGTGGCGGCGGTGCGGGCCCAGCTTCCGGACTGGCTGGCGCGCGCGGCCAGGTTCTCCGGGGACGACACGACCCTCGTGGGCGCCGTCACGGCACCCCCGCGGCACAGCGACGAAACGTAAGAGCCGCAAGGCAGAGAGGCAGAGAGGAACAGCATGGTGAACGGCATGCTCGCCGCCGGGAAGACCCTGGTGGCCGAGTCGGGGGAGAAGCTCAAGGTCGCCGAGCTCTTCGGCTCCGGCGGCCAGGGCGAGGTCTACCGCGTCCTGACGCCCACCGGCGACCGCGCGGTGAAGTGGTACTACCCCCAACTGGCCGACGCCCGCCAGCGCGAGATCCTCGAAGGGCTCATCGCCAAGGGCTGGGACGACGACCGGTTCCTGTGGCCGCGCTCCATCGTGATGGACCCCGAGGGCACGCAGCCCGGCTTCGGCTACCTCATGGACGTACGGCCCGCCCGCTTCTGTGACCTGCCCGCGCTCTTCCGCCGCGACCCCTCGGTGGCCGCGGCGACGATGCGCACCCTGGTCACGGTGGCGCTGCACACCGTCGAGGCCTACCGCGCCCTCCACTCCCGGGGCATCGCCTACCGCGACATCAACTGGGGCAACATCTTCTTCGACCCGCGCACCGGCGACGTCCTGGTCTGCGACAACGACAACGCCGTGGTGGAGGGCGCGGAGGCGGGCGTCGCGGGCACCATGGACTTCATGGCGCCCGAGCTGGTCCGCGGCGACAAGGGCGTCCAGCCGGGCACCCAGAGCGACCTGCACTCCCTTGCGGTGCTGCTCTTCTACCTCCTGATGAACGACCACCCGCTCAACGGCGCGCTCGAACTGAACATCCGCTGCCTGGACATGGCGGCCAAGCGCAAGCTGTACGGCACCGACCCGGTCTTCGTCTACGACCCGAACGACACCCGCAACCGCCCCGTGCCCAGCGAGCAGCCCACCGTCGTGGCCGGGTGGAACGCGCTGCCGCAGATCCTGCGCGACCTGTTCGTGCGGACGTTCACGGACGGCCTGCGCAACCCGTCCCTCAGGGTCCGCGAATCGCAGTGGCGCGAGGCGCTCAGCCAGGTGCTCGACGCCATCACGCAGTGCGGCTCGTGCGGCAAGCAGAACCTCACCCAGCCGGACGGCGCGCCCCCCGAGTGCTGGAAGTGCCGCACCACGCTGACCCTGCCGCCGCGCCTCGAACTGGTCACGGGCACCGGCACGTTGCGCACCCGGCGCGGCATCCGCCTCGCCCCCAGCGCCCGCGTCTACGCCCACCACCTGCGCGAGGACCCGGAGCGGCACGACTTCACCGCCGTGGTCGGCGAGGTGACCGAACACCCGCAGCAGCGCGGCAGGTTCGGCCTCACCAACCGCACCTCGTCGGTGTGGACCGCCCGCAAGGACGACGGCACCGTACGGGACGTGGAACCGGGCAAGACGATCGCACTCCGCTCGGGCCTGCTCATCGAGTTCGGAGGCGGCACGGAGGCGGTCGTCAAGCAGTAACCGCCGCTGGGGCCCGTCCGGTTGGCGGCCGGTTCAGGGCCGATGCCACCGCCATCTGTGCCACCACGCCGTCCACCAGGGCGGCGTGGGTGGCGCGGGAGGTGGCGGGGGCGGCGGTGGCGGTGGGGCCGCGGGCAGTGTCGCGTAGGCCGGTGGCGTCTCGATCGTCACCGCGTCGGGCCTGGCCAGCGGTGTCACGGTGAGGGTGCACTCGGCGGCGGACACGGGGAGTTCCACCGGCTCTCCCGCCCGGTGCGCGCTGCGCGGTACGCGGCGCTGCCCGCCGAGCCGCCCGTCGCTCCACGCCACCAGGACCAGGACCGAGGGCTCGGGCCACTCGAAGACCAGCTCGGCACGGTCGCGCGCCACGCGGCGTACGGTCAACTCCGTTATGGCACCCGGGTGTTCGATGACGACGCTGGGACCGGACACGGCCCGCTCGCCGAGCACGCTCACCGCCGTCATGCGGACCCGCTCGCGGGGGCGCGGCACCAGCTCCACGCGGGTGTCGGCGCCCGGCGCGGCCGACGGGAGCCGGTCCACGAGGCCGGAGAGGTCGGTGCCGGGCGCGACGGGGCCCGTCGTCCACGGCACGAGCAGGCCGCTGCCGCGAGCGGGCGGCCGCCACGCGATGGTCACCCGCCCCGCCTCGGCGTCGCGCCGCACGCTGAGCTCCTCCACCGGCGAGGGCCACGCGTCGGCGCGCGCGGTGACGGTGACGCCGCGCGACCACTCCAGGTCGCCGTCCGGGTCGCGGTAGCCGCAGCGCACCTCGTAGGTGTACGTCCCCGGGGCGAGGGGAGCGTCGAGCAGCCGGTCGTGCTCGCACGCGAGGTGGACCAGGGAGCCCGAGCCCCAGCCCGTCGCCTCCGTCGCGGTGCCCGAGCGCGTCACGCGGACCTCGGCCGCCGCGGGATCGGGCCGCCAGCGCAGCAGGAGCCCGTCGGGCACGGCGTCGGCGCGCAGCTCCGTCACGTCGGGGGTGATCAGGACCGGCGCCGAGACGCGCGGCACTCCGGCGAGCCTGTCGCGGCGCAGCGGGAACACCGCGTACCGCAGCGGGCGGCCCACGGGCGCGTCCGCGTCCACGGAAGCAGGGCCGCTCTCGCGCGCCGAGGTCTCCACCGCCAACCGCGGTGCGCCGTCCGGGAAGCGCAGCACCCGGTAGCCCGTCCCCGAGGCGCCGCGCGGCGGCTCGCACCAGGACAGGCGTACGGCACGGTCGTCGACGTCGGCGCGCACCGCGGCGTCCGCCGGGGCGAACGGGTCGTCGGCGAGCAGCGCGGCGACCCGCAGCAGCCCCGTCTGCGCGTGCGTGTCGTCCCTGGCGCCGCGCAGCGCGCCGAGCCAGGCGTCCGCCGAGGCCCGGAACGCGCCGGTGGACTCGAAGGCGGCGCCGTCGGCGGTCAGCCGGTCGACCTCGCGGGAGCGCGCGCGGACGGCGTCGACGAACGCGGTGAGGCGGTGGTCGGCAGGCCCGTCGGGGTAGGCGGAGTCGAGGGGCAGCCGCGCGAGGAGCCGCTCGGTCTCCCGAAGGCGTACGCCAGGCCATACGTCGTTGAGGGTCTCGGCGGCGTGCCGCGCGGGCCCCGCCGGGGGAAAGCCCGTGGCCACCGCGTCGGCGAGCGGACCCGCCTCGCTGCGGTGCACGCCGAGGGCGACGGCCGCGGGCGCGTCGGGCGTGCCGTCACCGTCCCTGAGCGCGCAGCACAGCTCCCACAGGACGAGCCTGCGAAGGCCCATCGGATCGTCGCGCACCACGGTCTCCAGGACGTCGACCAGGGCCGCCGCGGTGTCCGAGCGCGGGTCGGACGAGGAGAGCCACCGGCCGCGCGCCCGCCGCACGTACGGCAGGTCGACGCGTTGCCAGATGCCGCCCCTGCCGGGGAACCAGAGGCCGTCAAGGACGCGGAAGCCCTCGTCCTTGACGGCCTTGGGGAGCGTGCCGAAGACCGCGTTCGTCGCGGTCGCCGGCGCGGGGGCGCGCAGCGCGTCCGCCGCGTGCCGGAACCGCGCCGCGCGCAGGGCGTCGCGCAGCGGCAGATAGCCGCGCATCGCGGGGAAGCGCGGCAGGACGGGCGGCGGCAGCCGGGCGCCGCTCGCCTTCGGGTGTTCGCCGGGGCGCAGGACCGCCATGCCTCAGCCGCCCGGCGCCGTGTAGAAGTACACGCGGACCACCGCGGTCTCGGGGCGCTTGCCGAGGTTGTGGAAGTCGTCCGTCGCGGTCTTCTTGGTGAACATGTCCGGACGGCCCTTGCCGAGCAGGGAGTTGACCCGGTGGGCGTAGACCGTGCCGTTCGGGCCGCCGCCGAAGGTCAGCACGAGCGCGGCGGTGCGGCCCGACCACGTGCGGGTGCCCCGGGAGATCTGCCGGGCGAGGTCGCCCTTGTCGTCGCCCGACACCTGGAACTCCTGCGGCCTGCGGTCCACCGAGCGGGGCCCGGTGGGCGTGGGGGTGGGCTCGCCGCCCTTCGAGTGGCCGGGCTTGGGGCGGTCGTCGGCCTGCGGGTCGGGCCGGTCGGCCATCGACACCAGGGCGAGCACGAGCAGCAGGTCCGCGAAGAGCCACCCCGCGAGCACGACGGTGCCGAGCCGCCCCGCGCGCCGTCCGCGCGGTCGGCGTCGGCTCACGCGCCCGCTCCGTCCCGGGGCGTGGCGTCCCGCGGCTCGTCGGGACGACGCGGTTCGGCCGGGCGGCCGTTGACGACCACCGCGGTCGTGGTGTCGTCGTCGGCCTGGAGCGAGGTGCCGCCGTTGGCCGCGCCGCCGTTCACCGGCCCGCCGGGCCCGAGGCTGCTGTCGGCCGAACTCCCGGGGAAGGGAGTGCTGTTGGCCGCGAACGAGGCGCCCGCAGGGGAGGTTCCCGCGTACGCCCCGCCCGTCAGCCCGCCCGTCAGCGCGGGCAACGCCCCGGCCAGGGAGTCCATGCGGGCGTCGAGACGGGCCGCCGCGTCCTGCCAGTGGGCCGCCGCCGCGTCCCAGCGCTCGGTGGCCTCGCGCATGCCGTCCACCGCGTCGCCCGTGCGCCCGGTGCTCGACACCAGGGCCTGCGAGGCCCGTTCGGTGGCCTTCGCCACGGACTCGGACTTGGTGACGAGCGACTGCTGGGCGGAGACCAGGGCCTTGAGCGACGCCTCGACCGTGTCGCCGGCCGTCTTGACGTGGTCGGCGATCCCACGGGCCGCGAGGGCGTTGGCCCGGCCCGCCTTCGCGGTCTCCGCGGTGCCGTTGCGCAGGGTGGAGTCGATGCGGTCCGCCGCGGCGCCGAGCTTGGGCACTTCCTTCGCGAGCGCCTCCGCCGCCTGCTTGAGCGTGTCGGTGGCGTGGGCGACGGACGCCGTCGCGCCGGTGAGCGCCTGATGGCTCTGTCCCGCCGTCGTCGTCAGGTTGCTCAGCTTCTCCGCGGCCTTGGTCAGCTCGGAGGTGAACTGCTGCGGCGACGCGCTGCGGCGCGGCGCGAGGTGCATCTGGGCGCGGGTGAGCACCGAGGCGAGCTGGGCGAGCAGCTTCTCCCGCGCCGCCTCCTGCTCGGCCTCGTCGCGCTCGGCGTGGGCCCGCACGCGCGCGTGCCACACCGAGAGCCCCACCAGGAGGGCGATCAGGAGGACGGCCATCAGAGCCACGTTCTCGAAGCGGCCGAACGAGGAGAGGTGCCCGCCGAAGCCGGACTGCCACAGCTGGAGGAAGGGCCGCGTCGACTGCTTGGGATCCTCCTCGCTGAGCTCCCCGTACGCCCGCACGGCCTCGCGCAGGCCGAACCAGGTGATCAGGAGCGGGATGAAGACGAGCACTCCGAGAGCCGCCTCCAGGAGCCGGTCGCGCCGCCCCGACGTCGGCTCGGGCGGCAGCCGCACGCTCTCCGGGCGCACATAGGTTCCTACGAGGTCGAGCTCGGCCCAGCGGTCCAGGCGGGTGTCGGTGCTCATGTCGCGGTGCAGCGCGGTCAGTTCGGCACCGCGCGGCTCCAGCTCGGGCAGTGCCGCGAGACGCTTCAACTCCTTGATGATCAAGGCTTGGTCGAGCAGCTGTGCGGGCGTCAAGCGGTTCCCTCCCTGGGATTCCGGCCGGGATTCCGGGGCCTCTATCCGAGGACGTCCCCCCTGCCACGCCGGTTCCTTCCGTCGCGGTTCAACCGCCGCAACAGTGCCTCGGCATCGGCGTGTTCAGGATCCCATGTCAGACACTTCCCGAGGGCCTCAATCGCCTCATCCCGCTCCTGGCGCCGGTCGAGCTCCACGGCGTGCCGGTAGGTGCGCTCGGCGAGCAGCCCCCGCACCCGCACGTTGGTCGGATCGTGGTTGTACGCGCACTTCAGCCACTGCTCGGCGTCGGGGAAGTGCTCGGGCGCCATGTCGGCCATCGCCGCCGCGCAGTGCACGTCGATCATCGCGTCCAGCATGTCGGCACCGGCCGGTCTGGTCGCCGCGTCCTGCCAGGCGATGTGCGCGGCCTGCACGGCGTGACCGTACCGGCCGAGTCGCAACAGGGCCTGCGCACGGTTGAGTTGGCGCCTGGACGCGTAGTCGAGGGTGGTCGCGGAGGCGGGCGGCGGCTGAGTGGGGGCGGGGGAGCGGTCCTGTGGCGAGGACGCGGGTACGGACGCGGGCCCGAGCGCGGACGCGGATCCGAGCCCGGACGCGGGCCCGAGTCCGGACGCGGGTACGGAGGCGCTCCCGGGCGCCGTCCACCCCGGCCCGTCCAGTTCGGCCAGCAGTTCCCGCGCCTCCGCGATGATCTCGCGGAGCAGCGTCCCCGCCTCCTGCGGCCGCCCCTGCCGCAGGAGCTGCCTGGCCCGCGCGACGTCGCGGACCTGCCGTGGGTCGCGTACGGCGGGGGAGTCCTGTCCGGCACCGGGGGCGCGCGCGTCGTCCGTCGTGGCCGGGGCAGCCGCGCCGCGGTAGCCCACGCGTACGGCGCCGGGCTCCCCGTGGCCCTCCGCCCCCACCAGCGTCGCCGTGAGCGGCGGGGCGTCGGAGAGGGTGTCCTGCACGGCGGAGGCCGGTTCGACGGGGCCCTCCTCCAGGGTGGAGGGGCCGGACGAGGCCGCGCCGCCCGCGAGCCGCACCGCGTGCTTCAGGGCGCCGAGCGCGAGCAGTTCGGGCGGCGCCTGCACGCTCTGTCTGCCGAGCCCCGCCACCCGCGAACGCACTTGCTCCATCCAGGTGTTGCCGCCCACGAGCAGCACCGTGTCCACGTCCGCCGGGGTCATGCCCGACTGGTCGAGCAGGGACCGCGCGCGGTCCAGGGTGCGCCGCACGTGCAGATCCAGGTACGCGTCCAGGTCGTGCCTGGCGAACCGCACCCACAGCGGCGGGCCCGCGCCGAGCTCCAGGTCGAGCACCGCGGCCTCGGGCCCGTCCGGCACGCCGAGGGCCTCCCGCGCCTCCTGCCCCCGCGCGCGCAGCCCCTGCCACACGGCCGCGTCCACGCCGAGCACCGAGCCCGCACCGCGGTGCCTGCGCAGCAGCCGGACCGCCGACGACAGCGTCTCCGCGTCGAACGCGCGGCCCCCCGACGTCGCGCCGCCCTCGTAGCCGAGCGAACGGAAGTGGCCGCGCACGCTGCGGATCAGGCCGAGCTCGAAGCCCTCGTACCCCATGCCGTAGACCAGACAGGTGCCGCTGTCCCGGTCCGTCATGTGGCCGATCACCGCGGCCATCGAGTCGCTGACGAGCCTGGTGGGTTCGAGGCCCGCCTCGCGCGCCGCGTCCCGCAGCGCGGCCCGCTGCGCGGAACCGTAGCGCGCGGGCACGCTGATCACGGTCTGCGCGACGCGTCCCCGCGCCGCCGTCTCCACGCGCTCGCGCAGCGACCGCAGCATCCGCACCACGAGGGCGTCCGCGTCGAACGGCTTGCCGCCCACGTGGACCGGGCGCCCGCTGCCGACGCGGCTCTTGAGGCTGGGGAAGGTGACGGGCAGCTCCCCGGTCTCGGCGGGCTCGCACAGCAGCCAGGGCCCGTCGTCGGGGCCCGGCTCGACGCGCCTGCCGGGGCGGTCGGGCAGCGCGAAGAGCGCCCGCAGGCCCGTGCTGCCGAAGTCGATGCCGAGGCTGACGGGTGACGGCCCGTCCGCCCCCGTGGCTCGCGTCATCCGCCCGCCGTCTCTTCGGCGAAGCGCAGGATGCCCTCGTAGTCGGGCTTGTCGGGCAGCGTCGGCACGGCACGCTCGGACTGCGCCACCGCGACCAGGTTGACGAGGTTGCGGGCCTGCTGGGCCGTCTGCGCGCGGTTGCCCTGCCGATGCGCCTGCTTGACGTACTCGACCGCCTCGTTGATCTGCCGCACGGTGTCCGGCGGCGCTCCCTCGGAGGCGAGTTCGGCCTGCCGGAACTGGCTGGCCAGGCCGCACTGGCGGTACATGTCGTCGAGGAGCAGCTCGGTCAGGCGCTTGTACTCGCCGCTGTCGCCCATCGCGACCGCACGCTGCGCCTGCTCGATGTCGCGGCGCACCTTCATGGCCTGCACCGGCTCGATGTAGGGCCCGTACCGCTTCAGGAAGTGGTCGGCCTCCCGCTCGGCGAAGGCCAGTTGCTCGCGCAGGACCGCGCTGTCCAGCTCCTCGACGGGCTCGGGCGGCGGGGTGCGCGGCTTCTCCCTGTTGGGCGTGGACTCGTGGACCATGTCCGTGCCGCGCACGGAGATCTTCACCGTGATGATGCGGTCAGCCGAGTAGTTGAAGGAGACGTCCACCTGGCGGTTGATCTCGATCTCCTGCGGCAGCTCGAACTCGACCACGCCCTGCTCGTGGTTCTCGCTCGCCACCCTGCTGTCGCCCTCGTAGACCGGCACCCGGATGCGGCGGCTGTCCGTCGCGTGGAAGGTGCGCTGGCGCGGCTCGGCCAGCGGATAGGGCGAACCCGCCTCGATGATCTCCACGAACACGTCGCGCTGGCTGCCCTTGATCGCGGCGATGCCCATCGCCATCGGCGTCGACTCGTACAGACCCGTGTCGCCCTTGGACCGCCCGTCGGCCAGGCTCCTGCCGCACGTCCCGCAGGTCTCCGCGCCGTAGTCGTTGACCTTCGCGCACTCCGGGTCGGAGCATTCCACCCCGCGCAGCGTCTCGGCGAGCACGCCCGCGCCGAACGCCACGCACTCCATCGGATTGATGTTCCTGCGCACCTTGTCGGCGCCGAAGAACGCCTCGACCGCCTCGTACACCGGGCGGGTGAGCGTGCCGCCGCCCACCAGGAGCACGTCCGAGATGTCGTCCGTCGACAGCTCGTAGCGCCCCAGGGTCTCCCGCACCAGGTCCATCGTCCGGGTCACCAGGGGCGCGATCATCTCCTGGAACTCGCCCCGGGTGAGCTTCATCTCGACGTCGATGACGCCGTTCTCGCTGCGGTACGCGGCCGGGATCACGATGTACGTCTCGGGCAGGTCGTTCAGCTCGCGCTTGGCGCGCTCGGCGGCCTTCTTCGCCTGGAACAGGAACGCCTTGTCCCCCGCCGGGTCCACGTGGTGCTCCGCGCGCATCCACGCGATGATGCGCTCGACGACGGCCAGGTCGAAGTCGTCGCCGCCGAGCCAGACGTCGCCCGCCGAGCGCAGCACCTGGAACTGGCTCCTGCCCTCCTGGTCCTTGACCGCGTTCAGGACCGAGATGTCGAACGTGCCGCCGCCCAGGTCGTAGACGAGCACGCGGCTGCGCGCGCCGCCCGGCTTGTGCAGGCCGAAGGCGACCGCCGCGGCCGTCGGCTCGTCGACGATCTTCTTCACCACCAGGCCCGCCCGCTCGGCGGCCTCGCGGGTGGCGGCGCGCTGCGCGTCGCGGAAGTACGCGGGCACGGTGATCACGGCGTGCGTCACCGGCTCGCCGAGGGTCCGCGACGCGTCCCTGACGAGCCGGTCGAGGATCATGCTGGAGATCTCCGCTGGCGTACGGGTGCGGCCGCCGAGCAGCACGTGCGCGCGCGGGTCCTCGTCGGGGCCCGCCACGATCGCGTAGTTCATCCGGTCGCGGGCCCTGGCCACCGAATCGTCGGCGAAGTCCCTGCCCATCAGCCGCTTCACGGAGACGACGGTCTCCTTGGGCTGCCTGAACGCCCAGTTCAGGGCGTCCTCGCCGACGATCAGCTGGTCCTTGCCCTCGCGGTGGACGACGCCGACCACCGAGGGGGTGAGCCGCTCGCCCTTGCTGTTGGTGAGCACCGCGATGTCCGCGCGGTGCGGATCGTGGGCGGCCACCGCGCTGTTGGTGGTGCCGAGGTCGATGCCGATGGCCTTCATTCCCGCTCCGTCCCTTGCTCGGTGCCGCCGTCGACGGCGACCACCACCCGGGCGGCGCGCAGCACGTGCCCCCGGTATCGATACCCGCGCTGCACGATCTCAAGGACCTCGTCGTCCCCGGCGCCGACCGGCGCGGGACGGGCCCCGGCCACGTGGTGGGTCGCGGGTTCGGCCCGCTCGCCGACGCGGCCGAACCGTTCGAGGCCCTCGTCGGCGAGCGCGCTCTCCAACTGCCCGGCGATCAGGCCCAGGCTTCTCCGGTACGTCGCGACGTCGTCCGCGGCGCCGTCGGCGAGGAGCCGGTCGAAGGAGTCGAGCACGTCGGCGCAGCGCAGCAGGAGCCGTTCGGTCAGCGCCCGGTGGGCGGCGTCGCGGGCGGTCAGGTCGCGGGCGTGCTCGTAGGCGAGGCGTGCGGTGCGCGCGGCCTCGGTGCTCTCAGACATCGAACCGGACCAGGTCGGCGACGAGGCGTGCCCTGTCCTCGGGGACCGGGGCACCCGGCGGCCCCGCCGATTCGGCGGGGTCGGGGAGGGGCGCCATGAGACGCGCCAACTCCTCAGCGGCCAGCGGTAGTTCCGACGCGAGGTCGACGTCGTACATCAAGAGGTCCACGAGCAGCCTGCGCCGCACCGTGCGCAGCTCGTCCCACGCCTGCTGGGTGACCGGGGTCATCAGGTGCCGGGCGAGCAGCTCGAAGGAGACGTCCCGCATGTCGGCGTGGGTGGTCCAGGGCGTCACGCCCGCCGGGGCCAGCACGTCGTAGGGGAAGGGTCCTTCCCCGCTCGCGGAAGGGTCCTTGATCACGCGATACCGCCTCCTGCCTTGTCCAGTTCGCCGAGCCAGCGGTGCACGGCGTCCAGGAGCGCCTGCCTGATCCGGCTGTCGGTGGGGTCCGCGCGGGTGGCGCGGATCAGATGGTGCAGGGCCCACAGGATGTCGCCCCGGCCGAGCGCCTCCTGCGCCTTGTCCGTCAACTCGGCCGCCCAGGACGGCAGATCGTCGTCGTCGGGCGGGGTCTCCTGGCCGTCACTGCGGATCAGGTCGCCCATGCCCTTGACGCCCAGATGCCGGGTCAGGAGCTTCTCCACCTCGTCGAGGGCCTCGCCGAGCGTCTCGCGGTAGCGGTGCGTCAGGGCCTGTCCGAGGCCCACGTCGAGCAGGCCGAGTGCCTCGTGGAGCAGCCGCAGCCTGGCCGGGACCTCGTACGTCCGGTCGTCCAGGGTGAACACGAGGGCGCGCGCGAGATTGTCGCGGGCGTGGCTCGACTCCGGGTTCAGGGCCAGCGCCCTGCGCAGGTCGGCCTCCGCGCCGTAGACGTCGGACCGCATGCCGTGCTTGGTGCGGGTGTAGCCGCGCCACACGCCGCGCAGGGACAGCAACGCCGAGAGTTTCGCGTGCAGTTGGAGCAGCAGGTCGCGGTCGAGCGGGTGCAGCACCCGGGTGGCCGACTCCACCAGCGTGACGGCCTCGTCCAGGCAGGGGCCGAGCTGCGCGCCGTCCTCGTCGGCCAGCGCCTCGACACGGCCGAGCACCGTGCGGATCACGGCCTTCTTGGAGCGCGCCTGCATCCCCGCGTTCCGCGACACCCGCACGAGCTCCGTCCACTGGTCGAGCGCCTCGCCGAGCCCGCCGTCGCCGCGCGTCAGGGCCGCCTTGGCGAGCGCGAGCCGGATGTGCACGGCGAGTTCCACGCCGTCCTGGAGGAGCCTGGCGTGCCGACGCGGCAGCCGGACGTAGGCGGGGTTGCGGCGCAGGAAGTCCGAGCAGTGCGGGCAGGACTCCGTGTGTCCCGGCTCCGTGGCCGGGCCCGCGCAGTCCTCGGGCAGCGTGGTGAGCGTGCGCAGCACGGGCAGGGCGCGCAGCGCGGGCTCGAACTTGCGGACCTCGGAGAGGACGAAGCTCTGCGCCAACTCCGAGAACGCCCAGCGCAGTTCGCGCACCGCGTACTCGCCGGGGTCCTTGCCCTCCTTGGCCGCCTCGCCGAGGCGGGCGGCGAGCCCGGCGAGCGGCACCTCCAGGGCGAGCAGCCGCAGATAGCGCGGCCCGCACGCCAGCGTGCCCCCCGCGCCCGGCACGCCCGGCAGGCCGCCCACGTCCTTGAGGACCCGCGCGCCGCCCAGCTCCGCTTCCAGGACGGCCGTCAACGCCTGGTAGGCGGAGGCCTGTTGGGGCCTGTCCTGTTCGGTGTGGCGCTGCTCGTACGCCGAGAGGCGGCCGAACAGGTGCTGGCTGAGCTCCCAGCGCAGCGAGGCCATGTCCTCGTGCGTCAGGTCCCGCTCGTAGCAGGCGGCGCGCTCGGCCCGCCAGCCGTCCCAGTACTCGTCGTCGCTCAGCAGCGTCGACCAGTACGCGAGCGCCGACTCCCAGGCGGCCACGGCGTGTTCCCACGCGCCGCTCTGCTCCAGCTCCTGCGCCTGCCACAGCCTGGCCGCGGCGAGCCCGTGCACGACGGCCATGTCGCCGGGGGCCGCGCGCAGCCGCCGCTCCCACTCCGTGGCGGCCGTCTCGCGGTCCCTCGCCAGGAGCAGCAGCAGGGGGGCGTCGCGCGGGAACCGTTCGCACAGGGCGTCGAGCAGCCCCGGCCCCTCCTCGTCGGGGGAGAGCGCGGCGAGGGCCTCGCGCAGCGCGTCGGGGGAGTGCCAGCGGTAGAGCAGCGCGTCCAGGCGCAGCCGCCGTCCCGGCAGCCGCAGCCGCTCCAGGGCGACGCGCTCGTCCCACGACATGGAGCCGCGCTCCAGGAGGGCGTACGAGGCGTTCTTCACGACGTCCATGGAGGCGCCGGGATCGACACCCGCGTCCTTCAGGGCGAGATACGGGAACGTCGGGTCCTCGACCGCGAACGGGTCGGCGACCAGGGGCGTGCCGGTGAGGCCGTCCGCCCAGGGCAGCAGCCCGATGAGCCGCCGCAGCCGTCGGCAGCGCACATCGGCACGCTCCAGCGTGCCCCCCGCCCGCTCGTAGGCCCCGACGGCGGCGCTCCACCGCCCCGCCGCCTCCAGCAGCCGCCCCTCCGCGTACGCCAGATGGGCGTCCGCGTCCCGGTGCCCCGGGCACTGCCGGAAGGCGTCGGCGGCGCGCTGCCACTCCTGGTGCGCGTCGGCGAGCCGCCCGCGCGCGTACGCCACGGTCTTCGGGTGCTCCCCGAGCGCGTCGGCCTCGGCGACGACGTCGGCCCAGTCCCCGGTGGCCTCGGCGAGCCGCACGCGCGCGTACCGGCCGCGCGCCGCGACGTCCACCCCGTCCACGCCCTCCGGAGCGAGCGCCTCGTACCCCCGGATGACCTCACGCCACTCCTCGGCCCCGACGGCGCCCTCTTCCCCGACGCGCACCTCCACGTAGCGCCGCCGCACGGCGACATCGGCCCAGCCGCGATCCAGCCCCCGGTACACGTCCAGGGCCTCCCTCCACCGACAGCCGAGCTCGTGGGTACGGGCGAGGGCGTAGTGGTAGAGGTGGGCGGGTTCGGGGTCGTCGGAGTGCGCGTGCCGGTGGGCGGCTCCGGCACGGCTGCGGTCGCCGTCGAGGAGGGCGGGCTCCCCGAACGCCTGCCCGTAAATCGCACACGCCCCGTTCCAGTCGCCGCGTTCCTCGGCCCTGCGTCCCTCGGCCTTCCTCCGCAGCGCGGCCACCGCGCCCTCGCGGGCCGCGTCCGGCACACCGGTGAGGAGGCTCAGGACCGTCGCCCAGTCACCGCGCAGGTCGGCGGCCACGCGTGCGCGCGCGTACAGCCGTCGTACGCCCACCTCCCCGTCCGCGTACGCGTCCGGCAGCCGTCCGAAGCCGTCGATGACCCCGTTCCACTCGTCCCGCGCGTCGGCGGCCCGCCCTCGCGCGTAAAGCACCCGGTCCGGCACATCGAGCACCTCGGAAGGCAGCGCCACGAACCACTCCAACGCCCCTTCCCATCGCTCCTCCTCCTGACAGACCCGCCCTCGGGCGTACCTGAACAGACTCCAGGCGTCGTCGGGGACCCGGTCGCCGGGAACCCGGTCGTCGGTGCGGGCGCCCTCCTCACCCGCCCCCTCGCGGCCCCCGCACTCCGCGAAAGCCTCCGCCGCGGCGGCCCACTCGCCCGCGGCCGCCGCCAACTGCCCCTCCGCGTAGCGTCTGCGCGCCCGCGTCACGCGGTAGTCCGGGGGGAGAGTCGTGAGATGGCGCAGCGCCGTCGGCCAGTCGGCGGACTCCGAAGCCGTCACCGCCGCCTCGTACACGCGGCGACGCAGGTCGCTCAGCAAGGGCTCCGCCTCGCAGCCCCGCTCGGCCGCCGCGGCGAGGTCGGCGAGGGCCGTCGGCCAGTCGCCGTCCTCCGCCGCGCCCCGACCGCGCGCGTACCGCAGGCGTATGTCGCTGTCCCGGAAGCCGCCCGCCGCCGCGAAGCCCGCCGCGGCCGCCGCCCACGCACCGGCCGCCTCGGCCGCCCTGCCGGTGCAGTAGGCCTGCCAGGAAGGGGACTCGGGGCACGAGGCCCCGGCGCCGCCGAACGCGTCGCGGGCCTTCGCCCAGTGCCCGTCCGCGGCGGCGGCCCGCCCCCGCACGTACGCCGCGCGTGCCGCCGCGTCGCCGAACCCCGCGCACGCGCCGTACGCCGTGTCGGCCGCCTGCCAGTCCTCGGCCTCCTCGGCGCTGCGCCCGCCCACGTACGCGCTGCACGCCGTGGCCGCCTCGTGGCCGGGCCGCAGGGCGAGCACGGCGGCATAGGCGGCGGCCGCCTCGGCAAGGGCGCCCGCCTCCCTGGCCCGCTCGGCGGCCTCGAAGGCGTGTGCCACGGCGAGTTCGTCACGGGCCGCCGCGCGGCGCGCCGCGACGTCCCTGGGCCCCTCGGGGCGCAGCGCGAGCACCTCGTCGTACCGCCCGATCGCGGTGGACCAGTCCCCACGGGCCTCCGCCGCGGCCGCCTCGTCGACGAGCGCGGCCACCCGCGCGAGCGCCTCGACCTCCGCCGCGAGACAGCCGGGCAGCGGCCCGGGCAGCGCCTCGCGCACCACCTCCAACTGCGCGGCCGCGCCCGCCGCGTCCCGCTCGGCGGCGAGCAGCGCGCAGAGCTTCTGCACCTCGGGCCAGGCCAGTTCGAAGGCGGCCTCCGCCCGCATCCACCGCTGCTCGTCCTCGTAGCTGCGGGTCGGCGTCCGCAGCGTGCGCCGCACCTGTGTCCAGTACCCGAGGTCGCGCTGGAAGCGCGCCGCGCCGATCAGGACGGTCGAGTCGACGTGCCCGACCGGGCTCTTGAAGGTGCGCAGCGCCTCCGCGCCCTCGCGCAGCGGATCGGTGGCCGCGGCGTCCTCGTCGCGCACCTCGCGGGCCTTGAACAGCCAGCCCTGACGGCACTCCTCGTGCAGGAAGAGCGCGGGCGTGGCCCACTCCACGGCGGTGTGCTCCGGCTGGTGGGAGATGCGCAGACGGGCGGCGGCCATGGACTCGTCGATGGTCCTGTTGGCCGCGACGCCCTTGAACAGCTCGGGCCCGAACGTGCCCGCCACCACGTCGCTGACCCGCCCCCGCATCGCCACCACGGCGGGCACGCCCCCGCCGATCAGTGCCTGGGCGAGCCCGGAGAACGGCTCCAGGCTCGAACTGTCCGCGCCCGCACAGAGGTTGAGCGCGACCAGTCGCAGCCCCTGCGCCTTGAGGAGCAGCCCGCTGAGCAGGTCGGCGGGCACTCGGTCGACGCCGCCGCCGTCCGTCTCCAGGGACACCACGCCCTCGCCGATCTCGTGGTCGTACTCGCCGTGCGCGATCAGCAGGACGGCCGTGGGCAGTTCGGTGTGCGTGCCGAGTGCGGCCTCCAGGCGCGTACGGGTGGCCCGTTCGACGACCTTGGTCTGTACGGCGACTTCGGAGAGCCCCTCCTTGAGCGCGGCCACCTCCGCCGTCGCGCGCAGCGGCGGCAGACCGGCGGGCGAGGCCCAGGCCACCACGAGCCGGATCACGCTCGGCTGGTCGGCAGGGTCGGGAAGACGGCGGCCGAGTGGCCCGCCGGGCAGGGAACGCGCCAGCGAATAGCCGTGGTTGAGGGCCAGCGCCTGCTGCGGGCTGCCCGGCGGTGTGCACAGGGCTTCCAGGGGGAGGTCGCGCAGCTCGGGCGGCAGGTCGAAGCGGACGCGCAGACCGCGCGGCGGCCGCATCCGCTGGGCGCGGTCGAGCGCGGTGTCGACGCAGACGCCGACGCGGCCCCCGATCCCCTCGCCGAAGGCCCCGTCCGCGTCCCCGTGGACGACTCCTTCCGAGCCCCCGTCCCCGTCCCCGCCCCCGCCTTCGCCTTCGCCTTCACCTTCGCTTCCGTCACCGCCTCCGCCGAATAGCAGCCGGAACACGCCGCGGCCGAGCACCCGCAGCTGCTCCACCGTGTGCTGCGCGCCCATCGGGGCGAGGCCGAGTTCCGCCGCGACGAGGCGGTCCCACTGCTCGCGGAAGGCCGCGGGCTCGCCGGTCACGGTGATCACCTCGGCCGCGGCGGCCGGGCCGTTGGCCGTGACGAGGTAGCGGTCCGTGCCGATTCGGCGGACCCGGACGCGCAGTTCCTCGTAGGCGAGCACGGCCGTCACCGCCCGCTCTCGTCGGGCTGCCACATGACGTGATCGAGGTCGGCGACGGCGGCCTCGCGCTGTTCCTCCAGGTCGGGGTCGGCGGGGAAGTGGACGAGGGCCGCGGTGAGTTGGTCGATGGCCTCGCGCAGCGTGTCCCGCGCGCCGGACAGGCTCCCCGAGCTCCAGCGGGCGGATGCGAGCCCGCGCAGCACGATGCCGAGGCTCACCTGGGCCCGCAGGAGGTGCGGGTTGAAGGCCACGGAGCGTCGCAGGTCGGCGGCGGGCTCGTCCAGGAGCGAGGTCTCGTCGTTCGCCACGGAGATGCCGCGGTCGGCGAGGACGCGGGCCAACTGACCCTCCAGGCGCCCCCGTTCATTGGCCCCGATCACGGACCTGGTCGTCTCGAGCGTGTCCACCGCGAGGCTGAGGCGCCCCACGCGGTGCGCGTCGCGTGCGGCGCCGAGGGCCATGTCGACGATCGCGGTCTGCGTCTCGCGGTAACGCTCCAGTTCTCGGCTGTGGACCAAGGCGCGCCGCCAGTACGCCGCGGCGGCCCCGAAGTCCGGGCGTGCGGCGATCAGTTCGGCCCGTCCCATGCTCAGCCGCGCCTCCAGGGCGAGGCCGCGCGCGTCGAGGGCGAGCCTGTGGTGCCTGTCGGGCAGCCCGGCGTACCCGGGGTTCAACTCGTCGAACCGCGCGCAGTCGGGCTCGCACACGGCTCCTGACCCCGGCCCGCCGCGCTTGCGGCAACCGGGGCAGCGCAGCTCGGTGAGGGCGGCCAGGGCGTCGGCGGGCTTGTTCTGCCCCAACAGGAGCTGCGCGAAGCCGAGTTCGGAGAAGGCGTACGTCAGTGAGGTGTGCGTGGGCGGGGCGGCCGCTGCCCCGGCACCGGCCGCCCCGTTGGCCGACGCCGCCACGCTCTCCTGAAGCAAGCGTTCCTCCTGCGCGGCGGCGAACGCGCCGAACTCCGCCGTCCTGCCGAGTTCGGCGATGCGCAGCGGACCGCAGAACAGCGGTTCCCCGCCGCCCCCGCCACTCTCGGTGCCCTCGGCGGGCTCGGCGGACGGAAGGCCGCCGACGCCCGCGAGCAGCTTCGCGGCGTCGGCCTCGCGCTGGAGCAGGGGGCCGGGTGCGACGCGGGTGCCGATGTCCGCGTCGGGCATGCGCCGTTCCAGCAACTCGCGCAGCCCCGCGCGCAGAACGGGAACCAGGGCCCGCTCCACGGGCACGCCGTACCGCCGCGCGGCGGTGACGCGGACCCGCTCCCAGAACCCCTCGTCGTAGAGCAGGGCCGCCCACGCGGCAACGCACGGCTCCCAGTGCGAACTGCGCTCGTCGTCCTGTGAGTTGAGCAGAGCAATCGCAAGGCTGTGCGTCACCCGATGATCGGTGGGCGCGCGCCGGACGGCCTCCCGAAGCAGATCCACGGCGACACCTCGCCGCGCACCCCTCGCGGGCCCCCGCCGCCGGTCACCGGACTCGCTGCCGTCGTCGCGCCCGCCCTCCCGGTCCTCCTCGCTCCGGACGAGAAGCGCCGCATAGAGCGGGGCGAAGCCCCCGGGCTCCCGGTCGAGGTCCCAGGCGGTCTCCAGCAGCGCCGCCGCCCGGTCGCCGCCGCAGGCCGTGCCCGCGTCGCGGGGCGGCCTCCCGGCCGCTCCCTTCGCCGCCTCCGCCCCGGCCCGCGCCACCGCCGCCGCACGCAGGCGCAGCGCGACCTCGCGCGCCGGGCGGCCGGACAGGGCCGCGAGGGCCCAGTGGGCCTCCTCGTCCAGGGGGGCGGTGCGGGACGCGGTGAGGAGGTCGGCGCGGGCCGCGTCGGGGCGGCCCGCGCGGGCGTGTACGTAGGCGCGTTGGATCAGGGTGCGGGGGTGGGGGACGGCGCAGGCGAGCGCGGCGGTCAGGTGGGTCTCGGCGGTCGTCAGGTCGCCCGCGTGCGCGGCCGCGCAGCCGAGCCAGTGGAGAGGGCCCGCCGCATGGGGGCGCAGGCTCCGCGCCCGTTCGAACTCCGCCACCGCGGCGTCGAGTTCACCGGCCGCGAGCCGCACCCGGCCCGCCCCGGTGTGCGCCCGCGCCGCGACGCGGAGGGCCGCATCACAGTCGTCGCCTTCGACCAGCGCGAGCGCCTCGTGGAACTGCTTCTCGGCCGCGGCGCCTTCGTGGCGGCGCAGTGCCAACTCGCCGTCGGCGCAGACCTGTTCGGCGCGCTCCCGTTCCGTATCCGCAGTCACGGTCAGCCGGCGGCCTCGTCAAGGAGTGAACGCCAACGGCCCTGCGCGCGGTCGTAGTGCAGCGGCCCCACGGTGAACTCCGCGAGGTCGAGCCCGACGAGCCGGTCGTACGCCTCCGCGGGCAGGTCGGCCTCGAGGACGACGTCCAGACCGCTCGCCTGGTCCCGCAGCACCATCGGCCGGTCCCGGCACGCCGCTCCGAGCGTGCCGGGCGCGGGCTCCGAGGGGCGCGAGGCCCTGCGGACGACCCCCTTGAACGCCTCGTACGCGTCCTTGACCGCCTCCGCCCCGAGGCCGCTCAGGAACGCCTGCAAGGGGAGGGAGACCAGGACGATCCAGGGGATGTCCGCCGCGCCTCGGTGGTCCAGGACGCGGTGGACCCGGGCCGGTGGCGCGCCGAGGGCGTCGAGCGCGGCGACCAGCTCCCGGCGCAGGTCGTCGGGGACCTCTTGGTCCAGGAGCAGCTCCGCTCGCGGCGGCGCGTCGGTCATGGAGGGGGTTCCTTCCGGGGGCGTGACGGCAGCCTAGAGGCGGCGATCGTGCTCACGCCGGGAAACGGGGGATTCCGTGGGGCGTCCACCGGGGAGACGGGGGAGGCGGGGAGCGAGGGAGAGGGTGGGGCGGCGCCCCATACCTTCGCGTGCTCCCCGCGCGCCCCACCACGCGTCCGATTCACGCGATGGTGCGATCATGTGCCTCCGCCCGGATGCCCGCCGAGGGCCCCGGGTATGGCCGGGCCATGACTCAGCCGTTCGCACTCCCGCACTTCTACCTGCCGCATCCCGCGCGGCTCAACCCACACCTCGAAGAGGCACGGGCGCACTCCACCCGGTGGGCGCGCGGCATGGGCATGCTGGAGGGCTCAGGCGTCTGGGAGCAGAGTGACCTGGAGGCGCACGACTACGGCCTGCTGTGCGCGTACACGCATCCGGACTGTGACGGTCCGGCCCTCTCGCTGATCACCGACTGGTACGTGTGGGTCTTCTTCTTCGACGACCACTTCCTGGACATGTTCAAGCGCACCCAGGACCGCGCCGCGGGCAAGGCCCATCTGGACCGGCTGCCCCTCTTCATGCCGATGGACCTCGCCACGCCCATGCCGGAGCCGGGGAACCCGGTCGAGGCGGGCCTCGCCGACCTGTGGACGCGCACGGTCCCCGCGATGTCGGTGGACTGGCGCCGCCGCTTCGCCCGGTCCACCGAGCACCTCCTGAACGAGTCCCTGTGGGAACTCTCCAACATCAACGAGGGGCGGATCGCCAACCCCGTCGAGTACATCGAGATGCGCCGCAAGGTCGGCGGCGCGCCCTGGTCCGCGGGGCTCATCGAGTACGCGACCGCCGAAGTGCCCGTCGCGGTCGCCGGGTCCAGGCCGCTGCGGGTGCTCATGGAGACGTTCTCCGACAGCGTCCACCTGCGCAACGACCTCTTCTCGTACCAGCGCGAGGTCCAGGACGAGGGCGAGCTCAGCAACGGAGTGCTCGTCCTGGAGACCTTCTTCGACTGCACCACACAGGAGGCGGCCGACACCGTCAACGACGTGTTGACCTCGCGGCTGCACCAGTTCGAGCACACCGCGTTCACCGAAGTGCCCGCCATCGCCCTGGAGAAGGGCCTCTCCGCGCCCGAGGTGGCCGCGGTCGCCGCCTACACGCGGGGACTTCAGGACTGGCAGTCCGGCGGCCACGAGTGGCACCTGCGCTCCAGCAGGTACATGAACGAGGGCGCGCTGGACACCGCGGGACCGGGCGGCCCCACCGGCATCGGCACGTCGGCCGCCGACGTGGGCGCGCTGCTCGCCGCCGCGGGCGCGGAGCGGCTGCGCTCCTTCACCCACGTGCCGTACGAGCGGGTGGGCCCGTCCCGGGTGCCGGACATCCCCATGCCGTTCGAGGTCACGCTCAACCCGGGCCTGGCCGGGGCTCGGCGCCGGATCACCGCCTGGGCGCACGCGACGGGCATCCTGGCGGAGGGCGTCTGGGACGAGGACAAGCTCGACGCCTACGACCTGCCGCTGTGTGCCGCGGGCATCGACCCGGACGCCACCGAGGAGGCGCTCGACCTCAGCTCCCAGTGGCTGGTCTGGGGCACCTACGCGGACGACTACTACCCCCTGGTCTTCGGCCACGGCCGCGCCTTCGCCGCCGCGAAGGCGTGCACCGAGCGCCTCTCGGCGTGCATGCCGCTGGAGGGCGTGCCGACGACCGCGCCCGCGAACGCCCTGGAGCGGGGCCTCGTCGACCTGTGGCGGCGTACGACAGAGGGCATGCCCCCGGGGCGGCGGCGGCCGCTGCGGGACTCCGTGGAGGTGATGCTGGAGAGCTGGCTGTGGGAACTCTCCAACCAGTTGCAGAACCGTATCCCCGATCCGGTCGACTACCTGGAGATGCGCCGCGCCACCTTCGGCAGCGACCTCACCATGCGCCTGTGCCACATGGAGCACGGGCCCGCCGTGCCCGAGGAGATCTACCGCAGCGGCCCGGTCCGCTCCCTGGAGAACGCCGCCGCCGACTACGCGATGCTCATGAACGACATCTTCTCGTACCAGAAGGAGATCGAGTACGAGGGCGAGATCCACAACGGCATCCTGGTCGTACGGAACTTCTTCGGCTGCGACTACCCGACGGCGCTGCGCGTCGTGCATGACCTCATGACCCAGCGCATGCGGCAGTTCGAGCACGTCGTGGCACATGAACTGCCCGTCCTGTACGCGGACTTCGAGCTGACGGACGAGGCCAAGGGCGCCCTGAACGGTCACGTGGCCCACCTGCGGAACTGGATGGCGGGCATCCTCAAGTGGCACCAGGACTGTCGGCGCTACGGCGCCCGGGATCTGGCGCGGCGGGCGCACGGCTTCGTGCCGGGCCGGGTGCCGAGGGTCCCCTCGATCGCGGGCCTGCGCTGACCGGGCCCGCGCTGACCGGGCCCGCGCTGACCTTAGTCACAAGAGCCCCACCAGCCCTATGAGCCCCACCGGCCACGCCGGTGGGGCTCGTTCGGATGGTTTCATCCGGAATGCTGGATTCGTGGAACTTCGGTGAGGCGTGAGGAGTCCTCTGAAGTGAAGGCGGCCTTCTACCGGCCGTGACATGGGGGATGAACACGGGGGTGTTCGATCGTGACCGACATCATTGACCACATCGCAGACCGCATCACGGACCGACTGCTCGGCGACGAGCCCGAGCCCGGGGCGGCGGCCCTTGCCGACGGCGAACTGGTGCCGTTCGTAGCGCCGTTGACCGTCCCGCCGGTGCTGCGGCCCGACTCCGCGGACGTGCGCGAGGAGACGGAGATCGCGCTGCGCCCCGCCTGGGTGCGCCTGCACCCGCAGCTGCCACCGACGCTGATGTGGGGATACGACGGCTCGGTGCCGGGCCCGACCATCGAGGTGCGCCGCGGACAGCGCATCCGCATCGCCTGGACCAACCGCGTCCCCAAGGACTCCGCGTTTCCCGTCACCGCCGTCGAGGTGCCGCGCGGCGACCCGCGGAAGGACCCCTCGCCGGGCACGCTGCCCGGCCGCGCGGGCGTCGAGCCGAACAAGGACGTGGCGGCACTGCCCGCCTGGGCCGTGACCCATCTGCACGGCGCGCAGACGGGCGGCGGCAACGACGGTTGGGCGGACAACGCCGTGGGGTACGGCGACGCACAGCTCTCCGAGTACCCGAACGACCACCAGGCGGTCCAGTGGTGGTACCACGACCACGCCATGAACATCACCCGGTGGAACGTCCAGGCGGGCCTGTACGGCACCTACCTCGTCCGGGACGACGAGGAGGACGCGCTCCAACTGCCGTGCGGCGACCGGGAGATCCCCCTCCTGCTCGCCGACAGGAACCTGGACACGGACGCCGACGGTCGGCTGAACGGTCGCCTGCTGCACAAGACGGTCATCGTCGACCCGAAGAACGCCGAGACGGGCAAGCCGGTCTCGCTGCCCTTCACCGGCCCCTACAGCACGGTCAACGGCCGCATCTGGCCGTACGCGGACGTGGACGCGGCCTGGTACCGCTTCCGCCTGGTCAACGCGTCGAACGCGCGCGTGTACGACCTGGTCCTCATCGACGAGGACGGCAACCCGGTGACCGGCGTCCTGCACCAGATCGGCAGCGACGGCGGGCTCCTGCCGCGCCCCGTGCCGGTGGACTTCGACGCCGCGCTGCCGACGCTCACCGTCGCGCCCGCCGAGCGGATGGACCTGCTCGTCGACTTCAGGGAGCTCGCGGGCCGCCGCCTCCGCCTGGTCAACAAGGGCCGTGCCCAGGCTCCCGGTGTGCCGGACGTGCCGAACGACGTGCGCTATCCGCAGGTCATGGAGTTCCGCGTGGGCGAGTGCGCGGAGCCGGACACGTTCGAACTGCCGGAGGTCCTCTCGGGCTCGTTCCGCCCGCTCTCGCACGACATCGAGCACGGCCACCGCCTGATCGTGCTCACCCCGCCCGCCACGAAGGGCGGCGGCGGCCACCCGGAGATCTGGGAGATGACCGAGATCGCGGAGCCGGGCGACCTCCGGTTCCCGGCCGAGGGGATCATCCAGGTGCGCGGCGCCGACGGCAAGGTCAAGACGTACCGAAGGACCGCCCGCACGTTCAACGACGGCCTCGGCTTCACCATCGCCGAGGGCAGCCACGAGCAGTGGAGCTTCCTGAACCTCGCGGTGAACCCGCCGGTGACCCACCCGATGCACATCCACCTGGCGGACTTCCAGCTCCTGGGCAGGGACGCGTACGACGTCTCGGGCTTCGACGTCACCGTCGGCGGCACCCGCACGCCGATCACCTTCGACCCGGACCGGCAGATCCCGCTGGCGCCCAACGAGCGCGGCTGGAAGGACGTGTTCCTGGTGCCCGGTGGCCAGCAGCTGCGCGTGATGGGCAAGTTCGACGGCGCGTACGGCCGTTTCATGTACCACTGCCATCTCCTGGAGCACGAGGACATGGGCATGATGCGGCCGTTCGTCGTGATGCCGAAGGAGGCACTGAAGTTCGACCACGGCGCGGGGCACGGCGGGCACGACGGGCATTCCGGGTAGGCCCGTACAGCTGGACGTCACCCGTTCGTGAGGCGTCGGTGCCGGGACGCGCCGGGTAGGGCTGTGGCCGGAGGCGAGCCATGGATGACACCGCGTTGCGTCCCAAGCCGATGCCGGGGCAGGAGCCCTGCGGCCCCGGGAGGGCTCCGGGCAGTAGTTCAGGAAGGGGCTTCGGCAAGAGGTCCGGCAACAAATCCGGCAAGAGGTTCGGCGGGGGCCGGCGGCCGCACGCCCTGAGGCGGCGCGGCAGGCGCCTGACGACTCTCCTGTCGGGCCTGCTGCTCGCCGCGGTCCTGGTGCTCTCGGGCATCGGCATCGGGACGGTGGGCGCCACCGTCATCGGCATGAGCAAGCTCGCCGAGATGCAGCGGGCGGCGCCGCCGGGCGCGGGCGCGAAGGCGGGGCACGCTCCCGAGCAGCGGTCTTCCGCGTCCCGCGCACCCGGCGGGGCGCCGCACCACACCGCCGCCCCTGCGAGGCCCGTACGGCCCGCCACCCTCGGCGTCGAGGCCGTCGATGCTCCCGGCGGCCCCGGCGCCCTGCTCGTCGGCGTGCACGTCCCGGGGCCCGGGTACACCGCGGGACTCGTGCGCGGCGACACGCTGCTCGCGTTCGGCGGGACCCGGGTCCGCTCGGCGGCGTCCCTCGCGTCGGCGGTCGCCGGGACGCGTCCGGGCAAGGAGGTGACGCTGACGGTCCGCCACGAGGGCGGTGGGCGACAGGTGCTCTCGGTGCGGCCGGGCGTCGTGACCTGAGTCGGGCAGGCGGGGGGAGAGAGGGGGCCGGGTTCGCGGGTGGGGGCCGGGGCGGGCAGGATGCTGGCGTAGACACCTGGAGGTCTCATGAGCAGCGCGCCCGCGCCCCGCACCGCCGACGAGCCCGTGCCCTTCACCGCTGCCGACTACCGGGCCCGCATGGAGCGGGCCGCCGCCGCGGCGGCCGACGCCGGTCTCGCGGGCGTCCTCGTCGCCCCGGGGCCCGACCTGACGTGGCTCACCGGCTACCGCCCCACCGCCGCCACCGAGCGCCTCACCACGCTCGTGCTCGCCGCGGGCCAGGACCCCGTCCTCGTGGTGCCGACCCTGGAGGCCCCGGACGCCGAGCGGGCCGTGGGCGCCGCCGCGCTCACGCTGCGCGACTGGACCGACGGCAAGGACCCGTACGCCGTCACCGCCCCGCTCCTGGACGTGGACGGCCGCTTCGCGGTGAGCGACAACGCCTGGGCGATGCACCTGCTCGGCTTCCAGAAGGCGCTGCCGGGCACCTCGTACGTCTCCCTCACGGAAGCGCTGCCGATGCTCCGCGCCGTCAAGGACGCCGCCGAGCTGGAGCGGCTCGCGGCGGCCGGTGCCGCGGCCGACGCGACGTACGAGGAGATCCAGAAGGTGCCCTTCGCGGGCCGCAGGGAGACGGACGTCGCCGCCGACCTCGCCGAGCTGCTGCGGCGGTTCGGGCACTCCCAGGTCGACTTCACCGTGGTCGGCTCGGGTCCCAACGGCGCCAACCCCCACCACGAGGCGGGCGAGCGCGTCATCGAGCACGGCGACATGGTCGTCCTCGACTTCGGCGGCCTGCTGCACGGCTACGGCTCGGACACCTCGCGCACGGTCCACGTCGGCGAGCCGACCGCCGAGGAGCAGCGCGTGCACGACGTGGTGCGCGAGGCGCAGGCGGCGGGCTGCGCGGCGGTCAGGCCCGGCGCGGCCTGCCAGGACGTCGACCGCGCCGCCCGCGCAGTGATCACCGAGTTCGGCTACGGCGAGCGCTTCATCCACCGCACCGGACACGGCATCGGCGTCACCACCCACGAACCGCCCTACATGATCGAGGGCGAGGAACAGCCGCTCGTGCCGGGAATGTGCTTCTCCGTAGAGCCCGGCATCTATCTGCCCGGCCGCTTCGGCGTGCGCATCGAGGACATCGTGACCGTCACGGAGGACGGCGGGCGGCGCCTGAACGGCACCGCCCGCGAGATGGCGATCGTCAGCTGAGGCCGCTCGTCAGCTGAAGTCCGTGCGCGGCCCCGTGCGCGGTTCGCGGCCCGGGTAGGACGCCAGGACGTCGTACGGATAGGGCAGCGGTCGCGCGCTCACCGACGTCAGCCGCTCGTCCTGATCGGCCGTCAACTCCCAGCCGGCGGCGCCGAGGTTGTCGCTCAACTGCTCGACGGACCGCGCCCCGACGATGGGCGCGGTCACCCCCGGCCGCTGGAGCAGCCAGCGCAGCGCCACCTGCGCGGGGGTGTGCCCGGTGGCGTCGGCGATCTCCACGAGGGCGTCGACCACCTGCCAGGTCTCCTCGGTGTCCCGCCGCTCCCAGGCGCCCGAACCCCGCGCCCCCTCGGGCGGACTGGCCATGCCGCGCCGGAACTTGCCCGAGAGCCAGCCGCCCTGGAGCGGGCTGTACGGAATGACGCCGACGCCGTCGGCCGCGCTCAGCGGCAGCAGCTCCCACTCGACCTCGCGCGCGAGGAGGTTGTACAGCGGCTGCAGACAGGAGTACGGCTCCCAGTCGCGGGCCCGCGCCACGTCGAGGGCCTTCTGCAACTGCGCCCCGGAGAGGTTGCTCGCCCCCACGTAGCGCACCTTGCCCGCCTTCACGAGGGTGTCCAGCGTGGACAGGGTCTCCTCGATCGGCGTCGTCGCGTCCCACACGTGCGTCTGGTAGAGGTCGATGTAGTCGGTGCCGAGGCGCCGCAGGCTCGCCTCCACCGCCGACACGATGTGCTTGCGGCTCAGGCCGCCCGCGTTGGGGGCGTCGCTCATGGTGGCGAACACCTTGGTGGCGATGACGAGGTCGTCCCTGCGCCGCCCCTTGAGCCAGCGGCCGAGGATTTCCTCCGACACCCCGCGCCCGTACATGTCGGCCGTGTCGATGAACGTGCCGCCCGCTTCCGTGAACGTGTCCAGCATGCGGTGCGACGTCGCCTCGTCGGCACCGCTGCCGAACATCATCGCGCCGAAGCACAGCTCACTGACGCGCAGTCCCGTACGGCCCAGGAATCGCTGCTGCATGGTGCGCCCTCTCCTTGTCGGGTACGTCGTCTCCTCCGCGGTGGCCTACCTACGCGGTGCCCAGGATCACGCACGATTCGGCGGGCAGCCGCACCACCCCGTCCGCGCCGGGAGCCTCGACCGTCTCCCAGGCGGCGAGCACGCGCGCGTGGCGGCCGTCCAGCGGTACGGCGACCTCTTCCTTGCCGAGGTTCACGGCGATCCGCAGGTCCCCGCGCCGGAACGCGAACCAGCGGGCGCTCTCGTCGTGGGCGACCCGTACCGACGCCAGATCGGGGTCGGTCAGATCGCCCCTGGCGCGGCGCAGCGCGATCAGTTCGCGGTGCCAGGCGAGCAGGCGCGCGTGGTGTCCTTCGGCCGGCTCGTCCCAGTCGAGGCAGGACCGGTCCCGCGTGCCGTGGTCCTGCGGATCGGGGATGTCCTCCTCGGCCCAGCCGTGCGCCGCGAACTCCCGCCGCCTGCCCCGGCGTACGGCTTCGGCGAGCTCGGGGTCGGTGTGGTCGGTGAAGAACTGCCAGGGCGTCGTGGCGCCCCACTCCTCGCCCATGAACAGCATCGGCGTGAACGGCCCCGTGAGCGTCAGCGCGGCCGCGCAGGCGAGCAGGCCGGGGGAGAGGGCGGCGGCGAGCCTGTCGCCCTGCGCGCGGTTGCCTATCTGGTCGTGCGTCTGCGCGTAGCCGAGGAAGCGGTACGCGGGGGTCCGCGCGCGGTCCACGGGGCGGCCGTGGGCGCGGCCGCGGAAGGTCGAGTACGTCCCGTCGTGGAAGAAGGCGCGCGTCAGCGTCTTGCCGAGCGCGGCGAGCGGGGCCCGCGCGAAGTCCTCGTAGTAGCCCTGCGATTCGCCGGTGAGCGCGGTGTGCAGGGCGTGGTGGAAGTCGTCGTTCCACTGCGCGTGCAGGCCGAGGCCGCCGGTCGCGCGCGGCGTGACGACCCGTGGATCGGCCAGGTCGGACTCGCCGATCAGGGACAGCGGCCTGCCGAGCTCGGCGGCCAAGGAGTCGACGGCGGCGGAGAGTTCCTCCAGGAAGTGGCACGCGCGCGTGTCGCGCAGCGCGTGCACCGCGTCCAGCCGCAGGCCGTCGATCCGGTAGTCCCGCAGCCAGGCGAGCGCGCTGCCGATCAGGTACGCGCGCACCTCGTCCGAGCCGGGCGCGTCCAGATTGACCGCCGCGCCCCAGGGCGTCTGGTGGGTCTCCGTGAAGTACGGGCCGAACGCGGGCAGGTAGTTGCCGGACGGGCCGAGGTGGTTGTGCACGACGTCGAGGACGACGCCGAGCCCCAGCGCGTGCGCCGCGTCGACAAATCGTTTCAGCGCCTCGGGGCCGCCGTAAGGCTCGTGGACCGCCCACAGCGACACCCCTTCGTAACCCCAGCCGTGGCGGCCGGGGAAGGGGCACAGCGGCATCAACTCCACGTGCGTCACACCGAGCTCGGCGAGATGCCCGAGCCGGGCGGCCGCCGCGTCGAGCGTGCCCTCGCGCGTGTACGTCCCCACGTGCAGCTCGTACAGGACCGCGTCGCGGATGCCGCGCCCCGCCCAGGGCGTGCGCCACGCGTGGCGGGTGTGCTCGACGACGGCGCTGAGTCCGTCGGGCCCGTCCGGCTGGCGCCGCGAGCGCGGGTCGGGCAGGACGGGGCCGCCGTCCAGCGAGAAGCCGTAGCGCGTGCCGTCCCGGGCCTCCGCGTCCACCGTCCACCACCCCGCGCGCTCCTCGTCACGCGCCAACGCGTGCGTGTCGCCCGCGCACTCCAGTGCGACCTGCGCGGCCTGCGGTGCCCACACCTCGAACCTCACCGACGGTTCCCCTCGTCTGCCGTCCGTCACCTCGTGCGTCCCATGGTGCGTCAGGAGCGGTGGGCCTGTCGGGAGAAGCCGACGATCGGCCGTGGCCTCCGCGCAATCTGGACACCCGGGCCGGGCTTGGCGGACAATCGCCTGGTGACATCCTCCTTCGAGTTCTCCACATACCCCGCGCGCGTGACGGACGCCGAGCGCGACCGGGCGCTGGACGCACTCAAGGAGGGCGCCGCGCTCGGCAGGCTCTCCCACGACACGTTCCTGCGGCGCATGGAGCTGGTGCTCTCCGCCAGCAAGCCGGACGAACTGGCCGTGCTCACCGCCGATCTGCGCACCGAGAGCCGCTGGCAGCGGGCGGTGCTCGGCGGCGTCGAGGCGGTCTCCGGTTTCACGATGAAGCTGCGCAGGGCGTGGCAGGCCGAGCGCCTGCCGAAGCTGATGCTGCCGTCTCCGGAGAGCCCGTACCCGCTGCGCATCGGGCGCGACCCGGCCAACGGGCTGCGGCTCAGCCACGACACCGTCTCCCGCGTCCACGCCGAGCTGCGCAGGCAGGGCGGCATGTGGGTGCTGCGCGACCTCGGCTCGACCAACGGCACGTCGGTGAACGGCCGCAGGGTGACCGGCGCGGCCGTCGTCCAGGACGGCGACCTGGTGAGCTTCGGGCGGATGGCCTTCCGCCTCTCCGTCACCTGACCCGGTGCGAAGGATCACCCGGTGCGAAGGATCAGTCGCCCGGTACGCGCGCGTGGCGGGCGGCGGCGAGCGTGGTCCTCGACTGGTGCTCCACCTGGTCCTCCATCGGCACCCAGCGGGCCCTGAACCGCTCGGCGAAGGCGTTGCTCCAGAGCGTCACGAGCTGTTCGAGACGGGGCGCCGCGCGGTCCCCCGCGTCCTCCAGGACCCGTAGCAGCATCGCGGCCGCGCGCAGCGGCAGCCGGCGGCCGAAGGCGTCGACGCTCCCGATGTACGCCCTGCTCGTGCCCGCGGGCGGCAGCCGTCCCCAGTCGTCGGCGAGCCCGGGAACCAGGGCGAGGGCCCAGCGCGCGGCCCTCAGCAGCGGTCCCTCGGCGCCCTCGGGGAGCCGCGGCAGCGCCTCGACGAGGATCTCCTCGACCAGGCCCGCGTCCCGCCGCAGCCGCCGCGCCAGGATCCGCATCGCCCGCACCGGGGACGGGTGCGTCGCGGCGTCGTCGACCAGGTCGCTCGCCCACATCGGCACCTCGACGATCGCGGTGCGGCCGCCGTACCGGTGGGCGTGGTGCCAGGTGGTGAGCCTGGCGTCCTCCGGCAGGCTCGGGTAGGCGGCGTCAACGCCGGGTCCGGGCAGGATGTGCACGCCGGGTCCGGAGGCCGGCCAGCCCGCCGCGTCCGACGCCCCCGCCTCGACCGGGATGTGCAGCTCGGCCGCCGACTTGGCGAACGGCTCGGCGAGCCCAGGGATGTCCTTCGTCAACTGCACCCAGCTGCCGCCCAGATCGGTGCCGTGCAGGGACACCTGCAAGTACGGCCGCAGTTCGTCGATGACCGAGGTCAGGGCGCGGGTCTCGGGAGGCAGCAGGTCCGGCGGCAGTACGGAGGGCGACCACTCGGGCTGCTCGGGACCCGCCGGGCGGAAGAAGTTCCGGTGGTAGTCCAGGAGCGTGCGCGGGGCGGGCGTGCGGTGCAGGTGCGCGCCGTCCGGGTCCGCGCAGAGCAGGAAGTGCCAGGAGGTGTCGGCGCGCAGCCGTCGGTCGCGCAGGGTCCACTCGGCGAGGTGCAGGAGGGTGGAGCCGCCGGTCGGTTCGTTGGCGTGTGCCCCCGCGACGACGAGGACGGCGCGGGCGGAGCGCCCCACGGAGAGCAGATGCAGCGGCCTGCCCGCGCGTGACGCGCCGATCTGCCGCAGGGTGCCCAGGTCGGGGCGGTGGGCGACCAACTGCTGTGCGGAAGAGGTGAGTTCGGGAACAGTGGGGTAGCGCTGCACCGCCAGTTGACTCACCCCCGTCTGGTCCGCCACTGACGCAATCCGCAGTACGCCACGCCCCGCGTGCGGTGTCAAGGTCGCCTGCGGCCCCGCCGCGCGCCGGGCGCCCGTCACTCGTACGGGCGTACGGAGCCTGCGCCGCGCGCTCCCCGGTGATGTCCTTGGACACACCTCCGCGGCGCCACGCCGCACCGACGCACAGGTGGGAGCCCCGCGGTGCGCTGCTTCCCGCCCCACGTCCCGCCTCACGTTCCGCCCCACGTCCCGTTCCCGGAGCGCGGGACCGTTGAGGCCCCCTCGGCTGTGGACGGCCGCGACGCCTTGGACTGCTTCACTGCGGGGTTGCCTGGGCTGGCTGGGTTGCCTGGGTCGGCGGCGGACGGTGGGAGTAGTGCCTTGGCCCGTCCCCCGGCGGAGGCACCCGCGCCGGGCCCGCACGCCGCCTCTTCGGCCGACGTGGAGATACCCACCCTCACCGTCCCGGTGACCACGTCGCCCGACGTGGCGCGCGACCCGTATCCGCTGTACCGGGTGCTCCGGGAGCGGCGTCCCCTCGTGCGCGACGAGGGGACCGGCGCGTGGCTGGTCAGTCGGTACCGGGATGTGTGTGCCGCGCTCGCGAGGCCGCGGCTCGTCGCGCCGCCGCCGGGGCGCGGCCTCGCGCACATGGAGGGGCCCACGCACCTCGCGCACCGCGCGCTCGTCTCGTCCGCGCTGCGCGGCCGCGCCCTGGCCGCGCTCGCCGCGGGCGTCTCGCGTACCGCCTACGTCCTGGCCCGCCGCATCGCCGCACGCCAGGAGGCCGACCTCGTCGCCGAGTTCTGTCAGTGGCTGCCGACCGCCGCGGCCGTCGCCGCGCTCGGCCTGCCCTACGAAGACGCCGCCCGCGTCCAGGAGTTGTGCCGCGGCGGGCTCGCCCACCTCGGCGGCGCGCACCACCGGGACCTCGAAGCCTGTCTGCGGCCCCATCTGGCGCGCCGCAGGGCCCACCCGGGCCACGACCTGCTCTCCGTCCTGTGCACGGCCGAGATCGACGGACGCCCGCTGTCCGACGAGACCGTGATGGGCGTCGCGGGGACCCTGCTCGGCGGCGGGGGCGAGGCCGCGGCGCTCGCGCTCGGCTCGTTCCTCGCCAATCTCCTCGACCATCCGGGGCAGTTGGCCCTCATCAGGGAGCGCCCCGAGCTGATACCCGGGGCGTGGGCGGAGTCGCTGCGCCGCGACCCGGCCGCCCACGTGGTGCTGCGCCGCGCGGCCCGCCCTGTCACCGTGGCGGGCGTCCCGCTGCCCGCGGGGGCGGTCGTGGCCTGCCTGGTCGGCTCGGCGGGCCGCGACCCCGCGCGGTTCGCCGACCCGGACCGGTACGACATCTTCCGCGCGGATCCCGGCCGCGTAGCGTTCGGCGCGGGCCGCCACGCCTGCCCGGGCGCCGAACTCGCGGCGCTCACCGCCGAGCACGGCCTGCGGGCCCTGCTCGACGCGCTGCCTGGCCTGCGCTGGGCGCCGGGCTTCCGACCGGCGCCCGAGGGGCTCCTGACGCGCGGGCCGCGCACCCTCCTCGTACGCCACGGGTGAGCGACCGCCCGGGTGGTCTCGCTACTCCTCGGCGAGGCGGGTGAGGAGCACGACGGGGGACTCGGCGAAGAGCGCCGCCACGCGCGTGTGCCCGTCGAACTCCCGCTCCGGAGCGAGCACATCCGCCCACCGTCCCGCGGGCAGCGCCAGCTCCGTCTCCCGCCAGCCCCCGGCCTCCTCCAGGCGCAGGGAAAGCCGCGTCACCGCCACCACGACCTCTCCGGAGCGCGCGTACGCCACACAGTGCGCCGCGCCGGGCCCCTCGGCGGTCAGCGGCTCGTACGTCGCCGCGCCCCCGAACAGCTCGTGCCGCCGCGCGCGCAGGCGCAGCGCCGCCGCGGTGAGCGCGAGCTTCTCCTCCGAGAGGTCCCAGCGTTCCCGCTGGGTGTCGAGCCGCTCCAGGACGTGCGGCTGGAACCGCGCGGGCCCGCGGTTGTCCGGGTCGACGAGGGCGCGGTACTCGCCCTCGGTGCCCTGGTAGAGGTCGGGCACCCCGGGCATCGTCAGATGCGTCAGCGCGGCGCCGAGGACGATCGCCCGCACGTGGGGGGCCAGTTCGCGCACGAAGGAGGCGACGGCGTACAGCGGGGGCCCGCAAGGACCCGCGTCGGCGAACGCGGTCACCGCCTTCTCGTACGCCTCGTCGGGCTCCGTCCAACTGGTGTGCAGGCCCGCCTCGCGCACGTGCTTGAGGAGCGCGTTCTGCAGCCGCGAGTCGTACGGGAAGCCGAAGCCGACCGCGGTCTGCCAGGCCGCCCAGGCCAGTTGGGGATCGGGCGCGCAGGCCCCGCCCGCGCGCGTGGTCTGCTCGGTCAGCTCGACGAGCAGGTCGGCCCACCGCCGCGGGCACTGCGTGAGGACGGCGATGCCCGCGCGCACGTCCGCGCTGCGCTTGGTGTCGTGCGTCGAGAGGACCGTGCTCGAGTAGGGCCAGTCGCGCTGCACGCGCGCGCAGTACGCGTGGAAGGTCTCCACGGAGACCGCGGGCCGCTCCGGCGCGCCGCCCACCTCCGCGGCCGAGAGCAGCGGGGCGTGCCGGTAGAACGCCGTGTCCTCGACCGCCTTGGCGCGCAGCGCGGACGCCGTCTGCGCGAACCGCGCGCGGAACTCCTCCACCGCGGCCGCCGAAGGCCCCTCCAGGGCCCCGGCACGCCCCAGTGCCAAGTCCCTCACGACATCGACCGCCGCGGCCTCCTCGGGCACACTGAAGGCCGTCCTGGCCTCATCGGCGGCCCCGGGGGTGAGGACCGTCTCGGGGTCCGCGCCCCCACGGGCGTACGGCCGGTAGACGGGCAGCCGCACGAGCAGCTCCCTGAGGGCGGTGCGCAGCGCCCACGGCGCGTGGTCGCCCAGGGCGGGGTCCGCGGCGCAGATCGCCGCGGCCACGCGCGTGAGGCGGTCCACCTCGGCGGCCAGCTCGTGCGTGACGACCTTGTACGCGGCGCGGCGCACCGTCGGCCCCCAGTCGCCGCCCCGGTCGGCGGGCGGCGCGGCGAAGCGCCGGTACTGGCCCAGGAGTTCACCGGCGCCCGCCGGGTCGGTGAAGACGCCGTCGACGTGGCGCAGCGCGTCGTAGCCGGTGGTGCCCGCCACCGGCCAGGCGGCGGGCAGCCGTTCGCCGTCGGCGAGGATCTTCTCGACGACCGTCCAGCGCCCCTCGGTGGCCTCGTGCAGCCGCTGGAGGTACGCCCCGGGGTCCGCGAGCCCGTCGGGATGGTCGATCCGCAGTCCGTCGACGACTCCTTCGCGCAGCAGCCGCAGCACCGTCGCATGGGTCGCGTCGAACACCTCGGGGTCCTCGACGCGCACCCCTATGAGGTCCGAAATGGTGAAGAAGCGCCGGTAGTTGAGCTCGGTACGGGCCAGTCGCCACCAGGCGAGCCGGTACCACTGCGCGTCCAGGAGCGCGGGCAGCGGCAGCTCCTCGGTGCCCTCGCGGATCGGGAACGCGTGCTCGTGGTAGCGCAGGATCCGCCCGTCGACCCGCAGCCGGGGGAGCTCGTCGCCGATCCTGCCGCCGAGGAAGGGCAGCAGGACGCGCCCTGCGTGCGCCTCCCAGTCGATGTCGAACCAGCGCGCGTAGGGCGAGGCGGGGCCCTCGCGCAGCACCTCCCACAGGGCGTGGTTGTGGCGCGGCACGGCCGCCATGTGGTTGGGCACGATGTCCACGACGAGGCCGAGCCCGGCGCCCCGCGCGGTGCGCGAGAGGGCCCGGAGGCCCGCCTCGCCGCCGAGTTCGCCCCGTACGCACGCGTGGTCGGTCACGTCGTAGCCGTGCGTGGAGCCCGGGACCGCTTCCAGCACCGGCGACAGGTGCAGGTGCGAGACCCCGAGCGAGGCCAGGTAGGGGACGGCCGCCTCGGCGGCGGCGAAGGGGAAGTCGGGCTGCATCTGGAGCCGGTACGTGGCGGTCGGTGCGGGCGGCACCGCGGGCCGTGGGCGCTCAGGCGTCATGCGAACGTACGTACCCGCCTGGACGGCTTTCGTGCCATCGGCCCATGCGTGTCTGTCCTACGGCGTCGTTAGCGTCGGACGATGGCTCGGAGCACGCTGGACGCGTATCGCAAGGTGATCGGGATGACCGGGGCGCTGCTCCCGGTGGTGTCGTTCCTCGGCAGGCTCCCCGTGGCCATGATCCAGTTCGGCAGCGTGCTCCTGGTGACCGAGACCAGCGGATCGCTGGCCACCGGCGGCATCGTCGCCTGTGCGCTCGCCCTCGGCCAGGTGGGCGCGGGCCCGTTCGTCGGACGCCTCGCGGACCGGCACGGGCAGCGCCGCGTCGTCCTCGTCTGCTCGCTCGGCAACGCCGTGGCCATCGCGGCGTACACCCTGGGCGCCCTGGCGGACCTGCCGACTCCGGCGCTCGTGGCCCTGGGTGTCCTCGCGGGCGCGACGATCCCGGGGATCGGCCCCCTCGCCAGGGCCCGCGTCGTGCCCCTGGTCCGCGCCAAGGGCGGCGACGACAGGATCGCGGGCACCGTGCTGTCCCTGGAGAGCACGATGGACGAGCTGTCCTTCGTGCTCGGCCCCGCCCTGGTGGGCCTCGCGTCGGTGGCGGGCCACCCGGCGTACGCCTTCGGGGCGGCCGCGCTTCTGGTCGCCCTCTGCGGGACGGCGTTCGCGCTGCACCCCACGGGGCGTACCGCGAGGACCGCCGCCGGGGGACCGGCACGCGCGCGGGGGCCGCGCCCGCGCCTGCCGCGCTCGGTGTACGTCGTACGGATCGGTCTGGTCTTCCTCGGCGTGCTGCTCGGCGCCTGCGGGGCGGGGATCACCGCGCTCACCCAGGAGTTGGGGCAGCCGGGGCAGGCCGGGCTCGTCTACGCCGCGATGGGGGTCATGAGCGCCGTCGTGGGTCTCTCGATGGCGGCGCTGCCCGAGCGCTTCGGGCTGCTCGCGCGCTGGCGCGTGGCGACGGCGGCCGCCGCGCTCCTCTCGCTGCCCCTGGTGTGGACGGACAGCCTGATGGGCCTCTACGTAGTGGTCACCTTCTTCGGCGCGATCTATGCCCCGAACCTCATCACCGGCTTCGCGCTCACCGAGCGTGCCGTGCCCCCGCAGCGCCTCGCCGAGGGCATGACGTTCGCGGCGAGCGCCTTCGTCGGCGGTCAGGCGGTCACCCTCGCGGTGGCGGGCAGGATCGCGGAATCCCACGGCGCGGGGGCGGCGTTCGCCTTGGGGAGCGCGGCCGCGGCCGTCGCCTTCGGCATCGCCCTGGTCGCACGCCACGAGGCGTCTCCTGGGCCACCCCAGGAGACGCCCGCGGAACCGCTCGGGGCCGCGGCCCTCACGCCGGACGCTGGAGCACCGTGAGGCACCGGTCGGCCAGCGTGATCCGGTCGCCCGCCCGCACCTTCCGGCCCGTGTCGGGCGGCACCCCGTCCTCCCGCGCCGTGTCCACCACGACCTGCCACTGACGGCCGTGGTTGACCGGCACCACGAACTCCAGGGGCTCCGGTGACGCGTTGAACATCAGCAGGAACGAATCGTCGGTGATCCGCTCGTTGCGCGGCCCCGGCTCCGAGATCGCGTTGCCGTTCAGGAAGACGCTCAGCGCCCGTGCCTGCGAGGCGCCCCAGTCGTCCTCCGTCATCTCGTCGCCCTCCGGCGTGAACCAGGCGATGTCCGAGAGCTCGTCGTGGGTGCCCTGTACGGGCCTGCCGTGGAAGAACCGGCGCCTGCGGAAGACCGGATGGTCCCGCCGGAGCATGGCCATCGCGCGCGTGAAGGCGAGCATCGAGCTCTCGCCCTCCGGCCAGCGCACCCACGCCACCTCGTTGTCCTGGCAGTAGGCGTTGTTGTTGCCGCCCTGGGTGCGCGCGAACTCGTCGCCGTGGCTGAGCATCGGCACGCCCTGGGAGAGCATCAGCGTGGCGATGAAGTTCCGCATCTGCCGCGCCCGCAGCGCGAGCACCCCGGGATCGTCCGTCTCGCCCTCGGCGCCGCAGTTCCAGGACCGGTTGTGGCTCTCACCGTCCTGGTTGTCCTCGCCGTTGGCCTCGTTGTGCTTGTCGTTGTAGGAGACGAGGTCGTGCAGCGTGAACCCGTCGTGGCAGGTGGTGAAGTTGATCGAGGCGAGCGGACGCCGTCCGTCGTCCTGGTAGAGGTCGGACGAGCCGGTCAGCCGGGAGGCGAACTCCGCGAGCGTGCGCTGCTCGCCACGCCACAGGTCGCGGACCGTGTCGCGGTACATGCCGTTCCACTCGGTCCACAGCGCGGGGAAGTTGCCCACTTGATAGCCGCCCTCGCCGACGTCCCAGGGCTCGGCGATCAGCTTCACCTGGCTCACCACCGGGTCCTGCTGCACCAGGTCGAAGAAGGACGAGAGCCGGTCCACCTCGTGGAACTGCCGCGCCAGCGTGGCCGCGAGGTCGAAGCGGAACCCGTCGACATGCATGTCCGTGACCCAGTGCCGCAGCGAATCCATGATCATCTGGAGCACGTGCGGCGACCGCATCAGGAGCGAGTTGCCCGTCCCCGTGGTGTCCATGTAGTAGCGCGGGTCGTCGGTGAGGCGGTAGTACGACGCGTTGTCCAGGCCCTTGAAGGAGAGCGTGGGGCCCAGGTGGTTGCCCTCGGCCGTGTGGTTGTAGACGACGTCGAGGATCACCTCGATGTCCGCCTCGTGCAGCGCCTTGACGGCCTGCTTGAACTCCAGGACCTGCTCGCCCCTGTCGCCCCAGGAGGCGTACGCGTTGTGCGGGGCGAAGAAGCCGATGGTGTTGTAGCCCCAGTAGTTGTTGAGGCCCATGTCCACCAGGCGGTGGTCGTTCACGAACTGGTGGACCGGCATCAGCTCCAGAGCCGTGACGCCCAGCTCGGTGAGGTGCTCGATGATCGCCGGATGCCCGAGGGCCGCGTACGAACCGCGCAGCTCGTCAGGCAGGTCCGGATGGAGCATCGTCAGGCCCTTCACATGGGCCTCGTAGATCACGGTTTGGTGGTACGGAGTGCGCGGCGGCCGGTCGTCGCCCCAGTCGAAGTACGGATTGACCACGACCGACGTCATCATGTGCGGCGCCGAGTCCAGGTCGTTGCGCTCCTCGGGGTCCTCGAAGTGATAGCCGTACACCTCCTCGCCCCACTCGACGCGCCCGCTGACGGCGCGCGCGTACGGATCGAGCAGCAGCTTCGCCGAGTTGCAGCGGTGCCCCTGCTCGGGTGCGTAGGGGCCGTGCACGCGGAAGCCGTACCGCTGTCCCGGCATGATGCCGGGGAGGTACGCGTGCCGCACGAAGGCGTCGGACTCGCGCAGCTCGATGGCTGTCTCCGAGCCGTCGTCGTGCAGAAGGCACAGCTCGACGCGCTCTGCGGCCTCGGAGAAGACCGCGAAGTTTGTACCGGCTCCGTCGTATGTGGCACCTAACGGGTACGCCTGCCCAGGCCAGACCTGCATGAAGAAGACTCTTCCACTAACGCGCCCTCCGGTTGGGGCCACTTCGGCCAGAGTGTGCCCGAAAGTGGGGCAACCACCCAGGAGTTGAACCCGTCTAACGGTCTGACCACATACTCGGTATGCCCCGTGTGGGGGCTCGTGGGGGAAAAGGGGAGTAAGTGCGAGAGCTAGTCAGACGCCACCTGGGGAAGGTGGTGGCGGGCTCCGCGGTCGCGGTTGCCGCCACCGCCGTGCTGGTCGGCGTCACACTGCCGGGGTCGGACGGGTCGGGGGACCGTCAGACCAACGCCGCGGCCGCGAAGCAGGACGCGATCGCCAAGGACGGCGTCGTCCAGGCCGCACCCAAGGAGGGCGAGAAGGGCATCGGCAGCGATCCGCTGACCGACGCCGAGATCGAGCGCGCGGAGAAGGCGTCCGTCTCGGGGCAGATGCGCTCCAGCGCGAGGGACGTCGAGGGCGACCGCGGCCCGCAGCTCCTCTCGACGAACCTGAGCGAGCCGGAGCCCTCCGACTCGGGCGCCGCCGCGCCGCGCAGGGCAGAGGTCGTCTACTACGACTACAAGCAGGACGCGGTCATCACCAAGACGGTCAACGTGGAGACCGGCAAGGTGGAGAGCGCGAACACCACGCGCAACGTCCAGCCGCCACCCAGCCAGGAAGAGCTCGCCGAGGGCGCCAGGCTGCTGATCGCCGATCCCCTCGGCAAGGGCCTGAAGCAGGACTTCAAGCACGCCACCGGCAAGACGCTGACCGGTCCCGGCCAGCTCCAGCTGAGCGGCATGGTCTTCCGCAAGGAGACCATCAAGAGCGTGCCGTCCGACCTCACCGAGTGCGGCAAGCACCGCTGCCTCCAGGTCGTCACCAAGGTCAAGAACGGCCCGTGGATCGACACCAGGGCCCTCGTCGTCGACCTGAGCAGCCGCTCCGTGGGACGCCTCGGCTGATCGCGGCCACCGCGCACGACTCCACCCTTCTGCTTCTCCTCGTACGAGGGAGTTCACACCGCAATGCACGTCAACAGACTTTCGCGCGCCCGCAAGAAGGCCACCATGGCCCTCGCGGTCGCCGCGCTGATCGGCGGCGCCGCCACGGTGGCCTCGCCCGCGTCGGCCGCCCCGCAGGCCCCGCCGAGCGCCCCCGCGGCCGCCGCCGACTGCAGTGACGCCTACAAGATCGAGCAGACCGTCGACGGCGGCACGACCTGGCGCATGTGCTGGCACTACAACACGCTGTCCGGTCTGATCCTCGACAAGATCAGCTACCAGCCCAAGGGCGAGCCCAAGCCCATACCCGTCCTGACCAGCGCCCGCCTGGCGCAGGTCCACGTGCCCTACGACGACGGCCAGGCAGAGTACGACGACGTCACCGGCACCGACTTCGGCCAGGCCCTGCAGAACCTCAACCCCGGGGAGTGTCCCGGCGGCACCATCAAGACCGTGAAGGTCCCGCAGCGGGGCAACGTGAAGGGCCTGTGCGCCACCACGCGCGCGCGTGGGCACGCGTACCGCCTCAACGACGACCAGAGCACCGGCGGCACCGGCAAGGTCTACACCGGCCAGGGCAAGGACCTGCTGGTCTACACCGTCAACAAGGCCTCCTGGTACGAGTACATCACCGAGTGGCGCTTCTCCTCGGACGGCACCATCACCTCCCAGGTCGGCGCGACCGGCAGCCTCTCGCCGTACGACTACGACGGCGGCGACGACCGCGGCTGGCCCATCGGCAAGGGCGACCAGGCCAAGGCCGAGAGCCACGCGCACAACGTCTTCTGGCGGCTCAACTTCGGCCTCGACGGCTCCCCGAAGGCCAAGGTCGAGCAGTACGACTCCAAGGTCACCCCGCCCACCGGGCAGGGCAGCCCCACCACCAAGACCACCCGCACCAAGGTCACCAAGGAACTCGCGGGCGACCGCAAGGACATGCGCTGGTGGCGCGTGGTCAGCGGGGCGGGCAAGAACAAGGACGGCCACCCGCGCTCGTACGAGATCGTGCCGGGCCCCAGCAACAAGCACGCGGGGCGGCCCTACACCAAGCACGACGTGTACTTCACCGAGTACAAGAAGTGCGAGCAGTACGCGAGCCAGAACCCCGGGTGCGCCAACGGCGTGCCGACGAGCGTCGACAAGTGGGTGAACGGACAGACCCTCACCCACCCCGTCACCTGGGTCCACATCGGCTTCCACCACATCGCGCGTGACGAGGACCAGCAGCCGATGCCGGTCCACTGGCAGGGCTTCTCGCTGGCCGCACGCGATGTCACCGCTATGAGCCCGCTCACTCCGCAGGATCTGGCGAACCAGAACGGCCAGCCCCCGCTGGGCGGTTGAGAAACCACCCTGCCCATCGGGCTGCACCGCCCGCCGCTCCCGGAGTACCCTTCCTTGATCGTTGACTGGGGGAGTGCTCGGGGGAGCGGAAGGCGGTGCGCGGGTGAGCTCGGGTGGGCGGGAGCTGCCCCCTGGTGACGAGGGTCACGAGGGGGGCTCCGCGGACGTTCCCGCCGGAGCGGTGTCCTTGGCGCGGCCGATGGAGACGGGATCCCAGATCGGACCGGAACTGGACTGGGGCACGGACGCCTGGCGCGAGGTCCGTACCCGCGCCCAGCGGGCCGGTCGTGCCTACATCTGGCTGAACCTGGTGGAGCAGCGGCTGCGCGCGGTCGTGGCCGCTGTTCTGCGTCCCGTCTACGAACCCGTCCACGCGGACGACTGGGTGGTGGCCGCGGCGGGCCCGGCGGGCCAGGAGTGGGTGCAGCGGGCCGTCGCCGTACGCGAGGTGAGCCGCCGCAAGGGCTATCTGCTCGACCCGGCCGACGACAACGTCCTCAGCTTCCTCACCCTGCCCCAGCTGCGCGAGCTGATGGTGCAGCACTGGCCCTGCTTCGAGCCGTACTTCGACGACCGGCGCGACGTCGAACTGGCCCTGGACGAACTGGAAGTCACCAGGAACGTCGTCTCCCGCAACCGTGCCCTGTCCGAGACGGTCCTCGCCCAGGCCGAGCGCGCTTCGGCCAAGCTCCTGGACATACTCGGCGCGGGCACCGACACGCCCTCCGCGCGGCGCCTGCCCGTCGACGCCGTCGAGGACCTGGTCGGTGACCGCTACGCGGACGTGGTGGCCGTGCACTCGGACCGGGTGCGGCTGCTGCGGCAGTTCCCCGCCGAGGACATCTTCGGCGGCGCGCGCCGCCTCGACGCGATCGGCATCGGCCTCAACCTCCTCGTGCAGAACTTCTCCGGGCGCCGCCTGGTCAGGCTTGCCGAGTCCGGCTGCCGGGTGCGGCTGCTCTTCCTGAACCCCGCGAGCAGCGCCGTCAAGCGCCGCGAGCGTGAACTGGGGCTGAAGAAGGGGGAGTTGAGCCGTTCGGTCGAGATGAACATTCTGCATTCGCGCCGGGTGCGGGCCGCCCTGCGCGACCCCGGCGCCTTCGAGATCCAGGTCTTCGACGAGACGCCGCGGTTCACGGCGTACCTGGTCGACGGCGACGGCGCGGACGGCATCGCCGTCGTCCAGTCGTATCTGCGCAGGACCCGCGGGATGGAGGCGCCGGTGCTCGTGCTGCGCGGCGGCGGCCGGGTGGTGAAGCCCGGCGAACCCGGCGACGGCGGGCTCTTCACGACCTACCGCGAGGAGTTCGAGCTGGCCTGGGCGGACTCGCGCCCGGTGTCGTGAGGGCGGACCCCGGATTGTCAGTGGCCCGTGGGATCGTGGTGGTCACTGGGGGAAAGCACCACGAAGAAGGGGGCGGCCATGGGCTGGCACCGGGAGCTGCTGATCGGTTTCGACCTGGAGACGACGGGGACGGATCCGGGTGAGGCGCGCATCGTCACGGGCGCGGTGATCGAGGTCAAGGCCGGCGAGACGCTGGGCCGCCGCGAGTGGCTCGCGGATCCGGGGGTCCCGATCCCGGCGGACGCCGTCGCGGTGCACGGCATCACGAACGAGCGCGCGGCGGCCGAGGGCCGACCCGCCGCCGAGGTGGCGGACGCGCTCGCGGACGTCCTCACCTCCTACTGGCAGTCCGGCGTCCCGGTCGTCGCGTACAACGCGGTCTTCGACCTGAGCCTGCTCTCCGCGGAGCTCCGGCGGTACGGTCTGCCGTCCCTGCGCGACCGGCTCGGCGGCGTCGAGCCGGGGCCCGTCATCGATCCGTACACGATCGACCGCTCCGTCGACCGCTACCGCAGGGGCAAGCGGAATCTGGAGGCGGTCTGCAGGGAGTACGGGGTGGTGCTCGAAGCCGCCCACAACGCATCGGCGGACGCGCAGGCCGCGGCGCGCCTCGCCGGGGCGATAGCCGACCGCCACCCCAAGGTCGCGGGCATCGGCCCGGCGGAACTCCACCGCCGCCAGGTCGCGTGGTATGCGGAGTGGGCGGCGGACTTCCAGAACTTCCTCCGCAAGAAGGGGGACGCCGACGCGGTCGTGGACGGGGTGTGGCCTTTCCGTGCGGAGGGCTAGGGCGCCCCGCGGTGCCGGTCGGTTCCTGTGCCTGCGGGCCACAGGGGGCTTGTCGCGCAGTTCCCCGCGCCCCTGACGGGGCGCTACTGCTGTGGGCAATCGTGCCGCTGGGCGGCACGGGTGGGCACAGCCCACGGCGCGGAGGGGCAGTGCGTCAGGCGTTCAGAACGGGTACCAACGCACCGTCACGTCGCCGTCTCGCAAAGAGGCCACTCGGCGCCGGAACTCGGTGAGTGCCTTCGGGTTCGAGGGGGCGTGCTGGGCGACCCACGCGCAGCTGGCTGTTTCCCGGGCGCCGCGCAGTACCGCACAGCCCTCCCACTCCCGCACATCCCACCCGTACTCCGACACGAACCCGTCATACGCCTCCGGCGAGAGCCCGTAGCGGTCACGGGAGAGTGCCATGACGACCAGGTCGTGCTCCCGCAGGTCCGAGGAGAACGTCTCCAGGTCCACCAGGGCGGGGCCTTCGGGACCGACCAGGACGTTGCGCGGCAGCGCGTCGCCGTGGAGGGGGCCCGGCGCGAGCCGGGGAGTCAACGCGGCGGCCGCCGCAGCGAATCCGTCCCTGCGCTCCCGCAGATAGTCCGCGTCACCCGGATCGATCGCGTCGCCCGCGAGCCGCAGCCAGCGCTCGACACCGCCGAGCAGCTCGCGGCGCGGCAGGGCGAAGGAGGGGGATTCCAGCGCGTGCACCTGGCGCAGGAGCAGGGCGAGATCGCGCGGCTCGGCGGGACGCGCGGCTTCGGGGAGCCGGTGCCAGAGCGTCACCGGATGCCCGTCCACCAGCAGAGGGGAGGACTCGGCGGCCCGCACCGCGGGGACGTCCGCCCGCTCCAGCCAGTCGGCGACGGCCAGCTCGCGCCGCGCCCGGTCGAGCAGTTCGGGCGCCGCACGGCCGACCTTGACGACCAGGTCGTCGAGGGCGAACACCGCGTTCTCGCCGAGGGCGAGCAACTTCGCCCCGGCCACCGGGCCGGGGAGCCCCGCCGCGTCCAGTACCTCCCGCGCCCGCGCCTCGTCCATGGCCCGCCTCCCGCACCCGTTGCCCCGCCAGTTGTCCCGTTCGCCCGACAGTCTCGCATTCGCACAGGCCAACAGGTGTGTGCGGGCCGCGCAGCTGCTTGACGTATCAAGATCACATCAGCACGATGACGGGGGCCGCCAGGGCGGCCAGACCCGCACGAGCCGCCCGAAGGAGCCGATTCCGTGACATTGGCGACCGCGACGAAGCGGTCAGCGAGAGGCGTGCCGGGGCAGAGACCCACGGACCACGGCGCGTGGTTCCTCGTGCTGCCCGCGCTGATCCCGATCCTGGTCCTGAGCGTGGGCCCGCTGCTCTACGGCATCGCGCTGGCCTTCACCGACTCCCAGTCGGGCCGCACCCAGCCCACCCAGTGGGTCGGCGCGCTCAACTTCCAGGACCTGCTGCACGACACGCTGTTCTGGGACTCGTTCAGGATCGGCCTGCTCTGGGCGTTCGGCGTCACCGTGCCGCAGTTCTTCCTGGCGCTCGGCCTCGCCCTGCTGCTCAACCAGCCGCTGCGGATGCGCTGGCTGGCCCGCGCGCTCGCGATCATCCCCTGGGCGATGCCCGAGGTGGTGGTCGGCATCATGTGGCGGCTCGTCTACCACCCGGACGCGGGCGTGCTCAACGAGACGCTCTCCCACCTGGGTCTGGGGGAGGGCAAGGACTGGCTGACGGGGACGGCCACCGCCCTCTTCGCCGTGATCGTCGTCGGCGTCTGGGCCGGTATGCCGCAGACGACCGTGGCGCTGCTCGCCGGGCTCCAGAACACCCCGCGGGAGCTGCACGAGGCCGCCGCGATGGACGGCGCGGGCGCCTGGCGCCGCTTCACCACCGTCACCTGGCCCGCGATCAAGCCGATCGCCCTCGCCATCACCGCGCTCAACTTCATCTGGAACTTCAATTCCTTCGCCCTGGTCTACGTCCTGACCCAGGGCGGCCCCGGCGGCCGCACCCGCCTTCCGATGCTCTTCGCCTACGAAGAGGCATTCCGCTACGGCCAGTTCGGCTATGCCGCGGCCATGGGCTGCGTGATGGTCGCGGTGATCTCCGTGATCCTCGCCTGCTACCTCGTCGGCCGCCTGAAGGGAGGCGACGAGTCATGACGCGTACGAAGAAGTCGACGCGCGCCGCGCAGTACGCGGCCCTCGCCGCCTACCTCGTCTTCCTCGCCTTCCCGTTCCTCTGGCTGATCTCCACGGCCTTCAAGCCCGCGCGGGAACTGGGCAGCCTGCACCCCACCTGGATCCCCGAGGACCCCACCCTCGACAACTTCCGGCAGGCCTTCGACGAGCAGCCGCTCCTGCGGGCCGCGGGCAACTCACTGATCGCGGCGCTCAGCGCGTCCCTGATCGCGGTCGTCATCGCGACCCCCATGGCGTACGTCATGGCCAGGCACCGCAACCGCGTGTCGAAGGCGGCGACGGGCTGGGTGGTGATCAGTCAGGCGTTCCCGTTCGTCCTGATCATCATCCCGCTCTTCCTGATCCTGAAGAACCTGCACCTGATCAACTCGCTGCTCGGTCTGATCATGGTCTACGTGGTGTGGTCGCTGCCCTTCGCGCTGTGGATGCTCGTCGGGTACGTGCGCGCCGTGCCCGCCGAGCTGGAGGAGGCGGCGGCGGTGGACGGCGCCAGCAAGGTGCGGACGTTCGTCTCGGTCGTCGCGCCGCTGCTCGCCCCCGGCATCGTCGCCACGGCGATGTTCGCGTTCATCACCGCATGGAACGAGTTCTTCTTCGCGCTCGTCCTGCTCAAGACCCCGGAGAAGCAGACCTTGCCGGTCATCCTCAACCGCTTCATCGGCACCGAGGGCGTCGCGGACCTCGGGCCGCTCGCCGCCGCCGCCTTCCTCGCGACCATCCCCTCGCTGGTCATCTTCGCGATCATCCAGAAGCGGATCACGGGCGGCATGCTGGCGGGGGCGGTGAAGGCCTGATGCGCACCTCTCGCCGCAGGCGCCCGACGCCCAGGCTCCTGACCGCCGCGGGCGCCGCCCTCGCGCTGCTGCTCACCGGGTGCAGCGGCGACTCGGGTGACGACGACGGGAAGATCACCCTCCAGTTCCAGTCCCTGGCCTGGCAGAAGGAGTCCGTCGACGCCAACAAGGCGCTCGTCGACGAGTGGAACGCCACCCACCCCGACGTCAAGGTCAACTACGTGCAGGGCAGTTGGGACAGCGTCCACGACCAGCTCCTCACCTCCTTCGAGGGCGGCGAGGCGCCGGACATCATCCATGACGCATCCGACGACCTCGCCGACTTCGCGTACGGCGGATACCTCGCGGACATCGGCGACCTCCTGCCCGAGCGGCTCACGTCCGACATTCCCGAGCGCAGCTGGGAGACGGCGACCTTCGGGGGCAAGGTCTACGGGGTGCCGTTCCTCCAGGAGCCGCGCGTCCTGATCGCCAACGCCACGTGGCTGAAGAAGTCGGGCGTACGGATCCCCACGCCCGAGAAGCCCTGGAGCTGGGCGGAGTTCAGGTCGGTCACCAAGGAGCTCGGCGACGGCAAGGACGGGAAGTACGGCGTCGCCTGGCCGCTCAAGGAGCCGGTCTCCGCGACGCTGAACCTCTCGCTCTCGACCGGCGGGAAGATGTTCCACCGCGGCGCGGACGGCAAGGTCGACGTCCGCTTCGACGCGGCCGACCAGATCATGCCGCGGACCGTCCACGACCAGGTCAACGGCGACGGGAGCGCGTCGGGCACGACCCTCGGCATGGGCGGGTCCGACACGCTGCCCGGCTTCTTCGGCGGGAAGTACGCGATGGTGCCCCTCGGCTTCTCCTACCGCCAACAGATCGTCCAGCAGGCGCCCAAGGGCTTCGACTGGCAGGTCCTGCCCGCCCCGGCCGGGGCGGACGGGCTCGCGCAGGGAGTCAGCCCGCAGACCCTGTCCGTCTCCGAGGACAGCCCGCACAAGAAGGAGGCGGCCGCGTTCATCGACTTCTTCCTCCAGCCGGACAACATGGTGAAGCTGGCGCGCGGCGACTGGATGCTGCCGACTGGCGCGGAGGCCCTGAAGGATCCCGCCCTGCGCACGGAGAAGGACGACTGGGCGGTGGGCACGGCTCTCGCCGAGCATCTGCGTCCGGCGCCCGCGCAGAGCGTGCGGGGGTATCCGGAGTGGAAGGACAAGGTGGCGACGCCCGCGTTCCAGGAGTACTACAGCGGGGCGATCGGCCTCGACGAGCTGCGCAAACGGCTCGTCGATGACGGGAATCTGGTGCTTGCGCGGTATCAGCGGTAGCGCTGGGCTGCACTGGGCCGGGGCTGGTGAGGTCGTCCTTTCGGTCCGGGGCGGATGTGGCTCGTCACGCAGTTCCCCGCGCCCCTCAAGGGGCGCGATTTCCCTGGCCCGCCCGCACGAGCCCCGTCTCGTACGCCGCGATCACCGCCTGCGCGCGGTCGCGGACGCCCAGTTTGGTGAAGATGCCCGTGGCGTGGTTCTTCACGGTCTGGACGCCGATCTCCATCTGTCGCGCGATCTCGGCGTTGTCGAGGCCCGTGGCGATCAGGCGGAGCACCTCGACCTCGCGCGGGGTGAGCCCGGAGAGTTCGGAGACCGGTGGGCGCGAGGTGGGCGGCGGGGTGACGAACGTGGCGAGCAGCCGGGTGAGCAGCCGGGGCGCGACGACGGCCTCGCCGCGGTGGACGGTGCGCAGCGCGGCCACCAGTTCCTCGGGCGAGACGTCCTTGGGCAGGAACCCGGCGGCGCCCGCCCGCAGGGCGCCGACCACGTGTTCGTCCATGTCGAAGGTGCTGAGCGCGAGGACCCGGCACCGGGGCAGCTCGGCGGTGAGCCGTTCGGTGGCCCTGACGCCGTCGAGCACCGGCATGCGGATGTCCATCAGGACGACGTCCGGGCGGAGCTCGTGGGCGGCGGCGACGGCCTGCTCGCCGTCGCCCACCTCGCCGACGACCTCGATGGCGGGATCGGAGAGCAGGACGAGCGAGAGGCCCCTGCGCACCAGGGGCTGGTCGTCCGCGATGAGCACGGTGATCCGCTCGGGCGCCGCGTCGGCGGCAGATTCCGCGGGGGCGGGTGGGGGAGTGGGGGAGGTCATCGGGTCCCGTCCTTCTCGTGCGTGGCGCTGTCGTGCGCGTCGGCCTCGTGCCTGCCGCTCTCGTGTGCGTCACCCTCGTAGGTGCCGACGGGCAGCGGCACGCTCGCGGCCACCTCGAACCCGCCTTCCGCGCGGCTGCCGACGCGCAGGGTGCCGTCGTGCAGGGCGATGCGTTCCCGCATGCCGAGGAGACCGTATCCACCGCCCGCGGCCGCCCCGCCACCGAGTCCGCCGGGCGCCCTCGCGGAACCGGTACCGGAACCGGCACCGGCGCCGTCATCGGTCACCTCGACGGTGACCCGGCCCTCCAGATAGGCGAGCCGGACCGTGGCGCGGGCGGGCCCCGCGTGCTTGCGGGCGTTGGTCAGCGCCTCCTGGACGATGCGGTAGAGGGTGAGGCCGACCGTCATCGGCAGCGGTCGCGGCCGCCCGGTGACGTGCAGTTCGGTGGGCAGGCCCGCGGCGCCCGCGTCGGCGACGAGCCGTTCGATGCCGTCCACCCCGGGCTGCGGCTCCGACGGGGTCTCCTCGGGCGTGTCCGTGCTGCGCAGCACGCCGAGGAGTTGGCGCATCTCGTGCAGCGCCGTGCGGCCCGACTCCTCCAGAGTGAGGAGCGCGTCACGCGCCGTCTCGGGGGCGCGGTCCAGGGTGGCTCTGGCGCCGCCCGACATCAGGTACATGGTGGTGATGTGGTGGGCCACAATGTCGTGGAGCTCGCGCGCGATGCGGCGCCGTTCCTCGGCGACCGCGTGATCGGCCAGGAGCCTGCGGTTGATGTCCAGCTGCAGTTTCCACTGCCGTACGCCCAGACCCAGCGCGACGATGGCGGCGGTGAACACCGCGTCGAGGGTGGCCGTCATCGCGAACGGCTCGGCGCCCTGCGCGTCCCGCACCCACTGCACGGGCACGCACGCGGCGGCGCCGATGGCCACGGCGCGCGGGCCCGCGTACCTGGCCGCGGTGTACAGGGCGATGGCGGTGGCGGCGCCGTAGCTGTGCGTCATGGGGGTGCCGGGATCGGCGGCGACGCCCAGGTTGACGGCCAGTTGCAGGGCGAGGACCGCGCCGAGCACCGGTACGGGGTGCAGGCGCCGCACCAGCAGCGGCACCACGAAGAGGGCGACCAGGACGACACCGAACACGGTCACGCGCGATCCCGCGCCGCCGGGCCCGGTGGAGATGGTCGGGCCCGCGGGGCCGGGGAAGAGGTACGCGAGCACCTCCACCGCCGTCGCGGCGACGGCGAGCACCACGTCCCCCCGAGAGGGCCGTGTCCTGCCCTCGGGCGGTACCGGGGGGAAATAGTCGCGGCCCATTCGGGCGCCTCCTAGCCGAGTGCTGCGCTTTCCGCACCATTACATCCCGGCCGACGGCGCCGCGGATCCGCGCGGGGTCGGGGCTTTCACCCAGTACCCGGGTACTGCCCGCGCCCCGGTACCGGACCGGGGTCCCGGTCGCTTCCCCTTCCGGCGGCCGACGTTTTCCACTGGGTCCGCGTGATGACCTGTTAGGAGCTTCAGGAACTCCGCAGGGAAAAGGGAATCATGATCCACAAACTGACCTCATTCTCCACCCGACATCGATGGATGATGGTCGTCATATGGACCGTGCTCGGCGCGGGCCTGAGTTTTGTGGGCAAGGCGATGATGTACGACGTCACCGATTCCCAGTCGGGCGACTTCCTTCCCCAGCAGTACGACTCGGCCGTCGCGCTGCGCATCGCCGAGGACGAGTTCGGCGCCGCACCCGACCCGAACGCGCTGACCGTGCTCGTGGCCAGGGACGACGGCGGGAAGCTCACCGCGGCCGACGAGCGGCGGATCACCGGCACCGCGGCCGGTCTCGGCCGGGAGCGGATCGCGGCGCCCGCGCCCGAACCGCTGATGAAGGACCATTCCCAGATCCCTCGGGTATCGCCGGGAGCCGTGGCGCCCGACAGGAGTTTCCGGCTCCTGACGGTCTCGCTGGACGGAAATCCCCAGGACCCCGGAGTGCAGGACGTCTACAAGAAGTTCCGTGACATCGCGGAGCGGGAATTCGCCCACGAGGACCTGCGCGTCGGATTCACCGGCGGCATCGCCTCCACGGTCGACAATCTGGACGCCGAGGAGACCACGGGCAAAGTCGTCAGCAGCCTGACGATGGGCCTCATCGTCCTGTTGAACGTCCTCGTCTTCCGCAGTGTTCTCGCCGCGCTCGTCCCGCTGATCGCGGTGGCGCTGATCGGTGGTGTCGCGTCCGGCGCCGTGGTCGGCGCGGCGAAGCTCTTCGGGATCGACCTCGACCCGTCCACTCCCTCGCTGATCGGTGTCGTCCTTCTCGGCATCGGCGTCGACTACTTCCTCTTCCTGATGTTCCGGTTCAGGGAGCAGCTGCGGAACCACCCGGGGCAGGACGCGCGGACGGCCGCGGTGGAGACGACCCGGCGGGTGGGCGGCGCGATCACCTCGGCCGCGCTGACGATCGTGGCCGCCTTCGCGACCCTGGGCCTCGCGAGCTTCGGACAGTTCAGGGTCCTCGGCCCCGCGATCGCGATCTCCGTACTCGTGATGCTCGTCGCCAGCCTCACGCTGATGCCCGCGCTGCTCGCCCTGCTCGGCCGCGCCATGTTCTGGCCCGCGCGCGCCTGGAAGAAGGAGCGCACCGGCGGGATCAGCGCACGCCTGGGGCACGCGGTGAGCGCCCGCCCCGTGCGGTACGCCCTCGGGAGCCTGGTGCTGCTCGGCGCGCTCGGCGCCGGTGCGGTCGGCATGAAGATGAGCTACGACCAGCAGGGCCTGCCCGAGACCGCCGCGGTCAGAACGGCCGAACAGATCGCCCGGAGCCTGCCCGCGGGCGTCTCCGACCCGCACACGGTGTACGTCAGCAGCACCGACGGCAGGGACCTCAAGGCGAGTTCGCTGACCGGCATGAGCCGGGCGCTCGCCAAGGAGGAGGGCGTCGGAAAGGTCGGCGAGCCGGTGCTCAGCAAGGACCGCACGGCCGCTCGCGTCGATCTGCTCCTGAGCGTCAAGTCCGATACGCAGCACGCGCGTGACCTGGTCTCGGGCCCCATCAGGGACACCGCGGCGCGCACCGCGCCCGAGGGCACCAAGGCGTACGTGACGGGCACGGCCGCCGTCTTCGCCGACATCTCCACGGCGGTGGAGAAGGACCTGCGCCTGGTGTTCCCCGTCGCGGCCCTGCTCATCGCCGTGATCCTCTTCCTGCTGCTGCGCTCGGTGCTGGCCCCCGTCGTCCTGATGCTCGCCGTCGGTCTCGGCTTCGTCGCCACCCTCGGGGCGAGCACGCTGCTCTTCCAGCACACCCTCGACCGGCCCGGCATCTCGTTCACCCTGCCCCTGGTCCTCTTCCTCTTCGTCGTCGCCCTCGGCACCGACTACAACATCCTGATCACCGACCGGATCAGGGAGGAGATGGCGAAGCCGGGGCCCGCGCGGCACGCGGTGGCCGAGGCGGTGCGGCACACCGCGCCCGCCGTCGCCACGGCGGGCGTCGTGCTCGCGGGCTCCTTCGCGGCGCTCGCCGCGAGCCCCGTCACCCAGGAACTCGGCTTCGCCACCGGACTCGGGATCATCCTCTCCTCGCTCGTGCTCTCCCTCGTCCTGGTGCCCGCGCTCGCCGCGCTCCTCGGCCGCGGCCTGTGGTGGCCGCGCAGGTCGGGCCGGACGGGGCGCCACCACGCCGCCGGGGCGCCGCCCGCCCCCGGCCACCACCAGCCGTACGAGGTCGCGACCGCGTACCGGCCCGAGCACGAGGCGGCCCGGTGACCGACCCACGAACCGACCCACAAGAAGAGCCGCGGAAGCGTGAGAAGCGAAGGAACCACATGAAGACGACCACCGGGCCCCTGAGCGCGATCGGCCTGACCCTCGCCCTGGCCGCCGGCGCGGCCGGATGCGCGGCGCAGGACAGCTCCTCGGCGGGGGCGGAGAAGCCCGCGTCGGCACGAGAGACCACCGTGACGCAGGAGACCACCGTGACGCGGGAGGCCGCCACGAAGGGCCTCGACCGCTTCTACCGGCAGCGTCTGGACTGGGGCCCGTGCAAGGACCCCGCCCTCGCCGAGAGCGGCACGCGCTGCGCGAAGGTCATCGTCCCGCTCGACTACGCCGCGCCCAAGGGCCCCACCCTCTCGCTCACCATCTCCCGGCTGAAGGCCACCGGAGCCAAGAGCGAACGGCGCGGCATCATCCAGACCAACCCGGGAGGACCCGGCGGCCACGGCCTCGGGATGCCCGTCCAGTTGCGCGCCAAGATGACGCCGGAGGTGGCCGCCGCGTACGACGTCATCGGCATGGACACCCGTGGGCTCGGGGAGAGTTCGCCGCTCGACTGCGGGCTCGACAGCATCTCCTGGTTCCGCGGCGCGGGCTTCGACCGGGCCTCGTTCGACCGGGTGGCGAAGAAGTCGGCCGACGACGCGCGCAAGTGCGAGGCGAAGTACGGCGACCGGCTCGCGCACTACTCGACCCGCAACATCGCCCGTGACGTGGACGTCGTGCGCGGCGCGCTCGGTGAGCGCAGGACGTCCTGGTTCGGCCAGTCCTACGGCACGTACCTCGGCGCCGTCTACGCGCAGATGTTCCCCGGCCGGCTGGACAGGATCGTCCTGGACAGCGCCATGAACCCCCGCGACTACGGCCTGAAGATGTTCCAGGCCATGGGCCCGGCCAACGAGAAGGCCCTGGACGACGTGGCCCGCTGGGCGGCGCCGCGCGACGCGACGTACCGCCTGGGCAAGACGCCCGCCGCCGTGCGGGCCACCGTCGAGGGCCTGGTGCGGCGGTCCGCGCAGCGGCCGATCGAGATCGGCGGCGACCGGCTCGACCAGGAGACGCTGCCGTTCGTCCTCTACTTCCTCGGCACGGACGACGTCGACAACGCCGAGTACGCGCGTACGGTGCGGCTGTTCCTGGACGCGGAGGCGGGCAAGGCGGTCGAGCCTTCGGAGCGGCTCGCCGGGCTCCTCGGCGCGATGTTCCGCACCGGACCCGACCAGACGGGCACCGGCAGGGACTACGCGAACACCCTCGCCATCCTGTGCGCGGACACCACCGCGCCGGGTGACGCCGAGTGGTACCGCAAGGCCATCGAGAAGGCCAGGGCGAAGCAGCCGGTCTTCGGTCCCTTCCACAACGCGCCGATGCCGTGCGGCTGGTGGAAGCAGAAGCCGAGCGAACCGCCCACCAAGATCGACAACGATCGCCCGGTGCTCCAGATCCAGGCCACCGGCGACACCCGCACCACCTACGAACAGGGCCTCGGCATGCACAAGGCGATGCGCGGCTCCAAGCTGGTGACGGTCCCCGTGCGCACGCACGCGGTGTACACGGGCTGCGCCAACGCCTGCGCCGACAAGGCCGTCAACGACTACCTCCTGACGGGTGAGTTGCCGCGCGAGGACTACACGTGCGCGCGGGACGAGGGCAAGGGCAAGGAGGGGCGCTAGGCGCCGAAGTGCCGGTGCAGGACGGCGTGTTCGGGACTGTCCTCCGGGGCGGTCATCACCACCAGTTCGAGCCGCTGGGGTCCCGGCAGCAGATAGCCGGTGTACGCGAGGGTCAGCGGGCCCGCCTCCGGATGGTTCAGCCGCTTGTGGCCGGTGTTCGGGCCCCGCACCTCGTGTTCGTTCCAGGCGTCGGTGAACAACCGGCCGCCGTGCGCGGCCAGTTCGGCCAGGAGTGGCTCCTCGCCCGCGCGCCCCGCGAGGGCGTTGCGGAGGCGGTGGACGTTGCCGCGCGCCACCGCCTCCCAGTCCGCGTACAGCTCCCGGGCCCTCGGGTCGCAGAGGGCGAACCACGCGAGGTTGCGGCGGTGCGGCGGGAGCGCGCCGAAGTCCGTCAGGAGCCAGGCCGCCGCGTCGTTCCAGGCGAGCACGGAACGCATCGGACTGACCAGGTAGGCGGGCCACACCGGCAGGGCCCGCAGCAGATCGAGCGCGGTTCGTGGTGCCTCGGGCGGGCCGGGCGGTGCCGAGGGCGCGGGCCTGGCCGTGATCCGGTGCAGATGGCCGCGGCCGTCCGCGTCCAGGCGCAGGGCGGTGGCCAGTGCGTCGAGCACCTCCGGTGAGGGGTGGCGCTGCCTGCCCTGTTCGAGCCGCGTGTAGTACTCCGGACTGATCCCGGCGAGCGCCGCCACCTCGGAGCGGCGCAGCCCCGCGAGGCGTCGGCCCGGGGTCCTCGGCAGCCCGACGCACTCGGGGGTGAGCCGCGCGCGCCGGGTCCGCAGGAAACCGGCCAACTCGGTCGGCCGGGAGGAGGAGCCGGTCGTCGGTGGGGAGGCCGGTGTCCGCTGTGCCGTCATGGGACCAGTGTCCGTGCCGGTGATCGGCCGGGGCCAGCCCCGGGGGTGGCCCTCGCGGGGCCACCCCCGCCGGGGAGCGCCCCCACCGGTGTCTGGTGGCGCGGCGCGGGCGCGCGGAGGCTGCCGGTCATGAGCACTTCCGCATCTCGTACGCCCCGGGCGCGCATCGCACCGCCGCCGCGCCCGACGCCGCTCGCGTTGCTCGTCCTGAGCGCGGCCGCCGGACTCGACGCGGGGAGCGTCGCCGTACTGAACAGCGCGCTGCCCGCCCTCGGCACGGAGTTCGGCGCGCCGCCGCGGACGCTGTCCTGGGCCGTCAGCGGTTACGCCCTCGCCTTCGCGGGGCTGCTGCTCGCCGGGGGAGCCCTCGCCGACCGCTTCCCGCGCCGCCGCGTCCTGACCGCAGGGCTGCTCGCGCTGGCCTTCGGCGCCCTGCCCGCCGTGGCCGCGACCGACTTCTGGATGGTCGCCGCGGGCCGGGTCCTGCAAGGCGCGGGCGCCGCGATCACCATCCCGGCGGCGACCGCGCTGGTCGCCGACCTCCACCCGGCGGGGCCCGCGCGCTCGCGCGCCCTCGGGGTCTTCGCCTCGGCGCAGGCGGGCAGTTACGGCGCGGGCCTGGTGCTCGGCGGAGTGCTCACCGGGGCGGCGGGCTGGCGGCTCGTCTTCGCGGTGCAGGGCGCGGCCGCCCTGCTCACCGCGCTCGCCGCGGTGCGCGCGCTGCCGCTCGGGGCGCCGGACAGGGGCCGCCGCGTCGACCCCGTCGGCGGCGCGGCCCTGGTGGCCACGGTCGTACTGCTCGTCCTCGGGGCCGATCTGCTCTCCCACCGGGGCGCGGGACGCCTCTTCGCCGTCACCGCGCTGGCCGGGGCGGCCGGTGCGGGGGCGCTGTGGTGGCGGCGCGGCGGCGACGCGCTGCTCGACCGGGCGCTGCTGCGGATCGCGGCGGTGCGGACGTCGGCGGCCACGGCGGTGGCGTTCTACTTCTGCGTGAACGGCTCGCTCTTCTTCGTGCCGCTGTATCTCCAGGACGTACGCGGGATGTCCCCTGCCGCGTCGGGGCTCGCGGTGCTTCCGGTGAGCGCGGCGGTGACGGTCACGGCGCTGCTCGCCGGGCGCCTGCTGGAGCGGGTCGGCGCGCGGGCGGTTCTCACGGCGGGGCTGCTGCTGACCGGGGGCGGCGTGTCGATGTGGTGCCTGACGGGTGCTCAGAGCCCTTACTGGTGGCCCGTGTTCGCCGGTCTCGTGGTGACCGGTGTCGGGCAGGGCCTGGCGTTCCCCGCGCTCACGGTGCTGGGCCTGCGGGGTGTCCCGCAGGCCCGGCAGGGCGCGGCCTCCGCGGTGACCGCGACGGCCCTTCAGATCGGCAGCGGACTCGGTCCCGCGGTCCTGGCCGGGGCGGCGTCGGTGGCGGGCTCTTCGGTGCTGGCGGGGCAGCATGTCGCGTTCGCCGCGGCGGCGGGAGTGGTGTTTCTCGCCGGGGGCGTTGTCGTGGGGGTGCGTAGGGCCTGGTGACGGGGCGTTGGGCGTGTGCGGCGCCGTCGTGGCTGGTCGCGCAGTTCCCCGCGCCCCCTTCGGGGCGCTGCCCCACACCGCTGGGTGCGCGGTTCCCCGCGCCCCTTCGGGGCCCGGTCCCCTCACACCGCCACTGACTCCTCCATCTCCTCCTCGGTCTCCTCCTCGGCGGGCGAAGCCGGTGCGGACCGGCGCTCCCACAGGCCCGCGACGGTGACGAGTGCCAGGCCCGCGACCAGCCACGCGGTCAACGTCCAGACGTGGCCGCCGAGTTCGTAGCCGCCGAAGTAGAGGTGGCTGCGGATGCCCTCGACGAAGCCCGCGCCGTTCCAGAAGGCGTGCAGGGAGCCGAAGAAGCCGTTCTGGAGTTCGGGACGGAAGAGACCGCCGGATGAGGTGAAGTTGAGCATCACGAAGAGGACCATCATCGCCAGCGTGGTCCAGCGCTTCAGGAACGTGTGCAGTCCCAGGCCGATGAAGAGGATCCCCGCCGCGTACAGCCAGGACATCGCCCACACGCCCCACAGCCCCTGGTGCACCAGGTGGAAGACGGGGCCCGCGAGCGCCGCGCCGATCAGGCTGACGGCGAACGACACCCCGACGACGAGCCCGGCGCGCACCCGCATCCGCAGGCCCGCGCCCGCCGCGCCGAGCACCGCGACCGACGCGTACGAGCCGATGCTCACGGCGACCAGCAGGAAGAACAGGCCCTGGCCCGTGGGGTCGTCGGAGACCGGCGGCGCCACGTCGGTGACCTTCAGCGGCACGCCCTGCCCGGTCGCGACCGGCGTGAAGACCTTCTGGACGGCCATGGCGCTCATGTCGGAGCCCGCGGAGGCCACGATCAGCTCGGGAGACTTGGCGCCGGGGACGTACGCGCCCGCTATGTCGAGGGACTTGAGCGCGTCGACGGCCTGCTCGCGCGTGGCGACGGTGCGGACGTCGAGCGCGTCGCCCGCCTTGTCCTTGACGCTCTGCGCGAGCACCTGGGCCTGCGCGCCCGAGCCGACGACGGCGACGGGCATCTCGTGGGGTGCGGGCGTGACGAACGCGCCCATGTAGGCGAGGCCCATGCCCAGGCACATCAGCAGGGGCGTGACCAGGTGGAGGAGGACGTGGCGCAGCGCGTCGCGCAGTCGGGGGGCGGGTTCCGCGGTGGCGGACATGGGTGTCTCCGGTACTCGGTGTTCCATGGATGGTTGGCATATACAACCGTGTGCAATGTTGTACTCTACAACCATCCAGGGAGAGGGAGAAATCGTGACCGACCGAGTCGAGTCCATCGAGACCATTCAGCGGGAGATGACCGCGTTCGCCCGCCGCGCCCGCGCCACCGCGGCCCGGATGCACCCCGAGCTGTCGCTCGTGTCCTTCACGCTCCTCGCCCACCTGGAATTCCAGGGCGGCTGCCGGGCCACGGACCTGGCCGCGCACTACACCCTCGACAAGTCCACGATCAGCAGGCAGGTCGGGGCGCTGGAGAGGGCCGGGCTCGTCGAGCGGCGGCTCGATCCGGCCGACCACCGGGTGCACGTCCTGCACCTCACGGAGCGGGGGATCGAGGTCCTCGCGCAGGTCGGCGACGCCCGCAGGGTCGCCTTCCAGGAGCGGCTCGCGGAGTGGAGCGGCCCGGACCTGGAGCGGTTCGCCGAGTACCTGCTGCGCTACAACGCGGCCGCGTCGGGTGCCGACGCGGGTGTCGAGTAGGGGAGGCGGACCCGGGAAGCTGATTGCACGAGACGTCTCGTCTCGCTTAAGGTCGGCGCATGACCTCATCCCGGCCTGCCCACATCGCCATGTTCTCGATCGCCGCGCACGGACACGTCAACCCGAGCCTCGAAGTCATCCGCGAGCTCGTCGCCCGTGGCCACCGCGTCACGTACGCCATCCCGCACGCCTTCGAGGAGAAGGTCGCGGAGACCGGCGCCGAGCCCCGGCTCTACACGACGACGCTGCCCTCGCCGGACGACGACCCGGAGGAGTGGGGCACCGAACTGATCGACAACATCGAGCCGTTCCTGCACGACGCGATCACGGTCCTGCCCGAGCTGGCCCGTGCCTACGAGGGCGACGAACCGGACCTCGTCCTGCACGACATCACCTCCTATCCGGCCCGCGTCCTCGCCCGCCGCTGGGGCGTCCCCGAGATCTCGCTCTCGCCCAACCTCGTCGCCTGGGAGGGGTACGAGGAGGAGGTCGCCGAGCCGATGTACGCGGAGCTGAAGGAGACCGAGCGCGGCCAGGCGTACTACGCGCGCTTCCACGCCTGGCTGGCGGAGAACGGCGTCAGCCAGCACCCCGACCCCTTCGTCGGGCGCCCGCCCCGCTCCCTCGTACTGATCCCGAAGGCGCTCCAGCCGCACGCCGACCGGGTCGACGAGTCCGTGCACACCTTCGTCGGTGCCTGCCAGGGAGACCGCGCGTCCCAGGGCGACTGGGAGCGGCCCGAGGGCGCGGAGAAGGTGCTGCTCGTCTCGCTCGGCTCGTCCTTCACCAAGCAGCCCGCCTTCTACCGGGCATGCGTCGAGGCGTTCGGCGACCTGCCCGGCTGGCACGTCGTGCTCCAGGTCGGCAAGCACGTCAGCGCCGCCGATCTCGGCGAGGTGCCCGCCACCGTGGAGGTGCACCCGTGGGTGCCGCAGCTCGCGGTCCTCAGGAAGGCCGACGCCTTCATCACGCACGCCGGTGCGGGCGGCAGCCAGGAGGGGCTCGCCACTGCGACGCCGATGGTGGCCGTGCCGCAGGCCGTCGACCAGTTCGGCAACGCCGACATGCTCCAGGCGCTCGGCGTCGCCCGGCACCTGCCGATGGAGGAGGCCACCGCCCAGGCGCTGCGTGAGGCGGTCGTCGCGCTGGTGGAGGACCCGGAGGTGGCCCGCAGGCTCGGGGAGATCAGCGCCGCGATGGTGGCCGAGGGCGGCACCCGGAGGGCGGCCGACCTGATCGAGGCGGAGCTGGACGCGGCGCGGGCGGAACGGGGTTGAGGTGTGGGCGGGCCGGACTCGGGGTGCGGGGGACGCGGCCGATGTAACGCCCGGTAACGCGTTTCGGTAACGCCCAGGTCATTGGGTAACGCTCAGGTAACGCGGCACCATCCTGGGATGGCCATTGACTCGTCCCGAAGGGTTGACCGTTACCCCGGGCCAAAGGTTGCACGCAGCAGATCTTGTTCCTTGCGCCAACACCTTCCTAGCGTGGGGTGAACTTTCGCCGAACGCCAGGAAGTTGACCCCCATGCGTCGAGACATACCGCCCCTCGCCGAGGTGCGCCGCATCACCGAGAAGAAGCGCGACGCGTGGTGGACGGTGTTGCTCGTCGACCCGGTCGCCACGCCGCTCGTGCGGTTCACCGCGATGCGGACGAACATCACGCCCAACCAGATCACGTGGGGCGCGTTCCTTCTGGGGCTCGGCTCGGCGGCGTGCTTCGCGTTCGGGGACTGGCAGTGGCTCGCCCTCGGCGCGGTCGTCTACCACTTCAGCTTCATCCTCGACTGCATGGACGGGAAGGTCGCCCGGCTCACCGGGCAGGGCTCGGTCTTCGGCGCCTGGCTCGACTTCGTCTTCGACCGGATCCGCGTCATGGTGTGCGGCGTCGCCCTGATGGGCGGCCAGTACGAGCGCACCGGCGACACCCTCTACATCTGGCTCGCGCTCGTCGTCGTGGCTCTCGACACCCTGCGGTACATCAACTCCCTGGAGATCTTCAAGATCCGCCACTCCATGCGCAAGCAGATCAAGTCGCGCATGCGGGCCGCGCGGCGCGCGCAGAACGAGGCGGAGCTCGCCTTCATGGAGGACCTGCTGAGGGAGAACCCCTCGGCGGACATCGAGCAGGACCTGCAGCGGGCCGCGGGCGAGGCCGCGTACGACCAGCCGGAGGCCGGGGAGGCCGGGGAGGCCGGGGAGGCCGGTGCCGAAGGGGAGACGGCGCCGAAGCCCAAGCCCCAGGTGATCGACCTGCACCAGGAGTTCCGGCGGAAGTTCCCCGCGTACCTGCGGGCCCGCTCCTTCCTGCTGCGGCACCGCATCCGCGCGCACCTGATCAGCGGCATCGAGTTCCAGATGGGCGTCTTCATGATCGGCCCGCTCTTCGACGCGGTCGTCCCGGCGACGATCATCTCGGGCGCGCTGCTGCTCGTCTTCGAACTCGCCATCATCTACAAGCTGTTGCTCTCGACGCGGGACTTCACGCGGACGATCGACTCCTTCGAGGAGCAGAAGGTCCTCACCACCGTGTGACGAACGCCGGACGGGCTGATGATTCAGCCCGTCCGGCGTTCGAGGACCGGGGTCCGGGGCGGAGCCCCGCGTCAGACCCCGACTTTCTCGCCCGCGGCGGCGGGTGGCGTCACGGCCTCGGGGCCCGACTCGTCGTGGGTCATGTCCGGCAACCAGCGGAGCCACTTCGGCAGGTACCAGTTCCGCTCGCCGAGTGCCGCCATGACCGCGGGGAGCAGTACGCCGCGGATCACCGTCGCGTCGATCAGGACCGCCGCGGCCAGGCCCACCCCCATCTGCTTCATGGACTGCATCGACAGCGTGCCGAAGATGGCGAAGACCGCGACCATGATGACCGCCGCGCTCGTCACCACCCCCGCCGTGGTGATCACGCCGTGCGCGATCGCGTCCTTGGTCGGGCGCCCCTGGAGGCGCGCCTCGCGGATCCGGGAGACCACGAACACGTGGTAGTCCATGGAGAGTCCGAAGAGGATCACGAAGAGGAACAGCGGCAGCCACGCCACGATCGCCCCGACGCCCTCCGCCCCCACCAGGGAGGCGCCCCAGCCGTGCTGGAAGACCATGACCAGGATTCCGTAGGCGGCGCCCACCGAGAGCAGGTTGAGCACGATCGAGGTCAGCGCGATCGTCAGCGACCGGAACGACAGCAGCATCAGCAGGAACGCGAAGGCCACCACGAAGGCGAAGACCGGCGGCACCGAGGAGCCGAGCTGGTCGTTGAAGTCCTTGGAGCCCGCGACCTGCCCGGTCACCGGCGCCTCGACGCCGTCCACCTTGCCCAGCGTCGCGGGGCGCACCTCGTCCCGCAGGAGCCCGAGGCTCTTCTCGGCCCTGCCCTGGTCGGAGCCGCCGATCAGCGGCACCGAGAGGACCGCGACGTCGCCGTCCTTGTGCACGGTCATCTCGACGGGTCCCTTGGACGCACCCGAACTGACCGCCCGGGCCCGGAAGTCGGCGATCGCCTTCCGCACGGGCGCGGCGTCGATGTCGTCGGCCTTCACCACGACCTCGGCCGGTTCGGCGCCCCCGGGGAACGCCTCGTTGACCCGGTCGTAGGTCGCCACGATCGGCAGTGAGTCGCCGAACTCCTGGTCAAGGGTGAGCTGTTGGGTCTTCATCCCGATGGCGGGCAGGGCGATCGCCGCGAGCAGTCCCGCGGCGATCGCCACCGAGACGCCGGGGCGCTTGAGGACCCGGCCGACGACCGCGCGCCACAGCCTGCTCTCGCTCGGTACGCCACCGCGTGCGCGCCGCCGCAGGAACGGCAGGCGGCCCTTCTCCACCCGCTCGCCGAGCAGCGAGAGCAGCGCGGGCAGGACGGTGACCGAGCCGACCATCGCCACCGCGACCACCATCAGCGAGGCGAGGCCCATCGCCTGGAACTCCGCGATGCCGGTGAACAGCATGCCCGCCATCGCCACGCACACCGTGACGCCGGAGACGACCACGGCGCGGCCGCTGGTGGCCGCCGCGATCCTGAGCGCGGTCCCCGGATCGCGGCCCTTGGCGCGTTCCTCGCGTTCGCGCCGCAGATAGAAGAGGCAGTAGTCGACGCCGACCGCGAGTCCCACCAGGAGCATCACGGAGTTGGCGGTGTCGCTCATCGGCTGGACGTGGCTGACCACCGCCATCAGGCCGGTCGTCGCCAGGATCGCGGAGAGGGCGAGCAGGACGGGGAGCAGCGCGGCCACCAGTGCGCCGAAGGCGACCAGGAGGATGCCGAACGCGACCGGCACCGCCGAGTACTCGGCCTGCTGGAAGTCGTTGCCGAAGGCGTCGTCGAACGTCTTCTGCATGCTGGCGGAGCCGATCTGCTCGATCCGCAGCCCTTGGTGCGCCTTCTCGACGCGGTCGACGGCCTTCAGGACCGGTGCGACCCGGTCGCCCGCGGTGTCCGCGTCGCCGCGCATGTCGAACTGCACGAGCGCGCTGCGGCCGTCCTTGGATATCGAGTCGCTCTGGTACGGCGAGGTCACGGCCGTCACCTCGCCGGTGGCCTCGACCGCCTTCATCACGTCGTCGACGGCCGCCTTGAAGCGCGCGTCGGTCGCCTTGAGCGCGGCGCCGTCCGTCGACCCGGCCTGGATCAGGACGCTCTCGCCCGCGGGTTCCTCGATGCCGGCCTCGTCGATGATCGACTGTGCCTGATTGATCTCGCCCTTGAGATCGCCGTCCCCGGCGTCGGTGCGGCCCGTCGCCGAGCCGACGCCCATCGCGACGACGACGAAGAGGATCCAGATGCCGACGGCCGCCCAGCGGTGCCGTGCGCTCCACGCGCCCGCCCTCGCGGCGAGCCCCCGTGCCCGTGCAGTTCGGTTTCCCATGGCTCGAAAGTAGGGCGGCACCGGGGGAGTCCTCGTCGTGCTGGCCGGTGACTCCGGGGCGCGCGCTCTCGTCCCTGGGGCCGGTGCCCTCTCCGCGTCAGGAAGGAGGGGGGATTTACAAGCCCCTTACAGTTACCGCGAGTTGGGGGGGTCCCGAGGCCCGTGATGTCCGATCCGATGTGACAGATCCTGTTTGTTATTACAGAGCCTTGTTGAACAAGTCACAGCTGTATGTAGGTATTGATCTGCGCGCGTCAATCAGACAGGGTTTCGTCCCAACACCCGGAGATCTTCCGGGCCTCAGGGCCTGTCCCGGCGAAGTTGTTGCCGAGGCGAACCTTTTGAGGACGGCTGAACAGCTGAATACCCCCCACAATCCCCCCACACAGCACTGAGGAGACCCCTCTTCATGGCAACTCACAAGCGTGCCCGCAAGGTGAAGCTCACCGCCGCGATAGCCACCGTCGCCACCGCGGCCGGTGTGACGATCTTCGCGACCTCGTTCGCCGGTGCGTCCACCCCCGCCGAGGGCAAGGTCTACGGCCTGGACGCCAAGGGCGCCGTCGCCGGCAGCTACATCGTCATGCTCGACGAGAAGGCCAGCAAGGACACCAAGTCCGACCTCGCCAAGGAGTACGGCGGCCAGCTGAAGCACAACTACTCCTCGGCCATCAACGGCTTCTCGGCCAAGGGCCTGAGCGAGACCGACGCCAAGCGCCTGGCCGCCGACCCGGCCGTCGGCAAGGTCGTCCAGTCCAAGAAGTTCTCCATCGACGCCACCCAGGACGACCCGCCGTCGTGGGGCCTGGACCGCATCGACCAGGCGGACACCAAGGGCGACAAGAAGTACACCTACCCCGACACCGCGGGTGAGGGCGCCACCGCGTACGTCATCGACACCGGTGTCCGCGTCAGCCACAAGGACTTCGGCGGCCGCGCCACCTCCGGCTTCGACGCCGTGGACAACGACGACAACGCCGACGACGGCAACGGCCACGGCACGCACGTCGCGGGCACCATCGCCGGTGACGCGCACGGCGTCGCCAAGAAGGCGAAGATCGTCGCCGTGCGCGTCCTGGACGACCAGGGCTCCGGCACCACCGAGCAGGTCGTCGCGGGCATCGACTGGGTCACCAAGAACCACAAGGGTCCCTCGGTAGCCAACATGAGCCTCGGCGGCGGAGCCGACGAAGCGCTCGACGCGGCCGTCAAGAAGTCGATCGACGCGGGCGTCACCTTCGCGGTCGCGGCGGGCAACGAGTCGACCGACGCCTCGCAGGGCTCCCCGGCCCGCGTGAAGGAGGCCATCACGGTCGCCTCCTCCACCAAGGACGACGAGCAGTCGGACTTCTCCAACTACGGCTCCGTCGTGGACATCTACGCCCCGGGCTCGGACATCACGTCCGACTGGAACACCGGTGACGACGCCACCAACACGATCTCCGGCACCTCGATGGCCACCCCGCACGTCGTGGGCGCCGCCGCCGTGTACGTCGCCGCCCACCCGGACGCCAAGCCCGCGGACGTCGCCAAGGCGCTGACCGACGGCGCCACCGCGGACAAGATCTCGAACCCCAGCGAGGGCACGCCCAACAAGCTCCTCAAGGTCGTCGAGTAATCCTCCGCGCCTGCTGAGCCGCGGCCGTCGTGCCCACCCCCACGGGGCACGGCGGCCGCTTTATCGTGGGCGCATGGCGAACAGATACGCGGCGCTGCTGCGCGGCATCAACGTCGGCGGCCACAAGAAGGTGCCGATGGCGCGGCTCCGCGCGCTCCTCGAAGGGCTCGGTTACGACGGGGTACGCACCCATCTGCAGAGCGGCAACGCGGTGTTCGCGGCCGACGGGGGCAACGAGGGCACGCACGCGGCCGCCATCGAGCAGGCCATCGAGAAGGAGTTCGGCTTCGCCGTCGACGTGCTCGTGCGCGACGCGGCGTATCTGAAGGCCGTGGCCGACGCCTGTCCGTTCCCCGCCGCCGACCTGGAGCCCAAGCAGCTCCACGTCACCTACTTCTCCGCGCCCGTCGACGCGGCGCGCTTCGCCGCCGTCGACCGCGCCGCCTTCCTGCCCGAGGATTTCCAGCTCGGCGACCGGGTCCTCTACCTCTACGCCCCCGACGGCCTCGGACGCTCCAAGCTCGGGGCAAAGCTGTCGACGCCCGCCCTGAACCGGGGCATGATCGCCACCAGCCGCAACTGGAACACCGTCACCCGGCTCGTGGAGATGACCCATGACTGACCGCACCCCCGCCGTGCAGGCCGCGATCGAGGGCGAACTGCGCCTGCTCGACCCCGAGGTGCGTGCCTCGCCGGAGCTCTTCGGGGCGCTGATGCACCCGGAGTTCACCGAGTTCGGGTCGTCGGGGACGCGGTGGGACCGCGCGTCGATCATGCGGGCCCTGATGGCAGCCCCCGACCCCGGCAGCCGCCCCACCACGACATCCGGCATGCGCGGCGTCCAGCTCGCCGACGACGTGGTGCACCTGACCTTCGACACCGACGACAACGGACGCCGCGCGCACCGCAGCTCGCTGTGGCGGCGCACGGAGGACGGCTGGCGGATCTGGTTCCACCAGGCCACGCCCTTCACCGCAGGGAGCTGAACCGGCCGGGAAATTGGCCCACCCCGAGCGCGCGTCATTGGCCCGGAGGGGTGTGCCACCTGCCGCATAGTCTCTGCGTATGACGACGCGTAAGACGACGACGGACGGCGCGCACGACGCCCCCACCAGGACCCGCATCGACTTCTACTTCGACCCGGCCTGCCCCTTCGCCTGGATCACCTCGCGCTGGATCCTGGAGGTCGAGCGCCACCGCGACCTCGACCTCCGCTTCCACGTGATGAGCCTGTACTTCCACAACGAGGGCAACGAACTCCCCGACTGGTACCGGGACCTCGTGGACCGCTCCCTCACCCTGACGCGGATCGCCGCGGCCGCCGCCGACCAGCACGGCGAGGAGGTCCTCCGCGACCTCTACACGGCGCTCGGCACCCGCGTCCACCAGGAGAAGAACGAGGACTTCGACGAGGTCGGGCGCCAGGCGCTCGCCGAGCTCGGACTGCCCGCGTCGCTCGCCGCCGCCGGGCAGGACCCCGCGTACGACGAGGTGCTGCGCCGCAGCCACGACGGCGGCACGGACCCGGCGGCCGAGGGCTACGTCGGCACGCCGACGATCCACGTGGACGGCACGGTCTGGTTCGGCCCCGTGCTGCGCGCGATCCCGCGCGGCGAGGAGGCGGCGCGGCTGTTCGACAGCTTCCGCGTCCTCGCCGGGTACCCGGACTTCTTCGAGCTGAAGCGGACCAGGACCGGGGGCCTCGACGTCGGCTGACGCCGGAGCGCGGTCCTCGGGTCAGCCCGCGACGGGCGGCGCGGGCAGCCGCGAGGTGAGCAGCAGGGTGATCCCGCCGTTCTCCTCCGGCACCTCGCGGCCCTGCGTGAAGCCGAGGCGCTTGAGGACCGTGAGGGACGCGGTGTTCTCCGAGTCCACGGTCGCGTGCACCTCGGCGAGGCCCAGCGTCTCGTGGCCGTAGGTGGTGAGCAGCCGCGCGAGCTCCGTGCCGAGGCCGAGGCCCCAGCTCGCCCTGGTCAGGCCGTAGACGATCTCGTGACCGTCGAGCCAGGACTCGGGCGAGGGCTTGACCTCGGCGTGCCCGACGTAGCGCCCCTCGTGCCGCACCGCCCAGACGGGGAAGCGGTTCTCCGCGTAGACGTAGCTGAAGATCCGGTGGAACAGCGCCCGGTCCTCCGCCGCGGTCTGCATGCCGTCCCCGAACCAGCGGCCCACAGCCTCGTCCTGGAACAGGGACACGAAGTCTGCCTCGTCGGTCTCGGCATAGGGGGAGAGGACCAGGCGTTCGGACCGCAGTTCGGGTGTCATCCGCGAGACGCTAAGGGCGGGAGGCGTCCCGCTGCAAGCAGATTCACGCACCTGTTCGGGCACCACATCCGGCCGCTGTCAGCTCACGGTGCGCGGCAGTCCGATCGGATTCGGGAAGGGGACGACGTCCAGATCGAGGATCCGTCGCGTCGCCGGTTCCAGGGCCGCGAGGAGTCCGTCCGTCTCGCTCTCGGCGAGCGGGCGCAGCAGGCGCCCCGCAAGCCTGTCGGTGGCGGACTCGATCAATTGCCGCTCCGTACGCCCCTGTTCGGTGGCCACGCCCGCCGCGTCGAGCAGTCCGCGGCCGCGCATCGCATCGGCGGTGGCCGCCCACTCCTCCTCGCTCCAGCCCCGGTCCCGCCGGATGCCGTCCGCGCTCACCCGGCCGGTGGCCGCGGCGAGGGCGAGCGCCTCGCGGGCGTCCAGGCCGTGGTCGGCGAGCGCGGCCACGTGCGCGTCGCCCCTGAACTCCCGTACGCAGGTGGTCAGATGCCACAACCGCTCGACGGGATCGGCCCGGTCGTACAGATCGCGGTTGGCGGCGAACAGCGGGCGGGCCAGTGGCGGCGCGTCCTCGACGACGGTGGCCAGGAGCGGATTGACGACGGACGCCAACGCGTCCACGCCGGGGATCAGTTGACGCAGCGCGCGGGCGGTGAGCCGGGCCCGCTCCTCGAGGACCCGGTCGGGCGACGCGTACTCCCAGGCCGACGGCAGTGCGCGGGCCACCATGCCGGGCGCGAAGACGCCGAGCGCCGCCGTGGCCACCGCGGACCCGACCCGGCCCATCGGCGCCGTACGCGCGGCGAAGTACCCCATCCAGAAGCCCTTGAGCCCCACCGCCCTGCCGAGGCCACGGCAGCGCTCGTCGAAGTAGATCACCGCGTGCAAGGGTTCGGTCCGCAGCCACAGCGTGCGGGATCGGGTCGGGGTCATGCCACCACAAACTAGGCCAGTGCGGGAATCCGCGCCAGGGGAGCTACCGGAGAGTCGCCCCGTACGTACGCCTCTTCGTAGCGCCGCACCAGGAGCCTGGCCACCGAGGGCGCGGGACCGAGGACATCGGCCAGCACATCGGCCTCGTCGGCGCCCCGCGCGATGCGGTCCGGCAGGAAGCCGGGGGCCAGCACATAGGGCGCCACCGCGACGCGGCGCACCCCCGGCACGTCCCGCAGTTCGCGCACGACGTCCTGCGTGCGCGGCAGGGATGCGGAGGCGAACGCAGGCCGCACGGCACACCAACCGGTGAGCCGCCACTCCCGCGCGATTTCAGCGATCACTGCGATCGCCTCCGGGTCGGAGGACCCCGCCGAGGCCAGGACGACCCCGGTCGAGGACTTGTCGGCGGGGGTCAACCCCGCCTCGTGGAGCCGCTGTTCGAGCGCGGTGAGCAGCAGCGGGGAAGGGCCGAGGACCGCGGCCTGCCGGATGCGCAGGCGCGCGGGCGCCGCGCGCAGCACCGCGGGGATGTCGGCCTTCGCGTGGAACGCGCGCGTGAGCAGGAGCGGCAGGGCCACCACGTCGCGCACGCCCTCGGCCGCGAGGCGCTCCAACACCCCGGAGACCGTGGGCGCGTTGAAGTCGAGGAAGCCCGTCTCCACCCGCAGTCCCGGGCGCAGCGAGCGCACCGCGCGCACCAGGGCGTGCACGGTCTCGGCGTGCCGGGGGTCGCGGCTGCCGTGCGCGATGACCAGGAGTACGGGACGGGACGTGGCGGGAAGTGTCGCTCGGTGCATGGGAGTTCAGCTCTTCACGAGAAGACCGCGGCCGCGCAGCACGCGCCGCTCAAGGGGGCTGAAGATCAGCAGGTCGATGGCGATGCCGACGATCAGGATGAGGAAGATGGCCAGGAAGATCATGGGCATGGAGCTGGCGTTGCGGCCGTTCTCCAGGAGCTGGCCGAGGCCCACGCCGAGGTCGGGCGACGACGCGATGATCTCCGCGGCCATCAGCGAGCGCCAGGAGAACGCCCAGCCCTGCTTGAGGCCCGCGAGATAGCCGGGCAGCGCGGCGGGGAGCACGATGTGCCAGGTGTGCCGCAGGCCCGTCGCGCCGAGCGTGCGGCCCGCGCGCAGGAACAGCGGCGGCACCTGGTCGACGCCCGAGACGAGGCCGTTGGCGATGGAGGGCACGGCGCCGAGCAGGATCACCGCGTACATCATCTGGTTGTTCAGGCCGAGCCAGAGCACGGCCGGCGGCACCCAGGCGACCGAGGGCAGCGACTGGAGGCCGGAGAGGATCGGGCCGATCGCGGCCCTGACGAACCGGACCCGGGCGACGATCAGACCGAGCGGCGTGCCGATCGCCAGGGCGAAGAGGAAGCCGAGCAGCCCGCGCGACACGGACGTCCAGATGAAGTCGAGGAGCGTGCCCTGCTTCCACGCCTCGGTCACCTCGTCCCAGACCGCGGACGGCGAGGGCAGCTTGGTGGGATCGTCGACGATCTCGAAGGAGACGAGCGCCTGCCACACGAGCAGCACGAGCACCACCGCGGTCAGCGGCGGCACCACCTTCTGGACCAGGACCTGGCGCACCGGCGTGCGCGTGGGGCCCGCGCCGGACTCCAGGGCGTCGAGTCCCGCCTCCAGGCCCGCGAGGTCCTGGCCGTCCCCGGCCTCCTTGACCTGACCGGTCTTCCCGGTCGTCTCAGTGCTGGCCATGGCGGCGGATCTCCCCACGCAGTTGTTCGGTGATCTCGACGGACAGTTCCGCCACGGCGGTGTCCTCGATGCGGCGCGGGTGCGGGATGTCGACCCGCCACTCGTGCGCCACCCGGCCGGGACGCGACGAGAGGAGCACCACGCGCTGCGCGAGCCGCACGGCCTCGCGCACGTTGTGCGTGACGAAGAGGACGGAGACGTTCGTCTCGCGCCAGACGCGGGTCAGCTCGTCGTGCAGCACGTCCCTGGTGATCGCGTCGAGCGCCGCGAACGGCTCGTCCATCAGCAGGATCTTGCTGTCCTGGGCGAGCGCGCGGGCGAGCGCGACCCGCTGGCGCATGCCGCCGGACAGCTCGTGCACGCGCTTGCCGTACGCCCCGTGCAGCCGCACGAGTTCGAGCAGCTCCTCGGCCCGCGCCCGGCGCTCCGCCTTCGGGATGCCGCGCAGCTTCAGGGCGAGCTCGATGTTCTTGCCCGCCGTCAGCCACGGGAAGAGCGCGTGCTCCTGGAACATCAGGGCGGGGCGGCCGTCGGTCACGATGCTGCCCGCGGACGGCTCGTCGAGCCCGGCGACCAGGTTCAGCAGCGTCGACTTGCCGCAGCCCGAGGCTCCCAGGAGGGTGACGAACTCGCCGGGCGCGACATCGAGCGTGATGTCGTCGAGGACGAGCTGCGATCCCGCGGGACCGCCGAAGGACTTCGAGACGTGCTCGATCCTGGCGGCGTGCTCGGCCGTGGGGCGGGTGTCCTCCGCGGCCTTGGCGAGGGTGCTTGCCATGGTCGTCACCTCCTGGGAACTGGTCGTCGGGTGGGGCTACTTGACGCCGAGACCGGCGTCGTCGACCGGGGACTCGCCCGCGGCCTTGAGGACCTTGTTCAGCGGACCGAGGTCGTAGATGCCCTTGAGGTCGGGCTTCTCCAGGAGTCCGGCCTTGACCGCGTGGTCCGCCTCCGCGTCGAGCGTGGCGGCCAGCGGGTCGTTGGTCGTCTGGATGGACTTCCACGCCGGGTCGAGCACCTCGGCGGGCAGCGGCTTGCCGGAGTCCGCCTTCAGCTGGGCGTTGGCGGCGGCCTTCGCCTTGTCGGGGTTCGCCTTGATCCACGCGTTGGTCTTCACCGCGCCGCGCAGCACGGCCTCGACGACCTTCGGGTGGTCCTTCAGGAAACTCTGCTTCACGATGATGTTCGTGATCACGAACTTCTTGTCGGGCCACAGGTCGGACTCGTCGAGGATGACCTTGCCGCCCTCGGCGACCAGCTTGGACGCGGTCGGCTCGGGCACCCAGGCGCCGTCGATGGATCCTGACTTGTAGGCGTCCGGGGTGATCTTGTTGTCGGTGCGGACCACCGACACGTCGCCCTTGCCGCTCTGCGCGTCGACCTTCCAGCCCTTCTCGGCGATCCAGTTGAGGAAGGCCACGTCCTGGGTGTTGCCGAGCTGCGGCGTCGCGATCTTCTTGCCCTTGACGTCGTCCAGGGACTTGATCTTCTTGGGGTTCACCACGAGCTTCACGCCGCCGGAGGCCGAACCGCCGATGATGCGCAGGTTCTTGCCCTGGGACTTGGTGTAGCCGTTGATGGCGGGCGACGGGCCGATCCAGCCGATGTCGATCGATCCTGCGTTCAGCGCCTCGATCTCCGAGGGGCCCGCGTTGAACTGTGAGTACTTCGCCTCCGTGCCGCCCAGTTCCTTCTGGAACAGGCCCTGTTGGCTGCCCACGAGAGCGGTGGCGTGGGTGAGGTTCGGGAAGTACCCGATCTTCACGCTGTCCAGGTCGTCGATCTTCTTGGCGCCCGCGGCGACCTTGGACTTGTCGTCGTTCTTGTCGGCATCGGAGCCGTAGCCGCAGGCGGAGAGCGCCAGGGCCAGCAGGGGCAGTGCCGCGACGGCGGCGATTCGGGTGCGTGGAGCAGGCACGGGAGGTGGTCCTCTCGTTGGGCCCGGTCGCACGCCGTCAGGGCGTGGCCGGGAGGTCGGCAGGTCTTCGTCGTCGTCGTGTCGGGGACGGTGCGTGGGCGCGCGGGCAGTGCGCGTACGTCATCGCGCACATCGCGCCACCCCGCCCTGCCCGCTGCCGAGGGCGCCGCTGCCGATGCGGCCGCCCTCCTTCGCGAACGTCGCGAACACGTCGACGTAGGTCATGGTCAGAAGTCCCAGCCGTCGTCGTCGCCGTCCGCGGCGGCCTCGGCGTCGGCGTCCGTCTCGGCGGACGCGGCGAAGGCCGCGCCCACCATGCCCGCGGCGAGCGTCGTGCCGTCCGCCGGGTCGATGAGCAGGAACGAGCCGGTGCGCCGGGAATCGGCGTAGGCGTCGAGCGCGAGCGGCTCCGCGGTGCGGACCAGGACGCGGCCGATGTCGTTGGCGACCAGTCGGCCGGGCTCCGGGTGCTGGGAGAGGTCGTCCAGGGTGAGCCGGGAGGGGATCTCCTTGACGATCGCCTTGACCGTACGGGTGGTGTGCTTGAGCAGCACCCGCTGGCCGACGGCGAGCGCGGTGTCCGCGACGTGGCAGACCGTCGCCTCGATGTCCTGCGTGGCCTCGGGGACGTCGCCGCTCGGCACGATCAGGTCGCCGCGCGAGATGTCGATGTCGTCCTCGAGCAGGAGAGTGATCGACTGCGGCGTCCACGCCACGTCGACCGCCGTGCCGAGCAGGTCGATCCCGGCGACCTTCGAGGTGCGTCCCGAGGGCAGCACGGTGACGGACTCGCCGACCCGGAAGGTGCCCGCCGCGATCTGGCCCGCGTAGCCGCGGTAGTCGGGGTGCTCGGCGGTCTGCGGGCGGATCACGTACTGCACGGGGAGCCGCGCGTGGCAGGAGGTCAGGTCGTGGCTGACCGGCACCGTCTCCAGGTGTTCCAGGACGGTGGGGCCGCCGTACCAGTCCATGTTCGACGACGGCTCGACGACGTTGTCGCCCGCAAGGGCCGAGATCGGTATCGCGGTGATCTCCGGGACTCCCAACTCGCTTGCGTACGCGGTGAACTCCTCGGCGATCCGGGCGAAGACCGACTCCTCGTAGGAGACCAGGTCCATCTTGTTCACCGCGAGCACGACGTGCGGGACGCGAAGGAGCGCGGCGACCGCGGCGTGCCTGCGGGTCTGCTCGATGACGCCGTTGCGGGCGTCGACGAGGACGACGGCGAGGTCGGCGGTGGAGGCGCCGGTGACCATGTTCCGGGTGTACTGCACGTGCCCCGGGGTGTCGGCGAGGATGAACCGGCGCCGGGCCGTGGCGAAGTAGCGGTAGGCGACGTCGATGGTGATGCCCTGCTCGCGCTCGGCCCGCAGGCCGTCCGTGAGGAGCGCCAGGTCGGGGGCCTCGGCGCCGCGGCTCGCCGAGACGCGCTCCACGGCCTCCAGCTGGTCGGTGAGGACCGACTTGGAGTCGTGGAGCAGGCGGCCCACCAGGGTGGACTTGCCGTCGTCGACGGATCCGGCGGTGGCGAACCGCAGCAGGGTGGTGGCCGACAACTGCTCGGTGGAGAGCGGCTGGACCGGCTCAGTGGTGCTGTTGCTCATGGTTAGAAGTACCCCTCGCGCTTGCGGTCTTCCATCGCGGCCTCGGAGAGCTTGTCGTCGGCCCTGGTCGCGCCGCGCTCGGTGAGGCGGGACGCGGCGATCTCGGCGATGACGGCGTCCAGCGTCGTCGCGTCCGAGTCGACGGCGCCGGTGCAGGACATGTCGCCCACCGTGCGGTAGCGGACGAGGCGCGTGACGACCTCCTCGTCCTCCTTGGGGCCGCCCCAGTCACCCGCGGTCAGCCACATCCCGGAGCGCTGGAAGACGTCCCGCTCGTGCGCGAAGTAGATCTGCGGCAGCTCGATCCCCTCGCGGGCGATGTACTGCCACACGTCCAGCTCGGTCCAGTTGCTCAGCGGGAAGACGCGGACGTGCTCGCCGGGCGCGTGGCGGCCGTTGTAGAGCTGCCACAGCTCGGGGCGCTGGCGGCGCGGGTCCCACTGCGAGAACTCGTCGCGCAGGCTGAAGACCCGTTCCTTGGCGCGGGCCTTCTCCTCGTCGCGGCGCCCGCCGCCGAAGACCGCGTCGAACTTCTCGCGCTGGATCTTCTCGGTGAGCGGCACGGTCTGCAGCGGGTTGCGCGTCCCGTCGGGCCGCTCGCGCAGCGTGCCCGCGTCGATGTACTCCTGCACGGAGGCGACGTGCAGCCGAAGCCCGTGCTCGGCGACCACGCGGTCGCGGTACTCGATGACCTCGGGGAAGTTGTGCCCGGTGTCGACGTGCAGCAGGGAGAAGGGGACCGAGGCCGGGGCGAACGCCTTCAGTGCCAGGTGCAGCATGACGATGGAGTCCTTGCCGCCGGAGAAGAGGATCACCGGCCGCTCGAACTCGCCCGCCACCTCGCGGAAGATGTGCACCGCCTCGGACTCCAGGGCGTCCAGGTGGCTGAGCGCGTAGGGGCTGTCGGTGCCCTCGGTCACGGTCGCGACGGTCGTCATGCGAGACCCCTCTCGGTGAGCAGCGCCTTGAGGGCCGCCGCCGACTCCTGCACGGTCTGGTCCTGCGACTCGATGCGCAGATCGGGGGAGTCCGGTGCCTCGTAGGGGTCGTCGACCCCGGTGAGCCCGGATATCTCGCCCGCCGCCTGCTTGGCGTACAGGCCCTTCACATCGCGTACGGAGCACACCTCGACCGGCGTGGCCACGTGCACCTCCAGGTACGCGGTGCCGCCCGTCTGGTGGCGCTTGCGCACCGCCTCGCGGCTGTCCGCGAACGGCGCGATGACCGGGACGAGCGCCAACACGCCGTTGCGGGCGAGGAGTTCGGCGACGAAGCCGATGCGCTGCACGTTGGTGTGCCGGTCCTCGCGGCTGAAGCCGAGGCCCGCCGAGAGGAACTCGCGGATCTCGTCGCCGTCGAGCACCTCGACGCGGCGGCCCTCCGCGCGCAGGAGGCCCGCCAGTTCGTACGCGATGGTGGTCTTGCCGGCACTTGGCAGGCCGGTGAGCCAGACGGTGGCTCCGGTCGTCACGTGGTTCTCCTGAGTGTCTTCCTGCGGCGCGGCCATCAGTGGATCCCGCACTCGGTCTTGTTGTTCCCGGCCCAGCGTCCGGCCCGCGCGTCCTCGCCCTCCAGGAGGCGGCGGGTGCACGGGGCGCAGCCCACGGAGCCGTAGCCGTCCATCAGGAGCGGGTTGGTGAGCACCCCGTGCTCGGCGACGTAGGCGTCCACGTCGTCCTGCGTCCAGCGGGCGATCGGCGAGACCTTGACCTTGCGGCGCTTCTCGTCCCAGCCGACGACCGGGGTGTTCGCGCGGGTCGGCGACTCGTCGCGGCGCAGGCCGGTGGCCCAGGCGGCGTAGCCGGTCAGGCCCTCTTCGAGGGGCTGCACCTTGCGCAGCTTGCAGCACAGGTCGGGGTCGCGGTCGTGCAGCCCCGGGCCGTACTCGGCGTCCTGCTCGGCCACCGTCTGACGCGGCGTCAAGGTCAGGACGGTCACGTCCATCACGGCCTCGACGGCGTCGCGGGTGCCGATGGTCTCGGGGAAGTGGTAGCCGGTGTCGAGGAACACCACGTCCACGCCGGGCCTGGCCCGCGAGGCGAGGTGCGCGACGACCGCGTCCTCCATCGAGGAGGTCACGCAGAAGCGCGCGCCGAAGGTGTCGGCGGCCCACCGGAGTATCTCCAGGGCGGACGCGTCCTCCAGGTCGCGCCCCGCCTGCTCGGCGAGCGCCTTCAACTCCTCGTCGGTACGGCTCTCCTGGTCCTGAGTGGTCGTCATGTCTGGTCCCCTCCGGCGCTGGTGTGCTGAACGCCCCGGGCGAGCAGCCCGAGGAACTTCAGCTGGAATGCGCGGTTGCACGCCGCGCATTCCCAGGCGCCGTGACCGGTCTCGTTGGGACGCAGGTCCTCGTCGCCGCAGTAGGGGCAGTAGAAGGGGGCGGCTCGCTCGCTCATTTGAGGGCCTCCTCGTCGGCGCGGGCCGCCCAGGTGGCGAAGCGCTCGCCGTCGGCGCGCTCCGCCTCGAAGCGCTTGATGACCCGCTCGATGTAGTCGGGCAGTTCGGTCGCGGTGACCTTCAGGCCGCGGACCTTGCGGCCGAACCCGGCCTCCAGACCGAGCGCGCCGCCCAGGTGCACCTGGTACCCCTCGACCTGGTTGCCCTCGCCGTCCAGGACCAGCTGGCCCTTGAGGCCGATGTCGGCGACCTGGATGCGGGCGCAGGCGTTCGGGCAGCCGTTGATGTTGATGGTGATCGGCTGGTCGAACTCCGGGATGCGGCGCTCCAGTTCGTCGATGAGGGAGGCGCCGCGCGCCTTGGTCTCGACGATGGCGAGCTTGCAGAACTCGATGCCGGTGCAGGCCATCGTGCCGCGCCTGAAGGGCGAGGGGTTGACCCGCAGGTCGAGCGCCTCCAGGGCGGAGACCAGCGATTCGACCTGGTCCTCCGTCACGTCGAGCACGATCATCTTCTGCTCGGCGGTGGTGCGCAGACGGCCCGAGCCGTGCGCGTCCGCGACCTCGGCGATCTTGGTGAGGGTGGTGCCGTCCACCCGGCCCACGCGGGGCGCGAAGCCGACGTAGAAGCGGCCGTCCTGCTGCCGGTGGACGCCGAGGTGGTCGCGCCAGGTGCCGGTGGGCTGCTCGGGCGGGGGGCCGTCGGTCAGCTTCCGCTGGAGGTACTCGTCCTCCAGGATCTGCCGGAACTTCTCCGGACCCCAGTCGGCGACGAGGAACTTCAGGCGGGCGCGGGTGCGCAGGCGGCGGTAGCCGTAGTCGCGGAAGATGCCGATGACGCCGCCGAAGACGTCGGGCACCTCGTCGAGCGGCACCCAGGCGCCGAGCCGCACGCCCAGCTTGGGGTTGGTGGAGAGGCCGCCGCCGACCCAGAGGTCGAAGCCGGGGCCGTGCTCGGGGTGGTGCACGCCGACGAAGGCGACGTCGTTGATCTCGTGCGCCACGTCGAGCTGCGGCGACCCCGAGATCGCGGTCTTGAACTTGCGGGGCAGGTTCGAGAAGTCGGGGTTGCCGATGAAGCGGCGCTGGATCTCGTCGATGGCGGAGGAGCCGTCGATGATCTCGTTCTCGGCGATGCCCGCGACGGGCGAGCCGAGGATCACGCGGGGCGTGTCGCCGCACGCCTCGGTGGTGGAGAGCCCCACGGCCTCCAGGCGACGCCAGATCTCGGGGACGTCCTCGATGCGGATCCAGTGGTACTGGATGTTCTGCCGGTCGGTGAGGTCGGCGGTGCCGCGCGCGAACTCCTGGGAGACCTCGCCGATGACGCGCAGCTGCTCGGTGGTCAGGCGCCCGCCGTCGACGCGCACCCGGAGCATGAAGTACTCGTCGTCCAGCTCCTCCGGCTCCAGGACCGCGGTCTTGCCGCCGTCGATGCCGGGCTTGCGCTGGGTGTAGAGGCCCCACCAGCGCATCCGGCCGCGGAGGTCGTTGGGGTCGATGGAGTCGAAACCGCGCTTCGAGTAGATCGTCTCAATGCGTGTCCGCACATTGAGACCGTCGTCGTCCTTCTTGAACTGCTCGTTCCCGTTGAGCGGCGTGAAGTGACCCTTGGCCCACTGTCCTTCACCGCGGTGCCGGCTCGGCTTGCGGCGAGGCGTGGCGGCTGGGGGCGTGTCGGGGGAAGTGGCCATGGCTCTACGTCCTTCGGGGCAGCGGAAAAGCGGCTCTGACCTGCGGGTATGGGCACATGCGGGTATGTGCGCGCGGCGCTGCGCAGGGAGGGGGAAAAGGGGGAGCGGTGCTCAGATGTGCGGTGGCGCTGAGGAGCTCAGCAAGCCCGACACATGGCGCTGGACATGCGGCCGAGGTCGACGTGACGCCGACTCACCAAGGCAGTTCCAGTGCGATCCATGACGGAAGCGTGTCACGGGACTTTCGACCCAGTCCAGCATTATCCAAAATGCGGACACCTCTGTCCCGTATCGTGGACAGAGGTGTCGTCGGTCACAGTGGTCCTGAAGGGGTCAGTCGCGCGCGGCCCCCGGCCACGGACCCGGGTTCGGCCCTTCGGCCTCCTGCTCGACCTTGGTGTCGAAGAGCGTGAAGCCGCGCCGCAGGTAGTTGTCCATGGCGTGCTCGCCGTCCTTGGAGCAGGTGTGCAGCCAGACCCGCTCGGTCGGCGCGAGGCCCGGCCAGCGCTCGGCCAGATCCCAGGCGCGCGCGGTGACGTACGACAGGAGGTGGCCGCCGATGCGCCGTCCGCGGAAGGCGGGCAGCAGCCCGAAGTAGACGATCTCGACGACGCCGTCGGGGCCGTCGCCCCGCTCACCGCGCGCCGCGAGCTCCACGTACCCGGCGGGCGTCCCCTTCTCGTACGCGACCCAGGTCTCGACACCGGGACGGTCGAGCAGCTTGTGCCACTCGGCGTACGTCATGGGCAGCCGGTCGATCCAGCGGATGTCCCCGCCGACCGACGCGTAGAGGAACCGGCTGAACTCGGGCGAGGGCACCTCGGCGCGCACGATCCGTACGTCGCCTTCGGGGGCCGCGGCGGGCAGCAGGTCGCTGGGGGACCGCTGCTCAAGGGACCAGGTGGTGACAGTGATGCTCATGCGGCTCAGCGAATCACGGCCGGCGCGCCACGGCGCAGCCGGGGGAGCGGGTGCGGGCGGGCCGTGCGCCGGGTGGTGGAGCTCAAGGTTCCGCCACGCTCCTCGCCCGCCGTATCGCCGGGGCCAGTGAGTGCGGAAGCAGGTCCTCCGGGATGGCGGGCAGGACCACCCGTACGTCCACGTCCTCGTGGAAGCGGTAGGGGCGGTGGGCGAGCAGGCCGCCCAAGTAGCGCCGGACCCGGGAGAGTTCGGCGCGGACCGTCACCGTGCGGGCCGGGTCGCCGAACATGTCGTCGGCCAGACCCGAAGCGCTGCGCCCGCCGCGGTGCGTGGCGAGCAGGAAGAGCAGCTCGGCATGGCGCGGACTCAGGTCGTGGGTCCAGTCACGGGCGCCGCCGAGCACCGCGAGGGTCCAGTGCCGAGGACTGCTCACGTCCAGGACGAGCCGGGTCGCGGCGAGCGGCTCGGGGCCGTCCCTGGGGTCGTCCGGGCGAAGCAGCCAGCCGCCGGGCAGCGGCTCCGCGAGGCAGGTGCCGAGGGAGGGCAGCCAGGTGCGGCCCGCGGCGAGCGCCTTGGGGAGCGTGACGCGGTCCACGGGCGGCATGCCCGTCACCGCGGCCGTCCAGCCGTGCGCGTCCACCGCGACGGCCCGGCCCTCCAGGCGGGCGAGAACCGGCGCGGCCACCGCGCGCAGCCGGTCGAGCGCCGTGACGTGCCGGTCCCGGAGGCGCGCCTCGGCGAGCTTGGCCACCGAGTCGACCAGGGCGAGGGTGGCCGGGTGCATGGTCTGCAGCGGGCCACTGACGTCCACCACGCCGAGGAGTCTGCCGTCGCGCGGATCGGTCACGGGGGCGCCCGTGCAGGTCCAGGGGTGGTGGGTCTGCACGAAGTGCTCGGCGGAGAAGACCTGCACGGGGCGGCGCACCACCAGCGGGGTGCCCACGCCGTTGGTGCCGACGACGCCCTCGCCCCAGTCCGCGCCCACCTCGAAACCGAGCGAGTCCGCCTTGCGCAGCACCGCGGAGCTGCCCTCGCGCCACAGCACACGGCCGTCCGCGTCGCAGACGACCATGATGTGGTGCGCGGCGTCCGCCACCGAGACCAGGGCGTCGCGCAGGACCGGCAGTATGTCCACCAGGGGCGAACCGTGGCGGCGCTCCGCCAGTTCCTCCTCGGTCAGCAGCCGGGACCTGATGTCGTGGTCGGGATCGACGCCGCGCAGCATCATCCGCCCCCAGGAGTCGCCGATCACCGGCCGGGGCAGGACACGCGGGCGCTGCCCGGAGAGTGTCGCGTCACGGACCCCTTTGAGGAGCCGCGCCGCGTGCGCGAGGTCCATGTCGGAGATCCGCGCGAGGTCGATCGTCGAGGTCGCGTTCGTCACCACAGGGTCCTTTCCGGTCAGAACAAAGCGTGCGGGTTGCCCCTCATCGTGCCCCTTGGGGCAGCGCGGGGCGCCGCCCCGGACGATGAATCATGCGGCCGCCCCGACGAGTTGCAACCTCATGCAACCCTGGCGAACAGCCGTGTGGGGCCGGAATCTGTACCCCACGCCGCCCGTGCGGCGTTCACGCTCCTCAAGGGGCCTGAAAGGCGGGGGTGGTGCCGTGTCGGCGCAGCACCACCCCCGTGTCAGCTTCGCATCCGGCTGGAACTGATCCCCGCTCTAGAGCCGAGGGGTCGCCCGCTCCACCACCGAGGCCAGATCCAGACTGTGCGGCAGCGTGCCGAACGCCGCGCCCCAGTCCCCGCCGAGCCGCGAGGCGCAGAACGCGTCGGCCACCTCCGGGGGCGCGTACCGCACGAGCAGCGAGCCCTGGAGCACCAGCGCCATCCGTTCCACCAGGCGCCGCGCCCTGGCCTCGATGCCCTCCAGGTCGGCCAGTTCGGTGAGCAGGCCCTTGATCGCGCCGTCCAGCCGGTGGTCGGCGCCGCGCGCCGCGCCCACCTCCTGGAGGAACGCGTTGAGCGCCTCGGGCTCGCGTTGCAGCGCCCGCAGGACGTCAAGGGCCTGGACGTTCCCCGAGCCCTCCCAGATGGAGTTGAGCGGCGCCTCGCGCAGCAGCCGCGGCATGCCCGACTCCTCGACGTAGCCGTTGCCGCCCAGGCACTCCAGGGCCTCGCCGACCATCGGCGTACACCGCTTGGTCACCCAGTACTTGGCGGCGGGCACCGCGAGCCGCAGGAACGCCTGCTCCTGCTCGCCGCCGTCGTCGTACGCCGAGGCGAGCCGCATCGCGAGCGTCGTCGCCGCCTCCGACTCCAGGGCCAGATCGGCCAGCACGTTGCGCATCAGCGGCTTGTCGACGAGCCTGCCGCCGAACGCCTCGCGGTAGGTGGCGTGGTGCGTCGCCTGCGCCACCGCCTGCCGCATCAGCGCCGCCGAACCGATCACGCAGTCGAGCCGGGTCGCCGCGACCATCTCGATGATGGTGCGCACCCCGCGCCCCTCGTCGCCGACCCGGCGCGCCCAGGTCCCGTCGAACTCCACCTCGCTCGACGCGTTGGACTTGTTGCCCAGCTTGTCCTTGAGCCGCTGGATGGCGAAGGCGTTGCGCGAGTCGTCCTCCAGGACACGCGGCACCAGGAAGCAGGTGAGACCCTGCTCGGCCTGCGCGAGCACCAGGAAGCCGTCCGACATCGGCGCCGAGCAGAACCACTTGTGCCCGGTGAGTTCGTACGTCCCCTCCTCCGCGAGCGCGCGCGCCCGCGTGGTGTTGGCCCGTACGTCGCTGCCGCCCTGCTTCTCCGTCATGCCCATCCCGAAGAGGACACCGGCCTTCTGCGACGCGGGACGCAGCCCCTCGTCGTACACGGCGGAGGTGAGCCGGGGCTCCCACTCGGCGGCGAGCGCGGGATCGGCGCGCAGCGCGGGCACCGCGGCGTGCGTCATCGAAATCGGACATCCGTGCCCACCCTCGGCCTGGGTCCACACCAGGAACCCCGCGGCCCGCCGCACGTGCCCGCCGGGACGCGACCAGGCACCGGTCAGCCCCGAGGCGACGGCCTTGCCGAGCAGCCGGTGCCACGCCGGGTGGAACTCGACCTCGTCGATCCGGTTCCCGTACCGGTCATGCGTGTGCAGAACGGGCGGATTCTCATTGGCCTGCACCCCCCAGTGCTGCGCCTGGGCGGATCCCGCGGTGCGGCCGAGCAAGGAGAGTTCCTCGTGAGCGGAATCCAGGAGCGCCGGATCCAGGTGCCGCTCGACGCCCTCCACGAGGGCCCGGTCGGACGTGAATACGTCATATCCCACCAGGGGCGGAGCCTGGTTGGTCACTGTGTGGGTGGTGGCTGCCATGCCGCTACGGTAAGGAGGTGCACCAGGCAAAAGAAACACCCGGGCGCCCTTCGGGACGCTGGAACCGGGCCCGCGCTCTCTACAGCAACGTCTCCAAGCGCAGGACCGCCTGGCTGCTGCTCAAGGACACCGTCAACTCTTGCATGGAGTACCGCATCCTGGGGCTCGCGGCCGAGGCGGCGTTCTTCACGCTGCTCTCCGTGCCGCCGCTGCTCCTGAGCCTCATCGGCCTGCTCGCCTACGTGGACCGGTGGACCGGCGCCAACACGATCGCCAGCGTCGAGAACAACATCCTGGAGGCGTCCCGCACGGTCCTCTCCGACCGGGGCGTCAGCCAGATCGCGCAGCCGATACTGGAGGACGTGATGCGGGTCAGCAGGCCCGACATCATCTCCATCGGCTTCCTCTTCGCGCTGTGGTCGGGCTCGCGCGCCGTGAACGTCTTCATCGACACCATCACCGTGATGTACGGCCTGGACGGGGTCCGCGGCATCGTCAAGACCCGCATCCTCGCCTTCGGCCTGTTCCTGGTGGCGCTCCTGATCGGTTCGGTGGCGCTGCCGCTGATGGTGGCGGGGCCCGACGCGGTGGTGAAGCTGCTTCCGGGGTCCACGACGGTCGTCCAGATCCTGTACTGGCCGGTCGTCGTGATCCTCTCCGTGGTCTTCCTGACCACGCTCTACCACGTGTCCGTGCCGGTGCGTTCGCCGTGGGTCGAGGACATGCCGGGCGCCCTCATCGCGCTCGCCATGTGGGTGCTCGGCAGCTTCCTGCTGCGCATCTACCTGACCAGCACGGTGGAGGGCCCCACCATCTACGGTTCGCTCGCCGCGCCGGTCGCCGTCCTGCTCTGGATCGGCGTATCGGCGTTCGCCGTCCTGGTCGGCGCCGCGGTGAACGCGGCGATCGACCGGGTCTGGCCGTCCGTCGCGACGGCGGCGGCGCGCGCGGCGAACGACCGCATAAGGACCGCGCAGGCCGCCGAGGTGGTCGCCCGCGCGGCCGCCGCCCGCGAGGTGCCGGCGGATCCGGACGATCCGGACGACCCCGAGATGCCGTCCGAATTCCCCGAACGCTGGTCGCGGTTCCTGCCGCCGGACGACGTGACCTCGCGGCTACGGACACACGCCAAGCGTCATGCGAATGGTGAGACCCCTCCGGAGTGAGGTCTCGGGGCTCCGCCCCGGACCCCGCTCCTCAAACGCCGGAGGGGCTGACATTGCCCCCTCATGCGGTGGCAGGGTTGAAAACGCCCTCCTCGGCGCACTCACGGGCGAAGTCGGCGAAGTCCCTCGGCTCGCGGCCGAGTACCTCCCGCACCCCGTCGGAGAGCTTCGCGTTGCGCCCGTCGAGGTTCGTCTCGAACAGTTCGATCAGGAACTCCACCTCCTCGGCAGGGATGCCGAACTCGGCGAGCGCGGCCCCGTATTCGCGGGCGGTCACCGGGAGGTACGCGATGTCCCTGCCCGCCGCCTTGGAGACCTCCGCGACGGCCTGCCGGAAGGTGAGGAGGCGGGGGCCCGTGAGGTCGAGGGTGCGGCCTGTGAGGCGGTCGCCGCCGGTCAGCGCCGCGACCACCACGTCCGCGATGTCCCGAGCGTCGATGAACGGTTCGAGCACCTCACCGCCGGGGAAGACGAGTTCGCCGTCCAGCATCCCCTCCAGGAACGGCCCCTCGCTGAGGTTCTGGGCGAACCAGCTGGCCCGCACCACGGTCCACTCGGCGCCCGCGTCCCGTACCGCCTGCTCCGTGGCGTGTGCCTGGTGCTCGCCGCGCGCCGAGAGCAGGGTGAGGCGCCGTACGCCGAGTTCGACCGCCTGCCGCGCGAAGGCGCCGACCGTTTCGGCCGCGCCGGGGGCGCCGACGTCCGGCAGGTAGGCGATGTGCGCCGCGTCCGCGCCCCGCAGGGCGTCCGCCCAGGTCGACCTGTCCGCCCAGTCGAACCGCACCGCGCCGGAGCGCGAGGCCGCCCGCACCGTGAGCCCGGCCGCCTCGGCTGATTCCACGACCCTGCGGCCCACCCGGCCGGTCGCGCCCGTCACCAACACCGTCATGTTCACTGCGTTCGTTGTCATGACTTCAGTGAACTGCCGGGCGAGCACGGGAGCCATCGCCGAGGAGCTCAGGGGCATGTGCGTGCGTCTACGCTGCCGTCATGGACGTACTCGCAGGACTCCTGGAGGGCCCCCGCGCGCGGGGAGCCTTCATGATCCGCGCGCTCTTCGAGCCGCCCTGGTCCGTCCGCATCGCGGACGAGGCGCCCCTGTCGGTCATGATCATGGTGCGCGGCAGCGCCTGGATCGTCCCCGAGGACGGCACCCGGCCCCAGCTCATCGGCCCCGGCGACCTCGCCATCGCGCGCGGGCCCGACCACTACACCTGCGCCGACGACGTGGGCACCGCCCCGTTCGCCGAGGTCCGGCCGGGCCAGCGCTGCGTACCGCTGGACGGCGCGCCGGTGGCCAGGTACCAGGAGCTCGGCGTGCGCGCCTGGGGCGAGTCGACCGGCAGTTCCGTGGAGATGCTGATCGGCACCTACCAGATGCAGGGCGAGCTCACGGGCCGACTGCTCGACGCGCTGCCCGCGCTGCTCGTGCTGCCCACGCGGGTGTGGGACTGCCCGCTGACCCCGCTGCTCGCCGACGAGATGAACAGGGACGAGCCGGGCCAGGAGGTCGTGCTCGACCGCCTGCTCGACCTGCTGCTCATCGCCGCGCTGCGCGCGTGGTTCTCCCGCCCCGAGGCGGCCGCCCCCGCCTGGTACCGGGCGATGGGCGACCCGGTCGTCGGCCACGCCCTGCGCCTGCTCCAGGACGACCCCGCGCACCCCTGGACCATCGCCGGCCTCGCCGCGAAGTCGGGCGTCTCGCGGGCCGCGCTGGCCCGCAGGTTCGCGGACCTCGTGGGGGAGCCCCCGATGACGTACCTGACGAACTGGCGGCTCGCGCTCGCCGCCGACCTGCTGCGCGACAGCGAGCTGACGATCGGCTCGATAGCCCGCAGGGTCGGTTACGGCAGTTCGTTCGCCCTGTCCAGCGCCTTCAAACGGGTCTACGGCGTCAGCCCGCAGGAGCATCGCACGCGCGCGGCGTAGCCTTTTGACCGTGACCGAGGAGAGCGCGTCCGGTGACGCCGTGGCCTACCGGGAGCGGCCTTCACCCCTGCTGCCCGGCGCGGTCGTGTGGACCCGGCTGGCGACGGACGGCCCGGTCGACGCCCGACCCGTGCTGCCGGACGGCTGCATGGACCTCCTGTGGACCGAGGGCAGGCTGTTCGTCGCGGGTCCGGACACCCATGCGTACGATCCCGGCGGCGCATCGGGGCGGTACGTGGGCGTCCGTTTCTACCCCGGCACCGCGCCCGCCTTCCTCGGCGTGCCCGCCGACGAGCTGCGCGACCGGCGCGTGGAGCTCGCCGACCTGTGGACCGGCGCCGAGGCGCGGCGGCTGGTCGAGCGGGTGGACGCCGCGCCCGACCCGATGGCCGCCCTGGAGTCGCTCGCCGCCGAGCGTGCTTCGGGCGTGCAGGCGCCCGACCCGCTCATCGCGCACGTCGTCAGATCCCTCGCGGCGGGCCGCTCGGTCGCCGCGACCGCGGCCGCCGCGGGCGTCAACGCCCGGCTGCTGCACCGGCGTTCACTGCCCGCCTTCGGCTACGGGCCCAAGACGCTCGGTCGCGTCCTGCGGTTGCAGCGGGCGCTCGCGCTCGCCCGCGCGGGCACGCCGTACGCGGCCACGGCCGCCGCCGCGGGCTTCGCCGACCAGGCCCATCTCGCCCGCGACGTCAAGGAGCTGACCGGGCTGCCGCTGACCGCGCTACTCGGCGGGGGCTCCGGGGGCTCCGGGGGCTCCGGGAGCTAGCGGGGCGAAGAGGTCGACGCCGTTCCCGTCCGGGTCGAGCACGACGGCGTACCGCTGGCCCCAGGGCGCGTCCCACGGGGCCAGCTCGCTCTTGTGTCCGGCGTCCACCAGCGCGGTGTGGACCGCGTCGACCCCGGCGGCCGTGTCGCAGTGAAAGGCGAGCCCGATCCGGCCCGCGCCGGTGGGCGGCGTCCAGTCCGCCATGAAGGAGCTGACGGTGGCCTCGGTGTCGAAGGCGAGGCGCAGGCCGCCGGGGAGAGCGGTCTCCACGTGCGGCTGGTCCTCGGCGCCCGGCGGGAACTCCAGACCGAGCCTGCGGTAGAAGGCCAGCGACGCGGCCAGATCGGAGGTGACGATGCCGATCAGGTCGAAGCGAGGCGTGGGTGTGGGTGGCGGTGTGCTGTTCATGGTCGCAGCGTAGGCAGCGGCGCGGCACCCGGTCTTGAAGGAAACGGACACCGCGGACGGGGCGGAACGGGCGGGTCCGTCGGCGCGTACGAGTGACGGTCTACGCCGTCCGTTGACGGACGTCTACCCTCCGCTCCGGCCCCACCAGGCAGAACGCGACCCGAAGGCGCCGGAGCCCCCCGCCTGACTGTCACCCTCCCTGAATCCCCGCTACGTTGGAAGGCATGGACTATCCCGGTGACAACCGGTTGGCGGCCGCTGTCGTGACGCACCGCGGCCGCGTGCTGCTCGTGCGGCGCAGCGCCAGTGAGCGGTTCCTGCCCCGGGTGTGGGGCGTGCCGTGCGGAAAGCTGGAGCCGGACGAGAGTCCGCGCGACGGCGTCCTGCGCGAGCTGAAGGAGGAGACCGGACTGCTCGGCCAGGTGCTGCGCAAGGTCGGCGAATCGTCCTTCGTCAGCACCTACCGCGGGCACGAGGTGAAGAACTGGCAGGACAACTTCCTGATCAGGCCGCTCACCTTCGACGTGGTATTGCCCCTCGCCGATCAGGACCACCGCTGGCTGACCCCCGCCGAGCTCGGCACGGTGGAGATCGACGACTACAACCGCGAGATCGTCCGCCAGGCGTTCAGCTGAGGCCGCCAGGCGTTCGACCGAGACCGATCAGGTCGGCGAGCGCGGTCAGTTCGGCCAGATAGTCCCGCACCCCGAGGGGCTTCTTCGTGACCTCCGCGGCGTGCGTGTCCGAGCCGGTGAACACGTCCGTGTACTGCCGTCGGCCCGCACCCGTCTCCAGGAACAGCGTGACCGTCGGCTCCGTCGACGCGCACCACGCGCGGTGCAGGGCGTACGACGGCAGCGCGTAGCCGCTGCCCGCCGCGTACTCGGCCGTCTGCGTGAGCCGCAGCCGCGCCCGGCCCGCGGGTTCGAGGTGCCAGTCGCCCTCCTCGCCCGACAGGGACTCCCGGTACCAGGACGCCGCGATGCCGCCGCCCGCCGACGCGGGTTCGTAGAGCTCCATGCCGAGCGCGCCCCGCACCACACAAGAGGCCAGCGGCGAACGGTGGTTGTGGATGTCCTCGCGCGCCCCCGAGCCCGGATGCCACACGTGGGCGCGCAGCATGTGCCGGGGGCCGCCGTCGATCAGGAGCAGCTTGTCGAAGCCGAGGACGTGGCGGTACGAGAGCAGCGCGCACCCCGAGGGGTCGCCCACGCCCTCCGCCAGCTCCCGCACCAGCGGCAACAGCCGTTCGGGCGCGCCCAGTTCGGCGACGACACCGCGCGCGGCCCGTACGAGCTCCTCCTCGTCGGGGCCCTCCTGGACGTCGGACGGCCCGTCCAGGGCCCCTTCGAGGAGCCGCCTCGCGCCGTGGACGTGCCGACCACCCAATGCACTCTCCCCCTCGTCCCCGCGCGACCGCGCCGAGCCCGGGGTTCAGGTACCCGGCTGATACATCCATACGGCATGTGCCCGCAGCGCCGAAAGTCCCTGATAGGTCATCCACATCGGGTAGGCGAGATCGCCCCCGTCCCACGACCAGATCCCGCCCTCCTGCCGGCGCCAGACCGAGGCGGCCGCGCCCGAGAGCAGCTCCTGCCAGGCCGCCTCCTGCCCTTCGTCCGCCGCGGTCGCCACGGCGCCGGGGGTGAGCAGCGCCCGCATCACCCAGGCCGAGGCGAAGTGCCGTACGGAGAGCACCTCGTGGCGCGAGGCGTCGACCGGGTGCGGGCGACGCACCGTGTCGTGGCTGCTCTCCAGGTCCTCGCAGCCGTCGTGCGCGGGACCGGGGCAGGAGAGCAGCCAGCGCACGCCCTCCTCGCGGCTCGCGCGGGCGTTCGCGTCCTCGCCGAAGAGGCGCGCGGCCCGGTCGAGGGCGACGACGGCCTGCGCGGTGTGCACGGACGACGGCGTGACCGCACGGCCGCGCAGCGGCGTGAGGCGGGCGCCCCAGCAGCGCCGGTGGCCGCGCGCCGGGTCGGTGACGGCGCCGTCGACGAGGGCGTCCCGCAGGATCGGCAGGGCGGGTGATTCGGGCGCGGCCCGCAGCAGACCGCGCAGCACCGTGGTGACGACGTGGGTCATCTCCACGCCCGCGGGCTCCAGTTCGCGGCTGAAGCGCGCGGTGCACCGCTCCGCCTCCGCGGCCAGGCGCTGCGGGTCGGCACCGGCCCGCGCGAGCGCGCCGAGCACGAGGGCGGTCACCTCGGGGCGGCCCACCACGCCCTGGGAGCGCGCGGCCCAGCCGCCCTCGGGAAGCCGCAGCCGCCACAGCGTCTCCACCAGCTCCGAGGCGCGCAACCGGCCGTCGGGCGCCCCGAGTTCGAGGGCGATGTGCAGTCCGTACGCGGTGCCGGTCGCGGTCGGGCGGATCGGCGTCGGCTGCTCGTCGAGGTCGTGCGGCCAGCCGGTCAGGCGGCCGCGCAGCGGGTCGTCGAAGACGGTGAGGCGGTCGGCGAGCGTGGCGTACGAAGCGGCGGAGAGGCCGGGCAGCGGGCCGGGCCGGCCTGGTCCGGGCGCGGCAGCGGCGGCGGAAGGAGCGGCGGCCGTCCGGGGCCCGCGCGGCGAGGGCACCCCGTCGAGACCGTCACCGTCCCCGTCACCCGACCCGCCCCCGTCCTCGCCCCCTTCGCCGTCCTCCGGTCCCTGTCCCCGCGCCGCGGACCTGGCCCGGAGCAGCGCGCCCGCCAGCCAGGCGCAGGCGCCCGTGCCGACGCCGCTGACCACGGCGAGCGAGTAGCGTGCCGCGTCCCCGAACAGGCTCTCGGGCAGCAGGCCCACCAGGGCCTGGAAGACGGCGTACGCCACGGCCAGGGGCCCGAATCTGCCGAGCCACGCCACGATCCGCCCGGGCGGTGGCTCGGGCGGCGGGTCGGGCGGCACGGGCGGCCCTGTGGGGTCTGTGCTTCCGCGCACGTGTGCTGTATGCATGAACTCCACTTACCCATCAGACATGTGTGACGAAAGGGAGTGAGCCCGGTGCCCGGTTCACATCCGACGTCGGACCTCGCCGGCTGGAGCAGGGCTCCGTTCACCGGAGCCGGGTTCACCCATGATGTCTATGAGAAAGGGACAGGTCCGGGCGTCGTCCTGGTTCCCGAAATTCCGGGAGCCACCCCCGAAGTCCTTGCCCTCGGCGACCATCTGGTGGAACGGGGATTCACCGTCTCGATCCCGTCCCCGTTCGGCGAGCCCGGCCGTCCGGTTTCCGTCGGATACGTGCTCGGGGTGATGGCCAGGCTCTGCGTCGCCGCCGAGTTCCGCGCCTTCGCCACGAACGCGCGCCGCCCCTTCGCCGACTACCTCCGCGCCCTCGCCCGCGACCTCGCGTCCCGCACGCCGGGACCCGGCGTCGGCGTCATCGGCATGTGCTTCACGGGCGGCTTCGCGCTCGCCGCCGCCGTGGACGACGCCGTCGTCGCCCCGGTGCTGAGCCAGCCCTCGCTCCCCTTCCCCGTCACCCCGGCCCGCCGCGTCGACCCGGGCCTGTCCCGCGCCGAGTTCGACACGGTCGTGGCCCGCGCGAGGAACGAGGGCCTGTGCGCCCTCGGCCTCCGCTTCACCCGCGACCGAGCGGTCCCGGTCGAGCGCTTCGCCACGCTCCGACGTCACCTGGGCGACGCGTTCGAGGTGATCGAACTGGACTCGGCACCGGGCAACGAGGCGGGCTTCGGCAAGAACGCGCACTCCGTCCTCACCGCCGAACTCCGCGAGACCCCGGGCCATCCCGCCCTCGCGGCGCGCGAGCGGGTGGTGGGGTTCCTGCGGGAGCGGCTCGGGCCCGGTTCCGCCGCGTGACGGAGACCGCCCGGGCTCCTGGGAGACGTTCCGTGACGGTGGATGTCACGGCGTCGTGAGCGAGAAGACGCAGCTCAACGACGAGGGCGCCGCGTGGAGTTCGTACGGTGGCAGGACGCCGGGGCCGCACGACTGGGTGCCGATGCCGTGCTGGCCGACGTCGAGGTTGACCCAGAGCGTGTCGCCGGGGGTGAGGTCGGGGCGGTGGGCGGCGGCGTCCAGCTGTTCCGTGGTCCAGGGGCGCGCGGTGAGCCAGGGCGCGTGGTCGGTGTCGATGCGCAGGCCGCCGAGTTCCGCCCAGCGGATGTCGGGCCGTGCGCCGTTCTCCTGCGGGCGTACGTAAGGGGTTTGCAGGGCGGCGACGTCCGACTCCCAGACGCCCAGCAGGGAGGCGGCCCGGGTGTCGGGATACGCCTCGCCGGGGCCGCCGCCGAACCACCTGACCCGGCCGTGCGCGCCCGGCAGTCCGAAGCGGATGCCGAGCCGGGGGAGCGGCACCGGCCACTCGCCCTCGGGCGTCACGCGCACCGTCAGCAGGAGTCGGCTTCCGTCGGACTGCCAGCGGTACTCCGTGCTGAGGCCCAGATCGCTCGCCGCGGGCGCGACCCGGGTGCGTACGGTCAGGGACCCGTCCCCCAACTCGACCGCGTCCAGGCGGTGTCGCATGCGATCGAGGCCGACCTTGCGCCACCGCGTCGCCAGTGAGGGCTCGGGGCGCCAGGGCATGCCGTTGTCGTTGTCGGTGGGGGCGCGCCACACGTCCAGGCGCAGGTCGCGGATCGGCAGGTCGCCAAGGGAGAGCAGGGTTCCGTGGGCGTCGAAGGACGCGGGGCCGAGCGTGATCCGGCCGCCGTCCCGTACCGGGGGCGTGCCGCCCGGCACGGGCAGGACCGTGCCGGTCTCCACGGGCAGTTGGGCCCACGCCACCACATGGCCGCGCTGCGCCCAGGGCGTGTCGTCGGCGAGTACCGCGCGCACCGTCCACTGGGTCTCCGCGCCGCTGCCGCGCGTCGGCGCGGGCGGCAGCTTCACCTCGGCGTGCTCGCCGGGCCCGGTGGCGGGCACGGGCAGCACGCCGTCGGCGACGCCCTCGCCCGCCACCTCGTACGACCAGGTGAAGGCCAGGTGGGAGAGGTCGGCGAAGTCGTGCAGGTTGGTGATCCGCAGCGTGCCTTCGCGGCCTTCGCCCTCGATGCGGACCGGCTCGATGACCTTCTTGTACTCGATCAGGCCGGGGGACGGCGTCCGGTCGGGGAAGAGCAGTCCGTCGCAGACGAAGTTCCCGTCGTGGGGCTGCTCGCCGAAGTCGCCGCCGTACGCGTAGTCGTACGCCGGATGGGTCAGCCCGTGGTCGATCCACTCCCAGACGAAGCCGCCCTGGAGGTGCGCGTACGTCTCGAAGAGGCGCTGGTACTCGCCGAGTCCGCCGGGGCCGTTGCCCATCGCGTGCGCGTACTCGCAGAGGATGAAGGGGAGTTGACGCCGGGAGTCGGGTCCTCCTGCGTCGGTGCCCCGGCCGATCCGCTCGACCTCGGCGTGGTCGGCGTACATCCGCGAGTAGAGGTCGGTGTCCGCGCAGGACCTGTCGCCCTCGTAGTGGACGAGGCGGTCGGGGTCGCGGGCGCGGATCCACTCGGCCATGGCGGTCAGGCCGCGCCCCGTGCCGCATTCGTTGCCGAGCGACCAGACGATCACGGAGGCGTGGTTCTTGTCGCGCTCGACCGTGCGGGCCGCGCGGTCCAGGAGCGCGGGCGTCCAGCGGTCGTCGTCGGCCGGATTGCCGCGCCACTGCTGCACGGTGAAGCCGTGCGTCTCCAGGTCGCACTCGTCGATGACCCACAGGCCGAGCTCGTTGCAGAGGTCGAGGAAGGCGGGGTGGGGCGGGTAGTGGCTGGTGCGGACGGCGTTGATGTTGTGACGCTTCATCAGGAGCAGGTCCGTGCGCATCGTGTGGAGGTCGACGGCGCGGCCCGTGTCCGGGTGGAACTCGTGGCGGTTCACGCCCCGGAAGAGGATCCGGCGGCCGTTGACCTTGATGACGCCGTCCTCGACGGCGACCGTGCGGAAGCCGACGCGCAGCGGGACCCGCTCGCCGGACGTGGCGAGCACCGCGTCGTACAGCCGGGGCGTCTCGGCGGTCCACGGCCGCACCGGCACGGCGACCGTCTCGCCCGTCGCGGCGTCGACGCCCAACTCCGGTACGGTGACGCGCCCTGGGACGTCCGAGTCGACCCGCAGCGTGCCGGTCCCCGCGCGATGGTCGTACGACGCGTGCACGAAGTAGTCGCCCGCGCAGCCCTCCGGCCGGTGCAGCAGCGTCACCCCGCGGAAGATGCCGGGCAGCCACCACTGGTCCTGGTCCTCCAGGTACGAGCCGGACGACCACTGGTGGACGCGGACCGCGAGGACGTTGCCCTCGGGGCGCAGCAAGGGGCCGACCGCGAATTCGTGCGGGAGCCGGGAGCCCTTGAAGTCACCGAGGGGCGTGCCGTTCAGCCAGACGCGGGCGCAGGACTCGACGCCGTCGAAGCGGAGCGTCGCTCCGCCGTCGGACGGCCAGTCGGCGGGCAGGTCGAAGGTGCGCAGATGGTCGCCGGTCGGGTTCTCGGTCGGTACGCGAGGCGGGTCGACGGGGAACGGATAGAGCTGGTTGGTGTAGTGCGGCGTGCCGTGGCCCTGGAGCACCCAGTGGCCGGGGACCGCGATCCCCTCCCAGGCGCGGGCGTCGAAGCCGTCGGCCGCGAACGACTCGTCGGCGGCGTCGGCGGTGGGGGAGAGGCGGAAGCGCCACGTGCCGTCGAGGGGGAGGGTGGGGGCGTCCGACGCCGCGTACCACGCGCGGGGCGGGAGGCTGCCGGAACCGGGGGACACGTCCTCGTGGTGGGGAAGCTCCATGCCTTCCATCAGACCGCGCCCGGGCACCGGGTCACAATTGTTTCCGACCGGGAGTCGTTGGACTCTTCGGACCCGGCTTGGACAGGTGGAGGAGCGGCTGCGGAAACAGCGCCCGGACGTGTGGTTCCTGACGGAATTCGTCGAACCGTGGCTTCCAGTACGCGATATCGGTAACTTGCGCCGTGTGAACCAACGATCTCAGCAGTCGCCGCTGCCCGCAGAGCTGCCCGTCACCGACCGCACCAGGCACCGCCGCCTGCGCGACCAGGGCAGCCTGGCGCGCACGGACCTCGAAGCGATACTCGACGCGGGCTTCGTCTGCCATCTCGGTGTCGTCGTCGAGGGACACCCGATGGTCGTCCCCACCGTCTACGGCCACGACGGCACGGACCTCTTCCTGCACGGCTCCGTCGCCAGCCGCAGTCTCGCCGCGGACCCCGACGCGGCCGTCTGCGTCACCGTCACCCACGTCGACGGACTCATCCTCGCCCGCTCCGTGTTCGAACACGGCGTGAACTATCGCAGCGCGATGATCCACGGAGTCCCGCGTCAGGTGACGGACCCCGAGGAGAAGCTGCGCGGCCTGCGACTGCTCACCGAGCACGCGGCGCCGGGCCAGTGGGACTACGCCCGCCGCCCCAGCCGCAAGGAACTCGCCGCGACGACCCTGCTCGCGCTCTCCCTCGCGGAGGCGTCGGTCAAGACGGCGATCGGACCGCCGGACGACGGGGCGGGTCCGGACGCGGAACTCGGCATCTGGGCGGGCAACTTGCCGCTGAGGACGACGTGGGGCGCGCCGGAGGCGGACCCACTGCTCCCGGCGGGGATTGACCCTCCACCGCACATCGCGGGCAGGGAAGCCGCGCCCCTTTAGGGGCGCGGGGCTGTGACATGTGCGGCTCAGCCGACGCTCGTCGGCGCCGCACAGCCGTGCGCCGCAGCCGAGCGCCGGGCGAACTCCTTCAACGCGGCGCGCTCGTACGCCACATCGCCCGCCGAGACCTTCGGCTCATGACGCTTGTCGTCCCCGTCCGCGGCATCGCTCGGCCGCACCGTGAACAGCGCGGGCCCGCCGCCGTCCCGGCACGCGGCGCTCGTCCACCGGCCGCCGCCCGCGAGGCGTCCCGAGGGAGCGTCGCCGGGCACGGGGTCCTCGGAGTAGCGGCCGTGGCGCACCTGCTGGTCGACCCGCGCGTCCTGGGCGTACGGCCCGTAGTACGCGACGAGTTGGTAGCGCCGCGCCTCGTCGGCGGAGTCGGCGAACCCCCCGGCGCCGGGCGTGCCGCTCCCGCCACCCCCGAGCACGCACACCTCGACCGGGCCGCCCGACCGCGCGCCCTCCCACGCCCGCGACACCTGCGAGCCCCGCGCGGGAAGGCCGCGGCAGGTCCCCGACGCGTCGGCGAGCGGCACGTCCTCGTCGGCGTTGACCGGGAGCGCCACCGTGCGCGGGGGCTTGCCGAGCGGGGCGTCGCAACCCCACTTCTGCGAGGCCCTCGCGGCCGTCGCGGTGGCGACGCGTGCGTACGTGGTGCGCCGCCCCGGGTCGTCGAGAGTGACGTCCTCCTCCCGCACGTCGACCGTGACGAGCAGCCCGCCGCGGTCGCGGGCGCAGTCGAGGAGCACCGACGTGGTCGCCGCGATGCCGCCCGACCGGTGCTGGAAGCCCTCGCCGGTGGAGAAGACGCCCCGCCAGCCGTGGCCGAGCGCGGCGGGCGGCAGGTCGTCCGTCAGGAGCGGCGGCAACGGCTCGTAGGCGCGCGGGCGTTCGGAGACGCGGTCCGCCGCCGTGTCGGCGGGCTTCCGCTCCGGCACGCTCCGCACGGTGACCGCGACGGAGGCTTCGTGCGTCGGATGGCCCGCGCCGTGCTCCTCGTCGCGCCGGACCGCGCAGGACACCCGCCGGATCCCGCTCTCGTCGCCTTCCTCGGCCTGGTCCGTGTCGACCGCCCCCGACCGGCCGGGACCGCTCTCGTAGGGTCCCTCGCCGAGGACGGCCCGCATCTCGTCCGAGGGCAGCACGCCCCGGCACGCCTCGTCGAGCACCCGCTGCGCCACGCGGCGCTCGTGCGGGCCGCCCCACCAGTAATAGCCGCCCGCGACCAGCGCGAGCGCGACCAGCGCCCCGCAGGACGAGAGCGCGATGCGCCCCGCCTTCGTCTCCCACGTCAGTCGCGCCACGACGCCACCTCTCCCATGACCTTCGTGTCCCGGCAGTGCGAGCGGCGCGGCCAGCCGGCGGGCGCCGCCAGGTAGCGGTCGAGCACGGCGCGCGCCCGATCCGAGAGCCGTCGTCGGTCCTTCGGTTCGAGGACGGCCCTGCCCTCGTCGATCCCCCGGTCGAAGTCGATCTCGGGGGTCACCGACACGCGGTGGTAGGTCGCGCCCGCATCGCACCGCGAGCGGGCCCACAGGGCGAGCTCCGGATCGTCGCCGGATTCCCCGATCGTCACGGGCTTGTCGCGTGCGGTGCCCTTGCCGGGGCCGGGGACGTCGCCGCTGTCCTGATGGCTGTCGTACGCCCCGTTCGCGAGCACACCCGACCAGCTCTCCGCGTCCGCCGCCTTGATGGCGAGGTGCCCCGGCGAGCCCATGGTGTCGTCCCACTGGCCGCCGCACGCGCCCGTGCGCCTGCTGTACGTCGCGGCGTTGGCGCCGAAGGACCAGCGGCCCGGTGCGAGGCGCAGCGCCTTGGGGGAGAACCAGTCGCAGACCTTCGACGCCCCGGTCCGCTCGCGGCCGGGCTCCGTGGACAGCGGCTTGCCCCCACAACGCTGCTTCTCCGCGACCCAGTTGGCGACGCGCGCCGCCGTGCGGGAGGCGAGCAGCCGCTCGGACTCGGGGACGTCGTACTCGTCCTCGCGCGAGGGCAGGTCCACCGTGACGAGCAGGTCACGCGACGGGCGGACCCGGCCGGTCAGGCCCTTCGGGCAGTCCGCGAGGACGGCGGCCGTCACCGTGCTGCCGTCGAGCCGGTCGTCGACGGACACAGAGCCCAACGCGCTCTCGGGCAGCGGCAGTTCGAAGCCGCCGTCGGCGGGGAGCGGGGCGGTGCGGCCCAGGACGGCCTCGGCTCGCACCCGTGTCCGCGCGTCCGGCTCCCAGCCCTCGCCGCGGCTGCCCCACGTCAGCGTGCAGTCGAGCAGGGCGCGGCTCTCCTGCCGGGGCCCGCCCGCGCCCTCGGCGCGCGGCATGGTGCCGTACTCGTCGAGGTCGCCGCGCTCGTCGTCCGGCATGAAGGAGCGCAGCTCGTCGGGGAGCAGGCCCGCGCAGGCCCGGGTGAACTGGTCCTGGTTGGCGGCCCTGATCTCGTCCCGCTCCCGGTCGGCGGCGACGGCGAACCACGTCACCGAGGACGCGGCCACCAGCGCCACCAGGGCGGCCACCACCAGCCAGGTCCGTTTCCGCGCCGCACGCGACGTGCCCGTCCCCGGCATGGCGTTTCCTTCCCCCGTAGCCGCTCAAGATCGTCGCCGACCGTATCAAGGGGGAACTCTTGTCGCCGGTGGGGGCGTCTGCTTGACTCCGGCCGCCGGGACGGCACTTCGTCGGTGGAGGACGCCATGGAGATCACGCGCAGACGCCTGTTGTCCGCTCTCTCGGCCGCCGGACTCCTCGCGGTGGTCCCCGTGCCGCCCGCGGGTGCCGCGGCCGCCGCCGGGGACACCGCGCGGCTGCTCGCCAACACCGTGGCGGTCTTCGCCGGGACCGAGGCGTCCAACGCCCGCCCCGAGACCGCCACCAAGATCGCGGCGATCGAGAAGACGGCCCGCGCCAACCTGAAGGCGATGGACGACGCGGGCGACGGCGAGCTCTTCGCCGGTCTGGTGCTCGGCACCGACGAGGCCAACCTGAACACCGCCTACCGTCGTCTGTACGAGACGGCCCTGGTCACCCGCACCCCCGGCGCCCCCGCCGACCTGTACGGCGACGCGGCCGTGCAGCGCCGGGTGATCGACGGCCTGGTCTGGCTGCACGAGCGGTACTACGGGGACCAGTCCAAGGGGTACTACGGCAACTGGTTCCACTGGGAGATCGGGATCTCCCAGCACATCAGCCGGACCCTCGTGCTGCTCGCCGACCCCGTCAGGGCGCAGCGCCCCGAGCTGATCGCCACCTATGTCGCCTCCATGGACGCCTACCTGCGCAACGGCAAGAACGGCGACGTCGACCTCGACTCCCGCTTCCACACCGGGGCCAACCTCGCGGACATCACCACCAACCGCATCCTTCAGGGTGCCGTCATGGCCCAGGGCGGCGACGCGCGCATCGCCAAGGCCCTCACCGACCAGCTGACGGTCTTCGTCACCATCGACCCCTATCACCGCAGGCACGGGGTCACGGACGGCCACTACGCCGACGGCTCCTTCCTCCAGCACGGCTCCGTCGCCTACACGGGCTCGTACGGAAAGGGCCTGCTCACCCGCGTCGTGCAGACGCTCCTGTTCCTGGCGGGCACCGGCTACGCGCACGGTGAGGAACTCGTGCCGACCGTGTACGGCTGGGTGCGCGACGGGTTCGCGCCGGTGATCTTCGAGGGCTGGATGATGGAGATCGTGAAGGGCCGCGCGGTGGCGCGCACGGACTCCGGCTACACCGACGTCGCGGTGGTCGTCGAGGCCGTCGTCGACCTCTCCTCGCTCGCCACGGGCGCCGAGGCCACCGCCCTGAAGAGCTACGTCAAGCACGTCGGCGCCACCTCGCGCGCCCGCATCGACCCGGCCCGCTTCGTCTCGCCGGTCAGCGTCGCGCGCCACGCCGACATCGTCGCCGACGCCTCCGTGCCGCCCGCCGACCTCAACCCCCGGGACCGCAGCGTCGCGTTCAACGCCATGGACAAGACCGTGCACCGCAGGCCCGGCTACGCGTTCGCGCTCGCGCGCAGCTCCGACCGGATCAGCAAGTACGAGTACATGAACGGCGAGAACCTCATGCCGTGGTTCCAGGGCGAAGGCGCGCACTACCTCTATCTCGCGGGCCAGGACCAGACCCAGGCGTTCGGCGTCGACTACTTCACCACCGTCTCGCCGTACGGCCTCGCGGGCGTCACCGCGCCGGTCGAACAGCGGCGCACCGTACCGGAGTTGTACGGCAAGCCGTACTACGACAACCCCGGGCACCCGCTGCACTTCACCGCGTCGTCCGAGTCGCAGAACACCTACGTCTACTTCCCGCGCGGCACCAACGGCTGGTCGGGCGGCGCCGTCCTTGGGGCATACGGCGCGGCGGGCCTGGTGCAGTCCAGCGACGTGGCCTACCGGGACCGGAAGATCCTGCCCGACGACTTCGTGGTCTACCGGGGCGCGCGGGCCACGAAGTCGTGGTTCCTGCTGGACGACGAGATCGTGGTGCTCGCGGCGGACGTCGGCGACGCGGCGGGACGCGCCGTCACCACGACCGTCGACGCCCGGATCGCGGCCCCCGACGACCGGATCACGCTCACCGGGGCGCGTCGCGGCGGACGCCCCTGGACGGGCCCCGGCACCGCCGCCCTGCGCTGGCTGCGCTACGCCGACGCCACGCGCGACACCGCCGTCGGCTACGTCTTCCTCGACGCCCCGCCGGTGCGGGTCACTCTCGACCGGGTCACCCGCAGCCGCCGCGCCGTCCGCACCGCGAACCCGGACACGGCCGTCACCCGCACCGTGTTCGGCGTCACCGTGGACAGCGCCGCCGGAGCCGAACCGACCTGCCTGGCCTACGCGTTGGTGCCGAACGCGACCGAGGACCAGCTGCGCGCCCACCGGCGCGGGCGGCCGCTCACCGTCCTCTCCAACACGGCACGCCTCCAGGCCGTCACCCACCGGGGCCTCGGCCTGACGGCCGCCAACAGCTTCACGCGGGGCCGCCACGAGGCCGGGGACCTGCGCGTCGAAGGCCCCGCCTCGGTCCTCGTGCGCCGCGACGCCCCGCACGGCACGACGACCGTCGCCGTCTCCGACCCGACCATGGCCCGCGACACGGTCGCGCTGCTGCTGCGCGGCCGCCCCCTGCGCGCGGCCGCCCCGGCCCCCGGAGTCCGGGTGACACCGGCGCGCGGCGGCACCCGCATCGAGGTCGACACCCACCACGCGTACGGCAGGAGCTTCACGGTGACGCTGCGCGGCTAGGGTCCCGTCACCGCCGCCCCAGTACGTCGAGCAGGGCCCTCAGCACGGCAAGCCGGTGGGCGCGTACGCCGGTGCCGACCGCCGTCGGGGAGAGTGCCCTGCGGGTGGCGTGGGCGGCGAGCGCGCACAGGACGAGCCGGACCGCGGCGTGGCCGACGGCGGCGCAGGCGAGGATCGGCAGGAGCACGGTGACGGGCATCGGCGGTCACACCTCGTTGAGGGACGGGTCCGGTGGTGGCATCCCGGTATACAGCGGTGCCGGGGCGTCTCCCAGGCGCGCGGGTGCGCGCAATTCGGGGGAGGAGTAGGGGAGTTGACCGGGCGGGTATGGCCTGGTGTCCATCCGGCTGGCACCCGTTCCGGGCGGGCGTCCGCCGGATGGCCGGTGGTCCGCGCCGTTCCTAGCCTCGGGGCATGATCTTCCGTCGTCCGTGGCTGTCAGCCGTGGTGCTCGCGCTCGCCTCGTCGTCCCTTTCGCCCGTCGCGGCCTCGGCCGTGCCGCACCCGTCCGGCGCGTCCCGCTCCGTGCAGCGCGACGCCGACGCGCTGCGGGACGCCGGGGTCACCGGGGTGGCGGTCCGCCTGGAGACCCCGCACGGGGCCGTCACGGCCCGCTCCGGGGTGGGGGACCTGGTCACCCGCCGCCCGGTCCCGAAGGACGGGTACCTGCGTCTTGGCAGCACCACCAAGACGTTCGTCGCCACCGTCGTCCTGCAACTGGTGGGCGAGAAGCGGCTCTCCCTCGACCAGACGGTGGAGGAGCTGCTGCCGGGAGTCGTGAGGGGGGTGGGCAACGACGGCAGGACCATCACCCTGCGGGATCTGCTGCGGCACGTACTTCGCCGACCGGTGGCGTGCCTACGAGCCCGAGGAGCTGGTGGGCCTGGCCATGCGCCATGAACCCGCCTTCCCTGCGGGTACCGGCTGGGCGTACTCCAACACGAACTACGTGCTCGCCGGAATGATCATCGAGAAGGTCACAGGACGCACCTGGGAACAGCAGGTCCACGACCGGGTCCTGCGCCCGCTCGGCCTGCGGGACACCGACACCCCCGGCATCCGGCCCTTCCTGCCGCGTCCGCACGCGGCCGACCACCAGCAGTTCACCCCGGCAGGACCGATGGTCGACACCACGATCCCCTACCGCCCCTTCGACAGCGGGGCCGACGGCTCGATGACCGGCACGGCCCGCGACCTCAACCGCTTCTTCGCCGCGCTGGCGAGCGGGAAGGCACCCGCGACGGCCTCGGCCTCTTCCTCACCCCCCTGTCCTGCGGCGGCGGCTACCTCGGGCACGGCGGCAGCGGCTTCGGCTACGTCGTCCGGGCGGCGACCACCACGGACGGTCGGCGCACCGTCACCGTCTCGGCGCACAGCCGCGCCGCGGACCCGAAGGCCGCGGCCCGGCAGGAGGAGGCGCTGCGCGACCTCGTCGACCACGCCCTGTGCCGCGGCAATTGACATCGCGCGCGCCCGCGCACCTGGCGCGCCGGTGACCGGAGCCCCAGCATGTCGGGATGGACGCAACCGCAACTCCGGGCCCGGCCAAGGCCCTTGAGCCGCACCCCCGCAAGCGCCACCTGCCCTTCCCCTACGACCAGGACCTGTCCCCGGTCCTTCGCCACCTCAACCGGCGGACGGCGGCGGGCCGTCGAAGGCTCGCCAACGACCCGCACACCGCCGCCTACCTCGCAGCGGGGATGCGTCTGGTCGAGCAGCACCTGGGTCCCGGCGCGGCCCGCGCCACCAGCGTGCGGGGCCGTTACCGGGTGGAGCGCGCCGTGCTCGCCTTCCTTTCGCAGCGCGCGGTCGCCGGCGAGGTCGCCAACAATCCCTCCGTCTTCCCCCGGCGCGGCGTCGTCTCGACGCTCCGCACGCAGTGGCGCACCCAGTCGGACTACGTCGCCGATCTCATCAACTTCGCGATGTGGCCGGTGAACTACCGTCCCGGGTACGTCGAGCGGCGCGCGGTCGACACCGAACGGCTCGTGACCGGCGACGACTTCGTGCGGACCGTCCACGAGACGGCGTACCGGCACACCGCGGAGGGCGCGAGGACGCCGTCCGTGCGGCTCAGCCTGGCCCTGATGGCGGTCGCCGACGGCGACGACACGGTCCAGCGGGCCCTCGCGGACACCTACCGGGGCTACCTCTCCTCCTGGAAGGAGCTCTACGCCGACGTCATCGAGGCGAGGAACCTGCGGCTGCGGCCCGGGCTCACCCTCGACGACCTCGCGAACGCGCTGTCCGCCGCCACGGACGGCATCATCCTGCGCTCGATCGGCGACCCGGGCTCCGGCGTCCTCGACCACGACCGGTGCCGCTCCCTGATGGGCACGGTCTCGCTCGCGCTGATCCACGGGTTCCTCGAACCCGCGGACGACGCCGGGGAAGGGCTCACCCTGGAGCAGGCCGTCGAGGCGCGGACAGGGATCCGGCGGGGGGTCCGGCCCGACGGGGCGGGCTGAACCCGCCCCCCCCGACGAGGCCGGGCGTCGGGTGTCAGGGCTCCTCGATGGCGATCGCCGACACCGGGCACGCCCGCACGGCCTCGTGCACCATCGGGTCGTCCGCGCCGTCCTCGCGGCCGGGCAGCACCTCGCTGAGGCCGTCGTCGTCCTGGGTGAAGACGCCGGGAGCGGTGAGCGCGCACATGCCCGCGCCCACACAGCGGTCCTTCTCTACGTGGATGGTCATGCTCATCTCCTACCACGCCACCGGGAGTTCGATCATTCCCTGGAGCGTGTCACCCGGCTTGAAGGGAATCTCGTCGGCGGGCACGGCCAGACGGAGGCCCGGCAACCGGTCGAAGAGGCTCCGCATCGCGATCTCCAGCTCGGCCCGCGCCAGGTTCTGGCCCAGGCACTGGTGGACGCCGAAGCCGAAGGCGAGATGGTGGCGGTTGGTGCGGTGCCAGTCCAGCTCCTGCGGCGTCTCGAAGACCTCGGTGTCGCGGTTGATGAGCGCGGTGGAGAAGACCACGCCGTCGTTCGCGGGGATGGTGCTGCCCGCGATCTCGATGTCCTCCTTCGCCACCCGCAGCACGCCGTCCGCGATGGACAGGAAGCGCAGCAGTTCCTCGACGGCGGCGGGCATCAGGGGCGGCTCCGCGTGCAGTCCCGCGCGCAGCTCCGCGAGCCGCTCGGGGTGACTGAGCAGCGTGAACGTACCGAGCGAGATCATGTTCGCGGTCGTCTCGTGGCCCGCGATCAGCAGGATCAGGGCGAGGTCGACCAGTTCCTCGGTGTCCGGCTCGCCCGACTCCCGCTGCCGCACGATCAGTTCGTCGAGCAGCCCGTCGCCGGGTTCGCGCCGCTTGGTCTCGATCAACGCGTGGAAGTACGCCTCCAGTTGGTCGCGGGCGTGCTGGGTGTCGTCGGCGCCCGGCCCGCGCAGCAGGCGGCTCGACTGCTCCTCGAAGAAGAGGTGGTCCTCGTAGGGCACCCCGAGCATGGCGCAGATGACCATGGAGGGCACGGGCAGCGCGAACGCGTTCACCAGCTCGGCGGGCGAGCCCTTCTCGATCATGTCGTCGAGGAGCCGGTCGACGGTCTCCTGGATGCGCGGCCGCAGTCCGTTGACGCGCTTGACGGAGAAGCTGGGGATCAGCATGCGCCGCTGTGCGTTGTGCAGCGGGTCGTCGACGCCGATCAGGGCGACGCGCTTGGTGCGGACGCGGGCGAAGCGCTCGGTGGGCGCGGGGAAGCCCTGGCTCTCGCGGTCGGAGGAGAGCCGCGGGTCGGCGAGCAGCGAACGGGCGGTCGAGTGGCCCGTGACGAACCAGACGGACCGGCCGTCGAAGAGGCTGACCTTGGAGAGCGGGCGGTCGTCGAGGAGCGGCTCGTACGCGGTGGGCGGGTGATAGGGGCAGGTGCGGTCCTGCGGGAAAGCGACTGATTCCGTCATGGATGTACCTCGCAAGCGAAGAGTCCCTTATCTGCCCTCATTGGATGCCCGGGGCATCTATCCGGTACACGGCAAGACCGGCCAGATCACCCGCACGGGACATCTGGCCGGAATCGCCCCCTCCGCTCAACCGGGGGGCGTCCGTGCGGCAGGTCGGCGGCCCTGCCGTGCCCGCCGCGCTCGGACTGCTCGACGAGAGCGGCCCCGACGGGGTGAGCGTGCGCGAGGTGGCGCGTCGCGCCGGGGTCTCGCCCGGCGCGCCGTTCCGCCGTTTCGCGGACCGCCAGGCGCTGTTGACGGCGCTGGCCGAACGGATTCCGGCCGACTGCGAAGCGTGGCGGATCGCCGCCGTCGAGCGCTCCGAGGGTTCCGCGACGCGCGCTTTCGGCCTCGGCTTCGTGCGCTGCGCGATCCGCCATCCGCGCCGGTTCCCACTGGTGAAGCCCTTGGTGTTCGGGCCCCGCGGACCGGCCGAACCGGACGCGCGGCTCACCGCCATCGAGACGGCGTTCACCGGGCTCATCCTCGCGGACCAGCGCGCGGGCGACCTGCGCGCGGGGGATCCGGCGGTGGTGGGTCTGGCCGGGCAGGCCCTTGTCCATGGCCTGTCCCGGATGATTGTCGACGGCTATCTGCCACCGGAGAGCGCCGAGCGGCTGGCCGAACAGGTACTGGACACCTTCGGCCTGGCCCGCCAACTCGGCACGCCATCAGGCCTCTGGGCGGCCGGAACGCGCGGCGGCCCACGGCGCGCTGCCCCTCGAACGGCGCGGCCGCCGGGCGGCCGACCGCTTCGCGCACCGCTCCGCGTGACCCTCTGCGCCGTAGCCCGGGACCCGCGCAGCCTCTAGGGTTCCCCCAGGCGGTCCGTGCGCGGATGGGGGCTTGGGTGGACGCGGGAACGGTAGGGCTGCGCATCGCGTCGTCGGTCATGGTGCCCCTGGTCAAACGGCTGCTGCTGCCGCCGAAGGGTCCCGGCGCGGAGTTCGGGGAGCGGCCCGTTCGGATCGGGCGGCTGCTGTCCTTCACCGGCGACCGGCGCACCCTCGGCGAGGCCGATCTCTACCAACTGGCAAGAGAGTTGGTGCGCAGGGCCGTGCGCGCCGCGGGCCCGCACGACCCGCCCATCGCGCCCGACGAACAGAACGCCGTCGGCTACGCGCTCGGCCACACCCTGCGCGCGCTCGGCGACCTCGACATGGACGACGTGCAGGCCTACGACCTCGGCCCCGAGAAGCTCGCCGCCGCCCTGGTGCGGGCCAGCGCCCCCGAGACCCGCGCCCTGCTCAGCGACGACGCGGCGCGGCTGCACGACCGGCTGCTCGTCACCGCCTGCCTGCACCTGGTGCACCAGTTCAGCCTCCGCCCCGGCTTCGCGGGCCGCACCCAGGTCGAGGTGCTCCAGCGACTCGGCCGTCAGCAGGAACACCTCGAACTCCTCCTGGAACGGCTGCCGTCCACCCCCGCGCAGGACACGGACTTCGAGCGCGGTTACGCCGACTACATCGTCGGCCAGCACAGCAGCCTGACCATCTACGGCGTCGACCTGCACGACCCGCAGAGCCACGCCTGGCCCCTGGAGACCGCCTACCTGAGCCTGGAGGCCGTGCCCGCCCGCGACCCCGTCGAACCCGTCCCCGGCCCCGGCAACGGAGACGCGGACGGGCGCGGAGCCGACCCCGACCTCGACTCCGAGCGCGCCGCGGGTCCCGTCGAGACCGTGCTCGCAGGACACGACCGCGTCCTGCTGCGCGGCGTCGCGGGCACCGGCAAGACCACGCTCGTGCAGTGGCTCGCCCTCACCACCGCACGGCAGGACCAGGTCCCCGGCCACCTGCCCCAGCTCCTGGGCCGGATCCCGTTCGTCCTGCCGCTGCGCACCCTGGCCCGCGACGACGCCGAACTGCCCATGCCGGAAGGGTTCTTGAGGTGGATCGGCTGCCCGCTGGTCGGCACCGAGCCCGAAGGATGGGCCGTGCGCGTCCTGTCGGCCGGGCGCGGCGTGCTCCTGATCGACGGCGTCGACGAGATCCCGGAGGCCGAGCGGGCCCGCACCCGCGCCTGGCTCACCAAACTGCGCACCACGTTCCCCGGCAACCTGTGGCTGGTCACCACGCGCCCCTCCGCGCTGCCCAGGGACTGGCTGGGCCGCGAGGGCTTCCAGGAGTACACCCTCACACCCATGCGGCCGGGGCACGTGCGGAGCTTCATCCGGCGCTGGCACGAGGCGGCGGGCGGGGGCGACGAGCTCGCGCAGTCCCTGCTGAGGTCGCTGCGCGCCAGCCCCGAACTGAGCCGCCTGGCCACCAACCCGCTGCTGTGCGCGCTGATCTGCGCCCTGCACCGCGAGCGCCGCGGCTTCCTGCCGCAGGGCCGCGTCGCGCTGTACGAGGCGGCCCTCTCGATGCTCCTCGAGCGCCGCGACCGCGAACGCGACCTGTACGGACGCCGGGCACCGAAACTGGACCAGAAGTCCGCGACCGAACCCCTCAAGCGCCTCGCGTACTGGCTGATCCGCAACGAACGCACCCGGCTGAAGAGGCAGGACGCCGTCGACCTCATCGAGCGGCTGCGGCCCTCCGTGCCGCAACTCGCGGGCGCCGGTACGGCCGAGGACGTGCTGCGGCTGCTCCTGGACCGCTCCGGACTCCTGCGCGAACCCGCCGACGACGCCGTGGTCTTCATCCACCGCACCTTCCAGGACTTCCTCGGCGCCAAGGCCGCCCTGGAGGAGCACGACATCGGGGCGCTCGTCGCGCACGCGCACCTGGACCAGTGGGAGGACGTCCTCCAGATGGCCGTCGCCCAGGCCAGGCCCGACGAGCGCGCCGAACTCCTCACCCGCCTCACCGGCCGCGCCGACCGCGAGCGGGACACCGCGGTCCGGGCCCGCCTGCGGCTGCTCGCGCTCGCCTCCCTCGACCAGGCCACCCGGCTCGACCCGGCCGTCCGCGAGACCGTCGAGGAGCGCGCCGCCCAGCTCCTGCCGCCGCGCAGCCTGCGCGAGGCGCGCGCCCTCGCCGAGACCGGCACGCTGCTGCTCGGCCTGCTGCCCGCCGCCGACACCCTCGAAGGCGACGCCGAGGTGACCACCGCCCACGCGATCTGCCGCATCGGCGGCGACGCGGCACTGGCCCGCCTGCGCGAGTTCCTGACCACCCGGCAGCCCGGGGTGCGCGCCCAACTCCTCGCGCACTGGGACCGGTTCGACACCGACGCGTACGCCGAGGAGATCATCCAGCCGCTCCTCGCCGCGGGCGCCGACGAGGCCGTCACCGTGCGCTCGGCGGCCGAGCTCAAGGCGCTGAGCACGCTGCCGGGGCTCGGACGCGTGACGTTGCAGGGCGACTTCACCGAGGAGGAGATCCTCGGCGCGCTCGACGCGGGACGCCTGCGCGAGCTGCGGCTGCGCGGCAACATGCGCCTGACCGGACTCGGCTTCCTCACCGCCTTCGGCTCCCTCGAAGCGCTCACGCTGCAGGGCTGCCGGACCATCAGCGACACCGCGCCGCTGACCGGACTGCCGAACCTGCGCCGCCTCACCCTCGCCGAACTGCCCCAACTGGAGCCCCTGGCACGGCTGTCGGCGTGCCCCCGGCTCGACGCGCTGATCCTGGGCGCCGAGGTGCCCTGGCGCGGTCTGCGCGACCTGCCGCGCCCCGAGGAGCTCCGGCTGCTCGCCCTGCCGCCGGACGCCGTCGAACTCGCCGACGTGACCCGCCTGGTGAGGCTGCGCGAGCTGCGGCTGCACAACGCCAGCGACCGCCTGCGCCCCGACGACTGGGACGCGAAGCTCGCCGAGCTGGGCGAGCTGCGGGTGCTGCGGCTCTCGAACGAGCAGCTCAGCCTGATGCTGTTCCCACCGGGCACCCCCCTCCCGCAGCTGACTCGCCTGGAGGTGCGGGCCCGCCCCGGCGCCGCCATCTCGCTGCGGCGGATCGCCCGGCGCCTGACGGGACTCCAGGAGATCCACCTGTCGCAGTTCGACACCGTCGAGCTCGGCCACCTCCGGGGCATCGTGGGCCTGCGCCGCGTGCAGCTCGACTATCCGGGCGAGGTGGTCGACGCCGACACGCTGCCCCCCGGCGCGGAACTCGTCGTACGCCCGCGCACCTGACGCCGAAACCGGTCCCGTACCGCGGGGATATGCCCAACTGCCTGCCCCGAGCGCTCTGGCCAGTGGATAGTGAAGGGAGTAACTTCACTGGCCCTCGGGTCGGTTGATCGGGGCAGGCGGCGAAGGACGGGAGCGGTTTCCAGCGAGATGCACACATCCGAAGCGCCTCGGCTGTACGCACGCGATCCGCTCCTGCACTCCCTCGTCCCCGGCCTCACAGGACTCGCCTACGCCAAGCGCGTCCGCGTGCCATGGGAGTACGACAAGGACCTGCCCGTGGTCCTGCTCACCGGGCGGCACGGCATGGGCCGCACCGCCGTGCTCGCCGCCCTTGAGCGGCACTACACGGGCCGCCTGCCCCTCGCCCACCTCGACACCGCCGCCTCCGGCCTCGTCGTGGAGCTCCTCGAAGAGCTGGTGTGCGCCCTCGCCCCCGACCTCGGCAGGCGGTTCCCGCTGCTGCTCCCCGGGCTCGTCGCGGTCGCGGGCGGCCACCGCGACAACGAACCCGAGCGGTCCCGGGCCGCCGCGCGCGTGGCCAGGCTCCTCGTCGCCTGCGCCCTGGAACCGGGCAGCCGCGCCGAGGTCGCCCAGACCTGGTCCTCGCGGGTGCGGGCCCGCCTGGAGGAGGCGTCGGGCAGGACGGAGACCGAAGGACCGCCGGGCGCGGCGCGCCCGCACCACGACCCGCACGCCGTCCACTACGCCGTGCTCGCCGAGTACTTCGAGCGGTACACGCGCGCCCGCAGCGCCGCGCCGCTGCGCCAGTGGTACGAGGAGCGCTACGCGGAGAGCGCGCGCAACGCCCAGGCGCCGGAGGGGCAGGACGGTCTCGTACGGCTCGCCGAGTGGTTCCACCGCGGCGGCGACTACCGGCGCGCCGCCGAACAGACCCTCGTGCACGCCTTCCTGGAGGACATCGAGGCGGCCCGCAGCAAATGGCAGCGGCTCAACCGCGACCCGCGCCCCCTCGTCCTGCTCGACAACACGCACTCCGCCGCGGGGGAGCGCCTGATCGACCTGATCCTCGAATACCGCGCCAGGCCCGAAGCCTCCCACCACGACCCGCTCGTGGTCGTCGCGACCCGCCTCGGCGACGCCCCGCCCGCCGCCACCGACGCCGTGCGCTGCGAACTGCCCGACCTGGTCGGCCCGTTCAGCTGGCGCCGCACCGGACACGCCCCTTCGGCGGGGCTGCTCGTGGTGCCGCTGACCCCGCTCAGCCGCGACGACATCCTGCTGATGCTGGACAGCGCTTCCGTGCCCCTGCACCCGTATCTCGCCTCCGCGCTGCACACCGTCACCGGCGGCCACCCGCTGGCCTGCGCGCTGCTCTGCGAAGCCGTCCTGACGCGGGCCGACGCCGTGGCGGCAGGGGCCCGCGACGCGGGACCGCTCGGGCCGCGCGACCTCCTCGACCTCACCACCGAGGACGGCGACCCCGTCAGCCGGGTCATCCTGGAACGGCTGCTGCCCGCCCAGCACCAGCGCCAGCGCCTCGTGCCGCTCTCACTGGCCAGGGACAGCACCGCCGCGCAGGCGCTCGCCGCCCATCTGCGCCTGGACGGCCCCGAACAACTGCCCGCGAACGCCGCCGCCGACTACCTGGAGTCCGAGCAGTGGCAGCACGAAACGCCGCAGGACCGCCCGCTGGCCGCCGACCCGCTCCTGCACACGCTCCTCGTCCACGAGGCGCGGCGCACCTCGCAGGGCAGCGAGTCGCGCCGCGGCTGGCAGGAGATCCACGGCTTCCTCAGGCGCCACCACACCACGCGCGGCGAGGACAGCGAGGCGGACGCGCTGCGCCACACGCTGGCGGCGGGTGACGCGCGCACGGTGGTGGCCGCGCTCTCCGAGGAGTACCACTCCGAGCAGGACAGGCCGAGCGCGCTGCGCTGGCTCGACTGCCTCCGGTACGCGGCGACCGCGCCCGCGCCGCCGTCCGCCGACTGGGCCGACGTGCGCGCCGCGACGGCCGCGGGCGCCCACGACGACCGCTACCAGGACATCGACGAGATAGACCGCTGCATCAACAGGCTGCTGCACGGCCTGTGGTACCTCTCCGACGCGCACGCGGAGCCGGAGGCCGACCTCTGCGACGACATCGGCGCCGAGCTCGCCTTCCTCTCGCTGCGGCACCAGACGTGGCGCGCGGTCCTGAGCCAGGCCGCCCGCACCTGGCCCGCCGCGGCCCGCGAGAAGCGCCCCCTGCCGCTGCCCGAACTGTGAGGAAGCATGCTCCTGAGCCGACTGAGGCGACGCCGCAACGGATTCGGACCGCTCGACAAGGCGATCGCCGTCGTGGTGCCGCTGGTCCTGATCGCGGTGGGCGTTGTCGTCTACCTCGCGCTGCGCCCCGATGACTGCGCGGGCGGCCTGGCCAAGCACGGCGGCGAGTGCGTGGGCGTCACCGAGGACGCGTTCGACGCCGATGACGACGTAGAGGGCCTGATCCGGGCGGTGGCGGACGAGAACGAGCGGGTCAAGCGCGCCTGGGAGTCGCCGGAGAAGGGCGAGAACCCCATACCGTACGGGCGGATCGCGCTGATGATGCCGTTCACGTCGGACGATTCGAGCGCCATGACCGCGGCGATGATCCGGCGCGCCCTCGCGGGCGCGCACGTCGCCCAGGTGCGGGCCAACAGCGCGGGCGGGCCGCACTACCAGCTCCTGATGGCGCACGACGGCAAGGACCTCGACCAGTGGCGGCCCGTCGTCGACGACCTCTCCGAGATCGCCGACGACCACGAGTCCCCGCTCGTCGGCGTGATGGGCCTGCCCAGCAGCACGCCGGAGACGCGCGACGCGATGAACTCCCTGAGCAGGCACCGCATCGCGACGGTCGGCCCGGTCATCACCTCCGCCGACATGAACGCCCCGTACTTCTTCAAGACCTCGCCGAACAACCAGATGATGGTGGACGCGCTCGACCAGCACCTCAAGAAGAACCCGGGCAAGAAGAAGGGCTTCCTCGTCTTCGACAGCCGCCCCGACGACGTGTACTCGCGCAACCTCCAGCGCCTCATGGAGCAGAAGTTCGACGCGGCGTACGGCCTGCGCAAGCGGTCCGCGTCCTTCCTCGGCTCCACGGGGCCCGCGGCGGGCATTCCCCAGCGCTTCCAGTCGGCCGCCCAGAAGATCTGCGTGACCGACTCCGACACGGTCTTCTTCGCGGGCCGCGACCAGGACCTGCCCGCCCTCGTCAAACGCCTGTCGCAGGAGCCCTCGTGCGATCACCGCACCCCCCTGCGCATCCTGAAGGTGGGCATCGGCCTCGAGCCGACGCTCACCACCGACGAGCTGACGAAGATGCTGCGCGAGACCAAGACCTCGATCGTGGCCGCGGCCTCCGTCGCCCCCCGCTGGGAGCAGCAGAAGAGCGGCGCCCCCGTCGGCCTCCGCGACTTCCTGCCGGTCTTCGACAAGCTCCACAAGCGCTTCGACTTCGGCGCGAAGCCGCTCGACGACGGGTACGCGATCATGTACCACGACGCGTTCATGCTGCTGGCCAACGCCTTCGACCGTTCGTTCACCGACGCCAACGAGGGCCGCGGCGGCACGGAGAAGTCCCCCTCCCCGTCCGGCACGCCGACCAAGGACGACGTCTACAACACCCTCATCGACGCGAGCATCGTGGACACCGGCGAGACCACGCGGTGCATCGGCTGCCTGCGCGGCGCCGCGGGCACGTACGGCTTCGAGAAGTCCTCGGACACGGAGCAGTGGCCGGTGTGCAAGCCGGTGCCGGTGATCGAGTACCCGACGCCCAAGGGCGGGGGGTCGCTCGGTTCGTACCGGACGTTCCAGAAGACGTTCAAGAACGGGTGCCCGTAGGGGGCGGTGGAGGCTCCGTGTGACGGGGGTGATCGCCGCGTATGACGGCAGTGCCCCCGGTACGTGATGAAACGATGACGGCGCCCCCGACCAGCGGTTCCGGGAGTTTCGCTGGGCGGCATGAACAACAAGAACACCACCGCCGATTCCTTTCCGAGCCGTTCCGTCCGCCGCCCCGCCGCCCTCGCCCTCATCGCCGCGGCCGGTGTGGTCGCGCTGGCCGCCTGCGGCGGCGGTCAGCCCTCCGGTGAGCAGTCGTCCGACGCGCGGAAGAACGCGAAGGCGCCGACGGTCCTGTGGATGGGCGACTCCATCGCCGAGGCCGAGGCCCCGGCGCTCGGCGCCGCCCTGAAGGCGGGCGACGCGGACTTCACCTCCATGGCGGCCGCCGGTGGCGGCGGCGTCGTCGGTGAGATCGCCAAGCCCACCTGGGGCCAGCTCGCCAAGGAGCTGAAGTCCGCGAAGCCGGACGTCGTCGCCTACCAGATCACCACCTACGACTGGGGCACACCGGACGAGCAGCGTGCCGGGTACGAACGCCTCGCGAAGCAGGTGAACGAGGCCGGTGCCGACCTCGTCATCGTGTCCGCGCCGCCCTTCAAGATCGACGACTTCTACAAGCCGCACGCCGCCGAGATCAAGACCGCCCCCAAGTCGGCCGAGGAGGTCGCCGACAAGAAGGAGGGCAAGGTCCGCTTCCTCGACGCGGCCGCGCTGTGGGGCACCGACCACGCCGCGCCCAAGGCGCAGCGCAGCAAGGACGGCATCCACTCCTGCCAGCAGGGCTCGGCCGCGTTCGCCCAGTGGCTGACCGGCGAGCTCGGCAAGCGGTACTCCTTCGAGCCCGCGCCGCTCGACCGGTGGGCCACCGGATCGTGGACGGGCGACAAGGTGTACGCCCCGCTCGGCTGCAAGTAGTCCGTGCCGATGCCTACGCCCGTACACCTGCCCGCGCGTGAGCCCGGGACCGCGCCCGCGCGCCCCGCCCGGCGCCACATCGCGCCCCTGGACGGCCTGCGCGGTCTCGCCGTCCTCGGGGTGCTGTTCTTCCACGCGGGACACCTCGGCGGCGGATTCCTCGGCGTCGACCTGTTCTTCGTGCTGTCCGGGTTCCTGATCACCGGGCTGCTCCTGGCGGAGACGGCGCGGACCGGCCGCGTCGACCTCGTGGCCTTCTGGGGGCGGCGCGCGAGGCGCCTGCTGCCCGCCCTCGCCGTGACCGTCGCGGGGACGCTCCTCCTGGTGTGGGCCTTCGGCTCCGCGTCCCTGCTGCGCCTCGGGCTCGACGACGCGCCCTGGGTGATCGGCAACGTCGCGAACTGGCACTTCATCGCCGACCAGGTCGGCTACTGGGACTCCGCCGACACCCGCGTGTTCAGCCACCTGTGGAGCGTCGCCGTCGAGGAGCAGTTCTACCTCGTCTGGCCGCTGGTGCTCGGCCTGCTCGCGACGCGCGGCGGGGCAGGGGGAGCGCACGGCCGGTCACGGGGGAGCGGCCGGGTCGCGGTGGTGGCCGCCGCGGGCGCCGCCGTCTCGCTGGCGCTGATGATCGTCCTCGTCGATCCGGTCGACACCACGCGCGTGTACGAGGGCACGGACACCCGCGCCTTCTCGCTGCTGCTCGGCGCGCTGATGGCGACCGGGCCCGCGGCTCGCCTCCTGGCCCGCGCGGGGCGCCGCGCCGCGCACTGGGGCGCGTGGGTCCTGCTCCTCGGCATCGGCACGTCCTGGGCGCTGGCCGACGGGCAGAGCTCGCCCTCCCTGTTCCGAGGCGGACTCTTCCTGCACGCACTGGCCGCCGCCCTGCTCATCGGCTGCCTCGCCCAGGCGCCGGAAGGAAGCGCGGGACGGCTGCTCGGCAGTGCGGTGCCGCGCTGGTTCGGGCGGATCTCCTACAGCCTCTACCTGTGGCACTGGCCCCTCTACGTGCTGCTCGGCGAGGAGCGCACGGGACTGTCCGGCTGGGGCCGCACCGCCCTCGTCGTCACCGTCTCCATTGCGGCCGCGGCGGCCTCCACGTACCTGGTGGAGAACCCCGTCCGCTTCCGGGCCCGCTGGGCGCACGGCCGCACCGGGGCGCTCGCGCTCGTCGCCGCCCTCGCCGCGCTCGTCGCCCTGTGGGCCGCCATCCCCGCACCCACGGCCGGGGCGGGATCGGTGGACGTCACACGGCTCACCACGGGCCGTTGAGTCCGTCACACAGCGGCCCCGGCCGCCCCGCGTCCCACGCGCGGCGGCCGGGAGAACGTACAAAGGGCAAGGACATGTCCAGAGGGAAAGCGGTGCGCGTCGCCATGTCACGAGTTCTGCTGATCGAGGACGATCCCGCCGTGCGGAAGGGGGTGACGCTGGCGCTGCGGCGCCGGGGGCACGAGATCGAGGTGGCGGGGAGCGGTGAGACGGGCCTGCTCGCCCTCGACCGCTTCCGGCCCGACCTCGTCCTGCTCGACCTGATGCTGCCCGGCATGTCGGGGCTCGAGGCGTGCCGCAGGATCCGCGAGACCCGGCAGCTCCCGATCATCATCCTCTCCGCGCGCGGGGACGACGTCGACCTGGTCGTCGGCCTGGAGGCGGGGGCGGACGACTACATCGTCAAACCGGCGAGCGGCGAGGTGATCGAGGCGCGGATGAAGGCGGTCCTGCGCCGCGTGGTCCCGCAGGACCCGGCGGCGGGAAGCGGGCCGCACGGGCGGGACGGGCTGCCCCACGTGGAGACCCACGGCGGCCTCACCGTGGACCGCAACGCGCTGCTCGTCGCCAAGGACGGCGGTGAACTGGTGCTCGCCCCATCGGAGTTGAAGCTGCTGCTCTTCCTCTCCGCCGCACCGGGCCAGGTCTTCAGCCGCCAGCACCTCCTCGAACAGGTCTGGGAGCACAGCTTCTACGGCGACGCCCGGCTCGTCGACGCCTGCGTCATGCGGCTGCGCGGCAAGATCGAGGACGATCCGCGCAAGCCGGTGTACGTCCAGACGGTGCGGGGGTTCGGGTACCGCTTCGGGCCGGTGCCTGCCGGGCCGGATTCCGATGGGCCCGGGCCTGCCGGGGGCGGGGCGTGAAGGTGAGGATGCCGCGCGGGCTGCGGGTCCGGCTGGTCGTCGCGTTCCTCGCCGTCTCGGCGCTCAGCGCGCTGATCACCGCCGCCCTGACGTTCCGCGAGGCCCGGTCCGCGATCATCGACCGCACGCAGGACAGCGCCGTGCACGACCTGCGCGCCCAACTCGAATCCCTCGCGCCGGACCTGCCCTTCCCGCCCAGCACGCAGGACCTGCGCAACTTCACCCTCCAACTGGACCGGGCGGGGGGTTCCCGCGCCTGGCGCACCGCGGCCGCCTACCGCGACGGGCCCCTGGTCACCGCCCCGGGCACCGAGCGGCCGCCCGCGGTCCCTGCCGCGCTGCGGGAGGCCGTGGGGGAGCGGGGCGGCACCGTCACCCAGCGCACCACGCACGACGGCGCCCCCCGGCTCGCCATCGGCATGCCCGTCGCGTACGCGGCCGCCACCGGCGGGGACGCCGACCCGGGGAAGGCGTCGGGGCTCGTCGTGTACGCCGAGTTCTCCCTGGACGACGACAAGGCCGACATCGACGCACTGGTCACCGCCGCGCAGGCGGGCGCCGTGCCCGCGCTCGTACTCGCCCTGGTCCCGGCCCTGTTCGCGGCCCGCAGGGTGCTGCGCCCCGTCCGCGGGCTGCGCAACGGCGCCGAGCGGATCGCCTCCGGCGAACTCGGCACGCGCCTCCCGGTCACGGGACACGACGAACTCTCCGACCTCACCCGGACGTTCAACACGATGGCGACCACCCTGGAGAAGGACGACGCCGAGCTGCGCCGCATGGAGGCCACCGCCCGCCGCTTCGCCGCCGACGTCGCGCACGAGCTGCGTACGCCGCTGGCTGCCATGGCCGCGGTGACCGAGGTGCTCGACGAGGACGCGCACAGCGGGGCCCTGCCCGTGGACACCGCCGACGCGGTGCTCCTGATCAGCGACGAGACCCGCAAGCTCGTGCGCATGGTCGAGGACCTCATGGAGGTCTCCCGCTTCGACGCGGGCGCCGCGGCGCTCCACCTCGACGAGGTCGGCCTGCGCACGCTCGTGACCAAGACCGTGCGGCTGCGCGGCTGGTCGGAGCCGCACGGGCAGGTCGTCGTGGAGGTGCCCGACGACATCCGCGTCCGGGTCGACCCCCGGCGGATCGACGTCGTGCTGGCCAATCTGATCGGCAACGGGCTGCGGCACGGGGCCGCGCCCGTGGTCGTACGCGCGCGGCTCGACCAGGCTCCGGGACGTACCGCCGCCGTCGCCATCGTCACCGTCACCGTCACCGACCACGGCCCCGGCATCCCCGACGACGTACTCCCGCACGTCTTCGACCGCTTCTACAAGGCGGACGCGGCCCGCGCCCGTTCCGAGGGGAGCGGCCTCGGCCTGGCCATCGCCGTGGAGAACACGCGCCTGCACGGCGGGTCGCTCACGGTCGCCAACTCCCCTGGCGGCGGAGCCGAGTTCACGCTCGTGATCCCGCTCCCGCTCCCGCCCCACGATCCCGAAGAAGGGGGACGGTCGTGACGGCAAGGGCACGCACCGGGCGCAGGTCCCGGAGGATCCTGGCCCTCGCTCTCCTGCTGTCCGCAGCGGTGACCGGCTGCGGCATCAGCGCCACGGGGCCCCAGCAGGCGGGTGCGCCCGCCTCCGGCATCCAGCGTCCCGGCACCAGCGCCGAGTACGCCCGCCTCTACTTCGTGGGCCCCTACGGTCTGCGCTCCGCGTCCCGCCCCACCGACCGGCCGCTTGGCCCGCAGCAGGCCCTCGACCTCCTCCTCGAAGGCCCCACCGGCGCCGAACGTGAACGCGGTCTGATCAGTGAAGTCCCGCCCATGCACGGCCGGTTGAGCGCCACCGCGGCCACCGACGCGGTCGACGTCTATCTGCCGCTGACCATCAGGGACCTCCAGGTCGCCGCCGTCAGCCAGCTCGCCTGCACCGCCGCCCACGCGGACGTCCCCGGCTCCGGGCCCCCCACCGAGGTCAAGGTCCGCTTCCACGAGAACCTCGGCGGCTCCGACTCGCCCTGGACGGTCCGGTGCGACGCCAGCGGCAACGCGCTGCCGGTCCCCGAATAAAACCGGTGGCGCTCCGGTCGGAGTGCTGGCTAGTCTCTGTCGTGTTCTTCGGCGACCGGTGGCGGTCGCCGTCAGTCGAGTGCGATCCGCGTGTGATCCAGGAGGTGTGAACGATGGCTGTCGTTGCGATGGGCGCTGCCCGCATCCAGAACTCCGTTCATCTCACCTCCGTGGTCTCCGGCTGACCTACCTCTTCTTCCACGCGTCCGGTCGACGCGTGCGCCGGGGGCCACCCTTGTGAAGGGTCACCCCTTGTCTTCCTCTTCCTCTTCCTCTTCTTCTCGCACGTCTTCCCTCCCGAGTCCGGCTTCCCCGCACCCGCTCGCCCCGTACGGCTGGGACGCGGACTGGGAGGCCGAGTTCGCCCCGTATGCGGCGCAGGGTCTGCTGCCCGGACGGGTGGTCCGCGTCGACCGAGTGCAGTGCGACGTCATCACCACCGAAGGGCCCGTGCGGGCCGACACCGAGTTCGTCACGCCGCGCGACCCGCTGAAGGTCGTGTGCACCGGCGACTGGGCCGCCGTGGACCCGGACGGCGGCGACCCCCGTTACGTACGCGCGTATCTGCCGCGCCGCTCCTCCTTCGTACGCTCCACCTCGTCCAAGCGGTCCGAGGGGCAGATCCTCGCGGCCAACGTGGACCACGCGATCATCGCGGTGCCGCTCACCGGCGACCTCGACCTCGGGCGCATCGAGCGGTTCCTCGCGCTCGGCTGGGAGTCGGGCGCGCAGCCGGTGGTCGTCCTCAGCAAGGCCGACCTCGTGCCGGACGCCGTGACGCTCGCGCACCTCGTCCAGGACGTGGAGACCTCCGCGCCCGGCGTGCCGGTGCTGCCGGTCAGCGCCGCCGAGGGGGACGGCGTCGACGTCCTCGCCGCGGTCGTCTCCGGCGGTACGTCGGTGCTGCTCGGGCAGTCGGGCGCGGGTAAGTCGACCCTCGCCAACGCGCTGGCGGGCGCCGACGTCATGGAGGTGCAGGCGATCCGTGACGTGGACGGCAAGGGCCGCCACACCACGACCACCCGCAACCTCCTCGTGCTGCCCGGCGGCGGGGTCCTCATCGATACGCCCGGACTGCGCGGCGTCGGCCTGTGGGACGCAGGGACCGGCGTCGGACAGGTCTTCTCCGAGATCCAGGAGCTGGCCGAGCGGTGCAGGTTCCACGACTGCGCGCACGGCGCCGAGCCGGGGTGCGCGGTGCTCGCCGCCGTGGACGACGGCGTGCTGCCCGAACGGCGCCTCGACAGCTACCGCAAGCTGATGCGGGAGAACCAGCGGATCGTCGCCAAGACCGATGCGAGGGTCCGTGCGGAGCTTCGGCGGGAGTGGCGGCTCCGCGGGGCGGAGGGGAAGGCGGCGATGGAGGCGAAGCGGGGGCGTGTGCGCTGAGTGGTGAGGGGCGGTGGGGCGGTGGGGCGCTGCGGGTTCGTTCGGGCTGAGCGCGCAGTTCCCCGCGCCCCTTGCGGGGCGCGCCTCGCCCCTCCTCAGCGTCGTGTCCGAATTCCGCCAGCCGACGTGCTCGTCCCGGCACACAATGGATGGCGTGATCGATGCAGAGACCAGGTACGAGGCCGTGCGCAGCCGGGACGCCCGGTTCGACGGGGAGTTCTTCTTCGCCGTCGAGACCACCGGGATCTACTGCCGTCCCAGCTGCCCCGCCGTCACCCCCAAGCGTCAGAACGTCCGCTACTACACGACCGCGGCCGCCGCCCAGACCTCCGGCTTCCGCGCCTGCCGCCGGTGCAGGCCGGACGCCGTGCCCGGCTCGGCCGAGTGGAACGTGCGCGCGGACGTCGTGGGGCGCGCCATGCGCATGATCGGGGACGGTGTGGTCGACCGCGAGGGCGTGCCGGGGCTCGCCGTGCGCCTGGGCTACAGCGCCCGCCAGGTGCAGCGCCAGCTCACCGCGGAGCTCGGCGCGGGCCCGGTCGCGCTCGCCAGGGCGCAGCGCGCGCACACCGCGCGGGTGCTTCTCCAGACCACGGACCTGCCGATCACGGAGATCGCGTTCGCCGCGGGGTTCGCGAGCGTCCGGCAGTTCAACGACACGATCAGGGCGGTGTACGCGCTGACGCCGACCGCCCTGCGCGCCGCCGCGCCCAAGCGCGGTACGGCCAGGGCGACCCCCGCCGCGGGCATCCCGCTGCGCCTCGCCCACCGGGGTCTGTACCAGGCAGGGGCCGTCTTCGACCTGCTCGCCCGCGAGGCCCTGGACGGCATCGAGGAGGTGACGGGCGAGCCGGGCGACCGCACCTACCGGCGGACGCTGCGGCTGCCCTACGGCACCGGCATCGTGGCCGTCAGGGAGGCGGTCCCCGAGCCCGCCGCGGGCGCCGGGTCGAGCGCCGACGCCTTGCACCGCGGCGGCTGGCTCGACGCCCGGCTCCACCTCGCCGACCTGCGCGACCTCACCACCGCCGTGCAGCGCCTGCGCCGCCTCTTCGACCTGGACGCCGATCCGTACGCCGTCGACGAGCGACTCGGCGCCGACCCTCGGCTGGCCCCGCTCGTCGCGGCGCGCCCCGGCCTGCGCTCGCCGGGCGCCGCGGACCCCGAGGAGTTCGCGGTGCGCGCCCTGGTCGGCCGCGCGGCCGCCGAACGCCTCGTGGCGCGGCACGGCAAGGCGCTCGACGCGGCGTGCGGCGTCCTCACCCACGTCTTCCCCGCCCCCGAGGACCTGACCGGCGAGCCGGGACCGCTCGGCGCCCTGGCCACGGCCCTCGCCGCCGGCACCCTGCGCCTGGACGCGGGCGCCGACCGCGACGACGCGGAGGCGGCCCTGCTCGCCCTGCCCGGCATGGACGCGCCCACCGCAGCCCTGATCCGGATGCGCGCCCTCGGCGACCCGGACGTGGCACTCCCCGGCACCCCCGAGCCGACCCCCGACACCTGGCGCCCGTGGCGCTCGTACGGCCGCTGCCACGTGGCCCTTCAGCGATCGAGCCCCCAGCTGTGAATCCACTCCGGATGCACCCGGATCAACTCCTCGCTGAAGTGCGGGCCCAAGTCATGGGGGCCGGTGAGGAGTTCGGCCCTGCCGCGGATCTCCACGCCGCGGACCCGCCACGGGGTGACGCTGACGATGTCGTCCACGACCAGGGACACCTTCGGGTGCGCCTGGAGGTTGCGCCACTTCTTCGTGGTGGCCAGGGCATGGCCGCCCACCAGGATCGTGCCGTCCGCCTGCGGGAAGAAGCCGACCGGGTTGGCCTGCGGCTGACCCTTGGGATCGACGGTCGCCATGCGGGCAAGGCGTTGGGAGGTGAGGTACGCGCGCTCGGCTTCGCTGAATCGGGTCATGGCGCGAGCCTCGCACGCGCGCCGGGACGTCAGCGGCCCGGCATCCCCCAGCGGGGCGCGGGGCCGTTCGGCTCGACCGGGGTGATCCGCAGGTCGGGGTGTTCGCCCTCGGTGGTGATGAGCGCGGATCCGCCCCGTCGGAGCGTGACCTCGATCGTGCCGTCGCCCGCGTCCTCGTACCGCAGCGGCCTGCCCCGCGCGTCCCGCACGTCGATCGGGCCCTGGATGCCGTGCCGTACGACGCAGGGCGCCCCGGCCTCGCTGACCAGCCGCACCCACCGGGTCGTCCCGCCCTTGCGCACCGCGCTGAGCAGGAACGCGCCTTGGGCGCGGAAGCCGTGCACTGTGAGGTCCGCCCACGCGGCGGGGAGCGCGGGGAAGACGCGGATGACGCCGCCCCAGGACTGGCACACCATGTCGTGCAGCGACTGGGCCGCGGACAGCGGGGTCTCGATGACCGGGCCCGACTCCTTGTACATGGTGTTGGCCTGGATGAAGCGGGACATGAGCTGTTGCAGGTACGTGAGCGCGTCCTCGCCCTTGCCGAGCAGCGCCGACATGGAGGCCGCGCCGGTGAACGTGTAGCCCTGCAGGGCGCCTTCGAAGCCGACCCAGTGGGCCAACGACCGCTCGATCAGGGCGCGTTCGTCGGCGGTGCGCCCCGTGACCTCGTACAGCGGATAGACCGCGAGCAGGTGGGAGTAGTGGCGGTGGGACTTCGCGAAGGGGAGGTCCGCGCCGATCATGTAGCCGTTCGCGTCCGTCGGGTACGGCGTGAGCCTGTTCAGGACGTCGCGCCAGCGCGGCGCCGACTCGTCGTCCACGCCGAGGAGTTCGGCGGATTCGAGCAGGGTGCGGCAGCCCCACTTCAGGAGCATCAGGTCGTAGTTGCAGTCGCGCGTGTTGCCGCCGTACTCGGGCGAGAACGTGGCGGGCAGATGCAGTTTCCCGTCGGGGCCCGGCGCCAGGAAGTGCAGGTAGTAGGCGACCGCCTTGCGCAGGAGCGGGAAGAGGACGTCGCGCAGGATCGACTCGTCCATGGTGTGGCGGTAGCTGAGCCAGACGTTGTGCAGGGCCCAGGTCAGATTGCCGACCTCGGGCGTCGGGGGGTCCTGGCCGGGGACGCCGACGCCGTAGCCGCCGTCCGCGACCGCCGCGCCGTTCACGAGGGACGGGTCGGTGGTGCGCGGGATGCCGAGCGAGTCGGTGCGGTAGGCGGGCGCCACCTCCTTGGTCAGGTTGTCGCGGAATTCGCTCAACGCCCTGGTGAGGGCGTCGAGTTCGAGGTGGTTGGAGCCGTGGATCAGCCAGTACTCCAGCTGCGCGTTGAGGTTCCACCAGGTGTTGGGCCACGGTGTGGGCTCCAGCCAGGGGCCGCACGTCGCCATCACGGGGGCGTCCCTGCGGGCCGCGGCAGCCGCCTTGTAGAGCTGGATCCAGTAGAAGCGCTGCATCCGGGCGTCGGGCAGGGACAGGAAGCTCTTGCGGTAGAAGGCGTCCCAGCGGGCGCGGTGCGGGTGGGCGAGTTCGTCGTACGAGAGCGTCGAGGCGCTCCGCACCGCGCGCAGTGCCCGGTCGAGGGCTGTCGTCCGTGGGTGCGAGTGCGCCACGTTCACGTACAGCGTCCGCCGCCCGCCCCCGCGCCGCTCGCGCCACGCCGTGACGTACTGCCCGCCCGCGCGCAGCGCCTGCACGGCCGCCGAGACCCCGCCGTGCTCCGCGACCTCCGCGGGCGGATTGCCCTCGTATCCGGCGGGCACGGGCTTGAAGGCGGCCCGTGGGCTGATCGAATCCGCGGGGTGGAAGACCCACCGGAAGCCGCGCTCGCCCGCGCTCGGGGTGACCTCGACGGCGAGCACGGAGCGCGCGTCGTGCACCAGGGCGCGCAGCGTCAGCGTGCCCCTGTCGGTGGTGAGGGTGCCGGTCAGCTCGGCGTCCCGCAGCCGCAGGCGCCAGTCGAGGGCGGTGACGGTGCCGACGGGCTCCAGGGTGAAGTGGCCGATCGGGAGCCTGGCGAGACCGAAGAGGGAGCCGAACTCGGGGCGGTGGTCCTGCACCTCGGAGTGCTGGACGTTGAAGCGGATCGCCTTGCTCTGCGCGCCGGGTTCCGCGTAGATCCCCGACCCGAGGAAGCCGTTGCCGAGGAAGGGACCCTCATACCAGGTCTTCGGCATCTCCCGCCAGACGAGGTCGGCGTCGTCGAGGACGGTGCGCCAGGGGTCGCCGCCGCCCGCGGGCCGTGCCTGTGCCCGTGCCTGTGCGGGCAGCGACCCGCCCGCGGCCAGCGCGCCGCCCAGCGCGGTCCCGGTGGCGAGCACGGTTCTTCTGGACGGGCTCGGCATCGCGCCTCCAGTCATCGGAGCTATTCTTCGCCGAAAGCTAGAGATGGCCCGTGAGTACGTCAATGAGGCGGACGAAATCCGTCATAGATCCGATGTGAGGCGCGCGGCTCAGCCCCAGAAGACCGCGCCGATCCACGCCCCCACGATCAACAGGCACGCGAACAGCTCGGTCAGCACGCTGGTCCCGCCCATCCGCATGGCCGTCCGCGTCGCCGTCACCGCCTCGCCGTGTCCGCCGAGGCGCAGCCGCTCCCCGGTGTAGATCCCGCCGATGAAGCCGGGGATCGCCCCGATCAAGGGCAGCACGCAGAAGCCGAGCAGCGCGCCCGTCCCGGCGAAGAACGCCATCCGGCGCGTCGCCCCGCTCTCCCGCAGCCGTCGCGGCGGCAGCTGCCAGCGGACGGCCTGCGCCGCGAGCAGCACGACGCTCGCGCCGACCAGGATGCTCCAGGCCAGCCCGTTGGGGTCCTGCAGCGCCCACCACAGGACCGCGGCCCACACCAGCCACGGCCCCGGCACGCCGGGCACAAGCACTCCGCACAGGCCGAGCAGCATGACCACGCCGACCAGCAGGAGTTCCCACGCTCCCATCTGCCAAGCGTGCAGGAGATCGACCGAAACCGCAGGTCACGTTAGTCCTGGGGCGGGCGCGGATCAGTCCTGGGGCGGGCGTGGCTCAGTCCTGGGGCGGGCGCGGGCGCCGTGCCACCCAGTCCCTCTCGTACGCGTGCCAGCCCAGCTGGAGCCGGGTGGAGACGCCGGTCAGCTCCATCAGGCGCTTCACCCTGCGCTGCACCGTACGCAGCCCCAGATCGAGCTGTTTGGCCACGCTCGCGTCGGTCAGGCCCGCCAGGAGCAGCGAGAGGATCTCCAGGTCGGTGCCGTCGGGCGCCTCGGGCGCGTCCTCGGCGAGCATGCCGTCCTCGCCGATGCGCAGCGGCAGCGCGTCCCGCCAGACCGCCTCGAAGAGCCCGGCGAGCGATTCGAGCAGCCCGCTGGCGTGCACCACCAGGGCGGCGGGCTCGGCGGTGCGCGAGGTCAGCGGCACCATCGCGAGCGAGCCGTCGGCGATCACCAGCTTGGTCGGGACGCGGTCCACCACCCGCACCCGCTCGTCGCGGCCGATCGCCGCCGACAGCTCGGTCAGGCCCGTCGGCAGGTCGAGGACGGACCGCTCGACCACCACCCGGTAGCTGACGCCCCGGCCCGCCGCCTGCTCCTCGGCGCTGTTCTCCATGCCGCTGACCGCGATGGGCCTGCCGGTCACCAGGGCACACACCTCGTCGCTCGCGCCCAGCTGGAGCTGGAGGAAGCGCTGCGAGACGGCGGCCGCCCCGGTGACCACCTCGACCAGGTCGTGGACGGTGGGCTCGGCGGCCTGGGCACGGTACTCCTCGGCGAGCAGGGTGGCCGCCAGCTCCGCCTTCTCCAGCTCGTGCCGCTGCTGGGTGAGCAGCGCGCCGAGCGCGACACCGGGCGGCGCGGCCACCCAGCGGCCCGCCCTGCCGGACGCCTGCGCGGCCAGGCCGTGCCGCTCCAGGCGGCGAAGGGCACGCTCGGTCTCCGGCTCGCCCAGGGTGAGCCTGCGCGCGAGATCGGACACGTCGGCCGCGCCCACCGACACCAGCGCCCGGTACGCCGATTCGTGCGTCTCGTCCAGACCGATCGCAGCCAGCATGCGGCGACGTCCCTCCCCACGGCTCGTTCCTGCGGCGCCGTGGCGGAAAGCGGCCACGGCATAAACCCGCCCCCGGACATCATCCCCGCACCACCCTCCCCTCTGCCAAGGTGACGCCACCGCAGCACCAACAGCAGCCGGGTATGCGGCCTTTGGTCCGAATCGACCTGCGGTCTTGGCATGCCCATCTATCTTGGGAGAGCGATGCGCCCGATATCGCGTACGGCCTTGGGGGCGGCGTCAGCCGTCGTCCTCGCCGTCACCGCGGCCGTGCCGTCCGCGGCTGAGCCGCGCGCCGCCACGGCACAGGAGAGACCCCTGACGGGGAGTGCCGCACGGAGCGAGGGGAGCTCCGTCGTCACCCTCGTCACCGGCGACCGGATCCTCGTGACGTCCGACGGCAAGGGGAGGGCGGGCGCGACCGCGCTGCCCGGCGCCGACGGCGCCGTGCCCCTGATCCAGACGCGGCAGTCAGGAAAGGACCTCTACGTCTACCCCGAGGGAGCCGTCCACGCGCTGGCCGCAGGCCGCGTCGACGCCGAGCTCTTCAACGTCACCGGCCTCGTCCGCCAGGGCTATGACGACGCGCACGCCAAGAAGCTGCCGCTCATCGCCGTGTACGACAAGTCCGTCGACGTCGCCCGCGCGCTGCCCGCGACCCCGCGCGGCGCCGAGCGCGGTCCCGTCCTCGAACCGGTCGACGGCGTCGCGCTGAAGGCCGACAAGGAGAAGACCGCCGACTTCTGGGCGGACATCGCGAACCCCAGGTCCCGTGCCGCGGGCGACCTGAAGAAGCTCTGGCTCGACGCCAAGGTCGAGGCCACCCTCGACCGGTCGACGAAGCAGGTGCACGCCCCCGAGGCGTGGGCCGCCGGTTACGACGGCAAGGGCACCAAGGTCGCCGTCCTGGACACCGGCGCCGACGCCGAACACCCCGACCTCAAGGGCCGGATCGGCGCGACGAAGAACTTCACCGACTCCCCGGACAACGAGGACCGGCAGGGCCACGGCACCCACACCACCTCCACCGTCGGTGGCTCGGGCGCCGCGAGCGGCGGCAAGAAGAAGGGCGTCGCGCCCGGCACCGAGCTGCTGCACGGCAAGGTCCTGGGCGACAGTGGCTCCGGCGCCACTTCGTGGATCATCGAAGGCATGCAGTGGGCGGTCGACCAGAAGGCCGACGTCGTCTCCATGAGCCTCGGCAACCCGGCGCAGACCGACTGCACCGACCCCATGAGCACGGCGACCGAGGAACTCGCGCGGTCGAGCGAGGGCACCCTCTTCGTCATCGCGGCGGGCAACACGGGCCCGAGCCTCAACTCCGTCTCCTCGCCCGGCTGTGCGCCGAGCGTCCTGACCGTCGGCGCCGTCGACCGCGACGACACCACCGCGAACTTCTCCAGCCGCGGACCCGCGTACGGCTCGCACACCCTCAAGCCGGAGATCGCCGCGCCCGGCGTCGGCATCTCCGCCGCGGCCGCGGGCGGCAGGGGCGTCTACGCGTACCAGTCGATGAGCGGTACGTCGATGGCGACCCCGCACGTCGCGGGCGCCGCCGCCCTCGTCAAGCAGCGCCACCCCGACTGGAGTTCGGCCCAGATCAAGGCGGCCCTCGTGTCGTCCGCGGACACCGGCATCCCCGGTGACGCCCGCGAGACCGGCGGCGGCAGGCTCGACGCCAAGGCCGCGATCGACCAGAAGGTGCTCGGCTCACCGGCCGTCCAGGGCGGCAGCTTCGGCTGGCCGCAGGACTCCTCCGACCGCACGAGCGTCGACGTGCCGTACACCAACACCACCGACAAGTCGGTCCAGTTGAAGCTGTCGCTCCAGGGCGTCACCGGCAACGACGGCTCCGCCGTGCGCGCCACGGTCGCCAAGCTCGGCGAGCGCACCGTGACCGTCCCGGCACGGGCCACCGTCAAGGTCCCCCTGAAGCTCACCCCCGACGCCGGCCTCAAGCGCGCCCAGTACGGCGACATCACGGGCCGCGTCCTGGCCACGGCGGACGGCGGCACCAAGGTCTCCACCCCGTTCTCGCTCTACGTCCAGCCGGAGACCGTCAGCCTCCGCGTGAAGCTCGTCGACCGCGCGGGCAAGCCCGCCGACGGCGCCTCCTCCGTGGACCTCATCGGCACGGACACCGCCACCGGTGAGCGGCGCTTCAACGAGGGCGCCAACGACCAGACCTACCAAGTACGCCCCGGCGCCTACTTCTTGACCGGCTTCATCGCCACCCCGGACGCGGGCGGCGACGGAAAGCTGACCGACTCCCTCACGCACCTCGCCCGCCCCCAGGTCCAGGTGACGAAGGACACCACGATCACGCTCGACGCGCGCACGGCGCACCGCGTCGACGTCAAGACCGACAAGGCGTCCGAAGTGCGCGGCGCCACCCTCGCCTTCGCCCGTACCTGGGGCAAGGACAACTGGCTGCACGCGGGCACCGCGGCGGGCCCGCGCACGATCCGCTCCTACTACCGGTCGGTCCAGGGCGCGGCGTCCGACGGCACCTTCGAGTCCGGCAGCTACTGGCGCGCGGCGGCGCCCCAGATCTCCGAACTCGCCGTCGCGGGCGGCAAGAAGCTGCACCCCCTGACCGCGTCCACCGGCTCCGCCAACCTCGACGGCACGGGCAGGGCCCCGGTCGTCGACGCGCGGACCGGCACGCCCGAAGAGCTCGAAGCCGCCGGGGTCAAGGGGAAGATCGCCCTGGTCAAGGTCGCCGACACCGGTGACGCTGCCGCCGTGGCGAGCGCCGCGAAGAAGGCGGGCGCACTCGCCGTCATCGCCCATCGCGAGGCCCCCGGGCGCTGGTACCCGTCCGCGGGCTTCGTGGGATCCCCGCTGCCGGTGCTCGGCATCCCGACCGACGAGGCGGCGTACCTGCTGTCCCGGATCGGCGCGGGCGACGCCGAACTGACGTGGCGGGCCACGGCGAAGAGCCCCTACGTCTACAACCTCGCCTTCCCCGAGACCGGCCAGGTCCGCGACGACCGCACCTACCGGGTACGGGACAAGGACCTGGCCGCCAACGCGGCGACGTACCGGGCGATGGGCGAGCGCACGGACTACGTGGACCTGCCGTCGGCGGTCCGCCCGACCGGCCTCGAGGTCTACTTCGGCGACCTCGCGTCCGTCCCCGCCCCCGGAAAGCGCACCGAGTACTACTCGGCGGGCACGACGGGCTGGGGCCACCAGGTCTCCAGCAGCTTCCCGTACGGGGAGTTCATGATCGACCCGGTGCGCACCTACAAGAAGGGCGAGCGCCGCAGCGAGACCTGGTACGACGGGGTCCTCACGCCCGGCACGCCGCGCGACGCCGAGGGGAAGCAGGCGCTCGCCGGTGAGCGGCAGGGCAACCTGATCGGCGTGGCGCCCGGTTTCTGGTCCGACGCCGAACACGGCGGGATCCAGGGCAGCTTCGGCGACATCGGCTCCGTGGAGCTCAAGCGGAACGGCGAGAGCCTGGGGCAGTCGGGCTGGCCCTACGGGGTGTTCACGGTCCCGGCCGAGGACTCCGCGTACGAACTGACGCTCTCCACCACGAAGATCGGCTCGCGGGTCTGGAAGCGGTCCACGCGGACCGAGACGACCTGGTCCTTCCGCTCGCACCTGGACGAGGACGCGTACTCGCAGGGCATCCCGATGCTCTTCCCGACGTACGCCGTGCCGGAGGACGGCGACAAGACGCTCGCCGCCGAGGACGGACAGCGGATTGAACTCGGCGCTACGGGGCACGCGGGGTACAGACCCGGCTCGCTCACCGAGGCGAAGCTGTCGTACTCCTACGACGAGGGCAAGACCTGGACGGCGGCCACCACCGCCCGACAGGGCGGCACATGGCGCGCGACCGTGAACCACGCGGGCGCGTCGGGCGAGCAGGTCTGGCTCAAGTCCCAACTGACGGATTCCCGGGGAAACTCCGTCACACAGACCGTGGCCCGCGCCTACGACGTGCGCTAGCCACACCGGTTCCGCCGGGCGGTCCTCCCGTGGGGGGTGGGGCCGTCCGGCGGGCTTCGTGTCACTCGTATGGCGGCCGGAATTTCCGGATGCACCGTTTTCGTACGGCTCTCGCGGTGGACAATAAGGGCATGAGCCAGCAGGGGGAGAGGCGCACCGGTCGCGACGACGACTGGTGGGGGCAGCTGTACGACGACTCCGCACAGGACACGGGTCCGACACCCGCGCCGGACACTCTCGACGACAGGTTCGCCTCGGCGGCGGGCACGCTGAAGGAAGGGTTCCGCACCCCGGACCCGCCCCCTCCACCACCACCTTCGCCCCACGCGACCCCCCTACCCTCCCAACCCCCACCGCCCTCACACCCCTCCCAACCCCCACAGCCCCGGCAGCCCCCACCGGGCCCCCGAGGCAGCCTCACGCCGCCGCCACTCCCGACTGCCCCTGAGCCACGCGCCCAGCAGTCGCCACAGGCGGACGACACCGCGCCGAGGGGCACCGGCCACGCTGGACCGCCCGCGCCGCCTCAGCACCCGCCGCGCGCGGGGGAGTTCGAGCCGCAGGCTCCCGACTCCGACTCGCCGGCGGCGGGCGGGGAGGCAGTCGGCGGGCCGGGTACGGCCCCCGCCCGGCCGCCCGTGCCGGATCAAGATCCGCAATTCGGCGAGGGGTTCGAGCCGCAAGGGCCCGGCCTCGCTGCGCGGGCGGGGAGCGGGGAGGCGGCCGACGCGTCAGGCTCGCCTCCGTCCCGGCCGCACGTACCAGGACAGGGCCCTCAGTACGGTGCGGAGTTCGAGCCTCAGGCCCCCGCCCCGCCGCCCGTGCCGGATCGAGATCCGCCGTACGGCGAGTACGGCGAGTTCGGCGGAGAGTTCGGGCCCCAAGAGCCCGGCTTGGCTCCGCAGGTGGTCGGTGAGGGAGCCGACGACGCGTCAGGAGCGGATCCGGCCCGGCGGCCGCCCGTGCTGGGGCAGCGGTCTTCCGGCTCGGGGGAGTTCACGGGCCCGGCGGCCGGTGCCGATCCGCCCCGGCCGGTGGACGCCGCCCAGCCCCTCCGTACCGGACCCGACGCCCCGCCGGGATTCGCGCCCCGCGAGCCCGTCGCCGCCGCGCCCTGGGAGCCGCCCATCGCGCCCGGCGGGCCCGTGACCTTCTCCTCCGGCGCGTACTCCCCGGCCTCGACCGAAGAACCCCGACCCGCCGTCCCCGCCTCGCGCGGGCCCGAGGACGGGCGGGCGCCGACCGCCACCCGCTCGGGGCCCCGCGTGACGGCGCCCGCGGCGCCCGCCGTCCCCGAGTACGTGGGCGACGGGCCTCCCACCTACGAGGCCGAGCCCACCGTGCTGCCCGCCGCCGATCCGGACGACCTCGGGGACCTCGTCGCCGACACCGTGCTGGACGGGGCGCGCTACGGGGCCAGCACGCTGCGCGCGGCCTCCGTGCGCGGGGACTCCGCCAGGTACCGGGGCGAGCCCCGCCGCGACGCCCTGCTCACCGCCCGCTTCGGGACCGGCGAGAACGCCCTCGTGCTCGTCGCCGTGGCCACCGGGGCCCGCGCGACGCCGGGCGCCCACCGCGCCGCGGCGGAGGCCTGCCAGTGGATCGGCAGGGCCGTGGGCCGCAGCCACCGGCGGCTCGCCGAGGACATCAGGGCCGCCCGGCGCGGCGACCTGAAGTCGGGACTGCACCGCCTCACCGACCGCAGCCTCGGCAGGCTCCGCGCCCACGCCGTGGACCTGGGCCTGGAACCCGACGAGTACGCGGCCTCGCTGCGCTGTCTGCTGCTGCCCGCCGACCCCGAGTGCCGCACCCGGGTCTTCTTCGGGGTCGGCGGGGGCGGCCTCTTCCGGCTGCGGGACGGCGAGTGGCAGGACATCGAGCCGAGCGTCGCCGACACCGCGGGCGACGCCGTGGTCGGTTTCGGCTCGCCGCCCCAGGCGACCCCGGAGGGCGACCGGCTCACCATGGACCTGGGCATCACCACGCCCCCGAGCCCCTACGAACCGGCCCCCGAGCCGCCCCGCGACCCCTTCCGCTTCCGCGCCTCCGTCGCCCGGCCGGGTGACGCGCTCGTCCTGTGCAGCGGCGGCCTCGCCGAACCGCTGCGCGGCGAGCCCGAGCTGTCCGAACACCTCACCCGCAGGTGGCAGAAGAGCGGTCCGCCGGGGCTCGCCGCGTTCCTCGCGGACATCCAGGTCAGGGTGAAGGGGTACGCGGACGACAGGACCGCCGCCGCCGTTTGGGAGGCATGAAGGCCGCACCTGTGAATTCATGGACCCAGAGGGAACAACGGAGAGCAACGGGTCCACGGGTTACAAGGGGTGCGCAGCATGGCCAAGCAGAACGTCGCCGAGCAGTTCGTCGACATCCTCGTCCGCGCGGGCGTGAAGCGTCTGTACGGAGTCGTCGGGGACAGTCTCAACCCCGTCGTGGACGCGATCCGCCGCACCCCGCAGATCGACTGGATCCAGGTCAGGCACGAGGAGACCGCCGCCTTCGCGGCAGGCGCGGAGGCCCAGGTCACCGGCAAGCTCGCCGCCTGCGCGGGCTCCTGCGGCCCGGGCAACCTGCACCTGATCAACGGCCTGTACGACGCGCACCGCTCCATGGCCCCCGTCCTGGCCCTCGCCTCGCACATCCCCTCCAGCGAGATCGGGCTCGGCTACTTCCAGGAGACCCACCCGGACCAGCTGTTCCGCGAGTGCAGTCACTACAGCGAGATGATCTCCAACCCGAAGCAGATGCCGAGGCTGTTGCAGACCGCCATCCAGCACGCCGTCGGGCAGAACGGCGTCAGCGTCGTCACGCTGCCCGGCGACATCGCCTCCGAGACCGCCCCGGACAAGGCGGCCGAGACCGCGCTCGTCACCTCCCGCCCCACCGTGCGCCCCGGCGACGCGGAGATCGAGAAGCTCGCCGCGATGATCGACGAGGCCGACAAGGTCACGCTCTTCTGCGGCAGCGGCACGGCGGGCGCGCACGCCGAGGTGATGGAGTTCGCCGAGAAGATCAAGTCCCCGGTCGGCCACGCCCTGCGCGGCAAGGAGTGGATCCAGTACGACAACCCGTACGACGTCGGCATGAGCGGCCTGCTCGGCTACGGCGCCGCGTACGAGGCCACCCACGAGTGCGATCTGCTCATCCTGCTCGGCACGGACTTCCCGTACAACGCCTTCCTGCCCGACGACGTCAAGATCGTCCAGGTGGACATCAGGCCCGAGAACCTGGGCCGCCGCTCCAAGCTGGACCTCGCCGTCTGGGGCGACGTCCGCGAGACGCTGCGCTGTCTGACCCCCCGCGTCTCGCCGAAGACGAACCGCAAGTTCCTCGACAAGATGCTGAAGAAGCACGCCGACGCCCTGGAAGGCGTCATCAAGGCGTACACGCGCAAGGTCGAGAAGCACGTACCGATCCACCCGGAGTACGTCGCCTCGGTCCTCGACGACCTCGCGGCCGACGACGCGGTCTTCACCATCGACACCGGCATGTGCAACGTCTGGGCGGCCCGCTACCTCACCCCGAACGGCAAGCGCCGCATCATCGGCTCCTTCAGCCACGGCTCGATGGCGAACGCGCTGCCGCAGGCGATCGGCGCCCAGTTCACCGACCGCAAGCGCCAGGTCGTCTCCATGTCGGGCGACGGCGGCTTCTCGATGCTGATGGGCGACTTCCTCACCCTGGTCCAGCACGATCTGCCGGTGAAGGTCGTGCTCTTCAACAACTCCTCGCTGGGCATGGTCGAGCTGGAGATGCTGGTCGCGGGCCTTCCCTCGTACGGAACGGGCAACCACAACCCCGATTTCGCCGCCGTCGCCCGCGCCTGCGGGGCCTACGGCGTACGCGTGGAGAAGCCCAAGCAGCTCGCGGGCGCCCTGAAGGACGCCTTCGCGCACAAGGGCCCGGCCCTGGTCGACGTCGTCACCGATCCGAACGCCCTGTCGATCCCGCCCAAGATCAGCTCGGAGATGGTGACCGGCTTCGCGCTCTCCGCGAGCAAGATCGTGCTGGACGGCGGGGTGGGCCGGATGGTGCAGATGGCCCGGTCGAACCTGCGCAACGTCCCGAGGCCCTGACCTCGGCGGGGGCCCGCGCCCCCGCCGAGCGGCGGTCACGCCGGGCGCAGCCGCAGCGTGACGATCTGGAACGGCCGCAGCGCGAGCGAGAGCCCCGCCTCACCGGTCTCGGCCGGTCCGAGCGGGCGCTCCAGGAGGTCGGTCACCTCGGCCCGTGCCACCGGGAACGACGTACGGAGGGTGGCGGCGGCGCGGCGGCCCTGCGACTCGTAGAGCCGCACCACGACGTCGCCGCCGCGGTCGTCGGCGAGCTTCACCGACTCGACGGTGACGGCCGGATGGTCGACCGCCACCAGCGACGCGAGCACCGGCGCGGCCGTCACCCGCAGCGGCAGGTTGAGCGCGAGCCCCTCCGCCACCGCGTCACCCGTCGTCGCCCCGGGCAGCAGCGCGTACGTGAAGCGGTGCGTGCCCTGGTCGGTCTCCGGGTCCGGGCTGCGCGGGGCCCGAAGCAGGGTGAGCCGGACGGTGGTGCCGAGCGTGCCGTCGTGCTCGGTGCGCGTCACGTCGTGGCCGTACGTCGAGTCGTTGAGCAGCGCGACGCCGTACCCCTCCTCGGCGACCCGCAGCCAGCGGTGCGCACAGATCTCGTAACGGGCCGCGTCCCACCCGGTGTTGGCGTGGGTGGGCCGGTGCACATGGCCGAACTGGATCTCGGCGGCGGACCGTTCGGCGTGCACGTCGAGCGGGAACGCGGACTTGAGGACCTTCTCCGACTCGCGCCAGTCGACGTCGGTGACGACGTCGACGCGCCTGCTCCCGGCCGCCAGGCGGATCTCCTGCGTGATCCGTGAGGACCCGAAGGCGCGCACCACGCGGACCGCCACGCGCAGCGGCCCGTCCTCGACCAGCTCGACGGACTCGGCGTCTGTGAGGTCGGTGTGCCGGTGCCGGTAGTGCCGGTCGAGGTCCCAGGCGTCGTAGTGCGTGGGGTGGTCGGGGTGCAGCTGGAGGAGGTTGCCCGGCGCGGCGAGGACCTCGCGGCCCTCGGCCGTGTCGTGGACGGAGGTGATCAGTCCCTCGGCGTCGACGGTGACGCGCAGGTGCTCGTTCGACAGCACGATCGACGTGCCGTCGGTCGCGGCGGCCGCGCCCCCGCCGGGCCCCCTGGTGGAGTCCGCGGCCGCCGCCAGGCTCTGGGTGCCGAGCGCGGGCACCTCGACGTGCACCAGCGTGCCGTCATCGCGCTCGACGACCTCGCTGCGCGCGTAGGGCGAGGCGTTCAGCGCGGCGGGGCCGCCCGCGCCGAGCGACCGCGCGGCCGCCAGGGTGAGCTCGCCGAGCTCGGCGATGACCCGCTCGTAGGTGTCGCGTGCCTCGCGGTGCACCCAGGCGATGGAGGAGCCGGGCAGGATGTCGTGGAACTGGTGCAGCAGGACCGTCTTCCACAGCCGGTCCAGGGTGTCGTACGGATAGACGTACGCCGGATCGCGCACCGCGGCGGCCGTGCACCACAACTCCGCCTCGCGCAAGGCGTGTTCACTGCGGCGATTGCCACGCTTGGTCGCGGCCTGGGTGGTGTACGTCGCGCGGTGCAGCTCCAGGTAGAGCTCCCCGGACCAGACGGGGGCCCGCGCCCCGTACTCCTCCTCGGCCGCCGCGAAGAACGCCGACGGCTTCTCGATCTCGACGCGCGGCGAGCCCTCCAGGGAGCGCAGGCGCCGGGCCCGCTCCATCATCTCGCGGGTGGGGCCGCCCCCGCCGTCGCCCCAGCCGAACGGCACCAGGGAGCGGGTCGCCCGGCCCTTGTCGGCGAAGTTCCGCTCGGCGTGCGCGAGTTCGGCGCCGTGGAACTGCGAGTTGTAGGTGTCGACGGGCGGGAAGTGGGTGAAGACGCGGGTGCCGTCGATGCCCTCCCACCAGAAGGTGTGGTGCGGCATCTTGTTGGTCTGGTTCCAGCTCAGCTTCTGCGTGAGGAACCAGCGGATGCCCGCGAGCTTGGCCAACTGCGGGAAGGCGGCGGTGTATCCGAAGGAGTCCGGCAGCCAGATCTCCTCCGTCTCGACGCCGAACTCCTCGCGGAAGAACCGCCTGCCGTGCGTGATCTGCCGGGCGAGCGCCTCACCGCCCGGCATGTTGGCGTCCGACTCGACCCACATCGAGCCGACGGGCGCCCAGTTCCCGTCCGCGACGGCCTTCTTGATCCGGTCCCAGATGTGCGGCTGGTGCTCCTTCACCCAGGCGTACTGCTGGGCCTGCGAGCAGGCGAAGACCAGCTCGGGATACTCCTCGGCAAGAGCCGTCACATTGGCGAACGTGCGGGACGCCTTGCGCACCGTCTCGCGCAGCGGCCACAGCCAGGCCGAGTCGATGTGCGCGTGCCCGGCCGCCGACACGCGGTGGGCGCTGGCGTGGGCGGGCCGCGAAAGGACCTCGGCGAGCGCGGCGCGGGCCCCGGCGGTGGTGCCGGACACGTCGTGCAGATCGAGCGCGTCGAGCATGTCCTCCAGGGCCCGAAGGATCTCGTGCCGTCGCGGACGGTCGGCGTCCAGTTCCGCCATGAGCTCGGAGAGGACCTCGATGTCCAGGATCAACTGCCAGACGTCCTCGTCCAGTACGGCGAGATCGGCAGACGCGAATCGGTAGATCGGGGTATTGCCTGCGGTCAGTACGTCGCCGAGGGGGGTCGGCACGAAGTCGTGCAGGACGGCGGGATTGGCCGCCGCCTCCAGAAGTAGGTGCACCGCCTCGCCGCCCCGCGCGGGGGCGGCCACCGGAATATGCCGATTGCGCGGGTGAATCCCCTTCAGGGGAACGCCCGCCGCGTCGTACACCAGACCCTCCGCCTGGAAGCCGGGGCCCTCGCCGGAGAAGCCCGGATCGACGACCACCTCGACCCGGTGCCCGCGCCACTCGTCGGGCACTTCTCCTTGAATCCGGAACCAACTTGTCGACCAGGGATTTCCCCACGCGGTGCCGGTCTCGAAGGGCTCGTACGCGGCTTCCAGGGCCTCTGCCACGGGCACCGGCTCGCCCGGCGCGTGCCACACCGAGAGGGTCAACGGCACCCGCCGCGCGTACTGGGCGGGGCGGATGAACTGGCGCAGCGCCCGCTCCAGGCGGCCTTCCACCAGCAGTCTGTCGTCGTGCACTCGGGCTCCTCGGAACGCTCGGCGGCGGGGTCCACCGCTTCACTTCCCCGTGAGCCCGGGGCGCACCCCCGACGGTGGTTGACGATTCGACAGGAGTGCCGCCATGGGCCCGGGGCATGCATTCCGTGAGCGTGTTCGAGCAGGGAGGCAAGGTCATCGGCTGGTGGGCGGGGGTCATGACGAGGCAGGCGCGTGGGGGCGGCTCCGGGGGCATCGGGGCCACTTCATCCAACGTTCGGGAAGACACGATCGAAGAGGCGTCGGCTGGACCCGACCGGGTCCAGCTCAGGCGCAGGCTCGGCAGGTCGGACCTGCGGGCCGTGTCCGAGGTCAGGCGTGCTCTACGGGAGCTGCTGAGCCACTGGGACGTGCCCGGCAGATCGGAGACGGCGGAGCTGCTCACCAGTGAGCTGGTCACCAACGCACTGGTGCACACCGATCACGACGCGATCGTCACCGCGACCGTGAGTCCGCGCGGACTCCGCGTGGAGGTGCGGGACTTCGTGGGACGGCGACCCAAGCCGCGCGTACCGAACGCCGACGACGGTACGCACGGCAGGGGCCTGGTCCTCGTGCAGTCCCTCGCCGACGCGTGGGGCGTACGGGCGCACGGAGTGGGCAAGGCGGTGTGGTTCGAGCTGAACGGCGGCGGCACGGCCTGATCCCCGCCACCGCCGCCGTAGGTCTCAACCGAACTGCTGCTCGAGGTCCTTGAGCTTCTGCTCCAGCGAGTCGAGCCGGGGCAGGGCCTGGGTGTCGTCCTCCGCCGTCAGGTCGACGGCGACCGGGGTGGCGTCGTCAGGGCCGCTCTTCACGGCCTGGAGGGAGGGTCGGGCGCGTACCGGCAGTTGCTCCTGCGCCGCTATGGCAGGGTCCGCGCCGACCTGCGCGGACCCGGCGGCCGGTGCGACGGCGGGCTGCACGTCGACCTGTCGGCCCCCGCGGGCGTACCCGCGATGGCCCCTGCTGATCGCCTTGAGCTGCGCGCGCTCCAGCTTCTCCTGGTCGCGCCTGCGCAGCCGGGTGCGCTCCTTCTCACGGCGGTCCTCCCGCACTTCCTCGACGGCCTCGTCCAGGCTGCGTACGCCCTCCAGGAGCATCAGCGACCAGGCGCCGTAGGTCTCCCGGGGCGCGCGCAGCCACCGCACGATGCGGATCTGCGGCAGCGGCCTCGGCACCAGGCCCTGCTCGCGCAGCGCCGCCCTGCGGGTCTGCTTCAGCGCGCGGTCGAAGAGCACCGCGGCCGAGAGCGACATCCCGGAGAAGAACTGCGGAGCGCCCGCGTGGCCCATCCCACGGGGCGCGTGCACCCAGTTGAACCAGGCAGCCGCGCCCGCGAAGGTCCACACGAGCAGGCGCGAGCCGAGGGCCGCGTCACCGTGACTGGCTTCGCGCACGGCGAGCACGGAGCAGAACATCGCCGCGCCGTCGAGGCCGAACGGGACCAGGTACTCCCAGCCTCCGGAGAGGCTGAGGTTCTGTCGGCCGAAGCCGACGAGGCCGTGGAAGGAGAGCGCGGCGGCGACCGCCGCGCAGCAGAAGAGGAGGACGTAGGAGGCGGTTCCGTAGACGGCCTCCTTGCGCCTGCGGCGTTCCTCGCTGCGTTCCCACGTCTCGTCGCTGTCGGACTTCGCCGCCTTGCCGTGGCCACGCTTGCCGCGCGCGAGCACCGCCACCGCCACCAGCATGCCGAGGAGCAGGACGCCGCCGGGAAGCAGCCAGTCCAGCGATATGTCGGTCAGTCTCATCTGGGGTCCCTTGCATCGCGGTAAGGCGTTTCGGGCGCCATATTGACCCAATTCCGCCGGCCCTCATGAGGGTTTCGGGGCAAGAGGACGCCAAGGGGGTGCAAGGGATCACGCAGAGCGCGATTTTACTCGAACTCACGGCGGGAGAAGGGCCGTTGAGTTCGATTAAACGAGCACGAAAGGGTGGTTCAGGCGGCGGCTGTCGCGCTGAGCCGCGTGATGCGCTCGGCGTCGCAGGTGCGCGGGCAGGTGACGCAGGTGTCCTCGGGGCGCAGCGTGTAGAACATGCAGCAGCTCGCCCGGTCCCTGGTCGGCAGCGCCTCGCCGTTCGGCCCGGAGAGCTCGCGGAAACCGGCCGTGCCCACGTACGGCTTGGTCGCGCCGGGCAGCAGCCGCTCGAGCTCGGTCATGGCGCGCCGCTCCTCGCCGAGCAGGTGCGCGATGTACCAGAGGCCCTCGACGATCTCGTCGGTCGCCACGCTCCACAGGGCGCGCGAGCGGCGTCGCATCCGGGGCCCGAAGCCGTCGAGGAGCGGGCCGAGGTGCTCGGCGACCGCCGCCCGCACCTCCGCGCGCAGCGCCTCCTCGTCCGGTACGACACGGGCGCCGGGCAGCGCGGATGCCGGGTCGTCCGGGAGGCAGGCGAAACTTTCGGGGCGTACGGCCATCCGGCCCAGGGTGCGCTGGAAGGAGACGTTCGCCACGGGGTAGCGGGGGACGCGGCGGTGCAGGAACCACGGGACGGTGATCAGGAGGGTGGCCGGCCAGGCGTACCGGTGCAGGCCGAAGCTGGCGATCACGTCGGGGCGGGCCTGGGTGCCGTAGTCCTTCAGGACCTGGGCGTTGTCCCAGGCGAGGAACGCGTCGAGGTCGGCCCCGCCCTCCGCGAGCCGGGCGGCGGTGACCCAGCCGCCGCCCTGGGGGGCCTCTTCCTCGTGGCCGAGTTCGGTGACGCGCAGTCCGGAGAACACCTCTGCGAGGCGGGCGTAGGAGTCCGCGACGGGGCTGTGGGCGCCGCCGCGGGCGGGCGCGGCCAAGGTGGGGACGGACATGCGGGGACCACCGAATCGCGATCGATTGCAGGTAAGCCTTACCTTACCCGAAGTGATCGAGGTTTCAACTGCGGTGCTGTCCGCCTATGGTGCCTCTCGTGCCTCTCGTACCTTTCGGGGCGGGGGAGCGGCGGTGAGGCGGCCCTGAGGAGGACCGAGTGGAGCAGGCCAGGGCGCGCGGGACGGGCGTTCCCGCCGAGATGCCCCGTGTCCGGGTGCCGGAGCAGGCGGACGGGGTCAGGGCGGGGGCCAGGGGCGAGCACACGCACGGGGAACCGGCCGTGCCGCGTACGCCGCTGCGGCGCACCTCGGTACGGGGGCAGATCCTCGACGCCCTGCGGGCCGCCCTCGTCGGCGGCGAGCTCACTCCCGGCGAGGTCTACTCGGCGCCGGTGCTCGGCGAGCGCTTCGGCGTCTCCGCGACGCCCGTCCGCGAGGCGATGCAGCAGCTCGCCACCGAGGGGGCCGTGGAGGTCGTGCCCAACAGGGGCTTCCGGGTCACCGAGCGCAGCGCGCACGAACTCCGTGAGCTGGCGGAGGTCCGGGCGCTGATCGAGGTGCCGGTCATGCTGCGCCTGGCGCGTACGGTGCCCGCCGCGCGCTGGGCCGAGCTCAGGCCGTTCGCGGAGGCGACCGCGCTCGCGGCGGCGGGCGGCGATCTCGCGCGCTACGCCGAGGCGGATCGTGCCTTCCACGGCGCGGTGCTCTCCCTGTCGGGCAACCGGCAGTTGGTGCAGGTCGCCGACGATCTGCATCGGCGCTCGCAGTGGCCGCTGGTCAGTGGCCCCGTGTCGGGGCGCAGGGCGGACCTCGTCGCTGACGCGGCGGAGCACATGGCTCTGCTGGAAGCGTTGATCGCCCAGGACCTGGGGGTGGTCTCCTCGTTGGTGGGGGAGCACTTCGCTGGGGCAGGGGGGTAGGTCCCTGGTCCGCGGGCCGGTTGTGGCTCACCTGTCCCGCCGCTTCGCGGCGGATCACTCCCACCCGCCCACCCGTTTACTCGGCGACGTAGGGCGGGTGAGCGGGGTTGATCGGGGGCGGGGTGGGGTGCGTCGCCGTGTGTCTGCGGTCCGGTGGTGGCTGGCCCTGTCCCACCGCTTCGCGGCGGATCACTCCCACCCGCCCACCCGTTCACTCGGCGACGCAGGGCGGGCGAGCGGGGTTGGTCGGCACCGGGGGGGCTTGGTGGGCTGTGGTGTGACCCTCCGCGCGGCCCGGCAGGCCCGCCCCGTCCCGCCCTACACCGCGGGCGCCGGTGGCGCCGGCGGCGTCAGATGTTGGGCCAGCCACGCGGGGACGCCGCCCAGGAGGCGGAAGAGGCGGGTGGCCTCGGCTCGGAGGCGGGTTGCTTCCGGTTCCGGCTCGGCGTCGGCCAGTGCGGCCAGCGCGGGGGCGGTGCCGACCAGGTAGCCCAGTTCCTCGCGGATGCGGAGGGACTCCGTGAAGCCGTGTCGCGCCTCGGCCAACTCCCCGTCGCGCAGGGCGAGTCCGGCGAGATGGCGCCAGGTGAAGGAGAGCAGGAGCGGGTCGGAGTGCGCCGTGGCGCCCGCGTGTGCCCTGCGGTAGGCCGCCTTCGCGGCCTGCGGCGAGTCCGCGATGTGCTCCGCGATCAGACCGCGCCGGAAGTCGAGCAACGGCCGCCCGGGGGCGTTGGGGGCGAGCAGCGCGGCCGCCCTGCCGAGCGCCGTACGGGCCTCGTCGGCCCGGTCGCGTACGCCCAACACCGTTGCCGCGTACGCCAGTTGCCCTCGCTCGCAGGCCGCGGCACCCCGGTCGTCGTCATCGTCGGCGAGCGCCTCCGCGGTCCGCAGGCCGTCCTCGGCCTCGCCCCAGCCTTCGCCGGTGAACAGGCAGCGCTCGACGAGCAGCGCCGTGCGCTGGAGTGCCGGCGCGGCCCCCGCCCGCGAGGCGAGCAGCGCCGCAGCGTCGGTCCAGCAGCCGCGCGAGCGCAGCCGCCATACCGCGGTCTGGAGTGGATCGTCCCCTGCAGTCGTTCCGGTACCAGACATGGCGGTATGCGCCACGTTGCCCTCCCCGAGCACACCATTGAGCTGTTGAGTCGTGGGCGAATCTCAGCATGGAAGGCGGGCTCGGGCCAAGGGGCTGGGTGAAAGAATTCACAAAGGGCGGGCAAGGAAACGGGTTTGGGCGCCGATCATGAAGGCCGGGGGCGGCGCCCCGCGCGCGGGCCCGCTCCCGGCCTCCGTACGGCCCATCGGCCGCCCCACCTGCTCAACTCATGCGCAGCGCGAGGAAGAAGTCCAGCTTGTCCTCGAGCCGCGAGAGGTCACGACTCGTCAACTGCTCGATACGGCCCACCCGGTAGCGCAGCGTGTTGACGTGCAGGTGCAGCCGGGCCGCGCAGCGCGTCCAGGAGCCGTCGCAGTCCAGGAACGCCTCCAGGGTGGGGATCAGCTCCGCGCGGTGGCGCTGGTCGTACTCGCGCAGCGGGTCGAGGAGCCGCGCGGTGAAGGCCCGGCGGACGTCGTCGGGCACGAAGGGCAGCAGCAGGACGTGCGAGGCCAGCTCCTGGTGCCCGGCCGCGCAGACCCGCCCCGGGCGTGCCGCGGCGACCCGGCGGGCGTGCCGCGCCTCCTCCAGGGCGCCGCGCAGGCCCTCCGCCGAGTGCACGGACGCGCTGACGCCCAGCGTGAGGCGGCCGTCGTCGGCGAGACCAGGAGTGAGCGGATCGCGCACCGCCGCGAGGAGGGAGTCCGCGAGCAGGCCCGTCTCCGAGCCGTCGTGCTCGCTGGAGACCGCGGGCAGCGGTACGAGGGCGATCGCCTCGTCGCCGGTGTGCGCGACCGCGATCCGGTCGGACGGCTCGGGGCCCGCGGCGATGGGGCCGCCCCTGTTCGAGTCGGTTCGTGAACGCGGGGAAGGGTCGACGAGGATCTCCTCCAGGAGCGACTGGGCGACGGGACCGCCGTCGATCTCCCCGCCCTCCCACTCCACGCGGGCCACGACGACCTGCCAGTGCGGGGCCGCGCCGAGACCCGGCAGGAGCACCGGGGCGGCGACGCGCAGCCGGGCGGCGATCTCGGCGGGCGCGGCGCCCGTCTGCACCAGTTCCAGGACCTCCTGGGCGAGCCTGCGCCGCACCGTGCGGGCCGCGTCGCGGCGGTCCCGCTCGACCGCGATCAGCTGGGTCACGCCCTGCAACAGGTCGAGGCGCTCCTCGGGCCAGTCGCCCGCGTCCGCCTCGACGGCGAGCAGCCAGTCCGAGAGGAGCGTCTCGCGCACGTCGCGTGAGGCACCGGCCGCTCCCCGGCCACTGGTCCGAATGGGGAACAGCGAGTACGTCACCCCGGCCACCGCCACCCGGTGCGGCCCGCGCCGCCCGGTGCGGGTGGCGGCCAGGTGCTCCCCGGCCAGGCGCGCGCAGACGTCCGCGGGCAGCGCCGCGCCGCCCGCGGTGGACCCCGCGATGGCCCGCCCCGCGGGCGAGAGCACCCAGGCCCGCAGGTCCAGGTCGGTGCCGAGCAGGTCGAGGACGACGTCGGGGCCGCCGCCCGCCGGGCCCGAGGTCATCAGGCGGCGGTGCCGGTCGACCACGGCGGCCAGGTCGCCCGCGCGCTCGCCGGAGACCTGACGTACGACGTGCTCGGTGATGGTCGCGAAGGCGACCCGTTCGTTGACCGCGAAGAGCGGCAGGCGGTGCCTGGCGCAGGACTCGACGATGTCGTCGGGAATGGCCCCGAGCTCGGCCTCGCCCGCGGCCAGGGCCGCCACCCCGGCGCTCGCGAGGAGACGGACGAAGGGTTCGGTGTCCGAGGCGTCGCGGCGCCAGGCCAGGCCGGTGAGCACCAGCTCGCCGCCCGCCAGATAGCGGCTGGGGTCCCGCAGGTCCGTGGTCATCACACCGCGCACGGTGCGGTCCAGCTCGTCCTCGCCGCCGAGCAGCCGCAGGCCCAGCGCGTCGGTGTCAAGGAGTGCGCGCAGCCGCATGGGGTCGTCGCCGCCGATCTGTCTCGAATGGTGTGTACAAACATGTGCGCTCTGTAGCGCGGGGGCCCTGTGCCGCGGCGCGGCTCCGGTTTCCGGGGGGAATCCGCGAGGTTACTGGGACCCGTTCTTCATACGAATCTACAAGACGCGCGGCTTGGCCAGCCAACTCCTTCATGGTTTCGGTGACTGACCCCATCGGACGAGCGAGCGGTGTACTTGCCCCACTCCGCGTTAACAGCACATGAACCAGCAGTCGAGGGACCAACGGCCCGAGTGGCCGGAACGGAATCCCCTGATCCCGTTGGATCCCCCGAAGCGAACGACCCTCGATACGAAGAAGAGAGCCTCATGGACTTCCTTCGCCCCGCCAGCTGGGAGGAGGCGCTCGCCGCCAAGGCCGAGCACCCCACGGCTGTGCCGATTGCGGGTGGCACCGACGTCATGGTCGAGATCAACTTCGACCACCGTCGTCCCGAGTACCTGCTCGACCTCAACCGCGTCGTCGAGCTGCGCGAGTGGCAGGTGGGCGAGGAAACGGTCCAGCTGGGCGCCTCCGTCCCGTACACCCAGATCATGGAGGAGCTGCGTACGGAGCTCCCCGGTCTCGCGCTCGCCTCGCACACGGTCGCGTCGCCGCAGATCCGCAACCGAGGCGGCGTCGGCGGCAACCTCGGCACGGCGTCCCCGGCCGGTGACGCCCACCCGGCGCTGCTCGCCGCCGACTGCGAGGTCGAGGTGGAGTCCGTGCGGGGATCCCGCCTCATCCCGATCGACGACTTCTACACCGGCGTGAAGCGCAACGCCCTCGCCGCGGACGAGCTGATCAAGTCCGTGCACATCAAGAAGGCGGACGGACCGCAGCAGTACTCGAAGGTCGGCACCCGCAACGCGATGGTGATCGCGGTCTGCGCCTTCGGCATCGCGCTGCACCCCGAGACCCGGACCGTGCGGACCGGCATCGGCTCCGCGGCCCCTACCCCCATCCGGGCGAAGGCGGCCGAGGAATTCCTGAACGCGGCGCTCGAAGAGGGCGGCTTCTGGGAGAGCAAGAAGATCATTACCCCCTCGATCGCCAAGCAGTTCGCGGCACTCGCCTCCGGTGCCGCCAACCCGATCGACGACGTGCGCGGCACGGCGAGCTACCGCCGCCACGCCGTCGGGATCATGGCCCGCCGCACGCTCGGCTGGACCTGGGAGTCGTACCGCGGCAAGGGCCGCAGCACTGAGGGAGTCGCATAATGCGCGTGAACTTCACGGTCAACGGCCGTCAGCAGGAAGCGGACGACGTGTGGGAGGGCGAGTCCCTTCTGTACGTGCTGCGTGAGCGCATGGGCCTGCCGGGCTCCAAGAACGCCTGCGAGCAGGGCGAGTGCGGCTCCTGCACCGTCCGGCTCGACGGGGTGCCGGTGTGTTCGTGTCTGGTGGCCGCCGGACAGGTCGAGGGTCGCGACGTCGTGACCGTCGAGGGCCTGGCCGACTACGCCAAGCAGCGTGCGGAGCACGGTGGTTGCGCGTCCGGCGCCTGCGGCACCTCGCTCCAGGACGCTCAGCAGTGGGCGGCCAAGGGAACGGACTCGCAGACGGGCGAGGGCGGCGAGCTCTCCCCGATCCAGCAGGCGTTCATCGACGCGGGCGCCGTCCAGTGCGGCTTCTGCACCCCCGGCCTGCTCGTCGCGGCCGACGAGATGCTGGAGCGCACCCCGCAGCCGTCCGACGCGGACATCCGCGAGGCGCTCTCCGGCAACCTCTGCCGCTGCACCGGTTACGAGAAGATCCTGGACGCGGTCCGCCTCGCGGCCGCGCGCCAGTCCGAGGGGGTCTGACGCCATGGGAACCACGGGTACACCCACCAAGATCACGCAGGGTTCCACGACCAAGGGCGGCATCGGCGAGTCGACGCTGCGCCCCGACGGCACCCTGAAGGTCACCGGCGAGTTCGCGTACTCCTCGGACATGTGGCACGAGGACATGCTGTGGGGCCAGACGCTGCGCTCCACCGTCGCGCACGCCGAGATCGTCTCCATCGACACCTCCGAGGCCCTGGCCATGGACGGCGTCTACGCGATCCTGACCTACGACGACCTCCCCGCCGCGATGAAGAACTACGGCCTGGAGATCCAGGACACCCCGGTCCTCGCGCACAAGAAGGTCCGCCACCACGGCGAGCCGGTGGCCATCGTGGCCGCCGACCACCCGGAGACCGCGCGCCGCGCCGCCGCCAAGATCCACATCGAGTACAAGGAGCTGCCCCTCATCACCGATGAGGCATCGGCGACCGCTCCCGACGCCGTACTCGTGCACGAGGGCCGCGACGACCACCACATCGGCCACGTCCCGCACCCGAACATCGTGCACCGCCAGCCCATCGTCCGCGGCAACGCCGAAGAGGCCGCCAAGAAGGCCGACTTCGTCGTCAAGGGCGAGTACACCTTCGGCATGCAGGACCAGGCCTTCCTCGGCCCGGAGTCCGGCCTCGCGGTGCCCTCCGAGGACGGCGGCGTCGAGCTGTACGTCGCCACCCAGTGGCTGCACTCGGACCTCGGCCAGATCGCCCCCGTCCTCGGCCTGCCCGAGGAGAAGGTGCGCATGACGCTCTCCGGCGTCGGCGGCGCGTTCGGCGGCCGCGAGGACATCTCGATGCAGATCCACGCCTGCCTCCTGGCGCTGCGCACCGGCAAGCCGGTCAAGATCGTCTACAACCGGTTCGAGTCCTTCTTCGGCCACGTCCACCGCCACCCGGCGAAGCTCTACTACGAGCACGGCGCCACCAAGGACGGCAAGCTCACGCACATGAAGTGCAAGATCGTCCTGGACGGCGGCGCCTACGCGTCGGCCTCCCCGGCGGTCGTGGGCAACGCCTCGTCCCTCTCGGTCGGCCCCTACGTGATCGACGACGTCGACATCGAGGCGATCGCCCTCTACACCAACAACCCCCCGTGCGGCGCGATGCGCGGCTTCGGCGCCGTCCAGGCCTGCTTCGCCTACGAGGCGCAGATGGACAAGCTCGCCGACGAGGTGGGCATGGACCGGGTCGAGTTCCGCCAGCTCAACGCCATGGAGCAGGGCACGCTCCTGCCGACGGGACAGCCGGTCGACTCGCCCGCCCCGGTCGCCGAGATCCTGCGCCGCGTCAAGGCCCGCCCGCTGCCGCCCGAGCGCCAGTGGGAGTCCAGCGAGGGCGCCGACGTGCGCCAGCTGCCGGGCGGCCTGTCCAACACCACGCACGGCGAAGGCGTCGTCCGCGGGGTGGGCTACGCGGTCGGCATCAAGAACGTCGGCTTCTCCGAGGGCTTCGACGACTACTCCACCGCCAAGGTGCGCATGGAGGTCATCAACGGCGAGCCGGTCGCGACCGTGCACACCGCGATGGCCGAGGTCGGCCAGGGCGGCGTCACCGTCCACGCGCAGATCGCGCGGACCGAGCTGGGCGTCACGCAGGTGACGATCCACCCCGCCGACACCCAGGTGGGCAGCGCGGGTTCGACGTCCGCGTCCCGTCAGACGTACGTCACCGGCGGCGCGGTCAAGAACTCCTGCGAGCTCGTGCGCGAGAAGGTCCTGGAGATCGGCCGCCGCAAGTTCGGCTCGTACCACCCCGCCTGGGCCACCGCCGAGCTGCTCCTCGAAGGCGGCAAGGTCGTCACCGACGGCGGCGAGGTCCTCCGCGACCTGGTCGACGTCCTCGAAGGCGAGACCGTCGAGATCGAGGCCGAGTGGCGCCACCGCCCCACCGTGGCCTTCGACCTGGTCACCGGGCAGGGCAACGGCCACGTCCAGTACTCCTTCGCCGCGCACCGCGCGGTCGTGGAGGTCGACACCGAGCTGGGCCTGGTCAAGGTCATCGAACTGGCCTGCGCCCAGGACGTCGGCAAGGCGCTCAACCCGCTGTCCGTGATCGGGCAGATCCAGGGCGGCACCACCCAGGGCCTGGGCGTCGCGGTCATGGAGGAGATCATCGTCGACCCGAAGACCGCCAAGGTCAGGAACCCGTCGTTCACGGACTACCTGATCCCCACCATCCTCGACACCCCGACCATCCCGGTCGACGTGCTCGAACTCGCCGACGAGCACGCGCCCTACGGGCTCCGTGGCATCGGCGAGGCCCCGACCCTGTCGTCCACCCCTGCGGTCCTCGCGGCCATCAGGAACGCGACGGGCCTGGAGCTCAACAAGACGCCGGTACGCCCTGAGCACCTCACCGGCACGTGATCCCTCGCTGAGGGACCGGTCCTCCGCTCGGGGACCGGCGCAAGGTTCTCCGAGCGGTGTGTGCCTCCCAGGAACGTCACACTTCCGTCGCCCACACCGCTCGGAGCTCAACTCCCCTTCTCCTTGAGGGAGATGTCGTTCGTCTCGGGCCGTCCCCCGGGTCGTGCAGCCAACGCACCATCCCAAATCCCGCAGTCAGCGGGTGCCCCTGTGAACCTTGGGAGTAGGCACCATGACCCAGTCTGTGGAGCCGAAGACCACCGCAGAGGACGCGGGCCCCGGCTCGCGCGTCCCCGCCGGAAGGTCTTGGCTCGATCGGTACTTCCACATATCCGGGCGAGGATCCACGGTCGCGCGTGAGATACGCGGCGGCGTCACCACCTTCATGGCGATGGCGTACATCCTCCTGCTCAACCCCCTGATCCTGTCCGGCAAGGACGTGGCAGGGGACACCATGGCCACCAAGGCCGTGATCACCGCGACGGCGTTCGCCGCGGCGCTCACCACGCTCCTCATGGGCTTCGTCGGCAAGGTGCCGCTGGCCCTGGCCGCCGGACTCTCCGTGTCCGGCGTGATCTCCTCGCAGGTCGCACCCGAGATGACCTGGCCGCAGGCCATGGGCATGTGTGTGATGTACGGCGTGGTGATCATGCTCCTGGTGATCACCGGTCTGCGCGAGATGATCATGAACGCGATCCCGCTCGCCCTCAAGCACGGCATCACCATGGGCATCGGGCTCTTCATCGCCATCATCGGCCTGGTCAAGGGCGGCTTCGTCCACCAGGGCAAGGCCACCCCGCTCACGCTCGGCCCCGCGGGAGAGCTCCAGGGCTGGCCCGTTCTGATCTTCGCGGGCACCCTGCTCCTGATCTTCATGCTCCAGGCGCGTGACATCCCCGGCGCGATCCTGATCGGCATCATCACCGGCACCATCGTCGCCGTCGTCCTCAACGCCCTGGACGTCGTCGACCCCAAGCAGTGGGCCAACGGCACGCCGGAACTGCACGGCAGCGCCGTTTCGTCCCCCGACTTCTCGCTCTTCGGCGACGTCGAGTTCGGCGGCTGGGGCGAGGTCGGCGCGATGACCGTCGGCATGATCGTCTTCACCCTCGTGCTCGCCGGGTTCTTCGACGCGATGGCCACCATCATCGGCGTCGGCACCGAGGCCAACCTCGCCGACGACAAGGGCCGCATGCCGGGCCTGTCCAAGGCGCTGTTCATCGACGGCGCGGGCGGTGCCATCGGCGGCGTCGCGGGCGGCTCGGGACAGACCGTCTTCGTCGAGTCCGCGACCGGCGTCGGCGAAGGCGCCCGTACCGGCCTCGCCTCGGTCGTCACCGGACTGTTCTTCGCGGCCTGCCTCTTCTTCACGCCGCTCACCGCGATCGTCCCGCAGGAGGTCGCGTCCGCCGCGCTCGTCGTCATCGGAGCGATGATGATGATGAACGCACGGCACGTCGACTGGGCCGACCGCGCCACCGCCATCCCGGTCTTCCTGACCGTGGTGCTCATGCCCTTCACGTACACCATCACCACCGGTGTCGCGGCGGGCGTCGTCTCCTGGGTCGCCATCAAGATCGCGCAGGGCAAGGCGCGCGAGATCGGCGCCTTCATGTGGGGCCTGACGGTGATCTTCATCGTCTACTTCGCCCTCAACCCCATCGAAGGATGGCTGGGCGTCCACTGAGGCGCTGAGCCCTCCGCCCATCCCGAGACTTAGCAGGAGGCCGACATGCTGGACATCGCCGACGAGCTGAACCGGTGGGTCGGGCAGGGACGTGACTTCGCCGTCGCCACCGTGGTGGCCGTCGGCGGGAGCGCGCCCCGGCAACCGGGTGCCGCGCTCGCCGTCGACAGCGAGGGCACGGCGATCGGCTCGGTCTCCGGCGGATGTGTGGAGGGCGCCGTCTACGAGCTGTGCCGACAGGCACTCGAAGACGGCGAGACCGTCCTCGAACGCTTCGGCTACAGCGACGAGGACGCCTTCGCCGTGGGTCTGACCTGCGGCGGAATCATCGACATCCTGGTCACCCCGGTCCGCGCGGACTCGGCGACCAGAACCGTGTTCGCGGCCGCTCTCGCCGCCGCCTCCTCGGGGGAGGCCGCGGCGATCGCCCGCGTCACGTCCGGGCCCGCGGAACTCGTGGGCCGCGCCCTTCTCGTACGCGCCTCCGGAGAGTCCTCGCAGGAGTCCTCGCTGGAGTCCACGGGAGAGTCCTCGGGGGAGTACGAGGGAGGGCTCGGCGGGCACCCCGAGCTGGACCGCACGGCGGCGGGGGAGGCCCGCGCCATGCTGGACGCGGGACAGACCGGCGTCGTCGAGATCGGCGCGGACGGCTCGCGCTGCGGTCAGCCGCTCTCGCTGCTCGTCGAGTCGAGCGTGCCGCCGCCGCGGATGATCGTGTTCGGTGCGATCGACTTCGCGTCGGCGTTGGTGCGGATCGGGAAGTTCCTCGGGTATCACGTCACGGTCTGCGACGCCAGGACCGTCTTCGCCACCGCCGTCCGCTTCCCCGACGCCGACGAGATCGTCGTGGACTGGCCGCACCGGTACCTGGAGCGGACGGAGACCGACGGCCGCACGGTGCTGTGCGTGCTGACGCACGACGCCAAGTTCGACGTGCCGTTGTTGCGGCACGCGCTGCGGCTGCCCGTCGCCTACGTCGGCGCGATGGGGTCGCGTCGTACGCACGAGGACCGCAACGCGCGGCTGCGGGACGTGGGCGTCACCGAGCTGGAGCTCGCGCGGCTGCGGTCGCCCATCGGGCTCGATCTCGGCGCGCGGACCCCTGAGGAGACGGCGCTGTCCATCGCCTCGGAGATCGTCGCGAATCGGCGGGGCGGGAGTGGGGTTTCGCTTACCGGGGCGCACACGCCCATCCATCCGGATGGAGCGCGGAGGGCTTCGGGGCGGATTGGGTCTGTGGCCTGAGGGGGCTCGTTGCCGGGTGCGGGTGTGTTGTGGCTGGGCGCGCCGTTCCCCGCGCCCCTTGCGGAGTTCCCCGCGCTCCCTGCGGGGGCGGGCGTTGCCCGAGCGGAGTTCGTTGCCGGGTGCGGGTTCGTTGTGGCTGGGCGCGCCGTTCCCCGCGCCCCTTTGCGGAGTTCCCCGCGCTCCCTTTGCGCCGTTCCCCGCGCCCCTTCGCGCCGTTCCCCGCGCCCCTTAGCCCGTCGTCAGGTGGGTCACCGCTCTGGTGAACATGCGCGTCGCGATCGCGGCCAGGGCGCCGTCGAACAGGGCTGGTAGCGCGCGTACCCGTAGGTCCTCGCGCCAGATCACCCTGGAACCCGTGTCGTACGGGTAGACCTCGATCTCCGCCCAGCCCGTCACGAACGTGCCCCGCTTCTCCAGGCGGCAGCGGCCCGGGGCGGTGCCCAGGGGTGGGTGCCACGCGACGATCTCCATCACGTCGTCGAAGCCGAGGGGGCCGAGCCCGCTGCGGGCGGTGAAGAGCGTGCCGACGCGCGTGGGTCCCGGCGTGCGGACGCGCACCCGGGTCAGCGGGACCGCGTCGGCGTGCCGCTCCCACGCGGTCAGCCGGGAGAAGGTCTCGGCCGGGGGCAGGGGCACGTCCCTGGTGAACTGGAAGTGAGCCACGCCCCCGAGCCTGCCAGGTCCACGCCCCGATGCGCTCTTCCGCCCCGCCGGGGCCTCCGCCACGATGGGCGGGCAGGGTCGTACGAACGGCGCCCGGAGGACCTCGTGGACCGTCAACAGCAGGACAGCCGTGACGCGTTGATGCGCGATCCCTACCCGCTCTACGCCCGCGCCCGCGCCGCCACCGGACTCACCTTCGTCCCCGAGTTCGACGCCTGGCTGGTGGCCCGCGACGCCGATGTCAGGGAGGTCCTGCGCCGCCCCGACGACTTCTCGTCCGCCCAGGTGCTGCGCGGCGACGTGCGCCCGTCGGCCGAGGCGTTCGCCGTCCTCGGCGAGGGCTTCGGCGGCCGCCGCGACGCGGTGAGCGCGGACGGCGCCGAGCATCGGAGGCTGCGCGCGCCTCTGATCCGAGGGCTCTCGGCGGCGCGGGTCGCGCAGGTGGTGCCGTACGCGAGGGAGCGGGCCGAGGAGCTCGTCGACTCCTTCGTGGGGGAGGGGCGCGTCGAACTGATGGAGGCGTACGCCCGGCGGCTGCCCGGCGACGTCGTGGGGCGTCTCGCCGGGCTCGACCCCGCCGACGTACCGCAGGTCGTGCACGGCGGGCACCAGGCCGAGCGGCTGCTCTTCCCGCCGATGGACGAGGCCGGTCAAGTGGCCACCTCCCAGGACATCGTGACGATGCAACAGATCCTGGACGGCTATGTGTGCGACCGCAGGGCGGCCCCGCGCGAGGACCTGTGCACGGAGCTCGTCGCCGCACTCGCGCCAGGACCCGCCGACGAGCCCCTCACCCTCGAACAGCGCCACGAACTCGTCGCGCAGCTGCAGAACTTCCTGATCGCGGGGCACCTCACCACCACGGCCCTGATCGGCACCACGGTGCTCCACCTGCTGCGCCACCCGGACCAGTGGGAGCGGCTCACGGCGGAGCCCGCTCGGATCCCCGCGGTGATCGAGGAGGCGGCGCGCTACGACGCGCCCCTGCAAGCCTTCCGCCGCGTCACCACCCGGGACGTGGCCCTGGCGGGCACCGAACTGCCCGAGGGCAGCGAGGTGTTGGTGGCCTTCGGGGCGGCCGGACGGGACGCCGCCCTGCATCCGAGTCCCGACGTCTTCGACATCGAGCGGCGGCAGGGCGCCCGCCACCTCGCCTTCGGCCTCGGCGCACACGCCTGCGTGGGCGCCCAGCTCGCCCGCGAGCAGCTCGGGATCACCCTGGAGCTGCTGACCCGGCGCCTGCCTGGTCTCCGGCTCGCCGACGACCGCCCGGCCGTCACGATGCGGCCGACCCTGATCCACCGGGCTCCCGAGGCGCTGCACCTCACGTGGTGACGCGCGCCCCGGGGGCGGCACCTAGCGGTAGATCTTGCCCGGCTCGGCCTTGCCCGGCGCGAGCAGCTGCGGCACGGTCACGAAGACGAAGCCGCGCTTCTTCAGCCCGTCGATGACACCGGGCACGGCGGGGACGGTGCCCTTGTAGATGTCGTGCAGCAGGATGATGCCGTCCCGCTTGGTCTGGTCGAGGACGCGCTTCTCGATCAGCTTGGAGTCATTGGTCGTGTAGTCCTTGGCGGTCACCGACCACAGGATCTCCGCGAGACCGAGCTCCTTGGAGAGCTTGTTGATGTCGTCGTTGGTACGGCCCTGCGGCGGGCGCATCAGCGTCGGCTTCTTGCCGATGAGCTTCTCGATCGCCTCGTTGGGGCGCTCGAGCTCCTTGCGCGCCTCCTTGGCGTCGATCTTCGTGAGGATCTTGTGCGACCAGGTGTGGCTCGCGACCTCGTGCCCCTCGGCGTCCATCTGCTTCACGAGCTCGGGGTACTTCTCTATGTGGTTCTTGCCGAGCGTGAAGAAGGTGGCGGGCACCTTCTTCTCCTTGAGGATCTTCAGCAGCCTCGGCGTGTTCTCGCTGGGCCCCGCGTCGAAGGTCAGCGCCACGCACTTGGCCTTGCGGCAGTCGACCGTGCCGAACGTGCCCTGGTCCGCGGCCTTCGCGTCCGCCGCGTCCTTGCGGACCGTGGCGGGGGACGTGGTGTCGAGCTTGGTGCACCCGGTCATCGCGAGGGCGAGGGCGGCCCCCGCGGCGAGGGCGGACGCGGTGCGACGCAACCTCTTCGCCGATCGGGTGGTCTTGTGGGGGGAGATCATGTTCACGGCAGACATGCGAGCACTATACATGTGGGGTATACACCTCATTCATAGTGCCCCTTGTGCTCCCCGCACCGGGTCCCACCTGCGGAAAAGGAGCGGCCCGGTTTCCCGTGCCGCTCCTCGTTCCGCGTCCGCTCAGCCCGCCGGGATCAGGTCGGGATGACCCTGATCGAGGGGTGGATCGACGTGTTCAGGTAGAGCTTCTCCTTCTTGCCCTCCTGCTCCAGCTCCAGCACGAGCCGGTACCGGTACAGGCCGGGCTTCGCGGTGCTCATCACCGTGCCCGCCCAGTAGTAGTAGACCGGTGTGTACTTGTCCCGCATGCGGTCGGGCATCCCGTAGATCTTCAGCTCGTTGAAGATCCTGCGCTCCGCCACGTCCTCCTCGTCACCCAGCTCGGTGTCGAGGAAGACGATGTTGTTGATCTTCGGCATGGGGGGCCAGGTGCCGTCCAGGCGCTTCTCCATGTCGATCGGGCGCACGATCCAGTTGATGACCTGCCCCTGCTTGCACACCGTTTCGAGGGAGGGCGTGCCCTGGCCCTTGCCGCCGATGCTGTTGTCCATCATGTACATCGCGTCGCTCAGCGAGCCCGTGTCCGTCGCCCGCTCCATGTTGATGAGCGTCACGATGTTGAGCTGGACCGAGTTCAGCTGGCCGGGATTCTGCTTCTCCACGCCACTGCGCGTAGTGGTGCTCACCGTGCCTCCTTCGCGTACGCCGCCATGACTGCCTGGCCCCTAGCCGACGAGGGACGACGACAGGGTGGTGCTGATCGGCTGGTCCCTCGTGCCCAGCTTGAACTTGAGCTGGTACGTGATCGGCCCGGCGTCGGCCTTCTTCACCGTGCCGATCCAGTACGCGACGTCGGTGCCGGGGTACACCTTCCGCTCCGGCTCGCACACCTCGCGGTCGATCACGATGTCCTCGATGGCGACGTACGCCTCACACTCCAGGGCGAGGCAGTTCCACAGGATCTGGTCCCCGCGCCCGGCCTTGGTCTGGAGCTCCTCGCTGCCGAACCCGGTGGAGCCGCCCGCCTTGTTCGTGTCGTACATGTACAGGTGGCCCCGGAGATTGCCGGCCGCCAGGGCGCCCACGCAGTCCACGACGGCGGTGATGGAGATCGGCCGCTTCGCGACGGTCTCCCGCCTCGGCTTGGTGGTCATCTGTTCCTCCTCGTCCGGTGGGGGATGCTCAGCCGCGCTGGGCGGGCGGGGTGGTCGGGATCGGCAGCTGGCCGATGCCCGCCTTGGTGAAGGCGTTGCGCCGCGGCTCCGAGGTGATCTTCAGGGCCGAGGAGCAGGTCAGGTTCACCGGATCCCACCGGAGCTCGCCGTTCGTCTGCGCGAGCCGGTGCAGCTGGATGCGCATCGTGTACGAGTACGTCCCGGGCCGGGAGGTGTCGACCGATGCCGACCAGTACCAGCCGTCGGTGACCATGTCGGGGGAGCCGTACTCGGCCGGGTACATGATCTTCGCGTCCACGGCCTCGCCGTAGATGTCGGTGATCACGGGGGCGGGGTAGCTGGCCGCGGCCGTGGCGTCCTCGGTGACGACCTGGCCCGTGATGTCCACGACCTTCTGCCCGGACATCCGGCCGCGGGTGCGCCGGGTGGTCTTGACCCGGGTGCCCACGGTCTTGCGGATGCGGTTGAGCTCGGCCGCCGCGTCGGCGCTCGGCACCGTGGACTTGGCGGCCAGGTCCTGGAGTTCGGCGAGCGCCTGCTCGTCGCTCTGCCGGGCCCGCTCGACCTCGTAGCCGCGCGGCACGGTGGGCGGGATGGAACCCAGGCTGTACGGCAGCCAGTTGAGCACCTGCTCACTGGCCTGCGAACCGTCCCGCCAGTACGACCCGTGGATCGCGGTCACGAGCCCGTCGGTGCCCTGGTTCTCGGAGCCGTGCAGCTTCATGTTGTCGAACAGGTAGGTGTTGCCGTCGAGGGTGTTGGACGTGAGCGCGTTGCCGACGTCCACGAGCACGATGATCGCCAACTGTTGGGGCATGATTCCGCCTTCGTCGTCGTTCCCGGCTTTGCCGTCGTCGCCGTTGTCGGGCCGGCCGCTACTGACACATCAACGCGGGGGAGTCGACGTGCATGATGCTGTCGACGCCGTCGTACATCTGGAGTTCCAGGCGGTACGTGTACGGCACGCCCCGTGCCATCCAGGACGGCACCACGCCGGTCCACACGTCGAGGTCGAGCTTGGCGCTCGCCGGGTCGCCGCCCTCCTGGTCGTGGGCGGTCGAGCCGCGGTCGGATGCGACGTGGCCGGTGGCTCCTCCTGGGGCGTACGTGCTCTGGCCGTATGCGGTCTGGCCGGACTGGCCGGGCTGCCCGTACGCACCGGGCTGTCCCTGCTGCCCCTGCTGCTGTCCTTGCAGGCCGCTCTGGTCGCGCTGGCCTTGCTGCCCGTTCGCCGGGACGAACGAGATGTTCTTGATCTCCACCGGTGTCTGCAGGTCCACGGCGAGCGCGGTCCACGAGACGGTCTGGCCGGGCCTGACGACGGTCACGAGGTTCGGCGTCCCCTGATGGGAGCTGTTGCCGGAGCCGTCGTCCATCATGCAGAGATTGCCGTCCTGCAGCGACTTGGTGGACAGCGCCCCGATGACGTCCACGACGGCGATGATGTTCACTTGTGACTTGGTTCCACTCACGGTCATTCCACTCCTGTCCTCGCACCTGGTGGTTGCGCGCGGTGCCCCGCGCCTAGCCGCGGTCCCGCACCAGCGGGACCTTCCCGACAGCCGTCCGCTCGATCTCCGCGGAGAGCCTGGGCACGAACTTGAGCTGGAAGGTGTAGCCGGTCCGCTCGATCGACGCGGCGTTCGCCTCGCCGTGGTTGAACAGGGACAGGGCGCGCGGCAGGGCGTTCACGAACAGCTGTTGCGCGCCGTAGGGACCGAGCACGGCGTCCGAACGGTAGGTCAGGCCGAGCACGTCGTCCACCGCGGCGAAGAGCGTGATCGTCTTGCCCTCGCGGAAGTTGACGAACTGCACGTCGTGCGCCACCTCGGCCAGGTCGACGACGTCGGCCGCCTTCAGCTCGTCGCACACCGCGGTGTAGGCGCGCGCCGCCGAGTACTGGCTGTCGTTGATGTGCAGCACGTCGCCGGTGCGGCCCGCGAACTCGAACTGCTGGGTCTTCAGACCGGGTCCCTCCGTACGCGGCCTGCGGATCATCCGGTCGCCCAGCTTGAGCCGGAGCAGCGGTGCCTCGTGCGCGTGCAGCCGGGTGACGACGAGTTCGCCCTCCTCGCCCTCGGGGACGGGCCGCCCCTCCTCGTCGACGATCTCGATGTAGTGCAGGCCCGGCACCGACGACAGATAGGGCGACGCGGCGTCGAGCTGGAGTCCGATCGTCTCCGCCTGGGTGGCGGCGAAGTAGCTGAGGATCGCCAGGTTCGGGTAGAGCGCCTGGAGTTCGACCCGCTTGCGGTGGGGCAGCACGCCGCTGCCGTACAGGGCGACGCGGAAGCTCTCCCGGTACTCCTGGCGCATGCCCGCGCCGAGCTCGGCGAGGATCGCGATGCCCGCGGAGATGCCCATCAGTGCCTTGGGGCCCCGGTAGGAGAACATGTGCTCGAGGACGGGTGCGGTGACGGGCCCCGCGCCGACGTAGTTCACGCCGGGCACCTGTTGCAGCACGCCGCCGACCATGGTGCCGCTGCTCCACATCTGGTAGTCGGCCAGCGTGGTGAACAGCCATTTGGGGTCGGTGCCCGCGAGGTGCCCGGCCAGCTGATAGGCGCCCATGAAACGGCCGGCGATCTCATAGGTGTCGCGCAACTCCCGCAGGGCGTAGACGACTTCGAGCGGTCGCCCGCCGCTGGTGCCACCGCTGGCCACGACCTCGAAGTCGCCGCGGGTGAGGGGGACCACCAGACCGGGCCGGGTGTCCATGAAGAAGTCCCGCTGGACGTCCTTGTCCGAGAGCGGGACGCGCTGCCACTCCTCGTACGTCGTGGGGGCGCTGGTGACGCCCGCGCCGCGCAGTCGCTCGCGCCAGAGCGGGTTGAGCATCGCGGTGTTGACCATCTGCTGGAGACGGCGCTGTACGAGGGCGTCCTGGACCTCGTGCGGGATCTCGCTGTAGAGCGTCTGGCAGACCCGCTCGCATTCGCGCATCTTGCTCGCGAAGGAGGGAAGTACGGTGACGGCTTCCACCGATTCCGGGTGCAACTCCCAGTCCGGTATGAGCCAGTTGGCAAGTTCTCTCGCACCGCCGGGAGCCGGTGCGGCCTGTGGAACGCGCGTTGCCTGTGGAGCGTGAGATGTACTCAACATCCGTCCCCTCTACGCTTTTGCTGTTCCCTCTTCGCTGTTGAGCAGGTCCTGCCCGGTTCTCCGGATTTCGGTGAGCAGCATCCGGAAGTGTTCGCCGGTGATCTGATGGTTCATCATGACCACGCGCAGTGCAGCCACGCCGTCGACATCCACCTTCGAGATGAAGAAATTCCCCTCGAGTTTGATGCGATTTCGGATGGCGACCTGAAGGCGGTGCACTTCTTTTCTGTCGAGCCCCGCCGGGTGGTAACGGAAGCACAGGATATTGGCCTCCGGGCGGTGCAGGGTCTGGAAGTCGGGGTCGGCCCGCAGGACGTCATGGGCCTCTTGCGTCAGTCGGCAGAGATACTCGATCTTCTCCGCGAACAGCGCCCTTCCATAGAGCGCCCACAGGGCCCAGAGCGTCATGATCATAGGGCGCTTGGTGCACTCGAAGTTCTTGCCTCCGCTGTCGAAGGCGGTGTAGATGTCCTGCTCCTCCTCGAACACATAGCTGGCCTTCTGCCGGAATGCCGCGAGGCTCGATTCCTTGTTCCGGTAGAAGAGCATCGTGCAGGGTGCGGGGACGAACATCATCTTGTGCGCGTCCCACGTCAGCGAGTCCGCCTTCTCGATGCCCCGGAGCTTGCCGCGGAGCGCGTCGGAGACCAGCAGGCTCGCGCCGTGGGCGCCGTCGACGTGCAGCCACAGGCCCCTCTCGCGGGCGATGTCCGCGAGCTCGTCGATCGGGTCGAACGCGCCCACCGGCGTGCTGCCCGCGGAGACGACGAGGCAGAACACCCTCAGGTTCTGCCGCTCGGCCGCGGCCAGGGTCGCGCGCACCTCGCTCACGTCGATCTGCTGGCGCCGGTTGAGCGGCAGGCGGACGAGCTGTGCGTCGCCGATGCCCATGACGCCGGCCGCCCGCGCGATGCTGTAGTGCACGTCGGCGCCCACCGCGATCGCCGGCCTCGGCTGGCCGCGCAGCGCCGAACCCCCCTCCGACCAGTAGCCGGGCAGCTTCTCGTTGCGTGCGGCGAGCAGCGCGGTGAGGTTGGCGAGCGAGCCTCCGGAGGTGGTCACCATGGTGAAGCGCTCCGGGTCCCAGCCGATGAACCGGTTGAGCTCGGTGGCCATGATGCGCTCGACGGCGTTGGGCAGCTGGCCCGCCTCGTAGAACGAGGCCGGTTGGCTGATCATGGAACTCACGAAGTCCATGACGCCCGCGACCGGCACGGGGGCGGAGAACTGCCGCCCCATGTATCCGGGCGACTGCACCTGGATCCCCGTCCTGATGTACAGGTCGATGATCCCCGCCAGCCTCTCCTCGTCGAAGGCGGCGACGCTCTCGTGGTCCGTCGTCATCAAGGCCCTCGCGGCCTCGGTCAACTTCGCGGGATCGATCAGCTCCAGGCCCCTGATGGAGATGTCCGACAGGTGCTTCTCGAGCTTGGAGAGAGCGGTTTCTGAGTTCTCCCGGAACAACTGCGGATCGAATGCCTCGAGCAATAAGCCGCTCTGTTCGGATCCGGGATCACTCGACCGAGATTCCGTCACTAGGGTCCCCCCCTTGGAAATCCCCCGTAGTAGTCCGACATGGATGTGTGGCCCGACGTGGGTGTGCGGGGCTTACGGCACCCGGGTGTTGGTGCGGAGTTCGTCCTGCGTTCCTCTTCGCGGAGATCGTCGACCAAAGGCTCACGGTCCGGCTGGTCGAACCGGACCGCAATGACCTTTCCGGCAGCCCGCGTTCGGCGGAGGCCGCACGGCATTCCCCCTCGAACCCCTTGCGCAGCGTATCTCCCCCGGCACGGTCTGTGCCCCCACAGCGACAACCGTAGGCGCTGCCGATTCAACGAGAAATCGAAACTCAAGGGACTGTCCGAAAAAAGGCGCGGACCATCTGATGGTTCGTCAATCAACAGCAGTCCCAGGTGTAACCACAGATATACGAGGTTCCAGACGGCCTCCATCGTTTTCGGACACCGTGCCTCCGGCATGTGCACGGCGAAAAGGCGAACGGGCAGGGCAGCGAACGGGCGTGGCCGCACGCAACCCGTTTCCTGCCATTGTCACGATCGAATCGGAGGGTTCCTGACCGGCCTCTTACCGCCTCACCTACCGGCCGGTTGATTCCCCCTGCGCGGCGGCGATCCGGCCAGCGCGCGTGCCGCGACCCGGCACGGTCATCGAACGCCGAGGTGTCCGCACGGAACGGGCCGGTGACGAGCGGCATCGCGCCCGTCACCGGCCCTTCGGTCCACCGGCCTACCGGTCCACCTGCCGTTCAGTGAGGGGTCGTCAGCCCCCGGAGGGGATCAGGAACACGTGGATCGACTGGTCCTTCGCGCGGTAGTGGTCGTTCGCCCGGCCCTTCTTCGCCCGGTCCGACACCACCACGACGTGGTCCCGCGAGATCCAGGACACGCCCTCCGCCGTGCCGTAGACGGTGCGGCCCTTGTCGTCCGTCGGCAACGCGTAGACCGTCCCCTCGTCCACCTGCCACTTCCTGGGCGACAGGCGACCCACCCACAGCGCCGACGACGCCTGCGAGAGCACGGCGATCCTGCCGTCGCGCACCGAGACGCTGCTGTAGTCCTCGAAGGGCAGGGAAGCGGGCAGCCGGATGGTGTCCGTGCGGTCCCACTGCTCGGCGCCGCGCCGGAAGACCTGGATGCGGCCGCCGCCCGGCTTGCGTCCCTCCTTGCCGCCCGTACAGCGGTTGCCCTCGCAGAGCCCGAGCAGGTACCCGGTGCCGTCCCGCTCCACCCACTCCAGGCCCTCCAGGCCCTTGTTGGCGTCGGACAGCGCGAAGTCGAGCGTCGCGGAGCCGCGCGGGCGCAGCCGGGCGTCGTACTCGTGGACCCGGGCGCGGAACCCCTCGGGTGCGACGGGGACGGCCTCGCTCAGCGCGAAGTGGCGCTCGCCCGACGGGTCGTACGCCAGATCCTCGTACCCCTCGACCTCGGCCGCTGCCTCCTTCTGGCTGTCCTTCTTCCCCTTCTTCTTCGTGGCCTTGCCTCGCTCGGTGCCGAGCGCGCCGTTCTCCGGGGCCTTGGGCGACAGTTCGCCGCCGATCCGCAGGAAGAAGGGCAGGTTGTCGCAGACGACGAGGAAGACGCCGTCGCGGTAGAGCACGCCGCTGGCCTCCAGGCGGTCGCCCGCGGCGTCGCCGATCAGGTCCTTGATCTTCGCCTCCTTCAGGAGGCGCAGCTCGGCCGACACCTTGGCCGACCCGGCCTTCGTCTTCTGCTTCTTGGCCGTGGTCATGACGGCAGCACCTCCAGGACGCCGGGGAAGACGGCGCCGCTCGCGCCGTTGGGATAGGTCTTGCGCAGCTCGGCGAGCTGCTGCCGCGCGCTGTCGTAGCGCATCCGCGTGTAGTGGAAGATCCCGTACGTGAACTGCGAGACCCGGCTCAGCTCCCACTGCCGGTACGCGGCCCTGTACACCTCGTCGTTGGTGAACTGCCGCCCGGTGAAGGGCTTTCCGTGCGGGCTGTCGGACTCCGCGTACGCCGCGTCCGAGATGAGCTGCCACAGGCCGTCGGTGCGGCCCGAGCCCTCCGCGCCGATCAGCTCGGCCACCCGCTCGGGGCCGAACTCGGTGTCGAGCAGGAACTCCAGGTGGTCCAGGTAGTACTGGCAGAAGTCGTGGTGCCGCAGCAGGTTGGTGAAGAGCGGCAGGTGCGACGTCTCGTGCGGGGCGTGCGTGATCCGGCAGTAGTTGCGGCTCATCGCGGGCCAGTCGAGCAGGTCCGTGTACTGCCACTGGGTGGCGAAGAAGTCGATGCCCGAGCTGTTGTCGTAGTCCCAGGGGACGAAGGTGAAGTACGGGCGGTCGACGAAGCCCGAAGGGTCCCCGAGCCGCCCCGAGTTGTAGAGGTAGTAGTTCGCCGGGGTGGCGAAGTAGTTGTCCCAGCTGCCGAGCAGCACGTTGGCCCCGGCCCAGCGCAGGAACGCCCGGACGTTCATGACGCCCTCGACCGAGGACCGGAAGGCGTCGGAGGCGAACCGGCTCTCGCCGCCCGGCAGGCCGACCCCGTTGACGGCCCTGACGAGCACGGCCAGGTCGTCGTAGGTGTTGGCGGTCGGGTCGTCCTCGTTCGTCTTGAGGCGGTAGGTGCGGTCGTCCTCCAGGCTGCCGGTGGTGAAGTACTGGCGGCCGCCGTCCGAGCCGTCCGTGCCGGCGCGGTGTTCCAGGGTCGCCGCGCCGACGTCGCCGTAGTACGCCTTGTAGAGGTTGCCCTCCGCGTTCTTGCCGAACTGGTCCTTGAGGAACTTCTTGTCGACCTGCTCGATCACCGAGAACAGGCCCATGTAGCGGTCGTTGAGGGAGAGCGTCGCGTACGTGTGCTGCGCCGCCGGGATCCCGGCCCGCTCCAGGAGCCGCCAGGCCACGGCCTCCCGCATCTGCGACGGGTCGTTGTACATCGCCTTGAGGTTGATCCGCTCCATGCCGTGCAGCCGGTCCTCGCCGGTCCCGATCTCCAGGTCGATCTTCCACGACCGCTTGGGCGCGTGGGCGGTCATGTTGCCGCTGTTGACGAGTGAGAACGCCGACGTCGACAGGAGTTCCGCGTCCGGGTCCTCGCTCCTGGCGATCGTCAGCCGGGCCCCGGGCGGCGCCACGATCACCTCGTCGGCGGTCAGCAGGCCGGGCGGCCACCCGGTGACCCCGACCCGGTACAGGCCGTGGGCGAAGAACTCCTTCTTGTCCTGCGCGGCGTCGAGGTACGCCTGGACGAGCTGCCCGATCCCGGTGGGCCGCCCCTGCGCGTCCTGGAGCACGAGCTTGCCCTCGGCGCCCGCCACGTCGCCCTGCTCGGCGAGCAACAGGTCGAACAGCACACCGAACTCGGCCTTCGTGCGCAGCGCGGCGTCGCCGGGTCCCGCCGCCGCGTTGGCCCGCTCGGCGAGGCTCCGCCCTGTGCCGCGCGGCAGCCCGGAGACCACCACGGCCTGATTCTTGAACCTGTCCCGGAACGTTCCCTTGTCCATGGTCCTGTCCATGGGCTTGTCCGTGGTCCTGTCCATGCGGCCTCCCGAGGGGTGAACTCCTTTCTCTACGCCCGGCTCCACATGACCGCCAGGCCGATAACCGGCCCTACCCCGGGCCGGACCCTCCGCCCCCAGGTGCGCCTCCGAGGTGCGCGACACGCAGAAGACATGCGTAATCCGCCACCTGCGTGCACGTGCTGCCGGTGAGTGACTTCGACGCCATCGACGCGCTGCTGGCCGCCAGCGGCCCCGAGACGGAACTCCCGCCCGTCGCCGAACGCCGCGCACTGCGCGAGGCCCTGCACCTGTCGCAGGCACAGGTCGCCAGGGCCATCGGCGTCAGCCCGACCACGGTCGGCGGCTGGGAGTCGGGCCGCGAGCCGACGGGGGAGGTCCGGCACAAGTACGCGTACTTCCGCGCGGCGCGGCCTCATGGCGCGGCTGCGCTACCTGACCCGCTCCGAGCACGCCCGCGCCGCCGCGCGCGATGACCGGACTCACCATCACCGACCGTACGCTCAAGGCGTGGCTCAAGGGCAGGCGCGGCCCCTCGCGGAAGAACCTCGAACACGTCGACGCCGCGTCCTGGAGTTCCGCACCCTGAACATCCGCCGGTGGGACCGCATCGTGGAGGCATGGGCCGAGGGCGACGAGAGCGCCCTGGACGCGGCGCAGGTCGACCAGACTGACCCTCAACTCAGTGCGTCGAGGCCCTTGTTAGAGGACTCGCTGTGGGTCCCGGTGAAGCCCAGTACGAGCGCGGCGGTCCGCTCGGGCTCCTCCAGGATGGGGGTGTGTCCGGCTCCGGGGAGCATGGTCACCCGGGCGTCGGGCACCACGCGGTAGTCGTCGGCGGACGCGGGGCGCCATCTGTGGTCCTGGTCGCCGAAGATCACCTGTAGTGGCTTGCCGACGGCCGTCAGGCGGGTCGGGAGCGCCTGCTCCGTCAGGTACGCGGTGGACGCCCGCATCGAGGCGGTGAACGCGTGGGGGGACATCGCGCGGAGTTCCTCGACGAGTTCCTGGGGGACCTGGAAGCCCGCGCGGAATCCGGTGCTCGCGAAACCGCGGATCTGCTCGTCGGTCGGCGGCCAGAGCGCGGGGTCGATCGGGGCGGGCTCCGGTCCCGTGAAGGCGTCCATGGCGGGGCCGGTGTTGATGAGCACGAGCGCGGACACCAGGCCGGGCCGCAGCTCGGCGAGGGCGGTGGCGGCGTAGCCGCCGCTGGAGTGGCCGACGGCGACGACGCGCTCGACGCCGAGCCGGTCGAGCGCGGTGCCGAGGGCGGCCGCCTGGGTCGGGGTCGCATAGGCGCGGCCGACGGGTTCGGGTGAACGGCCGTGCCCCGGCAGGTCGATCCGGATGACGTGATGGGACGCGGAAAGGAAAGGGACGAGCGCGTCCCACGCGCGACTTGAGGTGGCGCTGCCGTGGATGAGGAGGAGGGCGGGGGCGTCGCGCGGGCCGTCCCGCCTGACGTGGAGGTCACCATGAGGAGTCATGGGCCCACGGTGACTCGCGCCGGGCGCCCGAGGATTGGACGAATGTTCCTTCCCCGGCCCGCGTGGCGCCGCTTAGCATTCGACGATGGGGTCCACCACCGGTGCGCGTGACGATCCCGCCGCGTGGGACGTCGCACGTCCGAGGCGGCCGGGCCCGGTCGCCGGTGTCGACATGGCGGGGTTCCGGGTGCCGGGGGCGCTCGCCGGTGGGCTACGGGTCGTTCCGCACCCGGCCGTGATGCTGATCCTGGAGTTCGGCGCGGGCGAGCCCACCGTGGAGGACGGATCGGGGCGGCTGCACCGGGGAAGTCTCGTCGCCGGGCCCGGATTCGGCTCCGGGGGAGTGGTGCGGGCGTGGGGCGAACGGGTCGAGTGTGTGCAGGTGCGCCTGTCGCCCGTGATCGCGGGCACGCTCCTCGGTGTCGGTCCCGCCGAACTGACCGGCGCCGCGGTCTCCCTCGACGACCTGTGGGGCAAAGAGGCGGCACGGACGCGCGAGCGGCTCAGCGAACTCCCCTCGTGGCAGGCCCGCTTCACGCTCATGGACGAGCTGCTCGCCCGCCGACGCGCCACGAGCCCGCCGGTGGACCCGGCGGTGGCCTGGGCCTGGAAACGGATCGTGGCCAGCGGGGGCCTCGCCCGCGTCGACCGCTTGGCGGCGGAACTCGGCTGGAGCCGCAAACGCCTGTGGTCCCGGTTCCACGCGTCCGTGGGCATGCCACCGAAGAGCGCGGCGAAACTGGTCCGCTTCGACCGCGCGGTGCACCGGATGGTCGAGGGCCGGGGCGCGGCCCACGTCGCGGCGGACAGTGGCTACTTCGACCAGTCGCATCTGCACAGGGACGTCATGGAGTTCACGGGATCGACTCCGTCGACGGTGGTGGGCGAGCCCTTCCTGACGGTGGACGACCGGGCGTGGCCGGCCGGGGGAGCCCCCGTCAGACGGAGGCCAGCAGCCTCTTCAGCGTGCTCCGACCCGCCGTCCCCCACGTCGTCTTGCCACCGGGAAGACCCCGTTCGCCCGCGCGTCCGACGCTGAGCAGGCCGAGGGAAGTACGCAGGGCCCACCCCTTGGCGCGCCGGACCATCGCCTCGTCGGCGCGTGCGTAGGCGGTGAGGAAGGGGGCCGCGCCGCCCTCCGGGAGGAGTTGCCACGCGGACGCGAGGTCCGTCGCCGGGTCGCCCGCGCAGACCTCGCCGAAGTCGATCACTCCGGCGAGCGTGCCGTCGGCGACGACCACGTTCGCGGGGTGCAGGTCGCCGTGCAGCCACAGCGGGGGCCCCTCCCAGGCGGGCGCCGCGAGGGCGTCCTCCCAGATGTCCCTGAGCGTGTCGACGGCCCCGGAGGGGAGGGACTCGGCGGCGGTCATCTCCTCGAACGCCGCATCGAACCCGGCGGCGTGGCTCTTGAGCGGAACGCCGCGGTCGGCGCTGGCGGGTGCCTCGGCGGGCGCCTCCTCGTGGAGCGCGCGGAGGAAGTCGGCGAGGGCCCCCGCCGCGTCGGCGGTGCGGCTGATCACGGTCTTGTCGGCGGGCTCGCCCGGCACCCACGCCGCGACGGTCCACGGCTGGGGGAAGCGCGCGGACGGCTCACTGATCCGTACGGGCACGGGCACGGGGAGCGGCAGCCGAGGCGCGAGGGCGGGCAGCCACGCGTACTCCTTGCGCAGCAGGTCGGGCCCGCGCGGCGTACGCGGCAGGCGCACCGCCAACTCCTCGCCCAGGCGCCACAGTTGGTTGTCCCAGCCGCCGTCGACGAGCCGCAGGCTCAGCTCCGCGAGGTCCGGCTGCCGCTCGCGCAGCAGTGACCTCACCAGTTCCACGTCCACCTCTGTCATGCCCGAGCCCCTCCGAAGACGATGGGCCACAAGCTACAACGCGGCGCGCGCCCCTCGGACAACGAGGAGCGCGCGCCGGTGCTGAGGATCGGGACCGGAGGATCAGACCGCCGGTGCCGGGTACGTCGGGTACTCCACGCCGGAGACGTGCTGCACGACCCGGATGACCTGGCACGAGTAGCCGAACTCGTTGTCGTACCAGAGGTAGAGGATCGCGTTGTCGCCGTCGACCTTGGTGGCGCCCGCGTCGACGATCGAGGCGTGGCGCGAGCCGATGAAGTCGTTCGAGACCGCGTCCGGCGCGCTGGTGAAGTCGATCTGACGCTTGAGCGGCGAGGTCAGGGAGACGTCGCGCAGGTAGTCGAGGACCTCGTCGCGCGTGGCCTCGCGGCCGAGCCGCAGGCTGAGGATCGCGATCGAGACGTCCGGGACGGGGACGCGGATCGAGCTGCCCGTGATCGGCGCCTTGAGGTCGGGCAGCGCCTTGGCGACGGCGGACGCGGCACCGGTCTCGGTGATCACCATGTTGAGCGGCGCGGAACGGCCGCGACGGTCGGCCTTGTGGTAATTGTCGAGCAGGTTCTGGTCGTTGGTGAACGAGTGGACCGTCTCCACGTGCCCGCGGAGCACCCCGTACTCGTCCGCCATCGCCTTCAGCGGCGGCACGATCGCGTTGGTGGTGCAGGACGCGCAGGACAGGATCTGCTCGTCCGGCTTGATCGTGTCGTGGTTGACGCCGTGCACGATGTTCGGGACGTCACCCTTGCCGGGCGCGGTGAGGACGACCTTGTCGATGCCGGGGCGCAGGTGCTGGGAGAGGCCCTCGCGGTCACGCCACTTGCCGGTGTTGTCGATGAGGATGGCGTCCTTGATGCCGTACGCCGTGTAGTCGACCTCCGACGGGTCGCCCGCGTAGATCACCTTGATCTCGTTGCCATTGGCGATGATCTTGCTGTTCGCCTCGTCGACGGTGATCGTGCCCTGGAACTGGCCGTGGATGGAGTCGCGGCGCAGCAGCGAGGCGCGCTTGACGATGTCCTGCTCCCCGCCCCGGCGGACGACGACGGCGCGCAGCCGCAGGCCGTTGCCGGAACCGGCCTTCTCGATGAGCAGCCGGGCGACGAGACGGCCGATGCGGCCGAAGCCGTAGAGGACGACGTCGCGCGGCTCGCAGCGCTCGATCTTGTTCTCGCCGGTGGCGCCGACGACGGCGCCCGCGGTGAACTCCGCGACCGACAGGCCGCGGTCGTCGGCCTTGTACGTCGCGGCGAGCATGCCGAGGTCGATCTGGGACGGGCCGAGGTCGAGGTCGACGAGCGCCTGGAGGAACGGCATCGTCTCGGTGACCGAGAGCTCGGCGCCGGCGATCTGGCGGGCGAAGCGGTGGGTCTTGAGGATGCTGACCACAGACTTGTTCACCAGGGAGCGGCTGTGCAGCAGGATCGTCACGTCCCGCTCCCGGTGCAGCTTCCCGATGAGCGGGATCATCGACTCCGCGATCTCCTCGCGGGTCTTCCAGTTGGTGAACGAGTCGTCATTGACAGTCACGAGTTTATCTTTCGAGCTAGGCGGCGCTCATATGCTAACCCGACACGTTTTTGATCATGAGGACGGCTCCCGGCCACGCGATCCCGGCCATCGGATCGGGCCCGTACCGCGCCCTAGACTTGGGCGGAAACGCCGGAACACCGGGACCGGGACCGGGACAGCAGAGACACCAGAGACAGCAGAGAAGTCGGGAGCGGACAGTGACGGCACGGGCCGGGGGAGCCGAGCGGCAGGAGGGCCCGTCGAGCGATGTGCTCGGCCGGGCGGCCGAGGCGTTCGGACTGCTCGCCGCCCCCGCCAGGCTGCACATCGTGTGGCTCCTCGCCGAGGGCGAGAGCGATGTGACGGGCCTCGCGGAGCGGGTCGGCGGCGCGCTGCCCGCCGTCAGCCAGCACCTGTCGAAGCTGAAGCTCGCGGGCCTGGTGCGGGCCCGCAGGGAGGGCCGCCGCCAGGTGTACTACGTCGACGACCCGGACATCGTGACCGTGGTCAGGCTGATGGTCGGCCAGCTCACCGAGCGCGCGGGGCAGGACGCCGCGCCGGTGCGCCGACTGCGCGGGACCAGTGCCTGAGCGCCTGGCACCGCGTGCGGCACGGAAGAACCCGCTGCCCGGCGCGGGCCCCGGCGACCTCACTCCCCTGCACGTCCTGCGCTCCCTGGACACCACCCCGCGCGGCCTGACCGAACAGGACGCCACGGACCGCCTCGCCCTGCACGGCCCGAACACGCTGCCCGCCCACCGCACGGTCTCCTGGCCGGTCCGCCTCCTCCGCAGCCTGCGCGACCCGTTCACCGCGGTCCTGCTCGTCCTCGGCCTGGTCTCCGCCGCCGTCGCCTCCTGGGGCACCGCCTGTGTGATCCTCACGCTCGTCGCGGTCAGCTGCGTGCTGCGCTCGCACGGCGAGCATCGCGCGGAGAACGCCGTGCGGCACCTGCGCGACCTCGTCGCGAGCACCGCCACCGTGCGGCGCAGGGACACGGCCGACGCCGAGCCCCGCACCCGTGAGACCCCCGTCGACGAACTGGTGCCCGGCGACGTGATCAGGCTCGGCCCCGGCGACCTGGTGCCCGCCGACGTACGGCTGCTGCGCGCGCACGGACTCACCGTCGACCAGTCGGCGCTCACCGGCGAATCCGCCCCGGTCGCCAAGGCGGCGTCCGACCCGCCCGGCCCCGATGCGGTCGCGGCCGACGGGGCGTTCACCCCGCCGCACCTCTGCTTCCAGGGCAGCAGCGTCGCCTCCGGCAGCGCCGCCGCCGTGGTCGTCGCCACCGGCGCCGACACCCGCTTCGCCGCCGCCCACACCGGCCCCGGACCACGGGCATCGACCGCCTTCGACCGCTCCGTGCACGGCATCTCCTGGGTCCTGATCCGCTTCATGCTGATCACCCCGCCACTGGTCCTGATGGCGAACGCGGCGCTGCGCGGCCGGGGCCTTGAGACGCTGCCGTTCGCCGTGGCGGTCGCGGTCGGCCTGACGCCCGAGATGCTCCCGGTCATCGTCACCACCTGCCTGGCACGGGGCGCCGCGCTGCTCGCCCGTACCCATGGAGTGATCGTCAGACGGCTGCCCGCCCTGCACGACCTCGGGGCGGTCGACGTGCTGTGCGTGGACAAGACCGGCACGCTCACCCAGGACAGGCCCGAGGTCGCGGGGGCCTACGACGCCGCGGGGCGGCACGCGCCCGACGTCCTCGGCTGGGCCGCGGCGAACGCCTGGTGGACCCTGCAACTCGCCGACCTGCCCGCACCCGACGCCCTCGACGAGGCGCTCCTCGACGCCGTCGACCCCGAGGAGGCGATGGCGTACGACGGCGTGGCCGCGCTGCCCTTCACCCCCGAACGCCGCGTGTCCACCGCCGTGGTCCGCACGCCCGGCGCCCTCGGCGGACACACCTTGATCGTCAAGGGCGCCGTGGAGTCGGTCGTCGAACGCTGCGCGTTGAGCGACGGCGAGCGCGCCGAGGTCCTCGCCACCGCCGGGCGCCGGGCCGAGGCCGGGCTGCGCGTGATCGCCGTCGCCACCGCCGAGCGCCCCGCCCGCACGGGCGCGTACACCCCGGCCGTCGAGCGCGGCCTGACCCTGCGCGGCCTCGTCGCCTTCCGCGACGCGCTCGCGCCCGGCGCCGAGCACGCCCTCGCGGGCCTCGCCGAGCGCGGCGTCACCGTCAAGGTCCTCACCGGCGACCACCCGGCCACCGCCGCCCGCGCCTGCCGTGACCTGGGCCTCGACCCCGGTGAGGTCGTGGGCGCCGACCGCATCGACGCGCTCGCCGACGAGGAGCTCGCCGCACTCGCCGCGACCACCACCGTCTTCGCCCGCTGCACCCCCGAGCACAAGGCCAGGATCACCGCGGCCCTGCGCGGGCACGGCCACACCACGGGGTTCCTCGGCGACGGCGTCAACGACCTGCCCGCGCTGCGCGCGGCGGACGTCGGGATCTGCCCGCGCGGCGGCGTCGAGGTGGCCCGCGAGAGCGCCGACGTGGTGCTCGCCGACAAGGACCTGACGGCGATCGGCCACGCCATCGCCGCAGGCCGGCTCAGCAGCGGCAACATCGCCACCTATCTGCGGATCACGCTGTCCTCGAACCTCGGCAACGTCATCGCGATGCTCGCCGCGGGGCTGCTCCTGCCGTTCCTGCCGATGCTCCCGGTCCAGGTCCTGGTGCAGAACCTGTGCTTCGACGCGGCCCAGCTCGCGTTCGCCCACGACCGCCCCGCGCCCGCCACCACCCGCCGCCCGACCGTCCTGCGCCCCCGCTCCTTCCTGCGGTTCATCACCGGATTCGGCCTGCTCGGCGCGCTCGCCGACCTCGCCACGTTCGGCGCGCTCGCGCTCACCGCGGGCGCGTGGGGCGACGCGGCCGCCTTCCACTCCGGCTGGTTCACCGAGAACCTGCTCGCCCAGGCCCTGGTGATCCTGCTCCTGCGCACGGGCCCGCGCCCCGCGCCGGGGCCCCTGCGCGCGGCCGCCGCCGCGCTCGCCGCGATCGGCGTCCTGCTGCCGCTCACCCCGCTGGGCGGCCCGCTCGGCCTGACCTCGCTCCCGCTGCCGTACTACGGGCTGCTCGCGGGGATCCTCGCGGTGTACGCCCTGGTGCTCGTCGGCGTCCGGAGGGCTCAGCCGTAGGAGAGGTCCGAGCACGGGTTGTCGGCGGCCGAGCGGGTGTCCTTGGTGAGGTCGGAGGGAGCCTCGCCCCGGTAGGAACTGCCGAGGACGAGCCGGAGCCCCGCGTCGGGCGTCAGATCGGACGCGGGCTTCAGCTCGGCTCCGGGGAAGAGCGTGGCGAGGGCCTCGGCCCGGCCCTTCTGTCCCGCGCCGGGGCCGTACTGGATCTCGGTGGTGGTGTGCTCCCTGCTCGCCGCGTCCGTCGTGGCCGTGACGGTGAAGTCGTGCTTCGTGAGGGTCTTGGCGGCCCGCGCGGCGAGCCCGTCGGTGGTGGTGCCGTTCTGGACGGCGACACGGATCCCGTCCCCCAACGCAGGCTTCCGCTTCTTCGCCCCGGCCTCCTTGTGCGCGCCGCCCGCGTCGGTGCCGTCGAGCGTGCGGTCGTCCTTGAGCGAGGCCCAGAGCGCGTCCGCGTCCGGCTGGACGACGGCGACGCGCTGCCCCTCGTACCGCCAGGGGATCGTGATGAACCGGGTGTTGTGCAGGTCGATGTCCTTGAGCGACATCGCGAACGACAGGAGCTTGTCGGCGGAGCCGAGGCCCGGGTCCACGGTCATGGACTCGGTGGCCGCCTCGGCGAGCGGAAACAGCTTGGTCGGCGTGAATCCCTCGTCCTTCACCTTCTTGAGCAGGCTGGAGACGAACGCCTGCTGGCGCTTGATGCGGCCGATGTCGGAGCCGTCGCCGATGCCGTGCCTGATGCGTACGTAGTCCAGGGCCTTCTGCCCCGACACGCTCTGCTCGCCCTTGCTGAACAGCTTCTTGCCGCGGGTGGTGCGGTTCGGATTGAGATTGCCCTGGTAGACGTCCTTGGGCAGGCACACGTCGACGCCGCCGACGACGTCGGTGAGCGCGGCGAAGCCCTTGAAGTCGATGACGACGGTGTGGTCGACGCGCAGCCCGGTCAGCTTCTCGACCGTGTTCTGGGTGCAGGCCGGATTGCCCTTGGCGGTCTGGCCCACCGAGTAGGCCGCGTTGAACATCGTGTCGGGCCGCTCCGGCGTCCAGCTCCCGTCGGGGAGTCTGCACGACGGGATGGTCACCAGGGTGTCGCGCGGGATGGAGACGGCGACGGCATGCCGGTGATCGGCGTAGACGTGCAGCAGGAACGCGGTGTCGGAGCGCCCGATGTCCTCCTTGTCCCCGCCGCCGAGCGCGGAATTGCCGCCGGTGCGCGCGTCGGAACCGATGACGAGGACGTTCTCGCCCTTGGACGACGCGGCGTCCGGACGGTTCTTGGCGAGCCCCTCGGCGCCGAACGTCTCGATGTTCCCCGAGAGCCGCAGATAGATCCATCCGCCACCGGCCAGGGCCAGCACGAGCAGGGACAGCGCGATGCCGAGCACGAGCCGCAGCCTCCTGCGCCGCTTCTTGCCGTGCCGGGACGGCGGGGCCTTCCGCCTGCGGCGGGCCGGGGTCTCCTGTCGGCCTGTCGTCATGAGTGCGTCCTCGAATCGCTCCTGCGGAGGGGAGGACTGACCCGCCCCTTAGTTGTACAGTTGCGCAATGTAGCAACCATCAAGAGGCGGAAATGAGGTGGGTGGGTTGCTCCGCAACGCACTGGAGCCGTGGCACCTGCTGGTCGTGGCGATCGTGGTCGTCGTGCTGTTCGGCTCGAAGAAGCTGCCGGACACGGCACGCTCGCTCGGCAAGTCCATGCGGATCCTCAAGAGCGAGGCGAAGGCGATGAAGGCCGACGGCGAGGCGGCGCCCGAGGCGACGGTCGTCAGGACGGAGCAGGCCGGGACGGCGGCGGAGCGGCCGACGACTCCCGCCGAGCGGTAGCCGACGACCTGCCCCGGTCCGACGGCCCGCCCCCGCTCAGGAGTCGGCGGCTCAGACGTCGGTCGCGTTCCGCCTCGTGAAGCGGTGCCACCAGTGGTGCCGTCGGGGGTGCACGGCGCGGCCGAGCCGACGGCCCAGGACGAGGTAACCCAGCAGCGCCCCGGCCGTGTTGAGGATGACGTCGTCGATGTCGAAGGTGCGTCCGGTCACGAACGCGCCCTGCGCCAGCTCGACGAGCACCATGGTGAGCGCCGTGGCGACGCCGACCCGCACCAGACCACGGGTGCGGGGGAGTATCACGGGCAGCAGCAGGCCGAACGGCACGCCGAGCAGGATGTTCCCGCCGAGCTGCTTGACGGTGTCGCGGAAGGCGGGCTGTTCGAGGTACTCACCGATGGAGTCGCCCGGGGTGAAGTTGCTGTGGGTCAGCGCCTCGGAGGCCGCGGACGGCTCAAGGGTCAGGCGGGCGAGCACCACCGCGAACGCGACCATGCCGACGAAGGCCACCAGCATGGTCGCCGCCCTGGCCCACGGGGACAGCGTTTCCTTGGGTTCGTATGTCTTCTCGTAACGACCTCTCCGTGCCATCAGTGCCTCCAGGTAGGTCCGTGCCCAGCGGCTCAGCCCGGTTCGGTGCAGCCGAACAGGCCCGCGTGGCCCGGCGGGAGTTGGATGAGGATGCGGCGCAGCAGCGCGTCGTCCGCCGCCTCCGCGAGCGTGCCGAGTACGGCGGTGACCGTGCGGCGCGCACCGGCCGTGTCGTCCCCCGTGCGCGAGGCCACCGCGTCGACGAACTCCGTCGCGGTCAACGGCTCGCTCGCGGGTTCCGCGTCGGCGAGGAGGGCCCCGCACTGCTGGGGAAGCAGCCGGGCCAGATCGGTGCGGTCGTCGCCCACCAGGTGGGCACCCAGGATGACCAGAACGTTCTCCACGGCACCCGCCGCCTGCTGACGGTCGATGAAGTCACCGCGCTCGCGCACCTGATCGAGCAGCTCTTCCAGGGACGTGTTCATGCAGATTCCTCCTGGTCCGGTTCTGGCTCCGAATACCCGGACGGGGCGCTCTGATGTCTGTCGTCCCCCGGAGGGATGATGGCGCGAGGAACGACAGAGGCCCCGGACTCCGAAGTGTGGAGTCCAGGGCCTCTGTCGTGAGCTCTGGAGCGCTGGGCAGGCCTTGCACCTGCATTTCCCCACAGGAAGCGGGGCGTCTTTCCTTGGACGACCAACGCCGGTCCCCCGACCGGATGTTCCGGCGCGAGGTGGCAGATGAAATCTTAGCCCATGCCGACCACCACTTCGAACCACCCGGAGCGCGGATGCGTGCTCCGCGTTTCACTGGGTACTGAGAATCGCTCAGACTGTCGACAGGGGGCGTTCTTTCGTCCACCAGGGGAGTTGCCCATGACGGAGGGTGAAGCGCTGTGAAGATGCGTGGCGACTCTTCGGTGCTGCACGTCCTCCTGGAGTCACAGCGGCAACACCGTTCGAGCGGAAAGCGATTGGTGGTGTGTGGCCCCTACCGTCCTGTGGTGCACCGGCTGTTCGACGTGACGGGCACCGCCGCGTTCTTCGAGTTGGCCGGGGACCTCGACACGGCCCTGGCCCCGGCCCGGTGAGGGAGTCCTGCGTGTGAGTCACAAGAGTTGCGATGCCCCCTCCGACGCGACCCGCGCGTGCGGGCCGCTCGCCGAACTGCCCGCCGCCGTGCCGCTTCCGGCCACCGCGGGCGACGCGCGCGGACACGTGATGCGCGTGCTGCAGGAACGGGCGGACCGATGCGGGTCCGTGCTCGGCGAGCGCGTCCTTGCCGACCTCCTGATCGCCGTCTCGGAGCTGTTCACCAACGCGACGCGACACGGCGGCGGCGTCACCCGGTTCGAGGTCGGCGCGTGGGCCGGAGAGGTCCGGGTGACCGTGGGCGACCGCTCGTCGGACCTGCCGCGGCGCCGCAGTGCCACGCCGGCGGGCGGCGAGGGCGGGTACGGCTGGGCGCTCATCCGCGAACTGGCCACCGAGGTCACCCTCGTCCTGGATCGGGACGGCGGCAAGCGCATCACCGTGTCGCTGCCCCTGACCTGATGCTCGGGACGTGAACTGATGTGCGCGAAGCGCGGGTTGTACAGTGCGAAGTTCTCTCCACCCATGGGGTGGATCCTCCGCGATCCTTCCGCGTCCACCGGTACGGAAGGGAGACGGTCGTGGTACGCCCGCTGAACGCGATGCCGAAGGGATGAGGGGTTCGTACCGCGTGCCCATCGACATGAACGCACCGAAACAGTCCGACACGACGACGCGCACCGCGCCGCCGGCCCTGGCCGACGCCTGGGCCACCGCGCCGCACGCCGTGGTCGTGGCCGACGGCGTCGGCCGGGTCGCGGCCGCGAACGAGGCGGGCAGACTCCTCCTGCCGGACGCCGCGTGCGGCACCGAACTCCACGACGCCGTACCGAAGTGGCTCGCCGACGCGCACGTCCGGCTCACCGACGAGGCACGGACGGAGCGCGACCCCGTACGCGGGCGGATCGGTGAACGCAGCTTCGCGGCCCACGCGGCGCGGCTCGACGACCGGCACTGGGCCTGGTGGCTCGCGGAGGACACGCCCCTGCGCAGGGCCGAGGACGATCTGCGCGCGGAACGCCACCGCACGGCGCTGCTCGCCGACGTCTCCCAGAAGCTGTCGGCGTCCCTCAACGTCGAGCGGTGCATGGAGGTGACGGCCGCCATGGCGGCGGGCCACCTGTGTGACGCGGCCCTCGTCATCGCGCCGGGCCGCGGCAGCGCCCACCCCGTGACGTACACCGGACCCGAGGGCGAGGTGACGCACGCCGATCTCACCCTCGACCTGGCGGAGGTGCCGGGCCTCAGCGAGGCGATGCAGGGCTTCCCGCCCGTGCCCTCGCGCTGGATCGACCCCGCTTCGCTGCCGGACTGGGCCGTGCCCGCGCACTTCGAGGGCCCCGTGTGCTCGGTGGTGATCACCCCGCTGCCCGGCCACGGCGTGCCCGCGGGGGTCCTGATGCTGCTGCGGTCCACCGAGCGCAGCGCGTTCACCGAGGCCGAGGAGGTCTTCGCACGGATCTTCGCGGCCCGCGCGGGCGCCGCGGTCTCCGCCGCCCGACTCTACGCGGAGCAGAGCGCCATCTCCCGTACGCTCATGCGGGACCTGCTCCCGCCCGACCTGCACACGGTGCACGGCGTGGAGTTCGCCGGGGGATATCGCGCGGCGGGCGCGGGCGAACAGGTCGGCGGCGACTTCTACGACGTACACGCCGGTCAGACGCCGCAGGACGAGACGCTCGTCGTGCTCGGCGACGTCTGCGGCAAGGGCCTCGAAGCGGCCGCTCTCACCGGCAAGATCCGCAACACGGTGCAGGCGCTGCGACCCATGGGGGACGACCACCAGCGGCTGCTCGCGCTGCTCAACGAGTCGCTCCTGGGGTCCCAGCACACCCGGTTCGCCACCCTGGCGCTCGCCTCCGTGATCCGCCGCGGCACCTGCGTCGACCTGCGCGTCACCAGCGCGGGCCACCCGCCGCCGCTGATCGCCCGCGCGGACGGCAGTGTCGTGGAGGCGGAGACGAAGGGCACGCTGATCGGCGCCCTGCCCGAGGTCACCTCGAACACGGCGCGGGTCAGGCTCAAGCCGGGTGAGGTGTGCCTGCTGTTCAGCGACGGGATCGTCGAGGCCAGGGGCGGGCCGCTGGGCACGGAGATGTTCGGGCAGGAGCGTCTGTCATGGGCGCTTTCGGAGTGTTTCGGGATGCTGGCCGAGGCCGTCGTCGAGCGGGTGCAGATGCTCGCCTCGCAGTGGGTGGGGCGCGGACCGCACGACGACATGGCCGTGGTCGCCATAGCCGTGCCGCGCCATCAGCACCTCAGCGCCGTGGACGGACACACCCGAGGCAGGTACACCGGATGACCGCCGGCACGCAGACTCCACGGGGACCGGCGGGCCGGGCGGCCCCGTTCGCACCGGACGGGCCGGACGGGCCGCTCGACCCGGCCGCGACGCTCGCACCGGCCCGCGCCCAGCTCTGGCGCGACGTGCGCGACGGCGACGAGGCGGGGGCCCTCGGCACCGTGCGGGCCGCGGTCGAGGCGGGCGCCGGGTTCGAGAGCGTCCTTCTGGACCTCATCGCGCCCGTGCAGGCCAGGGTCGGCGTCGAATGGGCGGCGAACCGCATCAGCGTCGCCCAGGAGCACGCGGCGACGGCCATCAACGAACGCGTCATCACGCTGACGGCGGGCGCCCACGCCCCCGAACCCCCGTCAGGGGAACGGCGGAACAGACGGATCACGGTGGCCTGTGTGGACGGCGAGTGGCACGCCCTGCCCGCCCGGCTGCTCGCCGAGGTACTGCGCCTGCGCGGCTGGCGGGTCGACTTCCTCGGCGCCCACACGCCTACGCCCCACCTGGTCAGACATCTGCACGAGCAGGCGCCCGACGTGGTGGCGCTGTCCTCGTCGATCCCGACGAACCTGCCCCTCGCGCACGCCGCGCTGACCGCCTGCCAGGCCGTCGGCATGCCGGTGCTCGTCGGCGGCGCGGCCTTCGGGCCCGGTGGGCGGTACGCGGAGATGCTCGGCGCCGACGCCTGGGCGGGCGACGCGCGGGACGCGGCCGATCTGCTCGAACAGGCCCCCGTCCGCCCGCAGGTGGCGATCCACCAGGCCGTGGACGACCTGCCGCACCTCGTCGACCAGGAATACTCGATGGTCGCGCGCACCCGCGGCGAACTGGTCAAGGAAGTGCTCCACGAACTTGAGCAACTCTTCCCGCCGATGGCGCGTTACACCGTGCAGCAACGCCAGCACACCGCGGAGGACATCGCCCACATCGTCGACTACCTGGCCACGGCGCTGTACCTGGACGACGCCGAGCTCTTCACCAGGTTCCTCGACTGGACGGCGGACATCCTCACCGCACGCCACGTACCCGCCCACAGCCTGCTCATCGCCCTGGACGTCCTGGCTCGCAGACTGTCCGACTTCCCGCGCGCCACCCGCGTGCTGGACACCGCACGACATGCCGTCGGCGCTCGGCAGGAGAGCCCCAACACCGGAGAGAACGCATGACCCGCCCAGTCTCCCGTCTCAGCTTGCGCATCGAGTCCCAGCAGGGCGTGCTCACCGTCCACGTCGGCGGAAGCCTGGAGTACGGGGTGACCGAAAGCCTCGTCACCGCCGTCAGGGAACAGCTCGACGCCCCCCGTGAGCACGGACGCATCGACCGGAACCCTTCCCCGGTCCGGCAACTCCGCCTGGATCTCACCGAGTTGACGTTCGTCGACTCCATGGGGCTCGCGGCCCTGCTGATGGTCCGCCGCGTCGCGGACGCGCACGGGGTCGCCCTCCGGCTCGACAACCGCCCCCGCTGCGTGGACCGGCTGCTCCAGCTCACCGGCACCCTCGACCACCTCACGGCCGCCCGCGCGCCCGGGGAGACCGGCGCGTCGGACGGGCGGGGGCGCCGGATCTCGGGCACGGACTGAGGCGGCGCGGGCCGGACCTTCAGGCTCCGAACCTTCAGGCTCCGATCGCGTACTCCGTGAAGCGCCCGCAGCCCGCGAACCCGAGGCGGCGGTAGACGGGTTCGCCCTCGTCGGACGCCTGGAGGACCGAGATCGCGCACCCCGCGTCGCGCGCGGTGCGCAGGGCGGCCAGGGTGATGGCACCGCCGTAGCCGCGGCGGCGCTCGGCGGCGAGCGTGGCGATGTTGTAGAGCCCCGCGACGCCCGCGTGCAGGAACACCTCGGCCGAGCAGACCGGGCGGCCGTCGACGTACCCCACGAGATAGCGGGCCGGGCAGTCGGCGGCCAGGGCCCACGGGGCGGTGTCGGCGAAGAAGCGACGCACGGTCGCGGCGGGCGGGTCCCAGTTCGCCGCCAGCACCCCGGCGTAGTCGGCGAGCTGCTCTTCGCTGGTCACCACGCGGATGTCCAGCCCGTCGGCGTGCGCCTCGGGCAGCGCGTCGCCCAGGTCCCGCCACATGCCGCTCTCGGACTCCGACTCCACGAGCCCCGCGGCCACGAGCCGCTCACCGAGATCCCCCGGCTCCGACGCGGGACCGACCCACCAGGAGAAGGGCCGACCGGTGCGGGCCAGCGCCCCGACCGTCTCCGCGATGCGCTCCCGGGCGGTATCCGGGCCGAAGCGGGCGGCCGCGACGATATTGAAGGTGTCGTCCCCGAGCCCGCTGTCGGCGACCAGCAGATCACCACTCTCGACGACGGATCCGCCCGCCAGGTTCCGGTGCAGATGGCAGGCGTGCTCGGCGAGGTTGCGCTCCATGCGGAGCGGCAGGTCGGTGTGGGGATCGTTCATGGTGGCCATCTCATCATGCTCGACGTGCGGGTCGCGGCGATGCCCGGCGGACGCGTGGGTCCGCTGTGACGGTCGCCTTCGCTACGATCACCCGCGAACCTCGGCTCCGCCGTCCCGGAGGACCACGCGGAGCGCAGCGCACCACCCACGTGCTGAAGGAGCGCCATGTCCCTGAGCGAGCGTCGGCCACTCCACATCGTCGAGGTGCCGCTGGGTGACGGTGAGGACGTCGTCAGAGTCCAGGTGAACGAAGTCGACGAGAGTCTGGTGCGGGTCGGCAGGGGCGGTCGTGCCGTGGCGCGGGCCGAGCAGTCGCTCGGACAGGTGCTCGATGTCGTACGCCCCGTCGCGGACACCTTCGTCGCCCGCTGCCGCGAGATGGCGCACCCGCCGGACGAGGCGACGGTGGAGTTCGGCGTCTCCCTGTCCGCGGATGCCAAGGTCGTCATCGCCGGTACGTCGGCGGCCGCGAACTTCTCCGTCAGCATGACCTGGCACCGCAGTGCTGAACGAGGCTCAAGTGGGGATACTGCACAGGTGAGTTGACCCATTCGGAGTTCGCTGTCACGCGGAGGTCGGCGGTGGCGGGAGACGCTTTAGCGCGGGGCACGTCGACGCCCGACGCGGTCCTTGCGGCGGCGGTCGTACGGATCAGGGGCCGCGACGGCGCCATCGGCGGCGCCGGGTTCCTCGTCGCGCCGGACCTGGTGATCACCTGCGCCCATGTGGTCTCCGACGCCCTCGACCTCCCGCGCGACGCCCCGGTCGGTACCGGCGCGGAGGTCGCCGTGGAGCTGCCGCTGGCCGACGGCGCGGCAAGCGGACGGAATGCGGTGGGAGGAGTGACGGCCGCGGTCCGGCGCTGGGTTCCGGTCAACGGTGATCAGAGCGGTGACGTGGCCCTGTTGGAGCTGCGCGGCCCGCTCCCGGGGGCGCGTCCGGTGCCCATGGCCGACCCCGAGACCGTGTGGGACGACGAGACGCGCGCCGTGGGATTCACGGAAGACCACCCGGACGGCATCTGGCACGACGGGCGGCTGCGGGGGCGCACCGGACGGGGCTGGGTGCAGCTGTCGCGGGCCGACGGGGAGGCCACCTACGTCGAGCGGGGCTTCAGCGGCAGCCCCGTCTGGGACGAGGCGTGCGGTGCGGTGGTCGGTCTGCTGGTGGCGGCCGAGCCGGTGCGCGAGGCGCAGCAGGCGTTCGTGGTGCGGACGAGCAGGCTGGTGAAGGACCTGCCCGAGCTGGCAGGCGTCTTCGAGGCGACCTCGCCGTTCCGTGGCCTCTCGGCGTTCCGGGAGGCCGACGCGGAGGACTTCTTCGGCCGTGACGAGGACGTGGCGGCCGTGGCCGACGCGCTGCGCGGCGACCGGCCGAGCGTGACGGTGTGCGGGCCCTCGGGCTGCGGGAAGTCGTCCGTCGCGCTCGCCGGAGTGGTGCCGATGATGCGTGCGGACGGCTACGAGGTCCTCGTCATCGACTGCGGGCACGTCACCTCGCCGACGGCGGGTCTCGCGACGGAGCTGTACGAGCTGGTGCGATCGGGACGGTACGGTCCCGCGCGGGCGGACGGCGCCGATCAGGTCGAGTCCTGGGTGCGCGAGCTGGGGCTCGCCGCGGCCTTCCAGCGGGCCACGGGGCGCAGGACGGCGCGGCTGCTCGTCGTGCTCGACCAGGCCGAGGTGCTGCTGAACCGCCCGAAGGACGAACTCGTCGACGCCGCCGAGATCGCCGAGGTCGTGGAGCTGCTGTTCCCGTCGCGCCAACAGGCAGATCTGCGCGTGCTCGTCACCCTGCGCGCCGACTTCCTGGACACCGCGCTCAGCCATCCGGCGCTCGGCCCCGCGCTGAACCGGGGCATGACGCACCCCGTCACGGCGATGTCGCGCGAGCAGCTCCACACGGTGATCACCGCCCCGCTCCGGCGCGTCCCCACGGTCGACTACGACCCGGGGCTCGACCTGCGCATCCTGGACGACGTGGGCGGCGCGCCCGGCAATCTGCCCCTGCTCGGCTTCGTGCTGGAGCAGCTGTGGGAGTCGCGGGTCGCCGGGCGCTTGCGGGAGGAGAGGTACGACGAGATCGGCCGGGTCCCGGGTGCGCTGCGGCGGTACGCCAACGAGGCGTGGCTGCGGTGTGCTCCCGGGGACACGGCGACGGAACGGCGGCTGCTGACCGGACTCGTACGGGTGCTGCCGGGCGGCGACGCACCGCTGCGGCGCGTGCTCACGCGGGACGAGGCGGGCGAGGCGTGCTGGGCGCTGGCGCAGGCCCTCGGCCGCAGGCGCCTGCTGGTCTTCGACGGGGGAGAGGGGCGCCCGGAGAGCGTCGAGCTGGCGCACGAGGCACTCATCACCCACTGGCCGACGCTGCGGGACCAGGCGGCGGCCGACGCCGAATTCCTGTCGGCGAGGGCCGAGTTGGACCACGACAGGGAGCGCTGGACGGCGGCGGGCCGATCGGCCGCACTGCTGCCCGGGGCGCCGCAGCTCACCGTCCTGCAGAGTCGCCTCGCGGGCCGGGAAGGTGAACTGGACGCGGCACAGCGCGAGTTCATCGCGCTGGCCCGCAGGCGGCGCCGGGTGCGGCGGTTCGGGGTGCGCGCCGGGTGGATCGCGATCGCGCTGGTCCTCGCGCTGATCGCGGGGCTCGGTACGTTCCTGCACCAGGAGTCGCAGGCCCGCGAGCAGCGTGAGGCGGAGGGGCGTTCCCGTACCCTCGCCACCTTGTCCGACGAGCTGAACAGCAGCAATCCAGGCCAGGGGGCGCTGGCCGCCGTGGCGGCGTACAAGATCGCGCCGACCCAGGAGGCCCGCAGCGCGCTCATGCGCCGCAACGACGAGATGCGGGACATGGCGTGGACGCTGACCGGCTTCGAGGGGGAGATCGCGGACGCGGCCATGAGCGCGGACGGCCGTGTGACGCTGGTGACGACCGGTAGCGGTAGGGCGACCTTGTTCGTGCGGACGGCCAAGGGCGCGGTCAGGCAGCAGCAGCTGCGTCTCGGCGCGAACGTGCTGGCACCCGTGGTCAGCCGGGACGGTCGGCGGATCGCCTATCTGCACGACGTGGGCCATGTGGTGACGTGGCATGAGGTGACGCCGTCGCGCGAGCGGCTCGTCGGACCCGCCCACCGGCTCCACGACGCGCTCACGGACGTCTCGCAGGGCGCGTACCTGCTGGGCACCCGGGTCATGTCGTTCTCCCCCGACGGGCGACGGCTGGTCGGCGTCCCGGCGGCGGCCACGAAGCGGCCGGGGCAGGTGTGGGACCTGGAGACGGGGAGGTCCCGGAAGCTGCCGAAGCGGGTGACCGGGCTCTCGGGGGTGTGGTTCGGCCCGGACGAGAACACCCTGGTGGCGATGCGCGGCACCGGGGCGGAACCGATGACCTCGGCGGTGTCGGTCGACATACGGACCGGCAGGACGCGTGAACTGGCCAAGAAGGCCGACGTGCTCGGATCCGGAATCTCGGCGGACGGCAGCGTGCTGGTCGTCTGCTGGCAGACTTCCGAAGGGGACGAGCAGCGGGCCCGCTATCGCGCCATCGACACCGTGGACGGCCGGGTGCTGAGCACCTACACGAGCGGGAGCTACTCATCGTGCTCGGACATCGTCGTGGACGGGAAGGGCGACTACTTCGCGGTGCCCGGTACGACCGGCGAGTGGCAGCTGCTCTCCGTCCGGCAGAAACGGAAGCCCAAGCTCTTCTTCGGCCCCGACTCCCTGCAAGAGGTCGACTCCCTCCCGCTGCTCGGGACCCCGGAACACCCTGTCGTGGTCGCCAAGAACGAACGCGCGGTCACCGGGTGGGCGATGGCGGAGGACGACGGAGTCACCGCCTTCAGTCCTCCGAAACTCATCGACGGCGGCGGCAAAATGGTGGTGCGGCAGGGCGAAAGGGCCGACAAGCTGAGCGTGATGGAGACGAAGGCCGACGGACGGATCCTCGCCCAGGTGCGCAGGAGCAGCACCACCAAGCCGCCCAACGCCAAGCAGGTGCTCGAGGCCAACGACACCGAGACACTGATGGCGGACGTGTCGGACCTGAACCGGATCACCGTCCGCGCCCTGCCCTCGCTGCGGAAGGTCGCGGAGTTCCGGACTGCGAAGCCACCCGTGGGCCAGGACGGCGTGCCCGATCTCATCTACCCCTTCCTCGACGACCACCGGATCGTCACGACCTCCGGCACCCTCGTCGAGCAATGGGACGCCCGCACGGGCGAACGGCTGGCCCGGCCGATCGATCTGGCCTCGCTCCACCTCAACTCGAAGAAGAAGCCGTCCTACCTGGTCGGCCGACACCGCGAGCCCGGATACATGGCGGTCACGGTCCACGGGGAACCCTACGTACACGCCGTCGCCCTGCGCACGGGCAAGGAGAACGAACGACTTCGCCTGCGCCTCGGCCGCGACCTCAACGCGGCCGTCTTCCTCAAGGACGAGCGCTACGCGGCCGTGCTCACCGTGGGGAACATGGTGGAACTGTGGTCGGTGCCGTACGGGCGCCCCGCGAAGAGAACGGTCGGCCCCATCGGCCCGCTGACCCCGTACAAGTGGACCGCGGGCGGCTTCGGCCGGACGGGGTTCTTCGTCGCGGACAAGAGCTCCGTCCGCTTCTTCAAGGCCGACGATCCCGGCTTCCAGGAGTGGTACGAGTTCAAGGATCGCCAGGGCTTCCTGGCGGCGACCAAGGGCGGCGCGGCCGTGCTGCACTCGCCCGTGGCGGGCGGCCGCGTGAACCTGCTCCGCCTCGACCCCGACGACTGGCAACGTCACCTCTGTTCCGTCATGGGCCGCGACTTCACCGCCGACGAACGCGGCAGCTTGCCCGGTGACCTGCCGGACCGCGTCTGCGCACCCTGACACGCCCGCACGGTTTCTTACATTCCTTTGCCACCGCTCTGCCGAACCCGTGAAACCCGCACGTCAGTGTCGTACCCGCACCGGACACACGCCGGGCAGACGAAGGAGCGGGCATGGCGGACAGGGCGTACAAGAGAGTGGCGCGGCGGGTGGGGCTGGCTGTGGGGGCGATGGCGTTGGTGGTGGGCGCGTTGCCCGATGTGGCCGTCGCCGGGCGGGGGGACGTGCCCGCGGTGCCCGAGTGGTGTGCGGCCGTGACCGTGCCGGGGCACCGGGTCGACTGCGGGTCCCTTGAGCGGCCGCTCGTCACGGGGAAGCCGGAGCTCGGCAACGTCGGGGTGAGTTACGCCGTCGTGCGGCACAGCGCACCCGGTGCCGCCGCGGGGACCGTCGCCGTCAATCCCGGTGGGCCCGGTGAAGTCGCCATCGGGAAGGCGGAGTTGTTCGCGCTGGGCCTCGGCGATCTCCTGAAGGATCACGATCTGCTGCTCGTCGATCCGCGTGGCACCGGCAGGTCGGAGCGGATTCCGTGCGGCGTCGGCGACGCCGAGTACCGGTTCGGGACGCGGGCGCGGCAGCGAGCCGCCGTCGAGCGGTGTGCCGAGAACCTCGGCCCCAAGGCCGCCGGTTACACCACCGCGGCCACCGCCGACGACATCGACGCCGTCCGCGCCAGGATCGGCGTGCGTCAACTCAGCCTCTACGGCCTGTCGTACGGCACCTACCTCATGCCGGTGTACGCCGCCCGTCACCCGGAGCGCGTGCGCTCCCTCGTGCTGTCGGGGGCCTATCCCCATGAGTTCGACCCGCTGGCGCGGCCCAGCGCTCAGGCGGTGTCGCTGGCCCTGCGCCGCGTCTGCGAGCGCGGTGCTCCCGCCGCCTGTGACGGGAAGCGGGCCGTCAAGGACCTGGCCACCGCCGCCGCGCGGCTGCGGGCCAGGCCCATGACCGTACCGATCACCACCGAACACGGCTCCTACCAGGTGAAGTTCACGGAAGGGAAGCTCGCCAACCTGATGTACGAGGCGGCCAGTCGCGAGGTCGGCATGGCGCCGGACGAGCCCTCGCTGCTCGGTGATCTGCCGCACGCCCTGCACCGCTTCGCCAAGGGCGACACGGCGCCGCTGCGGGCGCTGGTCAAGGAGGACGGGGCCACGGGCAGCACGGAGGACCAGGCGCCGTACATCGCGGTCGTCTGCAACGACTACCGGACGGCGTGGGACAAGCGCGCGCCGAAGGACGTCCGTCGGCGCCAGTACCGCGCCGCGCTGAAGGGCGCAGGGACCGGTGCGCACGGGGCCTTCAGTGCCGAGGGGTTCACCGAGGGGCCCACGGACGGCGGTGACGTGTGCGTCGGCTGGCCGCGGCAGAGCGCTCCGGAGCCGAAGCTCTCGGTCCCTGACGTCCCCGTCCTCGTGCTCTCCGGTGACCTCGACGCCAACACCCCCGACGCGAACGGGAAGGCGGCGGCGGGGCAGTTCCGCGACAGCAGGTTCTTCTCCGTGCGCAACACGGGGCACGTGCCCGAGATGGAGCTCAGCGGCTGCGTCACCGGGGTCTCCACCCGCTTCCTGCGCACCGGAGCGCCCGGCGACACCTCGTGCCTGCGCGCGCTGCCGCCGATCGCCGTGCGGCCCGTCCACGACTGACGGGCCGGTGTCCCGACCTCTTCCGCCGCCGACGAAAATGATCACATGACAGAGGAAACGGGGCACCGCAGGACGGTGCTGGTCGTCGAGGACGATCCGGGCGTGCGCAGCACCCTGGACCAGCTGCTGCGCTTCGAGGGCTACCGGGTGCTCCTGGCCGCCGACGGCGTCGAGGCCCTCGGCAGGCTGGAACAGGAGCGGCCGGACCTCGCCGTGGTGGACGTCGTGATGCCGGGGCTCGACGGCCTCGGACTGTGCCGGATGCTGCGCAGGCGGGGCGACCGCATGCCGGTCCTCGTCCTGACGGCACGTCACGAGGTGGGCGACCGCGTCGCGGGCCTGGACGCGGGCGCCGACGACTACCTGGCCAAGCCGTTCGCGACCGAGGAACTCTTCGCCCGCATCCGCGCGTTGCTGCGGCGCACCGAACCGCCCGCCGACGCCGGGACGCTCGCCGTCGGCGACCTCGCTCTGGACCCCGAGTCCCGGCAGGCGTTCCGCGGGCAGCGTCAACTCGACCTGACCAAGACCGAGTTCGACGTTCTCGAACTGCTCCTCCGCCATCCCGGCACGGTCCTCACCCGCTCCCAGATGTACGAGCGCATATGGGGCTTCGACTTCGACACCACGTCGCGGTCCCTCGACGTCTACATCGGCTATCTGCGCCAGAAGACCGAACAGGGCGGCGAGCCCCGGCTGATCCACACCGTGCGCAGCGTCGGCTACACCGTTCGGACCGCCTGATGCTCCGTACGAAGATCACCGCGGTCGTCGTCGCGGCCGCCGCGCTCGCCATGGCCCTGGCCGCCGTCATGTCCTACCGGGGCGTCAGCGGCCTGGTCGGCGACGAGCTCGAAAGAGGGCTCGACGACCGTGCGGACACCGTCGTCGCCCTGCTCGCCGCCGAGCTGCCCCCGCCGCCCCGCGAGGACACGACCGAACAGGTCGTGTCGGCGAAGGGGACCGTACGTCAACTCTCCCCGGGCGCAGTGAGGTTGCCGGTCTCCGAGGCGGCCCTGCGCGTGGCCGGGACGGGGCGCGGGGAGAGCCGCGCCGACATCGACGTCGACGGGACCGAGTACGGCGTCCTGACCCGGCCGCTGCCCGGCGGGGGAGCGGTCATGGTCGGGCAGAGCTACGAGGGCGCCGCGCGTGTCGACGACGCGTTCCTGTGGCGCGTCTCCCTGACCACCGCGGCCGCCGTCGCCCTCTCCGCCCTGCTGAGCTGGCTCGTCCTCGGCCGCGTCCTGCGTCCGGTCCGCCACCTGGCCCGCACCACCGCGCACATCACCACCACCGGAAACCTGTCCGCCCCGCTGCCGCCCGCCGGATCCGACGAGATCGGCCAGCTGACCCGCAGCTTCGACACGATGCTGACGGCGCTGCGCCGCTCGCGCGCACAGCAGCAGCAACTCGTCCAGGACGCGAGCCACGAGCTGCGCACCCCGCTGACCTCGGTGCGCGGCAGCGCCGAACTGCTGCAACGGGCCAGGGGCAGGCTCGCGCCCGAGGACGAGCAGCAGATCCTCACCACCCTGGTCACCGAGACCGCGGCCCTCGACGACCTCGTACGCGAACTCGTCGACCTGGCCACCGACCGCTACACGGACGAGGCCCCCGCCGCCGTCGACCTGGTGACCCTGGCCGAGGACACCGCGCACCGCCACCGCACCAGGACGGGACGCGCCATCGACGTCACGGCCGACGGGCCCCTGCCGGTCCTGGCCAGGCCGAGGGCGGTGCAGCGCTGCGTGGACAACCTGCTGAGCAACGCGGTGAAGTTCAGCCCGGAGGGCACACCGGTCACCGTCCACGTCGCGGGGCCCCGCCTCTCCGTGCGTGACCGGGGGCCCGGCATCGACCCGGACGAACGCGAGGCCGTCTTCGGCCGCTTCCACCGGGGCTCCCGCACCCAGGCCACACCGGGCTCCGGCCTCGGGCTCGCCATCGTGCACGACATCGTCACGGCCGACGCGGGCACGGTGTTCGCGGCGGCCGCCGCCGACGGGGGCGGCGGCGCCGAGGTCGGCTTCGTCCTGCCGGTCGCGGGCGCGCGGGGGCGGCGCGATCGCCGCCGCGCTACTTGTTCGGGTCCCGGAAGCGGCCGAACGCCTTCGTGAGGGCGCTCAGGGGCGATCCCTCCGCCTTGACGTGGCCGGGCGCGGGGGAGCGGAGCACGCCGTCGCCCCCGGCCGACTCGGCGAGCGCGGCCTGCGCCGCCTCGGCCGCCTCCCGGTAGAGGTCGCAGGACTTCGTCATGGCTTCGAGCGCCTCGGCGTACTTGGTGACCATCCCCTGGGCGTGGACCAGCTCCTCGTCCTGGGTGAGCAGGTGCCAGCCCTGGCGCAGCCGCGTCAGGGCGCGCTCCGCGTCGGCCGGCAGCGGGCGCGGAAGGGCGGCGAACTCCTTGATCCTGTCGAGCAGTTCGGTGGGCTCCGAGCCGTCGAGGAAGACGCTGCGGACGGTGTAGCGGTCCACGTCGTACTCGGGCTCCTGCGGGGACGAGGGCAGGACGACGGCGCCGCCGCGCGGCATCCGCACGCTCAGCTCGCGCTTCAGCGCGAAGTCGGCGATCTGCGCCTGCTCCGGAGTGCCCCGGTGCTCGACCACCCGGTGGCGCAGGCCCGGCGGCAGGAAGACGGAGACGGGCTGCTGGCCCGCCGCGTCCGGTGTCATCGCCTCGTGCACCACGACGTGGACGTACCAGCTCTGCTTGGCGCACTCCCGCAGCCTGCGGCGCAGCTCGTCGTCGTCCTTCGGCAGGTGGTTCGTCGTCCGCAGGCGCACGTCGGCCGCCGTGTCGTGGTCCCAGGCGACGCGCTCGCTGTCGGGCCAGAACATGGTGGCGGGCGAGGGCCAGCTCAGGTCCCAGGCGCGCTCCGCCTCGGCGGCGAGCACCCAGGTGACGCCCTCGCCCTCCTTGCGGCGGGCCTCCGGGTCGTACGTCGTGAGCTGTGCGCGCACCGTGACGTCGTCGGCCTGCCAGCGCGCCTCGAAGACGCGCCGGGCGGCGGGGCCGGGGTCGGCGGACTCGTCCCGCGGGTGCAGGACGGTGGAGCGCGCCGCTTCGGCGGGTTCGAGCTCCAGGAAGTCGTCGAGCACCCCGGCCGCCTTGAGGGCGATCAGGTTGCGTCGGACGTCCTGCTCGGGCTCGGGCCCGAGGTGGCGCCCGCGCCCGAGCCACGCGGTGTCGGGGACGGTGGTCGCTGAGCTGCTGTTTTTGGCCATGGATTCGTTCTGTGTGTGGTCGGGGCCCGACCAGTATGGTCCGTAAACCTGTAGAGGGAAGCGCTACCCCGTCCACGGAGAAAACCACCTGCGTCTTCTCACCGGCTCCGCTGCGCGCCTCGGCGGCCGGATTTCGCCGTTCGGTCCCGGTCTCGGGCGGTACCGGAAAGGGCGTCGGCGGTCAGCGGACGTTGACGGACCTGAGCAGTTCCTTGACGTCCGGGTCGTCCAGCGAGTCGAGCAGGCTCTTCCACAGGTCCAGGTTGGCGGTCGCCCACGGCAGATAGCGGTCGCGCGCGTCCGGGTCGTAGAAGTAGATGCCCTCCTCGACCAGCGGCGCCTGCTCGTCGACGATCTTGCGGGCCAGCTGCCCCAGGCTGATGTCGTTCTCCGCGAGATAGCGGTGGGAGAGGACGACGGGGGTGATCGGTACGGCCTTGAAGAGCGTGTCGGCGTCGCTGAGCGCCGCCCCCTCGGGGGAGATCTCGCAGGTGCGCGACGCGGTGTGGGACTCGGTGATGACGGCCTCGATGCGGTCGATCTCCGCGTCGGTGAATCCGCTGTGGCGCAGGTGGTGCGCGCGCAGCGACTCGCCCGCGGAGGGTTCGGAGTTCTTGCGCACCAGGTAGTTGAGGTCGTGCACGAGGGCCGCGGCCGCCACGATCTCGGTGTCGGAGCCGTTGCGCCGGGCGAACTCCACCCCTTTGGAGGAGACGAAGGCGATGTGGTGCCAGCCGTGGAACGGGAGGCGGTCGTCGTGCTCGGCGCAGAGCTTGCGGACGATGCCGCGCAGCGTGGCCACGCGCCCGGTCTCGAAGTCCTGTGCGGTCACTGGCTCTTCCTCTCGTGGGGGTGGCCCAGTACCGAACGCAAGGTGCGCCAACGGGCTTCCACAGGATAGTGATGACGCAGCGTGCCGGTGTGCGCACCGAGCGGTACGTCGGATGGCGTGCTGAGCGAGGTGCTGTACGCGCGCGTCGGGCGCTGCTGCGCGATCAGGGTCACGGTGCCCTCGCGGGCGCGGGTGACGTTGTGCCAGTCGTCGGGGGTCAGCGTGTACGTGGCGCCGGGCGCCAGGAACTCCGGGCGGACGTCGGTGACGCGCGCCCGGTCCCTGCCCGCGGGCTCGACCAGGAAGCGCGTGTGCAGATAGCCGCCCGTGAGGATCAGCGAGGTGAAGCCGTAGCGGTGGTTGTGCGGGGCCTCCACGTAGGCCGCGTCGACCAGGTCGGGAGGCTTGTACTCGTGCAGCCAGAGCGTGAGCCCGGAGCACGGACCGCGGTAGAGATTCCATTTGAAGTGGGTGGGCGTCTCGCGCGAGTTGACGAGCATGCTCTCGAACGCCGTCCTGGGTAATCGGTTCAGGCTGCGGCGCAGCGCCTCCAGACGGCAGTGGAACCCCGCCAGGGCGGCGCGGACGTGCTCGCCGCCGTCGTCGTCGGGGCCCGCCAGCCGTTCGAGGGCCTCGGCCAGCTCGTACACCTCGGGAAGGGCCCGTGCCATCAGCTGCTCGCCGTCATCATCTGAGGCGCGGTGTCCCGCAGGAACTCCTCGTACCGGTCACGGAATTCCAGGAAGGCGGCATGGCTGAGCTGCACGCCGAGCTGCTGGAGGAAAGAGCAGTACTCGAACTCCGAGAGGTTCTTGGGGACTTCGAACTTGATCGCGTACGGCGATGCGAGAAGCCGACTGCATTCCCGCTGGTTCGTCTGGTACAGCAGTGAACCCTTGTTGAAGCGCAGCCCCAGCGGGAACGGGAAGGTCTCGTTCTCCGTGTCGGTGAAAAGGGCGAGGTAGATGTCGTCGTCGAAGATCTCGACGCGGTCCAGATTCGGGTCGGCCGTCAGACATATCTCGCAGCGGTCGAAGCGCATGCGGGTCAAATAGGCGCCGACCAGGGTGAGGTGCACGCCGTCGACCAGCGCCTGGCGCGCCTGCTCGAAGGTCATGCCGTCGCGGTAGGCCATCTCGCGGCGCGCCCGGCTGTCCATGGCCGCGGGCCGCGTGGGGTCAGCGATGATGAGCCGGACGTCCCTGGGGATGGTGTTCAGGGAGGCGAGGCGGCAGATCGCGTACTTCCCCGTCAGGCCGCGGAACGTGTACTGCGTCGAGGAGCGCATGCTCAGATTGACGTCCCTGTTGAACCGGACGTCCGGTGTCCGGCTGGCCGGGTACTGCGTGGTCGGTACGTAGTGCTCCTGCGTGGACCGGTAGGTGCGGGTCAGCTCCTCGCCCGCCTTCGCTATCTCCGCGATCACGGCGTCCTTGACGGTGCTTCCGAGGAACCGCTCGTACTGCCGCGTGGTGAGGGCGACTTGGGCGAAGGCGAATATCGCCGCCCCGAGAACGCCGGTGGCGAGGGCGATCCAGAATTCCTCGGTCCGCCCGGTGCTGCGCACCGACAAGGCGTACATTCCCGCAGCGGCCAGACTCATGACGAGCAGCAGGACGCCCGTGCGGTTGACATACAACTCACGCAACAGCAGGCCCACTTGGCGGGCGTGATCACCGCGCGTGTCCCCGTTTCCACCTGGCATGGCAGAACCTCCCCCGGCGGATGGGGCATCCGCACTCTTGCAGGTTAACGGCTGGATTGCTCCGGCAGCAGAGTCTGTTCCGGAACGTGCGCAATTGATGCGGGAGGAGAATCCCTTGCTCGCGATGTGACGCGGGTCACGCTACTGGGTCGATGGGTCCGGGGGGCGGCCGCGGTCTTAGCCGAGGACGACGGAGCACCGCGGAAGGAGCCACGGCCATGGACCGTGAACAGGCACTGGAGTGGACGAAGGCCGAGCGGCTCGGCATCGCCGACTTCCTCGAGGAACTGGACGCCGACGACTGGGGACGGGACTCGCTCTGCACCGGCTGGACGGTGCGCGACGTGGCGGCGCACCTGACGCTTTCGACCCGCACCACCCTCCTGGACCTGCTCAAGGGCGCGATCGGGGCGCGTTTCGACTGGGAGCGCATGGAGTACGACAAGGCCCGCGAGCGGGCGGCGCGCCACACCCCCGCGGAGCTCGTCGCGCAGATCCGCGAGACGGCGGGCTCCCCGCGCCGCGCCCCCCTGTCCGCCCCGCTCGACCCCCTCACCGACTTCCTGGTCCACGGCCAGGACATCGCCCGCCCCCTCGGCCGTGCCCGCACCATGCCGGGGCCGCAGACGGTCGCGGCCCTGGACCACGTGGTGGCCAGCCCCTTCTACGGAGCGAAGAAGCGACTGCGCGGGGTGCGTCTGGTGGCGACCGACGCGGACTGGTCGACGGGCGCGGGCCCGGCGGAGGCCCGGGGGCCCGCGGGCGACCTGCTCCTCGTGGTGACGGGGCGAAGGGCGGGGCTCGCGGCGGTCACGGGGGCGGGCGCGGAGCGACTGGCGGAGAGACTGGGGGAGCGGTCGTCCTAGCTCTCCTCGTGCCCTTCCCGAGGGGTGAGCGCGCGGGCGACTCCGGCGTGCAGGTCCGTGTCGTAGCCGCCTTGGTACGCCTTCTCGTAGGCGTGGTCGCCCAGGGCGTCACGGGTCTGTTGCTCGCAGGTCAGGCGCGCTGCGGTCATGGAGGGGACACCGGCCTGGGAGCGGCCCAGGGTGTCCCACAGCTGGCTGGCGAGGCCCAGGAGCCAGGCGGCGTCCGGATGCCGGCCGAGGGCGGTGGCGGCGCGGGCCAGGGATTCCAGGGCGAGGCCGCTGCCCACGCCGTCGCGCAACCGGTGCTTGACGAGCAGCGCGGCCCTGGAGTGCTCGCGCGCCTCCTTGAACCGGCCGAGTGCCAGCTCGGCCTGGGCGCGGACGAAGTCGCCCCAGGCGCGCATGCAGCGCTCGCCGCTCCCCTCGCAGGCGGCGCTCAGCTCGTCCAGCCAGCCGATGGCCTCCTCGAAGCGCCCCTTGGCGACGAGCGTGTGGGACCCGAAGACGAGTGCGGCCAGGGGGTACAGGACCAGCGGCCCCTCGCGCCAGTCCGTGGCGAGCAGGTCCTCGGCCAGGGAGACGCCCAGGGCCAGATCGCCGCGCAGGGCGGCCACCCGCAGCTCGGTGGCCGTCGCGTAGGTCTGCTCGGTCTCGCCGAAGGAGGCGGCGAGCGCGGTGCATTCGGCGGCCCGTTCCTCCAGGGCGGGCAGGTCGCCCAGGTAGACGAGCACGGGACCGCTGGCGTACAGGGCCCGCGCCCGCGCGCGGGAGGGGGCGGTGTCGGCGGCGAGGGCCCGGTCCAGATAGTGCCTGCCCTCCTTGACGAACCCGCAGCCGTACCAGAAGAACCACAGGGCGGCCGACAGCTCGAGGGCGGTGTGGTCCTCGTCCGTCTCCGTCAGGCCCTGCTCCAGAGCGGCGCGGAGGTTGTCGTGCTCGGCGGTCATCCGGTCGAACCAGGCGAACTGGTCGGGCCCGATCCACGCGGCGTCGCCCCAGCGGGCCAGGGCCAGGTAGTGGTCCCGGTGGCGGCGGCGCAGCTCGTCCTCCTCGCCGAGCCCGCGCAGCCAGAAGGCGCCGTGCTCGCGGATGGTGTCCAGCATCCGGTACCGCTCCCCGGCCCCGGTCGGCATCCAGCCGAGCAGCGACTTGTCGACCAGGGCGCCCAGCAGGTCAGGGATCTCGGCGGCGGGCAGCAGCTCGTCGGCGCACACCTGCCGGACCGCTTCGGTGTCGAAGGTTCCCGCGAAGACCGAGAGCCGGGCCCAGGCGAGGCGTTCGGCGGGGGTGCACAGCTGGTGGCTCCAGCCGATGGCGGTGCGCAGCGCCTGGTGCCAGGGCGGATCGGCGTCGAAGTCCTCGTCCTCGGTGTTGCCGAGGGTCGCGTAGCGGTCGGCGAGGTGCCGGTTGAGCTCGGCGAGCGGCAGCTCGCGCAGCCGGGCGGCGGCCAGTTCGAGGGCGAGCGGCAGCCCTTCCAGGCGTCGGCAGAGCCGCCCGGCCTCGGCGCGGTCGGCCGCGGTGAGCGTGAAGCCGGGTACGGCTTCGGCGGCCCGCTCGGTGAGCAGCACCAGCGCGTCCGCCGCCTCTTCCCCGGCGTCGGAGCCGTCGTCGGCGGGGACCGGCAGCGGGTCGAGGACGAGGGCCTCCTCGGCCGGAAGGCCGAGCGTGCGGCGGCCGGTGACCAGGAACCGCAGCCCCGGCGCGGCGGCAAGGAGCGTCACCACCGCCGTACGGCACGCCTCCACCAGGTGCTCGCAGGTGTCGAGCACGAGCAGCACCTCGCGGTCGGCCAGGTACTCGGCCACCACCTCCAGCATGGGACGGGTGGACTGGTCGGCCAGCGGGAGCGTCTCGGCGATGGCGTACGGCAGCACCTGGCTCACCTCGCTGAGCGGGGACAGCTCCACCCACCACACGCCGTCCGCGAAGGACGGTTGCAGCTCGCCCGCCGCCCGCCGGGCGAGCCGTGTCTTGCCGACCCCGCCCACGCCGGTCACCGTGACGAGACGCGACCGTTCGCACAGCCGAACCACCTGCGCCAGTTCCGTCCGCCGTCCGACCAGCCGGCCGGTCTCCTCCGGCAGGTTTCCCACCAGTCGCTCCGTGGTCACCGCCACCGCCCCTTTCCCGATCACGCCGCGGCTTCCGCCCGCTGATCTCGGTGCTAGCAGACGGGAGGCCGTGCGCGCAGAACTTCGGTCGCTTCGATCCGGCCGGCCCCTCCGGGGTGAAAGAGTGCCCTGCTGCCCTTCCTGGCCCGTGTCGGTGAGGGTGGGCGCGTTCACGCGCGTTCATGCTGGGGGATTCGCACTGGGGAAGGGGGCGTGCGTGCACCGTGCCCGACCGCTGCCGGGGCTGTCCGAGCTGATGGCGGAGGTCTCCCTCACCCTCGCCGCGTGCACCCGTCCCGCCGAGGGCGCGCCGCTCGGCGGCGACCTCTACGACGTGGTGCGCGCCCCGGCGGGGCCCCGCCTGATCCTCGGCGACGTCAAGGGGCACGGTCCGGCCGCCGCCCCGCTGGCCGAGGCCGTGCGGGCCGCGTTCCGTCAGGCGGCCGCCACCGAGGAGGACCCGGCCCGCCTCGCCCGTGTCCTCGACGCCAGGCTCGCTCCCGCCCTGGGCCCCGAGGACTTCGTCTCCCTCCTCGTCGTCGACCTGCGCCCCGACGAGATCCACGTGGTCAACTGCGGCCATCCGCCGCCCCTGCGCATCGGCCGCCGCATCACCCCGCTCGCCCTGCCGCACGCGTCACCGCCGCTGGGCCTGCACCCCGACCCCTGCGTACGCCGCGTCCAACTCCGCCCCGACCAGCGCCTGTTGCTCCACACCGACGGCCTCACCGAGGCGCGGGACGCCGAGGGTGCCTGCTTCCCCCTCGACCGGCGCGCCCTGGCCGCCCTGACCGCCCCCACGCTCGACGAGGCGATCGACCGTCTCCTCGGTCTGCTCCACCGGCACACCGGGCACTCCATCCCGGCGGACGACCTCACCGTGCTCCTTCTCCAGCAGCGGGGGGTGGCGGCCGCGGACCGGGTGGGCGGCGGACTCGGCGGTCAGTCGCGCGAGTTGCCGAACAGGAGGCGGTAGCCGATGAGCAGGACCAGGGCTCCCGCGATGGCCGACCCCCAGGTGGTGAGGTCGAAGAACTGCCGTTCCACCGGCCGGTCCAGGAACCGCGACGAGAGCCAGCCCCCGACGAACGCCCCGGCGATGCCGATCAGCGTCGTCCCGATGAGCCCGCCCGGGTCGCGCCCCGGCAGCACCGCCTTGGCTATCGCTCCGGCCAGCAGGCCGAGAACGATCCACCCGATGACGCCCATGAATCCGCTCTCCCTTCGTTGGGTCTTTCCCTCGTGTGAGGGAAAGCTGCCCGGGAAGCTTACTTCTACGCGTCTGTAGAAGATGTGAAGTGACGGCTCGTGACCAGTGAGGTTTTACGCGACTGTAGATCTGTGGCTAGGGTGCTGGCGATGTGCTGCGACGACGCGACACCCACATTTCCACCAAGATGTGATTTCGCGGGCCGAGGTTCCCTGCGGGAGGCATCGTGAGCGACATGACGCGGTCGACGGGACGTCACGCGATGCCGCTCCCGCCCCAACGGCCGTCCCCTGCCGCAGGAAGACGGGACCGGGCCGGAGCGCGGAACCCGGTGGCGCCGGGGCCGACGGGCACGTCGGCGGACGGCCCACCCGTCAAGCGCAGGGACGCGTTCTTCGACAACGCCAAGTACCTGGCGATCGTCCTGGTGGCGATGGGGCACGCGTGGGAGCCGCTGCGCGGCGACAGCAGGGCCGCCGCGGCGCTCTACCTCACCGTCTACACCTTCCACATGCCCGCGTTCATCGTCATCTCCGGCTACTTCTCACGGAGTTTCGACGCGAGCCCGGGCCGCGTCAGGCGGCTCGTCACGGGGATCGCCGTGCCGTACGTGATCTTCGAGGTCGCGTACACGTTCTTCAAACGCTGGGCGGGCGACGACCCGACGTACCCCATCAGTCTGCTCGATCCCTGGTACCTGACCTGGTTCCTGATCGCGCTGTTCGTCTGGCGCCTGACGACCCCCCTGTGGAAGATCGTCCGCTGGCCGCTGCCGATCGCCCTCGCCGTCGCCGTACTCGCGTCCGTCTCCCCGGACATCGGCGACGACCTCGACCTGCAACGCGTGCTGCAGTTCCTGCCCTTCTTCGTCCTCGGCCTGGTCCTGAAGCCGGAGCACTTCCAGCTCGTGCGCAGGAAGGAGGCCAGGATCCTGGCCCTGCCGGTCTTCGCGGCGGCGCTGCTCTTCGCGTACTGGGCGGCGCCGCGGATGAACGCCGCCTGGTTCTACCGGCGCGACAGCGCACAGGAGTTGGCGGCGCCCGGCTGGACGGGCGGCGTCATGACGCTCGCGATGTTCGGCTGCTCGCTGGTCCTCGTGGCCTGCTTCTTCGCCTGGGTGCCGGGGCGGAAGCTCTGGTTCACCGCGCTCGGCGCGGGCACCCTCTACGGCTACCTGCTGCACGGCTTCCTCGCCAAGGGCTCGCGCTTCTGGGGCTGGTACGAGGCGGACTGGCTGCACACGCCGCTCGGCGAGATCACCGTGACCCTGATCGCGGGAGCGGTCATCACGTTCCTGTGCACCCCGCCGGTGCGGCGGATGTTCCGCTTCGCGATGGAGCCGACGATGGAATGGGCCTTCAAGCACGACGCGACGGCGCTGGCCGGAGGCGCGGGAACCACCGGAGCCGAAGCGACCAGGACCGCCGGGAGCCACAGACGAGGCGGCAGATCCGCGTGAGCCGCCCGGCCCGGCCGCCCGCCGCCCACTACGAGCACGTCCCCGAGACGTCCCCGGCGAGCTGCCAGGCCCTCACGATGCTGGACCCGCACAACCGCTCGATCGGCTGTCTGCGCTACCAGCTCTGCCACCCGTGCCGCATCGGGCACATCCTCAACATCGCCGTGGCCGCCCACTGGCAGGGCCAGGGCCTGGCGCGCCACGCCCTCCACACGGTCCTCGCCGAGGGCGAGGGCTACGCCTGGTCCACCTCGCGACAGTCGCCCGAGGGCCGCCGCTTCTTCGCGGCGATGGAGGAGGAGACGGAGATCGCCTTCCCGGCCGACGGCGCGCGGTGCCCGCACATGACCGAAGGGTCGACGCTCACCCCGCCCGCCCCCCGCCGGAAGGCGTGACCTCCACGAACGGGACGTAGTCGTGGCCCACGGCGTAGTAGTCCCGCGCATGGATGTCCGCTCCTGTCCTATCGCGCCGCGGCCTTCTCGAGCCACTCGTCGACGGTCACCACGTCCGCCCACTGCGGGAACAGCCGCTCGACCAGGACCCGGTGGACCTCCGGATCCAGGTCGAGGCAGCCGTCGGAGAGGACGGTGAGGCCGAGGTCCAGGTCGTTCGCCTGGCACACGGTGGAGAGGACCACGGCGCTGGTGGCGATGCCCGCGAGGACGAGGCTGTCGATGCCGCGTGACCTCAGCACCACGTCGAGGTCACTGCCCGAGAACGCGCTCGCGCGCCGCTTGGTGACCACCACGTCGCCGGGCCGGGGCGCGACATCGGGGTGGATCTCGGTGCCCGGGGCTCCCTCGACGTAGAGCCCGGCCCGCGCGATGGCGGCGAGCGGCTTGTTGCGCGTGCCGACTTCGGGGAAACCGGGGCGGAACCCGATGACGACGTGGATCACGGGAATGTCCGCGGCCCGTGCCCCGTCGATCGCCGCGCGCAGCCGCGCCAGATATCCGGAGTCGGCGCCGACGGCGTCCACGACGGCCCGTTGGACGTCCATCACGAGAAGAGCGCTGCTCATGTCGACCAGACAAACACACCGGCGCGGTCGACGCTCCCGTGGCCGTCGGGCATGGCGAATATCACGTCCCGCCGCCGAGGCCCGCTCCAGCAGGCCCTCGGCCGACTTCCGCCCCCGGACAGCCTGTTGCCGTGCCACCCGGGTGCCCGAGTAGGGTCGGGGGCTGCGTGATGGCTGACGGCCGCGATCCGGCCTCCGGTCCCTGTGAGGGCCCATGCGTACGCGGCTTTCCCGGCCCCACCCGGGAGGGCGCGGGGCATGGCACCGGGGCGCGGCTCCTGACGTCTCACGCACAGCGGGCCCCCGGGTCCGTACCCCCCACGGACAAAGAGTCGCGCGTGCGCGGCCGCAGATCAGGAGCACCAGTGCAGGGCACCCCCCACATAGCCAGCACACCGCACGACGGGCGATCGTCGCCCATACCCCCTGCGCGCGAGGCGCAGCCGCAGCGCGTCGGACGGGAGGATCCCCAACTCCCCGTCTTCGTCGACCAGTCGGGCTGGCGCAAGCGGACGCTGCAAGGCATGGCGCTGGTCGTCGGTTCCGCCTGCGTCGGCTATCTCGCGTTCGTCGGCACGCTGGTCAGCGGGCTGCAGCAGCCCGTCGGCAGCCACCCGCCGAGTACGACCAACACGACGGATACGACGAACACGACGGATAAGACGAACACGACGGACGCCACGAACACGACGGGCAGGGGCGGACGCGCGCGTTCCGGTCAGGACGCGGACAACTCGTCCTACGGCTCGGGCAGATCCGCCCCGCCCCCGGCCGGAGCCTCTGAGCAGTGAGCAGGGGCGCCACCGTCCGCCGCCCGCCGCGCGGACACTGGATCGTCCTCCTGCTCGTGCTCCTGGTCGTCGCCGTCGCCCTCCTCTTCGAGGGGTGGACGACCCACCAGATCGACGCCGCGCGCACCAAACCGCCGTGCACCCGGCCGATCCCGCGCGAGGCGGACGACGGGAAACCGCTGCTGCGGTTCGGCCCGAAGGGAGTCAGCACCGCGGCCATGCCGCGCCGTACCGTCGCGCTCACCTTCGACGGCGGGTTCGACCCGGTGTGGACGCCGCGCCTGCTCGACCTGCTGCGCGCCCACCACGCGCAGGCGACCTTCTTCGTCTACGGCAAGGACGCGGCCGAGCACCCGAAGCTGATGCGGCGGATCCTGTACGAGGGGCACGAGATCGGCTCGTACACCTACAGCGGCGGTGACTTCGGCGTCGCGTCGCCGATGCGCGCACACCTCGAACTCTCGCTCACCCAGAGCGCGTTCGCGGGCGCGGCGGGCATCAACACGCGTCTGCTGCGGCTGCCGCACACCACGGCGGCCGACACCCTCTGCGGCCCCCAGTGGCCCGCCGCGCGGCGGGCGGCGGAGCAGGGGTACCTCGTGGTCGCGTCCGACCGCAAGGACCGCAAGCCGTGGCGCGGTCTCGTGAGCCAGCACAGCCAGACCGACCTGGGCTTCCACGAGGCGCGGGATCTGCTCGAGGACCGCAGCGTGCGGCGGTTCACGACCATCAGCGGCGGGCTCGGCACGCCCTCCTTCGTCGACAAGGTGCCGGTCGCCCAGGAGATCAAGGGGCAGGGCCTCATCTGGTCGCAGCGGCTCGGGCGCGCCTTCCTCACCGTGATGGTGTGGACGCTGACCCTTGCGGGCGTGCTCGGCGTCGTGCGCATGCTCCTGTTTGCGCTGTTCGCCCGGCTCCACGTGCGCAGGCTGCGCAGGTTCAGACCGGGCGCGCCACGCCTGCGCGAGGTGCGGGACCCGGTGACGGTCCTGGTGCCCGCGTACAACGAGGAGGCGGGCATCGCCGCCACCGTGTACTCGCTGCTCGCGTCGACCTACCCGCACTTCCAGATCATCGTGATCGACGACGGCTCGACCGACGCCACCGCGGACATCGCCGAGCAGATCGACGACCCGCGCGTGACGGTGATCCGGCAGCCCAACGGCGGCAAGCCCAGCGCCCTCAACACCGGCCTCGCGCACGCCAGGCACGACATCGTGGTGATGGTCGACGCGGACACCATCTTCGAACCCGAGGCGCTCGCCCGGCTCGTCCAGCCGCTCGCCCACCCGGCGGTCGGCGCGGTCAGCGGCAACACCAAGGTCGGCAACCGGCAGAGCCTGCTCGGCAAGTGGCAGCACCTGGAGTACGTACTCGGCTTCAACCTCGACCGGCGGATGTTCGAGGTCCTGGAGTGCATGCCGACGGTGCCGGGGGCGATCGGCGCGTTCCGCAGGGACGCGCTGATGGGCGTCGGCGGCGTCAGTGACGAGACCCTGGCCGAGGACACCGACCTCACGATGTCGCTCTGGCGGGCGGGCTGGCGCGTCGTCTACGAGGAGTCGGCGGTCGCCTGGACCGAGGTGCCCGTCAGCGTGCGGCAGTTGTGGCGCCAGCGCTACCGCTGGTGCTACGGCACGCTCCAGGCGATGTGGAAGCACCGGCACGCGGCCGTGGAGGTCGGGCCCGCGGGGCGCTTCGGGCGCCGCGTCATGCTCTACGTCACGCTGTTCCAGATCGTGCTGCCGCTGTGCGCGCCGGTCGTGGACATGTTCGCCCTGTTCGGCGCGGTGTTCCGCGACCCGGTCGAGGCCGCCCTCGTCTGGTTCGGCTTCCTCTCCGTCCAGTTGGTCACCGCCGCGTACGCGCTGCGGCTCGACCGCGAACGGCTGCGGGTGCTGTGGGTGCTGCCGCTCCAGCAGTTCGTCTACCGGCAGTTGATGTACCTGGTGGTCATCCACTCCGTGGCCACGGCGCTGCTCGGCACCCGCCTGAAGTGGCACAGCATGAAGCGCACGGGGACCGCGGACCCGTATCTGCTCGAGACGCCGCCCGACGAGGCGCGGCGGAGCCTGCAAGGGAGTCGACCATGACAGATCCGGTCCCGGAAGGCCCCGGCACGCGTGAGCGGTTCGCCGACTTCGCCGAACGCCCCAGCTCCCGCTACGGGCCCCGGCGCGCCCACGCCCGGCGGTCGAAGACGCGCAGACGGCTGCGGCGGACGCTGCTCGCCGTCGTGGGCCTGGTGGTCCTCGCGGTCGGCGGCACGTACGGCTGGGCCGAGTCCCAACTCCAGCGGGACGTCGACCTCGACGCGTACGAGGGCCGTCCGCCGGCCGGCGCGGGCACCAACTACCTCATCGTGGGCTCCGACAGCCGCGACGGGCTCTCCGACGACGACGTGCAGGACCTGCACGCGGGCGGGGGCGGCGGGCGGCGCACCGACTCGATGATGCTGCTGCACACCGGCGCCCACGGCACCAGCCTCGTCAGCCTGCCGCGCGACTCCTACGTCGCGGTGCCGGGACGCCTGGACACCATGACGGGCAAGTACAAGCGGACCGAGCGGGACAAGCTCAACGCCGCGTTCTCCTACGGCGGCCCCGAACTCCTCGTGCACACCGTCGAGAAGAACACCGGGCTTCGCATCGACCACTACGCGGAGATCGGCTTCGCCGGGTTCGTGAACATCGTGGATGCCGTCGGCGGCGTACGGATGTGTCTGGACCGGGACATCAAGGACAAGAAGTCGGGTGCCGACCTGCGCAAGGGCTGTCACCGTCTGAACGGCAAGCAGGCGCTCGCCTTCGTACGCCAGCGCCACCAGGAGAAGGAGGGCGACCTCGGCAGGTCGAGGAACCAGCAGAAGTTCCTCTCGGCCCTCGCCCAGCAGGCCGCCGAGCCCGGCACGCTCCTGGACCCGACGCAGATCGGCCCGGCCGCCGAGGCCGGGCTCGACACGCTCATCGTCGACAAGGACATGAGCCTGCGCGACCTCAGCGGGATGTTCCGCGCGGTGCAGGGCGTCGCGGGCGGGAAGGGCAAACAGCTCGGTGTGCCCGTGTCCGGCTTCGGCGTCCCGACCTCCAAGGGCAACGTGCTGAAGTGGGACGTCGAGAAATCGGCCCGGCTCTTCGACGACCTGCGGCACGACCGGCCCGTGCGCTGACTCAGGCCGGTTCGGGCTGCGGTTCAGGGCGGAGCGCGGGGGGCGCGGGCGGCGCGGCCTCCGGCTCCCACGCTCTGGTGGTCCGCACGTAGCCGTAGATCACCGAGGCCGTCGCGAGGAGGACGAGCGGGCCGAACAGCCACGGGTGCGCGGCCATCCGCATCGGCAGATAGCGGTACGAGAGCAGGAGCGCGGCGAAGACCACCGTGCCGTAGGCCACGAGCCGGACCCCCGAGCGCTCCCAGCCCCGGTCGTACGTGCGCAGGGCCGCCTCGACGGTGAGCGCGAAGACCACGCCCGCGAGGAGGTCCACGCCGTAGTGGTAGCCGTAGCCCAGCGTCGCGCTGAGCGTGGCGACCAGCCAGAAGGTCCCCGCGTAGCGCAGCAGCCTGGGGCCCTTGCGGGAGTGGATGAAGATCGAGACGGACCACGCCGTGTGCAGGCTCGGCATGCAGTTGCGCGGTGTGAGCTCGTCGTACGGGACCGGGTGCGGGACGCCGATCGACGGCAGCGTGTGCGGCCACACGTTGGCCACCGCCCACTCGACGCCACCGGTGCCCGAGGTGCCGGGGCCGTACGCGAAGATCGGCCCGACCACCGGGAAGATCATGTAGAAGGCGGGTCCGACGAGGCCGATCACCAGGAAGGTGCGCACCAGGTGGTGGCGCGGGAAGCGCCGCTCGGTGGCCACGTTGCGCAGCTGGTAGAGGGCGACGGCGACCGCCGCGACCGCGAGCTGGGCGTAGACCAGGTCGATGACGTAGGGGACGAGCGAGCCGCTGGCGTCGAGGATCCGGCCCGCGAGCCACGACGGGTTGCCCAGCGCGTGGTCGGCGGTCGCCACGTACGGGTCGAGCACGTTCGGCCGGGTCTTCGCGGTGATCAGCAGCCAGGTGTCACCGGTCTTGCGCCCGGCCACGAGCAGCAGCCCCAGCCCGACGCCCTTCAGGAGCAGGACGCGTTCCTCGCCGGTGCGGCGCGTGATCGCGAAGGCCGCGCAGCCCAGCATCGCCCACAACGCGCCGTTTCCGAAGAACTGCCCCTCGGGCACATCGGCGTCGAGGGCCCACCGCACCAGGACGAAGACGGCGTCGATGCCGATCGCCGCTCCGGCCGCGATGAACCGCTGCCGCCAGGTGAGCACCACCATCATCAGCGCGAGACCGCCGTACAGCGGTCCCGGTTTGGGCGGGAAGATCACCTCGCGCGCCTGGTTGGTGATCGGTCCCGGCACGCCGCCGTAGTGACGCGCGGTGATCTCCAGGCCGATGAGGAGCGCGAGAGCCACAGCGCCCGCCGTGGCCCAGAGGGCGGCGCGCGGATGTTTCCGCGTAGGTATAGGTATCAAGTGCTTGGCCGATTGCTGGATGAGAGTTCTTCGAGAGCTCGATCATGCCATTGGGGATGCGGGACGCTTCGCGCGGTAGCGGCACTCACCGGGCCGGACCGGGGCATAGTACTCCGCCCGGCGATGGCCGAAGTTGCCCCCTGCGAGAGCGCGCATTCCCTGCGGCATGTTTGCATGTGTTCATGATCATTAACGCAGCGGAGACATCCGTTCCGCGTACGTACGTGGACCACATCCTGGAGCACTGGAACAAGGACGAGGACGCCGAGGCGCTCGTCCAGGGGACGCGCCGCCTGACCAGGGGAGAGGCCAGGCGGCGCCTGTTCGGCCTGGGGCACGCGCTGCGCGCGCAGGGACTCGGACCCGGCGACGGAGTGGGGCTGTTCCTGGCCAACCGCGTGGACTCCGTCCTGGTGCAGCTCGCGGTCCACCTCATCGGCTGCCGCGTCGTCTTCCTGCCGCCCGAGCCCGGCCCGGGCGAGCTCGCCGCGCTGGTCGAGCAGTCGGGCGCGCGTGCCGTGGTCACCGACCCGCTCTTCGCGGCCCGCGCCGCCGACGCGGCGGGCCGCAGCGTCCACGCGCCCGCGCTCCTCGGTCTCGGGCCCTGCGAGCCGCGGTGCACGGACCTGCTCGCCGTGGCCGCCGAGTGCCCGACGACGCGCCCCGAAGGCGTGCCCGCGCCGGGGAAGGACGAGGCCGTCACCGTCCTCTACACGGGCGGCACCCTGGGGCGCCCCAAGCTCGCCGCGCACACCCACCGGCTCTACGACGTGCTGGTGGACCTGGTCGAGGACGAGGACGAGGACGAGGTCGAGGACGAGCCTCAGGACACCTCGAAGGAATCCCGCTCCGGCTCCGGCTCCCGCTCCGGCTCCGGCTCCACGGGATTCTTCCCCGCCATGAACCCGGGCACGGACCGCGTGCTCGTCTCCACGCTGCTCACGCACGGCAGCGGCCACCTCACCTCGATCCAGGCCCTGGTGACGGGCTCCGCGCTCGTCGTGCTGCCCGAGTTCGAGGCGGGCGCGGCCCTCACGACGCTGCGCGACGAGCGGATCACCGCCACCATGTTCGTCCCGCCCATGCTGTACGCGCTCCTGGACCACCCGGAGTGCGAGCCGGGCGCGTTGCCCGCGCTGCGGCGCATCGTCGTGGGCGGCGCGGCCACGTCGCCGAGCAGGCTCCAGCAGGCGGTCGAGGTCTTCGGGCCCGTGCTCAGCCAGGGCTACGGCCAGTCGGAGGCGCTCGGCATCGCCGCGTTCGGCGCGGACGACCTCGCGTCCGAGGGCGCGAGGCGGCCCGAGCTCTGGCGCAGCTGCGGTCGCGCGATAGCCGACACCGAGATCGAGATCCGCGCCGAGGACGGCACGGAGGCGCTGCCCGTCCGGCAGGTCGGCGAGGTGTGCGTCCGGGGCGAGACGGTGATGCTCGGCTACTACGAGGACCCCGAGCGCACGGCGGCGGCGCTGCGGGACGGCTGGCTGCGCACCGGCGACCTGGGCTACCTCGACGCCGAGGGGTACCTCTATCTCGTCGACCGCGCCAAGGACATCATCGTCACCGGCAGCACCAGCGACAACGTCTACTCCCGGGTCCTGGAGGACTTCCTGCTCACGCTGCCCGGCGTGCGCAACGCGGCCGCGCTCGGCGTACCGGACGAGAACTACGGGGAGGCCGTGCAGATCTTCCTGGCCACGGCCGAGGGCGTCGACGTCGACCCGGACGTGGTCGGCGCCGCGGTCACCGCCGAGCTGGGCGACCTGTACACGCCGCGCAGGACGGTCCTCCTCGACCGCCTGCCGACGACCAAGGTCGGCAAGGTCGACAAGAAGGCGCTGCGCGCGGCGTGGACGAGCGCGGATCCTGACGTGCGGTAGGCCCGTCGGCGGTGCGCTAGGCCCTGTCGTCACACTCCCGTCTGCCCCGCGACGTCTGGCACGCACGCTCGCGGCGTTGCCGGAATGCCCGAGTAGGCCCACTACGAGGACATCCCGGCGCCTTGCGATCGCACGCACCAGACGCCGCGGGGCCGCCCTTCGGGCGACGACGGGAGTGTGACGACAGGGCCTAGGAGGGGCGCTCGGCCGCCCCTCTTCCCGAGTCGGCGTCGGCGTCGAAGACCAGCTCGCCTTCCACGAACGTCATCTTCACCCCGGTGGCGTGCACCTGAGTGATCGGCACCTCGAAGGGGTTCCGGTCGACGACGACGACGTCGGCGAGCATGCCGGGTTCGATGCGCCCGACGCGGTGCGCCATCCCCTCCTGGCGTGCGGAGTTGACCGTGAACAGGTCGAAGGCCTGGTCCAGCGTGATGGCCTGGGACGGGCCGAAGGACTCCGCACCGCCGCCGGGGCGCTGCCGGGTGACGAGGGTCTCGATGGCCGACCACGGGTTCACCGACGGCACGACGCACCAGTCGGATCCCGGCACGACCAGCGTGCGGCCTTCGAGCATCTCGCGTACCGGCCAGACGCGTTCGATCGCGGCGGGGCCGACGGCGGCCGCGATGTCGGAGCAGATGGGGGAGGGCTGCCACAGGTAGGGCGAGACCTCGAACGTCGCGCCGATCCGCGCCGCGCGCGCGATGTCGGCCTTCGCCACGAAGGTGCAGTGTCCTACGTTGTGCATGCACGGGCCGGGCCCGTTGGCCTCGCGGGCGGCCTCGACGGCGCCGAGCGCCGCCCTGACCGCCGCGTCCCCGGCCGCGTGGAACTTGACGGTGATGCCCATCCGGTCGAAGCGCGTCACCGCCCGGTCGAGGACCGCGGGCGCGATCGCGAGCAGCCCGTGCCGCCTGGCCTCGTCGTCCCGCCCCGCCACCGTGTTCTCGTACGGTTCGATCATCGCCGCCGTGTGGCTGTCGGTCGGCACCCCGTCGAGGAAGATCTTCACGCAGTCGGGCGCGACGCGGCGGCTCGCGTACCGGTTCCGGTTCGCGATCACCTCTTCGCACAGGGGGTCCACGGGGGACCACACGAGACAGAGCCGTACGCGCTGCTTGACCGCTCCGCGCGCGGCGAGGCCGGTGTAGGCGCGGAGTTCGGCGCGCGGCCCGGCGGTGAACCCGACCGCGGCCTCGGTGAACGAGGTGATCCCGTAGGAGAGCATCTCGCCGAGGGACCACTCCAGAGCGGCCTCCACCTCCTCGTCGGCCGGTTTGGGTGCCGAGAGCGCGAGGAGGTCGGCGGCGGTCTCGCGCTGGATGCCGCTCGGATTCCCCGCCGCGTCCCGCTCGAAGACGCCACCGGGCGGATCGGGAGTGCCGGGGCCGATGCCCGCGAGCCTGAGCGCGGCGCTGTTCGCCCAGGAACTGTGCCCGCTGGTGTCCTCCAGGAGGACCGGACGGTCGGGTACGACGGCGTCGAGCATGGTGCGGTCAGGGACGGCGCCCAGGGCGAAGGTGTCCCACTGCCCGCCGAGGACCCACGCGCCGGGAGCGGCCCGCGACGCGTGCTCGGCCACGATGCGGAGGGTGTCGGCCAGCGTCGATCCCTGCGGGACCTTGCAGCGGCGTTCGCGGATTCCGGCGTAGATCGGGTGTACGTGCACGTCGTGCAGGCCGGGAAGGACGGTGGCGCCGTCCAGGTCGATCACCCGTGTGCCCGGTCCGCACCGCCGCAGCGCGGCCTCGCGGCCGCCGACCACTTCGATGATTCCGCCGCGTACGGTGAGCGCCTCGGCCCAGCCGGAGGACGTCTTGACGCGACCGCCCGTCAGGATCGTGTCCGCGTACTGATCCGTGTGCTGATCCGCGTACTGATCGGCGTACTGATCGGTCATGGAGCTCGGCCTCCGGCTCGGTGTCTCAGCGGCGGTTGATGAACCCCGCGTCCACGGGCAGCGTGACCCCCGTGACGTAGCGCGCCTCGTCCGAGGCCAGCCACAGGACGGCGTTGGACACGTCGACCGCTTCGACGGTGTCCACCGGGAGGGCGTTCGGCGACTCCTCGGACAGGATCGGGTCCTGGGCGACGAACTCGATGACCGCGGGGTCGGTGACCATGCGGGTGGCCACGCCGGTGGGGTGCACGGAGTTCACCCTGATGCTGTGCGGGGCGAGGTTGTTGGCGTACGCGCGCATCAGCCCGACCACACCGTGCTTGGAGGCGGCGTAGCCGAGGCCGCCGTTGCTCGCACCGCCGATGCCGACCAGTCCCGCGGTGGAGCTGACGATCACGATCGAGCCGCCCCGCTCGGCGGCGACCATCGAGGGGATGGCCACTTCGATGGTGTGGAAGGTGCCGGTGAGGTTGACGGCGATGGCGTCGTGCCAGGCCTGCACCCTGTCCTCCACGAGGAGCGGCGCGATCCCGGCGTTGGCGACGACGACGTCGATCTGTCCGAACGCGTCGAGCCCGGCGTCGTACGCCTCCTGGAGCGCGTCCCGATCGCGCACGTCCGTCTGCCGGGCCACGACGCGACGGCCGAGCCCCCGCACGTCCTCGACGACTTCGTCCAACTCCTCGGGCGTCGACTGCGGGTAGGGCACGGTCTCGACGGGGCGGCAGATGTCCACGACGACCAGGTCGGCGCCTTCCTCGGCGAGCCGCCGGACGTGGCTGCGCCCGAGCCCTCCGGCCGCGCCGGTCACGAAGGCGACCTTGCCCGCGAGGCGTCCCCGCGCTTCCTGGTCCCGCGCTTCTTCGCCCCGCGCATCCTGGCTGCGTCGCGCCTCGTCCGGCATGGCGTGGCTCCTCGCTCTGTCTGGTGGCGAAGCGCGCGAGGGGGAGCCACGGGACAACGGCATGACTCGCGCCGTTCGGGACCGGTGGGACGAGCCGGTGAAGCGGACCGCTCCCTGGATATCTGGATAGCAGCGCGGACACGCGTACGGCAATGGCTCCGGCCGAGCCCGGGTCAACCGCGACACACGAACACGACGCGCCATTCGGAACAGCTCGTCGCGGGGCGGTTTGGTCGTACAGATAGTGAGATACCGCGTTGGACCGTAAAGTTCCGTGAGGCCCGGGATCCCCGCACTTCCGCTCGCGAAATCGCGTGATCACAGCCAGTGACCACCGCATCGAACTGGCCTAATGATCCTCTGGCTGGGCGACCGCCGCCCGGCCGCCCGGGCGCGCCCGCACGCGGTGACCCGCACGTCACTCGCGCACCATCAGCACACGTCAACTCGCCTATCCCGCAGGTGAATTGACCATTCCGCGAGCAACTCGCCTGCTGTGCAAGCGAGTTGATGGTCTCGTATTCAACTGTTCGCCCGTGTGCCGGAGTCACGCTCCCGCTCAGGGGCCGCACGGTCCGAGCGCTGCGGCGGGCCGGTCCGGTCACAGATGGCGACGCTCCTCCGCCGCATGGCCGAAACCTGAGGCCGAGCAACCTGGCAATCCCGGGATTCTCTGGTCATGCGCCTCTCCAGGCACTTAAGTACCTGTCGGGCACTCGCTACCGGCCAAGAGCGAAAGTCGTCGGCCGGGTCATGCGCCAGCGGCCGTCCGCGTCTTGTTCGTCGGCCCACCGCTGTCCTGCGCACGACCGTGTTCACCGTCCCGACTGTCCCGAGGGTCCTTCCGCTTATGGCCGCCAGTGCACACCGCTCGGTGTCGTGCTCACACCACCCGGCAGCGCCGTCCGAGGAGGGGCGCTGATGGAGAGTGCGAACCCGGCCGGCCGGGACGCGGACCTCTATGCGGCGGTGCACGACATCCAGGCGGGTTACTGGATGCAGATGCGGCAGGTCCTCGCCCGGACGGGCAACTGGCCCCAGTGGACGTCCCGTACGCAGGTCCTCGGCGTCGTCGCCGCCCAGGCCAACGTCGTGGAGCTGTGGCTGAAGGAGGAACCGGAGAGCCTCGCCGCCCGGGTGATGTACGCCAGGGTCGCCACCGAACGGGTGCTCCAGGCCCACCGCAGGGACTGGGCGCGCGACTACCGGCGGGCGGAGGACCTGGAGAGACTGGTGGCCCGCGCCCGGGAGGCGTGCCGCAAGGCGGGCGAGGGGAACCCCGACGACGCGGTGCCCTGGATCTGCCGCCTCGCCCTGGCCGAAGCGGACACGACCGGGCGCTACCCGGAGCACCACGTGGCTCCGCCGCCCCATGAGTACCTGCTGCCCGGTGGGCCGTGGGGCCTGCTGGGGGAGGCGCACCGACGCGATCCGTTCAACCGCGAGGCATGGCACCGCATGTCCCAGGCGCTCCAGGCCCGCCCAGGACCGGCGGGCCGCCAGGCGGTCGCGACGGACTTCGCCCGCTGGACGGTCTCCTTCGCGCCGCCCGACTCGCCCCTGCTCCTGCTGCCCCTCTACGCCCGCATGCAGGAGCACAGGGAGCGCAGGGACTCCGGCGCCGACCGCATGCTGAACCTGCTGTGGACCAGGGAGGACACCACCCGGGCCGTCACGCAGGCGTTCGAGGGCTGGTTCCGTAAGTGCGATCCGGCCACCAGTTCCCAGCTGGACCTGAACTACCTCGCCTACGCGTCGGCGAGGGGCGGATTCGCCCAGTGGGCGACCGAAGTGTTCGACGCCATCGGTGACTTCGCCACGCCGGCCCCGTGGCAGTACGACGCCAGGCACCCCAAGGACCAGTGGCGGAAGGCGTTCGAGGAGGACCGCGACGCCTGCCTGAGATCCCATCCGCGGCATACGGGAGGACACGCATGACCGCCGACCCGGGCCCCACCGGCGGACGCCGCCACGTCCCGCCCGCGGCCCGGCGGCCACCCCGCCTGCACGCCCCATTCCAGCTTTCCTGTGCGGAGAACCCATGACTTCGGTACGAACATCGCGCCAGCAGCCGAGCCCGGTCGACGACGACGGGGAGGACGCGCGCATCCTCCAGTCGCTGGGCTACACCCAGCAACTGCACCGCCGGATGGGGGCTTTCGGCAACTTCTCGGCCTCCCTGTCGGTCATCTCGATCATGTCGGGGACGCTGCTCCTGTTCGGCTACGGCCTGAACTCGGGCGGCCCCGCGGTGATCACGTGGGGTTGGCTCGCCGTCGGGCCGCTGGTGCTGTGCCTGGCCGCGGCCCTGGCGGAGATCACCTCGCGCTACCCGACCAGCGGCGGCCTGTACTACATGGCCCGCCAGCTCGGCGGCGAGCGCTGGAGCTGGTACACGGGCTGGCTCAACCTCCTGGGCCTGCTCGGCGGCATCGCCGCCCAGGACTTCGGCATCGCGACGTTCACCGCCGCGTGGCTGAACCTGCAGTTCGACTACACGGCGAGCTCGGGCTCCCTGCTGGCCATCTACGCGGTCGTCCTCGCGCTGCACGCGGTCCTGAACCTCTTCGGCACCCGGCTGATGAACATCCTCACGTCCCTCAGCGCGTGGTGGCACCTGGCGGGGGCCGTGGTCATCATCGGCTCCCTGGCGCTCGTGCCCTCCCACCACCAGTCGGCCGGGTTCGTGTTCTCCGAGTTCACCAACAACACCGGCTGGGGCGCCCCGGTGTACGTGATCCTGCTCGGCATGCTGCTGCCGGTCTTCGCCCTGGCCGGTTACGACACGTCGGCCCACCTGAGCGAGGAGACCAACCACGCCTCCGTCGCCGCGGCCCGCGGGGTCTTCCGCTCGGTGGCGGTGTCCTGGATCGCCGGTGGCATCCTGCTGACCACGCTGCTCTTCGCCATCCAGGACTACGCCACGACGCTGTCAGGACCGACCGGCGTACCCGTGGCGCAGATCATGCTCGACGCGCTCGGCATGGCGGCGGCCAAGGCGCTGCTCCTGGTGATCATCGTGGCCCAGTTCCTGTGCGGCTACACCGTGACCGCCAGCGCCAGCCGGATGATCTACGCCTTCGCCAGGGACGGCGCCCTGCCGGGATCCGGCCTCTGGAAGAAGGTCAGCCGCCGCACCGCCATCCCCGCCAACGCGGTCTGGCTCGCGGTCGCCGTGGCCTTCGTGCTCGCGCTGCCTTCCTTGTACTCCTCCACGGCGTTCGCGGCGGTGACCGCGATCTCGGTCGTGGGATTCACCTCGGCGTACGCCATCCCGGTGCTGCTGCGACTGATCCACAGCGACCGATTCAGCCCGGGGCCCTGGCACTTGGGCCGCTGGAGCAAGCCGATCGGCTGGGTGGCGGTGGTGTGGGCGGCCGCGGTCACGGTCCTGTTCCTGCTGCCGCAGAGCAGCCCGGTCACCGCCACGACCTTCAACTACACCCCCGTCGCCGTAGTGGTGGCCTTCCTCATCGCCGCCCTGTGGCGGCGCTTCGGACGCGATTCCTACCACGTGCCCCGCTCCGGTTCCGCCACCGAGGACAAGCAGTTCGAAGGCATCATCTGATGACGACCCCAACGACCCCAACGACCCACGGGAGTACGGTGACCGGCCTCACGGAGTCCGTCGAATCTGTCCAGCAGCTCACGGTGGCCTGGCGCGCCCTGGTGCTCGACCGCGAGGCGGACGCGGACGTGCGCGACCTGCCCGGCATCTCCGTCCGCTGGGCGGACTGTCGATTCTCGTTCTTCAACTGCCTCACTCTGACCGAACCGGAAGCAGGAGCCGATCTCCTCGCGCGACGCCTGAGCCAGGCGGCGGACATCATGCGCGCGAAGAAGCACCCGGGCTACCTGTGGCTCTTCGAGGGCCTCCTCGACGACGAGGCCCGCACCACGCTGGCCGCGGCGGCCGAGCAGGCGGGCCTGGAGCACGCCTTCCCCGGCACGGGCATGGCCGGAGACCTGCTGCCCGTCCCCGATCCGGTCCACCCCGACCTCACGTTCGTACGCGTGCGCACCGACGAGCACCTGCGGGCCTACGCGGACCTCCAATCACGTGCCTACGGCTTCCCCTTGGAGGAGGGCCGCGACGGCCTGGTCGGATCCGCGCACTGGAAGAGCGGGATGTACGCCTACCTGGCGATGCGCGGCGACGTCCCGGTGGCGTGCGCCGCGACGGTGGAAGCGGACGGCCGCCTCTTCGTCGCCTTCGTCGCCACCGACCCGGAGTGGCAGCGCAGGGGCTACGGCGAGGCGGTCACGCGCAAGGCCCTGCACGAGGGCGCCCGAGCCACCGGCCTGACCCGCGCCACCCTGCACGCGACGGTCGCCGGTGCGCCCGTGTACCCGCGCATCGGCTTCGTGCCGAACTCGCCCATCCACTTCTACCAGTTGAAGGAGTGAGCGGACGGGCCGTCGGCCACGGTCAACCAGTGAGGCGATCTGGTCGGGGCAGTTCCGAAGCCTGAGTGATGCGCCGCACCCGGTAGTAGTCGGCGATGCAGGAGGCCGGCCACTGCGCGCGCCCGCCGTGGCGGAACGGCTCGGTCATCCTGCTGAGCGGCAACCGTTCGTACGGCAGGACCTGGCTCCCGCCCGCGGCCTGACTCCGCATCCAGCGATTTTGCAGGTCCCAGCCGTGGGCGCGGGTGACCATGCCGGATTCGAGGGCCCCGAGCGACACGGCGAGGGCGACGCAGACGGCGGCGCACACCGCCGAACCGGCGGCCAGGACAGGACCGGTGTGTTGGACCCGGCCCCGCAGGGCGCGAAAGGCCCGCTACATCGCGGCGTACGGGGGCGACCCGGGGTGGGAGTGCCACGACGACGCGGGCTGCGGCGACTACAGCCAAGGCGGCACCCACGCCCTCACCAGCCGCAAGGGCTGGGCACGCAGCACCCATCCGCGCTACCCGGGACCGCTGCCCGCGTCGGCCACCGACCGCACGGGCCGGATCGTCGCCTACGGAGTGCTCGGCACCCGGGCCGTCCGCTGGCAGGAGAGCGCACGCGGCAGCGGGCACTTCGGGGCCCCGCGGAACCTCGGGGGCGGACCGCTGGCACCGGCCCTGTCCGCGGTGGTCGACGCGCCCTCGGCCGCCACGGCCGGTACCCCGCTGCCGCACTTCACCGGCTACGCGCCGGTCACCGCGCGGCTGGCCGCGGAACCGGGCGGCAGGCCCGTGCCGGTCCTGCTCGGCATGGACGACAACGGCCGGGCACAGGTCCAGTTCGGCCCGACCCTGGACGCGCGCCCCCTGCCCGCCCCGAACCGCCCGGCCACCGTGGGCACACCCTCGCTCCTGACCCCGCACGGACGCCCTCTGGCGGTGGTGGGAATGTCGCCCGACGCCACGCCGTGGATCTGGCGACCGCAGACGGCTCCGCGGGCGTGAGACCGGCGCGCGTCGGGTCCGCGGGCCATCGGGGAGGAAGCCGAGGACGCAGCCGGTCAGCGGCTCCGGGCGCTGCGCTGGTCGGCCTCAGGGGCGCGCTGCCCGAACCGCCACAGCACCTCGACCGTCCGGGCGACGAACGCCGCGGCCGCCGCGACTCCCGCCGCAGTGATGCATCCGCTCTTCGCCGAGCCGGACACCCATCCGTACAGCACCGGCAGCACGAACAGGAGGAACGCGGCCGCGGCGTACAGCGCCGCGGAGCACAGCGCGAAGACGGTCTCGGTGGTCATCGCGTCCCGTTCGGCCTGGGTACGACGCGTGCGTCGGCCGCCCGTCACGGGTGGTAGATCTCGGCGACCTTCACGGCGATGCCGTCCGAGTCCTTGAGGACCTTCACCTTGACGGTGCCCGCCCTGGCGGCCTTCACCAGGTCGTCGTAGGTGCACTTGACGGTGCCCGCGCCGGTGCCGTCGGCGGAGACGCTGCCGTCCGGGGACCCGCAGATCGCCGCCGCGCCGAGGATGGCAGTGCTGTTCTCGACGAGGAACGCCTGGTCGCCGACCATCATCTTGTGGTCGGCGAGGTAGGTGAGCGTGCCGGTGTACGTGCCCTCGCCGCCTCCGGTGTTGACGCCCTCGCCGTCGGCGCCGGTGCTGGTGCCGTCCTGCTGGGAGGCGCCGCCGGAGTCGGCGGAGCCGGTGTCGTTCTTGTCGTCGTCGGCCGCGGGCCTGCCGCTCGGCTCCGCCGAGTCGCCCGGCGCCTTCGAGGAGGTGGCCGGGTTGGTGGAGTCGGCGGCGCCGCTGTCCTGCGTGCCGTCGCCGTCGTTGCAGGCGGTCAGCGAGAGGGCGAGAGCCGCGAAGGCGGCGACGGCGAGTGTGGACTTCTTGCGCAGGGCGGTACGCATGGTGGTGTTCCCCCGATGGTGGTGGCCGTGGTGTACGTCCTCAGCCTGCCGCGTCGCGCTGCCGTTCCGCTAACACCTGACTAACGCGATGTCGTCGCAGGTCAAAGGGGTTGCGCGAGGGTCTTCTCGACCTGTTCCGCTTTGGCCAGGTACGCGGCTTCCGAGTGCGGCTCGTCGAGCACGGCGGCGACCTCCCCGAGCCGGGTCAGGGCCCGTACCGTGCGCGCGGGGAGGTCCTCCTCCTCGTTGGCGGCGACAGCGGCGAGCAACGCCTCGCGGGCCTCCTGGTGCAGTCCGCTGTCGTGCAGCGCGATGCCGTACGACTCCCAGATGAGCGGGCGCCAGCCGACGATCTCGTTCTCGGGGACGGCGTCGACGCAACGGGCCGTCTGCTCGGCCGCCGCCGCGAAGTCTCCCTGGGCCAGGGCGACATGGGCGGCGTGGTAGTGCTCCAGGGTGACGGCGATCGGATGGTCGGCCGTCCGGGCGTCGCGCGCGGCGTCGGCCAGTGCGTCGAGCACGCCGACCGGGTCGCCGTGCCGGTGGCGGGCGATGGCGAGCAGGACGAGGACCTGGCAGGAGACCTCGGGGGCGAAGCTGCGCAGCGGAGCCACCGCACCGGCCAGCAGGGTCTCGGCGCGCGCGAACTGCCCGGTCTCCACGAACAGCATGCCGGTGACGGCCCGCAGCCAGCCGATGCCCTCGGTGCTGTCGATCCGCTCGGCGGCGGCGAGGGCCGTGTGCAGCGGCTGCTGCCAGCCGGGGTGCGGCCGCCCGTGGACGAGCGGCCACAGCAGGGCGGCGAGCCGCCAGGTGCGGTCCTCGTCGCCGAGCCGGGCGGCCGCCGAGACGGCGGCCATCAGTGACTCCTGCTCCTTGAGGAACCAGCCGAACACGGCGTCGCCGTCGGCGAACCGCGGCACGGGAGGCCCCGGTGCGAGTCCTTCGGGCAGGGGCACGGTCCGCGAACCTGTGGGGTCGAACACGTCCACGGCGGCGTGCTGGGCGCGCAGCCAGTGGTCGACCACGCGCCGGGTGACCGCGTCGGCCGCTTCCGCGCGGGGCAGTCCGCGCGCGTAGAGCCGTACGAGGTCGTGCAGGCTGTAGCGGTCCGGTCCCGCCTCCTGGACCAGGTGCGCCGAGGCGAGCCGGTCGAGCCCCGCGCGGGCCTCGGCGAGCCCGATCCCCGCGGCGGCCGCGGCGGCGTAGGCGTCGCTCTGCCGGGTGAAGGAGTGCCCGAGGGCGCCGAGCAGCGCGGCGTCGGCGGCGTCGAGGCAGGCGACGGAGGCGCGCAGGGCGGTCTCCACCCCGGTGTCCTCCGCGGAAAGGAGCGCCAACCTGCTGCGCTCGTCGGCGAGTTCGACGGCCAGGTCGCCGACCGTCCAGTGCCGACGGCCCTTGAGCCGGGCGGCGGCGATGCGCAGGGCGAGCGGCAGGCCGTCGCACAGCCGGGCCACCTCGCGAACGGCCCGCTCGTCGGAGGCGTCGGGGCCGAGGGCCTCCGCGAGCAGCAGGGACGCGTCGTCCTCGCCGAGCACCTCGATGGGGACCGGCGTCGCGCAGTCCGAGGCGATGACGGCGTCGAGCCGGGTCCGGCTGGTGACGACAGTGGCGCAGTCCGGGCCGCCGGGCAGGAGAGGACGGACCTGGGCGGAGTCCTTGGCGTTGTCGAGGACGACGAGCAGCCGCCGCTCCTTGACCAGGGACCGGAACAGTGCCGCCGCGGCGTCGGGCGAGTCGGGCACGGCCTGGGCCCGCACGCCGAGGGCGAGCAGGAAATCCCCGAGGACATCGGCCGGTCGGGCGGGATCGGTGCCGCTGTGTCCGCGCAGATCGGCGAAGAGCCGGCCGTCGGGGTAGGCGTCGGCGTGCGCGTGCGCCCACTGCACGGCCAGCGAGGTCTTGCCGACCCCGGCGGGTCCTGCGACCAGGGCGATGGGGGCCTCGGCGCCGGTGGCGGTGGTCAGCGCGGCGAGTTCGGCGGCGCGGCCGTGGAATCCGCGGGGCGGGCGCGGCAACAGGTCGGGAGCGGCCTCGGCGGCCCGCACGGGCGTCCGCCCGGGTGCCGGATGATGCGCCGCGAGCCCCTCTTCCCGCCCTGCCCCGGCCGTCCCCTCGAGGACCTCCTCGTACGCCTCCCGCAGCACGGGCCCCGGGTCGACGCCCATCGCGTCGGCGAGCTCTTCGCGGGTGCGGTGGTACTGCTCCAGGGCGTCGGACTGACGGCCCGTGCGGTTCAGCGCCCGGATCAGCGCGGCGATCAGCGGCTCGCGCAGCGGGTGCGCCGCGGCCTCCTGGCCGAGCAGCGCCACCGCCCGGTGGTGCTCGCCGAGTACGGCGTAGGTGGCCGCCAGTTGTTCGACCGTGGCGAGTCGGCCCTCCTCCAGCGCGTTCGCGGCGGCGAGCAGCGGGGCCGTGCCGTTGATCCCGCCGAGCGCGGGGCCCTGCCACAGGGCCAGCGCCTCGCGCAGCATCAGCGCCGCGTCGGCCGGCTCGTGCTGCCGCCGGGCCAGTGCGACCAGGTCCTCGAAACGTCGCGCGTCGAGGAGCGTCTCGGGCAGTCGCAGCGCGTACGCCCGCCCGTGCGTGGTCAGTTCGACCCCGTACGCGTCCAGACCCGCCTCGGAGATCAGTGCGCGCAGCCGTGAGACGTGCCCCTGGATGACGGTGCGCGCGTGCCGCGGCGGCTCGTCCTCCCACAGTGCCTCGGCGAGCGTGTCGACGGAGACGGCGGCCGGGGCCCGCAGCAACAGCATGGCCAGCAGACTCCGCCGCTTGGCGGGCCCGAGCGGCACGGGCCCCGCCCCGCCGTTGATCGCCACGGCTCCGAGGAGCTGGAACTCCATGTACGTGCACTCTCCTGGCGGGCCGACGGGACGGGAAGGACGGGGCTAGCGAGGATATCGCCAGGTGGCACCGGCGAGTCGGGGCCCGGTGCGGCGGTCGGCGAGCCTGCGGTCAGGGCGTGGCGGCGAGGGACGGCCAGAGCGTGGTGGCGGTGAGGGAGCGGGCCAGGCGGCGGGCCCAGTAGGTCTCGTCGCCGTCCTCGTCGCGCCAGGACCACAGGCGGGTGGTGGCGAGGTGGAGCGGGTTGAGCCGGGTGATGCCGATGGCGCCGTGCAGTTGGTGGGCGATGCGGGCGATCTCGGCGGCCGACGCGGACGCCTGGGTCTTGGCCGCGGCGACGGCGCCGTGTGCGACGGGACCGCCGGTGTCCAGTGGGGCGGCGGCGGCCCCGACGGCGGCGCGGACCAGGGCCGCCTCCTCGATCAGCCGCGCCTCTTCCTGCTTGACGGCCTGGAAGCGGCTGAGCGGACGGCCGAACTGGGTGCGCGCGCCGGTGTGGGCGACCGTCAGGTCGACGCAGCGTTCGGCGGCACCGGCGATCAGGGCGGAGCGGGCCAGGGCCGCGCGGAGCCCGGCCTCTTCGAGTACTTCGGGGGTGATCCGGCGGACCTGCGACGCCGGGATCTCCACGGCAGCCAGGTGCAGGTCGTCGCGGGGTTCCCCGGCGAGGTTGCCCCCGGGGGTGAGGACGGCCCGGCCGGGAGGCAGGGTGAACAGGACGGGGCCCGAGGGGGCGGTGGCCAGGACGACCACCTCGGTGACGGCGCGGGCCCAGGGAACGCGGTGCAGGGCACCGGTGACCAGCAGGGAGTCGTCCTCGCCCAGGCAACCGGCCGAGCCGACGGCTGAGGCGGCGGGACGCGCGTAGCGGATCGTCAGGTCGGGGGCGATCGCGTAGCTGAGCGGCCCTTCGGGGACGGGGAGTCCGGCGCGGCGCAGAAGGGGGCGGGCGACCAGGGCCGTCTCGGCGAACGGGGCGGGGACGGCGCGGTGCCCTGCCTCCTGGACGGCGGTGAGGAGTTCGGCGGTGGAGGCGTCCTCGGAGGGAAGGGCCACGGCGTCGGGAGCGGTGGTGTTGGTGACGACGGCGATGGCGTCCGCGGCGTGGAAGGCGGCGGTGTCGTAGGCGTCGGCGGAGATGACGGGGGCGCCGGTGTCGATCGTGTGGGTGTTCGTCTGGGTTTCCGTCCGGGGTTCCATCAGTGCTGCTCCAGACCGCGAGTGATGATGCCGCGAAGGATTTCGTTGGTGCCGCCGCGCAGGGTGTAGCCGGGGCTGTGCAGCAGGGCGAAGGCGAGCAGTTCGGGGTGGCTGCCGGGAGTGGCGTGCGGATCGGCCGGGGTCGGCAGGATGCCGCGGACGGTGTCGACCAGCGTGCCCTCGAGACGGGTGCCGAGGTCCTTGACCAGGGCGGCCTGGATGTCGGGCGAGGCGCCCGCGTCCAGCGAGGCCGCCACTGCGAGGGACAGTCGGCGGACGCTGTGCAGACGGGCCGTCAGGATGCCGACCTCGGTGAGCTGTGCGGCCGTGGCCGAACCCCGTTCCAGTTCGCGGAGCAGGGAGACCAGCAGGGGGAAGGTGGACAAGTAGCGTTCCGGGCCGCTGCGTTCGAAGGCGAGCTCGCCGGTGACCTGCTGCCAGCCGTCGCCCCGCCGTCCGAGCACCATGCCGTCGGGAACGTCGACGCCCTCGAAATGGCAGGCGTTGAAGCGGTGCTCGCCGCTCATCAGCCGGATCGGCTCGATCCGCACGCCCGGCGCGCGCAGGTCGACGAGGAACTGGCTGAGCCCCGCGTGCTTGTCGTCGGTATCGTCGGTGCGGGCCAGGACGATGGCGTAGTCGTTGACGTGGGCGCCGCCGGTCCACATCTTGGTGCCGGTCAACCGCCAGCCGTCGGCGGTGCGTTCGGCTCGGGTGGCGACCGAGGCCAGGTCGGAGCCGCTGCCCTTCTCGCTCATGCCGATGGAGAAGAAGCACTGCCCTGCGGCGATCCCCGGCAGGAAGAAGCGACGCTGCTCCTCGGTGCCGTGCCGGAGGATGGACGGCCCTGCCTGCCGGTCGGAGACCCAGTGGGCGCTGACCGGGGCGCCGGCCGCGAGCAGTTCCTCGATCACCACGTAGCGGTCGAGGAAGCCGCGGCCCGCGCCGCCGTACTCGACGGGCAGGGCCATGCCGACCCAGCCGCGCTCGGCGAGGCGACGGCTGAAGCCCGGGTCCCAACCGGCCAGCCAGGAGTCGGGGCGGCCGAGGACGGTGCCGAGGGCGCGCTCCTCCTCGAGGAAGGCGCGGACCTCGTGGCGAAGCCCACGGGCCGATTCGGGCAGGGCGACATCGGGGAATGCGATCGGGGAAGGCGTCGGGGAAAGTACCGAAGGGGACATGGTTGATCCGCTCCAGGGGTGGGTGATGGGTGAGGAGAACGCGGTCAGTTCGCGGGATGCAGCAAGGCGGGGTCGAAGCCGACGTCGCGGAGCACCTGGTCGGTGTGCTGGCCGATGCGCGGGCAGGGCCGCGGCTCAGGCTCCGGGTCGGCCGAGTAGCGGACCGGGCGGCCGATGACCCGGTAGCGGCCCTCGGTGGGGTGCTCGGCGTCGCGCAGCAGGCCGCCCTCCTGGGCGTAGGCGGTGGTGGCTGCGGACTCCAGGTCGAGCACGGGGGCGGCGGCGATGCCCGCCCGGTCGCAGAACTCCTGCCATGCGGCGCTGGTGTGCAGCGGCGTCAGCTCCGCGAGCAGCGGATAGAACGCGTCGGCGTTGCGGGCCCGCTCGGGTCCGGTGGCGAAGCGCGGGTCGGAGGCCAGGTCGGGGCGGTCCACGAAGGCGGTGAAGTCCCGCCAGTCGCGGTCGCTGTGCGGCATGATGCACATCCAGCCGTCGGCGGTGCGCAGGGCGCGGCGCTGCGGGCTGAGCGAGCGGGCCGAGCCGAACTCCCCGTCGGTCTCCAGGGCGGCCGCTCCCAGGTGCTCGACCAGGTTGAAGGCGAGCATGGTGTCGGCCATGGGGACTTCGACGTGCTGCCCGGTGCCGCCGTGTTCCCGGTAGTGCAGCGCGGCCAGGACCGACTGGGCGATCTGCATGCCGCAGATCTTGTCGGCAAGGACCGTGGGAACGTAGTGCGGTTGGCCGGAGACCTGGTGGTTGAGCCAGACCAGGCCGCTGGCCGCCTGGATGACGTCGTCGTAGGCGGCGCGGGTGCCGTAGCGGCTGTCGCTGCGGAAGCCCTGGGCACTCGCGTAGACCAGGCCGGGGTTGACGGCCGCGACCTCTTCGTAGCCGAGACGGAGCTTCGCCAGGGCCTGCGGGCGCAGGTTGGTGAGGAAGACGTCGGCGGTGCGGAGCAGGGCGATGAGGGCGTCGCGGCCGCGCGGGGCCTTGAGGTCGATGGCGGCGCTGCGCTTGTTGCGGTTCAGGTTGAGCGCGGGGCCGCCCATGCCGGGGTGGCGTTGCGGCGGGTAGTGGCGTGTCATGTCGCCGGTGGGCGGCTCGACCTTGATCACGTCCGCGCCCAGGTCGCCGAGTTGCTGAGCGGCGTACGGGACCATGATCACGCTGGCGAGTTCGATGACGCGGACTCCGGAGAGGAGTCCGTGGCCGGTCGGACCGCTCGGCTTCTGGGACATCTTCTGGTGCCTCCTGGGGCATCGAGGGGGAGGGGATCGCGCCCCGAAGGGACGCGGGCGCGCTCAGCCCCACTGGAGCGCCGCGGACCCGAGCGGCGACCGCCTTCCGGGCTGGGGGACCGCGCGCCCGCTGTAGGCGAACGGCGTCGCCGGTTCGGTGAGCGGCCCGAAGTCGGTTCCGGTGGTGGTCAGTTCGGCGAACGCGGGGCGCCCGGGGCGGGGCAGGTCGCGTACGTCCTCCCGCGCGAGAAGGCCGAGGTCCCGCACCCAGTGGCACACCCCGGCCAGGGTCACGCGGATCCGCCAGGAGCCGCCTTCGGCGGCACGTCGGCGCAGGGCCGTGGCGACGGCGGCGGCCCCGAGGTAGGCGGCGAGGTAGTCGTTGACCAGGTACGTCGGCGGCAGCGAGGGCCGGTCGGTCCACTCCTCGACGGCGAACCCGGTTGCTGAGCAGGCCAGTTGGTCGAACCCGCCGCGTTCGCCCCAGGGGCCTTCGGCGCCCCAGGCGTGGTACTCGAGGGTGATCAGTCCGGGGCGGCGCCGTACGAGTTCCTCGGTGCCTGCCCCGTGCCGGGCCAGTCCGCGGTAGGCGTGCGCGAAGACGTCCGCGTCCTGGAGCGCGGCATAGAAGGCCGCGCGGTCGTGGTCGTCACGCAGGTCGCAGTAGGCGTTGCGCTTGCCGCCGCCGGTCATCGCGATCATCGGGATCGGGTCGGGGCGGTCGGGACGCGTCAGGTGCAGCACGTCGGCGCCGAACTGGGCGAGGAGCCGCGCCGCGACGGGACCGGCGATGACATGCGTCAGGTCGAGCACCCGGATGCCCGCGAACGCCTCGTCGGCCGCACTGATCGGCGCCAACGGCCGCAGGGGCCCGTCACCGACACGTTCGATCTCGACGACCGGACGCCCCGCGACGTGCCGCCCGGCGGGGTGCGCGAGCCACTCGTCCCGGCTGCGCACCACGCAGGCGACGCCACCTCGCGCGCAGATGGCCTCCTCCAGGGTGAAGGCGTCCCAGTCGGCCGCGGCCCGTGCGATCCCCACCGCGTCGAGGCCGCACCTCAGCACGGAGTGGACCGCGTCCCGCAGATGCGGATAGGTGGTGATGATGAAGATCCAACGGCCGTCGCGCGCCCGGTAGAAGTCGTTGTTCCCGAGCAGCGTCGGATCGTCGAGCAGAGCGCCGAGCGGACGCCCCGAGAGCGTCGTGTGGTGCGTCGCCATGAGCTGGTCGATCGCGGCCCCGGCCCGCACCCGAACCCTCTGGCGCGGGTGGCCGCGCTGTTCGCCGACCGCTGCCGTCTGGCGCCCGAAGACCCCGATCGCGGCGGACATGGCATCGGCGAGGCGGTGTACCGAGGGCACCAGGGGATCGGCTCCGACCACGGTGATGTCTTCGGCACCCCGGGCCGGATCGGGGTCGCCGAGGGTGTGAAGGAGCCGGGAGACGATCTCGCCGGTGGGCGGCATGGGCATCGGCGTCGGTGTCGGCTTGGTCGCGGTCGGCGTGTGCGAAGTCATGCCGGGATGCTCGTTCCGAGCACGGCACGAACGCCCGGATTCACGGATATCCGTGAATCGATGCGTGCGTCAGGTCCGCTTCTCCTGGATGTGCGCGAGCAGCCGGGCCGCCGCCCGGTCCAGGCGCGGCCGCTCCGAGCGGCCGCGGCGCCGGTGCATCAAAGCGAGGGCCCCCGTGACGACGCCGCCGTCGGTGACGGGGATGGCCAGCGCACTGACCTCGGGCACGGCGAGCCCCTCGCTGCGGCTGATCCGCGACGCGCGGATCGCCGGCAGGACGCGGTGGAACTCGGCGGCTCCCTCGGGGTCGTGGCGGGCGAGTTCGTCGAGCAGTCCTCGACGCTCCGCCTCGTCGGTGAAGGCAAGCAGCAGACGGCCCGCGGCAGTACGCAGCAGCGGCCTGGCGACGTGCTCGTCGGCCAGCGGTACGAGGCGGGGGATGTGGTCGTCGCCGCCGCGCGCGACGTACACGGCATCGAGCCCGACCCGCACCGTGAGCAGCACCGGGGTACCCGCGACGCGACTCAGTTCGTCGAGCTCGGCCTGACTGATCCGCGGGACGACCCGGCCGGCGATGAGGTTGAGGACGTGCGGGGCGGGCCCGAGCCGGAAGCGCTGGTGCTGCTCCAGCAGGAAGCCGGTCGCGACAAGGCCGTTGACCAGATCCTGCACCGAACTCGCCGGTGCGTCGAGCGTCCGGGCCAGCTCGGCCACGCTCACCCCGCCGGGCGCCCGCGCGGCGGCCTCCAGGATCCACGCGACCCGGTCCACCGTACGGTGACTCCGCCGCCGACCGTGCTCGCTCATCCCGCCCCCTCTTCGCTCCTGCGCGTCGCCGACCGCCGACCGGGCAGGCTAGTTTGCCTGGATGAGTCTTCTTGATGATGTGGCCGAGCGCGACGGCTGGCGGTGCTGGGTGTGTGACGAGCCGGTCGACCCCGACGAGTCGGTGAACGACCCGAGGGGGCCCAGCGTCGACAGCCGGACCGCCGACCGGAAGGCCAAGGTCGCCGAGCGACTCGCGCACCGCGGGTGCAACAGCCGCAAGGGTGCGGTCAAGGTGGTCATCGCCTGGCCACAGCGCCTGTACGTGGTCGAACCCGCGCCGCTGATCGCCGTCGCCGACAGGCTGGAGCGCAAGGGGGGCCGCGAGATGGTGGGCCGTTGTCCGACCAGGAAGGACGCCCAAGAGGCGGCGGACTGGTTGGTGGACCGCTTCTCCCGACTGCTGCCGGGAGTCCCGGTGACCGCCGGCGTCGAGGCGGGCGGTGGCCAGTTCCTCGTCATCCTGGCCGCTGGCCGCCGCTGATCGGGGATCGCCCAAGAGGACGGGGGACTGGCGGGCGGTGCCTACGACCCGTCCGGGACACCGAGCGGCACGGTGAGCCGCGACTGCCAGCCTTCCTCCGTCAGCGTCACCAACTGGACCGCCGCCGCACGGGTGTGCAGCGGCAGCAGGCTGCCGATCGCCGTACGGACACGGTCGGCGACCGTCGGGTCGTCCGCCCCCATGGCGACCGTGACATGGGCGGCGGGCCGCGCCCCGAAGCGGCCCTCGTACGGGCGCAGCGCGGGCCACTGGGCGCGGAACGCGTCGACGAGCGGTTGGAGCCCCGGAACGGTGACGGCGACGAAGCCGGGCGCCGTCACGACCTCCTCCACGACCAGATCGGCTGCCGGGAAACCCGCGGCCAGGGAACGTACCCCCTTCTCGTCCTGGTCCGTCAGCGCCGATACCGGCACGAACGGGTAGAGGAGCGAGACGTGCGCAGGCAGCCCGCGACGCACCAGAGCCGGGTCGATGCGCCTCGCCGCATCGAGGAGCGGGGCGGCATCGGGCAGGACGACGACGACGGCAGTGGTTCCTGGTTCTGGCACGCCGTCATCATCGCAGGCCGGTCCGTACCTGCCCGCGCCCACCCGGCCAAGCCGTTGCCCCAGTGCCTCACCCCGGACAGGAGCCGCCCCTGCCTGGACTGGTCCGGAACGCCTTCGGCGGGCTGTAGTCCTTCGGCCGCGGGTACTCGATGACCGGAACGGGCTTGCAGACGGGCCAGTTGCCGTTCCCCGAGGTGTACCCGAACTCGCCGCTGGCGCCGCGCACGCAGTCCCCGCAGTCGCCGCCGGTCCCCACCTTCATGTTGCTGATGTTGCTGTTGACGTCGTACTTGGAGGGCAGCTGGCCCTTGTTGTCCTCGTCATCCGTGAACTGGGTGACGGCTTTGATCAGGACCCGGAAGGCGTCGTGGTGCATGATCGCGTAGCCGTCGTCGAGGTCGGCGCCCTTGATGTCCGCGTACTTGGCGATGGCGGTGACGAACGTCTGGAACTGTCCGGGAGCGCCTTGGCCCAGGCTCCACGAAGGGTTGTCCGTGGGCGCCGCGTTGAGCGTGACGACGTTGGCCTCCGTCATCGACTTGCGCATGTGCTCGCCGGTGAGCCGTGAGGTGAGCCCGGTGGAGACACGGAGGATCCGGATGGGCCTCTTGTCCTTGTCCTTGCGGGCCTGGCAGTCGCCGTCCTTGGCGATGGCCTCCACCAGCTCGGGCAGGTCCCAGTCCCGTCCCGCCACGAACACCGTGTCCGCGCCCGACTCGCACAGGCTCGAGGCGGCGGGCGCCATGGCGGCGGGTGCTCCCTCGTAAGGGCCCATGGTGCCGACGTACGACTTGTCCCTGATCGTGAGTTCGTACTTCGTGCCGAAGGTCTTGAGGAGCTCCGCCTTGGTGTTGGTGACGTAGTCGTCCTTGGCGCGCGAGTCCCAGACGAGGAAGCCCTTGCCGTTGCCCGGCTCGTCATGGAGATAACGGGCAAGGGCCATCACGGAGTTGCGGTTGTTGGGAGCCGTCTTGAACAGGGTCCTGGCCTCGATGGTGGGGGAGCTGAGGACACCGCTGACCGCCGGGATGTTCTTGGAGGCCAGGGCGCTCGCCGCGGCCTGGGTGTCCGGCTCGCTGTTGGGCAGCCCCATCACGCCCACGAGCGGGGAGTCGTCCTCCGTCTGCTTCCCGCCGCCGCTGAGCTTCGCCACCGCGTCCACGGCGGGCTGCCACAGGTCCAGGTCGGTGCCGATGTTACCGAGCAGCATCTGGAAATTGACGCCGCTGCTGGAGCTGTTGGCGTCGCGCTGCGCGGCATAGGCGCCCGCCAGGCTGCGCTCGACCAGCGGGGCGGTCATCGCCCCGGACTCGGAGGTGTTGAACGGAAGCAGCAGGGCGACCTTCACGTACGGCCTCTTGTCGGCGTCACCCTCGGGGTTCTCCCAGACGTCCCGCACCCGCTCGTTCTCCTTGGCGATGCGCGTGACCAGTCGCGCGAACTCCTTGTTGGGCCCGTCATCGCCCGGTTTGAAGACCGGTACCCGCGCCGTCGCGTCCACGAGGCCGACGCACTCACCCTGCTTCTCCACGAGCCCGTCCTGGCAGTCACTCCTGGTGAGGATCGGCACGACAACCGCTGCCGTGGCCCCCAGCAGGACGAGGGCCACGAACCCCGCGGCCCACCGGCCGAGGATCCTCTCCCCGCGCCTGAGCTCGCGCCCCCTGACGAAGGGACGGATGAAAATGTCAGTGAAGCTCACCTTGACTCCCTTCGGGGCCGGGCGCCGGTAAGGCAGAGGACGGGGTGCGTAGTTCGCGCAGGGCGTCGTGCCACTCCTGGGCGGCGTCGAAGAGCGTGCCCGCGCCCGTGGCATGCCGGCCCGACAGGAGTTCGAGGTCGAACCGGATCCGGTCGCACAGCTTCTCGTCCGGCGCGGTCAGCGGATCGGCGGCCATCCACACCGCGTGCAGCAGACGGCGTATGGAGCGCAGCACGTCGTCCTCCGCCGGCTCCGTGCCGCTCTTCCCGCTCGCCTTGTCCCGGCAATCCGCCGCCCAGGTGGCACGGGGCGGCGGATGCGGCGCCGACGCCACGTGCCACAGACCGTGCAGCCAGTGCTCCGCGGTGTCCGTCGAGGCGAACCGCTCGTAGAGACGCGTCACCACGTGCCCGGCATTGCCGCCCGCGAGCGCGTGGTGCAGGGCGTCGACGGGCTGCCCGGCGCTCTCGTGGTAGTCGTGGAGCAGCTGGTGGAGGCCGTACCAGGTCGGGACCGACGGCGTGGACTGCGCGCGCTGGCGGCGCAGTTCGAGTACGAGGACGGCCCGCAGGAACGGGTCGGTGACGAAGGGCCGCGGCGCCTGTGCGCCGTACTCGGCGCGCAGATGGGCCCGGGCGGTCTCCACGGCCATGCGATCCGGGTCGGCGGACAGGTACGTGGTGGCCAGGGCGCGCGCCGCGGCGTTGTCGTGGGCAAGGGAGAACAGGGTCAGATTGCGGCGCAGCTCCGGGTCGGGCACGAGTCGCGCCGCGATCTGCCGGGTCACCGACTGCCCGTTCAGCCGCAGCGCGCCCACATCGAGCCCCGGCGTGGCCGCGCTGCTCGGCTGGGCCCGCACCGCCTCGGTCAGGAGCCCGCACCCCAGAGGTGACCCCTGGGTGAACCGGCGCACCACGCGCGGCAGTTCACCCCGCAGCGAAGGGGCGGCGTCACTCAGCATGGCCACGATGTCGTCACGCCCGAGCGGCGGCAGTTCGACGGTGATGAGCCCGGCCGACGGGGTCCCCGTCTCCGGTCGCCGCCAGTCGGCCGCCCCGCCCGTGACCTGCTCCAGGGTGAGTTCCGTCGCATCGGGCCGCGAGCGATGGCGGGCGCTGCCGCGCGCGGCGGCCACCACGACCAGTGGGTCGCGGGCGCCCTTCGCCCGGTGGGTGAGGAGTTGGTTCAGGAGGAGGGCGCCCGGCGCGGACTGCGCGTTGTCGAGCAGGAGCAGCGGACGGGGCGGCCGGTTGAAGCGCATCCAACGGGTGTCGTAGCGAGCCCGCAGGTCCTCAAGGAGCGCCGCGGCGAGGGTGGCCTCGGCCACCCCCCGTAGGTCGTCGCCCTGGTGGAAGGCGCGGGAGAGCGCGAACAGGGGCGCTTCCCCCTGGCGGACCCCGGGCCGTCCCCTGTAGAAGGACAGCACGCCGTCCGCCTCCTTCTTCGTCAGATACCGCTCGGTGAACAGCTGCACCGAGGCGTCCACGACCGGCTGGAGCTCCTCCCGGTCGAGGACGTTCGGCAGGTCGGCGTTGACGTCCCGTACCCAGTTGGCCACGGGGGTGGAGCCCTCGGCGGCCAGACCGCCCCCGACGAGCAGCCGTCGCACCCGGTCCTGGGCGGCCTCCTGCTCCTTCGCGTCGCCGAACCGCCAGGCGACGACGGCCACGAGCCCGGTCCACAGCCGCGGCAGCCGCAGCCGCTTCCGCTCACCGGCGACCGGGGCGCAGAGCCCACGGGCGGCGTCGATCAGGAAGTCGGCGCCCGGCGAGGTGTTGGCGACGAGGGCCTCGCCGGAGGCGGATTCGCGCGCCCGCGCGCAGTCCACCTCGGCCACGGGGACGCGGGTGCGGTACGAGCGGTACAGCGTGTCGAGGACCGCGGTGCGGCCACTGCCGTGCGGCCCGGTCAGGAGCAGCGCGGGCGGATCGTCCCGGTGCACCTGGTCGACGTCCTCGTGCTCCTGTTCGCGGCGGCATCCCACCAGGCGCGGCACCAGATCGTCGAGGAGGACGCCCCGCCCGTACAGTCTGCTCACGCTCGTCCTCTCCACTCCGTGGCTCTCAGCCGCCGAGCAGTCTTGTCAGGGTCGGTCCGATGGTCTGTAACAGGGCTTGTGCCGCAGCGGAGTTGGGAGCCGACGCCAGCTGGTCACGGATGCGGGTCGCGAGGGTGCGCGTCTGCGGACTCGGCCGCGCGGGCTCCTCGTCGCTGCGCAAGTCCCGGTCGACGCGCATGAGTTGGTCGATCTGCTCGGGATCCAGATTGAGGCCGGTCTGTTGGTTGAACGTCTCGATCGTTCCGTACAGGACGTTGACGTTGCCCGTGACCGGACCGAAGGTGATGGTGCCCGGGGCCGGTTCGCGCGCCACGTACGTCGATACGTCGCTGCCGCCCTCGGTCGCGCAGTGCCGTCCGCGCTCGGTCAGCCCGGCCCGGGCCTCGATCGCCTCCCCGACGAGCGTGAGCAGCCCGACCCTCTGCAGATAGCGTGCGCTGCCCTCGACGACGCCCTGACCGAGCACCCGGCCGTGGAACGAGGCGTGTTCGGCGATGAAGAACTCCTTGAGGCGCGGGTGGCGCCCGGAACGGTTCTCCTCGTACGCCCACGCGATCAGGGCATTCTCGGTGTACCGCTTGATCGCGTCCGGGTTCCCCAGTTCCGCGACCAGTTGATCCGCCTGCGCGAGCCCGGCGGTGGTGAGCTCCGCGTCCGGCGGCGGCCGCTCCCCGTCCTCCTGGATCCGTACGAGCCCACGCTCCTGAAGCGCCTCGATGAGCGCGGCGACCCCCAGTGCGGGCTTGTTCTGCTGCACCCCGAACTCGCCGGTCGGCACCGGCACATGGATCTGTCGACCGCACTGCTCGTGGAGCCACAGCAGCAGCCGTACTTCATAGCGGCCCAGCGAGCTCGTACGGTGCGTCATCGTGAGCCCAACCCCCGTTGGCACAGCGGCATGATGTGAGGCGTGTGAGCAATCGAATCTACATCCGATGCGAGTACGTCACCAGGTGCTGCCTCGTCTGTCAGACTGCGTGGGTGATCGTCAGACCCGCGCAGGAGCGTGACTTCCCGAGCTTTCTGGACCTGGCTGCCCAGGTCGAGCACTGGTTCGGCCCGATGGTCGAGGAGCCTGGCTTCCATGAGGCCGTTGAAGATCACATTCGCCGGTCGACGGCGCTCGTCGCCGTCTCCGCAGGACCGGGCATCGTCGGCGGGTTGCTGTTCGGCGCGAAGGCGCCTGTCTTTCACGTCCATTGGCTGGTGGTTTCGGAAGAGGGACGCGGCGGCGGCGTCGGTCGCGCGCTGATGGACGAGGCGTCGCGCAGGTTCGTGCGGGGGCCGGGCACCATCGAAGTGGTGACCTTCGGAGCCGACCATCCAGGCGCTGTTTCCAGCGGGGCCCGCGTCTTCTACGAGTCGCTGGGCTTCACTCCCGCTGAGGCGGCGGAACCAGGGCCGGAAGGCGGTTCACGGCAGATCTACCGTCGACTCGTCTCCTGAACGACGTGACGCGACGCGACGTGGCCATGGCCGTGGTTCATGATTCATGATTCATGGTTCACCCGAGGGCATGCGCACGGGTCTGTGCGACGTCGCGCCTGGCGTTCACGGCGGGCACGTCACCGCGATGATGTAGTCGATGAGGTCGTTCGTGCTGGAACGGCGCTGATAGGCGGCGCGTTGCCGGTCCGCTCCGGTTCCCACAGTGCGTAGACGCCGCCAATGGCTACGCACGAGGCCGAGGTCGCCGTGCCGCTCCAGAGCCGGCGCGACGTACCGCAACAGACGCTCGGCCAGCGTCCGCTGTGCCACGAGGCGCCCGGTGGACAGATCGATCCCCCTGCCGGACAGGCCGTCGCGCGCCGCGCGCCAGCAGGCGGCGCGCAGCAGCTCCGGTACCGGTCGTGGAGCCGGTTCGCCCGCCTGGATGGCGGTCAGAGCGGTCGCGGCGAGAGCCCGGACGACGGCGGCGAGCAGGATGCTGTCGTCGGGGGTCAGGGCCGCGTCTGCGACGCGTACTTCCAGGGTCGGGAGGTGGTGGGAGGGCCGGATGTCCCAGTAGAGGCCGGCACGGTCGATGAGCGCTTCGGCGCGGATGAGGGTCTGTACGAGCTCGTCGAGGTGGGCGGCTGACTCGAGGTAGGGCGGCGGCCCTGCCACCGGCCAGCGTCCCCAGCTGGTGGTGCGCCAGCTGGCGTATCCGGTGTCACGGCCCGTCCAGAAGGGGGAGTTGGCCGTCAGCGCGGTCAGCACCGGGAGCCAGGGCCGCAAGTGGTTGCTGACCTGGACGGCAGCACGGGGATCGGGCATGCCTACGTGGATGTGGCAGGCGCATACGACCTGCTCGTCGTCCAGGGCGCGGTAGTGGGCCACGCTCTGCGCGTAGCGGGCACCTGGCGTGAACAGGACCGGTCCAGTAGGGGCCTGCACCGGCGTGCCGGTCGAGGCGATGCGCAGCCCCAGACGGTCGGCGCTGTCCGCGAGAGTTCTTCTGGCGTCACGGATCTGTTCGTCGGCTTCTCGCAGACAGATGTGGGGCCCGGTGCGGAGTTCGACTTGGTAGCGGGTCAGCTCGGCGCCTGTCCGGTCACCGAGTTGGCCGACGGTTTCGCGCACCAACTCCGAGCCCCGCGGGCTGAGTTCCCGCGTGACCGGATCGATCAGAAGGAGTTCCTCTTCGATTCCTACGGTGAGCGGGGCCGACGCGCAGCCCGTACGGAGAGCGCATCGTGACGCATGGGCGTCTGTTGCTGCCCGCCCGCTGTGAGGTTGACTGCTCATAGTGAGGGAACTGTCTCAGACGGTGCCGGATCGGTCTGTAGGAACCGTGTGCAAGACCGTTGAACTGGTGGAGGAGCACACCGTGCACGAGCAGACCGAGGTCCTGGTGGTCGGCGGTGGGCCGGCGGGTGCGACCGCCGCGGCCCTGCTCGCCCGGCAGGGACACGAGGTGATCGTCCTGGAGCGAGAACGGTTCCCGCGCTATCACATCGGTGAGTCACTGCTGCCTTCGCTGCTGCCCGTCCTGGATGTCCTGGGCGCACGCGAGGTGGTCGAACGGCAGGGCTTCGTCCGCAAGGCGGGCGCCTTCTACGGCTGGGGAGGACAGGAATGGTCGCTGGGATTCGACGAGCCCGGCAGGCCCGCCGCCTACAGCTTCCAGGTGATCCGCTCGCAGTTCGACCAGCTACTCCTCAACCATGCACGGAGCCGAGGAGCGGACGTACGCGAAGAGGCACGCGCGGGCCGGGTCACTTTCGCCGACTCCGCCTTCTCAGCCGACTCCGCTGAGTCCGCTGAAGGAAGAGGTGCGCCCCGCGCCGCAGAAGTGTCCTGGACCCAGAACGGCACCGCCAACAGCATCACGTTCCGTCACATGGTCGACGCGTCCGGCCGCGCCGGGGTCCTGGCCGCCCGGCAGTTGCAGATCCGGCGCGTCCACGACGTCTTCCGCAACGTTGCCGTGTGGGGCTACTGGCGCGGCGCGGCGCCCCTTGCCGCCGCCCCCAGCGGTGCGATCGGGGTGTTCTCCCTCCCCGACCACGGCTGGCTCTGGGCCATCCCGCTGCACGACGGCACGCTCAGCGTCGGCCTGGTCACCGACAAACGCTCCTTCGCCCGGTCCAGGCAGGCACGTAAGGGCTCACTCCAGGCCGTCTACGACGAGGCCATCGGCCGATGCCCACTCCTGTCCGGCCTGCTCGCCCAAGCCGAACAGACCAGCAGACTCAGGACCGAGAGCGACTATTCCTACGTCAGCGAGGCGTTTTGCGGCCCGGGGTGGTTCGCCGCAGGGGACGCCGCGTGCTTCTTGGACCCGCTGCTGTCCACCGGTGTCCACCTGGCCATGTACAGCGGACTGCTCGCCGCCGCCTCGATCAGCAGTGTGTTCGAAGGCGAAGTCACCGAGCAGGCGGCCCGCGCCTTCTACCAGACTGCCTACCGACACGCCTACGAGCGCCTGCTCATCCTGGTCAGCGCGTTCTACCGCATTCACGAGGGACGGGACGCCCACTTCCGCACAGCCCAGAAGCTGAGCAGGCACGATCAGGCGCGACTCCGCCTGCACGAGTCCTTCCTCAACATCATCACCGGGGTCGAAGACCTCCACGACAGCCAGACCGACGTCGTGGACGTCTTCTTGCACAAGGTGCGCCGCACGGCCAACGGGCGCCCACCGCACGGACTCGCGGGCCACGGCACGAGCGACCTGCTGCCCCTGCCGGTCACACCAGACCGGGCAGCGGCCGGCCTCTACCTCAGCCTGACGCCACACCCTCGGCTTCGCCACGCTCCCAGCAGCGCCTGAGAGGGGCCGTTTTCCCGCTACAGCCAGTCCCGCCGCTTGAAGATGAAGTACAAGCTGACGCACACCACGGCCATCAGCAGAATCGCGAACGGATACCCGGCCGCCCACTTCAGCTCGGGCATCGTCCCGAATTTCATGCCGAGGAAATCACCGTCCGGGCCCTCTGGCCTGCCTGGAAAGCTCATGCAGACCGTGATCCGCTCCCCCCCGCTCGTCAACGCCAGCCTTGAGGGCGGGGCGTTGGACGCGTGCGACGAGAACTGCTCACTGCGGGCGGTCACCGGAAGGCACATGACGGGACAAGCGGTGTGAGCACGGCGAACGGGCCCAGACCTCCGCCCGTCGAGGGCGTGTCCACCTCGGCAAGAGATCTGCGTACTTGCAGTCCCGGCTGGGAGGCGGCAGCGGCTCGTTGACTCAGGTCTTGGCGTCGGTGTCCGCGGCGTCGAAGCCGCGCGGCTGGCGTGCTGCGGGCGGACAACGTGTCCATGGGCACGGCGGCCATTACCCCGCTGGCGAGCAAGCCGACCTCCGCAGCCTTCGACCGTCGGGAGGTGGGTGATGTCGCCGACCGGCTTGGTGCCGGATTGCTCGGCGTGGAAGTCGCGGCCGATCAGGTCGGGGGCCTGCTTCGCCTTCACGTCCGGCCGGGTCAGCGAGTGCCGCTTGCGGCGGGTGGTGCCGCGGATGTCGCGCTCGCGCATGACGCGGCCGATGCGCTTGCGGTTCACCCGCCGTCCCCGACGCCGCAGTTCGGCGTGGATGCGCGGGACGCCGTAGACGCGGCGGGAGGCGAGGTGCAGCACGGTGATCTCGTGAGCGAGGGCGTCGTCGGCGGCCAGGCGCTCTTGGCGGGCGGCTTCACCCCCGCCACTCACTTGGCCACAGCACACGATACGACCACAACGAGCTTGGACAGGTCACCCGCAAGGACTCCGATGGAGAGGTCACCACCTTCGCCTACGACCTCACGGACCAACTAGGGCGTTTCAGTTGATGCGGTCGTCCGGTCAGCGGTCTACCCAGTCCGGTGCCCACACGTCGTGCGGGGTTGGTGGGCCTGCGGTGCGCAGATGGTCGCGTAGCGCGTTCAGCACGGGGTGCTGGTCTCCGCTGCGGAACAGCAGCACGTGCGGATAGACCGGGGTCGGGTCGTGCAACGGGATGCGCCGCAGGTCGTGGGCCTGGGGCCACAGGTACCGATCCCCGCTGCCGATGAGGGTGGCCAGCGAGGCCGAGTCGGCCAGCGCGTCCATCAGGGCCTCGTCACCGAAGTTGGGGCCGAGTGCATCGATGCTCAGGCCGAAGGCATCGGACAGCGCCTGGTAGAACGCCGCCCACTCCGTGCCTGGCCTGATCCCGGGGATCCAGATGCGGTGGCCGGCCAGGTCCGCAGGACTGACCCAGGGCGCGTCAGCCAGCGGGTGGCCGGGGCCGACCAGGAGCTCCAGAGGTGCGTCGAGGAGTCGTTCGGCGCTGATCCCGGCCGGGACCTGGTCTGCCGCCAGGGCACGGAAGGACGCGTCGACGGTCCCTTCGAGTACCGCCTGGGCGGCCTGGGCGGCGCTCTCCTCGCTCAGCGTGACCGCGTCCAGGTCCATCTCGGGGTGGGAGCGGTAGAACCGGTAAACGGCCTGAGCCGGAGAGATACGCCGATTGAGGACATCGACACGCAAGGGACGGCTGCCGGGGCGCACGGCCTGCTCGGCCTGCTCGATGGCCGCCAGGACCTTCTTGGCGTGCGGCAGGAAGACCTGCCCGTCCAGGCTCAGCCGGGAGCCTCGGGAAGTCCGCACCAGGAGCGTGACCGCGAGGTGTCTCTCCAGGGCCGCGATCCGCTTTGAGGCCGCCTGCTGGCTGATCCCCAACTCGTCGGCCGCAGCCTGGAACTGGCCGGTCTCGGCGACGGCCACGAACGTCCGCAGCGCTTCAACATCCACGCTTCACCATACGTCCACAACCAATGGTTGTGTCTCGTGTGGTGCAGGGTTGTTTGATCGGGTGTTCTGCGCGGTGGTGGGATCAGCGCATGTCTACCCGCACAGAGCAGGTCATGTATGTCCAGACGCCTGAGTTCGCGCGTCACGCGGAGCGGATCGAGGAGGTGACCAATGCGACGTCTCGACTGAACGTGCTTCCGTTCAGCGACAGCGGAGGTCGCGCGGAACTACTTTCTGTTGTGTTCGGTGGTCCGCTCCCGGAGTCGGTGACGATCTACCCGCCGTTCTTTACTGAGCACGGGCTGAACACGACATTCGGGGAGAACGTCTTCGTCAACCAGGGATGCACCTTCATGGACAAGGGCGGCATCCGTATCGGCAACGGCGTCATGATCGCCCCGAAGGTCAGCCTCATCACCGGAGGCCATCCACTGCCCCTGGCCGAGCGCCGCGAGTACCTCTCCTTCGCCCCGATCGTCATTGAGGACGACGTCTGGATCGGGACGGCTGCCGTGATCACGCAGGGGGTAACCATCGGTGCCGGTGCGGTGGTCGCTGCCGGTGCGGTGGTCACTCGTGATGTTCCTGCCGGCAGTGTGGTCGCGGGAGTGCCCGCCCGGGTGATCAAAACGATTGACTGAGCCCGGCCGGGCTGCAAGCCCGGGTGCACAACTGCTCAACAGACGCTTGTACTTCGCCCTGCCCAGGGGGGGGGAAGACGCGCATCGTCAACATGCCGGGGTCGGTCGCGGCCGAGCTGGCAGCGCACTTCCTTCAGTACCCGGCGGTCGAGGTCGAACTGCCGTGGGGCGGGCCGGAGCCGGAGCGGGAGAAGCGGACGTTCCCGCTCGCGCCGACGACGACGTACGGCAACGCACTGCGGGCCAACATCTTCAACGACGAGGTCTGGAAGCCCGCACTCGCCGCGGCCGGTGTCCACGTGCTCCGGCACACCTTTGCCTCGGTCATCCTCGAAGCGGGTGAATCCGTCGTCACGCGGGCTTGTTGGCTCGGCCACTCGAGCCCGACGATCACGCGCGACCACTACGCGCACTTCATGCCGGAGGCGGGCTGCGAGGGGCGTGCGGCCGTCGACGCGCTGCAGACGAACGGGTGGTACAGCACATGCTGTACCACCCGTTTTGCTGTGTGGACTCTGTGACGAGCCGCCAGGGTCAGCTCGTGAGGCTCTTGCGGCGAACACGCAGGGTGTACGTCCTCCTTCCCCCGGGTGCGCCGCTGCTGCCCCAGCCGCCGCTCGTGGCCACGTCCCACCCCTGCTGTTCCTTCATCTGAGCGGCGAAGGTGCGCCGGTCGTGAATCTCGCAGCCACAGTCCAGCGTGATGCTGATGCTGATGTAGGGGCTTCGAGGGCTGTCGTTCGCGTGGGATGCCGGCTCCCATCGCACGTCGTGGGCATGGTTCTTGAGGCCGGTTCGCTCCTCGTCATGCTTGATGCCGTGCGCCTTCGCGTATTCGTCCAGGTCGTCGATCACGAACAAGTGGCTCGACCACTCGCCGGGCCAGACCGCGAAGAGACGGGACTTTCCGGCCACGGCCCGCTCGTACGCGGCGTGGCCGCCCCCGTGCGTCACGGTGTCGTCTTCGTGGATCTCGATGTAGCACGTCGTACGTGCGGTGTAGGGGAAGTCCTTCCCTGCCGCCGCAGCACTCCTCGGTTCCAACCGGTCCTCCCCGTGTATGCAGTTCCGTGTGACCGTTCAGTCAACACCCACCGTGACGGCGTACGCAGGGAAGTCGGCGGAAGTTGGCTGGGCGAGACGTGCGCAATGGACGTGGAGTTGATCAAGCTTCCAGGTTCGCGGCTACAGCCAATCCCGCCTCTTGAAGATGAAGTACAGACTCACGCACACCACCGCCATCAGCAGAATCGCGAACGGATACCCCGCCGCCCACTTCAGCTCCGGCATCGTCTCGAAGTTCATTCCGTAGATCGTTCCCACCAACGTGGGTGCGAACAGGATCGCCGCCCACGGCGAGATCTTCTTGAAGTCGTCGTCCTTAGGGCGCTGACCTGCGGAGATGAACCGAAACTCCACTCTGGCCTGGGGTGATGGGTATTTCCGGCTCTTTCGTCGTGCTGCCCGTTTGCGCGGTCGATTCTCCCCAGGCGCTCCCCACCGGGGCTTCGTTCTCCCCAGATTCTCCCCAGCGGGGTCGTGGGCAAGGGGGGGTGCGCCGACACTTGGTTGGGCAGGGCCGAGCCGTCACCCACTGTGTCGGTGATGATGCTGATTCGCAACAGCCCTGTTCGCCGCCCTGGGAGTAGTCAGCCCGTCGAGTGTTCCTCGGGGATGCGGCCGGTTCCGTCGCCTCAACTGCAGCGGCCGACAGGCTAACGCCGCGTTCCACTGCAGCGTGTTCATCCCTCTGCGAGGCGATCCGCGGACCCAGGACTACTACATGCGCCGTATCAGGAGTGCATGATCTGGCGCGAAATCGTCTGATGCCTCCATCGCTTTGCGGCCCAGGAGCGTTCCACCTTGTCAGACCTTTAGAGCCTCGGCCCCCGTTGTAGGGGCTGTTGTGAGGCGTGAAGCCCCCGCGTCGATGAGGGCTTCACGCCCTCACCCCGCCCCAAGGACCCACCGAGTGAACCCCACCGACGAACAGACCGCTGCCGCCGACGCGTTCACCGCTGGCGCACATCTGGCCCTGCAGGCCAGCGCCGGCACCGGCAAGACCAGCACCCTGGCCCTACTCGCCCACAGCACCGAGCGCCGCGGCCGCTACCTCGCCTACAACCGCGCCATCGCCATCGCCATCGCCATCGCCACCGACGCCCGCACCCGCTTCCCCGCCTCCGTCACCTGCAAGATCGCCCACGCCCTCGCCTTCGCCGCCATCGGCCACCGTTACACCCGCCGCCTGAACGCCCCCCCGCCGCCCCGCCTGGCTGACCGGCCAGGCACTTGGCCTCACCCAACCGCTACGCATCGGCAAACGGGAGCTCTCCCAACGCGCCCTGTCCAATGCCGCCCTGCGCACGGTGGCCCGCTACTGCCACACCGCCGACGCCACCCTCACCAAACGCCATGTCCCGCGGCTGCGCGGCCTCGAGGACCCAGGCCATCACGCCGAACTCGCCAACCACCTGCTTCCGTTCGCCCAGCGGGCTTGGATTGACCTGCAGCACTTCGACGACAGCGCCGTCCGCTGCGACCACGACCACTACCTCAAGATCTGGGCCCTGACCCGGCCCCGCATCGACGCCGAGTTCCTCCTCCTGGACGAGGCCCAGGACACCAACCCCGTCGTCGAACAGATCTTCCTCGCCCAGCGCGAGCACGCCCAGCTCGTCCTCGTCGGCGACTCCGCCCAGGCCATCTACCAGTGGCGTGGCGCCAAGGACGTCATGACCGGCTTCGAGGGCACCCACTTCGCCCTCTCCCGATCCTTCCGCTTCGGCCCCCACCTCGCTGCCGAGGCCAACCGCTGGCTCGGCCTCGCAGCAGCCCCGCTCCGGCTGACCGGCACCGACACTGTCTCCACCGAACTCGGCCCTGTGGAGCGGCCCGATGTGGTGCTGTGCCGCACCAACGTTGGCGCCATGGCCCAGGTCATGCAGCTCATGACGGCCGGATTCCGGGTCGCTCTGGCCGGTGGCGGCCAGAGCTTGAACGCCCTCGCCCAGGCCGCCAAGGACCTCAAGGAGGGCCGCCGCACCCACCACCCGGAACTGGTCCTGTTCACCACCTGGGGCGACCTCCAGGACTACGCGTCCCACGACCCCAGCGGCCGCGATCTGCAGCCGCTCGTCGACCTCGTCGACACCCACGGACCCGACGCCATCCTCACCGCGGTTGCTCACCTGGCCCCGGAAGGCGCCGCAGACGTCACGGTCTCCACCGCCCACAAGGCCAAGGGCCGGGAATGGGCCACCGTGCGGATCGCCGACGACTTCGCGCCCCCGGCCCCGCCCGCCACCAACGAGGGTGCACAGCCGGCGTCGCCACTACCGGTTGACGACGCCGAGGCGCGCCTCGCGTATGTAGCCGTCATCCGCACCCGGGTCCGGCTGGATCATGGCAGTCTGGCCTGGATCGATGGCACACGCCAGTCGTGAGCGCCCCCTGAAGACCGCTAAGACGCTTCATCAGTGCCCTCATCACTAAGTTCGTACGTTGCGTTCCTCAGCAATCGGAAGGCTGCGCGGTCATCCTTTTCGACCAAGAGGCGGAGCGCCGTTTCCTGGTCGATCGTCCTGTGTCTCAGAGCGTTCAAGATCTGCCGAACCTGCATGGGCGAGTCGGAGAGGTTGCTGCCTCCAGCAGCGCTGTCAGCTCTTCAGGTTCGGCGACGGCCAGAACGTTAGGGATATCGTCCATGTCGACCGTGCCAGGAAGCTTCGAGTCCAGAATCGTCAAGTCGCTATCTGAAGCCGTCGGGCTCAGCATGACGCGGGTCTGCCAGGCGTATGCAACTCTGTCGCACTCCGTGCCGTACTGGCGAAACGATGTGCGTCTTCCGCGACCAGCCAGCGCACGGACGCGGTGAACCATTCGTGCCCGTCGATCTCGCGGGCGCTGACGTCCGACACGGTGTCGAGAGTAACTGCTCTCGGCTCCCACCTCCGAGCGCTCAACCTCCCACGCATTCCATCCTCGTACAGCAGGGACCCATGGACGGTCTGAAACCGCCGGGTCGCACCGCGGGTAGCTTCCAAGACCGCCGCAAGGCTCTCCTCGGTGTCCAGGAGCGCTTGGACGTCCTCAACCTCTGCATCAACTGCGGTGGCGAACTTCTCCAGGACGCCGTCGAGCGAGGTGAAGAGGAAGAACTGGTTTTCCAGGCCGCGTAGGTCCTTTTCCATGGGTGGAGGGAAGGACGTGCCGTCACCGAAGTCTTCCGTGTTGTTGCTAACGAAGTAGACGGTCGATGACATCGGCGAGCTCTGCAAACCGTGCCCGCCAGTGCTTGCGAACGTGCTCGTCGTCGAACCGCCTGGGGTGCACGATGTCTGCCCAAGGGGTGGCCTTGCGCAGGACGCTCACCGCCTCCAAAGCCGCGTCGTGCTTCGCCCTATAGCTGAGGACCTGCTGCGCGGCGATCTCCTCCATCGCGATCCAGGGGGACAGCGATCCGCTCGACCTTCGCGGCCCGAACCGCGCGGAGCATGTCGGCGGCGGGCCCCCGCAGCGAGATCGACTTGGGGATGTTCGCGTCCAGAATGATCAAGGCGGGTGGCTCCGTCTCCCTCGGATCCGAGTCGTACAACCACACTCTCTCAACTTCTGATCACTGAGTGGAGGTGCATTTCTGTTTCGGCCCGCGGCGAGAGGGGCGACACGGAATATGTCACCGGTGCATCACAGGGGCTTGATCCCCTCTCCGGCCACGACTAACGTCAATTTGACTCTGTGTGACGGGAGTTTGCCGAGAGTCTCGCCGTGGTGATCGCGAGCCGGCCGGGGGAGGGGAGCACGCACTGAACGCTGTCGCAGCCGGGGTTCCTCCTATCAACTTCGCTGTCCACTACGTTCGTGGTGGCGGAGCCGGCGGAGCCCGAGACGACTTCGAGAACATGATCACTGAACTGGCAGGGTGCACGACCCCCGGCGTTCGGATGATCGCCGCGAACCCCGGAGACTGGGGCATCGACGCATTCGCCGGTGACCTCGGTGGCGACATCACGGTGTGGCAGGCCAAGTACTTTTGGCCCACCACGAAAGAGGGGCACCAGCAGCAGATTCGCGAGTCCCTGAAATCCCTTCTGGACACCGCCGCGAAGAAGGACCACGAGGTCAGGATGTGGATCCTGTGCATACCGTCCACGATGGATGGCCCGACCATGGCGTGGTGGGACAGGTGGAAGAAGCGCCAGGAACGAGATCACAACCTGGTGATCGACCTGTGGGACGAAGTGCGGCTGACCAGGCTGCTGCATGCTCCGGAGGCCGATGACGTCCGGCGCTGCTACTACGAGGCGTACCGCGCGGAGCCTTCCGAGGCTGAGCCCCGAGATCTGGTCGATATGGACGACGACAATGCCACGGCGCTGGAGTCCGCCCTCTTCATCATGCAGATAAGAGAGGCTGGCCACATCGAGCTCGACTCCGCCAAACGTCAGTTCTTCAACGCTGATGTTGTGGCACGGGAGATCGCGCACAAGGGAGTCCCTGCGGAGCTGAAGGCGCTGCGATCGACGGACGAGACCCTCCACGGACTGTGGGAAGCGCGGTTCAACCAGTGCTGGGTCGAGGACAAGTTCCCGCGCTTGCACGCGGAAGTGTGGTCCGACGTGAGGGCCGAGCACCCCCAACTCCCCAAGACCCTGCGGCTCGACCTGCTGCACGCATGGGGTCTTGTGCACCGGTTGGTGGACAACCGGAAGGCGGGATGGGTTAAGCATTGGCGGGACATCGCCGAGTCCCACACCAACCCATGACGGCCACCAGGCCGACGAGCCGGCCCGCAATCGCGCAAGGAGGGTACTGAGGTGGAGACTGATCGCCCGGTCGCGATGCCGGAGGACGAAGTTCAGTTCCGGCTGGCCCAACTGCTGCTCCTGCTGGATGCCTTGGCCGGCCAGGACCTTCCGGGGGCGACGCTGGAGAGGATGGGGTACTACGACTTCCTCTCCGCCAACCCTTTTTTGGTGGTGAACGCAGAGAGCAGGGATGCCTCCCTGCTCCGGCTTGCCGGCTTCGACCCCCGCACGCTGTCGTACGCCTCGTCGGGGCAGCGCTTCACCAGCCGCCGAGAGCGCATTCAGCACGATCTCAGCTTGCTCGTTGCCTACGGCTGCTGCCACGTCACAGCTGAGGAGGGAAACCTGCTGTACGCCATCACCAGCCACGGTCGACACGTGAGTTCACAGCTCACCACCGCCTATGCCGCCTCCTTCTCGACCGCGGCCAACATGATCGTCGGCAAGCTCAAGCGGCTGAGTGACGCCAAGCTGCGCAGGGAATCAGCGACCTGGCTGCGCCTGGACGGCGGACACAATCCCGGCGCGGCGCTGGCGCATCTCCTCGGTGCCGCGAACCGCCCGTTGTCGTCCGTGGCTCCTCTATGGATGGAGGCCGAGTGAGCGCCACCACCGGAATCCGGATCAGGCGGCTGCGGCTTGTCGGAGTCGACCGCAACTACGACGTCGACTTCACCGACGGCGGGGACGTGCGCCGTCTGTCCGTCATTTCCGGCGCCTTCAGCTCCGGAAAGACCGCGGTGCTGGAATTTGTTGCCTACGGGCTGGGGGCGAAGAGGCATCCGCGTCACCCGGAGGTCATGCGCAAGGTGCGCGCCTCGCTCCTCGAGGTGGAACTCTCCGGCGTCCCCCATGTCATCGAACGTGCCGTGGGTGAGCCCTCGACGACGGCCTTCGTCCGGAAAGGGCGCCTGGACGAGCCCTCCACCACCACTGCCGAACGCCGGCGGATCGATCCAGCTGGCCATGCAGAAAGCCTGTCCACGCTGCTGCTCAGCCACTGCGGCCTGGAGGGCGTACAGCTCCGCGAAGCACCGACCAGTTCCGAGTCCCGCACGGATCCCCTCAGCTTCCGGGACCTGATGTGGCTGACGTTCCTGACCAACGAACGGGTTGCCGACAAGAACTTCCTGTTCGAGAACAGCTACATGCGCAAGCACAAGCTTCGCCAGGTCGTCGATGTCGTCTTCGCGGTCCACGACGACCGTCGAGTCGAGATCGGCTCACGCATCAAGGAGTTGGAAAACCGGCTGGGGCGATCACGCTCCGAACTCACCACGGCACGCTCATTCGTCGAAGAACAGAACACCGCATCTACCGGTGCCCAGACGCGCCTGGACGTTGAGCGAAAGCTCGCGGACATCACACGAGAACTCGAGGCCATCGACGCACAGGCACGAGCAGCCACTGACTTCGCCACGCAGCTCCGGGCTCGCCACAACAGCGCGGCGCAGGAGGCGCAGTCCGCGACCGCCGTGCTCAGAGACCACCAGACACAGCTGGCGCGCATGTTGCCTCTTCGGGCGCAGTATGCGGACGACCTGCTGAAACTGGGGATGCTCGCGCAGGCCAAGCACCTTTTCGATCCCCTGCGCGTCCGGACCTGCCCGGCTTGCCTGCAACCGCTCCAGGAAACGCCGCATACCGACGGTGGGCAGTGCAGTCTGTGCCACCACCCAGTCGAGGTCTCTTCAGGCAGCGCAACAAACCTGGGCTCGGCCGCCGCCCGGGCCGTGCGGCCCGAGGACCAGCTCGACGTTGCAGCCGAGACCCGGGCGACCAAAGCCCGACTGAAGGCGATCACGACCTACATCGAGGAGCTGGAGCAGTCTCTCGGCAGTGCGGAAAGGCGGGCAGTTGACGCGGCGGCGGAAGAACAGCGCATGGCCAAGGCACTCGACGAAGCAACCGAGCCTGTCGTTTCGACCTTCCTGAGCGCTCGCGACGAGCTGCATCGCCGCCAGATGCAGGCGAACCGGCAGCTCGATGAATTCGACACCGCTGCTCGGCTTGAAGAGGCACTGGAGAAGCGCGCAGCCAAAGTTGCACAACAAGAATCTCAACTGCAGCATCTGCGCGATGAGCTGGAGAGCCTGGGGGACGCGGCAGCGGACCGCGACCACGTGCTGCGTGAGATCAGCAAACGCTACGCCCGTCTGCTCACCGAGTGGCACTACCCCAAACTCAGCATGCCGCACATCGCCGATGACCTCACCCCACACGTCCGAGGAGAGCCATACCAGGAAGCGTCCTCTGGAGCCCGCACCTTGATCACCCTCGCCTGGCAGCTCGCCGTGTTCGAGGTTGCTGTTGAGAAGGGCGCGGCCCACCCTGGATTCCTGATGATCGACAGCCCGCAGAAAAACCTCGGACACGGCAGGACTCGCGATTCACTGATCGCCGACGCCGTGAGCATCGAAGACTTCTACCGCTTCCTACGCCAGTGGCTGGACGACCACAGTGATACCGCCCAGGTCATCATCGCCGACAACAGCCCACCCGCTGAGGCAGAGGGCGACGTCATCGTTCAGTACAGCAGGGACGAGGAACATCCGCCCTACGGACTCGTCGAGGACGAGATCGGATAGGAACTGTCTGGCCGATCAAGATTTCGGCAGGAAGCAGCTCGTGTCCTTGGACGAGCCTGTCCCCGAGTGACCGTCCGAGGCGGTGAGTAGGGACGGGAGATCGGATCCCTAGGTCCCTTCAACACGCTGAACTTGACAGGGAACACACCCTGTCCGTGTAGGGCTTCGTGGTCAGCTGCCCGCCGCTGCCGCCAAGCAGAGTCCCGCACCAGAAGGTGTCGCCCTCGTGGTGGCGGCGGAAGGCACCCAGCTCGATCGCCTCCATCGGCAGCATCAACGGATCCTCTGAGTCCGCGCTGCCCAGCACCGCCGTCTAGATCCGCCGCTTGTCCGTGGGCACGAATTCCTCCCTTGCGCTTACAACTCAGGTTGTCATCAGCGGGGTTCAGCATCCAGATCGCGTTCCGGCTGGTCCTGTCGCACCTGACCGGCACTCATCGCCTTTCCCAGGTAGCGCACCCCAGGTTCAGGTGCCCGAGGTCGGCCAGGCGCTGCACCTGGGCGACGAACGCCCGGGTGAACAGACGCTGCGCCGACGGCTCGCCGTACCGGTCGATGTGGTCGACGACCAGCTGGTGGTCGGCGGCGGCGCGGCTGCGCAGCGGCTGGGCGACCTCACCGAGCTCTACCGCACGGATGGCGACAGAGTCGACGGACACCTCCCACTCGATACGCCCGGCAGCATGAGCGGAGGCGGTGAGTCGTCTGTCGCGCACCAGCCCTAACCTCTCACTAGCCCGCCCGTCACGTTCACGCCAGGCGTCGGACACCACAAGGACGGCCTTTGCCGGGGCTTCCTTGCTACGCCCCCGTGGCGGTCAGGTCAGGGGTAGCTCGTAGCGCACCTCTGGTACGGGGGTTCCGTCGATGTCGGAGCTCTCCTCGTGGCCATCGAGGCGGAAGCCCGACTGCTCGTAGAAGCGCCGTGCGGGGGCGTTTCCCTGGAGGACCCAGAGCCTCACCCAGGGCAGGCCACGGCGGTGCGCCTCGGAGACGACCTTGTCCATCAGCGCCGTACCGACCCCTGTGGATTGCTGCTCGGGCAGCACGTACATGGCGTACAACTCGCCGCCCCGCGGCGGCCCTTCGGGCTCCGGGTGGGGCCCGAAGCAGGCCCACCCCGCGACCTTGCCCGCGCGTTCGGCGACCCAGTTGGCCATGGCGCCGGCGCCGCGTTCCAGGAACGCGCGGCGCTGCTTGGCGTCTTCCGTCACGGACATCGAGTCCAGATAGGGCTGCGGCATGAGTCCCGTATAGGCCGTCTGCCAGCCGCGCACGCGCACTTCGGCCACTGCGTCGACGTCGTCCAGTGTCATCTCGCGTATGAGAAGCATGCCGCGATGATAACGAATTACTTCACCGTCCGCCGCAATGCAGGATCCGGGGACCCCCCCGGGAATAACCGAAAGGAACCTTCGGGTTCGCTTTTCATGAATATGAAACATTGCCGCAACATGAGAGGTTGACATGCCTCCCCAGGGAGGGGCAAGGTGATCATGGATGCCGGATTCCAGGAAAAAGAAAATGTGACCTTGTTCGCGTAACTCGAGAGGAATATCCATGGGCGCTCAGCTGCGAGAGAATGGCGCACCCACCGAGGGGGCCACTAAGCGGATTCCTTCAGAATTCGAGCTGGAGCTTTCCGAGATCCAGCCGATTGTAGCCCTGAAGCAGGGTTGCGTGTGCCCGCCCGGGGGGTGCTCCTAAAGCAGGGCTGCATGCGCCTGCCCGGGCAGCGCTGATGTAGTCGGATCATAATCCGGGCCCCAGCCTTCCGGTGCAATCTTCTCGGCATTTATCATTCCTTTCGGCATCTGTCGTGGCGCCCAGATTCTTGGGTGGCACGGATGGGATGAGGAGATTCCAGAAATCCCCGGAATGGCTGGGGCCATGGCTTTTCAGAGAGTACGCGGAATGCGAATACGACGAGCATTTGACCTGCAGGTCCAGGTCGTGGGAGAGAGCACCCTCCTCCTCAGCCCTCGTGAAGGCGTGATCTACCGGGGGCGGGCGCTCAAGAACTCGGTCCTCAACCTGCTGCTGACGGAACTGGGTTGCTGGACGGACATCGACCAGGCGGTCCGGCGCCTGGTGGAGCTCGACGGCGGCGCACCGGAATCGGCACGCGCGCGGGTAAACCAGCTCATCGAGTCAAGGCTGCTGGTCTCGGACGAGGACTCGACCCAGCGTGATGTCTTCGCCGGAGCGGAGTCTTGGGGACACTACGGCTGGGCTGAGGCATTCGCCTACCACGCAGCCGCAGACGCGGTTCGGCGCGTGGACTACACCACACAGGACGGTCAGCGACACGACGTGGCCGCCATGCGGAAGTACGTCGCAGAGAGTCCCGCGCCGCCTGTGTACATGCCGTCCGCCTCGGAGGAGGTATTTCCGCTCGGCCCGCCACGCACCGAGTTGGGTGCGTACACGGCCGAGCTATTGGCCGACGGCTCCCCCTCGGCGCGGGCAGGAAGGGCGCTGAGCGGCGAGGAACTCTCCACCCTCTTGTGGTACGGGTTTGGCCGCACCGGCACTAAAAAGCTGCCGGTCACTGGCGAGCACCTGCTTAAAACGAGTCCTTCAGGCGGAAGTCGGCATCCAACAGAGGCCTACCTCGTGGTGTTGAATTCCCCCGATGTGCCCCTCGGTATCCACCACTACTCGGTGCGCGACCATGCCTTGGAGTTCATCACCGGCGATGTGGAACGGGCTTGGGTCGACCGCAACGTGATCGGGAAGCCGGAATGGACCGCTTGCGCGCCGACAGCCGTACTGATTCTCACCAGCCGGGTCGAGCTGAACATGTACCGCTATCGCGAGAACTACTCCTACCGGCCGGTGCATCACGACGTGGGGCACTTGGTTGAGACCACGTCTCTGGTCGCGCGAGCCATCGGCTGCCGGACCTTCTCCGGCTATTCAGTTGACGAACGTGCCGTCGCTTCGAAACTTGGTAACGCGCGGTTGCTCAACCCTGCTATGGCCTTCATTCTTCTGTCCTGAAGGCCCGAAAGAGACCCACCTGTGAAGTATTCACTCAATGAGTTCATGCGCATACGGCTGGAGGAACGGCCAGTATGCGACCTCCTGTTGGAAGGGCGGACGTTCCGGCTGCCCGACGCACGCTGCCTCCCCGTGCTGACCGGTATCGAGGAGCCGGTGGACCGGGACTGGCTGGTGGCCCGCTTCTCGCGGGAACTGTCCCGGGACACTGATGATGCGACCGAGTTCGTCGACCGGCTCGTCGAGAGCCGTATTCTGCGGCCCGCAGACAGCGAGCACCCGCTCATGCCGGAGGTCCGCTCCTGGCAGCAGTACGGGTGGACAGACGCGCTGATCTTCCACTGTCTGACCGAGGGCCGCCCCTACAGCGACGTGCTGGGCGCGCAGGCCCCCGAACCCGCCGGATCCGTGTTGGCCAAGCGCATCGCGCAGCAGGAGGTACCGCCCTTCTGGAAGCACCTGCCCGTGCCCTACCAGCCGCTGCCGCCCGCCCTCGACTACCCCGAGCGGGACCTCGCGGACGTTTTGCTGTCCCGGCGCAGCCATGTCGCCTGGTCGGAACAGCAGCTGACGGCGGAGCAGCTCAGCCGGGTGCTGCGGGACGCCAACGCGCCGCTGCTGGAGATGCGCTGTGCCGCCGAGCAGGACTACCGCACCTCACCGGACGTCCTGATGCGCAACACGTACGGCGATCTGGAGACGTACGTCGTCGTGTACGACGTGGTCGGCCTGGAGCCCGGTATCTACCATTACGCGCCCGACCGGCACGCGCTGGGGCTGGTCGAGGCCGGGGATTTCCGCGACCGGGTACGCACCGCTTTCGTCGGGCAGAAGAGTGCGGGCTCCGGTTCTTGCTCGCTTCTGATTTCGGCCGTGTGGGAGCGCCATATGTTCCGCTACGCGAACGATCCGCGCGCCTATCGAACCGTCATGACGATCATGGGCCAGTTCGCGCAGCGCTATCTAGTGGCGTGGACCGCCTTCGGCTTCACCACGTTCCCCACCCCGGCCCACCATCCGGAACTCACCGATGCCCTGCTCGGCACGGACCGTTTCGAGGAGTCCGGAATCTATCTGATCACCGCTGGCTGACGGGATTTCCATGAGCGACACCACTGTCGATGTGCCGCCTTCCTATTACGTCCAGGGGGCCGTCGGCTTCCATCGCCAGTCCAGTTACGGCAACTTCCCAGAGCCGCGGCACCCCGCACTGATGCCAGGGCCCCAGGACTCCGCAGCCGGTGTCGTGGAGCCCGGCCGCACAGCCGGGGAAGTCCCCGCACCCGTCCCCGAACTCCTGGCGAACCTCACGGCGCTGCTGGCCCGCCGGGCTTCGCACCGGGTGCGCGGAGCCCGCCTGTCCAAGACACTGCTGGCCGACTGCCTGCGCATGGCACTGGCCCCCTCCCCCGCCACGCGCCGCCGCCCCTATGCCAGCGCCGGGAACACCTGCCCGATCACCCCGTACCTCCTGGTCCAGGACGTTCCCGAGATGGAGCCGGGCCTGCTTCTGCGCTGGGACCCGGACACTGCCGCGCTACGGCCCCTCGGCCGCCGCGAGAGTGCGCACGCAGACCTGCTGCGCACCCAGCAACTCAACGCCCGCACGGTGCAGGCGGTGGTCCTGCTGGTCGCCGACCTCCAGGAGATCGGCGCACGCTATGGGGAACGCTCCTATCGCTACGCTCTGGTGGAGGCCGGGCAGATCGCCCAGAACCTCTCCCTCGTCTTCACCGCGGCCGGTGTCGCGCACTGCCCGGTCGGCGGGTTCGACGACGTGGCGGCGCGCGAACTGCTCGGTGCGAGGGATCCGTCCGAAGCCGCACTCTGCGTCCATACGGTGGCCCTGCCGTGACGGACGGCGGGTACCTCGGGCCGGCTCCCGAGGAGGTTGCCGTGCGCTGCCAGGGCTGTCACCTGCTGTGGGCAGCCGAAGCCCGGGCGGGCGGCTGGCCGGTGCACGCCGCGGACGGGCCGGTGCTGCCGCATCCGCTGTGCCCGCGCGGCCACGACGGTCATCTTGACAAGGCCCCCGCGGAGAGGCCAGTGGACCTCGCTCCCTCTGCCGGGCCGCTGCTCGCCGAACGCCTCGTCCATGAACCAGGGTTGGACCTGTGGATGTCGGACGTCGTGCTCACCACGCCGGTCGGGCCGCACGGCCACGCCGCTGTGGTGGGTGGCGGCCTGTCGCGCGACCGGGAGACCTCGCGACTGATCGGCTGGGCCGAGGCCATCGAACGACGCTGCGCACTGCGGCGGCCCCGGGGCGCCGTGCGCCGCCTGTCCGACGGCCTGGCGGAAGGGGCAGCCCTGCGCTCATGGCACGTGGCGGGCAAGTACCTCGCCACGGGGGAACCCACCTGGATACCGCTGGCTGACGCGACGCTGACCGGAACGACTGACAGCACGGGCATGGCAGCCTTCCCCACCCTCGACGGCGCGCTCCGCGGTGGCCTGCGCGAATGGGGGGAACGCGCGGCACTGGCCCAGTGGTGGAGCGGCGGCACGGGTGTGCGCTGCTGGGACCACACCGGCCTGGCGGCATCCCTGCTGGCCGCTTCGGCCACGGTCGCCTCCGGAGCCACATGCCAGGTGTGGCACACCTCGTGGGGGCCGCTGCAGGTCGCAGGATGCCTCCTGATAACGCCGACAGAAACAGGGCCACGCGCCATTTTCGGCTCCGGCGCGGCCGCCGACACCGCCTCGGCAGTGGTATCCGCATACCACGAGGCACTGCAACTGCACGTGACGGCGGGCGTGATACGCGGCCCGGACGGCGCGGCCCGGTTCGGTCCCCAATACGTGGGAGCGCCGCTGTCCGAAGAGTTCCTCAACCGGTTCTGTGCCGAGTTCCCGGTGGAGCGCGGCTGCGCCGCTGTCCCGGAGAACCGTGAAGGGCGCGACACCGACCTGAACGGGCTCCTCGCCGCAGCCGGTCCACGTACCGCTGCCGTCGACTGTGCCGACCCTCTCGCGGACGCGCTCGGGCTGCACGTGGTCCGAGTCGTCTGCCCGGACTTGCCCCGCTGGTCGGCGCGCACCGCCTCCCCTACCGGACTGACCCCCGCGTTCCTGTGAGCGCGAACGCGACAGAAAAGAAAACCACGTGAGTGATCATCAGCCTGACCTTCAGCGGTGGGCCGTCTCGCCGACCGTGTCCCTGGTCCGGCTCGACGGCACATGGCTGTGGGAGGACCCCGCCCGGGGCGCGCACCGCCGTCTGCGCACCATGCCCTCCTGGCTGGGGCCTCTGTTGGCCCGGCTGCTGGCCGGACCCGCGCTGCCGTGGCAGTCGCTGACCTCAGCGGCCGAGGATTGTGGCGTGCCCGCCGACCGGACCGAGGGCTGTCTCAACTCCCTGGTGACCGCCGGCCTGCTGGTGTCCGGCGGCACCACCGGTCCTGACCGGGACACTGCCGCGCTGCGGGACCGGCAGTGGGCCCTGGTGTCGCCCCCGGCCGACTACACACGGCCCAGCACTGTCGATGAGGACATCACACTCATGTGGCGCCAGGCGGCCGCGGAGGTGCCGCCACCGGCCTACCACCGCTTTGGCGACGGTCCGCGCGTGGCACTGCCCCATCCGGTGCTGGACGCGCCTGGGCATCCGCTCGATGCCCTAGGGCACCTGCTGTATCTGACACACGGAGTGCTGGAGGACGCGGCCATCGGACCGCTGCCCAGAACCCGGCGAGTGCCGCCCTCACACGGCGCCGCGCACCCGTTCGACCTGACGGTGACCACCCGAACAGTGCTGGAGGAGGTGAGCACGTATGGGTACGACCCCTCGGAGCACGCTTTGGTGCCGCTGGCCGACGAAGTCCCGGAAACAGGGACGCCCGCGGCGGAGCCCGACTTGCTGCCCGAGGCCGATGTGCTGACCATCCACCTCGTCGCCGAGCGCGTGCAGTGGCGCTACCGCAGCAGCACTGCGTACCCGACGATCTTCCTGGACCTGGGGCATCTCGTGGAAACCCTGTACACCACTGCCGCTCACCTCGGATGGCAGGTCACCGATCTCCCCTCGCGCGGGGCTCCGTTGTTCAGGCCAAGAGCCGAGACCGGGACCGTACTGACGCGCCTGGCCCTGCGGCACCGTCCTGTCGCCGGGGGCGAGCGGTGACCGCCGGGCTGCGAGCGGCACTCGATGGCCTGCGGCACGCACTGCGAACGGGCTCTCCGGAGCAAGGCCGCGCCGCCCTGCACCAGGTCGCCGCCGTAGCCGGCCCTTTGCTGGCCGGACCCACCGTGGCAGCCATCGAACACGGCCTGCGCACCGGGTCCTGGACAGCGGCCGGTGACGACGCCCTGCGCACCGCGCTGGTACGCCCCAGCGCGGCATGGATCGTCGTGTTGCCGCCGGGCACGACGGGTGCCACCCCCGCGGTGCTGTGGAGCGAACCGTGGTGGACCGGACAGGGGATCGTAAAACCAGCCGTCATCGCGGGCGCCGAGTCGACGCAGGCGCTGTTCGGCTACCGGACGTCGAGTACACCGCCGACCGTGCTCGCCCGCCGCATCCGCTTCGGTCCCGAGGCGCTGGCGGGTGCCGACGCACTGGGACGGCTGCCGCTGGGCACCAGCCCGCCAGCGCGTGCTGCCCACCCGGTCTGGCTGCTACTCGCCCCAAGTCCCGCGGACGGTTCGCAGCCACACGGCACATCCGGAGCACACGCCCACACCACGTGGGCGGTTCACGCGTGTCTGCTCGGGAGTGAGGGGCCGCTCAGTCCGCGTCGGATCCGCCTGCGCGGTGCTTCGGACTCCCGGCTGTGGCAAGCCTCCGCGCTGGTGGGCGTCCTGGCCGGATGGCTTGCCCACTCCCGGACCGGGCAGACCGCGCCAGCGGGCTCCGCATCCCTGGCGTTGTCCGGCATAGCGGACACCGCCAGGGATGCGGGGCCCGGGCACCAGGCGGTACGGGACGTTCTGGAGATGTGGCACGGGCCGGACCCCACCACCCGCGCACGGGAGTTGCTGCGCGCCTGCTTGCCGCTGCTGATGGCCGACGAGCCGACCGCCTTCGAGCGATTCGGCCGATGGTTCGACAAGGAACGAGACGGAAGACCATGAACGCCATAGAAGTTCGCGATGTGCACCGAGTGTTCCGGTCGACCCGCAGGACCCGGCTGCGCGCGCAGCACACCGAGACGACGGCCCTGCGCGGCATCGACCTGGACGTGCAGGCGGGCAGTCTCTTCGGGCTGCTCGGCCCGAACGGCGCGGGCAAGACGACGACCGTGAAGATTCTGACGACACTGCTGCTGCCGACCAGCGGCCGGGTATGGGTGGACGGCATTGACGCCGTCGCCCAGCCCCAGGAAGTGCGCCGCCGCATCGGCTGCGCACTGGGCGGGGACCGCGGGTTCTACGACCGGCTGAGCGCCGAGGACAACCTGCGCTACTTCGCCGACCTGTACGGCATCGAGCCGCGCGCGCAGCGCACCCGGGTCGCCGAGGTGCTGGCGCTGGCGGACCTTGCGGACCGGCGCAAGGACCGTGTAGAGGGCTATTCACGCGGCATGAAACAGCGGCTGCACATCGCGCGCAGTCTGCTGCGGGACCCGGACGTACTGTTCCTGGACGAGCCGACCAACGGGCTCGACCCGGTGGCGGCCCGGGATATCCGGGCGGCGATCAATCAACTGCGATCGGCCGGCAAGACGATCTTGCTGACCACGCACTACATGTTCGAGGCGGAGGAACTGTGCGACCGCCTCGCGGTGATCAGCGACGGCCGGATCGTCGTCGAAGGCACGGCGCAGGACTTGGCGGCCGAGGCGCGCACCGGGGTGGTGGTGCGTGCCGAGACCCGGGGCGCCGAACCGTTGCTATGTCAGCTGCTCGAAGCCCGGGCCGATGTACTGAACGCGTCGCAGGAACTGCTGGACGACCGGGAGCTGACCACCGTGCGCATGACGCATGGGCGGCGTACGGAGGCCGAGCACCTGGTGCGCGAGGTCCTCGAAGATGCCCCGCACGTCCGCGTACTGGACATCGCCTCCCGGGAGCCGAGCCTGGAGGACAGCTATGTGGCCCTGGTGAGCCGCAGCCTGACCGGAACCGCGCGATGAGCGCGGTCGGCCACCATGCGGCGCGGTCGTTCGTCCGCGCCATGGCGCTGCACTTCGTCGGGCTGACCCGGGAACGTTCCGAAGTGGTGCTGACGCTGGTCGTCCCTGTCGGTTACGCCAGCATCGCCTACTTCATCCACCGCAGCGGGGATCGCTCGGTCGACCTGCGCGGCCTGATGGCCGGGGCAGGGCTGATGGGCATGTGGAGCACCGTGCTGTTCGGCGCCGGAACCGCGATCCGCAACCAGCGCATGGCAGGCACGCTGGAGCTCCTGCTGATGGCGCCTCAACGGTTCGCCACGACGCTGGCGCCGATGGTGACGGCCAACGCCTGCTTCGGTGCGCTGGCCGTGGGGGCGACTTTCGCCTGGGGAGCGATCGCCTTCGGAGCCACGGTCGCGCCGACCAGCATCCCCGTGCTGGCCTTGGTCGTCCTGGTCACCGCTGCGGCCATGGGCGCGTTCAGCCTGCTGGTGGCGGCGCTGTTCGTACAGGTACGGCGCGCGGAGAGCCTCGCCTCACCACTGCTGGCGCCCCTGTGGATCATCTCCGGAGTCCTTGTTCCGGCCGCGCTGCCTCAGGCGCTCCAGCCGGTCGCCGCACTGTTCCCCATGACCTGGGGGGCGCAGGCTCTGCGCGGCGCGGCCACGGGCGCGCCCTGGAGCATGGCGCTGCTGTGGTGCGCCCTGGTCGGCGTTGTGCATGCCCTGATCGGGTCGTACCTGGTGAACCTGGTGGCCCGGACGTCCCGCAGCCGAGGGGAGTTGCACCTGTGGTGAGCGAAACGCATCCGTCGGTACAGGACCGGCCGGCCATCGCGTCCCGGCGCCGGGCCCGGCCGCACACGGTGTCCTGGCGCACAGCATGGTTGTCCTTCCGAGCCCTGTTCAACTGGAACGACCCAGGTCCCTTCCTTCTGGCGATGGTCGCCACACCCCTGTGCGAGTTGCTGTTCTACTCACGGGTGGGGCGCGCGTTCGGGGCCGCAGGGCCGGAGTTCTACGTACTGGGCGGAGCGATGCTGGCCGCGTGCACGCCATCGATCGCGGGCGGCGCCATGTCACTGAGCAGCGAACGCTACTTCGGCACGCTGGAACACCTGCTGCTCAGTGGACGCGGACGCGGACGCGTGAGCGTGCTGCTGACACGCGCAGTGCCATACGCCGCCGCAGGTCTCCTGGCGGCCGTGCTGTCGTTGCTGGCGGGCATGGCCGTACTGCGCACGACGCTGCCGGTGGGACAACTGCTCGCTTTCGTACCGTTGCTGGCCGTGGGAGCGCTGAGCGCCACGTACTTCGGTATGGCCCTGGGAGTCGGCGGCCTGGTGACCAGAGGCGTTTTCACGCTGATGAACATCGCCTTCATGGCCCTGGCACTGGGGGCGGGGCTTCTGGTGCCCGCCGCCGAACTTCCTGGGTGGCTGACCGCCATCGCCATGGTGCTGCCGATGCGGCACGCGGCGACAGCCGAACGGGCGGCGGGACACGACCCAACGCTCATGGGCCTCGCAAACGGCGCGGCGGCCGAGGCACTGGTCGCCGGAGCGTGGGCGGCCGTCGCCGTCGGACTGTTCACCCTGTACGAGAGGCGCATGCACCGAGGTGTCTGAGTTCCCGAATGACCCCAACGAGCCGGAGGTGCCCGATGATCCAGGTCAGCGGGGGTGATCTGTACCGGAGCGGGAGCGCGAACAATTCCGGGGCCGGGCCGGGGACGACCTCGACGACGGGGACGCGGCGGCCCGGGAGGAACGGGGCCGTGAGCGGCACGGCGGCGAGGAACGTACCGACGCCGACATCTACTGGTCCCTTGCCACCAGTCTCGGCGTGGACATCGCCCTCAGCTACCGGACCCCGGAAGCCGATGAACACGTCCTCGACCACCACATCGAGCAGGTCCTCCGCTAACGACTTCGTGCATGGTTGGCGGCGGGGCGTCGATCTCCGTGTCGAGCAGTGGAGTTCATCCCGTGGAGGCTGGTAGGGCTGTCTGCTGGAGCGAGACGAGTCCGGCGATCGCTGTCACGGTGTCGTTGAGGATTTCACGTCGGCAGTGGTGGCGAGTAAGGGCCCTCCAGTTCTTCAGGTGCGCGATGCCGTGCTCAACCGTTTTGCGACGGTGCCGGTCACCCTGCTTCCCGGACTCGCTCGTGGCGCTTCTTCGACCGCTGTCCGCTGAGGCCGCGAGAGTGCCTTTCAGCTCAGCCACTCAGCCGCGTAATGGAGAGAAGAGCTGGCTCAGCTGGTGGATCAAGGTACCGACCTGGGTCCGGAGGCTGGGCGGGCGGGTCTGAACCCGCGACTCCTTCGTCCCGAACGAGGTTCGGTTGATGATCTTGCCTGCGAAGATGGTATCTGTGCAGGTCAAGGAGATAGGGCCGGGTGGGTTCGCAGGGTCTGGCGGGGGTTAGGGGAGCGGATCGGCTCCCAGATGGCTCCCAAGCGGGGTTGTCCCGGCGTGTGGACGGGCTGGGTCTCTCCTGCACGGTGTGCCTACCAGCCAGTGCCTGGTGCTGGGCATCGAAGTGCTGAGCTACTGGCAGAGAGCGAGGGCTCGCTGGCACATCGCCGATGATGGGGTGGTGCAGGAGAAGCGAGCTGAAGAGTACGGAAAGTGCGCTGCGGTCCTGGATATCGACCTCAAGGTGCCCGGTGCTGCCGCAATCTTCGATCAGGCGTTGACGAACGGTCTAGCAGCAATCGTTGCGCAGACCTCGCCCGGGGAGGAGGCGGAAAAGCGGAAAAACGGCGACCATCGACTGAAGTCGGCAGCCCAACTGCTGCAGGTCATCGCCCAGCGATGCGATGAGGCGGGCGAGGGCATACGACTGTTGCCGGACGAGGTGGGCGCACCAAGGACTCCAGTAGACACGGACACTCTGCGCGACGCCCTGGAGCAGACACAGCGTGTGCGGCATGCGAGAGGTGCAGGTCAGCTGGAAGTCCGGCACGTGACGGCGTTGCTTGCACTCGATGATCACTCTGCCCTTGGGCAAGTCAGCGACGAGCGAAGGGAATCCGACTGGGTTAGGGACGAGATCCAGGACCGGTACGAGCAGTAGCGGTCCTACGACTACATGCAACTGATCGGTGACGACGAAGCGGACAGGCGGGTGTCCTCCGTAGGTGACTACGGACCGGTACATCCTGACGACCTCATTGACGACAAGCGGCTGATGGACGGCCCTGTTTGCCAACGAGAAACCCTCGTCGTGACTGGGCTCGATGACTTCGGTGCCGGTTACGGGCCCGGAACTTGTGTGGTGTGCTCCTACGCCCGGAGCATCCACGCCGCGCATGAGCTGGCGCTACACCACATGATCGCCAGACATCAGGACGACTGATCGGCGCCCCTGTCTCATCTGAGGACAAGCCCATGGAGCGCATGGGCAGGGCACGAACCCATGACCAAGCAGTGGGGCGCCGCCCGCTCAGGCATCGCTTACGCATTCGGCACGGCTGGCCTGAGGTGGCGGAGTAGCCACGTGTCCGCCACCACAGGGACATCCCGCTAGCCCGAACCCCTCAGCCTGCGCCCTCGCCGTGCTTCGTGAGGATGCTGCGAACTGTGTTGCGGGAGTGGCCCGAGAGTTGAGCGATTTCGACCTCGCTCAACCCCGACCTCTTCGCCGCGATGACCAAGCCATCTCGCGTGGCACACGTACGTCGGTACTTCTCAAGCTTCTCCCGCACGATGTCTGCGCTGTCTTCCGGCGACGGTGCATAAGAGACACCCGCCCTCTCGATCTTGTACGTGCGGTGCAATCGGGAGTCGCTGCTGCTCTCCATGCGCCGCACAGTAGGCGGTAACGACGCTTGCGGCGGCTGTGCAGCATTGCACAGCCCTGTTCAAAATTGCACAACCCGGCTACTCCCTGCGGGTGGATGTTTCGCCGTTTCGAGGCTCCCCTGCCGGAGAAGAAGCCGCTGGTCTGCGACTTCTTGTGAGTCAACTCACCACAGAAGAAAGGCAGTTGTGCAGAACTGCACAACCCTCGCGTTCCGGCACCGTGTTCCGGACGTTGAGGTTCACCCTTTCGTCCGTACGAACGGAATCATGTGTTTGCTCCTCGCCTCGTAGCCGCCATCGACATCGGCACCCACGGCATCGGCGCCGCCTGGTGCGTCATCTCGGAATCCAACGCCGAGCCTTCTAGTCGGAAGATCCATTTTTGTGACCAGTGGGAGTCGCAGCCCGCACCCACAGCGAAGAACCTGTCGGCACTCCTGCTCGACACCAACGGAAAGCTGATCGCCTGGGGGTACGACGCCCGACGGCTCTGGCTCACCCAGGGCGCCGCTCTCCGCAGCCAAGGGGCGCGCTACCACCACGGCTTCAAGATGGACCTCGGGGTGCGCCCTGCCCCACAGAGCACCGACGACAGCAGCGTCGACTCGGACTCTTCGTCAGCCGAGCCCGCCGGCAAGGAGCGGGAAGTACTGAAACGCGGCACTCCCACCGACCGGTTGACACCTGATCTGCTGACGATGCTGCTGCGGGAGGTCGTCTCCGTCACCCTGCGGCAGATCGCTGCCAGCGGATATGACGAGGACGACGTCCGCTGGTGCCTCACTTCGCCCGCCTGCTGGAGCGATTACCAAAAGTCCGTGCTGCGCGGCATCGCAATGGACGCCGGACTACCCCGTGAAGACGGGAGGGTGCTGCTATCTCTCGAGCCGGAGGCGGCGGCCCACTACGCGCGCGTATCCGGGGTGCGGGTCGTGGGCGACCACAATGGCCCCAGCAGCGATCTCCTGGCTCCTGGCGCCCGGTTCATGGTGGTGGACTGCGGGGGCGGCACCGTGGACATCACGGCCTACGAGAACGACGCCGACGGAAAGATGATCGAGATCGGCCGATCCATCGGTGACCGCTTCGGGTCGGACTTCCTCAACCGTGCCTTTGAGAAGGAGCACCTCCGGGACTGTCTCGGCGACCAGGACATCCTGGACGAGATCCAGGAAAACTGTCCCGACGCCCTGCTCAATCTTGTTGACCAGTGGGAGCGCGGCAAGCTGCACGTCGCCCTCGATCAGGATGAGAACCTCAACCTGCTGATCCCCACGGCTATCGACCGTCGGCTGGGCGCCGCCGTCCGCAAGCGCCTAGCCCGGCGCCAGAACAAGATCAACGATGCCATCGTCCTCACCCCCGCCCAGATCCACGCGTTGTTCGACACCGTCATCCCCGGCACCCTCGACCTCATCGAGGCCCAGCTCAAGGAAATGGATGCCTCCCGCGGAGAGAACAACAGCCCCGACGTCATCCTCCTGGTCGGTGGCTTCAGCAACTCCCCATACCTCCAGCAGGCGGTCAAGGAGCGCTTCGGTGAGCGCACCCAGGTGATGGTGCCCCCCAACCCCGACATCGCTGTCCTGTTCGGTGCCACGCACTTCTGCTACGACCCCCAGACCCGTGCGCGGCGCAGCCGCTTTACCTACGGCACCGAGGTGAACGACGACTTCGAGGAAGGCATCGACCCCGAGGCCAAGCGCTACGTGACGTCCCGGGGCAAGGCCACCTGCGAAGACCGCTTCTCCATCTTCACCCGCGCCGGCGCGTCCGTACCTACCGACGCCGAGGTGATGCGTGAGTACGTGCCGCTCGAGGAGGACCACACAGAGGTCGACTTCACGATCTACGCCACGAGCCATCCCGACCCCCGCTATGTCACCGATCCGGGGTGCGACGCACTGGCTACGGTCACCGTGGACTTGAAGCCCGTCATGCGCTTCGAGCTCGAGGAGCGCGCGCTGCGTCTCTTCATGCGGTTCGGTGAGACCGAGATCAAGGCACGTGCCGAACTCGTCCAGGGCGGTGGTGAGATCGCCACCAGCGTCCGCTTCCACTCCAACTACTGACGAGGAATGACGATGCAATTCTTGAGCCGTCCTCGTGAAGTACCCGACGACAGCCCTGCAGCAGACATCGAGTGGCAATACGAAGATGATCTCCTGCAGGAGCAGCTTGACCAAGCGTTGGCGCGGATCGATCAGCTGGAGAAGTCCGCCAAGGCTGGCGAACACGAACACGGTCAGTTGCGGCGTCGATTGGACCGACTGGAACGTCAGCTCGGAACGTTGATGGCCGCGCGGACGGCCGAACGCGATGATCTACCCGGAGCGGAACACGGGGAGCATCAGGCCCTAGCCCGCCGGTACCGCACTCTGGTCGAGCAGCGTCTGCTGAATTTCGCCCGCCGCTATGCCGAGCGTTGCGACCGCGTCATGGACCGCCCTGAACGTGAGCGCGGTTACCGCCTGATGGGGCTGCTGAGCCAGCAACTGTTCACCGATGACCTCAAGTCCAGCCGAGAGATCGTGCGTCGCCTTCACCTCCCGGAGAGCGATGGCCACATCGAGAACGCCCTCACCACACTGCGCGGTCACTGCTCCGAGCTAGCAGCGGAGATCCACCGTGCTGGTCTTCACCACAGCTGGGACACGATCTGCACGCCGGGCGTTGCGCTAGAACCGGCACGCCAGGAGCAATGGCCCTCTTGCGACGAGGGAGCACCGGTGCTGTTCGTCATGGCGCCGGGATACATCGTCAACGGGCGCTCGTACTGCCTTCAGTACGTGTACACCTCCCTCTGAGGTCCGCGATACTCCTCGCAGCACGTGGTGTCGGCCCGACAAAAGTCATCGTGAAGCAACATCCGCAGAACACGGGAACTGCAACCACACAACGCAGAGGCTCCCGTATCTGCAGGGTGCGGCGGGGGAAGGGCCGCAGCGCTGTCTAACCGCGAACGGGGTTTGCGGTTGGCCCCTGCGACCGGGTTGACCTGGTCGCAGGGCAGGGGCTGCCGCACAGTTCGACTGATGCGACCGGGCTGTCTACCAGAGTGAACCCTGAGCGCTTTCCAACCTCATGCTGACGCATGGTGAAGGACGAGGACGGCCTTCACCATGCGTCAGCATGAGGTTGGAAAGCGCTCAGTGATGGTGGCTGGTGGGCGGGCTCTCCAGCCGGTGGCCCAGTCGTGCTCGCAACCGAGATCTGCCGGGGATCGGACGCAGCACACCGCGCGGGCCTGGAGATCCTCCATGGGCGGGTGCGTCGGCTGGCGGCCGGGGGGCGGCGGGGCGACGAGGAGTTGGCCGCCCAGATCATCCAGGCCACCGGCCAGGGCGCGGTCACCACCTGGCACTCCACCCCCGCGGACCGCCGCGATCCGGCGCTGTTGACCGCCCTGCGCGAGTCCATGGTCGCGGGCGTCACCCGCGCCGAGTCTGCGGTCCCCACCGCGGACTCCGGTCCCACCGCAGCGGCCCGCGCGCTGCGCGCCGCCCTCCCCGACGACGTGGGCGACCACATTTCTCCGGCTGGTTCTCCCTTGCCCATAACGCGCCTTCAGCCTTGATCACGTCTCCGCCGCCCCCTGTTAACGACGCTCGTGGGCAATACACCTAGAGACCGGAAGTACGCCGGCTATATGCCCGTGGGCACGGCCCGCTCGGAGGATGGGGAGTGGTAACCGCCACTGTCGTGGTGACGTCGCGATCCCCGGAGGCAAGGCCGCCTCTTCGGACCATCGCGACGCGGACCTGCTCGGACGTACTGCCGTCGCGGCAGCAGTCGGACCGTCCATCCGCCTGGGCGAGGAGACCGTCCGGACGGCCGTCGGCGAGGTCGTCGACCTGCTGACCGCTGCCCGACGATCGCTCACCTCCGGTCCCTCGTGAGGCGGGTCGAGCCGTGGCAGCGAGTGGCTCTTTGGAGTGACGAAGGTCGGCGTACGAGGTCCTAGTGTCGGAGGGATGAGAGTGATGGACGGCAGGTGGCCCCGGTGGGGCGCTGAAGCCGGGTTGGTCGTGCTGACGCTTCTGCCGCCGCTGCTGTCGCAGCCGTACGTGGACACCTCCGGGGCGGCATGGGTGTCGCTCACGGCGTACGAGGTGGTGGGAGCGGTGGTCCTGCTGCTGAGGCGGCGGCTGCCGGCCACTGCCTTTGTCGTGGTTTTCGGGGCCCTGCTGGCGGCGTTGGTGGGCAGCGCGGGCGCGGGGGCCAAGCTGTCGCCGCTGGTCTTCCTGCCGCTGGCGGTGATGCTCTACAACCTGGGCAACCATGGCACGAGCTGGCGACGGACCCTGTCGGCGGTCCTCGGCGTCACCGTGCTGAGCGTGGCCGGTCTGTGGCTGAACCGGATGACGACCGACTCCGGCGACTTCCAGGGCGGTCTGGACGTCCTCGCCGCACTGGCCCCGATGCCGCTGGCGTGGGCCATGGGGTTCGCCGCGCGGACGCGGCAGGAACTGCTGGCCGCGGCCGAGCGGCGGGCGGCCGACGCGCGCCGGGCGCAGGCCCTGGAGGCGGCGCAGGCCACACAGCGCGAGCGGACACGGATCGCCGGTGAGATGCACGATGTGGTCGCGCACTCGCTGACCCTGCTCGTGGTGCACGCGGAGACCCTGCGGGCCCGCGGCGGCGAGCTGCCCGACTGGGCCCGTGCCCAGGTCGACGGTCTTGCGACGGCGGGCAGGCAGAGCAGCGGCGAGCTGCGTGACCTGCTGCGGATGCTGCGCGATCCCACGGACGCGGTCCCGCTCCAGCCGGTGCCGGACCTCGGCGAGCTGGACACGTTGCTGGACAGCCACCGTGCCGAGGGAGGGACGGTCGAGCTGACGACGGGCGGCACGCTGGAGTCCGTTCCGGGGCCGGTGCAGCTGGCGGCGTACCGCGTCGTGCAGGAGGCACTGGTCAACGCACGTCGGCACGCGCCCGGGGCACCGGTCCGGGTGAGTGTCGACGGCGTAGCGGAAGAGTTGCGGTGCGAGGTCGTGAACGGCCGCGCGGCGCGGCGCGCAACGGCCGGCGCGGGTGTCGGACTCGGTCTGGTCAGCATGGAGGAACGGGTGGGTGCGCTGGGCGGCGAACTCACCGCGGGCCCGACCGGTGAGGGCGGCTTCCGCCTCGTGGCCACGATGCCGTGGGAGCCTGCCGGTGTCTGAGCAGATCAGTGTGCTCGTCGTGGACGACGAGCCGATCATCCGCGCCGGTCTGAGCGCGATCCTGGACAGCCAGGCGGACATCACCGTGGCGGGCACCGCGAACGACGGTGAGGAAGCCGTCGAGGCGTGCGCGCGGCTGCGGCCCAACGTGCTGCTGATGGACATCCGCATGCCGCGCCGCGACGGACTGTGGGCGCTGGCTGAGCTGGGCCGCCGGGGACTGACCAGGCCGGGGCGCAGCCGGGTGCTGATGCTGACCACGTTCGACCTGGACGAGTACGTCGACGACGCGCTGGCCGCCGGGGCCTCCGGCTTCCTGCTGAAGAACAGTTCGTACGAAGAGCTGACCGGGGCCGTGCGCGCCGCGGCGGCCGGGCACAGCGCGCTGAGTCCCGCGGTGACCCAGCGCATCATCGAGGGGCATCTCAGCGGCCGCCGCCGACCCGGCGACCAGGAGCTGGCCCGGCTGCGGGACCTCACCGAGCGGGAGGTCGACGTGCTGCGTCTGATCCGGGACGGGATGAGCAACGCCGAGATCGCCGAACGGCTCGTGGTGAGCCTGCACACGGTGAAGACGCACGTCAGCCGTGTGCTGACGAAGACCGGCTGCCAGAGCAGGGCGCAGGCGGCGGTGCTGGCCAGGAACACCCTGCCCTGACCCGCCCCTTCCTGGTGGGCGGGCGGGGCGCCGGCCCCCGCGAGGTCATTCCTAGGAGTGACCTCGTGCCCGCGGGAAGCCCGCCATCGAGCGATGTGCCGGGAGCGCGCCGCTGACTGAATGGCTGTTGTGCGCGGGATCCGCCAGAAGGCCGCTCGACGGATGGATGCCAGGTCCCTCGACGCACAGAGCAACTGTCATGCGCCGAAGGGAACCTGTCATGCCCATACATATGCCGTGCCGCCGCCACCGGATCCGCCGTGGGGTGCTGACCGTGGCGTTGGCGACCTGCATGGGCGCGGCGCTCGTGAGCTGTTCGGATGCGGAGTCGGACGGGGCCGGGCGGAGCGCGGTGAGCCCGGCGGCCGACACCCGGCTGGCCGGCCTCGCGCAGAAGGCGGCCGACACCGGCTCCTTGGGCGTCATCGTCCGGGTCGACTCCGGCGACGGGAAGCCCGTCGAGATCGCGAAGCAGGCCGCCTGGACGAAGGAAGATCACCGCATCGCCGTCAGTGACCAGTTCCGGGTCGGCTCCAACACCAAGACGGTCACCGCGACCCTCGTCCTGCAACAGGTCGCCGAGAAGAAGATCAGCCTCGACGACACGGTGGAGAAGTGGCTGCCAGGTCTGGTCCAGGGCGGCGAGGACATCACCGTACGGATGCTGCTCAACCACACCAGCGGGCTCGGCGACTTCCTGCTGACGCCGGAGTTCCTGCCCTCGCTCACCGGCCAGGAGCAGCGCACCTGGACGCCGGAGCAACTCCTCGCCGTCACACCTCAGCGGGAGTCCGCGCCCGGTGAGACGTACTCCTACAGCAACGCCGGCTACGAGGCACTCGGACTCATTCTGGAGAAGGCCACCGGGAGCGACCTGGCCGAGCTGATCCAGGAGAAGATCACCGGGCCGCTCGGCATGAAGGACTCGTTCTTGGTGACGCACGCCGATGGAGACACCGACGAGACCACCGGGAAGCAGCACGTGACCGGCTACGAGCCGGATGCCGAGCGCCTGAAGGCCATCCTCGCCGGGACCGTGGACCTGCCCGAGGGCGTCGGGTTCGCCGGTCCCGAACGCCCCAAGGGCAACGTCGACACCTCCGCCATCGACCCGAGCTGGTCCTGGGCGGCCGGCGGCATGGTCTCGACCGCACAGGACTGGCAGCGTTTCCTGACCGCGCTGATCTCCGGCGAACTGCTGCCCGAGGCGCAGCTGAAGCAGATGCGCACCACGGTCGACGCTCCCGAGGAGGGCGGAGGCTACGGACTGGGCCTGATGCGGGTCGACACCTCCTGCGGCACCGTCTGGGGGCACACCGGCGGCCTGCCCGGCTACTCCAGCGAGGTCTACACCGACGCGAGCGGTCGGCGCAGCGTCGCCGTCCTGACGAGCACGAACTTCCGCATCAAGGAGAAGAAGGCGGCCACCACGAACAAGACGCTCGTCGAAGCGGCCACCTGCCGGATGCTCGGCGAGCCGCAGCCCTCGGACAGCCCCGCCGAATGACTCAGGCGGAGGCAGGACGCCCCCTCCCTGAAGTGACGCTCGTTCTGATGGGTTGTCAGGTGGACTGTTGGGCAAGTCAGGCCCTGCTGGGGGCATATACCGATGGGGCACCGAGGGTGGTCGTCGTTCTGCGCGGAGCTGTTCGTTCCTGATGGTGGCATCTGCGCGTCATCGGTAACTGACCGCAGCATCCAGCAATATGAGAGGGCGGAAGGCAATTTTTCCTTCCGCCCTCTCGCCATCAGACCTCAGTAGCCTGCGCGGGTTTGACTGAGCGTTTCGCCCTGTGAGGTGTGTTTGATCCCGGGTCAGGTTCCGCGCCAGTTCAGGTTGGCTTCGCCCGTGAGGCCGTCGGCTTCCTCCAGCGCGGTACTCGGCATCGGATCGTCGGCGGCGTGACCGAGCGCACAGCGTCCGGCGAGGGAGCGGCACAAGGCGTCCAGGTGGTCGTGGAGCGCCGCCTGGCGCTCCACACCGGCACCTGCAGCCTCTCGGCCAGAACAGTGATGTCTTGGGTGGGAGGGGCGGGGGCCGGTGCGCTCATGCGATCACCATGGCATCCGCCACTGACATTCCTCGGGGAGCGGCGCGCGGCACGTCACTGGAATGGCGACCGGCGCGATTCCGGCAGGGATTCACAGGCCGGGCACCTTTCGACTGTCCTCGAAACGATGGAAGTTGTGAAGCTGTGATGCCTACGATGCGGCAGCAAACAGTCAACCGCCGCAACAGCGTGAGCCAGCGACGGTTAAATCTCAGGGGGAAGAATGCGCAAAATCGGTCTTGTCTTCGCGACCGGCATCGCCGGTGCCGCTGTCTTCATAGGATCTGGCTCGGCCCAAGCCGTCATCTTCAACCCGGACCCCTGCCTCGACTTGTCGGAGGTACAGAGCTGCGAAAACCACACGCTCTATGGGTTCCGCCAGCCTGCGGGCCCGACGACGAATCCCTGCGGCCTCCCGTGGCGGCCCGTGGTGATCGGCTCCTGCTGAGCCACGCCTTCGGTTGCCGTTAACCTCACCGTTTCACTCAGGGTGAGACCGGTTGCTGGCTACGAACGCGAAAGTGCCTTCTGATCTGGGGCGATGAACCTTGTCGAGGGGTTCTGCCGGTCCAGGTGGAAGGCCCTTTCTGCGTTCCGCGAGCTCGGGTCGCTGCCCCGGGTCAGGTTCCGCGCCAGTTCAGGGTGATCGATGGTCCAGCGGCGCGGAATGATCGTGAACCCCTTGACGCCCGGCGGGCGCTGGTCGGGGTGGACGTCGATGCCCAGGCGGGCGCCGTGCTTGATGGCGGTGGTCCGGTAGCCGGCGTCCGCCCAGGCTTTGGTCACCCGGGGGTGGGCGGCGGAGATGCGGGACAGCAGCGTGACGCCGGCTGCGGTGTCGGACACGCTCGCGGCGGTGACCAGCACGGTCAGCAGCAGGCCCAGGGTGTCGCAGCCGAGGTGGCGCTTGCGGCCGATGATCCGCTTGCCCGCGTCGGTGCCCTGGTCGGCCAGGTGCACGTTGGCGGAGGTCTTGATGGTCTGGCAGTCCAGCACGCAGGCGGACGGTTCGCCGTCGCGTCCTTCGGCCGCGCGGACCAGGTGCCGCAGCAGGCCGGTGAGCTGGGTGAAGAGATCGGGGGCGAGCCAGGAAGCCCATCCGCCGCGCGGACCAGGTCCTTGATCTTGGCTGCTGCAACACACCGTGCCTGATCTTCCGCACAGTGGTGCGGCCTTGCCGGTCCACATCCCGATCGGTCAATACCGTCAGTGACGGTTCGGCGCAGCCGGGGAGGGCTGGGGTGAGCCACGCAGAAACGGCGGATGACGTGCCGACGGGTGGTGGCTCGCTCCTCAGCGCCGCGCATTCTCCCCAGATTCTCCCCAGCGGGCTGAAATGGGAGCCCGGAGACGTTCGCGTCCGCGAAGCGGGTCGAAGGTTGCGTGCTCGGCGTTACAGCCAGTCCCGCCGCTTGAAGATGAAGTACAGACTCACGCACACCACCGCCATCAGCAGAATCGCGAACGGATACCCCGCCGCCCACTTCAGCTCCGGCATCGTCTCGAAGTTCATCCCGTAGATCGTCCCCACCAACGTGGGTGCGAACAGGATCGCCGCCCACGACGAGATCTTCTTGATCTCCTCGTTCTGCTCGAACCCCGCCTCCGCCAACGCCCGCATCTCCGCGTTCTGTTGCTGCGTCACCAGCGTCGCGTTGACCGTGAGGATGTCGGCGAGGGCCTGGCGGAAGCCGTCGACTCGTTCGCTGGTGTGGGTGACGTGGTCGGCCACGTCTCGCAGGTAGCGCTGGAGTTCCTCGTCCGTGCCGTACTTGGCGAAGCCTGCCATCAGGGCGTGGAGCATGCTCACCAAGGGGCGCGTCGCTCGTTGGAACTCGACCATTTCGCGGGAGAGTTCGTAGATGCGGCGGGAGACCGCGGGGTCGCCGCCGAAGACCTCGGTCTCGATTTCGTCGATGTCGTTCTGGACGCCGGAGACGACCGGGGCGTAGCCGTCGACCACCGCGTCGAGTATGGCGTAGAGGACCGCCTCGGGGCCGAGTTTGAGGAGGTCGGGGGTTTCCTCCATGCGGCGGCGGACCGCCGAGAGGTCGGGGGCCGCGCCGTGCCTGACCGTGATCACGAAGTCCGGGCCCACGAAGACGTGCAGCTCGCCGAAGTCGACCTCCTCGGGGGCGTCGAGGTAGCGGGCGGCGCGCAGGACGACGAAGAGGGTCTCGCCGTAGCGCTCCAGCTTCGGGCGCTGATGGGCCTCCATGGCGTCTTCCACGGCCAGTTCGTGGAGGTCGAACTCGGCGGCCAGGGACAGGAGTTCCGCCTCCGTCGGGCGGGCGAGGCCGATCCACGCCATGCCGTCCCGCTGCTCGCGCAGTTCTCTGAAGGTGTCCGCGAGGGTGGACGGCGTGGCCACCCGGACGCCGTCCCGGTACAGCGCCGCCTGCACCACGCTGTCGCCCGCGTCCGGAGCGGCCTCGGCCGACGTCGGTGTGGTGGGGGCGGGGTGTGCGTCCTTCGCCGGTGCGGGGGTCTGAGGTGTCGTTCGGCGCCACACGTGCTTTCTCCCGTTCTTCGCGGGAGGCGTGGGTGGTGTGGGTGGTGTGGGGCGGGCTCGGCGTTCCGCCATGCTGGGCGGCCTCCCATGTCGAACGTGTGTCTAGATGGCCACGGAGCAGGATATACGTCTCAAAAGGCGCGGGCGTGGCGACATCGCGGACGCGGCGCAGCCAGGACGCAGGCAGGAGGTGGACGCACGCGGACGCACGCTGACATGCGCGGACGCGGCGCGGACTCCTTGCGGACCATAGGTGTCCGCAATAGTCGTTAGCGTGCGGGCATGGCGACGGCGGGAGAGGCAGTGCAAGCGAAGACGAAGACGAAGACGAAGACGAAGGCAATGGTGAAGGCGCAGGCTCGTGAGCGTGTTCTTGGGCGGCTTGCGCTCAATCGCGCCACCCTCGACCGGCAGCTCCTGCTGCGCCGCTCCACCGACCTCTCCGTCGAGGACGCCGTCGGGCACCTCGTCGGGCTCCAGGCGCAGAACGTCAAGCCGCCCTACTACGCGCTCGCCGCGCGGCTCGAAGGCTTCGATCCGGCCGAGCTCTCCGGTCTTCTCGCCGACCGGAGGGTCGTCCGTACGGTCACCATGCGGTCCACCATTCACTTGCACACCGCCGAAGACGCCTTTCCCGTACGGCAGTTGATGCAGAGCGCCCTCGAACGCGAGCTGACCGCCTTCCGCGCGGGGCTGGTCGGCGTCGATCTCAAGGAGCTGGCCGGGATCGCCCGCGAGGCCGTCGAGGTCGAACCCCGCACCATGAAGCAGCTCCGCGAGGTGCTGCTCGTGCGGTGGCCCGACGCCGATCCGCAGTCCCTCGCGATCGCCGCCCGCTGCGTACTGCCCCTCGTCCAGGTGACCCCGCGCGGGCTGTGGCGGCGCAGTGGGCAGGTGGCGCTGACCACCGCCGGGCACTGGCTCGGGACCCCGGGTGACTCGCAGGGAGACGCGGCCGGTCCCGACGCCATGGTGCTGCGCTATCTCGCCGCGTTCGGGCCCGCCTCCGTCAAGGACATGCAGACCTGGGCCCGGCTCACGCGGCTGCGGGAGGTCTTCGAGCGGCTGCGGCCCGGCCTTCGTACGTTCCGTGACGAGAACGGCGTCGAGCTCTTCGATCTGCCCGACGCCCCGCGCCCCGATCCGGACACTCCGGCGCCGCCCCGCTTCCTCCCCGAGTACGACAACCTCCTCCTGTCGCACGCCGATCGCACCCGCGTCGTCCCCGCCGCGTACAAGGGGCGTACGTGGAAGGGGAACTACACCTACTGCGTCTTCCTGCTCGACGGGTTCCTCGCCGGTCTCTGGCGGCTCGTGGAGGACGCGGGGAGCGGGACCGCCGTGCTCGTCATCGAGCCGTTCGAGTCGCCCGAGAAGCTGGGGCGGGAACAGCGGGACGCGTTGACGACGGAGGCCGGGCGGATGCTGACGCGGATCGCGGAGACCTCCACCTCGTACGACATCCGTTTCGGGACCGTCTATGGGACGGTCAAAGATGGCAGCGCCCTCGGTCAATAGGCTGCTCCCATGGAACTACGGCAGCTCAGTTACTTCGTGACCGTCGCCGACGAGCTGCACTTCGGGCGGGCGGCCGAGCGGCTGCACATCGTGCAGTCGGCCGTCAGTCAGCAGATACGGCGTCTGGAGCGGGAGTTGGGCGCCGAGCTCTTCGACCGGTCGCCCCGGCACGTGCGGCTCACCGGGGCCGGGCAGCGGCTGCTGCCCGAGGCGCGCGCCGTGCTCGCCGCCGCCGAGCGGGCGCGGGAGGCGGTGGCGCGGCCGACGGGGCTGCGGCTCGCCACCAGTACCGGGCTCGGCGAGCACTTGGACCGGATCCTCGCCGAGTTCGCCGCGCGGGCGCCCGGCGTGCCCGTCGAGCTGGTGTCGGCGGGGGCCCGCGAGCGGCTCGAACAGGTCGTGGACGGGCGGGTCGACGCCGCCTTCGTACGGTCCTGCGATCCGGTGCCCGGCGTGCGGATCGTGCCGCTGTGGGACGACCCGCTGGTGGCCGTCCTGCCCGCCACGCATCCGCTCGCCGCCCGGCCCGAACTGGCGCTCGGCGACCTCGCGGGGCTGCCCCTGAGCATCACGCCGCGCCGCGCCAATCCCGCCCTCGTGGACCTCGTCGTGGGGGCGTGTCACGACGCCGGGTTCGAGCCCGTGCCGGGGCCGGTCGGCGGTTCGCTCCAGGACAGGCTCGCCACGATCGGGGCGGGCGTCGTGCCGCAGTGGACGGTCGTCTACGCCTCGCACGCGCGCGTGCTGCACAGCCCGAGGGTGGCCTTCGTGCCGTTCGGCGCACCCGGGCTCGCCCTCGCCACAGGGCTCGCGGTGCGGGCCAAAGCGACGGCGGGGGAGGAGTGGGTCAGGGAGCGGCCCGGGGGTGAGCTCGGCGTCTTCATCGAGGCGTGCCGGGCCGCCGCTTCTTCGGCCGTGCCCGCAGGGGCCCGTACCCCGTGACCTGCGGCGATCATCAAAGCTGATCGCTGCTGTCGCGGGCTGGCCCTTGGTCGCGGGGCGCGGCCGGGCTGAACTGGGGTCGTACCGAAAACCCCGGTCCTGCCGGGAACGGAGCCGGGTGATTCCGGCCCTACACAAGGGAGTTCAGCCATGCCCATCGTCACCGTCCAGCAGGGTCCCCGCGACGTCGAGCTCAAGCGGGAGCTGGTCAAGCAGATCACCGACGCGTTCGTGGACGCGTACAAGATCCCGGCCGAGACCGTCCAGGTCTGGATCCAGGAGACCCCGGCGGACAGCTGGGGCGCGGCGGGCGTGCTGACCGCCGACAAGTAGCGGCCGCGGGGCGGGGGCGGCGGGGGCGGCTGGGCGGAGCCACGGGGGTGTTCCCGCCCGGCGCCGCCCACCTAAGGCAGAAGCCCCGCCCCCTAAGGCAGAAGCCCCGCCCGCCGCGCCGCCACCACCGCTTCCAGCCGTGTGTGCGCCCCCAACTTCCGCATCGCGGACCGCAGATACCCCTTCACCGTCTCCGGGCGCAGCCCCAGCCGCGAGGCGGCCACCGCGTTCGTGACGCCCGTGGCGACGCACGCCAGGACGTCCATCTCGCGCGGCGCGAGCGACACGGGGCGCTCGCCGTCGCGCTCCCGGACCGTCGACGCCGACTCCAGGCGCCCCGTCACCGAGAGGAGTTCCGCCCGCAGCTCCGGGTCCACGATGCGCGGGGCCAGCGCGCGCAGCGCCCCGTGCGCCTCGCGGACCACCTCCCACGCGCCGGGTCCCGCCACCGGTTCGCGGGCCGCCGCGAGCAGGGACCGGGCCTCGTCCCGTACGACGAGGGCCTGCTCCACGTCCCGTGCCGCGGCCACCGCCGCGGAGAGCGCGCGGTCGCCGAGCGGCTGGGCCGCGCGCAGCGCGCCGTACAGGACGCCCCGCACCTGGCGGCGCACCACCACCGGCACGGCGAGCACCGAGCGCAGGCCCTCGGCCTCGACCGCCGCGTCGTACTCGTGGCTGATATGCCGGGATTCGCTGTAGTCGGTGACCGCGCACGGGCGCGAGAGGGCGGCCGCCTTGCCGCCGAGGCCGCTGCCCGCCGACACCGCGAGCCCGCACAGGGCACGCGTCGCGGTGCCGCTCAGCTCCCCGATGCGCAGTTGCCGCTGGCCTTCGAGGAGTCCGCCGAAGGCCACCGGGAGCCCCGTGCCGCGGCGCAGCCGCAGCAGCGCGGCCCGCATCTCCACCGTCTCCCCGCCGTCTGCCGACACGCGTTCGCCCTTTCACCTCGCGACACCCCCGTCCGGGGGTGGTGAGATCCGCATCACGGATTACACGATGTTACGTAGCGTCCGGCGATGAGAGCGGCCACTAGGTACGGGAGTGCAGATGACGACCACCGGCACGAGTGCCACCGAGCAGTTCCGTACCGCGCGGGACTTCCTCCTGCGCCACCGGGAGGATTACACCACCGCGTACGAGGGCTTCGCCTGGCCCAGGCCCGAGCGGTTCAACTGGGCCCTCGACTGGTTCGACGTGATCGCCGAGGGCAACGAGCGGACCGCGCTGCACATCGTCGAGGAGGACGGCACCGAGTCCCTCTCCTCCTTCGCGCGGCTCTCCGAGCGCTCCAACCGCGCGGCCAACTGGCTGCGCGCGCAAGGCGTACGGCCCGGTGACCGTGTCGTCGTCATGCTCGGCAACCAGGTCGAGCTGTGGGAGATCGCCCTCGCCGCGATGAAGCTGCGCGCGGTCGTCATCCCCGCGACGCCGCTGCTCGGCCCCGTCGACCTGCGCGACCGGATCGACCGGGGCCGCGCCAGGCACGTCGTCGTGCGCCCCGACGACACCGCGAAGTTCGCCGACGTGCCCGGCGATTACACCCGGATCGTGGTGGGTGGCGCGGCGGGCGAGGGGGAGGGGGAGGAGGACGCGGGAGGCGCCGGATGGATCTCGTACGACGGTGTCGACGACGCGTCCGCGGCCTTCGAGCCCGAGGGGATCTCCCTCGCCGACGACCCGCTGATGCTCTACTTCACCTCGGGCACCACCGCCAGGCCCAAGCTGGTCGAGCACACCCACGTGTCCTACCCCGTGGGCCACTTGGCGACGATGTACTGGATCGGGCTCAAGCCCGGCGACGTCCATCTGAACATCTCGTCGCCCGGCTGGGCCAAGCACGCCTGGTCGAACCTCTTCGCCCCGTGGAACGCCGAGGCCACCGTCTTCATCCACAACTACAGCCGCTTCGACGCGGGGCGGCTGATGGCCGAGATGGACCGCGCGGGCGTGACGTCGTTCTGCGCGCCGCCCACCGTGTGGCGCATGCTCATCCAGGCCGATCTGACCCAGCTGCGGACCCCGCCGCGCGAGGTCGTCGCCGCGGGCGAGCCGCTCAACCCCGAGGTCATCGAGCAGGTGCGGCGCGACTGGGGCGTCACCATCCGGGACGGCTTCGGACAGACCGAGACGGCCGTACAGGTCGCCAACTCGCCCGGCCAGAAGCTGAAGCCGGGCTCCATGGGCAGGCCGACGCCCGGCTTCGTCGTCGAGCTGCTCGACCCGGTGACCGGCGAACCCGGCGCGGCGGAGGGCGAGATCTGCCTCGACCTGGGCGCGGACCCCGTCGGCCTGATGGTCGGCTACCACGGCGACCCGGAGCGCACCGCGGAGGCGATGAAGGGCGGCTACTACCGCACCGGCGACATCGGCTCGCGCGACGCCGACGGGTACATCACCTACGTCGGCCGCGCCGACGACGTCTTCAAGGCGTCCGACTACAAGATCTCCCCGTTCGAGCTGGAGAGCGCGCTCCTGGAGCACGAGGCGGTGGCCGAGGCGGCCGTCGTCCCCGCGCCCGACCCGGTGCGGCTCGCGGTCCCCAAGGCGTACGTCGTGCTCGCGAAGGGCTGGACGCCGGACGGGAAGACGGCGCAGGCGATCTTCGAGTACACCCGCTCGGTGCTGGCCCCCTACAAACGCGTCCGCCGCATCGAGTTCACCGAGGAGCTGCCCAAGACCGTCTCGGGCAAGATCCGGCGCGTCGACCTGCGGGGGCGTACGGCGGAGGGGGCCACGGACGAGTGGACGGAGCAGGGGAAGGGCTGAGCCCGGTAGAGCTACGCCCGGTGCGGCTGGCAGGCGGTCAGTCCCCCCGTCGCCACACCGTCATGTCCGCGGTCAGGAAGCCGATGTCGGGCACGGCCGTCGACTTCACCTGGACCACGAGCAGGGCGATGTCTCCGTTGCGGTGCTTCACGCAGATCTCGCTGCCCGCGGCGGCCGCGGCGAGGGGCAGGCGGTGTTCCTTCGCCCCGGTGAGTTCGAAGCGGCACTTGTCGAGGTCGGCGCCCGGCTTGGCGTAGCGCAGGAGGAGGACGCTGGTGTCGCTCTCCAGCGCGCATCCGGCGTCCTTCGCGCAGGTGAAGCGGATGTCGCCGGTGAGGTTCTCGCGCCGGGTCGGCTCCTTGAGGCTGACGGAGGTCTTCGCGTCCAGCCACTGCCCGGGGTGGGCCTCGCCCCGGGGCGAGGCGTCCTTGGAGGACGGCGCGCGGGACGTTCCCTTGCCTCCGCCGGACCCGGCGCGCTCTTCGGCGCCCGCCTCGTTCGCCTCGTCAGCCCCGTCCGCGTCCCGGCCGTCGGACTTCGCCGACCTCGACGACTTCCCGAGCGGCTCGCCGGACGCGTTCGGGCGGGCCCCCGACGCCTTGTCCCCGTCCTTGTCGCCCGCGCTTCCTCCGCGCAACGCGTCCGTCGCGTCCATGACCGTCCACGCCAGCGCCGTGAGCACCAGCGCGCCCGCCGTCACCGCCGCCGCCGTGACGAGGCCGGTCCTGCGTCTTCGCGTCGGCGACGGGTCCTGTGCCGTCGGGTACGACCCCGGGGGCAGGTGCCGCGTGGGGAACGCCAGGGACCGGGTGGTGGTGTCGGTGAGCGGCGACGGAACCGTCACCTCCGGGCCCATCACCTCGCGCCACACGGCGGGCCCCGCCCCGGCGTCGGCCTCATGGCCGAGCCGCTGTCGGCACCAGTCGATGATCTCCGCAGGAGTGGCCCGTTCCGCCGGGTCGGCGGCCATGCACCGGGCGATGAGCGGTCGCAGCTCCTCGGGCAGCAGGGACAGGTCGGGCGTGGAGTGGACGATCCGGTAGAGCACGCTGACCGCGGGGCCGTCCCCGTACAGCGATTCGCCGAGCGCCGCGAACGCCGCGGTCTGACCGAGTGCGAAGACGTCGGTCGCCGCCGTGACGTCGCCCCCGGACGCCTGCTCGGGAGCCATGAACTGGGGCGTGCCGACGGCGGCCCCCGTGGCGGTGTACGAACTGACGCCGGAGGCCAGCGAGATGCCGAAGTCGATGACGCGCGGGCCTTCGGCGGAGAGCAGGACGTTCGACGGCTTCAGGTCACGGTGCACGACGCCCGCGCCGTGGATGGCCGCCAACGCCTCGGCCACGCCCGCCACCAGCCAGAGGACAGCGCGCACCGGCAGCGGGCCGTGGCGCCCGACGGCCTCGGACAGGGAGGGACCGGGGACGTACAGCGTGGCCAGCCAGGGCGGTGTGCCGTCCGCGTCGCCGTCGATCAGCTCGGCGGTGTACGCGCCCCTGACCCGCCGCGCGGCCTCCATCTCCCGGCGGAAACGGCGCCGGAAGGCGGGGTCGTCGGCCAGCTCTGAGCGTACGACCTTGATCGCCACCGGTCGGCCGCCCCGCGTGTGGGACAGATAGACCCGGCCCATGCCGCCCGCGCCGATCCGGGCGGCCAGCCGATATCCGGCCACCACGCCTGGATCGTCCGCCCCCAGCGGCCGGAACACCGCGCTCGCGTCGGTCATCTGCCCCTACCCCCTACCACCTGCTCCCTGGAGCTTCTCGTGCTCCAGGAACCCCTGATCCCCTGGTCGAACCGGTGGGTCGACCACGGAAGAGCCTAAGGCGTGTGGCCGGAACCGATCACGGCCGGAGTCGCTTCACGTCCCTCAGCCCTCCACGGGCCACAGCTCGCACCAAGCCGATCCGGCCGCGGCTCCGAATCACCGGTGCGGGGCTCGATCGCCCCGACGTCGAAAGAGGGGCGGCATGACGCGCAGGCAGCGGACGGCAGTGGTGGGGAGCGGGGTCGCGGGGCTGACCGCGGCGTACGTTCTGCGGGGCAGACACGAGGTGACGCTGTACGAGAGCGACGGGCGGCTCGGCGGGCACGCGCACACGCGCGACGTGGTCTCCGGGGACGGCAGGGCGCACCCGGTCGACTCGGGGTTCATCGTGCACAACGAGCGGACGTACCCGCATCTGCTCAGGCTCTTCGACGAGCTGGGGGTGGTGACGCGGCCCACGGGGATGAGCATGTCCGTGCGGTGCGAAGGGTGCGGCCTGGAGTACGCGGGGGCGCGCGGCCCGCGCGGTCTGTTCGCCAGGCCCGCCAACGCCGTCACCGTCCCGTATCTGCGGATGCTCACCGAGGTGCCCCGGTTCCACCGCGCGGCGCGGCAGGTGCTGGCCGACGAGGAGCGGGACGACGGGCCGACCCTGGGCGACTTCCTGGCGGAGCGCGGCTTCTCGCGGTACTTCGTCCGGCACTTCGTGACGCCGGTGGTCTCGGCCGTCTGGTCCTGCCCCGCGACGACCGCGCTGCGCTATCCGGCCCGCTACCTCTTCCGCTTCCTCGACCACCACGGGATGCTCGCCGTGAGCGGGTCCCCGAGCTGGCGCACCGTCGTGGGCGGCTCGCGCGACTACGTGACGCGGATCGGCAAGCAGCTCGACGCCGTGCACACCTCGACTCCGGTGCGGGCGCTGCGGCGCGGCTGGGACCGGGTCGAGCTGACCACGGAGGACGGTGCCACCGCCACCTACGACTCGGTGGTCGTCGCCACCCACCCGGATCAGGCGCTGCGGCTCATCGCCGATCCGACCGACGCCGAGCGACGGGTGCTCGGCGCGTTCCGCTACTCCCGCAACCGGACGCTCCTGCACACCGACACGTCGGTCCTGCCGCGCCGCGCGGGCGCCCGTGCCGCGTGGAACCACCTGCTGCCCGCGTGTGACGCCGGTGCCGAACAGGTGCGCGTGAGCTACGACATGAACCGGCTCCAGGGCATCGAGACGCCGGAGACGTACGTGGTCAGCCTCGGTGACCACGACATCCCCGCGGAGCGGGTCCTGGACCGCATGGTCTACGAACACCCCGTCTACACACCGGAGTCGGTGGCCGCGCAGCGCAGGCTGCCCGCCCTGAACAGCCAGGTGACCGTCTTCGCCGGGGCGTACCACGGCTGGGGCTTCCACGAGGACGGCTGCCGCTCCGGGGCGGCGGCGGCCGCGGCCCTGGGGGTGCGGTGGTGAGCCCGGACGTGGTGCCCGCGCTCTATCCGAGCCTCGTCACCCACGTCCGCACCCGGCCCGAGCGGTACGTCCTGACGCACCGCACCTACCTGTGGCTCGTCGACCTCGACCGGCTGCCCGTACTGCCCCGGCCGCTGCGGGCGCTCGCCCGGTTCGAGGGGCGCGACCACTTCGCGGGGCGTCCCGACGGCATCAGGGCGGGGCTCGAACGCTTCCTCGCCGCGCACGGAGTGGACCTGGCGGGCGGGCGCGTCCTGATGCTCGCCAACGCGCGCGTGCTCGGCCACGTCTTCAACCCGCTGACGCTCTTCTGGTGTTACGGCCCCGGGGGCGAGCCGTGCCGCGTGGTGGCCGAGGTGCACAACACCTACGGCGAGCGGCACGCCTATCTCCTGGAGCCGGACGGCGCGGGCCGTGCCGAGGTCGCCAAGGAGTTCTACGTCTCGCCGTTCTTCCCGGTGGACGGCGCCTACCGGATGCGCCTTCCGGTGCCGGACGAACGGCTGCGGATCGCCGTCGAGTTGACGCGCGACGGGGACAGCGTCTTCACCGCGACCGTACGGGGCGAGCGGCGTCCCGCGACCGCGCGGAACCTGCTGCGCGCCCTCGCCCGCCACCCCTGGCCGACGCTCGCGGTGAGCGCGGCCATCCGTCGGCACGGGATCCGCCTGTGGCTGCGCGGCCTGCCCGTCCAGGACAGGCCGGACCATCGCGTACAGAAGGGAATGCAGTGACCACGCACGTCTTCGAACCCGACGGTGGCATCGACGCCGACCGGTGGCCCGACGTGGCCGCGGTGCCGCGCTGTTCGCCGGTGCGGCAGGCGATCGCGCGCGCGATCGTGCTGCGCGCGCTGCGCCGTCTTCCGCTGCGGGTGCGGCTGGGGGACGCCGAACAGTTCGGCGTGCGCGGCCCGTTGCTGGTCGTCCGCGCGCCTGAGGCGTTCTGGCGGCGGATCGCGGTCGGCGGGCTCATCGGCTTCGGGGAGTCCTATCTGGCGGGGGAGTGGGAGGCCGACGACCTCGTGGGCGTACTCGGCGTGCTCGCCCGGCACGCCGCCACCCTGGTGCCCGCGCCGCTGCAACGGCTGCGCGGGCTGTGGGCGCCCCGGCAGCCCGACGCCCAGCGCAACACCCTGACCGGCGCGCGGGCCAACGTCCACCGGCACTACGACCTGTCCAACGACCTCTTCGCGCTCTTCCTCGACGAGACGCTCAGTTATTCGTCGGCGATCTTCGAACGGCCGCACGGCAGTTGGCGGGAGCTGCCCGCCGCCCAGCACCGCAAGATCGACCGGCTGCTCGATCTGTGCGGCGTGACCGAGGGCAGCAAGGTGCTCGAAATCGGCACGGGCTGGGGCGAGTTGGCGATCCGGGCGGCGGCGCGCGGTGCGGTCGTCCACTCGGTCACGCTCTCCGCCGAGCAGTGCGAGCTGGCCCGTGAGCGCGTCAGGGCGGCCGGGTTCGAGGATCGCGTGCGGATCGAGCTGTGCGACTACCGGCAGGTCACCGGGCGTTACGACGCCGTCGTCAGCGTCGAGATGATCGAGGCCGTCGGCGCGGAGTACTGGCCCGCCTACTTCCACGCCCTGGAAACCCTGCTCGCGCCGGGCGGCCGGGTCGCGCTCCAGGCCATCACCATGCCGCACGACCGCATGCGCGCCTCGGCGGGCACGCACACCTGGATCCAGAAGTACGTCTTCCCCGGCGGCCTGATCCCCTCCCTGCGGGCCGTCGAGGAGACGGCGGCCGCGCACACGTCGCTGCGCGTCACGGCCTGTGAGGGGTACGGGGCGCACTATGCGGAGACCCTGCGACTGTGGCGCGAGCGCTTCGCCCAACAGGCGGCGCGCGTGGACGAGTTGGGCTTCGACGCCACCTTCCGGCGGATGTGGGACTTCTACCTCGCCTACTCCGAGGCGGGCTTCCGCTCGGGGTATCTCGACGTCCACCAACTCCAGTTGTCAGGAGGCCCGTCGTGAACGGTTTCGCCTGGGGGGACTTCGCCTGGGGTGCCTTCGGGGCCAACCTCGCCGTCGCGGCGGGCGCCGCCCTCGTGGTGCTGCTCGTCGCCTTCGCCGTAGGGCTGCGCACGGGGAAGCACCGGGTCGTCGACGTCGCCTGGGGAGCCGCCTTCACCGCCGTCGCCGCGGTGTCCTACGGCATGTCCGCGGGCCACGGGGACCCCGGAAGGCGGCTGCTCGTCACCGCGCTGACCGCGATCTGGGGGCTGCGCCTCGCCGTGCACATCGCCTGGCGCGGCCGGGGGCACGGCGAGGACCCGCGCTACGAGCGGATGCTGGCCAAGGCGCCGGGCAGCAGGGCCGCGTACGCCTTCCGCATGGTCTATCTGCTCCAGGCCGCACTGGTCTGGCTGGTGTCCCTGCCGGTGCAGGCGGCCGGGTACGTGCGGGGGCCGATGGGGCCGATCGCCCTCGTGGGAACCGCGCTGTGGCTGACCGGCCTGGTCTTCGAAGCGGTCGGCGACCACCAGCTCGCCCGGTTCAAGGCCGATGAGGCCCATCGCGGCCGGATCATGGACCGCGGCCTGTGGTCCTGGACCCGCCACCCGAACTACTTCGGCGACTTCTGCGTCTGGTGGGGCCTGTTCCTGCTGGTGTGCGACGCGCCCGCCGCCGCGGCGGCCACGGCCGTGGGCCCCGTGACGATGAGTCTGCTGCTCACCCGCGGCAGCGGAAAGGCGCTCCTGGAACGGCACATGGCGGAGCGCCCCGGCTATGCCGCGTACGTGCGGCGCACCAGCGGGTTCTTTCCCCGGCCGCCGCGCGACCGGGGGTGAGCGGCGGCGCGGCGCGCGCTTCCGCGGACGAGGGCCTGTGCCCGGCGGCCGGGTTCAATGCACCCGTTCCGCCCGGTGTGACCGCACCTTGATGCGGACGTCCGCCGTGAGCTCGCGCGGGGCCGCGGCCGCGCGCGCTTCCGTGATGGCGTCCTCGGAGAGCGTGCGCAGCACCGTCGACGGTGAGGCGTCCGGGTCGAGGACGAGGGTGATGGAGGCGCGCAGCCGGTGTGGGCGGCCGAGGATGTGGACCTGTGCCCGGCGCACGCCGTCGATCGCCCCGGCCCGCTCGGCCAGGGCGGCGCCCAGCGCGGGCCCCGCGAGGGTGACGTCGCCCCGGCCGAGGGGCAGCGCGCGCAGCCGCCCCGCGCGGACCTGCGCGACCGCCACGTACGCGAGCAGCAGGAAGGCGAGGGACAGGGCCGCGAGCAGGGCCGCGGGCCACCACGTGTGGTCGCGCCAGCGCTCCAGGGCGCCCGCGTCGAGCCACACCCGGTGATCGTCCAGACGCGGCCACCCGGCGGGGAGCCGGTCCCGTACGGGGCCCGTCGCCGAGGCCAGGGTCGCGCCCGCGCCCAGGAGGACCGCCGCCGCGCAGGCAAGCGCCGCCCGGTTCGCGCCGCCACGGATTCCACTAGTCACCGGGTGCTCCCGCCTTCCTCGTGCGCCGCAGGGGCGCGCCATGTCGGTTCGGTGCGGACCCGTACGCGCAGCTTGAGCGGCCGGGCGAGGCCGAAGCCGTCCGCCGCGGCGAGCGCGGCCCGCCGCACCGCGTCGCGGGCGGCGTCCCGGTCCCCGAACCCCAGCCTCGCGCGCACGCGGGCGCCGCGTCGTCCCATACGGACCCGCACCCGTGTGATGCCAGGGACGTCGCTCACCGCGTCCCTCAACAGGGCGGCGGCAGCGGCGCGTTCGAGCGTGGCGTGCACGCCGGGTCCCGGCGCCGCCAGGGGGACGCGGCGGCGCTTGCCCGGTGTCACCGCCAGGATCAGCAGCCACACGCCGAGGGCGAACACGCCTGCCGCCGCCGCGAGATCGGTGGCGGTGACGCCGGGGCCGTGCTGCGACAGCCAGTCCACCAGCTCCACCCGCCATCGCGCGGCAGGCCGCCCGGCCACGTGCACGGAGACCACCTCGTACAGCAGTACTCCGCACGCGGCCGCCGCAACGAGGGTCAACAGGCCCATGGGCAGGCGCCGTTGGGACCACGGCCGCCGCGCGGTGCCCGCCGGTACCGGTCCGGCCTCCGTCGCTACCGCCTGCTCCGCTTCCGCGCCGTCCTGCCGGGACAGCGCGCGTACGTGGATGCGGGCCGACGGCACCGTGAGGCCGGTGAGCCGCGCGGTGCGGTCCACGACGTGGGAGCGGACCCGCTCGCCCGCCTCGTCCAGCGGGCCGGGGTAGGGCAGCGTGACGTCCAGGGCGACCCTGGCCCGGCGGCCGCGGACGGACGCCGACGCGCCCGACACCCGGACCGGGCCCGCCGCCCGTACCTCCGTCGCGGCGTGCTCCGCGATCCGCCGCACCGCCCGGCTCGCGACGGTCGTCGCACCGCGCTCGTCGGGCGGGGTGCGGGACGCGGGCGGCGTGCCGGGCGCACTCATCGGCGCCCCCGGTCACGGCCGCCGAGGAACTCGCGGATGTCCGTGCCGTCGTCGACCAGCCGGCCGAGGACGAAGCCGACCGTGCCGAGCGCGGCCACCAGGAGGAACGCGCCGAAACCGCCGAACCATCCGGCGAATCCGAGCGCCATGCCGACCATCAGGCCCACCAGCGCTGTGCTCACCACTCACCTCAACTGCTTCGGAAGGGGAAGGGGACGGGGGGACGGTGCCGTGCTATTCCACCCGGGTCTCGCCCGACGAGTCCGCGTCGTCGTCATCGGGCAGGCGCACGTCGTTGATCGCCACGTTGACCTCGACGACTTCGAGGCCGGTGATGCGCTCCACCGCCGCGATGACGTTCTCGCGCACGTCGTGCGCCACGTCCGTGATGGGCACGCCGTACTCGACCACGATGTCCAGGTCGATCGCCGTCTGGCGCTCGCCCACCTCGACCTTCACGCCGCGCCCCACGTTGGGCCGCCCGCCGGGCACGCGGTCGCGTACGGCGCCGAGCGTGCGGGAGAGACCGCCGCCCATGTCGTACACGCCGGGGATCTCACGCGCCGCCATACCGGCGATCTTCACCACCACGACGTCGGCGATGGAAGTCTTGCCGCGCGTGGCGGCGGGTTCGTCGGCGCCGGTGGCGCCGGTGACAGTGGTGGAGCCCGGGACGCTCTTCTGGACGGTGCCGCTCAGGCTGTTCGCGTCGCCCGCGGACGTCGCCGCCTTGGTGGTGAGGTCCTGTGTCGCCATGGTGACTTCTCCTCGTCGGGTGCCGGTCCGTTTTCGGTGCTTCTCCGGTTCTGACCCGGACACCGGTCTTCCGTTACGCGCCTACGCGGAATTTCTTCGTCTCGCGTGTAGCGTGCCTGCGCCGCGTAACGCGGAGCGCTCCCGATGTGTCGTACGAGCACGGTCTAAAGGAGAGGAGCCGCGTGTGCCGGGGGACCGGGACAGAGCACTGGAGAAGACGGACGCGTCCCTGCGGCGTGAGCAGGACCTGCTGACGGTCAGGGCGGCGGAGGGCGACGAGGAGGCGTTCGAGACCCTGGTGCACCACCACGCGCCCGGCCTGCTGCGCCTCGCCACGCGGCTCCTGGGCAGCAGGGCCGAGGCCGAGGACGCCGTGCAGGAGTCGTTCGTGAGCGCCTGGCGGAAGCTGCCGGAGTTCCGGGGCGACGCCAGGTTCGGCACCTGGATCCACCGGATCGTCACCAACAGGTGCCTCAACGTGCTGCGGTCGCGCCGCTCCGACCTGGGCCTCGACGCGGTGCCCGAACCGTCGGCGCCCGACCACCAGGTGTCACCCTCGCGGGCGGCGGAGGCCCACGCCGCGGTGGCGGACCTGTCACGGGCCATGGAGGGCCTCTCCGCGGAGCAGCGCGTGTGCTGGGTGCTGCGCGAACTGGACGGCGTGTCCTACGAGTCCATTGCCGAGACGGTCGGCATCAGCCCGGAGGCGGTCCGCGGCCGTGTCTTCCGGGCGCGGCGCTATCTGACGGAGGCGATGGCCGCATGGCGATGAACGAAGAGGGCCGTGGGGCCGTGGACGAGGAGACCCTTCCGTGCGGACGCGAGCTCGCGCGGGTGTGGGAGCGGTGGGAGGCGGGGGAGCGGGACCCGCACGTCGACGGCTGCGCGTACTGCGCCGATGCCGTGGCCGCGCTGCGCGCCCTGGAAGGAGTCGTGGCCCAGGCACGCGTGGCGGAACCGCCGGAGCAGGCGTCGCAGGCCGCGACGCTCGCGGGTCGGATCATGGACGTCGTACGCCTGGAGCTGCGACCTGGCCGTACGTTGCCGCTGGGCGACGAGGACGAGGACGTGTGGATCGTGGAGGCGGCCGCCGCCAGGACGATCCGGGCCGCGGTGGAGACGCTGCCCGGCGTACGTGCGGGCAGCTGCCGCATCGACATCGCGCCCCTGGAAGCGGGGCAGGGACGGCCCGCGCCGGTGGTGCCGTCGGGGCGGCTGCCCCGGGGGCCGGTCAGAGTGCGGGTCGAGATCCAGGTCGCCCTCGCGTGGAACCTGCGGGACGTCGCGGACCGGGCCAGGCACAGAGTGCTCGCGGCGGCCGACGCCGAGCTGGGAATGAGGGTGGCGGAGATCGACGTACGGATCGCCGACATCATCGACGACGGCGCGGAGGACGACGGCGTGGGCGACGGAGTGGAAGGGGAACGGCGGTGACGGAGAGACAAGCGGAGAGGGACGCCGCCCGTGCGATGACCGACGTGGTCAGGGACGCGGTCCTGCGTACGCCGGGCGTCGCCTTCCTCAAGCCGGGCATCGCGGAACTCCTTCGCTCCACCCCGCTGTTGCCGACAGGGCGCTCGGCGGGCGTGCGGGTCCGGCGCGACAGGAGCACGGGGGACTGGCACGTGGAGGTGCAGGTGGTGGTGCGCAGGGACCACCGGGCCCTGGACGTGACCCGGGAGATCCGCGCCGGGGTGACGGAGGCCGTGGCGCGGGAGACCGGGCGGATCGCGGTGACCGTGACGGTGAGCGGGCTCGTGTGAGCGGCGTCAGGTGGTGACCTGAGCGTCACAGGGAGCCGGGGGAGCGGGCACGGTGACGTCGGGCGCCGAGGGACCGGGCGCCGAGACATCGGACGCCGGGGCACCGGGCGCCGCCGGACCGGGCAGTTCGGCGAACACCCGTGCCCCTCGGTCCTCGGCGAGGTCGAGCGAGGCGAGTACCGAGGGGATCACGATGCTGGGCAGCAGATGCCGCAGGAGGGCGGCGGCTCTGCGGTCCAGGTCCCGGTATCTGCTGGCCGTCTCGGACATGGACTGCACACCGGCGAAGCCGCCCACGAGGACCTCGGCGCTCGCCGCGATGTCGACGTGCGACAGGAGCTCGCCCCGGGCCTTGGCCGCTTCGAGGAGGTCGCGGACGATGTCCACCCACGGGTCGAACGGGCCCCGGCCGTCGGGCCGGTGGCCCACCTCGTGCAGGGAGAGGCGCACTCCGGCACGGACCATCGGATCGCTCTGTAACCGGTAGCCGTGCAGCAGCACGACGTCGACGAGTTCCTGCGCCCGGCAGGTGCGCGGCGGTACCGTCGGGCGCGCGGTCTGCTCGGTCAGGACGCCGTGGGCCAGGTCCTCCTTGGACTGGAAGTGGAAGTACAGCGCCCCCTTGGTCACCCCCGCGGTCCTGAGGATCTCGGTGATGGTGGCCGCCTGATAGTCGTGCTCGTCGAAGACCCTCGCCGCCGCTTCCAGGATCGCGCGACGCGTCCGTATCGCCCGGGCTTGCTTCGCCACGCTGTTCCTTCCTGGCCAGTTCCTTGGAGCAAGTATCAAACCAGAACGGCGGTTTGTGATCCAGGGCTGGTCAGCGGCCTTCTAGACAGACGTCTGGTTTCCACTTGTCTGGCCTGACTGTGTTTCACTACTCCTGTGCCGGGAACGTGCTGGCCGTACGGGCCTTCGGGTGCCAGGGAAGTGGATCGTTGCGAAAGATGCGGCGGCGGCGGAAACTGGCGTGGTCCTTACGGCAACCCGGCTTCCTCAGTTTACAAACCGTGCAGTCGGTTTATAGACTCCCGATCGGGACGCGCAAGCGGTCGGCACTTCGTCCCCCGGCGTGCCGACGGGCCGGTCGCGGTCCCCACCGCGGCCGGCCGCTCCGTGACCTCAGCGGTGGAGGAGTGCCTCCACCGACTTGCGCAGGGCGGCGGCCACGGTGTGCACGTCCGCGTCGTCGAGCCCGGGGTGCAGGGGCAGACAGAGGGTCCGGTCCGCCGCGTGCTCGGCCCCCGGCAGGCTCAACTCGCCCGCCCCGTAGGCGGGAACCTTGTGCAGCGGCGCGTAGCGGAACGTGGTGTAGATCCCCGCGGCCCGCAGTTCGTTGGCCACGTCGTCGCGTATGTCCGGGGGCATCTGGACCCAGTAGAAGTAGTACGTCGAGGTGTGCCCTGCGGGCAGCGGCGGGGGCGTCAGCAGGTCGGACAGGTCGGCCAGGTCGGCGAGTTCGCGGTCGTAGAGCTCGGTGATCTCGCGGCGCCTGGCGACCAGTTCGGGCAGTCGGCGCAGTTGGACGGCGCCGATGGCGGCGGTGAGGTCGTTGCCGATGTCGCGGCGGCCGACCTCGGGGACGTCCAGCTCCCACCAGCGTGAGGAGACCTGGGCGTAGCCGAACCCGGTCGGCTGTGCCAGTCCGTGGTAGGCGAGGCGCCTGGCCCGCGCGGCGGCATCGGGGTCGCGGGCGTAGAGCATGCCGCCGTCGCCGCAGACCATGACCTTCATGGCGTCGAAGCTCCACATGGCGAAGTCGCCGAAGGTGCCCACGGGTCGGCCGTCGACGGTGGAGGCCACCGAGCAGGCGGCGTCCTCGATCAGGGTGATGTCCCTGTGGCGGCAGAGTTCCGCGATGCGGGTGATGTCGCCGGGGCTGCCGCCGTAGTGCAGGACGAGGACGGCCCTGGTGCGGTCGGTGAGGGCCGCTTCGATGTGCTCGGCGGTGGGGTTGAGGGTGCGCGGGTCTACGTCGCAGAAGACCGGGCGGCCGCCGCCGGCGACGACGGCGTTGGCGGCGGCGACGAAGCTGGGCGAGGGCAGGACGACCTCGTCGCCCTCGGTCAGGTCGAGGGATTCGACGGCGAGGAAGAGCCCCGCGGTGCCGGAGTTGAGGAAGACGACGTGCTCGGCGTCCACCTGGAGGTGCTCGGCGAAGGCCGCCTCGAACGCCTCGGTACGGGGCCCGTGCCCCAGCCACTTGCTGTCGAACACTTCGGCCACGGCAGCCAGTTCCTCCTGGCCCACCTGCGGCTGATGGAGATGGATCATGATCGTGTTCCCCCCGCTGCGTCGCGACTTCCTTGATCGTCAACAGATCGTAAAACAGGAGGGGTGGTCTGTTGTCGTGTGCTGGTGGCGGTCCCGGGGCGCGGCCGGGCATGCTGAGCGTCATGGTGCAGCAAGTTGCAGAAGGTGCCGGTGACATGGTGCGAGGAGGCCTTCGTGACTGAGGACATGGCTGAGGACGCGGCCGAGGGCGTGACTGAGGGCGCGTACGCGCACGGAACCAGTGGGACGCCCCTGCTCGGGGACACCATCGGCCGCAACCTCGACCGGGCCGTCGCGGCCTGGCCCGACCGGGACGCGCTCGTGGACGTGCCGACCGGCAGACGGTGGACGTACGGAGAATTCGGCGAGGCCGTGGCCGAGTTGGCGCGCGGCTTCCTCGGCTCGGGCGTCGGCAAGGGCGATCGCGTCGGGATCTGGGCGGTGAACTGCGCCGAGTGGGTGCTCGTGCAGTACGCCACCGCGCGGATCGGCGCGATCATGGTGAACATCAATCCGGCGTACCGCGCCCACGAGCTGGACTTCGTCCTGAAGCAGGCCGGGATCTCCGTCCTGGTCGCCTCGCTGTCCCACAAGAGCAGCGACTACCGCGCGCTCGTCGAACAGGTGCGGCCCGACTGTCCCGAGCTGCGCGCCGTCCACTACATCGGGGACGCGTCGTGGGACCGGCTCGTCGACGCGGGGCGGCGGGTCACGGAGACGGAACTCGCCGCCCACGAGGCCGGGCTGAGCTGCGACGACCCCATCAACATCCAGTACACCTCGGGCACCACGGGCTTCCCCAAGGGGGCCACGCTCTCCCACCACAACATCCTCAACAACGGGTACTGGGTGGGCCGTACGGTCGGCTACACCGAGCAGGACCGGATCTGTCTGCCCGTGCCCTTCTACCACTGCTTCGGCATGGTCATGGGCAACCTCGGGGCCACCTCGCACGGCGCGTGCGTGGTGATCCCCGCGGCGTCCTTCGACCCCGTCGCCACGCTGCGCGCCGTCGAGCAGGAACGCTGCACCTCGCTGTACGGCGTACCGACCATGTTCATCGCGGAGCTGAACCTCCCCGACTTCGCCTCGTACGACCTGAGTTCGCTGCGCACCGGGATCATGGCGGGCTCGCCGTGCCCGGTCGAGGTGATGAAGCGGGTGGTCGCCGAGATGCACATGGCGGAGGTGTCCATCTGCTACGGCATGACCGAGACCTCACCCGTCTCCACCCAGACCCGCCGCGACGACGACCTGGAGCGCCGCACCGGCACGGTCGGCAGGGTCCTGCCGCACATCGAGGTGAAGGTCGTCGACCCGGCCACCGGCGTGACGCTGCCGCGCGGCGCCTCCGGCGAACTGTGCACGCGCGGCTACAGCGTGATGCTCGGCTACTGGGACGAGCCCGAACGGACCTCCGAGGTCATCGACTCCGGGCGCTGGATGCACACGGGTGACCTCGCGGTCATGCGCGACGACGGCTACGTCCAGATCGTCGGCCGCATCAAGGACATGATCATCAGGGGCGGTGAGAACGTCTACCCCAGGGAGATCGAGGAGTTCCTGTACGGCCACCCCAAGATCTCCGACGTCCAGGTCGTCGGCGCCCCCGACGAGCGGTACGGCGAGGTGCCGCTGGCCTGCGTGATCCTGCGCGAGCCCGGCGGCGTACTGACGCTCGAAGAGCTTCGGGCCTACTGCGAGGGGCAGTTGGCGCACTACAAGATCCCGGCGCGGCTGCGGATCGTGGACTCCTTCCCGATGACGGTCTCGGGCAAGGTGCGCAAGATCGAGCTCAGGGAGCGGTACGGCCCGCAGACGTGAGGTCGCGGCGCATGCACAGACGGGGCCACCGGTCCAGGCCGAGCTCCGCCTCGTGCGCGCGGATCGCCCGCAGTTCCGGGGTGAGTTCGGCGGGGGCGAGCGGGCGGAAGCCGATGCGGGCGTAGTACGGGGCGTTCCACGGCACGTCGGCGAAGGTCGTCAGGGTGAGCGCGGAGCGCCCGGCCGCGCGGGCGTGCCGTGCGGTGTGTTCGATGAGGGCACCGCCGACCCCTCGGCGGGCGGCGCGCGGATGCACGGAGACCTGCTCGATGTGCTCGGCGTCCGCGTCCTCGACCGGCTCACTGATCAGGTACGCGATCGGGGCGCCCGCCTCCTCGTCCACGGCCACCCAGGCGCGTCCCGCCCTGCGGAAGCGGTCGAGGTCCTCGACGGCGGGCGGCTCGTCGTCGGCGATCGAAGCCATCCCGAGGGCGCGGAACGGCTCGCCCGCGGCCCGCTCGATGTCCTGGAGCAGGGGGAGTTCGGCGGCGGTGACGGGGCGGATGAGCGGGGGCCGGGTGTGCATGGCCCGAGTATGCCCCGGCCGAAATCGGTTGTGCGCGGGCGGGTGTCGCGGCGATCGTGGGCCGGTCCTTCCACCGATCCCCGTGAGGTACGTGTGCGTCTTTCCCAGCCCGGTGAGTCCGGCCCGCCTCCTTCGGCGGGGACCGGCGAGGGCTCCGACGGCCTTCCCCGGCGGCGGCCTCCGCGAGGGATCGGCCGGGGGACGGTGTGGCTGCTCGCCGTGGCCTGCGGCGTGGGCGTGGGCAACGTGTACTTTCCGCAGGCCATCAGTCCGCTGGTCGCCGAGGGCCTCGGCGTCTCGCCGGACACGGCGGCCTCCGTGGTGACGGCGACCCAGTTCGGCTACGCGGGCGGCATCTTCCTCCTCGTACCGCTCGGCGACCGCTTCCCCCACCGGCCGCTGCTCGTCACGCTGTTCACGCTCGCCGGGCTCGGTCTGCTCGGCGCGGGCGCGGCGCCCGGCATCGGGTCCCTCGTCACCGCGAGCGTCCTCGTCGGCGTCACGACCGTGATCGCCCCGATCGTCGCGCCCATGGCGGTGGGCCTGGTCGCCGACGACCGGCGCGGCGCGGTCACCGGCACGCTCCTCAGCGGGTCGATCGGCGGGATGCTGCTGTCCCGCGCCTTCGGCGGCAGCGTCGGCGAGTGGCTCGGCTGGCGGGCCCCGTACCTGATGACGGCCGCGGTCGCCCTGCTCATCGCGGTCGTCCTGGCCCGCGCCCTGCCGCGCACGACGGCTCCGTCGAAGCAGCGCTACCCGGCACTGCTCGCGGCCTCGCTCCACCTCCTTCGCACCGAACCGGAGCTGCGCCGCTCCTGCGTCTACCAGGCCACGGTCTTCGGGGGGTTCTCCGCGCTGTGGACCGGTGTGGCGCTGCTGCTCACGGGCCCGGAGTACGGTCTTGGCGCGTCGGCCGTCGGGGCGCTCGCGCTCGTCAACGCGGGGACGATGCTCTGCACGCCCGTGGCGGGCCGGATGGTGGACCGGCGCGGCCCCGACGCGGTCAACCTCGTCTGCCTCGTCGCGGTCCTCGGCGCGGCCGGGGTGCTCCTGCTCGGCGGGCTCGGCGGAGCGGTGGGTCTCGCGGGGCTCGCGGTGGGCTCGCTGCTGCTCGACGTCGCGATGCAGTCGGGCATGGTCGCCAACCAGGTACGGATCTTCGCCCTGAGCGACGAGGCCCGCGCGCGGCTCAACACGGCGTACATGACGTGCGGTTACCTGGGCGGCAGCGTCGGTTCCTGGCTCGGCGTACGCGCGTACGACCGGTTCGGCTGGCCCGGGGTGTGCGCCCTGGTGGCCCTGCTCGCCGCCGTGGCGCTGACCCGCCACGTCCTCGGCCCGCGCGCCACGGAGGCGGCGCTCACGCTCCCGTCGCGATGAGCTCGTCCGCCGCGCTGTTGACCGGCTGGGGCGTGCCGGTGAGATCCATCGTGAAGAGCGGCACGCCGAGTGCGTCCGCACGGGTGCGGGCCTCGTCGGTGTACCCCGCGAGCGAGAAGAACGCACAGGCGAGAGCGGTCTCGTCGGCCTCGGTCATCGCGCTCAGCCACAGACACTCGACATCACGCGGCGCGGTGCGCCGCAGCGAGGGCTCCACCTGGGCGACGATCCCGCGCGCGGTGATCCGCACGCCCGAGGGCGGCCGGAGCGTGGCACTGCGCGTATGGAGATACCCGAGCCACCGCAGATAGAGCGCGGCAACGGTGACGGCGTCCCGCGCGTCGCGGATGGTCATGGGCCGGAAGGCGGGGCGGGGGCGCGGGGCTGTCCGGGGCAGGGGGATGTGAGCGGGGCCGTCGGGGGCGGGGAGCTCTGGGGCGTCGGTGTGTGGGGGTGGGGTGGGGCTAGTTGTGGGGTCGGTGTGTCGGGCTGGGGCAGGGCTGCTTGTGGGGTCGGTGCGTCGGGCTGGGGCAGCACCTGTGAGGTCGGGCGAAGCTGTGGGGCCCGTGGGGTGCGTCGAATCGGCGGGGTGTGTTGGGCTCGTCGGATCTGTTGGGCCTGGGGGGCTTGCGGGGTCTGCTGGGCTTGTGGGGCTTGCTGGTCCCGTGGGGCTTGCCGGGTCTGCCGGGCCAACCGGGCCTGCTGGGCTCGCCGGGTCGACAGAACCTCCTGGGGCCACCGGGCCTCCTGGACCAACCGGTCCCGTTGGGCTCAGCGAGCCTGCCTGGCCTGCCGGTTCTGTGGGGTCGACCGGATCTGCCGGGTCCGTCGGATCTGCCGGACCTGTTCGTCCCGGCGAACGCGCCGGTCCTGTCGTGTCCGCGGATGCCGCCGAACGCGACGCTCCCGTCGAGCCCGCCCTTGGTGATTCCGCCTTCGCCGTGCCGCCCGCACTCGCTGAGTCCGTCGGCACCTCGGGTACTGCCGGGTCCGTGTGGTGCGGTGCGCGGGTGGAGCTGCTCGGGTCCGTCGGGCTCCCCGGTCCCGCCTGACGTGCTTGCCGCACTGCATCGGCGGAGCTGGCACGACCCGCCGATCCCGCCGAGGGTGCTGGGTTCGCCGGTCCGGTCGACCCCGCTGGCGCGGCGGGATCTGCTGGTCCCGGCGGGCTCACTGGGTCTGCCGGGCCCTCTGGACTCGCCGGATCCGCAAGACCTCCTCGCCCCTCTGCACCCTCAGGCCCCTCCGAACCCCCTGAGCCCGCCACCCCCATGGACCCACCCGCCGACTCCGTCGGCCCAGCGTCACCCGATCCCGCCACGTCACCCGGCCCCACCGAGTCCCCCGGAAAGCCCGCACCCCCCGACGGCCGAGCCCACCGTGCCGGAGGGCGGGACGTGCGGACTGCCGGGATGACCGGGACGCGGAGGATCGCGCCGCAGGCGCAGCCCAGTTCCGGTTGGGGCCATTGGCTCGGGCGGCCGCAGGCCAGGCAGCGGACCGTTACCCAGGAGTCCGCCCATGTCTGGTCCGTGATGACCGACGCCGTCGTGCCGCGGGCGATCGGGGGGACCACGAGGGTGCCGCACGCGCAGGGGAACGCCGGGGGAGCGTAGGCGTGCTCGCGTCGGCAGAGGGGGCACCGTACCGGCACGCCGTCGTCCGTCATTACCGCCACCGCCTGCCGTCAGCCCGGGGTGCCGTCGGCCCCGGCGCGCCGTTCCGTTCCATCGTCCACCAAAGTGCGGTGCCGAGGTGCCGAGTTGACGTGATGGCTCGCGAAGGCCAGGAGCACCGTCGCCACCGTCAGCGCCTTGCGGCGGCTGCCGGGCAGCGGGTGGCCCGCCATGCGCGCGACCGTGCGGGGCGTGGGCCGGGCCGCCGGATCCACGGCCAGGCAGGCGGCGAGCAGCGGAAGCACCGGCTCCGGGGCGCCCGCCAGGTCGGGGTCGCCGGGTACGGCGCGCGGGCCGCCCGCGAAGGGCGCGTGCCCCGTCGCGGCGAAGGCGAGCACCGCGCCGAGCGAGAAGACGTCGGCGGCGGGCGTCGACAGGGCCTGGGCCAGTTGCTCCGGCGCGGCGTAAGGGAGGCCACGGGCACTCCGCTCCGTGTCGCTCGACGCGTCGTCCATCGCCCGCGCCATCCCGAAGTCGACGACGCGCGGCCCCGCCTCGGCGAGCAGTACGTTCGACGGCTTCAGGCCGCCGTGGACCAGGCCCGCACCGTGGACGGTGTCCAGCGCCCACGCGAGGGCGCCCGCGAGGGAACGCAGTTCGCCGAGGGGCAGGGGATCGCCGCCACCGACCGCGTCCGCACCTCCCACGCGCGCGTGCAACGTAGGACCCCTCACGTACTCCATGGCGACCCACGGCACCGTCGCCTCCACCCCCGCGTCCGCGTCGACGAGCGCGGCCGTGTGGCGGCCGTGCACCGCGCCGAGCGTGGCGACCTCGCGGGCGAAGCGGGCGCGGAACTCCTCGTCCCTGGCGAGAAAGGTGTGCACCACCTTGAGGGCGACGGCGTGGCCCGTCGCGTCGTGCGCGAGGCGGACCGTTCCCGTCGTGCCCCGTCCGAGCAGCGTCCCGGCCGTCCAGCGGCCGTACGTCACGGGTGTTGCGGCCACGATCGCCCCCCAGCCGTGTCGTGACGGTGTGGCCCGAATTCACCGTCTGGGACGCCGCCGCGGCGGGCGTGGTTCCCGGCCCGCCGGGGCGCCCGGATCCCGGATGTCTCTTGACGGTCTCCGCAGGACGCCTCTACATTGCTTCCATATAGCAGAACAAACTTTCCACAATGCGGAAACTGAAGCTCACCGCGGGGCGCGACGGGAGCCGAAACCGCCAGCCGTACGCGGCGGCCGCGAGGCCGCCACAGCTGTCGACTCGTCGAAGCTGTTGTCGAAGCAGGAGAACTCCCATGGCTCGTATGACCGCTGCCCGCGCGGCAGTTGAGATCCTCAAGCGCGAAGGCGTCGTCAACGCGTTCGGTGTTCCGGGCGCCGCGATCAACCCCTTCTACAAGGCGCTCAAGGAGGGCGGTGGCATCGACCACACCCTCGCCCGCCACGTCGAGGGCGCCTCGCACATGGCCGAGGGCTACACCCGGGCCAACCCGGGCAACATCGGTGTCTGCATCGGTACGTCGGGCCCGGCGGGCACCGACATGATCACGGGTCTGTACTCCGCGATCGGCGACTCCATCCCGATCCTGTGCATCACGGGCCAGGCGCCCACCCACGTGATCCACAAGGAGGACTTCCAGGCCGTCGACATCGCGTCGATCGCCAAGCCGGTCACCAAGATGGCCGTCACGGTCCTGGAGGCCGCGCAGGTCCCCGGCGTCTTCCAGCAGGCGTTCCACCTGATGCGCTCGGGCCGCCCTGGTCCGGTTCTCGTCGACCTGCCCATCGACGTCCAGATGACCGAGATCGAGTTCGACCCGGAGACGTACGAGCCGCTGCCGGTCTACAAGCCGACGGCGACCCGCGCCCAGATCGAGAAGGCGATCGGCCTGCTCCTGGAGTCCGAGCGGCCGCTGATCATCGCGGGCGGCGGCATCATCAACGCGGACGCCTCCGACCTCCTGGTCGAGTTCGCCGAGATCACCAACACCCCGGTCGTGCCCACCCTGATGGGCTGGGGCACCATCCCGGACGACCACGACCTGAACGCGGGCATGGTCGGCCAGCAGACCGGCCACCGCTACGGCAACGCGACGTTCCTGGAGTCGGACTTCGTCCTCGGCATCGGCAACCGCTGGGCCAACCGCCACACCGGCTACAAGCTGGATGTGTACACCCAGGGCCGGAAGTTCGTGCACGTCGACATCGAGCCGACGCAGATCGGCAAGATCTTCGCCCCCGACTACGGGATCGCGTCCGACGCCAAGGCCGCGCTCGAACTCTTCGTCGAGTTGGCCAAGGAGCTGAAGGCCGCGGGCAAGCTCCCCGACCGCTCGGCGTGGGTCGCCTCCCACCTGGAGCGCAAGTCCACGCTGCACCGCCGCACGCACTTCGACAACGTGCCGATGAAGCCGCAGCGCGTGTACGAGGAGATGAACAAGGCGTTCGGCCCCGAGACGCGGTACGTCACCACCATCGGCCTCTCCCAGATCGCCGGCGCGCAGATGCTGCACGTCTACAAGCCCCGCCACTGGATCAACTGCGGCCAGGCGGGCCCGCTCGGCTGGACCATCCCGGCCGCGCTCGGCACCGCGAAGGCCGACCCGGAGACCCCGGTCGTCGCGCTCTCCGGCGACTACGACTTCCAGTTCATGATCGAGGAACTGGCGGTCGGCGCGCAGCACCGCATCCCGTACGTCCACGTCCTGGTCAACAACGCCTACCTCGGCCTGATCAGGCAGGCGCAGATCGGTCTGGACATCAACTTCCAGGTCAACCTGGAGTTCGAGAACCAGAACTCCCCGGAGCTGGGCGTCTACGGCGTCGACCACGTCAAGGTCGCCGAGGGCCTGGGCTGCAAGGCGATCCGCGTCACCGAGCCCGACGAGCTCCTGCCCGCCTTCGAGCTGGCCAAGAAGCTCGCGGCCGAGCACCGGGTGCCGGTGGTCGTCGAGGCGATCCTGGAGCGCATCACGAACATCGCGATGAGCAAGACGGCGGACATCTCCGACGTCTCGGAGTTCGAGGAGCTGGCGACGGAGCCGGGCCACGCGCCCACGGCGATCCGTCCGCTGAAGGTCTGACGCGACCGGAGGTCCGACGCGACCGAAGGTCCGACGCGACGCCGAACGCTGACAGGGGCGGTCCACCAGAGGGGGGTGGACCGCCCCTTCGGCGTACCCGGGGGCATCACTCGAACGGGCTAATCGGGGGTGAGCGCTCCTGTCCCGTCCCCGCGCCTCAACCAGGCGCGTATCGCCCTTCGAGTAACCGGTCCGGAAACCCTGCGTGAGCTTCGCGATTGCACTCGGGCCGCCGAAGCAGCGCGATGGAGAACGGAGGGTGCGCGGTCCCGTGGCCGGGTTTCGAGCCGTGCCAGTCGCGCACCTGAGGGAGTGATCACCCATGACGCAGGGCGAGGCCTTCAGCAATCCCGACGCACTCAAGGGCCTGACGGCGTACGACGGCAGTGGCGAGAAGATCGGCTCCGTCGAGCAGGTCTACCTCGACGACCGGACGGGACAGGCCGAGTGGGTGACGGTGAAGACCGGCCTGTTCGGCACGAAGGAGAGTTTCGTGCCACTGGACGGAGCGGCACGCCAGGACGACACGCTCCGGGTCAGGCCCGCCAAGGACGTCGTGAAGGACGCGCCGCGGGTGGACGCCGACCACCACCTGGACGCGGCCCAGGAGCAGGAGCTGTACGCCCACTACGGCATGACGCGTCCTGACGCGCGGGCGCGCGGTGTCGCGGGCACCGCGGCCGGCACTCCGGTGGCGGGCACGGGCGGGCGGGCCGATGCCGCGAAGACCGGTCACGCGACGGGCGCGGCCGGGGCGATGAGCACCGGCATGGGCGCCGAGAGCCACGGACGCCACGCGGGCGCACGGGAGTTCGCGACCCGCGGCACGGCGGGCGCGGACGAGAAGGGCGAGTCGCTCGTGCGGTCCGAGGAGCGGCTGCGGGTCGGCACCGAGGAGACGGAGTCCGGCCACGCGCGGCTGCGCAAGGTCGTGGAGACCGAGGAGGTCACCACCACCGTGCCGGTTTCGCACGAGGAGGTGCGCGTGGTGCGCGAGCCCATCCGCGAGGGTGAGCGCGTGCGCTCGCAGATCGGCGAGGGGCAGACCGAGGTGACGCTGCACGCGGAGCGGGCGGTCGTCAGCAAGGAGACCGTGCCGGTGGAGCGGGTACGCCTGGAGACGGAGCGCGTCACCGAGCAGCAGGAGGTGTCCGACACGGTCCGCAAGGAGCGGATCGAGTACGACGCCCCGAAGGACGAGGGCAAGTACGGCAAGGACACCAAGGGCGGCGACTGGCGGGGCAAGCAGGGCCCGAGCCACTGACCGCGGCACTGATCGAGGCACAGAAGAGCGCCGAGTACGGGACCGTCCGTACTCGGCGCTCCGGCCTGACGTCGTATGACGTGGGTGCCGCCCGACGGCGCGCGACTGGCGGAACATGCGTACGCGCTGCCGGACGGAGTCCATGGGCCCCTCGGCGCGAGGGGCGGGGAAGGGACCGCGGCGGGTGCGACGGACCGGCGGGTTCCGCTCCCTCAGGTCGAGAGCGGATCCGTCGGACCATGACCACCGCACTGGCTCGCAGAGCCGCCGCGGACCGTACCTGCCCGCGTGTGTCACGTACCACCCCTCATCCGGGTCCGTGACGACGGTGCGGGCTCAGCGCCGATGAGCTGACCTCCCGTCAACTCATCGGCGCAGCCTGGGAGATGCTGCTGCTCGCTCAGTCCTCGCGCAGGGCGCGGACGGCCTCCTCGACGCGCTTGCCGTAGTCGGCGTCGGCGGCGTGGAAGTGGGCGAGGTTCTTCTCGATGACGTCGTCGCGGGAGACCTGCGAGAGGCCGCCGGCGATGTTCGCCACCAGACGGGACTTCTCGTCCTCGGACATCAGGCGGTAGAGCTCGCCCGCCTGGAAGAAGTCGTCGTCCTTGGTGTGGGCCGGGGCCTCGTGCGTGCCCGTGTAGCCGTTGACGGCGAGCGGCGCGGAGAGCGCCTGGCCGGTCTCGGCGGGACCGTCGTACGAGTTGGGCTCGTAGTTCTTGCGGTCACGGCCGTACGCGTTGGACGCCATCAGGCCGTCGCGGCCGTAGTTGTCGGCCTTGGCCGCCTTGGGGGCGTTCACCGCGAGCTGGGTGTGGTTGACGCCCAGGCGGTAGCGGTGCGCGTCCGCGTAGGCGAACAGGCGGCCCTGGAGCATCTTGTCGGGCGAGGGGCCGATGCCCGGCACGAAGTTGTTCGGGGAGAAGGCCGCCTGCTCCACCTCGGCGAACACGTTGTCGGGGTTGCGGTCGAGGACCAGACGGCCGACGCGCTGGAGCGGGTAGTCCTTGTGCGGCCACACCTTGGTGAGGTCGAACGGGTTGAAGCGGTACTCGGCCGCCTCCGCCGCGGGCATGATCTGCACGTGCAGCGTCCAGGACGGGTTCACGCCGCGCTCGATGGCCTGGAGCAGGTCCGTCTGGTGCGAGTTGGGGTCCTTGCCCGCGGTCTCGGCGCCCTGCTCGGCGGAGAGGCTGCGGATGCCCTGGTTCGTCTTGAAGTGGTACTTGACGAAGAAGGCCTCGCCCCGCGCGTTCGTCCACTGGTAGGTGTGCGAGCCGTAGCCGTTCATGTGGCGGTACGACGCGGGGATGCCGCGGTCGCCCATCAGCCAGGTGATCTGGTGCGTCGCCTCGGGGGCGTGCGCCCAGAAGTCCCAGACGTTGTCCGGCTCCTGCTTGCCCGTGAAGGGGTCGCGCTTCTGGGAGTGGATGAAGTCGGGGAACTTGATCGGGTCCTTGATGAAGAACACCGGGGTGTTGTTGCCGACGAGGTCGTAGTTGCCCTCTTCGGTGTAGAACTTCAGCGCGAAGCCGCGCGGGTCGCGGACGGCGTCGGCGCCGCCGAGGTTGTCGGCCACGGTGGAGAACCGCAGGAAGACCTCGGTGCGCTTGCCGATCTCGCTGAGGAAGTCGGCGTGGGTGAAGCCGGTGACGTCGTCCGTCACCTCGAAGTGGCCGTACGCACCGGAGCCGCGGGCGTGCACGACTCGCTCCGGGATGCGCTCACGGTTGAAGCGGGCGAGCTTCTCCAGGAGGTGCTGGTCCTGGAGCAGGATCGGGCCACCGACGCCGGCGGTGGCTGAGTTCTGGTTGTCGGCGACGGGGGCGCCGGACTCGGTCGTAAGCACGCGCTTCGACATCGTGACCTTCCGTGCTGTGACTGCTGAGGTGTTCGGAGCGTAAGGACCCCTGAACTGCTACGTCAACAGTTTGTTGAAGTTGATGATGGGGTTCCGGGCCGCGGCGACGCCTGGGCGCGACAGGACAGGTGTCAGCGCCACCGCGGCCCGGAAGTTCATGGGGGAGCTCTTAGAGCTCGGCGCCCGAGAGGCGCTCGACGGAGCGCAGCAGGGCGGAGTGGTCCAGGCCGCCGTCACCCTGGGCGCGCAGCGAGGCGACCAGCTGGGCGACGACCGCGCCGACCGGCAGGGCGGCACCGACGTTGCGGGCGGCGTCGGTGACGATGCCCATGTCCTTGTGGTGCAGGTCGATCCGGAAGCCGGGCTTGAAGTCCCGGTTCAGGAAGTTGTCCTTCTTGCGGGTCAGCACGGTCGAGCCCGCGAGGCCGCCGTTGAGGACGTCGAGCGCGGCCGTCAGGTCCACGCCGGACTTCTCCAGGAAGACCACGGCCTCGGCGCACGCCTGGATGTTCACGGCGACGATGAGCTGGTTGGCGGCCTTGACGGTCTGGCCCGAGCCGTGCGGACCGCACAGCACGATGGTCTTGCCCAGGGCGTCGAGGAGCGGCTTGGCCTCGTCGAAGTCGGCCTGCTCACCGCCGACCATGATGGAGAGCACGGCCTCGATGGCACCGGCCTCGCCGCCGGACACCGGGGCGTCCAGGACGCGCAGGCCCTTCTCCTTGGCGGCCTTGGCCAGGTCCACGGAGGTCTGCGGCGTGATCGACGACATGTCGACGATCAGCGCGCCCGCCTTCGCGTTCTCCAGGATGCCGTCGGCACCGTACGCGATGGCCTCGACCTGCGGCGACGCGGGCACCATCGTGACCACGACGTCGGCGTCCTTGACGGCCTCGGCGATGGACTTCGCGGCGGTGCCACCGGCGGCGGCAAGGCGGTCCAGCTTGTCCTGCTCCAGGGTGAAGCCGGTGACGGAGTAACCCGCCTTGATCAGGTTCTCGGACATGGGGGAGCCCATGATGCCGAGGCCGATCCACGCGATCTTGGGAAGGTTGCTCATGAGGGTGCCTCTCTAACTGCTGACGTACGACGGTGAGTTGGCGCTCAGCGCGCGGCGCGGGCCTCGGCGGGCAGCCAGTCGAAGACCTCGGCGCTCGGGCGGTCCCCGGCCTTGTACTCCAGGCCGACCCAGCCCTCGTAACCGACCTTCTTGAGCTGGTCGAGAAGGGCCTCGAGGGGGAGCGAGCCGGTGCCGGGGGCGCCGCGGCCCGGGTTGTCCGCGATCTGCACGTGGCCGGTCTGGGCGGCGTACCGCTCGATGACCGACGGCAGGTCCTCGCCGTTCATGGACAGGTGGTACAGGTCCATCAGGAACTTGGCGTTGCCGAGCCCGGTGAGGGCGTTCACCTTGTCGACGATCTCGATCGCCTTGGGCGCGCTCACGATGGGGCAGAGCGGCGACTCGGGCTTGTTGAGGGCCTCGATCAGGAGGATCGCGCCGACGCGGTCGGCCTCGCGGGCCGCGCGCGCCAGGTTCTCCAGGGCGAGCTCGTCCTGGACGGCCGGGTCCACGCCGTCGACGCGGTTGCCGTACAGCGCGTTGAGCGCCGTGCAGCCGAGCGACTTGGCGAAGTCGGCCGCCACCGCGAGGTTCGCGCGGAACTTCTCGCTCTCCTCGCCGGGGATCGACAGGGCGCCGCGGTCGGGGCCCGGCAGCTGTCCGGCGTAGAAGTTCAGGCCCACCAGCTGGACGCCCGCGTCCTCGATCGCCTTCTTCAGGGCGTCGAGCTCGGACTGCTCGGGGGTGGGGGCGTCGACCCAGGGCCACCACAGCTCGACCGCGCCGAAGCCTGCCTTCGCGGCGGCCGCGGGGCGCTCCAGGAGCGGGAGCTCGGTGAAGAGGATCGACAGGTTCACATTGAAGCGCTGGTCGGAGTATCCCATGGGGCTTCCGCGCTCCTTCCGTATTGCGGAAGTTCATTTCTGCTTGATGGAAGAGTGCATGTGATCCGAGGAAGCTGTCAAGAGGGGGCTGCCGAAAATTCGAGGACCGGCAGTAGGTTGTTCCGCGTGCGATTGAGAGTGGAGTTCACGACCGAACCCTTCGATCTCGACGAGGCCCCCGCGCACGCGCTGGTGGCCCGCGACGTCATCGAGGGGGCCTCGCTCGACGCGGTGGACGTAGGTCCGTTCGGCAATACGGCGGAGGGCGGCATCGACGCCGTGCTCACCGCGGTCGATGCCATGCTGCGCCAGTCCCTGGAGGCCGGGGCGACCCGTGTCTCGTTGCAGGTCAACGTGATCGGCGAACCGGGGGAGCCGCGGAAGCCGGGGGAGGGGGATAAGTGACCAGCTTCGGGGACGACCCCTTCGTCACCGCGGTGAAGCCGCTGGTGGACGCCATGGGCGGCGAGCTGATGCCGCCCGCGGAGGCGGGGGCCGACGACGTCGTCCTCGCCTGGGAGGGCGAGGACGTGGTGGCCGTGCGGCTGCCGCAGCTCGCCGACTCCTTGGATCACATCCTGCTCGCCCTTGAGCGCAAGCGGGGGTGTCCACTGTCCGAGCTGGACCGCAAGGCGAAGCAGGAGGTCGTACGCATATTGGAGGCGCGCGGAGCGTTCTCCGTGCGGCATGGTGTGGAGACGGTGGCGAGCGCCCTTGGCGTCAGCCGTTTCACCGTCTACAACTACCTGAACAGGGAGAACGCCGCTAAGGAGGGGTGATTGTCCCCTCTGCGGGCCGGTGGTGGCTGGTCGCGCAGTTCCCCGCGCCCCTTGCGGGGCCTCCCCCCGAGTCACTCTTCGCAGCTGAGCCGTCACCCGTATGAACGGGTGGCGGCTTCTTTGTTCAAGTTATTTCAACAAACTGTTGACGCCGTGTTGTTGAAGGTCTTAGCTGTTCCGCAGCCCGTCCAGCACAAGGCCACGGAGGCTCCCGTGACTTCGAGTACGACACCGGGTCTCACCCGGTTCAACGCCTTGGAGGAGGCCGCGGCCACCGCCGCCCTCCACGAGGTATGCGCCTCTTCGGCCTGGGGAGGAAAGCTCCTCTCCCAGCGCCCCTACGCCACTGTCGAAGCCCTCTTCGCCGCGAGCGACGCCGCCATGGCCGAGCTCACCGCCGGCGATCTGGCCGAGGCGATGGCGGGGCACCCGCCGATCGGCCGCCCGAAGCCCGGGGACCCGACCTCGTCCCGCGAACAGCGGGGCATGGCGGGAGCCTCCGAGGAGCTCAAGGCCGAACTGCTCGAACTGAACCTGGCCTACCAGGAGAAGTTCGGGCACGTCTTCCTGATCTGCGCGACCGGCGCCACCGCCGAGTTCATGCTCGGACAGCTCAGGATCCGGATCGAGAACGAGGCGGAGGGAGAGCGGGAGATCGTCCGTACCGAACTGGGCAAGATCAACCGCATCCGTCTCACCCGTCTCGTAGCACTCGCAGAAGAAGGAAGCGACGCATGAGCACCGCCACCACCGCCTCGGTGTCCACCCACATCCTGGACACCAGCGTCGGGCGCCCCGCCGAGGGCGTCGCCATCTCCCTGTCCGCCCGCAGTGGTACAGGCGAGGAGTGGCAGGCGCTCGGCGGCAGCGCGACCGACGCGGACGGCCGCTGCAAGGACCTCCCGGCGCTGCCGGAAGGCACCACCCACGTACGTCTCGACTTCGAGACCGAGGCGTACTTCCTGAGTAAGAAGAACAAGCAAGCCGAGGCGCAGCAGGACGCCCCCGCGAATCGGGACAGCGGTGCGACCGGAGCGTTCTTCCCGGAGGTGGCGATCACGTTCGCCGTCACGCCGGGCGAGCACTACCACGTACCGCTGCTGCTCAACCCGTTCGGCTACTCCGTTTACCGAGGGAGCTAGCAGACATGCCCACCATTCTGGGACAGAACCAGTACGGCAAGGCTGAGAACCGGGTCGTAAAGATCACGCGGGACGGCGACACCCACCACATCAAGGACCTGAACGTCTCGGTCGCCCTCTCCGGCGACCTGGACGACGTCCACTACAACGGCTCGAACGCCAACTGCCTGCCGACGGACACCACGAAGAACACCTGCTTCGCGTTCGCCAAGGAATACGGCATCGAGTCCGCCGAGCAGTACGGCATCCACCTCGCCCGGCACTTCGTGGACAGCCAGCCCTCCATCCACCGCGCGCGGATCCGGATCGAGGAGTACTCCTGGGAGCGCATCGGCGGCTCCGACAGCAACTCCAAGTTCATCGGCGCCGACGAGGTCAAGCACTCCTTCGTCCGCAAGGGCCAGGAGACGCGGCTCGCCCAGATCACCTATGACGGGGAGAACTTCGAGGTCCTCTCGGGTCTGAAGGACCTGACCGTGATGAACTCCACGAACTCCGAGTTCTGGGGCTACATCAAGGACAAGTACACGACCCTGCAAGAGGACTACGACCGCATCCTCGCCACCTCCCTGTCCACCTGGTGGCGGCACAACTGGACCAACGACGAGCAGCGCATGCCCAGTTGGGAGCGGTCGTACGAGCAGTCCAAGAAGCACATCCTGCAGGCCTTCGTGGAGACCTACTCCCTGTCGCTCCAGCAGACGCTCTACCAGATGGGTTCGCGGGTCATCAACAACCGCAGCGAGATCGACGAGATCCGCTTCTCCGCGCCCAACAAGCACCACTTCCGCCAGGACCTCTCCGCCTTCGGACTCGACAACGAGGCCAAGGACGGCGCCGTCTACTACGCGGCCGACCGTCCCTACGGCCTCATCGAGGCCACGATCCTGCGGGACGGCGTCGAGCCGAAGATCCCGGTCGACATGACCAACCTCTGACGCGGGACGCGCGCCCCCGCCCCACCGCAGTGGGCGGGGGCGCGCCACACCGGAGGGAACAGCAATGGCACAGCCTGCATCGGGGCCCGCAGAAGGTCCATGTTCCACCCCACCGGACACAGCTGACTCAGCTGACGGCGGCTCGACCGCCGCCTGTCATCCGGTGGACGAGAAGCTCCACCCCTCGCGGCTCGTCCCCGCCGCGCTCCAGCACATCGCCGCCATGTACGCGGGTGTCGTCACCCCTCCGCTCATCATCGGCCAGGCGTGTGGCCTGGACACCGTGGCCCAGACCCGGCTGATCGCCGCGGGTCTGCTGATCGCCGGTCTCGCCACCATCCTGCAGACCCTCGGCGTCAAGGGCTTCGTCGGCAACCGCCTGCCGTTCGTCAACGCCGCCTCCTCCGCGGGCATCGCGCCCATCCTCGCCATCGCCGAGACCAACGCCAAGGGCGACCAACTCCCGGCGATCTACGGCGCGGTGATGGTCGCGGGCGTCTTCTGTCTCGCCGTGGGACCCTTCTTCGGCCGACTGCTCCGCTTCTTCCCGCCGCTGGTCACCGGCGTCGTCATCACCCTCATCGGCGTCACGCTGATGCCCGTGCCGGTCAAGTGGGCACAGGGCGGGGACGAGACCGACCCGACCTTCGGCGACATGAAGTACCTCGCGCTCGCCGCCTTCACGCTCGTCGTGATCCTGCTCTTCCAGCGTTTCGGCCGCGGCTTCCTCAAGCAAGTCGCCCTGCTGGCAGGCATGTTCATCGGCACGCTCGCCGCGATCCCGTTCGGGATGGCCGACTTCACCTCCGTACAGACGGCGCCGCTCGCCGCGCTGCCCACGCCGTTCGCCGCGGGGGCGCCGGTCTTCCAGCCCGCCGCGATCCTCTCGCTCTGCATCGTGATGCTGGTCCTGATGACGGAGTCGGCTGCCGGGATGCTGGCCCTCGGCGAGATCTGCGAGCGCAAGACCGACGGGAAGACCATCACCCGCGGCCTGCGCACGGACGGCATCGCCACGCTCGTGGGACCGGTGTTCGGCGGCTTCCCGACCTCGGCCTTCGCGCAGAACGTCGGCGTCGTCTCCCTGACCCGGGTCCGCAGCCGGTACGTCGTCGCCGTCGCGGGCGGCGCGCTCATCGTGCTCGGCGCCTTCCCGGTGCTCGGCGCGGTCGTGAACGTCGTCCCCATGCCGGTGCTCGGCGGCGCGGGCATCGTCCTCTTCGGCTCCATCGCGGTCAGCGGCATCCGTACGCTCTCCGAGGCGGGCCTGGACGACAGTTCCAACATCATCCTGGTGGCCGTGTCGCTCGGAGCGGGCATCATCCCGCTCGCCGCGCCCACCTTCTACGCGGAGTTCCCCGCGTGGGCCCAGACCGTGCTCGGCTCCGGCATCAGCGCCGGTGCGCTCGTCGCGGTCACGCTCAACCTGTTCTTCCACCATCTCGGCACCCGTAGCAGCGCCAACGCGGCTGCGGCACTCAAATCTTCCTAGGGTCATGCCGTGCCCACATCGCCACTCACCGAGTAAAGGAAGCACCATGGCAGCATCGGCAACCCCCAGCAGCACCGCAGGCGCCGTCGAGCGCATCGTCATCGAGAACGTCGCCATCGCGACGGTCGACGCCACCGACACCGAGTACGCCTCGGGTCACATCGTCGTCGCGGGCAACAGGATCGAGTCCATCGGGGCGGGCAAGGCTCCCGAGGGCCTGGAGAACGTCGTGCGCCGCGTCGACGGCACGGGACACCTCGCCACGCCCGGCCTGGTCAACACGCACCACCACTTCTACCAGTGGATCACCAGGGGCCTGGCCACCGACCACAACCTGTTCAACTGGCTGGTGGCGCTGTACCCGACCTGGGCGCGCATCGACGAGCAGATGACGTACGCGGCCGCGCAGGGCTCCCTCGGCATGATGGCCCGCGGCGGTGTCACCACCGCCATGGACCACCACTACGTCTTCCCGAAGGGCTCCGGCGACCTGTCGGGCTCGATCATCCGTGCCGCCTCCGAGATGGGCGTCCGCTTCACCCTGGCCCGCGGCTCCATGGACCGCAGCGAGAAGGACGGCGGCCTGCCGCCGGACTTCGCCGTCGAGACCCTCGAAGGCGCGCTCGCCGCGACCGAGGAGACCGTCAAGAAGCACCACGACGCGTCCTTCGACGCGATGACGCAGGTGGCCGTCGCGCCCTGCTCGCCGTTCTCCGTCTCCACCGAACTCATGAAGCAGGGCGCCGAGTTGGCGCGTCGCCTCGGCGTACGACTGCACACCCACGGCAGCGAGACGGTCGAGGAGGAGAAGTTCTGCCACGAGCTGTTCGGCATGGGCCCGACCGACTACTTCGAGTCGACCGGATGGCTGGGTGAGGACGTGTGGATGGCGCACTGCGTCCACATGAACGACTCCGACATCGCGGCGTTCGCCCGTACCGGTACGGGCGTTGCCCACTGCCCGTCCTCCAACGCGCGTCTGGCGGCCGGTATCGCCCGCGTCCCCGACATGCTCAAGGCGGGCGTCCCCGTCGGCCTCGGCGTCGACGGCACCGCTTCCAACGAGTCCGGCGAGCTCCACACCGAGCTGCGCAACGCCCTGCTCATCAACCGCCTCGGCGCGCACCGCGAGGCCGCCCTGAACGCCCGTCAGGCGCTGCGCCTCGGCACCTACGGTGGCGCGCAGGTCCTGGGGCGCGCCACGCAGATCGGCTCCCTGGAGGCGGGCAAGCTCGCCGACCTGGTGCTCTGGAAGATCGACGGCATCGGGCACGCCTCGATCGCCGACCCGGTGACCGCCATCGTCTTCGGCGCCGCGGCCCCGGTCACGCTCTCCCTCGTCAACGGCGAGCCGGTCGTCGAGAACGGCCGCCTGCTGCACGCCGACGAGGACGCCATCGCCCGCTCCACGCGGGAGGAGGCGCAGCGTCTCGCGCGGATCGCCGCCGGGAGCTGAACCCATGAACTCCGGTTGAGGGGGACGGCCCTCGACCGGACTTGAGCAGCCGAGCGGGCTGCTCAAGTTGCCGCCCCGGAACGCGGCCCAAAACTTCGCGTTCCCGGGGCGGTCAGCACTACCTGGGCGCATTTCCACCGGCCACGCCGGTACCTCTCAGCACCACCCACAACCTCATACCGAGCAAGTCCTTGCACGACGCACCACCTCCCAGAAGCGAAAAGTGCCGGCGCTCAGCCGGGACCGGAAAACAACCGGAGGAGCCACAGTGGCCAATCAGCCCAGGTTCACCAAGCAAGGCACCACCCCAGGCACCACCCCGGGCCCGGACACCGACGAGGGGTCCATACACCCCGTCGACGAGAAGCTCCCCCCGCTGAAGATGGCGACGACCGGCCTCCAGCACGTCGCCGCCATGTACGCGGGAGTCGTCGCGCCCCCGCTCATCGTGGGAGCGGCGATCGGCCTCTCCGCCAAGGAACTCACCTTCCTCACCGGCGCCTGTCTCTTCACCGCGGGCCTCGCGACCTTCCTGCAGACCCTCGGCGTCTGGAAGATCGGCGCCCGCCTCCCCTTCGTCAACGGCGTGACCTTCGCCGGTGTCGCGCCCATGCTCGCCGTCGTCGACTCCACCAAGGACAAGGACGACGCGCTGCCGATCATCTTCGGCGCGGTCATCGTCGCGGGCGTGCTCGGCTTCATCGCCGCCCCGTTCTTCTCCAAGATGATCCGCTTCTTCCCGCCGGTCGTGACCGGCACGGTCATCACCCTGATCGGCATCTCGCTGATGCCCGTCGCCTTCGGCTGGGCGCAGGGACCGGTCCCCGGGGCCGACGACTACGGCTCGATGAAGAACCTGGGCCTCGCGGGCATCACGCTCGTGGTCGTCCTGCTCCTTCGCCGCTTCACCACCGGGTTCGTGAAGCAGATCGCCGTACTGCTCGGCCTGGTCATCGGCACGGTCATCGCGATCCCCTTCGGCGTCACGGACTTCGGCCCGGTCGGCGACGCGGACGTCGTCGGCTTCCCGACGCCCTTCCACTTCGGCGCCCCGCAGTTCGCGGCCGCCGCGATCGTCTCCCTGTGCGTGGTCATGGTGGTCTCGATGACCGAGTCCACCGCCGACATGCTGGCGCTCGGTGAGATCGTCGACCGCCCCGCCGACGAGAAGACCATCGCGGCGGGCCTGCGCGCCGACACCCTCGGCTCGGCGATCAGCCCGCTCTTCAACGGCTTCATGTGCAGCGCCTTCGCGCAGAACATCGGTCTGGTCGCGATGACGAAGATCCGCAGCCGGTACGTCGTGGCGGCGGGCGGCGGCTTCCTCGTCCTGATGGGTCTGTGCCCGATGGCGGCGTCGCTGATCGCGGTCGTGCCGCGCCCGGTGCTCGGCGGCGCGGGCGTGGTCCTCTTCGGTTCGGTCGCGGCGAGCGGCATCCAGACGCTGGTGAAGGCGAACCTGGAGAAGGACAACAACGTCCTGATCGTGGCGGTCTCGCTGGCCGTCGGCCTGATCCCGATCGCGGCGCCGGAGTTCTACCACGCGTTCCCGGAGACCGCGAAGATCATCCTCGACTCGGGCATCTCGACGGGCTGCGTGGCCGCCGTCCTCCTGAACCTGGTCTTCAACCACATCGGCAAGGGCCGTGAGGACGACGACGTCACGGCGCCGATGGAGGGCGGCGAGGCGATCGCGGAGACGCGGGTGCCGGGGCAGGCCGTGGCGCACTGAGCCACCGGCCCACGGCCACCGGTTGTTCCGGCGCCCCTCGCGCGGTCAGGACCCGCGCGAGGGGCCGCCGCGCGAGCGGCCACCGCTCAGTCGCTGTCGATGTCCATCGCGTCGCCCTGCCCGGCCGCGGCCTGCCCCGCCCCGGCGCCACCGGCGGGGATGACCTTGAGGATGTTGCCGTTCTTGTCGCACAGCTCCGCGCGCAGGATGTGACCGGCCGTCATGCCCCGCCAGAAGATGACCTCCTGCTGCTGGACGAAGGACGTGGTGCCCAGCGTGTCCACCAGGTCGATGCCGCCGGGCGCGCTGATCACATAGCGGTAGCCGCTGCCGTCGGGCTGGCGTGCCCAGTCGGGCACGTATCCGCCGGGGGAGCGGGTGGTGCTGACGAAACCGGTCTTCTGCAGCAGCTTCTGGTAGTGCCGCAGGCTGGCCGGGAGCTTGTCGTTCCAGGCGTCGAACCCCTTGCCGAGGATCTGGTCGGGGGTGCGCTTGTCCCACCGGTACAGGAGTTCGTTGTCCTTGCGGTAGAGCAGCGGCGGGAGGGGGCGCCCACCGCCCGCCTTGTCCTCGCGCATCGTCTTCACCTTGGCCGGGTCGACGCCGTACTTGCTGTCGCCGAACCCGACCGCCTCCTGGGGCGTCGGAGTGGTGGACCGCGGGTACTTGCCGCGCTCGGCCATGAACGACTGGTAGTCGGCCTCGTCCGCCTCGGAGTCCATGCCGCCGTCCGAGATCTCCTCGGCATCGGAGAAGTCCCGCTGGTCGATGTCCATGGCCATCGAGTCCTGCCCCGGCGCCCGCTGCACCACGGGCTGTTCGCCCCGCTGTTCGCCCTGCCGCTCGTCCTGCTGAAGCAGTTGGACGACGGCGGCGTTGCCCGCGGCGGCCTGGAGCGCCTGGAGCCGCTGCAAGGGGGAGCCCGCTCCGGCCGGGGATCTGCGGGCCGCGGCTCGCGACGTCGCTGGGGCGGTTTTCCTGGCGTGGTCGTGTTCGCGCAACGGGGGGCTCCTCGGTGACAGAGGCACCCATGCTTCCCGAAGGGCACCGGACGGGACCAGAAGCGGAAGGGCAGCATTCGATGACCGAACGGGCAGGTGGGCGCGGTCGTGCCGATCAAGGTGAGCGGCTCCGGGGTCTTCCGCGGCCGGGGTGCGCTGACGTAACGTCGTGGCGCCGCCGATCGCATGGCGGAAGTTACTTTCCAGTCGGTCAAGGCCGCCCTGTTCCGCGTCTCGTGAACTCCCACGGAACGGGAGCGACTTCCGGCGTCACGCAACGGAAGAAGCGCCACCCATGAGTTCTGCAGCGAAGTCCGCCGCCGCGCGTGCGGGCACCCCGGAAGTCCACCCCGTCGACGAGGTCCTGCCGCCGGGCCGGATGCTCGTCGCCAGCCTCCAGCACGTCGCCTCCATGTACGCGGGCGCGGTCTCCGTCCCGCTCGTCGTGGCCGTCGCGGCGAAGATGTCGCCGGGCGACACGGCCGTACTCATGGGCGGCAGCCTCCTGATGGCGGGCATCGCGACGCTCCTCCAGACCCTCGGCATCGGCACCTTCATCGGCTCGCGCCTGCCGTTCGTCAACGGCGTCTCGTTCGCGGGCGTCGGCGTGATGCTGACGATCATCTCGACCCAGGGCGGCGTCGAGGCGGGCATGCCGATCGTGTTCGGCGCGATCATCGTCTCAAGTCTCTTCGGTTTCCTGGTCAGTTCGTACTTCTCGCGCCTGGTCCGCTTCTTCCCGCCCGTCGTCACCGGCTCGGTCATCACCCTGATCGGCGTCTCGCTGATCCCCGTCGCGTACGACTGGATCGTGGACGACTCGACGACCGGCACGCCGGAACCGAAGAGCATCGGGCTCGCGGGCGCCACCGTCCTGGTCATGCTCCTGCTCCAGCGCTTCACGCGCGGCTTCCTCAAGCAGATCAGCATGCTCTTCGCGATGGTCTTCGGCACGCTGCTCGCGATACCGATGGGCCTCGCCGACTTCTCGAAGCTGGACGGCGCCGACCCGGTCGGCATCCCGTCCCCGCTGCACTTCGGCGCCCCGGAGTTCAACATCCCCGCGATCATCTCCATGTGCGTCGTGATGCTGGTGATCCTCACCGAGTCGACCGCCGACATGATCGCCCTCGGCAAGATCGTCGAGAAGGACGTCGACGAGAAGACCATCGCCCGCGGCCTGCGCGCCGATGCGCTCGGCTCGGCGCTGAGCCCCCTCTTCAACGCCTTCCACGCCAGCGCGTTCGCGCAGAACATCGGCCTGGTCGTCATCTCCAAGGTGCGCAGCCGCTTCGTCGTCGCCCTCAGCGGCGCCATCCTGGTCCTGATCGGCCTCAGCCCCGCCGCGGCCGCGCTGATCTCCGTGGTCCCCATGCCGGTGCTCGCCGCCGTGAGCCTCTTCCTCTTCGGCTCCATCGCGGTCAGCGGCATCCAGACCCTCTTCCAGGCCGACCTGCACCGGGGCGACAACGCGCTGATCGTGGTCGTCACCCTCGGCGCGGGCCTGGCCCCCGCACTCTCCGACGGCTTCTACGAAGCGTTCCCCGACTGGGCGCAGATCGTCCTCGGCTCGGGCATCTCCACGGGCTGCATCCTCGCGGTGACACTGAACCTGATCTTCAACCACCTCGGTACGAAGGAGAGTTCGGTCCCACCGGACCCGGAACCCGCGACGACGCACTGAGACGGACCCCTCCCTCCTCCCGCCCTCCGCGGAGCCTGACTACGCTGGTACGCCGTGATCACCCACCCCCACACATCCCCTCCCGCCCCCACGCAGTCACGCAGGCTCACCGCCCGGCGGCGACCGGCCCCACGGTGGCCGACGGGGCGGTCGAACTCCGCGTCGGGGCACCGACGGTGTGGGCCGCGGCACTCGGCGCCTCGTTCCTCAACCGCGTCGCGCTGACCCGTCCGGCACGGGCGAGCGTCGGCGAATTCCTGACCGGCCTGCGCGTCGTCCGCGCCACCGACGGCGGCCAGGGGTGGTGGTGTTCGTGCCCCTGCACGTGGCGACCGACAGCGATGTGGAGCAGCAGGACGCGATGCTCCTGATCGTGGCTCAGGCCGCTCTTCGCACCGCGTTGTGCAGGTGCGCGACCATCCAGAACTCCTCGACGCGCGCGCCGTCCCCGGTCATCGCCGTGACCAAGGAGCTGAGGATGTCCGGGAGGCCGTCCGTCGGGGTGGGCAGCTGGGCGGCGACGCACTGGGCCAGGACGCCGAAGACGATGGCCTGACGGAAGACGAGGTGGGAGGGGCGTTCCCACTCGGGTTCGAACTCTTCCGGCTCGCCGATCAGAAGTGCCCGTGCCCGGAGCAGCTCTTGGTCGTGTGCGGCGGCGAGGTCCTCGTGCAGTCGCACTCTTGCGGCGGCCGGGACGGTGGCGGCCGCAAGTGCTGTTACGGCCAGTGGGTGTTCGCCCAGGCCGGCGTGGGCGAGGGCCAGGTCCAGGGCGTGGCGCCGCATCGGCGTCAGCGACGAAGGTCCCAGGTCGGCCAGATAGCTGACGAAGGGCTCCCGCTTGAGTAGGGGTGAGTCGATGAGTCCTTGCCCCAGCAGGTACTCAGGCACCCGCGTGATCTCCACGGCGCGGTGCGGGCCCCGTACCCAGGCGTCGTCGAATCGCGCACCGGTCGCGCGCTCGACGGCCGCCAGACCGGTGCCCCACAGGTAGTCATCGTCTTCCAGGCTCAGCCCCCGCAACAGGGGCTGCCAGGCGTCGGGGCGCGCGCCGAATATGCCCTCGGGCACGAGCATTTCGAATGCGGAGGAGATCAGTCCGTCCTCGGCCAGGGTCAGTTGGGAGACCGCGTTGACGTTCCAGTAGGCGCTGGCGGTGCGTCCGCGCCGGGAGAGCGGACGCAGCACCTCCTCGCGAGACCCTTGATAGTTGTTGTTCTCCACGACGACGACGGCAGGTCCTGACCGGGAGACCAGGATGAGGTCCCTGTCGTAGTGCTCGCGCAGTTCCTCCAGGCGCAGGGGACAGCACTGCTCGGGGTTGCCGCCGAAGAGACGGATGACGGCGTCCTCGTCGCCGCCGTGCACGGCTGTGAACGTGGCCGCCTCCGCGAGTCCCAGATCGGTGAGGAGGCCGTGGAGCTGCTGGGGTGAGGTCATGCGGGGATTGTCGTCCCCGGCACTGACAATCGGGGCTCGCTCTCATCTCGCGGCTTCGCGGGAGGCGGTCCGCTTCGTGCGGCCGACTGTGCGGCCGACCGCGTTGCGCACCGCGAGGCCGGACCGGGTGCGGGGCACCAGGAGCCTGGAGAGCGGACCGACGCGGCGCTGCCGCGGGCCTACCTCACGGCGGAGCCGCGACTCGTAGGCGGCGAAGGCCCGGGCGTGATCACCGGGATGGGCGGCGAGCTCTTCCGCGAGGGCGTACGCGCCCGCCATCGCCATGCTGGACCCGTCACCCAGCAGGGCTGTCGCCGCCGCCGCGTCCCCGAGCAGGACGACCCGTCCGCGGGACCACGAGGGCACCCGGACGGTGGTCAGCGGGTCGAAGTACGGAGCCGGGTGGTCGACGAACGCCGCCACGAACTCCGGTGCCCGCCACCGCACGTCGGCGTAGGCGTCGGCCACGGTCTGTTTGTGGAGGGCGACGTTCTTGCGGTCGTGGGGCGCCGACCGTGCGGCCCGGAAGGTGAAGATCGCGAGCGGAGTGGTCCGCGAGGGGTGGAGGACCAGCATCCGGTTCGGCGCGGTCAGCATCGTCATCTCGCTCGGGTCCTCGACGGCGCCGGGATCCAGCGGCACGGTCGCGCCGTACAGGCCCAGGTCGCCCGCGAACTGCCGCTCGGGCCCGAACACCAGGCGCCGCACGGTCGAGTGCATCCCGTCGGCACCGACCACCAGGTCGAAGCGCCGTGGCGCGGACCGCCGGAAGGTGACGTCGACCCCGTCCGCGTCCTGGTCGAGTGCGGTGACCGTGTCGTCGAACAAGAACTCGGCGTCGGTCCGCGCCGACCGGTGGAGCACCTCGGACAGGTCGGCCCGGGTGACCTCGACCGTGGGCGCCTTGTCCGAGGCGAGCGGGAGTCGCAGGATCCGCCTGCCGTCGGGGTCGAGCAGGCTCAGTGACCGAGTGCGGGTGGCGAGCCCGTGGAGCTGCGGGAGGACGCCCATGCGGTCGGCGACCGGGATCGCGGGCCCCTTCACGACGATCGCGCTGCCACCGGAGCGCAGCTGCCTGGCATGTTCGACGACCGTCGGCCGGTAGCCGTTCCGCGAGAGCCAGTACGCGAGCGCGGGCCCTGCGATTCCGGCACCGACTATCAGCACCTCGGGCTTGTTCATGGCGATGACCTCTCAGGTACGAAAAATTTCGTACCTGAGTGGAGCACAGCCTTCAGGTACGATTCAAGTCGTACCTGAAGGAGGTGTCGCGTGACCGGGAAGAACCTGGTTGGCCCGGAGGCCGATGCGCTCGATCTGGGTGCGGTGTTCCGCGCCCTCGCCGACGATCACCGCCGCTCGGTGCTGACGCAGTTGGCCGCCGACCGCGACGACAGCGAGCGGGGCTGCAACTCGTTCGATCTTCCGATCTCGAAGCAGACCCAGACCCACCACTTCCGCGTCCTGCGCGAGGCGGGTCTCGTGGACGAAATCGACTACGGCAACCGCAAGGGCATCCGGCTGCGACGCGCGGACATCGAGAAGAGGTTCCCCGGGCTGCTCGCCCTCCTGGTGGCGGGGCCTCCGGGATCGGCTGCTCTCAGGACCGACGCGTCCTGAGGCGCCGTACGGTCTCGGGCTCCGAGTGCTCCGTGAGCCCCTCGGCGCCAAGTACGCACTAAATAGTGCGTGGTTCCGCGGCAGGCGCGCAGGCGGGAGCGGGCCGCCTGATGTCGCGTCAGCCCGGCACCCCGGGCACGACCAGGCCGGTCTCGTACGCGATGACCACCGCGTGGGTCCGGTTCTGTGCGCCGAGTTTGGTCAGTACGTTCCCGACGTGCGTCTTCACCGTCTCCAGACTCACTCCGCACGACTCCGCGATGTCCGGATTGGAGCGGCCGGTGGCCATCAGGCGCAGGACCGCCTCCTCCCTGGCCGTCAGTGCCGCCCGCGGCAGCGCGTCGGCGGACTCCCGCGGGCGGGTGGTGACCATCTGACGCAGGGCCGCGGGGAAGAGGATCGCCTCGCCCGCCGCGACCACCCGCACCGCCTCCGCGATCTTGGGGACGGGGAGCCGCTTGAGCACGAAGCCGCTGGCCCCGGCGCTGAGCGCGGCGGTGACGTAGTCGTCGTTCTCGAAGGTGGTGATCACCACGACCTTCGGCGGGGCGGCGGGCCCGGCGAGGAGCTGCCGGGTGGCCTCGATGCCGTTGAGGCGCGGCATCCGTACGTCCATCAGGACCACGTCGGGCCGCGAGCGCCGCGCCCGCTCGACCGCTTCGACGCCGTCGGCGGCCTCCCCGACGACGGCGATCCCGGGCTGCATCGCGAGCAGCGTGCGCAGACCGCTGCGGGTCACCGCGTCGTCGTCCGCGATCAGGAGGGTGGTGCGGTCGGTGGCGTCGGAGGTGTGGGAGTCGTCCGTGGTGTCAGGTGTGACGGCTGCGCTCGCGTCGGGGCCGGTCGCTGCCGCTGCGCTCGCTCGTGAGCCGATCATGCGGGCAACCGTACCGGCAGCCGGACCGCGAGCCGCCAGTGCTCGGGTCCGTCAGGACCGGCCTCGATGTCGCCGTGCAGGAGTCGCACACGCTCCACGAGGCCGGGCAGGCCGTGCCCGGACGTCGGGAAGGCGTCCGGGCTCTTTCCCTTCCCGGCCCCGGCCCCGGCCCCGGCCCCGGCCCCGGCCCCGGCCCCGGCCCCGGCCCCGGCTCCGCTCCCGACCCTGTTGACCACGTCGAGCTCCAGCGAGTCCCCCGCGGCCGTCACCGTGACCCGGATCGGACCGCCCGCTCCGTGCCGCAGCGCGTTCGTCAGTCCTTCTTGCAGGATCCGGTACGCCGCCCGGGACAGCGTGCCCTGCACCTGCGCGTGGTCGCCCGACAGCTCTGGCTCCACCACCGCGCCCGCGTGCCGCAGCCGGTCGAGCAGTTCGGGCAGGTCGGCCAGGGTGCGGGTCGGCGCCGTCCCCGCCTTGTCCTCGCGCAGCATGCCAAGGACGTGGTCCAGGTCCTCCAGGGCGGCCCGCGTCGACTCCTCGATGCTGCGCAGGGCGGCCCGCGCCGCCCCCGGGTCGGCGCCGAGCACCTCGCCCGCCACCGCCGCCTGGATCGTGGCGGCCGTCAGGGTGTGCCCGATCGAGTCGTGCAACTCGTGGGCCAGCCGATTGCGCTCGGCAAGGGCCCGCTCCCGCTCGGCGAGGACCCGCTCCCGCTCGGCCGCCAGCGCGAGTCGCTCGGCCGACGAAGGACCGAGCAGCCTGGGAGCCAGCCACCGCAGGGCCCACGTCACCGCGAGGCACAGGGCCGCCGCCAGGAGCAGGCAGCAGAGCGCCGTCGCCCAGCTCTGCCAGCCGCTCTCCGCCCGCAGCGACCAGCCGTTCACACTCACCCCGGCCTCGGCTCCCGCCCAGCCGCCGGGAAGGAGCAGGGCCGCGCCGAACAGCAGGACGCTCAGCTGCGCCCCCGCCCACCCCAGCACCACATGCGCCAGGAGCCACAGCGGGGTCCGCAGACGGTCGGCACCCCGGGACTCGCCCACGGGATCCGGCAGCGGCACCCCCAGCATCCGCCGCGCGCAGGCGATCAGTACCCGCCGCGTGGTGCGAGCAAGGCCGATCACGCCGATCAGTACGGCCCAGACCAGCGCGGTGAGAGCGAACTGCGCTCCCCAGGAAGCGGATGGCCAAGCCATCGCCGGTAGTGCCGCGAAAGGCAGCAAGGGAAGGCTCGCCAAGGCGCCGCAATAGGCGAAGAGCGCACCCGCGTACGTGGAGCCGCGCAGCAGCGGCCGGATTCCTTTGAACATGGCCAGGTAAGTATGACCGGACGGTCCACCGGCGCCCTCCCTCGATCGGGGGAGGGAATTCTCCCGCCTTTCCGCGATGTGCCCAAGGGCCCCCGAAACCAGAATCGGGGCCTCACCAGTTGATGGGCGAAAGGACGGGCTGATGAACGCCCAGGCAATCGAGACACCGCCGAACCACACGGCACCTGAAACACCGAAGGCACCGAAGGCACCGAAGAACAGTCTGGCCACGGCCGCCATGACACTGGGCATCATCGGCCTGCCCACCTCGGTCGTCCTTGTCGGCGGCCCGCTCGCCGTGATCGGCCTGATTCTGGGCATCGCCGCGCTGATGACGGCCAAGCGGACCGGCACGGGCCGGGGCAAGGCCGTCACCGCGGTGGTGACGTCGTCCCTCGCGATCGTGGTGTCCGGGCTCGTCGCCGTCTTCATGGTCTGGTACGCGAACAAGACGCAGGATTGCTATCAGCCCGACAGTTTCCACCAGTACACGCAGTGCGTCCGCGAGCACCTGAACGGAAATTGAAAGGCCCCACCACCGTGCGAAGCCGAAACACCCTCAAGGCCCCCCTCCTCACCATCGGCCTCGCGGCGGCCGCCCTTTCGGCGCTGGCGCCCGCGACGGTCTTCACCGCCGCCACGGCATCCGACGCCTCCACCGCCGAGAACCCCCTGCGGAAGTACACACAGCAAAAGCTCCATTGGAAACGCTGCGACGCCAAGAGCCCCGCCACCTTCCAATGCGCGACGCTCGAAGTGCCGTTGGACTACGGCGACCCCGGCGGCCGGACGATCGGCATCGCGATGTCCCGGCTGAAGGCGGGGAGCGCCCAGGCACGTCACGGCGTTCTGCTGCTCAACCCGGGCGGCCCCGGCGCCCCGGGACTGCGGCTGCCCGTCGACCCGCTCATGAAGTTCCCCGCGGAAGTGAGGCGGCGGTACGACCTCGTCGGCTTCGACCCGAGGGGCGTCGGGCGGAGCGCTCCCGTCAACTGCGGGCTGACCGCCGACGAACAGGCCGATCATCCGTACAAGGCGGAGACCTTCGCGAAGGACGTGGCCCGGGCCCGTACCTTCGCGGAGAAGTGCCGGGTCGCGGCCGGTGACAAGCTGCCGCACCTCACCACCCGCAACAGCGCCCGTGACATGGACGTCATGCGTGCCGCGCTGGGGGAGAAGAAGATCTCCTACCTGGGGATGTCCTACGGCACCTACCTCGGCGCCGTCTACACGCAGTTGTTCCCCAGGCGGGTCGACCGGATCGTGCTGGACAGCGCGACCGACCCGACCCGGATCTACCGGGGGATGTTCCAGGACATGGCGAAGGCGGCCGAGCAGGCCTTCACGCGCTGGACCGCGTGGACCGCCCGTCGGCACACGACCTACGGCCTCGGCGAGACTCCTGCCGAGGTCCGCAAGGCCTACTGGGACCTGATCGCGCGGGCGAACCGCGAGCCCGTCCCCTTCAAGGGGCAGCCCCTCACCGGCGACGACATCCGTGCCGACAACAGCACGTTCTTCCACGTAAGGAAGGCCGCCGAAAGGATCGCCGCACTGAAGGAGGCGGCGGCCAAGGGGGAGCACCGTCCCTACAAGAACGAGGCGAACGACGCCACCGACGACAACTACCTCTCCATCGCCTGGTCCTCCATGTGCGCCGACACCCGCACCTGGTCGCACGACCCCGAGCGGTACCGCCGCGAGGCGATCCGCGACAAGGCCCGGTACCCGCTCTACGGCGACTTCGCGGCCGCCATCACCCCCTGTGCCTTCTGGCAGCGGGGCAGTGAGCCGCAGACCAGGATCGGCAACGAGGTCGGCGCGCTGATCACGCAGAACGAGTGGGACTCCCAGACGCCCCTCTTCTCCGGCCGGGCCATGCACCGGGCCCTGCGCGGCTCCCTGATGCTCACCGTCGCCGACGGCGAGGGGCACGGCGTCCTCTACGCGCCCGACGGCAACCCCTGCGCGGACCTGGCCGCGACGCGCTACCTGATCACGGGCAGGCTCCCTGCCGAGGACCTGACCTGCCGGGCCACGACCGGGCAGAGGTAGCGACGTCCACGTCGCATTCGTGCCAGACCCCGGCAGGTGCTCGCTGATGGACTCGGCACCATGCCCGCACAGACACCCACGTCGGCCCCGCTCGCCCCGAGCGCGAGCGCGACCGCCGCCGCCCCCACCACCGTCCGCTCGCCCCGCCTCGGCTGGTTCGCCGTCGTCTCCCTCACCCTGGGGCTCTTCTCGATCGTCACCACCGAGATCCTGCCCATCGGGCTCCTCACGCCCATCGGCGACACCTTCGGCGCGTCGGACGGTACGGCGGGGCTGATGATGACGCTGCCGGGGATCCTGGCCGCCGTCGCCGCGCCGGTCGTCACGGTCGGCACCGGCCGCGTCGACCGGCGTCGCATGCTCTGCCTGCTGATGGCCGTGCTCGCCCTCGCGAACTTCCTGGCCGCGTGCGCGCCCGCGTACTGGCTGATGATGGTCTCGCGGGTGCTCGTCGGATGCGTCATCGGCGCGTTCTGGTCCATCGGCGTGGGGCTCGCGGAACGGCTCGTTCCGGCGGAGCGGGTGGGGCGGGCGACCGCGCTGATCTTCTCCGCCGTCCCCCTGGGTTCCGTGCTCGGCGTCCCCGCGGGCACGCTGCTCGCCCAACTCGCGGGCTGGCGTGCGGTGTTCGTCACGATGGGCGTCCTCACGCTGGGCGTACTCGCCGCGCTCCTCGTGTCCCTGCCACCGCTCGCGCCCCAACAGGTCACCCGGCTCGCCGTCCTGCGCGACCTGCTCGGCACCGCCCGCGCCCGCGCCGGTCTCGCCGTGACGTTCCTGATCGTGACCGCGCACTTCGCCACGTACACGTACGTCACCCCGTTCCTGGCCGACGTGACGCACGCGGGACCGGGCCTGATCACCGCCTTCCTGCTCGCCTACGGCACCGCGGGCATCGTCGGCAACTTCCTGGCGGGCGCCTGGGTCCGGCGCGCGCTGCGGACCACCTTCGCCCTCGCGGCGGTGCTCGTCGCCGCGGCGACCCTGCTCCTGCCGCTCCTCGGCACGAGCCGCCCCGGCGCGCTCGCGCTGCTCCTGGTGTGGGGCCTCGCCTACGGTGCCGTGCCGGTGTGTTCACAGACCTGGTTCGCGACCGCCGCGCCGCACGCGCCCGAGGCGGCGTCCGTCCTGTTCACCTCGTCGTTCCAGGCGACGCTCTCGTTCGGCGCGCTGGCGGGTGGCGCGGTCGTGGACGCGGCCTCCGTCTCCGTGGTGATGGTGGCGGGAGGGGCCGCCGCGGTCCTCGCGGCGACGGCCGCGGTCTGTCGCCCCCGGGGCTGACGACGGAGGCCGACGAGGGCTCAGCCGAGCTTGTTCACCGATGTCACCACCGCCCCCGCGTTCTCGTCGTCCGTGCCGAGCAGCACCGTCCGCGTGCCCGGCACGCACTCCACCGCCTCTATCTTGTGGCCCTTGAACTTCCGCAGGACTTCGGGGGACTTGGCGATGCCGAGCCGTACCTTCCCGGTGCGTCCGACGGACACCGTGCCCGCGTCGCTGACCGCCGAGTCGAACGGTCCGTCGTCGCCCGCGTCCGACGCCGAGCCGACGAGCAGACGGCCCGAGGCGGTGACGCTGAGGTCGGAGGCGTGGCGTACGGCACCCTTCGGGTAGGCGGCGCGGAAGCGGGCGGTGGTGACCGGGCCGAAGTCCGCCTCGCCGTACTCGTTGAAGCCGAACGCGGCCGCACGCACGACCGAGGGCCGCTCCTTGCCCGCACCGCGATCGGCCCAGACCGCCACCGTCTTCCCGTCCCGCGCGGCCAGCGTGAAGCTCTCGTAGTCGTCGCCGTCGGCGATCGCGGGCAGCGGCGAGGTGTCGAGGACCCGCACCTCGGAGCCGGTGACCTTCAGGTGGTAGACGAGACCGCGGCTGGCGAGCGCCACGTACTCGCCGGAGGCCCCGGGCACCGCCTCGATCGCCTCCAGGTCGATCGGCTCGGCGCCGCCGGACCAGGCCAGCGGCTCTATGAGGGCGGACTTCCCGGGCCGATAGGTGAGTTCGGCGACGCGGTTCTGGCCGGGCTTCTTGTTGTCGCGTACGACGAGCGCGTGCGTGGCACCGCCCGCGCGGCCGGTGAGGGCGAGACCGCTGATGCCGGAGCGGATGTCGTCACCGGCCCGCTGCCAACCGTCGTCGACGGCGGAGGCGGCGGGGACGGCGGGGGCCCCTGAGGTGAGGAACGCGGCGGTGACAGTCGCGAGAACGGTCGTACGGAGGAACATGGGGATCTTTCACCTCGGTGCGTGTTGACGCGCGTAGAGCGGGAGTTGGCCGGGACCGTACCCATCTCCACCGGGGTGAGGCAAGGGGCATGCGTGGACGAGACGCACGGGCGAACGCGGAGCTGCGGCCGCCGAAAAGCAACGACGGCAAGAAAGAGCTGTTCCTGGATCTCCGGTAATGGTCCGAGTATGTACGGGTCAGTTGGATGTGGAACATCAGCCGATCCTGCGGCGGGAACGAGAAGGGGAGGGGGAGTGTCGCGGGTGTCGGCCATGCGCCGCCGTGGCGAATTACCGCTGCGGCGCATACGCGCCAAGGGCAGCGCCAGACGGTCGATGGGGGAATTCATGCAACATTTAAGCTGTCCACAGGGGCAGTGGGAAACGGCCACCGCCTCGCCCGATGCCCGGCTGCGGCCGGGCGTGCAGAGCTACCGGGGGTTCCGCCTGGACCTCGACCGGCCGCGGACCCGGCTCGAAGTGCCGGACGGCGTCGTGACCTTGGTGCTGGCCTTCGACCGCGCGGTGGAGCTGGCCGACGCGGTGGACCCCACCCTGCCGACGGCCACGCACCGGTCGATGATCTCAGGACTGAGTACCCACGCGACCTACGGCCGACACGACGGAAAGCTGTACGGCCTGGAGGTCATCCTCGCCCCCTGGGCGGCGTTCTCCCTGTTCGGGACGCCCATGCGAGAGCTCTCCGAGTGCTTCACCGACCCGGCGGAGCTGCTCGGCCACCGCTTCCCGCTGCTCACCGAGGAACTCGTGGCGGCCGGGGGATGGGCCGAGCGCTTCGACCGTCTGGACGCGACGCTCGTGCGGTGGATCGGGGCAGGGCCGCCTTCCTCGCCCCGGGTGCGCTACGCCTGGCGGGAACTCGTCCGCTCCTCCGGGACCATCCCGATCCGGCTGCTCGCGGAGCGGACCGGGTGGGGCTGGCGGCAGTTCGAGCACCGCTTCCGCGAGCAGATCGGACTGACCCCGAAGGCCGCGGCCAGGGTGCTTCGCCTGCGCAGAGCCCTTCGGCTGCTCACGGAAGTCCGTTCTCCGTCCCGGGTCGCCGCCGCCTGTCATTTCAGCGATCAGGCCCACTTCGCGCGGGAGTTCAAAACCATGATCGGATGCACTCCCCGGAAATTCCTGGCCATCCGAAGTGGCATCCACGAGGGTCCGGTGATCGCCGACAGAGTACAAGGCGAGATCACCAGTGCCGTTCTGGCCATTGAATGAACCAGGTCGAAGGCGGGGTGAGGAAACCGAATTCAGGCCGCCTGCGAACCCACTGCGAATTTCTTCAATACCGTGGTTGCGGGAGCCCGCCAGGGTGTGGACGCCATCCGGCACCCGGGACCCCGTTCCTCGACGGGCCGGCCCCGGGGCTTCGTCGAAAGGAAGTGGCAGACATGCGCTTGCGCACCCACATCGCGATCACCGCGGGAGCGGCTCTCCTCGGCGCGGCGGGCATCGCCGCCCCGGCACTCGCCTCCGGCACCGCCGACACGACGAACGGCACAGTGGCGAACGGCGCCGCGGCGTTCCGCTCCGAAGCGGCTCGCGACGGGCTGAGCGCCCAGCAGATCAGTGGCCTCCAGAAGCGGGTGGACTCCTTCCTCGCCACGTCCGGCGGCACGCAGATCGCCGCCAACAAGATCGCCGTGAAGGGCGGTTCGGTGACACTCACCGTCCCGGGAGAGAAGTACGCGCGCGCCCTCAACAGCGGCCTCGACGGCAATTCCCCCGCCACGGCCCTGGGGAACTGCCCCTACTACGACTTCTGCGGTTACAAGGGCGCCAACTACTCCGGCAGCCAATGGAACGTCGCGTCGTGCAGCCTGCACGAGATCCCCGACGGCTGGAACAGCGGCGGCTCGTGGATCAACAACCAATCCTCGGGGACGCGGGCGCGCATGTACAACAAGAGCAAGGCCCTCATCTACACCACGCCCGGCGCGTACTCCTTCGACCCGAGCGGCGACTGGGGTCCCGTCTGGTACGTGAGGCCCTGCTAGGCCATGCGGTTGACGAAGCGCGCGGCGATCGCGTGCGGCGCGGCTCTGCTGGGGGCGGGCCTCGCCGCGACCCCCACCGCGGCGGCGGGGGCTCCCTCGTCGGCCACCCTCCCGTGCGGCCGGGGCAGCTTCTGCGCCTACGACGACCCCAACGGCCTTCCGGGAACGGTGTGGACGTTCTCTTCGTGCGGCTTCCACGAAGTCCCCGACAGGGACCTCGGCGCGTGGGTCAACGCCCGACAGGACTCCGTCAGGATGTACGACAAGAACGGCCATGTCGTGCTCACGGCGCGACCGGGCGAGTCCCGGACCCACTTCGACTGGAGCCCCATCTGGTACATCCGCCTCTGTGACTGAGGTGAGCGCCACCGGAGGGCCGCGCCGCTGACGGCGTGGCCCTCTCAGCGCATCCGCTCGCCGAGGAACGCGGTGATGAGCTTGAGCCACTCCTCCGGGCGCTCGGCGAACGGCAGGTGGCCCGTGGGGATCTCGACCAGCTCGGCGCCCGGGATTCCCGCGGCGACTTCGCGGTGCAGGTCGGGCGTGACGAGGAGGTCTTCGGTCGTCGATATCACCAGGGTCGGGACGGTGACGCGCGCCAGGTCGTCGCGGACCTCGACGCGGGTGACCAGGTCGGCGTGCTCGGCCGAGCCCTCGGGGAGCGACTGTGCGGTCCCCTGCACCAGGGCGTCCACGTCGGCGGCGGGGAGCGATTCGAGGACCGTGGCCCCCAGGGCCAGGGGGACGAGGAACTGTGCCAGGGGTGCGTGGGCACCGGAGGCGTAGAGGTCGCGCCAGTGCGTGGCGTTCAGGCGCAGTCGGGCGTTGGGCCGGGCGAACGGGGCGGTCAGGACCAGGCCCGTGACCCGCTCGGGGTGGCGGACGGCGGCCCGGACGGCGACGGCGGTGCCCAGTGAGTACCCGATCAGCGTGAAGGTGTCCACGCCCTCCGCGACGGCGGCGGCCACCAGTTGGTCGGCCAGTTCGTCGAGGCTGAGCGGGGTCGTGGAGCGCGGGGTGTCGCCGGTGCCCGGGAAGTCGACGCCGACCACGGTGTGACCGGCGCCCAACTCGTCCAGGATCGGGCCGTAGTTGGCGGCGACGCTGCCGCCCGCGCCATGGGCGAGGAGCAGTCCAGGCCCTTCGCCGCGGACGACGGTGCGGGCGAAGGCCGGTTCGGGCAGGGCGATGTGAGACATGGGATGCTCCCCCGTGCTTTCTGTAGCGGTCGCTATGGATAGAACCGTAGCAGCTTTATCTATCGACCGCTACACAATCTTTACGAAGAACACCCCGGGGCCACGTGACGCGATCCCGGGGTGTGCGGCCTCGACGGCCGTGACGGCAGTGCCCGTCGGCGGGAATGCTCAGCCGATGTGGAACGACTCCCCGTACACCTTCCAGTCCAGCGGAGTGTTCAGGTTGAGGTTGCCCTTCTTGAGGAAGACCCGCTGCGCGGTGTCGACCCGGCTGGTGTCCTCGTGCGCCTCCTCCTGCTTCATCGCCCAGACGCGCGCGTCGAGGAAGGCGTTGAGGTACTTGACCTCGTCGCCGCCCTGGGCCGGCGTCTTGGCCGAACGCAGCGCGCGCTTGCGGATGTTGCTGAAGCTGGTGGAGTCGCCGCCGTCGCCGTGCATGACGATCGCGTCGTAGTAGGCGAACTGGCCCAGCACGCCGATCCCGTCGGTCTTGCCCTGCTTGACGGCCGGGTTGAAGTAGACGCGGTCGCGCTCGTCGTTCTGCGCCTTTTGGAAGTCCGGGTCCTTGGCGGCCTTCGCCCAGTCCTTGGTGTACGTCGGGTCGAGGCCCTCGTGCGAGTCGGTGCCGTCGACCTCGCGCAGCGCGGGCAGGTACTTGGCGAGCACGTTGTTCGGCTTGCGCTTGGTGTAGAGCTCGACGAGGTCGAGCATGTCGCCGGTGCCGGAACAGAAGCCGATGATCCCGGCGGTGTAGCCGCGCTCGTCGCCGATGTCCTCGATGTAGCCGTACTGCTTCTTCCAGTCGAGCGAGGAGTTCTCCGCGCTGCAGACGATCTGCATCGCGATCTCCTTCTTCGCCGGGTCGTCGAGCCCGCCCGCGTTGATCCTGGGGGAGGTCTGGGTCGCGGTGGCCGTCTGCGTGGCGATGATCGGACCCGCCACGGCTGCGGCGCCGATGAAGGCCAGCAGGGTGCGGCGTGAGGTGTGGGTGGTGCGCGGGCTTATGTGGGGGGTCTCCACGAGAGCCTCCTAGGGGGAGTTCGAGCGGGAGTTCATGGTTCCGCGTTCTGTTAGGAAGGTTTCCTACCAGAGATTCGACGTGACGTATACCCGTCAAGCAGCGTTTGGATCGGTGGCGTCGATTGGCCGGACATCGCGCTGTCCGCCGGATCCATTGGTCCGTACGATCCCCACGCTCACGCAATCCGCTCCAGGCGCCTGCAGCCCGCTCATCGCACCACAGCTCTTCTCCAACTCCCCACCTCAGTAATGGAACGGAGAACCATGGCTGGTGCACTGCTGCTGACCGGCGCCGTCGCGGCGCTGTTCGGCTCGACGCTGCCCGCGCAGAACACGTCGGCGATCCTCGACCCGCCCCCGGACAAGATCGTCATCGAGGTCGCCACGGTGAACGGTTCCGGCTGCCCCGCCGGAACCGCGGCCGTCGCCGTCTCCGAGGACAACACGGCGTTCACGGTGACGTACAGCGACTACCTCGCCCGCGCGGGTGCCGGGGCCGACCCCACGGCCTTCCGGAAGAACTGTCAGCTCAACCTGATCGTGCACGTTCCGCAGGGCTTCACCTACGCGATCGCCAGTGCGGACTATCGCGGTTACGCCTCGCTCCAGCCGGGTGCCAAGGGCACGGAGAAGGCGTCGTACTACTTCCAGGGCTCGCCCCAGACGGCCGCGATCAGCCACGAGTTCAAGGGCGTCTACAACGACAACTGGCAGGCCACGGACAGTACGGACTGGGCCCAGTTGGTGTGGGCGCCGTGTGGTGTGCGGCGCAACTTCAACATCAACACGGAGTTGCGGGTGGATGTGGGGTCGTCCGATCCGGCGAAGTCCAGCTTCATGACGATGGACTCGACGGACGGGGACATCAGTACCGTGTACCACTTGGCGTGGAAGGACTGCCCGCGTCGGCCGTGAGGTGATGTCGGGGCTGCGCCCCCTTGGCCCCCTACGGGGTGGGGGCGTGGCCCTGCGTCCTTTGGCCGCGGGCCCGCTTGGGCTGATCGCGCAGTTCCCCGCGCCCCTTACGGGGCGCCCCCTGGCGGGGAAAATGGGCGGCCGACCCCGACGGGCCGAGGGACGCGGGAAACCGCACGACCAGCCCCGTCGCAGTTAGGGGCGCGGGGAACTGCGCGACCAGCCACGATGCGCCCGCAGCCTACGAACCGTCCCCCCCGGCCCCCGGGCCTACTCCCCGCCCGAGAGCCTCCTCCGCACCCGCGCCGCGACGGCATACGTATCGCCCGAAGGGCGGGTGGCGAGGCGACCGGGATCGCGGATCCACGCCTCCTCGACGGCGTACCAGTCGATCACGTCAGCCGCCCGCCCCCGCGCCAACGCGTCCCGCAACTCCGCGAAGTAGCGCGACCAGCGCAGCCGGTAGAGCCCGCCGACCAAGCCCGCCCACTCACGGTTGGCGTAATCCCGCAGACCCGCGTCCGCCCCGGCGCGCGTGCCCCAGACCGTGAGCAGGGAGAGCTGGTCGTACGCGAGCTCCGCACGCTCCTTGTCGGTGGTGCCCCACGATCGCGCGTCGGCGACCCAACGGCCGAGGAGGTGGCGGGAGTCCGTGGCGACCAGGCGTTCCAGCAGGTCCATCAGGTCCAGCCAGTCGCGGGTCAACCGGTCGAAGCGCGCCGCGTCCCCGCCCTCGTACGCCTCCTTGATGCGAGGAAGCAGGACGCGGCTCCGGTTGGAGAGGGCCTGGCGCGCGACGTCGAGCAGGTCGCGCCGGTACGCGGACGAACCGCGCAGGTCCCGCCGCACGGCGAGCAGTTCGGCGAGGGCGGGCTCGAACTCCGCGGGGTCGTAGCGCATCTTCTTGGGGGACCAGGCCGCCGCCGATGTCGCGGACAGGTCGGGGCGCGCGCCGAACAGGCCGTCGGCGCCCTCGGCCCACTCGTCGGCGCGGGTCGTGCCGTAGGCCGTGCGGCGCAGGACGTCCCAGGCGGCGGTGGCGTGCGGGTCGCGCGCTCCGTAGCGGGCCTCCGCCCACTCGCTGAACCATCTCTTGAGGTCCAACTCACCTGTGCGCCAAGCCAGTTCGGAGAAGAGCTCGAAGGCCGCGGGGTTGTTGTCGGCGGCCTCCGGCATGAGCGAGATGCCGCGCATCGTGCTGCCGTCCTTGGTGCGCCACTTCTCGTAGAGGGCCGCCCAGTCGGGGGTGTTGGCGCCGAGCGCGGTGTGTCCGCCGAAGTTCCAGATGGAGCCGAAGGTGTACGGCGTGGCGCCCCAGTCGGCCTCGCGGTCGGTGACGTGGGGGAAGCGGTCGGAGAGGCCGTCGACGACGAGCATCCGCTCCGTGTCGACGGCGTCGGTGATGGCCTTCGGGGGATTGTGCTGCCAGCCGAGGATCACCCAGGTGGCACCGGGGTGGGCGGTCCGCAGCGCCTTCTCGACGCCCTTGGCCGCGTCGCCGACGGGTACGTCGCCGGGCTTTCCGCCCTCGTGGAGCAGGTCCATCTTGTACATCGTGGTCGGGCCGAGGAGCGCGTCCTGCGCGCGGTAGAACGCGGCGGCCACGCGGGCGAAGTGGCCGGTGCGCGGATCCAGCCACTCCGGTCGGGTGAAGCCCACCCACTCGCCCTGCGGGACCGTCCTCGCGCCCGGGTTCCGGTCGGTGAAACCGGTCGGCACGGTGCCGTAGTAGCCGGGCAGGACCGGTGTCATGCCGAGCTCGCGGAGCCGGTCGCAGACGCGGCGGCCCAGGTGGGCGCGGGCGTCGAGGAGTTGTCGCGACACGGGGTGCGGGAACGACGACATGTTCTGCAGGAGCCACCACGGCTGGTGCGCCGGGCCCGGGATCCAGGCGCGCAGCTCCTCGTCCGTGTAGCCGAACTCCTGGAAGACGCGGTGCTGGACGGTGTCGGCGCCGAGGTACACGAGGACCTCGTTGTAGCCGTGCAGCGCGAGCACGTCGATCTCGCGCTCCCAGTAGGCCCAGTCGTGGTAGGCGCCGGTGTAGCCGTCGTTGGTGTCGTTGAGTACGAAGCGGTGGGGGACGTTGGCCGTGCCGGTGAGGGGACGGGTGGGCGCGGGCAGCCGCTTCGGCAGGTCGGTCTGGCTGCCCGCCCAGGTGATGTTGGCGTGCGCGGTGTGCTTCAAGTAGTGGCGCAGGCCCGCGAGTTGGACGGCGGGGGTGGGTCCTTCGACGGTGATGTCGCCGGGGCGGCCGGTCACCCGGAAGGCGTCCGCGTCGGCGGCCGGGGTCGCATGGAAGGTCAGCTGGTCCCCGTGGCGGGGGAGCAGTCGTCGGGCCGCGTCGGCGGCGGCGTCCCCGCGCGGGGCGGGGGCGCCGCCGGAGGGAACGCCGTCGGCGGCGCTGCCGGAACAGGCGACGGCGGCGCCTGCGGTACCGGCGATGCCGGTGAGGAAGGTGCGGCGGGGCAGTGGCATGCGGGCTCCGTGGGGCCGGGGGCGGTGCGGTGCGGGCCGTGGTGTTTCCTGCCCCGTCCGGCCCGGGTCGCTAACCGATCGGCCCCCGCGCGAGTCCGCCGAGCAGCGTCGTGAGGGTGAACTCGAAGCGCTCGTGCCCCTCGCCGGAGGTCAGCTCCTCGATGTGGGCGACCGTGCTCGGGAACGCGTCACGGGGCAGCATCCGGTACCGCTCCGCGACCGCGTCCCTGTCCAGGACGCGCTGGTCGGCCCCGCTGTCGGGGCGGTAGCGCAGCGACACCTCGAAGCAGTAGGCCGAGACGTAGAGGAACGCGGCGTCGATCGCCCACGCGGCGGGCCGGGGCGGCACCCCCGCGGCCAGCAGGATCGTCAGCATGCCTTCGCTGAGCCGCAGCGCCTCCAGGCTGTTCGGGGCGGAGGCCAGCGCGACGCGGGAGATCCCGGGATAGCGCAGGTACTCGTCGCGCAGGGAACGGCAGATCTCCAGCATCTGCTCCGTGGCCCGCGCCGGGTCGGGCTCCGGCACGGGCACCCTGCCGCACAGCTCGCTGATCAGCAGCTCGTCCAGCTCGGCCTTGTTGCGTACGTGTGCGTACAGCGAGGCGGGGCCGGTCTGGAGCGCGGCGGCGACCCGGCGCATGGTCAGCGCGTCGAAGCCCTCGGCCTCGACGAGCCCGAAGGCCGCCTCCATGATCCGCCCGACCGTGATGGGGGCCTTGCCCTGCCGCTCGGTCCTGCCCGGCTCGCTCAGCGCTGCAATCTTCGCCGCCCACTCGTCACGCGTCTCGGCGTGACCTGGAGCCCTCTTGTTGGCCATGCCACCCAGCATAGCTTGACCCGAACGGTGTTCGTGTGTAGAACAGCATTCGTAGCACGAACACTGTTCGTCGTCGCCTCCCTTGTCCCGCCCGAGAGGAATCCCATGTCGTCCCCACGCGTCACCCAGGAACGCCCGGCGGCCGAGCCGTCCGGCGCGTTCCGTTCCCTGCGAGAAGCGTGGGTGGCTCTGGTGGGCCTCTCCGCGGTCTTCCTGTTCGAGATGATGAGCAACACCGTCCTCAACGTCGCCCTGCCCACGATCGGCCGCGATCTCGCGGCTCCGACGGTCGCGTTGCAGTGGGTGACGAACGGCTACTCGGTGGTGTTCGGCGCGCTGATGCTGGTGTTCGGCGTGGTCGCCGACCGGCTCGGCCGCCGCCGCGTGATGCTCGTCGGCCTGGCCCTGCTCGGCGTGGCGAGCCTGGCGACGGTGGCCGTCACCGACACCGGCGAGCTGATCGCCGTCCGGGCCGTGATGGGCCTCGCGGCCGCGATGACCACGCCGGGGACCATGGCGATGGCCTTCCGGCTGTTCGGCGAGGAGGGGCTCCGGGTCCGGGCGATCACTCTGATCTCCACCGTGGGCATGGTCGGCCTGGCGATCGGCCCGACCGTGGGCGGCCTCGTGCTCTCCTTCGCCCCGTGGCAGCTCCTGCTCCTGATGAACGTGCCGATCGTGGTGCTCGCGATCGTCGGCATCCGGCTCGGCGTCCCGGCCGACGACCCCGCCGACCTGCATCGGGCGCCCGCCGACCTGGCCGGTGGCGTGCTCGGCACCGCGACGATCGTGCTCGCGCTCGTCGCGCCCACCCTGTTCGAGCACTCGGGCGCCGGATCGTGGGCGCCGTGGGCTGCCGTCGCCGGGTTCTTCGCGGCGGCGATCCTGTTCGTCGTACGTGAGCGATCGACCGCACACCCGCTGCTGGACCTCGCGCTCGTCGCCCGGCCCAAGGTCTCCGGCGGCCTCGCCTACAAGGCGGCCGCGGGCCTCGCGAACGCCGGGCTCGCCTACCTGGTGACCCTGCAACTGCAACTCGACCGGGGCTGGTCGCCCGCCCTCGCCTCCCTCGGCATGCTGCCCCAGGTCGTCGTGCTGATCGCGGGCGGCCCGTTCGTCCACCGCTTCGTCGCACGGGTCGGCATCGACCGCGCCGCCTGGATCAGCGCGGGGTCGGTCGTGGCCGGGCTCGCCGTCTACACCGTGTTCGGCACGTTCGGCTACCCGTGGGTGGCGGCCGCGCTGGTGTTCGTCGCCGCGGGCCTGCGGGTCGTCGGCGCGGCGGCCGGGGTCAACGTGCTGGACGGCCTGCCCCGCAACCGCACCTCGACCGGCGCGGCGCTCCTCGACACCGCCGCCGAGGTCACCGCCGCGGCCGGCGTCGCCGTGGTCGGCACCGTGCTCGCCGCGGTCTTCGTCGGCAACGTCACCGCCGGACACTGGAGTTCGGCGCAGACCGGGCAGTTCCGGGAGGCGGCCACCGTCTCCGGGGCGGTGCTCACGGTGGTTTCGGCGGCGCTGGTGGGGTGGGCCATACGGCGGACTCGCCCCGGGGCGGTTGAGCGGTAGATCAGCGCCTCCGCACCCTCGGCCCCCGGGCCCTGGCTCCGGCTCCAGCCGGGCCGCGTGGGGCCGCCTGGGCAACACCGGCGCCCGTCCGCCACCACGGTCGACGCGGCGCCTCTGAAACGGCATGTCCTTCCGTGGGTGTTCCGCTGGACGGACCGGAATCTGAGGGTTCGCCACCTTGCGGGAAACACTGGGTACGCCGCATCTCGAACAGCGAAATGCGGCCCAACTCACCTTGTGCTCAGGGGAGTTGGCAAGAAGTACTTCGCGAGCACGGATCGGAGAACAGCCATGACGACAGTCAATTCGACCAACGCCGTCACCCCCAAGTTCCAAAAGGACGTGCAGGAGGCGGCTCGGGACGCGAGTGCCGAGGCGATCGGCGGCAACGTCGGCGAGGTGTGGCGCAGCGCGCAGTGGTGGAGCCCGGGGAACGGGGCGTGGGACCTGCCGATCTCCTTGAGCGTGATCAACCCGAACTCGACCGTGGTCATCACGGCTTCCGAGGTCGACGGCAACGGCAACAGGTTCGTCGGCTCCGCGCCGTTCCAGGTGGACAACATCGCCCCCGGCAGCGGGGTCGTATGGTTCAAGATCAACATTGGTTGGGGCAGCCCGCTTCCGATGCGTACGGACGTGGTCGTCTTCAACTGATTCAACTTCAACGGATTCAACTGAGAGACGCCTCCCCGGCCGAGGGCTCGGGAGGTGGTGTGCGGGGAGGGCTCCGGGGCGGCGGAAGGCTGCCCCGGAGCCCGGGCCGTGGGTCGCAGGGCCGCAAGGCCGCCGAGGCGCCTCCGTCGTCAGAGCAGTGCGAGACGCCTCAGTCATCGGAGCAGTAGAGGTGCGACAAGGGCAACCCAGCGGAGAATCGCGCCAGTTGACCCCATTGACATCCGATGTATTCGTCCCTACGTTCCCGAGCGACCCCCCCAACCTAGGGAACCCCGGGAGCCGCCCCATGCGCCACAGAGCCACTGGAATCGCCCTGCTCCTCGCCGTGGCCCTCGTCGGCACGGCCGCCATGTCGACCGCGTCCGCCGTTCCGAACGACGCCCCCGCCCAGGACAGCGCGCGGCCCGCGGGGCCCGGCACCGACCACGCCACCGACGACCCCTTCACCGCCGACCGCACCAACTGGTTCCGCCAGGACCGGTTCGGGATGTTCATCCACTTCGGCGCGTACTCGAACCTGGAGGGCGAGTACAAGCGTCCCGACGGGACCGTCTGCCGCGACGCCGAGTGGATCAAGCGGCAGTGCGACATCCCCATGGACGCGTACGAGAAGCAGGCGCAGGGCTTCAACCCCGCCGACTTCGACGCCAAGGCCGTCGTCAAGGCCGCCAAGGACGCCGGGATGAAGTACATCGTCATCACGTCCAAGCACCACGAGGGCTACGCGATGTGGCCGACGAAGGTCAACGACTGGAACCTGCGCGACCATTCGTCCTTCGACAAGAACCGCGACATCCTCGCCGAGCTGAAGAAGGCATCCGACGACGCGGGCATCAAGCTCGGCTTCTACTACTCGATCTGGGACTGGCACGACAAGGACTTCGCGGACCCGGCCACCTTCCCCCGGTACGAGAAGCGCATGTACGCCCAGCTCAAGGAGCTGGTCGACAACTACGACCCGGCGCTGCTCTGGTTCGACGGCGAGTGGGACACCGACAATCCGCACAACCCGTGGACGTCCAAGGACGGCGAGAAGCTGGAGGCGTACCTCCGCGGCCTCGACCCCGACCTCGTCATCAACAACCGCGTCGGCAAGCGCCGCGTGGTCGACGGCGACTACGGCACCCCCGAGCAGGAGATCCCGGGCGCCCCGGTCGACGGCCAGCTCTGGGAGTCCTGCATGACCCTCAACGGCCACTGGGGATACGCCCGTTACGACGAGGACTGGAAGTCCGCCCGGACCCTGACCCGCAACCTCCTCTCCACCACCTCGCGCAGCGGCAACTACCTCCTCAACGTGGGACCCGACGCGCGCGGCCGCGTGCCCCAGCCCTCCGTCGACCGCCTGAAGCAGATGGGCGACTGGCTGCGCACGGCGGGCCAGGGCGACGCGGTCTTCGGCGCCCGCTACGGCGGTCTCGTCGAGGAGCCCGCCTGGGGTTCGGTCAGCAGGAAGGGAGACAAGCTCTACGCGGCGGTCACCCAGTGGCCATCGGCGGGCGGTTCCCTGCACCTGACGGCGCGTACGGCGTTCACGGTGAAGGCCGCCCGCGTCCTCGGCAGCGGCCAGAAGGTGACCGTCACCAAGGCGGGCGACGGCTACGACATCAAGCCGTCCGGCGCGGCCACCAACGACACCGCGACGGTCGTCGAGCTGACCGTCGACCCCGGACCCACGGCACGGCCCGGGCGCGGCAAGGGCCTCAAGCAGGAGGTCTTCGACAACGCGAGGTTCGAAGGCGCCCCGAAGGTCACTCGCGTCGACCCCACCCTCAACCACGCCTGGAAGTTCGCCGGTTCGCCGGACGCGTCGATCCCCGCCGACAACTTCAGTGTCCGCTGGACCGGTTCGATCGAGCCGCGCCGCACGGAGACGTACACCCTGACCACGATCTCGGACGACATGGCCCGCGTCTGGATCGACGGCAAGCTCGTCATCGACTCCTGGTCGCCGCACGAGCCGAGGATCGACAAGGCGCAGGTCGCCCTCACCGCGGGCAAGCGCCACTCGATCAAGGTCGAGTACGCGGAGCAGACGGGCGAGGCCCATCTGAAACTGCTCTGGTCGAGCCCCGGGCAGGAGCAGCAGGTCGTGCCGAAGAGTCAGTTGTACGCGAGGTGAGCACGGCGTAGTCCGTTCGCTTTGTGGCGATTCAGGCCCCAAGTCCTTCCCGATAAGGGACTTGGGGCCATTGCGGCAAGGACCAATGGCGGGCACTTTCTGGCTCCACCGGTTGGCAATGTTGATCGACGTCCAGCCAGGAGACGACCGAGAGAGTTGACCCGCCCGTGAGCGCGCCAGAAGCCCCCGAAACACCGGCACCCCCCGCTCCGGAGGCCGTCGCGAGACACCGCGCGCTCTTCCGCGTGATCCACCGCCGCAAGAACCCGCGGCTGCGCCAGTCGGACATCACCGTCACCGAGGAAGCCCAGGTCAAGCGCGCGGTCAAGGCGACCGCCCTGGGCAACGCCATGGAGTGGTACGACTTCGGCGTCTACGCCTACCTCGCCGTCATCATCGGCAAGGAGTTCTTCCCCTCGGGCAACGACACCGCGCAGACGCTGTCGTCCCTCGCCACCTTCGCGGCCGCCTTCCTGGTGCGCCCCATCGGCGGCATGTTCTTCGGCCCGCTCGGCGACCGCGTGGGACGCAAGAAGATCCTCGCGCTCACCATGATCATGATGTCGGCGGCGACGCTCGCCATCGGCCTGATCCCCAGCTACACCACGATCGGCGTCTGGGCGCCGATCCTGCTCGTCCTCTGCCGCATGGTGCAGGGCTTCTCCACGGGCGGCGAGTACGGGGGAGCGGCGACCTTCATCGCCGAGTACGCCCCCGACAAGCGGCGCGGATTCTGGGGCTCGTTCCTGGAGTTCGGCACCCTGATCGGCTACACCGTCGCCGCCGTCCTCGTCACCACCCTGACGATGCTGCTCAGCGACGACGCCATGCAGTCCTGGGGCTGGCGCATCCCCTTCATGGTGGCCGCGCCGCTCGGACTCATCGGCCTCTACCTGCGCATGAAGCTCGACGAGTCGCCCGCCTTCCAGAAGATGGAGGAGGGCGAGGGCCCGGCCGCCGAGCGCCAGAAGAAGTCCTTCAAGGACTCCTTCTTCGGCCAGTGGCGCGCGATGCTGCTCTGCATCGCGCTGGTCGCGGCGTTCAACATCACCGACTACATGCTGCTGTCGTACATGCCGACCTACCTCACCCAGCTCGGCTTCGGCGAAGCGGGCGGCCTGATGTCCATCGTCATCGTCATGCTGATCCTGATGGCGCTGATCAACTCGGTGGGCCGCCTCTCCGACCGCATCGGCCGCAAGCCGGTCCTGATGGCGGGCTCGGTCGGCTTCTTCGTCCTCGCCCTGCCCGCGTTCCTGCTCATCAAGCAGGGCGGCACGGTCGCGGTCTTCACCGGCCTGCTCATCCTCGGCCTCGCCCTGGTCTGCTACCTGGGCGTCATGTCGTCCTCGCTGCCCGCGCTCTTCCCGACGGACGTCCGCTACGGCTCCCTCTCCATCGGCTTCAACATCTCCGTCTCCCTCTTCGGCGGTACGACCCCGCTGGTCGTCGCGGGCCTGATCAGCGCCACCGGCAACGACCTGATGCCCGCGTTCTACACGATGCTGGCCGGTCTGGTCGGCATCATCGCCGTCGCCGCGATGAAGGAGACGGCGCGTCAGCCGCTCGAAGGCTCACCGCCGTCCGTCGCGACGGACGAGGAGGCGCGGGAACTGGTGGAGAACCAGCCCCAGTCGCAGCCGCAGTACTGACCGACGACGGCTTCAACGGCCCTCGGCGTACGCCACGAACTCCGCCCAGGCGCGGGGGTTCAGGGCGAGCCGGGGGCCTTCTGGGTTCTTGGAGTCGCGGACGTGGATGGTGGTGGGGCAGGGGGCGATCTCTACGCAGTCTCCGTCGCCGCTGCTGCTGTAGCTCGACTTGCGCCAGGTGAGGGCGACTTCAAGGCAGTCGCCTGAGCTGCCGCTGCTGTAACTGCTCTTGAACCAGGCCAGTTCGGGGGTGCTCATGCTGCTCCTCGCATCTGCTCCAGCAGGCTCACCGAGTCCTCGAACGAGAGAGCCTGTGCGCGCATCCTGGCATACCGCATCTGGAGCATGCTGACGACTTTCGAGTCGGAGATGAGCTGGCCGCTCTCCTGTCCCTCTCCGTAGGCGAACCACCTGTTGTCCGGGGTCTCTAGCACTTGCATCGGTCCGTCCAGCCCTGCATGGCTGTCCCGCACCACCGGCATGATCTGAAGCTCGATGTTCCGTCGCTCGGCGAGACCGAGAACGTGGTCGATGAGTTCCATGGTGACTTCATGCCCACCCATGCGGCGCAGGAACAAATGTTCCTCAAGGATGAAGCTATAGGCCGTGTTCGGCCGTCCGGTAAGCAGCTTTTGGCGCTCGAATCGAGCCTCAAGCCTCGCCTCGATCTGTTCGTCACCCAGAGGTGGAAGCCGGTTGACGAACAGCGTCCGTGCGTATGCCTCGGTCTGCAACAGACCCGGGATCAACCGGCATTCGTACGTGTTGAGGGCCAGCGCCTCCTGCTCCAGCAGGGCCCACTGGCGGAACCACGTCGCAAGGCCCGGCTTGCGCGTCAGCTGGTTCGCGGCGAGCCGCAGCGTGCCGAACGCGTCGAGGGAGGACTCGCACTGGTCGATGAAGCCGACCGGCGGGAACCGCCTGCCCTGTTCGATGGAGGCCAGGAAGTGCGAGGAACAGCCGACCTCCTCGGCCAGTGCCTCCTGTGTGACACCGGCCCGCTTGCGGAAACTCTTCAGTACCGCGCCGAAGGTCTTCAGGCCGTCCGACGGCTCTGGCTCTTTGGTGCTCGACGACATCACGGGTAACCCCCGACGCTCGTGTGCTGATCCCCGCCAACAGCCCCATGGTCACGGTCCGTTACCCCACCTGTCCACCCTTTGTACTCGTACGCTGACTCAGCGTACGAGTTTGGTTGCTGGTGTGCGGCCCGCCCGTACGGCCACGGTGAGATCATGCCGACCCAACTCCAACCCGCCGCTCCCGCGCGGGAAGTCACCGAACGCCTCAGCTCGACGCCCCGAGGCGCCCGCCTCGCCCGCAGGCTGGCCAGGTACCACCTGGACGGCTGGGGCATCCCGTACGACTCCGAACCGTCCAACGCCGCCGAGGTGATCGTCGCCGAACTCGCCGCCAACGCGGTGACCCACGGTCGCGTACCCGGCCGTGACTTCGAGCTGCGCCTGACGCTCCACGCGGACACGCTGCGTGTCGAGGTCTCGGACACCCGTGCCGAAAGCAGGCCGCCGCGGGAACCCGAACGGCCCGCGCCCGACGGGGAGTCGGGCCGGGGGCTCGTGATCGTGGCCGCGCTGGCCGCCGAGTGGGGCGTGACGGAGCGGCCCGTCGGCAAGACGGTGTGGGCCGAGCTCGCGTTGAACGTCCAACCCGCCTGACGTACAGGGGAGTTGGTTCACTCCCCGTACATCCGGGAGGGGTGCTGCCGGACGTGCCGCGTACGCCGGGCCGACACCCGCAGGCCCCAGTCTCACGCAAGATCCGTCCGACCCCGGAACGAGGAGACACCGCGTGACCAGACGCCGTCCGACCCATCGAACGATCGGCCCGGTCCTGCTCGCACTGACCACCGTCCTGGCGGGCGCCACGGCCACGGCCGCCGCGCCCGCCCGCACCACGGCCGACCCGCTGCCGGGTGTCACGCCCCGCGCCGAGACGCCCGTGCTGCACGACGACGACGCGGGCGGCAACGCCGACGCCGACGACCCCGCGATCTGGCGCGACGCGGCGAACCCGGCGCGCAGCCTGGTGATCGCGACGGCGAAGGAGGGCGGTCTGCGCGCGTACGACCTGGACGCGCGGCCCGTGCAGTCGATAGCTGCACCCCCTGCTGAAGGGCAGGACGACGCGCCTGGCCGCTTCAACAACGTCGACCTGGTCCACGGCCTGAAGCTCTCGTCGGGCCGCGCGGATCTCGCCGTCACCAGCGACCGCGGCCACGACCGGCTCCGCTTCTACCGCATCGACCCGGACCGGCCCGGCGGTCCGCTCACCGACGTCACGGACCCGGCCGCCCCGCCCGTGTTCTCCGCCGACCAGGCCGAGATCAACGAACAGCGCACCGCGTACGGGCTCGCCACCTGGCAGGACAAGGCGAGCGGCCGCTCGTACGCCCTGGTCAGCCAGCGCGAGCGCAGCAGCGTCGCGCTCCTCGAACTGCTCCCCGGGCAGGGCGGCAAGGTCTCGTACCGCAAGATCCGCACCCTTGACCTGCCCTCCTCCTTCCGGCTGCCGAACGGCACCTCGTGGAGCCCGTGCGCGGAGCCCGGTGAACTCCCGCAGGTCGAGGGCATGGTCGTCGACCCGGCCAACGGCACGCTGTACGCGGGCCAGGAGGACGTCGGCATCTGGCGGATGCCCGCCGACCTGACGGGGGCGCCCCAACTCGTCGACAAGGTGAGGGAGTACGGCGTCCCCGGTACCTACGACGAGGAGACGGAGGAGTGCACCCCGGGCCCCGACCCCGGCTACGGCGGCAAGCGGATCGCGGCCGACGTGGAGGGCCTCACCCTGGTCCACGAGTCCGACGGCGACGGCTACCTGCTCGCCTCCAGCCAGGGTGACAACACCTTCGCCGCGTACGACCGCGAGCTGAGCGACCACAACGAGTACGAGGGCGGCTTCCGCGTCACCCCGGCGGGCGGCGCGCTCGACGGCTCCGAGGAGTGCGACGGCGCGGCAGCGCTGAACGAGCCGCTGGGCCCGAAGTACCCGCACGGCCTGCTGGTCGTGCAGGACGGTCACGACGCGCCCGGCGACGGCGAGCGCCCGTCCACGAACTTCAAGTTCGTGGACCTCGGGAAGGTCATGAAGGCGCTGTGACCCCGGGGGATATCCCCCCTGTCGATTGACCGGTACGCCGGATGGTCCGGGCCGTGCTCCTCGGCGATCGTGATTCCTGACGCAGCTCATGTACAGGGAGAGGGAAGCCGTGCGACACAGGAGTTCCAAGGCCGTGCAGGTCGCCGTGGTGCTGGCCCTCGCGGGCGGCGCGATGGCGCCCGTCGCGGCGACGGCGCGATCCGCCGCCCCGCGGCCGACGTCCGTCGACGGTCTCTGGCGGATGGAGGGCTACGGCGCCGTCCTGGCCATCGAGGGCGGGCGCATGCGGGAGTACCAGACCACGGACGTCAGCTGCCAGAAGGGCTTCTCCGCGCGGCGGACGGCGCCGGGGGAGTACCAGGACGCCGACCGGACGCTCCTCACCGTCCGCAGGGACGGGGCGCGGCGCGCCACCCTGCACGCGTCGGGCTCGGCCGGCGACCGGCAGCTGCGGCGCGTCGCGGAGCTCCCCGAGGGCTGCGGCACCGCGATGCCCAAGGACCCGGTGACGGCGTTCGACGTCTTCTGGCAGTCCTTCGAGGAGAACTACCCCTTCTTCGCGGCCAAGGGGATCGACTGGCACGCCGTACGGGACACGTACCGGCCCCAGGTGCACGCCGACACGACGCGGGACGAACTCTTCGCCGTCTTCAGCAAGATGGTGAAGCCGCTTCACGACGCGCATGTCGCTGTCGTCGACGGCGATCACCGGTTCTACCAGGTCCGCCCCGGGACGACCGTGCCGAGCGAGAAGCTGGACACCAAGGTCAAGAACCACATCGTGCGGCGCGACCTGGGCGGCAAGAAGCCGCGCGAATTCGCGAGCGGCCGGATCAGCTACGCGGACCTGCCCGGCGGGCAGGGCTATCTGCGCATCTCCGGTTTCGCGGGCTACGACACGAAGGACCCGTCGTACGCCGCCCAGCTCGCCGAACTCGACAAGGCGCTCGACACCGTCCTCACCCCCGCGCGCACCGCCTCCCTCAAGGGGCTGATCATCGACCTGCGGGTCAACGGCGGCGGCTCCGACGCGCTCGGCCTGCACATCGCCGGGCGCCTGACCGACACGCCGTACCTCGCCTACAGCAAGCGCACGCGGTACACGCGCCCGCAGCCGGTGCCCGTGCGGCCCGCCAAGGGCGTGCCCCGCTACACCGGTCCTGTCGCCGTCCTGACGGGCGGTTCGACGGTCAGCGCGGGCGAGACCTTCACCCAGGCGCTCATCGACCGCCCCGGCGGGACGGTCCGCATCGGCGAAGCGACGCAGGGCGTCTTCTCGGACGTCATGGAACGCAAGCTTCCCAACGGCATGGCGGTCGGCCTCCCGAACGAGGAGTTCCTGACCCGCTCGGGCCGGACCTTCGACGGCGCGGGCATCCCGCCCCACCTGCGTACGCCGGTCTTCACGAAGGAGGAGTTCGAGAAGAACCGGGACTCGGCGTTCGACGAGGCGGTCAAGGTTCTCCGGGCCTCTTTGCCGTCTCATGACTGAATGAAGGCGTTCCGCTTACCCGTGACAGCTACTGTCTGCCGTTGGCATGTGCACACAGCAACGCGGCGTTTCGGGGGACGGCAGCCATGGGGGACCTGGGTAAGGACTCGGAGTCGATCGCGAAGGCGGCGCCGCTGTTGCGCAAGGCGCCGCATCACATCGCCAAGCCGCTGCACGACTTCAAGACTGCCTCGCACGACCTGTCGGCCCTGGGCGCGCTGGGTGCGTTGATGAGTGCGACCGATGACGTGCGCGAGGGCATGGAGACGCTCGCCGAGGTCGCCGGGGACCTGGTGGACGAGTGGCACGGTGAGGCCAAGCTGATGACGGACCTCTCCGAGGCGTTCGACGTCCTGGACGTGCTGCTCGAAGCCGCCGCGCGCGGCAAGAAGCAGGGCTGAGCCCGGTGGTCGACCTCAACCCCCTGCACTACATCAACAAGTTCAACCACATGGCCGGCGACAACATGGCCTCCATGATGGAGTTCCTGGGGATCTCCGACCCGGCCGTCGACCCGGACGGCGTCCGCGAGATCGCCAAGAAGTGGCGCGAGCTGGCCAAGGCCGTGGACGCCTCGGTCAAGGACGCCGAAGCCGCCCTCAAGGACGTCACCTGGGAGGGCAAGACCGCCACCGCGTTCAACAAGCGGGCCAAGAAGACCCGGACGCAGGCCACCCAGATGGCCGACTCGCTGCGCGACGGCGCCGACGCGCTGGACAAGTACGCGGACGAAGCACACGAGCTGCTGACCGAACTCAACGTCATCATCCTGGAGATCATCGAGGTGGAGATGGCGGGCCTGGCCCTGTCCGTCCTCACCGGCGGCGCCTCCGCCGTGGTCAGCAGCCTCGCCGCGGGCGCCCGCTTCGCGAAGGTGATGGCCCTGCTTGGCCGGATCGAGCACGCGGGCACCGCGATGGCCCGCGCCATCCGCGCCGTCCTTGAGGTCATCCGCGGACTGCGCCGCGCGCTGCGCGCCCTCAAGGAGATCAAGACGATCGCCCGGGTGGGCAAGATGGCGGGCGAGGGCGCCAAGTTCGCCGCCCTTGACACCCTGTTGAAGGACCCCGCCACCTTCAAGGATCCCGGCAAACTCGCCGAGACCCTCGCGCTGGGCGCGGCCCTCGGCGTCGGCGTGGGCAGCCTGGGTAAACTGCTGGGCAAGGGCCTGGGCAAACTCAAGCCCAAGGACCTCTCCAAACTCCGCGGCGCGATGAAACTCAACTGCGCCGCCTTCCAGCGCCTCTCCCTGCGCCCCGGCTTCGACAAACTCCCCGCCTCGGTGCGCAACGCCCTCAAGAAGTTCGTCCGCGACCCCATCGACGTGGCCACCGGCGACATGGCGCTGCCCCGCACCGACGTCCGGCTCCCCGGCGTCCTGCCCCTGCTCCTGGAACGCACCCACCTGTCCTCCTACCGCTTCGGCGGCTGGTTCGGCCCGTCCTGGGCCTCCACGCTGGACCAGCGGATCCAGGCCGACGCGGACGGCTTCATCTACGCCGCCGCGGACGGCGCGCGCCTCTGCTTCCCCCCACCGTCCCCGGAAACCGGCACCCCCTCCGTCACCCCGGACACCCCCGGCTCCCGCCTCACCCTCTCCTACGCCGACGGCTTCGACGGCGCGCTGTGCGTGCACGACCCCGACACGGGCCTGACCCACACCTTCCACAGCCCCCTCCCCGCCGCCGCGGGCGAAGCGGTCGACGTCCCCCTGCAGTCCATCGAGGACCGCAACGGCAACCGCATCACCATCGAGTACGCGCCCGACGGCGACCTCCCGCTGGCGGTCACCCACTCCGGCGGCTACCGCATCGCACTGGACCGCGACGCCACCAACTCCCGCATCACCGGCCTGCGCCTGCTGGACCCCACCTCCCCCAAGGCCCCCGGCACCACGCTGGTCACCTTCGGCTACGACGAGGCAGGCCACCTGGTGGAGGAGACCAACTCCTCGGGCCTGCCGATGCGTTACACCTACGACGACGCGGGCCGCATCACCTCCTGGACCGACCGCAACGGCACGACGTACTGGTACGTCTACGACGAACGCGGCCGGGTCACGGCCACCGGCGGCACCGGCGACGCACTCGCCTCGACGCTGACGTATGAGGACGCGACGCACACGACGCGGGTGACGGACTCGCTGGGGCATGTGCGGGTGTATGAGCACAACGACGCGTATCGGCTGGTGCGGGAGACGGATCCGCTGGGGCATGTCACCCACCAGGAGTGGGACGAGGAACACCGACTCACCGCGTACGTCGACCCGTTGGGCCGGACGACGCGGTACGCGTACGACCAGGTCGGCCGCCTGATCCAGGTGACGCGGCCGGACGGTGCGCACTCCTCCGTCGAGTTCGACGAGTCGGGCCTCCCGGCTCTGACGGTCGACCCGGACGGCTCCCGCTGGGTGCGGGAGTACGACAGCACGGGCAACCCCGTCGCCGTGACCGACCCCGCGGGCCGCACCACACGTTTCGCCTACGACTCGGCGGGTGGCCTCTCGGAGGTCACGGATGCCCTGGGGCACGCGGTGCGGGTCCGCTGTGATGCTGCGGGGTTGCCGCTCACGGTCACGAACGCACGGGGTGCGGTGAGCACCTATGAGCGCGACGCGTTCGGGCGGCTCGCCGTTCTGACGGACCCGCTCGGGGCGTCGACCCGCCTGGAGTGGACCGTCGAGGGGAGGCCCGCCAGGCGTGTGGCGGCTGACGGTTCGCAGGAGACGTGGCTCTACGACGCCGAGGGCAACTGCACGCACCACACGGCCGCGAGTGGCGCGGTCTCGCGCTTCGAGTACACCCACTTCGACCTCCTGTCGGCACGCACGAGTGCCGACGGGGTGCGCCACGCGTTCACCTACGACAGTGAACTGCGGCTCACCACGGTCACCAATCCACAGGGCCTCACCTGGACGTACGAGTACGACGCAGCGGGCCGTCTGGTCGCGGAGTCGGACTTCGACGGACGCTCGCAGCGGTACACGCACGATGCGGCAGGCCAGCTGACCCGTCGCACGACCCCGCTCGGTGAGGAGATCCGCTACTGGCGCGACGCGCTCGGACAGGCGGCACGGAAGGACGTCGCCGGGCAGGTCACCGACTTCACGTACGACGTGGCGGGCCGCATGCTGCGCGCGGCCACGTCGGGCACGGCCGTCGAATGGCACTGGGACGAGAAGGGCCAGCTCCGCGCGGAGACGGTGGCAGGCAGGGAACTGAGCTACGCCTACGACGAGCTGGGCCGCCGCACACACCGCACTACGCCCACCGGAGTGGTGAGCACCTGGTCGTACGACGCGGTCGGCAACCGCACCGGACTGACGACGGGCGGACACAGCCTGCGCTTCGAGCACGACGCGGCGGGACGCGAGATCACCCGCCACGTCGGAGACCACCTCACCGTCGCCCACACGTTTGACCAACTGGGCCGCCCGCGGACCCAGACCGTCACCGGCTCCGAGGACCGTCGCGTCCAGGAACGCGCCTACCGATACCGCGCGGACGGCTATCTGACGGACATCGAGGAATCGTCTGGCGGCAGCCGCGCCTTCGAACTCGACGAGGTCGGCCGGGTCACGGGTGTCAGTGCCGAGGGGTGGCGCGAGACGTACGCGTACGACGCGGCGGGCAACCAGACGGACGCCTCCTGGCCCGCGGCGCACCCGGGCCAAGAGGCCCAAGGAGCACGCGAGTTGGCCGGAATGACGCTCCTGAGGGCGGGTGCTGTCCGGTACGAGCACGACGCCGCGGGCCGCGTCGTGCTGCGCCAGAAGACCCGCCTGTCGCGCAAGCCGGACACCTGGCGGTACACCTGGGACGCGGAGGACCGGCTCACGTCGGTCGTCACGCCGGACGGGACGCGGTGGCGGTACACCTACGACCCGCTCGGGCGGCGCATCGCCAAGGAGCGGCTCGCCGGCGACGGGGAGACGGTCACCGAGCGCGTCGACTTCACCTGGGACGGCACGACGCTCTGCGAACAGACCACACGGGGTGACGGGCTCGCTTCCCCCGTCACGCTGACGTGGGACCACGACGCGGTGCGGCCTTTGGCGCAGACGGAACGCATCGCCGCCCACGAAGGCGGTGACGGCTCCTCGGACGGCAGCGGCTCCGCCGACGACGGGCCGTCGCAGGAACAGATCGACGAGCGCTTCTACGCCATCGTCACCGACCTCGTCGGCACCCCGACGGAACTGGTCGACGAGGACGGTGACATCGCCTGGCGCATGCGCTCCACCCTCTGGGGCACCACGAGCTGGGCCGCCGACAGCACCGCCTACACGCCGCTCCGCTTCCCGGGCCAGTACTTCGACCCGGAGACCGGCCTGCACTACAACTACTTCCGGTACTACGACCCGAGTACGGGCCGCTACCACTCACCGGACCCACTGGGTCTGCGTCCGGCGGACAACGCCTTCACCTATCCGCACAACCCGTGCACCTGGACGGACCCGCTCGGGCTCGCACCGGAGTGCGGTGACGCCGATGTGCCGCCGAGCAACTGGGTGCCGGACGAGAACTATTCGCCGGAGGAGATCACCCGGCGCATCGGCGGGAACAAGGACCGCAAGGCTTGGTTCGAAACACCAGAGGACATTCATAAGCTGGTGGACGACATCGTCAAGAATCCCAACAAGGAACAGCGTTATACCGGTCCGGCCCACGATCGGGTGGCCGACAATTATCGGGGTGGAAATTCCCGCGCAGGGCAGCGGTGGAAGGACCAGCCGATTTATGACAACGGAAATCCGTTGAGTCAGGCGCGAGTTGTGGTGGACCGGGAAGGGAACATCGCCTACTTCGGCAGGCGCAAGGACGGATCGCACAACTACGACCAGGTCATCCCGTACCCTTGGGCGAAGGCGCAGCCGCGGTCCAACTAGGCGCGGGCCGCGAACGCTCATCTCGAAGGAATGCCATGCGGGAAGCAGAACTGGAGAATTCGCTGACCAAGGCGGGTCTGCGATACCTGGGCCTCGCGGACCCGTCCGCACCGCTCATCCCTCCGAGCCTGGCGTTCTTCGCGGATTCCGTGGAAACCGGCGGTCAGGAATGGGCCGTGAGCGTGGAATCCGATGCGCCCGACCTGCGGGAGAGGGTGAACCACGAGTGGTACATGCTCAGCGCGGACCAGGGACTGTTCCAGCCGGACGCCCCGGAGTTCCTGCTCGCCGTCGGCGACAGGGAGGCCACGCACCCTGACTCCCTGCGGTGGGCGCGGGTGGCCCTGACCGTGGACTGCGACCTCGCGGGCGCGGGCGCCGAGGCCGGGGTGACGGGGCGCGGCGCGGGCCACGTCGACTTCGCGATGCTGTCCCTCGACGGAACCGTCCTCGTGCGGGGAGCGAAGGGGGAGGAGTGGACGGACTGCGTCCTCCTGAGGAACCCCCATGACCTCCCATCACTTCGGGATCTCGGTACGCGCATGGCGGCATCGCCGGAGACTCCGCGGGGCACGCGGGATGCCCTGGAGCGCTGGCTGGAGCACACGCGGGTCGGCGAATGAGGAACTCCACGGTGACGGGGCCGCTCGACCGGGGCAGGTCCCTGGAGGAACTGGAGGGGCACCGCTGGCCGGATCCGCCCGCGGACGCGACTGCCCTGGTCAGAGCCGTGCACGAGATGCGGCGCCGCCCCGTCGGGACCCTGGAGCCGCATGAGCTGGCGCGGCTGATCAGGCAGGACGTGGGCACGGCCTGGCTGCTGCCGCTGGCGGTGGAGATCCTCCGGGACGCGGCGCCGCGGCAGGCGGAGGGCGGCTGGTTCGACGACGACTTGTTGTACGCCGTCGTCACCGGCAAGCCGGAGATCTGGGCAGCGGCACCGCAACTGGCCCGCGAGCTCCGCGACACCGTGGCGGTCCTGACCGATGTGTCGCGCTACGTCCGCCAGGAGATCGAGACGTTCTTGGCGACGGTTCCGGCTCCTGGGGAGGACTGACGACGCGCGTGTTCCACGAGATCGAGGACATCGAGCAGGAGCGCCTCCGCGTCGCCCGGCGCCCGCCCCCGCAGGACGCGCCCCCGGTGCTGAGCACGTTCGACGTGACGCTGACCGTGCCCGCCGCGGAGTACGAGGCACGCCTGCGGTCCGTGCTCGACGCCGCGCTGGGGATCGCCCTCTCGGCGGACTTCGCCGAGGAGGACCTGCCGGTGGCCGCCGTGCCCGCGTGGTTCGCCGAGGTGAGCGGTCCGCTCTCGGCGCGGGCCCCGCGGTTCGCACGGCGCGGCAGGGAGCGCTACGCCGCGGCGATCAGGGGCGGACGGTGCGGATCTGGGCCGACACCTGGGGCGAGTCCTTCTTCGCCTGCGACGAACTGCGCTGGCTGGCCTACGTGTCGGGCGCCGAGGACGTGAGCGGGCCGGAGCTCAGGCGGGTCGACTGCGCCGAGGGCGGCCGGGGCCTCGACTGGTCCGGGGCGGACGGCTCCCTGGAAGCGGCGATCCGCTCCCGTCTGCGTTCCCTCGCCGCCGGTGCGGTCACGCCCGAGGAGGTGTCGGGATGGGCGCTGGACGCCATGGAGGGCGATTCCCCGCAGCTGCGTGACGGGCGGATCCGGACCGCCCTCGACCGGCTGTCCGGAGCGGATCTCCTGGAGGGCCCGGGGCAGTACCTGCACGGCAAAGAGGACTTCGACGCCTGGGTCGAGGAATGGGACCGGCCCGCCACGCCATCGCCGTAGAGTATGCGCGGCATACCCGGAACGAACCGTGGAACGAGGGGGAAGCGTGGCCGAGGGGATCGGGGTCGGGGAGGCCGTGCAGGCGTTGCGGGACGAGTTGATGGCCGCCGCTGTCGCGGGGGCCGCGAGTGGGGTGAAGTTCGAAGTCGGGCCCATCGAGATGGAGTTCGCCTTCACCCTGACCAAAGAGGGCACCGCCAAGGTGGGCCTCAGCAAGATCTTCAGCTCCGTGGTGTCCGCGGACGTCTCCGGCAAGGTCGCCAAGGAGGACGTCCACCGGGTGAAGTTGGTCCTCACGCCCAAGGACGGCTCCGGCGGCCCGCTTCTGATCAGTAATCAGGACAAGGCGGACGTCGGGAAGTTGGACTCCTCCTTCGGGCGCTGAGGGGCGGGTCCGTAGTGGAGGACAGGCGCCGGGTCGCGGTGGTGGAGGCGGCTGGGCAGGGCTCCGGCTATCTGCTCGCGCCGCGCCTCGTCCTGACCGCCCAGCACGTGCTGGGCGACCACACACAGGCGACGGTACAGACCCCCGGTGGCGTGTCGGCCAACTGCCAGGTGGTGTGGGCCCGTTCCGACGGCCCCTACGACGCCGCCCTCCTGCTGGCCGACGAGGACGTGCTCCCCGCCGTGGATCCCGTGCGCTGGGGAAGGGCGGTGACATCGGACCTCGCCGACGTCACGATCCTCGGATTCACCGCGCTGGCGGGCCGCGACGGACGCGTCGGGTCCGCGGTGTTCCGAGGGTCGCTCGACCCGCTGGAAGCCGTCGAGAGGGACCGGTACGTACTGGCCCTCCAGGGAGGCAGCCCGCCGGTCGGAGCCCCGGCGGCGTCGCCGTGGGCCGGTCTTTCGGGCGGGGCCGTCTGGTGCGGCGACACCGTCGTGGGGGTCGCCGTCGAGGACCTGCCGGGCTGGCCGCACAGTCGGCTCGAAGCCGTTCCCGCCTACGCGCTCCTCGCGGACGACGGATTCCGCGAACTCATCCACCGTCACACCGGCACGGCCGTGCACCTCGAACCCGCCGAACTCGCCGAGGGCGCCGAGGCGGCGGAGCCCCTGGTGCCCCGCTCCGCGGTCACGCTGCTGCACCCCAGAGCGGAGACGGTGCGGTTCACCGGGCGCCGTGAACTCCTCGACGCGATGGTGGAGTGGAGCACCTCGGGCGACGGCCTGTCGGTGGCCCTGCTGACGGGCCCCGGTGGGGCGGGAAAGACCAGGATGGCCCGCGAAGTGGGCCACCGCCTCGCCGCTTCGAGGTACGCCGTGGTGCACCTGAGCAGGTACAGCGGGCCCGAGCAGCACCGGAGGATCGCCCGCGCGACGGCCCCCGTCCTCCTCGTGATCGATTACGCGGAAAGCCACGTGGACGACCTCGGTGCCCTCCTCAAGATCCTGAGCAGGCGCCCGCCCGGCCGTCCGTTCAAGGTCCTCCTCGTCGCGCGCTCGGTCGGCCAATGGTGGGACGTCGTACGCGCCGACTGCGCGCCCGAGGCGTCCGACGTGACGGAGAAGGAGAAGGTCAGGCGCTGGGCGATCCCGGAGACCGAGTCGCTCGAAGTGGACGAGGACGAGGCGTTCCGTACGGCGGTGGAGGACCTGACGCGGGGCGCGCTCGCGCTCGGCCTCGCCGTGACCGCCCCGCCCGACGAATCCTCCGCCTTCTACCGGCGTTCCCCGCGCGGGCGGCCGCGGACGATCCTCGACATCCACATGGCGGCGCTGGCCGGGGTCCTCGCGCCGTACTCCTCGGCGGAGGTGCGCGGCGCGCAGGAGACGCTGCTGCTGCACGAGAGCGCCTACTGGCGCAGGACGTCGCGGCGGGCACCGCTCGACGGACTCGGTGACGCGGCCCTGCGTAACGCCGTCGTCGCGGCCACGTTGGCGGGACCGGTGCCGAGGGGCCGCGCGCACGACATCCTGCACCGGGTACCGCGCATCGGCGAGCACCCGGAGTCGGTGCGCTGGGCCGTGGCCGACTGGGTGGGCGGGCTCTACCCCCGGCCCGAGCCCGCCGAGGACGGCGTCCGCCAGCAGTGGGGTCCTCTGGAGCCCGACCCCTTGGGCGAGTACCTCGTGGGCACCTGCGTGGCGGCCGAACCCGAGATCTTCCTGCGTCTGGTGGGCGTCCTCCACGCCGAGGAGGCCGTGAACTCCCTCCTCGTACTGAGCAGGGCCGCCGCACGGATCGGGACCGAGGCGCTGGAGAACGTCCTGCTGACAGCCGTGCGCGCGGACCCGGCCCGGCTCGCGCCCCTGCTGGTCGCCGCGGGAACCCGCAGCGCGGAACCCGCGATCCTGATCGCCGCGCTCGACCTGATCCTCGCCGAGGAACTGCTGCCGCCCGACCAGTTGCGGGAACTCTCCCTACGCACCCCGTTGATGACCCGCGCGCTCGCCTCGTGGAGCATCCGCCTCGCCGACCGGCTCGCGCAGCTCGTGGACGAGCAGGCGCAGGACCCCGAGGTGGAGCGCGCGGCCTCCCTGCACAACCTCGCCATGAGGCTCATGTCCGACCACCGTTACGAGCAGACCCTCACCACCGTGACGTCCGCGCTCGGCCTCCTCGACACCGTGCCGACCGGGCAGCCGCTGCTTGAAGGACTGCTGCTGCACCACAGGGCCGCGGCCCTCGGAAAGCTGGGGCGGGCACAAGAGGCGGTGCGGGACGGCAGGAAGAGCATCGGGCTGGTGAAGACCTGGCAGCCGGAGGACCCCGATGACCGCCTTTCCGTCCTGGCGGGAGCACTGAACAACCTCGCCATCAACCTCGCCGACACCGGTGACCTCGGCGAAGCACTGGACACGGCCCGCGCCTCTGTCGACATGCGCCGCGATCTGGCCGCCCGGCAACCCGGCACGCTGCCCGACCTCGCCCGGTCGCTCAACACGTTCGCCCAGCGCTGCCGGGAGGCGGACCTGCACGCCGAGGCGCTGGAGGCGGCCGAGGAGTCGCTGCGTACCCGCAGGGCCGCCGCCGACGACCACCCCGACGCCTATCTCCCCGAACTGGCGTCCACACTGACCACCAAGGCACAGGTCCTGACGGACCTCGGCGACCTCACGGGCGCACGGGAAGCCCTCGCGGAGGCGGCGTCCATCGGGCGCCGCCTCATGCGCCTGGAGCCGACGGCCTATCGCAGGGCGGAGTACGTACTGACGCTGCACACCCTGGCGCAGCTCTGCGTCGAGGGTCACGCCCCGACGGAGGCCGTGGCGGCCGCGGACGAAGCCGTCGTGCTGGCGCGGGAACTGGCCTCCGCCCACGGCCGCGGTTATCTGCCCCTGCTCGGAGCGTCCTTCCTCGTGCAGACGGCGGCCCTGAGCGCCGCGTCGTGCCCCGCGATGGGCTTCCGGGCGGCCAACAAGTCCGCCCAGGTCTTCCGGACCGTCTTCCGCGGGGAATCCCCTGACGTGAGCGGCCTGTTGAGCGCCCTGCGCAATCAGGGCCAGTACCTGTCCCACATGAGGCGGTACGAGGAGGCCGAGCAGGTCGCGGCGGAAGCCGTGGCCGCCTTGGCGGGGCTGCCCGAGGGACTGCGCGAGGAGTACGCCAAGGAGCACGCGGACGCGCTCGTCGCGCACGCCAGGACGCTGCTCGCCCTGGAGCGCCCACGGGAGTGCCGGGAGGCGAGGGACGCCGCGCTCGCCCTCTACCGGCGGCTCGACCGGGAAGCCCCGGGCGCGCACACCCGGCTCATCGCCGACGTGACGCGCCTCGGGGCCCCGCCCGACTGACCGGACCGGGCGCTACGCCTTGCGCCCCACCGCCCCGTACGCGTCGACCGGCGTCGGGTCCGCGGACTCCGCCCGCCACCGCGTGACCTGCTCGACGCCCGGCTCCACCAGGTCGAGGCCGTCGAAGAAGCCGCCGATCTCGGCGACCTCGCGCACGTAGTACGGGATCGCGCCGCTCTTGTTGTACTCGTTCGACGCGGCGATCATGCCCTCGCTGGTGGCCGTGGAGTCGCTGATGACCAGGTAGCTGCCGGACGGCAGACCGGCCATCAGGCGGGCGACCAGGTCGCGGGCCCGGTCGTAGTCGGCGACGTGGCCGAGGGTGTTGAGGATGATCAGGGCGACGGGACGCGAGAAGTCCAGGGTCGCCGCGGCCTTCTCCAGGATGGCCTCGGGGTCGTAGAGATCGGCGTCGATGTACGACGTCACGCCCTCGGGCGTGCTCGTCAGGAGGGCCCGGGCGTGGGCGAGGACCAGCGGGTCGTTGTCGACGTAGACGATGCGCGAGTCGGGGGCCGCGGCCTGGGCGACCTCGTGCGTGTTGTCGGCCGTGGGCAGGCCCGTGCCGATGTCGAGGAACTGGCGTATGCCCTGCTCCGTGGCGAGGTGGCGGACCGCGCGGCCGAGGAACTGGCGGCTGGTGCGCGCCACGTCGACCAGGCCGGGGAAGATCTCCCTGATGTGGTCCCCGAGTTCGCGGTCCTTCTCGTAGTTGTCCTTGCCGCCCACGAAGTAGTTCCAGAAGCGCGCGGAGTGCGGCTTGCTGGTGTCGATGCGGGCGCGCACCTCCGCCGCGTCCTCGGCGGAGCCGAACGCGGGGTCTGCGGCGGGACCGAGGTGCTGGGCGTTGTCCGACACGGAATCCTCCTGAGGGGCGGCGTACGGCGCACGGGGGTGGCGTGGTCCGTCGCGGGCACATGGGTGGTTCGACGATCAAGTATCAATCTAGACGGCCTTGTCAGCCGCTCCGTTGCCTGCCCCGACCCTGTCACCGAAATCCAACTCGCGCGCCCGGAGCCCCGCTTGGAATCGGGACGTGGCGCCGAGCAGGGTCATCACCTTGGCGACCCGGACCTGGGTGCGTTCGCCATGGTGGCGACATTCTGCGGTGTCGCGCGAAGGGGGGCAACGGCGGCAGCAAGTGGCCATGTGCTCGCTTCCGGGACGCCCGCGGCGGGGGGGGAGTACCGGACCGGCACGGAGCCACGCCCGGGCAGGCCACCCTGGCGTGGCTCCGTGCCGTCTCGCCCGCGATGCTCGCGATCCCAGGGCGCCTCAGTAGACCTCTTCCACCCACTCCGGGTGGTCGATGAACGGGTTCCTGTTGTGCTGGAACTTGTCGAATATGACCTGGTTCCGGTTCTTCTCGAACGCGTCCGGCGGGTCCTCGTCGCTCCACTTCTTCAGGACGGAGAGCTTGCCGATGGCGGGCGCGCTGCCGTTGTCCACCTTGTCGTTGGGCTCCAGGTCGGGGAAGCCGCTCTCGCCGTCGTAGCGCACGGCCATGTAGAGGATCATGCGGGCCACGTCGCCCTTGACCGCGTCGCGCGGCTCGAAGGAGTCGCCGTCGGTGAGGTTGCCGGGGGCCCCTTCGACGGCGCTGCCGCCGTTGTCGAAGTCCTTGTTGCCCCGGATGCTGTTCACCGTGACGTCCTCGGGACGCAGGTGGTGGATGTCGGTGCCGGGACCCGTGGAGGTGCCGAAGTCCCCGTGGGACTTGGCCCAGACGTGCTCGCGGTTCCAGTCGCCCTGGTCGCCGCCGCTGCTGTCCTTGCTCCGCGAGGTGCCGCTGTAGAGCAGGATCACGTTGGAGCTGTTGGCGGGGTCCTCGTCGGTGCTCTTGAGGGCGTCCCAGACCTGGTCGTACGAGAGTTTGGTCTGCTCGCTGATGATCGTGTGAAGGGCGGACTTCAGCTCGGGGCCTGTCTTGCCGAGCGCGTCCTTGTAGTACGTGTCGTCGTAGGCGCCGACGGCAGCGGTGGCCGGTGCCTGTGTGGGGGAGGGGGTGGCCGTCGCGGTGGCCGGCACGGTGATGCCGACGAGGACCGCGGCCGCGGTCAGGGCCAGGGGTTGCCAGCGGCGTACGCGCGGGACGGGCATGTGGGGGGTGTCCTTTCCCGAAGGCCTCGCGAACCGCGCGCCCGCCCAAGGAGCGTGCGGTCTACGCGAGTTGACTAATCAACCACCGGGAGAGTGGCACGGATGTACGTATTCTCGTGTGAACCTCGTGGAACGGTTGGGTGACGATGTCATGGACACGGCCGGTCGGGGTCCGTGCCCATGACGCGTCGCGCGTGCCGTTACAGGCCGAGCAGCCCCGGGTCGGCCGCCAGCGCCCGGAAGTACTCCAGCGGATCCGACACCATGCGGCGCTCCTTGAGGTCGAGCAGTCCGGCCACGCCGGTCACCGTCGCGGCGACGCTGCCGTCCGCCTTGGTGATCGTCTGCTCCGTACGGAAGGTCTTGCGCTCGCCCCAGACGAACAGGCAGCTCACGGATATCTCGTCGCCCGCGCGCAGCTCGCCGCGGTAGCGGATGGTGTTCTCCAGGGCCACCGGGCCGACGCCCTTGCCCAGCAGGTCCGTCTGCTGGATCCCGGCGGCGCGGAGCAGGGACCAGCGGGCGTGCTCGGCGTACTGGAGGTACACGGCCTGGTTGAGGTGGCCCTGCGAGTCCGTCTCGTACCCACGGACACCGATGCTCACGGAATACGGGTCTGCCACGGGATTCCCTTCGGGGTGCGGTGGTTGGGGTGGGTGTGCCCCGCGTCTTCAACTCACCCGTGGCACAGGGAATTCCGGGGGCGCCGGAACGGCCGCCCCAGGGGCGCGGGGAACTGCGCGAGCAACCACGAAAAAGCCGCAGACGCGTCTGCGGGGGATCTCGGCAGTCGCGTCTGCGGCTTGTCGCGCGCCGAGCGCGCCGTTCCCCGCGCCCCTGACGGGGCGTCTCCTTATGTCCGCCGAGGCGAAGCCAGGACGTAGCGGGCGCCGCCGCGTGCCTCCGCGTGCTCGCTGGTCTGCCACCCGGCCCGTTCCAGCGCGGCAACACAGGCGCGCAGGTCGGTCGGGGTGGACGCACGGACGGTGACCGCTTCCGGCTGGGGCGAGGGAGCCACCCGGTATCCGTCATGGCCCGCGCCCGCAGGCTCGCACCCGGTCGCCTCCAGCGCCAGCGCGGCCGCCTGCACCAAGTGGCCCCGCTCCCAGGCGCAGGGGCGCTCGCGCGAGCCGTCCGTGTTCGTCATGCGGCGCAGCTCGATCAGTCCCTCCCAGGCGCCGCGCACCTCCCGCGCGCGGGAGGGTCCCTCGGGGCCGACGGGTGCCGTCTCCGTGCCGGTGCGCGCGGCGAAGACTCCGGAGGGCGCGGGCGCGGGGGCCGGTGGCGGCTCGGGGGCGGCCGGGGTCGCGCCCTCCTCCCGTACGCGGTGGCCCGCGGGCGTCAGGAAGTACGCGTGCGGGGGGCGGGGGTGGCGGAAGGCGAGACGCGCCCGCACCAGGCCGGTGAGCTGGGCCTCGGTGCCGGACAGGCGCCCGGTCTCCGGCTCCGCGGCCGCGATGATCCGGCGCTGAGCGGCGGTGGGCGGTTTCACCGCGATGGCTCGGGCTGCGCGGGCTCGGGCCGCCGTGTCCACGCGTCCAGGAGCGCGAGCGCCTCTTCGGAGCCGGTGCCCGCCTCCGCGGTGTAGACGCTCAACCGCTGGTCGGGGTCGGCGGGCAGGGTGAGGGACTCGTAGTTGAGGGTGAGCGGGCCGACGATCGGATGGTGGAAGTGCTTGCTGCCGTGCGTGTGCCGGTGCACGTCCTGGCCGGCCCACCAGCGGCGGAAGTCCTCGTCCTGGACGGAGAGTTCGCCGACGAGTTCGGCGAGCAGCGGATCGTGGGGATGGCGTCCGGCGTCGCGCCGGAGCGAGGCGACGATGTCCCGTGCGTGGGTGTCCCAGTGGGCGTAGAGCGAACGGGCTGTCTCGTCGCGGAACATGAACCGCACCAGGTTCCGCTCGCGGTGCGGCAGCGCGTCGAAGTCGGTGAGCAGCGCGCGTGCCATCCGGTTGGACGCGAGGACGTCCAGGCGCCGCCCCAGCACGAGGGCGGGGGTGTGGTCGAGGATCCGGAGCAGGTCGCGCAGCCCGGGGCGGACCGGCTGCGGACGGGTCGCCGCGCGCCGGGGCCTGCTCGCGGCGGGCTTGGCGAGCTGGAACAGATGGGTGCGTTCGACCGGATCGAGGCGCAGCGCGCGGGAGAGGGCGTCGAGCACGGTCTCGGAGACGTTCAGCCGACGTCCGCGCTCCAGGCGTACGTAGTAGTCGACGCTCACGCCCGCCAGTTGGGCGATCTCCTCGCGGCGCAGTCCGGGCACGCGCCGGGAGCCGCCGTCATCGGGCAGGCCCGCCTGGCGCGGGGTGATCCGCGCCCGCCGGGAGCGGAGGAACTCAGCGAGAGCCGTGTTGCGGTCCATGCCGTTCACGATAGGACGCGGGATCGCCCCGACGGCCCGCGAAGGGGGGACTGGCAGTCCCCCGGTCCGGCCGTCCCCGGGGCGGGGTGGGCCTCCCTGAAGCCGGTCAGGGGCCGATTCCGGTGCTGAAGTGGAACGCGTCGAGACCGGCCGGGGCCCAACGGCCCCGGTCGGCCTCTGCCGCCTCGCACCGTACGAAGGGAACTCATATGTCGAACATGACGGACGTGCCGAGCACCAAGACTTTCCTGATCACCGGCGTCAGCACCGGCCTGGGCCGCGCGCTGGGCCGCACGGCGCTGGCCGAGGGCCACCGGGTGGTGGGCACGGTGCGCACCACCGCCGACGCGCGGGCCTTCGAGGCGCTCGACGGCGACGCGCACGCCCGCGTCCTGGACGTGACCGACCACGACGCGGTGGAGACGGTCGTGGCCGGGGCCGAGTGCGACCTGGGCCCGGTCGACGTCCTCGTCGCCAACGCCGGGTACGGCCATGACGGCCTCTTCGAGGAGTCCTCGATGGCCGACCTCCGCCGCCAGTTCGACGTGAACGTCTACGGGACCGTGGCGGTGATCAAGGCCGTCCTTCCGCACATGCGGGAGCGCCGATCGGGCCACATCATCGCCGTCACCTCGATGGGCGGCCTGATCACCATGCCGGGCCTGAGCTTCTACCACGGCAGCAAGTTCGCGGTGGAGGGCATCCTCGAAACGCTCGGCAAGGAGGTCGCCGACTTCGGCGTCCACGTCACCGCCGTCGAGCCGGGCAGCTTCCGGACCGACTGGTCGGGCCGCTCGATGATCCGCGCACCCCGCTCGATCGCCGACTACGACGAGCTGTTCGACCCGCTGCGCGCCCGGCGCGTCAACGGCAGCGGAACCCAGCCGGGCGACCCGGACAAGGCGGCGGCCGCGGTGCTGCGCGTGGTGGCCGCCGACCAGCCCCCGACGCGCCTGCTGCTCGGCACCGACGCCCTGCGACTCGTCGAGGCAGGACGTGCCGCCTTCGAACACGAGATGCGCGCATGGGTCGACGTATCGGCCTCCACCGACTTCGACGAGGTCGGCAGGTCCGCCTGACCCCCGCGCGTTCCGTCTCCGTGCGCCCGGCCGCTCACGGCGCCGTGGACATCACCAGCTCGAGCACCTTCCGGTCCGCCTCCGCGTCCGCCCGCTCGTCGGGAGTGCCGGGGTAGGTGTCCAGGAGCACGTCGGTGGCGCCCAGCTCCGCGAGGGTCTCCAGGTCGGCGCGGATCTGGTCGGCACTGCCGTGCCCGAGCGGGCGCTCCGCCGTGTCCTCCTGCTGACCGAGCCGGATCTGCAGCCGCGGTACGAGGGCGGGGACCGGGCGGCCCGCCGCTTCCGCCTCCCTGGCGAGGCGCGGGAGCGCGTCGCGCAGCGCCTCCAGGGTCGGCATGAACGGGTGCCAGCCCTCGCCGAGGCGCGCGGCGCGGACCTGCGCGGCGGGGGAGTTGCCGCCCACCCAGACGGGCAGGTGCGGGCTCGTCGCGGGGGCGGGGGCGGTGCGGACGCCTTCGTACGAGACGTACTCGCCCCGGAAGGACGTCGGATCCTCCGCCCAGGCGGCGCGGATCGCCGCCAGGTACTCGTCGGTGATCGCGCCGCGCTCGCGGAAGGGCACGCCGAGCACCTCGTACTCGGCCGCCGACCAGCCCACCCCGGCGCCCAGGATGAACCCGGCGTCGTTCAGCCGGTCGATGTTGGCGGCCATGCGCGCGGTCTGGAGCGGATGCCGGTAGGGGATGACGGTGATGGTCGTGCCCAGGCGCAGCCCCGGCACGCGCCCCGCGAGGTGCGCGGCGAGCACGAACTGGTCGTAGAACGGCGCCGGATAGACCGTGTGGACGTCCTCGGTCACCGCGATGTGGTCGGAGATCATCGCGAACTCGAGTCCGAGGTCGCGGGCGTCGGTGGCCTGTCGTACGAGGGATTCGGGGGTCGTGCCCGAGCCGAAGTTGAGGAGATTCACGCCGTATCGCATGGGCGCAGTCTTGATGATCAAGTCCGGGCCTGTCGAACCGGGCGGAACCGACATTTCCCTTACGCGGCAAGCGTGTTGGCGCTAGTGGGGACGGACGTTCCACCCCGCCACCACGGGCCTGCCGTGCTCGGTGCTCAGTCGGCTCACCGTGCCCGTGGCCAGCAGGAACATCGATCCGCCCGAGGTGGGCAGACCGAGGCGGCGGGCCGCGAGGACGCGCAGGAAGTGGCTGTGCGCGAAGAGGACCACGCTGCCCTCGTTGTCGGCGAGCGCCGCGTCGACCTTGGCCAGCATCCGGTCGGCGCGCTCACCGACCTGGTCGGGCGTCTCGCCGGGGTGCTCGGGAGGACCGGGCGCCACGCCGTCCGTGAAGAGGTACCAGTCGGGGCGTGTGCGATGGATCTCGACCGTCGTGAGGCCCTCGTACGCGCCGTACTCCCACTCGCTCAGATCCTCGTCGACCCGCGCGTCCGCGAACCCGGCGAGCTCGGCGGTCTCCCGCGCCCGCCCGCGCGGGCTGGTGAACGCCGCGCCGATCCGGTACGTGCCGACGAGCGGCGCGAGCCTGCGCGCCTGCTCCCTGCCGTTGTCCGTCAGCGGGATGTCCGTCCAACTGGTGTGCTGCCCGGAGAGGGCCCACGGCGTCTCGCCGTGCCGGACGAGGAGCAGATCGCCCATGGTCGCGCGCATCCTGTTCTTCAGGTGGGTGGCGGAACCGTCCGGTCCCGCCACCCACGAGACTGCCACGCGGTGGAGGTCACCCGCGCGAGGGGGGCCTCGTCAGAGGCCCTGAGGCACCCGTGCGGGCCGCCCGGAGCCGCGCGTCAGGGCGTAGCCCCCGACGCCCGCGAGCGCCGCGAGGACACCGCCGCCCGCCGTCCACAGCCAGCGCGAGGACCACCAGCCGCCCGCCCAGCCGTCCTCCGGCTCGGTGACGGCCGCGGGCCGCGCCTTGTCCGAGCCCGCGCCCGGCACCAGCGGCTCGCCGAGCGTGCCGTCCACGGCCTGCGCGCCGCCCGCGTCGGTCGTGGTGACCTTCGTCCGGACGCTCAGCGGCAGACCGAGGTCGTCGGCCTTGAGGTCCCTGACCGTGAGCCGCAGGAAGTACGTGCCCGGCAGCGGATCGTTGGCCCACTGCTCCGACCAGGCCCGCACCGTGCGCAGCGAGCAGGACAGCGAGACGGACTCGGCGTCCTGCGCCACGGTCCTGGTCGGCGTGCCGAGGCGGCACGCCTGACGGCGCCTGAGGCCGTCGTACACGTCGACCTGCCAGGTGGCGGCGGCGTGCCGGGCCGCGGCGTCCGGCAGCTTCACCGTGGCGTGCACGGTGGCGCGCTGCCCGGTGTACACGGGGAACGCCCAGTACAGGTAGTCGCCCGTGGACGCCTGTGCCGTGGCCTCCTGGTCGGGGCGGATCGCGGTGGCGGTGCGGAAGGAGGTGCCCGCGTCGGTCGGCGCCTCGGCGTCGTCCTTGTCGCCGCCGTCGGCGAAGGCCGCGCCCGCGGCCCCCGAGAGGGCGAGCAGGGCGGCGCAGGTCGCTGCGGCGAGGCGGCTCAACACGCGTGTCGTACGCATCAGTTGGTCCTCCAGACCGCGAAGCGCCAGCGAGAGACCCAGCCCCAGACCAGACCGGCGACGAAGCCGGTGAGGACCAGCAGGCCGAGCAGCCACCAGCCGTGGCCGAGCCCGAAGAACGCCACGTCGGACGCCTCGTCGGGGGAGTCGACCAGATCGACGGCGAGCTCGACGGGCAGGCCCGGGGTCGTCTTCACCGAAGCGGGCGCCGAGAAGGAGTTGCTGACGCGCAGACAGACGGTCTCGGCGGTGTCCTCCTCGTCCTCGTCGTCCGCCTCGGGGACCGGGTGGCGAAGCCCCGTCGAGATCACGTCGGTGCGCCCGTCGCCGGACTCCTGACCGCGCACGAGCTCGCGCCCGTTCGGCGTCTCGGCGCGCAGCAGCACGCCGTAGTCCGGGTTGACGGCCCGGTCGGCGGCGACGCTCACGGAGGCGCGCAGCTCCTTGCCCGCGGGCACGTTCACGCGGTACCAGCGGTGCTCGCCGAACTTCTCGCGGTCGGTGTACAGGCCGGACTTCAGCTCCGGCGCGGCGGAGCACTCCGCGGTGCCCTTCGCCTCGACCGGTGTCACCACCGGGTCGGCCGCGCGGTCCACCAACTGCTTGACGCGGCCCGAGAGTTCATCGGTGTGCCGGATCGAGGTGTACGTGCCGCCGGTGGCCTCGGCGATGCAGCTCAGCTGGTCGCGGGTCTTGGCGTCGGGGACCAGGCCCAGGGTGTCGATGGTGAGGTTGATGCCCTTGGCGGAGATCTCGCGGGCCACCACGCACGGGTCGAGCGGCTGGCAGGTGTCCTCGCCGTCGGAGATCAGCACGATGCGGCGGCTGCGCTCGGCGTCGTCGTCCTTCGTCAGGTCGTCGGCGGCCTTGAGCAGCGTCGGGCCGATCGGGGTCCAGCCGGTCGGCGCGAGGGTCGCCACCGCCGTCTTCGCGTCGGTGCGGCCCGCCTTGTCGAGCTGCTCCACGGGGTAGAGCAGCTCGGTGTCCTTGCAGCCCGTCTTGCGGTCGTCGCCGCGGTAGTTGGCGCCCAGGGTGCGTATGCCGAGCGCCACCTCGTCCGGGGTCGCGTCGAGGACCTCGTTGAAGGCCTGCTTCGCCGCGGCCATCCGGGACTTGCCGTCGATGTCGCGGGCCCGCATGGAGCCGCTGACGTCGAGGACGAGCTCGACCTTGGGGGAGGGCCGTGCCGGTTCGTCGCCGTCGTCCGCGACGGCGGGGCCCGCCGTGACGAGCCCGGCGGTCAGGGCCGCGAGCAGGGCGATAGCCCAGGCCGTCGGCCGTTGTCTTGTGATCATCGCCGGATCCTATTGATCTCGGCGGTGATACCCAAAACGGCGTCAGGAAGACGCCCCCGTCAGGGGCGTGGGGCCGCGCTCAGCGCCTCAGCTCGCGCCCCCCGAACGCCCCCGTCCCGTCCGCCTGCCGCCACCACGTCTCCATGCCCGCCTGATCCATGGCGCTCCAGTCCGGCGTCCCCTGGACCAACGCGCCGCCGAGCCGCCGCCCCAGATCCACCATCGAGCGGCCGGACAGCGTGCGGTCGGTGTCGTACGTGTCGAGCGCGTCCGTCCACGTGTCCGCCGTGGCGAGCGCGGACTCCAGGACCGTGGCGTCCTGCAACGCCTTGACCGCGCCCGCGCCCGTGTGCGGCCTGGCGACCGCGGCCGCGTCGCCGACCAGGAGCACGCGGTCGGCGGTGCAGCGCGGCGCCGTGAAGTCGTACATCGGCTGGAGGAAGAGCTCCTCGGGGGCCGTCGCGAGCAGGACCGCGCCCCAGTACGGCGGCAGGAGCTCGTCGGCGACGTACCCGAGATGGGCGGAGAGCGCCTCGGTGAGGCCGCCGGGCGGCAGGCTCGTGGGTCCGGTGAGCTGCAGGTCGAGGCCGAGGCCCAGATCGAGGTCGGGGGGCGGCGCGGTGTACAGGACCCAGTTGACGCGGCGGCCGCCCGCGCCGTCCGGGATGCGGTAGATGATCACGTGCCCGCCGGGGAAGACCGCGTACACGCAGTCCTCGTCGTCCCACAGGCCCGGATCCGTCAGGCGGGCCTCGGGGAACGCGCCGCGCCAGGCGAGGTACCCGGCGTAGGCGGGGCGCACGTCGCCGAACGCGGCCGCGCGGGCCACCGAGCGGTAGCCGTCGGCGCCGATGACGAGGTCGACGTGCTCGGCCCCGTCCGCGGTCTCGACCCGCACGCCGCCCGGTTCCGGGCGCAGCGCTGTCACGGGAGTGCCCGCGCGGAAGTCGGCGCCCGCGGGAACGCGGCTCCTCAACTCCCGCCACAGCGGACCCCAGTTGTACGTACGGAAGGGGAACGGCATCACGGCGATCTCCCGGCCCACCGGGGCGGGGGCCGCGTCGTCCCTGACGTACCAGCGCCGCCGCACGAGCTGCACCCACGGCATGCCCGCGTCCATGTACCCGGCCGAGGACAGCTCCGCGTAACGGGCGTCGTGCACGGCGAGCCCCACGCCCCGGTCCGCCAGGTCGCCCGCCGCGCGCTCGTACACGGTGATCTCGTCCGCACCCCCGCGGTACGCGGCCAGCGCCGCCGCACACCCCGCGATGCTGCCACCCACGACAGCGACCTTGCCTCCACGCATCATGGCGCCATCCTGGCAGGCGGGGTGACCGTCTGTCAGGGCAGTGACACTCCGCGTCCGGCGAAGAACGGCTCGAACCGGTCGGTGGGGAGTTCGGCGGTGCGGGTGTCCGCGTCGATGCCCGACGGGTTGTGGAAGTGCAGCAGCCCTTCGGCCGTACGCCGGGTCAGCAGGACCAGGTGGCCGCCCCTGCCCGGCGCGGGGCGGTGCGGGCGGCGGATCTCGTAGTGCACGGAGGCGATGACCTGCCGTCCCCCGTCGAGGAGTTCGACGATCTCCCCGACGGTGAGGTCCCGGTGGACCTCGGCGTCGACGCCGTGCTCCGCACGGGCGTACTCCGCGAACGGGGCGTAGACCATGCCCCGGATCACCCCGTTTTCCTCCGTGTACGCGCCGTACTTGAGGGCTGCCGGTCGTCCGTGGCTGGTCGCGCAGTTCCCCGCGCCCCTTCGGGCGCCCTACTGACGGTAGCTGCTGAGGAAGCGGCCGATGCGGCTGATCGCCGCGTCGAGGTCGTCGGCGTGGGGGAGCGTCAGGATACGGAAGTGGTCGGGGGCGGCCCAGTTGAAGCCCGTGCCCTGGACGACCTGGATCTTCTCCTGGAGGAGCAGGTCGAGGACGAACTTCTCGTCGTCGTGGATCGGGTGGACCTTCGGGTCCAGGCGCGGGAAGGCGTAGAGCGCGCCCTTCGGCTTCACGCAGGAGACGCCGGGGATCTCGTTCAGCTTCTCCCACGCCTTGTCGCGCTGCTCGTGCAACCGGCCGCCGGGCGCGGTGAGTTCGTGGATGGACTGGCGTCCGCCGAGCGCCGCCTGGATGGCGTACTGCGCCGGGGCGTTGGGGCAGAGCCGCATGGAGGCGAGCATCGTCAGCCCCTCCAGGTAGCTCTTCGCGTGCTGCTGCGGCCCGGTCACGACCAGCCAGCCGGACCGGAAACCGGCCACGCGGTACGTCTTCGACAGACCGCAGAAGGTGAGGACGACGAGATCCGGGGCGAGCGCGGCGACGCTGTGGTGCACGGCGTCGTCGTACAGGATCTGGTCGTAGATCTCGTCGGCGAAGACCATCAGGCCGTGGCGGCGCGCGAGATCGAGGATGCCCTCCAGGATCTCCTTCGGATAGACCGCGCCCGTCGGGTTGTTGGGGTTGATGATCACGACAGCCTTGGTGCGGTCGGTGATCTTCGACGCCATGTCGTCGAGGTCCGGGTACCAGTCGGCCGACTCGTCGCACACGTAGTGGACGGCCTTGCCTCCGGAGAGGGTCGTCACGGCGGTCCACAGAGGGAAGTCGGGCGCGGGGATGAGGACTTCGTCGCCGTCCTCGAGGAGCGCCTGTACGGCCATGGTGACCAGCTCGGAGACGCCGTTGCCGAGAAAGACGTCGTCTACGGAGACGTCGTTCAGGCCGAGCGCCTGATATCGCTGGGCGACGGCGCGCCGGGCGGAGAGGACGCCGCGCGAGTCCGTGTAGCCGTGCGCGTTCGGGAGCATCCGGATCATGTCCTGGACGATCTCCTCGGGCGCCTCGAAGCCGAACAGCGCGGGGTTGCCCGTGTTGAGGCGCAGGACACTGTGGCCCGCCTCCTCCAGGGCGTTGGCGTGCTCGATGACCGGGCCCCGGATCTCGTAACAGACCTCGCTGAGCTTGCTCGACTGCCGGAACTCCATGCGCTGCGCCTCCCGTGACGTGTCTTACTTGGTTTTACCAAGCCTGCGCTTGGAAAGTCCAACAACTTGCATAGACTATGCCGCATGCCACCTCAGCCCCGGCCGCAGTCGCGGTCCCGTCGAAGCTACGACCAGTACTGCGCCGCGGCCCGCGGCCTGGACGCCGTCGGCGACCGCTGGACCCTGCTGATCGTCCGGGAACTCCTCGCGGGCCCGCGCCGCTACACCGACCTGCACGCCGACCTGCCCGGCGTCAGCACGGACGTGCTCGCCTCGCGCCTGAAGGACATGGAGCAGCAGGGCCTGAGCACGCGCCGCAAGCTGCCCCCGCCGGCGGCGGCGTACGTGTACGAACTGACGGACCGGGGACGCGAGTTGCTCCCCGTGCTCCAGGCGCTCGCGGTCTGGGGCGCCCCCGCCCTGGCGGAGCGCAGACCGACGGACGCGGTGCGGGCGCACTGGTTCGCGCTGCCGCTGCTCGGCGCGCTCGCGGCGGCTGACATCGAGGGCGTGGTGGACGTCCGCCTCGCCGAGGGGCAGTTCCACGTACGGCTCGCCCGGGGGGCCGATTCCTACGGCGACGGGCCCGCGCCGGACGGGGCCGACGCGGGCATCTCCCTGGACGCCGCGACCTGTGTGGCGATCGGCCGTGGCGAACTCACCGTCGGGCAGGGCGTACGGGAGGGCCGGATAGAGGTCTCCGGGGACTCCGTGGTGGCCAAGGCGCTGCGCGGGGTGTGAGGCGACGGGCGTGAGGCCGCGGGCGTGAGGTGACGGGCGGTGCGGGTCAGGGCAGGGGGACTCCGCGGGCGGTGACCCACAGCTCGTACCACTCCTCGTGGGTGAGCTCGCACTCGCGCCCGACGGCGTCCCGGCAGGCCAGGATGCGCTCGGGCCGACTGGTGCCGATGACCGGGGCGATCCGGGCCGGGTGACGCTGGAGCCACCACAGCAGGATCGTCTCCGGAGTCGTCCCCTTGCGCTTGGCGAGGTCGGCGACGAGCCGTGCGGTGGGCGAGTCGTCCGCGTCCGCGCCGGTGAAGCGGCCCTGGGCGAGGGCGCCCCAAGCCTGGATCCGGACACCGTTGGCCCGGCAGTACTCGACCGTCCCGTGCGGGAAGCCGTTCTCGGTGGCGGCCGACGTGTTCAGGAGGACGCCCGCCTCGACCCAGTCCCGGCTGGCGAGGCTCATCTCCAACTGGTTCGCCACCAGCGGGACATCGAGGTGGGCCTGTAGTGAGGCGATCTGCGCGGCGCTCATGTTCGACACGCCGAAGTGGCGCACCAGGCCCTGGCGGTGCAGGGAGGTGAGCGCCTCGGCGATCTCCTCAGGCCCCGCCAGCGGGTCGGGACGGTGCAGGAGCAGCACGTCGAGCACGTCGGTGCGGAGCCGGGTGAGGCTCTCCTCGACGCGCCGGAGGATGGTCGGCCCCCGCAGGTCGTACATGCCGGGGTACTCGCCGTCGGCCTGCCGGATGCCGCACTTGGTCTGGAGGACGACGCGGCCGCGCAGGTCCGGGTCCCTGGCGAGCAGTTCGCCGAAGACCGACTCGGCCTTGCCCTTCCGGTAGATGTCGGCGTGGTCGAACGCGGTGATGCCGATGGCCAGGGCGGCCTCGACGGCGGCTTCCGCGTGCGCGATGTCCGCGGCGGTGTACGGCGCGGTGTCCCAGGTGCCGCCGAGGCCCATGCAGCCGTACAGCGGCCGGCGGTCGGGCAGGTCGGGCAGGTCGTGCAGGTCGAGCTGTGCAGTCATGTCTCTCCCTCGCTGATGACCTAGTGATGTCACCGTAACGGCCGAGGGGTTGGCATGACTGCGTCATCTCGTCGGCTCTCGGGTCAGCTCCCGAAGGGGACGTCCTCCGTGGTGGCCATGCGGCGGGTGTCGCCGTGCGCCGCGACGAAGTCGTGGATGTGGCCGATGGCCCGCTTCGCGGACGACTCGTCCTTGCCGCAGCCGTGGATCCCGGAGACGCCGTCGGGGTAGCAGGAGGCCCGGTGGCCGTAGATCAGCCCGTCGGCGTCGCCCCCGGCGCCGTCCAGCAGACTCCGGGTCGCGCGGTTGTCGCCCGCCGCGGTCGTCCAGCCGAACACGCGCGCCAGTTCGCCGCGGTCGCGGGCCTGGGCGCCGAGGCGGACCTGCTTCTCCACCTTCCCCAGAACGGTCGGCAGCTTCAGGTTGAACAGGCCCTTGTCCATGACCCGTTGGTTGTGCTTCACGGAGTCGCCGAACTCGCCGTACTGCCGCGTGACCTCGTCCGTGTCGCCGCTGATGTCCACGCCTTCGAGGTCGTTGAGGCCGCCCGCGACGTCCTTCCAGCCCGCGCCGCCCGCGGTGCCGTAGAACCCGTACAGGACCCGCACCCCGGCGCTCTCCAGCTTGGCGCGGGCCAGGTCGCGCAGGGCCGCGACCGAGCAGTGGCGCCGCTTCGCGTCATCGCTCGCGCAGTGGTCGGGGTTCTTGATGTCGAGCCAGACGAACCCGACGTTCTTGCCCGCCCGGCGCTGCTGCGCGATCCGGTCGAACATCTCCGCCATGGTGTTCCCCGCGCTCGTCGGCAGCCCGTCGTGATCGGCCCACCAGCCCTTCTTCCAGGCGGTGGCGTCGATCTCCATGGCGTTGGCGCCGTGGTCGAGCGCCTTGTCGACGCCGTCGACGGTGAGGACGCGGTGCGCGATGGCCCAGACGGGGCGCTGGGCTCCCGGCTCGGCACCGGACCGGGGGGCGTCGTCCGCGAGGTGACCCGTGGTGGCGGCGCCCGCGGACGGGGCGGCGAGCCCCAGCACCAAGGCGCCGCACGCGGCGGTCAGCGTCGCGGCGACGGCGGTCGAGCGGGGGCGGTCCCGATGTATCAAGGTGGTCTCTCCATCCGTTCCTGTGCGCTCGGCCACCTGCCCGTCCCGTCCCAGGTCAAACGCCCTCCGCCCGTTCGGAAGCGGTCCGGGCGTGGCCGGATGAAGCGGTAGGAAGACCGGCCCGCTGTACCGTCTGAGCCCATCGTCAACAACCAAGCGATCAGGAGCGGAGTGGTCCATGCACGGCGGCAGCGCAGGTGACCGGAGCCGGATCGACACCTCGACGGCTCATTCGGCGCGGGTGTACGACTACATCCTGGGCGGCAAGGACCACTACGCCGTCGACGCCCAGGCGGGCGACACGATGTGCGAACACTGGCCCGCGCTTCCGGTGCACATGCTGGAGAACCGCCGTTTCATGCACCGGGCCGGGCACTACCTTGCCGAGGAGCAGGGCATCCGGCAGTTCCTCGACATCGGCACCGGTCTGCCCACGGCCCCCAACCTGCACGAGGTGGCGCAGCGGGTGGCGCCGGAGTCGCACGTCGTCTACGTCGACAACGACCCCATCGTCCTGGCGCACGCGCGCGCCCTCCTCCAGGGCACGCGCGAGGGCGCGACCGCGTACGTCGACGCCGACATGCACGATCCGGACGCCATCCTGGACAGCCCGGAGTTCCGTGAACTGATCGACCTGCGGGAGCCGGTGGGCCTGATGGTCATCGGGATACTCCACTTCATCCTGCCGCCGGACGACGGCCTCCTGGTGCGGCGCCTGCTGGAACCGCTGCCGTCGGGCAGCTTCCTGGCGATGACCATCGGGACCGGGGACTTCGCGCCGGGCGAGGTGGGCAGGGTGGCGGAGGAGTACGCGGCGCAGGGCATGCCGATGGCGCTGCGCGACCGGGCCACGGCGGCCTCGTTCTTCGCCGGGATGGACCTGGTGGACCCGGGCGTCACCCAGGTCCACAAGTGGCGCCCCGGCCCCGAGCAGGAGGGCGTCGACGACCGGGCCATCGCGATGTACGGGGCGGTGGCCCGCAAGCCCTGAGGGTCGTGCGGGGCGCTCCGATTAAGCTGGTCACGACGTCGCAGGACTTCGGGGCTGGACTCCGGGGAGTGGGGAGAAGGGCCTTTGAAAGGCTTGAGACAGGTGGTCGCCACCCGCTACGTCGAGCCGCTGCGGACGGGCGGCTCGGTACCGGGCATCGTTGAGGCCGACGATCTGGGCACGTACGTCGTGAAGTTCACCGGCTCCGCGCAGGGCCGCAAGGCCCTGGTCGCCGAGATCATCGTCGGCGAACTCGCGCGCCGCCTCGGTCTGCGCTTCCCCGAACTGGTCCTCGTCGACTTCGACCCCTCGGTCGCCGCGGACGAACCCCACCAGGAGGTCCAGGACCTGCTGCGCGCCAGCGCGGGCGTCAACCTCGGCATGGACTTCCTGCCGGGCGCGGCGGACTTCACCCCCGACGCCGTCGACGTCACCTCCCTGGAGGCGGGGAAGATCGTCTGGCTCGACGCGCTGACGGCGAACGTCGACCGCACGGTACACAGCTCGAACCTGATGATCTGGCCCACGTTCGGCATCAAGACCCCGCGCCTCTGGCTGATCGACCACGGCGCGGCCCTGGTCTTCCACCACCGCTGGGGAGCGTCGCCGCCCGACAAGACGTACGACTTCCGCCACCACGCCCTGGGCGCGTACGCCCCCGACACGGCATCGGCCGACGCCGAACTGGCCCCCCTGGTCACGGAGCCGACACTCCGCGAGATCGCCGCGCTGGTCCCCGACGCCTGGCTGACGGACGAGCCGGGCTTCACGTCCCCCGACGAGGTCCGCGACGCCTACGTCACCCACCTCCTGTCCCGCGCCCGCTCCTCCGCGTCCTGGCTCCCGACGGGCTTCCCCAGCCGGGACGAACTGGCGGCGGCCGACGCGCGCCGAGCGGCCGCGACGGAGAAGGGCCGCCCCGCGTGGCTGAAGAGGGTCCCGGACCTGCACGGAAAGCCTCCGGCGGAACAGGATTGGTCGCGACACGTCGGATGACGGCTGCGAGACCACGAAGACGGCGAAGTTGTCTTCCCATGGCTCGCGCGTAGGTCGCAGGTCCGGCTCGGCGATCACGCGGAGGCTCGCATAACAGAGGCGTGTGCCCGGATGCCTCCCGCAGGTGTCCCAGAAGCGATGCACTGGCTGAGGGCGGCGACTCTGAAGAGCCGCCGCCCTCAGCGGTGGTCGTCCGCTGACGTTGTCGTCAGCGTTGCCTTCAAACGGCGTTACGCAGGACTCTGGCCATCTGCTTCCACAGGAATGTGGGCCACAGTCACTACGCCATTGAATGAACTCTCCACCACAATGCGGTCACCAGGAGAATATACCCAGAGTTCCGGGACGGATTCCGTGAGTTCCGGCAGGTGAGAGATGGCTGATTCGAGCCCCATCTCTACACTCGGAACTGCCAGGCTTTCCCAGAAGAAGATTAGGTTGCTAGCTTTCGGGGCGAACTCTTGGATTACGGTACTCAACTCGACAGAACCCGAATCTAGCGAGCTGAGTACCAAACCATCAGCTACCGCACTCCAAGTGATTGCACCGTCAGAGCTTCGCGGGTAACGACTGAGGCTTTCATGCTCGTATTGGAGATGCTGATTCAGGTTCAGCAACTGCACGCCCGGCCGCCCAACCCAAGTCAGCCGTCGGCCGCCCTGCTGATCTGCGCGAACCATTCGGACCATAGATCGGGGCAGGAGGTCCGGCCTGGTTCCGTATACACCGTCGAGCGTCACGAATTACCGCCAAGCGTTCTCGCGAAATCGTCTTCTGTTCCGTTCCATGGCACCGCCCACTTACGTGCAGAGTCACCCTTGCCGACTTCTACGTTGATATGGGGACCCTTTGCTGGATCGTAATCCATCCTGAACCTCTTGAATTCGCCGTTCACTCGAGTAGTGAATCCCACTACCTTGCCATAGGTCGTCGGTGCAGATTCGAGACGGCCGATGTATGGCTGCCGAGTAGCTGAATCAACCTCGCCCAGCAGGTCGAGCGCTTTGTTGCGAGCTTGTTCGAAGCTGCCAAAGCTAGGCAGGGTCACTTCCTTGCACGGCCCTCCGGAATTGTGAACCAGAACCGGAGTCTGCCCCGCCAGTACATAGTACGTATGCAGACCCTCGACGGTGAGGTTGTACGTGCGCGCGTGATCCTGGTACTCGCGAGCCGCCGTCACGCTGACCGTGCGGCCCTCGTCCGTGCGCAGGGTCATGCCCGGCTTGAGGTCTCCGGCCTCTACCCAGTCCTTCTTGTCGACCGACCAGAAGGGGTGCTCGTACGTGGCGGTCAGCTTCTCGCTGCCCTCGGGGGTGGCGATCGTCAGCTCGGTGAACTGCTTGTCGTCGTCGGTGACGATCGTCGCCGTGACGTCGCGTTCGCGGGTTTCACCCGTTTCCGGGTCCGTGGCCAGGACCTTGTCGCCGAGTTCTACGTCCTCGATGTTCTTGGAGGATCCGTCGGCCATGAGGACCCCGGTGCCGGCGAGGAAGCACTTGCAGCCCGAAGGGGCGCTCTTCTTCGCCTTTCCTGCTGCTTCCCCACCCCCTTCCGCCTTCTTGAGGTCCTTGGCGACGCCCTTGAACGGCTTGAGCCATTTCCCCCAGGGCAGGTCCGTCGCGGCGCTCCCGCACGCCACGCTGACGCCAGGGTGCTTCCCGCATTCCTCCCACGAGTGGAGGTCGGGGAGGACGAAGTCCTTCGCTACCTCGGCTGCGCCGCCACTGGAGAAGAAGTCGTTCAACGGTCTGAAGATGCCGTGGTTCAAGACACCGAAAGCACTGTCGATCCCGTATGAGGTTCGGGACATGCTCTTGGAGCCGCTCCCGCGGAACACGGCACTGCTGGCGTGCCCACCACCGCTGTACCCGCGACTGCTGTATCCGCCACGATTCGCACCACCGCTACCGCCACGGCCCCCACCACGGTTGGCTGAGACCGCCTTGTGGAAGATGCTCTTGGCGGCTTTGTAGATGTTCATCACTGCACACGCGATGCAGCCGAAGAGGCGCCCGGTGGGATCGCTGAAGGTGACGGGGTTGTTGTTGCCGTAGGTGTAGCCGTTGATCTGTTGGGGGTCCGTCAGATCCATCACCGGGTCGACGGAGAGGAAGCGGCCCGTCGACGGGTCGTACTCTCGGGCGCCCAGGTAAGTCAGCCCCGTGGACTTGGTGTCGTCGGTGCCTCCGACGAACCCCTTGGTGCCGGGCCAGGACTTCGGGGTCTCACCGCGCGGCCCGCCGAAGGGGAGCGTACGGCGCTGGGCCAGCTTCATATCGGCTGCGGCAACCGAGAGTTGACCGGTGCCCTGGTGGTCGGCCGTGGTGAAGGTGATCGTGCCGTCATCCGCCTTGACGGCCTGGTGGCCGCCGCCCAGGGGGGTGTAGCGGGTGGCCTTGGCCTTGTCCGCTCCCTTGGCCAGGGTGACTTCGGTGTGCCCGAGATAGAGCGTGGTCTCGGTCGGTGTGCGACCGATCAGACGGTTGCCCTCGGTGTCGTAGACGTACTCGGTGACCTTGTCCTTGCCCTTCTCGCCGGGTTCGGTGACCTTGGCGAGGTGGCCCTCGGCGTCCCAGCTCAGGCGTTGGGTGTCGCCGTGCAGAGTGCGGGAGTTGGTGTTGCCCGTCTCGTCGTAGCCGTAGGAGTCCTTGGTGGCGGTGCCGCCGGGCTTCTCGGTGGTGACCGAGGTCAGCGTGTGCGGCTGAGAGGCGCCGGGCTTGGGGTAGTCGTAGGTGCGCTTGGTGTCCTTGGTGCTGTCACCCGCGGTGTCGTGGAGGGTTTCGGTCGCGCGGTTGCCCGCCTTGTCGTAGGTGTAGGAGTGCCAGTACGGTGCCGGGCCGCCCGTCTTGCCCGTCGGCGGAGCCGTGGCGCAGGTCTTGTCGCCCTGGGTCCAGGCCTCGGTCATCCGCCGCAGGTAGTCGTAGGTGAAGCACTGCGTGTCGGTGCCGGTGCGGGAGACGTCCGAGACCGAAAGGACGTTGCCCGCCTGGTCGTAGCGGTAGGTGTCGTGCTGGTCGACACCGTTCTGGTCCTCGCGGTCGACGCGCGCGGTGGCCAGGCGCTGGGTGCCCCACTCGTAGGTGTTGGTGGCCCAGATCTTCTTGCCGCCGGTACCGGCCAGTTGGTACTGGAGCGCCTTGCCGGTCCAGGAATAGCTGGTGTCCGCCTGGAAGCCGTCACCCAGGATCGAGACGGGACGCAGGGTCTGCTTCTCGAAGGTGGTGGAGTAACTTCCGGCGGGGAGAGAGCCTGCTGCGGAGTAGCTCACGCCGCCCACCAGGCCGGAGGGCTTGTAGGTGGTGCCGCTTTGGTAGGTACGGGCCAGGGCTCCCTCCTCTCCGGGGATCACCACGGCGGTCTTCGTGGGTCGGTACAGCCGGTCGTAGCTGGTGACCTTGGAGGTGTAGGCGGCACCGTTCACATAACGGGTGGACTCGGCCAGCTGACCCTTGGCACCGGAGACGGTGTCGTAGGTCCACTTGGCGCGCAGCTCACCCGAGGGGCTGTCCTTGTGCAGCTCGGTCTTGCGGCCCAGGTTGTCGTAGACGCTGGCCAGTACGGTGCCGCGCTGATCGGTGGTCGTGGTCAGCTGGTCCCGGTCGTCATAGGTGCTCTTCGTGGCACCCCGGTCGGGGTCGTCGGCCAGGGTCTGGCGGCCCAACTGGTCGTACTCGTACGCCCAGGTGTTGCCCGCCGGGTCAGTGACCTTCTTCAGCTCGCCGCGCGGGGTGAAGGCGTACTTAGTGGTGTCGAAGGCCGCACCGGCACTGCGCGTGTGATGCTGGTGCAGCTCGGTCGCCTGTCCGCGGGCATCGGTGAGGGTAGTGGTCGCCGTGGCACCTTCGGGCGGAATCACCGTGGTGCGGTCGCCGCCGTAGATGGTCTTGGTGGTGGCCAACTCCTTGCCACCGTCACCGTTTCCGGCGATCTGCCGCTCCTCGACGGCACGGCCGAGACCGTCGTACGTGGTGCGGGTCTGCGACTCCACACTCATCGTGTCGGACGGCTTGAACAGTTCCCGACCGGGCGGGCCTTCGGTGTAGTAGGGAGCGAACGTCCGGGTGCTGAGGCCTCGTTCGTCGTAGAAGGAGTCGGCGAGCAGACGACCGCCCTTCGGTCCAGGGTGCTGAACCTGGCGCTCACGCAGGAACCCGTCGTAGAGCGCGTACGAGGCGACCTGCCCGCCTTCGTTGTTCAGGGTCTGGGTGCGGACCGTGACCGGCTTGCCCTCCTCCACGAGGTAGGTGAACTGGTAGCTGGGCGTCTGGCTGGTCCTGCGGTCGGCGAGCCAGACCTTCGCCGAGCGGCCGAGGGCGTCGTAGGTCATCTCGGTGCGCTTGGCGTTGGTGTCGACCTTCGCCTTCGGCTGGCCGCGCAGCGGCTCCACCTCGGTGACCGTGGTCTGAGCCGAGGCGGGATCGGCCGCCTTGACCGGCGGGCTGGTCTCGGTCACCTTGGCCGCGAAGCCGGTGGCGGGACTGTAGGCGGTGGTGGTGGTGCGGCCGTCCTTGCGCAGGGCGCGCACCGGGTCGCCGGTGCCCGTGACGGTGACGTTCGCCGTGAGGTCGGTGGACGTCAGTTTGCGGCCGTAGGCGTCGAAGGTGACGCCGGACTCCAGGTAGGTCGCCTTGCTCCCGTCGTGCTTCTTCAGCGTGGCGATCGCGGTGGCGTCGCCCTTGGTGGGCGCCGCACCGTAGGCGCCGCCGTCGTAGGCGGTCCGCACATCCGAGAGGACCTGCTTGGCCCGGTCGGGAGTGCCGGCGCACTTGACCGCGACGGCCTCCACCCGCGAGGGCAGGTTGAGGATGTTGTCCTTGGTGTTGGTGGCGTACGTGGTGCGGGTGCACTGGTTGTCGGCCGCGGTGGCGCTGTCGCCGAAGTCGTCGACCTGGGTGACACGGCCCGCGACGGTGTCGAACTGCGTCGCGGTCGACGTGGTCCGCCAGTCCTTGCCCGCGCCGTCGTCCAGTGAGGTCCAGGTCTTGGTGTGGCCCGCGCCGGTGAAGTTGGCGGTCACCGTGCCCCAGCCGCGGACCTTCTTCGCGGTCTCGTGGTGCCAGGGCCGGTTCACGGTCTTGGCCAGGACCTTGCCGCCAGGACCGGAGAAGGAGACGGTCTTGTAGCCGAAACCGGCCGCCGACTCGTGGTCGGTGATCGGGTCGCCCTCGCCCTCGCCGAGCGTGACGCTGACCGACTTGGTGCCGCCCGAGGCGTCCTTGCGGTCGCCGTCCATGCCCCGCAGGAAGTAGGAGTCCTCCTGCGACTTGAGCGCGTCGGCGCCGCCCTGGCCGCCGGTCCTGACCCGGACGTGGCCGTAGCCTCGCCACTGGGACCAGGTCTTGAACTTCTTCTCGGTCAGGCCGTCGTCATCGTCGAAGTGCCAAGCTCCGCCGCCCAGGTACTCGTACGCGGTCACGGCGTCGGGCGCCCCGCCGGTGCGGTCCGTGGTGGTCGTGGAGGTGACGACGTACTTGTTGAACCACTGCCGTTCGGGGTCGTCCGAACTGGAGCCGCCGATGTACTGCGGATAGCAGCGGGTGGTGTTCGACTGCGGAGTGGGCAGTGCGCCCGCCTCGCAGGCCGGGGCCGAGTAGTTGACGTCGACCTGGCCGCCGGACTCGTCGGCGATCGTGGACAGGCGGGACTTGATGAACGGCGCGTAGCCGTCGCCCACCTTGTCCAGGCGATTGGCCAGCTGCGTGTAGGCGAAGGTGGTCTTCGGCAGTGTCAGGGCTGGCTTGGCGGTGTGCCCGGAGTGCTGGACGGAGTCGAGAAGGAGCTGGTAATCGACATCAGCCTTGCCCCATCGGTGGTCCAGCTTCCAGGAGTCGACGTCGCTGTAGGCGGCGCCGTTCAGGACCTGGGTGGTGACACCGGTCAGCCGCTTACGGGTGAAGAAGGTCGGGGACAGGCGGCCCTTGTCGCAGTCCTCCGCCTCCTTGCAGTTCATGTCCCAGGGCGTGTCGTACCAGGAGAAGGCGTCCTTGCCGATGTCCTTGCAGTCCGTCTTGCTGTCGGGCAGACAGCGTTCGGCGGTGGTGAAGTCGACCTTGGCCAGCGGCTTGGTGCCGTACATCGAGGACGACTTGAGGCCGTACTCGATGCGGTTCAGCGAACCGCCGCGTACATACCGGGTGTTGTCCTTGGCTTTGAGGTTGCGGCCGTAGGAGTTCTTCTCCTGGTCGTAGTAGTACGCGATCGCGTTCCCGTGCGGGTCGACGACGTAGTCGAGGTTCCAGCGCCAGGCCTGCTGGCACCAGGAATCGGCGAAGGACGCCTTGTGGCAGGGCTCGTCCTTGTCGTTGCCGAAGACGGGAGCCGTCCAGGTCGATCCGGTCGTGGCCTTTCCGTCCTTCCAGCCGGGCAGCCGGTTGTACCCGAAGTAGTAGCGCACGCCGTCGGGGTCGGTCAGGCGCCAGTACTCGCCGTCGTTGTCCCCGTTGCCGCGCTTCGTGGACGTCAGCTTCGTGATGCGGCTGCCGTCGTCCTGCTTGAACTTGAATTCGCCGCCACCGGCCGGGACCAGCTCACCGCCCTTGCCGTTGAAGGTGATGAACGCGTTGTCGTGGCCCCAGCACAGGTCGCCCGGCTTGTTGCCGTCCGCGCCCTTCACCCCGTCGTCGGCGCACGGCTTGTAGCGGCGCTCGATGTAGCCGGACCACAGGTCGAAACCGTCGCCGACCCATGAGGACTGGTTGTTGGTCGTACCGGTCCGCCCGTCGATGGCTCCGGAGGAATAGGACAGGCCCACTTCTGGCTTCAGCTCGCCCGGCACCTCGGGCACCGCCATGTCGTACGACCAGGAGAAGTCACCGGTGTTGAGGTTCGTTTCCCAGGTCGCGGACGGGGACAGCGAAGTCGCCTTGTAGTCGCCGTTCGCGCTCTTGTCGTCGGCGACGGCGGCCAGCACGGTCGGACCCGACGCCCGCAGAGCCACCCCGTTCGCGGTCAGCGTCTGCTTCTCCGTGTCGTTGACGGTCCGCACCGGCTCGGCCGTGTGACGGCACTGCCGCTTCGTCGGCTTGTCCAGGACACAGGACGGCAGCTCGACCAGCGTGAGCCGGGACGCGTAGCCGCCGCCAAACGCCTCGGCGAAGCCGGAGTAGTCGAGTTCGGCCTGAACCTTGCCGGGCTTGTCGCTCTTCGCGTCACCGTTCTCCAAGGCGAACAGCACACCGTTCACACCGGCCCGCTCGGTGGCCTTCCTGCTCAGCACGCGTGCCGTGACCTTGCCCTGAGCGGCGGGCTCGGTCGCCTCGACTGTCTTGGCCCTCTTGCCCGTGCTCTTGGCGGCCGTAGCCTGAGGGGCACCCAGAGCGAGCGGCAGCCCCTTGGCTCCGACGGGTTCGCCTTCGGCCTTCACCGGCGCGCCGGGGATGCGCACCACGGCCGAACCCGGCTTCGGCCAAGCCGCCTTCGGTGCTCTGTCCGGGGTCTTCGGCCCCTTGGAGACCGTGCGCGGTGCGCTCTTGGCGCCGTCACTTCCCTTGATCGGGTTCTCTGCCGAGGGGAGGCCGGGGCGCTCGTTGCCTTGCGCCACCGCTGCAGGCGCGGCGGCCTGCAGCAGCGTGCCCACCAACGCGGTGGACACCACCAGCGCTGCCGACCGCCGCAGCCCGGCGAATCGGCGCGGCCTTGTTCTGCCGTTCATCTTCGGAATCAGTCCTTCACACGACAACACCAGCAGGCCGCGCGGCAGCGCGGCACGGTGGTGAAAAAGCTCGGTTACCAGTGCCTTGGGGGAGGGCGGCCGGAGAGCGGGAGTTCTCGCCCACCGGCCACCCCAGGGGTCAGTTGTCGCCCGGGACCTCGGTGGGCAGGCCGAACAACGAACCGGCCAGCTTCTCGATCTGCGCGTCCGTCAGGGCGCCCTGGAAGGCCCACACGTCATCGACGGAGCCGGGGAAGTACGTCCCCTTGGCATCGCCCTTGGCCTTGCCGACCTGCAGGGACTTGGTGGCCTTGAAGGCCAGGGCGTTGTCGGCCCAGGCGATCAGGTCCTGACACGCGGCGTCATCCGCGTCGCCGTCGCCATCCGCGTCGCCGCAGGCGACCTCTTGCAGGACGCCGTTGACATAGAGGCGGACCTCCTTGGCGAACCCGTCGTAGGCCACTGCCAGGTGGTTCCACTCCCGGACGTCGAAGAACTCGGTGTTGCCCACCTTGGTGACCGTGGCATCAGTGCCGTCCTTGGACGGCAGCGTGAGCTCCCAACGTCCCAACGCTTCGGGGTCCTTGGCATCGGGGACGAAGCGCACCTCGAACGCGCTGCGGGTGCTTCCCTCACCGCTGACCAGAGCGACGTCATGTTTCGGTGTCGCCGCGGTCCTGGCCCAGGAGGTGACGGTGAAGCTGCCGCTCGTGTCGACGGGCATCGTGCTGGTGCCCGCGTACGCGTCGGTGCCGTTCAGCTCGAGACCCTGCAGATCGATCATGCCTTCGCCGAGCCGCGCACCGCCGTACAGATTCATCGGGCGCTTCTCCGCCGACGAGTCAGGCGTGGTGGCCGGGCTGCCCGTGCCGCTCTTCTCGAAGTTCCAGCGGCCCTTGACCAGCGGGCGCTGCTTGAACATCTGCTGGACCTCTGCGGCCGAGACCGGCCGGTCAAGGAGACGCACGTCGTCGATGCTGCCCGGGAAGTGGCTGGCCGCCTTTCCGCTGTAACTGCCCGCGCCCAGGTACATGGACTGATCCGCGTAGAACGCGCCGGCCAGCTTGGTCGATCCGGCCTCGGCTCCGTTGACGTACAGGGTCAGGGTGTTGGCGACCGTGTCGTGCACGCCTACCAGATGCACCCAATCCTTCGTCCGGGCACTGGCGCCGTCCGGTTGCATGGCGCGGATCGGTTTCGCGTCCGCCGCGTCGGAGGAGTACTGATTGACCGCCCACCGGTTGTAGGCGGAGGAGTAGTACAGCTCGAAGCCGGGACGCTCCTTGCCCGCTTGCGCGGCGATGACCGCCGCTCCGTCGGGCTTCTTGTCGAGCTTGGCCCAGGCGGAGACGCTGAAGCTGCGCGAGGTGTTCACGTGCGGACCACTGGTCCGGCCGATCCGGGCGTAGCCATCGGTACCGCTGAACGTCGCCGCCTTGCCGGAGACTCCGGGCACACCGGTGGTGACACCGCCGTGGTACTGGGCGGGCAGCACGCCTCCGTACCCCGAGATCTCCTTCGCGTCCGGGGCCTCGTCCAAGTCGAAGACCGCCACCGCGGGGCGGCCCGGGTCACCGATCGTCCGCTTGGCGTGCAGTTTGTCCACTTCGTCCTGGGCCAGCGGCTTGTCGAACAGCTGAACCTCGTCGATGGCGCCGGGGAAGAACCCCGCCGGGAACCCGCTGTAGGAACCGGCCCCGAGTTGCAGACCGCGGCGGGCCTCCCACGGACTGTCGTAGGCGGTCCTTCCGGCCGGCTTGCCGTCGACGAACAGCTCGAGGACATCGCGCACCGAGTCGTAGGAGCCGACCAGGTGTGTCCACTTGCCGGCCGTTGCACCGCCCGGTTTGTCGGCCATCGCCCGGACGGCCTGGGCTCCCGAGGTGTCGGAGGTGTACTGGTTGAACACCCAGCGGTCATAGGACTTGGAGTAGTACAGCTCGAACCCCGGCTTGTGGTTGCCCGGCTGGGTGGCGACGACCGCCGTGCCGTCGGGCATCTTGGAGAGCCGCGCCCAGGCCGAGACCGCGAAACCGCCGTTGGTGTTGACGGCGGGAATGTCCGTCGAGGCGTAGGAGTCCGTTCCGTTGAAGGAGACGGCTGTGCCCTGGACGCCCTCCACGCCGGGGGTGGCACCGCCGTGCAGCCGCGCGGTGCGCGCCGGGGTCGTTCCCGCGGCTTCGTTCGCGCCCTCGGCCTCGTCCAGTTGCCAGGTGGCCCGTTCCGGCTGCCCGGCCTTCACGCGGTACTGGTAGGTGCGGATCTCGCTGCCGTTGCCCGCGCCGTCGAAGGCCTGAGCCGTGATGAAGTTCAGCCCCGGCCTGGCGGGCAGCACCTTCGCGGTCTTCGTCGCGCCGCCGGATGTGGAGATCTTCTTCTTCGAGCTGGGATCGCTGTTGATCCCGTACCGGTACGACGTCACATCGCTGTCGGCGGCCTTCAGGGCGAACGATCCGTACTTGCCGACCCCGTCGTACCAGGGGTCGTCAGGGTTCTCCGGGTCGGAGGCCGGGTACTCGCCCGAGGAGACGGAGGGCGCTCTGGGCACCTTGGTGTCATGGGTGAAGTAGCAGGCGGTCGGGTCCCCGGCGTACGACCAGGGGGAATACTGGGCGCCGTCGTGGACGCGCGCGGACCAGTTGACCAGCTTGTTCACCGGAATCTTCGAAGGGGGCAGGCTAACGGCGAAGGAGCTGCCGGACTTCTTCGAGGACGTCCGCGCCGGACTCCAGCTGCCACCGTCCCAAGCGGCCCGGAACTGCACCGAAACGCTGTCGCCGTCGGGGTCCTTCACGTCGTTGGCGTAGATCTTCCCCAATGTGCGTACCCGCGCGGCCTTCCCGGAGCTCTTGCAGGCGCCGCCGTACTCCATGGTCAGTTGCGAGCTCTTGAGCTGCGCGGGCGGGCGGTTGTACTTCACTCGCAGAAACGCCTTGTCCGAGAATCGCTTCCAGCCGTAAGCGTCCGCCTCACTCGCAGCCCGCAGACCGAACGTCATCGTCTTGTCCCGGCTGTCCGCCGCGGCTTGCACGGCTGACTTCACCGAGAACTCCGCGTCCTTGGCCGCGCAGCCCGAAAAGCCGTGGGCGAAGGATTCCGACCCCAGCCGCTTCTTCCAGAAGCCGGACGCGTTCTGGGAGTTCCACGTCGTGGACGAGGAGATGTCCTTGGTCCGCCACAGCTCGACCGCCCGCTTCCCGCAGGAGGCCGACCAGGTGTTCCGCGCCACGAACTCGGCCGACAGGATCGACTTGCCCGCGAACTTGGACACCGGAATGCGGTAGAAGAGCCGCTTGGTGTCGTGCGGCTTGCAGTAGTACCAATTGCAGTAGCCCAGGCCCGCGTCGCGCTCGCCGTTGAACTTCCACTGCGGCGAACCCGCCCAGTACTTCGACGCCATCGTCCACGCGGATGCTCGCGGCGAGTACCACTGCGGGTCGATGAACACCGGGTACGTGGTGTCCTTGCCCCTCAGCACCTCCGCATCAGGCGTCAGCACCAACTCCTTGCCGTCGGTCGGCACATCCACCTCGACCGGCGCGAGCTTGCCGGACTCGCCGGCTGCGGGCTCCTCCCTGGCCGGGGGCGTACCGTCCTGAGACGGCCCCGATGCCTTCAGCTGGGCGGAACGCGTGCGAGGCGCGTTCTCGGGCCCCGGGCTCGAGTCCCACATCATCGGCTTCGGCGCCTCAAACACCACACCCTTGGCGCCCTGGTCGACAGCCTGAAGTTCGCCCTCGGAGGTCTCCGTCACCTCCACACCGTCAGTGGCCAGTTTCAGTCGCAGCTTGGCCAGTTCCGAACTCCGCGCCGCTTTGGCCGACTTCACCACCAGCAGCTGGGTGAAACCGTCCTCCTGAGCCCCCATCCGCAGGTCCACATCGGGAAGCACATCCGCGTAAGTGGCGGTCGAGCCCTTGACACGGGGTTCGGGCAGCTTGCCGGGCCACGACAGGGTCAACTCGCGCCCGGCCCTCGTCATCCGCACCAGCGGCGCGTCCCCGCCACCGGAAAGTTCAAGACCGACCGTGGTCGCCTTCGGCGCGACGGCGCCGGCGGCGGACTTCACCAGATCGGTGTCGACCGACTTCCACTGTTCGCCCACCCGGGTCCGAACGGGACGGAGATACTCCCGCGCCTCCAGATTCCCGTCGGGCGTCGCATACACATCACGGGACTCACCGCGCTGAGACGTGACTTCGACCGGCTTTCCGGTGTGCCTGGCCTCCGCCAGCGCGGCCTCGGTACCAGCGCCTTCGGCGGCGGAACCCTTACTCGCGGAGTTCGCCAGGGGCGACGCGGCCGGTGAAGCCGCGGTCGCGGTGTCCGCCGGGACAAGACCTGCCACGACGACCACACTCACCAGGCTCGCCAGAACCCCTGCTCCGCCGCGCGAGCGCGCGCGCCTCCACATACCCCACCCGACCAGTCAGAAAGATGAAAATTCCCTTAAGGGGGGAACCGAGTCGAGACTGTATGTAGCTGCCACGCAGCGAACCAAACGGACTATTCTGGGCGTACGGCGCAAAGCTGATGATCCACTTGTGACTTCAAGCATGGTTGTACCTGATGTGGCATCAAACAGATAACAGTCATGAGAAGAGGGCATTTATCCAACAAGGTTCGCTATTGCGCCTTTGGGTCGACTCTTCCGAGCGCACCCGCCCGAACACGACCGAGCCCCCGGCACCGCACGGTGCCGAGGGCTCGATGGGGAAAGGGTGGGGCGGAGGTCAGCGCAGTTGCTCGTATGCCGGGAGGGTCAGGAAGTCCGCGTAGTCCGCGTCCAGGGAGACCTGGAGGAGGAGGTCGTGGGCCTGCTGCCACTTGCCTGTGGTGAAGGCCTCGTCGCCGATCTCGGTGCGGATCGCGGTGAGTTCCTCTGCGGCGACCTTGCGGGCGAGGTCGGCCGTGGCCGTTTCGCCGTTCTCGAAGACGACGCCCGCGTTGATCCACTGCCAGATCTGCGAGCGCGAGATCTCGGCGGTGGCCGCGTCCTCCATGAGGTTGAAGATGGCGACGGCGCCGAGGCCGCGCAGCCAGGCCTCGATGTAGCGGATGCCGACCTGGACGGCGTTGACCAGGCCGTCGTAGGTGGGCTTCGCGTCGAGGGAGTCGATCGCGATCAGGTCGCCGGGGGCGACGTTGACGTCCTCGCGCAGGCGGTCCTTCTGGTTGGGCTTCTCGCCCAGGACCGCGTCGAAGGACTCCATCGCGATCGGGACGAGGTCCGGGTGCGCGACCCAGGAGCCGTCGAAGCCGTCGCCCGCCTCGCGGTCCTTGTCGGCGCGGACCTTCTCGAACGCCACCTTGTTGACCTCGGCGTCCCGCCGCGACGGGATGAACGCGGCCATGCCGCCGATCGCGTGCGCGCCGCGCTTGTGGCAGGTGCGGACGAGGAGTTCGGTGTACGCCCGCATGAAGGGGGCGGTCATCGTGACCAGGTTGCGGTCCGGCAGGACGAACTTCGAGCCGCCGTCACGGAAGTTCTTGACGATGGAGAAGAGGTAGTCCCAGCGGCCCGCGTTCAGGCCCGAGGCGTGATCGCGCAGCTCGTAGAGGATCTCCTCCATCTCGTACGCGGCCGTGATCGTCTCGATGAGGACCGTGGCGCGGACGGTGCCCTGCGGGATGCCGACGTAGTCCTGCGCGAAGACGAAGATGTCGTTCCAGAGGCGCGCCTCCAGGTACGACTCCGTCTTCGGGAGGTAGAAGTACGGGCCCTTGCCGAGCTCGATGAGGCGCTTGGCGTTGTGGAAGAAGTACAGGCCGAAGTCGACGAGCGCGCCGGGGACGGGCTGGCCGTCGAGCTGCAGGTGGCGCTCGTCCAGGTGCCAGCCGCGCGGGCGCATCACGACGGTGGCGAGCTCGCCACCCTCCTTCAGGGCGTACGACTTGCCGGTGCGCTCGTCCGTGAAGTCGATGCGGCGCTCGTAGGCGTCGGCGAGGTTGAGCTGACCGAGGACCACGTTCTCCCAGGTGGGCGCGGAGGCGTCCTCGAAGTCGGCGAGCCAGACCTTGGCGCCCGAGTTCAGGGCGTTGATGGTCATCTTGCGGTCGGTCGGGCCCGTGATCTCCACGCGGCGGTCGTTCAGCGCGGCGGGCGCCGGGGCGACCCGCCACGAGTCGTCCGCGCGGATCGCGGCCGTCTCCGGCAGGAAGTCGAGGGTCGACGTGCGGGCGATCTCCGCACGGCGCTCGGCGCGGCGGGCGAGGAGCTCGTCACGCCGGGGCGTGAACAGCCGGTGCAGCTCGGCCACAAAGGCGAGGGCCGCGTCGGTGAGCACCTCCTCCTGCCGGGGCAGGGGCTCTGCGTCGACGATGGCCAGCGGCGACGGCGCTAGTGCGGACATGAGCTGTCACTTCCTTCAGAGAGCTGCACGGACGGTGCCTGGCGAGCCGCCGGGCAGACGCGGTGGCACTGGGTGCCACCCGAGCCGAGGTACGGCTGTGGGCCCCGTCCGAGGTAACGGGCCTTCTGGTCAGTGGATACTAGTTTCCTCATGGTGGAAGTTCAATGGTTTGTTGACGTCGAGATTCTCTCCGTCGACAGAACATGTCGCTGAGTGCCACCCCGGTCACTCCAAGTGGATCAGGTCCTCGACGGTGTCTATGTCGTGTGCCCGCGCCACGTCTCCGCACTCGACCAGAGTCACCTCGGCCGCGTGCTCCTTGAGGTAGGCGCGCGCTCCCCGGTCGCCCACCGCGCTCGCCGCGATCCCGGCCCAGTGCGCGGAGCCGAACAGGACCGGGTGGCCCCGCACCCCCTCGTACGCCGCTGCCGCGAGTGTCGACGGGGAGCGGTAGGCGGCGCGCACCCGGGCCGTCGCCGCCGCGCCGATCCCCGGCTGGTCCACGAGCGAGACGAGCGCCGCCGTCCCGCCGCCCGTGTCCCGCAGGGACTCCAGACCCGCCCGCAAGGAGGACCCCATGCCCTCCTGCCAGTCGGGATTGTCGACAAGGACACATCCGGGCAGTGCGGCCCGCTCCCGTACGGCGTCCGCCGCCGCGCCCAGAACCACGTGCACCCGCACGCAGCCCGCCTCCCGCAGCACCCCCACCGCGTGCTCCACCAGTGGCCGCCCCCGGTGTTCGAGCAATGCCTTCGGCCGCCCGCCGAGCCTGCGCCCGCCGCCCGCCGCGAGGACCAGCCCCACGACCCCGTCCAGCCCCACGACCCCGTCGGTATCGGTCCCCGGCCCGTTCGTCTCTCGCGTCATGACTCCTGCATACACCGCGTACGCCACGAAGGTGGCCGGAAAGTGGCGCATCCGCCGCCGTGTGGCGTTTACTGGCCCGCGGCCCTTCGGCGCCTGACCAGCGCCGGACGGATCGCGGTACGAGTACGAGCGGGAGCTTGCGTACGCGCGCACGCAGGCGCGCGAGGGGGAGAGCTGTGTTGCGGAGTGTGGGGCAGAGACGAGTGAGCGGTGGCGGCGAGGATCCACGGGTGGCGGAGCTGCATGCCGCCGTGGCCCGGCTGCGCCGTGAACTCGCCGCACACCCCGTCGAGTTCGCCGACCGGGGCATCGCCGAGGACGAACTCGCCGCCCTCGCCGAGATGGCTCGCGGCGGCGCCCCGGAAGTGCTCAGGATGCGCCGGTCGCTGCTGCTCGTCGCGGGCGCGATCGGCTCGGTCAGCGCGCTGGCCGCGGGGCTCGCCGCGGTACGGGGCGCGGTGGAGATGTTCGGCGGCCGCTGATGTGGTGCGGGTGGCGTGACGTAGTGGCGTGAGGTGGGTGGCGGGACGCGGGTGACGCGGGCGGCGCGCTTTCAGGCCACCCAATTGCGGTGCGTTCGGTCCGCGTCGAGCGGACGCAGATCGCCCGCGAGCGCCGCCGCGAGCCGCCGCACCGCCTGCTCCGACAGCTCGGGCGGGAGCGTGAAGGGAACGCGCAGCCGGTGCTCGTGCGTACCGGGATCCGCGCCGAAGCGCGAGCCGCCCTCGATGCGTACGCCGTGTCCGAGCGCGGCACCCGCGAGCGCGGACGCCACCGGGCGGCCCAGGTCCACCCAGAGCGAGAGCCCGCCGGGCGGCAACTGCCAACGCCACTCGGGCAGATGGCGGGCGAGCGAGGCCGCGAGCGCGTCCCGCTGCGCCCGCAGCCGCGGCAGCCGCTCGCGCAGCACCTCGTCCATCCCGCGCAGCAACTGGAGCGCCATCAACTGCTCGATGACGGGCGTCGCCATGTCGCTCGGCACCCGCTTCATCGCCAGCTCGGTGATCAGCCGCGACCCCGCCCGCACCCAGCCGATCCGCAGCCCGCCCCAGTGCGTCTTGCTCAACGACCCGACGGTGACGACCTGTTCGGCCGTGCTGTGCGGCGCGAGCGAGGCGAACGGCGCCGGCGGCGGCACGTCGAGCGCGATGTCCGCGATGGTCTCGTCGATCAGCAGCCAGGTGCCCGTGGCGCGAGCCGTCTCCAGGACGCGCACGCGCTGCTCGCGCGGCATCAGACAGCCGGTCGGGTTCTGGAAGTCCGGTACGAGATAGGCGATGCGCGGCGCCGCCTGCCGCAGCGACGACTCGACGAGACCGCTGTCCCAGCCGTCCTCCGTGACCGGCACGGGCACCGCGCGCAGGCCCGCCCCGCGGATCGCGTCGAGGGCGTTCGGGTACGACGGGTTCTCCACGAGCACTCGGTCGCCCTGCCTGCCCAGCAGGGCCAGCGTCAGCGACAGCGCGTGCTGGGCGCCCGTGGTGATCAGGATCTGATCGGGCAGCGTCGGCAGCCCGCGCCGCGTGAAACGCTCCGCGACGGCCGCCCTCAACTCCGGGATCCCGTACGGGTGGTAGCCCGGCGTCGGCACGTGCTCGGCCAGCATCGTGGCCGCCGCGCCGAGGGCCGCGGTGAGCTCGGGCTCCGGGGCGCCGGGCGCGGCCACCGCGAGGTCGAGCACGCCGTCACCCGCCGGGAAGGCCGCCACGCTGGCCGGTCGCTGTCCCTCGGGCAGCTCGGTCCAGGTGCCCGCCCCGCGCCGGCTGCGTACGTAGCCGCCCTCGCGCAGCACGTCGTACGCCGCCGTGACCGTGGCCCGGCTGACCCCGAGTGCCGTGGCCAGCTCCCGCTCGGCGGGCAGCCGGGTGTGCAGCGGGACGCGGCCGTCGAGCAGGAGGGTGCGGACGCCGTGGGCGAGCGCGCGGTAACCGGGGTGCTCGCCGGACGTGCCGTGCAGCAGCGCGGCGAACTGCCGACTGCCGAGCCGCCTGTCCACGGCGTGGACCACCGATGCCTCTGCCATGCCAACTCCCTCGTATTGGCCCTGCCTTCCAGGCCAATGAGCCTACAGACTCCTTCTCGGGCGGCGTGAGTCGGCCTTTTGGCCTGGGATCTGGGATCTGAGATCTGGGAAAGGACACCGGTGGAACCGATGGGGTGGATGGAGAGCGGAGTGGAGCGGTCGGGCGGTGGCGATGGCGCGGGTGGCGGGCGGGTGATCGTGGGCGTGAGCGGCTCCCTCGCGAGCCTCGCCGCGCTGCGGGCGGCCGCCGTGGAGGCACGGCGCGGCGGCCTCGGACTGCTCGCGGTCGCCGCCTGGGAGCCGCCGGAGGGCGAGGCGCTGTATCTGCGCCACCCCGACCGGGAATGGGCCCTGCACTGGCAGGCCGAGGCACGGGCGCGACTCGACCGCGCCTTCGACCAGGTCTTCGGCGGCGAGCCGTCGGGGATCGGGACGGTGCGGCGGCTGGTGGTCAGGGACCGGCCGGGGCGGGCCCTGTGCGAGGTCGCGGGGCGCGCGGAGGACCTCATCGTGATCGGCACGCGACGCGGTCGCGGACGCCGACACGGAGGCGGGCGCGGCACCAGGATCCACCGCTACGTCAGGACGCACGCGGGCTGCCCCGTCCTCACGGTCCCGGCACCTGCCGTACCGAAGGGGCTGCGCAGGGCGCTGCGGAGGGTTATGGCGGAGGACTTTGCGTTGGTGGGGCGCTGAGGGGGAGGGAGAGTTCGGTTGGGTGGGGCGCTGAGGGGAGGGGGAGAGCGGCTGGGTGGGGCGGTGTGGGGCGGCTCGGTGGTGGGGTGGTCGGGTGGGGGGCTGGGCTGCCCGGGGCGGTGGTCGGGCAGGGCGGTGGTGCGGTGCGGGGGCGCGCAGGGCGGCGGTCCGATGCGGCGCGGTGGTCGGGCGGCGCGGCGACGCGATGTGGGTGGTCGGGTTGGGCGGGGCTGCCCGGGGCGTGGGGCGGTGTGGTGCGGCTCGGTGGTGCGGCCGGGTGGCGCGGTGCGGTGGAGAGGGTGCCCCGTGCCGTCCGACAGGACCGCGCGGGGCACCCGTGCACCCGTGCACCCGTGCACCCGTGCACCCGTGCACCCGTGCACCCGTGCACCCGTGCACCCGTGCACCCGTGCACCCGTGCACCCGTGCACCCGTGCACCCGTGCACCCGTGCACCCGTGCACCCGTGCACCCGTGCACCCGTGCACCCGTGCACCCGTGCACCCGTGCACCCGTGCACCCGTGCCGGACCAGCCGGATGAGCCGGACCAGCCGGATGAGCCGGACTCGCCGGGGAGGTGCGGCTCGGTGGAGGGAGGGGCGGGGAGGCTTGGCCGTGTGGGGGTCGGTGCGTCAGGTGTCGCGTCTGATCAGGCCGCGTGAGGTCGCCGCAGCGACCGCCGCCGTGCGGGAGTCCACGCCGAGCTTCGCGTAGATGTGCACCAGATGGGACTTCACCGTGGCCTGGCTCAGGAACAGTTCCTTGCTGATCCGCTGGTTGGAGAGACCGTCCCGCACCAGGCGGAGTACCTCCAGTTCCCGGCGGCTGAGCGCCTCCCCGGGCGCCCGCATCCGGTCCATGAGGCGGTGCGCGATCGCGGGCGCGAGGGCCGAGCGGCCCGACGCGGCGGTGCGGACCGCCGCGGCGAGTTCCTCCGGCGGCGCGTCCTTGAGGAGATAGCCCGCGGCCCCCGCCTCCACCGCCGCGAGGATGTCCGCGTCCGTGTCGTACGTCGTGAGCACGAGCACCCGCGGCGCCCCCGCGCACGCGGTGATCTCGGCCGTCGCCGCCGAGCCGTGCATCCCGGCGCCGAACTGCAGATCCATCAGCACCACGTCGATCCCGCCGCCCGCGGCCCGCTCCACCGCGGCCTCCGCCGTCGCCGCCTCCGCGACGATCTCGAAGTCCGGCTCGGCGTCGAGCACGGCGCGCAGACCGGCCCGTACGACGGGGTGGTCGTCGGCGAGGAGGAGGCGCACGGTCCTGGCCGTGTCCGGGCTCACGCGGCCGCCTCCCGGGTACGCGCGGGCATCGGCAGCGAGATCGCCACCGCCGTGCCCTGGCCAGGACCGGACTCGACGGTGAACGTGCCGCCGAGCGACTCCGCGCGCGAGCGCATCGCGGGGAGCCCGAAGCCGCCCTCGCCCCCGTCCCGCGGCGCGTCGGCGCGCGGCTCCCTCACCGGGTCGAAACCGCGGCCGTCGTCCACCACGTCGAGCGTGACGGACGCGTCCATGAACGTCAGCGTGATCTCCGCGCGGTCCGCCGCCGCGTGCCGCACCGTGTTCGCGAGCGCGGACTGTGCGATGCGCAGCAGCGCCACTTCGTACGGAGTGGGGAGTTCTGTCGGCGTGCCGCTGACGGAGAAGCGGACCCGAGGGCCCGGACTCGACGTGCTCAGCCGCTCCAGCGCCCCGGCCAGCGAGCCGTGCTCCAGATCGGGCGGCGTCAGGGCGCGGACGAAGCGCCGCGCCTCGGCGAGGTTGTCCTGCGCCGCGGCGCGCGCCCGCTCGATGTGCGGGGCGGCGGGCGAGCCCGCGGGAAGTCCGCGCTGGGCCGCCCGCAGCAGGAGCTGGATCGAGGAGAGGCCCTGCGCGAGCGTGTCGTGGATCTCGCGCGCGAGCCGCTCGCGCTCGGCGAGCGTGCCCGCCGTGCGCTCGGCGGCGGCGAGCTCGGCGCGGGTCGCCACCAGCTCGTCGATCAGCTCGCGGCGGTGCTCGCTCTCGCGGTACAGCGCCTGGTACCCGAGGACCGTGACCACGGCCACCGCCGCGCCGAGCAGCGGCCCTATGAAGCTGCCCGGAGTGACCTGCGCGCTGTGCACGAGGAAGCTCGCGATCGCCGCGGCGGCCGTACCGAGCACCGCGGGGAGCGCCCAGCGGAGCGGGAGCAGGTGGAGCTGGAGGAAGTACAGCGGGAACGCCGCCCAGAGCCCGTCGGGCGAGAGCGCGAGCAGCACCAGCCAGCTCGCCGCGAGCGCCGTCAGCCAGAGGACCGCGGCGCGGCGTGCGCGGGGGACCCGGGGGTTCAGGGCGCCTGCCGTGTAGACGGCGCCCATGAGGAGCGCGGCCGCGACGATCGCGGCGGGATGGTGGGCGAGCCCGGCCCCGCCGCCCGTGTCGTTCGCGCCCGTCAGTGCCTTGACCGCGGCCAGGGACAGGAGTCCCGCGAGCAGGGCGTGGAGGCAGAGGCGGAGGGCGAGGGGCACGGGGAGCGGGGGTGCGGTCTCTTGGGGGCGCGGCATGGTTCTTCCAGCGTAAGAGGGGGACCGGCGGGCTGTGGCCGTCCCGGAGGGCTGTGCCCCCTTCACCGTACGGGGTGGCCCCCGCCGCGCCGTCAACCGAAAGTTCGAAAGACGGCTCCCTCCTTCGATTCGGGTGAAGCGTGCTGTGGCGCGATGCCCGGAGGGTGGGCGTGGCCGCAGGGTGGGGGCATGTTCGTCGCATGGAGAGACCTGCGGTTCGCCAAGGGGCGGTTCGCCCTCATGGGGGCCGTCGTCGTATTGATCACCCTGCTCGTCGGCCTGCTGTCCGGGCTGACCGCCGGGCTCGCCAAGGAGAACACCTCGGCGATCACCGGGCTGCCCGCCGACCAGCTGGCCTTCGCCGCGCCCCCCGACGGCCAGTCCGTCTCCTTCACCAACTCGCTCGTACGCCAGAGCGCCTGGGAGAAGTGGGCGGAGCGCCCCGGGGTGACCTCCGCGCGGCCCATCGGGATCAGCACGCTCAGCGCCACCGCGGGCGACCGGTCCGGCGCGGTCTCCGCCTTCGGCGTCGAGCCGGACTCCGGGATCGCGCCCGACGGCATCGCGCCGGGCGAGGCGGTGCTCTCCGAGCAGGCCGCCGACGATCTCGGCGTGGGCGTCGGCGACCGGGTCCGCCTGGGCACCGGCGGTCCGCGCGAACGCGTCGCGCGGATCGCCTCCGATGCCTCGTACAGCCATACGCCCGTCGTGTGGATCACCCTTGACGACTGGCAGGGAATCGGACACCGCGGTACGTCCGTCGACGAACAGGCCACCGTTATCGCGTTGCGGACCGGTGGCGACGGGGTGGACCTGGCCGCGGGCGACAAGGCGGCAGGGACCGAGACCAAGTCCCTGGACGGGGCGTTGAGCGCGATCGGTTCCTACCAGGCCGAGAACGGGTCCCTCCAGCTGATGCGGGGGTTCCTGTTCGTCATCTCCGCGCTGGTCATAGGGGCGTTCTTCACCGTGTGGACCATTCAGCGCGCCGGGGACATCGCCGTCCTGAAGGCGCTCGGGGCCTCCACGCCCTACCTCCTGCGGGACGCGCTCGGGCAGGCCGTGGTGATGCTCGTCGCCGGTGCGGGCATCGGGACCGCGATCGCCGTGGGGGTGGGGTGGCTCATCGGTGGGGGCGACGTTCCGTTCGTCCTCGAGGTGTCGACCGTGCTGTGGCCCGCCGGGGTGATGGTGGTGCTCGGGGTGCTCGGGGCCGGTCTGTCCGTGCGGCGGATCACCGCCGTGGATCCGTTGGTTGCGTTGGGAAGTGCGCGGTGAGTCGTTCGATGGGTATGCCCGTGTCCTCGTTGGTCGTCGAAGGCGTGACGTTGACCTATCCGGACGGGGGTGGGCGGCTGACCGCGCTGGACGGCGTGGGGCTCGATGTCCCCGCCGGGACGATGACGGCTGTCGTCGGCCCTTCCGGGTCGGGCAAGTCCAGCCTCCTCGCCGTGGCCGCGACGCTCGTCACACCGGAGCGGGGGCGGGTCGTGGTCGACGGCGTCGAGACGGGTTCGTTGAGCCCGTCCGAGAAGGCGGAGCTGCGCCGGACGCGCCTGGGCATCGTCTTCCAACAGCCGAACCTGCTGGCCTCGTTGACCGCGCTGGAGCAGTTGGAGCTCATGGCACGGGTGGCGGGGGCGCGGCGCGGGGCACCGGAGCGGGCGCGGGAGCTGCTGTCGGCGGTGGGGCTCGCGGGGGAGGCGGGGCGGCGTCCGCATCAGTTGTCGGGTGGGCAGCGGCAGCGGGTGGGGATCGCGCGGGCGCTGATGAACGAGCCCGCGGTGCTGTTGGTGGATGAGCCGACGAGTGCGTTGGACCATGAGCGGGGGGCCGTGGTGATGGACCTGCTGGCGGAGCTGACGCGGGAGCGGGGGACGGCGACGGTGCTGGTCACGCATGATCGGGCGCGGCTTGGGGTGGCGGATCGGGTGGTGGAGATGGTGGACGGCAGGTTGTCGCTGACGGGGGCGCGGTAGGCGTTCCCGGGTCTGCGCCGTGCGCGTTCCCTGGGGCGGGGTCGCGGGGCTCGGTGGGTGCGGGTCTTGCGCCTTGGGTTCGTCGTGGGGGCGGGGCCGCGGGGGTATGTGCGTACTCGCCGTCCCAGATGACCGCTACCGGACTTGCTTCCTTGCCTCGGTCACTTATGTGCTCCGTGCGCACATACCCCCACGTCCCCTCGCGCGCGCTCGCGACCGCCCCCCGGCGGGGGTTCCCGGCCCCCACCGGCCCGCGGTCGCCGTTCGACCGGAGGGGACGTGGCGGTATGTCCGCCCGGAGCACATGTGGCCACGTTCCGAGGTGCCCGGAGTGTGGCGGCCATCTGGGACGGCGAGGACGGACATACCGCCGCGGCCCCGCCCCACAGACGGGCAGTAGCCACCCCCGCAGCCGAACACGAACGGCGACGCCCCTCAAGGGGCGCGGGGAACTGCGCAAAACCCCCGTGTGCCGTCGCGCCGGACGTGGGGAAGACGCCACCTACCCCTGCACCCCGGCGCAGACGGAGCCGTTAGGAGGAAGGCGTCGCGCTCGCCAGCGCCGCTGAGAGTTCCACCGCCACCTCTTGCAGAACCGGAACGATCTTGTCCGTGGCGGACTCCGTGACGCGACCGGCCGGACCGGAGATGGAGATCGCTGCCGCCGTGGGGGAGTTGGGCACCGGCACCGCCAGGCACCGCACCCCGATCTCCTGCTCGTTGTCGTCGACGGCGTACCCCGTGCGCCGTACCTCCTCGAGCGCGTCGAGGAACCCTTCCGGCGTGGTGATCGTCTTCTCCGTGGCCGCGGGCATCCCGGTGCGGGCGAGCAGCGCCCGGACCTCCTCCGGCGGCGTGTGGGCGAGGAGCGCCTTGCCCACGCCCGTGGAGTGCGGCAGCACCCGACGGCCGACCTCGGTGAACATCCGCATGGAGTGCTTGGACGGCACCTGCGCGACGTACACGATCTCGTCGCCGTCGAGCAGCGCCATGTTCGCCGTCTCGCCGGTCTCCTCGACCAGCCGGGCGAGGTAGGGCCGGGCCCACGTGCCGAGCAGCCGGGACGCCGATTCGCCGAGGCGGATCAGGCGTGGGCCCAGCGAATAGCGGCGGTTGGCCTGCTGACGTACGTAACCGCAGGCGACGAGCGTGCGCATGAGGCGGTGGATCGTGGGGAGCGGAAGACCGCTGCTGGCGGAGAGCTCGCTGAGGCCGACCTCGCCCCCGGCGTCCGCCATCCGCTCGAGGAGGTCGAAGGCGCGCTCGAGGGACTGGACCCCACCGCTCGCGGCGGGGGATTTGGTGGCGGCGACTTCAGCAGATGCGTCGCTGGCGCTGGACGTCGGCACGGCGCGTTCCTTTCGGTGCTGGCGGGCAAGGAAGCAGCCTACCGGGCGGTTCTTCTGAAGGGTTCTTGCGCGTCACGGCGTCACCGCCGGTCAGAGGGGCTCAGGGGGCCCTTTGTCCGCGTCTTCGCTGGGATGTCCCGTGCTCCCTCGACGGTCCGGTTGTGCGTACCTACGTTCTGGCAAGCGGAATTCTAATTCCACGTTGTGGAAACGTCCAGTGCGTCGAGGGAGAGAAAAGAACCCTTGACGTCTCGCGGCCGAGCGTGAAAACTCCTTCAACAGAACGTTGAATTCCGTTAAGCGGAAACACAAGGTCTGTGAAGCGGAACAGAAGAGAGGGGACACGGGTGTCGGAACAGGACGTGGCCGCTGAGCTGGTTCTTCGCTCGACTCGCGTCATCACGCCGGAGGGTACGCGGGCCGCATCGGTCACCGTTGCCGGTGGGAAGATCGTCGCCGTCGGCGCGCACGACGCCGAGGTGCCGGACGGCGCCCGCCTGGAGGACTTCGGCGACGACGTCCTGCTGCCCGGCCTCGTCGACACGCACGTCCACGTGAACGACCCCGGCCGTACGGAGTGGGAGGGCTTCTGGACCGCCACCCGGGCCGCGGCCGCCGGTGGCATCACGACCCTCGTCGACATGCCGCTCAACTCCCTGCCGCCGACCACGACCGTCGACAACCTGCGGACCAAGCAGGACGTCGCCAGGAGCAAGGCCCACATCGACGTGGGGTTCTGGGGCGGTGCGCTGCCCGACAACGTGCAGGATCTGAAGCCGCTGCACGACGCGGGCGTGTACGGGTTCAAGTGTTTCCTGTCGCCCTCGGGCGTCGATGAGTTCCCCGAGCTCAACCAGGAACAGCTCACCGCCTCCATGGCCGAGATCACCGGGTTCGGCGGGCTGCTCATCGTGCACGCCGAGGATCCGCACGAGCTGGAGGCGGCGCCGAGCAAGAGCGGCCCCAAGTACGACGACTACCTCCAGACCCGTCCCCGCATCTCCGAGGACACGGCGATCGAGGGCCTCATCGCCGTCGCCAAGCGGCTCGGCGCCCGCGTGCACGTCCTGCACCTGTCGTCGTCCGACGCGCTGCCGCTGGTCGCCGCCGCCAAGCGCGAGGGCGTGAAGCTGACGGTGGAGACCTGTCCGCACTATCTGACGCTCACCGCCGAGGAAGTCCCCGACGGGGCCAGCGAGTTCAAGTGTTGCCCGCCCATCAGGGAGGCGGGCAACCAGGACCTGCTGTGGGAGGCGCTGGCCGACGGGACCATCGACTGCGTCGTGACCGACCACTCGCCGTCGACCGCCGATCTGAAGACCGACGACTTCGCGACCGCCTGGGGCGGCATCTCCGGGCTCCAGCTGAGCCTGCCCGCCGTCTGGACCGAGGCCCGTAAGCGGGGGTACGGGCTCGAGGACGTGGTGCGGTGGATGTCCACCCGCACCGCACAACTGGTCGGACTCGACCAGAAGGGCGCCATCGAGGCCGGCCGCGACGCCGACTTCGCGGTCCTCGCGCCCGACGAGACCTTCACCGTGGATCCCGCGGAGCTCCAGCACCGGAACCGAGTCACGGCGTACGCGGGCAAGACCCTCAGCGGCGTCGTGAAGTCCACCTGGCTGCGCGGCGAACGCATCCTGCACGGCGGCGAGTTCAGCGAACCCGCAGGCCGACTTCTGGAAAGGAACAGCTAAAAAGTGACGGCGATACCTTCTTTCACCGGCGACGCGAGCCCCTACGGCGGCGGCGAGCCCTTTGCCGACTACCGCACGGCCGACTTCCCCTTCACCCAGTACGCCAACCTCGCCGACCGGCAGCTCGGCGCCGGTGTGATCGCCGCCAACGACGAGTTCTTCGCGATGCGCGAGAACCTGCTCCTGCCGCACGACGCCGTCTTCGACCCGGAGCACTTCGGGCACAAGGGCAAGGTCATGGACGGCTGGGAGACCCGCCGTCGGCGTGGTGTGTCCGGTGAGCACCCGTGGCCCACCGCCGACGACCACGACTGGGCGCTCGTCCGCCTCGGCGCCCCGGGCGTCGTGCGCGGCATCGTCATCGACACCGCCCACTTCCGCGGCAACTACCCGCAGGCCGTGTCCGTGGAGGGCACGAGCGTCGAGGGTTCGCCCACTCCCGACGAGCTCCTCGGCGACGACGTGAAGTGGACGACCCTCGTACCGCGCACGACCGTCGGCGGGCACGCCGCCAACGGCTTCGCCGTCGACGTCGAGCAGCGCTTCACGCACCTGCGCGTCAACCAGCACCCCGACGGCGGCATCGCCCGCCTCCGGGTCTACGGCGAGGTCGCCGCCGACCCCAAGTGGCTCGCCGCGCTCGGCACCTTCGACGTGGTCGCCCTGGAGAACGGCGGCCAGGTCGAGGACGCGTCCGATCGCTTCTACTCCCCGGCCACCAACACCATCCAGCCGGGCCGCTCCCGCAAGATGGACGACGGCTGGGAGACGCGCCGGCGCCGCGACAACGGCAACGACTGGATCCGCTACCGGCTCGTCCAGCAGTCCGAGATCCGCGCCGTCGAGATCGACACCGCGTACCTGAAGGGCAATTCGGCCGGTTGGGCCTCCCTCTCCGTACGTGACGGCGAGAGCGGCGAGTGGGTGGAGGCGCTGCCGCGCACCCGCCTGCAGCCCGACACCAACCACCGCTTCGTGCTCGACGCGCCGGTGGTCGGCACGCACGTCCGCGTCGACATCTTCCCCGACGGCGGCATCTCCCGGCTGCGCCTGTTCGGTTCGCTGACCGAGGGCGGCGCGGCCAAGCTGGCCGCCCGTCACCAGGAGCTGGGCGGCTGATCCGCCCCCGCTGAACGTGGGGCGCACCGGGTGGAAAGCCCCGGTGCGCCCCGCACCCAACTCCTTTACGGGTCAGGCCGCGTGACCGCCGTCGATCGAGAGCTCGGTGCCCGTGACGTACGCGGCGTCCTCCCCGGCGAGATAGCCGACCAGCGACGCGACCTCGTCGGCGGTGCCGAAGCGGCCGAGCGCGGTCATGGCGCTCTGCGCGTCCGCGAACGGGCCGTCCGCCGGGTTCATGTCGGTGTCGACGGGGCCCGGCTGGACCAGGTTCGCGGTGATGCCGCGCCCGCCCAACTCCCGTGCGAGCGCCTTGTTCAGACCGATCAGCGCGGCCTTGCTCGTCGCGTACAGGGTGCCGCCGGGGCCCGGTACCCGCTGGGCCATGCAGCTGCCGACGGTGATGATCCGGCCGCCGTCCGCGAGCCGTCCGGCCGCCGCCTGCGACGCCAGGAAGACCCCGCGCACGTTGACGGCGATGACCCGGTCGACGTCGGCGAGCGTCAGGTCGCCGATCGGGCCGAGGACCCCGATGCCCGCGTTGTTCACCAGGATGTCCAGGCCGCCCAGGTCGTCGGCGGCACGCTCCACGGCGCCCGCGGCGTCCCCGGCGTCCGCCGCGTCGGCCTTGACGGCGAAACCGCGCTGTCCCGTCGACTCGATCTTGGCGACGACCTCCTGGGCCGCGGTCTCGTTCCGGACGTAGGTGATCGCCACGTCCGCGCCCGCCTGTGCCAGGCGCAGCGCGATCGCCGCGCCCATGCCGCGGCTGCCGCCGGTGACCAGGGCCTTCTTGCCGCTGAGGCTGCTCGGGCTGCTGAGAGGAGACATGTCTTTTCGTACCTCTTCTATGTGTCCGTGTCGGTATCCGGCTGCTTGCGCCGTAAGTGCTTACGGGTTCAATGAAAGGCGTTCGTGCGGGCCGCGGCTGGCGGTAAACGGACGCGGTTCTCGGCGGCTCGGCGGCGATGACTTCCGCGCCGCCGACGGGTCTCAGTAGTGAAGGACACGGCACCTGTCCGACACGGCACCCACCCGAGAGAAGGCACGCACCATGAAGCTCACCTTCACCCAGTTCCTCACCCTGGACGGCGTCATCCAGGCCCCGGGCGGCCCGGAGGAGGACCGCGACGGCGGCTTCGAGCACGGCGGCTGGTCGGCGCCCTACGGCGACGACGACTTCGGCGCCTTCATCACCGAGGTCTTCGACCGGGCCGACGCCTTCCTGCTCGGCAGGGGCACCTACGAGATCTTCGCCGGGTACTGGCCCAAGATGACCGACCCCACCGACCCGGTGGCCTCGCGCCTCAACTCCCTGCCGAAGTACGTCGCGAGCACCACCCTGACCGCCGCCGACTGGCAGGGCACGCGGATCATCGGCCGCGACGACCTGGTCAAGGACGTCACCGCGCTCAAGGAGCAGCCGGGGCGCGAGCTCCAGACGCACGGCAGCGCGGGCCTGGCGCGCTCGCTCATGGCGCACGACCTGATCGACACGCTGCACCTGCTGACGTTCCCCGTCGTCCTCGGCACGGGCAAGCGGCTCTTCGAGGAGGGCGGCCTGCCCACGGCGTTCCGGCTCGCCGGGTCGCGCACGACGTCCAAGGGCGTGGTCATCAGCACGTACGAGCGCGCGGGCCGCCCGGAGTACGGGAGCTTCTGACCGCGCGAGCCCTTCCCGGCGCGATCTTCGACGGATACGGTGTGCGCTCCGCGTGCGAGCCGCCGAAGTCTCCACACCGCCGCAGCCGTTGCCGCACCCGTCGGCCGCTGCCGCACCCGTTGGAGACCGCGCCCCGTGTCGACCCTCGCCGCCCCCGCCGCCCTCGCCCCGCGCCGTGCCTGGCTGACCGACCTGCCCGTGCTGCTCGTGGCCGTGGTGTGGGGTGCCAGCTACCTCGCCGCCAAGGGCATCACCACGGCGCACACGGTCGTCGCCGTGCTCGTCCTGCGGTTCGCGGTGGTGCTGCCCGCCCTGGTGGTGGTCGGGTGGCGCTCCCTGCGGGGCCTCGGGGCCGCGCAGTGGCGCGGGGCCGGGCTCCTCGGCCTGATCCTCGCCGGGATCTTCCTCCTGGAGACCTACGGCGTCGTGCACACATCGGCGACCAACGCGGGCCTGATCATCAGCCTCACCATGGTCTTCACACCGCTCGCCGAGGCGGCGGCGCGACGGACACGGCCGCCGCGCGTGTTCCTCGCCGCCGCCGGGCTCTCCGTGCTCGGCGTGGTCCTGCTGACCCAGAGCGGCGGCTTCACCAGCCCGTCGGTCGGCGATCTGCTCATCCTGTTCGCCGCTCTCGCCCGCACCGCGCACGTCCTCGCGATGGCGCGCGTCAAGGCGGTGCGCGACGCCGACTCGCTCTCCCTCACCACGGTCCAACTGGGCGGCGCCCTCCTGGTGTTCGCGCTGCTCGCGGCCGCGGGCGCGGGGGACGCTCCGTGGTCCGTCGCCGCGGGCTTCGGCGCGCGGGAGTGGGCGGGCCTGCTCTTCCTCGCCGTCTTCTGCACGCTCGTCGCCTTCTTCGTCCAGATGTGGGCGGTGCGCAGGACCTCGCCGTCGCGGGTGAGCCTGCTGCTCGGCACGGAGCCTTTGTGGGCGGCGGCCACGGGCATCGTGATCGGTGGCGAACGGCTCGGCGGGCTCGGGCTGTTGGGCGGGGCGCTGGTGCTGGTGGGAACAGGGCTGGGACGCCGGGCGCGGTGATGTGCCGATGCGCGGAAGAAGTGACGGCGAAGAGCGGATTGTGCTCGGTTAACAACCGGTAACTCCCGGAAAATTCACCGCACTTGACGTTGACACGCCAACCTCTACGCGCGTCACACTGGACCCATGCGAATCCCCCCACGAATCGTCAGCGTCACTGCCCTCGCCGCCGCCCTGCTCATCGGCGGCCCCGTCGCGGCCACCGCGAGCGCGGCGCCCGCCGCCCCCGTCTCGTACTCCGTCACCGCGGTCGGCGAGATCTGCTACTCCGCCCTGCCCTCCCAGGCGCACGACACCCTGGACCTGATCGACAAGGGCGGCCCCTACCCGTTCCCGCAGGACGGCACCGTCTTCCAGAACCGTGAGGGCGAGCTGCCCCAGCAGAGTTCCGGCTACTACCACGAGTACACCGTCATCACGCCCGGCTCGGACGACCGCGGCGCCCGGCGCATCGTGACCGGCGACAAGAGCCAGGAGGACTACTACACCGCCGACCACTACGCGTCCTTCGACCTGGTGGATCACGGCTGCTGAGTCCGTCGTCGTACGGTCCGGGGCGCTCTGTCAGCGTGACCCGCGGCTCTCCACCGCGGCGAACAGCGCGAGGGCCAGGACGAGCAGGGTGACGCTCGCGTAGATCTCGTACCCGTCGAGGAAGCCGAGACGCTGCACGACGCCCCAGCCGTCCAGGGCGCCGGTGAGCTCGTGGATCAGTCCGGCCGCCCCCTGGATCAGCAGCAGCACGCCGAGGACCTCAAGTACCTGTCTCATACCGGGATCCTCGCCCCGGCGCTTCCCCACGCACATCCGTCGCCGGGCGAGGATCCCCTTACGGCGCGGGTCCGAAAGTCGCGGACCTGCGCGACTTTCGTAGACGATCACGCGTGCGGGATGCCCCGGGCCCCGGGCAGTGCGTAGATTTGTCGACCATGAGCGGCACAGAGCCCACCCCCCAGCCCCTGGCCAGAAGGCCGTGGGCGCTGCCGTCCGCCGTCGCGAGCGAACTCGACCCCGACCACGCGCGGCGCCGCGGCACCCGGCGGACCGTGCGCGACTGGCTCGTCGACTTCGCCTGCTTCCTCACGGCCGTCCTGATCGGCATGATCGGCGCCGACGCGGTCGGCGACAATCCGCACGTCTCCGCGGGCTACGCCGAACTCGACCAGGTGATCGGCGCACTCGCCTGCGCCGCGGTCTGGCTGCGCCGGCGCTGGCCCGTGGGTCTCGCCATCGCGATGGTGCCGGTGTCGGTGGCCTCCGACACGGCGGGCGGTGCCGCGGTCATCGCCCTCTTCACCCTCGCGGTGCACCGGCCCTTCCGGTACGTCGCCTGGATCGGCGGGATCTCGGCCGCGGCGGTGCCCCTCACCTACTGGCTGCGGCCCGACTCGGAGATGCCGTACGGGATCTCCATCGCCTTCGGCGTCCTGCTGACCACGGCGGTCCTCGGCTGGGGCATGTTCGTACGCTCCCGCCGCCAACTGCTGCTCAGCCTGCGCGACCGCGCCGTACGCGCGGAGAACGAGGCCGCGCTCCGCGCCGAACAGGCCCAGCGCCTGGCCCGCGAGGCCATCGCCCGCGAGATGCACGACGTCCTCGCGCACCGGCTGACGCTGCTCAGCGTGCACGCGGGCGCCCTGGAGTTCCGCCCCGACGCGCCCCGCGCGGAGATCGTCCGCGCCGCGGGCGTCATCCGCGAGAGCTCCCACGAGGCGCTCCAGGACCTGCGCCAGGTGATCGGCGTCCTGCGCGGCGGCGACGCGGACGCGTCGGGCCGCCCGCAGCCCACGCTCACGGCCCTGGACACCCTGGTCGCCGAGTCCCGCGCGGCGGGCATGAAGGTCGTCCTGGACAACCACGTCGCCGACCCGGCGGCCGTGCCCGCGGCCGTCGGCCGCACCGCGTACCGCATCGCGCAGGAGGCGCTGACCAACGCCCGCAAGCACGCCCCGGGAACCGAGGTGACCGTCGTCGTGTCGGGCGCCCCCGGCGAGGGTCTGACGCTCTCCGTGCGCAACCCCGCACCCGTCGGCGACGTACCGAAGGTGCCGGGCTCGGGGCAGGGCCTGATCGGCCTCACCGAGCGCGCCTCGCTCGCGGGCGGCAGGCTCGGGCACGGCGTGCCGCCCGAGGGCGGCTTCCACCTGGAGGCCTGGCTACCGTGGGCCCCATGAACACCATCAGGCTGCTCCTCGTCGACGACGACCCCCTGGTCCGCGCCGGTCTCTGCTTCATGCTCGGCGGCGCGGACGACATCGAGATCGTGGGTGAGGCGGGCGACGGTACGGAGGTCGCCCCGCTGGTCGGTGAACTCCGCCCCCACGTCGTCCTGATGGACATCCGCATGCCCACGATGGACGGCCTCGCCGCCACGGAGGCACTGCGCAAGCGGCCCGACGCCCCCGAAGTCATCGTCCTCACCACCTTCCACGCCGACGAACAGGTCCTGCGCGCGCTGCGGGCGGGCGCCGCGGGCTTCGTCCTCAAGGACACGGCACCCGCCGAGATCGTCGCGGCGGTACGCGCGGTGGCCGCGGGCGAACCGGTGCTCTCGCCCACCGTGACCCAGCAGTTGATCACGCAGGTCACCGGCGTGGACCCGCAGACGGACCGCAGGCGGCGCGCGGTGGAGCGGCTCGGCACGCTGGCCGAGCGCGAGAGGGAGGTCGCCGTCGCGATCGGCAGAGGAGGATCCAACGCGGACATCGCGGCGGAACTCTTCCTGAGCGTGGCCACCGTCAAGGCGCACGTGTCCCGCATCCTGACCAAGCTCGACCTCAACAACCGGGTGCAGATCGCGCTGTTGGCGCATGACGCGGGACTGCTCGACGAGCCGCGCTGAGGTGATAGAAGTCCCTTCATGACTGAGTCCCAGCCGAGCGAGCCCGTGCCGGCCGAGCCCCTGCCGGTCGAGCCGATCGATTTCGCGATGGCCCAGAAGGTCCTGCACGCCCAGCCGTTCAGCCGTCTCCTGCGCACGCGCATCACGCGCTTCGGCGACGGCGCGGCCACGCTGGAGATCGACATCCGCGAGGAACTCCACCAGCAGAACGGCTTCCTGCACGGCGGAGTCCTCGCGTACGCGGCGGACAACAGCATCACCTTCGCCGCGGGCACGACGCTCGGGCCCGCCGTGCTGACCACCGGGTTCTCCATTCAGTACGTACGCCCGGCGACCGGCGCCAAGTTGATCGCCCGCGCCACCGTCGCGCACTCGGGACGGCGGCAGGCGGTGGTGCGCTGCGAGTTGCTCACGGTGAGCGGCGCGGCCCCGGCGGAAGGTGCCGAGGGCGCCGAGGTCCTGTGCGCGATCGCCCAGGGGACCGTGCTCTCCACGGCGTGAGCGGCGCGGCGGGTGGGTCAGGCAGGCCGGACGGGACCGGGGATCTCCGCCATCCGCACCGGCCTGCGCTCGCGCCGCGACTGCTCGCACGCCTCCGCGATCCGCAGCGCGTGCAGCGCCTCGCGGCCGTCGCAGGGGTTCGCCCGCTCTCCCCGTACGACCTCGACGAAGGCGGCGAGCTCCGCCTCGTAGGCGGGCGCGAACCGTTCGAGGAAGCCGGGCCAGGGCTTGTCCGGTGCGGCGGGGCCCGCGAGTTCCGCGGAGGTCAGCGGCGTGCGGTCGTCCAGGCCGACCGCCAACTGGTCGAGCTCACCGGCCAGTTCCATGCGCACGTCGTAACCCGCTCCGTTGCACCGGGTCGCCGTCGCCGTGCAGAGCGTGCCGTCGTCCAGGGTGAGCAGGACCGCCGCCGTGTCGACGTCGCCCGCCTCGCGGAACATCGCGGGGCCCGCGTCCGAACCGGTCGCGTACACCTCGGTGACCTCGCGCCCCGTCACCCAGCGCAGCACGTCGAAGTCGTGCACCAGGCAGTCGCGGTACAGACCGCCGGAGAGCGGCAGGTACGCGGCGGGGGGCGGGGCGGGGTCCGAGGTGATCGCCCGCACCGTGTGCAGTCGGCCGAGGGCGCCCGCGCGGACCGCGTCGCGCGCCGCCGCGTACCCCGCGTCGAAGCGGCGCTGGAAACCGAGTTGCAGCACGGTGCCCGCGGCGTCGACCTCGGCGAGCGCGGTCAGCGTGCCCGGCAGGTCGAGCGCGATCGGCTTCTCGCAGAACACCGGGAGCCCGGCGCGGGCCGCCCGGCCGATGAGCTCGGCGTGTGCGGAGGTGGCCGCGGTGATCACCACGGCGTCCACCCCGAGGGCGAACACCTGGTCCACGGAGGGGGCCGCCGTCGCCCCGATCCGTTCCGCGAGGTCGGTCGCCCTGGCGCCGTCCGCGTCGGCGACGACCAGGGACGTCACCTCGGGATGACGGCCAAGGGTCATCGAGTGAAAAGTGCCGATCCGGCCCGTTCCGATCAGTCCGATGCGCATGGACCCACACTCGCCACGCCCCGCCGCTCCTGTCAATGCTTTGTCCTGACAACAGAACTGTCCTGACAACAGAACTTCCCGTCATCCTCTCCCGGGACTACGCTCGGCCCGTGTCCAAACCAGTCGCCAAAGCAGCCCAGGACAAGCCGATCAAGGACCCCACCGTCGCGCTGCGCCTCGGTGTGGACCGCAGCAGTCCGGTCCCGCTCTACTTCCAGCTCTCCCAGCAGCTGGAAGCGGCGATCGAACGCGGCGCCCTGACCCCCGGCAGCCTCCTCGGCAACGAGATCGAGCTCGCGGGGCGGCTCGGCCTGTCCCGGCCCACCGTCCGCCAGGCCATCCAGTCCCTGGTCGACAAGGGCCTGCTGGTGCGGCGCAGAGGCGTCGGCACCCAGGTCGTGCACAGCCAGGTCAAACGCCCCCTGGAGCTGAGCAGCCTCTTCGACGACCTGGAGGCGGCGGGCCAGCGGCCCGAGACCCGCGTCCTGCGCAACACCGTCGAGCCCGCGTCCGCCGAGGTCGCCGCGGCGCTCGGGGTCGGCGAGGGGGACGAGGTGCATCTCATCGAGCGGCTGCGCCTCGCCCACGGCGAGCCCATGGCGTATCTGTCCAACCACATCCCCGGCGGGCTCCTCGACCTCGACACCGAGCGCTTGGAGGCCACCGGGCTCTACCGCCTGATGCGCGCGGCGGGCCTCACCCTGCACAGCGCGCGCCAGTCCGTGGGGGCCCGCGCCGCGACCGCCGAGGAGGCCGAGCGGCTGGCCGAGCCGGGCGCGGGCGCCCCGCTGCTCACCATGCGCCGCACGACCTTCGACGACACGGGCCGCGCGGTCGAGTTCGGCTCGCACGTGTACCGGGCCTCGCGCTACTCCTTCGAGTTCCAGCTCCTCGTACGGCCATAGTCAGAATGTTCTGACAAATTCATTGACGCTGCCGCACGCCCGCCGCTAGAACTCCCCCAGCCGCAATCGGGCGGCCGGGAGAAGAGGTGGTCCCATGCGTACAGCCCGCACGACCGCAGCCCTCATAGCCGTCCTCGCGCTCGCCGTCGGCTGCAGCAGCTCCGGCGGCAAGGACGACGAGGACAGGTCGGGGGACGGCGGCGGGGGAGGGAAGGGCGTGAACACGCCCCGCCTCAAGATCGCGATGGTCACCCACTCCGGCGAGGGCGACACCTTCTGGGACATCGTCCAGAGCGGTGCCAAGCAGGCCGCCCGCAAGGACAACGTCGAGTTCCTCTACGCCAACGACAAGGAGGCCAAGGGGCAGGCCGAGCTCGTCCAGTCCTTCGTCGACAAGAAGGTCGACGGGATCGTCGTGACCCTGGCCAAGCCCGAGGCGATGAAGGCCGTCCTCGCCAAGGCGGAGACTGCGGGGATCCCGGTCGTCACGATCAACTCGGGCGGCGAGTTCTCCGCGCGGTTCGGGGCGCTCGGCCACATCGGCCAGGACGAGTCGGTGGCGGGCGAGGCGGTCGGCGAGGAGCTGAACTCGCGCGGCAGGAAGAAGGCCCTCTGCGTCATCCACGAGCAGGGCAACGTCTCGCTCGAACAGCGCTGCGCGGGCGTGAAGAAGACCTTCGACGGATCGGTCGAGAACCTGAACGTCCAGGGCACCGACGCGCCCGGATCCCAGTCCTCCATCAGCGCGAAGCTCCAGGCCACCAAGGACATCGACGCCGTCGTCGCGCTCGGCGCGCCGATCGCCGCGTACTCGGTGAAGGCCAAGGAGGACGCGGGCAGCAAGGCCGAGGTCGACACGTTCGACCTCAACGCCGAGGTCGTCAAGCGCCTCAAGGCGAAGGAGGTCGGCTTCGCCGTCGACCAGCAGCCCTATCTCCAGGGCTACCTCTCCGTCGACGAACTGTGGCTCTACAAGACCAACGCGAACGTCATCGGCGGCGGCAAGCCCGTCCTGACCGGACCCGCGATCGTCACCTCCAAGGACGTGCCGAAGCTGGCGGAGTACACGGCCAGGGGAACACGATGACCACACGCCGCGGTACCCGATGAACACATGCGTGATCCGCGTGGTCGATACTTGGGCGGCCGGGGCCGGGGATCCGGACCGGCCGCACCGAGGAGCAGAACAAGAAGGGCACGGCGTCGTGGCAAGGGTGAAGACAGGGGTACGTGCGGTGGGCGCCGTGCTGGTTGCGGTGCTCGGGGCCTCCCTCGTGGGATGCAGCAGCACCGGAGGCAAGCGCGCGGAGGACGCCCGCAAGGCGGCGGCCGCCGGAGGCAGAGCCGCGGTGGACACGCCGCGCTGGACCTTCGGCATGGTCACGCACTCCGGCGACGGCGACACCTTCTGGGACATCGTCCAGAACGGCGCCAAGCAGGCCGCGGTCAAGGACAACATCAAGTTCCTGTACGCCCATGACGACGAGGCCCAGCAGCAGGCCCAGCTCGTCGACTCCTACATCGACAAGAAGGTCGACGGGATCATCGTCACGCTGGCCAAGCCCGACGCGATGAAGGGCGCCCTGGCCCGCGCGAAGAAGGCCGGTATCCCGGTGATCACCGTGAACTCCGGCTCCGCGGAGTCCAAGGAGTTCGGCGCGCTGACCCACATCGGCCAGGACGAGACGATCGCGGGCGAGGCCGTCGGCGAGGAGCTCAACAAGCGCGGCAGGAAGAAGGCGCTCTGCATCCTGCACGAGCAGGGCAACGTCGGCCACGAGCAGCGCTGCGAGGGCGCCAAGAAGACCTTCGAGGGCAAGATGCAGAACCTGTACGTGACGGGCACCAACATGCCCGACGTGCAGTCCTCCATCGAGGCCAGGCTCCAGACCGACAAGTCGGTCGACGCGGTCGTCACGCTGGGCGCGCCCTTCGCGGACGCCGCGGTGAAGGCCAAGGAGGGCGCGGGCAGCAAGGCGGAGATCGACACCTTCGACCTCAACGAGAAGGTCGCCGCGGGCCTGAAGTCCGGCTCGCTCGGCTTCGCCGTCGACCAGCAGCCCTACCTCCAGGGGTACGAGGCCGTGGACCTGCTGTGGCTGTACAAGTACAACGCCGACGTACTCGGCGGCGGCAAGCCGGTCCTCACGGGTCCCCAGATCATCACCAAGGACCAGGCCGCCGAGCTGGAGGAATACGCGAAGCGAGGGACGCGATGACAGCGACCGCACCCGCCCCGGCGCCGTCGCCGGGCACCAAGAGCGACGAGCGTCTGCTGAAGACGTCGCCGCTGAAGAAGCTCCTCGGCAGGCCCGAGCTCGGCTCGGTGGTCGGCGCCGTCGCCGTGTTCATCTTCTTCGCGATCGTCGCGGACAGCTTCGTGCAGGCCACCAGCCTGTCCACGGTCCTCTACGCGGCGTCGACGATCGGCATCATGGCGGTGCCGGTGGCGCTGCTCATGATCGGCGGCGAGTTCGACCTGTCGGCCGGCGTCATGGTGACGACGTCCGCGCTGATCTCGTCGATGTTCAGCTACCAGATGACCGCGAACGTCTGGGTCGGCGTCCTGGTCTCGCTGATCGCGACCCTCGCGGTCGGCGTGTTCAACGGCGTGATGCTGACCCGCACGGACCCGCCGAGCTTCATCATCACGCTCGGTACGTTCCTGATGCTGACCGGCATGAACCTCGGCTTCACCAAGCTGATCAGCGGCACCGTCTCCACCAAGTCGATCGCCGACATGGAGGGCTTCTCCTCCGCCAAGGAGGTCTTCGCCTCGACGATCACCGTCGGCGGCGTCGACTTCAAGATCACCATCGTCTGGTGGCTGGCCCTGATCGCCCTCGCCACCTGGATCCTGCTCCGCACCCGCGTCGGCAACTGGATCTTCGCCGTCGGCGGCGGCGAGGACGCGGCCCGCGCGGTCGGCGTCCCGGTCGCCGCGACCAAGATCGGCCTCTACATGGGCGTCGCCTTCGGCGCCTGGGTCTCCGGACAGCACCTGCTCTTCTCGTACGACGTCGTGCAGTCGGGCGAGGGCGTCGGCAACGAGCTGATCTACATCATCGCGGCCGTCATCGGCGGCTGCCTGATCACCGGCGGCTACGGCTCGGCGGTCGGCGCGGCCGTCGGCGCGCTGATCTTCGGCATGGTCAGCAAGGGCATCGTGTTCGCCGAGTGGAACCCGGACTGGTTCAAGTTCTTCCTCGGAGTGATGCTGCTCCTGGCGACCCTGCTCAACCACTGGGTCCGCAAGCGCGCGGAGGCGACGAAGTGACCGACAAGACCGACGTCAGCGACGCCGTACCGCAGACGGTGGAGCGCACCCCGCTCGTCGAGCTCGACGACGTCAGTAAGTACTACGGCAACATCCGCGCCCTGGAAGGCGTCTCCCTCGAAGTGCACGCGGGCGAGATCTCCTGCGTGCTCGGCGACAACGGCGCGGGCAAGTCCACCCTCATCAAGATCATCGCGGGGCTGCACCAGCACGACGCGGGCGCCTTCCGCATCGAGGGCGACGACACCCGCCTCGGCTCCCCGCGCGAGGCCCTCGACCTGGGCATCGCCACGGTCTACCAGGACCTCGCCGTCGTCCCCCTGATGCCGGTCTGGCGCAACTTCTTCCTCGGCTCCGAGCCGACGAAGGGGGTGGGCCCCTTCCGCCGCATGGACGTCGACCTGATGCGCGAGACGACCCGCGCGGAGCTGCTCCGCATGGGCATCGACCTGCGCGACGTGGACCAGCCCATCGGCACGCTCTCGGGCGGTGAGCGTCAGTGCGTGGCGATCGCCCGCGCCGTCCACTTCGGCGCGAAGGTGCTCGTCCTCGACGAGCCGACCGCGGCGCTCGGCGTCAAGCAGTCCGGCGTGGTCCTGAAGTACGTGGCCGCCGCGCGGGACCAGGGCCTCGGCGTGGTCTTGATCACGCACAACCCCCACCACGCGTACCTCGTCGGCAACCGCTTCGTCCTCCTCAAGCGCGGCGCGATGTCCGGCAGCTACGCCCGCGACGAGATCACCCTCGACGAGCTGACCCGCCAAATGGCGGGCGGCTCCGAGCTGGATGACCTCCGTCATGAGCTGGAGGGCCGATAGGCCCCTCCAGGGGCGCGGGGAACTGCGCGCTCAGCCCAGGAAAAGCCGCAGTCGCGTCTGCTCGGTGGTCCGGCAGACGCGACTGCGGCTTATTCGTGGTTGCTCGCGCAGTTCCCCGCGCCCCTACGGGGCGCGCCCCTGACGGGGCGCCCGCCCCGTGCCCGTTGTGCGCGCCCCCGCGAGCGTGAGGCAGAATCGCCGCAATGAGCACCTACCGCGACCTCGCGCACCGCGGCTCCGCACGAGCCACCGTCCTGCGGACCGTGGGCACGCGCGAACGCCGATCCCATCTGACGGCGCCCCGCGTCCCCACCGTCGGCATCGACATCGGCGGCACGAAGGTGATGGCGGGTGTCGTCGACGCCGACGGCAACATCCTGGAGACCCTCCGTACGGAGACCCCGGACAAGTCGAAGAGCCCGCGCGTCGTCGAGGACACCATCGTCGAACTGGTCCTCGACCTCTCCGACCGGCACGACGTGCACGCGGTGGGCATCGGCGCGGCGGGCTGGGTGGACGCGGACCGCAACCGGGTCCTGTTCGCCCCGCACCTGTCCTGGCGCAACGAACCCCTGCGCGACCGCATCTCGGGCCGCCTCGCGGTCCCCGTGCTCGTCGACAACGACGCGAACACGGCGGCGTGGGCGGAGTGGCGCTTCGGCGCCGCCCGCGGCGAGGACCATCTGGTCATGATCACGCTCGGCACCGGCATCGGCGGCGCGATCCTGGAGGACGGCCAGGTCAAGCGCGGCAAGTTCGGCGTCGCGGGCGAGTTCGGCCACATGCAGGTCGTCCCCGGAGGCCACCGCTGCCCCTGTGGCAACCGCGGCTGCTGGGAGCAGTACAGCTCCGGCAACGCGCTGGTCCGCGAGGCCCGCGAGCTGGCCGCCGCCGACTCCCCGGTGGCGTACGGCATCATCGAGCGCGTCAAGGGCAACGTCCCCGACATCACGGGCCCCCTCATCACCGAGCTGGCCCGCGAGGGCGACGCCATGTGCGTCGAGCTGCTCCAGGACATCGGCCAGTGGCTCGGCGTGGGCATCGCGAACCTCGCCGCCGCCCTCGACCCGTCCTGCTTCGTGATCGGCGGCGGCGTGTCGGCCGCCGACGACCTCCTGATCGGTCCCGCCCGCGACGCCTTCCGCCGCCACCTCACCGGCCGCGGCTACCGTCCCGAGGCCCGCATCGCCCGCGCCCAGCTCGGCCCCGAGGCCGGCATGGTGGGCGCCGCCGACCTGGCCCGCCTGGTCGCCCGCCGCTTCCGCCGCGCCAACCGGCGCCGCGTGGAGCGCTACGAACGCTATGAGCGGTACGCCGAGGCCCGCCGCACCAACGACCGCACTTCTCAGGGAACCCAGTAAACAGATGACCGTGCCCCGCCAGCCCTCGCCCCCGGACCGCCCCGGCGCGGCCGGAAAGCCGGACCGCGAGGGAGGCAAGACCGAGGACCGCCGCCACATGATCCGCCGCCGCTGGCTGACAGCGACGATCATCGTGCTCCTGATCGGCATCCCCGCCGGTTACCTGGCGATCTCCGCGAGCCAGAGCCGCAACAGCGGCCGCGACAAGGAGAGCAAGTACTCCGCGACCGGCCTCAGCGAGGGCTGGCCGTCCCGGGTGCAGCGCCGTCTGTACGACGTGCCGATCCCGCCGTACTCCAAGGAAGTCGCCTACTACGAGACGAACAACTGGCGCACCAGCCGTCTGTACGTCCAGTTCCTGACCAGCAACGAGGGCCTGGAGAAGTTCCTCCAGCGGATCGGCACCTCCACGGACCGCCTGGAGCCCAAGGACATCACGATCAGCAAGCGCGACCAGAAGGTCGTCGGCTGGGAGTTCACGGGTCCCGGCCCGTGGTCGGGCCTCACCCACGACAAGAAGAACCCGGCCCCGACGCAGGACGTCGTCGTGGACCGCTCCAACGCCAAGCACCCCATGGTGTACGTGGTGTCGTCGACGACCCCCTGAGGGCCCCGCCGCGCCGGGCATTGTTGCCGGTCCGTGAAGCGGCGCCGGATCGCGGGGCGGCGGGCGCCGCGGCCTCCTAGCGTGGCGCCCATGGATCCCTCGCGCATGTATCCCTCGCGCCGCAAGGCGCACCCCGCCGTGGGCGGCGCCCCGTCCGAAGCGTCGTACGACCGCCGCAGGCTCCGTGAGTGGCTGGCGGGGGAGGCGCGGGCCGACGGCGTCGCGCGCAGGGACGTCCTGCGGCTCGTCGCCGCGGCGGGCCTCGCGTCCGCGGTCCCGGTGGGTCTCGCCCCGTCCCCGGCCTCGGCGGCCCCGTCGGAGGCCGCGCCGGGCATCGTCAAACCGCTGCCTCCGGAGCGCTTCACGATCCGGGGCACGAACGCCGAGACGCGCTTCGAGTCCCTCGCGGCCACCGGCCACACCACTCCCGTCTCCCACTTCTTCGTACGCAACCACACGGCGACGCCGCGGATCGACGCGGACACCTGGTCCCTGCGGATCTGGGGCGACGGACTGACCGGCGGTGCGAGGGAGTTCACGCTCGCCGACCTCAAGCGGCTGCCCGCCGTGTCCCGCACGGCGTTCGTCGAGTGCGCGGGCAACGGCAGGAGCCTGTTCGCCACGCAGCAGGGCCAAGAGGTCTCCGGCACCGCCTGGACGCTGGGCGCGGTCGGCGTGGCGCGCTGGCGCGGCGCACGGCTCTCCGACGTCCTGCGCCTCGCGGGCCTCTCGCGCCGCGCGGTGGACGTGCTGCCGCGCGGCCTCGACGCGGACTACGTGACGGCGGACGGCACGAACCTCGGCCGGGTCCGCCGCCCCCTCCCACTCGCCAAGGCCCTGGACGACGTGATCCTCGCGTACGAGATGAACGGCGCGCCCCTGCCCCCGGACCACGGCCACCCGGTCCGCCTGCTCGCGCCGTCCTGGGTCGGCATCGCCTCGATCAAGTGGCTCGGCGACATCGAGGTCTCCTCGGCCCCGCTCTACTCGCCCTGGAACACGGACTTCTACCGCCTGTACGGCGACGGCTACCCACCACAAGGCAGCGCCCCGCTCACCCGCCAGACCCTCAAGTCGGCCTTCGAACTCCCGTGGAACGCCCGGCTTCCCACCGGCACCCGGCACCGTCTGACCGGCCGCGCCTGGTCGGGCGCGGCCGCGATCGCCCGGGTCGACGTCAGCACGGACGCGGGCACGACCTGGCACCGCGCCCACCTCCACGACACCCCCCACCGCGCCACCTGGACCCGCTGGTCCCTCCCGTGGCACCCGACGCACCCCGGCCCCACGACGCTCCTGTCCCGCGCCACGGACACGACGGGCCGCGTCCAGCCGCGCACGACGACGCACAACACGCAGGGGTATCTGTTCGACGCGGTGGTGCGGCATGCGGTGACGGTCGTCTGAACGGGGCTCGAGCTTGCCGCTTGGTGACTTCCGGCTGCCGGTGGTCCGTTGTCAGTGGTCCTTGCGATGATCGAGACGTTCAGCGTTCAGCGAGTGACGTTTACGTCCGCGCCACCGCAGAGACCGAGAGGACCGCACCGCCATCGAAACCATCGGGGTCACCGACTTCAACCGTCGGGTCCGCCTGCTCGTCGAAGTGACCGACCATCCGGACGAGTTGGCGCTCGCGGAGGAGCTGCTCGTCGCGGAGGGCTGCGTGGTCAGGGCGGCAACCGCCCCCGAGGCCGCGCGCGTCGGGCCCCGCCGTGCGGGTCTCGTCGTCGAGGTACGGCTGCGGGGTGCGAGGCGCGGTGCGCGCAAGGCCGCGGTGCACCGGGTGGAGCGCCTCGCCGCGCGGCGCTCACTCGCCTTGTGGGTACGGGAATCGACGCTGTGCACCCCGCCCCGCGAGCGCCGCACGCCCTACCACGTCCGGCTCGCCCCGCCCGCGGACGGCAGCACGGCCGCCCGACACGTGCTGCGCCTCGCCCGGCACGTGACGGGCGCCCACGACCGGCGGGCGGTCTCCCTGCCGGGACCGCCGGACCGCGCGGCGGCCGTCGCCGAACTGACCGCGAGCCGCTTCGGCGACCGCCTCTTCGACCCCTCGGCCGAGGAGGTGCACGGACCACCGGACCCGCCGGCGCAGCCCGGCGCCGCACCGCGGATCCTCGATCCCACGACGGCGAGCGGCCTGCTCTCGCTCTGCCTCAGCGTGGCCGCGCTCTGCGCGGGCGGTCTGGTCTGTCTCACCCTCGGCGGCGCGCTGCAACGCCTCGACACCCCCTGGCGGTGGACGGCACTGCTCCCCGCACTCGCACTCGGCGACGCGCTCGGCTGGTTCCTCGCGGAGCGCCATCTCTCCCGCCCGCGACGGTTCGCCCTGGGCACGGCGATGGCGGCGATGTTCCTCTTCCTCGGCTACCAACTGATGCTCGCGCTGCCCGTGGCGGGCGGTGACGTGCTGTGGGCGACGTCGCTGACGGTGCTGGGCGTCGTGGGCGCTGCCCCGGTGGGGGCAGGGGTCTGGTGGGCCCTCGTCCCCTCCTGGCTGAGCAGGAACGCGCACTGGTTCGTGCCCGTGGTCGCCGCACCCCTCTTCTTCGTCGTGCCGTGGTTCGGACGGCTCCTGTACACCCTCTACTTGACGGTGGGTTTCGGCGTGCCCGTCGATGCGGTGCCGGTCACGACGTACTCCATGACGTACGCGGCCCTGAAGCCGATCGGCCTCGCCGCGGCCTTCGCGCTCGTCTTCGTGGCCGCCGCGGGGTGGGCGCGGCACACCTACTGGGGACGTGTTCCCGGCGACGGCATACCCGGGTTCGTCCTGCCCGTCGTCGCGGCGCTGTACATCGTGACGACGCTGCTCGTCGGCCTGATCACGGCCGCTGCCGCCACGGACGACGCGGCGGCCGCCGTCAAGGAGGGCCGCAATCCGCCGGGTTACTACGGCCTGCACGGAACGCTCATGTGCGCGAAGCCGTTGAGCAAGGACATCGCGGTCTACAACGGCCCGCTGGTCACGGACCGCCCCGTCCTGACCTTCGGCAGTACGGGGGAACGGATCTGGCTCTGGGGCTTCCAGGACGCCGAGGGCGGCAAGCGCGGTGAGGGCGACTGGACGGCGATGAGCGTCAGACTCGAGGACGTCGCGCTGACCGCACCGCCGAAGAGCGGCGCGACGCGCTGCGCCTGACCGACGCTCACCCACCCGCCTACCGTGCGCTGACGGCTCAGCCGACGGCGTCCCGTGCCACGTACGCGGCCGCCGCGACCGCCAGGTCCTCCCAGGCCATCCCGGCCGACTTGAACAGCCGGGGCCGTCCCGCGTCGACCTTCACCTCACCCCGCACGAGGGCGTCCAACGTATGCAACCGGGCCATGTCGAAGGCGCCTTCGTCGACCGCCAGCACCAGGTCGCCGCACTCGCGTCCGGCGACTTCTCGGGACTCCGCGACCACGGTGGCGCGGCCCACGAGAGCGGCGTCGACCTCGCGGGCGTCCGGTTCGTGGGAGCCGACGGCGGCGACCGTCGCGTGGTCGGGCAGCAGGGAGCTGTCGAAGAGGGGTTCGCGTGCGGTGGTGCAGCAGCAGACGATGTCCGCGTGGGCGACGTCCTCCGGTGTGGCGGCCAAGGCGCTGAGGCCGTCGTCGCGGCAGCGGTCGACGAAGGCGGCGACCCGCTCGGCGTCGCGCGCGACCACGTCGACGTGCCGCAGCCCGGGACGCACCGCCCGCACCGCCTCGACGTGCCCCCACGCCTGCGGCCCCGTCCCGAACACGAGCAGCCGCTCGGCCTCGGCCACCGCGAGGTGCCGGATGGCCACGCCGGACACGGCGGGCGTACGCAGCGACGTCAGCGCGATGCCGTCGAGCAGAGCCAACGGCGTGTGCGTCACCCCGTCCAGGAGGAGATAGAGGCCCTGGACGCGGGGGAGCCCGCGATCCGCGTTGGCGGGCGTGACGGTGGCGACCTTCACCCCGGCGTACGACGCCGTGGCCGACGGCATCAGAAGCAACTGCCCACCGGCCACCTCCACGACCCCGCGCGGCGGTTCCGCCTCCGGATCGAGCCCGGAGACGAGCACGGCTTCCAGCGCGTCGACAGCATCGGCCATGGGAACGAGACGGGCCAGCGTCCCGGCGTCGACATGAACCGCCGCACCGGGGAGCGAGCCGCCCTCGTGCTGCGAGGAGTGGGCCTTCATGGTGATTCTCTCCGTCCTCTCATCCGCGTCCGCGAGCCCACGCCGTCGCCTGCTCTTCGGGCTCCGTGCGTCAGCTCACGTTGGTGATCACTCCTCTATGGAACACGTCGATCGCCGAGTCGACGCTCCGGATGAACCCGGACGCCGCGTTTCCGCGCGTACTGCCCAGTGTCCGGGAGAGCGAGAGCCGAAAGCCGGTGATCTCACCGGAGAAGCCCCTGCCGGAGCCCGGAAGGAGGTCGGCCGGCTCCGGGCGGAGCTTGTCCAACGTGCCTCGTGGGCCCGGCACTTCTCCGCGCATCAGCGTCTCGACGTGCAGATCGGCAGGGGCCGCGGCCAACTGCTTCATGAGGCGCTTCACCCAGGTCAGCGGGTATCCCTGGTCGGCCGCCCGCACCTCGATCGACATGCGCAACCGGCTCAGTCGCAGATCGGCGGTGAGGTGCAGCGGGCCGGGCGCGCCGTCGATCTTGATCTCGGCGTGCAGTCGGCCGTCCTCGCACAGCGACTTGGCGAGCGCCGTACGGCGCGACTGCGGATCCGTGCCGCGCTTGGCGCGTTGGACGGGGACGACCTTCTCGCCGAGTTCGCCCCCGAGGCGCAGGCAGACTTGACGGATGAGACGCTCCCAGCTCTCCACCACCCGCACCGCACGCGGATCACCCGGTACGAGGGTCTCGTCGTCGATCCCGTTGCGGACCGAGACCCAGTCGGCGCCCATGTTCTGGAAGCCGTGGCAGCCCGAGTTCTCGTGCTGGAGATAGTGGAGGAGTTCCTGGAGCAGCCAGGCGTGCGGCTCCTGGCGGACTCCTTCGTGGTGGATCAGCATCTGCGCCTGGTGCGTGACATCGGCCCAGGACAGATGCCAGAGCGCGACCTTGTTCTTGCGCCGGGCATCGGGGTTGACCTCCACGAGCGGGCTGCCGTCGAGCGCCACGTCGTTGGAGAGGGTGATGACGGCTTCGTATCCCCGGCGCACGGCGATGTCGAGGTAGTCACGGACCTGTTCGGCCCTGAGGGGATTGCCGTTGGTCTTCGTCTCCACGAGGGCGGTCCAGAGCCTGCCCGCGCGTTCGACGCGGATGATGCCGTCGGGGCGCCGGGGGCGGTCCGAGTTCGGCAGCACGACTTCGGTGAACGTCTCCATGCGGCCCGCGGGCGCGCCGAAGGCAGCGGTCAGCCTGCGGCCGAACTCCGGCACCTGCGCCATGACCGACAGCAGGATGGAGGTCGCCCGCACCTCCCGGTCCTTGTCGCTCTTCAGCGAGGAGAGCGGGAAGAGCCGCGCGGGACGCCACTCGTCGTTCTCCGCCAGGGACGGTTTGGCAGGCGCCTTCGGCAGCTTGGTCTTCTTCTTCGCCGTGCGAAGCCGACGAGGCTGAGGGGCGGGTGGTGAAGGGGAGGGGGTGGGGAGCGCCAGGACCGGTGCGGCAGGGGCCGAAAGCTCCTGGGGAGCGTCCGTGCTGGCGGTCTCTGCGACCTCTGCTGCCTCTCCGGGTTCTGCTGCCTCGGCGGCCGACGCGGACTGCGGCGGTACGTCCTGGTCGTCGTCCTCGTCGATCTCGATGCCGTAGTCCGTGGCGAGGCCCGCGAGGCCCGTCTCGTACCCCTGTCCGATCGCGCGGAACTTCCACTCGCCCGCGCGGCGGTAGATCTCGGCGAAGACGACGGCACTCTCGACGGTCGCCCCCACGAGGGCGAAGCCGACGAGGTCCTCGCCGGACGCACCGGTGAGGGTGAGTCGGAGGTCCTGCAACTCGCCGAAACCGGCGCGCCGGTACCGGCTGGCCGCGATGACCACGCGCTCCACCGCGGCGGGCAGCGCCGACAGGTCGAGCCTGATTCTGTCCTCGCTGCCGTTGTCGGTCGGTGTCTGACCGAGTACCTGGACGGATCCGTCCGCCGCGACCGGATGGTTGTAGAAGTAGAAGTCGTCGTTTCCGCCGACCTTCCCGTTCTCGCGGAGCAACAGGACCGACACGTCGCAGTCGCCCTCACCGCTCGCGCTGCTCCAGCCGAGCCGCGCCACGAAGGAACCGCCCCCGTCGCCGAGTGGAGGAAGAGCCGTGTTGGCACCTTTGGTCAGTTCGCGCACGCGAGCCCCCCCGAGGCAGGGAAGGGCGGCACGGTCGAAGGCCGAACGGCCCTCCTGGTGGTGGAAGTTGAATGCTTCTCCGTCATAGGAGCTTGCGACGCGAGTTGTCGTCCTGACAAGGCTTCGGCCCAGCAGGCCGGATATCGCCGGAACATCCCAAAGCCCGCATCCGGCCCCCGGGTTGTGACACACGATGTGTGGAGATCATGAAGATTCCGTGCGTGATTCTTGGGGATCGGTCGCAGGAGCGGAAAACTCAGAGGGCTCACTCGGCGCTTTCGAAACAGGTCGGGCGCCGACCCATGCGATGGGAGACCGATCAACGATGTTCACTCTGGTACGGGGCAGAACGCGGAAGGCCGCGCTCGCGCTCTCGGCCGTCGCGGCCCTCGCCTTCGGTACGACCGCCACGGCCGGCGCGGCGGCGGCCCCCGCTCCCGCCCCCAAGAAACAGGGACCGACCTCGGTGGCGTACGTCGAGGTGAACAACAACAGCATGCTGAACGTCGGCAAGTACAGCCTGGCCAACGGCGGCGGCAACGTCTTCGACGTCGCGGTGATCTTCGCGGCGAACATCAATTACGACACGACCAAGAAGGCGGCGTACCTGCACTTCAACGAGAACGTGCAGCGCGTTCTCGACAACGCCGCCACGCAGATACGCCCGTTGCAGCAGAAGGGGATCAAGGTCGTCCTCTCGGTGCTCGGCAACCACCAGGGCGCCGGGTTCGCCAACTTCCCGTCCCAGCAGGCGGCTTCGGCGTTCGCGAAGCAGATGTCGGACACCGTCACCAAGTACGGCCTCGACGGCATCGACTTCGACGACGAGTACGCCGAGTACGGCAACAACGGCACGGGGCAGCCGAACGCCAGCTCGTTCGTGCACCTGGTGACGGCACTGCGCGCGAACATGCCGAACAAGATCATCAGCCTCTACAACATCGGCCCGGCCGCGTCGCGCCTCTCCTACGGCGGCGTCGACGTCTCGTCCAAGTTCGACTACGCCTGGAACCCGTACTACGGCAGCTGGCAGGTCCCCGGCATCGCGCTGCCCAAGTCGAAGCTGTCGCCCGCGGCCGTCGAGATCGGCGGGACCTCGCGGAGCACGTCCGCCAGTCTCGCCCGGCGCACCGTCAGCGAGGGCTACGGCGTCTACCTGACGTACAACCTCGACGGCACCGACCGCAGCGCCGATGTCTCCGCGTTCACGAGGGAGTTGTACGGCAGTGACGCCGTCTACAAGCCGTAGGGCCACCTCGCGCCCCTGAGAACCGTACGAGCCGCGCTTCTGACAACGATGTCGGAGCGCGGTTCGTGCGTCGCGGCCCGACCGGTCCCGGCGTCGTGCCCTGGTAGTACGCGGCGGGATCCGGTGGGCCTGTGGTCCCGTTCGTGCCGCGTCGCGTAGTACCGCGGTGCCGTCCTTGGGTTCATCGTCAACCGCGCGGCCCGCGGTCGACGTCACACGCAACACAGGGGGCACACCAGGCCCCCCGGAGACGATGACCTGGAGGCAACACCCATGAAGCGGTGGGCTGCACGTACGACTTCCCTCGCGATGGTGACATCCGCGCTGATCGGGGCGGCCGCTGTCGCCCCCTCGGCACACGCGGCGGACCGGCCGGACCGGGGGCGCGAGGCGAGCGGGGCGGACCGGGGGCACGAGGCGACCCGGGCCGCGCTGCGTGCGTTGGTCGAGAAGGGGGAGCTGCCCGGGGTCGCCGCCAAGGTCCGTGACGGCAAGGGGAGTTGGTTCGGTACGGCCGGGTACGCCGACACCGGAACGGGGCGCAAGCGCACGGCCGCCGATCACTTCCGCGGGGCCAGCATCACCAAGACCTTCGTCGCGACCGTCCTGCTCCAGTTGGAGGCGGAGGGAAGGCTGAGCCTGGACGACACCGTCGAGGCGTGGCTGCCGGGCCTGGTCAGAGGCAACGGGTACGACGGCAACAAGATCACCCTGCGGCAGCTGCTCAACCACACGAGCGGCATCGCCAATTACACCGAAGACCCCGTCATCTCCCACAACTCCGCGGGACTCGGCTTCCTGGAGCACCGGTACGACACCTACGCGCCCGAGGAGCTCGTGGCGGCCGCGCTGAAGCAGCCCCCGCACCCCGCCCCCGAGAAGTCGCCGCTGTACTCGAACACCAACTTCGTGATCGCCGGGATGGTCATCGAGAAGGCGACGGGCCGCGGGTACGCGCAGGAGGCCACCCGGCGGATCATCAAGCCGCTGAAGCTGCGCCGGACGTCGTTCCCGGGCACGGCGCCGCACCTGCCGAAGCCGCACCCCGTCGGGTACTCCCGACTCCACGAGAAGGCCCCCGACGCCGCGATCGTCGACGCCACCGAGCAGAACATGACGTGGCTGGGCGCGGCGGGCGACGTCATCTCCACCACCGACGACCTCAACCGCTTCCAACGCGCCTTGATACGCGGTGAGTTGCTCCCGAAGGCGCAGATGAAGGAGATGCTCCACGAAGTGCCGGACGGAAAGTTCAACGGGTACGGGCTCGGCGTCGAGTTCGCCGAACTGTCCTGCGGAGTGAAGGTGGTGGGCAAGAGCGGCCGCGCCAACGGCTCGCTGTCGGCCATGGTCGGCACGCCGGACGGCAAGCACCAACTGACGTTCAACATCAACGGCGACTGGCTGCGGGACGGCGACATGTACACCGACGTGGTCGAGGCCGAGTTCTGCGGCAAGTACCCGCCGTCCGCCGCGCGTTAGCGGCCTCGCGACTGACCGGCCCCGTTCCGTCATCACGGAACGGGCGGGGCCGGACCGCAAGGGGCCGCACGGGTGCGGACGTCCGGTCTGCTCGGACGAATTCCGTGACCGCTACCGAAAACCCCTAGTGGTCCGGCCTGTTACGGCGATCAGTAGAGGTGGCGGGCGAAGACGTCCGACTTGCCGTTGGTGTCGCCGGGCACGATGTCGTCGGCCGCGGACTGGAAGACCACGTCGCGCCCACCGGCGCTGACGGCGTCGGTCCCGGCCGAGGCGGGCTGGGCGGAGACGACCTCGTCGGTGCCCGTCCGCAGGTCGCGCAGCACGAGTGACGGTGCGCTCGTGTCGCGCGGGGCGTACAGCAGATAGCGGCCGGTGGGGTCGATGGCCAAGCCCTTGACATTCGGCACCAGTTGGTTGGTGCCCGTGCGGATGTCGTGGACGTAGGTGTCGGAGCCCGAGAGGTAGACGACCTTGCCGCCGTCGTCGCTGAGCTGGACGAGGGACGCCGCCTTGTCCGGGCCCTCGATCGGCCCCGAGGTGGTGGCGCCGGTCCTGTCCCACACGAAGACGTCCTCCGTCTGGCCGTCCTGGTAGGCGACGTAGCGGCCGTCACCGCTGATGGACGGCTTGGAGGGCTTGGTGTGGGCGAAGGTGGCGACGTTCTGGTTGGCGCCGCCGTTGTTCCAGTCCTGCACCTCGATGCGCTGGCCGAACGTGGGTTGCCTGGGATAACGGAGGACGTGGGCGGTGTAGCGGCCGTCCGTGTTCAGCGACGCCTGGTCGCAGGTGTAGGCCGAGCAGTTGAGCGAAGCCGTCCGTCCCGTGCTCGTCTGGTACTGGCGGATCCGCACGTTGGTGATCCACTCATGCGCGTAGCCGATGTACTCCCCGTCGCCGCTGATCACCGGGGGCCCGATGGGGGAGAGGTCCCCCATCCGCTGGTTCTGTCCCGTCCGCTGGTCCCGGAGGAACACCTTGCTGCCTCCCGACGCGGTGTCGGACGTCAGGTTCGTCGCGGACGACGAGAAGATGACGCGACGGCCGTCGTGGCTGATCGAGGCGTCGGCGGAGTCACCGTCGGCCTGCGTGCCGTCGGCCGCGACGCTGATCCTCTCGACACCGGCCGCACCGGCCGCACCGGCGCCCGAGGGCTCGGCCGAGGCGACTCCGGGCAGCGCCACCGTGACCGCGCAGACCGCGACAGCCGCGCCTAAGACGCCCCGCACACGTCTGGTGACACGTCTGCCGGTCCCCCGATTCACGTTTCCACTCATGTTCCCCCCCCAAATAGGACACGATCGTTCGTGATCTCGCCCTCCAGTTCCCCACGGGAGGGTCACCGAAATGCAACCGTGATCGCACTGTGGGGTCAATGCATCACATGACGTATAAAGAGGCGCAGTTACTGTCATGTGCGTAGACGGTCGACCGAGGCGCTACGGACCTCGCTGGCGCGTCTCCGGCCGGTGGGGCCCGTGGGAACGGTGAAAACCTGGTGTGCGGGGGCGACAGAACGGGGTAACGTCGTGTCCATGTTCTTCCAGACGCCGATTTACGAGTGAGCGTGATGGGCCCCTGCTGACGTCCCGACGTCGCCGCGCCCGTCCCCACCGATGAATCCGTAGATCACTTCACACCATCCGGGAGAACCCGTGAGCAAGAACATCAACAACCCTGTCGGCATGGGCGGCGGCCAGCGCAAGAAGCAGTCCCGCGCCGAGCGACAGAACAACGGCCCGCACCGCAACCTCGACCGCAAGGGCGCCGCCGACCAGAAGGCGGAGCTGCTCCGCAAGATGCGCGAGAAGGTGGGCGGCACCGAGGGCGCCGCGAAGACGGGCGACGACGCCGCCCAGAGCTGACACAGGCACGGCAGTACGCAGCAGGGCCCGGACCGCGACGCGCGGTCCGGGCCCTGCTGTCCTCAGGGAACAGGCGCGGGCAGACTCCGTGCGACGGATGCCCGCGGCGGCAGTACGTGTCCAGTGATCGGACGGTCAGTGATCGGACTGTCAGTGGCCGGAACGTCAGTGGTCGGAATAGCTGAAGTCGCCCATGGTCCAGGCGCTGACGTCCCCGATCGCCACCCGGTACATCCCGCCCGTCTCCGGGATGCCCACCGTGCCCTGGAGGATCCGGGCGACGTGGAAGTGCAGGTGGGACGGCGGCCCCTCGTTCTTCGCGGGTGCGTCGAAGACGCCGGAGAACTCGCCGAGGCGGTCCGAATCCTTGAGGACGTCCGACACCCGTTGCCTCCACACCGCTTCGGGGGCCAGTCGACCGGTGATGACAGCGCCACCGGCGACCACGGTCAGGGACATCTGGTTGCTCCGCCCGGACTCCACCAGGGCGGCGACGTCAACGAGCAGCTCGTCAGGCTTCGACATGAGACCAATCATATGGACCGGCGGGGCCGGTGGGACCGGCGAGCCCCGTGATCCGGGCGCTGAACCAGGAGTACCGCGTACCGCCCTCCCCGGACGACGACTCCGGCGGAGCCGCGCGGACCGTCAGTCCGTCGGCGCGAAAGCCGTGATCGCGTCGACGAGCTCGGCCGGGGCTTCCAGTGGGATCAGGTGACCCGTCTTCGGTATCACCATGAAGTCGGCCCCGGTGAGGCACGGCATCAGGTTGTCGACGAGTACGTCGACCGGCTCGACCTGGTCGTTCTCTCCGGCGACGACGAGAGCGGGCACGCTGATCATGCGGGTGTGCTCGCAGATGTCCTCCGCGATGCCGCGCAGCGGCCACTCCGTGCGGGCGGCGTCGGCGCCGCCGCGTGAATCGGCCACGATCCGCGCCTTGACGGCTTCGGGCAGGTCGGTCGCGGTGAGGATGCGGTCCCGTGCGTCGGCGACGGACTCGGCGGAGTCGTACGCGTGCGCAAGGGCCTGCCCGTACGCGGGGGTGATCCGCGCCGGGGGCTTCGCCGGGCCAGGGCCGACGAGGACGATCCCGCGCAGGGCCGCGGGCCGGGTCGCCGCGATGAGCTGCGCGACCTTGCCTCCCAGGGAATGCCCGACGAGCAGGTAGTCGGCGACGCCCGCGTCGGCGAGCACGGCGAGGGTGTCGTCGGCGAGCTGACGGAGCGTATAGGGACCGGGCAGGCCGCCCGAGCGGCTCCACCCGCGGAAGTCGACGGTGATGATGTCGCGACCCGCGAGGCCCTCGACGACGAGGTCCCAGGTACGGGCGGAACCGCCCCAGTAGTGCAGGAACATCAGGGTCGGTCGGGTTCCCGGGCGGTGGTCATAAGCGGGCAGGAAGGGCTGCTGTGCCACGTGACCCTGATCCGGCAGATGAGCTACGAACCCGTCGGGCGCCACGCCGCCTCCGTCGACGATGCGGATCAGCCCTGGAGGAATTCCTCGAGCCGGTCGGAGTCCAGCAGCAGGGACCGCAACTGGGCCAGGGCGACCTCGCGGATTCCGTCCCCAGGTGGCTGTGGGTGGGCCATCGGTTGTCCCCCTTTTCGCCGGCGGCATACGTGGGGCGGACGGGTATCCCCTGCCCACCGCGTATGCCGTCGGCAAGGCCAGGAGGGCGCACGGGGGTACACGGGGGCGCAGAGGGTGCGAGAGTGGATCCGCCCCCTTCACTCTGTGGGATTGGTCGGCTACATTCCGACGTCGTGGAGTGGTCAGGGAGTCGGCCGCCCCTGAGGTGAAATCTGCTCAGGAGCCGTGATGCTTTTCCCTTATCAAGTCACCAGTCATCTGGTTGTCCCCGTCGAGGACATCATCGACATCGCCAACGCGCCGGGCCTGCGGGTGGAGTTCACGCGCCTGGTGGAGCGGACGTCCGCCCGCTCGGTCATCATCGACTTGCGTCCGGCCGTGCTCACCCTCGCCGGCGTCGAGGTCCTGGAGGACACCCACGCCGCGGCCGTACATCGCAGCCTGCCCCTGGGGGTCAGCGCGCCGCACCGGCTGGCCCGCAAGGTGCTGCACCTCACCGGCGCCGACCGTCTCTTCCCCGTCCACCCGGACCTACCCACCGCCCTGCAACCACCCTGACCCTCTGGGCGGGCCGGGGCCGTGAGCACTTCCGGACGCACCACGGCCCCGGCCTGTCCCCTCCCGGCCGTACGGCGCCTCCCGCACGTCGTGCGGCCAGAGGGGTGACCGCACGAGGAACTGGGAGGGGAGCTCCTTCTCCTCGCGCGGCCGGGCAGCCGTCATCCATCGCCGACTACAGATGACGGCTGCCCTTACCTTGTGCACACTCACTGTGCCCTGGCTGGGGCGCGACGGCACCTGCGCAGATGACAGCACTTCACTGCTCCCGAGTGCCGGGGCGGACTCGCGCGAGCTCGGCTCGGATACCAGCGGGGAGTTTCCCTCCCGCGCTGAGCAACTCCCTGAAAGCCACGGCCGTGACGCGGGACGTGCACCCCGCTCGTACGACGGCCCCCGGCTGTCCCTGAGCGCCCAGGTCCACACGGTCCTGGAGCCGGTCCACTGGCTGCTCGCCCGAGTCGGCGACGACTTCGTAGTGCGGCAGATCGGCCGGGAGGCGGGCCGCCAGCTGCGCGAAGGCACGCCTGTGGAACGGTTGACCGTCCGGCTCGCGGGCACGATGATGGACGAAATCCGCGACCTGGGCCGGTGGATCCTCGGCGCGGCCCTGCCCCGCTGGGGCTGCGGCCTTCAGGACTGCGAGAGCGGCACCCTGTGGACCATCGGCACACCCTGCGAGGTGTGCGCCGAAGCGGTGCACGGGAAGTCCCTGGCACGCCGCCGCACGATGCGCCTGGAGCGGGGCCTGTACCCCGAGCACGGCACCCGCCCGGCTGCGCGTTCCGTCACCCGGGCCCACGAGGCACCGCCGAAGGATGCCTGCGGCGCCCTCGACGACGGACTGTGCAAGCCCTGCCGGGCCCTCTGCCGCCCCACCCCCGAAGTACCTGCTCATGCGGCTGCTGAGCCGGAGCGCTGCCCGGTGACCCAGGGCGGCACCTCGTGTAAGCGCAATGCGTTGCCAACTCACGGGGTCTGCCCGTCACCTGGCGCAGCGGCTCGCCGGGACCGGGGTATGACGTAGAGTCAGGCGGTTGCGGAGCCGTGGCTACGGTGTGAAGAAGATCATCCTGGCGTTTGACCAAGGGGTATGCATCTCCCTTCAGACGGGCCGCGCCCTGGGAGATGACACCAAGCTGGCGCTGGACGGCTGCCGCGGCACCACAGCGGCGACGCCGACTACATGCACTGGTACTGGTCCGTCTGACAAACCCAAGTATGGCTGTGGGTGGCCTAAGAGGTGATTGCCGAAGCGGTCAGGCGAGGTCATTCCCGCTGACGTGGAGCGCGATCTTCCGGGATGTTGATCCGATGGCCATCTGTCACGGGAGGACTGCGTCTCGGCTCAGCCTCGCTCCTTCGACGCGTTGCCCTCGATGCTCTCGATGGCCTCGACGACCTTCTTCGCTGTGGCCTTGGCCGAGCCCGGGTTCTGGCCGGTGACGAGGTTGCCGTCGGTCACGACGTAGGAGACGAACGGCAGTGTCGCCTTCTCGTAGCGCGCGCCGCGCTCCTTGGCCTTCTCCTCGGCGTTGTAGGGGACCAGTTTGTCGACGCGGGCGAGGACCTCCTCGGTCCAGGCGAAGCCCGTCATCTTGCGGCCGGCGATGAGGTAAGAGCCGTCGGAGAGCCGGGTGTTGAGCAGGCCGCAGTAGCCATGGCAGACCGAGGAAACGATGCCGCCGCGCTCGTAGATCTCGCGGGTGATGCGCTGCAGGCCCTCGCTGTCGGGGAAGTCGTACATCACCGCGTGACCGCCGGTGAAGAAGATCGCGTCGTACCCGGAGGGGGCGATCTGGTCCGGGCTCGCCGTGTTCTCGAGCAGCGCCATCTTCCGGGGGTCGGCACGCCACGCCTTGGCGGTCTTGTCGTAGTTGGGGAACTTCAGCGCGCGCGGTTCGAGCGGCACCGCGCCGCCGGCCGGGCTGACGAGCGTCTGCTCGTAGCCGTGCTCCTCGAAGACGTGCCAGGCGTGCGTGAGCTCGGAGAGCCACAGGCCGGTGGTGTGGGACGGGTCGTCGTAGTGGCCGACGTTGGTGACGACGTGGAGGACGCGCTTGGTCATGGCTGATCTTCCTTCATGCGGACCGGGATGGCGAGGTGACGGGCCGTCTGAGCCGGTGGTCGGTCAGCGGACGCTCAGGGCGCGCAGCGTCTTGAACGTTCGGGTCAGGATCCGCGCCCACTGCTCGTGCCCGATCCTGCGGGGCGGGGTGAAGCCCTGGAGGCGCTGGTGGGCGACGGTCTGGGCTTCGGTGTACTTGAGCAGCCCGTCGGCGCCGTGGCGGCGACCGAGGCCGGAGTCGCCCATGCCGCCCATGGGGGCGTCGACGCTGCCCCAGGCGGCGGCGAACGCCTCGTTGACGTTGACGGTGCCGGCGTGCAGCCGTCCCGCGACCTTGCGGGCCTCGGCGCCGTTGCGGCCCCAGACGCTCGCGTTGAGGCCGTACGGCGTGGCGTTGGCCATCGCCACCGCCTCGTCGACCGTCCGACAGCGGTAGATCGACACGACTGGGCCGAAGGTCTCGTGGTCGAACAACGTCATCTCCGGGGTCACATCGGCCAGGATCGTCGGCTCGTAGAACAGCGGCCCGAGGTCGGGCCGGGCCTTGCCCCCGGTCAGTACGGTCGCGCTTTTCGACACCGCGTCACCGACGTGCGAGCTGACGGTCTCGAGCTGCGAGGGGGTGGTCAGCGAGCCCATGTCCACCGAGTAGTCGTAGGCCGCGCCCAGGCGCATGGCCCGGACGCGTTCGACGAACGCGGTGACGAACGCGTCGTGGAGCTCATCGGCGACGTAGAGCCGCTCGATGGACACACACAGCTGCCCGGCCGAGGGGAAACAGGCGGCGACCGCGCCGGCGGCGGCCTTCTCGATGTCGGCGTCGGCGAGGACGACCATGGCGTTCTTGCCGCCGAGCTCCAGGGACGCGCCGATCAGCCGCTCACCCGCGTCGCGTGCGATCTGGCGCCCGCTGGCGGTGGAGCCGGTGAACATCATGTAGTCCCCGCCGGCCATGAGCGCGTCTCCGATGGAGCTGCCACGGCCGACCACCATCTGCCACACGTCGGGCGGCAGGCCGGCCTCGCGCATCAGGGCCAGCGCCCACAGCGCGGTCAGGGCGGTCTGGGTGTCGGGCTTCTGTACGACGGCGTTGCCGGCCATCAGGGCCGGGAGGGCGTCGCCGGCGGCCATGCTGAGCGGGTAGTTCCAGGGCGAGATGACGGTGACGACGCCCTTGGGGTGGTGCAGCTCGGTGGTGTGGGTCAGCACCGGGATCGCGCCCTTGCGGCGCTTGGGTGAGAGCAGCCGCCGTGCGCTGCGCGCGTAGTAGCGTGCGGTGATCGCGATGTCGCTGACCTCGAGGAACGCGTCGCGACGGGTCTTGCCGCTCTCGGCCTGCATCAGGTCGAGTGCCTCCTCCTGCCGCTGCAGGAGGAGGTCGTGGAAACGCAGCATGATGCGCTTGCGGTCGGCCACCGGGGTGGCTGCCCAGCCGGCCTGGGCGGCGCGTGCCCGGGTGAAGGCGTCCTCGACGTCGCCGGGGGTGGAGACCGGCAGGTCCGCGAGGGGTTTGCCGGTGTACGGCGAGGTCGTGGTGACCCGCTGGGCACGAGCACCGGCGGCCACCAGGGTGGCCAGGTGGCCGACCCGGGTTGGCGTCAGCGATGTGGGGAGGGCGGCCTCGACGGGGCCGGTGTTGGTGGTGGTCATCCTGTCCTCAGCTCCGGCCCTGGATGGAGGTGGGTACGGGCATGTGCAGCGCCAGCTGGCCCTCGGTGGTGACGTCGAGCTGGATCGTCCGGATCGGCTTCAGCGAGCGCAGGTCGTCGCTCATCCGGCCCTCACCGAGCCGCAGGTCCAGGGCGCGGGGCAGCCGTGTGGTTCCCGAGGCGAGCATGTTGATCTGGCTGGTCGTGGAGTGCCAGGCACCGTCGATCGTGGTGTAGGAGGTCAGGGTCGAGACGTGTTCGCCGGTGGGCCGGGCGGTCTGCTTCGGGGTGGGCGCCGACAGGGCGAGGTCAAGGCCACCTTGGTCGTTGGTGACCCTGGCGGAGGTGCGCTCGGTGTCGATGCCGACGTCGAGCCCGGTGACCCACTTGGGGAACCCGTAGCCGTCGTGGCCGCGCACCTGCGCGATCTCGGTGTTGACCGGGAGGGAGAGGACGTAGGAGTGCAGGGAGTCGTTCTTGAGCCCGGTGGCCAGGTCGAGCAGGCCCAGACCACCGTGCCGCGCCGGTTTCACGGCGATGCCGACCGCGGCCTCGGTATAGAAGTCGATGTCGCACACGTCGTACCGAAAGGCCATCACGGAGACGATGCCGAGCCCCGGGGCGATCTCGAGCGGGTCCAGCTCCCGGGGCAGGCGGGCCCGGATCGCCTTGGTCGGCGCGAGCATCGTGAGCCGGGCCGTGGAGATGCGGTAGTAGAAGTTCGGCGTCAGCGTGGGGCCGATGCGGGAGTCCACGCGGCTCTTCGGCATCCGGCGGAAGAAGTCGACGCTGCTGACCCGCGGGTCCCGCTCGACCTCGTCGAGGTCGGTGTCCATGCGGAACCGGTCGTAGAGGCCGCCTTCAGGGACGGTGACGAGACGCCCTGCGAGATCGACCTCCACGGTCCGGTCGATCAGCTTGCCGGTCGCGGCCATGACTCTCCTCCGATGTAGGCGGTGCTCACATCGAGAATCGCATGGGATGTGAGCACCGTCAACAATGGATGAGGTGAGGTGCACGGCGGGCGGACGGCACGCGTCAGGAGCCGACCGACGTGATGGCGAGGAAGGCGCTGCGCACCCGGTCGGCGACCTCCTCGCCCGACGCGGCCTGCAGCTTGCCGTCGAGGTACAGGCAGGCCAGTCCGTGGGCGAGCCCCCAGCCGGCCGACGCCAGGGCCGAGGCGTCCGCGTCGGGGAAGACGCGATCGAGCGCGTCGGCCAGCAGCTGGTGCAGGGCGTCGGCGGCCTTGACCCGCTCGTCCTCGGCGTCATCGCAGGGCTTGCCGAACATCACGCGGAACAGGGCCGGGCGCCGCAGCGCGAAGGCGACGTAGGCGACGGCGAACTCGGCCAGGTCCGGGAGTGAGGCGGGCAGGTCGCGCCCGTCGCCCAAGTTGCCCAGCAGGTCCCGGAAACCCTCGACGGCCAGCGCGGACTCCAGGGCGTCGCGGTCCTTGAAGTGGCGATACGGCGCGGTCGGCGACACTCCGGCCCGGCGTGCGACGGCGCGCAGCGAGAAGGGCTCGCCACCCTCCAGCATCTCCATCGCGGTCGACAGCAGCGCCGCCCGCAGGTCGCCGTGGTGGTAGCTGCTCTTCTCTGATGTTGACATTGCTTACTTCGCCCTCCTATGCTGTGTGAGCACCGTAAACATACGGTACATCCGGAGGGGCCGAGACCCGCAGAGTGCTCACCGGCCCTCGTCATCAGCCTGGGCGACGACACGTTCTCGCCGGCGGGCCGTCGACGACCTCGCTCATCGCCTCTTCTCGTTCACCTCGGTGACACACCGGCACCACACCAGCGACCAAGCGCCCGAAGGCCCGACCCACAACCACATCGGCTGGGTCCGCACCCCGGCCACGGTGGTCGGCCGCCTCGTCACGTGGCGGCACGACGCTGCTCGCAGTTGAGTTGTCGACACCACCCGCACCACCCGCACCGCCCACCTCAAGGAGAGCAGCCCCATGCAGACCGTTCTCGGCGCCGGCGGACCCATCGCCGACGAGCTCGTGAACGAGCTCCACCGCCACCACACCAAGGACATTCGCCTCGTCAGCCGCAAGCCGTCGAGGGTGAACGACACCGATGAGCTCGTCGCCGCAGATCTCACCGACGCCGACGCCACCAGCCGTGCCGTCGCGGGCAGCGACATCGCCTACCTCACCGTCGGCCTGCCCCTGGACTCGGAGCTGTGGGAGCGAAAGTTCCCCCTCATGATGCGCAACGTCATCGACGCCTGCGCCGAACACGGCACGAAGCTCGTCTTCTTCGACAACACCTACATGTATCCCGGAACATCGACGCCCCAGACCGAGTCGACGGCATTCGCGCCGGGCGGACGCAAGGGACGGGTCCGCGGACAGATCGCCACCACGCTGCTGGAGGCCATGCGGGCCGGACGGGTCGAGGCACTGATCGGCCGAGCGCCCGAGTTTTACGGTCCCGGCCGGACGAAGAGCTACACGAACTCGTTGGTGTTCGAACGGATCAAGACGGGCAAGCGGCCGTTCGTTCCCGTCGACGCCCACGCCAAGCGCTCCCTGATCTGGACCCCCGACGCGAGCCGCGCCCTCGCTCTGCTCGGCAACACCCCGGACGCCTACGGCCAGACTTGGCACCTGCCCGTCGACCCGGACCGCAAGTCCTACGCCCAGCTCATCGAGATCGCCGGCGAGGTCACGGGCCGCAAGATCGGCTACACGGTGCTGCCGATGCTCGCCTTCCGCCTCGGGCGCCGCTTCGTCAAGCCGCTCGACGAGATGTACGAGCTGCTCGTCCGCTACCGCGACGACAACATCTTCGACAGCTCGACGTTCGCGGCCCGCTTTCCCGACTTCCCGGTCACCAGCTATCGGGAAGGAGTGGGGCGCATCCTCGCCGGCTGACCCCTCGACAGGACCTCCTGATGGCCGGCGCGTGCCGCGATGCCAAACCGGATCTGGGCGACCGGCTCGTTGGTCAGCTCCAGCAACTCGCGTGCCTACGAACGCGGCCTGGCCCGGCTCGTCCACCACGAGGTCGACCACCTCGATGGCCTTCTCTGCACCGCCCGGGTGCGGGACGGCGTAGATCCCATTCCTGTTGAGGAGCACCGACAGATCGGCCGCGCCCGGGCGTACGAGTAAGTCATTCATCCGCCTAGTCCGTGGGGCGGGACGCACTGGCCGCGACGGTCCTGTCCCGGTCCAACTCCTTCGGCTCCGCTCCCTCTTCGTACGCCCCGACCCGCTGCTCCCGCCGCTCTGTACGCTGACAGCCGGAACCACGGAACCTGACGGGGCGGATCCATGCAAGGTTTCACTGAGTTGCGTCTCGACCCACTTGACCGGCTACCGATCTCACTCGCCGCACACCAGGGCGCTACGCTGCTGTCGCTGCTGGCCGATGCCTTCGGACAGCGCAGCCAAGGAGTGCCGCCGCGGTGGCGTCGCCTGGTCCGCTCGGCCATCTCGAAGTCCCCGGAGGCGATCCTCGGGCCGCTGTTCGCTCCCGGCTCCTCGGTCATCCCCGATTGCGTCACCCCGACGGCATGCATGCCGGGCGGCGATGTGGCCACCTTGTGCGCACAGATCGCCGACCTGCCTCCGGACACGCTCCTGGCGGAACTGGGTGCGGAGTTCGGCACGACCGTGCCCGAGCGGTGGCGACCGGTGGTGGACCGACCGCGGCATTGGCTGCATGCCTATGCCCAGCTGTCCCAGTGCGTCTGGCGGGAGTTCGAACCGGTCTGGAAACAAGCGAAGCCGCACATCCAACGGGAAGCTGAACGGGTGGGTGCTGCGGTCCTCCAAGGCTGCGCCGATCTGGTGTTCCAGGACCTGAGCCCGCGCTTTCGCCTGCAAGACGGCAGCCTGCACCTGCCCGATCCGCAGGCCGACACCTTTCGGCTGAACGGACGGCGGCTGGTCCTGGTCCCCATCGTGTCGGGGCCCGGTGCGTCGATGTTCGCGCTGGATCGCCCGGACCTGGTGTGGATCGGATACCCGCTGCCCGCGATCGGCCGGATGTGGGAAGCGTCCGCGAGTGCCCCTGCCCCCAAGGCCGACGCGCTGTCGCTGGTGGCCGGCCCGCTGCGGGCGGCAATCCTGCGGGCGGCCGCGCAGTCGTTGACCATGGGCGAAGTGGCCCGCCTGCTCGGCTGCAGCGCGGCCAACGCCACCCATCACTGCCGACAACTCGCGGACGCCGGACTCATCGACCGTCAGCAGCACGGCCGACACGTGCGGATACGACGCACCGAGCGCGGTGACGCCGTGGTCGACCTGCTGTCAGCCGTACCGGCGTCGAACTGCCGCTGACGCATGCCAAATGCGATGGAAGATATGGAGATTTCGGCTCGGGCGGAGGTCTACTTTGCCCGTGCAGGCACAGAGGATGTCGTGAGCGCGATCCGGTGGTGAAGCGTCAACGGGTCGCGGATTCGTCTCCCCGGCCCGGAAGCCTTGGCGACGGCGGATTGCCGCGCCTGCGGGCATCGGCTTTCAAGGGGCATTGTCTTAGGAACGCGCTCGACGGGTAAACGGCGCACAGTGACTGCCCGGACGGACAGTTTCCGTGCGCCGCTCTGGATGGATCAGCGCTCAGTGTGGGTGCACGCGGGGACGAACTGCCTCAGCAATCGACGTACATCCAGTCGGGAGAGTCGTTCTCTTTCGGGGAGAGGTTGGTCTGCGTCCAGGGGCCCACTTCGGCGACGCTGAACCACGGGTTGTTGTAGTTGTAGAAGGTGACGGCGTTGCCGTGCGTCTTCACAGACGACACCTTTCCCTGCAGCGGGGTGCCCACGATCTCATTGCGCCCGCACTGGGTGGCCCAACCTATGAGCCCTGTTCCGTCCCGCGACAATCCCGCCGGCGGCAAGGAGCAGCGCACCCGCACCAGCCGTTAAACGCATCTTGCTCTTGCTGCTGATCACATCGAGCCTTTCTCCTGGTCTGGAAATTCCGGAGCGAAGCCGGTCTGGCACCGCGGTTCGAACTTTTGAACTGAAGGTCCGCAGCCGCTGGCGGGGCACTGGCCTCGCCCAGCGCATCCACGAGGAACTCCTCCGGTCCCGGACGGAAGAGCGCGTCACCCTCCTCGTCGACCCCGATCTCCCCAAGGGCAAGACGCGGTACGAATCCTGGGGTATCGCGACATCGGCGGCCAGCAGCCGTTCCCCGACGTCCCGATCTACGCCACCATGGTCCGCCCGCTGGCCTGATGACCTTGAGACTCCGACCTCCCCGCTCGTCGCGGACGCAGAGTTCTCCGCCGAGGCTCGGAAGGACAGCCGCGGCCCCTGGAAACCGGGCGCCGCTTCTCCTACGCCGTGAAGTGTGACGCCTAGCCTCCTTGTGGATCGGTGGGGCGGAGCGAGGGCGAGGTGCCTTCGTGCTGTCGTGGTTCCATCGATGGTTCGGTGAGTGCCGAACCGCCCGGCCGGTAGCGTGCCGAGTCCTGTGCGGGAGATGCCCACGCTGGTAAACGCCGGAGGCGACCTGATGTCGGAGACAGATCTGGAGCAGCAGCTCGTCGAGCGATTCCGCGAAGTCAACGGTGACCATCCGATGACCGATACCGATGACGCATACGTCAGCGCGCAGTTCGTTGCCCTGGAGGAACTGTGCGCAATTCATGGCCGCGATGCCGATGCGGTACGCCGGCTGATGCTGGGGCAGCATCTGCCGCTTCCGGGATATCTGCGCTCCGACGGTGCCGAGATGGTGCCGGCCGACCTGTTCGCTCTCGCCGACGAAGCCGGTGGCGTAGAGCTGCTCGAAGCGTGGTTCACCGCTCACTGGGCCGACCCGATCACCGGGAAGGCGGAATGGAATGCGTACCTCAGCGGACAGTACGTGTGCCTGCACTCGGTGACCCCAGCCGCCATTCAGCGCAAAGATCACCTGACGACCGCGATCAGCGCCGCAGCGAAGGAGCCGGATTTCGGTTCAGCGCGGTGGTCTGAGCGGCTGCACGCGCTGGTCGACGAACTCGACACGCTGGAACCGGCGTTCACGGCCTACGACCGTCTTCGGTTCGGCGGACCCACGTCCCGGGACACCTGCATCGACGCCCCACGCGCCCGCTTCCCGCGCCCGTGACCCGGATCCATGGGTGGCGATCTGCGGATCGGTTGCGCTCGCTCATGCCACGCGGGCTTCGGGACGTTCGACGAGGTGGCCGCGTTCACGGCCCGCCACTGGGCCTGGGCGGACTCAACAAGCTTGAAGACCATCGTCGGGGCTGCAGTGCGGGAGCCGGCGCCACGGGTGACCTTGGTCCGCAGCCGGACGGTGGCGAACGTGGACTCGATCAGGTTGGTCGTCCGCAGATGGATCCAGTGTTCGGCGGGGAAGCCATAGAAGGCCAGTAGCTCAGCCTCGTCGTCGGTGATCTTCTTGACGGCGGAGCCGTCGGCGCGCACCCCGATGAGCACCAGGACGAAGGCTTTGGCCTCCTCCAGGCGGATGTTGAGGTGGATGCCGTCGGCCCACACGTACACGTAGTCGACCTCGGCGAGGTCGCGGTCCATGAAGGCGGTGTGGTCGGCCTGCCACTGCTGGGTCAGCGGGGGGCGTCGCCGGGGAGAGACCGGCGGAGGAGCCGAGGAACTGCTCGAGTGCGGGCACGAAGTCGCCGGAGGACAGGCCGTGCAGGTAGAGCAGGGGCAGCACCTCGCTGATCTTCGGGGACTTGCGGCACCACGGCGGCAGGATCGCGGGGGAGAACCGCTTGTGCTCGCCGGTGGCCTGGTCGACGCGCTTGTCGTTCACCCGCAGCGCCTTCACCTCGACCGCTCCGGCCGTGCGCCTTCCCGGACAATCTCATCAAGCAGCGAACCGCCGCTTGGCGTGGTGCTGTCCTCGTTGACCACCGTAAGCATGGGCGCGCCTTCCCGACCGACGCGGCAACGTCGGCCTTGCTCGATGACCTATCGGTCGATCCATCGGGAAGGTACGCCTCCTTCCGTCAGGGCTGATCCACAGGTATTGAGCATTGCTCGGAAGCCGGATCTTGTTCACTGCGTGGTGTTCAAGCCGCTGCGACCGGAACCACGTGAAGGCGTGACCAAGGATGAAGATCCTCGTAGGAACTGGGGGAGGGCATGTGCCCGGAGGCTCACTGTGGATACGGTCACGAGTGCACGCTGGAGAGTACGTACCTGGGCTCATCGAGGGGTTCCGGCGGTGTCGGACCTGCCGTCGCGAGCGGGACACGGCCCGCTGGGTTCACCCCGGCGATGTGACATCTCGTGACTGATGAGAGGGTCGGGCGGGTGAGTGAGACACCGATGAACACCCTGCAATACCGCTTTGACGGGCCGGAAGACGCCCCTGTCCTGATCTTGGGTGCCTCACTGGGTACCACCTGGCACATGTGGGATCGGCAGATACCCGAGCTGACCCGGCACTGGCGGGTCTTCCGCTTCGACATGCCCGGGCACGGCGGGGCGCCCGCCCATCCCTGCGGGTCCGTGGGCGAGCTCGCCGGGCGGCTGCTCGCGACGCTCGACGAGCTCGGGGTGCAGCGCTTCGGGTACGCGGGCTGTGCCTTCGGCGGGGCCATCGGTGTCGAGCTGGCGCTGCGGCATCCGCAGCGCGTCGCTTCGCTGGCGCTGATCGCCGCCTCGCCGAGGTTCGGCACCGCCGACGAGTTCCGTCAGCGCGGTGTCATCGTGCGCAGCAACGGGCTCGACCCGATCGCGCGCTCCGCGCCCGACCGCTGGTTCACGCCCGGGTTCGCGGCCGCGCAGCCCGCGATCACCGACTGGGCCGTACAGATGGTGCGCACCACCGATCCGGGGTGCTACATCGCCGCCTGTGAGGCGCTCGCCGCCTTTGACGTGCGGGCCGAGCTGGGCAGGGTCGGGGTGCCCACGCTGGTGCTCGTGGGGTCCGAGGACCAGGTCACGGGGCAGGGGGAGGCGCGCACGCTCGTCGCGGGGATCCCCGACGCGCGGCTCGCCGTGGTGCCGGGGGCCTCGCACCTCGCGCCCGTGGAGCAGCCCGCCGCCGTGACCGACCTGCTCGTGCGGCACTTCTCGACGGCCTGGCAGCAGGACACCCAGGCCGCGATCACCGCGCCGCCGGTCAAGCCCGTGCTCGCCCCGCCGCTCGTGCCGCCCATGGCGGAGATCGCGCCCATGGAGCAGCCCGAGGCCGTGGAGGGGGCGGCGAGACCCGATCCGTACGAGGCGGGGATCAAGGTCCGTCGCGAGGTGCTCGGCGACGCCCACGTCGACCAGGCGCTCGCCGCCGCCGACGACTTCTCGGGCGACTTCCAGGAGCTGATCACGCGCTACGCGTGGGGCGAGGTCTGGAACCGGCCGGGGCTCGACCGCCGCTCCCGCAGCTGCGTCACGCTGACCGCGCTCGTCGCCGGTGGGCACCTGGACGAGCTGGCGTTCCACACCAAGGCCGCGCTGCGCAACGGGCTGACCCCCGCCGAGATCAAGGAAGTGCTGCTTCAGGCCGCCGTCTACTGCGGCGTCCCGGCGGCGAACGCCGCCTTCAAGGTCGCCCAGGGCGTGATCCGCGAGGAAACCACGCCCCAGGAGTAGCAGGATGGAGGCATGACGACCTCCACCAAGCGCATCACGTTCACGAAGAAGTCCCACGCGTGCGTGCGTCTCGAAAAGGACGGACGCACGCTCGTCATCGACCCGGGCGTCTTCAGCGAGGACGACGCGGCCCTGGGCGCCGACGCGATCCTCGTCACCCACGAGCACCCCGACCACTTCAACGAGGAGCGGCTGAGGGCGGGCATGGCGGCCAACCCGGCCGCCGAGATCTGGACCCTCAAGTCCGTCGCCGACCAGCTCTCGGCCGCCTTTCCCGGGCGGGTGCACACCGTGGGCGACGGCGACACGTTCACGGCGGCCGGGTTCGACGTCCAGGTGCACGGCGAGCTGCACGCCGTGATCCACCCGGACATCCCGCGGATCACCAACGTCGGCTATCTGGTGGACGGTTCGGTGTTCCACCCTGGTGACGCGCTGACCGTCCCCGACCAGCCGGTCGAGACGCTGATGCTCCCCGTGATGGCCCCCTGGAACAAGATCTCCGAGGTCATCGAGTACGTACGCGAGGTCAAGCCCCGGCGCGCGTACGACATCCACGACGCGCTGCTCACCGATCTGGCCCGGCCGATCTACGACAACCAGATCGGCGCCCTGGGCGGCGCCGAGCACCTGCGGCTGACACCCGGGGAGTCGGCCGACCTGTGACTGTCAGTGCCGCCCGGTAGGTTGTGAGGCATGCGCATTGCGACCTGGAACGTGAACTCGATCACCGCTCGGCTGCCGAGGCTCCTGGCCTGGCTGGAGAACACCGGCACGGACGTGCTGTGCATCCAGGAGACCAAGACGACGGCCGAGGCGTTCCCCGCCGACGAGCTCCGCGAGCTCGGCTACGAGTCGGCGGTGAACGCGACCGGGCGGTGGAACGGCGTCGCGCTCGTCTCCAAGGTGGGGCTTGACGACGTCGTCAAGGGACTGCCCGGCGGTCCCGACTACGACGGCGCGGAGGAGCCCCGCGCCATCTCCGCGACCTGCGGCCCGGTCCGCGTCTGGTCGGTGTACGTGCCGAACGGCCGCGAGGTGGAGCACGCGCACTACGCGTACAAGCTCCAGTGGTTCGAGGCACTGAAGGCGGCGATCGCGAAGGACGCGGCGGGCCCGCGCCCGTTCGCCGTCCTCGGCGACTTCAACGTGGCACCCACCGACGACGACGTCTGGGACCCGGCGCTCTTCGAGGGCGCCACGCACGTCACCCCGGCCGAGCGCGCCGCCCTCGCGGCCCTGCGCGAGACGGGCCTGACCGACGTCGTGCCGCGCCCCCTCAAGTACGCGCACCCGTTCACCTTCTGGGACTACCGGGAGCTCGGCTTCCCCAAGAACAAGGGCATGCGCATCGACCTGGTCTACGGGAACGAGCCCTTCGCGAAGGCCGTCACCGACTCGTACGTGGACCGCGAGGAGCGCAAGGGCAAGGGCGCCTCGGACCACGCCCCTGTCGTGGTCGACCTGGAGGTGTAGGAGGGGCGCTGTTCAGCCCGTCCGGCGTTTGAGGACGAACGCGGCGAAGCCGGTGATCACCGCGCCAAGAGGCGCAGATCGACCGACTTAGCGAGCGCGGCGAGCCCCGCGTCGCCCGGATGCAGATGGTCCCCGCTGTCGTAGGCGGGAAGGATCCGCGCCGGACGCGCGGGATCGCGGAGCACCGCGTCGAAGTCGAGCACCGCGTCATAGTCGCTGTTGTCGCGGAGGTACGCGTTGACGGCCCGGCGCTCGGCGTCGGCCGCGACCGTGCAGAGCGACTCGCCCTCGCAGGGCGCGATCGTCGCGGCGACGGCGCGGAGCCCGCGCGCGTGGGCGCGGTCCGCGATCTCCCGCAGGCCCGCGATCACCTGGTCCGCCGACGCGCCCCAGCGCACGTCGTTGACCCCCTCGAAGACCACGACGGTGCGCGCCGACGTCTGCGCGAGGACGTCGCGGTCCAGGCGGTGCAGCGCGCTCACGCCGCCCGTGTCGGTGGAGACGCCGTCGCCGGAGTAGCGGTCCGCGACGACGCGGTTCGCCGAGATGCCCTGGTTCAGGACGCCGTAGCGCGGCACCTCCGACTGGTTCAGGAGGCGCGTCGCGAGGACGTTGGGCCAGCGGTGGTTGGCGTCCTGCGTCGATTTCACGCCGTCGGTGATGGAGTCGCCGAGCAGCACCACGGATCCGGGACCGCCGCTCACGTCGACACCGGTGAGCAGCGGCCAGTTCGTGATCGTCGAGGTGTACGCCGTGGCGGAGCTCTCCGCGGCGTGGTCGCCCGGCGTGCTCACGTACGAGCGCTGGATGGCCTGGCTGTGCACGGGTGCCGTGGTCACGGGTCCCGGCAGGTGGAAGCTGACCAGGAGGTTCGCGTCGGCGGGCACGTCGAAGGCGAGCGGATCGCTGAACGCCTGGGCGCCCGCCGGGATCTCGGTGCCCGCCGAGCCGCGGAAGGTGAGCCGCCGGGGCTCGGACGCGGCCTCCGCCCCCGCGCCCTGCACGGCCACGGTCGCGCCGCCGATCCGCACCGGGGCGGCCGCGAAGGTGTTGTCGAGCCTGATCCGCACCCGGGGGCCGCCGGTGCTGGTGTGGACGACGAGGCGTACGGTGCGGTCGGTCCAGGGGCCCACCGTGGTGTATCCGGCGGTCGACGCCGACCAGGTGCCCGTCCAGCCCTTGGTCCGGGCGCGCACCGAGAGGGCGAACACGTGCAGATCCGCGGCGCCGGGGTCGCGCGGCAGGTCCACCGACGCGACCTCGCGCCCCCGGACGAGGGGCACTGTCACGACGTACAGCCTCGCCTGCTGGGCGAGTTGGCCGCCGGGCGTGTTGATGTGCGGCAGGGCGACGGCCTTGGTGGCGGGCGGGCCCGTGCGCCAGTCGGGTGCGGTGAGCCGGTAGGTGCCGCGTGAGCCGTCCCGGTAGCGCACCGTCCCGGTGCCCGTCGCCCCGCCGCCGGTGCCCGCGACCAGGAAGGCGAGGGCGTCGCCCCGGCCGCGCACCCGCACCGACTGGCCGTCGGCGCGCACGTTGTCGTCGTCGCCGGGAGCGGTGCGGGGCCAGCTGAGTCGGCTGCCGTCAACGGCCAGGGTGCGGCCGGGAGTCCAGCCCGCGGCCGTCAGGTCCCGGGCGGAGAGGGAGCCGCCGGAACCGTCGAAGTCGGCGTCGGCTGGGCGGGCGTCGTCGCTGACCGCCCGGTTGTCGAAGAGCCGCTCCAGGGGGAGCGGCCGGGGTCCGTGTCCGGTGGTGGCCCCGGCGGAGGCCACCGGGGCGATGCCGGTGAGCAGGGCGAGCACGGTGGCCGTTCCCCAGATTCTTCGGCGCACGACAGACCCCTCCCGCGTGATGACAGATGCGCCATGAAGCTAAGGAGGTGGCCGAGGCGCGTCAATGAGCCGCGCGTGAACATGACGCGAACTCGGCGCGGCGACGGGGCGCGGGCCCGGGCCCCTGTGTGGACGGGCCCGGGCCCTTGCGTGGGTGGGCCCGGGCCCTTGCGTGGATCCGGGTATTTAGTAGAGTAACTCAAGCAATTACTCAATCAATTAGCACAGCAACCGATGGGAGCCGGTGTGGGCGAGGTGGAGGCGGAGGGCCGGTTATGGGACCAAGGCACCCAGGACTGGGCCGAGTTCCAGGAGGCCCAGTTCCAGTCGTCCTTCGAGGACGCGTTGGGGCAGGCAGGAGTCGGCCCCGGCAGCAAGGTGCTCGACGTGGGCTGCGGATCGGGGCTGCTGCTGCGGCTCGCCGCGGCGCGCGGTGCCACGACGGCGGGGCTCGACGCCTCGCCCGGACTGCTCGGCATCGCCCGCGAGCGACTGCCCGAAGGGTCCGACCTGCGCGTCGGTGACCTTCAGGAACTTCCCTACGAAGACGGGGAGTTCGACGTCCTGCTCTCGTTCAACGCGCTGCGCTACGCGCGCGATCCGGTCGCCGCGGTGCGCGGCTTCGGCCGGGTCGTGCGGTCCGGCGGAGCGGTGGTCCTCGGCGGCTGGGGCGAACCGGTCAAGTGCGAGACCACCGCGATGCTCTTCGACGTGCTCGCGCTGCTGCCCGAACCCCCGGCGGGATCCGGGACCGACGCGGCCAACACGCCCACGGAGGTGCGGCGCGCGGTGCGCGGGGCCGGGCTGCCGATCGTCTTCACCAAGGAGCTCTCCTGCCCCTTCGGCTACCCGGACCTGACGACGGCCTGGTCGGCCCTCGGCGCCACCGGGCTGCTGCGGCACGCGAGTTCGGTGGCGGGCGAGCGTACCGTCCGCGCCGTCTTCGACCGGCACTTCAGGGGCTCCGTGCGCGCCGACGGCACCGTCGTGCAGCACAACACCTGCGAGTACGCGATCGCCCGAGTTCCATAACGCGAGATTCCGCAAGGCGAAAGGGAGTTCGTCCATGCACACCACGTTGATCGTCGCGCGGCACCTGCCCGGGAGCGAGGCCGAGATCGCCCGCCTCTTCGCCGAGTCGGACGCCAGCGGACTGCCCGAGCAGATCGGTGTCCGCACCCGCAAGCTCTTCACCTTCCACGACGTGTACATCCACCAGGTCGAGTCCGAGGTCGCGGCGGGACCGAGCATCGAGAGCCACCGCAAGAACCCGCTCTTCCAGCAGATCAGCAAGGCGCTCGACGAGTACATCCAGCCCTACCAAGGCAGTTGGGGCTCCATCCACGCCGCGTCGGCGACGCAGTTCTACCAGTGGGAGCGGGGCCGCGGCGTAGTCCCCGTCGAGTAGTCCCGCCATGGCGGACCACAAGGGATGCCGGATGCGGACGGAGGGCGCGGGCGGGCGCGGGCTCGCCCTGGCCTGCGTGCTCGCGGTCCTGCCCCTGGCCGCCGCGGCACTGCTGCTGTGGCAGGGGGTGGGCTCCGCGCCCGCGTCCGGCGCGGGCGCCGCGCGCGAGGGCGCGTCGGCAGGCTCCGGCGACGGGATGACCGGCTGGCGCCTGCTGCTCGCCCTCGCGGTGATCATCGCCGCCGCACGGGCCGCGGGCGCCCTCTTCAGCCGCTTCCTCGGCCAGCCCAGAGTGATCGGCGAGATGGTGGCGGGGATCGTGCTCGGCCCCTCGGTCCTCGGCATGCTCACCCCCGGCCTCTACCACACGCTGTTCCCCGGGCCGCTGCTTCCGCACATCGAGGCGGTCTCCCAGATCGGCCTCGCCCTCTTCATGTTCCTGGTGGGCCTGGAGTTCGGCGCGGCCCGCCACGAGGGGCAGGGGCGCACCGGCATGGCCGTCGGCTTCGTGGGGGTCGCGCTGCCGTGCGCGCTCGGCATCGGGCTCGGCTGCGCGATGTACCGGACGCTCGCCCCGCACGGCGTGGAGTTCGTGCCCTTCGCCCTCTTCATCGGCGTCGCCATGAGCGTGACCGCTTTCCCCGTGCTCGCCCGCCTCCTGATGGAGCGCGGCCTGCTGCAATCGCGCGCCGGATCACTCGCGGTGCTCGGCGCTGCCGTCGCCGACCTGGTCTGCTGGCTGCTCCTCGCCCTCGTGGTGACCCTGCTGCGCAGCTCGTCGCCGCTGGGCGTGGTGCGCACGCTCGCGCTGACCGCGCTGTTCCTCGCGGGCATGCTGCTCCTCGTACGACCCTTGCTGCGCAAGGCGCTCGGGCGTCCCGAGCGGTGGCTGCCCGACGGCGGGCTGCTCGCGCTCGTGCTGGTCGGCGTGCTGCTCTCGGCCGTGGCGACCGAGCGGATCGGGGTGCATCTGATCTTCGGTGCCTTCCTGTTCGGGGCGGTCTGCCCGGCGGGCGTGCCCGCCCTGGACGCCGTGCAGGACCGGATGCAGGAGTTCACCACGTCGGTGCTGCTCCCGCCGTTCTTCGCGTACGTCGGCCTCAAGACCGACCTCGGACTGCTCGCCGACGACGCCGGGCTCTGGCTGTGGGCGGGGGCGACCCTGTTCGTCGCGGTGGCGGGCAAGATCGTGGGCTGTGCCGCCGCGGCCGCGCTGATGGGCGTGGGGCGCGCGGACGCCCTGCGGGTGGGCACGCTGATGAACTGCCGCGGCCTGACCGAACTGGTCATCCTCACCATCGGCCGCGAACTCGGCGTGCTCTCGCCTTCCCTGTTCACCGTGCTCGTGCTCGTCGCGCTCGCCGCGACGGTGATGACCGCGCCGCTCCTGGACGTGCTCGACCGGCGGACGGCCGACGCGGCACTTCTATCCATCCACCACTGACTTCTGCAATGATTGACCAAGTCCGCCGATTCCCCCACCGGCGGTCTCGAAGCACGTCACAGCAGAGGTGAGCGAACATGACCACGACCACGGCGCCGCCCGCGGCCGGCAAGGCGGCGCAGAGCGCGCTGCTCGGCAGCCTGTTGGACTTCGCGCAGGCGCACCAGGACCAACTGGTGCGCACCGCCGCCGACTTGGGCATCACCGTGCCCCAGGCGCGGGCGCTCTACCACGTCGTCACGGCACCGACCGTGCGGAAACTCGCTGTGAAGCTGCGTTGCGATGCCTCCTACGTCACGGGTCTCGTGGACCGCCTCGAAGAGCGCAAGCTCATGAAGCGGCATGTGGATCCGGACGACCGCAGGGTCAAGATGCTCACCCTGACCGCCGCGGGCCGCCGGATGCACACGAAGGTGGCGCGCACCATGGACACGGCGCCCGCCCTCGAAGCGCTCACCGAAGAGGAGAAGACGCGGCTCGGCGCCCTCATGGAGAAGGTGTCGGCACAGGTGCCCGCGGGGCACTGACGCGGTCGTTCCCGGCGGGGCCTAGGCACGGTCCGCCTCCGCCCCCGCCAGGAGTTCGTCCGCGTACGTCGCCCGGTGGCGCCCCGACCTGAAGCGCGGATCCGCGAGGACCCGGAGCAGGAACGGACGCGTCGTACGCATCCCGCGGCCCTCGATCCTGAACTCGCCGAGCGCCCGCTCCATGCGGGCGAGCGCGGCCTCCCGGTCGGGGCCCCAGGTGATCACCTTGGCGAGCAGCGGGTCGTACGCGCCCGAGACGCGCGCGCCCGCGAAGCCGTAGCCGTCGACCCGGACGAAGGGCCCGCCCGGCGGCTCGTACACGTCGAGGACGCCCGGCGTGGGCGCGAACGCCCGGTCGGGATCCTCGGCGTTGACCCGGCACTCCACGGCCACGCCGCGCGGCCGCACGTCCTCCTGGCGTACGGACAGGGGCAGCCCGGCCGCCACCCGCAGCTGCTCGGCGACCAGATCGACGCCCGTCACCATCTCGGTGACCGGATGCTCCACCTGGATACGGCAGTTGACCTCGATGAAGTGGAAGCGGTCGGCGTCGTCCACGACGAACTCGAAGGTGCCCGCGCCCTCGTACCCCGCCTCCCGCGCGCCGCGCACGGCGGCCTCCGCCATCTCGCGGGCGACCTCCGGCGCCAGCGTCGGCGCGGGCGACTCCTCGATCAGCTTCTGGCGGCGGCGCTGCACGGTGCAGTCGCGGACGCCGAGGTGGACGGCGCCGCCGTGCCGGTCGCAGAGCACCTGCACCTCGACGTGGCGGGCGGGGCGCACCAGGCGCTCCAGGTAGACCCGGCCGTCGCCGAAGAGCTGCTGGGCCTCGGCGCGGGCCTCCCGGAAGGCGTCCCGCAGCCCTGCGGCGTCGTCCGCCGTGCGGATGCCGCGCCCGCCGCCGCCCGCGGCCGCCTTGACGAGCAGGGGATAGCCGAGGGCCGAGGCGAGCGCGAGGGCGTCGGCCTCGTCGTGCGGGGGCCGCTCGCTGCCGGGCGGCAGCGGCACGTCGCTGCGGCCCATCAGGGCGCGGCCCGCGGGCTTGCCGCCGAGCGCCTCGATGACGGCCGCGGGCGGGCCCACGAAGGCGAGGCCGTTCTTCGCGCACACCTCCGCGAAGTCCCGGTCCTCGGAGAGGAGCCCGTAGCCGGGGTGGACCGCGTCGGCGCCGGTGCGCAGCGCGGCCTCGACGATGTTGTTCATCCGCAGGTAGCTGTGCCTGGCGGGCGCAGGGCCGATGCACACGGCCTCGTCGGCCATGCGGACGACGGCGCTGTCGGTGTCCTCCGTGGAGTGCACGGCGACCACCGCGATGCCCAGCTCACGGCAGGTGCGCGCGACGCGCAGCGCGATCTCGCCCCGGTTGGCGATCAGGACCTTGCGGAACACAGCGCCTCCCCGTGCCGCACGGAGCCGTCCATGTCCCGGTAGCGTCGGGTGCGCCGGGCGACCAGCTCGTCGGGGGAGAGCGCGAGGGAGTCCCGCAGGGCCCACCAGAGCGCGCCGCGCAGCCGCTCGGCGGCCAGGCCGGGGTCGGTGTGCGCGCCGCCCTCCGGCTCGCGCACCACGCCGTCCACGATGCCGTGCCGCAGCAACCGCTCGGGTACCAGGCCGAGTTCGTCGGCGGCCCGGGGCGCGGCCGCGGGGTCCTGCCACAGGATCGCGGCGCAGCCCTCCGGGCTGATCACCGAGTACGTGGCGTTCTCGCAGATCAGCACGCGGTCGGCGACGGCAAGCCCCAGCGCGCCGCCACTGCCGCCTTCGCCGATGACGACGGCGACCACCGGGACGGGCAGGGTGCTCATCAGGCAGAGGCTCTCGGCGATCGCGAAAGCCTGTCCGTTCTCCTCCGCCTCGATGCCCGGATGGGCGCCGGGGGTGTCGATGAGGGTCACCACGGGCAGGCCGATGCGGGCGGCCAGGCACATGAGGCGCCCCGCCTTGCGGTACCCGGCAGGGGACGCCATCGCGTAGTTGCGGGCGGCCAGTTCGGCAGGAGTGTGCCCCTTCTGGTGGCCGATGAGCATGACGGGCACGCCGTCCAGGGTGCCGATCCCGCCGACCATGGCCGCGCAGTCGCCCGAGGCGCGGTCCCCGCGCAACTCCTCGAAGCCGTCGAGGACGCGGCCCGCGTAGTCGAGCACGGTGGGGCGCTCCAGCTCGCGCGAGCCCTTGACCACCGGCCACGGGGCGCGGTCGGGGAGCAGCGCCGGGTCGGTCACGACGTACTCGGGCGGCTCGTTCGGCGCGGGGTCGGGCGCGGGCTGGCGCGCCGGTCCCGGCAGGGGCTCACGCGCGGTCCCCGCCGGGGCGGGGCGGTCGGCGGCCGCGAGCAGCCGCGCGAGCGCGGGGCGCAGCGCGCCGCGCCGGTACACCCCGTCCACCAGGCCGTGTTCGAGCAGGAACTCGGCGGTCTGGAAGCCCTCGGGCAGCCGCTGGCGGATGGTCTGCTCGATCACGCGCGGCCCCGCGAAGCCGAGCCGGGTGCCGGACTCGGCGACGATCACGTCGGCGAGCGTGGCGAAGGACGCGGCGACACCGCCGTACGTCGGGTCGGTGATCAGCGAGACGGTGAACACCCCGGCCGCCCGCAGCCGCGCGAACGCGGAGCCGGTCTTGGCCATCTGCATGAGCGAGTGGGCGCCCTCCTGCATCCGGGCCCCGCCCGACGCGGTGACGACGAGGAACGGCGTGCGGGTGCGCAGCGCCTCCTCGGCCGCGCGCGTGACGAGTTCGCCGACCGCGCTGCCGAGACTGCCGCCGAGGAACCGGAAGTCCATGACCGCCACGACCACGGGCCGCCCGGCCAGGGCGCCGCGCGCGCAGAGCACCGCCTCGTCGAGACCGGTGGCGGCGCGGGCGCGGGCGAGGCGCTCGGCGTACGGCTGGGTGTCGGTGAAGTCCAGCGGGTCCCGCGCGGCGACGGGAAAGTCCAACTGCCGTACGGAGCCCGGGTCCAGGAGCGTGCTCAGCCGCTCGTGGGCGCTCAGCCGGTGGTGGTGGCCGCAGTCGGGGCAGACCTGGAGGGCGCGCCGCAGCCGCGTGCGGTAGACGACCCCGTGGCAGGCGTCGCAGACGGCCCAGTCGGAGTCGGAGTCGGAGTCGGTTCCGGTGTTCTGCGCCGGGGACCCGCGCCCCGCCCCGGCCCGGTCGGCCGGGTCGGCATGGTGTGGTCGGGCGCTGCTCACGGTCATCGTGTACCCCCTGTGCACGAAGCCTGCGTGATTCATCGGCTGCGCCCGACCCTAATCGCGGCCGGTGGGGGCGCTCAACGCATCCGGCCCAAGGACAGATCCGGACAGTAGGGGGTGGCATGGCGGTCTATGGCACACGGGGGAGGGGACATCCCTCCTTCGGCAGAGCCGCCGCGGGTCGGACGGGGGACGGAACCTGTCCCAGTGGGCGGGGCCGCTGTCCGAATCGGCATATTGCGACATTGACGGCGTGCGGGATGACCGGAGTAACGTCACTCGTAGCGTGGCGGGACCCTCAGGTGACACTTACCTGCCTGCCGCGGGCCGAAGGCGGAGGGGCAGTGCTGAACGACGATGATCGCGCACTCGACCAGTACGGGGGACCGTGACCGGCACACAGTGGTGGCCTGCCCGTGGGCCCGCACCCGCCCGGCCGGCGGGAGTCCGCGGCGCGCACCCGCACGCCCCGCCCTCCCGCGAGACCGCGCGACCGAACCGGGGAGGCTGCTGTGAACGAGGCTGCCACTGATCACTTAAGCCGCGGACCCGAGATCGCCGAGGCCCTCGGGGCCCGTCTCGAGTCCGTGCTCCACCACTACGAACAGCGCCTGCTCGCCTCGGGCGTGGGGGTCGACGACCCGCGCGTACTGAGCTTCTGCACCCTTCAGGCCAGGGCCGTGATCGAGGACTCGCTCCAGGCGCTCGGCAGCCGTCGGCCCCTGGAGCGGATGCGCTCGGTCGATGCCGAACGCGGCACGGGCAACGGCACCGTCTCCTTCCCCTACCAGGCCGACTGGCGCCTGGAGGATCCGCGCACCGCCGTGATGCTGCTCTTCGACGTGGTCGTGGAGGCGGTCGCGGCGTCCATGACGCACCATCCCGACACCTCGCGGTGCACCGTGGAGGCGGCCGTCAGCCTGCACCACAGCATCATGTGGCGGTTCCAGGCCGCACTGGAGACCAAGACCAGGCAGATGCTCCACGAGACGGCCCAGAGCTTCCTGGAGAACCGCCGCAGCATCTCCCGCGACCTGCACGACCGGGTCGGCTACGCGGTGAGCGTGGCCAAGCAGAACGTCGAACTGGTGCGCCTGTACCGGGCGTTGGACGCCCCCTCTGCGGACGCCAAGCTGGTGGAGGCGGAGGACTCGCTGCGCACCGCGCTCGAAGAGGTCAGGCAACTCGCCTGCGAGCTGCGGGTGCACGCCCGCATCGAGGGTCTGGAGAACGCGCTGCGGCACTGCGCGCAGGCGCTGTGCGCACCGGACGCCGCCTTCGACATCGTCGTCACCGGGCACGAGAGCTGGCTCTCCGACGACACGATGGACGAGCTCTTCCAGGCGCTGCGCGAGGCCCTGCGCAACGCCTTCGCGCACTCCATGGCGAGCACGGTCACCGTGCGCGTCGACATCGCGCCGCACGAGACGCGGGCGGTGGTCGAGGACGACGGGGTCGGCTTCGAGGTGGCCAGGCGCCCCGGCGGCGTGGGGCTCACCTCGATGCGCGAGCGCATCGAGCGCCTCGGCGGCTCGGTCGGCATCTCCAGTCACACGGGCAGGGGCGTCTTCGTCGAGTTCCTGCTGCCCACGAAGAGCGGATGAGGCGCGGATGCAGACCGTGGTGACCCGCATCGTGATCGTCGACGACCACACGCTCGTACGCGACGGACTGAGCGAGATGCTCAACGCGGAGCCGGAGTTCCTGGTCGTCGGCGAGGCGGGGGACGGCCCGGGGGCGGTCGAGGTGATCGCGGCCAAGTCGCCCGACGTGGTGCTGCTCGACGTCGGGCTGCCCGACGGCGACGCCGTGGGGACGCTGCGGCGCATCCTCGACGCGGTCCCCGCGGTGCGGGTGATCATGGTGAGCGTGTACGACGAGCCGCGCATCGTCCAGGAACTGCTCAGGGGCGGTGCCCGCGGCTATCTGCTCAAGACCGTGTCCCGGCAGGACCTCGTGGCGGCGGTACGGGCGGTGGTCGCCGACGACGAACGGGTCGTCCTGTCGGTCTCCCGGGCGAGCATGGCGCAGGTGCACACCCCGGCTCCCTCCGAGCCGGGGCTGCTCTCCGCCCGTGAGCGCGAGGTCATGACCCTGGTCGCCCAGGGCATGACCAACGGCCAGACGGCGCGTCAGCTCGCGGTGGCCGAGGGCACCGTGAAGCACCATCTGCGCAACATCTTCGCCAAGTTGGGCGCCACCTCGCGGATCGACGCCGTGAACAAGGCGATCGCGGCCTCACTGATCGCCCCGCAGGGCGACCGGGGCTGAGGCTCAGGCGGGTTCGATGGCGAGCAGCGGCTGCCCGAACTCGACCGGTTCCCCGTCCGGTACGAGGAGTTCGGCGACCAGGCCCGCCGTCTGCGCCGACACCGGCGTCATCAACTTCATCGCCTCGACGACGCCGATCTGCTGGCCGGGGGTGACGGCGTCCCCCGGCTTCACGAAGGGCGGGGCGTCCGGCTGCGGGCGGTGGTAGAAGGTGCCGACGCAGGGGGAGAGCACCCGGGCCCGGGTGTCCTCCTCCGCGTGCGCCTCGCCCTCGCCCACGCCGCCGCCCTCGCCGTGGCTCGCGGCGGCCGAGGGCGGCTGGGCCGCCGCCGGTGCCCCGTTCCACTCCACGACCACCACGGTGCCGCCCGAGGTGAGCTGGAGGCGGCTGAGCCCCGGCCCCGCGAGTCTGACCAGGCGCTCGGCGCTGCGGCACAGCTCGTCCAGGCCCTGGCCTGTGCCGTCGGCGGTGTCGATGGTGTCGACGCCGGTGACCGCGTCGGCCTCGGTGGCGCTCATACGGCCGCGCGCGGGGTCTCGGCCTCGATGCGGTCCCGGATCAGGGCCATCTGCACCTTGCTGTTGCGGTTGATGTTGTCCCGCATCCAGGCGTCGTCGACCGGGGCGTCGGGCTTCATGGCGAACTCCTGCCGCCAGCGCATCAGGGTGCCGCCCGCCACCTCCTCGTACGTCCAGTGGATGCGCATGAACGCGAAGGGGCCCGTCTCCACGCGGTGCGCCCGCACGGTCGCGCGGGCGCGGTCCATGACGCGCTCGGAGACCCAGCTCCACTCCTTGCCGTTCTCGTCGGGGTGCAGCGTGAGGCGGAAGAGGACGCGGTCGCCTTCGCGTTCGAGCACTTCGACCTCCTTGTACTCGCTGAAGAGGTCGGTCCAGCGCTCCAGTTCGTTGGTGCGCTGCCACACGACGTCGAGCGGCGCGTGGATGACGATCTCGTTCTCGGTGAGCTCGGGCACGGTCAGGCTCCCTTCGGTGTGCCGGTCGGTGCGCCCGCCTCCTCGGCGAGGCGGCGGTTGACGATGGCGAGCAGCTCGCCGGGGGCCGCCGCCTCCTCCGCGTCCTTGCCGAGCTGGACGCCGAGGCGGTTCTCCAGCTCGGCGACGATGCCGAGGGTGCCGAGCGAGTCGACGCCGAGGTCCTTGAACACGGCTTCGGGGTCGGCGAGTTCGGCCGGGCGCAGCGCCACTCCGGCGCACTGTTCGACCAGCGTGGCGAGCGTTTCGTACGTGAGGGGTGTTCCTGTGGTCATGAGGTCTCTCCTTGGGATGGTGAACGGCCCAGTACCAGCGCGGAGTTGTTGCCCGCGAGACCGCGCGAGAGGAGCAGCGCGGTGCGGACCGGCACGGTGCGCGCCCGCCCGGTGACGAGGTTCAGGTCGTGCAGGGCGGGGTCGGTGGTCCCGACCCGGGGCGTCGGCGGGATCACGCCGTGCCGCAGGCCGCGCACGGCGAGCGCCACATCGAGCGCGGCGGCGCCCGAATAGGCGCGTCCCGTACCGGACTTGGGTGCCGTCACCGGCACCGAGCGCAGTCGCGCGCCGAACACGGCGCGCAGCGCGGCCACTTCGGCGGCGTCGGCCTCGGGCACGCCGAGCGCGTCGGCGAAGACCACGTCGACCTCGTGCCGGCCGACGCCCGCCTCGGCCAGCGCGATCCTGGCCGCCGCCGCGAGCCCCTCGGCCGAAGGGCCGAAGCGGCGCGCCCCGGTGAACGTCGTGCCGTGCCCGAGCACCTCGGCCTGCGGCTCCGCGTCGCGCGCGAGCGCCGCCCCTGCCTCCTCAAGGACGATCATCGCGCCGCCCTCGGCGGGGACGAACCCCGGGGCCCGCGCGGTGAACGGCAGGTAGCCGCGCCGGGCATCGCGCTCCGCGCTGAGCAGTCCGTGGCCGAACTGGCAGGCCATGGAGAACGGGGACAGCGGCGCCTCCGCGCCGCCCGCGAGCATCGCCGTGGCCCCTCTGCCGATCTCCCTGCGGGCGTACGCCACCGCGTCGAGGCCGCCCGCCTCGTCGGTGACCAGGACGCCGCTCGGCCCCTTGAGGCCGTGCCGCAGCGAGATCTGGCCGGTGCTCGCGGCGTAGAACCAGGCGATGGACTGGTAGGGGCCCACGTGCCGGGGCCCCTTGCTCCAGAGGCGCTGGATCTCCTGCTGGCCGAACTCGACGCCACCGGCGCAGCTCGCCGTGACCACCCCGAAGGAGTACGGCGGGAGTTCCGCGGGGGACAGGGCCGCGTCGCGCAGCGCCATGTCGGAGGCGGCGAGCGCGAGATGGGTGAACCGGTCCGTCTGCGCGACGATCCGGCCCTCCAGGTGTTCCAGGGGTTCGAAGCCCCTGATCTCTCCCGCGAGCGCGAGCGGTGTGCCCCGCGGGTCGTAACGGGTGAGCGGGGCGATGGCGCACAGCCCTTCCCGCGCCGCCTTCCACACCAGGTCGATGCCGATTCCGGTGGGCGCGATGGCGCCGACCCCCGTGATGACCGTGCGGCGTGTCACCTCAGCTCCCTCCGGTCGAGGACGACGGCCGACTGGAAGCCGCCGAACCCGCTGCCCACGGACAGCACGGTGTCCAGGCGCGCCTGACGTGCCGTCACCGGCACGTAGTCCAGGTCGCATTCGGGGTCGGCGTTCTCCAGGTTCGCGGTCGGCGGGACGAGCGACTCGTCCATCGCCAGGACGCAGGCGGCGAGTTCGATCGCGCCGATCGCGCCGAGCGAGTGCCCGACCATCGACTTGATGGAGCTGATCGGCACCTCGCGGGCCCGCCCGCCGAGGGCGAGCTTGAAGGCGGCCGTCTCGTGCCGGTCGTTCTGCTTGGTGCCCGAGCCGTGCGCGTTGACGTAGTCGATCGCGTCGGGCCCCAGGGCCGCCTGCTGCATCGCGCGCTCGATGGATTCGGCCAGCTCGATTCCCTCCCTGGTCAGACCCGTCATGTGGTACGCGTTGCTGCGGGTCGCGAAGCCGCCGACCAGGCAGTGGACCTCGGCGCCGCGCCGCCGCGCGTGGTCGAGCTCCTCCAGGACGAGGACGGCGGCGCCCTCGCCGAGGACGAATCCGTCACGGTCCCGGTCGAAGGGGCGCGAGGCCCGCTCCGGAGCGTCGTTGCGCTCGGAGGTGGCCCTGATCGCGTCGAAGCAGGAGACGGTGATCGGGGAGACGGGTGACTCCGAAGCGCCGGTGATCATGACGTCGGCGCGGCCCTCCGCGATGGCCTGGAAGGCGTAGCCGACCGCGTCGAGCCCCGATGTGCAGCCCGTGGAGACGGTGTGCACCACGCCCTGGGCGCCGCTGAGTTCGGCGATCTCACCGGCCAGCGGGGCGGGCGAGAAGACGCGGTGCAGGTCGGGCGAGGTGCGCTCGTGGTCGACCTCCCAGCTGCTGCCGCGCGCGGAGGCGCGGATGTAGTCCGACTCCAGGAGCGTGGTGCCGCCGACCGCGCTGCCCAGTGATACGCCGGTGCGCCAGGGGTCCTCGGCGGCGATGTCGAGACCGGCCCCGTCGAGCGCCTCACGCGCCGCGACCGCGGCGAACTGCACGTAGCGGTCCATGCGTTGGGCCTCGTGCGGGCTCAGGCCGTGCTCGGCCGGATCGAAGTCGCACTCGGCCGCCATCCGCGAACGGAAGCCGGTCGGGTCGAAGAGCGTGATGGCACGGGTGGCGGTGCGTCCGGAGCCGAGCAGTTCGACGAAGGCGTCCGAGCCGATCGCGCCGGGCGCCACGACGCCCACCCCCGTGACGGCGACCTGCCGGGTCATGTCCCGTACCGCTCTTCGGTGTCGACGTGCCCCAGATCGGGCCGGGGCGCGAGCGGGCCGAGGTGGAAGACGATGCGTACGTCGACGTTGCCCGCGTTGCGGACCCGGTGGCGCATGCCGATGGGCACCATCAGGGCCTGGTCGGGGCCCAACCGGTGCGGCACGTCGTCGAGTTCGACGACGACATCGCCCTGCACGACGTAGAGGAACTCCTCGGAGTAGGGGTGGTAGTGCTCGGCGATCCAGTCGCCGGGCTCGATGCGGGCGACGCCCATGAAGCCGGACGTGGCCCCCACGGCCGACGGCGTGAGCAGGGTGCGCAGTTCGCCGCCGCGCCGGGTGCCCGGCACGGCATCGCGTGCGTCGACGACGCGCACGGTGTGCGTGGTCATGGTTCTCCTTGTCCCCGTTGGGTCGGATCAGAGGGGTGCTGCCGTGCGCAGGCGCACCGCGAAGGGTTTGTGGACGTAGGTGACGGAAGCCGCCGTGATGGGGGCGGCGAGGTCCGGCTGACCGGGGCTCTCGGCCCAGGCGCGGTAGTGCGCGGCCGAGACCCACTCGCTGGTGATGAGCCATTCGTCGGGGTCGGTGAGGGACTGGCAGAGCTCGTCGCCCACGTGCCCCTCCGCCCGGGCGACCTGATGGCGTATGTGCTCGTACGCCGTGACGAACCGGTCGGCGCCGCCGCTCTCCACGCGGACGAGGAAGAGCACGCGCAGGTGCGGCTCCTCCTGGCTCATACGGTGCCCTCCACCACGTGCAGGCTGGTGCCGGGTACGGGGCGGTAGCCGTGGTAGGTGAGGCCCGCCCGGCCGAAGAGGTCGGCGAGGCCCGCCGCGGTGTGCTTCTTGCCGCCGACGTTGAGCAGCAGGAAGAGGTCCATGGCGGTGGTGACCTTGAGCTCCGTGCTGTCCTCGACGAGGTTCTGCACCAGGGCGACGCGTGATCCGGGCCGACCCGCCGCCGCCATGGCGCGCAGCGCGGCCAGCGAGCTCTCGTCGTCCCACTCCAGGACGTTCTTGCACAGGTAGAGGTCGCGGTCCTTGGGCACGGACTCGCGGCAGTCGCCGCCGATGATCTCGCAGCGCTCGGCCAGCGGGCCCTCGCGCAGCTCGGGCAGCGCGCCCGCGACCACGCCCGGCAGGTCGAACAGCGTGCCGCGCAGGCCCTCGTGGCGCTCCAGGAGGGTGTGCACGAGGTGGCCCTGGCCGCCGCCGATGTCGACGACGGAGGCCACCCCGGTGAGGTCGAGGGCGTCGGCGACCGGCGCCGACGTGATGCGGCTCGACTGGGTCATCGCCCGGTCGAAGGTCTCGGCGGCCTCCGGGTCGTCCTCGGCGAGGTGCGCGAAGAACTGCTTGCCGAAGAGGGTGTCGAAGACCCGCTCGCCGGTGCGCACCGCGTCGGCGAGCAGCGGCCAGGCCTGCCAGGTCCAGGGCGCGGTGGCCCACAGCACGATGAACCGCATGCCGCCGGGGGCGTCTTCGCGCAGCAGCCGGGAGAGGTCGGTGTGCGCGAAGCGGCGTCCTTCCCGCTCCTCGAAGACGCCGTGCGTGCCGAGGGCGCGCAGCAGGCGCTCCAACGTCGGTGCGTGAGCGTCGATTTCGGGGGCGAGCTCGGCCGCGGTGCGCGGTTCCTCGTCGAGCGCGTCCGGGACGCCGAGCGTGACGGCGGCCCGCAGGGCGCCGGCGAAGCCGAGGCTCATGCCCAGCTCGCGGAGTTTCGTGGCGGCTTCGGGCGTGGGGCGCAAGGGAGTTGACGTCATGGTGAGGTGCTCCTCCTGTAAAGCAATTTGGGGACCAATCCATTGACTTACTCAATCAACGACTCTACATAATGGCTCAAGCCGCGCAAGAGGCAACCGAGAGAGTGAGGGCAGCTCCACATGGCCGAGATCTCCGCCGACAACGAGTTCGCCACGTTCATCAACCTGTTCCCGACCAAGCCGCGGGACCAGCAGAAGCTGGTCGATCTGATCGTCAAGGCGCACGAGGAGCTGATCCGGCACCGGCCCGGCTACATCTCCGGCAACGTGCACCGCAGCGTCGACGGCTACCAGGTCGTCGACTACACGCAGTGGCGCCGACGCGAGGACTTCGAGGCGATGGTGCGGGACCCCGCGTCCGCCCCGCACTTCATGCCGATCGGCGAACTGACCCAGGGCAAGCAGGGCGCGTACGACGTCGTCTACACCCACGTAGCTCAAGAGGGCCACGTCACCCAGGAAGGGAACGGCGATGAGTGACCAGCAGCGCCACTACGACGTCGTGGTGGTCGGCGGCGGCCCGGCCGGCGCCTCCACCGCCGCACTGCTCGCCACCGAGGGCCGCAGCGTCCTCGTCCTGGAACGCGAGAAGTTCCCCCGCTACCACATCGGCGAGTCCCTCATCCCCGGCGTGTGGCCGACCCTGGACCGGCTCGGGCTGCGCGAACGCCTGGAGAACATGGGGCTCGTGCGGAAGTACGGCGGCACCCTGGTGTGGGGCCGCGACCTGCCGCAGTGGACCTTCTCCTTCGCCGACGGCGGCCCCTACCCGTACGCCTACCAGGTGCGCCGCGCCGACTTCGACGCGCTCCTGCTCACTCGCGCCAGGGAACTCGGCGCCCACGTCGTGGAGGACGCCACCGTCAAGGAACCGCTCTTCGACGGCGAGCGCATGACCGGCGTGCGCTACCAGCCGCGCGGCGGCGACCCGGTCGAGGCGCACGCCGACCTGGTCGTCGACGCGTCGGGCCAACAGCGCTGGCTCGGACGCCACTTCGACCTCATCCGGTGGCACGAGGACCTGCGCAACATCGCCGTCTGGGCGTACTTCCAGGGCTGCCGCAGGTACGAGGGGCAGGAGAGCGGCAACGTCCTGATCGAGTACCGTCCCGGCGGCTGGCTCTGGTTCATCCCGCTCGGCGACGGCACCACCAGCATCGGCTACGTCACCCCGACCGCCACCCTCGCCGAGTCGGGCCTGACCGCGGAGAAGCTCTGGGCCGAGCAGACCGCCGAGTCCCGCGAGGTCGCCCGGATGATGGAGCCCGCGACGCGCGTCAGCGGCTTCCGTACCATCAAGGACTGGTCGTACAACCTGGAGCGCTTCCACGGACCCGGCTGGCTCGCCGTCGGCGACGCCGCCTGCTTCGTCGACCCGCTGCTCTCCACCGGCGTCACCCTCGCCCTGCGCGGCGGCGCCACCGCGGCCAGCGCCGCGGGGATGATGCTCGACACCCCCGCCACCGCGCACGAGACGGGCCGGCGCTACGAGGAGAGCTACCGGCGCTTCCTCACCGGCATCCTCGACTTCGTCCGCGCCTTCTACGACCAGCGCAAGAACCGCGGCGAGTACTACGAGGACGCCAAGAAGATCCTCGACAGGGGCGAAGGGCTGCCCGCCGACGTCGACTTCGTGACCCTGGTGTCCGGTCTCTCCGACGGCGGCGACTTCTTCGAGAGCCCGCCCGAGGGCGGACTGGAACTCCTGGAGAAGCTGCGCAGCCGCGTCTCGGCACCGCCGATGACCGTGGAGCGGGGCCGGTGACGGCACAGGAGCAGAGCGCACTCCTGACGCGGGTCTCCACCGGCAGCTGGCTGATCCACGCGCTCAACGCCGTGGCGCGGCTCGGCGTCCCCGACGTCCTGGACGAGACGCCGCGCCCCGTCGAGGAGTTCGCACCGGGGCTCGGCGCGGACGCCGACGCGCTCGGCAGGACCCTGCGGGCCCTCGCGGCCCTCGACTTCTTCACCGAGGGGCCGCGCGGGCACTTCGCCCTGAACGAGTCGGCGCGGCTGCTGCGCGCCGACGCGCCCGCACCGCTGCGGGCCTTCCTCTCGGTCGGGGTGGAGCGCGTGCTCCCGCTCTTCGGGGAGCTGGAGCACACCCTCAGGACCGGCAGACCCGCCGCCGAGAAGATCTACGGGATGCCGTACTTCGACTACCTCGACCAACACCCCGACACCGACCGCGAGTTCACCAAGTCCCTCGGCCGCAGCGGCGCCGCCTTCTTCGACGCCGCCCTCGACCGGATGGAGCTGGACGGCACGGAGCACCTGGTCGACCTCGGCGGCGGCGACGGCGCCTTCGTCGAACTGGCGCTGCGCAGACACCCCCGGCTCACCGCCACCCTCCTGGACCGGCCCGCGATGCTCGGCGCCGCGCGCGAGCGGATGGGCGAAGCGGGTCTCACCGAGCGGTGCGCCCTGGTCGGCGGGAGCTTCTTCGACGACGTGCCCACCGGCGGTGACGTCTACTGCGTCGCCCGCTGTCTGCACAACTGGGACGACGACACGGCGCGGACGCTGCTGCGCACGGTGCGCACCGCGATGGGCCCCGGCGCCCGGCTGATGATCGTCGAGGACGTCGTGCCGGAAGGCCCCGCCACCGCGACGGCCGGGTACGCGGACCTGGTGATGATGCTCATCGGCGGCAGGGAACGCACCCTCGCTGAGTACGAGGCGCTGCTCGGCGACGCACGCTTCACCCTCACCGGGGCGCGGCCCATCGGCACCGTCGCCGCGCCCCGGCTCCACCTCGTCGAAGCCGCCCCCGTCACCCAGGAGTGAGGAAGCACGATGACCGATCACGTATCCGTGCTCGTCGTCGGCGGGGCACTGGGAGGGCTCTCGTCCGCCCTCTTCCTCGCCCGCGCGGGCGTCCCCGTCCTGCTGGCGGAGCGCCACGCCGCCACCTCGAACCAGCCGCGTTTCCGCGGTCCCACGATCCGCTCGATGGAAGTGCTGCGCGGCGTCGGCCTGGAGGACCGCGTCCGCGCCGCGGGCACCAGTGACCGCGAGATCGGCGGCATCGCCTGGGTCGGTGACAACCTCGCCGACCCGGAGGTCCGCTGGAACGTCGAACCCTGGGAGGAGGACCTCAGCGGCGTCAGCCCCACCGTGGCCTGCGCCTGCGACCAGGACAAGTTCGAGCCGCTGCTGCTCGACCGGGCGCGTGAGCTGGGCGCGGGCATCCGCTTCGGCAGCGAGCTCACCGGCTTCGAGCAGGACGCGGACGGCGTCACCGCCGTCCTGCTCGACCGCGCCACCGGCGCCGAACGCACCGTGCGCGCGGACTACTTGATCGCCGCGGACGGCACCCACAGTCCGGTGCGCGAGCGCCTCGGCATCGCCAGGCAGGGGCCGGGGCTGCTCGGCCACCGCATCAGCATCTACTTCGCCGCGGACCTGCGTCCCGAACTGGACGGCCGCGTCTTCTCCGCCTGCTTCGTCGAGGGCATGGGCGCCAGCCTGCTGCCGCGCGACTCGGGGCTGTGGCAGCTCTCCGTGCCGTACCGGCCCGAACAGGGCGAGAGCGAGCGGGACTTCACGCCTGAGCGCTGCCGTGGCCTGATCCGCTCCGCGCTCGGCAGGGACGACGTGCACGCCGAGCTGCGCAGCACGTCCCCGTGGGAGATCGCCATGCTCGTCGCCGAGCGCTTCCAGGAGGGCCGGGTCTTCCTCGTCGGGGACAGCGCCCATGTGATGCCGCCGACGGGCGGGTTCGGCGGCAACTCCGCGATCCAGGACGCCCACAACCTCGCCTGGAAGATGGCCGCGGTCCTCGCGGGCACGGCGGGCCCCGGACTGCTCGACACCTACGGCCCCGAGCGGCGCGCGGTCGCCGAGCTCACCGTCGCCGCCACGGCCAGCAGGCTGCCCGCCTCCTGGGTCGGTGAGGGCGCGGACGGCCAGGCGCACGGCCTCGCGCCCACCGGTGGCCCCACCCCCGTCGGCGGCCTGCCCCCGGCCGCCGACCACAACACGGTCTCCCTCGGCTACCGCTACCGATCGGCCGCGGTGCTCCTGGACGAGGACGACGGCGACCCCGTCGAGGACCCGCGCAAACCCACCGGACGCCCCGGCACCCGCGCGGCCCACGTCGTCCTCCAACGCCCGGACGCCACCCGCCTCTCCACCCTCGACCTGTGGCAGGACACCTACGTCCTGCTGACGGGGGAGCGGGGCGAACGGTGGCTGACCGCCGCCCGCGAGGCCGCCGCGGAACTGGGCATCACGCTCCCCGCCCACCGCGTCGGCCCACCCGGCACCGACGCGGACCTGTCGGACACCACGGGACAGTGGCCCCGGGCGTACGGCGTCCCCGCGGACGGCGCGACACTGATCCGCCCGGACGGCTTCGTGGCCTGGCGCGCTCTGTCGCCGCCGGACCACCCGGGAGCGGCCCTCACCGACGCCTTGCGCAGGCTGCACGACCGGCCGCGCGAGGGCGTGGGGGTGGGCGCGGACGGCTCGGGTGCGGCGCGTCGGGACCGGAACGGGAGGCGGCCGTGACGAGCCCCTCTGTTCTCGTCGCCCGGTCTCGCCGGACGCCGCAGGACCGGCCTCTCACCGTCCTCGTCGACACTCCGAGCGGCGTGTACGACCGGCCCGCCGGTCACGGCAGCGGGTGGTCGCGCGATCGGTCCCGTACCGAGGCGGACGGATCGCGTCCGGGCGGGAGGCGGCCGTCATGAGTCGCGTGGGTGTGCTCTTTCCCGGGTTCTATCCCGGGAGTTCGCGGCCCCCCGACCCGGCCGTCCTCGGCACCGCCGCGCGGGTCGCCGAGCGCGAGGGGTTCGACGGGTTCTGGGTGCCCGAGCGCGTCACGGGGCTCGTGAGCGACCCCGTTGTCGCCCTCGCCTACGCGGCCGCCGCCACCAGCCGGATCGGGCTCGGCACTGCCGTGCTCACCCTGCCGGGACGGCCGCCCGCGCTGCTCGCCAAGCAGCTCGCGAGCCTGGACAGGCTCAGCGGCGGCAGGCTCACCGTCGCGCTCGGACTCGGGCGCGCCGATCCGGGCGAGCAGCAGGCGTTCGGGGTGCGGCGGGGTGCCCGCGCGGCCCTGTTCGACGAGGCGCTGCCGCTGTTGCGCAGGCTGTGGCGGGACGACCCCGTGAGCCATGACGGCGCCGCCGCGCGCTACGAGGGCCTGGACGTGCTGCCCAAGCCGGCGCGGCCGGGCCCCGCCCTCTGGCTGGGCGGCGCGAGCGACGCCCAACTGCGCAGGGCGGGGCGGCTCGCCGACGGCTGGCTCGGCGCGTCCACGACCACGCCGGGCGGCGCCGAGCGGGCCCGCACCGTGATCGCGGAGGCCGCCGCGCGCGCGGGCCGCGTCATCGGCGACGAGGGCTACGGCTCCGTGGTGCCCTACCGGCGCCGCGAGGAGCCGCTCGGCCCCGTGCAGCAGATGGTCCTCGACCGGCTGCGCGCCGAGCGACTGGTCGGCGGCGTCGAGGAGTTCGCGCCCACCCTGGACCTGCTGCCCGACAGGCTGCGGTCCCTCGCGTCGGCCGGTCTCTCCACGTTCGTGCTCGTGCCGTTCGCCGAACCGGCCGACTGGGAGGAGGAGTTGTGCGCCCTCGCCGGGGCCGTGCTCACCGCTCGCACGCCGCCACGACGAGCTGCCAGGTACGGATGAAGTCCTTGCGGGCCGAGGGCGAGATCCCGGCGAGCGCGTCGTACAGCGGGGCGAGCCTGAGCCGCGCGCACTGCTCGATCAGCGAGCGGTGCGGTTCGAGGACGCTGACGATCGTGCGCCGCCGGTCGGCGTCGTCCTCGACGCGTGCCACGAGCCCGCCCCTGTGCAGCTCGTTGACGAGCTGACTGGTGGTCGTCGGGCCGAGCGAGAGCCGCTCGGCCAGCTCGCCCACCGATGCCGGGCCGTCCATCGCCAGTGAGATCAGCGGCTCCAGATGGCGGTTGGCGAGCCCGGCGTCACCGAGCAGCGCGCGCAGCTCCTCGGGCGCCGCCTCCTGGGAATCCCTGACGCGCCGCGTGAAACGCGTGACGAGCCGGATGAGGGCCTTCACGTCGTCGGCGAGCTCGGGACTCGCGTCGGCGGTCAACTCGACTGCGGCTGCGTCCGGTTCGGCACCGGCGGGAGGGGAGGCCATGGCTTGAAGTCCAGCACGTCCGGTGCTGTACTGCAAGATGCATCGAACTTCGAGCTAATGTGACTCAGAGGCAATCCGGGAGGCCGTCATGGGTGCCCAAGGCGTGAACGAGTTACCGGAGCGCGAGGGCCCGCCGGGACCGGAGGAACGCCTGGGGAGGGAGATCTGGGTGACGGCCGGCGTGGTCGTCCTCGGCACGATCATGGCGGTGCTCGACACCACCATCGTCAACGTCGCCCTCAACACCCTGAGCAAGGACCTCGACACCGGACTCGCCACGCTCCAATGGGTGGTGACCGGCTACTTCCTCGCGATGGCCATGGTGATCCCCCTCGTCGGCTGGGCCGTGGAACGCTTCGGCACCAAGCCCCTGTGGCTGCTCTCCCTCACCTTCTTCGCCCTCGGCTCCGCGCTCTCCGGCGCCGCCTGGTCCATCGAGAGCCTGATCGCCTTCCGCGTCGTCCAGGGCCTCGGCGGCGGCATGCTGATGCCGCTGGCGCAGACGATCCTCGCGACCGCGGCGGGACCCCAGCGGATGGGCCGCGTGATGAGCATCATCGGTGTGCCGATGCTCCTCGGCCCGGTCCTCGGGCCCGTGCTCGGCGGCTGGCTCGTCGGCGTCGACTGGCGGCTGATCTTCTACATCAACGTCCCGCTCGGCGCCCTCGCCGTGGCCGCCGCCGTGAAGTGGCTGCCGGGCACGCCCCCGAGGGAAGGCGGCGGCGCCGGCCTGGACACCCGGGGCCTCGCCCTGCTCTCCACCGGGCTCGTCGCCCTGCTGTACGGCCTCTCGCGCGCGGGCACCGAGGGCTTCGGCGACGGCGTCGTGGTCGTCGCCCTCGCGATCGGCGTGCTCCTGCTCGCCGTCTTCGCCGTGGCGGCCGCGCGGCGCGGCGCCGACGCGCTCATCGACGTACGCCTGTTCCGCAACCGCACCTTCGGCGCGGCCTCGCTCACCACTTTCCTGTTCAGCGTCGGCCTGTTCGGCTCGATGCTGCTCCTCCCGCTCTTCTACCAGACGGCGAAGGGCGAGAGCGCGCTCACCGCGGGCCTGCTGCTCGCGCCGCAGGGGCTCGGGGCCGCGCTCGCCATGCCCCTCGCCGGGGTGCTCACCGACCGCCTCGGCGCGGGCCGGGTGGTGCTCGCGGGGGTGACCCTGGCCCTCGCGGGGACCTTCCTCTACACCCAGGTCGACCCCGACACCTCGTACACCCTGCTCGCCCTGTCCCTCGTGGTCCGCGGATTCGGGCTCGGCGCGACCATGAGCCCGACGCTGTCCGCCGCGTACGCGACGCTCACCAAGGACGCCGTGCCCCGGGCGAGCAGTACCCTCACCATCGTCCAGCAGATCGGCGGCTCCTTCGGCAGCGCCGTCCTGAGCGTCGTGCTGAGCAGCCGCATCAGCGCCAACCTGCCGTCGGGCGCCGGGAGTTCAGGAGGCGGCGGGGCGGGCGAGCTGCCCGACGCCGTCCGGCAGCGGTTCGAGGCACCGCTCGCCACGGCGTTCGCCGAGACGTTCTGGACGGCGTTCGGACTCGTCGCGCTCATCTACCTGCCCGCGCTCTTCCTGCCCAGGAAGCCGCTGGAGAAGGGAACAGACGCACCACGTGAACATGCGCAAGGGTGGTGACGCCCGGCGTCAGCGGTCCGCGGAGACCAGGCCCGAGCGGTAGGCGATGATCACGAGCTGCACCCGGTCACGGGCGCCGAGCTTGGCGAGCAGCCGCGTCAGGTACGTCTTGGCCGTGGCCACGCTGATGCACAGCCGCTCGGCGATCTCGGTGTTGGACAGGCCGCCGCCCACCAGCGTGAGCACCTCGCGCTCCCGTTCGGTGATCCCCTCGATCACCACGTCACCGCCCTGCGGGGCGGTCGCGGGCCGTTCGGCGAACTCCTTGATGAGCCGCCGGGTGACGCTCGGCGCGATCAGCGCGTCCCCCGCGGCGACCACGCGGACGGCGGTGAGGATGTCGTCGAGGGCCATGTCCTTGACGAGGAACCCGGAGGCACCGGCGCGCAGCGCGGCATAGACGTACTCGTCGTCGTCGAACGTGGTGAGCACGACGACCCGGGTCGGCTCCGTGCCCGAGGTGATCAGACAGGTCGCCTCGATGCCGTCCATGCCGGGCATGCGGATGTCCATCACCACGACGTCCGGACGGAGTTCGGCCGCCATGCGCACGGCGTCCGCGCCGTTGTCCGCCTCGCCCACCACCTCGATGTCGGGGACGTCGGTGATGACCATGCTGAGCGCCGTACGGATCAGGGGCTGGTCGTCGACGAGCAGGACGCGCACGGTCATCCCGCCACCGCCGCTCGCGCGGGTGCGGGCACCGGCAGCCGCGCCGTCACCAGGAAGCCGCCGCCGGGGCGCGGCCCCGCGCTGAACTCCCCGTGCAGCAGGGCGGCGCGCTCGCGCATCCCGGCCAGGCCGAAGCCGCCGGTCGCGGGGGCCGTGGCGTGGCCGCGGCCGCTGTCGGCTATCTCGATGATGAGCTCCTCGGCACGGTGGTCGAGGCTCACGCGGCAGGATCGGGCGCCGGAGTGCCGTACCACGTTGGTGATCGACTCCTGGATGATACGGAACGCCGCAAGGTCGACGTCGGAGGGCAACGGCCGCCGCTCGCCCCGCTGTACGACGTCCACGCGCACCCCGGCCGCGGTGGTCGCGGCGGCGATCCTGTCGAGGTCGGCGAGGCCCGCCGCGGGCCCGCGCGGTGCCTCCTCGCGCCCGCCGTCCCGCGCCGGAGCCGACGGCGTATCGGCTGACGTCGCGCCGGTCGACGCCGAGTCCGTCGACGCCGTGTCCGCCTGCCGGAGCGCGCCGAGCATCCGCCGCAGCCCCGAGAGCGTCTCCCTGCCCGCCGTCTCCACGGCCACCATCGCCTCGCGCGCCCTGGCGGGCTGGGTCTCCACGACGCGTGCGGCCGCGCCCGCCTGGAGGGCGATGATCCCGATGCTGTGCGCGACCGTGTCGTGCATCTCGCGGGCGATGCGCAGCCGTTCGGCGGTCACGGCCTGCGTCGCCGCCTGTGCGCTCATCCGCCGCGCGTACTCGCGGGACTGCCGCACCGACTTGCCGACCAGCCAGGCGACGGCGGCGAGCAGCGAGTACGTCTGCCACCCCGTCCAGCTGGTGTCGATGGTGTGCGGGAGCTGGACGGGCAGCCCCGACCACTGCCGGGTGAGCGCGTAACCGGGCAGCACGCAGAGCGCGGCGCCGAGGGCGGTCCAGCGGGAGGCGCGCGGCCCGCTCGCCACGATGTGGGCCATGGCGACGTCGATCGCCAGGTAATGCAGGAAGGTGATGCCGGTCTCGCCGTTCGCCAGCGTCGCGGTGAACGTCGCGGCGACGAGGAGAGCGAGCGCCGGCAGCGGCCTGTGGTCCAGCAGCCGGGCCGCGCCGCACACGAGGCCGATGCTCGCGGCGACGAGCACCCACTCGCCCACGTTCAGCAGTGCGTCGCCGGTCGGCATCCCTGGAATGCCGAACTGCGAACGCAGGGCGTTGGCCAGTCCCACGCACCAGGCCACGGCGGCCCACGCGCCCACGGACGGGCGCTCGACACGGGAGAACGGCGAAAGGGCAGGCATGGGCCGAGCGTAGCCGCGGGCCCCGTCCGCGGGCATCGGACCCGGGCCGTACAACCAGGGTCGACACCCGGGCCCCGGGAATGCCAGTCCTGGTCCGACGACGCGGCGGGTGCGCCCACGACACCGTGGTGAGCGTGATCGAAGTCAATGAACTGACGAAGCGTTACGGGGCCGCAACGGCCGTCGACGGACTGAGCTTCACCGTGCGCCCGGGGCGGGTGACGGGATTCCTCGGGCCGAACGGCGCGGGCAAGACGACCACGCTGCGCATGCTCCTCGGACTCGTCGCGCCCACCTCGGGCACGGCGAGGGTGGACGGCGTCCCCTTCAGGACACGGCCGCGCGGACTGCGGCACGTGGGCGCCCTGCTCGACGCGGGCGACGTGCACGGCGGGCGCGGCGCACGCGCCCACCTGGCCGCGCTCGCCCGCACCAACCGGATTCCGCGCGCCAGGGTCGGCGAGGTCCTCGCCGAGGTGGGGCTCGCCGAGGTGGCGGGGCGCCGCGTGGGCGGCTACTCGCTCGGCATGCGCCAGCGTCTGGGCATCGCCACCGCGCTGCTCGGCGATCCGCCGGTGCTCCTCTTCGACGAGCCGCTCAACGGCCTCGACCCGGAGGGCGTCAAGTGGGTCCGCGGCCTCTTCAGGCGCCTGGCCGCCGAGGGCCGCACGGTGTTCGTCTCCAGCCACCTCATGTCCGAGATGGAGCACACCGCCGACGAACTCGTCGTCATCGGCCGGGGCAGGCTCATCGCCGCCGAGGGCCTGTCCGCGTTCGCGGCCCGCTCGTCGCGCACGGCCGTGACCGTGCGGACGCCCGACGAGGCCGCGCTGACCCCGCTGCTCGCCGCCGAGGGCGCCACGGTCGCACCGGACGGCACCGGGCGGCTCGTCGCGCACGGCATCGCGGCGCCCCGCATCGCCGAACTCGCCCTGCGCCACCGGGTCCTGCTGCACGAACTGACCCCGCACACCGCGTCATTGGAGGAGGCGTTCATGGAACTGACCGCCGACAGCGTCGAATACCTCGCGGGAGAGCCCCGATGACCACCGCCACACCGTCGCCCCCGCTGTCCTCGGCCACCGAGCCGCGCGCCCGCTTCGTGGACCTCGTCGCCGCCGAGTGGATCAAGATCCGCTCGCTGCGCTCGACCCCCTGGGCGCTCCTGGTCACCGCGCTCGCCGTGCTCGCCTTCAACGTCGGCGAGGCGTACGACACCTACCGCTACTGGTCGGCGGACGAGGCGGACGAGGCGGGCCGCCGGGCCCGGTTCCTCCGCGACGGCATCCCGCTCCAGGAGGCGTTCACGCCCAACGCCACCATGGTCCTCCTGCTCGCCGCGGGCGCCTTCGGGGCGCTCGCGATCGTGGGGGAGTACCGCAGCGGCCTGATCCGTACGACGTTCACCGCGGTGCCCGCGCGCCGTTCGCTGGTGGCGGCCAAGGCGCTGGTCGTCGCGGCGGTCACGGCCGTGCTCGGCGCGCTCGTCGCGGGCGCCTCCTTCTGGCTCACCCAGGCGATCCTGTCGGGCAGGGACGCCGGGGTCCCGATCGGCCACCCGGGGGCCTGGCGGGTCGTCGTCGCCTCGGCGCTGCTCGCGCCCGTTGCCGCGCTGGCAGGACTGGCGCTCGGCGCGCTCTTGCGGCACGCGGGCAGCGCGGTCGTCGCCGCCTTCGTCCTCCTGGTCGTCCTGCCCGGCGTGCTCAGCGACGAACGCCACTGGTCCGCCGTGGCCGGTCACGCGACGCCGTACGGGGCGTGGGCGCGCCTGGTGGAGACCGGTGTGCCGCACTCCCCCTACCCGTGGACGACGGGCGGGGCCTGGCTCGTCCTCGCGCTCTGGCCGCCGCTCGCGGCCGCCGTCGCCGTCTTCGCCGCGGACCGCCGCGACCTGTGAGCGGCGCGGCGCCGGGTTGGGCCCGTGCGGCGCGGGTACCCGGCGCCCCCTGTCCGCGGGGACCTCGCCCGCGTGGCTCATGCGGGTGGGTCGCGGAGCCGAAGAAGGGGCAGGGAGTCCATGTCCGCCGCCGGGCGGCGGGGAGTGAGGAGAGAGCGTGGTGCGCAGGGGCCTGGTGGCCGTACTGGTGATCGTGGGGCTCGCGGCGGCTGTCCTCGCCGTGACGGCCGCCCCCTGGTGGTGGGCGGCGGCGGGACCGTTCCTCGCGGCGGGCGCCGTGGGGACGTACGACGTGACGCAGCGCCGCCACTCCGTCCTGCGCAACTACCCCGTCATCGGGCACCTGCGCTACCTCATGGAGGCCGTGCGCCCGGAGCTGCAGCAGTACTTCATCGAGCGGGACTACGACGGCCGTCCCTACGACAAGGACACCCGGTCCACGGTCTACGAGCGGGCCAAGGGCGTCGCCGACCAGGACCCCTTCGGCACCGAACTCTCCGTCTACGAGCCGGGGTACGAGTTCTTCACCCACTCGATGGCCCCGAGCCCGGTGCCCGAGCACCCGCCGACCGTGCGCGTCGGCGGGCCCGGCTGCGCGAAGCCGTACGACATGGCCCTCCTGAACGTCTCCGCGATGAGCTTCGGCTCGCTCTCCGCCCAGGCGATCCTCGCCCTCAACCGGGGCGCGGCCGAGGGCGGCTTCGCCCACGACACGGGGGAGGGCGGCATCTCCGAGTACCACCTGCGCCACGGCGGCGACCTGGTCTGGGAGATCGGCACCGGCTACTTCGGCTGCCGTACGTCCGACGGCGACTTCGATCCGGACGAGTTCGCCCGCAAGGCGGCGGGCGACACCGTGCGCTGCGTCTCCCTGAAGCTGTCCCAGGGCGCGAAGCCGGGGATGGGCGGGGTGCTGCCCGGGGCCAAGGTCAACGCGGAGATCGCCCGGGTGCGCGAGGTGCCCGAGGGCCGCACGGTGATCTCGCCCAGCTACCACAAGGTGTTCTCCACGCCCCGTGAACTGGTCCGCTTCCTCGCCAGGATGCGGGACCTCGCCGGTGGCAAGCCGACCGGCTTCAAGCTCTGCGTCGGCAGCCGCAGGGACGTCCTCGCCCTGTGCAAGGCCATGATCGAGGAGAACATCACCCCCGACTTCATCGTCGTCGACGGCGCCGAGGGCGGTACGGGCGCGGCGCCCATGGAGTTCGTCGACCACGTCGGCACGCCGCTCACCGAGGGTCTCACCACCCTGCACAACGCGCTGGTCGGCAGCGGCCTGCGCGACCGCGTCCGGATCGGCGCGAGCGGCAAGGTGGCCACCGGCGCCGACATCGTCAAGCGGATGATCCAGGGGGCGGACTACACCAACGCGGCCCGCGCCATGATGTTCGCGGTCGGCTGCATCCAGTCGCAGCGCTGCCACACCAACCGCTGTCCGGTGGGCGTGGCCACCCAGGACGCGCGGCGCGGGCGGGCGCTCGACGTCGAGGACAAGTACCGGCGGGTGGCCAGGTTCCAGCGGGCGACCGTGCACAGCGCGATGGAGATCATGGCGTCCCTCGGCGTGCGCGACCCGGCGTCACTGCGGCCCCACATGCTGCGGAGGCGCGTCGCGTACGACGCGGTCAGCTCGTACGCGGACCTCTTCACCTGGCTCGAACCGGGGCAGCTCCTGACCGCGAAGTCCCTGCCCGTCGAGTGGCACCGCGCCTGGGACGGCGCGGACCCGGACACCTTCACTCCGTGACCTCCGTGACCTCCGTGACCTCCGGGATCTCCGCGAGCCCCGTGATCCCGCGCGCCCCGCTCCCCGGCGTCACCCGGATCACCACGGCGTACGCGCCGACCCCGAGCAGCCGCTCGCCGGACACCTGTTCGCCTCGCGAGGTGTGCAGCGTGCCGATGCCGCCCGACTCCGGGTCGAAGGCGATGTCGCCGAGTGTCCCCACCTGGTCGCCCAGCTCGGTCAACAGGCGCTTGCCGAGCGGGTTGTGGACCTCGGGGGACGCCGCCGACGTGAAGCGGCCCGAGGCGACCGCCTCGACGACGACCGCGTCGGGGCCGACCGCGTGGACGTCCGTCCAGGGGATGACGTCGCCGCCCGAGGGGACGTCGGTGAGCCGGAGCGCCGTGATGCTCGCGCGCTCCGGGTCCACGACGAGCCCGGCCACGGTGCCGACGCGCGAGGCGTCGGAGGCACTCAGGACGGGGCATCCGAGTGTCCGGCTGAACAGCATCACGGGGTCCCCTCCGTTCCGGCGGCGTCGTGGCCGCCCTGCTCCATGAGCCGTTTGCGCCCCACCGCGGCGGGCAGCTCGGCGATGTCTTCGACCACGTATTCGATGTCGGTCGCGGGGACCATCAAGGTGTCGCCGGTCATCGCGGGCCTGGCGCCGAGCGGCAGGAAGACCTTCCGCTGGTGCCTGCCGAGCGCCTCGGCGGAGTCCACCTCGATGGCCACGGCCCGGCCCTCGCGGCCCGTCTCGACCACCACGTCGAGCACGGTGCCCACGCGCAGCCCCCGGTCCGTGAGCACCCCGGCCCCGCGCACGGGACCGGCCGCCTTCTCGTCCCAGGAGGCGACCGCGGCGCGGTCCTCGAGCGCGTCGGCCGAGGGGATCATCACCGCGTCGGCCCCCAGCGAGTGCACCCCCGCCCACGGCAGGCTCTTGCGCAGCGGTCCGGCCAGCAAACCCCGCCCGGCCAGCGTGAATCCGGCGATCCTGCCGTTGGCCGCGTCGAGCACGACGTCCTTGACCTGGGCGACCGCCTCGCCGCCCAGCGTGACCACCGGGCGCTTGGTGATCCGCGCCGCGGGTTCCAGGGGATTCACCGCGTGCGGGGTCATCGCGCCCTCCCGCCCCTCGGCCGCCGTCCGCGCCGCACCACGATCACTCCGCCGCCGCGCCGCCGCGCCTGCGTCCCGAGGACGCCACCCACCAGTACGCCCGCCACGGCGACCACCGCGACGAGCCAGACCCACCACACCATCGCCCGCCTCCCGATCGAGATCCGGTCCCTCGTGCGGCCCGGGACCACCTCACTGAGGCAGCCACGAGTACCCACTCGGGGCCGCTCAAGACCTGGCGCGGGCGGCGTGATTCGCCTCATTCCGTGATCAACTGATGCAAGATACATTCGTGGAAATACGGACATGCGCGCCCGGTCGCGCAGCCGGCTGTGCCACCCGATGGAGAGGCCGATCATGAACATTCCGTTCCTCGACAAGTGGCGCAAGCGGCACTCCGCGGCGGAGCGCGCCGAAGGGCTCGCGGCCGCGTTCGACGAGGACCCCGAAGGCGTCGCGGAGCTGCTCTCCGAGTGCGAGCTGCTGCGCTCCCAGGCCGGTGCCGCCGGGCTCGAACTCGACGACTCCCCGGCCTCGTTGGCGGCGCTCGACCAGCTCCTGCCGCTCTGGCGCGACGACCCCGAACTCCTTCCGTGGCTCGGCAACGACGCGGGCCTGTACCTGGGATCCGTCGTCGTGCGCACGGTGCCGGGCGCCTCCTGGTACGTGTGGCCGGGCGGCAGCCCCGTCGTGCGCCTCGCGTCGGGCCGTGAGATCCCGGTGGTCGAGGCGGGCCTCGACTGGGCGGTGCAGGGCGCCCCCGAGTTGTCCCAGGTCTACGCCGAGGCTTCGGAGACGTAACCGTAATTGCCTCAAATACGGTTAATGCCCATACGTGCGTGTCGTCCCGTAAGTCCCGTTTAAGCGTGGATAGTTTGCGCGGACGTACACAGCTGAGAGTGGGCAGGTCTTGCCATGGCCGTCGATCCGTTGATCGAGCTGCGTGATGTGAACAAGTACTACGGAGAGCTCCATGTCCTCCAGGACATCGATCTCACCGTCGGCAAGGGGGAGGTGGTGGTGGTCATCGGCCCTTCGGGGTCGGGCAAGTCGACGCTCTGCCGGACGATCAACAGGCTCGAGACCATCCAGTCCGGCGAGATCAGGCTCGACGGGCAGCCGCTGCCCGACGAGGGGAAGGGACTCGCGAAGCTCCGTGCCGAAGTGGGCATGGTCTTCCAGTCCTTCAACCTCTTCGCGCACAAGACCGTCCTGCAGAACGTCTCCCTCGCGCAGACGAAGGTGCGGGGCCGCAAGAAGGAGGAGGCGGACAAGCGCTCCCGCGAACTCCTGGAGCGCGTGGGCCTCTCCGCGCACGCCGACAAGTACCCGGCACAGCTCTCCGGCGGCCAGCAGCAGCGCGTGGCCATCGCCCGCGCCCTCGCCATGGACCCCAAGGCGCTGCTCTTCGACGAGCCGACCTCCGCCCTCGACCCCGAGATGATCACCGAGGTGCTCGAGGTCATGCAGCAGCTCGCCCGCGACGGCATGACGATGGTCGTGGTCACCCACGAGATGGGCTTCGCCCGCTCCGCCGCCAACCGGGTCGTGTTCATGGCCGACGGCCGGATCGTCGAGGACCGGTCCCCCGAGGACTTCTTCATGAACCCGGAGAGCGAACGGGCCAAGGACTTCCTCTCCAAGATCCTCAAGCACTGACGGGGGTGACGTGCTCTTGAAGCGACACAGCAGCATCACGCGTACGACACGCCTGGCCGCGGCACTCGTCCTGGCCGCCCTCGTCGCCACGGCCTGCGGCAAGGAGGGCAGCCCGCCGACCAAGGGCCCCGCCGCGGAGGAGCTCCCCACCTACCAGGTGGCGAAGGGCTTCCAGCTGCCCGGCTCCGGGACGTGGAAGAAGGCCCGCAGCCGGGGCCGCTTCGTCGTCGGGGCCAAGGAGGACCAGCCCTACCTCGGCGAGAAGGACCCGGCCACCGGCAGGTACTCCGGCTTCGACATCGAGATCGCCAAGATGGTCTCGGCCTCGCTCGGCCTCGACCCCCACAAGATCGAGTTCAAGACCATCGCGTCGGCGAACCGCGAGACCGCCCTGCAGAACGGGCAGATCGACTACTACGTAGGCACCTACACGATCAACGACAACCGCAAGAAGCTCGTCGGCTTCGGCGGCCCGTACTACATGGCGGGCCAGGGACTGCTCGTGCGGCACGACGAGGAGGACATCAAGGGGCCCGGCGACCTGGCGGGCAAGCGCGTCTGCTCGGCGGCCGGATCCACCCCCTACCAGCGGATCCAGAAGGACTACCCGAAGGCCACCCTCGTCGCGTACGACACCTACTCGGTCTGCGTCGACAACCTGCTGACCTACCAGGTCGACGCCGTCACCACCGACGACGCGATCCTGATCGGCTACGCGGCCAAGGTGCCGGACGAACTCAAGGTGGTCGGCAAGCCGTTCTCCGAGGAGCCCTACGGCATCGGCGTCCCCAAGGGCGACAACGACCTGCGGTTCGCCGTCGACGACGCGCTCGCGGCCCGCGAGAAGGACGGCGACTGGAAGAAGGCGTACGACGCCACGCTCGGCCTCTCCGGAGTCCCCGCGCCGAAGCCGCCCGCCATCGACCGCTACCCGGCGAGCTGAGGAGGCGTCGTGGACGTACTGACAGACAATTTCTCCACGTTCGGCGAAGGCTTCATCGGCACCGTCGAACTCACCGTCTACGCCTCGGTCCTCGCGCTCGTGCTCGGCTTCGTCATGGCGTCCTTCCGGGTCGCGCCCGTCGGATCCTTCCGGGCGTTCGGCACGGTGTGGGTGACGGTCCTGCGCAACACGCCGCTCACCCTGCTCTTCTTCGCGGTGCTGCTCGGCCTGCCGCGCTTCGGACTGGTGCTGCCCTTCAAGGTGTTCGCGGTGCTCGCGCTCGGCTGCTACACCTCCGCCTTCATCTGCGAGGCGATCCGCTCGGGCATCAACACCGTGCCCAAGGGACAGGGCGAGGCGGCCCGCAGCCTGGGCATGTCCTTCGGACAGACGCTGTCCATGGTCGTGCTGCCGCAGGCGTTCCGCTCCGTCATCGCGCCGGTCGGCTCCAATCTCATCGCGCTCGCCAAGAACTCGGCGATCGCGGGCGCGTTCAGCGTCACCGAGCTGCTCGGCACGTACAAGACGCTCAGCGAGCTGGGCTACAACATCGTCTGGACCTTCGTCTGGATCGCCCTCGGCTACCTCATCATCACCCTCGCCATCAGCGCGATCTTCCATGTCCTCGAAAAGCGCTGGGGAGTCGCCCGATGAAAGCCCTCTCCCACGATTCGACCGCCCTCTACGACGTCCCCGGGCCCAAGACCGTACGGCGGCACAAGCTCTACGGACTGCTCTCCACCCTGGTCGTCCTCGGGCTCGTCGCCTGGATCCTGTACCTGCTCTTCGACACCGACCAGTTCACGGCGACGAAGTGGACGCCCTTCGAGTACAAGGGCATCCAGGAACTGCTCCTGCGCGGCCTCGGCAACACGCTCAAGGCCTTCGCGATCTCCGCGGTCCTCGCCCTCGCCCTCGGCGGACTGCTCGCCATGGGGCGGCTCTCCGACCACAGGCCCGTGCGCTGGGTGGCCACGCTCCTCGTGGAGTTCTTCCGGGCGATGCCGGTCCTGGTGATGATCTTCTTCGTCTTCGTGGCGCTGAAGGTCCAGCCGCTGCCCGCACTTGTCGCCGGACTCACGCTCTACAACGGTTCGGTGCTCGCCGAGGTCTTCCGATCCGGCGTCAACTCCGTCGAGAGGGGGCAGCGGGAGGCGGCCTACGCGCTCGGCATGCGCAAGACACAGGTCATGTCGCACGTCCTGGTGCCGCAGGCCGTGCGCGCGATGTTGCCCGCCATCATCAGTCAGTTGGTGGTGGCCCTGAAGGACACGTCGCTCGGTTATCTGATCACCTATGAGGAGTTCCTCCATGCCGGGAAGCTCATCGCGTCGAATCTCGACTACGATTTGCCGTTCATCCCCGTAGTCATGGTGATCTCACCGATCTACATCGGGATGTGCATGTTGCTGTCGTGGTTCGCCCAGTGGGTGTCCAGGCGTCAGCAGCGCAATCCCAAGACCGAGGCCGCGGACGTCGCCCCGGCCGAACCAGGGACGCTGCTGCCGGGTACGCAGTAGCCAGCAGGGCCATGCCCACCCGGCAGCAGCCGGTGATCACTGCTCGCGCAGCGGGACGGACAGGTACGACGGGTCCGCCTCGGGCGAGGAGAAGGTCAGCTGCGCGCCGGACGGGTTGTGCTCGATGTAGAGCGGGTCGACCGTGTCGACGACCAGGGCGAGCCTGTGCCCAGCCGGTACGTCGTAGGCCGTGGAGAACAACTCCAGGTCCACGCCGAACGGCTTGCCGGGTGTCTTGCCGTGGAAGGTGTACGGCGCGTTGCTGACCAGCTTGCCGAGGCCGAGCGGGCCCACGTCGTAGAGGTACGCGACGAGGGTGCCGCTCTCCTTGGTGCTGGAGAGCGTCGTGTGCAGCTTCGCCGTCCCGCGGACCCGCTGGGCCGACGCGTACCTCTCCGACTGCCAGACGCCCGTGTAGCGGCGCGGGAGCAGCGGTACCGAGGCCATCGGCGGGAGCTTGAAGAACTGGTCCAGGGCGTTGGACAGGATGGCGATGCCGCCGTTGGCGCCCGAGTCGACGTTCGTGCGGATGGTGGTGGCGCCCGCCATCTCGATCTTCTTGCGGGTCGGGCCGACCGACTTCCAGTCCGGGTAGCCCTCGTAGCCGCCCGTCGAGCGGGACTTGAGCTGGACCGGCTGTTCCTTGTCGATGCCGTTGTCCTCGCCCTTGAGGTAGTGGTCGAACCACCGCTGGGTGCTGGTCCAGGTGTCGTTGGGCAGGCCGAGCAGCCCCGTCGCCTCGGCCGTCGCGTGGTCGCCGGGGCGGAACTCCAGGCGCTTGGGGCCCGTGAGGCGCTCGTAGAACTTCGCGTACTGGTTGGGCGGGAAGAGCGTGTCGCCCCAGGCGTTGCCGAGCATGACGGCCGCGCCGTTCTCGTTGATCTGGTCGAGGTAGGTCGCGGGGGAGCGCTTCCTGCCCCACGCGATCATCTCGTCCTCCTTGTCCAGGTGGGACCCGAGGAAGTCCTTCAGGGTCTGCTGGAGTTCGGGGCCAGGGCGTCCCGTGAGGGCGCCCGCGCCGCCGAGCAGGGCCGCCGCCTGGACGTGCTGGGTGCGGCCGCTGTAGATCGAGTCGATGAGGTCGCCCCAGCCGCTCATCGCGGCGACGGCCTTGATCCGCTTGTCGTGCCCCGCCGCCAGCAGGCTGATGCCCGCGCCGTACGAGACGCCCGCCATGCCGACCTTCGACGGGTCGGCGGGGGTGTTCTTCAGGGTCCAGTCGATGACCTTGGAGGCGTCGGCGATGTCCTTGGGGCCCGCGGTCTCGATCTCGCCGCCGGACTGCCAGAAGCCGCGGGAGTTGTAACTGACCACGACGTAGCCGGAGTTCGCGAGCTTCTGGGCCTGTGCGACGTATTCGATCTGGGGCATGGCCCAGCTGGTGGGCAGCACGATCGAGGGGAACCTCGCGCCGGGCTCCGCGCCCTTCGGGGTGAAGACGTTGGCCTTGAGGACCGTGCCGCCGTCGCCGGGGATGTCGACGAAGCGGACGTCGGAACCTGCGGCGCTCGCGGCCCGCGGCGCTGCGGCGGGGGCCGCCTGGGCCGCCGGGGCCAGGCCGAAGGCGGCGCCCGCGACGAGGGACGCGGAGACCGCGCCCACGGTGGTCGTGCGCAGGACGCGGTGCGGGTGCGGATGGCTCACGGGTCACTTCCTCACTCGTTGAAAGTGCAAAGTGACCCGACGGTAACCGCGATCCTTTACCGGGGGTAACCCGTCGGTAAGTTACGCCCCGGTAACGATCTTTGGGGCTCGGGCGCCTACTTCAGCGCGCTCTTCGCCTGCCAGTCCGACCAGGAGATGTTCCACTCGCCGTAGCCGTTGCCCGGGTCCGGGACGCCCTTCGAGCCACTGCCCGTGACCTCGAAGGGGTCGCCTATCTGGGCCTGGCCGTAGAGCCAGCCCGCGTCGCCGTCGCTCATGCCCACGCAGCCGGAGCTGTGGTTGGTGTTGCCGAAGTATGAGGCGTTCCACGGGGCCGCGTGCGCGTACATGCCCGACCAGGTCAGGCGCATCGAGTAGTCGACCATCTTGTCGTAGGCGTCGCCGAGGCCCACGGTCTCGGAGCGCATGTTGATCGTGCCCTCCTTCGACATCAGGACCGAGGTGCCGCCCCAGGACGCCTTGTCGCCGCCCGGGGTGCCCGCCGACATCGGCAGCGACTTCAGGGTCTTGCCGTCGCGGATCAGGGTCGCCGTCTTGCTGTCCAGGTTCACCTTGACGACCTGGCTCTTGCCGATGGTGAAGTTCGTCGCGTAGTCGCGCACGAACCAGTCGTCGCCGCCCGAGTCGATGCCGTTCAGGCGGGCGTCCAGCTTCACCTTCGTGCCGGACTTCCAGTACTCCTTGGGGCGCCAGTCGACGCGGTCCTTGCCGTCGTAGTTCTTGATCCAGCCCCAGGAGCCCTCGGTGTTGTTCGAGGTCGTCACCTTCAGGTGCTTCTCGACCTCGGCCTTGTTGCGCACCGGGTTGTCGAAGGTGATGGACAGGGGCTGGGCGATGCCGACGGTGGTGTTCTTGCCCGGGGCGAGCGTCACCTTGTTGACCTTGTCGGGCTTGGCCGTCCTGAAGGAGTGCTTCGCGCTGCCGCCCTCGTCGGTGGTCGCCTCGACCTGGTAGGCGGTGCCGGGCGCGGCCTTGCGCTCCGAGGTCCAGCTGGTGCCGTTCGCCGAGAGCTTGCCGGGCAGCTTCGCGCCCTTGGCGTCGGCGACCGTGACGTTCTTCAGCTTGCCGTCGGCCAGCTTCACCTCGACCGGGCCGCCCGCCTTCGCCTGCTGCCCCGAGAGGTTCACCGAGATCTTCGGTTTCTCGGCGGCCTTGTCGGCGCCGGAGGAGCCGCTGCCGCCCGAGCAGGCGCTCAGGGCGGCGGCAAGGACGGCGACTCCCGCGGTCGCCACGTGGCGGGTGCGAAGGGGGCGTCGGCGGCTCGAAGAGCTCTGGGGGGTCAAGGAAACGTACCTCCGTGCGAATGTCGATCTGCACGGAGAGAGTCCTGAAGACGTCTTCAGGTTGCACGATGTCCGGAAATTGCCTGCTAGATCACAGAAGACGCCGGATGGCATCGACGCGCGGTGATCAAGGCGTCACTTGGCGCGATGGGAGGTGCGTGCCGATGGCGTGGGCAGCGGGGTCTGCGCCGGGCGCGTCACGTCCGCCACGAGCTCGACGACGTCGGGACCGTACGCCTGGGAGTTGACGACCTTCAGGAGCAGCACGAAGGGGTTGTTGCCGTGCTTGCGGGCGAGCTTCTCGTGGTGGCGGGCCAGATAGCGGGTGGCCGCCTGGCTGGTGACCGCGCGCTGGCCGCAGAAGAGGAAGACGGGTCTCGCGTCCTGGCCCTGGTCGGCGGTGAGGCGGGCCAGGATGACGTACTCGCAGAGGCCCGACTCCAGGCGGTAGCGCTCGCTGCCGATCTGGAAGGCACCCCGGTCCGGTATCGGCTCGGGCTCGGTGTTCACGCGGACGCCGGGCAGGAGCGTGTGCATGTGCGCGGCCATGCGGCGGTTCGCCACCGGGCTGCCCACGCAGAATTCGGTGCGCTCGCCAAAGCCCTGCTGCGTCGCGTCGTGCGCGACGATCTGCGCGTGCGCCCCGCACTCCTTGATGACCGCGGCGAGCTCGATGAGCGCGGACGCGTCGTGGCGCACCACGGTGAGCTCGGGCCCGCCCGCGTCGCGGTTGACCACGAGCAGCGACTCGGAGTTCTCGGGCAGCCCGAAGAAGGCCTGCTTGCGGCGGAGCTTGCGCTTCCACAGGTGGGAGCGGGCTAGCCAGCCAAGGACGGCACTGATGCCGACCGCGATCAGGCCGAGGACGATCGTGCGCACGTCTTCAGTCATGGGGGCGCATGCTAGCGGGCCCCCGGACCGGTGTTCGAAGAGGTCCTGACGCGACGGGCGACTCGAAGTTACGCTGCGCAGACGGTTGTTGACTGGAGGTACGAATGCGTCGCGCTGTCGTACGGAATCTGACGCTATTGGCGGTCGGAGGGGTATTGGTGTCGGTCGGTGCGGCCGCGCCCCCTTCGCCTACGCGCTCAGCGGAACCGGCTCCTGAGAAGGTGCCGGTCGCCGTCGGCCACGGAGGCGCTGTCGCCAGCGTCGACGCGGACGCCTCGGCGGCGGGCATCGAGGTCCTGCGGAAAGGGGGCAACGCCGTGGACGCGGCCGTCGCCACCGCCGCGGCGCTCGGGGTGACCGAGCCCTACTCGGCGGGCGTGGGAGGCGGCGGCTACTTCGTCCACTACGACGCCAGGACCCACAAAGTCAGCACCATCGACGGGCGCGAGACCGCCCCGCGCACCGCCGACTCCGGGCTCTTCCTGGAGAACGGCAAGCCCATCCCGTTCGAGTCCGCGGTCACCAGCGGCCTCGGCGTCGGCACCCCCGGCACGCCCGCCACCTGGCAGTCGGCGCTCGACCAGTGGGGCAGCAAGCGGCTCGGCACGCTCCTGAAGCCCGCCGAGCGCCTGGCCCGCGACGGCTTCACGGTCGATCCGACCTTCCGCTCGCAGACCGAGTCGAACCAGAAACGTTTCAAGGACTTCCCCGACACGGCGAAGCTGTTCCTGCCGGGCGGGCGGCTCCCGGTGGTCGGCTCGACGTTCAAGAACCCCGACCTCGCGCGTACGTACGAGCAGCTGGGCCGCGAGGGCATCGCCGCGCTCTACCGGGGCGACATCGGCAAGGACGTCGTCCGCACGGTGAACAAGCCCCCGGTCGACCCGGCGTCCGGCCGCGTGGCCCGTCCTGGCGACCTCTCCGCCAAGGACCTCAAGGCGTACGCGGTGAAGCGCCAGAAGCCCACGAGGACCGCCTACCGGGGGCTCGACGTCTACTCCATGGCGCCCTCGTCCTCCGGCGGCACCACCGTCGGCGAGGCGCTCAACATCCTGGAGCGCACCGACCTCTCGAAGGCGTCCAAGACCCAGTACCTGCACCGTTACATCGAGGCAAGCCGGATCGCGTTCGCCGATCGCGGGCGCTGGGTGGGCGACCCCGCCTTCGAGGACGTACCGACCAAGCAGCTCCTCACGCAGCGGTTCGCGGACGCGCGGGAGTGCCTGATCAAGGACGACGCGGTGCTCAAGAGCCCGCTCGCGCCCGGCGACCCGCGCCACCCCGAGGCGTGCGCGGCGGGCGACAAGGCGGCCCCCACGACGTACGAGGGCGAGAACACCACCCATCTGACGGCCGCCGACAAGTGGGGCAACGTCGTCTCGTACACCCTCACCATCGAGTCGACGGGCGGCAGCGGCATCACCGTGCCCGGCCGCGGCTTCCTGCTCAACAACGAGCTGACGGACTTCTCCTTCGCGCCCGCCGACCCCGCGGTGCACGACCCGAACCTGCCGGGTCCCGGCAAGCGGCCGCGCTCCTCGATCGCCCCGACGATCGTCCTCAAGCACGGCAAGCCCGTGGTGGCGCTCGGCTCGCCGGGCGGCGCGACCATCGTCACCACCGTCCTGCAGACCCTCACGGGCTTCGTCGACCGGGGCCTGCCGCTGGTCGACGCGATCGCCGCGCCGCGCGCCAGCCAGCGCAACGCCGCGCAGACCGAGCTCGAACCCGGGCTGTGGGACAGCCCGTTGAGGGGTTCGCTCGAATCCATCGGGCACTCCTTCAAGCAGAACCCGGAGATCGGCGCCGCCACCGGTGTGCAGCGGCTGCCGAACGGCCAGTGGCTCGCGGCCGCGGAGAAGGTCCGCAGGGGCGGCGGCTCCGCGATGGTGGTGCACCCCGCCCGGTGATGTCGTACGGACAGGCCCTAGGAAGCGGGTGACGCCGCGCAGTTCTGCTCCAGCTCGTTCGCGGCCCAGCGGATCGACGACTCCGGGTCGTCGTGCAGGTACCGCAGCACGGGCAGTGCCTCGCGGACCGCGGCGAGCTGGGCGTCGCCGCGGCCGCCGCGCGCCTGACGGACGTCGGCGAGGTCCGCGATGAGCAGGAGCAGCGTGCTGCGGGCCTGGTTGTCCGGGTCCGTCATCAGCTCGACGAGGAAGGGGATCGCGGGGACGGCGGCGGTCGACGCCGCCTCCTTGGAGACGAGCATCCTGTACAGGTCGTGGACCGCGTCCATGGCGGTCTTCTTGTCGTCGGACGCGACCTTGCCGATCAGCTCGGGGATCCGGTGGCCGGGCCCGCGCGCGGTCCACAGGGAGCCCCAGTCGACGCCGTCCAGGCGCAGTGAGAGGTCGCGGTGCGGCCAGAGCTTCGCCGGGTCGAGGCGGAGCGCGGCCGTACCGCCCCCGTCGGTGACGCTCAGGGTGCCGTCCGCGTCGAGGCCGAGGAACCTGATGCCGGTGCCGAGGCGCAGCCCCGCCACCGCGTCGGAGGAGAGGTCCCAGACGCGGACCAAGCCGTCGTCCCAGGCGGCGGCGAGCGCGGGCCCGGTCGCCAACCGGGCCGCCGCCAGGGCCCGTACGGGGGCGCGGCGGCGGGCGAAGGGGGAGCGCAGCGGCTTGCGGCGGGTGCTCCAGTAGCGGATCACGCCGTTCTCGTCGCCGCTGAGCACGAGGCGCTTCCCGCTGTCCAGCTTGACGCAGGCGAGCGCGGTGACCGGGGCGCGGTGCAGGGTCAGGGTGATCGTCTCGGGGCACTCGTCGTCGGTCTCCAGGACGTGCACCTGGCCCTCCGCGTCGCCCGCCGCGAGCGTCGTCGCGTCCTGGTCGGCGGCCACCGACCGTACGGATCCCGGGGGTTGGACGAGCGCGGCGGCGGCGCCCGGCACCGAGGGCGGTGCGACGTGACCCCGGGAGAGGACGCTCCAGCGCCCCCTGGGGTCGGCGTCGCCCTCGGCGAGGGAGAGCGGGCCGAGGTTCTCCAGGGGCGCGGGCACCTCGGCGGGCCCCTGGATCGCCTTGTCGCCCGACCAGTCGACCCCGAGGGTCTCGGCGACCGCGATCAGGGCCTCGCGGGTGCGGGCGTTGACGACGATCCTGAAGTCGGCGCCGGGGCCGCGCCCATGGCGGACGACCGCGTCCGGCGCGCCGTACGAGAGCGCGTCGGTGCCCATCTCCTGCCAGGGCAGCAGGCCCAGTTCGCGGTACGAGGCGGTGAGCCGCTCGACGATGCCCGGGTCGGCGTCGACCGTGGCGGCGCGCACCCGCAGCGTCCAGCCGTAGTGCGCGGGCAGCCGCTCGAAGGCGAGTTGCGTCAGGAACTCCGACAGCGAGCGGCTCTGCACGACCCACGCGCCGTCGACGCTCACGACGACGCGGGGGTCGGGCAGTTCGGCCTCGGCGGCGAGATAGCCCCACGCGTGGCTGTAGTGGTACTCGGACATGAAGACGCAGACCCGGCGGTCGCCGCGGGGGTCCACCAGGCCGCTGTCCGGGGCGGCTTCGAGCTCGGAGACCGTCGGCGGCCACTGCGTGTGGACCCAGTACAGGCGCGGGTCGAAGGCGAAGGAGTTGAGCGGCGAGTCCCACCACTCGTTGAGGGCCTGCGGGACGGGCAGGTTCCAGTCGATGCCGTCCCGCCGGTTCTCGCCGCCCCACCGGGAGTGTCCTGGCTCGCCGCCGGGGTCCTCGTAACCCCACTCGCGCTGCACCGCGTCGAGCAAGTCCCAGCGGGAGCTGCCCTGTTGCCACTGCCGGAGCCGGTCCGCGAACCGTCCGTAGTCGATGATCTCTGCTGTCACCGGTGAATCGTACGGATGATCTACCTCGGGGGATGTCCCCGTGGGGTCACAGTGCCGTGAGGATCCTGGGACCGTCCTCGGTGATCGCCACCGTGTGCTCGGCGTGGGCGGCGCGGCTGCCGTCGTTGGTGCACAGGGTCCAGCCGTCCGGCGCCGCGTGGTAGCCGTCGCCGCCGCCCGCGATCAGCATCGGCTCGATGGCGAAGACCATGCCGGGGCGCAGGGGCATGCCCCGGCCGGGGCGGCCCTCGTTCGGCACGGCCGGGTCCTCGTGCATGCTGCGGCCGACGCCGTGGCCCCCGTAGTCCTCCATGATGCCGAAGCCGCCCTTGCGGCAGACGGTGCCGATGGCGTGCGAGATGTCGCCGATGCGGTTGCCGACGACCGCCGCCTCGATGCCCGCCGCCAGGGACTGCTCCGCCGTCTCGACGAGGCGTACGTCCTCGGGGCGCGGGGTGCCCACGATGAAGCTCAGCGCCGAGTCGCCGACCCAGCCGTCCAGCTCGGCGCCGAAGTCGATGGAGACCAGGTCGCCGTCGCGCAGCCGGTAGTCGGTCGGGATGCCGTGCACGATCGCGTCGTTCACCGAGACGCACAGGACGGCGGGGAAGGGGGTCGAGGCGAAGTGCGGCCGGTAGCCGAGGAAGGGGGAGGAGGCGCCTGCTGCGCGGAGCGCGGCGTGCGCGGCCTCGTCCAGGTCGAGCAGGGAGACGCCCACCGCGGCCGCCTCGCGGGCCGCGGTCAGTCCTTGCGCCACGACGCGGCCCGCTTCGCGCATCGCGTCGATCGATTGTGCTGTCTTGAGTTCCACCATGCCAATTACTATACCGGTATTTGAATGGGGGTCCGCTACGATGGCCCCATGGTGCGAAATCCCTTGACCCCTGAGGAGCACGAGCGCGGCGAGCGGCTCGGGCAGCTGCTGCGGGACGCCCGGGGGGCGCGGAGCATGGTGTCGGTGGCGGCGGAGGCCGGCGTCTCGGCGGAGACCCTCCGCAAGATCGAGACGGGCCGCGCGCCCACGCCCGCGCTCTTCACCGTGGCCGCGCTCGCGTCCGTGCTCGGGCTCTCGCTCGACGAGATCGTCCTGCGGTGCGAGCTCGTGCCCGTGTGACTCTTGCGCGGACCCCGGAAAACTGCGTGTAGTCGTCCCGTAACACGACTGGTGTTATCTTCCGGACCGGAAGACTCCAGGCTCCACGGGGCGGTGCTGGTCGATGGCAGTGGGACAACTCCCGGATCAGGTAAGGGAGTTCGCGAAGTACATGAGGGAGCTGCTGGCGCGGCTCGATCAGGGCGCCGGCTGGTGCGGCGTGTTCTGGCAACGGGATCCGGACGGCATGCGCGCCTGTCTGGACGGCGCGGAGGTGCCTCCCTGGGACGTGGTGCAGGCGCTGCTCCACGACCTCGCGGCGGACCGGGGCGTGGCGGAGGCCGAGCGCGAGACCGGGCACGCCCGCGTCCTGCACCGCGCCTCGCTCACCGCCTACGACGCCAGGACCGGCGGCCGCGAGCTGCTCGGCGAGCGGCTCGACATGATGCTCAGGGAGCAGCGCTACGCGACCGAGCGCCAGGCCGAACTCACCCGGCAGCTGGCCGAGGCGACGGACGCCGACGAGGCGGACCGGGTCAACCTCGACCTGGCCTGGGTCCGCGACGACCACGAACGGGCCACCGCGCGCTGCGTGGAGCTCCAGGAGCGCCTGGACCGCCTGGACGCGGCGCGGCGGCCGTCCTGGGTGGACCTGAGCAGGACGGCCGGGGGCGGTTTCGGCGGGGCGGGCGCGGGGTCCGGTGCGGACGCCTTCGGCGGTCGGTCCGGCCCGTCCCGCGCGGACGGCCCCGGCGGCGCGTCCGGCATGGACGGCGCGTCCGGCCCGGATGGCTTCGGCGACCTGCCGGGCGCTTCCGATGTGTCCGCCGCCGCTGTCGCGGACGACTTCGGGAGCCCGTTCGCCACGGCCACGGCCACCGCCACCGGTGACTTCGGCGAGCCCGAAGGCGCCGAGCACCGCGTGCCGCCGCAGGCGCCCGCCCCCGAGGCCCGCGCCCCCGAGGCCCGGTCCCGCAGGCGTGCCAGGGGTGGCGCCCGGTTCGCGGGGTTCGGGGGGAGCGGCGGCTCGTCCGATGCCCCCGCGGCCACCCCTGAGGGGAGCGCGGCGAACGCTCCCGAGGCTCCCCGCGGTGCCCGGTTCGCGCATGCGGGCCCGGAGCCGGGGCCCGTCGCGGCGCCGGACCGCGAGGGCGATTCCGGCGGCTTCGCGGACGACGACGAACGGATCACGGCCACCGCCGTGCAAGAGCTCGTGCGGCTGCGCGGCGAGGGCCGCAGCGGCGAGGCGCACGGCGTGCTCGTCGAGGCCGCGGGCTGGCCCGCGGCGCGGCTGCCCGAGCTCGCCGGTGAGCTGCACCGCGCGGGGCTCGGCGCCGACTGGGCCACCCTGCTCTGGGAGGTCGCGTCGCTGCCGCCCGACCGCCTGGTCGCCGTGGCCGACGCGCTGGCCGGGGCGGGCCGCGCCGACGACTGCAGGAAGCTGCTGCGGCAGGGGGTCTCGCGCCCCGCGCCCGAGATGGCGGAGGCGATGCTCGGGCTGATCGACGCGGGCCGCGAGCGTGAGGCCCGCGCGCTCCTCGACTCGTATCTGCGCGTGCGCACGCCCGAGGACGCGGCGCGCTGCGCGCACACCGATCCGGGCCGCCTCATACCCCTGCTCCTGGAGACGGCGAAGGCGGTCTCCGACGAGCACCACTGGGACCTGGTGCACGCACTGCGCGTCGCGGGGTTCAGCGCCTGACCCGGTCCGTTCTCCCCACCGAGCGGTCCGCTTCTCGCCCGCTCGGGTGCGAAACGTGATCGACTCAGCCGGTTCACGACGATGGTCTTGCTCAGCCCGTCGGCGGAGGCTTACGTTCTCCTATCTACGCATCAAGTCTACGTGCGTAGAAGCTCTCTGACGTCCTCTCAAGGGCATGTGAAGGAGCAGCTCATGGTCAACGTCGTACGCGCCGCACTGGTCCAGGCGACCTGGACGGGCGACACGGAATCGATGATCGCCAAGCACGAGGAGCACGCTCGCGAGGCGGCCCGACAGGGTGCGAAGGTCATCGGCTTCCAGGAAGTCTTCAACGCCCCCTACTTCTGCCAGGTCCAGGAACCCGAGCACTACCGCTGGGCCGAGCCCGTGCCGGACGGGCCCACCGTGACCAGGATGCGGGAACTCGCCCGCGAGACCGGCATGGTGATCGTCGTCCCCGTCTTCGAGGTCGAGCAGTCCGGCTTCTACTACAACACCGCGGCCGTGATCGACGCCGACGGCTCCTACCTCGGCAAGTACCGCAAGCACCACATCCCGCAGGTCAAGGGCTTCTGGGAGAAGTACTACTTCAAGCCGGGGAACGCGGGCTGGCCGGTCTTCGACACGGCGGTCGGCAAGGTCGGCGTCTACATCTGCTACGACCGCCACTTCCCGGAAGGCTGGCGGCAGTTGGGCCTGGGCGGCGCGCAGATCGTCTACAACCCCTCCGCCACCTCACGCGGCCTCTCCGCCTACCTGTGGCAGTTGGAACAGCCCGCGGCGGCCGTCGCCAACGAGTACTTCGTCGCCGCGATCAACCGCGTCGGCCAGGAGGAGTACGGCGACAACGACTTCTACGGAACGTCGTACTTCGTCGACCCGCGCGGCCAGTTCGTCGGCGAGCCCGCGAGCGACAAGGCCGAGGAACTCCTCGTCAGGGACCTCGACTTCGGCCTCATCGAGGAAGTACGCCAGCAGTGGGCGTTCTACCGGGACCGCCGACCCGACGCCTACCAGGGGCTGGTGGAGCCGTGACCGATCTGTACGACCGCCACCGGGCGGTGCTGCCCGACTGGCTCGCGCTGTACTACAGCCGTCCGCTCGAACTCACCCACGGCGAGGGCCGGCACGTCTGGGACGCCGAGGGCAACCGGTACCTCGACTTCTTCGGCGGCATCCTCTCCACCCTCACCGCGCACGCCCTGCCCGAGGTCACCAAGGCCGTCGCGGACCAGGCAGGGCGGATCATCCACACCTCGACGCTGTACCTCAACCGCCCGATGGTGGACCTCGCCGAACGGGTCGCCGCGCTCTCCGGGATCCCCGACGCCCGGGTCTTCTTCACCACGTCGGGCACCGAGGCCAACGACACCGCCCTGATGCTCGCCACCGCGTACCGGGGCTCCAACCAGGTCCTGGCGATGCGCAACAGCTACCACGGCCGCTCCTTCACGGCCGTCGGCATCACCGGCAACCGCGCCTGGTCGCCGACCAGCCTCTCGCCCCTCCAGACGCTGTACGTGCACGGGGGCGTGCGCAGCCGGGGCCCGTACGCCGCCCTGAGCGACGCCGAGTTCATCGAAGCGTGCGTCGCCGACCTGCGGGACGTGCTCGGGCAGGCGCGAGGGGGAGTGGCGGCCCTGATCGCCGAGCCCATCCAGGGCGTGGGCGGCTTCACCTCGCCGCCCGACGGTCTGTACGCCGCGTTCCGCGAGGTCCTCGACGAGCAGGGCATCCTGTGGATCTCCGACGAGGTGCAGACCGGACTCGGGCGTACGGGCGAGCACTTCTGGGGCTGGCAGGCGCACGCCCGGAGCGGCCCGCCGGACGTCCTCACCTTCGCCAAGGGCATCGGCAACGGCATGTCGATCGGCGGCGTCGTGGCCCGCGCCGAGCTCATGAACTGCCTCGACGCCAACTCCATCTCGACGTTCGGCGGCTCGCCGGTCACCATGGCGGCGGGCCTCGCGAACCTCACGCACCTCCTGGAACACGACCTCCAGGGCAACGCACGGCGCGTCGGCGGACTGCTCATCGAGCGGCTGCGGGCGATCTGCGCCCAACTGCCCGGCGTGCGCGAGGTGCGCGGGCGCGGCCTGATGATCGGCATCGAGCTGGTGCGGCCGGGCACGGACGAGCCGGACCAGGATGCGGCGGCCGCCGTCCAGGAGGCGGCCCGCGACGGCGGACTGCTCATCGGCAAGGGAGGCGGCCACCACACCAGCGTGCTGCGCGTGGCGCCGCCGCTCTCGCTGACCGTCGCGGAGGCGGAGGAAGGCGCAGCCATCCTCGAACGGGCCCTGCGGAGCGTCCAGTCGTAGGAAGGACCTACAGGAAAGGGAGTGCCCCATGAGCACCCGTACGCTGATCACCGGCGGTCTCGTCATCACGGCCGCCGAGGAGATCCACGCCGACGTCCTGATCGAGGACGGCCGCATCGCGGCGCTCGCCTCGGCGGGCACCCAGGAGTGGGGCGCGGACCGGGTCGTGGACGCCACGGGGAAGTACGTGATCCCGGGCGGCGTCGACGCCCACACGCACATGGAGTTCCCGTTCGGCGGCACCGCCTCGTCGGACACCTTCGAGACCGGCACCAGGGCGGCGGCCTGGGGCGGCACCACGACGATCATCGACTTCGCGGTGCAGGCGGTGGGGCACTCCCTGCGCGAGGGGCTCGACGCCTACTACGCCAAGGCGGACGGCACGTGCGCGATCGACTACGGCTTCCACATGATCGTCTCGGACGTCGACGAGTCGTCGCTCAAGGAGATGGACGGCCTGGTCGGGGAGGGCGTGACGTCGTTCAAGCTCTTCACCGCCTATCCCGGCGTCTTCTACAGCGACGACGGGCAGATCCTGCGCGCGATGCAGAAGGGCGCGGCCAACGGCGCCCTGATCATGATGCACGCGGAGAACGGCATCGCCATCGACGTCCTGGTGCGGCAGGCGCTCGCGCGCGGCGAGACGGATCCGCGCTACCACGGCGAGGTGCGCAGGGCCCTCCTGGAGGCCGAGGCGACGCACCGGGTGATCCAGCTCGCCCGGGTCGCCGAGGCGCCGCTCTACGTCGTACACGTCTCGGCGGAGGAGGCCCTCGCGGAGCTGGTGGCCGCGCGGGACAAGGGACTTCCGGTCTTCGGCGAGACCTGTCCGCAGTACCTGTTCCTGTCCACGGACAACCTCGCGGAGCCGGACTTCGAGGGCGCCAAGTACGTGTGCTCGACCCCGCTGCGCCCCAGGGAGCACCAGGCGGCGCTCTGGCGCGGGCTGCGCACCGACGACCTCCAGGTGGTCTCCACGGACCACTGCCCGTTCTGCTTCACGGGCCAAAAAGAGCTGGGCCGGGGCGACTTCTCGAAGATCCCGAACGGCATGCCGGGCGTCGAGAACCGTATGGACCTGCTCCACCAGGCCGTCGTGGACGGCCACATCACGCGCCGCCGCTGGATCGAGATCGCCTGCGCCGCCCCGGCCAGGATGTTCGGCATGTACGGCAAGAAGGGCACGATCGCACCGGGCGCGGACGCGGACGTGGTCATCTACGACCCGGCGGCCGAGCAGGTGATGTCCGCCGCGACGCACCACATGAACGTGGACTACTCGGCGTACGAGGGGAAGCGGGTCACGGGGCGGGTCGAGACGGTGCTCTCGCGCGGCGAATTCGTCATCGACGGGCGGGAGTTCACGGGCCGGGCCGGGCACGGGTCGTACGTCGCGCGCGGTACGACCCAGTACCCGGGCTGACCCGGTACCCCGGCTAGGCCAGGAGCCCCTGCTCCCACCGCGCCGCCATGTGATTGCGGGCGGGTTTCCCGCTCGCGGTCCTGGCGATCGCGCTGCGCGTGACCTCGACGACGGACCGAGGGGCGAGTCCGAAGTCGGCCGCCACCCGGTTGGCGATCTCGGTGGTGTCGATCTGCCGGGACCGCTCGGCCACGACGACGAGGGCGAACGACTCGTCGTACGGCAGTGCCACGCACTCGGCGACGCCCGGCAGTTCCGTCGCCACCTGCTCGACGTCGGCGGCGAAGACGTTCACGCCGCTGACGCTGATGCGGTCGCTCCTGCGGCCGCTCAGATAGAGCCTGCCGGAGCGCAGACAGCCCACGTCGCCCGTGTCGAACCAGGTGGTGCGGTGGTCGGTGGTGCCGTCGTACCCGTTGAACAGCGTGGCGCCGCGCAGTTGTACGGCGCCCACCTGCGCCTGCGCGCACTCCTTGCCCGACTCGTCGACGATCCGCAGGTCGAGGTCGGGCATGGTGGTGCCCAGGCACGCGGTGGTGACGGGGCCTTCGGTGCGAAAGCTCGTCCCGGCGTCCGTGTAGCGGTGCGAGGTGGCCATCAGCGCGGCCTCGGCGAGGCCGTAGCAGAACACGAGCGCCGTCGGGTCGAAGCCCCAGCGGCGGGTCGCGGCCACGAAGGTGTCGACGGAGGGCTTGCGGATGGGTTCGGCCCCGCAGAAGACCGTGCGCCAGGCACCGAACAGGCTGGGGTCGAGCGACCCCTGCTCCGCCGCCTCGCCGATCCGCGCCGCCAGGTAGCGCAGCATGAAGTCGGGGAAGGCGCTGTGCACCGACTCCGCGTCGCGGACCATGCGCAGGGCGGCCAGCGGTCTGCGCAGGAACGTGCCGGGCTCCTCGACGACCAGGTCGATGCCCTGGACGAGCGAGGTGAGCACTCCGATCAGCCCCATGTCGTGGTGGAGCGGCAGGGCGATGAGTCCGGCGTCGCCCGGCTTCATGCCCGCGACGTCGCGGATCGCCGCGATGTTGCCGAGGACGGCCCGGTGGCTGAGCGGGATGGGCCTCGGCATGCCGGTGGAGCCGCTCGTGTACTGGATGAAGGCGAGGTCCTCCGGGCCGCCGGGGGCGGGCCCCGGCGCGTCCTGCGGGCGCAGCACGAGCTGGAGTTCGGTCAGTCCGTGTCCTGAGACGCGGAAGCCGTGGCGCGCGTCCTGCTGCCGCATCACCGTGGCGAAGTACTGCGTGATGATCGCCCCGGGGACGTGCGGCTTGACGGAGACGGGGACCGCGCCCAGGTGGATCAGGCCGAGCAGGGCGAGCACGCCCTCCCGCGAGCTGCCGATGCGCAGCATCACGCGGTCCCCGCGGCGTACGCCCTGTGCGGCGAAGCCACCGGCCGCCGCGGCGATCTGCGCGGCGAACTCGGGGTACGTCAGGCGCTCGCGCCGGGCGGAGGTGCCGAAGGTGACGGCGGCCTCCGCCCGGTGGGCCTGCCCCGCGATGGCCTCCTGCAAGGTGGTCGCGATCATCGGTCCCCCTCCGGGAGGTTGAGCAGCGCGTGGAGGTCGGCCCGCCGGATCCGCTTGGTGTCGCGGTCCACGAGCCCGAGCCTGACCCGGCCCCTGGCCACCGCGGTGCCGTCGGCCCGCTCGACGTCCTGGGCGAGCGTGAAGCTGTACGCGGTCTGCTCCACCAGGGAGGTGCGGACCACGAGGCGGCCGACGGGGTCCCAGTCGACCGCCTTGAGGTAGTCCAGCTGGAGCTGGAGCACCACGGCGACCGGCGTGCCCTCGCTCAGGTCGCCGCCGTGGGCCCGGCCCCACTCCCAGCGGCCGGTCTCCAACAGCTGGACGTACACGCTGTTGTTGAGGTGCCCGGCCCAGTCGAAGTCGTTGGGGCGCAGGGCGACCTCGCAGGCGTGCTCCAGGCGCGGCGGTGCGGCGGTGGTGGTCATGGCGTGTCCCTTCGGTCGCGCGCGGACCCGGCGGGTCCGTCGTCCGCGGGCCTGGCGAGGAGCACCACCACCGCGCCCGCCAGATCCCCGGTGTGGCTGATCGAGAGCTCGACATCGATCCGGTGTTCCCTGCGCCACGCGGCGAGCTCGCCGTGCAGCCGCAGCCGGGGCTGGCCCGCGGGACCGTGCACCACCTCGACCTCGGGAAAGGTGTGCGCGGGCCCGCCGCCCAGCGAGCTGAGCGCCTTCACGAACGCCTCCTTGGCCGCGAAGAGACCGGCCAGGGAGGCGTCGGGGCCGGGGCGGGAGCGGCAGTGCGCGCGCTCGCCCTCGGTGAACAGGGCGCCGCTAGCGAGCAAGTGCCGCTTCTCGCGCAGCTCCGTCACGGACTGCAGATCGAATCCGGTCGACATCGTTCGTCCGCAGGCTGGCGAAGTAGGCACGCTTGAGGTCCTCGTACGACTGGGTGTGGATGCCGGTCACCTCGCGGACCAGGGCGAACACGCTGGTCAGCTTCTTCATGTGCACCGAGCCCTCGTGCAGCGCGTCGTCGCCGAGCCCGAACTCCTCCTCGGCCGTGCGGGTCCTCTCCCACCAGTTGACGAAGCCCTCGCGCTCGGTCTGCGCGTCGCGCGCCGAGCCGAAGGTCTCGCCGCCGTCGGGCCGCACCCAGGTGTACGCCATCGAGAGGACGTCCTTGATGGGGTAGACCCCGGACTCGACGAGCGCCTTGGCGAAGGAGGCGAAGTACTGCCGGTGCTGCACCTCGTCCTTCATGATCGTGTGGAAGACGTCGCGCACCAGGCCGTCCTCGGTGGTGCGGGACTGCCAGCCGTACGAGACGCAGGCCTCGATCTCGACGCACGCCTGGAGGATGCAGACCCGGGCGTAGTTGTCGGTCGGGAAGGCGCCCCGGTGCTCGATCACCTCGTCCTCGTCGATCGGGTCGACGCCGGCCATCTCCATCAGGCGGCCGAAGGCGACCTCGTGGTGCGCCTCCTCCTCCAGCCAGTACCGCGCCGACCAGGCCGCGGCGATGTGCAGGACGTTGGCGCCGAGCGGGTTGGACTCGCGTATCTCGTTGGCGAGCTTGACGCCGTCCACGGCGAGCCGGATGCCGGCGGGCTGGGTGGTGAGTTCGGCGCGCGAGGCGTGCCAGAGCGCGGCCTTGTCGCCCGGGGCGGGCTGCGTGAGCCTGCGGCCGTCGAAGAGGTTGTCGGTGCCCCAGCGGCGCTGCTCGTGGTAGCTCTGCTGGACGCGCAGCACATCGCTGACGGTGGCTCCCGCGCGGAGCTCCTTGACGATGTCGGTCATGATCAGCATGGGTCGGGACGCCTTCCGGTCAGGAGGAGGTGGTGGCGAGCTGCTTGCCGAGGGCCGACACGACGTCCTCGGCGGTGTGGTCGAGGGTCATCGTCGGCAGCTCCACGTCGTCGTCGACGCCGACGTCGGCGAGTGCGCCCGCGAACGCGTCGAGCAGGTCGATGGAGTTGATGGCGTCCGGCGAGGCGACCAGGACGGCGGAGAGCGGCCGTCCGTCGAAGACCTCCTCCTGCGGCAGGCCGAGGCGGCGTGCGACGTGGGTCCTGAGTTCGGCGAGCATGGGTGTCTCCTTGTGGGTCAGTGCTGCGGTGAGGTCGCGGGCGTCGCGGGGGCGGTCCAGCCGGGCGTGCGCCCGAGTGCCGCGAGGGCCAGGTCGAGCGTGGCGGCGCCGCGGGCCGGGGGCAGGGCGGGGTCGAACTGCGCCCCGGGGCCGAGCCTGCGGTCGTCGTCGGGCACCCGCAGGGCGAAGACGAGCGCGGCCTCGGCGACGTCGTCGCCGAAGCGCGGGTCGATGCCGAGGGCCCGCGCCACGTCCCAGCCGTGCACGACGTAGTCGAGGAAGTGGAACCCGATCGCGACCGAGGCCGGGAAGGTGGTCGTGGTGCTGATCTCCGGGATGGCGAACTCGCTGGTGAGTACGCCGGGTCGGGCGAAGGCTTCGAGGACGTCGTCGGCGGCGGCGCGGTAGGTCTTCACCGGGTCGTCGCCGAGGTCGGCGGGCCGCCAGGCGGAGAGGTCCGCGCCGCCGCCCGAGGCGGCCGCCGCGAAGCCGATGTGCTGGCCCGCCATGTGGGCCACCAGTTCGCGGAGGTTCCAGTTCGCACACGGGGTGGGGGCCGCCCAGTCCTCGGGCGACGCCTGTTCCAGGATGCGTACGGTCTCCAGCACTGCCGTCCGGTCGAGCTTCCGGATGTCCATGCGGATCCTTTCGGCGGGGAGCGCGGCCAGAAAAACAATAGCACGACCGTACGTTTAGTTATTGGGGAAAAAGAGGGCCGAGGGGCCGGGACCAGCAGGTCCCGGCCCCTCGGCCTGTTGCTTCGCGGCGCCTTCCGTGAGGCGCTATCCGGCCGCCTCCGCGGCCTGATCGGTGATGAACGCGGCCAGCCTGCCGATCCCCTCGGTGATCTCGTCCATGCTCAGCGAGGAGCAGGAGAGCCGGAGTTGACGGTCGCCGCCGCCGTCCAGGTAGAAGTCGCCCATCGGCGTCCAGAGCACGCCGTAGGCGCGGGCGGAGCATTCGAGGGCCTTGGTGTCGGCCACGAACGGGACGCGTACGACGAGGAAGAAGCCGCCGTCGGGACGGTTCCACTCGACCCCGAGCTCCTGCCTGCGCTCGGCGGGGAAGTGCCGTTCCAGCTCCGCGAGGAGGGCGTTGAGGTTGCCGCGGTAGTAGTCGATGGCTGCCGCGTTGGCCTCGCGGAGCCGGTAGCCCGACTCGACGAGGAGCCCGCCGATGACGGCCTGGCTGATGGCCGACGTGTTCACCGTCGTCATGCTCTTGATCTTGGACAGCTGGTCGGCGAGCAGCGTGCGCTCGCCCGTCGGGCCCACCACCTCCTGGTCGGCCACCACATAGCCGACGCGCGCGCCGGGCAGCGCGGTCTTGGAGAACGACCCCAGGTGCAGGACGCGGCGCTCGCGGTCCAGGGCCTTGAGGGTGGGCCGCGCGGACCCCTCGCGCACGAAGAACCCGTACGGATCGTCCTCGAGGACCAGCAGGTCCTCCTGGGCGGCGATCTCCAGGAGCCGTTCGCGGGCCGCGACGGTCATGCTCGCGCCGGACGGGTTGGCGAAGTCCGGCACCACGTACAGGGCGCGCGGCCGTCCGCCCTCGGCCCTGATCTCGCGCACGGCGGCGAGGATCGCGTCGGGGTCGGGGCCCGCGGCGCCCTCCGTCACCGGACGCACCGCGATGTCGAGCAGCCGCGCGGCGCCGGTCACCCCGACGTAGCAGGGCGAGCTGACGAGCAGCGTGTCCTCGGGCCGTGCGAACAGCGCGCGCAGGGAGAGCAGCATCGCCTCCTGGCAGCCGGTGGTCACCACCACCGACTCCGGACTCACGTGGATGTCCTCGTCGTTGGCGAGGGTGCGGGCGATGAGGTCGTGGATGACGCCGTTGGTGCGTCCGTACTGGAAGAGCTGGGTGCGCACCTGGTCGCGGGACCAGCCGCGCTCCTGCTCCAAGTGGTCGGAGTAGGACCGCAGGTGGCGCGCGAGGTCCTCCGGCTCGAACGTGCCCTCGGACGGCCTGCCCGGTGCGAAGGAGATGGCCTCGGGGAAGCGGGCGACGACCTCGTTGAGGAAGTTCATCGCGTCCAGCACCGGATCGGTGAGCGAGCCGTGCAGCTCGCCGAGGTCGAGCGCCCCCGACGCGGTGTGCGCGGGAGTGGTGGTGTCTGCCATGGGATCAGCCTTCCGTGGTGGCACCGGCGAAGGCGGTACGCAGATAGGTGGCGGCCTGCTCGATCGCGCGGCGGCCCGCGTCCAGGGTCCCCGCCATGGCGAAGAAGCCGTGCGCCACGCCCGGGTAGCGGGTCGCCTCGACGCGCACGCCGCTCGCCCGCAGGCGCTCGGCGTACTGCTCGCCCTCGTCACGCAGTGGATCGTACTCCGCGGTGATCACCAGGGCCGGGGGGAGGCCGGTGTGGTCGGGGGCCCGCAGCGGGGAGACGCGGGGGTCGGCGCCGTCGTCGGGCGAGGCCAGGTAGTTGTCCCAGTACCACTGCACGGACTTGTCGTTGAAGAGCAGCGGATCGGTGTTCTCGCGGCGCGACGCGGTGTCGGCGAGGTAGTCCGTGTTGGGGTAGACGAGCAGCTGGGCCAGGATGTCGGGCCCCTTGGCGTCGCGCGCCATGAGCGAGACCACCGCGGCGAGGTTGCCGCCCGCGCTGTCGCCGCCGACCGCCACCCGCGCGCCGTCACCGCCGAACCGCCCCGCGTGCTCGACCGCCCAGCGCACGCCCGCGAGGCAGTCCTGCGGCGCGGCGGGGAACTTGTGCTCGGGCGCGAGGCGGTAGCCCACGGCGATGGTGAGGCACCCCGCGGCGTTGGCCAGGCTGCGGCAGATCGCGTCACTGGTCGCGATGGAGCCGAGCGTCCAGCCGCCGCCGAAGAAGTAGACGAGCACCGGCAGCGGGCCCTCGCCCGCGGGCCGGTAGACGCGCACGGGCAGCGGCCCCGCCGGTCCGGGTATCGACTCGTCGGTCACCTCCGCCACCTGCTCGGGAGTGCCCGAATCGGCCTGGATGGCGGCGAGATCGGCTGCCCGCGCCTCCTCCAGGGTCATCGTGTAGAGGGGGCGGGCCCCCTGCTCCGCGCGCTGGTCGTACAGCGCCTGGAGTTGTGGATCGAATGCCATGGTGCCTCCGGACCAGGGCCGCGGTCCGGCGGACCGCGGTGGGGTTCAAGGTGTGTCGGGCAGCAGGGACGGTTCCGTCGAGACGTCGCGGAGACGGTTCAGGATGCCCTCGGCCGCTCTGGCGTAGCAGGTGAAGTTGGAGTGCAGTACGGATTCGGAGTTGGCCATCTCGAGCAGAGCGACCAGCTCGAAGGCGAGTTGGGGGATGTCGGTGTCGTCGCGTACCTCGCCCGCCTTCCTCGCCTCCTCGATCGTCTGCTCAAGATATTTGAACCAGCTGCCGTGTGCGCCGGCGACCGTGTCGTGCACCTTGCCCTCGCGTGCGTCGTACTCGGCGGAGACCGAGTAGAAGAAGCAGCCGCCGGGGAAGACCCGCTGCTCGGAGTAGGTGAGCCAGCTGGTGGTCAGGCTCCACAACCGGCGGATTCCGGCGGGCAGTTCGCGGTTCGGCTGGACGACGTACTCGATGTAGATCTTGATGGCGGCGCGCACGGTCGCCAGTTGCAGCTCTTCCTTCGAGCCGAAGAGGGCGAAGACTCCGCTCTTGCTGAGCTTGAGTTCACCTGCCAGACGCCCCAGTGACAGCCCTTCGAGGCCTTCCACCGATGCGATCTCCACGGCGCGCCGCAGAATCAACTGCCGGGTCTGGTTTCCGCGTGCGATCCGCCCATCGGTGCGGGTCGTGGTCACGCACCACCTCCTCAATCTCCCTGCTCGGGGGGTCGGTGTCCCAGCGGCCGAGATGCACACCCTACTAAGTGGACGACCGTGCGGACATTGTGCAAGAGTACAGTTACTGTACGGCCGTGCGTTTAGTTTGGTGCGCGGGTTGAGTGAGTACGGGGGAGACGAAGAGTGGCGGCGCTGACGTTGCGCGAGTACCGGGCCGAGGCCGAGGGGCGGCTTCCCGCTCCCGTGTGGGACTTCCTCGAAGGGGGCAGCGGCACCGAGTCGATGCTCTCGGCGGGACGGGCCGCGCTCGACCGGATCAGGCTCCGCCCCCGCTGTCTCGTGGACGTCTCCGTGTGCGACCCCGGCGTCACCCTGCTCGGCTCGCGCCTCGCCGCGCCGCTGGGCATCGCGCCCATGGCGTACCACCAACTGGCGCACCCCGAGGGCGAGGTGGCGACCGCGCGGGCGGCCGGTGCGGCGGGTGCGCTGCTCACGGTCAGCATCTTCGCGAGCCGCACCCTGGAGGACATCGCCGCTGCGGCGAGCGGTCCCCTGTGGCTCCAGCTGTACTGGCTCAGACGGCGGGAGACGCTCGTCGAGCTGGTGCGGCGGGCGGAGGACGCCGGTTACCAGGCGCTGGTCCTGACCGTCGACGCGCCGCGTGTGGCGTACCGGCCGAGGGACGCGCGCAACGGTTTCGCCGTCCCCGGGGGCATCCGCGCGGTGAATGTCGACGCCGCCGTCATGTCCGCGTCCCACGGGGGAGCGGCGGGCGAGTCGGCCATTGCGCGGCATTCCAAGGAGCAATTTGACGCCTCCATTACCTGGAGGGACCTTGCCTGGCTCCGCGAGCGCACTTCGCTGCCGCTCGTATTGAAGGGCGTCCTCGCGCCCGAGGATGCCGAGCTGGCCGTCGAATACGGCGTCGACGCGCTTGTCGTCTCCAATCACGGGGGCCGTCAGCTCGATTTCGCGATCCCGGCGGCCGATGCGCTTCCGGAGATCGTCGATGCGGTGGGCGGACGGTGCCGTCTGATCCTCGACGGGTCCATCCGGTACGGCGCGGATATCGCGAAGGCGCTCTGTCTGGGCGCCGACGCGGTATTCGTGGGGCGCCCCGCGCTATGGGGACTCGCGCACTCCGGAAGCGCCGGCGTCGCCGACGTGCTCCGGGTGCTGCTGGATGAGTTCGAAGAAGTGATGGCGCTCATGGGGGCGCCGCGAGTGGGGGACTTCGGGAATTCAGGAATTGTTCATCATTGAACTGACGATTTGAACGATTCAATCGATTCCCATTCACCGGATTCATCGAGGTGAATGGGAACATCGGCATGCCGAAAAACGGAATGATGAACCGTTTTGGCAGCCCTACTTGCAAGTAGTAATTTAACAGAAATCATCTCTTGATTACTCGATGGTAGTAAGTAACGATGGAGGCGTCGCCGAGGGAATAACGGTGGATCTGACACCGAGGGGCTGGGGCGACTACCTACCCGACCTGTCTTTGGACAGTGTTGTCAGCAAAGCGTTCGGGTTGTTCGTTGGGGATTTAGATGGGTGGGATTCCAATGGGGGAAACGGCACCGAAAAGGTGCACCGAGGGCGCCTGGGTCGATGACATATTGCTCCAGGGCGACGGGAGGGATGTCGCCCTGCACCTGGGCGAGGCCGTGAGCCGCGCGGAACTCCGCGAGCTCGTCGCCGCCGAACAGGCCCGCTACCAAGCGGCGGGACTCGTCGCGGGAGGCGTGGTCGCGGTGCGGCTGCCGCCCTCGCTCGGCTGTATCGTCGCGATGCTCGCCGGATGGCGCGCGGGGGCCCAAGTGGCCCTGCTCGACTACCGGTTGACCACCCACGAGGTGGGCAAGGCCGTCGCGCGGCTGACACCGCAGCTGGTCGTCGAGCCGGTCGCCGACGTGAGCGGGACGCTCCGCGGCTTCTTCGACGTCACCACCCGCGTCACCCCCCTGCGCACCGGCCGCCCGGCCGCCTCGCAGCACATCCTGCTCCAGCTCAGCTCGGGCTCCACGGGCCCCTCCAAGGTCATCGGCAGGACCGTGGGCAGCCTCCTCGCGGAGATCGACCGGTACGGCCAGCTCGACGGCTTCCCGCACCGGGGCGAACGCACCGTCGTGCTCGCCTCGATCGTCCACGTGCTCGGCCTGGTCGGCGGCCTCCTCTACGGCCTGGCGAGCGGGACCCAGGTGGTCCTGCCCGCGCGCCAGACGGTCGACGGCATCCTCAAGGCCGTCGCCGCGGGCGACGAGCCGACGACCGTCCTCGGCGTCCCCTCGCAGGCGGCGGTCCTCGCCGCCGCACAGAACCCGCCCCGGCTGCCCCAGTTGCGCCGCATGATCACCGGCGGCGAGCTCGTCAGGCCCGACGTCTGGGAGCGGTTCACCCACGGCTACGACGCGGAGCTCGGCGTCATGTACGGCATGACCGAGGCCGGTGTCATCGCCGCGGACCTCACCGGAGCCACCCGCCCCGGCCTGACCCCCGCCCCCGGCATGCGGGTCCGCGTCGAGGAGGGCGAGATCCTGCTCGGGCTGCCCGAATCCCCGTACGTGGGCCCCTCCGACCCCACCCGGTTCGTCGACGGCTGGCTGCGCACCAAGGACGCGGGCAGCTTCGACGACGCCACCGGACTGCTCACGGTGCTCGGCCGGCTCGACTCGCAGGTGTCCGTCGGCGGGCTCAAGGTGGACCTCTCGGAAGTCGAGGCGTCCATCAGCGCCCTGCCCGGCATCACCGGCGCCGTGGTCGTCCAGGGCACCGGCATCGAAGCCTTCGTGATGGTCGAGGAGCGTGCCGTCTTCGACGGCCTCGCCGACTGTCTCGCCGCGCGCCTCGCCCCCTACAAGCGGCCGCGCACCCTGCACGTGCTGCCCGAACTCCCCCGCACCGCGACCGGCAAGCCCGTGCGCAACGCCGACGTCCTCCGCGCCGCCGCGCGGTCGGCCGCCGGTGTGTGACCGGCTCAGCCGAGCTCCGTCGGGGACACCTCGCGTACGTCGAGACGGACATCGCGACGTACACCGAGACGGACATCCGGACGCACGTCGTCGGCGCACGAGGCACCCCCGGTGCCCCCGTGCAGCGCGACACCGATGACGTGCCGCCCGCCGCCCACCACGACAGCCGCGGACACGACACCCGGATCACCGGGCAGCCGCCGCGGCGCCGACAGAGTGCCGTCCCGAGGCGGCCACTGCCCGGGCAACGGCACCCGGCGGCTCATGCCGCCCCGCCGCAGGCCCTGGCCGAGCGCCTTGCCGACCGACTCCTTCTGCGTCCACAGCCACAAGAACGCCACTGACTGATCGTCCTCGGGCAGTGCCGTGACCCACGCCGCCTCGGCGGGGTCCAGCCACGCGCGGGACATCGCCGCGGCGCGCAGTCGCCGCACCACTTCCACATCCACACCCACGGGGGCAAGGCCGGTCACCGCGACGGCCAGCGCCCCGCGAGCGTGAGTGACGCTGACGTGCAGCGACTTGCCGGCACCGCCCAGTACCGGGCGGCCCCCGGCCTCGTGCTCCAACCAGATCTCGGACGGCGCGACACCCATCAGGCCGGCCGCGGCCCGCACCACCAAGGTGTGCGCCTTGCGCCGCTCGTCGCCGTCCGTGGTGCACCACAGCACCGTCACCGTGTCCGGGGAACCGCCCGGATGCCTGTCCATGAAGAGGGAGTCAATCAAATGTCCGCTGAGGTTGAGAAGTTCATCATCGAGGCCCTCCAGAACATGAACTACGACGTTTCCGACGTAACCGGCGAGACCCCGCTCGGCCCGGCGGGTCTCGACCTCGAGTCCCTCTCCGTCGCGGAGATAGCCATCCAGGTCGAGGACACGTACGGCGTGAAGTTCGAGGAGGACGAGATGGAGACCGTCGCGCTCCTGACCGTCTCCGGCCTGGTCAAGGAGATCGTCGAGCGCGCGTCCGCCTCCGCGGCGACGGCCGGGTGAGCCCACGCACCGTCCTGGCACGCCGGGCGATCCCTTCCCGCCCCGGTGCCCACGGCAGCGGGCGGGAGGGAGTGTCCCGCGCCCGGTGAGCGAGGCGGGCCGACGCGCCCGCGCCTCGCTCGCCTCGCCCACCTCGCTCACCCAGCGTCCGTACGCCAAGAGCACGATCCAGATGAGTGGAGACACCGGGGAATGAATCCCAAGAACGAGCGCGCAGAGCTCGCCGGCGACCAAGGTCTCGGCGTCGGCAACGTGCTGACCACGCTGCTCGAGCGGGGCACCGGCCTCGACGCGCCGAGCATCACCTTCGACACCGAGGTCGACGGGCACCCCGCCTGGCAGGCCCACACCCTCGCCCAGCTCGGCGAGCGGGTCGCGGCGCGGGCCGCGGCGCTGCACGCCCTCGGCGTCCGGCCCCGCGACGTGGTCGCCGTCTACGTGACCGCGGGTGCCGACCAGGTGCTCAGCTACCTCTCCCTGACGCGCGTCGGCGCGATCCCCGCCCTGGTCAACGGGCGGGTCCCGGCCGAGCAGGCGGGCGAGTACATCAAGCGGCTGCGCGCCGTCGGCGTCATCGCCGACACCGCGCACTGGGACTCCCTCAAGGACCGGGCCATCGAGACGCCGCTCCTCGCGGACCCGGCGGACCTCGGCAAGGGCGACCCGGCGGCCGCCCCCAAGCCCTACCGCCACCACGGCAACGAGCCCGCGGTCATCACCCACTCCTCGGGCACCACGGGCCTGCCCAAGGCCGTGACGCACTCGCACCACAGCCTCTTCGCGGCCATCCGCCACCGGCTCTCGCTGCCCAAGGGCCAGGGCATCGAACGGATGCTGGGCGCGCTGCCCTCGGCCCACGCGGCCACCGTCATCGCGGTCAACCTCGCGCTGACCAACCGTACGCAACTCGCCGTGCTCTCCCAGCAGTCCGGCGGCCCGGTGCTCGACGCCATCGAGTCCTGGCGGCCGCACGCCGTCCTCGGCTTCGCCACCACCTGGTCCGAGCTCGCGGGCGAGGACCTCGGCGCGCGCGACCTGGAATCCGTGCGCACCTGGTGGAACACCGGGGACTGCGCGCACGAGGCGCACATCCGCAAGCTGATCGCCGTCGGCATGCGGGAGTCCGTCACCGCCGAGGGCCGGGTGCGTACGCGGGGTTCGTTCTTCGTCGACGGCCTGGGCTCGTCGGAGATGGGGCACTCCCAGTTCCACATCACCCACACGCCCGAGACCTCGCGCTACGGCCGCTGCATCGGCAAGCCGCACGCCTTCTCCGACGTGGCCGTCGTCGACGACGACGGCGAGAAGCTCGACAGCGGGCAGGTGGGGCAGCTCGCCATCAACGCGCCCACGCTGTCGCTCGGTTACTGGAACGACTCGGTGACCACCTACCGCACGCGCAGGGACGGCTACTTCCTCACCGGCGACCTCGTCTTCCGTGACGAGGCCGGGTACTACTACCACGTCGACCGCATGGTCGACTCGGTCGAACTCGCCGACGGCAAGCGGCTCTTCACGATGCTGTGCGAGGAGCAGGTGCTCGCGGACTGCGCCGACGTCCTGGAGTGCACCGTCGTCGCCGTCAAGAAGGACGACCAGGTCGTGACCTCCGTCCTGCTCTTCCTCGACCCCAAGGCCGACCAGGAGGCCGACCGCACCGCGGAGGTGCTCGCCGCCCTGGAGCCCCACGTGGCCGCCACCGTCGACCGCGTGGTCGTCGTCAGCCCCGACAGCATCCCGCTCGGCGCGACCGGCAAGGTCCGCAAGATCCTGCTGCGCCAGCGCTTCCTGGACGGCGAACTGCTCTCCGCCAAGGGCACCGCGGGGGTGGCGGCATGACGTACCCCACCGCGGGATCCGGCGCCGTCGTCACGGGACTCGGCACGTTCACCCCGCTCGGCCGGGGCGCCGCGGCGAACTTCGACGCGCTGTGCCACGGCAAGTCGGGGCTTCGCAGGCCGCCCGAGGACCACCTCCTCGCGGGCAGCGTCGACGTCGCGGGCATCGCCCCCGAGATCGAGGCGCGCGAGGTGCTGCCGCCCAGCGAGGGCCGCCTCGTCGACCGCTACGCCCTGATGGCGCTCGCCGCCGCCGACGACGCGCTCGCCGACGCGGGCCTGGTCGTGGGCCGCGACGTCGACCCGCACCGGGTCGCCGTGATCGTCTCCAGCGGCGCGGGCGGACTCTCGACCTACGAGGCACAGGCGCAGGCCAGGGCCGAGCGCGGCCCGACCGCGGTCAGCCCCTACCTGCTGCCCGGCATGCTGCCGAACATGGCGGCCGCCCGCATCGCCATCAAGCACGGGATACGCGGCTGGAGTTCGGCGATCGCCACCGCCTGCGCCGCCGGTGCCCACGCCGTCGCCGAGGCCGCCCGCCTCATCCGCTACGGCGAGGCCGACGTGGTGGTCTGCGGCGGCGCGGAGGCCCCGCTCAACCCGACGTCCGCCCTCGCCTTCGCGCACGCCAGGGCCCTGGCCCACGGCTGGGGCGAGGACCCGGAGGCGGCCAGCCGCCCCTTCGACCGGCGCCGCAACGGCTTCGTGCTCGCCGAGGGTTCGGGCGTGCTCGTCGTCGAGCGCGTGGAGCACGCGGACGCCAGGGGCGCCGCGGGCTACGCCGACCTGCTCGGCTGGGGCGCCACCACCGACGCCCACCGGCCCACCGCGCCGCGCCCCGACGGCGACGGAGCCGCGCACAGCATGCGCGGCGCGCTCGCCACGGCCGGGCTCGCGCCCGAGGACGTCGGCTACATCAACGCGCACGGCACGGCCACCAAGCTCGGCGACGTCGCGGAGACGAAGGCCGTCAGGGCCGTGTTCGGCGAGAACGCCCCCGCCATCAGCAGCACGAAGTCGATGACGGGACACCTCCTGGGCGGATCAGGCGCGGTGGAGGCGGCCTTCAGCGCCCTGGCGATCTCCCGGGGCGTCCTGCCGCCGACCCACAACCTCGACGAGGTGGACCCCCACTGCGACCTCGACCACGTGCGGGGCGAGGCACGGCAGCAGCGCGTCCAGGCCGCCATCTCCAACTCGTTCGCCTTCGGCGGCCACAACGTCAGCCTGCTGCTCGGCACGGCCAGCAGCCGCAAGAAGCGCTAGCGGAACCAGAGGAAAGGCAATCGTGAACATCGGAGCTGTAGACCACATCGAGTTCTACGTCGGGGACGCCCAGCAGTCGGCGTTCTTCCTGTGCACGGCGTTCGGGTTCCGCGTGTGCGGTCAGGCGGGCCCCGAGACCGGGCAGGCCGACCGGCGCTCGCTGCTCCTGCGCCAGGGCGGCATCGAGGTCGTGCTCACCTCCGCGCTGACCCCCGAGCACCCCGCGGCCGCCTACGTGACCCAGCACGGCGACGGCGTGGCCAACATCGCCTTCGAGGTCACCGACGCGGCCAAGGCGTTCGCCCTCGCCGTCGAGCGCGGCGCCACCGCCGTGGAGGAGCCCCGGACGCACACCAAGGACGGCACCGAGGTGGTCACCGCCTCCGTGCTCGGCTTCGGCGACGTCGCCCACCGCTTCGTGCAGCGCACCGGCGACCGGGACGAGTTCCTGCCCGGCGTGATGGACATCTTCGCCGACGACCCCGACGAGGGCCCGCACCTCCTGAACACCGTGGACCACGCGGCGATCTGCCTGCCCGCGGGCCAGCTGCGCCCCACGGTCGCCTTCTACGAGAAGGTCTTCGGGTTCACGCAGATCTTCGAGGAGTTCATCGAGGTCGGCGAGCAGGCCATGGACTCCAAGGTGGTGCAGAGCCCCTCCGGCAAGGTGACGTTCACCCTCATCGAGCCGGTGACGGACCGCAAGCCGGGCCAGATCGACGGCTTCCTCGCGCGGCACGGCGGCGCGGGCGTGCAGCACCTGGCGCTCCTCGCGGACGACATCGTCGCCGCGGTGCCCGCCCTGGAGTCGCGCGGCGTGCGATTCCTGGAGACCCCCGACGCGTACTACGAGGAGCTGGAGGAGCGCCTCGGCCGCCCGGACCTGAAGATCGAGGACCTGCGACGCACCAACGTGCTGGTCGACCAGGACCACTGGGGCCAGGTCTTCCAGATCTTCACCCAGTCCCTGCACGTCAGGAAGACCTTCTTCTGGGAGGTCATCGACCGCCACGGCGCCAGGACGTTCGGCAGCGGCAACATCAAGGCCCTCTACGAGGCCGTGGCGCGCGAGAAGGCGACCGCCTGACACCCGCCTGACCCGCACTTTCCGCATCGCAGCACTCGCACCGAAGGAAGACCCGTGACCGTTCACGATGCCACGCTGTTCGAACTGACGGAGGACGAGCGCGAACTCCTCCCCACCGACGAGGACGTCCTCTTCTACGCCCAGCACGGCTGGTACCTGTCCAAGAAGCTCTTCACGGACGAGGAGATCGACCTCCTGGAGTCGGCGAGCGAGAACTTCTACGCGGGGCACCGCGACCGCACCCTGCCGGTCCGCCCGCCCAAGCTCGCCTACTGGGAGCCCGAGCACGGCCCGGTCCAGCGCCACAACGACTACATCCACTACGAGGACGACACGATCGGCCGCATCCTGCGCAAGCCGCTGCTCGGCGCGGTGGCCGCCAGGATCGCCGAGGCCGAGCGGATACGGGTGTTCCAGTCCACCCTGATCTTCAAGCCGCCGGTCGCCGAGGAGCAGTCGAACATCGTGCCCTGGCACTTCGACCGCCACTACTGGGCCACCTCCACCTCCGAGCGGATGCTGACCGCGTTCATCCCCTTCCACGACTGCGGCGAGGAGATGGGCACGATCACCATGGTGGACGGCAGCCACCTGTGGAAGGAGATCGCGGAGAAGGACACCACGTCGCTGCACTTCGCCGAGCGCGACCGCAGCGAACTCGACGAGATGCTGGAGGAGAACGCCAGTTACAACGGCGTCGAGGTCGTCAAGATCCCCGTCCACATCCCCAAGGGCCACGTCAACTTCCACCACTGCCGCACCTACCACGGCAGCGGTGCGAACGTCAGTGACCGCCCGCGCCGCGCCATCTCCTTCCACCTCCAGGACGGCGAGAACCGCTACCGCGAGTTCCGCCGCTCGGACGGCACCCGGGTCGCCTACAACCACGACGTTCTGGTGCGCAAGACCGCCGCGGGCACGCCCGACTACAGCGACCCCGAGTACCTGCCCCTGCTGTGGAGCAGCCGCTGATGCGCAGTGCCGCGGTGGTCGGGACCGGCCTGATCGGTACCTCCATCGCCCTGGCCCTGCGGGGCCGGGGCGTGCCCGTCCACCTCATCGACCGCGACCCCGAGGTGGCGCGGACCGCGGCCGACCTCGGGGCCGGTGTGGCCGGATTCCCGCGCACGCCGGTGGACGTCGCCGTCATCGCCGTACCCCCGCAGCACGTGGCGGCGACGCTGCACGAATACCAACTGCGGGAACTGGCCGAGGACTTCACCGATGTGGCCAGTGTCAAGGTGCGGCCGCAGGAGGAGGCGGCCGAGCTCGGCTGCGACCTGACCCGCTATCTGGGCGGCCATCCCATGGCGGGCCGGGAGCAGTCGGGGCCGCTCGCGGCGCGGGGCGACCTGTTCCGCGGCAGGCCCTGGGTGCTCACCCCGGCGGCGGAGACCGGCGCGGCGACCGTGCGGCGGGTGCGGGAACTCGCCGCGCTCTGCGGGGCGAAGCCGCTGGTGATGGCGCACGCCGCGCACGACAGGGCGGTGGCCCTCACCTCGCACGCCCCGCACGTGGTGGCGAGCCTGGTGGCGGCCCGGCTCCTGGAGGGGGAGGACGCCCAACTCCAGCTCGCCGGGCAGGGGTTGCGCGACGTCACGCGGATCGCCGGGGGCGACGCGGAGCTGTGGACCGACATCCTCGGCTCGAACGCCACGGCGGTGGCCGAGGTCCTCGCCGAGGTCGCCGCCGAGCTCGGCACGCTCGTGGACGCGCTGCGGGACATGGGCGCGGCCTCGCCCGCCGTGCCGCCCGAGCGGTACGGCAGCAGCAGGGCGCACCTCACATCGGCCCTGGTGCGCGGGGTGCGGGGGCGCGGCAGGATCCCCGGGCTCGCACCCGGCGGACTGCGCCTGACCGGTGTGGCGGCCGGTACCTGAGCCCGGTGCGGCGCCACCCCGGGCCGTACGCGACGGACAACGACTTCCGATTCAGTGGAGAGACTGACTATGACCAGCCGACGGCTCGACGTCTGCCTCATCGGTGCCGGGCCCCGCGGGCTCTCGGTCCTTGAACGGCTGTGTGCGAACGCCGCGTCGGCACCGGCACCCGCGGCGATCACCGTGCACGTGGTCGACCCGTTCCCGCCGGGGGCCGGCCAGGTGTGGCGTAGCGACCAGTCCGAACACCTCCTGATGAACACGGTGGCCTCCCAGGTCACGATGTTCACCGACGAGAGCGTGGAGGTCCGCGGTGAGCTCGCGCCGGGGCCGAGCCTGTACGAATGGGCGCGCTTCCTGGTCCTGATGGGGCCGATGGACGACCGGCACTACGACGAGCGCGTGCTCGCCGAGGCCCGCGCGCTGGGCCCCGACTCCTACCCCTCGCGCGCCTTCTACGGCTGCTACCTGGAGTGGGTCTTCCAGCGGGTCGTGAAGACGGCACCGAACCGGCTGACCACCGTCGTCCACAAGGCCCGTGCGGTGGCCCTGGACGACGAGCCCGGCACGGCCGGAGCAGCCGACGGCGGCGCCTCCCAGAGCGTCCTGCTCGACGACGGCACGCTGATCGAGGGGCTCGACGCCGTCGTCCTCGCCCAGGGGCACCTGCCGGTGCGCCGCTCGCCGCGCCAGCGCGAACTCGGCGGCTTCGCGCACGCGCACGGCCTCGGCTATGTGGTGCCCGCCAACCCCGCCGACGTGGACCTCTCGCCCGTACAGCCGGGCGAGACGGTCGCGCTGCTCGGGCTCGGCCTGAACTTCTTCGACTACATGGCGCTCCTGACGCTCGGCAGGGGCGGCAGGTTCGAGCGGCGCGGCGAAGGGGGCAGGGGCGGCCTCGTCTACCGGGCGTCGGGCCGCGAGCCGCGCCTGGTCGCCGGGTCCCGGCGGGGCCTTCCCTTCCACTCGCGCGGCGAGAACCAGAAGGGCGCGCACGGCCGTCACGAGCCCGCCGTGCTGACCCCCGAGGTGATCAAGGACCTGTGCGAGCGGTCCCTGCGCCAGGGCGGCATCGACTTCCGCGGCACCCTGTGGCCGCTGGTCTCCAAGGAGGTCGAGACGGTCTACTACACCGCGCTGCTCACCGGCGCGGGCCGCCCCGTCCACGCCGAGCTGCTGCGCGCCCGCTATCTGGCGGCCGCGCCGGGCGGCGCGCGGGAGCAGGAGATCCTCGACGAGTACGGCATCGCGGCGGCGGACCGCTGGGACTGGGACCGGGTCGCCCGCCCTTACGCGGGACGGGAGTTCGCCGCTCCGGACGAGTTCACCGACTGGCTCCTCGGCCATCTGCACGACGACCTCAGGGCGGCGCGCGCGGGCAACGTGGCGGGGCCGGTCAAGTCGGCGCTCGACGTCCTGCGCGATCTGCGCAACGAACTCCGGATGGTCATCGACCACGGCGGCCTGACGGGCGGTTCGCACCGCGCGGACCTGGACGCCTGGTACACGCCGCTGAACGCCTTCCTCTCCATCGGCCCGCCCGCCCGGCGCATCGAGGAGGCCATCGCGCTGATCGAGGCCGGTGTGCTGCGGGTGCTCGGCCCCGACGTGCGGGCGGCGACGGACGAGTCCGCGCGGGCATTCACCATCGAGTCCGCAGCGGTGCCGGGATCGCTGACCTGGGCGACCACCCTGATCGAGGCCCGCCTGCCGGAGATCGACCTGCGCGTCACCGCCGACCCGCTGCTGCTGCGGCTCCTCCAGGACCGGCAGTGCCGCTCGTACGAGGTGAGCGACCCCGACGGCTCCGTGTACGAGACGGGTGGACTCGCCGTCACCGGCGCGCCGTTCCACCTGATCGACGCGTCGGGCAGGCCGCATCCGCGGCGCTTCGCCTTCGGCGTGCCCACCGAGTCCGTGCACTGGGCGACCGCGGCGGGCATCAGGCCCGGCGTGAACTCCGTGACGCTGCAGGACTCCGACGCCATCTCCCTCGCCGTACTCGGCCTGGGCGTGGGCGTCCGCCAGGACAGCGAGATGATCGGAGAGCTGACAAGGTGACCGGCACCCTTCCCTCCCTCGACGCCGGGCTGCTCAGCCCCGTCCGCGCGGGCACGCCCGCCGAGGCCGCGACGTCCGACGGCGCCTGGCTGCAGGCCATGCTCGACGCCGAGGCGGCCCTCGTCCGGGCCCAGGCCGCACTCGGCAACGTCCCCGCTGGGGCCGCCGCGACCATCACCGAGCTGGCCCGCGCCGACCTCCTCGACCTGCGCGAACTCGCCCTGCTCAGCAGGGGCGCGGCCAACCCGGTGGTCTCCCTGGTGCAGGCGTTCACCCGGCTCGTGGCCGACAAGGACCCGGCGGCCGCCGACTACGTGCACCGCGGCTCCACCAGCCAGGACATCTTCGACACCGCGCTGATGCTGGTCGCCGGGCGCGCCCTCGCCCTCCTGGCGGCGGACCTGGAGCACATCGCGGGCTCGCTGCGGGTCCTTGCCGAGGAGCACACAGATGCGCTGATGGCGGGTCGTACGCTCGCGCTGCACGCGGTGCCGACGACGTTCGGTCTCAAGGCGGCGGGCTGGCTGACCGCGGTGACCGAGGCGGCGGACCGGTTGCGGGTGCTGCGGGAGGGCGGCCTCGTCGTCCAACTAGGCGGTGCGGCAGGCACGTTGGCGGGATACGTCGAGTACGAGAAGCTGCACGGCGGCGGGGCGTCGACGGGCGGCTACGCGCGGCGGTTGACCGAACGGTTCGCGGCGGAGACGGGCCTGAGCGCGCCGACGCTGCCGTGGCACAGCAACCGGCTGCCGATCGCGGCCCTCGCCGCCGAACTCGCCCTGGTGACCGGGGTGCTCGGGAAGATCGCGGTGGACGTGCAGTCCCTGGCCCGTACGGAGGTCGCCGAGGTGGCCGAGCCCGCCGCGGTGGGCCGGGGCGTCTCGTCGGCGATGCCGCAGAAGCGGAACCCCGCGCTGGCCACGCTGATCCGCTCGGCAGCCCTCCAAGTGCCGGCCTACGCCAGTGTGCTGACGCAGACGATGCTGTCGGAGGACGAGCGCTCGGCCGGTGCCTGGCACGCCGAGTGGCAGCCGTTGCGCGAGTGCCTGCGCCTGGCGGGAGGCGCCGCGCACACCGCGCGCGAGCTGGTGGCGGGCCTGGAGGTGCGGCCCGCGCGGATGCGGGAGAACCTGGGCCTCACCGGCGGCCTGATCGTCTCGGAACGCCTCGCGGCGGTCCTCGCGCCCGCCCTCGGCAAGGCGGCGGCGAAGGAGGTCATGAGCCGGGCGGCCCACGAGTCCGCGACCTCGGGCCGCCCGCTGGCAACGGTACTGGCGGACGAGCCACAGCTAGCCGACCGCTTCACTCCCGAAGCTCTCGCGGAACTCCTGGACCCGGCCGGATACACGGGCGCGGCGGCGGAGTTGACGGCCGGAGCGCTGCGGAGGCATCCGGCGGGGGTCGTGCGCTCGGAGGGGGAGGCATGAGGGGCGTGGAGCTGGTCGGGTCCGGGGCGCTGTGGGGGTTTTCGGGGGCGGTCGGGGGTGCGTGCGCGGGTGGCGAGTTGAGGTATGGCGTCGTGCGGCAGCGTCTGGTGCGGGCGGAGGGGGAGGGATGAGTCGCGTGGAGCTGTTCCGGTCCCGGGTGTGGTGGGGGTTCTCGGGGGCGGCCGGGTGTGTCTGCGTGGGTGGCGAGTCGGGGTGTGGCGTGGTGCGGCGTGGTGCGGCGCGGGTGGCGGTCGCGGTCGTGCGGGCGGGGGTCGGCGCGTGAGTCGCGCGGAGTTGGTCGTCGGTGGGCTGTTGAACGCCGTGGCGCGACCCGCTCCCGTTCTCGCGGGGCGCCTCGCCTTCGGGCTCTTCTGTCATCCGGTGCGGCGCGGCAAGGTGCTGCCCGCTGAGCGCGCCGCCCACGAGCGCGCCGTCACCGAGGAGCTCTCCGTCAACGGCAAGCTGGTGCGCGTGTACCGCTGGGGCACCGGCGAGCGCCCCGTCCTGATGCTGCACGGCTGGCAGTCGAGGGCCTCGCGGTACGCCGCCTTCGTGCCGCACCTGGAGGCGCTCGGCCTCTCCCCGGTCTCCTTCGACGCCCCGGGGCACGGGAGTTCGGGCGGCCGGTCCACGACGATCCTCGAGTACCGCGAGATCATCGGCGGGCTCCAGCGGCGGTACGGCGCCTTCCACTCGGTCGTCGCCCACTCCCTCGGCGCCACCAGCATGCTCCTCGCGCTCCGCGGCGACGTCCGGGCCGGACGCCTGGTCACCGTCGCGGCCGTGAAGGACTTCGGGCACTTCCCCGACGAGTTCGCCCGGATCCTGGGTCTCCGCAACGGCCTGCGCGAGGACCTGCGCGACCGCATCGAGCACCGGCTCTTCGCCGAAGTCGCCGACCCCTGGGCGCTGTTCGACGCCACGCGCGGACCGGAGGAGATCGACGTACCGATGCGGATCATCCACGACACGGACGACGACATGGTGCCGGTGGCACAGGCGCACGCGCTGAAGGATGCCTACGGGGAACAGGCGGAGCTGGTGATCACCGCGGGGCTCGGACGCCGGAAGATCCTCGGCGAGCCGGAGATCGTCGCATCGGCCATGGAGTTCATCGCTCGTTAGTACGGTCGACCGCCGCCCGAGCCGGTCCTCCCTTTTAAAAGAACGACCGGTCGTTTAGTTTTATCTGGCATCCGATGCCGGCTGCGGTACCGACCACGAAGGGACCACCACCCATGACCACCAGTTCACCTCCCTCACCCGGAGCGGGCCCGAGGGACGTCGCAGGTGTAGATGGAGAGCAGGCGCACCAGAGCCCCCCGGCGGGCTCGTCGGCGGCCTCCAAGCTCGCGCTGTTCGTCGCGTCGGGGGCCACCTTCCTCGCCGTGCTCGACACCACGGTCGTCAACATCGCCTTCTCCGACCTGCGCAGCGACTTCACCGACGCCTCGCTGTCCCAGCTGACCTGGGTCGTCACGGCGTACACCGTCGTGTTCGCCGCGCTGCTCGCGGTCGCGGGCCGCGTCGCCGACGTGATCGGGCGCAAGCGGCTGTTCCTCTGGTCGACGGTCCTGTTCACCGTCGCCTCGGTGCTCAGCGGCTTCGCCACCGGAGTGCCGATGCTGGTCGGGGCCCGCGCGCTCCAGGGCGTCGGCGCGGCCGGGATGATCCCCTCGGCGCTCGGCCTCGTCCTCCAGCACACCCCGCCCGCCCGCCGCCAGGTCGCCGTCGGCGTCTGGGGCGCGGTCGGCTCCATGGCCGCGGCCGTCGGGCCGAGCCTCGGCGGACTGCTCGTCGACGTCTGGGGCTGGCGCAGCGTCTTCCTGATCAACCTGCCGATCGGCCTCGCCATCGTGGCGATCTCCGCCCGCCTGGTCGGTGACACGCCGAGCGGACGCAAGCTGCCCGACCCGGTCGGCACCCTCGCCCTCGCCCTGGGCATCGGCGGTGTCGTGTTCGGCGTGACGCAGGGCACGGACTGGGGCTGGGGCAGCGGCTCGGTGCTCGCGCTGCTCGGCGGCGGTCTCGTGCTCGTCGTCGTGGCGCTGCTGCTCTCCACGCGGCGGACCGCGCCCGCCATCGAGCTCGACCTGTGGCGCAACCGCACCTTCGCCGCCACCAACGTCTCCTCGCTGCTCTTCGGCGCGGCCATGTACTCCTACCTGCTCAGCTCGCTGCTCTTCCTCAACGCCATCTGGGGCTACTCCGAGCTGAAGGCGGGCCTCGCGGTCACGCCGGGCGCCTTCAGTGCCGCGCTCGGCGCGATCGTGGTCGGCCGCAGGGTCGGCCCGAGCAAGCAGTGGGCCGCGGTGGCCGCGGGATCCGTGCTCTTCGGCGCGTCCTGCGCCGCGATGTTCCTGCTCCTTGGCACCGAGCGGCAGTACGTCGCCGTCTGGCTGCCCATCGGCATCCTGGGCGGACTCGGCATCGGCGCCGCGCTGACCGCCATCTCCAACGCCGCCACCGCCGCGCTCGCGCCCCAGCGCTTCGCGTCCGGCACCGGCCTGCTCATGACGACACGTCAGATCGGTGGCGCGCTCGGCATCGCGGCGCTCGCCGCGATCCTCGAACGCCACAACGTCCTCGACGACACCGGCTACTTGCAGGTGTTCCTGGCCTGCGCCATCGGCTCCGTCGCGGCCGCCGCGGCGACTCCGTGGATCCGCGCACGTACGCAGTAGCACCGGAGGTACGGGTGACCGGTCCGCCGGGACCGGTCACCCGCCCCCACCCCGACCACACGGCGAAGAGCCCGACCACACAGCGAAGAGAGAGCGCAATGCCACCCATCGACCGTTCCGACCGAGACGCCGCGCGCGCGGAGCACTCCCTCCTGGCCGAGCTGCAGCCGGTCGTGGAGGAGAACCTCCACCGCCATCACGAGGTCGCCAAGGAGTGGTTCCCGCACGAGTACATCCCCTGGAGCCAGGGCCGGGACTTCGAGGGTCCGCTCGACGGCGCGGCCTGGGAACCCGCGGAGGCGACGCTCCCCGAGGTCGCCCGCACCTCGCTCGTGGTGAACCTGCTGACCGAGGACAACCTGCCCGGCTACCACTTCGCGGTGGCCGAGTTCGGCAGGGACGGGGCCTGGGGCAACTGGGTCAACCGCTGGACGGCCGAGGAGGCCAGGCACGGCACCGCGCTGCGCGACTACCTCCTGGTCACCCGGGCCGTCGACCCGCGCGCCCTGGAGCGGGCCAGGATGGCGCACATGGAAGGCGGCTACGACCGCCCCGACGGCTTCAGCGCCGTGCACGCGATCGCGTACGCGGCCTTCCAGGAGCTCGCCACCCGCATCTCGCACCGCAACACGGGACTGGCGAGCACCGACCCGGTCTGCGACGCCCTGCTCGCGCGGATCGCGGCCGACGAGAACCTCCACATGGTCTTCTACCGCAACCTCGTCGAGGCCGCCTTCGAGCTGGCGCCCGACACCGCCATGGAGGTGGTCAGGGACGTCGTGACCGGGTTCGAGATGCCCGGTTCGACGATCAAGGACTTCGGGCGCAAGTCCGCGGAGATCGCCCTCGCGGGCATCTACGACCTGCGGCTGCACCACGACAGCGTCGTCATGCCGATCCTGCGCAAGCTGCGCGTCTTCGAGCGCGAGGGGCTCGGTCCCGCGGGCGAGGCGGCTCGCGAGGAGCTCGCGGGCTTCCTGTCGAAGCTGGACTCCCAGGCGACCTCGTTCACCGACCGGCGTGAGGGCATCAGGGCGTCCCGTGCCAAGCGAGCGGCCGCCATGGCTTCTTGACGACCCCGGGCCCGTCCGGCCCGGCCCGCTCCGTAACGGCACCTACCAGAGAACAGGACAAGCTCATCAGTACCGACAAAGTTCAGCTGTCGCCGTACCAGCGAGACATCTGGTTCGCGGAATCCCGGGCGCCCGGCAGCCCGCAGTTCAACGGTGCCGTCTACGAGCGGTTCACCGGAGCCGTCGACGCGGAGCTCCTGCGCGCGTGCTTCACCCGCGCCCTCGAACGGCACGACACCTTCCGGCTCCGGTTCGACGACGCCGACGGCATGCCGTGCCAGTGGCTTGCCGACACCCTCAGGGACGACGGCGAACCCGTCGTCGACCTCGTCGACCTCTCCGCGGAACCCGACCCGGAGGCGGCCTGCCGGGCCTGGCGCGAGAGGGCCATGGCCACCCCCTTCGCGCTGCGCGACCGGCGGCTCTTCCGGGCGACGCTGCTGCGCGAGGGCGACGACGCGGTCCAGCTCTTCCTGAAGGGGCACCACCTCCTGCTCGACGGGCGGGGCGCCGAGGTCCTGCACACCGAGTTGATGGAGGACTACGCGCGCCGCGCCCGGGGGCAGGAGCCCCGCGACCGGGGCCCCGCGCCGTCCGTGCTGGCCGCCGTCACCGGCCGCGACGACTACTTCGCCGCCCAGGAGTACGCGGACGACCGCGCCCACCACCGCCGTGAACTCGCCCTGATGGAGCCGAACTTCTTCCCCCGGCGCCCACCGGCCTCCGGCTCCGCCTTCGGCCTGCACGCCTTCACGCTGCCCGGCGCCGTGGTCGAGAGCATCAAGGAGAGCGGCACCACCCCCTTCGCGTACATCGCGGCAGCGCTCGGCACCTGGCTCGCCCGCGTGCACCGCTCCAACCAGGCCGTGATCGGCGTCCCCCTGCTCAACCGGCGCACCCGGGCCGAGCTGACCGCCGTCGCGCAGTACGCCAACACCCTTCCCCTGCGCGTCGAGGTGCCCGAGGGCAAGCCGCTCGCGGGCATCGCCGCCGACGTCCAGGACGCGGTGGGCGACCTCCAGCAGCACCAGCGGCTGCCCATCGGGGACCTGCTGCGGGACCTGCCCGCCGACGGGTCCAAGGAGCGCAGGCTCTTCGACGTCACCCTCTCCTATCTGACCCTGCGCACCCCGCTGCCACTGGACGGCGTGGAGCGCGGGGGAGTGTCGTTCACGGCGCCGCCGCACGAGCAGGAGGCCCTCGCGGTCGCCGTCGTCGGCGCCAGGGGCAGCTCGGACCTGCGCGTCGAAGTGCGCTACGCCACCGACGTGTTCGACGGCGACCTGACCGTCACCTCGCTCGTGGAGCACCTGACGTCGCTGATCGCGCACGGGCTCGACAAACCCGAACTGCCCGCGGGCGAGCTGTACATGCTCTCCGCGCGGGAACAGGAGGACCTCCAGCGCTTCGCCCGGGGCCCCCGCGTCCCGTTCGCCGACGACACGACCCTGCACGCCCTGTTCGAGGAGCGGGTGGCCCGCTTCCCCGACCGGACCGCCGTGCTCGGCGACGACGAGCAGGAGCACATCAGCTACGCCGAACTCGACGCCCTCGCCAACCAGGTGGCCCGGTCCCTGCGCTCGCTCCGGGTGGGCCGTGACGACCGCGTCGCCGTCCTGATGGAGCGCGGCCCGAGGATGCTCGCGGCCGTGCTCGGCGTGCTCAAGTCCGGTGGAGCGTACGTCCCCGTCGACCCCGGCTACCCGGCGGCGCGCATCGGCCACATCCTCCAGGACAGCGGGGCCAAGGTCGTCGTCACCGACACGGAGGCCCCCGACCTGCCCGTACCCGACGGGACACCGGTCTGCCCCGTCGACGACCTGATGCAGGGCTCGGCGGCCACGCCGGAACCCGTGGCGGGCCCCCGCGACCTGGCCTACGTCATCTACACCTCCGGGTCGACGGGCCGCCCCAAGGGCGTGATGGTCGAGCACCGCTCGGTCGTCAACCGCCTCGCCTGGATGCAGCGCGCCCTGCCGATCGGCGAGGACGACGTACTCCTGCAGAAGACCCCCATCTCCTTCGACGTCTCCGTGTGGGAGCTGTTCTGGTGGGCGATCGAGGGCGCGTCCGTGGCGCTGCCGCCGACCGGCGCCGAGAAGGACCCGCGCCGCCTCCTGGACGCCGTCGCCCAACACCGCGTCAGCGTCGTCCACTTCGTGCCCTCCATGCTCGGTCCCTTCCTCGACCTCCTGGAGGAATCGCCGCGCCACCGCGCGCTGGCGGGCTCGCTGCGCCACGTGGTGTGCAGCGGCGAGGCGCTGCCCCCGGGCCGCGTCGACCAGTTCAACCGCGTCTTCGCCGGTGTCGCGGGGGCACCGGCGCTGACCAATCTGTACGGGCCGACCGAGGCGACCGTGGACGTCTGCGCCCACACCTGCTCAGCCGACCCCGAGCGGCCCGTCACCCGGGTCCCCATCGGACGTCCCATCGACAACACCGAGCTGTACGTCGTGGGTCCCGACGGCACGCCCCAGCCCATCGGCGTACCCGGTGAGCTGTGCGTCGGCGGTGTCGCGCTCGCCCGCGGCTACCTCAAAAGACCCGGGCTGACCCGGGAGAAGTTCGTGCCCGCGCCCTTCGTCGAGGGCGGCAGGCTCTACCGCACGGGCGACCTCGCCCGCTGGCTCGCGGACGGCACCCTGGAGTACCTCGGCCGCATCGACGGCCAGGTGAAGATCCGCGGCAACCGCGTCGAACCCGGCGAGGTGAGGGACGCCCTGACCCGCATACCCGGCGTACGCGACGCCGCCGTCGTGGACCGCACGTCACCGGCGCGCGGCACCCACCTCGTCGGCTACTGGACGGGCGAGCGCGACCTCGACCCGCGATGGCTGCGCGAGCAACTCGCCGCCGAACTACCCGAGTTCATGATCCCCGCCCACCTCCCGCGCATCGACGCGATACCTCTGACCCCCAACGGCAAGCTGGACCGGCGCGCGCTGCCCGACCCGGACACGAGCCGCGGCGAGCCGGGCGCCCCGCCCCGCACCGAGACCGAACGGGTGCTCGCCGGCATCTGGGCGGACGTGCTCGGCGCGGCACGGGTCGGCATCCACGACGACTACTACGCGCTCGGCGGCGACTCGCTCCTGATGCTGCGCCTGCGCGCCCTCGCGGAGCGGCAGGGCATCCACTTCTCGCTGAACGACCTCGTGTGGCACCCGACGGTCGCCGAGCTCGCCGCGCACGCCACCACCGGGGTGGCGGACCCCACCGCCGACCTCGCGCCCTTCGCCCTCGTCTCCCGCGTGGACCGGGCCCGCATCACGGACGCCGTCGACGCCTTCCCGCTGACCCGCCTCCAGCTCGGCCTCGTCTACCACAGCCTCCAGAGCGAGCGTTCCGCCGTCTACCACGACGTGTTCCGCTACCGGCTCGCGATGGCCTGGGACGAGAAGCACTTCCGTGCCGCCTTCGCCCGGCTCGCCGACCGGCACCCCGCGCTGCGCTCCTCCTTCGACCTCGGCGGCTTCACCGAGCCGCTGCAACTCGTGCACGCGGACGCGGTGGGCGGCCTCGACGTGGTCGATCTGCGCGGCCGCCCGGCGCGGGACGCCGAGGACGAGATCCACGCGCACATCGAGCAACGCCGCTACCACCGCTACCGGTTCGAGCAGGCACCGCTGTACCTGTTCCGGGCCCACGTCCGCGACGACGGCGTCGACCTGGTGCTCGGCTTCCACCACGCGCTGCTCGACGGCGGCAGCGTCGCCAACCTCCTCACCGAACTCCTCCAGGACTACCTGCACGCCCTGGGCGCGGACATCGGCCCCGTCACGGACGACGCGCCGCCCGCCGCCGCCCACCACGTGGGGGGCGAGCGCGTGGCCCTTGCCGACCCGGCGGCGCGCGAGCACTGGAAGACGGTGACGGCCGGAGCCGAGGCGCTGCGGCTCGACGGCTTCGCGGCCGCCGGACCCCCGCGCGGCGACGACCTGGTGGTGCGGCTCGTCGAGCTGCCCGACGACCTCGTGCGCGGCGCCCGCGAACTGGCCAGGGAGCAGGCGCTGCCGGTCAAGTCCCTGCTGTTCGCCGCGTACGCCCTGACGCTGCGTCTGTTCTGCGGGGGCTCGGGCGGTGCCGAGGCCCCTGACGTCACCACCGGGCTCATCACTCACGGCAGACCCGAACGCGAGGGCGCGGAGCGGATGGTGGGGCTCTTCCTCAACACCGTGCCCGTGCGCGTCACCGGTACCGAAGGCAGTTGGCTCGACGTCGTACGGGAGCTGTTCCGGCAGGAGCGCGCGGGCCGCCCCCACCAGCGCTACCCGCTGAGCGCGATCCAGGAGGACCATGGCGCCCCGGTGCTGCACACCGCCTTCAACTACGTGCACTTCCACGTGCTCTCCGAGGTGCTGCGCCTGCCCGACGTACGCCTGGAGGAGTTCACGACCTGGGAGGAGACCGACTTCCAGCTCCTGGTCAACGCGTTCACGCACCCCGTCGACGGCGGAGTGACGCTGCGCATCGACGGCGAGGGCCGCAGCATCACCCCGGCCCAGGCCGAGCTCTTCGGGGCCACCTACACCGACGTGCTGCGCCGCATCGTCGAGGAGCCGGACGAGGCACCCGACTTCGCCTTCCTGGCCGAGGCCGAGGGGGAGAGGTCGGGCGCGGGCGCCCCCTTCGACGAGGACGTGGTGAGCCTCTTCCGGCGCCAGGCCGACCGCACCCCCGACGCGATCGCCGTGTCCAGCAGCGAACACGCGTGGACCTACCGGGAGTTGGCGGACCGCGCCGAGCGGGCGGCGGGGCGGCTGATCGCCCTCGGTGCCGAGCCCGGCGCCCGCGTCGGCATCGCCATGGACCGCTCGCCGGAGACGATCGCCGCGATCCTCGGCACCGCCATGGCCGGTGCCGCGTGCGTGCCGTTGGACACCGGCTATCCGGCGGCCAGGATCGCCGCGATGGTGGCCGATGCCGAGCCCTTCCGGATCATCGCCCGCGCGGCGGACGCCGGTGCGCTCGCCGGTTCGCTCGGGGAGGGGGCGCCGCTGCTCACGGCGGAGTCGCTGTTCGCCGACGAGACGCCGCGGCCGCCCGTGCCCGCGGCCCCGATCTCTTTGGAGAGCACCGCCTACATCCTCTTCACCTCCGGCTCCACCGGACGCCCCAAGGGCGTCGTGATGCCGCACCGCTCGCTCGCCAACCTGATCGGCTGGCAGATCGGTGCCGCGAGCGCGGCCGGGGGCGCGCCCACCGCGCAGTACGCGCCGCTCAGCTTCGACGTCTCCTTCCAGGAGATCTACTCCACGCTCTGCTCGGGCGGCACCCTGCGCCTGGTCGCCGAGGCCGAACGGCGGGACATGCCCGCGCTCCTGAGGATGCTCGACCGCGAGGGCGTGGCACGGATCTTCCTGCCCTACGTCGCCCTGCAACAGCTCGCGGAGGCGTCGGCCGCCCTCGGCGTCGTGCCGCGCGCGCTGCGGGTGATCTGCTCCTCGGGGGAGCAACTGCGGGTCACCGACGAGATCAGGGCGCTGCTCGCCGCGCTGCCCGGAGCGATCCTGGAGAACCAGTACGGCCCGACCGAGTCCCACGTGGTGGCCGCCCACACCCTGACAGGGGACCCGGCGGCCTTCCCCGCCATCGTCCCGATCGGCACCCCCCTCACCGGCACGGGCGTCCTCGTGCTCGACCCGAAGGGCCGCCCCGTGCCCACCGGCGTGCAGGGCGAGCTGTTCCTCACCGGCGCCGCGCTCGCCGACGGCTACCTCGGCGACCCGGCGCTGACCGAGGAGCGCTTCGTACGCCTCGCGCTGCCCGGCGGAACCCGCACCGCCTACCGGACGGGGGATCTGGGCCGGGTCCTGCCCGACGGCGCCCTCGTCTACGCGGGCCGGGCCGACACCCAGGTGAAGGTCCGCGGCTACCGCGTCGAACCGGCCGAGGCCGAGGTCGCCCTCGTGCGCCTCGCGTCGGGCCCCGCGGGCGGCGGCATCAAGGAGGCGGCCGTGGTCGCCCGCGCGGCGGCGGACGGGTCCACCGGACTCGTCGCCTTCCTGGTCGGTGATCCCGACTCCACCGACCTGGCGGCGCTCCTCGGTGAACTGCGCACGCATCTGCCGGAGTTCATGGTGCCGGGCCGCTTCGCGTGGCTGCCCGAGCTGCCGCTGACACCCAGCGGGAAGAGGGACGACGCGGCACTGCGGACCCTGCCGATCGGCGGGACGGAGGCGGCGCGGGGGCAGGCCCCCAGGGACGCGTACGAGCGGACGCTGGTGGAGCTGCTCGGCGGGCTCCTCGGCGTCGACGGCGTCGGCGTCCACGACGACATCTTCGCGCTCGGCGCCACCTCGCTCACCACCATGCGGCTCGTCGTCCTGATCGAGCAGCGGTACGGCGTCACCATCCCCATCTCCGGGTTCATCGCGGCGCCGACGGTCGCCGCGCTCGCGGAACTCCTCCGCTCCGGCGGCGCCACGCTCTCCTTCGACCCGCTGGTGCCGATCCGCGCCGAGGGCGACAGGGTGCCGCTGTTCCTCGCCCACCCGATGGGCGGCAACGTGCTCTGCTACGTGCCGCTGGCCCGCCATCTCCCCGACGGGCAGCCGCTGTTCGCCTTCCAGGCGTCCGGCGGCGACCTCGGCACCGAGCCGCTGCGCACCGTCCCCGACATCGCCGCGAGCTACATCGAAGCGATGCGCGGGGTGCGGCCCCAGGGCCCGTACGTCGTCGGCGGCTGGTCCTTCGGCGGCTTCGTGGCCTTCGAGATGGCACGCCAACTGCGCGCCGGGGGACACGAGGTGGCCGAGGTGATCCTCCTGGACACGGTCGCCCTCGGCCCGGCGGAGGAACGTCAGGGCTACACCGACGAGGCGCTGCTCGGCTGGTTCTTCTGGGAGCTGCTCCTGCTCGGCCGGGGCGGCGACTCGCCCCTTGAGGCCATCCCCGCCGAACTCACCACGCTGGACGAGAAGTTCGCCTTCATCGCGAGGACCGCCGCCGAGGAGGGCATCCTGCCCGCGGACAGCGACGGCTCGCTCGTCGGCAGGCTCTTCGGGGTGTACGAGGCCAACTGGCGTGCCACGCAGCACTATCAGCCCGAACCCGGCGCCGACGACATCACCCTGATCCGCGCGTCCGAGCCGCTGCCCGGTGTCCTGCGGGCGATGCACGGCGCCGGCGGCACCCAGCACACCGACCCGGCCAACGGGTGGCACACCATGACCACCGGCCACGTGAAGGTCGTCCACGTACCCGGCGACCACCTTTCGATCATGGAGGAGCCGCACGTGGCCGACGTCGCCGCCGCGGTCGCCGAACTGGCCGAGTCGAGCACCGCAGAGAGCACTGCCGAGAGCACCGCCGAGAAGGGACAGCGACGTGCCTGAGCGCACCAACCCCCGAGCCATCGTGATCGGAGCCGGCATCGGAGGTCTGGCGACCGCCGTGGCCCTGCGCCGCGTGGGCGTGGAGGTGGAGATCTACGAGCGGGCACCCGACCTGCGCCCCGCGGGCTTCGGCATCTCCGTGATGAGCAACGCGGTGGCCGCCCTGCGCGCCCTGGACATCGACCTCGGTCTGGAGAAGCGCGGCCAGACGATCCTGCACACCGAGATCATGACCGACAAGGGCCGCACCCTGCGCTCGCTGCCCCTGGAGAGCGCGGGCGACCGGCTCGGCGCCCCCAGCGTCGCGATGTACCGGGGCGACCTCCAGGCGGCGCTGCTCGACGCGCTCGGCGGACTGCCCGTCTCGCTGGGCGCCGTCGCCACCGGCTACGACACCACGGGCGACGGCGTCCGCGTCACGTTCGAGGACGGCAGGGAGGCCACCGGCGACATCCTGATCGGCGCCGACGGCATCAACTCCGCGATCCGGCGGGCCGTCACCGGCGACACGAGGGGCCCGCGCTACGGCGGCTTCCTGTGCTGGCTCTCCGTCACCCCCTTCACCCACCCGAAGATCACCAAGGGGTTCAACGCGCACTACTGGGGCCTCGGCAGCCGGTTCGGCCTGCACGACGTGGGCAAGGGCCGCGCCTACTGGTGGGGCACCGTGAACATGCCCGCCGACGCCGCCCGCGACTGGGACGGCGACAAGGACCAGATCGTGCGCGCCTACGCGGGCTGGGCGGACGAGGTGCGCGAGGCGATCAGGACCACGCCGGTCGAGGACATCGTCGCCGTACCGGCGCAGGACAGGCCGTTCCTGGAGAACTGGGGCGACGGACCCGTCACCCTCCTCGGCGACGCCGCCCACCCCATGCTGCCCAGCCTCGGCCAGGGCGGCAGCACCGCCATCGAGGACGCCGTGGTGCTCGCGCAGTGCCTGGCGTCGCGCAAGGACCCCGTGGCGGCCCTGCGCGCATACGAGAAGCTGCGGCGCGCGCGCACCAGGGAAATGGTGGAGGTCTCCCGCAAGTTCGGCGGCTTCGAGCAGCTGGAGAACCCCGTGCTGCGCGCCGTGCGCGACGTCTATCTGCGCCACGCCCCCCAGTCCGTGCTCTTCAAGCCGTTCCAGCGGGCCCTGACGCCCCAACTGCTCGACGAATGACCCATCGACCTACGGGAGCAGCCATGAACCACCCCGATTCCGGCGCCGAGGCCAAAAGCGTCGTGCACCGTTACCTCAAGGCCCTGCGCGAACGCGATGCCGCGGCCATCCCGCAGCTCATCGCCGCCGACGCCGTCTACCGCATACCCGGCGACCACCCGGTGGCGGGCACCTGGAAGGGGCTCGCGGAGATCGCCGAGAACTTCCTGCTGCCCATGGGGGAGCGCTTCGACCCGACGGCCGACTACGCGGTCGAGGTCCTGCACGTCATCGCCGAGGGCCCCGAGGTGTCGGTCGAGTGCGTCACCCGGGCCACGACCCGGGACGGCGCGCCCTACGAGCTGGACATCAGCGCCCAGTTCACCGTCGAGGACGGGCGGATCACCAGCATGCGGGAGTACTTCGACACCCAGTACTTCGCCCGTACGCTCTTCGGCCAGGGCTGACGGGTGACCGCCGCCCGCACCCGCTTCGGCGGGAAAGAGCTCCGTATGAGCAGGCTCTCGCGAAGGGCCGACGAACGCTATCTGTTCATTCCGCTTGACCACTCCGTCTCCGACGGGCCGGTCGCCGACGCCGTCGAGTTCGACCGGCTGCTCGGCCGGATCGTGGCGGGCGGCGCGGACGCCGTGATCGTGCACAAGGGCCGTGCCCCCAGGATCGACCCGCGCCATCTGCGCTCCTGCGCGCTGATCGTGCACCTCAGCGCGGGCACGGTGCACGCCGCCGACGAGAACGCCAAGGTGCTCGTCGGCGGCGTGGAGGACGCGGTGCGGCTCGGCGCCGACGCGGTCAGCGTGCACGTCAACGTGGGATCGGAGACCGAGGCGGCGCAGCTCGCCGACCTCGGCCGCATCGCCACCGAGTGCCAGCACTGGAACCTGCCACTGCTCGCGATGATCTACCCCAGGGGCCCCAGGATCGCCGACGCCTGCGACCCCGGCCTGCTCTCGCACGTGGTGAACATCGCCGTCGACCTGGGCGCCGACCTGGTCAAGACCTCGGCCGCCGCGCCGCTGCACCGGATGGCGGAGGTCGTGGCGAGCTGCCCGGTCCCTGTCCTGGTGGCGGGCGGGCCCGAGAACGGCGCGGACCTGAGCGGCTACGCGCGAGCCGTGCTCGACGCCGGATGCGCCGGACTGGCCGTCGGGCGGCGGGTGTTCACCAGCGCGGACCCCGAACGTCTGGTCCGCGACCTCGCCGAGACCGTGCACGCGCCGCGCGACCTCACGGACCTGCCGTCGCCCGTCGCCGGGCTGTACGACACGGTCGCCACGCTCTGACGCACGCGGGGCGCCCCGCCGCACCTCGCCCATGACTCTTCCCTGCCTCTTCCATCCCGAGGGACTCACGTGAAATTCGCCTGGATCGACATCCGTTCCGTCGCCCCCGAGCAGGTCGCCGCCGTCGTCGACGCGGCCGTGCACGCCCGGCTCGACGGCATCGTGGACTCCCACTCCGAGGTGCTCTCCACGCTGCCGCCCACGGTGCGCAAGGTGCTCCTGCCCCAGGGCGCCGCGCCCGAGGACGCGGCGGAGGGCGAGGGCCCCGACCTCGTCGCCGTGACCGTCACCGACGAGCAGGAACTCAACGCGCTGCGCCTGCGGTTCCTCGCGGGCGAGAAGTCGGCGACCGCGTACGTCGAGGTGACCGACCAGCGCACCCTCGACCTCGCCTGCGGAGCCGCCGCCGACCTGCCGTACACCGTGGTGCGCTTCCGCGACCCGACCAAGATCCCGCTGGAGATCGTCATCGCGGCCGCGGACCGCTCCGACGGCAGGCTGATCTGCGAGGTCGGCTCGGTCGAGGAGGCCGAGATCGTCGTCGGCGTCCTGGAGAAGGGCTCCGAGGGCCTGCTGATGGCACCCTCCGGCGTCGACGACGTCTTCAAGCTCGCCGAACTCCTCGCCACCAAGACCGAACCGCTCGACCTCACCTCGCTGACCGTCGAGTCGATCGAGCACTCGGGCATGGGCGACCGCGTGTGCGTCGACACCTGCACGCACTTCGAGAAGGACGAGGGCATCCTGGTGGGCTCGTACGCCCACGGGTTCGTGCTCTGCGTCAGTGAGACGCACCCGCTGCCGTACATGCCGACCCGCCCGTTCCGCGTCAACGCCGGTGCCCTGCACTCCTACACCTACGGCGCCGACAACCGCACCAACTACCTGAGCGAACTCCAGGCGGGCGCCACGGTGCTCGGCGTGGGCGCCGACGGCCGTACGCGCCGCATCGCGGTGGGCCGCGTCAAGCTGGAGTCCCGTCCGCTCCTGACCATCAAGGCGAAGTCCCCCGAGGGCGTCGAGGTCAGCCTGACCGTCCAGGACGACTGGCACGTGCGGGTCCTCGGCCCCGGCGCCGCCGTCCTCAACGTCACCGAACTCAAGGCGGGTGACCAGCTGTTGGGCTACACGCCGACCGACAAGCGGCACGTCGGCTGGCCCGTCGCCGAGTTCTGCATCGAGAAGTGAGCGGGCCCCGTGGAGAGCGAAACCGACAACGAACCCCTCGCCGAGGAACTCGCGCGGGCGCTGGCCGCCCCGGCCGCCGAAACGGTCTGGGCGCGGGCCGGGACCGAGGTGACCTGGGACCGCCTTCGCGCTGAAGTCGCCGCGCTGGAAGAGGACTTCGCGGCGCGCGGCATCGGCCCCGGATCGGCCGTGGCCGTGCGGATGACACCGAGCTTCAGCTATCTGTGGACCGTCCTGGCGCTCTGGTCGCGCGGCGCACAGGTCGTCCTCGTCGACCCGCGCTCGACCCGGGCCGAGGTGGACAGGATGCTCGCCCTGTGCGCGCCGGGCCACCTGATCGACTCGGGCGACGCGGGGGCGGTCCGCGTCGAGTTCCGCGACACCTGCGCATCACGGATCACCGCGCGTCCCGAGGGGCGCGCGGCCCGCACCGCGCACGCGCTGATCCAGTTCACCTCGGGCTCCACGGGACACCCGAAGGCGATCGGCCGCACGGCGGCGTCCCTGCTCGCCGAACTCGACCGGTTCGCCGCCCTGCCCGAGATGCCCCGCGCCGGTGAACGGGTGCTGCTCGGCAACTCGCTGACGCACTCCTTCGGTCTGCTCGGCGGCGTGCTGCACGCGCTCCGCGCGAGCGCCACCCTGCTGTTCGCACCGGACGCCAGGCCCCGCACGCTCCTGACCACCCTCGCGGAACAGCGGGCGCACGTCCTGTTCGGCGTGCCCTTCCACTTCGAGCTGCTCACCCGCGTGTCCGCCCCGGTCCCCCTGCCCGACCTGCGCCTCGCCGTCTCCGGCGGCGAGGCGCTGCGCGTCGAGGTGTACGAACGGTTCGAGGAGCGGTACGGGGTCCGGATCGGCCAGGCGTACGGCATGACCGAGACCGGCATCGCCGCCGTCGACCTGGCGGGGGCGCACCGGCCCCCGGTGGTGGGCCTCCCGGCCCCGGGCATGGAACTCGACGTACGGGCGGGCGAGTTGTACATCCGCACGGACGCCTCCCCGTACGCGTACGCGGAGGGCGGCGCGGCGGATCGGTACGCCGACGGCTGGCTGCGCACGCACGACCGCTGCCGCATCGACGCGAACGGCGTGCTCTCGCTGCACGGCAGGACCGACGCCCTGGTGGTGGTCGGCGGGCTCAAGGTCGACCTCAGGGAGGTCGAACTGGCCCTGGCCGCGCACCCCGACGTCACCGAGGTGGTGGTGCTCTTCGAGAACGCCATCGAGGCGTTCGTGGGCGTGCGGGGCGGCACGGCGGCCCGCGACCTCCAGGACTGGTGCCGCGAGCGGCTCAGCCTCTACAAGGTCCCGCGCCGGTTCGAGGTCGCCCCCGCGATCCCGCGCACGAGCAACGGAAAGCTCCTGCGCGACCGCGACGCGCTCGTCGCCCGCATGGGCGCGGCCGTCCCGAGCGGGGCCACGGCATGATCATCCAGCCGATGACGCACGGCTCCCTCTGCGTCAACGCCCATCCGGACGGCTGCGCCCGGCGCGTGCGCGACGACATCGCGTACGTACGGGAGCGGCCGCTGCCACCCGGCGCGGCCCGGCCCCGCGCGGTCCTCGTCATCGGGGGCTCCGCGGGCCTGGGCCTCGCCACCCGGCTCGTCGCCGCCGTCGGCCTGGGCGCCGCCACGCTGAACGTGTGCCGCGAGAGCCCTGGCCTGCCCGGGCGCACCGGCACCCCCGGCTGGTACAACACGGCCGCCCTCGAAGGGGAGTTGGCCCGCATCGGGCGCTACGGCCGCACGGTCGTCGGCGACGCGTTCAGCGACGAGGTCAAACACCGCACGGCGCGCGCCGTCCGCGACGACCTCGGGCAGGTGGACCTGGTCCTCCACAGCCTGGCCGCGCCGCGCCGCACCCACCCGGAGACCGGCCGCACGCACCGCTCGGCGATCAAGCCGCTCGGCGCCCCGTTCACGGCGAAGACCTACGACAGCGCCACCCGCGAGGTCGCCGCGGCGACCCTGGAACCCGCGTCCGACGAGGAGATCGGGGACACGGTCGCCGTCATGGGCGGCGACGACTGGCGGCGCTGGATGGACGTGCTCGGCGACGCCGGTGTGCTGGCGCCCGACGTCACCACGCTCGCCTTCAGCTATCAGGGCAATGCCGCGCTCGCCCCCACCTACCGGGCGGGCACCCTCGGCCGCGCCAAGGAACACCTGGAGGCCACGGCCCACGCGCTGCACGACCGGCTCGCCCCTACCGGCGGCCGTGCCGTCACCGCCGTGATGCGGGCGATGGTCACCCAGGCGAGCCGCGTCATCCCCGCCCAGACGCTCTACACCGTGATCCTCAGCCGGGTGATGCGCGAACGGGGCCTGGAGGAGGGCCCCGTCGCCCAGGCCCACCGGCTGCTCGGCGAGCACCTCTACCCGGGCTCCCCGGCGAACAGGTCGTTCCCCGGCGCGGACGAGCGCGGGCGGCTGCGCCTCGACGACAGGGAGCTGCGCCCCGACGTACAGGCCGAGGTCGACCGCAGGCTCGCGGAGGTCGACACCGGGAACATCGGACGGCTCGGCGACCCCGACGGGTACCACGCGCAGTGCCTGGCCCTCAACGGCTTCGGCCTGCCCGGCGTCGACTACGCGGCCCCGACGGACCCCGTCCGCGACCTCGGCGACCCGATCCACGTGGCGCCGCCGGCGCCCGACAGAGCCAGGAGAACCGCCGTGCGGCACGAGCACGAGGCGGCCACGTGATCACGACCTATGAGATCCGCAGGCTGCTCACCCAGTACTCCATCGTCCCGCTCACCCTGGAGGAACTCGACGAGGACACCCCGCTCACCCTCGACTCGCTGGCCCTGGTCTGGTTCCAGCACGCCATGGACGAGGAGCACGGGATCAGCGTCGACCCCTACGGCGCCGACCTCGAACTCTTCACCTCGGTACGCGGGATCCACACCTACCTCGCGGCCCTCGGGGCGGGCACCGATGCCCGCTGAGAGGAGCGCGGCGCGCACACCGGGCGGGGGCACGGACGTCTGGATCACCGGGTACGACACCTTCACCGCCTTCGGGCACGGCGCGGACGCGCTGCGCGAGCACGTGTTCGCCGGGCGGCACGCCTTCGCCCCGGTCGAGCGCTTCGACACCCGGCCCTTCCGCAACCGGTACGCCGCCGCCCACGGCACGGACCCCGCACCCGCGCTGACCGAGACCGCCATCGACTGCGCGCGCGGGGCCCTGGCCGCGGCGAAGCTCGATCCCGCGACGGTCGACGCGCACCGCGCCGCCGTACTCCTGGGCACCCAGGGCGACTTCACCGGCATCCACCGCTTCTGGCAGGACACCGCGGCGGGCCGGGCGACGGATCAGCGCGACGCGCACCGCAGCTTCGCGGGCGGAGTGCCCGCCGCGGTCGCCGACGACCTCGGGTTCGCCGGGCCCCGGCTCGCGTTCATCAACGCGTGCGTGGCCTCGCCCAGCGCGGTCGCCCACGCCTGTCGGCTCATCGAGGCGGGGCGGGTGGACGTCGCCGTGGTCGGCGGCGGCTATCTCGTGGAGGAGGAGCAGTTCGCCAAGTTCGACTCGGGGCGCACCTTCGCCAGGGACGGGCGACTGCGCCCCTTCGCCAAGGGCCGCAGCGGCATGCTGCTCGGCGACGGCGTGGCGGCCCTCGTCCTGGAGTCCGGCGCGCACCTGCTCGGGCGCGGCGGCCGTCCGCTGGCCAGGGTCGGCGGATACGGCGCGTCGGCCGACGCCCACCACGTCGTCAAGCCCCACCCCGAAGGGCTCGGCATGGCGCGGGCCGTCGTCCGCGCGCTCGACAGGGCGCGGCTCGGACCCACCGCGATCGACTACGTCAACGCCCACGGCACCGGCACCGAGCTCAACGACCTGGCGGAGACGGCCGCGCTGCACACCGCGTTCGGTACCCACGCGGGGCGGCTCATGGTCAGCTCCACCAAGAGCGTGACGGGGCACATGCTGGAGGCCACCGGCGCGGTCGAACTCGTCGTCTCCGTCATGGCGCTGGAGTCCGGCGCGGTGCCGCCCACCGCGGGCTTCGACGCGCCCGACCCCCGGTGCGACCTCGACTGGGTACCGAACGAGCCGCGCCGGGCCGACCTGCGCCGGGTGCTCTCGTTGAACGCGGCCTTCGGGGGCATGAACACCGCGATCATCCTGGAGCAGCCGTGACCGTTCCCCTTCTCGCCGGACGGCCGACGCTGGCCGTGGCCGCCGCCGCACGCGTCGGACCCGGAGCTTCCGGCGCCGAACTGCCCGCCGTGCCCGGCTTCGTCGCCTCCGCCTTCAACCCGCTGGTCCGCGAGACCGTCCGGCGCTGCCTCGGCGATCCCGGCGCGGACCATCCCCTCGTCGGTCCGCACCTCGACACGACGGCCATCGTGCTGGCCACCGTCGCCGGGGACGCCACGACGTCCGACCTGGCGAGCCAGAAACTGGTGAGCGGCCGGGTGCACAACCCGCTCCTCTTCCTCCAGTCGGTCACCACCTCGATCCTGGGCCACCTCACCATCGAGTACGGCCTGACCGGACCCGTCTCCTGCCTGGCCGCCGACAGCGGCATCGGGACGGAGGCGCTCGACGCGGCGGAACTGCTGCTCCTGGACGACGACATCGACCAGGTCCTGCTGATCGCGGTGGAACTCGCGGCGAATCCGCGCACGGGAGCGGCGTTCGCCCACGTGGCGGCGTCGGGCGGCACGGGGGCGCCGCACGGGGGAGACCTGGCGGTGGCCCTGCTCCTGCGCGAGGCGGATGCCGAGAAGACGACCACCTCGCCCGCCGAGCCTCCCTGCCCGCAGGGCGACGCGGGCCACTTCTCCGCCCTCGTCGCGCAGACCGACCACGCACAAAACGCACTGGGAGCGACCCGATGAAGCAGCCGATGGACCGGATCATGGCCGACCTGCCCGAGGAACTCGCCGCGGAACAACTGGTGAACCGCCTGGGCATCAAGATCACTGAATGGTCCCGCGAACGGGTGGTCGGCACCATGCCGGTGGCGGGCAACCGCCAGCCGTTCGGCCTGCTGCACGGCGGCGCGAGCGCGGCCCTGGCCGAAACCCTCGGCTCCCTGGCCGCCGCGGCCTACGTGGCCCCCGACGGCATGCTGGTGGGCCTGGAACTGAACTGCACCCACCACCGAGCGGCCCGCGACGGCCTGGTCACGGGCGTCTGCGAGCCGCTGCACGAGGGCGCACAGATCGGCACGTACCAGGTGACGATCACGAACGACCGGGATCAGCTGGTGTGCACGGCGCGTCTGACGTGCTTGCTGCGCAAGGGCAGAAGCGCGGAGCACTGAGAGGCGGGGGCCTCGACGCAGGGGTGGCCTGCGTCGAGGCAGCCCCGTAAGGGGCGTGGGACTGTGACGTGTGCGGCTCCGCGGCGTGGGCGCGTACGTCCCTACGGCTTGCGCCCCACCACCAGCCGCAACCCCAGCGCCGCGTCCTCCCACGCCGTGCGCACCTGACCGAGCCCGGCCTCCCGTAGCGACTTCTCCGCCGCCGTGTCGGACGCCAACGCGCCGCCCACGAGGGCGAGTTCGAGGCGTGCCGCCGCTGCGCCCTGCGGGCGCTTGGGCAGGAGGGGGCAGGGGGCCACGAGCCAGCCGCCAGGCAGCAGCGCCGCCACGGCGTCCGTCACCGCCGCGCGCAGTCCTTCGGGCGTGAGGCCGCCTGCGGGGAGCCAGGCCAGGGCCAAGCGGTCGTCCGGCGTGAAGCGTGCGCGGTCCCCGGATCGCACCTCGATCCGGTCGGAGAGCTCCCGCTCCTGGGCCAGGTCGCCGGTACGGCCCACCGGGGGCACCACCACCTGCTCCGGCTCCAGCGCGAGCACCGGCACGGACGGGATGTGCCGGGCGAGTCGCGCGGCCGTGCGGCCGCCGTCGGCGGCCGCGCAACCCACCCGCGTGTCGGGCGCGTCCAACGTCCAGGGCAGTCCTTCGAGTTGCCCGAGGAGACCGTCGACGAGCGCGTCCGCGAGGACCGCCGCCTCCCCGCCGCAGCCCGGCACCATCGTGCGCCCCAACCCCCGCGTCCCGGCGCGCAGTCGGGCACCCGCGATCACGGTGCGACGCAACCGCGCCGCGAACGCCGCCGCGCGCGGACCGCCGATGAGGACGCGTTCGAGGCCGGGTTCGACGCGGTGGCGCCCGGCGTCGTCCCCGTGCACCAGCGAGGCGTCGGTCAGGACGCGCAGGAGTCCGTCGGTCAGCTCCTCGGAGAGGCCGTCGGCCGCCTCCTTGGCCGTCGAGGGCCGTACGAGACGGTTCAGGAGCCCGCTCTCCTGCGCGACCGCGCACGCCACGAGCGCCCACGCCCGGTCCGCCAGCTCCGCGAGCCGCCCCTCGAACAGGCCCGCGGGCCCCGGCGGCAGTGCCTGCGGTGCCTGCCCGGACCGCACGGCGGCGAGCAGCGCGTGGGCGCGGTCGAGCAGCTCCGTCACCGCGTCGAGCCGGGCGGGAGCGATGTCGCCGTCCAGGCCCGAGGCCGTGGTCAGCCGCCCCACCGCGTCGGCGAAGGCGCCGGGCGCGGCGTGCCGCCGCTCGACGGCGTGCAGCGCCCACCAGGCGTCCGCGCACCGGGCGACCGACCGCTCGGCGGCGTCCTCGCGGGCCTGGCCGCCCTCCAGGCCGACGATCGCCCGCTGCCCGAGCTGGATGAGGAGCGTCTCCTGGGAGCCCTGCCCGGAGACGAGACCGAGGATGTCGCGCATGAACCGCTCCCAGGGGAACGCGGACATGTACGCCTCGCCGCCCTGGAGCCCCATCACGAGCCTGCCCACGCGCAGCGCGCACTCCGCCGCCTGGTGCTTGGCGACGGTCGCGAACTCGTCGAAGTGCGGGTCGCGGCAGGGGGACCGGGTGCCGTCGAGGGCCCGGTGGATGCCCGCGCGTGCGCTCTGGAGGAGCATGCGCATCTCGCCGACCGTGCGCTCCACGTTGGTGTAGTCGAGCACGGGACGCCCGCCGCGCCTGCGCGAGGTGAGCGACCGCACGCAGGCGTCGACGACCCCGTCCAGGGCGCCGAGCACCCCGCAGGCGCTCATGGTGCGGCGGATGCGGGCGTAGGTGTTGAGCTCGCTGAGCGCGTCGGCGCGCCACACCAGGCGCCACGCGGGCAGCCGCACGTCGTGCAGGACGACCTGGCCGAGCCCCATGGTGTGCAGCCCCATGGTGTCCATGTGCACGGCGCTCACCCCCGGATCGTCCTTCTCCACGGCGAAGGCGAGCATGTCGTTGGACGCCTCGTCGCGCAGGAACAGGACGAACAGGTCGGCGAACCGGGCCCCGGCGAGGAACCGCTTGGCGCCGTTGACCACCCAGGTGTCGCCCTCCAGGCGCGCCGTGGACCGGTAGTCGTACGGATCCCGGTTCTCATAGGCGCCCTGCACCCCGAAGCGCCGCCCGGACAGCAGGTCCGGGACGTAGGCGTCGACGAGTTCGGGACTCCCGCTGGAGAGGATCAGCTCGGTGATCTCGACGGTGATGTCGAGCAGGACGGCGAACCCCGGATCGCGCGAGAGGCGGGCGATCTCCTCGACCACCACGCCCCAGGCGAGCTTGTCGCGGCCGTCGCCGCCCGCCTCGACGGGCAGCGAGAAGCGCAGCAGACCGAGGTCGCCCGCCTGCTCGAAGAGTCGCTTGTCGAGTGCCCTGCGCTCGTGGTTCAGGAAGTACGAGCCCGGATTGACGTGGTCCAGGACGAAGCCCCCGAACCGGTGCCGCGCCTCCAGCCTGATCCGCTCCACCTCGTCGTCGAGCGTGGCGTGGGCCAGGTCCCCGCGGTTCATGACGTCGACGGCGTGCGCCCGGGGCGTCATGCCGCGGCCCCGGGCGCGGCGGCCGGATCCGCGTCGGCGCCCAGGGCGCGCACCAGGTCGTCGAGCGTCTCGTCGCCGAGGAACCTGTCGAGGGCGACGGTGGCCCCGGTGCGCTCCTCGACCTCCACGGAGAGCTGGGCCGCGGTGAGCGAGTCGATGCCGAGTTCGCCGAGCGGCCGGTCGGTCGGGAGCGCTTCGTCGATGCCGAGCAGCTCGCCGATCAGCCGCGAGAGCCAGGCTCCCGCGGACTCGGCGGTGCCGTGCGCGTGGTCGGTGGTGGTGATGGCGTACTCCCTGAGGTCGGTCGGATCAGCCGCGGTGCTGCGGCGCGAGCCGCAGGGGCACGAGCGAGAACGCCCGGTCCTCGTCGTCCAGTCGGGCGAGCGCGCGCACCAGCAGGTCATCGGCTTCGGGGTCGGGCGCGACCGGAAGGCCGAGGCGCGCCAGGAGGCGGCGCAGCGCGACCGAGAGCCAGGTCCGCTCGCTCGCCGGCGTGCCGAGGGCGCCGCCGCGCCGCAGCCAGGTGTGCAGACAGCAGGCGGCCGCGTGCACCAGGCAGTGCGTACGGGCCGCGTCGTACGCGTCGGTGGTGCGCCGCGTGCCGAGCGCGCGGAACGCCGCCCGGTTCTCGTCGCGGACCTTCACCAACATGCGTACGAGAGGGCCGAGTTCGGCGTCGTCGGTGAGCGTGTCGGCGGCCTCGTCGAGCCCGTCGACCACCTCGTCCGCGCCGCCGAAGGTCAGCGCGGGCCGCAGCGCGCGCGGCGCCGGTGACGCCACCGGCTGGCCGAACCCGAAGAGCAGGTCGAGCGGGAGCGGTGCGGCCTGCCCGCGCCGTCGCGCGGCCGCCGCCAACTGGGCGCGCACCGTGTCGAGTTGCACCAGTTCGGTGCCCTCGAAGACCGGTGTGATGGACACGTCGCGCAGCAGCTTCTGGAAGGCCCCGCCCGCCACGCCCTCGCGCAGGTGGGCCCGCGCGCTGAGCACGTCGCCGCAGGCGCGCACGGTGTCCACGCAGAGACCGGGCACCACGTACTTGGCGACGGCCGACCACAGCGCCATCCGCTGCCGCGCCACGTCCAGTCCGCGCGCCGCGGCGAGCTGTACGCACTCGGCGATCAGCAGATCGGCGAAGCCGCCCGCGAGGAGCGAGCGCACCGGGGGCAGCGCCAGCGCGGGCTGCCCGTACAGGACGCGCTCGCGGGCGTGCCGCAGCGCGATGCGCAGCGCCGTGTCGGCCGCGCCGAGGCTGCTCGCGCCGACCAGGGTCCTGGTGAACTGGAGCATGCCGGAGACCATTTCGATGCCGCGTCCGGGACGCCCGAGCACGGCGTCGGCGCCGACCCGGCAGCCGTCGAGGACGAAGCCGCTCAGGTCGTGCCCGCGCAGACCGTGCGTGGGGACCTTCGGCAGCCGCCGCACGCCGTTGCCGCCGATGGCCTCGAAGTCGAGCAGGAACAGGCCGTACGACGGGTCCGACGCGGCGAGCACGGTGGCGAAGGCGGACCTGCCGCCGTTGCCGACCAGCCACTTCCGGCCGTTGAGCACATGGCCGTCGCCGTCGGGGACCGCTCGCGTGGCGGTGGCGAGCAGATCGCTGCCCGCCGCCTCCTCGCTGATGCCCGCCGTGCCCCAGGCCCTGCTGAGCACCAACTCCGCGACGCGGGCCCGCTGTTCGTCGTCGCCCCAGATCCACACCGGTGTCGCGGCCAGCAGCGTCGAGCCGAGCCCCACGGAGACCGCGAGGTCACGGCGCGACACGACGCGTGCCACGGCCGCGAAGGACTCGAACGAGGCGAGGCCACCGCCCTCGGAGACGGGCACCAGATGCCGGTGCAGACCGGCCGCCCAGGCCGCCTCGTAGGCGGCGGTGGGTTCGCTCTCGCTCTCGTCCGCGCGCACGCCCCCGGCCAGCGACATGCCGGTCCCTGGGTCGAACGGGCAGCCGAGCGCGCGCTCAAGACGCGCCGCGCCCTCGAAGGCGGGCGGCGTCCCGACGGCCTCTTCGGTTCCGACGGCGGTCATATCCGCTCCACCACGAGTGCGCAGGGACCGCCGTCGTCGTCGGCGAGCCGGATCTCGTGGACGAAGGCGAGCTCGTCGCCGTGCCGGTACGCCGTGCTGTGGACGTCGAGCAGGTCCCACAGCTGGCCCGTGCGCAGCCAGGTCACATCGACCCGTCGGACGCCGTCGGCGAGGGCGCGGCGCAGCTCGGGCACGGAACGGCCGTGCCGCAGCACGAGTTCCTCCCTGGCGCCCGCGGCGAACCCCAGGGTCTCGGCCCAGTACCACTGGTCGGCGACCTCGCAGTGGTGGCGGTGCACGCGCTGGGACGTGGTGCCCGAGGCGAGCGGCTCCCCGTCCCGCTCGAACCGGCCGCGCAGCGCCCGCACGGCCGAGCGGTGCGGCGAGCGCTCGACCTCGTCGTCCTTGAAGGCGGTCACCAGCGCGTCGGGCAGCGTCGCGGGCGCCCCGGAGAGCGCCTGGTCGCCGCCGAGCCGCAGCGGCACCGACGCGCCTCGGGTGCGCACCGCGACACCGGCGGGACCGGAGAGCGTCATCTCCACCTCCAGTTGCGAGGAGGCGGGGCCGCGCAGCCTGGCCCGTACGTCCACCAGTGCCGCGTCGGCGTCGAGGAAGCCGAGCGGCGCGTCGTACTCCACCTGCCACGACCAGAGCACGAATCCGACCTGGTGCTCGGTCAGCAGGGCGCGGTGGCTGCACACGTGGTCGCGCAGCCAGCGGGCGCCCGCCTGGAAGGCGAGCCTGCCGACGGCGGTGGTCTGGAGCTGCGTCGGGGTGAACTGGCCCGCGTCGAGCACGGTCTCGTAGGTCGAGGTGCGGGGCATCTGCTAGCCCCCGGAGATCGCGGTGACGATGTCGACCCGGTCGTCCTCGGTGGCCTCGCGGTCGAGCTCGCCCTGGGTGAGCCGCTCGCCGTTGAGGGCGATGAGGTGGGTGGGGCGTACGGTGCCGTCCCGGTCGAGCAGCACCTCGCGCAGCCGCGGGTAGCGCTCGGTGAGGCCGGTGAGACCCGCGCGCACGGTGCCGCCGCCGATCTCGATCTCGTTCTCGTAGTCGGTGAAGCGGAGCAGGACGCCCCTGACCTTGACGATCATCGCCTGGCCCTTTCGTCGGTGCTTGCGAGTTCCGCCAGCTCGCCGGTGAGGTAGTGCCGACGGGCCAGCCAGCGCTGGACCTTTCCGCTGGAGGTCTTGGGGATGGTCCTCGGCCGCACCAGGACGACGGCGCCCGGCCGGATGTTCAGCTCCCTCGACACGGCCCTGCGGATGCCGTCGATGGCCTCGGCGTACCGCTCCTCGTCGGCGACGTCGGCCTCGTACACCACGACGAGCCGCTCGCCGCCGCCCGCCGCGCCCTCGACCGCGAACACGGCGCCGCAGTTGCGCCGGATGCCGGGGACCGTGGCCTCGCAGACCCGCTCGACGTCGACCGGATGGAGATTGCGGCCGTTGATGACGACGAGGTCCTTGAGCCGTCCCGCGACGAAGAGTTCGTCGTCCAGGACGAATCCGAGGTCGCCGGTGCGCAGGTAGGCACCTTCGCCGGTCGCGGTGCGCGCGCCGAACGTCTCCGCGGTCTCCTCGGGGCGCCGCCAGTACCCGTCGGTGACGCTCGGCGAGTCGACCCAGATCTCGCCGACGGCCCCGTCGGCGAGGGGCTCGCGGGTGGCCGGATCGGCGATCAGGAGGCGGGTGTCGGGCCCCGGCCTGCCGCAGCTCACCAGCGACCTCGACGGCTGCCCCGGCCGAGCGGGCCGCGCCGTGCCGTGTGCCTCGAGAGCCTCGCGGTCCACGGTGATCGTCTGCCAGCCGCCCAGCGGCTTGCCGCCCGTCACGTACAGCGTCGCCTCGGCAAGGCCGTAACAGGGCAGGAACGAGGCGGCGCGGAACCCGGCGGGCCCGAAGCGCGCCGCGAACCGCTCCATCGTCTCGGCCCGCACGGGCTCCGCGCCGGTGAAGGCGAGTTCGACCCCGGACAGGTCGAGGGCGTCGACCTCGGCGTCCGTCGCGCGGCGCACGCACAGGTCGTACGCGAAGTTCGGCGCGCCGATGATCGTCGCGCGGTACCGGGAGACCATGCGGAGCCAGGACAGCGGGCGGCGCAGGAACGTCACCGGTGACATGAGGGTCACCGGGATGCCGGTCGCGAGCGGCGTGAGGATGCCGCCGACCAGGCCCATGTCGTGGTACGGCGGCAGCCACAGGCCGCCCGAACTGCCGGGGTGGATCCCGAAGCCGCGCGCGATCTCCTCGCAGTTGGCCCGCAGCCTGGCCTGGTCGAGCACGACGCCGCGCGGCAGCGCCGTCGAACCCGAGGTGTACTGGAGCAGCGCGGGCACACCGGGCCGGGGCGCGGGCGGTGGCTCCGTGCCGGTGCCCGTCTCCGGAGCGTCGAGCGTGTCGGTGGCGATCAGGCGCGGGGCCCGGCCGCCGAAGGTCCCGGCGAGCCAGTCCGCCATGAGCGGCGCGATGTCCGACGTGGTCAGGACGGTGCTCGACCCGGCGTCCTCGATGATGGCGGCGAGCCGGGGCAGGGTGCGCGCGAGCCGGGTGGGGTCCGGCGGGAACGCGGGCACCGCGGGGACGCCCGCGTAGAAGCAGCCGAACAGGGCGGCGAGGTAGTCGGGTCCCGGCGCGAACAGGAGCAGCACGGGGTCGGGGCGCCCGTCGGTGGCCGCGAGGACCCCCGCCGCGACGGCGCGCGCCCGGGCGTCGAGCGCGGCGTGGGTGAGTTCCTCGGTGGACTCGTCCTCGTGGACGAACCGGTGGGCGACGACGTCGGGGGCGTGGCGCGCCCGCTCGTGCAACAGCCGCGCGAAGCCGAGCCCTTCGAGACCGTCGGGATCACGGACAGCTGACACGGGGAGCCTGTTCCACGGGGAGGGTGTCCCACTTGCCCGGCCTGCCCTGCCACTGGTCGCCGTCGGGCAGCGGCTCGACGCGGGTGGTGGCCAGGGGGAGTTCGGTGGCGAGCCGGGCGTTCCACTCGAGCGCGGGCGCGAGTTCGGGCGGCAGCTCGTCCTCGGGGTAGATCGCGTCGGTCGGGCACGCCTCGACGCAGTTGCCGCAGTCGATGCACTCCTCGGGGTCGATCACCAGGAACGTGCCCGCCTCCCGGAAACAGGCGACGGGGCAGTAGGTGATGCACTCCGCGAACTTGCAGTGGACGCACTGCTCGGTGACCACGTGTGTCACGCGCTCTCCTCCTGAACTCCGGTTCCTGCACGACCTGGTGCCGAGTCCGCCGCGGCGAGGAGCTCGCCGTGCGCGTCCACGAACCGGTGGCCCGCCTCGAGGCCGAGCTCGTACGCCTTGACGAGCCCGTCCGCCGTCGCCGACGCGTAGTCGACGCCGAGGTTCTTGAGGTCGTCCTCCGGCTTGATCACCAGGACGCGGGCCTGCCCGACGACGGAGCCGTCCACGATCTCCTCGGACGCGTACAGGTCGCGGAAGAGCGGGAAGGGGTCGGAGCCGATCGCGATGAGCACGTCCACGCCCTTGGCGGCGACCTCGCGGGCCGGACACGAGCAGGTGTAGGAGGCGTCGACGTACGCCTCGCCGTCGATCTCGGCGGGCACCGCCCAGGCGTGCAGCATGCGCGTCGAGGCGTAGGAGACGGCGTCGTAGTTCTCCGGGGTCAGCCGCGGCTCGGCGCTCCCGGGCTCGGCGCGCGAGGAGAAAACGACGGTGGCGAGGTTCTCCTCGACCCAACTCCGGTCCCCGGTGAAGACGTTGCGCAGCAGGTCCCTGCCCAGCGCCTTCGCGCCGGAGCCCTGGGTGATCTCGGCGGCGGCCGGATTGGTGACCTTGCCGGTGGCCAGCAGGAACTCGGGGGCGTCCGCCGTGAAGAGCCCCTCGCGCAGGACGGGTCCGTACTCCTGGATGCTGTCCAGGACGACGGTGCTCATGCCCTTCTCCGCGGCGGCCGCGGTGGCCTTCAGCCAGTAGTCCACGCCGGTGCGCCGGGCCCTGCCGACCGCGGCGAGGCCGCCGGACAGGACGGAGGACGAGGCGGTGCCGTAGACGTCGGCGCGCAGCCCGCGTTCCTCGAACGCGGACAGGACGCCGTGCCCGTAGACCCCTTTGAGCATCCCCGACGCGACGGCGATGCCTATGCGCTCCGTGGCGCCTGCGTCAGTCATTGCGTCCCTTCCCTGGCTGGTCGGTGGTGTCGGCGAACTGCTCGGTGCGGCCGGACAGGAGAGTGGCGTCGATCAGGCCGTCCAGGTCGTCCTTGAACGACTGGTTCGGGCCCGGGGGACGGTCTGCCGTCGCGCCCGGATCCGCGTCGGCGGAGCGCTGGGTCGCGGAGTGCTGCGTCGCGAAGTGCGGGTGCGTCATGGCGTCCTCCAAGCAGGGGAGAGCTGACGTCGGGAACGTTAGCACGACCGTCCGTTCACTTTTCTGGTCGATGCGGGGAATCAATATGAGCGAACGGTCGTGCTAACATCTCGGCATTCCTGATCATCTGGATGGAGGGCGTGGGATGAATCCCGCTACAGCAGCCGCACACGCTGCCCCGAGCGACCAGGGCGAGGAGATGTTCGACCTCTTCCGCCGCCCTCAGGGCCGCAGCAGGGCCAGGCCCGACGAGCGGGCGGTCATCGACAGCGCGCGGACCTCGGAGCTGACGGTCAACGGCAAGTCGGCCGTCGTCTACCGCTGGGGCGACGGCGAACGGCCGGTGCTCCTGGTGCACGGCTGGGAATCGCGCGCCTCGCGCTACGCCAAGACCATCGCCCGGCTCACCGAACTCGGCTACAGCCCGGTCGCGTTCGACGCGCCGGGGCACGGCGAGGCCACCGGCGACAGCACGACCATGATCGAGTACCGCGACATCATCGTCGAACTCCACCGCGCACACGGGGACTTCGAGGCCGTCGTGGGCCACTCCTTCGGGGTGACCGCGACCTACTTCGCCCTCCAGCACGGGGTGCGCACGGGCCGCATCGTGGCGATCAGCCCGGTCCCCGACTTCGCCTACCTCGTCGACAGCTTCTGCACGGCGGCGCGGCTCTCCGCGGAGGTCAACGAGGAGCTGCGCGGGCGCATCGAGCGGGAGGTGTACCCGGGCGAGGCGGACATGTGGACGCGCTTCTCCGTCTTCCACGGCACCGCGGGAGCGCACATACCGCTCCTGGTCATCCACGACGAGAACGACGGTTCGGTCGACCCCGGCCAGGGGGTGCGTCTGGCCGAGTTCTTCGGGGCGCGCCTGGTCACCACGCGGCGATTCGGGCACCTGCGCATTCTGGGCGCCCCCCAGGTCGTCGAGGAAATAACGGAGTTCGTCACGGCCGGCGCCACCGAGCCCGGCAGGAAGACCGAGGTGGTGGCGGGATGAGCGGGATACTCGCGGGCAAGCGCGTGCTGGTGACCGGGGTGCTCATGGAGTCCTCGATCGCCTTCCACGCGGCACGGCTCGCCCAGGAGCAGGGCGCCGAAGTGGTCCTCACCGGCTACGGCAGGCTCAGCCTGGTCGAACGCATCGCCAAGCGGCTGCCGCGCCCCGCGCCCCTGATCGAGCTCGACGTGCGGGACAAGGGGCATCTCGACAGCCTCGCGGACCGGGTCAGGGAGAGCGTCGGCGGCGACGCGCGCCTGGACGGCGTCGTGCACTCCATCGCCTTCGCGCCGCAGGACGCGCTCGGCGGCAACTTCCTGGAGACCGGCTGGGATTCGGTGGCGACCGCCGTCGAGGTCTCCGCGTACTCCCTCAAGTCCCTGGCCATGGCCTGTCTGCCGCTCATGGAGGAGCGGGGCGGCGCCGTGGTGGGCCTGGACTTCGACGCGAGCACTGCCTGGCCTGCGTACGACTGGATGGGCGTGGCCAAGGCCGCCCTGGAGTCCACCTCGCGCTATGTCGCACGGGACCTCGGGCCGCGCGGCATCCGCTGCAACCTCGTCGCGGCGGGTCCGATCAAGACGATGGCCGCCAAGTCCATCCCCGGCTTCGAGACGTTCCGCGAGGTGTGGCGCACCCGCGCCCCCATCGGCTGGGACCTGTCCGACCCCGAGCCCGCGGCCCGCGCGGTGGTCGCGCTGCTCTCGGACTGGTTCCCCCGCACCACGGGCGAGATCGTGCACGTCGACGGCGGTGTGCACGCCATCGGGGCCTGACCCCGCGCCGCGGGGCCCCCGGCCCCGCCCATGAACGCGCCGTGCGAGGGCCCGTCACCCCCGGGCGGACCCTCGCACGGCGCCTACGCGCCCGCCGGTCCCTCGACGGACGCGGGCAGCAGCGACGGGTCGGTGGCCACGCCGCGCAGCCGGGTCAGGATGGCCGTGGCCGCCTTGTCGTAGCTGGTGAACTCGGAGTGCAGGACGGACTCGGCGTTCGCCATCTCCATGAACGCGATCAGCTCGAAGACGAGCTGCGGGATGTCGACGTCCGCGACGATCTCCTCCGTCTGCTGCGCCTCCCAGACGGTCTGCTCCAGATGCGTGGTCCAGTTGGTGCGGGCCGCGGCGAGGGTGTCGTGCACCTGGCCGGTGCGGGCGTCGTACTCGGCCGACGTGGAGTAGAAGAAGCAGCCGCCGGGGAAGACGCGCTCGCGCGAGTAGGTGAGCCAGCTGGTGCACACGCACCACAACCGGTTGATGCCCGGCGGGAGTTCGCGGGCGGGCTGGACCACGTGCTGCAGATAGACCTTGATCGCCGCGCGCACCGTGGCGAGCTGGAGGTCCTCCTTGGAGCCGAACAGGGCGAACACGCCGCTCTTGCTGAGCTTGAGTTCGCCCGCGAGGCGGCCGAGGGAGAGGCCCTCCAGACCTTCGACCGATGCGACCTGCATGGCGCGTTTGAGGACCAGCTGACGTGTCTGGTTCCCGCGGGCGACCCGTCCGTCGATGTGTGTCGCTGCCATGGTGGTGCCTACCTATCTCCTGGGCCAGGTGCTCGCGGTGCCCGATAGACGACCAGTGTACCGATTATGTGGACGATCGTGCGGTCAGTGTGTGAGGATGCAGTAACTGAACGACCGTGCGTGCAGTGAGTTGTCGCGGGTCACGGTGAGTCCATCTCAGTGACGGGGGCCCCATGTTCCGCTCGATGGTCGATGTCCTCGCGTCCCAGGCGGCGGCGCACCCGGCCAGGACCGCGTTCCGGTTCCTGGCCACCGGGGACGTGGACGACGCCGGAGCGGGCGTGGCGGACGTGTCGTACGCGGCTCTCGACCGCCGGTCACGGGCCATCGGTGCGGCGCTGCACGAGCGCGGTCTCGCCGGGGCCCGCGCGATCCTGCTCCATCCGCCGGGGCTCGAATTCATCGCCGCCTATCTGGGCTGCCTCGCGGCCGCGACCGTCGCGGTGCCGGGACTCCCGCCGCAGGGGCGCGTCCTCAAGGCCCGCGCGGTCTCCCGGATCCGGCGCATGATCGCCGACGCGGACGCCCGGGTGATCCTCGCGACCAAGCCGGTCATCGCCGCGCTCGACGCGATCTCCGAGCACCTCCCCGAACTGGACGAGATCACCTGCGTCGCCACCGAGGACATCCCCGACGAGGCCGGGGGATCCTGGCGCGCGAGCGACCTCACCGCCGACTCGATCGCCTTCCTCCAGTACACCTCGGGGTCCACCTCGGCGCCGCGCGGAGTGATGGTCACCCACGGCAACCTGATGGACAATCAGGTGGTCCTGTCCCGGGGGATGGGCCACACGCCCGAGATCGTCGAGGAGTACGGCGGAGAGCTCTACGTCAGCTGGCTGCCCCTCTACCACGACCTCGGACTCATCGCCCCGGTCCTCAACAACCTCTACCTGGGCGGCACGTCGACCCTCTTCTCGCCGCTGCACTTCCTGCAGAAGCCCGAGCGCTGGCTGACCGCGCTCTCCCGGTACCGGCCGCACACCAGCGGAGGACCCAACTTCGCGTACGAACTCTGTCTGCGCGACGCCACCCCCGAACTGCTCGGCCGACTCGACCTGAGCCGCTGGCGGGTGGCGCTCAACGCGGCCGAGCCACTGCGGGCGGGCACGCTGCGCCGGTTCGCCGAGACCTTCGCCCCCGCCGGGTTCAGGCCCGGCGCCCTGCACCCGGGCTACGGGCTCGCCGAGGCCACGCTCATGGTGAGCGGAGGCCCCGTGGGGCAGGAGCCGAGGACGGCCCCCGCGGGCGACGGGGCGGCGGCGGACGGGGAGTGGGTGAGCTGCGGCCCGCCCGGCGCCGGACTCACCGTCGTGATCGCCGACGCCGCGCGGCGCGCGGAGTGCCCCGAGGGCGAGGTGGGCGAGGTCTGGGTGGCCGGCGCGAGCGTCACCCAGGGCTACTGGCGCAACGCGCGGGCGACCCGCGAGGTCTTCGGCGCGTCGCTCGCGGACGGCAGAGGCGGCTTCCTGCGCACGGGCGACCTGGGGTTCATGCGGGACGGCGAGCTGTATGTCACCGGGCGGCAGAAGGACCTCCTGGTGATCGACGGAAGGAACCACTACCCGCAGGACATCGAACTGACCGTGGAGAGTGCGCATCCGGCGGTGCGGGCGGGGTGTGTGGCGGCGTTCTCGGTGGCGGACGAGGGAGACGCCACGGCGGGGGAGCGGCCGGTGGTCGTCGCCGAGGTGGCCGCGGCGGACGCCTCGGCCGTCGGGGCGGGGTGGCACGGCGAGGCCGAGGCGGCGATCCGCGGCGCGATCGGCCGCGCCCACGGCCTGGCGCTCGCGGCGGTCGTCCTGATCGAGCCGGGCACCGTCCCCAAGACGTCCAGCGGCAAGATCCAGCGGGCGGCCGCGCGTGCGGCGTACCTGGGAGGGACGCTCGCGGCCGTCGGCCCGTAGGGAACGAGGCCCGGCAGGGCGCGAGGAAGACAGCAGACACCCGTGACCGAGCCCGCGGAGACGTTGCCCCGATGACTGGCAAGCACCTGAAGAAGCCCGGCGACTCCTCGGCCGCCGCGATCCGGGAGTGGCTGGTGGACGCCGTCGCCCGTACCGCCGGAATCGACCCCGAGCAGGTCACGACCGACCGCCCGCTCGCCGAACTCGGTCTGGGATCGCGTGACTTGGTGGCACTGGGCGGGCGCCTGTCCGACCTGCTGGGCAGGCCGCTCGCGCCGACGCTGGCGTACGACCACCCGACGATCGGGGAGTTGGCGGACGCGGTGACCTCGGGCGGTGCCACGGCGCCCGCGCCCGCTCCGGAGGCCGTCAGGGCGGCCGTCGCCGCCGACGACGTGGCGATCGTCTCGATGGCCTGCCGCTTCCCCGGCGCCGACGACCCCGGGGAGCTGTGGCGGCTGCTCGCCGACGGCGTGGACGCGGTGTCCGACGTCCCCGCGGGCCGCTGGGACGCGGCGGCGCTGTACGACGCGGACCCGGAGGCCAGGGGCAGGGCGTACTCGCTGCGCGGTGGATTCCTCGACGGCATCGACCGCTTCGACGCCGCGTTCTTCGGGATCTCGCCGCAGGAGGCCGCCGCGATGGACCCCCAGCAGCGGCTGCTCCTGCAGACCGCGTGGGAGGCGATCGAGCGGGCGGGAATGCTTCCCGACGCGCTCCGGGGCAGTGCCACCGGGGTGTACGTCGGCCTCTTCGACAGCGGCTACCTGGGCGCCGCCGCGCTGGACCAGTTGGACGGGTACGTCGCCACGGGCACGTCGGCGAGTGTGGCCTCCGGGCGGATCGCGTACTCCCTGGACCTGCGGGGACCCGCCGTGACCGTCGACACGGCGTGTTCCTCCTCGCTGGTCGCCCTGCACCTGGCGGCCCAGGCGGTGCGCGAGGGCACGTGTGACCTCGCGCTCGCGGGCGGCGCGACGCTGCTCCTGAGCCCGCGCACACATGTGGAGTTCAGCAGGCTGCGCGGCATGTCGAGGTCGGGGCGGTGCGGCCCGTTCTCCGCGGGGGCGGACGGCGCGGTGTGGGGCGAGGGCTGCGGTCTCGTCCTGCTCAAGCGGCTGAGCGACGCGCGGCGCGACGGTGACCGGGTGCTCGCGGTCGTCAAGGGTTCCGCCGTCAACCAGGACGGCCGCAGCCAAGGGCTGAGCGCGCCGAGCGGCCCGGCGCAGGAGCGCGTGGTGCGGGCGGCCCTCGACGCGGCGGGCCTGCGCCCCGGCGACCTCGACTACGTGGAGGCGCACGGCACCGGCACGACGCTGGGCGACCCCGTCGAAGGCGGGGCGCTTGCCCGGGTGTTCGGCCCCGACCGGCCGGTCGACCGGCCCCTCGCGGTGGGCTCGCTGAAGTCGAACATCGGCCACACGCAGGCCGCCGCGGGCATCGGCGGCGTCATCAAGACGGTCCTCGCCCTGCGCCACGAACTCCTGCCCGCGTCCCTGCACGCCGAGCACCCGACCGACCGGATCGACTGGGCGGGCGGCGGCCTGCAACTGTGCGACGAGCCCCGCCCCTGGCCACGCGGCCCGCGCACGCGCCGCGCGGGGGTGAGCGCGTTCGGGGTCAGCGGGACGAATGCGCATGTGGTGGTGGAGGAGGCGCCGGGGGCGTTGCCTGAGGGGCCGGAGGTGTGCCTTGAGGTGGCGGGGGTGTCGCCCGAGGCGCCGGAGGTGTGCCTTGAGGGTCCGGAGGTGTGCCTTGAGGGGGCGGGGGTGTCGCCTGAGGGTGCGGGGGTGTGCCTTGAGGTGGCGGGGGCGTCGCCCGAGGTGCCGGGGGTGTCGCCTGAGGTGCCGGAGGTGTTCCCTGAGGGGCCCGAGGTGTCCTCTGAGGGGTCGGGTGATTCGGCCGTTCCGGGTGTCTCCACCCTCTTCCCCCTCTCCGCCCGCACCCCCGAAGCCCTGCGCGGTCAGGCCCGGCGGCTGAGCCGCGCCCTGGAGGCCGAGCCCCGGGTGTCGCTCGCCGCCGTCGCCCGGACGCTCGCGCATCGGCGTACCCCCTTCGAGCGGCGGGCCGTCGTCGTGGCCAGGGACCGTGCGGAGCTGCTGCACGGGCTGGACGCCCTGGCCACGGGGCGGTCCGCCCCCGAGATCGTTATCGGGCCCGAACAGGTGCGGCCGCAGGGCAAGTTGGCCTTCGTGTTCCCCGGGCAGGGGACCCAGTGGGCCGGGATGGCGCGGGACCTGCTGGATCGTTCCCCGCTGTTCGGGGACGAGATCGACCGCTGTGACGCGGCCCTGCGCCCGCACACCGGCTGGTCCGTCGGCGCCGTGCTGCGCGGTGAAGGCGGTGCGCCCCCGCTGGAGCGGGTCGACGTCGTCCAACCGGCGCTGTTCGCCGTCATGGTGGCGCTCGCCGCCGTGTGGCGCTCGCGCGGCGTGCGTCCGGAGGGCGTGGTCGGGCACAGCCAGGGCGAGGTCGCGGCCGCCTGCGTCTCCGGCGCGCTCGGACTCAACGACGCCGCCGCCGTGGTCGCGTTCCGGGCCCGCGCCCTGCGCGCCGTCGCGGGGAGCGGTGCGATGGCGATGGTGGCGCTGGGGCGCGAAGAGGTCGAGGAACGGCTCGCCGCGCACGGCGGACGGCTCTCCGTCGCCGCTCTCAACAGCCGTACGGCCACCGTGGTGTCGGGCGATCCCGAGCCGCTCGACGCGCTCCTGGCGGACCTGGAACGCGAGCGCGTCTTCGTACGCAGGATGGGCATCGACTACGCCTCGCACAGCGCTCAGGTCGAGCCGGTGCGGGAGACCATGCTGACGGATCTGGCGGGGATCACGGCGTACCCCTCCTCGGTCGCCTGGTACTCGACGGTGACCGGGGAACCGGTCGCCGAGGAGCTGGAGTCCGAGTACTGGTTCCGGAACCTGCGCGAGCCCGTACGCTACGCCGACACCGTCGAGCGGATGGCGGCCGACGGCTACCGGTACTTCGTCGAACTCGGCCCGCACCCCGCCCTGTTGACGGCGACCCGCGCTGTCGGCGAGGAGGCGGGGTACGACCTGGTGGCCGTTGGCTCCCTGCGGCGCGACGAGGACGGACCCACCTGCCTGGACCGGGCCGCGGCCGAACTGCACACCGTGGGACGGCAGATCACCTGGCGACGCCTCGTGCCCGACGGCGACGCGGCGGAGCTGCCGACCTACGCGTGGGACGCGCGGCGCCACTGGACCGACGCGGCCGACGCGGCGGGCCGGGGCGGAACGCCGTTCGTGGCCACGCACATCGAATCCAGCGACGAACCGGACCAGCACCTCTTCGAGGCGCGCCTCGACCTCGGCGACAGCAGGTACTCCTATCTCGCCGACCACCGGATCACGGGGGAGGCGTGGCTGCCCGCGGCCGCTTTCGTGGAGATGGCGCTCGAAGCGGTGGCCGAGGCGCGGGCGGCGGCGTCCGGTGACGCTTCGGTCGCGGGCCAGCGCGGTGGGCACGATGGTGGGCCCATCGAGCTCGCCGACGTCCGGTTCGAGCGGCCGCTCCCGCTCGCGGCGGACGCTTCCGTACGGCTTCAGATGGTCCTGCGGCCCCCCGACGCGGACGGCACACGCGAGTTCGGCATCTCCGCGAGGACGACGCGCACGCCGTGGCAGCGTCACGTCACGGGGCGAGTCCACACGGGAGAGACCACGGAGGCCGAGTACGCGGCGGACGCCGAGGGCACCGAACCCGTCGACCTCCCCGAGCTCTACGCCGCCCTCGCCGCACTCGGCATCGACTACGGTCCCGCGTTCCGCGGCCTGGAGCAGGCGTCGCGCGGTGCGTCGCGGTCGTCAGGGCGCCTGCGGAAGACCCCGCGCGCGGGGCACCTGCTGCACCCGGCCCTGCTCGACGCCGCCTTCCACACCGCCGCGCTCCCGAAGGACGCGCCCTCGGGACGGGCGTTCGTACCGGCGGGGATCGGGCGCCTGCGGTTCACGGGCCTGCGCACCGACCCGGCCCGCGTCACGTGCGTACTGCGCGGCACTGCCGGGGACCGGGACCGGCACCGGGACGGATACTCGCTCGACCTGCGGTTGCTGGACGACCAGGAACGCCTCGTCCTCGCCGTCGAAGGGCTCGAACTGGCCGCGCTGTCCCCCCAGGGCGGCACCCTCTTCGAGGTGTGCTGGCAGCCGCGACCGCCCGCCGAGGAGCGGCGGGCGGCAGGGACCGGCGGCAGCTGGCTGATCCTCGCCGACGACTCCGGTGTCGGGGACGAGATCGCCCGACGGCTGGGGTCGACACCCCACGTGGTCGTACGCAAGGGCGAGAAGTACGCCGCCGAGGGCCCTGGACGCTTCACGATCGACCACGGGGATCCGGCTCACCTGGAACGCCTGCTCGACGAGGCGTCGGCGTTCGCCGCGGGCCCGCCGGACCGGGTGGTGCAGCTGTTCGGCCTGGACGCTCCCGTGCTCGTGTCCCCGGCGCGGGCCGAGACGGTCGCGGAGGCCGCCGCGCTGTGCTGCGTCAGCTCGCTGAACCTCGTGCGGGCACTCTCCGGCAGGACTGGCGGCGGCGCGCCCCGGCTCTACCTGGTCGGCCGTGGCAGCCAGGCCGTCGTCGACAGCACGGACGTCACCCACCCGCAGCAGGCGCTCGCCTGGGGCTTCGGCGCCTCGGTGGCCCAGGAACACCCGGAACTCGCCCTCACCCTCATCGACCTGCCGCCCGCCGGGGAAGCGGAGGCGCTGTGGGCCGAGCTGTGCGGGGCGGACGACGAACGAATGGTCGCGCTGCGCCCCACCGGCCGGTTCGTCCCGCGTCTCGTGCGGGCCGACGCTCCCGGAGGGGGAGTCACGGGTGGGGGCGGACCTGGTGCGGAGGTGCCCGGACGCGTCCGTCCCGACGGCGGCTACCTGATCACCGGGGGACTCGGCGGCCTCGGCAGGGTCGTCGCCGAACGCCTCGTACGCAACGGCGCCCGCCACCTCGCCCTCCTGGCCCGCCGCGCGCCCGACGCGGACGCGGCCCGCTGGATCGCCGGGCTGCGCGACGGCGGCGTCGCCGTGCACGTCGTACAGGCCGACGTCACCGACCGCGAAGCGCTGCGCGCCGCGCTCGACGCCCTGCGCGGCGAGCTGCCCCCGATCACGGGAATCGTGCACGCCGCGGGCGTCCTCGACGACGCGACGCTGCCGAACCTGACGCCCGAACGCGTCGCGCGGGTCCTCGCGCCCAAGGTGCTCGGCACGGTCCTGCTCACCGAGTTGGTGCCCGAGGCGGAGTCGCTGGTGCTCTTCTCCTCGGCCGCGGGCCTGCTCGGCTCTGCGGGTCAGAGTCCGTACGGCGCGGCGAACGCGTTCATGGACGCGTGGGCGCACCACCTCGCCCGCACGGGGCGGCGCGCGCTCAGTCTCGACTGGGGCGTGTGGGCGGACGTCGGCCTGGTCGCGGGCTCCGCGGCGCGGACCGCCGCGACCGGCCGTTCGGGCCTTCTCGCCCTCTCGCCCGAGGAGGGCGGCGACCTCTTCGAACGGGCGCTGGCCGCGGGCCATCGTCAGCTCGTGCCGCTCGCCCTCGATTGGGAGGCGTTCGCGCGCGACCCGGACCAGGCGCGGTCACGGCCGCTCCTGCACGGCCTCGTCCCGGTCCCGACGGACGCGCCCGGCGCCGACGGCCTCGCCGCCCGGGTGCTCGCCGCCGCGACGGAGGAGGAGCGGACCGCCCTGCTCGAAGCGCACGTACGACGGCGGATCGCCGATGTCACCGGCGGTGAGGCGGGCGGCCTCACGCCGACGACCGGGCTGAAGGAACTCGGGCTCGACTCCCTGATGACGGTCAGGCTGCGCAACCTCCTCGGCCGCGACCTGGGCGTCGAACTGTCGGCGTCTGCGGTCTTCGCGGCGGACGACGTCGGGGCGCTTGCGCGGGAGCTGCGCACCACGTTGGAGAGTGGGGGCGGGGGAGGGGTGCCAGTCTCGGCCCGTATAGGTACGGGTACGGGTACTGGCTCCGGCGACACCGTGGTGCCCGATGCCGATGCCGATGCCGATGCCGATGCCGATGTTGATGTCGAACTGCGCCCCGCCACCCGCGACGTGCTGCGCCTGCTCCGCGCGGCGCAGCACGGCACACCCAGCGCGGCGCACTCCCTCGGCCTGGCGCTCCGGCTCACCGAGCCGACCACCCGGGAACGGCTGACGGACATCCTCACGCGGCTCGCGGGACGGCATGCCGCGTTGCGCACCGGCGTCGTCAACGGCCCCGACAACGAGCGCCGGTTGAGTACGGAACGGGCTCCGGAGGCACCGCTGCTGCGGTGGTCCGACCTCGACGACACCCGCGACGGCGGCGACGCCCACGAGGGTGAGGGCGAGGACGCCCCCGGCCCGCGACTCGCCGCGCTCCTGGAACCGCCCTTCGACCTGGCGACCGCACCGCTCTGGCGGTTCGAGCTGCTCGACCGGGGAGACGCGGGGCAGACCCTGCTCTTCGGCGCCCACCACAGCGTGAGCGACCTGCAGTCGCTGCTCCTGGTGGCGGCCGAGATCGATGCCGAACTCGTCGGCACGTGGCTCGGCGACGAGGTGTCCGACCGAGACATCGACCTGCTCGGCCTGGCCCAGCCCGCGAAGCCGTCGGGCGGCCAGGGCCCGGGTGACGACTCTGCCGCCCGGCGCGCGGAGTTCGACGGCAGTCGGCGCCTCGATCTGACACTGACTCAAGAACGGCCTGCCGCACGGTCGTTTCGGGCAGGAAGCCTGACCCTTGAGCTGCCCGACGGGCTCATGGAGCGCGTCGCGGAGCGGGCGCGGCAGCTCGCGATCACCCCGGCCGCCTTCTGCCTCGGTGTGCTCACGGTGCACCTCGCCAGACTGCGGCAGCGGGACCGCTTCGTGCTTGCGGTCCCGGTGGACACCCGTATCCACGTCGACGCGTTCGACGCGGTCGGCTTCTTCGGGGTGCCGGTGCCGTTCCCCGCGCAGGCGGCACCGGGCGAGCGCGTCGACGAGGTGCTGCGCCGCACCGACGGGAGGCTCGCGCGGATCCTGGCGAAGGGCGCCATGTTCTCCGACTCCCTCGCGGCGCTCGCCGCCCAGGGGCTGCACCGGGAGAACGCGCCACTGGTCGAGGTCTACTTCAACTACGTACGCTCCGCCGCGAAGTTCGAGCGGCTGGAAGTCCTCCCCGCGGGGACCGGGTACTCCGATCTCGACCTCATGATCATCATGATGCCGGACGCCGGTCTGGTGCGCTTCGACCACAACGCCGACATCATGGACGGGACGGCTTGCGCCGAACTGGCCGCCGGATTCCTGCAGTTGCTCGCGACGGCAGCGGACGATCCGACCGCCCCCGCCCGGCCGGGCCCGTCGCCGGTCACCGCACCCGGCACGCTCGCACTCGCCGCCACCTTCGCGCTCGGCAACCTCCCGCTGCTGTGCGAGGCGGCCCTCGCGGAGGAGGTGGCGGACGGCCCGGCCGCGAGCGTGACCGTCGCCGAGGCGCCCTACCACCACGTACTGGCCGCCCTGAAGGACCCCTCCGGTGTCTTCGGCCGGCCTTCGACGGCGCCCGGCGTCGTCCTGCTCCGGGCGGCCGATCTGGAGCGGTTCGGCCCTGTGACGGACGAGCTGCGCACCGAACTCGGCGCGGAACTCGCCGCAACCCTCAGCCAGTTGCCCGGTCGGGCCGGTCGTCCGGTCATCGTCGGATTCCTGCCCGCCGCGCGCCACGACGTACGGCACGAGCGCTGGGAGCGGGACGTGGCCGAGCGGCTGACCGGCGTGCCGGGCATCGCCGTGCTGCGCGCCGACGACTGGACCCGGCACCACGAGGTCGGTGAGTGGTTCGACGAGAGGACCGAGGAGCTGGCGCACCTGCCCTTCACCCCGGAGTTCCAGGCGGCCGTGGCCCTCACCCTGGCCGAGGTCGTGCGCGCGGCGGGACGCACACCGCCGAAGGTGATCGCGGTCGACGGCGACGAGACGCTGTGGGGCGGCATCGCGGGTGAACACGGCCCGGACCGCGTGGACGTGGGCGGGGCGAGGGAGCTGCTGGCCCGGCGGCTGCTCCAGTGGCGGGCGGCGGGCACTCTGCTCGTTCTCGTCAGCAACAACGACGAGGAGACCGTACGCGCGGTCCTCGCGCGCCCCGACAGCGTGCTGCGCGCGGAGCACTTCAGCGTGATCTCCGCCGAGTGGGGCCGCAAGGCCGACCGGATCGCGGCGGCGGCAGGGGCGTTGGGGCTCGGGCTCGACAGTTTCCTCTTCCTCGACGACAACCCCGTCGAGATCGCCGCCGTGCGCTCCGCGCTGCCCGATGTCCTCTCCGTGACCTGCCCGCCCGTCGACGAACTCGACGCGTTCCTGCGCCGGTTGTGGCCGCTGGTCCCGGTGGCGGCCACCGCGGAGGACTCCCTGCGGGCGGACTTCTACCGGCAGGAGAAGGACCGTGACGCGGCCCGCGAAGCGGCAGGGTTCGAGGAGTTCCTCGACGGCCTCGAACTCGACGTCACGGTGCGGCCGCTGACCGACGAGGACTCCGAGCGCGCCGCCCAACTCGTACGCCGCACCAACCAGTTCACGCTGCGCGCGCGATCCGCCGACGGCGGTGACCTGGAGCGGTGGCGGCAGCGGGGTGAGGTGTGGACGGCGTCGGCCCGCGACCGCTTCGGCGACTACGGCCAGATCGGTCTGCTCGCGGTCCGCGCGGAGGGCGGCCGACTCGACGTACTGGCCTGGACGCTCAGTTGCCGGGCCCTCGGCCGAGGAGTGGAGGAGCGGCTGCTCCAGTGGCTGGCGGGCCGGGCCGAGGAACTGGGCTGCGCGACGGTACGGCTGACGGCGGAGCGCACCCCGCGCAACGCACCGGTGCGACGCCTTGTCGCCGCGCTCGGCGGCTCCCCGGACGCGCCGGACGACCCGGACGCCCCGCACCTTGAGGTCGAGACGACCCCGGAGCTTCTGCGCGCCTTCCGGTCCTGGAGGCGCACGCCATGAGAGGCGCAGGCACAGGCACAGGCACTTCGAGGAGAGGCACCCCATGGGGGACGTGAGCAACGAGGATCCGGCAGCGCACCGACCGGCCGAGCCCGGGCCGCGTGCGATCGGGCGGCGTACGACCGGCGAGTCCATCGAGCGGGGCGGCGGGCGTCTGGGCGTGGCCGACCTGTTGGCCAAGGTCGGCGCGGCGACCAGGGGCCCGGTGACCGGGGACCGGGTGACCGAGGGCCCGGCGACCGAGGGCCGGGTGACAGAGGGCACGGCGGCCACCGATCCGGTGGATTCCGCCGCCACCGCACCGGGCTCCCCACCCGCCCCTCCCCGCGACGCGGAAGCCCTCGCCCACGCCATCGCCTCCATCGCCGCCCGCTTCCTGCCGGGCGTACCCATGGGGCCCGACACGGACTTCTTCGACGCGGGCGGCACGTCCGTCGACGCGGTGGAGCTCGTCGCCGCGCTCGCCCGCGAGGTGGATCTGGACGTCACCCTGGACGACGTGTTCGCCGACGCCAGGCCGCGCAGGCTCGCCGAGCGGACCCTCCCGTACGCTCCGGAAGCGGGCTCCGGCTTCCTGCCGGTGCTCGCCACCCGGGCAGCGGATCCCGCGCGATCCGGCGCTCCCGACGAAGACCTCGACCTCGTCCTCGCCGACCTCGCCCGCGCCGACGCCCTGCCCTGGGCACGCCGCCCCGAGCCCGCCGCGCCGCGCCGGATCCTGCTGACCGGAGCGACCGGTTTCCTCGGCGGGCACATGCTGCTCGACCTGCTGCGGCACAGCGACGCGCACGTGGTGTGCCTGGTGCGCGCGGCCGACGAGGAGGCGGGGCTGAAGCGGCTCGGCGCCGCGCTGACCGGGTTCGCGCTGCCGTGGTCCGCGGAGATCCGCAGGCGCGTGACCGTCCTGCCGGGCGATCTGCGCAAGCCGCGGCTCGGGCTGACGGACGATCAGTGGGGCGCGCTGGCCGACGAGGTGGACTCCGTCGTCGGGGTGGGCGCCGCCGTGGACTTCCTGCGCGGCTACGCGTCGCTGCGGCAGAGCAATGTGGCGGGACCGCTCACCCTCGCCGAACTGGCCGCGACGGGACGGCCCAAGCCCCTGCACCACATCTCCTCGATCGCGGTCTTCAACGAGGTCGGCATCGAGTCGATGGGCGAGGACGACCCCGTCGCGCACATCGACGCCCTTGCCGCCGGGTACGACAAGTCGAAGTGGGCCGCCGAGGCCGCGCTGCGCAGGGCCCGCGAACACGGACTCGTGGTCACCCTGCTGCGCCCCGGCGGCATCGGCGGGCACACCAGGACCGGCGCCAACAACCCGCAGGACCTCAGCAGCGGCATGATGTCGGCGTTCAGCCGCTTCCGTACGGTGCCGGGCTTCCGCTACATCAACGCGGCCCCGGTGGACTGGGTGAGCCGGATCGCGGTGGCCGTGGTGTGCGAGCCGAGCGCCTGGGGCTACAACTACAACCTGACGGGCGTGCCGAGCGACCTGTCGGACGTGGTGCGCGACATGAAGTTCGCCGGCATGAACGTCCGCGTCCAGGACTGGGACGAGTGGCGGCAGGACGTCGTACGCCGCCTGAAGGACGATCCCGTGCCCGAACTCGACTTCCTCGCACGGGTGTTGGCGAGCCCGACCGCGAGGAAGCTCTGCGAGGCGACCCTGACGGGTCCCGCGGTGACCGGCGAGCGCACCGAGGCGTTCATCGCCGAGTGGAAGCTGCCGCCCGCCGCGCGGTACGGCATGCGGGAGCAGACCGAGGCGTTCGAGCGGCTCGCGCGGGACGGCCTGGCCCGGCTGCCCGACCGGTCCGACCCGCCCTACCTGTGGTTCCCCGAGACGATGGAGGGGGCGCTCGGACCGGTCGGCGGGAGCGCCGACAGCAGGTGCACCCTGGCGCTCACCCTGTCGATCGCGAGCATGTACCAACTGGTGCGCGAGCGCCGCGTGGACGTCAGGGGCGAGCTCTCCTGCCCGCTGCTGCACCCGGCGCCCCTCGTGGTGGAGCACGGCGACGTGTGGGTCCGCCCCGAGGAGGGCATCCCGCTGGAGCACGGCATGCGCCACCCGCTGCTGCGCTACCGGCTGCGCCTGCGCGACGCCGACGGGCGCGAATGGTGGCTGGAGGGACGGAAGTTCGCCAGGGCGCGGCGTGACCTGTGGCGCCAGACACGCGCGCTGAGCGTACGGCTCGGACGAGTCGACCAGCCCGCGACGCTGGCCGGTGAGGTCGTGGTGCCCTCCGACAGCTACGTGCGCGACCAGGTCGACGGCATCCGGGTCGACCCGCGCCTTTCGGGCCAGGAGAAGCGCGTCGCCAAACTGACCTGGCTCGCCTGGTTCGGCCTGGAGATCGGCCGCGGACTGCTCGGCCCGTTCGCCCGCGTCGGCGCCGACCTGCTCGACCTGCGCGGGACCACGACACCGACGGAGCGCACCCGATGACCACCCGACGCACCACCACCCGGCGACCCACCCCGAGGCGCACCGCCACCCTGCGGCCGCTGTACGCACGTCTCGACGGCGCCACCGTCGAGGAGATCCCCTTCCACGCGGGCGACGGCACCCGCATCGGCCTCACCCGCGTCAGCAGGGGCCATCAGGATCGCCCCGCGGTGCTCCTGCTGCACGGGCACACCGCCTCGTCCGACATGTTCGTGCAGCCCGAGACCCGCAACCTCGTCGAGGCGCTGCTCGACGAGGGGTACGAACCGTGGCTGCTCGACTGGCGGGGAAGCTGCCGCCTGCCGTACAACGAGACCGGCCGCCGGTACACGTACGACGACGTCGCCCTGTACGACATCCCCGCCGCCGTGTCGTACATCAGACAACGCCTCGACGGGCGGCCGCTGTTCGCGGTGGCGCACTGCATCGGCGCGCTCTCCCTGTCGATGAGCATGACCGCGGGCCTGGTGCCGGGCCTCGCGGGCGTCGTCGCGCAGGGCGTGTTCCTGACGCCCAAGCTCGCCGGGCGCACGTCGCTGAAGATGACCGTGGCCGGTGAGCTGTTCCGCTCCCGCTTCGACCACATCCCGGTGGACTTCCGCAAGGTCGGCTTCCGGTCGCGGTACACCGCGCTGTTCGCCCTCGCCTCCCGAGGTGCGGACTGCCCCGACCCCACCTGCCAGATCCTGTGCAACTCGGCCTGGGGCGTGGGCGCTTCGCTCTACGTGCACGACAACCTGTCGGACGCCACCCACGACCGCCTCGCCGAGCTGCTCGGCCCCGCGCCGCTGTGGATCCTGCCGCACCTGCGCCGCGTCAGCCTGGCCCGCAGCGTGGTGCGCTGGAACCAGGACGACCACCGCTACCGCGCGCTCCCGGAGAACGCCCTGGACGCGGCGGGCAGGATCGACTGCCCGGTGCTGCTGATCTCCGGCAGCGAGAACGGGATGTGGCTGGACTCGCAGAAGCTCTGCCACGAGGTACTCGCCTCCCGGCAGCCGCAGTTGGACGTGCGGTACGCGGAGATCCCCGGGTACGGCCACTTCGACGCCTTCGTCGGCAGGGGCGCCGCGCTCGACGTGTTCGGGCACATCCTGGAGTTCCTCGGCGAGCGGGTGTGAGGGTGCGCGGGAACCCCGGCGCCGCCGGGGCCGCCGGGGTTCCCGCGCACCCGGGTCCCGGCTCAGTCCACCGCGGGGACCGCGTCGGCCCGGTCCTCGGGACGGTCGCTCGCGCCGGGCCCGTGCTCCACGAAGTCCAGTACGGCGCGCACCACTTCGGGGTCGCCGAGGATCTTGCGGTGCCCGAGCCCCTGGGTGGTGACCAGCCGCGCCCGGTCGCCGAAGGCCGCGGCGATCGCCCGCCCCTGCCCGACCCCGATCCGGGCGTCGTCCTCGTCGTGCACCACGAGGACCGGTGCCGTGATGACCTCGGTGGCGTACCTGACGGAGAACGGCATGCGGTCGGCGGGCACGCCGGGGAAGAGGTCCTTGCCGATCCGGACGAGCAACTCGTCCTTCAGGGACGGGCGGAGCTTGAGCTCGGAGACGTACTCGTCGACCAGGTACTCGAAGTCGCAGACCCCGCTGATGGCCACGATCCGCTCCGCCTCCACGCCCTTGGTGAGCGCGTGGAACGAGCCGAGCGCGCCGAGGGAGTGCGCGATGAGGGCCTCGAACGTGCCGTACTGGTCGTGGAGTTCGGTGAGGATCTTCTGGTATTCGATGATGGTGGTGCTGCGGCCCGTGCCGTCGCCGTGTCCCGGCGCGTCGAAGGTGACGACGCTGTAGCCCCGGTCGAGCAGGCCGGAGATGAAGTCGCTGAAGCGCGAGCCGCGCGACTGCCAGCCGTGCACGAGCAGGACGGGGCGCTCCCCGGTGCCCCACCGGTAGGTCACCGCGGACTTGCCGTTGACGCGGACGCGCCCGAGGTGCGCCGCCTCGAACAGCTCGCGCTCCGACGAGCGCATCTTGCTGCGGGCCAGCGGCATGTGGAACAGGGCGTAGGCGCCGGTGCCCGCGAGCCGCCCCGAGACGCGGGAGACGGTGTTGAGGGTCGTACTCACAACTGCCGCGGTGGGGTCCATGTCCAGTACTCCTCGGTCGGCGGTAGCAGGAGCGTGGTATATTAGCACGATCGTCCGTGCTTTTAGATGTTGTTCCGTCCGAGGGGCCACGGGCCCCAGCGCTCATGAGGGGAACGCCATGCCGTCCACCATCTGGTTCGCGCCATGGACGTCGGGACCGGCGGCGGAGACCGCGCACGAGAAGAACGTGACCGGCGCGGCCGTCGTCAGCGTCACCGAGTTCACCCCGCACCGCCCCTGGACCGCCCTCGGCGTCAACATCGCCGGGGCGGCGCTGCGCAAGTCCTGGCCCGAGGTCACCGGTGCCGTCGGCCTCTGGCTGTGGGTGGACCCCGACGTCCGCCGCCCCCGGTCGGGTTCGGTCTCGGTGTGGCGCGAGGAGAAGGACCTGAAGGGTTTCGTGGCGCGCCACGACCATCTGCGCGTCATGCGCTCGTATCGTGACCGGGGCACGATGCGCTCGGCCCTGTGGGAGACCGCGCGCTTCGACGCGGAGGCGACACGGGCGGCGGTCCGCTCCTTCCTCTCCGGCCGCTCGCAGTGGCCGCGCGATCCCGCCGCAGGAGGTGGGCGCGCGTAGAGGCCCTCTTGCCACGGTTCGGGAACGGGTCCAGGATCGTCCCTCCCGCGGGCGCTCGCCGAGGCGTCGCACCGCACGGGAGAGCGCGAGATCAGTACCTGAACCAGGAGGTCCTGCCGTGGATTTCGGACTTGTGCTGCAGACCGACCCGCCCGCTTCCGCGGTCGTCGGACTCATGCGACGCGCGGAACGCAACGGCTTCCGCTACGGCTGGACGTTCGACTCCGCGGTGCTCTGGCAGGAGCCGTTCGTCATCTACAGCCGCATCCTCGAACACACCGAGCGGCTGATCGTGGGCCCCATGGTCACCAATCCCGGGACCAGGACCTGGGAAGTCACCGCGTCCACCTTCGCCACCCTCAACGACATGTACGGCAACCGCACCGTCTGCGGCATCGGGCGCGGCGACTCCGCGATGCGCGTGGCCGGGCGCAAGCCCAACACCCTGGCCCGGCTCGGCGAGGCCATCGACGTCATCCGCGACCTCGGCGAGGGGCGCTCGGCGGACGTCGGCGGGCAGACGCTGCGGCTGCCGTGGGTGCGCGAGGGGAAGCTGCCGGTGTGGATGGCGGCGTACGGACCCAAGGCGCTGGCGCTCGCCGGGCAGAAGGCCGACGGGTTCATCCTGCAGCTCGCCGACCCCTACCTCACCGAGTGGATGGTCAAGGCCGTGCGGGACGCGGCGGCCGAGGCGGGGCGCGATCCGGCCGCCGTGAAGATCTGTGTCGCCGCGCCCGCCTACGTCGGCGACGACCTCGCGCACGCCCGCGAGCAGTGCCGCTGGTTCGGCGGCATGGTCGGCAACCACGTCGCCGACCTCGTCGCCAAGTACGGCGAGCACTCCTCGATGGTGCCCGAGGCCCTCACCGAGTACATCAAGGCCCGCGAGGGCTACGACTACAGCCACCACGGACGGACGGGCAACCCCGACACCGCCTTCGTGCCCGACGAGATCGTCGACCGGTTCTGCCTGGTCGGACCCGTCGAGGCGCACATCGAACGGCTGCGGGAGCTGCGGGACCTGGGGGTCGACCAGTTCGCGCTGTACGCCATGCACGACGCGCGGGAGGGCGTCATCGACGCGTACGGCACGCACGTCGTCCCCGCGTTCGCCTGACCGGTGCCGGTCAGGAGTGCGGACGCAGGGCCGTCACCAGCCACACCGCGGCCTTCATCCGCACGCCCGCCGGGGTCGCGTGGGGGAGCAGCGCGTCCTCCAGGGCGGTGCGCGTGGCGGGGGTGACGGTGCGGCCCGGGGTGCGGGACAGGAGGAAGTCGACCGCGTCGGCGGGGGTCCGGCCCCAGTGGGTCTCGACGGGCAGCGGGGTCACGGTCACGTCGTCGTAGGAGGCCAGGGACGCGCGGATGTGGTCGGGGTCGGAGAGGGAGGCCATGGCGGTGTGGGCGGCGGAGGTGTCGGTGCTGTGGCCTGCGCTCGTGCGGCCCCCTTGCTTTCCCCCTTGCTCTCCCCCTCCCTCCTCCCCTTCGCCGAGCAGCTTCGAGAGGAGGCCGAGCGTCCGGGACTCCTCGGCGCCGGAACCCGCGGGCTGCGGACAGACGAAGACGAGGCGGCCGCCGGGGATCAACCCGCGGGCGATGTTGTCGAAGGCGGCGGCGTGATCGGCGAAGAACATCACGCCGCCCCGGCTGATCGCCACGTCGTACCCGGCGACGGGAAAGGGGTGCGTCTGCGCGTCGGCGCGTTCGAACGCGACGTTCCTGACGCGCTCGGCCTTCGCCCTGGACCTGGCGCGCTCCAGGAGCGGCGCCGAGATGTCGACGCCGACCGCGTGACCGAGCCCGGCGAGCCGGGCGGCCATGCGCGTGACCGTGCCCGCGCCGCAGCCGATGTCCAGGACGCGGTCGCCGTTGCGGATGGCCGCGGCCTCGAAGAGGTGGTCGTTGAGGGCGGAGGTCATCGCGTCGTAGCGGTCCTGCTGTTCGGCCCAGTGGTGGCCGAGCGGACCGTTCCAGATCTCTTCCTGACGGGCGTTGGCGCCGGTGCTGGTGGTGCTGGGGCCAGTGCTGGTCTTCATGGTGTCTCCCTCGGTCGTCCGGGTACCGATGCTCGCCGTGCCGCACGTCCCCGGTCGTCGTACGGGGGAAGGGAGTTGGATCTACCTCACCGGGGCCCCGCGGCGCCGGGACTACTCCCCTGGGAGTAGCGGGCGAGCGGTCCGTGCGGGGGACGCCGTTGTCGGTGGCGGAGGCTAGGGTGCGGAGCATGAGGGGGGTCGGGGCGCGGGACGCCCACGGGACGGGAAGCGCCCACGAGATGCCCGCGTGGCAGAAGCGGTCCGCCGACGCGGCGTTCGCGGTCGTCGTGACCGCGATCGTGCTGCTCGCCTCGGCGTACGCGGGCGGGGTGGACGCGGTCGACTACGCCCTGATGGCGGTCGGCTCCCTCGCGCTCGTCGCCCACCGGGCCCTGCCGCGTACGGTGCTCGCCGTCACCACGGCCTGCCTCACCGCCCTGGTGCTGCACGCCGAGCCCACCACGACGGCCGCCTTCCCGGTGCTCGGCGCCGTGCACGCGGCCGCCCACCGGGGGCATCGCGGCGTGGGCCTCGGCGCGAGCGCGGTGTTCCTCACGGGGTTCTACGCGGCCGCCCCGGGGGACCCCGGCATCGTCGAGCGGACGCTGCTGCTCGCCGGGTGGTTCGTGTGCGCACTGGCCACGGGCATCGCGGGCAAGACCTGGCAGGCGTATCTGCGCCAGACCGAGGAGCGCGCCCTGGAGGCCGAGCGGACCCGCGAGGAGGCGGCGCTGCGCAGGGCGGGCGAGGAGCGTCTGCGGATCGCGCGCGAGCTGCACGACTCGCTCACGCACAGCATCTCGATCATCAAGCTGCAGGCGGGCGTCGCCGTGCACCTGGCGCGCAAGCGCGGCGAGGAGATACCGCCCGCGCTGCTCGCCATCGAGGAGGCGAGCGGCGAGGCGATGCGTGAACTGCGCTCGACGCTGGAGGTGTTGCGCACCGACGAGCCCACCGGAAGCCCCGCGCTGCTCGTGGAGCGGGCCCGTTCGGCGGGGCTCGCGGTCGAGCTGACGGTGACAGGGCGCGAGCGGCCCCTCTCGCCCGAGGTGGACAGGGCCGCCTACCGCATCGTGCAGGAGTGCCTGACCAACGCGGCGCGCCATGCGGGAGGTTCCGCGTCGGTGCGGGTGCGCCTCGGCTACGGGGAAAGGGAGTTGGTTATACGCGTGGTGGACGACGGGGCCGGTGACGCGGCGCGTCCGCCGGTGGAGGGCACCGGCCTGACGGGGATGCGTGAGCGGGTCGCGGCGCTGGGCGGCGTGCTGCGGGTGGGGCCGCGCGCGGAGGGCGGGTTCGCGGTGCGGGCCGAACTGCCGCTCGACGCGGTGCCGCACGCGCGAGGGCAAGAGGCCGAAGGGGGCGGCGCGCTGCTGGAAGCGCGGCGCCTCAAGGGGGCGGCGCAGTGATCCGTGTCGTGCTCGTCGACGACCAGGCGCTCATGCGCGCCGGGTTCAGGGCCCTGCTCGACGCCGAGGACGGCATCGAGGTGGTGGGGGAGGGAGCCGACGGCGCGGAAGGCGTCGCCGTCGTACGGGACACGGTGCCCGACGTCGCGCTCATCGACGTGCAGATGCCCGTGATGACCGGCATCGAGGCGACCCGCAGGATCGTCGCCGAGCCGCGCCTGGCCGCCGTGCGCGTGGTGATCCTCACCAACTACGGCCACGACGAGTACGTCTTCGACGCGCTGCGCGCCGGGGCCAGCGGGTTCCTGCTCAAGGACACCGAGCCCGCCGATCTGCTGCACGGCATCGACGTCGTCGCGCGCGGCGAGGCGTTGCTCTCGCCGTCGGTGACGCGCAGCCTGATCGGCGAGTTCGTGTCCCGGCCCCCCGACCGGACCAGCGCGCCGGGACTCGAGACCCTCACCCGCCGCGAGCGCGAGGTGACCGCGCTGGTCGCCCGCGGGCTGACGAACGAGGAGATCGCCGCGCACATGGTCATCAGCCCGTTCACGGCGAAGACGCACGTGAGCCGTGCGATGACCAAGCTCGGCGCGCGCGACCGGGCCCAACTGGTCGTGTTCGCCTACGAGTCGGGCCTGGTGGCGGCCCGGAGCGTCGATCTCTAGGCCGAATCGGCTCATAGGGGACGGGATGGAGGGGCGTGGCATGATCTGCGCGTGACCGTCATACCGAGACCACTCAGACAGGCCCTGGCGCTGTCGGCGACCGCGCTGCTCGTGGCCGGTTGCGGGCTCTCCGCGGAGCTGGACCGCGAGGCGAACCCGGAGCGCGAGCCGAGGACGGAGGCGACCCCTTCCGACGCGACCCCGTCCGAGGCGACCCCTTCCCAGCCGACCCGTTCCGCGCCGGGCGCGCCCGGCGACGTCGCGCTCGGCCCCGACGGTCGTTCCCCCGCCGACGCGCCGTCCGCCGGCACCCCGCGCTGCCCGGAGTCCGGCGTGACGATGTCGCCGGGCATGGTGAGCGCCACGATGGGCCTGCGCGCGATGTCGGTGACCGTGACCAACTGCGGCAAGGGCGTGCGGCGGATCAACGGCTACCCGGACATTCGCGTCCGCGGCGTGGACAAGCAATTGTTCCGCGTGAACGTGCTCAAGGGCACCGAGCCGGTCACCACCATGGACGACCCCGGGCCGCGCCGCGTCACGCTGAAGCCGGGCGAATCCGCGTACACCTCGCTGGTCTGGCGGTACTCGGCCGTCGACGCCGCCACCCTGGAGGGCAGCGGCGTCTACGTGGAGATCGGCACCGGCAAGGGCGCGGCCCGGCAGACCATCCAGCCGGACGGCGGCCTCGACATCGGTGAGACGGGCATGCTCGGCACGACCGCCTGGCAGCGCAGCCCGTCGGACGAAGAGCCTCGGAGCCGGGGCGCCCGGCCTACGGCACCCGCGCCGTCCACTCCGGCGAGCTGAACTTCGTCCTGGCCAGCTCGCGCGCCCGCGCCAGCTCCTCCTCGGTGACCCCGCCGTCCGTCAGGCCGTACCGCCCTCGGAAGGAGTCGATCATCCGCTCGATGACCGACTCGCGCGGCAGCCCGGTCTGGCGGCGCAGCGGGTCCACGCGCTTCTTGGCGCTCTTGGTCCCCTTGTCGGACAGCTTCTCCTTGCCGATGCGCAGGACCTCCAGCATCTTGTCCGCGTCGATGTCGTACGACATGGTCACGTGGTGCAGGACCGCGCCGGGGCCGCCGCCGGGCCCCACCATGCGCTTCTGCGCGGCACCCGCGATCTTCCCCGCGTCCGTCGCGATGTCGTTCAGCGGCTGGTACCACGCCTTGATGCCCATGTCGGCGAGGGCGCCGAGCACCCAGTCGTCGAGATAGGCGTAGCTGTCCTGGAACGACAGCCCCTGGACGAGGGCGTCGGGCACCGAGAGGGAGTACGTGATCGTGTTCCCCGGCTCCACGAACATCGCGCCGCCGCCGGAGATCCTGCGGACGACGTCGATGCCGTGGCGGGCCGCGCCCTCAGGGTCGACCTCGTTGGCGAGCGACTGGAAGCTGCCGATGATCACCGAAGGGGCGCCCCACTCCCACACGCGCAGCGTCGGCGGGCGCCTCCCCGCCGCGACCTCCTGGGTGAGCACCTCGTCCAGGGCCATGTGCAGGGTGGGCGCCTGCGGGCCCTCGTGGACGAGCTGCCAGTCGTAGTCGGTCCAGTCCGTGGCGTGCGCGAGGGCGCGGCGCACCGCGATGCCGATGCCCTCCGACGTCAGGCCGTACATCACGGTGCCCTCGGGCAGCGCGGTGTCGATGCGCGCGGCGAGGCCCGCGGTGTCCGTGTCGGCGGGGGCGCCGTCGAGGGCGCCGTTGATCGCGTCGAGCGCCTCGTCGGGTTCGAGGAAGAAGTCACCGGCCACGCGCGTGTGCCGCAACTCGCCGCCGTCGACGTCCAGATCCACTACGACGAGCTTGCCGCCGGGGACCTTGTACTCACCGTGCACCGTGCTTCCTCCATGCCCATGGGTCGGTCCGGCCTGTCGTGGCCGTTCCGAATTCTTCTTTACGTCAAGTGTGTCCGATTCGGCGCCGGTGATCTTCGGGCGGGCGCGTCACCACCGGCGCTAGCCTGCGGATCATGTTCACGACGCGTCCCACCCTTCAGGGCACCTTCGGCATGGTGTCGTCCACCCACTGGCTCGCCTCCCAGTCCGCGATGGCCGTCCTGGAGGACGGTGGCAACGCCTTCGACGCCGCCGTCGCCGCGGGGTTCGTGCTGCACGTGGTCGAGCCGCACCTCAACGGTCCCGCGGGCGAGGTGCCGATCGTCCTCGCGCCCGCGGACGGCGAGGTGCGCGTGCTCTGCGGCCAGGGGCCCGCGCCCGCCGGAGCCACCGTGGCGCACTACCGCTCCCTGGGGCTCGACCTGGTGCCGGGCACGGGACCCCTCGCCGCCGCGGTGCCCGGCGCCTTCGACGCGTGGCTGCTGCTCCTGCGCGACCACGGCACGAAGTCGCTGGCCGACGTGCTCACGTACGCCATCGGTTACGCGGCGGACGGGCACGCGCCCGTGGAGCGCGTCGTGGAGACCGTGGAGACGGTGCGGGAACTCTTCGAGCGGGAGTGGCCCACCTCCGCCGAGGTGTACCTGCCGGACGGTGAACCGCCGCGCACCGGCGAGCTGTTGCGCAACCCGGCGCTCGCGGCCACCTGGCGGCGGCTCATAGCCGAGGCGCGGGAGAAGGCGGCGGCCTCGGGGGGCGGCCGCGTAGCGGAGATCGACGCCGCGCGCGAGGTGTGGCGCACCGGCTTCATCGCCGAAGCGCTGGTGCGGCAGGCGGGGCGGCCCACCATGGACACCAGCGGCCGACGGCACACGGGCACGCTCACGGCCGACGACCTGCGCGACTGGTCCGCGCGGTACGAGGCCCCGGTCACCTACGACTGGAACGGCTGGACCCTGTGCAAGGCGGGCGCGTGGAGCCAGGGCCCCGCCCTCCTCCAGCAGTTCGCCCTGCTGCCCCGCGAGGTGGCCGAGCTGCCCGCGTACGGCTCCGCCGAGTACGTCCATCTCCTGGTCGAGGGCTGCAAGTTGGCGATGGCCGACCGGGAGGCCTGGTACGGGGACGCCGGGGGCGGCGCCGATGAGGTGCCCGTCGGTGAGCTGCTCTCGGGCGCGTACAACGCCCTGCGGCGGCGGCTCATCGGCGAGAAGGCGTCCTACGAGCTGCGCCCCGGCAGCCCCGGCGGGCGCGAGCCCCGGCTGTCGGCGCACGCGCGCGCGGTGGCTGCGGGGGAGCGGCCGCACGCCGACGCGGCGGGGGGCGTCGCGGCGGCGGGGGCGGGCGAGCCGACCGTGGCGGGCGACGGCGGGACCCGCGGCGACACCTGCCACCTCGACATCGTCGACCGCTGGGGCAACATGCTCTCGGCCACGCCCAGCGGCGGCTGGCTGCAGTCCAACCCCGTCGTCCCCGAGCTCGGCTTCCCGCTGGGGACCCGGTTGCAGATGGCGTGGCTCGAGGAAGGGCTGCCCAACTCGCTCACTCCGGGGCGGCGGCCCCGGACCACGCTCACCCCGTCCCTCGCGCTCAAGGACGGGGTGCCCGTGCTGGCCTTCGGCACGCCGGGCGGCGACCAGCAGGACCAGTGGCAGGTGCACTTCTTCCTGGGTGTGGCGCTGCGGGACGCCGTACGGGGCGGCCTGGACCTGCAAGGCGCGATCGACGCCCCCAACTGGCACACCGACGCCTTCCCCGGCTCCTTCCACCCGCGCGAGATGCGGGCGGGCAGCCTCACCGTCGAATCGCGGATGGACCCCGAGGTGGTGGCGGAGCTGCGGCGGCGGGGGCACGAGGTGACGGTGGGCGGGCCGTGGTCGGAGGGGCGGCTGTGCGCGGTGGCGCGCGACCCACGGACCGGTGTCCTCTCCGCGGGGGCCAATCCTCGCGGGATGCAGGGGTACGCCGTGGGGCGGTGAGAGAGTGGGCGGGCGGCGCGCGGCGGGCGGCGCGGGGCGGCACGGGAGGTTCACCGTGAGGTAAGGGGGCGTTCAGGTGGGGCGTACGGGATGTCAGTGGGGCGTGCTCTCATGGACGCATGATCGAAAAGTTTCTGGTGCACGGCGTGCACGGCGTTGAAGAGGCCCTCCGCAAGGCTGCCGCGGCCGAGGTTATGCCCCGGTTCCGGCAGCTCGCCGAGGGCGACGTGGTCGAGAAGTCCGGGCCGCACGACGTGGTGACCGTCGCCGACCGCCGCGCCGAGGAGCAGCTGACCGCCGACCTCCTCGCGCTGCTGCCGGGATCGGTCGTGGTCGGCGAGGAGGCGGTGCACGCGGACCCGTCGAGGTACGAGGCGATACGCGGCGCCGCTCCGGTGTGGATAGTCGACCCGGTCGACGGGACGCGCCAGTTCGTGAACGGCGACCCCGGCTTCTGCATGCTCGTCGCCCTCGCGGTCGACGGCGAGGTCCAGGCTTCGTGGACGTACGCTCCGGCGCTCGACGAGTTCGCCGTCGCCATCCGGGGCAAGGGCGCCACGCTCGACGGGAAGCCGCTGGTGGCGGGCTCGCCCGCGCCGGGTGCCGACATCGAAGTGGCCACCTCGCACCCGGACTTCACCACCGACGACCAGAAGCGGGCGCTGAGCGGCCTGCGCACCGAGGGCGTGCGGCCGAGGCCGTGCGGCTCCGCGGGGCTCGAGTACCTCGCCATCGCCAAGGGCGAGTTGGACGCCGTCGCCTTCTCCTGGGAGCTGGCCTGGGACCACGCGGCGGGGCTGCTGCTCGTCGCCGAGGCCGGCGGCACCGACCTGACCCTGACGGGAGAGCCGTTCCGCATAGGCGGCGGGAACGCGCTGCCGTTCACCGCCGCACGCGACGCGGCGACGGCCCGCCGGGTGGTGGAGCTCCTCGGGGGTTCGGCCTGAGCGGCCTTGCGCGGTCGCTTGAACTCGCTGGTGGGCCCTGCCTGAATCCTTGCGGGCTCGGCACGTGTCCCGGCGGGCGAGGTCTGGATCCTGGCGGGTCCGGCCCGCGTCCGGATGGCCTCGACCGCGTCCCGGTGGGTCTGGTCCGGATCTCGGCGGGCCTCGGCCGTATTCCGGTGGGCCTGGTCCGAGCGTCCTGGTGGGCCTCGCCTGAGCCTCCTGGCGGGCGCGTCCGTACACGGGCGCTGTCTTACGGCACCGTGCCGAGGGCAGCCTGAACGAGAGCGGTTTCGCCCCGGGTTCCGGTGGGTCCGGTCCGGGTCTCGGCGGCCCCCGGCCGGATCCCGGTGGGCCTCGCCCGAGCTTCCCGGCGGGCACGCCCGTACACGGCTGCTGCCTGCGGCACCGTGCCGAGGGCAGCCTGTATCGGAGCGGCCTCGCCCCGGGGCCCGGTGGCTCCGGTCCGGATCTCGGCGGGTCCGGCCCGAGCCCCCCGGTGGGCCTCGCCCGAGTCTCCCGGCGGGTGCGCCCGCGCACCGCTGTCGGCCCGCCGCACCGCGCCGACGGCGGCGAAGGCGTCCCGGCCTATCCTGGGCGGCAGTGGCCATCGGCTGACGAAGGAGTCCGAAGGTGCCGTCGATGCTTGATGCCGTCGTCGTGGGGGCGGGACCGAACGGGCTCACCGCTGCCGTCGAGCTGGCCCGCCGAGGCTTCTCCGTGGCCGTCTTCGAGGCCAGGGACACGGTGGGCGGCGGGGCGCGCACCGAAGAGCTGACGCTGCCCGGATTCCGGCACGACCCCTGCTCCGCCGCCCACCCCCTCGGCATCAACTCCCCTGCGTTCCGCGCCATGCCGCTCGACCGGTACGGCCTGGAGTGGCTGCAGCCCCCGCTGCCGATGGCGCACCCCTTTCTCGACGGGACCGCCGCCGTGCTGTCCCGCTCCGTCGCCGAGACCGCCGCCTCGTTCGGGCCGCGCGACGCGGGAGCGTACCGACGCCTGGTGGAGCCCTTCCTCGGCCCGTGGGACGACCTCCTGCGGGACTTCATGTCGCTGCCGCTGACCTCCCTGCCACGGGACCCCGTCACGCTCGCCCGGTTCGGGCTCGTGGGACTGCCGCCCTCGACCTGGCTGATGCGGCGCTTCCGCGACGACCGCGCCCGCGCGCTCTTCGCCGGTCTGGTCGCCCATGTCATCGCGCCCCTCGACGGCATCATCACCGGCGGCGTCGGCCTGGTCTTCGCCCTTGCCGCGCACGCCCGGGGCTGGCCCGTCGCGCGCGGCGGCTCCCAGTCCATCTCCGACGCGCTCACCGCGTACCTGAAGGACCTCGGCGGCACCGTCCACACGGACTACGAGGTCAAGCGCCTGGACGACCTGCCGCCCGCCCGCGCGTACGTCTTCGACACCTCACCCACCGCGCTCGCCAGGATCGCCGGGCTCGGCCGCGCCTACCAGGGATACCGGTACGGAGCCAGCGCCTTCAAGATCGACTACGCGCTCGACGGGCCCGTGCCCTGGACCGCGCAGGAGCCGAGGACCGCGGGGACCGTCCAGGTCGGCGCGAGCAGCAAGGAGATCGGCGCCGCGCTACACGCCGCCTCGCGCGAGGGGCGCGCCCCCGACGCGCCGTTCCTGATCACGGTGCAGCCCAGCGTCGTCGACCCCGGCCGCGCCCCGGCGGGCAAGCACGTCTTCTGGGCGTACGGCCACGTCCCCAACGGCTGGGACGGTGACCTGACCGACGCGATCGAGCGGCAGCTGGAACGCTTCGCGCCCGGCTTCCGCGACCGCGTCCTGGCCCGCGCCACGGCGGGCCCGCCCGAGCTGGCCGCGCGCAACGCGAACTACGTGGGCGGCGACATCGCCTGCGGAGCCGCCAGCGGACTCCAGCTGCTGCTGCGGCCCAAGCTCTCCCTGTTCCCGTACAGCACCCCGCACCCCGCCGTCTTCATCTGCTCGTCGGCGACCCCGCCGGGCCCCGGGGTGCACGGGATGTCCGGGCACAACGCGGCGAAGGCGGTGTGGCGGCGGCTCAGGAGTGCATGAGCCCGTGGTGCAGGTCGCGCGAGGTTGATGTCGGATTCTCGCCAGCCCGGGCGGCGGGCATCGACCATCCTTGAGGACATGCACACCGACACCGAACGCTGCGTGCGCGCTGTTCAGTCGAAGGACGCCCGCTTCGACGGATGGTTCTTCACGGCCGTCACCACCACCCGGATCTACTGCCGCCCCAGCTGCCCGGTCGTGCCGCCCAAGCCCGAGAACATGACCTTCTACCCGAGCGCCGCCGCCTGCCAGCAGGCCGGATTCCGGGCCTGCAAGCGGTGCCGCCCCGACAGCAGCCCCGGCTCGCCCGAGTGGAACCAGCGGGCCGACCTGGTGGCCCGCGCCATGCGGCTCATCGGTGACGGCGTCGTCGACCGCGACGGCGTCCCCGGTCTCGCTTCCCGGCTCGGCTACAGCGCGCGCCAGGTCGAGCGCCAACTGCGCGCCGAGCTCGGTGCGGGACCGCTCGCGCTCGCCCGCGCCCAGCGCGCGCAGACCGCGCGGCTCCTCATCGAGACGACCGCGCTGCCCATGGCGGAGATCGCCTTCGCCGCCGGGTTCGCCTCGATCCGCACCTTCAACGACACCGTGCGCGAGGTCTTCGCACTCGCCCCCGGCGAGCTGCGCGCCCGGGCGCCGAAGCGCACCGCGTCCCCGGCGGGCGCGGCCCCGCCCGCGTCGGCAGGCGCCCCCGGTGTCCTCTCGCTGCGGCTGCCGTTCCGCAAGCCGCTCAACCCCGACAACCTCTTCGGACACCTCATCGCGACCGGCGTGCCCGGCGTCGAGGAATGGCGCGACGGCGCCTACCGGCGCACCCTCGACCTCCCCTTCGGACACGGCATCGTCGCGCTCACCCCGCACCCCGACCACATCGGCTGCCGCCTCAGCCTCACCGACCTGCGCGACCTCACCATCGCCATCAGCCGCTGCCGCCGCATGCTCGACCTGGACGCCGACCCGGCGGCCGTGGACGGCCAGTTGAGGAGCGATCCGGTGCTCGCGCCCCTCGTCGACAAGGCGCCGGGGCGGCGCGTGCCCGGCACCGTCGACGAGGCGGAGTTCGCGGTGCGCGCCGTGCTCGGCCAACAGGTCTCCACGGCCGCGGCCCGTACCCACGCGGCCCGCCTCGTCACCGCGCACGGCACGCCCGTCGAGGACCCGGAGGGCGGCCTCACCCACCTCTTCCCCACCCCGGAGCAGCTCGCCGCACTCGACCCCGACGCGCTCGCCCTGCCCCGCAGCCGCCGCACCACCCTGACCACGCTGGTGAGCCACCTCGCCGAAGGACGCCTCAAGCTCGGCGCCGAGAGCGACTGGGAGGAGGCGAGGGCCCGCCTCGCCGAGCTGCCCGGGTTCGGTCCCTGGACGATCGAGGTGATCGCCCTGCGGGCCCTCGGCGACCCGGACGCCTTCCTCCCCTCCGACCTCGGGATCCGGCGCGCCGCACAGGAGTTGGGCCTGCCGCACACGCCTGCCGCGCTCACCGTGCGCGCGGCGGCCTGGCGGCCCTGGCGGGCGTACGCGGTCCAGTACCTGTGGGCCATCGACGACCACCCGATCAACTTCATCCCCGCGTAAGGCACGCACACCGCAAGGGACGCCACCATGGAACGCCTGCACACCGTCATCGACAGCCCCTACGGGCCGCTCACGCTCGTCGCCACCGACGGCGTCCTCAGCGGCCTCTACATGACCGAACAGCGCCACCGCCCGCCGGAGGAGTCCTTCGGCGACCGCGACACGGCACCGTTCGGCGAGACGATCAGCCAGCTCGCGGCCTACTTCGCCGGTGAGCTGACCGAGTTCGACCTGCCGCTGTGCCTGGACGGCACGCCGTTCCAGCGGACCGTGTGGCGCGAGCTCCAGCGGATCCCGTACGGCGAGACCCGCTCGTACGGCCAACTCGCCGACGCCCTCGGCAAACCCAACGCCTCACGCGCGGTCGGCCTCGCCAACGGCAAGAACCCGATCGGCGTGATCGTGCCCTGCCACCGGGTCGTCGGCGCCGACGGGAGCCTGACGGGGTACGGCGGCGGGCTCGACCGCAAGCGTCAACTGCTGGCCTTCGAGGGCGGTACGGGGGGCGGGGCCGACGCCCTGTTCTGAGCGGTGGCGCGGGCGGGGTCAGGCGACCCGGTAGCCGTTCTCCAGCTCCGCCGTGCCGCCGCCCTCCGCCAGGACGTCGAGCGCGATCGCGACCCTGCGCGCGGTCGCGCCGAGCAACAGCTCCGCGAGGTCGGCGCGGTCCACCAGGCGCCAGGAGAGCAGCTCCTCCTCCTGGAGCCGGATCGACTTCAGCCGCTCCTCGTCGAGCACCCCGCCGTCGTACAGATAGGCGACCAGCGGCGGCCGTACCCCCTCGCTGCCCGCGGGCACCCAGTCCACCGCGAGCAGCCGCCCGAGCTCGACGTCGAGCCCGATCTCCTCGAGGCTCTCCCTGCGGGCGCCCTGCCGGGGCGTCTCCCCGGTATCGGACTCGACGGTGCCGCCCGGCAGTGCCCAGCCCTCGCGGTAGTTGGGCTCGACGAGCAGGACCCGCCCCTCGGTGTCCCTGAAGAGCGCGGCGGCTCCGACGAGCACCCTCGGGAGTCCTGCGATGTACGTGGCGAAGTCCTGGATGGTCACGGGGGAAGGGTAGCCGGGGCGCTCCCGTCAGCCCGCGGGCGGCCGGGGGTCCGTCCCGATGCGCAGGGTCGCGAGCGTGTCGGGGTGGTCGGGGCCGAGGACCCTCCCGCGCGCGGCGTGGACGGCGTCGGCCACGTCGAGTGCCTCGGCCCTGCGGCCCGTGCCGCTGAGCGCGACGGCCAGTTCATGGCCGCTCGCCAGGGTGTCGGGGTGCTCGTCGCCGAGGATGAGCGCCCGGCTGGTGCGGGTGGCGCGGGCCTCGGACACGGCCTCCTCGTAGCGGCGCATCGCGATGAGGGTGACGGTCAGGTTGTGGCGGCACAGCAGGGTGTCGGGGTGGTGGTGGCCCCGCACGTTCTCCCAGAGGGCGAGGACGGTGCGGTAGATCGTGTGCGCCTCCTCGTGGCGGCCCGTGCGGAACAGCACGTAGGCGCACTGCTGGTGTGCGGTCAGGGTGTCGGGGTGCTCCCTGCCGAGCACCTCGGCGCGGCGCGACGCGCAGGCGGAGAACGAGTGCAGGGCGTCCTCCAAGAGGCCGAGCGCGAGCTGGAGGTGGCCGATCTCGTACTGGGTGGCCAGCAGTTGAGGGTGGTCGCGGCCGAGGTGTTCGAGCTGCCGGGCGGCGAGTCGCTCCAGCCAGATCAGCGCCGACTCGTGGTGCCCCTCACGGCCCTGCGAGACGGCGACCTTGAACTCGTCGGTGAGCATCGCCTCCAGCGGGACGCGCCGGGGGAGCGGCAGCCGGAACGTGATGCCCGACGAGGGCGCCCGCGAGTGGTGGAGGACCGGGTCACGGCCGGTGAGGTCGATGCGGAAGTCGAGGTCGAGCGCTCCTCTTTCGGGACCGTCGAGCACCAGGAGGTGGATGCCGAGGTCTTCGAGCCAGCTCTCGTCGCCCGGCAGCCCCTGCGCCGTGCGGACGACGATCAGGCTGGTCCGGGCCGGGTGGGCGAGGCCCACGTCCTGTGCCTCGGCGAGCAGCTCCCTCCGGTGGCCGCGCTCGATGTCGAGGGCCTGCTCAAGGGAGCGGGAGTCGGCGGCCGTCTTGACGTGCGGCACCGTGCCGCTCGCCGTCGAACGCAGGTACCGCTCGGTCGAGTCGAGCATGTGGAACTGCACCGCTGCCGGTGAGTGCCGCTCGGCCACGCCCCGGACGAGCTCGTCGAGGACGGTGGACCACTGTGCCTCCGTGCCCTGGACGATGCCGTGCGGGCCCATGGAGCGGAAGTCCAGTACGACGTCGGAGCCCCGCTCGTCGCGTCCGATGGGTACGGCGAGCGTGCCGTCGGCGCCGTCGTCCGCGCCGGACGGCGGTGCCTGTGCGTCGAGGAACGACCGGAAGTGCGCGACGACTTCGGCCGCCGTGGGCCGCTCGTCGAGCAGCGGCGACGAGCAGCGCCGCAGGATGCCGGTCAAGGAGTCGGGCAGGCCGTGGCCCGCGGCCTCCAGGAGGACGAGACCGAGCTTGGAGACGTCGTGGAAGGCGCCGTCGGCGTGCTCCTGCACGCACCAGCCGGTGACGCACACGCCGTCGGGGGTCAGCAGCACCCGGCGCGGCACCAGGTCGCCGTGGAGGATCCCGCGTACGTGGGCGTCCGCGAGGATCCCGGCGACCCGCTGGCCGAGCAGGGCGAACCGCACCGGATCGTCGTACCGTTCACCGGTCAGCGCACGGGTTTCGAGGTGCGTGGCGGGCACCCCGTCCACCAGGCAGAGTTCCGTCGCGAGCCAGGAAGGCAGCACCGCCGGGTCCATGTCCACGATCCGGGGCACCGACGAGCAGCTGAGCAGGCGCAGCGCCTCGGCCTGCCGGGGCAGCGAGGCGCGGCGCACGGACCCCGGACGGGTGAGCCGGAGCGCCGCGACGCCGCCCTCCGCGCGCCGTCCCAGGAACATCCCGCTGGTGGACCGCGCGCCGACGTGCCGGGCGAACAGGCGCCAGGGGCCCGCCCACCGGGGGTTCACGGGTTGGAGCGAGAGCCACGGGGAGCCCGGCGCGTCGACGTAACCGGGCAGCTCGGGATCGTCGTCCCGCCCGGGCGGCTGGCGGTCCCGGGGGACGCCCACGCCCAGCCTCCGCATCAGCCGGTCGTCCACCCACCCGAACGGCCGCGTGCCGTCCCCGGCCCGTCCCGCGCCGTCCGGGTGGGCGAGCCAGGCGGGGAAGTCGGCTGAGCGGCCCGCGAGTTCGCCCAGACGGTCCGTCACCGTCCGGCTGGTGCGCAGGAGTTCACGGACCGGCGCGGTGCCCAGGAGGATGTCGCGGGCCTCGGCCGTGACGTCGTAACTCCGGTGGCGCGGGGCGAGGTCCACGGCGTCGTCACAGCGCCCCATCAGGCCGCTCAGGAACACCTCGGCCAAGTGCCCGGTCGTCACGTCGGGGCCGAGGGCGTCCTGCACCAGACGCATCACCGGTACGGACACCGGGGCGACGGCGGCGAGATGGGCGGCGAGGCGGTACGCCTCGGGGGACGCCGTCTCCCGGAACCGCAGCACCCGCCCTCCCGCGTCCAGGTCGGTGGGTGGCGCCCCGATCGGCTCGAAGGGCGCGGTCAGGAGCGGCAGGACCGCGCTCGCCCCGGGGGACGCGACCAGGCCCGCCCACGCGCCGACCGCCCCCGGCTCGGGCGCGAGCACCGGGACGGGAACGCCGTCGAACGCGGTGAGCCCGGGCGGCAGCACAGGATCCGCCACGTCCCAGGTGAGGTTGGGCGCGCCGCGCCGCCGGGTGGTCACCTGCCAGCGTTCGGCGCGGATGCCCGAGCCGTCCCACAGGTGCGGCGGCAGCGCGTGCAGCACGGCCGTCGGACCGAACCTCCCCCACTGCGTGAGGAGTTCGCGCATCCGGCCGTCCCGCCAGGCCGCGCCGACGCCGTCGCTGAGCACGAGGATCAGGGTGTTGCCGCCGGGGTCGGTCACGGTGGCGGGCGGCAGCACGGCGGTGCCGGGAGTGAAGGGGCGGCGGCCGAGCAGCGGGGCGCCGGGGGTGCGGGTGTCCAGGCCGTGGACGCGTACGTCACGGAAGGCGCCGCTGCGCTCCAGGAGCAGCCGCGTCTCGGTGGCGAGCCGCTGCCACAGGAGCATGGAGGCGCCGTCGTCCACGAGCAGCGTCAGGTCGAGCCAGCGCGCGCGGGCGGGGCGAAGCACGGCGTCGGTGAGTCCGCTGTGGGCCGTCGAGTCCGCGGTGGCCGTCTCGTCGAGCTCCCAGCGCCTACGGTCGGCCACGGTCTGCTTCAACGGGCGCAGCGCGCGGCCCAGTTGGAGCTGCCGGGAGCCGAGGGCACGGGTGCCGGGCGCGCGGACGGGACGGACGGGCAGGGTGCGGTGGTGCGGGGCGCGGCCGGGGGCGGTGCCGCCGTAGAGGGGGGAGCGCCGGGCTGCCTCGCGGTGCGGGGTGGACGCGCCGGGGCGCGCGGCGGCGTCGGACGCGTCCTCGGCACTCGGGTCGGCCCGCGAGTCCGACCGCGCGGCGGCGTCCGCGGGCGGCTCGGCGGCGTCGGACTGCCGCTGCGGAGGCGGCTCCTGGGTGCGGCGCCGCCAGGCCACGGGCCTACTGAGCAGCGGCGGGAACGCCCCCGGCGCGAGGTCCGGCGACGGCCACTCGTCCTCGTGGGCCGTCCGCTCCGCCGGTGCGAGCGCCCCCGCGGCCCGCGCCAGCGCCGTCGACGCGCCGTCGGGCAGCCGTCCCGCCAGCCACAGCGCGTCGAGCAGTTCCTCCTGGGCGAGCTCGACACCGCTGTCCGTGAGGGCCCGGAGTGCTTGGCGCAGCCGCTCGGGTCGGGTGCCTGCGGCGGTGGTCGCCCTGATGATCCGGTCGACCAGGGCGGCGACGTCGGGGCGCTCGGCCGTCACTCCTAGACCGCCCCGCCGAGCCGGTGGAGCACCGCGTCGAGCAGCGCCCCCGCGGGCAGGTCGAGACCGCCCTTGCGCAGGAACACGGCGTTCAGGAGCTGGTCGGTGGCCAGTTCGCCGGGGGCGCGGCGGCCCAGGAAGGCGCGCAGGAGGTCGTCGACGCCGTCGAGGGCCGCGTCGCCGAGGTGGGCTTCGACGATGTCGCGCAGGCGCTGCTCGTCCGGCTCCGCGAGATCGAGCCGTACGCAGCGGCGCAGGAACGCGGGCGGGAACTCGCGTTCGCCGTTGCTGGTGATGACCACCACGGGGAACTCGGAGCAGCGCACCCTGCCCCGCGTCACGGGCGCCCGTACCCGGGGGTCCGCGGTGAGGACGTCGACGTGCGACTGGTCCTCGGGCAGCCTGGCCAGCTCGGGGATCTCGAACTCGCCCTCCTCGAAGACCGTCAGGAGGTCGTTGGGCAGGTCGACGTCGCCCTTGTCGAGCTCGTCGACGAGCAGGACGCGCGGCCGCTCGCCCGGGACGAAGGCGGTGCCGAGCGGGCCGAGCCGGACGTACGAGCCGATGTCCGGGCCCTCGCCCGGCGCGTCGTCGTCGGAACCGGCCTCCTCGCGGCGCAGGTTGGACTCCCTCAGGCGGCCGATCGCGTCGTAGTCGTAGAGGGCGTCGCGCAGCGTGGAGCGGCTGTTGACCGGCCAGGTCAGCACGCGGCCGAGGGTCAGCTCGTGGGCGATGGCGTGCGCGAGGGAGGACTTGCCGGTGCCGGGATGGCCGGTGACCAGGAGCGGGCGGCGCAGCAGCAGTGCGGCGTTGACCACCTCGGACTCGTCGGGGCCGATCAGGTAGGGGCGGGGGCGCGGCGCGTCGTCCGCGGGGGTGAAGCGGCGCCACGGCGGGGCCTCGGGGAAGTCGACGCGGCGGGCGTCGCCGTCGCCGCGGAAGAGCCGCCAGTCGTCCTGAGGGGGTGTCCGGGGCGCCCGGGGTCCCTGGGGTGCGGTCATGAACGGCGTACTCCTTCGTCGGGAAGCGGGCGCGGCGCGTCGGGGTCCGTCAGTCTCGGCTCGTGCTCGGACCCCACGCGGTCCTGCCAGGCGAGGTCCTCCCACACGAGGGAGGGGCGGGCCCTGAGCCCCGTCGCGTCCGGCAGCGTGGCCGCCCTGAACCGGTGGACGCGGAAGGGCAGTTCGTGCAGCCGCCCGGTCGGCGCGAGGGGATCGAGGCGGTCGGCCTGGTCGTGCCCCTCGGCCTCGCGGTCCCAGAGCACCACGGGCACGCCGAGGGCCAGGCAGAGGTCGAGCAGTTGGGCGCGGAGCGCGGGCGGGCCGTGCAGGACGACGTGGTTGGCGTCCCGGTGGGTGGAGTTGAGCAGCGCGGCGACCTGCCGCCCGTCCGCGCAGCTCGGGTCGATGACCAGCGGTCTGCCGTGCCCGTCGCCCCAGCGGCGGCGGTGCTCCACGTCGCGCCGGGGCACCCGGCGGCTCATCTCCGGGCAGCGCAGCGTGAGCGGGAAGGACGCACCGAGTGGCAGGCTCGGCACGAACTCGTTGGGACTGCCCGCGTCCCATTCGTCGACGGGCAGGTGCAGACCGGCGCGGTCCACCTCGATGTCCACGGCGGGCAGGGCGTCCCCCGACCGCTCGGCGCCCTCGCGGATCAGGGCGCCGACCTGCTCGGGAGTGAGCGGCGCGTCCCCCGCCGCGGTGTCCAGGCGGCGCACAGACCCGTCCGCGTGCTGCTGCCACAGCCGACAGCGGTAGCGCTCCGCCCGCTCCGCGCCCGCGCCCGTCCCCATGCCGATGCCTGGGCCCGTGCCTTCGCCCTCCGGCTCGGTCCTGGTGAGCCGGGCGAGCAGCCGCGTCACCCGGGGCGCCCGCGCGCCCGCCCAGTGCGCGGCGTCGGCCCTGCGCTGGTCGCGCGCCGCGGGGTGCACGCCGAGCCGGTCGCAGACCCGCTCGCTCCAGCGGCTCAGCCCGGCGCCGACGGGGTCGCCCGATGCCGCGGCGATGAACTCGACCAGGTGCACGAGCGCGGGCACCCGAGGCGTCCCCGCCGGCACGCTGCCGCCGTCCTGGTACTGCTCCAGGTCCGCGATGACCTGCCCGAGCGCATCGGGCGCCAGCCGCGCGGTGCACAGGGCGGAGGGCAGCGGGGTATAGCGCAGCGCCTCCTGGGCCGCGCGGGCGGGCAGCGTCGGGTCGGCGAGGACGACGCTCCTCAACTGCTTCTCCAGGTAGGCGTGTTCACCCAGGGAGAGCAGTCCGGACGCCTCGACCGCGCGGCCGGTGCCCAGCAGGGCCGTGAGCCTCTCCGGACGTGCGCCGTAGGGTCCCGCGGTGAGCAGGGACTCGCTGAGGGTGGGCAGGGCGCGGTGCCGGGCGAGCAGGACGGCGGTGAGTTCCTCGACGCGGGGCGCCGAGCCGTCCTGCGGCACGGCGAGGTCCAGTTCGGCGGCGAGTCGCCGCGCGTGTTCGGCGCGCGCGGCGGGGTCCGGCAGCAACGAGCGCAGCAGTGCGGTGAGTTCGGCGCCGAGCGGGTCGTCCTGCGGGGTGGCGCGCAGGGTGCGGCAGTCGGCCACGACGGCGTCCGCCCCCGCCGCGTACAGCTGATCGCGCACCGCCTGCCAGGGCAGTGCCCAGGTGCGCCGCAGGGTGTGAGCGGGGTGCGCGGCGGCGTCCCCCTGCCCGAGTTGGCCGACCACGAGCCCGGCCACGCTGTCCCCCGAGTCGGTCCACAGCGGTCCGCCGCTGAACCCGGGGCCGATCGCGGCTCCGGACAACGCGCCGTCCAGATAGCCGAGTTGGTCGTCGAGCACCTTGAGGACCGTGTCCGCGAAGGTGATCGGCTCCCCGCAGCCGTGCCAGGCGCGCAGCGACTGGCCCTCCGTCATGTCCGTCCAGACGACGGGATCGGCGTCCGTGGGCGCGGGCTCGGCGAGCTGGAGTACGCACAGGTCGCCCTGCCAGGCTCCGGCGCCGCGCCGGGGCGGCACCCACACCTCGATCTGCGCCTTGATCCGGACCGTGCGCCGGGCGAACCCCACCTGGAGCACCTCGCCCGAGGGCGTCGTCCCGCTCAACGGGGCCCGCCCGAGTGCTTCGTTGACCACGTGCGCGCAGGTCAGGGCGCGGCCGGGGGAGAGGAGCGCGGCCGCGCCGACGGCCGCGTCGCCGTGCCGCCCGAGGATCGCGACCACCGGGGGCGGCTTCCGCGTCCCCTTGAACCAGCCCACGGCTAGGCCCCGTCGGCGCCGCTGTGCGGGCCTTCGGCTCCGTCGCCAGGACCTTCCGTACGCCGCCAGGTGGCGGACACCGTCATGGTGGCCGAGCCCTTGAGCCCGACGATGCCGAGCTTGAGGTCCTTGCCCACCTCGATGCCGAACTCGACCGTGAACTCCTCCGGCGGGCGCTCGGCCCGGGACACCGAGGCGTGCACCTCGTCCAGGAGCGGGCCGAGCGGGCTCAGCGTCGCCCGCAGCGCCCCGGCGGCGAGCGCCGCGCCCCGGCCGCGGCCGGTGGAGACGGGCTCGGGCACGCCGAACTCCGGCGGCAGGGAGCCGGATTCGGGCGCCTGCCCCACGTCGGCGAGCTCGACGCGCAGCGCGGCTCCCGCCAGGTCGAGTTCCAGGTACTCAGGCATGGGATCATTGTGCGGCCAATTCCACGGTACGCGCCGCGAGTTCGCTGATCCGGGCCCCGTCGAAGCCGAAGACCGCGCTGCTGACGCGGTCCTGGAGGGGCTCGGTCCACCGCGCGGGGATCGCCGCCGCCCCGCACAGGACGCCCGCCACCGAGCCCGCCGTGGCGCCGTTGGAGTCGGTGTCGAGGCCGCCGCGCACCGTGAGCGCGATGGTCGTGGTGAAGTCGCCCTCGCCGTAGAGCAGTCCGGCGGTCAGCACGGCGACGTTCGGCACGACGTGGATCCAGCCGAGCCCCGCCGTCTCCTCGCCCACGGTGTCGAGCGTGTCGGCCCAGCCGAGGCCCGCCTCGTGCAGCGAGGCCACGCGCCGCACGGTGCGCGCGAGGCGGCAGCTCGCGGGGATCACGGTGAGCGCGGTGTCCACGGCCCGGCGCGGCGTGGCCGCGGTGAACGCCGCCGCGATCAGCGCGGCCGCCCACATCGCGCCGTAGACCCCGTTGCCCGTGTGGGAGAGCACGGCGTCGCGGCGGGCCAGCGAGGCGGCGCGGCGCGGGTCGCCGGGCGAGGTCCAGCCGAAGACGTCGGCGCGGATGAGGGCGCCGATGTACTCCTGATAGGGGTTGTCGTACGTCGCGGTGAGCGGCGGCCGCAGCCCGCCCGCGAGATTGCGGTACGCGGCGCGCTCCGCCGTGAACGTCTGCAAGTACGGCAGGCGCAGCAGCCACAGGTCGCCGACCTGCTCGGTGCTGAACGCGCTCCCGTGGGTCTCCAGGAGGTGCAGGCCGAGGATCGCGTAGTCGACGTCGTCGTCCCGGCAGCTGCCGCGGATCCGGCCGCGCACGCACCTGCGCCACTCCGGGCGCAGCGCGAACTCCTCGCCGCCGACGGGTGGTTCGGGAAGGTAGTCGGTGAGCGGCAGGGCGTCGGCGCTCCGCAGATAGCGGTCGATGCGCTCGCGCGTCCAGTAGTCACCCCGCTCCACCGGTTTGCCGAGCATGTTGCCCGCGATCCGCCCGAGCCATCCGCCGAGCACGCGGTCGGCGAGGCCCGGTCCCGCCGGGTTCGTGGAGGTCATGTCTCCGGTCTACCGAATCCGCACGGATTCCGCGCGGGTTCCTCCTGAGGCCGGAGGCCCGGGAGCGGGCCCGGGGCCCCTCCCGGGCCCGCTCAGGGCCTGCCTCCGCCTCAGTCCTCGTCCTGGCTCCGAGACCTGGCGATCCGGCGCAGCCGGGGATGCCGTTCCGGGGTCTGTTCCGTGATCGCGTCGCCGACCATCGTGCGGACCGCGTCGCGCAGGCCGTGCAGCGCGTGGCCGCGTGCGGGGCCCGCGCCGGGGTCCTGGCGCAGTTCCTTGAGCAGGGCCCAGCACAGCGTCAGCATCACCACGACGAACGGCAGGGCCACCAGGATCGTCGCGCTCTGGAGCGAGCTGAGGCCGCCCGCGACCAGGAGCACCGCGGCCACCGCGGCCATCAGTACGCCCCAGGTGACGACCAGCCAGGTCGGCGGGTGCAGGGAGCCGCGGCTGCTGAGGGAGCCCATGACCAGGGAGGCCGAGTCGGCGCTCGTGACGAAGTACGTCATGACGAGGATCATCGCGACCCACGAGGTGATCGTGCCGAGCGGCAGCGCGTCCAGCATCGCGAAGAGCGAGGACTCCGCGCCCTCCTTGACCTTCTCGGCCATGTCGACCTTGCCGGTGGAGTCGAGCCGGATCCCCGTACCGCCCATCACGCAGAACCAGATGACGGTGGCACCGCTCGGCACCAGCAGCACGCCGATCAGGAACTCACGGATCGTACGGCCGTGGGAGATCCGCGCGATGAACGTGCCGACGAACGGCGCCCACGACAGCCACCACGCCCAGTAGAAGATCGTCCACGCGCCGAGCCAGCTGCTGTCGGTGAAGGCGCCGGTGCGCGAGGCCATCGGCAGGAGCTGGTGGAGGTAGCCGCCGACGCTCGCCGGGATCGCGTCCAGGATGTAGACGGTCGGTCCGAGCACGAAGACGAACAGCATCAGACAGGCGGCGAGCGCGAGGTTGAGGGTGCTGAGCCACTTCACGCCCTTGTGCACCCCGGAGAACGCGGAGATCACGAAGGCCGCGCCGAGCGAGACGATGATGATGAGCTGGAGCGTGGTCGAATTCTCCGCGCCCGTCGTGAGGTTGAGCCCGGTGGCGACCTGGAGGGCGCCCACGCCGAGGCTGGTCGCCGTGCCGAAGACGGTGGCGAAGAGCGCGAGCAGGTCGATGAGACGGCCCGGCCAGCCCGCCGCGCGCCGCTCGCCGATCAGGGGCACGAAGACCGCGCTGAGACGGTTCCCGCGGCCCTTGCGGAAGCCGGCGTAGGCGAGCGCGAGGCCCGCGATGCCGTAGATCGCCCAGGGCGTCAGGGTCCAGTGGAAGAACGAGTACTCGAGCGCGGTCCGCGCCGCGCCGCCGGTGCGCGGCTCGGCGGTGCTGGACGGCGGCGGATTCAGATAGTGGGTGAGGGGCTCGCCGACGCCGTAGAACATCAGGCCGATGCCCATGCCCGCGCTGAACATCATCGCGATCCACGCGAGGTCGGTGAACTCGGGCCGCGCGTCGTCCTTGCCGAGCCTGATCCGCCCGAATCTGCTCACCGCGATGACCACGCACAGCACGAGGAAGATGTCCGCGGCGATCACGAAGAGCCAGGCGAAGTTCTCCAGGACCCAGGCGAGCGCCGTGCTCGACGCGCTCTCGAAGGACTTCTTGCCGATCGCCGCCCAGGCGACCACCGCGAGGACGGCGACCACGCCGATGCCGATGACGGTGTAGTCAGGGGTGCCGTCCGAGGGCGAGCCGCCCGCGGAGTCCTGGCCGGTGGACGGCGGGCCCGGCGGACCCTCGTCGGGGAGGGGCTGATCGATCATTTCCGTGCTCATGACGCACCACTATGGAGCGACAAAGGCTCATTTTTCGCCTGGGCACGCCGTCCATCGCCGAGGGCGGCCATGGGCAGGGAGCCCCTCCTGCGGTTATGGTCGCAGCGGCGCGACTGCCTTGACGCGAGCAAGGCCCGGAAAGCAAGGGGAATGCAAGGTGGCGGACGCTGCAGGGACGGCGGGACACGAGCGGCAGGCGCAGCACGTACTCATCGCCGCGGACAAGTTCAAGGGTTCGCTCACGGCCGTCCAGGTCGCCGAGCGGGTGAAGGCCGGGCTCCACCGGATCGCCCCCAACGTGCCGGTCGAGGCGCTGCCGGTCGCCGACGGCGGCGACGGCACGGTCGCCGCGGCCGTCGCGGGCGGCTTCGAGCGCCGCGAGGCACGGGTCACCGGGCCGCTGGGCTCCGCGGTGACCGCCGCGTACGCCTTCAAGGACGGCACCGCCGTGGTGGAGATGGCCGAGGCGTCCGGCCTCCAGCTGCTCCCCGACGGCGTCTTCGCGCCGCTCACGTCCACGACGTACGGCTCCGGAGAGCTGCTCCGCGCGGCCCTCGACGCGGGCGCCCGCACGATCGTCTTCGGCGTCGGCGGCAGCGCCACGACCGACGGCGGCGCGGGCATGCTGGCCGCGCTCGGCGCGCGCTTCCTGACCGGGGACGGCGAGCCCGTCGCGCCCGGCGGCGGCCCCCTGAAGGAACTGGCCAGCGCCGATCTGTCGGGCCTCGACCCGCGCCTGAAGGACGTCGAGATCGTCCTCGCCAGCGACGTCGACAACCCGCTGACGGGCCCGAAGGGCGCGCCCGCCGTCTACGGCCCGCAGAAGGGCGCGTCCCTCGGCGACGTCGCGGCCCTGGACGCGGCCCTCGCGCACTTCGCCACGGTCCTGGAGAAGGCGATCGGACCCAAGGCCGCCGAGTACGCGCGGTCGCCCGGCGCGGGAGCGGCGGGCGGCATCGGATACGGCGCGCTCGTCGGGCTCGGCGCGAGCTTCAGGCCCGGCATCGAGGTCATGCTCGACGTGCTCGGCTTCGCGCCCGCCCTGGAGCGGGCCACCCTCGTCATCACCGGCGAGGGCTCGCTCGACGAGCAGACGCTGCACGGCAAGGCGCCCGCGGGAGTGGCCGCGGCCGCCAGGGCCGCGGGCATCGAGGTCGTCGCGGTCTGCGGCCGCCTGGCCCTGGCCCCCGAGGTCCTCGGCAAGGCGGGCATCCGCCGCGCCTACGCCCTCACCGACGTCGAGCCCGACGTGGCGCGGTGCATCGCGGAGGCGGGCCCCATCCTGGAGACGGCGGCGGAGGGAATCGCCAGGGACTTCCTGGTCTGACCTCCGGCTCTTCCATACGTCGAGTCATCCGTTCAGCGAGGCCCCGCCCCACCCCGGCGGGGCCTCGCCGCCGTTTCGCGACGCCTGTCCTGAAGCCCCCGTATCCGACCCGGGACTTGATCGTTTCTTCAGGACGTGAAGAGGAGTCGATCTTGACAGGGTGGGCGGGCCTCGGCGTCGGGGGCCTGGGCATCGCCACGACCCTGTGCCCGGTGGGCGGCGCGTCCGTCGCCGCGCACGTCGAGGCGCTCGGCGTGGCCCTGACCGGCCACGTGGAGATCTGCCGGCCGGACGAGCCGGTCGCCGAGGCCGCCGTGACCGTCGCGCCCGCGCCGGGGCCCGCCGCGCCTCGCTCGGGCCCCCGGCCGCCCGAGGAACCGCCGCAGGAGCCGCCGCGGGACCCCGCGCCGCGCGCCGCCAGGCCACCACACCCCGCGCCGCCGTCCCCCGCCCGCCCCGCCGCACCGAGCCAGGCCCCGGCCCCGCCCCGCGTGCGGGAACTCGTCGTCCCCGTACGCCTGGAGTCCGCCCCGCCCCGCGAGCCACCCGCGCCCGGGCCCCCACCGGACCCCTCCTTCCCCGCGCCGCACTACCGCCCCGCCGAAGGCCCCGAGCCCCCGGTCGGACGGTCCGTGGTCACCACCACGATGGTCGTCACCACCCCGGCCGTCCTCGCCGCGGCCATGCTGCGGCCGCGCTCGGGCTCCCGCTCGGGCGCCGCTTCCCGTTCCCACTCCCACTCCGGAGGATCTTCGTGACGGAATGGCTCGTACTCGCCATCGCCATGGCGCTGGCCTGCGCGGTCGTTCTGACCGTCACCGTCCTCAGGCACCGCCGCGTGCCCGAGGACGACGACCCGAGTCAGACACCGGACGTCATCGAGTACATGGTGATGATGGTCGGCGTCGTGTACGCGATCGTCCTCGGACTCGCCATCGCGGGCGTCTGGGAGGCCCGCGGCGCCGCCGAGGACGGCACCCGCCAGGAGGCCCAGGCGCTGCACGAGATCAGCAGCCGCGCCAAGATCTACCCGGCCGCCACCCAGGACCGCATCCAGGAGGACGTACGGCGCTACACGCGGCACGTGACGGCCGTGGAGTGGCCGCGCATGATCGAACAGCACGAACTGACGGACCGGGGCACCGAACTGCTCGACACCCTGCGCCAGGACATCGCCGAGCGCGAGCCCGCCAACGACCTGGAGGCGCAGACCTATCAGCCGCTGCTCGACCAGGTGGCCGCCGCCGACGAGGCGCGCAGGGCCCGCGCCGACAACGCGGAGGCGACGCTGCCCGGGGTGGTCTGGTTCGGCCTCGTCGCCGGGGCGATCGTCACCGTCGGCCTGATCTTCACGTTGCAGATCAGGCGCTCCTCACGGGAGTTGCTGCTCGCGGGGACCTTCAGCGCCCTGATCGCCTTCCTGCTCTTCCTCGTCTGGAACTTCGACGCGCCCTTCGGCAGGTCCGTGACGGAATCGACGAGCGCCTTCCAGGACCTGCTCACCGTCTAGCCCGCCGACGACGGGTCCCGCGCCAGCTCCCGCCAGCAGCGGTCGGCGGGGACCCGCAGCGCGCGCCACATGTCGATGAACAGCTTCGTCGACACAAGCCCCGGCCACCCGGGCGGCAGGAGCGCCCCGGGCAGCCGGGGGTCCCGCTCGAACGTGCCGCGCCACGCGTGCACGAGCCGGGTGCGCAGCACGAACGCCTCCTCGTCCGACGCCGCACGCAGCCCGTCGAAACGGTCGACGAACTCCTCGTGCGCGGCCCGCACCGCCGCCAGGTCCCAGGCGCGGGCCACCAGCGCGCCGTCGTCGTCGGCGCGCGAGACCAGCCACGTGGCCCGCGCGGCCAGGCCCTGCTCCCGCAGCAGCTCCTTGAGAGCGCCCACGCCCCCCGGGTCCGCCGCGATCCAGCCACCGGGCGCGAGCCGCCCGAACCCCTCGAAGGCCAGCTGCTCCGCCACAAGCGCCCGGCCGTGCGCGGGACCGCGCAGCAGCAACTGCTGCCACTCGCCGTGCCACGGCGTCTCCAGGACCGCGCGCTCGAGCCGGTGCGTCCAGGCCGTGAGGAGCGCGACCAGACGCGGCTCCAGGACGAGCGCGGTCCACCGCCCCACCGACTCCGTACGCAGCCAGCCCTCCTGGACGAGCCGGGTGATCGCCCGCCGGGTCGCCGTCTCACCCACCCCGCAGGCGCCGAGCGCGGCCACGACGGCACGGGACCACACGCGCGCGTCGCCCGCGTAGCGCACGTACTCGCCGAGCACCGTGAGCAGCAGCGTCCGCGCGCTGGGGGAGCCGTCCGCGCGGCGACGGGTGCGTGGCCTCTCCAACGTCCCCTGCCTGTCTGCCTGTTGACCTCTTCGGCGCCCCGGTATAGGACGTAAGAATTCGAGCGCTCGATATTACGTCCAATGTCATCGCCCACGGAAGGCGTACGCATGGATCACCGGAGTCGCCCCGTCCCGCTCCCGCCCACCCGCTTCGGCGTCTTCCTGGCGCCCTACCACGGGCTCGCGTCGCACCCCGCGCTACAGCTCCGCCGCGACCTCGACCTGGTGCGCCACCTCGACGCCCTCGGCTTCGACGAGGCGTGGATCGGCGAGCACCACTCCGCCGGGTACGAGACGATCGCGTCGCCGGAGGTCTTCATCGCGGCGGCGGCCGAGCACACGCGCCGGATCAGGCTCGGCACGGGCGTGAACTCCCTGCCCTACCACCACCCGCTGATCCTCGCGGACCGCGTCCGCCAGCTCGACCACCAGACCATGGGGCGGGTGATGCTGGGCGCGGGCCCGGGGCAGCTGGCCTCCGACGCCTTCATGATGGGCATCGACCCGCTGCGGCAGCGCGCCATGATGGCCGAGGCCCTGGAGGCCGTCGTGCGGCTCTTGCGCGGCGAGACCGTCACGATGCGCACGGACTGGTTCGAACTGGCAGAGGCGCGCCTCCAGCTGCGTTCCCACGGCCCTGAGGGCGTCGAGCTGGCGGTCGCCTCCGCCGTCTCGCCCTCGGGCGCCGTGCAGGCGGGGCGGCACGGCATCGGACTGCTCTCGCTGGCGGCCGCCGCCCCCGCCGGTCTCGCCGCGCTGACCGGGAACTGGGCCGCGTACGAGAAGTCCTGCGCCGAGCACGGCCACACCGCCGACCGCGCCGCCTGGCGGCTCGTGGTGCCGATGCACCTCGCGGAGACCGCAGCGCAGGCCCGCGCCCAGGCCGCGTACGGCGTCCTCGACCTGGTCCGCTATCTCGAGGGCCTCTCGGACACGACGCTGCCGTGGGGCCGCACCGAGCAGGACGCGCTCGACCGCTGGACCGGCGAGGGCTTCCCCGTCTTCGGCGTCGCCACCATCGGCACCCCGGCGGACGCCATCGCCCGCATCGAGGCTCTCGCGGAAGCCTCCGGCGGTTTCGGCACCCTGCTCCTGCTCGACCTGCCGACCGGCACCCCTGAGGCGAAGCGGCGCAGCTACGAACTCTTCGCCGAGTACGTGGTGCCGCACTTCACCGGCGCCAACCGGGCCCGCGAGGAGTCCATGGCCTGGGCCCGCGCGCACAGTGAGCGGTTCCTCGGCGCGATGCGCGCGGCCGTCGATGCCGCCGTCACGGACGCGCGATGAGGGCGGCGGTGCTGCGCGCGGGCCGCTTCGTCGAAGCCGAGGTCCCCGAGCCGCCGGCGCCGGGCCCGGGACAGGTCGTCGCCGAGACGCTGGCGACCGGCATCTGCGGTTCGGACCTCTCGGCGGTCCGGCACACCGAGGACTTCCTCGCGGCCTGGCGGGACTCGGGTACGCAGGCGTTCCTCTTCGACCCCGAGCAGGACCTGGTGATGGGCCACGAGCTGTGCGCGCGGGTGCTGAGCCCGGGGGAGTGGCAGGGCAAGGTCGTCGTCGGCCTGCCCTGGGCCCTCGACCCCTCGGGGACCCTGCGCACCATCGGCTACTCGACGCGCTTCCCCGGTGGCTTCGGCGAGCGGATGACGCTCCAGGAGGCCGCCCTCGTCCCGGTCCCCGACCACGTGCCGCCGCGCGTCGCGGCCCTCACGGAGCCGCTCGCCGTCGGCTTCGGCAACGTCGCCCGCGCGGCGCAGGCCCCCGGCACGGGCGCCCTGGTCATCGGAGCGGGCCCCATCGGCCTCGGCGCCACGGCGGCGCTCGTCGAGCGGGGCGTCGCCCCCGTCGTCGTATCGGAGCCCTCCCCGCGCCGCAGGGCGCTGGCAGCGCGCTTCGGGGCGCACACGGTGGTGGACCCGGCGCTGCGCGACCCCTTCGACGTCTGGCGCGCGGCGCGTGGATCCGGCCAGTCACTCACCGTGTACGAGTGCTCGGGCAGGCCGGGCATGCTGAACACGGTCCTGCACCGCGCCCCGCGCTCCACCCACGTCCTGCTGATCGGCGCCTGCATGACGGAGGACGTCTTCCGCCCCGCCGTGGGCATCTGCAAGGACATCACGGTGACCATGTGCATGGAGTACCCGCCGCAGGAGTTCGCCCGCACGCTGGAGCGGATCGCGGACGGCAGGGTGGACGCGGCGGCGCTGATCACGGGTGAGGTGGGCTTCGGGGAGGTCGGGGCGGCGATGGAGACCCTGACCCACCCGGACGACCACGTGAAGGTACTGGTGGTTGATAGCCCGTCCGGCGTTTGAGGACGAGCCCGCAGGGCGACAGACGCAAGCAAAGGGGGCCCGGACCATACGGTCCGGGCCCCACAAGCACTGCCAAAGCGCCGCTACGGCAACTGCGCCGCCCGCGCCTCACGCCGGTTGTCGCGGAAGTTGTTCAACCGTCGAGCCGTGGCGAAGAGGGGGATCACCGCGCCGAGGACGACCTGGAGCGCGCAGCCCGTCTGCAGGAGAAGCTGGCCGCCGGGAGCGTCGAACGCCCAGGCCGCGAGCAGCCCCATGGCCGCGACGATCCACGAGAGCATGGCCACCGCGAGGGGACCGCGCGGCTTCGGGTACTCGACGCGGCTGACCATGAGCCAGGCCGTGCCGATGATCGCCAGGAGCGTCGCCACGAAGGGCAGCTCCAGGAGCACGATCGAGACGACCGTGAGCGCGCCGAACGGCGATGGCATGCCCTGGAAGGTGCCGTCCTTCACGGTCACGCACGAGAACCGCGCAAGCCGCAGCACCACCGCCAACAGCACGACGATCGCGCCGACCGCCGCCACCCGCTGGTGCGCGTCGTCGGCGACCATGCCGTAGACGAGGACGAAGTACGCGGGCGCCAGACCGAAGCTGATCAGGTCCGACAGGTTGTCGAGCTCGGCGCCCATCGGCGAGGACCGCAGCTTGCGCGCCACGAGGCCGTCGAACAGGTCGAAGACGGCCGCGCAGAGCATCAGGATCACGGCGGTCGCGGCGGAGTGCCGCGCCATGCCGCTCTCGTTGCTGCCTTGCAGGTGCGGGATGAGGATGCCCGTGGTGGTGAAGTACACCGCCATGAACCCGCACGTGGCGTTACCGAGCGTGAGGGTGTCCGCTATTGAGAGGCGCAGCGAGAGAGGCATCTCCTCGTCGGCCTCGTCCTCCGCGGCCTCGGGCACCCAGCCCGCTTGTGTCTCAGGATCAACCACGGTCAATGCGAGTCACCCCAGCCACGGTCTTCTGACCGACCTCGACGTCCACCTCGACACCCTCGGGGAGGTAGATGTCGACGCGGGAGCCGAAGCGGATCAGGCCGATCCGCTCGCCCTGCTCCACCTTCGACCCCTGCGGCACGTAAGGCACGATGCGCCGCGCGACCGCGCCCGCGATCTGGATCATCTCGATGTCACCGAGCTCGGTGTCGAAGTGCCAGACAACGCGCTCGTTGTTCTCGCTCTCCTTGTTGAACGCCGGGACGAACCCGCCGGGGATGTGCTCCACGGACGTCACCGTGCCCGCGAGGGGCGCGCGGTTGACGTGGACGTTCAGCGGGCTCATGAAGATGGCGACGCGGGTGCGCCCGTCCTTCCACGGCATGATGCTCTGCACCACGCCGTCGGCGGGAGAGATGACCCGGCCCTGAGCGATCTCGCGCTCGGGGTCGCGGAAGAACCACAGCATGCCCGCCGCCAGCGCGGTGGCGGGTACGGCGACGGCCGCGGCGCCCTTGGAGCGGCGCGCGCGGGCGAGGCTGAGTGCCGCGGTGGCGACGGTCGGCAGGAGCCACGGCGATGCTCCGCGAGCAAGGCGTCCCTGAAGAATGCCGTCGCGTGGTGCAGAGGTTTGGCTGTGGGGCATGGATGACCTTCGTAGCGGATGATGCCGCGCAGTGAATGGGGGACGGCGGCTTTCTCCGGATGCTATCGGTTGCGAGGCACAACTGGGCAAGCCAGGAAGCCGAGTCGACGGCTGAAGAGTGTTGACAGGGTGTGATCTTCTTCGCGAAGAAAACCCCTCAAACCGGGCATCTAGCCCTGGAATCGATACTCTTCGAGCAGTCGACGACCAATGATCATTTTCTGGATCTCGGCGGTACCTTCACCGATCAACAGCATCGGAGCCTCCCTGTAGAGGCGCTCGATCTCGTACTCCTTCGAGAAGCCGTAACCGCCGTGAATCCTGAACGCGTCCTCCACGACTTCCTTGCAGTACTCGGAGGCGAGGTACTTCGCCATCCCCGCTTCGAGGTCGTTTCGCTCCCCGGAGTCCTTTTTGCGTGCTGCATTGACCATCATCGCATGGGCGGCCTCGACCTTGGTAGCCATCTCGGCCAGCTTGAACTGAATCGCCTGGTGCTGGGCGATCGCCTTGCCGAAAGTGTGACGTTGCTGGGCATAAGAGACACCGAGCTCAAATGCACGCTGAGCGACACCGCAACCACGCGCCGCCACATTGACGCGGCCGACTTCGACGCCGTCCATCATTTGGTAAAACCCTCGGCCCGTGGTCCCGCCGAGCACGCGATTGGCCGGAATACGTAGCCCGTCCATGATGAGTTCGGTCGTGTCGACGCCCTTGTAACCCATCTTGTCGATCTTGCCGGGGATGGTGAGGCCTGGTCGGACCTCTCCGAAACCGGGCTCCTTCTCGACAAGGAACGTGGTCATCGACTTGTGGGGCGCCGTGCCCTCGGGGTGTCCTTCGTCACTTCGGCACAGGACGGCCACCAAAGTGGATGTGCCGCCGTTCGTCAACCACATCTTCTGGCCGTTGAGGACGTACTCGTCCCCGTCCTTGACGCCCTTCGATGTGATCGCCGACACATCGGAGCCGAGTCCCGGCTCCGACATGGAGAACGCGCCGCGCACCTCGCCCGCCGCCATGCGCGGCAGGAACGTCTCCTTCTGCTCCTGCGTGCCGTGCTGCTTGAGCATGTAGGCCACGATGAAGTGGGTGTTGATGATGCCGGAGACCGACATCCAGCCGCGCGCTATCTCCTCCACGCACAGGGCGTAGGTGAGCAGCGACTCGCCCAGGCCGCCGTACTCCTCAGGGATCATGAGCCCGAACAGGCCCAACTCCTTGAGACCGTCCACGATCTGCTGCGGGTACTCGTCACGGTGCTCGAGATCGGTCGCGACAGGGATGATCTCCTTGTCGACGAAGTCCCGGACCGTGGACAGGATCTCCTGCTGGATGTCGGTGAGACCTGCGGTCTGCGCGAGTCGGCTCATGGCTACTTCTTCTCCGTGCTCGTCGAAGGGGCGTTGAGCTCCGGGCGGCCGGGCTGTTCGCCGCCGCGCTCCTTGATGTACGTCTCGGTGGGCACCATCACCTTGCGGCGGAACACGCAGACCAGGGTGCCGTCCTGCTTGTAGCCCTTCGTCTCCACGTGGACGATGCCCCGGTCGCTCTTCGACTTCGAAGGCGTCTTGTCCAGGACGGTCGTCTCGCCGTAGATCGTGTCGCCGTGGAAGGTCGGCGCCACGTGCTTGAGCGACTCGACCTCCAGGTTGGCGATGGCCTTTCCGGAGACGTCGGGGACGGACATGCCGAGCAGCAGCGAGTAGATGTAGTTGCCCACGACGACGTTCTTCCCGAAGTCCGTCGTCTTCTCCGCATAGTTGTTGTCCATGTGGAGCGGGTGGTGGTTCATGGTGAGCAGACAGAAGAGGTGGTCGTCGTACTCGGTGACCGTCTTTCCCGGCCAGTGCTTGTAGACGTCCCCGACGGTGAACTCTTCGTAGGTGCGGCCGAACTGCATGATGTCTTACGCCTCCGGAGCCTCGAACGTGGACGTGCGCTCCATGCCCGCCGCACGGCCCTTGCCGGAGATGACGAGCGCCATCTTCCGGCTCGCCTCGTCGATCATCTCGTCGCCGAGCATCGCCGAGCCCTTCTTGCCGCCCGCCTCGGACGTGTAGTACTCGTACGCGTCCAGGATCAGCTCGGCGTGGTCGAAGTCCTCCTGCGAGGGCGAGAAGACCTCGTTGGCCGCCTCGACCTGGCCGGGGTGCAGGACCCACTTGCCGTCGAAGCCGAGGGCCGCGGCGCGGTTCGCGACCTCGCGGTAGCCGTCGACGTTCTTGATCTGGAGGTAGGGGCCGTCGATCGCCTGGAGGTTGTTGGCGCGGGCGGCCATCAGGATCTTCATCAGGATGAAGTGGTAGGCGTCGGCCGGGTAGCCGGGCGGCTGCTCGCCGACGACGAGGGACTTCATGTTGATCGACGCCATGAAGTCGGCCGGGCCGAAGATGATCGTCTCGACGCGCTGGGACGCCTCGGCGATCGCGTTGACGTTGTTGAGGCCCTGGGCGTTCTCGATCTGCGCCTCGATGCCGATCTTGCCGACCTCGAAGCCCATGGTCTTCTCGATCTGGGTGAGCAGCAGGTCGAGCGCGACGACCTGGTCGGCCGTCTGCACCTTCGGCAGCATGATGCAGTCGAGGTTCTGGCCCGCGCCCTCGACGACCGTGACGACGTCGCGGTACGTCCACTCGGTGGTCCAGTCGTTGACGCGCACCACCCGCGTCTTGCCCGTCCAGTCGCCCTCGTTGAGGAACTTCACGATGGTGTGCCGGGCCTCGGGCTTGGCGAGCGGCGCGCAGGCGTCCTCCAGGTCCAGGAAGACCTGGTCGGCGGGGAGGCCCTGGGCCTTCTCCAGGAAGCGCGGATTCGAGCCCGGTACCGCGAGGCAGGAGCGACGCGGGCGAAGGCGGTTGATGGGCGCGGTCATGCGGGGACCTCCAGAGGGTCGAGCTTGTTCGCTTTCCGGATCTCGTCGACGATACGACCGATGATCTCCGTGATGCCGAAGTCCTTGGGCGTGAACACGGCGGCCACGCCCGCACGCTTCAGGTCTTCGGCGTCGGCGTTGGGGATGATGCCACCGACGATGACGGGGACGTCGGTGGCGCCCGCCTCGCGCATCCTGACGAGGACGTCGGGCACCAGCTCGGCGTGTGATCCGGAGAGGATCGACAGGCCGACGCAGTGCACGTCCTCGGCGAGCGCGGCGGACACGATCTGTTCCGGGGTGAGCCGGATGCCCTGGTAGACCACCTCGAACCCGGCGTCGCGGGCGCGCACGGCGATCTGTTCGGCGCCGTTGGAGTGGCCGTCCAGGCCCGGCTTGCCGACCAGGAGGCGGAGCTTGCCGCCGAGTTCCTCACCGGTCAGGGCGACCTTGCGCCGGACCTCGGCCATCGGCGTGCCCTCCTCGGCGGCCACCGCGACCGGCGCCGAGGAGACGCCGGTGGGGGCGCGGAACTCGCCGAACACCTCGCGCAGGGCCTCGGACCACTCGCCGGTCGTGACCCCGGCGCGGGCGCACTCCAGGGTGGCCTCCATGAGGTTCTCCGTACCGGCGGCCGCCTCCTTGAGGCGGTCGAGGGCCTGCTGGGTGGTCGGGAAGTGGTACGGGTCGCCCATGCCCTGGCGGTCCGATGACTCCTGACGCGTGGTGCGCCAGTCGCCGATGGCCCGCACGACCTTCGCCTCGACGGCGTGGTCCACCGTCATGATCGCGGCGTCCAGGTCGGCGGTGAGCGGGTTGGGCTCGGTCGACTCGTACACGTTCACGCCCACGATCTTCTCGTGGCCCGCCTCGATCCTGGCCCTGCGCTCGGCGTGCGAGGAGACGAGCTGGGACTTGAGGTAACCGGACTCGACGGCGGCCATCGCGCCGCCCATCTCCTGGATCCGGTCCATCTCGGTGAGCGAGTCGGTGACCAGCTCGTCGACCTTCTTCTCGATGACGTGCGAGCCCGCGAAGATGTCCTCGTACTCCAGCAGGTCGCTCTCGTGCGCGAGGACCTGCTGGATGCGCAGGGACCACTGCTGGTCCCAGGGGCGGGGGAGCCCCAACGCCTCGTTCCAGGCCGGGAGTTGCACGGCACGCGCGCGTGCGTCCTTGGAGAGCGTGACGGCCAGCATTTCGAGCACGATGCGCTGGACGTTGTTCTCCGGCTGGGCCTCGGTCAGGCCGAGGGAGTTGACCTGCACGCCGTAGCGGAACCGGCGCTGCTTCGGGTTCTCGATGCCGTACCGCTCGCGCGTGATCTGGTCCCAGATCCGCCCGAACGCCCGCATCTTGCACATCTCCTCGATGAAGCGGACACCCGCGTTCACGAAGAAGGAGATGCGGGCCACGACGTCCCCGAACTTCTCCTCGGGGACCTGCCCTGAGTCGCGTACGGCATCGAGAACCGCGACGGCGGTGGACATCGCGTACGCGATCTCCTGGACCGGTGTGGCCCCCGCCTCCTGGAGGTGGTAGCTGCAGATGTTGATCGGGTTCCACTTGGGGATGTGGGCCACCGTGTACGTGATCATGTCGGTGGTCAGGCGCAGGGAGGGCCCCGGCGGGAAGACGTGCGTCCCGCGCGAGAGGTACTCCTTGACGATGTCGTTCTGCGTCGTCCCCTGGAGCTGGGTGATGTCCGCGCCCTGCTCCTCCGCGACCACCTGGTAGAGCGCCAGAAGCCACATGGCGGTGGCGTTGATCGTCATCGAGGTGTTCATCCGGTCCAGGGGGATGTCCTGGAACAGCCGCCGCATGTCACCGAGGTGCGAGACCGGGACGCCGACCCGGCCGACCTCGCCGCGGGCGAGGATGTGGTCGGGGTCGTAGCCGGTCTGCGTGGGCAGGTCGAACGCGACCGAGAGGCCCGTCTGCCCCTTGGCGAGGTTGCGCCGGTACAGCTCGTTGGACGCCTCCGCCGTGGAGTGACCGGCGTACGTCCGCATGAGCCACGGCCGATCCTTCTGACGCTCTGTCATGTTCCGCTGCTCCTCGCTCGGTTCAGACGTTGCGGAAACGGTTGATGGCGTCGATGTGCTGGGCCCGCTTCTCCGGGTCGCGCACGCCCAGGCCCTCCTCGGGCGCGAGCGCGAGGACGCCGACCTTGCCCTGGTGGGCGTTGCGGTGGACGTCGTGGGCCGCCTGCCCCGTCTCTTCGAGCGAGTAGACCTTGGAGAGGGTGGGGTGGATCTTGCCCTTGGCGATCAGGCGGTTGGCCTCCCACGCCTCGCGGTAGTTGGCGAAGTGGGAGCCGATGATGCGCTTGAGGGACATCCACAGGTAGCGGTTGTCGTACTCGTGCATGTAGCCCGAAGTGGAGGCGCAGGTGGTGATGGTGCCGCCCTTGCGGGTGACGTAGACGCTGGCGCCGAAGGTCTCGCGGCCCGGGTGCTCGAAGACGATGTCGATGTCCTCGCCGCCGGTGAACTCGCGGATGCGCTTGCCGAAGCGCTTCCACTCCTTCGGGTCCTGGGTGCGCTCGTCCTTCCAGAACCGGTAGCCCTCGGCGCTGCGGTCGATGATCGCCTCGGCGCCCATCGCCCGGCAGATGTCCGCCTTCTGCTGGCTGGAGACGACACAGATCGGGTTGGCGCCGCCCGCGAGCGCGAACTGCGTGGCGTAGGAGCCGAGTCCACCGCTCGCGCCCCAGATCAGGACGTTGTCGCCCTGCTTCATCCCCGCGCCGTTGCGCGACACGAGCTGGCGGTACGCGGTGGAGTTGACCAGGCCGGGAGCGGCGGCCTCCTCCCAGCTGAGGTGGTTCGGCTTGGGCATCAGCTGGTTGGACTTGACGAGCGCGATCTCGGCGAGGCCGCCGAAGTTCGTCTCGAAGCCCCAGATGCGCTGCTCGGGGTCGAGCATCGTGTCGTTGTGGCCGTCGCTGGACTCCAACTCGACGCTCAGGCAGTGCGCGACGACCTCGTCGCCCGGGTTCCAGGCGTTCACGCCGGGGCCGGTGCGCAGGACGACGCCCGCGAGGTCGGAGCCGATGACGTGGTACGGCAGGTCGTGGCGCTTGGTGAGCTCGCTGACCCTGCCGTAGCGCTCCAGGAAGCCGAAGGTCGACAGCGGCTCGAAGATCGAGGTCCACACGGAGTTGTAGTTGACCGAGGAGGCCATGACGGCCACCAGGGCCTCGCCCGGGCCGAGTTCGGGCACCGGCACGTCGTCCAGGTGGAGGGACTTGCGGGGGTCCTTGTCGCGGGTGTCCAGGCCCGCGAACATCTCCGCCTCGTCCTTGTGCACGGTGATCGCGCGGTACGAGTCGGGCAGGGGGAGAGCGGCGAAGTCGGCAGACGTGGCGGTCTGCGACTGAATCGCGTCCAGGATTTCCTTCACGGTGATGCCTCCGGCGAAGAAGCGCTCTGCGGGAACGCTGCTTGAGGGTTACGTCGGGGTGCTGGTGGTGCTGGGTGGAGGTGTGCCGTCGGTTCGGCGAAGGGTGGTGCTCGGCGGCGCCGTGGTGGGGCGCGAGAGGTGCCTGTGACGCAGGCGTCCGGGCGCACAAGCCGTGGCTTGAGGGGACAGCCGACGTACGGAAGTTCTCTGCACGCCGGCCGCCCGGACAACATCAACGTATGACACCACGTGCCAACGGGCAAGGCACTGAGTGCCATGAGTTTTTGACCGATGATCGATCAGTGCAGGTCAGAGGGGGTGGCGGCATGCGAGAGGGGGCGCTACCGGTCGGTAGCGCCCCCTCGAAACCCAAGGACGAATCGTGACAAACCCGGACTAGGGGTGCTCCCTGAGTGCCTTCTCGATCGTTCGCATGACCTCGTCGAGCGGCGCGTCCGTACGGGCCACGGTGACGAGCACCTCGCCCTGCGCGGACACCGTGGCCGGGGTGGTGGCCGGTGCCGACGAGCGGCCCGCGCCGATCCCGGTGCCGAAGGTGCGCCGGACGATGCCGAACGCGTGGTCCAGGTGGTTCTCCAGGTCGCCCTGGCCGCCCGCCCGCAGCCAGCGGCGCAGGACGTGGTTGTGGGCGGTGACCACCGCCGATGCGGCGACCTCGGCGAGCAGCGGGTCGTCGTTGCCGTCGTGGTGCGCCTGCTCGTCGAAGTGGCCGAGCAGGTACCGCGTGAACAGCCGCTCGTAGCGGGCCACGGAGGCGATCTCGCGCTCGCGCAGCGTGGGCACCTCACGGGTGAGGCGGTAGCGCTCCACGGAGACCGCGGGCGAGGCCGCGTACATCTTCATGACTTCCTTGATGCCGCGGCACACCGTGTCGAGCGGATGCTCGTGCGCCGGGGCGGCGTTGAGCACCGCCTCCGCGCGGACCAGGGTGTCGTCGTGGTCGGGGAAGATCGCCTCTTCCTTGGAGCGGAAGTGCCGGAAGAAGGTCCGGCGGGCGACGCCCGCGGCGGCGGCGATCTCGTCGACCGTCGTCGCCTCGTACCCCTTGGTCGCGAAGAGTTCCATGGCCGCCGCAGCCAGCTCCCTGCGCATCTTGAGGCGTTGGGCGGCGGCACGGCTGCCCGCGGCGCTCTCCGGAGCGTCGGGGCTGGCGTTGCGTGAGGACTTGGCGGCCTTGGACATGCCACGAACGTACTGCATATGCGCAGCACGGTGCTCGTGTGGGAGGGGGCCGCCCGAGGGTTCGAGCAGCCCGCCCCAGTCCGTCGGAGAGTCCAGGCGGTCCTCGGTCGGCTCAGCGCCGGGCATATTCGCGGAAGCCACGACCCGTCTTGCGGCCGAGGCAGCCCGCGGCCACCAGGTGTTCGAGCAGCGGCGCCGGGGCCAGGCCCGGGTCGCGGAACTCGTGGTGCAGGACCTTCTCGATGGCGAGCGAGACGTCGAGGCCGACCACGTCCAGGAGCTCGAAGGGGCCCATGGGGTAGCCGCCGCCGAGCTTCATCGCGGCGTCGATGTCGTCCAGGGTGGCGTAGTGCTCCTGGACCATCTTGACCGCGTTGTTCAGGTACGGGAAGAGCAGCGCGTTCACGATGAAGCCCGCGCGGTCGCCGCAGTCCACCGGGTGCTTGCGGATCGCCGTGCAGACCTCGCGGACGGTGGCGTGCACGTCGTCCCCGGTCAGCACGGTGCGGACCACCTCGACCAGCTTCATCGCGGGCGCCGGGTTGAAGAAGTGCATGCCGATCACGTCGCGCGGGCGCGAGGTGGCGCGGGCGCAGGCGACGACCGGCAGCGAGGACGTCGTGGTCGCCAGGATCGCGCCCGGCTTGCAGACCTTGTCCAGCGTCGCGAACAGCTGCTGCTTGACCTCCAGGTCCTCCGCGATGGCCTCCAGGGCCAGATCGACGTCGGCGAACGCCTCGTACGAGTCGGCCGGGGTGATCCGCTCCAGGGTCTCCGCCGCCGACTCGGCGGACATCCTCCCCTTCTCGACCGAGCGGGCGAGGGACGTGCCGATGCGGGCCTTGGCGGTCCGCGCCTTCTCCTCGCTGCGCGCGGCGAGCACCACGTCGTACCCCGCCTTGGCGAAGACCTCGGCGATGCCGGACGCCATCGTGCCGGAGCCCGCCACCCCGACCGCGCGGACGGCACGGCTCGGGACGCGTCGCTCGTCCTCCTGCGGGGTCAGCGCGTCGCGCACCACCTCCGTGCTGCCGGGCTCGGCGTACGTGTAAAAGCCGCGCCCCGACTTGCGGCCGGTCAGGCCCGCCTCGCTGAGCTGCTTGAGGATCGGCGCGGGGGCGTGCAGGCGGTCGTGGGACTCGGCGTACATGGCGTCGAGGACCGTGCGGGCGGTGTCCACGCCGATCAGGTCGAGCAGCGCGAGCGGGCCCATCGGCAGGCCGCAGCCCAGCTTCATCGCGGCGTCGATGTCCTCGCGGGACGCGTACTTCGCCTCGTACATCGCGGCGGCCTGGTTGAGGTAGCCGAAGAGCAGCCCGTCGGCGACGAAACCGGGCCGGTCGCCGACCGCGACGGGCTCCTTGCCCAGGGCGTACGCGAGGTCGGTGACCGAGGCGACGGCGGCGGGCGCGGTCAGCACGGAGGAGACGACCTCGACGAGCTTCATCGCGGGCGCGGGGTTGAAGAAGTGCAGGCCGAGCACCCGCTCGGGGCGGGCGGACTCGGCGGCGAGCCGGGTGACGGACAGCGCGTTGGTGCCGGTCGCGATGATCGTGTCGGGGCGGACCACGGCGTCGAGTTCACGGACGATCCGCTGCTTGATCTCGTACGACTCGGGGACGACCTCGATCACCAGGTCGGCGTCGGCGGCGGCCTGCAGATCGGTGAAGGTGCGGACGCGGGCCAGGATGCCGCGCCGCTCCTCCTCGGTGAGGCGCTCGCGCCGCACCGCGCGGGCCGTCGAGGTCTCCAGGGCCACCACCGCCCGGGTGGCCGCCGCCTGGCTGATGTCGATGCCGATGACCTCGCGGCCCGCGCGGGCCAGGACCTCGGCGATGCCGGTGCCCATGGTGCCAAGACCGATGACGGCGACGGTGTTCAAGGGAGTGTCCATGCGTGGACTCCAGGAAGAGAGTGACGACTGAGGGGCGCACGCGCAGGCGGCAACTGCCGTACGGCGTGCGGAGAGTGATGCGTGTCGTGGCCGGGCGGCGAAGAGGGCACGCCCGGTGAGGAGCCGACGGGCCCTGTCCCGGAGCCGCGTCGTACTGGGTGGTGCAGCGGTACCTGACGTACCGAACCGACAAGCTGCCCACTGCGGCTGCGTCACCAGGCCGCGGCGGGAAAAGGAGGTGCTACGGGGAGTGTGCCCCGCTCACATGAGATTAACCGGCGAGTAACGAGCGCGCCAGCCCTCAGTGTTTGTGATCTACGTCGCCGCGGGGGATCGACGGCTAGGGCCTGTCCGGCGGGTCAGGGCGCGCTCGGGTGGCGTCCACCGTCCGGTGCGGGCGAGCGGGGTCTGGTGCGTGCAGCTGCAAGGCGGAGGAGGGCGGCAACGCAGTGGGGTCTCCCCTGCTCGAGCGGAGCCGAGAGCTTGGGGAAGTTGGCAACCGACGACAACGCCGGAGGGGGTGCCTCCCTGCTCGAGCGGAGCCGAGAGCTTGGGGGAGTGCGTGCCAGACCCCGCGACAGCGCCATGATCCGCCGGACAGGCCCTAGGCTCGCGCCCATGGATGAGGAGTTGCGGACGGTGACGGAACGTTTACGCGCCGAGGCGGGCGGCTCGAAGGAGTATGAGCGGCTGGTCGCGACCGGTGACCTCGACGAGCTCGCCGAGGTGCTCGTCTCGCCGGGACAGCCCTTGTGGACGCGGGAGTTGGCGGCGGTCCGGCTCGGCGTCGCCGGGGACCGGCGGGCCTTCGAAGCGCTCGTCCTGCTCCTCAACCACCGGGACGCGCCGCGCTGCGCGGCGGCGGCGTACGCGCTCGCCCGGCTCGGCGACCCCCGCACGGCGCGCGCGGCGGCCGCCCTCGCGACCAACGAACTCCGCGTCGCCTATGCCCTCCACCCGGTGCGCCTCCTGACGGAGCTGCGCGCCCCGGAGTCGGCGCCCGCGCTCATCACGACGCTGCGGCGGCGCCTCGCCCCGCACGACCCGTTCGGCAAGATCGCGCTCGCCTGCGTGGAGGGCCTGGGCGCGCTCGGTGATCCCCGGGCCAGACCGGTCCTGACCGCGGCGCGGGCCCACCCCCGGCTCGCGGCGGCGGCCTCGGCGGCGCTGGCGCGGTTGCCGGAGTGAGCGCCCGGGTGGGCGCGGCGCCTACTCGGCCACCACCGCGAACGCCTCGATCTCCATCAGGTACTCGGGGGCGACGAGCGCGCCCACCTGCATCGCCGATGCCGCGGGGAGTCGCCCGGGGTCCAGGAAGGCGTCCCTGGCGGCGCGGATCGCGGGCATGTGCGCCATGTCCGTCACGAAGTACGTCAGCTTCACGACGTCGTCGAACGTCGCGCCCGCCGCGGCGAGGCAGCGCCGCAGGTTCTCGAACACCCGCAGGGCCTGCACCGCCGCGTCACCCTCGCCGACCAGCTTGCCGTCCTCGTCCAGGGCCAACTGCCCCGATATCGCGATGAATCGGCCCGTGCCCATCACGACGTGGGTGTACGCGGTGGCGGGGGCGACGCCCTCGGGGGCGCGGATGTGGGTCAGTCTGCTCATGGCCCCATGGTGGACCACGGGTGTGACAACGCGACCCGTCAGATCAGCTCTTCGGCCAGCAGGTCCGTCAGCAAGGCGTCCTGCCACGCGCCGGTCGCGTGGTCACGGGCGTACGACCGCATGATTCCGACCGGCTTGAACCCCGCCTTGCCGTAGCTGCGGATCGCCGTGAGGAAGATGTCGATGCCCGCGTGCCGGAACTCCGGGTCGTCCTCCTCCTCGTACTGCACCGCCCCGATGACCTCGCCGTCGTGCACGGGGCGTAGCCGTACTTTCTCACCGTTGAGTTCCACTCCCGCATGGTGTCCGGGACCGCGCCTGCGGATGCAGCAGTTTCGATCAGCCCGCATGCTGAAGGTGACGGCTCGAACCGAGGAGGCCGACGATGTCCGTGATGGACAAGCTCAAGCAGATGCTCAAGGGGCATGAGGACCAGGCGGGGAAGGGCGTCGACAAGGCCGGCGACTTCGTCGACGACAAGACCCAGGGCAAGTACAGCTCCCAGGTGGACACGGCCCAGGACAAGCTCAAGGAGCAGCTGGGCAGGGACCAGGACCAGCCGCCCCAGTCGTGACGCGGAGCCTCCCGTCGTGACGCGGAGCCTCTAGGGCGGACATCGGGGGCGGCGCGCGCCGCGCCGCCGCCCCCGATGCATGATCTGACCCATGCTCGTGGAGTCCCTGTCCGTCGCGGCCCTGGCCGTGGTCCTCGTCTGCGCCGTCGTCCGGCCGTTCCGCTGGCCGGAGGCGGCCTTCGCCGTACCCGCCGCCGGTGTCGTGATCCTCAGCGGCGCGATCCCGCTCGACGCCGTGCGCGACGAGGCCGCGCGGCTCGGCCCGGTGATCGGCTTCCTCGCGGGCGTCCTCGTGCTCGCCAAGCTCTGCGCCGACGAGGGACTCTTCCACGCCTGCGGTACATGGATGGCGCGTTGGGCCCGACGGCGCCCGCGCCGACTCCTGACCGCCGTCTTCGGACTCGCCTCGGTGATCACCGCGGCGCTGAGCCTGGACGCCACCGTGGTCCTGCTGACCCCGGTGGTCTTCGCCACGGCCGCCCGCATGGGCGCCCCGCCCAAGCCGCACGTCTACGCGAGCGCCCATCTGTCCAACACCGCGTCGCTCCTGCTGCCCGTGTCGAACCTGACGAACCTGCTCGCGTTCACCGCGACGGGGCTGAGCTTCACGCGCTTCGCCCTGCTCATGACGCTGCCCTGGCTGGCCGCCATCGCCGTCGAGTACGCCGTCTTCCGGCGGTTCTTCGCCGCGGAACTCGACGAGCCCGTCGACGGCGGCGACACGGCGGAGCCGCCCGAGATGCCGCTGTTCGCCCTGGTGACCGTCGTCGCCACGCTCGCCGGGTTCGCCGTCGCCTCGGCCGTCGGCGTCGACCCGGCCTGGGCCGCGGCGGCCGGAGCGCTCGTCCTCGGCGTACGGGCCCTGGTACGCGGTCGTACGACCCCGGTGGCGATCCTGCGCTCGGCGTCCCTGCCCTTCCTCGCCTTCGTCCTGGCGCTCGGCGTCGTCGTCAGGGCCGTCGTCGACAACGGCCTCGGCGACGCGCTCGGCCACGTCCTGCCGGACGGCGCCTCGCTGCCCGCCCTGCTCGGCACCGCGGCCGTCGCCGGGCTGCTCGCCAACCTGATCAACAACCTGCCCGCGGTCCTCGCCCTGGTCCCGCTGGCCGCGCCGTCCGGCCCCGGCGCCGTCCTCGCCGTACTGATCGGCGTGAACATCGGACCCAACCTCACCTACGCGGGCTCCCTCGCCACGCTCCTGTGGCGGCGCATCGCGCACCAGCACGAACACGACGTCGACCTCGGGGAGTTCACCCGCCTCGGTCTCCTCACCACGCCCGCGGCCCTCACCCTGTCGACCCTCGCGCTCTGGGTGTCCCTGCGGCTGCTGCCGGTCTGAGCCCGCCGTCGAGCACGGACCCGATTTGGGAGGCCGGTGGGCAGGGTGGTTGGCTTTCCGTGAACTCCCCGAAAAACCAAGTGCTGGAGGAAGTGCAATGGCGCAGGTCGAGGCGACCACGGAGCGGATCATCGCGGCACAGCCTGACGATGTCTTCGACGCACTGGCCGACTACAACGGCACGCGCGAGAAGGTCCTTTCCGACCACTTCAGCGAGTACGAGGTGCGCGAGGGCGGCGACGGCGAGGGCACCCTCGTCCACTGGAAGCTGCAGGCCACCAGCAAGCGCATCAGGGACTGCCTGCTGGAGGTCAGCGAGCCGAACGACGGCGAACTGGTCGAGAAGGACCGCAACTCCTCGATGGTCACCACCTGGACCGTGACCCCGGCGGGCGAGGGCAAGTCCCGCGTGGTCGTCTCCACCGTGTGGAACGGCGCGGGCGGCATCGGCGGCTTCTTCGAGAAGACGTTCGCGCCCAAGGGCCTCGGGCGGATCTACGACACCGTGCTCGGCAAGCTCGCCGCCGAGGTCGAGAAGTAGCCCCAACCCCCGCGTGACCCATCGGGGTTGTTCTCCCGCTCACCGTTTCGAGTGGTTTTCGTTCCGGCTCCGTTGTACGCCGTAGGGCTCCGACCGGCAGTTACGCCGGTGAGGCCCGGCGAGAGGGCGACTCGTCGCGCTTGCTCCCAGTTGTCGCGTAATGCGAGAAATGGGCGGCGCAAGCGCGACGAGGGGAGCAGTACGTGGGCGGGACGACGCTGGTGAAGGCCGTCGAGCGGGACGGCACGGACGCCGTCGGGACGGCCGACGCACCTCCCGAGCGGGGTGCGGCACAGGCCCCGCCGCCCCCCGCTCCAGGAGCCGCGGCGCACGGGCTCAGCCCCCGCCGGGTCCGGATGGTCTTCGTCGGGCTGATGCTCGCCCTGCTGCTCGCCGCCCTGGAGCAGATGATCGTCGCCACCGCGCTCCCCAAGATCGTCGGGGAGCTGCACGGCCTGGACAAGATGTCCTGGGCGATCACCGCCTACCTGCTGACCTCGACCGTCGGACTGCCCATCTACGGCAAGCTCGGCGACCTCTTCGGCCGCAAGGGCGTCTTCCAGTTCGCGATCGTCATCTTCGTCATCGGCTCGGCGCTGGCGGGCTGGTCGCGGACCATGGACCAGCTCATCGCGTTCCGCGCCCTCCAGGGCGTCGGCGCGGGCGGACTCATGATCGGCGTACAGGCGATCATCGCCGACATCGTGCCGCCCCGGCAGCGCGGCCGCTACATGGGCCTCATCGGCGCCTCCTTCGGCCTCGCCTCGGTGGCGGGCCCGCTGCTCGGCGGCTTCTTCGCCGACCACGCCTCCTGGCGCTGGTGCTTCTACTTCAACGTGCCCTTCGGCCTGGTCACGCTCGTCGTCGTCAGCCTGGTCCTGAAGCTGCCCAAGCCCGCGGCGCGGTGCAGGCTCGACGTCCTCGGTGCGCTGCTGCTCGCCGCCGCCTCCACCTGTCTGGTGCTGCTCACCAGCTGGGGCGGCACCGAGTACGCCTGGAGCGACCGCGTCATCCTGGGGCTCGGCGCGGGAGCCGTCGTCTCGACGCTGCTCTTCCTCGTCACCGAGCGCTTCGCGGCAGAACCGATCATTCCGCTGCGCCTGTTCCGCGATCCGGTCTTCGCCGTCACCGGTCTGGTGGGCATGGTCGTCGGCATCGCCCTCTTCGGAGCGGCCAGCTATCTGCCGACCTTCCTGCAGATGGTCGACGGGGCCAGCGCGACCGAGTCGGGCCTCCTGATGCTGCCGATGATGGGCGGCATCGTCGGCGCGTCGATCATCTCCGGCCAGCTGATCAGTCACACCGGGCGCTACAAGATCTACCCGGTGCTCGGCGGCGCCCTCTCCGTAGTCGGCATGTGGCTGCTCTCACGCCTCGAAGTCGACACGCCCCGGCTGCACTACAGCATCTGGATGGCCGTGCTCGGCGCCGGTATCGGCATGGTCATGCCGGTCCTGGTCCTCGCCGTGCAGAACGCGGTGGGGCCCGCGGACCTCGGCACCGCCACCAGCGCCAACAACTACTTCCGGCAGATCGGCGGCAGCGTCGGAGCCGCCGTCTTCGGCACGCTCTTCGCCAACCGGCTCGCCGACGCGCTCGCCGACCGGATCCCGGCGGACGCGGGCGCGGCCCTGCCCGACGCCGAGTCCATCACCCCGCAGCTCGTCCACGCGCTGCCCGCGCCGCTGCGCGACGGCTACATCCAGGCATACGCCGACGCGATGCCGCGGATCTTCCTCTACCTGGTGCCGGTGCTCGTCCTCGGCATGCTGATCGCCTTCTTCCTCAAGGAGACACCCCTGTTGTCCAGCGCAGCTTCCCAGAACGCACCCGTCGCCGAGCCCGCGCCCATCCCTCAGGCCCGTACGGCGGCGTACACCGCGGGCGTCCCGGTGTGCGGCACCGTGCAGCACCCCGACGGCACCGTGGTGCCCCGCGCGGCCCTGACCCTCATCGACGTCGCGGGACAACAGATCGGCAGGGGCGCGAGCGGCGAGGACGGCCGGTACGCCCTGTCCACGCCGGGATCGGGATCGTTCGTGCTCATCGCGGCCGCGGGCGGGCACCAGCCGCAGGCCGTCACCGTCACCGTCGGCGAGCGCCCCGTCGACCTCGACGTGGTCCTCGGCGGCGCGGGCCGCCTCGCGGGAACCGTCGTCACCGCCGACGGGACGCCCGTCAGGGACGCCGCCGTCACCCTCACCGACGTCCGCGGCGAGGTCGTCGCCACCACCCGCAGCGGGCGCGAAGGCAGCTATGTGATCACGGAGTTGGTGGCGGGCGAGTACACCCTCGCGGCCAGCGCCCCCGCCTTCCGCCCCGCCGCGCTGCCCGTCTCCGTGCAGGCGTCCAGGGAGACCCGCCAGGACGTGGAGCTCGCGGGCGGTGCCGTGCTGCGGGGCACCGTACGGGCCGGCGGCGGGCGGGCCGTGGAGGACGCGCGCGTGACGCTGCTCGACGCCGCGGGCAACGTCGTCGACACCCTGACCACGGGAGCGGACGGCACGTTCCGCTTCGTCGACCTGTCGTCGGGCGAGTACACCGTCATCGCGGCGGGTTACCCGCCGGTCGCCACGGTCCTGCAGGTCGCCGGCGGTGGCCGCACCGAGCGTGACCTCCAGCTGGGGCACGAGGACTGAGCGCGGGGCGGGCCGGGGGGCGTGCGCCGGAGGCCGTGTCCGCGGCCAATTCCCGTATTGCGCCGCACGGCAACCTGCCCCGGTCGTACGGTGGTTGGTGGCGGCTCAGATCTTGCGCTGCCACGGGAAGGGGCAAGGGCCATGGAACAAGGCACTCCGGGCAGCGGGCCTGTGGCGCAGCGTGCCATGGCCGGGCGCATCCCGCTGGCCGTGGTCGTCGTCGACGGCAGCGGTCTCGTCTCCCACTGGAGCACCGGCGCGCGACGCCTTTTCGGGTACGCCAAGGAGGCGGCCGTAGGACGTCCCGTGGGCGACCTGCTCCCCGTGCACGGCGCCATACCGGACGCTGCGGCGCCCTACGGGGAGTACGACGGACTCGGCCCCGACCTGGAGACCTCCCTCGACGGACGCATCTCCTACCCGGCGGCAGGACGCGCCCGGCTCGACGAGCCGGACGGCGGCTCCGCCCGCCGTCTCGACGTGCTGTGGTGGGCGTACCCCCTGGTCGGCCCCGGGCCCGAGCGGCTGCTCGTGCTCGCCGCCGACGCCGCCGCGCTGACCGACGCCCACCGCCCGGAGGACCAGGGCGAGCAGGGTGCGCGGGAGGACGGGACCCAGGGGAGCGCGGCCTTCAGGCAGTGGGGGAGCATCGCTCCCGGGTTCGCCCTGCACACGGACTTCCCCGGCGCGGACCGGCTCGCCGACCGGCTGCCCGAGATCCTGCCCAGCATGAGCGTCGGCGAGAGCTCCCGCATCGTCGCGCAGGTCCTCGAACTGGGCTATCCGGTCCTGGAGTTCAGCCAGCACGACCGGGTGCCCGTCACCCCCGACTGGGGCGTGGCCCGGCGCGCCGAGCGCAAGGAGCGCAGGCAGCGGGCCGAGTGGGCCGCGGCGCACGGCCTGCCCGCCGCCGAGGCCACGGCCGACGACGAGGGCGACGACATCGAGTACACCGCCGTGCGCGAGCGCCTGGAGTTCCTGAACGAGGTCAGCGGGCGCATCGGCTCCTCGCTCGACCTGTCGCAGACGATCGTGGAGGTCAGCAAGGCGGTCGTGCCGCGCTTCACGGACGTCGCGGGCACCTACCTGCGGGAACAGGTCGTCGCGGGCGAGGGGTTCCCCGACGGCGTGCCGGACGAGACCACGATGTGGCACCGGGTCGCCCTGGAGCACACGGACGAGCCGGGCCGCTGGGACGACGTGGTGCCGGTCGGCGAGTCCATGCCGTTCCCCGCGCACACGCCGTTCTTCCAGTGCATGACCTCCGGGGACCCGGTGCTCGTGCCGCGCATCACCGAGGAGATGGGCAATGCCATCGCCTCCCAGTTCGAGAAGCGCGACATCCGGCCGCTGATCAACCACCGCTCGATGCTCGTCGTCCCGCTCAAGGCGCGCAACGTGGTGCTCGGCTTCATGATCCTGCTCCGCCACCGGGAGCGCCCCGTCTTCAACGACATGGACCGCGTCACCGGCGCCGAACTGGCGGCCCGCGCGGGCCTCGTGCTCGACAACGCCCGCATGTACACGTACCAGGAGAGCGTCGCCGACACCCTCCAGGACAGCATGCTGCCGCACATCCAGCCCCGCATGCCCGGCGGCGACATCGCCACCCGCTATCTGCCGGGCACGCTGCTCGGCCGGGTCGGCGGCGACTGGTTCGACTCCGTGAAGCTCCCGGGGTCCAGGACCGCGCTCGTCGTCGGCGACGTGATGGGCCACGGCCTGAACTCGGCGGCGATGATGGGCCAGTTGCGGACGGCGGTGCAGACGATGGCCGCCCTCGACCTGCCGCCCGAGCAGCTCCTGCGCAACCTCGACGACCTCGCCCAGCGACTCGGCGAGCACTACCTGGCGACCTGCCTCTACGCGGTGTACGACCCCATCGCGAGCGAGCTGATCCTCGCCAACGCCGGGCACATCCCGCCCGTCCTGGTGCGCGCGGCGGACGGCCGCAGCGAGCTGCTCGACCTGCCGACGGGCGCGCCCATCGGTGTCGGCGGCGTCCCCTTCGAATCCGTACGCGTCAGGGTCGAGCCCGGCGACCGGCTGCTGATGTGCACCGACGGGCTCGTCGAGGTCCGCGGCGAGGACATCGGCGTCGGCCTGGCCACGCTCACCGAGTCCGCCGCGCACCCCGCCGCCTCCATGGACGACGCCTGCGACACGATCATCCGGGCGCTCAACACCCGCGGCGGCCGCAAGGACGACGTGGCGCTCCTGATGGCCAGGCTCAACGGCATCGCCGCCGAGGACATCGCGCACTGGCGGCTCGAGACCGGGCCCGGCGAGGTGCGCAGGGCCCGCGAGCTGGTCGGCGCACAGCTGCGGGACTGGTCCCTCGGCGCGCTCGCCGAGACCGCGGAGCTGCTCGTCAGCGAGCTCGTCACCAACGTCGTACGCCACGCCCGCAGCGAGCGGCTCGAACTGCGTCTGGTCCGTTCCGCCGTGCTGATGTGCGAGGTCGAGGACGACGACCACGCGCTGCCGACGCTCATGAGCGCGGGCGGCGGCGACGAGTTCGGGCGCGGCCTGCGGGTCGTCAGCGCGCTCGCCAAGGAGTGGGGCACGAGCCGTACGAACGCGGGGAAGACCGTCTGGTTCGAACTGCCGCTGCCCCGGCGGTAGCGCGCGGGCCGGCGCGCGCCCGTCGAACGAGCGGTGAAGGATCGCGCGGGTGCCTTGTCCGCGCGCCCCGGGCGCGATAGACCGATCTCGCCGTCGGTTCGACGGCTCTCGTCGCACCCTGGGGAGCTGGTCATGAGCGTCACGAGTAAGTACCGGGCCGCCTGGGAATCGTTCTGGAGCGACGCGCCCGGCGAAGAGGGAGCCGTGTTCTGGGACGCGGAGCCCGCGCTGACCGCGGGACTCCACCTCGCTCTCTTCGAGCCGCACCTGGCCGCCGCGGGGCTGCCCGTCGTCGATCTTGGCTGCGGCAACGGCACGCAGACCCGGTTCCTCGCCGACCGCTATCCACGCGTCCTCGGTGTCGACATCTCCGCCGCCGCGCTGGAGCACGCCCGGCAGGCGGACCCCGCGGGGCAGGCCGACTTCCGGCAGCTCGACATCGCCGAGTGGAGCGTCGCCGAGCAGCTGCACGCGGAACTGGGCGACGTGAACGTCTACATGCGCGGCGTGCTCCACCAGTGCGACGCGGACGACAGGCAGCCGCTGCTCGACAACATCGCGCGCCTGGTGGGGGAGCGCGGCAGAGCCTTCGTCGTCGAACTGTCCGAGGCCGCCAAGCCCGTCCTCATGGGCCTGGCGCAGAGCCCCGCGGGCCCGCCGCCGAAGCTGGCGCCGGTCTTCTCGCACGGCCTCGCCCCCGCCGAGGTCGTGGACGCCGCGGTGCGGGAGTACGTCGCGGCCGCGGGCCTCGCGGTCCTTGCCGAGGGGGAACTCCCGCTGACCACCACCGAGTTCACGCCCGACGGCACGCGGATCGAACTGCCGTCGTGGTGGCTGGTCCTCGGCCTGGAGTGAGCGGGCCTGACGTTCCCGGCCCCTGTCTCGTCGGATCACTGGGAGCAGCCACCGGGGCCGCCCCGGGAACCGAGGGACGGAGGCCGCTATGACCAGGGACGAGATCGAGGTCAGGGCGCTGCTGGAGAGCCGTGTCGATGCGGCGCAGGCGAAGGACATCGACCGGCTCATGCCGCTGTTCGCCTCCGACGTCGTCTACTTCGACGTCGTGCCGCCGATGCGGTTCGCGGGGCACGACGAGGTGCGCAAGAACTTCGTGCGGTGGTTCGACGGCTATGAGGGGCCCATCACGCTGGAGACGCGGGAGTTCACCTTCGCGGTCGGGGCCGACGTCGCGTTCGCCCACATGCTGCACCTGGACTCCGGGACCCGTACGAACGGGATGCGGAGTTCGATGCTCGTGCGGTCGACCGTGTGCTGTCGCCGGGTGAGCGGCACGTGGCTGATCACGCACGAGCACATCTCGCTGCCGATCGACCCGGAGACCCTGCGTGTCTGGCTGCCGCCGGAGGAGTGAGCGGGGACCGCTCGTCGGCGCGCGGTCAGGCCGTGGGCGCGATCGGCAGCCGGCGCTTGTGGTCGGTGAGGCGGTAGCGGCCGACGATCGACCGGAACGCCGTGTCGGACACCGGCTTCCCCTCCAGGAAGTCGTCGATCTCGTCGTACGTCACGCCGAGCGCGTCCTCGTCCGGCTTGCCGGGATCGAGCGTCTCCAGGTCCGCCGTCGGGACCTTCCACACCAGCTCGGCCGGGGCGCCGAGCGCGTCGGCCACCGCCCGCACCCGGCGCTTGGTCAGACCGGTCAGCGGCACGACGTCGGCCGCGCCGTCTCCGAACTTCGTGAAGAACCCGGACACCGCCTCGGCCGCGTGATCGGTGCCCACGACCAGGCCGTCCCGCGCGCCCGCGACCGCGTACTGCGCGATCATCCGCTGCCTGGCCTTGATGTTGCCCTGCACGAAGTCCTGGTGGCGCTCGTCCCTGAAGACGACCCCGCCGGCGAGCGCGGCCGCCAGCGCGGCGTCGCTCGCGGCCTTCACGTCCACGGTCAGGACCTGGTCGGCGGCGATGAAGCCCAGCGCGAGCTGGGCGTCCTTCTCGTCGGCCTGGACGCCGTAGGGCAGGCGCATGGCGTAGAAGGTCGCCTCGTGCCCTGCCGTGCGGGCCCGCTCGACGGCGAGCTGGCACAGCCGCCCCGCGGTCGTGGAGTCCACCCCGCCGCTGATGCCGAGCACCAGCGAGCGCAGCCCCGTCGAGGTCAGCCGCTCGGTGAGGAACGCGACGCGGCGCTCGATCTCGTGCTCCGGGTCGAAGCTCGCGGACACCTGGAGATCCCTGGCGATCTCCTGCTGCAGTGCGGTGGACGCCGGGTCGGTCACGGCTGCTCCTCGTGGTCGGTCGCGGTGGTGAACGCGGGGCCCGCCGATGAAGGGGCGGCGGGACTCGCACCCCGACTCTATGCCGCAGGCGGATCAAGGCCGATTGCGACCCCGTAGGGGCCGCCGGGAGAGTTAGCCTTCCCTCACTTGCACGGCGAGCCGTGTCGGCCGCCGCGCACCGTCCGGAGCGGAAGGGGAACGACTGTGGCGAACGGTGGAACCGGAGCGGCGGATGCCGGGGGCGTGGCGGGGGAGCGGGACGGGGCGGACCCCAGGCAACTGGTCCAGCTCGTCTTCGGAAGCATGGCGGCGCAGACGCTGCGCGCGGCCACGCGGATGCGGGTGGTCGAGCTGATCGGCGACAAGGAGCGGACCGCCGCCGAGGTCGCCGCCGAGGCCGGGGCCCGCCCCGAGGGCATGATCCGGCTGCTGCGCGCGCTCGCGGGCCTCGGCGTGGTGGAGGAGCGCGCGCCGGGCACCTTCGCGGTGACGCCCGTGGGCGCGCTGCTCGACTCGGGACGCCCCGGCAACGTCGCGGCCCTGGTGCTCGCGATGGCCGACCCGACGATGCTGCGCGGCTGGGAGCACCTCGACGAGGCCGTGAGGACGGGTGAGCCCACCTTCGACACGGTGTTCGGAACGGACTTCTTCGGCCATCTCAGGGAGCACCCCGAGGAGTCCGTCCGGTTCAACGCGGCGATGAGCCAGAGCACCAGGGCGACGGCCACCACGCTGCCCCGCGCCTTCGACTTCGCCAGGTTCCGCACGATCGCCGACATCGGCGGCGGCGACGGCACCCTGCTCTCCGCCGTACTCATGGAGCACCCGGGCCTCACGGGCATCATCTACGACACCGAGGAGGGCGTGGCACAGGCCCCCGCGACGCTGGAGCGGCACGGGCTCACCGAGCGCTGTTCGACGGTGGCGGGGGACTTCTTCCGCTCGGCCCCGGAGGGCGCCGACCTCTACCTCCTGAAGAGCATCGTGCACGACTGGTCGGACGAGCGGGCGGTGACCATCCTGAGCAACTGCCGCGCGGTGCTGCCGCCCGATGGCCGGGTGCTGATCCTGGAGCACGTCCTGCCCGAGGCCGTCGATCCGGAGGCCCCGGGGTTCGCGTACCTGAGCGATCTGAACATGCTCGTGAACCTGGGCGGCAGGGAACGCACCCGCGCCGACTTCGACGAGCTCTGCGGCAGGGCCGGGCTCGCCGTGGTGTCCGTGACGCCGCTGGGGGCGCCGAACCCGCTCTCGATGATCGAGGTGGCGGCCGCCTGACGGGACGTCCGCCACCCCCTCCGCGGGGCGGGCCCTAGGGCCCGCCCCGCGGATCATGGCGCTGTCGCGGGGTCTGGCACGCCCTCCCCCAAGCTCTCGGCTCCGCTCGAGCAGGGAGGTACCCCCTCCGGCGTTGTCGTCGGTTGCCAATGCTCCGCGTTGCCGCCCTCCTCCGCCTTGCAGCTGGACGCACCAGACCCCGCTTGCCTGCACCGGACGGTGGACGCCACCCGAGCGCGCCCTGATCCGCCGGACAAGGCCCTAGCGGCCCGCCTTGCGCTTGTTCCAGACGTCGAAGCCGACCGCGGCGAGCAGCACGAGCCCCTTGATGACCTGCTGGTAGTCCGTGCCGATGCCGACCAGCGACATGCCGTTGTTCAGGACGCCGAGGACGAGGCCGCCGATGACCGCGCCCATCACCGTGCCGACGCCGCCGCTCATCGAGGCGCCGCCGATGAACGAGGCGGCGATCGCCTCCAGTTCGAAGTTGAGACCGGCCTGCGGCGTGCCCGCGTTCAGGCGTGCCGCGTACACGCAGCCCGCGAGCGCCGCGAGGACGCCCATGTTCACGAAGACCAGGAAGGTGACCCGCTTGTCCTTGACGCCCGACAGCTTCGCCGCGGCCTTGTTGCCGCCGAGGGCGTACACGTGGCGGCCGATGACGGCGTTGCGCATGACGTAGCCGAGCGCGATGAGCAGGCCGCACATGATGAGCATGACGACGGGCACGCCGTGGAAGCTGGCGAGGGTGAGGGTGAACGCCACCACGGCCGCGGTCATCGCCACGCACTTCGCCGCCCACAGACCGGTCGGCAGGACGTCGAGTTCGTAGGCCAACTGCCGCTTGCGGTCGCGCCGTTCACGCAGCAGCAGGAAGGCGACGGCGAGCAGGCCGAGGACCAGCGTCGGGTTGTGGTACTGGGTGTAGGGGCCCATCTCGGGGATGAAGCCCTTGGCGATGTTCTGGAAGCCCTCGGGGAACGGCGCGAGGGACTGGCCCTCCAGGACGATCTGGGTGAGTCCGCGGAAGAGCAGCATCCCGGCCAGCGTCACGATGAAGGACGGGATGCCGACGTAGGCGATGAAGAAGCCCTGCCAGGCCCCCGCGACCGCGCCGATCAGGAGCGAGAGGACCAGGGCGAGCACCCAGGGCATGTCGTGCTTGACCATCATGACCGCCGACACGGCGCCGACGAAGGCGACCAGCGAGCCCACGGAGAGGTCGATGTGGCCCGCGATGATGACGATCATCATGCCGATGGCCAGGATGAGGATGTAGCCGTTCTGCTGGATCAGGTTGGAGACGTTGTTCGGGAGCAGCAGCGTGCCGTCGGTCCAGATCTGGAAGAGGACGACGATGAACGCCAGGGCGATGAGCATGCCGTACTGGCGCATGTTGGAGCGCACGCTCCGCAGCAGCAGCGCGCCCGCCGAACGCCGCGCGGGCGGCGGGGCGGCGGACGCGTCCCTGGAGGAGCCCGGGGGAGTGGTCGTGGTCGTCATGGCGGCCTCAGCTCTTGGTGCTTCTGGTCTGGGTCATGTGGCGCATCAGGAGTTCCTGGGTGGCCTCCGCGCGCGTGACCTCACCGGTCAGGCGGCCCTCGGCCATCGTGTAGATCCGGTCGCACATCCCGAGCAGCTCGGGAAGTTCGGAGGAGATGAACAGGACCGCCTTGCCCTGCGCGGCGAGCGTGTCGATGACCGTGTAGATCTCGTACTTCGCGCCCACGTCGATGCCGCGCGTCGGCTCGTCGAGGATCAGGACCTCGGGGTCGGCGTGGATCCACTTGCTCAGGACGACCTTCTGCTGATTGCCGCCGGAGAGCCTGCCCACCTCCTCGAAGACGGTGGGCGCCTTGATGTTCATGGTCTTGCGGTAGCGCTCGGAGACCGAGCGTTCGTGGTGCCCGTCCACGACGCCGCGGCGCCGCATGCCGGGCAGCGAGGCCAGCGAGATGTTGCGGTTGATGTCGTCGATCAGGTTGAGCCCGTACCGCTTGCGGTCCTCGGTGACGTACGCGATGCCCGCGTCGACCGCGGCGGGCACAGTCCGCGTCACCACCCGGCGGCCGTTGACCGCCACCTCCCCGGCGACGTAGACGCCGTACGAGCGGCCGAAGACGGACATCGCGAGCTCGGTGCGGCCCGCGCCCATCAGGCCCGCGATGCCGACGATCTCGCCGCGCCGCACGGTGAGCGACACGTCGTCGACGACCGTGCGCTGGTGGTCGACCGGGTGCCGCACCGTCCAGCCCGCCACGGACAGCGCGGGCGAGCCCGCGTCCTCGCCCGCATAGGGCGTACGGTCGGGGAAGCGGTGGTCGAGGTCGCGCCCCACCATGCCCCGGATGATGCGGTCCTCCGACAACTCGGCCTGGGCGCCCGGGGATTCGCGGACCGTCAGGGTCTCGATGGTCCGCCCGTCGCGCAGGATGGTCACCGCGTCGGTGACGGCCCGGATCTCGTTCAGCTTGTGCGAGATGATGATGCAGGCGATGCCCTGCTCGCGCAGTTCCACGATGAGGTCGAGCAGCTTCGCGCTGTCGTCGTCGTTGAGCGCGGCCGTCGGCTCGTCCAGGATGAGCAGCCGCACCTCCTTCGACAGGGCCTTGGCGATCTCCACGAGCTGCTGTTTGCCCACGCCGATGTCGGCGACCGGCGTCTGCGGCTTCTCGCGCAGGCCGACCCGCTTCAGGAGCGCGTCCGCCCTGCGCAGCGTGCCGTTCCAGTCGACGAAGCCGCCGCGCGCCTGCTCGTTGCCGAGGAAGATGTTCTCCGCGATCGACAAGTAGGGGACGAGTGCCAGCTCCTGATGGATGATCACGATGCCCCGGCGCTCGCTGGCCCGGATGTCCTTGAAGGCCACCGGCTCGCCCTCGAAGAGGATCTCCCCGTCGTAACTCCCGTGCGGATGGACGCCGCTGAGGACCTTCATCAGCGTCGACTTGCCCGCGCCGTTCTCCCCGCAGATCGCGTGGATCTCCCCGGGCCGCACGGTCAGGTGCACGTCGGAGAGCGCCGTGACGCCGGGGAACGTCTTGGTGATGGCGCGCATCTCCAGGATCGGCGCGCTCACCTGAGCTGCCCCGCGGTGAAGTAGCCCTCGTCCACGAGGAGTCGGGTGTTCTTCTTGTCGACGCTGACCGGTTCGAGCAGGAAGGCGGGCACGGTCTTCTCGCCGTTGTCGTAGTCCGTGGTGTTGTTGACCTCGACCTTCTTGCCCGTCAGGACCGCGTCGCCCATCTTCACCGTCTGTGCGGCGAGCTTGCGGGTGTCCTTGAAGACGGTCTGCGTCTGCTCGCCCCGGATGATCGACTTCACCGACGCCAGCTCGGCGTCCTGCCCGGTGATGACCGGCAGCGGCTCGCTCCTGGTCCCGTAACCGGCGCTCTTGAGGGCCGAGATGACGCCGATGGAGATCCCGTCGTACGGCGAGAGGACCGCGTCGACGCGCCGCTCGCCGTAGCTCTTGCTGATCAGGTCGTCCATGCGCTTCTGCGCGGTGCCGCCGTCCCAGCGCAGCGTGGTCGCCTGGTTCATCCGCGTCTGTTTGCTGCGTACGACGAGCTGCCCGCTGTCCAGGTACGGCTTCAGCACCTTCATGGCGCCGTTCCAGAAGTACTTGGTGTTGTTGTCGTCGGGGGAGCCCGCGAACAGCTCGACGGAGTAGGAGTCCCCGGAGTCCTCGTCCGGCTTGCCGAGCTTCAACTTGTCGACGAGGTACTGGCCTTGGAGCCTTCCCACGCGCTCGTTGTCGAACGACGCGTAGTAGTCGACGTTCTTGGTGCCGAGGACGAGACGGTCGTACGAGATCACGGGGATGCCCGCGTCGTGCGCGCGCCGCAGCACGTCGGTGAGCGCGGAGCCGTCGATCGCGGCGACCACCAGGAGCCGGTGCCCCTTGGTGATCATGTTTTCGAGCTGGGCGACCTGGTTCTCCACCTTGTCGTCGCCGTACTGGAGGTCGGTCGCGTAACCGGCCTTCTTGAACTGCGACGCCATGTTCCTGCCGTCGGCTATCCACCGCTCGGACGCCTTGGTGGGCATCGCGAGTCCGATGGTGCCGCCCTTGCCGTCGGCGGGGCGGTAGCGGCTGCCGCCCTTGGCCTCCTGGCCGCAGGCGGTGAGCGACAGGGTGAGTACCGCGGCGGTCGCGGTGAGGGCGAGCGTGCGGGTGCGCATGGGTCAGTCCCCTTCCGGGGTGGGGAATCGGGGCAGCTCGCCGGGGCTCCGCGAGCCGAGCGGCGACATGCCGCCGTCCGCGCCGTGCCGGGCGAGCAGATCGAGGACGAGGCGGCCGCGGCGCACGCGCTCGCGGGCGGTGGCGAGGGTGTGCTCGCGCAGGTGGGCACCGTAGGGATAGATGCCGGGCGACTTGCTGAGGCCGAACTTCACATAGAGCGGTGCGCCGCGCCGGATCAGCTCGGCGACCTCGTACATCCGGACGTAGCCGCCGAGGTCGTCGGGCGCCTCGACGTACAGGTCCATGGGGGCGCTGCTGACCCGGCGGATCTCGGTGAGGTGATCCGACGTCAGATCGGACGGCACGTTCAGGGAGTCGGCGCCGAGCCGCTCGTACACCGCGTACGAGGCGGGATTGACCGGCCCCGTCAGGGCGGACAGCTTGAACGTGGTGTCGGCGGGCAGTACGCCCGCGGCGCGCATCCTGTGCAGGGTCCACAGCACGCCCTCATCGGCGACGAGCAGGCACCGCACGCCCAACTCGGCGGCGCGCAGGGCGTCTTCGACACACCCGGCGAGCGCGTCGTGGCCCCGGGCACGGAGCCCGCCACCACCGGATTCGGTGCGGGTCGAGCCCCCGATGTCCCAGGTGCCGCGCGGCCCGGTGAACAGACAGAGCTCGATGTCCCGCTCGGCGCAGGACTCCACCATCTCGGTGATCTCGGCATCGGTGAGCATCCAGACACCGCTGCCCTGACTGATCCGGTGCACGGGCACGTCGAGGCGCGCACTCTCCTTGAGCACGACGCCGAGCGCTTCGGGCCCCTCCACCGAGGGGATCTCGGTGCGCCAGGTGCCGCCGTCGGGAAAAGCGTGGGGCGAGGCGTCGGTGGGGTCGATGGCGGGCACGGGATGCCCGATACGGGTCAGGGCTGCGACGCCGGGGCGTCGGACGGTCGGGGGCGGGGGCACGGCACTCCTCTGTTCGAGATGTCGGACTGCGTTCGGTTCATTGGGCAGGGGTGAGTGAGGGACGCGGGAGGCGCGGTCGCGGCGGGGGCGGTGCTTGGGGGTGCGGGGAACTGCGCGACCAGCCACCACCGGCCCGCACCCCACGGTTCAAGGGCGCAAAAGCACCTTCCCGGTCGCGGGATCACCCCCACCGACAAGAGCCACCGCCTCCCCGAACCGCTCCAGAGGAAACTCATGCGTGATCAGCGACGCGGGATCGATGAGCCCCACCCCGAACGCCCGCACCGCATCCGCCCAGTCCGCGGACGCCGCCCCGAACACGGACCGCACCTCCAGCTGACTAAGAGAAAGATGCACGGGATCGATCCCCACGGCCTCCTCCGTGAACATCCCGGTGAGCACGACCCGCCCGCCCCTGCGCGCGAGCAGACACGACGACGCGGCAGTGGTCGGCGCCCCCGCGGTCTCCACGACGAGGTCGAAGGCCCCCCGCGCGGACTCGGCCTCGCCGGGGGAGAGCGCCGAGGTCGCCCCGAACTCCCGCGCCCGCGCACCCCGCGCCCCGCGCGGATCGACCACCACCAGCTCACCGGGGCCGTAGGCCGCGAGCAACTGCACCGCGAGCAGCCCGAGCGTCCCCGCGCCGACCACGGCGATCCGCTCACCGGCCCGCGGCCGCCCCGCCCGGACCGCCGCCGCGACGACCGCGGCCGGTTCCAGAAGGGCGGCGGCCCGCAGGTCCGCGTCGTCGCGCAGGAGGTGCAACAGCCGTGCGGGCACGGTCAGATGGTCGGCGAAGGCGCCGGGTTCGGTGAAGCCGGTCTCCGCGTACCCGCCGGTGCACAGGCTCGTCTCCCCGCACCGGCACCGCTCGCAGACACCGCACGCCCGGAACCCCTCGGCGACGATCCCGCGCCCGAGCAGCCCGGGATCGACGCCCGCGCCGACCGCCGCGACGGTCCCGGACCACTCGTGGCCGGGGATCACGGGGTAGCGCACGTACGCCGCGTCGCGATGCCCGTCGTACACCTCGCGGTCGCTCATGCAGATGCCCGCGGCGGCCACCCGGACGAGGACCTCTCCGGGGCCCGGGGCGGGGATGTCCCTGTCGACCAGCCGGTGTTCACCCGGCCGCTCGACGACGATCGCGCGGCTGCTCACTCCCCGCCCCCGTCCGCCGCCCCGCCCGGCGCCCGCTTCTCCCAGCCCTCGGCCCACAGGTCGAACCGCGCCTGCTGCTGCGGGAACTCCGCCGCCGCGTCGACGTCGAGCTCGACGCCGAGTCCTGGCGCGTGCGACAGCTCGAAGCAGCCCGTCTCCGGGTCGACCCGGGGGGCGCCCTTGACGACCTTCTTGATGTCGGCGTCCGCGAAGTCGTTGAAGTGCTCCAGGATCTTGAAGTTCGGTGCGGTGAAGCCGACGTGGAGGGAGGCGGCGGTCAGGACCGGGCCGCCGACGTTGTGCGGGGCGACGAGCAGGTAGTGCGTCTCGGCGGTGGCCGCGAGCTTGCGGGTCTCCCAGATGCCGCCGATGTGGCCCACGTCGGGCTGGATGATGTCGGCCGCCTGGCTCTCGAACAGTTCGCGGAACTCGATCCGGTCGTGGATCCGCTCGCCCGTCGCCACCGGCATGTCCACCCGCGCCGCGACCTTCTCCAGGGCCTTGAGGTTCTCCGGCGGCACCGGCTCCTCCAGCCACGCGGGCCGGAACGGCGCGAGGTCGCGGGCGAGCCGGATCGCCGTGGCGGGCGAGAACCTGCCGTGCATCTCCAGCATCAGCTCGGCGTCGGGCCCGATCGCGTCGCGCACCGCCTCGATCAACGACACGGCGTACCGGGTCCGTTCGTGGTCGAGCTCGTAGTGGCCCGTCCCGAAGGGGTCGATCTTCAGCGCCCGGTAGCCGCGCTCCATGACCCCGCGGGCGGCCTCGTGGTACGCCTCGGGGGTGCGCTCCGTGGTGTACCAGCCGTTCGCGTACGCCTTCACGCGGTCGGTGACCTTGCCGCCGAGCAGCTGCCACACGGGCACCCCGAGCGCCTTGCCCTTGATGTCCCAGCAGGCCATCTCGACCACGGCGATGCCGGACATGACGATCTCGCCCGCCCTGCCGTAGTCGCCGTACTTCATCCTGCGCACGAGATCCTCGATCGCGAACGGATCGGATCCGGCGATGTGGTGGGCCTCCGCCTCGCGGAGGTAGCCGATGAGCGCGTCGGTGCGGCCGAGCATGCGGGTCTCGCCGACACCGGTCAGACCCTCGTCGGTGTGCACCTGGACGTAGGTGAGATTGCGCCAGGGCGTGCCGACCACGTGCGTGCTGATTCCCGTAATGCGCAAGGCAGTTGTCCCTTGACTTGTTCGGTATTTCGTCACACGTTCGAAATGGTGGCGTGACGGTATTCACGGCGGCAGGAAGGTGTCAATGGGTCGCGCACAACGGCCCGGAGGGACCGTCGACGGCCATTGCGCCGCGAACTGCCGCGTGCCTACCCTGTGTTCGTCATACCGATCAGCGGCCGGTATTCCGGACGCGCAGGGTGGGAGAGGCCGAACTCATGGGACGACTGGTGCCCGCGGTGACCAGGTCGCTGGACATACTCGAACTGTTCCTGGAGGGCGAGGGAACGCTCTCCGCGCCCGAGGTCACCCGCAAGCTCCAGCTGCCGCGCACCACGGTGCACGAGCTGCTCACCACCCTGGCCGCCCGCTCCTACCTCGTCCAGATCCCCGACCAGCCGGGCCGCTACCGCCTGGGCGTGCGCACCTACCAGCTCGGCAGCCGGTACGCGGAGCAGCTCGACCTCGCGGCCGAGGGGCAGCAGGTGGCCCGCGAGGTCGCCGAGACCTGCGACGAGACCGTGCACGTCGCCGTCCTGGAGGACACCGACGTCATCTACATCGCCAAGGTCGACTCCACGCACGCCGTGCGCATGGTCTCCGCGGCGGGCCGCAGGCTGCCCGCGCACTGCACGTCCGTCGGCAAGATGCTGCTCGCCTCGCTCCCCGGTGATCAGCTCGAATCGCGCCTGCGCGGAAGGGAGTTCACCGCGATGACCCCGGCCAGCATCACCGATCCGGCGGAGCTGCTCGCCGCGCTCACCGGAATCAGGGAGCGCGGCGTCGCGGTCGAGCACCAGGAGTCCAACCCGGACGTGAGCTGTGTGGCCGCGCCGGTGCGGGACCGCTCGGGCCGGGTCGTCGCGGCGCTCTCCATCTCCGTACCGATGATCCGCTGGAGCGAGGAGCGCGAGGGCGAACTGGCCGGACTCGCCGTCAAGGGCGCCGCCGACCTGTCCGTCCGCCTCGGCCACCGGGGCGCGTGATGGGCCGCGCGTACGAGGTGGCGGTGCGCGAGCAGGCCGTGCTCGGTGAGGGCCCCACCTGGGACCCCGCCGCCGGACACCTCGTCTGGGTCGACATCCTCGCCTCCCGCGTCCACACGTATGCCCCCGCGACCGGCAGGCGCACGGTCATGGCCACGGAGCAGCACGTCGGCGCGGCCAAGCCGCGCGCGGGCGGCGGCCTGGTGGTCAACCTCAGGGACGGCGTCGGCCTGTACGGCCCCGGAGGGGCGTCCTTCGACTGGCTGGTGCGCGACCCGGTGCCCGGCAGGCGCGGCAACGACGCGGCGGTCGCCCCCGACGGCGCGCTCTGGGCGGGCACGATGCGCTACGACGAGGCGCCGGGCGGCGGCGGCCTCGCCCGGGTCGCCCCCGACGGCACCGTCACCGCACAGCCCGGCGAGGTCACCGTCAGCAACGGCACGGGCTGGAGCCCGGACGGACGGCTCATGTACTACGTCGACAGCCCCACCCGCCGCGTCGACGTCTTCGACTACGACCCTGACTCCCAACGCTCCCTGAACCGCCGCCCGTTCGCGTCCATCGAGGAGGGTGAGGGCTTCCCCGACGGGCTCACGGTCGACGCCGAGGGGCGCGTCTGGGTGGCGCTGTGGGACGGCGCCGAGGTCCGCGCGTACGCCCCGGACGGCCGGCTCGACCACGCCGTCGCGCTTCCGGTGCGCCGCCCCACCGCCTGCGCCTTCGGCGGCCGGGACCTGCGGGACCTCTACGTCACCACGGCCCGCACCGGGCTCGACCGCCCGCACCCCTTGTCGGGCTCGGTCCTGGTCGTGCCGGACGCGGGCCGCGGCATGCCGGGCGTCGCCTTCGCGGGCTAGCTCAGCCCTTGAGCTCTCGGAGGTACTTCCCGAACTTCTCCAGGCCGTCGATGTCGCGCGGCCCGCTGATGCCCTCGTTGTAGTCGAGGACGAAGAAGTTGTTCTTCCTGACGGCGGGCAGCTCCTTGGTGTGCGGGGAGTTCTTCAGGAACTCGATCTTCTCCTTCGCGGGCTTGTCGCCGTAGTCGAAGATGATGACGACCTCGGGCTCGGCCTTGGTCACGGACTCCCAACTCACCTGCGTCCAGCGCTCGTCGAGGCCGTCGAAGACGTTCCTGCCCCCCGCCGTCTTGATGATGTCGTTGGGCGGCACCTGGCTGCCCGCCGTGAACGGCTTGTCCGTGCCGGAGTCGTAGAGGAAGACCGGCACGGGACTGCCGCCCTTGGGCGCCTTCGCCGCCACCGCCGCCACGCGCTTCTTCAGGTCGCCGACGACCCGGTCCGCCCTCTTCTCGACCTGGAAGATCTTCCCGAGCCGCTCCAGATCGCTGTAGAGCGCGTTGAACGGGGTGACCTTCTGCGGGAACCCCGGGTAGTTGAAGCAGCTCTCCGTGTGCAGGAAGCTCTGGATGCCGAGCTTGTCCAGGATCTTCGGGGTGATGCCGCGCTGGTCGCTGAAGCCGGAGTTCCAGCCCGCGACGACGAAGTCGGACTTGGCCTGGACGACGAGTTCCTTGTTGAGCAGGTCGTCGCCGAGCATCTTCACCTTGGCGTACTCGGACGCCCAGGGGGACTCGCTCACGGGCGGGTTGGCGGGCGGCATCACGTATCCGTGCACGTGCTCGGTCAGGCCCAGGCTGAACAGCTTGTCGGCGCTGCCGCCCTCGTACGCCACCGCGCGCTGAGGGACCTTGTACGCGACGTCCTCGCCGCAGCGCTGCACGGTGGTCGTCTTCGAGCCCTCGGCGTCGGCGTCGGACGCGACGTCGGCGCCGCAGCCGCTGAGGACCAGGGTGGCCGCGAGCGCGGAGCCCAGGGCGATGGATCGGGTGTGGTGCATGGGAGTCGGTGCCTTTCAGGGGGTGGAGTGCAGGGAGTACAGAAGCTGCGGGTCGCCCGTCAGCGGATGCGGCACGACGGTGGCCCGGACGCCGAACACCTCGGCCACCAGCTCCTCCGTGAGGACCTGCGCGGGCGTCCCCGACGCGACGAGGCGTCCCTGTGACAGCACGCCGAGCCGGTCGCAGGCGGCCGCCGCGAGGTTCAGGTCGTGCAGCACGACCAGGACGGTGGGCGCCGCGCCGCGCAGGTGGGAGAGGACCTCGACCTGGTGGCGCACGTCGAGGTGGTTGGTCGGCTCGTCGAGCACCAGGATCTTTGGCTCCTGGACGAGCGCACGGGCCAGCAGCACGCGCTGGCGCTCCCCGCCGGACAGGGTGAGGACGCCGCGCCCCGCCAGGTGGTGGATGCCGAGCCGCTCCATCGCCCGGACGCACAGGGCCCGTTCACGCTCGCCGAGTGCCTGGTTGCCCCGCTGGTGCGGCGCACGGCCGAGCGCGACGACCTCCTCGACGGTGAAGTCCAGGTCGACGGCGCCGTCCTGCGTCATGGCGGCGACGAACTGCGCGCTGCGGCGCATCGGCAGACGGCTGATGTCGTCGTCACCGACCCGGACGGTGCCCCGGTCCTGGCGCAGCGCGCGGTACACGCAGCGCAGCGCTGTGGACTTGCCGCTGCCGTTCGGTCCTACGAGGCCCACCACCTCGCCGCAGCGCACGTCGAGAGAGAGGTCGTGCACCAGGCTCATCCCGTCGATGTCGACACCGAGCCCTTCGATGCGCAGGTCCATCTCAACGCCCCCCGAAGACATGGCCCTTGCGGCGCATGAGCGTGATGAACACCGGCACCCCGACGAGAGCGGTGATGACGCCGAGCGGCAGTTCACGCGGCGCGACCACCGTCCGGGACAGCAGATCGACCCAGACCATGAACACCGCGCCGACCAGCGGCGCGACGGCAAGCACCCGCGCGTGCGTGGTGCCGACCACCATCCGCACCAGGTGCGGCATGACGAGCCCCACGAAGCTGATGGCGCCGCTGACGGCGACCATCACGCCGGTGATCAGCGACACCAGGACGAGCAGCGACGTGCGCTGCCGGTCGGGGCTGACACCGAGGCTCGCGGCGGTCTCGTCGCCGAGCGAGAGGACGTCCAGGGAGCGGGCGTGGCGGTACAGCACGGCGAGCCCGAGCAGGACCACCGCGGACACGACGGGCAGCGCGCCCCAACTGGCAGCGCCGAAGCCGCCCATCGTCCAGTACAGGACCATGCCGGTCGCCTCGCTGTCGGGCGCGAAGTAGATGATCACGCTCATCACGGCCTGGAAGCCGAGGGACAGGGCGACCCCCGTGAGCACCAGGCGCAGCGGTGAGAGGGCGCCCCTGCTGGCCGAGGCGGCGTACACGAGGAAGGAGGCGACGAGCGCACCGGCGAAGGCACCCGCGGACACGGCGTACACGCCGAGCGCGGCGAGCCCTCCGGTGACGGTCACCGCGACGGCGCCCACCGACGCGCCCGACGAGACACCGAGGACGAAGGGGTCGGCGAGCGCGTTGCGGACCATCGCCTGGATGGCCACGCCGACGGCGCTCAGACCGGCCCCGACAAGCGCGGCCAGGAGTACGCGCGGCGTCCGGATCTGCCAGATGATCTGGTACGTCGTGCTCTCGTCGGCGCCGATCCGGCCGCCGGTGAGCGCGGCCCACAGATAGCGGGCGGTCTCGCCGGGGGTGACCACCGCGGCACCGAGCCCGATCGCCACCACGACGGAGACGGCCAGGAGCAGGAAGAGAAGGACACAGGTCAGCAGGAGCGCCCCGGGGGAGGCCAGCCGGCCCCGTACGCCGGAAGGTCCGACGCGCGGGACGGACCGGGCGGGCGCTTCGACGGTCGTGCTCACGCGGCCTCCGCCTCCTTGCGGGCGGGACCGGCGCGCAGCACGAGCACGGCCGCTCCGACGGCGGCGACGACGAGCGCCCCGAACACCGCGGCGACCCCCGGATATCCGGCGAGCCCGAGGCCCGCGCCGCCGAGCGCGGCGCCGACGAAGACGCCGAGGCTCATCCCCGCGGCGTTGATGCCCAGCGCCGCACCGCGCAGCCCAGGCCCGCAGCGCCGTACGACCAGGCTCACCGCGCAGGCCGCGACGACGGCGTGGCTCGCCGCGTGCAGCGAGGTCAGCGCGAGGGCGAGCGGCAGCCAGTGCGTGAAGTAGAAGCCCACGACGGACACGAGCGCCGCCAACAGGCCGATGAACAGCAGCCGTTCGGTGCCGAGGCGCGGCTCGGCCGCGTTGGTGAGCCGCCCGGTGAGGAGGTTGCTGACGAAGAACGACGCGCCGCTCAGCGTCCAGACGAACGCGAAGAGCCCGGCGTCCAGGTCGAACCGCTCCTCGTAGAACGCCGCGAGATACGACAGGTATCCCATGAACACGGCGGTGCGCAGGAGCGCGATCAGGAGCAGCGGTACGACGCCGCGCACGGCGCCGAGAGCCCTGAACGAGGCTATGTAGCCCAGGCGTTGACCGCCGGAAGCGGTCTCGTCCGCGACCGAGGTGTCCTCGCGGCGCAGCACGAACACCACCGCGAGCAGCAGCGAGAGCACGGTCACCGCGAACAGGTCGCCCCGCCAGCCCCAGATCAGCGCGGGCAGCGCGATCACCGGGGCCGCGAGCATCGCCGTCATCGACTGGGTGGCGGTCACCAGGGTCGCCGCACGGCCCGCCGCCCTGCCGGTGCCGAAGCGGTCGGCGGCCGCGGCGGTGAGCGCCGGGTTCAGGACGGACGTACTGGCGCCGACGAGCAGACAGAACACGGCGAGCAGCAGGAAGTCGCCGCTCGCGCCGAGCGCCGAGGAGAGCCCGAGCGCGGCGAGTCCGCCCGCCACCGCCCACCGCCTGGGCACCCGGTCGATCAGCGGCGCGAGCGCGGTACCCACCAACAGGGCGGCCAGACCGCCGAGTCCGCGCAGTCCGCCCATCGCGGCGACGCCGCTGCCCGCCTCGTCGGCGATGGGCACCAGATACGTACTGAAGACGGTGAAGGGCAGCAGGCCCACGGCGGAGGCGAGGAGCACGGGCCACAGCGTCCGTGCCATGCGCAGATCGCCGGGCAGGGGCTCGTCGGCTTCGTTTCCCGCGGGGTTCTTGACGGCGTCGACGCTCACGCACCCGCTCCGTTCGAGGCGAGGTCGGCGCGGTACCGGTACATGGGCGTGGGGTCGGCGCTGAACTGGGAGAACGTGAACGGTTCCGCGTTGAGTCCGGTGACGCCCGCGCCGAGGAAGGCGCGGGCCACCGCGCTGCCGCTCTGGGCGTAGACGACCAGCGGCACCTCGTGCTCGACGCAGTGCGCGAGGATCAGGTCGAAGGTGCCGTTGCTGAGCGTCATGCCGGTGGCGACCACCGCGTCGGCGCTCGCGATGACCTCGGTCATGTCGTCGCTGACGGGCTCGCCCCACGCGGTCGTGCGCAGGTTCAGATCGCAGGGCAGGCAGACGCCGCCCCGCTCCCGTATCGCGGCGACCAAGGGGTTGACGACGCCGATCAGGGCGACCCGCGCGCCGGGCGCGATGTCGAGGAGACCGGCGATCGCGGCGTCCCGGGCCTCGGCCCTGACCTCGGGCGTACCGGTGGGCAGGAGCACGCGCTCGGCGTCGTCGGCGTCGCGGTGCGGCCGGACCCGGGCCAGGTAGGCGTCGAGCGCGGCGGTCCGCACGGGCGCGCACTCATGACGCAGGAGCTTGTCCAGGGAATGCCCCGAGGCGTTCTCGCAGAACTCCGGGGAGAGTTCACCGGCCTCGAAGGAGCAGGCGCCGAACGCGTCGCCGACGCGGAGCAGCAGGTAGTGGTTGTGGTACGTGACGTCGCCGCCTGCCAGCCGGGTCGTGTGGTACAGCCAGAAGGCGCTGGTGACCGTCAGGTCCCTGGGGTCGGGGCCGTGGGCGCCCGCGAGGACGGCGTCGGTGAGTTCGGCGACGGTCCGGGGTGGGGAGTGCGGCATGTGGGTGCTCTCTGTGGTCTCTGTGCTGTCTTGAGGGGCGGGTCGGCGGGTCAGGAGGCGGTGGCGGGCCACGGCGCGGTGGACCAGGGGTGGCGCAGCTGGTCGAGCGAGGTGATCTCGTGCGGCTTCAACGTGTCGATGTCCAGGGCCTGTTCGTGCCGGGCGTAGGCGCTCTCGACGTAGCGGTGACCGGTGTCGGCCGCGATGAAGACGTAGGTGCGCGAGTCGTCCCCGCGCCGCTCCCACAGCGCGCCGAGGTAGGCGGCGCCCGCCGAGAGCCCGGCGAAGATGCCGCTGGTGCGCAGGAGCGCGACCGCGCCGGACAGGGCGCACTCGAAGTTGACCCAGTGCACCCGGTCGTACAGCTCGTGCCGCACGTTGCGGAACTCGATGGCGCTGCCGATCCCGGCGATGATCATGTCCGGGTCGGCGACGTGCTCGGAGCCGAAGGTGACGCTGCCGAAGGGCTGCACGCCGACGAGCGAGACATCGCGGCCCGCCGCGCGCAGATAGGTGGCGAGGGCGCCGGTCGACGCACCCGAGCCCACGCCGCCGACCAGTGCCAGCGGCCCGGTGGGCAGGTCCTGGTCGATGGCGTCGGCGACCTCGCGGTAGCCGGTGTAGTGGATGTCGTCGTGGTACTGCCGCATCCAGTGGTACGAGGGGTTGTCGGCCAGGATCTCGGCGATCCTGCGCACCCTCAGCTCCTGGTCGAGGCGGAGGTTCCGGGACGGCGGGACCTGTTCGAGGGTGGCGCCGAGTATCTCCAACTGGACGCGGGTGGAGCGGTCCACGGTCGTGGAGCCCACGATGTGGCACTTCATTCCGTAGCGGTGGCAGGCCAGGGCGAGGGCCTGCGCGTAGATGCCGCTGGAGCTGTCGACGAGGGTGTCGCCCGGTTCGACGGCGCCCGATTCGAGCAGTTGCCGGACGGCGCCGAGGGCCGAGTAGATCTTCATGGTCTCGAAGCGGAGGCAGGCCAGGTCCGGCGCGAGGGATATGAGGTCGGGCTTCTTCACCGCTTCGGCGATGTGCGCGTGCATGACGGAGATCCCCCAGAGGGACGTGGTGAGGGCAGGAGGTGCCTGGGGGAGGGCGTCGCTGCGTGTGCCGCTCCCCGGGACGCCGAGAGCATCACACTAGATGAAAATGATTGTCAAGACCGTGTAGGGTCGGCGCATCGCCGTACGAGGGAGGAATCGCGTGACGCTGTACCAGGAGGCCCCGGCCCGGCCCCGCCGATCGGACCGAGGCCCCGTACGAACGGGAGTGGGCACCGCGTTCGGCACCTTCGGCGAACTGCTCCAGGGGCAACTGCCCGAGCGGGACGGGGACTTCCTCGTGACCCTGCCGGTCGCCCGCTGGACCATGGCGACCTTCAGATCCGGCTCCGCGTCCGGCGATATCGAGGTCCGCCCGCACCACAAGACCAAGGCGCTCGGGCTCGCCCGGATGATCGCGGAGGCGGCACCGGTGGGCGCGCGGCCGGTAGGGGGCGGCGTGCTCACGGTGAGCAGCGTGATTCCCGAGGGCAAGGGGCTCGCCAGCTCCTCCGCCGACCTCGTCGCCACCGCGCGGGCGGTCGGCAGGGCCCTCGGCGTTCCCATGCCGCCCGCCAGGATCGAGCGCCTGCTCTCCAGGATCGAACCCACCGACGGCGTGCTCTACCCCGCGATCGTCGCCTTCCACCACCGCACCGTGCGCCTCCGCGCAGTCCTCGGCTCGCTGCCCGCCATGGCCGTGGTCGGCATCGACGAGGGTGGCTCGGTCGACACCGTGGACTTCAACCGCATCCCCAAACCGTTCACGCCCGCCGACCGGCGCGCCTACGCCGACCTGCTCGGACGGCTCACCGACGCGGTGCGCACGCACGACCTCGCGGAGGTCGGCAGGGTCGCGACCCGCAGTGCGCTGCTGAACCAACGCCTCAGGCACAAGCGCGCGTTGGAGCCGATGCGGGCGATCTGTCGCGAGGTCGGCGGCCTGGGCGTCGCCGTCGGACACAGCGGTACGACACTGGGCGTACTGCTCGACGCCACGGACCCCTCGTACACGCGCCGCGTCACGGCGGCGGCCCAGGCGTGCGAGGAGGTCGCGGGGGTCGGTGGCGGGGGAGGGGGCGTGCAGGTCTACCGGACCTTGAGTTTCCGCACCGGGGGCGACCCCTCGGACTCAGCGCGTACGTGAGCCCGCGAGGGCGCCCGCCCGCTCGTGCTCGCGCGGGCCCGGCGGGATCTCGCCGTCCCGCGCGCGGTGCGCCGCGACTCCCGTGAGATCCGGCGCGATGTCAGGGCGCAGCACCAGATGCTCGTCGTACTCCCCGCCGTTCTCGTGCCGAAAGGGCAGCGGCTCCGTGGTGTCCAGGGTGCGCAGGCGTTCACGCAGGGCCGCCGTGGTGCGCGAGAAGCCCGCCTCCGTGAGCCGGTCGGCGCCGTACACCACGAACGGCGGGAGCGCGGCCATGCCGGTGTACCAGAACGTGCCGTGCAGCAGCGGGAACAGCACCTCCTCCATCGACCCGTGGATGCCGCGCGGGCCGAAGCCCGACTCCCGGGCGCCGACCGAGGTGACGATCAGTGCGCGCTTGCCCGCGAGGCCCCCGTCGCCGTACCGCAGGGTCCGCCCGTCCGGCCCCTCGACGCCGAATCCGAAGCCCTGGACCAGGACGCGGTCGAACCAGCCCTTGAGGATCGCGGGCGGCCCGAACCACCAGAGCGGGAACTGGAAGACGAGTGTGTCCGCCCAGGCGATCTTCTCCTGTTCGGCGCGAATGTCCCGGCTCAACTGCCTTTCCCGGTAGGCGCGTTCCTGTTCCCGTCCCACGAAGAGCCGCTCGTGCGCGCCGTCCCCGAAGTCCTCGCCGTCCACGACGGGCTTCCAGCCCATGGCGTACAGGTCGCTGACGCGGTGCTCGTGCCCGAGGCCGGTCAGCGTGCGCAGGCCCTCGGCCATCAGGGAGCCGTTCAGGGAGCACTGTTCGGGATGGGCGAATACCCAGAGAATCTTCATGCCCCCGATCCTGCGCGGGGCTCCCGCGCAGCGACGACCGGCCGGATGGACATGGTCCGCAAGGATCTGGCCATGACCCCTGAGAAGCTAGGCCGCCCGCCGCTCGGTCGCTTCGATGAAGTCGTGGAGGACGTCGCGCGAGCGGGTCAGCGTGTCGATGGTGTCGTCGAGCCCGCGCAGGCGCCCCCGGAGCACGTCGAGCAGGTCGGGGCAGAAGTAGAAGTCCGGGCCCGAACCCACGGCGCAGGGCAGCATGTACGCGATCTCCTGCGTCGAGAGACCGGCTTCGAGCAGGCTCCTGATCTGCCGCACGGTCAGCACGGCGTCGTCGCCGTAGTCGCGGTAGCCGTTGCTGCCCCGGTCGGGTGTGAGCAGGCCCTGGGCCTCGTAGTACCGCAGTTGGTGCGCGTGCACTCCGGTCCGTCTGCTCAGTTCTCCGATCAGCACGCCACATCCCCCTTGACCTTCACACCGGTATGAAGGTTGACGATTCTGCCATGCCCGACAACCCCTCTACGAAAGGGCGCATGATGCGGAACCACGAGACCGAGCAGACCCCGGTGACCGTCATCGGCCTGGGCCTCATGGGCCAGGCACTCGCCGGGGCGTTCCTGCGCGCGGGACACCCCACGACCGTATGGAACCGGACGACGGCGAAGACCGAACGGCTCGTCGCCGACGGCGCGAAGAGCGCGGGATCGGTCGCCGAAGCGGTCGCGGCCAGTCCGCTCGTGGTCGTCTGCGTCTCGGACTACGACGCCGTGCACGCGCTCCTCGACCCGCTCGACGACACGGCCCTGCGGGGACGCACCCTGGTGAACCTGACCTCGGGCACCTCCAGCCAGGCCCGCGACAGCGGCGCGTGGGCCGGTGACCTGGGCGCCGACTACCTCGACGGCGCGATCATGGCCGGACCCGCCGCGATCGGCACGGCGGACGCCGTCGTCCTGCTGAGCGGGCCGAAGTCGGCCTTCGACCCGCACGCGACCGCCCTCGGCTCCCTCGGCGCGGGAACGACGTTCCTCGGCGCCGACCACGGCCTCGCCTCCCTGTACGACGCGGCGGGCCTCGTCATGATGTGGAGCATCCTCAACGGCTTCCTGCAAGGTGCCGCGCTGCTCGGCACGGCAGGGGTGGACGCCACGACGTTCGCCCCCTTCATCACGCAGGGAATAGGAACCGTCGCCGACTGGTTGCCCGGCTACGCGCGACAGATCGACGACGGCGCGTACCCCGCCGACGACGCCGCCATCGACACCCATCTGGCCACGATGGAACACCTCATCCACGAGAGCGAGTTCCTCGGAGTGAACGCCGAACTCCCCAGGTTCATCAAGGCCCTTGCCGACCGGGCGGTGGCCGAAGGGCACGGTGGCAGCGGCTATCCGGCGCTGATCGAACAGTTCCGTAAGCACTCAGGGATCCGCACGCACTCAGGGAAGTGACCATGACCTCGACACCCTTCAGCCCGCGCGCCCTCCTCGCCGGGAGCAGGCTCGGCGTGCTCGCCACGATCAAGTCCGACGGCCGCCCGCAGCTCTCGCCCGTCACGCCCTTCTACGACGAGGAGGCGGGCGTCCTCTACGTCTCGATGACCGAGGGGCGGGCCAAGACCGCGAACCTGCGCAGGGACCCCCGGGCCACGCTGGAGGTGACGGGGCCCGGCGGCAAGGAGTGGGCCACCGCCGAGGGCGTCGCCACCCTGACGGGACCTTCTCGGGACCCGCACGGCGCCGAGGTCGACGCACTGGTGGACTACTACCGCCGCGCCGCCGGTGAGCACCCGGACTGGGACGAGTACCGGTCGGTCATGGTGGCCGACCGCAGGGTGCTCATGGTGATGACCGTCGACCACGTCTACGGCGCTCGCCTCGGCTGACGCCGCGCGCCCCAGCGATGACGCGGAACGTTCTGCTCAGTCGACCGGCTTGCCCGGCTCGTCGTGCGTGGAGCAGTGGATGCCGCCGCCACCGGAGGCGATGGTGTCGATGTTGATCTGCACCACGTCGCGCTTGGGGAAGTGCTCCTGGAGCATGCTCTTCGCCCGCTTGTCGGCCTTGCGGTCGCCGAACTCGGGGAGGAACACCGAGCCGTTGGCGACGTAGAAGTTGGCGTACGTCGACACGAAGTCGTCGCCCTCGCCGGTGATCTCGTACAGGTCGGGCTGCGGCAGGTCGATGATCTCGAAGGGCCTGCCCTTGGCGTCGGTCGCCTTGCTCAGCACGGACTTCGCCTGGTCGGCGGCGCGCGACCAGGAGTCGGCGGGCGTGTCGGGGTGCGCCCGGTCCAGGAGCACCACGCCGGGCGCGGTGAAGCGTACGAGGCTGTCCACGTGCGCGTCGGTGATGTCCTGCCCGCGCACACCGGCCAGCCAGATGACCTTCTTGATCCCGAGCGTCCGCTTGAGCTCGTCCTCGATCTGGTCCCGGCTCTTGCCGCGGTTGCGGTTGTCGTTGACGATCGAGCTCTCGGTGATCAGGAGCGTGCCCTCGCCGTCGGTCTCGAACGAGCCGCCCTCGGCGACCAGCGGGGCCTTCTTGCGGGGGATGTCGTACTCGGCCAGGAGCTTGCGGCCCACCTGGCCGTCGTTGCCGTGCTCCTGCTTGTCGCCCCACCCGTTGAAGTTGAAGTCGATGCCGGTGACCTTGCCGTCGTCCTCCACGAACACCGGCACGGTGTCGCGGGCCCACAGGTCGTCCACGGCCAGCGGGATGACCTCGACGTCGCGTCCGCACGCCTTCTGGGCGGCCTTCAGCTGGTCGGGCCTCGCCATCATCACGACGTACTCGTACTCCGCGACGGCACGGGCGATGCGGGCGATGTCCTCGCGTACGTAGCGGAGGTCGTCCTCCCACACCGACTCCAGGGCGGGCCACGACATGAAGGTGCGCGCGTGGCTCTCCCACTCGGCGCCCATCCGGCGTCCCTCGGTCGCCGCGTCCTCGTCGCCCGCGGGGCTCGCACCGGCCACGGAGTCGCCGGGGCCGCAGGCCGAGGCGCCCAGGACGACGGCGCCGATTCCGGCGGTCGTACGCAGGGCGGAACGGCGGGAGGGGAGGAAGCGGCGCACGGTGAACTCCGATGATCGTGAGGGGGGGGGGACGAGTCTGCCGTCGGCGCGCGAGGGCGCCTCAGGACAAGCTTGCTCAAGACGTACGCCAGGACACTCCTTTTGTGCCCGTTCGTGCCTCGGAGGTGCCCCTGAGTCTCTGGAGAGGGGCGAGCCCGAAGCGTCACGATGGAACGGTCGGTTCGCCCCATTTCCGCGTGTGACCAGCGCGGAACGGGCCGACGAGCAAGGAGTCAACCATGAAGTCCTGGCGCACCCGTGTCGGTATCGGTCTCGCCGTCGGAGCGGCGGCGATCGCCATCCCGCTGACCAGCTCCACCGCCTTCGCCGCGGGCCCCCCGCCCGGCGACGGCTGGCAGCCCGTCGGCGGCGAGTCGTACGACTCCTGGCAGGCCTGCTACGACCAGATGCAGAGCGACCTGGCACTGAACCCCCAGTACCACGAGGCCACCTGCGTCAGCGACCCCCAGCCCGGCCTCCCCAACTTCTACTCGGAATGGATGCGCTGAGCCTGATCGCCCGGCACGCGAACTGACCGTGGCCCGGGAATCCGGCGGCGAGTACGGTGGGGCGCCATGAAGATCCTCATCAGCGCCGACATGGAGGGCGCCACGGGAGTGACCTGGCCGGCCGACGTGCTGCCCGGCACCGCTCAATGGGAGCGGTGCCGGTCGCTGTTCACCTCGGACGTCAACGCCGCCGTGCTCGGCTTCTTCGACGGCGGCGTCGACGAGGTGCTCATCAACGAGGCGCACTGGACCATGCGCAATCTGCTCCTCGAAGAGCTGGACGAACGGGCCGAGATGCTCACCGGGCGGCACAAGTCGCTGTCCATGGTGGAGGGCGTGCAGCACGGTGACGTGGACGGCATCGCGTTCATCGGCTACCACGCGGGCGCGGGCATGGAGGGCGTCCTCGCGCACACCTACCTGGCCAACCAGATCACCGGCGTGTGGCTCAACGGCGTGCGCGCCAGCGAGGGGCTCCTGAACGCGCGCGTCGTCGCCGAGTACGGCGTGCCCGTCGTGCTCGTCACCGGCGACGACCTGGCCTGCGAGGACGCGCTCGGCTACGCGCCCGGCGCGCTGAAGGTCGCCGTCAAGGACCACGTCTCGCGGTACGCGGCGGTCTGCCGCACCCCGGCCCGCACCGCCGCCGACATCAGGGCGGCGGCGAAGGAGGCGGCCGCGCTCGCCGGACGCGGGACACCGGCCGCCGAAGGGCCGTTCACCGTGGAGGTCGAGTTCGACGCGGAACACCTGTCGATGGCGGCGACCGTGGTACCCGGTGTGCGCCGTACGGGGGAGCGCAAGGTCGCCTACGTCAGCGAGACGATGTACGAGGGGATCCGTACCTTCAAGGCGGTTACCACGATCGCCTCTGCCGCCGTGGAGGAGCAGTATGGCTGACCAGCAGCAGGCCCAGGAGCAGGACAGCGACCCCTCGGTGGACGCCCGCGCCCTCGACGAGGTCGTGACGTTCACCTCCGACCTGATCCGCATCGACACCACCAACCGGGGCAGCGGCGACTGCCGCGAACGGCCCGCCGCCGAGTACGCCGCCGAGCGTCTCGCCGACGTCGGCCTGGCCCCCACCCTCCTGGAGCGCACCCCGGGACGCACCAACGTCGTCGCCCGCATCGAGGGCACCGACCCGTCGGCCGACGCGCTGCTCGTCCACGGCCACCTGGACGTGGTGCCCGCGGAGGCCGCCGACTGGAGCGTGGACCCCTTCTCCGGGGAGGTCCGCGACGGCGTCGTCTGGGGCCGCGGCGCGATCGACATGAAGAACATGGACGCGATGATCCTCTCCGTCGTACGGGGGTGGGCGCGCGCCGGTGTGCGGCCCAGGCGCGACATCGTGATCGCCTTCACCGCCGACGAGGAGGCCAGTGCCGAGGACGGCTCCGGCTTCCTCGCCGACCGGCACGCCGCGCTCTTCGAGGGCTGCACGGAAGGCATCAGCGAGTCGGGGGCCTTCACCTTCCACGACGGGCGTGGCAACCGGATCTACCCCATCGCGGCGGGCGAGCGCGGCACCGGCTGGCTCAAGCTCACCGCGCGCGGCACCGCGGGCCACGGCTCGAAGGTCAACCGGGCCAACGCCGTGAGCAGGCTCGCCGCCGCCGTCACCCGCATCGGGGAGTACCGCTGGCCGGTGCGGCTCACCCCGACCGTGCGCGCCTCGCTCGTCGAACTCGCCACGCTCTACGGCCTGGAGACCGACCCGGAGGCGCCCGGATTCGACGTGGACGCACTGCTCGAGAAGCTCGGTCCGACCGCCGCGCTCGTCGAGCCGACCGTCCGCAACAGCGCCAACCCGACGATGCTGCAGTCGGGTTACAAGGTGAATGTGGTCCCCGGGGAAGCGGTGGCCTATGTCGACGGCCGCTTTCTGCCCGGCGGCGAGGAAGAGTTCCGCAGCACGCTTGACCGGCTCACGGGCCCTGACGTCGACTGGGAGTTCCACCACCGCGAGGTGGCGCTGCAGGCGCCGGTCGACTCGCCGACGTACGCGAAGATGCGCGCGGCCGTCGAGGAGTTCGCGCCCGAGGGACACGTCGTGCCGTACTGCATGTCGGGCGGCACGGACGCCAAGCAGTTCTCGAGGCTCGGCATCACCGGCTACGGCTTCTCGCCGCTGAGGACACCGGAGGACTTCGACTACCAGGCGCTCTTCCACGGAGTCGACGAACGCGTCCCCGTCGACGCGCTGCACTTCGGCGTCCGTGTCCTCGACCGCTATCTGCGCACGGCCTAGGAAAAATGGGGGAAGTAAAGGACATGATGCAGACCCGGGCGTACGGATCATGGCCGTCACCCATCGACGCCGAGCTCGCCGCCACCCATGACGGCGCGCCGGGGTTCGCGGGATTCGTCGGCGCCGAGGCGTGGTGGACCGAGCCACGGCCGGTCGAGGCGGGACGGCGGGCCCTCGTGCGGCGGCTGCCCGACGGCACGGAGCAGTCCGTGCTGCCCGCGCCGTGGAACGTGCGCAGCAGGGTCGTGGAGTACGGCGGCCGCCCCTGGGCGGGCACCGAGCTCCCCGATGGCCCGCTCGTGGTCTTCGTGAACTTCGCCGACCAGCGTCTGTACGCGTACGAACCCGACACGCCCGGCGCCGGACCGCGCCCCCTCACCCCGCTCTCCGCCGTGGGCGGCGGGCTGCGCTGGGCCGATCCGGTGCTGCGCGCGGAGCGGGGCGAAGTGTGGTGCGTCCTGGAGGAGTTCACCGGGCCCGCGCCCACCGACGTGCGCCGCGTCATCGCCGCGGTGCCGCTCGACGGCTCGGCGGCCGACGACCGGGACGCGGTGCGTGAACTCTCCGACGGGCGGCACCGGTTCGTCACCGGGCCGCGCCTCTCGCCCGACGGCTCCCACGCGGCCTGGCTCGCCTGGGACCACCCGCGGATGCCCTGGGACGGCACCGAGCTGATGCTCGCCGAGGTGCGGCAGGACGGCACCTTCGGCGCGGCGCGGACGTTCGCGGGCGGCCCCGAGGAGTCCGTCGCGCAGGTGGAGTGGGCGCAGGACGGGCGGCTGCTCTTCTCCAGCGACCGCACCGGCTGGTGGAACCTGTACCGCGCGGCGCCCGACGACAGCGCACGCGCCGACGCGCTCTGTCCGCGCCAGGAGGAGTTCGCGGGGCCGCTCTGGATGATCGGCCTGAGCTGGTTCGCGCCGCTGGAGAGCGGCCTGATCGCCGTCGTGCACGGCAAGGGCGCCACCGCGCTCGGCATACTCGACCCCGAGACCGGCGAGGTCGTCGACGCGGCGGGCCCCTGGACGGAGTGGGCGGCCACCGTCGTCGCGCACGGCTCCCGCGTCGTCGGCGTCGCGGCGAGCCCGCGCAGCGCGTACGAAGTGGTGGAACTGGACACCGGCACGGGACGCGCCCGCGTGATCGGCGCCGCCCACGACGACCCGGTGGACCCCACGTACTACCCGGAGCCGCGGATCCGCACTTTCGCGGGCCCCGCCGGACGCGAGATCCACGCGCACGTCTACCCGCCGCACCACCCAGGACACGTCGCCCCCGACGACGAACTGCCGCCCTACGTGGTGTGGGCGCACGGCGGGCCCACCAGCCGCTCGCCGCTCGTGCTCGACCTGGCCATCGCCTACTTCACCTCGCGCGGCATCGGCGTCGCCGAGGTCAACTACGGCGGCTCGACCGGGTACGGGCGCGCCTACCGCAACCGGCTGCGCGAGCAGTGGGGCATCGTCGACGTCGACGACTGCGCGGCGGTCGCCCTCGCCCTCGCCGACGAGGGCACCGCCGACCGCGACCGCCTCGCGATCCGCGGCGGCAGCGCGGGCGGCTGGACCACGGCGGCCTCGCTGACCGGCACCGACGTCTACGCCTGCGGGACGATCATCTACCCCGTCCTCGATCTCACCGCGTTCGGTTCGGGGGAGACCCACGACTTCGAGTCGCAGTACCTGCACTCCATCGTGGGCCCGCTCGACGAGGTGCCGGGGCGGTACGCGGAGCGCTCGCCGGTCACCCAGGCCGACCGGATCACCGCGCCGTTCCTGCTCCTCCAGGGGCTCGACGACGTGATCTGCCCGCCCGGACAGTCCGAGCGGTTCCTCGCCAGGATCGAGGGGCGCGGCATCCCGCACGCCTACATCGCCTTCGAGGGGGAGGGGCACGGCTTCCGTCGCGCCGACACCATGATCCGCGCCCTGGAGGCCGAACTCTCCCTGTACGCGCAGGTGTTCAGGATCGACCTGGCGGGGCGCGTGCCGACCCTGGAGCTCGCCAAGTGAGACCGCTCGTCCGGCCCGCGCGCCTCGTTCCCGGCGCGCGGGTCGCCGTCGTGGCACCCAGCGGCCCCGTCCCCGAGGACGCGCTCCAGACGGGCCTCGACATCCTGCGCGGCTGGGACCTCGACCCCGTCGTCATGCCCCATGTCCTGGACGGGCACCCAGAGTTCGCGTACCTCGCGGGCTCCGACGCGGCCCGTGCCGGGGACCTGACGCGGGCCTGGTGCGATCCGTCGGTGTCCGCGGTGTTCTGTGCCAGGGGCGGGTACGGGGCCCAGCGGATGGTCGACCTCGTCGACTGGTCCGCGATGCGGGCGGCGACGCGGAGCCACGGGCCGAAGGTGTTCCTCGGCTACAGCGACATCACCCCGCTGCACGAGGCCTTCGCCAACCGGCTCGGCGTCGCCACGCTGCACGGGCCCATGACGGCCGTGCTCGACTTCCTCAAGAACGCGCGGACCCAGGAGCACTTGCGTACGACGCTGTTCGCGCCGCAGGAGGCGCGGGTGATCCGGGCCGCGTCCCCCGGCGCTCGCGCGCTGGTCGGCGGCCGGGCCCGGGGCGTCACGCTCGGCGGCTGCGTGTCGCTGCTCGCCGCCGAACTCGGCACCCCGCACGCGCGCGCCTCCGCACGCGGCGGCCTGCTGTGCGTCGAGGACATCGGGGAAGAGGCGTACAGCCTGGACCGCGTCCTCACCCAGCTCCTGCGCGCCCGCTGGCTGGCGGGCGTCGCGGGCGTCGTGCTCGGCTCCTGGAAGGAGTGCGAGCCGTACGACGAGGTGCGGGCGCTCTTCGCCGACCGGCTCGGCGGGCTCGGCGTGCCGGTGGTCGAGGAGTTCGGCTTCGGGCACTGCGACGGGGCGCTGACGGTGCCGTTCGGGGTGCCGGGCGAACTGGACGCGGACGCGCGGACGTTGACGCTCGACGTGCCCGCGCTCGTGTGACGTGCGCCGAGGGCCCGCCCGTTCACCACGGGGGCGGCCCTTCACGGAATCTCCCGACAGAAACCGCTGTCACGGTCGTTGACCTCCCCCTGACACGTGTCACAGCATGACTTCGGCCGGTACTGACCGGTCAGTAGCCACCGGTGACCGCCCGTCGTCGGCCGCCCTCAGCGTGGAGGTCTCCTTGTCCCGTCGCCGTGCCCTGACCCTCGCCGCAGCGGCCGCGCTCGCCGCGCCGCTCGCCGTCGCCGCACCCGCACCGGCGGGCGCGACGGGCCAGTACACCGTCACCGCCCTGAAGTTCACCGTGCAGGCGGGCGGCAGGAGCTGCACGGTCGACGCCGATCTGTACCGGCCCGCGGGCGTGGACGCCGCGCACCCCGCGCCCGCCGTGCTCTCCACCAACGGCTTCGGCGGCAGCAAGTCCGACGGGTCGACCGCCGCGGTCGGCAAGGCGTTCGCCGAGCGCGGCTACGTCGGGCTCGTCTACTCGGGCCTCGGCTTCGGCAGGTCTGGCTGCCTCATCACCCTCGACGACCCCGAGATCGACGGCAGGGCGGCCTCCGGCCTCCTCGACTTCCTCGGTGGGAAGCGGTCCGCTGACGACGGCACCGAGGTCGACTACGTGACCTCCGACGGCAAGGGCGACCCGCGCGTCGGCATGCTCGGCGGCTCATACGGCGGGGCCGTCCAGATGGCGACCGCCGCCGTGGACCACCGCGTCGACGCCCTCGTCCCGATGATCACCTGGAACGACCTCGCGTACTCGCTCGACCCCAACAACGCCGCCGACCGGAGCGTGCCGGGCGCCGCCAAGTGGCAGTGGATGAACGGCTTCTACCTCATCGGCGAGGGCCAGCCGCTGCTCGAACCGAGCCTCGACCCCTCCCGCATCAACCGCCTCGACTGCCTGCACTTCGCCACCGGGGCCTGCGAGACGATCCGCACGCTCAACTCGGGACGCTACCCGGCCGACAGGACCGAGGCCCTCCAGAAGTACGCGCGGAGCGTCTCCCCGGTCTCGTACCTGAGCAAGGTGAAGGCGCCGACGCTGCTCGTGCAGGGCCAGGCCGACACCCTCTTCAACCTCAACGAGGCCGAGGCCACGTACAAGACGCTCACGAAACAGGGCACCACCGCCAAGATGATCTGGCAGTCCTGGGGGCACAGCGGCGGCATGAAGGACCCGGCATCCGGTGAACTCGACCTGAGCAAGGGCAACTTGGAGTCCTCCTACGTCGGCAAGCGCATCCTCGCTTGGTTCGACCGCTACCTCCAGCAGAAGAAGGGCGTCGACACCGGGCCCGCCTTCGCCTACTACCGCGACTGGATCGGCGACCCGGACAGCACCTACGCGACCGCCGCCAAGGTCCCCGCGTTGAGCCGCAAGCTGTACCTCTCCGGCGACGGCAAGCTGGTCGACGACCGCGCCAAGGTGGCGCGCGGCAGCCGTGAGTACCGCAACTGGCTGATCCCCACGAGCCACTCCGAATCCTCCCTCGCCGGGCTCATCGGCCTGCCCGACCCCGCGCCGCGCGACACCAGGGGCACCTACCTCGACTGGACGACCGAGCCCTTCGCCGACGCGGTGGACGTGGTGGGCGCGCCCAGGGCCACCCTGGAGGTGATCTCGCCGAAGACCGAGCGCGTGCAGCACTCCGGCGACGCGGCCGACAAGCTGGTCCTCTTCGCCAAGCTCTACGACGTCGCGCCCGACGGCAAGAAGACCCTGGTGCACCGGCTCGTCTCGCCGGTGCGGGTGCCGGACGTGACCAAGCCGTTCACCGTCTCGCTGCCGGGCGTCGTGCACCGGTACGAGAAGGGGCACAGGCTCCAGTTCGTGGTGGCCGCGAGCGACGGGGCGTACGGCGGGAACAGGGGCGTCAAGCCGGTCACGGTGACCAGTGCGCCCGGGGACACCGGCGTCCTGGACCTGCCGGTCGTCACCGACTGACGTCACCCGCTTGGCCCACCGGCCCACCCCGGAGACACGCCCACCGCGCGCGAACCCGGCCCAGCTGCCCATGCTGGTGCCGGGGGAGGCCGGACGTACCTCCGACGGAAGGGTCCACACCATGAGCCCCAACACCTCCACGGGTGGCTCCAAGAGCGGCGGCGCGGGCGGCGGGCTGATGACGCCCGGCAGGGTGGCCGTCGCCGCGATCGCCGTCCTCACCCTGGTCTTCATCTTCGAGAACACCCGCAGCACCAAGATCCGCCTGCTGATCCCCGAAGTGACCCTGCCGCTGTGGATGGCACTGCTCGGCACGGCACTGATCGGTGCCCTGTGCGGGGCCTACTTCGTCCGGAGGCGCAAGTGAGGATGTCGGTGGGGCCGCGGGTGCGGCGCGCGGGCGTGGTCGTGGGCGGCGCGGCCGCCGCGACCCTGATGGCGGTGACCACGGCGGCCGCCGCGGGCCCGCCGATGCCGGAGCTCAGAGGGCGGGGCCTGATGCACGTCTTCTCGACCCTGGACTACCGCACCCGCGTCGACGTGCGCGACATCGGCGGAGCCCACCGGCACGTCCTGTGGCCGCTGAGCTGGAAGGTGTGCACCCAGTCCCCGGCCGCGGGGCAGCGGCTCGACGGCGGCCCCGTCACCATCGGCGTCGTGAAGAACGGCGAGAGGTGCCCGAAGAAGTAGCCGGTCAGGGCGCCCGAGCAGTGTCGTTTCGGCGGTGAAATCCTTCCCTCGGACGGGTGGGTTCCGGTTCGCTGGCATTCCGGAACCTGCCCTTTGCCCGATACACCCTGCTCCGTGACAAAGAACCTGATGCGCGGCATGGCCGCGCTCGTCTTCGCTGCCCTGCCCCTCCTCGCCACCACGCAGTCCGGCTACGCGGCCGAGCACGCACCCGCGGCGATCGCGGGCGACTTCGAGATCCACAGCGGCCTGCACGGCAAGTGCCTGGCCTCCAACGGCGACAACGTGGAAGTACAGGGCTGCCGGGGCACCGGCAACCAGCTCTGGTTCTGGCAGGGCAGGACGCTGCGCAACCGCGCGGAGCTGCACTGCCTCGACGTGCGCAACGGCGAGCCCAACGCCCCCGCCCAGGTCGTCGGCGACTGCCACGGCCAGGCCAACCAGCGCTGGGACGTGGCCAATTCGCATCTGACCACCCAGGTCAACGGCCAGTGCCTGAGCATCCAGAACGACGGCGACCCCAGCGAGCACGCCGGGATCAACCTGCGCAACTGCGCGGAGGTGGCCTGGCAGCGCTGGGACGTGCCCGCGCCCGCGTGACGCCCGGCGCGTGAGGGCCGACCGCTGCGGATAGCGTGGCCGGATGTCCGACCGCGCAAACTACCTCGCCACAGGCCCCCGCGTGGGCATACGCCACTTCACCCAGGCGGACTCCGCCGAGTTCACCGCCCGTGCGCGAGAGAGCCGGGACCTGCACAGGCCCTGGCTCTTTCCGCCGTCCGGGGACGACGCCTATCGCGCCTACGCCCGGGTGCTCGTCGAGGACCCGACGAAGGCCGGGTTCCTGGTCTGCGCGCGCGACAGCGGCGCCATCGGCGGCTTCATCAACATCAACAACATCGTCCGGGGCGCGTTCCGCTGCGGCGCCCTGGGATACGGCGCGTTCGCTCACGCCGCGGGGCGCGGTCTGATGTCCGAGGGGCTCGACCTCGTCAAGGCGTACGCCTTCGGCCCCCTCGACCTGCACCGCCTGGAGGCCAACATCCAGCCGGGCAACGCCGCCTCCCTCGCGCTCGCCCGACGCGGCGGCTTCCGCCTCGAAGGCTTCTCGCCGGACTTCCTCTTCATCGACGGGGCCTGGCGCGACCACGAACGCTGGGCCGTCACCGCCGGGCCGGAAAGGTCTTGAAGGCCCAAGGCCGTGTGCCGCAGGATGAGCCGCATGCGGAACATCGTGGTCGTCGACGCCCCCTCCAACCTGGGCCTGCGCCCACCCGCCCCCGGCACCGTGCCCGGCTGCTACAAGCTGGCCGGGGCCATGCGGGAGCGGGGGATCCTGCGCAGGCTCGGCGCCTTCGAGGGCGGGGTCGTGGTGCCGCCGCGCTACGACAGGGGGGACTGGCAGGAGGGCGACGGCGTCTTCAACGCGGACGCCATCGCCTCCTACACGGTGCGGCTCGCCGACCGGATCGAACACCACGTACGCGCCGGTGACTTCCTCGTCGTGCTCGGCGGCGACTGCTCCATCCAGCTCGGCGCGGCACTCGCACTGCGCCGCATGGGGCGGTACGGCATCGCGGCCGTCGACGGCTCCGCGGACTTCCGGCACACCGGCAACTCCCCGAGCGTCGGCGCCGCGGGCGGCGAGGAACTCGCCCTCGCCACCGGGCGCGGCCAGGCCGACCTCACCGACATCGAGGGGCTGCGGCCCTATCTGCGCGACGAGGACGTACGCCTCTTCGGGATGCGGGACGACGACGAGGACCGCGCCGAGTTCAGGGACCTGAAGATCTCCAACGCCACCGTCGGCGAGATCAGGCAGTGGGGCCCCGACACCGTCGCCCGCGCCGTCGTGCAGACCCTCGAAGTGCCCGTCCTCGACGGCTTCTGGGTGCACCTGGACGCCGACGTGCTCGACCCGACCGTGATGCCCGCCGTCGACAGCCCCGACGACGGTGGACTGTTCCCCGACGAACTCCTCGCGCTGCTGCGGCCGTTGGTGAACTCGCCGCGCTGCGTCGGCCTGAACCTCACCATCTACGACCCCGACCTCGACCCGTCGGGCGCGGCGGGCGACCTCCTCGCGGACCTCCTCGTGGCCGCCTTTGCGGAATCCTGACCGGGAGAACCCCTGGTCGCCGCCCGGTCGAACGTGTTCCATGGTGATCGTGAAGACCACCGTGCGCCGTGACGTACTGACCCTGCCCGCCGCCCCGTTGGGTCCGGAGAACCCCCTGCCCGCGCTGCGGCCGCTCGACGAAGTGCACACCCTGGACGAGCGTGCCAAGGAAGGGCTGCCGCGCGACATGGCGCGCCAGCTCGGCTACGAGCCGCTGCGCGGCATCCTGCCCGTACGGCTCCTCGACGGATACGGCCGGGAACGGACCGAGACGCCGATCGACACGCTCGTCATCGAGAACGACCGGCTGCGCGCCACCGTCCTGCCCGGCTACGGCGGCCGCGTCCACTCCCTCTTCCACAAGCCCGCCGGGCGCGAACTCCTCTACCGCAACCCGGTGTTGCAGCCCGCCGCCTTCGCGCTCAACGGCGCCTGGTTCTCCGGCGGCATCGAGTGGAACATCGGTGCCACCGGGCACACCACGCTGTCCTGCGCGCCGCTGCACGCCGCCCGCGTGACCGCCCCCGACGGCGGCGAGATGCTGCGCCTGTGGGAGTGGGAGCGGCTGCGCGACCTGCCCTTCCAGGTGGACCTGTGGCTGCCCGAAGGCTCCGACTTCCTGCACGTCGGCGTGCGGATCCGCAATCCGCACGAGCGGCCCGCGCCCGTCTACTGGTGGTCGAACATCGCGGTGCCCGAGGAGCGCAGGGTGCTCGCGCCCGCCGACGAGGCGTGGCGGTTCGCGTACGCGGGCGGCCTCGACCGGGTGCCGGTGCCCGAGTGCGACGGCGTCGACCGGACGTATCCGGCGCGCAGCGAATACCCCGCCGACTACTTCTACGACGTGCCGGACGGCACCCGGCGCTGGATCGCCGCGCTCGACGCCGAGGGGCACGGTCTCGCGCAGACCTCGACGGACCGGCTGCGCGGCCGCAAGCTCTTCGTCTGGGGCACGGGCACCGGCGGCAGGCGCTGGCAGGAGTGGCTCACCGAGCCGGGCACCCCGGGCTACGCCGAGATCCAGGCGGGCCTCGCGCGCACCCAGCTCGAACACGTACGCCTCGACGCCGAGAGCGAGTTCAGCTGGCTGGAGTCGTACGGACCGCTGTCCGCCGACCCCTCCCTCGTGCACGGCGACTGGGCTGGCGCCCGGGGCGAGGCCGAGGCGCGGCTCGCCGAAGCGCTGCCGCGCGAGGCCGTCGACGCCGCCTACGAGGCGTGGCTGACCTGCGCCGACACCGAGCCCGGCGAGTCGCTCGCCACCGGCTCGGGTTGGGGCGCGCTCGAAGTGCTGCGCGCCGAGTACAAGATGCCGGGCACGCCCTTCGCCGAGTCGACGCTCGGCCCCGAGCAGGCGCCCTGGCTCGAACTGCTGCACACCGGGGCCGTGCCCGAGCCCCGCCGCGTCGCCCCGCCGGGCCCGACCCTGGTCTCGCCCCACTGGCGCGACATGCTGGAGACCGCGCCCGCGCGGCCGCAGGCCGAGTACCACCTCGGCATCGCGCAGTGGCACGCGGGCGACCGGGCGCAGGCCGTCCGCAGCTGGGAGCGCGGCCTCGAACTCGCCCCGTCCCGCTGGCCGTTGCTGCGCTGCCTCGCCGTCGCCGACCAGGCCGAGGGGCACGCGGAGCGGGCCGCCGACAGCTACGCGGCCGCCTTCGACGACCTCTGCGAGGAGCGCAGGGACGACGGTGAGCTCTGGACGGCCGCGACCGCGGCGCTCGGCAGGGAGGCGATGGCCGCGCTGCTCGCGGTGGGGCGGACCGAGGCGGCCCGCGCGGTGTGGGAACGGCTGCACGCGCGGACGCGGAACGAGGGGAGGTTCCGCCTCGTCGAGGCCCAACTGCTCTTCGCCGAGGGGGACATGGACGGCGTGCGGGCCGTCTTCGAAGCGGGCTTCGAGGCGGCCGACCTGCGGGAGGGCGCGGAGACCGTGGGCGCGCTGTGGGCCGCGGCGACCGGCGAGGAGATACCGGCGCGGTACGACTTCCGGATGCGGCCGCCGGGGGAGTGAGGCGGCAGGGGCCCGCCTGTCGGCGGGCCCCAACTGCTCTTCGGGCAGTGCGAGTTACACCAGCTTGCCGTTCCTGGCCACGACGCGGCCGCCGTGCACCACCATGTCCCGCTGCGGCATGTCCACCACGACCTGCGGCAGGCACTCGGCGCGGACGAGGACGAAGTCGGCGGGGGCGCCCGGCTCCAGGTCGGCGCGGTCGAGGCCCATCACGTCGGAGCCGCCGTGCGCGCCCACGCGGTAGCAGTCCGCGAGTTCCTCGTCGAGGCGCACATCGGTGACCCAGCCGAGCAGGTGCGTGCGGTGCAGCATGTCCGCGTTGCCGAACGGGCTCCACGCGTCGCGCACGCCGTCCGAACCGAGCCCGACCCGCACCCCGTGCTCGCGCAGTTTCGCGATGGGCAGGACCAGCGACTCGCTGGGCGCCACCGTGGTGAGGGAGATGTCCAGATCGCCCAAGTCGGCCGCCATGGCGGCCAGTTCGCGGTCGGCGAGCTTGGGCAGGCAGAAGACGTGGCTGACCGTGACCTTGCCGCGCAGGGAGAGCGCGCGGGTGCGGTCGATGATGGCCCGCAGGACCTTCGTGCCCTTCTCGTCCCGGTCGTGCAGGTGGATGTCGACGCCCACCCCGTGCCGGTCCGCGAGGCCGAAGACCAGGTCGAGCTGCTCGTCCATGGCGTGGTCGAAGCTGATCGGGTCGATGCCGCCGACCAGGTCGATCCGCCCCGAGCGGGCCGCCTCCTCGAGGAGCTCGGCCGTGCCGGGGGTCCGTACGACGCCGTGCTGCGGGAACGCCACGATCTGTACGTCCAGCGCGTGCCGCAGACGGTCGCGGGCCGTGTCGACGCCCTCCACGCCGGCCAGGTCGTAGGCGGGCGCCACGTCCACGTGGGCGCGCATCGCGCGGGTGCCGCGGGTCACGGCGTGCGCCATCAGGCCGTACGCGCGCTCGCCGACCGGACGGGGCTGGCTCTTGAACAGCTCCACGTCCTGCGCGACGTAGTCGGCGATGCCGCTCGCGGGCTTCCGCGTCACCCAGTCCCCGCCCCAGGTGGTCTTGTCCGGGTGGATGTGGGCGTCCACCAGCGAGGGCAGCGCGACGCGCCCGTCGCAGTCGACCACCTCGGCGCCGTGCGGCGCGCGGCCGCCGGTGATCCTGCCGTCGACCACCGTCAGGTCCACGGGTGTCCGCGCGCCGAAGGGGCGCACGTCGCGGAAGACCACGGCCTTGCGGCGCTTGTCGTCGCGCGCGCCGGGCGCGGCCGCCGCGGACGGCGCGGCCGAGGCGGCGGCTCCCGTGCCGGCCAGGGCGGCGGCTCCGGCGAGCATGCCGCGGCGGGACAGTGGCGTCATGGGGACTCCTTCGGGGTGCGGGCGGAGGTGGGGCGGAAGGGGCGGAAGGGACGAGATGTGGACGGGAGGCGGCCGGGAGGCGGCCGGGTCAGACCGGGACGCCCGCGCGGACCACGCGGACGGGCTTCTTGAGGACCGAGACATCGGCCAGCGGGTCGCCGTCGAGGAGGACCGCGTCACCGGCGAAGCCGCGCGCGAGACGTCCTGCCGTGCCCTGGAGGCCCAGGAGGCGCGCGGCACCTGTGGTGGCCGTGCGGATCGCGTCGAGCGCGGGCAGGCCCGCCGCGCGCATCAGCTCCACCTCGCCGCCGATCGGGTCCACCGTGCCGCCGGAGGAGTCCGTGCCCGCGGCGAGCGGCACCCCGAGCTCGTGGGCGGCGCGCACCGCGCGCTTGAGCACCGGCAGATAGGTGCGGCCGCGCTCGGCGAGCACCGGGTCGTCGGACTCGGCGAGCCCGGCGATGGCGGTGAGCGTCGGCGTGAAGTACGTGCCCCTGCGGCGCATCTCGCGCAGGGTGCGCTCGCCGACGAACACGCCGTGCTCCAGTGACCGGATGCCCGCCATGACGGCGTCGTGACAGCCCTTCTCGCTGTAGCTGTGGCAGAGCACGCCCTTGCCGCCGCGCCGGGCGGCCGCGACGACGGCGGACAACTGCTCGCGGTCGTACACCTGCGCGAGCGGGTCCTGCTCGGGCAGCCCGGCGCGCTCGTTCACACGGGTCTTGATGACGTCGGCGCCCCGGGCGAGATTGACCTCGACGACGCGGCGCAGGGCCTCGGGCGAGCGCACGCCCTCCTTGAGCCCGGCGAGCGGGGTCAGGTCCGGGTCGGCGAGGACCGTGTCGCCGAGGTCGGGCGTGACGAAGATGCCCGCGGCGCGCAGCCGGGGCGCGAGCTCGGGCACCTGGCGGGCCAACTCCCGTACGGCGATGTCCTGGTAGAAGTTGGTCGAACCGCTGCGGGCGGTGGTCGCGCCCTTGCGTACGGCGTCCCGTGCCTCGGCGGCGGTGTTCAGGTGGATGTGCGCCTCGACGAGTCCGGGCAGGACCCACGTGCCGTGCGCGTCGAGCACCTCGGTGCCCTCGGGCACCCGGGTCCTGCCGCGCGCGCCCGCCGCGCGGACCACGCCGCCGACGATGACGACCACCGCGTCCTCGGTGACCTCGCCGGTCGCGGGGTCGAGCAGGGTGCCGCCCTCGATGACGAGGTCCCCGCCGACGCCGCGGCGCCCCGTCCTCTCTTCCGGCCTCTCCTCCGTCCTCTCCGCGGCCGCCGACGGCGTCGCCGAGAGTGCCGCCGCGGTGCCCGCCAGCGCCGCGGCGCCCGCGAGGATGCCGCGCCGGGTGAGGCGGGAGGAGGGCGGCGGGGTGTTCTCAACGCACATCTGGTGACTCCTGGGGAGGGCGAGCGGAGGGGAGGCGTCCGCCAGTTTGTATACCAAGAGTGAGGTGCCTGCAAGGGCGGGTGCGGAGCTTGCGGGATATTGCGGGGTAATTACCGGGAGGGGTGGGTGGTGGAACCGTCGTTGGTATACCGAAGTGGATTGGGGTGACCCTGTGGGGCGGCGCTCGGCCGCTCAGGCCGACCCGCTCTCCTCGAAGAGCGCCCGCAGCGCCACCGCCCGGCTGTCCCGCACGTGCAGCAGCGTGCTCGCCGCCGCCGTCTCCTCGTCGCCCGCCGCGATGTGCCGGTAGACCAGGCGGTGCTGGGACCGCATGTGGTCCGGCTCCGCGCGCATCCCGAAGAGCAGCTGGAGCTGCCAGCTCAGCTGTTCCATGGTGCGTACGAGCAGGGGATTGCCGGTGAGCGCCACGATGCCCTCGTGGAAAGCCGTGTGCGCGGCGGTCTCGCGCGGACCGTCGTCGGCCCGCGACGCCGCCTCCGCGTGGTCGAGCGTGGCCCGCAGCGCGGCGAGCCCCGGAGGCTCGGCCGGGGAGCTCTCCGCCACCCGGCGCGCCGCGATCCTGGACGCCTGGACGGCGAGCGGTTCCCACACCTCGTACAGATGCCGTACGTCGGCGGGCTCCAGACGGCGCACCCGTACGCCGCTGTGCGGCAGGAGTTCGAGGAGGCCCTCGGCGACCAGCGCGCGCAACGCCTCGCGGACCGGCACGCGGGACATCCGCAACTCCTCGGCGACCTCGCGCTCGACCAGGCGCGCGCCCAGGGCGTAGCGGCGGTCGATGATGCGCTGCCGGACGGCCTCGCGTGCCTGGACGCTCAACGACGTCCGTTCCGCACTGCCCGTCGTACCGTCCGCCGTGCTGCCCGCCACGTGCACCGTCCTCCGTTCGGTCAGGGGCAGCCTGCCCCGCCGTGGAGGATACGGGTCAGTCCGTGCCGCCGCGGCGGTCCACGTACTCGAAGACGGCGCCGTCCGGGTGCATCGCGATCAGATTGCGGCCGACCGGGGTCGGGACCGGGCCCGCGATGACGCGGGCGCCGGAGGCGTTCAGGACGGCGTACGCCTCGTCCACGTCCTGCACCGCGATGGTCGCCGACACCTTGCGGAGCACTTCGAGCTCCGCCTCGGGGCCGCTCATCAGCAGGAAGCAGCCCACCGCGGCCACGGACACGCCGCCGCGCTCGAAGCGCATGGCCTTGCCGCCCGCGAGCCGCTCGTAGAACACGACCGAGGACTCCAGGTCCTCGACGCAGATCCGCAGCGTGGTTCCCAGGATCTCCATGATTGGAACGCCCTCACCTCTTCGACCAGCCCCACCGGCTCCGCAACGATTTCATGATTGCCCGTGCTCCCGCCACCGGCATCGGCGACTGCGTCCCGCCGACTTCCGGGCTCGCCTCCCGGGCCAACTCCCGCGTCCGGAAAGGCCGTCGGGGGCGGCACCGTCCGGTGCCGCCCCCGACCGTCACGCCCGCCCTCAGGACTGGGGACGGCTGCCGTGGTTCGCGCCGTTCTTGCGGCGGGCCTTCTTCTTGCGGCGTCGCTTCGAGGACATGGATACCTCCGTGGTTCCGATGGTGCTTCCCGGGTGCGAACCCGGGCGATCACGCGCCGCCTACCCCGGGGAAAACCCCGTCATGGCGTGGCCTTCGTCACACGCGCCTCGTGGGCATCAGCCGACGTCTCGGACCGTTACCCGTCCAAGGCCCCGGGTACCCGGGCGCCATGACTGGCCTCGAGAAACCTCTGACCGACGAACTGGTCCGCACGATCCGCGCCGAACTCCGCGAGGAGTTGCGGGAGTCGCTCCGCGAGGCGACCAGGAAGCAGCGTCGCGCGGCCACGCTCTACGCCGCCGCCGGTGCCGCCGCGTTCTACGCGGGCGCCGCGTCGGCGCTGGCCGTCGGCCTTGTCATCGGGCTCGGACTGCCCGACTGGGCGGCCGCGCTGATCGTGGCGGGGCTGCTCGGGCTCGGTGCGGTGCTTTTGCGGAGGGCCGCGAGGGGTGGGAGCGTCGCGCCTGCGTCTTCGGCTGCGGCGTCACCTGTGCCGCCTGTGCCCTCCGCGCCGCCGACTGTGCCGCCGCAGCGACAGCGGTGATCGGATCGTGCGGGAGCGTGGGGGCTGGGCGCGCAGTTCCCCGCGCCCCTTATGGGGCGCCGTTGGTTTGCCAGCCCGTTGCTTTCACCACCTCCGCCGCGATGTCGCTCACGTCGCGGTCGTCCGTGGCGACGCGGTACGCGTCCGGTGGGGTGTGTCGGGTCAAGTGGTGGGCCATGAACTCGCTGCGGCGCAGCTGCTGTTCGAGTTCCGAGCCTTGTTCGCGGGCCGTCAGGCGCCGTTCCACCGTCGCGTCCGTCGCCGTGAGCAGGACGCGGATGATGCGCGGCCCTCGCAGGGCCCGCGTGAAGAGTCCCTCCTCGCTGCCGAGCACGCTCGCCGTGTTCGTGTAGACGAGCCGACGGCAGCCGAGCTCCGCGTAGTGGGACCAGATCGCCGCCAGGTTCCGCTCGGTGATCCGCGAGCGGTCCGGGTCGTCGGGCGGTGCCGGGTGGACCACGTCGAGGAGGTCTCCCTCGATCAGCGCGTGGCCGATGTCCGCGGCCCGGAGCCGGGCCGCGACCTCCCAGCCGACGGACGTCTTGCCGACCCCCGACCGGCCCCCGATGAGCAGTACTTCGGCGCTTTCGGCGCGCGGATTCTCCATGCGCGGAGCGTGCCAGGTGCGCGGGCGCTCACGCGACCCGGAATTCCTCCACGTCGCCCGTGCGCAGTTCGAGGCCGTGCCCGATGCCGCCGTCCGGACGGACGACGCCGCCGGTCGGGTCGAGCGCCCCGGCGAAGAACATCGACTCGATCCGCACGTGGTCGTGGAACCATTCGATGTGCCGCAGGTTCGGCACGCACGCGGCCACCGCGGCGTGCGCGTGCGGCGCGCAGTGCGCGGAGACCTCCAGGCCGTGTGCCTGGGCGAGGGCGGCGGCGCGCAACCACTCGGTGAGCCCGCCGCACCGCGTCGCGTCGACCTGGAGGCAGTCCACCGAGGGGATCATGCGCGCGAAGTAGGGCAGGTCGTGGCCGTACTCGCCCGCCGCCACGTCGCACGCCAGCGCGTCCCTGACCAGCGCGAGTCCACGCAGGTCGTCCGACGCCACCGGCTCCTCGAACCAGCCGACCCCGTGCTCGGCGAGCGCCCTGCCCACCCGTACCGCCTGCTTGCGCGTGTAGCCGCCGTCGGCGTCGACGTACAACTCGGCGCGGGGGCCGATGACGTGGCGTGCGGTACGCACCCGGGACACGTCGCGGGCCGCCGCGCGGCCCCTGCCCTCACCGACCTTGATCTTGACGCGGGGGATGTGCTGGCCGTGCACCCAGCCGTTCAGCTGCGCCGCGAGATGGGTGTCGTGGTACGTCGTGAAGCCGCCGCTCCCGTAGACGGGGACCTCGTCGCGGGCCGCGCCGAGCAGGCGTACGAGGGGGAGTTCGACGAGGCGGGCCTTGAGGTCCCACAGGGCGATGTCCACCGCCGAGATCGCGCAGGCGGCGGCGGGGCGTCCGGTGTTGCGGACCGCCTTCGTCAGCGCGTCGTGCGCGGCGGGGATGTCGAGGGCGTCGAGTCCCGTGACGACGGGGCCGAGCTGCTCGTCCACGAGAGCGGCAGTGGAGGCGGGCGCATAGGTCCAGCCCGTGCCCGTCGCGTCGCCCGCGGTGATCTCGACGACGACGATGGTCGTGGCGTCCCAGGCGAAGGTGCCGTCGGCCTCCGGCGCGTCGGCGGGCACGGTGTAGGCGGAGACGGCGGGCCGTTCGATGGAGACTGCGTCCTTCATCGGATCTTTCCCAGGTCGCGGTGCGCGGTGCGCACGCGGTGTGCCGGTCGGCGGTGCCGGTCGGTCTGCCGCGCGGGCGTGGTGCCGGGTCGTGGTCCCGCTCGCGGTGTGCCACGGGACGCGGCTGCTCCTGCCGATGCGGATACGGCTCCGGGTAACCCCGACGCGCGGGGACAAACGGCTCCGGTCTCCGCCACCCCGGAGTTTGGCGGCCGCCGCGCGGGGGCACGCGGGAAGCTCCGACCGCACCGGACCCGACCGCACCGGACCCGACCACCGCCGGATCCGACCATCGCCGGAGGCGCACCGTGAGCCGATCCCGCATAGTCGTCGTCGGAGCCGGATTCGCCGGCTACCGCACCGCGCGCACCCTGTCCCGGCTGACCCGTGGCAGGGCGGACATCACCCTGCTCAACCCGACCGACTACTTCCTCTACCTGCCGCTGCTGCCGCACGTCGCGGCGGGCGTCCTGGAACCGCGCCGCGTCACCGTCTCGCTCACCGGCACGCTGCCGCGCGTACGCCTGGCACTCGGCGAGGCCGACGGCATCGACCTGGAGCGGCGCGAGGTGACGTACACCGACCCGGAGGGGGCGCGCGGGCGGCTGGCGTACGACCGGCTCGTGCTCTCGGTGGGCAGTGTGAACAAGCTCCTGCCGGTGCCGGGCGTCGCCGAGCACGCGCACGGGTTCCGCGGCATGCCCGAGGCGCTGTACCTGCGCGACCACATCACCCGCCAGATGGAGCTCGCCGCCGCCGCGCGGGACGCGGGGACGTGCCGGGCCCGCTGCACGTTCGTGGTCGTCGGCGCGGGCTACACCGGCGTCGAACTCGCCGCGCACGGAAAGCTGTTCACCGACGCGCTGACGCGCGCGCGGCCGCCCCGGCACGGCCTGCGCCCCCGCTGGCTGCTGCTCGACATCGCGGAGCGCGTGCTGCCCGAACTCGATCCGCGCCTTTCGGTCACCGCCGACCGCGTCCTGCGGCGGCGCGGCGTCGACGTACGCACCAAGACCTCCGTGAAGGAGGCCACCGCGGACGGAGTGCTCTTGGACGACGGGGAGTTCGTCGACACCCGCACCCTCGCCTGGTGCGTCGGCGTGCGGCCCGATCCGCTCGTCGAGGGACTGCACCAGCCGCTCGAGCGGGGCAGGCTGTGCGTCGACCCCTACCTCAACGTGCCGGGACACCCGGAGGTGTTCGCCTGCGGGGACGCCGCGGCCGTGCCCGACCCGCGCAGGCCCGGACAGTACACACCCATGACCGCGCAGCACGCCTGGCGGCAGGGCGCCACCGCGGGGCGCAACGTCGCGGCCTCGCTCGGCCGCGGGACCCGCGTCCCCTACAGCCACCGCGACCTGGGCTTCACCGTCGACCTCGGCGGCGCCCAGGCCGCCGCCAACCCGCTCGGCGTCCCGCTGTCAGGGCCGCTCGCCGGGGCCGTCACGCGCGGCTATCACCTGGCCGCGATGCCCGGCAACCGCGTGCGCGTCGCCGCCGACTGGCTCCTGGACGCCGTACTGCCGCGCCAGGCCGTGCAGTTGGGCCTGGTCCGCTCGTGGACCGTGCCCCTGGACACCGGTTCGCCCGAGGTGCCCAAGGTGCCGAGCCCCCGCTCTGGCGGTGGCTGAGGGCCCGGGCCGACCGCGAGCGGCCACCAGACCCCACGCAGCAAGGAGGACCCCGCATGACCAGCAGCAGTGAACACGCCGACGTGGCACGGCAGTTGCGCGTCGACTCCATCCGGGCCGCGGCCGCCGCGGGCTCCGGACACCCCACCTCGTCGATGTCCGCCGCCGATCTGATGGCGGTGCTCATCGGCCGCCACTTCTCCTACGACTTCGACCGGCCCGACCACCCCGGAAACGACCGGTTCATCCTCTCCAAGGGGCACGCCTCACCGCTGCTCTACGCCGCGTACAAGGCGGCGGGCGCCCTCACCGACGAGGAACTCCTCACCTTCCGTAAGGAGGGCAGCAGGCTCGAAGGGCACCCGACGCCACGGGCCCTGCCCTGGGTCGAGGTCGCCACCGGGTCGCTCGGACAGGGGCTGCCCGTCGGCGTCGGCATGGCGCTCTCCGGCAAGCGGCTCGACCGGATCCCCTACCGCGTCTGGGTGCTGTGCGGCGACAGCGAACTGGCCGAGGGCTCGGTCTGGGAGGCGGCCGAACACGCCGGGTACGAACACCTCGACAACCTCACCGCGATCGTCGACGTCAACCGCCTGGGCCAGCGCGGCCCGACCCGCCACGAATGGCGCCTCGACGCCTACGCCGACCGCTTCGCCGCGTCCGGCTGGCACGTCGTCGAGATCGACGGGCACGACATCGACGACATCGGCCGCGCCTACGACGAGGCCGCGTCCACGGCGGGCCAGCCCACCGTGATCCTCGCGCGCACCCTCAAGGGCAAGGGCGTCGCCGCCACCGAGGACCGCGAGGGCCTGCACGGCAAGCCGCTGCGGGACCCCGAGGCGGCGATCCAGGAGCTGGGCGGGGCGCGCGACGTCCGCGTCGAGGTCCGCGCACCGGCCGCCGCGCGCACGATGCACGCCGTGCGCAGTGGACACCTGGAACTGCCGCGCCACGAGCTGGGCGACACCGTCGCCACCCGCACCGCCTACGGCCAGGCGCTCGCCGCACTCGGCACCGCGCGCGGCGACGTCGTCGCCCTGGACGGCGAGGTCAGCGACTCGACCCGGGCCGAGTACTTCGCCAAGGAACACCCCGACCGCTTCTTCGAGTGCTACATCGCCGAACAGCAACTCGTCGCGGCAGCCGTCGGGTTGGCGGCACGCGGCTGGGTCCCGTACGCGTCGACGTTCGCCGCGTTCCTCACCCGCGCCCACGACTTCGTCCGCATGGCGGCGATCAGCGACGCGGGCATCAACCTGGTCGGCTCGCACGCGGGCGTGGCCATCGGCCAGGACGGCCCCTCCCAGATGGGCCTGGAGGACCTGGCGCTCTTCCGCGCCGTGCACGGCTCCACCGTCCTGTACCCCTGCGACGCCCACCAGACGGGGCGGCTCGTGGCCGAGATGGCCGGGCTCGAAGGCGTGCGCTATCTGCGCACGTCACGCGGCGACACACCCGTCATCTACGGTCCCGGCGAGGAGTTCCCCGTCGGCGGCTCCAAGGTGCTCCGCTCCAGCGACGCGGACCGGCTGACCGTCGTCGCCGCGGGGGCGACCGTCCACGAGGCGCTGGCCGCCGCGGACGCGCTCGACGCGGCGGGCATCCAGGTCCGCGTCATCGACCTGTACTCGGTCAAGCCCGTCGACCGGCGGACCCTGCGCGAGGCGGCCGAGCGCACCGGGTGTCTGCTCACCGTCGAGGACCACAGGCCCGAGGGCGGCATCGGGGACGCGGTGCTCGACGCGTTCACCGACGGCAGTCCCGTGCCGCGCCTGGTGCGGCTCGCGGTGCGGACGATGCCGGGCTCCGCGTCGCCCGCCGAGCAGTTGCGCTCGGCGGGCATCGACGCCGACTCGATCGCGGCGGCCGCGCGGCTCCTCGTGGAGCAGGGGGTCGTGCGATGAAAGGGCTCAGGCGTGTCGGGCCGCCCTGAACCAGGCGTTCGCGGCGGGGCGGAACATCAGCGCCACCGCCGTGAGGACCGCTGCCAGATGCAGCACGCGGCTCGCGCCGAACAGCACGTCGAGGGCGTTCAGGTCCCGGAACACGTCACCGGGCGCATGCCCGTCGGCGAGCCACTGGACGGGGCCGACCACCAGGGACAACGTGCCCAGTACGCCGAGTCCACCGGCCAGCGTCAGACGCGCCCAGTTCGCGCCGCGGCGCATCCGCACCGCGACCAGGACGGCCGCCGAGAACACGGCCATGCGCAGCGCGATGCCGCCCGCGATGCCGCCGCCGGACCCGTCGCCCTCGGTCACCGCGCGGATGACAGCGAGCACCGTCTCGAAGGCGCCCGCGGCGACCGCGGTGAGCCAGAGCGCGAAGGCCGCCCTGACGGCGGTGGGGGCCGGTGGTTCGTCCTGGCCGAGGAGCATGCGGGGCAGCAACCGCGTCTCCTTGGCGTGCGGGAGCGGCCGGGGACGGGGGCGGGGCGCGTGGTGAAGATCGGCGTTCTGGTGCGGGTTCATGGCGGGCCTCGCGGTCGGATCGGCGGTCTGTGGGACACCACGGATCCTTCCGGCCGCGGCGCCCCGGCACACGCCCGCCGCCCCCCGACTTCCGGGTGGTGCCAGCCACCCTCCCCACCAGGGTGAACACCACCCCGGCCAGCGGGCGAACCCCACAGCGCACCGACCCGAAGGGAATGCCATGGACGACGTACGGAAGGTGCGGGCAGGGCGCCGCACCGTACGGCTGAACCGGCCGGACAAGATCCTCTTCCCGGCCTCCGGGGACGGCAACGGCCGCGCGGACGGCGGCCGGGAGTACACGAAGGCCGACCTCTTCGACTACTACCGGTCCGTCGCCCCCTTCATGCTGCCGCACCTGCGCGGCCGCCCCCTGATGCTGGAGCGCCACCCCGACGGCCTTGAGGGCCCCCGCTTCATGCAGAAGGACACCCCCGACCACTACCCGGACTGGATCACCCGCGCCGAGGTGGCCAAGCGGGGCGGCACCGTCACGCACATCGTGTGCGACGACACCGCGACGCTCCTCTTCCTCGCCGACCAGGCCTGTCTGACCCTGCACCGCTGGCTCTCGCGCACCGGCCGCGTCGAGCACCCCGACCGGCTCGTCTTCGACCTCGACCCCGCCAAGGACGACTTCGGCGCCGTGCGTGTCGCGGCCCTGCTGCTCGGCGAGCTCCTCGACCAGGTGGGCCTGCCGTCCGCCCTGATGACGACGGGCTCGCGCGGGCTGCACGTCGTCGTGCCGCTCAACGGCCACCACGACTTCGACGACGTGCGCGCCTTCGCGAAGGACGTCGCGGAGACGCTCGCCGCCGCCCGTCCCGAGGCGCTCACCACGGCCGTACGCAAAGAGGAGCGCGGCGACCGGCTCTACCTCGACGTGCAGCGCAACGCCTACGCGCAGACCGCCGTCGCCCCCTTCTCGGTGCGCTCCGCGCCGGGCGCGCCGGTCGCCGTGCCGCTCGCCTGGGAGCAGCTCGACGCCCCCGCGACGCACGCCCGCCGCTGGAACATCGAGGACGCCGTCGAGCAGGCCCGCACCGATCCGTGGGCGGGCGTCCCGCGCTCGGGGCGCGCCCTCGGCCCGGCCCGCCGCAAGCTGCGCGCGCTGCGCGACTGAGCTGCCGTCACCGGACCGACGAGGTTTGGCCAAGGCCCGGCGGGTCACCCGGACCAGGAGGTGGCCATGGCGAACACACCACGCAAGACGACGGACGCACAACGTGACGCGGAGCAGGAGCTGCCCGGCCCCATGGTCGTGCTGCGACACGCGCGCGACCAGCTCGCCGAACTCACCGGCATGACGACCGAGTCGGTGTCGTCCTTCGAACGCACCGAGGAGGGCTGGGTGTTGGAGATCGAGGTGCTCGAACTGGCCCGGGTCCCCGACACCATGAGCCTGCTCGCGAGCTACGAGGTGCAGCTCGACCCGCGCGGCGAACTCACCGGCTACCGGCGGCTGCGCCGGTACGAGCGGGGACGCTCCGAGCCGCGCGGCACCGGCCGCCAGTAGGCCGCCGCACACGTACCGAGAAGACGTACACGTACCGAGAAGACGCACACCAGAAGACACGTATCGAGAAGCACACGTACCGAAGCACCCCAAGACAAGGAGGATCGGTCGGCATGACCGTTGTCCCGGCACAACAGTCCGGCGGCGGAGGCGGCTCCAGTGGCCTGTACGACGTCGTGGAGCTCATCCTCGACCGAGGACTGGTCATCGACGCCTTCGTCCGCGTCTCCCTCGTCGGCATCGAGATCCTGAAGGTCGACATACGTGTCGTCGTTGCGAGCGTCGACACGTATCTGCGCTTCGCCGAGGCGTGCAACCGCCTGGACCTGGAGTCCGGGCCGCACAAGAGCCCCGGCCTGCCCGACCTGGTGGGTGAGGTGACCGAGTCCGGCGCCCGCGGCAAGTCCAAGGGGGCGCTGTCCGGCGCAGCGGAGACCATCTCCGACGCCTTCAAGCAGGCCCGCGAGGAGGGCCAGGGCGAGGAACGCCCGCGCGCCCGGCGCTCCACCACCTCCCGCAGGAAGGAGGAGAAGGAGTGAGCACCTACATCTACGGCATCGCGGGCAGCAAGCACCCGGCGCTGCCCGAGGGCATGGGGGGCATCGGCGAACCGGCCTGCCCCGTGCGCGTGCTGACCCACGGAGAGCTCGCCGCCATCGTCAGCGACGCTCCCGAGGACCTCAAGCCCAAGCGGCGCGACCTGCTCGCGCACCAGAACGTGCTCTCCGAGGCGGGCGCCGCGGGCGCTGTGCTCCCGATGCGCTTCGGCAGCCTCGCACCGGACGACGACGCGGTCGTCGCCGTCCTCGGGGAGCGGGCCGACCACTACGAGGAGCGCCTCAAGACCCTCGACGGCAAGGTCGAGTACAACGTGAAGGCCGCCCACAACGAACAGGCCGTGCTGCACCAGGTCCTCGCGGAGAACCCGGAACTGCGGGCCATGGTGGAGGCCAACCAGCGCCAGGGCGGCGGCAGTTACGAAGAGAAGCTGCAGCTCGGCGAGATGATCACCAACGCCGTGCGGGCCCGCGAGGCGAGCGACGGCATCGAGGTGCGCCGCGCCCTCGAACCGGTCGCCGAAGCGGTCGGCGCGGGCCCCGAGGGCACCGGCTGGCTGGCCAACCTCTCGTTCCTCGTGGTCCGCAAGTCCGCTGACGGATTCCTCGCCGCGGTGGAGGAACTCCGCGCCAGGGAACCGCACCTGGACCTGCGGGTGCACGGCCCGCTGCCCCCGTACAGCTTCGTCGATCCGGGGCCCGCCGCCCCCGCGGAGTGACCCCATGGGACTGCTCGGCGAACTGCTCCTGCTGCCCCTGGCCCCGGCCCGCGGCTCCCTCTGGGTGCTGAGACAAGTGGTCACCGAGGCCGAACGGCAGTACTACGACCCCTCGGCCATCCGGCGCGAACTCTCCCTCCTCGAAGAACGCCTGGAGGCGGGCGAGATCGACGAGGCCGAGTTCGATCGGTGCGAGGACGAGCTCCTCGCCCGCCTGCAACACAGGACAGGACAGGACTTCTAGGATGAACCGACTGGCAGTGGGCCTCGCCGTGGGTGCGGGGTATGTGCTCGGACGTACGAAGAAGGCGAAGTTCGCGTTCGCCGTGGGCTCGATGGTGGCGGGCAAGAAGCTGCATCTGAGCCCCAAGGCGCTGGGCGCCCTGGTCAATCAACAGCTGCAGAACAACCCGCAGTTCAAGGAGATCGGCGACCAGCTGCGCCAGGACCTGCGGGGCGTCGGCAAGGCCGCGACGGGCTCGCTCGTCAACCGGCAGCTCGAAGGTCTCGCCGACCGTCTGCACGACCGTACCCAGGGCGTCCAGGACCGCCTCTCCGGGGTAGTGCCCGACGAGGCCGAGGACACCGCGAAGAGCGCCGCGAAGGGCGCCAAGAGCGCCAAGGGCAAGATCAGCGGCCGGGACGAGCACGAAGAGGACGAGGGGCGCGCGGAGCGCGAAGAGGCAGAGGGGGAGGGAGAAGAGCAGGCGGACGCGGAGGAGTCCGAGCGGCCCCAGCGGCGCAGGAAGGCACCGGCCAAGAAGACGTCCGCCTCGAAGCCCGCCGCCAAGTCCGCTGCGAAGACCGCCGCGAAGAAGCCCCCGGCGAAGCGGTCCCAGGGCGCCAAGTCCGCCCAGAGCGGCACCAGGAAGAAGACCGCGGCGGCCCGCGGCGCCGCCCGCGGAACGGCGTCGTCGGCCCGTACGGGCGGCGGCAGGACGAAGGGAGACCGCGACCATGGCTGAGTCACCCCTGAGCAACATCGCGCGCGGCCCCGCCGTCGACCGCCTGAAGGACGAGGCGCAGGCCTACCTCATGGCCCAGGCGGAGCGCGCGCTCGTCGGCCTCGGCCACCGGCTCGGCGACGCCACCGGAAAGCTGAACGACATCGCGGAAGGAAAGAGCCCGGGCTTCGGCAAGCTGGCGCTCGACGCGGGCCGCAAGGTCGCCGAGGGCAAGGGCCCGGTGCGCAGCGCGGTCGAACTGGGCGGCAGCCACCTCAAGGACTCCGTGAAGGGCGCCTTCAAGAGCCTCGGCGGCAAGCGCAAGAAGGGCGGCGCGGGCCAGAAGCCGACGGTCATCATGGAGTTCATCGACGTCGGTGTGCCCCTCCGCGAGGCGTACGACCAGTGGACCCAGTACCAGGAGTTCTCCACCTTCGCCAAGGGCGTCAAGGGCGCCACCGTGGCGAGCGACACGGACTCCGACTGGAAGCTCAAGGTCTTCTGGTCCAACCGGAGCTGGAAGGCGCACACCACCGAACAGGTGCCTGACCAGCGCATCACCTGGACGTCCGAGGGTGGCAAGGGCACCACGAAGGGCGTCGTCACCTTCCACCCGCTCGCCGAGAACCTCACCCGGGTGCTGCTCGTCATCGAGTACTACCCGAAGGGCCTCTTCGAGAAGACGGGCAACATCTGGCGCGCCCAGGGCCGCAGGGCCCGCCTGGACCTCAAGCACTTCGCCCGGCACATCTCGCTGCGCGGCGAGGCGAGCGACGGCTGGCGCGGCGAGATCCGCGACGGCGAGGTCGTCCGCAGCCACGAGGACGCGGTGGCGGAGGAAGAGGGCGACGAGGAGCAGCAGGGGCAGGAGCAGGAGCCCGAGGGCGAGCACGACGAGCAGGCCGGGCCGGAAGAGGAGTACGACGAGGAGGACGACGCGGAACGGGACGAGGAGCGGGACCCCGAGGGCGAGTTCGACGAGGAGGAGACCGAGCCGGAGGGCGAGTACGAGGACGAGGACGAAGAAGAGGCGGAAGAAGAGGCCGAGCCCGAGTCCGAGTACGAAGACGAGGAAGAGCCCGAGGAAGCGCCCGAGGACGAGGTCGACGCCGAGGAGGACGAGCAGCGCGAGTACGCCGAGGCCGGCAGCGGCGGTGGCGGACGGGGCCGCCGATGACAGCGGCTCCCGGACGGCTGCCCGACCCCTACGGACGTGACGGCGGCGGCGCCAACCTCGCCGACATCCTCGAACGCGTCCTGGACAAGGGCATCGTCATCGCCGGTGACATCAAGATCAACCTGCTCGACATCGAACTGCTCACCATCAAGCTCCGCCTCATCGTCGCCTCCATCGACAAGGCCAAGGAGATGGGCATCGACTGGTGGGAGGACGACCCGGCGCTCTCCTCGGGGGCGCGCCGCGCCGAACTCTCGCGTGAGAACGCCGAGTTGCGGCGTCGCGTGGCGGAGCTCGAGCAACTGGAGGAGCCGGGCTCCCTGGAGCCCGCGGAGAAGGAGCGGTCCGCCGACGAGAAGTCGTCCGCCCGCGAGAAGTCGTCCGCAGAGAAGGAGCCACGTGAGCGACGCAAACGATGACCTGCGCTACGTCTACGCGGTGTGCCACCCGCTCACCGCCCCCCTCGCCGCCGACCTCACCGGGGTCGGCGGCGTCCCGCCGCGTCAGGTCTCCCACGAGGGGCTGACCGCGCTGGTCGGTGCCGTGCCGGTGCGGGACTTCGCGGCGGAGCCGCTGCGCGCGCACCTGGAGGACCTGGACTGGCTCGCCGAGACGGCCCGCGCCCACCAGCGGGTGATCGCGGCCCTCACCACCGTCACCTGCCCGCTGCCGCTGCGGCTCGCGACCGTCTTCCGGGACGACAGCGGCGTGCGCGCCATGTTGCAGGACGGCTCGGAGCGCTTCCGGCACGTACTGGAGCGGATCGACGGACGCGTCGAGTGGGGCGTGAAGGTCTTTCTGGACAGCGAGGACGGGAGTGGGGGAGAGGTGGGCGGAGGGCCGCGGGAACCGGCGCGGGACAAGCCCCGTACCGGGCGGGACTATCTGCGGCAGCGGCGCAGTCAGCGTACGGCGCGGGAGGCGGGCTGGGAGCGTGCCGAGGGGTTCGCGCGGCGGCTGCACGAGACGCTGTCGCTGCGGTCGGACGACGCGCGGCTGCACGCCCCGCAGAACTCCGCGCTGTCCCGCGCGCCCGGCAGGAACGTCCTCAACGCCGCCTATCTGGTGCCCCGTTCGCACTCCGAGGAGTTCGTCGAGCTCGTGGACCGCACGAAGGACGAGGAGCGGGACACGACGGGTCTGCGGGTGGAGCTGACGGGGCCCTGGGCGGCGTACTCCTTCACCGGCGACTCCAGCGGCGATTCCAACGGCGACGAGATCGAAAGGGAGGACGGCGCATGACGGTCGTCGAGCGCCGTGAAGTCGCCCTGGTGGACCTGCTCGACCGGCTGCTCGCCGGTGGGGTCGTCATCGCGGGGGACATCACCCTGCGGATCGCGGACGTCGACCTCGTCCGCATCGATCTCAACGCCCTGATCAGCTCGGTGAACGAACAAGTGCCGTCGCCCTGGCCGGAGCTGGAGTGAAGGCCGGAGACGGAGCGAAGGAGTCAACCGTGGCCGCCGATCGCCGCAACCGCATGGACCTCGACCCCGACACCGTGGAGCGGGACCTGGTGAAACTGGTCCTGACCGTCGTCGAACTCCTCCGTCAGCTGATGGAGCGGCAGGCCGTGCGCCGCTTCGACACCGGTGATCTGACCGAGGACCAGGAGGAGCGCATCGGCCTCACGCTGATGCTCCTGGAGGATCGGATGGCGGAGCTCAGGGACCGGTACGGGTTGCGGCCCGAGGACCTGAATCTGGACCTCGGGCCGCTGGGCCCCCTGCTGCCCAGGGACTGACGGGCTCCGTGCCTCAACAGCCCTTGGGCGGGGGGTGGTTACCGCATGTGCCGACTACCACCTGTACCAACGGGACCTGGACCCCGTGGCGGTCGTGCTGCGCATCAGGAAGCCGAGCAGCCAGATGACGAGCACGGCGATGGCGATCCACCAGAGTACCTTCACGGCGAATCCCGCTCCGAAGAGGAGAAGGGCCAGCAGAAGGACCAGCAGAATAGGAACCATAGTGTCTACCTCCTGCCGACCGGGTGTCCCCAAACGACAGTTCTACGCGTCCCGTCGATGCCGCTCCTTCCGGCAGAGGACCTCGCCGTGCAGCACCGCGAACCAGGCGTCGTCCTGCTCGCCCCACTCCCGCCAGGCGTCGGAGACGGTCCGCAGGAGTTCCCCGTCCGCGTGGCCGCTCTCCACCGCGCGCTCGGCGTACGCGGAGGCGAGGGTGCGGTCCGCCCACAGGCCGCTCCACCAGGCGCGCTCGTCCGCGGAGGCGTAGCACCAGGTGGCGGCCGTCGCGGTGATGTCCGTGAAACCGGCCTCCAGGGCCCAGGACTTGAGACGGCGCCCCGCGTCGGGCTCGCCGCCGTTCGCACGGGCCACGCGCCGGTAGAGGTCCAGCCAGTCGTCCATGGCCGGGATGTCGGGGTACCAGGTCATCGCCGCGTAGTCCGAGTCGCGCACGGCCACGATGCCGCCCGGCTTGCAGACCCGCCGCATCTCGCGCAGCGCCCGCACCGGATCGCCCACGTGCTGGAGCACCTGGTGCGCGTGGACCACGCAGAAGCTGTCGTCGGGATAGTCCAGGTCGTGCACGTCGGCGACCGCGAACTCGACGTTGTCCAGGCCGCGTTCGGCGGCCGTGGCGCGTGCCTGGTCCAGGATGCCCGGCGCGTGGTCCACGCCCGTGACGTGGCCCTCGGGGACCAGCGCGGCCAGGTCGGCGGTGATGGTGCCGGGGCCGCAGCCGATGTCGAGGACGCGCATGTGCGGCTTCAGCGAACCCACGAGGTACGCGGCCGAGTTGGCGGCGGTGCGCCAGGTGTGCGAACGCAGCACGGACTCGTGGTGTCCGTGCGTGTAGACGGCGGTCTCCTTCGGCATGGCGGCAGCTCCTTCGGTGTGCGTGTGTCAGGAACCGTACGCCGCCATGCCGAATGATGAGACCCGCGTATCAATATGTGGTCAGACGGTCAGCGGACGGGCGACAGCGGCCGGTAGACGGTCAGCGCCTCCGGCAGCTTGTCCAGGAGCAGCGAGCCGTGGACGTGCCGCACCTCGCCGTCGTACGCGATCGCGGTGCCCGCTCCGAGGCCGTCCACCCGCAGCCGGGGCAGCCGCGCGGCCGCCTGGGCGGGGGAGCGCACCTCGGGTCCCGTCAGGGCGGCGGCGAGGAGCCGCGTGCCCGGCCTGCGCCCGCCGTGCACGATCCGCACGTCGAGCAGCCCGTCCGCCAGGTCGAGCCGGCGACCGGGGGTGAAGCCCGGCCTGTGGTACGTGCAGTTGCCCGCGAAGAGCAGCCACAGCGCCCGCTCCTTGCCGCGGAACTGGGCGACCATCGGCCGTTCGTCGGAGCGCAGCACCTTCAGCGCCGCGAGCACGGAGGCGGGCTTGCCGCCGACGCGGGGCCCCCAGCGCTCGCGCAGCCGCACCAGCTCCGGGTACACACCCAGGCTGAACGTGTTGAGGAAGTACCCCTCCACGGGCTGCTCCTGGGCCGGGTCCCCGGCCCCGCTCCTGAAGCGGCCCACGTCGACGGCGACCGCTTCCCCGGCCTCCACCGCGCGCGACAGGTCGCGGGCGTCCTCGACCCCGAGGTCGTACGCGAAGTGGTTGAGGGTGCCGCCCGGCAGCACCGCGAGGGGTATCCCGTGCTGGAGGGCGACCGTGGCCGCGGCGTTGACCGTGCCGTCGCCGCCGCAGACGCCGAGGACCCGTGCACGGGCCGCGGCCTTGCCCAACTCGGCGACCAGGTCGTCCGGTTCGGCGATGACGGTTTCCGCTTCCGGCAGCGCGGCGTGCAGCGACTTGACGCGGTCCGCGGTGCCCGCACCGGCGTTGGCGACCAGGACGAGGCCCGCGCCGCCCGGCAGGGCGGGAGCCTCCACGCGGGGACGTCCCGGCGGCGCGAGCTGGGCCCGCGTCGGCACCAGGCCGCGCACCGCGAACGCCGCGCCGACGCCGAGCGCCCCGCCCACCAGGACGTCGCTCGGAAAGTGCGCCCCGGTGTAGACGCGGGACGCCGCGACGGCGGCCGCGAGCGGCGCGACGGCCGCGCCCCAGGCCCGCGACTCCAGCGCCACGCCGGTCGCGAAGGCGGCGGCGGACGCCGAGTGGCCCGAGGGGAAGGACGTGGTGATCGGCTGCCGCTTGAGCTGCCTGATCAGCGGTACCGCGTCGAGCAGCGGCCGGGGACGGCGCACCGAGCGCTTGCCCAGGGTGTTGATGGTCGCCGACGCGAGGGCCAGCGAGGCCACACCGCGCAGCGCGGCGCGCCGGGCCCGCGGGGTGCGGGTCGCGGTGATGCCCGCGGCCACGGCGAACCACAGCACGCCGTGGTTGGCGCTCCGGCTGAGCCCGGGCAGCACGCGGTCGCCGCCCGGCCAGTGCCGGGCGGCGACCGCTTCGAACAGGCGGCGGTCGAACCCGACCAGCCGGGACTTGAGCGGGCTGTTCCCGGTCGCGGAAGGGGACAGGTCGAGGTCGGAGACGTCCGAGTAGTCAGGGCGCATGGACCCTCGCGTACCCAAAGCACCGCGATTCAGGCCACCGGTCCGCGCGCCCGCAGGTGGGAGCGGCGGGCGAGCCGGTGCGGCCCCGCGCGGAAACGGTTTGCCCGAGCGGTGCCCGGACCCGGAGAATCACCGCCATGGGACATCTGGAAGCCGCGCACCTCGAGTACTACTTGCCGGACGGGCGGGCGCTGCTCGGTGATGTCTCCTTCCGGGTCGGCGAGGGCGCGGTGGTCGCCCTGGTCGGGGCGAACGGCGCGGGCAAGACCACACTGCTCCGCCTGATCTCCGGCGAGCTCCAGCCGCACGGCGGCAGCGTCACCGTCAGCGGCGGGCTCGGTGTGATGCCGCAGTTCGTCGGCTCGGTGCGCGACGAGAGCACCGTGCGCGACCTGCTCGTCTCCGTCTCCACACCCCGCATCCGCGAGGCCGCGAAGGCCGTGGACGCGGCCGAGCACAAGATCATGACGGTCGACGACGAGGCCGCCCAGCTCCAGTACGCCCAGGCGCTCTCGGACTGGGCGGAGGTCCAGGGCTACGAGGCCGAGACGCTGTGGGACATCTGCACCACGGCCGCGCTCGGCGTGCCCTACGACAAGGCGCAGTTCCGCGAGGTCCGCACGCTCTCCGGCGGTGAGCAGAAGCGGCTCGTCCTGGAGTCGCTGCTGCGCGGTTCCGACGAGGTCCTGCTCCTGGACGAGCCGGACAACTACCTCGACGTACCCGGCAAGCGCTGGCTGGAGGAGCGGCTCAAGGAGACCCGCAAGACCGTCCTGTTCGTCTCGCACGACAGGGAGCTGCTCGCCCGCGCCGCCGAGAAGATCGTCAGCGTCGAGCAGAGCCCCGGCGGCGCCGACGCCTGGGTGCACGGCGGCGGCTTCGCGACCTACCACGAGGCCCGCAAGGAGCGCTTCGCGCGCTTCGAGGAGCTGCGCAGGCGCTGGGACGAGAAGCACGAGCAGCTGAAGAAGCTGGTCCGCAACCTGCGCCAGGCCGCCGAGATCAGCCACGAGCTCGCCTCGCGGTACCAGGCGGCCCAGACCAGGCTGCGCAAGTTCGAGGAGGCGGGACCGCCGCCCGAGCCGCCGCGCGAGCAGGACATCACCATGCGACTTCAGGGCGGCCGCACCGGCGTGCGCGCCGTGACCTGCCAGGGCCTGGAGCTCACCGGGCTGATGAAACCCTTCGACCTTGAGGTCTTCTACGGCGAGCGGGTCGCGGTCCTCGGCTCGAACGGCTCGGGCAAGTCGCACTTCCTGCGGCTGCTCGCCGGCGGCGAGGTGGCGCACACCGGCGCCTGGAAGCTCGGCGCGCGCGTCGTGGCGGGCCACTTCGCGCAGACCCACGCCCACCCCGAGCTGCTCGGCCGCCCGCTCCTGGACATCCTGTGGCGCGAGCACGCCCAGGACCGGGGCGCCGCCATGTCGCGCCTGCGGCGGTACGAGCTGACGGCCCAGGCGGAGCAGAACTTCGAGCGGCTCTCCGGCGGCCAGCAGGCCCGCTTCCAGATCCTCCTCCTGGAACTGGAGGGCTGCACGGCCCTGCTCCTGGACGAGCCGACCGACAACCTCGACCTGGAGTCGGCCGAGGCGCTCCAGGACGGCCTCGAGGCGTTCCAGGGCACGGTCCTCGCCGTCACCCACGACCGCTGGTTCGCCCGCTCCTTCGACCGGTACCTGGTCTTCGGCAGCGACGGCAAGGTCAGGGAGACCCCCGAGCCGGTGTGGGACGAGCGACGGGTGGAGCGCGCGCGGTAGCCCGGGAGCGCCCCGACCGCGCGCGGTGCATCCTGGGTAGGACGGCCCGATCGGGTACCCGGGGCGCAGGAGCGACGTGACGGAGCGATCGGAGCGATCGATGAACGGAGTCGACCCGGGGCGCCTTGACGACAAGGAGCTCATCAAGGAGCTGGAGACGATCCACCGCACCCGCCACACCACCCTGCTGCACGGTTCGAACGACGCCCTGCGGGCGCACAACGAACGCATGGCGGCACTGGAGGGCGAGTACCTGCGCCGCCATCCGCGCAGGTCGGTGGCGGCGGGGCGGACGCGCGCGGGCGCGCGAGAGAGGGGAAACGGCGACTCATGACGGACGACGAGCGGCACGACACGGGTGACACCGGCGGCACGAGTAGCGAGAGCGGCACGAGTAACGCGAGCGGCATGGGTGACGCGAGCGACCAGGGCGGGGCGGCCGATCCGGCGCTGCTCGACCGGCACGGACAGGCCCTCGACCTCTTCACCGACCGGGTGCACGCCGTCCGCGCCGACCAGTGGGACGCGCCGACGCCCTGCACGGAGTGGACCGTGCGGGACCTCGTCGCCCACCTCACCGGCGAACAGCTGTGGGTGCCCTCGCTCGTCCGCGAAGGCGCCACCACCGCTTCGGTCGGTGACGCCTTCGACGGCGACGTGCTCGGCCCCGACCCCGTCGCCTCCTGGGACACCGCGGCCGCCGCGTCCCGCGCCGCGTTCCGCGAGGCGGGCGCCCTGGACCGCACCGTGCACCTCTCCTTCGGCGACACCTCCGCCGCGTTCTACTGCGGACAGATGACGACCGACCTCGTGGTGCACGCCTGGGACCTCTCCCGGGCGATCGGCGCCGACGAGACGCTGCCGGACGCGCTCGTCGACTTCTCCGTACGCGAAGTCGAGCCGTACGCGGCCGAGTTGGCGAAGAGCGGGCTCTTCGCCCCCGCGGTCGAGCAGCCGCGGGACGCCGACGCGCAGACGCGGCTGCTGGGGCTCCTCGGTCGCCGGGCCTGACGCCCGCTTCCGTGGGGACGCCTCAGCGGCCGCGTCGGCGCGGACGCGTCAGCTGCCGAGCGGTGGCCGGTCCCAGTGGCGGTGGGCGGCGATCGCCTGGACGAAGGCGTGCGCGAACGACGTGACGTCGGCCCCCGGCGTCGGGTCGGTCACCACGCCGTGTTCGGACACGACGTTCCCCTGCTCGGAGGCGATCCGCAGACCCTCGGCGCGCAGGCACCCCAGCACGCCGACGCCGGAGCCGAGCGCCCCGATGGGCTTGCCGTGCCGGTAGGCGTCACGCACGAAACGTGTGACGTCGGGGTCGTGCGCGAGGGCGGGCGTGCCGGTGGGGCCGCCCGGCAGCAGCACCGCGTCGTAGAGGACCGAGGCCACGGTGGGCAGGGCCCGGTCCACCTGGTACGTCCGTCCGTCGGCGCCCCCGACGGTGCCGTCCATCGGTGCGAGGGCCTCGACGACGGCGCCCTGTGACGTCAACTCGTCGCGCACGGCGACCACTTGGTCCGCGTCCACGCCGTCCGTGACGAGAACCGCGATCTGCCGGGTGCGGATCCCGTGATCGCCGCCGAGGCCGCGCAGGCTCAGCGCGGGCGAGGCGAGCTTGTACGAACCCGCCTCGCTGTCCGGCGGCACGGGGACGCCGACCCCGGTGCCCACCTCGACGGCCAACTCGTGGTCGACCTTGTTGAGTTCGCTCACCGTGCGCTCCCGCACGGACATCGCCCCCACCTTGCCGAGCTCGAAGCGGAAGGCGGCCACGATGTGCTGCTTCTCCCAGTCCGCCATGCTGTTCCAGAACAGCGCGGCCTGGCTGTAGTGGTCCTGGAAGCTGGGGCTGCGCCGCCGGATCTTCTGGCCGTCGACGCGTTCGGTGTGGTGGGTGAACGCGCGCAGCTCGTCCGGTCCCGCGAGCGCGGGGCAGCCGCCGCCCAGGGAGTTGGGCGTGTAGTTCGTCCCGGAGTGGATCGCGCCCTGGTGGTAGCCGTCGCGCTGGTTGTTGCGCACCGGTGCGAGGGGCCGGTTCACCGGGATCTGGGCGAAGTTGGGCCCGCCGAGCCGGATCAGCTGGGTGTCCAGGTAGGAGAAGTTGCGGGCCTGCAGCAGCGGGTCGTTGGTGAAGTCGATGCCCGGCACCACGTTCGCGGTGTGGAAGGCGACCTGCTCCGTCTCGGCGAAGAAGTTCTCCGGATTGCGGTCGAGCACCATCCTGCCGATGGGCCGCACCGGCACCTGCTCCTCGGGGATGATCTTCGTGGGGTCGAGCAGATCGAAGTCGAAGGCGAACTCGTCCGATTCGGGGACCAGTTGGACGCCCAGCTCGTACTCGGGGAAGTCGCCGGACGCGATGGCGTCCCACAGGTCGCGCCGGTTGAAGTCCGGGTCGCGGCCCTGGCACTCCTGGGCCTCGTCCCACGTCAGACAGTGCACCCCGAGCTTCGGCTTCCAGTGGAACTTGACGAACGTGCCGCGCCCGTCGGCCGCCACGAAGCGGAACGTGTGCACGCCGAAGCCCTGCATCATCCGGTAGCTGCGGGGGATCGAGCGGTCCGACATCAGCCACATGATGGTGTGCAGCGTCTCCGGCTGCAGCGACACGAAGTCCCAGAGGGTGTCGTGGGCGGAGGCGCCGGTCGGGATGTCGTTGTGCGGCTCCGGCTTCACGGCGTGTACGAAGTCGGGGAACTTGATGCCGTCCTGGATGAAGAAGACCGGGAAGTTGTTCCCCACCAGGTCGTAGTTGCCCTCCGTCGTATAGAACTTGGTGGCGAAGCCGCGCACGTCCCGCACGGTGTCGGCGGAGCCGCGCGGCCCCTGCACCGTCGAGAAGCGCACGAAGACCGGCGTACGCACCGACGGATCCTGGAGGAACGCCGCTCGGGTGAACGCGGCGCAGGACTCGTACGGTTCGAAGTAGCCGTACGCGCCCGCGCCCCGCGCGTGCACGACCCGCTCGGGGATCCTCTCGTGGTCGAAGCGGGTGATCTTCTCCCGGAAGTGGAAGTCCTCGAGCAGGGTGGGGCCGCGCTCGCCCGCGGCGAGCGAGTCGTCGGTGTGGTCGACGGTGACGCCCTGGTCGGTGGTGAGCGGTCCGGTCGCCGGGTCCTCGGCACGGAAGCGGTCGCGCTGTCGCTGCTTGCCGTCCGCGCCGGTGCCGGCGCTGTCGCCGGTCATCGGGTCGCCTGCTTCGTGACCTTGGTGAACTCGCCGACGGCTGCCTCGCAGAACGCCTTGAGGTCGTCCGGTTTCCTGCTGGTGATCAGCGTGTTGGGGCCGCCGTCGCAGATCTTCACCTGTTCGTCCACCCACTCTCCGCCCGCGTTGCGGATGTCGGTGCGCAGGCTCGGCCACGAGGTCAGCGTCCTGCCGTGCAGGACGTCCGCCTCGACGAGCGTCCACGGCGCGTGACAGATGGCCGCCACCGGCAGGCCCAGGGCGAAGAACTCCTTCGCGAAGTCCACGGCCTGCGGGTCCGTCCGCAGCTGGTCCGGGTTGGCCACCCCGCCGGGCAGGACGAGGCCGTCGAACATGTCGGCCCTGACGTCGCCCACCACGTGCTGGACGGGGAAGGTGTCCGCCTTGTCGAGGTGGTGGAACGCCTGTATCCGACCCGGTTCCGTCGACACCAGGACGGGCTCGCCGCCCGCGTCGCCCACGGCCTGCCAGGGGTCGGTCAGTTCGATCTGCTCGACGCCCTCGGGGGCCACGAGGAATGCGATGCGCATAGCCATGGTGAAGTTCAACTTCCTTTCTCTGTACGTGCTGGACGGCCGACGCGGCCGCCTCTCGCGCGGCGACCCCGCCGGTGCCTCGCGCCTCAGACCAGCCCGGTCCCCGGCCGGTGGTCCGGATCCGCGCCGCTGATGTCGGCGAGCGCGGACGTCGGGTCCTGGGTGAGCGCCAGATCGCCGAGGCTCACCATGCCCACCGGGCGGCCGTTCTCCACGACGGGCAGCCTGCGCACCGCGTGGTCGCGCATCAGCGCGACCGCGGCCGGTACCGCGTCGTCGGGAGCCACCACCACCGGGTTGGGCGTGCAGACCGCCTGCGCGCTGACCGTCAGCGGGTCGGCCCCGTCGGCGACGGCGCGCAGCGCGATGTCCCGGTCGGTGAGCACACCGAGGATCTGGCCTTCCGTGGCGACGAGCACGTTGCCGATGTCCTGCGCGCGCATGAGCTGCGCCGCTTCCACGAGAGAGGCGTCGGGACGTACCGCCACGACACCGGTCGTCATGACGTCCCTTACGAAATCAGCCATGATATGGCCCTTCCTGCGTGCGTGCGTTCGTTCTTGAGCGTCACCCGCCCGCAGTACCCCTGTGCCTCCGGGCTATGCCCGCACCCGCGGAGGTTTGCCGCGTGCCGAGGGGGAGACCCGGTGCGCGACACCCCCCGACACGCTGGGAGGGCAGGGGTCATGGCGGTACTCGCTGTATGCATCCCACCAGTCATGCTGGGCGTGGTCCTGGCACTCGGCCGGTACGAGGAGTTGCTGCTGCCGCCCGCACGGAACCCGGACGAGACGGACGGTGCACGGCGTCACGCCCGCCACGCCCGCCACGCCGCGTGACGCGGCAGCACACGGTGCCGCTCCGGGGCGCATGACCGGGGCGGCACCGTCGCGCCCGGCCGCTGGGGGCCGCCCTCGGCGCCCTTCCGGGCGTCCGGCAGGACCCGCAGGAAACCTCGCGGTGTTTGTCAGCACAAGTGCTGGGCAGGCGAAGGAGAGTGCTTCGGACAGGAGGCACGTCCGTGGGAGTGGCGGTTGAGTCAACCCCGGGTGTGCCTCGTCGTTTTCCGACTTGTGCACGAACTCCCACGGTGACCGTCCAGTCAAGGCACGCACCTATTGAGGGAGTTGCGACGCACCATGCGATCCCACACGACCACCGTCCCGGCGACCAGGAACGCGACCACCGTCCCCGCCAGGACCAAGCGGCATCCGCACGACGACGCCCCGGACACCACGGCCGCCTTCGAGCAGCTCGTCGAGATGGAGGACGGACCCGAGCGGGACACCCTGCGCCAGGAAGTCGTCGAGGTCTGGCTGCCCATGTCCGAGCGTCTCGCGGGGCGCTTCCGCAATCGGGGCGAGTCCCTGGACGACCTGCGCCAGGTCGCGGCCCTCGGGCTCGTCAAGGCAGTGGACCGCTATGACCCCCGCCGCGGCACCGCGTTCGAGAGCTACGCCGTACCGACCGTCACCGGTGAGATCAAGCGGCACTTCCGCGACCACATGTGGACCCTGCACGTGCCGCGCCGCGTCCAGGACCTGCGCAACCGCGTGCGCTTCGCCCGCCAGGACCTCGCCCAGACGGTCTCGGGGCGCGCCCCGACGATCGCCGAGATCGCCGAACACGCGCAGATGAGCGAGGAGGACGCGAAGGCGGGGCTCGAGGCGCTCGACAGCTTCACCGCCCTCTCCCTCGACGCGGAACTCCCGGGCAGCGAGGACGGCTACTCGCTGAGCGACGCCCTCGGCGGGCCCGACCCCGCGCTCGACGTCGTCATCGACCGCGAGGCCGTCAAGCCGCGCATCGCGCAGTTGCCCGAGCGCGAACGCACCATCCTCTACATGCGGTTCTTCGGCGACATGACCCAGAGCAGCATCGCCGACGAGATGGGCATCTCGCAGATGCACGTCTCGCGGCTGATCAGCCGCTGCTGCGACCGGCTGCGCGACCAGGTGATGCGGGACGCCGCGTAACGCGCGAGGCCCCGCCGCACGACGCGCGGCGGCCCCCGTTCTCCTTCTCAACGGGGGCCGCCGCCGTGCTGGACGACGCGTGCGATGGGGTCGTGCGAAGGGCGCTTCGGCCGCGTCAGGCGGCGTTCCGGGTCTCCTCCTTGGCGGGCACCTCCCGCGGCTCGGCCTTGGGGGCGCGGCGGTGCCGGAGCCAGCGGACGCCCTCGTGCAGCAGGGTGACCGAGAAGGCGATGCCGAGGCCGAGCGCGACACCGTACAGCGGGGTGTCCTCGAAGGCGGCGCCGCCCACGTAGCCGAGGCAGGCCGAGTAGATGGCCCAGGACGACGCGGCGATCGCGTCGAAGAAGGTGAAGGAGCGGCGCGGGAAGCCGGTGGCGCCGGTGGTGAGCGTCGCCGCCGTGCGGCCGCCGGGGATGTAGCGGGCGACGACGAGGACGAGGCCGCCGCGCTCCTCCAGCATCTTGCCCACCCGGTCGTACGCCTTGCGGCTGCGGCTCTCCGGCTTGAGTTTGGCGAAGATCTTCTGTCCGGACGCGCGCCCGATCCAATAGGAGATGTGGTCACCCGTGAAGGCGCCGAGCGCGGCCACGACGATCACGAGCACGAGCTGGGGATCGCCGGTCGAGGCGGCGAACACTCCCAGGGTGATCACCAGCGTCTCGCTGGGGACCACCGGGAAGAAGCCGTCCAGTGCGGCGATGCCGAAGAGCACCACGTACACCCACGGAGAGGTGACGAAGCCTTCGACTGCATGGATGATCGCGTCGTTCATGACAGCCAGCGTAGGAATCGGGACCCGCCCCGCGCTGCGCACGATCGGCACGACTTACCCCCGACTTTCGTCGAGTGCCGGGCGGCCCGCCGCACTCCTTAAGGAGGAGCCCGACCCTCACCCGGCCGGGGGGCGAGCGCGCGCGGGAGGGTCGCGGTCGCGCTCTGATGGGCTCGTACGGCCAGGTCCTGGGTACGCACAGTCGCGAAGGGACGGAAAGCCACGTGAGCGCACGGAGGTACGCATGCGGCGGACGGACCCCGAAGGGCGCGGGCCCGTCCGGTACGGGCCGCCCCCGCCGGAGCCGGGCCTTCCGGTGCTGCCCGAAGTGGCGGCGGCCGCCGCGGCCGCCGCGGGCAGGTCCCACGGCGAACCCCCGGGCGGCGGCCCCGTACTCCTCGACGCCGCCTGCGGCTACTGGTCCCGGCGCGGGCTGCCCGCCGAACGCGACCACGTCGTCGCGGCCCCCGGCGCCCCCGCACTGCTGCTCGCCCTGACCGCGGCCCTCGGCGGCGACGTCCTGCTGCCCCGGCCCTGCCCGGCCTGGTGGGCGCCCCAGGCGCGGCTGCTCGGCCGCGCGGTCTACCACGTGCCGACCCCCGCGGAGTGCGGCGGCGTCCCCGACCCGTACGCGCTCCTGGAGACCGTCCGCCGCGTCCGCGCCGAGGGCGGCAGACCCCGGCTCCTCGTGCTCTCCGTCGCCGACGACCCGACCGCCACCGTGCCGCCTCCCGAAGTGCTGCACGAGGCCGTCGAAGCGGCCGCCGACGAGGGTCTGCACGTGATCAGCGACGAGACGTGGCGCGACACCCTGCACCGGCCCCGCGACACCGTCCTGATCGGACCCGCGGAGATGGACCACGCGCGCGTGACGGTCCTCTCCGACCTCTCGGGCGCCTTCCTGCCCCCGGCGCTGCCCGCGGCCGTGGCGCGCTTCCCCGCCACCGCGGCGGGCAGCGCGCTGCGGGCCCGCACCCTGGACGTCCTCGCGGCGCTCGGCGCCGTGCCCGGGGGCCCGGCCGCCGCGGCCGCGGCGTACGCGCTCGGGGAGCCGGACGAGATCGGCGATCGCCTCACCTCGGCCGTCCGCCTGCACGCGCGCGTGGCCGCCGCCGCGCAGCGCGCCGTGCTCGCGGCGGGTGCCCTGGCCAGGCCCCCGCAGGCGGGTCGGCACCTCTACGCCGACCTCGGCCCGCTGCGCCCCGCGCTCGCCGCGCGCGGTGTCGCCGACGCGCAGGACCTGGAGGACTTCCTCGGTGACCGGCTCGGCATGCCCGCACCCGGCGGCCACCGCTTCGGCGACGAGATCGACGCCCTGCGCGTACGCCTGACCACGGGGCCGCTGCTCGGTTCGACACCGGACGAGCGCATGGCGTCCCTCGCCGCACCCGACCCACTGGAATTGCCGCATGTGGAACGGGCGTTGAGCAGGTTCGGATCGGCCTTCGACGATCTCCGCGCAGAAGCCCAGCGAATGGAGCCTCCTCGGTGACCCAGCAGGCGCAACAGACGCAGCAGATGCAGCAGGCGCAAGAGGCGCAGCGAGTGCAGCAGGCACAGCAGGCGCAGCAGGCGCAAGAGGTGCAGAGGAGCCAGCAGCAGGTGGCCTCCCCGCCGCACGCGCCGTCCCCGCCGCACACGCCCTCCCCGCCGCGGGCGCCCGGCGGGAGCCGCCGGTGGCCGAAGTCGTTCGCCGACCGGCTGACCGCCCCGTTGCCAGGGCTCCGCGCCTTCGCGCGCTTCGCCCGCGAGGGCGCCCTGCGGCCGCGCCCCGACGGGCTGGCGGACATCCAGAGACTGCCCTTCGACCCCGGCCCGCTGCCGCGCGTCGACGCGGACACCGTCGCCGTCACCTGGGCGGGACACGCCAGTTGGGTGCTGCGCGTCGGCGGGCTCACCGTCCTCACCGACCCCGTCTGGTCCCGCAAGATCCTCGGCACCCCGGCCCGGGTCACTCCGGTGGGTGTCGCCTGGAGCGCCCTGCCGCGCGTCGACGCGGTCGTCATCAGCCACAACCACTACGACCACCTGGACGCCCCGACCCTGCGCAGAATCCCCAGGGACACCCCGGTCTTCGTGCCCGCGGGACTCGGCCGCTGGTTCACCCGCCGCCGCTTCAGCGAGGTCACCGAACTCGACTGGTGGGAGGGGGCCGAACTGGGCGGAGTGCGCTTCGACTTCGTGCCCGCGCACCACTGGTCCAAGCGGAGCCTCCTCGACACGTGCCGCACGCTGTGGGGCGGCTGGGTGCTCACCGACGCGCGAGGGCAGCGGGTCTACTTCGCGGGCGACACCGGATACGGCCACTGGTTCGAACGGATCGGTGCCCGCTACCCCGGCATCGACCTGGCGCTGCTGCCGATCGGCGCGTACGACCCGCGCTGGTGGCTCAGCGACGTGCACTGCGACCCGGAGGAGGCGGTCCGCGCCGCCACCGACCTCGGGGCGCGGCGGATGGCCCCCATGCACTGGGGCACGTTCCTGCTCTCCGCCGAGCCGGTGCTCGAACCGCTCACCAGGGTGCGTACGGCATGGGAGAAGGCGGGCCTGCCGCGCGAGGACCTGTGGGACCTGCCGGTGGGGGCGTCGCGGGTGCTCGCCGCCTGAGATCTCCTGGCCCGGGGCTGGCCCGGAGCTGGCCCGGGGCGCCGGGCCAGGAGAGCCTGGCGCTAGGCCGTGTGCCCCCGGAGCCTGCGCCACACCGCGGGCGCCACGCTGATCAGGACCGTCAGGCCGATGGCCAGCGCGACGCCCTGCCACGGCTCCTTGAACAGGGAGCCGCCCAGGATGCCGATCAGCTGGTACGTCGCGGCCCAGGCCAGACACGCGGGCGCGTTGCCGCGCGCGAACCTGCGCAGCGGCATCTTCGCCATCAGGCACGCCAGCATCACCGGGATCCGGCCCGCGGGGACGAGCCGGGACAGCACGAGGACGAGGACGCCGTGGTCGTCGAGCTTCTCCTGCGCCTGCCGCAGCCGCTCCTCCGGCGCCCGGTCGCGGATCGCCGCGAGCCAGCGCGAGCCGTTCTTCGACCGCATGCCGCGCCGCCCGAGCCAGTACAGACCCATGTCGCCGATGAACGCCGCGAGCGCCGCGACGCCGAAGACGATCAGCAGCGAGAACGGCGAGGTCTGGTGGAAGGCGACCACCGCCGCCGAACTCACCAGCGCGCCCGTCGGCACCACGGGCACCAGCGCACCGATGACCACCAGCAGGAACAGCGAGGGGTAGCCCGCCGCCTGCTGCGTGCTCTCCGGCGTCACATGGGAGGCCGCCGCCCACATCACTTGGCGACCTCCGGCCGGACCCGCTCGCCGTGCGCCAGCCGGTGCACGCTCACCTCCGGCGCGAGACGGGCCGCCTGGCGCACGAACTCCTGGCCCGGCGCGTGGAACTCATGGGGGCGCACGGCGTCCATCCCGATCGGCCAGTACGTGCCGTAGTGCACCGGGATCGCGCTGCGGGGCGCGATCCGGGCGAGTGCTTCGGCGGCGCGGGAGGGGTTCAGGTGGCCGTGGCCGAGGTAGGGGCCCCAGCCGCCGACGGGCAGCAGTGCCACGTCGACCTCGCCGACCTCTGCCGCCATGTCGTCGAAGAGGCCGGTGTCACCGGCGAAGTAGGTGCGGGCCTCTCCGTGCACGACGAAACCCAGTGCGGGGGAGAGGTGTGGTCCGAGCGGCAGTCGCCGTCCGTCGTGCTGCGCGGGGACCACGCGGACGACGAGGTCGGCGATGCGGACCTCGTCGCCCGGCGCGACCTCGGTGAAGCGCAGTTGGGGCAGTCTGCGGGTCAGTCCTGGTACCGAGCGCGCGGCCCCGCGCGGGATGAGCGCGCGCGTGCCGGGCGTGAGCCGCGCGAGCGACGGTACGTGCAGATGATCGGCGTGCAGATGCGAAAGGAGCACGACGTCGGCGACGGCGGCGCCCGGTGGTGGCGGTGCGCCCCTGCGGCGCCGCAGGTGCGCCAGGCGGCGCGCGAACAGGGGGTCGGTCAGTACGCGGACGCCCGAGTCCTCGACCGTGCAGGTGGCGTGGCCCCACCATGTGACCTCGACGGGCACCCGGTTCCTCCTTCGTGCGACTGTCTCCGAGCCTACGGCCAGGAGTAGTGTCCATGGCTGACGCAGAGGTGAGCAGAGGTGAGGGGGACACCATGGAAGACGCCGCGGGCATCGGCGTCGGCGTCGGGATCGGCGCCGGAATCGTTCCCGGCACCGGCATCGCCGTGGTGCGGGTCGCGGCGATCGCCAGCCTGACGCCCCTGGAGGAGCTGGAGGCCGACCCCTTCCTCGTCGACTCCCGCAGCCAGCACGCGATGTGCGCGCGGTGGGCGGCCGAACGGGGTTACGTGGTCACGCGCGAACTCGTCGTACGGGGACTGCGCGCCGACCACGCCGTGCTGTGGGGGGACGTCGAGGCGGGCCTCGTGGACCTCTTCGTCGTACCGAGCCGACGCGTCCTCGAGCGGGCGCTGCGCTCCGCCGACGAGTTCACCGCGGAGTGTGCGCGCAGGGGGGTGCGGGTCGAGACGGCGGGGCTCGCGGAGCCTGCGTACGACTCGGAGATGAAGGCGCATGTGCATCGGCGGCTTTCCATGCCTACGGCGGGGTACGACGGGCGCTGACGCGCCGTGACTCTCACCCGCACCCACCCACGTCCCTACCGCCCCGCACCGCTTTTCCCCACCCACCCGGTGATGCCCCTCGCCCCCCACCCCGCCGCTCCGCGCCGCCCCCTCTCGGCCCCGCGGCTGCTGCCCTCCTGCTCGTCCCGCCCCCCCATACCCTGCCGCTCCGCGGCGCTCTCTCCCACCCGCCCGCCCGGTCATGCCCCTCGGCCCCGCCCACTCCCACCCGCCGCTCCGCAGCGTCCCCCCCGCTCCGTGGCTGCTGTCGGCGCTCCGCCACCCCGCCGCGCCGCGACGGGTCTCCCGCACGGAGGGGTCGCCGCGGAGCGGCGGAGAGTGGGACGACGGTGCCGAGGTACGCAACGGGGCGGGCGGGTGGGGAAAAGCGCCGCGGAGCGGCGGGGAATGGGAGGGGCGCGGCGAACCGGAGGGAAGCAGCCACGGGGCCGAGAGGGGAACGGAGGGCGCGCTGGTCGGAGGGGGCAGTGGGGCGGCGGGGCAGTGGGGTGGCGGGGTGGTGGAGCGCCGGGGTGGGGGGACCGTGGAGAGGGGCGGGGATCTTGGTGGGGGGAGGGGGTGTGGGAGGGTGGTGTCCGGTTCGGGTGGAAACGTGAGGTGGCGCGGCGTGGGGCAAGAGCGATGGCGCAGAGTCGGCAGCACGCTCTGGCGCGTGGTGGCCGTATGGGCCGTCAGCACGCTGACGATGCTCGTACTCGCCGGCATCCTGCCGGACTTCAAGCTCCAGTCCGACGACGGCGACAGCGCCACCCGCATCGCCGTCACCGCCGCCCTCGGCGCCGGTGCCTTCGGCGTGCTGTCGGCCGTGGTGTGGCCGCTCCTCGTGCGTGCGCTGCTCCTCGTACCCGCTCTGGTTCTCGGGCTGCTCGCCTTCTTCCTCAACGGGTCCCTGCTGCTCGTCGCCCTGCGGCTGATCCCCGAGGGGCGGGGCGAGGTCGGCGTGGAGACCGCCGTCGTCGTGGCCGCCGTGATGTCCGCCGTCGCGTCCGCCACCGGCGGCGCGCTCGCCGTCCGGGACGACGACGCCTACCGGCGACGGCTCTACCGGCTCGCCGACCGCAGGCGCAGACGGCGCAGCGACCGTGCCGAAGAGCGGAGCGGCGGGCCCGTCACGCCCGGCACCGTGTTCATCCAGCTCGACGGCGTCGGCCACGACGTCCTGCGCGACGCGGTCGACAAGGGCCTCATGCCGACCGTCGCGGGCTGGCTGGGCGAGGGGAAGGGCGGCGCCACGCACCGGCTCACCCCGTGGCGCACCGACTGGTCCAGCCAGACCGGCGCCAGCCAGCTCGGCATCCTGCACGGCTCCAACCACGACGTGCCCGCCTTCCGGTGGTACGAGAAGGACACCGGCGAGGTCATGGTCAGCAACCGGCCCGCCTCCGCCGCGGAGCTGCAGCGCCGCGCGATCGAGCGCACCGGCGACGGCGGCCTCCTCACCGTGGACGGCGCGAGCCGCGGCAACCTCTTCAGCGGCGGCGCCGAGCAACTGGCCCTCGTGCTGTCCATCGCGGCGCGGCGAGGCAAGGAGAACCGGTCGCGGGCCGGGTACTTCGCGTACTTCTCCGACCCCGCCAACGCCGTACGCACCGCGCTCTCCTTCGTCGCCGAGGTCTTCAGGGAGATCGGCGAGTCGACGCGGGCCCGCGTCAAGCGGCGGCGGCCGCGCGTCGGCCGTGGCGGGCTCTATCCGTTCATCCGCGCCTTCGCGACCGTCGTCGAGCGGGACGTCGTGGTCGCCGCCGTCATAGGGGACATGCTCGCCGGGCGCAGCGCGGTCTACGCGGACCTGGTCGCCTACGACGAGGTGGCGCACCACTCCGGGCCCACGGGACCCGACGTGGAGAAGGTGCTCGCGCGCCTCGACCGCTCGCTCGCGCTGCTCGCGCAGGTCGCCGAGCACGCCCCGCGCGCGTACCGGATCGTGCTCCTCTCCGACCACGGGCAGAGCCCGGGCGAGACCTTCCGCGCGCGGTACGGGCTGACCCTCGGCGACCTGGTGCGGGCGGGCTGCGGGCTGCCCGTGCCGCGCAGGGCGCCGCGCACGCACAGCGGCGCCGAGGCCAGGGCGACCGTGCGGGCCGCGCTGCGCCGCCCGGTCGAGGAGGGTGCCGACGAGCGGCGTCCCGCGCGCCGCGCCGAGCCGATCGTGCTGGCCTCGGGCAACCTCGGCCTGGTCTCCTTCCCCGACGTGCCGCACCGCATGACCCGCGAGGAGATCGACCGGCGGCATCCCGCGCTGCTGCCCACGCTCGCCAACCATCCCGGCATCGGCTTCCTGCTCGTCCGCAGCGCGGAGCGCGGTCCCGTGGTCCTCGGGGCGCGCGGCGTCGAGGTGTACCTGGCGGAGGAGCCCGCCGACCTCGGGCCGCTCGCCGACTTCGGGCCCGGCGCCCTGGAGGCCGTGCGGCGCACGGACGGCTTTCCGCACACCGCCGACATCATGGTCAACTCCTGGTACGACCCGGTGGAGGGCGAGGTGCTCGCCTTCGAGGAGCAGGTCGGCTCGCACGGCGGCCTCGGCGGGGCGCAGGCCAGGCCGTTCCTGCTCTCGCCGCTCGCGCTGTCCGAGCCGGTGGCGCCGGGGCAGGAGCTGGTCGGCGCCGAGCAGGTCCACCACGTACTGCGGTGCTGGCTCGGCGAGGACCTGGGGCCGGAGGTGCCCGTGGCCGACGTGCGCCCGGCAGGGGCGGAGAACCCGCAGGTCACGGCGTGCGAAGCCGTCGCGGAGGCTGCGGTTCCGGTGGACGATTCCCCGCGGAATGCCCCCGGCGGCACAGCATTTGCGGCCGCCGACACCGCCGTGCAGGACAAAACACACTGATTTGGTGGAGCGTCCGCCGTGCCCGACCATGGCTTCCGCTCGGCGATCCCGGGCGACCCGGCACGACGAGAGGCGCACCACCCCATGCACGACACCGGAACCGCCCCGCAGTCGGATCCGGCCCTCGAACAGGGAGAAGGCCAGGAAGCGCAGAGCAGGCACGCCCGGCGCTTCGGCCTTCCGATCGCCACCTGCCTCGTCATGGGCAACATCATCGGCGGCGGCATCTTCCTGCTCCCGGCCTCCGTCGCCCCGTTCGGCACCATCAGCCTGGTCGCCTTCGCCGTCCTGACCGCGGGCGCCATCGCGCTGGCCCTGGTCTTCGGACGCCTCGCCGAACGTGACCCGCGCACCGGCGGGCCCTATGTGTACGCGCGGGCGGCCTTCGGCGACTTCGCGGGCTTCCTGGCCGCCTGGTCGTACTGGATCACCACCTGGGTGTCGAACGCGGCGCTCGCCGTCGCGGCCGTCGGATACCTGGACGTCCTGATCCCCGTCAACGACCACAAGTGGTCCGCCTGTCTGGCCGCCCTCGTGCTGCAACTCCTGCCCGCGCTGGCCAACTTCGCGGGTACTCGCTACGTCGGCGCGGTCCAACTGGTCGCGACCGTACTGAAGTTCCTGCCGCTGCTGCTCGTCGCGATCGGCGGGCTCTTCTTCTTCGACAGCGCCAACCTCGGGCCCTTCCAGGCGAGCAACGACAGCCCGATGGGGGCGGTTTCGGCGGCCGCCGCGATCCTGCTCTTCTCCTACCTGGGCGTCGAGTCGGCGGCCGTCAGCGCGGGCGAGGTCCGCGACCCGCGCCGCAACGTCGGGCGCGCCACCATCCTCGGCACCCTCGGCGCCGCCGTCGTCTATCTGCTCGGCACCCTCGCCGTGTTCGGGACGGTCGCCCACGACAAGCTGATGACGTCCACCGCGCCCTTCTCGGACGCCGTCGACGTCATGTTCGGCGGCTCCTGGGGCGGCACCGCGGTCGCCTTCGCCGCGCTGATCTCGATGGTCGGCGCCCTCAACGGCTGGACGCTGCTCAGCGCCCAGACGCCGTACGCGGCCGCCAAGGACGGGCTCTTCCCGAGCGCGTTCGGCAGGAAGAAGCGCGGCGTGCCGACCGTCGGCGTCCTGGTCACCGTCGTCCTCGCCTCGCTGCTCACCGTCTACAACTACACGGCGGGCTCGTCGGGCGTCTTCGAGTCGCTCGTCCTGATCACCACGTTCACCGCGACCGTGCCCTATCTCCTCGCCACCGCCGCGCAGATCTACTTCCTGGTCTCGGGACAGCGCGAGCGCGTCAACCGCGGCCGTCTGGTGCGGGACGCCGTGCTCGCCGGTGTCGCGTTCGCGTTCGCGATGTGGCTCGTCGCCGGGTCGGGCTACGCGGCCGTCTACCAGGGCGTGCTGTTCCTCTTCGTGGGCGTGCTCGTCTACGCGTGGATGGCGGCCCGCAAGCAGCGGGCCGCCACCTCGAACGGCTGACCTCGGGTGCCGGTGGTCGCGGCTACCTCGCCAGCGGCGCGACGACCCAGCGCTGCGTGCGGAACATGCTGTCCCGCTCGCCGATCTCGATCAGCTTGCGGGCCGCGGGGTACGCCTCGTTGCCCTCCACCTCGTAGCCGACCTCGAACGTGCCCGGCACGTCCTTGACCTCGGGCTGACGCTGCTGCGCCGCGCCCTGGACGCTCTCGCCCGCGGTGACCGCCGCGAGCTCGGCGAGCAGCCTGCGCTGCGCCGCGTCGAGCGCCTTGCGCGGGTCGCGCTCCAGCGGCGCGGCCGTCGCCTTGCCGCCCTTGGGCGGCGGCGGTGAGACCTCCGTGCTCGGCTCGCGCGTGACGCCGGTGGCCTTGCGCGTGGCGATCTGCGACTGGACGACGGTGCCGTCGTTGTCCAGGCCCACCCGGATCAGGCCCCGCCCCGGCGTGATGACGGGCACGCCGTCGAAGACCTGGCGGAACGTCACGTGCGTCTGCAGGGACACCGGGCGCCCGACCTCGGAGCCGTCCTTGGTGCCGGAGTTCTGCATCAGGTCGTGCACGCTGTCGACGACGAGCTCGGCGCCCTCGGCGTACTGCTCGGCGAAGGCGCGCGCCGCCTCGATCGCCCGGTCGGTGGGCAGTTGCTGGGTGTTGCGGTGGTTGGGCTCGGCGAGCTTGATCCAGCGGTTGCCGCCGGGGGCGGTGGAGATGACGCGGTCGCCGGAGGTCGCGTTGATGACGCCCTGGCGTTCGACCTGCACCTCCTGGAGCGCGGCCGTCGGGAACCCGGCCTGGCGGCCCAGGTCGGTCAGTTCCGCGCTCGGGTCGCGGGGCGCGAGCTGGACGATCTGCTGCGGGCCCGGGAGCTGGGTGAGCGGCTCCCTGACGCCTTCGCGCGCGTAGTACCAGCGCCACGCGTACCAGGTGTCCGGCACGTGGTCCCGGTAGAAGTTGCGTTCGGTGTTGAGCCGGTTGACGGCCTCGGCCTGGGTGGTGCCGACCGCGGCGACGGAGGGCGCCTGGCCGTGGTAGATGTCCCAGCTCGCGTTCAGCCACGCGTCGCAGTACGTCTGCCCGGCCCGCCACTTCTCCCAGAACTTCTTGCCGTAGTCGCCGCTGTCGATGCTGGTGGTCTCGAACCCGAAGATCATCCGGAAGCCGATGTTGGGACCGGCCCAGGTGCGGATCGGGGAGTGGCCGCCGGTGACCTTGAGCGAGTCGCAGGTCGACCAGAAGACGTAGTTGGCCTTCTCGTTGCCGAGCGCCATCCGGTTGGAGATCGCGTCGCTGCGGCCGTCCCAGACGGCGCCGAGTGGCGCGAAGAAGACGCCGTTGCCGTCCATGCCGCCGTGCCCGGAGTGGTACACGGCGCACACCGCGTCCATGCCGTAGCGGTCCTGCCAGTTGTCGTACGTCTCCTCGTACGCCCACACCTGCGCGCCGCCGTCGGCGAACCAGAAGTTGCGGTCGTAGAACTGCTGGAGGTACGCCAGCCAGCCGGTGGCATCCTCGTGCGTGTGGTAGAGCGTCGCCTGGTTGACGAACTTCTGGATGCTGAAGGCACCCCACCAGCCGAAGGTCGAGTCGCGGTCGCCCGCCGCACCGGGCTTCTCCGGTTCCAGTGGAGACGGACCGCGGTCCGAGTAGTTCATGCGCATGGCCATACCCCCTGAGAGGATCTCCTCGTTCCGTGCGCGAGGGGGCCTCAAAGTGTCACCGCCGACGACCTTTGCCCAGTTGCCATTCCGGCCATTGAGCCCTTGTCACGCCCCTGTTCTCGCACCTCAGAGGCATCTTTGGCGCGTCGGCCGACACAACTTGTTCGTATCGGCCGAGGCGCACCTGCGCTGCCCGCTCGAACATCTCCCGGGCCGCTGCTGCGCCCCGCGCGGCCCGATTTCATCCGGAGTGTGATCGGATGGTGCCCACGGAACTTCCGATCACGGAACCGCACTGAAGGGAACTGCATCGTGGCAACCACGCGCTCCGCGCACACGGTCTGGGAAGGCTCGCTGACGGAGGGGTCGGGCACCGTCACCTTCGACTCCTCCGGCATCGGGGAGCAGGCGGTGTCCTGGCCGTCGCGCGCCGAGGAGGCGAACGGCAAGACCAGCCCGGAGGAGCTGATCGCGGCCGCGCACTCCAGCTGCTTCTCCATGGCCCTCTCGCACGGCCTCACCGGCGCGGGCACCCCGCCCACCCGCCTCACCACGTCCGCCGACGTGACCTTCCAGCCGGGCACCGGCATCACCGGCATCCACCTCACCGTCGAGGGCACCGTGCCGGGACTCGACGAGGCCGCCTTCACCTCGGCCGCCGAGGACGCCAAGGCCAACTGCCCGGTGAGCCAGGCGCTCACGGGCACGACCATCACGCTCTCGGCCAAGCTGGCCTGACGCGACTCCTGTTGACCGTGCCGCCGTCCCGATGGGGCGGCGGCATCGTCATGTCCGGGGGTTGACAAGAGCCCGCTCAAGTTTTGTGATGGAGGACGGAGTAGACCTGGATACGGGGGACTTGGGCTCGCGGCGGAAGGGACTGGACCATGGCACGTGCGGTCGGGATCGATCTCGGGACGACGAACTCAGTGGTGGCCGTGCTGGAGGGCGGTGAGCCCACCGTCGTCGTCAACGCGGAGGGGGCGCGCACCACGCCCTCGGTCGTCGCGTTCGCGAAGAGCGGCGACGTCCTGGTGGGCGAGGTCGCCAAGCGACAGGCGGTCACGAACGTGGAGCGGACCGCGCGCTCCGTCAAACGCCACATGGGCGACAGCGGTTGGCGCTTCCCGGAGAGCGGCTCCGTGGACGGCACCCGCTACACCGCGCAGGAGCTGTCCGCGCGCGTCCTGCAGAAGCTCAAGCGGGACGCCGAGTCCTACCTCGGGGAGGACGTCACCGACGCGGTCGTCACCGTGCCCGCGTACTTCGACGACACCCAGCGCCAGGCCACCAAGGAGGCCGGAGAGATCGCGGGCCTGAACGTCCTGCGCATCATCAACGAGCCGACGGCGGCGGCCCTCGCGTACGGCCTGGACAAGGGCGACGACCAGACCGTGCTCGTCTTCGACCTCGGCGGCGGCACCTTCGACGTCTCCCTCCTGGAGATGGGTGACGGCGTCATCGAGGTCAAGGCCACCAACGGCGACACCCAGCTCGGCGGCGACGACTGGGACCAGCGGATCGTCGAGCACCTCGTGCGGCAGTTCAAGAACGGGCACGGCGTGGACCTCGCCAAGGACAAGATGGCGCTCCAACGCCTGCGCGAGGGCGCGGAGAAGGCGAAGATCGAGCTGTCGTCGTCGAGTGAGACGGACATCAACCTGCCCTACATCACCGCGTCCGCCGAGGGCCCGCTGCACCTGGCCGAGAAGCTGACGCGCGCTCAGTTCCAGGAGCTCACGGCGGACTTGCTCGACCGCTGCAAGCAGCCCTTCCACCAGGCGGTCAAGGACGCGGGCATCAAGCTGTCCGCGGTCGACCACGTGATCCTGGTCGGCGGCTCCACGCGCATGCCCGCGGTGAGCGAACTGGTCAGGGAACTCACCGGCAAGGACCCGCACAAGGGCGTCAACCCCGACGAGGTGGTGGCACTCGGCGCGGCCCTCCAGGCCGGGGTGATCCGCGGCGACGTGAAGGACGTGCTGCTGCTCGACGTGACCCCGCTGTCCCTCGGCATCGAGACCAAGGGCGGCATCATGACCAAGCTCATCGAGCGCAACACCACGATCCCCACCAAGCGTTCGGAGACCTTCTCGACCGCCGAGGACAACCAGCCCTCGGTGGGCATCCAGGTCTTCCAGGGCGAGCGGGAGATCGCCGCGTACAACAAGAAGCTCGGCGTCTTCGACCTCACGGGACTGCCGCCCGCCCCGCGCGGCGTCCCCAAGATCGAGGTCACCTTCGACATCGACGCCAACGGAATCATGCACGTGTCCGCGAAGGACGAGGCCACCGGGCGCGAGCAGCGCATGACGGTGACCGGCGGTTCCGCGCTGCCCAAGGACGACATCAACCGCATGGTTCGCGAGGCCGAGGAGCACGCGGAGGAGGACCGCAGGCGCCGCGAGGCCGCGGAGACCCGCAACCAGGCGGAGCAGCTCGTCTACCAGACCGAGCGGTTCCTGCGCGACAACGAGGAGCGCGTGCCCGCCGACACGAAGAGCGAAGTGGAGGCGGCGGCCGCCGAGTTGAAGGAGCTCCTCAAGAACAGGCCGGACGACACCGCGGCCCTGCGCACCGGCGCCGAGAAGCTCGCCTCCGTCAGCCAGAAGATGGGTCAGGCGATGTACGCGAGTTCCGGCGGGGGCGCCTCGGACCAACAGACGCCCTCGGAGTCCACCGCTGAGGAGGGCGTGGTGGACGCGGAGATCGTGGACGAGGACGACAAGAGGGCCCCGTAAGGGGCGCGGGGAACTGCGCGCTCAGCCACGAACGACCCGCAGTCGACGTCACGAATCAGCCCGCTCCCACCCCCTCCGATCAGGCCGGGCCCCGACCCGCTTGGGGTCCCGGCTCCGATACACCACGTACGGCCGGAAGAGATACTGAACCGGCGCGCTGAACATGTGGATCAGCCGAGTGAAGGGCAGCAGCGCGAACAGCAGCAGCCCGATCACCGCGTGGATCTGGAAGGTCAGCGGGACGCCCACCATCCGGTCGACGTCCGGCTGGAGCGTGAACAGGCTGCGGGCCCAGGGCGCGATGCTCTCGCGGTAGTTGTAGCCCTCCTCCAGGCCGGAGTTGGTGAGCTTGGCCCACATGCCCATGACGATCGCAGCGAGCAGCACGACGTACATCAGCTTGTCGTTGGCGGTGGTCGCGCGGAAGACCGGCGCCTTGGTGCGGCGCCGGTAGAGCAGCATCAGGATGCCGAGCACGGCGAGCGCGCCCGCCGCCGTGCCGCCCCACAGCGACAGCTTGTGGTAGGCGCTCTCGGTCAGGCCGACCTTGTCCGTCCACGACTCCGGCACGAACAGGCCCATGAGGTGGCCCACGAGGACGAAGAGGATGCCGTAGTGGAACATCGGCGAGGCGATGTTGAGGAGCTTGGACTCGTAGACCTGCGAGGAGCGGGTCGTCCAGCCGAACTTGTCGTAGCGGTAGCGCCAGACGACGCCCGCGACGAGCAGGACGAAGGCGACGTAGGGGAGCGCGCCCCACAGCAGCGTGTTCATGAGGGACGCTCCCCGATGAGTGCGAAGGGTTCCATGCCGCCGAACGGTTCGAGTCCGACGTCCTCGCGCGGCGGCCCCGAGCGGGCCAGGGCCAGCGCCTCCGCGCGGTCCTTGGGCGTGGGTCCGGGCAGCGAGGCGCAGACGGCGTCGAGGACGGCGGCGTACGGCGTGCCGAAGTCGGTCAGGGCCAGGCGGAGGAGTTCGATGCCGCTGCGGTTCTCGGTGAGCAGCACCGGGCCCGCGTGCGCGGAGAACTCCAGGACCGCGGGCAGGAAGTCCGGCAGCTCCTCGCCGCTGAACTCCAGGCCGTGCTCGCGGTAGACCTCCTTGAAGCGCACCAGGGCCATGCCGCGCCGCCGGGTGTCGCCGTCCCGCCACCAGCTCAGATAGAGGCTGTGCCGGTTCTTGAAGTCGAAGACCTGGACGTAGTGCGCGGCAAGCTCGCGCTGCCCTGTCGACTCGGCGTGGTCCAGGAAGCAGGTCAGCTCCGCGGGCGCCGCCGCCCTCAGCAGCGGAAGCCGCGCGCGGAACTCGTCGTCCGGATAGGCCAGGCAGAGCGCCGCCGCCTGGTAGAGCACCGCGTGGCGCGTCACTTGTCGTCCTCCCTGGCCGCGTGGGCCTCCTCGGCCGCGCTCGGCTGTTCGTCGGCGGTCTGCCGGGCCCGCAGCGCGTGGAAGTTCTCGATGGTCACCAGCGGCAGCTGCTTGCGTCCCGAGTCCTGCCCGAAGGGGCCCTCGCCGCCCATGCCGGGCCCGTCCTCGTAGTCGAGGCTGCACGAGTCGGGCAGCGCCGACTCCTCCAGGCGCCGGGCGTCGCCGACCGCGGCGGTGGGGATGACGTACCGGTCCTCGTACTTGGCGATGGCGAGCAGCCGGTACATCTCCTCGATCTCCCGCGCCGACATGCCCACCGAATGGGCGACCGAACTGTCGGGCGTGTCCCCGAGGTTGATGGCCCGCATGTGCGCCCGCATCGCCGCGAGCTTCTCGAGCGAGGAGCGCACCGGGCCGACGTCACCGGCCGTGAAGATCTCCGCGAGGTATTCGAGGGGGATGCGCAGGGTGTCGATCGCGCCGAAGAGGTTGTCCAGGTCCTCGCCGTCGTGGCCGGTCTCGCTCAGCGCGTCCACCACGGGGGAGAGCGGCGGGATGTACCAGACCATCGGCATCGTGCGGTACTCCGGGTGCAGCGGAAGCGCCACCTTGTACGTGCTGATCAGCGCGTGCACCGGGGAGCGGCGGGCCGCCTCCAGCCAGTCGTAGGAGATCCCCGAGCGCTCGGCGTCCCTGCGCACCTCGGGGTCGTCCGGATCGAGGAAGACCCCCAACTGGGCCTCGTACAACTTGTGTTCGTCCGGCTCCGAGGCCGCAGCCGTCACCTTGTCGGGGTCGTAGAGGATCACCCCGAGGTAGCGCAGGCGCCCCACGCAGGTCTCCGAGCAGACGGTGGGCAGGCCCACCTCGACGCGTGGATAGCACATCGTGCACTTCTCGGCCTTGCCGGTGCGGTGGTTGAAGTACACCTTCTTGTACGGGCAGCCCGTCACGCACTTGCGCCAGCCGCGGCAGTGGTCCTGGTCGACCAGGACGATGCCGTCCTCCTCGCGCTTGTACATCGCGCCGGACGGGCAGGACGCCACGCACGCCGGGTTCAGACAGTGCTCGCAGATCCGCGGCAGATAGAACATGAAGGTCTGCTCGAAGGTGAACTTCACTTTGTCGGCGGCCTGTTGGCGGGTCTTGGCGACCATCGGGTCCAGGTCGCCGTGCTCGGTGGCGCCGCCGAGGTTGTCGTCCCAGTTCGACGACCACTCGATCTTTATCGGCTTGCCGGAGATCAGCGAGCGCGGTTCGGCCACCGGGTAGTCGTCGCCGAGCGGGGCGTCGGTGAGGTTCTTGTACTCGTACGTCCAGGGCTCGTAGTAGTCCTTGATCTCCGGCAGCTTGGGGTTGGAGAAGATCTCCAGGAGGGACTTGATCCGCCCGCCGTTCTTCAGCTTGAGCGCGCCGCGCTTGTTCAGCTCCCAGCCGCCGCGCCACTTCTCCTGGTCCTCGTAGCGGCGCGGATAACCCTGGCCAGGGCGGGTCTCGACGTTGTTGAACCAGACGTACTCCATGCCGTCGCGGTTGGTCCACGCCTGCTTGCAGGTGACCGAACAGGTGTGACACCCGATGCACTTGTCGAGGTTCATCACCATCGCGATCTGCGCCATCACACGTCGTTGGGTGGCTTCGCCACGGGGCATCAGTACTGCACCTCCTGGCTGCGGCGGCGGATGACCGTCACCTCGTCGCGCTGGTTGCCCGTCGGGCCCAGGTAGTTGAACGCCCACGACAACTGCGCGTAACCGCCGATGAGATGGGACGGTTTGAGGATGAGCCGGGTCAGCGAGTTGTGGATGCCGCCGCGCTTTCCCGTGGTCTCCGTCTTGGGGACGTTCACCGTGCGCTCCTGCGCGTGGTGCATGTAGACCGTGCCCGCGGGCATCCGGTGCGAGACGATCGCGCGCGCCACCACCACGCCGTTCCTGTTGACCGCCTCGATCCAGTCGTTGTCCCTGACGCCGATCGCTTCGGCGTCCTGCGGCGCCATCCAGATGCACTGGCCGCCGCGCGAGAGCGAGAGCATGAACAGGTTGTCCTGGTACTCGGAGTGGATCGACCACTTGTTGTGCGGCGTGAGGTAACGGACCGTCACCTCCTTCTCGCCGTCCGGCCCCAGGCGCGGTTCGTTGAAGAGCCGGTTCATGTCCAGGGGCGGCCGGTAGACAGGCATCGCCTCGCCCAGTTCGTGCATCCAGTCGTGGTCGATGAAGAAGTGCTGGCGTCCGGTGAGGGTGTGCCAGGGCTTGAGGTGCTCGGTGTTGAGCGTGAAGGCCGTGTAGCGGCGCCCGCCCGACTCGCTGCCGCTCCACTCCGGCGAGGTGATCACGGGGACGGGGGCGGCCTGCGTGTCCGCGTACGTGATGCGCTTGCCCTCGTGCTCGGCGGCGAGGTGCGCCATCTCCTGGCCCGTGCGCGCCTCGAGGGTGTGGAAGCCCTGTGTGGCGAGGCGCCCGTTGGTCGTGCCGGACAGGGCGAGGATGGTGTTGGCCGCCTTCACCGCGGTGTCCAGGGCGGGCCGTCCTGCGGCGGGACCGCCGCGTACGACGCCGTTGCGCTCCTTGAGTTCCTCGACCTCCTGGTCGGGGTGGAAGGAGATGCCCTTGACCGGCAGCCCGAGCTTCTCCACGAGCGGCCCGAGCGAGGCGAACTTCGCGCCGATCGCGGTGTAGTCGCGCTCCACGACCGCCAGGTTCGGCATGGTCCTGCCGGGGATCGCCTCGCACTCGCCCTTGCGCCAGTCCAGGACGACCCCGCCGGGCTGCGCGGTCTCGCCGATTGTGTCGTGCTGGAGCGCGGTGGCGACGACGTCCTTGCGTACGCCGAGGTGGTCGACCGAGAGTTCGCTCAGCCGGTCGGCGATCACGCGGAAGGTGTCGAAGTCGGTGCGGGCCTGCCAGGGCGGGTCGACGGCCGGGGTGAAGGAGTGCACGTAGGGGTGCATGTCCGTGGTCGAGAGGTCGTGCTTCTCGTACCAGGTGGCGGCCGGGAGCACCACGTCGGAGAGCAGCGTCGACGAGGTCTGGCGGAAGTCGAGCGAGACGAGCAGGTCCAGCTTGCCCTCGGGGGCCTCGGCACGCCACGTCACCGTGGAGGGGCGCTCGTGCGGGGCCGCTTCCTCGGCGCGCAGCGAGGAGTGCGTGCCGAGCAGGTGTTTGGTGAAGTACTCGGCGCCCTTGGCGGAGGAGCCGAGGAGGTTGGCGCGCCACAGGGTGAGGACGCGCGGCCAGTTCTCCGGCGCGTCGGGGTCCTCGCAGGCGAACTTGAGGGTGCCCGCCTTGAGTTCGTCCACGACGTTGGCGACCGGGTCGCTCGTGGTGTCGCCGAGGTCGAGGGAGTTGCGGTCGAACGTCGGGTACGACGGCATCCAGCCGGAGCGTGCCGAGAGCGCCAGGCAGTCGGCGCCCGTCATGCCCGTGAACCGGCCCTCGCCAAGCGGCGAGGCGAGCACGTCCGCCGCGAACTTGTCGTAGCGCCACTGGTCGGTGTTGAGGAACCAGTACGCGGCGCCGATCATCTGGCGCGGCGGCCTGCTCCAGTCGTTGGCGCTCGCGAGCGTCGCCCAGCCGGTGGAAGGACGGCACTTCTCCTGCCCCACGTAGTGCGCCCAGCCGCCGCCGTTGCGGCCCTGACAGCCGGTGAGCTGGAGCAGCGCGAGGAAGGCGCGGTAGATCGTCTCGGAGTGGAACCAGTGGTTGGTGCCCGCGCCCATCAGGATCATGCAGCGGCCGCGTGACTTCTCCGCCGTCCGCGCGAACTCCCGCGCGATCTTCACGCACTTTGCGGCGGGGACGGAGGTGTGCGCCTCCTGCCAGGCGGGCGTGCCGGGCGCTTCGGCGTCCTCGTAGGACGCGGGCCACTCGCCGGGCAGCCCCTCGCGCGCCACGCCGTACTGCGCGAGCAGCAGGTCGAAGACCGTCGTGACGAGCGGTCCGTCCTGCCCGCCGAGCCGCGTGGCGGGAACGCCGCGACGCACCACCTCGCCGCGCCCCTGTCCGTGCGTGCCGCCCTCGGTGTCGAAGCGCGGCAGCAGCACCTCGGTGCCCGCCGCGACGTCGGAGCCGTGCAGGGTCAGGACCGGCTCGATGTCGCCGAGTTCGAGGTTCCACCTGCCCTTGCCCGACTCGGTCCAGCGGAAGCCGAGCGAGCCGTTGGGGACGGCGGGCCGCCCGGTGTTCTCGTCGAGCACGGCCGTCTTCCACTCGCCGCCCTCGCCGTCCTCGCCGAGGTCGGTGGCGCGCAGGAACTTCGAGGGGACGTACGCCCCGTCGCGCTCGGTCAGCGTCACCAGGAAGGGCAGGTCGGTGAACTTCCGTACGTAGTCCGTGAAGAAGTCCGTCCGCCGGTCGACGAAGAACTCCTTGAGGATCACGTGCCCCATCGCGATGGCGAGCGCCCCGTCGGTGCCCGGGTGCGGATGCAGCCACTCGTCGGCGAACTTGGCGTTGTCGGCGTAGTCGGGCGCGACGACCACGACCTTCTGGCCCCGGTAGCGCGCCTCCGCCATCCAGTGCGCGTCGGGCGTCCGCGTCACCGGGACGTTCGAGCCCCACATCATCAGATACGCGGCGTCCCACCAGTCGCCGGACTCCGGCACGTCGGTCTGGTCGCCGAAGACCTGCGGCGAGGCCACCGGGAGATCCGCGTACCAGTCGTAGAACGACAGCATCGGCGCGCCGATGAGCCCCATGAAGCGGGCGCCGGCCGCGTGCGACACCATCGACATCGCGGGGATGGGGGAGAAGCCCGCGACGCGGTCGGGGCCGTACGTCTTGATGGTGTGGACGTGCGCGGCCGCGATGATCTCGACGGCCTCGTCCCACGTCGCCCGCACCAGACCGCCCTTGCCCCGCGCCCGCTGGTAGCGCGCCCGGCGTTCGGGGTCGCCCTGGATGTCGGCCCAGGCAAGGACGGGATCCCCGAGCCGGGACTTCGCCTCGCGGTACATCTCCAGGAGCACGCCGCGCAGATACGGGTAGCGGACGCGGGTGGGGGAGTACGTGTACCAGGAGAACGCGGCGCCCCGTGGGCAGCCGCGCGGCTCGTACTCGGGGCGGTCGGGGCCCACGCTCGGATAGTCCGTCTGCTGGGTCTCCCAGGTGATGATGCCGTCCTTGACGTACACCTTCCAGCGGCAGGAGCCGGTGCAGTTCACGCCGTGCGTGGAGTTCACGACCTTGTCGTGGCTCCACCGGTCGCGGTAGAAGGCGTCCGCGTCCCGGCCCCCGGTGAGCCCGATGCTGTGCAGGTCGGGGGCGGTGGTGCCGCGCCGGAAGAACTTGCCCGCCCGCAACAGGGCGGCGGCGGGCTCGGTCGTCTCTGTCACCGTGGAGCTCCCTAGGTCTGCCTTCCCACGAACGTAGGCGCGGGTGACAGCGAGCACCTGTCGGCAGCGGCCGTACGGGTTGTGGGGGAGGGGCGGGGGCCGCCGCATTACCCGTGACGTAATCGACCACCCGCAGCGAGCCCGGGAGAGTGGTCCCACCGGATCCGGTCCGGCGCACTCCGGCCCGGATCCGGGACCAGGAACCGCCCCTTCCCCTGTATGGAGGCTGATCCCCCATGTCCGCGTTCCAGCTCACCGCCCTGGCCCGCACCACCGACCCGCGGACGATGCTGCGCCGCTTCCTCGCCCTCGACGCGGTCGTGACCGCGGGCAACGGGCTCGCCTACGCCGCCGCGTCGGGACCCCTCGGACGCTTCCTCGGCGTCGACGCGGGGCTGCTGCTCACCCTCGGCGTCTTCCTGACCCTGTACGCCGCGGGCGTCGGCTTCCTCGCCGCGCGCAAGAGTCCGCCGGTCCTGCCCGTCCGGGCGGTGATCGAGCTGAACGCGGCCTGGGCGGTGCTCAGCTTCGTCGCCCTCGCGATCTGGCTCTCGCCCGGCACGGCGGGCGCCGTGTGGATCCCGTTGCAGGCCGTCACGGTCGGCGGTTTCGCCGCGCTCCAGTACGCGGCGCTACGCACCACGCGGGCCGGGCGCTAGGACATCATCGACTGGAGGTACTTCGACGTCGCCGGGTCGGCCGGGAGCAGTGTCTCGATGGCCAGCTCGGCGACCGTCACGTCCATCGGGGTGTTGAACGTCGAGATGGACGAGATGAAGGAGAGGACCTGGCCCTCGTGCTCGACGCGCAGGGGCAGCGCGAAGTACGGCACGTCCGTGTCGGCGTCGAAGGCGTCGACCCCCGGGTCCGCCACCGGATAGGCGGCCACCTCGTCGTACACGGCACGCAGCGCGTCGGAGCGCTGCAGCGCGATCTGCCGCTCCATCTGGTGCAGCAGGTGCCCGCGCCACTCCCGCAGATTGCGGATCCGCGGGGCGAGGCCCTCCGGGTGGAGGGTGAGCCGCATCGCGTTCAGCGGCTGCGCCGCGAGGAGGTGCTCGGGCAGGCCGTCGAGCAGCGCGGCGAGACCGCGGTTCGCCGCGATCACGTCGTACGTCGCGTCGACGACCAGCGCCGGATACGGCTCGTAGCCGGTCAGGAGCCGGTCGAGGCTCTCGCGCAGCGCGCCCATCGACGGGTCGTCCAGCGGGGTCTCGCGGAAGCGCGGCGCGTAACCGGCGGACAGGAGCAGGGAGTTGCGCTCGCGCATCGGTACGTCGAGGTGCTCGGCGAGCCGGAGCAGGAACTCCTCGCTCGGCCGCGACCTGCCGGTCTCCACGAAGCTGATGTGCCGTGCCGACGAATCGGCGCGCAGGGCCAGTTCCAGCTGGCTGACGCGGCGGCGCTCGCGCCAGCCGCGCAGCAGGGGGCCCACTGCGGACGTGTTCCCCCGGGCGCTGCCCCGGGCATTCCCCTTGAGGGACGCGGCGGTTGTCATACCTAGACGGTAATCGAAAGCGGGTGTGGCAAGGTGAGCCGCGGACGTGCGTCGTGCCGTGCGGACCCCGGGCCTGCCGCCGTGCCGGACCCGGACGACCAGGAAGGAAGCGTGGCTCATGACCCCCGAACCGCTTTCGCAGAAGGAGATCGAGGACCGGCTCGCCGAGCTGCCGGGCTGGTCGCTGGACGGCGACAGGATCGGCCGCTCGTACCGGCTCGGCTCGCACTTCGCGGCGACCGCCCTGGTCGTCCACATCGCGCAGACCCAGGAAGAGCTCGGTCACCATTCCGACCTGACGCTCGGGTACAACACCGTCGCGCTGTCCGTGCACACGCACAGCGCGAACGGCGCGCTCACCGACCTCGACTTCGAACTCGCCCGCAGGGTCGAGGCGTTGGCGCCCGGCCACGGCGCGGAATGACGTCGATGCTCGACTACAGCAAAGAGGCCGACCGCTACGACGCGTCGCGCGGCGGCGAGCCCCGCGCGGCGGCCGCGGCGGACGCCGTCGTCGGCCTGCTGCCCCCGGACACCGCCACCCTCCTGGACGTGGCCTGCGGCACCGGCCTCGTCACGCGGCGCCTCGCCGCGCGGCCGGGCCTTCGGGTGACCGGGGTCGACGCGGCGTACCGGATGGCCCGGATGGCGGCGGGCCGGGTGCCGGGCTCCGTGGTGCTCGGCGACAGCCGCAGCCTCCCCTTCCCCGACGGCACGTTCGACGCCGTCAGCACGGTGTGGCTGCTGCACCTGCTGTCCGGCGCCGAGGAGACGTCGGCCGTCGTCGCCGAGTGCGCGCGGGTGCTGCGGCCCGGCGGGACCCTCGTCACCACTGTCGACAAGGCCACGTCGCACGACGTGGGCAGCGACATCGACGCGGTGCTCGCGCCCCGCCCGATACGACCCGCCGTGGACCGCGCCGAAGACGTCGAGGCGTGCGCGGCCGCGCACGGCCTCACGCCCGCGGGTCACTCCCGGTTCCGGGGCCACGGGCAGGGCCGCTCGCCCCGCTCCACGGTGGACGACCTGCGCCGCGGCTGGTTCACCCAGATCGCCCCCGAAGGGCCGCTCGCCGAGCGGTTCGCCGCGGGGCTCGCGGAACTGCCCGACCAGGAAGTGCCGCGCCCCGACCCGTGGTTCACCCTGCTGGCGTTCAGGAAGGGCGGCGGCTGACGCGCTCGGTCAGGCGCGCCGGTCCGTGGCGGCGCGCCGGTCCGTGAAGGCTCCCGTGCCGTCGAACACCCGCTCGGCGAAGCGCTCCCCGATGCGGCGGTGCGTGGCCGCGTCCGGGTGCAGCTCGTCGGGCAGCGGCAGCTCGGCGAAGTCGGCCTCGCCGTACAGTTCGAGGCCGTCGAGGTAGTACAGGTTCGGGTCGTCGGCGGCGCGTTCCCGTACGATCCGGGCCAGCTCGTCCCTGATGACGCCGAGGGTCAGCTTCCCGCTCGCGACCTCCGCGGGATCGCCCGTCGCCCGGAAGCGCAGCCGCCCCTCGGCGATCGCGGAGACGTCGATGGCACAGGGGCCCGGGGTGTCCTCGTGGATGGGGGACAGGATGGGCGAGACGACGAGCAGCGGCGCGGTCGGGTGGCCTTCGCGCACGGTGTCGAGGAAGCCGTGCACGGCGGGGCCGAAGGCGCGCAGCCGCATCAGGTCGGCGTTCACCACGTTGATGCCGAGCTTGACGCTGAGCAGGTCGGCCGGGGTGTCCCGGATCGCGCGCGCGGTGAACGGGTCGAGCAGCGCGCTGCCGCCCAGGCCGAGGTTGATCAGCTCCACGCCGCCGAGGGAGGCGGCGAGCGCGGGCCAGGTGGTGCTGGGGCTCGCGGCGTCGGAGCCGTGGCTGATCGAACTGCCGTGGTGCAGCCACACCTTGCGGCCCCGGTTCGGCACGGGACCGACGGGCGCGTCGGTGCGCAGCGCGACGAGCTCGGTGGTCTCGTTGTGCGGCAGCCAGATCTCGACGTCCTTCTCGTCAGGGGCGAGCCCGTCGAAGCGGACGGTGCCGACGGGACCCGGCCGGTAGTCGGCGGTGCCGGTGCTCAGGTCGATGGTGAGGGTGTTGCCGCCGGCGACGCTGCCCTGGCCTGCCGGACGTCCGTCGACCATCAGGTCGTAGAGCCCGTCGGGGCGGGGCGGGGCGCCCGGGTAGACGCGCTTGGTCGCCAGCGCGTCGAGCTCGATGACGGTGGCGCGGGTCCGCAGGACCAGGCGTACGCCGGAGGGCTGCGACTCGACCATGGCGAGCTGCCCGTCGGCGCACTGGGCACGGGCGCGGGCGGGCAGCCGGTGCGGCAGGACGCCGTGCGCGGTGTGCTCCAGGTCGAGGTGGCCGCGGAGGAGGTCGGGGGTGAGGGGAGTGGTGATGGGGGCGGTGGTGTTCATTGCCTCAGCCTGTTGATCAAGTGGTTTGGGAGGGTGTGCTGGCGCGAACGGGGCGGCGTCAGGGTGCGGACCAGGTCCTGAGCAGGGCGTCGAGCCGGTTCAGGGCCCACGACCAGGACTCCTGCGAGTCCGGGGCGCTGTGGCTGAAGCCGCCGGCGAGCTCCAGGCTGACGTACCCGTGGAAGACGCTGCCCAGGAGCCGCACCGCGTGGGTCTGATCCGGCTCGGCCAGGTCGTAGCCGCGCAGGATGGCCCGCGTCATCTGCGCGTGCCTGCCGCCCGCGCTCGCGGCGGCCGCCTCCGGGTCGAGCCGGTACTGGGTCGAGGCGTACCTGCCGGGGTGCTCGCGTGCGTAGTCGCGGTAGACGTTCGCGAAGGCGGTGAGCGCGTCCTTGCCCGCGCGCCCCGCGAGGGCGGCGGAACCCCGGTCGGCCAGTTCCGCCAGGGCGAGCAGGGCGATCCGGGTCTTCAGGTCGTGGGAGTTCCTCACGTGCGAGTACAGGCTCGCGACCTTGACGTCGAACCGCCGGGCGAGCGCGGAGACGGTCACCTCCGTGAAACCGACCTCGTCGGCCAGCTCGGCGCCCGCTCTGACCAGGCGGTCCGTGGTCAGTCCTGCGCGTGGTGCCATGAGCTTGCCTCCGCCTTCTCTGCGGTCTTCTCTTCGACGTGGTCCGTCTGCCTATAGCTATATTGCACGTTCCTAAAGTCTTTAGGCAAGTGGTGTAAGTCTTCAGGTGGACGGAGAGGCGGTCACTTGCTGGAACGGCAAGGCGAGTAGTCAGAAACGGGGAAAGGGGCGGAGGCTGGCACTGCTGACGGACACACAGGCAAACACGCCACAGGAAGGCGGCGAGGAACCATGGCGCACGGACACGGACACGGACACGGACACGGACACGGACACGGACACGGACACGCACACGGGCACGGGCACTCCCACGAGACGACCGACATCGACTGGGCCGCGATGGGCGACAAGCTGGAGCGGTACGCGAGGATCGCCGCGCCGATGTACGGCGAGGTGGCCGCGTGGCTGCGCGGGTGGGTGCCGGAGCCGGGGCTCGTGGCCGACGTGGGCGCGGGCCCCGGTGCCGTGGCCTTCCTGCTGGCTGGCGCCTTCCCCGGGGCGCGGATCGTCGCGGCCGACCCCGAGGGGCCGCTCCTGGAGCGCGCGCGTGCGCGCGCCGAACGGGACGGCGTCGCGGACCGGTTCGAGGCGGTGAGGGCGTAACTCCCGGACGACGTGGGGCAGTTGCCGCCCGCCGACCTGATGTGGCTGGGCAAGTCCCTGCACCACGTGGGCGACCAGGGCGCCGCGCTCGCCGCCCTCGCGCAGCGGCTCGCCCCCGGCGGAGCGATCGCCCTCCTGGAGGGCGGTCTGAACGCCCGCAGCCTGCCCCGCGACATCGGCTTCGGCAAGCCCGGCCTCCAGTCCCGCCTGGAGGCGGTGGACGAGGAGTGGTTCGCCGGGATGCGCGCGAGCCTGCCGGGCACGAAGGACGTCGTGGAGGACTGGCCCGCCCTCCTCGGCGCCGCGGGCCTGCGCCACGTGGCCACCCGCAGCTTCCTGCTCGACGTACCGGCCCCGCTCCCGCGCGAGGTCCGTGCGCACCTCGTGGACGAACTGGCCCGCCGCCGCGAGATGCACGAGGAACTCCTCGGCGCCGACGAGCTGGCCACCATCGACCGTCTCCTGGACCCGTCGGACCCGGGCGGCCTCCTCCTCAGGCCCGACGCGTTCCTGCTGCTCGCGCAGACGGTGCATGTGGCGGTCAAGGACCGGGAGCAGGGCTAGCCGGGCACGCGTCCCGCATCCCACGTATTCGCCCAACTGCCGGTGTGTGGACTCCTGTTGACGTAACGTCGGGAGGTCTCCGGCAGGAAGGGGTGCGGTCGCGTGATGGAGCTGATGCGGTGGGAGTCCGACGAAGGACCCGTAGTGGTCGAAGTGGACTCCAGGGACCCCGGGTTCAGGTCCGTGTCGCGGCGTGGCGGGGACGACGGGATCCATGAGGTCGAGGGGCGCTTCGAGTCGGCGTTGAGCAATGTGCGCGGGGCCGCGATGTCCGCGCTGCGGACCTTCCGGGACCGGGCACTCGACCCCGATGCCATCGAGTTGGAATTCGGGGTCAAGCTCAGCGCCGTGGCGGGTGCCGTCATCGCCAAGACCGCCGCCGAGGGACACCTGACCGTCAAGCTCACCTGGTCCAGGCCGCAGGCCCCGGGAGACGGCACCCGACAGGACGGCGCCGGACGGGCGGTCCAAGGCGAATAATGGCGGGCATGCACTGGCGTGCCCGGATCGGCACGGTCGACGGCGTTCCCAGAGGAGCGGGCGTGCTGGTCGACGGTGCGCGGCTGATCACCTGCGCCCACGTCGTCGAGGGCCTGGCCGAGGTCTCCGTGGCGCTGCCGGGACTCGACGACGCGCTGCGCGGGACCGTGGCGTGGGTCGGGGACTGGCGGCGCGTGGGGGATCGCGGGGACCTGGCCGTGATCGCGCTCGACCGGCCGCCCGACGCGACGCCGTGCGCGTTCGCCCCGCTCGACGTCCTGCGGCCGCGCCCGGGGCACGCCGCCCCCGAACTGCGCGCGCTCGGCTTCCCGTTCGGCCACGACGAGGTGGGGACGCACGTCACGCTGCGCACCAGCGCGGACCGGCTGCTAGGCCAGGAGTGGCTGGAGATCGACGTGGAGCGGGCCCATCTCCAGTGCCTCGCCGAGGGGTTCAGCGGCGCCGCCGTCTACGACCAGGAGAGCCATCTCGTCGTCGGCATCCTCACCGACGCCGTGCTCGAGGACACCGCCGCCGGTCACATCGGACGGATGCTGCCCCTCGACACCATCCGCCGCCACTGGGAGGAGCTGGACGACCTCCTGCCGCTCGACTGGCTGCCGGACGCGCCGCGCCGCGAACTGCGCGCGCTGCTGAGCGACGTACGGATCGACGCGGGGAACCTGGAGCTGATCGTCCGGCGGGCCTTTCCCACCTTCCGCCGCCCGCTGCCCGCCTTCCGGTCCGTCTGGCACGCGGTCCGTCACGTCGCCGAGGAACTGACCGGCGAGGACCGGCTCGTGCGGCTCCTCGACTCGCTGCGTGCGGCGGGGCCGCCCGGGGTGGACATCGGCGGGTGGCTGCGGCGGTGGATGCCCGAGCAGTGCGAAGGGGGCCGGGCGACCGGCGCGGCGATCGGCGCCGCACCCACCGGTTCCGTCATGTTCCGCGCCGAGTCGATGACCCGGGGCGCCGGACTCGACCTCTCCGTCTGCACCGTGGTCGACGGCCTGCCCGTCGCCAGGGCGGGGCCCTTCAGGATCCGGCCACGCCAACTGCGGACGAAGGTGGAGGCGCTGCTCGCCGAACAGATCTGCCGCGTCCACGAGTTCGACTGGATGGTGGAGTTCGTGGTGCCCGAACGGCTGATGAGCGAGCCGTACGAGGAGTGGCAGATCCACGAGCCGGGCGCCGCGCGGCCCCGGCCGCTGCGCACGGTGCCGGTCGTGGTCCGGCACATGGACCGGCTGAAGCCGCTCACCGTCTCGCGGCTCACCCGCAGGCGCTGGGAGACGGTGCGGGCCCGCGGCGAGACCAGGCCGCGGCGCGTGGAGTGCGGACTGCCCTACGGCTACGACGAGTTCCACGACTGGCTGGACGCCGACGACGACGTGTGCGCCCTCGCGTACGCCGCGACACCCGTGGGCGACTGGCTCGCGGCCGCCCTCGACACCGGCGTGCCGATCATGCTGTGGCGGCGCCACGACTGCGGCGACGAGGGCCACGCCCACTGCGCGCCCGACAAGTTCCTCGACCGGCTCACGGAGGCGGTCGCCGCACTCGACCCGGACCGGCTGCCGTTCGAGGTGATGCGGCTGCGCAAGGAGGCGCGCTCCCCCGACAAGGGGGACGCCGAGCACTGCGGGCACCGGCTGACCCTGTTCTGGGACGACCCGGAGCGCAAGCCCGACCCACCACTGGCCATGCGGACCACAGGGAGCGTGGAGCGTGTCTGAGACGGCTGAGACGGCCGGGGCGACGGCGACGTCCCACTGGCAGATCTACACCGGAAGCCGGATCCCGCACGAAGGAATCGAGGCACTCCCGGCCCCGCCCCCGTGGCGCACCTTCACCGGCGGCCCCGCCCTGCCCGTCCCGCCCGGCGACTCCGGCAACCCGCACGCGGCCGTCAGCTACCGGCCGGGCGAGGACGCGGTCCGGCAGGTCAACGCCGCGCTGTACCTGCGCAGGCCGCTCCTGGTGACCGGCGCACCCGGCACCGGCAAGTCCTCCCTCGCGTACGCGGTGGCGCACGAACTGGGCCTCGGCAAGGTCCTGCACTGGCCGATCACCAGCCGCGTCGCCCTGCGCGACGGCCTTTACGAATACGACCCGCTGACCCGCCTGTACGCCGCCGAACGCGCCCGGGGCGACGGTGACGCGGGGGTCGGCGACGACATCGGCGACTATCTGCGCCTCGGCCCCCTCGGCACCGCGCTGCTCCCCTACGAGCGGCCCCGCGTGCTGCTCGTCGACGAGATCGACAAGAGCGACATCGACCTGCCCAACGACCTCCTCACCATCTTCGAGAAGGGCTCCTACGAACTCGTCGAGCTGGCCCGCCGCGCCGCGCCCACCGCCAAGGTGATGACGGCCGACAGCACCACCGACCGCGTGGAGATCCGCGACGGCACCGTCACCTGCCGTGCCTTCCCCCTCGTCATCATGACCAGCAACGGCGAGCGCGAGTTCCCGCCCGCGTTCCTGCGGCGCTGCGTGACCGTGGACCTGAAACAGCCCGCGAGCGTGGCGGAGCTGACCGCGATCGTCCGCGAGCACCTCGGCCCGGTGCTGTGCGGCGAGGACGGCGAACTCCCGCCGCGTACACAGGAAATCATCGACCGCTTCTTCGAACGGCGCAGCGGCGGACTCCTCGCCAACGACCAGCTCCTCAACGCCATCTACATGTGCCACCACGCGTCGTTCAGCGAAGAGCCCGAGAACGTCAGGAAGTTGGCGGACCAGGTGATGCCGTACCTGAGCGGCGAGGCGACCCGGCACGATGACGCTTGACCGGCTCAGGGACGCGCTGGACGCCCTCGGCCCGCCGGTCACCCCGCTGGAGCTGGCGGAGATGCTGTGGCTGGCGGAGCGGCTGCCCGTGGGGGAGGGCGGTGGTGCCGGGGTTCCGCCGTCGGGCCAGTACGGCGGTGACCACGTGGACTTCCGGCAGGGTACGTTCCACGCTCCGGTGACGGGCTCGATGGCCTACGCCGACGTGAGCGAGCGCCCCGGAGCGAGCGACGAGGGTGCGGAGCGCGCCGACCCGGCGGAGCCGCAGAGCGAGGCCGGTCCGCGCCCCGCCCCCGGGCGCCGGGCCCTGCACGTCCCGCACGGCGCCCCGCGCCCCGGCACCGACGCCGACGACGTCCTCGTCCCCGCCCCGCAGGCCCTGCGCCACGAACTCGCCATCCAGCGCGCCCTGCGCCCGCTCAAGCGCCGCGTCCCCGACCGGCGCCGCCGCACCCTGGACGAGGAGGCCACCGCCGCACGCGCCGCGCGCCACCCGGGCCTGCGTCTCTGGGCCCCGGTCATGGTCCCGGTCCCCGACCGGCTCCTGAGCCTCGCCCTGGTCGTCGACACGGGCCCCGCGATGACGGTGTGGCGTCCGCTCGCCCGCGAACTGCGCGAGGCGATGCAGCGCACCGCCGCCTTCCGCGACGTACGCGTGTGGCAGCTGGCGGACGTCGGGTCGCGCGTCGGCGTCCGGATCTCCGCCGAGGGGCCCGCCCTTGACCCGGCGGCGCTCGTCGACCCGACGGGGCGTCAGATCGTCCTGGTGCTCAGCGACTGCTCGGGCCCGCACTGGTGGGGCGGCCGGGCGGACCCCGCGCTGCACCTGTGGGCGGGGCGCGGCCCCACCGCGATCCTCCAGCCGCTGCCCGAACGCCTCTGGCGCAGGACCGCGGCCCCCGCGGTCCCGGGCCGTGCCATCGCCTCCCGCGCGGGCGCCCCCAACACCGCACTGCGCTTCACCCCGCACGACGGCCGCGCCGTCCTGCCCGCGCCCGACGCGATCCCCGTGCCGGTCCTCGAACTCGCCCCCGAGTGGCTCGCTGACTGGGCGGGCCTGGTGACCGCGTCCGGCGACCGGGGCAGGGACACGGCCGTGACGTACGTCAGCCGCGCCCACCCGCCGCACGCCCAACCCCTGTCCAGCGAGGGTGACTTGCCGGTCACCGAGCGGATCCTGCGCTTCCAGACGGCGGCATCCCCCACGGCGGCGGACCTGGCCGCCCACGTCGCGCTCTCCGTCCCCGCACTGCCGGTGATGCGGCTCATCCAGCAACGGGTGACGCCCGGTTCGCGCCCCAGCGACCTGGCGGAGGTCCTCCTGAGCGGCCTCCTGGAACCGGTCGACGCGGAACGCGGCCTGTACGACTTCGTGCCGGGAGCCAGGGCCGCACTCCTGGAGACCCTGCCCCGCCCCGAGTCGCTCGCGGTCGCCGAGCTGCTCGGCCGCCTCGGCGCGGAGATCGAGGCGAGGGCGGGGTCGGGGACGCGGGCGTTCCGGGCGGTCGTGGGGGTAGCGGAGGGAGCGGGGAGTCGGGGGCTCGGGGAGGTGGGGCAGCCGTTCGCGCTGGTCAGCGAGGAGGCGTTGGGGGTGCTCAGAGGGCGGGCGATACGGGTGGTGGAGCGGCCCGCGGAGGTCCCGGATCACGAGACGGTGAGATTGCCCAGGAGGGATGAGGAGCCGCTTCCCCCGGAGGAGGCGCCATTCGAACCGCCCGGATCGGTGACGGCCCCGACCGGGCTCTCCAACATCTCCGCCGTGGACCCGTTCATCGGCAGGGCGCATGAACTCGACGGCCTGGACAGGACGTTCACCGACCTCCACGGGGCGGAGCGGGTCGTCCTGCACGGCGTGGCGGGCGTGGGCAAGACCATGCTGGCGAGGGCGTGGGCGGGGCGGTGGGGCGCTCGGGACCAGGAGCGCCCGGTGTGGTGGGTCACCGCGGACTCGCCCGCGTCCCTGGTCAAAGGGCTCTCGGAGCTGACCGATGTACTCCAGCCGTTCGTGAGGGACGCGCGCGCGGCGGGCGGCCGATGGGAGTGGGCTCTTCAGTGGCTGAGCTCGCACACCGGCTGGGCGCTCGTGCTCGACGGCGTCGAGAGCCCTGACGACGTGCGTGTGCTGCTGTCGCGCCTGGGCACCCGCGGCGTCGTCCTGATCACCAGCCGGGAGGCGGAGGGCTGGCCGGACGACGTCTTCCGGCTCGGTCTCGGCGTGCCCGCGCTGTCGGAAGCGGCCCAGATGTTCAAGGTCCACGCGGGCCGGGAGGTCGCCGGGGTCGTGCGGCTGTGCGAGGAGCTGGGGCGGCTGCCGAGGGCGGTGGTGCGGGCGGCCGAGGCGATCGCCGGGACGGGGGTGACGGTGGACGAGTACCTCGCCCTCCTCGCGCGGGGAGCGCTCGAACCGGTGGAACCCGAGGGGGAGGGCTCGGGGTCGGCGGAGGACCTGACGCCGACGGACGCGATCGGGGACGCGGTCAAGGAGTCACTGCGCGGCATCGCCGACCCGGCGGCCGTTCAACTCCTGCTGACCCTTGCCTGGTGGGGCGACAGCGCCGTTCCTCGCAGCCTGCTCCCGACCGTTCTGGACCCGGCGTACGACGTGACGCGCCTCCTGGACGTTCTGGTGGAGCGCGGCCTGGTGCATCTTGACGCGTCGGCGGCCACGGTCACGGTTCCGAGGCGCTTCGGAGCCATCGCCCTCACGCCGGACGAGACTCTGCCCTTCCGTGGCTCCGGCCAGGTCGACGCGGCCCGGCACCGGGCCGTCAGCTGCCTGATCGCCGCGTTCCCTGCGCCTGTGGACGACCCGGAGAAATGGCCGTACTGCCGTCAGCTCGTGCCGCTCGTCGAGGGGTTGTGCGAGAGGGCCAGGCCCGAGGACGACACCGCCTTGCTGGCTCAACTGCTCACCACGGCGGGGGAATTCCTCATCAGCCAGTGGCGGTCGGAGTCGGCCATCGGCATGTTGGACCGGGCGATGTCGTGCAGGCGACGGCTTTCGGGGCGCCGGTCGCCGGAGGCGGTGGAGGCCATGAAGGCCCTGGCGGCAGCCTTCCTGGCCGCGCGGCGCGCGAGGGACGCGATCGACCTCCTCCAGGACGCCATGGAGTGTGTGGCCGCCAGGGGGAGGCACCTGGACCCCGAAGCGCTCGAGCTGCGCGCCCGGCTCGCCGACGCCTACGCCGCGGCGGGTGATGCGCGGTCGGCCGTGCGGCAACTGGAGGACGTCCACACGACGGCGGCCGTCTCCCTGGGAGTCGAGCATCCCGAGACCTTGCGGCTGCGGTCCCGGCTCGCGGGCGCGTACGTGGCGGCGGGGCGTCCGGGCGAGGCCGTGGACACGTACGAGGAGACGCTGACCGGCTGCCGCAGGGTCTGGGGCGGCGATGCCCTGGAGACGATGGAGGTGCGCACGGGCCTGGCCTTCGCGTGTGAGGCGGCGGGCGCCACGGGCCGGGCGGTGACCGAACTGGAGCGGGTGGTGGCGAGTGTGTCCCGGGTGTTCGGTGCCGGGCACCCGCGGGCGGTTTCCGCCCGGTTGGACCTGGCCGGTCTCTACAGGGCCGCGGGCAGGGTGCGGGAGGCCGTCGAGACGTGCGCGCAGGCGTACGCCGAAAGCCTCGCGGCGCTGGGGGCGGATCATCCGCGGGCTCTGGACGCGGGGGAGCGGCTGGCCGAGATGTACCTCATCGACGGGAGCGCGGACCGGGCCGTCGACCTGTTCGGAGTGGTGTGGGAAAGGCGGAGAAGGGTCCTCGGAAAGACTCACCCGGACGCGCTCCGGGCCGCGGACTCCCTCGCGTCCGCCTATGCGGGCATCGGGGCCGTGGGCAGGCAAACCGCCCTGTACGAAGGGGTCTTGGCGGACTGGCGCGAACCGGAGGCGGCGGGCGGGGGCCAGTCCGTGGAGCTGCGGGAGCTGGCCCACGCCGGGCGGGCGCGGGTGTTGGGTGAGGACCACCCCGACACCCTGCACGCGCTGGAGGGGCTCGCGCTCACCCGGATCCGCACCCGGGAGCCGGAGACGGTGTCGAAGGGCTTCTACGAGCTCAGTGACGCGCTGACGACGCGGTGGAACACTCAGGGGCTCTTCCACCCCGACACTCTTCGCGTGCTCGGCAGACTCGTGGAGTCCTACCTGGAAGCAGATCATGTCGAGCAGGCCGTCCAGATCTGCGAGGAGGCTCGCGCGAGTGCCGTCAGGAGTGACGGTCCGGAGGCCGGGGCGACCGTGGTGCGGCACGTCCTCGCCCACCTCGCGTCCGCCCTCGGCCCCACCCGCTCGGAAGTCGAAGTCCTGCAAGCGCGCCTGGCCCGCTTGCACTGACCCGAAGGGCCACCGCAAGCGAGCCAGTACGTCTTGCCTACGTCCTAGAGGCAGGCGCCCGTCAGGCCACGTCGAACGTCGCCGGGTCGGGGCCGAGCCGCCGGTCCTCGTTCAGCGCCGAGATCGCCGCCATGTCCTCGGGGTCGAGCTCGAAGCCGAAGACGTCGATGTTCTCCTTGATCCGCGACGGGGTCACGGACTTGGGGATCACCACGTTGCCCAGCTGGATGTGCCAGCGCAGCACGACCTGGGCGGGAGTCCGCCCGTGCTTGCGCGCGATCGCGACGATCGCGGGGACATCGAGGAGGCCCTTGCCCTGGCCGAGCGGCGACCACGCCTCGGTGGTGATGCCCTGCTCCGCGTGGTACTCGCGGGAGGCGCGCTGCTGGAGGTGCGGGTGCAGCTCGATCTGGTTGACGGCCGGGACGATCGACGTCTCGCCGAGCAGCCGCTCCAGGTGCTCGGGCAGGAAGTTCGAGACGCCGATGGCCTTGGCGCGGCCGTCGGCGTGGATCTTCTCGAACGCCTTGTACGTGTCGACGTACAGGTCCTTCGAGGGCAGCGGCCAGTGGATCAGGTACAGGTCCACGTGGTCGAGGCCGAGCTTCTCCAGCGACGCGTCGAAGGCGCGGAGGGTGGAGTCGTAACCCTGCTCGCCGTTCCAGAGCTTCGTCGTGACGAAGAGCTCGTCGCGGGCGACGCCGGAGGCGGCGATGGCCCTGCCGGTGCCCTCTTCGTTGCCGTAGATGGCCGCGGTGTCGATGCTGCGGTACCCGGCATCCAGCGCCGTCGCGACGGCCTTCTCGGCCTCGTCGTCCGGCACCTGCCAGACGCCGAAACCGAGCTGGGGCATCTCGACGCCGTTGTTCAGGATGATCGGGGGGGTCTTGCTCACGAGCTTCGATCCTTAAGTCGTCGGGTGGTACTCCCATGGTCAACGATCAGAGGCGGTGTCGCATTCCTGGAGGTGTGAGGGCCGCGTGAGAGCCGGGTGATGGCCGGATATCGAAGGGGTGCCGGAGCGGATCGGTCCGGACCATTGACGGTGCTCCGTCATGCCGCGACCCTGTTGCACGTCACTGAACGCCGGACACTCATGTGAACGCACCTCTCGCCTGCGCCGCCCGCGTCCCAGTGGCTTGCTCCTGAAACCCCACCTCTTCAGGAAAGGCAGCGACATGCACAGCACCGACCAGGAGAAGTCCGCACCGGAGTCCGCCCAGCGGTCCGACGCCGGGAGCGCGGGCTGGCAGAGTCCCGAGTACGCGATCGTCGACACCGCCCTCGAAGTCACCGCCTACCGCCTCGCCGACCGGTAGACCCGCCGCCATGCTGCTGCAGGTGCTCGGCACCGCGGCGGGCGGCGGGCTGCCCCAGTGGAACTGCGCGTGCCCCGGGTGCACCGGGGCGCGCGCCCACCCGGAGCGCCGCCGTCGGCACGCCGCACTCGCCGTCCACGCGGGGGAGGGGCGCTGGTACCTCGTCAACGCCACCCCCGACATCGCCGACCAGATCGAGTCGGTCCCCGCCCTGAACCCCGGCACGGGCCAGGACGCGCGGCGCACCCCCGTCGCCGGGGTCGTCCTCACCGACGCCGAGCTCGACCACACCCTGGGCCTCGCCCGGCTGCGCGAGGCCCGCGACGGCATCGAGGTCATCGCCACGGCACCCGTGCGCGGCGCGGTGCGCGACGGGCTGCGACTCGACGCCCTCCTGGAGCCCTACACGCGCGTGCGCTGGCGCGAGCTGACCGCCGAGGCGAGCCTGGCGCTCCCCGGCGGCGCGGGGATCCAGCTGCGCGCCGTACCGGTTTCGGCCAAGCGTCCCCGGTACGCCGCCGGCACCGGCGCCGACGTGGGCACCTGGTCCGTCGCCCTGCGCATCCACGAGTCCGCGACCGGCAGGACCGTGCTCTACGCCCCCGCCCTCGCGGTGTGGAGCGCCGCGTTCGAGCGGGCGGCGCGGGCCGCCGACTGCGTGCTCGTCGACGGCACCTTCTGGGACGACGACGAGCCCGTACGGTCCGGCTTCTCGGCCCGCACCGCCACCGCCATGGGGCACCGCCCGATCGCGGGACGCACCGGCACGGCCCACCGCCTCTCGCAGCTCCCCGCGCGCTGTCTCTACACCCACCTCAACAACACCAACCCCCTCGGGGACCCGCACGCCGAGCAGCACAAGCTCCTCGCCGAGTGGGGCATCGAAGTGGCATCGGAGGGGATGGTGATCGAGCCGTGACACGTCACGGGGACGAGCTGACGGAACGGCTGCGCGCCGTCTCCGCAGGGCGCTACCACGACCGGCACCCCTTCAACGTCCGCATGCACGCGGGCGAGCTCACGCGCGAGGAACTGCGCCGCTGGATCGCCAACCGGTTCCACTACCAGCGGCACATCCCCGTCAAGGACGCCCTGATCCTCGCGAAGTTCGACGACCCGGCGCCGCGCCGCGGCTGGCTGCGCAGGATCAGGGACCACGACGGGGAGCGCGAGGGCGAGGGCGGCATCGAGCGGTGGCTGCGGCTCGGTGAGGCGGCCGGACTGAAGCGGGAACAACTCCTGGACTCCTCAAGGGTGTTGCCCGGCGTGCGGCTCGCGGTCGACGGGTACGTCAACTTCTGTCGGCTCAGGCCCGTGCTGGACGCCGTGGCCGCCTCCCTCACGGAGTTGTCCGCGCCCGATCTGATGCGCACCAGGATCGCCGCCTTCGAACGGCACTACCCGTGGATCGACGCGGAAGGGCTCGCCTACTTCCGTACGCGCGTCGATCAGGGCGCTCGCGACGGACAGGAGGCGCTCGCCCTCGTCCTGGAGTGGGCCCGCACCCCCGAGGAGCAGGATCGGGCCGTCGCCGCCCTCGCGTTCAAGTGCGACGTCCTGTGGTCACTGCTCGATGCCGTCGAGCGAGGGAACGCCGTCGGGCCGCTGTCCGGAGGTGCCGCATGAGCACCCACGACGTCGTACGCGGCGACTGGCGTCCCGAGCTCTCCCGCTCCGTGCTGCTCCGGCACGACCGGGTGCGCGACGTGGACCTCCTCGTCCTGCCCGAGCGCGTCGTCGTCCTGCGGGGCGCCGCCGGGAGCATCGTGGCCCTGTGCGACGGCGCACGCGATGTCGTCGCCATCGTCGCGGAACTGGCGCGCCGCCACCCCGACGCGCCGGTCGCCGCCGAAGTCCCCGCGTTCCTGAAGCAGTTGCGCGCCGAAGGGTGGCTGCGGTGACCGAACCCGACCCGCCCTGGGCGCTCCTCGCCGAGCTCACCCACGCCTGCCCGCTGCGCTGCTCGTACTGTTCCAACCCCGTCGAACTAGCGGCCAAGGCAGACGAGTTGACGGCCATCGAGTGGGGTGACGTCTTCCGTCAGGCCGCCGCGCTCGGTGTCGTGCAGAGCCATCTCTCGGGCGGGGAGCCCCTGCTGCGCCGCGACCTCACCGAGATCGTCGCGGCCGCCACCGCCGCGGAGATCCACACCCAGCTCGTGACCAGCGGCGTCGGTCTGCACCGGGCCCGCCTCGACGCGCTGGTCGGTGCCGGGCTGCACAGCGTCCAACTGTCCGTGCAGCACGCGGATCCGGCCGCCGCCCTGCGCATCGCGGGCGCACGCGCCTCCGCGGCGAAGGAGCGGGCCGCCGGGCTGATCAGGGCCGCCGGTCTGCCGCTCGGCCTCAACGCCGTGCTGCACCGCGCCAACCTCGACGCGCTCGACGCCCTCGTGGAACTCGGTCTCGACTGGGGCGCCGACCGCCTTGAGCTGGCCAACACGCAATTCTACGGCTGGGCGCTGCGCAACCGCGACGCGCTGCTCCCCGGCCGGGCGCAGGTGGCGCGGGCCCGCGAGCGCGTCGAGCGGTGGCGGCAGCGGCTCGAAGGGCGCATGGAGATCGTGTGGGTGGCGCCCGACTACGTCGACGGCGTCGCGAAGCCCTGCATGGGCGGCTGGGGCGCGCTCTCGCTGACCGTCGCCCCGGACGGCAGGGCGCTGCCCTGTCCGGCCTCCGCCGATCTCCTCGGCGCCGCGGCGCCGAACGTCAGGGACCGTCAACTGTCCTGGATCTGGCGGGAGTCGGAGGCGTTCACGCGCTATCGCGGCGAGGCGTGGATGAGTGACACCTGCCGGGGCTGCGAGCTGCGCGCCGTCGACTTCGGCGGCTGCCGCTGCCAGGCGTACGCCCTGACCGGCGATGCCGCCCGCACGGACCCGGCCTGTCACCGCTCGCCCGACCACGCCATGGTCCGCGCCCTGGTCGACGGGGCGGGGCACGCGGCTGACGCCGCCGACGCGCCTCCCGATTACGTCTACCGCACGCACACCGCCGGACCGGCACTCACGTAACTCCCCATGTCCGCAAGGGCCTTGGGCCCTCGCACGTCCCCCGACTGTCAGGAAAGTTTCCTGACATTGCCGCAGAGAGGTAAGCCCCACGTGAGACTCCACGCACCCCGCTCCCGTACCCGGGTCCGTCCGCGCACGACGACCGCCGCCCTTGCCGCCGTCACCGCGCTGTCCGGCGCGGCGGCCCTGACCCTGGCGGGCGAGCCGTCCGCCCAGGCGTCCCCCGCTCCCGCCGCTCGGGCGTCCGGCACGATCCACGCCGCCCCCTACGAATACCTCGGCTGGGGAAACCCGCAGAAGCCGACCGACGTGATGGCCGCGACCGGCGTCAAGTGGTTCACGCTCGCCTTCATCCTGTCCGACGGCGGCTGCGACCCGGCCTGGGACGGCAGCCGTCCGCTGAAGGGCGGCTCCGACGAGGCGGCCATCAAGTCCATCAGGGGCGCGGGCGGCGACATCGTCGTGTCCGTCGGCGGTTGGAGCGGGGCCAAGCTCGGCGAGAAGTGTGCCGGCGCCGCCGCGCTCGCCGGGGCGTACCAGAAGGTCATCGACGCCTACAAGCTGAAGGTGTTCGACATCGACATCGAGGACACCGAGTTCTCCAACGCCACCGTGCGCCAGCGCGTCGTGGACGCCCTGAAGATCGTCAAGGCGAAGAACCCCGGCATCGTCACCTACGTGACCATGGGCACCACGCCGAACGGCCCCGACGCCACCGGCAAGGACCTCATCAAGCGCGGCGCGGCGGCCGGGCTAGCCAACGACGCCTGGGTGATCATGCCGTTCGACTTCGACGGCCACAGCGGCACCATGGGCCAGGCGTCCGTCAGCGCCATGGAGGGCCTGAAGAAGGCGGTCAAGAGCGCCTACGGCTACAGCGACGCCGACGCCTACCGGCACATCGGTGTGTCCTCCATGAACGGCAAGACCGACGTGGCGGGCGAGACCGTCACCACGGCCGACTTCAAGACGATCCTCGCGTACGCCAAGCAGCACCACATCGCGCGCTACTCCTTCTGGTCCGTCAACCGCGACCGCGCGTGCGGCTCCGGCGGTGACGCCGACGCGTGCAGCGGCGTCGCGCAGTCGCCGTACGACTTCACCAAAATCGTCGCCCAGTACGGAGGTTGAGATGGAACTCGGCAAGCAGCGAGCCGTTCTGCTGGCGACCGCCGTCGTGCTGGTGGCCGGTGCGGTGACCACGGCGACGGCGGGTGCGTCCACCACCGCGACGGCGGGTGCCTCCACCACCGCCGCGGCCGGTGAGCCCGGCACGCCCGTCACCCTCTCCACCGGTTGGACCATCCCCTGGGGGACTTCCTGGCTCCCCGACGGATCCGGCGCCCTGGTCACCGAGCGCGACGACTTCGGGGTCTGGCGGATATCCAAGGACGGCAAGGAGCGCAAGCGGGTCGGCACCGTCCCCGAGTCGCAGACCACCGGCGGCGAGGGCGGGCTGATGGGCCTCGCCGTCGACCCCGACTGGGCGACGAACCACTACGTGTACGTCATGCACACCTCGTCCGAGGGCAACCGCATCGCCCGCATGACGTACGACGGGACGACCGTCAGCGGCTACAAGGTGCTGCTCAAGGGCATCAAGAAGAACAAGTACCACAACGGCGGACGCCTCGCCTTCGGCCCCGACGGCTATCTGTACGCCACCACGGGCGACGCCCAGGACAAGCCGCTCGCCCAGGACAAGAACTCCCTCAACGGCAAGATCCTGCGCCTGACCACGGACGGGAAGCCCGCGCCCGGCAACCCCTTCGGCAACTACGCGTACAGCCTCGGCCACCGCAACCCCCAAGGTATCGCCTTCGACGCGCAAGGGCGCCTGTGGGAGGCGGAGTTGGGCGACTCCAAGAAGGACGAGCTCAACCTCATCAAGGCCGGGAAGAACTACGGCTGGCCCACCTGTGAGGGCACCTGCGACGTCGCGGGCATGACCAACCCCAAGCGGACCTGGGGCGTCGCGGAGGCGTCGCCGAGCGGTGTCGCGGTCGTCGACGGGGCGGTCTACATGGCGGCGCTCAAGGGCAAGCGCCTGTGGCGCATCCCGACCAACGCCGACAACGAGAACGTCGGCACCCCGAAGGCGTACTACATCGGCGAGTACGGGCGCCTGCGTTCGGTCACCGCCGTGCCGGGCGCCAAGGAGCTGTGGCTGTCCACCACCAACGCCGACAACAACGGCGGACAGCCCGAAGGGTCGGACACGATCTTCCGCGTGCCGATCGGCTAGGCCCCCGGGCCCGTCACGGGGCGGCGGCCCCGAGGTAGGCGTCGCGCACCTCCGGGTCCGCGCGCACCTCGGCCGCCGTGCCGTGCGCGAGGACCCGGCCCAGGTCGAGCACGACGACCCGGGCGCACAGCTCCATCACGAAGGCCACGTTGTGCTCGACGAGCAGCACCGCGCAGCCCTCCTCGTCGGCGAGATGCCGTACGACGGCCGCCAGTTGGCCCCGCTCGTCGCCCGTCATACCGGACGCGGGCTCGTCCAGGAGCAGCACCCTGGGCGGGTCCGCGACCGCGCGGGCCAGCTCCACCATGCGGGCCTGCCCGACCGGCAGGGCGCCCGCGTACTCCCCGGCGAGCGCGTCGAGCCCGCACTCGCGCAGCACCGCGTCGGCCCGCTCGCGCCGCGTCCTCTCGTACGTACGACGGGTGGGCGCGGCCACCAGGTCGGCGGCGAACCCGCCACCCCCGCCCCGCCACTCCTGTGCCACGACGAGATTGTCGGCGACGGTGAGCTGTCCGAAGAGCTGCTGCCGCTGGAAGGTGCGGCGCATCCCGTGCCGGGCGCGCCACACGGGGGAGCGGCGGGTCACATCGGCTCCGTCGAGCAGGACGCTCCCGTCGTCCGGGCGGCGGATGCCGGAGAGGACGTCGAACAAGGTGGTCTTTCCTGCCCCGTTGGGCCCGATGAGCCCGCACACCTCGCCGGGGCGCACGGCGAGGTCGACGCCCCGGAGGGCGTGGATCCCGCCGAACCGGACGCCGACGCCCGAGGCTTCGAGGACGTACTGCCGCTTCTCCCGCTCCCTCATGACCGCGCCACGCCCTTCGTCGTCCGCTGACCCTCGCCCGCCGCCATGCCGAGATATGCCTCGGTGAGCCGGTCCGCCCGCACCTCGGAGCGCGGTCCGCACCAGGAGACGCGGCCCTGCGCCAGATAGGCCACGGTGTCCGCGACGCCGAGGATCTCGGCCGCCTTCTCCTCCACCAACAGCAACGCCGTTCCCTGGTCGCGGAGTTCGACCAGCAGTCGGAAGACCTCCTCGACCACGCGTGGCGCGAGGCCGAGCGAGGGCTCGTCGGCGACGAGGACCGTCGGCGGGTGCTGGAGCAGCGGCGCGAGCGCGAGCATCTGCTGCTCGCCGCCGGACAGGGAGCCCGCGACGACCTTGCGCCGCGCGGCGAGCCCCGCGAACCGCTCGTACACGGCGTCGCGTTCGTCCTTGTCCTTCAGGTGGAGGGCGAGGTTCTCCTCGATGGTGAGGGAGGGGAAGATCCCCCGGCCCTCGGGGGCGAGGAGGACACCGGCCCGCGACCGCAGCACGGCCCCCTCCCGGGTGACATCGCGCCCCGCGACGTACACGTGTCCCTCGACGGGCCTGATGAGCCCGGCCGCGACGCGACAAGTGGTGGATTTTCCCGCCCCGTTGGGGCCGAGAAGGGCGACGATCTCGCCGGGGCGGACGGTGAGGTCCACTCCGTGGAGGACGGGGGCGCCGTCGTACCCGGCGTGGATTCCGTGGAGCGCGAGGGCATGATTCAGCCCCTCCGGCGTTTGAGGAGCGGGGTCTGGGGCGGAGCCCCAGGTGCGACGCCCGCCCCCGGGGGCTCTCTGCACCCGACGACGATGCATCCGCACCGAGACCGCCGCACAGTACCCGTCCGGATCATTCGCCAGCGCCAGCCCCGCAAGCCCGAAGAGCACCACCGGCACGTGCACGGACTCCGTCACGTAGTCGGAGACCAGGTGCGGCACGATCGCGAAGACCAGCCCCGCCACCACCGCGAACTGCGCCCTCCGCACCCCCGCCGCGACCGCCACCGCCAGCCAGATGAGACCCGTCATCGCCGTGAAGTCCGTAGCGGTGATGCGGGTGTTGAAGGACGCGTACATCACGCCCCCGAACCCCGCGAGCCCCGCCGACAGCGTGAACAGGAGCAGCTTCGTCCGTACGACGGAGACGCCCGACGCCATCGCCGCCGCCGGCGCCGACCGCACCGCCAGCATGGTCCGCCCCGACGGCGAGTTCCGCAGCGCGGCGAGCGCGGCGACCGCGACCGTGACGAGGACGACCATCGCCACGCCCATCGCGCGGTCGTCCGAGAGGTCGACGGGCCCGACGGCGGGCCGGGGGATCTCCCAGCCCGTGTCGCCGTTCCTCAACCAGCCCAGCTGGAAGAGGACTTGGTCGGCGAGGAAGGCGAGCGCCAGGGTGGCGAGCGCGAGGGAGCGCCCGCCCAGCCGCAGCGCGGGCAGTGCCACGAGCGCGCCGAGCAGCGCCGCCGCGCACGTGCCGACGAGGGCCGCGCCCGCGAACGGCCACCCGTGGCTCATCAGGAGCCCGGCCACCAGCGCCGCACCCGTCACGAACGTGGCCTGCGCGAGCGAGACCATCGCGCCGAGACCGGTCACCACGGTGAAGGAGACGAAGACGAGCGAGATCGCGAGCCCCTGCGCGAGGACGCCGCTCCAGAAGGGCGTCGTGACCGTGTAGAAGGAGAGCGCGAGCAGCGCGGCCGCCACCGCCCACGGTCCCCATCTGCGGGTCCACGAGCGCCCGGCGAGATAGTCGATCGGCGGCGCGTCCACCGCCGCCGTGCCCGCCGTGCGGCTGCGCCGCGTCATGACCAGCAGTCCGGCGAACAGGATCAGGAAGGGGACGGCCGTACGGAACCCGGTGATCCGCTCCGCGAAGTCGGCGTAGCCCGCGACCAGGTTCTGCAGCACGCCGAGCCCGAGCCCACCGGCGAAGGCCAGCGGGACCGACAGGAAGCGGCCGAGGACGGCGGCGGTCGCCGAGACGAAGAGGAACAGCGTGAAGTCGTGCGAGGAGAGCCCGAGCAGGGGCGTCGCGAGCACGCCCGCGAGACCGGCGAGCCCCGACGACAGCATCCACGCCACCGAGGAGAGCCGGTCCGCGCTCATCCCGCGCAGCTCCACCAGGGAGCGGTTGTCGACGGCGGCCCGCAGTCGGAGGCCGAGCGGGGTGTGCCGCATGAGCACCCACAGGGCGACGGCGACCAGCGCCGTGGCCACCCAGGTGATCAGCTGGTCGGAGTCGATGCCGACGCCGTCCGTCAGCTGCCAGCTCTTCGCGGGGCTCGGGCCGACGCCCGGCAGGCCGAACTGGTTCTCGGCCGGTTTGACGGGGGCACCCGCGCCCTCCAGGAGCTCCACCACCCACAGGCCGAGCGCGGGCAGCGCGACGAGCAGCCCGATCGTCGCCACGATCTGCGCGGTCTCGCCGACCCGCGCCAGCTTGCGGAACATCAGCCGGTCCAGGCCCCAGCCGAGCCCGGGGGCCACCACGAGGACGAGCAGCAGCGCGGTGGGCACGGCGGGCCAGCCGAAGCCGGAGCGCAGTTCGTAGAAGGCGAGCGCGCAGAGGTAGGCGGTGGCGCCGTGCGCGAAGTTGAAGAGCCCGGACGCGGAGTAGGACAGGACGAGTCCCGTCGCGAGCAGGGCGTACAGGGCGCCGGACACGAGGCCGCTCAGGACGAACCCCAGCAGGTCGGACATGGGTGACGCACCCCCTTGTGTGCAGAGCCGGATGTGCGGTGCCGGAAGGGGAGGGTCACGTGAAGGGGATGGGCTCGTAGCACGTGAACGGCGAGGAGACCGTGTAGGCGCTGCCCTTGAGCTGGACGAGCGCGCCGCACCCGAACGACTCCTTGTGCCCCTTGGGCAGTCGGCGGTCGCCCACCATGGTGTCGGTGTCGGAGAAGCCGTCGGCCGCCCGCTGGAAGGACTCGACGTCGAGGTCCTTGCCCGCCTTCTCGGCGATGGCCAGGAAGAGGTCGGCGGACATGTAGCCGGTCATCATGTGCATGTTGAGCGGCACCTTCTTGCCCGCGGCCTTCGCGATGTCCTTCTTGAACCGCCGCATGTCCGCGCTGTCCTGCTCGAAGGGCTGGAAGGTGAGGAGCACGTGCACCCCGTCCAGGGCCTTCTTCGTCGCGCTCTTGGCGAGCAGGCCGGGGTCGTAGTCGGTGGGGTCGGTGAGGACGCCCTTGAAGCCGGTGCGCTTGACGGCGGTGAACAGGCCGATGTTGTACGGGGTCTGCATGACGGAGACGACCGCGTCGGGTGCCTTCCCGCCGTTCGAGCGCAGGATCTCCTTGGTGTACGCCGACCAGTCGCTGGGCACCGACGTCGCGGGCACCGTCGACTTGGCGTACGTCACCTCGTACCCGGCGGCCGCGAAGCTCTGTTGGTAGGTGCGGATGGCGAACGTGCCCGCGTCGTTGTCGTTGGCGAGGATCGCCACGGTCTTCCCCTCGGCGCCGCCCATGACCTTCTTCAGGCCCTCGGGCCAGCTCTGGGTGATCGTGCCGCCGGGCATCGGCACCATGCAGCCGCCGAATCCGTACAGGTAACTCGGGCCGCAGAACGGCGGGATGGTGCCCCAGCCGAAGGTGGGCACCCGCTGCTTCTGGAGGAAGTCCGCGCCGGAGAAGGTCACCGAGCTCATCGGGGATATCGCGAACACCTTGTCGCGCTGGACGAGTTTGCGGGCGGCGGCGAGGTTCTTCCCGGGATCCTGGCCGTCGTCCTCCGCGCCCAGGTAGTCGATCTTCCGCCCGTGCACGCCGCCCTCCGCGTTGGCGCGGTCGAAGCGGGCCTTCGCGCCGAGGTCGGTGTCCTTCTTGCTGTAGCCGCTGGCGGTCGTCATGGAGACGATGCCGCCCACCTTGATGGAGTCGTCGGTCACCCCGCGTACGGAGCCGCCGCCCTTGCCGCCGCCCGCACCCTCGGAACCGCCGCTGTTGGAGGCGGAGTTGCAGGCGGTGGCGAGCAGCAGGGCCGCCACGGTGGCGGTGATGGCGCTGATCGATCGCGACACGGTCGAGCCCCCTCCGTCGTCGAAGTGAGGGTGATTCTGTGTGCGACCTGATGAACCGTCAATAACTGGCGCGTCGGTAATTGATGAACCGTCAGAAACCGGGGCCGGTGGAGCGCCTAGGTCTTGTACAGCGCCTCGACCTCGGTGAGGTACGCCTGCTCGATCGCCTTCCGCTTCAGCTTCAGGGACGGGGTGAGCAGCCCGTGCTCCTCGGAGAACTGGTGCGCCAGTATCCGGAACGTACGGATCGACTCGGCTTGTGAGACCAGGGTGTTGGCGGCCACCACGGCCCGTCGCACCTCGGTCTCCAGATCCGGGTCGCGCACCAGCTCGCCGGGGGAGAGCAGCGGCTTGCGGCGCATGGTGAGCCAGTGCTCGACGGCCTCCGCGTCCAGCGTGACGAGCGCCGCGATGTAGGGGCGGTCGTTGCCGACGACGATGCACTGCGCGACCAGCGGGTGATCGCGCACCCGCTCCTCCAGCTGGGCCGGTGACACGCTCTTGCCGCCTGAGGTCACCAGGATCTCCTTCTTGCGCCCGGTGATCGTCAGATAGCCGTCCTCGTCGAGGGAGCCGAGGTCACCGGTGGCGAGCCAGCCGTCGTGCAGGCTCGCCGCGGTGGCCTTGTGATCGCCCAGGTAGCCCTGGAAGACGTTGCCGCCGTGCAGCCACACCTCGCCGTCGTCGGCGATGTGCACGGTGGTGCCGGGGATGGCGAGGCCGACCGTGCCGTAGCGGGTGCGCTCGGGCGGGTTGGCGGTCGCGGCGGCCGTCGACTCGGTCAGGCCGTACCCCTCGTAGATCGTCACGCCCGCGCCCGCGAAGAACAGCCCGAGCCTGCGGTCCATGCCGGAGCCGCCCGACATCGCGTGCCGCACCCGGCCGCCCATCGCCTCGCGCACCTTGGAGTAGACGAGCTTGTCGAAGACCTGGTGCTGCATGCGAAGCGACGCCGAGGGTCCCGAGCCCGTGCCGAACGCCCTGGCCTCCATGGCCTCGGCGTAGCGCACCGCGCACTCCACGGCCTTGTCGAACGCGCCCGCCTTGCCCGCCGCCTCCGCCTTGCGCCGCGCCGCGTTGAAGACCTTCTCGAAGATGTACGGCACGGCCAGGATGAACGAGGGCCGGAACGCGGCCAGATCGGGCAGCAGCGCCGCCGCGTTCAGGTTCGGCTGGTGCCCCATCTTGACCCGGCCGCGCACCGCCGCGATCTGCACCATGCGCCCGAAGACGTGCGCGAGCGGCAGGAAGAGCAGGGTCGTGGCCTCGTCGCCGCGCTTGGAGTGGAAGACCGGCTCCCAGCGCGCCACCATCACATCGGCCTCGAACATGAAGTTTGCGTGCGAGATCAGACAGCCCTTGGGGCGGCCCGTGGTGCCCGAGGTGTAGATGATCGTCGCGATCGAGTCGGGCGTGACCGCGCGCCGGTGGCGGTGGACCACGTCGTCGTCGATGTCCCGGCCCGCGCCGTTCAGTTCACCGACGGCGTCCGCGTCCAGCTGCCAGAGCCTGCGCAGCTGCGGAAGCCGGTCGATCACCGAGCCGATCGTCATCGCGTGGTCCTCGTGCTCGACCATCGCGGCGGACACCTGCGCGTCGTGCAGCATCCAGAAGACCTGCTCGGCCGACGACGTCGGATAGATCGGCACGACCTGGGCGCCGATGGCCCACAGCGCGAAGTCGAAGAGCGTCCACTCGTAGCGGGTGCGGGACATGATGGCGACGCGGTCCCCGAACCTGACGCCCTGCGCGATGAGTCCCTTGGCCAGCGCGAGCACCTCGTCGCGGAATTCGCCGGAGGTGACGTCGTGCCACTGCCCGTCCGTCTTGCGGCCGAGGGCGATGCGCAGCGGGTCCTCGGCGGCATGGTCGAACACGGCGTCGGCAAGGCCGCCCACCAGCGGCGCCGACGCCATCGGAGGGTTCGTGAACTCGCGCAATGATGCTCCTTGTGGCGCTCCGCACAGCGCCGTGACGGTACCCCACCCCGCCTGCCTTCGGGAGGGGGTCGAAACGGCGTCGGTACGGACCATCAGCACAGGTCAGCCGGTGAAATACGGCCACAAGGGTAAGGGTCGGACAGAATGCTTACCCTGGAGTAAGTTTCGGTTCCGTAATCTCCACCGAATCTGTACGCAGCGTGCAGACGTACGCGCCCCTCTCGACCCGATCATCGCACCCCGACCGTCCCGACCCGGTTACTTGTTCAGGAGAACCCATGCCAGCGCACCACCCGCCCCGCCCCGCGCGCCGAGCCGCCGCGACGAGAGGACGGAGGATCACCGGCGTGTGCGCCGTGGCCCTGCCGACGGCGCTGCTGGCGCTGCAACTCGGGCTCGGCCCCGCGGCCCAGGCCCACGAGGGCGTCGGCGCGGGGCCGCGTGCGGCGAGCAGCGTGGCGGCCCCCGACAAGGCGACGATCTCGGAAGGCCAGGTCGAGGAGGTCGCGCCCGGGGGCGTCATCACCTATCCGAGCGTCACCAGTTGCCTCACGGTGACCGTGCGGCTGCGGGAGGGCGGCCTCGTCGGCGCGCACGCCAGCCTGTTCCAGGTGCCGGGCGAGCTGCGCTCCGATCAGATCCTGGCCGCGCTCAAGGGGCGTGTCGGTGACCGCGCCGTGGCCTCGGTCGAGGTCAGGGGAGCCGTCGGCGCCTGGCATCCGAGCTACTTCGCGAAGGCGATCGAGAGCTACGGCGAGGGGGAGCAGGTTCCGGTCCCGACCGTCCCCGACCCGGACGGGATCGCCCGCGCGGTGTCGGAGGGGCTCGGTACGGCACCCGGTCTCGTCTCGGTCGAGGACGTGCCCGACGGGGACCAGGTCGTCAGCTGACGGCTCAGCCCACGATGCCGCTGACGGCGGACAGGGCCGAGCCCAGCGCGGACCGTACGTTCGCCGCGGCAGCGGTGTCGGCCAGGTAGAAGCCGAACCCCGCGCAGACGAGTACGTGGGAGAGCTTGGTGCCGCCCTTCCTGAACAGGAAGAACGCGGCGGCGGCCAGCACCAGGATGACCGGCAGATGAAGGGAGGACATGCGGGTTCACCTCGGATTCCCATGCTAGTCCCGACGATCACAGCCCGCCAATCGAGTGGCTACGCTCCGCGATCGGCCCCGGTCCCGTCCCCCCGGGGCCGACCGTCCGGGATCACCGCACGGGTTCCTCGACGCGCGGCGCCCGCTCGGGAGTCGCCACCGCGACCGGGGCCGCCGTGTCCCGTGGCGTGCGGACCATCACGAGGACCAGCACCCCGGCGACCAGACCCGCGATGCCCGCCGTCAGCGAGGCGCCGTTCAGACCCGAGGCGAACGCCGAGCGGACCGCGTCCGCGGGGACCGTGCCGTGCAGCGCCGACGCGCCGCCGCCCGCCGCGGTGTGGGCCGCCTCGCGACCGATCGAGTCCTGCATGCGGGAGGTGAGCACCGTGCCGAAGAGGGCGACCCCGACCGCGTAGCCGAGCTGGCGGAAGGTGTTGACCGCGCCGCCCGCCATCCCGGCGTTCGCGGGCGGCACCGCGGCGAGCGCGGCGCCCGCGAGGGCCGGTGCGACCAGGCCCGCGCCCACACCCGTCACCGTCAGGCCCGCCACCAGTGACGTCCAGGACGAGTCGGCGTCGAGCACGGCCATGCAGAGCGCGCCCGTGCCGATCAGGAGCAGCCCGACGCCGATGACCAGGCGCGGCGCGACCCCGTGCAACAGCCGGCCGCCGACCGCGGCCACCAGGAACGACATCCCGGCCAGCGGGAGCAGCACCAGACTGCCGCGCACCGGGCTCATGCCGAGCACCGTCTGCAACCAGATGGACAGGTAGGGGATCACGCCGAACGCCGCCGCGTTGTAGCCGATCGCGCCGACGAGGACCCCGGTGAAGGCGGGCTTGCGCAGCAGCCGCAGGTCCAGGAGCGGCTGGGCCGCGCGCCGTTCGACCAGGACGAAGCAGACCAGCGCGAGCGCCGAGACCGCGAAGGCCGCGGCGGCCGCCGTCGACGCCCAGCCGTGCGTGCCGCCGCGCAGCACGCCGTACGTCCCCGCCCCCGCGAAGACCGCGAAGGACGCCGTGCCCGCCCAGTCGATCCGGCGCCCCGCCGGGCCCTTCGACTCGGGCACCACGCGCAGCGTCAGCCAGATCGACGCCACGCTCACCGGCAGGTTCACGAAGAAGATCCAGCGCCAGCCGGGCCCCTCGGTGAGCAGCCCGCCCACGATCGGGCCGAGCGCCGCCGCGGCCCCGCTCACCGCGCCCCACACGCCGAGCGCGACCGACCGGTCGCGGCCCTGGTAGGCGGCGCCGAGCAGCGGCAGCGTCGTCGCGAACATCGCGGCGGCCCCGAGCCCCTGCGCGGCGCGCGCCGCCACCAGCAGACCGGCGTCGGACGCGAGCCCGCAGCCGAGCGAGGCAAGGGCGAAGACGCCGGTGCCGATGATGTTGAGCCGCCTTCTGCCGAGCACGTCGGCCGCCGCGCCGACGCCCAGGAGCAGCGCGGCGAGCGCGAGCGCGTACCCGTCGATGACCCACTGCAGATCGCCGAGCGAGGCGCCGAGCGCCCGAGCCATGTCGGGCAGCGCCACGACCACGATGGTCACGTCGAGCAGCAGCATGAACGTCCCCAGAGACACCGCGGTCAGCGGCCCCCATGTACGCATCGTCTCTGTCCTCTTCCCCACGTCGTCCGATGGATCTCTTGCCCTCGTACGATGGGGCGGCGGTGGGCGATCCCAGTGCCACGAGACGTCTGAGTGACTGAATTCGACATTGAGGTGCGGTCCGATGAAGGAATCCGAGGCGTTCGACGACCTCGATCTCAAGCTGCTGCACGCCCTGGAGGTGGACGGCAGGGCCCCCTTCAGTCGCCTGGCCACCGTCCTCGGCGTCTCCGACCAGACCGTCGCCCGCCGCTACCGCCGCATGTGCGCGCACGCGGGTCTGCGGATCGTCGGGGTCAGGGACACCCAACTGCTCGGCAGGGACCAGTGGATGCTGCGGCTGCGCTGCGCGCCGGACGGCGCCGAGGCCATCGCGGCGGCCCTGGCGCGGCGCCCCGACACCGCCTGGGTGCACCTCATCTCCGCGGGTACGGAGGTGGTCTGCATGACGCTGCCCCGCACCTCCAGCGACTACGACGACCTGGTGTTCGGCAAGCTCCTGCGCACCCGGCAGATCATCGAGGTCACCGCCTACCAACTGCTGCACCGCTTCTACGGCGGCAGGACCGGCTGGATCGGCAAGCACGGCATGCTGAGCGCCGAGCAGGTGGCCGCGGTGCGCCCGGCCCCCTGCGCGGTGGACGGTGAACGGGGCTCCGCGCGGATCGCTCCCGAGGACGAGCCCCTGGTGGCCGCGCTCAAGGCCGACGGCCGCGTCACCCACCCCGAACTCCAGCGGATCACCGGGCGCTCCGAGTCCTCGGTCAAGCGCCGACTCGCCCGCCTCCTGGAGACCGGCGCGGTGTACGTCGACACGGAGTACGACACGGCGCGCTTCGGCTTCGGCACCGCGGCGATGCTCTGGGTCACCGTTGACCCCGGCGCTCTCGACACGGTGGGCCGTGCGATGGCCGCGCACCCGGAGGTGGCGCACGTCTCCGCGACCACCGGGCCCTCGAACCTGATGGCGAGCGTGATCACCAGGGACACGGGGGAGCTTTACGGCTATCTCAGTCGCACGCTGGGGGCGCTCGACGGGATTCGGCACGTGGAGTCCGCGCCGCTCGTGCGCAGGGTGAAGGAGCTCACGTATCCGCGGCCGCTGCGGTAGTGCTTTTCTTGGGGGGGGGATCGGATTCCGCGGGTCGGATGTGGCTGGTCGCGCAGTTCCCCGCGCCCCTTACGGGGCACCCCTCAGCGCCGTTCCCCGTAGCGCCGCTCCCTGTGGACCCGATCCCCGCCCGCCAAGATCGTCCTCGCCAGCGCGTCCGCCGCGCCGTGTGCCGACGCGCGGCGTTCGCCGTGCAGCAGGACGAAGTCGACGCGGCCCAGTTCGGGCAGGCCCGCGCGGTCCGGGACGCGGGTCAGGCCCGGTGGGATCAGACCGCGGGAGTGCGCCATCACGCCGAGGCCCGCGCGGGCCGCCGCCACCAGACCGTTGAGGCTGCCGCTCGTGCAGGCCACGCGCCAGGCGCGGCCGCTGCGCTCCAGGGCCTCGAAGGCGAGGGCGCGGGTGATGCCGGGCGGCGGGTACACGATCAGCGGCACCGGGCGCTCGGGGTCGAGGCGCAGCCGTTCGCCGCCGATCCACACGAGGTCGTCCTGCCGGACCAGTTCGCCGCGCGGATCCTCCGGGCGGCGCTTGGCGAGCACCAGGTCGAGCTTGCCCGCGTCGAGGCGCTCGTGCAGCGTGCCGGAGAGTTCGACGGTCAGTTCCAGGTCGACGTCCGGGTGGTCGTGCCGGAAGGACTCCAGGATGTCGGTGAGGTGGGTGAGGACGAAGTCCTCGGACGCGCCGAACCGCAGCCGCCCGCCGAGCCGCGTCCCGGTGAAGAACGCCGCCGCCTGCTCGTGCGCGGCGAGGATGCGACGGGCGAAGCCGAGCATCGCCTCGCCGTCCTCGGTCAGCTCCACGGCGTGGGTGTCGCGGGTGAAGAGCTGTCGTCCTGTGGCGTCCTCCAGGCGGCGCACGTGCTGGCTCACCGTGGACTGGCGCAGGCCGAGGCGGCGCGCGGCCTGGGTGAAGCTGAGCGTCTGGGCGACCGCGAGGAACGTACGGAGCTGCGAAGGGTCGTACACGGGGGACAGCCTAGACCCGGCTATCGCGTTCCGTGATGACAGTGAGAGCGGTATACGGGATTCCCGATCATGCCGATCGAGAGGATCATGGTGCGGGCACACCCCCGCACCAAGAGCATGGAGCACCGTGAAACGCCTGAAGTGGCCGTCGTGGATGCCGGTCGATCCCTACATCGTGGCGTTGCTCGGCACCGTGGGGCTCGCGGCCCTGCTCCCCGCCCGCGGTGGCGCAGCCGACGTCGCGTCCGGCGCGTCGACCGGCGCCGTCGCGCTGCTCTTCTTCCTCTACGGCGCGCGCCTGTCCACCCGTGAGGCGATGGACGGCCTCAAGCACTGGCGGCTGCACCTCACGGTCCTGGTCTGTACGTTCGTCGCCTTCCCGCTGCTCGGGCTCGCGGCGAAGGGCCTCGTGCCCCACGTCCTGACGCCCGCGCTCTACAGCGGCTTCCTCTTCCTCACCCTGGTGCCCTCGACGATCCAGTCGTCCATCGCCTTCACCTCCATCGCGCGCGGCAACGTGCCCGCCGCGATCTGCGCGGGCTCCTTCTCCTCGCTGGCGGGCATCCTGCTCACCCCGCTGCTCGCGGCGGCGCTGCTCGGCAACAGCGGCGGCGGCTTCTCGGCGCACTCGCTCGGCAAGATTGTGCTGCAACTGCTGGTGCCGTTCGTCGCCGGGCAGTTGCTGCGCCGCTGGGTCGGCGGCTTCCTGGCCCGGCACAAGAAGGTCCTCGGTTACGTCGACCGGGGCTCGATCCTGCTCGTCGTCTACACCGCGTTCAGCCAGGGCATGGTGGAGGGCGTCTGGCACCAGGTGACCCCGCTGCGGCTGCTCGCGCTGCTCGGCGTCGAGGCGGTGCTGCTCGCCGCGATGCTGGCGCTGAGCTGGTACGGGGCGAAGAGGCTCGGCTTCCCCCGGGGCGACCGCATCGCGATCCAGTTCGCAGGGTCGAAGAAGTCGCTCTCCGCGGGACTGCCCATGGCGAGCGTCCTGTTCGGGGCGCAGGCGTCGCTGGCCGTGCTTCCGCTGATGCTCTTCCACCAGATGCAGCTGATGGTCTGCGCGGTGATCGCCAAGCGCCGCTCGCGCGACGCGGAGGAGCACGGCCTGGCGGAGTCCGTCAGCGAGCCGCCAGTCGCAGCGTCACGAACCGCGGCCGGTACAGGGACACGTTCCGGCTGATGTTCGCCTGCGCGCTCGCGGGCGTCGCGTCCAGCCAGTTGACGTCGTAGCTGAGCGTGATGCGGCCGTCCCCGCCGAGCGCCGCGTGGGCCTGCGGGTTGTAGGCGGCGGTGTCCTGGCGCGCCGCGCCGTCGTCGGGCAGCGGCGCCTGGAAGCCCTTGGCGGGCCCGTGCCAGGGTCCGGTGGGGGAGCAGGCCCAGTACGAGGTGACGCCGGTCAGGCCTTCGGTGCCCGCGGCCATCGTGAACAGGACGTACGTCCCGTCGTCGCGCACCACGGTGAACGCGCTGCCCACCCCCTTGCGCTTGCCGTCCCCGAGCACGGGCCGGTGCGTGTCCTGCGAGCCCCAGCCGTCCCCGTCCCAGTACTCCCACGCCGAGGCGTCGGCGAGCCTGCCGTGCGGGACCCGTGCCACGTAGGCGTGCGAGGTGGGGCGCGCGGTGGCCTGGGCGTCGGTGCCGCCGAAGACGTACGTCCAGCCGTCGTCGTCGACCGTCGTCGTGCCGTACAGGACCCGCTTCTCCGGATCGGCCACCGACTGCTGGTCGGAGACCTTCACGATGTTCTCGACGCGCAGGTCGGGCAGCGAGAGCGTGGCGACCTCCGTGGCGAGGGGCACGCCGTAGATCCAGGGGCCCTGACTCGCCATCCGGGTCCACAGCAGGACGCGGACGACCTGCTCGTCCGAGCCGGGGGAGCGCGGCTCCACCCGCGCCGCGACCGGCCAGCGCCACTGCTGGGGCGCCGGGTCGGGGAACAGGGGCGAGGCGAGGGTGCCCTCCAGGGTGCCCGAACGGGACATCAGGACCGCCGAGTTGCGGGTCATCGGGGTGTTCGTGTCGCGCCAGGTGTGCGGCTGGCCCGCCGGGTTGGGCGGCGCGTGCACCTGGCCGAGGAAGGTGTCGGAGAACAGCCACAGGACCCGGCCGTCCGGCAGGCGCACCGAGTGGGTGCCGTCACCGCCGGTCCAGTCGTCGGTACGGGTCGTGTCGTCGCCGTAGCGCGCGAACTCCCCGGTGACCTTCTCGTCGGCGGACCAGGACGCCACGGTGCGCGGACGGCAGGCCGCACCGCCCTCCCTGTCCTCGTCAGGGAGGGCGATGAGCAGCACGGCCGCGCAGGCCAGGGCGAGCAGCAGGACCAGCCAGATCCTGCGCGGCCCCGGGGCGAGGCGTTCTGGGGCGGACACGCCCGGGACGTTAGTTGCTGTCGCGCACGCGGTCCATGGGGAGTCGGACCACGGTGTCCCGAGTCACAGGGGCGTCGCCGGTACGCAGAGCGTCCATCTCACTGTCGCTCAACGCGCGGTCGTAGACCCGTACTTCGTCGATGGAGCCGGTGAAGTGGGCCCGGCTGTCCATGCGTTGTCCGACGTGCACGCCGAAGGGCGAGTTGCGGCTGACCGAGCCCGGCACGTCGGCGGTGCTGAGCGCCGTGCCGTCCAGGAAGAGCGTCAGCTGCCCGGCGCCCCGGCGTAGCGCGACGTGGTGCCACTGGCCGTCGTTGTACGCGCCGGTGGTGCGCACGGAGGCGGACTTCGGGGGCGCGGCGCCGTCCCGGGTGGTGATGAGCCCGGTGACGCGGTTGCTCGCGGGCTCGCCGCGCAGCCACACCTGCGGCTGGTTGGTCCCTATGCCGCCCATCCACAGCAGCGGCTGCTCACCGGTGGTCGCGGAGTAGCGGAACCACAGGGAGGCGGTGAAGTCCTTTGCCCCCAACGGGAGTTGGCGCCGGAAGGGCAGGCGCACGGCGTCGTCCGTGCCGTCGAAGGCGAGCGCGCCGCCGAACCGCCCCTCGGTCTCGGCGGCCCCGCCGAGCACCGCCGCGGGACGGGCGCCCCCGGCCAGGTCGCGGGTCGTCGGGTCCTGGCCCCTGCGCGGCTTGAGCCAGTCCTCGGTGAACCGCGCGAAGCGGATCTCGTCGCGCGCGTCGACCGCGCCGCCCTCGTACATCAGGCCCACGTGCGCGCCGTCGGCCCGCACCAGGTCCGAGTAGCCGGACCAGTCCGTGGTCACCGTCGTGCCCCGGTCCACGCTGTCCCAGGTGCGCCCGCCGTCGTACGACGAACGGATCTGCAGGGTGCGGCGCCGGTCGGGGTCGCCGGGGCAGGCCAGCAGCATGCGCCCGCCGAACCACAGCGTGGAGCCCTGCACTTGGGGTGTGTAGAGGTCGGGCAGGGCCCGGAAGGGGGCGGCGAACGAGGAGCCGCCGTCGTAGCTGATCGCGTGCGTGCGGTGGCCGAGGTCGGTGCCGTCCTGCTCGCGGCCGCTGACGTAGACCGCGCCGTCGGGCCGCTCGGTGAGGGTCATCTCGGACGGCTTCTGGCGGAACGTGCCGTCGTCGGCGATCGGGTACGAGTCCTTCGCGCCGATCCGCCAGTGGTCCCCGCCGTCGTCGCTGATGATCAGCGCGGCGTGGTTGGCGGTGACCCGACTGCCGTTCCACGTCTCGGCGTTGACGGAGAAGGCGAGCCGCCCCGCGTGCTTGCCGCGGGTGAGCTGGATGCCGTGCACGGGCCCGGTCGCGTACCAGGAGTTCCAGTCGGCGGGCAGGATCTCGTCGCTCAGGTCGCGCGGCGCCGACCAGCTGGCCCCGTCGTCGTCGCTGTACTGGAGGTGGGGCGTCCGGTCGCACGGCACGTCGCAGTTCTTGCCGTCCGTGCGGCCGGTGTTGTACGTCTCCGCGAGCAGCACGCGGCCGCTCTCGCGGTCCACGACCGGCGCCGGATTGCCGTGCGTGTCGCCCGCGCCCTCGTTGATCACCTGGAGCGGTCCCCAGGTCCTGCCGCCGTCGTGGGACCGCTTGAGCACGAGGTCTATGTCACCCGCGTCGCTGCAGTCGTTGACCCGCCCCTCGGCGAAGGCCAGGAGCGTGCCCTTGGTCGTCTTCACCACGGCCGGAATGCGGTAACAGGCGTACCCGGGATCCTGGGAGGCCCTGAACAGGACCTGCTGCTCGAACGGCGGCGTCTGCGCGGCCTGCGCCGAGGGCGCGGGCAGCAGGGCTCCGACGGCCACCGCCGTCACGGCAGCGGCGGCGGTACGGAGCGATCTGAGGCGTACACGGAGACTCGATGGCATGGTGCGGACCGCCCTTCATGGCGATGGCGACTCATGACGGTGACGTCGGACAGTGAGTGACCTGACATCCTGACATCCCACGTCCGACGTGCGTGCCACAGACGCTACTTGGGCGCTTCGGCACCCCACAAGAAGCGTGCGTCAGGGGATCAGGACGACCTTGCCCCGATTGCTCCGCGCCTCGATGACCTCGTGCGCCCGTGCCGCGTCCGCGAGGGGGAACTCCGCGTGCGCGGCGGGCCGCAGCTCCCCGGCCGCGAACAGCCGCCACAGTTCGCGCCGCCACGTCTCGTACACCCGAGGCTTCCCGCGCGCGACGAGCGCCATCTGGAAGCCGATGACCGACTTGGCGCCGACGAGCAGGTCGTACGCCGCCACGGTCCCGCCGCCCGAGCTGTAGGCGACCAGCCGGCCGTGCGGGGCGAGGGAGGTGACGGCGGGCGTGAGCAGGTCGCCGCCGACCGCGTCCAGGACGTAGTCGACGGGCTCGCCCCACGTCTCTTCTCCGTACGTGACGACCTCGTCGGCACCGAGCCCGCGCACGAAGTCCGCCTTGCCGGGGCAGGACACGGCGGCCACGACGCGCGCCGCGCCTCTCGAGCTGGCGAGTTGCAGGGCGAGATGGCCCACCCCGCTGGCGGCCGCCGTGACGAGCGCGGACTCGCCGGGCTCGGGGCGGGCCGCGTCGAGCGCGCCGTACGCGACGAGGCCCGACCGCACCAGGGCGACCGCCTCCACGGCGCTCGCCCCCGCGGGGACGGGGGAGGCCATCGCGGTGTGCAGGAGGGCGAAATCCGCGTACCCGTGCCCGAAGACCAGACCGGTGACGCGGTCGCCCGGCGCGTACCCGGTGACGCCCTCGCCGAGCGCGACCACGGCACCGGCGACCTCCCCGCCGAGCACGATCGGATCGCGGGGCTCGCGGACCTTGCGTACGACGGGGAGCGTCACGCCGACCGCCTCGACGCGCACGAGGAGCTCGCCGGGGCCGGGCTCGGGGACGGGGGCCTCTTCCATGAACAGGACCTCGGGACCACCGCTGTGCTCGTACCGGACGCGACGCATCGGCACCACCTCCAAGGGACGGGATCGTTGGGAGCTCCAACGATGCTTGACCTTAGGGCACCTATCGTTGGGATGTCCAATGATTCTCGGCTAGGCTTCCCCCATGCCCACGACACCGCCCGCACCCAGCACCATCCGCACCCTGCCCAGCTGGCTGCTCGGCCGCGCGGCGGCCCGTGGCCGTGGCCTGGTCGCCGACGCGCTGGCCCGGGAGGGGCTGAAGATGTGGCACCACGTGGTGCTCTCCGCCGTCGCGGACCTCGGCCCCGTCGCCCAGGCCGAGCTGGGCCGCAGCGTCTCGCTCGACCCCAAGGACGTGGTCGGCGTCATCAACGACCTCCAGGCCGAGGGGCTCGTCGACCGCGCGCCCGACCCCACCGACCGGCGCAAGAACGCGATCACCATCACGGACGGGGGGAGGCGGCTCGTGACGCGCTGTGCGGCGGCGGCCGAGCGCGCCAACGACGACCTCCTCGCACCGCTCTCGGCGGCCGAGCGCGAGCGGTTCCTGGCGATGCTGACCAGGATCTCGGGTGTCGACGAAGGCCGGGACGACAGGGCCTAGGGCAGTGGGCCCGACCGGCGCAGGGGGCGCTCCCCGCCGGTCGGGACCCCGCCGCCGTGCGGCGGAAAGCCCGGGTCAGCCCTGGGAGGCCGCGGCCCGCAGGGCGACGCGGTGCTCGCCCGCGTACACGTTCATGGAGGAGCCGCGCAGGAAGCCGACCAGCGTGAGGCCCGTCTCGGCGGCCAGGTCGACGGCGAGCGAGGACGGCGCGGAGACCGCGGCGAGCACCGGGATGCCCGCCATCACCGCCTTCTGCGCGAGCTCGAAGGAGGCGCGTCCGGAGACCAGCAGGACCGTCCGGGACAGCGGGAGCCGCCCCTCCCGCAGCGCGCGGCCGACCAGCTTGTCGACGGCGTTGTGCCGCCCCACGTCCTCCCGCAGGTCGAGCAGCTCGCCCTCTTCGGAGAAGAGCGCCGCCGCGTGCAGCCCTCCGGTCTTGTCGAAGACGCGCTGGGACGCGCGCAGCCGGTCGGGGAGGCTCGCGAGCAGCTCGACGTCGATCCTGACCGGGGGAGTGTCGGAGATCGGGAAGCGCGCCGTGGTGCGCACCGCGTCCAGGCTCGCCTTGCCGCACAGGCCGCAGGACGAGGTGGTGTACACGTTGCGTTCGAGGGTGATGTCGGGCAGGACGACGCCGGGCGCCGTCCGCACGTCCACCACGTTGTAGGTGTTCGATCCGTCCTCGGTCGCCCCCGCGCAGTAGACGATCGACTGCAGCTCCTCGGCGGAGCCGAGCACGCCCTCGCTCACCAGGAAGCCCGCCGCGAGCGCGAAGTCGTCACCCGGCGTGCGCATGGTGATGGCGAGCGGCTTGCCGTTCAGCCGGATCTCCAGGGGTTCCTCGGCGACCAGGGTGTCGGGGCGCTCCGAGACGTGCCCGTCCCTGATCCGGATCACCTTGCGTCGCGCCGTGACTCGTCCCATGTCTTGATCAGTCCCGGTTCTGTACGTGCTGGTAGCCGAAGCGGCCCTTGATGCAGAGGTTGCCGTGGGTCACCGGATTGTCGTGCGGCGACGTGACCTTCACGATCTCATTGTCCTGCACGTGCAGCGTCAGGTTGCAGCCGACTCCGCAGTAGGCGCACACCGTGGTCGTCTCGGTCTGCGCGGCTTCGTCCCAGGTGCCGGCGGCCCGCATGTCGAACTCCGACGTGAAGGTGAGGGCACCCGTGGGGCAGACCTCGATGCAGTTGCCGCAGTACACGCACGCCGAGTCGGTCAGCGGCGCGTCGTGCTCGACGGCGATGCGGGCGTCGAAGCCGCGGCCCGCCACCGCGATCGCGAAGGTGTTCTGCCACTGCTCGCCGCAGGCGTCGACGCACTTGTAGCAGAGGATGCACTTGTCGTAGTCCCGTACGTACAGGTCGTTGTCGACCCGGGGCTCCTCGTTCACGCGGGCCGCGTCGGCGCCGAACCGCTCGGGCTTCGCCTCGTACTCCTTCAGCCAGCCCGCGACCTTCGGCGTCGTCGACATGTCGACGGACGAGGCGAGGAGTTCGAGGACGATCCTGCGGCTGTGCCGGGTGCGCTCGGTGTCCGTGCGCACGTCCATGCCGGGCTCCGCCCTGCGGGAACAGGCCGGGGCGAGGGTGCGGGCGCCCGCCACCTCCACGACGCAGACCCGGCAGGCGTTCTTCGGGGTGAGGGTGTCGCCCTCGCAGAGGGTGGGCACGTCCTTGCCCGCGGCGCGGCAGGCGTCGAGGATCGTGGCCCCCTCCGGGACCCTGGCCTCCTGGCCGTCCAGGGTGAACTCCACCAGACGGCGCGGCGGTTGGAGCGGGATCGCGGTCATTCGTACGCCCCCAAGCGGTCGATGGCGGATTCCACGGCGTTCCACGCGGTCTGGCCGAGACCGCAGATCGAGGCGTCCCGCATGGCCCGCCCCACGTCGCGGAGCAGCGCGATGTCGTCGGCGGCGGCCGCACCGGTCCGTCCGGCGATGCGGTGCAGGGCCTCCTCCTGGCGGACGGTGCCGACCCGGCACGGCACGCACTGGCCGCACGACTCGTCGCGGAAGAACTCCGCGATGCGCAGCAGGACGCGGGGGAGCGGCACGGTGTCGTCGAGGGCGAGCACCACGCCGGAGCCGAGCGTGGTCCCGGCGTCCCGCGTCCCCTCGAAGGTGAGGGGAATGTCCAGCTCGTCGGGCCGCACGAAGCCACCGGCCGCCCCGCCGAGCAGGACCGCGCGCAGGTTGTCGGGCTTTCCCGCGAGGTCCAGGAGCTCGCCGAGGGTGGCGCCGAAGGGCAGTTCGTAGACGCCTGGCCGTTCGACGCTCCCCGCCACGCAGAAGAGCTTGGGCCCGGTGGACTTCTCCGTGCCGATCGCGGCGTACGCCTCGGCGCCCATGGTGAGGATCGGCAGGACGTTGACGAGGGTCTCCACGTTGTTCTCGGCGGTGGGCTTGCCGAACAAGCCCTTCTCCACGGGGAAGGGCGGCTTGGCGCGCGGCTCGCCTCTGTACCCCTCGATGGAGTTGAACAGGGCGGTCTCCTCGCCGCAGATGTAGGCACCCGCGCCCCGCCTGATCTCGATGTCGAAGGCGTACCCCTGCCCCAGGACGTCGTCGCCGAGCAGCCCACGCGCGCGTGCCTGTGCGACGGCGTGCTCCAGGCGGTGCAGGGCGCGCGGGTACTCGCCGCGCAGGTAGAGGTAGCCGAGGTGGGCGCCGACCGCGTACCCGGCGATGGTCATCGCCTCGATCAGCGCGTACGGATCGCCCTCCATGATCACCCGGTCCTTGAAGGTGCCGGGCTCGGACTCGTCGGCGTTGCAGACGAGGTAGTGCGGGTGGTCGGGCTGCGCGGCGGTGGCCCCCCACTTCCTGCCCGTGGGGAACGCGGCGCCGCCTCGTCCCACGAGTCCGGACTCCGTGACCTCGCGGATGACGTCGGCGGGGCCGATGGCCAAGGCGCGGCGCAGGGCGGTGTAGCCGCCGTGGGTGCGGTAGTCGTCCAGGGACGACGGGTCGACGGTGCCGATGCGGTCGAGGAGGATCAGGCCGGGGTGTCCCGCCTGGGGGACGGCCAACGCTGCGGGGGGCTCTGCGGGGGCGGTCTCGGGGGCGGTGGCTGTGGCGGTGATCGTGTCGGGGGTGGCGGGAGCGACGACTGCTTGAGCGGCCACGGGGTTGCTGTCCCCGGGGCTCCGCCCCGGACCCCGCTCCTCAAACGCCGGAGGGGCTGATCGCGCTCCGCGCTCGTCCTCAAGTGCCGGACGGGCTGAATTCGGTCCGGTGGGATCTTCAGCCCGTCCGGCGCTTGAGGACGAACTCGGCGGAGCCGGTGATGACATCGGTCCCGCCCGCACCACCAACGCCGCAGGCGCCCGCTCGCACAGCCCCAGACAGGGGCTGGCCTCCACCGCGACCCCGGACGTGGACGCCAACCGGTCGGAGACCTCCCCGCACAACTCCGCGCCGCCGCAGGCGAGATCCGTGCACACCCGTACGACCGTGCGCGGCCTCGGCCGCACCGAGAACATGGAGTAGAACGTGGCCACCCCATAGCCCTCGGCGGGAGGAACCGTCAGCCGCCTGCACACGTAGTCGAGGCCGCCCTCGCTGATCCACCCCACCCGGTCGTTGAGCGCGTGCAGCCCCGGCAGCAGCAGATCCCGCCGCTCCCGCGCCGCACGGCCACCCCGCGCCCAGCGCAGATCCGCTTCGCTGCGCTCGTCGGCGCCTTCCCACGAGGAATCCGGCGGCCCGAGCACCGCGTCGACCGCCGCCCGCTCCTCGTCCGTCGGCTTGCTGTCACCGAAGCGCAGATCCATACGTCACCTCACCTCACACCACGGACGCGGGCAGCTTGTCGATCCGGATCGCCGCGGCCTTGAACTCCGCCGTCCCCGCGATCGGGCAGTTCGACTCGATCGTCAGCTGGTTGGTGTCGACCTCGTCGGGAAAGTGCATGGTCATGAAGGCGAGCCCGGGGCGCAGACCGGGGTCGACCCAGACGGGGGCCGTGACCGTGCCGCGCCGCGAGGAGACCCTGACCTCCTCGCCCACCACGACGCCGTACCGCTCGGCGTCCTCCGGGCACAGCTCGACGTACTCGCCGCGCCGCAGCGGAGAGGCGAAACTCCCGCTCTGCACACCGGTGTTGTACGAATCCAGGCGCCGCCCCGTGGTCAGCCGGATCGGGTACGACTCGTCGGTCAGGTCGACCGGCGGGTCGTGTTCGACGATCCCGAACGGGGCGGGCGTGCCGCGCCGTTCCGGGTCGGACTCCCACAACCTGCCGTGCAGGTACGTCGGTTCGACCCCGTCGATGTCGGGGCAGGGCCACTGGATGCCCTGGAGCTCCGCAAGACGGTCGTACGTCATGCCGTAGTGATCCGGCGAGACGGACCGCAGCTCGTCCCAGACGGCTTGCGCGTCCGCGTACTTCCACGGGTGGCCGAGGCGCCCGGCGAGATCGCAGATGATGTCGATGTCCTCGCGGGCCTCGCCCGGCGGCCGCACGGCCTTGCGCACCCGCTGCACCCGCCGCTCGCTGTTGGTCGTCGTGCCGTCGGTCTCCGCCCACCCGGCGGTCGCGGGCAGCACGACGTCCGCCAGCTCGGCGGTCTTGGTCAGGAAGATGTCCTGCACGACGAGGAAGTCCAGGGCCCGCATCCGGCGCACCGCCTGCTCGCTGTCGGCCTCCGACTGCGCGGGGTTCTCGCCGACGCAGTAGACGGCCTTGAGCGTGCCCTCCTCCATCGCCTCGAACATCTCCGTGAGGGTCAGGCCGTAGCGGGGCTGGATGACGGTGTCCCAGGCCGACTCGAACTTCAGCCGGGCTTCGGGGTCGAGGATGTCCTGGAAGCCGGGCAGGCGGTTGGGGATGGCGCCCATGTCGCCGCCGCCCTGCACGTTGTTCTGCCCGCGCAGCGGCTGGAGGCCCGAGCCGAAGCGGCCCACGTGGCCGGTCAGGAGCGACAGGTTGATCAGGGCGCGCACGTTGTCCGTGCCGTTGTGGTGCTCGGTGATGCCGAGCGTCCAGCACAGCTGGGCCCGCTCGGCCCGCGCGTAGGCGTGCGCCAACTCCCTTATCGCGGCGGCGGGGACGCCCGTCACCTTCTCGGCGAGGGAGAGCGTCCACGGCTCGACCAGGGCCGCGTACCGGTCGAAGCCCGTCGTCGCCCGCTCGATGAACGCGCGGTTGGCGAGGCCCGCGTGGATGATCTCGCGGCCGATCGCGTGCGCCATCGGGATGTCCGTGCCGACGTTCAGACCGAGCCAGCTCTCGGCCCACTCGGCGGTTTTGGTGCGGCGCGGGTCGACCGCGTACATCCGCGCGCCGTTCCTGATGCCGCGCAGCACGTGCTGGAAGAAGATCGGGTGCGCGAAGCGGGCGTTGGAACCCCACATCACGATGAGGTCCGTGTGCTCGACCTCTTCGTACGACGAGGTCCCGCCGCCCGAACCGAAGGCCGAGGAGAGACCCGCGACGCTCGGCGCGTGACAGGTGCGGTTGCAGGAGTCGACGTTGTTGGTGCCCATGACGACCCGGGCGAACTTCTGCGCCACGTAGTTCATCTCGTTGGTCGCGCGGGCGCAGGAGAACATCCCGAAGGCGCCGCGCGCCGCGCCGAGTCCTTCGGCCGCGCGGTCCAGCGCCTCGTCCCAGGTGGCCCGGCGGAAGGGCGCGTCGCGGGAGTCGCGGACGAGCGGGTGGGTGAGCCGGGTGTACGTCTTGGGGGCGCGGTCACGTTTCTTGCTCATGCGGCGGTCCTCCACGGGCTCATGCGGCGGCCCTCGATGCGAGCAGGTCCGAGATGGCGTGCACGGTGCGCAGCGTCGGCACGGGGACACCGGTGATGTCCGCGAGCTCCACGACGGCGGCGAGCAGGACGTCGAGTTCCAGGGGCTTGCCGCGCTCCAGGTCCTGGAGGGTGGAGGTGCGGTGGTCGCCGACGCGTTCGGCGCCCGCGAGGCGCCGCTCCACGGAGATGTCGGGCTCGCAGCCGAGGGCGGCGGCCACCGCGAGCGTCTCGTTCATCATGATCTCGATGACCCGCCGGGTGCCGCCGTGCAGGCACATCTCGCGCATGGTGGCGCGGGCGAGCGCGCTGATCGGGTTGAAGGAGATGTTGCCGAGCAGCTTGATCCAGATGTCGCCGCGGAGTTCGGGTTCGACCGGGCACTTGAGGCCGCCCGCCACCATGGCCTCGCTGAAGGCCGCGCAGCGCGCGGAGCGGGAGCGGTCCGGCTCGCCGATGGAGAACCGCGTGCCCTCCAAGTGGCGTACGACGCCCGGACCTTCGAGCTCGGTGGCCGCGTAGACCACACAGCCGACGGCCCGTTCGGGCGCGAGCACGGCGCTGACCGCGCCGCCCGGGTCGACGCTCTCGACGCGGTGGCCGTCGTGCGGTCCGCCGTGCCGGTGGAAGTACCACCAGGGGATGCCGTTCTGCGCGGCGATCACCGCGGTCGACTCGTGGAGCAGGGGCTCGATCAGCGGCCCGCACGCCGCGTACGAGTTGGCCTTGAGGCCGAGGAAGACGAAGTCGACGGGCCCGATGCCGGCCGGATCGTCGGTGGCGTGGGCCCGCGCGGTGAAGTCGCCGCGCGGGCTGAGGACGCGTACGCCGTGCTGCCTCATGGCCGCCAAGTGGGGGCCACGGGCCACGAGATGGACGTCGGCACCAGCGCGGTGCAGCGCGGCTCCGACGTAGGCGCCGATCGCACCGGCACCGAGGACTGCGACTTTCACGGTGGGGCGCTCCATTCGGTTGAGGGCCGAGGAACGGAACGTGGGAGGGAACGAGGAACGGAACAGGAGACGGAACAGGCGACGGAACGAGGAACGTATGGAGAAAACGTCGACGGAATATTGTCTACAGTATGGAAGTTGGGGCGGCAAGGGGTGGCGCGCGAGATGGCCCGCCGCCGACCCGCCCCGTGCGACCTCTTCCCAACTCCGCCGTCGGTTTCTACCGTTCGGGATCATGAGGCCCCCCGTCGCACCCCCCGGCTGGAGCCGCTGGCTCGTGCCGCCCGCCGCCCTCTCGGTCCATCTCTCCATCGGCCAGGCGTACGCCTGGAGCGTCTTCAAGCCGCCCCTCGAATCCGCCCTCGACCTCAGCGGCACCCAGAGCGCGCTGCCCTTCCAGCTCGGCATCGTCATGCTGGGCCTGTCCGCCGCCTTCGGCGGCACGCTCGTCGAGCGCAACGGACCGCGCTGGGCGATGTCCGTCGCACTCGTCTGCTTCTCCTCCGGCTTCCTGCTCGCCGCGCTCGGCGCCGCGACAGGCCAGTACTGGCTGATCGTGTTCGGCTACGGCTTCGTCGGCGGGATCGGCCTCGGCATCGGCTACATCTCCCCGGTCTCCACCCTGATCAAGTGGTTCCCCGACCGTCCCGGCATGGCCACCGGCATCGCGATCATGGGTTTCGGCGGCGGCGCGCTCATCGCCTCGCCGTGGTCGGCGCGGATGCTGGACTCCTTCGGCACGGACGGACACGGCATCGCGCTCGCGTTCCTGGTGCACGGCCTGACGTACGCCGTCTTCATGTCGCTCGGCGTGTTCCTGGTGCGCGTCCCGCGCACGGAGGGCGCGCGCGGGCCCGGCGTGCCCGGGGTGCTCGACGGGCCGCAGGTCTCGGCCCGCTCCGCCGTGCGCACCCCGCAGTTCTGGTGCCTGTGGGTGGTGCTGTGCATGAACGTGACCGCGGGCATCGGCATCCTGGAGAAGGCCGCCCCGATGATCACGGACTTCTTCGCGGACACCTCGACGCCGGTGTCCGTCTCCGCCGCGGCCGGCTTCGTGGCCCTGCTCTCCGCGGCCAACATGGCGGGACGCATCGGCTGGTCCTCGGCGTCCGACCTGATCGGCCGCAAGAACATCTACCGCGTCTACCTCGGCGTCGGCGCGCTCATGTACCTCCTGATCGCCCAGTTCGGGGACGCCTCGAAACCGTTGTTCGTCGTCTGCGCGCTGGTGATCCTCTCCTTCTACGGAGGCGGCTTCGCGACCGTCCCCGCCTACCTGAAGGACCTCTTCGGCACCTACCAGGTCGGTGCCATCCACGGCAGGCTGCTCACCGCCTGGTCCACGGCGGGGGTCCTCGGGCCGCTGATCGTGAACCGCGTGGCCGACCACCAGGAAGAGGCGGGCAAACACGGCTCCGCGCTCTACGGACTCTCCTTCACGATCATGATCGGCCTGCTCGTCGTGGGCTTCGTCGCCAACGAACTCGTCAGGCCCGTCCACCCCCGCCACCACGTGCCCGCCCCGAAGGAGGACACCGACGATGACCACGCCGCCAAGCGCACCGCCCCGTAGCCGTCGCGCACTGACCCTTTTCGCGTGGCTTTGGGTGGGTATTCCGCTCGCCTACGGCCTTTACGAGCTCGTACACAAGGCCACCCAGCTGTTCACCGGGTGACACGATGATGAGAAGCATCCAAACGAGGCGCGCCTTTCCTGTCACATTACGTACCCCGTTACTCGCGAGTCGCTGAGCAGACTGGAGGATCCCGCAGCTCCGGCAATACATAAGGGGACCCGTACATGCACGGCTCGCGCATCGTCGCCGTCGGCCACTACCAGCCCGCCAAGGTGCTCACCAACGCGGACCTGGCAGGAGTGGTCGACACCAGCGACGAGTGGATCCGCTCCCGGGTGGGCATCCGCACCCGCCACGTCGCGGGCCCCGAGGAGCCGGTCGACGAGCTGGCCGCGCACGCGGCCGGCAAGGCCCTGGCCGCCGCGGGCCTGACGCCCGACGCCATCGACCTGGTCCTGGTCGCCACCTCCACGGCCATCGACAGGTCACCGAACATGGCGGCCAGGGTCTCCGCGCGGCTCGGCATCCCCTCGCCCTCCGCCATGGACCTCAACGTGGTCTGCGCGGGCTTCACGCACGCCCTGGCCACCGCCGACCACACGCTGCGGGCCGGGGCGGCGACCCGCGCCCTGGTCATCGGCGCGGACAAGATGTCCCAGGTCACCGACTGGACGGACCGCACCACCTGCGTCCTGACCGGCGACGGGGCGGGCGCCGCGGTGGTCGAGGCGTGCGGACCCGGCGAGGAGCCCGGCATCGGAGCCGTCCTGTGGGGCTCAGTGCCCGAGATGGGCAATGCCGTGCGCATCGAGGGCACCCCGCCGCGCTTCGCCCAGGAGGGCCAGAGCGTCTACCGCTGGGCCACGACGCAGCTGCCGCCGCTCGCCCGCGCGGCCTGCGAGAAGGCCGGGCTCACCCCCGCCGACCTCGCGGGCGTCGTCCTGCACCAGGCGAACCTGCGCATCATCGAGCCGCTCGCGGAGCGCATCGGCGCCGTGAACGCCGTCGTCGCGCGCGATGTCGTCGACTCCGGGAACACCTCGGCGGCGAGCATCCCCATGGCCCTGTCCAAGCTGGTGGAGCGCGGCGAGCTCAGCTCGGGCGACCCGGTGCTGCTCTTCGGCTTCGGCGGCAACCTGTCGTACGCGGGGCAGGTCGTGCGCTGCCCCTGAGGGGCGTCCGTGTGACGGGCTCAACTCCCCCTGGCGCTGGCCCTTGTAGCTCGTAGACTGTAGACAAAAGGCAATCGTCGAGGAGGGGACCGCGATGTTGTCCACAGGACTGCCGCAGGGAGCGGTGCCCAGGCTCGAACGCCCCGGGCCGCTCAGGGAGCGGGTCTACGAGGCGCTGCTCGAACTCATCACGACCCGCTCGCTCCAGCCGGGACAGCACCTCGTCGAGAGCGAACTCGCCGGACACCTGGGCGTCTCCCGGCAGCCGGTGCGCGAGGCGCTGCAACGCCTCAACACCGAGGGCTGGGTCGATCTGCGCCCCGCCCAGGGCGCCTTCGTGCACGAGCCGACCGAGGAGGAGGCGGACCAGCTCCTGACGGTCCGTACGCTCCTGGAGGCCGAGGCCGCCCGGCTCGCCGCCGCGAACACCGGCACCGCGGGCATCACCGCGCTCGACGAGCTCTGCACCCGGGGCGAACAGGCCGTCGCCGACGGCGACGTGGACCAGGTGGTGACGCTCAACGCGGCCTTCCACGCCAAGGTGATGGAGCTCGCGGGCAACGTCGTCCTCGCCGAACTCGCCGGGCAGGTGGACCGCAGGGTGCGCTGGTACTACACGCCGGTGGCCCGCCAGCGCGGCAGCCAGTCCTGGATCGAGCACCGTGAACTGATCGCGGCGATCGCCGAGCGCGACGAACAGCGGGCCACCGCCATCATGCGCGCCCACACGGAGCACACGCGCAAGACGTACCACCAGCGCGACAAGGGCTGAGCTCCGGTCGCGCCAGGACAGTGTCGGCGACAGTGGTGGGAGAGACGACATGAGCGCTACGAACAACCGCATACGGCCCGCGATCAGCGAAGACGTGCCGACGGCCGTCAGGACGCTCGGCCGGGCCTTCGCCGACTACCCCTTCACCCGGCACGTGGTCGACGCCGACGACCACGAGGAGCGCGTCCGCCGCTTCCAGGAGCTCTTCCTCACCCGCGTCGGGATGGTCTACGGGCGCGTCTGGGTCGCGGGGGCGGGTCGGGCCGTCGCCGTCTGGACCACCCCGGACCGCGACCCGGCCCCCGGATTCGCCGCCGTCGGCCCGCTGATCGGTGAGCTGGCGGGCGCCCGCAAGGCGTGGTTCGACGCGGCCGACCGGGCGCTGCGTCCGCTGCGTCCCAGGCGCCCCGCGTGGTTCCTCGCCACGGTCGGCGTGGACCCCGACGCACAGGGCCAGGGGCTGGGCCGCGCCGTGATCGGACCCGGCATCGAGGCGGCCGACAAGGCGGGGTACCCCGCCTTCCTGGAGACGTCGACCGAACGCAACGTGGCGTTCTACCGGCGGCTCGGCTTCGCCGTCACCGCGGAGATCACCCTGCCCGACAACGGCCCGCGCACGTGGTGCATGCTCCGCGAGCCGAGGTAACGCACCTTTGTCCTGTGACTGGAGAAAGTCATGGGTAATTCCCGCGCAACTTCTTCCCACCCCCGGCAGGCACTGCTACGTTCCCCTCGAAAGCTTGAAAGAGGCCCGAAGACAACGGCGTTGTCCGAGGGCGCGGAACTGGCAGCCCGAAGAGGCGGGAGGGGCGCGTGAGACGTATGACGGCTCGACCCGCCAACGCGCACCAGGCGCGGTTGTTGCGGCTGCTGCGTGACGGGGGTCCCAACTCCCGTGCCCAGCTGGGCGATCAGGTCGATCTCTCACGGTCCAAGCTGGCCGTCGAGGTCGACAGGCTCCTGGAGACCGGACTCGTGGTCGCCGACGGACTCGCCGCCTCGCGCGGCGGCCGCCGCTCCCACAACATCCGCCTGGCCCCCGCCCTCCGCTTCCTCGGCGTGGACATCGGCGCGACCTCGATCGACGTCGCGGTCACCAACGCCGAGCTGGAGGTGCTCGGGCACATCAACCAGCCCATGGACGTGCGCGAAGGCCCGGTCGCGGTCTTCGAGCAGGTCCTCGCCATGGCGGCCAAGCTGAAGGCCACCGGGCTCGCGGAGGGGTTCGACGGCGCCGGGATCGGTGTTCCGGGCCCCGTGCGCTTCCCCGAGGGCGTACCGGTCGCCCCGCCGATCATGCCGGGGTGGGACGGCTTCCCCGTACGCGAGGCCCTCAGCCAGGACCTCGGCTGCCCCGTCATGGTCGACAACGACGTGAACCTCATGGCGATGGGGGAGCAGCACGCGGGCGTCGCACGCTCCGTGGGCGACTTCCTCTGCGTCAAGATCGGCACGGGCATCGGCTGCGGCATCGTCGTCGGCGGTGAGGTCTACCGAGGTACGACGGGCAGCGCGGGCGACATCGGCCACATCCAGGCCGAACCGGACGGCCGCCCCTGCGCCTGCGGCAACAAGGGCTGTCTGGAGGCCTACTTCAGCGGCGCGGCACTCGCCCGCGACGCCGAGGAGGCGGCCAGGGAGGGGCGTTCGGCGGAGCTCGCCACGCGGCTCGACGAGGCGGGGCGGCTCAGCGCCGTCGACGTCGCGGCGGCCGCCGCCGCGGGCGACGCCACCGCGCTCGACCTCATCCGGGCGGGCGGCAACCGCACCGGGCAGGTCATCGCGGGACTCGTCAGCTTCTTCAACCCCGGCCTCGTGGTGATCGGCGGCGGGGTGACCGGCCTCGGCCACACGCTGCTCGCCGCGATCCGCACCCAGGTCTACCGCCAGTCGCTGCCCCTGGCGACCGGCAACCTTCCCATCGTCCTGGGCGAGTTGGGGCCGACCGCCGGAGTCATCGGCGGCGCCCGGCTCATCAGCGACCACCTGTTCTCCCCGGCCTGACCCTCCCGGGCCCGGCCGGTACGCACCCGCACCTCGCGTACGCACCCGCACCTCGCGCACGCGGCACCACCCCACCAGCACCGGTACGCGCGCGGCCGCGCCGTGCCCGGAATCGCCCCACCCAGCACAGCGCTCTGCTCCGCCCTGCCCTGAGACCGGCACGCACGCACCTGCCTAGGGGAACGTCATGGCACCAGAACCACCGCTGCTCACCATGTCCGGCATCACCAAGTCGTTTCCCGGAGTCCGCGCCCTCGACGGCGTCGACCTCCAGGTCCTGGCGGGCGAAGTGCACTGCCTCCTCGGCCAGAACGGCGCCGGGAAGTCCACCCTCATCAAGGTCCTCGCGGGCGCCCACCAGCCCGACGACGGAGAGATCACCTGGCGCGGCGAGCGCACCACGCTGCGTTCGCCGATCGCGGCCATGCGGCTCGGCATCGCCACCATCTACCAGGAGCTCGATCTGGTGGAAGGGCTCTCCGTCGCCGAGAACGTGTACCTGGGGCACGAGCCGACCTCCGCCGGATTCGTGGTGCGCGGCCGTGTCGCCAGGGACTCAACTGCCGCGCTTCTGAAGCGACTTGGGCATGGTGAGATCGACCCGGGGAGGCTCGTGGGCGAGCTGTCCGCCGCCCAGCAGCAGATCGTCTCGATGGCTCGCGCCCTCTCCCACGAGGTGCGCCTCATCGTCATGGACGAGCCGTCCGCCGCCCTCGACCCCGACGAGGTCGACAACCTCTTCCGCATCGTCACCGCCCTCACGGCGGACGGCGTCGCCGTCGTCTACATCTCCCACCGCCTGGAGGAGATCCGCCGCATCGGCGACCGGGTCACCGTCCTCAAGGACGGGCGCGCCGTCGCGGGCGGCCTGCCCGCCAAGAGCACGCCGACCAAGGACGTCGTGGCGATGATGACGGGCCGCAACGTCGAGTACGTCTTCCCGGAGCGGGCGGACGAGAGCCCCCACCGTCAGGACGGCCAACCGGGCCTGCCCGAACCGGTGTTGACGGTGCGCGGCCTGTCGCGGCACGGCGAGTTCGCGTCCCTCGACCTCGACCTCTGCCCCGGCGAGATCGTGGGCCTCGCCGGACTCGTCGGCTCGGGGCGCTCCGAGATCCTGGAGACGATCTACGGCGCACGCAAGCCGAGCTCGGGCCAAGTAGCAGTAGAAGAACGGGTGTTGCGACCCGGCAGCGTCCGCTCCGCCGTCCGTGCGGGGCTCGGGCTCGCCCCCGAGGAGCGCAAGGCGCAGGCCCTGCTCATGCTGGAGTCCGTCACCCGCAACGTGTCGGTCTCCTCCATGTCCCGCTTCTCGCGCGGTGGTTGGCTCGACCGGGGCGGCGAACGCGAGGCGGCGCACACCGCCACACGGGAGCTCTCCCTGCGCCCCGACGATCCCTCTGTCCCCGTGCGCACCCTGTCAGGCGGCAATCAGCAAAAGGCCGTCCTGGCCCGCTGGCTGCTGCGCGGCTGCCGCGTCCTGCTGCTCGACGAGCCGACCCGCGGCGTCGACGTCGGGGCCCGCGCCGAGCTCTACGCGGTGATCCGCCGCCTCGCCGACGAGGGCCTCGCCGTACTCATGGTCTCCAGCGAGGTGCCCGAGGTGCTCGGCCTCGCCGACCGTGTCCTGGTGCTCCGCGAGGGCCGCGTCGTGCACACCGCGCCCGCCCGTGACCTCGACGAACACCGCGTACTCGACCTTGTACTCGAAGGGAGCCCGGCGGCATGACCCAGCCAGCCCCGGCGGCCGAGGCCGCCACCCGCAAGAGCGCCCCCGCCGACGGCGGAAGGCCGTGGCGCACCAAGCTGGTCCGCTTCGACGTGCGCACGCTCTCGCTGCTCGGTGTGCTCGCCGTCCTTGTCGTGATCGGCGGGATCACCCAGCCGGACTCGTTCCTCGACACGGACAACGTCCAACTCGTCCTCACCCAGGCATCCGTCATCGGCGTCGTCACCGTCGGCATGACGTTCGTGATCATCTCCGGCGGCATCGACCTGTCGGTCGGCGCGATCGTCGCGCTGGCGTCGGTGTGGGCGACGACGGTGGCCACCCAGGAGTACGGCTTCGCGGGCATCCTGTTCACGGCCGTGATCGTCGGCATGGGGTGCGGCCTGGTGAACGGGTTGCTCATCGCGTACGGCGGGATCGTGCCGTTCATCGCGACCCTCGCCATGCTGGCCTCGGGCCGCGGCCTGGCCCTCCAGATCACCGACGGCAAGACCCAGATGGTCACCGTCGACGGGGTGTTGGACCTCGGCCTGCGCGAGTCGTACGTCCTCGGCATCCCGCCGCTCGTCCTCGTCTTCGCGGCCGTCACGGTCGTCGGCTGGCTGCTCCTGAACCGCACCACCTTCGGACGGCGCTCCGTCGCGGTCGGCGGCAACGCGGAAGCCGCGCGCCTCGCGGGCATCGACGTCCGCAGGCAGCGGCTCTACCTGTATCTGCTCTCCGGCCTGTGCTGCGGCATCGCCGCCTTCCTGCTGATCGTCCTGTCCGGCTCGGGACAGAACACCAACGGCAACCTCTACGAACTCGACGCCATCGCCGCGGCGATCATCGGCGGCACGCTGCTCAGCGGCGGCCGGGGGACCATCACCGGATCCGTGCTCGGCGTGCTGATCTTCACCACGATCCAGAACATCTTCGCGCTCAACAACCTGGAGACCGCGACCCAGCAGATCGCCAAGGGCGCGATCATCGTCGCCGCGGTGCTCGTCCAACGTCGTACGGCCCACACTTCCTGAGCTGAGGGGTTCACCCATGCCAACCACCACGAGCCGCAGAGGGCTCCTCTTCGGAGCCGCCGCCCTGTCGGGCGGAGCGCTCCTCGCGGGCTGCACCAGCAACGAGTCCAAGGACGAGGACAGCGGGAACAAGGAGCAGCAGGTCGCCGACGAGAAGCCGGGCAAGGAGGTCACCATCGGCTTCGCGGGCCCGCAGGCCGACCACGGCTGGCTCAACGCCATCAACGACAACGCCAAGGAGCGGGCGAAGAAGTACGCGGACGTCACCTTGGAGTCCACCGAGGGTTCCAACGACACCGCGGCCCAGATCGGCCAGGTCGAGACGCTGATCAACAAGAAGGTCGACGTCCTGGTGATCCTGCCCGCCGACGGCAAGGCGCTCACCCAGGTCGGCCTGAAGGCGATGAAGGCGGGCATCCCCGTCGTCAACCTCGACCGCGTCTTCGCCTCCCCGCAGGCCTACCGCTGCTGGATCGGCGGCGACAACTACGGCATGGGCCTGAGTGCCGGGCACTACATCGGCGAGAAGCTCAAGGACAAGAAGAACGCCCGCGTCGTGGAGCTCGCGGGCCTGGACAACCTGGAGCTGACCAAGCAGCGCAGCAAGGGCTTCGACGACGCGCTGAAGAACTACCCGAACATCAAGAAGGTCGCCAGGCAGGCCGCCGACTTCACCGTCGAGTCGGGCCAGCAGAAGATGTCCCAACTCCTCCAGGCGCAGAAGAACTTCGACGCGCTGTGGAACCACGACGACGACCAGGGCGTGGGCGCCCTGCGCGCCATCGAGCAGGCGGGCCGCGACGACTTCCTGATGGTCGGGGGCGCGGGCGCGCTCTCCGCCTTCCAGGCCATCGAGGCCGACGACGGCGTCCTGAAGGCCACCGTCCTCTACCCGCCCACGATGGCCGCGTCGGCGATCGACCTGGCGCGCGCACTCGGGCAGGGCAAGGGCGTGAGCGGCATGGCGGAGTTCGAGATCCCGTCCTTCGTCACCTGCTACTCGGCCGTGGTCGACAAGGACAACGTCGAGCAGTACATGCCCACCGGCTTCAAGTGATGTGCCCGTTAGCAGCCCGCACCGAGCGTCGACGAGGAGGAGTACCGCATGCGTGAGACGGAACCCGAGGCGGGGAAGCGGCCGTTGGGGGTGGGCATGGTCGGCTACGCGTTCATGGGCGCCGCCCACTCCCAGGGCTGGCGCACCGTCGGGCGCGTCTTCGACCTGCCCGTCGAACCGGTGCTCTCGGCCGTCTGCGGCCGTGACGGCGGCGCGGTGCGCGCCGCCGCCGACCGTCTTGGCTGGGCGGCGGCGGAGACCGACTGGCGCGCCCTGATCGCCCGGGACGACGTCGACATCGTCGACATCTGCACGCCGGGCGACAGCCATGCGGAGATCGCGGTGGCCGCCCTCGAAGCGGGCAAGCACGTGCTGTGCGAGAAGCCCCTGGCGAACACCGTCGAGGAGGCCGAGGCCATGGCCGAGGCCGCGGGGCGGGCCCGCGCGCGGGGGCAGGTGGCCATGGTCGGCTTCAACTACCGGCGGGTGCCCGCCCTCGCGCTGGCCCGCAGGATGGTCGCCGAGGGTCGCCTCGGCGCGTTGCGCCACGTACGCCTGACGTACCTTCAGGACTGGCTGGTGGACCCGGAGTTCCCGCTCACCTGGCGGCTGCTCAAGGAGCGCGCGGGCTCCGGGGCGCTCGGTGACCTGGGGGCGCACATCGTGGACCTCGCGCAGTATCTGGCGGGGGAGCAGGTGGCCGGGGTCTCGGCGCTCACGGAGACGTTCGTGCGGGAACGGCCGCTTGTGGCGGACGCGGACGAGGGGGCGGGCGCCTCCGGTGGGCTCACGGTGGCGGGCGGCACCGCGGGCGGCGCCCGGCTCGGTGCCGTCACGGTGGACGACGCCGCCGTCTTCACCGGCCGCTTCCCCTCCGGCGCGCTCGCCAGCTTCGAGGCGACCCGCTTCGCCACCGGGCGCAAGAACGCGCTGCGACTCGAACTCAACGGATCTCACGGCTCGTTGGCGTTCGACCTGGAGCGGCTCAACGAACTGTCCTTCCACGACCACACCGAGCCCGCGGCGTCGGCGGGCTTCCGCCGGATCCTGGTGACCGAGCCCGACCATCCCTACCTGGAGGCGTGGTGGCCGCCGGGTCACGGACTCGGCTACGAGCACACCTTCGTGCACCAGGCCCGCGACCTGCTGCACGCCATCGCCACCGGAGCCGAGGCCGAGCCCTCGTTCACCGACGGGCTCTCCGTGCAGCGGGTGCTCGCGGCCGTGGAGGAGAGCGCCGCGAAGAACTCCGTGTACACGCAGATCCCCGCTTGAGCAGTCAGCCGATCGACGCCTGAGCAGTCCGCAGATCCCCGCCCGAGGAGGCCCCGTCATGCCCCGTAGGTTCACGCTCTTCACCGGCCAGTGGGCCGACCTGCCGCTCGAAGAGGTCTGCGCGCTCGCCAGCGACTTCGGCTACGACGGCCTCGAACTCGCCTGCTGGGGCGACCACTTCGAGGTCGACAAGGCGCTGGCAGACCCCGGCTACCTCGCGGGCAGGCACGCCCTGCTCGACAAGTACGGCCTCAAATGCTGGGCGATCTCCAACCACTTGGTGGGTCAGGCGGTCTGCGACGCGATCATCGACGAGCGCCACCGGGCGATCCTGCCCGACCGCATCTGGGGGGACGGCGAGGGGGAGGGCGTGCGGCAGCGGGCCGCCGCCGAGATCGAGAACACCGCGCGGGCCGCGGCGGCCTTCGGCGTCGACACCGTCGTCGGCTTCACGGGATCGGCGATCTGGCACCTGGTCGCGATGTTCCCACCGGCCCCCGAGTCCATGATCGAGCGCGGCTACGAGGACTTCGCCGAGCGCTGGAACCCGATCCTGGACGTCTTCGACGCGGAGGGCGTGCGCTTCGCCCACGAGGTGCATCCGTCCGAGATCGCGTACGACTACTGGACCACGCACAAGGCCCTCGAGGCGGTGGGCCACCGTGCCGCCTTCGGCCTGAACTTCGACCCCTCGCACTTCGTGTGGCAGGACCTCGACCCGGTCGGCTTCCTCTACGACTTCCGCGACCGGATCTACCACGTGGACTGCAAGGAGGCCCGGCGCCGCCTGGACGGCCGCAACGGCAGGCTCGGGTCCCATCTGCCGTGGGGCGACCCGCGCAGGGGATGGGACTTCGTGTCGGCCGGGCACGGGGACGTGCCGTGGGAGGACGTCTTCCGCATGCTGCGTTCCATCGCGTACGACGGCCCGGTCTCGGTGGAGTGGGAGGACGCGGGCATGGACCGCCTCCAGGGCGCGCCCGAGGCGCTCAAGCGTTTGAAGGCGTTCGACTTCGAGCCGCCGACCGCGTCGTTCGACGCGGCGTTCAACCGGTAGCTCGCCCCCACTTTGTCCTGCTCCAGGAAGAAGCTCAACTCCACTCCTGTGCAAAGGCTTTCGGCCAAGGACAAAGCTCGCTACCGTCCTTGGGATGTACAGGACATAGGACTCCGGGGTGACGGCGCACCCCGGCGCACGGAGCACCGCACGACACCCGCCCCCATCCGGAGGAACCCCCGTGCACAGGAAACGCCTGAGACTCCACAAAGCCCTCGCCCTGGCCACCGGCACGCTGCTCACCGGCGCCTCACTGGCCATCGCCGTACCGCAGGCGGGTGCCGTCCCAGCGGACCCGTCCTCGACGGCCGCCGCCCCCGTCGCCGAGGACTTCCAGCAGGTCACCCTGGCCAAGGGCGCGCCGGAGACGGGCGAGCCCATGACGCTCACCGTGCTCCCCGACCGCTCGGTCCTGCACACCTCGCGCGACGGCACGCTGCGCCTCACCGACGCCGCGGGCAACACCAAGGTCGCGGGCAAGATACCGGTCTACTCGCACGACGAAGAGGGCCTCCAAGGCGTCGGCCTCGACCCGAAGTTCAGCGAGAACCGCGCGATCTACCTCTATTACGCGCCGCCGCTCGACACCCCCGCGGGCGACGCCCCCGAGAACGGCACCGCCGAGGACTTCAAGAAGTTCGACGGCGTCAACCGCCTCTCCCGCTTCGTCCTGAAGGCCGACGGCACGCTCGACAACGCCAGCGAGAAGAAGGTCCTCGACGTCCCCGCGAGCCGAGGCACCTGCTGCCACGTCGGCGGTGACATCGACTTCGACAAGGACGGCAACCTCTACCTCTCGACCGGCGACGACTCCAACCCCTTCGCCTCCGACGGCTTCACGCCCATCGACGAGCGCGCCGACCGCAACCCCGCCTTCGACGCGCGGCGCAGCGCGGGCAACACCAACGACCTGCGCGGCAAGATCCTGCGCGTCAAGGTCGCCGACGACGGCTCCTACACCGTGCCGGACGGCAACCTCTTCGCCAAGGGCACCGAGAAGACCCGCCCCGAGATCTACGCGATGGGCTTCCGCAACCCCTTCCGGATGAGCGTCGACAAGCCGACGGGCATCGTCTACGTCGGTGACTACGGGCCCGACGCGGGCGCGGCCGACCCCAAGCGCGGACCCGCCGGACAGGTCGAGTTCGCCCGCGTGACCAAGGCGGGCAACTTCGGCTGGCCGTTCTGCACCGGCAAGAACGACGCCTACGTCGACTACGACTTCGCGACGAAGACCTCCGGCGCCGCCTTCGACTGCGCGGCGCCGAAGAACGATTCCCGGCACAACACGGGCCTGACCGACTTGCCGCCCGCGCAGGAGGCATGGATTCCGTACGACGGCGGATCCCTCCCCGAGTTCGGCTCGGGGTCCGAGTCCCCGATGGGCGGACCCGTCTACCGCTACGACGCCGCGAACACCTCCCCGGTGAAGTTCCCCGAGGCGTACGACGGCGACTTCTTCGCGGGCGAGTTCGGCAGGCGCTGGATCAAGCGCATCGAGCAGGGCGCGGACGGCACCGTCTCGAAGATCAACCCGTTCCCGTGGACCGGCACCCAGGTCATGGACATGGAGTTCGGCCCCGACGGCGCGCTCTACGTCCTGGACTACGGCACCGCCTGGTTCGGCGGCGACGAGAACTCCGGCCTCTACCGCATCGAGAACGCCACCGAGGGCCACTCCCCGGTCGTCGAGGCCGGCGCGTCCAAGACGAGTGGTCAGGCTCCGTTGCGGACCCAGTTCACCGCCAAGGCCACGGACGCCGAGGGCGGGACGCTCACCTACGCCTGGGACTTCGGCGACGGCGGCAAGTCGACCCAGCAGAACCCCACGTACACGTACAAGAAGAACGGCGTCTACACGGCGACCGTGACCGTCAAGGACTCCACCGGGCGCACCGGTTCGGCGAGCGCGCACCTCACCGTCGGCAACACCGCGCCCAAGGTGACCCTCGAACTCCCCGCCGACGGGCAACTGTTCACCTTCGGCGACAAGGTGCCCTTCAAGGTGAAGGTGACCGATCCGGAGGACGGCGCGATCGACTGCGCCAAGGTCAAGGTCACGCACATCCTCGGCCACGACAGCCACGGCCACCCGGTGACCTCCGCGAACGGCTGCTCGGGCACCATCCAGACCTCGGCCGACGGTGAGCACGACCCGAACGCCAACATCTTCGGGGTCTTCGACGCCGAGTACACCGACAAGGGCGCCAACGGCCAGCCCGCGCTGACCACCCACGACCAGAACGTCGTCCAGCCCAAGCACCGCCAGGGCGAGCACTACGGCGACTCCAAGGGCGTCTCGATCGTGAACCACGCCCCGGCGCACGGCGGCAAGACCGTCGGCGACATCCACAACGGCGACTGGGTCTCGTTCAAGCCGTACGTCCTCGGCAACGCCACCAAGCTGACCGCGCGCGTCGCGTCCGCCGGTTCCGGCGGCACCCTGGAGGTCCGCAGCGGCTCGGTCGGCGGCAGGCTCCTGGGCAGCGCGAAGGTCGCGCCGACCGGCTCGTGGGAGACGTACGCGGACGTCAGCACCGCCCTCTCCAAGCCGCCCAAGACGACCACCACCCTGTTCCTCGTCTTCAAGGGCTCGGGCACCGGAGCGCTCTACGACGTGGACGACTTCACCTTCACCACCAGCTGAGGAAGGGGCGAGCACCATGCGCAGACGCGCACGACTCATGACCGCGACCGCGGCGGCCGCACTCCTCATCGGGTGCGCCTCGGGCCCGGCGGCCTCACGACCCGGACCGGACGGCGGCAAGGCGGGGGAGCGGGTCCTGGTCTTCTCCAAGACCGCGGGATTCCGGCACGACTCGATCCCCACCGGCGTCGCGACCGTCAAGGAACTCGGTGCCGCGAACGGCTTCGCCGTCGACGCGACCGAGGACGCGGGCGCCTTCACGGCCAAGAACCTCGCGCGCTACGACGCCGTGGTCTGGCTGTCCACCACCGGTGACGTGCTGAACGCCGAGCAGCAGACGGCGTTCGAGAAGTACATCCGGGGCGGCGGCGCCTACGTCGGCGTGCACGCGGCCGCCGACACCGAGTACGACTGGCCCTTCTACGGGGGGCTCGCGGGCGCGTACTTCCAGTCGCACCCCGCGATCCAGCCCGCGAAGGTGCGGGTGGAGGACCACGCGCACCCGGCCACGGCCCACCTGGGCACGGCCAGCTGGGACCGCACCGACGAGTGGTACAACTACCGCGCCAACCCCCGGGGCAAGGCCCGCGTCCTCGCCTCGCTCGACGAGTCGTCGTACACCGGCGGCACCATGGCGGGAGACCACCCCATCGCCTGGTGCCAGGGCGACTACCAGGGCGGCCGCTCCTTCTACACGGGCGGCGGCCACACCAAGGAGTCCTACGCCGAACCGGCCTTCCGTCGGCACCTGCTCGGCGGAATCCGCTGGGCGGTCGGCGCCGCCCAGGCCGACTGCCGCCCGGAGAAGGGCTACACGCCGATCTTCGACGGCACGGCGGCCTCCCTCGCGGGGTGGAAACAGGCGGGCCCCGGCTCCTTCGCGCTGAAGGAGGAGGACGGGACGCTGACGACCACCGGCGGGATGGGCATGCTCTGGTACGACCGGCGTGAGCTCGGCTCGTACTCCCTCAAGCTCGACTGGCGGATGGCCGGTGACGACAACTCCGGAATCTTCGTGGGGTTCCCGCCCTCCGACGACCCCTGGTCCGCCGTCGACAAGGGCTACGAGATCCAGATCGACGCCACCGACGTCCCCGAGAAGACCACGGGCTCCGTCTACGGCTTCAAGTCCGCCGACCTGAAGAAGCGGGACAAGGCCCTCAACCCGCCGGGGGAGTGGAACACCTACGAGATCCGTGTCGAGGGCGAGCGCCTTCGTGTCTATCTCAACGGCGTGAAGATCAACGATTTCACCAACTCCGATCCGGCGCGCAGCCTGCGCCAGGGGCACATCGGCATCCAGAACCACGGTGACGCCGACGAGGTCTCCTTCCGCGACATCCGGCTGAAGGACCTGCCCGCGCGCCACTTCGGTCCACCCGCACCGACCACCTCGGGCGCGGGTCGCTAGACGGCGGCGGGCGGAGGACGCCGGACCTCCGCCCGCCGTCTTGCTCCATAGCGGCTCCATAGCCGCTCCATAGCCGCGCCATCGCGACCCCATGATTCCATCGCTCCATTGCTCCGATGATCCTCAGTTCCGTCGTTCGCCTGTTCGTCAGTTCGTCTGTTCTTTGAGCCATGGCAGGAGGCAGCCGTGTCCACAACCGCGCTCTCTACTTCTTCCGTCGGGACGCCACTGGTCGGGGTCTGGCTCATCGGTGCGCGCGGCTCGGTCGCGACCACGACCGTCGCGGGCTGCGCGGCACTGGCGGCCGGACTGCACGCGCCGACCGGCATGGTCACCGAGACGCCTCCCTTCACGGACTGCGGACTGCCAACGTTGTCCTCGCTCGTCTTCGGCGGCCACGACACCACGAGCTGCCCCCTGCCCAAACGCGCCGAGGAACTGGCCGCGGGCGGCGTCCTGCCCTACGACCTCCCCTCCGCGGTCCGCGCCGAACTGACCGCCGCCGACGCCGAGATACGCCCCGGCGGCCCCCTGCCCGGCGACACCCGCACCGACGACGAGCTGATCGACTCCTTCGCCGCGGACCTGCGCGGCTTCGTACGCCGCCGGGGCCTGGCCCGCGCGGTCGTGGTGAACGTCGCCTCGACGGAACCCCTCCCCGCCGACGGCGACCCACGCCTGCCCGCCAGCTCCCTCTACGCCGCGGCCGCACTCCGGGCCGGTTGTCCCTACGTGAACTTCACCCCCTCGTCCGGTCTGCACCACCCCTCTCTCGCCGAGGCCACCCGCGCCTCCGCCCTGCCCCACGCGGGCCGTGACGGCAAGACGGGACAGACCCTGCTGCGCTCCGTGCTCGGCCCGATGTTCGCCCAGCGCGCGCTGGCCGTACGGGCCTGGTCCGGCACCAACCTCCTCGGCGGCGGCGACGGCGCCGCCCTCGCCGACCCGGCCGCCGCCGCCGCGAAGAACGCGGGCAAGGAACGCGTCCTCGCCGACACCCTCGGCACCACCCCCGAGGGCGCGGTCCACATCGACGACGTGCCCTCGCTCGGCGACTGGAAGACGGCCTGGGACCACATCGCCTTCGACGGCTTCCTCGGCACCCGCATGGTCCTGCAGACCACCTGGCAGGGCTGCGACTCGGCGCTCGCCGCCCCCCTGATCCTGGACCTGGCCCGCCTCACCTCCCGCGCCCACGAACGCGGCCTGCGCGGTCCTCTCCCCTCCCTCGCCTTCTACTTCAAGGACCCGGACGACGGCTCGCCCGCCGCCCTCGGCGAGCAGTACGGCCAACTGCTCGACCTCGCGCAGCGCCTGCGGGAGACCCGATGAGTACCCCGCGCGACTGGGCCGAACTCCTGCGCCTCCCGGCCCTGTTCACCGTCCCCGGCGACGCCCTCGCCGGTGCGGCGGCCACCGGCCTGCACCCCAACCACCGCACCCTCCTCGCCATCGCCTCCTCCCTGTGTCTGTACGAAGCGGGCATGGCCCTCAACGACTGGGCGGACCGGGCGGACGACGCCGTCGAACGCCCTGAACGCCCCCTGCCCTCGGGCCGCATCACCCCACCCGCCGCCCTCGCCGCGGCGACGGCCCTCACGGCGACGGGCCTGACCCTGGCCTCCAGCGCAGGCCGCCCCGCCCTGACCACGGCCGCCGCTCTTGCGGGCACGGTCTGGGCCTACGACCTGGGCCTCAAGCACACCCCCGCGGGTCCGGTGGCCATGGCGGCGGCACGAGGGCTCGATCTGGTGTTGGGGGCGGTGGCTACGAGCGGTGGCGCCGGCGCCACCGCCGGCGTGAGGCGTGGTGTGGGCGGCGGCGGTGTGCCGTCTGCCGCGCTGTCGTCCGCCGGGGTGCTTGCCGCCCACACCCTGGCCGTCACCGCGGTCTCCCGCCGCGAGGCCCAGGGCGGCTCCACGGCTGCGCCCCTCGCGGCCCTCGCGGCGACCACGGTGCTGGCCCATCGAGTGGGCCGATCCCCGACCCCCGGCTCGCCGAGCCTGCGCGCCACGTCGAACGCTCCGACCGGGCTGAGCGGTCCGAACCTGTCGAGCGGTCCGAACCTGTCGAGCGCCGTCTCCTCGGCAGCGGTCACCGCCGGAAGCGCCGAGCGAGGCACCGCTCAGCGTGCCCTGCGCGGCGCTCTCACCGCCGCGTACGTCGGCACCGTGGCCAAGCCCTTGTTCCACGCCGTCCTCAATCCCTCACCTCCTCTCACCCAACGAGCCGTCGGCGGCGGAATCCGCGCCATGATCCCGTTGCAGGCCGCCCTGGCCGCCCGCGCGGGCGCCGCGGGAACCGCCCTCGTGACCGCCGCACTCGCCCCCGCGGCCCGGAAGTTCGCACGGAAGGTGAGCGTGACATGAGCGAATCCGACTCCCGGCCGCCGGACGCCGCACCCGGCGGTGGCGCGATACCCGGCGATGGCGCCATACCCGTCGGTCGCGCATCCGGCGACAGCCCGCCGCCAGGCGGACTCCGCTTCGGCTACGGCACCAACGGACTCACCGACCTCCGCCTCGACGACGCCCTCGGTCTCCTCGCCGACCTCGGCTACGCGGGGGTCGGACTGACCCTCGACCACATGCACCTCGACCCCCTCGATCCCGATCTCGCCACCCGCACCCGGCACGTGGCCCGCAGGCTCGACCAGCTCGGTCTCACCGCCACCGTCGAGACCGGTGCCCGCTACGTCCTCGACCCGCGCCGCAAACACGGCCCCTCCCTTCTCGACCCCGATCCGGAACGGCGCGCCGACCGGGTCAGGCTGCTCATCCGGGCCGTCCGGGTCGCCGCAGACCTGGGCGCCCACGCCGTGCACTGCTTCAGCGGCATCACCCCCGAGGGCACGGACGACGACACCGCGTGGAAACGCCTCGCCGACGCCCTCGATCCGGTTCTGGACGCCGCGTCCGGCGCCGGTGTTCCGCTCGCGGTCGAGCCCGAGCCCGGCCATCTCCTCTCCTCACTCGCCGACTTCCACCACCTCCGTCACGCCCTCGGCGACCCCGAACTCCTCGGGCTCACTCTCGACATCGGCCACTGTCAGTGCCTCGAACCACTCCCTCCCGCCGACTGCGTCAAGGCCGCCGCGCCCTGGCTGCGGCACGTCCAGATCGAGGACATGCGCCGCGGCGTCCACGAACACCTGCCCTTCGGCGACGGCGAGATCGACTTCCCGCCCGTCCTCGAAGCGCTGGCAGCCACCGGATACCAGGGCCTGACCGTCGTCGAACTGCCCCGTCACTCCCACGCGGGACCCCAACTCGCCGCGCACTCGATCGAATTCCTGCGCCGCGTCGCCGAAGGAGGAACCCCGTGACCGACACCACCGGGATCGCCGCCCTCCGCACCCGCCTCGAATCCCATCTCGGCGGGGCCGCCCGCGCCTGGCTCGACCAGGCCACCGCCGAGGCGGGCGCCGCGGCCACCGCCTCCCGGGCGCCCGGGCAGGGACTTTCGGCGGAGGGCGACGTGCCCACGTGGGAGCTGAGGTTCGCCGAAGCCGGACGCCGCTGCGGCCCCGACCACGCCGACGCAGCCCGCGTCCTCCTCCTGCACACGGCCGCCGCCGACCCGGAGACCCTGACCCGCGTCTACGCCCAGGGCACCGCGGCCGAACGCCGTGCCGTCCTGCACTCCCTGCCCCATCTGGTGCCGGGCCCCGAAGCCCTGCCCCTGGTCGAGGATGCCCTGCGCGCCAATGACACCCGCCTGGTCGCCGCGGCCGTCGGCCCCTACGCCGCCGAGCACCTCTCCCCGCACGACTGGCGGCACGCCGTCCTCAAGTGCCTGTTCACCGGCGTCCCCGTGGAGGCCGTCACCGATCTCGCGCGCCGTGCCCACGGCGACGCCGAACTGGCCCGGATGCTCGGCGACTACGCGAACGAACGCACCGCAGCGGGCCGTCCCGTCCCCGGCGACCTGCACCGCGTCCTCGCCCTGACCGCCCCCACGGCCCCCTCGCCCGGCGAGGAGTAGGAGTGCCCATGCGCATCTTCGACCCCCATATCCACATGACCTCCCGCACCACCGACGACTATCAGGCGATGTACGCCTCGGGTGTCCGCGCGGTCGTGGAGCCCGCCTTCTGGCTCGGCCAGCCCCGCACCTCGCCCGCCTCCTTCTTCGACTACTTCGACTCCCTCCTCGGCTGGGAACCCTTCCGTGCCGCCCAGTACGGAATCGCCCACCACTGCACGATCGCGCTCAACCCCAAGGAGGCGAACGACCCCCGCTGCACCCCCGTCCTCGCCGCGCTGCCCCGCTATCTCGTCAAGGACAACGTCGTCGCCGTGGGCGAGATCGGCTACGACTCCATGACGCCCGCCGAGGACACCGCGCTCGCCGCCCAACTGCAACTGGCCGCCGACCACGAACTGCCCGCGCTCGTGCACACCCCGCACCGCGACAAGCTCGCGGGGCTGCGCCGCACGATCGACGTCGTCCGTGAGTCCGCTCTGCCGCTGGAACGCGTCCTGATCGACCACCTCAACGAGACCACGGTCAAGGAGGCCAAGGACAGCGGCTGCTGGCTCGGCTTCTCCGTCTATCCCGACACCAAGATGGACGAAGAACGGATGATCGCGATCCTGCGGGACGTCGGCCCGGAGAAGGTCCTGGTCAACTCGGCCGCCGACTGGGGAAAGAGCGACCCCCTCAAGACCCGCAAGGTCGCCGACGCGATGCTGGCCGCCGGGTACGACGAGGACGACGTCGATCTCGTGCTCTGGCGCAACCCGGTCGCCTTCTACGGGCTCAGCGGCCGCCTCGTCCTGGACGTCGCCGGTACGGAGGCCACCCACGAGGGCAACTCCATCCTGCGCGGCGGGGCGTGAGCCATGCGCTTCCGGCACCCCGACGGCTCCACCGTCCACCTCGCGTACTGCACCAACGTGCACCCCGCGGAGACCCTCGACGGCGTCGTCGCCCAACTCCGCGACCACTGCGAGCCGGTGCGCAGACGCCTCGGCAGGGACCGGCTCGGCATCGGCCTGTGGCTCGCCAAGGACGCCGCGCGCGCCCTGACCACCGACCCCGCGGCGCTGCGCGGACTGCGCACCGAGCTCGACCGGCGCGGCCTCGAAGTCGTCACGCTCAACGGCTTTCCCTATGAGGGCTTCGGCGCCGAAGAGGTCAAGTACCGCGTGTACAAGCCGGACTGGACCGACCCGGAGCGCCTGGCCCACACCACCGACCTGGCGCGGCTCCTCGCGACCCTGCTCCCCGACGACGTCACCGAGGGGACCATCTCCACGCTCCCCATCGCGTGGCGCACCCCCTTCGACAGCGCCCGGGCCGAAGCCGCCCGGGCCGCTCTCACCGCACTCGCCCAACGCCTGGACGCACTCGCCGAGTTGACCGGACGCTCCATCCGCATCGGCCTCGAACCGGAGCCCGGCTGCACCGTCGAGACGACCGCCGACGCGATCGCCCCCCTCACCGCGGTCGGCCACGACCGCATCGGCATCTGTGTGGACACCTGTCACCTCGCCACCTCCTTCGAGGACCCGAGGACCGCCCTCGACGCCCTGACCGCCGCGGGCATCCCCGTCGTCAAATCGCAGCTCTCCGCCGCCCTGCACGCCGAACACCCCCATCTCCCCGCCGTGCGCGAGGCCCTCGCCGCCTTCGACGAACCCCGCTTCCTGCACCAGACCCGCACCGTCAACGGCACCGGGCTGCGCGGCACCGACGACCTCGGCGAAGCCCTCACCGACCAGGCCCTGCCCGACACCGGCCCGTGGCGCGCGCACTTCCACGTCCCCCTGCACGCGGCCCCCGCCGAGCCGCTCACCTCCACTCTCCCCGTGCTCCAGGACACCCTGACCCGCCTCGTCGGTGGCCCGCGTCCACTCACCCGTCATCTCGAGGTCGAGACCTATACCTGGCAGGCGCTGCCGCCCGCACTGCGCCCGCGTGGCCGCCCGCAGCTCGCCGAGGGCATCGCCGCGGAACTGACCCTCGCCCGTGACCTCCTCACGGACCTCGGCCTGAAGGAACTGCCATGACCCCAACCCCCTTGCTGGTCCTGGACGTCGTCGGCCTCACCCCGCGCCTCCTCGACCACATGCCGCGCCTCAAGGCCCTCGGCCGGTCCGGCGCCAGAGCCCGGCTCGACACCGTCCTGCCCGCCGTCACCTGCGCGGCCCAGTCCACGTTCCTCACCGGCACCACCCCCGCCGAACACGGCATCGTCGGCAACGGCTGGTACTTCCGCGAACTCGGCGACGTCCTCCTGTGGCGTCAGCACAACGGCCTGGTCGCGGGCGACAAGCTGTGGGACGCCGCCCGCCGCGCGCACCCCGGTTACACCGTCGCCAACATCTGCTGGTGGTACGCGATGGGCGCCGACACCGACTTCACCGTCACGCCCCGCCCCGTCTACTACGCCGACGGCCGCAAGGAACCCGACTGCTACACCCGGCCCCCGGCCCTGCACGACGAACTCACCGACAAGCTCGGTACCTTCCCTCTCTTCCATTTCTGGGGACCCGGCGCCGACCTCGTGTCCAGCCGCTGGATCATCGACGCCACCCGCCACATCCTCGCCACGCGCCACCCCGACCTGGCCCTGAGCTACCTCCCCCACCTCGACTACGACCTGCAGCGCTTCGGCCCCGACGACCCGCGCTCCCATCAAGCGGCGGCCGACCTGGACGCGGCCCTCGCCCCGCTGCTCGACGACGCCGAGGCCGAGGGCCGCACGGTCGTCGCGCTGTCCGAGTACGGCATCACGCGGGTGAACAGGCCCGTCGACATCAACCGCGCACTGCGCCGCGCGGGCCTGCTCGAGGTCCACACCCAGGACGGCATGGAGTACCTCGATCCGATGGCGTCCCGCGCCTTCGCCGTCGCCGACCACCAGATCGCCCACGTCTACGTGCGGCGACCGGAGGACCTCGACGCCACCCGCGCCGCCCTCGAAGGTCTCCCCGGCATCGAGCAACTCCTCGACGACGAAGGCAAGAAGGCACACCACCTGGACCATCCGCGCTCCGGTGAACTCGTCGCCGTCGCGGATCCGGATGCCTGGTTCACGTACTACTACTGGCTCGACGACGCCCGCGCGCCCGACTTCGCGCAGCTCGTCGAGATCCACCGCAAACCCGGCTACGACCCCGTCGAGCTCTTCATGGACCCCGAGGACCCCTACGTCCGCGTGAAGGCCGCGAGCGCGCTGGCCCGCAAGAAGCTCGGCATGCGCTACCGCATGGCGGTCGTGCCGCTGGACCCGTCACCTATTCGCGGCAGCCATGGCCGCCTCCCCACGAGCGAGGACAACAGTCCGCTCATTCTGTGCTCCACCCCCCGCGCCGTTGGCGGCCGTGTCGCGGCCACCGAAGTGAAATCGCTGTTGCTCCAGCTCGCGGGCCTGCACTGAGCTCGAAGGCCCGCGCCGCTGAATCTGCTTGATCTCCACTGAACCAGACGGCTCGGACCTTGCCATCAGGGTCCGACCCCGAGTGATCCCTGATCCCTCCTTCGAACCCATCCCTGATGTGACCCCGGGAGACCGCATGAGCCGCAATCCCCTGTCCGCCGACCCCGAAATCGCCCAGAGACTGAGCCGACGCGGCATGCTCGGCGTGGCCGCGGGAGCCACCGCCGCCGCCCTGATCGGCGCGACCGCCACACCGGCCGCCGCCGCGGACACCGCGGCGGACGCGGCGGCGGGCAAGGGCCGCGGCCGCCCCGTCCTGCCGCCCGGCCGCCTCGGCATCCAGCTCTACAGCCTCCGCGACAAGGTCTCCACCGCCGGATTCGCCCCGGTCTTCGCCGAGTTGGAGAAGTACGGATACGACGAGATCGAGTTCGCCGGATACACCCAGGGCTCCGCGGGGGCCATCACCCTCGCCCAGCTCAAGCGGCTGGCCCGCGACCACGGACTGCACCCCATCGGCTCGCACGTCGGTTACTACGACGACAACAACCCCAACGCGTACACCTTCGCGCAGAACCTGACCAAGGTCCTCGACGACGCCGAGGCGCTCGGCCTCAAGCACATCGGCACCGCGTCGGGGCCCTTCCGCTACGGCTCGACCGTCGACGGATGGAAGCGCGCGGCCGAGGACTTCAACACCTATGGCGAAGCGGCACGCAAGCGGGGCATGAAGTTCTACCAGCACAACCACGCCGAGGAGTTCTCCTTCGCCACCGACAAGCCGAACGTCCGCCTCTACGACGTGCTGCTCGCCGAGACCGACCCCGACGCCGTGTACCTGGAGATGGACATCTACTGGGCCTTCTGCGCCCAGTTCCGCTTCGGCAAGCGACCCGACGGCACCCCGGCCCCCTTCGAACCGCTCGACTACGTGCTCAAGCAGCCGCACCGCTATCCGCTGTTCCACGTCAAGGACGGCGTCCGTGACGAGACCACCCGCGACGGCTACCGCATGTCGGACGTCGGGGACGGCGACATCGACTACAAGAAGTTCCTGTCGAAGGTGACCGCCCGCACTCCTCACGGCCGCCGCTACCACCACTGGCAGACCGAACACGACAACCCGGCCGAGTCCTACGCCTTCGCCCGCAAGTCGAGCGCGCACCTGCACGCGCTGCGCACCGGGCGCTGCGGCGACTGACCGCACACGGATGGGGCCCTTCCGCCACGCGGTGGAAGGGCCCCATCCGGTACCGGGGAGCGCGGCCGCTAGGCCAGCGCGCCACGCGCGCGTGGCGCTCCCGGTTGCCGCAGCAGCAAGGAGAGGCCCGCCGCGACCAGTGACACCACGCCGGCCGTCGTATAGGCGCCGACGTACCCCCAGGAGTCCACGACCATGGCGCCCAAGCCGCCGCCGAACAGGCCGGAGACCAGCTTCGCGCTGTAGACCATGCCGTAGTTGGAGGCGTTGTTGTTCTCTCCGAAGTAGTCCGGTACGAGTGCCGCGAACAGCGGATAGAACGCGCCCCCGGAGAAGCCGGAGAGGAAGGCGAAGAACAGGAACAGCGGCTGGTTGCCCATCTCGCCCGCCCACAGCACGCCGAACTGCGCCACCGCGAGCACCAGACACACGTACGTGAGGGTGCGCTGCCTGCCGAGCCGGTCGGAGAGCCAGCCGACCACGCCGCGCCCCGTGCCGTTGATCACCGACATCACGCCCATCGACGACGCCGCGATGAGCGGGCCGAAGCCCATCTCCTTCGCGAACGGCACCTGGAAGGAGATCCCGAAGATCGAGACGCCCGCGCAGCACAGCATGCACACCCACATGAGGGGGACCACTCCGGTGCGCAGGGCCTCTCCTGGAGTGAACTGCCGTGCGGCGGGCGGGTTCTTGGCCAGTGCCACGGCTGTGCGCGCGTCACCGTCGAGCCGTAGCGGGTCGACTTCGGCGGGCCACCAGTTCTTCGGCGGGTCCTTGAAGAAGAGGCCCGCCACCAGGGTCACGGCGAGCACGTAGAGGCCGACGAGGTCGAGCACGGTCCGGTAGTTGGACGTGTCGAAGCCGTACGAGAACAGGAAGATGAAGGGCACCGCCCCGTAGGCGAAGGCGCCGTTGACGAAGCCCGTCTTGCCGCCGCGCCGCTCCGGATACCACTTGCCGACCATGTTCACGCAGGTCGAATAGATCAGCCCCGATCCGACGCCGCCCAGCAGGCCGAAGCCCGCCATGGCCGTCGCCACGTTCGGCGCGTGACTGAGGCTGACGAAGCCGAGCAGCGAGAGGACCGAGCCCGTCAGCATCGCCGCTCTGCTGGTCAGGATGCCCTTCTCGCGCAGCTTGCCCGCGGGGAAGGAGACCGCGGCCTGGAAGAAGATCCAGACGCTGAGCACCCAGAAGGTGTTCGACGACGTCCAGTGGTGGGCCGCGGAGAGGGTGTTCTCGGCCGCTCCGAAGGCGTACTCGAAGACGCTGATGGCGAGCATGGCCGCCCAGGGCAGCGCCACCATGGTCCAGCGCGGGCGGCCGAGGATCTCCCGGTCGCTCTCGCCGATGCGGTAGACGCGACCGCGCGCGTCCGTGACTTCTCTGTACGTCGCGTCGGGGTCTGCCGACGCGTGTCGTGCGGCGATGGGCTCCGCCGTCATGTCAAGCCATCTCCTCACCGATCGGGTGCGGGTTGGGTGCGATGTGCCGGGCCCGGGGCCTGCCCGGCGATTTCAGGAAGAGTGCGAGTACGGCCGAGGCGAGGCCGATGGAGCCGGCGATCACGAACGCGCCTTCGTAGTCCCAGGCGTTGACCACCACGGCACCCATGCCGGAGCCGACAAGGCCCGAGATCAACTTCGAGCTGTAGACCATTCCGTAGTTGGTGGCGTTGTTGTTCTCACCGAAGTAGTCGGCCGTCATGGCCGCGAACAGAGGGAAGATCGCCCCGCCGCCGAAGCCGGAGACCATGGAGCAGAAGAGGAAGAACGGCATGCTCCCCATGGACCCGGAGATCAGCACGCCGAACTGGGCGCAGCCCAGGACGACGCAGACGATGACGAGGGTGTTGCGGCGGCCGTAGCGATCGGAGATCCAGCCGATCACACCGCGCCCCGTGCCGTTGACGATCGCCTTCAAGGACATCGCCGTGGCCACGATTCCGCCCGCGAACCCCATGTCCTTGCCGAACGGCACCTGGAAGGCGATCCCGAAGATGTTGATCCCCGCCGTGCAGAGCAGACAGAACCACATCATCCAGAGCACAGGGGTGTGGGCGGCCTCCTTGGGAGTGTACTGCTTGACGGCGGGTGGGTTCTTCTCGAGGGCCCGCCGGATGCGAGGGTCCTCCGACACCTTCAAGGGGTCGACGTGCGCGGGCCACCACCCCTTGGGCGGGTCCTTGAAGAACCATCCCGCGACGGCCACGACCAGCGCGCACAGGACGCCCACGGACACCAGCACGCCCTGGTAGTTGCTCAGGTCCATGTACGAGGTGAAGAGGAAGACGAAGGGCACGGAGCCATAGGCGAAGCCGCCGTTGACCATGCCGGTCTTGCCGCCCTTGCGCTCGGGGTACCACTTGCCGACCATGTTCACGCAGGTCGCGTAGACCAGACCGGCGCCGATGCCGCTGAACATGCCGAATCCGACGTAGGCGAAGGTCACCTGCGGCGCATAGGCGAGCGAGACGTAGCCGAGGACCGTGCCGAGCGCTCCGAGGAGCATCGCGTACCGTGCGGGCAGCCGCCCGCTCTCCCGCAGCTGTCCCGCGGGGAAGGCCACGGCGGCCTGGAAGAAGACCCACACGCCCATCAGCCAGAAGATGTGCCCGCTGCTCCACAGATGCGCGTCGTGCAGGGTGTCCTCGGCGGAGGTGAACGCGTACTCCGACGAGCTGATGCCCATCATGCCCATCCATGGGAAGAGCACCATGGTCCATCGTGGTCGTCCCATGATGTCCCGGTCGCTCTCGCCGATCCGGTACAGGCGGCCGTTGCGGTCCGTCACCTCCCTGTAGGGGAGGGGCGTCGTGAGGTCGGTGGTTGTCATGTCTGTCGTACCCCTTGCGTCGAATGAGCCGGCCAGCGCCCCCTGTCCGTTCCTTCGTGCGCGCATGGGACCCGGGCCGGCCGACGCGCACCGTCGGCCGACCTCGCACCGGTCACCTCATCGATCGCCCCCCGACAACCCCGCGGCCCTGGCCCACCGGTACTTCGCGCCGAGCGCGGCGACCGGCTTCTCCGTCGTGTACGGGTACGCCACGACGCCCCGCTCGAAGAGGTACTGGCAGGCCTCCTCCACCTCGACGTCGCCCGCCAGGGACGCCACCACGGGCTTTTCGATGCCGCGCTCGCGGAACTCCGCGATCACGCGGGCCGTGAGCTCGGCGAAGACCATGGGAGGGGTGACGATCGTGTGCCAGTAGCCGAGGACCAGCGCGTGGATGCGCGGATCCTCCAGGCCGAGCCTGATCGTCGCCTCGTACGTCGAGGGGGGCTCGCCCCCGGTGATGTCCACGGGGTTGCCCGCGGCCCCGAACGGGGGGATGAACGCCTTGAAGGCCGCGTCCAGGTCCTCCGGGATGTCCATCAGCCGCAGACCGTTGTCGGTCACCGCGTCGGAGAGCAGCACGCCCGAGCCGCCCGCGCCCGTGATGATGACGACGTTGTCGCCCCGGGGAGTGGGCAGGACCGGCAACGCGCGCGCGTACTCGAGCATCTCGTTGAGTCCGGGCGCCCGGATCACGCCCGCCTGCCTCAGGATGTCGTCGTACACGGCGTCGTCGCCCGCGAGGGCCCCCGTGTGCGACCCCGCGGCCTTCGCGCCCGCCGCCGTGCGCCCTGCCTTGAGGACCACGACCGGCTTCTTCGGAACGGTCGCCCGGGCGGCCTCCACGAAGGCGCGGCCGTCCTTGAGGTCCTCCAGGTGCATCGCGATGCACTGGGTGTTGGGGTCCTCGCCGAACCAGGTGAGCAGGTCGTCCTCGTCCAGGTCCGACTTGTTGCCGAGCCCGACGATCGCGGAAACACCCGTCTTCGTAGCGCGCGCGAAACCGAGGATGGCCATCCCGATGCCGCCCGACTGGCTGGTCAGGGCGACCCCGCCCTTCACGTCGTAGGGCGTGCAGAACGTGGCGCACAGGTCGTGCCACGTCGAGTAGTAGCCGTAGATGTTCGGGCCGAGCAGCCGCACCCCGTGCCGCTCGCCGATCGCCACGATCTCGTCCTGGAGGGCGTGTTCACCCGTCTCCGCGAAACCCGAGGGGATCAGCACCGCGTTAGGGATGCCCTTGCGGCCCACTTCTTCCAGGGCCGAGGCCACGAACTTGGCGGGGATCGCGAAGACCGCCACATCCACCTCACCGGGAACGTCCGTGACACTCTTGTACGCCTTGCGGCCCAAGATGTCATCGGCCCTGGGGTTCACCGGATGGATCTCTCCGGAGAAGCCGCCGTCGATGAGGTTGCGCATCACCGAATTGCCGATCTTGCCCTGTTCGTTGGAGGCGCCGATGACGGCGACGGAGCGCGGCTGCATCAGGCGGCGCATGGAGGCGAGCATCTGCTCGCGCGTGTAGGTGCGCCGGGGTTTCGGGGCCCCTTCGGAGAGGATGATCCGGATGTCCGCCGCGATCGCGCTCTCCGGAGTGGCGATCACCGGGTTGAGGTCCACCTCGGCGATCTCGGGGAAGTCGGTGACCAGTTGGGAGACCCGGCGGATCTGTTCGGCGATCGCCCAGCGGTCCACCGGTCGCGCGCCGCGCACCCCTCGCAGGACCTCCGCGGCGCGGATCGAGTCGAGCATCGAGAGGGCCTCGTCGGCGTCGAGGGGCGCGAGGCGGAACGTGACGTCCTTGAGGACCTCCACCAGGACACCGCCGAGTCCGAAGGCGACGACCTTCCCGAAGGTGGGGTCCGTCACCGCCCCGACGATGACTTCCTGAGCCGATGGGCCGCTCGGCAGGAGCTCCTGCACCTGTACGCCCTCGAGACTGGCCTGTGGGGCGTACGCGCGGGCGTTCTCGACGATCCGGCAGAAGGCCGCCCGCACGTCGGCGGCGCCCTCCACACCGACCACCACGCCGCCCGCGTCGGTCTTGTGCAGGATGTCCGGGGAGACGATCTTCATGACGACCGGCCCGCCGAAGCGGGCGGCGTGTGCCACGGCCTCCTCGACGTCGGTCGCCAGCTCCTCGCCGGGTACGGCGATTCCGTAGGCGTCCGCGATCACCTTGCCCTCGGGCGCCGTCAGGGACGTGCGTCCCTCGGCGCGCACCGAGTCGAGGAGCGTGCGCACCCGTAGTACGCGGTCTTCGGCCATCACTCAGATCACTCCGTTCGACTTGAGCAGGCGCAGTTCCTCGTGGCCGAGGCCGAGCTCCCCGATGAACACCTCCGCGTTGTGCTCGCCGAGCAGCGGCGAACTGACCACGTCCACGGGGGAGTCGGAGAGCTTCAGCGGGGAGCCGACGGTGGTGAACGTGCCGCGTTCGGCGTGGGGGACCTCGACGACCATCTCGTTGGCGACCAGCGAGGCGTCCTCGATGATCTCCCTGGTGGAGAGGATCGGACCGCAGGGGATGTTGTGGGCGTTGAGCCGCTCCAGGACGTCCCACTTGGGCAGCGTCGAGGACCACTCCTCGATCAGCTGGAACATCTTGCCGAGCTTGGGCAGGCGTGCCTCCGGAGTCGCCCAGTCGGGGTCGTCCGACAGCTCCGGACGCCCGATCAGCTCGGTGATCGGCTGCCAGCCCACCGGCTGCACGATGACGTACACGTAGTCGTTGGGGCCGCCCGGAGCGCACTTGACGGCCCATCCGGGCTGCCCGCCGCCGGAGGCGTTGCCGGAGCGCGGGACCTCGTCGCCGAAGTCCTCGTTCGGATACTCCGCGAGCGGTCCGTGCGCGAGCCGCTGCTGGTCGCGCAGCTTGACCCGGCACAGGTTGAGGACGGCGTGCTGCATGGCCACGTTCACGCGCTGCCCACGCCCGGTGTGCTCGCGCTGGAAGAGGGCGGCGAGGATGCCGGCGACCGCGTGGATGCCCGTTCCGGAGTCACCGATCTGGGCGCCGGTGGCCAGCGGCGGACCGTCCTCGAAGCCCGTCGTCGACATGGAGCCGCCCATCGCCTGGGCGACCACTTCGTAGGCCTTGAACTTCGTGTAGGGGCCCTCTCCGAAGCCCTTGATCGAGGCGTAGACGATGCGCGGGTTGATCTCCTGGATGCGGTCCCAGGTGAAGCCCATCCGGTCCACGGCACCCGGGCCGAAGTTCTCGACCATCACGTCGGAGCGCCGGATCAGCTCGGTGAGGAGATCCTTGCCGCGTTCGGTCTTGGTGTTGAGGGTGATGCTCCGCTTGTTGCAGTTGAGCATCGTGAAGTACAGCGAGTCGACGTCGGGGAGGTCGCGCAGCTGTTTGCGCGTGATGTCACCGGACGGTGCCTCCAGCTTCACCACGTCCGCGCCGAGCCAGGCGAGCAGCTGGGTGGCCGAGGGGCCGGACTGGACGTGCGTCATGTCGAGGACGCGAATGCCTTCAAGAGCCTTGGTCATGGCCGTCAGGGCTCCTCACTTGTACATGGTCTGGTTCATGGTTCCGGGGGCGTACGCGTCCGGGTCGACCCAGACGTTGATCAGCGAGGGCTTGCCGGACTCGCGCGCGCGGCGCAGCGCGGGGCCGATGTCGGCGGGGTCGCGGACCTCTTCGCCGTGGCCGCCCAGCATCTGGGCGAATTTGTCGTAGTGGACGTCGCCGAGGGTGTTGCCGACGCGCTCGCGCTGCTCGCCGTACTTGGCCTTCTGGCCGTAACGGATCTGGTTCATGGAGGAGTTGTTGCCGACGATCCCGACGAAGGGCAGGTTGTAGCGCACCAGGGTCTCGAAGTCCCAGCCGGTGAGGCTGAAGGCGCCGTCTCCGAAGAGGGCCACCACTTCCTTGTCGGGCCGTGCCTGCTTCGCGGCGAGCACGAAGGGGATGCCGACGCCGAGCGTGCCGAGCGGTCCCGGGTCCATCCAGTGCCCCGGCGACTTGGGCTGGACGACCTGTCCGGAGAAGGTGACGATGTCGCCGCCGTCGCCGATGTAGATCGAGTCTTCGGTAAGGAAGTCGTTGATTTCGCTCACCAGGCGGTACGGGTGGATGGGCGAGGCGTCGGAGCGCAGGCTCGGGAGCCGCTTCTCGATGGCGATCTGTTCGGCGGCGCGCAGCTCGTCGAGCCACTCCTTGCGCCGGGACGCCCCTCCGTTGAGGCGCCCCGAGGCGGCCTCGGTCACCGACTTCAGGATGAGCCCGGCGTCTCCGACGATGCCGAGGTCGATGTCCCTGTTCTTGCCCACGGTGCGGTAGTCGAGGTCGATCTGGACGACGGTGGCGTCCGGAGAGAGCCGCTTTCCGTATCCCATGCGGAAGTCGAAGGGGGTGCCGACGATGACGATCAGGTCGGCATTGGAGAAGGCGTAGCGCCGCGAGAGCTGGAAGTGGTGCGGGTCCCCGGGCGGCAGCGTGCCGCGCCCCGCACCGTTCATGTACGCGGGCACGTTGAGGGTGCGGACGAGGTCGACGGCGGATGCGGTGCCGCGAGTCGTCCACACCTGGCTGCCGAGCAGGATCGCGGGCTTCTCCGCGTGGACGAGGAGGTCGGCGAGCTTCTCCACGGCCTCGGGGTCGCCCGCCGAGCGGGTCGACGCGCGGTACTGCCCGGCCTGGGGGACACGGGCCTTGTCGACGGGCACCTTGGCGTCCAGGACGTCGCGGGGTATCTCCAGGAAGGACGGCCCAGGAGCGCCGTGGTAGCACTCGCGGAAGGCCATCGACACCATGTCCGCCGCGCGTGCCGTGTCCGGCACGGTCGCCGCGAACTTGGTGATCGGCGTCATCATGTCGACGTGCGGCAGGTCCTGGAGGGAGCCCATCTTGTGCTGGGTGTGGGCCCCTTGACCGCCGATCAGGAGCATGGGGGACTCGGCGCGGAAGGCGTTGGCGACACCGGTGACGGCGTCGGTCGTGCCGGGGCCCGCCGTCACCACCGCACAGCCCGGCTTGCCCGTGATGCGCGCGTAGCCGTCGGCCGCGTGGGCGGCGACCTGTTCGTGGCGTACGTCGACGACGTCGATGCCCTCGTCGACGCAGCCGTCGTAGATGTCGATGATGTGGCCGCCGCAGAGGGTGTAGATGACCTCCACGCCCTCCGCTTTGAGTGCTTTGGCGACCAGGTGTCCACCGGAGATGTGGTCCTGGCTGTTGTCGTCGGGCATGTCGAAGTCCTGTCCCTTCGTAGGGGAGTTGGAGTGCGCTCGCACGCTGGTGGAGTGCTCTCGCGGCAGATTGCATACAGTCGACGAATACTGTATGAAGCTTGTTATCCCGCATCCGGTGAGTGGTGTCCAGGGGGCGTGCGGCACTTTCAGTCAGGAGCCGAAATGGACCTGTTCGAGCACCAGGCAAGGCAACTCTTCGAAGAACACGGCATCGTGGTGCCATGCGCCGAGGTCGTCGACACGGCCGAGGGAGCCCGCACCGCCGCGACCCGCCTCGGCGGTCGCGTCGTCGTGAAGGCCCAGGTCAAGACCGGCGGGCGCGGAAAAGCAGGCGGCGTGAAGCTCGCCGCGGACCCCGCGGCCGCCCACATCACGGCACGGCAGATCCTCGGCATGGACATCAAGGGCCACACCGTGCGCTCGGTGATGGTGGCCCGACCCGTCGACATCGAAGCCGAGTTCTACGTCTCCTACGTGCTGGACCGCGCGGCGGGGCGCTTCCTCGCGATCGCCTCGGCCGAGGGCGGCATGGAGATCGAGGACGTGGCGGCCCGGCGCCCCGAGGCCGTGGCGCGCCTGGCGGTCGACCCGGTGGAAGGAGTCACGCGGGCGAAGGCCGCCGAGATCGCGGCCGCCGCAGGGCTCCCTGCCGACACAGCGGACACTCTGGTCAAACTCTGGCGCGTTCTGGTCCGTGAAGACGCCCTCCTGGTGGAGGTCAATCCGCTCGTAAGGACCCCTCACGGGGAGATCGTCGCCCTCGACGGCAAGATCACCCTCGATGACAACGCGCGCTTCCGGCAGGAACGTTGGGGAGCGCAGCGCGAGACGTACGACGAGGAACTGGAAGCCTCGGCGGCCGCCAAGGGGCTCACCTACGTGAAGCTCGACGGCGACGTCGGCATCATCGGCAACGGCGCAGGGCTCGTCATGTCGACCCTCGACGTCGTCGCGGGCTGCGGCGCCCGCCCCGCCAACTTCCTCGACATAGGAGGGGGCGCCTCGGCGCAGGTCATGGCCGACGGCCTCGCGGTCATCCTCTCCGACCCCTCGGTCGCCTCCGTCCTCGTGAACGTCTTCGGCGGCATCACCGCCTGCGACGCCGTCGCCGACGGCATCGTCCAGGCGCTGGAATCGGTACGGCTGACCAAACCCCTCGTCGTCCGTCTCGACGGCAACAACGCGGCGCGCGGCCGCGCCATCCTCAATGCCCGCGCCCACCCCCTCGTCCAGCAGGCCACCACGATGGACGGCGCCGCACGGCGCGCCGCCGAACGCGCCCACTAGGGAAGGACCGTCATGGCGATCCACCTCACCAAGGAGAGCAAGGTCCTCGTCCAGGGCATGACCGGTGCCGAGGGCATGAAGCACACCCGCCGCATGCTCGCCGCGGGCACCGACGTGGTCGGCGGCGTCAACCCCCGCAAGGCGGGCCGCAGCGTCGACTTCGACGACCGCGCCGTGCCCGTCTTCGGCTCCGTGCGCGACGGCATCGACGCCACGGGGGCCGATGTCACGGTCGTCTTCGTGCCGCCGGCCTTCACCAAGGCGGCCGTCGTCGAGGCCGCCGAGGCGGGCATCGGGCTCGCCGTTGTCATCACCGAGGGCGTCCCCGTCCACGACTCCGTCGCCTTCCTCTCGTACGCGAAGGAGCGCGGCACCCGCGTCATCGGGCCCAACTGTCCCGGTCTGATCACGCCCGGCCAGTCCAACGCGGGCATCATCCCCGCCGACATCACCAAGGCGGGCCGCGTCGGCCTCGTCTCCAAGTCCGGGACGCTCACCTACCAACTCATGTACGAGCTGCGCGACATCGGCTTCTCCACCTGCGTCGGCATCGGCGGCGACCCCGTCATCGGCACCACGCACATCGACTGCCTCGCCGCCTTCGAAGACGACCCCGACACCGAACTGATCGTCCTCATCGGCGAGATCGGCGGCGACGCCGAGGAACGCGCCGCCGCGTACATCAAGGAATCCGTCACCAAGCCCGTCGTCGCCTACATCGCCGGGTTCACCGCGCCAGAAGGCAAGACGATGGGCCACGCGGGCGCGATCGTCTCCGGCTCCTCCGGCACCGCACAGGCCAAGAAGGCCGCCCTTGAGGCCGTCGGCGTACGCGTGGGCGACACCCCGACCGAGACGGCGCGGTTGGTGCTCGGCCTCCTGTGATTCCTTCCCGCCCCGACTGTGCACCGTGAGCGGAGACCACCAGATGACATCCCGCAGCACGTCCCGCGACGCACTCGTCCGCAAAGCAGGCACCGCCTGGACCGACGCCTGGCAGCGCTGTCTCGCGACGGCGCCCGAGGCGTTCCGCGACGACCGCGTCCTGAACCTCTGGAACGGCACCTGGCAGGCCGACGGCAGGCCCCTGCCCGCCACCAGCCCCGTCGACGGCAGCCCCATCGCGGGCCCGCCGCGGCTCGACGCCGACACGGCCCGGCACGCCGTACGCGCCGCACTCGACCAGCACCGCGCCTGGCGCCACATCGCCCTGCCGGAACGGCGCGCCCGCGTCGCGGCGACCCTCGACTCCCTCACCCGGCACCGGGAGTTGCTCGCGCTGCTCCTCGTCTGGGAGATCGGCAAGACGTGGCGCCTCGCTCAGGCCGACGTCGACCGGGCCATCGACGGCGTGCGGTGGTACGTCGACGGCATCGATTCCATGGTCGAGGGCAGGGCCCCGCTCGACGGGCCCGTCTCGAACATCGCGAGCTGGAACTATCCGATGAGCGTGCTCGTTCACACCATGCTGGTACAGGCATTGGCAGGGAACGCGGTCATCGCCAAGACCCCGACCGACGGCGGCGTCGCCTGCCTCACCCTCGCGTGCGCCCTCGCCGTTCGCGAAGGAGTGCCCCTCACCCTCGTCAGCGGCAGCGGCGGCGAGCTGTCCGAAGCACTCGTCCGCGCGCCCGAGATCGGCTGCGTCTCCTTCGTCGGCGGCCGTGACACGGGCGCGGCGGTGGCCACGGCCGTCGCCGACCTCGGCAAGCGACACATTCTCGAACAGGAAGGGCTCAACACCTGGGGCATCTGGAACTACAGCGACTGGGACGCGTTCGGCGCCGTCGTCCCCAAGCTCTTCGACTACGGCAAGCAGCGCTGCACCGCCTACCCGCGCTTCGTCGTGCAGCGCGCGCTGTTCGACGAGTTCCTCGGGGCGTACCTCCCGGCGGTCCGCACCGTACGGGTGGGGCATCCGCTCGCCGTGGCCCGGCCCGACGACGACTTCCCCGACCTCGACTTCGGGCCGCTCATCAACGCGGCCAAGGCCAAGGAACTCACCGACCAGGTCACCGAGGCCGTCGACCGGGGTGCCGTCCCGCTGCACCGCGGTGATACGACGCACGGCCGTTTCCTGCCGGGACAGGACACCGGCGCGTACGTCCACCCCGTCACCCTCCTCAACCCACCACCGTCCTCCCCGCTGCACCACGCGGAGCCGTTCGGGCCGGTCGACACGATCGTCCTGGTCGACACGGAGGCCGAGCTGCTCGCCGCCATGAACGCGTCGAACGGGGCGCTCGTCGCCACGCTCTCCACCGACGACCCGGCGACCTACGAACGCCTCGCGCCCCAGATCCGGGCGTTCAAGACGGGCAGGGGGAAGCCGCGCTCGCGCGGTGACCGCGATGAGCTCTTCGGCGGCTTCGGCGCGTCCTGGCGCGGTGCCTTCGTCGGCGGCGAGCTGCTGGTGCGCGCGGTCACACAGGGCTCGGCGGGGGAGCGGGCGCCGGGGAACTTCCCGGGCTACCACCTCATGGCGTGACGTACAGAGCTCAGCCGATGCCCTGACGGTCGGGCAGGAGCGCGAACGCGCGGTCCGCGGCTTCCGGGACCGAGCGCTCGACGGCCTGTGCGAGGAGCTCCCGATGGCGCAGCAGTGGCTCGCGTCGCTCGGCGGGGGCGAGCAGCAGCAGGTCGTCGAGGCCCGCCACCATGCGCCGCGTCACCTGCGGATTGCCGACCGCGCACCCTCTGATCTCGGCGAATCCGAGATCGACGAGGGCCGTCCAGTCCGGCACCGACTGGACGAGGCGCATCTCCCCGCGCCGGTCGCGGTGACCGAGCGCGCCCAGCGGGTGAGGGGCGATCGCCGCGAGGAACTGCACGATGCGGTCCAGGGCCTGTACGGCGGTGGTCGGATCGTTCACCGCGGGTGACAGGGCGCGCAGCGCGATGTCGGACAGCTGGCGCAGACCGAAGGCGAGGTCCTGGTGGAAGGTCCGCTCCACTCCGACGGAAACGGTGTAGCCGAGGGCGCGCCGCGAGGGTGCCGCGCCCCCGTGCACCGTGAAGACAGGGGTCCCCGGCACCACGAAGTCGCCGATCCGGGGGATCAGCCGCAGGACGACGCCCTGGCGCCGGGCGGCACGCACGGTCCGCGCGATGTTCACGTCGCGCAGCACGCCCGCCCTGCCGTGGTGGGTGATCCGCGCCGTCTCTGGACCGAGCTGTTCGGTGCCCACGGGCAGATCGGTCGGCTGTTTCGCCGCGACCCGGAACGACTCGCGGGCGATCCGGTCGATGACGAAGCCGATCCGCATCATCCGGACCGTCCCGTTCACGTAGGCCACGAACAGCAGCAGGCTCAGGAGCACCATGACCATCGCCACGATCGACTCGACCAGCGGCACGGTCGTCACGAGCCGTGGATCCTGCTCGCTGTCGAACGACGTCAGCGTCAGGAGGGAGAACAGGAACGTCGCCATGAAGACCGTCAGGGTGGCCTTGGTGATCCGCGACCGGACGTAGAGCCGCACCACACGGGGGCTGAACTGGCCACTGGCCATCTGTACGGCCACCAGCGAGATGCTGAAGACGACACCGATGAAGGTCATCATCGCGCTGCCGATGGTGCTGATCACCGTCTTCGCGTCGTCCGCGATGCCGATCAGGTCCTTGATCGTGTCGTAGTCCTCGTCGGCTCGCAGCGCGTCCACGAGCTGCGTGTCCAGCTCCGCCGCGAGCAGCCAAAGGATCATGATCCCCACGAGCCCCGCCGTCGGCGCGAACCACATGGTGTCCCGCAGATGCTCGCGCAGCGGGGACAGGACGCGGGGCCGCCGCACCTTCACGCCGTCCAGCGCCCCGGCCATACCGGTAATCAACCCGTCACTCATGGTGAGACTCTAGGCGGGGTGACGCGGGCCGCCGCGCATCCCACGGCCGAGGGCGGATACGCAGGTGAAAGGCACTCCGAAACCTTGGTATTGTTGTCCATGTCGCCGCGGGGAACACCCCAGGGCGGCAGACACCTAGTCCGGGTGGCGGAATGGCAGACGCGCTAGCTTGAGGTGCTAGTGCCCTTTATCGGGCGTGGGGGTTCAAGTCCCCCCTCGGACACCATGCAGTACACCAGCGAGTGCTGACCGATCTTCGGTCAGCACTCGCTGGCGTTTTGGCGGTCTTGGGGTGCGTGGATGTCCAAGTCGACTCGGCGTCGGAGCCCGAGAAGCCTGTCAGTGCCGAGTGCGCCAAGCGCATCGCGGACATCGAGATGCTTACCCGCTTACCCGCTTACCCGCTTACCCGCGTACTCAGGTGTCGCGTGGGGTTGCCTAGATACCCCTAGAGGGTATTAAGTCGATGTGGTGAACCGAGGCGTCTACGACAGGAGTAGCTCATGGCCTTCCCTGCGACTCCCCACGGTGAAGCCCCCGCGACAGGGGGCGTCACCGTGACCTACCTCGTCGAGGGCATGGTCTGCGGGCACTGTGCCGCTTCCGTGACCGAGGTGCTCGTCGGGCTTGAGGGGGTGCGTGACGTGAACGTCGATGTTCAGGGCAGTCGCGTGGCCGTCCGCTCCGAGCGTGAGCTCGAGGAGGGCGTGGTTCGGCAGGTTCTTGATGACATCGGATACGAGTTGGCGGGTCGTGTGTGAGGGGTTGGGATTGAGGGGGTGCGACTGAGGGGCGTCAGCCCTTGATGCTGCGCGTGATCTGGTCGATGCGGAGGAACCTGCCGTCGTCCGTCATCTCGCAGAACATGTGCACGTCGTTCTCCGTCTCCTTGCCCTGCTTGGTGACGGCGCGGATCACGAAGCGGGCCGCGAGGCGGTTGCCGTCCACGAGGGCCTCGAGGACTTCGTAACTGCCGCCCGCGACGCTCTTCTTCACCGGGCGGATGTGCTTGATGAGGCGGTCCCTGTCGATCACGATTCCGTCGCTCACCTGGAGGAAGCCGGGCGCGTAGTAGCGGTCGATGACCTCGCCCGCGTCCTCTTCGCTGAAGATCTCGTTCTGGAAGTCGTTGTAGAGCTTCTCGAGGAAGGCTCGCGGGTCGGCCGTGATCGTGGCGTCCATGATGCTCCTTGAGCGATCTAGGTACTCCCAGGGGGTATGTGTACGACGCGGTCAGTCAATCAGGCGCGGGGAGGCCCTGCAACCACACCGGACGCCGACGTCTCAGGCGGTGCCGTCCTGTGCCCACAGCGACCGCACATGTCCCAAGTGCCGCGCCATGCACCGCTCCGCGCCCGCCGCGTCGCCCGCCAGCATCAGGTCGAGGAGTTCGATGTGCTCCTCGGCGGACGGGGTCAGCTGGTCGCGTTCGTCCAGGGTCGTGAGGCCGTAGAGGCGGGAGCGCTTGCGGAGGTCGCCGACCGTTTCGACCAGGCGGTCGTTGCCCGAGAGGGCCAGGAGCGAGAGGTGGAAGCGCCGGTCGGCCTCCAGATAGCCGATGAGGTCGTGGTCGCGGGCGGCGCGGACGATCTCCTCGGCGATCGGGCGCAGCACCTCCAGGTCCTCGCGGGCGGCGGTGCGGGTGATCCGGCCGATCATGGGGATCTCGATCAGGCCGCGGATCTCGGTGAACTGGTCGAGGTCGCGTTCGTTGACCTCCGTGACCCGGAAGCCCTTGTTGCGGACGGGCTCGACCAGGCCCTCGCGGGCCAGGTCGAGCATCGCCTCGCGCACCGGCGTCGCCGAGATGCCGAAGTCCTCGGCGAGACCGGGCGCCGAGTAGATCTCGCCGGGGCGCAGCTCTCCGGAGATCAGGGCGGCGCGCAGGGCGTGGGCGACCTGGTCGCGCAGCCGCTCCCTGGTGGTGATGAGGTTCTTCTGCTTCAGGTGCCCCATGGTGTCCCCTCCGGTGTTCCCGCCGTGCTCGCCCACCGGCCCCGGGCTCGTCGCGGAGTCGTTGCGGATCACCAAAGTACAATGTGACGTTGTCAGTTGGGCCCCTCGGGCGGGAAGTGATATGCGCCGGTCAGAGGCGGAAGCCCGCCGGGAACGGGTCGTCCGGGTCCAGGAAGTACTGGGCGGTGCCGGTGATCCACGCCCTGCCGGTGATCTGCGGGACGACCGCGGGGAGTCCGGCCACCGTCGTCTCCTCGATCAGTCGGCCCGTGAACTCCGTCCCGATGAACGACTCGTTGACGAAGTCGCGGTTCAGGGGGAGTTCGCCGCGGGCGTGCAACTGCGCCATCCGGGCCGAGGTGCCCGTGCCGCACGGGGAGCGGTCGAACCAGCCCGGGTGGATGGCCATGGCGTGGCGCGAGCGGTGCGCGTCCGAGCCGGGGGCGGCCAGGTAGACGTGTTTCACGCCCGCTATCTCCGGTTGTTCGGGGTGGACGGGGCGGTCCGGTGAGTCGTTGATCGCCGCCATCACGGCGAGGCCCGCCGCGAGCAGGTCGTCCTTGCGCTCGCGGTCGAACGGCAGCCCCAGCGCGTCGAGGTGCACGAACGCGTAGAAGTTCCCGCCGAAGGCCAGGTCGTACGTCACCGTGCCGTGGCCCGGGACGTCGACCTTGCGGTCCAGGGCGACGCTGAAGGCCGGGACGTTGGTGAGGGTGACGGACCTCGCCGCGCCGTCCAGGACGTCCACGTCGACGGAGACCAGTCCCGCGGGCGTGTCCAGGCGGACCGTGGTGACCGGCTCGGTGACCTGGACCATGCCGGTCTCCACCAGGACGGTGGCCACGCCGATCGTGCCGTGGCCGCACATCGGGAGCAGCCCGGACACCTCGATGTAGAGGACGCCGTAGTCGGCGTCGGGGCGGGTCGGGGGCTGGAGGATCGCCCCGCTCATCGCGGAGTGGCCCCGGGGCTCGTACATCAGGAGGGTCCGCAGCGCGTCCATGTGCTCGATGAAGTGCAGCCTGCGTTCGGCCATCGTGGCGCCGGGGATCACCCCGACGCCCCCGGTGATCACCCGCGTGGGCATGCCCTCGGTGTGTGAGTCGACGGCGTGGAAGACGTGCCGGGTGCGCATGGAACTCCCTTCGGAAGGTGGGGGGTTGGTGCAACCGGTACTCGGCGGGGAGCTGCCGCTCAGTGGTGGCCCGCCGCTCGCGCCTTTTCGGTGGCCGCGCGGACCAGCGACTCGACCTGGCCCGTCAGCGGCGTGCGCGGCGGACGGGTCGGGCCGCCGCGCAGGCCCACGATGTCCATCGACAGCTTGATGGACTGCACGAACTCCGTCTTGGAGTCCTGGCGCAGGAGCGGGTGCAGCGCGCGGTACAGGGGGAGTGCCGTGTCCAGGTCCCCGGCGCAGGCCGCGTGGTAGAGCTCGGCGCAGGTGGCGGGGAAGGCGTTCGGGTAGCCGGCGATCCAGCCGACCGCGCCCGCGACGGCCAGTTCCAGCAGGACGTCGTCCGCCCCGATCAACAGGTCGAGATCCGGGGCGAGTTCGGCGATCTCGTACGCCCTGCGCACATCGCCGCTGAACTCCTTCACCGCCACCACGGAGCCCTCGGTGTGGAGTTGGGCGAGCAGGGAGGGGACCAGGTCGACCTTCGTGTCGAGCGGGTTGTTGTACGCGACCACGGGCAGCCCGGCGCGGGCGACCTCGGCGTAGTGGGCGCGCACGGCGTCGTCGTCGGCGCGGTACGCGTTCGGCGGCAGCAGGAGTACGGAGCCGCAGCCCGCCTCTGCGGCCTGCTCGGCCCAGCGGCGGGACTCCGCGCTGCCGTAGGCGGAGACGCCCGGCATCACGCGGGCGCCGTCGCCCGCCGCGTCGACTGCGGTACGGACCACGCGGGCGCGCTCGTCGGGGGTGAGGGTCTGGTACTCGCCGAGGGAGCCGTTGGGCACGACCCCGTCGCAGCCGTTCGCGATGAGGTGGCGTACGTGCTCGGCGTACGCGTCGTGGTCGACGGAGAGGTCGTCGCGCAGGGGCAGCGCGGTGGCGACCATGATGCCGCGCCAGGGTCGGTCCGTGGTCCAGGTGGCAGAGGTCATGAGGCGTGCCCTTCTGTGGCGTCCGGGACGGTGATGTCCGGAGTAGTGGTGGCGTGCGGGGCAGTGGCGTCCGGAGCCGTGGCGTCCGGTGCGGGCAGGGAAGCGAGCGTGCCGAGCGGGATCGGGGTGGCCAGGGGGAGCCGGGGCGGTGGCGGCGGGGGAGCGGTCGGGGTGGCGGCCAGGCAGGTCACCGCCGCGTCGCACATGCGGCCCTGGCACCAGCCCATGCCCGCCCTGGTGAGGAGCTTGACGGTGCGGGTGTCGCGCGCGCCGTACTCGGTGACCGCCTCGCGCACGCGGCCGGCCGGCACCTCCTCGCAGCGGCACACGTCCGTCTCGTCCGTGAGCCACTCCGTCCAGCCCGGGCCGGGCGCGTGCGCGCGTGCCATCGCCTCGGCGAAGGCGCGCATGCGGTCACGGCGGCGGCGCAGGGTGCGGAGGGCGCCGATGCCGGGCAGCGAGGAGTGGGCGCCGGGGCCGCCGCCGCGTGCTGCGGGGCGGCGGCCCGTCAAGCGTGCGGAGATCGCGAGGGCTGCCAAAGCTCCCTCTGTGAAAGCCAGTTGGACACCGCCGACGCCGCCCGCCTCGCCTGCGGCCCACATGCCTCGCAGGGATGTTTCCTGGAGCGGGCTGAGGGCGAGGGCGTGCGTGCCGTCGGCGGTACGACGCGTGGCGCAGCCCAGGGCGGTCGCCGTCTCGATCCGCGGGACCAGGCCGTGGCCCACCGCCAGGGCGTCACAAGGGACGTGGCGCGCCGTGCCCGGCACCGGACGCCAGTCGCGGTCGAGCCGTGCGACCGTCACCGCCTCCACCCTGTCCGTGCCGTGTGCCTCGATCACCGCGCTGCGGGTGCGAAGCCGGACCCGGTGGCGAAGGAGGGCGCTGCCGTGGAGTGCCGCTTCCGCCAACTTGCCTGGATTGGCGGCGAGTACGGCGGGATTCCTGGCGTAGCCGAGATAGCCGGACGCCTCGATCACCTCAGGAACGTGCGCGCCCGCGGCGGTGAGCGAGGAGGCCGCGGCGAGCAGGAGCGGGCCGCTGCCCGCGACGACGATGCGCCGACCGGGCAGGGCGAGGCCGGACTTGAGCATCGCCTGGGCGCCGCCCGCGCCGACCACGCCCGGCAAGGTCCAGCCGGGGAAGGGGAGTTGGCGCTCGTACGCGCCGGTCGCGAGGAGGACGGCACGAGCGCGTACGGTCACCGGCTGCCGGTCGTCGCCGTCCGCGCTGTCGGCGCCGTCTTCTCCGGTGAGGGCGTGCACCGTCCACTCGGTCTCGGACTCGCGCGTCACCGTCCAGACGTGGTGCTGGAAGAAGCGGTCCACCTCGCGGGAGTTCAGGCGGTCGCGCAGCGCGGCGAAGGCGGGCCAGTCGTGGTGCAGAGCCTCGGGGCGCGCCGCGCCCGTCGCGGGGTGCGGGTGCCGGTAGAACTGGCCGCCCGGTCCTGGCGATGCGTCCAACAAGGCCACTGACAAGCCGAGTTCGGCGGCGGTGACGGCACCCGCGAGGCCCGCCGGTCCCGCGCCGATGACCGCCACGTCGTACGGATCGGACACCGCGCGGGCCTCACGGGCCGCGGAAGCGTCAGGTGTCGAGCCCGGCATGGCCGTGTCCTTCCTGGGTGGTGATCGCGTCGCCGGGGCGTGCGGTGACCAGGCAAGCCCTTCTGTTGGGGCGGCCGTTGACGGTGGCCAGGCAGTCGTAGCACTGCCCGATGCCGCAGAACGCGCCGCGCGGGCGGCCGCCGACGCGGGTGGTGCGCCAGGACAAGATCCCGGCGGACCAGAGCGCGGCGGCGATGGACTGCCCCGGCAGGGCGGTGAGCGTGCGCCCGTCGAAGGTGAACTCGAAGGCGGAGTCGGTCGCGGCGCCCACCAGGTCGGCGGGGGTCCGCTCGGGTTGGATGCTCATGCCGTGGCCGACTCCTCGGTGAAGCGTTCTGGGGCGAAGGGGGCTGTGTCCATGGGGAGTTGTCGGGACGTCAGTTGTGCGGCGACGAGCAGGCCCGTCGCCGGGGCCAGGCCGATACCCGCGCCTTCGTGGCCGCAGGCGTGGAAGAGGCCGGGGACGCGCGGGTCGGGGCCGATCGCCGGGAGGTGGTCGGGGAGGTAGGGGCGGAACCCCGCGTACGTCCTGATCGCCCGCACCTCCGCGAGGGCGGGGAACAGCCGGGTCGCCTGTGCGGCGAGGCGCCGCAGCACCTCCACCGACAACGTCCGGTCGAAACCGACGCGTTCACGGCTCGCCCCGATCAGTACGGGACCTGCCGGGGTGCCCTCCACCACGGCGGAGGTCTGCAAGGCCGCGGAGCCGCTCGCCACGTCGGCGACGTAGTCGGCGGAGTACACCTTGTGCCGTACGACACGGGGCAACGGCTCGGTGACCAGGACGAATCCGCGCCGGGGCAGGACCGGCAGGCCGACTCCCGCCAGGCGGGCGACCTGTCCGCCCCAGGTGCCCGCCGCGTTCACCACGTGGGGCGCGAGGAGGTCGCCCGCGGGGGTGCGCACGCCGCGTATCTCGCCGCGGGGGCCCTTGAGGACGTCGGTGACCTCTTCGCCGAGCCGCAGCGTCAGCCGTCCGCTTCCCTGCTGTGGATCCGCCGCGGTCCGGAGCAAGTGTGCTGCGGCGAGGGCGGGTTGGACCTGGGCGTCCTGCGGGTAGTGGATGCCGCCCGCGAGGTCGGGGGCGAGGTGCGGTTCGAGGTCGGCGAGGCGATCGTGCGGTACCTCGTACGTCTCGACGCCTGCCCCTGCCTGGCTCGCGGCGAAGTCGCGCAGTGCCGACAGGTCCGCCTCGGTCGACGCGACGACGACGCCGCCCTTCGTCTCGTACTCGACCGCGGCCGGAAGTTCCTTCGCCAGCTCGCGCCACAACTGGGCGGAAAGCAGGGCGAGTTCGAGTTCCGGGCCGGGTTCCTTGTCGGATACGAGGAGGTTGCCCTCGCCCGCACCCGTGGTGCCGCCCGCGACGGGGCCGCGGTCGATCACGGTGACGTTCAGGCCGGAACGGACGGCGTAGTGGGCGCAGGCGGCGCCGACTACGCCCGCGCCGACGACGATCAGGTCTGGGCGTTCCGAGGGGGTTCTCGTGAGCACGGCAGTAATATTTCACATGGCACAGAGGCTGCCAAGTGGTCGTGCACGGATGGAAGTTGGCGCTTGCCGATCAGTCGCGCCGCTGATGCGCGCCCGGGGTGTAGCCGAATGCGCGGCGGAAGACGTCGATGAACGCGCTGGTGGACGACCAGCCGCAGCGGTGTGCGACGGCGGTCACCGACATGCCGTCGGCCAGCATGCGCAGGGCATGGTACAGGCGCAGTTGGGTGCGCCACTGCGGGAAGGTCATGCCCAGTTCGCGCCGGAAGAGCCGGCTGAGGGTGCGCTCGCCCGCCCCTGCCTCGGCCGAGAGGGCGGCGAGGCCGCGCGGTTCGGCGGGGTCGCGGTGCAGCAGCTCGCAGACGGCCGCGAGGCGGGGGTCGGTCGGGGTGGGCAGCTGGACCGGCTGCTGCGGCGAGGCGCGCAACTGGTCGAGGAGGACCGCGCGCAGGCGCAGACGTTCCGGGGTGTCGTCGTGCGGACCTCGGGTGCAGGCGAGGATCAGCTCGCGCAGGAGCGGTCCGACGGCGAGGACGGTGGGGGCCGCGAGGCCGAGCGGGTTGGTGTCGGCGGGCAGACCGAGCAGGTGCAGGGCGAGGTGGCCGTGGGCGCGGTGCGCGTGGACGCAGCCCGCGGGGACCCAGATGGCACGGTTGCCGGGGGCGAACCAGGTGCCCGCGTCGGTGGTGACGGCAAGGACGCCGGAGCCCGCGTAGACGATCTGGTGGTCGTCGTGCCGGTGCGGATCGATCCGCTCCCCGGGCGCCAGTGCCTGGGTGCGGGTGGGTGCTTCGGGGGTGTGGCGGATGTCCGGCATGAGTTGGCACTTTATCGGAAGCGCGCCAGGGTGGGGCGTGGTGACGATGGGGCGGTGCCAGAGAATCGGACTTCAGCATCGGACGGGGCCGGGCGGCCGGACGGGGCAGGGCTCTCGGGGGGTGGGGCGGTGCCTTCGGGTGGTGCCGTGCCTTCAGGTGGCGCCGCGCCCTTGGGTGGGGCGGTGCCCTTGGGTGGTGCCGCGCCTTCGGGTGGGGCGGTGCCCTTGGGTGGTGCCGCGCCTTCGGGCGGGGCGGTGTCTTCGGGTGGCGCGGTGCCCTTGGGTGGGGCGCTGTCTTCGGGTGGTGCCGCACCCTTGGGTGGCGTGGTGCCTCCGGGTAGTGCCGCGCCCTTGGGTAATGCCGCGCCTTCGGGTGGCGCGGTGCCTCCGGGTAGCGCCGCACCCTTGGGCGGCGCGGTGCCTCCGGGTAGCGCCCCGCCCATGGACGGCGCAGCGTCCCCGGGCAGCGCCATGCCCATGGACGGCGCCGCCCACTCGGACAGCACCTCGCCCCCGGATCCGACCGCCCCCTCGCCCGCCCCTCCGCGCCCCGCGCGCCCGCGCCCGCGCCCCCTCACCCTCCTCTCCCTGGGCCACGCCTGCGTAGACATCTACCAGGGAGCCGTCGCCGCCCTCGTGCCCTTCTTCGTGGCCGAGCGCGCCTATACCTATGCCGCCGCGTCCGGCATCGTGCTCGCCGCGTCGTTGTTGTCCTCCGTGGTGCAGCCGCTGTTCGGTGCGCTGACCGACAAGTGGCGGATGCCCTGGCTGCTGCCGGTCAGCACCTTGATCGGTGGGATCGGGGTGGCGTTCGCCGGGGTGAGCGACGACTATGTCGTCACCCTCGTGGTCGTCGCGCTCTCCGGCGTCGGTGTCGCCGCCTACCACCCGGAGGCCGCCCGCGTGGCACGCGGGGCGAGCGGTGGCAGCCACACCGGCATGAGCTGGTTCTCCCTCGGCGGCAACCTCGGGTTCGCGGCCGCGCCCCTGCTGGTCTCGGCCGTCATCGCCACGGGCGGACTGCGCGCGTCGCCGCTCCTGGTGGTGCCCGCCCTCATCGGTGCGGCCCTGTGCGTGGCCGCGCTGCGAGGTCTCAAGTCCGGCACGGAGATGCACAGTTCACTCCGCGCCGAGGTCGAAGGCCGTGACGACTGGGCCTCCTTCGCCAAGCTCTCGGGCGCCATCGTCTGCCGCTCGATCGTCTTCATCGGGCTCAGCACGTTCGTCTCGTTGTACGTGCGCGAACGCACCGGCGGCGGTGACGTGGCGGGCACGGCCGCGCTGTTCGTGCTCTACCTCGGCGGCGCCGTCGGCACCGTCGCGGGCGGGCGGCTCGCCACGCGGTACGGCAGGGTGCCGGTCGTCCAGTGGTCGTACGCCCTGACCGTCCTCGCCGTCGCCGGAGTCGTGTTCGTCCCCGGCCCGCCGGTCTACGGATGCGTGGCGCTCGCGTCGGCCGGTCTGTACGTGCCCTTCTCCCTGCACATCACCCTGGGTCAGGACTACTTGCCGCGCCGGATGGGCACGGCGAGCGGCGTCACCCTCGGGCTCACCGTCAGCATCGGCGGCCTCGCCAGCCCGCTGATCGGCGCCCTCGCCGACGCGACGGACCTGCGGACGGCCCTCGCGCCGCTGATCGCCCTGCCCGCGCTCGGCTGGCTGCTCCTGCGCACGCTGCGCGAGCCGGGGGTGTAGCGAGGTGTAGCGAGGAAGTCCAGTGGGTGCACGGGGGTTGTCAGTGCAATTTCACATTACTACGTTACGCATCACATGGTGCAGCGGCGTCTCGGCAACTGACGCTGCGCGTCAGTGAGTTGACTGATGTGTCACCCCCACCTCCCCTTGAGGAGTCACCTGTGTCCCAGTTACGTACCCTGCGAAGATCCGTGCTCGCCGGCGCGCTCGCGGCGACCCTCTGCGTCTCGGCCGCCCAGTTGGGTCACGCGGCCGACCCCGCACCGGCTCGGGCCCGTGCCGCAGCGTCCACCACCCCGAACCCCCTCGACGCCGTCGAGCACCGGGCCAAGGCCCCGATCCCCGCCGACCAGGCGCTCCCCGCGCCCGGCGGGCTCAAGGACGGCCGGATACCGGGGGCGCGCACACCCCGGCGGACCGGGCAGGTCGAGGCGAAATCCGCCGCCGTCCCCTGCACCCTCGACGCCGTGACCGGCCTCGCCCCCGAGCGGTTCGCCGACTTCCTCGCCGATCCGGCCGTCACCGCCGACGGCTGTCTGCGCACCCTGGTCTGGAACTGGGACCCGCGCCTCGCGCCCGTCATGTCGGACGCCCACGTCCAGGCCGTGTCCGGGCGCATCGCTCGCGTCGCAGCCGCCCACGACGGCAAGAACGGCAGTCACCTCCTGGAGATGTTCACCTATCTCCACGCCGTCGCCTACCAGGACTTCTCGCACGACGAGATCGACGTCACCGACGCGCCGACCGTGGACGCGATGCGCCGTGCCGTCGACGCCTTCGGCTCGGCGCCGCGCACCTTCGACGTGACCAAGGCCAATGCCGAATCGCTGCGCGAGGCGCTCTACGCGGCCAGTGCGCCCGGCCTCCGGCAGCACCAACTCCCGCTGATCAAGCGGGTGCTCGCGACCATGGACGCCGATCACCCCGGTACGGCGAAGGACGCGTCCTGGGCCGGTGCCGCGCTCGCCGGGCTCTCCCTGAGCTACCTCGGCGTGTACCCGGGGAACCGGGACGCCGCGTTCCACGCGGCGGTGAAGGCCGACCCCGCCTACCGCGCCGCCTTCAAGGCTTTCGCCCAGTACACCCACCTCAAGGGCACGGCCAATGCCTGGGTGGTGCGCGACGCGCTCCTGGAGTACGGCAGGTTCGGCCAGATCGACGGGCTGACCGCCGAGATATCCGCGGGGCTCGGCGGTCTCGTGGACGTCGTCGTCCGCAACTTCGGTGAGGGCAGCGCCCCTTGGGCGAAGGTCGTCACCTGGCTGAACGAGTACGACGCCTGCGCGCCGTACAAGGTGTGCAGGGCCGACATCGAGCGGCGCCTGTTCCCGCAGACCTATACGTACGACAAGGGCGGGATGAAGGTCCGCACGGCGCTCGACCGGGCGACGGTCGACCAGCTCTACTACGCGAGCAAGCAGGTCAAGGCGCAGTTCCACCGCGTGGTCGGCACCGATGAGCCGCTCGCGGGCGACCCCAACGCCACCCTGACCACCGTGCTCTACGCCTCGCGCGCCGACTACGAGAACTACCACCCGCTCCTGACCGGGATGGACACGAACAACGGCGGCGTCTACATCGAGCGCGGCGCGACCTTCTACACCTACCAGCGCCGGGTCCCGCAGGACTCCTCGCTCACCCTCGAAGAGCTCTTCCGGCACGAGTACACGCACTACCTCAACGGCCGCTGGGCGGTGCCCGGTTCGTTCGGCGAGGGGCCCTGGTACCAGGGTGACAGGACCACCGCGATGGACGAGGGCACCGCCGAGTTCTTCGACGGCGCCACCCGTGACGACGGCATCAAGGTCCGCAAGTCGCTGGTCAAGGGCATCATGGCGGACACCGCCAACGGCGGTCCCCGGATGAGCGTGAATCAGCTCCTGCACGCCACCTACGCGGGGGACGGCTTCCGCTTCTACAACTACGCGGGCACGTTCTTCGAGTTCCTGTGGAGCGAACGCCCCACGCTGCTCAAGGAGATGTACGGATACCTGCGCGCCGACAACCCGTCCGGCTTCGACGCCTGGCGCGACCGGCTCGGCAAGGACGCGGGGCTGCAGCGCGCGTACGACGCCTTCCTCGACGCGCAGATCGCCCGGGTCGACGACCTGTTCGTGCCCGACACGAAGTACGTGCCGCTGGGCGAGTTGCGCGACACCACGGCCGACCAGGTGCGCGCCTCCTTCACCGCGACGACCAGCAGCACGCCCGACTGCGCGTCGAACGGGGCGCCGGAGCGGCCGCGGTACACCTGCACCGGACGGATCACCGCGAACCTCGGTGCCGCGGGCGACCCCGACGCCGTCTTCAAGGACATGTCCGAGACGGTGGACTACTTCCTGCTGGAGCGGGCCGCGGCCGGTGACAACAATCTCGCCGACATGAACTGCTCGTTCGGCCCGGTGGACATCTGGTCCAACGGTCGTGCGGGTACGTCGAACTACACCTGCGAGGGCCCGCTGAAGGGCTGAGCGCGCTCGGCCTCGGTCTCCGGGGGCGTCATGCCCGCGGCGGCCGGGGTCGCGTCGTACACGACCCCCGTGACCCCCGTGACCGCCGCGCCGATCGCGACGCCGCGAACACCACGGCCGCCATCCCCGCCACGCTGTCCACCAGCGTTGCGGGAGCTGCTGCTTCCGACGCGCTGAGGGGGTCTCGCGTCGGAAGCGGCAGGGGCGGGGGTCAGGCCCCCGCGCCCGCCAACAGCTCCGCCGCCGCGATCCCCGACACCCGCGTCGCGCCGTGCGTGATCAGGTGGGCGGCGCCCAGTGCGTCGCCCGCGGGGACGCCCATTTCGACGACCAGGGCGTCGGGGCGGCTGCGCAGGAGGCGGGTGAGGGTGTCGGTCATCCAGCGGTGGCGGGCCGCGTCCCTGACCACGACCACCAGGTCGCGGCCGGTCGCGGGGGTCAGGGCCGCGTCGGTCAGGACGTCGGTGGTGTGGGTGAGTTCGGGTTCGGTCAGGCGTACGGACGTGGTGCCGGGGCGCAGGTCGCGCAGCGGGTCGGCGACGCCCCACGGGGTGTGGCCGTCCACCGCGAGGTTCATCGTGGGGGACAGCTCCACCACGTGCGGGGCGCCCGTGAGCGGGAGCGTCACCGGGGCCGTGCCCGGGCGGTGCCGGACGCGGACCGCGCGGCGGGCCGCGACCAGGCCGATGTCGGAGCGTTCCATGGCGCGTGCCACCGCCCGTGAGCGCTCGCCGGACCAGCGCGCGAACTCCGTGACGCGTCCGCTCGCCTCGACCAGGCGTTCCTCGGGGAGCGTGCCGTTCAGGACGGCCTTGACCAGGGCCGTGGAGAGCAGGTCGACCGTGGCCTCCTCGGCGCTCTCGCCGCCCACGCAGACCGCGTCCACGCCACCGGCGACCGCCTTGACCGTCGCCCCGTCGATGCCGTAGCGGTCGGTGACGGCGCCCATCTCGATGCCGTCCGTGACCAGGAGGCCCTGGAAGTCGAGGTCGCCCCGCAGGAGTTCCACCAGGATGCGGTGGCTGAGCGTCGCGGGCAGGTCGGGGTCGTAGGCGGGGGCGACCAGGTGCGCGGTCATCACCGCGCGGACGCCCGCCTCCATCGCCGCGATGAACGGCGGCAGCGCGGTGAGCGCGATCTCCTCGGCGGAACCGGTGACCTGGGGCAGCCCGTAGTGCGAGTCGACGACCGTGTCGCCGTGGCCGGGGAAGTGCTTGGCGCAGGCGGCGACGCCCGCCTCCTGAAGGCCCCGGATCCAGGCGGCCGTGTGGCGCGACACGAGGTCGGTGCGGGCGCCGAAGGACCGGACGCCGATCACGGGGTTGAGCGGGTTGGAGTTGACGTCGGCGCTGGGCGCGAAGTTGAGGGAGACGCCCGCGGCGTGCAGATCGCGGCCGATGTCGTGGGCGACCCGCTCGGTGAGGTCGATGTCGTCGACGGCGCCGAGGGCGAGGTTGCCGGGCCGCGACGAGCCGGTCCACGCCTCCAGGCGGGTCACGTCGCCCGCCTCCTCGTCGATGCCGACGATCAGGTCGGGGTTCTCGGCGCGCAGCGACGCGGTGAGCGCCGCCACCTGTTCGGGCGTCTCGATGTTGCGCGCGAACAGGACAACGGAGCCGAGGCCCTCGGCGATCCTGCGGCGCAGCCAGTCGGGGGCGGTGGTGCCCTCGAACCCGGGCTGCAGCACGGAGTTGGCGAGCCGCTCCAGAGTCGGGTCACTGCTCGATGCCATGGCGCGACCTCCGAGGATGCGGGTGGTGGTGCGTGGGTTCGTGTTCTTGCCGCGTGGTTCCTGTGACTCCTGCTGATTGGTCCAGGCCAATCAGATAGTGGATATTCGCCCGTGCCAAACACGGCTGTCAAGAAGCCCGAACCGGTCGAGACGGGCGAATTCAACATCATCTGGGGGGACTTGGGGAATCCTTGGGACGCATACGGATCCACCGCCACCGACATACGGATCCACCGCCATCGAGGGGAGAGGGTCATGCGCAGGTACGAACTGGTGGGGCGGCGCGACATCAGACCGGTCGCCGACGCCCCCGTGCCGACACCGGGGCCGCTCGAAGTGCTCGTCAGGGTGCGGGCCTGCACCGTCTGCAACCGCAGCGATCTGGCCTACTTCCACTACTACGGACTGCGCGCGCACGCCTCCCAGGGGTGTTTCGGCCACGAGATCGCCGGGGAGGTCGAGGCGATCGGCGAGGGCGTGCGCCGGGTGGTCCCCGGCCAGCGCGTCTTCGTCCGTACCCCGCTCACCACCGGGTACGCCGAATTCGCCCTGGCCCGCGAGATAGCCGTCGGCGCCCTGCCCGACTCCGTGCCCTTCGAGCAGGGTGCGATCCTCCAGCTCCTGCCGCTGGCCGTGCACGCCACGCGCGGCGTCCGGCTCGGCGACCGCGTCGCGATCGTCGGGCAGGGGCCCGTCGGGCAGATGGCGCTGCGGATCGCGGTCCTTCGCGGCGCGGCCGAGGTCGTCGCCGTCGACCTCGACGACTGGCGCCTGGCGCGCTCGACGCGGGCGGGCGCCGACGCCGTGCACCGCGTGGACGGCAGCGCCGAGCAACTCGCTTCGGTCGGCAACGACTTCGACGTTGCCGTGGACGCCGTGGGCACGCCCACCACGGTCAACGCCTGTGTCGCTCTGGTCCGCCAGAACGGCCTCGTCGTCCTCCTCGGCACGCACCACGTCGACACCCACGTCACCCTCGATCTGGTCACCTGGGAGCGCAAGGGGCTGCGGGTGCACAGCTCCGCGGAGCCCCTGGACACCGCGCGCGCCGAGGCGCTCGCGGTCGCCGAGCGGATCGCCCACCGCCGCCCCGAGGTCCTGCGGCTGCCCGAGCTGCTCACCCACACCTACCCCCTGGACGACCTGCCGAAGGCCATGGAGCAGCTCTCCGCGAGCCGCGCGCTGTACCCGGACGCCGAGCGCGCGCCGTACGAGGGGCCGCCGCCCGAGACGCTGAAGGTGGCGATCGTCCCGTGACCACGCCGACCGCGTGAGATGGGGCATCGCCGGATACGGCGACATCGTGACCCGCCGCGTGCTGCCCGCGCTGCGGGCGCTCGGCGAGGAGCCCGTGGCGCTGTGGGGCCGCGACGCCCGGCGCGCGGCCCAGGTCGCCGAGCGGAACGCCGTCGGGGCCTCCGGCAGCGACCAGGAGATCCTGCTCCGCGGCGTGGACGCCGTGTACGTGGCCACCCCCGTCGTACGCCATGTACCGCTCGCCCGCGCCGTGTTGGCCGCGGGGCTGCCCGTCCTCGTCGAGAAACCGCTCGCCGGTGCGCTCGGCACGGGTGCCGCGCTCGACGCGGCGGGGCGTTGCGCCGGTGTCGCGTACTACCGCAGGCTCGCGCCCGCCGTGCGGCGGCTGCGCGAGGAGCTGCGCGACTGGGTGCCCGAGCGGGTGGAGGTCCGTTTCCGGTGCGCGTTCGCGCCGGGGCCGGACGATCCGATGCGCTGGCGCACCGACCCGGCCGTCTCGGGCGGGGGAGTCCTCGCGGACGCCGGAAGCCACCGGATCGACCTGCTGCTCCATCTCTTCGGGCGGCCCCGCGAGGTGGCGGCCGCGCTCGGCCGCCGCTTCCCGGGCGGTGCGGAGCGGCGGGCCGAGCTCGGCCTGCGCTGGCGCTCGGGCCTGTGCGCGCACCTGGTGGCGGAGTGGTCCGACGAACCACCGGTGGACCGCTTCGAGCTCAGCGGAGGGGGACGCACCGTGACGCTCGACCCGCTCGACTCGGGGCGGGTCGAGGGCCTCGGCGCGGTGCCCCTGTCGTTGCCGCCCGCGGCCAATCCGCACCAGCCGCTGCTCGCCGACTTCGTGCGGGCCGTCACGTCGGGCGGGGTGCCCGTGTGCCCGGTGGCCGAGGCCCGGCTGGTCGACGACGTGCTCGTGGCCGCCGGGCGCTCGGCCGCCGCGGGCGGGTGCCCCGTACGGCCCTGGAACGACTGAACAAGCCATCAGGGGGCGGGTGTTCAGGCCCCGTCGTCCGCCGACCACGGCTTGAGCCAGCGCGGGTCGGGAGTGTCGTCGGAGCGGACGAACCGGGTGTCGACGGAGAGGCGCATCGCGTCCGTCGTGGTGTCGAGGGACGCGTGGATGATGCGCGGCAGATGCACCATCACATCGCCCGCGGCGAAGTCGGCGCACAGCCAGCGGCGGCCGAGCGTGCGGGCGGTCAGCTCCAGGTCGTGGCAGATCTGGCGGCGGTCGTCGGGGCGGTCCGTGGTGTCGCGCAGCGGCGCGTACTCCTCGGGCGGCAGGCGGTGGGAGCCCTCCAGGTAGACGAGACCCCCGGTGGGCGGCGGGCAGTCGCCGACCGGGGTCCACAGCGTGACGACCCGTGGCGAGCCCTCGTCCATGTAGTCCAGGTCGACGTGGGCGCGCGAGGCGCGCCGGGCGCCGCGGTGGAAGTGGCGCAGGATGCGGCGCGGCAGCATCTCCGCCTTGAAGTCCAGGAGCTGTGCGGCGAGTTCGCCGAGCACGGGATTGCCGACGAACCGGTCGAAGGGCGCCGAGCGCACGAAGTCGTACGCGGGATGGCCCGCCACGCCGTACTCGGGGAGGTCCTTCGGGGTGCGGCCGGAATACACCCCTTCCTCGGGGGTGGTGCCCGGCGCGAGGAAGCCCGGCGGAAAGAGGGAGAAGTACCGGGCGCGCAGTCCAAGCACCTCCGCGCGGTCCAGGAACCCGGGCAGAAACAGATACCCGTCGGCGTGCAGCCGCTCGCGCAGGGCGACCGGGTCCCTCGGCGGGAGCAGGTCCGCGCTGGAGCGCAGCGGCCCGAAGAGTTCCGGGGTGAAGGGTATGGGTACGCCGTTCGACGACAAGTCCACGATGCATCCTTCGAAGCTGGGGAACCCGACGCGTCAATAGACGCCTTCCACCGCCTCCTGCGCGCCCGCCGTGTCCTCCTGGAAGGGCCGCACGGCGGCCACTCCGTCCCAGGGGAACCACGGATGCGGACCCGTCCTGATCGCGCTGTCCCGCTCCAGGAGATTGGGCAGGAAGAGGTCCTCGAGCAGCGTGGTGGCCCGTACACGGCCCCGCTCCCCGACGGCCACCTCGCGCCACGGGTCCAGGGGGTCGACCACCTTGAGGACCGCGAAGGGCGGCGGCAAGTGATAGGAGTGCCCGGTGCCGCCCGGCGGTTCGGGCGCGCCGGGCACCGCGTCGGCCTGGAGGGCGTGGCCGACCAGCGTGTTGCCGTACGTGTCGATCCACTGCACGCCCACCAGGTGCTCCTCGCGCAGGAACTCCGCCTCCGCGGCGGTGCACGAGGTGCCGCCCGTGCACACGGCACGGATGCCGTACGTGTGCAGGGGGCGCGGCAGCCGCATGGCGAGCTCCAGGAGCAGGCGCGATGTGGTGAAGAGCAGCGAGGGCCGCTCGGCGGCGAGCAGGGCGAGGGTCTGGTCGATGAGGTGCGCGGTGTACGCGTCGGCCTCGCCGCCCGCGCGCAGTGCGGCCTTCACCCAGCGCGGGTCGAAGTCGATGGCGTGCACGGCGCCGCGCCAGCTGTCGGCGAGCCCCTCCACGAAGTGCCCGTAGGCGTGCGGGCCGCTCGGCGTCATCGCGAGCACGTCGCCGCCCGCCACGCCGCGCGCCTCCAGGACCGTGCGGTAGATCTCCACGTCGTACGCGAGGCGCGTGACGTTGACGATCCGGCAGGGCGTCCCGGTGGTGCCGCCGGTCTCGAAGACCCGGAAGGGGCGGTCCGCGTAGCCGCGCGGGCGCAGGTCCCGGGCGCTCGCCGCGCGCAGCTCGTCCTTGTCGAAGAGGCCGAACAGGTCGAGCGCGGCGAAGCCGTTGACGTCCTCGACGGGGTCGAAGCCGAGCCGCTCCCTGCGCGCCACCCAGAAGGGGCTGCCGGTGGCCGGGTCGAAGTGCCAGCGCATCATGCGGCGCGTCCACGCGTCGAGGTCCACGGCGAGCTCGGGCACTCGTTCGCGCAGGGTGTCGTGCAGAGTGCCGAACGCGGTCGTCATGCGGAACCTCGCTTCGCGGGGCGGTACACGAAAAGGGACTCGGCGGTGATGGCCGCCACCGCGGCGGGCTCGGCGCTGAGCACGGCGGCGAAGGGGAAGGGCACCTCGTGGCCGATCAGGGGATGCGGATCGGGCGCGGCGAAGTGGCCTTCGAGCAGGGCCAGTTGTGGCAGGACGAGGGAGTCGGTCGCTTCGCGTCGGGTGAGCAGGCGGTCGGCGGGGCGCAGCCGGTCGCGTACGGATCGTGCGGCGCTCCGCGCGGCCCCCGGCTCCCGGAAGGCGGCCAGCGGCCACGCCCCGTCCGGCGGGAGCGCGTCGAGGGCGGCGGCCAGCGCGAGCGCCAGGGACCGTGCCGCTTCGGGGCCCGTGCACAGGATGGTGCGTACGTTGCTGCAGAACCGCCCCGAGTCCGCCGCGACCAGCGGCAGCAGCCACTCCACGGCGTCGTCGGTCGACATGTCGGACGGCACGAGCGCGCAGCCCCTGCCGGGCCCGTGCAGGGTGAGCGAGGGCGCGTCGCGGACCGCGGCGGCCAGCCCGGCGCCGCCGTAGACGACGTGCCGGTCGGTGAGCCTCAACAGGCCGTGCAGCGCCCGTTGTTCGGCCGGGTACAGGCCGATGCGGGCCGGGGGCCAGCCCGCCGCGAGCAGGGCGGCGACGAGCCGGGCGGCGGACAGCGGCTCGCGTCGGCTCGGGCGCACCCACACGCCCGCCGAACGCTCGGCCTCGTCGCACACGGACACCAGGCAGGTGAACGTGTTGCCCGGCAGCGCGACCAGGGCCAACCGCTCGTCGGGCTCGGGGGCTTCGCCCCTCTTGAGGACGTCCGTGCGGAGCATCTCGCACCACCGGTCGACCAGCGGCCCCGGCAGCCCCGCGCTCTCCTGGAGCGCGGCGCGGAAGTCCCCGGCGCTCTGTTCGCCGACGCCGCCCACGGTGAGGGTGGCTCGGTCGAACAACTCCAGCGCGGTGAGCAGCAGTTCACGCCGTCCGGTGAGGGGCGGAAGGGAAGGCCGGGTGCCGTCCCACCACCGCCGGTCCGCATGGGCGACGATCTCCGGGACCAGCGCGAGCCGTGCGCCGCTCGCGCCGGGCAGTTCCACGGTGTCCAACGACGTCCGCCACTCACCCCTGCGGAACGCCAGGACCTGATGGCCCGTCACGACAGCTCGCTGCGGAGCGCGGCGACCACCCGGATCTGCTCGGCCTCCGTGAGTGACGGGTACAGCGGAAGCGCTATGTGGTGGCGGGCGAACCAGCGGGCCCGTTCGAACGGTCCTTGCGCGGCGGCCCGCCCCTCGGTGACGAAGTAGGGGTGGTCGCAGAGCAGATGGTCGTAGACCTCACCGGCGAGGGCCACGCCGTGGCGCTCCCGCAGCCGCCTCTTCAGGAGCGCGCGGTCGAGAGGCCCTTCGGGATCCGGGTAGGCGAGGTACTTGTAGTAGTTGCTGCCCGCCGCATCGGGCACGGGGTGCGGGCGGATGCCGGGCACGTCGGCGAGCAACACGTCGTAGCGGGCGGCGAGTTCACGCCGTGCCGTCAGGGTGGCGGCGAAGCGCTCCAGGTCGACCGTGCCGACGGCGGCGTGCAGTTCACTCAGGCGCCAGTTGCTGCCGGGACGGTCGTGCAGCGTGGAGCCCTGGGCGCTCTTGCCGTGGTCGCGCCAGCGCCGCACCTGTTCCAGGTCGTCGGCGCTGCCCGCGCTGAGCAGTCCGCCCTCGCCGCTGATCGCGACCTTCGTCGGGTAGAAGGAGAAGGCCCCGAACCTGCCGAGACTGCCGGCCGGGCGCCCTTCGAGGGTGGCGCCGAAGGCGTGCGCGGCGTCCTCGACCACCGGGATGCCGCGCTCCTCGCAAAGCGGCAGGACCGCGTCGAGAGCGGGCGAGACGATGCCGCCGATGTGCACCGGCAGGACGGCTGCCGTGTCGGGGTGCAGGTCGAGTGCGGTGCGCAGCGCCTCGGGGGCCAGGCCGAGCCCGTCCGGCTCGATGTCGACGAAGCCCACGGTGGCGCCCGCGCGCACCGCTGCCGCCGCCGTCGCGAAGAACGTGTTGACCGGCACGAGCACGGTGCGGCCGCTCACGCCGATGATGCGCAGGGCGATCTCCAGGGCGGCCGCACCGGAGGCCACGGCAGCGGTGTCCGTGCCGGTCCAGGCGCGCGAGAGCTCCTCGAAGCGGGCCACCTGCGGGCCCTGGGTGAGCATGCCGGAGGCGAGCGCGGCGTCCACGCGGTCGAGGACCGTGCGCCGCTGCGACACCTCGAAGTGGATGCGCTGGGCGGGGACCTCGGCCTGCTGCGCGTGCGGGCCCGCCTCGTGCGGCTTGGCCAGGGCGCGGGTGAAGAAGTCCGTGGCGTGGCCGACGTGGGTGCCGTGCCCCATGGCGAGTTCGTGCACTTCCACGTCCGCCTCGGCGACCGCGTACGCCTCTTCGACCCGGCGTGCGGCGGCGCGCGCGTCGGCCGGTTCCAAGTAGGAGTCGGCCGTGCCGTACTGGAGTTGCAGCGGGGCGGGCGCGTGCGCGGCGTAGAGGTCGGGCAGGTCGGCGTACTCCAGGACGCCGGGCAGGACCGCGCCCTCGTGCCCGGTCAACAGCCGTTCGTAGAGCGCCTGGTAGCTGCCGAGGTGGCTGGCCGCGCACAGCGGCAGCCGACGGTCGTCGCCGAGCAGCGCGGTGTGCAGGGCGACCGCGGCGCCGAGGCTGTGGCCGAACAGGCCGACGCGGTCGGGGTCGACGAGCGGATGGGCGCGCAGGACGTCGAGCGCGCCCAGGGCGTCGCCGACGAGCGCGCCGAGCAGTGACCTGCCGGTCAGCGCGAACGCGTGGGCGAGCAGGGTGCCTTCGTCCCTTCCCGCTCTGCGCTCCTCGTCGAGACCGCCGCCGATGCCGTGGTCGAGGGAGAGGGTCACGAAGCCCGCGAGCGCCAGCTGCTCGGCGACGTTGCGGTCGGGGTGGTCGGGCGGCACGTCGCCGGTGAGCTGGTCGAGCCGGGCGTTCTTGCCGCCGAGTACGAGGACGGCGGGCCCGTGCGCGACGTCCCTCGGCGCGAGCAGCGTGCCGTGGAAGGTGCCGCGTTGCGGGGAGTCGAGGACGAGGTGCTCACGGCGCAGCTCTCCCTCGTCCGAGACGGTGCTCTGCGTGACGGTCGGTGTCGCGTGCTCGACGCGGGCCAGCCGGGTGAGGACGGAACGGAGGTGACGGGACCAGGCGCGGTGGGCCGGCGGTGCCGCCGAGGGCCCCGCGGTGAACCGCAGGGCGGGCTCGGCGGCGAGCAGCCGACGGACGTGACGTAGCTGCATCCGCGGCTCAGACGAAGTCGCCGTGCAGGGTGCTCGGCACTTCCAGCGCGTAGGCGTCCAGCGCCTCGTCCAGTTTGATCTGGCCGCGCTTGAGGAGTTCGAGCAGTTCGTTCTGCGGCCGGTAGAAACACGATTTGCACAGGTCGGTCCTGCGCGGGTTGGAGGCTTCCCACTCGGCTCGCGGGCCGCCGTCGAGCACTTCGGAGTAACTCTGCTCGACGACATTGCCGATCAGATAGCGGCTGTTGAGATGCACCTGCGGGCAGGGATAGAGATTGCCGTCGGCGCCGACCGCGGTCACGAAGCGGCTGTAGTGGCAGTGTTCGAAGTCGCCCTCGACCTCTTCGACCTGGTCCATCGGGCCACGGTCCAGCTTCGGCACCGATACCTCGAAGGCGTCCGTGGAGAGTTCGGCGGCGCGTGTGAGGGATTCCGCGATCTCCGGCATCACGGATTCGATGGTCTCGTGGCCCATCGCACTGTAGAACTCCGGTTCGAAGCGCACATAATGCGCCCCGGATTCGTGGGCGATACGGGCCGCGTCCATGATCTCCCGGTAATTCTGCAGGGTGATCACGTAGTTGAAGCCGATGCGGAAGTCCGGGTCGACGGCGCTCTCGCGGAGCTTGCCGACCGAGCCGATGAACTTCGAGAACGTCTGTTCGCGGTCCCGGGTGATGTCGTCGAAGGTGGCCTCGGTGCCCGCGTTGAGGCCGATGCGGACCCAGGTGTGGGTCTCGGCGACGCAGGAGGCGACCTTGGGGCGGCCGAGCCGGGAGCCGTTGGTGATCAGGCCGATCCGCAGCCCCGCGGCGTGCCCGGCGCGGCAGATGTCGGTGTAGCCGGGGTGGATGGTGCACTCACCGCTGCCGCAGAAGGTCACGGCCCGCCCCTCGTTCTCGGCGAACTCGCGCAGCAGGGTGACCGCCTTGTCGGTGGCGATCGAGTCCTTGAACGAGAACAGGTCGTAGAACTGCTCCTCGTTGGGGGAGTGGAAGTTGCAGAAATTGCAGCGCATATTGCAGGCGCCCATGATGCCGATCCGCATATGGACCGGCTTGATCTCTTCCCCGGCCACGAACCGCCGCAGCAATTCGCCGTGGGCAAGCACCTTCTGTGGTGAGTGAGCCTGATCGAGGCTCACGATGGGCAGGCCGTCGCGATTTTGGGGGAAGGCCATTTGGATGTCGCCGGAACTGGGTGTGCTGTTCACGAACCCCCCACACAAGATCGATGTGCGTATATGTTGTTCGAGCTTGTTGGCGACATTAGGGAGGCCCCACAGGGCTGTCAATGGGTCTAGACAATACGGTGGTTGATGGCGGAATTAGAGCCGCCGCTCTGCCCGAAGGGGCGTCCGACGTGGTAGTCGGCTCCATCGGCCGTTGGCCGTGGAGGGGAGCGGGAGCGGGCTCCGGGCCGGTGGGGGGCCGTGCGCGGTGTAAGCGGTGAACGCCCGTCGCGCGTCATACCGTTGCCCGTCAAGAGGCGGAAACCCGTCGAGTGCGACGGGATGTGACAGTGCCACCCGGCCCTGGGGCCGGGTGGCGGATGGAGACCGACGGGTTCTAGGCCGAGGCGGGGCCGGAAGCGCCGCCAGGGGCGAGCGCGTCGAGTGCCTCGGTGACCCAGGCCGTGATGCCGTCCTTGGTGAGGCCGAGGCCGGTGAGCGGGCCCGCGCCGTCCTCGAACTCGACCAGGGCCAGCAGGAGATGCTCGGTGCCGATGTAGTTGTGGCCGAGGCGCAGGGCCTCGCGGAACGTGAGCTCCAGGACCTTGCGCGCCCCCGCGTCGTACGGAACGAGTTCGGGCACCGTGTGGGCCGTGGCGGGCAGCGCTTCCAGGGCCGCGCCGCGGACGTCGTCGAGGGAGACGCCCTGCGCGACGATCGCCTTGGCGGCGAGGCTCTCCGGGTCGCCGAGGAGGCCCAGGACCAGATGCGCGGTGTGGATCTCGTCGTGGTGTGCGGTCTTGGCCTCGTTGTGCGCGGCCATCACGACGTACCTGGCCCGCGGCGTGAAGCGGCCGAAGCCCTGGCTGGGGTCGAGGTCGGGGGCCTCGCCCGGGTTCTTGGGGACGAAGCGCTTCTGGGCCGCCTGCCGGGTGACGCCCATGCTCTTGCCGATGTCGGTCCAGGAGGCGCCGGAGCGGCGGGCCTGGTCCACGAAGTGGCCGATGAGGTGGTCGGCCACGTCACCGAGGTGGTCGGCGGCGATGACCGCGTCGGAGAGCTGGTCGAGGGCGTCGACGTGGACCTTCTTGATGGCGTCGATGAGGTCGTCGAGGCGGATCGGAGGCTGCGGAGTCGTGCGTTCGGAGTCCGTCATGTGGCAACCGTAGGTTGACAGTTGAGTGACTGTCAACCTTGGGTTGACAGTCAAGGTGAGGAAGTCCGGCGAGGCCCGCCCCCCACGTGTCCGACCCACATGTGAACGCCCCGCACTGTGGTGTCCGCGACCATGGGAGGACCCGCCACGACCTCTCTAGCGTTCCGCCCATGACGAGCGAACACACCGGAGCAGACGGACCCCGCGCCGACCGCCTCGCGTCCGCACCCGCCGGGCACACACGGGTGGACGGCGTGGACCTCACCGGGCGTACCGCGCTGGTGACCGGTGGCGGCAGCGGCATCGGGCGGGCCTGTGCCGAGGCGTTCGCCGCCGCGGGCGCGCTGGTCCACGTGGCCGACGTCGACGCCGAGACCGCCAAGGCGGTGGCCGCCTCCGTGGGCGGCGAGCCGCACGTCGTGGACCTCACCGACGCCGCAGCGGTCCCCGGGCTGCCCGCCGACGTCGACATCCTGGTCAACAGCGCGGGCGCCCAACACGTCGCGCCCATCGAGGACTTCCCCGTCGCCCGCTTCGAGGAACTCCAACGCCTCATGGTGACCGCCCCCTTCCTGCTGCTGCGGCACTGTCTGCCGCACATGTACCGGCAGGGCTGGGGTCGGGTGGTGAACATCTCCAGCGTCCACGGGCTGCGGGCCAGCCCCTTCAAGTCCGCGTACGTCGCCGCCAAGCACGGTCTGGAAGGGCTCAGCAAGGTCGCCGCACTCGAAGCCGCCCCGCACGGTGTGACCTGCAACTGCGTCAACCCCGGCTATGTGCGTACGCCGTTGGTCGAGGGGCAGATCGCCGCGCAGGCCGCCGTGCACGGCGTCGACCCGGCCGACGTCGTCGCCGATGTGCTCCTCGACCGCTCGGCGGTCAAACGGCTCATCGAACCCGACGAGGTCGCCGCCGTCGCCGTCTGGCTCTGCGGGCCGCACACCGGCTACCTCACCGGAGCCTCGCTGCCGGTCGACGGCGGCTGGACGGCGGCCTGAGCCCTGCGGCACGGGCGGGGCCGACCGCCCGAGGAAAACCCTGGGTTGATCACCCCGGCCCGGTGGTTGAAGGGCGGAACCACCGGCTCTGCGGGCCCCCGTGCGCTACGCCACGTCCCGCACGCCACAGGAGGCTTAGCCCTCCCCGGCGCCCCTGCGGTACCCCGGGCCGATACCCCAGGGTTTTCACGGTCGCCCCCGCGCCCGCAGGGGGCCAAGGTGGAGCCACGGTCGCGGAGCCGCGGCGGACCTGAAAACACCGATGACGGGGGAGAAGAGCACCGGTGACCGGACGTACTACGGGGGTGTACGCACGGACGGGCCGCCCGGTAACGGGGGAACGACCGTCGCTGGGGCGGGGGACGGGGGTGCCCGGAGGCACCCCCGCTCGGGCGCGGGACGTCGCGAGGATCGGGCGCACTCCGCTGGTGCCCGTACGGCTGCGGGTGGCCGGACGGTGGCGCGAAGTGGGCCTGAAACTCGAACAGTTCAACCCCGGCGGCTCGGTCAAGGACCGGACCGCCTACGCGCTCGTGGCGGACATGGAGGACCGCGGGCTGCTCGGCCCCGGCCGTACGGTGGTCGAATCCACTTCGGGGAACCTCGGCGCCGCGCTCGCCTACGTGTGCCGGAGCCGTGGCTACCCTTTCGTCGCCGTCGTCGACCCGATGACGAGTCGGCGCAACCTCGACGAGATGGCGGCCCTGGCCGCGACGGTGGAACGGGTCGACGTGCCCGACGCACACGGCGGATACCTGCGGGCCAGGCTCCGCCGGGTCCGTGAGCTGCTCGCGTCGGATCCCAGCTGCGTCTGGCCCGACCAGTACCGCAACCCCGCCAACCCGCGCGTCCACCGCGAACAGACGGGCCCCGAGATCCTGCGCCACGGCAGCGGCCGGCCCGACGCCGTCTTCGTGGCCGTCTCCACGGGCGGCACCCTGGCGGGCGTCGCCCAGTACCTGCGCAGGGCGGCCCCCGAGTGCCGGGTCGTCGCCGTGGACGTCCGCGGCTACGTGGCGCTCGGCGGCCACGGGCCGGACGCCGAGGTGGTGGCCGCCTGCCAGCTCCTGCGCGAGGAGACCGGCGTGGGCGTCGGCGGCTCGTCCGGCGCCGTGCTCGCCGCGGCGGCCCGTTATCTGACCGAGCGGCCGGAAGCGGAACGGGTCGTCTGCCTCTGCGCGGACGGCGCCGACCGCTACGAGGACACCTTGTACAGCGGGGCCTGGCTCCGCGAGCACGGCCTCGCCACCGGCACGACGGGGGCGGCGGCCGCCCGTGCCGAGGCGGCCGGGCTCGCCTTCGACGCGGTGGCACTCGTCTGACGGGGCGGGCCGCTCGGCACCGGACCGGGCTGCCGGTCGGCGCCGCCCAGCACTCCGACCAGCACGCCTCACACCACTGATCACACGTATGTCACACCACGCCGCCGCACTCGCGCGGCGCGCACCACAACGGGGGACCCGACCACCATGCCCGCTCACGACGACCACACCGTTCACCTGCCCGCAGCCGACACCCTGACCTACCTCTCCGGCGCCGAAGTGCGCGCGGCCTGCGCCGAGATCGACCCGCTGGCCTGCATGCACGAGACGCTCGTCGCGCACGCCGGTGAACGGACCGTGCTGCCGCCCGAGGCCCGCCTCGACTGGACACCGCCGGACGGCGGCGAGGCCCGCAGCACCGGCGTGCCGGGTCTGGTGTACGGCGGTCTCACCGCCGTGGGCACGAAGATCACCAACGCCAACCCGGCCAACGTGGCCCAGGGGCTGCCGCGCGCCAGCGGACTGACCGTGCTCTTCGACCCGAGGACCGCACGCCCGCTGTGCGTCATGGAGGGCGCCCACATCAGCGCGCTGCGCACCGCCGCCGTCTCCGTGCTCGCCGCCCGTCACCTGGTCCGTCCCGGCGCCCGCACCGCGGCCCTCTACGGCGCGGGCGTCATCGCCCGTGAGCACGCGCTGATGCTGGCCCGCAGGCTGCCCGGCATCGAGGAGATCAGGGTGTACGACGCGGTCCCCGGCCGCGTCGCGCAGTTCGAGCGGGACATGGGCGCCGCCCTCGGTGCGCACGACGTCAAGGTCACCGCGGCCGTCGACGCGCGGACGGCCGCGCTCGGCTCCGACGTGGTGATCGCCTGCACCCACACCCGGCGCGGCTACGTCGAGCGCTCCTGGCTGGCCCCCGGCGCGCTCGCGGTGAACGTCTCGCTCGACGACTTCACCGAGTCCGTGCTGACCGGCGCGGACCGCCTCTACGTCGACGACTGGGACCTGATCCGCGACGACCCGTACCGCCTGCTCGGCACGTTGCTGCGCGCGGGCCGCGTCCGGCAGGACGAGGCCGCGACCCTCGGCGAGGTGCTCACCGGGGCACGCCCCGGGCGCACCGGCGACGACGAGCTGATCGTGGTCAACCCCTTCGGGCTCGCCGTCGAGGACATCGCGCTGGCCCACCGGGTCTTCCGCGTCGCGCGCCACCGGGGCCTCGGCACGGCGCTGCCCCGCTGACCCCGCAGAGAGTCCAGTGCAGAGAGTCCAGTGCAGAGAGCGCAGAGAGTGCAGAGAACGAGATGACCCACCACGAGTCCCACGACAACCACGACTGGTACGAGCGGTCGGGGGTGCGCAGCGGCCCGCACCGGACCGTCGCCGGGCCCCTGGACCCAGCGGCCCGGTTCTTCCCGCACCACCTGGTGCCCTACTGGGACCACCCCTTGGTCCGCGCCCTGCCCGAGCGGCGCCGCCAGGAACTCCTGGCCCGCCACCTCTACCACTACCTGAACTTCACCGCCCACTTCGAGACGCGCGTGGTCAACCGCGCCACCGAGCGCATCGCCGACGGCCGCACCGGCCTGGACCTGCCCGCGCAGGTCAGGCTCGACGCCTACCGCATCTACTGCGACGAGGGCTATCACGCGCTGTTCAGCCTCGACGTCGTCGAGCAGATCGCCGCGGGCACCGGCATCCCGCCGCTGCCGTACGCCTTCGACCCGTTCCTGCGCCAGCTCGACGGCATCGGCGCCGAACTCCTCGCCGGGGAGCCGGTCCTCGCCCAGCTGCTCCAGGTCGTCGTCTTCGAGACGCTCGTGACCTCCGTGCTCGACGAGGTGCCCAAGGACCGGGACGTGCTGCCCGTGGTGCGGGAGATCGTCCGCGACCACGCCAGGGACGAGGGCCACCACCACGTGTACTTCTCCCGGTTCTTCGAGCGGCTCTGGCACGACCTGCCGACCTCGCTCCAACGGCGCGCCGCCCGCTGCCTCCCCGAGCTGATCGTCTCCAGCCTCTCGCCCGACCTGCGGCCGGTGGGTGCCGCCCTGACCGTCGCGGGGCTCGGGCCCGACGCGGTGCGCGACGTCATCGCCGACAGCTACCGCTCCCCGGCGAGCACGGCAGCGCTGCGCACCAGCGCACGCCACTCCGTCCGCCTCTTCCGGGACGCCGGAGTGCTCGAACTGCCGGGCGCGGCCGAGGCGTTCGGCGCGGCGGGGCTGCTTGCCGACGTGCGCGGGGGTGCCCCGCAGGAGCGGCCGCGTCGGCAGTCGGGGGCCTAGACCGGGACCTCGGCGGCCTGGGCGAGCAGGCGTACGAGCTGCGCCCTGCGGTGCACCCCGTCGAGCTTGCGATAGATGTTGCTCAGGTGGAACTCCACCGTCTTCACGCTGAGGAAGAGCCGCTCCGCGACCTCGTGATTGGTCAGACCCCGGCCGACCACCAACGCCACCTGGAGCTCCTGCGGGGTCAGCCGCTCCAACGGCGCCCGCTCCGGGCGCACTTCGGTGCCGCCCGCCGCGTGCAGTTCGGCGGCCACCCGCGCCGCCCATCCGGTCGCGCCGAGCCGCTCGAAGGTGGCGAGCGCCCGTTCGAGCAGGCGCCGCGCCTCGCTGCGCCTGCCCTGCCTGCGCAGCTGCTCGCCCCACGCGAACTCGGTCCTGCCCCGCTCGAAGGGCACAGGGCGCTCGGAGAGCAGCGCGAGGGAGCGCTCCATGTGGCGCGAGGCGGCTTCCGGGTCCCCCGGTTCGAGCAGCCCTCGGCAGCGCGCCGCCGCGCCCGCGGTCACCGGGCGGTGGCCCCGGCCCGCCTCGTACTCCAGGACGTCGAGGACCTCGCGGGCCTCGGCGGTCATGTGCAGATGGACGTACGCGTCGGCCAGGTCGGCCGCCCAGGTCAGATAGAGGCCGTCGCCGCGCCCGTGCTCCCGTGAGAAGGCGCGCACGTCCTCCAGGCAGTGCACGGCCTCCTCGAAGCGGCCGAGGCCCAGTTCGAGCAGGCCGAGGGCGCCGCGCGCGCGGGCCGCGTCCATGGGCAGCTCGGTGGAGAGCGCCCACTCCTCGGCCTGCGCGGCATGCCGCCTGCAGTCCTCCTCGCGGTTGAGCGCGGCCTCGGTCCTGGCGAGCGCGGCGAGCCCGCGCGGCACCTCGATGAGGCGCCCGGTGGCCTCGGCGAGGCGGACCGCCTCGTCGGCGTGGGCGAGCGACGGCGTCCAGCGGCCCCGCCAGAACTCCACCACGGCCAGGGTGCACAGCAGATGGGAGAGCAGCCCCACCGCGCTGGAACCGCGCGCCGTGTACGCGGCGCGGTCGAGGAGGCCGTGTGCCTCGTCGAGTTCCTCCGCCGCCAGATGGCACAGGCCGCCCACCCCGGAGAGCGGGTAGGGGAACGCGGGATCGGGCGAGGCGAGCGGCTCGGCCAACTCGCGCAGGAGCTCCCTGCCCGCGTCCGCGTCACCGCCGAGCAGCAGCACCAGGGTGTGCAGGAGCCGCACCGGCAGCATCGCCGCCTGGGCGGAGCCCGCCATGTCCATCGCCGCCGCCGACGAGCGGCGGGCCGCGGTGAGGTCGCCGACGGCGAGTTCGGTCAGGGCGATGCCGCCGAGCATGACCGCGGCGAGCGCGGGGTCGACCTTCTCGGCCTCGTCGACCGCCGACCTGAGCAGTTCTCGCGAACGCGTCGGCTGGCCCCGCTGGACGTCCAGGTAGCAGCGGAGCTGGCGGATGTCGAGCCGGGTGCCGAGCTGCTCGGCGTGTTCCAGGGCGCGGTCCAGGATCGCCGCCGCCTCGTTGAGGGAGCCCGCGGCCTGCGAGGCGCGCGCGGCGTCGAGGAGCCGCTCCGCCTTGCGCTGGCCCGCGGGGGTGAACCGCGCGGCCCGCTCGTACAACCGGGACGCGAGGGGGTAGGTGAGGGTCTCCGGGGCGCCGGACGCCGCGTTCTCCAGGAGCGAGGCGACGTGTTCGTCCGGCTCGGCGCCCGATGCGGCCAGGTGCCAGGCGTACTGCTCGAGAGCGGGTGCGGTCGCGCCCTGGAGCGAGCGGGCCACGGCGTGGTGGGCCCGCCGCCTGCGCACCGGCGTCGCCCCGTGGTAGACGGCGGAGCGGACAAGGGGGTGCCGGAAGGCGTACCCGTCCCGCTCCTCGACGACCAGGCCCGCCGCCTCCGCCGCCTCGAGCGATTCGTAGCTGAGCCCGTGCGCCCGCAGCGCCGCCTCGGTGCCCGCGAGCGGCCGGGTGCCGAGGACCGCGAGCAGCAGCATCGCGTCCTGCGCCTCCGACGGCAGCCGGGCGACCGCGCTGCCGAAGGTGTGGGCGAGCAGCTCGCCGATGGGCAGCGGTGCCCCGGAGTCCTCTCCCTCGCCCTCGGAGTCGCTGCCCGCCAGCAGCGCCGGCAGTTCGATGAGCGCCAGGGGGTTGCCCCGCGCCTCGGCGAGCAGCCGGGCCGTCTCCCGCTCGGTCAGCTCGGCGGTGCCCTCCTCCGCGATCAGCCGGTGCGCCGAGTCCGGGTCGAGGCCGCCGAGCGTCAGCGTCTCGATCGAGGCGAGCCGCGAGGCCGTCTCCTCCGGGGCGTCGCGGGTGGTGAACAGGACGACGACACCTTCGCGGCTGAGCCTGCGGGTGGCGAAGGCGAGCGCGTCCAGTGAGTACGGGTCGAGCCAGTGCGCGTCGTCGACGGTGACGAGCACGGGTCCCTCGTCGGCGAGGACCCCGAGCAGACTGAGGGTGCCCGCGGCCACCGCGAACCGGTCCTGCGCCTCCGCGGGCCCGAGCGCGAGGGCGCCGGTGAGCGCGGCGACCTGACGCTCCGGTATCCGGTCGAGGAAGTGCAGTACGGGCCTGAGCAGATCGGCGAGGCCCACGTAGGGCAGGTCCGACTCGACCTCGACGCCGCGGGTGCCGATCCGCAGCAGGTCGTCGGCGGTGTCCGCGACGTACGAGACGAGACTGGTCTTGCCGATGCCCGCCTCACCGCGGATGACCAGCGCGCCGCTCTCGCCCCCGCGTGCCTTGTCGATGAGGGCAAGAAGACGTGCGCATTCCGCGGAGCGCCCCAGGAGCATGACTTCAGCGTACCGGCGGGGCAGGACTTGGGAGAGCGGTCGAACGGTACGTATCCGGCCATGAGTTGGCACGCTCACGGCATCGCGGGAACTCCGTCGATCCGCTCGCGCACCGGCTCTGTCAACCCGAAGATCCCCCCGCTACCCTCCGCGCATGATTTCCACGGTGGTGTGGGGAACGGGCAACGTGGGCCGTGCGGCCATTCGTGCCGTCGAGGCGCATCCGTCGCTCGAACTCGCGGCGGTCCTGGTGCACAGCCCCGGAAAGGTCGGCCGTGACGCGGGTGAACTCGCCGGTCTGGAGAGTCAGTTGGGCGTCGCGGCGACCGATGATGTCGACGCGGTGCTCGCGGCGGGGCCGGGCGCCGTGGTGTACGCGGCGTCCGGTGACATCCGCCCGGACGAGGCGCTCGCCGATGTCGTCAGGGCGGTCGGGGCGGGGGCGGTGGTGGTGACGCCCGCGCTGTACCCGCTCTACGAACGGCGGGGCGCGCCCGCCGAGTTCAGGGATCCGGTGCTCGCCGCCGTCGCGTCCGGCGGCGGGTCGCTGTTCGTCTCCGGCGTGGACCCCGGCTGGGGCAACGACGTGCTGCCGCTCCTGGTCAGTGGGCTCGGCTCCACCGTCGACGCCATCCGCTGCCAGGAGATCTTCGACTACTCCACGTACGACCAGGAGGACTCGGTCCGCCATCTGATCGGCATGGGCCACCCGATGGAGTACGAACCGCTGATGCTCGCCCCGAGCGTGCCGACCATGGTGTGGGGCGGGCAGATCCGGCTGATGGCCAGGGCGCTCGGCGCCGAACTCGACGAGATCCGCGAGACGTTGGAGCGCCGTGCCCTCGACGCCACCGTGGCGACCAGGACCATGGGCGAGTTCGCCGCGGGGACGCAGGGCGCGGTGCGGTTCGAGGTGCGGGGCATCGTCGGGGGCGAACCCCGCATCGTCATCGAGCACATCACCCGCATCCACCCGTCCTGCGCCCCCGACTGGCCCGCCCCGCCCGACGGCGGAGACGGCGCGCACCGCGTGATCGTCGAGGGCCGCCCGCGCATCGAGGTCACCGTCGAGGCCACCGACGAGGGCGAGAACCGCTCGGCGGGCGGCAACGCCACCGCGGCGGGACGCCTCGTCAACGCCATCGACTGGCTCGTGGAGCACGAACCCGGCCTCTATGACGCGCTCGACGTCCCGCTGCGCCCCGCGGCGGGCCGACTCGGAAGGAAGCAGCCATGAACGCGGCCATGCACATCGACATCCCCGACGGCAAGGAACCCATCGGATACGTGTGGGGCGAGATGGTCCCCGGCATCGGGATCGCCGCGTCCAACTTCTCGCTCGCGGTGTACGAGCACACCACGCTCGGCCTGCGCGAGTTCGAGGCGGCCCGGCTGCGGGTCGCGCAGCTCAACGGCTGCGCCTTCTGCCTGGACTGGCGCACCGAACGCGACGGCGAGAAGGTCGAGGAGGAGTTCGCGGACGCGGTGACCGGGTGGCGCACCACCGACGCCTTCGACGAGCGCACCCGGCTCGCCGCGGAGTACGCGGAGCGCTACACCCTGGACCACCACGGCCTCGACGAGGAGTTCTGGCAGCGGATGACCGCGCGCTACAGCCAGCGCGAGATCGTGGAGCTGAGCATGTGCGTCGGCTCGTGGCTGGCGTTCGGCAGGCTCAACCACGTGTTGGGCCTGGACAGCGTGTGCGTGCTGCCCAGGCCCTGACGCTCACGCGTCGGTTCAGCAGGTGCCCGCGGGGCGGGCCCGGGTCACCAGGTCGGTGTGGCCCGTCGTGCCGTCGATCCACACCACGCGCGTGCCGGTGTCGGCGGCGCCGTAGCTCTGCTCACCGCGGTTGCAGGACACGCGCCCCCGGCCCTTGCCGTCCAGGTCGGTCTGGACGAGCTTGGTGAGGTTGCTGTTGCTCCAGCCCTGCTCGGGCTTCCACTGGGTCAGCGTCAGCGCACTGTCGGAGGCGTCCACGCCCCAGAAGTAGGAGTCGTCGCCGTCCTCGGGGATGACGTCGGTCAGGCCCGTGCCGTCCAACTTCGCGCGGCGAAGGCCCTGCCGGTTGTCGTCGGCGATGTCGTCGACCAGCCAGTACAGGTACTTCCCGTTGATCGTCGGCGTGGAGATGCCGAGGCGGCTCTCCTTGGCGGGGACCAGCGTCTGCTTGCCGGTGCGCACGTCCGTGATCTCGGTCGAGACCTGCTGGATGCCGTCCTTGTCGGTGTACACCTTGGCGTACCCGAGCTTGGCGCCGCTCAGTGTCGGCAGCGCGGTGGCCACCTCGTAGCGGCCGCCGTCCACGAAGTGCGGCTCGCGCTCGCCGGGCTTGATGTAGGCGACGCGCTGCTGCCCGAAGGGGCTCGACTCCTGCCAGGCGACGGTGTCACCGGAGACCTTGACGTTGCCGACCGTCGTCCCCGCCGACCAGAGCTTCTTGACGGGACCGCCCTTGAGCGGGCGTGAGAGGACGTCCACGCTGTCCGCGCCGTACGCGACCCAGGCCACCGTCTTGCCGTCGGTGTCCGGATAGACGTGGAAGCGCCCGTCGTTGGGGCTGAGCAGCTTCGGGGTGCCCTTGCCGTCGGTGCGGCCCGCGTAGACGGAGTACGGCTCGCCGCCCTCCTCGTCGGACTTGGAGGTGGCCCACCAGCCACCGCCCGCGCCCGCGCCCGTCCGCTTGATGTTGAGGTCGCCCAGGAGCTTGTCGGAGTCGGCGCCGATCGCCTTCTCCCAGCCCTTCACGATGCCGTGCGCGTCGAAGGCCCGGGTGACCGAGCGCAGGTCGGCGCCCTTGACGCCGAGGTCCTTGGCGGCGGCGACGACCGCGTTGCGGGCCTCGGTGAAGCCGTCGAGCGGGGTGAGGTACTCGGTGAGCGCCTTGTAGACGATCCGGTCGGCGCGCTTGCCGCCGAGGTCCTCACGGATGTCCCACAACGCCCCCGAGAAGATGGTGGAGTTGAGGTGCACGCCGCCGCTGTCGGTGGCGTAGGTGACGCCGAGGAAGTCCTTGGCGGTGGTGCGGCCGTCGTTGAGGTCGCGCATCGCGCAGTCCTTCGGCCCCTGGGTACGGCACAGGTCCTCGCCGATCAGGGATGCCTCGGGGGAGTCCTCGTTGCCGGTGGCGGTGACGTCGATCGCGTTGCCGAAGTAGTCGGCGACGGCCTCGTTCAGGGCGCCCGACTGGCCGGTGTAGACCAGGCCCGCGGTGTGCTCGACGACGCCGTGGGTCATCTCGTGGCCGACCACGTCCAGGTCGGCGGAGAAGACCTTGTTCTCCTCGTCGCCGCCTCCGTAGACCATCTTCTGGCCGTCCCAGAAGGCGTTGACGAACGGCTGTCCCTGATCCGTCACGCCCACCAGGGAGTTGATGGCCATGCCCTTGTCGTCCAGGCTGTCCCTGCCGTGCTTGGCCTTGTAGTAGTCGTAGACCTGCCCGGCCGCCCAGTGCGCGTCGACCGCGCCCGCCTCGGTGGCGTCCTTGCCGAACTCGGGCGTCGGCGACGTGACGTCCTTGAGGCCCGAAGGCCACTTGCCCGAGGCGTCGTTGGCGTCCACGTCGCGCGCGTCGTATGTGGTGATGGGGTTCTTGCTGCCGCCCCACTGGCGGCGCTGGTCGATCAGGCCGTACGCCCCGGTCCGCGCGTCCTTGGTGACGTCGAGGGCGACCTTGCTCCCGTCGAGCTTCACGCCCGAGCCCTTGGTGCCGGGGTGTCCGGCCGGGGCGTCGTCGAGGGCCTGGATCCCGGAGTAACTGAGCACCGGGAAACCGGCGTTCGCGTCGACGTAGATCTCCTGCTTGACCGGCGCCCCGGTCGTGGGGTCCTCGCCGGTCACCGTGACGTGGTACGTCAGGACGCCCTTGCCCTGCGGTAGGACGACGAGGCCGTGGGACTTCCCGCTGAGTGAACTCTTCTTGCCCCGCTGCTTCTTGGCGCCTTCCGCGGGCTTCTTCGCGGCGGGGCCGCTCAGCTTGGACCACTGACCCGCCCCGCCCTCGGAGAGGCCCGAGAGGGCGGCCGCGGTGGCCCGCTCGACGGCGGTCCTCTCGGAGACCTCGGCCCCGGCCCCCACCGTGAGCCCCGTGAAGTACTTGCCGGAGGTGCCGGTGACGACCCGGTCGCCGCCCTTCTCCGCAAGGCGCACCAGGTACTGGCCGCCGAGCACCGGTATGCCCTTGTGCTTCTGCTGGAAGCGCACGGCCTCGCCGGTCCGCCCGCGCACCGTCTTCCCCGCGGTCAGGTCCCGCCGGGGGTCGGCTATGCGGTAGCGGCTCTTCTTCTCCTCGAGGTGCTTCTTCGCGGCGGCGGCCGCGGGGCCCGAGTCCTGCGCGGGCTCCTCGATCCCGTCCACCAGGGCGGGCGTCGCGGTGTGCAGGCCGGGTATCAGCTCGGGCACGGGGTCAGGGCCGCCGGGGTCGGCGGCGTGGGCGACCGGCACGGCGAGGGCGAGCAGCGCGGAGACGCCGAGCAGGGCGACACCACCGGCCGCGCTGGGTATGCCCGCTGTGCGAAGTCCCTTGGGTCTCTTGGGTGTTGTCCTCATGGGTGACTTGTTCACGTTCCCCTCTACGGCAGGGCCGCAGGTCATGCGGCCCTCTTGATCTTGAAGATGTCAGACGAATGTGGATCAAGTGATAACGCCGTGTCACAAGTTGCGCCAGGTGCGTGCCTCTACGCGTACTTGGACAAAGAGTTGAACGCTCGCGAACCCCGCCCCGGAACCATCGGCATGGGCGCGGCCACCATGCCCCGAGCGGCAACTGTGGTGCACCGGCACATGTGACGTCGACCTGCGGCTTCCTACCGTGTGGCGACATCGGAACGTCCCCGCCCACCACCATCCGGAAGTGGTGCACATGGCCACCACCGCCCAACCGCCGCGCGCCCTCGTCAGGATCGTCGCCGCGAGCCTCGTCGGCACCACCATCGAGTGGTACGACTTCTTCCTCTACGGCTCGGCCGCCGCACTCGTCTTCAACACGCTGTTCTTCCCGTCGAGCGACCCCCTCGTCGGCACCCTCCTGTCCTTCCTCACCTACGCCGTGGGCTTCGCGGCCCGGCCGCTCGGCGGAGTCGTCTTCGGGCACTTCGGCGACCGCGTGGGGCGCAAGAGGCTGCTCGTCATCAGCCTCCTGATGATGGGTGGCGCCACGTTCGCGATGGGACTCCTCCCCACCCACGCGAGCATCGGCGTCGGCGCTCCCGTCCTGCTCACCGTGTTGCGGCTCGTACAGGGCTTCGCGCTCGGCGGGGAGTGGGGCGGCGCCGTGCTGCTCGTCTCCGAGCACGGCGGCGACAAGAGCCGGGGGTTCTGGGCCTCCTGGCCGCAGGCGGGCGCACCGGGCGGGAACCTGCTCGCCACCGGCGTGCTGGCGCTGCTCGCCGCCGTCCAGTCGGACGAGGCGTTCCTCGCCTGGGGGTGGCGCGTGCCGTTCCTGCTGTCCGGGGTGCTCGTGATGATCGGCCTGTGGATCCGCGTCTCGGTCACCGAGTCACCGGTCTTCCTGGCGGCGCAGCGCAAGGCCGAGGCGGCCGCCGCCGAGGGCGCCGAGGAGAAGCCGCCCGTGGTCGAGGTGTTCCGCAGGAGCTGGCGCGAGGTGCTCACCGCGATCGGCACCCGCTTCGGCGAGAACATCTCGTACTACATCCTCACGGCCTTCGTCCTGGTCTACGTCACCGTCCACCTCGAACTCCCCAAGAGCGACGCCCTGAACGCGGTGCTCATCGGCTCCGCGTTCCACTTCGTCACCATCCCGCTGTGGGGCGCCCTCTCCGACCGCGTCGGGCGCCGCCCGGTGATGCTGATCGGCGCGCTCGGCATGGCGGGCTGGGCCTTCGCCTTCTTCGCGCTGCTCGACTCCCGTTCCTTCCCCGTCATCACGCTGGCGGTCACCGTCGGACTGCTCTTCCACGGCGCGATGTACGGGCCGCAGGCCGCGTTCATCTCCGAGCTCTTCGACACCAAGGTGCGCTACTCCGGCGCCTCGATGGGCTCCCAGCTGGCGTCCATCGTCGGCGGCGCCCTCGCGCCGATCATCGCCGTGGAACTGCTCAAGGACTACGAGTCGGCGCTGCCCGTCGCCCTCTACATGTCCTGCGCGGCCCTCGTCACCGCCGTGACCGTGCGGTTCGCCAGGGAGACCAGGGGCCGCGACCTGTCCAGGGACGAGGCCGTGGACGGAGCCGGTGCGAGGGGAGCCGACACCGGCTCCTCGGTCGAACGGCAGGGTTCCGTGCCGCTCGGCGGCTGACCGGCACCGCCCCATCGACCGAGGCCACCCGGCCGGGAGACGATCGCTCCATGCTCCCCACCACCCGAGGCACGGACCACGCCGAACCCCCGGCCGGCCTGCGCGCGCTGCTCGACCTGCTGGACCGGGGCGCGCCCGCCGAGGAGTTCGCGCGCCCCGCGGCCCGCGCCCGCGAGGCCGGTGCCACCCCCTCAGAGCTCGCCGCGCTCGGCGAGGCCACCGACGTGGCGCTGCGCGTCCACCGCACCCTGGGCGCGCACCGCCGCCGTGAGGCCGAACTCACCGCGCTCTTCGACACCGCGAGCGACCTGGCGGCGCTGCGCGACCCGGACGCCGTGCTCCGCGCCATCGTGCGCCGCGCGAAACTGCTGCTCGGCACCGACGTCACGTACCTCTCGCTCAACGACGAGAGCGCGGGCGACACCTACATGCGGGTGACCGACGGCAGTGTCGCCGCCGCCTTCCAGCAGCTGCGGCTCGGCATGGGGGAGGGGCTCGGCGGTCTCGTCGCGCAGACCGCCCGCCCCTACGTCACCGGCGACTACCAGCAGGACCCCCGCTTCCACCACACCGACGCCATCGACGGCGCCGTCCTCCAGGAGGGGCTGCGGGCGATCCTCGGCGTGCCGCTGCGGCTCGGCGCGCGCGTCATCGGGGTGCTCTACGCCGCCGACCGCGCGGCCCGCGAGTTCGCGACGGAGGAGATCGTGCTGCTCTCCTCGCTCGCCGACCACGCCGCCATCGCCATCGACGGGGCCAGGCTGCTCGAAGAGACCCGCGCCGCGCTCGTCGACCTCAACGCCGCCAACGAGACGATCCGCGCGCACAGCAGCGCCATGCGCCGCGCCGAGCAGGCCCACGACCAGCTCACCGACCTCGTGCTGCGCGGCGGCGGCGCGGGCGACGTGGCCGACGGCATCGCCGCCCTGCTCGACGGCGGCGCCCTCATCCACGACGCGGACGGCGTGGAGCTGGCCCGCACCGCGTCCGGTCCGCTCGCCCCGCCCGCCCAGGCCGTCGCCGCGTCACGGGCCAGCGGCCGCGCGGTCCCGCAGGACGGCACCTGGGTGTGCGCGGTGCTCGCGGGCCCCGAACTCCTCGGCAGCATCGCCCTGACGGGGCGGGCCGAACTCGCCGAGTCCGACCGGCGGCTCTTCGAGCGCGCGAGCGTCGTGACCGCGCTCCTGCTCCTGCTGCGCCGGTCGGTGGCCGAGACCGAGGACCGGGTGCGCGGCGAACTCCTCGGCGACCTGCTGTCCACCACCGGCGACCCCTCGGGCTTCGCGGGCCGGGCCCGCCGACTCGGCGTACGCCTGGAGGGGCCGCTCGCGGTGTTCGTCGCGCACAGCGAGAGCGTGCCACGGCGGCGGCTGCTCGCCGCCGCGCACCGCACGGCCCGCGCGCACAGCGGGCTCGCCGGGGCGCACCACGACGACGTGGTGCTCGTGACGCCCGCGCAGAGCCCGGGCGCGGCCGTCCACCCGCTCGCCGCCGACCTCGGCCAGGCCGTCGGTGCCCCGGTCACCGTCGGCGCGGCGGGACCGGTCACGGGCCCCGAAGGGCTGCCCGCCGCGCACGCAGAGGCCCTGCGCTGCCTGTCCGCGCTGCGTGCCCTCGGCCACACCGGGCGCGGCGCGGCCCTCGCCGACCTCGGCTTCGTCGGCCTGCTCATCGGCGAACAGGCCGATCTGGGCGGCTACGTCAGGGCGACCCTCGGCCCCCTCATCGACTACGACGCCGAACGCGGCACCGACCTCGTCCGCACCCTGGAGGCGTACTTCGGCAAGGACCGCAGCCTGACCAAGGCCAAGACCGCGCTGCACGTCCACGTGAACACGGTGGTGCAGCGCCTGGAGCGGGTCGCGCGGCTCCTCGGCGACGACTGGAACACCCCTGCCCGCACCCTGGAGATCCAACTCGCGCTCAGGCTCCACCGGTTGACGCCGCCGGGGTGAGCTTCTCGCGCAGCCTGTCGAGCAGGGCGCGGGCCGCCGGGGTCGCGGGCCCGTCCGTCCGCCGGGCCAGCGCGATCCTGCCGCGCGAACGAGGATCCGTGATCTCCAGCGACCGCAGGCCGAACGCCGCGGCCTCCGCGTCGGAGATCCCGGGCAGCACGGCCACGCCGAGACCACGCTCCGCGAGCCGCACCAGGACCTCGGGAGCCGCCGCCTCGAAGGCGATCCGGGGCCTGAACCCGGCTTCCGCGCAGGCCCGGTCGAGGACGCCGCGCACACCGGTGCCGCGCGGCAGGCTGATCAGCGGGCGCTCCGCCAGCTCGGCCAGGGGCACGTCCGTACGGTCGGCGGGCGCGAGGAGCGGATCGTCGGGCGCCATGACGGCGACCAGCGGCTCGTCGATCACGATGTGCAGACAGATGCCGGGCGGCGGCTCCTCCGCGCCGACGCCGAGGAGCGCCATGTCCAGCTCGCCCCCGCGCAGCGCGGTCAGCATCCGCTCGGAGGAGTCCTCGGTGAGGGAGATCTCGACCTGGGGATGCGCGTCGTGGAAGTCGGCGAGCACCGACACCACGTCGAACTCGTGGATGGCGGCGCCCGACACGAGACCGAGCGTGACCTGGCCGCGCAGCAGCCCCGTGAACTCCTCGGCCGTCCGCCGCGCCCCCTCGACGGCGGCGAGCGCGGCCCGCGCGTACGGCAGCAGCGCCCTGCCCACCTCGGTGGGCGTCACCTCGCGGCCCGAGCGGTCGAGGAGGCGGTGGCCCAGCTCCCGTTCCAACTGCCGTACCTGCGCGCTCACTCCGGGCTGCGCCAGATGCAGCCGGGCGGCGGCACGGGTGAAGTTGGCCTCCTCCACCACGGCGACGAAGTACCGCAACTGCCGAAGTTCCATAACCGATGATGCTAGTGGCGAGCACAGAAGACTCTTGGACTTATCGCCGGACCTTGATCAGCCTGGACGCATGGGTAACGACGACACCGAAGTCAGGGCCGCGATCGCCGCCGAACGCAAGGAACTCGCCGATCTCTTCGACGGACTGCGCGCCGATCAGTGGGAGGCGCCCTCGCTCTGCGCGGGCTGGCGCGTGCGCGAGGTCGTGGCCCACATGTCCCTGGGCTTCCGTTACTCCCTGCCCGGCGTCCTCGCCGAGCTCGTCAAGGCGCGCGGCAGCCTGCACCGCATGACCGACCGCCGCGCCCGCGCGGACGCCGCGGCGTTCACGACCGCCGAACTCGCCGCCCTGATCAGGGACAACGCCCACCACCCCTGGACGCCCCCGGTCGGCGGCTACGTGAACGCGCTCGGCCACGACGTGGTGCACGGGCTCGACGTGACCGCCGCGCTCGGCCTGGACCGCAAGGTCCCCCTCGACCGCGTCCGCGTCCTCCTGGACCAGGTCACGCCCAAGACCCTCAAGTTCTTCGGCGCCGACGTCACGGGCGTCGCCCTGCACGCCGACGACCTCGACTGGTCCTACGGCACCGGCACGCCCCTGCACGGCTCCGCGCAGGACCTGCTGCTCCTCACGTACGGCCGAAAGGTCTCCCTGACCTGAACTCGGTTCACCGCATGGCCAGTTGTCACATCCGGGCCTGTTGGATACGTCATACATGCGACCTACGCTGGTAGCCGCCTGAAAGGGAGTCGCATGAGCGGACGCATCGAGCGCACCGGGGCACCTGGACCACCCGCGCGGCCGGTCGAGCCCGGCAGAGGCGAGCGGGTCGCCGACTGGGCGGACGGGCGGCTCGGCATCAACGCCCTCGCCAAGAGCCAGATGCGCAAGATCTTCCCCGACCACTGGTCGTTCATGTTCGGGGAGATCTGCCTCTACAGCTTCCTGATCCTCATCCTCACCGGGACCTATCTGACTCTCTTCTTCGAGCCGAGCATGGCCGAAGTGACGTACGACGGGCCCTATGTGCCGCTCAAGGGCCTGCTCGTCTCCCGGGCGTACGAGTCCACCGTCGACATCAGCATGGAGGTGCGCGGCGGGCTGCTCATCCGGCAGATCCACCACTGGGCCGCGGTCGTCTTCGTCGCCGCGATGCTCGTGCACATGATGCGGGTGTTCTTCACCGGGGCCTTCCGCAAGCCGCGCGAGATCAACTGGCTCTTCGGCTGGACGCTGCTGTTCCTCGGCATCATCACCGGCCTCACCGGCTACTCGCTCCCCGACGACATGCTCTCCGGCACCGGCATCCGCTTCGCGCAGGGCGCCATCCTCTCCGTCCCCGTCATCGGGACGTACCTCTCCTTCTTCCTGTTCGGCGGGGAGTTCCCGGGGAACGACATCATCGCGCGGCTCTATCCGATCCACATCCTGCTGCTGCCCGGCATCATGCTCGGGCTCGTCGTCGCGCACCTGATCCTGGTCTTCTACCACAAGCACACCCAGTTCGCCGGGCCCGGCAGAACCGAGAAGAACGTGGTCGGTGCGCCGTTCCTGCCCATCTACATCGCCAAGGCGGGCGGCTTCTTCTTCCTCGTCTTCGGCGTGCTCGCGATCATGGGCGCGGTCGCCTCCATCAACCCGGTCTGGGCGATCGGCCCCTACCGGCCCGACCTGGTCTCCACCGGCGCTCAACCCGACTGGTACCTCGGCTTCTCCGAGGGGCTGATCCGGGTGATGCCGAGCTGGGAGATCAACGCCTGGGGCCACACCCTCGAACTGGGCGTCTTCATCCCCTTCACCCTCTTCCCGCTGATCCTGCTCGCGATCGGCGTCTATCCCTTCATCGAGTCCTGGGTCAAGGGCGACAAGCGGGAGCACCACATCGCGGACCGGCCGCGCAACGCACCGGTGCGCACCGGGCTCGGCGTCGCCTGGCTCGGGGTGTTCGCCGTGCTGATGGTCGGCGGCGGCAACGACCTGTGGGCGACCCACTTCCACCTCTCCATCAACGCCATCACCTGGTTCGTACGGATCGGCTTCTTCGTCGTCCCGGTCATCGCGTTCTTCGTGACCCACCGGATCTGCCTCGGACTCCAGCGCAGGGACCGGGACAAGGTGCTGCACGGCCGCGAGACGGGCACCATCAAACGGCTGCCGCACGGCGAGTACATCGAGGTCCACGAGGCGCTCTCGCAGGCCGAGTTGTACACGCTGACCGCCCATGAGCAGCCCCGGCCCTACGAGATAGGGCCCCTGGTCGACGCAAACGGCGTCGCCCGCAAGGTCGGCCGCTCCGACCGGCTGCGGGCCCGTCTGGCCCGCGCCATGTACGGGCCCAAGGCGCAGGTGCCGAAGGCGACGCCGGAGGAGTACCTCGCGATCCAGCGGGGGGAGGGCGAGCACCACTGAGCCGGGGCGGCGGAGTCCCGGCGGGCGGCCGGGGCCGCGGAGTCGCGGCGGGTGGTGCGCGGCGGGGTCCGGCCGCCGGTTTCGGGATCAACTCGGTTAGCCTCACGGAGTGATGGCATCCGACAAGACCCCGAAGCTGCTCGCGATCAGTGACCTGCACGTGGCCTATCAGGACAACAGGGACTACGTCGAGTCCCTGCGGCCCGAAACCGACGAGGACTGGCTGATAGTCGCCGGTGACGTGGCCGAGCGCATGGCCGACATCGAATGGGCGCTGCGCACGCTCACCGAGCGGTTCGCCAAGGTGGTGTGGTCGCCGGGCAACCACGAGCTGTGGACCCCCAAGGACGATCCGGTCCAGTTGCGCGGCGAGGCGCGCTACCAGCATCTCGTCCAGCTCTGCCGGTCGTTGGGGGCGGTCACCCCCGAGGACCCGTATCCCGTGTGGCGCGGCGCCGGGGGACCGGTCACGGTGGCGCCGCTGTTCCTGCTCTACGACTACTCCTTCCGGCCCGAGGGCACGCACACCAAGGAGCAGGCGCTCAAGGCCGCCCACGAGGCGGGCGTCGTCTGCACCGACGAGTACTTCCTGCACCCCGACCCGTTCGCGACCCGGGACGACTGGTCACGGGCCCGCGTCGAACTCACCGAGAAGCGGCTCGCCGGACGCACCCCCGGCCTGCCCACCATCCTCATCAACCACTGGCCGCTCCTTCGCGAGCCCACCCGGATCCTGCGCTACCCCGAGTTCGCCCTGTGGTGCGGCACCGAACTGACCGCCGACTGGCACCTGAAGTACGACGCCGAGGCCGTCGTCTACGGCCATCTGCACATCCCGCGCACCACCTGGCACGACGGCGTGCGCCACGTCGAGGCGTCCGTCGGCTATCCGCGCGAGTGGCGCAGGGACTTCCACCCCGACCCGCACCTGCGGCAGATCCTGCCGGCGCCGGAAGAGAAGAGCTGATCAGGAGGGTGTCGGCAGCGGCCTGCGGGCGAGGAGTTCGGCCAGGCCCTGCCGGGTGGCGGCCAGGACGACGCGGTCGGTCGGCCGCAGCTCGTACTCCGGATCGAGCTCCCACTCCAGGCCCGACGAGCGCTCCAGGGCGACCACCCGCCACGCCCCGGGCCGGAACACCCCCGCGACGGTCCGGCCCGCGAGCCGCGGCTGCTGCTCGACGTCGAGCACGGCGAAGAGCAGCACCGAGCGCTCCACGGGCAGCGCACCGAGGATCTGGCGGCCCATCATCGCCCCGGCGAACGCGGGCGCGGCGAGCGCGGACACGCTGCGGCTGCGGGTGAGGGCGCCCGGGTGCGCGGCCCGCAGGGTGCGGTAGACGGCGGTGGCGAACTCGTCGTCGTACAGCCGCAGCGCCACCCGCAGATCGGGCTTGACCGCCCGCGCGTACAGGGCCGCCTCGAGGTTGATGGTGTCCGCGCTGGTGAGCGCGAGCAGGGCGTGCGCGCGATGGATCTTGGCCGCCTCCAGGACGCCCTCCTCCGTCACGTCACCGATCACCGTGGGCACGCGCAGCCGCCGCGCCAGCGAGACGCCGCGCGCTTCCGGATCGGCCTCCACGCACACCACGGGGATGTCCAGCTCGCGCAGCCGGGCGAGGACGCGGGTGCCGATCTTGCCGAGCCCGAGCAGGACGACGTGTCCGGAGAGGCCGCGCGGCGGACGGCGCAGCGAGGAGGCGGTGCGGAAGGTGCCGAGCGTCTCGAGGACGGCGGCGAACAGGATCGGCAGGAGCAGCAGACCGACGAGTCCGGCCAGGAGCTGGAGGATCTGCCGACTGGCGGGCCCCTCGGTCGCCGGGTCGTTGATCGAGAAGAGGTCCAGGAGCGTCAGGTACGTCGCGTGCAGCGGGCTGGTGTTCGCGGTGGTGACGATCGAGGCGATCGCCATGCCGAGGACCGCCGCGGCGAATCCGGCCAGCGACCAGCGAAGGCGCCGTGAGAAGAGTTGGCGCAGCGGTACGCCGCGTCCCGCGAGGAACCCCGGCGGCGGCGTGCTCCCGGAGTACGACACGGCCTCCAGGACCAGCGCGCCACGGCCCGGCGCCGCGGCCACGGCGTCGTCGTCGGGCAGCAGCACCGGCCCCGCTTCGCCGCCCGCGCGGTCCGAACCCTCGGAGCCCGCCGGGTCGTTGGCGGTCGAGGAGAGCAGGGCGAGGGTCGCGAGGCCGCGCGGCGCCACCGCGCCGATCGCGGGCGGCGTGCGTTCCACGGCGCGAAGGAGCAGCCCGTCGGCGTACACGACCTTGCTGGTCCCCGCGACGGCGGTGGCCGCGAGCGCGGGCGCCGCGGTGTCGGCGTCGGACAGGACGGTGACGCCGGAGGCGGCGGAGGCCAGACCGGCGACGGCGGCCGCCTGGTCGAGCAGGTCCTCCAGGTGCTGCCCGAGCTTGCGGTTGTAGAGCCGGATCACCAGGCGCAGACAGGGGTTGAGCCGCCGCGCGGCGAGCGCCGTACGGATGTTGGTCTCGTCGTCGTCATGCATGAGCGCGAGCGCGGCGGCGCCCGGAACGCCCGCGTCGACCAGGACGTCGTCGGTGAGTTCGACCGCTTCGACGGTCCGGGGCACGCCACCCTCGCCGTCCCCGTTCCCCTGGCCGCCTGCGCCCGGCGCGCTGCCGTTGCCGTTCCCCGTGGTGCGCGAGACCGCAGCGGTGATGCGCCCGAGCAGCGCGGTGGCCCGCCCCGTGGCCTGGGCCCGCTCGCCCCGCCCCGCGGGCGGTACGACGAGCGTCACCTGCTCGCCGTAGACACCGCGCAGTTCGGCGGCGAGCCGGTGGGCGAGGGCGTTGTCCCCGCCGCACACGATCATGTGACCGGTGGCGGGGGACGGCTGGCGCTGTGGGGGAAGCGATGATGCGTACGACACACGGAGAAGAGTGCCTCAACGCGCCGCGCGGTTCCCCGCGGCGCACGGGTGCGTACCTGTCAACGCCTCGTACCGCTGCCCGAATTGGTCCCCTTATCGATGCCGATGGGGTGCTCTGACACGCCTCGGAACAAGGGTTCCACAACCACGTACATACCGGCGGACAAGCCGACTCGGCGAGGCTCGGGAGCCAGGACGTCAGGTCCGGCCGGTTCGCGGAGCGGACGGCCCCGGCGCTGCGAGGAGGCGGTCCCATGCATCTGGTCGAGCTGCTCGCGGCGCGGTCTAGGCCCGCGGCCGCCCTCCTGATGACGCTCACCCGGCGGTGCCCGCTCTCCTGCGCGCACTGCTCCACCGCGTCCACGGCGGACGCCGAACAGCTCGACGCGGCGCTCCTCACCGGCTTCGCCGCGACCTTCACCCCCGATGACCGGCCGGACTTCCTGCTCCTGACCGGCGGCGAGCCGCTGCTCAGGCCGCGCCTGGTCCAGGACCTCGCGCGCCTGGCCCGCGCCGCGGGCACCCGCACCCAGCTCCTGACCGGCATGTTCTTCGCCCGCGATGCCCGGCGCGGTGGCATCGCGCCCGGCATCGCGGCCGCTCTCGCCGCCGTCGACCACGTGGCGGCGAGCCTCGACGTCTTCCACGAGGCCCAGGTGCCGCGCGCCCGGATCCTCGGCGTGCTGCGCGACCTGCTCGACGCGGGCAAGGACGTGAGCGTGCAGGTCACCGGCCTCGGCCCGGACGACCCGTATCTCGCCGACGTCACCGACGACGTCCGCCGTACCTTCGACGACCGGGTGCCGGTCCTGGTGGCCGGGGTGCGGGCGGCGGGCCGGGCCGCGCAGTGGCTGTCCGCGAGCCGCGTCGCCGACGCGCCCCCGGCGGCGGGGCGGGGACGAATCGCCGCCGCACCGTGCGCGATGGCCGCCTGGCCCGTGGTCGCCTTCGACGGGACCGTGGTCGCCTGCTGCAACCAGAACGTCGTCGACGGCCGGGCGGGAAGCGCCCAGGGCGGCACGGGCGGCTTCCCCGGCCACCTCCGTCTCGGGCACGTCGCCGACGACGGCTGGCCCGCGGTGCGCCGGGCGCTCGTCGAGCGTCCGCTGCTGCGCGGCATCAGGGCGTTCGGCCCGCAGTACCTCGCCGACGCGCTCGCACCCGGCGCCGACTCCGGCCGCGGGTGCGCCGGTTACTGCGGAACGTGCGTGTCCGCCCTGGCCGCGCCGGGCGCTTCGGCCGCCGCCGACGCCTTCATGGCGCGCGCGGGCACCCGCGTGCTGGAGGGTGAGATCAACCGGCTCGTCCAGGAACGCGGCGCCGACGGCTTCCTCGCCCGGCACGCGGTCGCCGCCTACCGGGACCTCGCCGTCCTGGGCGCCCCGGCAGGTCGCGCGTGAGCGGCGCGGGCGCCCGGGTCGACGCCGCGCTCGGGCTGCTCATGCCGTCACTGCACGCCACCCTCGACCGGGTCTGGGAGGTGCCCGAACCCGATCGGATCTACCCGGAGTTCCTCGTCACGACCCACCACATCATCCGCGCCTCCGTCCCGCTGATGACCGTCGCGCGGGCCCGCTGCGCCGAGCTCGCCCGGCACGGGGCCGACCCGGTGGCCGAGGCGCTGATCCCCTACTGGGAGCACCACATCGCCGAGGAGAGGGGCCACGACACCTGGGTGTGCGAGGACCTCGCCGCCCTCGGCCACGACCCGGGCCGGGTCTGGCGGCGGATCCCGTCCGGCGCGGTGGCCAGGCTCTGCGGGGTCCCCTACCTCTGGATCGGACGGCAGCACCCCGTCTGCCTCCTCGGCTACCAGGCGGTCCTGGAGGGCAGCCCGCCACGGCCCGACGTCGCCGAGGTGCTCGGCGCCCGCACGGGCCACCCGCGCGCGGCCTTCCGCACCCTGGCACGGCACGCGGCGGCCGACGTCGGGCACGGCGCCGAACTGCTCGGCCTCCTCGACGAACTCCCCCTGGGGGAGCGCCTCTCGACGGCCGTGGTCCGCTCCGCGCTGCACACGGTGAGGTCGGTGGTGCGCGTCTTCGAGGAGCTCGTCCAGCCGTACGCCCCCGCGACGCCCCTCGGCAGCGAAGGAGCCCGGTGATGAACACCCGCAGCGAAGGAGCCCCGTGGTGACCGGGCCGCCCGCGATGGCGGCGGCGCTGCGGCACCGGCGCTTCCGCGTGCTCTTCGCCAGCCAGGTGGTCTCCAGCGTCGGCGACTGGCTGGACTACCTCGCGCTGATCGTGCTCGTCACCTACGTCTGGGACCAGGGCGCGGGCGCGCTCGCCGCGGTCAGCGTGGCCACCGCGGTGCCGCTGGTGCTGCTCGCCCCCGTCGCGGGCGCGGTCGCCGACCGCACGCGGGACCGCAAGGCCGTCCTGATCGGCTGCGACGTGGCGCGCGCCGCCCTCGTGCTCGGCTTCCTCGCCGCGCCGGGGCTGCCCGTGCTGCTCGCCCTCGTGGTGCTCAAGGTCTCCTTCTCGGCCCTGTTCAACCCGGCGTACCAGAGCACGCTGCGCTCGGTGGTGCCCGAGCGGGACATGCTCTCCGCGATGTCCCTGACCGTCTTCGCCAACCAGGCGGCGAAGGTCGCGGGCCCCGCGCTCAGCGGACTCGTCGTCGCCCTGTGGGGCGTACGCGCCGCGTTCGTGGCCGACGCGGCGACCTTCGTGGTGTCCGGACTGCTGCTCTGCGCGGTACGCCTGCCCAAGCGCTCCGCACGCGAGGAAGCGGCGGCGGACGGCGAGCCGGGCGCCGGGCACGAGGCGGAGGCCCCCGCGGCCAGGGGCAAGCTGTGGGCCGAGACCGTCGAGGGCGTCGCCTTCATCGCGCGCACGCCCGCGCTGATCGCCGTGATCGGCAGCATGGCGGCCACCCTCTTCCTGGTCCTCGCCTTCGACACGCTGTCGCCGCTCGCCATGCGTGAACTCGCCGTGGGCGAACAGGACCTGGGGTACGTGGTGGCGGCCGTCGGACTCGGCGCCGTGCTCGGCACGCTGGCCATCAGCCAGTGGGGCACGCGGGTGCGGCCCTTCGTCCTGCTCGGGGCGGCGCAGCTCGTGGTCGGCGCGCTCGTCGGAGTCATCGGGATCGGTCTCGCGGTGGGGGCGGGCGGACACGCGCTGCTCTGGACGGCCGTCGCGTTCGGCGTGGGCTTCGCCGCGGCCGGGATCATGGTCGTCTTCCCCTACGTGCTGCACAGGGAGACGCCGCAGGAGCTCATCGGCCGCGTGACGTCGACCGCGAACGCCTTCCCCGTGCTGCTCCAGCTCGCGGCGCCGCCGCTGGGCGCGCTGCTCGCGGGATGGTTCAGCGTCGGCTTCGTCTTCCGGACGGCGGGAGCGGTGCTCTGCGCCGTCGGCGTGGTGGTGTGGATCTACGGGAGGGGCGAGAAGGTGGCCGGTGACGTGAGCAAGGACCTCGAAGGGGCGCACGGCGACGCCGGGAGCACCGGGGAGCCGGGGCACGAGCGGGGAGGGGAGAGCGACCGGGGCGGACGGAACCTGGACCTGCTGCGCGGCGCGGGCTTCCCCGTCGACCAACTGCCCGACGGACAGCGCGAGGCACTGTCCTGCCTCAGCGACGAGGAGGTGGCGACCCTGATCGACGTGCAGTCCCGGATCCAGGCGCGCGCCCCCGAGGTGGAGGCGCACAGCATGGAGCCGATCATCGGCGGCGTGCTGTTCTGAGCAGCGGGACAGGGGGTGCCGAAGAGTCCTGAGACCGTCCGAGGGGGTGCCGCATGGCACGCGACCGTACCGCCCAGAGCCGCAAGACCGTCACCATCGTCTTCTGCGACATGGTCGGTTCGACCGCGCTCAGCGAACGCCTGGACGCCGAGGCGCTGCGCCACGTCATGCTGCGCTACTACGCCGTACTCAGCGACTGTCTGGAACGGCACGGCGGGACCGTGGAGAAGTACATCGGCGACGCCGTGATGGCCGTGTTCGGCATCCCCGTGGTCCGCGAGGACGACGCGCTGCGCGCCGCGCGCGCGGCCCTCGACATCCTCGCCGCCGTGCGGACGTTCGCGAAGGACGCGCTCGGCGCCCACGGCGTGCCGGTGGCCGTACGCATCGGCGTCCACACCGGCGAGGTGGTCACGTCGGGCGACTCGGACGCCGGGCACGCCCTCGTCTCCGGCGAGGTCGTCAACGTGGCGGCGCGCCTGGAACAGCACGCGCCCACCGGGCAGATCCTCGTCGGCGCCGACACCCACCGCCTGATCGCCCCGGCAGCCGAAACCGTCCCCGTGCCGCCGCTGACCGTCAAGGGCAAACGGGACCCGGTGCCCGCCTGGCGGCTCGTCTCGGTCGGCTCGCCCCGGCACGGAGCCGCCCGCGGCAGGGGCGTCGCCCTCGTCGACCGGCAGGACGAACTCGCCCAGCTGGAGCTGGCGTTCGGCCGCGTCGGCAGGGACCGCACCTGCCATCTGGTCACGCTGTACGGCGATCCGGGCGTCGGCAAGAGCAGGCTGGCGAGGACCTTCGCCGCCGTCGCCGCCGAGGCGGGCGCCACCGTGTCCTGCGCCGCCTGCCCGCCCTACGGCAGCGAGGGCTCCCTCGCGCCGCTCGCCCAGCTCCTGAAGCGCCTGCTCGGCGACGCGCCGCGCGAGCGCCTCGCCGAGCTCCTCGGCACCACGGGCCCCGCGGCGGCGGCCGCCACCGCCCTGGCGCGCCTGGCGGGTTCGGGCCGCTCGGGGACCTCCTTCGACGAGACGTGCTGGGCGCTGCAGCGGCTGTGCACCGCGCTGGCGGCCGAGCGGCCGCTGGTCCTGGTCATCGACGACCTCCAGTGGGCGCACGAGGACCTGCTCGGCGCGCTCGACCACATCGCCGACTGGGTGCAGGGCGCGCCCCTGCTCGTCCTCTGTCTCGCCAGGCCGGAACTCCTGGAACAGCACGGCAGTTGGGGCAGCGGGAAGCTCAACGCGACCGCGCTCGTGGTGCCGCCGCTCGGCGGGGACGACTGCCGGGAACTGGTCATGCGGCTCAGCGGCGCGAGCACCGGGCCCACGGCGGCCGAACAGGCGGACGTGGTCGCGCACTTCGCGCCGTCGCCGTCGTCACCGCCTTCACCTGCGCCTTCGCCGCTGCCCGAGCGCGCCGTGGGGCGACTCATCAGCCGCTCCGAGGGCAATCCCCTCTTCGTCGAGCAGATCATGGAGATGGTCGCCGAGGGCGCCGACCCCGACGACGTACCCCTGTCGGTGCGCGCCATCGTCGCGGCCCGCCTCGACCGCCTCGCCCCCGAGGAACGGGCCGTCCTGGAAAGGGCGTCCGTGATCGGCGCCGAATTCGCCTCGGCCGACCTCGCGGCGCTCGCCGAACCCGACGACCCCGCCGCCGACCCCGTCGTACGCGACCTGGCCAGGCGCCGCTTCCTGGAGGCCGCCGACCCCGGCACGGCGGGCGAACCCCGCTGGCGCCTGGTCAGCCAGCTCATCCGCGACGAGGTCTACACCGGCATGTCCAAACTCCTGCGCGCCCGCGGCCACGAGAGCTACGCCGAGCACGTGCGCCGCGCGGGCCCCGACGACCACCACACCATCGGCACCCACCTCGAACAGTCCTCGCGCCTGCGCGCCGAACTCGACCCCGGCGACCCCGAGGTGCGCCGCACCGCCCGCGCGGCCGCCGACCACCTCGGCAGAGCGGGCACCGACGCGCTGGCGCACGGCGACATCAACTGGGCGGTCGGCCTCCTGCGCCGCGCCCTCGCGCTGACCGGGGACCGCTCGCGGGACGCCCTCGCGCTGCGCACCGCGCTCGCCGAGGCCAGGCTCGCCGCGGGGGACGCGGAGGAGGCCGTCGCCGAGATGCGCAGACTGCTCGGCGACGCGGCCGACGCCGGTGACGCGCGCACCGGGGCCAGGGTCCGGCTCCAACTGGGCTACCTGGAACCGGGGGAGGACGGTTTCGGGACGCTCCGCGACGCCGCGCGCGACGCCGTCCCTGTCTTCACCGAGGCCGACGACGCGCTCGGCCTCGCCCGCGCCTTCCTCGCCATGGGCCAGGAGAGCCAGAGCCGCAGCCGCCACCGGGAGGCCGCGGCCCACCTGGAGCGCGCCCTGCACGAATCGGTGCGGGCCGGTGCCGAACTGGAGCGCGCGGGCATCCTCGGAGCCCTCGCCGTCTCGCTCTGGCTGGGTCCCGAACCGGTCGGCTCCGCGCTGCGTAGTTGCCGCGGGTTCCGCGGCGACCACCTGGCGGGGCGCCTGGTCGGACGGGCCACCGTCGCCTGCCCGATGGCCGTCCTGCTCGCCATGCGCGGCGAGTTCGAGGAGGCACGCGGCCTCCTCGACGACGCGCTGCGCACCCTGACCGACCTCGGCCACCACTTCGCGGTGCCCGCCGTGCACCTGTTCACGGCGACCGTGGAACAGCTCGCGGACCGCTGGGACGCCGCCGAACTCCTGCTGCGCGGCGCCGCGGACGCCATGGAACGCCTCGGCGACGGCCAGTTGCACTCCACCGCCCTGCGCGAGCTGGCCCGCGTCCTGCTCTCCCGAGGCGACCCGCACGACGAGGTGCGCGCGCTGCTCGACCGGCTCATCGCCGACGGCGTGGCCGCGATGCCCGCCGCGGCCTGCGAGGTGCACGGCATGCGGGCCCGCATCGCCGCCGCCGACGGCGACCGCGAGGCCGCCGCCGCACACATCGCCACCGCCCTGCGCGCGGCCGCGGGCACGGACTCGCCCGCCTGCCTGGCCGGGGCCGAACTCGACCGCGCGCACGTGGCCCGCGCCCTCGGCCGCACCACGGAGGCCGGGGAAGCGGCGGCGGAGGCGGCGCGGCTCTTCCTGGCGAAAGGACACCTCGTGGGAGTGCGCAGGGCCGAGGCGGTACGGGACGGTGGGCGATGACCACGGCGCCCGAAGGACTCACCTGGCACCTCCTGGGCCGCGACCGCGCCGCCATCGAGGTCCGCACCGACTGGGCGGGCGCGGGCTCGGGCGACGGCGCCCAGGACGGCGCCGACTGGGCGTGGGGCGGCGCGACGGGGCGCGGTGTCCGGGTCTGCGTGATCGACAGCGGCGTGGACACCGAGCACCCCCTCGTGGGGCCGGTCAACGCCTCGTACCTCGTCAGGGAAGCGGCAGGGGAGGACAGCGGGAGCGAAGGGAGCGAAGGGAGCGAAGGGCGCGGCGGGACCGCCGGGTGGGAGGTGGTGCGGGTCTCAGGGGGCGACTCGTCGGGGCACGGGACCGCCTGCGCCTCGATCATCAGGGGGCTCGCGCCGCAGTGCGACGTGGACAGCGTGCAGGTGCTCGGCTCGGGCTTCCGGGGCTCGGGCGACGCGCTGATCGCGGGCGTGCGCTGGGCGGTCGAGCGGGGCTACGACGTCATCAACATGAGCCTGTCCACCACCCGCAGACAGTTCGCCCCCGTCCTGCACGAGCTGGCCGACCAGGCGTACTTCGGACGCACCCTGCTGGTCGCCTCGGCGCACAACATGCCGGTGGAGAGCTACCCCTGGCGGTTCTCCTCGGTGATCTCGGTGGGCAGCCACGACGAGGACGACCCGGGGCTGCTCCTGTACAACCCGAGCCCGCCGGTGGAGTTCTTCGCGCGCGGGGTGCGGGTGCCCGCGGCCTGGCCGGGCGGCGCGACCCGGCGGTGCACGGGCAACAGCTTCGCGACGCCGCACGTGGCGGGCCTGTGCGCGCGGATCGTGGGCAAGCACCGCGGCATGACGGCGTTCCAGGTCAAACAGGCGCTGTTTCTCGCCTCGGCCAACGTGAGGAGCCACTAGATGAAGGACACCGGGCCACAGACGGGACACGGCGGTACGGCGGAGGACGACCACCGCAGGCTGCTGCGCTCCGTGGTGCGCACCGCCGTGGCGATCTTCGACGCGCAGGCCAGCTCCATCGCGCTGCTCGACCAGGCCGACGGGGAGCTCGTCTTCGAGGCGGTGGCGGGCAAGGGCGAGGACGGCCTGGTGGGCCGCCGCTTCCCCGCCGAACGCGGCATCGCGGGCTGGGTCCTGCAATCGCGCCAGCCCGTCGAGGTCCAGGACGTCGACCGCGACGCGCACTTCGCGCGCGACATCGCGGAGTCCACCGACTACGTGCCCAAGGCCCTGATGGCGGCGCCCCTCTTCGCCGGGGACGAGCCGCTCGGCGTCCTCGAAGTCCTCGACCGCAGCCAGGAGTTGCGGGCCCCGCTCGCCGCGATGGAACTGCTCGCGCTCTTCGCCGACCAGGCGTCGGTGGCCCTGGCCCTGGTGCAGCGCGGCAGACGCGAGCGGCTCACCGGGGGACCGGCGGTCGAGCACGGCGACGCGGCCGCCGTCCGCGCGCTCGCCGAGGAGATCGGCGCGCTGGACGACGGCCGCGGGGCCGCCGCACGGCGAATCGTCAGCGACCTGGCCGAGGTGCTGCGCAGGCGGGACTGACCGCGCGGTCGTCGCCGCCGTGCGCGGGCGGCACCGACAGGCGCGCCGGCGCGTGCTCGCGGGCCAGGTCGTGCACGAAGGCCCCGAGCCGGAACAGGCCGGGGCCGTCCGGGTCGGTCAACGGCACATCGGTCAGCGCGTGCGTGTCGCACAGCCGGTTGAGGGCCTGCGCGGTGTCCATGGGCTCACCGCCGAGGCGCAGCCAGGCGTCCATGAAGGTGAAGTCGGCGCCGAAGTCCAGGAGGTGGATCTGCCGCCAGTCCGCGTCGGTGAGGACGCGGTAGCCGCGGCGCAGGCTCCTGCGCAGGTCCACGTCGCCGACCGTGAACCAGTCGAGGCCCGCGGACGACTCCACGTGGTCGGCGAACTTGGCCAGCGGCCAGATCCTGCGCGGCGCGATCCTGGCCCCCGCGATGCGCAGCGCGAGCGGCAGGCCGCCGCAGCACCGCGCGATGCGCCGCGCCGCGTCGGGCTCGGCGTCGACGGCCTCGGGCCCGGCGACGCGGCGGAGCAGCCGCAGCGCCGCGTCGTCGTCCAGCGGCCGCAGTTCGAGCGCGTCCGAGCCGTCCAGGCCCGCGAGGCGCGAGCAGCTGGTGACCACCGTGGTGACCGGCGGGGCGCTGGGCAGCAGCGGCCGCACCTGCGTCTCGTGGGCGGCGTTGTCCAGGACCAGGAGCGCGGGCACCCGTGGCGTGAACCGGGCCCGGTAGCGCATCACCAGGCCCGGCAGGTCATCGGGCAGCGTCGCGGGCGACTCCCCGAGCTGTTGCAGGAGTTCGGCCAGGGCGCGGGCCGGGGGTCTCGGCAGCCCCCGCGCGTCGCTGAGGTCGACGTGGAAGACCCCGCCCGGATAGTCCTCGGCCGCCGCGTGGGCCGCCGCGACGGCCAGGGTGGACTTGCCGACCCCCGGCGGCCCCGTCACCACCGTGACCCGCCACTGGGGCGCGGCCTGTCCGTGCGCCACCACCTCGGGGAACAGGGCGTCCATCTCCTGCTCGCGGCCGGTGAAGTCGGTGAGCCCCGGCGGCAGTTGTACGGTGCGGGTGACCGGCCCGGGATCGCACGCCGGTGTCGCTCCGGCGACCCGCGCGGGCGGCTCGGCCGCGCTCGGCGCCGGGACGCGGGGCCCGGCCGCGGGCCCGCCCGCCAGGATCTCCTGCTGCAACTGCCGCAGCACGGCGCCCGGTTCGAGGCCCAGCTCCTGGGAGAACTGGCGGCGCGTCTCGTCATAGGCGATCAGTGCGTCGTTCTGCCGCCCCACCCCGCACAGGGCCCGCATGTGCTGGGCCCGGAACACCTCGCGGAAGGGGTGCTCGACGACCAGCGGCTCCACCTCGTCGAGCACCTCGTGGTGCTGGCCGAGCTGGAGCCGGGCGGTGAACCACGCCTCGAGGCCCGAGAGCCGCCGCTCCTCGAGGCGCGCCGCCTCCGCGTCCAGCGGCGCGACGCCTTCGAGACCGACGAAGGGCCTGCCGCGCCAGAGCGACATGGCCTCGCGGATCAGCCGGTCCACCCGGGGCGCGTCGCTCTGCGCGGCGGCCCGCCTCGCCAGGTCGATGCCCTGCTCGAAGCGGACCATGTCGATCGCCTGCGGATTGACGGCGAGCCGGTAGCCGGGCCGCTGGTGCAGGACCTGCGCGCCCGCACCTGCCTCGTCGAACGCCAGGGCGCGGCGCAGGTGGTGGACGTACACCTGGAGGTTCTTGCCCGCGCTGCGCGGCGGGTCCTCGCTCCACAGCGCGTCGACCAGGCGGTCCACCGGGACCACCGAGTCCGGCCTGCACAGCAGGACCGCGAGGAGCACCTGCTGTTTGAACGGTCCCAGGGCGAGCTGATCGGACTCCGTGACCGCTGCGAGCGGCCCGAGCACGTTGAACTGCAACACCGTCGAATCCTTCCCCGTGGGTGCCTCTCGTGGTCGCGCCGCAGGGCCCAGGCGGAACATCACCTGGGCCCTCGTGGTGATCAGCCGGCGTGCGGCCGATGGTGCGGGGTGCGCGCCACTACCAGACGAACGCGCCGCTGAGCGGGCTGTTGCTGTGCGAGACGACGTCCTCGGCCGCGTCGAGGCGCGACTTGATGGAGTTGAGCAGCGCGACCTCTTCCTGGCTGAGGGAGGAGATGGCGTCGAGCTGCTGCGGGTTGGCGCCCTTGAAGTTGTGACCGGCGGCGGCGAGTTCCTTGAGCGCGTCGTACGACATGGTTTCTCTCCTTGGTTGGCTGGTGATCCGTCGGTCGGCGGATCACCGGAGCGAGGGGGATGGGCGCCCCCTCACGCTTGGGTGGTCGCCAGGGCAGGGGCCCGGCGAGAGGCCAGCACCGCGCGCAGGGCGGTGTCGGCGGCATCCACGGAGTGCAGCGCGCTGAGCCCGACGGCGGTCGCCAGGTCGTGGGTCAGCGGCATTCCGTCGATGGTGCGCAGGATTTCGTCACGGTGTTTGACGTCGAGCGCGGCATGGCGCTCGAGGGTGCGGAATCCGCTGCGCGGAAATCCGGTGCGGCGCATCAGTTCGTCGACGAGATGCGGCGACGGCGGATTTCCTTCGAGGACCGCGATGTGCCCGAGCAGACAGGCCGGGTGGTAATGCCGGATCCAGTAGTACTGCGCGCCGACCAGATTGGCAACGGATGCGGCGGGAACCCGGCGCAGCGGTTCCTGAGGATCGTGTCCAAGGGCTTCGAGGTCCTGCCTCAGCCATTCGTCGTGGCCCTGTTCCTCGCGAATGTGTCGGGTGAGATAGGTGACGAGAACCTCGGCGGCGGGATCGTCCGCCGCGCGGTTCTCCGCCTCCTCCAACGCGCATTCCATGAGGGGTACCGTCGAACGGATCGCGGTGTGCAACATGCAGAGATACTCGGGATAGAGCTCGCGGAGCCGCTGTGAATTCCACAGTTCCTGCGACGTTTCGGCAAGGCGCGGCAGCAACAAATCGATTTTGGCGAGAAGCACACGGCTGTGCCGGGTGGTCATGAGGGATCTCCTGTCTCGCGGTGCGCGGAGTCCGTACGGAACGGCCCGGACGGAGTGTCCCGGGCGGAATTCCGGGGCGCGGGATAACCGGTTCAGTCGGTGAGTCCGGCCAGGGCGGCGAGCAGCGCGTCGTGCTGGGCCGCGTCGCCCCCGCCGGAGCGCCGCTTCGTCATCGTCCAGCACAGGCCGCAGATGGACGAGAACTCACGGTCTGCCAGGTCGCGGTACTGCGGGAGTCCCGTCAGGACGCCGGGACCGACCGCGCCGAGGGCACGGAGGAAGTCGTCGTCGTGGAATCCCCTGACGGCCGCCTCGACCTGCGCGCCGTCGGTGGCGTCGCGGCGCAGCGCCGCGGGGCCCGCACCCATGATCACGGATTCGTTGCAGCAGGCGGTGACCCGGCCGTCGTAGCGGACGACGGTGGCGTCCACGACGTCGCAGGGGCCGAAGTCACGCCCGGGAGTGCGCTGTTGCCAGGCGTAGAGCGCGGCGCCCCTGCCGTGCGGCAGGCCGTGGGTGGGGATCAGCTCGGCCCGCCGGGGCCAGTCGGGTCCCAGCGCCTCGGTGAGCGAGGCGCGGGTGGCGGCCAGGCTGTCCCCCTCGTCGACGCACTGCACGACGATCGGCACGGAGTGCCCCGCGACGACCCGCGCCGCGTTCACGAACCGCTCCGGGCCCTGCCCGTCCACGTGGTGGGCGTCGGTGCTCAGATAGATCGCGGTGGTCAGCGGCAGCAGCCGGTCGATCCACTCGGGGGCGCGCGGCGATGCCGCCCAGAAGCCGCTGGTGTAGATGACCACCTGTTTGCCCGCGGCGGCCAGGCGCCGCACGGCGAGCGTCAGTCCGCGCCGCTCCACGAACGGCTCGCCCCCGGAGATGCCCACCATGGCGAGCTCCGGCATCGCGGCGAGCCGGTCGACCAGGGACTCCAGGAGGTCGAAGTCGGTGATGCGCGGGCTGTCGGGGCGCGAGTCCACCGAGCAGTGCGCGCAGCCCACGGGACAGCGGTCGGTGAGGAACAGCAGGACGGAGGAGCCGCGTTCGCGGCGGATGTCGAGGATCTCCTGGTGCGTGGCCGCCGCTTTCATGGCGTGCTCCCCGCAGTGCTTCCCGCGGTTCCCACGGCGCTCCGCGCCGTGCCACCCGCGCCCCACCGGCTGCCGACGCCCGCGGGTTCGGTTCCGCTGAGCCCGAGCGTGATCAGCTCGGCGTACTCGGTGATCCCGTACTGCTGGGCGAAGGAGACCGCGCCCGCCTCGACGAGCAGCTCCTCGGTGCGCTCCTCCACCAGGCGCGTGGTGGGTTCGACGGAGAGGCGGCGTACGCCCGCGGGCACGGCCGGGTCCTTGGAGAGCACCCAGCAGGTCTGGCAGTAGCCCTCGGTGCCGCAGCCGCCGGCCGAGCCGTGCCGCTCCATGAGGTACTCGGGCCCGGTGGCGCGGATGGCGCGCACCATCGGGCTGCCGATCGCGCGCTCCCTGATGGTGGGCCAGTCGTCCTTGGCGATGTGGCCGAGGTAGAGGTGGGCGGGCAGCGGCACCTTGCCGTCCATCACGTCCTGGTTGCCGCACGCGGTCACCTGGCCGTTGAAGCCGATGACCGGCCAGGCGGAGACGGCACAGGGTGCCGGGGAGATCTCGCCCTGCGGCAGCGGTGCCTGCTTGAGCCAGGCGTCCGCGCGGCCGTGCGGGCTGACCGGGGCCACCAGCATGGGGACCTGGTCGTCGAAGACCCTGCGGACCTCGGCGGTCAGATCGGCCAGATAGGGGTCGCCGGGGCCCGTGCCCGTCAGCTGGAGACTGACGTTCTTGCCCTCGGCCATGAGTTCTTTCAGGACACGGAAGACGGCCGCCCGGGGGACCTCCTCCTCGTGGAAGACGTCCAGGCTCGCGGAGAAGTGGTCCACGGCGTCGATCGCCCGCTTGACCGCCGGGGGAATGCGCCCGCCGTGCTGCGCGAAGTAGAGCCCCGACAGGACGTGGGTGCGGGCGCCGACGGAGCGCGAGAGTTCCGCGATGTCCTGGACGAGACGCGGCCGCAGAAGCGCCTCGCCGCCCGACATGAGGACGAATTCAGGCCGGTTCTCCGCGGTGAAGGTCTCGGCGAATCCCCGGAAGAGCTGCTCGGGATACTCCTCGCTGTCAAGCAGGGAACTGGTCGAGCAGTGCTTGCAGTGGAGAGGGCACCTGCGGGTGATCCCGAAGAACACCGCTGCCGCGGGCACCGGGCGATATCGCAAGATCTCCATGAGGTGCACCGGAATCCCCCTCCGTAGACATGTTCTGCGGCTTCCGTTCCCGCGCTTTGGTTCCTGCGCTTCCGTGGGGAACTGGTTCGAGTATGAAGTCCCGTACTTACGTTCGTCTTTGAAGTTGGTTGAGAACCGGTTCTACCGGTTCCCAACCACCCTATTCAGACGGAAGGAAGCACCCCGTCGGGACGATTGCGCAGCGCGAGCGCGGCAGGCAGAGCGGTCGAAATCAGCGCCAATGCGGCAACTCCCGCGATGATGAGCGAGTAGCCGAGCGGTGGAATGCTGAAATCGGTGGAACCGGTCAACGCGCCGTTCGCCCCCGCGAGCCCCGTGACGGCGATGGCCGTGCCCGTCGCGGCCCCGATCAGTACCGCGATGAGCGTCTCCAGATAGAGCATTCCTGTGATGTGCCTGCGACCCGCGCCGAGCAGCCGCAACAGCGATACCTCCTTGGCCCGTTCGGCCGTGCCCATCAGCAGACCGTTGATCATCGAGACCGCGGTGAAGAGCACCAGGACGGAGAGCACGAGATAGGTGCCCGTGGTGTTCTGCGCCAGCGAGGTGCGCAGGCCGTGCGCGTACGCGTCGACGTCGGTCACCTCGACCGTGGGATGGTCCTTCACCAGCGCGGCCGCGGCGGCCCGCAGCTTCTCGTCCTGGCCCGGCGCGGCGCGCACGAGCACCGAGTCGTTGAGCTTCTCGTGCAGGTGCGGGCCCAGATAGCGCTCGGACAGCAGGATGTCGCCGAGGCCGAGCGGCCGGTCGAAGACGGCGCCCACGGTCAGCTTCACCTGTGTGCCGTCGCCGAGCCAGGCCGCGAACCGGTCGCCGACGTCGAAGCCGCGCTGCTTGGCGTACGTACGGCTGACGGCCGCGGTGCCGTCGCGCTCCAGGCTCTTCAACGAGCCCTCGCGCAGCCCGAGATCCATCACCTTGCCCGCCGCCGCGGGGTCGAGCGCCTGCGCGCCGAGCACGTCGGGCGTGCCGAGGACGTCCGAGATGACCGTGGTGGACCGGGTCGCCGCGACGGCCGCGACCCCGTCGAGACCGCGCGCCGCCTCGGCGACGTCGGCGGGCAGCCCCGGCGAGTCCTGCGGGAGCAGGACCAGATCGGCCTGGGTGCGCCGGTCGGTCTGCTCCGCGGTGATGCGGTTGAGCGAACCGGTGACGAGCAGCACCGTGCAGGCCATCGCCACGGTCAGCATCAGGGCCGACGCCATCGACGCCACCCGGCGTACCGAGAAGCGGGAGTTGGCGTGCGCCAGCCAGCCCGTGACGCCGCCGACCGCCGAGACGAGCGCGCCGAGCGGCGGTTCGAGCACCCGGGCGAGCAGCGGTCCCAGGAGCGCGGCCGCCCCCATCAGGAGCAGCACGATCAGATACTGGAAGGCCACCCCGACCTCGCCGCCGATGTGCTGCGTGGCGAAGAACAGCGCGATGCCGCCGCCCAGCGGAAGCAGCGCGAGCAGCACCCGCGTGACGGTCACGGGACGGCGCGGCGACACCGCTTCCTGGAGCGCGTCGGCCGGCCTGATGCGGGAGATCCGGCCCGCCGCCGCGAGCGCGGCGAGCAGGGCGAGCAGCAGCGTCGCGCCCCCGGCGAGGAGGAACGGCAGCGGCCCGAGGACCAGTTCGTAGGCGTCGGGTGCCGTGCCCCGGTCGCGCAGCCGGTCCAGGATCAGCCCGGACAGCGGCACGGAGAGCAGGAACCCGGGCAGCAGACCGGCGGCGGACGCGAGCAGCGTCTCGGCCGCGACCATCCGCCTGACCTGCCAGGATGTCGCGCCGACCGCCCTGAGCAGGGCGATCTCCTGGGTGCGCTGGAGCACGCCGAGCGCGATGGTGCCGCCGAGCACGAACACCGCGAGGAAGCCGCCGATGCCCGCCATCGGGCCGAACAGCAGCGTCGTCGAGGCGAGTTGCTCGGTGGTTCCCGGCGCCCCGGCCTTGGCGCGCTCGTCGCCGCTCAGGACGTCCAGATGCGGTACGTCGAGTGCCTCGCGCACTCGTTGCCCCACCGCGTCGGCGCCGTCGCCCTTGCTGAACACACCGGCGAAGGCGGCCGCGCCCTTGGCCCCCGAGAGCCGCTCGGCGGTGGCTGAGGAGAAGAACAGCGAGGACTGGTCGGGGAGTTCGGCACGGCCGTCCGGCCTGGCGATGCCCGAGACGCGGTAGGTGGCCGCGCCCCCGGCGGTCACCACCCGCACCTGCCCGCCGACCTTGTGGTGCCCGCGCGCCGCCGTGCCCGCGTCGAGCACCACCTCGTCGGCGGCCCCCGGCGCCTTGCCCGACGCCAGCGCGAACGGTGTCAGGGCGGCCGCCCGCCACGCGTGCCCCTCGGTCACGCCGTCGTCGGGGGCGGCCTGCGCGGTGCCGTCCGCCGCGATGGCCTGCGCGTAGAACGGCGTGTCCGTCACCACCCGTGCCACGCCGGGGACTTGGCGCAACGTGGCGACCTGCGCGGCGGTCAGCCGGGGCGGCTGGTCGAGCGGATAGCTCTCGTTGTCGACGTTCTGCCCCGAGCCCGTGCGGATCACCACGTCGGGGTCGAGCCGCACCACCGCGGTGGTGGCGCCGAACCGGTCCGCCGACGGCACCGCCCGCAGCCCCGACTCGACGAGGATCCCGCAGGCCGCGATGAGCATCGCGGCCATCGCGGCGGCACAGAGCGCGCCGACGAATCCGTACCGGTGCTGGCGGATGCCCGTCACCGCGAGCCTGAGCACCTCAGGCCCCCAGCCGGGACATGCGCTCGGAGACCCGCTGCGCGCTCGGCCGGTCCATGGCGTCGACGATCACGCCGTCGGCGAGGAAGAGCACCTGGTCCGCGTAGGACGCCGCCCCCGGGTCGTGCGTGACCATCACCAGGGTCTGCCCCGTCGTGTCGACGACCTCGCGCAGCAGGCGGAGGACGTCCTGCCCCGAGCTCAGGTCGAGCGCCCCCGTCGGCTCGTCGGCGAAGATCACCTCGGGCCTCGTGACCAGGGCGCGGGCCACCGCGACGCGCTGCTGCTGGCCGCCGGAGAGCTCGGCGGGCCGGTGCCGTAACCGGTCGGTCAGGCCGGTGCGCGTGATCACGTCCCGCATCCAGTCGCGGTCGGGCCGCCGCCCCGCGAGCCGGAACGGCAGCAGGATGTTCTCCCGCGCGGTCAGCGAGGGCACCAGGTTGAAGGACTGGAAGACGAACCCGATCCGCTCCCTGCGCAGGATCGTCAGCTTGCGCTCCCGCATCTTGCTGATGTCGGTATCCCCGAGGAACACCTCGCCGGAGCTCGGCCTGTCGAGTCCGGCCGCGCACCGCAGGAGCGTGCTCTTGCCGGAGCCGGAGGGGCCCATCACCGAGGTGAAGGACCCGGCCGGCAGCGCCACGGACACCGCGCGCAGCGCGTGCACCGCGCCGTTGCCGTGGCCGTAGGTCCGCGTCACGTTGTTCAGGCGCAGGGCGGAGCGCGTCAGCGGCGCGGACCGGCGTGCCTCCTGATCGGGCAGGGTCATGGGGTTTTCCTCCGGTGTCGGTACGGTCACGGGGTACGGTCACGAAGCAGCCGCGAGGCCGGTATCAGCGCGGCGAGCAGGGTAAGGAGAACGGCGCCCGCCCCGGCGCCCGCCAGGAACAGCGGGGGTCCGGCGAGGTCCACGCCGCCGCTCAGGGCCACGCTCGTCGCGGCGAGCACGACGGCCGCGACGCCGCCGCCGAGCAGCAGCCCGCAGGCCGCCACCACCGAGCTCTCCCCGGCGACGAGCGCGAGCACGTCCCTGCGCGTCGCGCCCGCGAGCCGGAGCACCGCGAACTCGCCGGTGCGCACCAGCGTCGCCATCACCAGGGTGTTCGCCAGGGCGAGCGCCGTGAACACGGCGATCAGCGCGCTGAACACGTACGCGGGCCACGTCTGCGACGCCGCGTCCTCGGTGCCCGCGTCCCGCACCGCGTCACGGTCGGCGCTGCCCGCCATCGGCCAGGTGCGCGTGAGAGCGGCCAACTCCTTGTCGAGCGCCGCCTGCCGCGTGCCGGGCGTGCGCTTCACGTACACCGCGTCGAGCAGCGGGTCCGGCGTGTGGGCGCGCAGCACCCGGCTCGGCACGATCAGGTCGGCGAAGCCGAGCGAGCGGTCGTAGCGGGCACCGACCCGCAGCGTCGTGCGCGTGCCGTCGGGCAGCCGGAGCCGCACCCGGTCGCCCACCCGCCAGCCGTACTCCTTGGCCTGTTCCTGGCTCACCGCGACGGCGGTCCCGGACAGGAGGCCCTTGAGCCCGCCCTCGCGCACGTGCAGTCTCAGCGCGTCGGGCAGCTTCGGATCGGCCGCGAGCGCACGGGCGTTGACGCTCTCCGCCTCGTCCGTGCGCACCGAGATCCGCACCCAGGCGCTGCTGGTCGCCGACACGGACGCGACGCCGGGCAGCCGGGCGGCGTCCTTCGCCACGGCGGGCGGCAGCCCGGTCGCGTCCTTCGGCACCAGGACGTGGTCGGCGACCAGCCGTTCGGCCGCCCACTCCTTGGCCGTCGACTGCTGCGACGTCTGCATGAAGAGCGCGGACACCGGAAAGCCGATCATCAGGATCAGCGGCACGGCGGCGGCCGCCACCCGGCGCGGCGCCGTCGCGCTGTTGGCGAGGGCGAGGTGTCCCGTACGCCGGAACACGAGACGCAGCAGCGCGCCCGCGAGCGGCACGAGGGGACGCACCAGGGCGGGCCCGAGGACGGCCGCCGCGATCAGCAGCGTCAGCACACCGCCGAAGGCGAGCCCGGCGCCCTGCACCCCGCCCATCGCGATGCCGAAGAACAGGAAGCAGCCGGTGAAGACCAGGAACGCGAGCCCCGTGAGCAGCCGCGACAACGGCAGCCCGCCGTCGGCGAGTTCGGCCTCGCGCAGCGCCTCGTCCGGACGCACCCGGGCCGCCCGGCGCGCCGCGGAGACCACCGCGATCCTGGTGATGAGGACGCCGACCGCCGCGGCCCCCGCGAGCGGCGGCCAGGTGATCCGCACCGTCAGCTCGTCGGGCGCGATGCCGAGGTCGACGAGACCGCGGGCCAGCGGCCGCGCGAGGGCCGCGCCGACCGGTACGGCGACGGCCGCCCCGAGCACCGCCACGAACAGCGTCTCCCAGCCCAGCATCCGCTTCACCTGCCGGGGCGTCGCCCCGATCACCCGGAGGAGCGCGATCTCCCGGTGCCGCTGGAGCACGGCGAAGGCGAAGCCGCTCGCCATCACGAACAGCGCCACGAACACCGCCAGGGAGCCCATGCTCACCACGAACACCAGCGTGTCCAGGAACAGCACGTCGCTCGCGGAGACCTCCGCACGCGCCGTGTCGGTGAGGACCCGCACCCCGGGACCGCGGCCGACGGTGTCCCCGACACGCGAAGCCACCGCCTCCAAGTCCTCCCCGGGGGCGGTGGTCACGGCGATGGCGTGCACGTCACCGCCCGGCGGGGCGAGCTGCGCCGCGGTCGCGCCGGTGAAGAACAGCGCGACCTGATCCTTGGTCAGACCGGTGCCCGGCGGCCCCGCGATGCCGCTCACGCGGTACGTCCCGTGCCCCTCCACCGCCGTGAACACCTGCACCCGGTCGCCGACATGGATCCGGCCACGCGCGGCCGCCGCGGCGTCCACCACCACGTCGCGCGGGTCCTTCGGCGGCGATCCCTCCCGCAACCGGTAGGGCGTCAGGCGCGCGCTCTCCCACGCGTGCCCGAGCGAACGCTCGCCGAGCTCGGGGGTGACCGGACGCCCGCCGTCCGCCACCACCTGCGCGGAGAACGCGAGGTCGGGGGTGACGTCCCGGACGCCGTCCACCTTCTCGATGCGCTCCACGAGGTCGCCGTCGACCGGTGGGCGCGGCACCAGCGGCGCCTCCACGTCGCCGAAACCGGGGGAGTGGTCCTTGCCGTCGAGTCCCTCGTCCCGGTCGCCGGTCACGACGAGCGACGCGGCGTCGAAGCGGTTCGCCTCGCCCTCTCCGCGCAGCGCGGAGTCGAGGAGCACCCCCGACGCGGTGAGCAGCATCAGGGCGAGCGTGACCGCGGCGAGGGAACCCGCGAACAGCGCACGTCGCGTGCGCAGTGTCTGAAACGCCAGCCTCAGCACGAAGGCCTCCTCATCACGTCCCCAAGGATCACGGGGCGCCCTGTCCAAAACCTGTCCACGCGATGTCCCCGGGCCGCGGCGGACGTCGAGCCTGTCCGGCGAACCGGTGGCAGCCCGCCCCGCCGCGTGATCCGATGTCGGCCATGGAGTTCGAATTACTGGGTGAGCTCGTGGTGCGCGACGACGCGGGGCGCCTCGTGCCCATTCCCGGCGCGCTCCAACGGGCACTTCTCGCCTTCTTGTTGCTGCACGCGCCGTCGGCGGTCAGCGGCGGCAGGATCCTCAGCGAACTGTGGACGGGTGCCCGCGCCAAGGACCCCACCGCGGCCCTGCACACGGCCGTCGCCAAGCTGCGCCGCGCCCTGCACCCGCACGCCCCCGGCCTCATCCGCACCGGACCGGCCGGCTACCGCCTCGATCTGGCAGGGCACTCCTTCGACGTACGCCGCTTCGAGGCCGAACTCGCCGCCGCTCGCGGGCGCGGCGGGTCCGACCGGCGGGCCGCCGCCCTGCGCGACCTGCTGCACAGGAACCCGGGGCCGCCTCTCGGCGGGCTGCCCGCGCTGCCGTTCGTCCAGCAGGAGCGGGACCGCCTCGAAGCGCTGCGGCTCACCGCGCTCGAACACCGGGCCGAGGCGGAACTCGACGTGGTCGCCCACGCGGGCGTGGTGGAGCACGACGGCGAGACGGCGGCCGACGCGCCCGCGCTCGTCGAGGAGTTGCGGGCCGCCGTGCACGAGGACCCCGACAGGGAGCGGCTGCGCGCCCTGCTGATCCAGGCCCTGCACGCGTGCGGACGCCAGGCCGAGGCGCTGGAGGTCTACCGCGTCGCGCGCGCGGACCTGCGCGAACGGCTCGGCATCGAGCCGGGGCCCGAACTGCGCGCCGCCCAGCGGGCCGTGCTGGCCGCCACGCCCGCCCGCACGACGGCTCTCGCGCCTCCCTCGGCCGCGCCCGCCCCTTCGGGATCCTTCGACCGGCGCGACCGCCACGCCGCCCACTCCGACCCCGATGCGTACGAGCCCGCCGCGGACCCGCACTTCATCGGGCGTGGCGAGGAACTCCGCGACCTGCGGCGGCTGTTGAGGAATCCGGGCCTGGTGACCGTCGTCGGCGCCGCGGGTCTCGGCAAGACCCGGCTCGCGCTAGCCGCCGCCGCCCGCGAGGAGCGGCCCGGCGCCGAGGTGTGGCGCGTCGACCTGGTGCCCTGCGCGCCCGGCGGGGTCACGGCCGCCGTCGCCGACGCCATGGAGGTCGCGACGGGCGGGCTCGGGCCGCGGGCCGCGCGCCAGCGGATCCGCGCCGTGGCCGACCGCAGCGCCCACCCCCTGATCGTCCTCGACAACTGCGAGCACGTGCTCGGCGACGCGGGCGAGGTGGCCGCCGAACTCCTCGCGGGCTGCCCCGGCCTGCGCATCCTCGCGACCAGCAGGGAGTGCCTCGGCGTCGCGGACGAGACCCCGTATGCGCTGCGGCCCATGACCGGCGACGACGCCGCGCGGCTCTTCCGCACCCGCCTGCGCCGCCTCTCTCCCGGTGCCGCGGAGGCCGCGCTCGACCACGAGATCGGCGAGGTCTGCGCGGCCGTCGACCGGATGCCGCTGGGCATCGAACTGGTCGCGGCCAAGGCGGCGACCGCGCCGCTCGACGGCATCGTCGGCCAACTCCGCGCCCGGCGCGGCGTCCTGGACACCCGCCTGTGGTCGGCCGACGCCCGGCACGGCACGCTGCGCTCCGCCGTCGACTGGAGCTACCAGCTCCTTTCCCCCGACGAGCGTGCCGTCCTGCGGGCGGTCTCCGTCTTCACCGGCGGCTTCACCCCCGAGGCCGCCGAAGCGGTCGCCGGAGCGGCCGCGCCCACGACCCTGGCCCGCCTCGCCGCCAAGTCCCTCCTCGTCTTCGTCCCCTCGGCGGACCGCCCCACCTACCGGATGCTGGTCTCGGTGCGTCAGTACGCCCGCGCCTCCCTCGCCGAGCACGGCGAGGAGCCCACCGTCCTGCGCCGCCACGCCCACTGGGTCGCCACCCTCGCCGAACGCACCGCGCGGCGCATGCGCACCGGCGGATTCCGAGCGGCGTACGCCGAGATGAGCGCGGCGGCGCCCGAGGTGACCGCCTGCCTGGACTGGTTGCAGGGCGGCGAGGGCACGGACGACGCCGACGCGCTGCTCGCGTCCCGCATCGCCACCCGCCTCGCCCTCCACTGGGCCGCGGCGGGCCGTCAGGCCGAGGGACGCGAACGCCTCGCCCGCGCCTTGAAGGTCACCACGCCCGCTGCGCCCTGGTACGCCGAGGCGCTCGCGTGGTGCGGCTGGCTCGGCGTCAACATCCGCCAGGACCACGGCGACGAGGAACTCCTCAGGCGCGCGCTGCCCGCGGCGGAGGCGGCGGGCGACGACGCCGTCGTGGCCTTCGTCGGCGCGCTCGCGCTGACCGTGCACGTGCGCCAGGAACGCCTCGCGGAGGCCCGCGAGGCCGCCGACCGCACCGAGGGCGCGCTCGACGCCTACCGGCACGGCTGGGAGACCGGCGTCTGGCAGCTCTTCCACAGCGAACTGCTCGTCGCCGAGGACCGTTCCCGGCAGGCGCTGACCGCCGCCGTCACCGCGCGCGAACTCCTGTCGGGCATCGACCCGCACTCCGCGGCCACGGCGCTGATCATGACCGGCATGGCCCAGGAGCGCATCGGCGACCGCGCCGCCGCCCTGCGCTCCTGGCAGGGCGTCCACCAGGAACTCCTCCTCATCGGCTCCGAACACGAGGCCGCCTGGGTCAAGGCGCTGCTCGGCTACGCGGCGGCGGGCGACGGCGACCCGGCCCGTGCCGAGTCCTTCGCGCGCGGCATGGACGCGTACGCCAAGGAGACCGGCGAGCCCTACCTCCAGGCCAAGACGGCGACGCTGCGAGCCCTTGTCGCATCGGCGCGCGGCGACAAGGACACCGCGGAACGACTGCACCTGACGGCGGTCTCCGGCTACCAGGAGGGACGCAGGCCCGAGTGCGCGGCCCACGACCTCGCCGTGCTCGGCCGCCTCGCCGCCGAGCGCGGCGACACGGTCCTGGCCCACATCCGCTGGGAACACGCACTCCGCGCGGCGAGGCTCTCGGGCCGGGCGCATGCGGAGATCCTGCCGTTGCGGGGCCTGACGGGCCTGACGGGCCTCGGAGCCGAGGAGGCGGAGGCCGGGCCCCTGCGCGCCCGCCTCGACGACGTGCTGTGCGCCGCGTCGCCGCCGCGCAGCACCGAGTGCCCCTTCCACCTCGCGGTGCCCGCAGCCACCGGGCCGTTGCGCAAGTGACTGATGCATCAGTCAGAGACGCAATCGCGCTGCGTGCTGGAGACTAGCGAGTCCCATGTTGTGCTGATCGCAACGCATGGGTACGGTGGCTCACCATGCAGCCAGAGCAGCGGGACGACGTCGCCGAGCGCGTACGCAAAGTCATCACGGACGCCGACGTGACCCAGCGCGAATTCGCGCGCCGGATCGTGATGGACCCCTCGAAGCTGTCCCGCTCCCTGGGCGGCACCCGCAGGTTCACCGCGGCCGAGCTGGCCCGGATCGCCGCCACCGGCGGCGTCGACGCGGGCTGGCTCCTGGGCACCGCGCCCACCGCGTCGCCCGCCCGGCGCCCGCGCGCCGCGGGCGGCTCCCCGGAGGGCGGCCGCCCGCTCCAGATCATCCGCGAGACCGTCCGCCTCATCGCCGAGCACGGCTTCCACGCCGTCCGCGTCCAGGACATCGCCGCGGCCTGCGACACCAGCACCGCCGCCATCCACTACCACTTCCCCGGCCGCGACGACCTGCTCGAAGCGGCCGTGCGCTGGTGCATGGACGAGGACACCGCACGGCGCGCCGCGCGCGTCGCCGACGCCGCGGACGCCGCCGACGAGCTGCGCCAGCTCATCGAGCTGCAGATCCCGCGCACCCCGCAACAGCGCTGGCAGTGGAGCGTCTGGCTCGACCTGTGGGCGGAGGCCGCCCGCTCCACCGCCGTGGGCCGACTGCACGCCGACTACTACCGGCAGTGGCGCACCACCGTCGCCGACGTCATCCGCCGCGGCGTCGCCGAGGGCGTCTTCCGCCTCGCCGACCCGGCGGCCGCCGCGCTGCGTCTCACCGCGCTGATCGACGGCCTCGCCACCCAGGTCCTCGCGGCCACCCCGGACAGCCCCGGGGCGGGCCCCGACGACATGCACGAGGCCCTCACCGCGTACGTCGACGCCACGCTGACCGCGCACTGACCGCGCACCGAGCTCCCGTACGCACCGTACGACCGTTCCCCGCACTCAACACCCCACCCCCGAGGGAGAGTTCCGCATGCCCGTGAACGACAACGTGATCATCACCTGCGCCCTGACCGGCGCGGGCGACACCGTCCGCAAGAGCCCGCACGTGCCCGTGACGCCCGAGCAGATAGCCACCTCCGCGGTGGAGGCCGCCGAGGCGGGCGCCGCCGTCGTGCACATCCACGTCCGCGACCCCGAGACCGGCGACCCCTCGCGCGACCCGCGCCTGTACCGCGAGGTCGTCGAGCGCATCAAGGAGACCGGCACCGACGTCGTCATCAACCTGACGGCGGGCATGGGCGGCGACCTCGTCATCGACCCGGTCGAGCCGCTGAAGGAGCTCGGCGAGCTGCCCGGCACGGACCTCGTCGGCGGCCTCGACCGCCTCCCGCACGTCGAGGAGCTGCTGCCCGACATCTGCACCCTGGACTGCGGCTCGCTCAACTTCGGCGACAACCTCTACATCTCCACCCCCGACATGCTCCGCCAGGGCGCCAAGCGCATCCAGGAGCTGGGCGTACGGCCCGAGTTGGAGATCTTCGACACCGGTCAGCTCTGGTTCGCCAAGCAGCTCCTCGCGGAGGGGCTGCTCGACAACCCCACCGTCTTCCAGCTCTGCATGGGCATCCCGTGGGGCGCCCCCGCCGACCCGGGCGTCCTCCAGTCCATGGTCAACATGCTGCCCGAGGGCGCCCAGTGGGCCAGCTTCGCGCTCGGCCGCATGCAGATGCCGTGGGTCGCCCAGTCGATCCTGCTCGGCGGACAGGTGCGGGTGGGTCTTGAAGACAACCTCTACCTCGGCAAGGGGAACAAGGTCAGCAACGCGCAGCTCGTCGAGCGTGCGGTGCGGATCACGGAGAACCTCGGGTCGCGGGTCGCCACGCCGGACGAGGCCCGCCAGAAGCTTGGCCTGCGGCCGCGTTCGTAGCTCTTCGACTGCGGGGCCGTCGTGGCTGGTCGCGCAGTTCCCCGCGCCCCTAAAGGGGCATCCCCCCGCGTGTCCCGGAAGGGGCACCCCCCCGCGGCAACGATTGGAACCCCACTCCCATGACCACCACCACCCCTGAAGAAGTCCGCCGCGTCGCCTGCATAGGCGCGGGCGTCATCGGTGGCGGCTGGGTCGCCCACTTCCTGGCCCGTGGCTACGACGTCACCGCCTGGGACCCGGCGCCCGACGCCGAGTCGAAGCTGCGTCGCCTGGTCGAGGCAGCCTGGCCCGCGCTCACCCAGCTCGGCCTCGCCGACGGCGCCTCGCAGGACCGGCTCACCGTCACCGCGACCCTCGAAGAGGCCGTCGCCGACGCGCAGTTCGTGCAGGAGAGCGCACCGGAGAAGCTGGAGCTCAAGCGCGACCTGCTGGCCGAGCTCGACGCGGCCACGCCCGCCGGAGTCGTCATCGCCTCCTCCACCTCCGGCTACCCGATGACCGACATGCAGACCACGGCCGCCACCCCCGGGCGCCTCGTCGTCGGCCACCCCTTCAACCCGCCCTACCTCATCCCCCTCGTCGAGGTCGTCGGCGGCGAGCGCACCGACGCCGAAGCGGTCGCCTGGGCGTCGCGGTTCTACGACGTCGCGGGCAAGTCCGTGATCACCATGAAGAGCGAGGTGCCCGGCTTCATCGCCAACCGCCTCCAGGAAGCGCTGTGGCGCGAGGCCCTGCACATGGTCGCCAACGGCGAGGCCACCGTCCAGGAGATCGACGACTCCATCACCGAGGGCCCCGGCCTGCGCTGGGCGTTCATGGGCCCCATGCTCACCTTCGCGCTCGCGGGCGGCGAGGGCGGCATGGCCCACATGCTCGACCACTTCGGCCCCTCCCTGAAGTCGCCGTGGACGCGCCTGGAGGCCCCCGAACTCGACAAGAAGCTGTACGACGCGGTGGTCGCGGGCTGCGACGAGGAGGCGGACGGGCGCACCATCGCCGATCTCGTCGCCGAGCGCGACCAGGGCGTCATCGACGTCCTGCGCGCCACCGGGCGCCTGAACGGAGGCACGAAGTGACCGAGCCCCTGCCCCTGCTCCGCCGGCAGGTCCGCCCCGAGTGGATCGACTACAACGGCCACATGAGCGAGGCCTTCTACGTCCTCGTCTTCGGCTACGCGACCGACGCCATGATGATCGAGACGGGCCTGCACGCCGGCTACCGCGAGTCCACCGGCTGCTCCCTCTACACGGTCGAGTCCCACATCCGGTACCTGAACGACGTCCCCGAGGGCGCCCACCTGACCGTCCGCACCCGCATGCTGGGCGCCGACGCCAAGAAGACACGCTTCACGCACGAGATGTACGTGGTGGAGGACGCGGACGCCGACCCGTCGCCGGATGCCACCCCCGTGGCGACGACGGAACTCCTCGCCCTCCACGTGGACCAGAACGCGGGCCGCACGACCCCGTTCCCGGACGAGATCCGCGAGCACCTCACGGCCTTGACCGAACCGGCCCCCGACTGGGCAGGCCGCTCAATCGCCGAGGTGCCCCGGGCTGCTTAGGGGCGCGGGGAACTGCGCACCCAGCCCCCACGGCCCGCACCCAAAGAGCAACCTCACCGTTCAAGCGGCTGACGCGCAGTCTCCGGCAGCCGCAGATACACCACCGAAGAGAGAACACACAGCACGGCCACGTACACGGGGAACAACCCAGGGGACCCGATCTCCTTGAACAGGGTCCCCATGTACGGGGCCGTGCCCCCGAAGAGCGCGACGGTCAACGAGTAGGGAAACCCGATCCCGGCCGCCCGAACCCGCGCCGGGAACACCTCCGCGTTCACCGCCGCCGAGATCGACGTGAACCCGGTGAGCAGCACCATCCCCGCACACTGCACGAGCAGCAGCGAACCGAACGACCCCGTGAGGGACTTGAGCAGCGGCACGCTCAGCACGGCGAACCCCACGCCGAAGAAGAGCAGCAGCGGCCTGCGCCCGATCCGGTCGGAGAGCAGCCCGCCCAGCGGCTGGAGCAGCGCGAAGAAGCCCAGCGAGAGGGTGCCCGCGAGCAGCGCGTCGCTCTTGTCGATGTCGGTGTTCAGCTCGGCGTACGTCGGCAGGTACGACGTCCACGTGTAGTAGGCGAGCGTGCCGCCCGCCGTGATGCCGCAGATCAGCAGCGACTGGCGCGGATGGTGCCGCAGCGCGTCGAACAGGCCGGGCCGCTCGCCCTGTGCGGCGGGCGCCCGGTGCGTCTCGTGCGCGCCCTGCCTGATCCAGAAGCCGACCAGGCTGAGCGCCGCGCCGATCAGGAACGGAAGGCGCCAGCCCCAGCCGTCCATCTGCCCTTCGCTGAGCGTGGCGACGAGGAGCGCCGCGACGCCGGACGCCGCGAGCTGGCCCGCGCTCGTGGAGACGTACTGGAAGCTGGAGAAGAGCCCGCGCCGCCCCGGCCCCGCCGACTCCACGAGAAACGTCGTGGAGGCCGCGAACTCGCCGCCCACCGAGAGCCCTTGGAGCAGCCGCGCGGCGACGAGGACCACGGAGGCGAGCACGCCCACGGACGCGTACGTCGGGGTCAGGCCGACCAGCAGGCTGCTGCCGCCCATCAGCAGGATGGTGACGGTGAGCGCCGCACGCCTGCCGCGCCGGTCGGCGACCGCGCCCATGAGCAGGCCGCCGACGGGTCGCATGAAGAAGCCCACCGCGAACACGGCGAACGTGGAGAGCAGGGGGACCAGGGAGTTCCCCGATCCCTTGGGGAAGACCTGGCCCGCGATGTACGTCGCGAGGAACGTGTACGCGTACCAGTCGTACCACTCCACCGCGTTGCCCACCGAAGCGGCGAGCAACTGGCGCACGGGGCGCCGCTCGTGGGCGTGGGCGGAGGTGTGGGCGTCGGCAGAGGAGGCCGTCGTCACCTGCTCGTCGTGCTGTGTCATGATCACGACCTTCCCCTGCGCGGCGGCGCCCCACACGTGCTGTCCGTCAGGCGGACGGGGCGTGCGCTCAGCCGGTCGTCGGCTTGTACGAGTAGACCGCCGTCGTCACCAGGCACGGCGCGGGCGGAACGACCTCCACGCGCAGCGTCCCGCGCTCGGAGTCGTAGTCCACGCCCTCCGTCTCGAAGCCCCCGGAGCAGATGCTGCGCTGCGGCGACGCGAAGAGGCTGGAGACGTGGCCGGTCACCGGCTTGCCGTCGAGCGGGCGCTCCAGGTCGACCTGGAGGACCGGGCGGTCCTCGGGGAAGAGCTCCTTGGACACGTCGTTGGAGGCGCACACCAGGCGCGTGTCCGAGGCGAAGTCGCAGCCCTGGATGTCACGGACCGGCTTGTCCAGGGAGATCTGCCCGGCCTGCGCGAGGGTGCCCCCGGTGGGCGGGGTCGAGGAGTTGAGCAGCGGGGCGGGGAAGACCTGGAGGCGGTTCTGGTCGCCCCATTCGCCGGAGACCAGCCACTGCGCGTCGGGCGAGACGGCCGCGAAGGAGTTGTTGAGCTTCTCGCCCGGGTCCAGGGGGTGTTCGTAGAGGTAGCGCTGCCCACCGGGCGTGGTGACCGCGTACATCTTCGACTTCGCGTCGTCGCCGCCCTGGTAGGCGTCGAAGGTGTGGCCCCGCGCGATGTCCGGGTCGCCTATGTGCCCCCAGCCCTTGACGCGCAGATCGAGCGGTATGGAGCCGAGCCCCCGGTACAGGAGCCCGCCGTCCGCGCGGCTCGCCAGGCCCTGGCTGCCGGTGAGCGAGCTGACGTACGACGTGCCGGACTCCTGCCAGCCGCCGGGGGAGCGGGGCGCGGCCGAGGCGGCCGAGGCCGTCGACAGGGCCAGTGTGAGGGCGCCGAGCAGGGCGGCGGACGTCTTGAGTGATCTCTTCGGGCTCATCGGTGTGCGTACCTCCGTGGGGGTTCGGGTCGCTGCGGCGCAATCGTACGTAACGTGAGAGGAGCCGATACATGGTCCGACAGAAGGTGGTTGAGGCGTGAAGCTGGTCATTCTCGGCGGCGGTGGATTCCGCGTCCCGCTCGTGTACGGGGCGCTGCTCGGCGACCACGCGGAGGGCCGCGTCACCGAGGTCGTCCTGCACGACCTGGACGCGGGGCGGCTCGGCGCCATCGCCCGCGTCCTGGCCGAACAGGCCGACGGCGTGCCCGACGCGCCGTCCGTCACCGCCACCACCGATCTCGACGAGGCGCTGCGCGGCGCCGACTTCGTGTTCTCCGCGATCCGCGTGGGCGGTCTGGAGGGGCGGGCCGCCGACGAGCGCGTCGCGCTCGCCGAGGGCGTCCTCGGGCAGGAGACGGTCGGCGCGGGCGGCATCGCGTACGGCCTGCGGACCGTGCCCGTCGCCGTCGACATCGCGCGCCGCGTGAAGGAACTCGCCCCCGACGCCTGGGTCATCAACTTCACCAACCCCGCGGGCCTGGTCACCGAGGCCATGTCCCGGCACGTCGGCGACCGCGTCATCGGCATCTGCGACTCGCCCGTCGGCCTCGGCCGCCGCGTCGCGCGGGTGCTCGGCGGCAACCCCGACGAGGCGTTCATCGACTACGTGGGCCTCAACCACCTCGGCTGGCTGCGAGGGCTGCGCATCGCAGGCCGCGACGAACTCCCGCGCCTGCTCGCCGACCCGGAACTCCTCGGCTCCTTCGAGGAGGGCAGGCTCTTCGGCACCGACTGGCTCAGGTCGCTGGGCGCGATCCCCAACGAATACCTGCACTACTACTACTTCAACCGCGAGACCGTCCGCGCCTACCAGGAGGCGGAGCAGACCCGCGGCGCCTTCCTCCACGACCAACAAGGCGGCTTCTACGCCCAGATGGCCCGCGCCGCCGTCCCCGCGCTCAAGACCTGGGACGACACCAGGGCCGAGCGCGAGGCGACGTACATGGCGGAGAACCGGGAGGCGTCGGGGGCGGGGGAGCGGGCGGACGAGGACCTCGAATCGGGCGGGTACGAGAAGGTCGCCCTCGCTCTGATGCGGGCCATCGCGCGCGACGAGCGGGCCACGCTGATCCTCAACGTCCGCAACGGCACCACGCTTTCCGCCCTGGACGCGGACGCCGTCATCGAGGTGCCGTGCTCGGTGGACGCCAACGGCGCCCACCCGCTGTCCGTGAGCCCGCTGCCCGGCCACGCCACCGGGCTCGTCTGCGCGGTCAAGGCCGTCGAGCGCGAGGTGCTCGCGGCGGCCGACAGCGGCTCGCTCGCCACCGCGGTCAAGGCGTTCGCGCTGCATCCGCTCGTCGACTCGGTGACGGTCGCGCGCCGTCTCGCGGAGGGCTACCGGGGCGTGCACCCCGGACTCGCGTACCTGAGATGATCACGGCATGAGTCCCGTCGTCTCCATCGGTGCCGCCGCACGCCGCCCCTGCACGCTCGTCGTGTGCAGGGGCTGCTGCTGCGGCGACGCCCGCAAGAACCCCGGCATCGACCACGTCTGGCAACTGGAGCGGCTGCGCTCGGCGGCAGCGGCCTCACGCGGCCGCTTCGCACTCCGCACGACCGACTGCCTGGGCCCGTGCGGCCAGGCCAACATCGTCGTCGTCCAGCCGTCCCACGAGGGTCGCAGACGAGGCGGCCGCCCGGCCTGGATCGGCTTCGTCACGGACGACGCGTCGGTGGACGGGATACTGGCATGGGCGGAGGCGGGCGGCCCGGGCATCGCGAAGCTGTCACCGACGCTGGAACTCCAACTGGTGGACCCGCGCAAGCTGTGATGCTTCAGTCCGCGAGCACCTGGTCCAAGAATCCCCGCAGGTTCCGCACGGTCCGCTCGTTCTGCTCCTCCAGCGACAGGCTCTCCTCGAACCGCCGCGCGAGCGCCGTCGTCTTCTTGCCCCGTACGTAGAGGGAGCAGGCGAGGTCCGCGCAGATGTAGAGCCCGACCGAGTTCCCCTGACGCCCCGCCGCCCCCGCCCTGGGGGCGACGAGCAACGTGATGCCGGAGCCGGACTGCGGCGTCACGCACACTGAGCAGATGCTGGACTTGAGCAGGCTCTTGCGCGCCCCGGACGACGCCCGCAGCGCGATCCCCACCGGCTGCCCCTCGCGCCACGTCACGACGTACCCGCGATCGGGCGCCTTGGGGTCGCGCCAGCCGAGGAAGTCCAGGTCGGACCAGGGGGTGTCGGCGAAGCCCGCGGGGAGGGTGAGCCTGCGGGCCTCGCCCTTCGAGCAGTTCACGAAGGACGCGCGGATCTCGTTCTCACTCACGGGCTGCATGATCCAGAAGCTATCAACGGCCCGCCGCGACCGTCCTCTCAGTTTTCCCCGGCGACGTCTTCCCCCGCGACCGCGGGTCCCGGCGTGCGCGCCGCACGGAACTGCGTGGTCCGCCGCAGCCGGAAGCCGAGCGACTCATAGAGCCGGATGGCGCCGGTGTTGCGTGCGGAGGTGTGCAGGAACGGGGTCTCGCCGCGCTCCCTGATGCCGTGCGCGACGGCGAGGACGAGCCGCGTCGCCAGGCCGTGCCCGCGGTGGGCCGGGTCGGTGCAGACCGCGCTGATCTCGGTCCAGCCCGGTGGGTGCAGGCGCTCCCCGGCCATCGCGACGAGCGCGCCCCCACGCCGTATGCCCAGGTAGGTGCCGAGCTCGACGGTGCGGGGCAGGAAGGGGCCCGGCTGCGTGCGCTCGACCAGGTCGAGCATCTCGGGCACGTCGGCGGGCCCGAGCCGCACGGCCTCCTGGTCCGGCGCGGCGGCGATCCCGTCGTCCACGAGCTGCACGCCGTCCAGCACGAAGGTCAGCTCCCACCCGTCGGGCGGATCCGCCGTCGTCCCCGGCAGCGGCACCTCGGTGCCGGGCCCTGCGAGCGCGGCCAGGTCCGCCCAGTCCGCTTCCCCCGCGTCGTCGGGGAGCGCGAGCCACGGCGACACGTCGAGCGGATAGCGCACGATCCGTCCGCGCCGCTCGGCCAGGTGGGCGTGCGGCCCGGTGAGCGAGGCGTAGGCGGGGTTGTCGAGGGGGTGCGGGGCATGGTCCCGCGGCCGAGCCGCGGGCCCCGGCTCGGGCAGGACCCGGCTCACGCGGTCACCTCGATCACGATCTTGCCCTGTGCGTGGCCGTCCTCGACGGCGCGCAGCGCCTCGTCCGCGCGCTCCAGGGGGTACGTCGCCGTCACGTGCGGGCGCAGCACGCCCGCCACGGCGAGCAGCGCGACCTGGTCGAGGACCTCGGCGGTGCGGGCCCTGGCGACCGGGGCGCCGCCGAGTTCGGCGACGGCCTCCTTGGCGGCCGCGGTGATCAGCTTCCCCCGGTCGGCGAGCAGCCCCGCGACCTCCGCGAGGTCGGGCCCTCCGACCAGGTCGAGGATCGCGTCGACGCGGTGGCCGGGCGCCGACTCCCTTATACGCTCGGCAAGTTGGGGCCCGCGCGCCACGTGGACCGCGCCGAGCGATTCGACGAACTCCTTCTTGCCCGCGCTCGCCGTACCCACCACGCGCAGCCCGAAGTGCACGGCTATCTGCGTCGCGGCCACCCCGACACCGCCCCCTGCGCCGGTGATCAGGAGCGTCGACCCCGGCGGGAGGTCGAGCTGCCGCAGTCCGTCGTACGCGGTGGCCGCCGCGACCGGCAGCGTGGCCGCGTCCGTGAACGAGAGGGTGTCCGGCTTGTGCGCGGCGATGGCCGCGGGTACCAGCGTGTACCGGGCGTATCCGCCCGTGACCGGGTTGCCGAACACGGGGTCGCCGACGGCGAACCCCTCGACGCCGGGACCGACCCGCTCCACGACGCCCGCGACCTCGCTGCCCAGGACCTCGGGGCCGGTCAGCGGCCCCTGTCCGGGCCGCCGCTTGCCCGCGCGCAGCTTCCAGTCGACCGGGTTGACGCCCGCCGCGCGCACCGCGACGAGCAGCTGCCCCGGCCCCGGCTCCGGTCGCGGCAGGTCGAGGAAGGTCTCCACCTCGGGACCGCCGTGCTCGGTGAATACGTACGCCTTGGGCATCTGGACTCCCCTCACTTCGATCTTGCCTGGATCGGCTTCCGTAGGGGACGACCACCAAGATCGCCCGACTATTCCCGGGGCGGAGGAGCGTTCACGAGGCCGTAACGAGCAAAAACTGAACGGGTCCAAAAGTTTTCCCGGACCGACCCTTGACCTTGAGTGTTCAACCAATCAACACTCAGGCCCCGTAGACCCGCACTGGCGCGGCCGACGCATTCAGGTCTTGGCGTCGCCGACCAGTCCGGCATGCCCAAGAGCCGCGTTCCGGAGGTCGATTCGCCATGCCCGCCACCACTCGCCGTGAACTTCTGAAGCAACTGGGCGGCACCGCGGCCGCCTTCGCCTTCGTCGCCGCCGCGGGCCCGCTCGCCACGGCCGCACCCGCCGCAGCGGCCCCCGCGACCCTCGCGGGGAGCCCCGCGACCCGCTCCGCGACAGCCGGACCCCGCGTCCGGAAGCTGCTCGCCCGCCTCACCCTCGACGAGAAGATCAGCCTCGTGCACGGCGCAGCCGACCCGCGCAGACTGGGCCAGGCCGGCTACCTCCCGGGCGTCGCCCGGCTCGGCATCCCCGAGCTGCGCCTGACCGACGGCCCGGCGGGCGTGAACGTCGCCAGCTCCGCGACCGGACTCCCGCCCGTCTCCACGCTCGGCGCCTCCTTCCATCCCGAACTCGCCCGCGCGTACGGCGCGGTGATGGGCCGCGAGGGCCGCACCCTCGGCCAGGACGTGCTGCTCGCCCCGCAGATCGAGCTCTCCCGCACCCCGTTCTTCAGCCGCAACAAGGACCAGTCGGGCGAGGACCCGTACCTGAACGGGCTCATCGGCGCCGCGCAGGTCGAGGGCGTCCAGGCGCAGGGCATGCTCGCCCAGGCCAAGCACTTCCTCGCCAACAACCAGCGCCTGCACGAGTTCGACCGCGAACAGCCGGAGAATTCCTACGACTTCGTGGTCGACGAGCGCACCCTGCACGAGCTGTACCTGCCCGCCTTCGAAGCCGTCGTCCGCGCGGGCTGCGCCTCGGTGATGTCCGCCTACAACCACCTCAACGGCCCCTGGAACAGCGAGAACCACACCGTTCTCACCGACATCCTGCGCGGCGAGCTCGGCTTCGAGGGCTTCGTCACCTCCGACTGGGGCGCCACCCACTCCACGGCCGCCCTCCAAGCGGGCCTGGACATGCAGATGTGGGACGGCTCCCACTTCGGCGAGCCCCTGAAGAAGGCCATCACGGACGGCTCCCTACCGGTGGCGGCCCTGGACACGGCGGTCTCCCGGATCCTCGGCCGGTACGACGCGTTCGGCATGCTCGACGGCAGCCGCGTGCCCGCCCGCGAGCGGATCGACGTCGAGGCGGGCGCCCGCCTCGCCCGCGAGGTCGCCGTCCAGGGCGCCGTGCTGCTCGCCAACGACGGCGGACTCCCGCTCTCCCGCGCGGCCCTGCGCGACCTCGCCCCCATCGGCCCCACCGCGGGCCAGGTCGCCGTCTCGGTCTCCGGCGAACGCGCCTACGGCTTCGAGGACCGCATGGTCAGCCCCCTGGACGCGCTGCGCCGCACGTCGGGCCGGAAGATCGCCTACGAGGTGGGCGTCGACCTCACGGGGACGGCCGTGCCCGCGTCCGTGTTCCCCGGCGGGCTGACCCGTAAGGGCGGCGGCACGGACGAGACCATCGACTTCACCGGCGACGACGCGCTGCCCGTGGGCACGGCCGCCGAGTGGACCGGCACCCTCGTGCCGCCCGCCACGGGGGAGTACGCGCTGAACATCCAGGGCTGGGGCGCGGCCGTCTCGCTGAGCCTGGACGGCGAGGAGCTCGCCACCGCGTCCGGCGTGCGGGACGCCTTCACCCGTAAATGGTCCTCGATCGTGCCCACGACGGACGGCCTCGACAACGGCAGGGCGGCGCCGGTGAAACTCACCGCGGGCCGCTCCTACGCCCTGGTCGTCAAGGCCACCGGATGGGACGAGACCGTCGTCGAACGCGTCCCCGTCCAGGTCAGGTTCGCCTGGGTCACACCGGAGCGGCGGGCCGCGCGCATCGCGGCGGCGGCCCGGCTCGCCCGGCGCGTGCACACGCCCGTCGTCTTCGCCTACAACGGCGAGGGCGGCGCGCTCGGCGGCAGCGGCGACCTCACCACGCTCGCCCTGCCCGCCCACCAGGACGAACTGATCGCGGCCGTCGCGGCGGCCAACCGGCGCACCGTCGTCGTGCTCAACACCGGAGGGCCCGTCACGATGCCGTGGCGCCGGGACGTCCGCGCGGTCCTGCACGCCGGGTACGTCGGCCAGGAAGGCGGCTGGTCCACCGCCGACCTGCTGCTCGGCCGCGCCAACCCCGGCGGCAAGTCCATCGTCACCTGGCCGAAGAAGGAGAGCGACCACCCGACGCTCGACCCGGCCCACCCCGAGCGCTACTACGGGGTCGAGGGCACCGTCACGTACAGCGAAGGCGTCTTCACCGGCTACCGGGGCTTCGACAAGGCGGGCACCGAACCGCTCTTCCCGTTCGGACACGGCCTGTCCTACACGGAGTTCGGCTACTCGGGGCTCTCCGTGCGGCGCGCGGGCCCGGAGTACGAGGTGTCCTTCACGGTGACCAACCGCGGGCACCGCGAAGGCGCCGAAGTGCCGCAGGTGTACGTCGGGCCGCCCCGGCACGCTGGCGTGGAGCTGCCTTTGAAGACGCTCGCCGCCTTCGAGCGGGTGGAGCTGCGGCCCGGCCGCTCCCGGCGGGTCACGCTGCGCGTGGCTGAGCGGCAGCTCTCCTACTGGGACACCGGGCGTGGACGCTGGGTGCGCCCCGCGGGGAGGCGCGCGGTGTACGTCGGGGCATCGTCGCGTGACATCCGGCTGACCGGCACCCTGCACTAGCCCCCGGCCGGCTCCGCGAGGCCCGTGCCGTCCACCGTGACGGCACGGGCCAGCCGGTCCAGATGGGCCCGGTACAGCGCCATGAAGTCCAGGCGGCCCCCGGTGAACGCCCACTGGACCTGGAGGCCGTCCGAGACCGCGAGGATCTCGCGGGCCACCAGGACGGGATCGGTGTCGGGGCGCAGCTGGCCCGCTGCCAGGGAGCGGCGCAGCGCGTCGGCGATGACGCCGGCAACCCGTTCGTACCGCTCGGTGAAGTAGCCGTGCGCCGGATGGGCGGGGTCGCCTGCCTCCGCGGAGAGGCGGGTGTAGAGCTGGATCAGGCCCGGCTGGGTGAGGTTGTACTCCGCGAGGGCGAGGACCGCGCGGAACAGCTCCCGCACGTCCTCGCCCCGCACGGCCTCCTGGAGCGGCCCGAACGTACGGGCCGTGCGCTCCTCGCGGGCTTCGAGGACCGCCATCAACAGGCGGTCCTTGGAGCCGAAGTGGTGCGCGATCACCGGCGCGGACGTGCCCGCGTCGGCGGCGATCCTGGCGAGCGAGGCGTTCAGATAGCCCGCCTGCGCGAAGCGGCCGAGGGCCGCCTCCACGATGGCGGCCCTGCGCGGCTCCGCGGCGGCGTACCGCCGCGGAGCCGCCGGGGTCACAGGCCCACCGCCCCGTCGATCCGCTCACGGAGCAGATCGGCGTGGCCGTTGTGGCGGGCGTACTCCTGGATCACGTGGATGAGCACCCAGCGCAGCGACACCGTGCCGCGCCAGGGGTTGTGGCCCTCGATGTCGAAGTGGGGCGCCTCGGCCACGAAGCGTTCGGCGAACTCGACCTCGGCGCGCCAGGCCGCCCAGGCCGCCGCGACCGTCTCGGGGCCCGGGTCGGCCGCCGCCCCGTCGATGTCGTTGTCGGCGTTGTCCGGCGTCGCGTAGAGCGGCTGCTCGTCGAGCCCGGCCAGACAGAGCCGGAACCAGCGGCGTTCCATGTCGGTCACGTGCCGGACCAGGCCGAGCAGGGAGAGGGTGGACGGCGCGGCGGACCGCTCGCCCAGCTCCTTCGTGAGGCCCGCGCACTTCAGCTCGAGCGTGGCCCGCTGGATGGACAACTGGTCGGTGAGCAGGGTGCGTTCGTCCCCGGTGCTCGGTCCCTTGAAGCGGGTGTCCGCCGCGTCGTCGGTGAAGAACGTGATGCGTCTCTGGGGTGCGCTCATGGGGCCATCATCGCCCGGGTGCGTCAGTCGCGGGCGTGCAGGCCCCGGTAGAGCGCGCCGACCAGGTGGATGCTGCGCAGGTCCTCACCGGAGGTGCCGCCGCCCATCCGGTTCATGACGTACGCGTACGCCACGCCGTTCTCCGGGTCGGCGAAGGTGTAGGAGCCGCCCATGCCGCCGTGCCCGAACGCCCGCGGGTTGGAGCCCGCCTGGCCGTACTGGTTGAGCATGTAGCCCAGCGCCCAGGGCCAGTTCTCGCCGAACGGGGTGAGGCCCCGCAGCACCAGGTCCGGCTCTTCCGGCTCGCTCTGCCGGGTCCGCAGCCGCTCCAGCGTGTCCGCGCCGAGCAGCCGTCCGGCCGCCAACTCGCCGTAGACCGTGGCGAGTCCGCGCGCGGTGGCGTGGGCGTTGACCGAGGGGATCTCCGCCGCGCGGTAGGCGGGGCCGTTCACGTCGCTGATCGGCAGATAGCGCATGGCCAGCGTGACGGGCGCCATCGGATGGTCGTCGATCCCGCGCATCGGTGGCTCGGGGGCGCCGAACGGCTGGTCCGCCAGGGCCTGTTCCGCCGCGGGCGCGGGCAGGCTCAGCGCGGGTGCCAGGTCCGCGCACCGTCCGTGCTCGCTCTCCGGCGTGCCGATGTGCACGTCGGCGCCGAGCGGCCCCGTCACCTCGGTGCGCAGGAACGTGCCGAGCGAGACGCCCGTGATCCGCCGCACCACCTCGCCGACCAGGAACCCGAACGTCACCGCGTGGTAGCCCTGCCTGCTGCCCGGCTTCCACCACGGCGCCGTCGACGCGAGCGCGTCGGTCACCCGCTCCCAGTCGTACAGGGCGCCGGGCGCCAGTGGCTCGCCCGGCGCGATGAGCCCGGCGCGGTGGCTGAGCAGCCAGCGCACCGGGATGTCGTCCTTGCCCTCGCGCGCGAACTCGGGCCAGTACCGCGCGACGGGCGCGTCGAGCTCCAACTCGCCCCGGTCCGCCAGTAGATGGGCGCAGAGCGCCGTCATCCCCTTGGTGACGGAGTAGACGTTGACGAGCGTGTCGCGCTGCCACGGGCGGGTGCCCGTCAGGTCCGCGTCACCGGCCCACAGGTCGACGGCGAACTCGCCGTCGACGACGGCGGCGACCGCGGCCCCGAGGTCGTCCCGCTCGGCGAAGTTCCGCTCGAATTCCTCCCGCACCTCGGCGAACTCGGGGGCGCAGGTTCCATGGACGCGCAGGGGCATGGTTCTCCTCGGGGGGTAAGGAGGTGCCAGGGGCAGCCATTCTCCCGTATGGATGCCCCCAGCACCTAGTCCCGTGTCAGCGCGACCGGCACATCACAGCCAGCTGTGATAGCGCCGGATGTACCACGTCTTCACGCCCTGCGTCAGCGCGCAGTACGCCAGGAGCGTCCCGATCAGCCACGGGAAGTAGCTCATCGGCAGCGGCTCGAGCGAGAGCGCGGACGCCAGCGGCGAGAACGGCAGCCACAGGCCGAGCAGCATGATCGAGCCCGTCATCACGAGGACCGGCAGGGAGGCCCGCGACTGGACGAACGGGATCTTCTGCGTACGGATCATGTGCACGATCAGCGTCTGCGAGAGCAGGCCCTCGACGAACCAGCCGGAGTGGAACAGGGTCTGCTCGCCGACCGTGTTGGCCGAGAAGACGTACCACATCACCAGGAACGTCGTGATGTCGAAGATCGAGCTGATCGGGCCGATCCGGATCATGAACCGGCCGATGTCCTTCGCGTCCCACTTCCGCGGCTTGCGCAGGTACTCCTTGTCCATCCGGTCCCAGGGGATCGAGAGTTGGCTGATGTCGTAGCAGAGGTTCTGCACGAGCAGCTGGATGGCGAGCATCGGCTGGAAGGGCAGGAACGCCGAGGCGACCAGGACCGAGAAGACGTTGCCGAAGTTCGACGACGCGGTCATCTTGATGTACTTGATGGTGTTGCCGAAGGTCTGACGGCCCATCAACATGCCCTGCTCCAGGACCGTCAGGTCCTTCTCGAGCAGGATGATGTCCGCGGACTCCTTGGCGATGTCCACGGCCGTGTCCACCGAGACGCCCACATCGGCCTCGCGCAGCGCCGCCGCGTCGTTGATGCCGTCCCCGAGGAACCCGACGGTGTGCCCGTCGGCCTTGAGGGCGCGGACGATCCTGGCCTTCTGGACCGGGTTGACCTTGGCGAACACCGTGGTCGTACGGGCGAGCCGGATCAGCTCGACGTCGTCGACCTGGTCGACGGTGGCACCGGTGATCAGCTCACCGGTCTCCAGGCCGACGTCCGCGCAGACCCGCGCGGCCACCAGTTCGTTGTCACCGGTGATCACCTTGACGGCGACGCCGTTCTCGGCGAGCGCGCGCAGGGCGGCCGCCGCGTCCTTCTTCGGCGGGTCGAGGAAGGCGAGGAAGCCGACGAGCGTCAGCTCCGACTCGTCCGCCACCGTGTAGGTGTCGCGGGCGGTGGGCACGGTGCGGGTCGCCACGGCGAGCACGCGCAGCCCCTCGCGGTTGTTGCGCTCGCTCACGAAGGTCACATGGGCCCGCAGCTGGTCGGTCAGCTCGACCCGCCGGCCGCGGTCCATCATGTGCGTGCACAGGCCGAGCACTTCCTCGACCGCGCCCTTGGTGACCATGACGTGCTCGGGGCGGCCCACGTCACCGAGGAGGCCGTTGCGGTTCAGGACGACGGACATCCGCCGCCGCGCGAAGTCGAAGGGGATCTCGTCGACCATCGTGTAGCGCGTGTCGACGACAACCTCCTCGGCCTCGTCGACGCGGTCGATGACCGCCTGGTCCATGAGGTTGCGAAGGCCCGTCTGGAAGTGCGAGTTGAGGTAGGCGTACTCCAGGACCTCGGCGTCCTCGTGGCCGTGCACGTCGAGGTAGCGGTCGAGGACGATGCGGTCCTCGGTGAGCGTGCCGGTCTTGTCCGTGCACAGCACGTCCATCGCGCCCAGGTTCTGGATCGCGTTGAGCTGCTTGACGACCACCTTGTGCCGGGACATCGCGACGGCGCCGCGCGCCAGGTTGGCGGAGACCACCATCGGCAGCATCTCGGGGGTGAGGCCGACCGCCACGGAGATCGCGAAGAGCAGCGCCTCGTTCCAGTCGCCCTTGGTGAAGCCGTTGATGGCGAGCACGATCGGGACCATCACCAGCATGAAGCGGATGAGCAGGAAGCTGACGCGCTTGACGCCCAGGTCGAAGCTGGTCTGCGGACGGTCGCCGACCAGGGCGCCCGCCATCGAGCCGAAGTAGGTGTCGGTGCCGGTGGCGACGACCACGCCGGTGGCCGTGCCCGAGGTGATCGACGTGCCCATCAGGCAGAGGTTGTCCGCCTCGACGGGGTCGGCCGTCGCCTTCTGGCCGTAGTCGTGTCCGCGGGTGTCGGCCTTCGCGACCGGCAGCGACTCGCCGGACAGGGCGGCCTGGCTGACCATCAGGTCCTTGGCGGTGAGCAGCCGCAGATCGGCGGGGACCATGTCACCGGCCGCGAGCCGCACGATGTCGCCAGGGACCACGTCCTCCATGGGCACCTCTTCGGTGCCCGCCTTCTCGCTCCAGCGCCGCTGCACCGCGCAAGTCGTGGTGACCAGGGCCTTGAGCGCCTGGGCCGACCGGGTGGAGCGGAACTCCTGCCAGAACCGCAGCAGGGCGCTGATCAGGATCATCGCGGAGAGGATGAGGACGCCGGGGTCGGCGGGGTCCTGCCAGAACATGACGGCGGCGAGGACGACGAGGACGCCGATGAAGGGGTTCCAGAAGGACTTGGCGAGCTGCCACGTCCAGTGCGGCGCCGTCTCGTGGGCGACGACGTTGGCGCCGTGCCGCTCCTGACGTTCGAGGACCTGGTCCTGGCGGAGCCCGCGGGTGCTCGCGCCGAGTTCGCGCAGGACGTCGCGGGCGGGGCTCGCGCTGAAGTCGGCGAGCCGCGAGCCGACTTCGCGGGTCCGGGTCTCCAGCTCGGCGGCCTTGCGCTCGCGGCGGCCGCCGGGGGTACGGGGCTCGGGGTTCTCGCCCGGCGACGCCGGGCGTACCTGGGGAATCAGCTTGTTCATGGCAGACCTCCCTCCGTGCGGGGGCATGACGAAGCAGGCCCGTGCACGAGGACGTGAATGTGTGGATGGGGCGTGAAGAAATCCCTGGTCGTACCGGCGGCGAAAGGCCGGAGGCAGAGCAGGGGACATCGCCGCGACGACAGCGCGACGGAAAAGGGAAACAGCGGAGCAAACCGTGCTCGGAAGCGGCGCGGGGCGGCTTCAGGAGAGACGGAAAGCGGCTTCAGAAGAGACGGGAAGCAGCCTCAAGGGAGGCGGAAAGCCGTCTCAGAGAAGGTCACCGCTGACGCAAGGACTTCCTTCGGGACTCATCCCGAACACCTCCTTGCGATCGCGGGACGGAGAAGAACACGCCTCGGAGTGGCGCACGGCCAAGTGAGACATGTGTATTCCCGTATGTCAAATGTGGGCCTTAAGTCCCAAATAGCCGGGACTTGTGTCCTCACCGTCAGAGGTTGGACTTCTCTTCACACGCCCGTCACAGACCCTTCCGTATCCCTTGTTCCCCTTGGCACACTTCACCCCGCTCGCGTCCCCCACACAACACGAGGTCCACATACTCATGCCTGAACTCAATCGGCGCCGCTTCATGCAGCTGGCCGGCGGCACCGCGACGTTCGCCATGCTCAACCAGAGCATCGCCCGCGCCGCGTCCCTGCCCGCCCGGCGCGCCACCGGCACCATCAAGGACGTCGAGCACGTCGTGGTGCTCATGCAGGAGAACCGGTCCTTCGACCACTACTTCGGCACGATGAAGGGCGTACGCGGCTTCGGCGACCCGCGCCCGGTGACCCTGCCCAGCGGCAAGCCGGTCTGGAACCAGAGCGGCGGCGGCAAGGAGGTGCTGCCCTTCCACCCGGACGCCGAGGACCTGGGCATGCAGTTCATCGCGGGCCTCGACCACGACTGGGCGGGCGGCCACAGCGCCTTCGCCGGCGGCGCGTACGACAACTGGATCAACGCGAAGTCCGAGCGGACCATGGCGTACCTGAAGCGGGACGACATCCCCTTCCACTACGCGCTCGCCGACGCGTTCACCGTCTGCGACGACTACCACTGCTCGTTCATGGGGGCCACCGACCCCAACCGCTACTACATGCTCACGGGCCACGTCGGCAACGACGGCAAGGGCGGCGGTCCCGTCCTCGGCAACCAGGAGGCGGGCTACGACTGGACGACGTACGCCGAGCGCCTGGAGCAGGCGGGCGTCTCCTGGAAGGTCTACCAGGACATCGGCGACGGCCTGGACGCGGCCGGGCACTGGGGCTGGATCGACGACGCCTACCGGGGCAACTACGGCGACAACTCCCTGCTCTACTTCAACAAGTACCGGGGCGCCAAGCCCGGCGACCCGCTCTTCGAGAAGGCCCGCACCGGCACCAACGCCAAGGCGGGCGACGGCTACTTCGACCTGCTCAAGGCCGACGTGAAGGCCGACAAGCTCCCGCAGGTCTCCTACATCGCCGCCCCCGAGGCGTTCTGCGAGCACCCCAACTGGCCGGTGAACTACGGCGCCTGGTACATCTCCCAGGTCCTCGACGCGCTCACCTCCAACCCCGAGGTGTGGGCCAAGACGGCGCTGTTCATCACCTACGACGAGAACGACGGCTACTTCGACCACGTCGTGCCGCCGTACGTCCCCAAGGACGCCAACCAGGGCAAGTCCACCGTCGACACGACGCTGGACTACTTCCCCGGCAGCGCGGGCTACGCGGCCGGGCACTACGGCCTCGGCCAGCGCGTCCCGATGGTCGTCGTCTCGCCGTGGAGCACCGGCGGTTACGTGAACTCCGAGGTCTTCGACCACACGTCGATCATCCGGTTCATGGAGAACCGTTTCGGCGTCAAGGAGCCCAACATCTCGCCGTGGCGCCGCGCGATCTGCGGCGACCTCACCTCCGCCTTCGACTTCAGCGGCAAGGACACCGACCCGGCGGACCTCCCGGACACCGCGGCCTACGAGCCGCCGGACCACCAGCGCCACCCCGACTACCTGCCCAAGGCGCCCGCCAACCCGGCGCTGCCCAAGCAGGAGCGCGGCTCGCGGCCCGCCCGCCCGCTGCCCTACGCCCCGCTCGTGGACGGCGCGGCCGACCCGGCGGCGGGCAAGTTCACGCTCACCTTCGGCGGCGGCGCGGCCGCCGGTGTCTGCTTCCACGTCCGCTCGGCCAACCGCACCGACGGCCCCTGGACGTACACCACGGAGGCGGGCAAGACCGTCGCCGACACCTGGAACTCGGCGTACTCCAAGGACGCGTACGACCTCTCCGTCTTCGGCCCGAACGGCTTCCTGCGCACCTTCAAGGGACCCGGCAAGAAGGCGGGCCCCGAGGTGATCGCCCGGCACGACAAGAAGACCGGCAACCTCAAGCTCACCCTGAAGAACGCGGGCACCGCCGACGTGAACCTCACGGTGACCAACGCCTACGGCGGCGCGGGCCAGACGTTCAAGGTCAGGGCGGGCGCCTCCGTGGACCACACCGTCGACCTGCGGGCGAGCAAGCGCTGGTACGACGTCACCGTGAAGTCCGACGCGGACACCGGCTTCCTGCGGCGCCTCGCGGGCCACGTGGAGACCGGCAGGGCGGGCGTCAGCGACCCGGCGATCATCACGGGCTGACGCGTGGCCGGGGGCTCCGGCGAGCAAGAGAACCGCAGGGAAAACGAGCGGCGGCCGCGCACCGCCCCGGATAGCATCCGGACGCATGACGAACGCCGCTCCCCGTCCTTCCGGGGCCCCCGACAAGCCCGTCCTCGACGGGCTCGAAGCGACATGGTCGAGGCGCTGGGACGAGTCGCGCGTATTCGCCTTCGACCGGTCGAGGCCCCGGGACGAGGTCTTCTCCATCGACACCCCGCCGCCCACCGTCAGCGGCTCGCTGCACGTCGGCCACGTCTTCTCGTACACGCACACCGACACCATCGCCCGCTACCAGCGCATGCGCGGCAAGGAAGTCTTCTACCCCATGGGGTGGGACGACAACGGTCTGCCGACCGAGCGCCGCGTCCAGAACCACTTCGGCGTCCGCTGCGACCCCACTCTGCCGTACGACCCGGACTTCACCCCGCCCGAGAAGCCGGACAAGCGGCAACTGCCCGTCTCCCGGCGGAACTTCATCGAGCTGTGCGAGCGGCTCACCGTCCAGGACGAGCAGGTCTTCGAAGAGCTGTGGCGGACGCTCGGCCTCTCCGTCGACTGGTCGCACACCTACCAGACCATCGACGCGAACGCCCGTGCCACCTCGCAGCTCGCGTTCCTGGAGAACCTCGCGCGCGGTGAGGCCTACGTCGCCGAGGCGCCGACGCTGTGGGACGTCACCTTCCGCACGGCGGTCGCCCAGGCCGAACTGGAGGACAGGGAGCGGCCAGGCGCCTACCACAGGCTCGCCTTCCATCGGGCGGAAGGCCGCACGGATGAGCGCACGGATGACCGCACGGTCCTGATCGACACCACCCGGCCCGAACTCCTGCCCGCCTGCGTCGCGTTGGTCGCGCACCCGGACGACGAGCGCTACCAGGACCTGTTCGGCACGACGGTCCGCACCCCGCTCTTCGACGTCGAGGTCCCCGTCGTCGCCCACCCGCTGGCCGCGCGGGACAAGGGCACCGGCATCGCGATGATCTGCACGTTCGGCGACACCACCGACGTGACGTGGTGGCGCGAACTGCGGCTCGCCACCCGCCCGGTGATCGGCTGGGACGGCCGCTTCCGCACCGAGCCGCCGAGCGGCGTCGAGACACCGGCGGCGGTCGCGGCGTACGCGAAGCTGGCGGGCGCCACCGCGCACACCGCCCGCGAGCGGGTCGTCGAGATGCTGCGCGCGAGCGGCGACCTCCGGGGCGAGCCGCGCGCCGTCACCCACGCGGTCAAGTTCTTCGAGAAGGGCGACAGGCCCCTGGAGATCGTCACCACCCGCCAGTGGTACGTCAGGAACGGCGGCAGGGACACCGCCCTGCGCGACCAACTCCTTACCAGGGGAGCGGAGTTGACCTGGCACCCGCCGCACATGCGGGTCCGCTACGAGAACTGGGTCGGCGGCCTCAACGGCGACTGGCTGATCAGCCGTCAGCGCTTCTTCGGCGTCCCGATCCCCGTCTGGTACCCGCTGGACGGCGCCGCGGTGCCCGACTACGACCACCCGATCGTCCCCGACCGCTCGGCGCTCCCCGTCGACCCGAGCGCGGAGACCCCGCCCGGGTACGCGGCGGCCCAGCGCGGCGAGCCGCACGGCTTCACCGGCGACCCGGACGTCATGGACACCTGGGCCACGTCCTCCCTCACGCCGCAGATCGGAAACGGCTCGCCGACCCCGACCTGTTCGCCCGGGTCTTCCCGATGGACCTGCGCCCGCAGTCCCACGAGATCATCCGCACCTGGCTGTTCGCCACGGTCCTGCGCGCCCACACCGGGCACGACGCGCTGCCCTGGCGGCACGCGTCGATCTCCGGCTGGATCCTGGACCCCGACCGCAAGAAGATGTCGAAGTCCAAGGGCAACGTGGTCACGCCGGGCCACCTGCTCAAGGAGCACGGCTCGGACGCGGTCCGCTACTGGGCGGCGAGCGGCCGCCCCGGCACGGACACGGCGTTCGACATCGGCCAGATGAAGATCGGCCGCCGCCTCGCCACGAAGCTGCTCAACGTCGGCAGGTTCGTCCTGAGCACCGGCGACGTCCCCGAGGACGCGCGCGCCACCGAGCCGCTCGACCGCGCACTGCTCGCCGCGCTCGCCTCGACCGTGGAGGAGGCCACCGCGGCCTTCGACGCCTTCGACTACGCCCGCGCCCTGGAACGTACGGAACAGCTCTTCTGGCGCTTCTGCGACGACTACGTCGAACTGGTCAAGGCCCGCGCGTACGGCGACCACGGCGACGCGGCCGCCACCCGATCGGCACGGGCGGCCCTGCGCACGGCGCTCGACGTCCTGCTGCGCCTGTTCGCACCCGTCCTGCCGTTCGTCACGGAGGAGGTCTGGTCGTGGTGGCGCGAGGGCTCGGTGCACCGAGCCTCCTGGCCGGACGCGTCCGCGCTGCGGGAACACGCGGGCGACGCGGCGGTCCTGACCACGGCGTCGGAGGCCATCGGGGCCATCCGCAGGGCCAAGTCGCAGGCACGGTTGTCGATGCGCGCGGAGGTCGCGAAGGCGACGCTCAGGGCACCGCGCGCCACTCTCGACCGCTTTGCGGCGGCGCAGGCGGACGTGCGGGCGGCGGGAAGGATCGGGGCGGTGGAGGTGCGGGAGGGAGAGGGGCCCCTGCGGGTCGAGGTGGTCTTCTGACATGAGGGGCGGCCCGGTAAAGGGCGCGGGGAACTGCGCGACCAGCCACGACGCTCCCGCAGGTGTTCACGAAGCGGTGGAATTCCGGCCATCGTGGCCGGAGTGAGTCGGACGTCACACCTGGGTAAAACACTGGCGGATGGCCGATATACGACGGGTAGGGTGCCCCGAGTGACAACGCATTCGAACATTCCTGCAGGCTGGCACCCGGACCCGCACGGCGTGGCCCAACTCCTGCGCTGGTGGGACGGCTCCCAGTGGACCGACCACACCACCCCGGCCCAGCAGGCCCAGGCTCAGGCCGCCCCGGCCCAGCAGGTCCCGCAGCAGGCCCAGTTCCAGGGAGGCGAGTTCGGCCAGCCGCAGGCACCGCCGATGGCCGACCCGGCCAAGGTGCAGCGCCAGGTGCAGCAGCAGGCCGGGGTCGCGCCCGCCGCACAGGGCGGCGGCACCCTGTTCACCGAGCCGGTCCTGGTGGTGAACCAGAAGGCCAAGCTCATCGAACTCACCAACGAGTACAGCGTCATGGACCAGTCGGGCAACGCGCTCGGCTCGGTCGTCCAGGTCGGCCAGAGCACGCTGAAGAAGGTCGCGCGCTTCGTCTCCAGCCTCGACCAGTTCATGACCCACAAGCTGGAGATCAGGGACGCCTACGGTCAGCCGCAGATGCTGCTGACCCGGCCCCGCAAGTTCATGAAGTCGCGGGTGATCGTCGAGCGCGCGGACGGCCAGCCGATCGGCGAGATCGTCCAGCAGAACATGATCGGCAAGATCAACTTCGGCATGATGGTGAACGGCCAGCAGGTCGGCGCGATCAAGGCGGAGAACTGGCGCGCCTGGAACTTCTCGATCGTCGACCACGCCGACAACGAGGTCGCCCGGATCACGAAGACCTGGGAAGGTCTCGCCAAGACCATGTTCACCACCGCGGACAACTATGTCCTCCAGATCCACTACCAGCTGCCCGAGCCGCTCCTGAGCCTGGTCGTGGCGACCGCGCTCACCGTGGACACGGCGCTGAAGCAGGACGCTCGCGGCTTCGGGTGACGTGGTCTGTTCTTGCGTGACAGCGGCGCCGGTCGCTCCCTTCCGGGGGAGCGACCGGCGCCGTTTCGTTGTTCGTCCTACGCGCTCCGCAGGCCCGATGTGGCTGGGCGCGCGGTTCCCCGCGCCCCTTCGGGCGCCCCCGGCTGACCGGGGATCGAGGTCAAGGCGTCCGGCACGGGCCCGTCCGCGACGGTTCGGGGCGAGCGGGTGAGGACCACGACTCCGTACGCCGCGATTCCCGCCCCCGCCACCGCGAGCGCGATGCCGACCACGCCGCCCTGGAGCCGCTCGCCGAGCAGCGTCACGCCGATCATCGAGGCCGCGAGGGGGTTGGCGAGCGTCACCACGGCGAGCGGCGCGCCGAGGCCGCCGCGGTAGGCGGTCTGCGAGAGCAGCAGGCCGCCCGCGGCGAACGCCGCCACCAGGAGTGCCACGACGATCACCTGCGGACTGAGCAGCGGTCCCGACCGGTCCGTCACGGCGACCGTCACGGTCTGGGTGAGCGCGGAGGCGACGCCCGAGGCGAAGCCGGAAGCGGTCGCGTGGCGCAGCCCCGGGCGCGTGCCGGGCCGGGAGAGGATCCCGATGACCGCCATGGTCGCGGCGGCGACGGTCAGCGCCTCCGGCACGGACAGGCTGTCGTCGGGTGCGGGGCCCGACGCGGTCAGGAGCAGTGCGCCGAGGCCGATGAGGGTGAGCCCGGTGCCGCGCCACTCCAGGCGGGTCACCCGGCGGCCCGCGAGCCGCGCGCCGAGCGGTACGGCGGCGACGAGGGTGAGCGCGCCCAGCGGCTGGACGAGCGTGAGCGGCCCGTACTTCAGGGCCGCCACGTGCAGCAGCGCCGCGGACGCGTTGAGCCCGACCGAGGACCACCACGCGCCGCTGCCGAGCATCCGCAGCACTCCGCTCTCGCCCTCGGAGACGCGCGAGGCGAGCCGTTCCTGTGCCACCGCGGCAGCGGCGTACGCGGCGGCGGAGACGAGGGAGAGCGCGACGGCGAGCAGGGTGGCGTTCACCGGCCCGCCCCCGAGGCGACCAGCTCCGGCGCGGGCGCGGAGCGGCGCACGACCAGCGAGCGCCCCGCTCGCGGCAGCCGGATCACCGCGAGCGCGACGCCGAGGAGCGCGCTCGCCACGATCGCGTCGAGCCAGTAGTGGTTGGCGGTGCCGACGACCACGAGCAGCGTGGCCAAGGGGTGCAGGAGCCAGAGCCAGCGCCACCGCGACGAGGTCGCCACGATCATGCCGACGGCGAGCATCAGCGCCCAGCCGAAGTGCAGTGACGGCATGGCCGCGAACTGGTTCGCCATGGTGTCCGTCGCGGGTTCGGACGCGTAGACCGAGGGCCCGTACACCTGCGCGGTGTCGACGAGGTGCGCGGCGTCCAGGAGGCGCGGCGGGGCGAGCGGGAAGCCGAGGTGCAGCAGGAGCGCCGCGGCGGTGAGCGCGGCGAGCACCCGCCGCGTCCAGACGTAGTGCCGGGGGCGGCGCAGGTACAGCCAGACCAGGAACAGCAGCGTCGCCGGGAAGTGCACGGCCGCGTAGTAGGTGTTCGCGACGTGGATCAGGGTGTCGCTGCTCATGAGCGCGTTCTGCACGGCGCCCTCGCCGGGCAGGTGCAGCGTCCGCTCGGCGTTCCAGACGCGGTGCGCGTTGTGGAAGGCCTCGCCCGTGTGGCCGTTGGCGAGCTGCCTGCCGAACTTGTAGACGAGAAAGAGTCCTGCGACGAGAAGGAGCTCGCGGACGAGGGGCGGTCGGGCAGATGTGTCCGGCTTCCGGACGGCGGTCGCGTCCGGCTCCCGGACGGTTATGTCCGGCTCCCGTTCGGCAGGCTCGGTTCGGGAATCCATCCCCCGGCCCCTTTGCGTGATGACAGGTGGTGCGGTGCCGAGTGAGGGATCTCCCCACTCATCGATACGCCAGTGTACCGATACGGAAGCGTACCGGTACGGAAACGTACCGGTACACTGGCGTATCGATGAGGCCGATCGGGCCAGTCGCACCGAGGGGAAGAGTCATGACGTCGACGTCGAGCCGCTCGAAGATCACGCCGGAGCGTGAGCAGGAGTTCTACGGGGCCGTCCTCGACCAGCTCCGCGAGTGCGGTTACGAGGCGCTGACCATGGAGGGCGTGGCCGCCCGCACGCGGTGCAGCAAGTCCACGCTCTACCGGCAGTGGAAGACGAAGCCCCAGTTCGTGGCCGCGGCGCTGCGTGCCAGCCGCTGTGTGCGGTTCGCGGAGATCGACACCGGTGATCTCGCGGGGGACCTGCGCGCGGCGGCGCGTGCCGCGGGCGAGCGCTCCGGGCGCGACACCATGCTGGTCCAGGCGCTCAGCCACGCGGTGCTCCAGGACGAGGAGCTCCGGCGGGCGCTGCGCGAGACGCTGATCGAGCCGGAGCGCCAGGCGATGGAGGCGATCATCCGGCGCGGCGTGGAGCGCGGGGAGATCGCCGAGGGGCACCCCGCAGTGGAATTCGTCACGCTGCAGCTGTTCGGGGTGCTGAGGGCGCGGCCCATCATCGAAGGTGAGTACGCGGACGAGGAGTACCTGGTCCGTTTCGTCGAGGCCTGCGTCCTGCCCGGTCTCGGGCTGACCTGACGCCGACCAGGGGCGTCACATGATCGTGGGCCCGGTTCCGCCGGATGACGGGATCCGGGTCTGCCCGCGCCGCACCGTGGGGACGGGGGCGGCGCGCACCACCAGGCCGGACGGGGTTCCTCCAGAGCGGTGAGGAACCCCGCCCGGTCGATCGGGAGCCGGTGCCGCACCGGCCTCCCCGCCGACCGAGGTCGCGTCGGCTACACGTTCTGCCCGGCACCTCCGCCGCCGACATCGCCCCGCTTGATGCCCTCGGTGATCTTGTCCATCGCCGAGAGCGAGGGGGCTTCCTTGTTCACGTCGATGCCCATGCGGACGACGACGAGCTTCGACTTGTCGGCGGGGGAGCGGAAGGCGAGCGACTGGACGTAGCCGTCGTCGCTCTTCTGCGTCACGGCCTTCCAGCGGACGAGATAGCCCTCCTGGCCCGCCACGGTGACCTTCTTGGAGGCGAGCACCTTGTGCGAGGTGATCTTGCCGTAGGTCTTGCCGCCGTACCCCTCCTTGGCGTTCTTCGCGATGTCCGCCTTCGCGGCCGCCTCGGGCGAGTCGGCGTCGAGCTTGAGGGCCTCGGCCGACTGGGAGTACGCGCTGCCGCGCGTGCACTTCTCCGAGGCGTTCCCCGGGCAGGGGATCGGATCGGTCTGTACGGCGGCACCCCGCTCCGTGGTCCCGCCCGCCCAGCCGTCGGGTATGGGGATCTTGATGCCGTTGACCGGGTCGGTGGCGAACCCCTTCTCGCCCTCGGGCGCCTCGGGCGAAGGAGCCTGCGGTCCCGGGGATTCGGGCGCCCCCGGATTCCGCGGGGCCTCGGGCGACGGCTTGTCCGCCACGGCGTCGCTGCCGCCGTCCCCGTCGTCGTCCGCGGTCAGGACGTACACGCCGCCGCCGATGCCCGCGAGCACGACGGCCGCCACGCCCGCCGCGATCGCGACGCGCAGTCGCCGCCGAGGGGCGGGCGGCTGCCCGGGATAGGCCGGATACACCGGCTGGGTCGGGTGCGCGGCGCCGCCCGCCGCGCGCACCTGATCCGTCCACACGCTCCCGTCCCACCAGCGCTCGGTGGGAGGTCCGCCGGCCGTCTGGCCGGGGTCGGGATACCAGCCTGGGGGAGTCATCTGGGTCATGGGCGCCAGCGTATGAGCCCCGCGTGAAAGCAGGATGAGAGGGGGCCCGAATTGGCCGCCCAGGCCCACGTCCTGGGCCTGGCGGCGCCTTCCGGGGTCCCTGAGGTCAGTGTCCCTGGCCGTTGATGACGAGCCGTGAGGGTGCCGCGTCCGCGGCCACCGGGGGCGGCCAGGCGGCGCGCCGCCCCGGTGTGATGGAACCGAGCACGCTCGGATGCCGTGCCCCCGTGCTCGCCGGAACGGTGCCGGGCAGCCCGTGCAGGGTCAGGAACCCGAGCACCGCGAAGGCGTACGCCTCCTTGGCCGCCGAGGGAAGCCCGAGCTCGTCGGAGGTCCGCACCGGGACCGATCCCAACTCCGCCCGCAGCGCGGCCATCAGCGCCGGGTTGCGGGTGCCGCCGCCGGAGGCGATGACCTCGGACGCGGCCACCGAACGGACCGCGTCGGCGACCGTGCGGGCGGTGAGCCGGGTGAGGGTGGCGACCACGTCCTCGGGGGGCAGCGCCTCGTACCCCTTCAACGCCGTACGCAGATACGGCAGGTGGAAGAGTTCCTTACCGGTCGTCTTCGGCGCGGGCAGGCCGTAGTACGGCTCGGCGAGGAGCTGTCCGAGCAGGCCCTCGTCGACCGTGCCCCGCGCGGCCAGCTCGCCGTCCAGGTCGTATTCCAGGCGCCCGCCCGTCGCTTCGTGCACCGCGGCGTCGATGAGGGCGTTGGCGGGGCCCGTGTCGAACGCGGTGCCGTCGGGGGCGGTGATGTTGGCGATGCCGCCGAGGTTCAGCGCGGCGGGGGCGCCGGGGCGGCCGCGCAGCCACATCCGGTCCACCATGCTGACCAGGGGCGCGCCCTGACCGCCCGCCGCGATGTCACGGGGCCGGAAGTCGGCGACCACGGGCAGCCCCGTCGCCTCGGCGATCCACGCGGGCTGCCCGATCTGCAAAGTGCCGTGCACCTGCCCGTCCGCCACCCAGTGGTAGACGGTCTGGCCGTGCGAGGCGACCAGCTCGGCCTGCCCGTCGCACAGTTCACGGTCGGCCTCGACCGCCGCTGCGGCGAAGGCCCGGCCGATGAGGGTGTCCAGGCGGCAGACGTCGGCGAGCGTCGTCTCCGCGGGCGGCAGGGCGGCGGCGAGCCCGGCGCGCAGCCCCGCGTCGTAGCCCCGGCTGATCAGCCCGAGCGGAGTGAGCGTCAGCCTGTCCCCGTCGAGCGTCAGATCGGCGGCTGCCGCGTCGATCGCGTCGTACGAGGTCCCTGACATGAGCCCGATCACGCGCACGTGGGGCCTCCTTCCGGGTCGGCTCAGCGGAGTGATTGATCATCGCACCTGACGGGCGGGGGCAACGCGTCTTGCCCGAAACAGGCACGGGGTGCAGCTTCCCGCGAGCTCGGCAAACATCCCTCGGGCCGCCGCACGGCGACGACCGCCCCGGCCGCTCACCCCTCCCCGCGCGCCGCGAGCACCCGGCCGCGCCACACCCCGGGATCCCCCCAAGCCCCGCGCAGCGCACGGGCCTTGGTGAGCCACAAGGAGAGATCGAACTCAGCCGTGTACCCGATCGCGCCGTGCAGCTGGAGCGCGGCGCGCGCCGCCCCGTACGCCGTCTCCGCCGCCGTCACCTTCGCGGCGGCGACATCACCCGGCGCCATCGTCAACGCGGCGCCGAACACCAGCGGCCTGGCGAACTCCAGGCCCACCAGGACGTCGGCGACGCGGTGCTTGACGGCCTGGAACGTGCCGATCGGCGCGCCGAACTGGGTGCGCTGCTTGACGTACGCGACGGTCCTTTCCAGCAGCGCGAGGCCCACGCCGAGTGACTGGGCGGCGGTCGCGAGCGCGGCCCAGTCCCTCGCGTGCCGGGCGGCGGCGGCCACGGCGGGTCCCGAAGCGAGCCGCTCCCCGCCGGGCAGCGGCGCGGCGAGCCGCCGTGCCGGGTCCAGGGAACGGCGCACGCGCGCGTGCCCGGGGGCGAGCCGCAGCCCGTCGTCCGTCACGGTGAACAGCAGGTCCGCCGCGTCCGCGTCCAGGGCGTAGGGCCCGCAGCCGGGCAGCGTCAGCGTCGCGCTGAGCCCGCCCGCGGCGAGCGAGGGCAGGAACCGCTTGGCGGGCGCGGTGTCGCCCAGCTCGGCGAGGCGGGTCAGGAGCGCGCAGGACGCCACGGTCTCGACGACTGGACCCGGCACCGCGTGCCGCCCCAACTCCACCAAGGAGACGGCCGTTTCGACGGACAGCGGCCCCACGCCCTCGTACTCCTCGGGCACCGGAAGCGCGAAGACCCCCGCGTCCGCGAGCCGTGCCCACACGGCGCGCCCCGGAGCGTGGTCGCCCGAGCCCCAGGCCCGCGCGGCCGCGACGGTGTCCGCGCCGGTCAGCATGGCGTCGAGCGAGCGCGCGAACTCGCCCTGCTCGTCGTCGAGGAGGAACCTCATCAGCGACGTCCCTTCGGCAGTCCGAGCAGCCGCTCGGCGATGATGTCGCGCTGGATCTCGTTGGTGCCCGCGTAGATGGGGCCCGCGAGCGCGAAGACGTACCCCTCGGACCAGCCGTGGTCCTCCGCCGCATCGCCCTCGGTCGGCTCGTCGCCCGTCAACTCACCGTCCGGGCCCAGCAGATCGAGCGCCGTCTCGTGCAGCGCGATGTCGTACTCCGACCAGAAGACCTTGTTCAGGCTGGACTCGGCGCCGATCGTCTCCCCTGCGGCGAAGCGCGACGCGCTGGCCCAGGTGAACAACTCGTAGGCGCGCGCCCCGATGACGGCGTCGGCGACGCGGTCGCGCAGCGCCGTGTCGGCGGGGTCGCCGCTCTGCTGCCAGCGCCGTACGAGACGGTCCGCGGAGGCGAGGAAGCGGCCGGGGGAGCGCAGCATCAGGCCGCGTTCGGTCCCCGTGGTGGACATCGCGATCCGCCAGCCCTGCCCCGGCTCGCCGAGCACGTCCTCGTCCGGCACGAAGACGTCGTCCAGGAAGAGTTCGGCGAAGGCGGGCTTGCCGTCGAGGCGCCCCACGGGACGCACCGTCACCCCGTCCGCGTCCAGCGGGAACATCAGGTACGTCAGCCCCCGGTGCGGCTTGTCCCGGTGGTTCTCGTACGGCTCGCTGCGGAACAGGCCGAACGCGCGGTCGGCGAACGCGGCCCGCGACGACCAGGTCTTCTGCCCGCTGAGCAGCCAACCGCCGTCCGTGCGGCGGGCGGTGGAGCGCAGGGACGCGAGGTCCGAACCCGACTCGGGCTCGGACCATGCCTGTGCCCAGATCACCTCGCCGCTCGCCATGGAGGGGAGCACCCGCGCGCGCTGTTCCTCGGTGCCGTGGTCGAAGAGGGTGGGTGCCAGGAGGTTGATGCCGTTCTGCGAGACGCGGCCCGGCGCGCCCGCCGCGTAGTACTCCTCCTCGAACACCAGCCACTTGACGATGTCGACGCCCTGTCCGCCGTACTCCTCGGGCCAGGAGACCACCGACCACCGGTCGGCCGCGAGCTCCCGCTCCCACGCGCGGTGGGCCGCGAAGCCTTCGGCCGTCTCCAGTGACGGCAGCGGTCTCGGCGGCACGTGCGCGGCGAGCCAGTCGCGCGCCCGCCGCCTGAACTCGGCTTCCCCTGCGGTGAATTCGAGGTCCATCCGTGGCCCACCAACCCTTCCCTAACAAGTGTTTGGTAGATTAGCCTGAAGGGCGTACGCAGTCGAGAGTCCGAGACCGGAATCGGGGGGCCGCCCATGGAAGCACCCGGCTACGTGCCCGCGCACGACCTGCTCGCGGGCCGCACCGCCGTGATCACGGCGGCCGCGGGGGCGGGCATCGGCGGTGCCACCGCGCGCCGCTTCCTGGAGGAGGGCGCGCGCGTCGTCATCGGCGACGCGCACGCCCGGCGCACCAAGGAGTCGGTGGCCGCGCTCGCCGACGAGTTCGGCGCCGACCGGATCGACGGGGCGCCCTGTGACGTCACGGACGCGGCGCAGATCCAGACGCTGTTCGACCTGGCGGAGCGCAGACACGGCCCCTTGGACATCGTGGTGAACAACGCGGGCCTCGGGGGCACCGCCGAGCTCACCGAGATGACCGACGAGCAGTGGGACAAGGTCATCGACGTCACGCTGAACGGCACGTTCCGCTCCACCCGCGCCGCACTGCGCCGCATGCGGGCCGCCGACCGCGGCGGCGTGATCGTGAACAACGCGTCGGTGCTCGGCTGGCGCGCCCAGGCGGGCCAGGCGCACTACGCGGCGGCCAAGGCCGGGGTCATGGCCCTCACCCGCTGCGCCGCCGTGGAGGCCGCCCCGCACGGCATCCGGGTCAACGCGGTCTCGCCGAGCCTGGCCATGCACCCCCACCTCGCCAAGGTCACCTCGCCCGAGCTCCTCGAAGAGCTCACCGCACGCGAGGCGTTCGGCAGGTACGCGCAGCCGTGGGAGATAGCCAACGTCATCGTCTTCCTGGCCAGCGGCTACTCGTCGTACATGACGGGCGAGACGGTCTCGGTCAGCAGCCAGCACGCCTAGAGGGTGGGCCCCGAAGGGGCGCGGGGAACTGCGCGACCAGCCAGCGGCGGCCCGCAGACTCCGATGGTGAATCCAGCGAAGCGCGTGGGCGGAGAATGACCGTGTGCCGAATCCCAAACAGCAGACCAGCAAGTCACAGACCAGTAAGAAGAAGGCCCAGGTGAGCCCCTCACCCGAGCGCCGCCGCGAACTCCTCGGCATCGCCGCCGACGTCTTCGCCGAGCAGGGGTACAACGCGACGACGGTCCGCAAGATCGCCGACGCCGCGGGCATGCTCGCGGGCAGCCTCTACTACCACTTCGACTCCAAGGAGTCGATGCTCGAAGAGATCCTCCGCACCTTCCTCACCGAGCTGTGGGACGGGTACGACAACGTGCTCAAGGCCCAGCTCGACCCGCGCGAAACGCTCGAAGCGCTCGTCACCGAGTCCTTCCGGGAGATCGACCGGCACCGCGCCGCCGTCGCGATCTACCAGAAGGAGTCCAAGCACCTGGTCGCCCAGCAGCGCTTCCAGTACCTCTCCGACTCGCAGCAGCGCTTCGAGAAGGCCTGGCTCACCACGCTGGAACGGGGCGTCGCGGAAGGGGTCTTCCGCGGCGACCTGGACATCCGGCTCGCCTACCGCTTCGTGCGCGACACCGTCTGGGTCGCCGCGTCCTGGTACCGCCCCGGCGGCGGCCACAGCCCCGAGGAGATCGCCCGCCAGTACCTGTCGATGGTCCTGGACGGCATCTCCGTACGCACGTAAGCGGCGCGACCACCCGCGGCGCGCCACGACCGAGGAGTACGCAGTCATGGCCGAGGCCTACATCGTCGAAGCGGTCCGCACGCCCGTCGGCAGGCGCAAAGGAGGGCTCAGCCACGTCCACCCCGCCGACCTGGGCGCGCACGTCCTGACGGCGCTCGTCGAGCGCTCCGGCGTCGACCCCGCCGCCGTCGAGGACGTCGTCTTCGGCTGCCTGGACACCGTCGGGCCGCAGGCCGGGGACATCGCCCGCACCAGCTGGCTGGCGGCCGGGCTGCCCGAGGAGGTGCCGGGCGTGACCATCGACCGGCAGTGCGGATCCTCCCAGCAGGCCGTGCACTTCGCGGCCCAGGGCGTCCTGTCCGGCACCCAGGACCTGGTCGTCGCGGGCGGCACCCAGAACATGTCGATGGTCCCCATCGCCTTCGCGTCCCGGCAGGCCGCCGAACCCCTCGGCCTCACCGAAGGCCCCTACGCGGGCAGCGAGGGCTGGCGCGCACGCTACGCGGACCGGCCCGTGAACCAGTTCCACGGCGCCCAGCTCATCGCCGAGAAGTGGGGCATATCCCGCGGGGACATGGAGGAGTTCGCACTCCGCTCGCACCGGCGGGCGATCCGCGCCATCGACGAGGGCCGCTTCGACCGCGAACTCGTCGCCCACGGCGAGGTCACCACCGACGAGGGCCCGCGCCGCGACACCACCCTGGAGAAGATGGCGGGCCTCAAGCCCGTCCTGGAGGGCGGCACGATCACCGCGGCCTGCTCCTCACAGGTCTCCGACGGCGCCGCCGCTCTGCTCATCGCGAGCGAACGGGCCGTGCGGGAACACGGGTTGACGCCCCGCGCCCGCGTCCACCACCTCTCCGTGCGGGGCGAGGACCCCATCCGGATGCTCTCCGCGCCGATCCCCGCCACCGCGTACGCCCTCAAGAAGAGCGGCATGACGCTCGACGACATCGACCTCGTCGAGATCAACGAGGCGTTCGCGCCCGTGGTCCTCGCCTGGCTCAAGGAGACCGGCGCCGACCCGGAGAAGGTCAACGTCAACGGGGGTGCGATCGCGCTCGGCCATCCGCTCGGGGCGAGTGGCGTGAAACTGACGACGACGCTCCTGCACGAACTGGAGCGCACCGGCGGCCGGTTCGGACTCCAGACCATGTGCGAGGGCGGCGGCCAGGCGAACGTGACGATCATCGAGCGTCTCTGAACCCCGCTCCGCGGTCACGCGGAAGCAACGTCCCTCACCCCTTGCGGGAGTACCTGCGCGGACCGTCCTCCGCGGCGGCCCGGACCCGGCTAGTCTCGACTTCTGTACGTCGATTGAGCGACCCCGGGAGGTAGCGCGATGACGCAGGGACGGCCCGGAGGAGCCGCCTGGGCCCCGCTGTGGGAGCGCGAAGACGAACTCGCCGCGGCGACGCAGGCCGTCGAGGAACTCTGCGCGGATGTCACGACGGCCGGCGGCCTGCTCACCTTCAGCGGGGAGGCGGGCATCGGCAAGACGGCGCTGCTCGCCGAAGTGCGTCGCATCGCGGAGGCCCGCCGCGCCACGGTCTGGTCCGTGCGCGGCGGCGAGGCGGTCACGTCCGTCCCGTTCAACGTCGTACGCCAGCTCCTGCAGCCCGCACTCGTCTCCTTCTCGCCCGAGGAGGCACGCGAATACCTCGGCGACTGGTACGAGATCGCGGGTCCGGCCCTCGGCATAGCCGAGCCGGGCGGCCACCAGGCGGACCCGCAGGGCGTCTGCGACGGCCTCGTCGAGGTGGTCTCACGGCTCGCCCAGCTGAAATGGCCGCTCGTCCTGCTCATCGACGACGCCCACTGGGCCGACCAGGAGACGCTGCACTGGCTGGCCACCTTCGCCCAGCGCCTCGACGAACTGCCCGTACTCGTCGTGGTCGCCCGCAGGCCCGGCGAGGCCATCGGGGAAAGCGCTCGCCATCTGGCGACGGTCGCCGACCACGCCCGCTCGTTCGCCACCCTGCAAGCCCTCACCCCGGCCGCCGCCGCGGGCCTGACGCGCGCCACCCTCGGTGAGCACGCCGACGCCCCGTTCTGTCGCGAGGTCTGGGCGGTCACCGGCGGCAACCCGTACGAATCGGTCGAACTCCTCGCCAAGGTGCAGGACAGCGAGCTCGAACCCGTGGAGGGCTCCGCCGACGAACTGCGCGCCCTCAACCGCACGGCTCGCGGCCGTGGCCTCGTCGACCGCCTCAAAGGACTCGGCACGGACGCCACCCGCTTCGCCTGGGCCGCCGCCATCCTCGGCAGCGGGATCTCCCTCGACCTCGCCGCCTCGCTCGCCGTCATGCCCATCGACACCGCCGAACGCTGCGCGGAACGTCTGTGCGCGGCCCGCATCCTGGTGACCGGTGACGACGGCCTGGAATTCGTCCACCCCCTGATCGCCACCACGGTCTACCGCTCGATCCCCGGGGCCACCCGCACCGCCATGCACGGCGTGGCGGCCGCCGTCGTCGCCCGCGACGGCCAGGGCGCCGCTGCCGCCTCCCGGCATCTCCTTGAGGTCCACCCGGACGACGACCCCGAGCTGGTCGACCAGCTGCGCCAGGCCGCCGCCGAACACCTCGCGGTCGGTGCGCCCGACGCGGCCCGCCGCTGTCTTGAGCGGGCCCTGCGCGAGCCGCCCCTGCCGGAGATCCACGCGCGCGTGCTCTACGAACTGGGCTGCGCCACTCTGCTCACCTCACCCGCCACGACCATCTCCCACCTGCGCGAAGCGCTCTCCGTGCGCGGCCTCGACCAGGAGCTGCGCGTCGACGCCGTCTGCCGCCTCTCCCAGGCCCTCGTCCACAACGACCAGCTGGAAGAAGGCTTGCGAGCCATCGCCGAGGAGGCGGAGCGGCTCGACGAGGGGCCCGCGCGGCTGCGGCTCCAGGCCGTGCACTACATGTGGGAGGGCATCCACGCGGGCGAGGAGGACTCCCCGGGACGCTCCCGGCGGCTCGCCGCGCTCGCCGGACCCCTCTCCGGCCGGGACAACGCCGAGCGCGCCCTGCTGATCCTGCGCGCCTTCGACGCCATGACCCGCGGGGAGAACGCCGAACTGGTCGTCGAGCTCTGCGACCGCGCCCTCGTCAACGGCAGGCTCGCACCGGGACTCGGCTGGACCGACACCGAGTGGAGCTTCGAACTCCGCCTGATGCTGGGTGGTTCGTACGCCTTCTCGGACCGGCTCGACCGCGCCGAGAGCCTGTTCACCGAGGCGGTACGGGCGTACGAGACGGCGGGCTGGAGCGGCGGTCACCTCGCCCTGTCGCACGCCTTCCTCGGCTATGTGTACCGCAGGCGCGGGCGGCTGCACGACGCCGAGCGCTCCCTGCGCGAGAGCCTGCGCCTGGCCGACCGGGTCGGTCAGGGCCTGCCCATGCACTGGGAGGCGGCCAGCATGCTCATCGACACGCTGCTCGCGCGCGGCCACGTCGACGAGGCGGGCGCCGTCGCCGACCGGTACGGCTTCGCGCCGCCGTCGGCCTCCACGATCTACGTGCCCGACGCGCCGTCCGTCCGGGGCAGGCTGCTGCTCGCGCTCGGGCGCACGGAGGAGGGCCTCAACGAACTGGAGGCGACGGCAAAGGCGTTGACCGCGCGCGGCCAGTACAACACCGTCCTCGCTCCGTGGGCCTACGACCTCGCCCGAGCGCTGGCCCACGAGGACCCCAAGCGCGCGGGGCACCTCGTCGCCGACGCCCGCATGCAGGCCGAGCGCTTCGGCACGGACACGGCGATCGGCGAGGCGCTGAGGTGTGCGGCGTCGCTGGAGACGGGAGCGAAGTCGGTCGCGCTGTACCGGCAGGCGGCGACGTATCTGGAGGCGTCTCCCTGTGCGTACGAGCACGCGGTGGCGCGTGTCGAGTACGGGATCGCCGCGGACTCGGCGGTGGAGCTCGAGCGTGGGTTGACCTTGGCGCGGACCTGCGGAGCGGATGGTCTTGCCGACCGGGCGCTGGATCATCTGGGGCTTGTGCGGCGGTGAGGTGGATGTGGTCCGGGGTCCTGCCTCGGGGCTCTGCCCCGGACCCCGGTCCTCAAACGCCGGACGGGCTGAATTTTGGTCCCTCGGGTCGTTGATCGTCTGACGGGCTGAATTTTGGTCCCTCGGGTCGTCGATCGTCTGACGGGCTGGATCTCGAACCTAGCTGCGTCACCGTCTCCGCTGCCTCCGTCATGATCCTCTCCACCAGCTCCGCGCACGTCGGGAGGTCCTCGATCAGGCCCGCTACCTGGCCGGAGGCCATGACGCCCGCGTCGGGGCGGCCGTCCACCATCGCCGACTTGAGCATCATGGGGGTGTTCGCCGCCAGGAGGACCTGGCTCCAGGTCAGGTCCTTGCCGTGCTTCATCGCCAGGCCCTCGCGGGCCATGCGGGGCCAGCTGAGGCCGGAGACCTTACGGAACGCCGCCGCGTGGCGTATCGCGCGGGTGAGGGAGGCGAGGCGGCCGGACTTCTCCAGGGCTGCCACCAGGTCCGTGCGGAGCATGCGGTGCGGCAGGCCGTCCACGCGCGTGGTGACCGTGACGTCCTTGACGGATGCCGCGAGGTAGCGGGCCTTGACCGCGTCGGGGACCGTCGAGTCCGAGGTGAGCAGGAAGCGGGTGCCCATGGCGACGCCCGCCGCTCCGTAGGCGAGCGCGGCGACCAGGCCCCGGCCGTCGTAGAAGCCGCCCGCGGCGATCACCGGGATGTCCACGGCGTCGACGACCTGGGGGAGCAGCACCGTCGTGGCGACCTCGCCGGTGTGCCCGCCGCCCTCGCCGCCCTGGACGACGACCGCGTCGGCGCCCCACGCCGCGACCTTCTCGGCGTGGCGCCGCGCGCCGATCGACGGTATGACGATCACGCCCGCGTCCTTGAGCTCGGCGATCAGCTCCTTGGAGGGGGCGAGCGCGAAGGAGGCGACCCGCACTCCTTCGTCGATGATGATGCCGACCCGGTCGCGCGCGTCGCCCGCGTCGGCCCGGAGGTTGACGCCGAAGGGCGCGTCCGTACGGGACTTGACCTCGCGGACGGCCGAGCGGAGCTGCTCGACCGTCATGGTCGCCGATGCCAGGATGCCGAGGGCTCCTGCGTCGGCCGTCGCGGAGACCAGGCGCGGGCCCGCCACCCAGCCCATCCCCGTCTGCACGATCGGATGCCGGACGCCGACGAGCCTGGTCAGTGCGGTGTCCAGGGAGGCTGGTCGTGGCGGAGTGGAGGGCTCCCGCGTCATGCGCGCACCTCGCGGTCGCGCAGGCCGCTCGGGTCCACCACGTCGCGGATCAGGCGCAGTTCCTCGCCGGTGGGCTCCCGGGTGACGGGGACGTCGTCCGGCAGGGACAGCTCGAAGCCGGTGGCCTCGCGCACCTGGTCGACGGTGACGCCCGGGTGCAGGGAGACCAGCCGCATCGCGTGGTCGGGTGTCGCGAAGTCGAAGACGCCGAGGTCGGAGACGACGCGGCGCAGATCGTGGAAGCGGGTCGCCGAGGGGCCCGCGGCGGCCGCGCTGTCGTGGCCGACGCCGCTGATCATGTCGACCTTCGCCACGAACACCCGCGGCGAATGGCGCGGGATCCAGTAACTCACCGGGTTGTTGAGCGTGTTGACCGGCGCGCCGCGCACCCCGAGCAACTGCCGCTTGGGCCGCTCCCAGTCGCCGATGCAGGAGATGTTCTGGTTGCCGAAGCGGTCGATCTGGCTCGCGCCCATCATCACGTGCCGCCTGCCTCCCATCACCATCGTGAGGTGCCTGCGGTAGGGCAGCCAGCCCTCCGTGACCGTCGACGCGGCGCCCACGGCGGGCACGTCGCCGATCAGCAGCGCCTCGCCGTCGGTGAGCAGCAGGTCGGGGGAGAAGGTCAGCTTGGCGAGGCGGGCCGCGACCGCGGGGACCGTGCCCATGGGGGACGCGAGGATCTCGCCCGCGTCGCGCCAGGCCTCGGCGCAGGCGATCACGCAGTACTCGGCGCGGGTGGCGGTCCGTTCGGTCGTCGACGTCATCGCTGCTCCTTGTGCCAGGTCTGGACGGCCAGGTGGTAATCGCGCTCGTCACCGGCGAGGAACCGGGCGCGGAAGGCGTCCCAGGCGTCCGGGTCGGCCGCCGCGGTGGCGTACGCCTTCTGGAAGGGCTCGTCGCGGCCGTAGTCAGGCACGCAGGAGGTGAAGTGCGCCCCCTTGGGCGTCTCGGCGACGCCCGTCACGGAGTGCCGGGAGATCAGCATCGTCTGCGGCGCGGCGTGCTCGGTGAGGGCCGCGGACTCCACGACGCGCTCGCACGAGACGTACGCCGTGTCGGCGGCCTCGCAGAAGAGGTCGTCGAAGTACGGGTCGGGGCCCAGGTACTGGCCGTTGCCCGAGCGGTCCGCACGGTTCATGTGGACCAGGGCCGCGTCCATCCGCAGCGCGGGCACGGCGACGAGCTCCTCCCCGTCCTCGTACGGCGAAGTGACCGTGCGCAGCTGGGGGTTGACCCGCAGGACGTCCGAGCCGAGGCCCGCGCGGATCGGCAGGAACGGCAGCCGCTGGGCGCCCGCGGTGAGGCCCTGCATGAACATCGCCTCGTCCAGCTCGACCAGTTCGAAGGCGCCGCGCTCGCGTGCCGCGCGGAAGTGCGGTTCGAGGGGGATCGAGTCGAGCGTGGTGAAGGCGGTGATCAGCTTGCGGATCCGGCCCGCTTCGGCGAGCAGGCCGACGTCGGGTCCGCCGTAGGAGACGAGGGTCAGATCGGTGACGTCCGACCGCAGCAGCGCGCGCACCAGTGCCATCGGTTTGCGCCGTGAGCCCCAGCCGCCGATGCCGAGCGTCATTCCGCTGCGCAGCCGCCCCACGATCTCGTCGGACGTCATCCTCTTGTCGATCGCGCCGGTCATGCCCTGCCCTCCCCTTGTGTGCCGAAGTCGTCGCGGATGCGGTCGGCCAGACCGCTGAGGTTCGCCTCGAAGGTGAAGCCCTGCTCGAAGCGGTAGCTGCGGTGCACGTCCACGGGGTCGATGCCGTTGATCGCGGCCTTAGCGAACCGCAGCAGCGTGCCGTCCTTGCGGGCGATCTCCCGCGCCAACTCCAGGGCTGCCTCGTGCAGTTCGGCGCGGGGGACGACCCGCCACACGGAGCCGTGCGCGTGCAGCTCGGCGGCCGTCGCGGTGCGCGAGGTGTAGTACAGGGCGCGCATCAGGTGCTGCGGCACCAGGCGGGCCAGGTGGGTGGCGGCGCCGAGCGCGCCCCGGTCCAGCTCGGGCAGGCCGAACGTGGCGTCCTCGCTCGCCACGATCGCGTCCGCGTTGCCCACGAGGCCGATCCCGCCGCCCAGGCAGAACCCGGCCACGGCCGCGACGACCGGCACCTCGCACTCGTACACCGCCGAAAAGGCCGCGTAGCACCCGCGGTTGGCGCCGATCAGCGCCGCGTGTCCGGTGTCGCGCTGCATCTCCTTGATGTCCACGCCCGCGTTGAAGCCGCGGCCCTCGGCGGTCAGCACGACGCAGCGCGTCCCGGGGTCGCGCCCGGCGGCGCGCAGGGCGTCCGCCAGGTCGTACCAGCCCTGCACGGGAAGGGCGTTGACGGGTGGGTAGTCGACGGTGACGACGGCCACGCCCTTGTCGGGGACGGAGGTGGAGACAGGCATCAGAGGATCCGCTACCTTTCAATCACACGCCTTCAACCAAACATTTGTTAGTTGGAAAGGTAGCAGCGATGACTGACACACGACAGGTGGTCGTCGTGACCGGCGGCACCCGGGGCGTCGGTGCCGGAATCGCCCGGAGTTTCCTCGCCGAGGGTGCCCGGGTCGTCGTCTGCGCCCGCAGGCCCCCGGACGAGCCCGTCGAAGTGGCGGGCGAGAGCGCCGAGTTCAGGCCGCTCGATCTGCGCGACGCCTCGGCGGCCCACGGCTTCTTCGCCGAAGTCGCCGCCGACCACGGCCGCGTGGACGCGCTCGTGAACAACGCGGGCGGCACGCCCTTCGGTCTGCTCGCCGAGTCCGCCCCGGCCCGCCAGGCCAAGATCGTCGAACTGAACCTCCTCGCCCCGCTCTACGCCTCGCTCGCCGCGTACGAGGTGATGCGCTCCCAGGAGTCGGGCGGCAGCATCACGATGATCGGCAGCGTCAGCGGGACCAGGCCGTCGCCGGGCAGCGGTGCCTATGGCGCGGCGAAGGCGGGCCTGGAGAACCTGGCGGGGACCATGGCCGTCGAATGGGCCCCCGCCGTGCGCGTGAACACGGTCGTGCTCGGCCTCGCCCGCACCGAGAGCGCGCATCTGCACTACGGCGACGAGGACGGCGTCGAACGCGTCGCGCGCACCGTCCCGCTCGGCCGCCTCGCCGACCCCTCCGACGTCGGCGACGCCTGCGTCTTCCTCGCCTCCGACCGGGCCCGGTACATCAGCGGCGCCGCACTCCGGCTGCACGGCGGCGGCGAACGGCCCGCCTTCCTGGCCGAGGCGTCCGTCAACCACTGAACGCATCCGAGGAGTTCTGCCATGCCGTCAGTCGACAAGTCCGGGCTCTGCGAGGGCCGCGTCGTCATCGTCACCGGCGCGGGCCGCGGCCTGGGCCGGGCCCACGCGCGCGCGTACGCCGCCGAGGGCGCCAAAGTGGTCGTCAACGACCTCGGCGTGGGGCCCGACGGCTCCGGGGGCTCGGCCGGGCCCGCGCACGACGTCGTCGAGGAGATCCGCGCGGCGGGCGGCGAAGCCGTCGCGCACGGCGGGGACATCGCGACGTGCGAGGGCGCCGCGTCCCTCGTGCGCACCGCCCTCGACACCTTTGGCCGCCTGGACACCCTCGTCAACAACGCGGGCTTCCTGCGGGACCGGATGCTGCTCAACCTCGACGAGGACGCCTGGGACGCGGTGATGCGGGTTCATCTCAAGGGCCATTTCCTGCCGTTGAAGCACGCGGGCGCGTACTGGCGGGCCGAGGCGAAGGCGGGGCGCGCCGTGCACGCGTGCGTGGTCAACACCAGCTCCGGGGCCGGCCTGTTGGGCAGCGTCGGACAGGGGAACTACAGCGCCGCCAAGGCGGGCATCCTGGGCCTCACCCTGGTCGCCTCCGCCGAACTGGCCTCCTACGGAGTGCGGGTGAACGCGATCGCGCCCGCCGCGCGCACCCGGATGACCGAGCAGACCTTCGCCGACACGATGGCCGCCCCCGAGGACGGCGGCTTCGACGCGATGGCCCCCGAGAACGTCTCCCCGCTCGTCGTCTGGCTGGGCTCCGCCGCGTCCGCCGGGGTCACGGGCCGCGTCTTCGAGGCGGAGGCGGGCCGCATCACCGTCATGGAGGGCTGGCGCCCCGGCCCGACCACCGACAAGGGATCCCGGTGGACCCCCGCCGACGCGGGCGAGGCGACCCTGAAACTACTCGCCGAGGCGCAGGCGCCGCAGCCGGTGTACGGGGCGCGCTGAGCCCGCGAAGGGCTGGGTACGTGTCCGCGCGGGTCGCGCTGCCGGTGGGCGTCCAGGTGACGCTCGTCGCCGGGACGCGCCGGTCCGGTTCCCGTCGCCGATGGACCTGCCTACCGCTCGCCGCCGGGGGGGGGCACGGCTCCGGTGCCGTCAGTGCGGGTGTGGCCCGTCTGTGGTGAGGGCTGTGTCCCACCCTTGTCGGGGCGTGTTCCGTCGGTCTCCGCGAGGGGGACGATCGCCCGGCCTCCGCGCCCGGTGCGGGCTTTGCCCGGCCTCCAGTACCAGCGGGTCCGCCGCGCCCGTGTCCCCTCGACGCGCGTGCGGCCCGCTCGCGATGCGGGCTGTGTGCCGCCCTTGTCCGAGTGTCCTCGCCCGGCCTTCGCCGGGGCTGGCGCCGCACTCGGCGAGGTGTGCGCGGGCGCCCGCGAGGTCACCGATCGCCGCGCACGGTCCCTGCCCGCCGCGCGCAGCGTTCGCCCGATCGCCTGGCCCACACCTGGTGAGGGCCTACCGGCCCCACCACCAGCAGGCCCTGGACCCGCGCTCCGTCAGTGCGCGTGCGGCCCGCCCGTGATGCGGGCCGTCCCCCTCGGCACGATCACGAGTACCGCCGCCGCGCTCACCGCGGCGGCCGTCGCGCACACCGTGAAGGCGTCGCCGAAAGCGGCGCTCGAACCGTTCGCGATTCCGGTCGCGGCGACCGTGGAGACCACCGCGACCCCCACCGAACCACCCACCTCGTGGAAGGTGTTGACCAGGCCGGAGGCGATTCCCGCCTCCTCGGGGGCGATGAATCCGAGCGCGGTCGTGGTGGCCGCGACGAAGACCGCGCCGAGGCCGAGCGCGGCGACGGAGAGGCCCGGCGCGACGGTCGCCCACGCGTTGCCCTCCGAGCCGATCCCGATGAGCGTCCCCGTGCCGAGCGCGGCGAGCGCGAGCCCGGCGGTCCCGGTCGGGCGGGCGCCCGCACGGCCCACGAAGTGCCCGCCCAGGTGCGCGCCGAGCCCCGTGGCGACGGCCACCGGCAGGAACAGCACCCCGGTGCGCAGCGCGCCGAACCCGCGTACCTCCTGGAGATACACCGACCCCAGGAAGAACAGCGAGATCAGCAGCGCGGTCGCCACCAGCATCAGGTACGCGCCCGCCACGACGGGCCTGCGGCGCAGGATCCGCAGGTCGATCAGCGGGCTGCGGTGGGCCCGCTCGACCGCGGCGAACACCCCGTACGCGAGGACCGCGGCCACGACCGGCAGCAGCGTCCGTACGTCGGACCAGCCGCTGTCACCCGCCTCCACCAGGCCGTAGATGAGCGCGCCCGTGCCCGCGGTGGCGAGCAGCGCGCCGGGGACGTCCAGGCGTGCGGGGCGCGGCGTCCTGGCGGCGACGAGCAGGGGCAGGGCCACCAACAGGGCGACGCCGACAGGGACGTTGACGTAGAAGATCCACTCCCAGCCCGGACCATCGGTCAGCAGTCCCCCCAGCAGCACGCCGATCGCGGAGCCCGCGCCGCCGATCGCCGCCCAGACGCCGAGCGCCCGGTGCCGCGCGGGCCCCTCGAACGTCGTGGTGAGGATCGCGAGGGCGGCGGGCGACAGGAGCGCGGCGCCCACGCCCTGCGCGACGCGGCCCGCGATGAGCGCGGCGGCGTTCGGCGCGAGACCGGTGAACAGCGAGGCGGCCGTGAACAGCGCGAGCCCCGCGAGCAGCGTGCGACGCGCCCCGAACACATCGGCGAGGCGACCGCCGAGCAGCATCAGACCGCCGAAGCAGAGCGCGTACGACGTCACCACCCAGGTCAGCGCCGTGCGGCCGAGGCCCAGGTCGGCGGCCATGCTCGGCAGCGCCACGTTCACGACGGTCACATCGAGCACGAGCATGAACTGGGCGAGGCAGAGCAGGGCGAGGAGGGGCCATGTGCGGTTGCCACGCGCCGTGTGGGGGGCGTTGTGGGGCGGCTGTGGGTGTGCGTGCGGGCGTGGGTGTGTCATGGCGGGTTCCCCCAAGGCGTGGGCTTAGCCGGGCAGGCCGGTTGTCCGGCCTGCCTCACGATTATGAACTGTACGGTGCAGTTCATGTGAACTCAACTGTTCAGTTCAGGTCGCTGTTAAGGTACGGGCCATGAGCACGAAGTCGGACGGCACCGAGCCGACCACCAGGACGCTGCCCACCGGTGCCCGCGCCGAGCGCAAGCGGGAAGCCATCGTCACGGCCGCGCGGACGCTCTTCCTGCGCGACGGCTTCGGCGTGGGGATGGACGCCATCGCCGCCGAGGCGGGCGTCTCCAAGGTGACCGTCTACAACCACTTCGGCAGCAAGGAAGCGCTGTTCACCGCCGTGATCGCGGGCGCGCTCGACGAACCCCTCGGAGCCTCGTCATCGGTGGCGGCGCTCGACGGCCTCACACGGGCGGACGACCTGCGCGAGGCGTTCCTGTCCGCCGCCCGCGCCTGGGTCGACGCCGTCCGCACCGATCAGGACATGAGCGCCCTGCGACAGCTCGTGGCCCGCGAGATCCACCGCTTCCCCTCGCTCGGCAAGGCGTGGGAGCACCACGGCCCCGAGAGCCACCACCCGGCGGTCGCGGGGGCGTTGCGCGAACTCGCCGAGCAGGGGCGCCTGGCCATCCCCGACACCGAGGCCGCGGTCATCCAGCTCTACTCGCTGCTGGTCTTCCCGCACCTGGTCTTCGGCGCGTACGGGACGGAGATCAGCGACGACCTGACGGAGCGTCTGATCGTCACCGGTGTCGACATGTTCCTCGGGTACTACGCGGTCTGACCTCCCTTGGGATCGTCCTCGTCGAAGACCCGCCGCGCCACCGCGAACGCCGCGTTGGCCGCGGGCACCCCGCAGTACACGCCCGTCTGCAACAGCACCGCGCCGATCTCCTCGGGCGTGAGCCCGTTGCGGCGGGCCGCACGGACGTGCAGGGCCAGCTCGTCCAGGTGTCCGTGCGCGACGAGCGCGGTCAGGGTGACCATGCTGCGCTCGCGGCGCGTGAGCGTCGGGTCGGTCCAGATCTCGCCCCACGCGTAGCGCGAGATGAAGTCCTGGAAACGGGCCGTCAGGGGCGTGGTGTTCGCCTGCGCGCGGTCCACGTGGGCGTCACCGAGCACCTCGCGCCGCACGGCCGTTCCCCGCGCGGCGGGCCCCCTGAAGTGCGCGCGCAGCGCGGCGGTCACGGCGTCGGGCCGCTCCGCCGGTGCCAGGTGGGACGCGCCCGCGACCTCGATGAGCGAGGCGCCGGGCACCCCGTCGGCGATCTCCCGCGCGTGGGCGGGCGGCGTCGCGGGGTCCTCGCGCCCGGCGAGCACCAGCGTGGGCGCGGTGATCGAGGGGAGCCGATCCCGGATGTCGAAGGCGGCGAGGGCGTCGCAGCACGCGGCGTAGCCCGCAGGGTCGGCCGCGCGGTGGTCGGCGACGAGGCCGGGCACCGTGAACCCGTGGGTGAACCACCGTTCGGGCGCGGACTCCGCCAGCGTGGCCAGGCCCTCGCGGCGCACCTGTTCGGCCCGCTCCCGCCAGGGCCGTTCGCCGCCGAAGTGCGCCGAGGAGCAGATCACGGCGAGACTCGCCACGCGCTCCGGGTCGTGGGCCGCGAGACGCAGTCCCACGGCGCCGCCGAGCGAGACTCCCGCGTACGCGAAGCGGTCGATGCCCAGCGCGTCGGCGAGCGCGAGGACGAGCTCCGCGAGCTCGGCGACCCTCGCGCCGGGACCGATCAGATCCGCCGGTGAGCCGCCGTGTCCTGGCAGGTCCCAGCGCACCACCCGGTGGGTGGTGGCGAGTTCGGGCGCCACGGCGTCCCACAGGGCGGTGGAGGTGCCGAGGGAGGGGCCGAGGATCAGCGGGGGCGCGGTGCCCGGCCCCTCGACGGTGTGGTGCGGGATCCTGCGGTGGGGTGCGCTGCTCAACGTCGCTCCAGGGCACGGTCGGTGAGGGCTCCGGCGGAGCCGGTGTAGTGGGCGGGGTCGGTGAGCCCGGCCAGGTCCAGGTCCTTGAGCGCGGGTTCGTCGGCGAGGACCTCCGCGAGCGTGCGGCCCTCGGTACGGGTACGCCGTGCCGCCTCGGTCAGCACCGCCTTCGCGCGGGCCCTGCCGAGCAGCGGCGCCAGCTCGGCCGCGAGCCGCTCGGAGACGATCAGCCCACCGGTCAGGCCCAGGTGTTCGCGCATCGCGTCCGGGTGCGCGCGCAGCCCCTCCGCGAGCTCCGCCGCGGCGTGCGCCGCGCCGCCGACCAGGCGCAGCAGCTCCCGCAGCGGCTCCCACTCGGCGTGCCAGGCCCCCGCGGGCCGCTCGTCCTCCGCGACCAGCGACCCGAGCAGCGTCCCCGCGAGCCCCGGCGCGCGCCGCGCGGCCGCGACGACGAGCGTGGCACGGACGGGATTGGCCTTGTGGGGCATGGCGGACGACCCGCCGCCCGACCCCTCGGACACCTCGGCGATCTCGGTACGGGACAGCGTGAGCACATCGGCCCCGGCCTTGCCCAGCGCACCGGCGGCGAAGGCGAGCGCGGTCGCGAGATCGGCGACGGGCGTGCGGAGGGTGTGCCAGGGCAGGGCGGGTTCGCGGAGCGCGAGCTGCTCGGCGTACGCGGCGAGCACCCGCAGTGCGGGGTCGCCGTCCCCGTCTCCCTCCCCACCGCCCTCTCCGTAGACGCCGATCGCGGCCAAGGTCCCCGCCGCGCCGCCCAGTTGCACGGGCAGCGAATCCCGTACCGCCCGCACCCGGTCCCGCGCGTCGAGCGTCAGGGAGCGCCAGCCCGCCGCCTTCAGGCCGAAGGTCGTCGGGACCGCGTGCTGGGTCAGGGTCCGGCCCGGCATCGGGGTGTCGCGGTGCGCCGAGGCGAGGCGGGCCGTCGCGTCGGCCGTGCGGGTCAGGTCCGTGAGGATCAGGTCCAGGGTCCGCGCGGAGACCAGCATGGTCGCCGTGTCCATGATGTCCTGGCTGGTCGCGCCCCGGTGGACGTAGGGCGCCGCCGATGCGGGCACCGCCGCCGTCAGGTCCGCGACCAGCGGGATCACCGGATTGCCGCCGTCCCGCGCGCGTAGCGCGATGTCGCGGAGGTCGAAGCGGGCCGCGTCGCGGGCCGCGTCCGTGATGGCCGCGGCGGCCTCCTGCGGCGCGACGCCCACCGCCGCCTGGGCGCGGGCCAGCGCGGCCTCGGCGTCCAGGAGCGCCTGGAGGAAGGCCGCGTCGGAGGTCGCCGCCTCGGCGGCCGAGCCCGCGGCGGCGGGGGAGAGGAGCCCGCCCACGAGGAGCCCGCTCACCCGAACTCCAGGAACACGGTCTCGTCCGCCCCTTGGAGGCGGATGTCGAAGCGGTAGGTGCGTGCCGTCTCGCTCCGCGCGATCAGCGTCGAACGCCGCTCGGCGTCGAGCGAGCCGAGCAGCGCGTCACCGGGCTTGTCCACCAAGTACGCGCGCGTGTACAGGTGATGGAGCAGCCCGCGCGCGAAGACGGCGATCGATATGTAGGAGACGCCGCCTGGCGGCAGTGTCCGCACGGTCCAGTGGCCGTCCGCGTCGGTCGGCACCCTGCCGAACCCGGTGAACGCGACACCGTCCCTGCCGATCACCCGCCCGGTGACGGGATCGTGCCGCAGCGACCCGGGCGCGCCCGTGCGCGAGCCGTCGGGGGCGGGCTGCCAGGTCTCGATCAGGGCGTCGGGAACGGGCTGTCCGGCTCCGTCGAACACGTACCCGTGCAGGGTGATCGTGTCGGCGTGTCCGTCGGGTGCGACCTCGCCGCCGCGCGGGAAGGGCAGCGCGTAGCCGTAGAAGGGCCCGACGGTCTGCGAGGGGGTGGGGGCGGGGGAGTGCCGCATCAGTGCTGCTCGCCTTCCTCGAAGAGGGTCGCGGACGGGCCGTCGAGGACGATGTCCCAGCGGTGGCCGAGCGACCATTCCGGCACGGACAGGTCGTGGTCGTAGGCGCAGACGAGCCGCTGCCGCGCGGACTCGTCCGTCACCGACCGCAGTACGGGGTCGTAAGGGAAGAGCGGGTCCCCGGGGAAGTACATCTGCGTGACAAGGCGCTGTGTGAACGCGGTGCCGAAGAGGGAGAAGTGGAGGTGGGCGGGGCGCCAGGCGTTGACGTGATTGCGCCACGGGTAGGCGCCCGGCTTGATCGTCGTGAAGGAGTACGCCCCCGAGTCGTCGGTCAGACAGCGGCCGAAGCCCGTGAAGTTCGGGTCGAGGGGAGCCGGGTGCTGGTCCAGCTGATGGGCGTACCGGCCGGAGGCGTTGGCCTGCCACAGCTCGACCAACTGGCCGCGTACGGGCCGCCCTTCGCGGTCCAGGACCCGGCCGCTCACGGTGATCCGCTCGCCGAGCGGTTCGCCCTGGTGCTGCCGGGTCAGGTCGCGGTCCAGGGCCGTCACGTCGGTGACGCCGAAGGCCGGGCCGCTCAGCTCCACCGCCTCGGGGTCGCGGACCGGTATCAGGGGCTGCTCGGGGTGGCGGAAGTGGCTGCTGCGGTAGGGCGGGTAGTCGCGCGGCGGGTGGTTCCCGGGGGTCGCCGCCGACTGGGCCCTGTCGGCCTCGGCGTCGATCGCGCGCTGGTCGAGGCCGTCGGGCAGAGGCCGGGGCCGGGGCAGGGGCGGGTGCTGGGACTGTGTGGTCGTCGTCATCGTGTGCGGCTCCGTGCTGCGGGGAGGGCGATTCCCTCGGGGACGTGGACCTTCGCCGCGGTCTTCGCAGCGATCTCCTCGACCGGGACGCCCGGCGCCAACTCGACGAGCGCCAGGCCGTGTTCGGTGACGTCGAGTACGCCGAGGTCGGTGATGATCCGGTCGACACACGCCTTGCCGGTGAGCGGCAGCGCACACTCGTCCAGGATCTTCGGCGCGCCGTCCTTGGTGGTGTGCGTCATGACGGCGATGACGGTGCGGGCGCCGTGCACGAGGTCCATCGCCCCGCCGATCCCCGTGATCATCTTGCCGGGGACCGCCCAGTTGGCGAGGTCGCCCCGGGCGGAGACCTGCATCGCGCCCAGGACCGCGACGTCGATGTGGCCGCCGCGGATCATCCCGAAGGAGAGCGCCGAGTCGAAGTAGGCGGCGCCGGGCAGGACGGTCACGGTCTCCTTGCCCGCGTTGATGAGGTCCGGGTCGACCTCGTCCTCGGCGGGGTAGGGGCCCACGCCGAGGATGCCGTTCTCGGACTCCAGGACCACCTCGACGCCCGGCGGCAGGTGGTTGGGGATCAGGGTGGGAAGGCCGATGCCGAGGTTCACGTACTGGCCGTCGCGCAGCTCCGCGGCGGCCCGCGCGGCCATCTCCTCACGGGTCCAGGCCATCAGTTGCTCACCGTCCGCTTCTCGATGCCCTTGTCGGCCGCCTGCTCGGGGGTGAGCGCGAGGACCCGCTGCACGAAGATCCCGGGCAGGTGCACCTCGTCGGGGTCGAGCGCGCCCGGCTCCACGAGCTCCTCCACCTCGGCGATCGTCACGCGGCCCGCCATCGCGGCCAGGGGGTTGAAGTTCCGCGCGGACTTGGCGAAGACGAGGTTGCCGTGCCGGTCGCCCCTGGCCGCCCGTACGAGGGCGAAGTCGGTGCGGATGCCGTGCTCCAGGACGTACTCCGTGCCGTCGAACGCGCGCACCTCCTTGGGTGGCGACGCCACCTGGACCCCGCCCGCGCCGTCGTAGCGCCAGGGCAGTCCGCCGTCGGCCACCTGGGTGCCCACGCCGGCCGGGGTGTAGAAGGCGGGGATGCCCGCGCCGCCCGCCCGCAGCCGCTCGGCGAGGGTGCCCTGGGGGATCATCTCGACCTCCAGCTCGCCGCCCAGGTACTGACGGGCGAACTCCTTGTTGGCGCCGATGTAGGAGCCGGTCACGCGGGCGATCCGGCCCGCGGAGAGCAGCACGGCGAGTCCGGAGTCCATCGCTCCGCAGTTGTTGGACACCACGTGCAGCTCCGTGACGCCCGCCGTGTGCAGCGCCCGTATCAGCTCGCCCGGCACCCCGCTCAGGCCGAAGCCGCCGACCGCGAACGACGCGCCGTCCCCGGCGTCGGCCACCGCGTCGGCGGCCGTGGCCACCACCTTGTCCATCCGTGCGGCCCCCTCTCCTCGTGTCCAATTAATCAGAGCACTGACTATTCAGGTGAGAGTAGGAGTTGGCGAAGTGCATGGCAAGAACCGGTAATCAGGCGTGCCGAAGCCGGGTATCGTTCAGTGCACCGACAAAAGCACGAAGGAGAATCCCATGGCCGCGGTGGACCTTGCCACCCACCCCGGGCACCTGGCCCGGCGGCTGCAGCAGGCGCACTACCTCCTGTGGAACACGATGGTCTCCGAGGAGATCACCTCGCCCCAGTTCGCCGTGCTCAACGCCCTGGTCGCCGAACCCGGCCTCGACCAGCGGACCGTGGGGGAGCGGGTGGGGCTCGACCGCTCGACCGTCGCCGAGGTCATCAGCAGGCTGATCCGGCGCGAACTGCTCGACAAGGTCCGCGACCCGGGGGACGGCCGCCGCTATCTGCTGCGGCTCACCGACGAGGGCGGGCGCACGCACCGCAAGCTCACCCTGCGGACGGCGCGGATGAACCAGGTCTTCCTCGCGCCGCTCTCCGCCGACGAGCAGGGCGTGTTCTTCGATCTGATCCAGCGGGTCGCGGACGCGGCGGAGGGGCTGCGCAACCCGGGAGAAGACAGGTCGCGCCGGCCGGGCGAACCGGCAACGGCCGCGCGGGGCTGACAGGGCCAGGCCCCCCCGCGCTCACGCCTTCGCGTACACCACCCACACCTGCCCCTTGGCGAAGGGCAGCGCGGCACCGTCCGCCGTCGTGAACTCCGTGCCGTCCTCGGCCGTCGGCCGCTTCCAGCGCGCGTCGTAGGCCCTGCCGTCCCGCAGCACCCGCGCTGTGCCCGAGCCCACCGTCTCGCTGAACGGCGACACGTTGCCCGAGCGGTCGTGGAAGCGGGACTCGCGGATCTTCACGTACTGCACGACGACGGTGGACGCGCTGAGCTCCTTGCCCGCGGACGTACGGGCCCGCTCGCCGTCCATCGCGATGCGCCAACGCCCCTCGTACTCCACCCAGTCGAAGGTGAAGCGGGCCGCGGGGAAGCGGACCGTGCGCCGGGTCTCCGGCGTGCCGCCCGCCGGGCGCGGGCCGAACCGGAACCCGGTGCTCGCGAGCCCGCCCGCGCTCGGCGCGGCCTTCAGGGCGGCGGGACGCAGGAACAGATCGTGCGGTGCGGCCTTGCCGCCGCCCCGGTAGTAGGCGGCGCCGGGCGCCTTGCCGGGCGGCCGTGCCCGCAGGCGCGCGTCGGCGATCAGCGGGAGGAGCTTGGACTGCGCACCGGAGAACGCGAGCACCGGATCGTCGAACTGCCGCAGCAGTTCGAGATCCGTCTCGCGCGCGCTGCGCACCGGACCGATCACGTCCGGCACGTGCGAGGCGAAGATCGCCATCAGCCGGCTGAGGCCCGCCTCCACCTGCTCGACATAGACGACGTCCGCGGCGTCGATGCCGGTCTGCGGGCGCGCGGGACCCACGTTGTCGATCTTCACGGCGAGCACGGTGCCGCCGTCGCCCGCGCCCGGCGGAGGCTTGCCGTCCGCCCCGCCGTCGGGCTCGATCGTGCAGCCGGACATCAGGGCGGCGAGCGCGATCGCCACCGCCGCCCCGGCCCGTATCCGCGTGTGCGTCCGCCGTCTCATGCGGAGGTCCTACCCCGTACCCGCCCGTTCGCAGCGCGTCAGCCCAGATCCAGGGCGTTGCGCAGACCGAGCCGGTAGCGGGTGCGGTCGTGGCGCTTGAGCAGCTCGATCGCGGGGACCCGGTACAACGGGGTGACCGTGCACGGCTTCTGGTCCGAACCGGCCCTCTCCAGCAGGGCGTTGACCGCCTGACGGGCCGACGCGTTGGCGCCCTCCATCGTCGCCAGGTCGATGTCGACCGAGACGTAGTCGCCGGAGAGGAAGAGGTTGGGGATCTTCGTGGCGGCCGAAGGGCGGTTGTGCAGGGTGCCCACGGGATGGATGAGGAGCTGGTCCTCGTTGGTCGGGTTCGGGGTGCCGAGGCCGTCGACGCCGGGGTCGAGGAACCACGAGTGCAGCTTGCTGTCGCTCAGCACCGTCTTGCCGGTGTCGTTGAGCGCGGCCTTGAGCTGCGCCCACACCTCCTTGGCGACCTCGTCCCTGGTGCACTGCTTGGCCGTCTTGCCGTACAGCATGCCGGGCTTGTCCCACTCGGAGATGTCCACCGAAAGGCACTCGACCGCGGCGCCGTCCCCGTAGTCGGCGGGGAAGTCGCGCTCGGGCCAGTGGCCCGCCTGCGCGATGCCGGTCAGCGACCAGGGCGAGTCGATGCAGTTGAAGTGGCCCTTGACCACGGGCGGACGCTCCGTCAGATAGAACTGGATGCCCGTCATCCAGTCCGTCTCCAGCTTGTCGCAGCGCGCCAACTGCGGGTCGGCGGCCTTCAGTTCGCTGCTCCAGGTCTTGCGCGCGTGCTCCACGGGCATCGCCTGGACGTAGTGGTCGGCGGTGATGTCACGCCGTGCGCCTTGGGGGTCCTCGACCACGGTCTTGGTGATACGGCCGCCGCCGAACGCCAGCTCGCGCACGGTCCAGCCGATCTTGAACTCCACGCCGAGGGACGTGAGGTGGGTCACCCACGGGTCGATCCACGCCTCGTTCGTCGGCGCGTTCAGGATGCGGTCGGGCGGGCCGTCGGCGCCCTGGCCGAGCGCGTTGAGGACGAACGCCTCGCCGAGGGTGCCGACGGTGCGGGTGCTCGCCACCTCGGCCTTGGTCGCCACGATGTTGCGGGTGACGCCGATCGCGAGGATGCGCTGGTAGTCCTTCGACATCCGCTCGGCGCGCACGAACTCCCACCAGGGCGTCGACTCCCAGTCGTCGTCGCGGCGTTCGTCGCAGCTGGTCAGGAAGACCAGGGCGCGGTTCACGAAGTACGCGATCTCGTGGCCCGGCAGGTTGAAGGCGGTGTCGAGCAGCGCGGTGAGCGCCCGCGCGATGTCGTCGAGCGTCAGCTGCTCCGGCTCGCTGCCCGGCCACGGGATCGGCATCCGGATGTCCTCGCGGCCGGTGCGCGCGAACGACATCTCGCGGGGTGCGGCGAGGTTGTCCCACACGCCGTTCGCGTTGCCGGGGAAGGGGATGCGCCGCATGGTGTCGGGGAGGTTGTGGTAGATCCCCGGGATGAAGCGGAAGCCGTGCTCGCCCGGCAGCGGCTTGCGGTTGCCCTTCGCGCTGTGCGGTACGTCCATGCTGCGGGCCTTGCCGCCGAGGGCCCTGCGCTCGTAGACCGTGACGGCGAAGCCGCGTTCGGCCAGTTCGTGCGCGGCGGTCAGGCCCGCCACGCCGCCGCCGAGCACGGCAACGGACTGCCGCGCGCGCGGGGCCCCGGGAGCGGCCGCCGCCGCGGTCAGCGCCCCCGCCCCCACACCCAGCGCGGCCGCGCCGCCGACCGCCGCCGCCCCCGCGACGAACCCCCGTCGCGTACTGCCCTCGGCACCACTGCGCCCCATGCCCCGTCCCCCTTACCATCGGTAACTGACGTGTCAGGCGCAGGAGCCTAGGGTCGAGGTCAGTGGGGCGGAAGGTACGCGCGCGCCGCTTCGAACATTGGCGTGAATGCGTCGCGCGTGGCGTGAGGGTGCGGGTCAGCGCTGTGGCCCGAGCACGTCCGTGAGGTCGTAGCGCACCGGCTCCTCCAACTGGGCGAAGGTGCAGCCCTCCGGGGTGCGGTCGGGGCGCCAGGTGCGGAAGCGGGCCGTGTGGCGGAAGCGCCGGCCGCCCTCCATGTGGTCGTACGCCACTTCGCAGACCCGTTCCGGGCGCAGCGCCACCCAGGAGAGGTCCTTCTTGCCCGACCAGCGGCTCGGGGCGCCGGGCAGGCGGGCGCTCTCGTGGGCCGCCTCGTCGGTCCAGGCCGCCCACGGGTGCCCCTGCGTCGACTCCATCCGCAGCGGCTCCAGCTCCTCGACGAGCTCGGCCCGCCGCTTCATGGGGAACGCCGCACAGACGCCGACGTGCTGCAGGACGCCCCCGTCGTCGTAGAGACCGAGCAGCAGCGAGCCGACGACGGGCCCGCTCTTGTGGAAGCGGTACCCCGCGACCACGCAGTCCGCCGTGCGGGCGTGCTTGATCTTGAACATGAGGCGTTCGTCCTGCCGGTAGAGCAGGTCGAGCGGCTTGGCGATCACGCCGTCCAGGCCCGCGCCCTCGAACTGCTCGAACCACCGCCGCGCCACCTCGGGGTCCCTGGTCGCCGGGGCGATGTGGACGGGGGCCGTGACGCCGGACAGGGCCTGCTCCAGAGTGGCCCGGCGCTCGGTGAGCGGCGTGTCGAGCAGCGCGTCGTCGCCGAGGGCGAGCAGGTCGAAGGCGACGAAGGAGGCCGGGGTCCGCTCCGCGAGCAGGGCGACGCGCGACTCGGCGGGATGGATGCGCTCCGTGAGCGCGTCGAAGTCGAGCCGCCCGTCCCTGGCGATCACGATCTCGCCGTCCAGCACGCAGCGTGCCGGAAGCCGCTCCCGCAGGGCGGCCACCAGCTCGGGGAAGTAGCGGGTCAGCGGCTTGCCCGTACGGCTGCCGAGCTCGACCTCGTCCCCGTCGCGGTAGACGATCGCCCGGAACCCGTCCCACTTGGCCTCGTACTGCATGTCCGGCGGGATCTTCGCCACGGGCTTGGCGAGCATGGGCTTCACGGGGGGCGTCACCGGCAGGTCCATGATCCGATTCTGCGGCGTATTCGCGTGTATCGCCCGGTGTGCGGTGAACCGGTAGTGAATGTGCGCTGTGTGTCCGGCCCGCTTAGCGTGGCTCGCATGGGTGCAGCCAAGGGCAAGAGTGCGGCCGTGGAGATCGACACGGGGGAGCGGACGGTGCGGCTCTCCAGTCCGGACCGGGTCGTCTTTCCCGAGCGGGGGTTCACCAAGCGGGACCTCGCCGAGTACTTCGTGGCCGTCGGCCCCGGCATCCTGCGCGCGCTCAGGAACCGCCCCACGACCCTGGAGCGCTACCCGGAGGGCGTGAGCGGCGAGTCCTTCTACCAGAAGCGCGCCCCGAAGAACCTGCCCGACTGGATCCCGACGGGCACCATCGCCTTCCCCAGTGGGCGCACCGCCGACGAGATCTGCCCGACCGAGGTGGCGGCCGTGATCTGGGCCGCGCAGTACGGGACGCTCACCTTCCATCCCTGGCCGGTGCGGCGCGAGGACGCCGACCACCCGGACGAACTCCGCATCGACCTCGATCCGCAGCCGGGCACGGACTACGCCGACGCGGTGCGGGCCGCGCACGAACTCCGCGCGGTTCTGGCCGAGTTCGGGGGACTGGTCGGGTGGCCCAAGACGTCCGGCGGGCGCGGCCTGCACGTCTTCGTGCCGATCGAGCCGCGCTGGACCTTCACCGAGGTGCGGCGGGCCGCGATCGCCTGCGGGCGGGAACTGGAGCGGCGGATGCCGGACGCGGTGACGACGGCGTGGTGGAAGGAGGAGCGCGGCGCGCGGATCTTCGTGGACTACAACCAGACGGCCCGCGACCGCACCATCGCCTCCGCCTACTCGGTTCGGGCCCGTCCGCACGCCCCGGTCTCCGCGCCGCTGCGCTGGGACGAGGTCGACGACGCCGTCCCCGAGGACTTCGACATCGGCACCATGCCCGCGCGCTTCGCCGAACTCGGCGACGTCCACGCGGACATGGAGGACCGGGCCCACTCCCTGGACGCCCTCCTCGACCTCGCAGAGCGGGACGAGCGGGACCGGGACCTGGGTGACCTGCCGTACCCGCCGGAGTACCCGAAGATGCCGGGCGAACCGAAGCGGGTGCAGCCGAGCCGGGCCAGACACGAGGACTGACCCGGCCGCCGCGGCGGGACCGACCGGCCGGTGCGGTGCCCCCTCGGCCCGCTCCTTGGAGCGTCAGTCCGTGAAATGGGTCAGGACGCCGCCGAGGGACTCCCAGTCCTTGAGGCCGGGCCCCCACGCCTTGCCGTCCCACCACTTGTGGAACAGCGCCGAGTCGGTTCCCCTGACGAACAGGTCCAGCCGGTTCGGCTCCCAGGAGACCGCCGAAGGCGAACTCGTGCAGGTTCCGCCGAGGGATTCCCAGCCCTTGACGCTCGGGCCCCACGCGTTTCCGTCCCACCACTTGTGGAACAGCGCGGAGTCCGTCCCGATGACGAACAGGTCGAGGCGGTTGTTTCCCCATGCGACGGCTGCGGGCGTGCCCTCGCAGGTTCCGCCGAGGGATTCCCAGCCTTTGACGCCGGGTCCCCACGCGTTTCCGTCCCACCATTTGTGGTAGAGCGCAGAATCGGTTCCGATCACGAACAGGTCGAGCCTGTTCTGTCCCCAGGAAACAGCCACGGGTTCACTCATGCAGGTTCCGCCGAGGGATTCCCAGCCCTTGACGCTCGGGCCCCACGCGTTTCCGTCCCACCACTTGTGGTAGAGCGCCGAATCGGTACCGATCACAAAGAGATCGAGTCGATTCGCGCCCCAGGCAACGGCTTTGGGCTTGGTCATGCAGATTCCGCCGAGCGATTCCCAGCCCTTGACGCTGGGTCCCCAGGAGCTCCCGTTCCACCACTTGTGGTACGTCGCCGCGTCGGTCCCCGTCACGAAGAGATCGAGCCTGTCAGGCCCCCAGGAAACGGCCTCGGGCGCACTGGTGCAGATTCCGCCGAGGGATTCCCAGTCCTTGACGCCCGGGCCCCACGCGCTGCCGTTCCACCACTTGTGGAACAGCGCGAAGTCGGTGCCCCTGGCGAACAGGTCGAGCCTGTCGTGCGCCCACGCCACGGACGTCGGGGCACTGGTGAAGGTTCCGCCGAGGGACTCCCAGCCCTTGACGTTCGGGCCCCAGGCCCTGCCGTCCCACCACTTGTGGTACAGCGCCGAGTCGGTGCCCGTCGTGAAGACGTCGAGGCGGTCCGACTCCCACGACACCACGGGTCCCGCGGCGGGCGAGGGGCCGTACATCGCGTGCACGGCGGCGATGTCGTCCGTGCTCAGACCGGTGCGCTGACCGATCGCTGCGCCCTGCACGGTCGGGACGATGGTGTCCTGGCCGTTGCTGGAGAAGGCGTCCCGGGGGTAGTGCATGATCGAGCCGTAGTCGTAGGGACCCACGTCGTCGCCGTCCGTGATGTGCTGGTCGAAGTTGTGCTCGAACCCCTGGGTGATGTTGGCCCAGACGATCGTCACGAACTGGTCCCTGTCCTCACGGCTCTGCTCGTGCCACAGGCCGACCGCGTGCCCGATCTCGTGAATGCAGTTGCCCGTCGTGCAGCCGGTGCCGAGGGTGATGCTCTGCGATCCGCCCTGACGGCCCACGAAGGAGGAACAGCCGCCGCCCGGCACGAAGCGCACGAAGTCGGGGAACTGCGCCTGATTGGCGGGCGTGCGCTGCACGAAGCGCATCCGGGTGCGGGACTGCCAGTGCGCGATCGCGTCGGTCACCCGCTGCTGGTTCGGCAGGTTCCCGTCGATTTCGAAGGGCACCAGGGCATTGGGCCAGCGGAACTGCTGTCCGGTGATGACGACAGCCGACTCCGGTACTTTCCCTTCCGATTCCGCCCGCAATTCCGAGGTGCGGCGCTCGACTTCCGCCACGGTGCCGAGCACGATGTCGCCCTCGAACACGGCGAGTCCGTCGATGTCCACGTACTGCACCGGCTTGATCTGGAAGCTCGTTCCGTCGATCAGCCCGGTCTTCACGTCCCGCGAGGAGCGGAACTCCCCGTGACCCTCACCGGAAACTCGTGACTCTGAAGCAGGCATCCCGTTCTCCCCTCGGATTCGACTTCACGCCACGCCGCGAAAGGCGCTATTTTGCGGAAAGTAGTGGGGCACCTGCCGACCAACAAGGGCTGGGCGAGCGTATGCGCAACGTAGAAATCGCTGTCTGTCTCGCGCCGGGTACGACACCGCCGACGGGCGCCGTGACCCTGCGCGCGCAGGTCGAGGAGGTCACCGCGGCGGACGCGCGGGCCCGCGTGGTGTCCCGTACGGCCGAGCGGGGCGTGGACCTCACCGCCGGGGCCCGGCTCACCCTCGCGCTCCCCGAGCCGGACCCGCGGGCCCGCTACACGGTCCGGGTCCACGCGGACGTCGACGGGTCGGGGGCCGTGGCGCCCGAGGACTTCGTCTCGGTGCGGAGCAACCCGGTGCTCACGCAGGGCGGTCCGGACGCGGTGACGGTCGAGGTGAGGCCGGTCCGGTGACGCGAGGGTGCCCCCGCCCCCGGGGGGACGAGGGCACCGGGTGCGCTGGTGCCTACAGTTCCTTGATCCTGATGTCCCGGTAGGACACCACGTCCGTCACACCGTGCACCTGGAGCCCGACGTAGCCGGACGCGAACCGCCGTCCGTCCGTGCCGGGATCGTCGGAGCGCGCGGGGACGAACTCCTGCCCGCCGGTGTTGTCGAACTCGTTGAGCAGCACGCCGTTGCGGTAGACCGAGTAGTGCTGGTCGACCACGCGGATCTCGTAGTCGTTCCACGTCCCCTTCGGGGTGACACCGGCGCCCGCCAGGCCGACCCGGTCGAAGCCGTAGATAGACGCCGTCTTGTACATGTCGCCGTCGGGGCGGTCGTGGACCTGGATCTCGTGCCCGTACTTGATGGCGACCCACTCCGGACGTGATTCCTCCGGGTGGTCGTGGACCTGCGGGAAGCGCACGAAGACACCGGAGTTGGTGTTGCCGTTGCCCGGCGCGTCGTCGCGCCACTGGAGCTTCAGGGAGAAGTCGCCGTACTTCCGCTCGGGGAACCACAGCATGCCCATGCCCTGGACCGTGGTGCTGCTGGTGATCGTGCCGTCGGCGTTCAGGCCGAACTTGCCGCCGCCCACCTGCTCCCACTTGTTCAGGGACGCCTGGGTGCCGTCGAAGAGCTTGCGGTAGCCGTCCGTCTGACCGGGCTTGCCGATGCCGGACTGCTTGGCGGCGCGGTTGATCTTGTTGTACTCGCGCTGGTCGATCTCACCCGTCTTCAGGAGCTTGTCGGTGACGCCCTTGACGTGCTTGAGGAAGAGCGCGTGGGACGTCCACTCCTTCTCGTCCTCGATCAACTCGTTGATGCGGCACCGGTTGTTGGTGACGCGGTTCGGTATGCCCGTGTCGACCGTTCCGACGATCACCGTCAACCGCTCGTCGAATTCGGGACAGTTGGGCGCGGGGACGCCGCCGCCCTCGGAGACCGTGAAGGACACGGTCTTCGCCCCGGCCGTGTTGCCCGCCTTGTCGCTCGCCCGGTACGCCACGGTGTGCCGCCCCACGCGGTCGACGACGACCGGCGCCTCGTAGGCGAGGTAGGGCCCGCCGTCCAGGGAGTACTCGACCTTGGCGACGCCCGAGTCGGCGTCGGTCGCGGTGACCGTGACCTTCGCCCTGCCGAGGTAGGCGCCGTCCGAGTCCTTGTCGCCGTCGACCTTCGCCGAGGTCTCCGGCGGCGTCTTGTCCTGGACCGGCGGCGTGACCACCGTGAACTCGACGGACTTCTCGGCCGCCTGGTTCCCGGCCTTGTCGGTCGCCCGGTAGCGGACCTTGTGGGTGCCCGTCTCGTGGACCATGACCGGCGCGGCGTACGTCGTCCAGGCGCCGTCCCCGACCGCGTACTCGATCTTGTTGACGCCGGACCCGGTGTCGGACGCCGTCACCGTGACGGTCGCCATGCTCACGTACTGGCCCTGGTCGTTCTTTTCGCCACTCACCGTGGCCGAGGTCTCGGGCGGCGTCTTGTCGTCCGTGGGCGGCGCGACCACGGTGAAGTCCGCGGCCTTCTCCGCCGCGACGTTGCCCGCCTTGTCGGAAGCCCGGTAGCGGATCTTGTGGGTGCCGACCTGGTCGACGACCACGGGCGCGGTGTACGGCTGCCAGGCGCCGTCGGCCCCGACCGCGTACTCGATTCTGTCGACGCCCGACCCGGCGTCCGTCGCCGTGACCGCGACCGCCGCCGAACCGACGTACGCGCCATCGGAGTTGGTGGTGCCCTCCACCTTGGCCGAGACCTCCGGCGCGGTGGTGTCCTCGCCGCCGCCTTCGGTCACCACGAGGATGCCCTGCATCGATTCGTGCCCGGGAATCGTGCAGTGGTAGCGGTAGCGGCCCGGAGTGAGGGTGACCTCGGCGGTCTGCTTGCCGCCCTGGGCGTCATAGGGGTTGGCCAGGAGGTTCAGCTTGACGTCGTTGTTGTACTCGGGGTCGGAGACGTCGAACGTCAGCGTGTGCGGCATGCCGGTGGTGTTGCCGGTCGCCTCGCTGTTCTCGAAGACGATCGTCGTCTTGCCCGCCACCGCCGTCGTGGGCGCCGACTTGTACTTGGTGATGTCGTTGTCCGCGGTCCAGTTCAGTGTCTGGTCGGCGGAGATCCCGGTGTTGTCGGGACGTGCCGTCGCCGAGGTCGAGGTCAGGCCGAGCACCATCAGGAGCGCGGCGAACAGAGCCGTCCACAGTCTTCGCCTCGTGGGGGACTTCGTGGGGGAGCGCATCATCCCGCCTTCCTTGCCAGGTCGTCGGCGGCCGGGGTCGCCGCCCCGCCCTTGTACGTCACGCGCCACAGCGCCGACTTCGCGTCCGAGGTGAAGAAGCCGCGCCCGTAGTCGAGGACGTACAGCGAGCCGTCGGGGGCGAACTTCCAGTCCATGAGGTTCTTGATGCCGTCGTTGCCGATCGGAATGATCTTCCGCAGCGACTCGGCGTGCACCGGAAGGCCGCCGTTGCCGACCGTCTTGGGGTCGGTGAGCACCGCGTGCCGAGGCTGGTCGCCGTCGTAGAAGTCGCCGACGAACCACTTGCCGTCCCAGTAGGAGGGCCACTTGTCGGCGCTCGTGCTCGCCGCGTCGTAGCGGTAGACCGGGCCGTTCATCGTTGCCTGACCGCCGCCCTTGAGCCACGGCAGGAGCTGCTTCTGCTCCGACGTCTTGTAGCTCGGTACGCCGTTCGCGTCACGGGGATAGTCCACACCGCCGCCCTGCGGCGAGTACCAGATGTTGTTGGGCTCGGCCGGTGGGATGTTCACCAGGCCGTCGTTGTTGGGCGACTCGTTCTTGAGGTTCTTGCAGTCGTACCAGCCGAGCGGCTTGCTCGGGTCCGGCAGGTTGCGGTCGCGGTAGGGCTGGTTGTTGCCCATGCAGTACGGCCAGCCGCGGTTGGAGGCGTGCGTGATCGCCGCGAACGTGTCGTACTTCGCCGGGCCCCACGTCGTCGACGGCTCACCGGCGTCGGGGCCGACCCACCCCGCGTACAAGGTGTCGGTCTTCTTGTCGATCGAGATGCGCGCCGGGTTCCTGACGCCCATCACATAGATCTCACCGCGCGTCTTGCCGCCGCCCTCGTCCGGCTCCTTGCCGGTGAAGAGGTTCCCCTCGGGGAGCGTGTACGTCCCGTCCGGCTCCGGGTGGATGCGCAGGATCTTGCCGTTGAGGTTGTTGGTGTTGCCCGCCGTGCGGCGCGCGTCGGCGAAGGAGACGCCCTTGAAGTTCGGCTGCGGGTTGTTGCCCGAGTAACCGTCGCTGAACCGCGAGGAGTTGTTGTCACCGGTCGCGATGTAGAGGTTGCCCTTGGAGTCCCAGGCCATCCCGCCGCCCGCGTGGCAGCAACTGTGGATCTGCACCGGCCACTTGAGGAGCACCTTCTCGCTCGCCATGTCCAGCTTGTTCGTGGCCTGGTCGAGCGTGAACCTGGAGACGTAGCGCTCGCCCATGTGCGTATCGCGGTTGATCTTCGAGTGCGGTGTGTAGTGCAGGTACACCCATCCGTTCTGCGCGAACTTCGGGTCCAACTCGATGCCCAGCAGGCCCTCTTCGACCTTGATGAGCTCGTCACCGCCGCCCTTGTTGCCGAACACGGAGAGCGCGCCCGCGAGGGTCACCTTCTTCGTCTTCGGGTCGTAGACGTGGATCTCGCCCTTGCCCTTGCCGATGTCGGGGTCGTTCCAGTCGGTGACGACCGGCTGCGACGAGTCGGCGCCGCCGCGGCCGATGTAGAGCACGCGTCCGTCGGGCGCGGTGACCAGGCCGTGCGGCTCGCCGATCTGGTCGTTCTGGCCCGGCTGGTTGGCCTGGGTCAGGCGCTGCGCCTGGTAGTTGGCGTTGATCGTCGACTTGCAGTCGGCGCGCGCGATGCGGGTCGTCCAGAGCAGGGCGCCGCGCAGGTGACCGCGGAAGTCCGCCTCGTCGTACGAGGACGCGGTGCCGCCCATGCCGGTGTAGAAGGAGCGCCCGCCGTCGTAGTCGCGGCACCAGGACACCGGGTGGTCCCAGCCGTTCTTGGAGGCGCCCGGCTGGTAGGTCGACTCCCGGACGCGGGCGACCGTGTGCACGTCGCCCGACGGGTTCTTGGTCCAGTTCAGCCACCGGTCGGGGCGCTTCCACTGGAGGGGCAGGCCCTTGGTCGCGGGGTTCTCGCGGTCGCCGACCTCGACGGTGGCGCGCTGCACGGTCGTCGGGCTGGAGTCGGCGGGCCTCGCCCCGATCAGGCCGGTGAACCAGTTCGAGTACGGCTCCGCGCGGGCCGCGTCATGGATGCCGAGGAAGCCGCCGCCCGCCTCCATGAACGCTTCGAGGCCCGCTTCCTGTTCGGGGTCGAGGACGTCCCCGCCGCCGGTCAGGAAGGTCACGGCGTTGAACTTGCCGAGCTTGGTCTCGTTGGTGAAGACGGCAGGGTCGTCCGTCGCCTCGATCGTGAAGCGCTGCGCGGCCGGTCCCGACAGGCCGATCTTCTCGATGGCCTCGATCCCGGCGTTGACGACGGGGGACTCGTCGCCGCCCGCGGCCGAGCCGTGGAAGACCAGGACCTTCACCTTGGCCCCGCCGGGCGGCGAGGGCAGGGACATCGTTGTCAGCGGTGGTTCCGGGTACGGTCGCGCGGACGCGGCCTGCGCCGAGAGCACCCCGGTGACCAGGGCGCCGGACAGCAGGACTGCCGCCCAGGCCCGCGGTGAACGGTTCGGTCTGCGTCGTCGTTCTCTGCTCAACCCTCTGGTGTTCCAGGGTTCTTGATGCGGTGTGAGCCGCATGAGTACACCCACCCCTCGTCGGTCGCAGCAACGGCGCCGATGAAGCTAGACCTCTTTTCGCCAGCCGCCAATAGGTATGACCGCGATAGCACCAACTTTGTCCTGAGTGTGGATAAACGAAGATCCCGCGGATACCGTGTGGCCGTCCCCGGGGCCTCCTGCGCCCCGTCACCCTCCGTACCGCAGTGGGGAGTTCGGCATGGACAGACGGAGTCAGGACCGGAGTGGCTCGGACGGGAGCGGCTCGGAACGGCGTGGGCTCGACCGGCGGAGTTTCAACCGGCGGATGATCGTGGGCGGCGCGGTAGCGGCGGCGGGGGTGACATCGTTGTCGATCGCGGGTGCGCCCGACGCGAGCACGGCCGAGGCGCCGCCGCGGACGGCACCCGCGGGCGGTGAGGTCAAACGCATCAAGCTGTACGCGGAGAAGCTCGCCGACGGGCAGATGGGCTACGGCCTGGAGAAGGGCAAGGCGTCCGTTCCCGGCCCGCTGATCGAGCTCAACGAGGGCGACACGCTGCACATCGAGTTCGAGAACACGATGGACGTCAACGCGAGCCTGCACGTCCACGGCATGGACTACGAGATCTCCAGCGACGGCACGAAGCACACCAGGAGCGACGTCGAGCCGGGCGGCAAGCGCACCTACACCTGGCGCACGCACGCGCCGGGCCGCCGCAAGGACGGCACGTGGCGGCCGGGGACCGCGGGCTACTGGCACTACCACGACCACGTGGTCGGCACCGATCACGGCACCGGCGGCGTACGCAAGGGTCTCTACGGCCCGCTGATCGTGCGCCGCAAGGGCGACATCCTGCCGGACAAGACGTTCACGATCGTCTTCAACGACATGACGATCAACAACAAGTCCGGCCACGACAGCCCCACCTTCGAGGCCACGGTGGGCGATCGGGTCGAGTTCGTCTCGATCACGCACGGCGAGTACTACCACACGTTCCACGTGCACGGTCACCGCTGGGCGGACAACAGGACGGGCATGCTGACGGGCCCCGACGACCCCAGCCAGATCCTCGACGACAAGATCACGGGCCCGGGCGACTCGTTCGGGTTCCAGGTCATCGCGGGGGAGGGGGTGGGTGCGGGCGCCTGGATGTACCACTGCCACGTCCAGAGCCACTCGGACATGGGGATGGCGGGGCTGTTCCTGGTGAAGAAGGCGGATGGGACGATTCCGGACTATGAGCCGCATCATGCGGGGGCGGCGGCGTCGAAGGGGTCCGGCTCCTCCGGCTCCTCCGGCTCCTCCGGCTCCGGGAAGGGTTCCTCCGGCTCCGCGAAGGGCTCCTCGGGAATGTCGGGGCACCACCACGAGTAGCGGGGACGCGCCGGAACAATGTGAGCGTGACCCCTACTTCTGCTTCGCAGGCCCGATCGTTCGACGGGATCGCCGCCAGCTACGCCGCGAACCGTCCTTCGTACCCGCCGGAATTGCTCGACGCGGTCGAGGACATCACGGGCTCCCCCTTGAAGGGAGCCCGCGTCGCCGACGTCGGGGCGGGTACGGGACTGGCGACGATGGTCCTCCGGGACCGAGGCGCCAAGGTCGTCGCGGTCGAGCCCGGCCCCGAGATGGCTGCCCAGTGCCGTCTCCACCTGCCCGACGTCCCCGTGGTGATCGGGGACGGCAACAGCCTGCCGCTGGCTTCCGCCTCCATCGACGTCCTGACGTACGCCCAAGCGTGGCACTGGACCGACCAGCGGAAATCCGTCCCGGAGGCTCTCCGGGTCCTGTTCGGCTGAGACGGCATCCCTCACGACCCCCTGGCCCGGTTCCGCGGCCTGCCGCCCGAGCTCGGCTTCGTTCACCGGCACGTGTCGTGGAGCCGGAGCGTCCCTCTCGACAGGCACGTGGCCAACCTCGCCAGCTACTCCGACTTCCTCGTTCTCGGCAAGGAGGCGACGGACACCTTCATCGCCGAGGAACGCACTCTCCTTGCCGAGGCGTTCCCGAACGGGACGGTCGAGGAGCACTACGTGGTCAGCTTGGCTGTCGCCATGTGCTGATCGCTCCCACGGCCGTCAGCGCCAGGAAGACGCTCATCACCACCGCCATCGGCGCGGCGCTGCGGGTGCCGAAGAGGCCGATGAGAGGAGAGGCCGCCGCGCCGAAGGAGAACTGGGCCACGCCAAGCAGAGCCGACATGGTGCCCGGGGCCGTCCGGCCGCGGCCCTGTCCCACGGCGCTCACGGCGGGGAAGAGGAAGCCGAAGGAGGCGACGGTGATCAGCAGGGGCCAGCAGAAGGTCCATAAGTGGGTGCCCGCCGCCGCGCTGAGCACCAGGAGCAGGAGCTGCCCGCCCAGCGCGGTCACCGCGCCGATCACCATCAGCGTTTCGGGACGCCGTGTGCGGACCAACCTGCCGTACAGCAGGGAGGCGCAGAGGTTGGCCAGGGCGTTGACCCCGTAGACGACGCTGCTCATGGTGGCCGACAGGTGCAGGAGGTCGTGCAGGATGAACGTCGCCCCTGCGATGTAGGAGAAGACGGCGGCGCCCATGCAGCCCATGGTCACCACCGGCACCAGGACGGCGGGCTGTGACAGCAGCGTCCTCGCCGTACGCAGCGCTCCGCCCGCCCCGCCCTCGACCCGCCGCTCGCGCGGGAGCGATTCGGGTACGACCCGTACGGCCGCGAGCGTCAGGCCCGCCCCGGCGAGCGCGAGCGCGATGAACACGAACCGCCAGGGCGCCACGGACAGGAGCCCGCCGCCGAGGACCGGCGCGAGCACCGGTCCGAGCGCTCCGATCGCGGACAGCGTGGCGTAGGCGCGGGAGAGTTCGATCCCGCGGTAGCTGTCGACGATCACCGCGCGTCCGACGACGATGCCCGCGGCGCCCGCGACGCCCTGTCCGAACCGCAGCGCTGTCAGCGCCTCGATCGTCGGCGCGCACGCGCACCCGAAGCTGAACACCGCGAAAGCGGCGGTGCCGTACAGGAGGACGGGCCGACGCCCCACCAGGTCACTCAGCGGACCCAGGACGAGCTGTCCGGCGATCACGCCGAGCAGGAACGCGGTCAGCGTCGCCTGCGTGGCGGCGGCACCGGTACCCAAGGAGCGCGCCATGTCCGGCAACGCCGAAACGTACATGTCCGTCGCCAGCGGGCCGACGGCTCCGAGGGCTGCGATGACGGTGAGGAATGCCGTACGGGAGCCGGGCTTCGGCGCCGTGCCGACAGCGCCTCGGGCCCGGCCGGTGCGCCCGGCCGTCATCGCGTGCGTCCTGCCTCGTCGGGCGGCCGTTCGCCGCCGGGCGCTGCCGGGTGGGGCAACTCCAGGTCCACCGACGCGAGTTGCTGCATGAGTTCTCCGGCCAGCCGCAGCAGGCCGCGCTCCGCAGGAGTCAGGGTCCGCGCCAACGCCGACGCCAGCCAGGCGTTTCCGTCTTTCACGTGGTCCCGCAGGGCGCGCAGGCCCGCCTCGGTGAGTGCGATGTCCTGGCGCCGCTTGTCGGTGCTGCTGCGGCGGCGGGTGACCCGGCCCTGGTGCTCCAGGTCCTGCACGACCCGGGTCAGCGACTGGGCCTGCACTCCTTCGATCGCCGCCAGTTCGCTGATCGCGAGTGGACCGCGGTGCTTGAGGTTGGCCAGGATCGAGGACGAGAGGCGGGTCAGCGGCTCGGGGCTTCCCTGGTGCTCGGCCCGCATCCGCGAGCCGAGGCGAGAGACGCCCCACCGGAGCTGTTCGGCGGTGTACAGATCTTCTTCGTCAGCATCCACGAAACCAAGCTAAGGCTTAGTTGTTTCCCGAGGAAGACCGCGTTGTGAATCCAAATTGCCAAGTGAACTCTTTGTAGTTCGTGTGCCTGCTACGTGCGCCTCGGCGTCGCCGGTCCCGAGTGCCGCCGGGGCGCGGGCGGAACCACAGTGCCCTGTGGCATCGTCCCTTCACGGGAGTAGCCGTTGAAGCTCCAGGGGCGATGGGTCCCTCGGGTCTCGGCAGGGAGGGGCGCGATGCGGACGTACACGCGGGATGACGACGTGCGTCGCCTCCTTGTGGCCTCCGAGGGCGGCGACGTTCGCGCGATGGTGCTGCTGGCTGGGTGGTTGGTCGAGAGCGGGCGGCCCCGTGAGGCCGAGCCGTGGGCGCGCGCGGCTGCTGAGGCGGGTGACTCCGAGGGAATGGATCGCTTGGCCCAGATCTGCGTCACCATGGCCCTCGGCGGGACGTTCGCCGTTGATCTGGAGAAGCTGGCGGAGCTTCGCAAGGATCCGGAGTTCGTCGGGCGGGCCAAGAGATGGTCGGACGAAGGTCGCCGCTGGCGAGTGAACGCGGCAGAGGTCGGTCACGAAGGCGCCATTTCGCTCTTGGCCATCTCGGCGACGAGCGACGACGAGCGCGAGCGGTGGCTCCGACACGGCGCCTCCATGGGGCATCGTCGCCTCAGAGCCCGGCTTCTCGAACTCCTGCGGGAACAGCGGCGTTTCGATGAGGCTGAACCGTGGCAGCGAGCGGAGGCCGAGGACGGGAACGGCCGCGAGCAGCTGAAGCTCGCCCAACACCTCAGTGAGCAGGGGTGCTTCGATGAGGCGGAGCACTGGTATCGGACTGCTGCCGACGGTGACCGGGATGGGACATCGCTTCATGCAGTGCGGGAGTTCGTACGCTTCCTCACGGGCCGAGGACGCGACGACGAGGCAGAGCATTGGCGTCGGCGAGCGACGGAGATCGAGCACCATCTGGCGCAGAAGTACGGGGATTTCGAAGGTCTCCCCGCCTTCCGCGTGGCCGGTGAGGAGGTCGTCCTCACGGCCCTGGTCACCACGGCCGTGCTCCCCTTCATCCAGACGCTGGTCTCCAAGACCGCCGAGGACGCATACGCTCAGGCGCGCCAGCTGATCCGTCGCCTGCCCCTCATGCGCGGGTCCGACCGCGGCGCCGGTGAACCAGCCGGCTCTTCCGCGGGGACGGGGGCCCTGTTCGTCGTCGTCGACGACCCGGATGCGGGCGTCACGCTGTACCTGTCGTCAGCCGTGTCGGACGAGGCGTTGCAAGCCCTGTCCTCCTTCGACCTGGCCGAGTTGACGGCACGCAGGCCCGACGAGGGACGGATTCGTCTCGTCTGGCACCAGGAGAGCGGGACGTGGCGCATTCGTGGTGACACCTCATGACTCGCTCCGGTCGCCCGGTGGCAGCAGCAGGACCTCCAGGGCGCGGGCGCAGCCTCGTGCCCTGGAGAGGAACCAGTCGGTTCTGTCGTCCGTGATCAGTTCCGGGGTCGCGCGCAGGGCGAGGGCGAAGCGGGCGTGGCCGGTGCGGTCGAGCACCGGTACGGCCAGGGTGCGGACGCCGTGGGCCGACTCGCCGTCGTTGCGGGCGTAACCGTCGGTGCGGACTCGGGCCAACTCGGCCTCCAACGCGGCCGGTTCGACGATCGTCCGCTCAGTGAACGGGAACAGGGGCGGGAGCGAGGAAGGGCCGCCCTCGCCCGGGCGCGCCCAGGCGAGCAGGACCTTGCCGAGTGCCGTCGAGTGCAGCGGGCGGCGCAGGCCGACCTTCGGGGTGACCGAGCCGCCCGCCACGATCACCGCGTGCGGTCCGCTGCGCAGTGCCAAGTCGGCGGTGACGCCCGTGCGTTCAGCAAGGTCGGTGAGTTCGGGCGCGGCCAGGTGGAGGCCGCGCTGGTGGTACGAGAGGCGCCCCAGCTCGGTCACGGCCGGACCGAGGCGGTAGCGCGCCGTGCGGAAGTCCTGCTCCAGGAAACCGGCGTCGAGCAGGGTGCGGGCCAGACGGTGTGCCGTCGAGACCGGGAGCGTCAGGCGGCGGGCCAGGTCGGACGCGCTGAGGTCGGGGCCGTTGTCGTGGAAGCAGTGCAGGAGGTCGAGGGCGCGGCGTACTGACTGGGCGCCGGTGGGGCGGCGTGGGGTGGGGGCCTCGTTCGCGGGGCTCGCTGGGATCACGTGGGGTGTTCCTCTCCCGTTCCGGTGGGGGCGTCTTCACTCTTCTCCGGCCCGATTCTCCTCGTCGCTTCCCACATCGCGGCAGCGGAATCGGCCATGAACCGCCTGGTGAAACACCCTGTTCACGCTCGTTCCCACATCATGGGAAGCGGCTTGATGAGGGGGCGCCACCCGTGCCAGTCTGCGCTCGTCACCACGGGAAGCGCCCGTAGAACGGGAGAGGGGAGCAGCGCCATGCACGGTCGTCCTCGTACCGCAGCGCTCGCCACCCACCCGGTTCCTGCTCTCCGCCCGGTTCGCGCCACCTTCACGCTGCGCCGCCACATAGACCTGGCCCGCGTCGCCAGCGCCGCCTGTCGCTGACCTTTCACCCCGTCAGCCCGTAGTTCCGGTCGCCGCGCTCCGCGGCTCTCGGCAGCGCCACCGCGCGCACCCACCACACCCCTCAGGGAAGAGCCCATGACGCACGCCCTCGTGCCCCCTGTGCCGGAGACACTCTGGTTCACCCGCTGCCCAGTGCCCACCGCCACCGGCATAGCGGCCGATCAACGGTGGCTGAGCGCCGAGTTCGCGCGGGACGGCATCGCCGTACGGTCCCTTCAGGATCTCGATCCGGACGCCGCCGACCCCGCCGTGGACCGCCAGGCCCACTACACGCACGCGCTGCCCGGCCTCTTCCGCGAGGGCGGCAACGTGCCCGCGTTGTGGGCCCGTTCGCGCGGCGAGCGGACCCGGCTCGTCGGCCTCACCTGGATCGAGGAGCGCCAGGCCGTGCTCGTCGCGCCGGGATCGGGGATCCGCGGTGCCGCCGCGCTGCGCGGCCTGCGCCTCGCGGTGCCCCGGCACGACGTGGCCATCGACTTCTGGCGGGCCATGGCGCTGCGCGGCTTCGACGGGGCCCTCGCGTCGGCCGGGCTCGATCTCGGTGACGCGACTCCGGTCGACGTCTCGGCACGGGGGTACGAGGGGCAGTGGGCCGCGGAGCTGGCGGCGCTGCGGCGCGGGGACGTCGACGCCGTGTACGTCAAGGGTGCGCTCGCGGTCGAGGCGGCCCGGCGGGCGGGGGCCGAGGTCGCCGTCGAGCTGGACGAACTCCCCGACCGGGCGCACCGCGTGAACAACGGGACGCCCCGCCCCATCACCGTCCACCAGGACCTGCTCGACGACCATCCGGACCTCGTGGCGCGCTTCCTCTCCGTGCTCCTCCGCGCCGCCGACTGGGCGGCGGACCATCCCGCCGACGTCGCCCGCATTCTCGGCGCGGAGACGGGCGCGGGCGCGGCGGGCGTCGCGGGCGCCTACCGGCCCGGCACGCATCGCACGCTCCACCCCGATCTGTCCGAGGATCGCCTGAGCCTCCTTGCCCGGCAGGAGGAAGGGCTGCGCGAGCACGGATTCCTGCCCGAACCCGTCGACGTACGCGCGTGGACGGACCGCGAGCCGCTGCGGCGGGCCGCCGAACTGGTGCGTGCGGAGCCGGAGTTCACGTCCGCGCCCGCATCACCCCGAACGACCGCCACCGCCACTGCTACCGCGCCGCCGCACCCGTCGTCCCGTACGGCCTCACACTAAGGACCTCCGTCATGCGCATTCCGAAACTCCTGGTGGCCCTCGCGGCCCTCGCAGCGCTCGCGGGCTGCGGCACCTCGGAGGCCGACTCCGCAGGGGAGGGCGGCGGACAGGTCACCGTCCGCATCCCCGACCCGGGGAACGCCGGTGTCCTCGCCCTCGGCAAGAAGGACGGCAGCCTCGCCGCGGCCCTGGCGAAGGCCGACGCGAAGGTCGAGTGGACGGGCAGCGCCGGTCCCTTCGCACCGGCCGCGCAGGCCATGAACGCCGACCAGCTCGACATCGCGACGGGGTCGATCACCTCCGGCATCACCTCTCTCGCGCAGACCCCCGGCTTCAAGTTCTTCACCGCCACCGCACCCGACCCGGTCGGCGAGGGCATCCTCGCGAAGAAGGGCTCCGGCATCGACGGGGTGGAGGACCTGGTCGGCAAGAAGGTCGCCGTCAACCAGGGCGGCACGGGCGAGTACCTGCTCCTGAAGGCGCTCGCCGAGCACGACATCCCGGCGAGCGAGGTGGAGCGGGTGTACCTGCGGCCCGACCAGACCGCCGCGGTGTTCAACACCGGCAAGGTCGACGCCTGGGCGGTCTGGGCGGCGTACGCCGTGTCCGAACTCGGCACCGGGAAGGCGGAGTTCATCGTCGACGGCAAGGAGATCGGCTCCGACAACTACAGCCTCACCGCCGTCCGCACGGCCTTCGCCGAGCAGCACCCGAAGGTGGTGAAGGCGCTCTACGACTACCTCCACGAGAACAGCGCCAGGGAGAAGAAGGACCCGGCCCGCTACCTCAACGTCACCACGGACGCGGGCCCGCAGGCGCTCAACGGCGAGGCCGAGCGCATCCAGACCGACTTCACCGCGCGGGGCGGCACGGTCGAGCCGATCACCTCCGCGGACATCAAGCGCTTCGAGGCGGTGGCCAGGTTCTACGCCGAACAGAAGGTCACGAAGAAGCCGGTCGACATCGCGTCGCACGTACTTGATGTGGAGCGGCTGTGAGGACGGGGCGAGGGGGTGGGGCACCCGTGCCCGCGCCTGCGCGGAGGGACTCGGCGCCTGCCGCTGCGCCCGGCCCGTCTGCTGAGTCCGCTGCCTCTGCCGTGTCCGGCGAGCCGGGGGCGCCTGAGGCGGTGCGCCTCAAGGATGAGGCACCCGCCGGGCCGGTGCCCGTGGTCAGGGATCCGGCGCCGGGGGATGCCGCAGGCGCCGTGCCGCGCGGCTTGTCCGGAGGGCCTGCCCCCTCTGCTGTGTCGGGCGGGCCGGATGTGGTCGGTGGGTCTGAGGCGGAGGGTCTCAACGGTGGGGCACCCGCCGGGCCCGTGCCCGGCCTGCCCGTAGAGCCTGCCCCCTCCGCTGTACCCGGCGCGCCGGGCGTGCTCGGTGGGTCTGAGGCCGAGGGCCTCAACGGTGGGTCACCCACCGGGCCCGTGCCCGGCCTGCCCGCAGGGCCTGCCCCCTCCGATCTGTCCGGCGCGTCTGCGGCGGCCGTGCCCACACCCGAGGTGAAGGATCCGGCGCTTGCGGTGCCTCCTGCGGGTGCCGCAGGCGCCATGCCGCCCGGCCTGCCCGCAGGGCCGTCCCCCTCCGCTGCGTCTGGCGCGCCGGACGCGCTCGGTGCGCCTGATGCGGAGCCCCCCACCGAAGCGGCGCCCGCCGAGCCCGCCGAGCCCGCCGAGCCCGCCGCACCCGTAGCGAAGAGCTCCCCCCACCCAGCACCCGCCCCCGCAGCCCCCACCCCTGCGGCCCCCGCCAAACCCACTGACGGACACCGAGCCCACCCGACCCCGCCACCCCGCCTCGTCACCCCCCGCCCACCCACATCCCGTCCCCGCCCCCGCGCCTACTCCCTGACCGTCCGCGCCCTCGGTCCCTTTCTCCTCGTCGCCCTCTGGTGGGCCGCGTCCGCCACCGGGCTGCTGACGCCGGACGTGCTCGCGTCGCCCGCCGAAGTGCTGCGTGCCGTGGGGGAGTTGTGGGGGAACGGGCAGTTGTCCGACGCGCTTGCCACCTCGCTCACCCGGTCCGGGCTCGGGCTGCTCATCGGGCTGGCCGTCGGGCTGACCCTCGGCATCGTCACCGGGTTCACCCGGCTCGGTGACGAGCTGCTCGACTCGTCCATGCAGACGCTGCGCACCATCCCCTTCCTGTCCCTCGTGCCGCTCTTCATGGTGTGGTTCGGCATCAACGAGACAGCGAAGGTGCTGCTCATCGCGGTCGCCACCACCTTTCCGATGTACGTGTCGACCTCCAGCGGAGTCCGCGCCACCGACCGCAAACTGGTCGAGGCGATGCGCAGCTTCGGCATGGGCAGGATCGGCATCGTCAGGGAGGTCGTCCTGCCCGGGGCGCTGCCCTCGCTGCTCGCGGGGCTGCGGCTGTCCATGACGCTCAGCGTGATCGCGCTGATCGCCGCCGAGGAGATCAACGCCACCGCGGGCATCGGCTACTTGATGTCGCAGGCGCAGAGTTTCGCGCGGACCGACATCCTCGCCGTCTGCATCCTCGTGTACGGCGTGCTCGGGCTGCTGGCCGACGGCGTCGTACGCCTCCTTGAGCGGGTGCTGATGCCATGGCGCCGCGCCGGGCAGGGGGTGGTGGCGCGATGAGCACCGCCGTTCACGTCGCCGGGCTGCGCCGCGTCTTCGGGGAGCGCGCCGTGCTCGACGGGCTCGATCTCACCATCGCGCAGGGTGAGTTCGTGGCCCTGCTGGGGGCGAGCGGCAGCGGCAAGACCACGCTGCTCCGCATCCTCGGCGCCCTCGACCGCGCCGACGGCGGTGACGTCCTCGTACCCGAGTCGCGCACCGTCGTCTTCCAGGAGCCGCGCCTCGTACCGTCCAAGCGGGTCCTCGCGAACGTGACCGTCGCCCTGCCCCGCGGCCGCACCGAACAGGGCCGTACCGCGCTCGCCGAGGTCGGTCTCGAACGGCACGCCGACGCCTGGCCCGCCACCCTCTCCGGCGGCGAGGCGCAGCGCGTCGCCCTCGCGAGGGCCCTGGTGCGCGAGCCCGAACTGCTGCTCCTGGACGAGCCGTTCGCCGCGCTCGACGCGCTCACCCGGCTGCGGATGCAGGACCTGGTCGGCGAGCTGTGCCGGGTCCACCGGCCCGCCGTGCTGCTCGTCACCCACGACGTGGAGGAGGCCGTACGCCTCGCCGACCGCGTCTGCGTGCTCCGCGAAGGACGGCTGATCACCGACGAGCCCGTCGCCGCCGAGCGTCCGCGCGACCCCGGTGACCCCGCCTTCGCGGCCCTGCGCCGACGACTCCTGAACGACCTCGGAGTCCACACCCCCGACCCCACTGGAGTGAGCTGAATGACCATCACCATCGGTGTCCACAACAGCAATCCGACCCTCTACTACCTCTCCCGGCTCGACTACGCCCAGGAGGAACTGGCCGCCGTCGGCGAGACCGTCGCCTTCCATACGTACGTCAACGGCGTACGCACCGGACAGCTCCTCACCGAAGGCGTCATCGACTTCGGCGGCACGGGGTCCACGCCCCCGGTGACCGCCCAGGCCGCGGGACACGACATCGTGTACACCGCCGTCTCCGCGCCCCGCCCCGACCACGGCGCGCTCCTGGTCACCGAGGACAGCCCGGTCCGCACCGTCGCGGACCTGAAGGGCGGCACCGTCCACCTGGCCATCGGCTCCTGGCAGACCCATCTGATCGCCAAGGCCCTGGACGACGCCGGCCTCTCGTACGCCACCGACATCACCCCCGTACGCGGTGGCGAGGACAGCGAGAGCCTGCTGCGCGCGGGCGGGATCACCGCCTGGGTCGCCCAGGGGGCCCAGCTCGTCGCGGCCCTGCGCGCCGGGGGAGTGCGCGTGGTGATCCGCACCGGGGACGTCATCACCGACCGGTCCGTCTTCTTCACCCGTCGCGAACTGGCCGAGGAGCGGCCCGAGATCGTGGCCGCGCTCACCCGGGCGCTCCAGCGCGCCGACGACTGGGCGGCCACCCACCCGCGCGAGGCCGCCGAGATCGCCGCCGCCCACCAGGGCGGTACCGTCGACGACTGGGAGAGCGCGCTGCGCGCCCTGCCCTGGCGCATCGAGGAGGTCGGCGACGCCTTCGTCGCCGAACAGCAGCGGGCCGCCGACATCTTCGTGCGCACCGGATTCATCGACCGCCCGGTGACCGTCGCCCACGCCCTGCCCCGGAAGGCGGCATAGCGCATGGCGTCATCGGAAGTGCTCTGGTACATCATCCCGCGCGAAGGCGCCTACCCCTGGGAGCCCGAGGGGCGCAGGCCCGTCGACCTCGGCTACCTCCGGCGGCTCGCGGGCACCGTGGAGAGCCTCGGCTTCTCCGGTGCCCTGCTCGCCACCGACCTGTACGACGTGTGGCCGCTCGGCAGCGCCCTCGCCGCCTCGACGTCGACCGCGTTCAAGCCGCTCCTGGCCGTCCACCCGGGCCTGATCTCGCCGACCCTGCTCGCCAAGATGGCGCTCAGCTTCGACACCCTCTTCGGCGGGCGGCTCCGCTTCAACGTCGTCAACGGCTCCACCAAGTCCCTTCAGGAGTACGGACTTCACGTGGAGCACGACGAACGCTACGAGCTGAGCGCCGAGTACTGGTCGATCGTCAAGCGTCTGACGGCCGGTGAGATCTTCGACCACCAGGGCCGTTTCTACGATCTGAAGGACGCGGGCGCCTCCTTCCGCGAGCTGCGCCCCGTCCAGGAGCCGCACGTGCCCCTCTGGTTCGGCGGGTCGTCGGCCCCGGGCATCGAGATGGCGGCGGAGCACGTCGACGTCTATCTGACCTGGGGCGAGCCCCCGCACCTGCTCAAGGAGAAGCTGGACCGGGTCCGCGAGCGGGCCGCCGCGCACGGGCGGACGCTGCGGATCGGGCTGCGCCTGCACCTGATCGTGCGGGACACGGAGGAGGCGGCGTGGGCCGCCGCCGACCGGCTCCTCGACGTCACAAGACAGGCGACGTACGCCCGTCAGCTCGGCGAGCGCGCGGGCGAGGACGGGGTGGGCTGGCAGCGGCAGTTCCGCGAGCACGGCGGGAAGGCCCCCGCGCGCGCCAGGGAGTTGGAGACCCACCCCAACCTGTGGCCCGGCATGAGCCTGTTCCGGCCGGGTCCCGGCACGGCCGTCGTCGGATCCGCCGCCCAGGTCGTGGAGCGCCTGAAGGAGTACGAGGCGCTGGGGGTCGACACGTTCATCCTCTCCGGCAACCCGCTCCTGGAGGAGGCGTACCGGGTCGCCGAGACCGTGCTTCCCGCGCTGCGCTAGGGCCTGTCGTCACACTCCCGTCGTCGCCCGAAGGGCGGCCCCGCGGTGTCTGGTGCGTGCGATCGCAAGGCGCCGGGATGTCCTCGTAGTGGGCCTACTCGGGCATTCCGGCAACGCCGCGAGCGTGCGTGCCAGACGTCGCGGGGCAGACGGGAGTTTGACGACAGGGCCTAGGGCGTTGGGGGCAGACCTCGGGGCCGTGGTGGCGCCCTCGCGGGGCAGGCCCCGGGGTCGATGCGGGAAGATGATGCCCGACGGCGGCCGCCGAGGGCGTCGTCCCGCGTCCGCCCGGAAGGAGAGACCACAGGTGACCGACGAGTCGAGCGCCGCGCCGCGTCCCACGCTGGAGGCCGTGGCCGCACGGGCGGGGGTCTCCAGGGCCACCGTCTCGCGTGTCGTCAACGGCGACGCGGGGGTGCGCGAGACGCTTGCCGCGAAGGTCAGACAGGCAGTCGACGAGCTCGGCTACGTGCCCAACCGGGCCGCCCGCAGCCTGGTCACCCGGCGGCACGACGCGGTCGCCGTGGTGATCGCCGAGCCGGAGACGCGCGTGTTCGCCGACCCGTTCTTCGCGCTGCAACTGCGCGGCATCAGCAAGGAGTTGACCGCTCACGACGTACAGCTGGTGCTGCTGCTGACCGAGGGGCGGGACGATCACGAGCGGGTCGGCCGGTATCTCGCGGGCGGACACGTCGACGGCGCGCTCGTCTTCTCGCTGCACCTGGACGACCCGCTGCCCGGCATCATCCGCCGCGCCGGGGTGCCCACCGTGTTCGGCGGGCGCCCCGGCTGGTCGGACCCCGTGTCCGGAGGGCCCGGCGCCCCGTACGTCGACTGCGACAACCGGGGCGGCGCGCGCGAGGCCGTGCGGCACCTGGTCGGCCTCGGGCGCGGCCGTGTCGCGCACATCACCGGGCCCCTCGACCAGACGTCGGCGGTCGACCGGCTCGACGGCTTCCGCGACGTCCTGGCCGACGCCGACCCGAGGCTGATCGTCGAGGGCGACTTCACCCCCGCGGGCGGCGAGCGCGCGATGCGTCAACTCCTGGACGCCTGCCCGGACGTGGACGCGGTCTTCGCGGCCAACGACCTGTCGGCGTCCGGCGCCCTGCGGGTGCTGCGCGAGCGCGGCAGGAGGGTGCCGGACGACGTGGCCGTCATCGGCTTCGACGACATGCTGCCGGTGGCCGAGCAGGTGGATCCGCCGCTGACGACGGTGCGTCAGGACATCGAGGAGATGGGGCGGTTGATGGCGCGGATCCTGCTTCAGGGGCGCGGCGAGAGCCCTGCCGCCACACCGGCCGGTGTGGTGCTGCCGACGTCGCTGGTGCGCAGGGCCTCGGCGTAGGCGGCCGCCGCGGTCGGGGGCGGGTGGTCAGGAGCCCACGCTCACCGTGAACCGCCGAGGGTTCCCGTCGTGCGCCGCGCCCGACACGTCCGGCTGGCCGTCGGGCCGAACGTCGTCGTACGGAAACGCGTACCCGATGGGGGAGTTGGCGTGCACCACCCGTGACCAGTGGTTGGTCACCGCGTCCCGGTAGTAGTCGCCGGACGTCGCGCCGCCTGGCTGTTCGGGGTGGGTGAGCATGATGCTCCGGTTGAACCCGGCGGCGAGCCTGGCGAGCAGGCCCTTCTTGTCGTCGGGGTCGCCCGGGTTGTTGGCGAAGGGGCCGTGGTTGCAGGTGAAGACGTCCTTCGACGTGGGTTTGGCGAAGGAGTGGCCGCCGTTGAACGTCAGCACGTCGCCGCTGACCCGCCCGGTGAACACGCCCCTGCCGCCCTGGAGGTCGATCTTCAGGTCGGTGGACCGGTACTTCTCCCACACCTGGTCGATGTAGTCGTTCCACACGTCGCGGAACGGCATCTGGTCGGGCCGGTCGAAGTAGGGGGCCATCAGGTTCTGCGGCGAGATGACGCGCAGGACGCCGCCGTCGTCACCGCGGATGACCAGCTTGTCCCACGGCTGTCCGTCCTTGCCGGTCTGCGCCGCCAGATCCGCGGCGATCTTGTCGACGGCGCCGTCGGGGAGCGGGGCGACGGTGTGCGTGCCGTCGCCCTCCAGGGTCAGCCCGATGGGCAGGGCGGTCACCAGGTCGACGTAGCTGATGTTGGCGTAGAGCTGCTGCGGGTTGAAGGTGAACTCGCAGAACGACCACGTGCGCCCGTAGTTGGGGTCCTCGCGGGTGGCGAAGGCGGGCTCGACCAGGGAGGGGCCGGGGTTGAGGAAGAAGTCGAGCTTGTCGTCGCGTACGAAGTAGACGCGGGCGCCGTACATCTGAGGCAGCGTCAGGACCTTGGGCGCCGAACCGGCGGCGCCGAGCGGGATGGCGCAGTCGACGGGCAGTGGGGTCTGCGGCGCCGAGGGCGAGTCGGGCCGGTAGACGCCGCCGTCGGGCTTGAGCAGCACCCAGCGGTCCGTGCCCTGCTCGTGCCCCGTGACGTAGGCGCGCACCTGTCCAGGCAGCGACGTGTTCCGCAGGGCGAGCTCGCAGGTGGCGGGCGCGGCCCTGCCTCCTGCCCGGGCGCCGGGGCTGAGGGCGCTGCCCCAGACGGGATAGGTGAGGGCACCCGCGGCGCCCGCGGTGGCGGTCAGGAACGTTCGACGCGATATCACGGAAGGTCTCCTGCGGTGGGGGGTGTGGGGGTGGTGCACCACTGTCGCGGCGGGGGGATGGGGCGTCAAGAGATGTGACTGAGAGCGCTCTCAGAAATCTTGTGTCTTCAGGAAATGACGACGTGGGAGGGGTCGGGCTAGGTGCGGCGCCGCCGGTCTGCCGGACGGCGGGCGGATTGTCAGTGGGGGGTGCCAGACTCAAGAGGACGGCAGAGAGATGCGACAAAGGAGTCGATCATGCTCAATAACCGTTTCGTCACCGGAGCGCCGGTCTGGGTGGACATGTGCGCCCCGGATCTCGGCACCGTCAGCTCCTTCTACCGGGAGCTGTTCGGCTGGGAGCTCCAGCAGGGCGGCCCCGAAGTCGGCGGGTACGGCCAGTTCCGGATCGGGGGCAGGACCGCGGCGGGCGCGATGGCCGTCTCGGCGGACGAGGCCCCACCTTCATGGACGCTCTACTTCCGCACGCCGGAGGCCGACGCCACCGTGAAATCGGTCGAGCAGGCGGGCGGCCGGACGCTCTTCGAGGCTGTGGACATCACGGATCTCGGCCGCATGGCGGGCCTCGCCGACTCCGCGGGCGTGCCGTTCTCCGTGTGGCAGCAGGGACAGCTCAAGGGCCTCGATGTCCTGAACGAACCGGGCGGCCTGATCTGGGTCGAGCTGTACACCCCGGACGTCGCTGCGGCCACCGCGTTCTACGGCTCCGTGTTCGGCTGGGGGACCACCGAGATGCCCTTCCCCGGGGGTTCGTACACGATGGTCCACCCGGCCGACGGCACCCCCGACGACATGTTCGGCGGCCTGGTGCCGCTGGACACCGACCCCGCCGAGTCGACTCCGTACTGGCTGCCGTACTTCCAGGTGGACGACTGCGACGGAGCGGTCGTCACGGCGCGAGGGGCCGGGGGAGAGGTGCGGATGGAGCCGGTCTCCATGGAGGGCGTGGGCCGTTTCGCCAAGCTGGCCGACCCCGCGGGGGCCCGGTTCGCCGTGCTGCAGCCCTCGCCTCCCGGCGAGCAGACGGGGGCGTAGTCTTCGGTCCCCGCGGTTTCGGAGATCCCTCCGGAGGGCAACCCTCATCGGGAACCTCGCGCCGGTGCCCGGCGGCGAAACACCGTCGGACCGGGCGTTGATCGTTCGTTGATCGAACGTTTCGCGCGGTGCGGCAGCATCGGCGGCATGTTGATCGAGATGACGGCCGAGCCCGAGCTGGCCTGGCAGGAGCAGGCGCTGTGCGCCCAGACCGGAGCGGACTTCTTCTTCCCCGAGCCCGGTAGCTCGGTGCGCGAAGCGAAGTACATCTGCCGGATGTGCGAGATGCGCCCCGCCTGCCTCGAGTACGCCCTCGCCAATGACGAGCGGTTCGGTGTCTGGGGCGGCCTCTCCGAGAAGGAGCGGTACGCCCTCAGACACCAGTCGGGCCGGTAGTGCCCGCGCTGCGCACAGGGCCCTTCGCCATCGGCGAAGGGCCCTTCAGGCGCTTCAGGCGTACGTCACCGTGAAGTGCCGCGTCCCTGCGGGGACGTGGACGTCGTCGCCGGAGACCGTCAGCGGTCGGCCGTCCGCCGAAGCGGCCCGCACGTGTCCGAACCGGCACGGATACACGTACCGCACCCGCTCCGGCGCCTGGGTGAGCTCCACCGCCACCGTCCGGTCGCCCGCGTCATGGGTGAGCCGGTAGCCGAAGGGCTCACCGAACAGCGTCGGCGCGGACTCCACCGCCACCGTGTCGCCGTCCGGCACCCAGTGCGGGCGCACCCCCGGCGCGATGTACAGATGCGGATCGCGGTCCTCGTCCGCCTCGAAGAGCAGCACGTCCCGGATCAGCAGCAGGTACTCGGCCGCCGCCCAGCCGTGCGGGATGTCTCCCATGTACCAGTGGCGGGAGGGCACCTCGTGGAAGTCCGAGGCGATCGTGAAGGCGTGCTGCTCGTTCCACGCGCCGAGCGCCACCGCCCGCTCCTGGGTGCGCGGGAAGGCCGCACCGACGATCCAGCCGAGCAGCGCGTCCGTGCGCACCGGGTCGCCCGCCAGCAAGTAGGCGTGTGCCAACTGCGTGGTCAGATAGGGCCCGTAGGCGTTCCACGCGGCCTCGTGCCGGTAGCCGCCCGCCACGAAGTGCGTGTACATGGTGTCGAGGGTGAAGCGCGCCGCCCGGTCGATGTCGGGCCCGAGCTTGCTGCCCATGTGCAGCCGCAGCGGATGGAAGAACGCGGCCGTGCCGATCATCGTCGAGTCGAGCCGCCCGACGTCCCCGGGCCCGGTGGGGATGTACGTCTCCCAGGCCCCGCGCCGACGCTGCTCGTCCAGGACCCAGCGCACGGAGGCGGCCGTCGCGCCCTTCAGGTCGTCGAAGGCCGCCCAGAGTTCGGGCACGTCGGGCGAGCCGATGCGCTCGGCGAGCCGGGCCGCCTCGTAGAGACCCGCGAGGGCCCACAGGTCGTCCCAGTAGTGCGGCTTGTCGCGCTCGCCCAGGTGCTCCGCGCTCCAGCCGCTGTGCAGCAGGCCGTACTGGTCGCGGTTGTCCCGCAGCCAGCGCGCGCCGTCGACGACGTAGGGCGTGTACAGCTTGGTGCCGAACGCGGCGCCCCTGCCCAGCGTGCGGTCGAGGCGGCCGATCGCCCAGAGCGCCTGGCCGTTGCTGTCCCACTCGCGGTCGTCGCGCTCGTGCGGACCGCCGTAGAAGCCGTACTCGGCGCACGGTCCGATCCGGCCCGTGCCCCGGTTGAACTTCAGCGGATAGTGCGTGCCCAACTGGCGTTCGGCGAGCGCCGCGTCACCCACGAGCGAGCAGGCGGTGGCCTCCACCGACGAGTCGCGGATCCAGAACGAGTCGTAGACGGTCGGGCCCGGATGGATCTCGCCCTGGTCGGAGAGGATGAGCAACTGCGAGCGCGCCTCGCGGAACAGGTCGGCCAAGTGGGTGACGGGGCGGGGCAGATGGGGCTGGACGCCCTGGCCGAGCAGCTTGGCCGTCCAGAACGCGCGGTTGCCCTCCTCCAGTTCGGCGGCCGGTGTGGCCCTGATCTCCGCGAGGTCGGCCGCCCCGCTGTACAGATCGACGGGCAGCCGTACGTCCAGTTCGAACATCTCGTCGTCGACGACCCGGAAGGGCCAGGCGAACGCCGCGCTGCAGAGACCGGCCACCTGGTCCTGCGCCTGCCGCGCGCCGTTCAGCTTGCCGCCCATGACCAGGTCGTGGAAGGGGCTGTGGGCGAGGTAGGAGTCGGGGTCGAAGGAGAACTCCGGGTTGCCGTAGACGCCGTACTGCTCCGGAGCCGTGTCGAACACCGGGCCCCAGCCGCTGTTCGTCTCCACCCGGTTCTCCTCGGGCAGATGGCGCAGGAACGTCAGCCTCCGGTCGGTGATCTGCCGTCCGTTGCGGTCGTGCCGCTGGAAGCCGCTCGGGCCCGCGGGCATGACCGCCGCGCAGAGCCAGCCCTCGCGCGGCTGCCCTGTCGCGGTGCCCACGGTGAGCCGGGTGACCACGAGGTCGCGCTGCCGGGCGCCGATCGCCGTGGCGAACGTCCGCTGCACGAACTCGACGCCGTCCGGCGTGCGGAACTCGGTGAGGACCACCGGCAGGTGCGGCGCCTCCATGCGCTGGCCGACCGTGCCGCCGTCGGTGAGCTGCGGCAGGTGCAGGGCGCCGGTCGCCGGGTCGTAGAGGAAGAAGGACAGGCAGTACTTGTCGTAGACCGGCTCGATCTCACCCGCCTGTCCGATCAGGGACTCCTGGCGGTGGTCCTTCACGCCCACCATGTGCCAGTAGCGGTACAGCGCGTTGGAGGCGAGTGCCGCCTCCTTGGATTCGTACGTCCCGGAGTCGAAGTCGTCGCTCCAGTGCCGGAAGGCCTGCTGCGTCCACCAGGGGACGGGATAGGGCACCTGCGCCCTGCCCGCCCAGCTGCGCCACATGACCTCGTAGAACATCCACTCGTGGGTCTGCGCCATGGGTTCACCCCCTCGCCCACCGTTGCACCGCGAGGGGCGTTCGTAAATCGGTGCGGTCAGGGTCCCGGCTTCACCGTCTTCATGGTCAGGTGGGAGTCGACGCGCAGGACACAGGGCAGGCCCGTGAGCTTGCCGGTGAGGAACGCCTCGTAGGCGGCGTGGTCGGCGACCGCGACGCGGATGAAGTAGTCGGGGCGGCCGAACATGCGCCGGACCTCTATGACCTCCTCGTAGGAGGCCACGACCTCCTCGAACTCCAGGTAGGTCTTGCGGTCGTTGGCGCTGACCTCGACGTCGATGAGGACTTCGAGGCCGCGGCCGAGGGCTTCGGTGTTGATGACGGCGTGATAGCCGGCGATGACGCCCGTCTCCTCCAGGCGCTTGACCCGGCGCAGGCAGGGGGGCGCGGTCAGGCCGACGCGTTTGGCCAGCTCGACGTTGGTCAGGCGGCCGTCCTGCCGCAGGTGAAACAAAATTTCGTTGTCCAGCGCATCGAGGCGGATTTCATTGCTCACGGAGCCATCATAGAGCCACTATCCGCAACCATATTAGGCGTGGATCTTCATAAAATGTCGGCATGCGAACAGCTCCACCCGTCGTCGGTGACACCCCTGCGCCGACCCCAGCGCCGCCCTCCGAGCCCACCTCCTCGCCCACCCCCGTCCCCCCTTCCGGGCCCCTCTCATGGGTGCGCGTCGCCCTCAAGGACACCGCCTCCGTGGGGCTGGCCTTCGTGCCCATCGGCCTCGCCTTTGGAGCGCTCGTCACCCAGTCGGGCATCGACTGGTGGTGGGCGCCCCTGTCCGCCGCGCTCATCTACGCGGGCTCGTTCGAGTTCCTGCTCATCGGCATGGTCGCCGCCGCCGTCCCGCTGGCCTCGATCGCCGTGACCGCCTTCATGGTCAACGTCCGGCACGTCTTCTACGCGCTGTCCTACCCGCTGCACCGCGTCCAAGGGCGGCTCGGTAAGGCGTACGGAACCTTCGCGCTCAGCGACGAGGCGTACGCCCTGACCTCGGGGGAGAAGGCCCGCTCCTGGCCCGGCCCGCGCATCATCGGGCTGCAACTCCTGCTGCACCTGTACTGGGTGGGCGGCGCGACCGCGGGAGCCCTGCTCGGCTCGCTGATCCCCGAGGGCGTCACGGGCCTGGACTTCGCGCTGACCGCCCTGTTCACCGTCCTCGCCGTCGAGGCGGTCCTCGACCTGCGCGGCGATCTGCCCACGCCGCTGCTCGCCCTGCTCAGCGCCCTGATCGCCCGGCTGCTCTTCCCCGGCGAGCTGCTCCTCGCCGCCTTCGCCCTGTTCACCCTCGGGCTCCTGGCCCGCCACCTCGTCACCCACAGGAGGCCCGGCCGTGTCTGACCCCGGCTACGCGATCGCCGCGGTCGTCGTCACCGCCGCCGTCACCTGGGCCCTGCGCGCCCTGCCCTTCGCGGCCCTCGCCCCGCTGCGCGCGAGCGGCACCGTCCAATACCTCAGCACCCGCATGCCCGCGGGCGTGATGCTGATCCTCGTCGTCTACTGCCTGCGCGACCTGCCGCTCACGGAGCCGCGTGCCCTCGCCCCCGTGATCGCCCTCGCTGTCACCGTCGGCCTCCATCTGTGGCGCCGCAACGCGCTGTTGAGCATTCTCGGCGGCACGACCGTCCATGTGATCCTGGCCAGCACGGTCTTCGCCACGTGAGGCCCCCGGGCCGCATCCGGAAAGGTACGCACCGTTGAACACCGGCAGTTACTACGAGCCCATCGACGAGCACCGCTACAAGCCCACGGCGCACGCGAGCGGTGCGTGGGACACGGCGGAACTGCACTTCAGTCCGCTCGGCGGCCTCATCGTCCACGCGATCGAGCGCCATCTGGCCGGGCGGCCCGACAGCGGCCTCGTGCTCTCCAGGATCAGCTTCGACATCCTCGGGCGGCTCGCGCTCGACGAGTGCGAGATCCGGGTGGAGACCCTGCGCCCGGACCGCACCATCGAGCTGCTCGAAGCGGTCGCCCTCATCGCCGGGCGGCCCGTGGTGCGGGCCAGGGCCTGGCTGCTCGGCGCCGGGGACACGGCCGCCGTGGCAGGGGGCGGCGCCGACGCGCTCCCGCACCCCGAAACGCTCGAACCCTGGCCGCTCGCCGACCTGTGGCCCGGCGGGTACATCGCGTCGCTCGACGCCCGCGCCGTCGCGCCCCCACGTCCCGGCCGTACGACGGCGTGGGTCTCCACCGGCCTCGACCTCGTCGCGGGCCAGGACGTCGGCCCCCTCGCCGCCTACGTCGCGCTGGTCGACACCGCCAACGGCATCGCCGTACGCCGGTCGCCCACGGCCTGGATGTTCCCCAACGTCGACCTGACGGTCCACCTCCACCGGCAGCCCGAAGGACGCTGGGTCGGACTCGACACCAGCGTCACCTTCGGTCCCACGGGGCAGGGCACCACGAGCACCGTGCTGCACGACGTCGCGGGCCCGGTCGGCCAGGCCCAGCAGATGCTCACGGTCCGGCCCCTGCCGGGCGGCGGCACGGGGCCCTGACGGTGGCGGGCGGCCGGGTCAGGCGCCCCGCGCCGCCATCCGCGCCTTGCGCGCGGCCAGCCTCTCGTCGAACTTCGACGCCTCCGCGTCGAGCCCGCCCATGAAGAGGCCCAGCTCCTCCTGCGCCTTGAGGCCCTCGGGGCCGAGCCCGTCGATCTCCAGGACCTTCAGGAAGCGCAGGACGGGCTGGAGCACGTCGTCGTGGTGGATGCGCATGTTGTAGACCTCGCCGATGGCCATCTGCGCGGCGGCCCGCTCGAAGCCCGGCATGCCGTGGCCCGGCATGCGGAAGTTGACGACGACGTCGCGCACGGCCTGCATCGTGAGGTCGGGGGCGAGCTCGAAGGCGGCCTTGAGCAGGTTCCGGTAGAAGACCATGTGGAGGTTCTCGTCGGTCGCGATGCGCGCCAGCATGCGGTCGCAGACCGGGTCGCCCGACTGGTGGCCCGTGTTGCGGTGCGAGATGCGGGTGGCCAGCTCCTGGAAGGCGACGTACGCCACCGAGTGCAGCATCGAGTGGCGGTTGTCCGACTCGAAGCCCTCGCTCATGTGCGTCATCCGGAACTGCTCCAGCTGGTCCGGGTCGACGGCGCGCGAGGCGAGGAGGTAGTCGCGCATCACGATGCCGTGGCGGCCCTCCTCGGCGGTCCAGCGGTGCACCCAGGTGCCCCAGGCGCCGTCGCGGCCGAAGAGCGAGGCGATCTCGTGGTGGTAACTGGGGAGGTTGTCCTCGGTGAGCAGGTTGACCACCAGGGCGATGCGTCCGATGTCGGTGACCGGGGACTGGCCCTTCTCCCACGCCTCGCCGTCCTCGAAGATCCCGGGGAAGTTCCGGGCGTCGGAGAACGGGACGTACTCGTGGGGCATCCAGTCCTTGGCCACCTTCAGGTGGCGATTGAGTTCCTGCTCGACCACTTCCTCCAGCGCGTAGAGCAGCCGGGCGTCGGTCCAGCTGTCCGCGCTGCTACCGAGGTGGGGAGAGGTGATCGTCACGAGGGCTCCAGAGGGGGACGGGAGTTCTTACGAATTGTTGCGCGCGGGAAGTGCGAGCGGTGCACTACCTACGGTGTCGTAGGTTACGTTGCCGTAGGTTAAACCCGCCGTAAAGGGTCTCCGAGCCACGGCCCCACCCGTCCCTGCCGCAACTACCGCCTCATTACTGGTCAGGCGTACAGGTCACGGAGTCGGACTGAGAGGCACGTCACACAGCCTTCGAGCTTCTCGAACTCGCTGATGTCCACCAGAACGGGGTCGAATCCGACATCGGCGAGGAGCTCCGCGCTCCTCGGCGCGCTCGCCGACATCAGCAGCTTTCCGCCGCCGAGGAGCACCACGTGCGCGCCCGCCTCCTCCGGCACGGGCAGGAAGTGCGGGAAGAGCGAGGGATGGTCGACGAGCGGCTCGTATCCGATGACCGTCCCGTCGGGCAGCGCCGTCACCGCCGACTTCAGATGTAGGACCCGGGTCACGGGCACGGCGACGACGCGCGCCCCGAGTGGTTCGAAGGCGGACCGCAACTGCCGCACCCCGTCCGCGTTGGTCCTGCCGCCGCGGCCCACGTAGACCGTGTCGCCGACCTTCAGGACGTCACCGCCGTCCAGCGTGCCCGGCTCCCACACCCAGGCCACCGAGGCGCCGAGCCTGGCCACCGCCTCCTCCACGCCCGGTGTCTCGTCGAGGCGGCTCGGGGCGCCGGGCCGCGCTATCAGCGCCACGTTGCGGAAGACGGTCACCGTGTCCTCGACGAACACCGCGTCCGGGCAGTGGTCGGCGGGCTCCACCTCCAGGGTCTGCCAGCCGTGGGCCGCGAGCGTCTCCACGTACGCGGCCCACTGCCGCAGCGCGAGGCCCGGATCGACCGGCGGGCGCACCCCGGTGACCAGGCCCTCCGCTATGCGCGGTCCCGGGCGGCGGATCAGGGCCTTCTTGCTGGGCACAGTGGCGACTCCCTACGGCGTCGGGGCAGTGCCGCACATCATGCAGCGTGTGCCCGCTCCCGGCCCAGAGCGCCGCGAAGATGATCCGCCGTGAACGACCCGGTGGCGTCGAGGAGTTGCGCGGGCGTGCCCTCGAAGACGATCCGCCCGCCGTGCTTGCCGCCGTCGGGTCCCAGGTCGATCACCCAGTCCGCGTGCTTGACCACGTCGAGGTTGTGCTCGACGACGACCACGGTGTTGCCCGCGTCGACCAGCCGGTCGAGCAGCGCGAGCAGCCCGTCGACATCGGCCATGTGCAGCCCGGTGGTCGGCTCGTCCAGGACGTACGTCGTGCCCGTGCGGTGCAACTGGGTGGCCAGCTTGATGCGTTGGCGCTCGCCGCCGGAGAGCGTGCTCAGCGGCTGGCCGAGCGTGAGGTAGGTCAGGCCCACGTCCCGCAGGGTGCTCAGACGGCGGCGTACGCCCTTGTCGTCGAAGCCGTCGCCGAGCCGGTCGAAGAAGTCCAGGGCCCGCTCGGCGGTCATCTCCAGGACGTCGACGATCGAGTGGCCCGCGACGGTGAGCCGCAGCACCTCTTCCTTGAAGCGGCGCCCCTCGCACGCCTCGCAGGTCGTGGTCACCGGATCCATGAACGCGAGGTCGCTGTAGATGATCCCGCGCCCCTGGCAACGCTCGCACGCGCCCTGCGAGTTGAAGCTGAACAGGCTCGCCCGCTCACCGCTCTCGCGCGCGAAGAGCTTGCGCAGGGTGTCCATGATCCCGAGGTACGTCGCCGGGGTCGAGCGGCCCGAGATGCCGATCGAGGACTGGTCGACGACCACGGCGTCGGGGTGCGAGGCGACGTAGGCCCCCGACACCAGCGTGCTCTTGCCCGAGCCCGCGACGCCCGTCACCGCCGTGAGCACCCCGGTCGGCACCCGCACGCTCACGTTCTTGAGGTTGTGCAGATCGGCGTCCTCGATCCAGTGCCCGCCGGTCGCCTCGCGCGGGTGCTCCTTGACGCCCGTGGTGCGGCGCAACTGGCGCCCGGTCAGGGTGTCCGCGCCGCGCAGCTCGTCCGGGGTGCCCTCGAAGACGACGAGACCGCCGCCGGTGCCGGCTCGCGGGCCCATGTCGACGACGTGGTCGGCGACCGCGATCACGTCCGGGTCGTGCTCGACCACGAGCACCGTGTTGCCCTTGTCGCGCAGCCGGAGCAGCAGGTCGTTCAGGCGTCCCACGTCGCGCGGGTGCAGACCGACGCTCGGCTCGTCGAAGATGTAGGTCATGCCGGTCAGGCTGGAGCCGAGGTGGCGCACCATCTTCAGGCGCTGGCCCTCGCCGCCCGACAGGGTGGACGTCTCGCGGTCCAGGCTGAGGTAGCCGAGGCCGATCGCCTCGATCCGCTCCAGGGCCGCCACCGCCGCCCCGGCGATCGGGCCCGCCACCGGGTCGTGGATCCGGCCGAGCGCGACGATGAGGTCGGTGACCTCCATGCGGGTGCAGTCGGTGATGCCGAGGCCGCCGACGCGGGTGGCGAGCGCCGCCGCGTTGAGGCGGGCGCCGTGACAGGTCGGGCAGCGGCCCTCCTGGAGGAACCCCTGCACCATGTCGCGGGTCTTCTGGGCGAGCGTCGACAGGTCGCGGTTGAGGTAGAGCCGCTCGAAGCGGTCGGCGAGGCCCTCGTAGTCGATGTCCCGCGCGCCGCCGGTGTTGTCGACCGTGACCTTCTTCCTGCCGCCGCCGCGCAGCAGGAACTGCCGCTCGGCGGCGGTGAACTCACCGACCGGCTTGTGCGTGTCCAGGTCGGTGGTGTTGGTGTACGTCTGGCCCTGCCAGGTCCCGGCGGCGAACGGCGGGAAGAGGACCGCGCCGTCCGCCAGGGACTTGGCGGGGTCGAGGATGCGGTCGTAGTCGGGCCGCACGGTGCGCCCGAGGCCGTCGCACTCGGGGCACATGCCCGCCGGGTCGTTGAACGAGTACGCGGTCGCCCCTCCCGCGCTGGGCGTGCCGTACCGGGAGAACAGCACCCGGATCACCGAGTAGATGTCGGTCATCGTGCCCACCGTCGAGCGGGAGTGCCCGCCGATCGGCTTCTGGTCGACGACGATCGCGGGCGAGAGGTCCTCGATGGTGTCCGCGTGCGGCCGCTCGTACTTGGGCAGCCGGTTGCGGACGAACCAGGTGAAGGTCTCGTTCAGCTGACGCTGCGACTCGACCGCGATCGTGTCGAAGACGACCGACGACTTTCCGGACCCGGAGACCCCGGTGAAGACCGTCAGACGGCCCTTCGGGATGCGCAGGCTCACCTCCTTGAGGTTGTTCTCACGGGCCCCTGCGATGGTGATGAACTGGTGGCTGAGCTGGTCCATGCCACCGAAGCTAGTCCGAATACCCGACAGCTTCTGTCTTCTTTTCCTGGGTGATTTCGGTCAGCTCGCCATCGAGCCGCAGCCACCGCGTGATGCCGATGGACTCCAGGAACGGCAGGTCGTGGCTGGCCACGATCAGCGCGCCCCGGTAGGACTCCAGAGCCGTCGAGAGCTGTCTCACGCTCGCCATGTCGAGGTTGTTCGTCGGCTCGTCGAGCATCAGGAGCTGCGGCGCGGGCTCGGCGAGCAGCAGCGCCGCGAGCGCGGCGCGGAACCGCTCGCCGCCCGACAGGGTCGCCGCCCGCTGATCGGCCTTGGCCCCCTTGAAGAGGAACCGGGCAAGGCGCGCCCTGACGCGGTTGTTGGTCGCGTCGGGAGCATACGCCCGTACGTTCTCCACGACGGTCAGCTCGTCGTCGAGCACGTCGAGGCGCTGCGGCAGGAACCGCATCGGCACGTGCGGGAGAGCCTCGCCGGAGACCGCGGGGAGCTCCCCGGCGATCGTACGGAGCAGCGTGGTCTTGCCCGCGCCGTTCCGCCCGATCAGCGCGATCCGCTCGGGGCCGCGCAGCTCGAACTCGCCCTTCACCCGGGCGCCGTAGCAGAGTTCGAGGCCGCTCAGGGTGAGCACGGTGCGCCCCGGATGGACCAGGGTGTGGGGCAGGTCGACGCGGATCTCGTCGTCGTCCCGCACCGCCTCGACGGCGTCGTCCAGACGTTCCTTGGCCTCGGCGAGCTTCTCCTGGTGCATGATGCGGTGCTTGCCCGCCGACTCCTGCGCGGCCCGCTTGCGCGCGCCCGCGAGGATCTTCGGCAGGCTCCCGCTGTCCTGGATCTTCTGGCCGTACCGCTTGCGGCGAGCCAACTTGACCTGGGCGTCGGCCAGATCGCGCTTCTGCTTGCGCAGGTCGGACTCGGCGACGCGCACCATGCGCTCCGCCGCCTCCTGTTCGACGGCGAGGGCCTCCTCGTAGGCGGAGAAGTTGCCGCCGTACCAGGTGACCTCGCCGTCGCGCAGATCGGCGATCTGGTCCACGAGGTCGAGGAGTTCGCGGTCGTGGCTGACCACGACCAGGACCCCGGACCACGCGTCGACGGCCGCGTAAAGGCGCCGACGGGCGTACAGATCAAGGTTGTTGGTGGGTTCGTCGAGCAGCAGTACGTCGGGCCTGCGCAGCAGCAGCGCGGCCAGGCGCAGCAGCACCGACTCGCCGCCGGACACCTCGCCCGACGTGCGGTCGAGGCCGATGTGGCCGAGCCCGAGCTGGTCGAGGGTGGCGCGGGCGCGCTCCTCGACGTCCCAGTCGTCGCCGACCGCGGTGAAGTGTTCTTCGGCGGCGTCGCCCGCCTCGATGGCGTGCAGGGCGGCGCGGCGCTCGGCGATGCCGAGCACCTCGTCGACGCGCAGCCCGGTGTCCAGGGTGACGTTCTGCGGCAGGTAGCCGACCTCACCGGTGACCTTGACGGTCCCTTCGGTGGGCTTCAGCTCACCGGCGAGCAGCTTCAACAGGGTGGACTTTCCCGACCCGTTGGTGCCGATGAGGCCGGTCCTGCCGGGTCCGAAGGCGATCTGGAGTCCGTCGAAGACACCGGTGCCGTCCGGCCAGCCGAAGGTGAGCGAGGTGCAGGTGAGGGAGAGGGGGGAGGTTGACATACGGGCCTCGCGGTTGCGTGGTGTGGAGCGCGGTCAGGGGCAACGCGTTCGAGACACCGCGGCGGGGTGAGGCCGGAGAGGAGAGAGGGCCTGTGCCGGGGGGACGGGACGGCTCGGATGCCGAGGTCGCACAACGACGTACACAGCGGTGACAGCTGTGTGACGCGGTGTCTCATGACCTCAGACGAGCAACGTCCTTCTCCTATCGACGGCAACAGAACCGCTGTACACCGTAGGAAGGGCCCGCGGGCATGTCAACGTTTTATTGTGGGAGGCGCCGTGCACCACGGAACGCTGTCACTGCCCGCCAGGCTCTTCCTGCTGGCCTGGAACACGCACCGGGGCAAGATCACCGGCGCACCCGATCTGCACCTGGCGGTCAGGGCGGGCGCGCTCGCCGAGCTGGCCCAGCGCGGCGTGCTCTTCGAGGAGGACCGCGTCGTCACCCCGGTCATCGGCGCCCGCACCGGCGACACGGCGCTCGACGCACTGGCCGAACTGATCGAGCAGTCCCGGCCGCGCACCTGGCGAGGCTGGCTGACGCACCGCTCGCGCGGCACCCTGAGCGCGGTCCGCGACCAGCTGGTCGCGCACGGCTATCTGCGGACGGAGCGCGGCCGGGTCCTCGGTCTCTTCCCCGCAAGGCGCTACGCACTGGAGCGGGTGGGACACGTGGAAGTGCTGCACGCGGAGGCACTCGCGGTGCTGCACGGCAAGCAGCCGGTCGCCGAGGTGCCCGAGGAAGACGCGGCCCTGGTCATGTGCGCGGCCACCGGCAAACTGCGCACGATCGTCACGGGCAAGGACCGCAGGCGCTACCGGGACAGGATCGACGAGCTGACCGAGCGGGCCGGTGGCGCGTCGCCCGAGCTGCGGGCGGTGATGGAGAACCTCCGCAAGGCGCTCGCGTCGGCCATCTCGTCGGCCGAGGCGGCCCGCGCTTCGGGTGGGGGCGGGTGAGACCGGGAGGCGGAGGGCGGACGGCGGAGGCCGGAGCGTGGGTCGCTGCGTCAGGCGGCGCTCAGCAGGCGTCGCGCATCAGCTCGGCGAGGTCCTGGTCCAGATCGACGTGCCGGTGCTCCTGGCCGACGGGGACCAGGGCCATGGTGCGGTGCAGGAAGTGGCGGAGCTCGCCGGTGCGCACGTGGACGATCGCGGTGCCCTCGGGCGCGTGGAACTCCACGACCGTGCGGTCGAAGCCGTAGGGGCGCACGCGCACGTCGCCGTCGCCGACCGCCCGCTCCACCCCGTGGTTCAGCAGTTCACGGGCGAAGGTCCAGTAGACCTCCACGCCCTCCAGCGTCGCGGGAGCCGGGAAACTCATGCGGACGGCGAAGGGGTCCCGCTGGTCGTAGTGGAGTGTCGCGGGAATGGTCGGCATCCGCGGCGCGGCGGCGACGAGGCGGGCCTCTACGGCTTGCTCGATGACGGTGGACAACGCCTGCTCCCTCACTGACTGCTTGACGACTGGGGTCGGGCACTTGAATAGACGACGGAATGACGAGATCCGTGCACACGGAGGGCGGGTCAGACCGAGTGACCTCTGTCACCGCGACACCGTCCGGGCGCCCACGGTTCCCTGCGATCACCGACGGGGGGACCCCTTCCGGCCATCTGGACGAGGCCCGGCGAGTCGGCTAGCTTCGCCCGCCATGAGGGGCATGGGGAAGTCGAAGTCGTTGAGGCGCACGGTACTCGTGGGACTGTGCGGTGCCGCACTGGCGGGAGCCGCGCTCGTGCCGCCCGCCGCCGCTCTCGCGGACGCGGGTGACGCCGGGGGACCGGCCGCCGAACGGTCGCTGAGCTGGCAGCTCAAGAAGAGCGGGACCGACGCGCGGTTCCGCGGCCTGGCCGCCGTCGGTCCCGACGCGGCCTGGGTGGCCGGTACCAAGGGGACCGTGCTGCGGACCTCCGACGGCGGCCAGACCTGGCGCGATGTCTCCCCGCCGGGCGCCTCCGCGCTCGAATTCCGTGACGTGGAGGCCTTCGACGGCCGCCGCGCCGTGGTGCTCGCCATCGGCGAGGGCGAGGCGTCGCGGGTGCTGCGCACCGAGGACGGCGGAGCGACCTGGACGGAGTCCTTCCGCAACACCGACGCCAAGGCGTTCTACGACTGCGTGACCTTCTTCGACCGCCGCCACGGCCTCGCCATGAGCGACCCGGTCGACGGCAGGTTCCGCATCCTGTCCACCGCCGACGGCGGCCGCTCCTGGAAGGTGCTGCCGAACACCGGCATGCCCCCGGCCCAGGAGGGCGAGTCCGGCTTCGCGGCCAGCGGCCAGTGCCTGGTGAGTTCGGGCCCGCGCGACGTGTGGCTGGCCACCGGCGGGGCGTCGCGCGCGCGGGTCCTGCACTCCGAGGACCGGGGCCTGACCTGGCGGGCGACCGACGCGCCGATCCCGGCGGGCGACCCGGCCCGCGGCGTGTTCGGGCTCGCGTTCCGCGACCGTACGCACGGGATCGCGGTCGGCGGCGACTACCGGGCCGACCAGCCGTCCCCGAAGGCGGCGGCGGTGACCGGGAACGGCGGCCGCGACTGGGACCCGTCCCACCGGCCGCCGCCCGCCTACCGCTCGGGCGTCGCCTGGTTCCCGCACAGCCGCTCCACGGCGCTCGCGGTCGGCCCGACAGGCACCGACGTCACGAGGGACGGCGGGCGCACCTGGCGGACGGTCGACACCGGGTCGTACGACACGGTCGACTGTGCCGGGGCGCGGGGCTGCTGGGCCGCGGGCGAGAAGGGGCGGATCGCACGCCTGGAGAGGCGCTGAGCGCTCCGTGAGGGGCGCGGGGCCGTATCATCCGCGGCTCCGCCGCGGGGCGCGACCAGCCCCCACCGGCCCGCAGGCCGAAGGCCGCACCTCCAGCGGACTACGCGGGCAACTGCTCACGGTACGCGTCGAGTCCAGGCGCCGTCTTCGTCGCGATGAACTCGATGATGCGGTACTCGCAGACCCCGGCGATCGTGAACGGGTCCCTCGCGGTGATCTCCTCGATCCGCGCGCGGTCGTCCGCGACGGCGATGATCACGCCGCCGTCGCGCGGGTTCTTGCGCCCGGACGCGATGAAGACACCGGCCTCGTACAGCTCGTCGAGCCACGCCACGTGGGCCTCCAGGTGCTCGTCGACGGCGGAGACGGGCGCGGTGTAGGTCAATTCGAGAATGAACATGATCGTGAGGCTACCCGGCGGCTCCCGGCACCCCGCCGGGGCGCCGGACGGTCCGGGCTCCCGGCACCCGGACCATGAAGACGTCGACCGGGTCCTCGCTCTCCACCGTGAAGCCGTGCCGCTCGTAGAGCCTGCGGGCGTCGCTGCCCTGGAGGACGTTGAGGCGTACGGTCGCACCCTCGGCGTCGGTGCGCCCCAGGAGCGTGCCGAGGACGGCCGAGCCGATGCCCCGCCCCTGGACCCGTGGGTCCAGGAAGAAGTGTTCGAGCCAGTACGCGGAATCGGCGGGGCGCAGGGCGACACAGCCGACGAAGGCGCCGTCCGACTCGATCACCGAGGTCTGCTCGGGCCGGAAGGCGTCCCGGAAGCGCTGGCGCACGCGGTGCGGATCGAACCTGCCGAGCCGCTCCAGGTCGGGCCGCATCACCACGGCCCGAAGCTCGACGATCGTCTCCCTGTCCGCGGCCCCGGCGGAGCGCAGTGCCCATCCCATGATCCAAGTATCCCGAGGGGCGCGGGAGACGGTACGGCGGGTGTGGGGGAGGACCGGTCAGGCGCGTCCTGCCCGGTACTCGGGGGCCAGGACCGCCCACATCTGCTTGTCGTGGCGCGCGCCGTCGTAGGGCCACGCGCCCCGGCGCACGCCCTCCAGGGTCATGCCCAGCCGCTTGGCCACCGCGGCGCTGCGGTCGTTGTCCGCCCGGCAGTGCCACTCGGCGCGGAACAGACCCCGGGTGGTGAACGCCCAGTCGAGCAGCGTGCGGCAGGCCCCGGTGATCAGGCCGTGGCCCTCGCCCGACGGCTCCAGCCAGCAGCCGATCTCACAGGTGCCCGACGCGGCGTCGAGGGCCACGAACATCACTCCGCCGATCAGTGTGCCCTCGCGCCAGATGCCGAAGAGGCGGGCGCCGTCGGCGGCCTGGCGCTCCGCGTAGCGGCGCAGGGTGGCCCGCGCGCCCTCGACGTCGTCCGTGACGAAGGCGGGGCCGACCCACGGCCGGATGTGCTCGCGAGCGCGGTCGAGGTGGGCGGCGAACTCCTCGGCGTGCCACGGCTCCAGCGGTCGGAGCTGGGCGTCGTCCCGCAGCGGCAGGGAGAACATGGGTGACCTCGCATTCACAAAACAAACGTTATGATTATGTACGGTAGCAGCATGCCACGCCCCAAGGGAGATCACGAGGCCCGCCGCCGCGATGTGTCGGAAGCGGTCTGGCGCGTCCTTGCCGCGCACGGGTTCGGGGGTCTGACGATGCGCGCCGTCGCCGCCGAACTCGGCGCGACCACCGGCCTGCTCACGCACTACTTCCCGGCCAAGCGCGACCTGGTCGCCTACGCCCTCGACCTGCTCGCCGCCCGCAGCGCCGCGCGGCCCCGGCGGGCCGCGGGCGCGGGGATCGCCGCCGTCCGCGCCGCCCTGCTCGACATCCTGCCGCTCACCGACGAGGCCACCGCGAGCAACCGCGTCTGGGTCTCCTCCTGGGACGTGGCGCTCGCCGATCCCGAGCTGAGCGCCGCGCACGGCCGCAGGTACGAGCAGAGCAGGGACAAGCTGCGCGACCTGATGGCGGCGGCGCAGGAGCGGGGCGAGCTGCCCGCGGGGGACCCGGCGGACCTCGCCGCCGGGGCCCAGTCCTTCGTGCTCGGCCTGGTGGTGCAAGCCCTGTTCAGCCCCGCCCGGTTCCCGCCGGGGCGCCAGACGGAGCTGCTGGACGGCTACTTGGCCGCGCTGGGCTCGCAGCCCTGAACCGGACAGTCGCGCACGGTGACGTACACGACGGGCGAGACGGCGCCGCCGCCCGTCATGCGCAGCGCGTTGCGCCCCCGGTAGTCGAGCACGACCCGCAGCGAGTACGTCCCGCGCGCTGTGGTGCGCACCGTCGCGGGCAGGCCCACCCACCGCTCGCCCTGCTTCTGTTGGAGGGCGACGGGGGTGCCGGGCGGCAGGTGCGCTGCCGTGCCGAGGACGCGGAACTCCTCCGAGGGCCGCACGGTGCTCCGCGTGGCCTGAGCGGTGAGCGTGGGACGGGGTGCCGTAGTTGTGGCCGCCGCCGGTTGCGGGGGCGGGTCGGCGACCGGGCGCGGCGTCGCGGTCGCCGGTGCCGCCAGGGCGCCGAGGAGCACGGCCGTGGCCGCGATGGCGGAGAAGGAGGCGTACTTCGTGCGGTTCATGGTCAACGTGCCGTCCCGGCCTAGATGCGGATCGTCTGCCGCCTCAACATAGGCAGGACGTACCGAAACGTGAGGAATCGACTCGCTCCGATCCTCCGGAACTCCGCTTGCGTGAACTGGTGTGCGCCACGCGACGGTTGACGCGTAGGTTGTGCGATGAACGATTCAGGCCACGGTGGAGAGACGGACGGGAACCATGACCGACCACGCGACGACGCCCGGACCCGCGGCGGCACACCAGAGCATCGACACCTCGGTGCCGCACTCCGCCCGGATCTGGAACTACTGGCTGGGCGGGAAGGACAACTACCCCGTCGACGAGGCGGCGGGCGACGCCTACAGCGCCGTCTTCCCCGGCATCGTCACCGTCGCAAGGAGCAGCCGCGCCTTCCTGCGGCGCGCCATCACGCACCTGGTCACCGACGCGGGCATCCGGCAGTTCCTGGACATCGGCACCGGCCTGCCGACCGTCGACAACACCCACGAGGTGGCCCAGCGGCTCGCGCCCGATGCGCGGATCGTCTACGTCGACCACGACCCGATGGTCCTGGCGCACGCCCGCGCCCTGCTGACGTCCACCCCCGAGGGTGCGACCGCCTACGTCGACGCCACCCTGTCGGATCCGGACCGCATCCTGGCGTCCGCCGCCGAGACGCTGGACCTCACCCGCCCCACCGCCCTGATCCTCAGCAACATCCTCGGCCACATGCCCGACTACGACCAGGCGCGGGAGATCGTCGGACGCCTGGTGGACGCGCTGCCGTCCGGCAGCTACCTGGTCATCAACGACGGTTCGCGGGGCATCGACGCCGCCTACGAAGCGGCCCAGGACGGCTACAACGCGTCCGGCGCCGTGCCCTACTTCCTGCGTCCCGTCGACCAGATCGCCGCCTTCTTCGACGGTCTCGAACTCCTCGAACCCGGCGTCGTCTCCGTGCCCTGCTGGCGGCCCGACGCCGACGCCGAGGCCGCCGAGCCCATCGGGGAGCACGGCGGCCTGGCCTTCAAGCGCTGACGGGGCGCGGCGCGGCGGCTAGTGGGTGATCTCGATCCTGCCGTTCGCCGCGTCGGGAGCGGTGTCGGCGGCGGGCTTCGCCGGCTCCGCCGACGCGCCGCGCGTTCCTCCGGTGATCCCCTTGAGGAGCTGCGCGAGGTCGACTCCCGTGGTGGAGTTGAGGAGTTCGACGCCCTGGGCGACGTTGTCGGCGACCGTACGGGAGAGCTGGCTCGCGCCGTCCGTGGAGATCACCGTCATCTTGTCGACCGCGCTGAGCGGCTCGGACGCCTTGGCCACCACGTCCGGCAGGACCCCGACGAGCATCTGCAGGACCGCGGCGTCGCCGTACTGCGTGAACGCGTCCGCCTTCTTGAGCATCGCCTCGGCCTCCGCGGCACCCTTCGCGCCGATCGCGGCGGCCTCTGCCTCGCCCTCCAGGCGTACGGCGTCGGCGAGCGCGGCACGCTGCGCCTTCTCGCCCTCACCGGTGAGCCTGGCCCGCTCGGCGTCGGCCTCGGCCTGCTTGACCAGGCCGATCCTGCGGGCCTCCGCCTCCTGCTCGGCCTGGTAGCGCGCCGCGTCGGCGGGCTTGCGGACCTGGGTGTCCAACTCGCTGTCGGTCAGCGCCGCCTGGCGCTTGGCGACCTTCTCCTGCTCGGTGAGGACCTCCTGCTGGCGCGCCGCCTCGGCCAGCGGCCCCGCGGCCCCGGCCCGCGCCGACGCCTCGTCCGTCTCGGCCTTGATCTCGGCCTGCTTGAGCGCGAACGTCCGCTGGGCGATCGCGATCTCCTCCTCGGCCTTGAGGCGCGCCTGCTCCGCGGCCCTGCGCGCCACGGCCTCCGCGATGTCGGCCTCCTGCTTGGCACGGGCCGCCTCGGGGCGCCCGAGGTCCTCCAGGTAGGAGCCCTCCGTGGTGATGTCCTGGATCTGGAAGGCGTCGAGGACCAGGCCCTGCCCGGAGAGGCTGGCCTCCGCCTCCTCGGCGACCTGCCCGGCGAACGCGGCACGGTCACGGATGATGTCCTCCACCGACATCCGCCCCACGATGGAGCGCAGCGCGCCGGAGAGCACCTCCTGGGTGAAGCCGACGATGCCGTCCTGCTGCACGAGGAAGCGCTGGGCCGCGGCCCTGATCGAGTCCTCGGTGCCGCCGACCTTGACGATGGCGACGCCTTCGAGGTTGGACTTGACGCCGCGCAGCGTCACCGCGCCGCGCACCGCGATCGGGATGTGCCGCGAGGAGAGGTCGAGCGTGAACTTCTGCTGCACGAACGGCACGACGAAGACACCGCCGCCGACCACGACCTTCTGGCCGCTGTTGTCGGTCATCACGCGGCCGGTGTCGGGATCGGTGGACCTCTTGCCGCGCCGCCCGGTCACGATGAAGGCCTCGCTGGGCCCCGCGACCTTGTAGCGGGTGATGACGACGAGCGCCAACAGGACGAGGAGTACGACGACTCCGACGACTGCGGTCAGGACTGGACTCATGCGAATTCCCCCCTGCCACCCGGGGGACGGCAGATCGGTTGCGTACATCTACATCTTGTGGTGGCGGCGCCGCGGTCGCGGTGGTCAGCGCTCCACGGGCCGTACGGCCACCGAGGTCGGTGACAGCGTGGCGTCGACCCAGATCTCGGTGCCCCGCGCCACGGCGATCGGGCTGCGGGCCGCGAGCTTCACCGGCTGGCCCGCGAGATGCAGGAGCACCTCGCCGTAGCCGTCGGCCGGAATGGCGGTGACCACGGCGCCCGAACTGCCCACGAGGTCGTCGCCGTTGGGCGTGCGCGCGGTCTGGTCGCGCATCAGGGCGCGGGTGACCTTCCAGGTCAGCCAGGCCGCCCCGGTCCCCGCGCCGACTCCCACGGCGGTGGCGGGGCCCGCTCCGATGCCGGTGGTGCCGAGCGCGATCGCGCCGCCGAAGCCGAGCATCGAGACGAACCCGGCGATGACCGGAAGGGAGAGCAGCCCGTCGAAGAGCCCGTCGAGAACTCCCGCGCCGCCGAAGAGTCCTTCGAGGACTCCGTCGAGGACGAGCGAGAGCACCAGCAGGACGATTCCCGCGATGCCGAGACCTAGAAACACCGTCATCGGATCACTTCCCCCGTCATGCCGTCCACCTCGGTCCCAGCGATCCTGACAGCACGGAAGGGGCTTGGTCATTGCCGGATCCCGGCAATCTTTACGCGTCTTTGATGCCGGTCGTCCCTGCGGGTGGTGATCGCGGCGCCCACTAGGCTGTTCCGCACCATGACCAGCTACGCGCCGCCCTCCGACTGGCCCGCCGACGAGCGGACGGCCCGTGCCGTCCAGGACGAACTGCGCGCCCGAGTCGTCCTCGACGAGCCGGGCCCCGCGCCCGGGCAGGGCCACGTCACCGGCGTGGACGTCGCCTACGACGACGAGCGGGACGTCGTCGCGGCCGCCGTCGTCGTCCTGGACGCCGCCACGCTCGACGTCGTGGAGGAGGCCACCGCCGTCGGCACGGTGGCCTTCCCCTACGTGCCCGGCCTGCTCGCCTTCCGCGAGATCCCGACGGTCCTCGCGGCCCTCTCCGAACTGACGGCCGACCCGGGGCTCGTCGTCTGCGACGGCTACGGCATCGCGCACCCGCGCCGCTTCGGCCTCGCGAGCCACCTCGGCGTGCTGACAGGACTTCCCACCCTGGGCGTCGCCAAGAACCCCTTCACCTTCTCGTACGAGCCTCCGGCGGCGGCGAGGGGAAGCGCGTCGCCGCTGCTCGAAGGGGTGGAGGAGGTCGGCAAGGCGCTGCGCACCCGCGAGGACGTCAAGCCGGTGTTCGTCTCGGTGGGCCACCGCGTGAGCCTGGCCACCGCGTGCGCCCAGACACTGGCCCTGACCCCGCGCTACCGGCTGCCGGAGTCGACGCGGCGCGCGGACGCCCTGTGCAGGTCGGCGCTGCGCCGGGCCGTCGGGGCCTGACACGGCCGCCGCATACGCCTAGGAGGTCTGGCGCACCGCCGCGACCCGGAAGCCGATCCCCGCGGCCGTCAGGCGGGTCAGCAGCGCTTCGCCCATGGCCACCGCGGTGGTGACCTGCCCGGACGTCTCGGGCAGGTCGTCGAGCGCCAGGGCGAGCGCCGACTCGGCGAGGATCTTCGCCGTCTCGTCGTACCCCGGGTCGCCGCCCGAGACCTCGGTGTAGACCCGGGTGCCGCCGCCCTCGCCGACGAACCGCACCGAGAACCACGACGTGGCGCGGCGCTCCTCGCTCGGCCCCGCTCCGGGCTTGAGACGGTCGGACAACCAGCGCCGCGCGGGCGGCAGTTGGGCCGCGGCGAGCACGCCGGCGAGCGCCGCGGTGCCGCCGATCGCGACCGGCAGCGTCTTCACGGCCGCGTAGTGCCGGTAGCGGAAGTCGGGCCCGTACCGTTCGAGTGCCCGGGCCGAACGCTGCACCACCTGGGGGTCGATGGTGGGCAGCGGCAGGGCCCACGCGCCGACCTCGGCCGCATAGCGGGGCGCGCCCGGCGGGGCGTACGCCGTGCGCCCCACCAGGCGCGGCTCGTGGCGCCGCCGGTCCTTCGCGGCGGCCAGCATCTGCGGGCCCCGCCCGAACTGGTTCAGGGCGGAGGCGAAGGTGCCGCCGGAGAACTGCGCGCCCGCCCGTACGAAACCGTCGACGCGCAGCGGCACCCCCTCGGGCAACTGCTTGACCGTGAAGTACGCGCCCAGGTCGTGCGGGACCGAGTCGAAGCCACAGGCGTGCACCAGGCGCGCGCCGGTCTCCCGCGCGCGGGTGTCGTGCCGCACGTACATGAGGTCGACGAACTCGGGCTCACCCGTCAGGTCGACGTAGTCGGTGCCCGCCTCCGCGCACGCGGCGACCAGCTCCTTGCCGTACGTCAGATAGGGGCCGACGGTCGTGGCGACCACGCGCGCGTCACCGGCCAGCGCCCGCAGGCTCGCGGGGTCGGCGACATCGGCCTCGACCAGCGGGAGTTCGGCGCACCGAGGGTGCTGCTCGGCGAGCCGTTCCCTGAGCCGCTCCAGCTTCTTCGGATCGCGTCCCGCGACGGCCCAGCGGAGCCCTTCGGGCGCGTGCGCGGCCAGGTACCGCGCGGTCAGCACCCCCACGAAACCGGTCGCTCCGAAGAGCACGATGTCGTACGGGCGATCACTGTTCTTGCTGTGCTGGCTGGTCATGGCACCTCTCCGCCGTGGGGCCCGAGCAGTTGTCGGTGGCAGAGGCTAGCCGATGGCAACGGGGCCTACGCCCCCGGCGCCGGACGCACCCTGATCCCGTTCCGCTCGAACAGCGCCGCCGTGACGCCGTCGCCCGCCACCAGCTCCCCGCCGAACGACCCGTCGTGGACCGCGCCGCGCCCGCACGAGGGACTGCGCGGCATCAGGAGCGCCTCCGTGCACCCGCTCGCCCGCGCCGCGGCGAGCGCGCGGTGGGCGCCCGCCACGAATGCGGCCGTCACGTCGCGCCCGGTGTCCTCGACGACCCGCGCGCCGCCGTCCAGGACGTCGTGCCCGTCACCGCCGACGAGTTCGGCGGGACGGCGCGGCGTCGGCAGGCCGCCCGCGGCCTCCGGGCAGAACGACACGACGTCACGGCCCGCCACCGCGGCGTCGACCTCGGCCGAGGCTTTGGCGCGGCCGTCGAAGCGGCAGGGCACCCCGCGCAGACACGCGCTGACCAGTACGGAATCCATGCCTGAAGGCTAGACGCCGCCGAAATTGGCTAAGCGCTTGCTCTTCAGGGGCTTGTGCACAGTGGAACACGTTCTTAGCATCACTGGTGTTACATCAGTTGTGTCATAACGCTGGGGGCTCAATGGCAGTGCCGGGCAAGGGCGTTCAGGGACCGCTCGCCGGGGTGCGTGTGGTGGAGCTCGCGGGCATCGGTCCTGGACCGTTCGCGGCCATGCTCCTCGCCGACCTCGGCGCCGACGTCGTCCGCGTGGACCGCCCCGGTGGCGGCGGCCTCGCGATCGATCCCGAGTACGACGTCACCAACCGCAACAAACGCTCCGTGATCGTCGACCTCAAGGCCGCCGACGGCGCGGACCGCGTCCTGGACCTCGTCGCGCGTGCCGACGTCCTCATCGAGGGCTACCGCCCGGGCGTCGCCGAGCGCCTCGGCGTCGGACCCGCCGCCTGCCACGCCCGCAATCCGCGGCTCGTCTACGGCCGGATGACCGGCTGGGGCCAGGAGGGGCCGCTCGCGCAGCGCGCGGGGCACGACATCGCGTACATCGCGATCACCGGCACCCTCGGCATGATCGGCAACCCGGACGAGCCGCCCGCGATCCCCGCGAACCTCGTGGGCGACTACGCGGGCGGCTCGCTCTACCTCGTCGTGGGCATCCTCGCCGCGCTGCACCACGCGCGCGTGCACGGCGAGGGGCAGGTCGTGGACGCCGCGATCGTCGACGGCGCCGCGCACCTGTCCTCGATGATCCACGGCATGCTCGCGGCCGGCGGCTGGCAGGACCGGCGAGGCGCCAACCTCCTGGACGGCGGCTGCCCCTTCTACGGCACCTACGAGACCGCCGACGGCGGCTACATGGCCGTGGGCTCCCTGGAGCAGCAGTTCTACGACGAGTTCATCGCGCTGCTCGGCCTCACGGAGACCGCCCCCGCCCGCAAGGACCTGGCCCGCTGGGACGAGCTGCGCACGGCCGTCGCCGCGCGCTTCAAGGAACGTACGCGCGAGGAGTGGACGGCCGTCTTCGAGGGCTCCGACGCGTGCGTGGCGCCCGTGCTGTCGCTGCGCGAGGCGCCCGAACATCCGCACCTCGCCGCGCGCGGCACCTTCACCGACCACGGCGGCATCACCCAGCCCGCCCCGGCGCCGCGCTTCTCCGCGACGCCCGGCCGGGTGCGCAGCGGCCCGGCCCGGCCCGGCGCGCACACCGCGGAGGTGGCCCGCGACTGGGACGTACCGGCGCTGAACGAGGAAGAGGACCACTGATGGAGATCTCGGCACCGCTCGCCTACGCGGGCGACCCGCGCGAGGCCGCCGACGGCGTCGCGGCCCTGGAGGCCGCGGGCCTCGACGCCGTGTGGGTCGCGGAGGCGTACGGCTTCGACTCGCCCACGATCATGGGCTACTTGGCGGCCCGCACCGAGCGCATGAGGATCGGCGCCGCCATCCTCAACGTGTACTCGCGCACCCCGGCCCTGATCGCCCAGACCGCGGCGGGCCTCGACGCGATCTCCGGGGGCCGCGCGATCATCGGCCTCGGCGCTTCAGGACCGCAGGTCGTCGAGGGCTGGCACGGCAGGGCGTACGACAAGCCGATCGGCCGTACCCGCGAGACCATCGAGCTGACCCGCCGCATCCTGCGCCGCGAGGTGATCGACCACCACGGCATCACGGACATGCCGCTGCCTGCGGAGAAGGGCGGCAGGCTCGGCAAGCCCCTGAAGATCCTCACCAGGCCGGTGCGCCCCGAAGTCCCGCTGTACGTGGCATCCCTCGGCCCCGCGAACGTCCGCATGACCGCCGAGGTCGCCGACGGCTGGCTGCCCACCCTCTTCATCCCGGAAAAGGCCCACCAGGTGTGGGGCGCCGCGCTCGCCGAGGGCAAGGAGAAGCGCGATCCGGCCCTCGGGCCGCTGCACACGGTCGCCGGGGGACTGCTCGCCATCGGCGAGGACGCGGCGGCCGCGCGCGACCTGGCGCGCCCCACGATCGCCCTCTACGTAGGCGGCATGGGCGCCAAGGGGAAGAACTTCTACAACGACGTCGCGGTCGCGTACGGCTACGAGAAGGAGGCCGCGCGCATCCAGGAGCTCTACCTCTCCGGGAAGAAGAAGGAGGCCGAGGCCGCCGTCCCGGACGAGTTCTGCGAGCTCATGTCGCTGTGCGGGCCCGAGAGTTACGTGCGCGAGCGCGTCGAGGCGTTCCGCGAGGCGGGCGTCACCATGCTCAACGTCGTCCCGGTCGGCCCCGACCCCGCCACGTCGATCGAAACCGTCAAGGGCTGGCTCTAGGCCCCAGGAGGCCACGAACAGATGAAACGGCAGATCTTCTCCGCCGAGCACGACGCGTTCCGCGAGACGGTGCGCACCTTCCTCGCCAAGGAGGTGCTCCCGCACTACGAGCAGTGGGAGAAGGACGGCATCGTCTCCCGCGAGGCCTGGCTCGCGGCCGGGAAGCAGGGGCTGCTCGGACTCGCCGTCCCCGAGGAGTACGGAGGCGGCGGCAACGACGACTTCCGCTACTCCGCCGTCCTCGCCGAGGAGTTCACGCGCGCGGGCGCCGCGGGGCTCGCCGTCGGCCTGCACAACGACATCATCGGCCCCTATCTGACCTCGCTGGCCACCGACGAGCAGAAGCGGCGCTGGCTGCCCGGCTTCTGCTCCGGCGAGACCATCACGGCCATCGCGATGACCGAGCCCGGGGCGGGCTCCGACCTCCAGGGCATCCGCACCAGCGCCGAGGACAGAGGCGACCACTGGCTCCTGAACGGCTCCAAGACGTTCATCTCGAACGGCATCCTCGCCGACCTCGTCATCGTCGTCGCCAAGACGTCCCCCGAGGGCGGCGCGCACGGCCTGTCGCTGCTGGTCGTCGAGCGCGGCGCGGAAGGCTTCGAGCGCGGCCGCAACCTCGACAAGATCGGCCAGAAGTCCCAGGACACCGCCGAGCTGTTCTTCAACGACGTACGCGTCCCCAAGGAGAACCTGCTCGGCGAGCTCAACGGCGCCTTCGTCCATCTGATGACGAACCTCGCGCAGGAGCGCATGGGCATCGCCGTCGCCGGGATCGCCGCCGCCGAACACCTCCTGGAGATCACCACGACGTACGTCAAGGAGCGCGAGGCGTTCGGGCGGCCGCTCGCCAAGCTGCAGCACGTCCGCTTCGAGATCGCGGAGATGGCCACCGAATGCGCCGTCACCCGTACGTTCCTCGACCGGTGCATCGTCGATCACTCGAACGGGGAACTCGACGCGACGCACGCCTCGATGGCGAAGTGGTGGGCCACCGAGCTGCAGAAGCGGGTCGCGGACCGGTGCCTGCAACTGCACGGCGGCTACGGCTACATGAGTGAGTACCGCGTCGCCAGGGCCTTCACCGACGGGCGCATCCAGACCATCTACGGCGGTACGACCGAGATCATGAAGGAGATCATCGGCCGTTCCCTCCTCGGCTGAGCCCCAGCGGCCGACCCCTCACCCCCAAGAACCCCTGAAAGGCACTCGCGTGACCACCGAAGCGTACGTATACGACGCGATCCGCACCCCGCGCGGACGCGGCAAGGCCAACGGCGCCCTGCACGGCACCAAGCCGATCGATCTCGTCGTCGGCCTGATCCACGAGATCCAGGCCCGCTTCCCGGGCCTCGACCCGGCCGCCATCGACGACATCGTGCTCGGTGTGGTCGGTCCCGTCGGCGACCAGGGATCCGACATCGCGCGCATCGCGGCGATCGCCGCGGGACTGCCCGACACGGTCGCGGGCGTCCAGGAGAACCGCTTCTGTGCCTCGGGCCTCGAAGCCGTCAACCTGGCCGCGATGAAGGTCCGTTCGGGCTGGGAGGACCTGGTCCTCGCGGGCGGCGTCGAGTCCATGTCGCGGGTGCCGATGGCCTCCGACGGCGGCGCCTGGTTCAACGACCCGATGACCAACTGGGACACCGACTTCGCGCCGCAGGGCATCGGCGCCGACCTGATCGCCACCGTCGAGGGCTTCTCGCGGCGCGACGTCGACGAGTACGCGGCGCTCTCCCAGGAGCGCGCGGCGACCGCCTGGAAGGACGGCCGCTTCGGCCGGTCCGTCGTACCGGTCAAGGACCGCAACGGCCTGGTCGTCCTCGACCACGACGAGCACATGCGCCCCGGCACCACCGCGGACTCCCTCGCGGGGCTCAAGCCGTCCTTCAAGGACATCGGCGACCTGGGCGGCTTCGACGCGGTGGCGCTGCAGAAGTACCACTGGATCGAGCAGATCGACCACGTCCACCACGCGGGCAACTCCTCCGGCATCGTCGACGGCGCGTCCCTCGTCGCCGTCGGCACGAAGGAGGTCGGCGAGCGGTACGGGCTGACGCCGCGCGCCCGGATCGTCTCCGCGGCGGTCTCCGGATCCGATCCGCTGATCATGCTGACCGGGCCCGCGCCCGCCACGCGCAAGGCGCTCGCCAAGGCGGGGCTCACCATCGACGACATCGACCTCGTCGAGATCAACGAGGCGTTCGCCGCGGTGGTGCTGCGCTTCGTGAAGGACATGGGTCTGTCCCTGGACAAGGTCAACGTCAACGGTGGCGCGATCGCGCTCGGGCATCCGCTGGGGGCGACCGGGGCGATGATCCTGGGCACGCTCGTGGACGAGCTGGAGCGGAGGGACCTTCGGTACGGGCTTGCCACGTTGTGCGTGGGTGGGGGCATGGGGATCGCGACGATCGTCGAGCGGCTGTAGGGCTTCGCGCCGTAGGGGCCGGGGTGCGTCGCCGACCGCGGGTGCGCCGTGGTTGCTCGCGCAGTTCCCCGCGCCCCTGAAGGCATGCGGCTCCGCCGCGGCCTTCCCCGATCCGCGCCCCTGAGATGGCGCACGGAGTGCGCATCTCAGGGGCGCGGGGAACTGCGCGATCAGCCCCCACCGGCGGTCGAACCGGCCACGAGACCCCGCCGCCCTCCCCAGATTCCGCCTGCCACAGACTTCACGGAGACACAGACATGACCACAAGCACCACGATCCGCTGGGAACAGGACGACACCGGCGTCGTCACCCTCGTCCTTGACGACCCCAACCAGTCCGCGAACACCATGAACCAGGCGTTCAAGGACTCCATCGCGGCGATCGCCGACCGCGCGGAGGCCGAGCGCGACTCGATCCGCGGCATCATCTACACCTCCGCCAAGAAGACCTTCTTCGCGGGCGGCGACCTCAAGGACATGATCAAGATCGGTCCGGAGAACGCACAGCTGGCGTTCGACACGGGCACCGAGATCAAGAACTCGCTGCGCCGCATCGAGACCCTCGGCAAGCCCGTCGTCGCCGCCATCAACGGCGCCGCGCTCGGCGGCGGTTACGAGATCGCCCTCGCGTCCCACCACCGCGTCGCCCTCGACGCCCCCGGCTCCAAGATCGGCCTGCCCGAGGTCACGCTGGGCCTGCTGCCCGCGGGCGGCGGTGTCACCCGCACCGTACGCCTCATGGGCATCACTGACGCGCTCCTCAAGGTGCTCCTCCAGGGCACCCAGTACAACCCGAAGCGCGCCCTGGAGAACGGGCTCGTCCACGAACTGGCCGCCACGCCCGAGGAGATGATCGAGAAGGCCCGCGCCTTCATCGACGCCAACCCCGAGTCTCAGCAGCCCTGGGACAAGCCCGGCTACCGCATCCCCGGCGGCACCCCCGCCCACCCGAAGTTCGCGGCGAACCTGCCCGCCTTCCCCGCCAACCTCAAGAAGCAGACGGCGGGCGCCCCCTACCCGGCCCCGCGCAACATCATGGCGGCGGCCGTCGAGGGCTCCCAGGTCGACTTCGAGACCGCGCTGACCATCGAGGCCCGGTACTTCACCGAGCTGGTCACCGGGCAGATCGCCAAGAACATGATCCAGGCGTTCTTCTTCGACCTCCAGGCCGTCAACTCCGGCGCCAACCGCCCCCAGGGCATCGAGCCCAGGACCGTACGCAAGGTGGCCGTGCTCGGCGCGGGCATGATGGGCGCGGGCATCGCCTACTCGTGTGCGCGCGCGGGCATCGACGTGGTCCTCAAGGACGTCTCCGCCGAGGCCGCCGCCAAGGGCAAGGGCTACTCCGAGAAGCTCTGTGCCAAGGCGGTCGCCAAGGGGCGTACGAGCCAGGAGAAGGCGGACGCGCTGCTCGCCCGCATCACGCCGACCGCCGACCCCCAGGCGCTCGCGGGCTGCGACGCGGTGATCGAGGCGGTCTTCGAGGACACCTCGCTCAAGCACAAGGTGTTCCAGGAGATCCAGCACGTCGTCGATCCCGACGCGCTCCTGTGCTCCAACACCTCGACGCTGCCGATCACCCAGCTCGCCGAAGGCGTCGAGCGGCCTGTGGACTTCATCGGCCTGCACTTCTTCTCGCCCGTCGACAAGATGCCGCTCGTCGAGATCATCAAGGGCGAGCGGACCGGGGACGAGGCGCTCGCCCGTGCCTTCGACCTGGTGCGCCAGATCAACAAGACGCCGATCGTCGTCAACGACTCGCGCGGCTTCTTCACCTCGCGCGTCATCGGGCACTTCATCAACGAGGGCGTCGCGATGGTCGGCGAGGGCATCGAGCCCGCCTCCGTCGAGCAGGCGGCGGCCCAGGCGGGCTACCCGGCGAAGGTGCTCTCGCTGATGGACGAGCTGACGCTCACGCTGCCCCGCAAGATCCGCAACGAGACCAAGCGCGCCGTCGAGGAAGCGGGCGGCAGCTGGGCGGGCCACCCGTCGGACACCGTCATCGACCGCATGGTCGACGAGTTCGAGCGGCCCGGCAGGAGCGGGGGAGCGGGCTTCTACGACTACGAGGACGGCAGGCGCGGCAAGCTCTGGCCGGGTCTGCGCGAGCACTTCACCAAGCCCGGGTACGAGATCCCGTTCCAGGACATGCAGGAGCGGATGCTCTTCTCCGAGGCGCTCGACACCGTGCGGCTCCTCGAGGAGGGCGTGCTGACCTCGGTGGCCGACGCCAACATCGGCTCGATCTTCGGCATCGGCTTCCCCGGCTGGACCGGGGGCGTGCTGCAGTACATCAACGGCTACGAGGGCGGCCTGCCCGGATTCGTGGCACGCGCGCGTGAGCTCGCCGAGACCTACGGGGAGCGGTTCGCGCCGCCCGCCCTGCTGGTCGAAAAGGCGGACAAGGGCGAGAAGTTCAGCGACGCCTGACCCCGCCGGTGGTTCCGGTTCCGCCTGGTCAGGGGCGGAACCGGAACCACCGCTCCCGCGTCGTATCCTGCCGTAGGCATGATCACGACAAGTGGAAGGTGACCGCTGTGCGGTTCACGACTGGGGGAACGACGCGAGCAGTCGGCGTCGGAGTGCTGGTCCTCTCGCTGGCCCTGACGGGCTGCGGGGGCAAGAAGAACAAGAAGAAGCACAAGTCGGGCTCGGGCTCTTCGCACAGCCGCACCATCGGCGGCGCGACGGGCGGCTCCGGCAGCGGCAGGACGAGCGGCGGTTCGCTGAGCGGAGCCCAGGACGCCAAGGCCATCCTGCCGCCCCTCGACGCGATGCCCACCGCCTTGCGCACCGTCTCCACCAAGCCGTACAGCCGTGCCAAGGCGCCGTCCGTGTGCAAGGACCCGGGCGTCAGGTGCAAGGGCGCCGTCGCCAACGGCCGGGCCGGCTACCGCAGCGACGACAAGGGCGAGAGCGCCGGTTACGACCTCATCGTGTACCGGAACGAGCGGGCCGCCGAACGCGCCTTCACGGCCTGGAAGAGCTACGTGGAGAACAACCGCCACGAGCTCGAGGTCCTCGGCGGGCCTTCGCGGGGCGACGCGAGCATCACCTACGGATACGCGGCGCCCGCGAGGAAGACCTCGCAGTCGATCGTGATCCGCGAGGGCGCCTACATCGCCACGCTGGACCTCAGGGACAACTCGGGCCAGGCGTACGCGCGCAAGGACCTGCGGGCCCTCTCCGAGGTCTACGCCGAGCGGATGCGGCAGGCCGCGCGGGACGAGACGCCGACCGCCAGCGCGGCCGACGTCAGGGTGTAGCGCGCGGGCCGGGGGCGGCTCAGCCTTCCTTGAGCCACCCCCGCAGCTCCTCCTTGAGGGAGCGCTGGAACGCCGTCACCAGCGCCTGCACCACCATCGGCTGCATGTGCGCCGAGAGCGACCGCATCGCCGCGACGTGCTCGGGGTCGGACTCGCGCTCGCGGTAGGGGCTCCACACCTCGTCGCGGAAGAGCCGCGACAGCTCGTGCGCCGCCGAGCGGGTGTGCTCCATCAGGACCGTGCGCGCCGCCAGGATCGTCTCGTGCGCGATGGGCACGTCGAGCAGTTGTACGCCCAGGCGCAGCAGCCCCGGGTCCACGCGGTAGGTCTCCGGGGTCTGGGTCCGCGCGGTCACCCCCATCGCGGTCAGGCGGTCCAGGTCGGCCTCGGCGAGGGTCCTGCCCGCCCTGCGCTCCAGCTCGGCGCGTGACACGTCCTCGGCCGCGTCCGGTGCCCAACTCGCCACCAGCGCACGGTGGATGGCCAGGTCGTGCGCGCTCAGGTCCGCGGGCAACTGCTCCAGATAGCGTTCGATCGCGGCCAGCGTCATGCCCTGGTGCTGGAGCTCCTCGATGAGCGCGAGGCGGGACAGGTGCTCGGGGCCGTAGTGGCCCACCCTGCGCGGGCCGATCACCGGGGGCGGCAGCAGCCCTTTGGTGCTGTAGAAGCGGATCGTGCGGACCGTGACGCCCGCGCGGGCGGCCAGTTCGTCGACCGTGAACGTCGGCTCGTCGCCGTTCGTCGGCACGCTCCCGGTGTCCGTCGTCATGGCAGCGCCCTCTCTCCCCGTCGGCCTGCACCAATCCGGTGCAACAGTATTGCTGGCACACCAGTGTTGTGAAACCCTCCGGGCCAGTCACTTGCTCCTCACGCAGGCATCCGCGCACGCATCCGCTCACGCTCAGCCGATGGCGCCAGGAGGCGGTCATGACCACGATCCCGCGACTCCCCGGGGACCTCGCCGACATCACGCTCCCCGCTCTGCTGCTCCGCAACGCCGAGGACCACGGAGATCTTCCCGCCCTCTCCTGGCGGTCGGGGGAGGGGTGGGCGACGCTCACCTGGCGCGAGGTGCGGCGCAAGGTCGCGGTGCTCGCCGCCGGTTACCAGGCCCTCGGCGTCGGGCGCGGCGAGCACGTCCTGATGATGATGGGCAACCGCCCCGAGCACTGGCTGAGCGACCTCGCCCTGACCCACCTGGGCGCCGTCCCCGTGACCGTGTACGGCACCGCCGCTCCCGAACAGGTCGCGCACATCGTCCGGCACAGCCGCGCCCGCTTCGCGATCGTCGAGGGAGCCCGCGAACTGCCGCGCTGGGGGCCCCTGTTGGCCGACGCCACGGCCCCGCTCGAAAGGATCGTCGTGGTGGAGGCCGCCGAGGCGGGCACCCACCGTACGTACGGCTCCCTGCACGCCACCGGCGGCCGCCTCTTCAATCCCGACGCCTTCGAGAAGGCGTGGCGCGAGGGCCGGTCCACCGACGCGCTGACCGTCGTCTACACGTCGGGCACCACGGGTGAGCCCAAGGGGGTCCGGCTCACCCACCGCAACGTCGTCCTCAACGGGGTCGCCCTGGACGCCGCCGTCGAGTTCCCCGAACACGTCGGGCACATCTGCTACCTGCCCTTCGCGCACATCGCGGAGCGCATGCTCGGCATCTACCTGCCGGTCCTGCGCGCCGCGCACGTCCATCTGTGCGCGGACCCGGCCCACGTGGCCGCCACCGCGCGCGAGTTGCACCCCTTCCAGTTCTTCGGGGTGCCGAGGGTGTGGGAGAAGCTCACCGCGTCCGTGAAGTCCGCGCTCGCGGGGCTGCCCGAGGAGCAGCGGCGGGCCCTCGAAGCGGCGAACGAGACCGCACGCGCGCACGTCGACTGCCGGGAGCGCGGCGAGGAACCGTCCGCCGCTCTCGCGGCGGCGTACCAGGAGGCCAAGGAGCGCGTGCTCGACCCGTTGCTCGCGCTCGCCGGTTTCGACCGCCTGGTGTGGACCGCGAGCGCGGCGGCGCCCATGCCGCTCGACGTGGCCCGCTTCTGGGCGGGCTTCGGCCTGGTGATCATGGACGCGTGGGGCCTCACCGAGACCACCGGTGTCGTCACGTCGAACGGCCCCGACGCGTTCCGGCTCGGCTCGGTGGGCAAGCCGCTGGACGGTCTGGAGGTGCGCGTCGCGGACGACGGCGAGATCCTCGTGCGCGGTGCCACCGTCTTCGACGGCTATCTGCGGCCCGACGGCGGCGTCGACAGCGCCTGCGACGCGGAGGGCTGGTTCGCCACCGGTGACATCGGGCGCATCGACGAGGACGGCTTCCTCTGGGTGACCGACCGCAAGAAGGAGATGATCGTGACCTCGACGGGCAAGAACGTCTCGCCCGCCCTCGTCGAGAACACGCTCAAGGAGCACCCCCTGATCGGTCAGGCCCTGGTGCACGGCGACGGCCGCTCCTATCTGGTGGCGCTGCTCGTCCTCGACCCGGAGCTCGCACCCGCCTGGGCCGCCGCGCGGGGGATCACCGGCGACCTGATGGAGAGCGCGGCCGTGCGGGAAGAGGTGGCCCGCGCCGTGGCGGCGGCCAACGCGCGGCTCAACCGCACCGAGCAGATCAAGCGCTACCGCGTCGTCCGCGAGGAGTGGGGCCCGGAGACCGGCGAGCTGACCCCGTCCCTGAAGCTGCGCCGACGGGTCATCCGCGCCAAGTACGAGCAGGTCATCGACGCCCTGTACACCCCTTGACCACCATGTGAGAAGTTCCGCTATGTGACGTGCGCCACCGCGTACGAGGTGATCTCTGGGGGAAGGTGTCCCGTCGGTCCGCGCGCGTCAGGGGTGTCGCGGACCGGAGCACATCCGGACCCCGGTTCTCTTCCGGGCACCAGAGAGTAGATCCACCACGTGAGCAAGGAAGCCGTAGATTCGGCCGCCCTGGACGCATCCCGCACCGATGCGAACCAGGCCCCCGCGGACGCGGGAGACGCCGGATACAGCAAGGACCTCAAGGCCCGCCACGTCAACATGATCGCGATCGGTGGCGCGATCGGCACAGGACTCTTCCTCGGGGCGGGCGGCCGCCTCCACTCGGCGGGCCCCGCACTCGCCGTCGCGTACCTCGTGTGCGGCATCTTCGCGTTCTTCGTCGTCAGAGCCCTCGGTGAGATGGTCCTCTACCGTCCTTCGTCGGGTTCCTTCGTCTCGTACGCGCGTGAGTTCCTCGGTGAGAAGGGCGCGTTCTTCGCCGGTTGGATGTACTTCCTCAACTGGTCGACCACGTGCATCGCCGACATCACGGCGATCGCCCTCTACACCCACTACTGGAGCTTCTTCACCGACATACCCCAGTGGGTGCTCGCGCTGATCGCCCTCGCGGTGGTGCTCTCCGTGAACCTCATCTCGGTGAAGTACTTCGGCGAGATGGAGTTCTGGTTCGCGATCATCAAGGTGGCCGCGCTGACCGCCTTCATGGTCATCGGCATCTTCCTGCTGGCCAGCCAGCACGAGGTGGGCGGCGAGACGCCGGGCCTGAACATGATCACCGACCACGGCGGCTTCCTGCCGAACGGCATCATGCCGGTCGTGATCGTCATGCAGGGCGTCGTCTTCGCGTACGCGTCCCTGGAGCTGGTCGGTGTCGCGGCGGGCGAGACCAAGGACCCGCAGAAGGTCGTCCCGCGCGCGGTGAACTCGATCATGTGGCGCGTGGGCCTGTTCTACGTCGGCTCCGTCGTGCTGCTCGCCCTGCTGCTTCCCGGTTCGGTGTACTCGGCCGACCAGAGCCCGTTCGTGACGGTCCTGTCCAAGATCGGCGTCCCGGCGGCCGGTGACGTGATGAACTTCGTGGTGCTCACCGCGGCCATGTCCTCGCTCAACTCCGGCCTGTACTCCACCGGCCGCATCCTGCGCTCCATGGCGATGTCGGGCTCCGCCCCGAAGTTCACGGCGCGGATGAACCGCAGCCAGGTGCCCTACGGCGGCATCCTGCTCACCGCCTCGATCGGCGTGCTCGGCGTCGGCCTGAACAGCATCGTCCCCGACCAGGCCTTCGAGATCGTCCTGAACGTGGCCTCGCTCGGCATCATCGGGACCTGGATCATGATCATGGTCTGCCACCTGGCCTTCGTGCGCAGTGCGAAGCGGGGCGAGATCACCCGGCCGAAGTTCCGCCTCCCCGGCAGCGGGATCACGGAGTACGTGACGATCGCGTTCCTGCTCGCCGTCCTCTGCCTGATGTGGAAGGACGCCGAGGTCGGCCGCAAGACGCTGTTCCTCATCCCGATCGTGGGCGTCGCTCTCGTCGTCGGCTGGTTCGGCGTCCGCCGCCGGGTGGACCAGGAGGCGCAGAGCCTCACGGATCCGAAGGAACCGCGCTAGCGGCAACAGCGGCAGGCCCGGCGCTGCGGCCGGGTGCCCGCACGGTGGCGTCATGTCGGAGATCACGGATGTCCGAGGTGGCGCCACCGCGTCGTTCGGCGTCCGTGGCGGGCACCGCGCCGCGAGGGCGCGCCGCTGGGACCCGAGCGCCTAGTGGCGCGCGGATGTGAGCGACGACTCCCAACTGCCGTGCAGGTGTGCGTTGTTGCGCACGGATGAGCGGGTATGGCTTCGGCATGCTGCTCATTCCCATGGAACTCGGACCGCTCAACCCCCAGGTCGAGCACCTGGCCCTGGCGGCGGCCCTTTTCGTCGTCGTCCACCTCGCCGTCGGACGCTTCCTGCCCCGCGTCAACCGGGTGCTGGAGGAACGCGCGACGATCCTCGAAGGCGTCACCGGAGGACCGACCGCCGAGCTCTGGCACGCGGCCGAACGCGTCCGTGGCGAGCGGGACGTGCTGCTCTCCGAAGCTCGCAGAGAGGCCGCGCGCGTGCGCCAGGCCGCCCGCGAGGAGGGCGCCGCGCTGATCGCCGAGTCCCGTGAGGAGGGTCTGCGCGAGCGCGCCGAGCTCCTCGCCACCGGGCAGGCCAGGGTGGAGGCCGAGCGCGCCGAGGCCGAGGCCGAACTGCGGGGATGCGTCTCGGAGGTGGCGTCGGAGCTGGCGAGCAGGATCGTGGGCGAGCCGATACCCGTACCCGCCGTGAACGCCGGACGGTTCGAGGGGCCCGACGGCGGTACGGGGAGCGCCCCTCCGGACGGCGGGTCGACGGGTTCCGGTCGCTAGCGGTACGCATTCGCGCCCTCGTGGGACGGCTCCTCTGGCGCCCCGGCCCGCGCCCCCGGAGACTCGGGGCATGGACGTCATGGTGTCGGTGAAGGACGGCGAGGTCTGGGCGCACGACTCGGGCGCCCCGGGCGGCACGGGCGACGACGCCCTGCCCCTGGTCCTGCTGCACCCGGGCGTGGCCGACTCCCGCGTCTGGGACCGCGTCCTGCCGCGCCTCACTGAGCGGCACCGCGTGATCCGCTACGACGCGCGGGCGTACGGCAGGTCACCGGCGCCGACCGCGCCCTTCTCGCTGGTCGAGGACCTGATCGCGGTCCTCGACCACTTCGGGGTGGCCCGCGCGGTGCTCGCCGGATCGAGCATGGGCGGCGCGACGGCCGTCAGCCTCGCGCTGCGCGACCCGGCGCGGGTGGCGAGCCTCGCCCTGGTGGTCCCCACCGTCACGGGCGCCGAGGACCCCCTCACGCCGGAGTTCATGGCCGAGGTCGGCGGCCTCGCCCGGGCGGGGGACGTGGAGGGGATCGTGGTCATGATCCGGCGCGTGTCCGCCGTGCTCGGCACCGGGGACGACCCCGAAGTGGCGGAGTACCTGCGAGCGGTGGTTCCCGCGTGGCTCGCGGTCCATCCCCACCAGGTCCCCGACCCGCCCGTCTACGACCGGCTCGGCGAGCTCGACGTGCCGTGCGTCCTGGCCCTGGCCGAGCACGACCAGCCCGGCGTGATCCGGGTGAACGAGACGATGGCGGAGCGCATCCCCGGCTGCCGCCTCGTGCGCCTCGCGCACAGCGACCACTTCCCGACGGTGCGCGAACCGGACGCCGTGGCGGAGATCATCCTGGACGCGTACGCCGCCGCGCGCTGACGGAGGACCACCGCGCTGACAGGCCGTCCGCCGCACAATGGGCGAGCGCCTACCACCCGTACGCTGCCACGATGCACCCCATGGATGTCGAGAACCCCAGCGGGCTTCGAGTGGACCGCGTGGACCCGTCGGACTGGACCGAGGTGGCCACGATCGATTCCGTCGCGGCGGCGGGCGACCGCGCACGACGGGACAGCATCCGGCGCTGGTGCGAGAGCGGTGCGGTCCTCGTGGCCCGGGACTCGTCCGGACCTGTGGGGTACAGCGTGCTGGAGTACAACTTCTTCGAGCAGGGCTTCCTCACCATGCTGATGGTCGCCCCCGGCGCCCGACACCGAGGTGTGGGCGCACGTCTCCTCGCGGCCGTCGAGGCCGGATGCACCACGGCGAAGTTGTTCACCTCGACCAACGTCTCCAACCACCCCATGCAGCAGCTGCTGCGACGCGCCGACTGGCGCCCGGTCGGATTGCTCCACGGCCTCGACGAGGGAGATCCCGAACTCTTCTACCTCTGCCCGCGCGCCTCGCGGTAATCCTCGCCGTCGCATACTGAAATGCACACATAACGGGCACAGGCCCACAGTGTGTGCATTTCATGGGTGCTCCGGGCCCTGCTCCGGGCCCACCCCCGCGTACGGCGAAGGAGCACGCCGCATGAGGACCGACGACGCGACCGATGCCCCCGAACCGCCCCCGCCCGGCGGCATCCTCTGGAGCATCGCGGGCGACATCCGCGTCTTCCTCTCCCTGCCGCCCGCCCTCGCCCTCCAGGTCGCGCACCCGGCCGTCGGCGCGGGCGTCGACGACCACTCGGTGTTCCGCACCGACCCGTGGGGGCGCGGCGAGCGCTCGCTGCGGTCGCTGCTCCTGTGGGTGTACGGGGGAGCGGCGGCGGCCGAAGAGGGCCGCAGGCTCCGCGTGCTGCACAGGAGGATCCGGGGCACGGACGCGCACGGCAGGCGCTACCACGCGCTGACGCCCGCCCACTACGCCTGGGTGCACGCCACCGGCTTCCCCGTGTACCGACAGGCCCAGCGGTATCTGGCCAGGCCCTTCACCGAGGAGCAGGAGCGGCGGCTGTACGCGGAGTGGCTCCAGGTCGGCCGGGTCCTCGGCCTCCACGACCGGGACATGCCGGGAAGCGTCGAGGAGTTCTGGCCGTACTACCGAACGGTCCTCGCCGAGGACCTGGAGCTGACGGCCGTCGCCCGGGAGCTGACCGCCGTGGACCTCTCGCTGCCCCCGCCCGACCGGGGCCCGCTCGCCGTACGCCTGGTGGCCCGCGCCCTGTGGCCCGTGCTCCTGCCCCCGCTGGCCCGCTTCCGCAGCTTCGTCACGATCGGCCTGCTGCCTCCGGACGCCCGCGAGGCGATCGGCCTTCCCTGGACCCCCGTGCAGGAACGCAGGCTGCGCCGCTTCGGCGCGGTCGTACGCACGGTGGTGCCGCTGCTGCCGGAGCGGCTGCGCTATCTGCCCGCGGCGCGCAGGGCGAGGGCGGCACACCGCGCGAGGGCGTGACGCGGCCGGGCGCGGTCAAGCGCCCGGCCGCGCGTGCGCGGGTCAGTGCCCGTGCCGGTCCGCATCCCCGTGCCCGTGCACGCCGTTCGTCGCGGCGATCTCCTTCCAGGACTTGGGCGCGACCGGGGCCGACGCCGCAGACCTGGCGACCCTGGCCTGCTTCGCCGCGGGCGCCCCGGGGCGCGAGGGCTGGTAGAGCCAGGTGTCGAAGAGCTCGGCGAGCGGCTTGCCCGAGACCTTCTCGGCGTACTTCACGAAGTCGGAGACCTTCGCGTTGCCGTAGGCGTGCTTCTGCGGCCAGCCCTTGAGGATCGCGAAGAACGTGTCGTCGCCGACCTCGTTGCGCAGCGCCTGGAGGGCGAGCGCGCCCCGGTCGTAGACCGCGCCGTGGAACTGGTTGTCCGGGCCCGGGTCGCCCGGCTTGACCGTCCAGAACGGGTCGTCGGCCGGGTGCTGCGCGTACACGTAGTCCGCGAGCTCCTGGGCCGTGCCCTCGCCCTCCTTCTCCGACCACAGCCACTGGCTGTAGCGGGCGAAGCCCTCGTTGACCCAGATGTCCTTCCAGCCGTCCACGGAGACGCTGTCGCCGTACCACTGGTGGGCGATCTCGTGGACGACGATCGACGCGTTGGAGCCGTTCGCGAAGGCGGCCGGGCTGTAGAAGGGCCGGGTCTGGGTCTCCAGGGCGTAGCTGCTCTTCACGTTCGGGACGTAGCCGCCGAGCGCGTTGAACGGGTACTTCCCGAAGACCGTCTCCAGCCACTCGGCGACCTCGGTGGTCCGCTCGATGCTGGCCCGCGCCGAGCCCGCGTTGTCGCCGAGGTCCTTGCTGTAGGCGTTGAGGACCGGGAGGCCGGACTCCGTCTTGTCCGTGGTGATGTCGAACTTGCCGACCGCGAGCGTGGTGAGGTAGCTGGCCTGCGGCTTGTTGGAGCGCCAGTTGTAGCGGGTCCAGCCCAGCTTCGAACTCTGCGACTGGAGCACGCCGTTGGAGATCGCCTGGCTGCCGTCGGGCACCGAGACCGACACGTCGTAGGTGGCCTTGTCCAGCGGGTGGTCGTTGGAGGGGAACCACCACACGGCCGCCTCGGGCTCCTGCGCCGCGACGCCGCCGTCGGGCGTGCGGTGCCAGGCCGTGTAGCCGTTGATCTTCAGCTCGGAGGGCTTGCCCGCGTACCGCACGACGACGGTGATCGCCGTGCCCTTGGCGAGACCGGCCGGCGGGGTGATCTCCAGCTCCTGGTCGCCGGTCTTCGCGAACTTCGCCTTCTTGCCGTTGACCCGCACCTCGGAGACCTTGAGGCCGAAGTCGAGGTTGAACCGCGAAAGGTCCTGCGTGGTCCGGGCGTTGATGGTCGCCGTGCCTTCGAGGAGGTCGGTCTTGGGCTGGTACTTCAGCCGCAGGTCGTAGTGCGAGACGTCGTATCCGCCGTTGCCGCTCGCCGGGTAATAGGGGTCGCCGATGCCCGGGGCCCCGGGGGAGAAGTCGGCGGCCGACGCCGGGATCGCCAGCAGAAGGGAGGCCGCGAGCGCGCCCGGGGCGATGAGTCTGCGGTGCACGAAAGCTCCAAGTCGTAGGGGCACAAGAACGGTTGCCACAAGGGGTCCTGCAAGACCTGTCCGCACAGGATCCGTTGATCGTCGACCCTATTCAGCACTCCCCGCACGCGCCATGTCCATGGCCCCGGACGTCACACGATCGCCATTCGGCCGACATGTGCCTTTACGACCCACGGACCTGTCGCGCATGCTCACGCCCTCTGTCGCGCGAGGGTTCCCCGGTGTACCTTCCGCGCCATGCCGATACGTGCGCGACGCACCCGCCTCCTCTGGAGAGCGTTCATCGCGGCGGCCCTGACCGCCCTCCTTGCCACCCTCATGTCCCCGGGCGCGGCGCTGGGAGCCGCACAGGCCCCGGCCGCTCCGGGGGAGACGCTCCGCCCGCCGGGCGAGAGCAGACCCGTGTACTCGTACGAGGACGCGATACGCGAATCCGTATGGGTCGACACCAGGATCGACGGCGACGCGGACGGGAGGACCGACCGCGTCGCCGTCGACATCGTCAGGCCCCGCGAACTGGACCGCGCGGGCCGCGAGATACCCGTGATCATGGACGCCAGCCCGTACTACTCCTGCTGCGGGCGCGGCAACGAGAGCCAGAAGAAGACGTACGACGCGAACGGGCAGCCGGTCCAACTTCCGCTCTACTACGACAACTACTTCGTGCCCCGCGGCTACGGCTACGTCGCCGTGGACCTCGCGGGCACCAACCGCTCGGACGGCTGCGTCGACATCGGCGGCCGCTCCGACACCCAGTCCGCCAAGGCCGTCGTCGACTGGCTGAACGGCCGCGCCCGCGGCTACACCAGCCGCACCGGCACGGAACCCGCGAGGGCTTCCTGGTCCAACGGGAAGACCGGCATGATCGGCAAGAGCTACGACGGCACCGTGGCGCAGGGCGTGGCCGCCACCGGAGTGCCGGGTCTCAAGACCATCGTGCCGATCGGCGCCATCTCCTCCTGGTACGACTACTACTTCGCCAAGGGCGCCCCGCTCTACGACAGCGGACCCGACTCGCTCTCGGACTACGTGGAGAGCCCCGAGGCCCGCGCCCGCTGCGGCGCGGTGCAGCGCCGCCTGGTCGACGAGGCGCCGCGCACCGGCGACTGGACCCGGCTGTGGAGCGAGCGCGACTACGTCCCCGACGTGGACAAGGTGAAGGCCAGCGTCTTCGTCGTGCACGGGATGCAGGACCTGAACGTCCGCACCAAGCACTTCGGCCAGTGGTGGGACGCCCTCGCCGAGCACGGCGTCGACCGCAAGATCTGGCTCAGCCAGACCGGCCACGTCGACCCCTTCGACTTCCGCCGCGCGGACTGGGTGCGCACCCTGCACCGCTGGTTCGACCATGAGCTCATGGGCTACGACAACGGCGTCGACCGCGAGCCGATGGCCGACATCGAGCGCGCCCCCGACCGCTGGACCACCGACCGCGTCTGGCCCCCGCGCACCACCGACACCGTCAAGCTCCGCCCCGCCAAGGGCACTTCGCCCGGCGTCGGCACCCTGGGCCCGCGCCGCGGCTCCGGCACCGAGACCTTCACCGACGACCCGAAGCTGGGCGAGACGGACTGGGCGGCGCGCATCGGCACGTCGACCCCGGAGAAGGCCGGGTTCCTCAGCAAGCCGCTCGCACGTGACCTGCGCCTGTCCGGCTCGTCGAAGGTGACGGTCACCGCCACCCCGACGACCCGCACCGCCCACCTCTCCGCGGTCCTCGTCGACCTCGGACCCGACACCATCCGCAATTACGCCGCGTCCGGCGAGGGCATCAGCACGCTGCCCGAGCGCTCCTGCTGGGGCGCGAGCACCACGGGTGACAGTGCCTGCTTCAAGGAGACCCGCGCGAAGACCGCCGACGTCGACTACACGATCTTCAGCCGGGGCTGGGCCGACCTCGGCAACTGGGCCGACGACGAGAAGGGCCGCCCGCTCACCCCGGGCAAGCCGTACACCATCACCCTCGATCTCGCCGCGAGCGATCACGTCGTACCGAAGGGCCACCGCCTCGCGCTGATCATCGGCGGCACCGACAAGAACCTCATCGACCCTCCTGCCGACACCCCCACACTCGGCATCGACCTGTCCCGTACGTACGCGAAGGTCCCGCTGGTCGGCGGCGCGAAGGCGTTCGCCACCTCCGCCACCGCCCCCGGATCCGTCACCCCCCGCGAAGCCCGTCTCGACGGCGTGGCCCCGCCGCGTCCGCTCAACCCCGTACCGGGAGGCCGTACTTCATGACACCCCGCTTCCGCACCCTGGCACTCGCCTGTGCCACCGCGGCGCTCGCCGCACCACTGGTGACCGTGCCCGCCCAGGCGACGGCCACACCGCCCCGTACCGGATTCGAGCAGTCCAACGGCGCCCGCTGGACGACGCAGCCCGAGGAACAGCAGCTCCTTGCCACCGTCGACAAGGCGAGCGACCGGGTCTCCGTCTCCCGCATCGGCACCACCAAGCAGGACAGGCCCGTCCAGCTGGTCCGCATCGGTGAACGGCCGACGAAGAACACCGTGTTGCTGATCTGCAGCCAGCACGGCGACGAGCCGTCGGGCCGCGACGCCTGTCTCTCCACGATCCGCGACCTGGCGTACGCCAAGGACAAGAAGACCGAGCGGTTCCTGAACCGCACCACGCTGCTCGTGGTCCCCACCGCCAACCCGGACGGCCGCGCCGCCGACACCCGGGGCAACTCCGACGGCGTCGACATCAACCGCGACCACATCTCGCTCGCGACCGCGGAGGCCCGCGCCATGGCCGCCGTGATCCGCGACCGGCGGCCCGACGTCATCTACGACCTGCACGAGTACGGCGCCACGCCCAAGTACTACGACAAGGACCTCTTCGACCTCTGGCCGCGCAACCTCAACACCGACGAGGCCGTGCACGGCGAGGCGCAGACCCTGTCGAAGGACTACGTGCGACCGGCCGCCGAGCACGCGGGACACACCACCGGCACCTACGGCATCTGGACCGACCCGGTCACCGGCGAGCCCATCAAGCAGACCGCGGGCGACGGCCAGGAGCGCATCCTGCGCAACGTCTCCGGGATCAAGCACGCGGCGGGCCTGCTCATCGAGAGCCGCGTCGACCCCCTGACCGACGCCGAGAAGAACGACGGGGCCCTCAACAACCGCCGCAGGGTGACGTCCCAGCGCGCGGCGCTCGGCGGCCTCCTCGACTACACCGACGAGCGGCGTGCGCGCCTGGAGCGGGCCACGGACGCGGCCCGCGCCGAGGGCTTCCGCGACCGGGGCCCGGTCTACCTCGGCGGCGCCGACAACGACCCCGCCGAGCCGTCCGAGATCATCCAGGACCCGCCGTGCGGCTACCGGCTCGACGCCGCCCAGTACGCCGACATCAAGGACGAACTGGCGCTGCACGGCGTCACGGTGAAGCGCCAGAAGAACGGCGCCTACGTCCCGCTGCGACAGTCCGCGAGGGCCCTGGTGCCGCTGCTCCTTGACGAGCGCGCTCCGTACCACCTCGCCAAAGGGCGGCCCGACATGAGCTGTTGATGAGGTGAGATGTGCGTCACATGTGGTAGGGGGTAACGGAGGACAAAGTCCCGACGTAATCGACCCCTTGAAAGGTGTCACTTGTGACGCAGGATCATCAGAAATCGGACGACGGGGGAGGATCGCCGGACATCGCGGCGACCGCCCCCGCCGGCCGGGCACCACAGACGGACCGGGTCGTGTTCGGCGTCACCGCCGTGCTCACCCTGGCGTTCGTGGTCTGGGGCGGGGTGGCGACGGACTCGCTCCAGAACGTCTCCACGGACATGCTCAACGGCCTGATGCACAACGGCGGTTGGTTCTTCATGCTGACCGCCACGGGCTTCGTGGTCTTCGCGCTCTGGCTGGCCGTCAGCCGGTACGGGAAGATCACGCTCGGCCAGGAGGGCGAGGAGCCGGAGTTCAAGACCGTCTCCTGGGTCGCGATGATGTTCAGCGCCGGTATGGGCATCGGTCTGATGTTCTACGGCGTGAGCGAGCCGCTCTCCCACTTCACGACGCCACCGCCGGGCACCGACCCGGCGGACTCCGCGGCGAAGATGGAAACGGCCATGGCCACCACCCTCTTCCACTGGACGCTCCACCCGTGGGCGATCTACGCGGTCGTGGGCCTCGCCATCGCCTACAGCACGTTCCGGCGGCAGCGCAGGCAGACCATCAGCGCCGTCTTCGAGCCGCTCATCGGCGAGAAGCACGCCCACGGCACCTGGGGCAGGATCATCGACATCCTCGCCATCTTCGCCACGCTCTTCGGCTCGGCCGCGTCCCTCGGCCTCGGCGCCCTGCAGATCGGCAGCGGCATCGAGGTGCTCGACTGGATGGACGACGCGAGCACAGGACTGCTCGTCGTCATCATCGCCGTACTGACCCTCGCCTTCGTGGCGTCCGCCATCTCCGGCGTGGAGAAGGGCGTGCAGTGGCTCTCGAACATCAACATGGTGCTCGCCGGGCTGCTCGTGGTCTTCGTCTTCATCGCGGGCCCGACCGTCATCATGCTCGACATGCTGCCGACCTCGCTCGGCGCCTACCTCGACGACCTCCCGCAGCTGATCGGCCGCACCGAGGCGGCCAGCGGCAAGGGCGTCGCCGACTGGCTCAGCGCCTGGACGGTCTTCTACTGGGCCTGGTGGATCTCCTGGACGCCCTTCGTCGGCATGTTCATCGCGCGCATCAGCCGCGGCCGTACGATCCGTCAGTTCGTCGGCGGCGTCATCCTGGTGCCCAGCACGGTCAGCCTGATCTGGTTCTGCGTCTTCGGCGGCAGCGCCATGACGGTCGCCGACCGGGGCGGGCTCAAGGGTGACACGACACCGGAGGCACAGCTCTTCGGCCTGCTGCACGAGTACCCCATCGCCACGGCCACCAGCCTGCTCGTGATGATCCTCGTCGGCATCTTCTTCGTCTCCGGCGCGGACGCGGCGTCCATCGTGATGGGCACGCTCTCGCAGAAGGGCGCACTCGAACCCGGCCGGTTCGTCGTGGTCTTCTGGGGCATCGTGACCGGTGCCGTCGGCGCGATCATGCTGCTCATCGGCGACGGTTCCGACGACGCGCTGACCGGTCTGCGCAACCTCACCATCCTGGTCGCGGCGCCCTTCACCATCGTGATGATCGGGATGTGCGTGTCCCTCATGCGCGACCTGCGCCACGACCCGCTGATCGTGCGCGGTGAGCACGGCACCGAGGCCGTCGAGAAGGCCGTGATCGCGGGCCACCAGCAGTACGACGGCGACTTCGAGATCCGGATCGGCCCCGCCCAGGACGAGGAGGGCCCCGAGGCCGACAACGCCACCGTCGAGACCCGCTGACGCGGGGCGGCAGAGCGGCATCAGGAGGCGGCGGTCGCCGGACGCGCCGCCTCCTGGGCGCATCCCCGGCCCCACCCTCATCACCCGTCGCGGGAACGCGGGGGAATGTGCGATGCCGTGCTCACATCACACATCAGGTGGGGATACTCCAAGCATGTCTGCCGAGTACGCGACCTTCGGTCTGGCACCGGCCATGCGCGCCGGTGGAGTTCTCGCCAACGGTGGCTACCAAGTGCACCGCGATTTCGTCGACTTCATCGTCAACGGTCGGCCCCTCCTCTTCCAGCTCTCCGACCTCGACGCGGTCTCCCCCCTGGCCTCCGACATCCCACCCGCGATCTTCACCGCGCACGTGCGCAGACTCCTCCTGGAGGCGGCGGCACCGCTGCGCGACGGCCGGTACGTCATCTACGGCTGCCCCGAGTGCGAGGGCCTGGACTGCGGGGCTGTCACCGCCGTCATCGAACGCGCCACCGACGGGTCCGACGACTTCGTCTGGCGCGACTTCGCCTGGCAGACGGCCGAACCGGCCGACCTGGAGCTCAACGGCTACCACGGCATAGGGCCCTTCCGTTTCCGCGGCACCGAATACCGCAGGGAACTGGGGCAGTTGCTCGCCGCCGACGAACCCCCCGCCCGCCGCAGGGTCCTGCTGATCGGGGCCCGCGTGGCCGTACTCGCCAAGCTGGCCGCCGCCCTGCGCACCATCGGCATCGGCGCGGAGATCGCGGCGGACGCGGCGGGGGTCCCGCCGGACGAGCTGCGCACCTACGGGGCCGTCGCCTTCGGCCGCGCCGTCCCCTCCGCCGACCGTGCCGCCGTGCGCGCCGCGTTCGACTCGGCGGGCGTCGAGGTCGCCTACGTGGACGGGCTCGCGCCGATCATCCCGCTCCTGGTGGCCCAGATCGAGCACGCCCTGGACCGCAGCCCCGGGGAGCTGCGCCGCCTCACCCGGCTCGCGGCCACTCCCGGCACGGCATCGGTCGAGGTCACCTCGACGTGCCGGGTCCAGCTCATCGCGTACCGCCTCGACCGCCTCTACCGCACCCACACCCAGGAACTCTTCGACGCGGTCCTCGAACCCGGCGAGCACCGGGTGCCGCTCGACGGGAAGGCCACCAAGGGCGAGTCGTACGTGGTGGCCCGCACGACCGGCAGCGTCCTGGTCGCCCCCACATCGGGCTAGCCCGGCCTGAGCCCCGCCCGGCGTCCTGGCTCGCCTAGAATCACGTCCCTGATGACCGCAACCCTCGTCGCCAAAGACCTCGCCGCCGGCCACGGCGACCGCACCCTGTTCTCCGGCCTTGAACTGGTCGTCGCCCCCGGCGACGTCATCGGCCTGGTGGGCGCCAACGGAGCCGGGAAGTCCACCCTCCTGCGGCTGCTCGCCGGCCTGGACACCCCGGAGGGCGGCGAGCTGAGGCTCTCGCCGCCGACCGCCGCGGTGGGCCACCTGCCGCAGGAGCCCGACCGCCGCCCCGGCGAGAGCGTCCGGGCGTTCCTGGCCCGCCGCACCGGCGTCGCCGAGGCACAGCGCGTCATGGACGAGGCCACCCAGGCACTGGTCGACGGCGCCCCCGGTGCCGACGACGCCTACGCCGACAGCCTGGAGCGCTGGCTCGCCCTCGGCGGCGCGGATCTGGACGAGCGGGCGGAGGAGGTCACCGGTTCGCTCGGCCTCGCCGTGGGCCTCGACCAGCCGATGACCTCGCTCTCCGGCGGCCAGGCCGCCCGCGCGGGACTCGCCTCGCTGCTCCTTTCCCGCTACGACGTGTTCCTCCTGGACGAGCCGACCAACGACCTGGACCTCGCCGGTCTTGAGCGCCTGGAGAGCTTCGTGCGCGGCCTGCGCGCGGGCACCGTCGTGGTCAGCCACGACCGCGAGTTCCTCACCCGCACCGTCACCAAGGTCCTCGAACTCGACCTGGCCCAGCAGCAGATCAACCTCTACGGAGGCGGTTACGACGCCTACCTGGAGGAGCGGGAGGTGGCCCGCCGTCACGCCCGCGACGACTACGAGGAGTACGAGGGCAAGATGTCCGCGCTCCAGGGCCGCGCCCAGATGCAGCGCTCCTGGGCGGACAAGGGCGTCAAGAACGCCCGCCGCAAGGCCAAGGCGGGCAACGGGGACAACGACAAGATCGGCAGGAACTTCCGCAGCGACGCGACCGAGAAGCAGGCCGCCAAGGCCCGCCAGACCCAGCGCATGATCGAGCGCCTGGAGGCGGTCGAGGAGCCCCGCAAGGAGTGGGAGCTGCGCATGGAGATCGCGGCGGCGCCGCGCTCGGGATCGGTCGTCGCTTCGCTGCGCGACGCGGAGGTGCGCCGCGGCGCCTTCACGCTCGGCCCCGTCACGCTCCAGATCGACTGGGCGGACCGCGTCGCGATCACCGGCGCCAACGGCTCGGGCAAGTCGACGCTGCTCGGCGCCCTGCTCGGCCGGGTCCCGCTGGACGCTGGCCACGCGGCGCTCGGCTCGGGCGTCCTGGTCGGCGAGGTCGACCAGGCCCGCGCGCTCTTCCACGGCGAGGAGTCGCTGCTCGACGCGTTCTGCGCGGCCGTGCCCGACACCGAGCCCGCCGAGGTCCGCACGCTGCTCGCCAAGTTCGGCCTGAAGGCGGAGCACGTCCTGCGCTCCGCCGCCACGCTCTCACCGGGCGAGCGCACCCGCGCGGCGCTCGCGCTCCTCCAGGGCAGGGGCGTCAACCTGCTCGTCCTTGACGAGCCGACGAACCACCTCGACCTGCCCGCCATCGAACAACTGGAGGCGGCCCTCGACTCCTACGAGGGCACGCTGCTCCTGGTCACGCACGACCGCAGGATGCTCGACGCGGTGCGGGTGACGCGGCGCGTCGAGGTGGCGGAGGGCAAGGTGACGGAGCTGTCACGGTGACGTGACCGCGCCGCCCCCTCGCTCCTCCGCGTCCGGACTCCCGGCGCGTCAGCGGCGCCCCGGATCGACGAGACCGGCCTTGCGCAGTGCCTCGGCCATCGCGTCGTTCGCCGGCGGCGGGCCCTGGCGCTGCGGCTTCTGGCCGCCACGCTGGCCCCCGCCGCGCTGACCGCCACCACGCTGTCCGCCGCCGCGCTGCCCCTGGCCCTGCCCTTGCCCCTGGCCCTGCTGGCGCTGCTGCGGCGGACGCCCGCCCCGCTTGGGACGCGCGTCGCCCTCGGGTGCCGCCTCGTCGTCCAGGCGCAGCGTCAGCGAGATCCGCTTGCGCGGAATGTCGACGTCCATCACCTTCACCTTGACGATGTCGCCGGGCTTCACGACATCGCGCGGGTCCTTGACGAACGTCTTGGACATCGCCGAGACGTGCACGAGCCCGTCCTGGTGCACGCCCACGTCCACGAAGGCACCGAAGGCGGCCACGTTCGTGACGACCCCTTCGAGCACCATTCCCGGGGCCAGGTCGGAGATCTTCTCGACGCCGTCCTTGAAGGTCGCCGTCTTGAAGGCGGGGCGCGGGTCGCGGCCCGGCTTCTCCAGCTCCTTGAGGATGTCCGTCACGGTCGGCAGGCCGAAGACGTCGTCCACGAAGTCGTCGGGCCGCAGCGAGCGCAGCGTCGCCGTGTCACCGATCAGCGAGGCGACCTCGCCGCCCGACGACTTCACCATCTTGCGCACCACGGGGTACGCCTCCGGGTGCACGCTGGAGGCGTCGAGCGGGTCGTCGCCGCCGCGGATGCGGAGGAAGCCCGCGCACTGCTCGTACGCCTTGGGGCCGAGCCGCGCCACGTCCTTGAGGCCCTTGCGGCTCCTGAACGGGCCGTTGGCGTCGCGGTGCGCCACGATGTTCTCCGAGAGGCCCGCGCCGATGCCCGAGACCCGGGCGAGCAGCGGGGCGGACGCCGTGTTCACGTCCACGCCGACGCCGTTCACACAGTCCTCCACGACCGCGTCGAGGGAGCGCGACAGCTTCACCTCGGAGAGGTCGTGCTGGTACTGGCCGACGCCGATCGACTTCGGGTCGATCTTCACCAGCTCGGCCAGCGGGTCCTGGAGGCGGCGCGCGATGGAGACCGCGCCGCGCAGCGACACGTCCATGTCCGGCAGCTCCTGCGAGGCGAAGGCGGACGCGGAGTACACCGAGGCGCCCGCCTCGGAGACCATCACCTTCGTGAGGTTCAACTCCGGGTGCTTGGTGATCAGTTCACCGGCGAGCTTGTCCGTCTCGCGCGATGCCGTGCCGTTGCCGATGGCGATGAGGTCGACCGCGTGCTCGGCGGCGAGCCGCGCGAGCTTGGCGATCGCCTCGTCCCACTTGTTCGCGGGCACGTGCGGGTGGATCACGTCCGTCGCGACGACCTTGCCGGTGGCGTCCACGACGGCGACCTTCACGCCGGTACGGAAACCGGGGTCGAGCCCCAGCGTCGCGCGCGTGCCGGCGGGCGCCGCGAGCAGCAGGTCGCGCAGGTTCGACGCGAAGACCCGCACCGCCTCGTCCTCGGCGGCCGTCCGCAGGCGCAGCCGCAGATCGATGCCGAGGTGCACGAGAATCCGGGTCCGCCACGACCAGCGCACCGTGTCCTGGAGCCACTTGTCGCCCGGGCGGCCGCGGTCGGCCACGCCGAAGCGGTGGGCCACGATCCCCTCGTACGAAGACGGGCCCTCCGTGGCCTCCTCGGGCTCCAGGACCAGGTCGAGCACCTCCTCCTTCTCGCCGCGCAGCATCGCCAGGACGCGGTGCGAGGGAAGCTCGGTGAACGGCTCGGCGAAGTCGAAGTAGTCGGCGAACTTGGCGCCCGCCTCCTCCTTGCCGTCGCGGACCTTCGCGGCGAGGCGGCCGCGCACCCACATGCGCTCGCGCAGCTCGCCGATGAGGTCGGCGTCCTCCGAGAACCGCTCGGCCAGGATCGCGCGGGCGCCGTCCAGCGCGGCCTGCGCGTCCGCGACGCCCTTGTCGGCGTCCACGAACGCGGCGGCCGCGGCCGCGGGCTCCACGCCCGGGTCCCCGAGCAGCCCGTCGGCCAGCGGTTCGAGTCCCGCCTCGCGGGCGATCTGCGCCTTGGTGCGCCGCTTGGGCTTGAAGGGCAGGTAGATGTCCTCCAGGCGCGCCTTGGTGTCCGCCTCGCGGATCCGCGCCTCCAGCTCGTCGGTGAGCTTGCCCTGCTCACGGACCGATTCGAGGATCGCGGCGCGCCGCTCCTCCAGCTCGCGCAGGTACCGCAGCCGCTCCTCGAGCGTGCGCAGTTGCGCGTCGTCGAGCATCTCGGTCGCTTCCTTGCGGTAGCGCGCGATGAAGGGCACCGTGGAGCCGCCGTCGAGCAGGTCGACGGCGGCCTTCACCTGCCGCTCCCGTACGCCGAGTTCTTCGGCGATCCTGCTTTCGATGGACGCTGGAGTGGACGTCGTCAAAGCTGCCACGTTCCGGTACCGCCTTCTCACAGAGGTTGCCGGGCAATTGTGGCAGGTGGCGCCGACAACGCATGATCAGACCCGGCGCGCCCGGCCTCCTCGGCCGCCGCGCCCCGCGGAACCGGAGGCTCCGCCGAACAGCCTGGCCAGTGCCCGGAAGGGCAGGGTGACGACCGTGGCGATGGCGCCCGCTATCTGGCGCAGAACGTCCGCGATGGCACGGAACATATGCATTCCCCTTTCGTCTCCCGGTCCGGCCGGAGTGGCGCGGCCGGGAGACGAGCGGGTACCTCGGTGGGCGACGACCATGCCCCGCCGGGGCCGTTCGGCACCGTTCGGTGCCGTGAGGTGGCGCTTTTCGGCGCTCAGGCCTTGCCGAGCAGGTCCGCGGGGAACGCCCCGGCCCGCAACGCCGTCCCGATGAACACCGTGCCGAGCTCGGTGAGGCGCTCCACGCCCGCCTCGCCCAGGTGCTCGTACGGCGCCCGGTCCAGGCGGTCCGTCTCCGCCTCGACGTGCTGACGCAGCTCCACGCCCCGCTCGGTCAACTCGCCCTCGCCGTCGATGACTCCGCGATCACGGAGCCGTTCGGTGGCCGCGTCCCACTCCTGCCGGCTCCAGCCGCGCGTGGCGAAGTTCCACTTCGGCGTCATGCCCTTGCCGGTCGCGGTGTGGCTCACCAGCGCCTCGATGCCGTCGAGTTCGGCGCCGAGCAGCGCGCTGACGTGCCCGTCGCCGCGGTGTTCGCGCAGCAGCGTCGCCGCGTGCCAGTACGCCAGGTGCGGCGCGTCGGGCACCGGCAGGTCGGCGTGGGCGGAGTAGAGCGGGCGCGCGGAGCGCGAGCACGCCTCGGTGGCGCGCAGCGCGAGTTCGGCGGCCTCCGCCATCTCGGGCGAGGAGACGAGGTCTTCGCCGAGGAGGCGGCGCAGTGTCGTGTCGACGCCACGCGCGCGTGCCGCGAGGACGTCCTCGGGCGAGGCCGTGCGCCACACCGCGGGCAGGTGCTCGGCGACGAGGGTGTGCTTGTAGTTGTAGAAGGCGGCGGTCACCACCCCGGCGCCGACGGCGCCGAAGGCGGCCGCCCGCACGGCGAAGTTGACCGCGCTGGGGTGGGTGATGCCGAGCCCGGCCAGCTCCCGCGACACGTCGGGGGAGAAGTAGTGCGTCGAGTGGAGCGAGTTCAGCACGTTGTGACAGCGGCGCCCGGCGCGCGGGGGCAGCGCGGCCTGCGTGGGGGAGGTCGTCGAAGAGGTCATGGGAGCACGGTACCTACTGGTTGGTATGTAGGTCAGGGGGCCGCCGTCGATGGCAGGAAAGGTGGGGAACTCGTCATTGCGGCCATCCGGGGCCCCGTCAAGAATCGGGGCATGGAGCAGCGAATCGTCCTGGTCGTCCTCTTCGACGGCGTCCAGAGCCTTGATGTCACGGGCCCCGTGGAGGTCTTCGCGGGCGCGGCGCACGCCATCGGCGACCCCGACGGCGCGTACCGCCTGCACACGGCCTCGCTGGACGGCGGCCCGGTGCGCACCTCCGGCGGGCTCACCCTGCTCCCCGACTCCTCGCTCGCGGACGCCCCCGCCCCGCACACGCTGCTCGTGCCGGGCGGCCAGGGCACCCGCCCCGAGGACCGCGAGCTGATCGACTGGCTGCGCGAGCACGGCCCGCGCGCCGAGCGCCTGGTGTCGGTCTGCACCGGCGCCATCCGGCTCGCCGAGGCGGGCCTCCTGGAGGGACGCAGGGTGACCACGCACTGGGCGTACTGCGCCAAGCTCGCCAGGGACTTCCCCGGCATCGACGTCGACCCGGACCCCATCTACGTACGCGACGGCCACGTGGCGACGTCCGCGGGGGTCACCGCGGGCATCGACCTCGCCCTCGCCCTGGTCGAGGAGGACCTGGGCAGGGAGGCGGCACTCACCATCGCCCGCTATCTGGTCGTCTTCCTGCGCCGACCGGGGAACCAGGCGCAGTTCAGCGCCCAGCTCGCCGCGCAGACCGCACGGCGCGAACCGCTGCGCGAGGTCCAGCAGTGGATCACCGAGCACCCCGACGACGACCTCTCGGTCGACGCGCTCGCCGTCCGCGCCCGCCTCTCGCCCCGGCACTTCGCCCGCGCCTTCCAGGCGGAGACCGGCACGACGCCCGGCAAGTACGTCGAACGGGTCCGCATCGAGCACGCGCGCCGCCTCCTGGAAGACACCGCCGACGGCGTGGAGGAGGTCTCGCGCGCCTGTGGCTACGGCACTCCGGAGGCGATGCGCCGCTCCTTCGTCAAGACGCTCGGCGCCTCACCGGCCGAGTACCGGCGCCGCTTCCACCGCACACCGCACGTCACATCCACCACTCACCGATAGGGACACCATGCAGATCGCCATCGCCCTGTACGAGCGCTTCACCGTCCTGGACGCGATCGGTCCTTACCAGACCCTCAGCAGCCTGCCCGGCGCCGAGACCGTCTTCGTGGCCGCGCAGGCGGGCCCGGTGCGCGACGACAGCGGCAACCTCGCGCTGATCGCCGACAAGACGTTCGACGAGGTCAGGCGCCCCGACATCGTGGTCGTGCCCGGCGGCCCCGGACAGAGCGACCAGATGGAGAACGCGCCGCTCCTCGACTGGCTGCGCGCCGTGGACCCCACCACGACCTGGACGACGTCGGTGTGCACGGGCTCCCTGGCGCTCGCCGCGGCCGGTCTGCTCAAGGGCCGCCGCGCCACCTCGCACTGGCTGGCCCTGAGCGAGCTGGAGCGGCTCGGCGTCGAGTCGACGGGGGAGCGGGTGGTCTTCGACGGCAAGTACGTCACCGGGGCGGGCGTCTCGGCGGGCATCGACATGGGGCTCACCCTGGCGGGGAAGATCGCGGGCGACGAGCACGCGCAGACCGTGCAGCTGCTCACCGAGTACGACCCGCAGCCGCCCTACGACGCGGGATCCCCGGAGAAGGCGCCCGCGCACATCGTGGCCAAGTTCCGCGAGGGAAGCCGCTTCGACCAGTAGGAGTCGGAGCGGGGGAGTTCAGTCGGCGGCCGGGCTCCACGTGAAGCGCGGCTGCTTGCGTTCCAGGAAGGCGGCGACACCCTCGGCGGTGTCGTCGCTGCCGCGCGCCTGCTCCGCCCAGTACGCGTCCCGGTCCACGCGGCCCGCCGCGAACTCCTTCGCCGCCGCCTGGGTGAGCTGGGAGCGCGCGGCGAGGACCCGGGTGAACTCCGCGACGCGCTTGTCGAGTTCGTCGGAGGGCAGCACCTCGTCGACCAGGCCGGTGCGCAGGGCCCGCTCCGCGCCGATCAACTCGCCGGAGAAGAGCAGGTACTTGGCGGTGGCGGGCCCCACGAGCGACACCAGACGCCGGGTGGTCGTCGCCGGGTACACGATGCCGAGCCTGGCAGGGGTGACCCCGAAGGAGGTGTCGTCGGCCGCGAACCGCAGGTCGCACGCCGCCGCCAGCTGACAGCCGCCGCCCACGCAGTAGCCCCGTACCACGGCGAGCGTCGGCTTGGGGAAGGCCGCGAGGGCCTCCTCGGCCCGCACCGCGAGGTCCTGCGCGGACCCCGCAGACTCCCGCAGCGAGGAGATGTCGGCGCCCGCGCAGAAGGTGTCCCCCGCCCCGGTGAGCACGAGCGCGCGTACGGCGGGGTCGGCGGCGAGCCCCGCGAGGAGCGGCGGCACCCGGCCCCACATCCGCGTGGTCATCGCGTTGCGCTTGGCCGGGTGGTCGATGACGACGGTGGCGACGCCGTCCGTGACGGTGTGCCTCAGCTGCGGCTCCATGCGCCGGATGCTATCCGCACCCCTCGAACGTACGATCAAGAAGGGGTGTCGAGCGAGAGGGAGACGCTGATGGCCCGATCCAAGGACGCCGGTGCTCCCCGGCAGACGACCGACTCTCCCGCGGCCCAGGGCGCCAGACTCAGCCGCAGCTTCGGCTGGCTCGCGCTGCTCGGCGGGATCCTCGCGGTGGCCGGACTCGTCGGCCTCGTCTACACCGGTCTCGCCACGCTCACCTCGATGCTCCTGTTCGGCTGGCTGCTGCTGATCGGCGGTTTCGTCGGCCTGCTGCACGCGGTCCAGTCACGCGGCAGCAACTTCTTCTGGCTGGGCGTCGTGGTCGCGGCGCTGAACCTCGCGGCGGGCGTCGTCGTCATCCGCAGGCCCGAGGTGGCCGCGGAGGCGCTGACCATGTTCGCGGCGCTGCTCTTCCTCACCGGTGGGGTGTTCCGCCTGGTCGGCAGCCTGGTGGTGCGCGGTCCGCAGTTCGGCTGGACGCTGGTGCAGGGCGCCTTCGGCCTGCTGCTCGGCATCCTGGTGCTCGGCGGGTGGCCCAGCGACAGCCAGTACGTGATCGGCTGCTTCTTCTCGCTCTCCCTGCTCTTCGACGGCCTCGGCCTGATCGCCACGGGCATCGGCGGCCGCCGCATCGTCAGCCTCGTACAACCTGAAGAAGCCTCGAAGACGGAAGAGGAAGAACAGGATCAGTCGCACAACTGACGGGGTCATGCGTCGACGGTCAAATCGCGTCGATAGTCGCTGACTTCTGGTCAGTAGCGGGGTCCGGACCTGAGCATTCCCAACACTCGATGTGTGGTGACAATCGAGCGCAAGGGCGGCGACCGGACGATGGAGAACGACGGGAGGGGGTCCGGCCCCCTTCCCAGGGGGGAGGGAACGGTTCCGTACGAGGGCGTCTGGCGCTTCACCGCCCCCGCCGTCGACGCCTCCGTGCCCCAGGCGCGGCACGCCGTACGGGATCTTCTCGCCAGGCAGGGAGTACCCGCGTCCGACGACCTCATTCAGGGCCTGCTGTTGATCGTCTCCGAGCTGGTCACCAACGCGGTGCGCCACGCGGCGCTGCTGTCGCCGATGCTCGCCGTGGAGGTGGCGGTCGGCGCCGAGTGGGTGCGGGTCTCCGTCGAGGACAACCACCCCTACCGCCCGACGGCCCTGGTGGCGGACCACGGCCAGACGGGCGGGCGGGGGCTGCTGCTCGTCCGCGAGATCACGGCGGAGGCGGGCGGCGCCTGCGACGTCGAACACACCGCGAGCGGGGGCAAGGTCATCTGGGCGGCCCTGCCCCTGAAGCCCGACGGGGATGAGCGCGGGTCGGTGGCTACCAGCCCGCCGAGGGGCCGGTCAGCTCCTTGATCGCCGGGCGCGCGGCGTCGAGGACGGTCATGAACCACGCGGAGAACGGACCCTGCTCGTGCCGGGCCGCGAGCTCCTGCGCGGTCACGAACGCGGTCTCGCCGACCTCGGAGGGGTCAGGGCGCAGCGGCGACTGCACCATGCCGACGAAGAGGTGGTTGTACTCCTGCTCCACCAGGCCCGAGTCCGGGTCCGGGTGGTTGTAGCGCACCGTGCCCGCCTCGGCGAGCAGCGAGGGCGAGACCCCCAGCTCCTCGTAGGTGCGCCGGGCGGCCGCGGCGAACGGCGCCTCGCCGGGGTACGGGTGCCCGCAGCAGGTGTTCGACCAGACGCCGGGGGAGTGGTACTTGCCCAGGGCGCGCTGTTGGAGCAGGAGTCGGCCCTGTTCGTCGAAGAGGAAAACGGAGAACGCCCGGTGCAGCTGCCCGGGCGCCTGATGCGCGGAGAGTTTCTCCGCTGTGCCGATCGTCCTGCCGTCCTCGTCGACGAGTTCGAGCAAGATCGCTTCTCCGGTGCCGTTCGACGAGCTGTTCGTCGCGGTGGCAGGTGTGATCGGCATACCCATCCTTCGCTTCGGTCTTCGAGCCTCAAGTCTGCCGTACGTTTCGGACACTCCCGGCACTCCCGGGGCCCGCATGTCCGCCGTGCGGGGGGCACGGCGGACATGCGGAGGGCGTCAGGGACGCCGGAGCCCGGGGCGTGTCAGACGCCGAAAGCGGCCGGATACCTGATCGTGCCCTGCGGTACGCACGAGGAATCGTCCGGACCGTTCAGGACGAGCGCCATCATGGCCTCGTCGGGCACCTCGAACCCTGGCCGGATTCCGAACCCGGAAGCGGGCTTGAAACCGAACCTCGGGTAGTACGCGGGATGCCCGAGCACGAGGACGAGACGCTCCCCACGCGCGCGTGCCGCGTCCAGGAGCGCGCGGACGACGGCCGAACCGGCCCCCGTCCGCTGGTACTTCGGCAGTACGGCGACCGGCGCGAGGGCGAGCGCGGGCGCCCCGTCCACCCGGCAACGGGTGAGCAGCGCGTGCGCCGCGACCTCGCCGTCCGGCGCCTGCGCGACGTACGACAGGCCCGGCAGCCAGGCGTCGGCGTCGGTGCGCAGCGCGTCGACCAGGTCGGCCTCGTTCTCGGTGCCGAAGGCGGCGGCGTTCACTGCGTGCACGGTGGCCACGTCCGACTCCGTCTCGGGGCGGCAGGGCCACGCGTCCACGGGACGCAGGACGTAGCCCGTGTAGCCGAACTCCGTCCCGTGCTCGCGCCGCATCGCGATCTCCTCGCGCGTGGCGGCGAGCGCCTCGGCCATGCCCGGGCTCTGCGGGGCGGCGGCGTCGGCGCGGGCGCCCAGCGGCCCGTAGTACTCGTCCCAGTCGGACTCGGGCTGCGCGTGCACGCCGAGCACGGAGTAACCGGCACCGGTGGCGGCCCTGAGGTTCTCCTCGCCCGTACGCAGCGGGTAGTGCTGGTCCCAGAACGCGCGCGCGGCGGCGGACGGCTCGGCGGTCGTCCACTCGCACTCGGTGAGGACGAGCGCCCCACCGGGGGCGAGCAGTCGGCGCCAGGCGCGCAGGGCGGTGTCGAAGCCGACGGCGTAGGCCGAGCTCTCCGCCCAGATCAGGTCGAACGAACCGTCCGGATGGGGGAGTTCGGTCATGTCGGCGTTGACGGCGGTGATCGATCCGGTGAGCCCGCGCGCCTCGGCGGACGCGCGGAGTTCGTCGAGGAACGGCTCGTGCAGATCGACGGCGGTCACCTCGGCACCGGCCTCGGCGGCGAGCAGCAGCGCGGCACGGCCAGGACCGCAGCCCAGGTCGAGCACGCGCGGACGCTCGGGCAGCGCCCCCGCGAGGGAGAGCAGCCGCCGGGTGGTGGCGTCGGAGCCCGGGCCCTGCCGAGGCAGGCCGTGGTGCAGGGCGAAGAAGGCGTGGGTGATGGACGTGTTGTCAGTCAACGGGAAATCCTTGAGTGAAGGACGCGCGGACCTGACGTACGACTGCGTACGAAGGTCAGACGTGCGCCCGGAAAGTGGGGATGCACGTGTCGCCGCGCAGAGCAGCGCAAGCCACGACAGTCATCAACCCACCTCCTCGGGAACTCAAGAACTCTGGCCACTGTAACACCGTCGGTGACAGAGCCCGTGGCGGCGTCACATGGCTACCCGTCGGCGAAGCTGTTCTCCACCACGACCTGCCGCACCCCGTTCGCGTCGTTCTGCAGGCGTTTGACCTGCATCACCACGGTGTTGTCCTCGGTCGTCCTGAAGCAGTAGGACTGGCCGATCTCGATGGTGGCCGTCCTCATCTCCGTGTCGGAGACGCGCTTGCGGCACTCCTCGACCGTCGGTTTGCCGCTCGCGGTGATGACGGCCATCGTCGCGCCGTTCATCACCGCGAGGGTGTCCCGGTCGCTTCCGACGACCTGCACGTCCGAGCCCGAGACCCGGGCGTCGGCGTGCGCCCACGGGCTGTCCAGGTCGTAGGGCTGGGCGGGCACGTTGAGGAAGAACTCGTTGCCGGGCTTCCAGGGCTGGGCCGGTTTGGCCCGGTGTTCGGGCGATGTGGTCGGCGGCGCGGCGGTCGGGCCGGGACCGCCGCCGCTGTCGGAGAGCTTGACGCCGATGACGGCCGCGGCGACCGCCCCGAGAGCGCCGATGACGGCGGTGGCGATCTGCCAGAACGGCCGCGGGCGGCCCAAGGAATCGGGATCGTGCCCCGGCCGCGGCGGACCGGGCGGGGCAGGAGGTTGTGGATGTGACACTGCCTTCCCCCGGAGCAAGTGCGTTTGTGAACTCTCCGTCGACTGTCCCACAAGAGCACGGGGGCGTGAAGGGAATTCCGCACTGTCAGGGGGCGCGCGGAGGTCCGCCGAGGGAGCCCGTCAGTGGCAGAGCTTCGCCTCGTGTTCCGCGTGGCCGCTCGGCTCCAGCTGGAAGGTGCAGTGCTCCAGGTCGAAGTGGTCGCCGAGGCAGCCCTGCAACTCGTGCAGCATCTTCTCGTGGCCGATCGCGTCGAGCGCGTCGGAGCTGACGACCACGTGCGCGGAGAGCACGGGCATGCCCGAGGTGATCGTCCAGGCGTGCAGGTCGTGGACGTCCTCGACGCCGGGCAGGTCGAGCATGTGGGCCCGCACCTCACCCATGTCGACGTCCTTGGGCGCCGATTCGAGCAGCACGTTCAGCGTCTCCTTGAGCAGCTTCACCGTACGCGGGACGATCATGAAGCCGATGACGAGCGAGGCGATCGGGTCGGCGGCCTGCCAGCCGGTGAGCATGATGACGCTCGCCGCGATGATCACCGTCAGCGAGCCCAGGGTGTCCGCGAGGACCTCGAGGAAGGCGCCGCGCACGTTGAGGCTGTCCTTCTGGCCGCGCATCAGCAGCGACAGCGAGATCATGTTCGCCACGAGTCCGAAGACGCCGAAGAACACGGCGAGGCCGCCCTCCGTCTGCGCGGGCGTGATGAACCGCTCGACCGCCTCGTAGAGCACGTAGCCGCCGACGCCGAGCAGCAGCAGACAGTTGGCGAGCGCGGCGAGGATCTCGGCGCGCGCGTAGCCGAAGGTGCGGTTCGCGGTGGGCGGTCTGTTCGCGAAGTGAATCGCGAGCAGGGCCATGCCGAGCCCGAGCGCGTCCGTCGCCATGTGCGCCGAGTCCGCGATGAGCGCGAGCGAATCGGCCATGAGGCCGCCGATGATCTGGGCGAACATCACGATGATCGTGATGGTGAGCGCTATGCGCAGCCGCCCCTTGTAGGCGTTGGCCGCCGTCCCCGTCGTCGGTGCCCCGTGTGTGTGTCCGTGATCGTGCCCAGCCCCCATGGAGCCGCCCTCCCGCGTCGGTCATCGGTCTGCTGTCCGTTGGTCGCGAGACGACAGTGAACTACGGGTGGGGGGTATCGCGCAACGCTGCACTGAACACCGTTGTCATGTGCCCTGACCTGCGAAAATGGCAACGATTGCCGGTAGGGGAAGGGGTGCAGGTCAGGGCTCCGCGACGATCACGCGCGAGGGGCTCCCGGGTGGTGCAGACACCATCCGGCCCACGCCGACTCGACCATCTCGCGCACCCCGCGCCGGGCGGTCCAGCCCAGTTCGCGCGCGGCGAGCGAGGCGTCGGCGACGGCGCGCGGGGAGTCCCCGGCGCGCAGCGGCTCCACCACGGCGGGACGGCGGTCGCCGCTCACCTCGCCGATGAGGGTCACCAGTTCGCGTACGGAAACGCCCTCGCCCCTGCCGATGTTCACCGTCAGATCGCCCCCGTCGGCGCCCGCGAGCCGACGGGCCGCCGCCAGATGGGCCTCCGCGAGGTCGGACACGTGGATGTAGTCCCGCACGCAGGTGCCGTCCGGGGTCGGATGGGTGTCGCCGAAGATCCGCGGCGACTCGTCGCGGGTCAGCCGGTCGAAGACCATCGGGATCACGTTGTAGACACCGGTGTCCGCGAGCTCGGGGCTCGCCGCGCCCGCCACGTTGAAGTAGCGCAGGCACACGGTCGCCATGCCGTGCGCCCGCCCGGCCGCCCGCACCAGCCACTCACCGGCGAGCTTCGTCTCGCCGTAGGGGCTCACCGGAACGCACGGGGTGTCCTCGGAGACCAGGTCCACGTCCGGCGGGTTGCCGTACACCGCCGCCGACGAGGAGAACACGAACCGCCGCACACCCGCCTCGGCCGCCGCCTCGAGCAGCGTCGTCAGGCCGCCCAGGTTCTCCCGGTAGTAGCGCAGCGGCTGCTCCACCGACTCCCCGACCTGCTTGCGGGCGGCCAGGTGCACGATGCCCGTCACGCCGTGTTCGGCCAGGACCCGGCGCAGCAGGTCCGCGTCGAGCGACGAGCCCTTGACGAGCGGCACGTCCTCCGGCAGCCGCTGCGGCACCCCTGAGGAAATGTCGTCCAGTACGACGACGTCCTCCCCGGCGGCGGCCATCACCCGCACCACATGTGCCCCGATATATCCTGCTCCGCCTGTGATCAGCCATGTCATGGGCGCCCACCCTAAGCGAACGCTATGCGGGCAAGACGGGCGCGGTTTGTGGGGGCGGCCCCCGATCGACCATGATGATCGCGAACGCCGAGGCCCTGGCAGGTCGCGTTGATCGCGCCGTGAACGGGTGGTGAATTCCCGCTTCCCAGCATCCGATAGCCTCTGCCGACATGCCGCCAGGCCAGCCATGGCCAGGGGCACCCCCCTTCACGCATGCGCCCGGCGCGAGCCGCGCCGGGATTCAAGGAGTGAGTTCGTCTGTCGACCGCCATCCTCACCGGACAGCCGGTCCCCGGGTCGCCGCTCGAAGGTGATCTGCGGTCCCTCGGCTTCGACGTGCGGGTCGCCTCGGACGCGGCGGACGCGCAGACGCTGCTCGCGGCGGTCCCCGCCGACCAGCGGGTCGCGGTCGTCGACGCGCGCTTCGTCGGCCACGTCCACGCCCTGCGCCTCGGTCTCACCGACCCCCGCTTCGCCACCGCGGCGGTGCCCGGCGCCGTCACGGCCAAGCCCGAGGCCCGCAAGGAACTGACGAGCGCCCTGCGCACCACGGCGGGCACCACCGGCGGCGTCGTGACGCTCGACGCGCTCCCCGACCTCGTCGCCTCGGCGCTGGAGTCGGCCGACACCGACGTGCACCGCCCCGAGCTCGGCACCCTCGTCGCCACCGTGCCCAGCGACCCGCAGACCCGCAACGAGGCGCGGCAGGCCGTCGCCGCCGTCGACGACGAGGCCGTCCGCCTGCGGACCGCGGTCAAGTCGCGGGACGGCTTCTTCACGACGTACTGCATCTCCCCGTACTCCCGCTACATCGCGCGCTGGTGCGCCCGCCGGGGCCTGACCCCGAACCAGGTCACCACGGCCTCGCTGCTCACCGCCCTGATCGCGGCGGGCTGCGCGGCGACCGGCACCCGCGGCGGCTTCGTCGCGGCGGGACTGCTGCTCCTCTTCTCCTTCGTCCTTGACTGCACGGACGGACAGCTCGCCCGCTACTCCCTGCAGTACTCGACGCTCGGCGCCTGGCTGGACGCGACGTTCGACCGCGCCAAGGAGTACGCCTACTACGCGGGTCTCGCGCTCGGCGCGGCCCGCGGCGGCGACGACGTGTGGGCGCTCGCGCTCGGGGCGATGGTCCTGCAGACCTGTCGGCACGTCGTGGACTTCTCCTTCAACGAGGCGAACCACGACGCCACCGCCAACACCAGCCCCACCGCCGCCCTCTCGGACAAGCTCGACAGCGTCGGGTGGACGGTCTGGGTGCGCCGGATGATAGTGCTGCCGATCGGCGAACGCTGGGCGATGATCGCGGTGCTCACCGCGGTCACCACCCCGCGCGTCACGCTCGTCGTCCTGATCATCGGCTGCGCGCTCGCCGCCTGCTACACCACGGCGGGACGCGTCCTGCGCTCCCTGACCCGCAAGGCGACCCGCACCGACCGTGCCGCGCTGGCCCTCGGCGAGCTCGCCGACAACGGCCCGCTGGCGTCGGCGTTCGCCGCGCTCAAGCGGGGCCGCCTGCCGCTGCCCGCGCCCGTCACCGCCTTCGTCGGCGGCGCCGCCCTCGTCGCGGTGGCCGCCTTCACCTCCTACGGCAGCCCGTGGGTGGTCGTCGCCGCCGTCGTGTACGTCATCACCTCCGGCCTCGCGCTCTCGCGCTCCCTCAAGGCCCCCCTGGACTGGCTGGTTCCGCCGTTCTTCCGCGCGGCCGAGTACGGCACGGTCCTGGTACTGGCGGCCAAAGCCGATGTGAACGGAGCGCTGCCCGCGGCTTTCGGGCTGGTGGCCGCGGTCGCCTACCATCACTACGACACGGTGTACCGCATCAAGGGCGGCACCGGCGCGCCCCCGCGCTGGCTGGTGCGGGCCATCGGCGGCCAAGAAGGCAGGACCCTCGTGGTCGCGCTCGCCGCCGCCCTGCTGCCCACCACAGATTTCACCGTCGCGCTCACGGCACTCGCCGTGGCCGTGGCACTCGTGGTGCTCGTCGAGAGCATCCGCTTCTGGGTCTCTTCCGGAGCACCCGCCGTACACGATGAAGGAGAACCCGCATGATCGGCCTCGTCCTGGCCGCCGGCGCCGGCCGGCGTCTGCGCCCCTACACCGAAACGCTGCCGAAGGCGCTGGTGCCCGTCGTGGGCGAGGGAACCGAGAACGAGCTGGCCGTCCTCGACCTCACCCTGAAGAACTTCGCCGAGATCGGCCTGACCGAGGTCGCGATCATCGTCGGGTACCGCAAGGAGGCGGTCTACGACCGCAAGGCGGCGCTCGAGGCCAAGTACGGCGTCAAGCTGACCCTGATCGACAACGACAAGGCCGAGGAGTGGAACAACGCCTACTCCCTGTGGTGCGGCCGTGACGCGATCAAGCACTCGGTGATCCTCGCCAACGGCGACACCGTGCACCCGGTCTCCGTCGAGAAGACGCTGCTCGCCGCCCGCGGCGACGGCAAGAAGATCATCCTCGCCCTCGACACGGTGAAGAACCTCGCCGACGAGGAGATGAAGGTCATCGTGGACCCCGCCAAGGGCGTCCAGAAGATCACCAAGCTCATGGACCCGGCGACGGCCACCGGTGAGTACATCGGCGTCACCCTCATCGAGGGCGAGGCGGCCGACGAGCTCGCCGACGCGCTGAAGACCACCTTCGAGCGCGACCCCGACCTCTACTACGAGGACGGCTACCAGGAGCTCGTGAACCGCGGCTTCAAGATCGATGTGGCGCCGATCGGCGACGTCAAGTGGGTCGAGATCGACAACCACGAGGACCTCGCCAAGGGCCGGGAGATCGCGTGCCAGTACTGACGAGGCTCATCCCCTCGCCGGTCGTCGTCGACATCCGGCCGGGGGCGCTCAACGACCTGGCCGGTGTCCTCGCCGACCAGCGGATCTGCTCGTCGACCGGCAAGCTCGCCATCGCCATCAGCGGCGGCTCCGGCGCGGTCCTGCGGGAGCGCCTGATGTCGTCGCTGCCCGGCGCCGAGTGGTTCGAGGTGGGCGGCGGCACCCTCGATGACGCCATCAAGCTCGCCGACGCCATGAAGAAGGGCCGCTACGACGCCGTCGTCGGCCTCGGTGGCGGCAAGATCATCGACTGCGCCAAGTTCGCCGCGGCGCGCGTCGGCCTGCCGCTGGTCGCCGTCGCGACGAACCTGTCGCACGACGGCCTCTGCTCGCCCGTCGCGACCCTCGACAACGACGCGGGCCGCGGTTCGTACGGCGTGCCCAACCCGATAGCGGTCGTCATCGACCTCGACGTCATCCGTGAGGCGCCGGTCCGCTTCGTCCGCTCGGGCATCGGTGACGCCCTGTCCAACATCTCCGCGATCGCGGACTGGGAGCTCGCGGCGCGCGAGCGCGGCGAGGACATCGACGGTCTCGCGGCCGCGATGGCCCGCCAGGCGGGCGAGGCCGTGCTCCGCCACCCCGGCGGCGTCGGCGACGACGCCTTCTTGCAGGTCCTCGCCGAGGGTCTGGTCCTCACGGGCATCGCGATGTCGGTCTCGGGTGACTCCCGTCCGGCGTCCGGCGCCTGCCACGAGATCAACCACGCCTTCGACCTCCTCTTCCCCAAGCGCGCCGCGAGCCACGGCGAGCAGTGCGGCCTCGGCGCGGCCTTCGCGATGCACCTGCGCGGTGCCCGCGAGGAGTCGGGGTTCATGGCCCAGGTGCTGCGCCGCCACGGCCTGCCGGTGCTGCCGGAGGAGATCGGATTCACCGTGGACGAGTTCGTGAAGGTCGTGGAGTTCGCTCCGCAGACCAGGCCGGGCCGCTACACGATCCTCGAACACCTCGACCTGTCCACCGACCAGATCAGGGACGCATACGCCGACTATGCAAAAGCCATCGGTAGCTGAGCTCCGCCCGGTTGTTCACCCCCCGGGGGTGAAGGACCGACGGAGCGGCGAACACTGGGCCGGCCGGCTCTACATGCGCGAGGTCTCCCTGCGCATCGACCGGCACCTGGTGAACACGAAGGTCACGCCCAACCAGCTGACCTACGTGATGACCGTCGCCGGCGCCCTCGCCGCCCCCGCCCTCCTCGTGCCGGGGATCACGGGCGCCGTGCTCGGCGTGCTCGCGGTCCAGCTGTACCTGCTGCTCGACTGCGTCGACGGCGAGATCGCCCGCTGGAAGAAGCAGTACTCGATGGCGGGCGTCTACCTGGACCGGGTCGCCGCCTACCTGTGCGACGCCGCCGTCCTGGTCGGCTTCGGTCTGCGCGCGGCCGACCTGTGGGGCTCGGGGCGCATCGACTGGCTGTGGGCCTTCCTCGGCACGCTCGCCGCACTCGGCGCGATCCTGATCAAGGCGGAGACGGACCTGGTCGGCGTCGCCCGCCACCAGACCGGCAAGGAGCCGGTCAAGGAGGCGGCGTCCGAGCCGCGCTCGTCCGGCATGGCGCTGGCCCGCAGGGCCGCCGCCGCGCTGAAGTTCCACCGCCTCATCCTCGGGGTCGAGGCGTCCCTGCTGATCCTGGGTCTGGCGATCGTCGACCAGGTCCGCGGTGACCTGTTCTTCTCGCGCCTCGGCGTCGCGGTGCTCGCGGGCATCGCGCTGCTGCAGACCCTGCTCCACCTCGTGTCCATCCTCGTATCGAGCAGGTTGAAGTGAGCACCCCGGCACAGAAGCTGAAGGTCGGCGCCGTCATCATCACGATGGGCAACCGGCCGCAGGAGCTGCGCGCCCTCCTCGACTCGGTCGCCAAGCAGGACGGCGACCCGGTCGAGGTGGTCGTGGTCGGCAACGGCGCCCCCGTGCCGGACGTCCCCGCGGGCGTACGCACCGTGGAGCTGCCCGAGAACCTCGGCATCCCCGGCGGGCGCAACGTCGGCATCGAGGCCTTCGGCCCCGGCGGCACCGACGTCGACATCCTGCTCTTCCTGGACGACGACGGCCTGCTCGCGAACATGGACACGGCCCAGCTGTGCCGCGAGGCCTTCGCCGCCGACCCGGAGCTCGGCATCATCAGCTTCCGCATCGCCGACCCGGACACGGGGGAGACCCAGCGCCGCCACGTGCCGCGCCTGCGCGCCGCGGACCCGATGCGCTCCTCGCGCGTGACGACCTTCCTCGGCGGCGCCAACGCCGTGCGCACGAAGGTCACCGAGCAGGTCGGCGGGCTGCCCGACGAGTTCTTCTACGCCCACGAGGAGACCGACCTCGCCTGGCGTGCGCTCGACGCGGGCTGGATGATCGACTACCGCGCCGACATGGTGCTGTTCCACCCGACGACCGCCCCCTCGCGGCACGCGGTCTACCACCGGATGGTCGCCCGCAACCGCGTCTGGCTGGCCCGCCGCAACCTCCCCGCGCTGCTCGTCCCCGTCTACCTCGGGGTCTGGCTGCTCCTCACCCTGGCCCGGCGCCCCTCGCGGCCCGCGCTCAAGGCCTGGTTCGGCGGTTTCAAGGAGGGCTGGACCACGCCCTGCGGACCTCGGCGTCCCATGAAGTGGCGTACGGTGTGGCGGCTGACCCGACTGGGCCGCCCTCCCGTCATCTGACAAGCTCGGGTCTGAGAGCATCTGGGCCATACCCCGGTCCCTGGCCCACGCCTACGCCCGACCGGCTGCGCTTCTGAAGACGAAAGTTTCCACTCGTGAGTGAGACAACGCATGACGGCGGGGTCGCGGTGACATCATCACCGTCGACTCCGTCGCCCGATGACGGGCTCTCCCGGGCCGAACTCGCCGCCAAGTACGGTCTGACCGTCAGCGGCGCACGGCCCGGACTTTTCGAGTACGTCCGCCAGCTCTGGGGACGGCGTCACTTCATCCTCGCCTTCTCCCAGGCGAAGCTGACCGCCCAGTACAGCCAGGCCAAGCTGGGCCAGCTGTGGCAGGTGGCGACGCCCCTGCTGAACGCGGCGGTCTACTTCTTCATCTTCGGACTCCTGCTCGGTGCCAGGAAGGGCATCCCGCACGAGATCTACGTGCCGTTCCTGGTGACGGGCGTGTTCGTCTTCACGTTCACCCAGAGCTCGGTCATGGCGGGCGTGCGGGCGATCTCCGGCAACCTCGGCCTGGTGCGGGCGCTGCACTTCCCGCGCGCCTCGCTGCCGATCTCCTTCGCGCTCCAGCAGCTCCAGCAGCTGCTCTTCTCGATGATCGTGCTCGTGCTGATCATGGTCGGGTTCGGCATCTTCCCGACCTGGTCCTGGCTGCTCGTGCTGCCCGCGCTCGCCCTCCAGTTCGTCTTCAACATGGGCCTCGCGCTGATCTTCGCCAGGATGGGCAGCAAGACGCCCGACCTCGCGCAGCTGATGCCGTTCGTGATGCGGACCTGGATGTACGCGTCGGGCGTCATGTTCAGCATCCCCGCGATGCTCGCGGACAAGGAGGACGTGCCCGGGTGGGTCGGGGACGTCCTCCAGTGGAACCCGGCCTCCATCTACATGGACCTGATCCGCTTCGCCATGATCGACGACTACGGATCCTCGTACCTGCCGCCCCACGTGTGGATCTTCGCCGTGGGCTGGGCGGTCCTGCTCGGCGCGGTCGGTTTCGTGTACTTCTGGAAGGCTGAGGAGCGTTACGGCCGTGGCTGACGACAAGAACGACACGACCGACGTGGCCGACCGCAACGCGGGCAAGGGCCACATCCCGACCGTCATCGCCGACGAGCTGCACATCGTCTACCGCGTCAACGGCGCGAAGACCGGCAAGGGCAGCGCCACCTCGGCCCTCAGCCGCATGCTCAAGCGCGGCGAGGAGCGGGGCGTGCGCAAGGTGCACGCCGTGCGCGGCGTCAGCTTCACCGCCTACCGGGGCGAGGCCATCGGCCTGATCGGCTCGAACGGCTCCGGCAAGTCCACGCTGCTGCGCGCCATCGCGGGTCTGCTCCCCGCCGAGCAGGGCAAGGTCTACACCGACGGCCAGCCCTCGCTCCTCGGCGTGAACGCGGCCCTGATGAACGACCTGACCGGCGAGCGCAACGTCATCCTCGGCGGGCTCGCGATGGGCATGTCCCGCGAGCAGATCAAGGCGCGCTACCAGGAGATCGTCGACTTCTCGGGCATCAACGAGAAGGGCGACTTCATCACCCTGCCGATGCGCACCTACTCCTCCGGCATGGCGGCGCGCCTCCGCTTCTCCATCGCGGCGGCCAAGGACCACGACGTCCTCATGATCGACGAGGCCCTCGCCACCGGCGACCGCAAGTTCCAAAAGCGCTCCGAGGCCCGCATCCGCGAGCTCCGCAAGGAGGCCGGCACGGTCTTCCTGGTCAGCCACAACAACAAGTCCATCCGCGACACCTGCGACCGGGTGCTCTGGCTGGAACGCGGCGAGCTGCGCATGGACGGACCGACCGACGAGGTCATCAAGGAGTACGAGAAGTTCACGGGCAAGTAGCCCGATCGCGCCACGCGGCGCCCACTCGTTCGGCGGCGGGGCCCCACCGGGAGCAGTCCGGTGGGGCCCCGCCGTTCTGCTGGTCGGCGGCAGTCCCAGAGTTCCCTCAACTCACTTGAGTTCAGGGAAGATTGACGCCAATCGGTGTGTTCTTGTGACGTGCGGAACACCCCGACGAGGCGCGCTGGGTTGTACAACGTAAGCTGTACCGGTGCTGATTCGTGGCAAGTAGGGCGATATGGCGCGGCGCCCCGGTCCCAGGCATGGTCCGCCTTGGGGAGGGCTGGGCGGCGTGTCCGAAATAGGATGTATTGGGTCGGCAGTGTAGAACGGGAGATGTGACGGCAATGGCTACGGATGATCTCCAGCTCCGCGATGCATCCGCCGTCCTCGACAAGGCCGCGGACGAGAACTTCCCCGTGGCACCCTTCTTCCTGCCCAGGGCCTGGCGCGACGACCTCATGGCCGTGTACGGCTACGCCCGCCTCGTCGACGACATCGGCGACGGCGACCTGGCCCCCGGCGGCGCGGACGCCCGCTACCTCGGCGTCGACCCGGCGGCCGCGGACGACAGGATCGCCTTCCTCGACGCCTTCGAGGCCGATCTGCACCGGGTCTTCGACGGCACCCCGCACCATCCGCTGCTGCGCGCGCTCCAGCCCACCGTGCGCCGCCGCGGCCTCACCCCCGAGCCGTTCCTCGGCCTGATCGAGGCCAACCGCCAGGACCAGCTCGTCAGGCGCTACGAGACGTACGACGACCTCCTCGCGTACTGCGAGCTCTCCGCCAATCCCGTCGGCCGGCTGGTCCTCGCCATCACCGGCACGGCCACCCCCGAACGCATCCGTCGCTCCGACGCCGTCTGCACCGCACTGCAGATCGTCGAGCACCTCCAGGACGTCAGTGAGGACCTCAGGCGTGACCGTGTTTACCTGCCGGCCGAGGACATGAAGCGCTTCCACGTCCAGGAGCGCGACCTGGCCGCTCCGAGCGCAGGCGCGTCGGTGCGCGCCCTGGTCGCATTCGAAGCGGAACGCGCCCGCCGCCTGCTGAATGAAGGCACCCCCCTGGTGGGTAGCGTCCACGGCAGGCTCAAGCTGCTGCTTGCGGGGTTCGTGGCAGGGGGGACGGCGGCGGTCCAGTCGATCGCCGCCGTCGGATACGACGTGCTTCCAGGACCACCCAAGCCCACCAAGCCCCGATTGCTGCGCGCGGCCGGGGCGGTTCTGCGAGGAGAGGGGTGAGCCGGACCGTGGAGTCAGATCCGCAGATGTCCGCACCGGTACTCGCCGCGTACAGCTACTGCGAGGCCGTGACCGGACAGCAGGCCCGGAATTTCGCGTACGGCATCAGGCTGCTGCCGACGCCCAAGCGGCGCGCCATGTCCGCGCTCTACGCGCTCTCGCGGCGCGTGGACGACATCGGCGACGGCGCGCTCGCGCCGGACGTCAAGGCGGACCGGCTCGACGACACCCGGGCGCTGCTCGCCCGGATCCGCGAGGGCAAGGTGGAGGAGGACGACACCGACCCGGTGGCGGTCGCCCTGGCGCACGCCGCGACCCACTTCCCCATCCCGCTGGGCGGCCTCGACGAGCTGATCGACGGCGTCCTGATGGACGTGCGCGGCGAGACGTACGAGACGTGGGACGACCTGAAGGTCTACTGCCGCTGCGTGGCCGGTGCCATCGGACGGCTCTCGCTGGGCGTGTTCGGTACCGAACGGGGGGCGCTCCATGCCGAGCGCGCGCCGGAGTATGCCGACACGCTCGGCCTCGCGCTCCAACTGACCAACATCCTCCGTGACGTTCGCGAGGACGCCGAGGACGGACGGACGTACCTGCCCGCCGAGGACCTCGCCAAGTTCGGCTGCTCCGCCGGGTTCTCGGGCTCCGAGCCGCCCGCCGGATCCGACTTCGCGGGGCTCGTGCACTTCGAGGTCCGGCGCGCGCGGGCCCTCTTCGCCGAGGGATACCGACTCCTGCCGATGCTGGACCGGCGCAGTGGTGCCTGTGTGGCGGCCATGGCGGGCATCTACCGGCGCCTGCTCGACCGCATCGAGCGCGAACCGGAGGCGGTCCTGCGCGGCCGCGTCTCGCTGCCGGGCCGCGAGAAGGCGTACGTCGCCGTGCGCGGCCTGTCCGGCCTCGACGCGCGGAGCGTCTCACGAGGGACCGTCAGGAGGCGCGCGTGATGGGCCTCCTGGGCGTGCGTGGGGCGGCTGGGACCGGCACCGCGAAGCGGCGGGCAACCCTCCGCTCCATGGTCGCGTCCCAGACTGCAACGGCTGAAAAGGAGGGTGCGTGAACAGCGAGAACATGCGGCCCGACGGGCTGGACGCGGACGCCGGAGGCCGCCCTGGAGGGGCGGCCGCCGTAGTGGTCGGCGGCGGGCTCGCCGGTGTCACGGCGGCCCTCTCGCTCGCCGACGCGGGACTGCGCGTGACGCTGCTCGAAGGCAGGCCCCGGCTCGGCGGACTCGCCTTCTCCTTCCGGCGCGGCGAACTGACCGTCGACAACGGCCAGCACGTCTATCTGCGCTGCTGCACGGCCTACCGGTGGTTCCTCGACCGCGTCGGCGGCGCGCACCTCGCACCCGTGCAGGAACGACTCGACGTGCCGGTGCTCGACGCCGACCGCAACCGGCTCGGACGCCTGCGCCGCACCGCGCTGCCCGTGCCGCTGCACCTGGCGGCGAGCCTCGCCACCTACCCGCACCTGTCGGTCGCCGAGCGCGCCAAGGTGGGACGCGCGGCGCTCGCCCTCAAGGGACTGGATCCGGCCGATCCCGTGCTCGACGGCCAGGACTTCGGCAGCTGGCTGGCCGCGCACGGCCAGTCCGCGCGCGCCATCGAGGCCCTCTGGGACCTGGTGGGCGTCGCGACCCTCAACGCCGTCGCGGGCGACGCCTCGCTCGGGCTCGCCGCGATGGTCTTCAAGACCGGGCTGCTCTCCGACCCCGGCGCCGCCGACATCGGCTGGGCCAGGGTGCCCCTCGGTGATCTGCACGACGGACTCGCCCGCAAGGCGCTCGACGCCGCGGGAGTCCGTACCGAACTGAAGACACGAGTCACCTCCATCTCCCGTACGGACAACGGCGGTTGGAGCGTGGAGGTTCCCGGCGAGCGCATCGAGGCCGACACCGTCGTGCTCGCCGTGCCGCAGCACGAGACGCACGACCTGCTCCCGGACGGCGCGCTCGACGAGCCCGACCGGCTGCTCGACATCGACAACGCGCCGATCCTCAACATCCACGTGGTGTACGACCGCAAGGTCCTCAAGCGGCCGTTCTTCGCCGCCCTCGGCTCGCCGATCCAGTGGGTCTTCGACCGGACCGACGCCTCGGGCCTCGCCTCGGGGCAGTACCTGGCGCTCTCCCAGTCGGCCGCGCAGGACGAGATCGACGCCCCCGTCGCCGCGCTGCGAGAGCGCTATCTTCCGGAGCTGGAGCGGCTGCTGCCCGCCGCGCACGGCGCCGAGGTGCGGGACTTCTTCGTGACCCGCGAGCGCACCGCCACGTTCGCGCCGACGCCCGGCGTCGGCAGGCTCAGGCCCGGCGCCCGTACGAAGGCCCCCGGTCTGTACCTCGCGGGCGCGTGGACCGCCACCGGCTGGCCCGCGACCATGGAGAGCGCCGTACGCAGCGGCATCAGCGCGGCCGAGGCCGCCCTCTCCACTCTCGACCGCCCCCGTGATCACCTCTTCGCATTCGAGGAGGCGGCGGCGTGAAGCTCGACCTTCTGGGGTCAGGTCCCCAGAACACCAGCACCGGACCAAGAGGAGAAACTGTGCCGACTGTGCCCTCGGCCGAAACGGCTGCCGACACGGTGGACGTGACCTCACTGCTCGAGCGCGGAAGGACGCTGGCCACCCCGGTGCTGCGGGCCGCGGTGGACCGCCTCGCGCCGCCCATGGACACCGTCGCCGCCTACCACTTCGGGTGGATCGACGCCGCGGGCAACCCGTCCGACGGCGACGGCGGCAAGGCGGTGCGCCCCGCGCTCGCCCTGCTCTCCGCCGAGGCCGCGGGCGCGGCCCCCGAGGTCGGCGTGCCCGGCGCGGTCGCCGTCGAGCTCGTGCACAACTTCTCGCTCCTGCACGACGATCTGATGGACGGCGACGAACAGCGCCGCCACCGCGACACCGTGTGGAAGGTGCACGGCCCCGCGCAGGCCATCCTCGTCGGCGACGCGCTCTTCGCGCTCGCCAACGAGATCCTCCTGGAGATCGGCACCGTCGAGGCGGGCCGCGCCACGCGCCGCCTCACCACCGCCACGCGCGCGCTGATCGACGGCCAGGCGCAGGACATCTCCTACGAGCACCGCGAGCGGGTCACCGTCGAGGAGTGCCTGGAGATGGAGGGCAACAAGACCGGCGCCCTGCTCGCCTGCGCGGTCTCCATCGGCGCCGTCCTCGGCGGCGCGGACGACCGCACTGCCGACACCCTGGAGAAGTACGGCTACCACCTCGGCCTCGCCTTCCAGGCAGTGGACGACCTGCTCGGCATCTGGGGCGACCCCGAGGCCACCGGCAAGCAGACGTGGAGCGACCTGCGCCAGCGAAAGAAGTCGCTGCCGGTCGTCGCGGCCCTCGCCGCGGGCGGACCCGCGTCCGAGCGGCTCGGCGAGCTGCTCGCCGCCGACGCCAAGAGCAGTGACTTCGAGAACTTCTCCGAGGAGGAGTTCGCCGCGCGCGCCGCCCTGATCGACGAGGCCGGCGGGCGCGAGTGGACCGCCGAGGAGGCCCGGCGCCAGCACACCATCGCCATCGAGGCCCTTGACACCGTCCAGATGCCGGACCGGGTGCGGGCGCAGCTCGTCGCGCTCGCCGACTTCGTCGTCGTACGAAAGAGATGATCATTATCGGCCGCATATGACTCGCAGTCGCCGGCCGGCGCTTCGCGTCGGCCGACGGCGGACCCACAGCAGACGTAGCCACCGCACTGCACGAAGGGGAAGCCATGACAGCGACGACCGACGGAAGCACCGGAGCGGCCACGCCCCGCGCAGCCTCGGCCAGCCAGCCACTCGACACGACCGCCGCGACGCCGGGCACGCGTGACGCCGCCGCGCGCGCCATACAACGCTCCACGGATTTCCTGCTCTCCCGACAGGACGCCCAGGGCTGGTGGAAGGGCGACCTCGAGACCAATGTGACGATGGACGCCGAGGACCTCCTCCTGCGGCAGTTCCTCGGGATCAGGGACGAGCCGACCACGCGCGCCGCCGCGCTCTTCATCCGCGGCGAGCAGCGCGACGACGGCACCTGGGCCACCTTCTACGGCGGGCCCGGCGAACTCTCCACCACCGTCGAGGCGTACGTCGCCTTGCGCCTGGCAGGCGACAGGCCCGACGAGCCGCACATGGTGAAGGCTTCCGCGTGGGTCAGGGAGCAGGGCGGCATCGCCGCGAGCCGGGTCTTCACCCGCATCTGGCTGGCCCTCTTCGGCTGGTGGAAATGGGACGACCTGCCCGAACTCCCGCCGGAGCTCATCTACTTCCCCAAGTGGTTCCCGCTCAACATCTACGACTTCGGCTGCTGGGCGCGGCAGACCATCGTGCCGCTCACGATCGTCTCCGCCAAGCGGCCCGTGCGCCCCGCGCCGTTCGCCCTGGACGAGCTGCACGCCGACGCGCGCCGCCCGAACCCCGTCAAGCCCCTGGCCCCGGTGGCGAGTTGGGACGGGATCTTCCAGCGGCTCGACAAGGCGCTGCACGTCTACCACAAGGTCGCGCCGCGCCGGGTGCGCAAGGCCGCGATGAACAGCGCGGCGCGCTGGATCATCGAGCGGCAGGAGAACGACGGCTGCTGGGGCGGGATCCAGCCGCCCGCCGTCTACTCCGTGATCGCCCTGCACCTGCTCGGCTACGACCTGGACCACCCGGTCCTGAAGGCCGGGCTCGACTCGCTCGACCGGTTCGCGGTGTGGCGCGACGACGGCGCCCGGATGATCGAGGCGTGTCAGTCGCCGGTGTGGGACACCTGCCTGGCGACCATCGCGCTCGCGGACGCCGGAGTGCCCGCCGACCACCCGCAGTTGGTCAAGGCCGCGGACTGGATGCTGGGCGAGCAGATCGTCCGTCCAGGGGACTGGTCGGTGCGCAGACCGGGACTGACCCCGGGCGGCTGGGCGTTCGAGTTCCACAACGACAACTACCCCGACATCGACGACACCGCGGAGGTCGCCCTCGCGCTGCGCCGGGTCAAGCATCCGGACAAGGCGCGCATGGAGAACGCCATCGAGCGCGGGGTGCGCTGGAACCTCGGCATGCAGTCGAAGAACGGCGCCTGGGGCGCCTTCGACGTCGACAACACCAGCGCCTTCCCCAACCGGCTGCCGTTCTGCGACTTCGGCGAGGTCATCGACCCGCCGTCCGCCGACGTCACCGGGCACGTGGTGGAGATGCTCGCCGTCGAGGGCAGGTCGCACGACCCGCGCACCCGGCGCGGCATCGAGTGGCTGCTCGCCGAACAGGAGGAGAACGGCGCCTGGTTCGGCCGCTGGGGCGTCAACTACATCTACGGTACGGGGTCGGTGGTGCCCGCCCTGGTCACGGCGGGGCTGCCCGCCTCGCACCGCGCCATCCGCCGCGCCGTGAGCTGGGTGGAGTCGGTACAGAACGACGACGGCGGCTGGGGCGAGGACCTGCGCTCCTACCGCGACCGGGGCTGGGTCGGGCACGGCACGTCGAGCGCCTCGCAGACCGCGTGGGCGCTGCTCGCGCTCCTCTCGGCCGGTGAACGCGAGGCCAAGTCCGTGGAGCGGGGCATCGCCTGGCTCGCCGAGACGCAGCGCGAGGACGGCTCCTGGGACGAGCCGTACTTCACCGGCACCGGATTCCCCTGGGACTTCTCCATCAACTACCACCTCTACCGGCAGGTGTTCCCGCTGACCGCGCTCGGCAGGTACGTCAACGGCGAGCCGTTCACGGGCGGCTCCGGCAAGGGGAGCTGATGGCCGAGGCCCCGGCCCGGCCGCCGGGCCATCCGCCGCTGCTGATCGCCTGCGCGCTCGGCATCGAGCACCTCGCCCTGCGCACCGGCGACCGCGGCGGCGCGCCGGGCGCCACGACCGTGCTGCGCACCGGCATGGGTCCCAAGAACGCCGACAGCGCCGTCACCAAGGCGCTCGGCACGGAGGCGCTGCGCGAAGCGGCCGTCCTGGCGACCGGCTTCTGCGCCGGGCTCGCCCCCGGCATGCACCCCGGCGACCTGGTCGTCGCCGAGGAGACCAGGGACGCGCGCGGCAGCATCCGGTGCCAGGGCACGGGCCTCCTCGTCGAGGAACTGGTGAAGGCCGTGCCGGGGCGCACGGTGCACACCGGCCCGCTGACCGGCTCCGATCACGTCGTCCGCGGCCACGAGCGGGAGGACCTGCTGGCCACGGGCGCGATCGCGGTGGACATGGAGTCCGCCGCGACGCTGCACAGCGCGATGCGCGCCGGACGGCGGCCCGTTGCCGCCGTCCGGGTGGTCGTGGACGCCCCACAGCACGAACTCGTCCGCATCGGCACGGTGCGCGGTGGAATATCGGCTTTCCGCGTTCTCCGTGCCGTTCTTCCCGCATTTTTCGAATGGCACCGTTCTTCTTTGCTCCCTCGGAGGTGAGCCAGATGGCCATGCCGCTGCGCCAGACCATCAAGGTCGCGACGTATCTCTTTGAACAGAAGCTGCGCAAGCGGGAGAAGTTCCCGCTGATTGTGGAGTTGGAGCCGCTCTTCGCATGCAACCTCGCGTGCGAGGGATGCGGCAAGATCCAGCACCCCGCCGGGGTGCTCAAGCAGCGCATGCCGGTGGCCCAGGCCGTGGGTGCCGTGCTCGAATCCGGTGCGCCGATGGTGTCCATCGCCGGTGGCGAACCGCTGATGCACCCTCACATGGACGAGATCGTCCGGCAGTTGGTGGCGAAGAAGAAATACGTCTTCCTGTGCACCAACGCGATGCTGCTGCGCAAGAAGCTGGAGAAGTTCACGCCTTCGCCGTACTTCGCGTTCGCCGTGCACATCGACGGAATGCGGGAGAGGCACGACGAATCCGTCGCGAAGGAGGGCGTGTTCGACGAGGCGGTGGCGGCCATCAAGGAGGCCAAGAAGCGCGGTTTCCGCGTCACCACCAACTCGACCTTCTTCAGCAACGACACTCCGCAGAACATCATCGAGGTCCTCAACTACCTCAATGACGAGCTGGAGGTCGACGAGATGATGCTGTCGCCCGCCTACGCCTACGAGAAGGCGCCGGACCAGGAGCACTTCCTGGGCGTGGAGCAGACCCGTGAACTCTTCAAGAAGGCCTTCGCGGGCGGCAACAGGCGGCGCTGGCGCCTGAACCACTCGCCGCTCTTCCTGGACTTCCTGGAGGGCAAGGCGGACTTCCCGTGCACCGCGTGGGCGATCCCGAACTACTCGCTCTTCGGCTGGCAGCGCCCCTGCTACCTGATGAGCGACGGGTACGTCCCCACGTACAAGGAGCTCATCGAGGAGACCGACTGGAGCAAGTACGGCCGCGGCAAGGACCCGCGCTGCGCCAACTGCATGGCCCACTGCGGCTACGAGCCGACCGCCGTCCTCGCCACCATGGGCTCCCTGAAGGAGTCCATCCGCGCGGCGCGCGAGACGGTCTCCGGAAACCGCGGGTGACGTCGTGACCTCCGGAGAGCCCGTCTCTTTGGGGCTTCCCGAGCTGCCGGTCCGACCCGTCTCGGAGCGCCGCGTCTCGCGGCGCATCGAGGTCGGACCGGTGGCCGTGGGGGGCGGTGCGCCGATCTCGGTGCAGTCGATGACGACGACGCGTACGTCGGACATCGGTGCGACCCTGCAGCAGATCGCGGAGCTGACCGCGTCGGGCTGCCAGATCGTGCGGGTGGCGTGTCCGACGCAGGATGACGCGGACGCGTTGGCCACGATCGCGCGGAAGTCGCAGATCCCGGTGATCGCGGACATTCACTTCCAGCCGAAGTACGTGTTCGCGGCGATTGATGCCGGGTGTGCGGCGGTGCGGGTGAATCCGGGGAACATCAAGCAGTTCGACGACAAGGTCAAGGAGATCGCGAAGGCGGCTTCGGCGGCGGGGACGCCGATTCGGATCGGGGTCAACGCGGGGTCGTTGGACGCGCGGTTGTTGAAGAAGTACGGCAAGGCGACGCCGGAGGCTCTGGTGGAGTCGGCGCTCTGGGAGGCGTCGCTCTTCGAGGAGCACGGTTTCCGGGACATCAAGATCTCGGTGAAGCACAACGATCCGGTGGTGATGGTGAATGCCTACCGGCAGTTGGCGGCGGCGTGTGACTATCCGTTGCACCTGGGGGTGACGGAGGCGGGTCCCGCCTTCCAGGGCACGATCAAGTCGGCGGTGGCGTTCGGTGCGCTGTTGAGCGAGGGCATCGGCGACACGATCCGTGTCTCGCTGTCCGCGCCGCCCGCCGAAGAGGTCAAGGTCGGCATCCAGATCCTGGAGTCCCTCAATCTCCGCCAGCGGCGTCTGGAGATCGTGTCGTGTCCGTCGTGCGGGCGGGCGCAGGTGGATGTGTACAAGCTGGCCGAAGAGGTGACCGCGGGTCTGGACGGCATGGAGGTGCCGTTGCGGGTGGCGGTCATGGGGTGTGTGGTCAACGGTCCCGGTGAGGCTCGTGAGGCGGACCTCGGGGTCGCGTCGGGCAATGGCAAGGGGCAGATCTTCGTGAAGGGCGAGGTCATCAAGACCGTTCCCGAGTCGAAGATCGTCGAGACCCTCATCGAAGAGGCGATGAAGATCGCCGCGCAGATGGAGGACGACGGCATCCCGTCAGGGGTGCCCGACGTCACCGTGAGCTGAGAACAACCGGAGAGGGGGCCCGAGCATGACCATTCTGGACACCATTCGGGGGCCGCGCGATCTGAAGGCGCTGTCCGAGGCGGAGCTCGACGAACTGGCAGAGGAGATCCGGGAGTTCCTGGTGCACGCGGTCGCCAGGACCGGCGGGCACCTCGGACCCAACCTGGGCGTGGTGGAGCTCTCCATCGCCCTGCACCGGGTCTTCGAGTCGCCGGTCGACCGGCTCGTGTGGGACACCGGCCACCAGAGCTACGTGCACAAGCTCCTGACGGGGCGGCAGGACTTCTCCAAGCTGCGCGGCAAGGGCGGCCTCTCCGGTTACCCCTCGCGCGAGGAGTCCGAGCACGACATCGTCGAGAACAGTCACGCCTCCACCGCGCTCGGCTGGGCCGACGGCCTCGCCAAGGCGCGCCAGGTGCTCGGCGAGCGCGGCCACGTCGTCGCCGTCATCGGCGACGGCGCGCTGACCGGCGGCATGGCCTGGGAGGCGCTGAACAACATCGCCGCCGCCAAGGACCGGCCGCTGATCATCGTCGTCAACGACAACGAGCGCTCCTACGCCCCGACCATCGGCGGCCTCGCCAACCACCTCGCCACGCTCCGTACGACGGACAGCTACGAGCAGGTGCTCGCCTGGGGCAAGGACATACTCCAGCGCACCCCCGTGGTCGGGCGCACGCTCTACGAATCGCTGCACGGCGCCAAGAAGGGCTTCAAGGACGCCTTCGCGCCGCAGGGCATGTTCGAGGACCTGGGGCTCAAGTACGTCGGGCCGATCGACGGGCACGACATCGGGGCCGTCGAGTCGGCGCTGCGACGCGCGAAACGCTTCCACGGGCCCGTCCTGATCCACTGCCTGACCGAGAAGGGGCGCGGCTACGAGCCCGCGCTCGCGGACGAGGCCGACCGCTTCCACACCGTCGGCGTCATGGACCCGCTCACCTGCGAACCGCTCGCGCCGTCCAACGGACCCTCCTGGACCTCGGTGTTCGGGGACGAGATCGTCCGCATCGGTGCCGAACGCGACGACGTGGTCGCCATCACCGCGGCGATGCTGGGGCCCGTCGGCCTGACCAAGTTCGCCGAGGCGTACCCGGACCGCGTGTGGGACGTCGGCATCGCCGAGCAGCACGCCGCGGTGTCGGCGGCCGGACTGGCGACGGGCGGCCTGCATCCCGTGGTCGCGGTCTACGCGACCTTCCTCAACCGGGCCTTCGACCAGCTCCTGATGGACGTGGCGCTGCACAAGTGCGGCGTGACCTTCGTCCTCGACAGGGCCGGTGTGACCGGCGTCGACGGCGCCTCGCACAACGGCATGTGGGACATGTCGATCCTCCAGGTCGTACCGGGCCTGCGGATCGCGGCGCCGCGCGACGCCGACCAACTGCGGCTCCAGCTGCGGGAGGCGGTCACCGTGGACGACGCGCCGACCCTGCTCCGCTTCCCCAAGGAGTCGGTGGGACCCGCGATCCCGGCCGTCGACCGGCTCGGCGGGATGGACATCCTGCTCCAGGAGGACGACGCCGACGTGCTGTTGGTCGCCGTCGGCGTGATGGCGCCGGTCTGCCTCCAGGCCGCCGAGCTGCTCGGGGCGGGCGGTCTGCGCTGCACCGTGGTGGACCCGCGCTGGGTCAAGCCGGTCGACGCGGAGCTGCCGGGGCTCGCCGCGCGCCACCGCGTCGTGGCGGTCGTCGAGGACAACAGCCGCTCCGCCGGTGTCGGCGCCGCGGTCGCGCTCGCGCTCGGCGAGGCCGAAGTGGACGTACCGGTACGGAGGTTCGGGATCCCCGAGCAGTTCCTCGCGCACGCCAAGCGCGGCGAGGTGCTCGCGGACCTCGGGCTCACGCCGGTCGAGATCGCGGGGCGGATCAGCGCCACACTGGCGGCCAAGGAGAGCACGGGGGAGCAGGGTCCAGGCAAGGAGCACAGCGCATGACCAAGGAGTTCGGCACGGAGGAACGCGGTGCCAAGGAGTTCGACCTCGGCAGACTCCTCGCCGAGCGGGGCGCCGAGCGGTACGAACTGCACGCGCGGCACCTCAACCACCAACTGCCGCGCATGCTGCACACCATCGGCTTCGACAAGGTCTACGAGCGGGCCGAGGGCGCGTACTTCTGGGACGCGGACGGCAACGACTACCTCGACATGCTCGCGGGCTTCGGGGTGATGGGCCTCGGCAGGCACCACCCCGTCGTACGCAAGGCGCTGCACGACGTCCTCGACGCCTCGCTCGCCGACCTCACCCGCTTCGACTGCCAGCCGCTGCCGGGGCTGCTCGCCGAGCGGCTGCTCACGCACAGCCCGCACCTGGACCGGGTGTTCTTCGGCAACAGCGGCACCGAAGCGGTCGAGACGGCGCTGAAGTTCGCCCGGTACGCCACCGGCAGGCCGAGGGTGCTCTACTGCGCGCACGCCTTCCACGGGCTGACCACCGGATCGCTCTCCGTCAACGGCGAGGGCGGCTTCCGCGACGGCTTCGCGCCGCTGCTGCCCGACACCGCCGTGTCGCTCGGCGACCTGGACGCGCTGCGCAAGGAGCTGAAGAAGGGCGACGTCGCCGCTCTCATCGTCGAGCCCATCCAGGGCAAGGGGGTGCACGAGACGCCGCCCGGCTATCTGCGCGCCGCCCAGGAGCTGCTCCACCAGCACAAGGCGCTGCTGATCGCCGACGAGGTGCAGACGGGCCTCGGCAGGACCGGCGACTTCTACGCCTATCAGCACGAGGAGGGCGTCGAGCCCGATCTGCTCTGTGTCGCCAAGGCGCTGTCGGGCGGCTACGTGCCGGTCGGCGCGACCCTCGGCAAGGACTGGATCTTCAAGAAGGTCTACTCCTCGATGGACCGGGTGCTCGTGCACTCGGCGAGCTTCGGGTCCAACGCGCAGGCCATGGCGGCGGGACTCGCCGTCCTGTCCGTGATGGAGGACGAGAAGGTCGTCGAGAACGCCCGGGTGACCGGGGAGCTGCTCAAGACGCGGCTCGCGGCCCTGGTGGAGCGCTATGAGCTGCTGAGCGAGGTGCGCGGCCGGGGGCTCATGGTCGGCATCGAGTTCGGCAGGCCCAAGTCGCTGAAGCTGCGCGGTCGTTGGACGATGCTCCAGGCCGCCCGCAAGGGGCTCTTCGCGCAGATGGTGGTCGTACCGCTGCTGCAGAAGCACCGCATCCTCACCCAGGTGTCCGGCGATCACCTGGAGGTGATCAAGCTGATCCCGCCGCTGACCGTCGGCGAGGCGGAGGTGGACCGCTTCGTCGAGGCGTTCACCGCCGTGATGGACGACGCGCACAGCGGGGGCGGTCTGATGTGGGACTTCGGCAAGACACTGGTGAAGCAGGCGGTCGCGAACCGGTGACGTGACGGCGCACTCCTGAGGATTTTGCCTCTCGGGCAAGAAAGTTGCCCGAGAGGCAAGGCTCTGGCTCAATCGGACCATGAGCCAAGCCGAGCCCCTGGGGCCCGCCGAGCCGTCCCGCGCGGACGGAGAGCCGCCCGCCGAGCCGTCCCCGGCGGACGAGGCACTGCCCGCCGTCGCGCCCCAGCTGCGTGAGCTGCGCCGCCGCGCGTCGCTCACCCTGGAGGCCGCGGCCCGCACCGCCGGACTCTCGCCCGCCCATCTGTCCCGTCTGGAGACCGGGCAGCGCCAGCCCTCGCTGCCCATGCTGCTCGCGCTCGCGCGTATCTACGGTACGACGGTCTCCGAGCTCCTCGGCGAGACGGTCGCCGACCGGGACTCGATCGTGCGCGCGGCCGCCATGGAGCCGACCCGCGCGGGCGGCTGGACCTACTGGCAGGCGGGCGCCCCCGGCCGGGGCATGCAGGCGCTGCGCGTGCACGTCCCGTACGGGGCGCAGGGCGACATCGTGCGCGTCCACCCCGGTGAGGAGTGGCTGTACGTCCTCACCGGGCGGCTGCGGCTGCGCCTCGGGGACACCGCGCACCTCCTCGGGCCCGGGGACAGCGCGCACTTCGACTCGCTGACCCCGCACCGGATCGCCGCCGCCGACCGGGACGGCGCCGATCTCCTCTTCGTCCACACACTGCTGCAGAGCCCCGCCACCGCGCTGTGCCTCGGGGGCCCCACTCAGGGAGAGTCGACATGACGGAATCCGCACCGCAGGAACCTGTCGAGGCCGAGCAGCCCGAACAGCCCGCCAAGAAGGCGATGCGCCTGGAGGAGAAGTTCCCGAGGGCGCTCTGGGTCCGGCTGATCATCTATGTGGCGGTGGGCCACATCTTCGCGGCCTTCATCTACCTGCTGTTCGAGCTGGGCGCGCAGAACCAGTAGCCCGGTCAGTCGAGCAGGCGCTCGCGGAGCCGCTCACGGGTCGCCGGGGTCACCTTGAGGCCGTCGGCGAGGTAGGCGTCCACGGTGCCCCAGGTCTCGTCGATCGTCGCGAAGGCCGCCGCCAGATACTCGGCACGGGCGTCGAAGAGCGGGCTGAGCAGCTCCATGACCTCGGGGGACATCCCGCCGGGGGCGTCGGTGGCACGCTGCACGCGGTAGCGCCGGTGCGCCGCGTTCGACTCCAGGTAGTCCGCCTCGATGGCATCGCGCTCGACGCCGACGGCAAGCAGCGTCACGGCTATGGAGAGCCCCGCGCGGTCCTTGCCCGCCGCGCAGTGCATCAGGGCGGGCACGCTGTCCTCGGCGAGCGCGTGCAGCACCTGGCTGTGCTCGGCGGTGCGCTGCTTGATGATCGCGCGGTACGAGGACGACATGCGGTCCGCGGCCTTGCCGTCGGCGAGGACCGAGCGCAGCTGGTCCAGCTCGCCGTCGCGGACCATCTTCCAGAACTCGGCGCCGTCGGCCGGGTCGGTGAGCGGCAGGTTCACGTTGCGCACGCCGGGCAGCGCGACGTCGGGGCCCTCCAGGCGCTGGTCGGCGGCGTTGCGGAAGTCGAAGATCGTGTGCAGTCCCAGCGAGCCGAGGAAGACGGCGTCGGCCTCGGTCGCGTGTGCCAGGTGACCACTGCGGAAGAGCCTGCCGGGGCGTACGCGGCGGCCGTCCACGGTCGGCAGCCCGCCCACGTCACGGAAGTTGCGCACTCCGGCAAGCTCGGGCTCTGTCGACGGGACCTGCTGGGTCACGGGCTCTCCTCGGACTCTGCTGCCGGCGCGGCTCGCCGGTGGACGCGTCTTCCGACGATACGACATGGGTTCCTGAGGCAATCACCCCTGCGCGGGCGTTGCCCCGGCGGCGAAGCGCCCACCAGGATGTGCCCACGCGCGCGTGCCGGCGCGGACCGTGGAACCGGGTCGGTGGGGGCTTGATGATCGAGATCGGTACGGACGGCCGCACCTGGCTGCTCTCGGGCCCCACCAGCAGCTACGCCCTGCGGCTCACGGACCGCGACGAGCTGGTGCACCTGTACTGGGGCGCACGCATCGCCCTGGCCGACGCCGAGGCCCTGGCCGCCGAGCCACCGCCTCCGGAGCGCGGCTTCGAGTCGTGGCTCGACGGGCGCGAGGAGTATCCGGTGGAGGGCGGCCGCCGCTTCGTACGGCCCGCGCTGTCCGTCCGCGACGAGCGGGTGCGCGGCACCGAGTGGCGCCACACCGCATCGGCCGCGCTCGACGAGGAACTCCAGCTGCACTTCGAGGACCCCCTGCACCACCTCGCGATCAGCCTCGTCCACCGGCTGCGCGGCGATGTCGTCGAGCGGTTCGTGATCCTCACCCACGAGGGGGACCACCGCACCCGGCCGCTGGAAGTGCTGCGCGCGGACTCGGCGACCTGGACGCTGCCGCGCCGCGAGCGCTGGCGGCTCTCGCAGCTGCACGGCCGGTGGGGTGCCGAGTCACGCCTGACGCGCGGCGACCTCACGTACGGCGAGCAGACCATCGGCAGCAGGCGCGGGCACACCGGTCACGCCCATCTGCCCTGGGTCGCGCTCGACGCGGAGGGCGCGAGCGAGGAGAGCGGCGAGGTCTACAGCTGCGCCCTCGCCTGGTCGGGGTCCTGGCGGATCACCGTGCGCCAACTGCCCGACGGCGCCGTACAGATCACCGGCGGCATGGGCCACGACGACGCCGGGGTCACCGTCCTGCGGCCCGGCACGGCGATCGTCACCCCCGTCTTCGCCGGTCTGTGGAGCGGCGCGGGCTTCGGCGGTGCGAGCCGGGCCTGGCACGCCTACCAGCGCGCGCACGTGATCCCGGACGCGCGGACGGTCCGTCCGGTGCTCTACAACTCCTGGGAGGCCACCGGCTTCGACATCTCCGAGGAGCAGCAGCGGGCGCTCGCGCACCGGGCCGCGGACCTCGGCGTCGAGCTGTTCGTCGTCGACGACGCGTGGTTCGGCGGCCGCGTCGACGACCGGACGGGGCTCGGCGACTGGACGCCGAACCCCGACCGCTTCCCCGAAGGGCTGGGGCCCCTGGCCGACGAGGTGCACCGGCTCGGCATGCGGTTCGGGATCTGGGTGGAGCCGGAGATGGTCAACCCCGACAGCGACCTCTACCGCGCACACCCCGACTGGGTGCAGCACCAACCCGGCCGTGCCCGTACCGAGTTCCGCAACCAGCTGGTGCTCGATCTCACGCGCGCGGACGTACGCGCGTACCTGTGGAAACAGCTCGACGGGCTGCTCTCCAGCGCGCCCATCGACTATGTGAAGTGGGACTTCAACCGGAGCTTCACCGATGCCGGGCGGCCGGGCGACGCCGATCTGCCGGAGCTGTGGTGGGCCCACCCGCAGCACCTCTACGACCTCGTCGACCGGCTGCGGGCCGCGCACCCCACGGTGTCCTTCGAGTCCTGCTCGGGCGGCGGGGGCCGCGTCGACCTCGGCATCCTCGCCAGGACCGACCAGGTGTGGATCTCCGACAACACCGACCCCCTGGACCGGCTCGCCATCCAGCACGGCTTCAGTCAGCTGCACCCCGCGCGCGTGATGGCCGCCTGGGTCACCGACAGCCCCAACGTCCAGCTCAACGACCGGGTCAGCTCGCTGCGCTTCCGGTTCGTCAGCGCCATGGCCGGGGTGCTCGGGATCGGCGGCGACCTCACCCGGTGGGACGAGGGCGAACTCGCCGAAGCACGCGAATGGGTGGATCTGTACAAGGAGATCAGGCCCTTGGTGCAACTCGGCGACCTGTACCGGCTGCGCCCCTGGGACGGGGGCCTGAGCGCCGTGCAGTACGTGCTCGGCGACCATGCCGTGGTCCTCGCCTGGCTGCCGTCGCAGTCGTACGGCGAGGAGCAGGCGCCGCTGCGGCTGCGCGGGCTCGACCCGGCGGCGCTCTACGAGTGCCGGGACACGGGGGAGACCTACCGGGGCGGAGTCCTGTTGCGGCGTGGGCTGCTCACCGGCCTCCGAGGGGACCTGGACGCCGGGGTGTTCCGGCTGCGGAGGGTCTGACGGCGCGCGGCCCCGTCCTTATTCCGGCTTGGCGGAAACTTGACCGGTGGCTTATCTCACGCTCCGTCAACCCCTCCCTACGGTGGCGTAGGTCACTTAGAGAGGTGAAAGATGTGACTTTGTGAGCGCAGAGTCGACATCCTTCATCAATCACCCCATCAACAACGGCGTATTCAACTCCTACGCAGCGGTCGGCGACAGCTTCACGGAAGGGGTGGGCGACCCGGGCCCCGACGGCACGTTCGTCGGGTGGGCCGACCGTCTCGCCGTCCTGCTGGACGACCGGGTGCCGGAACACACCTTCCGGTACGCCAACCTCGCCGTACGCGGGAAGCTCCTCGACCAGATCGTCGAGGACCAGCTGCCGCGTGCCAAGGAGCTCGCCCCCGACCTGGTGACCTTCTGCGCCGGGGGCAACGACATCATCCGTCCCGGCACCGACCCCGACGAGGTCGCCGAGCGGTTCGAGCGGGCCGTCGCGGACCTCTCGTCGGCCGTCGGCACCGTCATGGTGACCACGGGCTTCGACACCCGGGGCGTGGCCCTCCTCAAGCACCTGCGCGGCAAGATCGCCACGTACAACATGCACGTGCGCGCGATCGCCGACCGGTACGGCTGCCCCGTGCTCGACCTCTGGTCCCTCAAGACCGTCCAGGACCGCCGCGCCTGGGACGGCGACCGCCTGCACCTCTCCGCCGAGGGGCACACGCGCGTGGCGCTGCGCGCCGGACAGGTGCTCGGCCTGGAGGTGCCCGCCGACCCGGACCAGGCATGGCCGCCGCTGCCGCCGCGCGGCACGCTGGAGGTGCGGCGCGACGACATCCACTGGGCGCGCGAGTACCTGGTGCCGTGGATCGGGCGGCGCATCCGGGGCGAGAGCTCCGGGGACCACGTGGAGGCGAAGGGCTTCCGCAACCCGCACACCATCAAGATGCACATCGAGGCGGCCTCCTGAGTCCTCTTGAAGCCTCCTGAGGACAGGAGCGCGACTCTGCCGACACCGAAGGCGTCCTTCCCCGGGAGGGCGCCTTCGTGCTGCGCGGTGACCGCGGAGTCACCGGTCCTCCCGCGTCCTGATCCATGCCACCAGGACCAGGCACGCGACCAGACAGCCCGACGCGGTGATCAGCAGGGCCGTGTCGGCGGCCGTCTCCGACCCCACGCCGTGGTCCTGGTCGGTGACGGCTCCGGCCAGGCCGACACCGAGCCCCGCGGCCACGGTGATGACCGTCTTGGTGACTCCGGACGCCTCACCGGCCCGCTCGGGGCGGATGACCCCCTGAGTGGCGATGAGCGTCAGGGAGTTGGCCACTCCGAGGACCGCGCCGCCCACCGTGGCGACGGCGACGTACAGCGTGAGGGACGAGGTCAGGGCGAGGCAGCCGAGCACCAGCGCTCCCGCGCACAGGCAGGCCGTCATCAGCCGGACCGCGGCACGCGGCGGCACCCGCCCGGCGAGCGGCCCGGCAACGGCCATGGCGAGGGCGGGGGCGAGGAACGCGGTGCCCGCGACGACGACCGACAGGTCCCACTGGCCCTGGAGCGTCAGGGGTACGACGAACAGGAACATCACCGTCGTCGTGTTAGCGGCGGCGCCGGCGAGCGTGAGCGCCATGTACGGCCCGTTGCGGAAGAGCGTGAGCTGCACCAGCGGGTTGGCGGCGGACCGTTCACGTCGTACGAAGAGGGCCAGCAGGCTCGCCGTGACGGCCGCGCCCGCCAGAATGGCGGGCCACGGCCAGTGGGGTCCGCGGTCGATGACGACGCTGAGTGCCGCGAGCGCGGCCGTGGCACTGAGCAGTCCGCTCCAGTCGACGGTGCGGGGCGCGCTGGCGTCGAAGCTCTCGGCGGTGCGCGCGGCGCAGAGCGCGCCGAGCGCGGCGAGAGGGACGTTGAGCCAGAAGATCGCCCGCCAGGACACCGTCTCGGTCAGGGCGCCGCCGACGAAGGGACCGCAGGCGGTGGCGATGCCGCCGATGCCGAGGGCCCAGCCCGTGGCGCGGCCGCGCAGCTCGGCCGGGTAGACGTTGGTCAGCAGGGAGAGGCCCACCGGCATGATCATGGCGGCGCCCGCGCCCTGGGCGACGCGGGCGCCCACGAGGACGGGCAGGGTCGGCGCGAGCGCGCAGGCCAGCGAGGCCGCGCCGAACACGGAGAGACCCGCGACGAGGAGTCGCCGACGGCCGAACAGGTCGCCGAGTCTGCCCGTTCCCAGCATCAGCGTGCCGGTCGAGAGCAGGTAGGCGCTGATCACCCACTGGAGACCGGCGCCGCCCGCGTCCACGTCGCGGCCGATCCTCGGCAGCGCGAGGTTCAGGCCGAACGAGTCGAGCTGGATGCAGAACACGCCCACGGACATGGCGATCAGCGCCCATCGCCGGGCGGCGAAGGGCGGCGGCGTCGCGCCGCCGGTGCCCTTCCTCACGGTCGTGCCCTCGCTCACGATTGCCCACTTCTCCTCGCGGCCGCCCCTGCCGGACGGGCCTGATCGCCGTCGCACGGGCGTGCGGCGGTAGAGACGGTGCCGGTGGCGGGGGAGAGGGCGCAGCCGAAGAGCGCTTCCGGATACGGAGCGCCGCTGCTGGAGAGGTGGGGAGAACGGGAGAGGTCTCGAAGTGCCATGTCGGCGGGGCCGGTTGCGAAGGTCGCCCTCGCAGGTCCTCGTTCGACGACAGGTCCGGCGCTCGATGAGCGGTGGAGACGAGATCACCGTAACGGACGTGGAGGTGCTTGCCAACACGTCCCCGGAGAGCGGCTTGTCGGGCCCGGGGAAAGCATTGAGCCATCACGGGCGGGGCGGACGCCGGTCCGCTCTTCGGTCGTTTCGCGGTGCTCTCGGCCCGTGCGGGTGGCGCCGCGCGCACTTGCCTCCCCATCGGCAACTCCCTGCTCAGCGAGGGGCGTTGAGTGATATGCGGATGCCTGTGCCGCCCGGTGCCCGGCGGGGCCGCGCACGCAGTGCAGCCGAGTGGTGACCTTCCGTACCGAACGGTCGGGTTCATGGTGTCTACACGGACTGGCTTCCTGGTCAGTTGCTGTGAAAACCCTGAAGGGTTCGGTTCCTTGGCGGTGCGGCTTGAATCCAACCCCGGGGTATTGGCCGCTGCTTCAACTTCCTGTTAGTAATTTCATGCGGCAGACGAATGCCATTCCTGTACCTCCCCCCATGGACCCAGGCGGATGTGATGTCGTTAGATGCGCAGGGGATCGCTGCTCCGATACCACGGATAGCGCCCACCCGCAGGACGCGTTACAAGGCGGAGATCGCGTCGGTTTCCCCGGAATCGAGCAGGAACACCTTCGAACGGCGCGATACATGTTTTCTCGGCGTCAGCCTAGAGAACAGCAACTTCACCACTGCCAAACTCACGAGCATGGTCAAGTGGATCTCCCGGAGATTCAGCAGGTGCACCGTGCTCGTCGGCGACAGTATTCACAGGCTCACCCTGCAGTCGACTCAGGGAATGACGCCCGAGTGCGCCCTTGAAAGGGCTCTTGCGCTCGGCAGGAGCTTTGTGGAGGGCGCGGGCCAGGTCTTCGACGAGTACCGAGAGAGTACCGACTTCACCTTCCTGAGCTGCAATGACGTGCAGAAGAGGGAAGAGTATGCCCAGTTTCACAATAAACTCCTCGCCTTCTTCGACGAGAACGAAGAGTTTCGCTCCTCGGTGGAATCGTTCGGCCACGCCTATCACCGGAAGCGGGCCGAAGGAGTCAGTGCGGCCGACCTGGAAAAGCGCATCCGCATGTCCAGCGACTACTTTCTGGAAGAGTTCGCCGTCTTCGCCTGCCTCAAGGAGCAGGGGCTGCCCGTCATGGTCTACCCCGGATCGTTCAGCACCTTGTCCGAGATAGCCAAGGGTCAGCATCCCGGAGCCCCTGAAGAGCTGCGTGACCTCGTCGTGGTGTCCCTCCATCTGAAAGGCCGGTGAGATGGCAGCCGAAGCTCGATATCCGATCCCCGAGATCCGTCGGGGAAAGATATACCGAGACGTGTACGCGAAGCGGTCTCCCGACAATCCCGCCCTCGGTGACGCCCACCTCGAAAGGGCCCGCATAGTCGACGGGACCCTTGACTTCGGAGATTCCGGGGTGCGCAACCGGGCTTTCCGGGACGGCGTCTTCCTCCTGGAGATCCCGCCCGAACTCGATGTGTCGGCGGGTGACGCGTTCGCGCGGCAGTTCTACGAAGGACCCGCCGCGACGCCGTACGGCCGGTTCCGGGACATCGGCAGCGACCGCTTCGGTGATCCGCTGCTCGGCTTCCACCAACGGATCAACCAGATCGAGCAGTTCCTCCTGGAGCGCCGGTTCTGGGCCGCCGACTACCCGCCGGAGATCGCCGCACTCGGCGAGGCGCTCACCCGGCTCTCGCGGCAGGTGCTGCGTTCCGTCCTCGCCGAGGTGGGCATTCCCGAGGAGGACTGGCGGCGGGCGACCGGCGGCTGCTCGCAGTGCGCGGGCTCGTACCACCTGACGTTCAACCACTACCGGCCCGCGCACGAGGACATCGGGCTCAGCTCCCACAAGGACGACGGGTTCCTCACCATCCTGCGGACGACCGCCCCGGGCCTCGAGGTCAGCCGCGAGGACCACTGGGAGACCGTCCCCGCCCATCCGGACTGCCTCATCGTCAACTTCGGCCTGTCCATGGAGATCCTGACCGCCGGAAGCCGCATGCCCGTCGCCGCCATCATGCACAGGGTCGCCCGCCAACAGGAGGACCGGTCCAGCTTCGGGCACTTCAGCTCGAGCGGCTGCCTGCCCGGCGAGGACGAGGGCATCTACCGCTACGTACGCGGCAGGGGTCTGGAACGCGTCTGCGGCTCGCGCGAACTCATCGACGAGAACGACTACGAGATCTACGCGGGTACCGATGCGCCGGTCGCCGCGAAGGGCGCACGCCGATGAGCGCCGCGACCATGACCCTCCAGCGCGCCGGCGTCACGGCCACCGGCCTGTGCTTCGACGCGGCCGACGGCTTGTCCCGCGCGCTGCGCGACGGTTGCTTCCTGCTCGCCATCCCCGCCGGGTTCGATCCGGCCCCCGGCATCACCCTGTGCCGCGAGTTCCACCGTGCGCCCGACGACGGGACGGCGGCGACCCGGGCGTACCGAGGCTTCAAGGACCTGACGGGCGTCTACTTCGACCGGGAGCACTTCCAGACCGAGCACCTGCTCATCGACGGCCCCGGGCGCGACCGGCACTTCCCGCCCGAACTCCGCGCCATGACCGAGCAGATGAGCGCCCTGACGCTGCTCGTACTGCGCGAGGCGATGACCGAACTCGGCATCGCCTCCTCGCTGTGGAGCGAGATCACCGGCGGCGCCGTCGACGGCCTCGGCACCCACTGGTTCGCGGCGAACCACTACCGTCCCGAGCGGGTCCAGCCGGGCTGTGCCCCGCACAAGGACACCGGATTCGTGACCGTGCTCTACAACGAGGAGCCCGGCCTCGAAGCGTCCGTCGACGGTGCCTGGGTGCCCGTCGACCCCGTGCCGGGCCACTTCGTGGTGAACTTCGGCGGCGCCTTCGAACTGCTCACCGCCGCACTCGATCGCCCGGTGCGGGCGATCCTGCACCACGTGCGGCAGTGCACCCCGGCCCCTGGCGCCGCGGACCGCTTCTCCTTCGCCGCCTTCGCCAACCCGCCCGCCACGGGTGACCTCTACCAGGTGCGCGAGGACGGCACGGCCGCCGCGGTGCGCAGCTCCGAGGACTTCCTGCGCGAGTTCAACGAACGCACCTGGTCCGACCGGCACGCCGACTTCGGCATCGGCGGTTCGTCATGAGCGTCTCCGCCGACCGTCCCCGCGCCCTGCGCCGGGCCGCCGGGACCATCGCCCTGCCGCAAGGCCCCGGTGCTCCCTTCCCCGGCGTCGTCGCCCACCACGAAGGTCCGAGTCGGCTGCACGGCCACGCCCCCGCGTTCCACGAGTCGACCGTGGTGCGCGGCGAGCCCGCGTCGCACTACTTCCGTGCCAGTGGCATCAGCGCCCGCGCCGAGGAGAACGGCGGCCTGTGCACGTTCTGGATGGGGGAGAAGCTGGCCCTCTACCAGATCACCAACGAGGCCCTCGTCGGCGACGACGTCCTGGCGCCCTCCACCGACGCCAACCGCGAACTGTTCGGCGACTTCATGGGCTCCATGCCGCACGACCATCCGGACCGCCCCGCGAAGCGGGCCGCGGTCGAACGGTCCCTGGGCAATGCCAAGTTCGTCGAGCGGATCGAGCCCGCCGTCCGTCGGCACGCGGCCGAGCACCTCGGCCGTGCGGCGGGTCGCGCCGTCCCGCTCGACGACTTCGCGCTGTCCCTGACGGCGTACGTGGACAGCCTGATCCCCGGTGTCCTCGACCTCACCCAGCGGCCGCTGCCCGACTACCTGGACTCCGCCGAGTACGGCCGTGTGGTGCGCGGCTTCTTCGACCTCGCGTCCGACGTCATCAGCAACGACAACCCGGCGGCGATGCGCGAGTTCGACGTCATCGTGCCCTTCGTGCGCGACCTCCTGACGGCCAACTTCGACGCCCTGGACGCCGCGCCCGAATCCAACATGATCCGGCGTCACTTCGTGCTGTGGGGCCTGCCGTTCACCCGCGCCTCCGTCGCCGCACTCGATGCTGCGCGGATCAAGGAACTCGGCACCGTCATCGTCGCCACGTACGACACGACGGCGCTCAGCCTGACCTGGGCGATCGGCTACGTGGAGGCGACGCCCGAGGTCAAGGCGGCCGTGGTGGCGGAGGCCAGGCGCGGCGGCGGGGCGGGGTGCCCGCGCGCGACCGCGTCGCCGTCCGTGATCGACCTCGCGGTCTTGGAGGCCGTACGCCTGGGCGGCAGCAATCCCAGCGCCCTGTGGCGCCGTACGACCGAACCCTTCACCCTGCACCACGAGGGCGCGGCGGTGACCGTGCCCGCGGGCACCATGATGTGGCTGGACCGGCGGCAGGCCAACCGCGATCCCGCCGTCTTCCCCGAGCCGTGCCGCTTCGCCCCCGCCAACATCGAGGCCATCGTCCGCACCGACCGGGAGACGGTCTCCTCGCTGCTCTCCCGAGGCCGCTACGAGATCAACTCGTTCAGCATGGTCAACGCCGACCGGAACCCCCGCAAATGCCCCGGCCGCCTCTTCTCGGTGCGGATGCAGTCCGTGGTCCTCGCGGAGCTGTACGGCCACTACACGGTCGCCACGCGGGGCGTCGACCTCCGCCTGAAGCACCACGCCTCCATGCCGCGCCCCGCAAGCCCCGGAACCATCACGATCCGGCCCGACGCAGACGTGGCGCGCGATCCCGCGACCCGGAGGGAGCCGACCCCATGACCACCCCCAACTCCCGTACGGCACGGGCCCTCTTCCACCCCGACACCGCAAGACCCCCGGTCAGCCTGCCGCCGATGCCGGGCGAACGGCAGGCGAGGACCGCCTACCCCGCGGTCGACCTCGAACGCTCCAGGATCGACGGCGACGAACTGCTCTTCGAACGCGAAGGAGGCTTCGACCGCGCCCTGGCCATGGGGTTCTTTCTGCTGCGCATCCCCGAAGGGCTCGACACCGACGCCGGGGACCGGTTCGCCGCACACTTCCACGAGGACCCGGCGGGCGACGCCCTCGACCGCTACCGGGGCTTCCGTGACACCCACGTGCCCGGCGACTACCAGGGCTACTTCGACCGAGAGCACGACCAGTGGGAGAACTTCTACATAGAGAAGGGCAACTGGCCGCTGCTGCCGTCCGAGGTCGCGGCCCTCGGACACCGGATGACCGGCCTCGGCATCGACGTCCTCCGCGCGGTCCTGCGGCACGTGGACGTCCCGCCGCACCTGTGGAACGAGGTGTCCGGCGGCCTCTCCGACCACGGCGGACACCAGATGCTCGCCTTCAACCACTTCCGCTCGCGCAAGGCGACCCGAGGGTGCAAGTTCCACCGCGACTCGGGGTGGGTGACCGTACTGCGCTCCACCGAGCCGGGCCTGCTCGCGCTCATCGACGGGGAGCTGGGGGCCGTGAACCCCGAACCCGGCTGCTTCATCGTGAACTTCGGCAGCTCGCTCGAGGTGCTCACCTCCGCCCTGCCCCGGCCGGTGCGCGCGAACGTGCACGGCGTGGTCTCCACCGAACGCCCCGAGGGCAGGCCCGACCGCATCTCGTACGTGACGTTCCTCGACTCCGCACTCGACGGCACCGTCTACCGGCTCGACGAGGGCAGGGCGCACCCCGTGCAGTCGGTCGCGGACTTCGCCGCCCAGGAGGTGACACGGACGTATGACGACGACGGCGCGCTGTAGCCGAGGCACGGGCACCACGGCAGGCACCGGCACCGCACCTTCGGGACCTTCGGGATCTTTGGGAACCGACCGAGACAGGAGCGTCGCACCATGACGAAGGACACCCTCACCCTCCCCGCGGCCGAGGTCGACGAAGGGGGCACCCTGCGGTTCGCCTCACCGGCCGACGCCGAACGCGCGCTCGACCTCGGCGCGTTCAACGTGGCGGTCCCCGACGACCTCGACGTGAGCGCGGGCCTCGCCTTCTGCCGCAGCTTCTACCAGCCGGCGACCGGACGGCCGGGCGACCGTCACCGAGGCCACCGCGAACACGGCCACGCGGCCTCCAAGCTGGGCTACGAGGACCGGCCCGACCAGGTCGAACAGCTCCAGCTCGAAAGCTTCCTGTGGCAGGAGTACCTGCCGGACGACGTCACCGAGGTGCTGCGGCGGATGCGGCAGCTGACCCTGGACGTCCTCTACGGAGTGTTCGATACGGCGGGCGTGCCCGAGGGCGACCGCGACCTCATCACCGGCGGCGCCCGCCAGGACACCGGCCTGTGCTACACGACGGTCAATCACTACCGTGCGGGCCTGAGCGACCGCGCCGGGATCGTCGAGCACTCCGACAGCGGGTTCATCACCACGATCTGCACCGACCAGCCCGGCTACGAGATCCTCCACGAGGGCCGCTGGCTGCCGGTGCGCGAGCGCCCCGGGCACTTCACCGTCAACCTCGGCGACGCCTTCCGGGTCCTGACCAGGAAGCTGCCGAGGCCCGTGACCGCCGTCTACCACCGCGTGCCGGAGCTGCGCCCGGACGCGGGCGTTCCGGACCGCTCCTCCTTCACGGTCTACATGGGCCCCCGCTACGACATGTCGCTTTACCAGTACGACACCGGGGGGAGACTGCGCGAGTACCAGAGCTTCCGCGACTTCTCGGTGGAGAAGGCGGGCAAGCTCGGCTACGCATTCCACTCCCGCGTATGAGCACGGCAGCAGGACAGATCTCCGCCGCCGCCCTGCGGGGCTGGCAGCTGGCCGAACTGCGCGGCGGACAGCTGCACTTCACCGCCGCCGACGGACTGCGGCGCGCGCTGAAGGACGGCTTCTTCTACGTGCGGCAGCCCGCCGGGACCGAACTGTCGGCGGGGGACCGCTTCGCGCGCTCCTTCTACCTGGAGGGAGGAGGAGCCGGGGACGGGCCGCGGGACCCCTACCGCGGATTCCACCGGTGGACCTCGGAGCAACTCGGCCGACACCAGGGCTACTTCTGCCGCGACGCCGACCAGACCGAACAGTTCTTCCTGGAGAAGGCATGGTGGGACCGGGTCTATCCGGCCGCGCTCGTCCAGCAGGCCGAGCGCATGCGTGACTTCGCGCTCGCCGTCCAGCGTGCGGTGCTCGCCCGCCTCGACCTGCCGCGTGAGCTGTGGGAGGAGGCCACCGGGCACAGCCTGACCCCGCACGGCACCCACACCCTGACCTTCAACCACTTCCGTCCCGAGGTCGCCGCGCGCGGCCTGAACATCCACAAGGACTCCGGCTGGGTGACGGTCCTGCGGTCCACCGAGCGCGGTCTCGAAGTGGACAGGGACGGCGACTGGTGCCCCATCGACCCGATTCCCGGCACCTTCATCGTCAACTTCGGCTGTGCGATGGAGATCCTGATGCGGCACACCGCGACGCCGGTGGCCGCGGTGGCCCACCGTGTGGTGCGCCAGCCGCCGAGCGGCGGGGCCAAGCCCGACCGCTTCTCGTACGCCCTGTTCGTGGACAGCACGCTCGACGACCGCGTCTGTCCCGGCCTGTTCGCCTACGAGCCGGGCGGCGGCCTGCGCCTGGAGGCGGGGTTCGGGACCTTCCTCGACGACATCCTCGACAACACCTACCGGGAGGACACCACGGGTCTGTACTGAGGCGGGGCGCGCAACCGACGGCCGGTACTGGACCGGTGAGGTGACAGGGCGGAGTGGCGCGGGCGCGGCCGGGGGCGCCGGTGCTGGGATGACCGCGAACCGCCCCTGGAGGGGCGGAGAGCCGGAAGGAACCCCCGTATGCACGCAGTACGTTCCCTCAGCACCGTCGCCGTGGCGCTCGCCGCACTCGGGCTGCCCGCCGCGCCGGCCGTCGCCGCGCACGCCCGCCCCGCGACGACCGTCGCACCCGCCGTCGCCCCGGCCCCCGCCACGGTCACCGTGACCGGCGCGGGCAGCGCGTCCGCCGCGCCCGACCTGGCCGTGCTCAGCGCGGGCGTGGAGGTCACCGAGAAGACCGCCGACAAGGCGCTGGCCGCGCAGAACTCGGCGGCGGAAGCGCTGCTCGCCGCCGTCCGCAAGGCGGGCGTGGCCGACAAGGACGTCACCACGGAGGGCCTCTCGCTCTCCGCCGTCCACCAGGACGAGGACGGGACGGCGAAGCTCACCGGCTACCAGGCGTCGCAGGTGTTCTCGATCAAGGTCCGTGCCATCGACAGGACGGGCGCGGTGATCCAGGCGGTCGTGGACGCGGCCGGTGACGCGGGGCGCGTCCACTCGGTGGCGTTCGACGTCGCGGACGCGGGCGCGCTGCGGGCCGCGGCGCGCGACCGGGCGTACCAGGACGCCCGTGACAAGGCCGCGCAGTACGCCAAGCTCTCCGGGCGCCGCCTCGGCCGACTGGTCTCGCTCGACGAGAGTGACGGCGGGCGCCCCCGGCCGGTGCCGATGCCGGTCGCCGCGTTCGCCAAGGAGGGCGTGCCGCTGGCGCCGGGGCAGGTCCAGGACGAGGTCTCGGTGACGGCGGTGTTCGAACTGCGTTAGCCGACGAGGGCCCCTGGGGCTACGCCGCCCGCAAGTCGTCCTCCGACAGGCCCAGTTCGCGGGCGAGCGCCGCGTCGGCCCAGGCCCGCGTCCTGGCGCGGGACACCGCGCCGTCGTACGCGGTCATCTGCACGGCGAGCCCGTCGAGCAGCGCGGTGAGCCGCAGGGCCGCGCCCTCGGGGTCCGCGCAGCGGAACTCGCCCGTGGCCGTGCCCTGCTCGATGACCTCGGCGAGCGCGGCCTTCCACTGCTGGTCCAGGTCGCGCGTGACCGCCCGCAGCGCAGGCTCCCGCAGCGCGGCCGACCAGCCCTCGATCCACAGTCGCCAGCCCTTGGCCTGCCCGGTCGGCGCGTACCAGCGCACGGCCGCGCGCAGCCTGCGCAGCGCGGAGGTGCGGCGGGTGAGTATCCCGCGCAGTCGCGCCAGGTCGGCCTGCGCCGCGTGCTCGAAGGCCGCGGCGACGAGCCGCTCCTTGGACGAGAAGTGGTACAGGACCAGCGCGTTGCTCACTCCGAGGGACGCGGCGACATCGGCGATGCGCACGGCGGTGACTCCTCGCGCCTCGATCTGTTCGACGGTGGCGGCGAGGAGTTCCGCCCGCCGCTCCGCCACGCTCAGCCGCACTCCTGTCACGCGGTGCACCCTACCCACGCGCGCGTGCCCCGCCCGAATCGGCGTTCGTTCACCCGGCGGCCTGACGCGGCGCGTCCCGCAGGTCGCAGGAGTCCTTGAAGCCCTGGCTGGTGAGGCCGAGCGCGGAGTTGAAGCGCGAGCGGTAGTTCTCCATGGCGACCATCGAGGTCAGCTCGACGAAGGCGGGCTCGCCGAGGCGGGTGCGCAGCCGCTCGGCGAGGTCGTCGTCGACGGTCGGCGGGGTCGCGCTCATCGCCTCCGCGTACTCCATCACGTCCCGCTCCAGCGGGGTGTACGCGTCGCTGTCGCGCCAGGCGGGGACGTCGTGCAGCTTGTGCGCGTCCATGCCGCGCCTGTGCGACTCCCAGAACCCGAAGTCCATGCACCAGGAGCAGCCGATCGAGGCGGACGACGCCATCACGGCCAGCTGCTTGAGGCCCTCGTCCAGCTTGTTCCACTTCGCCAGGCTCTGCTCGAAGCGGAGGTAGGACCACAGGGCACGCGGGTGGTGGGCCAGGGCCTTGCCGGGGTCGAGGACCTTGCCGTAGGTGCGCCGGGAGTACCACTCCATGATCCGGAAGAACGGCGTGCGGCGAGGGGTGAGCGAGATGCGGGCCATGGGGCCACCTCCGAGGTCGTACGGCGTACGTCGTGCTCCGGTGGCGTTCACCGGGTACCGATGCGACGGACGGCGGGGCCCGGAACGTGACATCCGGGCCGCCGGGCGCGGGAAGCAGCCGTAACCGCCCCTCGGAGCGGCCGCTGTCGGAGGCGTTGGACATAATGGAGGGGCCTATCCACCCCCTTCAGGAGGTCCCGTGTCCCGGTCCCTGATTCCCGGGCTCCGCGCCCTGCGGCCCGCCGCCTTCGGAGCGGATCCTGAGGGTGCGCGGATGGCGCGGATCCGCAGGTCCCCGAACTTCTCCGTCGCGGAGGGCACGTTCCAGAATCCCCTGGGAGCGCGGACCCGGCCGACCGGGTCGACCGCGGAGTTCGCGAAGATCTACTTCCGCAAGGAGGAGCGCGTCCGACGCGGGCCCACCGGCACGGTTCCGGTGCACGCCACGACCCTCGCCGACCTGGTGAGGCCGCCCGCCGACGGGCTGCGGGTCACCTGGATGGGGCACTCCAGCGTGCTCGTCGAGATCGACGGTCACCGGGTGCTCTTCGACCCGGTCTGGGCCGATCGCTGCTCGCCGTTCGCCTTCGCGGGGCCGAAGCGACTGCACCCGGTGCCGGTGCCGCTCGAAGCGCTCGGTCCGGTCGACGCCGTGGTCATCTCGCACGATCACTACGACCACCTGGACATGCCGACGATCAAGGCCCTGGCCGCTACGGACACGGTGTTCGCGGTGCCGCTGGGCGTCGGCGCCCACCTGGAGCGCTGGGGCGTGCCCGCCGAGCGGCTGCACGAGCTGGACTGGCACGAGTCGGCGAAGGTGGCGGGCCTGACCCTGACCGCCACGCCCGCGCGGCACTTCTGCGGGCGTGGCCTGCGCAATCAGCAGCACACGCTGTGGGCGTCGTGGGTGGTCGCGGGGTCCGAGCACCGGGTGTACCACAGCGGGGACACCGGCTATTTCCCCGGTTTCCGCGAGATCGGTGACCAGTACGGCCCCTTCGACACCACGATGATCCAGATCGGTGCCTACAGTGATTTCTGGCCCGACATCCACATGACTCCGCAGGAGGGCATGCGGGCCCATCTGGACCTCCAGGGCGGGCGGCCGCAGGGCGTCATGCTGCCGATCCACTGGGGCACGTTCAACCTCGCTCCGCACCCGTGGTCGGAGCCCGGCGAGGGCACCCTGGCCGCCGCGCGCGAGGAAGGGGCCACGATCGCGCTGCCCCGCCCCGGCGAGCCCTTCGAGCCCGGGTCGGACGCGGTGCCCGGTGTGCCGTGGTGGCGGGGCGTCGCGGTCGTGCCGGACGGCGGCTGGGTCGATGCCGATGCCGAGGAGGCGGGGCCGCGGGCCGCGACGAGCGGGGAGCCGGAGGCGGCGCCGGTCGGATAGGCGTTGTGCCTCCCGGCGGGGGAGGCGGGGCGCGGGGCGTCTGCGAGGTGCCTTGGGTGGTGAGTGGCGTCTGCGAGGTGCCCTGGGTGGTGAGTCACGCCTGCGCGTGAGGCGGCCTGCGTGGTGAGTCGCGTCTGCGAGGTGCCCCGCGTGGCGAGTCACGCCTGCGAGGCGGCCTGCGTGGAGGGTCACGTCTTCGCGTGAGGGGGCCTGGGTGGTGAGTCAGGTCTGAGCGTGTGTCGGCCCGCATGGAGAGTCACGCCTCCGCGTGTGTCGGCCGGTATGGCGAGCCACGCTGCGTGTGAGGCGGCCCGCATGGAGAGTCACGCCTCCGCGTGTGCCGGCGCGTATGGCGAACCACGCTGCGTGTGAGGCGGCCTGCGCGAAGAGACACGCTGCGCGTGAGGCGGCCCGTATGGCGAGCCACGCCTGCATGCGTGTCGGCCCGCGTGGCGAGCCGCCTCGCACCGTCGACCCGCCCCCGCTCGACTGGTGCCGGTCCTCGACCGGTGCCCGCCCCCACCTCACCCCCCCACTACGCCCCGACCTCGCCCTGCCCCGCCAGCCCTTCGGCGGCCGTGCGGCGGCCGACCGCCCGCCCCCGGCGGGGAAGCCCCCGTACCGTCCCCGCCGCAGCCGCATGACGCCGCATCGGCGCCCGGCCGCGTCCCCGGACGGCTGTCCACGTCTCCCGGCGCGTCGAGCCGAAGACCCGCGTCAATTCGCCGTACGCGGCGGAGGGTTCTTCGAGCGCCGCGCGTTGACGCCCTGCCCGGGCGGGGCCTCCGCGTCCCCGTCCGCGGGGCAGTCGCCGAGGACGGGGACCCCCGGCGGGCAGCCGTACCGCGGCGCGGAGGCGCTCGCGCGGCGTGAATACCCGGCGTACGCAAGGCGCTGCCCGTCCGAGCCCTCCGACCGCGAGGCGACGCGCCGCCGATGCCCGAACGAGGTGGGAATCGCACCTGCGTACGAGGCTAATCGGACCCCCGTGCGAGGCGTCATACCAGAGCGGGACGCTGCCCCGCCGACTTTGTCAACTGCCCACCGCACATGATGCGTTGCCGACTACCGTGAGTGGCCGTCGGGCGACGCAGGGATCACATCGCGGACCTGCCGACCGGCACGGCGATGCCGCAATCAGGAGTCGGGCCGATCCCTGGACCCCCGTCGCAACGTACCGAGGACGCAGATGTCTCACCTTCGCGCACCCGCCGCACGCGCAGACCGCCGTGAGGGCGGGCGGCACGGCAGGCCGGGCAGCCGCGCCGCCACGCTGCCCGAGACCCACATACGGCCCCTGCTCCTGCGCATCGCGGTGCTGCCCGCCGTCGCCGTGGGCCTGAGCGCCTGCGCGGCCGTGCTGTTCACGCTCCGCTCGACCGGCACGCGGCCGGGCCCCGCCCTGCTGGCCGTGCTCGCCGCCGCCACCGTGGTCGGCCTCTCCGGCATCGTGATCGCCGCGGTGGCCGCCGACCGCGCCGCGCGCTCCCTGCGCGACCGGGTCGGCGTGCTGCGCCGTGCCACCGCGCGCGGCCAGGCCGACCTGCGCGGCGTCGTGGAGAAGCTGCGCCGCGGTGACCAGCCGCCCGCCCCCAGACCCACCCGTCACACCCGCCCCGGCGGCGACGAATTCGACCTGCTGTCCGACGAGTTGAACCGCGCCCACGACACCGCCGTCGACGCCGTCGTCCAGGCGGCCCAGCTCTCCAGCCAGGCGGGCAGCGAACAGAAGGTCGAGGTCTTCGTCAACCTCGCCCGGCGCCTCCAGTCGCTGGTGCACCGCGAGATCTCCCTGCTCGACGACATGGAGAACGAGGTGGAGGACCCCGAGCTGCTCAAGGGCCTCTTCCACGTCGACCACCTGGCGACCCGCATCCGCAGGCACGCCGAGAACCTCGCCGTGCTCGGCGGCGCCGTCTCACGCCGCCAGTGGAGCAATCCGGTCTCCATGACCGAGGTGATGCGCTCCGCGATCGCCGAGGTCGAGCAGTACTCACGGGTCAAGCTGGTGCCGCCGATCGACGGCACGCTGCGCGGGCACGCGGTGGCCGACGTCATCCACCTGCTCGCCGAACTCGTCGAGAACGCCACCGTGTTCTCCGCGCCCCACACCCAAGTGCTGCTCCGCGCCAACCTCGTGACGGCGGGACTCGCCGTCGAGGTGGAGGACCGGGGCCTCGGTATGCCCCTCGCCGAGCAGAGCAAGATGAACCGGCTGCTCGCCGACCCCGACCAGGTCAATGTCGCCAGCCTGTTGCAGGACGGGCGGATCGGCCTCTTCGTGGTCTCCGCGCTCGCCCGCAGGCACGGCGTCGCGGTCCGGCTCCAGACCAACATCTACGGCGGTGTGCAGGCCGTACTGATCGTGCCGCAGGAGCTGCTCGGCGCCGAGCAGCAGGTGGAGACCGCCGAGCGGCGGCGCCCGGCGGCGGACGAGACGGCGGCGCGGGGGGCGGGATCCCCCGGGGACGTACGACGGGACGCGCCCGTGCCTCCGCCGAGCGGGGCGCCCGACGGAGCGCCCCCGCGCCACGCGGCCCAGGCCGCTCCCGTCGCCCCTGTCCCCCCTGTCGCCCCGGTCACGCACGCCGCGCACGCCGCACCCGCTCCGGCCCCCGCCCCACGGCCCGAGCCCGTCGCGGTCCCCGTGCGGCCGCACCAGGACCTGTCAGGACGCGAGCGGGAGCCAGGGCGTGCCGCCGACGGCACGGGACCCGCGCCGCTGCCCGTGCGCGGACGCGGCGCGCGGCCGACGCCCGCCGACGCCGTGCCCGGCATCCGCCCCACGGACCGGGCGATCGCCGACGAGCACGCGGGCACGCTCCCGACCCCCCGCAACGGCGTGGTGCGCGGCCGGGTCGGCAAGCCCCAACTGCCCAAGCGGCGCGCCCAGGAACACCTCGCGCCCCAGCTGCGCGACGCCCCGGCGCCGCGCCCCGACGGAGAGCACCTCGTCGGCCACGACCCGGGTCTGATGGCCGCGTTCCAGCGCGGCATCGGCCTCGCCCAGGCACAGGACGTCCGCGGCCCCACCCCCGGGGAGCACGGGTCCGGCGTCCCGCACGACGGGAGCGAACAAGGCGGCTGACCCGCGCACCACTACGCCCGATCACCCCCCACGACCTCTGCCGAGGCGGAGTGCCGACGCAGACCTACGTACGTTCGTACCCCAAGGAGTCGATCCACCATGGCGAGCGATGTGCCGACCGGCCATGTATCCGATCTCGACTGGCTGATGAGCGGCCTCGTGCAGCGCGTGCCGCACACCCACAGCGCCGTCCTGCTCTCCTCCGACGGACTCGTGAAGTCGGTGCACGGCCTCGACCAGGACAGCGCCGACCACATGGCGGCCCTCGCCTCGGGGCTCTACTCGCTGGGGCGCAGCGCGGGCGTCCGCTTCGGGGACGGCGGGGACGTCCGCCAGGTCGTCGTGGAGCTGGACTCCACCCTCCTGTTCGTCTCCACCGCGGGCTCGGGCACCTGTCTCGCCGTGCTCGCGGGCCGGGACGCGGACGCGGCCGTCCTCGGTTACGAGATGGCGATGCTGGTCAAGAGCGTGCGCCCGTACCTGATCACCGCGCCCCGGCAGCCCGCCGGCGAACCCGCTCCGATGAGGCATTGACCATGGCGGCCCCGCACGACGGGCCCTGGCTCGACGACGCCGCGGGGCGGCTCGTCCGCCCCTACACCGTCAGCAACGGGCGGACCAGACCGACCAGCCGACTCGACCTGCTCTCCCAGGTGATGGCCACCGGGGCGGCCCCCATCGGCTACCTCGGACCCGAACACTCCACGGCCATCGGCCTGTGCGAGGCGCCCAGATCGGTCGCCGAGATCGCGGCGCAGCTGAAGCTGCCCGCGGTCGTCACCAAAGTGATCCTCTCGGATCTCATCGACTGCGGGGCCCTCACCACGAAGGCCCCGGACTTCTACCACAACCCCACTGACCGGTCCCTGTTGGAGGCAGTGCTCGATGGATTACGACGACAGCTCTGACCCCTTCCCCACCGCACTGAAGATCTTGGTCGCGGGTGGCTTCGGGGTCGGCAAGACCACCTTCGTGGGCGCGGTCAGCGAGATCGCGCCGCTGAGTACGGAGGAGTTGCTCACCACGGTCAGCGAGGCCACCGACGACCTCTCGGGCGTGGAGAACAAGACCACGACGACCGTCGCCATGGACTTCGGACGGATCACACTCGACCCGGAGCACGTGCTCTACCTCTTCGGCACGCCGGGGCAGGAGCGCTTCTGGTTCATGTGGGACGAACTCTCCGAAGGCGCGCTCGGCGCGGTGGTGCTCGCCGACACACGACGTCTGGAGGACTGCTTCGCCGCCGTGGACTTCTTCGAACAGCGCGGCATGGGCTTCATCGTGGCGATCAACGAGTTCGACGGCGCCCACCGCTACGAGCCCGACGAGGTCCGCTCCGCCATCGACCTCGACCCCCACGTGCCCGTGGTGCGCTGCGACGCACGGATCTCGAGCTCCGGGATCCAGACGCTCCTGACCCTCGTCAAGCATCTGCTCAACCATGCCCCGGCGCCGAGTTATGGAGCACACACGTGATGTACGACCCGACCGCGCACCTGTTGCTCACCCCCGTCGACAAGGAGGCGCCCGCACGGGTGCGGCGGTTGCGCGGTCTCGGGCTCGGACAGCGTGCCGACCCGGCCCTCGACCTGTTCGCCGACCGGCTCGCCGAGCTGACCGGCGCGCCCTACTCCATGGTCAACTTCATCGGCGAGGAGCGGCAGTTCTTCGCGGGTCTGCACACCCCGCAGGGCCCGTGCGGCGACGACTGCCGGTTCATGGCCCGCGACTACGGCTACTGCCCGCACGTGGTGGCGCGCCGCAAGGCCCTCGTCCTCGAGGACGTCCGCGACTATCCGCGGTTCGCGGGCAATCCCGTGGTGGACGAGATCGGCATCCGCTCCTATCTGGGGGCGCCCCTCATCGACCGTACGGGGGTGGTGCTCGGCACCGTCTGTGTCGTCGACGTCGAGCCGCGGCCCTGGGGGCGGGCCGGGCTCGACACGATCAAGACGATGGCCGCCGAACTCGTCGGGCAGATCCACCGCCGCGAGGACGGCGGGATCTGACCGTGCTCACAGGAGCAGTTCGACCCCGTCGGGGAAGCGGACACGGACGACGCCGTCGTCGTCGACGGCGCAGCTGACGGAGTCGCGCAGCGCCTGCGGCTCGACCGTGTCACCGGACAGCGCGACGAGCGTGACGTGCACGCTGTCGGCGCCGGGTCGGTGGGCGCAGGACAGGAACGGGGTCGCCGAGTGCGGTCCGTACGCGTTGGCCGCCACCTCGCGGGCGATCCCGGCCCGGTCGTCCCAGCCGTGCAGCGCGATCACGGCGCTGGTCAGCCCCGACTCCGTACGCGTCAGGGCCCAGCCGGGGCCCGACTCCGCGTGCGGCCGCGTCGCGTCGGCCACCGGGTGCCCGCCCTCGCGCACGGCGAGCTCCGCGGGGGCCTGTACGCGGTGTACGCGGATCTCCCAGGGGCCGTGCAGCGCACTGGTCGTCCGGATGGGGAACTCGCCTTCCAGGTGGGGCAGTTGTGCGTCGTGCCGGGAGGACGCGACGCGCCCCTCGCAGCTCAGCGGGTGGATGCGGCGGCGGCGCGAGGCGGTGCCGTCCGGTGCGACGAGCGCGAAGTGGCCGTCCACGGCACGCTCCCACGCGCGCGTGGCCGTCTCCGGGGCGGTCGCCGTGGAGTAGCCGAACTTGGCGTAGTGCGGGTCGTCCTGGGCGGGGCCTTCGAGGGGATTGTGGTCGCTGCCGTGGTTGACCAGGCGCACGATGCCGTCGTGCCGGGTGCCGTGCAGGAGCCAGCCGGGCTGGGGGAGCGCCGTGTACCGGTCGGACTCCTCGACGGGCAGCGGCACTTCGCGCTCGGTCCACACCGGGTGGTCGGCCGGGAGCAGCAGGCCGAGGAAGCCCTTGCTCGCCCAGTACGGGGACGCGGGGCCCGAGTACGCCTGGGTGGCCGAAAGGAACGTGCCGTACCAGCCGAGCGGCAGCAGGCCCCGCTCGTCGGGGACGCCGCGCTCCACGAAGTGCCGCGCGGTGCCGGAGGCGAGCCGCCGGGTCAGTCCCGGCGCGAGCGGGGTGCACTCCGCGAGGGCGCCCATCCACACGGGCGCCGCGGCGGCGAACCGGTACGTCAGGGAGCGCCCCTGGTGGACGGGGGCGCCGTCGCCGCCGAAGAAGTGCGGGTAGGTGGTGAGGAACTGGGTGAGGCGTTCGCGGTAGACCTTGCCGCGCCCGTCGTCGTCCGCACCGGCCATGCGCGCCCACAGCAGCGGGTAGAGGTGCATGGCCCAGCCGATGTAGTAGTCGAAGTTGCGTCCGTCGCCGTCGCTGTACCAGCCGTCGCCCCGGTACCAGTCCTCGATGCGGTCCAGGCCGCCGTCGATGTCCGACCGGCTGTGGGGGGCGCCGACCGAGGCGAGGAACTGCTCGGACACCACTTGGAAGAGGCGCCAGTTGTTGTCCCAGGTCCGGCCCCCGACGAAGCCGGAGAACCAGTCGACCACCCGCTCCTGGACCCGGGTGTCGAGCTGGTCCCAGATCCAGGGGCGGGTCTCGTACAGGCCGATGGCGATCGAGGCGGCCTCCACCATCTGCTGGGAGCAGTCGGTGAGTTCGGGCCACGCCTCGCCGCTGGAGCGGTCCGTGCCCGTTGTCAGACCCCGCGCGTAGCGTTCGACGAGGCGGGGATCCACCTCGCCGCCCGCTCCCGCGATCCGGAAGGAGGCGAGGAGGAAGGACCGCGCGTACCCTTCGAGGCCGTCCGACACGACGCCCGACCAGCTGTTGCGTCCCGGCAGGCGGTACTGCGCGAAGCCCGGCGTCGCGTAGGGGACGAGGGCGTCCAACTGCCGGTCGGCGAGCGCCTCCCAGTGCGCCCTGGTCCAGCCGGTGAGCGGGGACAGGACGCGGTCGGTGGGCGGCAGGTGCAGGTGCGGTGCGGGCATGGGGTCCGTAACTCCTGGAGGGGTGATGCGGGTCAGTCGGAGACAGGCGTGGGCATGTGAACTCCCAGAGGTGTCGGCGGCACACGGGCGATCCCGCGACAGCATGTAAGCGGTTGCTATCGCGCGCAAGAGGGGCCGGGATCTTTCTCCGTTCTTTCCGTTCTGGCTGTTCTGGCTGTCCTGGCTGGGGATGGCGTGCGGGCCGCCACCGAGTCGCGTACGACGATGTGTGTGCCGAGCCGCACCCCGCCGTCGGCCGGGGGCCGCCACGCGTCGGACTCCGCATCCGGCACCGCGCTCCGCACCGCCTGCCGGCCCATCTCCTCCAGCGGTACGTGCACGGTGGTGAGCCGGGGCCGCAGCGTCGCCGCCGCGGGCACGTCGTCGTACCCGACCAGCGAGATGTCGTCGGGCACGCGGAGCCCGGCCTCCTCGATGGCCTGCGACGCCCCGATCGCCACCATGTCGTTCGCCGCGAAGACCGCGCTGAACTCCAGCTTCGCGGCGAGGAGTTCGGCCAGCCTGCGATGGCCGAAGGCGGGGCTGAACGCCCCGGTGTGCACCAGTTCGGGAGCCGCGGGCACGCCGCGCAGCGCCAGTGCCCTGCGGTGCCCGGCGAGCCGGTCGTGGGTGGTGGAGAGGTTCGGCGGGCCGCCCAGGTAGAGGACGCGCTCGTGGCCCTGGGTGAGCAGGTGGTCGGTGAGGGCGAAGGCGCCGCCCTCGTTGTCGTACTCCACCGAGAGCGTCGGCACGTCGCGCCCCACCGACGGCCTGCCGCACAGCACGAGCCTGGCCCCGCCCGCGTGCAGGCTCCGTGCCCTGCGGGCGACTTCACGGGCGTACGCACGGTCCTGGTGCGCGCCGCCGACCAGGACGACCGCGTCCGCGCGCTGCTCGTGGAGGAGGTCCACGAAGGCGAGTTCGCGCCGCGGGTCGCCGTGGGTGCAGCAGACCATGCAGAGCCGCCCCGCCTCCGACGCCGCCCGCTCCACGCCGCGGGCGATGTGGGCGAAGAAGGGGTCGACGACGTCGTGCACGATGATGCCGACGGTGCGGCTGGAGGTGCCCGCGAGGGCGCGGGCGTGCGCGTTGATCACGTAGCCGAGTTCGTCCACCGCGGCGTGGACGCGGGTGCGGGTGGGTTCGGCTACGGGGTAGTTGCCGTTGAGTACGCGGGAGACGGTGGCTGATGAGACGTTGGCTCGTGCCGCGACGTCGGTGATGGTCGCGCGTCGTGTGGGGCTGCTCCGGTGCGTCGGCGCGTCTGCCATGTGCGGTCGTCCTTCCGGTGCGGGTTCGTCGTGGCTTGTCGCGCAGTTCCCCGCGCCCCTTGCGGAGTTCCCCGCGCCCCTCGACCGGGTCCGCCGCCTCGGCATCGACGGTAAGCGTGTACCGGATTCTGTCCCTGCGCCAGAGAGTCGGAGCGGAAAAGTCCAAGAGCACGGCGCTCCAGAGGTGTTGACGGGACAGTAAGCGATTACTACGTTGCCGCCCCATGGCTGAGAAAAGGACCCGCACCGTGCGTGCCGTCATCGCTGCGGCGGCCGCGGTCGCCACTCTCGCGCTCACCGCTCCCGCCCACGGCACCCCCTCCCATCCCGCTCCCGGCTCGGACGGCGTGGGCGACCCGCTGTTCCCGACGCTCGGCAACGGCGGCTACGACGTGCGCCACTACGACCTCTCCTTCGACTTCACGCCCGTCACCTACGACTTCGCCGCCACCATGAGGATCCGGGCGAGAGCCACCCAGGACCTGTCGTCCTTCAACCTCGACGTCGACTCCCTCGCCATCGACCGGATCACCGTGAACGGCGCGCCCGCCACCTGGGAGATCGGTCCCGGCAAGACCGGCCAGGAGCTCACCGTGACCCCGGCGCGGCCGCTGCGCGAGCGCCGCTCCTTCGACGTCGAGGTGGCGTACCACGGCAACGGCAGGACGAAGCCGATCGGCCAGCCCGGCTGGCGGTACATGTCCGACGGCGGCTTCGCCTCGGCCGCCCAGGCGTCGCGCGCCGACACCTTCGCGCCGGTCAACGACCATCCGTCCGACAAGGCGACGTGGACCTTCCACCTCACCGCGCCCAAGGGCTGGACGCCCGCCGCCAACGGCAACCTCACCGGGCGGCGCGGCGCGCCCGGCGCCAAGGAGACCTGGGACTTCTCCCTCAAGTCCCCGATGGCGCCCGAGCTGATGGGGATCTCCGTCAACAAACAGAGCTACCTCTACGGTCGCGGCCCGCACGGCGTGAAGCTGCGCCACCTCGTCCCCGAGGACCAACGGGAGAAGTACCGCCCGATCGTCGAGGAGACCGGCGGGCAGCTCGCCTGGCTGGAGAAGACCCTCGGCGTGCGCTACCCCTTCGATACCTACGGCGTACAGATCGTGCGCGACGGGTACGGCGACGCCCTGGAGAACCAGACCCTCTCCCTCTTCGGGCCCGGCTGGTTCGAGCGCCCCACGTACTCCACCACCATGGTCCACGAGCTGACCCACCAGTGGTTCGGCGACTCCGTCACCCCCGCGACCTGGCAGGACGCCTGGATGAACGAGGGGCCCGCCGTCTACTACGCCGCCGTGTGGGCGGACCAGAAGGGGTTCCAGAGGATCGAGGAGAAGATGAAGGCCGCGTACGAGAAGCTCGACGCGGTCCGCAAGACCGACGGTCCGCCCGGCAAGCCCACCGGGCTCGGCGGCTTCAACATCTACGACGGGGCCGCCGTCTCCCTCTACGCCCTCCGACAGCAGATCGGGCAGGACCAATTCGATGCCGTCATGAAGGCGTGGCTGACCAAGCACCGGCACGGCAACGCCACCACCCAGGACTTCATCGACAACGCGGTCAAGGTGACGGGCGACGCGTCCGTCCGCACCTTCCTGAACCACTGGCTGTTCGACCTCGACAACCCGCCCATGCCGGGCCACCCCGACTGGGGCGTCACCCCGTGAGGCGCCACCCCGCCGCCCTCGCGGCGGCCCTCGTCACCGTGGCGCTCGGCGCCCTGCTCACCCCGAAGGCCACGGCCGCCCCGGCGCCGCGCGTCCTGCACGTGGCACCGCACGGCAGCGGCGACACGTGCGGTGCGGCACGCCCCTGCTCGCCGACCGCCGCGCGCGACGCGGCGCGCGACATCGCGGACCGGGACGTGCGGATCGAACTCGCCGACGGCACGTACGAGTTGACCCGGCCCCTGGAGCTGGGCGAGGCCGACTCGGGACGTGCCGGGCGCACCGTCACCTGGACCGCGGCCCCGGGCGCCGACCCCGTCCTGTCCGGCGGCCGGGAGATCGAGGGATGGCGCAGGAACCGGGACGGGACCTGGACCGCCACCGCCCCCGAAGGCGTCGCCCCGCGCCAGCTCTTCGTGGACGGCCGCCGCGCGCAGCGCGCACGGGGAGCGGCCTGCCCCGCCGCCACCTGCGACGCGACGAAGGACGGGATGACGGGTGCGATCGCCTCGGGCGCCGCCGCCTGGCAGCGGCCCACCGGCGCGGAGGCGGTCATCAAGGTCCGCTGGCGCGACTACCACTGCCGCGTCACGGGCGTCGAAGGCGACAACCTCACCTTCGCACAGCCCTGTTGGGCCAACTCCGCGAGCGGCACCGACCGCACGGGCCCCGCCTGGGACTCCACCACCGTCGACTCCGCCCGCTACCACGGCGTCGCCTACTTCGAGAACGCCCGCGAACTCCTCGACGAACCGGGCGAGTTCGTCTGGGACACCGTGGACCGGACCGTCACCTACCTGCCGCGCGCGGGCGAGAACCCGCGCCGCGCCCGCATGGTCACCCCGGTCACCGAGCGGCTCATGGTCATCGACGGCGCCCACGACGTGCGGGTCGACGGCATCGACTTCGCCTACGCCGCCTACCGTCAGCCCGGCACCGACGAGGGCTACGCGGGCACCCAGGCGGGCCTCACCCTCACCGGGGCGAGCGGACCCGTCGACCACGCGGGCCGGTACTACACGAAACCCTCCGCCGCGCTCACCGTGCGCGGTGGGCGTCAAGTGACCGTCACCCGCGCCGAGTTCACCCATCTCGCGGGCGCGGGCGTCATCCTGGAAGCGGGCACTAAGGACTCGTCCGTCACCCGCTCCCGCTTCATGGACCTCTCGTCGGGCGCCGCCTACATCGGCGACACCGAGCCCGACCCGGAGCCCGCGCTCGCGGGGGAGCGCAACACCCTCGCGTACAACACCATCCGGCGCACCGGGGTCGAGTACACGGACTCCGTGGGCATCTGGGCGGGGTACGAGGCGGAGTTGAGCGTCGACCACAACACCCTCGAAGAGCTGCCCTACTCGGGGATCTCGGTCGGCTGGGGCTGGAACCAGCCCGAGGCGAGGGAGTCCGTCCTGCGCGACAACCGCGTCACCGCCAACCGGATCACCGACGTGATGCGCGTCGAGCACGACCAGCACGACGGCGGCGCCATCTACACCCAGGGCGCCCAGCCCCGCACCCTCGTCGCGGGGAACTACATCAACCGCTCGGCGTACGGCAACACCGAGCGCGACGGCAACGGCATCTACCTGGACGAGCAGTCCTCGCACATCCGCGTCGAGGGCAACGTGCTGACCAGGCTCGGCTACAAGTGGGTCTCCAACTGGGCGGACTACGGCATCCAGAACCACGCCACGGGTAACTGGACCGACACCGACGCACCCGCCCTGACCGGCACCGGATCCACCATGAAGGACAACCGCACCGAACTCGACCGGCTGCCCGCCGAGGCACTCGCCGTGGCCGGGCGCGCGGGCGCCCGCCCGGAGCCGGTCGAGCAGCTGCGCCCCGACCTCGCCCGCGCGGGCACCGCGTCGCAGTCCTCCACGGACGGCGCCGCCGGGGCCGCGTACGCCGTCGACGGGGACACCTCGACCGACACCCGCACGCTCGCCGAACCGGGCGCCTGGTGGCAGGTCGACCTCGGCGCCGCCCGACGGGTGCGCCAGGTCGAGGTGTGGAACGGCGCGGCCATGACCACGGCGGACTTCGACGTCCAGCTGTCGCGGACCGCGGACTTCGCCGACGCCACGACCCGCCATGTGGAAGGGAAGGCACTGCGCCCCACGCTCCTGGAATTCGCCGGGGGCGATACGGCCAGATTCGTACGGATCAGGCTCACGGGCACCGGTCGGGTGGGCCTGGCACACGTGCTCGTCCATCCCTGACGATCGGGGTTCCGTCCGGCCGCCCGGCCCCTCGACACGGGCGGCCGGGGCCGGATAGATAAGGATCAAGCTCCGCCGCCCACCGGCATCCGTGAGCCAAGGACTCCGCACCACCGGCACCCGCACCACCGGCACCCGCAACACCGGCACAAGCGAAGGAAGTTCCATGACCGACCTCCGTCTCGGCGTTCTCGGCTACGGGCTGCGCGGCTCGCTGGCCCGTACCGCCCACCGGCCGGGAGAGGGCTCCCGCGTCACCGCCCTGGCCGACCACGACGCCACCGCACGGGCCGGGGCCGCCGTGGCCTTTCCCGGCGCGCTGATATCCAGCGACCACCGCAAGGTCGTCGAGGACCCGGACGTCGACGCGATCGTCGTCCTGACCCCCGACCACACCCACGCGGAGCTCGCCTGCGAGGCGCTGCGCGAAGGCAAGCCCGTCTTCGTCGAGAAGCCGCTGGAGACGAGCGTCGAGGCGTGCGACCGGATCCTGCACACCGCGTACGAGACGGGCACGCGCCTGTACGTCGGACACAACATGCGGCACATGCCCGTGGTCCGGCTGATGCGCGACGTCATCGAGCGCGGCGAGATCGGCGCGGTCAAGACCGTCTGGGTGCGGCACTTCGTCGGCTACGGCGGGGACTGGTACTTCAAGGACTGGCACGCCGAACGGCAGTACACCACGGGCCTGTTGCTGCAGAAGGCCGCCCACGACATCGACGTCCTGCACTGGCTGGCGAACGGCTACACGAGCCGGGTGCAGGCCCTCGGCGACCTCATGGTCTACGGCGACAACCCGCACCGCCGCGCGCCGGGCGAGCCCAAGACGGACGACTGGTACACCAAGGAAGGGCACTGGCCGCCGCACACCCAGCGCGACCTGAACCCCGTCATCGACGTCGAGGACGTGTCCCTGGTCAACATGCGCCTGGACAACGGGGTGCTCGCGGCCTACCAGCAGTGCCACTTCACGCCCGACTACTGGCGCAACTACACCGTCATCGGCGACGCGGGGCGCCTGGAGAACTTCGGTGACGGACCCGGGGGAGTGGTCAAGGTGTGGAACTCCCGCCGGTCCTCCTACCGGGGCGACGCGGACGCCGAGTATCCGGTGCCGGACGCGCAGGACGACGGCGGGCACGGCGGTGCCGATCCGCTGCTCGTCGACGAGTTCGTCCGCTTCGTCCGCGCGGGCGGGCGCACCGACACCTCGCCCGTCGCGGCGCGGATGGCCGTGGCGGCGGGCGTACGGGCCACCGAGTCGCTGCGGGACGGCGGGACGCCGCGCGAGGTGCCCGCGCTCGACCCGGAGCTGATCGCCTATTTCGAACGCGGGCAGCTCCGCTGATGCGCCGTTCTGGCGCGGGGGCCTGAAGGAAAGCTGCGGCGGCGCTTAAGAAATCCTCGATGGACCGGGGCGCCGCCGTAGGGAAGATTCCTGTGTCGTCGGAGCAAGAATCGACGGACGACGACAGGAGCCGTGGCGTTGAAGGCGCTGGTCAAGGAGAAGGCGGAGCCGGGACTCCGGCTGATGGACGTACCGGAGCCGGAGATCGGCCACGGAGACGTCCTGATCAAGGTGCTCCGCACCGGGATCTGCGGCACCGATCTGCACATCAGGGCCTGGGACGGCTGGGCGCAGCAGACGATCGCCGCGCCGCTGGTCGTCGGGCACGAGTTCGTCGGAGAGGTCGTCGAGACCGGCCGTGACGTCGCGGACATCAAGAGCGGCGACCTGGTCAGCGGCGAGGGCCACCTGGTCTGCGGCAAGTGCCGCAACTGTCTGGCCGGGCGGCGCCACCTGTGCCGCGCCACCGTCGGACTCGGCGTCGGCAGGGACGGCGCCTTCGCGGAGTACGTCGCGCTGCCCGCGACCAACGTCTGGGTGCACCGCGTCCCGGTGGACCTGGACGTGGCCGCGATCTTCGACCCGTTCGGCAACGCCGTGCACACCGCCCTCTCCTTCCCCCTGGTCGGCGAGGACGTGCTGATCACAGGGGCGGGGCCGATCGGCCTGATGGCGGCGGCCGTCGCTCGACACGCGGGCGCCCGCAACATCATGATCACCGACGTCAGCGAGGAGCGCCTCGAGCTGGCCCGCAAGACCGGCGTCACGCTCGCGCTCAACGTCGCGGAGTCCACGATCGCCGACGGACAGCGCACCCTCGGGCTCCGCGAGGGCTTCGACATCGGCCTGGAGATGTCCGGCAACCCGCGCGCGATGCGCGACATGGTCGCCAACATGACCCACGGCGGCAGGATCGCCATGCTCGGCCTGCCGTCCGAGGAGTTCGCGGTCGACTGGTCCAGGATCGTCACCTCGATGATCACGATCAAGGGGATCTACGGCCGCGAGATGTTCGAGACCTGGTACGCGATGTCCGTGCTGCTCGAAGGGGGGCTCGACCTGGCCCCCGTGATCACCGGCCGGTACGGCCACCGCGACTTCGAGGCCGCCTTCGACGACGCGGCGAGCGGCCGCGGCGGCAAGGTCATCCTCGACTGGACCTCGTGACCTCGTGACCTCCTGACCCCAGGCCGCAGACCTCCGAACACCCCTAAGGAATCAAGCATGTTCGACTCCGTACGCGAAGACCTCCAGGCCACCCTCGACGAGATCGTCGCCGCGGGACTGCACAAGCCCGAGCGCGTCATCGGCACCCCGCAGTCCGCCACGGTCGCCGTCACCGCGGGAGGCCGCCCCGGTGAGGTTCTCAACTTCTGCGCGAACAACTACCTCGGTCTCGCCGACCACCCCGACGTCGTCGCCGCGGCCCACGACGCGCTCGACCGGTGGGGCTACGGCATGGCGTCCGTCCGCTTCATCTGCGGTACGCAGGAGGTGCACAAGGAGCTGGAGGCGCGCCTTTCCGCCTTCCTCGGCCAGGAGGACACGATCCTCTACTCCTCGTGCTTCGACGCCAACGGCGGTGTCTTCGAGACGCTGCTCGGCGCCGAGGACGCGGTGATCTCCGACGCGCTCAACCACGCGTCGATCATCGACGGCATCCGCCTCTCCAAGGCCCGCCGCTTCCGCTACGCCAACCGCGACATGGGCGACCTGGAGAAGCAGCTCAAGGAGGCCACCGAGGGCGGCGCCCGGCGCAAGCTGATCGTCACCGACGGCGTCTTCTCCATGGACGGCTACGTCGCCCCGCTCTCCGACATCTGCGACCTCGCCGAGCGCTACGACGCGATGGTCATGGTCGACGACTCGCACGCCGTCGGCTTCGTGGGCCCCGGCGGGCGCGGCACCCCCGAGCTGCACGGCGTCATGGACCGCGTCGACATCATCACGGGCACGCTGGGCAAGGCGCTCGGCGGCGCGTCCGGCGGCTATGTCGCGGCCCGCGCGGAGATCGTCGCGCTGCTGCGCCAGCGCTCGCGCCCCTACCTCTTCTCGAACACCCTCGCCCCGGTGATCGCCGCGGCCTCGCTCAAGGTCATCGACCTCCTTGAGTCGGCCGGTGACCTGCGCGAACAGCTCGCCGCCAACACGGCTCTGTTCCGCTCGCGGATGACCGAGGAGGGCTTCGACATCCTGCCCGGCGACCACGCCATCGCCCCCGTCATGATCGGCGACGCGTCGGTGGCCGGCCGCATGGCCGAGCTGCTCCTGGAGCGCGGCGTGTACGTGATCGGCTTCTCGTACCCCGTGGTGCCGAAGGGCGCGGCGCGGATCCGCGTGCAGCTGTCCGCCGCGCACTCGACGGAGGACGTCAACCGCGCGGTGGAGGCGTTCGTCGCCGCGCGGGCCGAGCTGGACGGCTAGGGGCGAGCCCCGAAGGGGCGCGGGGAACTGCGCGCCCAGCTCCCACCGGCCCGCGGTGACGGATGGGTCTCCCGGTAAGGGAGAATCGTTCGCATGATCGAGGCGCGGCGGCTGCACATCCTCCGTGCGGTGGCTGACCACCGCACGGTCACGGCCGCTGCCGCGGCCCTCTACCTCACGCCGTCCGCGGTGTCCCAGCAGCTCACCGCCCTGGAGCAGGAGACGGGCCACCGCCTCGTCGAGCGCTCGGCGCGCGGCGTGCGCCTGACCGCGGCGGGGGAGATCCTGCTGACGCACACCAACGCGGTCCTCGCCCAGCTGGAGCGCGCCGAGGCGGAGCTCGCCGCGTACAGCTCGGGCGCGGCGGGGACCGTGACCGTGGCGTCCTTCGCCACCGGCATCGGCCTGGTCGTCGGCCCCGCGCTCGCCCGCCTCGCGGACTCCGCGCCCGGCATCAGGGTCAGGGTCCAGGACGCGGAGGGCGACGCGAGCCTGCCGATGGTGCTCGACCGGCAGGTGGACGTGGCCGTCGCCGTGGAGTACCGGGGAGCGCCCGGCGCCGACGACCCGCGGCTCACCCGCGTCCCGCTCTACGCCGAGCCCTTCGACGCGGTGCTCCCGGTCGGCCACCGGCTCGCGGCGGCGGACCGCGTCGCGCTCGCCGAGCTGGCCAAGGACGCGTGGATCGGCCCCTTCGCGGGCAACCCCTGCCACGACGTCGTGGTCCTCGCCTGCGAGCAGGCCGGGTTCCAGCCGCTGCTCGAGCATTGGTCGGACGACTTCCGCGCGGTGGTGGCGCTCGCGTCGGCAGGCGCGGGCGTCGCCCTCGTGCCCCGCTCGGCGCTGCGGGGCATGGAGGTGCCCGGCGTGGTCGTACGCCCCGTCGAGGGCGCGGCTCCCACGCGCCGGGTGTTCGCCGCGGTGCGCTGCGGCGCGGAGGAGCATCCGCTGATCCGCCCGGTGCTCGACGCGCTGGGGGAAGCGGCGGGCTAGGCCCTGTCATCAAACTCCCGTCGTCGCGGGGCAGACGGGAGTGTGACGACAGGGCCTGGGCCGCCCGCGCGGACGTCAGGGGAGCGGTCGGCCCGGCGGCGGTATTCGGGGCAGCAGCTCCCACAGGGGGCGCGAGCCCGAGGCCCAGGCGGTCAGGGTCCGGCGGTCCACCAGATGGAGTTGCTGGGAACGCGCGAGCGGCGCGCACTTCGCCGAGAACCTGCCGTTCGTCACCAGGACCACCACGTCGGCGCCGTGCAGTTGGCGGGCCGTCCCGTTCAGGACGTGCAGATCCGGTGTGCCGACCGCCGAACCCTCCGCGCCGCGCCTGCGGTGCTTGCACTGGATGACCCAGCGGCGGCCCGAGGGGTCGGTGGCCTTCACGTCCGCCCCGTTGTCGTTCGCCCCGCCGACCTGCGCCGCGTCCCGGCAGCCGTCCCGCCGCATCAAGTCGCGGACGGCGTACTCGAAATCCCGGTGGTGCAGGGCGTCCAACTGCCCTATCGCGAACCGCAGGCCCTGCGCGCGGACCCGGTCCCACCGGGCGCGCTCGGACTTCCGGTACAGCCACAGCCCACCCGCCCCGGCGGCCGCCGCGCCCGCGACGAGCAGCAACCACCAGTGCGCGAGCAGCCAGTTCACCGCCACCACGACCAGGCCGACCGCCGCCACGGCGGCCACGCACACCATGAGGACCTCGGCGTCCCTGCCGCGCCGCGCCCGCCGCGTGCGACGCGGATACCGCGTGCGCCGCCTCGCGGGCGGCCGCCGCGTCATGACCGGTCCCGTCCGTACGCCTTGTTCCCCGGCATGTCGCCCCCCATTCAGCCGCTGTCCCCGCCCGACAACCCATGCTGGCAGCCGCCACTGACAACGGGGCAGACGAAATCGGGGCTCGGCGGCCCGGGCAGGCCCGGCCCGGAAACTCAGGTCCGACCTATTGACCCTGCTGTGAGCCAGTCATTAGCGTGGCCGACAGCCTGCCAGAAAGCGCTTTCTGGACACGTTTCTCCGTCGCCCCTCCGCCGCCTCTCCGCCGCTTCCTCCGCACTTGCGCACCTGCCGCCGAAGTTCGCCGAAGCCCGTTGAAGCCCGTCGAATGTCAGGGGAGTTCCTCGTGAGCCAGCGCGTACTGTCCCCAACGCCCGGCAAGGCGGCGGGTGTTGTCGAGCGGGAGCGTCCCGGCGTCCGGCAGCGCGTGGCCGACGCGGTCGAACGCGGCTGGCGTCCGCTCGCCCTGCTGCTCGTCTGCTTCGGCGCCTGGTGGCTGATCGCCGCCACCGCCATGGTGGAGCCCTATCTGGTCCCCTCGCCGGGCGCGACCTTCGACGTCATCGTCGACAAGCCCGACTACCTCTGGCAGCACAGCTGGGTCACCACGTACGAGACGCTGATCGGCTTCGTCATCGCGGTCGGCGTCGGGATCGTCTCCGCCGTCCTGATGGTCGCGTCGACCACCGTCGAGAAGACCCTCTATCCGATCCTGCTCTTCGCCCAGGTCGTACCGAAGATCGCCATCGCCCCGCTGTTCGTCGTCTGGCTGGGCTTCGGCATCGCGCCCAAGATCCTCATCGCCGTCCTCATCGCCTTCTTCCCCGTCGTCATCTCGATGGTCACCGGGCTCAAGGCCGTGGACCCCGAGATGCTGCAGCTCTCCGCGACGATGGGCGCACGCCCCTGGCAGACCTTCCTCAAGATCCGCTTCCCGGCCTCGCTTCCGCATCTCTTCTCCGGGCTCAAGGTGGCCGTCACGCTCGCCGTGACCGGTGCCGTCGTGGGGGAGTTCGTCGGCGCGAACGAAGGGCTCGGCTACGTGATCCTCCAGGCCAACGGCAACCTCGACACCCCGATGCTCTTCGCGGGACTGCTCGTGATGTCGCTGATCGGGGTGGTCCTCTTCGTCCTCGTCGAGATCGCCGAGAAGCTCCTGCTCCCGTGGCACGCCAGCCGCAGGGGCGCGGCCGCCACCACGTACTGACCGCTCCTCCATCGGCACGCTCCTGCCGTCCCCACGCTCCTCCCATCGCCACGCACCGACTCCCGTACGCGAGAAGGGCCGCTCATGCACGCGCGCAGACTCCTCACAGGACTCGTCCCGCTGGCGCTCGTCGCGGTGACCGCGACGGCCTGCGGTGGCGACGACGCCAGGACGAGCACCAGCGACTCCGGCAAGAAGCTCGACAGGGTGACGCTGACGCTCAACTGGTATCCGTACGGCGAGCACGCGCCGTTCTACCTCGGCAAGCAGCAGAAGATCTTCGAGAAGCACGGCATCGACCTGGAGATCAGGGCGGGCCAGGGTTCGCAGAAGACCGTGCAGGCCACCGGCGCGGGACAGACCGACTTCGGCTGGGCCGACACCCCCGCCGTGCTCGCCGGTGTCGATCAGGGCGTCAAGGTGAAGAGCCTCGGAGTGTTCCTGCAGACGACGCCCGCCTCGGTGCAGTACTTCGACACGGAGGGCATCACGTCGCCCGCGGGGCTCAAGGGAAAGACGATCGCGGGGACGGCAGGAGACGCGCTCACCAAGACCTTCCCGATCTTCCTGGCGAAGAACGGCATGGAGCTGTCGGACGTCAAGATCCAGAACACCGACCCGGCGGGGAAGATCGCCGCGGTGATCTCCGGCAAGACCGACGCGCTGCTCGGCTACGCGAGCGACCAGGGCCCGACGATGCGGAACAAGGCGGCGAAGGACGTCTCCTACCTGCGCTTCTCCGAGCACGGCCTGAACTTCTACTCCAACGGGCTCATCGCGGGTCCCAAGACGCTGCAGGGCAGGGGCGATCTGGCCCAGCGGATGACGGCGGCCGTCAGCGAGGCGTGGTCGTCGGCGCAGCGCAGTCCCGGGCCCGCGGTCGCCGCGATGGAGGGCGCGTCCGAGCAACTGCCGCCGAAGAAGGTGCTGTCGGAGCAGTTCAGGACGACGCTGACCCTGCTGCACACGGATGCCACCGAGGGCAAGGCGCCGGGGGTCAACACCGCGGCCGACTGGAAGCAGACCATCGAGGTCTTCGCCGAGGCGGGCCTGATCGAGGAGCCCAAGTCCGTGTCGGAGTACTGGGATTCGGCGAAGAGCGTCAAGGCAGCCAAGGCAGCCAAGGCAGCCAAGGCAGCCAAGGGGGTCAAGGGGTGAGCGCGCCCAAGCACGCCACGCTCGCGACACAGGGCCTCGTGACGGGGAAGGGCGGGGAGGGCATGGAAGGCATGGAGGGCATGACCACGCGGCCCGCCGTGCGTCTCGGTGCCGTCGCCGTCCGCTTCCGTACGAAGAGGAAGGACGTCACCGCGTTGCGGGACGTCTCGCTCGACGTCGGCTCCGGCGAGTTCGTGGCGATCGTCGGCCCTTCGGGATGCGGCAAGTCCACACTGCTCAAACTGGTCGCCGGGCTCCTCGCGCCGTCCTCGGGAGAGGTGCTCCTCGGCGGCGAGCGGGTGCGCGGACCGAGGCGCGACATCGGCTACGTCTTCCAGCGCGCCGCCCTTCTCGACTGGCGCTCGGCGCGGCGCAACATCCTGCTCCAGGCGGAGATGCGCAAGATCCCCGCCGCGCGGGCACGCGCGCGTGCCGACGAGTTGATCCGCATGACCGGGCTCGACGGCTTCGAGGACGCCTATCCGCACGAGCTGTCGGGCGGCATGCAGCAGCGGGTCGCGCTCTGCCGCGCCCTGCTGCACGAGCCGCCCGTGCTACTTATGGATGAGCCGTTCGGGGCGCTGGACGCGCTGACGCGCGAGCAGATGAACGTGGAGCTGAACCGCATCTGGCGCGAGACCGGCACCACGGTCCTCCTGGTGACGCACTCCATCCCGGAGGCGGTCTACCTCGCCGACCGGGTCGTCGTGATGAGCCCGCGCCCCGGCACGGTCACGGAGGTGATCGACGTAGGGCTTCCGCCGGAACGGGAGTACGCCGCCACGCTCGTGTCCCCCGAGTTCCGCACGGCGACGGGCCGGATCAGGGAGCTGCTCGGGGCGGTGTCCGCGCACGACTGACGCGTGGTCCGCGGGGGACCCGCGCTTGCCGGATATCCCAGAAACGGGATAACGTACCGAATATGGAACACGATGGAGTCGACGCGCGCCTTGCCGCGCGGCTGGCCGAACTGCGTGCGGAACGCGGCTGGTCCCTGGGCGAGTTGGCGGAGCTGAGCGGGATCAGCCGCTCGACCCTGTCCCGCGCCGAGCGCGCGGAGATCAGCCCCACCGCGGCCCTCCTGAACCGGCTCTGCGCGGTCTACGAGCGGACGATGTCGCAGCTCCTGAGCGAGGTCGAGGCCGAGCCCGCGCAGTTGGTGCGCGCCGTCGACCAGGCCGTCTGGACGGACGACGACGCGGGCTTCATGCGCTGGTCGGTCTCGCCGCCGAGCACCGGCATGCGCGGCGAGCTGGTCGAGGGCCGACTGCAGCCGGGCGCCGACATCGCCTACGACCGCCCGGCCGTGCCGGGTCTGGAACAGCACATCTGGGTGCTCGAAGGGGCCCTGGAGGTCACGGTCCACGGGGAGGCGCACCTGCTGCGTACCGGGGACTGTCTGCGCTTTCGCCTGTGGGGCGCGTCGCGGTTCCGCTGTGAGGGCGAGACAGCCGTGCGGTACGCGCTGGTCGTGGTGACGCCGTGACCGGAACGTCCACCGTCGCCCGGCTCACCGCCCGTCAACTCCTGGACTGCGCGGACGGCTTGGCGGAGTTGCTGGTCGAGACGGTCCGGAGCGGCGCCTCGCTCGGCTTCCTCGCCGATCTCGAAGGGCCCGCGGCGACCGCCTGGTGGCGCGGGCTCGCCCCCGTGGTCGCCGAGGGGCGACTCGCCCTCTGGGCCGCCCGCGACGCCGAGCGCGTCACCGGGACCGTCGGTGTCGCCTTCGTGGACAAGCCCAACGGCCGCCACCGCGCCGAGATCACCAAGCTGATGGTGCACCCGGGCGCGCGCGGACAGGGCCTCGCCCGCGCGCTCCTGTCCGCCGCCGAAGAGACGGCGGCGGAGGCGGGCGTGACCCTGCTCGTGCTGGACACCGAGACCCACAGCCCCGCCGAGACCCTCTACGAGAAGGCGGGCTGGACCCGGGCCGGAACCATCCCGGACTACGCGACGGACCCGGCGGGCGGCCTCCACGCGACGACGCTCTTCTACAAGAGGGTCGGCAAGGAAGTCGGAAAGGAAGTCGACAAGAAGGCCCCGCCGAGCATGCCGGAGCTCAGTAGCGCAGCGCCGAGAGATACGCGTAACTGTTGCGCGCCGTACTGAAGGGGTCGGCCGGAGTGTCGTGCTCGACCAGCCACTGCCGTACGCCGCCCACGCGCGCGTGGGCGAACATCGCGGCGAAGTCGAGCGTCCCCGAGCCGACGTCGGCGAAGCCCCCGTCCGGCGCCATGTCCTTCACATGGAGGGCGGGGAAGCGGTGCGGATGGCGACGGAAGTACGTGGCCGGGTCGGCGCCGCCCTTCACCGCCCAGTAGACGTCCAGTTCGAAGGCGACCAGAGCGGGATCGGTCTCGGCGAGGAGGACGTCGTACAGGTTCACGCCGTCGACCACCACATGGTCCGTGCCGTGGTTGTGGAACAGGACGGGCCCCAGGCCCGCCTCGCGCGAGGCGAGCCCGATCCGGTTGAACTGCCGTGCCGCCTCGCGGAACCCGTCCGGCGTGTGCAACGCCCCCGGCAGGCTCGGCACCACGGGCCACCAGGCGCCCAGGGTGTGCAGATCGTCCAGCGCCCGGGCCAGCCCGCCGCCGGTGAGCGTGGTGTACGCGACGTGTTCGAGCACCGCCCGCAGGCCCGTCGCGTCGAGCATCGCGCGGATGTCCCCCGCGCCGTACCCGTGCCGACCGCTGACGCCCACGGTCGCGTACCCGATTCCGGCGAGCCGCTCCAGGGTGCCCGCGAAGTCCCCGGCGAGGACGTCGCGCATCGTGTAGAGGTGCATCCCGATGCCGCCGTGCGGAACGCGCCGCCGGTGTCCGTGCTCCGCCGCCCGCGCGGGCGACGCCCCGCCGACGGCTGCGGCGAGCCCGAGGGACGTACCGACCGACGTACCGACGGCCGTACGGAGGAAGGCGCGTCGCGTGCCGCCCGGGGGAGAGGCGCTCGCTGATCCGTTCATGCTCGTCCTCACTTCGCCGTGATCCGGACGGCGCCGGTCGTCGTGTCGCCCTTGTCGTCGGTCACCGTCAGGTGCGCGGTGTACGCCCCCGCGCGCGCGTACGCGTGGTCGGCCGTCGGGCCCTCCGCGCCGCCGGACGGCTTCGTGTTGTCGCCGAAGTCCCAGTGGTAGGAGGCGGCGGTGCGGCCCGGGGGCAGCTTCACCTTGCCCGTGAGCTTCACCGCGAGCGGCGGCGCGCCGCTGTCGGGCGCGGCGGTCACCGTCACCTTCGCCCCCGCGGACTTCTCGACGCCCGGCCCGTTGAAGCGCAGCCAGTCGACCGTGAGCAGGTCGGGCCCTTCGGCCGTCCAGCGCGGGTTGGTGAAGACCGCGTACAGCGTCGTCGTGCCGTCGTGGTCGGCGAGTTCGGTCGTCGGCGAGACGAAGTTGCCCCACGCTCCGGTGCTTGGCACGGTCACCTTGCCGAGCAGCTCGCCCGTGGGCGATCCCGCGCGGAACTCGATGTCCCCGCCGAGCCCGCCCGACGCCGCCCCCACGGTCACGGAGTCGACCCCCTTGAGGTGCACGGGGTCGAAGGAGACCCAGTCGCCGTCCTCGATCTCGATGAGCCGCTTGCCGCCCGACGCCTCCGCCCGGTCACCGGTCTCGGCCCCGCCGTGCGCGCCACCCGTCGCGGTGCGGTGCTCGGCCTCGCGGAACGACGTCCGCAGCGTCAGCGAGGCGGACCCGGTCAGCGCGGGCACGCCGTCCGCGCCCCTGTCCTCGTACTGGGCGGTGATCCCGTAGTACAGGTTCTGTCCCGGACCGTGGCTGTCCCCGGCGTCCGTCACGATCTCACCCGAGCAGCCGGTGTAGTTGTCCAGCGGATGCAGATGGCTGTCGTGCCCCAACTGGGACTGGACGACCACCTTGCCGCAGTCGATCGGCCCGTCCTCCCTGTCCGTCACCCTGACCTTGAACGGGATGGTGTCGCCGAAGCTGAACGTCCCGCCGTTCGGCGGCTGTTGGATCGTCACCACGGGACGCGTGTTGCCGACCGTGACGTCGCGTACGGCGAGCCCGCTGAGCTCCCCGGGGCCCGTGACCTTGAGGCGCGCGCTGAACTGGCCCTTCTTCGTGTACGTGTGGGTGGGGTTCGCCTCGGTCGAGTCGGTCGTGCCGTCGCCGTCGAAGTCCCACGCGTAGGTGACGGGCTTCCCGCCGGGCAGTCCGGAGCCCTCGCTGGAGAACTTCACGGTCAGGGGCGTCCGCCCGTTGTCCGGCGTCGCCGTGATCCGGGCGTCGGGCAGCCGTCCGTCCGCCACGTAGTCGATGCGGTAGATGCCCGCGCCCTCGTTGCTGCCGCCTCGGCCCGTGCCGCTGCCGAGCCCGAAGTCGATGACGTACAGAGCGCCGTCAGGACCGAAATCGGCGTCGAAAGGCTGATTCCACTTCATGTCGGGGAAGACGGAATTGATGGACTGCAGATCGCCCTTCTTCGCCGGTTCGAAGCGCGGATCGGTGAACGTCTGGTCCTTCTCCTGGATCGAGAAGGTCTTGAACCACTGCCGGGTCAGCTCGTAGGCGAACCACTTCCCCTCGAAGTACTCGGGGAACTTCGTCTTGTACGCGTTGGCGGCGTCGTAGTCATAGACGGGGCCGCTCATCGGTCCGCCGCCGCCCGTGCCGAGTTCGGGGAACTCCGGGGAATCGGAGTACGCGTACCAGACGTTCGCGGCCTTCGCGGGCGGCAGGTCGCGCAGCCCCGTGTTGTTCGGTGAGTCGTTGACGACCTTCGCGCAGTCGAATTTCCCCTTCGGCGTCTTGGTCGCGAAGTCGTAGTCGTTGAAGGGGGTGTTGTCGCCGACGCAGTACGGCCAGCCGTAATTGCCCGCCTCGGTGATCCGGTCGAACTCCACGGTCCCCTCGGGGCCCCGGTCCGCGACGGCTTTCCTGGCGTCGGGCCCGTAGTCGGCGACCAGGAGCGCGCCGCTCAGCGGGTCCGTGGTGATCCTGAAGGGATTGCGCAGCCCCATCGCGTAGACCTCGGAGCGCGTCTTCTCCGTGCCCGCGGGGAAGAGGTTCCCCGGGGGAACGGCATACGTTCCGTCGTCCTTGGGCGTGATCCGCAGGATCTTTCCGCGCAGATCGTTCGTATTGCCCGCCGTGCCCTGCGCGTCCCAGGCGCGGCGGCCCTCGCGCTCGTCGATCGGGGTGAAGCCGTCAGAGGCGAACGGGTCGGTGTTGTCGCCCGTCGCGACATAGAGGTCGCCCTTCTTGTCGAAGGCGATCGAACCCGCCATGTGCGAATTCGCCCGGCCCTCGCCGCGCCACGTCGGAATCGTCAACAGACGCTTCTCGGAAGCCGGATCGATCTTTCCGCGCGCCTCGGTGAAGCGCGACAAGTTGATGCGTTTCTGGGTCTTGTCGGAGTGCAGGAGATACAGCCAGTGGTTGTCCTTGAACCCCGGATCGAGCGCGAGCCCGAGCAGTCCGTCCGACTGGCTCGTCATCTCCGGGGTGTACGCGAGGTCGAGTGCCGTGGAGACCTTCAGCGTCTCCTGATCGATGATCTTGAGCTTTCCGGTGCGCTGGATGAAGAAGACCCGGCGGTCGGGCGCCACGGCCAGCTCGAACGGATCGGCGAGATCCTCGGTGGCGAGGGGCGTGCGCTGGAAACCGCCCGTCTTCGTAGCGGTGCAGTCGCCCGGCTTGTCGCCTGCCGCCCACTGGATGCCGCCGAGGACGTGGCGCAGGAAACCCTCTTCCTGGAAGGCCGCCTTGGCGTGCCCGCCCGCCGTGTACCAGGAGCGGCCGCCGTCGTACTTCTGGCACCAGGACCACGGCTGGTCGACGCCCTCGTCGAGGCCCGTGACGCCGTCGCGCACCTTGACCTGTGCGAGGGTGTGCACCTTCCCCGTGGGGTTGGCGCGCCAGTTGTACCACTCCTCCGTGCGCTCCCAGAGCTCGGGCAGCCCCTTCGTGGACGGGTGCGCGTGGTCGAGCACCTTCACCCGTCCCGTCTGTACGGCGGGGTGCTTGTCGAAGATCGCGCCGACCAGGCCCTCGTACCACTGCCAGTCCCGCTCGCTCGCCGACGCCGCGTGCAGGCCGACCCAGCCGCCGCCCGCCCTGACGTACTTCTGGAAGGCGGCGCGCTGGGCGGCGTCGAGCAGATCGCCCTTCTCCGGAGTGGAGTTGGTGTTGTTGAACACGATCGCCTGGAAGCGGGCGAGGTTGGCGTCGGTGAACGCCGACGCGTCGTCGGTGGCCTCGACCTCGAACCCGTTCTCGCTGCCGAGCTTCTCGATCGCTTCGATGCCCGCGGGGATCGAGTCGTGGGCGTAGTTCGTGACCTTGGAGAAGACCAGGACACGGAAGGCCGGTGCGGCCTCGGCGCGGGGCGGGGCGCCGATGCCGAGGCCCACGACGAGGGCGAGCAGGGCGATGAGGACGAGCAGGGGTCTTGGCGCACGCTGCGGTGCCGTGGAACTCATGGCGCTCCCTGGGCTTGGCTGATGGGCGGCTGCCGGTCGCCGGGTGTGCGGTGAGTTGCGTCTGCGCTGCTGTTTGCCGCTGTGCTCGAGCGGGTGGGCAGCTCCTGGGGAGCCGCCCCCTAGAAAGCGCTTTCGTCACGCGAGGCTCAGCGTAGGTTCCGGTTCTGTGGAGGGTCAATGGGTCGGCTCGGGCCAGAAGGGGCTCGCGTGGGGTGGGAGTTGAAGCCGTGCGCCCCTCCGGGCGGAGCCCACCCGGGCGGAGCCGGCCCTCGTGATCCGCATGAGGTGGGGTACGCGGGGGAGGCTGAGCCGGAGGAATCCAGCCACCATCCCAGGGAGCCCGTTCCGATGCCCGACCGAGACGACGCCCACGGCCCGACCACCACGCCCTTCACCGCGGGGCTGCTCAACGCGGCGGACGGCGTGCCCGTCGCCACGTACACCTGGCTGCCCGCCGACGGCAGGCCCCGCGCCTACGTCCAGATCGCGCACGGCGCCGCCGAACACGCCCTGCGCTACGACCGGTTCGCCCGCCACCTGACCGCGCGCGGCTACGGAGTGGTCGCCTCCGACCACCGAGGCCACGGCGCCACCGCGCAGGCCACGGGCGGCTTCGGCGTCACCTCAGGGGCCGACGGGGTGCAGGGGGCGACCGGCGCGCGTGGTGCGGACGGCGCCGACAGCTGGCGGGCCATCGTCGACGACCTCAAGGCGATCGGTGACCAGGTGCGCACCCTGCACCCCGGGCTCCCCTTCTTCCTCCTGGGCCACAGCCTCGGCTCGATGCTCGCGCGGGACTACGCGCAGGAGTACGCCGACGGGCTCGCGGGACTGATCCTCTCGGGCACGTTCCGTTCGCTGCCCGGCGCCGAGACGCAGGAGTCCATCGCCCGCCTCGAACGGGAGATCGCCGAGGGTGGCCGCGCTGCGCCTTCCTCGTTCGTCCCCGACCTCTTCGCCTCCTTCAACGACCCCTACCCGCACCGCACGGGCTTCGAGTGGCTCTCGCGCGACGAGGCCGAGGTCGACGCCTACGTCGCCGACGAGCGCTGCGGATTCCCGTTCTCCGCGGGCCTCTCGCTGGACTGGGTGCGCGCCGTACGCAAGATCAACGATCCGCGCAACCTCGCGCGCGTGCCCGCCGATCTGCCGATCCACCTCGCGGTCGGCGAGCAGGACCCGTGCAACCAGGGCATGACGCTGGTCCACGAGCTCCTGGAGGACTTCCGGTACGTGGGCGTCGAGGACCTCACCTGGAAGGGCTACCCGGACGCCCGCCACGAGATCCTCAACGAGACCAACAGGGACGAGGTCCAGGACGACCTGACGGCCTGGCTGGACGAGCGGGTGCTGTGAGGCCCGCTCGGGGGCCGTCCCCGGGGGCGGGCCCCGGGGACGGGCGCGGGGGCGGGTGCGGCCGTCGGCGGGTGAGTGTCAGTGGCGTTGGCTACGGTTCATGCCATGTCGAAGTCCAGATCCCGTGCCCGCGTCACCTCCGACGACGTGCGCCGCATCGCCCTCGCCCTGCCGGACACGGTGGAGAAGATCGCGTGGAGCATGCCCACCTTCCGCGTGGCCGGAAAGATGTTCGTGACGGTGCCCGACGACGAGACGTCCTTCGCCGTGCGCTGTCCGAAAGTGGAGCGGGACGAGCTGGTCCTCGCCGAGCCCGACAAGTTCTGGGTCGCCGACCACGAGGCGGGCTCCGCCTGGGTGCGGGTGCGCCTCGCGGCGCTCGACGAGGAGGAGCTGACCGACATCCTCGAGGACTCCTGGCGACAGGCGGCCCCGCCCCGACTCCTCGAAGCGCACCCGGAGTTGGGGGTGCCGACCACGGGCTGAGCGGGGCCGACCACGGGCTGATCAGGGCTGGGCCGAGCAGAGCCGAGTGAAAGAGAGCGCTGTCTTTCCGCCGTGGCATGATCCCCCCAGTGCCGTCGGGAGGGGATCGGGATGGGGCCGGGGAAGCGGAGCGGTACGGCGCGCCACGGCGGCTGGAGGGCGCGCCGTCGCACCCGGTCGACGCGTCACGGGACCCGGGCGACGCGTCACGGCACCCGGGCGACGCGTCACACCATCTGGTCGCGGGACTTCGGACTGTTCTTCGCCGCCCGCGCCGTGGCCAAGCTCGGCGACACCATGCTGCCCGTCGCCCTCGCGGCGGGCCTCCTCGAACACGGTCACGGCGCGGGGGCCGTGGGCCTCGCGATGGCCGCGACGACCGTCTGTTTCGCGGGTCTCGTCATCTTCGGCGGGGTCTTCGCCGACCGGTTCAGCACCCGCCTGCTGATGATCGGCGCCGATGCCGTCCGGCTCGTCACCCAGGCGCTCGCGGCGGTTTTCTTCTTCACCGGCCACGTCGTCCTGTGGCAGATCTGCCTGATCGGCGCGGTCAACGGAGCGGCCGCCGCCCTCTTCCAGCCGGGCGTCGCGAGCACGGTCCCGCGGCTCGCCGCCGACGTCCAGAAGGCCAACGGCGCGATACGCGTGGCCGAGTCGACGGCGTCCCTCGCGGGCCCCGCCGTCGCCGGTGTCCTGGTGGGCCTCGCCTCGCCGGGCGCGGTCTTCGCCGCGCACGCGGGGACGTACGCGCTGAGCGCCCTCTGCCTCGTCCTGCTCCGGCTGCCGCCCGCGCTGCCGGGCTCGCTCCCGGACAGCGAGGGCTTCCGGGCCGATCTGGTGCAGGGCTGGCGGGAGTTCAGGGCCCGCACCTGGCTGTGGGGCGTGATCGCCATCTTCGGCGTACTGATGATCACGACCAGCGGACCGACCGTGCCGCTGGTGGCCACCCTCGTCGTCCAGGAGCACGGTTCGGGCGCGTACGGCCTGGTCAACTCGGCACTTGGCGCGGGCACCGTCGTCGGCGGCCTGATCGCCCTGCGGCTGCGCCCCCGCCGCATGCTGCGCGCCGGGTCCCTCGCCCTCTTCGGCTACTGCGCCTTCCCGACGGCGGTCGGCGCCCGGCTCGGCGTCCCGCTGATGGCGCTCGGCGCGGCCGTCGCGGGCGCCGGGATCTCGTTCTGGGGCGTGATGTGGGCGACGAGCGTGCAGACCCAGGTCCCGCCGGACGTCCTCAACCGCATCCACGCCTACGACGTGGCGGGCTCGCTCGCCCTGCTCCCGGTCGGCCAGGCACTCGCGGGTCCCGCCGCGAGTGCCTTCGGTGCCGAGCGGGTGCTGATCACGGGCGGCGTGATGGCGGGCGTGGTGTGCCTCGTACTGCTCTCGGTGCCCGCTATCCGCGGCCTGGTCCGCGTCGAGCCCGCCTACGGAGGACTGCCGGCGGGCGCGGCGGGCGCGGCGGGCGCGGCGGGTGCGGCGGGTGCGACAGGCGTGATGGGCGCGACAGACACGACGGGCGCGACGGGCGGTCCGGCCGCTACGACACCACCCCGGCCCGCGTCCGCTCGCCCAGGAAGCCGGTGATGCGCCCGCGCAGCGACGCCGCGTCGAGCCCGTGCGCGGCCGTGTGCTCCTCCACGGTCCCGTAGCGGCGCAGCTCGCGGCGGCCGACGCCCAGACCGAGCACCCGGTGCGGCAGATCCGCGAGCGCGTCGTTCACCGCGCTCGTCGAGGTGCCCGCGAGGTACGGCTCGACGATCACGACGTCGGCGGACGGCCCGGCCCCGACGGCGCGGCGCAGCGCCTCCTCGTCGAAGGGGCGCACGGTCGTCGCGTACAGCACGCTCACATCGAGCCCCTCGGTCGCGGCGAGCACCTGGTCGAGCATCGGCCCGACCGCGACGACCACGCCGGAGCGCCCCTCGCGCACGGGCAGGAAGCGCGCTCCGTCGACCGCGAGGGCCTGCTCGTTCGCCTGCACCGACAGACGTACGTACACCTTGTCGTCACCCGCGGCGACGGCGTGCCGCAGCAGCGCCTCGGCCTCGTCGGGGTGGCCGGGCACGTGCACGGTCCAGCCGTCGAGGGTGTCGAGCAGGGCCACGTCACCGGGCGACATGTGGGTGAAGCCGCCCGCGGGCCAGTCGTACGACGCCGCGGCGCTGACCAGGACCCCGCCCACGCCCTGGTGCCCGAAGTCGAGCTTGATCTGCTCGAACGGCCGCTCGACGAGGAAGCTGGCGAAGGTGTGCACGACGGGTCGCAGCCCGGCGAGCGCGAGCCCGGCGCCCGCCCCCACGAGCAGCTGCTCCCTGATGCCCACGTTGATCACCCGGTCCGGGTGGTCGCGCATCGCCTCGGTGAAGCCGTCCTTGCCGATCTCGGCCAGAACGACGGCGACGCGGGGATCCTCGTCGAGCAGCCGGGTGAGAACGGGGGCGAGGCGGTCACGCATGGTGTCCATGACAGAACGGTCCTTCCGGTATGTGCGTACGCGGGGTGGTGGTGGAGGGGTGGTGTCGGCTCACGCGGACTTGGGCTCGCCCGCGTACTCCTTGGGCTCGACCCGGGCGACCACCACGCGCGGCCGCCCGGGATGCGGCGCGGTGAAGGCGGCGTACAGCGCCTCGTGGTCCCGCCCGTCGACGGTCTCGGCGGACCAGCCCGCCGCCTCGAACCTGGCGGCGATCCCGCCGGGCCGCGCGTAGCTGGCGGAGGCGTTGTCGATCACCAGGACGTGCAGTCGCTCGAGCCCGGCGGGCCCGGCGTAGGCCACGGCCTCGTGGTTGCTGCCCTCGTCCATCTCGGCGTCCCCGACGAGCACCCACACGCGGGCCTCGGACTGCCCGCGCGCCTTGAGCCCGAGCGCCGTCCCCACGGCGAGCGGCAGTCCGTGCCCCAGCGACCCGCTGCCGATCTCGGCCCCCGGCACGAGCACCCGGTCGGGGTGGTGCCCGAGCGGCGAGTCGTACGACCCGAAGTCCTCAAGCCACTCCACGGGCAGGAATCCCTTGGCCGCGAGCACCGCGTAGTACGCCATCGGCCCGTGCCCCTTGGAGAGCAGGAACCGGTCGCGCCCCGGGTCGTCCATGCGCTCAGGTGTGACGTCGAGCACGCGGTCGTAGAGCACCCAGAGCGCGTCGAGCGTCGATGTGGCGGCGGGGCCGTGCTTCTCCGCCCCCGTCATCCGCCCCATGAGGCGGGGCAGATCTGCGTAGTCGTATGCGGGTTCCGTGGTCGTCGTCATGCCGAGAAGCGTGCAACTTAAACCGCACTTGAGGTCAACAGGGACCCGCCCTGCGGCCGGCCGCCGAAAGGAGTGAGCGATCACGGTCCGGAGTGCGGTATTGTTTCGGTGCGCGTTCGGCCAGGGGAAAGCCCAGGTCAGACGGGCATCGGGACGTGGCGCAGCTTGGTAGCGCACTTGACTGGGGGTCAAGGGGTCGCAGGTTCAAATCCTGTCGTCCCGACTGGTGACAGTCGCAGGTCAGGGCCGGTATCGGAGGTATCCGATACCGGCCCTTGATCGTTTTTGGGGACCAGTTGGGGACCAGTTGGGGACCAGTGAGGGGCCAAGAGTCCTTGACCCGGGGTCAGCGGGTCTTGACGATCGGGCTCGGCAGCGAGCGGGGTGCGCGCAGCACGTTGAGGTGTGCGGAGAGCGCTGCCCCGGCGGCCGTGATCTTGTGTACGTCGGGGTGCAGGTAGCGCTGAGTGGTGATCAGGGACCCGTGGCCGGCGATGCGTCGCAGGACGTGGACCGGCACGCCTGCGTCGGCGAACCAGGTCAGCCCGGTATGCCGCAGGTCATGGCGGCGCAGGTGCTCGTAGCCGAGCTTGGTGACGACGTCGTCCCAGTGCGTGGCGTCGCGCAGGACGGCGGTGGAGATGCGTCCGCCGCGCGGGCCGGTGAACAGGCGGGCATCGGGGTCGGGGTCGGCGGACAGGATGCGCTGGGCGACCAGGGGACGGATCTCCTCGATGATGGGGACCTTGCGGGCTCGTTTGCCCTTGGTGCCCTTGTCGGTGAGCCCGCCCGGTGCGGGTGTGGTCTGGCGCCGCACGGTCCAGATCCACTGGTTGGTGTCGATGTCCCCGACGCGGCAGCCTGAGACCTCGCCGATCCGTGCGGCGGTGCACGCGGCGAAGACGACCACGTCTCCCCAGCCGCGGTACTGGTCGTGGGAGGCAGTAACGAGCGCGTCGGCCAGCGCGACGAGGGTCTCCCAGTCGGGCAGCGCCAGTGCCCGTGGGTCGAGGAGTTCGTCCTCGGCCTGCTTGTAGAGCTTCTGCCAGCCGGTCACCCGGGCGGGGTTGACCTTGATGATGCCGTCGCGGACCGCCTGTTCCATGACGCGGACCAGGACGGCGATGGTGTTCTTCACCGTGGAGCGGCTGTGCTCGTCGGCGATCCAGTTCTGCACGGTGCGGTCGAGCGCACCGTTGGTGATCATCCGGACCGCGAGGTGACCCAGGGTGGGGACCACACGCACTCGCCACCCTGAGAGATAGGGGTCCAGCGTCTTCAACTCCAGCCCGCGCAGGGCGAGATCCATATTCGCTTCGCCGTATTCGGCGAGCTTTATGGTGGCCAGAGACGGGGACAAGCCGGCTTGCGCGGCCTCGATGACAGACTCGAGCCACTCCTGCGCTTCTTCCTCGCTGCTCTTCCCCTCCGACAGCGACTGGCGGCGTTTGCTGGCGGGATCGAACCACCGGACACGTGCCCGGTAAGGAGTGGGGCGATCTGGGCGGTGTTCGATGTCGGTGGAGATTCGCACGCCGACAGGCACGTTGGTCCTATCGGACATTGAGCCCCTTGGTAGGGACGGTGCGCCGGCTGTGCAGCCATTCCTCGACATCGAGGGCGCTATACACGACGACGCGCTCTGAGACCGTGACGAAAGGCGGTCCCTGCGGAGGCCGCGCGGTGCGCCAGCGGCGCAGGGTTGAGGCGTCTACGTGCAGACGAGCGGCGAGGTGATTGGTGGAATACCAGTCGTTGTTGAGGAGGAACGTCTGGCTATCGGTAGCGATGGCACGGTGGTGGGGAGCTGCAGAGTGCGCTGCGACCTCCTTTTCGCGAAGTGGGTTGGTAGCGGCATTTGTTGCTGTCGACTTGTTGGGCAAGTGCGAGTGTTCTCCGGGGGGTACGGAACACTAGACGGACCTGTGGAAGAGTCCAGAGACCAACGGCATAGTTCGCGAATGGGGAACGCGACGCTGCGGCTTCTGGGCTGGCAAGGGTGAAACGCCTTTACTGTCGCTTAGGTCCGTTGCTGTGCTCGGTAGTGGCCATTGGAGAAACAATGGTCCTCAGGATCACCGGTTTGGGTAACCGGCGATCACGAGCTATCATGGTCGGCTTTGACGGGGTGGGTCGGCAGACCTCAAGCGCCATCTGTCCGACTGGGCATAGGCGTCGACTGCTGCAGGCAGTCGTCTTCCCTGCAGGAACGCGTGCTTCGCGGACGGCTAGCGGCTGGTGGGAATCCTGCGTCTTAGCTGGGTAACCGGCGATCAGTCGCCGCCCTGCTTGAACGGACTTTGAGTGCCAGGCAGGCGGGTATGGAGGTCACCAAGGTCCCGGGAGTCTTGACGCTGCTATCACGCTCGTTCTGATTGGGCGTCAAGTGTGTTGTCACGTCATTGCCTAATGAATGCCGGGTAGTTCCCAGATGCCGTGCACTGATAGGCCGAGCAGCACGCGGTGCTGCTTATCGGTGACCACGACACTGGCTCTGCAGCCGGAGACCGGAGCACCAGTACGGCCAGACCGTCGACATCGAATCGATGGGGCGTGGTCCATCCGGCTGCGGCCAGAGCGAGTTCGTCCTCGACGGGGGTGATGTCGCGGCGGTCGGCGGGCACGGTGTCCGCGAGCGGCGTGATGATGTAGATGGCGCCGTCGGGGCGCAGATACTCAGGCAGGCGGGGGGGAGGAGGACCCGGGGGCGGTTTCGCAGGAAGGCGTGGCTGAGGCGGGTGGCGATCAGGTCGTACGCGCCATGAGGGCGGTCGGCGAGGGAGCCGCTTCGTGGAGATCCGGTTCCAGGTGCCGTTGACGTACTCGAAGACCATGAGCGCCGTTCGGTCGAAGGCGCGAGCGTGCTCGGGTCGTTGTACTCCGAGGTCGTCGTGTTGACCATGAGGAAGCGTCCCGGCGAGGAGACCGCAAGCGCCGTGGGCTGGTGACCGTTGGGCCGCCGTAACCCGACCCTCCAAGTCTTCCATCTTGACGCCGACCGATCATGGGGAGCACGTCTCCGCTGGCAGTTCGGGCCTGAAGCAGAGCAGGGCGGCCGCTCTCAGGCGCTGGCTATCACGATGGGACACAGCAGCACGACCACGTCTTCTGAACACCGCAGTCACGGTTCTGCAGCTCGAATTGGTTCTCCTGACCGGCACTGCGGCAGTCCTGACGGCTGGCGGCGTCGCCTGGCTCACCGGTGCCCGCGGTCTCGCCGACGTGTTCTGGGAGTTGGGCACCGTGGCTGCCGTCATCCCCGCGGTCGGATGGGTGCTGGCCGCACTGCGACGAGGACAGGCCGGTGTTGACCTCATCGCCGTATTCGCGCTTGGCGGCACCTTGGCCGCAGGTGAATACCTGGTCGGCGCGCTGATCGCGCTCATGCTCGCCACCGACCGCACCGTGGAAGCCGCCGCCCGACGGCGCGCCTCCCACGACCTCCGTGACCTGCTCGAACACGCCCCGCGCTCCGCACACCGACGCACGGACACCGGTATGGCCACCGTACCGCTGAGAGAAGTTGCCATCAGTGACCTGCTCGTCGTTTGCTCGGGGGGAGTCGTACCCGTCGACGGCCGGGTGGAAAGCGCCGCCGCCGTCCTCGACGAGTCGGGTGCTCACCGGTGAACCCTCCAGGTCACACGGGGCCGGGACGAAGGGGTATGCAGCGGTGCGGTCAACGCCGGGGGCGCCTTCGAACTCCGCGCCATCGCCACTGAGCAGGACAGCACCTACGCCGGAATCGTCCGACTGGCCCAGCAGGCCGGTGCCGAGTGCGCACCGATCGTGCGGCTGGCCGACCGCTATGCGGCGTGGTTCCTTCCCTTGTCCCTCGTGGTGGCGGGGCTGACCAGCGGATCCGCGGTCCGAGCGGTCGCCGTTCTGGTCATCGCCACCCCTTGCCCCCTGCTGCCCGGAGCTGTTCACGGTGGTGCTCGGCACGCTCAAGAACGCGAGCGTGCTGTGCCCTCTGTTCTCCGCGTTCGGCCCCGACCCCGTGGCCCAGCGCATGGGCCTGGGAAACGCCAGGGTCCTGGTCGCCATCGAGGCTCTGTACCGGAGCAAGGTCGCACCGATCCGGGACCGGCTGGCCGACCTCGAACACGTGCTGGTCATCGACGAACGGCGGCACGAATTTCCCGGCGCCCAGCAGGCGTATTCGACGGGCGCCGGGCCCAATTGGACCTGACTGGGGACCAGTTGGCCCCTGCGCGATTCCGGCGTGCGGCGTAAAGCTGGTGGCACAGGAGGTGGGAACGATGCTTCAACCGATCGCGGTAGGAGTGGACGGCTCGCCGGAGAGTGTTGCCGCGGCCGACTGGGGGGCTCGTGAGGCGCTGCGCCGAGGCGCGCCGCTGCGACTCGTACATGCCTGGGAGGGGCTGCCCGCAGACGATTACCCCGTCACGCTGCCCGAGTTGAAAGTCCCGCAGTACTGGGCTCGGCGGGTGCTCCGTACGACGCGGGACCGGCTCGGCGAGCGCTATCCGCAGGTGTACACGAGCGCCGAACAGATCCGGAAGCCGCCGGTGCCCGCCCTGTTGGCCGTGGCCGAGACGGCTCAGCTACTCGTCCTCGGCCACGAAGGACTCGGTGGGATCAGCGGAGTCCTCGCCGGTTCCGTCGCCCGCTCGGTGGTCGACCGCGCACTGAACCCGGTGATCCTGATCCGCGCGGGCTACGGCACCCAGGACGAGCATGTGCCCGATGCCGACGGGCAGCCATCGGAAAGTGCTCCGTGTCGGCATGTCGTCGTGGCCCTCGACCTCGGCAACGACTGCGACGCACTCCTCGGGTTCGCCTTCGAAGCTGCTCAGAGCCGGAGCACGCCGCTGTGCGTCCTGCACGCCTGGAATCTGCACGATGGTGTGAAGAGCCTGTCCGACAGGGAACTTCCGGTCGGTTCCCCTGCCCAGCGCGAAGCCGAGTGGGCGCTGGCCGCGGTGCTCGAACCGTGGCGTGCCAAGTATCCAACGGTGGTCGTACGGTCCCGCGCGGAAGCCGCTCGCCCCGGGCACGCGGTCACCAGCGCAGCGCGGGGCGCGGGTCTGCTGGTGGTAGGGCGCCGGATCCGGCGCGGGGCGCTGGGAGCGCACTCGGGCCGCGTCACGCACCTCGCCATGCACCACGTGCGGTGCCCCGTCGCCGTGGTCGCGCACGACTGACTCCGCCCAGATCGAGTTCTTCTGGCCTGCGCGAGTCGGCCAACATGCGAGTGCGGGCGCACGACTTGCAAGCAGGCAGGCACCGTGAAGGGCAACAGCGGCGCACAACGAGGTGGGACATGGACGTTCCGGTGGGATACGCCACCGCACACGGTTCGACCCGAGAGATCGCCGAGTATGTCGCGGTACGGATGGCGCGCACCGGGCTGAAAGCCGAAGCCCGGTCCATGGCGGACGTGGATGACCCCGGCGTGTACGGGGCGTACGTCCTCGGCAGCGCCGTTCACGGGCAGGCATGGCTGGAGCAGGCCAAGGAGTTTCTGCGTCTCAACGGCGACCTCCTCCAGACGCGGCCGGTGTGGGTCTTCAGCGTGGGGATGCCCGCCGCTCTGCGCGGGCCCTGGCGGAAATCGGCGGCGCGCAAGGAACGCGACGTGGTCGGGGCGGACCTTCCCGGCGACGTCCCATACCGGAGCCACCGGCTTCTGTCAGGAGTCATCCGCCCCGGCCACCTTCCCCTCACCGGCAGGCTGATCTTCCGTCTGATGGGCTGCCGGTACGGGGACTTCCGTGAGTGGCTGTTGTCTTTCCGGGCTTGAGGGCTGTGTTTTCGCTGTTCGGGCATGGGATCGGCGGTCTCGGGGAGTGGTGACGTGTCGTGTCGTCGCTCTGGTGGAGGTCGGGAATGCCGTCGGTCGTGGGGCTGCTGGAACAACGTGAGCTGACCGCCCGCCGTCGTGTGGACACGCTGCGGGAGGAGGCGGACCGTATCCAGGCCGAGCTGGTCGCGGCCGAGCGGGAGTGGAACGAGTGGGTCATCGCCCGCTCACGCGTCGGCGAGGTGCTTTCCCCGGGCGAAGAGAGCGTCACCGGTCCGAACGCCGCCGAGGAGCCGTCGGACCGTGGTGAACCGCCCGCGCTGCCTGCATCTTCGGAGGCGACGAAGCCGAAGTCGGTGGTGCCGATGTGGCGTGTGGGCCTGGCCTGGTCGGCACTGTCGGCGGACTACCAGCGCATCCTGCAGGCTCTCGCGGACCGGGGCCGGCTCGGTCAAGGCCCGCTGACCTGCAAGGAGATGGCCAGCTGCTTCGGCCTGGACCCGGTGCCCGCGAAGATCGAGGCCCTACGGTCGAAGGCGAAGCGGCTGACAGCGCGCGGGTGGCTGGCCGAGCCGGCACCGGGACGGTTCACGCTCGCGAAGGCCGTCGCCGAGCCAGGCGCCGGGTCATGAGCATCGTCGCCGACCAGTAGACCATCGCCTCCGCGCTGCCGGTGGACCGCTCGAAGTCCCGCGCCAGGCGGCGACTTCGCATCAGGTGGGCGAAGAACCTCTCCACGATCCACCGCTTGGGCAGCACGACGAAGCCGCGCATGTCGTCACTGCGTTTCACGATCGCCAGGACCAGAGCGAGGGCGGCCAGGCAGTGCCCGACGAGGCTGCCGGTGTAGCCGTCGTCGGCCCAGACCAGCGCCAGCAGGTGGTGCGCTGCCGAGACCTGGGCGAGCAGAACCTGGGCGGCGACGCGGTCGCCGACGTCCGCGGCGGTGACCATCACTCCCAGCAGCAGGCCGAGGGTGTCGACCACGGCGTGCCGCTTGCGGCCGTTGATCAATTTCCCGCCGTCGAAGCCGCGGCTGTCGGCGCCGACGACGGCGTCCGCCTTGACGGACTGGGAGTCGATCACGCCCGCGCTCGGCTCCGTATCCCGACCGGCCCGCTCGCGGACCTTGCGGCGGAGCCGGTCGTGGAACTCCCGGACCAGACCGCGCTCGCGCCAGCGGCGGAAGAAGACGTAGACCCGGTCCCACGGCGGGAAGTCGGCCGGCATCGCCCGCCACTTCACTCCGTTGTCGACGAGGTAGCGGATCGCGTCCAACATCGCACGGTGGCAGTACGACTCCGGCTGCCCGCCCCGCCCGCGCAGCCAGCCCGGCACCGGCAGCAGCGGCCGCACCACCGCCCACTCCGCATCGGACATGTCGGTGGGGTAGCGGCGCTCGCGCACGCCGTGGTCGGCGGCGTTCCCGAACCGGTGTGCCAGGCAGTCACACGCGAGAGTGACCGAAGTGGACCCCGCTTCCGCGATGCCGTAGAACTGCGACAACAGGGCCTCCTGGATTGCTCTTTGGCGTAGACACCCTTCGAGCTACCAAGAGGCCCTGCTTTCATGCACGACAGCCGCCGCACTCAGCCGAACGAGACTCCCGTTCGATTGGCGTCCCTCAAGATCGGAACGAGAACAGCCACTTGCGAGATGCCTTGTCGATTGTGCTGAGGGAGCGTAGAGGACTCACCTCATCGCGGGTCGCAAGGTATCTCTTCGCCCCCCGCACCGGAGATCAGCTGGTGGATTCGGGCTCAGCGAGCATCCAGCGGGCGGGGTACGGGCGGGTGCGAAGCCGTGACTTCGCCGGGGATGCTGATGGGCGCGATGAAGCCCCCGCGTTCGGGCCCGGCCCCCACCACGGAGAAGCAGGCGAGGTCGCCGTTGGTGATCTCCTTGTTGAGGACGTCGGCGTAGAAAAGGGTGGGGGTTGCTGCGGAAACGAGGTTTCCGAGCTGCCGGACATTGGTCGGCGCCTTTCCCGGAGGAAGGTCGGCGAGCCGGGCGAAGTCCTCCACCAGGGCCGGGCCTGCCTGGTGCGTGTAGATCCTGCGCACGACATTGGCGTAATCGGGCAGGGTGCCGTTGAAGGCCTGGTGGTTGAGCATCATGCCCCCCGCGTAATAGCTGGCCAGGGCCTTGCCGTTTAGGCCGAAGGCGGACAGTTCCGCGGATCCGGGTCGGCCCGGCGGGTGGTCGATCCCCCCTCCGGGGTAGTGCACCAGGGGGTCGAGGAATCCCGGCTCCTCTCCGAAGGAGTGGGAGTCCCGGGAGTACAGGCAGATCCCCGGGCTGTCGCGGCGTCGTTCGAACACCATTGCGGTGCAGGCGTCGGAGAAGAGTGCGCCGGTACACCAGAGGGTGTTGGCGAAAGGGTGGTGGTTGTTCTCGACATAGGTCGTCAGCGGGCGGCCGTCGGCGTCAATGGCCCACGGGCTTCCCAGGTTGTAGCAGATGATGAGGGCGTTCTCGATGTTCATGCGGCCCAGCAGAGCAGCCGCCCGGCCGAGTCCGGCGCAGCCGGCTCCCAGTTGGAGCGGCGCCACCGAGTCGGGGACCCCGATCTCCCGGGCCAGCGTGAAGCCGTCCTGGTCCAGCATGATCTGGTGGGGCGAACAGGTGGAAATGACGATGTGCTCGACGGCGTCCGGTTCGAGGTGGGCCGACGCGAGTGCCTTGCGGGCCACCTCGACGATGGTCTCCATTCTCGCGAATCGCTGCTGCTCGGCATCCCAACTTTTTCCGTGCACTCCCAGGATTCGTTTGATGTCTTTTCCGCTGACATGTGATCCCTTGAGGTGCCGGTGCGGAATACGCGCCAGATCCGCCCATTCTTCGACAGTCATCACTTCGCCGATCTGGGCATGAACCCCTGCGACCGCGTAGGGGAAAGGCGAGGTGCGGGTCATGAAGAAATACCTTCCGGATGGCCGCCGGACCTAACTCGACCGGAGCGCGCGGGACGTTCGCGACGATTCTGGCCGCTGGATCAGGGCGCCGTCCACCGGCAGCAGGCAAAACGAAGAAGGATCACTCGAACTACTGAAGCCATTTACCTCGACGTAACAAATGTATGGAAACTGCCCGTTGCACCTATCGAGTGGTAGATCGTTTCCTGCACTCCGAACGCGCGTTGTCCCCACGGGGAAAAGGTTCAGGCTCATTGAGACAGAGAGGGGAGTGAGGTGCGTCTCGCGGAGGAGGAGGGTGTACTGCGGGAGCTGGAGCCGTCGGTCGAGCGGCTCCTGGAGCGTCACCTGAGCGTGGCGCGCGACTGGCTGCCGCACCAGTACGTGCCGTGGAGCGCGGCACGGGACTTCGACGGCCCACTGGAAGGATCGGCCTGGGCGCCGGAGCAGTCGGCGCTGCCGCAGGCGGTGCAGGACGCGCTCCTCATCAATCTGCTCACCGAGGACAACCTGCCGAGCTACCACTTCGAAATCGCCTCGCGTTTCGGGCGGGACGGCGCCTGGGGCACGTGGGTGCACCGGTGGACCGCCGAGGAGGGTCGGCACGCAGATGTGATGCGGGCCTACGTCCATGCGCGTCGCGCGGTGGATCCCGTGGTCCTGGAGGAGCTGCGGATGCGCCACGTGGGGACCGGCTACAGCAGTGACCTGCCGACACTCCTGCATGCGCTGGCGTACGTCACCGTCCAGGAGCTGGCCACCCGGCAGGCCCACCGCAATGTCGCGGCGGCCTGCGGAGACCGGGTGGGCGAGCAGTTGATGGCCAGGATCGCGGCGGACGAGAACCTGCACATGCTGTTCTACCGGGAGTTGTACGCCGAGGCGCTCGCCCTGTACCCGGACGCCGGGCTGGTCGCCCTCGCGGATGTGCTGTGCGACTTCCAGATGCCCGGAGCCACCATTCCGGGCTTCCGAGCGCGAGCCGTGCGGGTCGCGGCCTCGGGAATCTTCAATCTGGACGTCCACCACGAGCACGTGGTGCAGCCACTCCTGCGTGCGCTGGGCGTGATGGCGCTGCCCCGGCTCGGCCCGGCCGGCGCCCAAGCGCAGGAACGAATCGGACTGCACCTGGAACGGCTCACCGCGCAGGCATCCCGCGCCCGCGAGCTCTACGCACGCATGAAGGCGGGCGGCAGCCCGCTTCCCGTCGACATCACAGACCGGAGGACCCTGACATGACACAGGCACAGAAACCGACAGCGCAGCCCGAACTGTCCGAACGCTTCGTCACCCTGCTGACCAGCATCCTCGACAGGGAACCGGAGCCGGGCGAGCTCTCCCCCCACACGACGTTCGAGAGCCTCGACATGGACTCCCTGTACCTTATGGAGCTGGTGGTGGCCGCGGAGCAGGAGTTCGGGATCGTCCTCCCGGACGACGCGATGGATCTCTCCCCTTCCTCCACCCTCGCCGACGCCACCCGGGTGTTCCAGCGTGCGACCTGAGATCGCCGTCACCGGCCTGGGCCTGGTGACTCCGGCAGGAAACACGGCGGAGGAGAACTGGGCGGCCCTGTGCCGGGGCCGCTCGCTGGCCGCCCGCGACCCCGAACTGGACGGGCTGCCAGTCGACTTCTCCTGCCAGGTCACCGGATTCGACGCAGTCGGCGAACTCGGCCGGTCGCAGGCCCGACGCACGGACCGCTTCGTCCAGTTCGCCATGGTCGCCGCGCGCCGCGCCGTCGGCAACGCCGGCCTCGATCCAAGTACCTGGCGGGGCGAACGGGTCGGCGTCGTCCTGGGCGTCGGCTCGAACAGCCTGAGCACGTACGTCACCGAGTTCTGCCATCTCGGTGCCGGACAGCCGGAGCGGGTCTCGCCGCTGGCGCTGCCGCGCAGCGTGCCGAACATGGCCGCGGGCGAGGTGGCGATCGACCTGGATGCCCGGGGCCCCAACTTCACCACGGCCAGCGCGTGCGCGTCCGGGGCGACCGCGATCGGCGTCGCACGGGACCTGTTGCGGTCGGGCACCTGCGACATCGTCCTGACCGGGGGGAGCGAGTCGGCGCGGTCCCGGATGACGGCCACCTGTTTCACCCGGATGCGAGCCCTGTCCCGGCGCGGCGCGGAACCCCACCTGGCCAGTCGGCCGTTCGACGCGGCGCGCGACGGCTTCGTCCTCGGCGAGGGCGCGGCCGTCCTCGTCCTCGAACGCCTCTCGCACGCCCGCGCCCGGCAAGCACCCGTGATGGCCCTGCTGCGCGGCTACGGAGCCGGAAGCGACGCACACCATCCCGTCGCCCCGCACCCCGACGGCGAGGGCGCCGCCAGGTCGATCGGCGCAGCCCTGCAGGACGCGGGATGCGCGCCCCGCGACATCGGCCTGGTCAACGCCCACGGCACCTCCACCCCGCTGAACGATGCCGCCGAGGCTGCCGCGCTCACCCGCGTCTTCGGCCTCGACGTCCCACCGGTCACCGCCTCCAAGGGCGTGATCGGCCACGCCCTGGGAGCCGCCGGCGCCATCCAGGCGGCGTACACGGTCCTCGCCCTGCGCCATCAGATGGTCCCGCCCACCGCGAACTTCCAAGGGCAGGACGGGGAGCACAAGCTGGACGTAGTGGCCGGCGCTCCCCGCCCGACGGTCAAGGACGCGGCGATCAGCTGCTCCTTCGGATTCGGCGGGCAGAACGCGGTGCTGCTGTTCACCGGACCCTGAGCTTGTTCAGCCGTGTCCGATGCACTTGAGGGGGTGCATCGCTCGGCGGCCGTGACCAGCAGGGTGAATGGTCGTGTCGGCAGCGGGTGAAACGTGAAACGAGGACCACGGACGGCGAATCAACAGCGGCCCGCTCTGCGATCTCTTGATCATTCTGACTTCATGGGTCTGGAGTCAGGAGGAAGTGGCTGCTGTCTTTCCGGGCTTGAGGGCTGTGTTTTCGCTGTTCGGGCATGGGGTCGGTGGTCTCGGGGAGTGGTGACGTGTCGTGTCGTCGCTCATATGGAGGCCGGGTACGCCGTCGGCTGTGGGGCTGCTGGAACAGCGTGAGTTGACCGTCCACCATCGTGTGGATGCGCTGCGGGAGCAGGCGGACCGCATCCAGGCCGAGCTGGTCGCGGCCGAACGGGAGTGGAACGAGTGGGTCATCGCCCGCTCATGCGTCGGCGAGGCGTTGTCCCCGAGCGAAGGAGACACCACCGGCCCGGCCGCCGACAAGGAGCCGTCGGATCGCGGCGAATCGCCCGCGCTGCCCGCGTCAAGCGACCGAAGTGGACCCCACTCCCGCGATGCCGTAGGACTGCGGCAACAGGGCCTCCTGGATCGCTCACTGGCGTAGACACCCTTCGCGCTACCAAGAGGCCCTGCTTTCATGCACGGCAGCCACGGCGCTCACCCAATTGAGACTCCCGTTCGACCGACGGCTCTCAAGATCGGAACGACAACAGTCACTGACTGGGCGGCCATCGATGCCTGGGCGGACCACATCGCCGAGAAGTTGGCCCGTACGTGAGCTACTCAGGCCCACCTCTTCACCACGTGCCGATTCCGTGAGGGACGTTAGGGCCCTTCTTCGGCCCATCCGGCCCCTGCGCGTACCGGACGGCGTGGCCGACCGTGGATTCCGGGGCTCCTGCTCTGCGCGGAGGTGAACTGCTATGGAGGTCAAGGTCGTTGTCGGAGTCGATGGATCGGCGCGCAGCCGCGCCGCCGCGGACTGGGCTGCACGGGAGGCCCTGTCGCGGAGGCTGCCGCTGCGGGTGGCCCACGTCTCTTCGTCGAGCGGGCGGGGACTGGTGGACAGCTGGCCCTACCGCCCCGAGACCGTGGCGGACAGCGTCGTGAGGGAGCTCGCCGCGCGGCACCCGGCGCTGAAGGTCGAGGGTGTGTGGCTGACGGGGGCGCCCGTCCCCGCCCTGGCCGCCTGTGCCGCGGGTGCTGCGGTGACGGTGCTCGGCTCGCGCGGTGCGGGTGGCTTCGCCGGTCTGGCCCTGGGCACGGTTGCCCAGGGCGTCGCCGCGTCCGTCCAAGGCCCGGTCGTCCTGGTGCCGAGCGGACTTGTCTGCGAAGGACCTAGGAGGCGGCCGGACAAGGTCACGCTCGGCCTCGATGCCCGCCATCCTGCCGATGACGCCGTCGACTTCGCGCTGGACGTCGCGGCGCGCAGGGGGGCGCGGCTCCACGCACTGTATGCGTGGGAGCTTCCGCTGCCCGCCGCCGAGCTGCTGCCTCTACCCGTACCGGAGGCGGACCGTGCCGACTGGGAGGACCACGAGGTGCAGCTCCTGTCCGACGCGCTGCGGCCGTGGCGCGACAAGTATCCGCAGGTGCGGATTCTGGAAGACGTCGCGCTGTTCGATCCGGCCAAGGCATTGGCGCGTGCCTCGGGCAGTGCCCAGATGATGGTGGTGGGGCGAGGGCGAGGGGACGGCCTCGGCCCGGTCGTGGACGCTTTGGTGCGGCAGGCCAAGTGCCCGGTGGCCGTGGTCCCGTCGTGACGGGAGGCGGGGTGCCGCTGTGACGATCGAGCAACGGAACGAACCGAACGAAGAGAACGATCGGCTGGGGACGAGCTGCGGGGTTGGGCGCCACATTCGTGAGGAGGCTTCCATGGGCAGTGTGCTTCTGGACGCGTCGACGTTGGAGCAACTGATCTCCGCGGCGATCGCGGCACCTTCCCTGTACAACACGCAGCCCTGGCGGTTCCGCCTGGCCCCGGACACTTCCACCGTCGAGATACACACCGTCGCCGAACGGGGCCTGCCGCACGTCGATCCGCATGGACGCGCCCTGCACCTGGCGGCCGGTGCCGCGGCCTTCAACCTGAGGGTCGCCATGGTCCCGACGTGCTGGTCACCGTACGCATCGCCGGTCTCGCGCGTCGTGGCATCGACGCCCCTCACCACGCGAAGCACACCCACGCTCCCACTGCAAGCCCCCAGCCGCTGTCAAAACTCAGCGACAGAGCCACAGGAGGCGTGCTGGTACGACGATGGCACGACGCATGTCGTCGAGGCACAGCTCGGTGCGCGGTGAGTGGCCCGTGACCTGACGCTGGGGTGCACGAACCGCTCGACCCTCGCGGGCGCACGTCGCCCTGGGTAACGTGTGCCAGGTGGAAGTCAGCGCACCGCGACGGCCTCACCGGCTTGGTCGGCACCGGCCGGTCGCGATGGCCGAAGGCCGGGAGCTGAGTCCGGCCGTGTCGCGTTGGGTCCTGCCAGTCGTGCAGGAGCGCGAGGTCAGGAGCCGATGGGTACGCGAAGGACCTGTCCGGGGGCGATCCTGTCGGGGTCAGTGATCTGGTCCGGGTTGGCGCGCACGATGAGCTGGTATCGGGATGCGTCGCCGTAGTAGGTCTTCGCCAGCGTGGACAGAGTGTCGCCCTTGACCACCTTGTGCTCGCGATAGCCGTGGTAGCCGGGCGTGATGCGCGGCCCGTAGAGGACGGGGACGGTGACGACGTGGATCTCGCTGCCGTCCTTCGGGCTCACCTCGAAGACCTGGACGAGGAGCTGGTCGGACTTGAACGACGTTTGGCCGACGTTGACGGCGACGTGGAACTGGCCTTGCTCACCGGTCCCGCCGCCGACCTCGAAGTGGCCGGTCACCTCGGCGTGGCCGTCACCGACGCGGTAGTGCAGGGTAGCCTCGTAACCGGTGCCGATGCCGCCCACGTGGATGGGGTTTCCCACTAGGTCGAGCTTGCGCGGTTGGTCGATGCGGTTGGACATGAAGCCTCCTGACCATGAAGGGGCACTCTGCTCCCTCTCACTCAACTCCTGTTCTGGTAACGGGCAAGCCCACCTTTCGGACTTGACGATTCCCCAGCGCCTACCGTCGAGGTCGCGCACGGCCCGGGCGGCAGAAGGCCCACACAGGCCGAAAGTGGGGCCGAACAGGCCCTGTTCCAGAGCCACTTGACCTCTGTGGCAAACGTGCCGACGGCCCTGGAATGGCAGTGAAGAGGGAGGGAGCTCATGACCGCATATCCGAAGGCCCGACGCCTTACGTCGGCCGCATCGGCACTCCTGCTCGCACTGGCCGTGCCGGTGGCGAGCGCGAGTTCCGTGGAGAGGGACTCGCTGTCCCGCGCGCCGGATACGGTTCCCACGCGGAGCGGAAGCCCTGCGTCAACCGTCGACCACGTTGCGAACTTCTACGGTGCGTACATCGATGCCGTCCACGACACGGGCCGTGGTTCGCTGACGAAGAGCCTTCGCCACCACTACCTCACCGCGGGGCTGCGCAAGAGCCTGTCCGGCTGGGAGGCGGCACACCACCGCGACGGAGTCCTGCGGGCCAAGGGCGTTCCGAGTGCGTGGAAGGTGACGTACCAGGACAGCGGCATGGGCCACTGCTGGACGCGGGTCACCCTGACGTGGCACGACCGTCGGCACCGGGTCCACCACAGCTACCTGCTCGTTCAGTCGGACACCGCGACGATGGACATCTCGGGGATCCGGATGGATTCGGCGAGGTAGCCGTCCGCGCGTCATGGCCGAGGTGCGGCACTACCGCCCGCTGCTCGGCGCACAGGTTGAGAGGTGGTGGGGACAGTGGAGTTGCCCCTGATCGTAGGAGTGGACGGTTCGGAGTCGAGCCTCCTGGCGGTCGACTGGGCAGTGGACGAGGCGGACCGGCTGGGACTCCCCGTACGGCTGGTGCACGCTTGGCTCTGGGAGTTGTACGAGGGGGGAGCGTTCGCCTACGGCCTGCCTGGCCCTTCCCTCCACGTCAGCGGGGAGGAGGCGCGGCGCATCGTCGACCTCGCGGCCGAACGGGCCGGACGGCGCAGTGCGGCCGTGAAAATTTCCACGGAGGTACTGCCGGAGGACACCGAAGCCGCCCTCCTGCGAGCCTCGCGCAATGCCACTGCGCTGATCACCGGCTCTCGTGGGAGGGGCCCGATCGCCGGGCTGCTGCTCGGTTCGGTGAGCCTGGCGATGGCGTCCCGTGCGCTGTGTCCGGTCGTCGTGGTGCGGGGAAGCGAGGCGAGCCGCAACAGCGAGCACGGCCGCATCGTGATCGGGGTCGGCGACGCGACCAACGGCGTCGCGGCGATCCGCTTCGCCTTCAGAGAAGCCGAAGCGCGGCACTGCACTCTCGATGCCGTACGCGCCTGGCGCCGCCCCGCCCACGAGACGACCGGCCTTCCGCTCGCCTCGGGAGAGTCGGCGCGCCACCACCGCGAACACGCGTCGGCTCTGCTCGAGGACGCGTTGCGCGTACCGGCACGTGACCACCCCTCTGTGCACGTGCGCGGTTCCGTTGTGGAGGGTCCCGCGCACAAGATCCTCGTCGATCGCACCGGCGCGGCGGATCTGCTCGTCCTCGGAGGGCGGCGCCACGGCCGTGTTGGTCCTCAACTCGGCAGGGTGGCACACGCGTTGCTACACCACGCCGATTGTCCTGTGGCTGTCGTTCCGCAACGAGGGTGACGGGCGGCCGCGCGGGCTCTGGACCTGACGGCGCGCTGGAGGTGTGGACCATGGTGCGGCCCGTTGTCGCCGGAGTCGATGGAAGCGCCGCGAGCTTGGCTGCGGCTGGGTGACCGGCGAGGTCGAAGATGCTCGGTTTGCACAATATGGGAGCGGATCCCTGATCATGGTGCTGAAGTTGCGTGCCGCCGCGGGCGGGGCCGGACTGCTCGTCCTCGGTCATCGACCGGCCAAGCGCCCGCACTTGGGCCCATGTATCGGCCTCATCGGCCAAACCGAGACGCAGTGTGCCCGCTGTCCTGTGGTCTTCCTCCCACACTCCTAGGCCCTGCTGAGAATTCGCTGGGGGGGGGGTGGGTTGTCTGTCCGGGAAAGTCACGGGCGGCCAACCAGATTGTGGGGCCGCGTTTGTTCAACACCGCGACCGAGGTGAACTAGGGGTGCCCGTAAGAACCGTGTTACCGATCCTGTGGTCTATTGTGTGGTGGCCTCGACGGTGTCCTCCGACTTGCGGTTCAGCTTCAACTTGAGGTCGTTGAACCTGTTCTTGACGTGCGGCGTGGCCTTTCGCGGCAACGATGCCCACCGCGCCTACGACTGCGGCCACCTTGATCACATTCCCAGCCGGGGAGAGCACGGCATGCGTGACAAGCCCTGGTCATCATCCCGTACGAGAGCGCTGCCCCCTGTACTCAACCGATACCCCGACGGCCGCCCACCAGGACCGACGATGCTCAGTGCACGCTCTGACACGGATGTCGGCCCCGAAACCCGTCGCGACCGGGCCATGGCGCTGCCACACTCGCGCTCATGAGCGACGACAGCGCCGAGAGCCTCGACGGAGTCATCGGCACCCACATCAATGCCATCAACTACGAAGTGATGGACTGGGCGACGGAGGCGCTGCCGGCACACGTGCCGGCGGACGACCTGAAGAAGCTGAAGCTGGCCGCGGGCGAGCATCTCGCGGCGATGCTGACGACTGCCTATCTCGGCATCGTGCCGGTCGCCGTAGACATCCAGGGCAGCGTGGATCTCGTCTACCGCGTGGCGGACTCCGACAGCGACGCACTGTCGTTGCTGCTCGGTCGCACCGGTGTCGAGTTCGCCGACTTCGAGGTGAAGTCGATACCTGGTGACTTCCGCGAGCACGATGCAGCGGCCTCCCGGGCATTGAAGCGAGGTGAGAAGCCAGGTACTCATTGGTCGACGTTCGTGTCAGCGAACGATGTCGTCGAGGCTGCCCAGTCGATGATCGCCAAGGCTGCAAAGCAGTTGCGGGACAAGTCCGCCCCCGACAGGGCGCGGGTGGTGTTTATCGTGTCCCACTTTTTCGACCGGCCCTACGTGGAATGTCTCGACCCGGTGATCGCGCACACCTTGTCGGCCCCGACGCTGCCCGACGAGATCGACGCCATGTGGGTGTTCTTCGCGCCCTCGCACCTCGTGGTGTGGTCGGTTGTCGAACAGCGCTGGACGCAGCTTCTCATCGGCAGTTTTAAGGAGGATATGACGGCCCCGGAGGTCGACTTCGACATGGAGCTGCTGCAGCACTACGAGGGGCTGTTCCTGGAGCGGGCGGGGCTCGACGGGCCCTCGCCCTTCTATTACGGCCTCGGCGCTGGTGAGCTCGCATCCGATTTTGACACAGAGTGACGGCGGCTGGCATCCGTCAGCAATACGCGACACCTCAACATGCGAGCTCACCAGTCTCAGACCTCAATTCGGTCACGCGGCGAGGGTGAGGTCGAGTCGAGCAAGGTGGCTGACGCGGGTGCGGTCGAGCGGCTGGCCGTTCCACCACGCATCAAGGCGGATGAGGTTAAGCGCGACGGCGGCGAAGACGTGCTCCAGGTGGGTCGTCTGGAGACCGAGGTAGCGGGCACGTCTTGTCCCGGAGACCGCGACGGCTTGGTGGATGGTTCCCTCCATGCTCGCGCGGGTTGCGTACTTGGCTCGCCATTGTTCGTCGCCCTGCTGGAGGCGGGCATGGTCGAGGACTTCCTGCACCTCGCGGGGCTGCAGGGAGAGCGTCCGACCGCCGGTCTTTGAGCGGGTGCACTGGTCGCGCAGCGGGCAGGGGCGACACGTCTCCTTGTTGACCTTGATGACGATGGCCTTGGTGCCGCGCAGGGTGGCGGGGCTCCACCAGGTACAGGTGTCACCTCGTGGGCAAGTGGCCTGCCGCTTGTCCCAGTCGATGGTGAAGGCGGTGCGGTCGAACCCGGCACCGGCACGCGCCTGGGGTGAGCTTTTTAGCAGGACCGGGGTGACCAGGGTGGCCCCGAGGTTCTTTTTGATGCCCACGATCAACTCGGCAGAGGCGTAACCGGAGTCGAGGAAGTGCTCGGCGGGCAGGAGATCGCGGGCGGCGAGCGTGTGATGGACCGGTCCGGTCGTTTCCGCATCGGTCACTGTGGCGTCGGTTGTCGCGATGCCAGTGATCAAGCGCGGCGGCGGTCCGTCGGCTCCGACGATCAGCGCCTGGCCGTCGGTAGCCGAGTCCTGGGCATCGGCATCGTCGCAGGACTCACTGATATGGATCTTGTAACCGGTCCACCAGGAACCCTGTTTGCGGCCGTAGCGGGCGTCGGTGTCGTACGGGGAGGCCAGCCTCAGTCTGCCGGGCGGGAGGTCTTTGCTCTCCCGCCGCTTCACCTCCGCTCCGGCCTCGGACACGGTGCGGTGGTAGTTCTTCACCCACATCGTGCGCAGGACCTGCACTGCCGGGAGCTCGCGCAGACAGATCAGCGCGTCAGGGGCATGCATCGCCTCCAGTAGCGCGAACCCGTCCCGGCCGTAGAGCCAGAGCATCTCCTCGCGCTTGCTCGTGGAAGCCGGCGGATGCCAGGAGTGAATCCGCGGACCATAGCGTTCCACCCATTCCCGAACGGGAACCGCGTCGGCCAGCCAGTCCGGGGCCGCGCAGGTCAGCGCCTCCAACGTGGCCCGCAGTGTCTCCCCCCCCGCCAGCTCCAGCCTGTTCAGGTCGCGTACCGCCGCCAGCACGCGGGTGGAGTCGGTGCGTTGCTTGCCTCCGGCCTTCGCCAGGCCCCGGTCCTTGAGGGCGGTCAGCAACAGGTCGAGCACCTTCTCCTCCATCCCGTGCTCGACCAGTCGCGTGCGGAACTCTGACAACACCGAGGAATCGAACCCGGGATCATCCAGCTCCATGCCGAGTGCGTAATTCAGGTCCATGCCGTGCCGCCCGCGATGCGTTGCCGCCCGGTCGGTGAGGTTCTCGGTGAACTGCAACACCGTTACGAGCGCCAGCTGGCCCGGTGACCAGCCAGGCTTCCCTCTAGTTCCGAACGCTTCGGCGAACTCGGCGTCCGCGAACAACTCGCTCAGTTCGTCGCGAACCCGCATCGCCAACGGATACGGGTCCCGTGCCGCCACCGCCCGCGCCACCTGCGCAGTCAGCTCGGGTACGTTCGGTCACGGCCTCGGCCGCATCGACATTTCACACCCCACCCGCGACCGGAACGCCAAGACGGACGCTGTTGCCCCGACCGACGAGCCGCCAGCCCAGCCAGGCACGGAATAAGCCAGCAGGATCGTCACCAGCCGCAAACTGCGAGGATCCTTTAGACGGCTGCGGAAACCCCAGGTGCCTTCCGGAACAGGACTGTTCGGGCCGCGTTCGATGCCTATCGGCCCATGGCTCCGCAGTGCGGCACTGCGTCACGCTGGCCGTAGCCCATGAGGGCACGCGGGAGCGGAGGGGGCAGGATGGACGAGATCGCGATGGCGGCGGCGTCGGCGTTGGTCGGGGTGATGGCCACCGACACCTGGAGGCAGGCCCGGGACGGTCTGGTGGCCCTGTGGCGCCGGGTGCGCCCGGAACGAGCCGAGGAGATCAGCAGCGAGCTGGAGACCCTGCACACCCAGGTCCTCAACGCCCATGCGGAGGCCGATTCGGCGGAGGTGTTGCAGGGCCTGGAGATGACGTGGCGCGGCCAGCTGCGGGCGCTGCTGCGGCACGATCCGCGGACGGCGGCCGAGCTGCGGCGGATCCTGGAGGAGGAACTGGCCCCGGCGCTGGAGCCCGGCGAGCGGGAAAGGCTGTACAAGGTCATTCAGACCGTGCACGGCGGCACTGGCCACAACGTCGCTGGCCACACCGTCAACGTCACCGACAACCGCGGCACGATCGGCCCCACCGACCCAAAAGCCTGACCCGGCCCGAACAGCCTGCGGAGGCACAGGTCGAGCAGAACGTGGAGGCTCCTGGACAGTCGCACATCACCATGGCGGCCCGAGATGTGCACGAGACCATCGTGTACGAGGCGCAGCCACCGTCCCGGCCTCTGGTCACCCGTGGCCTGCCCCCGGACGTAATGGGATTCACCGGGCGGCAGCGTGAGCTGGAGCGGCTGCTGGCCGTCGCAGGGCCGGGGCGGGTGGTGAACATCCACACCGTGGACGGGATGCCGGGGGTGGGCAAGACCGCCTTGGCCACCCGTGCCGCGCACCTGCTGGCCGAGCACTTCCCGGACGGGCAGTTCTTCTACGACCTGCATGCCCACACCCCCGAGGTGCTCACTGCCCAACCCGTCGACGTGCTGGCGGTGCTGCTGACCGACCTGGGCATCGACCCGACCCACCTGCCCTCCAGCCTGGAGGGCCGCTCGCATCTGTGGCGCGACCGGCTCGCGGGCAAGCGAGTCCTGCTGGTGCTCGACGACGCGGTCGGGCACGCGCAGATCCAGCCGCTGCTGGCGGCCAGCCCCGGCTGCCTGACCCTGATCACCAGCCGCCGACGGCTGATCGCCCTGGACGGGGCAGACCCCGTGTCCCTCGCCCCACTCACTCCGAGCGAGGCCGCCCAACTGTTCGTCAGGCGCGCCCGCCGTACCCCCACCGACAGCAGCGAGCGGGAAGCTGTCGCCGGGACGGTACGCCTGTGCGGGTATCTGCCACTGGCGATCACCCTGCTCGCCGGCCGGCTCCGCCACAAGGACCCGGTCCTGTGGCCCCTTGCCCGTTTCGCCGCCGAGTTCGCCGACGCCCAGGAGGACCGTCTCGGCGAATTCGACGACGGCGACAACCGCGCCGTGTACACCGCCTTCACCCTCTCCTACCGAGACCTCCCCGCCGACCAGCAACGTCTCTTCCGGCGCATCGGGCTGCACCCCGGGCCTGACACCGACGCCTACGCCGCAGCCGCTCTCGACGGCACCTCCCCGGCCGCCACCCGCCGCCGCCTGGAAGCTCTCTACACCGACCACCTCCTCGACGAGACCGCCCCCGGCCGCTACCAACCCCACGACCTCCTGCGCGAGTACGCCTGCACCCTCACCCTCGAACACGACACACGCGACGACCGCGCCCAGGCAGCCGGCCGTCTCCTGGACTACTACTTGCACGCCGCACAGATCGCCGACCAGCATCTGGCCCCTGTCACCCCCTACGCCAACTCCTCCACGGGCTCGCAGGTCACTACCCCTGGTCTTCCCGACCGGGCCGCCGCTCTGGCCTGGATGCGCATCGAACGTGACAACCTCCTCGCTTGCATCGGCACCTCTACCATCGACCAAGCTCCCCACGCCGTCCGCCTGACTGCTTCCATCGCCGCCTTCCTCCTGCAGGACGGTCCATGGCCCCAGGCGGCCACCCTCCACCAACGAGCCGCCCAAACGGCCCACCACAACAACGACCCTGTCGGCGAAGCCAACGCCCTTCGCGACCTGGGCCGCGTGCGATATATGACCGATGACTACGAGCAGGCCACCGGCCTTCAGGAGCGGGCTCTGGCCCTGTTTAAAGAGCTCGGCGACTGGCGTGGGCAGGCCAACGCCCTCAATGACCTGGGCTGTGTGTATCGCATGATCGGCGACTACGAGCAGGCCACCGGTCTCCAGGAGCGCGCCCTGGGCTTGTTCGAAGAGCTCGGCATCCGGTCCGGGCAGGCCAACGTTCTCCATGAGTTGGGCCGCGTGCGGTGTATGACCGATGACTACGAGCAGGCCACCGGCCTTCAGGAGCGGGCTCTGGCTTTGTTCGAAGAGCTCGGCATCCGGTCCGGGCAGGCCGACGTTCTCCATGAGTTGGGCCGCCTGAGGTATATGACCGGCGACTACGAGCAGGCCACCGGCCTTCAGGAGCGGGCTCTGGCTTTGTTCGAAGAGCTCGGTACCCGGCTTGGGCAAGCCAACGCCCTCCACGACCTGGGCTGCGTGCGGTACCTGACCGATGACTACGAGCAGGCGACCGGCTTCCTGGAGCGCGCCTTGGCCTTGTACGAAGAGCTTGGTACCCGGCTCGGGCAGGCCAACGCCCTCCATGAGTTGGGCCGCGTACGGTATATGACTGGCGACAATGAGCAGGCCACCGGCCTCCTGGAGCGCGTCCTGGCCTTGTACGTAGGGCTCGGCGACCGGCTTGGGCAGGCCAACGCACTCAGTGATCTGGGCCGTGTGTGTCGCCTGATCGGCGACTACGAGCAGGCGACTGGTCTCCTGGAGCGCGCTTTGGCCTTGTCCGTAGGGCTCGGCGACCGGCTTGGGCAGGCCAACGCACTCAGTGATCTGGGCCGTGTGCGTTGCTTGATCGGCGACTACGAGCAGGCGACTGGTCTCCTGGAGCGCGCTTTGGCCTTGTACGTAGGGCTCGGTACCCGGCTTGGGCAGGCCAATGCCCTCAACGACCTGGGCTGTGTGTGTCGCCTGACCGACGACTACGAGCAGGCCACTCGCCTCCACGAGCAGGCCCTCACCTTGTTCAGGGAGATTGGTGACCGCCAGGGGGAGGCAGAAGTGTGGAACAACGTGGGCGCACTACTCGCCAAGTCCAACGGAGCACAAGAAGCCCTTAGGCCGTACCGCAAGGCGCTGGAGCTCGCCCGTCAGATCCGCAGTCGGCGGGATGAGGCGTTGGCACTGGAAGGGATGGCTCACTGCCACGAGCGCCTTGGTGGCCGCAAGGTCGCGTTGGAGGAACTGCACGAAGCCCTGGCTATATACCGAAGCATCGAGGCCGCCGAAGCGGATCGCGCCACTCAATTCCTGTCCCGCTTGAAGGCCGAAGACGGCGGCGGTGATACGGGGGTTGAGGATTCGACCGATTGATGATCAAAATCAGTAGGCGGCGACCCGCAGCCGGAGCGGCGCCGGATCATGCGCATGAAACGGGGCCGTTGCTCGACCGGCAGATCCACGTTCTCACTGAAGCAGGATGCATCCGAACGCAAGGATCTGTGAGAGGTTCTCGACTACCTGCGAGAGGTCGGCACCCTCGTCGTCCCGTCGATGGACCGGACGGCTGCTCCTTCCAGGATCTCATCGCGATTGCCTCCGGCCTGCGCGAGCAGGGCGTCGGCTTCACCTCACTCCAGGCTGGCGACCAGGCGTGATGAGGTTCCTGGTCGTTTTGACTGACGGGACATCAAGCACGAACCCGCAGGTGACCAACCTGCCGAAGAGGCACGCGCTAGTCCAGTCCTGCGGCGTGATCGGGAACGTAGGACTGGAGGTCGCGCGGTGGCCGTTCATAGCCCGTGTTCGGTGGGCGGGGCGGGAGGCTGAGCCGCGGGGGCGGCACATCGTGGTAGGGGATCGTCGAGAGAAGGTGGGCGATCATGTTCAGCCGCGCGCTGCGTTTGTCGTCGCTCTCGACGACGTACCAAGGGGCCTCGGGGATGTCCGTGTGGACGAACATCTCGTCCTTGGCCCGCGAGTACGCCTCCCATCGTGTGATCGACTCCAGGTCCATGGCGGACAGTTTCCAGCGCCGGGTGGGGTCGTGAAGACGACGGCGGAAGCGCTGTTCCTGCACCGAGTCGCTCACCGAGAACCAGTACTTGCGCAGCAGTAGGCCGTCCTCCAGCAAGAGGCGTTCGTACAGGGGGCATTGGTGGAGGAAGCGCTGATGCTCGGCCTTGGTGCAGAACCCCATGACGTGCTCGACGCCCGCGCGGTTGTACCAGCTGCGGTCGAAGAGGACGATCTCGCCCGCCGAGGGGAGATGCTCCGTGTAGCGCTGGAAGTACCACTGGGCGCGTTCGCGTTCCGTGGGCGCGGGCAGTGCGACGATGCGTGCGACGCGGGGATTGAGGTGCTCCGCCACGCGTTTGATGGTGCTGCCCTTGCCCGCCGCGTCGCGCCCCTCGAACACCACGACGAGCCGGGCCCCAGTGGCCCTCACCCACTCCTGCAGCTTCACCAGTTCCGTCTGCAGGCGGTACAGCTCGTGCTCATAGGTCTCCTTCTTCATGGCCAAGCCCGCCTCCGGGATTCGCACGTTCCTGTCCCGCAATGACATTACGGAGGAATCCTGCGCCGGGAACCGGGCCGTGCGCGTCCTGGCGTGCTGTGGGCCGGACGTCCCTGGGAGTGCCCCGGTCGGCCCATGTCCCACGTGGCCAGGCGGTGGCAGCGTGACACGCAGTGCGCCCGGAGGCTTCGCGGTCGACGCGCGGGCCGTGGGGCGCAACCCGCCTGCCAGGAAAGGGAGTCGCTCATGACCGTCCGTGTCGGGATCAATGGATTCGGCCGTATCGGCCGCAACTGCCTGCGTGCCGCGCTGGAGAGGTCCGGCGACGGCGCCGTCGACGTGGTCGCGGTCAACGACGTCGCGCCGACGGCGACTCTGGCGCATCTGCTGGAATACGACTCGACGTACGGCAGGCTGCACCGCGACATCTCCCACGACGAGGCATCGATCACCGTGGACGGCAGGCGCATCGCCGTCTCGGCGGAGCGCGACCCCGCCGCCCTGGACTGGGGAGGACACCGAGTCGACATCGTGATCGAGTCCACCGGCCGCTTCCGTGACCGGGACGCCGCCGCGCTCCACATCAAGGGGGGCGCGCGCAAGGTGCTGCTCTCGGCGCCGGGCAAGGGCGCCGACGCGACCATCGTGATGGGCGTCAACCAGGACGTGTACGAACCGGACCGGCACCAGGTGGTCTCGGCCGCCTCCTGCACCACCAACTGCGTCGTGCCGATGGTGAGCGTCCTGCACGAGAGCTTCGGCATCACCAAGGGCCTCATGACCACCATCCACGGCTACACCAACGACCAGGCGCTCATCGATGGCCCGCACAAGGATCTGCGCCGGGCCCGCTCGGCGGCCCTCAGCATCATCCCGACCAGCACCGGCGCCGCCCGGGCCGTGGGGCTTGTCGTCCCCGAACTCGACGGGGCGCTGGACGGCTCGGCCCTCCGCGTGCCGGTGGAGGACGGTTCGCTCACCGACCTCACGGTGCTGCTTCGCCGTGAGGCCACTGCGGAGGAGGTCAACGCCGCGTTCGCGGAGGCGGCGGACGGTCGCCTGCGGGGCTTCCTGCGGGTGTCGCGTGCCCCGATCGTCTCCCGTGACGTCATCGGCGACCCGGCCTCCTGCGTCTTCGACCCGGCCCTCACCCAGTCGCACGGGGACCTGGTCAAGGTCTTCGGCTGGTACGACAACGAATGGGCCTATTGCCAGCGGCTGTTGGACCTCACTGTTCACGTCGCGGGACGCCTGTGATGATTCCCGCCGCTCTCGCCGGTGTGCGAGGCGTCGTGCTCGACACCGACGGGGTGATCACCGACTCGGCGCGGGTGCACGCCGAGGCGTGGAAGCGGGCCTTCGACGTCTTCCTCGCCGAGCATCCGCCCGAATCGCCCCGGCAGCGGCGGCCGTTCGACGTGCGCCAGGACTACTTGCGGTACGTCGACGGCAAATCGCGCCTCGACGGAGCCGCCTCTTTCCTCGCCTCGCGTGGGCTGCGGCCGGTCGTCCGGGACGTCGAGGCCGTGGCAGCCGAGAAGGAGCGGCTGTTCGCCGAGCGGCTGAGCAAGGGCGGCATCGACGCCTACCCCGGAACCGTGCGCCTCCTGAAGGCCCTGCGTGAACACGAAATCCCGCTGGCGGCGGCCTCCGCCTCCCGGCACGCCCGTGAAATCCTCACGAACGCGGGCGTGTTGGAGCTCTTCGACGCTCTCGTGGACGGTGAGGTGGCGGCTCGCCTCGGCCTCGCGGGCAAGCCGGACCCCGCGCTCTTCCTGGAAGCGGCGCGGCGCCTTCGTGTGACGCCGACGGAGGCTGCTGTCATCGAGGACGCGCTGGCGGGTGTCGAGGCGGGCCGGCGCGGTGGGTTCCGTGTCGTGATCGGCGTGGACAGGAACGCGACGGACAGCACGAGGGCGGCTCTGCTGCGACACGGCGCGGACACGGTGGTGGACGACCTCGGCGCGCTGCTGGCCGAAGGCGGAAGGCCATGAAGGAGCGGATCGACGACTGGACCTGGGAGTACGACGGCTTCGACCCGGCGGACGAACGGCTTCGGGAATCCCTGTGCACCCTGGGCAACGGATACTTCGCCACTCGGGGGGCCGCACCCGAGTGCCCGGCCGACGACGTGCACTATCCGGGGACGTACGCGGCGGGCTGCTACAACCGGCTGACCTCACACATCGCGGACCGGCAGGTGGAGAACGAGGACGTGGTCAACCTGCCCGACTGGCTGCCCCTGCGCTACCGGCTGAAAGAAGGGCAAGAGGAAGGCGAAGGGCAGTGGCTCACCCCGGACCGCGGCGCGCTCGTCGCCCTGCGGCAGTCCCTGGACCTGCGGTCCGGCATCCTGGAGCGCGATCTCCGGTACGAGGTCGGGCACGGGCGCGTGCTGCGGGTGCGCCAACTGCGTCTCGTGCACATGGCCGACCCTCATCTCGCGGCACTGCACACCCGCTTCAGCGTCGAGGGGCCGCCGGTCGTGCTGGAGGTCGAGGCGGCACTCGACGGGACCGTGACCAACGCGGGTGTGCCGCGCTACCGGCAACTGAACTCCACCCACCTCACCCACGTCCACACCGGAACCGGTGACGCGGCCGACACCGTGTGGCTGCGATGCCGCACCACGACGTCCGACGTCCGGGTGGGGCTGGCCGCCCGGACGACGGCGGGCTCCGCCCCGGCCGTGACGCGGCACGACGGGGGCCGGGCTGTCCAGCTCTTCGAAATCACCCTTGAAGCCGGGCGCACCGCCACCGTCGACAAGACCGTCGCCCTGCACACCTCCCGCGACCCGGCGATCAGTGACCCCCTGCGGGCCGCCGTCGACCGTGTCGCCGGGGCACCCGGGTTCGACGAGCTCCTCGACTCGCACATCACCGCGTGGGACCAGCTGTGGCGCAGGGCCGAACTCGACGTGCCCGGCGAGGCGGGCCGCATCCTGCGGCTGCACCACTTCCACGTCCTGCAGACGCTGTCGCCGCACACCGCCGATCTCGACGTCGGCGTGCCCGCTCGCGGGCTGCACGGAGAGGCGTACCGAGGCCATGTCTTCTGGGACGAACTCTTCGTCCTGCCCTACCTCAATCTGCATTTTCCCGAGGTGTCCCGGGCGCTTCTCACCTACCGCCACCGCCGTCTGGAGCGGGCGTGCGCGGCGGCCCGCGACGTGGGCAGGGCGGGTGCGATGTACCCGTGGCAGAGCGGTAGCGACGGACGGGAGGAGACCCAGGAGCTCCATCTCAACCCGCGCTCGGGGCGCTGGCTGCAGGACCACTCCCGTCTCCAGCGTCATGTGGGATCGGCTGTCGCGTACAACGTGTGGCGGTACTGCGAGGCCAGTGGTGACGCCGAGTTCCTGCACACCAAGGGCGCTGAGATGCTCCTGCAGATCGCCCGCTTCTGGGCCGACTCGGCGACGTACGACGAGAGCCTCGGTCGGCATCGCATCCGCGGCGTCGTCGGGCCCGACGAGTACCACGACGCCTACCCGGGAGCCGTGGCTCCAGGGCTTGACGACAACGCCTACACGAACGTCACGGCGGCCTGGGTGCTCGCCCGCGCCCTGGACGTCCTGCGGACCCTGCCCGAACCGCGCAGGCGGGAGCTGGTGGAACGGATCGGTCTCGACGGCGGAGAGGTCGAAGCGTGGGAGGACGTCTCCCACACCCTTCACGTGCCGTTCCACGACGGGGTGATCAGCCAGTTCGAGGGATACGGAGACCTCGCGGAACTGGACTGGGACGGCTATCGCGCCCGCTACGGTGACATCCGCCGTCTGGACCGGATCCTGGAGGCCGAAAACGACACGGTCAATCGCTATCAGGCGTCCAAGCAGGCCGATGCCCTGATGCTCGGCTACCTCTTCTCCCCGGCCGAACTGGGCGGCCTCTTCGCCCGGTTGGGCTACTCGCTTGACGCGGACACCTGGCAGCGCACCGTCGACCACTATCTGCGCCGCACCAGCCACGGCTCCACGCTCAGTGGTCTCGTGCACGGCTGGGTCCTGGCCAGAGTGCGGCGCGCGGGAGCCTGGAAGTTCGTGCGGGAGGCGCTGGAGGGAGACATCGCCGACCTGCAAGGCGGCACCACGGGGGAGGGCATCCACCTCGGCGCCATGGCAGGGACGCTCGACCTCGTGCAACGGGGCCTCACCGGCCTGGAGACCCGGGGCGGCGCACTGTGGCTCGACCCGGTGCCGCTGCCGGAACTCTCCGAGTACGGTTTCGCCCTTCGCTACCGGGGGCACTGGGGCGTACGGCTCCGGATGCGGCCCGGCATGCTGCACATCGGCGTCCCCTCGTCGGACCGCTCGCCGATCGGCATCGAGCTGCCCGGCAGGGCCGTTTCCGTCGAGCCGGGGGAGTCGTGTGATCTGACGCTGCCCGAGTGACGGGGCGAGGAACGGTTCCTCGGGGAAGCGGCGTCGATTCCGGTGTCCGTGGCGGAGCGGGCTTCTTCTCTCTTGCCCCGGTGCTGGTCGTGCCCCTCGCCGGGCAGGGCCGACCGGGCAAGAGGGGGACCCGGACGGCCCTCGCCGGTGCCGCGTGGCGGCGCGATGCTGGGAATTGAGGAAGCGGGGAGATGGGACGAGGGAGGGTGAGATGAGCAGCATGATCAACAGGCTCCCGAACTGGCCGCAGGGGCTGCCGGACGTGTTCGGCTGGATCGAGGGCGGCATTCCGGGGCTTCACCCGACACCCGGGGTGCATGGGATTCGGATCGAGGAGTCGTGCACGGACGGGGTGTACTCGCTGCGTGCCGAACTTCCCGGTGTCGACCCCGACAAGGACATCGACATCACGGTGACGGAAGGCGTCCTGACGCTGTGCGCCGAGCGCAGCGCCGGAACAGCGGGCGACCGCCACTCGGAGTTCCGCTACGGCACCTTCGCGCGCGCCGTCCGGCTGCCCTCCGGCGCACGCGGAGACGAGGCGACCGCAGAGTACGAGGGCGGCGTCCTGACCATCACGGTCCCGGTGCCGGAAGGGAAGCACGCCACCAGGACTATCCCGGTGCGGCACACCTGAGCGCGATACGCGCCGGCCGCACACGCCCGCGCGACCCAGTCGGGCAGGTCGCGCGGGCCTTCCACGCGTGCACGTCGCCTTCGGCGTGGTGGGGCCCGTCAGTTGTGCGGAACGATCGCGACCGGGCACCCGGCGCGGTGGATCGCCGCGTGCGCGGTCGATCCGAGATGCTCCCCGGCAGGGACACGGCGGCCGACGACGAGCAGGTCGGCATCCTTGGCGGCCTGCAACACGTGGTGGCCCGTGAGGCCGCGGACGAGGCGTTCAGTGACCTGTACCCCCGGGAACTTGTGTTTCCAGGGGGTGAGCGTGGCCGCGAGGAGCCGGGATTTCGCCACGGAGGGGTCGGTGGTGTCGGCGGTGGGGACCAGGGGGATCGTCCACGTGTGCACGGCGTGCAGCGGTGCCTGACGGGTGGTTGCCGCGACGAAGGCGAATTCCAGGAGTTCGTCACAGGGACGATCGAGGTCGAGGCCGAGCACGACGGGGCGGGGGCGGTCCGGTGCCCGGCGCCTGTCGTCCGGGCGCTCGCCCGCCCGTACTAGGACGACCGGGCAGGTGGCCTGTGCCGCGACCGCGAGGGCCACCGAGCCGACCAGTGCCCCGGTCAGCGCGCCGAAGCCGCGTGAGCCGAGCACGAGCAGGGCCGAGGATTCCGCCGCCGCCAGCAGGGCCCGCACCGGTGGTTCGATGACCTGCTCCTCGACGATTCCGAGGTCGGGGTGGATGTCGGAGAGGTGCAGGACCGCATGGTTGAGCGCGTCGCTCTCGCGGTGGAAGGGGACGTCGACCTCCGGGAGGCGGGTCTGCACCGACGGTTGGTCGTAGGCGTGAATGAGGTGCAGGGGCAGATCGCGCCGCAGTGCCTCGTAGCCCGCCCAAGCGGCGGCGGCCAGGCTCTCGGGAGAGCCGTCGATGCCTGCGGTGACGGTGAGCTGTTCGTTCATGGCGGGCTCCTCTGGGGCACGGTCGGTGAGGCGCCGTCAGCCGGTCCACGTCCAGTTGGCGACTTCCGGCAGGTCGGTGCCGTGGGCGGATCCAGGAGCGGTGGCGGGTGCGGGCGCCGGTCATCGTCTGGCGTACTGCACGGAGGGCTGGTTGATGCCGAAGAACGGTTCGTGCCCCTCGTGCCACTCCCACCTGGAGGCGTGCACGACACGCAGCGGCACTCCGTACGCCGCGGCCTCGTCCTGGGACCGTTTCATCGAGGAGGCCGTCGGGGGAGGGGCGAACCGGCCCCGGTGAGGGACATTCGGCCCCTGTCGCCGCCTCGACGGCCCGCGCACAGTGGCGGCACGGCACGGCACGGCGGAAGGAGACGGAATGCCCTCCCGGACGCGTATCGCGGTGATCGGTGTCGGTAACGAGTTCCGGCGGGACGACGGCGTCGGCTGGGCGGTGATCGCCCGGCTCCGTGAGCGGGCCGCCGACCGTCCGCTGCCGCCTGGGACGGTCCTTGCCACCTGCGACGGCGACCCCGCCCGGCTGATCGGCTTGTGGGAGGGCACGCAACTGGCGGTGGTCGTGGACGCCGCGCACGCCCACCCCGGCCACCCGGGCCGTGTGCACCGGCTCACGCTGGACGCCGACGCCCTGGAGCGGCCGCGTACGGCCAGTTCGCACGGGCTCGGGCTCGGGGAGGCCGTCGAACTCGCCCGGGTGCTTGGCAGGTTGCCGGGCCGACTGGTCGTGTACGCGGTCGAGGGCGCCGACACCGCGCTGGGCACCGGCCTTTCGGCGGGCGTCGAGGCAGTGGTGGCTCCGCTCGCCGCAGGCGTCGAGGACGAGATCGTGCGGCACCGGGACGCCGCCGCGCGCGGCAGAGAGGGGTAGCCATGCCGGAGCGCAGCGCACTCCGCTTCGAAGTGTTCGGCACTGTGCAGGGAGTGGGCTTCCGCCCCTTCGTGCACCGGCTCGCGTCCGGACTCGGCCTGGACGGGTGGGCCGCCAACACCGACGGCCATGTGGAGGGCGAGGTGGCCGGGACGCCGTACGCCGTCCGGGAGTTCACCGGCCGGTTGCGCTCCGGTGCGCCCGCCATGGCCCGGGTGCGGCAGGTGCGGTTGACCGCCGTGAACGGCCAACTCCCGCCCGTCGCTTCCGGATTCACCATCCGGAGCAGCGACGCCGGGCGTGCGGCGCCGCGAGGCCCCCGGGAGGTGCCGCCCGACGCCGCGATCTGTACCGCCTGCCTGAGTGAACTCCTGGACCCGGGCGACCGCCGCTTCCGCTACCCGTTCATCAACTGCACCGACTGCGGACCGCGCGCCACCGTCATCGAAGACCTTCCCTACGACCGGATCCGCACCACGATGAGGCGCTTCCCGCTCTGCGCCGCCTGCGCGGCCGAGTACGGCGACCCTGGCGACCGGCGTTTCCACGCCGAGCCGCTCGCCTGCCCCGCCTGCGGGCCGCGGCTCTCCTGGGACGCGCTGAGAGGGGAAGCCGCGCTGCGCGCCGCGGTCAAGACCGTGGAGAGCGGGGGCATCGTCGCGCTGAAGGGCCTCGGCGGCTATCAACTGGTGTGCGACGCCACCGACCCGACCGCGGTCGAGTCGCTGCGGGAGCGCAAGCGCCGCCCCGCCAAGCCGTTCGCCGTCATGGTCCAGGACCTGCAAGCGGCAGGGGAGTTGGCGCACATGTCGGGCACGGAGCGGGCCGTCCTGCTGTCGGTCACACGTCCCGTGGTGCTGCTCGACGCCCACGGCCCTGGCCTCGCGCCCGCCGTTCATCCCGGCACCCACCGCATCGGCCTTTTCCTGCCCACGACCGGACTGCACCACCTCCTGGCCCGTGAACTCGCCGGGCCGCTCGTCGTCACCAGCGGCAACCTCGCCGACTGCCCCATCGCCACCGACGACGCGGAGGCCCGCCGCACGCTGGGCACGGTCGCCGACGGTTTCCTCGTCCACGACCGGCCGATCCGTGCCCGCTACGACGACTCGGTCGTCCAGGTCACCGGCCGGTCCGTGCGCACGCTCCGCAGGGCGCGCGGTCTGGCCCCGGCGCCGTTGCCGCTGGCCCCGGCCGCCCCCGAGCCACTGGTGGCGGTCGGCGCCCAGCTGAAGCACACCTTCACCCTCGGGGACCGGAGCGGCGCCCACCTCTCCCCGCACGGCGGTGACCTGTCGGACGCGACCGCGCTGGACGCCTTCACGCGTGCCTACGAGGATCTCGTCCGGCTCACCGGCATCGTCCCGGAGGTCGTCGCGCACGACCCGCATCCGGGCTACCGCTCCACCCAGTGGGCGCTGGCCCGGGCACTGCGCCGCATCGAGGTGCAGCACCACCACGCCCACGTCGCGGCGTGCGCGGCCGAGCACGGGCTGCGCACGCCGTTCATCGGAGTCGCCTACGACGGTCTGGGGCTCGGCGACGACGGGACGCTGTGGGGCGGGGAGGTCCTCGTCGCTGATCTGACCGGCTACCGGCGTGTGGGACGTTTCGCGACCGCGCCGCTGCCGGGCGGTGAGGCAGCGGTCCGTCACCCGTACCGGATGGCGCTCGGCTACCTCCACGGCGCGGAGCTGCTCGGGAGCCCACGGCCGTACCCCTGGCTGACCAGGACCTTCACCGAGCGGCTCGATCCGTCCGAAGCCGCCGTGGTGCGCGCCATGGTGGCGCGGGGCATCAACTCCCCGCGCGCTTCGAGCGCCGGACGGCTCTTCGACGCCGTGGCGAGCCTGCTGGGCCTCGGAGACTCGGTGAGCTTCGAGGGTGAAGCCGCCGTGGCCCTGGAGGAGGCGGCGGGCACCGTGCCCGCCCTGCCCTTGGACCACCGCCTGGCGCGGGTCGACGGGCTGTGGGTGTACGACCCGGCCCCGACCCTGATGGACCTCCTGGGCAGGCAGCACAGCGGCGAGGGCGTCCCCGCGCTCGCCGCGGCCTTCCACCTGACGCTCGCCCGCGTGACCGCCGAACTCGTCGCACACGCCGTCGAGGACGGCGCGCCGCGCACCGTCTGTCTCGCGGGCGGCTGTTTCCTCAATCGCCGACTGCTCACCGAGGTCACCGCGCGACTCCATGCTCAAGGACTGCGCGTGCTGGTCGGCGAGGCCGTACCGGTCGGCGACGGCGGCATCAGCTACGGGCAGGCGGCGGTCGCCGCCGCCCGGCTCGCGAAGGGGTGAGCGCGATGTGTCTGGGAATCCCCGGTCGGGTCATCGAGGTCAGGGACGACTCCGGTCTGCGCATGGCCACCGTCGACTTCGGCGGGGTACGCCGCGAGGTCTGCCTCGCCTACACGCCGAAGGCGTCGGTCGGCACGTACGTCGTCGTGCACGTCGGATTCGCCATCACCGAGGTCGACGAGGCCGAGGCCGAGCGGACCCTGGACGTCTTGCGGGCCATGGCAGGGGCAGTGGAGGCCGAACTCGGCGAGCCGCTGCCCGGCCCGAGCACATAGGGCCGGTCGGCCCTGGTCGAGCACCCGGCCAGCCCCTGGGAGCGCACGGGCCCACGTCCGATGCTCAAAGGGCCAACCTGCCGACAGGAGGCTTGAGATGACGAACGACGAGCGCAGCCGGCCACCGGTCCACGCCTTGCTCGCCGACGGGACGACCATCTGCATACGGAGCGCCCGGCCCGATGACCACGCACAACTGCGGTGCCTGTACGAGGAGATGTCACCGGAGAATCTCCGACTGAGGTTCTTCGTCGCGAGCCGTCGATCCGCCGAGCAGGCCGCCGACCGGGCCTGTGCGGCTCCGCGCGCCGGATATCTCGCGCTGCTGGCCGAGACCAAGGGCCAGATCATCGGCCTGGCCGAGTACGAGAGCGCGGACGATCCCGCTGATGCCGAGATCTCGCTCGCGGTCGCCGACGACCTCCACCACCGGGGGATCGGCACGCTGCTCCTTGAACATCTGGTCTCCGCCGCTCGCGCCGACGGCATCGCTACGTTCACCGCCGACGCGCTCGCCGAGAACCGCGAGGTGCTGAAGATCTTCGCCGACCTCGGACTGCGCACCGCGCGCCACTTCGAAGGACCCGAGCTGCGCTACAGCATCCAGTTGGCGGAGGATGAGACCTACCTGACCGCGGTCGAGGCGCGCGGCCTGACGGCGGACGTGGCGAGCCTGGAGCCGTTGCTGAGGCCCAGCTCGATCGCCGTGGTCGGAGCGGGCCGCAGGGCCGGTTCCGTCGGCCGCGCCGTGCTGCGCAATCTGCGCACCGGCGGCTTCACCCGGCAGCTCTTCGCCGTCAACCCGAACGTGTCCTCGCTGATGAGCGTGCCCGCCTACCCTTCGGTCTCCGCGTTGCCCAGGGTTCCCGACCTCGCGGTCCTCGCGGTGCCCGCCGCAGTCCTGCCGGAGACGGCCGAGGAGTGCGGCAAAGCGGGCGTGCGCGCGCTCGTGGTGGTCACGGCCGGACTGGACGCCACGGAGGCCGGGGCCCTTTTGGCCACCTGCCGCAGGCACGGCATGCGGCTGGTCGGCCCGAACTGCCTCGGCATCGCCAACACCGACACGAAGCTGTCGCTGGACTCGACCTTCGCCGCCCGGCACCCGCGCCGCGGCACGACCGGTATCGCCGTGCAGTCCGGGGGAGTCGGGATCGCCCTGCTCGACGGCCTGACCCGGCTCGGTCTCGGCGTCTCCAGCTTCGTCTCGCTCGGCGACAAGTACGACGTCAGCGGCAACGACCTGCTCCAGTGGTGGGAGTCCGACGGCGTCACCGACCTGGCCCTGCTGCACCTGGAGTCCTTCGGGAACCCACGGGCCTTCTCCCGCACCGCTCGGCGTGTGTCCCGGCGCATGCCGGTGCTCACCGTCGACGCGGGGCGCACCGAGGCCGGTCGACGAGCGGCCGCCTCGCACACCTCCGCGGCCGCCACGCGGACCATGACCCGACAGGCCCTGTTCACCCAGGCGGGCATCACCGCGACCGGCTCCGTCGGTGAACTCCTCGCCGCGGCTGCCCTGTTGCACTCCCAGCCCCTGCCCGCCGGAAACCGGGTCGCCATCGTCACCAACGCGGGTGGTGCGGGAGTCCTCGCGGCGGACGCGTGTGCCGAGGCCGGACTCGTCATGCCGTCGCTCCCGGCCGAAGTCATCGACGACCTGCTCGACCGGCTGCCCGAGGGCGCTTCGCCCGTCAACCCGGTCGATGCCACCGCCGCCGTCACCGAGGCACAGCTCAAGAGCTGTGTCGACCGGCTCGTGCGGCACGGGGGCATCGACGCCGTCCTGGTGGTGCTCGTGCCCACCGCGGTCGCCACGGCGACCGGCGAGGACCTCGTCAGGGCACTCACCGACATCCCGGGCCGCCGCCCGCGGACGGTCGCCGTGGTCCGCCTCGATCAGGCACTGCCCGTCCGACTGCTGCCGACCAAGGGCGACGGAACCATCCCTTCCTACGCCGATCCGCAGACAGCGGCGGGGGCTCTGGCCCATGCCGTGCGACGGGCCCGCTGGCTGGCTCGTCCCCCCGGCGCGGTCCAGAACCTGCCCGACGTGGAGACGCGACGCGCCCACGAGGTGGCCGAAACCTGGCTGGCAGGACATCCCGAAGGCGGCTGGCTGGACCCGCGCGCCTGCGCCGAGCTGCTCGGCTGCTACGGCATCCCACAACTGCCGTGGGCCTGGGCCGAGTCCGAGGACGAGGCGGTCAGGGCCGCCGAGCTGCTGCGCGGCCCTGACGGCCGCGTCGTACTGAAAGCGCACTGGCCCGGCCTGCTGCACAAGAGCGAGCAGCACGCCATCCACCTCGACCTGCGCGGAGACAGCCAAGTACGCGCCGCCTTCCGGGACGTGGCAACCCGGTTCGCCGGACTGCTCACCGGAGTGGTGATCCAGCCGCTCGCCGAGCGCGGCACCGAACTGTTCGCGGGCGTCGTCCAGGACGAGGTCTTCGGGCCGCTGGTCCTTTTCGGGCTCGGCGGCACCGCCACGGAGGTGCTCGCGGACCACGCGGCCCGCCTGGCCCCCCTCACCGACCTCGACGTCCACGACCTGATCACCGCACCGCGCTGCGCACCGCTCCTCTTCGGACACGGCGGCAGCGGCCCGGTGGACCTCGAACGCCTGGAGCAACTCCTGCACAGGCTTTCCCGGATGGCCTGCGACCTGCCACAGCTCGCCGAGGCCGACTTCAACCCCGTCCTGGCACGGCCGGGCGGTATCACGGCGCTCGACGCGCGGGTGCGACTGCTGCCCCGGCCCGCCCAGGACCGGTACCTGCGCCGACTGCGCTGAGGAGGAGACAGAGATGAAGCACAGCAAGATCGGTTCCGTGATGACCAGTGAGGTGGTCAGCGCCCGGTACGGCACCCCGTTCAAGGAGGTGGCCAGGCTCCTGGACACGCACCGCATCAGCGGGCTGCCGGTGATCGACGCCGACGACAAGGTGATCGGGGTGGTCTCGGAGACGGACCTGCTGGTGCGCGAGGCCGAGGCTCCCGCCCCCGAGCAGCCGCCCCGTCGCTTCCGGCTCCGCAGGAAGCACCCCGTCGCGCGCAAGGACCGCTCCAAGGCCACGGCACGCACGGCAGGACAGCTGATGTCCCGGCCCCCGGTCTGTGTCCACTCAGGGAAGAGCATCGCAGAGGGGGCCCGCCGGATGGCCCAGCACCGGGTGGAGCGGCTGCCCGTCATCGACGACGAGGACCGCCTGGTCGGCATCGTCACCCGGCGCGACCTGCTCCAGGTCTTCCTGCGCCCGGACGACGGCATCCGTCACGAGGTGATCGAACAGGTCCTGGTCCAGGCCCTGTGGCTGGCACCACAGACCATTGACGTCCAGGTACGGGACGGCGTGGTGACCCTCGACGGGCAGGTGGAGCGCCGCAGCGAGGTGCCCATCGCGCTGCACATGACGCGTGAGATCGACGGGGTCGTCGCGGTGGTCGACAAGCTCACCTACCGCGTGGACGACTCCCACCTCCAGCCGAGTGACCAGGCCCTGCGGGGCGTGGCCGACGACTGGCTGCGCAAACTCTGAGGAGGGCTCGATCACCATGACCATCAAGGTGCTCGTCGCCTACGCGACGAAGAACTGGTCCACGGCGGAGATCGCCCGCACCATCACGGAGGTCCTCCACAAGGAGGGCCTGGCCCCCGACATGCGGCTGGTCTCCGAAGTCGGAGACCTCCAGGCGTACGACGCCGTCGTGCTCGGCAGCCCGCTCTACGAGAACCGCTGGCACAAGAACGCCCGCCGGTTCCTCAACCGCAATGCCCAGGCCCTGGCCGCACGGCCGGTGTGGCTGTTCAGCAGCGGGCCGCTCGACGCCTCGGCGAGCGAGCGCGACATCCCGCCGGTTCCCTTCGTGCGCAGGGCTCTCATCCGTGTCAACGCCAGGGAGCACGTCACCTTCGGCGGTTGCCTGGAGGAGGGTGCGAAGGGCCGTATCGCCCGAATGATCATCAAGTCCGGGAAGGGCGGCGACTACCGCGACTTCGCGCGGATCGCCGACTGGACGCGACACATCGGGGCCACGCTGAGGGACGAGTTCGCGGTGCGGGAGGGAACGTGACGTCATGAACGCCCCGACGTGGCTCCGGGCTGTCGCGTGGCGATGGCGCAAGAGCCCCCTGCGTCGCCGCTGCGATGTCGTGGAGGCGTGGACCGTCCTACTGCTGGGGGCCGCGATGGTGTTCGTCGCGCCCCTGGCCGGGGTGTTGGCCGGGGCCTTCGCCTACGACAGCGCGCATGCCGAGGCCGCACGGCAACGGGCCGACCGCCACGTCGTGCGCGCCACGCTCGTCGAGGACGCGCCACCGGCCGACAGCTTCGGCTCCCGGACCACTTACCCGGTCGAGGTGCGCTGGACCGGTCCCGGCGGCGCGGTGCACACGGCTGTCGCCCGGGTCGAGTCGGGCGCCACGGCGGGCAGCAGGACCGACGTCTGGCTCGACGCCCGCGGCAAGGGCACCACTGCCCCGATGGGCGAGGACGTGCAGTGGGGCACCGCGATCGCCGTGGGAGGCGCGGGGAGCTTTGTGGTCTGGATGTCTGCCGGAGGCGTCTGGCTCACCGTACGTGCGGTGACCCACCGGCGGCGGATGGCGGAGTGGGAGCGGGCATGGGCGCGAACGGGACCGCAGTGGACCGGGAGCCAGCGCTGAACTGAATTCGGTCCGGCAGGGCCCGAATAGGGCCGCTCGGCCCCTGCCCCGCGGGCGGCGGTTCTTCGAGCCTGGTAGCAAGGCCCCACCCTCGATTCGGGAGGACGGACATGACGACCACCTCAGCCGCAGCAGTCCTCGACAGGAACGGCTTGAACGCACTCGTCGCCGCCCTGGTGGCCAGTGGCCGGACCGTCGTGGGACCGACGGTCCGGGACGGTGCGATCGTCCTCGCCGCACTCGACTCGGCCGCCCAGCTTCCTTACGGATGGGGCGTGGAGCTGGATGCCGGTCACTACCGGCTGCGGCGCCGCGAGGACGGAGCGGCCTTCGCGCACTCGGCGGGCCCCCAGTCCTGGAAGAACTTCCTGCACCCGCAGCGCGAGAAGCTGTGGAGCGCCGACCGGTCGCCCGGAGGAAGCGTGGAGGTCAGTACGGAGACAGCGCCGCGGCCTTCGTACGCCTTCCTCGGGGTGCGGCCCTGTGACCTGCGGGCGATTGCCATCCAGGACCGGGTGCTGACGGGCGGCCACTACAAGGACAGCGGCTATCAGGAACGACGGAGGGGAGCCTTCCTGATAGCCGCCGAGTGCACCGAGCCGGGGGGGACCTGCTTCTGCGTGTCCATGGGGAGCGGCCCCGGTGCCGACGCGGGTTTCGACCTCGCGCTGACGGAAGTCGTCGACGACGCGGGACACCGCTTCTACGTGCGGGTGGGCAGCGAGGCCGGCGGAGAACTGCTCGACGCGGTCCCGCATCGCGGGGCCGACGTCGTCACCAGTGACGCGGCAGCCGCCGCGGTCTCCGGGGCGGTCGACAAGATGGGCCGGGCCATGCCGCCGGTGAGCCTGCAGCGGCTGATGGGGGCGAGCCTGGACGCCGAGCGCTGGGACGACGTCGCCGGACGCTGCCTGACCTGCGGTAACTGCACGATGGTCTGCCCCACCTGCTTCTGCACCACGACCGAGGAGGTCACCGACCTCACCGGGGACCACGCGGAGCGCTGGCAGCGCTGGGACTCCTGCTTCGATCTTGACTTCTCCCACCTTCACGGCGGGCCGGTGCGCAAGTCACCGCGCAGCCGCTACCGCCAGTGGCTCACCCACAAACTGGGCACCTGGCACGACCAGTTCGACAGCTCGGGCTGTGTGGGCTGCGGACGATGCATCGTCTGGTGCCCGGTCGGGATCGACATCACCGAAGAAGTCGCGGCCCTCAGGGACGAGGCGGTCAAGAAGGAGACGGAGCGATGAGCAACGTCACGACCGTGCTGAGTGCCCTCCCCACCGAGCACCGCGACCGGCTGATGCGGATCGCGCGCGAGGTGTCCTTCCCGGTCGGCACCCGGATCTTCGAGCAGGGCGGGCGCGCCGACCGGTTCTGGCTGTTCCCGCCCTGCGGCAGCGGGGGTGCGCGAGGATGACCGGCGTTCCGGTTCTGTACCGGGTCGTCGCCCGCTGGGCGGAGACGCCGGACACAGCGACGCTCCGCCTGGAGGCGGTGGGAGAGCCGTTGCCCGCCTTTGTGCCGGGGCAGTTCGCGATGGTGTGGGCGTTCGGACGGGGCGAGATACCGCTGTCGGTCAGCGCGCTCCCTACCACGGGCGGGCTCGCGCACACGGTGCGCGGCGTCGGCGCGGTTTCCGACGGGTTGTACGCCGCCGAGGTCGGCGACGTCCTGGGACTGCGCGGCCCGTACGGAACCGGCTGGGAACTGGAGAAGGCCGTCGGACAGGACCTGTTGGTCGTGGCCGGGGGCATCGGGCTCGCCCCGCTCCGTCCCCTGATCCGCGACGCGGTCGCCTGCCCGAAACCGTACGGCCGCCTGAACGTCCTGGTGGGTGCGCGGACACCGGACGATCTCATGGCGAAGATCGAGACCCGGCAGTGGTCGACTGCGTTCACGGGTGTGACCGTCGACCGAACGGCCGCGGGCTGGGCGGGCCGCGTCGGCGTGGTCACCCAGCTGTTGGACGACGCCCGCTTCGCGCCGGACAACACCACGGCGTTCGTCTGCGGTCCCGAGCCGATGATCCGGGCGAGCGCCCGCGACCTGCTGCGTCGCGGCGTGCCCGGCGACCGGATCCGGGTCTCCCTGGAACGCAACATGCGCTGTGCGACGGGGCACTGCGGACACTGCCAGCTCGGCCCGCTCCTGCTGTGCAGAGACGGCCCCGTCGTCACCTGGACCCAGGCGGAACCACTGCTCTACGTAAGGGAGTTGTGAGATGTCCCCTCCGACGCTCGCCGTGTTCAAGCTCGCTTCCTGCGACGGCTGCCAGCTCACTCTGCTCGACTGCGAGGACGAGCTCCTCGGCCTCAGCGGCCAAGTGGAGATCGCCCACTTCCTGGAGGCGTCCAGCGCGGTCCGTCCCGGCCCCTACGACCTGACCCTCGTCGAGGGTTCCGTCACCACGCCCGCCGACGCCGAACGCGTCCACGAGATCCGGGCCGCCTCGCGCCACCTGGTGACCATCGGAGCGTGCGCGACGGCCGGAGGCATCCAGGCGCTGCGCGACTTCGCGGACGTCGAGGAGTTCAGCCGTACCGTCTACGCGCGCCCCGACTACATCGACACGCTCGCCACCTCCACCCCCGTCTCCGCCCACGTGGACGTCGACTTCGAACTGCGCGGCTGCCCCGTCGACCGCCGTCAGCTCCTGGAGGTCATCACCGCGTATCTGGCAGGCCGCAAGCCCGACATCCCGAACAACAGCGTCTGCTTCGAGTGCAAGCGGCGCGGCACGGTCTGCGTCACCGTCGCCCACGGCACCCCCTGCCTCGGCCCCGTGACCCACGCCGGATGCGGGGCGATCTGCCCGGCGTACGGACGCGGCTGCTACGGCTGCTTCGGCCCGTCCGGGTCGGTCAACTTGCCCGCGCTGATTCCGGTGCTCCACCGCGACGGCATGGACGACCGCGACGCCGAACGCTTCCTGCACACCTTCAACACCGCGGCATTCGAGAAGGAGTTACGCCGATGACGCACCGCGGCAGCCGTGTCCTGCACGTCGGCTCGCTCGCCCGGGTCGAGGGCGAGGGGGCCCTGCACCTGAGCGTCCACGACGGAGCGGTCACCGACGCGCGGCTGCGGATCTACGAGCCGCCGCGGTTCTTCGAAGCGTTCCTGCGGGGACGGGTGTACACCGAGCCGCCCGACATCACCGCCCGGGTGTGCGGGATCTGCCCGGTCGCCTACCAGTTGAGTGCCTGCGCCGCCATAGAGGACGCCTGCCACGTCACCGTCGACCCGGCCCTGCGCGAGCTGCGACGGTTGCTCTACTGCGGCGAGTGGATCGAGAGCCAGACCCTGCACATCTACCTCCTGCACGCACCCGACTTCCTCGGCTGCGACGGTGCCGTCGAGCTGGCCCGCACGGCCCGCGCACACGTCGAGAGGGGGCTGCGGCTCAAGCAGGCGGGCAACGCTGTCCTCGAACTCCTCGGCGGCCGCGCCATCCACCCGGTCAACGTCCGCCTGGGTGGCTTCCACCGCACCCCGACGCGGCACGAACTGAAGCCACTGGCCGAGCAGTTGAAGAGGGCGGCGGACGACGCCTGGCAGACCGTCAGCTGGGTGGCCGGGTTCGACTTCCCCGACGCCGAGACCGACGCCGACCTGTTCGCGCTGGCCGCCCCGGGAACGTACGCCATCGAGACCGGCACCCCGGCCGTGCTGCGCGCCGACGGCACGCTGAGCACGTTCCCGCTGCACGCCTTCCTCGACCGGGTGCACGAGGAGCACCTCCCGCACTCCACCGCCCTGCACTCCACCCTCGACGGGCGCCGTCACCTCACCGGCTCGTTGGCCCGCTTCGCGATCAGTGGCCGGTGGCTGTCGCGCACCGCGGTCGAGGCCGCCCGTGCCGCCGGTCTCGGCGACCCGTACGAGGGCGTGGCCTGCCGCAATCCGTTCCGATCGATCCTGGTCCGGGCCGTGGAGGTCGTGTACGCGGTCGACGAGGCGCTGCGGATCATCGACACGTACGAGCCTCCTCGGCATCCGCACACCGAGGTCCCGCCCGTGGCGGGCACCGGACACGGTGCTACGGAGGCTCCTCGCGGGCTCCTCTACCACCGCTACCTCCTGGACTCCGAGGGCGCCGTCGCCGACGCCTGCCTCGTGCCGCCCACCGCGCAGAACCAGGGCGCCATCGAGGACGATCTGCGGCGCATCGCCCAGGCGGCGATCGACGAACACGACGCGAGTGACGAGGAGTTGACGCGCCTCTGTGAGCGGGCCATCCGCAATCACGACCCGTGCATCTCCTGCTCCACGCACTTCCTTGACCTCACCATCGAGCGCACCTGACCCCGAGGAGGGCGCCGTGCTCCACACCCCGCGCACCGTGAGCGACGTGATGACCCACACCGTCATCGCCGTCGGCCGAGAGGCCCCCTTCAAGGAGATCGTCGCGCTGATGGAGCAGTGGAAGATCAGCGCGCTGCCCGTCCTGGCGGGCGAGGGCCGGGTCATCGGCGTGGTCTCCGAGGCGGACCTGCTGCCCAAGGAGGAGTTCCGCGACAGTGACCCCACCCACCTCGATCAGCGGCGCCGCCTCTCCGACCTGGCCAAGGCCGGAGGCGTGAGCGCGGGCGAGGTGATGAGCACTCCCGCCGTCACCGTCCACCCGGACACCACACTGCCACAGGCCGCCCGCGTCATGGCCCTGCGGCACGTCAAGCGCCTCCCGGTGACCGACGACCACGGCCTGCTCCAGGGCGTCGTGAGCCGCAGCGACCTCCTGAAGGTGTTCCTGCGCACCGACGGAGAGCTGGCCGAGGAAGTGAACCGCACCGTGGTCGCCGTCCTTTTCCCCGACGGGGCCGTCACGGTGGCGGTCGAGGAGGGCGTGGTCACCCTCGGCGGCGCGATCCGCGACAGGTCCCTCGTCCCGGTCGCCGCCCGCCTGGCCAGGGCCGTCGAGGGTGTCGTCGACGTCCGCGTCGACCTGGCGGAGCCGGGCGAGAAGCCGCGATGAAGTACCTGGACGAGTACCGCGACCCGGCGCTGGGGCGCGAGTTGCTGGGCCGCTTAGCCCGCACCGCGTCCCGGCCCTGGCGGATCATGGAAGTCTGCGGAGGGCAGACCCACACCCTGGTCCGCCAGGGCATCGACGAACTGCTGCCCGCGGGCATCCGCATGATCCACGGCCCCGGCTGCCCGGTCTGCGTCACCCCGCTGGAGACCCTCGACCGGGCGATGGCCGTCGCGGCGCGCCCCGGCGTGACCTTCACGAGCTTCGGCGACATGCTGCGCGTGCCCGGCAGCACCACAGACCTCCTGGCCCTGCGCGCCCGTGGTGCGGACGTACGTGTGGTGTATTCGCCGATGGAGGCGGTGCGGATCGCCGAGGAGAACCCCGACCGCGAAGTCGTCTTCCTCGCCGTCGGGTTCGAGACCACCGCACCTGCCAACGCGATGACCGTCCTGCACGCCGCCCGCCTCGGGCTCGCCAACTTCTCGCTCCTGGTCAGCCACGTCCTCGTGCCGCCCGCGATGACGGCACTCCTCGAGGACCCGGACTGCGAGGTCGAGGCGTTCCTGGCCGCCGGGCACGTCTGTGCGGTGATGGGCTGGCGGGAGTACGAGCCGATCGCCGAGCGGTATCAAGTGCCGGTCGTGGTCACCGGATTCGAGCCGCTCGATTTGCTCGAAGGTATCCTGATGGCCGTCGTCCAGCTCGAAGAGGGCCGGTACGACGTGGAGAACCAGTACGCCAGGGCCGTGCGGCGACGAGGCAACGACGAGGCCCAACTCGCCCTCGCCCGCGTCTTCCGCGTCACCGATCGGGCCTGGCGAGGGATCGGCACGCTCCCGGCCGGCGGCCTGGAACTCGCCCCGGAGTACGCCGCGTTCGACGCCGTCCGCCGATTCGAGGTGGGCGCACAGCACTCCGTGGAGGACCCCGACTGCATCGCGGGAGCCATCCTCACCGGGGCGCGGCTGCCCACCGACTGCCGCGCCTACGGCATCCGTTGCACGCCCCGCACCCCGCTCGGCGCCCCCATGGTGTCCAGCGAGGGCACCTGCGCCGCCTTCCACGCCGCGGGCCGGACCGGGAGCACGCCGTGATGAACATCGACTGCCCCGTCCCATACAGCGAGGACGACGTCGTCCAGCTGGGCCACGGCGCCGGCGGCAGGCTGACGGCCGAACTCCTGGACAGGCTCGTCCTGCCCGCCCTGGGGAGGCGGCCCGACGGCCCCCTCGAAGACGCTGCCCTGCTGCCGGGAGGGGGCGAACTCGTTGTCTCCACCGACTCGTTCGTCGTCAGTCCGCTGACCTTCCCCGGCGGGGACATCGGCTCCCTGGCCGTACACGGGACGGTCAACGACCTGGCCATGCGCGGAGCCCTGCCCCTCGCGCTGACCCTCGCGGTCATCGCGGAAGAAGGGCTGCCGCTCGCCGAGCTGCGCTCGGTCCTGGACTCCGCGGGGAAAGCCGCGCAGCAGGCGGACGTCCCCGTCATCACCGGGGACACCAAGGTCGTCGGACGCGGCGCCGCGGACCGGCTCTTCCTCAACACGACCGGCATCGGCCGCCGCGTTCCCGGCCTCGCACCCTCGTCGGCCCGGGCCCGCGCCGGGGACGCGGTGCTGCTCTCCGGCCCGATCGGCCTGCACGGCACCGCGGTCCTCTCCACCCGCGAAGGACTCGGATTCGAGACGGACATCGCCTCAGACACGAGGCCACTGCACCGCCTCGTGCGGGCCCTCGCGCCCTTCGGTGACGCCGTCCACAGCCTGCGCGACCCCACCCGGGGCGGCCTCGCCGCCTCTCTCAACGAGATCGCACGCGATGCGGGGGTCGGCGTGGAGATCGCGGAGAGCGCGCTGCCGGTGCCGTCCGCCGTGGCCGCCGCCTGTGACCTGCTCGGCCTCGACCCGCTGATCGTCGCCAACGAAGGCTGTTTCGTCGCCTTCGTCGCGCCCGACATCGCCGACGCCGCACTCCTCGCCCTCCGCGCCCATCCGGAAGGCGCTCAGGCGGTCCGCATCGGCCACTGCACGACGGCGCACGCCGCCCGGGTGGAGCTGCGCACCCTGCTCGGCGCACGACGCGTGGTCGACATGCCCTCGGGTGAGCAACTCCCGCGCATCTGCTGAGAGATGGCACCGCCGGACGGTGAATCGGGGCCACTCGGCCCTGGTGCGTGGCTCGGCGCACCCGACAGGATCGGCACGGGGCACCGGATCGCGGATATCCAGGGGGCAGCAATGACCGTTCGTACGTTCTCGGTGGATCACCCGATCCGGGTCTTCCTCCTCGACGACCACGAAGTCGTCCGCAGGGGTGTCCACGACCTGCTCGACTCCGAACCCGACATCGAGGTCGTCGGTGAAGCGGGCACGAGCGAACAGGCGTTGATCCGCGGCCCGGCCCTGCGCCCGGACGTGGCCCTCCTGGACATCCGCCTGCCCGACAGCGACGGCATCACGGTCTGTCGCGAGCTGCGCTCGAAGATGCCGGACCTCGCCTGCCTGATGCTGACCTCCTTCGATGACGACGACGCGCTCCTGGACGCGATCATGGCGGGCGCGGCGGGTTACGTCCTGAAGCAGATCAAGGGCACCGACCTGGTCGACGCCGTCCGTACCGTCGCCGCGGGTCAGTCCCTGCTCGACCCGGCCACCACCGCCCGCTTGATGAGCGCCCTGCGCGGTCCCGAGGAGGCCCCCGCGCCCCCGCGGGACGAGCGCCTTGCCGCGCTCACGGAACGCGAACGGGAGATCCTCGCCCGGATCGGCGAGGGGCTCACCAACCGCCAGATCGGCAAGGAGCTCTACCTCTCGGAGAAGACCGTCAAGAACCACATCTCCCGGCTCCTGGCGAAGCTGGGTGTGGAACGACGCATCCAGGCCGCCGTGATCGCGGCTCACTTCGAGGCGGACCAGCCACGCTGACGTGCCTCCGCTTACCTGCCTCGCAGCGGAACGTGCCACTCCAGGTGCGTGCCGCCCTCCGGCCCGCGCCCCAGCGACAGCATGCCGCCCAGCCTCTCGGCCCTCTCGGCGAGGTTGCGCAGACCACTGCGGCGACCACTCGCGCCGATGCCGACGCCGTTGTCCGTCACGGTGAGCGTCAGCTCTCCCTTGCCTACGGTGACGGCGATCTCCGCGGCCGACGCCCGGGCATGCCGGGTGATGTTGGAGAGCGCTTCGCTCAGCACGGCCACGGCGTCGTCGGCGGTGGCGGCGGGCACGTCGGTGTCCAGCAGGCCCTCCATGCGCACCGCGGGGGTGAAACCGAGGGAGGTCACCGCCTCCTCCACCGTACGGGCGATCCGCACGCGCAGCCCGGCGCCGACCACCGCGGACGCCTCGTGGGCGCGCAGCCCGAAGATGGTCGACCGGATGATCTTGATGGTGGTGTCGAGGTCGTCCACCGCCCGCAGCAGGCGCTCGGAAGCCTCGGGGTGCTGGACGAACCGCAGGGCGCTCTGGAGCGTCATCCCGGTCGCGAACAGCCGCTGGATCGCCAGGTCGTGCAGGTCCCGGGCGATCCGGTCCCGGTCCTCGAGCAGACTCATCTGCTCGGCGTCCCGCCGCCGGTCGGCGAGTTCGAGCGCCAGGGCTGCCTGACCGGCGAAACCGGGCAGCGGCGCGACCTCGGCCTCGCTGAAGACGGGCCGCCCGGCGCGCCGCGCCAGCACGAGAACGCCGCGCACCCCGTCGTCCGTCCCCATCGGAACCGCCACCGCGGGCCCCAGACCCTTCCACCTCTCCGGGGCGAAGGTGACCCGTGGGTCACCGGCGACGTCCGTGGTGACCACCAGATCACCGCCGCTCAACGCGACACCGGCCAACGTCCCTCGGCGGGGAATGCGCTGGCCCCGGTGCGCCTCGGCGCTCTCGCCGAGGGCGAGTACGCCGAGGAGTTCCTGGCTGTCGGCCACCACCAGGTCCACCACGCCGATGTCGGCCGAGGTGATCTCCCTGGCACGCTCGACCATCATTTCCAGGACGCGTGCCTCGGGCGTGCCGGAGAGCAGCGCGTTGGTGAACTCCGCACCGACGGTCAGCCACTGCGCGCGCAGCCGCGCCTCCTCGTAGAGCCGTGCGTTCTCGATGGCCACCCCCGCGGCCACGGCCAGCGTCGAGAGCACCGCCTCGTCCTCGGCGTCGAACTCCGCCCCGCCGCGCTTCTCGGTGAGGTAGAGGTTCCCGAACACCTCATCGCGCACCCGGATGGGTACGCCGAGGAACGAGTGCATCGGGGGATGGTGCGCCGGGAAACCGGACGACGCCGCATGCTCCGTCAGCTCCTTGAGCCGCAACGGCTCGGGATGCCGGATCAGTTCACCGAGCAGCCCGTGCCCCGAGGGAAGATCACCGATCTGCGCGCGCACCCGCTCACGGATCCCCACGGGCAGGAACTCGTTCAGCTTGCTTCCCGTGCCGATGACGCCGAGCGCTCCGTACTCCGCGTCCACCAGCGCGACGGCGGTCTCCACGATGCGCCGCAGCACCTGCGGCAGATCCAGCTCCCGCCCGACCGAAAGCACCGCTTCCAGCAGCCCGTGCAGCCGGTCCCGGGTCCCACGGACCGCTTCGATCCGCCCTTGGAGCTCTTCGAGCAAGTCATCTAGCTGTAATCGAGGCAGCCGCTCCGATTCGTGGTACGCGTCCCCACCCATGTGCTGCCTCCGCCGGGCTCTGTCGGACAAGGCGTTGCAGGTACGCCCCTCACAGTAGCCATATGCCAAGGGGGCGGGAGCGACAGCAAGTCCGATTCCAAGCCAGAGGGAGGTCCGGTGTGGTCACGCGGGCAGTGTCATACGGAAGGTGGTGCGCCCGGGGCGGCTGGTCAGGCTGACGGTTCCGGCGTGCGCGGTGGTGACGGCGTGGACGATGGCGAGGCCGAGGCCGGTGCTTCCGGTGTTGCGGGAGCGTGTGTGGTCGGCCCGGACGAAGCGGCCGAAGACCTCCGGCTGAAGATCCTCCGGGATGCCAGGACCGTTGTCGCTCACGCTGAGGAAAACGTCGGGCCCGCCGGTGGTGAGGGTGATGGTCACTTCGGTGCCGGGCGGTGTGTGGGTGCGGGCGTTGGCAAGGAGGTTGCCGATGGCCTGCTGGAGTCGGTGGGCGTCGCCGGTGATGGTGACGGGGTCTTCGGGGAGATCGAGGAGCCAGCGATGGGTGGGTCCTGCCGCGCGGGCGTCGTCCGTGGCGTTCAAGATCAGCAAGGTCAGGTCGACCGGCCCGTGTTCGAGAGGGCGGCCGGCGTCCAGGCGGGCGAGGAGGAGCAGGTCGTCGACGAGACGGGTCATGCGCCGCGATTCCCCGTCGATGCGTTCCAGGGCGTGGCGGACCTCGGCGGCGACAGGTCCGTGGTGGCGCAGGGCGAGTTCGGCGTGACCGCGGATGTTGGCGACGGGTGTGCGTAGTTCGTGGCTGGCATCGGCGGCGAAGTGACGCAGCCGCTCCTCACTGGCGTGGCGGCGGCTGAGAGCGTCCTCGACGTGGCCGAACATGTGGTTGAGAGCGGAGCCGACCTGACCGACCTCGGTGCGCGGGTCGTTGTCGGGAAGTGGCCCCGGCATGGCGATCTCGCCGCTGGCCAGCGGGAGTTCGGCCACCTCCGCTGCTCGGGCGGTGACCCGCCGCAGCGGGCGCAGTGAGATCCTCACCCATAGCGCCGCGGCGACGCCGGTGATCAGCAGAGCGGCGGCGAACAGCACCGTCTCGACCGCTTCGAGGCGGTGAACGGTCTCCTCCACGGGGTGTAGCGGCAGGCCGGTGAGCAGAGTGTCCTGGTCGTCGCCTCTGAATGCCATGACGCGGTAGCCGCGCAGGGTGGACAGGCCGATGCTGTGCCCGTTCCCGTCGGTGGGGATCGCAGCCAGGGCGCGACGGTCCCTGGAGGCGAGCCGGACGGGTCGATCGGTCGCGTCGTCGACGACGGCGGCCCGGGTGACGCTGCCGTCCACGAGGCGGGCGCCGAAGGTGGCGTCGGCCTGGCCCCGGGTGTCGGGGCGGTTGTCGGCGTCGGGCTTGGCTTCGTGTTCCAGGCTCGCGGCGAACCGGCCGCCGGACGCGGTGAGCTGCTCGTCCAGGCGGCCCATGAGAAACCCGCGCAGCGCGAGTGCGGTGCTGATCCCGACGGAGAGGCAGGCGAGGGCCAGCAGGGTGACGAGTCCGGCGGTGAGCTGTCCGCGCAGCGTACGGGGCGGCAGTCGCCTCACGGAGTGCCTGGCTTGAGGACGTAGCCGACGCCGCGCACCGTGTGGATCATCGGAGCGTGTCCGGCGTCGATCTTCTTGCGGAGGTAGCTGATGTAGAGCTCCACGATGTGGGCACGCCCACCGAAGTCGTAGGCCCAGACCCGGGCGAGGATCTGATCCTTGGACAGGACCCGGCGCGGGTTGCGCATCAAGAACCGCAGGAGCTCGAACTCGGTGCGGGAGAGCTCCACCGTGACGCCGGCGCGGCGGACTTCCCTGGCTTCTTCATCCATGGTGAGGTCACCGACGGCGAGTTGGTCCGTGCCGGGCTCGGCGGTCATGCCGGCCCGCCGCAGGAGACCGCGCAACCGGGCCAGGACTTCTTCCAGGCTGTAGGGCTTGGTGACGTAGTCGTCGCCGCCCGCGGTGATGCCGGCGATGCGGTCCTCGACCGCGTCGCGGGCGGTCAGGAACAGCACGCACACGCGAGGCGCCTCGCGTCTGAGGGCGTGCAGTACCTGCAAGCCGTCCAGGTCGGGCAGCATCCAGTCCAGGACCACCGCGTCGGGTAGGAAGTCGCGGGCCGCCGCGAGGGCACTCCTGCCTTCGGCAGCGGTGCGAACCTGCCAGCCCTCGCTGGTCAAGACGGTGGCCAGGACGCCGGTGACGTCGGGTTCGTCGTCGACGACGAGGACCCGGACCGGGCCTCCGTCGGGGCGGTGCAGCGGGGGCGGGGATGGGGTGCGCGGCTCGTTCATGGTTCCTCCAGCATCCCCCGGCGCAGGCCGGAGCGGGGTGCGCGGTGGCTCTGAGTTTCCTCTGAATCGGCGCCGAGAGCGGCCGACGGGGGCGGTTTCAGAAGGTCCGCAGAGGTTGGGCTGTGATGCTGGCCGCCCTTCGCCAGATCAAGCCCTTACGGGGAGGAACCCATGACCACCACGTTGACCGGCGGCACCTATGCGAGCGGTGGGCTGTGTCACCGGCGTCCGCGCCGTAGCCCTGTGCCGCTCCTGGCACAGTTGGCGATCTGGGGCGGTGCAGCGGGGGTACTGGCCCTGTGGTGGAGCGATACGACCGCGGTGGTCGGCCCTGAGGACTGGCTCACCGGGGCCGGCCGCATCACCGGCCTGATGGCGGGATACGCCTGCGCGGTGCTGCTGGCCCTGATGGCCCGGATGCCGCTCCTCGACCACACGATCGGCACCGATCGCCTCGCCCGCTGGCACGCCCTGGGCGGTCGCTGCACCGTCTCGCTGGCCCTGGCCCACACCCTGCTGATCGTCTGGGGCTACTCCCTGACCTCACATACCGACGTGGTCAGCCAGACCTCCACGCTCGTCCTCCACTACCCGGACCTGCTCAAGGGCACGATCGGCTTCTTGCTCTTCCTGATCACCGGCGTCCTCTCGGCCCGCGCCGCCCGTCGCCGGATGAGTTACGAGGCGTGGCACTATCTGCACTTCGCCACCTACCTCGCCGTCTTCCTCGCCTTCGGCCATCAGCTCTCCGACGGAGCCGACTTCGTCGGCAACCGTCTTGCCCAAACCGCCTGGTACACACTGTTCCTCGGCGTCGCCGCCCTGCTGTGCTGGTACCGGTTCGTCGTTCCCGTACGACGCGGACTGCGCCATCGGATGCGCGTGGTCGCGGTCAGGCCCGAGGCCCCGGGCGTGGTCTCCGTCCACCTCACCGGCGAGCACCTGGACGAACTCGGCGGTGAGCCGGGACAGTTCCTGCGCTGGCGCTTCATGGCACCCGGGCTGTGGTGGACGGCGAACCCGTACTCCCTGTCGGCTCCGGCCCACCCACGTCGGCTGCGCATCACGGTGAAGGCCGCAGGTGGGCACAGTGCCGCGCTCGCTCGTCTGGCGCCCGGCACCCGGGTGTGGGCCGAGGGGCCGTACGGTGGCTTCACGGCGAACCGTCGCACCGCACCATTGGTCCTGCTCCTGGCCGGCGGGGTCGGCATCACACCTCTGCGTACGCTCTTCGAGACACTGCCGGGCCAGGTCACCCTCGTCTACCGGGCCCGCACCGTCGAAGATCTGGCCCTGCGCGGTGAGCTCGACGCGATCGCCGCCCGCCGACGGGCCACCGTCCGCTACGTGGTCGACGAACCGGCCCTCTACTCCTCGCCGTTGACCGCCCAGGGCCTGAGCTCACTGGTCCCCGACCTGGCGGCACACGACGTCTACCTGTGCGGTCCGCCCGGCATGACGAGGGCCGCGACCGCGGCCCTCCGGCAAGCCGGTGTGCCGGCCCGCCGCATCCATCACGAGTCGTTCGCGTTCTGAGGAGACCCCCGTCATGCGTCGAGCCGTCCTCGCCACCACGGGGATCAGCGCCACGATCGTCGCCCTGCTGGCGCTGAAACCCCACCAACTCCCCGCAACCGGCGCTCTGTCGAGCCCACCATCCGCGTCCTCGCCCGCACCGGGCACCACATCGGGCGGGGCATCGACGGGGACGGGTACGTTCACAGGGGAGCCCGTCGCCACGCGGTACGGACCCGTGCAGGTCGCCGTTACCCTCTCCAAGGGACGAATCACCGCGGTCAAAGTTCTCCGGGCACCGGACCAGAACGGCCGAGACCGGCAGGTGGCCGCCTATGCGCTGCCCCGTCTCACGCAGGAGGCGCTAGGCGCTCGAAGCGCGCACATCGACGCGGTCTCCGGCGCCAGTTACACGAGCCAGGGCTACATCCAGTCCCTGCAGAGCGCCTTGGACCAGGCCCATGCCTGACACCGCATCCACCGTAGGCGGACTGCGCCACGTAGAGCACGTGATGGGGACGGTCTTCACCTTCGACATCCGTGACGAGCCCACCCTCGCTATCCACCGCGCTCTCTCCCAGGCCGTACGTCACCTCCACCGAGTGGACGCCGTGTTCTCCACTTACCGGTCCGACAGCCACATCAGCCGCCTCGATCGCGGCGACATCCGCCTCGCCGACTGCCCGCCCGAAGTCGGCGAAGTCCTGTCCCTGTGTGCCCGGGCCACTCACGACAGCGACGGCTACTTCAGCATCGTCCCCGCCGGCCACCTCGACCCCTCCGGTCTCGTCAAGGGCTGGGCGGCTGAGACCGCGTCCCACATCCTCCTCGATGCCGGTGCCCGGCACACCTGCGTCAACGGCGGCGGCGACATCCAACTGCGCGGCAGGCCGGCCGCCGGTGCTCCGTGGCGCATCGGTATCGCCCACCCGTTGCGGCCCGGCGAACTCGCCACGGTCATCGCCGCCCACCATGATCTGGCCGTCGCCACCTCGGGCACCGCCGAACGCGGCGCACACGTCCTCGCCCCGCGCGACGGCACGCCCGTCACCACGTTGGCGTCCCTCACCGTCGTCGGACCGCGGTTGACCATGGCCGACGCCTACGCCACCGCGGCCTTCGCACGGGGCGAGGACGCCCGGGACTGGCTGGAGAGCCTGCCCGACCACGAAGCTCTCGCCATCCTGCCGGACGGCCGGCAATGGCGGACCTCGGGATTCCATCGCCACGGATCCTGACGCGGGAGACATTCGAGGCCGCCGAGCGATCGCTGAGCTGCTCGGGAGCCGCGGGGTGTGTCTCCGGAACGGCCGGGGCCGCCGCCCCTGGCCGGAAGGAGCGAGAACGGGCCTCTAACCAGGCATTTTGTAGCGCAGGTTGAGGATCTCGATTCCTGTCTAGGTGGGCCTCTTTCTGGGTGTTTCCCAGTGTTCCTGGCCGCTGCTGGCCATGCGTTGGTCACGCGTGGCCAACGCGCGACCAATCAGGGGACTGACCTCTCTATTCCTTTCACCTGAGCTGACGTGGGGGCCTGCCCGGAGCGAGCTGCCAGGAGCGGGTTGAGCGGTCAGCCCTCACATCATCTCCACGGTGCTGAAGCCGCATCGGGAAATAGAGCCGCACCTGCTCGACGTTGTCCATCTTCTAGTCGAGGAGGGGTGGTGTCGAGCCTGAAGCTGTTCAATACCAAGAGCGGCGTTACTGAAGTCATGCCGCAGCTTGCTGATGTCGAGGCAGATGTGCATGACCTCATCGAGGCGCACATGGAGACGATGCTGGGTGTTACGTTCCTCGCGAGTGAGTACGTGATCGACTGCACCGATGGTGGGCGGATCGACTCGCTGGGCCTCGACGAGAACGGGGCGCCCGTGATCGTCGAGTACAAGCGTGGCACCGACGCGGGCGTGATCAACCAGGGGCTGTACTACATGGCCTGGCTGACGAGCCACAAGCACGCCTTCCAGAACCTGGTCCGCGACCGGCTCGGGGCGACGGCCGCATCCCAGATCCTGTGGAGCGCACCCCGGCTGGTCTGCGTGGCCGGTGATTTCACCCGCTACGACGCCCGCGCCGTACGCGAGCACCGGCGCTCGATCGACCTGGTCCGCTACCGGTACTTCGGCAACGACCACTTCGTTCTTGAGACCGTGGCCTCCGTCAGCGGCGCCTCGGATCAGGCTTAAGGGCTGTCCCGTAAATGATCTCGGATTCGCCTCGGGCATGGCTGATCACGGCGAAGCCCGTTGATCTATCCTGCGAGGGCGAGGTTGTGCATCCGGGCGATGCCGAGCATGGCCTGGTGGGCGCCGTCGCCTCTGAGGCGGCAGTCGCGGAGGATCTTCCAGGCCTTTATGCGGGCGAAGACACGCTCGACCCGAGCTCGGACCTGCCTGTGCGACCTGTTGCGGTCCTCTTTCCAGACGGGAAGCTCGGCCTTGTCGCGCTTGCGGCGGTGCGGGATGACTAGTCCAGAGCCCGGGTAGCCGCCGTCGGCGATCGTGGTGGTATTGCCGACACTCGCCGCCCTCGATCCCGGCCAGGACGCGGGGCGGGGGCGGCGGTGAGCCGGCGCCGCTGGCACCTCGACTTCCCCCTGCTCTCCGGCGGCACCGAGGTGCACCCCGTGTTCGGCTGAGAGGCAGCCGTCGCCTGTCTCCTCGCTCACGGCACAAACATGGCGGTAGGCCGTTGCTGGGGTGTCTCGGACGCCCCAGCAACGGCCCGGGATGAGCGCCGCCAGCCCGGCCTCAGGCTCTCGCCCGGAAGAGCCGGATCAGGAAAGCCTGCCGGCAATCTCCCTCTCGGTAATCCTCGCGGTCACACCCTTACGCCTCACTACCGGAAGGGAGCGACGTCAGTGCGGACGGCGAGCTGCCACCGTGCTCCCCGGAAGTGCGTCACCCGCTGTTCTTCTTGAATAGGTACTTGTTGTATTCAGTTGTGGCCGAGGATGCATTGCCGCCCCGCCCGTCCCCAGAGTCCTCGGTCCCGCTTTCACCGCTCTCATATTCGGCCCCATCATTCTCCCCTCCCCAGTCATTAAGCAACCGCTTTCTCTTTTGGGTGGTCGTCGGGTTATCTCGGCGAATCAGGTCGGACAGCTCACTCGGGCCGTGGCAGGCCGTGATCCGATTGATCGAAGAGCCAGTTAGGCCCATGTCGAGCAATTGATTCTGGATTTTCTTTGCTTGTTCGTTGCTGTATCCAGAGGGGAGATGCCTCTCGAATTGATCGCTTTCCCCCTTTTTTCTACCGAGCGCCTTGTTGGTTGCGGCCAGAGCTGCCCAGCCCGCATTGTCCAGTCCCTCGCCGCGGTCGACCTTGGCGTAATGTGGCCGGAAGGACGCGCCAGGTGCGGCATGAAGTTCCTGCGCTTCGAGTGAAACGTTAGGGTTCTTTTTCCTGTAGTCGTTGATCTTTTCGTCTCGGCCCGTCGTCCTGTGCAGCATAGCTTTTTGCATTTTGTTCAAAGAGTTGTAAACGGACTGCTGATCCTTGGTTAGCTTAAATCCCAGATCGGAAGCCTTGTATTCCTTCTGGGAATCTTTCCCGACCTTTACAGGCTTGCGGTCTCCGCTGCTCAGGGCTTCCTTGTGATGGGCCTTGTCGCCGCTGGCGTCGGAGTCGTCGTCCTGGTCCCGCACTTCACCCTGCTCGAGGGGTTCGTCCGAGTCGTCGTCCTGGTCCCGCACTTCACCCTGCTCGAGGGGTTCGTCCGAGTCGGTGTCGTCGTCCGAGTCGGCATCGGAGTTGTCGTCGTCGGAGTCCGTGTCGGCGTCCGAGCCGTCGGAGGCGCCGTCGGAGTTGGCGTTGTCGCCTGCGTCGGAGTCCGAGTCGCTGTCGCTGTCGTCGCCTGCGTCCGCGTCGTCGTCCGAGCCGTCGTCCGAACCGGTGTCGCTGTCGTCGTCCGCGTCGTCGTCCGATCCGGTGTCGGTGTCGGTGTCGTCGCCGGCGTCCGAGTCGTCGTCCGATCCGGTGTCGCTGTCGCTGTCGTCGCCTGCGTCCGCGTCGTCGTCCGAGCCGTCGTCCGAACCGGTGTCGTCGCCGGCGTCCGCGTCGTCGTCCGATCCGGTGTCGGTGTCGGTGTCGTCGCCGGCGTCCGCGTCGTCGTCCGATCCGGTGTCGGTGTCGGTGTCGGTGTCGGTGTCGTCGCCGGCGTCCGCGTCGTCATCCGAACCGGTGTCGGAGTCGGTGTCGTCGCCAGCGTCCGAGCCGCTGTCGCTGTCGTCGCCTGCGTCCGAGTCGTCGTCCGCGTCGTCGTCCGATCCGGTGTCGGTGTCGGTGTCGTCGCCGGTGTCCGCGTCGTCGTCCGATCCGGTGTCGGTGTCGTCGCCTGCGTCCGCGTCGTCGTCCGAGTCGTCGTCCGAACCGGTGTCGGAGTCGGTGTCGTCGCCGGCGTCCGAGCCGCTGTCGCTGTCGTCGCCTGCGTCCGAGTCGTCGTCCGCGTCGTCGTCCGATCCGGTGTCGGTGTCGGTGTCGGTGTCGTCGCCGGCGTCCGCGTCGTCGTCCGATCCGGTGTCGGTGTCGGTGTCGGTGTCGTCGCCGGCGTCCGCGTCGTCGTCCGATCCGGTGTCGGTGTCGGTGTCGGTGTCGTCGCCGGCGTCCGCGTCGTCGTCCGATCCGGTGTCGGTGTCGGTGTCGTCGCCGGCGTCCGCGTCGTCGTCCGATCCGGTGTCGGTGTCGGTGTCGTCGCCGGCGTCCGCGTCGTCGTCCGATCCGGTGTCGGTGTCGGTGTCGTCGCCGGCGTCCGCGTCGTCGTCCGATCCGGTGTCGGTGTCGGTGTCGTCGCCGGCGTCCGCGTCGTCGTCCGATCCGGTGTCGGTGTCGGTGTCGTCGCCGGCGTCCGCGTCGTCGTCCGATCCGGTGTCGGAGTCGGTGTCGTCGCCAGCGTCCGAGCCGCTGTCGCTGTCGTCCGAGCCGCCGTCGTCGGAGCCGTCGTACCCGCTGTCGTCCGAGCCGCCGTCGTCGGAGCCGTCGTACCCGCCGCTGTCGTCCGAGCCGCCGTCGTCGGAGCCGTCGTACCCGCCGCTGTCGTCCGAGCCGCCGTCGTCGGAGCCGTCGTACCCGCCGCTGTCGTCCGAGCCGCCGTCGTCGGAGCCGTCGTACCCGCCGCTGTCGTCCGAGCCGCCGTCGTCGGAGCCGTCGTACCCGCCGCTGTCGTCCGAGCCGCCGTCGTCGGAGCCGTCGTACCCGCCGCTGTCGTCCGAGCCGCCGTCGTCGGAGCCGTCGTACCCGCCGCTGTCGTCCGAGCCGCCGTCGTCGGAGCCGTCGTACCCGCCGCTGTCGTCCGAGCCGCCGTCGTCGGAGCCGTCGTACCCGCCGCTGTCGTCCGAGCCGCCGTCGTCGCTGCCGCTGTAGTCGTCATCGTCCGACAAAGGACTCTCCCTAGAAGATGTGTAGACGTAGGCGCCGCGTGGCGCGCCCAGGGCAGGTTTGCGCCACGCAGCTTCAAGGGGGCTGCTAAGCCCTTGATCAGGTCAGCCGTTGATGGTGAAGGATCCATCGAAGGGGGCGGACTTCAGGCCGCCGAAGAAGGACTGTGCGGCGCAGTTGACGCCTTCCTTGAACAGGTCGACACGGAACTTGCCGTGTACCTGCGCGCCCACGTAGGCGCCGTCGGTGACGCTGCCATCGACGGTGGCCTCGTTGAACATCTGGCCGGAGATGGTGATCGACAGGGTGCTGCGCAGGGTCTTGCCGTTGGTGGTCTTCCACTCGATGGTTCCCGAGCCCGGGGTGGGAACGTCACCGCCGCCGACCACGCAGGACATCGGGGCGTTGAACGAGCCGTTGAACCGCGCCGTGGCGATCTCGCTGCCGCCCGGGGTCACTCCCGTACACGAGCGGTCCTGGCCCCTGTACTGCACGTTGGTGTCCCGGGGAGCGGGGATCGGCAGCAGGCCGGGGGAGAAGGACGCCTGCCCGCCGGCCTGGCAGGAGACGCTCGCCGCCGCAGCGAGTTGCGGGGTGAGGGCCTCGGCGGGAGCCGCCAGAAGAACGGTGCTCACCGCGGCGGTCGCCACCGTGGTGGCGCAGCGGTGGGACAGGAGCTGGAGCGAGGGGGAGATGGACACAGAGTTCCTCCGAGAAGAGAAAGAGGGGTTGGGTGCCACACATGAAATCTTCGGTGCGCAGCGTGATCAACTCCTCTCTTTGTGTCTTCACTCTCCTGGCCGCAAGGGGAACGATTCAGCTCGGCGTGTTACCCATAATCTGGTTTGCAGCCGGAAGGACAGGCCAACACCGATGCTGCACAGCCATCGCAACTTGTTTGTCTTTCAAATTGCGTTCGCAGGTTGCCGCGCCGAGTTTCTCAATTCTTCACCGGAAAGAACCTGCGCCCTACATCAGGTGAAACGGTTTACCACGGCCGCCGACATGCCGGCGAAGACCCCGAAGGGCGAGAGCGCCGCCATGCGCGACTGAGTGCTGCAAGGGCACGTATGGACCACGGTCCTGAACGAGGCCGGATTCACCGGGATTCACGTCGAGGAGCTGCCCGCCGACACGGGTCCCAGGGCCGCCGCCACCTTCCTGATCGATGCCAAGCGTCCCGCCGTTTGAGGAACCCGGGCGCAGACGCCTCGGCCCCGGCACCATTCTCCTCCCTCTGGCGCCGGGGCCGGGGCATGTCCGGGCTTACTGAGCGTTTCGCCCTGGGTTTTATGTTTGGTCCCGTGGGGTCAGGTTCCGCGCCAGTTTGGAGTGGCTTCGCCGGTGAGGCGACGGGCCATGAGGTCGATCATCGCGAGGTGGATCATGGCTTCGGAGCGGTGCGGGTGCCGTTCGTAGTCGCGGGCGAGTCTGCGGTGGTGCATGAGCCAGCCGATGCTGCGTTCGATGGTCCACCGTCTTGGGATGATGGTGAACCCTTTGGCGCCCGGCGGGCGTTGGACGGGGTGGACGTCGATGCCCAGGCGGGCGCCGTGGTCGATGGCGGTGGTGCGGTAGCCGGCGTCCACCCAGGCCTTGCGCATGCGGGGGTGGGCCGCGGCGATGCGGGACAGCAAGGCCCGGCTGGCCGCGGTGTCGGAGACGCTCGCCGCGGTGACCAGCACGGTCAGGAGCAGGCCGAGGGTGTCGCAGCCGAGGTGGCGCTTGCGGCCGATGATCCGCTTCCCGGCGTCGGTGCCCTGGTCGGCGCGGTGCACGTTGGCGGAGGTCTTGATGCTCTGCGAGTCCAGCACGGCCGAGGGCTCGGGATCGTGGCCTTCGGCCTGCCGGACCAGCCCCCGCAGCAACCCGGTGAGCTGGTTGAAGACGCCATCCTCCTGCCAGCAGGCGAAGTAGTGATAGCTCGTGGGCCACGGTGGGAAGTCGTGGGGCAGGTAGCGCCAGGGAATTCCGGTGCGGTCCACGTAGAGCACTGCGTTCATCAGGGAACGCAGGTCGTGTTCGGGCGGGCGACCGATGTCCAGGCCGCGTCCGCGGCGCTCGTTGCGCCAGGCGGATAACACCGGTTCGATCAACTCCCAGCGATCGTCGGACAGGTCGCTGGGGTAGCCGCCGGACGGAGTTATGTTTCCGATGTACCGCGCGGCCGTCGACCTGACCAGCGGGCAAAAGCCCCCCGGGACGTGGTGTTTTGGGATGAGACAGGAGGTGCCGGAATGAAACAGCCCTCGCCCGCCACGGCACTGGCTGGCCTACTCCTGGGGCACTCCCGTCACAGGGCTCCGGGGCCCATGAATGCCCGCATTCCGGAGCGAGACCGGGCGAAACGCTCAGCAGTCCGGAGCAGGCCGCTGCCCAGGCAGGGGAGGACGGCATCCCTCTGCCCGCTCTCAGCCGTCTGATGGGTCCTGATGCGCAGCTGACGCTCTCACCCTCGAAACGCAACGTGATCTGGGCCGTTGAAGAGAGCCCCGGACGCTGGGGCGTCACCGAGGTCGCCCCTCTTACGTTGATCGCCCGGGTGTCCTGGACGAACTTCGATGATCAACTCCGGGCCGAGGTGAAGCCCGTCCTCGCTGCAGTCCTGCCAGCCGATCCCGAAGGCGCTCTCGCCATGATCGCGCAGCACCTCAACAAGGCGGACGAATGGGTGAGCCTCCTCCACGCCATCCGGGAGGATCTGTCACCGCCCGACCGTGATCCGCTGATCTCTTAGGGGCAAGTCACTCACGAGCTCTTGCCGGGTGCCAGAACGGCGCTGCGCCGGATCCGACGCGGCACGCACGGCTCACCACACAGCTACCGCGCCCCGCCCACCAGCAGAAAGAACCACTCGTGCCCAGTTACACCTACCCCTGCCCGCTGCGCTGGGCTGACGCCGACGCGTACGGGCACATCAACAACGCCATGTTCCTCCGGTACATGGAGGAAGCGCGGACGAGGATGTTCCGCGAGGTGCTGGCAGAGGACGAGGCCGGCCGCCGTCGGCACGCGTTCGTCGTGAGCCGCGCCAGCCTCGACTTCCGAGCCCCTTTGCACTACCGCGAAGACCCGGTCGACGTGCACGTCCGGGTGGCGCAGAGCAGAGCGGTCTCCTTCGAGCTGACGTACGAGATCCGGGATGCCGACCAGCTGTACGCCGACGGCGCGACCACCATCGTCGCCTACAATCTGGACACCGGACGGCCCCGCCGCCTCACTGACACCGAGCTGGCGTTTCTGGACCGCTGCACCGAGCACTGAGAACTGGTTCTCCCCGGAGCGCCATGAGCACCGCCGATCCCCGCACTCCTCGCGCCACAGCCCGGCGTACTCTCGCCCGCGGCCTCGCCCTCTCTCTGCCGCTTGCCGCGCTCGGCACCGGCGCCGCCCACTTCCAGCACACACCCACTTCAAACCCCGTCATCGAGCCTTTGCTCCGTGGCCTTCAGACGGCGTGCGACGCCGCTGCAGCCCCGCTCCTCATCGCCGCCATCCTGACCCTGCTCATCACCTCGGTCCGCTATCGGATCAAACTGCACGCCCCCGGCTCTGGCCCGCGACCTTTGCGCCTCGTGTTGCGGGGAGGCGGCGTCGCCTCCCCGCAACACCGGCGATCACATAAGTTCAAGCGCCGATCACCCCTTGCTCTCCGGCAGCGCGAGGACTAGACGGACATGCTCCTTTATGACCACCAATCCCTCCGAGAGGTCGGTGGCCGAGGCTTTCGCCGAGTGCATGCTGACGGTCGGGCGTGCTCCGCGGTCGGCATCCCAGGCCCGGATGTCGACCATCATGCGCTCAGCAAGGTGTTCCCCGTCCGGTCCGTGCCCGATCGCCCCGAGCTCCCACAACGGAGCCTCGCCCTCGACGCGTCGTGTGGTGAGGTAGGTCAGCGATCCGTCCTGGACGAGCGCCGGGCCGTACACCTTTGCCTTCGCGGGCGTGCACAGCCCGGAGTCGAAGGCGCTTTGGTCCGCCCTGATCCCGCATGTGCCTGGCTCGGTTGCGGTCAGCCGCAGCCATACTCCGTCCCAGGACTCGTTCGGCCCCAACGTGACGCCTGTCCGCATCACGGATTTCGGGTAGTCAAGGACGCCGTGGAGTCGGCCCGGATCGATGTTCTGGTCCCTGTCCCAGCGGAGTGTGACGCTCTCGGCATCGTCGACCACGGCCGTCTTCTCGCCGCCTTGGCCAACCATGGGCACGAACCCGCACAGCTCGATCGACTCCGAGTGCCAGGTGTCGCCGTCGCGGACAAAGGCGACACTGCGGGACTGTCCCCGCCACCGCATCGGTACCACCAGCCGTGCCCCGTCGGCGAACTGGGCGAGGAGGCCGGGCGGCAGGTCCCAGGGGCCGACGGTGAAGATGCCGCGCTGGTACGGGGCGTACTCGAGCGCGCCGAACGCCCCGTCACGAGTGAGCACGATGACGTCGCCGTACCCGGTGTAGTCCAGACGGGAGCGGGCCTCGGTGGCCACCTCGGCGTTGCTGTCGAGGGTCACCACGCCTCCGCCAGGTCCGGTCAGAAGGCGCAGGAGGGCGGCGTTGTAGCCGGTTCCGGCCCCGGCTTCCAGGACGTTGTCGCCCTCGCGGACGGCGAGTTGGTCGAGCATCATCGCCATCACGGTCGGCTGGGTGGCGCAGCTCAGTGATGTCCCGTCCTCGAACCGTTTGGTGATCACGGTTCTGTTCGCGTAGGCCGTCTCCACGTCGCTGTCGGGGAGGAAGAGGTGGCGCGGCACCGTGCGGAGCGCCTCCTCCACGCGCGGATCGGTGGCGTGTCCGGCGGCGAGGATGTGGTCGACTAGGCGGTTGCGCAGCACTGCGGGGAAAGCGGGGGATTCGGCAGCTGTGTTGGTCATCGGAGTCCTTGAAGCGAGGGCCGTCATCGTGTGGCAGCGGCGGAGTGAGAGCAGTGACCGGGAGAGTGGGCGCGGCGGGTCAGCCGTCCAATAGCAGGCAGGCATCCCAGGCGGTGTCGGCAGTCGTGGCGACGATCGTGGTGAGCGGTGACGTGCCCGACCGGCACAGGTGGATGCCTTCGGGGCCTTCGAGTAGCCCGCCGCGCTCGGGTATCCGCTCGCTTGCGGCCCAGTGAGCCAGCCGGTCTCGCAAGGCGGGCAGGGTGGAGGCGAGTTCGCCGCTGGTGTCGTCGTCGACGGCTCGTTCTACGGTGCGTACGAGTCCGGCCCAGCCGTGGCAAAGGGAGCCGTCGGTGAGCTGCGACAGTTGCGTCTCGTCGCGTACGCATGCGGCGAGGGCCTGCCCGGCGTGGTCGAGGCGCCCTTTGTCGGCCAGGGCAAGGGCCGCCAGCTGCTGGGCGCGGGCCACACCGGGGGTTCCGTAGCACCACGAGGGCCGCTGGGGAGTGCTGGCGGTGACGGTGCCCGCCGCCCATTCGTCAGGGGTGATGAGGCCGGGCCACCACACGCCGTCGGCTCGGGTGGGGCGCTGCCAGCGGTCCAGCTCGGCGACGATCCGGCCGATCGCCTCGGTGTGGCCGTCCACGGCGATGTCGCGTCGCATCGCGGCGGCGAGGAGCGCGAGGGGGCCGGTGATGCCGTGAGCGAGGCCGAGGTTGCCGTGCCCGCCGGGCCATTTCGCCGACGGCTTGCCGTTGGGTCCGTCGCTGCTCCACCAGCCGGGCATCCCGTCGTCGAGCGGGTGGGTGAGGCGTACGAGGTAGGTGAGGACCTCGCGCAGCAGGTCTCCGTCGCCATGCCGGTGCAGGAGGTAGACGCCCAGGCCGGTCAGGCCGCGCATCAGGTCGAACTCCCGTAGTCGCGCGGGTTGGTGGGAGCTGAGACGGTGGTGTGCCGCGCGAAGTCGGTGGCGGGTGAGGGTGGCGATCGGGTGGTCCAGGCTGGTCAGGGCGCGCTCGTAGGCGGGGTGGTCGGCGGTGTTCAGGACGTAGGCGATGGCGGGGACGCCGAGGAACAGCCCGGCCAGGTTGGGGTGGGCGGTCGCGGGGCGGCCGGTCATGGCGGTGGCCCACCGGTGGGCGCTGTCCCAGCTTCCGTGACCGGCGCGTGCGCGGGTGATGTGGAGTAGGACCGTACTGGGGGCGCCGTGGGCCAAGGACTGGCTCCACCAAGGATCTTGATGGGCGGCGGCCAGCTGAGGCATCGGTGCGGACCTCACCGGGGCACCTCGGTGGCGCGCAGGGCGAGGGCGGCGTGGCGGGCCATACGGCGGCAGGCCCGCTCGCGTTCGCGGTCGATGCCGAGCGCCCGGTTGTGGTGCATGTGCAGCAGGGACTCCAGCACCGTGTCCACGTCTGCCTGTGGTGGCAGGGCGTTGCGGTAGCGGGCCAGGGCGTCGCGGCGGGCGAGGCGGGTCGTGGTCACCGGGGCGGGCCAGGCGGTGGGATCGTCCCACTGGGCGCCGCGTACGGCAGTGGTGACCTGTTCGGTGATCGTCCGGTCCGGGACGGCGTCCGGGGCCCGGCGGGCGGTCAGCCACTGGACCGCCTCGGCCGTCCCGCCGAGCAGGCCCCGGCAGATGTCCCACATGTTCAGCGCGACGAGTGCGGCCGGGGCTGTGTCGACGGGGTGCTGGAACTCGGCGAGGACGGCAAGGGAGTCGGCGGCGAACACCGCTTCGGCCGCCTCGATCGCTGCCGGACCGCCGTAGCGGCCGGACTCGGGCCGGTAGGTGTCCAGCGCAAGTCCGCCGCACAGCCCGCGCGCCCGTAGGTTTTCCGCCCAGGTGCCGATGGCTTCGGCGTGGGCGGCGAACTCGTCGGAGCGGATGCGCAGCCTGAGGTGGTCGCGTTCGGTGGCGCTGCGGTAGCGCATGAACCACCACGCCGGATCGCCAGCCAGTTCGGCGATGAGGCGGGGAAGGTGCTCGCCGATGACTTCCTCATGTCGCTCCGGGTGCGCCCAGATCTTGGCGTACAGCCACCGCGAGCCGGGAGCGGCGGGCAGGTGGCCGTGGCTGTGGCTGTCGATGAGCGGCAGGGGTCCGTCCAGGCGGGGTGCGGGAGTTGGCGGCTGGGTGGTGACCAGGGGCAGCGCGAGTTCGTGGGTGTGCCCCCGGAGCCAGCCGTATTCGGTCGCCGACTGGGCGGTCTCCACGAGTTCGGCCTGATCGCACCGTGCCAGATGGGAGCGGAGGAGTACGGCGTGCGACGCCTCGTTCAGGTCCAGACGCAAGGTCCGGTCCGCGTCCCGCAGCTCGACGCGGGCGGGACAGTGCCAGCGCTCCCGCCACACCTTCAAGGCCCGCCGCCATGCGGTCAGATCGGCATCCGCCAGCGGCAGTTCGGCGGCCGTCAGCCGCCAGCGGGCCGGGGACAGGACGGTACGGCCGTAGCGGACACGCGGGAGGTGAGGCAGGCGGGCGGTGTGCGGGCCCCAGTCGAACTCATGCCATCCGGCGGTGAAGGCTCGTGGCAGGTGGGCCAGGAACCGGGCCAGCGGCGGTGGCTGCTTGCCCAGGGACAGGGCGTGGAACACCTGCGGCTCGACCACCCGGCGCCTGGACAGGCTGACCAGGTGCAGCGCGTCGCGGGTCGCCGTTACGGCAAGGTCGTCCAGCGCGATGATCTCCGCTTCGGTGCCCTCGTCCTGCGCTGTGGAGCACAGTTGGCGGTGTTCGCCCAGCGGCAGCACGTGGTCCAGGTAGGCGGGCACACGGCAGATGTTCTCCGCGTGCGGGTAGATCGGCGGGAAGGAGAGCTGCACCGGCAGTGCGCCCTCGGTGGTGGCGGGGATGCTGCGGTAGATGTCTTCGAGTCCGGTGCCGGAGGCGGTGGTGGTGAACCGGGAGGTGAGCGTCCCGGCCGCTCGGGCGGGCGCGACGGTCAGCGTGAACTCGCCGCGTTCCAGGGCCCGTGGGCTGGTCGCGAGGATGCGTGCGCTGAGTTCGACGTGCGGCGGGACCTGGATCGCGCGGCCGCCGGTGGGGACCGTCAGCGCGGTGATGGTTTCCTCGGTCAGGACGATCTCCCGGCTGTGGTCGGCGGCCGCCTGGCACGCCAGGGACAAGAGGTGCTCGTCGCGTTCGGCCGTGCTGTCGCTGGGTGGCTCGGGTCGGGTACTGCCGGGGTATCCGGCCGGGTAGCCGATGCCGGTGTCGGGGTCGATGACGTCGGCGAGCGGGACCAGCGTGTTGATGCCGAAGCGGTCGCAGAATGCCGCATGGAAGTCCCGCCATGCCGCCTGGCCGACAGGCTGCCGTGTCAGCCGGGCGATCACGCTCGCGGCCCGCTCCGCTTCGTGGACGACGCTTTCGGGGATACGTGCCTGGCAGTCCAGTCGCAGGTCCACCGACAGCGGCGTACGACCGGCCTTGGATACCTCCCGCATCCGAGCGGTCAGATCGTTCCGGAGCCGTGCCCGCAGGACTCCCGCTGTGGAGTCGGCGTTGTGGTGGGCGACGTCGGCCTGGACCGACTCCAGCAGCCGCAGCAACGGCACTGCCTCACCCACACGGTCCACGTGCGCTTCGCGGAGCCGATCCACGACGTGACCGAGAGGGTCGGTGACGGTGAACGGAGCACGCAGCCTGGTGATGAGAAACCCGCGCCGCACAAGCTCGGCGAGCAGACCGCGAACCTTCGCCGGGGGTACTTCGGGGAATGCTCCTTCGACCTTGTCGGCCACGGTGGAGACGCGGGAGGGCCGCACGGTCGCGTCCCTCACGGCTTGCACGGCCTCGGTGTGCCGCACGCTCACCCTGTCGGGGCCGTGGGGTAGTTCGATGTGCGTCCCCCGCTGTACGGCGAGGTTGCTGAACTCAACTTCAAGACGGTCCAAGACCGCGGGCAGGCTCTCCAGTCGCCCGACGATATCGGCCAGCCATTCGGCGCCGACGCGAACGAAAGGCCGGTGCTCTTCGCCCCACGTGATGTGGGCGTCTGCTCCGATGTGTACTGGCGCGACCCCGGCGAACAGCGCGAACGGGGTGGGGCGTCCGGTGGCGCGCAGTAGGTAGCGCATGACGGCCGCCGTCGCCCGGCGCACCTGACGATCCCATGCGGGCTCCGTGCCCAGGAGCTTGGCGACGCGGGCGGCCAGGGCCGGGCTGGCCTGGCTGATCGCTTGGGCGAGGCCGGGGCCTCCCCACACCTGCCGTAGCCAGCTGCGGCACATATCCGGGTTCGTGAAGTCGGGCCAGGTCGTGGGGGCGTGGGTGAGCGGCAGTGCCGTGGACCGCAGCAGGGCGACCCCGGTGTGCCGGTAGAGCAGCGTCATGAGTCGTCCTCCGGCTGTGGGCATGTGAGTGGTAGGGGGTGGGGCGGGAACATCTCCCGGCCCACCCCCGGCAGGGTTACGACGTCACACGCTGCTGTTGCAGGAGGAGTCGCAGGTCGGGTCGCAGCCGTCGTCGGTGGTGCACGGGGTGTCGTCGCCGTTGGCGGGATCCGTCGTCACGCTCACGTCGAGGTCGAACGGGTCCCGGTGTGACGCGGTGGTGTTGGACATGGTCTTGTCTCCTTCTCCTCGGGGTAGTGCGAGGTACGGGTGGTACGACCGGTCACCTGGCGGGGGTGCCGGAGTCGGGGTGGCTCGGTGAGTCGACGGCCTCCACAGCGGTGTCGGGAACGGATGCCGGGATCAATGCCTGCGCCGACTGGTCGGTCAGGTCCTGGCGCACCGAGAGGCCCAGCAGGCCGAAGCCGGTCAGAACGGCCACCCACCACGTCAGAACGGCGGCGCCCTCGCCGAAGTCCTGTAATCGGTTACGACCGCGCTTGTCACGGGCAACGGCGGTGCGGATGCGGTGGTCGGTCATCTTCACGGCCCCGCCAGCGCGGGAGCGGCTTGGGCGACTAGCTGTGGGGTGAAGCCGTCCGACATCGCGAAGCGCGGTTGCCCCAGCGCCCGCCAGCACACTCGGTCTCCGGTGAAGGCCGTCCGCGCGTGCAGCCACCGCCGGTTGTCCAGCACGTACCCCTGCCCCGGCGCCATCGGCATGAGGAGTCGGTGGCGGGCGATCGCGGCGCGCAGGGTGGGCAGGTAGGGCTGCACGATCGGGCTGAAGCGGGCCAGCCCGTCCAGGCGCAGCCGCACCGCGACCTGGTGGTCGTCGTAGAGGGTGAAGACCTGACTGGGGTGGCCGTCCCCGGCGCCGAAGTAGGCGCTGCGGGGCTGGGCGAGCGCGGATGCCGCCGCACGTGCCCCGGTCACCAGGTCGGCGTGCACGGCCCTACCGTCCACGAGCACGCTGTCACCACCTGTGCGGGCCGCCTGGCCACAGACCAACATCATCAGTCGGGGCGGGATCGGCGCCCCCGAGCGTTCGGTATGGGGTTCCAGTGGGCCGTTGCCGAATCCGGCGAACCCGGCCCGGTGCGTGTGGCGGCGGGTGTCGCGGATCGTGGTGATGCCGTCGGAGTCGGAGTCCCGGTGCGGGATGACGGCCATGAGCTGAGCGGCCAGCGCGAGGGCATCGGTGCGCGAGGCGATGCCGGTCAGGGTGACCAGCCCGCGCTTGCGTACTCCGTCCGTGATGCGGTCGATGGCGCCGGGCCGGGAGGCGTCGATGCGGTGGCCGCTGAACAGGCCATCGGTCTGCTGAGGAACGTGGCGCATCGCAGAGCTCCTTCTCACGACGGCGGACATGCATTCAGGGTGGTGAGCGGGAGGCCAGGGGGTAAAGCGACAGATTGTCGACTCGGGCAATCCGCGCACGACGGTGGCGAGTTGAACGTGGCGTGCTACGTTCCGAATGCCCGTGACCGGCCGCGAACTTGAAGGACTTCGATGGTCTACACGCCCCCCACCTGGCCCGTCTCCGTCAAGGGCGTCGTAGTGGACGCACGCGACCGCGTACTGCTGCTGAAGAACGAGCGAGACGAGTGGGAGCTGCCCGGCGGGCGGCTGGAACCCGAGGACCCGAGTCCCGAGGTGACCGTCGAGCGGGAGATCAGCGAGGAGTCCGGATGGCCGGTCAAGGCCGGCCCGCTGCTGGACGTGTGGATCTACCAGCCGTTGCCGGAGACGAAGCCGGAACGCCGCGTCGTGATCATCACCTACGGCTGCGAGATGCTGGAACCCGGCCTCGAACCGGTCCTGAGCCACGAGCACAAGCAGATCGGCCTGTTCACCGTCGGCGAGGTCCCCGACCTGAACATGCCCGACGGCTACAAACAGTCCATCACCGCCTGGTTCCACAGCCAGAGGTAACGCGCCATGAACAAGGCCGAGTTGGCGAGACGTCCCCAGGCGCAACACGCCCTGTGGCACTGGGCGACGCCGCAAGCCCAAGCGCTCCTCGCCACCGGTGACCTGGCCGCGATTCTGCGGTTCTACCGAACCGTGCACAGCATGAACCAGACGGAGCTCGGCGCCCTGCTCGGCTACGACAAGACGACCGTCTCGGCGATGGAACTGGGCAAACGCTCCCCCAAAGACACGACCTCGCGTCGCCACGTCGCCGAGTGCTTGCGCATCCCGCCACACATCCTCGGCGTCACCGACCCCGCCGACACCGATCATCGCGCCATGCTCCAGTTCGGCCAGTCCACGGTCCGCCTGGCGGAAATCGCCCGCCAGTCCGGGCACGCCTCCGAAGCCGTCGCTGAGCTGTGGCCCCTGGTCGCACGGCTGGAAGCACGGGTCGAGGACGGGCACGCCGAACGCGACGTACTGCACCTGCTCGCCCGCGCCCGCGTCGGCCTCGGCGTCGCCCTGGGCAACGTCCTTCCTGAAGAGCGCCTGCCCACCGCCGCCCGCTGGACCGCCAAGAGCCTGACCATCGCCCGCTACTTCGACGACCCCACGTTCACCTCCCACGTGCTGCGCATGCACGGGAACGAACTCCGCAAGGCCCGCCTGACCGGCGCCGCCGTCGACCGCCTTCAGCAGGCCGTTTCCCTGGCCCCTGACGACACCGCCCGCGCCGCAGCCCTGCCCCTGCTCGCCCGCGCCGCCGGAGCCCTCCGCCACGGTCCCCTCTTCGACGCCGCCGTACGCGAGACCGACAGGCTCCTGGAGCATGCGGAGCACACATCGCTGTTCAACCCCTACGCCCTGCATGAGATCCGGCTGCGCGGCCTCATCGCCACCGGCCGCTCCCAGGCCGCCATACAGCTCGTCGACAACGCCCCCGACGCCACCGGTACCGGTGCCCAATGGCGGGTGATCGCCGACATCACCGGCGCCCGCGTCCGGCTCATCGGCAAGGACCGCGCCGGGGCCAGCGAAGCCCTCACCGCCGCGCTCGGCGAGGCCGTCCGACAGCGCCTGCCGCACCAGTTGCAGCGCATCATCCGGGCTGCCTCCGACCAGTTGCCCGACGTACGGGCCACGGCGACCGCGGCCCTGGAACGCATGCGGCAGGAGATGGCGGCCTGAGCCCGTTCCGGTTCCCGACACCGCCCTTACCGAGGTGCGGACGGGCTCCACCACCGGCATCTCGATCAAGAACTGCTCACCGGTCACAGGAGATCTCCTTCTCGGGATCGGCTACGGGGACGGCCTCACCGATCCGCTCAGGCTCGTCCGCGACAGCCATCACCCGACGCTCCATCAGATGCACCACGATGAGCAGCGAAACGACCACCAGCACTCGGTAGGACAGCGGCAGCGGCATGAGGAGGCCGCCAAGGAGATCGAAGAGGGCATGGCCGACGACAAGCGGAAGCAGGCGTTGGTATCGCCGGTAGAGCCAGACCCGGCGTGCGGCGTAGAGGGCCATACCGATGGCGGGCAGCCCGAAGTAGGCATGCAGGAGGACTTCGACCACGCAGATCGTGGTGTAGATCTGCCAGGCCGGGCGGCGCGCGGCCGTCAGTAGCGCGGCAACGGCGGCAACGATGACAACGTCCTCGATGGCCACAGTCCACACGACCATGGCGAGGAGATCACCGATGCCGCCGAGGCCGAGTGTGGAGAGCTGACCGCCCTCCATGACCGGCAGGGCGCCCACGTCGAGGCGGAGGAGGATCTGCAACAGCACGAACGTCAGCGCCGCGCCCATCGCGCACGCAGCGAGTACGGACTCTGTGATGCTCCACGTTTCCCGCCGCCGTTGCCGCCTGTCCGGCGAGCAGGATGGGCGCTCCAGCACGATTCCGTTGGAGCGGGATACCTCTATCGCGAGCCACGCCGCCGAGCAGCCGAAGACGGCCTGCCCTAGCCTGTCGGCGCTGAACGCAGGCACTGCCGCGCAGAGCGTGAGCGTTCCGCAGCCGACTGCCGCGCCGCATTTCAGCAGGCGTTGCCCCGGGGAGACCTTGTCGAAGGTGAGGGTGGTGCGGCCAATCACCACCCAGGGAAGCCAGATGAACAAGGCGGTGGCAGCGCCGAGTTGAAGCACGACAAGGTACTGGTCGGTGCGTGGCGGCCAGTGCATGCCGTACATGGCTCCGACATGCACAACAACACCAGCCAGTGAGCCACTTGTGGCGAGCAGGAGCAGACCACCGGCTCGGAGGAGCAGGCCACGTGCGCCCGGAGTCTTCTGTGGCACGGCCGCCATGCCGGATTCGAGTGACTTCGTCACGCCGTCACCATCGCGGTGGGACGCGGCCGGTGCGGGGCGATGATCTGGCCGTCCGGCAGCAGCTCGCCGGTGCCCTCGAACAACACGACGCCGTTGCACAACAGGCTCCAGCCCTGCTCGGGGTGGAGGGCCACAGCGGCATCTCTGTCCGTCGCCTCGGCGGTCGGACACTTGATTTGGTGCTGGCACATGGGTCTTTCAGCTTTCGGTCGTCGCTATCTGGTCATTTGCTCTTCCCGGCCCTCGCAGAGCTGGGGAAAGGTCCTGGCCCGGCCGGGAAGCAGTTCGTGAGTTGGGGTCCCTACGCGGGAGCAGGGCCCAGAACTCGCCGGTTCTCCACTGCCCGATCTCCGGGCAGGGGCGACCGGACACTGCTCACACGGATGAGCAGTGAGATCAGGAATCCTCAACCTCGATGTCTCGCCGCGCGGGACTCTTGTTCAGCGCCACTTCGCCGGTCATCGCCGGCCGTGGTCGATGGGATCGGCGGATATCGAAATCCGTACGCGCGGCCGGTGACCGCCCCCAGCCGGGAGCCCGGCGAGGAGACGAACGCACCGGTCTTCTGCTGCCACTCGGCGAACAGCTTCTTGTCCTCATCCGACATTGCGACCATGCCGATCGATGGGACGACGACGCCGACCGCGGCTCCTGCCTCTGCCTGGGCCAGCGCCTTCATCCATTGCTCACGCTCGGCGCAAGGAACGGCCACGTAGGCGCGGTCCACAAAGACCGCGACTTCTTCCCATCCCTGCTCCCTCACGTACGCCCGGGTCGGGCGCAGGGCATCGTCGAGGTCCACGCTCTCGCTGGGTGCGATGCACGCGTACACGACCACCTTGGCCGCCGCCGGAGATGAGGCGGGCGGCACCTCCAACAGGCGAATCATGCCGCTCCGCCTCCTGGTGACGGGGCTTGGAGGGTGCACCACGTTTCTCGGCCGCCCCGTCGAACTCCCCAAGCACCACCGTGTTCGTCGGCTACCCACGCCACGAGGAGAAGCCCGCGGCCGTTCTCCGAGTTGGAGTTCGGATTCTGTTCCTTCGGGGGTTCGGAAGAACCGTCTCGAACGGCGATCTCGACCGTGCCTCGCGACCACAGAAGCGAGAAGGTCACCGATCCTTCGCCGTGTTCGAGGGCGTTGGTCACCAGTTCACTCACGACGAGCCGGACCGGCTCCACAAGTTCCGCGAGGGCACAATAGTGAAGACGGGCAGCCGCCAGGCGCCTCATCTGTTCCACCCGTCGCGCGTCGCTTTTCGAAGGAGGCACGCCCGGCGGCCGCTTATCCACCTCGAAGGACACCGACATGAGGTCGTAAGCCGTCTGACTCCGGGATACGGATCTGGCCGCCGTCATCACGGGCATCTCGGCTCGCCGCCCTCTGCCCACAAGCCGACGATCGAGTCCAACAATGCGATCCGGCGTCGAGCACGCACCTCTAGTCGGACGCGAGGGGCCCGCCCCACCGACGAACCGGCCGGAGCGGATCCGGTCGACGCGTCGACAAGCGTAAGTCGCCGTACACGTTCGCCAGATGAGTGCCGCGGAGAGGTCACGTCTCCTCCCCGTCGTACATCACGGGGAGAAGGCGCCCGATCTGCGCGTGCAACTCCGCTGCTTCATCAGCCGTGACGACGAGCGGAAGGTCAGCGACATGGTCCCCGCCTCGGTGGAGCACGAGGGGAATGGCCAGGCGTCCGGCGTGAGTGTGCCGGACCTCCTCGCCGACCACCCGCGCCACCCGATACTCGGGTGTCGTGGTGGTGCTCCCTGAGTGATGCGTCGTCATGGACAAGGACGCTAGGGGGAGTTGGACGGAACTCCCCTGAGAAAAAATCAAGGGAGCTTCACGCTAAGGGATCAGCCGATCACTATGCGGCCATGCCGATGTGCTGCGCGACAGCGCGCACGTCGTCGCGCCATGTCGGCTTCTCCCGCTTCATGAGATCGGTGACGGCCTCGCGTACCAGTGGAGAGAAGACGACTTCCTCCGGCGACTGGGCCGTGATCTTCTTGAGCATGTACACCGTTGCGTAGTCGTCGCGTTGGATGCGGTTGCAGTTCATGACCTCGATCAAGTACCGCGTGCGGCGCTCCAGTGGGAGAACCTCCAGCGCCAGCGATTCCGGCCTCTCGACGTTGTCCGCCAGCCGCAGCGCCTCGGTCGCGTCGCCTTCCTCAGCTGCCAGGTGAACGCCGTGCATCGCGACGTTCGTCGGACCGAAGCACGCGTGCCAGTCGTTCCGATCAAGTCCGATCCGACCCGAGATGCGCTCCGCCTCCCGGTAGAGATCCCAGGCCACCGTCCTTTGGTTCGCACGCACCGCGGCTACCGCGGCTTGGAGGTGCAGGGCGCCGTATGCCGACAAGTGCTCGGCGGACGCGTCATCGCCGGGCTTGCAGCTCGCGATCGTCTGCCTCGCGAGTTCCACGCTGTCCTTTACGTCACCAGCCGACGTGAGCACGCACGACAGGTTCCACGATGCCGCGGCGAGAAGTGCCGGATCGCTGGCGCGTTCCGCAAGCGCCAGCCCTCGGTCAGCTGCAATACGAGCGAGCGTCGGCTCCCTGACGCGGCGAAGCCAGATCTGGAACAGTCCGTAGAGGCTGATGAGCTGCCGAAGTGTCGAACTTTCCATGTCCGAGCCATTGGCGTCACGCAATGCCGCGTGCCCTGCGCGAAGCAGACCCGGAAGCCGCCGTCCTACATCTACGTACCGCTTATTCGTCTGAGTTTCGTACACCGTCCAGGCATCAGTGACGGACGCCGCGAAGTCGTCAGCACTCACGACACCGACGTACTTCGGCAGCAGGGACGACGGAAGCGAGAGCGATTGGCGGATCTCCGGCACATGGGGGTGCTCGGTATTAGGCCCTGTCGCGGAGCCGTGTACGTAGCCCCCGGACAGGTCCTTCAAGTCTTCGGCGTGGAGAACCTGCGCGAGCTTGATGAGCACGGAGATACGGTCGATGGGGAGTTGATCATGCTCAACCTTGTACGCCCAGTTCTCGCCGCGACCGACGAGTTCCGCCATCGCCTTCTGAGACAGACCGCATTGTTCTCGGTAGAAGCGGATGCGCTGACCGAGGGTGAACTCCCTGGCTTGCCTCATGACTTGGCCTCTCTGTGCGCGCGAACAAGGTGCCCCGTCAGAGCGTATGCCCGGTCCGCGCCAGCAACGCGTGATACTGGAGACCTCCTCCCACGGGAGGGCACTCATGGTCCCCTGCCACGCTGGTAGGAGACCCCTGTACGCGCACGTCACGCGAGGAGATGCGTTGTCCTACCGTGGATTGATCCTTGACTTCGGCGGTGTCCTCACCACCCGGATGCGCCTCAACGGAGAAGCCTTCGAGAGGTCGGAAGGGCTCACGCCGGGGGCCTACTTCCACGCCCTCGAAGAGCACCCCGATGGAGTACGCGTGTACGCCGACCTTGAAGTAGGCAGGGCGACCCAGGAGGAGTGGAACCACGTCATCGGAGGGATTCTCGGCATCGACCCGACCGACCTGATGCGACGGGCCTTGGCCAACCTCCGCCCGGAGCCCGCAATAGTCGCCGCCGCGGAGCGCGCCCGTTCGGCGGGGATCAAGGTCGCCCTGTTGTCGAACAGCTTCGGCCTTGAACCCTTCAACCCCTACAAGCAACTGGGGATGTACCAAGACTTCGACGCCGTGGTCCTCTCTGAAGTCGAGCGCGTCCGTAAGCCGTCTGCGGCCATCTATCAACGAACCCTGGCTGCCCTCGACCTGACCGGCCCCGAGTGCGTCTTCGTGGACGACCACGCGAAGAATCTGCCGCCCGCCGAAGCCCTGGGAATCACCACCATCCACCACACCGACGCCGCCGTCACGGCGGCTCGGCTCGATGAGCTGCTGTTCCAATCGGCCACGCGGACGGCCACACAGTGATCGGGGCCTAGCGACGTGGGTGGGTAGGGCCAAAGGCATCGGCGCTTCACCCTCGGGCGGCGCCCGTTCGGGTGACCGTCCCGCGCCGGGCTCGGGCGCCAGCTGCGGCATCCGGAGACAGCCGTCAGGGTGCTCGTCACACCGCGCTTGCGGGTGGGGCGCGCCCACGTCGAGGACGCGAGGCGGACGCACACGACGGGCTGTCGCCGGTCCTGTGGTTCGGTCTGCTGGGTTCGGTCGGGTCACATCTCGAAGACGAGGCGTGCCTTGATCTGGCCGTTCAGGACCTCGGTGATGGAGTCGTTGACCGTGTCCAGCGGGCGGGTCTCGTAGATCACCTTGGTGCGTCCGGCGGCGTGGAGCTGGAAGACCTCGTCCAGGGCGGGTGCCGACGATCGAGCCGATGACCGAGGTGCCGTTCAGGACGGTGTCGAAGATCGGTACCTGGATGGTTCCGTCGGCGGGCAAGGCGACCATGACCAGTTTGCCTCCGCGCCGCAGACCGCCGTAGACGGAGGCGAACGCCTACTCGTTGACGGCCAGTGCGATCGCCGCGTGGGCTCCGCCGTGCCGCTTCAATACCTCGGCAGGGTCCTCCTTACGGGCATCGATGAGGATGTCCGTGCCGAGCTCGCGGGCGAGTTCGAGCTTGTCGTCGGTGACGTCGATCGCGGCGACGGTAGCTCCGGCGATCTTCGCGTACTGCCCGGCCAGGTGGCCGAGGCCGCCGACTCCAGAGATTGCCACGAGCTGGGTCGGGCGGACGTCGGTGTCCTTCAGGGCCTTGTGCGTGGTCACGCCCGTGCAGTTCAGCGGGGCCGTTGCGCGAGGGGCGACGCCGTCGGGCGCCACGGCGGCGAAGTCGGCCGGGGCGAGCATCTTCTCGGCGCAGCCGCCGTCCACGCGGTAGCCGGTGTTCTGCTGCTGCGAGCACGGAGTACCCAGCCGGACAGGCAGCACTCGCAGCGCCCCGGCAGGCCCGGCCCGGCCAGGGCACGGCCACCCGACGCCCGACGGCGAGGTGGGTCACTCCGTCGCCGAGCGCCTCGACCTAGCCGACGCCCTCGTGGCCAGGGACGAAGGGAGGGTTGGGCTTGACGGGCCAGTCGCCGTGGGCGGCGTGGATGTCGGTTTGGCGCAGTCCGGACGCCTCCAGGCGGATGCGTGCCTGGCCGGGAGAGGGCGCCGGGCCTGGCGCCTCCTCGATCACCAACGGCTCGCCGAAGGTCCGGACGGCAGCAGCCTTCATTCGATGCTCCTCGGGTTGATCGGTGCGGTTCCAGAGTTGAACGGCCCGTGCGGCGGCGGCAGGTACTGGACGTCCTCGTGGGTGGGGCCACTCGGCCCAAAACCGAGCGGCATCCGGTGCCTCAGCCGTGAGGCACGACGACAGACAGCGGGATTCCCGACACCGACATCTCCGAGGTGATCGCGCGCGTGCAGGGGTTGGCGGTTTGTCAGCCGGTCGATGAGGAGCAGTGGTGTGGCAGTGATCCCGGCAAGGGCAGGACGCCATCCGCGAGCTCCGGTTCACGGCCGAGAAGTCTTAAACCGTTGGCGGCCCTGGCGTGTCGGCCGCTTAGTCCGGCGGCGGCCCGTGGACGCGCGTCACGGACGTGCCCCCTTGGGGACCAGTTGGGGACCAGACGGTGTTCGCGCACCTGCACGGTAGGCACGGGACCGCACGCTGTGCACCCTGATTCCTGGTTGTATATCCAGACAAAAGCGACGCCCCATACTCCTGGGGGTCAAGGGGTCGCAGGTTCAAATCCTGTCGTCCCGACTCGAAAGAGTCGCAGGTCAAAGGACCACATCAGAGGAATCTGATGCGGTCCTTTGGCCGTTCTTGGCGACCAGTTGGGGACCAGCGCGCGACATAGGTCAGTCCCGAGACGCGGAGCTCCACTTCAAGCGGAGTGTGGCCACGCGCCCACGTCAGTAGTCCGCCCGCACCTACAGCGTGACGCTCGGCTACCTCGGCGCCGTTCAGGTACAGAGGGGAAACCTCGACGAGGCGTGCGCAACGTGGAACGAAGCACTCGACGCCATGACGGGAGTCCAGTCCGGCCGGATGCGTGACCTCATCGGCCGCATCCAGAGCGACCTCTCGCCGGTCCGGCAACGCGGGGCCCGCCGTGTCACCGAGCTGGACCGTCGGGCGCGCAGCCTGCTTCGAACCATAGGCTAATCGCGACGCGGACGCTCAAAGCCCCACACCAGCCCGCGGACCAGCATCGCCCGATGAGAGGGATCAGCACCGGTGACGAAGTACGAGGTCGAAGCGGTCGCAACAGTCGTCGGTGGCCACACCCGCGTGCAAGACGATTACCAGGGCGGGGTCCAGTCGAGGATCCGATTCAACGAGGCATACCCCCTGGAAACCCTGCAGGGCATCGAGGAGTTCTCCCACCTGACGGTGACGTGGCACTTCCATCTGGCACAGCCCGAGGACGTGCAGCTCCACGCCCGCAGCCCGCGGGGCAATACCCAGTGGCCTGCGACTGGAACATTCGTCCACCGAAACCATCGGCGCCCCAACCAGTTGGCTGTCAGCTACCCGAGGCTGCTGGGTGTGGACGGCCGGGACCTCGTCGTCACCGAACTGGACGCTGTCGACGGAACTCCCGTCCTCGACGTCGCGCCGTACTTCGAGCAGATGGGTCCCCGAGGCCCGATCCATCAGCCAGCCTGGCCGGGCGAAATGCTCGCCACCTACTGGCTCGACTCCTCGCAGCGCCCGTAAGCCCGGCAGCGGCGCGAAAGGCCCGCGCTACTACGACTGGGCCTGGGGCGGCATCGGCAGTGACCACCATCGCCACCTGCTCATCCGCCGCAACCGGACCACTGGCGAACTCGCCTCCCGCCGGTGCTGGTCACCCACCGAAGTGACGCTGGCGGGGCTGGGCCGTGTCGCCGGTGCCCGCTGGAGTGTCGAGGAGTGCTTCCAGGCCGCCAAGGGTCAGGTCGGGCTCGACCGCTACGGCCCACTCAGCGGATTGTTGGAGCTGGCGGTGCGACCACTTCGCGCAGCTCGGCGGCGGCCTGGGTCATGAGCTGAGCGAGGGTGGTGTCCGGCTCGGCTAGCCAGCGGGGCATGGCGCGCCGGTGGATCGCCAGCACCACGTCGATGATGAAGCGTGCTTTTCCGGGCTCGACGCCGCGGCGCTCGAGCGCCGGTGCCAGCGCGTCGGCGATGCCTGCGAGCTTGATCAGATCGCGCTCGGCCAGTGCGGGGTTGGCGGCGATCACTCGTCCTCGGCGCAGCAGCAACTCGCGCGGGCGGAAGTTCTCCTCGGCGGTTCCCAGCGCGGTCAGCAGCGCCTCGATCGGGGTAAGGCCCGGGTCGGCCGCTTCGACCTGGGCGACGAGGTGGGCCTCGAGTTCGTTGCCGGCGAAGAGGACTTCCCGCTTGTCGGGGAAGTAGCGGTAGAAGGAGCGCTCCTTCAGACCGGCGGCGCCTGCGATCTGCGCGACCGAGGTGCGCTCGAACCCCTGTGTCTCGAACAGCTCGAGCGCCGCGCGTTCGAGTCGTCCCTGTGCGTCGGATTCCCATCGCGGCATACCCACCAGCGTACGACAACAGGAGCTGTCATCGGCTGATACGGTCGATGACAACAGAGGCTGTCATCAGTAGGGATCGTCATGAAGGCTCTGCAATTCGACCGGTTCGGTTCCCCGGACGTGATCGTGCTCCGCGATGTCCCACAGCCGGAGCCGGGGCCCGGACAGATCCGGATCGCTGTGCGGGCGTGCGGCCTGACACCGGCCGACTGGCACGTCGTCGACGGTCTCCTCGCCGACCATCTGCCGCCGCTGCCGCGCGGGTTCGGCCTCGAGGTCGCGGGCACCGTCGACGCGCTCGGCGAGGGCGTCACCGGCGTCCGGATCGGCGACCGCGTGTTCGGCCCGGCCGCCTTCGACGGCCCGACGGCCGGCGCCGCCGAGTACGCGCTGATGCCGGCCTGGGCTCGCATTCCCGAGGGCGTAACCGCCGAGCAGGCCGCCGCACTGCCGATGGCGGCCGAGACGGCGTGGCGCGCGCTCGACGACCTCGGCGTTCAGCCGGGTGAGCTGCTGCTCGTCCACGGCGCGGGCACCACTGTGGGCGAGGCGGCGGTGCGCTTCGCGCTGCACCGGGGTATTCGGGTGATCGCCACCGCCGGGCCGACTCGGGCAGGCGCCCTGGAAGAGATCGGCGCCCAGGTGACCGCCTACGGCGAGGGCATGGCCGAACGCGTCAGCGAACTGACCCCAGGTCCCGTGGACCGCGCCCTGGACACCACGCCGACCGGGGGCCGGATCGACCGCGCCGACCAGCCCAGCCCGGCCGGCGGCTCGCTACCGACCCTGATCGAGCTGACCGGGGACCCCGACCGTGTCCTCACCGTCTCCGACTTCGCCGCCGCAGCCGAACTGGGCGTCCGGATCACCACCGAGATCCGCTACGACCAGATGAACGAGTTCGCCAGGCTCGCCGGCGAAGGCATCCTGGTCGTACCGGTCGCCCGCACCTACACCCTCGACCAGATCCTGGAAGCGGCCAAGCTCAGCCAATCCCGCCGCCCCGGCGGCAAGCTCATGCTCGTCCTGTGATCACCTTGCTGGCCGGGTCAGGCGAAATGAGTCCACACAACCCGATGTTCACACGGTGACCGCACCCGTTCCCGACCAGGGCCCCTACAAGATCGCGAAGTGGCACTGGAGTACTAACCGCCGTTTATCACCGGGCGCTTGACCGCCCCCTGCTCACTGCCCCACTTCGTCAGGATTCGCTGGTACTCGCCATCCACAATGATCAGGGCGAGCGCTCGGACAAGCGCGTCGCGCAGCTCTAGCGATCCCTTAGTCACAGCGATGCCCCACGGGTGGGGGTCAGCCTGTTGGCCGACGACTTCGAGTTCCTGACCGCCACCGACGGCCTTGGCGTTGTAACTGGCGAGTGGTTGGTCGCTCAGGTAGGCATCAGCTCGCCCCGCACGGACCAGAGCCAACGCTTCCGCATTCCCTGCCTGGGGGACAACGTCGATGCCGTTCTTGCAACTCCCCTTCTGGAGCTTGTCCACGACATCATGCGCCGTGGTGCCACGAGACAGGGTGACAGTCTTTCCGCATAGATCGTCTAGCGACTTGAGGTGATGCGGATTGCCCCGCTTCGTCAGGATCGAGACGCCGACGGAAAGATAGTCGACGAAATCGACCTGCTTCTGTCGCTGCGGAGTGTCCGCCATGGATGACATCACCAGGTCGACGTCATCGGTAAACAAGCGAATCGTCAACGTTTCGAACGGCTCGTTCGCGAAGTCGACTTCGACACCCATTTTTTCGCCCAGGGCCCGTGCGATGTCAATGTCGAGGCCAGTTGCCTTTCCGTCTCTGACGAACTCCATAGGCGCATACCGCAGGTCTGTTCCTACTATCATCGCGCCCCTCTTAATGATACGCTCCGGCACCTTTCTCACCTCGGCGTCCAACGCGACACTCCGGGGGATTCCCACTCCCTTCGGGTTGGTGTGAGACTCCTCGTTGGCGTCGGCGATGAGCCAGGTGGTAGTCGCCAGAATTACAAGGCATGCCGCCACGACCGCGATCTTGGCCCGCAGGGAAATCGGAGACGGAGTCATTCCTCACCGCCGCCCTCTCCGTCGTTCGCCGGCGCGCGCGCCTCGTCACGGGACGGGTCGGTACTGGCGTCGTCCTCCGGCTCCTGCGAGTCGTCGGTCGCCCGGCCAGAGGCGGACCGCCTTCGTGACCTGCCCTGCCACAGTTCACGCAACTGCACTGCGCCCGGTACGCCTCCGACCGCGGCAAGCACCGCGAGCCCCGAGGCGCAGATCACCGACGCGTACTTCTTCGCTGTCGCGGCAGCCTCAGACTTCGGTGATGACGCCTCGACGTCCATGGTGGGAGGTGCCTTCTCTGCCAGAACCATCTTCGTGTCACGGAAATAGGCCGTGGCCGTCAGGTCTAAGTGAACGGTTCCAGCACTCTTGGGCGTGAGCCTCCAGCGCCATTGCACCACTTCGAACCGCGAGGTCACGCTCTGGCGTTCGCTGGACAAGGAGGTGCATCGGATGGCGGCTCCCGAGCAGTGGAGCTTCACACCCATCTGCGCGCCAGTGGAAACCGGAATCTCATGTCCTTTGGAACTCTTGCCCCGGGCACCCGAGATCGTCGTACGGAACAAGGTGGACTCGCCGACTCTGAGCTTCAATTGCTTCGCAGTGTTGTACGTCAGAGTTCCCTGGAACAGGCCATCCTTGGCGCGGGCCACCGCGTGGTTGAAGTCTTCTTGGGTGGGTGGAGGGGCCGGGTTCTCGTCACGGTTTCCGCACGAGGCCACCAGCAAACCCACGATGAGGATGGCGGCAGTGCGCCTGACCCAATGCATGTAGTACACCTGCCTCGATCTCCAGGATCGCCCCAACTCGCCCGGTGCTGCCCGATGTTGAGCGACCGCAAACCAGGATGCCGTACTACCCGACGCCGAGGAGCGAAGAACGGCCATTCGCCTGCCTCACCCGTCCAGGCACGCTATCGGGTGGAGGTAGCACCTTTATGGCCTTCCGCACCGCTGCGCACAGCCGGACCTTGCGGTGCCTGCCATCCACGGTTCCTCATCTGCCCTCAGAGCGCATGGCTCTACTGGCGGCTGGCGAGGTAGAGGCTCCGCATCGATCAAGACGCGCGGACCTTCTTGCCCTTTTAGCCTGCTGAGATGTCCTAGCGGGACACGTGATCGGCCGGGCACCTCCTAGATGTCAAGGAGTGGGTTCGCTGCTGAAGAACAGCGCATTCGCCCACGGCAGACGAGAAAGAGTCCCAAAGGGCTGGAACCTCCTCCGAGACCATGTCAACGTACAACGTCCCGGAAAACACCAGGTCAGCGGATGGAAGTGGGCTTCAGGCGGGCGGCGCGTCGATCCGCCCCGCGACAACCCGCAACCCGCGCCACTCGTTCTGACTACCGAGCGCCCGACCCCACGGAGGTCCACCTGTCGAACCCCGCTATCCGATCTGCCCGCTTCACCGCCCCGTCCTTTTGGCGCTCGGCGCCATGAATGCGTGGACGGCCCAACAGGCTGAGGACTACGGATCTCTGTCGACGGCGCTGTGCCTCTGCGTCTGCGCCGCTGGCCTGTTCGGTGAGGATCCGCTACAACGCGGGTACCGGCGTGACCGCGCCGTCCTCGCGCACGTTGCGGGGCATCCGGGAGCCACAACTCGTCCTGTGGCCCGAGCCGTCGGAGCCCCTGAGCGTGTCGTCGCCCGAGACCTCGACCGTCTCCTCGATGACTCTCTACGACTCGCTACTGCTCTCGGTGTCAGTCCTCGGCTCTAAGCTGGCGAAGCGGAGGATTGGGGGAGGCTCATGCAGGAATACTCGTTGGCTGATGTGCCGCTCGGACCGTTTGAGGGCACGCCGATCACGGTCGTCTGACGTGAAGACTGCACAGGTCGGTTTGGACGCGGCGGTAATGGGGCGGCTGTGCTCTCGCTGTACGGAGTGGGGATCATGGGTACGGCCGACGACCGCGTTGGGGATGTTCCTCCGGGCACTCGGGGGAGTGGGCCTGCTCCATCAGCTGCAGTCCTACACCGAACCTGACGAGGACGAGTGCTGGACACAGGAAGAGGTAGAAGCTGCCGCTGAAGTCCTGCGTTCGGATTCGGCCGCGACGGATGACGACGGGGAGGACGTGCGCGAGGACGCGGAGCGGCTGCAGGGGCTGGTCTTTTCCTACTGGCACGGTGCGGCGGAGAGCCTGCACCAGGCTCAGTCCATCCTCGCTTCCTTCCCTTGGCTTGAGGACTGGTCGCAGCGGGCGTTGTGGGCGAAGGAGGAGTTCCTGGAGACCTTGCGCGCTCAGGTGGCCCTGTTCGTCGAGTCGGCGGGATTGCTCGTGGCTGCGGCGGCGGCAACGATGGAGCGGCCCCGGCTTTCCGGAGAGGATCCGGCCTTCGCCGTATTGGGCAGCAGTGAGAAGGTGTCCACGGCGCTGAACGCGCTGTGGCGTCGGTGGCAGCGCGCGGCCGAGAGCAGCTGGGTGGGGTCTCCGGCTCGCTCGTACATGTCTCACTACCTTGTGCAGGACATCCGCAGTAACCGGAAGGGGCATGACGAAGCGCTGGCCGGGGCGGCACGTCTGATCGACTCCTGGGAGGCCCAGGCTCGCGCTCTGGCTGCATCGGCTGACGGCAAGTCGACGCAGCAGGTCTCCGTGCGCCTGCCCGAGGCCACTGATGAGACAGCACGAGGAGGGCGGGGAGGACTGCTCGAAGGGCTGGATTCGTGGACGCAGGGTGTCGTGGCCACGTGGGTCGTGGGCGCGGACTGGGGGCGCCGTACGCTCACGCTTGACGTTCCTGCCCTTGTCGCGGAAAGGCTGCACGCCCCGTCCAGCGACGTGGCGTGCGAACCGCCTCGCGAAGAGGTCAATGCGATCGAGCCGAGTCGCACCCCAGATGATCGGCCGAGTTCAATCCGCCCCGGGGTCTTCGACGACACCCCGGTCTTCGACCGGCAACCCGTCACTGCCGAACACATCCACGCACTACGGACCTTCACTCGCAGTTCTGACGAGCTCTACATCGTCATCTCGGCGAGCGGCGGAGTCGAAGTCCTACCTCTTGACGTGGTGGAGAGGAGGCTTGGGCAGGGGTGGAGCGGAGTTCTCGTCGCAGGTGCATCCGATCTTCCGGAGAGCCTGATCGGAACGTGGGCCCAGACCGCCAGGTCCGAGCCCGAGGCGAGCGGAAGCCACTGGACGGGTGGTTGCAGTGACGCTCACGATCTGCACTTCGGCGAAGAGTTCGGGGGCACCGACGGCGAGCGTCAGACCCTTCGCCGCACCTACTTCGACGCCCATCGGGCACGCAACCTACGCCTGCTCGCCTTGACGCGAGGGGTGCACGATCTGCGAACCCTCGACGCAGGCAGAGAGCGGATGCTGCCCTTGGCCGTATGGGAGGGGACGCTCGCGAGCGACCGGTTGGACCTCGCGCCCTTTAAGCAACCCGGTGGTGACAGGTGGCACCGAGGTAGCGGTCTCCCGCTGGGGCCTTTGGCCGTAGCCCAGATCTACACCACGAACGCGGATCCGCAGACCGATGGAAAGGGCCACTCACCCCTGTGCCGCCACGCCAGGGAACGCGGTGTCGCTGCCAACGACGATCTTCTGACCGTCACTGACCTGCTTGCGAGAGACGACTTCGACTGGTGCGGCAAGTGTGGGGGTTACGCCGTACGTAGGCTCACCGACACCCAGGTCTCGTTCTACCGGGCCGCCCACCGGCTCCACGCCATCACAGGTCAACTTGACCGGGGTAGGAGTCACGACGATGCCGACACGGTGGTCTCACAGTTGGAGGAACTGGCGGCCTGGCAGCCGATCGACGAAGAAGGCTGGTACACCAGCGATTCCTGGCGTTGGCACGAGGCCATCAGAAACCTCAAACGCAGGGTCGAGAGGGCCCGTCGGCACGAGATCTCCTGAGACGTCGGGCTGGTTTCGGGATCCTCCCCGGGAGATCGAGCCCTCTGGTCTGCGCCATTGCCTTGGGGGCCAGTTGGGGACCACACGGCCACAGCGCGGCGTTCTCCGTGCGGACACGGACGACGAGCCAAGGCGTGTTGGCGATGGTGAAGAGCACGCCGGTCATCCATGCGGTGTGGACGAGGGGCAGGGCGATGCCTTCGAACAGGACGATCAGGTAGTTGGGGTGGCGCATCCACCGGTAGGGCCCGGTGGTGATCAGCGGTAGGCCGGGCACGACGATGACCCGGGTGTTCCAGCGGGGGCCGAGCGCTCTCATGCACCACGCGCGGCCTGCCTGCACGAGGAGGAGGACGGCCAGCGCCGGCCAGCCGATCCAAGGGACGAAGGCGCGTCCGGTGAGGGCGACCTCTACGACCGTCCCCACGAGCAGGCAGACATGAAGGGTGATCATGACGGGGTAGTGGCTCTGCCCGTACTCGACACCGCCGCGGTCGATGGCCCATCGCGCGTTGCGACGGGCGGTGGTCACTTCGACCAGGCGCACGACGGCCACCGCGGTCACGAGAACGAACAGGCTTACGGGGATCGTCATCTGGCCAAGGGACATGTCGGATCGTCCCTCTCACTCTCGGACGGCGGATTCTTCGTCCTGAGCGGTCGTGAGCCGGTGGAGGCGTTCGGCCAGGGCGCGGTATCTGCGGGCACGGTCCCCTGATTCCTCCATGTGGGCGGCGATCTCCTCCTGGGCGTGCTGTCCGACCGGTGTAAGTCCGGTGGCGTCGAGGGCGCCGAGCATGCGGACGAAGGGAAGGGCGACGTCCTTGTAGTAGGTCTCCGGCGAGAGGATGCCCGACCTGGCCAGGGAGCTGATCAGCCGGCCGAAGCCGGGGGCGGCGTGGCCGGGGGGACGGAATGACTTCAGGACTTTGGCCACGGCCCGAAGCGTTCGGTCGGGGTGCATGCGCATACACGCCTGGAGGGTGGTTCGGTAGAAGAGCATGTGCCGGTTCTCGTCGTGGGCGATGCGCTGCATCAGCGCCCCGCAGACCGGTTCGTCGCACAGTCGGCGGATTCCCTGGTAGCTGACGCGGGTGCCGAGTTCCTGGATGGTGACGTAGACCAGAGAGGCGATGAGGTCGCCGCGGTAGTCGATCTCGTAACCGTGCTGCATGTGCGCGGCGCGGGCGTCCTCCAGAAGCACCGGATCGGCACTGCGGGTGACCACGAGGTAGTCACGGATGGCGGTGCCGTGCCTGGCCTCTTCCACGGTCCATCGATTGACCCAGACGCCCCAAGGGCCGTCGAGCGACAGCATTTCCCCGATCACCCGGTGGTAACTGGGCAGGTTTTCCTCGGTGATCAGGCTGTAGAGGAGGCCGTCCCGAGCGGCCGCCTTCAGTTTCTGCTGGGAGGGGTCCCATGCTTCCCCTTCGAGCAGACCGTCGTAGTCACGGCCCTGGCTCCACGGGACGTACTGGTGCGGATACCAGTCGACAGTGGTCCGCAAGTGGGTGTCGAGAGCGTCGGCGACCACCGGTTCGAGGTCGATCAAGATGCGTACGTCTGCGGAGATGGCGGGCACGGTCCGTGACACCTTTCTTACAAGTGCTCGGCAGGTTTCGGTAGCGGCGGGCGGCCCCTACCAGCGGAGGAGGACCAGTTCGATGGCGAACCCCGGCCCCATGGCGGCGACCAGGCCGGGGGCGTTCGCGGGGGGCGGTGATTCCATGGCCGCGTGCAGGACGTCCAGTACGGAGACGGACGAGAGGTTGCCCCGCTCGGCCACGGAGCGCCGGGTGAGCCGCAAGGCGGCAGGCGGCACGTCCAGGGCCTGCTGCACAGCGGTGAAGACCTTCGGTCCACCGCCGTGGATGATCCAGCTCGCGATCTCGTGCGGCGACAGCGCGTGCCGCGAGAGAAGTCCTTGGACGGCCGTGGGCAAGTGCTTCTCCGTGAGCGCGGGGACCTCGGGCGACAGCAGGATCCGGAAGCCGTGGGAGCCGATGTCCCAGCCGAGGACGTCCTCGGTGCCGGGGACCAGCAGGCTGTGGGTGTCCACCAGTTCAGGCCCGGCGGGGCAGCCGTCCCGCTGGGCCCCGAAGGCCACGACGGCGGCCGCGCCGTCCCCGAAGAGGCTGCCGGCGACGATGTTCGCCACGGAGCCGTCCTTGACCTGGTGCGCCAGGGTGCACAGTTCCACGGCGAGAAGGACGGCCACTTGGCCGGGGTGGGCCCGTAGGTAGTCGTGGAGCCGGGCCAGACCTGCGGCGCCTCCGGCGCAGCCGCTGCCGAACAGCGGGATGCGTTTGACGTCCGGTCGTAGCCCGACCCGGTGGGCGAGCCGAGCCTCCAGTGACGGTACGGCAAGGCCGGTGACGGTGGTGCTGATCACCGCGTCGACCTCCTCCGGCTGGACGCCCGCGGTGCGCAGCGCGCCGATCAGCGCCTGTTCCCCCAGGTCCATGGCGGTGTCGAGCCAGATGCGGTTCTGCTCGGTGAAGTCCTCCCGGCGGGCGAGATCGACGAGCTTCTCCAGCGGCAGGGAGAGCGAGCGGGTCTCCACACCCGAGCTGGCGTGGATCTTGCGGAGTACCAGAGCGCCCACCTCGGACTCCAGCAGCGTCGTGCGGGCCAGGGCAGCCAGGATCTCTTCCTGCCGGTATTGATACGGCGGGAACGCCGTCCGGATCGCCGCCACTCGTGGGCCGGTGGCCGCCGACGGCCGACTGCGGTCATGTGTCGCCTGAGCCATCGACATCAGCTTCCGTCTTCCTTCACAGGTGTAGTGATCAACAACGGGGTCCTGATACGGGCCGGAGTCCACCAGTTCGCCGGACCGAGGGCCGCCATGGTGGCGGGCACCAGAACTCCCCGCACCAGGACGGCGTCCACGAGCGCGCCGAGCGCGACGCCGATGCCGATGAACTTGAGCAGGGCGACGTCGGAGGTGGCCATGGCCGCGGTCGAAATCGCCACGGCGGCCGCAGCGGACGTCATCAGTCGGCCGGTGCGGGCGACGCCCTCGATGATCGAGGTGCGGTTGTCTCCGCAGCGGTCGTACTCCTCCCGGATGCGGCCGAGCAGGAAGACCTCGTAGTCCACCGACAGGGCGAGCGCGATGAACAGGACGAACAGCAGCGTCGAGGCGTCCAGCGTTCCCGTCGCCGTGAAGTGGCCGAACACGGCGCCGCCGTGGCCGTCCTGGAAGAGAACGACGAGCGCGCCGAGGCTCGCCCCGAGGCTGGCGGCGGCCACGATCAGAGCTTTGAAGGGGGCAACGAGAGAACGAGTGAAGGCACCAAGGAGAGTCAGGAGCCCCACAGCCAGCAGAGACAGGCACCACGGAAGGGCACCGAGGACGGCGTCCGCCGTGTCGACGGTCTCCGCGGCTCGCCCGCCCACCACCACGCTCCCCGGGGCGGGAGTTCGTCGTACCTCGCCCACCACGGTGTCCGCCTCCGGCGTGCCGGGGGCGGCGGACGTGGCCGCCAGCAGCACGAGGGCCTCACCGGACGGATCCACGCGCACGACGCGGACACCAGTGATGCCCGGAACACGGGCGAGTCGGTCGCCGTACGCCGGTGCACCGTCCGTCGCCCGCGGCCCGGTGACGACCACGTTGAGCAGCCGCTCCGGTGGCGCGGTGAACTCGGCGCGCACACGCTCGGCCGCTGCGGCAGCCGGAGCCGACGAAGGCAGCGTGCGTTCGTCCACGATGCCGAGTTGAGCGCGGGTGAAGGGCAGGGCCAGCAGGGCCAGCAGCAGTACCGCCAGGCCGCCCGCCAAGAAGGGCCGTGCGGTGACCGCGGACGCCGTGCGGTGCCAGAAGCGACTTCCGTCACCGGTACGGGCACGCCGCCACCGCGCCAGCGGGTCCCCTGCCTGGGCCCGGGAGCCGAGCAGCCGCAGACAGGCGGGCAGCACGGTCAGGGCGACCAGCGCCGCCAGCACGGTGACGATCATGCCCGCCAGGGACAGCGCGCGCAGCATCGGCACCGGCACCACCAAGGCGGTGGCGAGGCATACGGTGACGGCGGCGGCGGAGAAGGCGACCGAACGGCCACTGGAGCGGCGGGCGGCCGCCAGCGCCGTGTGAAGGTCCGCGCCCCGCGAGGTCTCCTCCCGTACGCGGGCCAGCACGAAGAGGCTGTAGTCGACGGCCAGGCCGAAACCGATCGCCGAGGCGGCGTTCACCGCGACCCGTGACACGTCGGCCACCTGCGCCAGCAGGCCCAGGACCGGGATGGTGCAGCCGATGGCCAGCGCGGCCACGACCACGGGCAGCAGCGCGGACACCACGGACCCGTAGGCGAAGACCAGGACGACGAAGAGCACCGGCGCGGCCAGCAGTTCGGCCCGGCTCAGATCGCGCTCGATGGTCTCGTCGATCTCCCGGTTGGCCCACACCTCGCCGCTGGGTTCCACCCGCATCCCCGGGGCGGCCGAGCGGGCCGCCGCCACCACACCGGGCGCCACCTGTTTGCGTTCCTTGTCCGTCCCCTTCAGCCGCACGGCGACCAGCAGAGTCCGTCCGTCCTCGGAGCGCAGCCACGGGTCACCGGTGGTCTGTGCCGACCACACGGTCTTGACGTCGCGCTGCCCGGCCAACTTGGCCGTGATCGCTGTGGTGCCGTCCCGGACGGCGGCCCCGTGTTCACCGTCGCCGGGCCGTGCGACGCCGGTGCGCTGGGAAACGGCCAGGAGCAGATCGGGCGAGGGTACGCCGAGCCGCTCTGCCTGCCGTCTGGCGCGCATCGCCTCCGTGTCCGTCGCGACGGCGCCGCCCGTGCTCAGCGCCGAGAAGGCGACCGGGGCCAGCACCCCCGCGCACACCGCCGCCAGCAGGGCGCTCACCACCACCCACCAGGCCCGGCGCCGCACCGCATCCATCCACGTGCCTCCGTTCCAGACGTTGCGTCCGGCTCCCGTCAGGAAGCCGTGAACACCGGCTCCCGTCAGGAAGCCGTGAACACCGGCTCCCGTCAGGAAGCCGTGAACAGCAGAACGGCGTTCTGGCCGCCGAAGCCGAAGGAGCAACTGATCCCCGCGTCACCGCGCGTGGAGCGGGGACGCCCGGCCACGACGTCCAGCTTGTCGTCCCCGTCCTGGCCCTCGAAGTTCGCCACCGGCGGGACGGCCCCATGGCGCAGCGCGAGGACCGTGTACGCCGCCTGAATCGCCCCGGCCGCCCCCAGCGCGTGCCCGACAACGCCCTTGGACGCGGTGACCGGCGGCCCCTCGTCACCGAAGACGCGGACGAGGGCTCGTGCCTCGGCCGCGTCGTTCAGCGGGGTGGAGGTGCCGTGCGCGTTGACGAGGCCGACGTCCCTCGGCCCGCACCCGGCGTCGGCGAGAGCGGCGTGAATGGCGCGGACCGCGCCGTCGCCCTGTGGGTGCGGGGCGAGGGGATGGTGCGCGTCGGCGCCGGCACCGTAGCCCCGCAGCAGCGCCAGGACGGGAGCCCGGCGGGCCCGAGCCGCGCCTGCGCGTTCGAGGACGAGGACGCCTGCGCCCTCGCCCAGGACGAAGCCGTCACGTCGCGCGTCGAACGGCCGACTGGCCAGGTCCGGTTCAGCCCTGCGCCGGGACAGTGCCCGCATCCGCGTGAAGCACGTGGCCGTCATGCGCGAGCGAGCCGACTCGCTCCCGCCCGCCAGCACGATGTCGCAGGTACCGGATCGCAGCAGGTCCCGGGCCACTCCGATCGCGGTGGCGCCCGACGCGCAGGCGCTGGCGGTGGTGAAGTTGGGGCCGCGTACGCCCAGGTCGATGGCGACCTCCCCCGCGGCCATGCTCGGAACGCTGCGCGGGAGTGCGAGCGGCGAGACCCGCTCCGGCCGTCCTGCGCCGAGGTGGCCGAACTCGGTGACGTACGTACTCAGACTGTTCGATCCCACGCCCAGCACGACACCGACCCGCTCCGCTTCCCAGGTACGACGATCGAGGTGCGCGTCTGCGACGGCCCGCCGGGCGGCGACGAGAGCGAACTGGATGAAGCGGTCCCCGCGTCGCGCCGACGCCCGACCGAGTTCCTTCTCGGCGTCGAAGTCCGTCACCTGGCAGGAGAAGTCGACGGGCAGGCCCGCCAGTTCGGGGTCCCTCGCGGCCAGCGAGCGCCCCCGGCACAAGGCCGCCCAGTTCGCCTCCGTCGTATGCCCGGCCGGAGTCACCAACCCCAGTCCGGTGACCGCGATCTCAGCGTGCATGCTCGAACGCCCGAGCTGCCTCGCCCAGGGTCGAGGACGGGCGAAGGTCCAAGGCGTTCTCGGGCAGGACGATCCCGTACTCCTCCTCCGCCGCCACTACCAACTCCATCAGCGATAGCGAGTCAAGGTCGAGACTCTCGAAGGTCGTTCTGTCGGAGAGCTCACCGGCGTCCACCTTGACGTTGAAGTGGCCGGTCAACAGGGCCACCAACTCCTCGGGAAGGGCCGACTCCGCCGTGCTTTCCTCCGCCTGCCCCATGCCTGGGCTCCTGTTTCCTCGCTGCGAGAGGTACTGCGGTACTGCCTGAGTTCCGCCGTGTGAACGTCGCAGAGGGGTGCAGGAAACGATTGATCACTCGTTAGGGTTGCAAGCTTGTCGGTTAGTCACCTTTTGGTTTGTTCGGCAGGTTTTGCGCACCCGGCTGGCCGTTGTTCTCGGCGCCGGAATGTCACGCGCTCGGCCGCTGCCTCGTCTCGGGTTCAGAAGACCTCGATCAAGGGCGGCGTCTTCTACCAGCTGCGCGGCAAGGACCCCGTAACCGAGGGCTACATGGTGTCCAGCGCGGTCGTACAGCTGGTCACCGGAGTCGGCCTCATCTGGACCCGTCTCGCCCTCGAACTGCCGGTGTCGCACGCGAAGATGGGCGTGAAGCTGGCCCTCGACGTCCTGGTGGCACTCGTCGCGCTGATAGGGATGCGCACCAGAGCGGCCTGGGCCTTCTACGCGGTGGCCACGGTCACGGCGGCCGCGGTGGTCGTGGCCGTCGCGTGGAAATGACCGACACCGCGTTATGTGAGACCGCCCACGATCAGGCCGGTCAGCGCGGTGACCGCGTCGTCGGTGGATGCCCGTCCTTGGTTCAGCTCGGCGGCGATGGCTTCGGCCGCGCCCAGCAACGCGACGCACCGCAGCCGGAGGGCGCCGGGCGTGAGGCCGGAGTGGGGCAGCAGCGCGGCGGCCATCAGGTCGGTGTAGCCGTCGAGCATCTCGCGCTGGACCGCCTCCATCTCCGGATTCCCCTTCAACGCGGCGGAAACGGCGCTGAGTTCCGGCATGTCCGTGGCGCAGGCGAAGTACGCGGTGCTGATGACGCGGGCGACCTCGTCAGCGGTGGGGGCGGCCTCCCGCAACGCCTCTGCGATCGCGGCGCGGTGACGGTCGTCGAGGCGTTGGTAGAGCGCGAGCAGCAGGCCGGGGCGCGTGCCGAAGTGGTCGTACACGATCGGCCTGCTCACGCCTGCCGCCTCCGCGAGGGTGACCAGAGTCAGGCCGTCGGTGCCCTGGGTGCGCACGATCGCCACGGCGGTGTCGAGCAACTGCTCCCGTCTGGCCTGCTTGGACAGGCGGGGCGAGGTGGTGGCCATGGTCCTCCGTCGGTGGCGCGGCACGGGTGCTGGTCCTCCGTTGTGTCGCGCTCCAGGCTATGTTACAAAACGTAGGCTACAAAATGTAGCTTCACGGATGCGGGGGGACCCATGGTGGAACAGGCAAAACCGGTACTGATCTTGGGTGGTTCGGGGCAGGCGGGCTCGGGGACCGCCGCTCTCCTGCGTCAGTGGCACCCGGAGCTGCCACTGACGATCGCGGGTCGCGACATCGACCGCACACAGCGGGTGGCCGACGAGCTCGGCGTCGCCTCGGCTGTGACCGTTGACCTGCGGCGCGGAGATCTCGGACTCCCGGCCGAGCATGGCTACTCGGCGGTGGTCGCCGCGTTGTGGGACGACCGTCTGAACGGACTGCGCTACGCGCAGGACCACGGCTTGCCCTACCTCAGCATCTCCAGTGGCCTGGTGGAGATCGCGCCGGAAGTCATCGCGGGCGCGCAGCGGGCAAGCGCCTCGTCGATCCTGGTGGCCAGCCACTTCTGCGCCGGTACCGTCGTCCTCGCGGCCCTGCGCATGGCCCGCGATTTCCACCGGGTCGACACCATCCGGATCGGCGCCGTACTGGACGAGTTGGACACCGGTGGCCCCGCGGGCGCGGCGGACCTGGAGCGGTGGGCCACCGCGACCACGGCGGGGACGGTGCGCCGTGACGGCGTCTTCACCTGGGCCAACGGCCCCGAGGCTCAGGCGGATGTGCCCCGTACCGACGGTGTGGTCGTGCCGGGACAGAGCATCGCCATCCTCGACGTACCGAGCCTCGCCCTCGCGACCGGCGCACCGAACGTCCGGTTCGACATGGCCGTCGGCGAATCCGAGGCCCGGCGCCGCGGTGACTCCCCGTCCAGCGAGATCCGGATCGACCTCGAAGGAGTGGACCCAGCGGGTGCGCCGCTCAGCACCAGCCGTTACCTCGTCCACCCGGCAGGACAGCGCCCCCTGACCGCACTCGGCATCGCCCTCGGTGTCGAACGGCAGCTCGGACTGCGGGGCGAAGCCGCATCGCCGGGCATCCACACCCCTGAATCCCTGCTCGACCCGGCCTACGCGGCCGAGCGGATGGTGGAGATCGGCGCCTCCTTCGTGGCGGCGACGCCCGACTCCGGGGCTACTTCGAGCCCGGGCCCCCTCAGCGCCCCGGAAGAGGACCCGAACCGGACGCGTCGAGTCGGGGCGTTGGCGCCTCGGTCCCGGCGAGGTACGCCGTGAGCTCGTAGCGTTGGTAGGCGGGGGTGGTGGGGTCGGTGGCCATCTGGTGGACGAACTGGCGTGCCTGTGCGCGATGGGGAGCGCCGAGTTCGGCGAGGGCTTCGGCCGCTGCCCAGCGGTTGTCGATCGACAGCTCCGGATCCGACGCGAGGAACCCCAGGACCGCGGCGATGCGCGGCTGGTGGTCCCCGCCGAACTCGAGGAGGAACTCGGCCGCGTCGATACGGGCCTCGGGCGTGTGCGCGGTGGAGTTCATGATGTGCAGCAAGTGGTCCTCGGCGTGCTCCGCCCAGCTCGGCAGGTCCCGTTGAAGGGCCTGGACCAGCATCGATCGGGGGATGAGGCTGTCCAGGGCGTCCGGGCCCGAGCAGATCAGCATGCAGACGAGGTGGTCGTACTCGCCGAGGTCATGCCGCGTGTCGTCGCCGAGAGTGTCCAGCAGCGCCTGGATGACCGGTGCCGATGCGACGAGCCAGGAGTCCTCGACAGTTGATGGCTCCGCGTCCCACCGGTCGACGCGTTCCGGCCCGTCGTACGCGGCGGTCGGCTGCCGGCGGTCGGCGATCATCCGTGCTGCGGCGGGGTCGTGGACCGCCAGCGCTTCGAGAGCCGACTGGCGGACCTGTTCCTCGGGAGAGGTCTCGGCGTAGGACCTGAGCGCGCGGGTCACTCGGGGATCCGACATGTGTTGCGTCAACTGCCAGCTCGGGGCGGACAGATCGGGGAGCTTCGCGAGGTACGTGTCGAGGTGGTCGGCCGTGTGGGGGCTGCCCTTGGCCAGCAGGAATCCGGCGAGGAAATGGTGCTCCTCGCTCCGGCCCCGTTGCAGCCAGTCCAAGATTTCGAGGGCGTCCCGTGGATGGCGGTGTGCGTAGTGCAGCAGCGCCGCCCGAGCGGGCCGGGCCTTGGGCCCGCCGAGCCGCGCGGCGTCATGGGTGAAGTCCTGCCACTGCCGTGACGCTCCGTCGAAGCGGCTCGGCAGCGAGAGTGCCGCTGCCTCCGCCGCCAGATGCTCGGCGAAGCTCGCGTGCAGGAAGGCCAGCGAGCCCTCGCTGTCCACGATCAAACCGCTCGTGGTCATCAGCGAGGCCACCTGCTCGCCCCACCCGGGAATGACCGTCCGTGCGCGCGCTCCGACCCGTCCGCTCAGCCAGTCGAGCGCGCTTGCGCGGAGGTCAGGGGACGCCTGGGTGACTGCTTCGATGGCCGCGTGCCGCAGCAGCTCCTCCAGGTGGTTCCGCAGGAACTCGACGGCCCGCAACGCTTCTTGGTCGTGCCCCGCGTTCGTGACGAGTTGGCGGAAGAGCCCCTCGCGCTGGTGGGCCTTCGCGCCCGTCAGGTACGCGCGGTACTGCTCGAGCAGCGCGTGGTGGTTGTGGGGGAGCCCCTTCTCCGGCCACGCCTCGAACACGGCCGCTGCCACCGCGGCGAGCAGGGGGACGGCCGTCACCTCTTCGAGGCGGGCCTCGTCGACCTGGTGCAGATAACGGGCGGCCTGCGCGCGCCCCGGCTCGTCCTCACCGAACCACCGCAGGGCGAACTCCTCCAACTGGGCCCGGTCGAAGGGGGCCACCCGGCAATGCTGGAATCCGGCGTCGGTGAAGTACGCGCGCTCGACCCGGTGGAGCGGGCGGCAGGTGAGCACGATCCGCATCCGGCCGGACGATCCGGCCTGGCTCGTCGCGAGGGTGGCCAGATGCCGGGCCAGGCGGGCCCGTTCCTGCTGGGTGGGGACCTCGTCGAGGCCGTCGACAAGGAGCAGCCAGGTGTGGCCGGGCGGAAGCCCGGTCTCGATCTCTTCGAGCATGGCCGTGAAGCGCCGGTTCTGGTCCTCGGGCGGCTGGGCCCCACGGAAGAGCATCTTCGTGAGCGCTTGGTCGACGCCGTCGGCGTCCGAGGCCAGCTGCGCGGCGGTGGCCCAGAGCGGGAGTTGACCGTTCTGCCCGGTCCCGGTCCCGGCTCCGGCCCCGCCGTCCAGGAGGCGGCGTGAGAGGTGGCCTGCCAAGCGGGCCATCATGGTCGACTTTCCGCTGCCCGGCCCTGCCTCGATGAACAGATGACGCGCGTCCGACGAGGACAGGAACTCCTCGACGGTGCTCGCGGCCTCCTCGCGGGACCCGGACCGCCCGCGTGGCGTGAGGGCCTGACGGATGTACACGGCTGACAAGGAGCGGCGAGCGCCGGTGCCGCTGTGGATGGCGTACGGCCAGACCTCCCCGCGCTCCGCCTGCTCCTCGAACAAGGACATGAGGTGGGCCGGTAGCGCCGCCGTGGCGGGAGCGGCGACGTGACGGACGGGCTGGGCGGCCTCGATCAGGCCCGCGATGAACCGGCGCGGGGGAGGAGCCTCCTCGGCCCACTTCGCCCAGAGCTGTACCAGCGCCCAGACCTTCGCCTCGCCGGCGAGCCGAGGAGCTGAGGCGTCCAGGGGGTCCTCGGGGAGCCAGTCGCTGATGCGGCGGCCGTCCAACTGGACGTTGCGGCGGGCGAGTTCCTTCTGCGCCTCCCGGCGGGACCACGGCAGGCCGAGGGCGGCACGGCGAGCCCGGGCCCGGCGCTCCAAGCCGCGCAACTCCGCGTAGAGGTCGTGCCCTCGACCCTCCACCCCGCCCCGTCCTCCCGTGCTGAGCGCTCGCCCGGATGCGTGCCCGGTGCCCGGACCGGGCACGCATCCGGGGCACCCGTCACCCGCAGCGTAGGAGGCAACTGCCCGGCCCGCCCGGGATTCGTACGCACGGGGCTCGGCGCCGTCCAGTCTCGTGCCTGCCAACCGAAGGCTCGAGGACGGGACGAGGAACATGAACGACAAGGGCAGCCGAGCGATCAGGCGTCTCGCACGTGAGGCTCTGTTCGCGGGAGTCAGGGGCGCGGCCGCAGCGAGCGGTTCGGCTCTCGTCGCCCTCTTCGTGTGGGCGGTGCACCGATAGAGGGGGCTGGCCGCTCGGGCGGCCGTCGGCTCCAGGGTCGGCTCCAGGGGGCAGGCGTACGGAGAGCCTCAGTACCGCAGGACCGCGGCGATCCTGCCCCGGTCCGCGAGCGCCCCCTCGGTCAGGAAGCGCACCTCGGCCCCGCCGTCCAGGGCGCGTTCGACGATCTCGTCCACGATGTCGTCGCGCGCGTCCAGGTCACCGCTCTCCGCGGGGACGAGGTGGCCGCCGTGGTCGCGCACGGTCGCCCGGTAGCTGTCCTCCACGGCGAGCAGGCCGACCCGGTCGGTCATCGCGTTCTGCCAGACCTCGTCGAGTCCGGCCGCGTACTGCTTGCGGCCCTGGGCGCCGTCCAACTCCTTGAGCGCGGCGGCCTGTTCGGCCTCGGCGCGCTGGGCCAGCGCGGGTCGGACCGCCTCGTGGACCGCGTTCGCGGGGCCTTGCGCCAGACCGCCGTGACGGATCGGCGTGGCCCCGTCGGCCGCCGAGCCGACGTCGTCGAGGAGCGAGAGCGCCGCCGCCTCGCCCGCCACGAACAGCGCTCTCGGCTCGGCCCGGAGCACGGCCGTGAGCGCCTGGTCGGCCTCGCGCAGGAACGTGCGGGTCTGCTCGTCCTGGAAGGTGCTCGGCAGGTCGCCGATCCGTTCCTTGCGCTGGGCGTCGGGGTCCTCCAGGTCGCGCGTCAGCGGGAAGCCGTCCGCCTGGTGCTCGGTGACGCGCTCGGGCGTGCCGCTCCAGAGGGTGACGCGGTCCGCGGAGACGGCGAGCACCCAGTACGGGCGCTCGGCGGCCCGGGCCGCCACGAGGTTGCGGGTCAGGAACGTGTCCGCGAGCACGACGCGCGCGGGTACCGACCTGGCCAGGGACCACACCTGGTGTTCCCCGGGCGCCGCGAGGACGACGAGGCCGTCCTCGGCGTGCACCAGGTCCACCTCCTCCAGCGCCTTGTCGAGCCGGCCCGAGACGTCGGCCGCGCGCTCGGCGGTGACGGCGGGGTCGGCGCGCAGGCGCTCCTTGGCCTCGGCCAGGAGGTTGCGCAGGCGTACCGGGTCCTGTGCGTTGTCCGGTTCCCTGCGGTGCGTCGGCAGGACGACCGTGACGGCGGGATACGGGCGCGGCCGCCGCAGCTCGGCCAGCGTGGAGGAGGTCAGTGAGCGGTGCATGAGGGCCCTTCCGGGACGGGGGTGTCCTGCACGGCCTTGTGAGGCTTGTGTGGCTCTAGTGACCCAATGAACGATATGCGGCAATTGGGGGCAGGGCATGTCGTCGTCGGCGCGGAGCCGTCAGGCGGCGAGGCCCAGGGCCAGCGCGCCGACGATCGGGGCGGCGTAGACCAGCGGGAAGGGGATGTGCGAGTACCAGCGGGCGCGGACCACGGTGATCACCGCGCCGGTGAAGTACAGCACGAGCCCGATCCCCGCGGCGATGCCGATCGCGGGCACCGCGAGCCCGACCAGCAGGCCCGCGGCCCCGGCCGCCTTGGCCGCGCCGAGCCAGGGCAGCCACGAGTCCGGGATGCCGTAGTCCTGGATGGGCTTGACGACCCAGGCGGCGCGCAGGAAGGCGGACCCGGCGGAGAAGGCGGTCATGGCGGCGGCGACGATCGTGACGACGACGTAGGCGGTGGACATCAGAGTGGCTCCTCATCGGATGGATGCCGGTGCGGGGGCCGCTCCGGCGGGGGGGGCTTCTTGCTCCCTCGTCTCCCTGACCCGCGGGGGGACGGGAATGTGACAGGCCGCCGAGAAAAGTTTTCCGACGCGGTCACGGCCGCCGCTGCTGCCACGGTCGGCACTACTGCTGCCGTCGTGCCCCAGGCTCCGGAATTCCCCGCAGGGGCCCGAGGTTGGCCGTACGGAAGGGCGGACAGGGGACCGGGGCCGAGGAGGACACGAGTGGGTGCGCGGGAGCTGGAGCGGGTCGATCTGGGGGAGGTTCCGTACCTCGACGCCATGGAGGACATGCGCGGCTGGGTCGAGCGGCGTCGCGCGGGGACCATCGGCGACCGCCTCGTCCTCCTCACGCATCCGCCGGTCATCACGTACGGCACCCGGACCCCGGCCGACGAACTGCCGCGCGCCGATTCCCCGATCCCCCTTGTGGAGGTCGACCGCGGCGGCCGGGCCACCTATCACGGGCCGGGGCAGCTGGTCGGCTACCTCGTCCTCAACCTGCGTGAGCGCGGTCCCGGTGACATCGTGCGGTGGGTCGAGAACGCCCTGATCGAAGCGGTCGGATCGCTCGGCTTCGCGACCCTGCGCAGGGACACCCCGGCAGGCGCGCAGAGCCTCGTCGGCGTGTGGACGCCGCGCCACGACAAGCTCGCGTCGATCGGCATGCGGATCAGGGGCGGCGTCACCAGCCACGGCTTCGCGCTCAACGTCTCCTCCGACCTGGACGAGTTCACCCGCTTCACGGCGTGCGGACTGCCCGATGTGGCGATGACGTCCCTCGCGGAGCTGGCCGCCGAGCGGGGTGTCGTCGCGCCCGGCGAAGCGGCGGTGCGGGACGCGGTGGCGCGGGCTTTCGGGGCGGAGCGGTAGTCCTCCGGCGGGCCGTCGCGGGGCGGGCCTACGTGTGCAGCGCCCCGCCGTCCTCGCCGTGCCCCTCCGGCTCCAGCTGGATCGTGGAGTGCGCGACGTCGAAGTGATCGCCGACGCACCGTTGTAGCCGCCCGAGGAGCGCGCCGTACCCGCTCGTGAGGGCCGCTTAGGTGACCACGACGTGCGCGGTGAGGACCGGCATCCCCGAGGTGACGGTCCAGCCGTGCAGATCGTGCACGGCGACGACGCCCGGCTCCGCCAGGAGGTGGTCGCGGACCTCGCCGAGGTCCATGTCCTGCGGGGTCGCCTCCATGAGTACGTGCAAGGAGTCCCTGAGCAGCCCGTAGGCGCGCGGCACGATCAGCAGGCCGATGACGATCGAGGCGATCGGGTCGGCGGCTTGCCAGCCCGTGAGCAGGATGATCAGGCCGCCCACGATCACCGCGACCGAGCCGAGCGCGTCCCCGAGGACCTCCAGATAGGCGCCGCGCAGATTGAGGCTCTTCTCCTTGGCGTCCCGCAGCAGCCACAGGCCCACCAGATTGGCGAGCAGCCCGCCCACCGCGACCACGAACATCAGGCCGCCCTTGACCTCCACCGGTTCGCTGAAGCGGCCGATGGCCGACCACAGGACCCAGACGAAGATGGCGACGAGCAGCAGCGCGTTCAGTACGGCGGAGAAGATCTCCACCCGGAAGAAGCCGAACGTGCGCCGGGGCGTCGGCGCACGCTGGGCCAGCGTGATGGCGCCCAGGGCGAGGGAGACGCCCACCGCGTCGGTCAGGCTGTGCGCGGCGTCGGCGAGCAGCGCGAGGCTGCCGGACAGGAGCGCGCCGACCACCTGGATGACGGTGATCGTGGCGCTGATCCCGATGGTCCAGAGCAGCCGGTTGCGGTACGTCCCGCTGAGCGTGCCGCCCGCCGTCGCCGCGGACGGGCCGTGGTCGTGCCCCATGCCCGCGAGTGGATCACGCGGGTGCGGGCCCCGCCACCCCACGCGCGGCCGGTCGGCTCAGTGCACCCGGGGCGCCGAGGAGACGTCGCGCTGGTGCGGGATGCCGAGCGGCGGGGGCAGCTCGCCCTGCTGGACGGTGACGGTGCGCGCGGGGGCGGGCACCCGGATGCCCTCGGCCCGGTAGCGCTGGTGCAGGCGCTTGATGAACTCGTGCTTGATCCGGTACTGGTCGCTGAACTCGCCGACGCCCAGGATCACCGTGAAGCTGATCCGCGAGTCGCCGAAGGTGTGGAAGCGGATGGCCGCCTCGTGGTCGGGCATGGCGCCCGTGATGTCGGTCATCACCTCGTCCACCACCTCGGTGGTGACCCGCTCGACGTGCTCCAGGTCGCTGTCGTAGCTGACCCCGACCTGCACCATGATCGACAGCTCCTGCTCGGGGCGACTGAAGTTCGTCATGTTGGTGCCCGCCAGCTTGGCGTTGGGGATGATCACGAGGTTGTTGGAGAGCTGACGCACCGTGGTGTTGCGCCAGTTGATGTCGACGACGTAGCCCTCCTCGCCGCTGCTGAGCCGGATGTAGTCGCCGGGCTGCACCGTCTTCGCGGCGAGGATGTGCACACCGGCGAAGAGGTTGGCGAGGGTGTCCTGGAGTGCGAGGGCGACGGCGAGACCGCCCACGCCGAGCGCGGTGAGCAGCGGCGCGATGGAGATGCCGAGGGTCTGCAGGACGACGAGGAAGCCCATCGCGAGCACCACGACCCGCGTGATGTTCACGAAGATGGTGGCCGACCCCGCGACCCCGGAGCGGGACTGCGCCACGCTCCTGACCAGGCCGGTGACGATCCGGGCCGCCGTGAGCGTCGCCGCCAGGATCAGCAGCGCGGTCAGCGTCATGGTGACGTTGCGCCCGGTGCGGTGCGTGAGGGGCAGCGCCTCCGCCGCCGCGGCGAGGCCCGCGGTGATGGCCGCGCAGGGCACGAGCGTGCGCAGCGCGTCGACGATGACGTCGTCGCCGCTCCAGCGGGTCCTGCTGGCCCGCTCGCCGAGCCACCGCAGGGTGGTGCGCAGCAGCAGGCCCGCCGCGACTCCCGCGAACACGGCGATGGCGGCCACGATCCAGTCGTGCAGGGTGAGCGCGCGGGTCATCGGCTTGCTCCCGTCGTACGCGGTGAATGCGGGTGAACGCGGGCTATGTGATGTGTCGTCACCTTGTGATACCTGCTCGATTCCGGGGAGTGCGGTCACGCCGGAACGAGGGCCCGGTCCGACGCGGACGTCATCCTGCCCCATGCGGTCGCGACGGTCGCACGTACCCCCACCTGGATCTTCACAGAGCCGTCACGCATGTCAACCGGCGGGCCACGGTGCGGTGTCGGTCCGGACGGGGCGGTGTCGTCGGCCGTGCACCGTGTGGGCGAATCCGGCAACTTCGCCCCCTGAAGCGGTGGTTGTCCCACCAGGATGGGCGGGTGACGCAGCCCTCGCCTTCTTCGCCCTCCTCGTCCGCGGAGCCCCGCCAGCAGGTCGGCTACCGCGACGATCCGCGCTTCGAGGACATCGCGCACGCCTCCTGGTGGCGGATGGCCGCGCGGCTGCCCCGCACGCTCGGCGCCGCCACCCGCCTCGGCTGGGCCGCCGACCGTCCCGCGATGTGCTGGCTCGCGGTCTGCCAGCTCGCCGTCGTCGCCGCGTCGGCCGTGGCGCTCGCCGCCCTGCCCGGCGTACTGGCCCAGCTCTTCCAGGGCGGCCAGGTGGCCGATCGGGTCGCGGCGGCCGCGCCCGGTCTCGTCGTGGTGGCCGCCGCCGCGGGGGTGCGGGCCGGTGCCGACGCCGTCGGTGTCTGGGCCGCCGCGCGACTCGGTCCCGAGGTCGCCTCCGAGGCCGATCTGCAGATCCTCGCGGCCGCCCCGCAGGTGGAGTTGGAGGAGTACGACAGGCCGGGCTTCGCCGACCGGTTGCAGGCCGCGGGCCGCGGCGCGGAAGCGACGGAGAACCTCGTCGCCGACGCGCAGGCGCTGGTCTCCGCGCTCGGGCAAATCGTCGCCGCCGCCTCGGTGTTGTCGCTGCTCCATCCCGTACTGCTGCCGCTGCTCGTGCTCGCCGTACTGCCCAAGGGTGCCGCGGCCGTCACCACCGCCCGCATCCGGCACCGGGCCGACCACCAGAACATCGCGGACAGCCATCTGCGCTATCTGCTGCGCCACTACGCCACCCACCAGCGCACGGCCGCCGAGGTCCGCGCCACGACCATGGCGACGTTCCTGGCGGGCTGGTACGCCGAGATCAGCGGACGGATCATGACCACCCACCGCCGCGCGGCCCCGCGCATCCTCGGCGTCACGCTGCTCGGCGCCTGCGTCAGCGGTCTGATGCTCGCCCTGACCTGGGCCGCCCTCGGCTGGCTCGCCGCCAGCGGGCGAATGGACCTCGCGCTCGCCGCCACCGCCGTCATCGCGGTGCGCACCTCCACGGGCGCGCTGACGTCGCTGGTCCTCGCCACCGCCAGGCTGTTCCGTACGAGCCTGTACCTGGAGGACTGGCAGGACTTCCTTCGGCGTGCGCGGACCCTGCGCGCGGTCCGCGGATCCAGGGAGGTCCCGGACGGCGGCCCCGCCGAGATCCGCGCGGAGCACGTCAGTTACACCTATCCCGGCGCCGCGGCCCCGGCGCTCGACGGCGTCAGCCTCACCCTGCGCCGCGGCGAACTCATCGCCCTGGTCGGTGAGAACGGATCGGGAAAGACGACGCTGTCCGCCCTGCTCACCGGGCTCCGCATCGCCTCCACCGGCACGGTGTGCTGGGACGGGGTCGACCTGGCGGAAGCCGATCCGCACAGCGTGTGGGCGAAGGTCGGCCTGGTGCCCCAGGACTACACCCGCTGGCCGATGGACCTGCGCGCCAACATCCATCTCGGCCAGCCGCGCACCGAGAACGACGCGCTGCTCCTGGACGCCGCGAAGGCGGCGGGCGCGGACAGCGTCATCGAGCGAGTCCCGCACGGCCTGGACACGCTGGTCGCGGGCTCGCTCTGGGGCGGCACCGACCTATCGGGCGGGCAGTGGCAGCGGATCGCGGTCGCGCGGGCCTTCTATCGCGACGCTGCCATGCTGATGCTCGACGAGCCCACGTCGGCGATGGATCCCCGCGCCGAGTACCTGGTGATCCGTCGCTTCAAGGAGCTCGCCGCGGGCAGGACGGCCGTCTTCGTCACCCAGGGCCTGGAGAACGCCAGGATCGCGGACCGCATCGTCGTACTCGACCGGGGGCGCGTGCGCGAGGAGGGCGACTTCCGGACGCTGCTCGAACGCGACGGACTCTTCGCGGAGCTCTACCGGCTGGCGCAGGACCGGTGAGGGGCGGAAGCAGGAGATGGCGGGCCGTCAGTACCCGTCACCGGTCGGCGGGTTCAGGTTCCTTCGTCGGTGCGACCGGCACCACCATCATGCGGTGGTACGCCGTGGACTGGTGCGGTTCACCCACCGGGAGCCCGTCGACCTCCACCCACGCGTGGGCGCGGAACGGCTCGGTGCGCACTCCGGTGCACCAGTCGGGCCAGACCCCCCGCATCCGGCACAGCAGCGCGGTGGCCACGGAACGCTGCAGACAGCCCTCCCCGGCGCAGCGCGCGCTCACCGCGACCACGGCCCGGCGCGCGGCGAGCGCCTGCTCGGTGGTGGCGGGGGCGGCCCCGCGCCGGACCGCGGTCAGCACGCGGCGGACGCGGCGCGGCCTCAGCAGGACGATGAGCCGGGCGGCGACCGTGGCGACGAGCACGGGCGGGCGTCGGCGCAGCGGCAGCCTGTCGCGGGTGACGGGCACCATCGGCTGGCTCATGCGGGCACCACGAGACGGGCCGCCAGGAGCGCGCCGGTGATCGACGCCGTGTCGTCGTCCGCGCGCTCGGCGGTGAGCCGGGGGTGGGCCGCGCGCAGCACGCGTGCCGCGTCGGGCGGCTCGGCGCCGGTGAGCAGGGTGCGAAGAACGAGCGCCGCCGTGCCGTTGAGCTGCCAGTATCTGCCGGTGACTTCGTCGAGGAGCACCATGCCGTCCGGGGTGTCCGTCGCACAGACGTCGGGGCGCAGGATGAGACTCATGGGGCTCCTTCGGCGATCGCGGTGCTCGGTGGACGGGTGCTTCCCCGGCAGGAGCGGAGCCAGATCTCGCTGCCCAGGGTGGAGCTGAAGGAGCGCAGCGCCTCCGGGGTCGGATGCACTCCGAGCAGGGCCGCGCGGATCGCCGCCTCGTCGATCAGACCGGCATCGGCGAGCCGCGATCCGTCGAAGAGGCCGACCAGCGCGGCGCGGTTGCGGCGCAGACCGGTGTGGAAGTCGGTGCTGTACTCGCCCTTGGTCTGCCTGCGCAGGACGTCGGCGGGCACGATGTCGCGCATCGCCGCCGCGAGCACCGGTTTGTACCTGCCGGGGGTGCTGCGCTCGGAGACGCGGACGGACAGGGCCGCCTCGATCACCGAGTCGTCGAGGTAGGGACCGGCGTGCGGCAGCCCGTGCGCGGAGGTCACCTGGTCGAGCTGGCGCAGACCGCGCCCGCCGGTGCGTACGCAGGCGAGCGCCGCGTGCTGTCCGCGCTCGGCCGCGAGGGGCTCCGCGGTGTCGGCGGTCTCCGCGGCCTCGTGGAGCAGGCTCTGCACGGCGCGGACCGCGTCGGGGGTCGCCCACGGGGGCATGCGCAGGTCCACGCCCCACGCGGTCGAGGGGGCGCCGCGGACCACCGCGGCCGACGCGGGCGCCGGGGCGGTGAGCCCGTCGGCCCAGGCGGTGAGCCACTGGCCGAACGTCCTGCGGTCGGCGAGCTGCCGAAGGAGCTGCCCGAGGGGCCAGTGCTGTGCGGCGCGTTGGGTGCGGATGCGGGCGAAGGCGGCCAGCGGGTGCCGCCTGACGTGGTCGTGCAGATGGGGCGGGAGCGTGGTGAACAGCTCGTCCGCGCCGCCGCCCATCAGGTGCAGACGCGACCCGCGTCCGGTCATCAGGTCGGCGAGGGCCGTCATCCTGGCGCTGTCGCGCACCCAGGGGCCCGGCTCGTCGGTGGGGAGGGCGGGCGCGGCGGCATCGGTGAGGGACGTCAATCCGCTGTACCAGAGCGGCCATTGGTCGCGCCGCGGTGTGACGTGCTCGGCGCCCGGCAGACGGCTGACGGCGCGCGCGGCCCAGACCTCGTCGTCGTTGTCCGGGTCGAGGCTGCGCCAGCGCATGGTGACGAGGCGCGCCCCGGTGAAGGTGGAGCGGATCCCGCTCTGCTCCCGCGCCGCGAGGAAGCACAGGCTGGTGGAGTCCATGCCGCCCGACAGGTCCGCGCTCACCGTGCCGCCGCCCGCCGTGCAGCTGCCCACCGCGGCGCTCAGCGCGTCGCGCACCGCGGGCACGCCCTGTCGCCACCCGAGCTCGGGATCGGGAGGGGTCCACCAGCGGCGGGTGGTGGCACGCCCTTCCGCGTCGAGCAGCAGGGAGTCGGAGGAGGGCAGGGCGTGCACGCCCTGCCAGACGCAGCGGTCGTCCAGCGGATAGGGGAGGGGAGAGGCCAACAGATGGGCGGCCAGCAGTCGTTCGTCAGGACTCGCGCCCGTCAGCGCGGCGAGCCGGTCCGACCTGTCGGCGGCCACCGTCACCCCGGCCACGCGCGTGTGGAAGAGCCGCCGCACCCCGGACGCGCTGCCCCTGGCGAGGACCGCGCCCTCCGCCGAGGCGAGGAGGTGGAAGCTGCCGTGCAGCCCTTGGGCGACGCGCTCCACGTCCCCGACGCCGCGCAGCCGCCCCATGCGCGCGGAGAGGGTGTCGGCGGTGACGGGACACCGTCCGACCACCGCAACTCGCCGCGCCCCTGCCACTCCCACCGTCACATGACCCTGCGGCCAACTGCCCAGCAGCCAGGGCCGACCTGAGTCGTGCGTGACGGTGTCGGTGATCCAGGGGCGCAGGAGCTGTGCCGCGGCCACGCCGGCTGCGCCGTCCGGGAGGACGGCGAACCACACGTCACCACTCATGGCATGTCACCCGTCATAGATCCGTCGTTGAAGAGGCTTCGATCAGCTGGGGCCGAGGTACCACTCGTAAGGCGGGAACCCGCCTTCGTAGAACGCACCCAGTGCCTCACCGCGCGTCAGCTCGGCGAAGTCGCCGACCTCCACCATCGCCGGTGGTTGGTAGATCTCCTCGTGCTCCATGGAGAACCTCCCCTTCCTTCTGGTTGCTTCCGGTGTCCGTGCGGGGGATCCGCACTCGGCCGGAAAATGCCCAGGGCATGCACCACTACGCCCAGCAGGGTGATTTGTCGCCCGAATGAGTGAATAAGGGTGTGTTTCAGAAGGTGCGCCCGGCGCTCACACCGGCGCTGCCCCGGGGGTTCCGTGGCCGGACGAGTTATGCAAAGGTCCTCAATAATTTCGGTGCGCGGCAGGGCAAGAAGCCCGTTCACCGGGTCAACCATGCTGCCCCGGTGGCGAATTCGAGGTGAAGTACTGATGCGAAACGGGGCACGCGGCCACGATCTGCTCGCGCTGCGGCGGCTCAACACCACCGTCGTGCTGCGCGCCCTGCACCGCCGCAGCCCCCGCACCCTCGCCGAACTCGCCGCCGACACCGGCCTGTCCAGGCCGACGGTGGAGGCGGCCGTCGAGGAACTCGCCGAACGGGGACTCGTCGGGGAGGCCGCCGAGGAGTCCGGCGAACGGCCGCCCGGCCGCCCCGCGCGCCGGTTCCGCTTCCGTACGGAGGCCGGTCACGTGCTCGGCGTCGACATCGGGCTGCACAAGATGGTGCTGCTCATCGCCGACCTCGGCGGCACCGTCATCGCTGCCCAGCGCACCTCCCTGGAGCCCGAGTCGAGCGGCAGCGCCCGCCTGGACCTGCTGCGCGACGGCATGGAGTCCTTCCTCGACGCCCACGCGCCGCGCGACGGGGTCCTCGCCCGCTGCGTGGGCGTGCCCGGCATGGTGGACGCGGCCGGGGTCATCACCTCCGTCGTGATCCCCGAGTGGTCGGGCGTCGACCTCGGGCGGCTGCTTCCCGACGGCGGCACGGGTCCCACCCTGATCGAGAACGACGTCAACCTCGCGGTGCTCGCCGAACGCTGGCAGGGCGCCGCCACCCTGGTCGGCGACGTCGTCTGCGTGCTCACAGGACACCGCGTCTCCTGCGGACTCACCATCGACGGGCGGCTGCACCGGGGCAGGCGCGGCGGCGCGGGGGAGCTCGGCATGCTGCCGCTGCTCGGCATGAGCGGTGCCCAGGACGCCCTGCGCTGGCCGGGCGCGCTGCGCGCGGGCGAGTCCGAAGTGGCGGCGCTCGCCCGCGCGGCGGACGCCGCGGACCCGCGCGCCCTGGCCGCCGTCGCGGACTTCGCGGACCGCATAGCCCCGGGCATCGCGGCGATCTCGCTGGCCGTCGACCCGGAACTGCTCGTGCTGACCGGCGGGGCCACCCCGGTAGGCGGCCATCTGGTGCCGCTTCTTGCGGACCGGCTGCGCCCCATGACCCTGCACGTCCCGCGCATCGCCCTGAGCCCGCTCGGCGACCGGGGCGTGGCCATCGGCGCCGTGCGCAAGGCGCTCGACCAGGTGGAGGAGGAACTGCTCGGAGACATGGCGTCGTAGCGCCGCCCCCGAACGGGGGGCGCTCCGCGACGACGCCCGACCACTGCACAGGAGGCGAAGGCGCGCATGCGCAGAAGGACTCTGCTCGGCGGGGCGTTGGCGGCCCCCTTGCTCGCCGCCTGCTCCGGCGGGGGCGACGACACGGACGGCGGGGGCGGCACCACCCTCACGTACGGAATGTGGGACCCGGCGCAGGTGCCGGGCATGAAGAAGATCATCGCCGCGTTCCGCAAGGAGCATCCTCGAATATCCGTACGGATCGAGCTCACGCCCTGGGCGACGTACTGGACCACCCTGAAGACGTCGATGAGGGGCGGCACCGCGCCCGACGTGTTCTGGATGAACGCCGTCAACTTCCAGCTGTACGCGGCCAACGGCGTCCTCGAACCGCTCTCCGGGCACATCAGGAGCGACCGGACGCCCGTCGGCAGCCACCCCGAGGCGCTGGTGAAGCTCTACGCGTACGAGGGCACGCAGTACGGGCTGCCCAAGGACTTCGACACCATCGGCCTCTGGTACAACAAGGCGCTCTTCGACAAGGCGGGCATCACGTACCCGGACGAGAGCTGGACCTGGGACGACGTGCGCGACGCGGCGGCCGAACTCACCGACCCGCACGAGCGCGTGCACGGATTCGCCGCCGAGATGGACCGGCAGGGCAAGATCTACCCCGCCGTCTGCGGCGCCGACGGATACGTCCTGAAGGACGGCCGGTCCGGCTTCGGCGAGGAACGGTCCATCGAGGGCCTGCGCTTCCTGACCGACATGGTCGACCGGGGCTGGTCCCCGCCGCAGAGCGCGATGGTCGAGTCCGTCGGACGCGTGCGCTACTGGTCGGAGAAGGTCGCCATGAACTACGACCTCTCCGCGATGGCGGGACAGATGTACGCCGTGCCCGCGCTCAAGGACCACGGCGGCATCGCCGTCCTGCCCAAGGGGCGCCGCAGGGCCACCATCATCCACGGCCTGGCCAACGTCATCTCCGCCAAGAGCCGCAAGAAGGCCGCCGCCTGGCAGTTCGTCCACTTCATGGCGGGCAGGGAAGCCGCCGAGATCCAGGCGAGGGAGGGCGTCACCATCTCCTCGTACGCGGGAACGCAGGACGCCTGGCTCACATCGATGCCCGAATTCGACCTGAAGCACTTCATCGAGATGCAGAAGTACGCCGTCCCGTATCCGAGCTCCAAGAACACCGCCGTCTGGGAGAACCTCCAATACCCGATCCTCGGCGCCGCGTTCAGCGGAAAGGGCGGCATCGAGAGCGCGGCCCGCAAGCTCGGCGGACAGATGGACAGGGCCCTGAAGGAGGAGCGCGCCGTATGAGTGTCTTTCCCGCCACGGCCGCCGCGAAGGCGAAGGAGCGCCGCGCCTCCGCCGCCGCACCGCGCCCGGGCTCCCGCAACCAGCGCGCCGCCTACTGGTTCATCGCACCGCTCGGCATCGGCTTCGCCCTCTTCTACTTCTGGCCGCTGCTCCAGACCTTCTACTTCAGCTTCACGGAATTCGGCGCGTTCGGCGGCCACACGTTCATCGGCACCGACAACTACGCCCGGGTGATCCAGGACGTCACCGTCTGGCAGGCGCTCGTCAACACGCTCATCTACAGCGTCATCGGACTCACCGCGCTGCCGATCGCGATCGTCGTCGCGTCCCTCCTGAACCGGCGCGGACTGCGCGGCGTCTCCGTCTACCGGGCCCTGTACTTCGTGCCGTTCGTGACGCTTCCCGTCGCCGTCGGCCTCGTCTGGAACTGGCTCTACAACGGCGACTTCGGACTCCTCAACGAAATCCTCGGATGGTTCGGCGTCGACCGTCACTACTGGGTCTCCGACCCGTCCACCGCCGTCTACGCGATCGGCACGGTGATGGTCTGGTCGACCACCGGCTACTACTTGATCATCTTCATGGCGGGCATCAAGGGAATTCCGCAGGACTACTACGAAGCCGCGGAACTCGACGGGGCGGGGGCGCTGCGCAGGTTCTTCACCATCACGCTGCCGCTGCTCAGCCCGACCCTCTTCTTCGCCTCCATCATCTGCATGATCAATTCACTGCAGACCTTCGACCTGATCTACATCATGATGGGCGAGAAGAACCCCGCGATCGGCGATACGCAGTCTGTCGTCGGCCTCTTCTACAAATGGGCCTTCATCGAGAACGCGCAGGGCGCGGCCGCCGCGCTCGCCTTCCTGCTCATGGTGGTCATCGCCGCCCTCACTTATCTCCAGTTCAGGCTCCAGAAGAGGTGGGTGCACTATGCCTGACACCCAAGAGCACATGGCGCCGATACGGCCCAGGAACAAGAAGCGGGTGACCGCGGGGTCCCTCGCCACCCACGCCGTGCTCTCGTTCGGCGCGCTGGTGATGGTCTTCCCGTTCTTCTGGCAACTGCTCACCGCGCTCAAGACCCTCGCGGAGACCTCCCGGGTGCCGCCCACGTTCCTGCCCGACGACTGGAACTGGCGGAGTTTCGACGACGTCTTCACCGGCCTGCCCTTCCGGGAGATGCTCACCAACAGCGTCATCAACACCGTCGGCCGCACCCTGGGCCAACTGGTGTTCTGCTCCCTGGCCGCCTACGCGTTCGCGCGCATGCAGTTCCGGGGCCGCAACGTCCTGTTCGCGCTCTTCCTCTCCGTCCTGATGGTGCCGAGCTCGCTGCTCGTGCTCCCGCAGTACGACATCATCCAGCGGTTCGGCCTGCTCAACTCCGCGCCCGCGCTGTTCCTGCCCGGCATGTTCAGCGCGTTCGGCACCTTCATGCTCCGCCAGTTCTTCCTCACGCTGCCCAAGGAACTGGAGGAGGCCGCCCGCATCGACGGCGCGGGATCCTTCCGGATCTTCTGGTCCATCATGCTGCCGCTGATCCGGCCCGCGCTCGCCGCGCTCGCCGTCATCACCGCCATGTGGTCCTGGAACGACCTGCTGTGGCCGCTGGTCGTCAACACCGACCCGGAGAAGATGCCGATCAGCGCGGGACTCACCTCCCTGGAGGGGCAGTTCGAGACCAACTACCCGGTGATGATGGCCGGTTCGCTCGTCGCGAGCCTGCCCATGCTGCTCGTCTACCTCTTCCTCCAGCGGCATTTCGTCCAGAGCGTCGCCCTCTCAGGATCCAAGAGCTGAGCCCGCACTCCTCCCACAGGAAGGCACCCCGCCCTCATGGCACCCCTGCACATCGGACTGCTCGGCGCGGGCGGCATCGCCCGTGCCCATCTGCCCGGCTGGCTGGCGATCGGCGCCCGGGTCAGCGTGTACACCGTCGACGGCTCGGCGGAGAAGCTCACCGCCGAGTACGCCGGACACGGGCACGACGTCCGCACCGCGGCCGGTCTCGACGACGTGCTCGACACCGTCGAGGCCGTCGACATCTGCACCCCCACCCCCACCCACAAGGAACTCGCCCTCGCCGCCGTCGCCGCGGGCCGGCACGTCGTGTGCGAGAAGCCGCTCGCGCTCACCGCACACGACGCCGGAGAGATCGCGGCTGCGGCCGACGCGGCGGGCGTCCGGCTCCACCCCGCACACGTGGTGCGCTACTTCCCCGCGTACGCGGCGATGCGCGAGGCCGTCCTCCGGGGCGACCTCGGCGAACTCGCCGTGCTGCGCTTCACGCGCGGCGGTGCGCGGCCGCAGTGGGCGCCCTGGTTCGGTGACCCCGCCCAGTCCGGCGGCGTCATCATGGACCTGATGGTGCACGACATCGACATCGCCCGCTGGATCGCGGGCGACGTGGTCCGCGTGCACGCCCGCACCCGCGGCGCCGAGCACGCCACCGGCACACCGGCCGACGTCGTCACGGCGACCGCCGTGCTCACCCACGCCTCCGGCGCCGTCAGCCAGGTCAGCGGCCTGTGGGGCCTGCCCGACCAGCGGTTCCGTACGACGTTCCGGATCGCGGGCGCGGACGGCCTGCTGCACCACGACTCCACCGCCGTGCCCGGCTTCCGGATCACCGCGCAGGGCGTACGGGCGGCCAACGAAGGCATCCCGTCCAGCCCCATGACCGAGAGCCCCTACCTCGCCGAACTGCGCGAATTCGCCGCGTCCTGGGCGCCCGACGGGCCCGAGCCGCGCGTGAGCGCACACGACGGCGTGGAGGCGGTGCGGATCGCCGAGGCCGCCGTGGAGTCCAGCCGCACGGGCCGCGTCATCGAGATCGAACGAACCGAGCAGACCGAGGAGGCAGCGCGATGAAGGTGGCCGTCCTGTCGTTCGCCCACGTCCACGCGACCGCGTACCTGCGGCTGCTCGCACGCATGCCGGGCATCGAGGTGCTCGGCAGCGACCCGGACACGGACCTCGCCGCGCCCGGCGAGGTGCGCGGCCGCCCGCTCGCCGACGAGCTGGGCGTCGCGTACGCCGCCACGTACGAGGACGTCTTCGCCTGGCAGCCGGACGCCGTGATCGTCTGCTCCGAGAACGCCCGGCACCGCCCGCTGGTCGAACTGGCCGCCGCGCACGGCGTGGACGTCCTGTGCGAGAAGCCGCTCGCCGCGTCGGTCGAGGACGGCGAGGCGATGGTCGCCGCCTGCCGGGCCGCGGGGGTGCGTCTCGCGGTCGCCTTCCCGGTCCGCTTCAGCCCGGCGTACGCCGCCGTCAAAGCGGCGCTCGCGTCGGGCGAGGCCGGGCGGGTCCTCGCGGTGGCCGGGGCCAACAACGGCGCCATGCCCACGCGTGCGCGCCGCTGGTTCGCCGAGCCCGCACTCTCCGGCGGGGGCGCCCTGATGGACCACACCGTGCACATCGCCGACCTGCTCGACGACCTCTTCGCCGACGCGCGCCCCGTCGAGGTCTACGCACAGACCAACAACCTCCTGTACGCCGACGAGGTCGACGTCGAGACCAGCGGCCTGGTCAGCGTCACCTACTCCGACGGGGCCGTGGCCACCATCGACTGCAGCTGGTCCCATCCGCGCTCCCACCACTCCTGGGGCGGCCTTGAACTCACCGTCGTCGGCGAGCGGGCCACCCTGGAGATGGACGCCTTCGACCAGAAGGTGCACGGATTCAGCGAACGCCGGGGGAGGGGAACGGAGTTGCCGTTCGGCGTCGACCTGGACGAGCGGATGCTGCGCGCCTTCCTGCACGGCCCCGGCGAGGACGGCATGGACGTCGCCGACGGCGAGGGCGGACTGCGGACCCTGCGCGTCGTGGCGGCCGGGTACGCCTCGGCACGCGACGGTGCGCCGGTGCGGGTCGGCTGAGCTCTCAGCGCCGCCCGACCTGGCCCGACTCCCAGGCCCACGCGGCGATCTCCACGCGATTGCGCACGGCCAACTTCGTCTGGATGTTGGCCAGGTGCGTTTTGACGGTCGCCAGGGAGATGAACAGCTCGTCGGCGATCTCCTGATTGGTCCTGCCCCGCGCGACGCGCCGCGCCACGTCGAGTTCGCGCTCCGAGAGCACCTCGGGCGCGGGCCCGACAGCCGCCGCGCCGCAGTGCGGTCCGTGCTGGTCCGCCATGCGTTCCAGGAGCCGCAGCGTCACGGCGGGGGAGACCAGCGCGTCGCCCTTCGCGGCGGCGCGCACCGCCTCCACGAGCAGCCCGGGCCCCGCGTCCTTCAGCAGGAACCCGACGGCGCCGCCGCGCAGCGCCTCGTCGAGGTAGTCGTCCTGGTCGAAGGTGGTGACGACCACGACGTGCAGCGGCTCGGCGACCCCGGGCCCGGCGAGCAGCCGGGTCACCTCCAGGCCGTTCAGCTTCGGCATCCGCACGTCGACCAGACACACGTCGGGCCGCAGCCGCCGGGCGAGCTCGACGCATTCGGCGCCGTCGGCCGCCTCACCGATCACTTCGATGCCCGGCTGCGCGGACAGGATCAACCGGAACCCGGTGCGCACCATGTCCTGGTCGTCGGCGATGAGCACGCGCACCGGGCTCGCGGAGCGGTGGTTCTGCGGCATTTCTTCCACGAGGAGAAGACTAGGACGGCCCGGGGCGTGCATGCGCGCCTGGCCTGTGCCGAGGGCACTTCCACGCGCCCCCACGATCACCACCGAGCGCCTCGGACGGCTCCGGCACGGGCCCGTGACCGGTGGCATGCTCCCTGGCGGGCGACCGTCCGCCGGGTGACACGGTCCGACGGCAGGGCGCCCTCCGAGCCCAAGGGAGACCCTCATGCGCCTGCCCCGCACCGTCGTCGCCGTCCTCGGCGCCCTCGCCCTCGTCACCGCCCTGCCGACCTCCGCAGGCGCCGCGGGCGGCACGCTGCACTACGTCAACGTCAACGGAGACGACTTCAGCACCGACAACCCGGTGAACGGCGAGTGCTACCTGCTGGTCTCCGGCGCCGTGCACGTGGACAACGGCACGGACACGACGGCCACCGTCTACGCCGACCACGGCTGCGAGGAGCCCCTCGGGCCCCCGCTCGCGCCGTTCAGCGCGAGGGACTTCGGGGCGCCCGTGCCGCACAGCGTGATGTTCAGCTGAGCGTGATGTTCACCTGGCGGGCAGCGTGACGCGCAGCCGCCAGCCGCCGTCCGGCAGCGGACCCGCGTCCAGGTCGCCGCCGAGCGCCTCGACCCGCTCCCGCAGACCGATCAGACCGAGTCCACCGCGGCCGCCCGGCGGCGTCCGGTCCCTGGCACGGCCCTGCGGGGACGGGCCGTTGGAGACCTCGACGCGCAGGCGTCCCGCGTCCGTCGACACGCGCACCCGGACGTCATCGGCGCCGGGTGCGTGCCGGGTGACATTGGTGAGCGCCTCCTGGACGACGCGGTGCACGGACGTCTCCACCTCGGGCGCGAGCGCGGCGGCACGGACCCGCGCCGAGACCTCCAGGGTGGCGGCGTCGCCGTGGGCCGCCACAAGGGCGGCCAGCTCGGTGAGCAGGTCGGCGGGCCGGGTCGTGGCGCCGGGCTCCGCGCGCAGGACGTGCACCAGGCGCCGCATCGACTCCAGCGTCTCGGTGCCCGCCTTCTCGATCCCGGCGAGCAGCGGTTCGAGCTGCTCGGGCGAGGTCTCGCGGACGGCGCGCGCGGCCTGCGCCTGGACGACGATCCCCGTCACGTGATGGGCGACGAAGTCGTGCAGATCGCGGGCGATGCGACGGCGCTCCTCCTCCTGCGTCGAGGTCACCGCGAGCGCCCGCCTGCCGTCGAGGGAGCGCAGATAGCCGCCGAGCGCGAGCGCGCCGCCCGCCGCGACCGTGAGCACGAACGCGAAGGTCTCGGCATCGGAGTGGAAGCCGGTCCGTACGGGCGCTGCCGCGACGGCGAGGGCGAGCAGCGCGCACAGGACGTACCCGGCGGGCAGCCGCGCCGTACGCGTGGTGACCGTGAGGAGGGCGAGCAGCGCGAAGGACTCCAGGAGGCCCCAGCTGCCCACCGGGACACCGCCGAGCGCCAGCGCGAGCGTGAGCCCGCCGGAGGCGAGCGCCGCGACCACGGCCCGCGCCTCGATACCGGGACCGCCCCGCACGAGCAGCACGGCGACGGCCAGCGGCCCGGAGACCAGGGGCAGCCAGGAGCCGTCGGGCTCGCTCGACACCAGGTCGAGCAGCCACAGGAACACCGCGGGGACGGCGAACAGGAGCGTCTTGGCGGCGCCGGGGCCTTCGCGGTGCGGGCCGGGCGCGGTGCGCGTACCGCCGGGCGGGGAGCGGTGATCATCCACGTACCGAATGTACGCATCAGGTCGCATGCCGCGGATCAGCCGAAAGCCTGACCGGGGGTCCCGCGATCCACCGAACGGGCGAGGCGCGCGAGGGGCCGGGGCGGCGAGCGTGGAGGCAGACACTCCGGCTCCGTCGACACGGGCCCCGACTCCCAGGAGAGCGTGACCACCATGCACCGACCGACCCACGTCAGCCCTCGTGCCGCCCGCACGACGCTCTGCGCGCTCGGCGCCGCCGCCCTCGCCGTGTCGCTGACGGCCTGCGGCAGCGGTTCGAGCAACCCCTTCGACGACCACCAGGAGAAGTCCTCCTACCAGGACGGCGCCGCGGCCAAGAGCGACAGGAAGTCCGTGCCGCGCTGGCTGCCCGACGACGCGAGCGACATCACGTACGTCATGTCGACCACCGGCGACGACCGGATCATGAAGTTCACGACGCCCGACGGAAAGTTCCCCGCCCAGTGCGCCAAGGGCGAGCCGCAGGGCAAGCCCCGCCTGAAGGCCGACTGGTTCCCCTCGGACCTCGCGGCGAAGGCCGACACGAACTGCGGCACCTGGTCCGGCGCCCGCGTCGACGGCGCGCTCTACGCGTGGCAGGACAAGGACGTCGCGATGAAGGCCCGCGGCTGATGCGAACGCGCACGCGAGGAACGCTCGCGGCCGTGACGGCGGGCGCCGCCCTGCTCTCGCTGGTGGCCTGCTCGTCGGGCGAGCGGGGCGAGCAGGGCGGCCAGGGCAGTCAGGGCACCGAGAAGCGCGGAGCCGAGCGGCAGCAGCGGATCGGCTGGAAGCCCTGTCCGGCCGACGCGACGGAGGGCGCGCCCAAGGGCGCCGAGTGCGGCACCGTCCGCGTCCCCGTGGACTGGACCGCGCCGGGCGGCGAGAAGCTCGACGTCGCGGTGGTGCGCAGGAAGGCGACCCGCAAGGACCAGCGCATCGGCACCCTGATGTTCCTGCCCGGCGGACCCGGCAACTCCGGTGTCCAGAACGTGGCGCAGACCAAGGAGTGGGGCGGCGCCGAACACCGCTTCGACATCGTCAGCTTCGACCCGCGCGGCACCGGCCTCAGCAGCCCCGTCCAGTGCCCCGCGGGACCGCTGGCCGAGATGATCACGGACAAGCGGCCCGCCACGACGCCCGGCGACTTCGGGCGGCTGAAGAAGCGCGCCACCGCCCTGGCCGCAGGCTGTGCCCGTGCGTCCGGAGCGGTGACCGGGCACACCGACGCGAGCAGCGTCAGCCGCGACATGGACGCCATCCGCGCCGCGCTCGGCGCGGACCGGATCTCCCTCTACGGTCATTCGTACGGCACGGTCTACGGCCAGCGCTATGCCGCGATGCACGGCGACCGGGTGCGCGCCGCCGTCCTCGACGGCGTCATGGACCCCGCGATCGGCCGCCGGGCCTTCGGCGTCACCGGGGCGAAGGCGCTGGAGGGCGCCTTCGGCGAGTTCGCCCGGTGGTGCGAGCGCTCGCGCGACTGCGAGCTGGGGGAGCGGGACGCCTGGCGGGTGTACGAGGGCCTCGCCGCGCGGGCCGCCGGAGGGAAGCTGCGCAACGGCGGCAAGGACGTGCCGCTCGCCGAGCTCAACGGCACGATCGACGCGATGCTCCTCACCCCGTCCTGGCCCGCCGCCGCCCAGTACCTTCACGCCCTGGACACCGGGAAGCCGTGGGAGACGGACGAGGGCGACGCCCCGCCCGACGAGAAGCTGCTGCCCGGCGCCGATCTGTCCGTCTGCGCCGATCTGAGCCTGCGCGCCCCGAACGCCGCGGCCTACCTCGCCGACCGGCGGGCGGCCCACGAGGCCGCGCCCCGCTTCGGCTACTCCCCGAACACCGTGTCGTACGCGAACCTCTGCCAGGGCCTCCCCGCCCCCGAAGGCCCGTCGACGGAGCAGGTCCGCACGGACACGCCCCTGCTCCTGATCGGCGCCCGGTACGACAACGCGACGCCGCTGGACTGGGCGCGTTCCGCGCAGCGGCGGCTCGGGGACCGGGCGGCGCTCGTCGAGGTGAAGGGCTGGGGCCACGCCGTGAAGATCTTCAACGGCGGTGCCGAGCGGGACACGGTCCTGCGGTACCTCACGGACCTCGACGTGCCGAAGCCCGGAACCGTCATCGACGGAGCCACCCCACCCGGAGCCTAGGGCCTGTCCGGCGGATCATGGCGCTGTCGCGGGGTCTGGCACGCACTCCCCCAAGCTCTCGGCTCCGCTCGAGCAGGGAGGTACCCCCTCCGGCGTTGTCGTCGGTTGCCAACGCTCCGCGTTGCCGCCCTCCTCCGCCTTGCAGCTGCACGCACCAGACCCCGCTCGCCTGCACCGGACGGTGGACGCCACCCGAGCGCGCCCTGATCCGCCGGACAGACCCTAGCCCCGCGGCGTAGGAGCCCTCCGACCGGAGTCGGATCCGGAGCGGATCGGGCGGGTATTAGCGTGGTCGGGACAGATTGACGACAAGGATCCGAGGTGCCCGGCCCATGCCAAGCCGCAGCGAGAACCGTACCGAGCTCATCGAGTCACTCATGGAGCGGTTCCCGAACGTGCCGCGGGAAGCCGTGATCAAGGAGGACCTGCTGCGCGGCGGGATCGCCTTCGACGAGTCGGCGCTCAGCGACAACGAGGGCGGCGAGGTCAAGCCGAAGTCGTACTTCATCTTCTCCTTCGACCACGGCACCCTGCCCGAACTGGGCGCCGCGGCCCTGCGCCGCCCGCCCGAGGAGATCGTCCTCACCGGCGGCCCCTACGAACTGCGCCGCACCGTCGTCTCGGTCCGCGTGAACCCGGCGTCGCCCTACCGGGTCGCGGCCGACGACGACGGAGTGCTCGGCCTCTACCTGGACGGCGCGCGGATCTCCGACGTCGGCCTGCCGCCGATGCCGGACTACTACCGGCACACCCTGGAGAACGGCAAGTCCGTGATGGAGGTGGCGCCCACCATCCAGTGGGGCTACCTGATCTACCTGACGGTCTTCCGGGTCTGCCAGTACTTCGGCGCCAAGGAGGAGTGCCAGTACTGCGACATCAACCACAACTGGCGCCAGCAGAAGGCGGCGGGCCGCCCCTACACCGGTGTGAAGCCGATGGACGAGGTCCTCGAAGCCCTCGCCATCATCGACAAGTACGACACGAACAAGTCCTCCACCGCGTACACGCTCACCGGTGGCGCCATCACCACGCAGCTCCAGGGCAAGGACGAGGCCGACTTCTACGGCCAGTACGCGAAGGCCATCGAGGAGCGCTTCCCCGGCCGCTGGATCGGCAAGGTCGTCGCCCAGGCCCTGCCCAAGGCGGACGTGCAGCGCTTCCACGACTACGGCGTGCGGATCTACCACCCCAACTACGAGGTGTGGGACCCGTACCTGTTCGAGCGCTACTGCCCCGGCAAGGAGCGCTACGTCGGCCGTGACGAGTGGCACCGCCGCATCCTGGACTCCGCAGACGTCTTCGGGCCGCGCAACGTCATCCCGAACTTCGTGGCGGGCGTGGAGATGGCGGAGCCCTTCGGCTTCAAGACCGTCGGCGAGGCCATCGACTCCACCGTCGAGGGCCTGCAGTACTTCATGTCGCGCGGCATCACGCCCCGCTTCACCACCTGGTGCCCGGAGCCCACGACGCCGCTGGGCAAGGCCAATCCGCAGGGCGCCCCGCTGGAGTACCACGTGCGGCTCCTTGAGGCCTACCGCGCGACGATGGAGGCCAACGGCCTTTCCTCGCCCCCCGGTTACGGCCCCGCCGGACCCGGCAACGCGGTGTTCTCGGTGAGCTCCTTCATGGACAGCCTGCCCGCGGAGAAGGCCGCTCCGGAGGACGCCGTTATCCCGGCGACGCCCCAGTAGAGCCGTGTTACGGTCGGGGCGGGTCACGAGTTCCAGCGTCAAGCCCCGGCTGGCTGGACGGCACCCCGCTCCGTCGCGGGTGCCCCGGGTGACGACCCGCCCCGCGCGAGGCGCGCGGGGAACGGCGGATCACCGGGGCCGGTTCCCGGGGTCCACGACTCCGGAGGCGCTCCATGACGCACCCGCACACCATCTGCGACCACGACACCTGCGAAGCCCGCACGCCGGGACACCAGGTCCACTGGATCCAGGCCCGCGACAGCGCGAAGGACCCGGGGCCGCTCGTCGACGTGCTGCTCTCCTCGCACGACGTACGGGACGACGGCCGCATCGCCCTCCATGTGCTCGGCCCGACCCGGGGCGTGCCCGCCACGCTGTGGACGCACGACCCGGGACGGCTGCGCGGGCTGCTGCGCGAGCACCGGGGCCTCGCCCAGTGGCAGCCCCGCTGGAACCTGCTCCGGCTGCGGCGCGACACCGTCGCCACCACGCTGGTCTGCGTGGCACCCGACGGGGAGCCCGCCGCCCCTGGCCGCTGACGAAGATCACCGCTCCGTAGGATGACGCCGTGCCGGACGAGGGCGATCCCCGCGTCCGGGCGGCGCGACAGTCAGCCACCCAGAGCCGGAGGTCCCCCGTGCAGCACCACCCCGTCACCGTCGTCACCGGCGGCAGCCGAGGCATCGGCGCGGCTGTCAGCGCCCGTCTCGCCCAGGAAGGGCACGACGTCGCCATCGGCTACCGCTCCGACGAGGCCGCCGCGGCGAAGGCGGCCGACGCCGTCCGCGCCGCGGGCCGCTGCTGCGTCACCGTCCAGGTCGACACCGCCGACGAGGCCGCCGTCGACCGTCTCTTCGACACCGCTGCCGCCGAACTCGGCCCCGTCACGGGCCTGGTCAACAACGCGGGAGTGAGCGGGCCCGTCGGGCCGCTCGCCGACGCCGACGCCGAGGGCATGCGCCGCGCGCTCGACGTGAACGTCCTCGGCTATCTGCTCTGCGCCCGGCGCGCGGTGCGGGACCTGAAGGCGAACGGCGGCGGCGCGATCGTGAACGTCTCGTCCGCCGCCGCCACGCTCGGCGCCCCCGGCGAGTACGTGCACTACGCGGCGGCCAAGGGCGCCGTCGACACCCTGACCGTCGGCCTTGCCAAGGAGGTCGCGGGGGACGGCATCCGCGTCAACGCCGTTGCCCCGGGCGTCATCTGGACCGAGTTCCACGCGGACCCCGAGCGCCCCGCGAAGCTCGCCGACGGCATTCCGATGGGGCGCTCGGGCCGGCCGGAGGAGATCGCGGCGGCCGTCTCCTGGCTGCTCTCCGCCGATGCCTCCTACGCGACGGGCACGGTCCTGCGGGTCGCGGGCGGCCGCTGACCCCGCCCCACCGAGGGGGGCCTCGTACGCTGGGCGCATGATCAGTGGAGAGGTCTCCCTCACGTCAGACGTCCTCATACGGCCGGTCACGCTCGACGACGCGGAGGCGCTCGCCCGCGCCTACCGGCGCAACCGCGCCCACCTCGAACCCTGGGACCCGGACAGGCCCGCCGCCTTCTTCACCACGCAGGGGCAGAGCGACCGGCTCCGGGTGCAGTTGGAGGAGGGCCGCGCGGGCCGGTCCGCGCACTGGGTGCTGGTCGGCGGCGGTGAGGTCCTCGGGCACGCCGCCCTGTCGAACATCGTGCTCGGCCCGGTCCGCAGCGGGAACCTCGGCTACTGGATCGACGCCGAGCACCAGGGAAGGGGCCTCGCCTCCGGCGCGGCGAACGTCGTCTGCGAGGCCGCCGACGGCCAACTGGGCCTGCACCGCGTCGAGGCGGGCACGCTCCTGCACAACACCGCGTCGCAGCGCGTGCTCACCAAGTGCGGCTTCGAGGAGTACGGCGTCGCGCCGGGCTTCCTGTACATCCAGGGCGCCTGGCGCGACCACCGGCTCTTCCAGAAGATCCTCAACGACCGCCCCGCGTGAGGCGGTTCGCGCGGAGTCTCAGACGATGCCCTCGGCGACCTCGGCCTGCTCGCGGTCCGAGCCGTACGCCTGCGGAGTGCTGTACGAGCGGCGCGCCACGAACCACCACACGGTGGCCAGAATCAGCACCACGGCGAGCGCGATCGACGCGTAGTTCATCGACTGGACGGTGACGGGCGAGGCCTGCGGCAGGCAGAACAGGACCGTCACGAACGCCACCCAGATCACCGCGATCCAGCCGATCGGCTTGCTCCAGCGGCCCAGGTTCCACGGGCCCTGCTGGAAGCGGTCGCCCGCGCGCAGGCGCAGGAAGATCGGGATGGCGTAGGCGGGCGTGATGCCGATGACGTTGATGGCGGTCACGGCCGTGTACGCGGTCGCCGAGTACAGGGACGGCAGGGCGATCACCGCGGCCAGGCCCACCGAGAGCCACACCGCGGGCACCGGGACCTGGGTGCGGGAGCTGACCTTGCGCCAGATCGCGGAGCCCGGCAGCGCGTTGTCGCGGGAGAAGGCGAACACCATGCGGCTGGCCGCGGCCGTCTCGGCGTTGCCGCAGAACAGCTGCGCCACGATCACGATGAGCAGCAGCGCCGTCGCGCCGGACTCGCCGATCGCGTCGATCATGATCTGGGCGGGCGGCACGTTGGTGGCGGTCTCCAACGTGCCCTTGTAGTCCTGGATGGCGAAGGTGAGCCCGGCCAGCAGGACGAAACCGGCGATCCAGGAGGCCCAGATGGCGCGCACGATGCCGCGCGCAGCGGACACCGACGCGTTGGACGTCTCCTCCGAGAGGTGCGCGGAGGCGTCGTACCCGGAGAACGTGTACTGGGCGAGGAGCAGGCCGATCGCGGTGACGTAGAGCGGGTTCTCCCAGCCGGTGCCGTTGTAGAACTCGCCGAAGACGAACGACGGCGACTGGTGGTGGTCGGGCACGATCGCGAGGACGCCGACGATCACCGTGACACCGGCCACGTGCCACCACACGCTGATCGAGTTGAGCAGGCTGACCAGGCGTACGTTGAAGAGGTTCAGGACGGCGTGCAGGAACAGGATGCACAGGAAGATCAGGAAGGTCTTCTCGGCCGTCGGCGTGAAGCCGAACTTCAGATTGAGGAACGCGCCGGTGAACAGGGCGGCGCCGTAGTCGATGCCCGCTATCGCGCCGAGCAGGCCGAGCAGGTTCAGCCAGCCCGTGTACCAGCCCCAGCGGCGCCCGCCGAGCCGGTCGGCCATGTAGTAGAGCGCCCCCGACGTCGGATACGCGCTGGTCACCTCGGCCAGCGCGAGGCCCACGCAGAGGACGAAGAGGCCGACGCCCGCCCAGCCCCAGAGCATCACGGCCGGGCCGCCGGTGCCCAGGCCGAAGCCGTAGAGCGTCATGCATCCGGACAGGATGGAGATCACCGAGAAGCTGATGGCGAAGTTGCCGAAGCCGCCCATGCGGCGGGCGAGTACGGGTTGGTAGCCGAGCTCTCTGAGCCGTTCCTCCTCGTCCTGGCGTGGCACGGGGACGGAGCTCGACCAGGTGGTGCGGGACACGGAACTACCTCCGGTGGGGAACAAAGGGGGGAGCGGGGGAGTGGGGGCCCTGCCCGGGGGCTAGCCCGGGGCGCGGGAGGAGTTGGAGCAGCGGGCGCGGGCCTGGACGAAGACCTCGGCGGCCGCGTCCGCGTCGCCGGGCGAGCGGGTGCGGTAGGTCCAGGGCACGACGGTGAAGAACGGGTCCATGGCCTCGAACACCCGTAACGCGTCCTGGAACTGGTGCGCTCCCCACAGCGCGTGCGCGAGGTGGTTGAGGTCCAGGAGCGAGGCCGCGGCGGGCGGCGAGTAGTCGAACCACAGCTGCAGGGCGCGCAGCGCGCCGCGCGTGGAGTCCTCGGAGATCCAGTGCAGGTCGAGGGCCCGCTCTCCGCCGCCCTCCCTGCGGTAGCGCTCGACGCGCACGTACAGCGGGAGCAGGTGCAGCGAGGAGCCCGCGGGGGCGCCCGCCGACGCCCACTGCACGAAGTTGTACGCCTCGGTGAGCGGCCCGTCGGGCCTGCGCCCGTACACGAACTGGAGCATCCGGTGGTAGGCCTCGCGATTGCCGGGATCGCGCTTGTCGGCCTCGCCGAGCAGGTGCCAGGGCCCGGGGAAGAGCATCGGCTCCGGCGGCGCGACGCGGTGCTCGTCCCACCGCTGGCCCTCGTCGAGCCGGGCGAGCGCGAGCAGGCAGACCCAGGGGACCGGGTCCTCGGGCGACATCGACGACGCGGTGCCGCAGGCCGAAACGGCCTCGCGCCACAGGTCGTTGGTCTGCCGGTGTCCGGCGCGGTGGGCCCGCAGGGCGCGTTCCACCGCGACCCGGGCGTACAGGACGGCCGCGGACGCGCTGTGCGGCTCCTCGGCGCGCCAGGCGCGCACCACGTCGGAACCGGCGACGGCCGCCGCGAGGATCTGGGTCCGCTGGGTCCACAGTCCCCAGTCGGGTGTTTCGGTGAGCAGGTTGCGCGTGGACACCCAGCGGCCGGCCCTGAGGTCCTGAAGCACGGCACGCAGGGCTTCGTCGTGGCCCGCCGGGTGGTACACCGGGCGGCCTAACGGCATGGGCATGAGTCCTCGGTCGGGGAGATGGGGGGTTGAACGGGCCTGTTGTCGGGGTGTGTTGATGATGTTGTTCGGCGGTCAGTGTAGAGCTGGCAGTTCCGGTTTCCAGGTCCATTCATGGATCTTTTCTGTCCCGTTCTGTCAAACCGGCGCACCGAAAAGGCATTTGACGAACAGTCAGGGTCATTTCGTTCTCTTTGAGGTGTCCTTAACCGTCCTTGGCCCGTCCATTGGTAAGCCTTGACGCCCTCGGGCGCCCTGTAGCAGTCTTCCGCGGTGATCACCTACGAGCGGACCGCCGGGAGCGACCGGCCCGTGCTCGCCGTCGACCAGGGCACGTCGGGCACCAAGGCCCTCGTCGTCTGCCCGGAGCGCGGTGTGATCGGCTCGGGTGAGGCGCCGGTGCGCCCCCGCCATCTGCCGGGCGGCCTGGTCGAGGTCGACCCCGCCGAGCTCCTTTCCTCCGTCGTCGACGCCGGACGCCGCGCGCTGGCCGACGCCGGTGAGCCGGTCGCGGCCGTCGGCCTCGCCAACCAGGGCGAGACGGTGCTCGCCTGGGACCCGCGGACCGGCGAACCGCTCACCGACGCCCTCGTGTGGCAGGACCGCCGCGCGGAGTCGGTCTGCGCGGAACTCGCCCCGCACGCGGACGAGTTGCGGCACCTCACGGGCCTGCCCCTCGATCCGTACTTCGCCGCCCCCAAGATGGCGTGGATACGCCGCCACCTCACCCGGCACGGCGTGGTCACCACCAGCGACTCCTGGCTGGTCCACCGGCTCACCGGCGCGTACGTCACCGACGCCGCGACGGCCGGCCGCACCCAGCTCCTCGACCTCGACACCGTCGGCTGGTCGCCCCGCGCCCTCGACCTCTACGGACTCGCCGACGAACGACTGCCCCGTGTCGTCGATGCCGCGGGCCCGGTCGGCACGACCACCGCGTTCGGACCCGAACTCCCGCTCACCGGGCTCCTGGTGGACCAGCAGGCGGCACTCCTCGCCCAGGACGTGACCGAGCCGGGCAGCGCCAAGTGCACCTACGGCACCGGCGCCTTCCTGCTCGCCCAGACCGGCTCGCGGCCCCTGCGCGGCGCGTCGGGCCTGGTCAGCTGTGTCGCCTGGCGGCTCGCGGGGGAGAGCAGCTACTGCCTCGACGGACAGGTCTACACGGCCGCGTCCGCCGTCCGCTGGCTCACCGACCTCGGCGTGCTCACGGGCGCCGAGGACCTCGACCCGGTCGGCTCCGCCGTGCCGGACACCGGCGGCGTCACCTTCGTGCCCGCGCTCGCCGGGCTCGCGGCCCCCTGGTGGCGCGGCGACGTGCGCGGCTCGCTCACCGGCCTCGGCCTCGACACCACCCCCGGCCACCTGGTCCGTGCCCTGTGCGAGGGCATCGCGGCCCAGGTCGCCGAGCTCGCCGACGCGGCCGCCGCCGACCTGGGCGCACTCCTGAAGAGTCTGCGTGTCGACGGCGGTCTGACGCGCTCGGCCCTGCTCATGCAGACCCAGGCGGACCTGCTCCAACTGCCCGTCGAGGTGTCCGCGTTGCCGGACGTGACCGCGCTCGGCGCGGCCGCCGTCGCCCGGATCGGCCTCGACCCCGCGCTGCCGGTCGGCGACGCGATCCCCGCCTGGCGGCCCGCCGCCGTGTACGAACCGCGCATCAGCGCGGCATCGGCCGCCGAACGGCTCGAAGGCTTCCGTGCGGCCGTGGCGACCCTCGTCGAACGGCCCGTGTCATGACGCCGGTCGGGAGCGTCGACGACGGCACGAGCGTGACCAGGGACGGCGCGCTGCCCGACGTGACGTACGACGTGACCGTCGTCGGCGCCGGAGTGGTCGGCTGCGCCGTCGCGCGCGAACTGGCCGCGCGCCCGGGCCTGCGCGTCGCCCTGGTCGACGCGTCCAACGACGTCGGCGACGGCACGTCCAAGGCGAACACGGCCATCCTGCACACCGGCTTCGACGCCGTGCCCGGCTCCCTGGAGGCCCGTCTCGTCCGCGAGGGCAGTCGGCTGCTCGCCGCGTACGCCGCCGATTCCGGCATCCCCGTCGAGCCGGTCGGCGCCCTGCTCGTCGCCTGGGACGAGGAACAACTCGACGCCCTGCCGACTCTGTTGGCGAAGGCGGAACGCAACGGCTACGACGCCGCGCGGATCATCGGCCCCGAAGAGGTCAGGTCCAGGGAACCGCACCTCGGCCCCGGCGCCCTCGGCGCGCTCGACGTACCCGGCGAGAGCGTCATCTGCCCCTGGATGACGGTCCTCGCCTATGCGACACAGGCGGTACGCGCGGGTGTCGACCTGCATCTCAACTGCCGCGTGAACACGGTCGATGCGTTCGACGGCGACGTGCGGGTGCTCGGTACGGGGCGGGGCGCCCTGCGGACCCGCTGGCTGGTGAACGCGGCGGGGCTGCACGCCGACGCCGTCGACCGCCTGCTCGGCCACGACGACTTCACCGTCACCCCGCGCAGGGGCCAGCTCATCGTCTTCGACAAGCTCGCCCGCGACCTGGTGCGCCACATCCTGCTGCCCGTACCCACCGCACTCGGCAAGGGCGTCCTCGTCGCCCCGACCGTGTACGGGAACGTCCTGCTGGGCCCCACCGCCGAGGACCTCGACGACAAGTCGGCCACCGGATCGACCGCCGAAGGCATCGCCACGCTGCGCGAGAAGGGCCGAGCGATCCTGCCCGAACTCCTCGACGAGGAGGTCACCGCCGTGTACGCCGGGCTGCGTGCCGCCACCGAGCACGACGACTACCGCATCAGCGCCGACCCCGGTCGGCGCTGCGTCACGGTGGGCGGCATCCGCTCGACCGGCCTCACCGCTTCCCTGGCCATCGCCGCGTACGTCACCGCGCTCCTCGACGACGCGGGCGCGGGCCTGCCCGAGGCCGGTGACCTGCCGCCCGTGCGCATGCCCAACCTCGGCGAGGCGTTCCCGCGCCCCTACCAACGCGCGGATCTCATCGCCGCCGACCCCGCGTACGGCACCGTCGTCTGCCACTGCGAGCGGGTGACGCGCGGCGAGATCAGGGACGCGCTCGCCGCCACCGTGCCTCCTGGCTCGCTGGAGGGCCTGCGCCGCAGGACGCGGGCGCGCGGCGGGCGGTGCCAGGGCTTCCACTGCGGGGCCGTCGTGCGGGAACTCTTCGAGCGCGGGGCGGAGTTGGGGGACCGGTGAGGCATGAGCGGATGGTCGACGTCCTGGTCGTGGGGGCGGGTCCCGCGGGCCTGGCAGCGGCGGCGGTGCTCGCCGCGCTGGGTGCGGGCGAGGTCGAGGTGCTCGACCGTGAGCCGAGGGCGGGCGGCACGCCGCGCCACTGCCATCACGGCGGGTTCGGCCCGCTCGGGCTCGAAGGGCCCGGCTTCGCCGAGCGGTGGGTGCGGACCGCCGAACGGAGCGGCGCTGCGCTGCGCACCGGCGTCACCGTCACGGACTGGGCGGGGCCGCTCACCCTGGACACCACGAGTCCGCACGGCCTGGAGCGGATCACCGCCCGCGCCGTCGTCCTCGCCACGGGCGCGCGCGAACGGCCGCGCGCGGCACGCCTGGTGCCGGGCACCAGGCCCGCCGGTGTCCTCACCACGGGCGAACTCCTGCGCGCCGTCCATGTCCACCGGCAGCACGTCGGCACCCGGGCCGTCGTGGTCGGCGCCGAGTCCGTGGGCTTCGCGGCCCTCGACGCCCTGCGGCTCGCGGGCGTCGACGTCGCCGCCCTGGTCACCGAGCACCCGCGCCACCAGACCTCGCCAGCCCGCGCCCTCGACGCCAGGCTGCGGCGCGGGGTTCCGCTACTCACCGGGGCCACCGTGGCCGACATCCTCGGACGCGGACGTGTGTCAGGGGTCAGGCTCACCCACCGGGACGGCAGGACGGCGCACGTCCCTTGCGACACGGTCGTCTTCACCGGCGACTTCGTGCCCGAACACGAACTGGCCAGACGCGGCGGCCTGTTGCTCGACCCCGGCACCAAGGGCCCCGCGACCGACGGGGCCTTCCGCACCGACCGGCGCGGCGTCTTCGCGGTCGGCAATCTGCTGCACGCCGTCGAACCGGCCCGTGCGGTGGCCCGCGAGGGCGCGGCGGCGGGAGCCGCCGTGCGGCGCTACCTCGCCGAAGGCGACTGGCCTTCGGCGTCCGCGTCCGTGCCGCTGCGGGTCGCCGCCCCGCTCGCCTGGATCGCGCCGAACCTGGTGACCCCGGACGAACCGCTGCCGTACGGCGGGCGGTTCGCCCTGCGCACGGCGGAGTTCGTCGGCCGCGCACCGCTGGTGATCACCCAGGACGGCCGGACCCTCCACCACGCCCGCCTGCCACGCCCACCGGTCCCGAACCGGCCGTTCCACATCGGCGGGGACTGGGCGGCGCGGGTGCGGGCGGACGGGGGTCCGGTGCGAATTGCCTTCGGCTGAGCGGCGTTCCGGTGCTGACGAGGCCGTGCCGTTCCTGTTCCCGGGGCCGGTTCCGATGAGGTGGGGCGGGGCTGGGGCGCGATTCGGGTGGGGCTGTGGGGTCTCGGTCCCGGCGAGGCCGGGTCGCTTCTGGTCTTGGTCCCGGGAGGCCGTGCTGGTTCAGGTCTCGGTCCTGGGCGGACCGTGCCGGTCTCGGTCCCGATCAGACCGGCTCGGCTGTCGTCTCGGCCCTGGGTGGACCGAGTTGGTTCTGGTCTCGGCTCCGGGAGGGCTGTGCGGGTTCCGGACCCGGCCCTGAGCGGGCTGCGCCGACCTTGTCTCGGCCGCGAGTGGGCCGTGCGGGTTTCGTCGCGGTTCTGAGCAGGCCGCGTTGGTTCCGGTCTCTGTCCTCGAGCGGGCTGCGCCGACCTTGTCTCGGCCGCGAGTGGGCCGTGCGGGTTTCGTCGCGGTTCTGAGCAGGCCGCGTTGGTTCCGGTCTCTGTCCTCGAGCGGGCTGCGCCGACCTTGTCTCGGCCGCGAGTGGGCCGTGCGGGTTTCGTCGCGGTTCTGAGCAGGCCGCGTTGGTTCCGGTCTCTGTCCTCGAGCGGGCTGCGCCGACCTTGTCTCGGCCGCGAGTGGACCGTGCGGGTTTCGTCGCGGTTCTGAGCAGGCCGCGTTGGTTCCGGTCTCTGTCCTCGAGCGGGCTGCGCCGACCTTGTCTCGGCCGCGAGTGGACCGTGCGGGTTTCGTCGCGGTTCTGAGCAGGCCGCGCTGGTTCCGGTCTCGGTCCCCGAGCGGGCTGCGTCGATCTGGTCTCGGCCGGGAGCGGACGGACCGCACGTGTCCCGGTCCCGGCCCCGATCAGGCCGTGCCGACCCCGCTCTGGCCCTCGCGAGACCGTCTCGGCCCCGGTCCCGGCCGGATCCGGCCCTCGGCCGACTCGGCCCGATGGGGTACGGGGCATGCGGGCACACCCCGTACGGCGCGGTCCGCGACACCGCCACTCCCGAGCGACCCGCCGTAATCCGCCCCACTCGCTCTCGCACCCCGCCGACACGGCACGGCACGGTACGACACGGCACGGCCCGCCCCGCGGCCTTCGCACTCCGCCGACACGCCACAACCATCCCCGCCCCCGCCCCCGCTCTCGCCAACGCCTCGCCCCTCGCGCCCGCAGGGTTACCGACAGGAGCCCCTTCCCACACCCCCGTCCCCCGCATAGACTCCAAAACTAGCACCGCTAATTTAAGCAGCGGGACCACCGCAGAACGATCCGGAGCCGTATCGTGCGCACCGTCCACTTCGCCGCCGCCCGCCGCACCCCCATCGGCAAGCTCCGCGGCGCCCTGTCCACCGTCCGCCCCGACGACCTCGCCGCGGGCGTCGTGCGCGGCCTCATCGCCGACATCCCCCAGTTGGATCCCGCCAGGATCGACGACGTCTACTGGGGCGCCGCCAACCAGGCGGGCGAGGACAACCGCAACGTGGCCCGCATGGCCGCGCTCCTCGCGGGCCTCCCGGAGTCCGTGCCCGGTGCGACCGTGAACCGGCTCTGCGCCTCAGGGCTCGAAGCCGTCACCACCGCCGCGCGCACCATCGCGGCAGGCGAGGCCGAGGTCGTCGTCGCGGGCGGCTCCGAGTCGATGAGCCGCGCCCCCTTCGTACTGCCCCGGCCCGACGAGGCGCTGCCGCACCGCATGGAGACCGCCGACACCCGCCTCGGCTGGCGCCTGACGAACGCGAAGATGCGGGAGTTGCACGGCGTCCTGTCCATGGGGGAGACCGCCGAGGAGGTCGCCGAGCGCTACGGGGTGCCGCGCGAGCGCCAGGACGCCTTCGCCCTGCGCAGCCATATGCGCGCCGCCGCCGCCCGCAAGGACGGCCACTTCGACGACGAACTGCTGCCCGTCACCCGCCAGGACGGCGTCGTCGTGGACACCGACGAGTGCGTGCGCGAGGACACCTCGTACGAGAAGCTGAGCGGCCTGCGACCCGTGTTCCGCGAGGGCGGCTCGGTCACGGCGGGCAACGCGTCGCCGATGAACGACGGCGCGGCGGGTCTCCTGCTCGTCAGCGAGGAGGCCCTCAACGAACTGGGCCTCGAATCGCTCGGCCGGTACGCGGCAGGGGCCTCGGCCGGCGTGCACCCCGACGTCATGGGGATCGGCCCCGTGCCCGCCACGCGCAAGGCACTCGACCGCGTCGGCTGGAGCGTCGGGGACCTCCAAGAGGCGGAGTTCAACGAGGCGTTCGCCGCCCAGGCGCTGGCCTGCGTGGACGCCATCGGCATCGATCCCGAGCTGGTGAACCCCTCGGGCGGCGCCATCGCGCTCGGCCATCCCCTCGGCTGCTCCGGCGCCCGCATCCTCACCACGCTGCTCCACCGGATGCGTCGTACGGGCGCCACCCGGGGCCTCGCCACCATGTGCGTCGGCGTCGGCCAGGGCAGCGCGCTGCTCGTCGAGCGCGACTGACCCGTCGGTTCCGTCGACCCTGTCGACCCCGTGGTGCCCGCCCCCGCCGGGCGGGCACCACCGCCGAGCCGCAGAACGATCCGCCACAGGCCGCACGGAAACGGAGCACCACCCCCATGGCAACGCTGTCCCTCGCCGCGATCCTCGCCGAGCCCGCACGCCGCCACCCGGACCGCACCGCCCTCGTGGAGGGCGAACTCCGGCTCTCCTTCAAGGAGACGTGGCACGCGGCCCGCGCCCAGGCCGCCGCCCTCGTGGGGCTCGGGGTGCGGCCGGGGGACCGCGTGGCCCTGATGGCGCCCAACACCACCGAGTTCCCGATGGCCTATTACGCGATCCTCGCCGCGGGCGGAGTCGTCGTCCCCGTACACCTGTTGCTCTCCGCGGAGGAGGTCGAGCACGTGCTGCGGGACAGCGGCGCCACGCTCCTCCTGTGCCATCCCGCGCAGACGGCGACGGGCGGCGCGGCCGCAGAGGCCACAGGGGTGCGCATGCTGGACCTGGGCGAGCGGGGCGAGTTGGCGGCCCTCGCGCGCGAGAGCGAGCCGCTCGCGTCGTACGTCACCAGGGAGGCGGACGACCCGGCTGTCGTCTTCTACACCAGCGGCACCACAGGCGTCCCCAAGGGCGCCGTGCTCAGCCACTTCAACCTGGTGATGAACGCGACGGTCAACGCCTTCGACGCCAACGACATCCGCCCCGACGACATCGCGCTCGGCGCGCTGCCGCTCTTCCACGCCTTCGGCCAGACCGTCTCCATGAACTCCACCTGGCGGGCGGGCGCCACCCTCGTCCTGCTGCCGCGCTTCGACGCGGCGCGCGCCATCGAGCTGATGGTGGCGGAGGGCGTCAACACCTTCCACGGCGTGCCCACCATGTTCGTCGGCCTGGTGGCCGCCGCCGCGGCCGCCACCGATCTGCCGCGGCTGCGGATCTGCATCTCGGGCGGCGCCTCGCTGCCCGTCGCCGTGCTCGAACAGTTCGAGAAGGCCTTCGGCACGCCCGTGTACGAGGGGTACGGGCTCTCCGAGACCTCCCCGACGGCCTCCGTCAACCAGCCCGACTTCGGCACCAAGGCGGGCAGCATCGGCCACCCGCTCTGGGGCGTCGACGTGGAGATCGCCCGCGCCGACGTCGACGACCGGGTCGAACTCCTGCCCACCGGCGAGCTCGGCGAGGTCGTCGTCCGCGGCCACAACGTCTTCTCCGGCTATCTGGGCAGGCCGGAGGCGAGCGCGCAGGCCCTGGTCGACGGCTGGTTCCGCACCGGCGACCTCGGCACCAAGGACGACGAGGGGTTCCTGACCATCGTCGACCGCAAGAAGGACGTCATCATCCGAGGCGGCTTCAACGTCTACCCGCGCGAGGTCGAGGAGGTCCTCGTCCGCCACCCGGACGTCGCCCAGGTCGCCGTGATCGGCCTGCCCGACCCGGTGCACGGCGAGGAGGTCTGCGCGGTCGTCGTCGCGGCGCCCGGCGCGTCCCCGGACCCGGCGGACATCGTCGCCTGGTCGAAGGAGCACCTGGGCAAGCACAAGTACCCGCGCCGCGTGGAGCTCACCGACGCGCTGCCGCTCGGCCCCAGCATGAAGGTCCTCAAGAGGGAGCTGCGCGCCGCCTACGCCGTTTCCTGAGCGTCCCGGAAGCGCCCTGCGGCGACCGCGGCCTCGACGAATGAGGCGACGAGCGGGCGCTGGTCGAGCCGTGACCACGCGACGACCATGTGGTTGGGCGGCGCGTCGACCACCGGCCGGTACACCAGGTCGGGGTGTGCGGGCTCGGTGAGCGAACGGGGCAGCACCGCGACCGTGCGCCCCACCATGATCAGCTGAATCAGCTGCGGCACGTCCGTGATCTCGGGCCCGCTTCCCTCGTCGACCACCCCCGCGCGGTGCACGCCCTTCCAGCGCGGCAGCGGCTCGCCGTCGAGATCGGCGAGGCGCAGCTCGTCGCGGGTGGCGAGGCGGTGCCCGCGCGGCAGGACCGCGACCCGTCCCTCCACCGCGAGCGTCCGGTGGTGGAGGTCGGTGAGATCGTCGAACGGCGCGTACAGGAGCGCGACATCGGCCCGGCCGTCGCGCACGTGGTCGGCCCGGTCGGTGGCCCCGCCGAAGAGGATGTCGACCCGGCGCGCGTCGGGCGTGCGGGCGTACTCGGCGAGGATCCCTGACAGCAGGTTGCCGTCGCCGCCCGGCTTGATCACCAGGCGCAGCCGCGCCTGCGCGTCCCCGGCCCGGCGCGCGCTGCGGGCCGCGGCACTGACCGCGTCGAGCGCGTGCCGCCCGTGCCGAAGGAGCGCCTCGCCCGCCGGGGTGAGCGAGACATGACGGCTCGTACGGACGAACAGCGGAACGCCGAGGCGGGATTCGACGCGCCGGATCGCCTTGGACAGCGCGGGCTGCGCGATGGACAGCCGCTCGGCGGCCCGCCCGAAGTGCAGCTCCTCGGCGACCGCGACGACGTACTCGAGCTCCCGTGTCTCCAGATCAGCCATGGCGCAAGGGTAGCGGCGATCGATGCCCGAGGTTCATCGCCGATGAACCAACGGGTCTTGGACGCCGGAGCCCTTCCGGGCCTTCAATGGACGCATGATCCAGCACACGATGATCGTCTCGTTCGACTCCGACATCCCGGAAACGGAGCTGCATCAATACCTCAAGGACATCGAAAACCTGATGATGGGTTCCGGTCGCGTCGAGAGGTTCTCGGCCCGGCAGCACATCCGCGTGCCCGGTGACGACCACAGCCCGCTCTGCGTCGCCACCGTGATCGCCCAGCTCGACCTCGCCGACCTCGACGCGCTGAACGCCGTCTTCGCCCTGCCCGGGATCATGGAGATCAACAAGCGCTGGCAGCCCCGCTACCCCTACAAGGTCGTCTGGGCGAACCACGAAGCACTCTGATCGCCCGGCGTCACACCGACGGGCGGCACCACGGGGATAGTTGGGCCTAGCATGTGTTTCCGGCATGGACATATCACTGTGGGACATCACGCCGGGACAGTTCGCCGCGCTCGCCGCGGCGGCGATGCTCGTCGGCTTCTCGAAGACGGCCGTCAGCGGGGCCAACACCATCAGCCTCGCGGTCTTCGCCGCGGTCCTGCCCGCCCGCGCGTCGACCGGAGTCCTGCTCCCCATCCTGATCGCGGGCGACGTCCTCGCCGTGCTCACCTACCGCAGACACGCCCACTGGCCCACCCTGTGGCGGCTGTTCCCCGCGGTCGCCGCGGGGGTGGTCGTCGGCACCGTCTTCCTCGTGTGGGCCGACGACTCCGTGATGCGTACGTCGATCGGGGCGATCCTGCTGCTCATGGCGGGCGTCACGATCGCCCGGCGCAGAGCGGCGGCCCGCGCCGAACCGGCGGAGGACGCCGACGTGCGGGGAGGCCGCCTCAAGGCCCCCTCCTACGGCGTACTCGGCGGCTTCACCACCATGGTCGCCAACGCGGGCGGGCCCGTGATGTCGATGTATCTCCTCTCGGCGGGCTTCCGGAAGCTGGGATTCCTCGGCACGTCCGCGTGGTTCTTCCTGATCGTCAACACGACCAAGGTGCCGTTCAGCGTGGGCCTCGGCCTGATCGACGCCCAGTCCCTTCTCCTGGACGCGGCCCTGGTGCTCTTCGTGGTGCCGGGCGCCGTCCTCGGGAGGTACGCCGTGGGCCGCATCAACCAGCGCCTCTTCGAACAGCTGGTGATCGGCGCGACCGTCCTCGGCGGGCTGCAGCTCCTGCTGCGCTGAGGCGCGATCGCCTGTTCAGCGCGAGCCGACCGAGGCCCCGGCCGTCTCCGGGGAGAGCCCGTGCTCCAGGTCCTCGGCGAGCAGCCGCTTGGCGATCGAGTCCAGTGCCACCGTGAGCTCCTTGTCCGGCGGCCTGCCGAGGTCCTTCTCGATCTCCTGGCCGAGCCACCCCGACCAGGCCCCCGAGATGACCTCCGCCTCGCGCTCACCGGCCGGGGTGAGCGAGAAGTACGTGCCGGTGCGGGTCAGATAGCCCTCCTCGACCATGCGGTCGAAGACGGGCACGAGGACCTCGGGCGGAATCCTGCGCCGGGCGCCGATGAGGCTGAGGTTGGCGTGCCCGACCATCCGGGTGAAGAGCGACACCTGCATGACCGCCCAGGCGCCCGCGATGTCCAGGCGGGTGTCGGAGTCCCTGATGATGCCGCGCGCGGTGTCCATGCCGACGTTGCGGATGATGTTGGCGACGCCCCGCTCCAGGAGGTGCCCCGAGTCGCCGCTCGTCGGCTGCGCGAAGCCCTCGCCCATGTCGGGGGCGCCCATGCGCGCGCTGTCGCGCAGCTCGACCTGCTTGAGGAAGAGGGCCACGACGAACCCGATCAGCGCGACGGGAACGGTCCACAGGAAGACCGTGTGCAGGGTGTCCGCGTACGCCTCGACGATCGGCGCGGCCGCCGATGCCGGCAGCTCGTGCAGCCCCTCCGGACTCTGCGCCGCCTTGCCGACGGCGGCCGGATCCCCGCCCCCGGCCCGTACGGCGGCGGCGACCCCGTCCTTGAGGTTCGGCGCGAGCGTATTGGCGTAGATGGTGCCGAACACGGCCGTGCCGAAGGAGCTGCCGAGCGTACGGAAGAAGGTGACGCCGGACGTGGCGGTGCCCAGATCGGTGTACGGGACGGTGTTCTGCACGGCGATCGTCAGGACCTGCATGCACAGGCCGATGCCGGTGCCGAGCACGAACATGTACAGGGACTCCAGCCAGGTGCTGGTGGCGCTGCCCATGAGGGAGAGCAGATAGAGCCCCAGCGCCATCACCAGGGCGCCGACGATCGGGAAGATCCGGTACGTGCCGGTCTTGCTGACCACGTTGCCGCTGAAGATGGACGCGATGAGCAGACCGATCACCATGGGCAGCGTGCGCACGCCCGAGATGGTGGCCGAGTCCCCGTCGACGTACTGGAGATAGGTCGGCAGGAACGTCATCGCACCGAGCATGGCGAAGCCCACGATGAAGCTGAGGATCGAGCAGACCGTGAAGACGGGATTGCCGAAGAGACGCATCGGCAGCATGGGTTCGGCCGCCCGTGTCTCGACGGCGCAGAACAGCGCGAGCGCGAGCACGCCGCCGACGAAGAGACCGATGATGGTCGGTGACCCCCACGCGTACTGGTTGCCGCCCCAGCTCGTGGCCAGGATCAGCGCGCTCGCCCCCACCGCGACGAGCGCGATGCCCAGGTAGTCGATGACGGGCCGCACCGCCGACTTCACCACGGGGATGGTCCTGGCGGCCGCGATGACCACGACGATCGCGATGGGCACATTGACGTAGAACGCCCAGCGCCAGCTCAGATGGTCCGTGAAGAGCCCGCCGAGCAGCGGCCCGATCACCGTGGACACTCCGAACACGGCACCGATCGCACCCTGGTACTTGCCGCGCTCGCGCAGCGGGATGACGTCCGCGATCAGCGCCATGGACGTGACCATCAGGCCGCCCGCGCCGATGCCCTGCATCGCCCGCCAGGCGATGAGCAGCGTCATGTTGGTCGAGAGGCCGCACAGGAAGGACCCGGTGATGAAGATGATCGCCGAGAGCTGGAAGACGACCTTTCGCCCGAACAGGTCACCGAACTTGCCGACCAGGACCGTCGCGACGGTCTCCGCGAGCAGATACGAGGTGACGACCCACGACATGTGCTCGGCCCCGCCCAGGTCCGACACGATCGTGGGCAGCGCGGTGCCGACGATGGTCTGGTCGAGGGCGGCGAGCAGCATGCCCAGCATGATCGTCACGAAGACGACGTTGCGGCGGCGCCGGTCGAGGACGGGCGGCGCCTGCGGCTGCGCGGCGGCGGGGGCGGAACCGGCGGCCGACTGATCGGTGGTGGTCACACGGCCACCCTCACACCGGGGCCTGGCCCGTGCATGCGGGGTGAGGCCGGTTCGGTGACGGGGCGGGCCGGGGGCCTTGAGCGGGAGGTCGGCGCGGGGCGTCGCGCCGCAGGGCGCGCCCGGTCGCCGTCGGGGCTCTCCGCGAGCGCCGGGTGACGCTACTCCGGGGTGCCCCCTCGCAGCCGCGGCGCGTGGGCCGCCGCGTCGATCGGAACGGCATCATCGCTGTTCTCGGCGACACGGGCGGACAACTCCCGTGCCCAGTCGGCGAGTTCGGCGACATCGATGCCGTACGGCCGAGGCAGGCCACTCGTCGCGCTCCACTCGGCGACGGCCTCCGCCCCCCGAAGGAGCAGCCTGGCACCGCCCTTCGTGTTGCCGCGCGCCGAGTGCGTGAGCCCCACGGCGACCTGGGCCAGGCCCTTCCACAGGCCGCGCTCCGCCTCGGGGCCCGTCTTCCACGCGTCCTCGAAGACCTCGTGGGCGTGGAAGGGCCGTCCCGCGTCCAACAGGGCCTGCGCCTGAGCGACGGACTCCTCGGGCGTGCGCACGACACCCTCCGGCTGCCGGTCGACGCCCTCCGCGCCGTACGGCAACGGGCGCCCGAGCCCGTCGCGAGGCCGCTGGTTGCGGGCCCTGCCCTCCTCGTCACGGTCTCGCTCGCGGCCACGGTCACGGGGTCCAGGTGCGGTGCTCATACGGCGATTGTCGCGCGTACCTGACGGCGGTCACCGGGGAACGGAGCACCCTCCGAGGTGGGGTAGAGTTCTTCTTGTGATCACGCGGGGCACCGCGAAGAACACATCGGGACGTGGCGCAGCTTGGTAGCGCACTTGACTGGGGGTCAAGGGGTCGCAGGTTCAAATCCTGTCGTCCCGACCAGCTTTTCAGCAGGTCGGAGGCCGTATCGGAGTAATCCGGTACGGCCTTTTCGCTGTTTCTGGGGACCAGTTGGGGATCGGGTGGGCATCGGGTGGGGGCCGATGTCCTCGGCCGGTGCCACCGTGCCACCGTCAGGCGGCGCGCTTGACGTGGCGGACCAGCCACATCAGCAGCGCGTCCAGGTCGGCGGCGGCCGAGAGGGTCCGGTTCACCGCCTCGGGGGTGTGCAGCCACTCCTCGCAGCCGAGGGGACGGGCGGCGATCAGCGAACGGTGGCGCAGCAGGTCCGCACGGGGATGGTTCGCCGGATAGCCGCGTGGGGGGCGTTTCATCACGTCCCCGGAGATGTCGTAGCCCTTCTTCCGTACGTCCTCGACGATGGCGGACAGCTCGCGGCCGCTCCCCTCGGAAGCGACGGCTTTACGGAACATGTCCACTTGGCCGGGATCGGGGTACCACCAGGCGCCCTGGATCCGCAGGCCGTCCAGGGAGAACCGGAGACCGATCTCGATCTTGCGGCCGAGCCGGATCACCGCGCTCTGGTGCTGCCACCACCAGGAGTCGGTGCGGTAGTGCCAGACGGAGAAGTCCTCGTAACGGGGGTCGGCGTCCGCGACCTCGTTGAGCAGGGCGATCATCGGCTGCCGGACCAGGCGTTCGCGGTCCGCGCGGCAACGCTCGCGGACCGCGTGGCTCGGCTCGCCCTGGAGCTGCCACAACACGTCCATGGCCTGTTCCGGCCAGCCGGTGAACTGTCCGCGCATGCGGGCAGGTTAGCTCACGGCATGGCCCGCGGGCGGAGGGCGAGGACGCTGCTCGGCTCAGTCCCAGAACTCCCGCAGGGCGGCGTTGACGAGAACGGGCTCCTGGGTGTGCGGGTAGTACCCGGGGACCCGCAGGAGCCGACCGTCGAGGGAGTCGGCGAGGGACTCGGCCACGGTCGTGAGGGGCAGCCCCACGTGCTCGCGGTACGCGGCCGGGGCGTGCTCCCAGGTTCCGCAGATCACCAGGACCGGCGGGGCGGCGTCCCGGATCGCCGTCAGCGGGATGTCCGCCTCCCAGATGGGACGCTCCCTCATGGAAGTGGCGACGGCGCGGAGTCGGCGGGGCGTGGGCTCGGGCATGTCCATCCCCAACCCCTCGGTGGACGCCCGCAGATACTGCTCCGGCGTGACGCCGTCCGGGATGCCAGGGGCGCCGTCGCGCACCCGGTCCAGGAGACCGGCGACTACGGGATGGTGCGCTGCGGCGGTGAAGGCGGAGGGCTGGATGAGGGCGAGGGAGCGGACGAGGTCGGGTCGGCGCGCCGCTGCGATGAGCGCGGCGACGGCGCCGTTCCCGTGCCCCACGAGATGAGCGCCGCCCGGCCCCGCGGCGAACGCCTCGTCGCTGAGCACCTCCACGACGTCCTCGGCGTCGATGTCGAAGTCGCTGCGCGCGGTGTCGGCACTGTCGCCGTAACCCCGGCGGTCCATGAGGAGAAGTCGCCGACCGTCGGCGAGGGGGCGCTGCCCGGCGAACCCGTACGTGGAGTCGCTGCCCCAGGTGAAGATGTTGTGGACGAACAGGGCCGGGGCCGCGGCCGCCGTGGTCACCGGGCCCGTCGAAGCCGCCTGGGCCCGCCCGCCCGCCACCCGCTCGCGGTCGTCCCACACGGTCACGTGCACGGCCATGGGTCACCCTCCCGAAGCTGAGGAACGTCGACTCCCGTCAGCCTAGGGCCTGTTCGCCCGAGCCTCCTCGCCCTGACAGCCGTCGCCGTGCGGTCGGATGTCCCAGGCCGGTCGTTGGAGCTGATCGTTGTACACGATGATGTCGGCGTGGTCGGTTGGGCGGGCCGTGGCGAAGTAGAGCTGTTGCGAGGGGATGTAGCGGTTGCGCCAGGACCGTTCGATGGCGGTGGTGTCGGTGGCGGATCCGGTCAGTGCTGCGTCTCGGGCCCGCGCGCGATCCACTGTCTGCTCGAAGGGGACGGACACGAAGATGCGCAGGTCCCACCGGTCGATGAGTTCTGGGCGCAGGAGGAAGACGCCGTCGAAGAGCAGTACGGCGTCTGCGGGGGCGGTCGCGGTGGGCGGGGACGACGGGGTGTCGGTGTCTCTGTCGTAGACCGCGTGTTGGAACCTTCGGTCGCCGCCCGGGCCCAGCGGATCGAGCAGGACCCGGCACAGCGCGGCACGGTCGTGGGCGTCGAAGTAGCAGCCCTCGGCCGAGTACTGGCCGCGTCGGTAGCGCTGTGCGCGGGGGAAGAGGAAGTCGTCGATGCCCGCGCGGATGACGCGGCTGTCCCGCGCGCGCAGGAAGTCCCCGAGTTCGTCGGCCAGCGTGGTCTTGCCGCAAGCGGGCGGTCCGTCGATGGCGACCCGCAGCGGGTGGGCGGCCCTGACGGTCCCGATCGCCTCGGCCAGCCGACTGATGAGCTCGCCGCGGGTGCCTCGCTCCATCGTTCCCTCTTTCACGGTGTCTCTGTTCGGCGTCAGCCACGAAGAGCGCGTCGGCGCCTCCTGTGACGGTCGCGCGGCTGGCATGTCTCCGCTTCGATCAGACGGTGTTCGCGCACCTGTACGGTAAGCGCGGGACCGCACGCTGCGCGTCCTGATTACTGGCCGTGCGCCGACCAGCCTTTTCAGCAGGTCGGAGGCCGTATTGGAGCAATCCGGTACGGCCATTTCGCTGTTTCTGGGACCCATTGAAGGACGAGAATGCATTCGCCCCTAGCCCGACTCGGCACGAGGGACTCCGAGAGCGGTGTCGCCCGCCTCGTCACCAATGCCCTCCAGCCCCGCAACGTGCTCGTGGTCGGCATGCTCGGGATCGGAGGCGTCGCGGGGGGCCTCGCCGGGCTGGCGTGGGGGCTTCTCGGCGCGCTCTGCGCGGGCCTTGTGCCCGCCGCCTACATCGAGTTCGAGCGGAAGCGCGGGACCTGGGGCGACCGCCACGTGGTGGACCGCACGAAGCGTGCCCCCATCTTCCTCGTCATTCTGGCGTCCGTCGGGACCGGCGCACTCCTGATGACCCTGGGCAACGCCCCGTCGGACGTCATCAGGGCGATGGTCGCGCTCTGGGCGATGACCGTCGTGCTGCTGAGCGTCAACACGGTCTGGAAGATATCCGTCGACTCCGCGGTCGCGTCGGCCGTGGTCGCGCTGCTCGCGGTCGTGCACAGTCCGTGGTGGCTGGTGGGGTACGCCGCGACCGTGGTGGTGTGCTGGTCACGCGTGGCCCTGCGGTATCACACCGTGTGGCAGACGGTGGCGGGCGCGACCCTGGGCGCGCTGACCGCGGTCGCGTGGGTCGGGGCCTGATACGTGTGCACCTGAGGAACGCGGCTACGCGGTGAAGAAGTCGATGAGCGCGCGGGCGATCTCGGCCGGCGCGTTCTCCGTGGGGATGTGATCCGCGCCCGGGACACGTATGAGTGAGGTGTGGGGGATCTCCGCGGTGAACCGCTCGGCGTACGCCACCTTCTCGTGCCTGTCGTCCTCGCCCCAGACCAGCAACTTGGGTGTGGTGGAGCGTCGTAGCGCGGGCACCAGTTCCAGGGTGTAGCGGCTGTCGGCCGCGCACGCCATGGCCGTCCAGGAGCGGCGCACCCGCGCGTCGGTCCACGGGTCCAGGTAGTCCGCGACGCGCTCCTCGGTGGCGGCACCGGCCAGCGCCGACGTCACCGCCTCTCGGCGGGCGGCGAGAACGTCGTCGAGGGTGCTCCCGGCAGCAGCTCCCGAGTCCCGGAACCGGGCCACGTGGGGAGCGGGCCAGGAGTCGTAGAGGACCGAGTTCACCAAGGCGAGACGGGACACGTCCAGGCGGCCGTGGACGAGGAGGTGCTGGGCGATGGCGCCGCCGATGTCGTGCCCCGCCAGGGCGATCGGCCCGGGGAGTTCCAGCGCGGACGCGAACCGCGTCACCCAGTCCGCGAGGGCGAGGACCGTGGCCGTCTCCGGGGTGAGCTCGCCTCCCGAGCGGCCGAGGCCGGGGAGATCGACGGCGACGGGCCGCAGCCCCGCCTCGGCCAAGGGGCCGACGACCGGGAGCCAGACCCGGCTCCAGTACGTGCCGTGCAGCAGCAACACGGCCGGGCCGTCCCGCTCCACGGTCAGATAGCTGGCCGATGCGCCGTCCACCTGGACCGCGTTCCTCAGCACTTTCGGCTCGTCGGTTTCCCTCATGGGACCACGGTGACCGGAGTGCGGCTCCGGGCCGAGAGTCCAGAAAGACACCCATGGGTACATTCCTGCCATGGGTCTCCTTCGAGTGGTGGCGCTGCTCAACCCGCCTCGGTCGCCCTTCGAACTCGCCTGCACCGCCGCGGGCCGCCCGGCGCCATGACCTCGGCCCCGGGACCCTTCGATCTTGGAATACCCGGCCCGAGGCGGGAGTTCACAGGAGGTGCGGTCCGCGGGGCGAGTGAGAGACAGGTGAAGCGATGAAGTCCGTCATCCGGACGACGGCAGGTGGCCCGGAGGTTCTCCGACTCGTCGAGCGTCCGGTCCCCGAACCAGGGCCCGGCGAGGTACGTGTCCGGGTGCACGTGTCGGGCGTCAACCCGACCGACTGGCGCAGCCGCAGGCGCGCCCTTCCGCAGGGCATGGACGAGCAGGTGCCCCACCAGGACGGTGCCGGGGTGATCGACGCGGTCGGCCCGCAGGTCGACCCGGCGCGGGTCGGGCAGCGGGTGTGGCTCTGGGAGGCCGCGTGGGAGCGGCCCTGGGGAACGGCCCAGCAGTACACGCTGGTCCCCGACCGGCAGGCCGTCGCGCTGCCCGACCACGCTCCGTTCGAACTCGGCGCGTCCTTGGGCATCCCGGCCCTGACCGCGCACCGCGCGCTGACCGTTCACGACGGCGGACCCGGGCGCATCGCGCCCGACAGCCTGCGGGGGGTGACCGTCCTGGTGGCGGGTGGTGCCGGTGCGGTCGGCAACGCGGCGATCCAGCTCGCCCGATGGGCCGGGGCACGGGTGGTCACCACCGTCAGCGGCCCCGCCAAGGCCGCGCTCGCGCGTGCGGCCGGTGCCCACGAGGCGGTCGACTACCGCACGCGGGACGCGGCGGCGGAGATCCTGGCGTGCGCACCCGAAGGCGTCGACATCGTGGTGGAGGTCGCACCGGGCGCCAACGCCGCCCTCGACATCGCGGTGGCCGCGCCGGGAGCCGTGGTGGCCTACTACTCGGGTGGCGAGGGCGAGCAGCTGAGCGTCCCGGTGCTCTCCTCGCTGTCGGCGAACCTGCGCTGGCAGAGCGTCTTCGTCTACACCGTGCCGCCCGTGGCGAAACAGCACGCCGTCGCCGACGTCGCGGCGGCCGTGGAGGCGGGCGCGCTGCGGGTGGGCGAGGAGGCCGGACTGCCGTTGCACCGCTTCACACTCGCGCGCACCGCCGACGCCCACACCGCCCTCGAACAGGGCCTCGTCGGGAAGGTCCTGCTCGACGTCCCGTGACCGGTCGGGCGGTGACATCCGGTTCGGCGTACGCGACGTGGCGCTGCACGGCGTCGTCTTCGGCCTCCATCCGCGCGGCTTCGCCGCCCACATGGCACGCAGCCCGCGGATGACCCGCTACCACCTGGAGTGCCCGCCGGGCGACGACCCGGACAACTGGTCGTACGACCGGATCTGGTCCGAGCTGCGCACCTGGCTCGACGCGGCGGGGGCGCGGAGTTCGGCGGTCAGTCGGGCGTCGTGTGCCGGTGTCGTGCCCAGGCCGGCAGGACGAACCAGCACAGCAGGTACCAGGCGACCACGCCCGCCACCAGCCAGGGCACGAGGGTGTTGTCGGTGGCGACCCGCAGGATGAGCAGCAGCGCCGAGGTCAGCGTGCCCAGGAGGAGGACGAGACCGGCCAGGGTCAGCCGTGACGCCCAGACCACGGCCTGGGGCTTGATCCGGCGGCCCGAGACGATGCGGTGGAAGGAGACGGGGCCGATCAGGGCGCCGGTCGCGGCCGAGCCTAGGAGCACCGTCACGACGTAGATCGTCCGGTCCGTGTCCCCGAGCTCCACGAAGCGCGGGGTGAAGACGACGGTGAGCAGGAAGCCGAACAGGATCTGCACCCCGGTCTGCGCCACCCGCACCTCCTGGATGACATCGCCCCAGCGCCGGTCGGCGCGCTCCTCCGGTGTCTCGTCGCGCCCCCAGGGCCGCACGTCGCCCGAGTCAGTCACGGACGTCCTCGGGGCCGTACCAGACCGTCGTGGCGTTGCAGAACTCGCGGATGCCGTGACCCGCGAGCTCCCGCCCGTAGCCGGAGCGTTTGACGCCGCCGAAGGGCAGGCCGGGGTGGGAAGCGGTCATGCCGTTGAAGAAGATCCCGCCCGCCTGGAGGTCCCGTACGCAGCGTTCGGCCTCCGCGTCGTCACGTGTCCACACGTTGGAACTCAGCCCGAACGGCGTGTCGTTGGCGAGGGCGAGCGCCTCGTCCAGGTCGGCGACGCGGTAGAGCGTGGCCACCGGACCGAACGTCTCCTCCCGGTGGATCCGCATCCCCGGGGTGATGTCGGCGAGGACCGTGGGGGAGTAGAACCAGCCCCGCTCCTGCTCCTTGGGGCGCTGCCCGCCGCACAGCGCCGTGGCGCCCTTGGCCAGCGCGTCCTCGACGAGCTCCTCCAGGTCGTCGCGGCCCGCCCGGCTGGACAGCGGGCCGACGTCGGTGGCCTCGTCCATCGGGTCGCCGACCGTCAACTCCCGCATCCCGGCGACGAACCGGTCACGGAAGGCGTCGTAGACATCGGCGTGCACGATGAAGCGCTTGGCGGCGATGCAGGACTGTCCGTTGTTCTGCACGCGAGCGGTCACCGCGGTCTCGGCGGCGCGCGCGACGTCGGCGCTCGGCAGGACGACGTAGGGGTCGCTGCCGCCCAGTTCGAGGACGGTCTTCTTGATCTCGTCACCCGCGGTCGAGGCCACGGCGCGGCCCGCGGGCTCGCTGCCGGTGAGGGTCGCGGCCGCCACCCGCCCGTCCCGCAGGACGGACTCGACGGCGTCGGAGCCGACGAGCAGCGTCTGGAAGCAGCCCTCGGCGAATCCGGCGCGGCGGAACAGGTCCTCCAGATAGAGGGCGGTCTGGGGCACGTTGGAGGCGTGCTTGAGCAGGGCGACGTTGCCTGCCATGAGCGCGGGCGCGGCGAAGCGCACGACCTGCCAGAGCGGGAAGTTCCACGGCATCACGGCGAGGACGGGGCCGAGCGGGCGGTAGCGGACGACGGCCCGCGCCGCGCCGGAGTCGGTGACGTCGTCCTGTGCCGGGTGCTCGTCCGCCAGGAGCGACTCGGCGTGCTCGGCGTACCAGCGCATGGCCTTGACGCACTTGGCCGCCTCCGCCCTTGCCGCCTTGACGGGCTTGCCCATCTCCGTCGTCATCGTGCGGGCGATGTCGGCGGTGTCCTCTTCGAGCAGGTCGGCGGCCCGGTGGAGCAGTCCGGCGCGCTCGGCGAAGGACGTGGCGCGGTGGACGGCGAACGCGGCGTCGGCGGCCGCGACGCACCGCTCGATCGCGGTGGCCGTCAGCGGCTCGAACGTCCTGAGCGTCTCACCGGTGGCGGGGTTGACCGTGGCGATGGGCATGCCGTTCCTCCTCGGGGTGCGTGGTGCGGCCCAGGATCGGGTTCCCTCCCCTTCGACCCTGAACCGGCACCGGCACCCGCGCAAGGCGGCGGGCGTCCCTCACAGGCCGAGGTCGGTCAGGCCGGGGTGGTCGTCGGGGCGGCGGCCGAGCGGCCAGTGGTAGAGGCGGTCGGACTCCGCGATCGGCAGGTCGTTGATGCAGGCGTGCCGGGCGCGCATCAGTCCTTCGTCGTCGAACTCCCAGTTCTCGTTGCCGTACGAGCGGTACCACTGGCCCGAGTCGTCGTGCCACTCGTAGGCGAAGCGCACCGCGATGCGGCGGCCCTCGTGGGCCCACAGCTCCTTGATGAGCCGGTAGTCGAGCTCGCGGGCCCACTTGCGGGACAGGAAGCCGACGATGGCCTCGCGCCCGGTGACGAACTCGGCGCGGTTGCGCCAGCGGGAGTCCTCGCTGTAGGCGAGCGCCACCTTCTCGGGGGTGCGGCTGTTCCAGCCGTCCTCGGCGAGGCGGACCTTCTGGATCGCGGTCTCGCGGGTGAAGGGCGGGACGGGGGGCCGGGCGGCGGTGGGCATGGGGGTCTCCTTGACCAGAGAGGCGAGAACGGTCGTTCTCTGCCGAGGTGCGCCACGATAGGAGAACGCTCGTTCTCGCGCAACGACGCGGGTGTGCCCGAGCACGTAGTAGCCTGAGAGAACGCACGTTCTCGCCGAGACCGAAACCCGACGAACGGAGGAAGGGCTCCATGCGGCACGCCGAAGCGGAGACCAGACTCCTCGACGCCGCCGAGCGGCTCTTCTACGAGCGCGGCATCCAGGCCGTCGGCATGGACCAGGTGCGCACCGCCTCAGGCGTCTCCCTCAAGCGGCTCTACCAGGTCTTCCCCTCGAAGTCGGAGCTGGTGCGCGCCTGCCTTGAGCGCCGCGACCGGCGCTGGCGCGAGCACCTCGCCGCGTACGTGGACGGCACCGAGGGCGCCGACGAGCGCGTCCTCGCGGTCTACGACTGGCTGTACGCGTGGTTCGCCGAGCCGGACTTCCGTGGCTGCGCCTTCATCAACTCCTTCGGTGAACTGGGCGCGGTGGACCCGGCGGTGGCCGACACCGTACGAGCACACAAGGCCGCGTTCCGCGAGTACCTGGCGGCTCTGGTGGCGGACGCGGGCGGCTCCGAGCGAGCCGTCGGGCCGCTGGTCCTGCTCGCCGAGGGTGCCATGACGACCGCCGCGATCACCGGTTCGCCCGAACCGGCCCGTCAAGCCCGCCTCGGCGCGGCGCAGTTGCTGGCCGCGACGTAAGCTCCGAGCGTTCGACACTTCGGCACGAGGAGGGGCGATGGCGAAGACGTACCGCGTGACCGCCGGCACACGGGCGATCAACCGGGTGTTCCACACGATGACCCGGTTCGGGATCGGCAAGGGGTACCGGCACATCCTGACCGTGCGCGGCAGGAAGTCCGGGCGCCTGTACGCCACTCCGGTCGACGTGATGTCGGCCGAGGGCGGCCGCTGGGTCGTCGCCGCCTATGGAGTGGGCGACTGGGTGCGCAACGCGCGGGCGGCCGGAGAGATCGGTCTCAGCCGCGGCGGCAGGTCGGAGAGCGTCCGGGTGGTCGAGCTCGGGCCCGAGGAGAGCGTGCCGGTGCTCCGGCAGTATCTGCGCGAAGTGCCCGTGACGCGCCCCTACTTCGACGTGACCCAGGAGTCCACGGACGAGGCGTTCGCCGCCGAGTCGGCGGGGCATCCGGTGTTCCGTCTCGAACCGCTCGCGTGAGGTCCTGGGCCGTCGGCGTGAGGTGAGGCGTCCGGGGACAAGGGGCCGGGCGGACCCGTGGGAGCGGGTCCGCCCGGCTGGGTGGGCCGCGCGTGGAAGGGCGCGCGGCCGTGGTCTCAGCAGCTCAGGTTCGCGCCCGGCGTGGTGCCCAGGATCTGCGTGAACGCCTTGTACTTGTCGATGCGGCTCTGGACCTGGGCGGGGTTGCCGCCGTTGCACTCCAGGGTGCCGTTGATGGCGCGGATGGTCTCACCGAAACCGGCGCCGCTGACCATGGCGTTGTGCGGGGTCATCTTGCCGGGACCGCTCTGGGTGTTCCAGTACCAGAGGCCGGTCTTCCAGGCGATGGCCGGGTTCTGCTCGACCAGGTACGGGTTGTTGAGCAGGTCGATGCCGAGCGCGTCGCCCGCGGCCTTGTAGTTGAAGTTCCAGCTGAGCTGGATCGGGCCGCGCCCGTAGTAGGCGGCCTGTCCGGCCGGACAGCCGTAGGGCTGGGTCTTGTCGCAGTAGTGCGGGTAGTTGCTCTGGTTCTGCTCGACGACGTACTTCAGGCCGCCCGTCTCGTGGTTGACGTTGGCGAGGAACGCCGCCGCCTCCTGGCGCTTGACGGTGTCGCTGCCGGTGTTCGCGAAGCCGGGGTAGGCGCTGATCGCGTCGGTCAGGCCCTTGTACGTGTAGAACGGGTTCCGGTTCGGGAACATCTGGTTGAACTGCGCCTCGGTGACGAGGAATCCGGACGGGTCGGGGTTGCCCGGGTCCGTGCCGCCGCAGGCGCCCGAGTCCGTCCAGACGTCGGCGCGGCCCGGCGTCTCGTTCTGGGTCCACCACTTGGCGGTCCAGTTGTGCCCGTTGTACGAGGCGGACTTGCCGCCCGTGTAGACGGACGAGGAGTTCCACGGTGCGGCGCACGCGGCGGCGGACGCCGTGGTGGCGGCCGGACCCAGGACGATCATCGTGCCGAGGGCGGCCAGTGCGGCCGCGAAGCCGGTGATTCGTTTGATCATGCCAACTCTCCTTAAGGGCGGGCAGGGGGAGGGCCCGGTGCCGCCAGGGGGTTGCCGGTGACTCAAGCGAAGGTGGTCTGGACCTGTCAAGGTCTAGACCAGGGGTGGAATCAGGCGCTTCGGTGGCCGAGAAGCGTCTTCGCTGTGAATTCGCCGGGCAAATCGCGCCCTCAACTGGGTCGACTTCCACGGGAGTTCGGCGGCGGGGAGGGGTGGGTGCGGCTCGGCGGGCAAGGTAAAGCTTGGCGGGTGTCCACTATGCGGACGGTGGGCGGGGCGGCTTCAGCGCTCGACGGCACCGTTTGACACTCACAAACATGGGATGTTCCCATGTTTCTCGAAACTCGGAGAGAAAGAGAAGGTGCCGACCCATGCCGCTGCGCAGTGCCGCACGGACCAACCTCGTCGATCTGGTCATCGCGCAGATGGAGAGCCTCATCGCCGACGGCGAGTGGAAGGTCGGCGAGAAGATTCCGGCCGAACCGCTGCTCGTGGAGCAGCTCGCCGTGGGCCGCAACACCGTGCGCGAGGCCGTCCGCGCCCTCGTGCACACCGGCATGCTGGAGCCCCGGCAGGGCGACGGCACCTATGTGCGAGCCAGCAGCGACTTCGGCGCCGCCGTGCAGCGCAGGCTCCGCCGCGCGGGCGCCATCGAGGCGTACGAGGTGCGGGCCAGCCTGGAGCGGGACGCCGCGCGCCATGCCGCGGCGCGCCGCACGGAGGACGACCTCGTCACCCTGCGGGCCGCGCTCGTCGAGCGCGACCGGGCCTGGCAGAGCGGCAACATCGCGGCGTTCATCGACGCCGACGTCGCCTTCCACCGCACGGTCGCCGACGCGGCGCACAACAGCGTCCTCGCCGATCTGTACGGGCACCTCAGCGACGCCCTGCGCGAGACGCTGCACTCCGTCGTCGCCGCGCCCGTGCCCGACGCGGTCCGCCACCAGCTCGACGCCCACGAGGCGATCGTCGACGCCATCGAGGCGCGGGACCCCGAGGCCGCGGAGGCGGCCGTGCTCGCCCATCTCGCCGAGGGCATGGCCGCGCTGCGCGACCAGCCGCAGGACGGCACCGACGACGGTATGCACACCGGGGGAGCGGCTCATGTCTGAGGACACCCACGCCGCCGTGCGGGCGCGCCCCGGCACCGACATAGCCGCCGACACCGCGGCGGCCGCCGACGTCACCGGCACCGGCCAGACCCTGCCGACCGGGCGCCGCGCCCTCTACCTGGCCGTAGGCGTCGTCCTGCTCGCGCTCAACCTGCGCCCCGCCCTCGTCGCCGTCTCGCCGCTCGCCGACACCATCCGCGACGACAGCGGCATGTCGGCCGCCGCCACCAGCCTGCTCACCGCGCTGCCGCTGCTCTGCTTCGGGCTGCTCGCGCCCGTCGCCCCGCGCCTCGGCCGCCGCTTCGGCATGGAGCGTTCGCTGCTCGGCACCATGGCGCTGATCTGCGCGGGCACGGCCCTGCGCCTGCTCGACTCGGTGCTCGCGCTCTTCGCGGGCACCGTCGTCATCGGCGCGGGCATCGCCGTCGCCAACGTCCTGCTGCCGGGCCTGATCAAGCGCGACTTCCCCGCGAAGGCGGGTCTGATGACGGGCCTGTACTCCATGTCGCTGTTCGGCGGCGCCGCGCTCGCGGCCGGTGTCACGCTGCCCGTGCAGCAGGCGAGCGGCATGAACTGGCGCACCACGCTCGCCTGTTGGGGCGCGCTCGCGGCGATCGCGCTGCTCGTCTGGCTGCCGCAGATACGGTCGCGTACGCGGGTGAGCGCGGCGGCGGCGCGACAGGCGGCCCATCCCGTACGCGGTCTGTGGCGTTCCCCGCTGGCCTGGCAGGTCACCGCGTACATGGGGCTCCAGTCCCTCAACTACTACGCGGCGGCCGCCTGGTTGCCGACCGTGTTCCAGGACGCGGGGATGAGCGCGGGCGACGCGGGCTGGATGCTCTCCTTCTCCTCGCTGCTCGGCATCGTGGGGTCCTTCCTCGCCCCGGTCGTCGTCGGCCGGCGGCTGCGCTCGGGCACCCTCGCCGTACTCGGCGCGGTGCTCTGCGCGCTCGGCTTCGCGGGGCTGCTCGCCGCTCCGGTCGGCGGCGCCTACCTCTGGATGATCCTGCTCGGCCTCGGCCAGGGCGCGGCCATCAGTCTCGCGCTGCTCTTCATCGTGCAGCGCGCGCCCGACGCACGGCACGCGGCACAGCTGTCCAGCATGTCCCAGTGCTTCGGCTACATCCTGGCGGCGACCGGGCCCACCATCCTGGGCGCGGTCCACGACGCCTCGCACAGCTGGACGGTGCCGCTCGTGCTGCTGTGCGCGCTGCTCGTGCCGCAGGTCGTGGCCGGTCTGGGCGCGGCGCGCGACCGTCACGTGGCGGGCATCGGCTGACCTCGACTCGGGCAGGATGCACCCGGTGCGGTTCTTCACGGCGCACCGTGTCGGATCAGAAGGGTGCAGCGATGACGGATTCGGCCCACGGGGGGCTCGTGGTCTCACGGGCGACGCTCGACGACTGGCGCGTGGTGACGGGATGGGCGGCGGACGAGGGCTGGAACCCGGGTCTCGCCGACGCCCCCTCGTTCTTCGCGCAGGACCCCGAGGGGTTCTTCGTGGGGCGCGTCGACGGTGCGCCGGTCTCAGCGGTCTCGGTGGTCAACTACGGGGAGCGGTACGCCTTTCTGGGCTTCTACCTCGTCAGGCCCGACCTGCGCGGCCGAGGTTACGGCCTGGCCACCTGGCAGGCGGGGCTCGCGCACGCGGGCGGGCGGACCGTGGGCCTGGACGGCGTGCCCGACCAGCAGGACAACTACCGCCGCTCCGGCTTCCAGCGGCGGCACGGCACCCTGCGCTACATCGGCCCGCTGCCCGCCGTCGACGTGCCCGACCGGCACGTACGACCCGTCGAGGCCGCGGGTCTTCGGGCCCTCATGGCGTACGACAGCGCCTGCCTGCCCGCCGACCGGCCGCGCTTCCTGGAGTCCTGGCTCGCCGCGCCGGGGCACCGCTCGCTCGCCCGCATCGTCGACGGGCGGCTCACCGGGTACGGCGTGCTGCGCCCGGGCCGCGACGCACGGCGCGTCGGGCCGCTCTTCGCGGACACCCGCGAGGACGCCGAGGCGCTCCTGGACGCGCTGGCGGCGGAGGCCGACGGCGCTCCCGTCGCGATGGACGTGCCCGAGAGCAACCCGGCGGCGGTCGCCCTCGCCGAGGCGCGCGGCATGAAGCCGACGTTCGACACCGCCCGCATGTACACGGGACCGGTCAGGGACTTCGCCGAGGAGCGGGTCTTCGGCGTCACCACGCTCGAACTCGGTTAGCCGGGCGGCCCGAAGGGGCGGACCGCCGGGTTCCGGGGGACCCGGCGGCAGCCGCCCCGTACCCCGTTCGGGAAAGACGTTGACCTCAAGCTTGATTGAGGTCCTAACGTTCCCCGCATGAGCATGGAAACCACCGCCTGGACCCAGCTGCACAGCGTGATGAACGCCCAGCAGGACGACCGCCGCCCCTTCGCCCGCGCCACGCTGCGCCGCATCGGCGCCTTCGCACGGCCCCACCGGCGGCGCATCTGGCAGTTCGTGCTGCTGAGCGTCGTCACCGCGCTGCTCGCCGTGGCCACCCCCGTACTCGCGGGGAACGTCGTCAACGCCATCGTCACCGGCGCCGAGTCCGGGACCGTGGTGCGCTACGCCCTGCTCATCGCCGTCATCGCGGTCGCCGAGGCCGGACTCGGCCTGCTCGCCCGCTGGCTTTCGGCGAACCTCGGCGAGGCCCTCATCCTCGATCTGCGGACCGCCGTCTTCGACCACGTGCAGCGCATGCCCGTCGCCTTCTTCACCCGCACCCGCACGGGCGCGCTCGTCAGCCGCCTCAACAACGACGTGATCGGCGCGCAGCGCGCCTTCAGCAACACGCTCTCCGGAGTGGTCGGCAACGTCGTGACGCTGGTGCTCACGCTGGCCGTCATGCTCACCCTGTCGTGGCAGATCACGCTGCTCGCGCTGCTGCTCCTGCCCGTCTTCGTCGTGCCCGCGCGCCGCATGGGCTCCCGGATGGCCCGGCTGCAGCGCGAGGCCGCGGCCCACAACGCCGCGATGGGCACCCGGATGACCGAGCGGTTCTCCGCGCCGGGCGCCACCCTCATCAAGCTCTTCGGCAGGCCGGGCGACGAGTCCGCGGAGTTCGCCGCGCGGGCCCACCGGGTGCGCGACATCGGCGTCCGCACCGCCATGGCCCAGTCCACGTTCATCACCGCGCTCACCCTCGTCTCCGCCCTGGCGCTCGCCCTCGTCTACGGCCTCGGCGGCTACTTCGCCCTGGAAGGCACGCTCGAAGCGGGCGCCGTGGTCTCCCTCGCGCTGCTGCTCACCCGTCTCTACGCGCCGCTGACCTCCCTGGCGGGCGCACGGGTCGAGGTGATGAGCGCACTCGTCAGCTTCGAGCGGGTCTTCGAGGTGCTCGACCTGAAGCCGCTCATCGAGGAGAAGCCCGACGCCGTGCCGGTGCCCGAAGGCCCGGTCGCCGTCGAGTTCGAGAAGGTCAGCTTCGGCTACCCGTCGGCCGACAAGGTCTCCCTCGCCTCCCTCGAAGAGGTCGCCTCGCTCGACACCCGCGGCGGCGACGAGGTGCTCCACGGCCTCTCCTTCCGCGCGGAGCCGGGACAGACCGTCGCGCTCGTCGGCTCGTCGGGGGCGGGCAAGTCGACCATCGCGCAACTGCTTCCCCGGCTGTACGACGCGGACTCCGGAGTCGTCCGCATCGGCGGCGTCGACGTCCGCGACCTGTCGGCGGAGTCGATGCGGGCCACGCTCGGCATGGTCACCCAGGACGGCCACCTCTTCCACGAGTCCGTCCGCGCCAACCTGCTCCTCGCCAGGCCGGAGGCGACCGAGGACGACCTGTGGGACGTGCTGCGCAGGGCACGCCTCGAAGACCTGGTGCGCTCGCTGCCCGACAGCCTCGACACGGTGGTCGGCGAGCGCGGCTACCGGCTCTCCGGCGGCGAACGCCAGCGCATGACCATCGCCCGTCTGCTCCTGGCCCGCCAGCGCGTCGTCATCCTCGACGAGGCGACGGCCCACCTGGACAACACCTCGGAGGCCGCGGTCCAGGAAGCCCTCGGCGAGGCGCTCGCGGGCCGCACCGCCGTGGTGATCGCCCACCGCCTCTCCACGATCAGGTCCGCCGACCAGATCCTCGTCGTGGAGGCCGGACGCATCGTGGAACGCGGCACGCACGAGGAACTCCTCGATGTCGGCGGGCGCTACGCGGAGCTGTATCGGACGCAGTTCGCCAAGGGCACGGATGTCGTCGAGGCGGCCTGAGGGGAGCCCCCGGAGGAAATCCGAGGAGAAAACGGCCCGTACCGGTACCGGCGGTAACCCCGCCCCCGGCGCGGGCCGTTTCACAAGATCGCGAAGCCCCCGGACGTCCACCAGGAGTTCATTGGTTCCCCACCAACGACACACCCTCCCGTGAGAGAAACCTCCCATGTGCGATGACGAGTTGATACCGCCGAGCGCGGACATGACCGAGGACGAGTGGCTGCGGCGGGACCCCTCCCTGGGGGAAGGGCCCGTGGGGCAGCGGGTCAGGGAGATGCGGGCGCTGCGTCGGCGCTCGGTGCTCGGAGGCGTGGTGGCGGGGGCGGCGGCCCTCGCGGTGCTGCCGGGACAGGCGCCGGCGGCCGCGGCCGCCGGCACGCGGGAGCCGGGGAAGTTCCCGCTGCCGACGGGACCGAACCGTGCGGGGGAGTACGCGGTCCTGCTCACCGGCGACGCGGGAACGGGCGAGGAGTCGCAGCACGCGGTCGCCGCCGCCGCGCGCGAGGTGTGCACGGCGCAGGGCGTCAGCCTCGCCGTCGGCCTCGGCGACAACATCTACGAGAACGGTCCCGAGTCCGACCACGACTCGGAGTTCGCCAGCAAGTTCGAGGACCCCAACTCCGGCCTGGACATGCCCTGGCTGATGGTCCTCGGCAACCACGACTGCTCCGGGCTGATCCCCGGCAGCGGCGGCGACCCCTCGCGCGGCGACCGCGAGGTCTCCTACGCCAAGAGCTCCCGGCGGTGGTACATGCCGAGCCGCTACTACAACGTGGCGCTGCCCGCCGCCGGCGGAGCACAGGGCGACCCACTGGTGGAGTTCTTCGCGCTCGACACCAACCCCGTCACCTCGTACGTCATGCAGACCGATCCGCACTACTACTGGAACGGTCCGTACATGCGCGACCAGCGGGCCTGGCTCGACGGCGCGCTCAAGGCGTCGCGGGCCCGCTGGAAGATCGTCCTCGGCCACCACCCGTACCTGAACAACGGCAAGCACGGCAGCGCCGGTTCGTACGACGGTTTCGTGATCGGGAACTACACCAGCGGCATCCACCTGAAGGAGCTGTACGAGGAGGTGGTGTGCGGCCGCGCCGACCTCATCCTGTCCGGGCACGACCACACGCTGCAGCTCCTGGAGCCCACCGCGCGCACCGGCGGCACCCGGCAGATCGTCTGCGGCGCCGCGGCCAAGTCCGGTGACGGCAAGGCCCACTTCAACCACCCCTCGACCTGGCAGAACTTCTCCGACCACGGCTTCATGCTGCTCAAGGTGTCGGACCGGGCGATGACCGTGGAGGCGTACACGGTCGACGTCGCGACCCGCAAGGCGAGCCTCGCGCACCGCACGCGCACGGCGACGCCGGTGGCGGGCGCGCGGGTCTGAGGGGGCGCGAGCCCCCTATCCGGACGGTTCACGCCAAAGGAGGGCGCGGGCGGAGGCTGGAATTCCGCGAGCGGGGTTTGAACCGCTTTGCGGGGTATGGATGCGATCATGACTGCGACCAGCGCACCCGGCCCCGCCACGCCCACCCGCACCCCGGCCGTCGCCATACTGCGCCTGCTCGGCGGGTTCCAGATCTCCCAGGCCCTCTACGTCGCGGCCCGCGCGGGCATCGCCGACGAACTGTGCGACGGAGCACGCCGGGTCCCCCGGGTGGCCGAGGCCACCGGCCTGCGGCCCGACCTGCTGCGCAGGCTCCTGCGCACCCTCTCCGTCGAACAGGTCTTCACGTACGACGAGAGCCAGGACTCGGTGGCCCTCGGCCCGCTCGGCCACACGCTCCGCGGTGACACCGACGAATCCGTGCGCGACATCGCCCTCATGTGGATGGAGACCCACTACCGGCCCTTCGCCCAGTTGTGGGCCACGCTGCACGACGGAGTCCCGGCCGCCGAACGGGAGTTGGGCAAGCCTTTCTTCGACTGGCTCGGCGAGGACGCGGACCGCGTCGCCGGATTCACCTCCGCGATGGGCAACATGATGCGCGCCATCCGACAGGACGCCCTCGACGCCATCGACCTGCGCGACGTCGAGCACCTCGTCGACATCGGGGGCGCCGACGGCACGGCCATCGCCTCCCTCGCGCGGCGCCACCCCCGGCTGCGGGGCACCGTCTTCGACCTGCCGCACGTCGTCACGGCCGCGCCCGCGACCCTTGCGGTGCAGGGGCTCGCCGACCGGATCGACACCAGCGGCGGCGACTTCTTCCAGGCCGTTCCCGCAGGGGCCGACGCGTATCTCGCCTGCTTCATCCTCCACGACTGGAACGACAAGCAGAGCACCCGCATCCTGGAACGCGTCCACGAGGCCGCCGCCCCCGGCGCCCGGCTCTACCTCGTCGAGACCGTCATCGGCAAGGGCCCCGCGCCGGAGATCGCCACGATGCTGGACCTGACCATGATGGGCATGCTCGACGGCAGGGAACGCACCCCGCAGGACTGGCGGGCCCTGCTCGCGGGCGCCGGGTTCCGGCTCACCGGGATCGTGGAGACGGCGGGCCCGATGTGCGTCGTCGAGGCGGTCAAGGTCGATTCCTGACGGCACTCGTGGGTGACTCCCCGTCCGTCCGCCGGTCGGCCTGATCGACCACGAGGTGCCGGTGGACGGGCGGCAGTCCGGGCAGCACCCCCGGCCAGACCGTGTCGATGACGTGGGCGCTGGGTGTGAACAGGGCCTGGCCCAGGGCGGGCAGATCGCGCACCTCGTGCCACTCCCAGCGCCGGATCAGCTCCGGCTCCGTCACCCGCGGCTCGCCGGTGTGCGCGGTGACGCGGACGGCGGCGGTCACCCGGGGCATCTCGTCCACGGCGTCCATGAGGACGGCGAGCAGACGCGCGTCGTCCGCCCCGGCCCGGAGCCCCGTCTCCTCCGCGAGCTCGCGCACCGCCGCCGCGGTGAACGCCTCCCCGGGCTCGTTCTTGCCACCGGGCAGCTCCCACGCGCCGCCGACCGACAGGCCGAGCAGCACCCGCCCCGCCGCGTCGGTGACCACGACCCCGGCGCCCGTGAGCGCGTGCGGCCTCGGCCGTCCCTTGCCGCGGAAGGCGACCCGGGCGGGGGCGGGGTCGCGCAGCACCAGGAAGGCGAGTCCCTGCGCGTCGTACCGCTCGACCCGGCCCCAGCCCGCGCCGAGCAGGCCGATCTCGTCCTCGTCGAGCGCGATGTCCCGCCTGCCCTCCGGCACGTGGTCGGCGAGGAGCGTGATCACGCACAGGGCACCGCCCGGCCTGAGCCGCTCGCGCAGCCGGTTCAGGACCCGGGTCCGGTCGGCGACGAACGCCAGGGAGAGCCGGAAGGTGATCAGGTCGTACGCCGGGTGCGGCAGACCGGCGATGTCGTCGCGCTCGACGTCGAACCGCAGGAATTCCACCGGGAGTTCGCCCACGCCGTCGACCGCGCTCGCGGCGGCGACGGCGGCGGGGGCGTAGTCGACCGCGTCGGTGCGGTATCCGGCCGCGGCGAGATGCCGGGCGAGTTCTCCGAGGCCGCACCCGACATCGAGGGCGAGAGCGCCGTCCGGGGCCGGGACGTGCGCGGCGAGCAGCTCCCGTTCGCTGTCGCCGAGCGGGCGGAACGAGGCGCCGCTCCGGTAGTGCGCGTCCCACTCTTCCTGCGAGGTGTATCCCACGGTCAGCTGCTCCTTGCCTCCGCGGCACGCGCGGCGCGGCGGTAGTGGTCGAGTTGGGTGATGCCGTTGTAGCCGTAGCTCTCCGGGTGGAGTTCGTGGAGGGCGACCCCGGTGAGCGGAGGCAGAAGCTCCAGTGTCTCGTGGAGCAGGGCGTAGGCCCCGGCGATGAAACGGGCCTTCTCCTCCGCGCTGTTGGTGCCCGCGGTGATGCTCACCTCCACATGTGCGCCGGTGGCCCCGCCGACCGGCAGGCCCGCGACGAAGTAGTGCGTACCGGGGATCGTGTGCACCTGGACCGTGGTGCGGGCGGCGTCCTTGCCGAGCGCGGAGACGGCCAGCTCCGTGAGGCCCTCGGCCAGTGCCGCGCGGTGTGCGGCGGGCAGGTCGGGGTCGGAGACGGTGACGCGGATGTACGGCATGCGGGGAGCCTTCCGTGAGGGGGGAGTGGATGACCGCAACCCTTCCTGGTCAGCGAAGATGGGTCCAACACGGATCGTTCATGAGGGTATGAGAGGGGCTCATGAGAGGGGTTCACGCGCTGAACCTGCCGCAACTGCGTGCCTTCGTCGCTGTCGTCGACGCGGGCGGCTTCGGGGCGGCGGCGACGGATCTCGGGCTGAGCCAGTCCGCCGTCTCGCACGCCCTCGCCGCGCTGGAACGCGCCCTCGGCGCGTCGCTCGTCGTCCGCTCGGCTCCCGTACGCACCACGGCGCTTGGCGACACCGTCCTGCCGCACGCCCGCGCCGCGCTCGCGGCCACCGACGCGATCGGTGAGGCTGCCGCCCTGCACGACGCGGCGACGGGCGGCACGGTGCGCCTGGCCGCCACGCCCACGGTCCGCCAGGGGCTCCTGCCCGCGCTGCTGCGCCAGTGGTCCGAGCGGCTGCCCGGTGTCCGGGTCCGGGTGTTCGAGGGCAGCGGCGAGGAGATCGACGCGTGGCTCGCGGGCGGCGCCGCCGACGCGGCGGTCGTGGTCGATCCGCCACAAGTGGCCGATGGCGAGGGCGAGTTGGGGACTCTGCTGCGCGTCGACCCCTTCTTCGCCCTGCTGCCGCTGAACCATCCCCTGGCGGGCGAGTCGAGCGTTCACGTGGGGGACCTCGCCGACGACCCGCTGATCCTCTCGCCCAACGGCTGTGAACGGCACATCCGTGTCATTCACCGGCTCGGGGGCGTGGCGTACTCCCTCGCCCACCGCGTACGCGACCTCGGCACGCTCATCAGCATGGTCCAGGCGGGGCTCGGCGTCTCGATCCTGCCGGAGGTCTCGCGGCCGCTGGTCCCCGACGACCTCGTCCTGGTGCCTGTCGTCCCGCACCACAGCAGACGGCTCGTGCTGACAGGACCCCGCGAACGGCCTTGGCAACTCCCGGTGCGGGCGCTCGTCGAGGCGGCCGCACGAAGCGGTCGGGAAACGGGTCCTGGGAGCGGCAGAACGGGCGCGACGGGCCCGGAGACGACCCTCTCCTGAGAGCCCGACCGCGCCCGCCGTGCGTCCTCGCACTCGGTATCGCGGTCGCGAAGCTTACGCGCGGTAATGCCTGATGGCGTGGGAGCGGGTGATTCGCTCCGGCATATCTGACGGGGTGTTCGTCGCGCGGGGAGGCCGCCGTGTCAGAGAAATGAGAAGTAGCATTCCGCTTTTGATAACCACCGGCGGATTGGGTGGAACGGGCCCTGTCCGCTCCGATACCGTTGAGCCGGTCACAGGGCGCGGGTCGCGCATTCACTTGTTTTCTTTGACCCGCCCGCGCAACCGGCCGGGCTTTTCGAGCATCTTCCCTTGATCTCTGTATCGAGTCCGGCGCCCGCGCAAGGCCCCTGGGTCCATGGAGTCCACGTAAAGGGCGGACTAAGACTCAGTGGCTCGTGAGGCGGGTTCCGTACTTCCGGGCGTGCCGTCGCTGTCGCCGGACGCCGGTCTCTCGCCGAGCCCGAAAGGGTGTTGTCGTCGTGCGTTTACCCTTCCCCCACACCTACGACCCCGTCGGCCTTCTCAATGTCATGATCACTTCATGGTGTCACGTCCGTGGTCCTGGCCCTTCTCGCGCCTCGCGCGAGCCCTGGGGGCCGGATGTCGTCGCGCGAAGACCGTGTGAACTGCGACACGTCGCACCTGTGAGTTGTTTTCGGCCTGACAGGTACTGGATTCTCGCCAATTGACGGATGGAAGGGCTGGCGCATTCCAGGGGGATGGCTGGCGCAATTTTAACGGTCTCATGACGGGCGGGTGCCGGGGAATGCGCCTGCCGTTTACTTTCCGGCCTCTTGGTGTGTGTCTGGCTTATGGGTCGTACAGGAAGGAACTCGTGACCGTTAGGGCATGGCCGTTGTTCAAAAGGGCATCGGCCCTAACGCGGTCCTGACACGGCTGTGAGCTGGCAGTTCGTATGGTAGTTCCGCGCGCCTGTGCGTCCCTGTTCGTGCCCGCTCGTCCTGGGTGGGCATTGCCCGACCGAGGGCGTCGAGTCAACGCGGCATGCCGCACCCGGATCGCAAAAGTCCTTGGTTGACAATTTCTGGAGCGCTGGTCTTGACTTGCGATCGTTGTCGCGGCGGATTGGCTGAGAAATGCGCGAAGTCAATTCAGGCCAGTCTTGTGTGTGTCATGCATGGATTCATGCATGCGTTCGGTTCTAGTGGACGACTGACGAGGGCAGAAGCTGCCATGTGCGAATTGGCGCGAGTGGACACGGACACTGTCGCCGTCATCGGCGTCGCACCCGCGGCGCCGGTACGGGCGGAATCGGGCGCGGGGGCACTGGCCGAGCTGACCGGCGCGGCGCTGCCCGCGGGTCGTACGGCCGAACTGGAGTCCGCGTGGCGGGCCTGCGAGGACGCGGGCATCCGCGTGGACGGCCGGGTAGACATCGATGTCTTTCTGGCCGCCGACACCGCGGGAAGCGACTTAGCCGGGGACGGCGCGGCAGGGAACGGCGCGGTGGACGACGGCGTGGTGCGGAACGGCGCGGCAGGAGACGACGCCGCACGGGACGGCGCGTTAGCGGCAACCGACGGCGCAGCCGAACTGGCGGGCGCACTGGGCCTCTTCGGCCGCTGCCGGACCACGCACGACCCCGTCGCCGAAGCCGTCGCCGCCCTGCGGTCCGGTGACCGCACCCTCGCCCTGGTCGGGGCCGACGGTGCCTTCGCCGTCCTGACCCGGGCGGACGCCCCGCGCACCGAGACCTTCGCCTACCGCGTCGGCTCGCACCACGACACCGACCGCGCCTGGCCCGCCGGGGTTCCCGCCCTGGTCGAGGCCGCGCGACTGGCAGGACGCCCCGACCCCGGCCGCACCGCGCACGACGGACCCGCGATCCCGGTCCCGCTGTCCGCGCACAGCCAGGACGCCCTGCGCGCCCACGCCGCGGACCTGCACACGCTGCTCCGCGCCGAGCCCGAACTGCCGCTCGTCGACGTCGCCTACTCCCTCGCCACCACCCGGCCCGCACTCGGCCGCCGCGCCGTGTTCGCCGGCGGGGACCGCGAGCGCCTCGCCGCCGATCTGCTCGCCTTCAGCGAGGGCGACCTGGCCCTGCCGGGACTCGCGACCGGACGTCCCGCCCGCGCCGCCGCGGTCGACCCCGCCTTCGTCTTCCCCGGGCACGGCCCCCAGTGGCTGGGCATGGCCGAGGAACTCCTCGCCGTGTCACCGCTGTTCGCCGAGCACCTGCACTCCTGCGTGGACGCCCTCGCGCCGCACCTGGACCAGCCCGTCCTCGACGCGCTGCGCGGCACCGCGGAACCCGCGTCCCTCGACCGTCCCGACGTGGGACAGCCCGCGCTCTGGGCCATGATGGTGGCCCTCTCCGAGGTGTGGCGCTCCTGGGGCGTGCGGCCCGGCGCCGTGATCGGTTCCAGCTTCGGCGAGATCACGGCCGCGACCGTCGCGGGCGCGCTGTCCGTCGAGGACGGTGCCCGCGTCGTGGCCCACTTCGTCAAGGCACAGGTGCGTCTGCTCGAACGCGGTGTGATGGTCTCCGTCCTCGCCCCCGCCGACGAGGTGCGCGAGCGGCTCACCCGCTACGACGGACTCGACCTGGCCGCCGTGCACGCCCCCGGCTCGGTGCTGGTCTCCGGCGTCGAGGACGAGGCCACCGAACTCCTCGCCGAACTGGCCGCCGACGGCGTCAGAGCCAGAAGCATCGCCATCCGCATCGCGGCACACGGCCGACAGGTCGACTCCGTGCTCGACGGCCTGCGCGCCGACCTCGCCGGGATCACCGCACGCCCGTCGGACGTGCCGGTCTACACGGCCACCACGGGTGCGCGGGTCGACCCGCGCACGCTCACCGCGGACCACTGGTGCCACAACCTCCGTGACACCGCGAACTTCGAGAGCGCCACCCGCGCCGTCCTCGCCGACGGACACCACCTGCTCCTCGAACCCAGCCCGCACCCCGTCCTCACCAGGGCCGTCCAGGAGACCGCGGAGGACGCGGGCGTCGAGGCGACCGTCGTCGGCGCGCTGCACAGGGACCGCGGCGGCGTCCACAGCCTGACCGCCGCGCTCGGCGAACTGCACGCGCACGGCGTGCTCCCCGACTGGGAAGCCGTGTTCGACGGCCGGGACGCCCGCGCCGTGCCGCTGCCCGCCTACCCCCTGCACCCGGCCCCCTCGGCCGCCACCGCCCCCTCGCTCGCCGACCGGCTCGCGGCCGCACCCGACCGCCACGCCTTCCTCGTCGACCTGGTCCACACGCAGGTCACCGCCGTCGTCGGCGGGACCGAAGCGTCCGATGCAGAGGCCGAAGCGGACACGCTGCTGCTGGCACTCGGCATCGATTCCGCGGGCGCGGTGACCCTGCGGAACCTGCTGAACGCGGCCACCGGGCTGAACATCTCGGTGTCCGCCGTGTTCGACAACCCCACGTGCCGGGGCCTCGCCGCGCACATCGACCAGGTGCTGACCGGCGCACCGGCCGACGAGGACGAGACGGCGGCCTTCGCGGCGGCCGGTGACGGCGAGCCGATCGCCGTCGTCGCCATGGGCTGCCGCCTGCCCGGCGGCGTACGCGGCCCCGACGACCTGTGGGCGTTGCTCTCCGAGGGCGGCGAGGGCATCACCCCGTTCCCCACCGACCGGGGCTGGGACCTGGAAGGGCGCTACGACGAGGCTGCCGAGCGGCCCGGCGGCTACTACCAGCGCGAGGCCGGATTCCTGCACGACGCCGACCAGTTCGACCCGGAGTTCTTCGGGATATCGCCGCGCGAGGCACAGGCGATGGACCCGCAGCAGCGCCTCCTTCTCGAGGTCGCCTGGGAGTCGATCGAGCGCGCGGGCATCGACCCCGCGGAGCTGCGCGGCAGCCGCACCGGCGTGTTCGTCGGCGCCATGACGATGGACTACGGCCCCCGCCTTCACGAGGCGTCCGAGGACCTGGCGGGCTACCTCCTCACCGGCAACACCGCGAGCGTCGCGTCCGGCAGGCTCTCCTACACGTTCGGATTCGGGGGCCCCGCGCTGACCCTCGACACCGCGTGCTCCTCCTCGCTCGCCGCCCTGCACGTGGCCGTGCAGTCGCTGCGGCGCGGCGAGTGCCCGCTCGCGCTCGCGGGCGGTGTCACGGTCATGCCGTCACCGGGCATGTTCGTCGAGTTCAGCAAGCAGCGCGCGCTCGCCCCCGACGGCCGGTGCAAGGCGTTCTCCGGCAGCGCGGACGGCTTCGGCCTCGCCGAGGGCGCCACGATGGTGGTCCTCGAGCGCCTGTCCGACGCGCGGCGCAACGGACACCCCGTACTCGCCCTGATCAAGGGCACCGCGATCAACCAGGACGGCGCGTCCAACGGCCTCACCGCCCCCAGCGGCCCCGCGCAGCGCAAGGTGATCCGGCAGGCGCTCGCCGACGCGGGCGTATCGGCCGCCGAGGTCGACGCCGTCGAGGCGCACGGCACGGGCACGCGCCTCGGCGACCCGATCGAGGCGGACGCCCTGCTCGCCACCTACGGCCAGGAGCACCCCGCCGACCAGCCGCTGCTGCTCGGCTCCGTGAAGTCCAACATCGGTCACACGCAGGCGGCTTCGGGCGTCGCGGGCCTCATCAAGATGGTCCTCGCGCTGCGGCACGGCGTCCTGCCCAAGAGCCTGCACATCACCGAGCCCACACCGCACGTCGACTGGGCGTCCGGCGCGGTGTCACTGGTCACCGAGACCACGCCGTGGCCGCAGGTCACCCGCCCCCGACGGGCCGCCGTGTCCTCGTTCGGCATCAGCGGCACCAACGCACACGTGGTTCTCGAGCAGGCACCCGACGACTTCCCCGCCGAGGAGCCTTCGGCGTCCGGGCCGACGCCGTTGGTGCTCTCTGCCCGCACGGAAGACGCGCTGCGCGCGCACGCTTCTCAACTCACTCCCGTGGTGGGTGAGTTGGGTTCTGCGCGTGTGGCGGATGCGTTGTTGTCGCGGTCGGTGTTTGATCACCGGGCTGTGGTGGTGGCGGGCGGCGCGGAGGCGTTGGCGGCGGTTTCTCAGGGTGCTGAGTCGGCGCGTGTGGCGGTGGGGGTCGCGCGGTCTGCGGGCAAGACGGCGTTCGTGTTCCCCGGTCAGGGTTCGCAGTGGCTGGAGATGGGCGTGGCGTTGGCGGAGTCCTCGCCGGTGTTCCGTGCCTCCATGGACGCGTGTGCCGAGGCGCTCGCCCCTTATGTCGACTGGTCGTTGTGGGACGTGCTGTCCGACGCGGATGCGTTGGAGCGCGTAGACGTAGTTCAGCCCGTGTTGTTCGCGGTGATGGTGTCGCTGGCCGCGTTGTGGCGTTCGTACGGCGTGGAGCCCGATGCCGTGGTGGGTCACTCTCAGGGTGAGATCGCCGCCGCGCATGTGGCGGGCGCGCTCTCGCTGGAGGATGCGGCGCAGATTGTGGCGTTGCGCAGTCAGGCGATTCTGGCGCTGTCGGGCCAGGGCGGCATGGTGTCCCTGGCGATGACGGTCGAGGCGGCGCGTGAGCGGATCGCCCGTTGGGACGGCCGGATCTCCATCGCTGCGGTCAATGGTCCCGGTTCGGTGGTCGTGGCGGGTGACGCGGATGCTCTGGACGAGCTGATGGACTCCTGCGCCGCCGATGAGGTACGGGCCCGTCGCGTTCCTGTCGACTACGCCTCCCACTCCCCGCACGTCGAGCGGATCCAGACGGAGTTGGCGACCCTCCTCACCGGAGTGGAGCCCCGGTCCGCGCAGGTCCCGATGCTCTCCACCGTGACGGGGGAGTGGCTGACCGGGACCGAGGTCGGTGCCGAGTACTGGTACCAGAACCTGCGGCACACCGTGCGCTTCGAGGACGCCACCCGTGGCCTGCTGGAGCACGGCGTCGGCACGTTCATCGAATGCAGCCCCCACCCCGTCCTCACCTTCGGGGTGCGCGAGACGCTCGACGCGACGGGCCGTGACGCCATCGTCGTCGGCACGCTGCGCAGGACCGACGGCGAACTCGACCGGTTCCTGCTGTCGGCGGCCGAGGCGTACGTCGAGGGCCTGCCCTTCGACTGGCGTGCCCTGGTGCCCGCCGGACGACATGTCGACCTGCCGACGTACCCCTTCCAGCGCAAGCGCTACTGGCTCGACGACACGGCCCGCCCGACGGCCGCCGCCGACCCGGCCCTCGAGGAGTTCTGGGCCTCGGTGGAGCGCGGCGACCTCGCCGCGACCCTCGACGTCCCCGCCGACGCGCCCCTCACCGACGTCCTGCCCAGCCTGGCCGACTGGCGTCGGCGCGGGCAGGAGCGGTCCGCCGTCGACGCGTGGCGTCTGAAGGTCGCCTGGCGCCCGCTCGCCGCCGCCACCGACACGCCCGTCCTGACCGGCACGTGGCTCGTGGTCGGCGCGCCGACCGAAGCGGCACACCCGTGGCACACCGCCGCCGTCGACGCCCTGCGCGCCCACGGCGCCGACGTCATCGAGACCGAAGGATCCGTCGAGTCGCTGCGCGCCCTGGACGTCGTCCCCAGCGGCGTGCTGTCCCTGCTCGCCCTGGACGAACGGCCCGACCCCGAGGCGCCCGACGTCCCGAGCGGCCTCTCCGGCACGCTGGCGCTCGTGCGGGCCCTCGGCGACGCCGGGATCGCCGCGCCGCTGTGGCTGGCCACGACGGGCGCGGTGTCCGTCGGACGCTCCGATCCGCTCACCCACCCGACGCAGAGCCAGGTCTGGGGCCTCGGCCTGAGCGTCGGTCTCGAACACCCGGACCGCTGGGGCGGCATCGTCGACCTGCCCACCACCCCCGAGGGCAGGACCTCGACGCGCCTCGCCGCCGTGCTCACCCGGCACGACGACGAGGACCAACTGGCGGTCCGGGCCTCCGGTGTCTCCGTACGACGGCTGGTCCCCGCCCCCGCACGGGCCACCGCGCCCGCCTGGCGCACCGGCGGCACCGCGCTCATCACCGGCGGCACCGGCGCCATCGGCGGCCACGTCGCCCGCTGGCTCGCGGCAAGCGGCGCCGAGCACATCGTCCTGACCAGCCGCAGCGGCGCCGGTGCGCCCGGCGCCCGCGAGCTGGCGGACGAGCTGACCGCGCTCGGCGTACGGACCACCGTCGCCGCCTGCGACGCGGCCGACCGCGCCGCGCTCGCCGACCTGTTCGCGCGGCTCGACGCCGAAGGCACCCCCGTCCGCTCGGTGTTCCACGCGGCGGGTGTCGTGGTGTCCAAGGCGCTGGCCGACACGGACACCCCGGGCCTCGCCCACGCCCTCGCGGCCAAGGCCGTCGGCGCCGCCCACCTGGACGAGCTCTGCGCGGGGCGCGACCTCGATGCGTTCGTCCTGTTCTCCTCCGGATCCGCGGTCTGGGGCAGCGGCGAACTCGGCGCGTACGGCGCCGCCAACGCCTACCTCGACGCCCTCGCGCAGCGCCGCCGCGCGGCGGGACTGCCCGCCACCTCGGTGTCCTGGGGGATGTGGGCCGGCGAGGGCAAGGGCATGGTCACCGACGACCTGGACGAACAGTTGCGCCGCAGGGGCCTGCGCCCCATGAAGCCCCGGCTCGCCGTCGACGCGCTCGCCACCGCCCTCGCGGCGGACGAGACGACCCTGACGGTCGCCGACGTCGACTGGCCCCGCTTCGCCCCCGGCTTCACCGCGGCCCGCTCCCGCCCGCTGATCGGCGAGATACCCGACGTCGTGGCGCTCGCCGAGCAGGACGATGCGGAGCAGCCCGCCACGGGCGGCGCCCTCGCCGAACGCCTGGTCGGGCTCAACGAGGCCGACCAGCACCGGCACCTGCTCGACCTGGTGCGCGGCCACGCCGCCGCGGTCCTCGGCCACGAAGGACCCGAATCCGTCACCCCCGACCGGGCGTTCCGCGAGCTCGGCTTCGACTCGCTCACCGCGATCGAGGTCCGCAAGCGGCTCAACACCGCCACCGGCACACGCCTGCCCACGACCGTCGTGTTCGACCACCCGACGCCGGAGGCGCTCGCCCGCCACCTGCACACCGTGGTCCTCGGCGAGCGCGCCACCGCCGCGCGGACCGGGACCGCGGCCCGCGACACCGACGAGCCGATCGCGGTCGTCGCGATGAGCTGCCGCTTCCCCGGCGGCGTACGCGGCCCCGAGGACCTGTGGTCGCTCGTCCTCGAAGGACGCGACGCCGTCGGCCCCTTCCCGGACGACCGGGGCTGGGACACCGACCGCCTCTACCCGGCCGACGCGGCGGCCCAGGGCCGCAGCAGCACCCTGGAAGGCGCCTTCCTCGACGACGCGGGCGGCTTCGACGCGAACTTCTTCGGCATCGCCCCGCGCGAGGCCCTCGCGATGGACCCCCAGCAGCGGCAGATCCTCGAACTGGCCTGGGAGGCCTTCGAGCGGGCGGGCGTCGACCCGACGTCGGTCCGCGAGAGCCTCACCGGCGTGTTCGTCGGCGCGTCGCCGCAGAGCTACGCGGGCACCCTGGAGCAGGCCGCGCCCGAGATGGACGGCTACCGCCTGACCGGCGACGCGCTGAGCGTCGTCTCCGGCCGCATCGCCTACACGCTCGGCCTGCGCGGCCCCGCCGTCACCATCGACACCGCCTGCTCGTCCTCGCTGGTCGCCCTGCACCTCGCGGTGCAGGCGCTGCGGTCCGGGGAGTGCTCGATGGCGCTCGCGGGCGGCACGGCGATCATGGTGACGCCGACGCCCTTCGCCGAGTTCAGCCTCCAGGGCGGCCTGGCCCCCGACGGCCGCAGCAAGCCCTACGCCGACGCCGCCGACGGTGTCGGCTGGGGCGAGGGCGCGGGCCTGATCCTCCTGGAGCGGCTCTCGGACGCCCGCGCCAACGGCCGCGAGGTCCTCGCCGTCGTGCGCGGCTCCGCGATCAACCAGGACGGCGCGTCGAACGGCCTGTCCGCACCCAGCGGCCCCGCGCAGCAGCGCGTCATCCGCGCGGCACTCGACAGCGCGGGCCTGACCGCGCCGGACGTCGACGCCGTCGAAGGCCACGGCACGGGCACCCGGCTCGGCGACCCCATCGAGGCACAGGCCCTGCTCGCCACGTACGGCCAGGAGCGCCCCGCCGAACGGCCGCTGCTGCTCGGCGCGTTGAAGTCCAACATCGGCCACACCCAGGCCGCCTCCGGCATCGCGGGCGTCATCAAGATGGTGCAGGCGATCCGGCACGGCGTCCTGCCGCGCACCCTCCACCTCGACCAGCCGTCCCAGCACGTCGACTGGACGACCGGCGCCGTGGAACTGCTCGCCGAGCAGCAGCCGTGGCCGGAGGTCGGCAGGCCCCGGCGGGCCGCCGTCTCCGCGTTCGGCGTCAGCGGCACCAACGGCCACGTCATCATCGAACAGGCCGAAGAGGTCCACGAGTCCGAACAGGCCGCTCCCGCCGCGCCCGAAGGACCTCTCGCCTGGGCACTGTCCGCCCGCGACACCACCGCGCTGCGCGCCCAGGCCGCGCGCCTGGCCGCCACCGTGGACGAGCGCCCCGAGCTCTCGCCGGTCGACGTCGCCGCGACCCTCGCCAAGGGACGGGCCGCGCTCGACCACCGCGCGGTCGTCCTCGGCACGAGCACGCCCGAACTGCGCGCCGGACTCGACGCGCTGGCCGCGGGCACCGACGCGCCCACCGTGGTGCGCGGCGCCCCCGACGGCGGCAGGCTCGCCGTGCTCTTCGCCGGGCAGGGCTCCCAGCGCATCGGCATGGGCCGCGGCCTGTACGCGACGCAGCCCGTGTTCGCCGACGCGCTCGACGAGGCGTTCGCCCACCTCGACCCGCACCTCGCCACGCCGCTGCGCGACGTCGTCTTCGGCGACGACCAGGAAGCCCTCGACCGCACCGAGTACGCGCAGCCCGCGCTGTTCGCCGTCGAGGTCGCCCTCTACCGCCTGTGGGAGTCCTGGGGCCTGACGCCCGACGCGCTCGCGGGCCACTCGATCGGCGAACTGGCCGCCGCGCACGTCGCGGGCGTCTTCTCGCTCCCCGACGCCTGCGCGATCGTCGCCGCCCGCGGCGCGCTCATGCAGGCACTGCCCGAGGGCGGCGTCATGGTCGCGGTGCGGGCCACCGAGGACGAGATCGCGCCCGAGTGCTCCGAGCACGTCGGCATCGCCGCCATCAACGGCCCGGACTCCCTCGTCCTGTCCGGCAGCGCGGAGCAGGTGCTCGCCCTCGCCGACCGGCTCGAGGCACAGGGCCGCAAGGTCACCAGGCTGCGCGTCAGCCACGCCTTCCACTCGCCGCTGATGGAACCGATGCTCGCCGAGTTCCGCCGCGTCGTCGAGGGCACCACCGCCCACCCGCCCACGCTGCCCATCGTGTCCACGCTCACCGGCGCGCCGGTCGGCGCCGACGAACTGGCATCGCCCGACCACTGGGTCCACCACGTGCGTCAGCCCGTGCGGTTCGCCGACGGCGTCACCGCGCTCGTCGCACAGGGCGTCACCACCATGGTCGAGGTCGGACCCGGCGGCGCGCTCACCGCGATGGGCCAGGACAGCGCCCCCGACGCGGTGTTCGTACCGTCGCTGCGCTCCGAGCACCCCGAGCCGGACGCGCTGACCCGCGCCGCCGCACACCTGCACGTCAGGGGCGCCGGGATCGACCTGACGGCCGTCATCGGCGGCCGGGGCACCATGGTCGACCTGCCCACCTACGCCTTCCAGCACGACCGGTACTGGCTGACCGCCGCCGTCGCCCCCGCGGGCGAGGGCGCGACCACGGCCCTCGGCGTCGCCGCGGGCGACCACCCGCTGCTCCGCGCCGCCGTCGCGCTGCCCGACTCCGACGGCGTCGTCCTCACCGGCAGGCTGTCCACGCGGGCCCAGCCCTGGCTCGCCGACCACGGCGTCGGCGGCCGGGTGCTGTTCCCCGGCACCGGATTCCTCGACCTCGCCCTGCACGCGGCGGGACACTGCGGCCTCGACACCGTCGAGGAACTGACCCTGCACGCCCCGATGGTGCTGCCCGAACGCGGCGGCCTCGCCCTGCGCGTCACCGTCGGTGCGGAGAGCGACGGGCGACGCGGCATCCGGGTCCACTCGCGGGCCGAGGACGCCGAGAGGGACGAGCCGTGGACCGAGCACGCCACCGGCACGCTCACCACCGGTGACACCCCGCCGGCCGACCTCACCGTCTGGCCGCCCAAGGGCGCGACACCGATGGACGTCGACGACGTCTACGACCGCCTCACCGAACTCGGCTACGGCTACGGCCCCGTGTTCCGCGCCCTGCGCGCCGCCTGGCGCCTCGACGACGACGCGTACGTCGAAGTGGCCCTGCCGGAAGGCACCGGCGGCGACGGCTTCAGCGTGCACCCCGCACTGCTCGACGCCGCCCTGCACGCCCCCGTCCTGCGCGCCCTCGACGAGAGGGGCGGCGGCCCCCGGCTGCCGTTCAGCTTCACCGGCGTGCGGCTGCACGCCGTCGGCGCATCGACGCTGCGGGTGCGCTGGTCGCCCAAGGGCCAGGACGACATGTCACTGACCATCGCCGACCCGGCGGGACGGCCCGTGGCGAGCGTCGAATCGCTGGTCATGCGCCCTGTGGAGCTGCGCGGACTCGCCTCGCGGACCGCCGAGTCGCTGCTCGCCCTGGAGTGGACGCCCCTCGAGGCGACCGGGGAGAGCACGCCCGGTCTCGCCGTGCTCGGCGACGGTGCTCTCGACGGTTTCGGAGATCTCGGCGAACTGGGCATCGACGCCCCCACCGTCCGCGACTTCGGCGGGCTCGACGGCGTGCGCGACCTGCTCGCCCCCTGCCCGATCCCGTCCGGCGACGAAGGCAAGGCCACCTGCGAGGCGGCGGTCTGGGCGCTGACACTCGCCCAGGACTGGCTCGCCGACGAGCGGACCGCGGGCACCCGCCTGGTGTTCGTCACCCGGGGCGCGACCGACCCCCAGGCGCCCGACCCGGCCCAGGCCGCCGTGTGGGGCCTGGTGCGCTCGGCAGCGACCGAGAACCCCGGCAGGTTCGCCCTGGTCGACCTCGACGGCACCGAGGAGTCCGCCCGCGCCGTACCCGCCGCGCTCGGCACCGACGAGCCCCAACTCGCCCTGCGCGCAGGGCGGATGACGGTTCCGCGCCTCACCCGCGCCGGCACCGGCGCCCCGCCCGCCGACAGCGCGTGGCGCCCCGACCCGGACCGCCCCGTCCTGGTCACCGGCGGCCTCGGCACCCTCGGCACGCTGGTCGCCCGCCACCTGGTCACCGAGCACGGCGTACGCGACCTCGTCCTGGTCGGACGCAAGGGCCTGGCCACCGAAGGGGCGCCGGAACTGCGCGACGAACTCGCGGCGCTCGGCGCCCGGGTGACCGTGGCCGCCTGCGACGTCGCGGAGCGCGCCTCCGTGGCGGCGTTGCTCGCCTCCCTCGACAGGCCCCTGGGCGCGGTCGTGCACACGGCGGGCGTCGTCGACGACGGCGTACTGGAGTCCCTGACGCCCGACCGGGTGGAGCGCGTGTTCGCCCCGAAGGTCGACGGCCTGCGGCACCTGGACGAACTGACCAGGGACGCCGACCTGTCCGCGTTCCTCGTGTTCTCCTCCGCCGCCGGACTCCTCGGCAGCGCGGGCCAGGCGAGCTACGCGGCGGCCAACGCCGCGCTCGACGCCCTCGTACTCCGCCGTCGCACCCTCGGCCTGCCCGGCGTCTCCCTGGCCTGGGGCATGTGGGCGGCCGCGAGCGGCATGACGGCGGGGCTCGACGAGGGCGACCGGGCCAGGCTCGGCCGCTCCGGAGTCCTCGAACTGCCCACCGAGGACGCGCTCGCGCTCCTCGACGCCGCGGCCGGCGACGACCGCGCCGTACTCGCCCCGCTCCGCCTCGACACCACCATGCTGCGCCAACAGCTCGCGGACGGCACCCTGCCGCCCCTGCTGCGCGGCCTGGTCCGCGCCCCCGTCCGCCGCGCCGCGACGGCGCACCCCGTCGCCACCGTCTCGTTCGCCGACACCCTCGCGGGCCACTCCGCCGAGGAGCGCGAGGAGGCGGTCCTGAACCTGGTGTGCGCCGAGGTCGCGGCCGTGCTCGGCCACACCGCGGGCACCGAGGTCGAGCCGGGACGCGGCCTGAAGGACCTCGGCTTCGACTCGCTGACCTCGGTGGAACTGCGCAACCGGCTCACGGCCGCCACCGGCCTCCGGCTGCCTTCGACCCTGGTGTTCGACCACCCGACGCCCGCGGCGATCGCCCGGCACGTCCTGCCCCTGCTCGCCCAGAACGGGACCGAGCCGGACACCGACGTGCTCGACCAGCTCGACCAGCTGGAGAACGTCCTGTTCGCCCTCACCGACGACGGCGCCGTCACCAAGGCGGACCTGCGCCTGCGCGCCCTGCTCGCCCGGTGGAGCGAAGCCCGCGCCGACGACCCGGACGAGGACGCCGATTCCGACCTCGCGTCGGCCACCGACGACGAACTCTTCGGCTACCTCGACAACGAACTCGAGACCTCGTGAACGCGCAGAGCCGCGCCGATCTCGTCTGCACCGCCTTAAGGAGCGCACGCTAAATGGAGAACGAGAACAAGCTCCGCGACTACCTCAAGCGGGCGACCACCGACCTGCGCAACGCCCGCCGCCGCCTGCGCGAGGTCGAGGAGCGCGAGCACGAGCCCATCGCCATCATCGGGATGAGCTGCCGCTACCCCGGTGGCGTCACCTCGCCGGAAGACCTCTGGCGCCTCGTCGCGGACGGCGGGGACGCCGTGGTGGAGTTCCCCGCCGACCGCGGCTGGGACACCGAAACCCTGCACGACCCCGACCCGGAGCACGCGGGCACCTCCATCACCCGGCACGGCGGATTCCTCCAGGGAGCGACGGAGTTCGACCCGGCGTTCTTCGGCGTCAGCCCGCGCGAGGCCGCCGCCATGGACCCCCAGCAGCGCCTGCTCCTGGAGACCTCCTGGGAGGCGTTCGAACGCGCGGGCATCGACCCGGCGCAGGCCAGGGACTCCAGAACCGGCGTGTTCGCGGGCGTCATGTACAACGACTACGCGACACGCCTGCCGCAGGCCCCCGAAGGGTTCGAGGGCTACCTCGCCAACGGCAGCGCGGGCAGCATCGCCTCCGGCCGCATCGCCTACACCCTCGGCCTGGTCGGCCCCGCCGTGACGGTGGACACCGCCTGCTCCTCGTCGCTGGTGGCCCTGCACCTGGCGATGGTGGCGCTCCGCCGCGACGAATGCTCCCTCGCGCTCGCGGGCGGCGCCACGTTCATGTCCACGCCCCGCACGTTCGTCGAGTACAGCAGGCAGCGCGCGCTGTCCGTGGACGGCCGCTGCAAGGCGTTCTCCGACGGCGCCGACGGCACCGGATGGGGCGAAGGCGTCGGCATGCTCCTGGTGGAGCGGCTCTCCGACGCCCGCCGCAACGGCCACCCGATCCTCGCGATCGTCCGCGGTTCCGCCGTGAACCAGGACGGCGCGTCCCACGGCCTGACCGCGCCCAACGGCCCCTCCCAACAGGCCGTGATCACCCAGGCGTTGGCGAGCGCGAGCCTCACCGCGGCCGACGTGGACGCCGTCGAGGCGCACGGCACCGGCACCACCCTCGGCGACCCCATCGAGGCGCAGGCCCTCATCGCCACGTACGGCCAGGACAGGACCGCGGACCGGCCCCTGTGGCTGGGCTCGCTGAAGTCGAACATCGGCCACTCCCAGGCCGCGGCGGGCGTCGGCGGCATCATCAAGATGGTCATGGCGATGCGGCACGGCACGCTGCCCAAGACCCTCCACGTCGACGAGCCGAGCAGCCACGTCGACTGGTCCGCGGGCGCCGTGGAACTGCTGACCGAGGGCCGGGCGTGGCCGGAGACCGGCGAGCCGCGCCGCGTCGGCGTCTCCTCGTTCGGCGTCAGCGGCACGAACGCCCACGTCATCCTGGAACAGGGCCCCGCCGCCGACCAGGACCCAGAGCAGGCCACTGCCCCGCCCACCGCCGGTGCCACCCCGTGGGCGCTGTCCGCGATGACCCCCGACGGGCTGCGCGCCCAGGCCGACCGCCTCCTGACCGCCCTGCGCGACAGCGACGAGAGTGCCGGGAGCGGCGGCTTCGACGCGGCCGCCGTCGGCTTCTCCCTGGCCACCACGCGTGCCGTGTTCGAGCACCGCGCCGTGCTCCTCGCCGACAACGACGACAAGGCCGCCACCCTCGACCGGCTCGCCGCCCTCGCCGAGGGCCGCGGCGGTCCCGGCGTCGTCGTGGGCGAGGCCGCCACGCACCGTCTCGGCTTCCTGTTCTCCGGGCAGGGCTCGCAGCGCCTCGGCATGGGCCGTGAACTGGCCGCCCGCTTCCCGGTGTTCGCCACCGCCCTGGACGACGTCCTCGCGGAGTTCAACCCCCAGGTCCGCGAGGTGCTCTTCGGCGAGGACGCCGACGCCCTGAACGAGACCGGCGTGACACAGCCCGCGCTGTTCGCCGTCGAGGTCGCGCTCTTCCGGCTCCTCGAATCCTGGGGCGTACGCCCCGACCTGCTGGCCGGGCACTCCATCGGCGAACTCGCCGCCGCGCACGTGGCGGGCGTGTGGTCGCTCGCGGACGCCGCCAAGGTGGTCTCCGCGCGCGGCGCGCTGATGCAGGCGCTGCCCGCGGGCGGCGCGATGGTCGCCCTCCAGGCCACCGAGGCCGAGGTCGTCCCCGACCTGCCGGACGACGTGGGCATCGCCGCGGTCAACGGCCCCGAATCCGTGGTGATCTCGGGCCCCACCGCCGACGTGGAGGCCGTCGCGGAGCAGTGGCGCGATGCGGGCCGCAAGGTGAGCCGACTGCGGGTGAGCCACGCGTTCCACTCGCCGCTGATGGACCCGATGCTCGACGACTTCCGCTCGGTCCTGGAGAGCGTTTCGTACGAGGCTCCCTCGATCCCGATCGTGTCGACGCTGATCGGCAGCCTGGCGGGCGCCGACGACCTGATGTCGCCGGAGTACTGGGTGCGCCACGTCCGCGAGGGCGTGCGGTTCCACGACGCGGTCGCCGCGCTGCGCGAGCACGGCGTCGACGTCTTCCTGGAGGTCGGCCCCGGCGGCGTCCTGTCCGGCCTCGGACAGCTCAACGCCCCCGACGCGGCCTTCGTCCCCGTCCTGCGCGGCGACCGCCCCGAACTCGACGCGCTGACCACGGCCGTCGGCCAGCTGCACGTGCGCGGCGTCGCGGTGAACCTGGCCGCCTGCTTCGCCGAAGGTGACGCCCGACGCGTGGACCTGCCCACGTACGCCTTCCAGCGCGAGCGCTACTGGCTCGACGCCCCCGCCGACGACACGGCCACCGAGCCCATGTCGCCGGTGGAGGCCCGGTTCTGGGAGACCGTGGAAGAGGGCGACCTCGGCGACCTCGCCCGCACGCTCGGCGTGTCGTCCGACGACCCGCTGAGCGCCGTACTGCCCCGCCTCTCCGCCTGGCGCAGGAAGCAGCGGGAGCGTTCCACGGCGGACGGCTGGCGGTACGCCGTCCAGTGGCGGCCGCTCGCCGCGGGGAACCAGCGCCTGGACGGTACGTGGCTGGTCGTGGCGCCGGTCGGTGAGGACAGGGCCGCGTGGGTGCGGGACGCCCTCACGCGCAACGGCGCCGAGTCGCGCCTCGTGGAAGTGGACCCGGAAGCCGTCGACTGGTCGCAGCAGCTCACCGAACTGCCCGACCTGGCCGGTGTGGTCTCCCTCCTGGGGCTCGCCGCCACGGAAGGGCCGGGCATCCCCCCGGGCCTCGGAGCCACGATCGGGCTCCTGCGGGCGCTCGACGACGCGGGCGTCTCGGCCCCGCTGTGGTGCCTGACGTCGGGTGCCGTGTCGGTGGGCACGGACGACGCCCCGACCGCGCTCGACCAGTCGATGGTGTGGGGTCTCGGCCGGGCGGCCGCTCTGGAGCGGCCCGGCAGTTGGGGCGGTCTCGTCGACATTCCGCAAGCACGCGACGAGGCGACCGGTGACCTGCTGGCGTCGACCCTCTCCGGTGCGCGCGGCGAGGACCAGGTCGCCGTACGCGGCGGCGAGCTCCTCGGCCGCAGGCTGGTGCCCGCGCCCCTGGGCGACGCCCCCGTGGAGGGCTGGACGCCGCGCGGCACCGTCCTGGTGACCGGCGGCCTCGGGGCCCTCGGCGGACACGTGGCGCGCTGGGTGGCGGCGCGCGGGGCCGAGCACGTGGTGCTGGCCAGCCGCCGCGGCCGAGCGGCCGACGGCGCGGAGGAGCTGGCGGCCGAGCTCGTCGAGCTGGGCGCCCGGGTGACGTTCGCGGCCTGTGACGTGGCGGGCCGCGACGCCCTCGCCGCGCTCCTCGCGAGCGTCCCCGAGCTGAGCGCGGTCGTGCACACGGCGGGCATCGAGCGCGCCGTCGCCCTCGCGGACCTCGACCCGTCCGACCTGGGCGAGTTCGCCGACGTACTGGCGGCGAAGGCCGACGGCGCGCGCAACCTGCACGAGCTGCTCGCCGACGCCCCGCTGGACGCCTTCGTCCTGTTCTCGTCGATCGCGGGCGTGTGGGGCAGCGGCGGTCAGCCCGCCTACGGCGCGGCGAACGCCTACCTGGACGCCCTCGCCGAGCACCGCCGCGCCCAGGGCCTGCCCGCCACGGCGGTGGCGTGGGGCCCGTGGGGCGGCGGCGGCATGGTCGCCGACTCCGGGCAGGCCGCCCACCTGCGGCGCAGGGGCCTGAACACGATGACCCCCGAAGCGGCACTCGCCGGTCTCGGCGCGGCCGTCGACCACGGCGACGCGACGATCACCCTCGCCGACGTCGACTGGGACCGTTTCGCCGGTACGTTCATGGCGCAGCGTCCGAGCCCCCTCCTCGGCGAACTCCCGCAGGTCCAGGCCGCGTTCGCGACCACGGCACCTGAGCGGGGCACGTCGGATCTCGCGCGGCGGCTCGCCGGTCTCGACGTGGCCGAGCAGGAGCGGCAGCTCACCGACCTCGTCCGCTACGAGGCGGCGGCGGTCCTCGGCCACGTGTCCGGCGACGCCTTCTCCGCGACGCGTGCCTTCCGCGAGCTGGGCTTCGACTCGCTGACGGCGGTGGAGCTGCGCAGCCGACTGAGCGAGGTCACGGGCATCGTCCTGCCCTCGACGCTGGTCTTCGACTACCCGACCGCCGCCGAGCTGGCCACCCACCTGCGTACCGAACTGTCCGGTGCCAGCGCGGACTTCACCTCCCAGGCTCCCGTGGCCGCCTCGGGCGTGACCGACGAGCCGATCGCGATCGTGGGCATGGCGTGCCGGTTCCCCGGTGGCGTGGTCAGCCCCGAGGACCTGTGGCAGGTCCTGCGGTCGGGCGGCGACGCGGTGTCGGAGTTCCCGACCGACCGTGGCTGGGACCTGGAGACGCTGTACGACCCGGACGCCACCCGCGCCGGTACCTCGTACACGCGCAAGGGCGCCTTCCTCGACCAAGTGGCCGAGTTCGACCCGGCGTTCTTCGGTATCTCGCCGCGCGAGGCCCTCGCCATGGACCCGCAGCAGCGGCTCCTCCTCGAAACCTCGTGGGAGGCCGTCGAGCGCGCCGGGATCGACGCGCACGCCCTGCGCGGCAGCCGGTCCGGCGTGTTCGTCGGCACCAACGGCCAGGACTACACGACCCTGATGATGGCCGCTCCGGACACCGTCGAGGGCTACTTCGGCACCGGCAGCGCGGCGAGCGTCATCTCCGGCCGCCTCTCGTACACGTTCGGCCTCGAAGGCCCGGCCGTCACGGTCGACACGGCCTGCTCGTCGTCCCTGGTGGCGCTGCACCTCGCGGTGCAGGCCCTGCGGTCAGGCGAGTGCGAGATGGCCCTCGCGGGCGGCGTGACGGTGATGTCCACCCCTGCCGCGTTCGTGGAGTTCAGCAAGCAGCGGGGTCTGTCCTTCGACGGCCGCTGCAAGGCGTTCGGCGCGGACGCGGACGGCACGGGCTGGGGCGAGGGCATCGGCATGCTCGTCGTCGAGCGCCTGTCGGACGCCGAGCGCAACGGGCATCAAGTGCTCGCTGTCGTACGGGGTTCGGCGGTGAACCAGGACGGCGCGTCGAACGGTCTGACCGCTCCGAACGGTCCCTCGCAGCAGCGTGTGATCCGCCAGGCCCTCGCGGCGGCCGGTCTCGCCCCCGCCGACGTGGACGCGGTCGAGGCGCACGGCACGGGCACCAAGCTGGGCGACCCGATCGAGGCCCAGGCCCTCCTCGCGACGTACGGTCAGGACCGCGACGCCGACCAGCCGCTCCTGCTCGGCTCGATCAAGTCCAACATCGGTCACACCCAGGCCGCCGCAGGCGTGGCGGGTGTGATCAAGATGGTCATGGCGATGCGGCACGGCGTGCTGCCCAAGACCCTCCACGCGGACGAGCCTTCGCCGCACGTCGACTGGTCGGCCGGTGCCCTGGAACTCCTCGCCGAGGAGCGCGAGTGGCCTGCCGCCGACCGGCCGTGGCGGGCGGGTGTGTCGTCCTTCGGCTTCAGCGGCACGAACGCACACGTGATCGTGGAGCAGGCCCCTGTCGTCGAGCGGGAGCAGGCCCCCGAGCCGCTGCCCGTCGGCACGGTCGTCCCGTGGGCGCTGTCGGCCAACACCCCCGAGGGGCTGCGCGACCAGGCCGCACGGCTGAAGTCCTTCGTGGAGACCTCGACCGACCTGCCGGTGGCGGACGTGAGCCGTGCGCTGCTGTTCTCGCGTGCGGCCCTTGAGCACCGCGCGGTGCTCGTCGCCACGGAGCACTCCGAGTTCCGCTCGGCCCTGACAGCTCTCGCCGAGGGGCGGGGCGGCCCGGGTGTGGTGACGGGTGAGGCGGAAGCGCAGCGGGTGGGCTTCTTGTTCTCGGGGCAGGGGGCGCAGCGGCTGGGAATGGGTCGTGAACTGGCCCAGCGGTTCCCGGTGTTCGCCGCCACGCTGGACGAGGTCCTTGGGCTGATGGTGCCTCAGGTGCGTGAGGTGCTGTTCGGTGAGGACGCGGATGCGCTGAATGAGACGGGTGTGACGCAGCCTGCGTTGTTCGCGGTGGAGGTGGCGCTGTTCCGGCTTCTTGAGTCGTGGGGCGTACGTCCTGACGTCCTGGCTGGTCACTCGATCGGTGAGCTCGCTGCGGCACATGTGGCAGGTGTGTGGACGCTGTCCGACGCCGTGAAGGTGGTGTCGGCGCGTGCGGGTCTGATGCAGGCGCTGCCCGAGGGCGGCGCGATGGTCGCGATCCAGGCGACCGAGGAAGAGGTCGCCGCCGACCTGCCGGACGGCGTCGGTATCGCGGCGGTCAACGGCCCGTCGTCCGTGGTGATTTCCGGTGTCGCGGCTGACGTGGAGGCTGTGGGGGAGAAGTGGCGTGAGGCGGGCCGCAAGGTCACCAAGCTCCGGGTGAGTCACGCGTTCCACTCGCCGCTGATGGACCCGATGCTGGACGAGTTCCGCCAGGTCCTGGAGAGCGTCTCCTACGAGGCTCCCTCGATCCCGATCGTGTCGACCCTGACCGGCAGGTCGGCCACGCCCGAGGAACTGACGTCGCCCGATTACTGGGTGAGCCACGTGCGCGAGTCCGTGCGGTTCGCCGACGCCGTGCGCACGCTCGTCGCCGACGGCATCGACACGTTCGTCGAGGTCGGCCCCGGCGGCGCTCTGTGCGCCCTCGGCCAGGAATCCGCGCCGGACGCCGCCTTCGTACCCGTGCTGCGCGGTGACCGCCCCGAGGCAGTGGCCGCGACGACGGCTGCGGGTCAGCTGCACGTACGCGGTGTGGCGGTGGACTGGGAGGAGTTCCTCGCCGGTCGTGGCTCACAGTGGGTGGACCTGCCGACGTACGCGTTCCAGCGAGAGCGTTTCTGGCTGGATGTCGCGCCGGCGGGTGAGGGTGCCGTCGGGCGGATGTCTCCGGTGGAGGCGCGGTTCTGGGAGGCCGTCGAGGAGGGCGATGTCGCGGACTTCGCCCGGACGCTGGATGTGTCGTCGGACGATCCGCTGAGTGCGGTGTTGCCCCGGCTCTCCGCGTGGCGTAGGGAGCAGCAGGACCGCTCTGTCGCGGATGGCTGGCGCTATGGGATCGAGTGGCGTCCGGTGGCCGCTGGTTCCCGCGAGCTGAGCGGTACGTGGCTGGTCGTGGCGCCGGTCGGTGAGGACAGGGCCGCGTGGGTGCGGGACGCGCTCACGCGACATGGCGCCGAGGCGCGCCTCGTCGAGGTGGATCCGGAGTCGGCCGACTGGTCCGAGCGGCTGAGCGAGCTGCCCGTACTGAGTGGTGTGGTGTCCCTGTTGGCGCTCGCGGATGGGGGCGTCGCGCACACGGTCACTCTCCTGCGGTCCCTCGGCGACGCGGGTGTGTCGGCTCCGCTGTGGTGCCTGACGTCCGGTGCGGTGGCGGCGGCAGCGGATGATGCCGTGGCCGGGTTCGAGCAGTCGATGGTGTGGGGTCTTGGCCGGGTGGCCGCCCTGGAGCAGCCGGGCCGTTGGGGTGGCCTGGTCGACGTACCGGACTTCGCCGACGAGGCGACCGGCGATCTGCTCGTCTCGGCCCTTGCCGGGACGAGTGGTGAGGACCAGGTCGCCGTACGCGGCGGCGAGCTCCTCGGCCGCCGCCTGGTCCCCGCGCCGCTGAGTGCGCAGGCCCCCGGATCCGGCTGGACGCCGCGCGGCACGGTCCTCGTGACCGGTGGCCTCGGCGCCCTCGGCGGGCATGTGGCGCGCTGGCTCGCGGCGCACGGTGCCGAGCACGTGGCCCTGGCGAGCCGTCGTGGCGCCGACGCCGAAGGTGCCGACGAACTGGCCGCAGAGCTCGACGAGTTGGGCGCGCGAGTGACCTTCGCGGCCTGCGACGTGGCCGACCGTGAGTCCGTCGCCGCGCTGCTGGAGAGCCTCCCCGCACTCGACGCCGTCGTGCACACGGCGGGCATCGAGCGTTCGGCCTCCCTCGCCGATCTGGGAGCGGACGAGCTCGCGGGCGTGCTGGCCGCCAAGGTCGACGGCGCGCGCAACCTGCACGAGCTGCTCGCCGACGCGCCGTTGGACGCGTTCGTCGTCTTCTCGTCGATCGCGGGCGTCTGGGGGAGCAGCGGACAAGGCGCGTACGCGGCCGCCAACGCCTACCTGGACGGGCTCGCCGCGCACCGCAGGGCCGCCGGTCTGCCCGCCACGGCCGTGGCGTGGGGCCCGTGGGGCGGTGGCGGCATGGTCGCCACCGGCGAGCAGGCCGCGCTGCTGCACCGTTGGGGTCTGTCGACGATGGCTCCGGCCGTCGCGATCGCGGGCCTGGCGACCGCGCTTGAGCGGGGCGAGGGCGGGGTCGTCGTCGCCGACGTCGACTGGGAGCGTTTCGCCGGTACGTTCATGGCGCAGCGGACGAGCCCGCTGCTGAGTGAACTCCCGCAGGTGCGGGCCGTGTTCGAGGCGTCGACGCCCGAGCAGGGGTCGTCGGCTCTCGCGCAGAGGCTCGCCGGTCTGGACGAGGCGGAGCAGGAGCGGCAGCTCACCGACCTCGTCCGGTACGAGGCGGCCACGGTACTCGGTCACGTCTCGGCCGACGCCTTCTCCGCCACACGTGCCTTCAAGGACCTGGGCTTCGACTCCCTGACGGCGGTGGAACTGCGGACCCGACTGAGCGAGGCCACCGGCGTCGCCCTGCCCGCGACCCTGGTCTTCGACTACCCGACCGCCGCCGAACTGGCCGCGTACCTGCGCACCCAACTGGTCGGAGCGGACGCCGACGTCACGACCGCCGCCCCCGTGGCGGCCTCGGGCGCGGCGGACGAGCCGATCGCAATCGTGGCGATGTCCTGCCGGTTCCCCGGTGGCGTGTCGAGCCCCGACGACCTGTGGCAGGTGCTGCTCTCCGGCGGCGACGGCGTGACCGACTTCCCCGCCGACCGCGGCTGGGACGTGGAGGCGCTGTACGACCCCGACCCGGACTCCGTGGGCACCACGTACCTGCGCGCGGGCGCCTTCCTGTCGGACGTGAGCGGCTTCGACGCGGGCTTCTTCGGCATCTCGCCGCGCGAGGCCCTGGCGATGGACCCGCAGCAGCGGCTGCTCCTCGAAACCTCCTGGGAACTGCTCGAGCGCGCGGGCATCGACCCCGCCTCGCTGCGCGGTGAGCGCGTCGGCGTGTTCGTCGGTTCGAACGCCCAGGACTACGGCCTCGTGCTCGGCGAGTCCGGCGAGGACGTCGGCGGCTATGTGGCGACCGGCAACGCGGCGAGTGTGGCCTCGGGCCGCCTGTCGTACACCTTCGGTTTCGAAGGCCCGGCAGTGACGGTCGACACCGCGTGCTCGTCGTCCCTGGTGGCGCTGCACCTGGCGGTGCAGGCCCTGCGCTCGGGCGAGTGCGAGATGGCGCTCGCGGGCGGTGTGACCGTGATGTCGACGCCGGGCGCGTTCATCGAGTTCAGCCGCCAGCGCGGCCTGTCGATGGACGGCCGCTGCAAGGCGTTCGCGGCCGCGGCCGACGGCACCAGCTGGGGCGAAGGCGTCGGCATGCTGTTCGTGGAGCGCCTCTCCGACGCCGAGCGCAACGGGCACCAAGTGCTCGCTGTCGTACGGGGTTCGGCGGTGAACCAGGACGGCGCGTCGAACGGTCTGACCGCTCCGAACGGTCCCTCGCAGCAGCGTGTGATCCGCCAGGCCCTCGCGGCCGCCGGTCTCGCCCCCGCCGACGTGGACGCGGTCGAGGCGCACGGCACGGGCACCAAGCTGGGCGACCCGATCGAGGCCCAGGCGCTTCTTGCCACGTACGGCCAGGGGCGCGACGCGGACCGGCCGTTGTGGCTGGGTTCGGTGAAGTCGAACATCGGTCACACCCAGGCGGCGGCCGGTGTGGCGGGTGTGATCAAGATGGTCATGGCGATGCGCCACGGCGTCCTGCCCCGCACCCTGCACGTCGACGCGCCGTCGCCGCACGTCGACTGGAGCGCCGGTGCGGTGGAGCTCCTGACGCAGGACCGCCCGTGGCCGGAGACCGGTCAGCCGTGGCGCGCGGGTGTGTCGTCGTTCGGCTTCAGCGGCACGAACGCGCACGCCATCATCGAGCAGGCCCCGCGCGTCGAGCCGGTGGAGGCGGCGACGCACGACGGGGGTGTGGTGCCGTGGGTCCTGTCGGCGAGTGACGAGGGTGCGCTGCGCGGCCAGGCGGAGCGACTCCTGTCCCTCGTGGACGAACACGAGCCCGTCGAGATCGGCTACTCGCTCGCCACGTCACGCGCGGCCCTCGACCACCGCGCGGTGGTCGTCGCCGCTGAGCCCGCCGAGTTCCTGTCGGCTCTCTCCGCTCTCGCCGAGGGCCGGGAAGCGCCGGGTGTCGTGCTGGGCGAGGCGTCCGATGCGCAGCGGGTGGTTTTCCTGTTCTCGGGTCAGGGTTCGCAGCGGCTGGGGATGGGTCGTGAACTGGCGTCCCGTTTCCCGGTGTTCGCCGCCGCTCTGGATGAGGTGCTTGATCTGCTGGCGCCTGAGGTGCGTGAGGTGCTGTTCGGTGAGGACGCGGATGCGCTGAACGAGACGGGTGTGACGCAGCCCGCGCTGTTCGCAGTCGAGGTGGCGCTGTTCCGGCTTCTTGAGTCGTGGGGCGTACGTCCTGACGTCCTGGCTGGTCACTCGATCGGTGAGCTCGCTGCGGCACATGTGTCGGGTGTGTGGACGCTGCCCGACGCGGTCAAGGTCGTGTCGGCGCGAGGTGCGTTGATGCAGGCGCTGCCCGAGGGTGGTGCGATGGTGGCCATTCAGGCGACCGAAGAGGAGATCGCCGGGGCCCTGTCGGAGACGGTCGGTATCGCGGCGGTCAACGGCCCGTCGTCCGTGGTCATTTCCGGTGTCGCGGCCGACGTGGAGGCCGTGGGCGAGAAGTGGCGTGAGGCGGGCCGCAAGGTCACCAAGCTCCGCGTGAGCCACGCCTTCCACTCGCCGCTGATGGACCCGATGCTCGACGACTTCCGCGAGGTCCTTGAGAGCGTCTCCTACGAGGCCCCCTCGATACCGATCGTGTCGACCCTGACCGGCGTGCGCGCCACCGCCGACGAGCTGTCCTCGCCGGACTACTGGGTGCGTCACGTCCGCGAGTCGGTGCGCTTCGCCGACGCCGTGAAGACGCTGGCAGTCGACGGCATCGGCACCTTCATCGAGGTCGGCCCCGGCGGCACCCTCTCCGCCCTCGGCTTCGCCAGCGCGCCCGACGCGGTGTTCCTGCCCGCGCTGCGCACGGACAGGCCCGAGGAGGTCGCCCTCGTCACCACGGTCGCCGCGCTCCACGCGCGGGGCGTGGCGGTCGACTGGAGTGCCTACTTCGCGGGCAGCGGAGCGCGCCGCGTCGACCTGCCGACGTACGCGTTCCAGCACCAGCGCTACTGGACGGACGCCCGGCCCGGAAAGAACGAGGCCGTCGCGGACGTGGAGGAGGCGGAGTTCTGGGCCGCCGTGGACAGCGAGGAGGCGGGCGCGCTCGCGTCGTCCCTCGGGATCACCGACGACGGGGAGACTGAATCCCTCCGCGCGGTGCTGCCCCTGCTGTCGTCGTGGCGGCGCCAGAGCCGCGAGAAGTCCGCCATGGACAAGTGGCGTTACACCGTCGACTGGACGGCCGTGGACCACCCGGCGACCACGCCTCCCTCGGGCACCTGGCTGGCCGTGGCGCCCGAAGGTGACGAACGCGCCGCCGCGCTGGGCGAGTTGTTGAAGGAGCGGGGCCTTTCGCTCACCCTCGTGGAGGCCGAAGGGGCGGACCGCGAGGTTCTCGCCGACGCGCTGCGCGCGGCCGCCCCCGGCACGGAGGTCGGCGGCGTCCTGTCGCTGCTGGCGTTCGACGAGTCGCCGCACCCGGACCATCCCGCCGTGCCCAACGGCGTCGCGGCCACCGTCGCACTGGTCCAGGCGCTGGGCGACAGCGACGTACGGGCGCCGCTGTGGTGTGTGACGTCGGGTGCGGTGTCGGCTGCCGCGGAGGACGCGGTCGGCGGGTTCGCGCAGTCGATGGTGTGGGGTCTCGGCCGTGCCGCGGCCCTCGAACACCCCGAGCGCTGGGGTGGCCTCGTCGATCTGCCGGAGACGGTGGACGAGACCGCGGCCGCGCTGCTGTGCGGTCTGCTCGGGGGAGCGGAGGACCAGGTCGCCGTACGCGGGACCGGTGTGTTCGCGCGCCGCCTCCGGCGCGCCGGGCGGGCCACTGCGGGCTCCGCGTGGACTCCGCGCGGCACGGTCCTCGTGACCGGTGGTCTCGGCGCCCTGGGCGCCAGGGCCGCACGGTGGGTCGCCGAGCACGGCGCCGAACACGTCGTCCTGGTGAGCAGGCGCGGACCCGACGCCGAGGGAGCGGCCGAACTGGACGCCGAACTCGCCGAGTCGGGTGCCCGCGTCACGGTCGCCGCCGTCGACATCGCCGACAGGGAACGGCTCGCCGCCCTGCTCGACGACCTGGCCGCCGCCGGTGACCCGGTGCGCGCCGTCGTGCACACCGCGGGGCTCAACGACAGCGTCCCCGCCGACGCCACGGACCTCGCGCGCTTCGCCGACGTCGTCACCGCCAAGGTGGCGGGCGCGCGGAACCTGCACGAACTGCTCGCCGACGCGCCGCTCGACGCGTTCCTCTCGTACTCCTCGATCGCGGGCATCTGGGGCAGCGGCGGCCAGCTCGGCTACAGCGCGGCGAACGCCTACCTCGACGCGCTCACCGCACACCGCGTCGCCCGCGGCCTGCCCGCCACCGCGGTGGCCTGGGGCCCCTGGGCGGGCGGCGGCATGGCCGACGACGAGGCGCAGCGGCAGCTGTCCCGGCGCGGTCTCCTCGCCCTGCCGCCCGAGCTCGCGGTGGGTGCCCTCGCCGACGCGGTCGGCGGCGGCACGGCGAGCACGGTCGTCGTGAACGTCGACTGGGCGCGGTTCGCGCCCGCGTTCACCATCGGCAGGCCCAGCCCGCTGCTGGCCGACCTCGCCGAGGCGCGTGCGGCGCTCGCGGACCGGGCCGCCGACGGAGCAGGCAGCTCCGACGCCGCCGCGACCGGGGACGAGGAGGGCGCCGCGCTGCGCCGCCGCCTCACCGGCCTGGCCGAGGCCAAGCAGAAGGAACTGGTGCGCGGCCTCGTGGCCGCCGAGGCCGCAGCCGTCCTCGGGCACACGTCGGCTGCCGCGGTCGACCCCGACCGGGCCTTCCGCGAGCTGGGCTTCGACTCGCTGACCGCCGTCGAACTCCGCAACCGGCTGACGGCCGTCTCCGGCCTGACGCTGCCCTCGACCGTGGTCTTCGACTACCCGAGCCCCGCGGTCCTCGCCGAACACCTCCTGACGGAGGTCACCGAACCGCAGGACGAGCCGCTCGCGGCCCCGGGGACCGCGGCCCCCGGCGCGACCGACGAGCCGATCGCGATCGTCGCGATGGCGTGCCGCTACCCCGGCGGCGTGACCAACCCGGAGGACCTGTGGCGGGTGCTGCGGGAGGGCGGCGACGCGGTGGCGGAGTTCCCCGCCGACCGCGGCTGGGACATGGAGACGCTGTACGACCCCGACCCCGAAGGGGTGGGCACCACGTACAGCCGCAGGGGCGCCTTCCTCGACCGCGTCGCGGACTTCGACGCGAGCTTCTTCGGCATCTCGCCGCGCGAGGCCCTCGCCATGGACCCGCAGCAGCGCCTCCTCCTCGAAACCTCCTGGGAGACCTTCGAGCGGGCAGGGATGGACCCGAACGCGATCCGCGGCGAGCGGGTCGGCGTGTTCGTCGGCTCGAACGTGCAGGACTACGGACTGGTCCTGGAAGGAGCCGCCGAGGACGTCGGCGGGCACGTGGCGACGGGCAGCGCGGCCAGCGTGATGTCGGGCCGCCTCTCGTACACCTTCGGCCTCGAAGGCCCGGCCGTCACGGTCGACACGGCCTGCTCCTCCTCGCTCGTCGCCCTGCACCTCGCGGTGCAGGCGCTCCACCAGGGCGAGTGCGAGATGGCACTCGCGGGTGGTGTGACCGTGATGTCGACGCCGGGTGCCTTCATCGAGTTCAGCCGCCAGCGCGGCCTGTCGGTCGACGGCCGCTGCAAGGCGTTCGCCGACGCCGCCGACGGCACCGGCTGGGGCGAGGGCATCGGCATGCTGCTCGTCGAGCGCCTCTCCGACGCCCAGCGCAACGGTCACCAAGTGCTCGCCGTCGTACGAGGATCCGCGGTGAACCAGGACGGCGCGTCCAACGGCCTGACCGCGCCGAACGGCCCCTCGCAGCAGCGCGTGATCCGGCAGGCGCTCGCCAGCGCCGGGCTCGCCGCCTCCGACGTGGACGCGGTCGAGGCGCACGGCACCGGCACGACCCTCGGTGACCCGATCGAGGCGCAGGCGCTCCTCGCCACCTACGGCCAGGGCCGCGACGCCGACCGGCCGCTGTGGCTCGGTTCCATCAAGTCGAACCTCGGTCACACCCAGGCGGCCGCCGGTGTCGCGGGCATCATCAAGATGGTCATGGCGATGCGCCACGGCGTCCTGCCCCGCACCCTGCACGTCGACGAACCCTCGACGCACGTGGACTGGTCGGCAGGCGCGGTGCGTCTGCTCACCGACGAGCGTGACTGGCCCGCCGTGGACCGGCCGTGGCGCGCGGGCGTGTCGTCGTTCGGCTTCAGCGGCACCAACGCGCACACCGTCATCGAGCAGGCCCCCCGGGCGCTGCCGACCGAGGCCGACACCGAACCCGCGGAGACGGGCGGCGTGGTGCCGTGGGTCCTCTCGGCACGGTCTGTGGAAGCGCTGCGGGAACAGGCGGCCCGCCTCCGCGACGAGTGCGCGCACGAGAGCGCCGCGCCGGTCGCCGACATCGCCCACTCCCTGCGCACCCGCTCCGCGTTCGACCGCAGGGCCGTCGTGGTGGGCCGCGACCGGGAGGACTTCCTCGCCGGACTCACCGCCCTCGCCGAAGGCCGCGAGGCACCCAACGTCGTGACCGGCGTCGCGGAGCACCACGGCACAGGACCGGTGTTCGTCTTCCCCGGCCACGGCACGCAGTGGCTCGGCATGGCGGGCGACCTCCTGGAGTCCTCGCCCGTGTTCCGCACCCGCATGGAGGAGTGCGCGGCGGCACTGGCGGAGCACGTCGACTGGTCCCTCATCGACGCGATCCACGACGACGCCCTGATGGAACGTCTCGACGTCGTCCAGCCCGCGCTGTTCGCCGTGATGGTGTCGCTCGCCGCCACCTGGCGGTCGTGGGGCGTCGAGCCCAGCGCCGTACTCGGCCACTCCCAGGGTGAGATCGCCGCGGCCTGCGTCGCGGGCGCCCTGACCCTTCAGGACGCGGCCCGCCTGGTCGTCGTCCGGAGCAAGGCGCTCAGCGCCCTGTCGGGACACGGCGGCATGGTGTCGGTCGCGCTCGACGTGGACGGCGTACGGGAACTGATCGCGCTCTGGGAAGGACAGCTCGCGATCGGCGTGGTCAACGGACCCGCCTCCGTCGTCGTCTCCGGTGACGTCACCGCGCTCGACGAACTCGTCGAGACCTGCGCCGAACAGGGCATCTGGGCGCGCCGCGTGCTCGCCGACTACGCCCCGCACTCCCACCACGTCGAACGCATCGAAGCCGACGTCCTGGCGGGCCTCGCGGACGTCACGCCGCGCTCCGGTGACGTGCCGTACTACTCGCCGCTGACCGGCGGCTGGCTCGACACCCGTGAGCTCGACGCCGCGTACTGGTACCGCAGCCTGCGGCAGACCGTCGAGTTCGCCGACTCCGTCTCCGACCTGGTGGCGGCGGGCCACACGGCCTTCGTCGAGGTCAGCCCCCACCCGGTCCTCGTGGCGGGGCTCGGTGAACTCGTCGGTACCGACGGCGTCGTCGTCGGCTCGCTGCGCCGCGGGGACGGCGGCCTGACGCGCCTGATGACCTCGGCGAGCGGCCTGTTCGTCCGAGGCGGGCAGGTGGATTGGCGGACGCCGGGCGGACGCCGCGTCGACCTGCCGACCTACCCGTTCCAGCGCAGGCGCTTCTGGCCCACCACGACGCACACCGCGACCGGCGACGTCACATCGGCGGGCCTCGGCCGCGTCGACCACCCCGTGCTCGCCGCCGTCACCGAACTCCCGGACTCCGAGAGCCTCGTGTTCAGCGGCAGGCTGTCCCTGCGCACCCACCCGTGGCTCACCGACTACCGCGTCCTCGGCTCCGCGGTGCTCCCCGGCGCCGCCTACGTCGAGCTCGCGCTGTGCGCCGGTGACCACGTCGGCTGCGCCTCGCTGGACGACCTCGTCCTGGAAGCCCCCCTCGTCCTGCCCGAACGCGATGGCGTACAGGTACGGCTCAGCCTCCACGGACCCGACGACTCCGGCCGCCGGGCGTTCACCGTGGACTCCCGCGGAGACGAGGGCGGCGACTGGACCCGCCACGCCACAGGAGCCCTGTCCGATCGGGCCGAGCCCGTCACCGACACCCTCGTCGCCTGGCCGCCCGGCGAGGCCGACCCCGTCGACCTCGACACGCACTACGCCTCGGTCGCCGCAACCGGCCTCGACCACGGCCCCGCCTTCCAGGGACTCAACGCCGCCTGGCGCAAGGGCGACGAGGTGTTCGCCGAAGTGGCGCTGCCCGACGGCCTCGCCGACGACGGCTTCGGCCTGCACCCCGCACTCCTCGACACCGCGCTGCACGCCGTCGGCATCGGCGTCAGCTCGGAAGGACTGCCGTTCTCGTGGGCCGGGGTACGCCTCCTCGCGACCGGCGCGACCGCGCTGCGGGTCCGGCTCACGCCCGTCGGCGTGGACGCCGTGGCCGTCCTCGTCGCCGACGGCACCGGCGAGCCCGTCGCCGCCGTCGACGAGCTGAACCTGCGGCCCCTCTCGGCCGACCAGCTCAACCTGGCCCGGTCCGCGCACCGCGACTCGCTGTTCGAGGTGAAGTGGGTCCCGACCCAGGACGCCGCCCCCGACACCGGCACCTGGGCGGTGCTCGGCGCGGGCACCGGCACCGACCGCCTGGTCGAGGCGCTCACCGCCGCCGGTGAGCAGGTCGACGAACACGCCGACCTGGCCGCCCTGTCGGCCGCCGTCGCCGACGGCGCGCCCGCGCCCCGGTACGTCACCGTGACCCCCGGCGAGAACGCGGCGACACCCCGCGAGGCCACGCACCACACCCTGGGCCTGCTCCAGGAGTGGCTCGCCGACGAGCGGTTCGCCGAGTCCAGGCTCGTCGTCCTCACCAACGGCGCCGTCGCCGCGGCACCGGACGAGGACGTACCGGACCTGGTGCGCGCCCCCGTGTGGGGCCTGGTCCGCTCGGCGCAGTCGGAACACCCGACGCGGTTCGTCCTCGTGGACCTCCTCGACACGGACGGCGACGCCCGGTCGACCCGCAAGCTGCCCGCCGCCGTGGCGACCGGGGAGCCGCAGATCGCGCTCAGGGACGGCGTCGCCTCGGTGCCCCGCCTCGCCCGGCTCGCCGCCCACGCCGACGCACCCGACACGGTGGCCTTCACCCCCGACAGCGTGGTCCTGATCACCGGTGGGCTCGGTGTGCTCGGCGGCATGACCGCACGGCACCTCGTCACCCGCCACGGAGTCCGCGACCTCGTCCTGACCGGCAGGCGCGGCACGGACACCCCCGGCGCCGACGCACTGCGCGCGGAACTGGAGGCACTCGGCGCACGGGTCACGGTCGCCGCCTGCGACGTGAGCGACCGTGACGCGGTCGCCGCGCTCCTCGCGGAGCACCCCGTCACCGCGCTCGTGCACACGGCGGGCGTCCTGGACGACGGTGTCATCGACTCCCTCACCCCCGAGCAGGTCGACGCGGTACTCCGCCCCAAGGCCGACGCCGCACGGCACCTGCACGAGCTGACCGAGCACTCCGGGCTCACCGCCTTCGTGCTGTTCTCCGCGGCCGCCGGTGTGTTCGGCGGTCCGGGACAGGGCAACTACGCGGCGGCCAACGCCTACCTCGACGCGCTCGCCCAGCACCGCCGTGCCCAGGGCCTGCCCGCGACGTCGCTGGCCTGGGGCCTGTGGGCCGAGGCCACCGGCATCACGGGGCACCTCGACGACGCCGACGTCCAGCGCATGGCACGGGGCGGCATGATTCCGCTGTCCTCCGCGGACGGCATGGCCCTGTTCGACGAGGCACGTGCGACCGGCGCCGCGAGCGCGGTGCCCGCCGCGCTCGACCTGGCCGCGCTCCGGGCCCACCCCGAGCGGGTCGGGACGCTGCTGCGCGGCCTGGTGCCCACCCCGGCCCGCAGGTCCGCGCGGTCCGGCGACGGCGCGGGAACGGTCCCGCTCGCCCAGCGCCTCGCGGGCCTCACCGAGGCGGAGCAGGACCGGGCCCTCGTCCACCTCGTGCGTACGCACACCGCCGCCGTACTCGGCTTCGCCGGTCCGGACGCGGTCGAGGCGGACCGGGCGTTCAAGGAACTCGGCTTCGACTCGCTGACCGCCGTGGAACTGCGCAACAGGCTGGACGCCGAAGTCGACACGCGGCTGCCCGCCACCCTGGTGTTCGACCACCCGACCCCCGGGGCGCTCGCGGCCCACCTGCGGACGACGGTCGTCACCGACCAGGCGTCGCCCGCGGCGGCCGTACTCAGCGAACTCAACAAGCTGACGATCACGATGTCCAAGCTCGACCCGGACGACGCCCTGGCCGGAGACATCCGGCTCCGGCTCCGGTCACTCCTGTCCGCGTGGGAGGAGCAGGAGCCGGAGGCCCCGGTGGACGACCTGAGCTCGGCAACCCTCGATGACGTCTTCGACATCATCGACGAGGAGCTCGGCAAGTCCTGACCAGCCAGTACGCACTGGTACTCGCACACACTCTCACCACCCTGAGCACGGACTCACACCCAGAGGGGCAGCACGCACATGTCGACCGACGACAAGGTCCTCGACTACCTGAAGCGCCTGACCGCCGACCTGCGGCAGACCAAGCAACGCCTGCGCGAGGTCGAGGAGAAGGCGGGCGAGCCGATCGCGATCGTCGGCATGAGCTGCCGCTTCCCCGGTGGCGCGAACTCGCCCGAGGGCCTGTGGCGGCTCGTCGAGTCCGGTGCGGACGCGGTGTCCGGGTTCCCCGTCGAGCGCGGCTGGGACGTGGAGTCCCTCTACGACGCGGACCCCGACCACTCGGGCACCACGTACACACGTGAAGGCGGCTTCCTGCACGAGGCGATGGAGTTCGACGCGGACTTCTTCGGCATCTCGCCGCGCGAGGCCCTCGCCATGGACCCGCAGCAGCGACTGCTCCTGGAGACCTCCTGGGAGGCGCTCGAGCGGGCGGGCATCGACCCCAACTCCGTACGCGGCAGCCGCGCCGGAGTCTTCGTCGGCACCAACGGCCAGGACTACGCACAGCTCCTGATGGCCAATCAGGAAGCAGTCGAGGGGTACGCGGGTACGGGCATCTCGGCGAGCGTCATCTCCGGCCGCGTGTCGTACACGTTCGGCCTCGAAGGCCCGGCGGTCACCGTCGACACGGCCTGCTCCTCCTCCCTGGTCGCCCTGCACCTGGCGGCGCAGGCACTCCAGAAGGACGAGTGTGAACTGGCGCTCGTCGGCGGTGTGACGGTGATGTCCACACCGGGCTCGTTCATCGAGTTCAGCCGCCAGCGCGGCCTCTCCGCCGACGGCCGCTGCAAGGCGTTCGCCGATGCCGCCGACGGCACGGGTTGGGGCGAGGGCGTCGGCATGCTGCTCGTGGAGCGTCTGTCCGACGCTCAGCGCAACGGCCACGAGATCCTCGCTGTCGTACGGGGTTCGGCGGTGAACCAGGACGGCGCGTCGAACGGTCTGACCGCTCCGAACGGCCCGTCCCAGCAGCGTGTGATCCGCCAGGCCCTCACCGGCGCGGGCCTCGCCCCGGGCGACGTGGACGTGGTCGAGGCGCACGGCACGGGCACGACGCTCGGTGACCCGATCGAGGCGCAGGCGCTCCTCGCGACGTACGGCCAGGACCGTGACGCGGACCGGCCGTTGTGGCTGGGTTCGGTGAAGTCGAACATCGGTCACACGCAGGCCGCTGCCGGTGTGGCGGGCATTATCAAGATGGTCATGGCGATGCGGCATGGTCTGCTCCCGCAGACCCTGCACGTCGATGAGCCGTCCTCACACGTGGACTGGTCGGCGGGCGCCGTCGAGCTCCTGACGGAGTCTCAGCCGTGGCCGGAGACGGGTCGTCTGCGGCGTGCGGGTGTGTCGTCGTTCGGTGTGAGTGGCACGAACGCACACGTGATTGTGGAGCAGGCTCCTGTTGCCGAGCCGGTGGAGGCCGTGGAGCCGACGTCGCACGACGACGGTGGTGTGGCGCCGTGGGTGTTGTCGGCGCGGAGTGCGGAGGCGTTGCGGGAGCAGGCGGCGCGGCTCGTTTCGGGGGCGGCTGACCTGAGCCCTGTGGATGTGGGTTTCTCGCTGGCGACGACGCGTGCGGTGTTGGAGCAGCGTGCGGTGGTTGTGGCGGAGGGTGCGCAGGACCGGCTTGCGGCTCTGGCCGCGCTGGCGGAGGGCAGGCAGGCGGCGGGGGTGGTGACGGGTGCGGCCGTCACCGGCCTGCTGGGTTTCCTGTTCTCGGGGCAGGGTTCGCAGCGGCTGGGGATGGGTCGTGAACTGGCTCAGCGTTTCCCGGTGTTCGCTGCCGCTCTGGACGAGGTGCTTGATCTGCTGGCGCCTGAGGTCCGTGAGGTTCTCTTCGGTGAGGACGCGGATGCGCTGAACGAGACGGGTGTGACGCAGCCTGCGTTGTTCGCGGTGGAGGTGGCGCTGTTCCGGCTTCTTGAGTCGTGGGGTGTACGTCCTGATGTGCTTGCTGGTCACTCGATCGGCGAGCTTGCAGCGGCGCATGTCGCGGGTGTGTGGACGCTGTCCGACGCGGTCAAGGTCGTGTCGGCGCGTGCGGGTCTGATGCAGGCGCTGCCCGAGGGCGGCGCGATGGTCGCGATCCAGGCGACCGAGGGCGAGGTCGCGGCCGACTTGTCGGAGACGGTGGGCATCGCGGCGGTCAACGGGCCTTCCGCAGTGGTGATTTCCGGTGTCGCCGCTGACGTGGAGGCCGTGGGGGAGAAGTGGCGTGAGGCGGGCCGCAAGGTCACCAAGCTCCGCGTGAGTCACGCGTTCCACTCGCCGCTGATGGACCCGATGCTCGATGACTTCCGCGCGGTCCTGGAGAGCGTCTCCTACGAGGCTCCCACGCTTCCCATCGTCTCGACGCTGACGGGCCAGCTGGCCACGGCCGACGAGCTGACGTCCCCCGGCTACTGGGTGCGGCATGTCCGCGAGTCGGTGCGCTTCGCCGACGCCGTCGTGGCCTTGCGCGAGCAGGGCGTCGCCGTGTTCGTCGAGGTCGGCCCCGGCGGCACGCTGGCCGCACTCGGCCTGGGGAGCGCGCCCGACGCGGTGTTCCTGCCCGCGCTGCGCGCGGACAGGTCCGAGGAGACCGCGCTCGTCACCACGGTCGCCGCGCTGCACACGCGGGGCGTGGCGATCGACTGGACCGCCTACTTCGCGGGCAGCGGGGCGCGCCGCGTCGATCTGCCGACGTACGCCTTCCAGCGTGAGCGTTTCTGGCTGGACGCCCTGCCGGTGGGTGAGGGCGTCGGGCGGATGTCTCCGGTGGAAGCGCGGTTCTGGGAGGCCGTGGAGGAGGGCGATGTCGCGGACTTCGCGCGGACGCTGGACATGTCGTCGGAGGACCCGCTGAGTGCGGTGTTGCCCCGGCTTTCCGCGTGGCGCAAGGAGCAGCGGGACCGGTCCGCCGTGGAGGGCTGGCGGTACGGGGTCGAGTGGCGGTCGGTGGCCGCCGGGACTCGGCGCCTCGATGGCACGTGGTTGGTCGTCGCTCCGGTGGGCGAGGACCGGACCGAGTGGGTGCGGGAGGCACTGGTCAGGAACGGCGCGCAGGCGCATGTCCTGACGGTGGACCTGGAATCGGTCGACTGGGCCGAGCAGTTGAACGAGCTGCCCGTGCTGAGCGGTGTCGTCTCGCTCCTGGGGCTCGCGGACGCGGGTGTCGCGCACACGGTGGGTGTGGTGCGGGCGCTCGGCGTGGCGGGTGTGTCGGCGCCGTTGTGGTGCCTGACGTCGGGGGCGGTGTCGGCGGCGCCGGGCGACCTGGTGGCCGGGTTCGAGCAGTCGATGGTGTGGGGTCTCGGCCGGGTGGCCGGGCTGGAGCAGTCCGGTCGTTGGGGCGGTCTGGTCGACTTGCCGGAGACGGCCGACGTGGCGACGGGTGACCTGCTGGCTTCGGTCCTCGCCGGGGCGAGTGGCGAGGACCAGGTCGCCGTACGCGGAGGCGAGATCCTCGGTCGGCGCCTCGTGCCCGCCCCGGTGGGCAAGGTGCTGTCCGGAGAGGGCTGGACGCCGCGCGGCACGGTCCTGGTGACCGGCGGACTCGGCGCGCTCGGCGGGCATGTGTCGCGCTGGCTCGCGGGCAACGGCGCCGAGCACCTGCTGCTGACCAGCCGTCGTGGGCTGGCTACCGACGGAGCCGAGGACCTGTGCGCGGAGCTGACCGCGCTCGGCGCCCGCGTCACGGTGGCGGCCTGCGACGTCGCCGACCGGGATGCCCTGGCGGAGCTGCTGGCCTCGGTGCCCGAGGAGTTCCCGCTCACGGCCGTGGTGCACGCGGCGGGCGTGGAGCGTTCGGCGTCCCTCGCCCACCTGGAGGCCGACGACCTCGCCGGCGTGCTCGCCGCCAAGGCCGACGGCGCGCGCAACCTGCACGAGCTGCTCGCCGACGCGCCGTTGGACGCGTTCGTGCTGTTCTCCTCGATCGCCGGTATCTGGGGCAGCAGCGGCCAGGGCGCCTACGCGGCCGCCAACGCCTACCTGGACTCCCTCGCCGAGCACCGCAGGGCGGCGGGTCTGCCCGCCACCGCGGTGGCCTGGGGCCCGTGGGCCGACGGCGGCATGGTCGCCAACGCGGGGAGGCACGCCGCGGCGCAGCTGCGTCGGCTCGGCCTGCCCGCGATGGCCCCGGCGGCCGCGATCATGGGTCTGGCCACGGCGCTGGACAGGCGTGACGGGAACGTCGCCATCGCCGACATGGACTGGGAGCGGTTCGCGGCCACGTTCACGGCGCAGCGGCCGAGCCCGCTGCTGAGCGAACTCCCGCAGGTGCGGGCCATGTTCGAGGTCAAGGCGGCCGAGCAGGGTTCGTCGGCGCTCGCGCAACGACTCGCGGGTCTGGACGCGGCGGAGCAGGAGCGGCAGCTCACCGAACTGGTGCGGTACGAGGCCGCGGCGGTTCTGGGACACGTGTCGGCCGACGCGTTCTCCGCGAACCGTGCCTTCCGTGACCTCGGCTTCGACTCGCTGACGGCGGTGGAGCTGCGCAGCCGACTGAGCGAGGTCACGGGCATGGCCCTGCCCTCGACCCTGGTCTTCGACTATCCGACCGCTGCTGATCTCGCGGCTCACCTGCGGACCGAACTGTCCGGTGCGGGCGTGGACTTCGCGCCCACGACTCCCGCGCTCACATCCGGTGTGGCGGACGAGCCGATCGCGATCGTGGGCATGGCGTGCCGTTTCCCGGGCGGCGTCACCAGCCCCGAGGGACTGTGGCAGGTGCTGCTGTCCGGCGAGGACGCGGTGTCGGACTTCCCGACCGACCGCGGCTGGGACCTGGAGGGGCTGTACGACCCCGACCCGGACGGCGTGGGGACCTCGTACTCGCGCTCGGGCGCGTTCCTGTCGGACGTGAGCGGCTTCGACGCGGCCTTCTTCGGCATCTCGCCGCGCGAGGCCCTCGCCATGGACCCGCAGCAGCGGCTCCTCCTCGAAACCTCCTGGGAGGCCATCGAGCGCGCGGGCATCGACCCGAACGCGATCCGCGGCGGGCGCGTCGGCGTGTTCGTCGGCTCGAACATGCAGGACTACACCCACGTCATAGGCGAGTCCGCCGAGGACGTCGGCGGCTACGTGGCGACGGGCAACGCGGCGAGCGTGGCCTCCGGACGCCTCTCCTACACCTTCGGCTTCGAGGGCCCCGCGGTCACGGTGGACACGGCGTGCTCGTCGTCCCTGGTCGCCCTGCACCTCGCCGCGCAGGCCCTGCGCTCGGGCGAGTGCGAGATGGCGCTCGCGGGCGGTGTGACCGTGATGTCGACGCCGGGCGCGTTCATCGAGTTCAGCCGCCAGCGCGGCCTGGCTCTGGACGGCCGCTGCAAGGCGTTCGCGGATGCCGCGGACGGCACGGGCTGGGGCGAGGGCGTCGGCATGCTGGCCGTCGAGCGGCTCTCCGACGCGCAGCGCAACGGTCACAAGATCCTCGCCGTCGTACGCGGTTCCGCGGTGAACCAGGACGGCGCGTCCAACGGGCTCACCGCCCCCAACGGCCCCTCCCAGCAGCGCGTGATCCGCCAGGCCCTGGAGACCGCGGGTCTCACCCCGTCCGACGTGGACGCGGTCGAGGCGCACGGCACCGGCACCAAGCTCGGCGACCCGATCGAGGCGCAGGCGCTCCTCGCGACGTACGGCCAGGACCGGGCCGGTGAGCCGCTGTGGCTCGGTTCGATGAAGTCCAACATCGGTCACACGCAGGCCGCGGCCGGTGTCGCCGCTGTCATCAAGATGGTCATGGCGATGCGCCACGGCGTCCTGCCCAAGACCCTCCACGTGAACGAGCCTTCCTCGCACGTCGATTGGTCGACCGGCGCGGTCGAACTCCTCACCGACGAGCGTGCGTGGCCGGACGTGGACCGGCCGTGGCGGGCCGGTGTGTCGTCGTTCGGCTTCAGCGGCACGAACGCGCACGCCATCATCGAGCAGGCCCCTGCCGTCGAACAGGACGAAGCCCCGGAGACGCCGGCGCGCGACGCCGGTGCGGTGGTGCCGTGGGTGCTGTCCGCGGGCGACGAGGGCGCGCTGCGCGACCAGGCGGAGCGCCTCCTGTCCCTCATCGACGAGCACGAGCCCGTGGACGTCGGCTACTCGCTCGCCACGTCGCGCGCGAGGCTGAGCCACCGCGCGGTGGCCGTCGGCGCCGACCGCTCGGAGCTGCGCGCCGCGTTGGAGGCGCTGGCCGAGGGTCGGCCGACCGGTGGCGCGGTCACGGGCGTGGCCGACGAGCCGGGCCGGGTGGGTTTCTTGTTCTCGGGTCAGGGGTCGCAGCGGCTGGGGATGGGTCGTGAACTGGCCCTGCGTTTCCCGGTGTTCGCTGAGGCGCTGGACGAGGTGCTTGATCTGCTGGCGCCTGAGGTCCGCGATGTCCTCTTCGGTGAGGATGCCGATGCGCTGAACGAGACGGGTGTGACGCAGCCTGCGTTGTTCGCGGTGGAGGTGGCGCTGTTCCGGCTCCTTGAGTCGTGGGGCGTACGTCCTGATGTGCTGGCTGGTCACTCGATCGGTGAGCTCGCTGCGGCGCATGTGTCGGGTGTGTGGTCCCTTGCCGACGCGGTCAAGGTCGTGTCGGCGCGTGCGGGTCTGATGCAGGCGCTGCCCGAGGGCGGTGCGATGGTCGCGATCCAGGCGACCGAGGACGAGGTCGCCGCGGACCTGCCGGACGGCGTCGGTATCGCGGCGGTCAACGGGCCCTCGGCGGTGGTGATTTCCGGTGTCGCGGCTGATGTGGAGGCTGTGGGGGAGAAGTGGCGTGAGGCGGGCCGCAAGGTCACCAAGCTGCGGGTGAGTCACGCGTTCCACTCGCCGTTGATGGACCCGATGCTGGACGAGTTCCGTACGGTGCTTGAGGGTGTTTCGTACGAGGCTCCCTCGATCCCGATCGTGTCGACGCTGACGGGTCAGCTGGCTACGGCCGACGAGCTGACGTCTCCCGAGTACTGGGTGCGTCACGTGCGTGAGTCGGTGCGTTTCGCCGACGCGGTGAGCGCGCTGGTCGCCGAGGGCGTGGGCACGTTTGTCGAGGTCGGCCCCGGCGGCACGCTCTCCGCCCTGGGTCAGGATTCCGCGCCGGACGCCGGGTTCGTCCCCGTACTGCGTACCGAACAGACGGAGGAGACCGCGCTCGTGTCGGCGCTGGCGCGGCTGTGCGCGCGAGGCGTGCGCACGGACTGGGAGGGCTTCTTCGCCGGTCGTGGCGCGCGGCGCGTCGACCTGCCCACGTACGCCTTCCAGCGTGAGCGCTTCTGGCCCGACACGCTGCCCACGGTCGGTGACGTCTCCGCGGCCGGGCTCGGTGCGGCTGAGCACCCGCTGCTCGGTGCCGCTGTCGCCGTGGGTGACACGGACGGCGCGCTGCTGACCGGCAGGCTGTCGGTGCGGACGCACCCGTGGCTCGCCGACTTCGCGGTGCGCGGCTCGACCCTGCTGCCCGGCTCCGCGTTCGTGGAGCTGGCGATCCGCGCGGGCGACCAGGTCGGCTGCGACCTGATCGAGGAACTGACGCTGGACACCCCCCTCGTCCTGCCCGAGAACGGCTCCGTGCGCGTGCAGGTCTGGGTCGGCGGCGCGGACGAGTCGGGCAGGCGCGAACTGACCTTCTACTCCAGTGAGGGCGACGCCGACGACGCCGGTGCGTGGCACCGGCATGCCACGGGAGTGCTGCGGTCCGGCGCGAGCGCCGCCGCGGCCCCTCTGGGCGAGTGGCCGCCTGCCGGTGCGGAGGCCGTGGACGTCGACGGTCTCTATGACGGACTGCTGGGATCGGACCTCGAGTACGGTCCGGTGTTCCAGGGTCTGCGGGCCGCCTGGCGCAGTGGCGACGAGGTGTTCGCCGAGGTCGCGCTGCCCGACGGCGTGAAGGCCGACGGCTTCGGTCTGCACCCGGCGCTGCTCGAAGCGGTACTGCCCGCCATCGGGCTGATGGACGCGACGGATGTCCCGGAGGGGCTGCCGTCTTCGTGGTCGGGTGTGCGTCTGCACGCTTCCGGGGCGACCGAGCTGCGGGTGCGGCTCGCGCTCACGGGTCCGGACCGGGTGTCGCTGACGGTCGCGGACGGTTCCGGTGCCCCGGTGGCCACCGTCGACTCGCTGGAGCTGCGCCCGGTGGCGCTGCCCCGGCAGGAGCGGGAGGCGCTGTTCGGTGTCGACTGGGCGTCGGTGCCGGTGGTCGAGGACGCTGTGTCGTCCGTGGAGTGGGTCTCTGATCTGGCTGAGTCTTCGGCTGAGTTGGCGGACTTCGTCGCCCTGTCGTGCCCGGTCGAGGCCACTTCCGACCCGGCGGCCGACGCGCACGAGGCGGCGCACTGGGCGCTTGGTGCGATCCAGATGTGGCTTGCGGAGGAGCGGTTCGAGGCGTCGCGCCTGGCCGTGGTGACGCGTGGCGCGGTCGCCACCGCCGACGGTGAGGACGTACGTAATCTCGCTCATGCAGCGGTGTGGGGCCTGGTGCGCTCCGCGCAGTCGGAGAACCCCGATCGGATCGTCCTCGTCGACCTCGACGAGGAGCCGGAGTCGGCGGACATGCTGCCTTCTCTCCTGGCTTGTGGTGAACCGCAGTTGGCAGTGCGTGCGGGTGCCGCAAGTGCCCCGCGCCTGGCGCGGGCCCAGCAGTCCGTGGTGGACGAGCTGGGCTTCGGTGACGGTGCGGTCCTGATCACGGGTGCGACCGGCACCCTGGGTGGTCTGGTCGCCCGGCATCTGGTAGCCGAGCGTGATGTGCGCAGTCTGCTGCTGGTCAGCAGGCGCGGCGCCGACGCCGAGGGGGCCGCGGAGCTGCGCGATGAACTCGTCGCGCAGGGCGCCGAGGTGACGTTCGCGGCGTGTGACGTGTCCGACCGGGATGCGGTCGCGGCCCTCCTGTCCGCGCACGAGATCTCGGCCGTCGTGCACACCGCAGGTGTGCTCGATGACGGCACGATTGGTTCGTTGACACCGGAGCGTATCGATGGTGTGTTCCGGCCCAAGGTGGATGCCGCCTGGCATCTGCATGAGCTGACGCAGGACCTGGACCTGTCGGCGTTCGTCCTGTTCTCCTCCGTGGCTGGTGTGTTGGGCGGTCCGGGTCAGGGCAACTACGCGGCGGCGAATACATTCCTGGACGCGCTCGCCCAGCACCGCCGCGCGAGCGGTCTGGCCGCGACGTCGCTGGCCTGGGGCCTGTGGGCGGATGCGTCCGGCATGGCGGGCAGCCTGGATGAGGCGGATGTGCGGCGGATGGCGCGTGGCGGTGTGCTGCCGCTGCGGTCGGTGGAGGGCCTGGCCCTGTTCGACGCGGCGGGTCGCACGGGGCGTGCGCTGCTGGCGCCCGTGCCGCTGGATCTGGCCGCGTTCCGCAAGCAGGCGCGTACCCAGTCGGTGCCGCATCTGCTGCGCGCGCTGGTGCGTGGTGCGACCCGTCGGACGGCGGTGGCGGGGCGTGTGGCGCGTTCCGGGCTGGCGCAGTCGCTGGTGGGGATGTCGGCGGCCGAGCGCGAGAAGACGCTGCTTGACCTGGTGTTGGGGCATGTGGCGGTGGTGCTCGGGCACAGCTCGGCGCATTCCGTGGCGCCTGAGCGGGCGTTCAGGGAGCTCGGGTTCGACTCGTTGAGCTCCGTCGAGCTGCGCAACCGGCTGAATGTGGCCACGGAGCTGGCGCTCCCCGCCACGCTGGTCTTCGACTACCCGACCCCGGCCGCGCTCGCCGCCTACCTCGGCGCCGAACTGCTGGGCGGCGTCGTCGATGCCGTGGTCGACAGTCCCGTATCGACGGGTGTGGCCGATGAGCCGATCGTCATTGTGGGGATGAGCTGCCGCTTCCCGGGTGGGGTGAGTTCGCCCGAGGATCTGTGGCGGCTCGTCGAGTCCGGTGCGGACGCGGTGTCGGAGTTCCCGGCCGACCGAGGCTGGGACCTGGACTCTCTCTACGACCCGGACCCTGAGCACTCGTTGACCACGTACAGCCGCATGGGTGCCTTCCTGGACCAGGTGGCGGATTTCGATCCGGAGTTCTTCGGCATCTCGCCGCGCGAGGCCCTGGCCATGGACCCGCAGCAGCGACTGCTCCTGGAGACCTCGTGGGAGGTCTTCGAGCGTGCGGGCATCGATCCGCAGGCGATGCGGGGCAGCCGTTCCGGCGTGTTCGTCGGCACCAACGGCCAGGACTACATGGCCCTGTTGATGGCCGCGCAGGAGATGGTCGAGGGGTACGCGGGCACGGGCATCTCCGCGAGTGTCATCTCCGGTCGCTTGTCCTACACCTTCGGCCTCGAAGGCCCGGCGGTCACGGTCGACACGGCCTGCTCCTCGTCCCTGGTCGCCCTGCACCTCGCCGCGCAGGCCCTCCGGTCCGGTGAGTGCGAGATGGCCCTCGTCGGTGGCGCGACGGTGATGTCGACGCCGGGTGCGTTCGTCGAGTTCAGCCGCCAGCGCGGTCTTGCGGAGGACGGCCGGGTCAAGGCGTTCGCCGATGCCGCCGACGGTACGGGTTGGGGCGAGGGCGTCGGCATGCTCCTCGTGGAGCGTCTGTCGGACGCGCAGCGCAACGGCCACGAGATCCTCGCGGTCGTACGGGGCTCTGCGGTGAACCAGGACGGCGCGTCCAACGGCCTCACCGCGCCCAACGGCCCCTCCCAGCAGCGCGTGATCCGCCAAGCGCTCGCCAGCGCCGGGCTCGTCGCCGCCGATGTGGACGCGATGGAGGCGCATGGCACGGGCACGAAGCTGGGTGACCCGATCGAGGCGCAGGCGCTCCTCGCCACGTACGGCCAGGACCGTCCCGCAGACCGGCCGCTCCTGCTCGGCTCCATCAAGTCGAACATCGGTCACACGCAGGCTGCGGCCGGTGTGGCGGGTGTGATCAAGATGGTCATGGCGATGCGCCACGGCGTACTGCCCCAGACGCTCCACGTCGACGAGCCGTCCACGCACGTGGACTGGTCGGCCGGCGCTGTGGAGCTCCTGACGGAGGCCAAGCCGTGGCCTGCCGCAGACCGGCCGTGGCGTGCGGGTGTGTCGTCGTTCGGTGTGAGTGGCACGAACGCGCATGTGATTGTGGAGCAGGCTCCTGTTGCCGAGCCGGTGGAGGCCGTGGAGTCGACGGCGCACGACGACGGTGGTGTGGTGCCGTGGGTGTTGTCGGCGCGGAGTGCGGAGGCGTTGCGGGAGCAGGCAGCGCGGCTGGGTTCGGGGGCGGCTGGCCTGAGCCCTGTGGATGTGGGTTTCTCGCTGGCGACGACGCGTGCGGTGTTGGAGCAGCGTGCGGTGGTTGTGGCGGAGGGTGCGGAGGAGCGGCTTGCGGCGCTGACGGCGCTGGCGGAGGGCAGGCAGGCGGCGGGTGTGGTGATGGGTGCGGCCGTCACCGGCCCGTTGGGCTTCTTGTTCTCGGGTCAGGGGTCGCAGCGGTTGGGGATGGGGCGTGAACTGGCGTCCCGTTTCCCGGTGTTCGCTGAGGCGCTTGAGCAGGTGCTCGCGGAGTTCGATCCGCAGGTGCGTGAGGTGCTCTTGGGTGAGGACGCGGACGCGCTGAATGAGACCGGGGTGACGCAGCCTGCGTTGTTCGCGGTGGAGGTGGCTCTCTTCCGGCTCTTTGAGTCGTGGGGCGTACGCCCTGACGTGCTGGCTGGTCACTCGATCGGCGAGCTCGCAGCGGCCCATGTGGCAGGTGTGTGGTCCCTCAAGGACGCGGTCAAGGTCGTTTCCGCTCGTGCAGGTCTGATGCAGGCGCTGCCCGAGGGTGGCGCGATGGTCGCCATCCAGGCAACGGAAGAAGAGATCGCCGGAGACCTGTCGGAGACCGTCGGTATCGCGGCGGTCAACGGCCCGTCGTCGCTGGTCGTTTCCGGTGTCGCGGCTGATGTGGAGGCTGTGGAAGAGAAGTGGCGTGAGGCGGGTCGCAAGGTCACCAAGCTCCGCGTGAGCCACGCGTTCCACTCGCCGCTCATGGACCCGATGCTCGATGACTTCCGCCAGGTCCTGGAGAGCGTCTCCTACGAGGCTCCCTCGATCCCGATCGTCTCGACGCTGACGGGCCAGCTGGCCACGGCCGACGAGCTGACGTCTCCCGAGTACTGGGTGCGCCACGTGCGTGAGTCGGTGCGTTTCGCCGACGCGGTGAGCGCGCTGGTCGCCGAGGGTGTGGGCACGTTCGTCGAGGTCGGCCCCGGCGGCACGCTCTCCGCCCTCGGCCGGGAGTCCGCGCCGGACTCCGCCTTCGTGCCGGTGTTGCGCACCAACCGTCCGGAAGAGTCCGCTCTGACCACCGCACTCGCCGAAGTGCACATCCGGGGCGCCCAGGTGGATTGGGACGCCTACTTCGCGGGCAGCGGGGCCCGTCGCGTCGACCTGCCGACGTACGCCTTCCAGCGCGAGCGCTACTGGCTGGACGTGGTGCCGGGCGCCGGTGACGTGTCGGCGGCGGGGCTCGGTCCCGCCGAGCATCCGCTTCTTGGCGCGACGGTGGTTCTCGGTGGCACGGACGGTGTGCTGCTGACGGGTCGTCTGTCGACGCAGACGCATCCGTGGTTGGCGGATCACGCGGTCATGGGGTCGGTTCTACTGCCGGGTACGGCGTTCCTTGAGCTGGCGGTCCGTGCGGGTGATCAGGTCGGGTGTGACCTGGTGGAGGAGCTGACGCTGGAGACGCCGCTCGTCCTGCCCGAGAGCGGTGCGGTGCGGGTGCAGGTCTCAGTCGGTGCCGAGGACGCGTCCGGCGGGCGCGAGCTGGCCTTCTACGCCAGCGCGGGTGACATGGAGGACGGTCGTTCATGGACCCGGCACGCTACCGGTGTGCTGCGCTCCGGCGGACGTTCCGGCGGGGAGGCGCTGGTCGCGTGGCCGCCCGCCGGTGCGGAGTCCGTGGACCTGGACGGGTTCTACGAGAACATGGCGGAGGACGGCTTCGGCTACGGCCAGGTGTTCCAGGGCCTGCGGGCCGTCTGGCGCGAGGGCGAGACGCTGTTCGCCGAGGTCGCGCTGCCTGAGGGCGTGCAGGCGGAGGGCTTCGGCCTGCACCCGGCGCTGCTCGACGCCGCGCTGCACGCCACCGGCGTTACGCGGGCGGTCGACGACCCGGGCAAGCTGCCGTCTTCGTGGTCGGGTGTGCGTCTGCACGCTTCCGGGGCGACCGAGCTGCGGGTGCGGCTCGCGCCCACCGGTTCGGACGGTCTGTCGTTGACGGTCGCGGACGGTTCCGGTGCCCCGGTGGCCTCCGTCGACTCGCTGGAGCTGCTTCCGGCCGTTCCGGTCCAGGCCGCCACCGACGCGCACGACGATGCGCTGTTCGGTGTCGACTGGGCGCCGGTGACGTTGGTCGAGGACGTCGCCCCGACGGTCGAGTGGGCCAGCGACCTTGCCGAACTGGCTTCGTCGAGCACTGAGTTGGCCGACTTTGTCGCCCTGTCGTGCCCGGTCGAGGCCACCTCCGACCCGGCGGCCGACGCGCACGAGGCCGCGCACTGGGCGCTCGACGCGGTCCAGACGTGGCTCGGTGAGGAGCGGTTCGACGCCGCGCGTCTGGTCGTCGTGACGCGTCGCGCCGTGGCCACCGAGGACGGTGAGGACGTACGCAATCTCGCCCATGCCGCTGTCTGGGGTCTGGTGCGCTCGGCGCAGTCGGAGAACCCCGACCGGATCGTCCTCGTCGACCTCGATGAGGCTGCTTCCCTCGATGTGCTGCCTGCTGTATTGGCCACGGGTGAGCCTCAGTTGGCGCTGCGTGCGGGTGTTGCCAGCGCCCCGCGCCTGGCCCGCGCCGCCCGGTCTGTGGTGGACGAGCCGGGCTTCGGCACGGGTGCGGTCCTGATCACGGGTGCGACCGGCACCCTGGGCGGCCTGGTCGCCCGGCACCTGGTCGCCGAGCGTGACGTGCGCAACCTGCTGCTGGTCAGCAGGCGTGGCGCCGACGCCCAGGGAGCCGCAGAGCTGCGCGATGAACTCGTCGCGCAGGGCGCCGAGGTGACGTTCGCGGCGTGTGACGTGTCCGACCGGGATGCGGTGGCAGCCCTTCTGTCCGCGCACGAGATCTCCGCCGTCGTGCACACCGCGGGTGTCCTGGACGACGGCGTGATCGGCTCGCTCACTCCCGAGCGGATCGACGGTGTGTTCCGGCCCAAGGTCGATGCCGCCTGGCATCTGCACGAGCTGACGCAGGACCTGGACCTGTCCGCTTTCGTGATGTTCTCCTCCGCCGCCGGTGTGTTCGGCGGTCCGGGTCAGGGCAACTACGCGGCGGCCAACGCCTTCCTCGACGCGCTCGCCCAGCACCGCCGCGCGAGCGGCTTGGCCGCGACATCGCTGGCCTGGGGCCTGTGGGCGGATGCGTCCGGCATGGCGGGCAGCCTGGACGAGGCCGATGTGCGGCGGATGGCGCGTGGCGGTGTCCTGCCATTGCGGTCGGCGGAGGGCCTGGCGCTGTTCGATGCGGCGGGTCGCACGGGCCGTGCGCTGCTGGCGCCCGTGCCGCTGGATCTGGCCGCGTTCCGCAAGCAGGCGCGTACTCAGCCGGTGCCGCATCTGTTGCGCGCGCTGGTGCGTGGTGCGACCCGTCGGACGGCGGTGGCGGGGCGTGTGGCGCGTTCCGGGCTGGCGCAGTCGCTGGTGGGGATGTCGGCGGCCGAGCGCGAGAAGACGCTGCTCGACTTGGTGTTGGGGCATGTGGCGGTGGTGCTCGGGCACAGCTCGGCGCATTCCGTGGCGCCTGAGCGGGCGTTCAGGGAGCTCGGGTTCGACTCGTTGAGCTCGGTCGAGCTGCGCAACCGGTTGAACGTGGCCACGGAGCTGGCGCTCCCCGCCACGCTGGTCTTCGACTACCCGACCCCGGCCGCGCTCGCCGCCTACCTCGGCGCCGAACTACTGGGCGGCGTCGTCGATGCCGTGATCGACAGTCCCGTATCGACGGGTGTGGCCGATGAGCCGATCGTCATTGTGGGGATGAGCTGCCGGTTCCCGGGTGGGGTGGGTTCGCCCGAGGACCTGTGGCGGCTCGTCGAGTCCGGTGCGGACGCGGTGTCGGAGTTCCCGGCCGACCGCGGCTGGGACCTGGACTCTCTCTACGACCCGGACCCTGAGCACTCGTTGACCACGTACAGCCGCATGGGTGCCTTCCTGGACCAGGTGGCGGATTTCGATCCGGAGTTCTTCGGCATCTCGCCGCGCGAGGCCCTGGCCATGGACCCGCAGCAGCGGCTCCTCCTGGAGACCTCGTGGGAGGTTTTCGAGCGGGCGGGCATCGACCCCAACTCCGTACGCGGCAGCCGTTCCGGCGTGTTCGTCGGCACCAACGGCCAGGACTACACGGCCCTGTTGATGGCCGCACGAGAGAACGTCGACGGCTATGTGGGCACCGGAAACGCCGCGAGCGTCATCTCCGGCCGCCTGTCCTACACGTTCGGCCTCGAAGGCCCGGCCGTCACGGTCGACACGGCCTGCTCCTCCTCCCTCGTCGCCCTCCACTGGGCGAGCCAGTCCCTGCAGAAGGGCGAGTGCGAGATGGCGCTCGTCGGCGGTGTGACCGTGATGTCGACGCCGGGCGCGTTCATCGAGTTCAGCCGCCAGCGCGGGCTGGCCGAGGACGGCCGGGTGAAGGCGTTCGCCGACGCCGCCGACGGCACCGGCTGGGGTGAGGGCGTCGGCATGCTCCTCGTCGAGCGGCTCTCCGACGCCCAGCGCAACGGCCACGAGATCCTCGCCGTCGTACGGGGTTCCGCGGTGAACCAGGACGGCGCGTCCAACGGCCTCACCGCCCCCAACGGCCCCTCCCAGCAGCGCGTGATCCGCCAAGCACTCGCCAGCGCCGGGCTCTCCGCCGCCGATGTGGACGCGATGGAGGCGCACGGCACGGGCACCAAGCTGGGTGACCCGATCGAGGCGCAGGCCCTCCTCGCCACGTACGGCCAGGACCGTCCCGCAGACCGGCCGCTCCTGCTCGGCTCCATCAAGTCGAACATCGGTCACACGCAGGCGGCGGCCGGTGTGGCGGGTGTGATCAAGATGGTCATGGCGATGCGCCACGGCGTACTGCCCCAGACCCTCCACGTCGACGAGCCGTCCACACACGTGGACTGGTCCGCGGGCGCCGTCGAGCTCCTGACGGAGTCTCAGCCCTGGCCGGAGAGCGGTCGCCTGCGTAGGGCGGGTGTGTCGTCGTTCGGCGTGAGCGGCACCAACGCGCACACCATCATCGAGCAGGCCCCCGAGACCGAGCGGACGGAAACCCCCGAACCGCTGCCCGTCGACACCGTCGACACCGTCGTCCCGTGGGCGTTGTCGGCGCGGAGCGCGGAGGCGCTGCGCGAGCAGGCGGCGCGTCTGAAGTCCTTCGTGGAGGCGTCGGGTGACCTGTCCGTACTGGATGTGGGCCGTGCGCTGATCTCCTCGCGTGCGGTGTTGGAGCACCGCGCGGTGGTGGCCGGCGCCGACCGGTCGGAGCTGCTCGACGCGCTGACGGCGGTGGCCGAGGGTCGGCCTACCGGTGGCGCGGTCACGGGTGTGGCTGATGAGCCGGGCCGGGTGGGTTTCTTGTTCTCGGGTCAGGGGTCGCAGCGGCTGGGGATGGGTCGTGAACTGGCGTCCCGTTTCCCGGTGTTCGCCGAGGCGCTGGACGAGGTGCTTGATCTGCTGGCGCCTGAGGTGCGTGAGGTCCTCTTCGGTGAGGACGCGGACGCGCTGAACGAGACGGGCGTGACGCAGCCTGCGCTGTTCGCGGTGGAGGTCGCGCTGTTCCGGCTCCTTGAGTCGTGGGGCGTACGTCCTGACGCCCTTGCTGGTCACTCGATCGGTGAGCTGGCTGCCGCGCACGTCTCTGGTGTGTGGTCCCTGAGCGACGCCGTCAAGGTGGTCTCCGCGCGGGGCCGGTTGATGCAGGCGCTGCCCGAGGGCGGCACGATGGTCGCCATCCAGGCAACCGAGGAAGAGGTCGCCGGGGACCTGCCGGGCACCGTCGGCATCGCCGCGGTCAACGGCCCGAACTCCGTGGTCGTCTCCGGTGTCGCCGCCGACGTGGAGGCCGTGGCCGGACGGTGGCGCGAGGCGGGCCGCAAGGTCACCCAGCTGCGGGTCAGCCACGCGTTCCACTCGCCGCTGATGGACCCGATGCTGGACGACTTCCGCCAGGTCCTGGAGAGCGTCTCCTACGAGGCTCCCTCGATCCCGATCGTGTCCACCCTGACCGGCGTGCGCGCCACCGCCGACGAGCTGGGCTCGCCGGACTACTGGGTGCGCCACGTACGCGAGTCGGTGCGCTTCGCTGACGCGGTGAGCACGCTCGTCGCCGAGGGTGTGGGCGCGTTCGTCGAGGTCGGCCCGGGTGGCACGCTGTCCGCCCTCGGCCGGGAGTCCGCGTCGGACGCCACCTTCGTCCCCGCCCTGCGCGGTGAACGTCCGGAGGCGCTGGCGGTCACGACGGCCGCGGGACACCTGCACGTACGCGGTGTGACCGTGGACTGGGACGCCTTCTTCGCCGGTCACGTGACGCGCCGTGTCGACCTGCCCACGTACGCCTTCCAGCGCGAGCGCTACTGGCCCGACGTGCTGGCGGCGGTCGGCGACGTGTCGGCGGCCGGGCTCGGTGCGGCTGAGCACCCGCTGCTCGGTGCGGCCGTCACCCTCGGTGGCACCGAAGGCGTGCTGCTGACCGGGCGCCTGTCCGTGCAGACCCACCCGTGGCTCGCCGATTCCGTGGTGCGGGGCTCGACCCTGCTGCCCGGCTCCGCGTTCGTGGAGCTGGCGGTTCGTGCGGGTGACCAGGTCGGGTGTGACCTGGTGGAGGAGCTGACGCTGGAGACGCCGCTCGTCCTGCCCGAGAGCGGTGCGGTGCGGGTGCAGGTGTCGGTCGGTGCCGAGGACGCGTCCGGTGGCCGCGAGCTGGCCTTCTACGCCAGCGAAGGCGACGTCGACGACGCCGGTTCGTGGACCAGGCACGCCACCGGCCTGCTCCGGGCGGGCGGTGGCGCAGGCGGGGAATCCCTCGTCGTGTGGCCGCCCGCCGGAGCCGAAGCCGTGGACCTGGACGGCTACTACGACCGCATGGCCGAGGGTGGCTTCGGCTACGGCCCCGCCTTCCGCGGCCTGCGCGCCGCCTGGCGCGTCGGCGACGAGGTGTTCGCCGAGGTCGCGCTGCCCGACGGCGTCAAGCCTGACGGCTTCGGTCTGCACCCGGCGCTGCTCGATGCCGCGCTGCACACCATCGGCCTCACGGCCGACGACGACGGCGCGGGACGGCTGCCGTTCTCGTGGTCGCGCGTGCGGCTACACGCCTCCGGCGCGACGGTGCTGCGCGTGCGGCTGACACCCGCGGGTCCCGCGGGCACGGACGCGGTGGCGCTGACGATCGCGGACGGGACGGGCGCTCCGGTGGCGAGCGTGGACACCCTGGTGCTGCGCCCGATGACGGCGACGGTGACGCGACAGGAGCAGGAGGCGCTGTTCGGCGTCGACTGGGTGCCGGTCCCGCCGTCCGACGGCGAGGCCCCGACGACACGGTGGACCGACCTGGCAGCACTGACCCGGGCACAGGACACGGATCAGCCCGATTTCGTGGTCCTGCCCTGCCCGGTCGAGGCCGGTGCGGATCCGGCGGCCGCCGCGCACTGGGCGCTCGACGCGGTCCAGACGTGGCTCGGCGAGGAGCGGTTCGACGCCGCGCGTCTGGTCGTCGTGACGCGTCGCGCCGTCGCCACCGAAGACGGTGAGGACGTACGGAATCTCGCTCACGCCGCCGTCTGGGGGCTGGTGCGCTCGGCGCAGTCGGAGAATCCTGACCGGATCGTCCTCGTCGACCTCGACGAGGAGGCGGCGTCGACCGAGGCGCTGCCTGCCGTACTGGCCACGGGCGAACCGCAGTTGGCGCTCCGCGCGGGTGCGGCGAGCGCCCCGCGCCTTGCGCGGGCCCGGCAGTCCCTCGTGGCCGACCCCGGGCTCGGTTCCGGCACGGTGCTCGTCACCGGAGCCGCCGACACCCTGGGCGGGCTCGTCGCCCGGCACCTGGTCGCGGAGCGCGACGTGCGCAGCCTGCTGCTGGTCGGCGGGCGCGGCGTCGAGGCCGCGGGCGCCGTGGAACTGCGCGACGAACTGACCGCGCGGGGCGCCGAGGTGACGTTCGCGGCCTGCGACGCCGCCGACCGCGACGCGCTGGCCGCCCTCCTTGCCGAGCACCGGATCTCCGCCGTCGTCCACACCACCGCTTTCGCGGACGACGACCGCACGACCGGCTCGCCGACCGGGGACCGGATCGACACCGTGTTCCGGCCCGGCGCCGACGCGGCGTACCACCTGCACGAACTGACCCGCGACCTGGACCTGTCCGCGTTCGTCCTGTTCTCCTCGGCGGCCGGTACGTTCGGCACGCCGGGGCAGGGCCTCCACGCGGCGGTCAGCACGTTCCACGACGCACTCGCGCAGCACCGCGCGGCGGCCGGTCTGCCCGCCATCTCGCTGGCCCGGGGCCCGTGGGAGACGGCAGGGGGGCCGCTGGACGGCGACACGCTGCCGACGACCGTCGACGGCGTGCACCCGCTCGGCACGGCCGAGGGCCTCGCCCTGTTCGACGCCGCGGCCTCCACAGGGCGCACGCTCCTCGCCCCCGTACCGCTCGACCTGCCCGCGCTCCACAAGCAGGCGCGCACCGAGCAGGTGCCGCACCTGCTGCGCGCACTGGTGCGCGGCACGGCACGCAGGGCCGCCGCGGCCGCCCACGTCGCCGGGTCCGCGCTCGCACAGTCCCTCGCGGGACTGACCGGGGCCGAGCGGGACAAGGCGCTTCTCGACCTCGTGCTCGGGCACGTGGCCGTGGTCCTCGGGCACGGTTCGGCGCACGCCGTCGCGCCCGAACGCGCCTTCAAGGAGCTCGGGTTCGACTCGCTGACCGCCGTCGAGTTCCGCGACCGGCTCAACGCGGCCACCGAGCTGCGGCTTCCCGCGACGCTCGTCTTCGACTACCCGACCCCGGCGGCGCTCGTCGCGTACATCGCCGCCGAACTCGCCGGGGCGCCCGTCGACGCCGCGCCCGCGCGCAGGACTCCGGCGGTGTCCGACGAGCCGATCGCGATCGTCGGCATGAGCTGCCGGTACCCCGGAGGCGCCAACTCGCCCGAGGAACTGTGGCGGCTCGTGCACGAGGGCGTCGACGCCATCAGCGAGTTCCCGACCAACCGGGGCTGGGACCTGGAGGCCCTGTACGACCCGGACCCCGACCACTTCGGCACCACCTACGCCCGCGAGGGCGGCTTCCTGCACGACGCCGACCGCTTCGACCCCGCGTTCTTCGGCATCTCGCCGCGCGAGGCCCTGGCCATGGACCCGCAGCAGCGACTGCTCCTGGAAACCTCCTGGGAGGCCTTCGAGCACGCGGGCGTCGACCCGACCGGGGTCCGGGGCAGGGACATCGGAGTCTTCGCGGGTACCAGCCTCCAGGACTACGACGCGCTCCTCGCGTCCAGTGAGGAGAGCGTCGAGGGATACGTCGGCACGGGCAACGCGGCCAGCGTCATGGCGGGCCGCCTGTCCTACACGTTCGGCCTCGAAGGCCCGGCCGTGACGGTCGACACGGCGTGCTCGTCGTCCCTGGTCGCCATGCACCTCGCCGCGCAGGCACTGCGGTCGGGGGAGTGCGACATGGCCCTGGCGGGTGGTGTGACGGTCATGTCGACGCCGGGCGCGTTCCTGGACTTCAGCCGCCAGCGCGGGCTCTCCGTCGACGGCCGGTGCAGGCCGTTCTCCTCGGACGCGGAGGGCACGGGCTGGGGCGAGGGCGTCGGCATGCTCGTCCTGGAGAAGCTGTCCGACGCGCAGCGCAACGGTCACCAGATCCTCGCTGTCGTACGGGGTTCGGCGGTGAACCAGGACGGCGCGTCCAACGGCCTCACCGCCCCCAACGGCCCCTCCCAGCAGCGTGTGATCCGGCAGGCGCTCGCCAGCGCCGGGCTCTCCGCCGCCGACGTGGACGTGATGGAGGCGCACGGCACCGGCACCAAGCTGGGCGACCCGATCGAGGCGCAGGCCCTCCTCGCCACCTACGGCCAGGACCGCCCCGCCGACCAGCCCCTGTGGCTCGGTTCGCTGAAGTCCAACATCGGCCACACGCAGGCCGCGGCAGGCGTCGGCGGCATCATCAAGATGGTCATGGCGCTGCGGCACGACACGCTGCCCAAGACCCTGCACGTCGCCGAGCCGACACCGCAGGTCGACTGGTCGACCGGCGACATCGAGCTCCTCACCGAGGCCAGGCCCTGGCCCGAGACGGGTCGGCCGCGCCGGTTCGCGGTGTCGTCGTTCGGCTTCAGCGGCACCAACGCGCACGCCATCGTCGAACAGGCACCGGTCACCGCGACCGCGACGCCGAAGACCGCACCGCGACCCGCCGCGTCCCCGCTGCCGCTGCTGGTCTCGGGACGGGGCGAGGACGCACTGCGGACCCAGGCGGAACGGCTCCGCGCCCACCTCGTGGCGCACCCGGACCTCGACCCGCTCGACGCCGCCGCCACCCTCGCGACCGAACGGCCCGCCCTCGGACACCGGGCGGTCGTCGTCGGCCGTGACCGCGACGAACTCCTCGCGAACCTCACGGCGCTCGTCGAGGGACGGACCGCGAACGAACTGGTCTCCGGCGTCGCAGGGGGACACCGCACCGCGTTCCTGTTCTCCGGCCAGGGTTCGCAGCGGCTCGGCATGGGCCGTGAACTGGCCGACGCCTACCCGGTGTTCGCCGAGGCCCTGAACCAGGTCCTCGCGGAGTTCGACCCGCAGGTGCGTGAGGTCCTCTTCGGGGAGGACACGGACGCGCTGAACGAGACGGGTGTGACGCAGCCCGCGCTGTTCGCGATCGAGGTGGCGCTGTTCCGGCTTCTTGAGTCGTGGGGTGTACGTCCTGACGTGCTGGCTGGTCACTCGATCGGCGAGCTGGCTGCGGCACATGTATCTGGGGTGTGGTCCCTGGCGGACGCGGCCAAGGTCGTGTCTGCTCGTGCGGGTCTGATGCAGGCGCTGCCCGAGGGCGGTGCGATGGTCGCGATCCAGGCGACCGAGGACGAGGTCGCCGCCGACCTGCCGGAGACGGTGGGCATCGCGGCGGTCAACGGGCCCTCGGCGGTGGTCATTTCCGGTGTCGCCGCCGATGCGGAGGCCGTCGCCGAGCGGTGGCGTGCGGCGGGCCGCAAGGTGACCCGGCTCCGGGTCAGCCACGCGTTCCACTCGCCGCTCATGCAGCCGATGCTCGACGAGTTCCGCTCGGTCCTTCAGAGCGTCACATACGAGGCTCCCGCGATCCCGATCGTGTCGACCCTGACCGGCGTCCAGGCGAGCGCTGACGAGCTGGCATCGCCCGAGTACTGGGTGCGCCACGTGCGCGAGTCGGTGCGCTTCGCCGACGCCGTCGCCACGCTGCGCGACCAGGGCACCGACCTGTTCCTGGAGATCGGCCCCGGCGGTGTGCTCTGCGCGCTCGGCCAGGAGACCGCGCCGGAGGCGGCCTTCGTCCCCGCGCTGCGCGGCGGCGACCGCTCCGAGACGCTCGCCGTGGCGGTCGCCGCGGGCAGGCTGCACGTACTCGGCGTACCCGTCGACTGGTCCGCACTGACCACCGGCGGCACCCACGTCGACCTGCCCACCTACGCCTTCCGGCGCGACAGGTTCTGGCCGGCCGTCGCCGACGCCCCCGCCGGTGACGTCTCCGGCGCCGTCGACGCCCGGTTCTGGGCGGCGGTGGCGGACGGCGACCTCGGTGAACTCGCCGCCGAGCTCGCCGTGTCGCCCGACGACTCCATCGCCACGGTGCTGCCGCGGCTCTCGTCGTGGCGGCGCGAACAGGCCGAGCACTCCACCGTCGACAGCTGGCGCTACCGCGTCACCTGGCAGCCGATGAGCGACCCCACCCCGGCGCTCACGGGCACCTGGCTCGTCGTCAGCAGGGACGGCACGGGGGAGGAGCCCGTCACCGCCGCGCTGAGCAGGCACGGCGCACGCGTCCTGTCGGTCAGGACCGGCGAGGCGACGGACCGCGCGGCACTCGCGGCGCGCGTGGCCACCGACGAGCCCGTCGCGGGCGTGCTCTCCCTGCTCGCCCTCGACCCCGAACTGCCCTCCGCGGGCCTGACCGCCACCCTCGCCCTCATCCAGGCCCTCGGCGACAACGACCTCGCCGCGCCCCTGTGGTGCGCGACGCGAGGAGCGGCCCGCACCGGCGGCTCCGACGCCCCCGCGAACCCCGACCAGGCGATGATCTGGGGCCTCGGCAGGGTCGCCGGACTCGAACAACCGGACCGCTGGGGCGGCCTGGTCGACCTCCCCGAGACGCTCGACGAGCGCGCGGGCACCCGTCTCGCGGGCGTCCTGTCCGCCGCGGGCGACGAGGACCAGCTCGCGCTGCGCAGCGGCGGACTGTTCGTCCGCAGGCTCGTCCGGGCCGCAGCGGGCCGCGTCGGGGACTGGAGCCCCAGCGGCACGGTCCTCGTCACCGGCGGCACCGGCGGGCTCGGCGCGCACATCGCCCGCTGGCTGATCGCCAAGGGCGCCGAGCACCTGCTGCTCACCAGCCGCCGCGGCCCGGCGGCCGAGGGCGCGGAGGAACTCCGGGCGGAACTCACCGCGTTGGGCGCCCGCGTCACGATCGCCGCCTGCGACGCCGCGGACCGGGACGCCCTCGCCGCCCTGCTCGCCACGGTGCCCGACGAGTTCCCGCTCACCGGGGTCGTGCACGCGGCGGGCGTCCTCGACGACGGCGTGCTGTCCGGGCTCACCCCGGAGCGACTGCACGCCGTGCTGCGGCCGAAGGTCGACGCCGCGATCAACCTGGACGAACTGACCAGGGACCACAAGCTGTCCGCGTTCGTGATGTTCTCCTCGCTCTCCGGCACGCTCGGCGGGTCGGGCCAGGCGAACTACGGGGCCGCCAACACCTTCCTGGAGACCCTCGCGGAACGACGCGCGGCGGCGGGCCTGCCCGCCACCACGGTCGCGTGGGGGCCCTGGGGCGGCGGCGGCATGGCCGAAGGGGCGCTCGGCGACTCCCTGCGCCGCCGCGGCCTGAACCCGATGGAGCCCGAGCAGGCCATCGCCGCGCTGGACCGGGTGGTCCGGCTCGGCGACCCGATGGCGCTCGTCGCGGACATCGACTGGGACCTGTTCGCCCCGACCTTCACCGCGGTACGGCCCAGCCCGCTCCTATGGGAACTCTCCGGCGGACCCGCCGCCCGCGACACCGCGGACGCGAGTGCACCGAGCGACCTCACGGCCCGACTGACCGCCCTGTCGGGACCCGAACGCGAACGCGCCGTGCTCGACATGGTGCGCGAGTACGCGGCGGCCGTCCTCGGCCACGACGGCACCAAGCTCGTCGAGCCGGGCCGGGCGTTCCAGGAACTCGGCTTCGACTCGCTGACCTCGGTCGAGTTCCGCAACCTCCTCAACGTGGCCACGGGCCTGAGCCTGCCCGCCACGCTCGTCTTCGACCACCCCACGCCGTCCGCGCTCGCCGCGTACGTACTCGACGCGCTGCCCGGCGGCGGCGCGCCGACCATCGACGCGGAACTGGACCGCCTCGAATCCGCCCTGTCCCTCCTCACGCCCGACGACGAGCAGAGCACCGCCGTCGGCACCCGACTCCGCGCGCTCCTCTCCATGTGGGACGAGGCGCACACCCGCACGGAACCGGCCGAGTCCGCCACGGACGCGCGTACGGCGACGGCGGACGAGCTGCTCGCGCTGCTCGACGAACAACTCGGCAACTCCTGAGCACCAGCCGCTCGCGCTGCTCGACGAACAACTCGGTAGGTCCTGAGCTCATGAACACATCTGAAGGGTCCAAGCACATGTCCAACGAGGAGAAGTACCTCGACTACCTCCGGCGGGCCTCCGTAGACCTGCAGGAGGCGCGCGGCAAGCTGCGCGAGGCCGAGGAGCGCGAGGTCGAGCCGATCGCGATCGTCGGCATGAGCTGCCGGTTCCCCGGCGGCGTGCGGTCGCCGGAAGACCTGTGGCGCCTCCTCGAGGACGGTACGGACGCGGTCTCCGCCTTCCCCACCGACCGCGGCTGGGACCTGGAGGCGCTCTTCGACGACGACCCCGACCGCCAGGGCACCTGCTACACCCGCGAAGGCGGGTTCATCCACGACGTCGCGGACTTCGACCCCGCCTTCTTCGGGATATCGCCGCGCGAGGCCGCGGCCATGGACCCGCAGCAGCGCCTCCTCCTGGAAACCTCCTGGGAGGCCTTCGAGCGGGCGGGCATCGACCCGCAGGCGATGCGGGGCAGCCGCTCCGGCGTGTTCGTCGGCACCAACGGCCAGGACTACCTGGCCCGCCTGCTCACCGGCGCGCCCGAAGGCTACGAGGGCTACCTCGGCACCGGCAACGCGGCGAGCGTCATCTCGGGCCGCATCTCCTACACGTTCGGCTTCGAGGGCCCCGCGCTCACCATCGACACCGCCTGCTCCTCGTCCCTGGTCGCCCTGCACCTCGCGGTGCACGCGCTGCGGCACGGCGAGTGCCCGCTCGCCCTCGCGGGCGGCGTCACGCTGATGTCGACGCCAGGCGGCTTCATCGACTTCAGCCGCCAGCGCGGACTTGCGGAGGACGGCCGGGTCAAGGCGTTCGCCGACGCCGCGGACGGCACCGGCTGGGGCGAGGGCGTCGGCCTGCTCCTCCTGGAGCGGCTCTCCGACGCGCAGCGCAACGGCCACGAGGTCCTCGGCGTGATCCGCGGTTCAGCGGTGAACCAGGACGGTGCGTCCAACGGCCTCACCGCGCCCAACGGCCCCTCGCAGCAGCGCGTGATCCGCCAGGCCCTGGCGAGCGCGCGCCTCTCCGCCGCCCAGGTGGACGCGGTCGAGGCGCACGGCACCGGCACGAAGCTCGGCGACCCGATCGAGGCCCAGGCCCTCCTGGTGACCTACGGCCAGGGCCGCCCCGCAGACCGGCCGCTCCTGCTCGGCTCGATCAAGTCGAACATCGGTCACACCCAGGCAGCGGCCGGTGTGGCGGGTGTGATCAAGATGGTCATGGCGATGCGCCACGGCGTACTGCCCCAGACCCTCCACGTCGACGAGCCGACCTCACACGTGGACTGGTCCGCGGGCGGAGTGGAGCTCCTGACGGAGGCCAAGCCGTGGCCGGAGACCGGCCAGCCGTGGCGCGCGGGTGTGTCGTCGTTCGGTGTGAGCGGCACGAACGCACATGTGATCGTGGAGCAGGCTCCTGTCGTCGAGCCGGTGGAGGCCGCGGAACCGACGACGCACGACGGTGGCCTGCTGCCGTGGGTCCTTTCGGGCCGCAGCGTCGAGGGCCTGCGCGAGCAGGCGGCGCGCCTGAAGTCCTTCGTTGAGGCGTCGGGTGACCTGTCCGTACTGGATGTGGGCCGTGCGCTGATCTCCTCGCGTGCGGTGTTGGAGCACCGTGCGGTGGTGGCCGGTGCCGAGCGGTCGGAACTGCTCGACGCGCTGACGGCGGTGGCCGAGGGTCGGCCTACCGGTGGCGCGGTCACGGGTGTGGCCGATGAGCCGGGCCGGGTGGGTTTCTTGTTCTCGGGCCAGGGTTCGCAGCGGTTGGGGATGGGTCGTGAACTGGCCCAGCGTTTCCCGGTGTTCGCCGCAGCTCTGGACGAGGTCCTTGGGCTAATGGTGCCTGAGGTGCGTGGGGTTCTCTTTGGTGAGGACGCCGATGCGCTGAATGAGACGGGTGTGACGCAGCCTGCGCTGTTCGCGGTGGAGGTGGCGCTGTTCCGGCTGCTTGAGTCGTGGGGCGTACGTCCTGACGTCCTTGCTGGTCACTCGATCGGCGAGCTCGCAGCGGCCCATGTGTCGGGTGTGTGGTCCTTGAGCGACGCCGTGAAGGTCGTGTCGGCGCGAGGTGCGTTGATGCAGGCGCTGCCCGAGGGCGGCGCGATGGTCGCCATCCAGGCCACCGAGGACGAGGTCGCCACGGACCTGTCGGAGACGGTCGGTATCGCGGCGGTCAACGGGCCCTCGTCCGTGGTGATTTCCGGTGTCGCGGCTGACGTGGAGGTTGTGGGGGAGAAGTGGCGTGAGGCGGGCCGCAAGGTCACCAAGCTCCGCGTGAGCCACGCCTTCCACTCGCCGCTCATGGACCCGATGCTGGACGACTTCCGTACGGTGCTTGAGAGCGTGTCGTACGAGGCTCCCGCGATCCCGATCGTGTCCACTCTGACCGGCGCACGTGCCACCGCCGAGGAGTTGTCCTCCCCGGACTACTGGGTGCGTCACGTGCGCGAGTCGGTGCGTTTCGCCGACGCGGTGAGCACGCTCGTCGCCGACGGTGTGGGCACGTTCGTCGAGGTCGGCCCGGGTGGCACGCTGTCCGCCCTCGGCCGGGAGTCCGCGCCAGACGCCGCCTTCGTCCCCGCCCTGCGCGGCGACCGCCCCGAGGCGCTGGCGGTCACGACGGCCGCGGGGCACCTGCACGTACGCGGTGTGACCGTGGACTGGGACGCCTTCTTCGCCGGTCACGTGACGCGCCGTGTCGACCTGCCGACGTACGCCTTCCAGCGCGAGCGCTACTGGCTGGACGCCGTACCTGCCGACGCGGACGTCGATGCGGATGCCGCGTCGCTGTCCCCGGTGGACGCGCGGTTCTGGGGTGTCGTCGAGGACGGTGACATCGCCGATCTCGCGCGCACGTTGGACGTGTCGTCCGATGCCCCGCTGAGTGCCGTGCTGCCGCGTCTTTCCGCGTGGCGCAAGGAGCAGCAGGGCCGGGCCGCCGTGGAGGGCTGGCGGTACGGGGTCGAGTGGCGGCCGGTGGCTGCCGGGTCCGGGCGTCTTGACGGTACGTGGCTGGTCGTGGCTCCGGCGGGCGAGGACCGGATCGACTGGGTGCGGGACGCGCTGGTCAGGAATGGTGCCGAGGCGCACGTCCTGGCGGTGGATTTGGAGTCGTCCGACTGGGCCGGGCAGTTGAACGGGCTGCCCGCGCTGAGCGGTGTCGTCTCCCTGCTGGGGCTCGCGGACGCCGGTGAATCGGTGGTGCCCACGGGTGTCGGGGCCACGGTCGGCCTGCTGCGGGCGCTCGGTGCTGCCGGTGTGTCGGCGCCGTTGTGGTGCCTGACGTCGGGTGCGGTGGCGGCGGCCCCGGGCGATCCGGTCGCCGGGTTCGGGCAGTCGATGGTGTGGGGCCTCGGCCGGGTGGCCGCGCTGGAGTTGTCGGATCGTTGGGGCGGTCTCGTCGACGTGCCGGACGCGGCCGACGAGTCGACCGGGGACCTGCTGGTCTCGGTCCTCGCCGGACTGGAGGGCGAGGACCAGGTCGCCGTACGCGGCACCGGGATCCTCGGCCGCCGCCTTGCCCCCGCCCCGCTGCGCAAGGCGAGCGGGAGCGGCTGGACGCCGCGCGGCACGGTCCTGGTCACCGGCGGACTCGGCGCGCTCGGCGGGCACGTGTCGCGCTGGCTCGCCGGCAACGGCGCCGAGCACGTGGTGCTCGCGAGCCGTCGTGGCGCCGACGCGACGGGTGCGGCCGAACTGGAAGCGGAACTGGTCGAGTTGGGCGCGCGGGTGACGTTCGCCGCGTGCGACATGACGGACCGTGACTCGGTCGCGGCACTCCTCGCGGGTGTCCCCGAGCTGAACGCGGTCGTGCACGCGGCGGGCATCGAGCGCTCCACCGTGCTCGCCGACATCGACCCGTCCGACCCGGACTCCCTTGGGGAGTTCGCCGACGTGCTGGCGGCGAAGGCCGTCGGTGCGCGGCACCTGCACGAGCTGCTCGCCGACACGCCGTTGGACGCGTTCGTGATGTTCTCGTCGATCTCGGGTGTGTGGGGCAGTGGCGCGCAGGCCGCCTACGGTGCGGCGAACGCCTACCTGGACGCGCTGGCCGAGCACCGCAGGGCCGCGGGTCTGCCCGCCACGGCGGTGGCCTGGGGCCCGTGGGCCGACGGCGGCATGGTCGCCAACGCCGGGCAGGACGCCGGGGCGCAGCTGAAGCGCCGGGGTCTGCCCTCGATGGCTCCGGCGGTGGCCATCGTGGGCCTGGCCACGGCGTTGGAGAGCGGTGACGGGAACGTCGCCATCGCCGACGTGGACTGGGCGCGGTTCGCGGCCACGTTCATGGCGCAGCGGCCCAGCCCGCTGCTGAGCGAACTCCCGCAGGTGCGGGCCGCGTTCGAGACCGCGGCACCCGAGCAGGGCGCCTCGGATCTGGCGCGGCGGCTCGCCGGTCTGGACGAGGCGGAGCAGGAGCGACAGCTCACCGAGCTCGTCCGGTACGAGGCCGCGGCGGTCCTCGGGCACGCGTCCGGTGACGCGCTCCCGGCGACGCGTGCCTTCCGTGACCTGGGCTTCGACTCGCTGACGGCGGTGGAGCTGCGCAGTCGGCTCAGCGAGGCCACCGGGGTCGCGCTGCCCACGACCCTCGTCTTCGACTATCCGAACGCGGCCGTGCTCGCCGCCTACCTGCGGGCCGAGGTGTGCGGAGCGGTCGCGGCCACCACGGCTTCGGCCACCGTGACCGACGTCTCCGACGAGCCGATCGCGATCGTGGGCATGGCCTGCCGCCTCCCGGGCGGTGTGACCAGCCCGGAGGAGCTGTGGCAGGTGCTCCGGGCGGGCGGCGACGCCGTATCCGACTTCCCGACCGACCGCGGCTGGGACCTCGAGGGTCTTTACGACCCCGACCCGGACTCGATCGGCACCTCCTACTCCCGGTCCGGCGCGTTCCTGTCGGGTGTGAGCGGCTTCGACGCGGCCTTCTTCGGCATCTCGCCGCGCGAGGCCCTCGCCATGGACCCGCAGCAGCGACTGCTCCTGGAAACCTCCTGGGAGGCCTTCGAGCGTGCGGGTGTCGACCCCGCCTCCCTGCGCGGTGAGCGCGTGGGCGTGTTCGTCGGCTCGAACATGCAGGACTACGGCTGGATCCTGAGCGCCTCCGCCGAGGACTCGGGCGGCTACGCGGGCACCGGCAACGCGGCGAGCGTCGCCTCAGGGCGCCTCTCCTACACCTTCGGCCTCGAAGGCCCCGCGGTCACGGTCGACACGGCCTGCTCGTCGTCCCTCGTCGCCCTCCACCTCGCGGTGCAGGCGCTCCAGAAGGGCGAGTGCGAACTGGCCCTGGCGGGCGGCGTGACGGTGATGTCCACCCCCAGCTCGTTCATCGAGTTCAGCCGCCAGCGCGGGCTGGCCGAGGACGGCCGCTGCAAGGCGTTCGGCGCGGGCGCGGACGGCACGGGCTGGGGCGAGGGCGTCGGCATGCTGTTCGTGGAGCGCCTTTCGGACGCCGAGCGCAACGGCCACAAGGTCCTCGCGGTCGTACGCGGCTCCGCGGTGAACCAGGACGGCGCGTCCAACGGCCTCACCGCGCCCAACGGCCCGTCGCAGCAGCGTGTGATCCGTCAGGCGCTCGCGACGGCCGGTCTCGCCCCGTCCGACGTGGACGCGGTCGAGGCGCACGGCACGGGCACCAAGCTGGGCGACCCGATCGAGGCCCAGGCGCTCCTCGCCACGTACGGCCAGGACCGCGACGCCGACCGGCCCCTGTGGCTCGGCTCGTTGAAGTCGAACATCGGTCACACGCAGGCGGCCGCCGGTGTGGCGGGTGTGATCAAGATGGTCATGGCGATGCACCACGGCGTGCTGCCCAAGACCCTCCACGCGGACGAGCCTTCGCCGCACGTCGACTGGACCGCGGGCGCGGTCGAGCTGCTCTCCGACGAGCGCGAGTGGCCTGCCGCCGACCGACCGTGGCGTGCGGGTGTGTCGTCCTTCGGCTTCAGCGGCACCAACGCACACGTGATCGTGGAGCAGGCTCCGACGCCGGAGCCGGTGGAGATCGAGGAGCCGCCCGAGGACGGTCGTCTACTGCCGTGGGTGCTGTCGGCGCGGAACGGGGAGGCGCTGCGCGAGCAGGCGGCGCGTCTGAAGTCCTTCGTGGAGGCGTCGGGTGACCTGTCCGTACTGGATGTGGGCCAGGCGCTGGTGACCTCGCGTGCGGTGTTGGAGCACCGCGCGGTGGTGGTCGGCGCCGACCGGTCGGAGTTGCTCGACGCGCTGACGGCGGTTGCCGAGGGCCAGGTGTCCGGCGCCGTGGTGACGGGTGTGGCCGATGAGCCGGGCCGGGTGGGTTTCCTGTTCTCGGGGCAGGGTTCGCAGCGGCTGGGGATGGGGCGTGAACTGGCCTCTCGTTTCCCGGTGTTCGCCGCAGCTCTGGATGAGGCCCTTGGGCTGATGGTGCCTCAGGTGCGTGAGGTGCTGTTCGGGGACGACGCGGATGCGCTGAACGAGACGGGGGTGACGCAGCCTGCGTTGTTCGCGGTGGAGGTGGCGCTGTTCCGGCTTCTTGAGTCGTGGGGCGTACGTCCTGATGTGCTGGCTGGTCACTCGATCGGTGAGCTGGCTGCGGCCCATGTGTCGGGTGTGTGGACGCTGTCCGACGCCGTGAAGGTGGTGTCGGCGCGTGCGGGTCTGATGCAGGCGCTGCCCGAGGGTGGCGCGATGGTCGCGATCCAGGCGACCGAGGAGGAGATCGCCGGAGACCTGTCGGAGACCGTCGGCATCGCAGCTGTCAACGGCCCGTCGTCCGTGGTGATTTCCGGTGTCGCGGCCGACGTGGAGGCCGTGGGGGAGAAGTGGCGTGAGGCTGGCCGCAAGGTCGCCAAGCTCCGCGTGAGTCACGCGTTCCACTCGCCGCTGATGGACCCGATGCTGGACGAGTTCCGTACGGTGCTTGAGAGCGTGTCGTACGAGGCTCCCTCGCTCCCGATCGTCTCGACGCTGACCGGCGTGCGCGCCACCGCCGACGAGCTGTCCTCCCCGGACTACTGGGTACGCCACGTGCGCGAGTCGGTACGTTTCGCCGACGCGGTGAGCACGCTCGCCGCCGAGGGTGTGGGCACGTTCGTCGAGGTCGGTCCCGGCGGCACGCTCTCCGCCCTCGGTCAGGAATCCGCGCCGGACGCCACCCTCGTACCCGTGCTGCGCGGTGAGCGCCCGGAGGCGCTGGCCGTCACAACTGCCGTGGGGCGTTTGCACGTTCACGGTGTCCGAGTGGACTGGAGCGTCTTCTTCGCCGGTCACGGAACACGGCGCGTCGACCTGCCCACGTACGCCTTCCAGCGCGATGACTACTGGCCCGACGTGCAGCCGCTGATCGGCGACGTCGCGGCGGCGGGGCTCGGTCCCGCCGAGCATCCGCTCCTTGGTGCGACCGTCGTACTCGGCGGCACGGACGGTGTGTTGCTCACCGGCCGTCTTTCCGTGCAGACGCATCCGTGGCTGGCCGACCACGCGGTCATGGGATCGGTTCTGCTGCCGGGTACGGCGTTCCTGGACCTGGCGGTCCGTGCGGGTGACCAGGTCGGGTGTGACTTGGTCGAGGAGCTAACGCTGGAAGCGCCGCTCGTCCTGCCCGAGAGCGGTGCGGTGCGGGTGCAGGTGTGGGTCGGTGCCGAGGACGGTTCCGGGCGGCGGGAGGTGACTTTCCACTCCAGCACGGGTGACATGGAGGACGGTCGTTCGTGGACCCGGCACGCTACCGGTGTGCTGCGTTCCGGCGGACGTTCCGGCGGGGAGGCGCTGGTCGAGTGGCCGTCCGCTGGGGCAGAGCCCGTGAACCTGGACGGGTTCTACGAGGCCATGTCCGAAGCCGGGTTCGGCTACGGCCCGGTGTTCCGGGGCCTGCGGGCCGCCTGGCGCCACGGTGACGAGGTGCTCGCCGAGGTCGCGCTGCCCGAGGGCGTCAAGGCGGAGGGTTTCGGCCTCCACCCGGCGCTGCTCGACGCCGCGCTGCACGCCACCGGCCTGACGAACGAGGCCGACACCACGGGCAAGCTGCCGTTCTCCTGGTCGGGTGTGCGCCTGCATGCCTCCAGCGCGACGGCGCTGCGGGTGCGCCTCACGACCACAGGCCCCGACGGGGTGTCGCTGACGATCGCGGACGGCGCCGGTGCGCCGGTCGCCACGATCGACTCGCTGATCCTTCGCCCGGCCGCCCCGGTCCAGGCCGCCGCCGACGCGCACGACGATGCGCTGTTCGGTGTGGACTGGGCGCCGGTGCCGTTGGTCGAGGACGTCGCCCCGACGGTCGAGTGGGCCAGCGACCTTGCCGAACTGGCTTCGTCAACAGCTGAGTTGACTGACTACGTCGCCCTGTCCTGCCCGGTCGAGGCCACCTCCGACCCGGCGGCCGACGCGCACGAGGCCGCGCACTGGGCGCTCGACGCGATCCAGACGTGGCTCGGCGAGGAGCGGTTCGACGCCGCGCGTCTGGTCATCGTGACGCGTCGCGCCGTCGCTACCGAGGACGGTGAGGACGTACGGAATCTCGCCCATGCCGCCGTCTGGGGCCTGGTGCGCTCGGCGCAGTCGGAGAACCCCGACCGAATTGTCCTTGTCGACCTCGACGAGGCTGCTTCCCTCGATGTACTGCCTGCCGTACTGGCCACGGGCGAACCGCAGTTGGCGTTGCGTGCGGGCGCCGCCAGCGCCCCGCGCCTGGCCCGCGCCGCCCGGTCCGTGGTGGACGAGCCGGGCTTCGGTGACGGTGCGGTCCTGATCACGGGTGCGACGGGCACCCTGGGCGGTCTGGTCGCCCGGCACCTGGTCGCCGAGCGTGACGTGCGCAACCTGTTGCTGGTCAGCAGGCGCGGCGCCGACGCCGAGGGAGCCGCGGAACTGCGCGATGAACTCGTCGCGCAGGGCGCCGAGGTGACGTTCGCGGCGTGTGACGTGTCCGACCGGGATGCGGTGGCAGCCCTTCTGTCCGCGCACGAGATCTCCGCCGTCGTGCACACCGCGGGTGTCCTGGACGACGGTGTGATCGGCTCGCTCACTCCTGAGCGTATCGACGGTGTGTTCCGGCCCAAGGTCGATGCCGCCTGGCATCTGCACGAGCTGACTCGGGACCTGGACCTGTCGGCGTTCGTGATGTTCTCCTCCGCCGCTGGTGTGTTCGGTGGTCCGGGTCAGGGCAACTACGCGGCGGCCAACGCCTTCCTGGACGCGCTCGCCCAGCACCGCCGCGCGAGCGGTCTGGCCGCGACATCGCTGGCCTGGGGCCTGTGGGCCACGGGCGGTGGCATGGCGGGCAGCCTCGACGACACCGACGTACGCCGCATCACCAGCGGCGGTGCGATCCCGCTGGGCCCTGCCCAGGGCCTGGCCCTGTTCGACGCGGCGACCTCCACGGGACGTGCGCTCCTGGCGCCCGTCCCGATGGACTTCGCGGTGCTGCGTCGCTTCGCCCGTACCCATCCCGTACTCCACCTGCTGCGCGGCCTGGTGCGGAACACGGCCCGCAGGACCGCCGAGGCCGCCGACCGGTCCGCGCTCGCGCAGTCCCTCGCGGGGCTGACCGAGAGCGAGCGGGAGAAGGCGCTCCTCGACCTCGTCCGTACGCACGCCGCCGCCGTGCTCGGGCACAGCTCGGCGCACGCCGTCGAACCCGACCGCGCCTTCCGCGAGTTGGGCTTCGACTCGCTCAGCTCCGTGGAGTTGCGCAACCACCTCAACGCGGCCACCGAGCTGCGCCTGCCCGCCACGCTCGTCTTCGACCACCCGAACCCCGCCGCGCTCGCCGCGTTCATCAGCACCGAGATCGCGGGCGCGCCTGTCGTCGCCGCGCCCACGCGCACCGTCGTCGCGGCATCCGACGAGCCGATCGCGATCGTCGGCATGAGCTGCCGCTTCCCCGGCGGCGTCGCATCGCCGGAGGACCTGTGGCGGCTCGTGCTCGACGGCACCGACGCCATCAGCGAGTTCCCCGTCAACCGGGGCTGGGACACCGACGCCCTGTACGACCCGGACCCCGAGCGCACGGGCAGCTCCACCGCCCGTGAAGGCGGCTTCCTGCACGACGCCGACCTGTTCGACCCGGCGTTCTTCGGCATCTCGCCGCGCGAGGCCCTGGCCATGGACCCGCAGCAGCGCCTCCTCCTCGAAACCTCCTGGGAGGCGTTCGAGCGGGCGGGCATCGACCCCAACTCCGCCAAGGGCAAGGCGGTCGGCGTCTTCGCGGGCGTCATGTACCACGACTACGTGGCGCGGCTGCGCTCCGTGTCGGAGGAGGTCGAGGGCTACCTCGGAACCGGCGGCTCCGGCAGCGTCGCGTCAGGTCGCGTCGCCTACGCGCTCGGCCTCGAAGGCCCGGCCGTCACCGTCGACACCGCCTGTTCCTCCTCGCTTGTCGCCCTGCACTGGGCGATCCAGGCGCTGCGCCAGGGCGAGTGCGAGATGGCGCTCGCCGGTGGTGTCGCCGTGATGTCGACGCCCAGCACGTTCATCGACTTCAGCCGCCAGCGCGGCCTGTCCTCGGACGGCCGCTGCAAGTCGTTTTCCGACAGCGCCGACGGCACGGGATGGGGCGAAGGCGTCGGCATGCTGCTCGTCGAGCGGCTCTCCGACGCCCGCCGCAACGGCCATCCGGTACTCGCCGTCGTACGGGGTTCGGCGGTGAACCAGGACGGCGCGTCCAACGGTCTGACCGCTCCGAACGGTCCCTCGCAGCAGCGCGTCATCCGCCAGGCCCTGGCGAGCGCCGGACTGGCACCGTCCGATGTCGACGCCGTCGAGGCGCACGGCACCGGCACCACCCTCGGTGACCCGATCGAGGCGCAGGCCCTGCTCGCCACCTACGGCCAGGACCGCGATGCCGACCGGCCGCTGCTGCTCGGCTCCATCAAGTCGAACCTCGGTCACACCCAGGCCGCCGCCGGTGTGGCGGGCATCATCAAGATGGTCATGGCGCTGCGCCACGGCGTACTGCCGCCGACCCTGCACGTCGACGAGCCCTCGACGAAGGTGGATTGGTCGGCGGGCTCCGTCGAACTCCTCACGGAGTCCAGGCCGTGGCCGGAGACCGGTCACCTGCGCCGTGCGGGCATCTCGTCGTTCGGCATCAGCGGCACGAACGCGCACACCATCATCGAGTACGCGCCGAGCGAGGACCCCGCCCAGGCTTCTGCCCCCGCCGACGGCGGCGTCGTGCCGTGGGTGCTGTCCGCGCGGACCGCGGAGGCCCTGCGGGACCAGGCCGTACGGCTGCGGGAGCACGTCACGGGCGCGCCCGCCGAGCACGATGAGCCGAGCCGCGCACAGGACATCGGGTACGCCCTGGCGACGACCCGGTCGGCCTTCGAACACAGGGCGGTCGTGGTGGGCGACGACCACGCGGCCCTCCTGGACGGGCTCACCGCGCTGGCCGAGGGGCGCCCGTTCCCCGGCCTGGTCACGGGTGCGGTCGCACCGGGCGGTGTGGGTTTCCTGTTCTCGGGTCAGGGTTCGCAGCGGCTGGGGATGGGGCGTGAACTGGCGTCCCGTTTCCCGGTGTTCGCCGCCGCTCTGGACGAGGTGCTTGATCTGCTGGCGCCTGAGGTGCGTGAGGTGCTGTTCGGTGAGGATGCCGACGCGCTGAACGAGACGGGTGTGACGCAGCCCGCGCTGTTCGCGGTGGAGGTGGCGCTGTTCCGGCTTCTTGAGTCGTGGGGCGTACGCCCTGACGTGCTGGCTGGTCACTCGATCGGCGAGCTCGCAGCGGCCCATGTCGCGGGTGTCTGGTCCCTGAGTGACGCCGTGAAGGTGGTGTCGGCTCGTGCGGGGCTGATGCAGGCGCTGCCCGAGGGTGGCGCGATGGTCGCGATCCAGGCGACCGAAGAGGAGATCGCCGGGGACCTGTCGGAGACGGTCGGCATCGCCGCGGTCAACGGCCCGTCGTCCGTGGTCATTTCCGGTGTCGCGGCCGACGTGGAGGCCGTGGGAGAGAAGTGGCGTGAGGCTGGCCGCAAGGTCACCAAGCTCCGCGTGAGTCACGCGTTCCACTCGCCGCTGATGGACCCGATGCTGGATGACTTCCGCCAGGTCCTTGAGGGCGTCTCCTACGAGGCCCCCTCGATCCCGATCGTGTCCACCCTGACCGGCGTACGTGCCTCCGCCGACGAGCTGGCCTCGCCGGACTACTGGGTACGCCACGTCCGCGAGTCGGTCCGCTTCGCCGACGCCGTGAAGACGCTGGCGGCGGAGGGCCTCGTCACCTTCATCGAGGTCGGCCCCGGCGGCACCCTCTCCGCCCTCGGCCAGGAGTCCGCGCCGGACGCCGCCTTCGTCCCCGTACTCCGTACCGATCAGGTGAACGGTCAGCCGGAGGAGTCCGCGCTGGTCTCCGCGGTGGCGCAGGTGTGTGCGCGGGGTGTGCGTCTCGACTGGGAGGCGTTCTTCGCCGGGCGTGGCGCGCGGCGCGTGGACCTGCCGACGTACGCCTTCCAGCACCAGCGTTACTGGCTGGACGCCGGAGTGGGCGCGGGTGACCTGAACGCCGCCGGGCTCGGCTCGGCCGGGCACCCGCTGCTCGGCGCGATCGTCGACACGGCGGACTCGGACGGGGAGCTCTTCACCGGCCGCCTGTCCGTGGAGACCCACCCGTGGCTCGCCGATCACGTGATCCAGGGCTCGATCCTGCTGCCGGGGACGGCGTTCCTGGAGCTGGCGATCCGCGCGGGCGACCAGATCGGCTGCGACCTGGTCGAGGAACTGACCCTCGAGGCGCCGCTCGTGGTGCCCGAGCGCGGTGGCGTGCGCGTGCAGGTGCAGGTGGGCGCGGCCGACGGGACCGGGCGTCGCTCGGTGACCGTGCACGCCCGTGGCGACGACGGTGACGTGTGGGTGCGGCACGCGAGCGGTGTGCTCGTGGACGGCGCGGACGCGCCGTCGGCCGGTCTCGGCGCGTGGCCGCCCGCCGGGGCGGATTCCGTGGACCTGGACGGTCTCTACGACCGCATGTCCGACGGCGGCTTCGGCTACGGTCCGGTGTTCCAGGGGCTGCGGGCCGCGTGGCGCAAGGGCGACGAGGTGTTCGCCGAGGTCGCGCTGCCCGAGGGCGTGGAGGCGGGCGGCTTCGGTCTGCATCCCGCGCTGCTCGACGCCGCGTTGCACGGCATCGGCCTGATGAGCGCGGCCGAAGGGCCCGGCAAGCTGCCGTTCTCCTGGACGGGTGTGCGGCTGCACGCCTCCGGTGCGACGGTGCTCCGGGTGCGGCTTTCGCCCGCCGGATCGGACGGTGTGGCGCTGACGGTCGTGGACGGGGCCGGTGCCCCGGTCGCCACGATCGACTCGCTGGTGCTGCGCCCCGTGACGGCGACGCTGTCGCGCCAGGGCTGGGAGTCGCTCTTCCACCTGGACTGGGTGTCCGCACCGGCCTCCGCCCAGGGCGCGGGCTCGGTCGCCGAGTTCGCGGACGGGGCCGCGCTGCGGTCGGCCCTCGACGCGGGGGAGACGCTGCCGGACCACGCCGTGGTGCGGTGCGTCGACTCGCACGGCGTGGACGACGTACGCCAAGCGGTCCTGAACGCCCTTGAGCTGGTGCAGGGTTGGCTCGCCGACGAGCGGTGCGCGGCGTCGCGGCTCGTGCTCGTGACCCGTGGCGCGGTGGCGGTCGGGGCCGGGGACGACGTGCCCGACCTGGCGTCCGCCGCCGTGTGGGGCATGGTGCGGACGGCTCAGGTGGAGAACCCCGACCGCCTCGTCCTGGTCGACGTCGATGTGGACGACGCGGCCGCCCTGTGGTCCGCCGTGGCGACCGGGGAATCCCAGGTCGCGGTGCGCGACGGGAACGTCCACGTGGCCCGGCTCGCGCGGGTCAAGGCCGAAGTCGGTGCTGAGGAAGCGGCGTTCGGGCCCGACAGCACGGTCCTTGTGACCGGCGCCTCGGGCGCCCTCGGCGGTCTGTTCGCCCGGCACCTCGTCGAGCGGCACGGCGTCGGCAGGCTGGTCCTCGCCAGCAGGCGCGGTGCGGCCGCGCCGGGCGCCGACGAGCTGCGTGACGAACTGGTCGCGCGGGGCGCCGAGGTCGCCGTGGTCGCCTGCGACGTCGCCGACCGCGACGCGCTGGCCGCGCTGCTCGCCGAGCACCCCGTGACCGCCGTCGTGCACACCGCGGGTGTCCTGGACGACGGCACGATCGGCTCGCTGACCGCGGACCGGATCGACACCGTGTTCCGGCCCAAGGTCGACGCGGCGCGGCACCTGCACGAGCTGACCCGCGACCTGGACCTGACGGCGTTCGTCCTGTTCTCCTCGGTGGCGGGCACGCTCGGCGCGCCGGGGCAGGGCAACTACGCGGCCGCCAACGCGTTCCTCGACGGGCTCGTCCGGCGCAGGCGCGCCCAGGGGCTGCCCGCCACGTCGCTGGCGTGGGGCCTGTGGGCCGACGGCATGGGCGCCCAGGTGGCGGACTCCGCCGCCAACGGCCTCTCCGCAGACGAGGGCGTCGCGTTGTTCGACGCGGCCGTCGCGGGAGCGGCGCCGGTCGTCGTACCGATGCGGCTCGACCTGCGGGCCGTACGCGAACTCCCGGTGATCCCGCCGGTGTTGAGCGGCCTGGTGCGCACCACGAACCGCAGGACCGCGGGGACCGGTGCCGACCCGGCGGGCGCTCTGCGGGGCCGTCTCGCGCCGCTCACCGCGGACGAGCGCGAGCGGGTGCTCCTGGACCTCGTCCGCACCCAGGTCGCCATGGTCCTCGGCCACGCGGGGCCGGAGGCGGTCGCGTCCGGGCACGCGTTCACGGAGCTCGGCTTCGACTCGCTGACCGCCGTCGACCTGCGCAACCGGCTCAACACGGCCACGGGTCTGCGGCTGCCCGCCACGCTGGTCTTCGACTATCCGACCCCGACCGCGCTCGCCGCGTTCGTCGGCGACGAACTGGGCGGCGAATCGGCTGAGTTGGTGCCCGCGAGCCCGGCCGCCGCGGTGGCCCCGGCCGAGGCCGACGAGGCGATCGCCATCGTCGGCATGAGCTGCCGCTACCCCGGTGGCGTCCGCTCGCCGGAGGACCTGTGGCGCCTGGTCGTCGACGGCGCGGACGGCATCACGCCGTTCCCGACCGAGCGCGGCTGGGACGTGGAGGCGCTCTACGACCCCTCCGGCGAACGGGGCGGCAGCTCCTACACCCGCGAGGGCGGCTTCCTGCACGACGCCGACATGTTCGACCCGGCCTTCTTCGGCATCTCGCCGCGCGAGGCCCTGGCCATGGACCCGCAGCAGCGACTGCTCCTGGAGACCTCCTGGGAGGCGTTCGAGCGGGCGGGCATCGACCCCAAGTCGGTGCGGGGCAGCGCGACCGGTGTGTTCGCGGGTGTCATGTACCACGACTACGCCACGCAGCTGCACGGTGCGCCCAAGAGCGTCGAGGGCTACCTCGGCACGGGCAACGCGGGCAGCGTCGCCTCCGGCCGTCTCTCGTACACCTTCGGCCTCGAAGGCCCCGCGATGACGGTGGACACGGCGTGCTCGTCGTCCCTGGTCGCCATGCACCTGGCGGTGCGGGCGCTGCGCTCCGGCGAGTGCTCGCTGGCGCTCGCGGGCGGCGCGACGGTCATGGCGACGCCCGGCGCGTTCGTCGACTTCAGCCGCCAGCAGGGTCTTTCGCCGGACGGCCGGTGCCGTTCGTTCTCGGACGACGCCAACGGCACCGGCTGGGGCGAGGGCGTGGGCATGCTCGTCCTCGAGCGTCTCTCTGACGCGCGGCGCAACGGCCACCGGGTGCTCGCGGTGATCCGCGGTACGGCGGTCAACCAGGACGGCGCCTCCAACGGCCTGACCGCGCCCAACGGCCCGTCCCAGCAGCGCGTCATCCGGCAGGCCCTCGCCAACGCGGGCCTGACGGCGGCCGACGTCGACGCCGTCGAGGCGCACGGCACCGGCACCACCCTCGGCGACCCCATCGAGGCGCAGGCCCTGCTCGCCACCTACGGCCGTGACCGCGCGGGTGACCCCCTGTGGCTCGGCTCGCTGAAGTCCAACATCGGCCACACCCAGGCCGCCGCGGGCGTGGGCGGCGTCATCAAGGTGGTCATGGCGCTGCGCAACGGCGTCCTGCCGAAGACGCTGCACGCCGACGAGCCCTCGTCGAACGTCGACTGGTCCGCGGGCGCCGTGGAACTCCTCACCGAGGCGCGGCCGTGGCCCGAGGCCGACCGGCCCCGGCGTGCGGGCGTGTCGTCGTTCGGCTTCAGCGGCACCAACGCGCACGTCATCGTCGAGGCGCCCTCGGACGCCGAGGCGCCGCGTGCCACCGAGGCGCCGATCGGCCCTTGGCTGCTCTCCGGCCGCACCGAGAACGCCCTGCGCGACCAGGCGGCGCGGCTGCGCGACCACCTGACCGCGCGGCCCGGGCTCGACCCGGTGGACGTGGCCCGCGCGCTCGCGACCTCGCGGGCCGGGTTCGAGCACCGCCTCGCCGTCGTCGGCCACGACCTGCCGGAGCTCCTTGCCGGGCTGAGCAACGCCGTCGAAGGACGTCCGGTCGCCGGGGCCCTGAACGGTGTCGCCGACGAGCACCGGGTCGGCTTCCTGTTCTCGGGCCAGGGTTCGCAGCGGCTCGGCATGGGCCGTGAACTGTCCGACGCCTACCCGGTCTTCGCCGAGGCCCTGAACCAGGTCCTCGCGGAGTTCGACCCGCAGGTGCGTGAGGTCCTCTTCGGGGAGGACACGGACGCGCTGAACGAGACGGGTGTGACGCAGCCCGCGCTGTTCGCGGTCGAGGTGGCTCTCTTCCGGCTCTTCGAGTCGTGGGGTGTACGTCCTGATGTGTTGGCTGGTCACTCGATCGGTGAGCTGGCTGCGGCACATGTGTCGGGGGTGTGGTCCCTCGCCGACGCGGCCAAGGTCGTATCGGCTCGTGCCGGTCTGATGCAGGCGCTGCCCGAGGGCGGTGCGATGGTCGCGATCCAGGCGACCGAGGACGAGGTCGCCGCCGATCTGCCGGAGACGGTGGGCATCGCGGCGGTCAACGGGCCCTCGGCGGTGGTCATTTCCGGTGTCGCCGCCGACGTGGAGGCCGTCGCCGAGCGGTGGCGCGACGCGGGACGTAAGATCAGCAAGCTCCGTGTGAGCCACGCGTTCCACTCGCCGCTGATGGACCCGATGCTCGACGAGTTCCGGCAGGTCCTGGCAGGTGTGACCGCCAGGACACCGGAGATCGCGATCGTGTCGACGCTCACCGGAACGCGGGCGGGCGCCGAGGAACTCGCCTCGCCCGACTACTGGGTGCGGCACGTGCGCGAAGCGGTGCGGTTCGCCGACGCCGTGGTCGCCACGGGCGCGGACGTCCTCGTCGAGATCGGACCCGGCGGCGTCCTGTCCGCGCTCGGCCAGGAATCCCTGCCGGACGCCGACTTCGTCCCCGCGCTGCGCGGCGACCGGGCGGAGGGCGACGCGGTCATGACCGCGCTCGCCGCCCTGCACGTGCGCGGCATCCCCGTCGACTGGGCCGCCTACTACGCGGGCACCGCCCACACCGTCGAGCTGCCGACGTACGCGTTCCAGTACCAGCGGTTCTGGCCCGACACGAGCATGCGGCCCGTCACCGACGCGTCGGGCCTCGGGCTCGGCTCCGCCGACCACCCGCTGCTCGGCGCCGCGGTCACCCTCGCGGACGAGGACACCGCCCTGTTCACGGGCAGGCTGTCGCTGCGTACGCACCCGTGGCTCGCCGAGCACGCGATCATGGGCTCGGTGCTCCTTCCCGGCACAGCGTTCGTCGAGCTCGCGGTGCAGGCCGGTGATCAGGTCGGCTGCGCCTGCGTGGAGGAACTGACCCTGGAATCGCCCCTGGTGCTGCCCGCGCAGGGCGGCGTACAGGTCCAGGTGCGGGTCGGCGCGCCCGACGCGTCGGGCCGTCGCCCGGTGACCGTGCACGCCCGCGACGAGGACGGCGACCTGCCGTGGGTCCGGCATGCGAGCGGCACCTTGACGGACGACGCGGGCGACCCCGCCGACCTCGGCGCCTGGCCGCCGGCGGGAGCCGATTCCGTGGACCTGGACGGGTTCTACGACCACATGTCCGACGGCGGATTCGCCTACGGGCCGCTCTTCCAGAACCTGCGGGCCGCGTGGCGCAAGGGCGATGAGGTGTTCGCCGAGGTCGCGCTGCCCGACGACGTGGAAGCGGGCCGGTTCGGTCTGCACCCGGCACTGCTCGACGCCGCGCTGCACGGCATCGGCCTGATGGACCAGGCCGAGGGGACCGGGAAGCTCCCGTTCTCCTGGACGGGCGTACGCCTGCACGCGGTGGGCGCGACGGTCCTCCGGGTGCGGTTGACGCCCGCCGGATCGGACGGCGTGGCCATGACGGTCGCGGACGGCTCGGGCGCTCCGGTCGCCACGATCGACTCGCTGGTCGTCCGTGCGGTGACCCCGGGCTCGCTCGGTGCGTCGCGCGGACACGAGGCGCTGTTCCGTACCGACTGGGTGCCCGCACCGGCGGCGGCCCAGAGCGCCGGTTCCGTCGCGGAGTTCGCGGACTGGGCCGCGCTGCGGTCGGCCCTGGACGCGGGGGAGACGCTGCCCGAGAACACCGTGGTGCGCTGCGCGCGCCCCGCGGACATGACGGCGGACGCGGTGCACCGGCAGACCCACACCGCTCTCGAGCTGGTGCAGGGCTGGCTGGCCGACGAGCGGTGCGCGGCGTCGCGGCTGGTCCTTGTGACCCGTGGCGCGGTGGCGGTCGGGGCCGGGGACGATGTGCCCGACCTGGCGTCCGCCGCCGTGTGGGGCCTGGTCAGGTCGGCGCGGTCCGAGAACCCGGACCGGTTCGTCCTGGTCGACGTCGAGGACGAGCACAGCTGGAAGTCGGCCATCGGCAGCCCCGAGCCCGAACTGGCCGTGCGCGCGGGCGAACCCTTCGCGCCGCGGCTGGTGCGGGCCCGCCCGGAGCAGCGCGAAGACGCGGGCTTCGGTGACGGCGCCGTCCTGGTGACAGGGGCGAGCGGCAAGCTCGGCGGCCTGGTCGCGCGCCACCTCGTCGTACGGCACGGCGTACGGGACCTGGTCCTGGCCAGCAGGCGCGGCCACGTCGGCGCACTGCGCGACGAGTTGACCGAACTGGGCGCCGACGTCACCGTGGCCGCCTGTGACGTGGCGGACCGCGACGCGGTGGCGGCGCTCCTCGCCGAGCACCCCGTGACGGGCGTCGTCCACGTGGCGGGCGTCCTGGACGACGGTGTCGTCGGCTCGCTGACGCCGGAGCGGATCGACACCGTGTTCCGGCCCAAGGTCGACGCGGCCTGGAACCTGCACGAGCTGACCCGCGACCTGGACCTGTCCGCGTTCGTGGTGTTCTCCTCGGCCGCCGGTGTCTTCGGCAACGCGGGGCAGGGCAACTACGCGGCGGCCAACGCGTTCCTCGACGCGCTGGCCCAGCACCGGCACGCCCAGGGCCTGCCCGCGACCTCGCTGGCCTGGGGCCTGTGGGACGGCGAGGACGGCATGGGCGCACGCCTCGCCGAGACCGGCGCCGCGGGCCTGACCCCCGAGGAGGGTCTGGAGCTGTTCGACGCGGTGGCCCTGGGCGCGGACCCGGTGGTGGCGCCCATGCGGCTCGACCTGCGGGCGCTGCGCGCGGCGGCCGTCGTGCCGCCGCTGCTCGGCGGCCTGGTGCGGACCACCACCCGCAGGGCGGCGGAGACCGGGGGCGACCCCGCTGCCGCGCTGCGGGACCGGCTCGCGGCGCTGCCCGCGAGTGAACGTCCCTCCGCCCTGGTGGACCTGGTCTGCACGCACGTCGCCGCGGTCCTCGCACTGCCGGGAGCCGAAGCGGTCGACGAGCGGCGCGCGTTCACCGAGCTCGGCTTCGACTCGCTCACGGCGGTCGAGCTGCGCAACCACCTCGGCGCGGCCACCGGACTCCGCCTTCCCGCGACGCTGGTCTTCGACTACCCGACCCCGCTCGACCTGGTCGGTCACCTCGTGGACACGCTCGTCGTGGACGAGCCCGGGGGCGTGGCGCCGCTGCTCGCCGAACTCGGCCGCATCGAGGCGAGCTTCGCCTCGGTCGAGGCGGGCGGCGACGCGGACGACCTGGTCGGAGCCCGCCTGACGGCGCTGCTCACCGCGTGGCGCGACAGCCGCGCAGAGGCCACAGAGCCGCAGGCGGCCGACGACCTCGACGCCGCGACGGACGACGAGATGTTCGACCTGCTCGGCAAGGAATTCGGCATTTCCTGACCCGCCGCCCGGCCACACCACTTGCACGACGTTCTCTGGAGTAGAGAAGGCATGGAAAACGAAGACAAGCTGCGGTACTTCCTCAAGCGGGTCACCGCTGACCTGCGCGAGACCCGCCAGCGGTTGCGCGAGGTCGAGGAAGGCGAGCAGGAGCCGGTCGCGATCATCGGCATGAGCTGCCGCTACCCCGGTGGCGTCAGCTCCCCCGAAGAGCTGTGGGACCTGGTCGCGGGCGGCCGCGACGGCGTCACGCCGTACCCCACCGACCGTGGCTGGGGCGACGTCGCCCTGTCCGACCCCGAGGACCCCGACCGGGTCTTCCGCACCGAGGGCGGCTTCCTGCACGACGCCGCCGAGTTCGATCCGGGGCTGTTCGGGATCTCGCCGCGCGAGGCCCTCGCCATGGACCCGCAGCAGCGCCTCCTCCTGGAGACCTCCTGGGAGGCGTTCGAGCGGGCCGGGATCGACGCGGCGTCCCTGCGCGGCAGCAGGACGGGCGTCTTCGCGGGCGTCATGTACCACGACTACACGTCACGGCTGCGGTCCGTGCCCGAGGGCGTCGAGGGCTTCCTCGGCACCGGCGGCTTCAGCAGCGTCGCCTCAGGCCGCGTGTCGTACACGTTCGCCCTGGAGGGCCCCGCCGTCACCGTCGACACGGCGTGCTCGTCGTCCCTGGTCACGCTGCACCTGGCGGCCCAGGCGCTGCGCTCTGGCGAGTGCGGACTCGCCCTCGCGGGCGGTGTCACCGTGATGGCGACCCCGGACACGTTCATCGGCTTCAGCAAGCAGCGCGGGCTCGCCGCGGACGGCCGGTGCAAGTCCTTCGCCGACAGCGCCGACGGCACGGGCTGGGGCGAGGGCGCAGGCATGCTGCTCCTGGAGCGGCTCTCCGACGCCCGCCGCAACGGCCACCAGGTCCTCGCGGTCCTGCGCGGCTCGGCCGTCAACCAGGACGGCGCGTCCAACGGCCTGACCGCGCCCAACGGCCCCTCGCAGCAGCGCGTGATCCGGCAGGCCCTGGAGAGCGCGGGGCTGACCACGGGCGACATCGACCTGGTCGAGGCGCACGGCACGGGCACCACCCTCGGCGACCCCATCGAGGCGCAGGCCCTGCTCGCCACGTACGGCAAGGACCGCACCGGCGAGCCGCTGTGGCTGGGTTCGGTGAAGTCCAACATCGGCCACACCCAGGCCGCGGCGGGCGCCGCGGGCGTCATCAAGATGGTCATGGCGATGCGGCACGGCGTGCTGCCGCCGACCCTGCACGTCGACGAGCGCTCCCGGCACGTCGACTGGGCCGCGGGCGCCGTGGAACTCCTCGACGAGGCGCGGCCCTGGCCGGAGACGGGACGGCCGCGCAGAACGGCGGTGTCGTCGTTCGGCATCAGCGGCACCAACGCCCACGTCGTCCTCGAACAGGCCCCGGCGGAGGAGACCGACGCCGACGAGACCGAGGTCATCGACGGCGAGCCCGTCGCCCCCGTCCTCGCGGACGCGGTGCCGTGGGTCCTGTCGGGCAACGACCCCGCCGCGCTGCGCGAGCGCGCCGCCGCCCTCCTGTCCCACGTGGACGGGCAGGGCGGCAGGACCGCGGCGCGCGACGCGTCGGCCGCGGACATCGGCTACTCGCTCGCCCTGACCAGGACCGCGCTGGAACACCGGGCCGCCGTCGTCGGCGCGGACCGCGCGGAACTGCTCAGCGGCCTCAAGGCCCTGGCCACCGGCGGCGAGGCACCGAACCTGGTGCGCGGCACGGTGGGCAGCAGAGGCAAACTCGCCTTCCTGTTCAGCGGACAGGGCAGCCAGCGCGTCGGCATGGGGCGCGAACTGTACGAGGAGTTCCCGGAGTTCGCACGGGCCCTCGACGAGATCTGCGGTCACCTCGACCCGCACCTGGACCGGCCGCTGCGGGACGTGCTCTTCGCCGAGCCCGGCACCGAGACCGCCGCCCTGCTCGACCTCACCACCTACACGCAGCCCGCGCTGTTCGCGATCGAGGTGGCGCTCTTCCGCCTCGTCACGGCCTGGGGCCTCACCCCGCAGTTCCTCGCGGGCCACTCCATCGGCGAACTGGCCGCCGCCCACGCCTCGGGCGTCTTCACCCTCGCCGACGCCTGCGCCCTCGTCGCCGCCCGAGGCAGGCTCATGGGGGCGCTGCCCGAGGGCGGCACGATGCTGTCGCTGCGCGCGGACGAGGAAACAGTGCGCCGCCTGATCGCCGAGCACGGCGGCACGGTGGACGTCGCGGCGGTCAACGGCCCCGAGTCCACGGTGGTCGCGGGCGACGCCGACGCGGTCGCCGCCCTCGACGCCGCATGGCGGGAACAGGGCGGCAAGACCCGCTACCTGAAGGTCAGCCACGCCTTCCACTCCCCGCACGTGGACGCCGTCCTCGCGGACTTCCGCGCCGTCGCGCGCACCCTCACGTACGGCACGCCCTCGATCCCCGTCGTGTCGACCCTGACCGGCGCCGTGCTCACCCGCGAGCAGGCGCGCGACCCCGAGCACTGGGTGCGCCACGTCCGCGAGGCCGTGCGGTTCCTGGACGGCGTGCGGTGCCTGCGCGACCTGGGCGTCACGAACTTCCTGGAGCTCGGCCCCGACGCCGTGCTCACCGCGGCGGGCCGCGACTGCGTCGACGACGCCGCGTTCCTGGTGGCCGCGGCGCGCGCGAACCGCCCCGAGGGCACCGCGCTCACCTCGGCCGTCGCCGCCCTGCACACGCGGGGCGTCACCCTCGACTGGCGCTCGGTGTTCGCGGGCCGCGGCGCCCGGCGCGTCGACCTGCCCACGTACCCGTTCCAGCGCAGCAGGTACTGGCTGGACACGGGCGCGTACGCCACGGACGTCAGCTCGGCCGGGCTGCGCTCCGCCGACCACCCGCTGCTCGGCGCCGCGGTCACCCTCGCCGACGAGGAAGGCGCCCTGCTCACCGGGCGGCTCGCGCTCGCCACCCACCCGTGGCTGGCCGACCACACCGTCGGCGGCGTGGTCCTCGTGCCCGGCGCCGCCTTCCTCGAACTCGCCGTCAGGGCGGGCGACCAGGTCGGACTCGACCACGTCGAGGAGCTGACCCTCGCCGCGCCCCTGGTCCTCCCTGAGGACGGCGCGGTACGGCTCCAGGTCTCCGTCGGCGCCCCCGACGCGTCGGGCCGCCGGACGCTGAACTGCTACGCCCGCGCCGACGACGCGCCCGACGACGAGCCGTGGACGCGGCACGCCTTCGGCACGCTCGCGACGGCTGGCACGGACACCCCGGCCGCTACGGGAGAGACCTGGCCGCCCGCGGGCGCCGAGCCGGTCGACATCGAGGGCCGCTACGACGACCTCGCCGCGGGCGGACTGGGCTACGGGCCCGCCTTCCGCGGCCTGCGCGCGGCCTGGCGGCGCGGCGACGAGGTGTTCGTCGAGGTGGCACTGCCCGAGCAGGACACCACGGCGGGCGCGGCCTCCTTCGCGCTGCACCCCGCGCTCCTCGACTCCGCGCTGCACGCCATCGGGCTCGGCGGCTTCGTCGCCGACACGGAACGGCTGCACCTGCCGTACTCCTGGCGCGGGGTGAGTCTGCACAGCGGCGGCGCGACCGTGCTGCGCGGACGGCTCTCCCCGGCGGGCACCTCGGGCGTCGCGCTCGCCCTGAGCGACGGCACGGGCGCACCCGTCGCCACCGTCGAGACCCTGTCCCTGCGGCCCCTGGCGACGGAGGCGCTGAGCGGCGACCGGCTCGACTCGCTGTTCCGCGTCGACTGGGCGCGGGTGCGGCCCGCCCCCGCCACCCCGGCCGACTGGGCGGTCCTCGGAGACGGCCTCGACGTCGGCGAACAGGCCCGCTCCTACGCGGACTTGACCGCGCTGGCGGCCGAGGACCGGATCCCGGACCTCGTGCTCGCCCCCGTCCCCGCCGCCACCGACCCCGCGCAGGCGACGCACTGGGCGCTCGCCCTGGTGCAGAGCTGGCTCGCCGACGAGCGGTTCGGCTCGGCGCGTCTGGTGTTCGTCACCGCGGGCGCGGTGGCCGTGGGACCCGACGAGGACGTCACCGACCTGACCGGCGCGCCCGTGTGGGGCCTGGTCCGGGCCGCGCAGGGCGAACACCCCGGCCGGTTCGTCCTCGTCGACGCCGACGAGCCGACGGCCGCGCTCCCCGTGCTCCCCGCCGCCGTCGAGACCGGCGAGCCCCAACTGGCGCTGCGTGCCGGTGAATTGCGCGCTCCCAGGCTGGTGCGGGCCCGCCCCGAGCAGCAGGAAGGCGCGGGCTTCGGCGACGGCGCCGTCCTGGTGACAGGGGCGAGCGGCACGCTCGGCGGCCTGGTCGCGCGCCACCTCGTCGTACGGCACGGGGTGCGGAACCTGGTCCTGGCCAGCAGGCGCGGCCAAGTCGGAGCGCTGCACCAGGAGTTGACCGATCTCGGTGCGCAGGTCACCGCGGTCGCCTGTGACGTCGGCGACCGCGACGCGGTGGCGGAACTCCTCGCCGCCCACCCGGTCACGGCCGTCGTGCACGCGGCGGGCGTCCTGGACGACGGCGTCATCGAGTCGCTGACCCCCGAGCGGATCGACACCGTGTTCCGCCCGAAGGTCGACGCGGCCCGCAACCTGCACGAGCTGACCCGCGACCTGGACCTGTCCGCGTTCGTGGTGTTCTCCTCGGCCGCGGGCACCTTCGGCAACCCCGGGCAGGGCAACTACGCGGCCGCCAACGCCTACCTCGACGCGCTCGCCCAGCACCGCCGCGCCCAGGGCCTGCCCGCGACCTCGCTGGCCTGGGGCCTGTGGGCGGACGACAGCGGCATGACGGGCGACCTCGCCGACGCCGACCGGGGCCGCCTCACCCGGGCCGGTGTCGCCGCGCTCTCGGCCGACGAGGGCCTGCGTCTTTTCGACGCCGCCCTCGCGCTGCCCTGCGCCGTGGCCGTGCCCATGCGGCTCGACCTGGCGCCGCTGCGGGCGCGCCCCGAGGCCGTACCCCCGCTGCTGCGCGCCCTCGTGCGCACGGCACGCCCCGAAGCCGCCAAGGCCGACGGCGGCCTCGCGGCACGGATCGCGGCACTGCCCGAGGACGAGCGCCTGCCCGCCCTGCTCGACGTCGTCCGCACCGCCGTCGCCGCGGTCCTCGGCCACGCCTCCGCCGCCGAGGTGGAACCGGAGCGGGCCTTCGGCGAGCTCGGCTTCGACTCGCTCACCGCGGTCGAACTGCGCAACAGGCTCGACGCGGCCACCGGGCTTCGCCTCCCCGCGACGCTGGTCTTCGACTACCCGACCCCGCTGGTCCTCGCCGACCACCTGCACACCACGCTGCTCGGCGGCGCGGAGACGGGCGCGGTCACCCTCCGCACGGCGGCCGACGCCGACGAGCCGATCGCCATCGTCGGCATGAGCTGCCGCTACCCCGGCGGCGTCAGTTCGCCGGAAGACCTGTGGCGCCTGGTGGCTGAAGGCCGCGACGCGGTGTCCGACTTCCCGGACAACCGGGGCTGGAACGTGGAAGGGCTCTACAACCCCGACCCCGAGAAGCTCGGCACCAGCAGCGTCCGGCAGGGCGGCTTCCTCTACGACGCCGCCGAGTTCGACCCGGTCTTCTTCGGCATGTCGCCGCGCGAGGCCCTCGCGGTCGACCCGCAGCAGCGCCTCCTCCTCGAAACGTCGTGGGAGGCCGTCGAGCGGGCGGGCATCGACCCGAAGTCCCTGCGCGGCAGCGCGACCGGCGTGTTCGCGGGCGTGATGTACAACGACTACGCCTCCCGGCTCAGCCGCTCCCCGGAGGGCTTCGAGGGGCAGCTCGGCCTCGGCAGCTCGGGCAGCGTCGCCTCCGGCCGGGTCTCGTACGTGTTCGGCCTCGAAGGCCCCGCGATGACCGTGGACACCGCGTGCTCCTCGTCGCTCGTGGCGATGCACCTCGCCGCGCAGGCGCTGCGCACGGGCGAGTGCACGCTCGCGCTCGCGGGCGGCGTGACCGTGATGTCGAGCCCGGCGACGTTCGTGGAGTTCAGCCGCCAGCGCGGCCTGGCCCCCGACGGCCGCTGCAAGGCGTTCTCCGCCGATGCCGACGGCACCGGCTGGGGCGAGGGCGTCGGCATGCTCGTCCTGGAGCGCCTCTCGGACGCGCGCCGCAACGGCCACCGGGTCCTCGCGGTCATGCGGGGCTCGGCGGTCAACCAGGACGGAGCGTCCAACGGCCTCACCGCGCCGAACGGCCCCTCGCAGCAGCGGGTCATCCGCCAGGCGTTGGCGAGCGCGGGCCTCGGCACGTCCGACGTGGACGTGGTCGAGGCGCACGGCACCGGCACGACGCTCGGTGACCCGATCGAGGCGCAGGCCCTGCTCGCCACGTACGGCCAGGACCGCACCGGCGAGCCCCTGTGGCTCGGTTCGCTGAAGTCGAACGTCGGCCACACCCAGGCCGCGGCCGGTGTCGGCGGCGTGATCAAGATGGTGATGGCGATGCGGCACGGCGTGCTGCCTTCGACCCTGCACGTCTCCGAGCGCTCCCCGCACGTGGACTGGACGGCGGGTGCCGTGGACGTCCTCACGGAGTCCCGCCCGTGGCCGGAGACAGGCCGCCCGTCGCGCGCGGGTGTGTCCTCGTTCGGCGTGAGCGGCACCAACGCACACGTGGTTCTCGAGCAGGCACCCGAGGACGCTGCGGTCGACGAGCCGTCGGTGGCCGGTCCGGTGCCGCTGGTGTTGTCCGCCCGTACGGCGGACGCGCTGCGTGCGCACGCGTCTCAACTCGCTTCGGTTGTTGGCGAGTTGGGGTCTGCGCGTGTGGGGGATGCGTTGTTGTCGCGGTCGGTGTTTGATCACCGGGCTGTGGTGGTGGCGGGCGGTGCGGAGGCGTTGGCGGCCGTTGCTCAGGGTGCCGAGTCGGCGCGTGTGGCGGTGGGTGTGGCGCGTGCTGCGGGTAAGACGGCGTTCGTGTTCCCTGGTCAGGGTTCGCAGTGGCTGGAGATGGGCGTGGCGTTGGCGGAGTCTTCGCCGGTGTTCCGTGCCTCCATGGACGCGTGTGCGGAGGCGCTCGCGCCTTATGTGGACTGGTCGTTGTGGGACGTGCTGTCCGACGCGGATGCGTTGGAGCGCGTGGACGTCGTGCAGCCCGTGTTGTTCGCGGTGATGGTGTCGCTGGCCGCGTTGTGGCGTTCGTACGGCGTGGAGCCCGATGCCGTGGTGGGTCACTCTCAGGGTGAGATCGCTGCCGCGCATGTGGCGGGCGCGCTCGCGCTGGAGGATGCGGCGCAGATTGTGGCGTTGCGCAGTCAGGCGATTCTGGCGCTGTCGGGCCAGGGCGGCATGGTGTCCCTGGCGATGACGGTCGAGGCGGCGCGTGAGCGGATCGCCCGCTGGGACGGCCGGATCTCCGTCGCAGCGGTCAACGGTCCCGGTTCGGTGGTCGTGGCCGGTGACGCGGATGCTCTGGACGAGCTGATGGACTCCTGCGCCGCCGATGAGGTACGGGCCCGTCGGGTTCCTGTCGACTACGCCTCCCACTCCCCGCACGTCGAACTCATCGAGGAGACGCTGGCCGGTGTGCTGGCCGGAGTCGAGCCCCGTGCCGCTGAAGTGCCGATGCTCTCCACCGTGACGGGGGAGTGGCTGACCGGGACCGAGGTCGGTGCCGAGTACTGGTACCAGAACCTGCGGCACACCGTGCGCTTCGAGGACGCCACACGTGGTCTTCTGGCGGACGGCGTCGGCACGTTCATCGAGTGCAGCCCCCACCCGGTGCTGGTGTTCGGTGTGCGCGAGACGCTGGAGGCGCACGGCGGCGACGCGGCCGTGGTGGGCACGCTGCGCAGGGAAGACGGCGGCCTCGACCGGTTCCTGCTGTCGGCGGCCGAGGCGTACGTCGAGGGCCTGCCCTTCGACTGGCGCGCCCTGGTGCCCGCCGGACGACATGCCGACCTGCCGACGTACCCCTTCCAGCACAAGCGCTACTGGCTGGACGCTCCCCGCGACCTGAGCTTCGACGAAGCCGCAGGGGGTCTTGGCCTGGCGGCCGCCGGGCACCCGCTGCTCGGCGCCGCCATGGAACTCGCCGACGGGCAGGGCCTGTTGTGCACCGGAAGGCTCGGCACCGACACCCACCCGTGGCTCGCGGAGCACGCCGTCGGGCAGACGGTCCTGCTGCCCGGCACGGCCTTCGCCGAGATCGCGCTCGCCGCGGGCGACCGGATCGGCCTCGACGAGGTGGAGGAGCTGACGCTCGCCGCGCCGCTCCTGCTGCCCGAACACGGCGGCGTACGCCTGCGGGTGACGGTCGGCGGCGACGAAGGATCCGGCCGTCGGACGCTGACCATCGACTCGACGCCGGACGGCCAGGACGCCGACGACGACTGGACCCGGCACGCCACCGGCTTCCTGACCACCGGAGCGTCCGCAGCCCCTGCCGCGCTCACCCAGTGGCCGCCCGCCGGAACCGAACCCATCGACGTCGACGGCTTCTACGACGGCCTGGAGGAGGCCGGGTTCGTCTACGGACCCGCCTTCCAGGGCCTGCGCGCGGCGTGGCGCGGCGACGACGCCGTCTACGCAGAGCTCGCACTCGGCGAGGACCAGCACCGGGACGCCGCGTCGTTCGGCCTCCACCCGGCGCTCCTGGACGCCGCGCTGCACGCCTGCATGCTCGGCGGACTCGTCGAGGACGCGGGCCGACCCAGGCTGCCGTTCTCCTGGAGCGGCATCCGGTGGCACGCGACCGGTGCCACCACGGCGCGGGTCCGGGTCACGCAGGCCGGACCTGACGCCGTCGCCCTCGAACTGGCCGACGCGCAGGGGCAACCCCTGGCGACGGTCGCATCCCTCGTCCTGCGGCCGATCGCCGCGGACCAGTGGGGTGCACGCCACCGCGACGCGTTGTTCCGGCTGGAGTGGGTGGCCGCACCGACCCGTGCGGCCGCCCCTGCTCCCGCCCGCGGTTGGGCGGTCGTCGGACCCGACGACCTGAAGGCGGGCGCGGGCCTCGCCGCGTCCGGCGTCAGCGTCGCCGAGTACGACGGCCTCACGGCCCTCGCCGCGGCCGGAGTGCCCGACGTGGTCCTCGTGCCGTGCGCCGATGACGGCACGGAGCCGGTCTCGGCCGCCCGCGCCACCGTGCTGCGCGCGCTTTCGCTGGCCCAGGAGTGGCTGGCCGACGACCGGTTCCTCGGCTCCCGCCTCGTCTTCGTGACGCGAGGGGCCGTCGCGACAGGACCTGACGACGACGTGTCCGACCTGGCCGCCGCAGCGGTGTGGGGCCTGATCAGGTCCGCCCAGTCCGAGAACCCCGACAGGATCGCCCTGGTCGACGTGGACGGGCACGACGCGTCCTGGGCGGCGCTGCCCGCCGTCCTCGACGGTGCCGGTGCCGAGCCCCAGTCGGCGGTGCGCGCCGGTGATCCGCTGGTGCCGCGCCTGGCACGGCCCGCGCCGTCCGCACCTCAGTCCCCGATCGCGTTCGCGCCCGGCGGCACGGTCCTCGTGACCGGCGCGACCGGCATGATCGGCGGCCTCGTCACCCGGCACCTCGTGACCGAGCACGGCGTACGGCATCTCGTCCTCGCCAGCCGCAGCGGTGCCACAGCGCCCGGAGCCGACGCGCTCCGCGCCGAACTCGCCGACCTCGGCGCCGACGTCACGCTCGCCGCCTGCGACGTGACCGACCGCGCCGCGCTCGCCGCGCTGCTCGACGCGGTGCCCGAGGACCACCCGCTGACCGGGGTGGTGCACTCCGCGGGCGTCCTCGACGACGGCGTGCTCGGCTCGCTGACGCCCGAGCGGATCGACACCGTGTTCCGGCCGAAGGTCGACGCGGCCTGGAACCTGCACGAGCTGACCCGCGACGCGGACCTGTCCGCGTTCGTCGTCTTCTCCTCCGCCTCGGGCATCCTCGGCGGCCCTGGCCAGGCCAACTACGCGGCGGCCAACGCGTTCCTCGACGCGCTCGCCCACCGGCGCAGGGCGGCGGGGCTCCCCGCGACGTCACTCGCGTGGGGCCTGTGGGAGTCGGCGAGCGCGATGACGGGCGACATGGCGGAGTCCGACGTGGCCCGCCTGTCCCGCTCCGGCGTCGCGGGCCTCACCCAGGAGCAGGGCCTCGCCCTGTTCGACCTCGGGTGCGCGGCGGGCGAGGCGGTCGTGGTGCCGATGCGCCTCGGCCTGAGCGCGCTGCGCGGCGGGTCCGACGAGGTGCCCCCGCTGCTGCGGGGCCTCGTGCGCGCCCGCGCCACCAGGGCCGCGGCCGACACCGGCGCGGAGCCGCTGGCGCGACGCCTCGCCGGTCTGACCGAGGCGGAGCAGGAGCGTGAACTCCTCGGCCTCGTCAGGGACAGGACGGCGGCCGTGCTCGGCTACGAACCGGACGAGCTCGACGTGTCCGGCGCCCTGACCCAGCTCGGCCTCGACTCCCTGACCGCGCTGCAACTGCGCAACCAGCTTGCGGGCGCGACAGGACTGCGGCTGCCGAGCACCGTCGTGTTCGACCAGCCGACGGGGCCGGCGCTCGCCGCTTACCTGCGGCGCGAGTTGGCCGCGGACGTTACGGGAACCGCGCCCGCCGAGCCCGCGACCCTGGCCGTCGAGGACACGCTCAACGGCCTGTACCGGCAGGCGATCGACCTCGGCCGCTACGAGGAGGGCTGGCAGCTGGTGATGGCGGCCTCGCTCGTGCGGCCGGTGTTCGAGACGCGGGAGGAGGCGCCCACGCTGCCCGCGGTCACGCTGGCGAAGGGACCGGGCGTCCCGCTCCTGTGCTTCCCGCCGCCGATGGCGCCGTCCGGGCCGCACTACTTCAGCCGGTTCGCCCCCACGTTCGCGGGCGAGCGGGACGTGACCGTCCTGCCCCACCCCGGCTTCGCGCCGGGGGAGCCGCTGCCCGCGAGCCGCGAGGCGATCGTCAGCTTCCACGCCGAGGCCGTCCGACGCGAGGCGGGCGAGCGGCCGTACGTGCTGCTCGGCTACTCCTCGGGCGGCTGGATGGCGAACGAGGTCGCGGCCCGGCTCGAACAGCAGGGCGCGGGCCCCGCGGCGGTGGTGCTCGTCGACACCTACACCGCGACCAACTCCTTCGAGGAGCGGCTCGAGGCGGCCCTGCGCGAGCGCGGGTCCACCAGCGAGGCGTCCGAGCTGCTGACCGGCGCGCAACTCACGGGCCAGGGCGGCTACGTACGCGTCTTCGAGGACTGGGAGCCGGGGCCGATCGAGGCGCCGACGCTCTACGTGCACGCCACCTTCCCGCCGGGGGAGTCGGAGGCACGGGAGACCGAGGACGACTGGCAGCCGGAGTGGCCCTTCCCGCACGAGGACGCCGACGTCCCCGGCGACCACTTCTCGATCATGGAGGACCACTCCGAGTCGACCGCGCTCGCCGTGCGGGACTGGCTGGGCGTGCGCGGGGGCAACCACTCCTGACCCTCTGAATCACGAAAACGAACGACCGCACGCGGCAAGAACGACCGCACGCGGCGAGACCAACCGCACGCGGCAAGAACGACCGCAGAACGAACGACCGCAGAACGGACGATGTGACATGACAGTTGCCGACAGCAGCGACCTCTGGCTCCGCCGCTACCACCCCGCACCGGACGCCCCGGCCCGTCTCGTGTGCTTCCCGCACGCCGGCGGATCCGCGAGCTTCTACTTCCCCGTATCGGCCGCGCTCCAGAACGACAGCGACGTCTCGATCCTTCAGTACCCCGGCCGCCAGGACCGCAGGAACGAGCCGCTCGTGGACGACATCGGTCAACTGGCCGACCGGATCGCCCCCTTGATGGCACCGCTCTTCGACCGCCCCGTCGTGTTCTTCGGGCACAGCATGGGCGCGATCGTCGCGTACGAGGTCGCCCGGCGGCTCGGCGCCGACGGCCACACGCCCGCGAGCCTCTTCGTCTCCGGCAGGCGCGCCCCCTCGACGCACCGCGCGGAGACGGTCCACCAGCGGGACGACGACGGGCTCATGGCCGACGTGAAGGCGCTGAGCGGCACCGACACCCAGGTCCTCGGCGACGAGGAGATCCTGCGGATGGTGCTGCCCGCCATCCGCAGCGACTACCGGGCCATCGAGACGTACGGCACCGAGAACGGCACGGTCGACAGCGCGATCACCGCGCTGATCGGCGACAAGGACCCGAAGTCGACGGTCGAGGAAGCCAATGCGTGGCGGGCCCACACGACGGGCGAATTCCGTCTCCAGGTGTTCGACGGGGGCCACTTCTTCATCAGCTCCCGTGCCCCGGAGGTGATCGAGGTGCTGCGCGAGGGGTTGCGCGGCTCCGTCGCGGTCGGCTGAACGCCGTAGAGAACCGCAGAAAACGGTAGAGAACCGCGGAGCGTTGAAGCGGGGGCCGGACGACACCGTCGTCCGGCCCCCGCCGCACGTTCGGCGGCGTCAGCCGCCCACGCGGACTCCCTGCCACTCCTCCTGAGTCATCGAGAACTCGGTGGTGCGCAGATCGGTCCCCGGCGGGAAGTCCTCGGCGTCCGCCAGGAATTCACGGGCGTGCCGCAGTCCGAGAGCGGTCAGCGTCGCCTGCGAGGCGGTGTTGGCCGCGGCCGACATGGCGAAGATACGGGTCAGCCCGAGGTCGTCGAACCCGTGCCGGAGCAGCTCGCGGGAGCCCTCGCTGCCGAGCCCCTGCCGCCAGAAGCGCCGCAGTATCTTGCAGCCGAGTTCACCCTCACCCGGCACCGGCTCCTGGTCGCCGCTCCCCGGCGGACGCAGCAGCCAGTATCCGGCGAAGTCGTCCTCGACGAACCCGGCCCAGTACCCGAGGCCCGGGGCACGGTCCGCGTCCGCGAGGTTCCCGCGGAGCGCCTCCTCCACCTGCTCGCGGCGGCGGGCACCCCCGAGGTGACGCATCACCTCGGCGTCGGCGTCGAGCTCTAGCTGATGTCGCAGATGCGCGGGGGACAGCGGGGTCAGCCGGAGCCGCTCGGTGCGCAGGGTTGCTTGGTACATGGCGCAGAGCATCTCAAAGGACAAGTTGAGTGATCAAGGAAAATCTGCCCCATCTCGCGGTGCGGCCGCGACGCCCGCGCGGGGCGCGGGACACCACCACGTACGCAGGGCGTGCCCGGGGACTCATACTGACTTTTTGCTGACTTTCCTGACGGGGTGCCATCTGCGACCGGGGGCCCAGTTGCCCATTGATGCAAGGCTGTTCGCGCGGGTCTATGGCATTGCGCACAACGCTCATGCGCAATGCCATAGATCAGGAGCAGTTCGCGGCCGATTCGAGCGCGTGCCAGATGCCGCCGCCGATGAATGCGCCGATCACCGGGGCGAGCAGGTAGATCCACAGATGGGTGGTGCTACCGGACAGCAGCGCCGGGCCGAACTGCCGTGCGGGGTTGGCGGATCCGCCGCTGAGGGGGCCCAGTGACGCGATGATGAGGGCGGTGGCCAGGCCCACGGCGTACGGCAGCCGCGGCAGGGAGGACGGGCGGCGCAGGAAGGCGCCGAGCATGAGTGTCACGACCGCGATGGCTCCGGCCTCCGCGGCGAGCACCGCGGCGGCGTTCCAGGTCGGCGCGGGCGCCACGGCCGCGTACGCGATGGGAGCGTGGCGGGCGGTGGCCCCCCAGAGGAGTCCGCCGAGCGCTGTGCCGGCCAGCGATCCGGCCGCCTGGGCGGCGATGTAGGGGAGGACGGCCCGCCTGGGAAAGGCTCCGAGAAGCCACAGGGCCACGGTGATGGCGGGGTTCAGGTGCCCGCCGGAGTACCGCCCGGAAGGTGACAGGATGAGCGCGGTCAGCAGCACGCCGACGAGCGCGCCGAGGGCAACCGGGGCGAGGTCCGGGTTCCCGATCGCCGTGGGCGAGTCGGGCGCGAGCAGCCATCGCATCGCGGTGACGACGAGGAAGAGCAGCGCCGCGGTGAGGCCGAACTCGTGTGCGGCGCGGCGCAGGGTGTGTCGGGGCGGGCCGAGCGCGGGCACTGGGCCGGTGAGGGCGGGCCGAACCGGGGGAGAGGCCGAGGAGGGCTTCGGGAGAGACGGCGTGGAGGAGAGCGGGTCTGGATTCGGGGGCGGTTTTCTGGTCCGCATGAGGGGCGACCTTGATGATGTGTGGTGCGTGCCAGCAGGACTGCGGGGTGGGGAACCCGGCAGCGCGAGGGTTCCCCACCGCCGTTCAGCCGTCGTCACCGAGCCGCGTGCGCGGCCTCCAGCCAGTTGAGGAACTCGCAGGCGAAGTGCCACTGGTGGCCGGTGAAGACGTGCTCGGGAGCGCTCGTGGGGAACTGGATCGTCAGGCGGATGCGCAGGCCGCGGGGGCCGTCGCCGAACTCGTGCATGACGCGACAGATCTCGGTGCCGTCCGTGAGCCGTCCGGTGCCGCCGATCCGCACGGGGTAGGTCTCGTGGCCCTCGTCCTCGATCGCGACACCATCGTGGAAGGTGAGGAAGAAGCGCAGCGGCCCGGAGCCGATGGTCTCGATGATCTCGACCACGCCGTCGGCGGAGTTGGCGAGGTAGTGCTCCGGGTTGGCCGCGAGCAGCGCCGTGCGGTCGGCGCTCGCGAGCCGGCCCTGCCACCAGGTCAGGAACTCCTCGGCGGTGATCCCGCCGATCTCCATCTCGGTCACGGCGGACCGCCACGCGCCGCCCGAGGCGTCCGGCAGCGGGGCCATGATCTCGTCCGCCGCCCGGAGGTCCTCGGCGAGCAGTTCCCGCATCGCCTCGTCGCCGATCCGGTCCTTGAGCAGGGCGAGCGCGGCGCGGGCGCGGTCCAGTTCCCATCGGCGGATGTCGTCCTGTGTGTACTCAGTGCCGTCGATCACGGTCCGGACAGTCAGCTCGCCGTTCATGACGTGCTCCCTTCGAGTGGAACCCTTAAGCGGAGAATATCTCTCCGCATCTAAGACGGTAGCATAACGGAGAGGAACTCTCCGGTTGAGTGGGCGATGGAAGGCGGTACATGGTGCGGGCAGACGCGGCACGCAGCAGGCGACGGATTCTCGACGCGGCCCGTGATGTCTTCCTGGAGCGCGGCCTCGACGCGCCCCTGGACCTGATCGTGCGCCGGGCCGGAGTCGGGCCCGGCACGCTCTACCGGCGCTACCCCGACCGAGAGACGCTCGTCCGGGACCTGACCGGCGATCTGCTCGCCCGCCTGGAGAGCGCGGCCGAAGCGGCCGCCGCGGTGGACGACGACGCCTTCGCGGCCGTACGCCGCTTCGTCCACGCGGCGGCGGACCTGCGGATGGGCGCGGTCATTCTCGTCCTGCTCGAAGGTCTCGTCGTCGACGAGGAGCTCGTACGCATCCGTACCAGCACCGCGAGCACCGTCGAAACCCTGATCGAAGCCGCGCACCGGTCCGGCCGGCTCCGCCGCGATGTGGGCATGGGCGACCTCGTACTGCTCTCGATCCGCCTCTCCCGCCCCCTGCCCGACGGCCTGGACCGCCTCGACCCCGACGGCGACCTCCTCCACCGCCACCTCGACCTGGCCCTCGACGGCCTCGACACGGCAGCGCCGACCGGATCCGCGGCAGCCCTGGCGCCGGGCACGCCCCTGAGCTTTGCCGACCTTGTCGCCGCCGCTGACCGCCCGGCCACCACCGCCGGAGGCCCGCGGGCGGGTAGTTGATGTCGTCGGCTGCCATGGACCGGACCGCTGTGAAGGTGGTGATGGGCGTCGCCTCGGCGCGTGTCCTGCCGGTGTCGACGACGAGGGTGGGGTGCGCTGTCAGTGGATCTTCGCGCGCGTTCTGCCGACGATCTCGTCGGTGGTGACGCCGGGCGCCGTCTCGACCAGGACCAGGCCGTCTTCGGTGACGTCCAGGACGCCGAGGTCGGTGATGATCCGGTCGACGCAGGCCTTGCCGGTGAGGGGCAGGTCGCACTCCTCGACGATTTTCGGGCTGCCGTCCTTGGCGGTGTGGGACATGGTGACGATGACCCGTCGGGCGCCGTGCACCAGGTCCATGGCACCGCCGATGCCGGTCACCATCGTGCCGGGGATGGCCCAGTTGGCGAGGTCGCCTTTCTGGGAGACCTGCATGGCGCCGAGCACGGCGGCGTCGATGTGTCCGCCGCGGATCATGCCGAAAGACAGGGCGGAGTCGAAGAAGGAGGCGCCGGGCAGCACGGTGACCGTCTCCTTGCCCGCGTTGATCAGATCGGGGTCCACCTCGTCCTCGTAGGGGAATCGGCCGGTGCCGAGGATGCCGTTCTCCGACTCCAGCACGACGTGGACGCCGTCGGGCAGGTGGTTGGGGATCAGCGTCGGCAGGCCGATTCCGAGGTTGACGTACTCGCCGTCGCGCAGCTCGGTGGCCGCGCGTGCGGCCATCTCGTCGCGTGTCCAGGCCATCAGGCCCGCACCTCCCGGGACATAGCGGTGACCTTCTCGATCTTCTTGTCGGTGGCTTGCTCGGGGGTGAGCGCCACCACGCGCTGCACGAAGATGCCTGGGAGGTGGACCTGGTCGGGGTCGATCTCGCCGGGTTCGGCCAGCTCCTCGACCTCGGCGATCGTGATCCGGCCTGCCATGGCCGCCAAGGGGTTGAAGTTGCGGGAGGACTTGTTGAAGACCAGGTTGCCGTGCCGGTCGCCCTTGGCCGCCCGTAGCAGGGCGAAGTCGGTGGTGATGGCGCGCTCCAGGACGTACTCCATGTCCCCGAACTCGCGGATCTCCTTGGCCGGGGAGGCCACGGCCACGCCGCCGCCGCCGTCGTAGCGCCAGGGCAGTCCGCCGTCAGCGACCTGGGTGCCGACGCCGGCGGGGGTGTAGAAGGCGGGGATGCCGCAGCCGCCGGCGCGCAGCCGCTCGGCCAGCGTGCCTTGCGGGATCAGTTCGAGCTCTATCTCCCCGCCGAGGTACTGGCGGGCGAACTCCTTGTTGCCACCGATGTAGCTGCCGGTGACACGGACGATCCGGCCCGCGGCGAGCAGGACAGCAAGGCCCGACTCCATCGCCCCGCAGTTGTTGGAGACCACGTCCAGGCCCGTGACGCCCTCGTCGTAGAGGGCCTTGATGAGGACCGCTGGTACTCCGCTGAGTCCGAAACCGCCGACCGCGAGGGACGCCCCGTCCGGGATGTCCGCCACGGCCTGCGCGGCCGACGTGACCACTTTGTCCATCTGTCCGCCCACTTCCTTCCATGGTGCCCGGCGCCTTCGCCGAGGTTGTCGTCCGCATGCGCAAGCGGCTGGATGTCTCCGTCGGAGCGGTGTCCCGGCCCCGTCCCCTGGAACTGTCAGGCCGTCAGCACAGACTGGGTGCGGCGTTCAGAGGGTTCCGCAGGCGGCTGATCATCGCGGTGAGGAGGTCGGCGACCTCTGCGGAGGTGGTCGCCTGCCCGTAGGTGTAGAAGTCCGGGCGTACGAGGATCGCCTGAGCGTTCGAGGAGGCGAACCACGCCTTGTACGTGCCGTCGAAGTCGACGTAGGAGCCCGGGAACTCCACAGGGGCTTTGGAGATGTAGACCACGTTGATCGTGAGGAAGCCGGAGACCGCATTGCAGATCCGGCGAGCATCCTCGGCGAGGGAGCGGTCGGCGCAGAACAGCGTCCACCCCGATCCCGCCACGTCGTCGAACCGCTTGACCGTGTCCTCGTGGACGATGAGGCCCTGTACTCCGAGCCGGCCGCGGGTGCTGGAGTCGGCGTCGGCCTTGTCGAGGAAGCCCGCCGTCAGGGCCGGAAGCGGGGGTACGGGCGGCAGTCCGTGCCGACGGATCTCGGCGTCCCGCGCGGCCGCCTTCTCCGGGTCGGTTTCGCACAGGATGGCGCCCAGCGCGATCGCGATCCGAGTGATCTCGGATACGTGGGCTCGTCGCTCCTGTGTATACGTCTCCAGAATGTCGTCCGAGGTGGCGCCCTTCAGGACCAGGTCCAGTTTCCAGGCGAGGTTCGCGGCATCGCGGATTCCCGAGCACATCCCCTGGCCCAGGAACGGCGGCATGAGGTGCGCGGCGTCGCCGGCCAGGATGGCCCGGCCGCTGGTGAAGTCGTGGGCGACCAGAGAGTTGAAGGTGTAGAGGGTTCGACGGATCAGCGTCGCGTTCTCGGGGGTGACGCCCCAGCGTTCGAGCTTGCTCCAGCAGCTGGTCTCACTGACGAGTTCGGCGGGGTCTTCTCCCGGCATCAGCATGAACTCCCACCGGGCGTGCTCGCGGGCCAGCCAGCGGAAAAGGGTCACGGGACGCTGGGGGTCGCACATCTGACCGGAGCTGGGCATCGCGATCTCCCGGTCCGGTTCGTGGAGTCTGACGTCCACGATGGAGAGCGTCTCGGAGAATCCGAAGTCGTCCCAGGTGATGCCAGCCGCCTTCCGGACGAACGAGTTGGCTCCGTCGGCACCGATGACGTAGCGGGCACGGACCGTCGTGGTGGCGCCGTTGGGCTCCCACCGCTGTCCGTCCTGCGTTCCACCGCGGAAGGTCACCTCCACCCGGTCCTCGTGCTGTTCGAGGCCGACCGCTTCCCAGCCGCGGTGGACGCAGATGTTCTCGTGGGCTTCGGCCGCCTGTGACAGCAGGGCCTCGAGTTCGGGCTGGTAGAAGATGTAGTCGGATCTCCAGGACGACTTGGTGGGCTTGCCCCAGTCGATCTGGAAAAGGAGGTCTCCGTTGCCGTCGACCCAGTCGTACTCGGTGGCCGGGACGGCCCGCGCCTCGAACCGGTCGGCGACGCCGAGAGACTGAAGGATGCGGACGATCTCGTCGTCGACGTGCCCGGCCCTGGGAAGGGGGTACGGCAGTTCCCAGCGCTCGTACACCCCGACCTTCCACCCCTTCTGCCCGAGCAGGGCCGCCAGCGTCTGGCCCACCGGGCCGTATCCGACGATGCAGACGTCCAGGTCGGTCGATGCCTCGTTCATTCCGTGCTCCCCGGCTGGCTCGCGGTCCTCGCTCCGGCCGTACCGACCTGCCGGGCGCTCACCTCGTGGCGCATGGTTCCGACCCCGTCGACGGTGGTTTCGAGGACGTCTCCGTCGTTAAGGAAGCGCGGGGGCGTGCGGCCGATGCCGACCCCCGAGGGGGTGCCGGTGAAGATCAGGTCTCCGGGCCGCAGGACGACGATGTCGGAGAGGTAGGAGACCACCTTCGGGATGCTGAAGATGAGGTCCTTGGTGGATCCGCTCTGGACGGTCTCACCGTTGATGGTGCAGCTGATGCTGATGTCATCCGGATCACCGAACTCGTCCGGTGTGGCGATGTACGGCCCGGCCGGTCCGTAGCCGGGGCGGGACTTGCCGAGGGTGGGCTGGCTGTTCACCCCCAGCCGGTTCTGCACCGATCGGTCGGAGACGTCCTGGCCGGCCGTAACACCCGCGACATGGCTCCACGCCTCGGACTCGGGGACTCGGTGGGCGGTCTTGCCGATCACGACGACAACCTCTGCCTCCCAGTCGATGGTGTCGTTGGCGATCGTGACCGGTCCGAATGGGGCCGCGAGGGAGGACGTGAATTTCGCGAACACGAACGGGTGGTCGGGAATGGCGAGGCCGGATTCGACCGCGTGGCTCACGTAGTTGAGGCCAATGCACAGGATCTGCCCGGGTGCCGGTGAGGGGCACAGGAGGTCGTTCTCGCTCCAGGTGACGGTCGCCCCGGGGGAAGGCGAGCCGGTACCGAGCCCGTTCGCCCGCTCGGTGACCTCCTCCCACCGGGAGAGAGCGATGCGCGGATCGGCGAGGCTCTCGTCCCCGGTGGCACGGGCCAGGTCGATGCCGGTGGCGCTCCCTGTGACGAGGGTGGAGCGGCCGTTGACGTTTGCGAATCTCACGTGTTGTCCCAGGGATTTCCGAGTCCGGCCACGTCGATGGCGGAGGCTTGTTGGTCGGTGGTTGGGATGGCCGGCAGGACTTCGAGGAATGCCTCCGGCAGGGGGTTGCTGAGGTAGAAGTCGGCGGATCCCTGGGTTGGAGCCCACTTGACCGGCTTGTGGTCCGGAGCGATGCGCTGGAGGCCGGGGGAGACGATCTCCAGACGCATTCCTCCGGGTTCGCGCACGTAGACCGAGAAGGACTCCCCGTGCCCATGGCGTCCAGGGCCCCATTCGATCGGGGTTCCGGCTTCGCGGAAGATCTCGGCGGCCCGGATGACGTCGGCGCGCTCGTCGACCTGCAGGGCGAAGTGGTGAAACCGGCCTCGGTGGCCGGAGTCGTCGCGCAGGAAGGCCAGTTGGAACGCCGAACCGGTGGACAGGGTCGCGAAGATGGCCAGGCCCTTCTCGGGCACCTCCGTCCATTCGGTGAGGAAGACGCCGAGGTTCCTCTCATACCACTGCGCGTCCCCGAGCACGTCTGCGGAGGGGAAGTTCACATGGTCGAGATGGCGGGCGGCGACTCCGCGGGCGGGGGTGCGCTGCGGGCGGGTGGGCAGCGGCGAGGCAAGGTGCTCAGGTGCCTGGTAGTGCTCGGCCTCCCAGAAGATCTTCTGCTTCTGGCCATTGGGCCCGACGAAGAGATACGCCTTTCCCTGCCAGGGTGCCGACTCCTGCCAGCCGAGACCCCCGTTGTCCGCGCCGAGCCGACGTGCCGCGAGGTCGAGGGCTTCGGCGTTCTTGGCCCGCCAGCCGATGTGGCCGAGACCCGTCGTCGGGTTCTGCGTGAGGATCAGGTCGTAGGGGAGGTAATTGCCCCACGTCCTGAGGAAGACCGAATCGCCGTGTTCGAGGACGACCTCCATGCCGACGAGGTCATGGAAGAACGCAACGCTCTCCTGGAGCCTGGGTGTGAGGATTTCGACGTGCGCGAGGTGCGCGATGAGATGGTCCATCTCCGTCCCTTCTGACGGGTCGTGGGTGTGCTTCATCGAGCCACCGCATGCCGATGGCTTTCCTGGGGATTGGGGTCGGAGGGGAATCCGCCTGAGGTCCCGTCCGGCGATCACTTGGCCGGGAGCCCTCCTGCGTGCGACACCTCGCTGTCACGGTGACATCGGGGTGCCGCACACTCGTGAGCTGGAGGAGCGCAGGCGAGAGTGCGTGCTAAGCCACCCTGTCCACGTCGCTCACTTCATGAGGGAATGGCGTGCACCGTGACGCGAGCCCGCCGGGCGAGCGCGCACCAGCCCTTGAGATTTCTGTTTGTGCAGGTTTCGTCCAGTGAGACGGCGCACCGATGTCAGGCAGGTTTTCGTCCCGGATCCGGAACGTCGCAGTCCTGGCCGCTGCCGCGGCCGGCTTGTCCGTGCCCCACGCCGCAAGGTCGTGCGACTTCTCCATCGGATGCCTCCTGACCTTGATGCGAACGACCTCGTGCGGCCTCACGCCGTTCGGCGCAGCTCTGGCGACGCGAGCCGCAGATGCGGATCGGTGTTCGCCGCGGCCCTGCGGAAGCATTTTTAGCACGCTGTCCGATAATGAGGAAGGGGTGTCGGTCTGCGTCTTGGGTGGCCTGTGCCGCCGCCCGGCGGGATTGACCACCCCGAGAGCTGCTGGACCTGCGCAGGCGACGGCTGGGCATGGATGATCCGCGCGCGAGCGCTTCAGGACCGCCGGGGTGTAGTGGGTGGTGACAGGTGCCCCGCTGGCGCCGCCCGCCGTGTCGCCGCTGCGGGAGGATAGAGTTAATGAGGCACTGCTCTATAATCTGGAGGGAACCTTGACTCAGACCGCCAGCAGGGGACGGCCGGCTCACATCGACCGCTTCCATGTGCGAGACGCTGCACTGGCCCTTCTCAAGGAACGCGGGTTCGAAGAGGTCAGTACAGCGCAGATTGCAGCCGCTGTAGGCATCAGTCGGTCCAGCCTGGCCCGCTTCTACCCCACGAAACAACAGATCGTCTGGGAGGGACTCGACGACCTTTCGTCCCGGCTCTCCGCGCAACTCGAACAATCCCCGGAGCAGGGTTCGGTCTCGGCAAGGCTCAAAGCATCCATTGAGGCAGCGCTGACCCTTCCGGAGAGCGAGCTGAGCATTCTCCGAACACGGCTTCAGCTCGTACGGGACAACCCTGGCCTGCAGGTGAAGCGAGCCCATGGGCGAGACCCCCTCGCTCAAGTCGTCAGCGCCTTCATCGGCTCCAACTCGAGAACGGCCTACACCGAAGGCGAGCGGTCCTGCCTGGCTGCGCTTGTCGCCGCAGCCATCGACACGGCACTCATCGAATGGAGCGGCTCGGACAAGACACAGCCGGTGAGTCACGTCGACGACTGCTTGGGGTTCATCATCCCGATTCTCTGACCCAGCGTTCCGCCGAGGCGAAGGACCTCGGACGGCCGCCCGCCTCGGCTGTGTTGAGCCAGGATGCGGCCCGATCCGGTCAGCCGCAGCGACGGATCCGCCCCCGAACCAACGGGTCCGAGACCCAGCCCCCTGAAAGGCGCCTCAAGGCATGTTCTCCACTTTCGATCTCGAATTCGCCTGGATCGGCCTCGGCGCCGCCGTCGTCCTCACGGTCGTCCTCCTGGCGACCGACGCGCTGCGCAGCGACCACACTCTCTCCCGGTGGAAGGACCCCTCCTGCCTGGGCTGGCTCGCCGTCGTGATGTACCTGTTCCACATCTTCGAGGAGTACGGCATCGCCGCCGACGGCGCCCGGCACGCCTTCCCCGGCTCGCTGTGCACCACGCTCGGCCTGGGCACCTATCCCGACTGCACGATCCCGACGGAGTTCTACCTCTTCGTCAACATCGGGCTGACCTGGGTCGTGGCGGTGATCTGCGCCCTGCTCGCACGCAGGTACGTGATGATGGGGTTCGCGTTCTACAGCCTCGTCATCGTGAACTGCTTCTTCCACATCGTCCCTGCGCTCGTCACCGGAACGTACAACCCGGGACTGCTGACTTCGGTCGTGATGTTCCTGCCCGCCTCGGCCTGGGTCGGCAACGTGTTCCTTAAGCACCGGGAACCGACGTTCGGAGTGGGGCGCCTCCTGGCCATCGTCGGCGTCGGCTTGGTCGTCAACGGCTCCCTGCCACTCACGATCAACCTGTTCCTGAACGATGTCATCTCCGGACCGGTACTCGACGTGCTGCAACTCGTCAACGCAGGGCTCATCCTGCTGGTCGGTGTCCTCCTCCAGAGGTCCCTGCCCCGAACCAATGCCACTGCAGCGACGACCGGCGACAGGGTCGCGCACTGAAGGGACACTCCCCCGATCCGATCGTGGAAGAACACGCATGGCCGATGACGTGGTGTGGACCGAGGAGCAGCGCGGCACGGTGTATTCAACCCGGGCGCGGGTCGATCCGGACCATCTAGCCGAGGGGCTCGGCCGGGGGCCGTGCTGCCGTGCGGCGGTGCCGCCGTTCGACGCGGCGAGCGATGCTGGGGCTGCATGAACTGGCCCCCAACAAGCCCAGGGCCAACTACGACCCGGGGTGGCGGTGGAGTGGGACCTGACTCATCACGGCCACCGGCACCTTGCCCGTGCTCCGACAGCCCTGCCTCTCGCACCTCGTGTCCCTGAGCCATCCGCGCGCGGCCCGCATCGACGGTGACGTGCTGTCACAGAGATGTGCGGGCGGTGGGGGTGCGGCCGTCGAGCGCCTGCTGAACCCGATGGGTGAACATGCGCGTCAGGATCTCCAGATGGTCGCTGTCGTATGTCCTGTTCCATTCCTCCGCATCGAGGCGGTAGGTGAATCCGACCACGACGCTGCCGACCCTGACCGCGGCCCGTACGTCATGCGATGAGTCCTTTTGTTTGTCGAAGGCATGGCTCTCGTCGCCGATGCCAGGCAGGGCCATGGAGGGAGGGTTGTCCTGTTTCGCCTTCTGGTAGGCCGATTTCGCGGCATCGACGCTCGAGAAGGGGAAGACATCGAAGACGAAGCCGTTGTTCGTCGCCGGGGCCTCGTATTGGACACGTCCACAGAACAGCGCGTCAGGTGGCGTAGGCCGGCACTGTGCCGCGGAGCCCTTGAAGATCTTCGGGCCGGATTCCTTCGTCCAGCCGCTGGGCACGGCATCCACCCCGGGAAGGACTGAAGCCACCACGGCACGATCCTTGAGGATCGGACGGCGCTGCTCATCGGCCAGCGGGTTCTCCGAGTCCGGGCCCTCTGTGCCGCTTGCGGACGTCTCGGGAGCGTGGTCTGCTCCGGCGGTGTCCTGCCGCGATGTCGTGGTGTCAGGCCCGGCGGGAGAGTCGTTCACGCCGATCGCGCGCACACCGCCGTAGACGGCGAGCGCGAGGATCCCGAGCCCCAGGACGATGAGTACCATCAGGGTGCCCGGGCCGCCTCGAGTGTTCGAGATCGTCAACGGGCCGACGGAGATGTTGTTGCCGCGCAACCGGTTGCCGCTCCCGATGACCACACTTCCGGCGGGCGCCGGTGGCTCGGGGGACGCGACGGCACTTCCAAGAGGGCGTTCAGCCCTTGTGCGAATGTCGGGTCCTCCTCGAGCGCGGCCCGCAGCGCGACGCGGAGCCGGTCAGCCGCTGTCGAGTCATCGGGGGTTTGGCCCAGCCCTGTCAGCGCGGCCTGGCCCTGCTCCGAGTCGCCCAGGCGCTCCCGCACCAGGCCGGACACCGCCTGCACCGTTTCTGTGCCGATCGCGGTTCCCGCGCCCGTGACCGCGGCCACGACGAGTTGTACCGCCGCTGACGCCAACCCTGCCGTATCCATGCGCCTCCCCCCCCGTAACAGGGCCAAGTATGGGGAGCGTTCGCCGCGAAATGAAGGTGAATGAAGGTTCTCGACCCGCCGGGCCAGAGGGGCGTGCGGTGCAGATGGCGCGCCTCGGCACCCTTGGACGAGTCAGAACCCGATGCGCGCTCCCGACCTGTCGGACAGGCCCTGAGCGGTCGACTTACGGATGGTCAGCGACGGCTGGGCCCGCCGGTCAGTGCATGCCGTCGACGATGCGGAAGTCGCGCTCGACGCCGTCGGGGAGGGCGACCAGCGCATTCTGGTACGCCTCGCTCTCGTATGCCGCGACGGCCTGTTCGAAGCTGTCGAACTCGACCAGAACGACGCGTTGCGTGATTCCGGCCTCGTGGGCGACGACGCGACCGCCACGGGACGGGATCCGGGACAGGGTGCGACCGCCCCCGGCCTGGACCGCCGGACCGGCCAGCTCGTCGTAGGCAGCCAGCCCCTCAGGGTCGGAAACGGCGGGGTAGACACTGACCCAGTAGCCCTTGGCCACGGCAACCTCCTGTGTTCGGCCGGACACGGCCGACTTCGCATGGACACTCGGATCGATCGATCCCGGCATGCGCAGGCTAGGGCTTGATGTGCGGCCGAGGGAAAGACCGGTACGCAATAGACTCAGAACGGATCGTTATCAATCGGCGGGGAGGGCACGTGGCGCCGGACACGGTGAGCCTGCGGTACTTTCTGGTGCTGGCGCAGGAGTTGAACTTCACCCGCGCGGCCGCACACATCGGAATCGCACAGCCCGCACTCAGCGCCCGGATGCGCCGATTGGAGACGGAACTCGGTACGGCACTGCTGGTCCGCAACACCCGTAGCGTCGTATTGACCGCGGCCGGTGCGGCTTTGGCCGAGTCCGCGCCGCCCGCGCTGGCGGCGCTGGACCGGGCGTGGGACACCGCCCGGAGCGCGGCGGCCGGTGAATTGGGCACGCTCCGCATCGGATACAGCCTCAGCACCGGGGCCGAGACGGTACCGGCCCTGGTGGACAGGCTGATGCGCGGCGCCGGCGGACTCGAGGTCGGCGCGGTCCCGATGGCGACACCGGAGATCTCCCCTGCGGTCGCCGAAGGCCGCATCGATGCCGGGATCACCCGCGGTGAACAACCGGGCCGTGATGTGCGCCGGTTCCTGCTGCGGCGAGCGCGCATCGGCGTCCAGCTGGCGCAGCACCATCCGCTGGCCGAACACCCGGAGATCGAGATCGCCGACGCGGCCGCGTATCCGCTGCGACTCCCGGACCGTACGGCCAACCCCGTCATCCATGATCAGCTGTCCGCGCTGTTCCGAGACATCCGACCACACCCCCGGTTCCACACGCCCGCGGTCTCTTTCGACATGTCGCAGCGCGACCTGCGCGACGGGGTCACCCTCGCCCCCGCCGGAGAAGCCGCCGCCACGGCACAACCGGCCGGTCTCACCTGGCGACCGCTGCGAGGCGCGCCCGGCCTGACGATCCACCTGGTCCTCCCACGCGAGCAGTCGCCGCTGCACCGCCGCATCCGGGCCGTCGCCAAAACCCTGTCGCACGAGCTGCACTGGCTGCCGGACTGACGCGCGAGGGGCAAAGCGGATCAGTATCCGATCACGCCCCCGGGCCGGGCCGGGCCGGGCCGGTCCGAGTCGTATGTCGTACGTCGTACACCGCGGCGACGTCCTCGTCATGGGGCGGCGACGTGCAAGGTGCGGATCGGGGTGAGGGCGAGGCGTAGTGGCGGCAGGACGAGCAGGCAGGCGCCGATGAGCAAGGTGGTGTGCAGGCCCAGGGTGGTGGCGGCGTAGCCCGCGAGGAGCGCGGAGAAGGGGCGCAGCCCGAACGCCGTCCACTGTCCGGTCGCCTGCATGCGGCCTTGCATGTCGGGCGCGCAGGCTTGCTGGCGGACGGTGCGCTGGGTCAGGCCGTGCGTGACCGCGCCGAAGAGTTGGAGGAACAGACCGCATCCGATGGTGAGTTGGCCGGTCAGGCCGGGGTGAGCCACGAGGAGCGGTATCTGGCCGGTCGGTGTGAGGACGAGGGCTGTGATCATGACAGGGCCGGCGCCATGGCGGGTGGTGAGGCGCGGGGTGGTGAGGGAGGCGAGGAAGCCTCCGCTCGCGCCGACGCTCATCACGAGCGCGAACGCCTGTGGTGACCAGTGCAGTTCGCGGATCAGATAGACCACCCAGATCGCGTTGGTTCCGGCCAGGACGGTGGAGACGATCGCGTTCGTGGTCACGAGCGGGCCGATGACGGGGTGGCGCCAGGTGTAGGCGAGGCCGGCCCGGATCTCGTCGCGCAGGCTCCGCTCGGTGGTGGGCTGTTCGGTCATGGTCTCGGGGGCGCGGATGCGCAGGGTGCACCAGGCGGTGACGAGGTAGGTGAGCGCGTCCGCGGCGACCGCGCGGGCGGCGCCGATCACGCCGATGAGCACTCCGGCGAGGGCCGGGCCGCCGATGTCGGCCAGCGTGTTGGCACTCGCCAGCTTGGCGTTGGCCTCCATGAGCCGGTGGGAGGGCAGGAGTTGTGGAATGTAGGACAGGCTCGCGGCCGAGCCGACCACGTGACAGGAGCCGACCACGAACGCCGCGACCCACAGGTGCGTGAAGGTCAGGGTGGCGTACGAAGCGGCAAGCGGAATGGACCCCATGGCTAGCGCGCAGATCAGGCTCGTCACCATCATCGGGGGGCGTTTCCGCACGCGGTCGCACCAGGCACCGGCCGGCAGCGAGAACAGCAGCGGTGGCGTCTTCTGCACGGCCGCCAGGACGGCGGCCTCCCACGTCGTGGCGTGCAGGCTCACGACCGCGACCAGAGGGATGGCGACCGAGCTGAGGGAGGAACCCAGTACGTCGCTGGCCTGGCCCGTCCAGTACAGGCGGAAGTCGCGGTGGCGCCACAGGCTCGCTTCTGCGGGTGTCACGTCCGGCCGCCCGCCGCTGTGCCGTGGGCGAAGGGGGTGAAGGAGGTGGAGGGGGTGAAGTGCGCGGGCGTGTGGTCGATGGGCAGGTCGGGACGCCACGCCGTGAGGGGGTGGCGTTGGCCGTAGACGGTCCAGGCGTGGGCGTTGACGTCCTCGGTGGGCACGGTGCCTCCTGGGAGGGTGGGATGCGGTTCAGGTGTGCGTGCTGAGGCATCAACTCCCTCCACTGGGCCATGTCGTGGACGGCCCACATGTCGTGTTCGGAGGGATCGAGGCGGATCCGCCGCAACTGATCGGCCGTCAGCCGGCCTGTGTCGAAGCCGGGTCCGGCGATCAAGAGGGTGGATGTCGCGTACTGGCCGCCCAGGCATTCGGCGGCGCGGGCGGCGATGGTTCCGGAGTCGAAACAACCGGTGAGGGGGGGAGAGACCGTGGTGGCCGGGTTCATGGGGCGGGAGAGTCCAGGGCGTCGTCCATGGCGGCGACGAACGCGCCCAGGGCATCAGCTTCCTTGGCCGGTTCGCGTGGGCCGCTGTGCAGCGCGGGTTCGGGGTAGTGCAGGTGCAGGTGACCGCCGAAGATCGTGGTGGCTCGCTCGGTGGCGCGCTGAATGCCGGTGAAGACCGTCTCCGTGCTGTAGCGGGGGCGGTAGATGAGCAGCCGGGCAACCTCACGCGGGCTCAGGGAGCGGGCGTGCTGCGCGAAGTCGGCCATGTCCCACGATCCGTGGAGCGTCGTGGCGTCGCGGGCGACATGCAGCGGGGAGATCCCGCACGGCCCGGCGTTCACACGGACAGGCACGTCGGGTGCGGTCTCGGCCAGGACGTGGTCAAGGGGCCACTGCCCGGCAAGGACGCTGGCCACGTCGAAGTCAGCGTCATCGCAGCCGCGCTCGCCACCGACGATCTGCCCCGGCGCGGCCCATGGTGGAGTGCCGCTGCCCGTGCCAGTCCTCGCAAGCACCTCCCGCGTGTGGTGAACGCGCGCCCCGCTGGCAACCGTCCGGCGCGGGCGGTCACAGGTTGGCGCCGCCCGTGACGTCGACCTTGGCGCCGGTGATCCAGCGCGCGTCGTCCGACGCGAGGAAGGCGACCGCGTCGGCGATGTCCGGGACCTCGCCGACCCGGCCGAGGGCGGTCAGGCCGATGGTGTGCTCCAGGTGCGCCGGGTCGGCCAGCGCCGAGGCGGTCATGTCGGTGTGGGTGTAGCCGACCGCGACGGAGTTGACGGTGATGCCGCGCGGTCCGAGGTGTTTGGCCAACGTGTGGCTGAACACGTCGAGCGCGCCCTTGGTGAGCGGATACCCGATGCCGTGGGCCGATGCGGCGCGGGTGGAGACGGACGAGATGTTGATGATCCGGCCGCCGTCGCGCAGCCGCGGCAAGAGCCGCTGGGTGAGGAAGAACGGCGCCTTCACGTTGACCGCGACCATCCGGTCGAACTCCTCGGGGGTGAGGATCTCGATCGGCCGCCCCATGATGTTGAGCCCCGCGTTGTGGACGAGGATGTCGATCGCCGACTCGCCGTACGAGTGCAGGGCGGCGTCCAGGCCGTCCGTGAGCGTGTCCACGTCTCCGGGTACGCCTAGTTCGGCGCGCACGACGAAGGCGCGGCCGCCGGCCTCGGCGATGGCCGCGGCGGTCTCCTTGGCGGCCTTCTCGTTCCTGCCGTAGTGCACGGCGACCAGGGCGCCGTCGTGGGCCAGGCGTTCGGCGATGCCCCGCCCGATGCCCCGGCTGGCGCCGGTGACCAGGGCGACCTTGCCGCTGAGGTTTCCCATGTGCACTCCTCGGTCGTGCCGTACGAACCTTTCTCTCACTCCAAGTTAGGTTAGCCTAACTAGCATGTGTCTCTCAGGGGTGGTCGCGTGACGGGCCATCAAAGTCCGCCTCCCTAACGGAGTTCGGGCGCCGGGCAGCATGGAAGAGGGCTCCCGGACCGCTCGGGTTCCGGGAGCCCTCACTCATGTGCGGTCGCCAGGGCGGCCTTGGCGAGCGGACCTGCTACTTCGTGCCGGCGGGCGAGCGGTGCTTCTGCGCCAGGGCGGGCTTGGGCAGGGTGCAGCCGGGGCGGTTCAGGTCGATCTTGTTGCCGGCGCCGACGCAGGGAACGATGATGTAGGTCTGCTGGGCGTAGCCGATGCTGGGCCGGACGGTGACCTTGCCGTTCTCGTCGACCTCGCACGGGTTGTTGTCCGTGCAGCGCTGGCCGCTCTCATTGATGGTGTTGTTGACGGCGACGACCTTGCCGGTGGCGTCGTCGATCACCGGCGATCCCGAGGTGCCGCCGATGACCTGGCAGGGCTGGGTGTAGCGGAGCGAGTCCTTCCAGGTCCACTGGCCTTCCTTCAGGCGGTACGCGAAGCCGTCCGTGTTGCACCGGTACATCCGCTTCCAGTAGCCGGAGGCGACCGTGATGGCCCGGCCCGTCTGCGGGTGCGCGGCGTCCAGGTCGAGGGCCTTGATGCCGTAGCGGCTCTCGATGTCGCTGTAGGTGCTGGTCAGTTCGTACACGGAGACGTCGGTGTCGGTCATCGTGCCGTACGCGATCTTGCTGGCGCGCACGGTGCCGAGGCTGCCGCCGCTGGCGTTCAGGAGCGTGAAGCTACGGCTCGAGGCCCGGTTGACGATGACCTGCCCGGCACTGGGGAAGCCTGTCTCCAGGCAGTGGCCGTTGGAGAGCACGAGCGCCTTGTCCGTGGGCTGCGAGCTGGGCACGCGCACCAGGGAGCCCGAGCAGTTGCTCAGCGCCACGGTACCCGCGAAGGTCACAGCCTTCGCCTTCACCTTCGCCTGGGGCGCCGTGGCGGGTCTCGCCGCGGCCGTGCCTTTGCTGGAAACCGGCGCCTCGTTGCTCACGGCGGACGCGGGTATCGCCGTCGCGCCGAGGAGCAGCGCGGTGAAGACGGCACCAACGAGAGGCTTGTTCATGTGGGGTTCCCCTCTGATGACTGTGTGACCGAAGGTCCTTCGGTTTTGTCATGCGCATTTTTGGGGCAACCCACTGCCAGGGCAAGACCGCGTGCTCTCAAGTACGCGAGTGACACGCCTTCTTGGGCGCACGGCCGCCGGGAAAGGGGCTTTCCGGCCGTCCAGATGTCTGCGTGACGGTGATCACGGACGTTCTTCGGGGGCGCTGCGTAGGCTTGAGCCGTCGCCACGATGGCTGCCCGAACGTGCGACTCGATGTAGCGTCTGAAGTTAGCCCTTGACCTGCAAAAAGGCAGGCAGGGAGCCTGCTCGTGGGAGTACTCCGATGTTCCGTACCATGTTCAAGTCCAAGATCCATCGCGCCACGGTGACCCAGGCCGACCTGCACTACGTGGGATCCGTCACCATCGACGCCGACCTCCTCGACGCCGCCGACCTGCTGCCGGGCGAGCTCGTCCACATCGTCGACATCACCAATGGCGCGCGTCTGGAGACGTACACCATCGAGGGCGAGCGCGGCAGCGGTGTCATCGGCATCAACGGCGCGGCCGCGCACCTCGTGCACCCCGGCGATAAGGTGATCATCATCAGCTACGCCCAGGTCGAGGACGCCGAGGCGCGGGCGCTGCGCCCCCGCGTCGTGCACGTCGACGAGGGCAACCGCATCGTGTCCCTGGGTGCCGATCCGGCCGAGCCCGTGCCCGGCGACGACGGGCAGGCGCGGAGTCCGCTGAGCCTGTGAGGCGCCCACGGCGTGAGGAGAGTGCGATGACCGAGATCAAGGACGATCGGGCCCGGGGTGTGCTCGAAGCACGTGAGGGCGGTGAAGTCGTCGGTCACGTCGTCTACTTCACGCTGGACGAGCCCGAGGCCGCCCTCGTGCCGGTGCACACCGAAGTGGACTCCGCGCACGAGGGCAAGGGCATCGCCGGGGCGCTGGCCACCGAGCTCTACGCCATCGCCGGGCGGGAGGGCTTCGCGGTCGTGCCCCTGTGCCCGTACGTCGCGAAGTGGGCCGAGCGCCACCCCGACCAGGCGCCCGCCGCGTCGGACGCGCTGCTCAGGGCCGCCCTGGACAAGGTCAGGACGGACCCGTCGGCATGGTGACGCTCGGTCTTCTGCACACGTCACCGGTGCACGTGCCGGTCTTCGACGCCCTGCGGGACGCGCACCGTCCCGCGCTCGAACTGCGGCACTACGTGGACGAGTCGCTCCTCGAACGCGCGCGTCGGGAGGGCCCGGACGCGGTGGCCGCCGACGTGCGGGCCGCGCTCGACCAGGCCGTGGCGGACGGTGCGGGCGCCGTGCTCTGTACCTGCTCCACCATCGGCGGTGTCGCCGAGACCGTGGGTGCGGACGGCCTTCCCGTGCTGCGCGTCGACCGGCCCATGGCCGCGGAGGCGGTCGCGGCGGGGCGGCGGATCGTCGTCCTTGCCACGGTGGAGTCCACGCTGGGTCCCACCGTGGCACTCGTCGAGGAGGAGGCGCGGCGCGCCGGGCGTACCGCTGAGGTGCGTCCCGTCCTGGTGGAGGGCGCCTGGGACCTGTTCGAGGCGGGCGATACCGATGGGTACGCGCGTTCGATTGCGCAGGCCGTCGCGGCGGTCGACGGCGCCGACGCGATCGTGCTCGCGCAGGCGTCGATGGCGGTGGCGGAGGACCTCGTGCGGGCGGCGGGGGAGCGGGGGCGCCCGTGCTCTCCAGCCCCGGGCCCGGGTTCTCGGCGGCGGCGCGGCTGGTGTGAGGGTTCTGCCGATGCCGATGGCACGGGCGTGGCCTGGTTCGGACCGCGTCCGCCCGCGCGGGCTCGGTCGAATGATGGAAGGCTTGGGAGCGGGGGCCTCGGGTACGCGGGGGTGAAGCCGACTGAACCACTGGCTGGAGGACCGCAATGACCCATCCGTATCCCGATCCCGCGCCGCCGAAGCCGCTGCCGGACCCGGACCGGCCGTTCCCCGATCCGGATCCCGTGCCGAGGCCCGAGCCGCTGCCCTCGCCCGAGCCGTCGCCGATCCCGCAGCCGCCGGGTCCCGAGCCGACGCCGGAGCCGCAGCCGGGGCCCATTTCCTGATTCCTGAGGTGTTGCCGACACCTTTCGGGGGCGGGCGGGGATCGGTCCCGCCCGCCCCCGCCCCCGCCCCCCGCCGAATCGCCCGTGACCCGTGGCGCGCTCCCGGCGTAGCGTGGCTCGTCCGAGTCCACGTACCGAGGAGGAGCCGCCCGTGCCCCATTTCGACCTGCCTCTCGACGAACTACGCCGCTACCGGCCCGAGTTGACCGAGCCCGACGACTTCGACGCCTTCTGGGAGAAGAGCCTCCTCGAAGCGCGCCAGTTCGACCTCGACGCCCGCTTCGAGCCCGTGCGGCTGCCCCTGCCGGGTGTGAGTGTGTTCGATGTGACGTATGCGGGTTTCGGCGGGCATCCGATCAAGGGATGGCTGGTTCTGCCCGCGGGGGCCACGGCCGACGAGCCGTTGCCCGCCGTCGTCGAGTACATCGGCTACGGAGGCGGGCGTGGCCTCGCGCACATGCACCTGCTGTGGGCCGCCGCCGGGTTCGCGCACTTCGTGATGGACACCAGGGGGCAGGGCAGCGGGGGATGGGCGCAGGGTGACACCCCCGATCCGGTGGGCAGCGGGCCCGCGCACCCCGGGTATCTCACCCGTGGCATCGAGGACCCGCACGCGTACTACTACCGGCGCGTCTTCGTCGACGCGGTGCGGGCGGTGGAGGCGGTCCGCGCCCACCCCCTGGTGGACGCCGGGCGGATCGCCGCGCTCGGCGCGAGTCAGGGCGGCGGGATCACCCTCGCGGTCGCCGGACTCGTCCCCGACCTCACCGCCATCGCGCCCGACGTGCCGTTCCTCTGCGACTTCCCGCGTGCGGCCACCCTCACCGACCGGCCTCCGTACAGCGAGATCGGGCTCTACCTGAAGGCGCGCAGGGGCGGTGAGGAGCGGGTCTTCCAGACCTTGTCGTACTTCGACGGCGTGCACTTCGCCACCCGGGGCCGGGCGCCCGCGCTGTTCTCCGCGGCGCTGCAGGACATGACGTGCCCGCCGTCGACGGTGTTCGCCGCCTTCAACGCGTACGCGGGGCGGGAGCGTTCGATGGAGGTGTATTCCTTCAACGATCACGAGGGCGGCGGCCCCTACCAGCAGGGAGTGCAACTGCGGTGGCTGTCCGACCACTTGAGGCAGTGAGCTGTTCAACTCCAGTCCCGTGTCACGGTCTTGTCAGCCCTCGGTGGGACCCGCTAGCTTGCGGGCTTGTCGTGTGTCCGAGGTGTGCAATCCGTGATGACGTGTGTCTGAGGGGGCTCCCATGGCCGTACGTGGTCGGCACCGCCGGTACCAGCCGAACCGCATCAACCGCGCGTCGCTGACCGTCACGGCGGGCGGCGCGGGCATGGCGCTCCCGCTGACCGTCGCGGGCACCGCGGGCGCCGCCGACGTCGACACCTGGAACAAGGTCGCGGCCTGCGAGTCCACCAACAACTGGAGCATCAACACCGGCAACGGCTACTACGGCGGGCTCCAGTTCACGCAGTCCACGTGGGAGGCGTACGGCGGCACGGCCTACGCCTCGCGCGCGGACCGGGCCACCAAGGCCCAGCAGATCGCCGTCGCCGAGAAGGTCCTCGACGCGCAGGGCCCCGGCGCCTGGCCGGTCTGCTCGGGCAAGGCCGGGCTGACGCGCGGCGGCGGCACCCCGGACGTGACCCCGGACGCGGCCCCCGTCGTCGCGCCGAAGAAGGCGAAGCCGAAGCGTGACGTCAGGGACGTCAAGCCGGAGGTGACCCCGCAGTCCGCGGCGGGCAGCGCCGAGATGTACACGGTGGTGCGCGGCGACACCCTCTCGGGGATCGCCACCGACCGGCGGGTCAGGGGCGGCTGGCAGCAGCTCTACGACACGAACCGCCGCGTCATCGGCGGCGACCCCGACCTGATCACCCCCGGGCAGCGGCTCTCCGTGCACGGCCACGGCAAGCGGCCCGCGTCCGACGGCACGGCACGTGAGCGGGAGAAGGCCGAGCAGCGCCGGGCCGAGGCGAAGAAGGAGGCCGCGGCCAAGGAGCGGGCCAAGGAACGGGCCAAGGAACGGGCCAAGGACGCCGCTCGGGAGAAGGCCAAGGAGAAGCCCAGGCAAGCGCCCAAGGAGAAGCCGAAGGAGAGGCACAAGGAGCAGGCCAGGCCCGCCACTTCGGCCGCCGCCTTCGCCCCCGTGGCCGCCTCCCCCAGCACGCCCTACCGCGCGGCGGGCGGCTCCTGGTCGAAGGGCTACCACACGGGCGTCGACTTCCCCGTGAGCACCGGCACTTCGGTGAAGTCGGTCGCCGCGGGCCACGTCGTCTCCGCGGGCTGGGGCGGCAGTTACGGCTACCAGGTGGTCATCCGGCACGCGGACGGCAAGTACAGCCAGTACGGCCACCTCTCCGCGCTCTCCGTGAAGGCCGGTCAGAAGGTGGGCGCCGGGCAGCGCATCGCGCGCTCCGGATCCACCGGCAACAGCACGGGCCCGCATCTGCACTTCGAGGTGCGGACGGGGCCCGGCTTCGGTTCCGACATCGACCCGCTGGCGTATCTGCGGGCGCGGGGCGTGCGCATCTGACGTGGTTCCGGCCGCCCGGGTGCCCGAGGGTCAGGACCCGATCCGCTGCCCCTTGTGCAGCGGGTACCGGGGCACGGTCCCGCGGCGCGTGCGGATCGTGGCGTGCTGTGCCGGGAGCGCGGGCAGCGGGCGGCTCTCCGCCGGCGGCCTCGGCACGGGCGCCGATGCCCGGCCGGGAGCCTCCTGCGAGGTGCCCTCACCGGTGTCGGCGGCCCGTATCGGCACGGTGTCCGCGGTGGCCGTGGGCGCCGCGTCCCGCGCGGTCACGGGCGTGGTCTCCGGCGCCGTCACGGGGCCCTCGGCCACCGTCACGCTCCGTACCGCCGCGGTGTCCCCGAGCCGCTCCGTGGTCAGCAGGATCAGGCCGCCCGCGGCGACGACCCCGCAGCCGAGCGCGATGACGGTGCCCGCGGTGCCGTAGCGGAAGGATTCACCGAACAGTGTGAGACCGACGGCCGCGGCGACGACCGGGTTGACGACCGTCACCGTCGACAGCGGCGCCGCGAGTCCCGCGCCCCGGTAGGACGCCTGCGAGATCAGCACACCGGCCGCCGCGAGCACCGCGATCACACCGAGGCTCGGGAGCTGCTCGACCAGCGCGACGTCCCGGTCCCAGTCGACCGCCACGGTCTTGGTGAACACCGAGGCGATGCCGAACGCCGCACCGGCCGCGCAGGCCAGGAGCACGCTGCGCACCACCGGGTGACGGTGCGCCGCGTGCGCGGCCACCATCAGGGCCAGCACGCCGCCGCCGGTGATGAGCGCGAGCATCATGCGCTCGGCCGCGTCCAGGCTCCCCGAGCCGGAGGCCGAGGTCAGGGAGAGCAGTCCCGCGAGGCCCACCGTCGCCATGATCGCGCCGCGCCACGCGGTGGCCCCGGCCTTCCTGCCGACGAAGAGTGCCGCCATCGGCAGGGCGAAGACGATGGTCAGGGCGCCCAGCGGCTGCACCAGGCTGAGCGGTCCGTAGGCGAGGGCCACCACGTGCAGCAGCGCGCCCAGGCCGTTGAGGCCGATCGCGGTCCACCAGACACCGCGGCGCAGCGGCGCGTACCGCCGGTCCGGCGTGGACGTCGCCACGCGCTCCTGGAGGATCGCACCGCCCGCGTACGCCACGGCGGAGACGAGGGAGAGCGCCACGGACAGCGCGAGCGCACTCATGAGGTGCTCCGCGGTGTGCGGTACGCGCGGTGATCCCGGCGGGACGAACGGTCGGCTTCCATGGTTACAACGATGCCTCGCGAAGCGCCCCGCGTCGTCGTACCTGAGCACGCATTGGGTCCTACTACCGATGGAGTACGACCAGGTCCCCTCCTCCCCTGGAGGGGGTAGCCCCTAGGGACGGAAGTCGCGGACCCGGAGGCCGGTGGCGCGCCGTGACTTGCTGTACTGATCCCGTGACCACCCACATCGACCTGGCAGAACTCGGCTCCGTCGGCGGTTTCTTCGCCCTGCGCGAGGGCGCGCCGACCGTCAGGGGTGCCGCTCCGTTCGCGCAGGTGTACGCAGCGGCACCGACACCCCCTTACCCGCTGGTAGGAACGGCCCGCACGGCGCTCCCCGAGGGCCCCGGCGATGATCCCCTCGCCTTCCGCGTCGACAAGGTCGGACGGCGCCTCGGCGCGCCCGAGGAGCGCGTCGCGGTGTCCGTGGCCCAGCTCGGTCTCGCGGCCCGCCTGTGGTCCGTGACGCTGGGCTCCGCCGCCCTGTACGGGGCCGTGCCCGACCTCGACCCGGCGCTGCTGAGCTGGGACGCCGACGGCACGTCGCCCGACGACCTGTGGCTGACGGAGGTGCGCCCGCTGCCCGGCGATCCCGGCACGATCAGGGACGTCGTGCAGCACGGACACCTGGCGCCGCTGTCGGCCGCGCTGCGCGCCAGGTACCGGATCTCCGCGGGGCTGCTGTGGGGCAACGCGGGCTCCGCGCTCGCGGGCGCCGCGCGCGAACTGCACGGCTGGGCGGCGCGCACCGGCCGCGCCGACGTGGGGGAGCGGGCGCTCGACCTCGCCGCCGCGCTCTTCGACCACCCCGCGCTGCGCGGCACGGGCACGCTCGGCGGCACCGCCTTCCGGCGCCGCAGCTGCTGCCTCTACTACCGCTGCCCGGGCGGAGGAGTGTGCGGCGACTGTTGCTTCGAACGGCCGCCGCAGCGGTCTTCCCCCGGGGCGTCGTCTGGGTGACCATGAGGGGGCGCGCCCGACATCAGGCGGACGACTGGGGGTTCTACGTGAAAGTGGGACTGCTCACCCGGGAGTACCCTCCCGATGTCTACGGCGGCGCGGGCGTCCATGTCGAGTTCCTCGCACGGGAGTTGCGCTCACTCGCCGACGTCGAGGTGCACTGCTGGGGAGAGGGCGAGGGGGCCGAAGGCGTCCGGCGGCACCGGGCCTGGCCCGCGCTCGACGGCGCCAACGACGCGCTGCGCACCTTCTCCGTGGACCTGTCGATGGCCGCCGCCCTCACCGGCCGCGACCTCGTCCACTCCCACACCTGGTACGCCAATCTCGCAGGTCACGTCGGCAAGCTCCTGCACGGGATCCCGCACGTGGTGACCTGCCACTCCCTGGAGCCCCTGCGCCCCTGGAAGGCGGAGCAGCTCGGCGGTGGCTACGCCCTGTCGAGCTGGGCCGAACGCACGGCGGTCGAGGCCGCGGACGGCGTCGTCGCGGTGTCGGGCGCCATGCGCGACGACATCCTGGCCTGCTATCCGGGGATCGACCCCACCAAGGTGCGCGTCGTCCACAACGGCATCGACACCGACCTGTACCGGCCCGACCCCGGCACGGACGTCCTGGCGCGCCTCGGCATCGACCCCGGCCGCCCCTACGTGCTCTTCGTCGGCCGCATCACTCGACAGAAGGGCGTCCCCCACCTGCTGCGCGCCGCACGGAAGTTGGACCGCGACGTACAGCTCGTGCTGTGCGCCGGCGCGCCCGACACCCCGGAGATCGACGCGGAGTTCCGCACGCTCTTCGAGGAGCTCGACCGCTCCCGCGCGGGCGTGCGCTGGATCCCGCAGATGCTGCCGCGCCCCGACGTCGTCCAACTCCTCACCCACGCGGCGGTGTTCGCCTGTCCGTCGGTGTACGAACCGCTCGGCATCGTCAACCTGGAGGCGATGGCCTGCGGCACCGCCGTCGTCGCCTCGCGCGTCGGCGGCATCCCCGAGGTGGTTCAGGACGGCACCACGGGGCTACTCGTGCCCTATGAGCACAAGGACCCCGAGGCGTTCGAGCACGACCTCGCGCTCCTCCTCAACCGGGTCGCCACCGACCCGGAGCGGGCCGCGGCGATGGGCGGCGCGGGGCGCTACCACGTGGTCAGGGAGTTCGGCTGGGACGCGGTCGCCCGGCGCACGGTCGAGGTGTACGAGGAGATCCTGCACGCCGAGAGTTAGCCCACGAGTAGGAGGCCGGGATGCGCGGTGGACCTTCGGTGCTGGGAATCGTGCTCGCGGGCGGGGAGGGCAAACGGCTGATGCCGCTCACCGCCGACCGCGCCAAACCGGCCGTCACGTTCGGCGGGACGTACCGCCTCGTCGACTTCGTCCTCTCCAACCTCGTCAACGGCGACATCCTGCGCATCTGCGTCCTGACGCAGTACAAGTCGCACTCCCTGGACCGGCACGTGACGACGACCTGGCGGATGTCCAGCCTGCTCGGCAACTACGTCACCCCCGTGCCCGCCCAGCAGCGTCTGGGGCCGCGCTGGTACTCGGGCAGCGCCGACGCCATCCTGCAGTCCCTCAACCTCGTCCACGACGAACAGCCCGACTACATCGCGGTGTTCGGCGCCGACCACGTCTACCGCATGGACCCGCGGCAGATGCTCAAGCAGCACATCGAGAACGGCGCCGCGGTGACCGTCGCGGGGATCAGGGTGCCGCGTGCCGACGCCTCCTCCTTCGGCGTCATCACGCCCGCGCGCGACGGGACGAAGGTCGAGCGCTTCCTGGAGAAGCCCGCCGATCCGCCGGGCCTGCCCGGCGCGCCGAACCAGGTCTACGCCTCCATGGGCAACTACCTCTTCACCACCAAGACGCTCGTCGACGCCCTCCAGCAGGACGCGGAGGACCCGGACTCCGCGCACGACATGGGCGGATCCATCCTGCCGCTGCTCACCGAGCGCGGGCTCGCCCAGGTGTACGACTTCGACGGGAACCACGTGCCGGGGGAGACCCCGCGCGACCACGGCTACTGGCGTGACGTCGGCAGCCTCGACTCGTACTACGAAGCCCACATGGACCTGATCTCCGACCATCCCGTCTTCAACCTCGACAACCGCCGCTGGCCCATCTACACCCACCCGGGAGGGCTCCCGCCCGCCAAGTTCTGCGCGGGCGGCATCGCGGGGGAGTCGATCGTCAGCCCCGGCTGCGTCATCCGCGGCCAGGTCACCCGCTCCGTCCTCTCGCCCGGCGTCAGCATCGAGGAGGGCGCGGTCGTACAGGGCTCCGTGCTCCACGACAACGTGCGGGTGGGGCGCGGCGCGGTGGTGCGGGGCGCCGTGCTCGACAAGAACGTCGACGTACCGCCGGGAGCGACGATCGGGGTCAATCCGGAGCGGGACGAGGAGCTCTACACCGTCTCCAAGGGCGGGGTGATCGCGCTGGGGAAGGGCCAGATCGTGCCTGCCTGAAGCGGGAAACGGGGGGCGGGGGATCGGCTCAGAGCACCCGCCGTCTGCGGCCCAGCCACGTCTGCGCCATCACCACCACCGCGAGGAACCCGCCGCTGACCACCTGCTGGTACGCCGAGTCCAGCGAGCCGATCTGGTTGATCACGTTCTGGATCACCTTCAGGAGCAGCACCCCCACCAACGACCCGCTGATGAAGCCGAATCCACCGGTGAGCAGCGTGCCGCCGATGACGACCGCGGAGATCGCCTCCAGCTCCATCCCGGAGCCGAGGATCGTCACCCCGGAGACCAGCCATGCCGCGTTGAGCGCGCCCGCGAGGCCCGCGCAGAGGCCCGACAGGGTGTAGACCGCGATCTTCGTACGGGCCACGGGCGCGCCCATCAGGGCCGCCGCGTCCTCGTTGCCGCCCACCGCGTACACGTACTGACCGAAACGGCTGCGCCGCAGCGTCACCGCGCCCGCGACGAACAGGGCGAGGGTGATCCACACGGGTACGCCGACGCCGAGCGCCTCGCCCTGGCCGAGCTTCGCGAAGAACGAGTCCTTGTCCACCAGGTACGTCCGGGAACCCTCGTCCGTGACGGCCAGGAGGATGCCGCGCGCGCCGAGCATCGCCGCCAGCGTCACGATGAAAGGCGCGAGCCGGGAGCGGGCGATGAGCAGGCCGTTGACCAGGCCGATCAGGGCGCACGCGGCGAGCGGGAGCAGCAGCGCCACGGCCGTTCCGTACCGCGAGCCCCAGGCGGCCAGGACCCCGCCGAGCGCGAACAGCGAGCCGACCGACAGGTCGATGCCGCCGGTGACGATCACGAACGTCATGCCGAGCGCGACGACCGCGAGGAACGCGGACGACACCGCCATGTTGCTCAGGTTGTCGGTCGTCAGGAACGTGTCGAAGCTCAGCCACGCGGCGAACACGGCGACGACCAGCGTGACCAGCGCGCCGTGCTGCTGGGCCAGGGCGCTCAGGCGCTCGGAGCGGGTGGGGCCCGTGGCCTCGTCCTGCCAGGACGGGGCGGGCGCGGAGGGGATGGGAGGCGTCGAGGGGGGAGGCACGGGGTCCGTCGGGGTGGGGTGGGTGGTCATCGCTTGCCCCTTTCGCGGGCCGCGTAGACGGCGAGGACGATCACCACGGCCTGGGCGATCTGTGTCCATGACGGGGGCAGGTCGTGCTTGATGAGCGTGGCGGTGAGCAACTGGATGAGGACCGCGCCCGCGACGGTGCCGCCGATGCGGACGCGGCCGCCGCTCAGCGGGGTGCCGCCGACGACGACCGCGGTGATCGCCGAGAGTTCCATCAGGGTGCCGAGCGAGGTCGGGTCGCTCGCGGTCAGGCGTGCGGTGGCGAGGACGCCCGCGACGGCCGCGAGGGTGCCGGAGGCGACGTACACGAGGATCAGGACGCGGCGTACGGGGAGGCCAGCGAGGCGGGCCGCGGGGCGGCTGTCGCCGATCGCGAGGAGTTGGCGGCCGAAGGTGGTCCGGCGCACGACGAAGGCGACGAGGAGGGTCAGGGCCGCGGCGATCAGCACGAGGTAGGGGATGCCGAGGAGGTCGCCCGAGCCGAGCGATGCCATGCTCGGGTCGTGGACGTCCTTGAGCTGGGGGAGGAGGACCAGCGCGATTCCTCGTCCCGCGACCATCAGGGCGAGGGTCGCGACGATGGGCTGTACGCCGATGAACGCGACGAGCGCGCCGTTCGCCACGCCCACGGCGGCGCCGCCCAGTACGGCGGCGGCCAGCGCGATCCAGATGCCGTAGCCGAGGTAGAGCGAGATGAGCGAGGTCGACAGTGCCATGACGGAGCCGACGGAGAGGTCGACGCCCTCGCTGCCGATGGCCAGGGCCATGCCCAGGGCGACGATCAGGACGGGGGCCACCTGGACCGCCTGGGTGCGGAAGTTCTCGGTGGAGAGGAAGTGCGGGGTGAACAGGATGTTGACGAGGAGGAGGACGGCTACGCCGTAGTAGACGCCGTAGTCTTGGAGTTGACGTCGCAGGCGGTCCTGGTCCGTGGCTTTCGTGCGAGGTGTTGCCAGGTCGGTCGTCATGCGAGCTCCGTTGTCGCTATGGCGCGCAGGAGGTTCTGTTCGGTGACCTCGGGGCCCGTCAGTTCCGCCACTGTCCCGCCGTCCTTGAGCACGACCACGCGATCCGATCCCTCGATCAATTCCTCGGTGTCCGAGGAGATGAGCAGGACACCCAGACCCTGTTCCGCCAACTCGTCGATGAGTGCCTGGACTTCGGCCTTCGCTCCGATGTCGATGCCCCGTGTGGGCTCGTCCAGGAGGAGGACCTTGGGGTGCATCGCCAGCCAGCGGGCCAGGAGGACCTTCTGCTGGTTGCCGCCGGAGAGTTCGCCGACCTTCTGGTGCGGGCTCGACGCCTTGATGCGCAGGCGTCTGATGAACGTGTCGACCAGGTCGTCGATGCGCTTCTCGTCCACCAGGCCGAAGCGGGACAGGCGGGGGAGCGCGGCAAGCGCGATGTTCTCGCGGACGGAGAGGCCGGGGACGATGCCCTCGGCCTTGCGGTCCTCGGGGAGCAGGCTGATGCCCGCCCGGATGGCGGCGGGTGTGCTGCCGGTGCGCACGCGCTCGCCCGCGACCGTGACGCTGCCGGAATCGGCCGGCAGGGCTCCGGCGATCGCCTTCGCCGTCTCGCTGCGGCCCGAGCCGAGCAGGCCGCCGAGGCCCACCACCTCCCCGGGCCGGATCGTGATCGATACGTCGTGGAGGTGGTGACGAACCGTCAAGTTGGTTGCCGTGAGGACTGGTTCGGTCTCGGTGTCGTGAGTGCCCGTGAAGCTCGTCAGGCCCTCCTTCTGTACGGTCTCGATCTCTCTGCCCAGCATCAGCGCCACCAGGCGCAGTCGGTCCAGGTCGGCCAGGGCGCCGGTGTGGACCACCTTGCCGTCGCGCAGCACGGTGACGCGGTCGCATATCTCGTACAGCTCGTCCAGGCGGTGGCTCACGTAGATCACCGCGATGCCGCGTTCGCGGAGCGTGCGGATCACCCCGAAGAGGGTCTGTACCTCGCGCGGTTCGAGCGAGGACGTGGGCTCGTCCATCACCACGACGCGTGCGTCGACCGAGGCCGCGCGGGCCAGGGCCACCATCTGCTGGGCGCCGACGCCCAGTTCGCGCAGCGGGCGGCGGACGTCGACGGTGACTCCCAGGTCGCGCAGGGCCTCGGTCGCGTCGCGGTGCATGCGGGCGAAGTCGATCAGACCGAGGCGGCCGCGTGGCTCGCGGCCCAGGAAGAGGTTGCGGGCCACGCTCATCAGGGGAACGAGGTTGACCTCCTGGTAGATGGTGGAGATGCCCGCGTGCTGGGCGTCGAGCGGGGTCGTGAAGCGGACGGGGGCGCCGTCGTACGTCAGCTCGCCCGCGTCCGGGGTGTAGACGCCGGTCAGGACCTTGATCAGGGTGGACTTGCCCGCGCCGTTCTCGCCGATGAGGGCGTGCACCTCGCCCGCGCGTGCGGTGAAGTCGACCTCGTCCAGGGCGCGCACGCCGGGGAAGGTCTTGGAGACGGACTTGGCCGACAGCATGTCAGTACGCCTTGTTCAGGTCCGACTTGGCGTTGTCCTTGGTGTACGCGCTGTCCTTGATGACGATGTCCTGGCCGACCTTCTTGCCCCGCGTGAAGTCGTCCAGGGTCTGGAAGGCGAGGGGGCCGAAGCGGGGGTTGGACTCGATGACGCCGTCGATCCAGCCGTCCACGATGCCGCGCACCGCGCCCTTGGTGCCGTCGATCGTCACGATCTTCACGTCACCGGCCTTCTTGCCCGCGCCCTTGAGGGCGTTGACGGCGCCGAGGCCCATCTCGTCGTTCTCGGCGTAGATCCCGGTGATGTCCGGCTTCGACTGGATCAGCTGCTCGGTGACCTGCTGGCCCTTCTCGCGGGCGAACTCGCCGGTCTGCTTGAAGACGACCTTCAGGCCGGGCGCCTTCTCCTTGACGCGGTCCTCGAAACCCTTGGTGCGCTCGGTCGTGACGTTGTTGCCCGCCGCGCCGAGGAGGATCGCGATCTTGCCCTTGCCGCCCGTCGTCCTGATCATCTGGTCGGCCGCCCGCTTGCCCTGTTCGACGAAGTCGGAGCCGATGAACGAGACGTAGTCCTTGCAGGCGGTCGCGTTGATCTTGCGGTCGACGGTGACGATCGGGATGTGCTTGGCGCCCGCCGCGCGCAGCACGGGCTCCCAGCCGTCGGAGTTCAGCGGCGCGATGACCAGCAGGTCGGCGCCCTTGGCGATGAGGTCCTGGACGTCGCTGATCTGCTTGGAGAACTGCGACTGGGCGTTGGCCGTGAGCAGTTTGACGCCGCGTTTGTCGGCCTCGGCCTTGAGGGACGCCGTCTCGGCGATGCGGAACGGGTTGGCTTCTTTCTCGGACTGCGCGAAGCCCACCGTCGCGTCCTTGAGGTCGAGCTTCTTTCCGCCGTAGGCGCCTATCGCGCAGGTCTTGCCGCCCTGCTCCGAGACGGCCTGGCCCGCCTCGCCGCCCGCGGCGCTCTTGTCGTCGGACGCGTCGTCCTCCGACTTGGCGCACCCGGCGGTGAGGGCGAGGCTCGCGGCGAGGCCGACGGCGAGCAGGGTCCTGGTCGAGGTACGGAGGATGATCGGCTTCATGGAGTCCCCAAAACGGCACGGCCCCGGCACTGAGAGCGCTCACGGGAGGATCGGCACTTGCGGTCAACTCGCGTTACGGGGAGCTTTTTACATCGTTGAAAGTGGGCTGTAAACCCTCCGCGCAGTGGGGGCTGCTGCGATGATCAGCGGCGCCCCAGGGTGCTTTCGCGCTCCACCAGGCGGAATTCCGCGGTGATTTCGCGTCCGCCGGGTTCCCCGGGGGTGGCCAGGCTGCGCAGCAGCGACTCGACAGCGAGCCGCGCGATGGCCCGCTTGTCCGGCGCGACGGTGGTGAGCGTGACCGCCCCGAACTGGCCCTCCGCGATGTCGTCGAAGCCCACCACCGCCACGTCCCACGGCACCCGCAGGCCCCGCTCGTGCAGCACCCGCATCGCACCGATCGCCACCAGGTCGTTGTACGCGAACACGGCGTCGGGCCGCACCCCCGCGTCCAGCATCCGCGCCATGGCCTTGGCCCCGTCCCACCGGTCCCAGCCGCCGACCGGGCCCACCAGGCTCTCGGGCGCCGGGATCCCGGCGGCCGTCAACTCATCGCGCCAGCCAGCGAGTCGGAGGTGGGCGGGGCGGTTCGCGGAGTCGGTGCGCGCGCCGAGGAAGGCGATGCTGGTGCGGCCGCGGCCGATGAGGTGACGCACCGCGGTGCGGGCAGCGGCGACGTTGTCGATCGCGATGTGGTCGTAGGGCTGGTCGTACTCGCGCTCGCCGAGCAGCACGAGCGGCACGTCGTCCTCGCGGCCCCGCAGGTCCTCCGACTCCAGCTCCAGCGGGCTGAGGATCAGGCCGTCGATGACCCGCGTGCGAAACCCCTGGCTGACCAGGACCTCCTGCTCGCGGTCGCCGCGCGTGTGGTCGAGAAGGACGGTGAAGTCGTGCTCGGCGGCCGCGTCGATGACGGCGCCCGCGAGCTCGGCGAAGTAGGGATTTCCCAGTTCGGGGACGGCCAGCGCGATGATGCCCGTACGCCCCTTGCGCAGGTGCCTCGCCGTCAGGTTCGGCCGGTAGCCGAGCTCGTCGATGGCCTCCTGCACGCGGGCCCGCATCGCCGGGGTGACGTGCTGATACTTGTTCACCACGTTCGAGACGGTCTTGATCGAGACGCCCGCACGCTCCGCGACGTCCTTGAGGCTAACCCGCACTGGATCTCCCTGCGTCCGTGAACCACCCGGCAGAGCGGGGCGGTTGCCGTGACCCTGGACAGCACGCCGGAGCCGTGCTGTCATGCCAACTGCCGTTCCTTCCAACGTTGTACAGATTCGTTGTACCGACTGCGACGGCGAGCCGCCACCCTTCCCCGGTACGAGCCCGCCGCGCTTCCCGAAGCGAGCCGCCACCCTTCCTCGACAAGGAGGATCCGTGCGCCTACGACGTCTCAGAAGACGCCCGAGAGTCAGCCCACGACTGGCCCTGCTGCTCACCCTGGCCCTCGCCCTCGCGGGGCTCACCGCCGTGCCCGCCGCGACGGCGGCCGACGAAGCCCCCGAAGTGCACGGCCTGAAGGGCGAGTACTACACCCAGTCCGCCCCCGGAGCCTTCGACTTCCACGAGCTCAAGGCCACCGGCTTCGACCCGAACATCGACTTCGACAACCTCGAACCGCGCCTCTCCTTCGCCACCGGCAAGTCCGACGACGCCACCGTCCGCTGGACCGGCAAGGTCGTCCCGGAGAAGTCCGGCGCCCACACCTTCTCGATCACCGGCGACAACGGCTTCCGCCTCTGGGTCGACGGGAAGCTCGCCATCGACCACTGGGTCGACGACTGGGACAAGGAACAGACCTCCGCCCCCGTCCAGTTGAGCGCGGGAACGGGCTACGACATCAAGGTCGAGTACTTCGAGCACTACGGAGGCTCCAACCTCCACCTGCGCTGGACCGAACCCGGCGGAGCCAAGAAGGCCGTGCCGCAGTCCGCGTTCCGCCTCCCCGACGGCTATGACTACGACGGCGCGACCGCCGCCACGGTGGGCAGGGAAGGCCGCACCCTCAAGCTCGACTTCGCCCAGCGGATCGCCCCGCCCCCGGCCGGACTCGCCTCGCACATCGAGGCCGTCATCGGCGGGGCCAAGTGGCCGCTGAGCGACGTCAAGGCGGACCCGGACGATCCGAAGGCGCTCCTGGTAGGGCTCAAGGAACCCGTCGTCGGCAACAAGCAGGGCACCGCCCGAGGCACCGCCGACCTGCGCTACGACGGCAAGGGCGGGCTCGCGGGCACGGACGGCAAGCCCGTCGCCGCGTTCTGGAGCAGCGGCCCGAACCGCTCGACGTACGAACTGCGCACGAAGTGGGGCGACGACGTCACGCCCGGCAACGCCCACCGCGAGTACCCCCGGCCGCAGTTGAAGCGCGACACCTGGCAGAACCTCAACGGCTCCTGGCAGTTCGCGGCCGCCGAGAAGGGCGAGAAGCCCCCGTTCGGCAAGCAGCTCGGGGAGAAGATCCTCGTGCCCTACCCCGTGGAGTCGCAGCTCTCCGGGATCCAGCGGCACGAGGACCGCATGTGGTACCGCCGCACCTTCACCGTTCCCGCCGACTGGCAGGTCGGCAAGGGCAAGCGGCTCAGGCTGAACTTCGGCGCCGTCGACTGGCAGTCCGAGGTGTACGTCAACGGCGAGAAGGTCGCCGAACACCAGGGCGGCTACGACAAGTTCAGCGCCGACGTCACCGACGCGCTGAAGCCGGGGCGCACCCAGGAACTCATCGTCGGCGTGCACGACCCGACCGACGCGGCGGACGGCGCGAACCCGCCCGTCGGCAAGCAGCGCCTGGACCCCAGCGGCATCTGGTACACGCCCTCCTCCGGCATCTGGCAGACGGTGTGGCTGGAGCCGGTCGCCATCGACCACGTCGACTCGCTGAAGCTCACGCCGGACGTCGAGCGCGGTCGACTGGACGTCGAGACCAAGGGAGTTCGGGACGGCGTCCCCGTCACGGCCACCGCGTACGCGGGCGGCAAGAAGGTCGCCGAGGCGCGAGGCAGGACCGGCGCCCCGCTCACCCTGAAGATCGCCAAGCCGCGCCTGTGGTCACCGAGCGACCCGTTCCTCTACGACCTGAAGGTGAGCGTCGGACGCGATCGGGTGCGCAGCTACTTCGGGATGCGCTCCATCTCCGTGGAGAAGGTGAACGGCACCCCGCGCACCGTGCTCAACGGCAAGCCCGTCTTCATGATGGCCACGCTCGACCAGGGCTTCTGGCCCGACGGGCTGCACACCGCGCCGAGCGACGAGGCCCTCGCGTACGACCTGAAGATGCACAAGGAGATGGGCTTCAACTCCGTGCGCAAGCACATCAAGGTCGAGCCCGACCGCTGGTTCTACTGGGCGGACAAGCTGGGCCTGCTCGTCTGGCAGGACATGCCGTCCATGCGCTCGGACCGCAATCCGAGCACGGCGGCCCGCGCCCAGTACGAGCACGAGATGAAGCAGCTGATCGACGAGCACGCGAGCCACCCCTCGATCATCATGTGGGTGACCTTCAACGAGGGCTGGGGCCAGTACGACGTGGGGCGCATCGCCGCACAGGCCAAGTCCTGGGACCCGACCCGCCTGGTCAACAACATGTCGGGGCTCAACCTCGGGGCCGACGGCGGCACGGGGGACATCATGGACGAGCACGGCTATCCGAGCCCCGCGCTGCCACCGCGTCCCGACGGCGAACGGGCCCTGGTGAGCGGCGAGTACGGCGGCCTCGGGCTCGCGGTGCCCGGACACGCCTGGTCCGTGCAGCAGAGCTATGTCGACGTGGATCCGGCGCGGTACACGGACGACTACATCGCCAAGCTCGACGAGCTGCGCAAGCTCGCCTGCAAGGGCGGCAACGGCGCGGTCTACACCCAGATCTCGGACGTGGAGGGCGAGTTGAACGGTCTGCTCACCTACGACCGCAAGGTCGTCAAGCCCGATGTGAAGCGGCTGAAGGCGGCACACGAAGCGCTGATCCGCGACGCGTCGCAGGCCACGGTGCCGGGCTGCGCGAGCTCCTGAGGGTGACGTCCCCGGTCCGCCGCACGGGTGGACCGGGGGCTTTTCCTCCGTACGGCGCACGACCCTTTCCGTACGGCGCACGACCCTTGACGGGTACGCGTGGGCGACCCAAGAATGATCGCGAAGCGTGTCCTGACAACGTTGTCGAATGGTTTCGAAACCCCAGGCTCCAGAACTCCGAAGCTCCAAGGAGGCGTTCTCACGCATGAGATGGATCCCACGACTGCGCGGCGCGGGAACGGTGGCGCTGACGGCCGCGCTCCTCGGCGGCGCCCTCGCGATCCCGTCGGCCGAGGCGGACGCCCCGCGCTCCGGCCGCCTCACCGACCTGGTCAACCCGTTCATCGGCACCGAGAACGAGGGCAACACCTATCCCGGCGCCGCCGTCCCCTTCGGCATGGTGCAGCTCTCGCCCGACACCGGGCACAACACCGGATACGACCACTCCGACACCCACATCCGGGGCTTCTCCACGGTGCATCTGTCCGGGGTGGGCTGCGGGCTCGGCGGTGATCTGCCGGTGCTGCCCACGACCGGTGACGTGAAGGAGACCGACTACGCCAAGTACGCCGCCGAGTTCAGCCACGACGACGAGAGCGCGAGCCCGGGCCGCTACCAGGTCGGCCTCAAGAGCGGCATCGACGCCGAGCTGACCGCCACCCAGCGCACCGGCGTGCAGCGCTACACCTTCCCCGCCACGGACAAGGCCAACGTCCTGCTCAACGCGGGCCAGTCGCTGCACAAGACCGTGCGCACCAAGGTCGAGATCCTGGACAGCCGCACGGTGCGCACCGCCATCACCGGCAGCGGCTTCTGCCAGGACACCAAGCCGTACACGCTGTACACGCTCACCCGCTTCGACCGGCCCTTCAAGGCGTCGGGCACCTGGCGGGGCGGCACCGTCACGGCGGGCTCGAAGGAGTCGTCGGCGGGCGAGGAGCGCAACGGCGCCTATCTCCGCTTCGACACCACGAAGGACCGCACCGTCGAGGCGACGACCGCGCTCTCCTACGTCGACGCCAAGGGCGCGGCGCTCAACCTCCGCGCGGAGGGCGGGCGTTCGTACGACCGCGTGGCGAAGGCGGCGCGGGCCGCGTGGGAGGACCGGCTCGACGACGTCCGGGCCAAGGGCGGCAGCGAGACCGTGCGCCGCACCTTCTACTCGTCCCTGTACCGATCGTTCCTCGCGCCGAACATCGGCAGCGACGTCGACGGCAGGTACACGGGCTGGGACCAGAAGACCCATCGCGCCAAGGGCTTCACGTACTACCAGAACTGGTCGCTGTGGGACACCTACCGCACCCAGGCGCAGCTCCTCGCGCTGCTCGCGCCGCGCGAGTCCCGTGACATGGCGCTCTCCGTCCTGAAGATCGACGAGGAGAGCGGCTGGCTGCCCAAGTGGGGCTACGGCACGGTCGAGACGAACATCATGACCGGCGACCCGGTCACGCCGTTCCTCACCAACGCCTACCAGCAGGGCCTGCTCGAAGGGCACGAGGAGGAGGCGTACCGGGCGCTGAAGAAGAACGCGGACGGCGTGCCGCCCGCCGACTCCGCGCCGGTCGGGCGCGAGGCCAACAAGGAGTACCTGGCCGAGGGATTCGCCCCGTACGTCAAGGGCCGCCCGCACGCCAAGCCCGGTGACTCCGACTACGACCACGGCGCCTCCGCGACGCTGGAGTACGCGCTCTCCGACGCGATGCTCGGCGAGATGGCGCGCGACCTCGGGCACGAGGACGACGCGAAGCGGTACGCGGCACGGGCGCAGAACTACCGGAAGATCTTCGACGGCTCGACCGGCTTCTTCCGTGCGCGCGATGCCGCGGGGGCCTTCACCGGGCCCGCCGATCCGGCCAAGAGCGAGGGTTTCCACGAGGGCACGTCCTGGCAGTACCAGTGGCTGGTGCCGCAGGACCTGCCCGGCATGGTCGGCCTGATCGGCGGCAAGAAGGCGGCGGGCGAGCGGCTCGACTCCTTCTTCGCGTACGAGCAGCTCCTGAAGGATCCGGCCAGGACCGCCCGCGAGGTGTGGGTGAACGGTCCTTACGACTACTACAACGCCGACAAGTACAACCCGCAGAACGAGCCCGACCTCATCGCCCCCTACACCTACCTGTCGACCGGCCAGCCCTGGAAGACGACGGACGTGGTGCACGCCGCGCTCACCCTCTTCACGGACGCCCCGACCGGCATGACGGGCAACGACGACCTCGGCACGATGTCCGCGTGGAACGTGCTGTCCTCGATCGGCGTCTTCCCCGTCCAGCCGGGAACGGACACCTGGGGCCTTTCCACGCCCGTCTTCGAGCGCGTGGACATCCGGCTCGACCGCCGCTACTACCCGCGCGGCGCCCTGACGGTGAAGGCACCGGGCACGTCCGACACCCAGCGGTACATCCAGTCGGCGCGCACCGACGGTGCCGCCCTCGACGAGACCTATCTGACCACCGACGACATCCGGGGCACCCGCGAGCTCTCCTTCACGGTGGGGGAGCGGCCATCGGACTGGGGCACATCGCCCGCCGCCGCGCCGCCCGCGCTGAAGTGACGACAGTTCACTTTTGCACCACATGAGTCACACGAGGCCCGCCTCTCTCGAAGGGGCGGGCCCTTAACCTGCTATTAACTCAGCGTAGCTTGATCGTACTTGACTGTAATTGCCCGGCGGCGATTGACTGCGTGCTTGCCACCCCCCGCATCGACCCCCGACGCGAGAGCGAGCCATTGACCACATCGCCTGCTGAGACCGCTGACCTGCTCGCACCTCTCGATCTGGCCTTCTGGAACATCGAGACCGCCGAACACCCCATGCACCTGGGGGCCCTCGGCGTCTTCGAGGCCGACGCGCCCGACGCGGCGGAGCGCGCCGCGGGCCTCCTCGCGGCGCGCGCGGAAGGCGTGCCCGGACTTCGCATGCGCATACGTTCCGTCTGGCTGCCCTTCGGCGGCGCCACCCGCGCCCCGGTCTGCGCCTTCGACCCGTTCGACCACGTGCGGATCGCCGCCCCCGCGAGCGACTTCCACGCCGCGGCGGGCGAGCTGATGCAGCGCCCGCTGGACCGCGACAAACCGCCGTGGGAGGCGCATGTCCTGCCGGGCGCCGACGGCACGTCCTTCGGCGTGCTCTTCAAGTTCCACCACGCGCTCGCCGACGGGCTGCGCGCGCTGACCCTCGGCGCGGCCCTCCTCGACCCCGTCGACCTGCCCCTCTCCCGGCCCAGGCGCCCGGCGCCCGCCGTCCCCCGGCGGCCCCTGCCGGACCCGCGCAGGCTGCCCGGGCTCCTGCGGGAGACCGTTACGGAGGTCGGCCAGGCCCTCGGCATCGGCACGTCGGTGGCCCGCGCGACCCTGGGCGTGCGCTCGTCGGCGTCCCTCACCTCCGCCGCCACCGGCACCCGCCGCACCGCGGGCGTCGTCCTCGACCTGGACGACGTCCACCAGGTGCGCAAGGCGGTGGGCGGCACCGTCAACGACGTACTGATCGCGGTCGTGGCGGGCGCCCTGCGCCGCTGGCTCGACGAGCGCGGCGACTGCAGCGAGGGCGTCGAGCCGCGCGCCCTCGTCCCCGTGTCGCGGCGCCGCCCGCGCACCGCGCAGCCGCCCGGCAACCGGCTCTCCGGCTATCTGGTGCGCCTCCCGGTCAGCGACGAGGACCCGCTGGTGAGGCTCCGCAGGGTGCGCACCGCCATGGACCGCAACAAGGAAGCGGGTCCCGAGCGCGGCGCGGGCGCCGTCGCGCTGCTCGCCGAGCACGTGCACCCGCTCGGCCACCGGATCGGCGGCCCCGTGGTGGCCCAGGCCGCCCGGCTGCTCTTCGACATCCTCGTCACCAGCGTCCCGCTGCCCGGCGTCGGCCTGCGCCTGGGCGGCTGCCCGCTCGCCGAGGTCTACCCCTTCGCGCCGCTCGCCAGGGGCCAGGCGCTCGCCGTCGCCGTGTCCACCTACCGCGGCAGGGTGCACTACGGCCTGGTCGCCGACGCCGCCGCCGTGCCCGACCTCGACCTCCTCGCGGACAGCGTGCGGAGGGAGGTCGACGACCTCGTGGCGCTGTGCGCGAAGGGCGCGGGTTTGGAGACCGGGCCCCGCGCTACGTAAAGTTGCGCTTTTGGAGCTTCCGCGGACGACCAGACGCGCCGCGGCACGGGATGACACGAGGACAAGCGGCGATGACGGTGACAGACGAAAGCCAGGAGGGGACCGTCGCGTACGGCCCCGGCATCGACCCGGACCGCCTCGCCGTCTGCCTCGCGGTCCTCGACGAGCTCGACGAGCTCGACATCGACCACCCGGACGCGATCGCCGTGCGCCGGGCCACGGCCGGGATCTACCGCACGGTGAAGCAGCGCCGCCGTCAGGAGCGCCGCGCCGCCAAGACCGCCCACGACAAGGCGGTCACCGAGTCCACCGCGACGGGCTCCGCGCAGCGCATCGACGACGAGACCGAGGGGCTCCTGCCCTCCTCGCAGGTCGAGGAGGGCAGGATCGCCGGGATACTCCAGCGCCCGCGCTCCTGCTACACCTGCAAGACCAGGTACGTGGAAGTCGACTACTTCTACCACCAGCTCTGTCCGGACTGCGCCCGCCTGAACCGGACCAAGCGCGACGCCCGCGCCGACCTCACCGGCAAGCGCGCCCTGCTCACCGGCGGCCGCGCCAAGATCGGCATGTACATCGCGCTGCGCCTGCTCCGTGACGGCGCCCACACGACCATCACCACGCGGTTCCCCAAGGACGCCATCCGCCGCTTCAAGGCGATGGACGACTCGGCCGAGTGGCTGCACCGCCTGGAGGTCGTCGGCATCGACCTGCGCGACCCCGCGCAGTCCGTCGCCCTGGCCGAGCGGCTCGCCGCGGCGGGCCCCCTCGACATCCTGATCAACAACGCCACGCAGACCGTGCGCAGGCTGCCCTCCGCGTACGCCGCGCTCGTCGACGGCGAGAGCGCGCCGCTGCCCGCCGGTGAGCTGCCCGTCCACGAGGTGATCGGCGCCTTCAACTCCGGCGCGGTGGACGGCCTGGCCGCGCTGCCCGTGGGCACCAGCGGCCTGGAGGCACAGCAGGTCGCCGACCTCGCGCTCGTCGCGGGCAACGCCAGCGTCGCCCGGCACCTGGACGGCACCGCCATCGACGCGGGCGGCCTGGTCCCCGACGTCGTCGACAGCAACACCTGGGTGCAGACCATCGAGCAGATCTCCCCCGTGGAGCTCCTCGAAACGCAGCTGTGCAACTACACCTCGCCGTTCATCCTGATCAGCGCGTTGCGCCAGGCGATGGCCGACGCCGCGAAGAAGGCGTCGAGCGGCCGCGCCTACGTCGTCAACGTCTCGGCGATGGAGGGCGTCTTCGGCCGCGGCTACAAGGGCGCGGGCCACCCGAACACGAACGCCGCGAAGGCCGCGATGAACATGGTGACGCGGACCAGCGCCCAGGAGATGTTCGAGACCGACGGCATCCTGATGACCTCGGTCGACACCGGCTGGATCACCGACGAGCGCCCGCACTACGACAAGCTGCGCCTGGCCGAGGAGGGCTTCCACGCCCCGCTCGACCTGATCGACGGCGCGGCCCGCGTCTACGACCCGGTCGTGTGCGGCGAGGCGGGCGAGGACCTGTACGGCGTCTTCATGAAGGACTACGCGCCCGGCAAGTGGTAGACCGCCCGGGGTGGCGGCCGCCACCCCGCACCTGACGCGCGCCGAAGGGCCGCCCCGCTCGCCGGGGCGGCCCTTCTCGCGTCGGCCTCACGGGACGCGTCCCGCGTCGGCCGTACGGGACGCGTTCGCGCCAGTCGTACGGGGTGCGACGACCGCCTTCCGGTTCGCGCGCCCGTCACGGGCGGTGGGCGCGGGACCGGCCGGAGGGCCCGGGACTGCCTGTCGGGCCCGGTGTCGCGCGGTGTCGGGGCCATCGGGGCCCACGCACGACACGGTCCCCACGGGTCCACCGGAGCCCGCTGGGCGCGGTTGTCCGCGGAGGCGCCATTGTCCGGAATCTGTCCAACCCTTGGGCCCCATCGAGCGTGGCCGCGCTCATTTGGTTAACCTAGGGCGAACGGGCCGCCACGAGGGGTCCACGAACACCCCTCGGCGACCCCGGGACAGGCCGGCGACCACGGCCGCGGTCCCGCCTTCGAACGGGCGCCACCGCGACCGAACTGCCCTTGTCCTTCCGTTACGCGACACAAAGGAGTGCGCGGTGACACCAGATCTGACGAAGCAGGAAAAGCGACCGGCGGAACGCGGCGGCGAGCGGGCCGGTCGGCCCCACAAGCTCCGCAACCTCGAGGCGTGGGCCAAGGCGGCCCCGATCCGCCTGGCAGGCTACGAGGACGACCTCGCCGAGCCGCACATCCTGCCCGGCATCGACTGATCCGACCCCGGACCGGCCGATCCGGCCAAGGCCCCGGTCGGCTCCGACAGCTCCGACCGGTCCGCTTCGCCACGTGCCCCCGCCCCTCGGGCGGGGGCACGGGTGTCTCCGGGCGCGGACGGCGGTCCCCTCCGCAGTCGCCCGCACCTCTCACGGCGGCGGGCCGAGCGTCATCGGCATGCGCTCGGCCCGCCGGACGTGATCCACGAGGCGGAAAGTACAAGAGGCCGGGTGAGTTGACCATTCCGCGGGATGGATCTCCGCCACTCCCCGACTGCCGAGGCGATTCATCCGATGGCTCATCGGAAATGTCCAAGACCCGGGCGGAGACAGTGCATTGACACCTCTCCGGGGTGCTTGAATCATCGGACCACATGACCGAACTGTGCTCGTCCTCCGGGCATCGGCGGCGCAGGGACCGGCGACGCGGGCAGCAGGAGGCTGACGCTCAACGTGCCCCTCCAGCCCGGCACCGCCGTCACCGACACGCTCCAGCGCTGGCAACTGGACGAGGCGGCCGGTGGCTACCGGCTGACCAACGCCATCACGCGCATGGCCGCGCACGTGACGGACGCGGGGCGGCTCCTCCCGTACCCGAAGAACCAACGCTCGCCCGCCGTCTGGACCTTGACCGCCCCCTGACCCGAGGGAGACCCGCCCCATGACCGTCAGCAGACGTCTCTTCATGGCCGCCGCCGTCAGTACCGCCGTCGCCGCGTCCAGCGTCTCGATCCCCGTGACCACCGCTGCCGCCGCCACCCGCCCCGGCGGCGCCGAACCGCCCTACCGCATCCCCATCGGCCCCGGCGACTCACCCGAGTCCGTCGTCGCCAAGGCGTCCCGGGTCCGGCCGACAGCACGGCAGATCGCCTGGCAGAAGCTGGAGCAGACCGCGTTCCTGCACTTCGGCGTCAACACCTTCACCGGGCTCGAATGGGGGACCGGCGACGAGGACCCGAACGTCTTCCAGCCGTCGGGCCTTGACACCGACCAGTGGGCACGCGCGCTGCGCGACGGCGGCTTCACGCTCGCGATCCTCACCGTCAAGCACCACGACGGCTTCGTCCTCTACCGGACCCGCTACACCGAACACGGTGTGGCGAGCAGCAGTTGGCGCGGCGGCAAGGGCGACGTCCTCGCGTCGTTCGCGAAATCACTGCGCCGGTACGGCATCAAGGTCGGCGTCTACATCTCGCCCGCCGACGAGAACCAGTACCTCGACGGCGTCTACGCCAACGGCAGCAAGCGCTCGGCGCGCACCATCCCCACCCTGACGCCCGACGACGACCGGGCGGGTGACGATCCGCGCACCTTCACGCTCGACGCCACCGACTACGGCGCCCACATGCTCAACCAGCTCTACGAGGTGCTCACCGAGTACGGCCCCGTCGACGAGGTCTGGTTCGACGGGGCACAGGGCCGCATCCCGCCGGACAAGGTGGAGACGTACGACTGGGACAGCTGGTACACCCTGATCCGCGCGCTCGCCCCGAACGCCACGATGGCGGTGCGCGGGCCCGACGTGCGCTGGGTCGGCAACGAGGGCGGTCTCGCGCGCGAGAACGAGTGGAGCGTCGTCCCCGTCAAGGACTCGGGCAACGGCAGCATCGACTACGCGCTCGCGTACGACGCACCCGACCAGGGCAGTCGCGCGGCGCTCGCCGAGGCGCGGTCCGTCGCCCAGTACGTGCAGTGGTGGCCCGCCGAGTGCGACGTGTCCATCAGGCCGGGATGGTTCTACCACGAGGACGAAAAGCCCAAGAGCGTCGAGCAGTTGACGGACATCTGGTTCCGCTCGGTCGGGCGCAACTCGGTGCTCCTGCTCAACATCCCGCCGGACGAGCGGGGGCTCCTTCCCGACGCGGACGTGACCCGCCTTCGCGAGTTCCGCGAGCGGATCCGCAAGGAGCTGCCGAAGGACCTCGCGGACGGCGCGCGCACCCGGCACGACCGCAAGGCGGGCACCGTCACCGTCGACCTGGGCCGGGCCCGCGAGGTCGACAGGGTCAGGATCGCCGAGGACATCCGGCACGGGCAGCAGGTGGAGCACGCGGTCGTCGAGGCGCGCGTGGGTGACACCTGGCGGACCGTGACCGAGGTCGACACGGTCGGCGCGAGCCGCGCGCTCAGGCTCGCCGCCCCGGTGACGGCGCGGCGGTGGCGGCTGCGGGTGACGCGGTCACGGGGCGCGGTGCGGATCGCGGAGTTCGGTCTCTACCGGTCGCAGGTGTGAGGGAGGCGCGGGCCGTTCCGCGTTGACATGTGGGGGAGCGGGTGTCTGTAATGGTGCTCGTGCCGCGTGGCGCCGACCAAAGAGCAGTGGGCAGGTCGGCGACCGGGCGAGCACCTTCACTCAAGGACGACGCCCATGAGTACGTCGTGAGTTCACACCTCCGGGCCACTGCCTGACCGTGCGCTTTCGCGCGCCGTCACCCGTGACCGGCAACCTCCCTCATCCACACCGCTGTCGACGCATGCCATCGCGCCGTCGACGCGGAGCCGAACATCCCGTACGGAGTTCTGACACCGTCATGCCCACACCCTTCAACCAGTCCGTCATCGACGAGTTCCGCGCCCACGGCGGCAAGGTCGGCGGCCCCTTCGACGGCGGCGACCTCCTCCTGCTCACCACCACGGGCGCCAGGTCCGGCAAGGAACACACCACGCCGCTCGGCTTCGTCCGCGACGGCGGCCTGCTCCTGGTCGTCGGCTCGAACCTCGGCTCGCCCCGGCACCCCGACTGGTACCACAACGTCCTCGCCCGCCCCACGGTGCGCGTGGAGCTCGGCACCGAGGAGTTCCAGGCGATCGCCGTCCCCGCCGAGGGGGAGCGCCGCGACCGGCTCTTCGAGCGGGTGGTCGCGGCCGAGCGCGGATACGGCGACTACCAGGCGCGCACCAGCAGGATCCTGCCGGTCGTCGTCCTGGAACGCCCGGCGCACGAGGCCGACATCCCCGAAGAGGCCGACAACTTCGCGGACAAGATGCTCCAGGTGCACCTGTGGCTGCGCGGCCAACTGCGCCACGTGCGGGCCGAGACCGACGCGCACTTCGCGGCGCTCGCCGCGCACACGGGCCCGGGGGTGCCGCCCGCGCCGGGCCTCGGGCTCCAGATCAGACAGCACTGCCTGGCGTTCTGCGACGCCCTGGCGTTCCACCACACCAGCGAGGACGCGCATCTCTTCCCGGCCATGAGGGGCTACCACCCCGAGCTGCGCGAGACCTTCGACCGGCTCGCCGAGGAACACCGCACCGTCGCCCGTATCCAGGGCGAGCTCGCGGCGCTCCTCGCCGGGATCGACGGTACGGATCCCGAGCGGTTCCGTGCCGAACTGGACTCCATGTCACGGCAGTTGACGGCCCATCTCGACTACGAGGAGGAGAATCTGCTGCCGATCCTGGCGGCGCTCCCGTGGCCCCCCGAAGGGGCGCGGGGAACTGCGCGATCAGCTACGACGCAGCCGCAGCCGCAGCCGAACGACGCTTAGCCCCGCACGGGCCCGGTGCTCTCCCGCTCGATGAGCCGCGGCAACGGCACCTGCACCGTCGCCGCGGGCCCGTCGTCGAGCAGGGCGAGCAGCTCCCTGGCCGCGGACCTGCCGAAGGCCACCGTGTCCCGGGACAGCGCGGTCAGCCACGGGTGGACCATGCGGCACAGCGCCGAGTCCTCCCAGGCGACGACCGAGAGGTCGTCGGGGACCGCGAAGCCCAGGGAGGTCGCCGCGGCGACACCGGCCACGGCCATCACGTCGTTGTCGTAGACCAGGGCCGTCGGCGGCTCGGCGGCCTCCAGGACGCGCCGGGTCGCCGCGGCGCCCTCCGCGTCGGAGTAGTCCGTCGTCACCGAACGCACCCCGGACAGGCCGCGGCCCGCCGCCTCCGCGCGCAGGGTGCGGATGCGCCGCTCGGTGTGCGCGAGCCCTTCGAGGCCCGCGATGTGCACGATGCGGCGGTGGCCGAGCGCGTGCAGATGGCCGACGACCGACGCCATCGCGCCCGCGTCGTCCGCCCACACCGTCGAGAGCCCCGGGTGCCCGGCCTCCGGATCGGGCACGCCCCCCGTCACGACGGCGGGCAGCCCCAGCTCGTCCAGGAGCGCGGGCCGCGGGTCGTCGGTGCGCGGATCCACCACGAGCACCCCGTCGACCCGGTGCTCGGCCCACCAGTGCCGGTAGACCGCGCACTCGGCGGCCACGTCCTCCACGACCTGGAAGAGGAGCCCCAAGTGCCGCTCCGCGAGCACCTCCTGGATGCCCGAGATCAGTTGCAGGAAGAACGAGTCGACGCCCAGCGTCGCCGCGGGACGCGCCACCACCAGGCCCACCGTCGCCGAGCCCTCGCCGGACAAGGCGCGCGCCGCCGTGCTGGGCCGCCAGCCCAGTTGTTCGGCGACCCGGCGCACCCGGTCACGGGTGACGTCGGAGACGCCGGGGCGGTCGTTGAGCGCGAAGGAGACCGCGCTCTCGGAGACCCCGGCGCGGCGCGCGATGTCCTTCATGGTCGGCCTGCGCGCCGGTGACCGCTTGCCTTGCACCCGTTGCCCCTTTCCTGACGGCCGAGTACTAATGCGCTTGAGTGCTCCGACCCTAAAGCGCATTAGTGCTTCGCCGCAAGAGTCTCAACACACGCTTCTGACCAGGCGAGTTGCCGCTGCGATCGGGGGATCATCGATATCTCCGGGCGGATCGGTGGCCGGAATCCATTGACAATTCTCCACCGTGCGATGCAAGGTCTGCCTCGGCGAGGATTGCCCGGCTCGGACGGCCGCAGTCACCGCCGTCTCACGCTGGGCCGAGCAAAGGAGCCGTTTCACCGTGCGTATCTCCCGTATCCCCCGCAGAGCGGTCGCCGCAGGCGCCGTCCTCGCTGTCCTGCTGCCCCTGAGTGCCTGTGGCGACGGGGACGAGGGCGGTTCCACGGACGCGTCGGGCAAGATCGAAGGCAAGATCACCTTCCAGACCTGGAACCTGAAGGCCAACTTCAAGCCCTACTTCGAGGGCCTTGTCGACGAGTTCGAGAAGAAGTACCCCGGCACGGAGGTCCACTGGGTCGACCAGCCCGGCGAGGGCTACGCGGACAAGATCAGCGCCGACGCCGCCGCCGGCACGCTGCCCGACGTCGTGAACGTCTCGCCCGACCTGGTCGCCCCGCTCGCCAAGGCGGGCATCGCCATGGACCTCGACAAGGCCGCAGGGAAGTACGAGAAGGAGTACCTGCCCGGCGCCTGGAAGAGCCACCAGATACCCGGCACCGAGGGCACCTACGCCTTCCCCTGGTACCTGAACACCGGGCCGCTCTTCTACAACAAGCGCCTCTTCAAGGACGCGGGCCTGGACGCGGACAAGCCCCCGAAGACGTACGACCAGCTCTTCGACGACGCCCTGAAGCTCGCGAAGAAGAGCGACGGCAAGGTCGCCACGCTCGCCAACGTCCCCACCATCGAGGACTTCGGCCGCTACGGCGTGCCGCTGATGGACAAGGAAGGCACCGGCTTCTCCTTCAACGACGCCAAGGGCGTCGAACTCCTCACCAAGTACAAGGAGTTGTACGACGCCAAGGCGCTCGACGGGCAGGCGCTGACCGCGACGCCCGAGTCGACGGGCAAGAAGTTCCTCACCGAGGCCGTCGCCATGAACCCCGGCAGCGCGCTCGACCTGGAGAAGTTCAAGAAGGACGCGCCGACGCTCTACAAGAACATCGGCATCACCCCGCAGATCAGCAGCACCGGCAAGGACAACATGTACGTGATGGGCGTGATGGTGAACGCCCGCACCAAGCAGACGCCCGCCGCCGTCGCCTTCGCGCACTTCGTCACGGACGCCCAGCACCAGATGGAGTTCGCCAAGAAGGTCGCGATCTTCCCCAGCACCCAGGGCTCCCTGGACGACCCGTACTTCACCAAGCAGGACGGCAAGGAGGAGACGCGGGTCCGCGTCGCCGCCGCCAAGTCCATCAAGACCGCGGTGAACTACACGCCCGTGCTCTTCAGCGAGCAGATGAAGGTCGAGCTGCGCAACGCCGTCGCCCGCGCCCTGCAGGGCAAGGAGAGCCCCAAGGAAGCGCTCGACAACGCTGTCAAGAACTGTGACCGGTTGCTCAAGACCAGCTGAGACCAGGGACCCGTACGACCATGAAGAGCCCCACCGCCACGAAGGCGGCCTCGTCCGACATCAGCACCGCCGGCCCCGCGCCCAAGGGGCTTCGCCCCGACGGGCGCGGCGGTCGCCGCATCCGACGACAACTGCCCACCAGTCCTTGGCTGTTCGCCGCGCCGGGGCTCGTCATCGTCGCCGTCTTCATCCTCTACCCGTTCCTCAGCACGCTCAACAACGCTTTCACGGACAAGCGCACGCTGATCCCCGGCGAGTACGTGGGCCTCGCCAATTTCCGTGAGCTGCTGCACGACGACATGTTCTGGATCGGCCTGCGCAACAGCACGCTGTACGTCCTCGTGGTCGTCCCCGCGCTCGTCCTGCTGCCCCTGCTGCTCGCGATGCTCGTCCAGAAGCACATCCCCGGCATCACCTTCTTCCGGTCCGCCTTCTACACCCCGGTGGTCGCCTCCATCGTGGTCGTCGGCCTGATCTGGGTGTGGATGCTCGACGAACGGGGCCTGGTCAACGCGGTGTTGGAGGCCGTGGGCGTCGGGAAGGTGGGCTTCCTCAGCGACCAGTGGCTGCTCCTGTTCAGCGCCATGGCCGTCACGGTCTGGAAGGGCCTCGGCTACTACATGATCATCTATCTCGCGGCGCTCGCCAACGTGCCGCGCGAGCTCCACGAGGCGGCCGCGGTCGACGGCGCGGGAGCGGTCCGCCGCTTCTTCAGTGTCACCGTGCCCGCCGTGCGCTCCACCATGGTCCTGGTCGGCGCGCTCTCCTCGGTCGCCGCCTTCAAGGTCTTCTCCGAGGTCTATCTGATGGCGGGCCCCACCGGCGGCCCCGCGGGCGAGGACACCACGCTCGTGATGCTGGTGCAGCGCGTCGGCACCGGCCTGACCGGACGGGTCGGCTACGCGTCGGCCATCTCGGTCGTCGTCTTCGTCGTCACCGTCGCACTGATGCTGCTCGTGCTGCGGGCGGACCGGAAGGAGGACGCGTGAGCGCCACCGAGACCACAGAGACCACCGGGACCACGGCCAAGAGCAAGCCCCGGCGCAGGCCGCGCGTCACCGACGAGAACGGCCGCCGGATGCCGGTGTGGGAGATCGTCCTGCGCTACGGACTGCTGCTCGCCGTCCTCGCCCTGATGATCGGCCCCTTCCTGTGGCAGCTGTCCACGTCCCTGAAGGGCCCGCACGAGAACATCTTCAGCTCACCGCCGAAGTTCCTGCCCTCCGACCCGACCTTCCACAACTACGAGCGGGTCGCCGACACCATCCCGGTGTGGGACTACGCGTTCAACTCCCTGAAGGTGGCCGCGGCCAACGTCGTCACCAACTGCGTGGGCGCCACCCTCGCGGGCTACGCCCTGGCGCGCCTTCGCTACCGCGGCCGCAAGGCGGCCACGATCGTCTTCATCCTCGCGATGCTGGTGCCCGTCGAGGGCATCATCATCGCCCAGTTCACCACCATGCGTGAGCTCGGCCTCAACAACACCCTCATCGGCGTGCTGCTGCCCGGCTGCGTCTCCGCGCTCAACGTCCTGTTGATGCGCAACGCCTTCCTCAACGTGCCCTACGAGATCGAGGAAGCCGCGTTCGTGGACGGCGCGAACGTGTGGCAGCGGTTCCTGCGCATCGCGCTGCCCGCGGTCAAGGGCACCCTCGCGGTCGTCGCGATCTTCGCCTTCATGGGCGCCTGGGACGACTTCCTGTGGCCCCTGATCGTGCTCAGCGATCCGGACCGCTTCACGCTGACCATCGGCCTGAACTACCTGCACGGCACCTTCGCCAACGACGAACGGCTCGTCGCCGCGGGCACGGTCATCGCCGTGCTCCCGCTGATCGTCCTGTTCGCCTGCCTCCAGCGGTACTTCTTCCGCGGCGTCGGCGAGGGCGCGGTCAAGGGCTGAGCCCCCGCCCCCGCGGCCGACCGCGCGCCCTCGATTCCCCAGAACCAGGAATTCCCCAGAACCAGGATCCGCCTTGCTCTCCTCCGCACCGCCTTCGGGCACGCCGCGCTTCGGCGCCAACTACACGCCCAGCCAAGGGTGGTTCCACCACTGGCTCGACTTCGACATCGACGCCGTACGCACCGACCTCGACGCCATCGCCGCGCTCGGCCTTGACCACATCAGGGTCTTCCCGATCTGGCCGTACTTCCAGCCCAACCGCACCCTGATCCGCCCCCGCGCCGTCGAGCAGCTGGTCGCCCTCGCCGACGCGGCCGCCGAACGCGGGCTCGACGTCAACGTGGACGGACTCCAGGGGCACCTGTCCAGCTTCGACTTCCTGCCCGCCTGGACCCAGACCTGGCACCGGCGGAACATCTTCAGCGACCCGGACGTGGTGTCGGGGCAGGCCGAGTACCTGCGGACGCTCGCGGCGGCCCTCGCCGACCGGCCGAACTTCATCGGCATGACCATCGGCAACGAGATCAACCAGTTCTCGGCGGGCCCGCACCCCGACCCCGACCGCGTCACCCAGGAGCAGGCCGAGAGCTGGCTGCGCACCGTGCTCGCCGCGTGTGAGCAGGGCGCTCCCGGCAAGCTGCACCTGCACGCCGAGTACGACGCCGCCTGGTACCAGGACGACCAGCCCTTCACCCCGGCGCAGGCCGCGCGGCTCGGCGCGGTCACCGCCGTGCACTCCTGGGTGTTCAACGGCACGGCGCAGCGGCACGGTCGGACGGGTGCGGCCACCCGCGCCCACGCCGCGTACATGATCGAGCTCTCCAAGGCGTGGGCGGACGACCCCCGTCGCCCCGTCTGGCTCCAGGAGGTCGGGGCGCCCGCGCCGCTGATCCCCGCCGAGCACGCGGCCGACTTCACCGAGTCGACGATCGAGGCGGCGCTCGACTGCCAGGACGTGTGGGGTGTGACGTGGTGGTGCTCCCACGACGTCTCGCGCGACCTCGCGGATTTCCCCGAACTGGAGTACAGCCTCGGTCTGTTGACCAACGACGGCGCGGTGAAGCCTGCCGGTGCGGCGATCTCCCGGATCGTGGAGGAGTGGCGCGGGCGTACGTATGAGCCCGCGGTCCGGACGACTGCGGTGGTCGTGGACGACGCGATGTCGCGGCGCTCCGAGTGCGGGCCCGGTGGCGCGGTCTTCGAGGCGTTCGCCCGCCTCGTCGCGGACGGGGTCCGGCCGACGACCGTCCTGGCGAGCCGGGCCGCCGACACGGAGCATCTCGCTGCGCGGGGCATCGGCGAAGTGGTGCTGCCTGGGGATGTCGGGTAGGCGCCCCCCCCGCACGGGGCTCCGCCCCGGACCCCGCTCCTTAAACGCCGGAGGGGCTGAATTCAGCCCGGCGCGTGCTGAATTCACCCGGCGCGTGCTGAATCTCGGCCCGCTATGCAGTGAACGACACTTACCTGGGAGACCCCATGCATGACGACCGCACCCTGGTCGAAGCCCGCCTCAAGCGCGTTCTGGACGAGCGCATCAGGCCCGCCGTGTATCCCGCGTCCGTGCCGCTCGACGTCGCCGTGTGGAACGCGCCCGGCGAACCCGTGCCGGTGGCCGAAGGGCTCGCCGCCGAGCCCTCGCCGACCGCCGTCGGGGAGAAGTGGGGCGCGCCCTGGGGCACCAGCTGGTTCCGGGTGACGGGGACCGTGCCGAAGGAGTGGGCGGGCAAGACCGTCGAGGCGATCCTCGACCTCGGCTTCGACGAGAACATGCCCGGCTTCCAGTGCGAGGGCCTCGTCTACCGCCCCGATGGCACCCCGGTGAAGGGCCTCAACCCGCGCAACCAGTGGGTGCGCGTCGCCGCCCCCGCCGAGGGCGGCGAGGAGGTGCGCCTGCACGTCGAGGCCGCGTCCAACCCCGTCATCCTCGACTACCACCCCTTCCTGCCCACCCAGCTCGGCGACAAGGAGACCGCGGGCAGCGAGCCCCAGTACACCCTTGAGCGCATGGACCTCGCCGTCTTCGACGAGACGGTGTGGCAGCTCGTCATCGACCTCGAAGTCCTCGGCGAGCTGATGCAGGAGCTGCCCGAGAACTCCGGGCGGCGCTACGACATCGTGCGCGCGGTCGGCCGTGCGCTCGACGCCGTCGACCTCCAGGACGTGAACGGTTCCGCGGCCGCCGCACGGGCCCAGCTGGCAGGCGTGCTCGCCACCCCCGCCGAGCCCTCCGCGCACCGCATCAGCGCCGTCGGGCACGCGCACATCGACTCCGCGTGGCTGTGGCCGCTGCGCGAGACGGTGCGCAAGGTGGCGCGGACGACGTCCAACATGACGGCGCTCCTGGAGGACGAGCCGGACTTCGTCTTCGCCATGTCCCAGGCGCAGCAGTGGGCGTGGATCAAGGAGCACAGGCCCGAGGTGTGGGCGAAGGTCAAGAAGGCCGTCGCCGACGGGCGGTTCGTGCCCACCGGTGGCATGTGGGTCGAGTCGGACACGAACATGCCGGGCTCGGAGGCGATGGCCCGTCAGTTCGTGCACGGCAAGCGGTTCTTCATCGACGAGTTCGGCGTGGAGAACGACGAGGCGTGGCTGCCCGACACCTTCGGCTTCGCCGCCGGTCTTCCGCAGATCATCAAGGCGGCGGGCGCCAAGTGGCTGCTCACGCAGAAGATCTCCTGGTCGCAGACCAACCGCTTCCCGCACCACACCTTCAACTGGGAAGGCATCGACGGCACCCGCATCTTCACGCACTTCCCGCCCGTCGACACCTACAACTGCTCGATGAAGGGCAGCGAGATCGCCCACGCGGCGAAGAACTTCAAGGACAAGGGCGTGGCCAGGCACTCCCTCGCGCCCACCGGCTGGGGCGACGGAGGCGGCGGCACCACCCGCGAGATGATCGCCAAGGCCGCGCGCCTGAAGGACCTCGAGGGCTCGGCGACCGTCCAGTGGGAGACGCCCGCGGAGTTCTTCGAGAAGGCCGAGGCCGAGTACCCCAACCCGCCGGTCTGGGTCGGCGAGCTGTACCTGGAGCTGCACCGCGCGACCCTCACCAGTCAGGCGGGCACCAAGCAGGGCAACCGGCGCAGCGAGCACCTGCTCCGCGAGGCGGAGCTGTGGGCCGCGACGGCCGCCGTCCGTTCCGCCGAATTCGCGTACCCCTACGAGCAGTTGGACCGCATCTGGAAGACGGTGCTGCTCCACCAGTTCCACGACATCCTGCCCGGCTCGTCCATCGCCTGGGTGCACCGCGAGGCCCGCGCGACGTACGCGGCGCTCGCGCAGGAGCTGACCGGCATCATCGACAAGGCGCAGCGCGCGCTGGCCGGTGAGGGCACGGGCGCCCTGGTCTTCAACTCCACTCCGCACACCCGTGACGGCGTGCCCGCGGGCGGCGCCCGCCCCGCCGCGATCGAAGGACAGTCCGCGATCGCGTCGCGCGCCGACGGCGGCTTCGTCCTGGACAACGGGCTGCTGCGGGTCGAGATCGACGCGCGCGGCCTGGTCGTCTCCGCGTACGACCTGGTGGCCGACCGGGAGACGGTCGTGCCCGGCGGGGCGGCGAACCTGCCGCAGCTCCACGCCGACTTCCCCAACATGTGGGACGCCTGGGACGTGGACGAGTTCTACCGCAACACCGTCACGGATCTCACCGAGGCCGACGAGGTCGTCGCCGGTGAGGGCGCGTCGGTCCGGATCGTGCGCACCTTCGGCGAGTCGCGCCTGACCCAGGTCCTCTCCCTGGAGCCCGGCGTCCAGCGGCTCGACATCGACACCGAGGTCGACTGGCACGAGACCGAGAAGTTCCTCAAGCTGTCCTTCCCGCTGGACATCCACGCGGAGCGGTACGCCTCGGAGACCCAGTTCGGGCACTTCTACCGCGCCACCCACACCAACACGAGCTGGGAGGCCGCCAAGTTCGAGGCGTGCAACCACCGCTTCGTGCACATGGAGGAGCCGGGCTGGGGCGTCGCGCTCGTCAACGACTCGACGTACGGCCACGACGTGACCCGCACGGTCCGCGCCGACGACTCCGGCACGACCACCACGGTCCGCGTCTCCCTCCTGCGCGCGCCGCGCTTCCCCGACCCCGAGACCGACCAGGGCGTGCACCGCTTCCGGCACGCGCTCGTGCCGGGCGCGGCCATCGGCGACGCGGTGCGCGAGGGCTACCGCATCAACCTGCCCGAGCGCCGGGTGAGCGGCGGCTCCGACGTCGCGCCGCTGGTCACGGTCGACGACGACGCCGTGGTCGTCACGGCGGTCAAGCTCGCCGACGACGGCGGCGGCGACGTGGTCGTGCGCTTCCACGAGTCGCGCGGCGGCCGCGCGAAGGCCACGCTGACGGCGGGCTTCCCGGCGTCTTCGGTCGCGGTGACCGACCTCCTGGAGCGTCCGCTCGACGGGGTGGCGGCACCCGAGCTCGCGGACGGCGCGGTGTCGCTGACGCTGCGCCCGTTCGAGCTGGTCACGCTGCGGTTCAGCCGGGGCTGAGCAGTACCCGGGGCTGAGTGAAGGGCCCCCGGCGCCACGGCGCCGGGGGCCCTATCCGTCCAACTGCGCCCGCAGCCACTCCTCCACCTCGCCCACGTGCGCCGCCGCCGCGGCCCGTGCCGCCTCCGGGTCGCGGGCGACCAGGGCGCGGTGGATGCGGGCGTGCTCGCGGCGGGTGCGTTCGAAGGCGCCCTCCTCCTGGTAGCCGCGCCACACCCGGGCGCGGAACGTGCGCGAGGAGAGGCCCTCCAGGATCGCGGCCATCGTGTCGTTGCCCGCGGCGAACGCGATCGTGCGGTGGAAGGCGAGGTCGTGGGAGAGGATCTCCTCCGGGTCGTCGGTGGCGTTCATCGCCTCCAAGTGCTTCTCGACGTCGGATAGTTGGTCCGGCGAGATGCGTGCGGCGGCGAGCGCCGTGGCCGTCGACTCCAGGACCCGCCGCACTTCGAGCAGTTCCACGAGCCGGGGTCCCCTGGACAGGTCGGCGACCACGCCGAAGGTCTCCAGGAGGTCGCCCGCCTCCAGCTGTGTGACGTAGATGCCGGAGCCGTGCCGCGCCTCCAGGACGCCGAGCACCGTCAGCGCGCGGATCGCCTCGCGCATCGAGCTGCGTGAGATGCCCAGTTGCACCGCCAAGTCCCGTTCCGTGGGCAGGCGTTGACCAGGCTCCAGACGGCCCTCGCCGATCATGGTCTTGATCTGCTCGATGGCCCGTTGCGTCACGGTGCCCTTCTGCGGGGCCAACTGCTCTGGCTGGTCCACGTAACGCTCCTCCACTAGCCGGGTGCGCGGCAGTCTAGCCAGAGATGTGGTCCGACCACTACGGCCTGAAACCCCGAAAAGTTGGCGACGAGGGGTGTTGTGGGCGCCAAGTGGTCTGATAAATATTCGCGTCATCGGGTCCTGGAAACCACTCGACCACCTCCCGATCCCGTTCGATCCCCCTCGATGAGGAGCCGTCAGATGGCTGGCAGGAAAGTGCGCAACAGGCCCGGCAGGATGGGGACTTCACGGGCGGTGCGGGCCGCGGCCGTGGCCGCCTGCGCGTCCCTCGCGCTCACCGCGTGCGGCAGCACGAAGGACTCCGCGGGGTCCGGCGGCGGAGGCGGCGAGGGCAAGGTCGGGGTGATCCTGCCGCTGCTGACCTCCCCGTTCTGGCAGTCCTACAACGACTACGTGCCGAAGATGGCGAAGTCCGAGGACGTCGACGCGATGAAGACCGTCAACTCCAACAGCGACCCCTCGCAGCAGATCACGGACATCAACAACCAGCTGAACCAGAACGTGAAGGGCCTCGTCGTCGCCCCGCTCGACAGCGCCGCGATATCCGCCGGACTCGACCAGGCCGAGCGTAAGGGCGTGCCCGTGGTCGCCGTCGACGTCGCGCCCGAGCAGGGCAAGGTCGCCATGGTCGTCCGCGCGAACAACGTCGCGTACGGCGAGAAGGCCTGTGACTACCTCGGCAAGCAGGTCAAGACCGGCAAGGTCGTGCAGATCATGGGCGATCTGGCGTCCGTCAACGGCCGGGAGCGCTCCAAGGCGTTCCGCGACTGCGTGAAGAAGAAGTACCCGAAGCTGAAGGCCCTGGAGATCCCCGCCAAGTGGGAGTCCGACACGGCCGCGTCCAAGCTCGACACGCTCCTCAACTCCGACCCCGACATCAAGGGCATCTACATGCAGGCGGGTGGCGTCTATCTCGCGCCCACCCTCCAGACCCTCAAGTCCAAGGAGATGCTCAAGAAGGCGGGGGAGAAGGGGCACATCACCGTCATCTCCAACGACGGCATCCCGCAGGAGTTCGACGCGATCCGCAAGGGACAGATCGACGCGACCGTCTCGCAGCCCGCCGACGCCTACGCCAAGTACGGCATGTACTACATCAAGGCCGCGATGAACGGGAAGAAGTTCAAGCCGGGTCCGACCGACCACGACTCCGAGATCGTCAAGCTGCCCAGCGGCATCCTGGAGGACCAGCTGCCCGCCCCGCTGGTCACCAAGGAGAACGTCGACGACTCCAAGCTGTGGGGCAACGCGGTCAAATGAGTGAGCCGATGACCAAGCTGCCCTCCGGCCGGGCCGCGCCGACCCCGCTCGTCGAGGCGTCCGGCATCGTCAAGCGGTACGGGCCCACCGTCGCGCTCCAGGACGGCCGCCTCACCGTCCTGCCCGGCGAGTCCCACGCCCTCGTCGGCCGCAACGGCGCGGGCAAGTCCACCCTCGTCACCATCCTCACCGGGCTCCAGGCGCCGGACGCGGGCACCGTCCTCTTCGACGGCGAGCCCGCGCCGCCGCTCGGTGACCGCGACGCCTGGCGCCGCAAGGTCGCCTGCGTCTACCAGAAGCCGACCGTCGTTCCCGAACTGACCGTCGCCGAGAACCTCTTCATCAACCGGCAGCCGGAAGGCCGCGGCGGCTTCATCAGCTGGCGCAGGCTGCGCACCCAGGCCGCGGAGCTCCTCGACACCTGGGACGTGCACGTCGACCCCGACGCGCGCACCGCCGAGCTCAAGGTCGAGGACCGCCAAATGGTGGAGATCGCACGGGCGTTGAGCTTCGGGGCGCGGTTCATCGTCCTGGACGAGCCGACCGCCCAGCTCGACAACCGCGAGATCGAGCGCCTCTTCACACGTATGCGCGCCCTCCAGGAATCCGGCGTCACCTTCCTGTTCATCTCGCACCACCTCCAGGAGGTGTACGAGGTGTGCCAGACAGTCACGGTCCTGCGCGACGCCCGCTGGATCACCAGCGCCCCCGTGGCCGAACTGCCGCGCGGCGCCCTGGTGGAGGCCATGGCGGGCGAGGTCATCGCCGAACAGGCCGAGGCCGAACGGGCCGTGGCACGCACCGAGGTCCCCGCCGATGCCCCGGTCGTGCTCGACGTCAAGGGCCTGACCAGCGAGACGTACGCCGACATTGACCTGACCGTACGCAAGGGCGAGGTCGTCGGCCTCGCCGGATCCAGCGGCAGCGGCAAGATCAACCTCGCGGAGAGCTTCGCGGGACTGCACAGGCCGACCGGCGGCACCGCCCGCTTGGGCGGCGAGGAACTGCCGTTCGGCGACGTCACCGCCGCGCTGCGCGCCGGGGTGGGCTGCGTGCCGCGCGACCGGCACGACCAGGGCCTCGTCTTCGGGATGTCCATCGGCGACAACGCCACGATGAGCGTCCTCGACCGCCTCGGCAGGTACGGCTTCGTCGCCACCGACAGCAAGCGCCGCTTCGCCGACGAGCTGATCGAGCGCCTCGACATCCACGCCGAGGGCCCCGACCAGCCCGTCTCCGACCTCTCCGGCGGCAACGCGCAGAAGGTCGTCATGGCCCGCGCACTCGCCTCGGACCCCCGCCTGCTCGTCCTCATCAACCCCACGGCGGGCGTCGACGTGAAGTCCAAGGAGTCACTGCTCGGCCGCATGGACAACGCCCGGGAGGACGGCACCGCGGTCCTCGTCGTCTCCGACGAACTCGACGACCTGCGCCGCTGCGACCGCGTCCTGGTCCTCTTCCACGGCCGCATCGTCGCGGAACACGAGGCGGGTTTCACCGATCACGACCTGATCGCCTCGATCGAGGGCGTGGGTACGGGCCCCGTCAGGGGCGCGGGGAACTGCGCGAGCAACCCCCACGGGCCCGCAGCCGAGAAGCAAGGAGACCACCATGGCTGACATCAAGGCCCCGGCGACAGCCCAAACGACCACGCCCCCCGTGCGGCAGGAGCGGAACCCAGGGTCAGCGAAAACCGTACTGCTGCGCCGCGCCCGCGAACTCGCCCTCGTACCGGCCCTGTTGCTGCTCACGCTGCTCGGAGCACTGCTCAACGACTCGTTCCTGACCGAGCGGAACCTCATCTCCATCCTCGGCGCGTCCGCCGCCCTCGCGATGGTCGTACTTGCCGAGTCCCTCGTCCTGATCACCGGCAAGTTCGACCTCTCCCTGGAGTCGGTCGTCGGCATCGCGCCCGCCCTCGGCGCGCTCCTCGTGCTGCCCGCGGCGCAGGCCGGATTCGGCACCGACCTGCCCGCCGCCGTCGGACTGCTCGCGATCCTCCTGGTCGGCGCGGCCATCGGCGCCTTCAACGGCATCCTCGTGGTGAAGCTCAAGCTCAACGCGTTCATCGTGACGCTCGCCATGCTGATCGTGCTGCGCGGCCTGCTGGTCGGGTCCACCAAGGGTAAGACGCTGTTCGGCATGCCCGAGGCGTTCTACACCCTGGCCACCTCCACCTTCCTGACCATCCCGCTCTCCGTGTGGCTCGCGGCGGTCGCCTTCGGCGTCGCGGGGTTCGTGCTCAAGTACCACCGGGTGGGACGCGCCCTGTACGCGATCGGCGGCAACCCGGACGCGGCCCGCGCCGCCGGCATCCGCGTGGAGCGCGTCATGCTCGGCGTGTTCGTCGTGGCCGGTGCCCTCGCCGCGGTCGGCGGCCTCATGCAGACCGGCTACGTGGGTGCCATCAACGCCAACCAGGGCCAGAACATGATCTTCACCGTGTTCGCCGCCGCGGTCATCGGCGGCATCAGCCTCGACGGCGGCAAGGGCACCATGTTCGGCGCCCTCACCGGCGTGCTGCTGCTCGGCGTCGTACAGAACCTGCTCACGCTCGCCCAGGTGCCGTCCTTCTGGATCCAGGCCATCTACGGCGGAATCATCCTGGTCGCCCTGATGATCGCGCGCGTCACCACGGGCCGCGCACAGGACTGATCGCGCACAGGACCGACCGCGAGCCGGTTCCCCGCGCCCCCGCCCCTTTCCGGAAAGGTCTCCTGTGTCCCCGACTCCCACCCGCGTCACCGCGGTCGACACCTACGACATACGGTTCCCGACCTCACGGGAGCTCGACGGGTCCGACGCGATGAACCCGGACCCCGACTACTCCGCCGCCTACGTGGTGCTCCGCACCGACGCGGACGACGGCCTGGAGGGGCACGGCTTCACCTTCACCATCGGGCGCGGCAACGACGTCCAGGTCGCCGCGATCAACGCCCTGCGCCACCACGTCGTCGGCCGCCGGGTCGACGAGCTCTGCGCCGACCCCGGCACGGTCAACCGCGACCTGATCGGCGACAGCCAACTGCGCTGGCTCGGCCCCGAAAAGGGCGTGATGCACATGGCGATCGGCGCGGTCGTCAACGCCGTCTGGGACCTGGCGGCCAAGCGCGCCCGCAAACCGCTCTGGCAGCTCCTCACCGACGCCACCCCCGAGTGGCTCGTCTCCCAGGTCGACTTCCGCTACATCGCCGACGCGCTCACCCCCGAGGAGGCCGTCGGCCTGCTGCGGGCCGGACGCGAGGGAGCCACCGGGCGCGAGGCCACCCTCCGCGAGCGGGGCTTCCCCGGCTACACCACATCGCCGGGCTGGCTCGGCTACAGCGACGAGAAGCTCACGCGGCTCGCCCGGCAGGCCGTCGCCGACGGATTCACCCAGATCAAGCTGAAGGTCGGCGCGGACCTCGCCGACGACATCCGGCGCTGCCGCACCGCGCGCGGCGCCATCGGCCCCGGCATCCGCATGGCGATCGACGCCAACCAGCGCTGGAACGTCGGCGAGGCCGTCGAATGGACCCGCGCGCTCGCCGAGTTCGACCCCTATTGGGTCGAGGAGCCGACCAGCCCCGACGACGTACTCGGGCACGCCGCGATCCGCACGGGCGTGGCCCCGGTCAAGGTCGCCACCGGCGAACACGTGCAGAACCGCATCGTCTTCAAGCAGCTCCTCCAGGCGGGCGCCATCGACATCCTCCAGATCGACGCGGCGCGCGTCGGCGGTGTCAACGAGAACCTCGCGATCCTGCTGCTGGCGGCGAAGTTCGCCGTCCCCGTCTGCCCGCACGCGGGCGGCGTCGGCCTGTGCGAACTCGTCCAGCACCTGTCGATGTTCGACTACGTCGCGCTCTCGGGTACGACCGAGAACCGCGTCATCGAGTACGTCGACCACCTGCACCAGCACTTCATCGACCCCGTGGTGATGCGCGCGGGCCACTACACGGCCCCCACCGCGCCGGGCTTCTCGGCCACCATGCGCCCGGAGTCCATCGCCGAATTCACCTACCCGGGCGGTTCGTTCTGGGCCGCCGACCTCGCTTCGGACAAGGGAGCAGCCGCATGACGGACTTCGCAGGGCTCAAGGCCCTGGTCACCGGTGGCGCGTCCGGCATCGGCCGGGCCACCGCCGAGCTCCTCGCCGCGCGCGGCGCCCAGGTCGCCGTGCTCGACCTCGACCCGAGCGGCGTCGACAAGCCGCTGCGCGGGTACACCGCCGACGTCGCCGACGACACCTCCGTACGGGAGGCGGTCGCCGCCGCCACCGCCGACCTCGGCGGACTGGACGTCCTCGTCAACAACGCGGGCATCGGCGCCCAGGGCACCGTCGAGGACAACGACGACGCCCAGTGGCACCGGGTCATCGACGTCAACGTCCTCGGCATCGTCCGCACCACCCGCGCCACCCTGCCTCACCTGCGCGCCTCGTCCAGCGCGGCGATCGTCAACACCTGCTCCATCGCCGCGACCGCGGGCCTGCCGCAGCGCGCCCTGTACTCGGCGTCCAAGGGCGCGGTGCTCTCGCTGACCCTGGCGATGGCCGCCGACCACGTACGCGAAGGGGTACGGGTCAACTGTGTGAACCCCGGCACCGTGGACACCCCGTGGGTCGGCCGTCTCCTGGACGCGGCCCCCGACCCCGCCGCCGAACGGGCCGCGCTCCAGGCCCGCCAGCCCACCGGGCGCCTGGTCTCCGCCGAGGAGGTCGCGGGCGCCATCGCCTACCTGGCGAGCCCCCTGTCCGGCGCCACCACCGGCACCGCCCTCGCCGTCGACGGCGGCATGCAGGGCCTGCGCCTGCGGACGGTGGACCGGTGAGCGGCCCGGCGCGGCGGCCCCTCGGCCCCGGCGGCGTCGAGGTGACCGAGCTGTCCTTCGGCGCCGCCGGCATCGGCAACCTCTACTCGCCGATCAGCGACGAGCAGGCGGCCACCGCCGTCGAGCACGCCTGGGACGCGGGCATCCGCTACTTCGACACCGCCCCGCACTACGGCCTCGGACTCTCCGAGCGCCGCATCGGGGAGGCGCTGAGCGGCCGCGACCGGGCCTCGTACACGATCTCGACGAAGGTGGGCAGGCTGCTCGAACCGGTCGGCGATGTCCACGGCGACGACCTCGCGGACGGCGGCTTCGCGGTGCCGCGCACCCACCGCAGGGTCTGGGACTTCAGCGCGGACGGCATCCGCCGCTCCATCGAGTCCAGCCTGACCCGCCTGCGCACCGACCGCGTCGACGTCGTCTTCCTCCACGACCCCGACCACCACGCCGAAGAGGCGTTCCGCGAGGGCTATCCGGCCCTGGAGAAGCTGCGCTCCGAGGGCGTCGTCGGCGCGATAGGCGCGGGCATGAACCAGGCCGAGATGCTCACGCGCTTCGTCCGCGACACGGACGTCGACGCGGTGCTGTGCGCGGGCCGCTACACGCTCCTGGACCAGCAGGCACTCACGGAACTGCTGCCCGCCGCGAGCGAGCGGGGCGCGTCCGTCGTCATCGGCGGCGTCTTCAACTCCGGTCTGCTCGCCGACCCGAAGCCGGGTGCGCGCTTCGACTACGTCGAGGCACCGGCCGAACTCCTGCGACGCGCCCGCGCCTTGCGGGCACTCGCCGAACGGCACGGCACCACGCTGCGGGCCGCCGCGCTGGCCTTCCCGTTCGGCCATCCGGCCGTCGCCAGCGTCCTCGTCGGCATCCACGCGCCGGAGCAGGTCACCGACGCCGCAGAACAGTTCACCGCCGACGTACCCGCGGAATTCTGGCGCGACGCGCGGGCGGAAGGGCTGCTCGCGGCCGATGTGCCCGTCCCGGGAGAGGACCGCCCGTGAGAGTCGCCCTGCACACCACCGTCCGCGCCGACCTGATCGAGGAGTACGAGGCCGCGCACCGCGAGGTGCCCGCCGAACTCGTCGCGGCGATCCGCGCCGCGGGCGCCACCTCCTGGACCATCTGGCGCAGCGGCACCGACCTCTTCCACGTCCTGGAGTGCGAGGACTACGCCCGCATGCTCGCCGAGCTGGAGAACCTGCCGGTCAACATCGCCTGGCAGGCCCGGATGGCCGAGCTGCTCGACGTCGTGCACGACTACTCCGCCGAGGGCTCCGAGGCCGGTCTTCCCGTCGTGTGGGAGCTGCCGTGACCGACCTGGTGGACGCCCACCACCACGTGTGGGACCTCTCCGTACGCGACCAGGAGTGGATCACCGGCGAGGAGCTCGCACCCCTCCGGCGCACCTTCATCCTGGCCGACCTCGCCCCCGAGGCACGCGCGGCGGGCGTCACCGCCACGGTCCTCGTCCAGACGGTCACCGTGCCCGAGGAGACACCCGAGTTCCTCGCGCTCGCGCACGACAGCGACCTCGTCGCGGGCGTCGTCGGCTGGACCGACCTCACCCGCCCGGATGTCGCCGACACCCTGGCAGCGCTCCGTGAACTCCCCGGCGGGCAGCACCTGGTGGGCATCCGCCACCAGGTCCAGGGCGAGCCCGACCCCGAGTGGCTGCTGCGCCCGGACGTCCGCAGGGGCCTCGCCGCCGTCGCCGGCGCCGGTCTCGCCTACGACCTCGTGGTCCTGCCCCACCAGCTCCCCGCCTGCGCCAAGGCGGCGGCGGACCTCCCCGAACTCACCTTCGTCCTCGACCACCTGGGCAAGCCGCCCATCGCCGCGAGGGCTCTTGAACCCTGGGCCTCGGCGCTTCGCACGCTCGCCGCGCGCCCCAACACGGTGGGCAAACTGTCCGGTCTGGTGACCGAGGCGGACCACAAGGCGTGGACGGTGGACGGCCTGCGGCCCTACGCGGAGACCGCCCTGGACGCCTTCGGGCCCGGGCGTCTGATGTTCGGCTCCGACTGGCCGGTCAGTACGCTCGCCGCGTCGTACGGCGAAGTCCTGGACGTGGCACGGCAGTTGACGCGCTCACTGAACACGGCTGAGCTCGCGGAGGTGTTCGGCGGGACGGCGCGCCGCGTCTACCGCTGCTGATCCCGCGTGGCGAGCTTCGTCGGCGCCAGATAATCACGCACGTACGTCCGCTCCCAGTGCGCGCCCGTCTCGCGCAGCTCGCGCCAGGTCGTGTAGCGGTAGCGGTAGAGCCGTGCGCGGACGTGCGTGGGCGGCGCCTCGGGCGGGAACGGGCTGGCGTGCAGCAGCCTCAGGGTGTCCCGGTCACCGTCCAGGAGGGCTTCCACCAGCGGCCCGAACCACGACCTGGCGTACGCGGGGGAGAGCGCGGCGAACCACATCATCCAGTCGAGCCGCAGGTGGTACGGCGCGAACTGGCGCGGCCACCGTCGTACGTCGCCCGGCTTGCCCTTGAACTCGTAGGCACGCCAGTCGGAGTCCTCGCGCGGCACCGGATCGTTCGTTCCCTCGATGACGATCTCCTGGCGCACCCGGCTGACGCTGCCGAACGCGCCGTAGGAGTTGACCAGGTGCAGCGGGTCGAAGGAGGTGTTCATCACCTGCCGCCGGGACAGCAGATTGCGCACCGGGCGGTAACTCAGCGCCAGGAGCACCACGGTGACGGCGCCGACCACCACTTCGTACCAGAGCGGAGCGGGCGCGAACGAGCGCGGGGTGTGCCAGGCGGAGAGGTCGAGGGCGGAGAGCGCCAGGACGATGGTGAGCCAGTTCAGCCAGGAGAAGTTGCCGGAGAGCACCAGCCACAGCTGGGTCGCGATCATCAGACAGGCCGCGCCCGTCGCCACCGGCTGCGGGGTGAAGAGGAGGACGGGTACGGCGAGTTGGGTGACGTGGTTGGCGGCGACCTCGATCCGGTGCGCGGGCCGCGGGAGCTGGTGGAAGAACCGGCTCAGCGGCCCGGGCATCGGCTGTGTCTCGTGGTGGAAGTAGAGACAGGTGAGCCTGCGCCAGCACGCGTCGCCGCGCATCTTGATCAGACCGGCGCCGAACTCCACGCGGAAGAGCACCCAGCGCAGCAGGAAGAGGACGAGGACGGGCGGCGCGACCTCGTCGTTGCCGAGGAGGACCGCGAGGAAGCCGACTTCCAGGAGCAGGGACTCCCAGCCGAAGCCGTACCAGGTCTGCCCCACGTTCACGACGGAGAGGTAGAGCGCCCAGGGGATCAGCCAGAGCACCATGGCGCCCCACAGGGGCAGTTGGCCGTCCGCGCCCGCGAGCAGCGCCGCCGCGACCGCGCAGCCCGCCCAGGCGCAGAGGGCGAAGAACCGGTCCGAGTAGTGCAGCTGGAACAGGCTCGGCGCCCGCCGGAACGGTACGCGCGCGACGTACCGCGGCACCGGCAGCATCCCGCGCTCCCCGATGAGCGGCCGGAACTGCAGGGCCGTCCCGAGGAACGCCACGAGGTACACCGCGGCGAGAGCCCGCTGGAAGATCAGCCTGCTCAGGTCGTACGCGTCCGCCGTGAACCACTCCACGTCTCCATTGTGACGCTGGGTGAGGCATCCGGTGCGGCGGCGGGCAGGACGTCGCGGGTCGCGCCGGGCGGGACCTCCCGGCTTGCGGCGTGATCGGAACCCTTGCAGACAATGAGGGACATATGCCTCGGCAACGGCGGGAGAACCCGGTGCGCGTCCCCACCAGGACCTACGCGATGACCCTCGCGATATCCACGGCCCTCGCGGTCGCGGGCCTCGCGGGCTGCGCCGGTGACGGCGACAAGAAGGCCGCGGACGGGGAGCGTGAGCTGTTCCTGCAGCCCGTCGCCGCACAGGGCCCCGATCCGTTCACCGACTCCACCGCGAAGAGCACCGCGACGCCGCCGCCCGTCACCCGTTCGCCGCAGCCCTCGCCCACCGGCTCCGCCACCCCGCAGGGCACCCGCACCATCGCGGGCGGCACCCCCGGCCTGTACGGCGGCACCCACGCCGTCGGCAGTTGCGACGTCGATCAGCAGATCCGCTTCCTCACCGCCGACCGGGCCAAGGCCCGCGCCTTCGCCGAGGCGTCCGGGATCGAGGCGGGCGCGATCCCCGGCTTCCTGCGCGGGCTCACGCCCGTCGTGCTGCGGGCCGACACCCGGGTCACCAACCACGGCTTCCGCGACGGCTCGGCGACCGGCTTCCAGTCCGTGCTCCAGTCGGGCACGGCCGTGCTCGTCGACGAACGGGGCCTGCCTCGGGTGCGCTGCGCGTGCGGCAACCCGCTGAAGCCGCCGGTCGCGTTCCAGGGCGCGCCCCACCACAACGGCGGGCCGTGGAGCGGCTACCGGCCCACCCAGGTCGTCGTGGTGACCCCGGCGCCCCGGCCGATCACCAACATCACCATCGTCAACATCGTCAACAACACCTGGATCGAGCGGAAGATCGGTGACGAGGACGCCGACGAGGACCGCAGGGCGAAGCCGCCCGTGAGCCCGACGCCGACCCCGAAGGACTCGGGCGGCGACCAGGACGGGCGCCGGGACCAGGACGGGCACCGGGACGGGGACGGCGACCAGGACACGCCCGACGAGAACGTCGTGCCCAACGACCCGGGCCGCACCGACTCCACGGACCCCACGGACTCCACGGACCCCACGGACCCCGGCTCCTCGTCGGCCGACTGCCCCACGCCCTCCGCGGTGACCGGCACTCCGACGGAGCCCGCGTCGCCGCTGCCGCCCGGCTGCCCCTCGCCGACGACGCCGACCGACGTGCCGCCGCAGTCGCAGGAGCCGGAGGAGCCCGACGACGGCCTCGTGCCCGACGACCCGTACCTGTCCGAGAACCCCCTCGACGACAGCGATCCGGGCACCTTCGCGAGCTGACCGGAGGCCGGGGCGATGGCCGGAGTGGGGCGGGCGCGACGCGCGGGAACCAGTCAACGGGTCAGGAGCCGGGGCATGCCGATCGCGCCATTCGTGCACCCGGCCCTGGTGTCACAGAGGTCCCTGCCGCCCCTGCCGTCGTTTCCCCCGCGCCCCTGACGCCTTCTGAAAGAGCGTTGATTTCACTCAACAGGCAAATACGCATGAGTTTTCGACGGATGCGGAGCGGTGAAATCCGATTTCCCGCCACATGGCGCATTCACGACGGTAATAAGATGGCATTGAGTCAAATAGCGCTGGTAGTTGATTTTCAGATATGGCAGAGTCTTCGGACGGGTGGTCGGTCAAGCCGAAGGAATCGATCCAGCTGTTCGATCGAGCGCTCAAGGATCAGCCGTCAGGCGCGGGGGAGAAGTCGGCTCATGGACTTGGTGGAACGTGGTGAAGAATTCTCGATCATGCAAAAAATGCTCGCCTCCTGTGAGGCCGGGCACGGCGGAGTCCTTCTGGTGAGTGGCGCGGTGGCCAGCGGCAAGACCGCCCTTCTGCGCGCCTTCGGAGAGCGGGCGACCGCCGCCGGTGCACTGTATCTGCAGGCCACAGCCTCAGCAGCGGAGAGCGATCTGCCCCTAGGGGTGATGGGGCAGCTGTTGCTCGGCGGTGATCCGCTCGGCGCGGACGCCGGGCGTGCCGCCCGGATCGTGGACCTGATGGCGGAGCCGGGTCCTTCGGGGCGTGCGCGGGGGGTACGTCAGGGCGTACCGATGGGTGAGATTCCCGAGCTCTGCTCGATTGTCCTCGAAATGGCCAGGGAAAGGCCCGTGCTGCTCAGCATCGATGATGTCCATCATGCCGACAGCGAGTCCCTTGAATGCCTCCTCTACCTGGCCCGCAGGCTGGATGTGAGTCGTATTCTGGTCGTCCTGGGAGAAAACAACGGCTTCCTGGCCGGTAATCCGCGATTGCGGGTCGATTTACTGCGCCTGCCGGGGTGCCGGAATATCCGCCTCGGCCCGCTCCAGCGGCACGGGGTCGCGGAAATGATCTCTGGATTCGGCGGCCCGGGGTGGCGGACGCGCAAGCTCGTCTCGGACGTCCACCGCATCGGGGGCGGCAGCCCCTTGCTGACGCGTGCGTTGATCGAGGACCACCGGGCCACCGTCGCAGGGAGCGGGACCTCCGCGGACCTGGTGCCCGGCGAGTCCTTCGTGCAGGCCGTCGCCACCGGCCTGTACCGCAGCGATCCGGCCACCCGGCGTACCGCCTGGGCCCTGGCCGTCGCGGGACCCGAGGTGACGCTCGCCGAACTCGGGGAGGCGCTCGCCAGCAGCCGGGAGTCCCTGCACCGCAGTCTGCGCGCGTTGAACGAGGCGGGGCTGCTCGACGCGGGCTGGTTCCGGCACGAGGCGGGGCGCGCCGCGGTGCTCAGAAGCATCGAGCCCGCCGACCGCGCCCGCCTGGAGGCCAGGGTCGCCCGGGTGCTGCACGAGCACGGCGCGGCCGCGACCGTGGTGGTCCAGCACCTGATCGCGGCCGAGACCGTCGAGGCCCCCTGGGCGCTGCGCACGCTCATCGAGGCCGCCGAGCGGGCCCTCGCCGACGACGAGGTCGAACTCGCCCTCACCTGCCTGCGGGTCGCCCGCGACACCTGCTCCGACCCTCGGCAGGCCCTGGAGATACGGGCCGCGCTGACCAGGGCGGGCTGGCGGGTCAATCCGGCCACCGTCGACCAGCACCTGCCCGAGCTCGGCGCGGCCGCCCTCGAAGGCCGGCTCGGCGCCCGTGACACCGGTGAACTCGTCGGCCACCTCCTGTGGTTCGGCCGCTTCGACCGGGCCCTCGACGTTCTCAGTGCGTCCGAGAGGCACGGCGTGGTGGCGTGCGGAAGGACCGCTCCCGGCGGACCGCGCGGGCACGACTGCCCGCGCGGCTGGCTGACGTACGCCTATCCGGGAATGCCCGCCTCCGCGCGGGCCTGCTTCGGTCCGACTCCGGAACACGCCCAGGCGGCCGAGCACGCGCCGGGCCTCGCGCGCAGCCCCCACCAGCGCGCGGCGAGCCTGATGAAGGCGGTGCTCGACGGCGCGGGCGACGACGTGGTGGTCAGGGCCGAGCAGATCCTGCAGAGCACCCGCCTCGACGACCGCACGCTGACCGCGCTCCTGGTCGCGCTGCACGCCCTGGTGCTCGCCGACCGCCTGGACGCGGCGGCGTTCTGGTGCGAGACGCTGTTCAACGAGGCCGCCGAGCGGCGCGCCCCGATGTGGCAGGCGCTCCTGGCATCGGCCAAGGCGCGCGTCGAACTGCGGGCCGGCGCGCTCCTCGCCGCGGACGCGTCGGCGCGTTCGGCGCTCGCCCTGGTGCCCGCCGAGGGCTGGGGCGTGGCCGTCGCCTCGCCCATCGCCACGGCCGTGTTCACCAGGACCGCCCTCGGCAGGATCGACGAGGCCGCCGCCCAGCTCGGCGTTCCGGTGCCCGATGCGGCCTTCCAGACCCCCGACGGGCTGCTCTACCTGCGGGCCCGCGGCCACTACTACCTCGCGGCAGGTCGCCCCTACGCCGCGCTCGACGACTTCCTCACCTGTGGGGACCTGATGACCCGGTGGGAGTTCGACCTGCCCGCGCTGGTGCCATGGCGCACCGACGCGGCACAGGCCCACCTCCGGCTCGGGGACGCGGCCCGTGCCCGGGCCCTCGCGGAGGAGCAACTGGCCCTCGTCGGGCCCGGCGGCAGCGCGGCGCGGGCCGTGTCGCTGCGGGTGCTCGCCAGCACGCTGGTCGCGGGGCGCCGCGTCGGGCTGCTCGGTGAGGCCGTCGAGATCCTCACAGAGCGCGGCCACCGGCTCGATCTGGCGCGCGCGACCGATGAGTTGGCAAGGGCGCAGCGCGAGCTCGGGAAGGTGGGGCAGGCGCGGAGCCTGGCCCGCAAGGCACAGCAACTGGCGGGGGAGTGCGGCATTCCGGTGCCCGGCGTCCCGCCGAAGGAGGGAGCGGGCACCCTGGCCGCCGAACGCCCCTGGCCCCCGGGCCCCCGACGCAACCCCGTCGAGCTCAGCAATGCCGAACTGCGTGTGGCCACGCTCGCCGTCCGTGGCTACACCAACCGGCAGATCGCCGACAAGCTCTGCATCACCGTCAGTACCGTCGAACAGCACCTGACCCGGGCGTACCGGAAGCTGGACGTCCAGCGCCGCGCGGACCTGGCCGCCAAGCTCAGTCCCCACACCGGCCCCGGCGGTCGCGAAGGTCCCGCGAGCCACGACGACTGCGACCGGCTGCACGTGGTCTAGGAGGTCGGTCATCCGGGTGCCCCTCCCGTCCGTGTGTCAGCGTGCCGTGCCCGTGCGTCCAGGTGTCAGTACCGTCGACGGTTCCGTTTCTACGCGGCGGCCGGTCACAACGCGGTCCGAAGATCTGTGATCATCACAGCCCGGAGCCAGAAACTCCGTTCCGCCCGAGCGATATTGCGCAGTTGGACAATGTCGTGGCACGTCGTTGAGGAAAATCTCGGGCACTCCTACCGTGGTCGCTCAATGGATTGCGCTCCGTCCTGGGGATTCCCCGCCCCGCGAGTTCCTGGAATACCGGGAATCGCGGAAATCCCGGCGAGAGCAGAGCATTCCCTTTCGCGATCTCGGGAGGAACCCCTTGGTAGTGGTGATGGCCCCGGAGGCCACACAGAAAGACGTGGAAGCAGTCGTCGATCTGGTGCGCACAGCGGGCGGTGACGCATTCGTCAGCAGGGGCGTGACGCGCACCATCGTGGGCCTCGTGGGGGACGTGGAGGCGTTCGACGCCCTCAACCTGGCCCAACTGCGCGGGGTCCTCGACGTCGTACGGATCTCCGTGCCGTACAAGCTGGTCAGCAGGGAGCACCACCTCGACAGGTCCGTGGTCACCGTGGCGGGCGTGCCGTTCGGGCCCGACACCCTGACGGTGATCGCGGGGCCCTGCGCGGTGGAGACCCCCTCCCAGACCCTGGAGGCCGCGCGCCTGGCCAAGGCGGCGGGGGCCGCGCTGCTGCGCGGCGGCGCGTTCAAGCCGCGGACCTCGCCGTACGCCTACCAGGGGCTCGGCGAGCGGGGCCTGCGCATCCTCGCCGACGTCAGCGCGGAGACCGGCCTCCCCGTGGTGACCGAGGTGATCGACCCGGCAGGCGTCGAACTCGTCGCCCCCTACGCCGACATGCTGCAGATCGGCACGCGCAACATGCACAACTTCGCGCTGCTCCAGGAGGTGGGCGCGGCGGGCAAGCCGGTGCTGCTCAAGCGTGGCTTCGGCGCCACGATCGAGGAGTGGCTGATGGCCGCCGAGTACATCGCGCAGCGCGGCAACCTCGACATCGTGCTCTGCGAGCGCGGCATCCGCACCTTCGAGACCGCCACCCGCAACACCCTGGACATCAGCGCGGTGCCGGTGGTCCAGCGCCTCTCCCACCTGCCGGTGATCGTGGACCCCTCGCACTCGGGCGGCCGCCGCGACCTGGTCCTTCCGCTCACCCGTGCCGCGCTCGCGGTGGGCGCGGACGGCGTCATGATCGACGTACATCCCGATCCGGGAACGGCACTCTGCGACGGCAATCAGGCCCTGACCCGGGTGGAGGCCGCCGAGGTCGCCACGGCGGTCGCGATCCTCTCCCCGCTGATGGGCCGCAAGCTCGCGCACCCCTAGTCCGCGCACCCGTGGGGGAGGAACACCGATAGGGGTGAATAGGGGTACCCGGCGGCCCGATTTATGCATTAGTGAGGGGTACCAGGTCCGAATGCGCGTTGTTAGGGTGAGCGTGTTCGGTTTGAGGGAAATTCAGTAATTCGACGAGATGTTCGGTTCATTCGGAGCGCACAACGCATTCACTTCAGGGCCCTCCACGGAGGGCGAACGCGTACAGCGCACCTCGTCGATGCACCCCTCCGGAGCAGTGCCGGGCCGGTCCGCCCGGTGGCACCGGAGGGGCGCGACGGTGTGACCTGAGCGGTTCGGGGTGCCGGGACGCACACGGGGGACAACCAGAGCTCAAGGGGGAGTTGAGTTGGCAACACCTGAGCACGAACAGATGGACCCAGCGGAACAAGCAGTTCAGATGGACCAGATGGATCGGCTGATGGTCGTCGAGGTCGAGATCGGCTCGCTGTCGACGGCGGACTCACCGCGCACCACCGGGGTGGACCAGGAGCACGTGGCGGCGCTCGCGGTCGTCCAGACCCCGCTGCCGCCGATCACCGTGCACCGGCCGTCCATGCGCGTGATCGACGGTCTGCACCGATTACGGGCCGCCGAACTCAGGGGACAGCGCAAGATCGCGGTCAGGTACTTCGACGGGGGCGACGCCGACGCCTTCGTGCTGGCCGTCGAGTCCAACGTCACGCACGGCCTGCCGCTCACCACGGCGGACCGCAAGCGGGCCGCGGGGCGCATCATCGCCTCGCACCCGCAGTGGTCGGACCGCATGATCGCCTCGGTCAGCGGCATCGCGCCCGGCACGGTCGCGGACATCCGCAGACGCGCACCGGGCGGCCGTACGGGCGAGGAGAGCAGGATCGGCCACGACGGCCGGGTCCGGCCGATCAACGGCGCCGAGGGACGCAGGCTCGCGAGCGAACTCATCGCCCAGAACCCCGGGCTCTCGCTGCGTCAGGTGGCCCGCGTCGCGTCGATCTCACCGGAGACGGTCCGCGACGTGCGCAATCGCATGATGCGCGGCGAGGACCCGGTGCCCCGGCGCGGCAGGCAGGCGCACTACGAGGTCCGTGTCGAGCCCCCGCGCCTGGGCCGAGGCCCGTCGGCCGTGCCCGACAGGGACGCCGCACAGGACCGGGCCGAGGCGGTGAAGCGGCTCAAGGCGGATCCCGCGCTGCGCTTCAGCGAGATCGGCCGCACCCTGCTGAGGCTGCTCAACCTGCACACGATCAGCATGGAGGAGTGGGACCAGATCATCGACAAGGTCCCGCCGCACTGCCGGGGCATCGTCGCCTACCTGGCGAGCGAGAGTGCGGAGATGTGGACGGAGGTGGCGGTCCGGGTCCAGAGCAAGGTCGCCGAGACGGCGTAGTACGACACGCGTCACCCGTACCGACCAGTACGGACCAGTAGGACTCCGCGCGGCGGGCCGCTGCCGGGCAGGCACAGCAAAGCGGCCCCGACCGACGCGCGGGAACGGTACTCCCCGGATGGGGACCAGTACCTCCCCAGCCCAGACCAGTGCTTCGCACGACCGGAGCCCCACGCGCCGCCTCCCCCCACATGCGCGCGCGAGGGGCTCCGCCTAGCGTGGGCCCATGGACGCGGGAACCGGTGGGCACGCCCTCGCGGGGCATTGCCACTGCGGAACGCAGGACCACGGCCGCGCGCACGGCTGCTTCCTGGAGCTGTACGGGGCGGCCCTGCGCATGGGCCGCTTCGACTGGGACCTCGACACCGGTCTCATGGAGATGGACGCCACGGCCCACGAGGTCTTCGACGTACGCGCCGACGAATACGACAACCGGCCGGAGACCCTCGCCTTCCGCGTCCCGCCCGTCGAGGCCCACCGTCTCGACGAGATCGTCTCGCACGCCCTGAAGGACGGCAGCGTCGTCTACGGCGCGTACTTCCGGGTGCGCTGCCGCGACGGAACGCTTCGCTGGACGCACACCCAGGGCCACATCCTGCGCGATGCCACCGGGCGCCCGCACCGCATCGTCGGCATCGTCAACGACGCCACGCGGGAGCGGGCCGACTGGCTGCCGGGCGAGCGCGCCGACGAGGAGGCCGAGCGGCGCCGCACCACCAGCATCGTGCAGGGCACCACGGCGGCCCTCGCGCACGCCCGCACCGTGCGGGACGTCATCGACGTGCTCAAGGACGCCAGCGGCCTCGCCCATCTCGGCGCGTCGAACCTGGTCATGGGCCTGGTCGAGGCCGGTCGGATCCGCCTGGTCGCCGAAGGGCCCAAGGGCAGCTACGTCCAGGGCACCCGCCTCACCCGGATCGACGAGGCGTACCCGATGAGCGAGGTCGTGCGCACCCTCGCGCCGCGCTACATCGAGACGCCCGAGGACTTCGCGGCGTCCTACCCGCTGCTGTGGCCGCACATCGACGAGCTCGGCATCACCGCCGCCGCGTATCTGCCGCTGATCGCGCAGGCCCGCCCCATCGGCGTGCTCGGCCTGCTCTACCAGGACAAGACCGGCTTCCCCGACGAGGAGCGCAACGTCCTGGTCGCGCTCGGCAGCAGCATCGCGCAGAGCCTGCAGCGCGCCATGTTCTACGAGCAGGAGAAGGACCTCGCGCAGGGCCTCCAGCAGGCCATGCTGCCGCGCAGCATTCCCGGTGTGCCCGGCGCGGAGATCGCCGTGCGCTACCGCTCCGCGGCGCTCGGCAGGGACATCGGCGGCGACTGGTACGACGTGATCCCGCTGCCCGGCGGCCGGGTCGGTGCCGTCATCGGCGACGTCCAGGGCCACGACACGCACGCGGCCGCCGTCATGGGCCAGCTGCGCATCGTGCTGCGCGCCTACGCCGCCGAGGGGCACACGCCCGCCACCGTCATGGCCCGCGCCTCCAGCTTCCTGCACGAACTCGACACCGAGCGCTTCGCGACCTGCCTGTACGCGGAGGCCGACCTGTCCACCGGCGTGGTGCAGTTCGTGCGGGCCGGACACCTCGACCCGCTCGTCCAGCTCACCGAGGGATCCTGTCGGCGGGTGCCCGTGGACGGGGGCCTGCCGCTCGGCCTCTCCGCCGAGTTCGGACGGCTCGACTACCCCGTCACCACCTTCGAACTCGACCCGGGCCAGACCCTGTTGCTCTGCACCGACGGCCTCGTCGAGGAACCGGGCGCCGACCTCGACGACGGCATGCGGGCGGTCACCGAACTCGCCGCCACGGGCCCGCGCGATCTCCAGAAGCTCGCCGACCGGCTGTGCGGCATCGTCGACGGCAGGGGCGGGGACGACGACGCGGCACTCCTCCTGCTGCGCCGCCGTCTGATCGACGCGCCGCAGTCCGGCGGACGCCTCCAGCAGCACGTCGCGCCGAGCGACCCCGAGGCGCTCGCCGAGGCCCGGCACATGATCAGGGCCGCGGTGCGCGCCTGGGGCGCGGGCGAGCGCGCCGACGAGATCGAGCTGGTCGCCGACGAGGTGATCACCAACGCGCTGATGCACACCGACGGCTCCGCCATCGTGACCCTGCGGGTCCTGACCGGCACCGACCGGCGCCTGCGGGTCGACGTCGAGGACTCCTCCAGCGCCCTGCCGCGCCGCCGCGAGGCGGGCGAGTCGGGTGTCTCGGGCCGCGGCCTGCTCCTGGTGGACCGGCTCGCCGACGTCTGGGGCGTGGACGCGCGGGGCAGCGGCAAGTGCGTGTGGTGCGAGTTCATCGTGCCCGCCAGGAACGCGCGGTGAGGGAGAGCCATGCCGGAACTGCCCGAAGTGGAGGCGCTGCGCGCCTTCCTGACGGACCATCTGGTCGGTCGCCAGGTCGTGCGCGTGCTGCCCGTCGCGGTCAGCGTCCTCAAGACGTACGACCCGCCGCTCACCGCCCTGGAGGGCCGCACGGTCACCGGGGTGGCGCGGCACGGCAAGTTCCTGGACGTCGACGCCGAGGGGACGCACCTCGTCACGCACCTGGCCCGCGCGGGCTGGCTCCAATGGAAGGACCGTCTGCCGGACGGCGCCCCGCGCCCCGGCAAGGGCCCGCTGGCGCTGCGGGTGGCCCTGGAGACCGGCGAGGGCTTCGACCTCACGGAGGCGGGCACCCAGAAGCGCCTGGCCGTGTACGTCACCGAGGACCCCCGCACGGTCCCGGGGATCGCCCGCCTCGGCCCCGACCCGCTCGCCGCCGACTTCGACGAGGAGCGCCTGGCCGGGCTGCTCGCGGGTGAACGGCGGCAGATCAAGGGGGCGTTGCGCGACCAGAGCCTGATCGCGGGCATCGGCAACGCCTACAGCGACGAGATCCTGCACGCGGCGCGCATGTCGCCGTTCAAGATCGCGTCGAACCTCACGAAGGAGGAAGTCCATGGGCTGCATGTGGCGCTGCTGGCTACGCTGACCGAGGCGGTGGACCGTTCGCGCGGTGTCGCGGCGGGCCGCCTCAAGGCGGAGAAGAAGAGCGGCCTGCGCGTGCACGGCCGCACCGGCGAGCCGTGCCCCGTGTGCGGCGACACGATCCGGGAGGTGTCCTTCGCCGACTCCTCGTTGCAGTACTGCCCGACGTGCCAGACGGGCGGCAAGCCGCTCGCGGACCGCAGGATGTCACGACTGCTGAAGTGACGGCCCGTCAGAGCGAGGGTCGGCGGTGCAGCGTGAGGAGGAGCCGTCCGTCGGCCGTGCGCACCTCGTAGCGGTCCGTCTGTTCCGGGTGCAGCGCGGCCACACCGCGGACCCGCACCGTGCTCGCGCCCATCCGCCACGTCGTGACGGCCTGCTCGGATCCGTCGGCGCCGACCGCCACCAGCTCGCAGACCCAGGGGAGCGGCGTCGCCTCGCGCATCGTGAGCCCGAGCTCGGTCCCCCAGACGCGGTCCCGCGCCGTCAGCGTCGCGGACACGCCGTCGGGACCGCGCGCGCTGATGCGTGCGGGCTCGGCGTCCGACGCCGTGAGGATGCCCGCGACGGGCGCGGCGGCGGAGATGACGACCGCGGCGGCCACCGCGTAAAGACGCCGCCCGCGCCGCCCGCGCCGGCGGCGGATCTCGCACAGCAGCCGGTCGAGGAGCACGGGATCCGGTGCGGTGAACGGATCCACCGAGGGCGGTGTCAGGCGGCCGTAGCGCTCCAGCTGTCGGGTCGTGGCGCCGAGTTCGTCGAGCGCGCGCAGACAGGCGGGGCAGTCCGCGAGGTGATCCTCGAAGCGGAAGACGTCGGCCGCGTCGAGGACGCCGAGCGCGTAGGCGCCGACGTCGCGATGCCGCTCCAGGGACCTCATGGCGTTCCTTGTCGGTGGGGGTGCTCCTCTCCCTCGGGTACGCGGCGGACCGCCGAATCACTCAAGCGGCGTCAGAACAGGTGGATCGCCAGATGCCCGAGCGGCAGGCCGAGCCGCCAGGCGGGCGTCCACACCTTCGGCCCCTCCTCGTCACCCGGCACAGGCCCGCCGCCGGGCACCGCGTCGAGGTCGGGCGCCAGCAGCTCGGTCTCCTGGAGCCACCGCCACGCCAGATCGGCGAGTTCCAGGTCGGGCATCGCCTCCCCGGTGGCGGCGGCGTCCTCGGCGAGCAGCGCCATGCGGTCGCGGACCCAGTCCTGCCACGGCTGGTCGTACGCCGTCAGGGACAGCCAGGTCTCCAGTTGGGTGACCACCCGGATCCCGGACAGCTCGCCCCTGCTGTCCGACAGGAAGATCGTCAGGGCCAGGGCGTCGCGTCCCGCGCGGTACTCGAAGGACGTGGGGGGCATCAGGTCGCCGGTGCGCAGCAACTCGTCGGCGATGTACTCGGCGTACAACCACGCCATGGGGACGGCCAGTTCGCCGCTCCGCGGGCCCGGGCCCTCCGCGCTTCCTCTTGCCTCGTGCTGCATCCGCTCCGCCTTCCTCCGGTCCGTGCGCGTCCACCGGCCTCTGGCCCCCCAATCCGGAACACGGATGAGGACAGCCGATTACCCAACAGGGGTGCTGAGCAAGGCGCTTTGCCGATCCTTGACCTGGGCCACGGTTTCGTCGCAGGTCGGCGGGGCCGTGTTGTTCGCGTCACAGGGCCGAACGATGTGACTCCTTTTCGGGGACCGTGGCGGCATTGGTCCTTGAATAACCGTCAGGTCCGTATGTGGATTCCTTTGCCCCATATACCCCGATCCACGGAGAGCGCCCGATGACGCAGCGCGCACGGAATTCACGGCACACACGGACCACCCCCACCCCGAGAACCCCACGAGGAACACGGAATCCGCGGCGCGCGACGGTCGTCGCGACGGTGCTGCTCATCGGCTCCACGGCCGCCTGCGCGGGGGCTCCCGGCGACGGCGCGAAGCCCGCGGCGAAGCTCGTCGTGCCGAGCGCCGCGCAGCGCGCCGCTTCGGGCCCCGCCCCCTCGGCGGCGGGCGGCGGCGCGGCGGGCCCGCGCGGCTTCACCCTCGTCGCCTCGGGCGACGTCCTGCCGCACTCCTCGATCATCCGGCAGGCCAACGCCGACGCCGGCGGCAACGGGTACGACTTCGAGCCGATGCTCTCGGGCGCCAAGCCCGTCGTCAGCAAGGCCGATCTGGCGATCTGTCACATGGAGACGGTGTACGGCGCGAACGGCGACTACTCCGGCTACCCCACCTTCAAGTCCCCGCCCCAGGTGGCCCGCGCCCTCAAGGCCACCGGGTACGACTCGTGCTCCACCGCCTCCAACCACACCCTGGACGCCGGTTCCGCGGGCGTACGCCGCACCCTGGACGCGCTCGACGAGGCGGGCGTCAAGCACGCCGGCTCGGCCCGCTCGGACGCCGAGGACAAGTCGCCCGCGTGGCTGCGCGCGGGCGGCGCGAAGGTCGCACAGCTCGCCTACACCTACGGCACCAACGACATCCCGCTGCCCAAGGGCAAGCCCTGGTCGGTCGACCTCATCGACCGCGACAAGATCGTCGCGGACGCGCGGGCGGCCCGCAGGGCGGGCGCCGACGTCGTGGTGGTCAGCCTGCACTGGGGCAGCGAGTGGCAGGACGAGCCCGACCGGCAGCAGCTGCGGCTCGGCAAACAGCTCACCGGATCCCGCACCGGCTCCCGCCCGGACATCGACCTCGTCCTCGGCACGCACGCGCACGTCCCGCAGGCGTACGAGAAGGTCAACGGCACCTGGATCATCTACGGCATGGGCGACCAGATCGCGGGCAACATGATCAACCACGAGGGCGCCCACGACCCGCGCGGCAACCAGGGCTCCATCGGCCGCTTCACCTTCGCGCCTCCCGCCCGGCAGGGGGCCAGGTGGGAGGTGCGCAAGGCCGAGTTCATCCCGATGTGGTTCGACACGGACCCGGGCCGCGTCGTGAACCTGAACCGGGCGCTCGCGCGCGGCGCCGAGGTGGGCGACATCCGCGACCGCATCCGCCGCGTCGTCCTCAGCAGAGGAGCGGGCAAGGCGGGCCTGGTCATGGGGAAGTAGGCCCGACGCTCAGGAGCCAGCCGCGTCCCGGTGCCACCGGGACCGGCTCGCCCGCCGGGAAGCGCCGCTCCTCCTGGAAGCCCTCGATCGCGGGCGCGTGCGCCTCCACCGGCCGTCCGTCCGCCGCGGTGAGCACCACGTCGACCGGCTCGGGCGCCCAGGACGCGAGCGCGGTGGCCGTGCCGCCGGGCCCCCGCCACGTGCTCGCGAGCACGTCGGCGTGGCCGGTGCGCACCGGAGGCTCGCCCGCCCACCAGCCCGTCAGCTCCGCCTCCGGCATCTTGAGCCGGTCGAACGCCCGCCACAGCGGCCGCACATCGGTCATCGGCGCGCGCCCCGTCATGCCGAAGACGAGACCGCGCCACGGATTGCCGCCGCCCTCCAGCATCTCGCCCATGAGGCCGAAGGGAATGCCGGAGATCTCCACGAGCCAGTACGCCGGGTCGGCGCCGTCGGCCCCGTCGTAGTCGAAGAGCTCACCGAGCCAGAGCCGGTCGACGTACGGCAGGAGTTCGGCGTACAGATTCGCGCTGGAGGCGAAGCCGTCCGCCTCGCGGTACTGGTTGCACGAGTGAAGGTCGACCACCGGGGCGGTCTCGCCGGACCGGGCGAGTGCCTTGCGGACCCGCTTCATGGTGGTCCTGTCGTACGCCACGTCGTCCAAGTAGAGCCCGTCGACGCCCACGACCCGGCGCAGCCGCTCGATGCCGCACACGTAGGAGTTGTGCCAGCGCGAGTCGCCGGACGTGACGACCGCGACGTCACCGACGTCCGGCGCCACCCAGCCGGGCACGTGGCCGTCGCCCAGGTGTTCCCTGAGCCAGGCGTGCCCGCCGCCGGGCCCTGCGGCGAAGATCTCGTCGCCGAACGAGGCGAGGACCGGCAACTCCGGCGTGTGGCGGGTGAGTTCGCGGACCGTGTCGTACACCTTCACGCGGACGCCGAGCCGGTGTGCCTCGTCCGTGTAGGCGCGCAGCACCTCGGCGGCGAGCAGCGGATCGTTGATGTAGGGATTGGGAGGTGTGGCGTGGTGCAGATTGACGACGTTCGCGCCGTACGCCGCGACCTCGCCCGGCGAGGCGTACGCGTGGTAGTAGCGCTCGGCGAGGTGTCCGCCCGGGTCGAGCGGTTTGAACGGGGTGAGGAGGAGCCGGAACTCGAAGCGGCGGCTCTCGCCCGCGCGCAGCCGCAGCGGCCCGCTGAACGCGGTCAGCTCGCGCGTCCCGGCGACCGTGCGAAGACGCACGCCACCCGCCCCGTCGCCCGCCCAGGAGTCTGGTGTGACCAGGGGCTTCTCGCGGTAGTAGTTGGTGTTCAGGGGGCGCGCGTAGTGCTCGTCGCGCAGCGAGAGCTGGAGGCCGGCCGCCGGGTCGCCGAGCCAGAAGGCGTCCTGGTTGCGGGTGGGCGTGTCCCAGCTCCAGTCGTACGTCGCGGGGCAGGCGCGGCCGGTCAGGCCGAGCCCCATCGCGTACCGCGCGATCTCCTCGCGCACCGGCACGGCGAGACGCACGTCGAGCTCGGTCTCCGCGATCGCCTCGACGGTGGCCCGCACGACGAGGAAGCCGTCGGCCTCCAACTCGCCCTCGGTGTGCAGGAGTACGTCCTGCCCGGTGGCCCGCGCCGACCAGCGTGCCCGCGCCGGGCCCGGCTGGTCGACCGCGAGCGGCTCGTGCTCCAGGGGGCGTCCGACGTCGAACGTCACCGGGGCGGCGAGCAGATCGCGCTCGGGGCCGTCGGTCCGCGTGACGGACGGGGTGAAGGTGGAGGTGATCCGGTGCGGGAGCCCCTCGGGGCCCAGCTCGACGGAGCGGCCCAGGAGGGTGAGCCGCTGCCCGTCGATCTTCACGGGGGCGAACGGCGGGACCACTTCGTCGTCCTGTGCCAGCGTCGAGTCCAGCCAGCCGAGGCGGGCGAACCGTTCCGGTTCGCCCGCGCCGTGATCGTCGACGACGGCGTCGCCGACCGTGAGCACCAGGGGAAGCACCCGTTCCGGGGAGCCCTGCGCACGGACCGCGATCTCCGCCTCGTACCGGCCCGGCGTCGCGTCCTCGGGCACCTCGACGCCGAACCACAGCGCGCCCACCCCGTCCGCGGCCACCTCCACGCGCCGTGCGAACGCGGCGCCGCGGGCGTCGACGCCGCCGGTGCTCAGACAGCGGGCCGGGAACGGCAGCCCGCGCAGCTCGGCGCGTACGTCCGTGAGGTCGGTGAGCGCGTACACGCCGGCCTGCACCGCGTGGAACTCGCCTCGGTCGGCCGTGCCCGCGAGCGGGGCGCCGGGATCGGTGAGCGCCCAGCGTGCGGGCAGCCGCGCGTAGCGGCCCAGCGGATGCTCCCTGTCCTCGCCGAAGAGCAGGAAGGGCTCGCCCTCGTGCGCCCGCCGCAGGGCCGCGCGCTCGGCCCCGGTCGCCGCGAAGCCGAGGGGCGCGAACGAGTCGACCGCGCTCGCCGCCTCGTAGCGGAACGCCTCGGCGCGGGGGAGGGCCGCCCAGGTGCCGGGGTCGTCGAGCCCGCAGCGGTGCACCCAGCCGGGGTCGGCCGTCCTGGTGGGCGGGCGGTAGGCGGCCTGCGGGTAGTAGGGCTTGCCCGTGTGCGCGTACGGCAGGTAGTGCACGGCGTACGCGCCGGGCCCCGCCACCGGCTCGAAGGCGATGCGGCCGCGTTCGTCGGTCACCTCCACGGCCACGGTGTTGTGCACGCGCAGCCCCGAGGGGGCGAGGACGATCACGTCCACGTCCCGCGCGGTGGAATCCTGGCGTCGCCACGGCAGTTCGGCGGCGACGGCCGGGGCCGCGGCGGTGACGTCCACCAGGAGGCGATGATTTCCGTAGACGTCCTGATCCCAGATGCCGATGCCGCACTCCAGCTCGGGATGGCCGGGCCGCGGTCCTGTCTCACCCATCTGTTGCTCCCCAAGGGCGCTGTTTATTAGGTAAGTTTCTCAATCGCTCCGGGTCACCCTGGGGATGAACCGATCATGCTGTCAAGGGGGAGGGACCCATGAGTGGCGACCCGTTGAGTGGCGATCCGTCACTGCTGCGACGGCTGAACACGGCGGCCGCGCTGCGCGTGCTGCGCGAGCGCGCCGAGATCACCGTGCCGGAACTGGCCTCGCTGATCGGCGTTTCCCGGCCCACCGCCCAGGACCTCACCGCCCAACTCCTGCGCGAGGGAAGGCTGGTGGAGCTCTCGCCGGGCAGCGGGAACGTCGGCAGGCCCGCCCGCCGCTTCCGCTTCCGCGCCGAGGCGGGCCATGTGCTCGGCGTCGACATCGGCGCGCACAAGATCCTGGTGCTCGCCGCCGACCTGCTCGGCCGCACGGTCGCCGCCCAGCGCGTCGCCGTCACGCCCGAACTCCCCGCGCGGGAGCGGCTCGACGCGGTGCGCGCGGCCGTCGCGGGCTGTCTGGCCAAGCCCGAGGCGGCCGCCGTGCGACCGCTCGCCACCGGCGTCGGCACCAGCGGCATGGTCGACACCGAGGGGCGCGTCGCGGTGAGCGACTCGCTGCCCCAGTGGTCGGGGCTCGACCTCGCCAGCGAACTCGCCGACGCCGCCCCGGGACCCGTGGTGGTGGGCAACGACATCCAGCTGGCCACCCTCGCCGAGTGCACCGGCGGCGTCAGCGTCGACGTGCGCGACTGCGTGTACCTGTACGTCGGGAACCGGCTCGGCATCGGCCTGTGGCTCGGCGGCGAACTGCACAGGGGCCACCACTCGGCCGCCGGTGAGATGGTCGCGGGAGACGGCTGGGAGATGTCCTACCAGCGGCTTCTCGACTGGTTCGCCGGGCACCAGGGCGCGGAGGAGCCCACCCGCGAGAACGCGGCGCGCGCCGTGGTGACCGCCGCCGCGGCGGGTGACGGCGGCGCCCGCTACACGCTGCGGGCCTTCGCCGAGTGCCTCGCCGACAGCCTCACGCGGCACGTCGCCGTGCTCGATCCGCGGGCCGTCGTGCTCGGCGGCGGCATCTCCCGCGCGGGCGCCCTGCTCAGCGAGCCCTTCGCCGGGCGCCTCGCCGAACGCTGCCCGTACGCGCCCGAGGTGCGCACCTCCGTGCTCGGCGAGGAATCGACCGCAATCGGGGCAGCCCGCCTCGCACTGGACCACCTGGAACAGATGCCCCACACCGACCGTGCCGCGCAGAAAAGTCCAACCCCTTAGTGCTCGCGGGTGGTTGACGGGCGCGGGTGGCCCTTCCATGATGTGGCTCTCTTTCGGCAAGTTGGCTTCTTAATTACGTCCTTCCGAGGTGCGAGTGACATCCCCTGCAACGCGTCGCAGGCCACGGGCCGCGTCGCCCCCCGTGTCCGTATCGAAGTCGGCGTCGAAGTCCCTCCCGGGGAAACCGGGTCAGCAGCTGCACAAGCGACCGCCGTTGCGGGTCCGGCTGCGCGACAACTGGGTGATGCTGGCCCTCATGGCACCCGGCGTGCTGTTCTTCGTCGGGTTCTTCTACGTGCCGATGCTGGGCAACGTCATCGCCTTCCAGGACTACCAGCCCTTCATCGGCTTCAAGGAGAGCCCGCTCGTCGGACTCGCCAACTTCCAGGAGCTGTTCGCCGATCCGGCGTTCTGGGAGGCGGTCCGCAACACCCTGGCCTTCGCCGCGCTCCAGCTGATCTTCTTCTTTCCCGCACCGCTGGCCCTCGCCCTGCTGATCAACAGTTTGATCAGCCCGCGCGTCAAGAAGTTCGTGCAGAGCATCGTCTATCTGCCGCACTTCATCTCGTGGGTCCTCGTCGTCGCGCTCTTCCAGCAGGTCCTCGGCGGCGCGGGCCTGGTCAGCAACTACCTGCGGGACAACGGCCTTTCCGCGCTCGACGTGATGAGCGACCCCACCACCTTCCCGCTCCTGATCACCGGACAGGTGATCTGGAAGGACATCGGCTGGGGCATGATCATCTACCTGGCGGCGCTCGCCAACGTCGACCAGAGCCTGTACGAGTCGGCGGCCGTCGACGGCGCGGGCCGCTGGCGCCGCATGTGGCACGTCACGCTGCCCGCCGTCCGCGGCGTCACCATCATGCTGCTCGTGCTGCGCCTCGGTGACGTGCTCTCCGTCGGCTTCGAGCAGTTCCTGCTCCAGCGCGACGCGGTCGGGGCCCGCGCGGCGGAAGTCCTCGACACCTACATCTACTACCACGGCGTCGTCTACGGCGACTGGGGCGTCGGCGCCGCGGCGGGCCTGGTCAAGGGAGTCATCGGCGCCCTGATGATCTGGGGCGCCAACAAGGTCGCCCACGCCTTCGGAGAGCACGGGGTGTACAGCAAATGAGCAGCTTCGGATTCCCCCTGCGCGGCAAGGACGAACGGCGGCGCGTCCGCGAGGAGCGGCCCGCCTGGGAGGAGCCGCCGTCGAAGATCGGCTCGGCCGCCAAGGCCGTCGTCATCACGGTCATCTGCGCCGTGATGGTCCTGCCCTTCCTCACGGTCCTCTCCACCAGCCTCGCTTCCCGCGAGGAGATCACCGCGTCCGGCGGCTTCGTCCTGTTCCCCTCGGAGCCGACCCTTGACGCCTACCGCACGGTCCTGTCCGGCGGCATCGTCTCGCGCGCGGTGGTGGTCAGCGTCCTGATCACCGTGGTCGGCACGGCGCTCTCCCTCCTGACGACGATCGCCCTGGCGTACGCCCTGAGCAAGCGCGGCGTTCCCGGCGGCAAGCCGATCCTCCTGATGGTCCTGTTCACGCTGCTCTTCGCGCCGGGCATGGTCCCGATGTACGTGGTGGTCAAGGAACTCGGACTCCTGGACTCCTACTGGTCGTTGATCCTGCCGGTGCTCATCAACGCGTTCAACCTGGTCGTGCTCAGGGCGTTCTTCATGAACATTCCCGAGGAGCTCTACCAGGCCGCCCGCATCGACGGCGCGGGCGACTGGCGGATCCTCACGCGCATCGTGCTCCCGCTGTCCAAGGGCGTCGTCGCCGTCGTCGGCCTCTTCTACGCCGTGACGTACTGGAACGCCTTCTTCAACGCGATGCTCTACCTCAACGACTCCGGCAAGTGGCCCATCCAACTGGTCCTGCGCACCTACGTCGTACAGAACAAGTCCATGACCGCGGACCAGCTCGGCATCGCCCACATGCCGCCGCAGCAGTCCCTCTCCATGGCCGTCGTCATGCTCGCGCTGCTGCCGATCCTGGCGCTCTTCCCCTTCCTCCAGAAGTACTTCACCAAGGGCGTGCTCACCGGCGCCATCAAGGGCTGACCCCTCCCCTCACGACCTCATCCGCGGAGATTCCCATGACCGGCATGTCCCGACGCACGTTCCTGAGCCTGTCCACCGCCGTCGCCGCGGGCGCGGCCGCCACCTCCCTGACGGGCTGTGGCTCGGCCGCCAAGAAGAGCGGCGAGGCGGCGTCGGCGAAGGTGAAGCTGCCCGCGTACGTCCCCTTCACCAAGATCAAGCCCGATCTGCCGCCGAACGCGAAGGGCCTGTCGGCCGGTTTCCTCTCCTACCCCAAGGAGTTGGTGCGCAGCGTCGCGAAGACCCCGGGTGACGGCTCGAAGATCACGATGCTCACGGAGATCTGGACGCAGCCGCCGACCCCCAAGGACTCCAACGCCTACTGGAAGAAGGTCGACGAGGAGCTCGGCGTCGACCTGACCGCGATCCTCGGCACCGACCCCGGCTACGAGCAGAAGTTCTCCGCCGTCATCGCGGGCGGCGACCTGCCCGACCTGCTCTGGATCCCGCCCAACCAGGGCATCCAGCACATCGCCGAGCTGCTCGAGGCCAAGTGCGCCGACATCACGAAGTACGTCTCGGGCGACGCGGTGAAGACGTACCCGAACCTCGCCGCGATGTCCCCCGCCCACTGGAAGACCGCCGTCGTCAACGGCAAGATCTGGGGTGCGCCCGTGCCCTACCCGGCGTTCGGCCAGGTCTACGCGGGCAATCCGAAGGTCTGGGGGAAGGCGGACGGCCTCCAGTGCTCCAGCACCGAGGAGTTCCTCGACAAGTGCAAGGAGGTCACCGGCGGCAAGACGTGGGCGCTCGAACCGATCTACGTCAACGCCGTCAGCGTCCTGTGCCAGTCCTTCGGCGCTCCCAACAAGTGGCGGCAGAACAAGGACGGCTCGCTCACCTGGTTCCAGGAGACCGACGAGTACACCGAGGCCCTCGCCTTCGTGCTGAAGCTGAAGCAGGCCGGTGTCTTCTACCCGGGCAACCCCAAGATGGCCGACGCGTACATCAAGATGGCGCAGGGCGCGATCGGCGCCACCGTGCACGCCAACCCCTACAACGCGCGCAACGAGATCCGCGTCCAGGACCCGGAGCTCGCCTCCGAGATCATGATCCCGTTCGCCGCGGGCGGCAACAAGCCGAACCACCACTACCACTTGGGCACCATCGGCTACACCGCCGTCAAGAAGGGCGACGAGAAGCGGGTGCGGATGCTCCTTCGCGTCCTGGACTACCTGGCGGCGCCGTTCGGCAGCAAGGAGCGCGAGTTCCTCGAATACGGCACCGAGGGCGAGGACTTCACGTACGACAAGAACGGCTTCCCCACCCGTACCAAGCAGGGCAAGCAGGAGGTCGAGGGCCTCTACAGCGGGCTGCAGACGGCGACGACCTCGCCCTTCGCCCTGATCGCCTCCAGCTTCCCCGGCGACGAACGGGCGCAGGACGTCAAGGACGTGTACGCGGCCGAGCAGAAGCTCATCGAGACCGCCGTGCGCAACCCGACGGTCGGCCACTACTCGGACGCGTACACCCAGCACTACGGACGCATGTCCACCGAGGCGACCGACCTGGTCAACGACATCGTCAGCGGCCGCAAGAAGATCGGCGAGTGGAAGCCGTTCTGGGCCGAGTGGAAGAACAAGGGCCTGGAGCAGATGGCCCGCGAGTTCCAGAAGTCGATCGAGCAGAGCGCCTGACGGACGTCAGGCCCGGGTGTCCTGCTCCGCCTTCGCCAGCTCCGACTTCCGGTAGGAGTACCCGAAGTACACGACGAGGCCGAGCAGGAACCACACGGCGAACCGCACCCAGGTCTGCCACTGCAGGAACGTGATCAGCCAGATGGAGAAGACGACCCCGAGGGCCGGGACCACCGGCATTCCGGGGCAGCGGAACGTGCGCGGCAGATCGGGCCGCTTGTAGCGCAGCACGATCACCGCGACGCACACCACGACGAACGCCAACAGGATCCCGATGTTGGTGAGTTCGGCCGCCTCGCCGATCGGCAGGAACCCGGCGATGGCGGCCGATGCGACCCCGACGATCCAGGTCACACGTGTCGGCACGTGCCGGGTCGGATGCGTCTTGGCGAACCACTTGGGCAGCAGGCCGTCCCGGCTCATCGAGAACCACACACGTGTGCAGCCCAGCATGAACGTGAACATCACGGTCAGGATGCCGATGATCGCGCCCACCGCGATGACGTCCGCGAGTCCGCCGAGCCCCACGGACTTGAAGGCCGTGGAGAAGCCGCTCTCCGGGTCGACCTCCTTGTAGCTCTGCATGCCGGTCAGGACCAGGCAGGCCAGGACGTACAGCACCATGGAGATCGCGAGGGAGTAGAGGATCGCCTTGGGCATGTGGCGCTGGGCGTCCTTGGACTCCTCGGCGGCCGTCGACATGGCGTCGTACCCGAAGACGGCGAAGAAGACCGTCGCCGCGCCCGTGAACGCGCCGCTGACCCCGTAGGGGAAGAACGGGTTGTAGTTGCCGGTCTCGATGTGGAAGAAGCCCACCGCGATCACGACGAGCACCACGATCACCTTGAGCACCACCACGATCAGCTCGAAGCGCGCGGCGTTCTTGATGCCGAGGGTGAGCAGATACGCGATGAACAGGCACAGGACCGCGGCGAACAGGTCGACCTTGTGTCCGTCGCCGGTGCCCGGCGCGCCCATCATCCAGTTCGGCAGCTCGGCGCCCATCTCCTCGACCAGGAAGCCGAAGTATCCGGAGATGCCGATCGCGACCACCGCCACGATCGCGGTGTACTCCAGGAGCAGGTCCCAGCCGATGAACCAGCCGGTCAGCTCGCCGAGCACCACATAGCCGTACGTGTACGCCGAGCCCGCCTTCGGGATCATGCCCGCGAACTCGGCGTAGGAGAAGGCGGCGGCCGCGCTCGCGACGCCCGCGATCAGGAAGGAGACCAGGACCGCGGGCCCCGCCGTGCCGTTGGCGACGGCACCGGCGAGGCTGAAGATCCCGGCGCCGATGATGCCGCCCACCCCGATCGCGGTGAGCTGCCACAGCCCGAGTGTGCGGGTCAGACCACCGCCCGACTCGGTCTCTTCGATGTGGTCGATGGGCTTGCGGCGCAGTACGCCGTGTCCCATCCGGAGTCCGGCCATGGGCCTCACCTTTTCGCTGACGGCAGTCGGCTGACGGCGGATCATGATGGCCCAGCCGTGCCCGCGAAGGAAGACGCCACACCAGCGCGGTCAGGGGACGACGGTGACCGGCCAGCGGCCCGCCTTCACCAGACGTACGGCGACGGAGCCGACGATGCGGTGCCCCGCCTGCTCGGAGGCGCCCACGACCACGGCGTCCGCCTTCAGGTCGTCGGCCGCGGTGACCAGGCCGCTGTAGGGGTCGCCGCGGAAGGTGTGGAACTCCCAGCGCACGTCGAATATGTCCTTCACCCGCTCGGCCGCGTCACGGATCTCCGTGATCAGCCCCTCGGCGATCTCGTCGGTGGTCTCCGCGACCGGGGCGCCGAGCGCGGCCCCGGCCGCCATCACCGGCTGGATGTACACCACGGCGAGCAGCGCCCGCTGGCGCCGGGCAAGGCCCCCGGCATATGCCGCCGCACGGAGCGACGAATCGGAGCCGTCGACTCCGACGACGATCACCTTCGGCCCGTCGGTGCCGCGTTCGAACTGGTGGGACTGGTCTTCGCTCACGCCGAGAGGTTAACGGAGGCTCGCTTTCCTGTTGAGGGCAGGCGGGCCACGGAGTGCAAATCCAGGGTCCGGCTCGACGGGCGGGGACGCGCCGGACTTCCTAGAGTCGTGACATGACGGTCAGCACGGAGGAGCCCGACGTCGGCGGGCGGATATCCCCGCGCGGCGGATTCCTGAGCCGCGTCCCCGAAGTCTTCGCCGCCTTCTTCGGCACGCTCGGCGTCTTCTGCGCGGTCCTCGCCGTCATCGCCCCGCTGCGGCGGCTGCTGCTCCCCGTCATCCGCTTCCTGGACCTCATCACGGTCCCGGTCAGCGCGAACCTCGCGTACGCCGTCTTCCTCTTCCTGCTCGCCGCCGCCACGGCCGCCCGCAAGAAGGTCGCCTGGTGGCTCGTCGTCAGCTATCTGGGCCTGCTGCTCGCCTTCGACGTGCTCGGCGCCGCCCTCGGCTACTGGGCCGAGTCGCTGCCGTCCTTCGTCATCTGCGGCGTCGCCTTCGTCCTGCTGATCCTGGCCCGGGGCGAGTTCTCCGCGGACTCGCGGCGCGGCGCCGTCTGGCGGGCCATCGCCGTCCTCGCCGCGGGCCTCGGCATCGCGATCCTGGTCGGCTGGGGCCTGGTCGAGCTCTTCCCCGGCACGCTGCCGCGCGGCGAGCGGCTGCTCTGGGCGGCCAACCGGGTCTGCGGCGGTCTGCTCCACGGCCACGACTACTTCGACGGCACCCCGCCGCGCGGCCTCCACTTCTGGCTCGGCCTCTTCGGCGCGCTCGCGCTCCTGAACGCCGCAGCGACGCTCTTCCGCTCCCAGCGCATGGAAGCGGCGCTGCACGGCGACGAGGAACCCCGCATCCGAGCCCTGCTCGGCGCGTACGGCGCACAGGACTCGCTCGGCTACTTCGCGACCCGGCGCGACAAGGCCGTGGTCTTCTCGCCCAGCGGCAAGGCGGCCGTCACCTACCGCGTCGAGGCCGGTGTCTGCCTGGCGAGCGGCGACCCGGTCGGCGACCGCGAGGGATGGCCGCACGCGATCGGCGCCTGGCTCGACGTGGCGAGGCGCTACGCCTGGCAGCCCGCCGTCATGGGCGCGTCCGAGGACGGCGCCACCGCCTACGCCCGTGCGGGACTCGGCGCGCTCCAGCTCGGCGACGAGGCGATCCTGCACGTCGCGGGATTCGACCTGGACGGCCGCGACATGCGGGTCACGCGCCAGGCGGTGAACCGCGTCCGCCGCACCGGCGCCACCACCCGCATCCGCCGCCACTCCACCCTCACCGACGAGGAGATGGAGGAGATCATCGACAAGGCCGACGCCTGGCGGGACACCGAGACCGAACGCGGCTTCTCCATGGCGCTCGACCGGCTCGGCGACCCCGAGGACGGCGACTGCCTCCTCGTCGAGGCGCTCGACGCCGACGGCAAGCTCCTCGCGCTGCTCTCCCTCGTGCCCTGGGGCAGGGACGGCATCTCGCTGGACCTGATGCGCCGCGACCGCTCCGCGCCCAACGGCGTCATGGAGTTCATGGTCGCCGAGCTGTGCGCCGCCGCCCCGAAGTCCGGCGTGCGCCGCATCTCCCTGAACTTCGCGGTGTTCCGCTCGGTCTTCGAGGAGGGCGGCCGGATCGGCGCGGGCCCCGTCCTGCGGCTGTGGCGCAAGCTGCTCCTGTTCTTCTCCAAGTGGTGGCAGCTGGAGGCGCTCTACCGCTCCAACGCCAAGTACCACCCGGAGTGGTACCCGCGCTTCATCTGCTACGGCGACAGCGGCGCGCTGGCCCGCATCAGCCTGGCCTCCGGCATCGCCGAGGGCTTCGTCTCCGTGCCGTCGCTGCGCAAGCTCTGGGGCAAGGGACATCACAAGCCCCGAGGAGTCACCCAGCCCGCCACCACCGAGGGCCTCCCCTCGATCGCGGCGCTCGGCCTCGCGGGGGGAGGAGCCGACGCCGACGCCGACCCCGCGGCCGACCTCCCCGATCAGATCCGCGTCCGGCACCGCAAGCTGGCGGACCTGCGCGCCGCTGGCGTCGACCCCTACCCGGTGGGTCTGGCCGAGCGCACCCATGAACTGGCCGATGTCTCCAGCGATATGACGGGGGATCAGGTCAGGGTCGCGGGACGCGTCATGCTCGTACGCGACTTCGGCGGCGTCGTCTTCGCCGTGCTGCGCGACTGGTCGGGCGACCTCCAACTGGCCTTCTCGCGCGACACCGCGGGCCCCGACGTGCTCGACCGCTTCACCACCGGCACCGACATCGGCGACCACATCACGGCCACCGGCACGGTCGGCACCAGCGACAAGGGCGAACTCACCGTCTTCGTCACCGACTGGCTGCTCACCGGCAAGTGCCTGCGCCCGCTGCCCGACAAGTACCGGGGCCTGACCGACCCCGAGGCCAAGGTGCGCCGCCGCTACCTCGACCTGGTCGCGAGCCCGGCCGCGCGCGACGTGGTCCGCGCCCGCTCCACCGCCGTCCAGGCCCTGCGCCAGGGCCTGCTCGACCGCGGCTATCTGGAGGTCGAGACGCCGATGCTCCAGCAGATCCACGGCGGCGCCAACGCCCGGCCCTTCACCACCCACATCAACGCCTACGACCTCGACCTGTACCTGCGCATCGCCCCCGAGCTCTACCTCAAGCGGCTCTGCGTCGGCGGCATGGAGAAGGTCTTCGAGATGGGCCGCACCTTCCGCAACGAAGGCGTCTCCTACAAGCACAACCCCGAGTTCACGATGCTGGAGGCCTACCAGGCGTTCGCCGACTACGACGTGATGCTCGACCTCACCCGCGAGCTCATCCAGGGCGCGGCGACCGCCGCCTTCGGCAGCGCAATCGCCCACAAGACTGACGCCGACGGCAAGCTCGTCGCGCATGACATCTCAGGCCCCTGGCCGGTCAAGACCGTCTACGGAGCGATCTCCGAGGCACTCGGCGACGCGGTCGACGCCGACACCCCGCTGCCCGCGCTGCACCGGCTCTGCGACCGGGCCGACGTGCCGTACACGCCGGACGACGGGCGCGGCGACGTCGTCCTGGAGATGTACGAGCGGCTCGTCGAGGAGCGCACGACGCTGCCCACCTTCTACAAGGACTTCCCGACCGACGTCTCCCCGCTCACCCGCCAGCACCGCGACGACCCGCGCCTCGCCGAGCGCTGGGACCTCGTCGCCTTCGGCACCGAACTGGGCACCGCCTACTCGGAGTTGACCGACCCCGTGGAGCAGCGGCGGCGCCTGACCGCCCAGTCGCTGCTCGCCGCGGGCGGAGACCCGGAGGCCATGGAGCTCGACGAGGACTTCCTCGACGCCCTCGAATACGCCATGCCGCCCACCGGTGGCCTCGGCATCGGCGTCGACCGGCTCGTCATGTTCCTCACCGGCCTGACCATCCGCGAGACGCTGCCCTTCCCGCTCGTACGCCGCACCTGACGGCGCGGACGCCCGCCGTCGCCGCGTCTGTTCGGGTGCTTTCGGGGGTCGCCCCGGTGTTGGTGTGCCGCCCGGGCCTTCGGCCATGCGACGGATTAGTCATGAAAGACGATCAGCTGACTCCAGGGCGGCGGGCGTTGCTCCGCGCCGCCGCGCTCATCGGTCTGGCCGCGACCGCGGGCTGCGCGGGCACGGCACGCCCGGCCGCCCCGAGCCCCACAGGGCCCGGTGGAGCGCCCGCGGCGGGGCCTCCCGCGGCCCGCGTCCTCAAGCCCTCCGCGTACCGCCTCCAGCCCATGGCGGGCCCAGGCCCCGCGCGAGCCGCGCGTGCCCTGCCACGGGTGCGCAAGGAGCCGATCCTGCGCCTCAAGGGAGGCGGGCGCTCGATGGTGCTGACCTTCGACGACGGGCCCGATCCCCGCTACACGCCGCACATCCTGCGGACGCTGCGCAGGCACGACGTACGCGCGATGTTCTTCGTCTGCGGCGAGATGGCCGTCGACAACAAGGACCTGCTGCGCGAGATGGCCGACGACGGGCACCTGATCGGCAACCACACCTGGAGCCATCCGCTGCTGCCGCGCCTGGGCAGAGCCGCGATGCGCGAGCAGATGGAACGCACCTGCGACGTCATCGAGGACGCGACCGGCGAACCCCCCGCCTGGTTCCGCGCCCCCTACGGAGCCTGGAACCGCAACGCCTTCCAGCTCGGCGCCGCACTGGGCATGGAGCCGCTCGCCTGGACCGTCGACACCCTGGACTGGACCGAGCCGGGCGCGCCGACCATCGTGCGCCGGGTGCGGGCGGGGGCCGCGCCCGGCGTCGTGGTGCTCTCGCACGACGCGGGCGGCAACCGCTCGGGGAGCGTCGACGCGCTGCGCACCTATCTGCCGGAGCTGCTCGACTCCGGTTACCGCATCACCCTGCCGAGCCGCTACGCGCTGTGAGCCGGGTGTTCGCCCGCCGGGACCGCCCGCGCCCGTCCGGGGTCAGCGCACGGCGATCAGGCGGGCGAACACCACCACGTTCCCGTCGTACCCGGCCTGCTTGGAGAATCCGCCGCCGCAGGTGATGACCCGCAATTCGGGAGTTCCGCTGTTCCCGTACACGCGCTTTCCCGGGAAATTCTCCTTCTCGAACACCTCGATGCCGTAGATCTGGAAGATCGCGGTCTTCTTGTCCTTGCGCCGCACCTCGACGTGATTGCCCTTCTTCAGGGAACCGAGGCCGTAGAAGACGGCGGGTCCCTGCTGGTTGTCCACGTGCCCGACCACCACGGCCGTGCCCTTCTCACCCGGTGACACCGCGCCGGTGAACCAGCCCGCGAGGTTCGGGTCCTCGGGCGGCGGCGCGTCCACCCAGCCGTCGGAGTCCAGGCCCACCGGCATGATCGGGGCGTCCACCTGGATGCCCTTGATCCGCACCCGCTCGGCGGGCGAGAACGCCAGGGGCGCGGGGGCGCCACGGCCCGCGGCGTCGGGAGCCGCGTCGGCGGCGGCGGCCGAAGCGGGCTGCGGCGGGCCCACGTCGAACTCGCCGGAACCGTTGCGGATCAGCGCGAGGCCGGTCAGCAGGACGAGCGCCATGACGCCCCAGGGGGCGCGCTTCTTCTGCTTTTCGCCCTCGTGGAAATCCTGGAAATCCTGGAATTCGAAATCGTCGGCCGGATGGGACGAAGGCATTCTCTATCCCCTCTCAACGCGGCGTGAGAGCCGCGTCCGTAGCGCGTACGAGAACGCTAAGCGCGGTGCGCGAGGTGTGCGAAAGGGCGGGCGCGAACGGGTGGCGGACCGGGCGGGTGCGCCATCCGGGTCCGCGCCGGGGAGGAAATTTCTGACGGTCCGTGACCTGCGGCGATGTCGGCTCGTGAGGATGCCGCCCGGCGTGTCGTCTCACCGGTACGGCCGATCCCCGAAATGCGGCCCCGCGCACGGCATCTGAGGGTCTGTCTGGGAGGCGCTCTCGCCGATCGACCGGGGACGGTATCCCCGGGGCGTCTTCCGCGGAGGATTCCCATGCGTACTTCTCGTATGCGCACCACTCGTGCCCTCGCGGTCGCCGCCGCGGCAGGCGCGGTCGTCGGGCTCGCCGCTCCGACCGCGTCCGCCTGGGCCGACCCGACCAACATCGTGGCGATGCCCAGCGTCATCCCGAAGGGCGGGCACCTGACGGTCACGGTCGACGGCTCGTCCTGCCAGTCCGGCGGCAAGGTCACCTCCCCGGCCTTCCCCGACACCAACCTCCAGTCCATCCCGGGCGGCAGCACGGCCAGCGCGACCGCCGTCGTCCACGCCAACGCCCAGCCGGGTGCCTACGACATCACCGCCCACTGCGGCGGCAAGACGCTCACCCGTCCGTCCGCCTTCACGGTCATCCACGGCGGCGTGCGTGGTGGCGTCGGCGGCAGCACCACCGACGGGGCGACGAGGACCGACATGGCGATCGGCGGCGCGCTCGTGGCCGCGGCCGTCATCGGCGGCGGGGTGTTCTGGATGCGCCGCAGGACCGAGAACCGGATCTGAGTCACGGGGCGGGCCCGCGCGACCCCCTTCCGCGCCGCGCCCCGCCCCTCGCGTGACACCGCCGCGCCCCCGGGATCTGGAGACGTCCCGGGGGCGCTGCGGGTGGTGCGGTGGAGCGGGGGTCGGTCAGGAGTTGTCCTCGCCCGTGCGGCGGCGCGTCTTGTAGTACGCGGTGCCGAGCGCGCCCAGGATCAGGGCGCTGCCGAGGGCGATCTCGTGGAGGTCGAGCCCGCCGAGGCTGCCGCCGATACCGGCCTTGACGCCCTTGTGGGTGGTGCCGTTGTCCGGGCGTCCCGTGGCGATGGTCAGGTCCGTCTTGCCGGTCTCGCCCTTGCAGTCGAACGTCACCTCGTACATCGCGCCCGGCTTGGCGTCCCAGAACACCGACGCGGTGGTGGACTGCTGGCCCTTGGGGATGGTGGCGTCGTCGAAGATGCCGGAGGTGACCTTGGTGTCGCCGTCGCAGCTGTCCACGCTCAGCGTGACCTGGCCGCCGGCGGCGATCGTCGAGGGGGTCACGCGGAAGCCGAACGACGTGATGTTGTTGTTCGTGTCGTCGCCCGCCACGGCCGCGGTCGCGGTCGGGGCCGTGAGGGTCAGGGCGGTGGCGGTGAGCAGAGCGGCCGAGGCGACGCGTATCGCGCGCATGGTGGATCCTCCGGGTCCCCGAGGAGCAGTCGCGGACCTACTTCCGCATTCACCTGAAATGCACCTCGATGCCGGAAACGGTAAGTACGGACGCACCCCCTCGCGATCGGTGTAGGGCGAACGGGGCATTCCTGTCCGCCAGGCGGGGGAACGGGACGGCGTGGCGCCGGTTCTGTCCGGTGCGGAGGGCTACGGGGCCACCGGTGCGGGCGGCTACGGGGTCAGGCCCAGGCGGGAGGCCAGCCAGGGGAGCTGCTTCCCCAGTCCCGGGCGCCAGACCTGCCAGCTGTGACCGCCCGGCAGCTCGACGAGCCCGGCCTTCATCCCCGCCTTCTTCGCCGCCTCGTAGACCTTGTGCGCCTGCGGCCGGTACGTCGAGTCGTCGGTGCCCGCGACGAACATGCCCGCGGTGTCGGGGAACTTCTCGCGCGCCATCACGTCCACCGGGTTGACCTTCTCGAACGCGGCCTCGTCGCCGCCGAAGGCCGCGTCCACGGTCTGCTTGCGGCTGCCGAGCGTGGGCTCGTCCTGGCCGGAGATGTCGAGGAAGACGCCGTAGCGCCCGGGGGCGTTCACCGCCAGCTGCAGGGCGCAGGTGCCTCCGTTGGAGAGCCCGGACACCGCCCAGTGGGTCCGGCCCTCGGCCGTCTGCAAGTGCGCCGCCGCCCAGGCGGGGACGTCGTCGGCGAGATACGTCTGGACCTTGCCGAGCTTGGAGTCCATGCACAGCGGATTGTCGAAGGAGGAGCCCAGCGGGTCGACCACCAGGACGATCGGCGCCAGCCCCGCGTGGTCCGCGGCGAAGTCGTCCATCATGTCCGGCAGCTGGCCCGAGGTGATCCAGTCCTGCGGGGCGCCGGGCTGACCTGCCATCAGGACGAGCACGGGCAGCGGAGGCCGGGGCGAGGCGCGGTAGGCGGGCGGCAGGTAGACGTACGCGTCACGAGCCTTGAAGCCCGACGTCGTGCCGGGGATCGAGGCGGTCGACACGGTGCCCTTGGCGGGCAGGTCCGCGGGCGCCTGCCACACCTCGGACAGCGCCTTGCCCTTCGGCACGTCGAGCAGGGCGGTCTTCTTGCCGGTGGCGTCCTTGAGGCTCACGGTGTCCTGCGGGCCGAGCATGGTCCGCGCCGTCGGGTAGTTGTCGTAGTGGATGTTGACCTCGGAGAGTCCGAGCACCACCACGAGCAGCCCCGCGACGAGCGCGCCGAGACGGCCGCGCCGGCGCAGCGTCGGCATCCGGCAGAGCATCAGGCATACGCCGAGGATCGCGACGCCGATCCACACCACGACGTCCGAGGGCAGCTCGTCGGGGAACGGCTGCCACCAGTCGTCGACGGTGAGCTCGACCAGGAGGGTCAGGAGCGCCGCCACGACCACGGCGATCGGGAGGAGCTTCGTCCACCAGCGGCGGTCGCGGGAGAAGAGGAGGGCGGCGAGCGCCAGGGCGCCCAGGATCCGGACGACGAGCGGAACCGCACCGTCGACCAGCGACCAGTCCAGTGGCCCGGAGGCCAGCCGCACCCGCTCCACGCGTGTCCCCGTTCCGTCGGCTCGCGGAAAACGATAGCAATCGGGGCGAGTGCGGCAAATCGGATACCGGCTTCGGGGGAGTGGCTCAGCCGCCCGGGGTCCCCCACGCGTGCGGGCCCCCGCGCCACTCGACGAGGTGCGGGTCGTCGAGCGCGATGTCCGCCTCGCCGAGCCCCGCGCGCCGCAGGAACTCCGCGAGGTCACGGTCGTCGTGGGCGACGCCGACGTCCCTTCCGCGCACGGTGACGCGTCGGCCGCCGTCGGCGGCGGGCGGATGGACGACGATCGGTGTCTGCCAGGCCATGGCACAAGAGTGCGCCGTGCGGGGCCCGGGCGCAGCACGGTTCACGGACATCCGGCCGTCCGGCGATCCGGCCATCCGGTCACCCGGTCATCAGGCCGGAACCCTGTCGTAGTCTGATCCGTCCCGGGGCCGGACCGCGCAGTCGGTGCGCGGGCCCGTCCTCCGTGCGCAGCCGACACAGGGGGATCAACGTGGCACAGGTGTCCCGGCCCGCCGATGCGTCCGCGCCCTCTCCCGCGCCGAAGATCGTGGTGGTCGTCCCCACGTACGACGAACGGGAGAACCTGCCCCTCCTGGTCGGGCTGCTCGACGGTCTCGGCCTGCCGGGGCTGCACGTCCTCGTGGTCGACGACGGCTCGCCGGACGGCACCGGCGAGGTCGCGGACCGGCTCGCCGCGGAGTCGGCGGGGACCCTCTCCGTACTGCACCGCGGCGAGAAGAACGGGCTCGGCCGCGCCTATGTCGCCGGAATGACGCGCGCGCTCGCCGACGGCGCGGACGTGGTGGTGCAGATGGACGCCGACCTCTCGCATCCGGCGGAGGCGCTGCCCCTGATGGTGCGCACGCTGCTCGCCGACGACGGCGTGGCCGCCGTGATCGGCTCGCGCTACGTGGCGGGCGGCGCGCTGGCCACCGAGTGGGCCTGGCACCGCAGGGCGCTGTCCGCCTGGGCGAACTTCTACGTCAACGCGATCCTGCGGCTCGGCGTCAAGGACGCGACGGCCGGATACAAGGCGTGGCGTGCCGAGGCCCTCGCGGCGGTCGATCTGCCGTCGATCCGGAGCAACGGCTACTCCTTCCAGGTGGAGATGAACCATCGCGCGGTCCGCGCGGGGCTGCGGATCGCCGAAGTGCCGATCACCTTCGAGGAGCGCGTGAACGGCCGGTCCAAGCTCAGCCTGCGGGTGCAGGCCGAGTCGGCGATCACTCCGTGGAAACTGCGGTTCGCCGGGCGCGGCGCGGGGAGCGGCTGACCGGCTCCCCGCGCCGCCGTCTCAGCCTCCGAGCCCCGGAAACAGCATGTGGAACGGTTCGGCCGTCGCCGCGATGCCCCGGCTGTACGGCGCGTCGAAGTCCCAGATGAGGAAGAGCAGGAAGGCGAACAGGGCCGAGAAGAGCCCGGCGAGGATCAGCTCCCGGCGCGTGCGGCGGATCTGCAGCGCGAAGATCATGCCGATGGTGACGAGGCCCCCGGCGATCAGGCCGAACCAGACGACGCCCGGCATCGTGGCCCCCGCGCTGTCGGCGCGTGCGCTGCGCGCGTCGTCGGCCGCCGCGACCTGGTCCACCAGCGGCTGGTACGCCTGCGCCTCGAAGTCCGATTTCGGCTGGTAATCGGTGACATCGTGGCGTACGCGGGTCAGCAACTCGGCGCCGCGGTCCGTGAGTTCACCCTTGGCTGACATTGTGTGCCACTCCGTGGTCACGACATAGCTGACATAGGCGTGGACATCGGCGCGAATCCGGTCCCGTACGTCATCGGGATAGACCCGGGCCCGCTCGGAGACCTCGTGCAGCGACTGGGCCTCCACCCTGACGTGCTCCTGGGCGGCACCGCGCGCCTCCCAGACGCCCGCGATGGCCAGGCCGAGCACGATGGCGTAGACGACGCCGATCATCATGGTCATGTATTCGATGACGTCCGGAGTCTCCGAAGCGTCGTAGTCCGCGCCGGTTCTGCGGTGCCGCAACTGCGTCACGGTGAGGACGACAGCGCAAGCTGCCGCCATCGCGAGGGCGAGAACAAGCCATTCCGACATGAAGACCTCCGGCGGGTCAGCGCGGGCGCAGCGCGGCGACGGCGAGCACCGCGGGTGCCGTGATGAGCAGGGTGAGCGAGACGAGGGACGGGCCGCTGCGGGGCGGATGCTTGCGCGGCGGGGCGTGGTACGCCGGATAGGTCACGGGCGGCGGGGCCGGGGACGCGGGGACGTGGGGGCGAACGGACGGCTCGGGCGTGGGAGTTGGCTTCGGCGTGGGCTCGGCCGCCGCGGGAGGGGGCGTCGGTGGCGGAGTCGGTGGCGGCGGGGTCGGTGGTGGTTGCGGCGCCCGGGGCTTCGGTGCAGGTGGGGGCGGTGGTGGCGGGGGAGTGGCCCGCTGCGGTGGCTTCGACGGTGGTGGGGCGGGCGCGGGGGGAGGCGGCGGTTTCGGCCGGTGGATGGGGCCCGCCCGGCAGGCGACGCCGTCCCCGGCGACGGCGACCGCGCCGTTCCCGGCCGATGCGCCGCCCTCGGTGATCGAGGCGTACGCGCACGCGTCGCTCGGTGCCGCGCCCGCGGCCGCCGACGCGCCGAGCATCAGGGCGAGTGCGAGAAGTGCCAATACGCGTGTGACTAGGGCCGATAAGGCCCGCGGAGATCCGTGCACGACGCAGATGATGGGGCTCCGCGTGCGCCCGGTGCGCCGGAGTCGCCCCCGATTGACCCGAAGGGAGGAGACGGGGCGCCCACAGGTTTGACGGCGTGCGCCCCGTGCCGGCCGTCGCGGGGCCGGGTGAAGAATCTTGTGCACCGGTTGAACACGACGGTGGCTCCCGCGCGTACCTAGGGCCATGTGTGACGCACAACGGCGGCACAACACCCAAGCGGACAGCGGGAGTCAGAGATGCGGCAGATGGTAGGGCGTACCCCTCGGGCCCGGCGGAGTGCCGCGCTCGCAGTGACAGCCGTGGCTCTCCTCGCGCTGACGACGGCGTGCGGCCAGGACAAGGGCGAGCAGTCGCCCAACGGGCAGAACGTGGGCAACGGGGCACCCGCCAAGGACAACGGGTACGGCACCGACGACGGCTATGGAGCGGACGCGGGCGACGCGGGCAAGGGCGCCGACGCCAAGGCGAAGCCCGCGGGGCAACTCGCGGTGTGGGACGGCAAGAAGCTGGGCAAGGTCGTCACGGACAGCGCGGGCTTCACCCTCTACCGCTTCGACAAGGACTCCGCGCAGCCCCCCAAGTCGAACTGCGACGCCGCCTGCCTGAAGACCTGGCCCGCCGTGCCCGCCGACGGGGCCGAGGCGGCGCCGGGCGTCGACGATTCCCTGCTCGGCGAGGTCACCGCGGCCGACGGCACCAAGCAGCTCACCATCGACGGCTGGCCCATGTACCGCTACGCGCAGGACGCGAAGCCGGGCGACGCCAAGGGGCAGGGCATCGGCGGCACTTGGTACGCGGCGGCTCCCGACGGGAAGAAGGCGGCGCCCGCGGCGGCCGGTACGGCGCCCGCCGACACGGCGGGACTTTCCACCCGCAAGGACCCGAAACTCGGAGAGATCGTCGTCGACAAGAACGGCATGACGGTCTACCGCTTCACCAAGGACTCGGCCTGGCCCATCAAGTCGAACTGCGTGGGCGCGTGCGCCGCGAAGTGGCCCGCCGTCGCCCCCGTGGACAAGTCCGACACCGACGGGATCAAGAAGAAGGGGTACATGACCTACAACCGGCCGGACGGCGGCAAACAGCAGACGATCAACTGCTGGCCGCTGTACACCTTCTCCGGTGACAAGAAGCCGGGCGACACGAATGGTCAAGGCGTGGGCGGAACTTGGTACGCCGCGAGCCCCGAGGGCAAGCCGGTCGGCGCGCCCCGATAGGCGCGACGTCCGTCGCTCCGCTCCTGACCGACCGACCCGTCTTTTCCCTTATCACAGGGAAGGGGCGGGCCGGTTATCGGTGTGGGATAAGGCACTTGCCAAAGGCAGTGACCGAGAACGGACGGCCAATTTCCGTTTTGACTCGCTCCCTTGGCGGACGATCAGTAGCCTCACCCTCGAACACCGGATCGTCTGTGCCACCCCCCTACGCCTTGGAGTCTTGATGGAGCGTCCCGCCTGGGCCCCGTTGAGCATCGACATCTCGATGCCCAGCGTCTCCCGCATCTACGACTACTACCTGGGCGGCTCGCACAACTTCGAGGTGGACCGGGAGGCGGCCCGCAAGGCGATGGAGTTCATGCCGGGACTCCCCAAGATCATGCAGGCGAACCGGGCCTTCATGCGCCGCGCGGTGCGCCACGCGGTGGGCGAGGGGATCACCCAGTTCCTCGACATCGGCTCCGGCATCCCGACGTTCGGCAACGTCCACGAGGTGGCGCGGCAGGCGAGCGAGGACGCCCGCGTCGTCTACGTGGATCACGATCCGGTCGCCGTCGCACACAGCAAAGCCGTCCTCGAGGGCGACGAGCGGTGCGCCGTCCTCGCCGGGGACCTGCGCAAGCCCCGGGACATTCTGGGCAGTTCGGAAGTCGGTTCGGTCCTCGACCTGGAGCGCCCGGTGGCCCTTCTCCTCGTCGCCGTTCTGCACTTCGTCGAGGACGCGTACGATCCATACGCGGCGGTCGCCGAACTGCGGGACACACTCGCGCCCGGCAGCCTGATCGTCGTCACCCACGCCTCGTACGAAGGGATCCCCGTCCCCGCCGAGCAAGCAGGCCACACCGTCGGTGTATACAAGGACATCCGCAATCCACTGATCATGCGCTCGCGCGACGAGATCGCGCGGTTCTTCGAGGGATACGACATGGTGGAACCCGGCCTGGTGCCGATGCCGCACTGGCGGCCCGACACCGCGCCCGAGGAGGAGGACCCCTACTCCTTCTCGGGATTCGCGGGCGTGGGACGGAAGCGTTGAGCGGCGAGCCGGACGGACCTGAGGGAAGAATCCGCAGGTTCGCCACCATCTGGAGCCGTGCGATCTTCCCCGTGACGGCCACCTCGCTGACCCGTCCGGAGTTCGAGCAGCAACTGGTGCCGCTCGCCCGCAGGTTGCGCGACGCGCTCCAGGAGCGGGTCTTCGACGCGGCCGAGGGCCAGGCCGTCGGCGCCGCGCTCATCGGCACGCACTGCACCGACCCCGAGGCGCTCAGCCGCACGCTCGACTGCGTCGACGCCTATCTGGTCCTGTACTGCGGCGCCGACGGACCGCAGGAGGAGCTGCGGGCCCGCTCCGCGCGCATCCAGCACTCTGTCGCGGCGGGCTTCGCCCAGGCGCTGCGCGAGCGGACGCTGGCCGAGCAGGAGGCGATCTCCCGGGCGGCCCTGAGCGCGCGCAGCGCCGTCGCCGAGGCCCTGCACGCGAGCGAGGCACGCTTCCGCGCGGTCTTCCACGGCGCCGCCATCGGCATCGGCATCGCCGACCTCGACGGCACGGTCCTCGAGGTCAACGACGCCCTCGTCCGGATGTTCGGCGGCCTCGAACACCACCTGCGCGGGCGCAACGTGGGGGAGTGGACGCACCCCGACGACTCGCCCCACGTCTGGCGCCTCTACCAGGAGCTGGTGCGCGGCGACCGCGAGCACTACCGCGTGGAGAAGGCGTTCTACCGCCCCGACGGCACGGTCCTGTGGACCAACCTCACCGTCTCCCTGCTGCGCGACGCCGACGGGGTGCCGCAGTACCAGCTGGCGCTGATGGAGGACACCACCGAGCGCAGGCTGCTCAACCTCCGGCTGCGCTACGAGGCGACGCACGACGCGCTCACCGGACTGCCCAACCGCACGCTGTTCTTCGAACGCCTGGAGAAGGCCCTCGCGGTCGGCGGCAACACCCGGTTCGGGCTCTGCTACCTCGACCTCGACGGCTTCAAGACGGTCAACGACAGCCTCGGGCACGCGGCGGGTGACCGGCTCCTGGTCGAGGTCGCCGACCGGCTCCAGTCCTGTGCCACCGCGCCCGGCGAGATGGTCGCACGGCTCGGCGGCGACGAGTTCGTGGCGCTCACCACGGGACCCGACACCGAGACCGAGGTGGACGAGCTCGCCGGACGCATCATGAACGCGCTCGCCGCCCCGATCCGCGTCGAAGGGCGTGAGCTCACCGTGCGCGGCAGCATCGGCATAGTGGAGGGCCCGGCGGGGGTGCGCGGCGCCGCGGAGGTGCTGCGCAGCGCCGACATCACGATGTACCGCGCCAAGTCCGCGGGCGGCAACCGCTACGAGCTCGCCGACCCCGAGGCCGACGCCCGCGCCATCACCCGGCACGGCCTGACCACCGCGCTGCCCGCCGCCCTGGAACGCGGCGAGTTCTTCATCGAGTACCAGCCGCTCGTACACCTCGGCGACGGCAGCGTGCGCGGCGCAGAGGCGCTGGTGCGCTGGCTGCACCCGCAGCACGGCGTCATCGGCCCCGACCGGTTCATCCCGCTCGCCGAGCACACCGGTCTGATCGTGCCGCTCGGCCGCTGGGTCCTCGAGGAGTCCGTACGCCAGGCACGGCGGTGGGAGGCACGGCACAGCGACGCGGGCCCGCTGCGCGTCAACGTCAACCTCTCGCCGATGCAGCTCACCCATCCCGGCCTGGTGTCGGACACGGTCGACATCCTGGAGCGCGAGGGCCTCGAACCGGGCGCGCTGTGCCTGGAGGTCACCGAGTCGGCGCTGATAGGAGCCGACGACGACCTGCTGAAGCCGCTGCGCAGGCTCGCCGAGATGGGCGTGGACATCGCGCTCGACGACTTCGGCACGGGCTACTCCAACCTCGCCAACCTGCGCAGGCTGCCGGTGAGCGTGCTCAAGCTCGACCGCTCGTTCACCCAGGGCATGCAGCACTTCCCCGCCGACCCCGTCGACCTGAAGATCGTCGAGGGCATCGTCTCGCTCGCCCACAGCCTGGACCTCGCGGTCACGGTCGAGGGCGTCGAGACGGGCGCGCAGGCCGACCAGTTGCGGGAGCTGGGCTGCGACACCGCCCAGGGCTGGTACTACGCGCGCCCGGGCCCGCCGGACCGGCTGCACGAGCTGGCGCTCGCGGACGCGACGGGCTGAGCCGCCGTGATCCGCTGGGCGTACGCCTTCATCGACCGACCGCGTGACCGCTTCCCCGAGGCGTACGCCTTCTGGGCGGCGGTCACCGGCTCGCGCCTCTCCGCGTTCCGGGGCCCGGACGGCGAGTTCGTCACGCTGCTCCCGGACGGCGGGGGCGACGCCTTCCTGAAGGCGCAGGCCGTGGGCGGGCCCGGCGGCGCGCACCTGGACCTCGTGGTGGACGACCTCGCCGCCGTCACGTCCCAGGCCCGCGCGCTCGGCGCGGCCCGGGTCTTCGCGGAGGACGACCTCGAAGTGCTCAGGTCACCCGGCGGACAGCTGTTCTGCCTGGTGCCCTGGAACGGGGAGGAGTCCCGCCCCGCTCCCGTCACCGGACCCGACGGCGCCACCGCCCGCCTGGACCAGGTCTGTCTCGACCTCGCCCCCGACGCGTTCGACACGGAAGTCGCCTTCTGGACGGCACTCACCGGCTGGACCTCCGTCGCGAGCAGACTCCCCGAGTTCCACGCCCTGCGACCACCGACGACCCTGCCGATCCGCATCCTGCTGCAACGCCTGGCCACCCCGGGCGAGCCGGGCGGCGCCCACCTCGACCTGGCCTGCTCCGACACGGACGCGGTGCGGACCTGGCACGAGAGCCACGGCGCGGAGTTCGTCGCGCGCGGCGCGGCCTGGCTGGTGATGCGGGACCCGGCGGGCGGGACGTACTGCCTGACCGAGCGGGAGCCCGTGACGGGGAAGCTGCCGTCACGGGGGACTGCTGGCTGACGGCGAGGGCGTCTGGGAGGGGCTCGGCGTCTGGACGGGAGCCGTGACGTCGTTGGCCCAGGCGGTCGCGAGCACGGTCACCGCCGCGGCGAGCGCCGCCACCAGGACGGCGCTGACCGGAGTGGCGAGCGAGGACAGCCGCCGGAAGTTGCGGATGTGCCCCCAGAGCAGATCCGCCCTGCGCACCAGCCGGATCTCCCAGTACAGGCCGAGGCCGAGGGCCATGACCGTGCTCTGGGCGAGCAGCAGGAACACCGACAGGGTGGTGGACTCGTCGGGCATCTGGAGCTTGGGCACCAGCAGCAGAACCTGCACCGTCGACATGACGATCCACATCCAGCCCGCCTTCGCCACGGGGCTGCTGCCGCGCAGCCAGGGATAGAGGTAGCCGTAGGTGAAGCCGTGGGCCAGCCAGACGCAGGTCGGCCCGCCCGCGACGGTGACCGCTTCGGGGATGCCGCTGTAGCCGTGCGCCTGCGACGCGGTCCACACGCTCCAGGGCAGTGTGAGCAGTGCGGTGGCGGCGGTGGCCGTCCCGCCGTTGGTCCAGGCGGAACGGCCCGCCGAACTACCGAGCGCGGCGGCCCGCAACCGCGTCGTCTCCCGCGCGGCGTCCGCCGCCGTCGGTTCCTTGAGGCTCTGCCACGTGGCGTCCCACGTGTCCGCGGGCAACGAGGTGTCGGCGAGCGTCGCCCGCGAGGAGGTCAGGAAGCGGTGGCGGCCCTCCGCGAAGAGGAGGGCGCGCGCGAGGTCGGCGACCAGGCGGGCGTGGGTGGCGCCGGTGCGCGCGTGCAGCCGTGCGGCCTGCGCGGCATGCCCGCGCGGCAGCAGCAGGAGCCCGCCGCCCCAGGCCGCGGTCAGCGCGGCTCCGGTCGTCCAGTACGGCAGCCAGCTGTCCGGGGCACCGATCACGGTGCTGCTCGCGGCGAGCACGAGCAGCAGGACGCAGCTCGCACGGGCGCTGGGGTGCCAATGGCGCGGGGTGCGGCCCCGGTCGCGCAGGTGGAGCAGGAGGAGGGCGACGACGACCAGCCAGATGAGTTGGAGGGTGGGGGCCATGACGCGGATGCCGATCAGCAGCGCCTCTCCCGGACTCTGCCCCATCAGTTGGAGGAACAGGTCCGAGGTGGGTGGCGGTTCGACGTAGACGGATTCGCTGAGCGGTGTCCACCAGGGGAGCAGCGCGCAGACGAGCAGGAGCCCGAGGGCGGCACCGCGCCACCGGGTGGCGGGTACGGGCGCGGCGAGTTCTCGTGCGAGCAGGAGCAGCACCGCGACCCACGGGGCGAGCAGCAGGAAGACCGCGGGCCAGCTCGCCACCAGGGCGGGCCGGGTGAACGCCAGGTCGAACCCCGGCGTCGCCCGCCACAGGTCTCGGGGCACGACCTGCAGGACGACGACCGACGCCACCCCGGCCCAGACCGCGGCGGCGAGCGGCACGGCCCAGTGACGTACCTCCGGCCACCAGGGCTGGAGCCGCAGGAGGCCGAACGTGGCCGCCGCGGCGACCGAGGCAGCCGCCAGGCACCGCAGGGTGGGCGCCTGCCAGTCGGGGCCGCCCATGACGCGGAAGAGCAGGACGAGCACGGGTGCGGGTGCGGCGACGGCAAGGGCGGGCCCGGCGGGCGGGGGGAGCGAGGTGCGAAGGCGGTGGCCGACGGCGGCGGCGACCACCGGGAGCGCGAAGAGCAGGGTGCCGAGCAGCACGGCCTGCGTGTGCGTCTCGATGGGCAGCGGCTTCTTCTCCATCGACGCGCTGTCGACGAGGACGGAGCCCCACATCCAGCCGAGCACGCTCCACTTCGGCTCGTAGAGGTCCCACACCAGGGCTCCGACGGCCGCGATCACGAGGAGACAGGTGCTCAGGACGACGGCGCGTGGGTGCCGCTCCGTGCCGGACGGGTGGGTCGGCCCGCGCCGGAACGCGGCGAGGGCGGCCGACGCGGTGAGGAACAGGGCGAGGAGCGAGACGAGGGCCTGGTGCCGCGAGGCGATCGTGGGCACCGCTTCCTCGACGGCCCGCGCGTCCGCCGCCGGCGGCTCCGAGTCGATGATCTGGGCGGCCACGTTGGCGGCGCCACGCCGTTCGGTCAGGCGGAGACGGACCGAGCGCGCGGTCTGCACGGCGGGGCGCTCAGTCGTCCGCAGCCCCCACTCGCGCGGCACGTCGATCCGCCAGGTCCAGCGCCCCGGCAGCCGGGGCACCAGGCCTTCGTCGCCGTCCGACACCGGTTCGGCGAGGGGAAAGTCGATCTGCGAGGCCCCTGTCGTGACGGTGCGCTCCGCGGTGACGGTGATCCGGCCGCCGTCGGCGGGCTGGCTCACCGTGCACCATTCGGGCAGTCCCGCCAGGTTGTCGTCCGACGCGTCGGCGGCGTCCAGGATCCCGGCCGCGCGGCCGGAGACGAACCCGCCCGGCACGACGTAGAGGACCTCGTTGATCAGGTTCGGATCGGTCCTGAGGGTTTCGACGAGCGGGTCGTCGGCGCGCAGGCGCAGCCGGTAGCGGGTCGTGACGCGCCAGTCCTCGCCCGTGCCGTCCCGGTGGACGAGGACGGTGATGTCCCCCGAGGTGTCCGGGCCGGGGAGGCGCTGCGCCACTTCCTGCGGCCCGCGCGGAAAGCCGGGGTCAGGAACCTCGGGCGGCGGCGCGTACTGGAGCATGTCCTCCTGCTCCACGAGGACTTGCCGTCGCGCCGCGTCCGCCCACGAGCCCGACGCCCACACCGCGCACCCCACGACGACCGTGCACAGCAGCGCCACCGAGACGGCCCGCGCCACCGTCCTCGCCGCGTCTCGCACCTTCGGCATGGGCGCCCCCTCCCGCCGCCGGGGGAGCCAATGTAGAGCCGCCCGGGGCGAGCGGTCAGCGTTCCACCAACATCCGTTGAAGTTCCCGCGCCGCGCGAGGCGGTGCCACGTCGCTGCGGTGGGCCAGGGCGATCGTGCGGTGCAGGCTCGGCCTCGCCAGGGGAGTCATCCGCAGGCCGGAACCGGCGCGTTCCGCGACCATGCGGGGGACGACCGCCACCCCCAGGCCCGCGCGGACGAAGCCGAGCACCGCGTCCATCTCGCCGCCCTCGACCGCGAACTCCGGCTCGAACCCCTCGGCCCGGCACGCGGCGACGGTGAGTTCGCGCAGGTCGTAGCCGTGCCGGAACATCACGAGGCGCTCGCCCTGGAGGTCCGCGATGCGCACGGTCCTGCCGAGGCCGCGTGCCGTGGGCGCCGACACCACGACCAGGTCCTCGCGCAGCAGCTCCACGGTGGTCAGGGCGGGGGACGGCGAGGGCAGCGGTAGGACGACGAGTGCCAGGTCGAGGGCGCCGCGCGCCAGTTCGCGTACGAGGTCGTGGGAGCCGCCCTCCTCGATCAGGAGCTGGATGCCGGGGTGGCGGTCGTGGAAGGCGCGCAGGACGTCGGGGAGCAGGCCCGTGCAGACGCTCGGGGTCGCCCCGAGGCGGATGCGGCCGCGGCGCAGCTGCGCCAGTTCCTGGACCTCGATGCGCGCGGTGTCCGCGTCGGCGAGGATCCGGCGGGCCAGCGGAAGCAGCGTCTCGCCCGCGTCGGTGAGGGTGATGTTGCCGCGGGCACGGCTGAACAGTTCCGCGCCGAGTTCGTTCTCCAGGGAGCGGATCTGCTGGGAGAGCGAGGGCTGCGAGACGTGGACCTCCTCGGCGGCCCGGGTGAAGTGCCGGGTCTCGGCGACCGCGACGAAATAGTGCAGCTGCTGGAATTGCATATCCGAACGATACGTCGGGTGATAGGCAGGGGCTATGGAGATGAGCTGATCCATCTCTTGGACTGATCGGGACTTTCGGCCGTAGCGTCGCGGGCATGGCTCTGGCAACGCGGACGGACAAACGTCCATCCATGACCCGCACGCTGTGGGACTCCACCATCGGCAAGAAGACCGTGATGGCGGTGAGCGGCCTGATCATGCTGCTCTACCTGGTCGCGCACATGGTCGGGAACCTGAAGATCTTCTTCGGGCCCGAGGAGATCAACCACTACGCCCACTGGCTGCGCACCGTCGGTGAGCCCTTCATGCACTACGAGTGGACGCTCTGGCTGGTCCGCGTGGTGCTCGTCGTCGCGGTCGTCGCGCACGCCACCTCCGCGTACCAGCTCAGCCGCCGCGACATCAAGGCGCGCCCCACCAAGTACGTGCACAAGAAGCCCGAGGCGAGCTTCGCGACCCGCACCATGCGCTGGGGCGGCGTCATCCTCGCCCTCTTCATCGTCTGGCACATCCTCGACCTGACGACCGGCACCGTGCACCCGGGCAACTACCAGCACCTGCACCCGTACCAGAACATCATCGACACCTTCTCGACCTGGTACGGCAACGTCATCTACATCGTCGCCGTGCTCGCCCTCGGCCTCCACGTGCGGCACGGGCTGTGGAGCGCCGCACAGACCCTCGGCGTGGGCACCGCCGCCCGCGACCGCGTCCTCAAGCCCCTGGCGAATGGCCTCGCCCTGGTCCTCGTCGTGGGCTTCGTCTCCGTACCCGTGGCCGTCATGACCGGACTGGTGAGCTGACCCATGAATCACTCCAGCGAATACGCCGAGTACACGACCGGTGAACCGCTCGTCGACACCAAGGCGCCCGAGGGGCCCATCGCCGAGCGCTGGGACACCCGCCGCTTCGAGGCCAAGCTGGTCAACCCCGCCAACCGCCGCAAGCACACCGTGATCGTGGTCGGTACGGGACTCGCGGGCGGCTCCGCGGGGGCCACGCTCGCCGAACAGGGCTACCACGTCGTCCAGTTCTGCTACCAGGACTCGCCGCGCCGCGCCCACTCCATCGCCGCGCAGGGCGGCATCAACGCCGCGAAGAACTACCGCAACGACGGCGACTCCGTCCACCGGCTCTTCTACGACACCGTCAAGGGCGGCGACTTCCGCGCCCGCGAGTCCAACGTGCACCGGCTCGCGCAGATCTCCGTCGAGATCATCGACCAGTGCGTCGCCCAGGGCGTGCCGTTCGCCCGCGAGTACGGCGGCCTCCTGGACACCCGCTCCTTCGGCGGCGTCCAGGTGTCGAGGACCTTCTACGCGCGCGGCCAGACGGGCCAGCAGCTCCTCCTCGGCGCCTACCAGGCCCTGTCGCGGCAGATCGCCGCGGGCAACGTCGAGATGCACCCGCGTACGGAGATGCTCGACGTCATCGTGGTGGACGGCAGGGCGCGCGGCATCGTGGCACGTGACCTGATCACCGGGAAGATCGACACGTACTTCGCCGATGCCGTGGTCCTCGCCTCCGGCGGCTACGGCAACGTCTTCTACCTGTCGACGAACGCCATGAACTCCAACGCCACCGCCGTCTGGCGGGCCCACCGGCGCGGCGCCCACTTCGCCAACCCCTGCTTCACCCAGATCCACCCCACCTGCATCCCGCGCACCGGCGACCACCAGTCCAAGCTCACCCTGATGAGCGAGTCGCTGCGCAACGACGGCCGCATCTGGGTCCCCAAGGCCAAGGGCGACGACCGCCCGGCGAACCAGATCCCCGAGGACGAGCGCGACTACTACCTGGAGCGCGTCTACCCCTCCTTCGGCAACCTCGTGCCCCGCGACATCGCCTCGCGCGCCGCGAAGAACGTCTGCGACGAGGGCAGGGGAGTGGGCCCCGGCGGGCAGGGCGTCTACCTGGACTTCGCCGACGCCATCCAGCGCATGGGCAAGAAGAAGGTCGAGGAGAAGTACGGCAACCTCTTCGACATGTACGAGCGGATCACCGCGGAGAATCCGTACGAGGTGCCGATGCGCATCTACCCCGCCGTGCACTACACGATGGGCGGCCTCTGGGTCGACTACGACCTCCAGACCACCGTGCCGGGACTGTTCGCGGTCGGCGAGGCCAACTTCTCCGACCACGGGGCGAACCGGCTCGGCGCCAGCGCCCTCATGCAGGGCCTCGCCGACGGCTACTTCGTGCTCCCCTCCACCATCAACGACTACCTCGCGCGCCACCCGCACCAGGACGAGGTGAGCGACCAGCACCCCGTCGTGCAGGAAGTGCTCGCCGAGACCGAGGACCGGCTCCACCTGCTCCTGGCCGTCGACGGCGACCGCACCCCCGACTCCTTCCACCGCGAACTCGGCGAAGTCATGTGGGAGTTCTGCGGCATGGCCCGCACCGAGACGGGACTTCGCAAGGCCCTGGAGCGCATCCCGCAGATCCGCGAGGAGTTCTGGCGCCGGATCAAGGTCCCCGGCACCGGTGAGGAGTTCAACCAGTCCCTGGAGAAGGCCAACCGCATCGTCGACTACCTGGAGCTCGCCGAGCTCATGTGCCTCGACGCCCTGCACCGCGCCGAATCCTGCGGCGGCCACTTCCGCGAGGAGTCCCAGACGCCGGACGGCGAGGCCGCCCGCCGCGACGAGGAGTTCTCCTACGTGGCCGCCTGGGAGTTCACCGCCACCGGCGAGGCCCCCGTCCTGCACAAGGAAGACCTCGCCTTCGAGTACGTCCACCCCACTCAGCGGAGCTACGCATGAAGCTCACCCTGCGCGTCTGGCGCCAGAAGAACACCGACGCCTCCGGCGCCATGTCCACCTACGAAGTGGACGGGATCTCCCAGGACATGTCCTTCCTGGAGATGCTGGACACCCTCAACGAGGAGCTCATCCTCAAGGGCGAGGACCCCGTCGCCTTCGACCACGACTGCCGCGAGGGCATCTGCGGCGCCTGCTCGCTCGTCATCAACGGCGACGCGCACGGCCCCGAACGCACCACCACCTGCCAGCTCCACATGCGCTCCTTCCAGGACGGCGACACGATCGACGTCGAGCCGTGGCGCGCGTCGGCCTTCCCCGTCGTCAAGGACCTGGTGGTGGACCGCACCGCCTTCGACCGCATCATCCAGTCCGGCGGCTACATCAGCGCGCCGACCGGGTCCGCGCCCGAGGCGCACGCCGCGCCCGTGCCGAAGCCGGACGCGGACTCCGCCTTCGAGCACGCGGAGTGCATCGGGTGCGGGGCGTGTGTCGCCGCCTGCCCGAACGGCTCTGCGATGCTGTTCACTTCGGCGAAGGTCAACCATCTCAACGTCCTTCCGCAAGGTGCGCCTGAGCGGGAGACCCGGGTCCTCGACATGGTCGCGCAGATGGACGAAGAGGGCTTCGGCGGGTGCACCTTGACCGGTGAGTGCGCCACGGCTTGCCCCAAGGGCATTCCGCTGCCGTCGATCGCCGCGATGAACAAGGAGTGGTTGCGCGCGACCCGGAAGGTGAGCCGGTAGGCGCTGCGTCGTTGTCCGCGGGGCGGCTGTGGTTGCTCGCGCCGTTCCCCGCGCCCCTTTGGGGCGCTACCGTCGGCTGATGTACCCGGGAGCGTACGACCCCGCCAGGGTGGCCGTCGTCAGCGCTGACGGCACACGGACCCTCACCTACGGACAACTCGACGAACGTTCCCTGCGGCTCGCGGATCATCTGCGGGCCGCAGGTCTGCGTCGGGGCGACCACCTCGCCCTGCTCTGCGACAACGACCCGCGCGCCCTGGAGGTCTACTGGGCGGTCATGCGCTCCGGCCTCTACCTCACCGCCGTCAACCACCACTTGAGCGCGGACGAGGCCGCCTACATCGTCCGCGACTGCGGCGCGGCCGCGCTCGTGGTCTCCGGCTCGCTGGCCGAACTCGGCGCCGCCGTCACCGAGTTGGCGGGCGGCCCGCCGCTGGTGCTCGGGCTCGACGACGGTACGTACGAGAAGGCGCTGGAAGCGGCGTCCGCCGTGCCGCCCGCTCACCAGCCGCTCGGCACCGACATGCTCTACTCGTCCGGAACGACCGGGCGGCCCAAGGGAGTCGAGCCCGCGCTCCCCGAGGGGGACGTGCGCGAGCAGCCCACCGCGTACACCCTCATCTTCCAGGCCGTGTACGGCTTCGACGAGGACAGCGTCTACCTCTGTCCCGCCCCGATCTACCACGCGGCGCCGCTGCGCTTCTGCGGCGTGGTCACCGCGACCGGCGGCACGGTCGTCCTGATGGACGCCTTCGACGCGGAGGGCGCCCTCACGGCCGTCGAGCGGCACCGGGTGACGCACAGTCAGTGGGTGCCGACCATGTTCGTCCGCATGCTGAAGCTCCCCGCCGAGGTGCGCGAGCGGTACGACGTGTCGTCGATGAAGGTCGCCATCCACGCCGCCGCGCCCTGCCCCGTCGAGGTCAAGCGGCGGATGATGGAGTGGTGGGGGCCCGTCCTGTACGAGTACTACGCGTCGACGGAGGGCAACGGCATCACCTTCATCGCCCCCGACGAGTGGCTGCGCAAGCCCGGCTCGGTGGGCCGCGACGGGCTGCTCGGCGCGCTGCGGATCTGCGACGAGTCGGGGCGCGTGCTGCCCGCGGGGGAGACGGGGACCGTCTACTTCGAACGCGATGACGTCCCCTTCCGGTACCACAACGACACCGACCGCACCCGCGAGGCGCAGCACCCCGACCACCCCAACTGGACCACCACCGGGGACATCGGCCACGTCGACGAGGACGGCTACCTCTTCCTCACCGACCGCAAGGCATTCATGATCATCTCGGGAGGTGTGAACGTCTATCCGCAGGAGGCGGAGGACGTGCTCGTGCTGCATCCGGCCGTCGCCGACGTGGCCGTCGTCGGCGTACCGGACGCCGAGATGGGGGAGGCGGTCAAGGCGGTCGTCCAGGTCGAGCGCGGGATCGTTCCCGGACCCGAACTGGAGCGCGCGCTCATCGACTTCGCGCGCGAACGCATCGCGCACTACAAGGCGCCGCGCAGCGTCGACTTCACCGAACGCCTGCCGCGCACCCCCACCGGCAAGCTGGCCAAGTCCCGGCTGCGCGACGCCTACCGGGGCGGGTGAGCACCCGCCCCGGAGCCGGTCAGCCCTGTTCGCGCTCCACCGGCAGCCACAGCTCGGCGTCGGCCTCGCCCCCGTCCGCGGACATGTTCGTGCGCAGGATCTCCGGTCCCGGACGGCTGCGGTACGGGTTGGCGGGGAACCACTCGGTGAACACGTCCCGCCACAGGTACTGGATGGCCTCCGGCGCGGGACCCGACGCGGTGAAGACCGCCCAGGTGCCCGCGGGCACGGCAAGCGCGGTGCTGCCGTCGGGGAGGGGCTCGGGGCCCGGCGCGGCCGTGATCACCCCTTGGTAGTAGTCGAGTTCGGTGCCCTCGGCGCGGCCGGGGTCCAGGTCGTCACAGACCGAGACGACGCCGTGCGGCTCCTGGTCCGACAGCTTCGCCAGGGCCTCCATGGTCCCCGGCGCGATCCCGCGCACGAAGTCGATGATGGCCTGGTTCGGACCCGCGTGCACCAGGGGTACCCGGGCCTTCGGCCCGACCACGGTGAAGTCGGGCTTGTCCACGACGCGATAGCGCATGCTGCTGCTCCCTTCGACGGTGAGGCGGAAGGAGAGCCGGGGCTGGGAGACGAGCGAGGCGCCGCCGCGCCTGGCCTCGCCGGGACCGACGCCGTGCACGGCACGGAACGCGCGGGCGAACGCCTCGCCCGAGCCGTATCCGTAGCGCACGGCGATGTCAAGCAGCGAATCCCGGCCCGCGAGCACCTCGGCACCGGCCACGGTGAGCCGCCTGCGCCGGACGTACTCCGACAGCGGCATCCCCGCGAGCGCGGAGAACATCCGGCGCAGGTGGTACTCCGAGGTGGCCGCGGTGCGCGCGAGCGCCGCCACCTCGATGACCTCCGTCAGTTGCCGCTCGATGTGCTCCATGACCTGGTTGAGCCGCTCCAGCACCCCCGGCCTCCTTCCTTGTTCGTGATCACCACGCTAGGGAGCGGGCAGCACGCCGGACCCGACATCCTGTGCCCGATGCGGTCGGGTGGTGCTCAGCCGGTGCGCGGAAGCACCCTCGCCAGATACGGGGCGGTCCTGCTGCCCTCGGCGCGCGCCACCTCCGCCGGGGTGCCCGCCGCCACGACCAGTCCGCCCCGGTCGCCCCCGCCAGGCCCCAGGTCGATCACCCAGTCGGCGCCGGCCACCACCGCCATGTCGTGTTCCACGACCACCACGGAGTTCCCCGCGTCGACCAGTTCGTGCAGACGACGGGTGAGGACCTCCACGTCGGCCGGGTGCAGGCCCGTCGTCGGCTCGTCCAGGAGGTAGAGGGTGTGGCCGCGGCGCACCCGTTGCAACTCGCTGGCCAGTTTGATGCGCTGGGCCTCGCCGCCGGAGAGCTCGGTGGCGGGCTGGCCGAGCCGCAGATAGCCGAGGCCCACGTCGAGCAGCGTGCGCAGGCTGCGTACGACGGCCGGGGTGTCGGTGTCCGCGAAGAAGTCCGCGGCCGCCTCCACCGTGAGGTCGAGCACCTGCGCGATGTTCCGCCCGTGGTACGTCACTTCGAGCGTCTCGGGGTTGTAGCGGGCGCCCGCGCAGTCCGGGCAGGGCGCGTACGTACTGGGCAGGAAGAGCAGTTCGACGCTGACGAAGCCCTCGCCCTGGCAGGTCTCGCAGCGCCCGCCCGCCACGTTGAAGGAGAACCGGCCCGCTCCGTAGCCGCGCTCCTTCGCCGTGTCGGTCGCCGCGAAGACCTTGCGCACGACGTCGAAGAGGCCGGTGTACGTGGCGAGGTTGGAGCGCGGCGTGCGGCCGATCGGCTTCTGGTCCACGCAGACCAGGCGGCCCACCCCCGCGAGCTCCTCGGTGATCTCGCCGACGAGCGTCGACTTGCCGGACCCCGAGACGCCGGTCACCGCGGTGAAGGTGCCGAGCGGGACCTCCGCCGTCACCTCGCGCAGGTTGTGACGGTTCACCGGACCGACCTTCAACCAGCCCTGTGGAATGCGCACGTGGCGATCGGCGGGCGGCTCTTCGGCGAAGAGGAAGCGGGCCGTCTCCGATCCGGGGACCCCCGCGAGCTCCGCCACCGGACCGCTGTGCAGCACCTTGCCGCCGTGCTCGCCCGCCTGCGGTCCCACGTCGACGAGCCAGTCCGCGTGGCGTACGACGTCGAGGTGGTGCTCCACGACGAAGACGGAGTTGCCCGCGTCCTTGAGGCGGTCGAGGACCGTCAACAGGGCCTCGGTGTCGGCCGGGTGGAGTCCGGCCGACGGCTCGTCGAGGACGTACACCACGCCGAACAGGCCCGAGCGGAGCTGGGTCGCCAGGCGCAGCCGCTGCAATTCGCCCGCGGAGAGGGTGGGCGTGGCGCGGTCCGGGCTCAGATAGCCGAGGCCGAGCTCGGTGACGGTCGCGATCCTGGCCAGCAGGTCGTCGGTCAGGACGCGCGCGGTCTCCGACGCATCAGCCGCCCCCGCGAGGACGTCGGCCAGCTCCGAGAGCGGCAGCGCCGCGAGATCCGCGATCGTACGGCCCGCGAAGGTGACCGCCATCGCCTCGGGGCGCAGCCTGCTCCCGCCGCAGGCCGGACACGGCGCGCTCGTCAGGAACCGTTCGGCCTTCGCGCGCAGCGTCTGGCTCTTGGAGTCGGCGAAGGTCTTCATCACATAGCGGCGGGCGCTCATGTACGTGCCCTGGTAAGGGCGTTGGATGCGGCCCGCCTCGCGCACGGGGTGCACGGTCACCACCGGCTGCTCGTCCGTGAACAGGATCCACTCGCGGTCCTCGGGCGGCAGCTCGCGCCACGGGCGGTCCACGTCGTGGCCGAGCGTGTCCAGGACGTCGCGCAGGTTCTTGCCCTGCCACGCCCCCGGCCAGGCCGCGACGGCTCCCTCGCGGATGGAGAGCGAGGGGTCGGGGACGAGCAGCTCCTCAGTGGTGCGGTGCACCCGGCCGAGGCCGTGGCACTCGGGGCACGCACCGGCGGCCGTGTTCGGCGAGAAGGCGTCCGAATCGAGCCGCTCGGCGCCCTCGGGGTACGTGCCCGCCCGCGAGAACAGCATCCGCAGCGAGTTCGAGAGCGTGGTGACGGTGCCGACGGAGGAACGGGACGTCGGCGCGGAGCGGCGCTGCTGGAGCGAGACCGCGGGCGGCAGCCCGGTGATCTCGCCGACCTTCGGGGCACCCACCTGGTGGATGAGCCTGCGGGCGTACGGGGCGACGGACTCGAAGTAGCGCCGCTGGGCCTCGGCGTAGATCGTCCCGAAGGCGAGCGAGGACTTGCCGGAGCCGGAGACGCCCGTGAAGACCGCGAGCACGTCGCGCGGAACGTCCACGTCGACGCCCTGGAGATTGTGCTCGCGGGCGCCCCGGACGCGGACGTACGGGTCGTGGGGGCGGCTGTGCATGGGGGCTCCGTACGTGGCTCGGGGACAAACCCCACGATTCTAGGCCGCGGGCCTTGGCGCGAGTCGGGGACCCGGCGTGCCGCCCGGGCCCCGCCGTGTTTCGTTGTTCTCTGCCGGTGCTTCGGGGCTGGGCGCGCAGTTCCCCGCGCCCTTTACGGGGCGCCCCGTGGCTGGGCGCGCAGTTCCCCGCGCCCCTTAAGGGGTCGCCCGCATCGTGCGTAGGTGGGTTGCCGTGCTTACGTCCGTGCAGCCTGCCAGGCCCAGGGCGTCTTTGAACTCTGCTGCTAGGAGGTCGAGCACGTGGCGTACGCCCCGCTCGCCCGCCAGGGCCAGGCCCCAGAGCGGTGGGCGGCCGATCAGGACGCCGGACGCGCCCAGGGCCAGCGCCCTGAGGACGTCCGTGCCGGTGCGCACGCCGCTGTCCAGGAGGACCTCGCAGCGGTCGGCGACGGCCGCCACCACGGCGGGCAGCGCGTCGGCGCTCGGTACGGCGCCGTCCAGCTGGCGGCCCCCGTGGTTGGACACCACCACGGCGTCGACCCCGCACTCCACGGCGCGCACCGCGTCCTCGGGGGCCAGCACGCCCTTGAGGGCCAGCGGCAGACGGGTGCGCTCGCGCACCTGCGCGACGGCCGACCACGTCAGCGCGGGCGAGAACGCCGCGCCCGTGTGGGCGGCGAGCGCCGAGCCCGCGCCGGACGGGGCCCGGTGCGCCGCCGAAGGACGACCGTCGAGGTGCGCGGCCCGCACCCGGTCCGGCAGCGCGAAGCGGTTGCGTACGTCGCGCAGCCTGCGCCCCATCCACGGCACGTCCACGGTGAGCACCACCGCCTCCGCGCCCGCGTCCGCCGCCCGGTCGACCAGGTCGAGCGAGCGGCCCGGCTCACGCAGCCAGTACAACTGGAACCAGACGCTCCCGCCGATCGCCGTGAGCTGCTCCAGGGTCACGCTGCTCAGCGTGCTCGCGGTGAACGGCACCCCCGCGGCCTTCGCCGCACGGGCCGAGGCCAACTCGCCCTCGGGGTGCAGGAGCCGCTGATAGGCGACCGGCGCCAGGGCCACCGGCATCCGGTACGGACGCCCGAGCAGTTGCGCCCGCGTCGAGCACTCCGACACGTCACGGAGCACCCTGGGGACGAGGAACACCCGGTCCAGGGCGGCCCGGTTGGCGTCGAGCGTCGTCTCCGCGCCGCTGCCCCCTGCCACGAAGTCCCGTACGTCGGCGGGCAGCACCGCGGCGGCCGCCCGCTCGACGTCGGCCAGGCAGAGCAGGTCAGCGACGGTGGAAGCCACGCTGCTTCGTCCGCTCCACCTCCACCGCCTCGTACAGCGCCTTGATGTTCGCGCTGCCGAAGGTCGCGGAACCCTGGCGCTCGATGATCTCGAAGAACAGCGTGCCCCGCGCGTGGGCCGAGGCGGTGAAGATCTGGAAGAGCTGACCGTCGTGGTCCTCCGCCGCGAGCACGTTCGTCGCCCGCAGGTCCTCCAGGCGCCCCTCGCTCAGATCGACCCTGCGGCCGAGCCGGTCGTAGTACGAAGAGGGGGTGCGCAGGAAGGTGACGCCGCGGTCGGAGAGGGCACGGACCGAGTCCACCGCGTCGCGTGCCGAGAACGCCAAGTGCTGGACGCCCGCGCCCTGGTGGCTCTTGAGGAAGTCGTCGACCTGCCCGGAGGCGGCCGAGGTGTCGGGTTCGATGAGCGTCAGGGTCACCGTGCCGGAGGCGCCCTGCACGGCCGTCGAGTCCATCGCCTGGGTGCCGACGACGATGTGTTCCTCGAAGATGCTCCGGAAGCCGAGGGTGTCGCAGTAGTAGTCGACCATCGGTTCGAGGTCGCCCGCGTTGAGGCAGACCGCGATGTGGTCGAGGTCGACGAGGCCCACGTCACCGGCCCCTTCGTCGTCCGCGCCGGGGACCGGTTCGAATCCGGCGGGCAGTCCGGACGGTGCCGCGGGATCGCGCTGCACGAGCGTGTGGACGAGGTCCCCGAAGCCGCGGAGCGCCGCGGTGACCCCGGGCCCGCCCTCGGCCGCGTGCCGTTCGGGGCGGCGATGGGCGTGCGCGCCGCGTGCGACCGCCGCGTCGAACGCGGCCTCGACGTCGGCGGTGCGCAGCGCGATGTCGGCGACGCCGTCACCGTGTTCGAGGACGTACGCCGAGGCGGGGTGCTGTTCCGACAACGCCTCGGTGACGACGAGGGCGATCTTCCCGTGGCGCAGCGCGATGCCGCGATGGTCCGCCGACGCACCGGTCCCCACCACCGCGAAGCCGTACCGCTCGACCCAGGAGGACGCCGCCGCGTCCACGTCTTCGACGTACAACTCGACATAGTCGATGGAGAGATCCGCGAGCGGATCCGCTGCTTTCGATAAATCCCGCATGTGTGTCTCCAGAATCCGGAGAGAAATGAGCACCTGGGACTCTACGGTTTCGATCTCCCATCTGGCCACGGACAATATGGACGGACCCCGGAAAGGATCGGCGGCTTGGTGGTCGGGGCGTCACCTGCATAAAGTCGGTGAGCCTTTCGCTTTATGGCAGACGGCCTTTCGGACGGGGGAAGTCTTGTGATGCGCACCATGGCCGTCATCGGCACGGGCCTGATCGGCACGTCGGTCGCGCTCGCCGTGCGCGGGCGGGGCGTGGCGGTGTACCTCTCCGACCGGACCGGGGCCGCCGCGAGGACGGCCGCGGCCCTCGGCGCGGGAGTGGTGGCCACGCCGCAGGAGCCGGTGGACCTGGCCGTCATCGCCGTACCGCCCAGCCAGGTGTGCGCCGTGCTCATCGAGGCGCAGGAGCGCGGTCTCGCCCGCTGTTACACCGACGTGGCCAGCGTGAAGGCGGTCCCGGAGCGCGCCGCGCTGAGCCGCGCCCCCGCCCCCGACCGCTACATCGGCGGGCACCCGCTCGCGGGCCGGGAGCGCTCGGGCCCGCTCGCGGCGCGCGCCGAGCTGTTCCTCGACCGCAACTGGGTGCTCACCCCGTCCCCGCTGACCTCGGACGAGACCTTCGACCTGGCTCTCGAACTGGTGGAGCTGTGCGGCGCCGTACCCGTCGTGATGCGCAGTCAGGAGCACGACGCGGCCGTCGCCGTGACCTCGCACGTACCGCACCTGATGGCCAGCCTGATCGCCGCCCGGCTGCGCGAGGGACCTCCCGCGCTCTCCCTGGTGGCCGGTCAGGGACTGCGTGACGCCACCCGGATCGCGGGCGGTGACTCGCGGCTCTGGGGCGACATCCTGCGGTCCAACGCGCCCGCCGTCGCGGGCGTCCTCAAGGACCTGCACACCGACCTGTCCCGCCTCGTCCCCGCGCTCGACGCGCTCGCCGGGTCGGACGGCGGGGATCGTGACCAGGGGATGCGTACGCTCGTGGACCTCCTGGACCGGGGCATCTCGGGTCTGGCCGGGATCCCGGGGACCGGGCGGGCCGCGTCGGCCGACGGGCAGCGGGTGCGGGTGGGCGTCCCGGACCGCCCCGGGGAGCTGGCCCGGCTCCTGGCCGCCGTGACGGAACTGGGCGTGGTGGCGGAGGACGCCGCCGTGGACGGCGCGGCGGGCGGCGGCTCCGGTCTTGCCGCGCGGTTCACCGTCCCGGGGCCGGTCGCCGAGCGGTTGGTGACCGGGCTGCGGGCCGACGGCTGGGAGGCCGTACGCGAACACGACGCGCGGCTCCCGTTGCTCCAGGAATGACGGAACGCTCCAGGAACGGGAGAGCTGTCCAAGTGCGCGTTTCGGGCGGTTGGACGGCGTTGTTGGACTGTGGTGATTCATGTGAGTCTGAGCGGCGGGTGAAACATTCTTGCTAACTGCCGGATGGTGGGGGGAAATCCATGGCGGGACAGCGCTCCGACGGCTCCGCGCGGATTGTGCGGGGGCGCGGCGGGAAGAGCGGGAAATCGGATACCGCTGCCGCTCCCACTGCTGCTTCCGGAAATTCGGCGGACCCGCGGAATCATGGACCGGGCGGAAATCGCGGTGCGCGCGGCAAGGACGCCAACCGCGAGCTGTTCGACCGCATCGGCCTGCGGCAGCGCACCCCGCGCACCCCGCGCGATCCCGGCACGCCCGATACGGGCGTGAAGATCCTCGACAGGCCCTGGTCGGCACCCCTGGTCGTCGGCCCGCTGGACGCGCCGGCGCGTCCAGGCGGCGAGTTCGCCGTCGTCCAGGCCGCGGGGACGGCCGGACTCCCCGCCGTGATCAGTGCCTTCGCCGAACGCACCTTCGCCGAACTGGCCTCGGCCACCGACGCCCCACTGTGGCTGCGCACCTACGCCTTCGCCGACCGGGACACGGCACGGCGGCTCGCCGAGCAGGCCGAGGGCGCCGGATTCGGCGCGCTGCTGCTGGCCGTCGGCGACCGCGACGACATCCGCCTCAGGCGCGTGGCGGCCCCCGTCAACCTCGGCTGGCAGGGCCCGGTCGCCGACGTGCACGCCCTGCTCGGCGCCCGCGCCGACTGGTCCGACGTGACCGACCTGCGCGCGGCCACAGGCCTGCCACTGCTCGTCGCGGGCGTCCGCGACGCGGCCGACGCGCTGCGCGCCCTGGAGAGCGGCGCCGACGGGATCGTGGCCGACGCCCTGGCCGCGCTGCCCGAGATCGCGCGGACCGTGGCGGGGCGCTGCCCCGTCCTGCTGAGCGGCGGCGTACGGCGCGGCGCGGACGTCCTGGCCGCGCTCGCGTCGGGCGCCGACGCGGTGTTCGCGGGACGCCCGGTCCTCGACGGGCTGCGAGCCGGTGGGCGCGCGGGCGTCACGGAGGCACTGGACGGTCTCGTACGGGAGTTGGGCGAGGCGATGGCGTTCACGGGGACCGGCACGGTCGCCGACATCGGACCCGGCCTGATCAGGGCCGCGGCCCCGGCGCCTGACGTGGCGCGGCCCGCCGACGCCCGGCCCGTGGCGCTGCGCAAGTCCGAACTGCACGCCAGCCTCCGCGATCCCGTCCTGGACACGATGACGTTCCTCAACGAGATCACCTCCCGCTATCCGGACGCGATCTCCTTCGCGCCGGGGCGGCCCTACGACGGGTTCTTCGACAGCGAGCAGATCTTCAGCCACCTGCGCCGCTACCTCAACCACCTCGCGGAGCAAGGGAGTTCGCCGCAGGACATCCGCACCGCGATGTACCAGTACGGGCCCACCGCCGGGCAGATCCGCGAGATCATCGCCGACTCGCTGCGCGCCGACGAGAACATCGACGTACCCGCCGAGTCCGTCGTGGTGACGGTCGGCGCCCAAGAGGCGATGCTCCTGGTGCTGCGCGCGCTCATCGGCGGGCCCGACGACGTACTCCTGGTCTCCAGCCCCTGCTACGTGGGGATCGCGGGCGCGGCCCGGCTCCTGGACATCCCCGTCACCCCGGTCGAGGAGCGCGAGGACGGCGTCTCCTGCGCCGACCTGGAGGCGGTGCTCAGGGCCGAGAAGGCGCGCGGCCGACGTCCCCGCGCCTTCTACGTCGTCCCCGACCACTCCAATCCCTCGGGCACCACGATGGGCGAGGCGGCCCGTGCCGAACTGCTCGAACTCGCCGCCCGGCACGACCTCCTCATCCTGGAGGACAGCCCCTACCGGCTCGTCAGCCCGGGGCCGCCGCTGCCGACCCTGAAGTCCATGGACCGCGCGCACTCGGTCGTGCACCTGGGCTCGTTCTCCAAGACGGTCTTCCCCGGCGCCCGGGTCGGCTTCGTCGTCGCCGACCAGCCCGTCATCGACGACCGGGGCCGCACCGGACTGCTCGCCGACGAACTCGCCAAGATCAAGAGCATGGTGACGGTCAACACGTCCTCGCTCAGCCAGGCCGCCGTCGCGGGCACGCTGCTCGCCGCGGGCGGCCGGGTCTCGGAGCTGAACGCGGCGGCGTCCCAGTACTACGGCGACGCCATGCGGGCCACGCTCAGGGAACTGGACACCCGGCTGCCGAGGGAGCGCAGGGAAGCGCTGGGCGTGCGGTGGAACGAACCCGCCGGCGGCTTCTTCCTGACCGTCCGCGTGCCCTTCCGCGCGGACAACGCGGCGCTGACCCGGTCGGCACAGGACTTCGGTGTCATCTGGACGCCGATGACGTACTTCCATCCCGGTGGCGGCGGCCTGCACGGCATGCGCCTGTCCACCAGCTACTTGACGCCCGCTCAGATCGCCGAGGGCACCGCGCGGCTCGTGCGCTTCATCGAGGCCGAATCCGCGAACCCGTCGCGCGACGAGACGAACGAAGGGACAGCACAGTGACAAGCATCAACGACGCCCGGCCCCCGCGCAGTCCGCGGCGCAGGTGGGGGTGGACCTTCCGATGACCACCGACACCGCGCTCCTCGGGGTGGGCACGGCCGTCACGGCCACCTCGTACTCCCAGCCGGAAGTGCTCGACGCGTTCGGGATCACCGATCCCAAGGTGCGCTCCGTCTTCCTGAACAGCGCGATCGAGCGCCGCAACCTCACGCTGCCGCCCCAGGACGCCCACGGCGTACGGCACTCCGAGGAGCAGGGCGACCTGCTCGACAAGCACAAGGCGCTGGCCCTGGAGATGGGTGCCGACGCGCTGCGCTCCTGCCTCAAGGAGGTCGGGGCGGAACTCTCCGACGTGCGGCACCTGTGCTGCGTGACGTCCACCGGTCTGCTCACGCCCGGCCTCAGTGCCCTGCTGATCCGCGAGTTGGGCCTCGACCGGCACTGCTCCAGGAGCGACATCGTCGGCATGGGCTGCAACGCGGGACTCAACGCCCTCGGCGTGGTGGCCGGTTGGTCCGTGGCGCATCCGGGCGAGCTCGCCGTCGTCCTGTGCGTTGAGGCGTGCTCCGCCGCGTACACGGTGGACGGCACCATGCGTACGGCGGTCGTCAACAGCCTCTTCGGCGACGGGGCCGCGGCCGTGGCGCTGCGCTCGGACCCGGACCTGACGGTACGTCATGACCGCACGGTGGCCGCCCCTTCCGTCCTGAAGTTCGCCAGCTGCGTCATCCCCGAAGCGGTCGACGCCATGCGCTACGACTGGGACCGCGAGCAGAGCAGGTTCAGCTTCTACCTCGACCCGCAGATCCCCTACGTGGTGGGCGCGCACGCCGAGCTCGTGGTGGACCGGCTGCTCGCGGACACCGGGCTGCGCAGGAGCGACATCCGGCACTGGCTGGTCCACTCCGGCGGGAAGAAGGTCATCGACGCCGTCGTCGTGAACCTGGGTCTGACCAGGCACGACGTGCGGCACACGGTCGGCGTGCTGCGCGACCACGGGAACGTGTCCAGCGGCTCGTTCCTCTTCTCCTACGAACGACTCCTCGAAGAGGGTGTCGCCCGGCCCGGCGATTACGGAGTGCTCATGACCATGGGGCCGGGCTCCACGATCGAGACCGCACTGATTCGATGGTGAGGACGGAACGGGTTATGGAACCCCTGCACACACTGGAGATCGACGGCTCCGCGCCGCTGTCGCCCGCCGCCGTCAAGGCCGTCGCGGCGCTCTGCGACCGGATCGAGGACCGGGCGGGCCGCGGCCTCGTGGTCGTCCGCGTCGCCGGAGCCCCGGCCGGGGACCGTCCCGGCGGGTTCGACGTCACCCTGGTCACCAAGTGGGAGCGCGCCCTGCGGCGCCTGGAACGACTGCCCGCGCCCACGGTCGCGGTGGCCGACGGGGTGTGCGGAGGGACCGCGCTCGACGTGTTCCTCGCCGCCGACCTGCGCGTGGCCACGCCGGACACCCGGCTGCTCGTGCCGCGCGACACCACCGCCACCTGGCCCGGCATGGCCGCCTACCGCCTGGTCCAGCTGGCAGGGGTGGCGGGGGCCCGCAGGGCCGTCCTCTTCGGCCGCCCGATCGAGGCGGCCGAGGCCCTCGCGCTCGGCATCGCCGACGAGATCGTCGACGACCCGAAGGACGTGCTCGTCGCCGCGGCCGAGCTGACCGACGGCCTCTCGGGACAAGAGGTCGCGATCCGGCGGCAGTTGCTGTTCGACGCCGCGACGACCGGCTTCGAGGACGCGCTCGGCGCACACCTGGCCGCCTGCGACCGCACCCTGCGCCAGGGCGCGGCGAAGGAGGCGGCGGCCTCATGACGACGGTGCTGCCCGCGCGGCGCGCCCACGAGGACGTCGTCGACGCCTGGACGCGGCTCTCCGCCGCGTCCGGCGCGGTCGCGCGCGCCGCGGACCTGGTGGCGTCGCTGCCCGCCCCGCCCGCGCGCACGCGCGGGCAGCGGGCCGCGACGGCCGCCGCCAAGGACGCGGCCCGCGCGCTGCGCACCCGCTTCATGGACGTGTACGCCGACGCGGTGTACGACCGGCTCACCGCGGACCGCACCCTCGATCTGCGCATCGCCGAACTCCTCGAAGCGGCGGCGGCCGAACTCCCGGGACTGGTACCGGACGCCGCGCGCCTGGCGGCCGAACGGAGCAGGCCCCAGGCCGCCAAGGAGGGCGACGAGATCGACCAGGGCATCTTCCTGCGCGCGGTGCTCCGCTCGCCGACCGCGGGCCCGCACCTGCTCGACGCCATGCTCCGGCCCACCCCACGGGCGCTGCGGCTGCTGCCCGCTTTCACCAGGACCGGTGTGGTGGAGATGGACGCCGTACGTCTGGAGCGCCGCGACGACGGCGTCGCCAGGATCACCCTGTGCCGGGGCGACTGCCTCAACGCCGAGGACAGCGCACAGGTCGACGACATGGAGACCGCCGTCGACCTGGCCCTGCTCGACCCGGCCGTACGCGTGGGACTGCTGCGCGGCGGCGAGATGAGCCATCCGCGCTACCGGGGCAGGCGCGTGTTCAGCGCGGGCATCAACCTCAAGAGCCTCAGCTCCGGCGACATCCCGCTGGTCGGCTTCCTGCTCCGCCGTGAACTCGGCTACCTCCACAAGATCGTCCGCGGTGTGCTCGCCGACCACCCCGGACAGTGGCACTCGCCCCGCGTCGAGAAGCCGTGGGTCGCCGCCGTGGACGGCTTCGCGATCGGGGGAGGCACCCAGGTGCTCCTGGTCTGCGACCACGTACTCGCCGCGTCCGACGCCTACTTGAGCCTGCCCGCGGCGAAGGAGGGCATCATCCCCGGCGTCGCCAACTTCCGGTTCACGCGCTACGTCGGCCCGCGCCCGGCCCGCCAGGTCATCCTGGAGGGCCGCCGGATCCGCGCGAGCGAACCCGACGCGCGGCTGCTCGTCGACGAGGTCGTGGAGCCCGAGGAGATGGACGCCGCCGTGGAGCGGAGCCTGCGGCGCCTCGACGGCGAAGCGGTCCTCGCCAACCGCCGGATGCTGAACCTCGCCGAGGAGCCGCCCGACGCGTTTCGCGCGTACATGGCGGAGTTCGCGCTCCAGCAGGCGCTGCGGATCTACGGCCAGGACGTGATCGCCAAGGTCGGCAGGTTCGGCGCCGGGCCGGGCGGATCCGACCGGGTCGCGCCCGGCGGCGGGTGAGGGGAGACGTCGATGCCGATCGCCACGCGCGACGGGATCAGCCTCGGCTACGAGGAGTACGGCACCGGCGAGCCGGTCGTCATGGTGACCGGCACCGGCGCGCCCGGACGGATGTGGCGCACCCACCAGGTGCCCGCCCTCACCGCGGCGGGACACCGGGTGATCACCCTGGACAACCGGGGGATCCCGCCGAGCGACCCCTGCCCCGAGGGCTTCACCCTCGCCGACATGGCGGCGGACGTGGCCAGGCTCATCGAGCACGTGGGCGCGGGCCCCTGCCGGGTGGTCGGCTACTCGCTGGGCGCGCTCGCCGTCCAGGAACTCCTGCTGGCCCGCCCCGGCCTCGTACGCCAGGCCGTCCTGATGGCCACCAGCGGACGTACCGACGCGCTGACCGCCGCGATGACGGCCGCCGACCTCGAACTCAGCGACGGCGACGGCAAGTTGCCGACCCGCTTCGCCGCCTACGTGAAGGCCCTGCAGAACCTCTCGCCGCGCACCCTCAACGACGAGGAGCGACTGCGCGACTGGCTCGCCGTCTTCGAGATGTCGGCCGTGGACCCGGCGGGCGCGCGCGGGCAGCTCGGCCTCCAGCTCATCCCCGACCGCCGTCCCGCCTACCGGCGCATCACCACACCGTGCCTCGTCATCGGATTCCAGGACGACCTGGTGGTGCGCCCGCACCTGTCCCGCGAGGTCGCGCGCTCCATTCCCGGCAGTTCCTATGCCGAGATCCCGGGATGCGGCCACTACGGATATCTGGAGAACCCGGCAGCGGTGAATTCCGCGATCGTCGATTTCTTCTCCGGGGGCCGCCTGGACGGCCTTGTCGCTCCTCATAAGCCCCGGCTAGCGTGAAACACGCCCTGCCGACGGAAATTGATCGGAGTTGTTATGCCGAACCCGTTCGACGACGAAAACGGCACCTTCCTCGTTCTCGTCAACGACGAGAACCAGCACTCGCTGTGGCCCTCCTTCGCCGAGGTGCCCGCCGGTTGGAAGGCCGTCTTCGGAGAGGACACCCGGACGGCCTGCCTCGACTACATCGAGGAGCACTGGACGGACATGCGCCCCAAGAGCCTCATCGAGGAAATGGACAAGTACGAAGCCGCCAGCTAGGCGAACCCCGACCTGAACGACAACGAAAACAGGAGGTTTTCGTGGCCATGATCGGCGGCCCGGGGCCGATGGTGATACGGGGGATGGGTCCGGACGAGTCGGTGACCAGGCAGAAGATCAAAGCCGGCACGGCGAAACGAATCCTCCCCTACGCAAAACCGTACCGCGTCAACATAGTTCTCCTCGTGATCGTCACCGCGCTGAACGCAGCCAACGTGGTGGCCATGCCCATTCTGTTCAAGTACCTCATCGACGACGGCATCTCCAAGGGCAACACCTCCCTCGTCGTATGGATCTCCGTGGCGGTCGCGGGACTCGCACTCGTCAGTGCGGCCGTGGGATTCGCGGAGGCCTGGTACTCGGGCCGGATCAGCGAGGGACTCATCTACGACCTCCGCACCAAGATCTTCGACCATGTGCAGCGCCAGCCACTGGCGTTCTTCACCCGCGCCCAGACCGGGTCCCTCGTCAGCAGGCTCAACACCGACGTGGTCGGCGCCCAACAGGCCGTCACCACCCTGCTGTCCACGGTGGTCTCCGCGGGACTGACCCTGATCCTCGTCCTCGGCGCGATGTTCTACCTCTCCTGGGTGGTCACCCTGATCTCCCTGGTGGTCATCCCGCTGTTCATCCTGCCCGGCCGGATCGTCGGCCAGCGGCTCCAGCGCATCATGCGCGAGCACATGCAGGTCAACGCCGAGGTCGGCTCGTTCATGAACGAGCGGTTTAACGTCACGGGCGCGCTGCTCGCCAAGCTCTACGGCCGGCCCGCCTCCGAGACGGGCCTGTTCTCCCGCCTCGCCGCCAAGGGACGCGACCTGGGGATCCTGACCTCCGTCTACGGCAGGATGCTCTTCCTGACGATGACGCTGGTCGGCTCCCTTGCCACGGCCCTCGTGTACGGCCTGGGCGGCAGCCTCGTCATCGACGGCACCTTCCAGATCGGCACGCTCGTGGCGCTCGCCGTGCTCCTCACCCGGCTCATGGCGCCGATCAACCAGCTCTCGGGCGCCCACACCAGCCTGGTGACCGCCCTCGTCAGCTTCGACCGGCTCTTCGAGGTCCTCGACCTCAAGCCGCTGATCTCCGAGAAGCCGAACGCCGTGCCGCTTCCCTCGTCCGCCGAGGGCGGCACGACGGCACCCGAGATCCAGTTCGACGGGGTCTCCTTCCGCTACCCGAAGGCGTCCGACGTCTCCCTCGCCTCCCTGGAGTCGATCGCGCTGCCCTCGCAGGAACGCACCACGAACGCCTGGACGCTGCGCGACCTGAGCTTCACGGCGCCCGCGGGCAAGCTCACCGCCCTCGTCGGCCCTTCGGGCGCGGGCAAGACGACCATCACCCACCTGGTGCCGAGGCTCTACGACCCGGTCGAGGGCATCATCCGCATCGGCGGACACGACATCCGCGACGTGACGCTGAAGTCGCTCAACGACACCGTCGGCATGGTCACCCAGGACGCGCACCTCTTCCACGCGACCATCCGCGACAACCTCACCTACGCACGGCCCGACGCGAGCGAACAGGAGCTCATCGACGCGTGCAGGGCCGCGCAGATCTGGCACCTCATCGAGGCGCTGCCGGACGGCTTCGACACGGTCGTCGGCGATCGCGGGTACCGCCTGTCCGGCGGTGAGAAGCAGCGCATCGCCATGGCCAGGCTGCTCCTGAAGGCGCCGCCGATCGTCGTACTCGACGAGGCCACCGCCCACCTCGACTCGGAGTCCGAGGCGGCCCTGCAACGCGCCCTCAAGACCGCGCTGCGCGGCCGGACCTCCCTGGTGATCGCCCACCGGCTCTCCACCATCAGGGACGCCGACCAGATCCTGGTCGTCGACAAGGGCCGGGTCCAGGAGCGCGGCACCCACGACGAACTGCTCGCGCTCGACGGGCTCTACGCGGAGCTGTACCGCACGCAGTTCGCCCGCCAGGGCTCGGCCAACGGCGTCGAACCGCGCCCGGAACCGGTGCCCGAACCGGTCGGCGGACCCATGCTGCACGGCGGTCCCGACGGGCCCATGCCGGGCGGCCCCGGCGGCCCCGGACTCTTCCTGCTGCCGCTGGGCGAGGGCCCGGGACCCGACGGAGGACCGGGACCAGGTCCTGGCCCGGGCGGTCCAGGACCGCGGATCATCGGCGGACCGCCCCCGCCGCGGCAGGACTGACCCGGCGGCAGGCATGACCTTGCGGCAGGACTGACCCGCACGCATACGGAAGCGCGGCATCCGCACCGTCGTTCGCGGCGGCGCGGATGCCGCGCCGCCGTGCGGGGTACCTTGCTGCTGTATGTGCTCCGCACACGGCCGCGGCGGGCTGTGACCGGTACGTGACCTCGGCCCGGGCATCCTGGTCAGCCAAGATCCGTGCCGTCGCCCGCTCAGCTCGGTCGCAACGCGCGCTTAGGTGGGGGTGAGCGGTGAGGGTGCTGGTGGTCGAGGACCATGCCGAACTGGCCGAATCGGTGGCCAGGGTGCTGCGCAGGGAGGGGATGGCGGTCGACGTCGTCCACGACGGCGAGGACGCCCTGGAACGCACCTCGGTGGTGGACTACGACGTGGTCGTGCTCGACCGGGACCTGCCGGGCATCCACGGCGACGAGGTCTGCGGCGCCCTGGTCGAGGAACCCGCGCGTACCCGCGTGCTGATGCTGACGGCGTCGGGCACCATCGCCGACCGGGTGGAGGGCCTCACGCTCGGCGCGGACGACTACCTCCCCAAGCCCTTCGCCTACGCCGAACTGGTCGCCCGCATCAGGGCGGTGGCCCGGCGCTCGGCGACGGCGGTCCCGCCGGTCCTGGTCCACGACGACCTGCGCCTCGACCCCGCGCAGCGCATCGCGACGCGCTCCGGGGAACGACTCGCGCTCACCCCCAAGGAGTTCGCGGTACTGGAGTACCTGCTCGCGGCCCAGGGACGCGTCGTGTCGGCCGAGGAACTCCTGGAGCGGGTGTGGGACGAGGCGGCCGACCCGTTCACCACCACCGTCAAGGCCACGATCAACCGCCTGCGCTCAAAACTCGGCGCACCGCCCCTGGTCGAGACCGTGCCGCGCGGCGGGTACCGGATCTGAAGATGACCGGAACCGGATCTGAAGATGTGATGTGAGATGCCGATACGTCTGCCAGGCTCACCCCGCTTCGCCCGGTCGCGCGCCGTGCTCGTGTCCCGGCTGCTGCCCCGCAGGGTCCGGATGCGGCTCACCCTGCTGTACGGACTGATGTTCGTCCTGTCGGGCGCGGTCCTGCTCACCATCACCTATCTGCTGGCCAACAGGCCCAACGGCTTCTTCCTGTTCAGCCGGGGCAACGTCGGCGGGAACGCCGCACTGCCCGCGGACGGCGGCATCCACCTGTACCCGGACAGCATGGCGCCCAGCGCGGTGGGCGCCTTCGCCGAGGCGCAGCGGCAGCAGGCCGTACGCCAGCACGCGGCCGAAATGCACGACCTGCTCATCGAGTCGGGCATCGCCCTGGCGATCATGTCGGTGATCGCGATCGGCCTCGGCTGGCTGATCGCGGGGCGCGTGCTGCGGCCGCTGCGCACCATGACGTCCAGCATCCAGCGGATCTCCGCGCGCAACGTCCACGAACGCCTCGCCGTCGAGGGGCCCGGCGACGAACTCAAGGACCTCGCGGACACCGTCGACGGGCTGCTCGGCCGTCTGGAGACGGCGCTCGACTCGCACAAACGGTTCGTGGCCAACGCGGCACACGAGCTGCGCACGCCGCTGACCGTGGAACACGCGCTCCTGGAGGAGTCGCTGATCGACCGTGACGCGACCGTGGACTCCTTCCGCTCCAACTTCGAGCGCCTCCTCGTCCTCAGCGAGCAGCAGGCCAGGCTCCTGGAGTCCCTCCTCACGCTCTCCAGCAGCGAACGAGGCCCGGACCCGGACCGCAGGGAGCCCCTGGACCTCGGCGAGGTGGCGGAGCAACTGGTGCTCAGCTGGCGCGCGGAGGCGCAGCGCCGAGGGCTGCGGGTCGACGCGGTGACCACGCGCGCCGACATCTGGGGCGACGGCGCGCTCGTGGAGCGCCTGGTGGCCAACCTCCTGGACAACGCCCTGGGGTACAACGTGCCCGGCGGGTGGGTGAAGGTCGCCGTCGGTGTCGAGGGCGGCAACGCCGTCGTCCGCGTCTCCAACACGGGACCGACGGTTCCGCCGGACCGGGTGGGCCGGCTCCTCGAACCCTTCCAGCGGCTCGACCGCAGCTCCGGGGACGGCCACCACGGCCTCGGCCTCTCGATCGTGCGCTCCATCGCCGTCGCGCACGGCGCGGCCCTGCGCGCGGAGGCCAGGCCGAACGGCGGCCTCGTCGTCGAGGTCGCCTTCCCGCCGCGTGAACCGTCGCACGCACGCGAATTCCGGGCGGCGGAAACCCGGTAAAGACGCGAGCGGCGAGCTCGCCGGTGGACGCTTTCCCGGACGCTCGCGCGTCATACATCGCTCGGCCTAACCTGGAATGCGCGCATGCCCGTCCAGGTGTCGTCCAGGTGTCCAAGTGCGGAAAACGCGCGGTTGGACGGGCTCGGCAGGGCCGGAGAAAAGACGGGGTCCCCGGTCATTCGTCGCCTTAACGGCGGGCAATGAGTATCGTCCTCATGCGTGTTCGTCCGAGTGGAGTCGAGGAAACAGCCGACGCGGATCGCGCGGCTAGGGGGATGTTTATGAACGGCAAGGCTGGTCGCTCTCTGCCCCTGTTCGACTCCCAGGAAGGAATCTGGCTCGCGCAGCGCGTGGCAGGCTCGCGCCGCCTTTACAGCGTCGGTCAATACGTCGAAATCCTCGGCCCGGTCGATACGAAGACATTCCGGCGAGCACTGCGGCAGGCCGTCGCCGAGACGGAAACCCTTCAGGTACATGGCGTGGAATACGACGAGCAGGGACAGGTGGTCCAGCTCGTCGGGCCTTTTCCGGAAAGGGACTTGTCCCTCGAAGGCCCCGACGAACAACACGGGGACCTCATGGACCTCATGGGCATGGACCTCATGGGCACTGTTGACCTCAGCGCCGAGAACGAGCCGAAGGAAGCGGCCGAAGCATGGATGCGGGCGGAACTCCGCATGGAGAAAGGCGCCCACGCCGACCGACCGTTCTCGTACACCCTCTTCCGGCTCGCGCCCGACCACTACGTCTGGTTCCAGCGCTACGACCACCTCCTGATGGACGCCTTCGGCTGCTCCCTGGTGGCGCGCCGCGTCGCGCACCTCTACACGGAACTGCTGCACGGCAACACGCCAACGCCCGCCGAGCACGCCTCGCTGGACGCCCTGTTGGCGCAGGAGGCCGCCTACCGGGAATCGGAGCGGGCCGTACGCGACCGCCGCTACTGGCTCGACCGCTTCGCCGACCGCCCCGAGCCCGCCGGAATCCCGGGGCACGGCACCCCGGCGGCCGGCGGCACGAGCGGCAGCGACACCCCCGGCGGCGTGACGCTCGAAGTCCTGCGGATGACAGGGGAGTTGCCGCCCGAAGCCGTGCAGGACCTGCGCGCGGCGGCGGCCCGTGCCGGAGTCAGCTGGCCGAGGCTCGTCGTCGCCGCGTTCGCGGCCTTCACGGGACGGATGAGCGGAGCGGACGAGACGGTCCTGAGCCTCCCCGTCGCCGGACGCATGACGCCCGAGGCGCGGCGCACCCCCTGCACGATGGCGAACATCCTGCCGCTGCGCCTGCCCACGTCCCCCGCCCTGAGCCTGCTCGACCTGGCCCGGGCGGCGGGCCGCGAGGTCGGTGCCCTCCTCGACCACCAGGCGTTCCGCGGCGAGCGCCTGCGCCGCGAACTCAACTGGCCGGTCGGCGACCGCTGGCACTTCGGCCCGTACGTGAACGTGCTGCCGATGGCGGGCGAGAGCCTCCGCTTCGGCGCACACCGGGGCCTCGTGCGCGATGTGTCGACCCGGCGCGTCGAGGACTTCGGTGTACTGGTGAGCGGCTGGTCGGAGAACGAGGGCATGCGGGTGACGTTGGAGGCGAACCCCACGCTCTACGACCGCGCGTGGCTCGGCGCGACCCACCGCTCCTTCCTCACCTTCCTCGAACGCGCCGTGGCCGACCCGGCGACGCCGCTGGGCCGCGTGGACGCGGTGGACAGCGCCGAGCGGCTGCGCGTGGTGCGCGGCTGGAACGACACGGACCGGCCGGTGGCGGCGGACTCTGTGCTCGGGGCGTTCGAGCGCTGGGCGGACCGTTCGCCGGACGCGGCCGCGGTGATCGCCGGTGAACACACGCTGTCGTACGAAGAGTTGGAGGCGCGAGCCAACCGCCTCGCACGCCATCTCGTGGGTCTGGGTGTGGGTCGGGAGTCGCGGGTGGGTCTGTGTCTGCCGCGTGGGGTGGACATGGTGGTGGCGGAGCTCGCGGTGTGGAAGGCGGGGGCTGCGTTCGTGCCGTTGGATCCGGAGTATCCGGCGGATCGGCTGGCGTTCATGGTGGCCGACAGTGGGGCGGAGGTCGTGCTGGGCCTTGGTGGGTCGCTGGACGGGGTGCCGGTCGGGTCGGCGCGGACCGTGCTGCTCGACGCGACACGGACCGTGCAGGCGATCGACGCCCAGCCCGCCGAGCGCCTGGGCGTGCCTCCTCGGGCCGATCAGCTTGCGTATGTCATCTACACCTCTGGTTCGACCGGGCGCCCGAAGGGTGTGGCGGTGGGGCACGGGGGTGTGGTGAATCTGGCTGAGGTGATGCGGCCGGTGCTGGGTGTGGCCGAGGGTGTGGTGGTGTTGCAGTTCGCGTCGTTCAGTTTTGACGCGGCGGTGCTGGATGTGGCGGTGACGTTGGCGGGTGGTGGCACGTTGGCTGTCGCGTCGTCGTGGGAGCGTGCTGAGCCTGCTGCGCTGGCGGTGATGCTGGAGCGGACGGGTGTGAGTACGGCGAGTGTGGTGCCGTCTCTGTTGGGTGTGCTGGATCCCGCGGCGGTTGAAGGGGTGGGGAACTGGGTTCTCGGGGCGGAGTTGTTGACCGCTGATCTGGCGGGTCGTTGGACCGGTCGGGCGCGTGTCTGGAACACCTACGGCCCCACCGAGGCGACGGTGATCACTACAGCCGGACCGGTCGCGGGAGACATACGCCCCCAGGACGCGCCGCCACCCATCGGGCGACCCCTGGGAAATGTCAAGACGTACGTCCTGGACGGGCACCTGCGGCCCTTACCTGCGGGCGTGACCGGTGAGTTGTATGTCGCGGGTCCTGGTGTGGCGCGTGGGTATGTGGGTCGGCCGGGTCTGACGGCGGAGCGGTTCGTGGCCTGCCCGTTCGGCGACGGTGGCCGGATGTATCGGACCGGGGATCTGGCGCGGTGGACCTCGGATGGTGAGTTGTTGTTCGCGGGGCGTGCGGATGAGCAGGTGAAGATCCGTGGGTTCCGGGTGGAGCCCGGTGAGGTGGAGGCCGTTCTCGCGGGGCATCCGGGTGTGCGTCAGGCGGCCGTGGTGGTGCGCGAGGACCGCCCCGGTGACAAGCGCCTCATCGGCTACGTCGTCCCCGAAGGCACAGGGTCCGCGACCCCGCAGGAGCTGCGCGCGTACCTGGCCGACGCTCTGCCGGATTACATGGTCCCCGCCGCCGTCCTGGACCTGGACGTGCTCCCCCTCACCGCCAACGGGAAACTCGACCGCACCGCGCTGCCCGCGCCTGACTTCGCCGGTGCGGGAGGCGGCCGAGGTCCCGCGACGGCCGTGGAGGAAGTGCTGTGCGGGCTGTTCGGCGAGGTGCTCGGGCTGGGGCGGGTCGGCGCGGACGTCTCCTTCTTCGACCTCGGCGGGGACTCGCTGGCGGGGATGCGGCTTGTCGCCCGGGCGCGGGCGGTGCTCGATGTCGAGGTCGGCATAGGGGAGTTGTTCGGTGCGCCGACGGTGGAGGGGTTGGCGCGGCTGGTCGGTGAAGGTCCGGGTGTGGCGCGGGTGGCGTTGCGGCCTTACGTGCGTCCTGATGTGGTGCCGTTGTCGTTCGCGCAGCAGCGGATGTGGTTCCTGAATCGGCTTGAGGAGACGGTGCCGGGTGCGGCGGCGGCGTACAACTTGCCGTTGGTGCTGCGTGTTTCGGGTGCTCTGGACGTGGTGGCGCTTGAGGCGGCGCTCGGTGATGTCGCCGACCGGCACGAGAGCCTGCGCACCGTCTTCCCCGACGTCGGCGGCGTACCCCGTCAGAGGGTGCTGGACGGCGACGAGGGCCGACCGAAGCTGTCGATCGTGCGACCCGGCGAGGAGCAGGCCGACGACGTCCTGGCGGAGCACGCGGCCAGGGGCTTTGACCTCCGCGTTCAACTCCCTTGGCGGGCAGCCCTGTTAGTACTCGGTAGCGACGACTTCGTCCTGTCGGTGGTGGCGCATCACGTGGCCGTGGACGGCTGGTCCATGGGAGTTCTCGCGCGGGATCTGGAGGCGGCGTACGCGGCGCGGTGCGAGGGCCGGGTGCCGGAACGGGCGCCGCTGGCCGTCCAGTACGCCGACTACGCGCTGTGGCAGCGGGAGCTCCTGGGTGATCTCGACGACCCGGACAGCGTGCTGAGCGGTCAACTGGCCTACTGGCGTGCGGCTTTGGCGGGTGTCCCGCAGGAGTTGGCGCTCCCGATGGACAGGGCGCGGCCCGCGGTGCCGTCCTTCCACGGGCGTCGCGTGCCGGTCGGGGCCGACGCGGAGACGCACGCGCGGCTCGTGGACGTCGCAGGGCGGGGCAGGGCGACGATGTTCATGGTCGTGCACGCGGCGGTGGGCGTGCTCCTTTCGCGGTTGGCCGCGGGCGAGGACATCGTGCTGGGAACGCCCGCGGCCGGGCGCGGGGATGCCGCACTTGAGGAGCTGGCCGGGTTCTTCGTCAACACCCTCGTTCTCCGTACCGACGTGGGCGGCGATCCGACCTTCGCGGAACTCCTTGAGCGGGTGCGGGCCGCGGACCTCGCGGCGTACGCGCACCAGGACGTCCCCTTCGAGCGCCTCGTCGACGAGGTCAACCCCGCGCGCTCGGTGTCCCGCAACCCGCTGTTCCAGGTGATGCTGGCCCTGGAGAACGTCCCCGAACCGGAGTGGCGGCTGCGGGGCGCGCGAGTGACCTCGGCGTCGATGACGGCTCCCGCGGCCCGGTTCGACCTTGCGGTGACGTTCACGGAGCAGCGCGACGCGGACGGCCGCCCCGGTGGTCTCGACGGCGACATCCTCTACGCCACGGACCTCTTCGACGAGGCGACGGCCCACACCCTGGCGGACCGCCTCACACGTGTCCTCGAACAGGTCGCCGCCGATCCGGGCATCCGACTCAGCGAGGTGGACGTCCTGACCGAAGCCGAGCGGCTGCGCGTCGTCGAGCACTGGAACGACACGGACAGGCCCGTGCCCTCGGGTTCCGTGGTCGAGGCGTTCCGGGGGCGTGCCGCGCTCACGCCGGACGCGGCGGCCGTCGTCTCCGGCGAACGAACCCTGTCGTACGCCGAGTTGGACGCGGCGACGAATCGTTTGGCCCGACGCCTGGTGGGTCTGGGTGTGGGGCGGGAGTCGCGGGTGGGGCTGTGTCTGCCGCGTGGGGTGGACATGGTGGTGGCGGAGCTCGCGGTGTGGAAGGCGGGCGGTGCGTTCGTGCCGTTGGATCCGGAGTATCCGGCGGATCGGCTGGCGTTCATGGTGGCCGACAGTGGGGCGGAGGTCGTGCTGGGCCTTGGTGGGTCGCTGGACGGGGTGCCGGTCGGGTCGGCGCGGACCGTGCTGCTCGACGACGAGACGGACAGGGCGTACGCGTCCGGCCCGCTGGCGACACGCACCGCTCCGGATCAGCTCGCGTATGTCATCTATACCTCTGGTTCGACCGGGCGGCCGAAGGGTGTGGCGGTGGGGCACGGGGGTGTGGTGAATCTGGCTGAGGTGATGCGGCCGGTGCTCGGTGTGGCCGAGGGGGTGGTGGTGTTGCAGTTCGCGTCGTTCAGTTTTGATGCGGCGGTGCTGGATGTGGCGGTGACGTTGGCGGGTGGTGGCACGTTGGCTGTCGCGTCGTCGTGGGAGCGTGCGGAGCCTGCTGCGCTGGCGGCGATGTTGGGGCGGACGGGTGTGAGTACGGCGAGTGTGGTGCCGTCTCTGTTGGGTGTGCTGGATCCCGCGGCGGTTGAAGGGGTGGGGAACTGGGTTCTCGGGGCGGAGTTGTTGACCGCTGATCTGGCGGGTCGTTGGACCGGTCGGGCGCGTGTCTGGAACACCTACGGCCCCACCGAGGCAACGGTGATGTCCACGGCAGGTCCCGTGGACGCCGGGGTAGGGCCGGGTGACGCCTCGCCGCCCATCGGACGCCCCCTCGGCAACGTACGCACCTATGTCCTCGACGGATTCATGAAGCCGGTCCCGGTGGGTGCGACCGGTGAGTTGTATGTGGCGGGTCCTGGTGTGGCGCGTGGGTATGTGGGTCGGCCGGGTCTGACGGCGGAGCGGTTCGTGGCCTGTCCCTTCGGCGCGGGTGGCCGGATGTATCGGACCGGGGATCTGGCGCGGTGGACCTCGGATGGTGAGTTGTTGTTCGCGGGGCGTGCGGATGAGCAGGTGAAGATCCGTGGGTTCCGGGTGGAGCCCGGTGAGGTGGAGGCCGTTCTTGCCGGGCATCCGGGTGTGCGTCAGGCGGCCGTGCTGGTGCGCGAGGACCGCCCCGGTGACAAGCGCCTCATCGGCTACGTCGTCCCCGAAGGCGCCGAGCGCGCTCTGACCCCCGAGGCCGTGCGCCGCCATGTGGCCGCCCACGTACCGGAGTTCATGGTCCCGGCGGCGGTCCTCGTCCTGGACGCGCTGCCGCTCACGGTGAACGGGAAGGTCGACCGGGCCGCGCTGCCCGCGCCGGACTTCGCGGCCCGGGTCAGCGGCCGCGAGCCGCGTACCCAGACCGAGGAGATCCTGTGCGGACTCTTCGCCGAGGTGCTCGGGCTCGAATGGGTCGGGATCGACGACGGCTTCTTCGACCTCGGCGGGGACTCGCTCCTCGGGATGCGCCTCGTCTCCCGGGCGCGGGCGGTGCTCGATGTCGAGGTCGGTATAGGGGAGTTGTTCGGTGCGCCGACGGTGGAGGGGCTGGCGCGGCTCGTCGGTGAAGGTCCGGGTGCGGCGCGGGTGGCGTTGCGGCCTTACGTGCGTCCTGATGTGGTGCCGTTGTCGTTCGCGCAGCAGCGGATGTGGTTCCTGAACCGGCTCGAGGAGACGGTGCCGGGCGCGGCGGCCGCGTACAACTTGCCGTTGGTGCTGCGTGTTTCGGGTGCTCTGGACGTGGCGGCGCTTGAAGCGGCACTCGGTGATGTCGCCGACCGGCACGAGAGCCTGCGCACGGTCTTCCCCGACGTCGACGGTGTGCCCTACCAGCGCATACTGGACGGGAAAGCGGGCCGTCCGCCGTTGACCGTGGTCCGCGTGGCCGAGGACCAGGTGGCGGACACGCTCGCCGAACAGCTGGCAGGCGGCTTCGACCTGCGCGGGGACCTGCCGTGGCGCGCCTGGCTCCTGACGGTGGGCCCTGGCGAGTTCGTCCTGTCGGTAGTGGCACACCACGTGGCCGCCGACGGCTGGTCGATGGGGGTCCTCGCGCGGGATCTGGAGGCGGCGTACGCGGCGCGGTGCGAGGGCCGGGTGCCGGATCGGGCGCCCCTGGCCGTCCAGTACGCCGACTACGCGCTGTGGGAGCGCGAGGTCCTCGGTGATCTCGACGACCCGGAGAGCGTCGTCAGCGCCCAACTCGACTACTGGCGGTCCGCGTTGGCGGAGGCACCGCAGGAGCTGACCCTCCCGTTCGACCGGGCGCGCCCGGCCCTGCCCTCGTTCCGCGGGCACATGGTGCCGGTCGGGGCCGACGCGGAGACGCACGCGCGGCTCGTGGACGTCGCAGGGCGGGGCAGGGCGACGATGTTCATGGTCGTGCACGCGGCGGTGGGCGTGCTCCTTTCGCGGTTGGGCGCGGGCGAGGACATCGTGCTGGGAACGCCCACCGCGGGGCGGGGCGACGCGGCCCTGGAGGAGCTGGCCGGGTTCTTCGTCAACACCCTCGTCCTCCGTACCGACGTGGGCGGCGATCCGACCTTCGTGGAGCTGGTGGAGCGGGTGCGGGCCGCGGACCTGGCGGCGTACGCGCACCAGGACGTCCCCTTCGAGCGCCTCGTCGACGAGCTGAGCTCGTCGCGCTCGCTGTCCCGCAATCCGCTGTTCCAGGTGATGCTGGCGCTGCAGAACGTGCCGGAGGTCGAGTGGGAGCTGCCCGGCGTCTCGGTGCGGCCCGAGCCGCTGCCGCCCGAGCTGGCCGCCCGGTTCGACCTGACGCTCTCGGTCGTCGAACGGCGCGACGAGCGCGGGGCCCCCGCCGGGCTCGACGGCGAGATCATGTACGCCACGGACCTCTTCGACGAGGGCACGGCCCGCGCCCTCGCGGAGCGTCTCGCCCACGTGCTCCAGCAGGTCGCCGCCGACCCCGAGCTGCGGCTCAGCGAGATCGACGTCCTGACGTCGGCGGAGCGCGCGCAGCTCCTCGGCTACTGGAACGACACGACGACCGAGGAACGGGACGCCCTCGCCCCCGAGTTGTTCGGGCGGCAGGCCGAGCGGGCGCCCGGCGCGGTGGCGCTGGTGTCCGGCGGCACGGACGAGGCGTCGTCGCGCGGCGAACAAGCGCTGTCCTATGCCGAGTTGGCCTCCGACGCGGGCCGCCTCGCCCGTCATCTCATCGGAGTCGGTGTCGGCCCCGAACGCCGCGTCGCCGTGGTCGGGGAGCGGTCCGTGGCGATGATCGTGTCGCTCCTCGCGGTGTCGATGGCGGGCGGCGTGTACGTCCCGGTGGACGCGGGCTACCCGCCGGGGCGGATCGCGTACGTGCTGGGCGACGCCGCCCCGGACGTGGTGCTGTGCACCGGGGCGACGCGGGACGCGGTGCCTGCGGGGTTCACCGGGCGGATCGTCGTCATGGACGACCCCGTGGTGGCGGAGGCCCTGGCGCGGTGCGCCGGAGGCCCGGTCGGGGACGCGGAACGGCTGGCCCCGCTGCGCGCCGACCACGCCGCGTACGTCATCTACACCTCGGGCTCCACCGGGGCGCCCAAGGGTGTGGCGGTGTCACACGGCGGCCTGCGCAACCTCGTCGCGGAGAACGTCCGGCGGTACGAGGTCGGCGCGGACAGCAGCGTCCTGCAACTCGTGTCACCCGGCTTCGACGTCTCGATGGCGGACATCTGGCCGACGCTGTGCGCGGGCGGCCGCCTCGTACTGGCGCCCGCGCGCCTGGACGTCACCGGCGCGGAACTCGGCGGCCTGATCCGCGAGCGCGGTGTCACCCACGCGGCGATCCCCCCGGCCTTCCTGTCGCAGATGCTCGCCGAGGAGCTGCCCGAGCTGCGGGTGCTCATCACCGGCGGCGAGGCCATGCCCGCCGAGGTGCGCAGGCGCTGGTCGACGGGGCGCTCCATGTTCAACCAGTACGGGGTCACCGAGTCGACGGTCATCTCCACGGTGGGTGTGATCAGCGACGTCGAGAGCGCGCCCTCGATCGGCCGCCCGATCGCCAACACCCAGGTGTACGTCCTGGACGCGGCGCTGCGCCCGGTGCCGGTGGGCGTGGCCGGTGAGCTGTACGTGGCGGGGGCCGGGCTCGCCCGCGGGTACCTGCGGCGTGCGGGCCTGTCCGCCCAGCGGTTCGTGGCCTGCCCGTTCGGTCCCGGCGAGCGGATGTACCGGACCGGTGACGTGGTGCGCTGGACCGGGCGTGGCGAACTCGTCTTCGCGGGGCGGGCGGACGAACAGATCAAGATCCATGGCCACCGGATCGAACCCGGCGAGGTCGAGGCCGCCCTCGCGGGCTGCCCCGGAGTGCGTCAGGCGGCGGTGCTCGTGCGGGAGGACCGCCCGGGCGAGCGGCGTCTCGTCGGCTACGCGGCCGCCGATCAGGGTGCCGTGGACGGGCGGACGGTGCGTGCCCACGCGGCCGGGGTGCTGCCCGAGTACATGGTGCCCGCGGCGGTCGTCGTCCTCGACGCGCTGCCGCGTACGGCGAACGGCAAGGTGGACCGGGCCGCCCTGCCCGTGCCCGACTTCGCCGAACGGGCCGCGGGACGCGCGCCGCGCACGGCGGCCGAGGAGATCCTGTGCGCCCTCTTCGCCGAGATGCTCGGCCTGGCACGGGTCGGTGCCGACGACAGCTTCTTCGAACTGGGCGGCGACTCGATCAGCTCCATGCAGCTGGTGTCGCGAGCGCGGAGGAGGGGGCTGGTCGTGACGCCCCGGCAGGTGTTCGAGGAGAAGACCCCGGAGCGGCTCGCCGAGGTCGCGGAGGCCGTCGAGACCACGGCCGTCGTGGCAGGGAGCGGCGTCGGCGAGGTGCCCTGGACGCCGGTCATGCGGGCGTTCGGCGAGCGGGCCGCCGCTCCCGGATTCACCCAGTGGATGACCGTACGAGCACCGGCCGGGCTCGGCCTGGACGTGCTGAGTGCCGGTCTCGCCGCCGTTCTCGACACGCACGACATGCTGCGGGCGCGATCCGCCCCCGGGGAGCCGAAGCTGATCGTCGGTGAGCGGGGCTCGGTGGACGCGAAGGGGCTCGTGTCGCGCGTGGACGCGACGGCGGAGGCCGGGGCCTCGGGGACCGATGCGGGCGCCGACCCCACGGCGGGGCTCCTCACCGATGCCGCGCTCGACGAGATCGCGGGACGCGCCGCGCGGGATGCGGCAGGCAGCCTCGACCCCGGTTCCGGTGTGCTCGTGCGCGCGGTGTGGGTCGACGCGGGACCCGGCCGCACCGGCCGGATCGCGCTGGTGGTCCACCACCTGGTCGTCGACGGGGTGTCCTGGCGGATCCTCGTCCCCGACCTGCGAGCGGCCTGCGAGGCGGCGGCCGACGGGCGCGATCCTGACCTCGACCCGGTGGGGACGCCGTTCAGGCGCTGGGCGGAGCTGCTCGCCGCGGAGGCCATCGCGGAGAGCCGCGTCGCCGAACTCCCGGACTGGCTCGTGCTGCTCGGGAAGCACCAACGCCCGCTGGGGCGCCACCCGTTGGACCGGAACGTCGACGCGGCACACACCTTGCGCCGCCGCTCCTGGGTGGTGCCTGCCCACCAGGCGGCCACCCTGGTGGGCAGGACCCCGGCCGCGTTCCACTGCGGCGTGGACGACGTGCTCCTCGCCGCCCTCGTGGGCGCCGTCGCGCACTGGCGCCCCGGGGCGGGCGCCGGTCTCCTGGTCACCGTCGAGGGGCACGGCCGCGAGCAGCTCCGGGACACGGACCTGTCGCGCACGGTCGGCTGGTTCACCAGCGCCCACCCCGTACGCCTGGAGGTGACCGGCGCCGACCTGGACGCCGCTATGGCGGGCGGCAGGGCTGCCGGTACGTTGGTGAAGGCCGTCAAGGAGCAGGCAAGGGCGGTGCCGGGCGACGGGCTCGGCTACGAACTCCTGCGCCACCTCAACCCCGAGACCGGCGCCGTCCTGGACACCGCGCCGGCCGCGCAGATCGGCTTCAACTACCTGGGCCGGTTCGCCGAGGGAGCGGGAAGGGCCGGCGACTGGCAGCTGGCCGGTGCGGCGGGCACCGGCGGCTCGGCGGGGCAGGACATGCCCGCGATGCACGTCCTGGAAGGCATCGCGGTCGTCCGGGACACCCAGGAAGGACCCGAGCTCACCGTCACGCTCAGCTGGCCCGAACGCCTCCTTTCGGCGGACGACGTGGAGTGCGTGGGTCACACCTGGGTGCGTCTGCTCGGTGGCCTCGCCGCACACACCGAAGAGCCGGACGCGGGCGGTCACACCCCCTCCGACTTCCACCTGCTCGATCTCGAGCAGGACGAGATCGACCAATTCCAAGCGATCGCAGCAAAACTAGAGGGAGGTCTGTCCCGGTGAAGTCCTCAACCGCCGCCCACGGCTCGGCCCTGACCGAAGTGTGGCCGCTGTCGCCGCTGCAGGAAGGACTGCTGTTCCACTCCGACTTCGACGACCGGGGCCCCGACGTCTACGCCGTCCAGTTCATGCTGTCCGTCGAAGGACCGCTGGACGCAACCCGGTTGCGTACGTCCTGGGAGCAACTGCTCGACAGGCACGCGGCGTTACGGGCGAGCTTCCACCGCAGGAAGTCCGGCGAGGCCGTCCAGCTCATCACGCGGAACGTCACCCTGCCCTGGCGCGAGGTCGACCTGTCGCAACTCGCCGAGGCCGACATCCGGGACCAGGCGGAGAAGCTGGCCGCGCAGGAACGCGCCGAACGCCTCGACCTCACGGTCCCGCCCCTCCTGCGGCTGCTGCTCATCCGCCTCGGCGAGCACCGGCACCGCCTCGTCGTCACCTCCCATCACCTCCTGATGGACGGCTGGTCGATGCCGGTGCTCCTCGACGAGCTCGCGGCCGTGTACGAAGCGGGTGGCGACGTCTCCGTACTCAAGCGTGCGGCGTCGTACGGCGAGTACCTGGCGTGGTTGGTCCGGCAGGACAAGGAGGCGGCCCGTGCCGCCTGGCGCGCGGAGCTGGCCGGGACCGACGAGCCGACGCTCGTGGCACCCGCCGACCGGGGCACGACCCCCGTCCTGCCCGACGAGAGCATCGTCCGGCTCCCCGAGGACTCCACCCGCGCCCTGGTCGAGCTGGCCCGCGCGCACGACCTGACGGTGAACACGCTGGTGCAGGGCGCGTGGGCGCTGGTCCTCGCGCGTCTCGCCGGTCGTACGGACGTGGTGTTCGGCGCCACCGTCGCAGGTCGGCCCACCGACCTGCCCGGCGCCGAGTCGATGGTCGGCCTGCTCATCAACACCGTGCCGGTGCGGGTGCCGCTCGACGGCGCGCAGCCCGTGAGCCACATGCTCGCGCGACTCCAGGAACGCCAGTCCGCTCTCTTCGCCCACCAGCACACGGGCCTCGCGGAGATCCAGCGGCTCGCGGGCCCCGGCGCCGTCTTCGACACGCTCATGGTCTTCGAGAACTACCCCCAGCCGCCCGCGGCACCCCCCACACCCGACCGCCCCACGTTCTCCGCGTCGGCGGGCCACCAGGCGACCAACTACCCGCTGACCCTCGGCATCCTCGTCACCGACAGCGTCACGATCCGCGTCACCTCCCGCCCCGACGTCATCGACCGCCGAGAGGCGGCGGAGGCGGGACAGCGCCTGATCCGCGTCCTGGAGCAGTTCATCGCGGACCCGATGGCACCGGTCGCCCACATCGACGTGCTGACCGCCGCGGAGCGTGCACTCATGGTCGAGGGCTGGAACGACACGGGGTGTCCGGTGGCGGCGGGTTCGGTGGTTGAGGCGTTCGAGGAGCGGGTGGGTTTGTCGCCGGGTGCGGTGGCGGTGGTGTCGGGTGAGCGGGTGCTGTCGTACGCCGAGTTGGAGGCGTCGGCGAATCGTCTGGCGCGGTATTTGGTGGGTCTGGGTGTGGGGCGGGAGTCGCGGGTGGGGCTGTGTCTGCCGCGGGGGGTGGACATGGTGGTGGCGGAGCTTGCGGTGTGGAAGGCGGGGGCTGCGTTCGTGCCGTTGGATCCGGAGTATCCGGCGGATCGGCTGGGCTATGTGATCGCCGACAGTGGCGCGACGGTGGTGCTGGGTGTCGGGGAAACGCTGGACGGGGTGCCGGCCGGGGCGGCGAGGACTGTACTGCTCGACGACGAGACGGCCATGCGGGCGGTGGCGGAGGAGTCCGCTGCTTCGGTGGGAACGCGGGCGGGTGGCGACCAACTTGCCTATGTCATCTACACCTCCGGTTCGACCGGGCGCCCTAAGGGTGTGGCGGTGGCGCACGGCGGCTTGGTGAACCTGGCGGAGGCGATGCGGCCGGTCCTCGGGATCGAACAGGGCGTCGTGGCGTTGCAGTTCGCTTCGTTTAGTTTCGACGCTGCGGTGCTGGATGTGGCTGTGACGCTCGCGGGTGGCGGCACGTTGGCGATCGCCACCGCCGAACAGCGCGCTGAGCCGAGCGAGTTGGCGTCCATGATCCGTGAAGCCGGTGTGAGTACGGCGAGTGTCGTGCCGTCGTTGTTGGGTGTGCTGGATCCTGCGGCGGTTAAGGGTGTCGGGAATTGGGTGTTGGGTGCGGAGTTGTTGACCGCTGATCTGGCGAGTCGGTGGGTTGGTCAGGCGCGGGTGTGGAATACGTATGGGCCGACTGAGGCGACGGTGATGGCGACGGCCGGGCCGGTGGATGTCGGTGTCGAGTCTGGGGGTGCCTCGCCGTCGATTGGGCGTCCGTTGGGGAACGTGCGGACGTATGTGTTGGATGGGTTTTTGCAGCCGGTGCCGTTGGGTGTGACGGGTGAGTTGTATGTGGCGGGTCCGGGTGTGGCGCGGGGGTATGTGGGTCGGTCGGATCTGACGGCGGAGCGTTTTGTGGCGTGTCCGTTCGGTGGTGCGGGTGGCCGGATGTATCGGACCGGGGATCTGGCGCGGTGGACCTCGGATGGTGAGTTGTTGTTCGCGGGGCGTGCGGATGAGCAGGTGAAGATCCGTGGGTTCCGGGTGGAGTTGGGTGAGGTGGAGGCGGTTCTCGCGGCGCATGTGGGTGTGCGTCAGGCGGCGGTGGTGGTGCGTGAGGACCGTCCCGGTGACAAGCGGTTGATCGGGTATGTGGTCGCGGACGCTTCCGTAAGCGTGGATGTGGAGGCGATCCGTGCGTACGCGGCCACGCGTCTGCCCGAGTACATGGTCCCGGCGACGGTCCTGGTCCTGGACGCGCTGCCGCTGACCGTGAACGGCAAGCTCGACCGTGCCGCCTTGCCCGCCCCCGACTTCGCGGCCCGCGTGTCGGACCGGGCACCGAGTACGGCCGCCGAAGAGACGCTGTGTGCCCTGTTCGCGGAGGTGCTCGGTCTCAACCGGGTCGGTGTCGAGGACAGTTTCTTCGAGCTGGGCGGCGACTCGATCAGCTCGATGCAGCTCGCCTCGCGGGCACGCGGGGCGGGCCTGGTCCTCACCCCGCGCCAGGTCTTCGAGGAGAAGACGCCCGAACGCCTGGCAGCGGTCGCCGAGGCCGCAGGGCAGGAGCCCGCCGCCGACGTGGTGGGTGTCGGCGAGGTCCCGTGGACGCCGGTGATGCGGGTGTTGGGGGAGCGAGCCGCCCGTCCGGGGTTCGCGCAGTGGGTGACGGTGGGTGCTCCGGCGGGGCTGGGCCTCGACGTGCTGAGTGCCGGGCTTGCCGCGCTCCTCGATACGCACGACATGTTGCGGGCGCGGGTGATACCCGGCGAGTCGAAACTGCTCGTCGGCGAGCGTGGGACGGTGGATGCCACTCGCCTGGTGACCCGGATCGAGGCTGCCGCCGAAGGGGATCTGGGCGAGATCGCCACGCGCGCGGCCCGCGACGCCGTCGAGCGGCTCGACCCGGCGGCCGGGGTGATGGTGCAGGCGGTCTGGGTGGACGCAGGCCCCGGCCGACCGGGTCAACTGGTCCTCTCAGCGCACCACTTGGTGGTCGACGGCGTGTCGTGGCGCGTCCTCGTCCCGGACCTGCAAGCGGCCTGTGAAGCGGTCGCCGAGGGACGCCAGCCCGAACTCGACCCGGTCGGCGTGTCGTTCCGGCGCTGGTCGGAGCTCCTCTCCGCCGAGGCGGCCGGGGAACGGCGGATCGCGGAGCTCGGGGGCTGGCTCCGGTTGCTCGGCGAGACACGACCACACTTGGGGAGGCGGGAGGTGGACAAGGAAGTCGACACCGTACGCATCCTGCGCCACCGCACCTGGCAGCTCCCGAGGGGGCAGGTCGAGACGTTGCTGGGCCGCACGACCGCCGCGTTCCACTGCGGGGTGGACGACGTGCTGCTCGCCGCCCTGGGTGGTGCCGTGGCGCACTGGCGGCCCGACGTCGCCGACAGGGTCCTGGTGGATGTGGAGGGGCACGGGCGCGAGCCGATCGGGGACGTCGACCTGTCGCGTACGGTCGGCTGGTTCGCCAGCACGCATCCGGTACGGCTCGACGTGACCGGAGTCGACCTGCCGGACGCGCTCTCCGGTGGCCCGGCCGCCGGTGCGCTGGTCAAGGCGGTCAAGGAACAGGCGCGCGCCATACCGGGCGACGGCCTCGGCTACGAACTCCTGCGGCACCTCAACCCCGAGACCGGCCGGGTCCTCGCGGCCGCGCCCGCCCCGGAGATCGGCTTCACCTACATGGGCCGGTTCGCCACGGGGCCGCACACCGCGACCCACACCGGCCCCTGGCAGTTGACAGGCGACACCGCGATCGGCGGTTCCGCCGACCCGGACACGCCCCTGCTCCATCTCCTCGACGCGGGCGCGATGGTGCGCGACACCGCGGAAGGGCCCGAGCTGGAGATCACCCTGAGCTGGCCCGCCGCGCTCGTCGACGAGGCGCGGGCCGAGCGGCTCGGGCGTACCTGGCTGGAGATGCTCGGCGGCCTCGCCGACCACACCAGCGACCCCGGGGCGGGCGGACGGACGCCCTCCGACTTCCCGCTGCTCGACCTCGCGCAGGACGAGGTCGACGAATTCGAGACCGGTTTCGCCGGAGACCACTTCTGACCCGCTCGCGCCCGTCGCCGCTCTTGAGGAGCTTGAGGAGACCGAACGATGAACCGATCGCTTGTCGAGGACGTGTGGCCCCTGTCGCCCTTGCAGGAAGGGCTGCTGTTCCACGCCGCCTTCGACGACCGGGGTCCGGACGTCTACCAGGGGCAGCGGATGCTGGAGCTGGTGGGGCCGCTCGACGCGGAGCGGCTGCGGGCGACGTGGCAGGCGCTGCTCGCCAGGCACGGCGCGCTGCGGGCGGGCTTCCGCGGCCGCAAGTCGGGCGAGGCGGTGCAGGTCGTCGCCCGTGAGGTGGAGCTGCCGTGGCGCGTGGAGGACCTCTCCGGGCTGCCGGAGGACGACGCCGTCGCCGAGGTGGACCGGCTCGCCGCGCGGGAACGGGCCGAGCGGTTCGACCCGGCCGTACCGCCGTTGCTGCGACTGCTCCTGATCCGCCTGGGCGAGGAACGGCACCGCCTCGTGGTCACCAGCCACCACCTGGTCATGGACGGCTGGTCGATGGCGGTCGTGTTCAGCGAGTTCTCCAGGGTGTACGCGGCGGACGGGGACACACGTGTGCTGCCTCGTACGACGTCCTACCGGGACTACCTGGCGTGGCTGCACCGGCAGGACACTGACGCCGCACGGGCCGCGTGGCGCGCCGAGCTCGCCGGAACCGACGAGCCGACGCTCGTGGCACCTGCGGACCCCGGCCGGATGCCCGTCGCCCCCGAGAGCCTGATCCACCACATCTCCGAGGAACTGACCCTGGAGCTCGGCGCGTTGGCCCGTGCTCGGGGCCTGACCGTCAACACGCTGGTGCAGGGGGCGTGGGCCCTGCTGCTTGCCCGCCTCGCCGGTCGCGGCGACGTCGTGTTCGGTGCCACCGCGGCGGGGCGCCCCACGGATCTGCCCGGCGCGGAGTCGATGGTCGGCCTGTTCATCAACACGCTTCCGGTGCGGGTACGACTGGACGGCGCGCAGAGCGTCGCGGAGCTCCTCGCCGAACTCCAGCGGCGGCAGTCCGCCCTCATGGCGCACCAGCACCTGGGCCTCCCGGAGATCCAGCGGCTCGCGGGGCCCGGCGCCGTCTTCGACACGATCGTGGTCTACGAGAACTACCCCCGCCCCCCGGAGGAGAGCCCCGCGCCCGACACCTTCGCCGTCCGCTTCATCGGCGGCGAAGAGGCCGCGCACTATCCGCTGACGCTGGTCGTGGCGCCCGAGGGCGAGCGGATGGGCTTCAAACTCGACTACCGCACCGACGTGTTCGGGCAGACGGAGGCACGCTCCGTCATCGACCGGCTGGTGCGCGTACTCGAACAGGTCGTGGCGAACCCGGACACGCCGGTCGGCCGGGTCGACGTCCTGGGCGCACCGGAGCGCGAGCTCGTGGTGGCGGAGTGGAACGCGACGGCGGCACCCGTGCCGGGCGTATCGGTCCCCGAGCTCTTCGCGGCGCAGGCGGCGCGGACACCGGACGCGGTGGCCGTCGTCGACGGCGAAAAGGTCCTCACCTACGGGGAGTTGGCGGCGGCGTCCGGACGTCTCGCCACCCACCTGAGCGGCGCCGGCGTGCGCCGGGGCGACCGGGTCGCGGTGGCCATGAACAGGTCGGCCGAGCTGATCGTGGCGCTCCTCGGAGTGTGGAAGGCGGGCGCCGTCCACGTGCCCGTCGACCCGGAGTATCCGGCGGAGCGCGTTGCCTTCCTGCTCGCGGACTCCGCGCCGGTGAAGCTGCTGTGCACACGTGCGACGCGGGACGCCCTGCCCGAGGACGTGGCGGTCCCCTCGGTGGTGCTCGACGACCCGGCCGTGGCGTCGGCGATCGCCGGGTGCCGCACGCGGGACAGCGCGGCCCCGGTGGGCGCCGACGACCTGGCGTACGTGATGTACACCTCCGGGTCGACCGGTGTGCCCAAGGGGGTGGCGGTGCCGCACGCGAGCGTGGCCGGTCTCGCCGGTGACCCGGGCTGGTCGGTCGGTGCTGCGGACGCCGTGCTGATGCACGCGCCGCACGCCTTCGACGTATCGCTGTTCGAGGTGTGGGTGCCGCTCGTCGCGGGCGGGCGCGTCGTGATCGCGGAGCCCGGCGCGGTGGACGCCGGGCGGGTGCGTGAGGCGATCGCCTCGGGTGTCACGGCGATCCACCTCACGGCGGGGCTCTTCCGGGTGCTCGCCGAGGAGACCCCGGAGTGCTTCACGGGCCTGCGCGAGGTCCTGACCGGCGGCGACGTGGTGCCCGCCGGGGCGGTGGCACGAGTGCGCGAGGCATGCCCCGAGGTCTCCGTGCGGCACTTGTACGGACCGACCGAGATCACGCTGTGCGCGACGTGGCACGTGCTCCCCGCCGGCGCGGCGAGCGGGACCGCCCTGCCGATCGGCCGACCGCTGGGCAACCGACGCGTGTACGTGCTCGACGCCTTCCTGCGCCCGGTGCCGCCCGGCGTCGTCGGCGAGGTGTACGTCGCGGGGACCGGCCTGGCACGGGGCTACCAGCGCCGCCCCGGGCTGACCGCCGAGCGGTTCGTGGCCTGCCCCTTCGGTGACGGCGGCCGGATGTACCGGACCGGCGACCTGGCGCGCTGGACCCCCGAAGGACAGCTCCTCTTCGCGGGCCGGGCGGACGAGCAGGTGAAGGTCCGTGGGTTCCGGGTGGAACCGGGCGAGGTCGAGGCGGTGCTCGCCGGACATCCGGAGGTCGCGCAGGCCGTGGTCGTCGCACGCCAGGACGGCCCGGGCGAGACGCGGCTGATCGGTTACGTGGTGGTCGACGGGGCGAACGTGGAGGCGGAGGCGTTCCGCGCGTACGTGGCGGAGCGTCTGCCCGAGTTCATGGTCCCGGCGACGGTCCTGGTCCTGGACGCGCTGCCGCTGACCGTGAACGGCAAGCTCGACCGTGCCGCCCTGCCCGCCCCCGACTTCGCGGGGAAGGCAGGTTCTCGCGAGCCCCGCACGCCCACCGAGGCCACGCTGTGCGCGCTGTTCGCGGAGGTGCTCGGTCTCGACCGGGTCGGTGTCGAGGACGGCTTCTTCGAGCTGGGCGGCGACTCGATCAGCTCGATGCAGCTCGCCTCGCGGGCACGCAGGGCGGGCCTGGTCCTCACCCCGCGCCAGGTCTTCACGGAGCGGACGCCGGGACGGCTCGCGTCCGTCGTGGACGCGGCGGGAGCGGCCGAACGTGCCGCCGCGGTCGAGGACGTGGGCGTCGGCGAGGTCCCGTGGACGCCCGTGATGCGGGCGCTGGGGGAGCGGGCCGCCTCGCCGGGGTTCGCGCAGTGGGTGACGGTGGGCGCTCCGGCGGGGCTGGGCCTTGACGTGTTGAGTGCCGGTCTTGCCGCGCTCCTCGATACGCACGACATGTTGCGGGCGCGCGCGGTGCCCGGGGAGTCGAAGCTGCTCGTCGGCGAGCGCGGCTCGGTGGACGCCTCCCGCCTGGTGACCCGGATCGAGGCGGCCGACGGTGACGTCGACGAGGTCGCGGCACGGGCGGCCGGGGAAGCAGCCGAGCGCCTCAACCCGCTCTCCGGCGTGATGGTGCAGGCGGTCTGGGTCGACGCGGGCCCCGGCCGTACGGGCCGACTCGTCCTCACGGCCCACCACTTGGTGGTCGACGGTGTCTCCTGGCGCGTCCTCGTCCCGGACCTGCAAGCGGCCTGCGAGGCGGTCGCCGACGGACGCGAGCCCGAACTGGCCCCCGTGGAAACGTCCTTCCGGCGTTGGTCGGACATCCTCACCACCGAGGCGAATTCCGAGAGCCGCGTCGCGGAACTCGATGCCTGGACCGCGCTCCTCGGCGATCCCGAAACGCCCTTAGGCAGCCGGGAGTTGGACCCGGCCGTCGACACCGCGCAGACCCTGCGGCAGCGGACCTGGACCGTCCCCGCCGCACAGGCCGAGCCGTTGCTGAACCGGGCGACCGCCGCATTCCACTGCGGCGTCGACGACGTGCTGCTCGCCGCGCTCGCCGGTGCCGTCGCGCACTGGCGGGCCGACGGTGGCACCGGGATCCTGATCGACGTCGAAGGGCACGGCCGCGAGCAGCTCGGGGACGTGGACCTGTCCCGTACGGTCGGTTGGTTCACCGGGTCCCGGCCGGTCAGGGCGGACGTCACGGGGATCGATCTGCCCCGGGCCCTCGCGGGCGACACCGCCGCGGGAACACTGCTGAAGACGGTCAAGGAACAGCTGCGGTCCGTGCCGGGCGACGGACTCGGCCACGAACTCCTGCGTCACCTCAACGCCGAGACGGGCCCGGTCCTCGCGGCCGCGCCGAGCCCGCAGATCGGCTTCAACTACATGGGCCGGTTCTCGGCCGCACACACCGACTCCGCTCCCACGGGCCCCTGGCAGACAGCAGGCCCGACCGCGATCGGCGGCTCGGTCGCCCCGGACCTGCCGTTGCCGCACGCCCTGGAGGCCAACGCCACCATCACGGACACCCCCGAAGGCCCCGAGCTGGAACTCAGGCTCAACTGGCCCGCCGCCGTCCTGGACGACGCGGACGCGGCACGGCTCGGCGAGGTCTGGGTGCGGATGCTCGGCGCCCTGGCCACCCATGCCGCCGACCCCGCAGCGGGCGGAAGGACGCCCACCGACTTCCCGCTCATCGGTGACGGGCTGACACAGCCGGGAGTCGAACAACTGGAGCGTGCCGTACCGGAGTTGACGGACGTCTGGCCGCTCTCTCCGCTACAGGAAGGCATGCTCTTCCACGCCACGTACGACGAGAGCGGCCCCGACGTCTACCGGAGCCAGCGGATGCTCGCGCTCGACGGGCCCCTCGACGCCGCCAGGCTGCGCGCGTCGTGGCAGGCGCTGGTCGCGCGGCACCCGGCGCTGCGGGCGAGCTTCCACCGCCTCGCCTCCGGTGAGGCCGTCCAGGTCGTGGCGCGCGAGGCCACACTTCCCTGGTCCGAGGCCGACCTGTCGGGGCGCAGGGAGAGCGACGCGCTCGCCGAACTCGACCGGCTCGCCGCGAGCGAGCGTGCGGCCCGCATGGATGTGACAGCCGCGCCACTGCTGCGCCTGCTGCTCGTCCGCATCGGCGCCGAACGGCACCGCCTCGTCGTCACCAGCCACCACATCGTCGCGGACGGCTGGTCGACGCCCGTCATGTTCAACGAGGTCTCCGAGCTGTACGCGGCGGGTGGCGACGTCTCCGTACTCAAGCGTGCGGCGTCGTACGGCGAGTACCTGGCGTGGTTGGTTCGGCAGGACAAGGAGGCGGCCCGTGCCGCCTGGCGCGCGGAGCTGGCCGGGGCCGACGAGCCGACGCTCGTGGCACCCGCCGATGTGGCAGACCGCGCGCAGACGGTGTCGGAGGAGACGGCGCTGACCCTTTCCGAAGAGGCGACCGCCGCCCTGACCGGTCTTGCCCGCTCCCAGGGCCTGACGATGAACACGCTGGTGCAGGGCGCGTGGGCGCTGGTCCTCGCGCGTCTCGCCGGTCGTACGGACGTGGTGTTCGGCGCCACCGTCGCGGGCCGCCCCGCCGAACTGCCGGGCGTGGAATCGATGGTCGGCCTGTTCATCAACACCGTGCCGGTACGGGTACGGCTCGACGGCGCGCAGCCGGTCGCCGACCTGCTCGCGCGGCTTCAGCGACGTCAGTCGGACCTGCTGGCCCACCAGCACGTGGGCCTCTCGGAGATCCAGGCCGCAGCAGGGCCCGGCGCGGTCTTCGACACCATGCTGATGTTCGAGAACTATCCGCGCGACGAGGCCGCCCCCACCGGCCAGGACGGCGCGGACGGCATCGCGATGGCCCAGGTGAACACGGAGGCGGGCACCCACTACCCGCTGGCCGTGAGCGTCGTCCCCGACGACCGCCTCCAGATACGTGTGACCTACCGCCCCGACCTCTTCGACCGGTCCGAGGCCGGGCGCATGGGTGAGTGGCTGGCACGGGTCCTCGAACGGATGGCGGCCGACCCGCTGACGCCCGTCGGCCGCATCGCCTTCCTCGACCCTGCGGAGCGTGCACTCGTGGTCGAGGGCTGGAACGACACGGGGTGTCCGGTGGCGGTGGGTTCGGTGGTGGAGGCGTTCGAGGAGCGGGTGGGTTTGTCGCCGGGTGCGGTGGCGGTGGTGTCGGGTGAGCGGGTGCTGTCGTACGCCGAGTTGGAGGCGTCGGCGAATCGTCTGGCGCGGTATTTGGTGGGTCTGGGTGTGGGTCGGGAGTCGCGGGTGGGTCTGTGTCTGCCGCGTGGGGTGGACATGGTGGTGGCGGAGCTCGCGGTGTGGAAGGCGGGGGCTGCGTTCGTGCCGTTGGATCCGGAGTATCCGGCGGATCGGCTGGGCTATGTGATTGCGGACAGCGGTGCTTCGGTGGTGCTGGGTGTCGGGGAAACGCTGGACGGGGTGCCGGTCGGGGCGGCGAGGACCGTGCTGCTCGACGACGAGCAGACCGCGCAGGCGATCACCGTGCGCTCCTCCCTCCCGCTGAGCGCACACGCCGGACCCGATCAGCTCGCCTATGTCATCTACACCTCCGGTTCGACCGGGCGCCCGAAGGGTGTGGCGGTGGCGCACGACGGGTTGGTGAACCTGGCGGAGGCGATGCGGCCGGTCCTCGGGATCGAGGAAGACGTCGTGGCGTTGCAGTTCGCGTCGTTCAGCTTCGACGCGGCGGTCCTGGATGTCGCGGTCACGCTCACGGGCGGCGGCACGCTGGCCGTCGCGTCACCCGAAGAGCGCGCACAGCCGGTCGCGCTGGCCGCACTGATCGAGGACCTCGGTGTGAGTACGGCGAGTGTGGTGCCGTCGTTGTTGGGTGTGCTGGATCCGGCGACGGTGGCGGGTGTCGGGAACTGGGTGTTGGGTGCGGAGTTGTTGACCGCTGATCTGGCGAGTCGGTGGGTTGGTCAGGCGCGGGTGTGGAATACGTATGGGCCGACTGAGGCGACGGTGATGGCGACGGCCGGGCCGGTGGCTGTCGGTGTCGAGCCCGGGGGTGCCTCGCCGTCGATTGGGCGTCCGTTGGGCAACGTACGGACGTATGTGCTGGATGGGTTTTTGCAGCCGGTGCCGTCGGGTGTGACGGGTGAGTTGTATGTGGCGGGTCCGGGTGTGGCTCGGGGGTATGTGGGTCGGTCGGATCTGACGGCGGAGCGTTTTGTGGCGTGTCCGTTCGGTGGTGCGGGCGGCCGGATGTATCGGACCGGGGACTTGGCGCGGTGGACCTCGGATGGTGAGTTGTTGTTCGCGGGGCGTGCGGATGAGCAGGTGAAGATCCGTGGGTTCCGGGTGGAGTTGGGTGAGGTCGAGGCGGTTCTCGCGGCGCATGTGGGTGTGCGTCAGGCGGCGGTGGTCGTGCGTGAGGACCGTCCTGGTGACAAGCGGCTGATCGGGTATGTGGTCGCGGACGCTGCCGTAAACGTGGATGTGGAGGCGATCCGTGCGTACGCGGCCACGCGGCTGCCCGAGTACATGGTCCCGGCGACGCTCCTGGTCCTGGACGCGCTCCCGTTGACCGTGAACGGCAAGCTCGACCGTGCCGCCTTGCCCGCCCCCGACTTCGCGGGGAAGGCAGGTTCTCGCGAGCCCCGCACGCCCACCGAGGCGACGCTGTGCGCGCTGTTCGCGGAGGTGCTCGGTCTCGACCGGATCGGTGTCGAGGACAGCTTCTTCGAGCTGGGTGGCGACTCGATCAGCTCGATGCAGCTCGCCTCGCGGGCACTCGGGGCGGGCCTGGTCCTCACTCCCCGCCAGGTGTTCGAGGAAAAGACACCGGCACGGCTGGCGACCGTCGTGGACGAGGCGGGCGCCGATGACCAGGACGTCCCCGAGGACGTCGGTGTGGGTGAGGTGCCGTGGACTCCGGCCATGAGGGCATCGGGGGAGCGCGCCACCCGACCCGGCTTCGCGCAGTGGGTGACGGCGGGGGCCCCGGCCGGGCTCGGCCTTGACGTGCTGAGTGGAGGGCTTGCCGCGCTCCTCGACACGCACGACATGTTGCGGGCGTGCGCCGTGCCCGGTGAGTCGAAGCTGATCGTCGGCGAGCGCGGCTCGGTGGACGCCTCCCGCCTGGTGACTCGCGTCGACGCGGCCGCCGAGAGTGATCTGGACGAGATCGCCACGCGCGCGGCCCGCGACGCCGTCGAGCGGCTCGACCCGGCCTCCGGCGTGATGGTGCAGGCGGTCTGGGTGGACGCGGGCCCCGGCCGCACGGGCCGAGTCGTCCTCGTGGTCCACCACTTGGTGGTCGACGGCGTGTCCTGGCGCGTCCTCGTCCCGGACCTGCAAGCGGCCTGCGAAGCGGTCGCCGACGGGCGCGTGCCCGAACTGCCCCCCGTGGGAACGTCCTTCCGGCGTTGGTCGGACATCCTCACCACCGAGGCGAACTCCGAGAGCCGCGTCGCCGAACTGGAAGACTGGACGACACTGCTCGGCCCTGCCCAACAGCCCCTGGGCGAGCGGGCGTTGGACGACGCGATCGACACGGCGCGGACGCTGCGCCGCCGTTCGTGGGTGGTGCCTCCCGAGCAGGCCGCCGCGTTGGTGCGTCGCACCCCGGCCGCGTACCACTGCGGGATCGACGACGTGCTCCTGGCGACCCTGGCGGGTGCGATCGCCCACTGGCGCCCGGAATCCGAGGGGAGCGACGGCACGGCGCTGCTCGTCGACGTCGAAGGGCACGGCCGTGAACCCCTCGGCGGCGTCGACCTGTCGCGCACGGTCGGCTGGTTCACGGGCGCGCACCCCGTGCGGCTCGACGTGGCGGGCGTCGACCTGCCGCAGGTCCTGGCCGGAGGCCCGGCCGCAGGGGTGCTGGTCAAGGCGGTCAAGGAGCAGGCGCGTGCCGTGCCGGGTGACGGGCTCGGCCATGAGCTGCTGCGCCACCTCAACCCGGAGACGGCGCCGGTCCTCGCAGCCCGCCCCGCCCCGGAGGTCGGCTTCAACTACCTCGGCCGGTTCACCACCGGAACCGGAACCGGGACCGGCAAAGGACCTGGCGCTGGCACCGGCACCGGGACAGACCGGGCCGCGCCCTGGCAGCTCACCGGCGACACCGCGATCGGCGGATCGGTCGACCCGGAGGCGCCCGCCGCGCACGCCCTGGACGTCGGCGCGTTGGTGCGCGACACCCCGGAGGGCCCCGTCCTGGAGATCACCCTGACCTGGCCCGGCGCCCTCATCGAGGAGGCCGATGCCGAGCGCCTCGGCCGCACCTGGCTGGACATGCTCACCGGTCTCGCGGGCCACACCGCAGAGCCCGGCGCGGGCGGGCGGACGCCCTCCGACTTTCCGCTGCTCGGCGTCCTCACGCAGCGAGGTGTGGAGGAACTGGAGGCCGCTGTACCGACGTTGGAGGACGTCTGGCCCCTGTCTCCGCTCCAGCAAGGCATGCTGTTCCACGCCACGTTCGACGAAGGTGCCCCCGACCTTTATGAGAGCCAGCGCATGCTGGCCCTGGACGGGCCGCTCGACGTGGCACGTCTGCGCGTCGCCTGCGAGGCGCTGCTGCGCAGGCATCCGATCCTGCGGGCGGGCTTCCACAGGACCGCCTCGGGAGAGGCTGTGCAGGTCGTGGCGCGCGACGTGCCGCTGCCCTGGCGCGAGGCCGATCTGAGCGGGCGTACGGAGAGCGACGCGCTCGCCGACCTCGAACGGCTCGCCGAGGGGGAGCGGGCTGAGCGGATCGACGTGGCGGCCGCGCCGCTGCTGCGGCTGCTGCTCGTCAGGCTCGGCGAGAACCGGCACAGGCTGGTCCTCACCAGCCACCACATCATCATGGACGGCTGGTCCCTGCCGATCCTGATCGGCGACCTGTCGGCGGCGTACGAGGCGCACGGCGCCGACCACGAACTGCCGCCCGCCGCCTCCTACGGCGACTACCTGGCCTGGCTGTCCCGCCAGGACGGCGAGGCCGCGCGATCCGCCTGGCGCGCCGAACTCGCCGGGCTCGACGCGCCGACGCTGGTGGTGCCCGCCGAGGCGGCCAGTACGCCGGTGGTGCCCGAGCGGGTGCGGTTCGCGTTCCCCGCCGACCTGTCGCGCGGGCTCGCCGACCTCGCCAGGGCCCGCGGGCTGACGCTGAACACGGTGGTGCAGGGCGCGTGGGCGATGCTCCTCGCGCGCCTGGTGGGACGTACGGACGTGGTGTTCGGCGCCACCGTCGCGGGCCGCCCCACCGATCTCGCGGGCGCGGACACGGCGATCGGCCTGTTCATCAACACGCTGCCGGTGCGGGTGGACCTGGCGGCGGGCCAGCCGGTCGGCGAGCTGCTCACCGCCTTGCAGGAACGCCAGGTCGCCCTCCTCGGCCACCAGCACGTGGGTCTCGCCGAGATCCATCAACTCGCTGGCCCCGGCGCCGTGTTCGACACGCTCGTGGTCTACGAGAACTATCCGCGTCCGCCCGGGGGGAAGCCCGACCCCGACACCCTGGCCGTCCGCCCGATCGGCGCCCCGCGCGACATGGGCCACTACCCGCTGACGCTCGTCGTGTCGCCGGGCGAGCGGATGCGCGGCGACTTCGTCTTCCGCCCCGATGTCTTCACGCGCGGCAGGGCCGAGGAGATGGTCGCCTCCCTGGTGCGGATCCTCGAAGGCTTCGTGGCCGACCCCGAGGCGCCCGTCGGCCGCATCGACGTCGTCGGGAAGGACACGCGCGACCTGGTCGTACGCGAATGGAACCGGACGAGCGCGGCGGTCGATGCCGCGCCGCTGCCCGACCTCTTCGCGGCCCGCGCGGCCCGTACGCCGCACGCGGTGGCCGTGACGGACGGCGAACAGGAGCTGTCCTACGCCGAGTTGGCGGCCGAGGTCGCACGGCTCGCGCGTCATCTGGTCGATGCGGGAGTGGGCCCCGAGCGGCGTGTCGCGGTCCTGATGGAGCGGTCCGCCGCGCTGGTGGTCGCGCTGCTCGCGGTGTCGACGGCGGGCGGCGTGTTCGTCCCGGTGGACCCGGCCTACCCCGCGGAGCGGATCGCGTACGTCCTGGACGACGCCGATCCGGCGGTCCTGGTCTGCGCGGCAGCGACGCGCGACGCGGTCCCCGAGGGGTTCGCGGGCCACGTCGTCGTGGTCGACGAACCCGCCACGGCGGAGCGGATCGCCGCATGTGCCGAAGGGCCGGTCAGGGACGCGGAGCGGCTCTCGCCGCTGGCCGAGGCCCATGCCGCGTACGTGATCTACACCTCCGGCTCGACCGGCCGCCCCAAGGGCGTCGTGGTGACGCACGGCGGACTCGGCAACCTGGCGCGGGCGCAGATCGAACGGTTCGGGGTCGGGGAGGACTCGCGGGTGCTCCAGTTCGCCTCGCCGAGCTTCGACGCGGCCGTCTCCGAACTGTGCATGGCGCTCCTGTCCGGCGCCTCCGTCGTCCTCGCGCCGCCGGAGGCGCTGCCGCCCCGGGTCTCCCTCGGCGAGGCTCTCCACCGGACGCGGGCCACCCATGTGACGGTGCCGCCGAGCGTCCTCGCCGCGGAGGACGAACTCCCCGGCGAACTGCGCACGTTGGTGGTGGCGGGCGAGGCGTGCCCGGTGGGTCTGGTGGACCGGTGGTCCTCCGGCAGGCGGATGGTGAACGCGTACGGGCCGACGGAGACGACGGTCTGCGCGGCGATGAGCGCGCCCCTGACCCCGGGCCGGGGCGAGGTGCCCATCGGCGGCCCGATGGCGAACGTGCGGGCCTTCGTGCTCGACGACTTCCTGCTGCCCGTACCCGCCGGTGTGGCGGGCGAGCTCTACGTGGCGGGGGCCGGACTCGCGCGCGGCTACCTGGGACGCGCGGGCCTGTCCGCCGAGCGGTTCGTGGCCTGCCCGTTCGGCACGGACGAGCGGATGTACCGGACCGGCGACGTCGTGCGGTGGACCGACGGCGGCGAACTCGTCTTCGCCGGACGCGCGGACGACCAGGTCAAGGTCCGCGGCTACCGGATCGAGCCCGGCGAGATCGAGGCGGTGCTCGCCGCGCACCCTGACGTCACGCAGGCCGTGGTCGTCGCACGCCAGGACGGCCCCGGCGGCAACCGTTCCGGCGGCAAGCGCCTGGTCGCGTACGTCGTCGCGGACACCTCCGGGCGCATGGACAGCCCGCCTCCTGCTGATGAACTGCCCGCCACACTGAGGGCGTTCGTGGCCGAGCGGCTCCCCGAGCACATGGTGCCCACGGCGGTGGTGCCGCTCGACCGGCTGCCGCTGACGCCGCACGGGAAGGTGGACCGGGCCGCGCTGCCCGCGCCGGACTTCGCGGGCCGCACCGGAGGCCGCCCGCCGCGCACCGAGCGCGAGGCCCTCGTCTGCGCCCTGTTCGCCGAGGTCCTCGGCGTCGACACGGTCGGCGTCGACGACAGCTTCTTCGAGCTGGGCGGCGACTCGATCATGTCGATGCAACTGGCGTCGCGGGCCCGGCGCGCCGGGCTCCTGCTGACCTCGCGCCAGGTCTTCGAGGAGAAGACGCCGGAGCGGCTCGCGGCCGTGGTGGAGCTCGCCGGGCAACGGTCGGGGCCCGCCGACGTCGGTGTCGGCGAGGTGGCGTGGACCCCCGTGATGCGGGCGTTCGGCGAGCGGGCCACCCGCCCCGGCTTCGCCCAGTGGATGACGCTCGGCGCCCCCGCCGGGCTCGGCGTCGAGGCGCTCACGGCCGGTCTCGCCGCCCTGCTCGACACGCACGACATGCTGCGGGCGAGGACCGTGCCCGGCGAGCGGAAGCTGCTCGTCGGCGAGCGCGGATCCGTCGAAGCGGCAGGGCTCGTGACCCGGGTCGCCGCCGCGGCGGGCGAGCTGGACGAGGTCGCGGCGCGGGCCGCCCGCGAAGCCGCCGAGCGGCTCGACCCGGCGGCCGGGGTGATGGTGCGGGCGGTCTGGGTCGACGCGGGCCCGAGCCAGGTCGGCCGACTCGTCCTCGTGGTGCACCACTTGGTGGTCGACGGCGTGTCCTGGCGCGTCCTGGCGCCCGACCTCCAGGCGGCCTGCGAGGCGGTCGCGGACGGGCGCGAGCCCGACCTCGACCCGGTCGGCACGTCCTTCAGGCGCTGGTCGGAGATCCTCACCGCGCAGGCCGCCGACGAGCGGCGGGTCGCCGAGCTCGACGACTGGAAGAAGCTACTCGGGGCGCCCGAACCACCTTTGGGAGAGCGCCCGTTGGACCCGGCCGTGGACGTCGCGAGCACCCTGCTCCACCAGACGTGGACGGTGCCGCCCGAGCAGGCCGCCACCCTGGTGGGCCCGACCCCCGCCGCGTACCACTGCGGGGTGCACGAGGTGCTCCTCGCCGCCCTCGCGGGCGCCGTCGCGCACTGGCGGCCCGGCGGTGGCACCGAGGTCCTCGTGGATATCGAGGGGCACGGCCGCGAGCCGCTCGAAGAGGCCGACCTGTCGCGCACCGTCGGCTGGTTCACTAGCGTCCGGCCGGTCCGTCTGGACGTGACGGGCGCCGACCTGGACAGCGCTATGGCGGGCGGCGGCGCTGCCGGTACGTTGGTCAAGGCCGTGAAGGAGCAGGTGCGGTCGGTGCCCGGCGACGGGCTCGGCCATGAACTGCTGCGCCACCTCAACTCCCGCACGGGCCCGGTCCTGGAGGCCACCCCGGCTCCGCAGATCGGCTTCAACTACCTAGGACGTTTCGCCACCGGCACGCGTACGGGCCCCGCCGGGCCCTGGCAGCCGGCCGGCGAGACGGCGGTCGGCGGCTCGGCCGCCCCCGACATGCCGGTGACCCACGCCGTGGCGGCGGGCGCGGTCGTCAGGGACACCCCGGAAGGGCCCGCGCTCGACATCACCCTGAGCTGGCCGGGCCGGCTGATCGAGCAGGCCGGGGCCGAGCGCCTGGGCCGGGCCTGGCTCGCGGTGCTCGCCGGTCTCGCCGCCCACACCACCGACCCGGGAGCGGGTGGCCACACCCCCTCCGACTTCCCCCTGCTCGACCTCGCACAGAACCAGATCGAGGAACTCGAAGCCGCACTCGCCGAGGGAAACCGTTCCCGATAGGCATCAACCGTAATGAGGAGAAGGAGCGATGACCCGATCCCTTGTCGAGGACGTGTGGCCGCTTTCACCGTTGCAGGAGGGGCTGCTGTTCCACGCGGGCCTCGCCGACCAGGGGCCCGACGTCTACACCGTGCAGTCCGCGCTCGACATCGAAGGACCGCTCGACGCGGCCAGGTTGCGTGCGTCGTGGCAGGCCCTGGTGGCCCGGCACGCGGCGCTGCGGGCCTGTTTCCGCCCGGTGAGCGGGGCGCAGATGGTGCAGGTCGTGGTGCGTGACGTGACGCTGCCGTGGAGCGAGGCGGACGTCTCCGGTCTGGCGCGGGAGGAGGCGCGCGAGGAGATCCGGCGCCTGGCCGAAGGCGAGCTGGCCCGGCGCTTCGACCTCGCGGTGGCGCCCCTGCTGCGGCTGCTCCTGATCAGGACCGGCCAGGACCGGCACCAGCTGGTCATGACGCTGCACCACATCCTCCTCGACGGCTGGTCGATGCCGGTCCTGCTCGGCGAGCTCTCCGCCGTGTACGCGGCGGGCGGCGACGCCTCCGGGCTGAAGAGGGCCGCCTCGTACGGCGACTACGTCGCTTGGGTTGCCCGGCAGGACAAGGAGGCGGCGCGCGCCGCCTGGCGCACGGAGCTCGCGGGCGCCGACGAGCCCACGCTCGTGGTGCCCGCCGACCCGACCCGGATCCCCGAGTTCCCCGAGCACGTGATCGCCGATCTGCCGGAGGACCTCTCGCGGGGCGTGACGGCGCTGGCCCGCGGCAAGGGCCTGACGGCGAACACCGTGATCCAGGGCGCGTGGGCGCTCGTCCTCGCGCGGCTCGCGGGCCGCACCGACGTGGTGTTCGGCAGCACCACGGCGGGCCGCCCCGCCGAACTGCCGGGCGTGGAATCCATGGTGGGGCTGCTCATCAACACGCTCCCGGTGCGCGTACGCCTGGACGGCGCGGAGTCCGTGGCCGACCTGCTGACCGGGCTCCAGGAACGGCAGACCGCGCTGATCGGCCACCAGCACGTCGGCATCCTGGAGATCCAGAAGCTCGCGGGACCCGGCGCGGTCTTCGACACGCTGGTCCTCTACGAGTCCTTCCCGCACCCGCCGGGCGGCGCCCCGGGCGCCGACGCGCTGACGATGCGCCCTTCGGGCATGTCCCGCGACGCCTCGCACTATCCGCTCACCCTGGTGGTCACCCCCGGCGAGCGGATGCGCTGCAAACTGGACTACCGCCCCGACCTGTTCGACCGCGACACCGCACGCTCGATCTTCGACCGGGTGGTCCGCGTCATCGAACAGATGGTGGCCGACCCGACGTCCCGGATCAGCGACATCGACGTCCTCGCGCCGCACGAGCGGACCACGATCGTCGAGGGGTGGAACGACACCGCCCGTGCCGTGCCGCCGGGCACCTGGGTGGACGCCTTCGACGAGCGGGCCAGGTGGGCGCCGGACGCCGTCGCCGTGCGGTGCGGATCCGAGACGCTCTCGTACGCCGAACTCGACCGGGAAGCCAACCGGTTGGCCCACCACCTGGCGGGCTTCGGGGTGCGCCGTGAGACGCGCGTGGGGCTCTGCCTGCCGCGCGGGACCGGCATGGTGGTCGCGCTGCTCGCCGTGTGGAAGGCCGGGGGAGCGTTCGTGCCGCTCGACCCGGGCCACCCCGCCGACCGGCTCGGCTACCTGATCGACGACAGCGGCGCCGACGTCGTGCTCGGCACGAAGAGCACCCTCACCGAAGTGGCGGCGGGCGCCGCACGCGTGATCACGCTCGACGAGGCGGAGCAGGCCGTCGCCGCCGAACCCGACACGCCGCCGACCGTGCTCACCGAGCCGGACCAACTGGCGTACGTCATCTACACGTCGGGGTCGACCGGGCGCCCCAAGGGCGTGGCGGTCCCGCACCGGGGCGTGGTGAACCTCGCCGAGGCCATGCGGCCCTTCCTCGCCATGGACGAAGGCGTCACGGCCCTGCAGTTCGCCTCCTTCAGCTTCGACGCGGCCGTCCTCGACGTCGCCACCACCCTCGCCGCGGGCGGCACCCTCGCCCTCGCGACCGAGGACGAACGCACCGACCCCGCCGCCCTCGCCCGCATGATCGAGAAGGCCGGGGTGACCACCGCGAGCGTCGTCCCCTCGCTGCTCGGCCTCCTCGACCCGGCCGACGTGCCCGGCGTACGCAACTGGGTGCTCGGCGCCGAACGCCTCACCGCCGACCTGGCGGGCCGCTGGACCGGCCGGGCCCGTGTGTGCAACACCTACGGGCCCACCGAGGCCACCGTCATCTCCACCGCCGTCCCGCTCGACGAGAGCGGCACCCCGGCCGGACAGGCCCCCTCCATAGGGCGGCCGATCGGCAACACCCGCATCTACGTCCTCGACGGCTTCCTGAGGCCGGTGCCCGCGGGCACGACGGGTGAGGTGTACGTGGCGGGCGCGGGCGTGGCCCGCGGCTACACCGGGCGGCCGGGCATGACCGCCGAACGCTTCGTGGCCTGCCCCTTCGCCGACGGCACCCGCATGTACCGGTCGGGCGACCTGGCGCGCTGGACCCGGGAGGGCGAGCTGCTCTTCGCGGGCCGCGCCGACGCCCAGGTCAAGATCCGCGGCCTGCGGATCGAACCGGGCGAGGTCGAGGCCGTCCTCACCGCCCACCCCTCGGTCTCCCAGGCCGCCGTCGTGGCCAGGGAGGACCGTCCCGGCGACAAGCGCCTGACCGCGTACATCGTCCCCGACGAGCGGGACGGGCAGAAGGCGGACCTGGGGGACATCCGCGAGCACGCGGCGGGGCTCCTGCCCGAGTACATGGTGCCGTCCGCGGTGACGGTCCTGGACGCGCTGCCCCTCACCCGCAACGGTAAGGTGGACCACCGGGCGCTGCCCGCACCGGACTTCGCCGATCGGGTCTCCGACCGGGCGCCGCAGGGCGAGACCGAGACGGCCCTGTGCGCGCTGTTCGCCAAAATCCTCGGCCTCGAACGGGTCGGCGTCGACGACAACTTCTTCGACCTCGGCGGCGACTCGGGCCTGGCGATGCGCCTGGTGGCGCGGGTCCGCGAGGAGTTCGGCGTCGAGCTGAGCATGCGGCGGCTCTTCGGCGAGTCGACGCCGATGGGCGTGGCCCGCATGCTGACCGCCAAGGCGCGCCCCGTCCTGGAGCCCGTCGAAGAGCGGCCCGACGAGATACCCGTATCGGCGGGCCAGTCGCGCACCTGGCTCCTCGACCGGCTGAACGGCGACACCGCCGCCCACCAGACCTCGGTGGCGCTGCGCCTGCGCGGCGAGCTGGACAGGGACGCGCTGCGGGCCGCGCTCGCGGACGTCGCGGCCCGGCACGACATCCTGCGCACCACCTTCGGCGGCACCCGCAGCGACGACCTGCACCAGCGCGTCCTGGATGCCGAGTCCGCCCGCCCGGAGCCGACCGAACGGAACGTCACCGAGGCGGAATTGGCCGACCTGCTCGCCGCGCACGCGGGCCGCGCCTTCGACCTCTCCCGTGAACTCCCTTGGTCCCAGCACCTGTTCACGCTCTCGGAGACCGAGCACGTGCTGCTGCTCGTCGTGCACCGGATCGCCGCTGACGACCCGTCACTCGACATCCTCGTACGCGACCTGGGGGCCGCCTACGGCGCACGCCGCGACGGGCGCGCACCCCAACGCGCGCCGCTGCCCTTGCAGTTCACCGACTACGCCCTGTGGGAGCGTGAACTCCTCAAGAGCGCGCAGGAGCCGGACAGCCTCATCGGCGAGGAACTCGCCTACTGGAAGGACGCCCTGGCCGACGCGGCACCGGAGATCGAGCTGCCCGCCGACCGTGAGCGCCCCGCGCTCGCCTCCCACCGCGCCGACTCCGTGGAGCTGAGCCTGGACGCCGAGACCCACCAACGGCTGACCGAGGCCGCCGAACCCTCGGGGGCACCTGCCTTCGCGGTCCTGCACGCCGCCCTCGCGCTGCTGCTCACCCGGCTCGGCGCGGGGGACGACATCCTGCTCGGCACCGTGCTGCCGCGCCGCGACAACGAAGGCGACCTGGAGGGCGTTGTCGGCCCCTTCGCCGGTCCGCTGGTGCTGCGTACGGACACCTCGGGCAACCCCACCTTCCTGGAACTGCTCGACCGGGTGACCGAGGCGGGGCGCGAGGCGAGGCGGCACGAGGAAGTGCCCTTCGCCCACCTGGTGGACGCCCTGGCCCCGCCCCCCTCGGCGGCCCGCCACCCCGTGTTCCAGGTGGCGCTCGACGTGCGGGACGACGGCACCGAGGAGTGGGACCCCTCCGAACTGCCCGGTCTGCACACCACCCGCGTCGACACCGGGGCGGAGACCACCGAGCTCGACCTGACGTTCAGCCTCACCGAACGCCACCGGGCCGACGGCACCCCTGCGGGCATCGAAGGGCGGCTGCGCTACGCCACCGAACTCTTCGACGGGGCCACCGCCACCGCGCTCGCCCAGCGCCTCGTCCACGTCCTCGAACAGGTCGCCGATGCGCCCGAGTCCCGCGTCGGTGACGTCGACGTACTCCTCGGCGACGACGAGCTGCGCGGGATCATCGCGGCGGCCGGCGACGTCACGGCCGCGCGGATCCCGGAGCGCGGCGTGGTCGAACTCATCGCCGAGCGCGCCGCCCGCACCCCCGACGCCGTGGCCCTCACCGACGGGGAGAGCTCCCTCACGTATGCCGAACTGGCCACGGCGGCAGGGGCGTTCGAGCGCCGCCTGACCGCGGTCGGCGCGGGGCCCGAGGACGTCGTCGTCGTGGCGCTGCCCCCGTCGGGAGGGCTCGCCGCCGCGCTGCTCGGCGTGCTCGCCAGCGGTGCCGCCTGCCTGCCCGCCGCCCCCGAACGTCCCCTCGACGCCATCGGGACGCTCGGCCGCAAGGGCAGGGCCGCCGCGCTGATCTGCACCTCGGAGACCGCGGCCCGACTGCCCGTCGACGCGGGTGCCCCGGTGTTGCGCGCCGACGCCCCCGCGCCGACCGGGCAGGCCGCGGGGCCCCTGGGCTCCGGCAGGACGCCACGGCCCGGCCACGCGGCGCTCGTCCTGCCCGCGACCGCGCGGAGCGGCGCCGCGGTGATCGAACACCGGGCGCTCGCCCACCACGCGACACACCGGACACCCGCCACCACGGCGGGGGACGAGGTGCTCCTCGACGCCCGCACCCCCGCCGCCACCCTGGCGACGCCGCTGCTCGCCGCGCTCTGCGCGGGCGGCACGGTCCGGCTCAGCACCGGGCGGGACGCCGCGCGCGCGAACGGCCAAGGCCCCGCGGAGACCGTGGGCTCCTGGCTCGACCACCGCACCCCCGCCGGTGAACCCGTGCCGACGGCACCTGCCTCAGGGACACCCGTCGCGGGCACCCGTGCCTTCGTCCTCGACGACTTCCTGCGGCCGGTCCCACCGGGCGTGGTCGGCGACCTGTACCTCGCGGGCGCCGCACTCGCCCGCGGCTACGCGGACGGGTCCGCGCCGACCGGCGAACGGTTCGTCGCCTGCCCCTTCGGGAGCGAAGGGGAACGGATGCTGCGCACCGGCCAACGGGCCAAGCGCACCGCCGACGGCCTGCTCACCCTCCGGGACGCGGCAGCCGAACGGGACCGGCGGGCGACGGGCGCGCCGCGCCGCACGGGCGGCGGTCACGGCGACCTCGCGGTGCTGCTCCCGCTGCGCAAGGAAGGCCATCGCCCGCCGCTGTTCTGCGTGCACCCGGCCATGGGGCTCAGCTGGAGCTACGGCAACCTGCTGCGCCACCTGCCCTCGGACCGGCCCGTCTACGGACTCCAGGCCCGCGGGCTCGGCGCGCCGGAGCCGATGCCGACGAGCGTCGAGGACATGGTGGTCGACTACCTGGAGCAGATCAGGTCCGTCCAGCCCACCGGCCCCTACCACCTGCTCGGCTCCTCGCTCGGCGGCCTGATCGCCCAGGCCATCGCCGCCCGCCTGGAGGAGCAGGGCGAAGAGGTGGCGCTGCTCGCGGTCCTCGACGCCTACCCGGGCAACGTCGGCAGGGTCGTGACCGCCGACGGCGAGCCCCCGGCGGCCGAGGCGGGAGACCGCCCCGCGCCGGGCGGACAGGACGAGACCGACCGGGCCATGCCGGGCGACATCGACGCCGTCCGGATGGGCGTGGGCGGCGAACTCCTGAAGAAGATGCAGAAGGTGATCCGCAACGCGGCAGGGTTCGCGCCGGACCACACACCGCCCCGGTACGGCGGCGACCTGCTGCTCTTCATCGCCACCGGGGACCGGCCCGCCGAACTCCCGACCGAGGCGGCCGCCGCCACCTGGGAGCCCTACATCGCGGGCGCCATCGAGACGCACGACGTCGACGCGGGCCACTACGACCTGTTCCAGCCGGCGGCCGCCGCGCACATCGGGCGGGTCGTCGCCGACAAGCTCCGCGCCGCGGCCGACGCGGGAACCAGGGGGAAGTGAGTCCACCATGCCCAAGCCGTCCCACGTGCCGCTGCACGAACAACGCGACGGGATCGACCCCGTACCCGAACTGGCCCTGATGAGCAGGGACACCCCGCTCGTCGAGTTCGACGTCCCCGGGACGTCGGAGCGCACCTGGCTCGCCGTCGGCAACGAGGTGGTGCGGGCGGTCCTCGGCGACGCGGACCGGTTCAGCTCGCTGCCGCCCGCCGACACCGACGCCGACTCACGGCGGCTCGTCCAGCCCGGCAACCTGCTCCAGTACGACCCGCCCGACCACACCAGGCTCCGCAAGATGCAGACACCGGAGTTCACCGGGCGGCGGATGCGCAGGCTGGAACCGATGATCGAGGAGATCGTGGCGGACCACCTGGACGCCCTGGAACGGGCCGGGCAGCCCGCCGACCTCATCCGGCACTTCGCGGCGCCCATCCCCAGCCTGGTCGGCTGCCTCCTCTTCGACATCCCCCGCGACGACCACGCCGAACTCGCCCGCAACCTCGACATCAGCCGCACGGACGTGCACTCCCGGGAGCGGCGGATGGCGGCGGGCAAGGCCTACATGGCGTACATGGCCAAGTTCATCAAGCGAAAGCGCCGCGCCCCCGGCGACGACCTGATCAGCGCGCTGATCAAGGAGTACGGGACGGAGCTGAGCGACGACGAACTGGCCGGGACCGTCGCCACGCTCCTCGCGCCCTCCGTCCTGAACGTCGGCGGCACCCTCGGCCTCTCGATCCTCGCGCTCCTTCGCCACCCCGACCAGCTCGCCCGGTTCCGCGAGAGCCCCGAGCTGACCGAGAGCGCGGTCGAGGAGCTGACGCGGTACACCTCGGTCACCGCCGCGTCGCCGCGCACCGCCCTGGAGGACGTGACCCTCGCAGGACAGGAGATCAAGGCCGGTGACGTCGTGATCTGTTCGCTGTTCGCGGCCAACCGCGCCCGCTGCCCGGGAGCACCGACCGACGATCTGGACATCACGCGCGCGGACACCAGCCACGTCGCCTACGGGCACGGCATCCACCACTGCCTCGGCGCGCCGCTCGCGCGGATGACGCTGCGGATCGCGCTGCCCGCGCTCCTGCGCCGCTTCCCGGGACTGCGCCTCGCCGTCGCCCCCGAGGAGCTCCGCTACAAGGCGCCGACCGGCATCTACGGCGTCGAGACACTGCCCGTGGCCTGGTAGGGGACGACATGTCGCAGGAGCGCGGGACGATCCCGCTGTACACCCGCCGCACGGGCCTCGACCCGTCCGACGAGTTGCGCCGCGCCACCGAAGGGCAGCCCGTCAGCACGCTCGGCGAGGTGCCCGAAGGCGGCACCGCCTGGCTGGTGACGGGCTATCACGAGGTGCGCCAGGTACTCGGCGACCACGTCCGCTTCTCCACCCGCCGCCGCGTCGGCTCGCGGGCGCAGGACGCGGACGGCTACCGGCCCGACGAGGCCATCGGGCAGCTCATGGACTACGACCCGCCCGACCACACCCGGCTGCGCAAGATGCTCACGCCCGAGTTCACGCACCGCCGCATCCGCAGGCTCGGGCCGAGGATCGAGGAGATCGTCGAGGAGCGTCTCGACCACGTCGAACGCGCCGGTCAACCCGCCGACCTGGTGGAGCGGTTCGCGACGCCGGTCGCGGGCGCCGTCCTGTGCGAACTGATCGGGGTGCCCCGCGACGACCGGGGGGACTTCCTGCGCCGCTGCCACACACACCTGGCGACAGGACAGGGACGACAGCGCCGGGCGAGCGCGGGCAACGCGTTCACCCGCTACCTCGCCGCCCTCGTGGCACGCCAGCGCGCCGACCCCGACGAAGGCTTCATCGGCATGCTCGTGCGCGACCACGGCGAGGAGTTCACCGACAAGGAACTGCGCGGCGTCTGCGTCCTGTTGATGCTCGCGGGTCTCGACAACATCTCGGGCATGATCGGCCTCGGCACGCTCGCCCTGCTCCAGCACCCCGACCAGCTCGCGGCCCTGCGCCGCGACCCGGCGGCGCTGGACCGGGCCGTCGACGAACTGCTGCGCCATCTGTCCGTGCCGCACGCGCCCACGCCCCGTACCGCCCTGGAGGACGTCACCGTCGCGGGCCGGCGCATCAAGGCGGGGGACACCGTCGTCTGCTCGATCCCGATGGCCAACCGCGACCCGGCGCTCACCGCGCTGCCCGACCGCCTCGACCTCATGCGCGAGCCGGTCGCCCACGTCGCCTTCGGCCACGGCATCCACCACTGCCTGGGCGCCGCCCTCGCCAGGCAGGAACTGCGGATCGCCTTCGCGGCGCTGCTGCGCCGCTTCCCGGCGCTGCGCGTCGCGGAACCCGCGCGGGACGTGGCGTTCCGGGTCAGGTCCACCGCGTACGGCGTGGAAAGCCTGCCGGTGGCCTGGTGAGACGAGAGGGCGCGCACCACCGAGGAGATTTCGTGCTCAACAGGGAGACAGGGGTGGGGACATCATGAACGGACCGGGGACCAACGGCACGGCAGGACACGACCCGGCGGCGAACGGCGCGGCTGCCGCCGTGCGCGACGTCGTCATCGTCGGCGGCGGCACGGCGGGCTGGATGACCGCCGCGTATCTGACGGCGGCCTTCGGCAACCGCGTCAAGATCACGCTCGTGGAGTCGGCGGACGTCGGGACCATCGGCGTCGGCGAGGCCACGTTCAGCGACATCAGGCACTTCTTCGAGTTCCTCGGCCTCGCCGAACGGGACTGGATGCCCGCCTGCAACGCGACGTACAAGCTCGCGGTCCGCTTCGAGAACTGGCGCGAGCCAGGCCACCACTTCTACCACCCCTTCGAGCAGCTCAGGTCCGTCAAGGGCTTCCCGCTGACCGACTGGTGGCTGCGCTACCCCACCAGCAAGCGGTTCGACACCGACTGCTTCGTGATGGCCTCGCTGATCGACGCCAACCGCAACCCGCGCTACCTCGACAACCGGCTCCTGGAGCAGGAGTTCGTCGAGTCCGACGACCTGCCGAACACGATCGCCGAGTACCAGGGGGCCCAGTTCCCCTACGCCTACCACTTCGAGGCGCACCTGCTCGCCAAGTACCTGACGAAGTACGCCACGGAACGCGGCGTGCGGCACGTGGTCGACAACGTCGTGGACGTCGGCCTCGACGAGCGCGGCTGGCTCTCGCACGTGACCACCGCCGAGCACGGCCGCCTCACCGGCGACCTCTTCGTCGACTGCACGGGATTTCGCGGGCTGCTCATCAACAAGGCGCTCGCGGAGCCGTTCGTGTCCTACCAGGACACCCTGCCCAACGACAGCGCGGTCGCCCTCCAGGTCCCCATGGACATGGACAAGGACCCGCTGCGGCCGTGCACCACGGCCACCGCGCAGGACGCGGGCTGGATCTGGACCATCCCGCTGATCAGCCGCATCGGCACCGGCTACGTCTACGCCAGTGACTACATCGATGCCGAGGAGGCCGAGCGCACCCTGCGCGAGTTCGTCGGGCCCGCAGCGGCCGACGCGTCCGCCAACCACATCAGGATGCGCATCGGCCGCAGCCGCCGCTCCTGGGTCAACAACTGCGTGGCCATCGGCCTGTCCAGCGGCTTCGTCGAGCCCCTCGAATCCACCGGGATCTTCTTCATCCACTACGCGATCGAGCAGCTGGTCAAGTACTACCCGGCGGCCGACTGGGACCAGTCGCTGCGCGACCAGTACAACGGCGCGGTGATGAACGTCATGGACGGCGTACGGGAGTTCCTCGTCCTGCACTACCGGGGCGCCAAGCGCGCCGACAACCAGTACTGGCGCGACACCAAGATCCGCACCGTGCCGGACCCGCTGGCCGAACGTCTGGAGCAGTGGGAGAGCAAGGTCCCCGACGCGGGCACCGTCTACCCGCGCTACCACGGGCTGCCGCCCTACTCGTACAACTGCATCCTGCTCGGCACCGGCGGCATCGACGTGCGGCCCTCGCCCGCGCTCGACCTGATCGACGAGAAGGACGCGCTCGCGGAGTTCCAGGCGGTGCGGGACAAGGCGCGGCACCTGGTGCGGACGCTGCCGACGCAGAACGAGTACTTCCGCCGGATGCGCGAGGGGGTGTGACCAGCGGGATGGACGCCGAGTTCCGCGAGATGATGGCGTCGTTCCCCACCGGCGTCTCGGTGGTGACGGCCAGGGACGGCGGCTCCGCGCCGTGGGGCATGACGTGCTCGTCGCTGTGCAGCCTCAGCGTGGACCCGCCGACGCTCCTGACGTGCCTGCGCACGGAGAGCCCCACGCTGCGCGCGGTGCTCGCCAGCGGGGCGTTCGCGGTGAACCTGCTGCGCGGGGACGCCGACTGGGTCGCGGCGCTGTTCGCCTCCGGCGCGCCCGACCGGTTCGACAAGGTCGCCTGGCGGCCCGCGCGGCACACCCGCAGCCCCGCGCTGATCGAGGCCGCGCACGCCGTCGCCGAGTGCACCGTGGCGCGCACCCACCCCTCGGGCGACCACGTGATCGTCGTGGGAACGGTGCGCGCCGTCGAGCGTTTCGGCGGCTTCGAGCGCGAGAGCGCGCTGCTCTACGGGTTCCGCAGGTACGGCGAATGGTCGCCGGGCGTCCCGGCCGCGGCCGGTGACTTCCGGGTCAGGGAACGGGAGGGGTGAGGGCCGGTGGGGTTCCCCGGGGTGGGGGCGGGCGGCACGGCGACGGCGGGTGACGTGTTCGCGGCCGCCCCCGTCGCGCCGATCGCGGCGCATCCGCTGCTCGTCTTCCTGCTCCAGGTCGGGCTCCTGCTGCTGCTCGCCATCCTGCTCGGCAGGGTGGCCGCCCGCTGCGGGCTCCCCGCGATCGTCGGCGAGCTGGGCGCGGGCGTGCTGCTGGGCCCCTCGCTCTTCGGCTGGCTCGCGCCGGGCGTCACGGCCTGGCTGCTGCCCGCGGACCCCGCGCAGGTCCATCTCCTGGACGCCGTCGGGCAGCTCGCGGTGCTGCTCCTCGTCGGCCTCACCGGGATCGAGATGGACCTGCGGATGATCCGCCGCAGGGGAGCCACCGCGCTGCGCGTCAGCCTCGCCGGACTCCTGGTGCCGCTGGCGCTCGGCATCGGGCTCGGGCATCCGCTGGCCGGGATGCTCGGCATCGGCGCGTCCGACCGGCAGATGTTCGCGCTCTTCCTGGGCGTGGCGATGTGCGTCAGCGCCATCCCGGTCATCGCCAAGACCCTGATGGACATGAACCTCATGCACCGCGACGTCGGCCAGCTGACCCTCGCCGCGGGGATGATCGACGACACCTTCGGCTGGCTCATGCTCTCCGTCGTCTCGGCGATGACCGTGGGCGGGCTGAGCGCGGGGGTGTTCGGGCACGCCATCGGCTCCCTGCTGCTCGTCCTGGTCCTCGCGGTGCTGCTCGGCCGCCCGCTCGTGCGGCGCGCCCTGCGGCTCTGCAAGGGCTCGGAGGAGCGGACGGTCTCGGCGGCCGCCGCGATGATCGTCCTCGCTGCGGCGGGCACCCAGGCCCTCGGCCTCGAAGCGGTGTTCGGCGCGTACCTCTGCGGGATGCTCATCGGCTCCAGCGGGGAGTTCGACCGGTCCCGTACGGCGTCGCTGCGCATGGTCGTCCTCGCGGTCCTCGCCCCCGTCTTCTTCGCCACGGCGGGGCTGCGGATCGACCTGCGGGCCCTCGCGGAACCCGCGGTGCTCGGGGCCGCCCTGATCGTGCTCGCGGTCGCGATCGTCGGGAAGTTCGTGGGCGCCTACATCGGCGCGCGGCTGAGCAGGCTGAGCCGCTGGGAGGCGCTCGCGCTCGGCGCGGGGATGAACGCCAGGGGCGTCATCGAGGTGATCGTGGCCATGGTCGGGCTGCGGCTCGGCATCCTCGACACCCGGACGTACACGATCGTCGTCCTGGTCGCGGTGGTCACCTCCGTGATGGCGCCGCCGCTCCTGAAGGCGGCCATGAAGCGCATCGACTGCACGCGCGAGGAGGAGCTGCGGCTCACCGAGTGGCGCGGGACGCCGGTGCGGGGAAGCCCGGAGCGGGCCGGGCGCTGAGGGGGAAGCGGAACTGCCGCGCTGCCGTGGGCACGCGGCAGTTCGGCCTGCCCCGGGCCGGAACGCGACCCCGTCAGAGCACTGTGTGGACGCCCGGTTCTGTGCCCGCCGTGTGACCGCCCGCTGCGTAGAACTTGGGCTCATGTTCATCACACACAAGCGAGCCGTCGCACAGTCGCTCCTGGCGGTATCGGCTCTTTTCGCAGGATCACTGCTGACGGCGTGCTCGGGCGATTCCTCGGCCGCGTCGTCCAGCAAGAGCTCGGCTCCCGCCGACCGCGCACTGGCGTACTCGGAGTGCATGCGGGCCAACGGAGTCCCCAAGTTCCCGGATCCGCAGCCCAACGGCGGCGGCCTCCGGCTCAGCCCGGACGACGGCGTCGACCCGAACTCCAAGGCGTTCAAGGACGCGGCCAAGGCCTGCCAGGACAAGGCCCCGCAGGGCCAGGGCCCGGGCGGCGGCGGTGGCGGGGGCGGCGGAGGCACCCTCGACTCGGCCAAGGTCGCGTCCTGGGCCAAGTGCATCCGTTCCAACGGGGTGCCGAAGTTCCCGGACCCGGAGGTCAACGGCTCCAGCATGGTCATCGACATCATGGGCGCCGGAGTCGACCCCGGTGACCCGAAGTTCCGCGAGGCCATGCAGAAGTGCCAGAGCAAGTACCCGGGCGGCGCGGTGCAGTTCGGTGGCGGAGGAGGCCCCCAGTGACGACTCCGGACGAGACCGAGCCCCTGCCGGGCCGCGGCGACACCTCGGGCGCCCTGGAGCGGCACGGCTCCGGCGAGATGGTGAGCGGGCGGACCGGCGTGCTCACCCCGTCGGGCAACGGCGAACGGCCCGAAGGAGCGCTCGCCAAGCGCTCCGAGGGCAGCGTCGCCGAACGCCGGGAGGGGACCGCCGCGGAACACCGGGACGCAAGCGCGGCCGAACGCTCCGAAGCGGCCGTGCCCGAGCTCGAGGCGGGCGGCGAAGGGGACGGCGGGGAGAGCGGCGAAGAGACGTCCGGCGGCGGCCGCAGGCGCCGGCCGCTGCGCACCTCGCTGATCGTGGTCGCCGCGATAGCCGTCGCCGCGGCCGCGGGCATCGCCGCCACCGGATCGCTCGGCGGCGACAACGGCGGCTCCGCGAGCGCCGCGCCCTCCGGGCCGCCCGCCACGGCCAAGGTGCAGCGGACCACGCTGACCGACTCCGAGACCGTGGACGGCAACCTCGGCTTCGGCGACGCCTCGACCGTGCAGGCCCCCGCCGCCGCCTCCGGCGACACGGGCGCGGGCCAGAACGGGCAGAACGGGCAGGGCGGCGCGACGGGCGCCGACACAAGCGCGGGCACCATCACCTGGCTGCCCGAAGCGGGCAAGGTCATCCGGCGAGGCGACCCCGTCTACCGCGTCGACCAGCGGCAAGTCCCGCTGCTCTACGGCTCGTTCCCGCTCTACCGCACCCTCAAGGACGGCACCGAGGGCGCCGACGTCAAGATGCTGGAGAAGAACCTCCGCGCCCTCGGCTACACCGGCTTCACGGTCGACGACACCTACACCTCCGACACGGCCGACGCCGTCAAGAAGTGGCAGGACGACCTGAACCGCACGGAGACCGGCACGGTCGCGCCCGGGGACGCCCTGGTGGCCGACGGCGCGCGGCGCGTCGCCGACCTCAAGACCGCCACCGGCGCCGCCCTCACCGGCAACCTGCTCACCTGGACCGGCACCGAACGGATCGTCAGCGTCGACCTGGACGTGCAGTTCGAGGACCTGGTGCAGAAGGGCACCGAGGCGACCGTGAAGCTGCCGGACAACTCCACCGTCCAGGCCGAGGTGACCGACGTCGGGACGCCGACCACCTCGCAGGACAACTCCGGTGACTCCGGAAGCTCCGGGAGCAGCGGCAGCGGCGACAGCAACAACAACAATCAGGTCACCCTGCCCGTCGAGCTGACCGTGAAGGACCAGAAGGGCCTCGGCCGCTACCAGGCCGCCGCCGTCGACGTCACGCTCAAGGCCGAGTCCCACAAGGACGTCCTCGTGGTCCCCGTCGGCGCCCTGGTCGCCAAGCGCGGCGGCGGCTACGCCGTGGAGGTCGTCACGGCGGACGGCACGAAGCTCGTCCCGGTCAAGCTCGGCATGTTCGCGGACAGCAAGGTCGAGGTGTCGGGCACCGGCATCAAGGAAGGCACCGTCGTGGGGGTTCCCAAGTGACCTCGCAGACACCGGGAACACCCGCCGACCGGCCGGTGGTCGAGCTGGCGGGGGTGTCCAAGACGTACGGGGACGTGGCCGCGCTGCGCGGCGCGGACCTGGTCATCCGGCGCGGTGAACTCCTCGCCATCGTCGGCCCTTCGGGGTCGGGCAAGTCCACGATGCTCAACATCATGGGCACCCTGGACCGCCCCTCGGCGGGCCTGGTGCGCGTCGACGGGCACGACGTTGCCGACCTGAGCGACCGCGAACTGTCCGCGCTGCGGGCCGGGACCATCGGCTTCGTCTTCCAGCAGTTCCATCTGGCCTTCGGCGTACCGGCGTTGGACAGCGTCGCGGACGGGCTGCTCTACAGCGGCCGATCGCGCGGCGAGCGACGGCGCCTCGCCGAGCGGGCGCTGCGCAGGGTCGGCCTCGGACACCGGCTCTACCACGAGCCGCACCAGCTCTCCGGCGGCGAGAAGCAGCGGGTGGCCATCGCCCGCGCGGTCCTCGGCGATCCGCCGTTGCTGCTGGCCGACGAACCGACGGGCGCGCTCGACTCGCGGTCCGGGGCCGTCGTCATCGAGCTCCTGCACGAGCTGCACGAGGCGGGTACGACCGTGGTGGTCATCACCCACGACCGGGACATCGCCGCGAACCTGCCCCGTGAGGTGCGGGTCAAGGACGGCCGGATCGAGCACGACTCCGGCGAGTCGGCCGCGGGGCGCTCCACGGCCCTGGTCCCCGAGGGGGCGCTGCGATGAGCACGGCGAACGCGACGAAGGAGCTGGAGCCCGCTGCCGGTGCGACGCCACCGCCCCGGCGGCCGAGGCCCGCCAGGATGAACCCGGCCGACGTGCTGAGGGTCGGCGGTTCGGGGCTGCGCTCGCGGCCCATGCGGGTGTTCCTCTCGGCGCTCGGCATCGCGATCGGCATCGCCGCCATGGTCGGCGTGGTCGGCATCTCCACCTCCTCGTCGGAGGACCTCAGCCGACGGCTCGCGTCACTCGGCACCAACCTGCTCACCGTCACCCCCGGCACCTCGTTCAGCGGCGACGACGCCCATCTGCCCGCCGAATCGGTGCAGATGATCGGCAACGTCGACCACGTCGAATCGGTCTCGGCCATCGGCAGGACGGACGCGAAGGTCTACCGCAACAACTACACGCCCAAGCAGGAGACCGGCGGGCTCACGGTGGCCGCCGCCCGCACCGACCTGCCGACGTCGGTCGGCGCGAAGGTCGTCGACGGCCGCTGGCTGAACTCCGCCAACAGCCGCTACCCGGCCGTGGTGCTCGGCCCCAAGGCCGCCGAACAGCTCGGCGTGCACCGGGCGGGCGCCGACGTGAAGGTGTGGCTCGACGGGCAGTGGTTCACCGTCGTCGGACTGCTCGCCCCCAACGAGCTGATCCCCGGGCTCGACTCCACCGCGCTGGTCGGCTGGAACGTCGCGGAGCGCGAACTGAGCTTCGACGGCTACCCGACCACGATCTACACCCGCGCCGAGGAGTCCTCGGTCGGCGACGTGCAGTCCGTGCTCGGCGCCACCGCCAACCCCGAGACGCCCAGCGAGGTCGAGGTCTCCAGGCCCTCGGACGCGCTGGCCGCCAAGGAAGCCACCGACGACACCCTCAGCGGACTGCTGCTCGGGCTTGGCGGCGTGGCCCTGCTCGTGGGCGGCGTCGGCGTCGCCAACACGATGGTGATCTCCGTACTCGAACGCCGCTCGGAGATCGGCCTGCGCCGCTCGCTCGGCGCCACCCGGGGCCAGATCCGCACCCAGTTCCTGGCCGAGGCACTGCTCCTGTCCGCCCTCGGCGGGCTCGGCGGGGTCTTCCTCGGCATCGGCGTCACCGGCGGCTATGCCGCGTACCAGGGCTGGCCGTCCGTCGTGCCGGTCTGGGCGATGGCGGGCGGCGTCGGGGCCACCCTGGTCATCGGCGGCCTCGCCGGGTTCTATCCGGCCGTACGGGCGGCCAGGCTGCCCCCGACCGAAGCGCTCGCCACCACCTGAGACCGCGGTGCTCCTGCTGGATTCGTCCCCCGTGCCCAGGGGAGCGCCGCGCCCGTCCGCGCCACCGTCAGGGCCGATCCCTGCGGGCGACGCGGGCGGGACCTCGCGGGTCCTCGGCCGGTGTCAGACCGGCCACGCGGGCCAGGCGCCGGAAGGAGTCCAGGAGGCCCGTACGGTCGTACGTACTGGTCGTCACGAGCACCTCCTGGGCGCCGCTCTCCTTGATCACCTGCTCCAGCTCGACGGCGACCTGCTCCTCCGTGCCGTACACCTGGCCGCGCAGCCCCGACTCGTAGAAGCCGCGCTCCTTCTCCGTCATGGCCAGCCCGGCGACCCGCTCGGCGGGCGGCAGCGGCGGGAACGTGCCGTGCGTGCGGGAGTACGCCATCGACCAGGCCTCGGGCACCAGGAGGCGGTGGGCGGCTTCCTCGGTCTCCGCGACGGCGACGGTCCCCGAAATCACGACGTACGGCTCCGTGGACCACGCTGAGGGCCGGAAGGACGCGCGGTACTCGTCGATGCCGCGCAGCATCTTCTCGCGGCTCCTGAGGTCCCCGATGACCAGCGGAAGCCCTGCCTCCGCGGCGATCCGGGCGCCCTCGCCGATGGCAAGGACGAACGGCGGGACGGTGAGCCCCTCGGCGGGCCTGGCCCGCACCCCCGTCCCCGACGTACCGCGGAACCAGCCGAGCAGCTCGGTCAGCTGCGCCGCGAAGTCCGCCGCGTCGTGCTTGTCCCTGCCCAGCGCCTTGCGCACCCCGTCGGTGAAGCCGACGGACCGCCCGAGCCCCATGTCGATCCGCCCCGGGAAGAGCGATTCCAGGACCCCGAACTGCTCGGCGACCACGAGCGATTGATGATTGGGCAGCATCACGCCGCCGGTGCCCACCCGGATGGTGCGGGTGGCGCCCGCGACGGCCGCCGCGAGGACGGTGGGCGCGGAGCCCGCGACGCCGGGCACTCCGTGGTGTTCCGAGACCCAGAACCTGTCGTATCCGAGCGCCTCGACCTCCTGGGCGAGCCGTACGGTGTCGCGCAGCGCCGACGGCCCTTCGTGCCCCTCGCGGGTGCGCGAACGGTCGAGGACGGAGAAGCGGGTTCCCGCGATCACTGAGCTCACGACTGTTTCAACGCGTGGGCGGCGCCCGCATTCCCCGCGCCGCGTTCCCCGCCCTGCGGAGCCCACCCCGCCTTCTTTACGCTGACGACGTGACTCAGGACAACAGACCTCTGGCCGTCTTCGACCTCGACGGGACGCTCGCGGACACCGCGCACCGCCAGCGCTTCCTGGAACGCAAGCCGCGCGACTGGGACGCGTTCTTCGCGGCGGCTCCCCAGGACCCGCCCCTGGCGCGGGGCGTCGAGCTGGCCCTGGAGAGCACGGCGGAGTGCGAGGTCGTCTACCTGACGGGCCGCCCCGAACGCTGCCGCAAGGACACCGAGGAGTGGCTGACCCGCCAGGGCCTGCCCACGGGCCGCCTCTGGATGCGCCGCAACGACGACCGCCGCCCGGCCCGCCGCACCAAACTGGAGATCCTCCGCGACCTCGCCCGCAAGCGGGAGATCCGCATGCTCGTGGACGACGACGAACTGGTCTGCGACGAGGCGGAACGAGCGGGCTTCAAGGTCGTGCGGGCCCGCTGGGCAGCGACGTCGGAGGCACTGAAGACGGCCCAGGAACAAGAGGGCAGGACTTGAGTCAGGACAGGCGGCCCCGTAAGGAGTGCGGGGAGCTGCGCGAGCAACCCGATGAGGCCCGCGGTGAAGGCACAGCGCTGGGGGCCTACTCGTCGTCCTCCAGCCGGAACCCCACCTTCAGCCCCACCTGGTAGTGCTGGATCTGCCCGTCCTCGATGTGCCCCCGTACCTGGGTGACCTCGAACCAGTCAAGGGACCTCAGCGTCTGCGAGGCCCGCGCGATGCCGTTGCGGATGGCCTGGTCGACCCCTTCGTGCGAGGTGCCGACGATCTCGGTGACGCGATACGTGTGATCCGACATGAGGGAGTGCCTCCCGGCAGTGGAGTGACGTCATGGAATGCCGTCACTCCACCGTGCCCCAGTCCGCGCGTACACGCGAGATGGCACACACCCCTTGACCGACTCATTGGTACAGACCAAAATCCAGCCATACCCGTTCGAGTTTCGTGCTCACCCCCCCGCGTCGGGCCCACCCTTCCCTGTCCGCAGGCAGAAAGTGACCCACGTGAAACCCCGCCGCCGCCCCAACGCATCCCGTGCCCTCGTCCTCGTCGTCGCCTCCTCGACCCTGCTCGCCGGGTGCGGGCTGTTGCCGGGGGAGGACGGGCGCAAGACCGTGACCCTCTGGCTGATGCGGGGCAGCGCGTCGCCGGAGTTCGTCGAGCGGTTCACCGAGGACTTCGAGAAGCAGCACGACGACATCGACCTGGACGTGCGCGTCCAGGAATGGACCGGCATCGGCGCCAAGGTGAAGAAGGCGCTCAAGGACGACAGCGGCGACGGACCCGATGTCATCGAGGTCGGCAACACCCAGGTCGCGCAGTACGTCGACGAGGGCGGCCTGTACGACCTCACCCTGGAGTCCGCGCGCGACCTCGGCATGGACGACTGGCTGCCGGGCCTCGCCGAGCCGGGACGCTTCGACAACGCGCAGTACGGCATCCCCTGGTACGCCGCGAACCGCGTCGTGATCTACCACAAGGACCTGTTCGCCGACGCGGGCATCAAGAGCCCGCCGCGCACCCGCGCGCAGTGGCTGGAGGCCACCGAGAAGCTCAACACCGGCGGCAGGCAGGGCATCTACCTCGCGGGCCAGGACTGGTACACCCTCTCCGGGTTCGTCTGGGACGAGGGCGGCGACCTCGCCAAGGAGACCCGCGGGACATGGAAGGGCACCCTCCACGCACCCGCGGCGCTGCGCGGCATGGAGTTCTACCGCCAGTTGCAGGCGCTCGGGCAGGGGCCGCGCGACGCCGACGAGGAGCATCCGGCGCAGACCGGGGTGTTCGCGAAGGGCGACGTCGCGCAGATCATCGCCGTGCCGGGCGCGGCGCGGGCCATCGAGGAGAAGAACCCCGAGCTGAAGGGCAAGCTCGGCTACTTCCCCATCCCCGGCAAGACGGCGGGCAAGCCCGGCGCGGTCTTCACCGGTGGCTCCGACCTCGTGGTGCCCGAGCGCAGCGACGACCACAAGGGAGCCGTCGCGCTGATCGAGGCCCTCGCGGGCAAGAAGTGGCAGACCGATCTGGCGCGGACCATGAACTACGTGCCGAACAAGGCGAAGCTGGCCCCCGCCGTCGCGGGTGACGAGGGCAGCGCGGCGATGGCGGTCGGCGCGGCGAACGGCCGCGCGACCCCCAATTCGCCCCGCTGGGCCGGGGTCGAGGCCAAGAACCCCATCAAGGGCTACATGACCAAGGTCCTCAACGGCGGCGATCCGGCCACCGAGGCGCGCAGGGCGTCGGGCCGGATCACCGACGCCCTGAGCGTGGCGGGTCCGTGAGCCGACCCGGGGCCCGGCCTACGCGGCCGTGCTGAGGGAGAGCGCGAAGCGCCCTCTCTCATCCGTCCACCAGTGGCTCAGCTTCAGGTCCGCGGCGGCGAGTTCGGAGCGTACGCCATCCTCCCTGAACTTCGCCGAGACCTCCGTGCGGACGTCCTCGCCCGCGGTGAAGTCGACCGCGAGGTCGAGCGCCGGGATCTTCACCGTCTGGTCGGACCGCGAGCGCAGCCGCATCTCGATCCACTCGTGCTCGCGGTCCCAGACGGCCACGTGCGCGAAGGCCGCGGGGTCGAAGTCGGCCTGCAGCTCGCGGTTCATCACCGTGAGGACGTTCTTGTTGAAGGCGGCGGTCACTCCGGAACCGTCGTCGTAGGCGGAGACGAGCACGGATTCGTCCTTCACCAGGTCCGTGCCGAGCAACAGCATGTCGCCGGGGGAGAGCAGCCCGCGCACCGAGGCGAGGAAGGCCGCGCGCTCCGCGGGCAGCAGATTGCCGATCGTGCCGCCGAGGAAGGCGACGAGGCGCGGCCCGGGGGTGCCGGGCAGCGCGAGCCCGCGGGTGAAGTCGGCGATCAGCGCGTGCACGGCGAGCGAGGGGCGCTGGGCGAGCAGCGCGTTCGCCGCCCCGGTCAGCGCGCTCTCGCTGACGTCCACGGGGACGTAGGTGTGCAGGGTGGCCATGGCGTCGATGAGGTGACGGGTCTTCTCCGAGGAGCCCGAACCCAGTTCGATCAGCGTCCGCGCGCCGGTGACCTCCGCGATCTCGGCGGCGCGGGCGACCAGGATCTCGCGCTCGGCGCGCGTCGGGTAGTACTCGGGCAGGGTGGTGATCTCCTCGAAGAGGGCACTGCCGCGTGCGTCGTAGAACCACTTGGGCGGCAGGGTCTTGGGGGTGCGGGTCAGGCCGTGCAGTACGTCGGCGCGCAGCGCGGCGTCGGTGGCGTCCTCGGGCAGGGTCCTGGTCAGGAGGAACGGGCTCACGCGGTGGGCTCCTTGAGCGGTGTCAGCAGTACGTCGGTGCGGCTTGCGGCGAGCAGGGTGCGATCGGGCACCTCGCGCCAGTGCGGATCGTCGTCGTAGGGCTCTGAGGCGACGACGGTGCGGCGGTCGGGCTCCGCGAGGTACCAGAGGGTGTCGCCCCAGGCGGTCGCGGCGATCGTGTCGCCGTTGGTGAGCAGGAGGTTGAGGCGCGATCCGGGGGCGGCCTCCGCGACCTCGGCGACGGTGTCGGCGAGGGCCTGGCCCTCCTCGTCACCGGCCCGCAGCCGGTGCAGCACGAGCGCCCACACCAGCGCGGAGTCGCAGCGCGCCTCCATCGAGAGCAGCTCGGCGGCCGGAAGGCGGGCGGCGAGGGACGCGAGGGAGCGCGGCCAGCCCGCGATCGCGCCGTTGTGGCTGAACAGCCAGGGCCCCGCGGTGAAAGGGGCGGCCGCTGCCTCCCCGTCCGCGCCCCCGAGGGTCGCGTCCCGCACCGCGCCGAGCAGCGCCCCGGTGCGCACGACCCTGGCCAGGTCGGCGAAGGACTGGTCGCCCCAGATGGGCCCCGCGCGGCGGTAGCGGGCGGGCACCGGATCGCCCTCGGCGTACCAGCCCACGCCGAAGCCGTCGGCGTTGACGGTGCCGTGGCGCTGGCGCCGGGGCTCCCAGGACTGGCGGTACAGGCCATGCGCGGGCTCCACGAGCAGGCCCCCGAGCGGCTCGGGCGGGCCGAGGAAGGCGAGGTGACGGCACATCAGGCAGCTCCCTCGGGACCGGCACAGGGAGCGACGTCGCGTGCCGTGCGGAACCCGGCGAAGATCTGCCGCCGCACCGGGTGGTCCCAGTTGCGGAACGTGCCCCGGCAGGCCACCGCGTCGACGGAGAAGGCGCCGCCGCGCAGCACCTTGTAGTCGCCGCCGAAGAACACGTCCGAGTACTCGCGGTAGGGGAACGCGGCGAAGCCCGGGTAGGGCAGGAAGCCGCTGGAGGTCCACTCCCACACGTCGCCGATCAACTGGCGTACGCCGAGAGGTGATTCACCCGCCGGGTAGCTCCCCGCGGGGGCGGGCCGCAGATGTCGCTGGCCCAGGTTGGCCCGCTCGGGCGTGGGGTCCGCGTCGCCCCACGGATAGCGCATGGAGCGATCGGATGACGGGTCGTACCTGGCGGCCTTCTCCCACTCCTCCTCGCTGGGCAGCCGCCGCCCGGCCCAGCGCGCGAAGGCGTCGGCCTCGTACCAACTGACGTGCAGGACCGGCTCGTCGGGCGGCACCTGCTCCACCCTCCCGAAGTGCCGGCGCAGCCACTGTCCGCCCTCGCGGCGCCAGAACAGCGGTGCGGTGAGCCGGTTCTGACGGACCATCGCCCAGCCCTCCGGCGCCCACCAGCGCTCCTGGTCGTAGCCGCCGTCCTCGACGAAACGCAGGTAGGCGGCGTTCGTCACCGGTGTGGTGTCGATGAAGAAGGGCGGTACGAGACGGTGGTGGGCCGGGCGTTCGTTGTCCAGGGCCCATGGCTCGGTCGAGGTGCCCATGGTGAACGGGCCGCCGGGGACCAGGACTTCGGCGGGCCCGGCGAAGGGCGCTTCGAGCGGTGCGGGGTCGGGCGCGGTGAGCGCCGTCGGGCCCGCGCGCAACTGGTGCGTGATCAGCATCGTCTCGTCGTGCTGCTGCTCGTGCTGCGCGATCATGCCGAACGCGAACCCCGCGTCGGTGAGCGGAGTGCCGCGCAGCGGTGTCCGCTCCAGGACGTCGAGCGCGCGCCCGCGCACCTCGGCCGCGTAGTGGCGGGCCTCGGCGGGCGCGAGCAGCGGCAGGGCGGGGCGCTCGGCGCGGGGATGCTCGAAGGCGTCGTACAGCGGATCGATCTCGGGCCGCATGGCGTCGCGCCCGGCGACCGCGCGCAGCAGCCACTGCTCCTCCTGGTTGCCGATGTGTGCCAGGTCCCAGACCAGGGGCGACATCAACGGCGAGTGCTGCGCGGTGAGTTCGGTGTCCTCGACACAGGTGGTGAGCAGATTGGTGCGGTCCCTGGCGGCGAGCAGCGCGGCGTGCGCGCGCTCCCGCAGGTCTTCGGGGTCGGCGGTGGGCCCTGTCATCGGCGGGCGTCCTTCCCGGGTGTGCCGTGAGGCGTGTGGTCAAGGGAGCGGGAGCCGGGCGCACCGCTGTGGCGCAGTGAGTCCAGGAGGTCGTCGGCGGGGCAGCGGCCGCGCGCCACGTACTGATCGCCGAAGGTGACGACGGCGTCCCGGACGTCCGTGCTCACGTCCATCCGGGGCAGCGCGTCGGCCGCCGCGGCGAAGCAGGCGACGGCCGCCTCGCGCAGCTCGGCGTCGGCCGGACCGTGACGCGCCGCGTCCAGCCAGAGCGGGCTCTGCGGCGCGGCGGGCGAGCCCGGTGGTGCGGCCCGCTCCGCGAGGGGCTTGACCGCGCGGTAGGCGGTCTCGGCGGCCTCCGGGTCGTCGAAGAGCGCGGCGGTGACGGCGAGCGGCACGATCCAGCCGTCCTCGCCGGGCTGCGCGTCGACCATGCGCAGTTCCAGGTGGCCGCGCGGGCGCACCGGCGGGAACAGCGTGGTCAGGTGGTAGTCGAGGTCCTCGCGGGTGGGCGCCCTCGGCGCTCTCGAACGGGTCCAGGCACGGAAGGTGAGACCTTCCGGCACGGGCCAGGCGGTGTGTCCCGTGCTGTCGTCGAGGTCTCTGACACACATGACGGGCGCGTCGAGCGCGTGCCGGGTCCAGGTCTCACGGGGCTCGCCGTCGAGCGGTGGCGCCCCCGACCTGCCCGGGGCGATGCCCGCCCAGATGGCCTGCCGGGTGGAGCGCCAGCCGGTGCCGCGGCCCTCCTGGAGCGGCGAGTTGGCGAACGCGGCGACCAGGACGGGCCCGAGCAGGTGCGCGAGGCGCCAGCGCCGCGCGTAGCCGAGCGGCCCCGGCTCCTCGTGTCCGGCGTCCAGGCAGATCTGCACGGACGCCGTCGAGCACATCATGCGGCGGCCGGAAGGACCTGCCCTGTCGAAGCAGGACTCCATGGCGTCGTAGCGCGGCTCGTGCAGGATTCTGGCCGGTGGCCGCCACGGGTCGGCGCCGAAGCCGCTGAGGGTGAGCCGGTGGGAACACAACGCGTCACGGACGACGCGGAGATCGGCCCGCATGGCCGAGATGCACTCCATCAGGGACGAGGCGGGAAGCGAGCTGAGCTCCAGCTGCCCGCCGGGTTCGACGGTGATGAGCGAGTGCAGGGGCAGGGCCCGCAGTGCGGCATAGGCCGCTTCGAGGCGGGCGGTGGGAACGGGCTTGTGGGGCAGTCCCGGTTCGTGGACGAGCCATTCCAGTTCGACACCGGTGGTGCGAGGCGGCCCGGTCTTGAAGCAGATGCCGCGGACCAGCGCCTCCACCTCGGCCTCGGTCACCGTGTCCAGGGCCCTGGTACGCGCTGGTGTGTCGTGGTGCGTACAGTCTCCCTCTGGCATGCCGGGGATCCTTCCTGTCGATGGTGCTCGCTATACCCAAAACCCTCAGGGGCGTTCGCACAAGAGTGCCCCTAAGGCCGTTTTCGCACCGGGAATTGAGTTGTGCCGCCCGCCACGCGGAGCTCACCATGCGTTCATGAACGACAACGGGGCACGGACATGAGCGCCCGGCTGCGCGCACAGGCGCAGGAGACGGAACAGATCGTCGCGGCGGGGGAGTACACCACGGGGAGCGGCCGCACGGTGGCGATCGCCGACGCCGTGGCCGCGGCCCGCGAGGGAACCCGGATCTTCGGTCCGGGACCGGTGGACGTCCCGCCGCGCCCGCCCGTGTCCACGCGCTTCGAGGTCACGGCCGAGAGCAGCCTGGAGGCCGCCCGCAGGCTCGTCGGCGCCGAGGACTCCCCGGTCGCGGTGCTCAACTTCGCCTCCGCGCGCAATCCCGGCGGCGGCTACCTCAACGGCGCCCAGGCCCAGGAGGAGGCACTGTGCCGCGCCTCCGCGCTGTACACCTGCCAGCTGCGGGCCCGCGCGTTCTACGACCACCACCGCGCCGAGCGCGACCCCTTCTACAGCGACCGCGTCGTGTACTCGCCGGGCGTCCCCGTCTTCCGCGACGACCGAGGAGCCCTGCTCGACACGCCGTACACGGTCGGCTTCCTCACCTCCGCCGCGCCGAACGCCGGAGTGATCAGGCGTCAGGCGCCCGAGCGCGCCGCGCTGATCCCCGCGGCCGTCGCGGCCCGCGCGGAGCGCGTCCTGGAGACGGCCGCCGCCCAAGGCCACCGCCGTCTGGTGCTCGGCGCGTGGGGCTGCGGCGTCTTCATGAACGACCCGGCCCACGTCGCGAACGCGTTCAAGGAACTGCTCGGCCCGGGCGGCCGCTTCCACGGACACTTCGCGCACGTCGTCTTCGGGGTGCTCGACCGTACGAAGGGCGCGGTGACCCGAGGCGCCTTCGAGACGGCGTTCGCGGACGTGGGCCCGGCGGGTCAACGCCAGCCGTAACGCTCCCTCAGACGGCGTACGACGAGGTCGAACCGCATCCGGTCGAGCGCGCACGCCTCACGCCGCATGCCCCGCTCGTGCACCCGGAGCACCCGGTCGACGTCCACCCACGACTCGCGTCCCTCACGGTCCCACGGCCCTGTGCCCATCGGCACCCAGTCGCCCTCGCCGTCGTGGCGCTTGCTCGACAGCTGCACGGCCAGGAGCGTGCCCGACGCCTCGCGGGCGACCACGAGAACCGGACGGTCCTTGCCGCGCCCGTCGTTCTCCTCGAAGGGCACGAACGTCCAGACGATCTCGCCGGGATCGGGGTCGCCGTCGTGCTCCGGCGCGTACTCGGTGCGGACGCGGCCCACCTGGTGCGGCGCGACCTCGGTGGTCGCGGTGGTGCCGGAGCGTCCCGGCGAGGCGGACATGTGCGGATCATCGATGGAAGCAGTCACACGGGTCACCGTAGGACCTGACCGGCCCAATCCGCAGAGCGGGTCCGCCGGATGACCCGCAGGCTCGGTGCATGCCGCTTCGACACACACGCCGCTCCCGGGTCCTCGTCGTCCTCGCCGTGGCGGGCTCCGCGCTCGCCGCCGTTCCCGCCGCCACCGGCTCGTCCCCGCCCTCGCCCCCACCCGCGCACGCCGCCCCGCCGCTGCGCACCGCCTCCGCCTGGCTGCCCTACTGGAACCAGGACGCCGCCTTCAAGAGCGCCCTGCGCCACAAGGACCAGCTGCACACCGTCAGCCCCTTCTGGTACCAGGCCAAGTCCGCCGGGCGTGTCGCCGCGCACTCCGGCGCGGGCGACCGGCGTGTCGTGGACGGACTGCACCGGGCGGGCATCAAGGTCGTGCCCACCGTCATGGAGACCATGGCACCCGGCGCCCTCGCCGCCGTCGTCACCGATCCGGGCCACCGCGCCACCCACATCAAGGAACTGCTCAGAACCGTGCGCCTGGGCGCCTACGACGGCCTCGACCTCGACTACGAGACCATCGCGCCGACCGGCGACGCCGCGTACAAGAAGGTCCGCGACGGCTACGCCACGATGGTCACCGACCTCTGCCGCCGCCTGCACGCCCTGCGCAAACAGTGCGTCATCACGGTCTCCCCGAAGACCGCGGGCACCGGCCGCGTCTGGGACTACCAGCGGCTCGGCAGGGCCGCCGACCGGCTGCGCGTCATGGCGTACAACCTGCACTGGGCCGAGGGCCGCCCGGGACCGCTCTCCACACCCGCCTGGTACGAGGACATCCTGCGCCGCGCCACCCGCGAAGTGCCGCGCCGCAAGCTGGAGATGGGGCTGCCCGCCTACGGCTGGGACTGGGCCGTCGGCAAGCGGGACCGGGCCAGGCACGTCACCTCCGTCGAGGCGGAGGCCCTGCGCCGCAAGGTCGGCGCCCCCTACCGCATCGACCCCGCGTCCCGCACGCCCCACTTCACGTACGAGGAAGGCGGGACACGCCGGACGGTCTGGTACCAGGACGCGCGGGGCACCGCCGCGCACCTGCCCGCACTGCGCAGGCACCGGGTGACCAACACCGTCCTGTGGGCACTCGGCTTCGAGGACCCGGCGCTCTGGCGGGTCCTCGCGCGCGGCTGAACCGCCTCACGGCGCCGGTGCCGAGTCGGGGACCGGCGTGGGCCACCGCTCGTACCAGCGCTGATCGTCCTCCAGTTGGGCGGCCAGCGAGATCAGGAGCGGCTCGCTGCCCGCGGGCCCGAGCAGCTGCGCGCCCACCGGGAGGCCGCCGGGTGTGTGTCCCGCGGGCACGTTGACGCCCGGCCAGCCGAGGACGTTCCACGGCCACGCGTACGGGCAGGCCGCGATCATCGCCCGGTCGGTGCGCCAGCCGTTCATGGTGGCCAGGGTGCCGACGCGCGGCGGGGGAGTGGCCGTCGTCGGCGCGATCACCACGTCGTACGCCGAGAAGACGGCGCCCACCCTGCGGTGCAGCGCCGCCTCGGCGCGCCGGGCCAGCTTCAACGGGGCGCCGCCCAAGAGCCGCCCCATGCGGGCGGCTTCACGCGTGCGCGGGTCCAGGAGCGAAGGATCGGGGACGTGCCGTGTCCACTCGGCGATGCCCGCCGTGGCGCGCGGCACGAAGGCGAGCCCGATCTGCCCGTAGCGCGGATCGGCCGCCGACACGTCGTGCCCGAGCGCGGCGAGCCGCTCCGCGAGCGCCACCACCCGGTCCCGCACCACGGGGTGCAGCCGCTTGGCCGTCGCCGTGAACGGCATGCGCAGGGAGAGCGCGACGCGCAGCCGCCCCGGATCGCGCGTCGCCGCCTCCGCGGCGCGCACGGCGGGCGGCCGGTGCAGGTCCCCCGCGTGGTTGCCGCTCGCCGCGTCCAGGAGCAGGGCGGCGTCCGCGACGGTCCTCGCCAGCGGGCCGTTGACCGTGATGCCCTGGAACGCCTCGGCCCACGGCCACGTCGATATCCGCCCGCGCTGCGGCTTGATCCCCACCAGATGCGTCCAGGCCGCGGGGATGCGCACCGAGCCCGCGCCGTCCGAGCCGAGCGCGGCGGGCACCAGCCCCGCGGCCACCGCGGCAGCCGAGCCGCCCGAGGAACCACCGGGCGTGTGAGAGGAGTTCCACGGATTGCGGGTGTCACCGAACCCGGGCCCCTCGGTGAACGGCCACTGCCCCAGCTCGCAGCTGTTCGTCTTGCCGACGAGCACGGCCCCGGCAGCCCGCAGCCGGCGTACCGCCTCCGAGTCCCGCAGCTTCGGCGGGAACTCGCCCCTGCACCCGAACGCGGTCGGCTCGCCCGCGATGTCCATGTCGTCCTTCACGGCCAGCGGCACCCCGAGCAGCGGCCGCCCGGGAAAGGGGCCGCCCGCCGCCAACTCCCGGTCGGCGGCGTCCGCCTCGGCGAGCGCGGCCTCGGCCCGCACCAGCTTGAAGGCGTTGAGGACGGGCTGCGCCGCCTCGATCCTGGCCAGCGTCCGCTCGGTCAGCGCACGCGAGGACACCTCTCCCTCGGCCAGCGCGCGGGCGGTGCGCGCCAGGCCATCGGCACGGTCGGCAGTCATGTGGGGGGCACCTTCGGTCGACGACGGGTGCCCGCACGTTAACCGGCGAGTAGGCCAACGGGGAACGCGCCCAGGGAAGTTGCGCGCCCGGCTCCGCCCGACCACGCCCCGCCGCCCGCCTGCGGGCGCCCCTTCCCGGTCTGCGAAGATGCCCATGTCATGGTGCAGATACCGAACCAGCAGCCAGCGCAGCGCTCCGTGCCGACGAGCGCCGACGTCGCACGCCTGGCGGGGGTCTCCCGCGCCACCGTCTCGTACGTCCTCAACAACGCCAGCGCCGTCCGCATCAGCGAGCCCACCCGCCGCCGCGTGCACGATGCGGCCAGGGAACTGGGGTACGTCCCGCACGCCGCCGCCCGCAGCCTGCGCGCCGGGCACAGCCGCATGGTGCTCATGCCCACGTCGGAGATCCCGATGGGACTCCTGTTCAGCCAGTTCTTCAATGAGCTGCAGTGGGCGCTCAGCCGCCTGGACTACACCGTCGTGCAGTATGCGAGCCTCGGCATGACCGGCGAGGACGCCGCGCGCGCCTGGGCCGAGCTGCGTCCGGTTGCCGTGCTCGCGCCCGACGCGTCCGCGCTCGGGCCCCGGGGCGTGACGGTCCTCAAGCGCTCGGGCGCCAAGGCGGTCTTCACGCTCGGACCGCAGCGGGTGGAGGGCGCGCACGCGCTCCTGATGGACGGACGCAGGGTGGGCGAGGCCGCCGCCCTGCACTTCCTAGCGCGCGGGCGGCGCCGCATCGGCGCGATAGTCCCGGCGGAGGCCGGGCTCGAGATGTTCTGGCAGCCGCGCGTGCAGGGCATGCGCGAGGCGGTCGAGGCGGCGGGGAGCACGAGCGCCGCCGTCACCGAACTCTCCCTCGCCTACAGCGAGGAATCGGCCGCGCGGCTCGCGGCACGCTGGCGCGACCTCGGCGTCGACGCCGTCTTCGCGTACAACGACGAGTACGCGATGCTGCTGATGCGGGCGTTGCAGGACGAAGGCATCGACGTGCCGGGCGACACGGCCGTCATCGGCTCCGACGACCTGATGCTCGGCAGACTCCTGCGCCCCCGGCTCAGCACCGTCCGCATCGAGCTGCCGTCCGGGCGCAGCCTGGCCGAACTCGTCGACCGCGTGGTGCGGGACCCGGGGGCCGAACCCGAGGTGCACGACGTCCTCGGAGCGGACGTCGTGCACCGCGAGTCGAGCTGACGCTCCGGTCCCGGCTCACTGCTCCTGCGGCTTGGCCTGCTCCTCGGCGACCTGGCGGCGGACCTCGTCCATGTCCAGCTTCCTGGCCTGCCCGATGACGTCCGTAAGAGCCTCGGCGGGGAGCGCGCCGGGCTGGGCGAACACCGCGACCTGATCACGGATGATCATCAGGGTCGGAATGGACTGGATGTTGAACGCGGCGGCCAGCTCGGGCTGGGCCTCCGTGTCGACCTTGGCGAAGACCAGGTCGGGGTTGTCCTCCGCCGCCTTCTCGTAGACGGGGGCGAACTGACGGCACGGCCCGCACCACGACGCCCAGAAGTCGATCAGGACGAATCCGTTGTCCGTGACCGTCTGGTCGAAGTTCTCCTTGGTGAGCTCCACGGTCGAGCTGCTCATGGTGTTTCCCTACTTCCTGATATCGGGCGTAGCCGCTGTGCACAACCGCCGGTGGGACGGACGTATTCCGACCGTCCCACGCGCGGGAGTTCCCGCGCGCGACACCGGGGGCGTTCCGCGCGCGTACCCGTGTGGCCACGGCGCACACCTGCGGAGAGACTGTGCTTATGACGGATGCCATCACGTACGACGTAGTAGTCATCGGAGCGGGCCCCGTGGGGGAGAACGTCGCGGACCGGGCCAGGGCCAACGGGCTCAGCGCCGCGATCGTGGAGAGCGAACTCGTGGGCGGGGAGTGCTCGTACTGGGCGTGCATGCCGAGCAAGGCCCTGCTGCGCCCCGTGATCGCCCGCGCCGACGCCCGCCGCACCCCCGGCCTGCGGCAGGCCGCGCAGGGCCCCCTCGACACGGCGGAGGTGCTCGCCCACCGCGACGACTACACCTCGCACTGGAAGGACGACGGCCAGGTCGGCTGGCTGGAGGGCGTCGGCGTCGACCTGTACCGAGGGCACGGTCGCATCGCGGGCACCCGCAAGGTCACGGTCACCGGACAGGACGGCACCGAGCGCACCCTGGAGGCCCGCCACGCGGTCGCCGTCTGTACCGGCACCCGCGCGGCGCTGCCCGACCTGCCGGGGCTCGCCGACGTCAAGCCCTGGACCAGCCGCGAGGCGACCAGCGCGGACCGGGTGCCGGGGCGCCTGCTCGTGGTGGGCGGGGGAGTCGTCGCCGTGGAGATGGCCACGGCCTGGCAGGCGCTCGGCTCCGAGGTGACGGTCCTGGTGCGCGGCGGCGGCCTGCTGCCCCGCATGGAGCCCTTCGCCGGTGAGCTGGTGCGCGAGGCGCTCACCGAGGCGGGCGCGCGGGTCCGCGACGGCGTGTCCGTGACGGCCGTGCGCCGCGAGGACGGCACGGTGCGGGCGACCCTGGACAATGGCGAGACCCTCGAAGCCGACGAGATCCTGTTCGCCACGGGCCGCGCGCCGCGCACCGACGACATCGGCCTGGAGACGGTGGGCCTCGAACCCGGCTCGTGGCTGCCCGTCGACGAGAGCCTGCGGGTCGAGGGCAGCGACTGGCTGTACGCGGTGGGCGACGCGAACCACCGCGCGCTCCTCACCCACCAGGGCAAGTACCAGGCCCGCATCGCGGGCGCCGCGATCGCCGCCCGCGCCCAGGGGGTGCCGCTCCTGGAGATCGACCGCTGGGGCGCCCACGCGGCCACCGCCGACCACGCCGCGATCCCCCAGGTCGTCTTCACCGACCCCGAGGCGGCGTCGGCGGGCCTGACCCTCGCCGAGGCGGAGGCGGCGGGCCACCGCGTCCGGGCGGTCGACTACGACATGTCGGGCGTGGCGGGCGCGGGCCTCTACGCCGACGGCTACCGGGGCAAGGCGCGCATGATCGTCGACCTCGACCGCGAGGTCCTCCTCGGCGTCACGTTCGTCGGCCCGGGCGTGGGCGAACTCATCCACTCGGCGACCGTCGCGGTGGCGGGCGAGGTCCCGATCGACCGCCTCTGGCACGCGGTCCCCTCCTACCCGACGATCAGCGAGGTGTGGCTGCGGCTGCTTGAGACGTACCGGGGCTGAGCGGCTAGCCTGGAGCGAGCGGCGCTCCCCACCGGGCGCCGCGCGGCGGTGGGGCCCGCCGTACCCGAACCGCGGCACGCACGCCGCCGACGGTCCCTACTTGCGAACGAGTGCGCCCGGGCACGGGCGACGCGAGTAGGAGGCACATGCCCAGGCAAGACCCGCGGCCCGCGGCGGTGGACGCACCCATGGACCCCGACGTCGACCTGTCCGTGCCCGCGGAGCGGGGCGGGCTGACGCGCGGGCAGGGCGGCGTCCTCGCGGCGGTCTCCGTCGGCGGCGCGATCGGCGCCAGTGCCCGCTACGCCGCGTCGCTCCACTGGCCGGTGGCCCCCGGCGGCTTCCCCTGGGCCACCCTCGCGGTGAACGCCGTCGGCTGCGCGCTGATCGGCGTCCTGATGGTCCTCGTCACCGAAGTGTGGACGCCCCACCGTCTGGTGCGGCCCTTCCTCGGCACGGGGGTGCTCGGCGGCTTCACCACGTTCTCGACGTACACGGTGGACATCGAGCGTCTGCTCAGCGGCGGCTACGCCCGCACGGGCCTGGCCTACCTCGCCCTGACGCTGCTCGCGGCCGTGGCCGCCGTATGGGGCGCGGTGCGGGTGACGCGCCGCCTGACTCGCCGCCTCACCGAGGGGAGGGGGCGATGAACTGGCTGCTCGTCGTCGCGGGCGCGCTGATCGGCGCCCCGCTGCGCTATCTGACGGACCGGGCGGTGCAGGCCCGGCAGGGCACGGCCTTCCCCTGGGGAACCCTCACCGTGAACGTCGTGGGCTGTCTGATCCTCGGCGTCGTCACGGGAGCGGTGGCGGCGGGCGCCGCCTCCCCGCACACCCAGCTCCTCCTCGGCACCGGCCTGTGCGGCGCCCTCACGACGTACTCGACCTTCTCGTACGAGACGCTGCGCCTGGCCGAGGAGGGCGCGGGGTTCTCCGCGGTGGCCAACGCGGTCGGCAGCGTCGCCGCGGGCCTCGGCGCTGCCTTCGTCGGGGTGGCCGTCGCCGAGGCCCTGTGGCTCTGACGTACGCGGCTACCTCAGATGGTTCAGCAGGCCGTCGAGCGCCGCGGTCAGGGACGCGGAATTCGACGCGTCGAACCACGTCGTGCGGATGCGCTCGTTGCTGCCCTTCGGGGTCTCGTGGTCGCCCGCGAGCTGCGTGAGCGAGCGGGTGTCGTCGCCCAGGGAGCGCCCGACGCCCTGGAAGAGGCCGCGGACATAGCGGGCGGCCTCCTCGGCGGGGATGCCCTGGCGCGCCGCCCAGTCGGCGAGCGTGGCCAGGTACGCGTAGTGGGTGGTCAGCGTGCCCGTCAGGGTGGAGAAGACGCCGAAGTCCGCCTCGTCCGCGACGGGCAGCGCCCCGCCGAGGCGGTCGAAGAGGGTGTCGACGGCCGGGTGCGAGGGACAGGTCACGGTGACGGAGCGGCGCTCGCGCACGGTGGGCAGCGGGATGGTGCGCACCACCGGGGCGTCGGTGCCGAGCGTCCTGCGCAGCTCGTCGATGGCGACCCCGGCCACGGCACTGACCACGATCTTGTCGGCGTCGACGCGGAGTCCGGCGAGGGCCGCGCGGTCCTGGGGACGGACCGCGATGATCACCAGCCGGGAGCGGTCCACCACGTCCTGGTTGTCGGCGCACACCCGCGCGTTCGGATACCGCCGGGCCAGCTCGGCGGCCGTGCGGGCGCCCCTCGGCGAGAGATGAATCTCGGGAGCGTCCGCGACCCCGTCGCTCAGTCCCTCCACGAAGGCTCGGCCCAGCTCGCCCACGCCGATGATCCCGATGCTGCCCACTGCGCCGTCCACTGCGTCTCCTCATCGTCCCGGGTGGTGCCACAGGGGCGCTGGTCAACCCCTTGGCCGGTGTCGCCGGGGTGATCCGTGCGTGCGATTCGGCGACCGAACACGATCTTCGTGCCCGCGTCATCTCTTGGGGGTTGCTTCTGCGAGGCGAATGTGTGGGGCATCTCACCTGACGCAACCGGCGAATTCCACCCGCATGGCTCCGATAACATGATCGAACTCACAACGATCGCCCAGATCGCCGTACAGCACTAGAAATCCATGCTATCTAGCGCAAAAAGTGAGCCATTTCCCAAAAACTAACAAATCGGTCATGGAATTGATATCTAGAGCACCGCGGAACCCTTCGCGAAAAGACAGCAGAAACATGCTCGCCGCGCTGCGCAGGCCGCGAGTGATCCTGTGGACCGTGGCAGCCGTCGTGGCCCTCGGGTTCATGGTCGCGCTGGAGATCGCCGCACGGCACTACGGCGTGCCCGGACCGATCACCAACCAGGCGCGCGAGGTGATCTTCGCGCCCAAGTCCGGGCCGCTGCTGTACGCCAGCATGGGGCTGATGATGGTCGTGCTGACCTGGCGCGAACGGTTCATCGCCATCGGCGTCGCGGTCGGCATAGACGTCGTCTTCTTCCTGGTGCGCTGGGCGGTCGACGCCAAGATGATGTTCGGCAACGGCGCGCTGTGGGTGATCATCGCCTGCGCGGTCATCGCCGTCACGCGGCGCACCGGCAACGAACGCATGCTGCTCCTGAAGGGCGTCGGCCTGGGACTGCTGCTCGTCGCGGGCCGCAAGACCGGTGACACCTGGCTGCTCATCACCTCGAAGACCCGCCCCCTGGTGCTCGACCAGTACGTGGCGACCGCCGATCACGCGCTCGGCAACCCCTCGTGGGTGGTGGGCCGGATCATCAGGGCCACGGGACCCGTCGGCTCCCACGTCCTCGACTGGGTCTACATCCAGCTCGCGGTGGCCGCGGTCGCCGTCGCGGTCTACCAACTGCGCAACGTGGCCAAGGAGCGCCGCTTCCCGACCCACCACCTGGTGCGGACCTTCCTGGTCATCGGCCTGCTCGGCCCCGGCATCTACATGATCTTCCCGGTGGTCGGACCGATCTTCGCGTACGGCGGCGACGGCGGACAGTGGGCGGTGGCCAACCTGTGGCCGGACACCCCGCCGCCGATGAACCTCCCGCAGCACATGCCGTTCAACGAGATCACCCCGCGCAACTGCATGCCGAGCCTGCACACCGCGTGGGCCACCGTGATCTTCATCCACTCCCGCAGAGGCCCGCGCGTGCTGCGGTACGGCGGCACGTTCTGGCTGATCGCCACGCTCGGCGCGACGCTGGGCTTCGGCTACCACTACGGCGCGGACATCGTCGCCGGTGTGGTGTTCACGCTCACGATCGAGTCCGCCCTGCGCGCGTACGACCGAGGCTGGGAGCGGTCGAACGTCCAGCTGGTCGCCCACGGCGCGGTCGTCTTCACCGCGCTCCTGGTCTCGTACCGCTACCTGCCCGCGCAGATGGCCGACTACCCGTGGCTCTTCGGCCCGCTGATCATCCTGTCGATGGTCTCGGTGATATACGGCTACATGCGGCTCAACAGGGTGTGGGAGCCGAAGGCCGTACCGGCCCTCAAGCCGGAACCGCAGCCCGAACTCGTCTGAGTCGACCTCGTCGGAGTCGACGCGGGCGCCGCGCCGCGTGAGCGGGGCGGCGCCCGCGTCAGGCGGCGGGCGCCCGGCGGGCCAGGGCGGACCTGTAGCCGCGGCGCACCGCACGCACGCGGGCCCCCGCCCAGGCCCGCACCCCGGCACGGGCGCGCCGGAACGCGCGCCCGTGCCGCGTCGCCCGCAGCTCGGCGAAGAGGGCCTCGTGCCGCCGTACGATCGGTTCCGGATCGAAGCGGTGGGCGCTGCGCAGCGCGGCCTTGCCCATCTCCCGGCGCCGGGGCGCGTCCTCGATCAGCTCCACGATCGCCTTGGCGAGCGCGTGGCCGTCGCCGGTCGGCACGAGGCGGCCGTCGTGCCCGTCCTCGATGATCTCCGCGGGCCCCAGCGGGCAGTCGGTGCTGACCACCGGCACCCCGCAGCGCATCGCCTCGACGAGCGTCATGCCGAAGGACTCGGCATCGGACGCGGAGGCGACCAGGGACGCCTTCCTGAACTCCTTCTCGATCGGCGAGCGCACCCCCATGAGCGTGACGTGCGCGCCGAGCCCGAGCCCGTCGATCATCTCCTGGAGGCCCGCCCGCGCGGGGCCGCCGCCGTAGATCCGCAGCTCCCAGTCGGGGTGCAGCGCCGCGACCGCCGAGAACGCCTCCACCAGCAGATCGAACCGCTTGCCCGGCACCAGACGCCCCGCGGCAGCGACGACCTTCGCCGAACCCTCCGCGGGCACCTCGGCGGGAGCGGGCACGATGTTGGGCACCGCCAGGACCCGGACCCCGGGCAGCGGCATCCGCTTCCGGTAGACGGCCGCGTCCGCCTCCGTGGTGGTCACCACAGCGTCGAGCCCCCGGTAGTGGCGGGCGAGGACGGCCCGCAGCCGCTTGCTGTGCGCGTCGTGGCGCAGGTGCTCCTGGGCGATGCGCAGCGCCCTGCGCGGACCGAAGCGCGCGAGATAGACGTTGATCCCGGGACGGGTGCCGATGACGACGTCCGCGTCGCAGCCGCGCAGGAAGCGCTCCGCGCGCACGTCGTGCAGGCGCGTGTACTGGTGATGGCGCTTGTCGGCCTCGGGGAAGACCGTCGCGGGCTCGGCGAACAGCGGGTCCGCCATGTCCGAACCGCCCACCCGGGTGTCCACGAGCGGTACCAGCGTGATGCGCGGATCCACCGTGAAGCGCGGCGCCTCGCGGTGCCGCGACAGCGAGGCCACCTGGACCTCGTGCCGGTCGGCGAGGGCGGCAGCGAGGTTGAGGGTGGTGCGGATGGTGCCGCCGACGCCGTAGGCGTTGTGCAGCAGAAAGACGACCTTCATGTGGTGCTTTCCCCCTGGTGGAGCGGTGATCCGGTCACCCTGGCACCGCGGGGTAAGCCGGAGGACCGCCGACGGTGAGAGACGGGTAAGAACGCGGGTGAGAGCCCGGTGAGAAGAGGACCCCTCGGCCCCCGGAGGGCGGCAGGGCCCGGTCGGCTTGGCAGACTGGTCGGATGCCCCACACCGTGCTGCTCGCCGAGGACGACCGCGCCATCCGCCATGCCGTCGAGCGCGCGCTGACCCTTGAGGGGTACGAGGTCACGGCCGTCGCGGACGGCATCCAGGCACTCGCCACCGCCCATCGGCAGCCGCCGGACATCCTCGTACTCGATGTGATGATGCCCGGCATCGACGGCCTCCAGGTCTGCCAGGTGCTGCGCGCCGAGGGCAACCGCACGCCGATCCTGATGCTCACCGCCAGGGTGGAGACCGCCGACCGGATCGCCGGGCTCGACGCGGGAGCCGACGACTACGTGGCCAAGCCGTTCGAGATCGAGGAGGTCTTCGCGCGGCTGCGGGCGCTGCTGCGCCGGGTCGACGGGGAAGCGCCCTTCGGCAGGGCGGCGGCGCCGGAGGAGACGGCCGAGCGGGACGAGGCCCCCGCCGCCGCGGCCGACCTGATCACGGCGGCCGACCTCAGGATCGATCCGGGGGCCCGCAGGGTCTGGCGCGGCGGCGTGGAACTCGACCTCACCCGCACGGAGTTCGACCTCCTCGAGCTGCTCGCCCGCAACACCGGCATCGTCCTCGACCACACGGCGATCTACGACCGGATCTGGGGCTACGACTTCGGGCCCAGCTCCAAGAACCTCGCGGTGTACGTCGGCTACCTGCGCCGCAAGCTGGACGTCGTCGCGGGCGCGGCCCCGCTCATCCACACCGTGCGGGGCGTGGGATACGTCCTGAGGGAGTCCTGAGCCCGGCCATGCGCGCCTTCTCCTTCCGCCGGGGTCCGCGCGGCTCGCGCCGCTCGCGCACGAGCCTGCGCACGACCTTCGCCGCCTCGTTCGCGGCGGTCGCCGCCGGGGTCACGCTCCTCGTCGGCCTGCTCAGCTACGACGCGGCGGCACAACTGGTGCGCAGGGACCAGCAGTCGGTCTTCGCCGAGGTCGTCGGAGACCTGCGCTCCCAGGTCCGCCACCGGAGCCTGGACACCGAGGACTACGCCACCGGGGACCTCGACCACGACGGGCTGCGCGACGATCTGACCAGGCCCACCCGCGCCGACGTCCAGGTGCTCGCGGCGGGCGGCCGGATCCTCGACCGGGGGAGCCGCGCGCTGCCGGTCGACGCGGCGGAACGCGCGATCACGACCGACCCGGAGCCGGGCAAGGTGGCGCGGCGCGACATCGAGATCGACGGCGAGGACTACCGCCTGGCGACGGTCGCGCTCGGCGGCGGCAGGGGCGCGGTGCAGGTGGCGCAGCAGTTCAGCGACACCGAGGACCTCCTGAAGGACCTCCAGGACCGCACGCTCCTCTTCGCCCTCCTGGTGGTGGTCTCCGCGGGCCTCTTCGGCTGGTGGCTCGCCCGCCGCATCACCGGACGTCTCGTCCGCCTCGCGTACGCGGCGGAGGGCGTCGCCGCCACCGGCCGGGTCGACATCCAGGTGCCGGTCGTCGGGCGCGACGAGGTGGGCAGGCTGGGCCGGTCCTTCGATCACATGCTGGGGCGGCTCGCCAAGGCCGAGGACGACCAGCGCCGCCTGGTCCAGGACGCGGGGCACGAGCTGCGCACGCCGCTCACCTCGCTGCGTACGAACATCTCCCTGCTGCACCGCATCGACGAACTGCCGCCGGGCGCGCGGGCTGAACTGGTCGCCGACCTGGCCGAGGAGTCCCGCGAACTGACCGATCTGGTCAACGAGTTGGTCGACCTCGCCGCGGGCCGTCCGGACGACGAGCGGACCGAGGAGCTGACGCTCGCCGACGTGGCGCGCGAGGCGGCGGCCGTGGCGGGGCGCCGCACCGGCCGCACGATCACCCTGCGGGCCGATGGCCCGCAGGTCTTCGAGGGGCGGCCCGCCGCGCTGCAGCGCGCCGTCACCAACCTCCTGGAGAACGCGGCCAAGTTCGACCGAGGGGGCACCGCGCCCATCGAGATCGTCGTCGAGGGGCGCCGCGTCACGGTCCTCGACCGCGGTCCCGGCATCGCCGCCGACGACCTGGCCCACGTCTTCGACCGCTTCTACCGCGCCCCGGGCGCCAGGGGCCTGCCGGGCTCGGGCCTCGGCCTCTCCATCGTGCGGGAGGTCGCCACCAGGCACGGCGGCACGGTCTTCGCCGAGGCGCGGCCGGGCGGGGGAGCCGCCCTGGGGTTCGAGGTGGGGTCCGGGGCGGTGGACGGCGGAAGGGCCTCCGGCAGGGCATGACGAAGGGGCCTCCGGCGGGAGCGGGGCGATGTCGCCCCGCCCCTCCGCCAGAGGCCCCGGTCGACCTGTCGCTCAGACCTGCGGCAGGTCACCGCTCAGCGCCGCGGCCATCCGCAGGTGCGGGGTCGCGTCCGCCTGCCTGCCCTGGCGCTCCAGGGTGCGGCCCAGCATCAGTCGGGCGTAGCTCTCGACCGGGTCGAGCGCGACGACCTTGAGCAACTCGGTCTCGGCGCGCCGCAGTTGCGCCGAGTGGTAGTAGGCGCGCGCCAGGAGCAGACGCGGGGCGACCTGCTCGGGCACCTCGTCGGCCAGGGCGTCGAGGATCCGCGCCGCCGTGGCGTACTCCTTGGCGTCGAAGAACTGCCGCGCGCGCTCCCAGCGCTCCGCCGCGGTCCCGTGGTCGTAGTAGGTCATTTCCATGATCTGCTCCACTGTCTGCCTCCTTCAGTGGGCTGCAACGACGCCTAGTAGTTGAATATTCCACGATGTCTACGAGCGCACTACGTAGCAGCCGTCCTTAGGCGGGCGCCCGTTGAATGCCGCCACACCTCGCTCCTGCGCCCCCGTGGCCACGGCGTACCAGGGAACCCGAAGCTCACCGCATCACGAAGTTCACTCTGGAGCGCACCATGCCCTACGAAGAGAATTCCGGAGACGATGAAGTCGCCCTGGCGAGGCGACGTCTGGACCAGCTCGACCAGCAGATCATCCGCGTCGTGAAGGAACGCGTGTCGTTCTCGGCGCTCGTCCAGTCGACCCGCATCGCCCACGGCGGCTGCCGGACCGACAGCACCCGCGAGAACGTCGTCATCGGCCGTTACCTGGACGGCCTCGGCCCGGCGGGCCGGGACATCGGCCTGAGCCTGCTGAGGCTGTGCCGGGGCAGGGACCCCGCGCCCACGGCCGCGCGCGGCCGTGGGCGGACCCGCAGGGCCTTCCTGGGGCCTGCCGCTTCGGTGTCCCACCAGGCAGCCGAGGCGTGGCCGGGACCGCCCGGCGCGGAGCTGCTGCCGGTGGACTCCTTGGAGGAGGCCGTGGCGGGGCCGGGGGAGGGGGTGGCGGAGGAGTCCGTCGTACCGCTGGAGAACAGCGTCTCGGGGCCGGTCCACGACACCCTGTTCGCGCTCGCCGCCACCGAAGGCGTGACCGTGGCGGGGCAGGCGCGCCTCCCCGTGAACTGGGTGCTGGCCGCGGCCCCTGGCACGGACCTCACCAGCATCGACACCGTGGCAAGCCACCCGCACGCCCTCGCGCAGACCAAGCGGTGGCTCACCGGCGTACTCCCTCGGGCCGCCCGCACGAGCACGTCCTCCACGTCCCGTTCGGCGGCAGGACTGTTGCGGCCGGACGCCCCGTACGAAGCCGTCATCTGCACCCGGCAGGCGGCCGAGCACTACCGCCTGCGCGTTCTCGCGTGCCCGGAACGGGCCCGGACCCCGGTGACCCGCTTCGTTCTCGTGCGGCCCACGGCCGCGCCGCCCGCCCCGACCGGCAACGACGTCACGAGCGTGGTGCTCACCGCGTCCGCCGGGGCCCTGACCGGGATCCTGGAGTGCCTGACACAGGAGCGGGCGGAGATCCTCGGCCTGCACGCGCTCCCCGCCGGAGAGGCGTCCCGGCTGCTCTGGCTCGACGTCCGCGGCCACGCGACCGACGCGCACATGCTGCACGTCCTGAGCGCCCTGCACGAACACTGCGAGCGCCTGCGCGTGGCGGGGACCTATCCCGCCGCCGCTCCCCACGACCATCAGGAGCCCTGATGCCGACCCCCGTACCCCCCGCCTCCACACCCCCCACCGGCGACCCGTCCACCGACATCACCGGCGCCGAACTCGTGCTCCGCGTCCTGAGGGACGAGGGCGTGCGCCACGTCTTCGGCAATCCCGGCACCACCGAACTGCCCCTGATCCAGCGGTTGGCGAGCCAGCGCGACATCCAGTACGTGCTCGCGCTGCAAGAGGCGTCGGCGGTGGCCATGGCCGACGGCCACGCACGCGTCACAGGACGACCGGCGTTCGTCAACCTGCACGCGGCCGCCGGGCTCGGCAACGGCATGGGCGCGCTGACCAACGCGGCCGCCGCGCGGGTTCCCCTCGTGGTCACGGCCGGACAACAGGATCTGCGGCACCTCATCCACGAACCCGTCCTCGCCGGTGATCTGACGGGTCTGGCCCGGGCGACCGTCAAGTGGTCCCACGAGGTGAGCACCCGCACCGAGCTCGGCACGGCCCTGCACCAGGCGTTCCGCATCGCCCAGGCGCCGCCCGCGGGGCCGGTGTTCCTCTCCCTGCCGATGAACCTGCTCGACGAAGTGGGCCCGCCGCCGCCGCGGCGCACCACGATCCGCTACGCCGCCGCGGCCCCCGTCGGCGACCTCGCCAAACTCCTCAACGAGACACCGCGCGACGACATCGCGCTGGTCTTCGGCGACGAACTCGCGCGCCTCGCGCCCGCCGAGGGTCTCGCGCTCGCGGAGCGGCTCGGGACGCCCGTGTGGGGCACCGGCTGGCCCGCCACCAACCCCTTTCCCACGCGGCATCCGCTGTGGCGCGGGTACCTGCCCACCCATGTGCCGGGCATCCGCGAGGCCCTTGCCCCGTACCGCCTGGTCGTCATCGCCGGGGCGCAGCCGTTCTCCCTCTACTATCCGTACGCCCCCGGGCCGCTGCTCAGCGACCGCACCCAGGTCGCCCAGATCACCGAAGACCCCTCGGCGCCGGGGCGCGACACTCCCGTCGACATGGCCTTGCACGGCCAACTGCGGCCCACCCTGCGTGAGTTGCTCGACTCGCTGCCCTCCGAGGGGGAAGCCGGGTACGCGTCGCAGGACCCGTCGCGGCACGGCCCCGAGCTGCCCGCGCTCGATCTCCCCTCCCTGGCCCGCGTGTTGGCGGCCACGCTCCCCGACGGCGCCATCGTGTGCGACGAGGCCCCACAGGCGGCCCGCCACATCCGCGCGGCTCTGGACCTGCGGCGCGCCAACCAGTACCAGTGGGTGGCGGGCGGGCTGGGCTGGGCGATGCCCGCGGCCGTCGGCGTCAGTCTGGCGCGCGACCGTGCCGCCGTGCTGTGCACCGTCGGCGACGGCGCGGCGATGTACTGCCCGCAGGCCCTGTGGACCGCGGCGCGCCTGGAACTCCCCATCGGATTCGTGGTCGCGAACAACCGCGAGTACCGGGTCCTCAAGGACAACTGGCGACAGCGCGACCCCCGGCCGCCCCGGCACCTCGGCATGGACCTCGACCGGCCGGCCGTGGACTTCGTCGCGCTGTCCCACTCCATGGGCGTGCCCGCGGGCCGGGCCGGATCGACCGGGGAACTCACCGAGACCTTGACCGACGGCTACCGCACGGGCCGTCCCTTCCTCGTCCAGGTGGACCTGTAGGACCCCGCTCAGCGCTGCCCGCGCCACTCCCTGGCAAGGAGGTAGCCGAGGTAGGCGCCGCCGAGGGCGAGGGTGTAGATGCCCACGGGCAGGTCGTCGAAGAGGGGCAGCTGCTGGGCGGTCAGATCGGCCGCGACCAGGAGCAGCGCGCCCAGGAGCGTGGACAGGACGAGATGCGGTCCGCTGCCGCGGCTGATCCGCTTGGCGATCTGCGGAGCGGTCAGCGAGATGAACGCGATCGGGCCCGCGACGCTCACCGCTCCCGCGGACAGCGCGATGGACAGCAGGACGGCGAGCGTCTTGGTGCGGGCCGGCGCGGCTCCGATGCTGGTGGCCAGGTCGTCGCCCATCTCGCCCATGGCCAGCGGCCGGGCGATCAGGGCGGCCAAGGGGAGCGCCACCGCGAGGACGAGCCAGATGGTGGTGGCGTCGTCCCAGGAGCGGGCGGTGAGGCTTCCGTTGATGTACGCGGTGAGCGAGGTCGCCTTGTCGCGTTCGATCGAGTAGACGACGTACTGGGTGAGCGACGTGGCGATCGCCGCGACGCCGATACCGGCCACGACGAGGCGTCCTGGACTGCGGAACCCGCTGCCCGTGGAGACGTAGACGACGCCCATGGCGACCAGCGCCCCGACGAGCGCCCCCAGGGGGACGGGGACCGTGTCGGGGAACAGCAGGGCGACGGTGGCGGCACCGGCTCCCGCACCCGCGCCCAGGCCGATGACGTCGGGGCTGCCCAGCGGATTGCGGGTGACCGACTGGAACAGGGCGCCCGACAGGCCGAAGGCGGCACCCGTGCCGATCGCGACGACGAGACGGGGCCCGCGCAGCCGGTTGAGCACGAAGGCGTCGATGCCGGACGCGTCGCCGGTCAAGGCCGAGGGCAGATCGGCGAGTTCGATGCCGAGGCGGCCCAGGTGAAGGGTGGCGACGGCGGCGACGGCCAGCAGGACGAGGATGAGCAGAGCGGCGGCCGCGGTCCTGCGGCGTACGGGTATCGCTACCTGTCCGCCGATCCGCAGCGTGGTGCGGCGGGCGGTTCGGGTCGGCCTGGAGTCCGTGGTGGTCATGAGGTCCCCCGCATCTTGCGGACGGCGATCAGCAGGGCCGGAGCGCCGATGAAGGCGGTGACGACCCCGACCATGAGTTCCTGCGGTCGCAGCAGGACACGTCCGACGACATCGGCGAGCAGGACGAGCGACGGGCCGAGGAGCGCCGAGAAGAGCACCTGGAAGCGGAAGTCGGTGCCCACCAGGACCCGTACGAGATGGGGTACGGCCAGGCCGACGAACGCGATCGGTCCGACGGCCGCGGTGGCCGCGGCGCTCAGCAGGGTCGCGGCGAGCAGCCCGGCCGCCTTCACCTGGTGCGGTTTGGTGCCGAGCGAGGTCGCGGTGTCGTCGCCCATCGCCATGGCGTTGAGGCGCGGGCCGAGCAGCGCGGCGATGAGGAGACCGCCCAGGGCGAAGGGCAGCACCGACCGGACGACGTCGAAGTCGCGGCCGCCCAGGGCCCCGACGACCCAGTAGCGGTAGGTCTCGAACACCTTGGGATGGCTCAGCGTCACGGCCTGGATGAACGCGGTGAGCACCGCGGAGAGCACGGCCCCGGCCAGCACGAGCCGGGCGGGACCGCCGAGGCCGCCCGCCGTGCCCAGGGCGTGGACGGCCAGCGCGGTCAGGAACGTGCCGGGCAGTGCCCACCACATGGTGTCGCTCTGTCCGGACGCGCCCAGGTACGCGGTGGCGGCGACGATGCTTGCCGAAGCGCCCGCGTTGATCCCCAACAGGCCCGGCTCGGCCAGCGGGTTGCGGGTGATGCCCTGCATCAGGGTTCCCGCGACGGCCAGGCACGTGCCCGCGAGCACGCCGAGGACGGTGCGCGGGTAGCGGCTCTCGACGACCGTGCGCAGATAGGTGTCGCCACCGCCGCCGAGCACGTCGAAGACGTCGCCGGGGGAGTTGCTGTGGCTGCCGAACATCACGCTCGCCAGCAGGGCGCAGGCCAGCAGCGCGAGGGAGAAGGTCAGGGCGAGGGAGAGCCGGGCCGCGCTCCGCCGGCGTACGCGGACGGAGCGCGGCAACAGGCCGGTGTTCGTGGTCACTTGGGCGACTACTTGTCGGCCTTGGCGATGGCGGCGTCGATCATCGGCTGGTACCGCTTGATGCTGTACGGCACGGTGAGCGGGTTGATCATGGAGGACGCCGTCACGAACGACTGGTCCGTACTGTGCACGAGAGCGCCCTTGTCGACCGCGGGGATGGCCGCGTAGAGGGGCTGCTTCTCGATCTCCTTGCGCGTCTTGTCGTCGGCGTAGAAGGTGAAGACCAGGTCGCTGCCGGACAGTTTGTCGGCGTTCTCCAGACCGATGAGAGCGGAGTCGGTGCCCTCCGTCTCCTTGAAGGTGTCGACCACGGGGTCGACCTTCAGGCCGAGCTTCGAGAGCATCTCGACGCGCTGCTCCTTGGGCTTGAACACGCCGAGGGTGCCGGGGCCCGACGTGTAGATGTAGGAGAAGCTGACGTTCTTGTACTTCGGCCGGGTGGCCGCGGCGTCGGACAGCTGCTTGTCGATCCTGCCGGTGAGGTCCTCGGCCTTCTCCGGCTGCCCGAGCGCCTTGGCGACGATCTCTATCTGCTGGTCCCAGTCGGTGCTCCACGCCTTGTCCGGGTAGGCGACGGTGGGAGCGATGTCCTTGAGGATGTCGTACTGCTTCTGCGTGACGCCCGACCACGGCGCGAGGATCACGTCCGGCTCCAGCTCGGTGATGGCCTCGATGTCGAGTTCCTCACCGCCCTTGAACTGCTTGGGCAGTTCCTTGCCCGACTTCTTCACCGCGTCGTGGACCCAGGGGAGATAGCCGGTCTTGTCACTGCCCCACGCGTAGCTCTCGACGCCGACGGGGACGGTGCCGAGCGCGATGGCGGTCTCGGCCGAACCCTGCCCGAGCGTGACGATCCGCCGGGGCTCGGACTCGATGGTCGCCGAACCGAGCGAGCTCTTGATCGTCACGGGGAACGCCCCGTCTCCCGAGGTCTTTCCGGAGGACTTGTCTTCCTTGTCCGAGCCTCCGCACCCCGCGGCCAGCAGGCAGAGGGAGGCGGCGAGCGCGGCGGCGCCAAGCGTACGACGGTGGGGGCCGGTGAACACTGCGGGCATGACGGGTCCTTCGTTGCGGGCAGGAACGACGACGCCCTGCTGCCGGGCGGGTGGACCGGGCGGGCAAGGTCGTACGTCCAGAGGAATGTTAGGTGAGCCTAACCTACGTTGATCTCCGGGTGGGGCGGTTCGGGATCATTCGCTGCGCTCACCCGCATGTGGGTTCTCCGTCGGCTTCCCGGGTGGTTTTCGCGCCTCCCCCGTGACTCCGACGCGTCGCTGGGGGAGGGCGTAGATGTCCACACGCAACCGAAGTAAGGACTCCCATGCGCATCCGTACCGCTCTAGCCGCCGCCTCCCTGGCCACTGCCGCCCTCCTCGGCGGCGCGGGAGCCGCGGTCGCCGACGACGGTCCCGGCGCCGACGCAGTCGGTGTCGCGGAGAACTCGCCGGGCGTGGTCTCCGGAAACGTGCTCCAGGCCCCGATCGACCTGCCGCTCAACGCCTGCGGAAACAGCGTCGACATCATCGGGCTGCTGAATCCCGCGTTCGGCAACTCCTGCCGCTGACAGGCCGGTTCCGCACGCCGGAGCCGCTACGCCCCTGTGCGGACGTCACGTTCGCACAGGGGTGCCGGGGGCGCGTCCGCTCAGCCAAGACGGATCGGTCGAAAGGGATCAGTCGAGGCAGAACTCGTTGCCCTCGACGTCCTGCATCAGGAGACACGACTCGTAGTCGCCGTCGGCGACGAGCAGCTCCAGGCGTACCGCGCCGAGCGGGATAAGCCGTGCGCACTCGGCCTCGAGCGCGGCGACGCGTTCCTCCCCCACGAGCCCGGTGGCGACCCGCACGTCGAGGTGCAGCCGGTTCTTGACGACCTTGCCTTCGGGGACGCGCTGGAAGAACAGCCGCGGACCCACGCCCGTGGGATCGACGCAGGCCGCTGAACCCCGGTGCTCGGGCTTCAGCGTGCGATCGAAATCGCTCCACGTGGCGAACCCCTCGGGCGGCGGCGGTATGACGTACCCCAGCACCTCGCACCAGAAGCGAGCGACGCGCGCGGGTTCCGCGCAGTCGAAGGTGACTTGGACCTGCTTGATCGATGTCATCGGCTCACCCTAGTGGTGCGTGAAGCGCTGGCCCGCGGCGATCTCGTCGGCGATCACCGACCAGAGGGTTTCGTCGTCCTGGAAGGGCAGCGGGTCGATGCCGCTCGTCTCCTGGCGGACACGCTCGACCTCGTGCTCCAGGCGCTCGAAGTCGGCTTCCTCGTCGTCCTCCCCGCCGAAGGTGAACTCCTCCAGCAGGCGCTGGAATTGGAGGGTGACCTGGATGAGGGAGGAGACGTCCGCGTGGAGTTCCCGCGCGGTCTCCTCGTCGGCGTCGAAGGCGTACACCTTGCCGGAACCGGGGTCGAGGGCGAGATGGGCGTTGAGCAGCCAGCCGATGACGGGCCATGCGCCCGCGTCCTGGGGGGCGTCCTCGAAGTCCTCGGTGTCGACGACGTCCTGGACCAGGGGCAGTCGGCCGGATTCCTCGTCGGGCTCGCGCAGCGAGAGCGTCCCGGTCGGGACGCCGACGGTCCCCAGGAGGCGGGCGCCCCCGGTGTCCGAGGCGGCGGGCGGGAAGGCGGTGGCGGGCAGGGTCGCGAGCCGGTCCTCGCCGAAGAGGGCGGCCGGCTTGCTGTGGGTGACGTGGAAAAGCACGGGGGAAGGGTGCCACATCTCTCCAAGTCGGTTGCGTCCGCGAGGACGGCGGTCAGAGCATGGGGCATGGACTACGCCGCCCAGTTCCGCCGTGAGACCCGGGCGTTCGAGATCGCGGTGCGCCGGGCAGCGGAGGAGTCCGCGAGCGACGGGGTGCCGCTGGTGCCGTCGTGCCCCGGGTGGTCGGTCACCGACCTGATGTTCCACCTGGGCTCGGTGCACCGGCAGACGATGCGGGTGATCACCGAGGGGCTGCGCGAACCGCCGCGTGGCTTCGACCCCGCCGCCCGCCGCCCGCCCGCCGTCGGCGCGGGCTGGCCGGACCCCGAACGGGCCCCGAACCGGGGCCCGTTGCCCTCGGCGCTCGTGGACTGGTTCACCGAGGGGGCCACCGCGTTGGCCGAGCTGTTCGCCGTACGGGATCCCGCCGAGCCGGTGTGGTCCTGGTCGAGGGAGCAGACGGTCGGGTTCTGGCAGCGGACGGGGACCATCGAGGCGGCCGTGCACCGCTGGGACGCCGAGCACGCCATCGGTGCCGCCCGCCCGATCGAACGGCACCTGGCGGCGGAGGCCGTCACTCACACCTTCGAGGTCATGGCACCCGCCCGTCGTGCCTGGCGCACGGCCCCCGCCGGGCAGGGCGAGCGGCTGCGGTTCAAACAGGCGGACGGGTTCCGCATCTGGGTCGTCCAGACGGATCCCGAGGAGGTCCTGCTCAACCAGGGCAGCGGCTGCTGCGAGGTCGAGCTGACGGCCACAGCATCGGACTTGGCGCTCTTCCTGTGGCACCGGATCCCCACCGACGGCCTGGGGGTACGCGGCGACGTCTCGCTCCTGGACCGGTACTTCAAACTGGTGCCGCCCCTTTAGCGGTGCACCCCTCTAGCGGTGCACCCCTCAAGCAGCGGCAGACCTTCAACGGAAAGCGGCGACGTTGCGGGCCACCCAGTCGCCGAAGGGGCGCGGGGCGTGGCCGATGACGCGCTCCACGTCCGGGCTGATCCGCAGCTCGTCGGGGTTCGGGGCGGCGATGATGTCCAGCGTGTCGTCGGCGAGTTCGGCGGGAACGGCCTGGACCATCCCGGCCTTGGCCTCGTCGCGGGTGAGTTCGTGGAACCGTATCGGCGAGCCGAGCGCCTCGGCGATGACCTCCGCCTGCTGACGCGGTGTGATCACCTCGGGGCCGGTCAGCTCGTACACCGCGCCGCTGTGCAGCTCGTCGACGAGGCAGGCCGCGGCGACCTCGGCGATGTCCGCGGGATCGACGACCGGCACCCCGACGTCACCGAACGGCGCCGCGGCGGTCCCTCGCCTGCGGACGGACTCCGCCCAGGCGAAGGCGTTGGAGGCGAAGCCGCCCGGTCGCAGCAGGACCCAGTCCATGCCGGATGCGCGCAACGCGTCCTCCACCGCACGCATCGCGACCCGCGACGCGCCGAGCGGCCTGGTCGCCACGCCCTGCGAGGACAGCAGGACGACCCGACGGACCCCGCGGGCCGCGGCAAGGTCGATGATGTCGGTCGGCTTGGCCCCGGGGGAGTGGAGGTCGCCGGAGAGCAGGAGGAACAGCGCCTTCGCCCCGTCCAACGCGGTTGCCAGACTCGACGGTTCGGCCAGGTCGGCCGTCACGTGCCGCACGCCGTCCGGCACTGTCGCCGCGTGCCGCGACACCGCTGTCACCTGCTCGCCCGCCTCGACCAGGGCCTGCGTCAAAGGGCGGCCTATGTTCCCGGTAGCTCCGGTCACCACGATCATGTTCTGCTCCTAGTTGGTTGTGCGCTACGGGAGGTGACGCTAGGAGGGGGGGCTTACTTTCCGTAAGGACATACCCAGAGGTAAGCTCCCGACATGGATGAAGGCGCGCAGTTGACGCAGGGTGAGGCGGGCACCGGGTATGAGGTGTTTCACACCGACTGCCCGGCGCGCGACGTGGTCGACCACGTGACCAGCAAGTGGGGCATCTGGGTCCTGATCGCCTTGCGGAGCAACGACCTTCGGTTCTACGAACTGCGCGACAGCATCCGGGGCATCAGCGAGAAGATGCTCGCTCAGACCCTGCGCGCGCTGGTGGAGGACGGCCTGGTCTGGCGCGAGGTCGAGCCGACGACACCGCCCCAAGTCACGTACGGACTGACCGAGTTCGGTCAGCACCTGGGCGAGCCGGTGACGGAGCTGTTCGACCGGATCACGGAGCGGCTGTCCCGCTCGTCGGCCTAGGCACAGGGCGTACAACCGAGGGCTGACGGCGGCGTGGTGATTGTCCTCCGCGGGCGGATGCGGCGCGGGAGCGCCGGGTGACAGCGTTCCTGTCATGCGTACGGGCGGTGGCAGAAGACGCCGGTGCGTGGCAGCGGGCCCGTCGGTGAAGGTCAGGTCGGTCGGGCCCGGTTTCGTCCAGGAGACCCGGGAGACACCGTGACGTTCACACCGTTCGAGAGTCGGAGAGGTTTCGGGCGCCGTCGGCTGCTGACGGCCGCGCTGGCGGCGGGAGCGGCCGTGCCGCTCGGTCTCGCCGGGCCCGCACGCTCGGCCACCGGTGACCCGGCCCCGGCGCGCCTCACGCTGCCCCGTCCCACGGGACCGCACCCGGTGGGCACCGTGGCGTTGCGGCTGCGCGGCGCGGTGGGTCCCGGCGGGCGGCGCAGGGACCTGATGACGAGCCTCTGGTATCCCGCCCGGGACGTCGAGCGGTACCCGCGGGCGCCGTGGATGACCGAGGGCGCACTGCGGGAGCTGCTCGCCGCCTCGGGGTTCGCCCCCGATGTCGTACGGTCCCGCTCACCGCCGGTCACCAGGGAGCCCCGGCGCGGCGGAGCGACCGGGGGCTGCCCGTCGTGGTGTTCTCGCACGGGGCGCACAGCCACCGCGCGGACCACACGGTGATCGTGCAGGAACTGGCCAGCCGGGGCTACGCGGTGGTGACGGTGGACCACACCTACGACGCGTTCACCGAGTTTCCCGACGGCCGCGTCCTCGTCCCGTCCAGGGACCCGCAGCACGCGATGGGGCCTGCGGACTTCGCCGCGGACATCCGCTTCGTCCTGGACCGCGTCGAGGACCTCGCCGAGGGGCGCGGTCCAGGCAGCGAAGGACCGCCGCTGCCCGAGCACCTTGCCGGTGCGCTCGACACCCGGCGCATCGGCGTGTTCGGCTGGTCGAAGGGCGGGACGGCGACCGCCCACGTCATGGCCGCCGATCCGCGGGTGCGGGCCGGGCTGAGCCTCGACGCCCCGATGGAACCCCTCGTCTCCGGCGACCTCGACCGGCCCTTCATGATGATGACCGCCACGTTCCCCCGGCAGGACGATCCCCATGTCGCCGCGTTCTGGGAGCGGTTGCGCGGCTGGCGGCTGGACATCAGGGCCCAGGGAGCCGTCCACTCCTCGTACGGCGACAACCAGGTGCTCATCCCCCAACTGGCGAAGTTGGTGGGAATGAGCGACGAGGAGCTGGGCGACTGGATCGGCACGCTGGATCCGGATCGTGCCGTACGCATCCAGCAGGCGTACCCGTCGGCGTTCTTCGACCTGCACCTGCGCCACCGAAGGGGGCGCCTGCTCGAAGGGCCGTCGCGGCGGTTCCCTGAGGTGGCGTTCCTCGGGAGCTCGTGACCGCGTCAGGGTCGCCTCCTGCTGAGTGGCCGGTTCTCAGCCGAGCAGCAACTCGCGGGTGCGGGCGAGGAGGTCGTACTGCCCCTGGCTACCCGGCGGCCCCTGTTCACCTGACTCCTGTTCACCGGTCATCGAAGCCAAGTTGACCCAACTGGACTCCGCGGACGACCACCGATGATAGGCCCGTGACCAGGCGTTTAGACTGCGACGCGGACCAACGTCGTGGCGAACGCGCCGCGACCGAACATTCTTTGGGGGAATTCCACGTGCGTATCCGTACGGGGGCGGCTTCCGCTGCCCTGGCCACTCTGCTCGCCGTCGGTGCGGCCGTCCCGGCCCATGCCGCGGGCTCCGACACGCAGCAGTACCGCAGCGTCGCCTCCGCGACGTCCAGCCGTGCCGGCTCCGGCGTCGGCGCGTTTCAGACCCTGGGCGACAACGTCCACTTCTCGCACACGGTGCGGGGACACATCAACGCCCACGGCTGGTGGAAGAACCTGAGCGGCCCGGCGAGGGGCGTCAAGGCCAAGGTGACGGTGTGGCTCCAGGTCAAGCGCGGGGGTGAGTGGAAGACCCTCACCAAGGAGGCGAAGAACGTCTACTCGGGCGGCGGCAGCGGCAAGCGCACGGCGGCCGCGTACAAGTGCACCTACAACGTGGGCGTGCACGAGTTCCGCAGCGTCATCGACGTCGACCTGATCGGCTACCCGGACGACAGCCACAAGAAGATCACCGCGACGCAGAAGCTCGGCTGCGGTTTGTGACCAGGGGCTGGTCACGGGCTGACCAGGGGCTGATCAAGGGCCCGATGAAGGACTGAGGCGGTGCCGGAGCGTGATGCTCCGGCACCGCCTGCTTTGTGCCCAGCGGGCCGCGCCGCATGCCTAACAACTTCAAAAAACTAGCGATACCGAAAAGCTAACTGTTAGTGCTACGGTCATCGGCATGAAGAAAGTGAGCTTCGCCGAGTTCGGCGGCCCCGACGTCCTGCACCTGATAGCTGCCGAGGAGCCCCACGCGGGCCCGGGCCGGATACGTATCGCCGTACGGGCGGCGGGCGTGAACCCCGTCGACTGGAGGATCCGCGAAGGCCAGTTCCGCGAGGTCCGCCCGCTCGACCTGCCCGCCGGGGTCGGCCTGGACGCCGCCGGAGTGGTGGACGAGGTCGGCGAGGGAGTCGAAGGGGTCGAGGTCGGCGACCGGGTGTTCGGCGAAGGAGTCGACACCTACGCCGAGTTGGCGGTCCTTTCGGCGTGGGCCCGGATGCCGGAGGGGCTGACGTTCGAGGAGGCGGCGGGGTACCCCTCGGTGGTGGAGACCGCGCTGCGCGTCATCCGTGAGAGCGGCGTGCGGCCCGGGCAGACGCTGCTGGTCAGCGGCGCGTCCGGGGGAGTGGGTTCGGCGGTCCTGCAGATCGCCCGTGACCGTGGCATCACGGTGATCGGCGTGGCCGGTGCCGCGAACCTGGAGTATCTGCGGGACCTGGGCGCCCTCGCCACCACGTACGGCGACGGCTGGGTGGAGCGGGTGCGCGCACTGGGCACCGTGGACGCCGCGCTCGATCTGGCCGGTTCGGGCGTGATCCGTGAACTGGTCGAGCTGACAGGAGATCCGCGGAGGGTGATCTCCATCGCCGATCTGGGGGCGCCGGACCTGGGCGTTCGGTTCTCCGGCGTGGCGGGCAGCGTGCCGGACGCGCTCGCCGAGGCCGTCGACCTCATCGCGCGGGGCAAGCTCCACATCCCGGTCGAGAAGTCGTACGCGCTCGCCGACGCGGCGGCGGCACACGTGGACAGCCAGGCCGGTCACACACGGGGGCGGCGGGTCATCGTCATCTGAACGGCCGTCTCCTGCCCGGCTGTACGGCCCGGCAGGCCGCCTTCCACGCGGCGGCCTGCCGGACCCGGCCGATACGTGTGCGACACAGAAGGACACAAGGAGCCCCATGCACACTCCTGTCACCATCATCGGCGCCGGACTCGGCGGCCTCGTCCTGGCCCGCGTCCTGCACCTCCACGGCATCCCGGTCACGGTCTACGAGGCGGACGCCTCCGTGACGACGCGTTCGCAGGGCGGGATGCTCGACATCCATGAAGACAACGGTCAACTCGCGCTCAAAGACGCTGACGTGATGGACGAGTTCCGGGTCCTCATCCTGGAGGGCCGCCAAGCGATACGGCTCATGGACCGCGACGGAACCGTCCTGTTCGAGAAGGCCGACGACGGCACGGGCGCGAGCCCCGAGGTGCAGCGCGGCGAACTCCGGCAGATCCTGCTCGACGCGCTCCCCGAGGGCACCGTCCGATGGGGCCACAAGGTCACCGGCGTCCGTGCCCTCACCGACGGCCGCCACGAGGTGACCTTCGCCGACGGCCATGCCGTCGACACGCGCCTCCTGGTCGGCGCGGACGGCGCATGGTCACGTGTCCGACCGCTGCTCTCCGACGCCACACCCGCGTACGTCGGCCGGTCCTTCGTCGAGACCCACCTGCTCGACGCCGACACCCGCCACCCGGCCACCGCGAAAGCGGTCGGCGGCGGGACGCTCGTCGCTTTCGACCCGGACGGGAACGGGAAGTGGCTCGTGGCCCACCGGGAAAGGGGCGGGGCCCTCCACGCCTACATCACCCTGGCCGAGCCGCGGAGTTGGTTCGACACCATCGATTTCACCGATGCCGACGCGGCCACCGCGCGGATCGCGGCGGAGTACGACGGCTGGGCACCCGAACTCACCGCCCTGATCACCGAGGGCAGCACGACTCCGGTCCTGCGCCCCCTTCACGCACTGCCGGTCGGGCACCGGTGGGACCGGGTGCCGGGGGTGACGCTTCTCGGCGACGCCGCCCACCTCTCGACGCCCAACGGTGCAGGCGCGGGCCTGGCCATGCTGGACGGTGCCGAACTCGGCAAGGCCATCGCCGCCCACCCCGGCGACGTCGAGACGGCCCTCGCCGCGTACGAGCGAGAGCTGTTCCCCCGCAGCGCCGATGCGGCCGCCGCGGTCGCGCACCACCCCACGCCCCAGGAAATGATGGCCTTCTTCACCGGCCGAGAATCGCTGACGTGACCGCCACCGCCGTCGAGGAGGGCCCGCCCCTGCTCGACGGCGGCTTCATGGTCCTACTTCAGGTGACGGTCGTAGAACCGGCCCCCGTCCTCCACCTCGAACCACGGGGTACCGACGTGTCCGCCCAGATTGGCGTGCAGCGTCTTCTCCTTGCTGCCGAAGGCGTCGAACAGGTCAAGGGCCCGCTGCCGGGGGTTCCCTTCGTCGTCCCACTGCAACAGGAGCAGCAGCGGAACGGTGACCTGCCGGGCCTCCTCGCGCTGGGCGCGGGGTACGAAGCCACCGGCGAAGAAGCCGGCGGCCGCGATGCGCGGATCGACCGCCGCGAGGTGGATGCCGAGGGCGGTCCACCCCGAGTACCCGACAGGGCCGCCGATCTCGGGCAGCGTGAGGAGGGCGTCCAGGGTGGTCCGCCACTCCGGGACCGCCTTCTCGACCAGGGGGCCGATGAGCGACTCGAAGATCTCGTCGACCGGCTCACCGGCCTGCATCGCCCGGCGGAGCTCGGCGCGGACCTGTTCGTCGGCGGCGGAACGGGGCCGGTCACCGCATCCGGCGGCGTCGATGGTGGCCACCGCGTAGCCGTACGACGCGGTGTGCCGGGCCCGGGCCACCAGCCGGGGCTGCGCCTTGGGCAGTCCGTTGTTGTGGGCCATCAGGATCAGCGGGGTCGGTGCGGCGGATTCAGGCGTCCACAGGGTGCCGGGGATCTCGCCGAGGGTGAACTCGCGCTCGAGGATGCCGTCGTCGAGGCGTTGTTCGGAAGTGAATTGCATGATCGTGCCTTTCGGGAGTGCACAGGAACGGCGCTCCCGGACGACCTGTCTATCGTCCGACCGTGACCCCGGAGGAGAGCACCCACGTCGATACGTTCACGGGTACCACCTCCTCTTCTCTCGCACGGCCTCCAGGAAAGTAGCAGCAGGCGCGAAGGCCCGCCAACGAATTTCTCGACGCCATACTCCGAGCCCCCGGCGCCTACCCTGCGGCCCGCCGCCGGACCCGAGAAGGCGCCGCATTATGTTGGCCGGATGCAGCCACAGCAGGACCACCCCGCCCCGCCCCCACCCACCGCCCCGACGGCGACCGCGCGATCACGCGGCCGAACCGCGACCGCGGCCGTGTGGCTGGCCGTTGGCCTCGTCATCGGGGGCGGGGGAGTCGGCGCGGCGTGGGCGCTGAACGGCGACGGTACGACGTCGGAGAGCGGGACGGCGGCTGCCGACGCGCACGCCGCGTGCGAGGCGCTCGACGGATTCGACGAGTCGCGGTACACGGAGAAGGGCCCGACCGGCGAGATCGCGGTGAACCGGTACGCCGCGGCGGGAGCCTTCTCGGCGTCGGCCGCCGCGGGCGACGAGCGGTACGAGCCGCTCGCCCAGGCGATCCGCCGCTCGCAGGAGCGCCACGCCAGGGTCTTCGACTTCGACGCCGCCGCGAAACGGGACTTGGACAAGGCCCGCGGGATCTGCCGGGACCTGTAGCCCGCCCTCGCCGACGAGAGCTGAGGCGACACGCCGATGAGAGCCGAGGCGACAGGGGAACTACCGATCAAACCCGGTGGCGTTCTAATCTCTTGACGGAGCGAAGCTCGGCCGTGTTGCTACCGACCGCTGCTCCTCTCCCGGGCTCCTGGACCCGAGCCTGCACACATTCGTGTCGTCCGAGACCCGTTGGGGCCGCATCGCCGACTGTGCGGCCCCAACCGCCGCCCTCCTGTGCGCCCGGCTCGGAACTCCCGCTCCCGGCCGACGGCGGAGGGCAACCCGCGCGCGGGTCACGGGGGAGCCGTGCCCCACGCGCACCCGACGGCCGTCATCACGCGTGTGGTGACGGCCGTCCCCATCCCGGGGTCACACCTTCAGAACCGGGTACGACCCCTGTCGCGACGCTACCGCCGACGGGTGGCCGCGCCCTCGCCCTTGACGGAATGTGCCACGAATCTATGCCCGCACATTGCCCTCGACCCCCTCCGCGCATGCGAGTGTCGTGGTCTCTTTTAATGATCACCGGCCTGTGACCAGGGCCTTTCAATCGGGGGATGAGTTGCTTGGGCGCGATTGTCTTCAACCTGACGACCGCCGCACTGATGGTGCTGATGTTCAAGAGCGGCATGCTCCTGATCGGTGACGGTGACGTCCGTGAGCGGCCGGTTCCCTACGCGGCCCTCGCGCTCGCGGCCGTCGCTGTCGGCGCGGTGGTGCTCCAGCTGAGCTGGTCGGGGGCGATGGACACGTTGGACGGCGACCCGCACGAACCCGGCTGGTGGCGCGTGGTGACCTCGGTGTTCATGCAGAACGGCGGGGTGTTCGGGACCGTCTGGAACATCGCCACCCTCGCGGTGATCGCCGCGCTGGCGCAATGGTTCTGGGGCGGGCCGCTGATGCTCGCGCTGTTCGCGGGCGGCATTCTGCTGCCGCAGCGGATCGACGCGCTCTTCGGCGAGAGCGCCCCGAGCACGGACCCGCGCAACTTCGCGGGAAGCTCCGGCGCGACGTACTTCCTCGCCGCGACGCTCGCGGCGGGGCTCGTGCTGTCGAGCACCGATCCCAAGGCGCGCCTCATGGCGGTGGGCGTGCCGGTGGCCGGGCTCACGATGTGGCTGGCCCAGGAGAACGGCCACGGCCTGGTGGCCTGCTACGGCTTCGTACTCGGCGCCGTCGTTCTGCCGCTGGCCCGCCGCTCCCCGCGCGCCCTGCTGCCCACGCTCGCCGCTCGAAGCGAGAGGTCATGAGCAGGCTCAACCGGACGGCGTGACCGGGGACCAGGCGCCCATCCACTGCTGAGCGCCCCACGCCTCGTACCGCCGCACCTCGGTGAACCCCAGTTTCGCCGCGAGACGCATCGAGCGGTGGTTGGCGGTCTGGGTGCAGAGCACCACCGGCTCGCCTGGCCGTGCGTCGGCGAACCAGGCGAGCGCCGCCGCGCACGCCTCGACGGCGTAGCCGTGTCCCCATGCCGTCGGCAGGAGCAGGTAGCCGAGTTCGGCCTCTCCGGCATCCGGGCGCACCTGACTGCGACGTTCCGCGTCGCGTCGGTTGAGTTCGACGGTGCCGATCATCGCGCCGTCGAGCTCGATCACGAAGAGGCCGGGCCGCCTCCCGGGCGTCTCGGGCAACGCGCGCTCGCACTCGTCGCGAGGCCGCGGGCCGCCCAGGTAGGTGCCCACTTCCGGCGATGCGAACAGCTCCACGAACGCCGCTCGGTCCCGGGCCTCGGACGCGCGGAGCACGAGGCGTTCGGTCCTTATCGGGGCGGGCGGCCAGGCGACTTGACCGGGTTCAGCCATGGCGGGGAACTTAGCGCACGTCAGGCGCGGCGTGCGGCCCAGACCGTGCGTTCGGTGCGTACGGCCAGGTCCTCGCGGCGCAGGATGCTGCGCGGACCGTCGATGTCGAGGAGTTCGTCGAGCGCGGCCAGGTCCTCGGCGCCGAGCGTCTCCGCGGCTGTGCCGCGGATGCGCTGCAGGCTGCCGCGGGCGTAGCGGCCGATCGCCTCGCTGCGGTCGCCTTCGATGTTCACGACGACGCTGCGCTCGTCCTCGACGAGGAATCCGGCGGCGGACAGCATCGGCCCCCAGTCGGCGCCGCGGTGCGGCACGTGCTCGGCGTGGAAGCTCTCGGTCGCGGCATGGCAGCGCTCCTCCAGGCCCGGCCGGTCCTCGGGGGCGTCCGCGGGCAGGAAGCGGGGGAAGCCGTCCAGTTCGACGACGGCGAACAGGCCGCCGGGCGCGAGCATGTCGTGGACACCGCGCAGGGCCAGGTCGGGCCGGGCCATGTGGTGCATCGACGCCGAGGCCCACACCAGGTCGGGTGTACCGAGATCGGGCCACACGGAGTCGTCGAGGTCGGCCTGCACGGTGCGCACGCGTTCTCCCACCCCACGGGCGCACGCCTTCTCGCGCAGGTCCTTGAGATGGCTCGCCGAGGTGTCGACCGCGGTGATCCGCGCCTCGGGAAAGCGGTCGAGGAGGGCGAACGTGCCCGCTCCCGTGCCGCAGCCCAGATCCACGATCTGGCGGGGCGTGGTCTTCAGCGGGAGCCAGGCGGTGATGGACGCGATGTGCTCGGCGAGCACCTCGGCGTCCAGGTCGAGGATCTCCGCCTGGGCGCTGTCCTGGTGGTCGGCGCCGTGGTGGGGCGTGTGCTGGTGCGCTTGGGTCATGCCGCCACCTTAAGCAGGGCATGCGCCATGGGCATCAAGCCTTGCGTCCTACGCAAGAAGATGGCTCGGTACGCTGCCCGTCACGCAAGATCCGGCACCTGTCGGGCCGGAAGCCCCGGACCGCCCTGATCGTCGTGGTCGACGGCTTCCCGCTGGTGACCGCGGCGGGCGTCCCGGTCGAAGATCCCGATGATCTCGCACGGGCCGCCCTCGGAACCGATGGCGTGCGGCATCATCGTGGGGAACTCGGCGGCCTGGTGGGTCTCGATGCGGAAACGACGGTGGCCGAGCATGAGGATGGCGGTGCCCGACAGGACCACGAGCCATTCGCGGCCGGGGTGGGCCCGCATGCGCGCGGGATTGTCGGGTGGCGGTTCGGTCATCCGCTGACGCATGACGCTCATGCCGGGGTCGCTCTTGATGGGCCAGCGCATCAGGCCGTGAGCGCCGTCGATCGTCGGGCTGATGACGACATCGTCGGCGGCGTTCTCCACGAGCTGGTCCAAAGTGGTGTCCAGGGCGCGTGCGAGCGTGACGAGCTGGTCAAGGGCGAGCCGCCGACGGCCGTTCTCGATGCGGCTCAGTGAGGACTGGCTGAGGTGGGCGCGCGCGGCCAGCTCTTCGAGGGACCAGCCCTGCGCGACCCGCAGCGCGCGGATCCGTTTGCGTACGAGACCGTCCAGCTGCCCGTCGTCTTGCGTCATGGGCAACAGAGTAGGCCCTGGGCGCAAACCGCAACGCCGGGCTCCCGTCCGCCGTGTGGCACGGGCTGGGCGGCCCGATCCGGGCCGCCCAGCGTGATCCTGCCTCCCGGCCGACCTCAGTCGACGGGAGCCACCCGGATCAGGTTGCCGTCGGGGTCCGCGACGACGAACGTACGCCCGAAGACCGCGTCGCTCGGCTCGCTGACCACGCGGACCCCCTTCGCCACCCACTTCTCGAAGAGGCGGTCGATCACGTCGGGCCCCCCGTCGAGGGTGAGGCAGACCTCGCTCGTGCGGGGCACCTCCGGGGTCAGGCTGCCGTCGAACGCCCCGCTCCAGACGGCGAGGTCCGCGCCGTCGCCGAGATCGAAGGCGAGGTACTCCGGGGTGTCGAAGCTGGGCTCGCGCTCGAGCAGGTCCCCGTAGAAACGGGCGGCCGCGCGGGCGTCGTTGACGTAGACGATGAACACAATCGGGGCTGGCATCGCGCACTCCTTGGGTCGGTCTTTCCGAACACCTGGAGCGTGCCTGTTAATCATGACGGATCCCGTCACGATTTCTGAGATCCTCGGTTCCGTGACCCCGGATCGCTTCTTCTCGCTCCTGCTGGCGCTGCAGTCCCGGGAGACCATGACGACCGTCGATCTCGCCGAGCAGGTCGGGGTCTCCGTCCGTACGGTCCTCCGGGATCTGCGGTGGCTGGAGGAGGCGGGCTTCCCGTTGCTGATCAAGCGCGGGCGCCTCGGCGGAGTGACGCTTCTCCCCGGCGGTGTGCTCGACACGTCACGGCTCACTCCGGACGAACGGGACCACCTCGCCCTCCACGGCCTCGACGACGCTCAACGCGAACAACTGGGGGCCACGGCCGACACCCGGCGCGCGGACCTGAAGGTGCGATCGGGGCTGCGCCCGTCGAGCACCGGTGCACTGCCCCTGAGCGCGGTCGTCACCACCGACAACAGACCGTGGTTCTTCCGGGACGCCGCGGGCATGCCGCCCGCGGCGCTGGTCGGTGACCTCCGGCGCGGAGTCCGGCTGCGCATCTCCTACCGACGCTCGGAGGAGACCGAGGCCGCCTGGCGGGTCGTGGACCCCTACGGCCTGCTGGCCAAGGCCGGGAGGTGGTACCTCGTGGCGGACGTGGAGGGCCGCCCCCGGCTCCACGCGCTGGAACGCCTCATCGGCTGGGAGCCGATGAGGGCAGCCCGCCGGTTGCGTCCCGACGCGACCCTGGACGGCGTCGCGGCGGAACTGACGGCCCGCTGGGAGAACCCGGAAACCTTCCGGATCCATGCCGAACTCGACGCGGACCGCCTCGGCCTGGCACGGCGCGTCCTCGGCCGCAGACTGGCGGTCCAGGACACTGAAAGCGCGCGCGGTGGGCGCGTGGCCATCACGGTCACCGGCCGCGACGTGGAAGACGTACGCCTGCTCCTGCAGTTCGGCGCGAGCGTCACCGTGACCGGTCCCGAGGAAGCCCGGGAGCACATCCGGCGACTGGCCGCGCAGATCCTGGAGACCAACTCCTAGCGGACGACGGGCTCTTGTGCGTCGCCCGGGGCGCTGGCCCGTCCCCCCCCGCCTCTGAAGGTGATCTTCGGGCCGTAGATTGGGCATGCGAGGCGACCCCCTGGAAAGGGGCATGAAGCGGAATGATCGTCGACTTACAGGCCCCGGTCCGAAGGCGTGCCGCCCGGCTGGTCGGGCGGGCCCCCGCAGGTGCGCGGCCGTATCTGGAGTTGCTGCGGCTGGACCGGCCCGTGGGGGCCTGGCTGTTGGTGGTGCCCGGCTGGATCGCGCTGGCGGCGTTCGCCGGGCCTCGGGACGGGGGCCTTTTCGGGGTGCTGCTCCTGGTGTACGGGGTGCTGTCGCGAGGGGCCGCCTGTGGGCTCAACGACGTGCTGGACGCGCGGTTCGACGCGCAGGTGCCGCGTACGGCGGGGCGGCCCGTCGCCTCCGGGCGGCTGACGGCAGGGCGGGCGCTGGTGCTGTCCGTCGTGGTGGGGGCCGCGGCTCCGTTGGTGATGGCTTTCTGGAGCGTGGAGGCCGTGGTGTGGGCGGCGGCGGGGGCGCCCCTCGCGGCGGTGTATCCGTTGATGAAGCGGGTCACTCCGTGGCCACACGTGTGGCTGGGGTTCACCATCAACTGGACGGTGCCCCTGGTGTACGTCCTGCTCACAGGAAGGATTGGGCTCGCGGGCGGGGTGCTGTACGGGGCGATGATCTGCTGGTCCGTGGGGACGGACGTGATCTACGCCTGCCAGGACCGGGAGGCCGATGTGCGGGCCGGGGTGCGGTCGGCCGCCGTGCTCCTGGGAAGGCGCAGCCGGGTGTTGGTGGGAGGCGCGTACGCGGGGTGCCTGGTGCTGCTCGCCTGGTTCGGGGCCGTGGCCGGGCTCGGGCCGCTGTACTGGCCCGGACTGTGCGTTGTCGCGGGGCAGTTGGGCTGGCAGGTGTGGCGGGCCGACCCTGCCGACGTCGCGGCCTGCGGGCGGGCGTTCGCCACCAACCCGCTGTGCGGACTCCTTGTCCTCGTGGCCGTGCTCGCCGGGCGGGTCGGTACTCTCGGCTGAGGGCGACACGGAGCGTGGAGGCGCTGGTGGGACTGCGGGAACGGATCGCGGCGGAACTCACGGCGACCATGCACGGCGGTGATCTCAAGCTGGAGCGGTACGCGGGGCCGCCCGGCGATCCCGGACTGTTCGGCATCGCGCCGGGGGACCCGGTGTGGCGGGTGCACGGGCACGCCACCGGGATGCTCACCGGCGGGTTCGCCGCGCTCATGCTCCAGTCGCTGCATCCGCTGGCCATGGCGGGCGTCGACCAGCACTCCGATTTCCGCGCCGATCCGGTCGGGCGGCTGAACGGAACCGTACGGTTCATCACCACGACCACGTTCGGCTCCGCAGCTGCCGCTCGCGAGGTGATCGACCTCATCCGGCGGATCCACACCCGGGTGCACGGGACCGCCCCTGACGGCAGGCCGTACCGCGCGGACGACCCCGACCTGCTCACCTGGGTGCACACCGCGGAGGTGCGCAGCTTCCTCGCCGGTCACCAGACCTACGCTCCCCGGGCGCTCCGGCTGACGCCCGCCGAGTGTGACGCCTACTACCGTCAAGTCGCCCCTGTCGCCGAGGCGTTGGGCGCACGGGACGTACCCCGCACGTCCCGCGAAGTCGAGCGCTACCTGAACCGTGCCCGCCCCCAACTCCACGCCACCGCAGCCGCGTTGGACTCCGTGCTGTTCCTCCGCCGCTTCGGACGAACCCGCCGGGAGCGGCTGGTCGCGGGCCTGCTCACGAGCGCCTCGGTCGGACTCCTCCCCGACTGGGCCCGCACCGAACTCGGCATCCACCGCCCGGCCTTCGTCCGCTCCGGCTGGGACCGCCCCCTGGCGACGGCCGTGGGACGCACCCTCCAGTGGGGGCTCGGCCCCTCCCAGATCCAGGCGGCCGCACGGGGACGTCTTGCGGGGGTGGGGCAGGGCTGACGCCGGAGTCTTCGGGACGTCCGACAGCCGCAAGCTCCCCCGCGGAGCGGGACACGTGGCTCGTGTACTTCGCCGATCGCGGGTACGCGGACATCGCGCGGCGCCCTCTGCCGTTCGCCACCCCGGAGATCTTCGACGTCGAGGACCACGATGGCGTCCTGGTGACGCACGAACGTGAGCTCCCCGTACGGGACGTCGACGCGCTGCTCGCGGTTCTGCGCGCCCTGGCCCCCGTGCCCGGCACCGACGCCATGCGGCAGTTGACCGTGCGGGGCGACGACGGTCCGCTGTGGCGTGATCACGACTGTTTCCGCGACGCGCTCGCGGCCCACGTGCCGGACTTCGAGGCGGGGGTCGCGCGCACGCGAAAGGCACTGCGGTCGCTCCCTGATGCCCCGGTGGCGGCGATCCACGGTGACCTCGCCCCGCCCAACATCCACGTCGACGCCGAGGGCCGCCCCGTCGCGGTGCTCGACCTCGGCTTCTGCACGACAGTGGGCGACCCGGCCTTCGCCTGAAGCAGGCGCCCGCCGTCATCCCCCAGCTCCGTACGCCGCGTTGTCGGTGGCCTGTCGTCGGTTGTCGGCGCCGTGTCGGTCCCGTGTCGGTGGGGGCTGGCACCTTTCGAGAGGTCCGGCCGGGTGGCCACCCGGCGGTGACTTCGGGAAAGGGGATGTCTCATGCACGACGTAGTGATCGTGGGCGCGGGCCCTGTCGGTCTCTTCCTCGCCTGCGAGCTCGGCCTCGCGGGCTGTTCCGTGCTGGTCCTGGAGAAGGAGTCGGAGCAGGAATCGCCGTGGCGCGAGGAACCGCTCGGCACGCGCGGCCTGTTCGGCCACTCGGTCGGGGCGTTCTACCGCCGGGGGCTGCTGGACGAACTGGTGTCAGCGTGCTTCGTCCTCGACGGACGTGGCGTCCGCGTCGACGCCGACGAGCCGTCACGGCCGCGTCTGGTGGGCCACTTCGCCGGGATGATGCTCGATGCGGACAAGATCGACACGGCCGCCCTGCCCTTCCGGCTGCCCAACCCGGCCGAGGGCCTGATGATGATCAGCCTCCAGGCGCTCGAGTCACTGCTGTCCGAGCGCGCGGCCAAACTGGGCGTCGACATCCGGCGCGGCGTCACCGTGGACGCGGTCACGCAGGACGAGGACCACGTGGTCGTGTCCGCGGGACAGATCGGTTTCGAGGCGCGTTGGGCCGTCGGCTGTGACGGTGGACGGAGCACGGTGCGAAGCCTGACCGGTTTCGCATTCACGGGCACCGAACCGCAGTTCACCGGGTACACCGTGATCGGCACCTTCGACGACCCGGAGAAGCTGCGCCCCGGGATCACTCTGACGCCGACGGGCATGTACGTCCGGATGGCCGCCGAGGGGCACATCGCCATGATGGACTTCGACGGCGGCGCGTTCGACCGCTCGCTGCCGCCGTCCCGCGACCACCTCCAGGCGGTGCTGCGCCGCGTGTCGGGGACCGACGTCACCCTGAGCGACGTCCGGCTCGTCTCCACCTTCACCGACCGGGCCAAGCAGGCGACGACGTACCGGCAGGGCCGCGTCCTCCTCGCGGGCGACGCCGCTCACATCCACTCGCCGCTCGGCGGCCAGGGCCTGAACACCGGTATCGGCGACGCCGTGAACCTGGGCTGGAAACTCGCGGCGACCGTGCGGGGGCACGCCCCGGACGGGCTCCTCGACACGTACGGCAAGGAGCGCCACCCGATCGGTGCCCGGGTGCTCGACTGGTCGCGCGCCCAGGTGTCGATCATGAAGCCGGACCGGCACTCCCAGGCGATCCAGGGCGTGGTCCGTGACCTGCTCGGCACCCGGGACGGGACGACGTACGTCTTCGAGAGGCTGTCAGGCGCGTCGATCCGCTACCCCCTCGGCGGCGCGCACCCGTTGACGGGCCGCGACGCCCCCGAATTCCGCCTCGGTGACGGAACGTACCTCGGCGAGCTGATGCGGGACGGACGCGGCGTCGTCCTCGACTTCAGTGCCGACCAACGGCTGAGCGGACCGGCGGCGGGCTGGGGGAGCCGACTCCGTCATGTGGCAGGGGCGCCCGAGGACGACCTCGGGCTGGGGGCCGTACTGGTCCGCCCGGACGGCACCGTCGCGTGGGCCGACGGCCCCGACTTCGCGGTGGACGCGTTCGAACGGGAGGTCTCCCGCTGGTTCGGCCGCCCGCGAGCGTGAGCGGTCGATCCTGTTACCCGGCTATGACAGAACGATCTTGACATGGGCCATCTGCACACAATTAGGTTCAGAGGGCAACGAGTTCACACTGTAAGCCCGGCGTTCCCCAGCGCCGGAGAGAGGGGTGCCCATGGGCTCCCACGCCCGACACGCCCGCCCCAACCGGATGCACCGCACCGGTGCCCGGATCGCGACGGTCGCACTGGTCGGGGCCGTCCTGCCGATCACTGCCGGGGGTCTCGCCCAGGCGGCGACCACCCAGGCCCCGCACTCCGTCGATGTCGACGAGACCGGCCGACAGGCCGCTCCGCGGCACGGCGAGGCCACGGCTCCCGTCGGGCAGGGGCAGGGGCAGGGGCAGAGGCAGGATCAGGGGCAAGGCGCGCCGGACGTGGAGGACCGGACCGACCCCGTCGTCAAGGCCGACCACGCCTTCCTGCTCGACACCCGCGACGGGAGCCAGGAGCGGGAGTTGTGGGCCGGGGCCAAGGCGGACGAGGCCGTGTCGATGGCCAGCACGACCAAGATCATGACCGCCTTGGTGGTGCTGAGACACCCGGAGTCCCTCGACCGGCAGATCACGGTGAAGCAGGAGTACCGGGATTACGTCGCGAGGGTCGGTGCCAGTACCGCCGACCTCCAGACCGGCGACAAGCTGACCGTCAGGCAACTGCTCCACGCCGCGCTGATCCCGTCGGGGGCGGACGCCGCGAGGGCCCTCGCCGACAACTTCGGCAAGGGGGGCACCGAGGAAGCGCGGATCGCCGACTTCGTGGACCAGATGAACGCCGAGGCGCAGCAACTCGGCCTGACCAACACACACTTCGACTCCGTGGACGGCATCTCGAACGGCGCCAACCACAGCACCGCCCGCGACATGGCCAAGCTCGGCCAGCGCGCGATGCTGCAGCCGGTGTTCGCGGACGTCGTCAAGCGGCAGCAGTTCAAGACCGAGGCCCCGGCCGCCAATGGCCGTACCCGGTACTACACCTGGAACAACACCAACGAACTGTTGAGCAAGTACGAAGGCGCCCTCGGCATCAAGACCGGCAGTGGCCCGGAGGCCGGTTACTCCTTCGTCTTCGCCGCCAAGCGCGACAACCGCACCCTGGTCGGCGCGGTCCTCGGGACCGACAAGACCCGCTTCGAGGACGCCACCAAGATCCTCGACTGGGGTTTCGCGCACTGAGCGACCGGCGCCGCAGGAACTGAGCGCGTACGCACGTGAACACCGGGCCCCGGCCCGCCCGCACCTCGTCATCGCGGGCGGGCCGGGGCTCTCCGTCGTGGTGGCGTCGTACGTGTCTAGAGGCGGCAGCTGATCTCCATCCCGTCCTCCACGGGGAACGTGACGCTCTGGTAGCCGTTCCCGGGGTCGCGGACGTAGTCGAGGTAGGGCGCGAGGTCTTCGAGGTCGACGTCGTCGGCGACGACGAGGGTGCCGGGTGCGAGGCCCGGTTCGAGGATGCGCAGGACGGGCAGGCACAGGTCCTTCCAGCCGTCGAGGAGGACGAAGTCCGCGGGCTCGGCGACCGCGGCGAGGGTGTCGCGGGCGTCTCCTTCGAGGACGGTGATCAGGTCGTCGAGCCCCGTCTCGGTGAACGTCCGGCGGGCCGCCGCGGCCTTGGCGGTGCTCAGTTCCGTACTGATCACCCGCCCCGTCCCGTTGTCGCGCACCGCGGCGGCGAGATGGAGCGTGGAGATGCCGAAGGACGTGCCGAACTCGACGACGGTGGCGGGGCGGGCGGCCCGGACCAGGTTGTAGAGGAGGCGGCCGCCCTGTGCGGAGATCGGCATGTACACCTCCGCCTTGGCGTCGGCCTGCTCCTGCGGGTCGTGGGGCGCGAATCCCTGGGGTCGCGCCTCCCGGATCCGCCTGCTGGTCGCCTCGTCCTGCTCGGCATGCCGGAACATCCGGTCGAGGGCGGAAGCGACGCGGGGGTCTTCGAGGGTGTTGGTGGGTGCCATGGAGCCAGGCTAGACGCACCGTTGCGTAGCGTCTAGAAGTTCTGGCCTACTCTGGCCCCAGGAGGCAGACATGGGACGAGGACGTACGGCCGCCGCGGCGGTCGGGCCACCACCGGCGGCGCGCCACCACGGCAACAGGCACGGCCGCAGCGAGCAGGCCCGGCAGGCAGTGCTCGAGGCGGCCGACGACCTCTTGGTCGAGAAGGGTTTCACCGGCGTCACCATCGAGGGCATCGCGGCCCGGGCGGGTGTCGCCAAACAGACCGTCTACCGCTGGTGGAAGACCAAGACCGACGTCCTCCTGGACGCCTTCCTCCAGGACGCGGCCGAAGCCCTGACTCCGCCGGATCACGGCGACCTGGCCCAGGACCTGCGCGCTCACCTGCGCCAACTGGCCCTGTTCCTCACCCGGTCCGACGCGGGCGCCGTCTTCAAGGCCCTCATCGGGCACGCCCAGCACGATCCGGCGTTCGCCGCCGCCCTGCGGTCCGGGTACCTCGACGAACAGCGCCGCCGCGACCGGCTCCCGCTGGAGCGCGCGGTGGCACGCGGCCAACTCGCCGCCGGACTCGACATGGCGGCGGAGATCGACCAACTCGTGGGCCCGGTCTACCACCGCGTCCTGATGGCGGCGGAACCCGTCGACCAGGAATTCACCGACCGCCTCGTCGCGGCGTTCCTGCGCCGCGCGGACGTGGTGGACCTGGCCGACGCGGGGGAGGCGGGGAGCCGATGACTCTGAAGGCGGGCCAGCGAGTGGTGCTGGCAGCGGACACCCGGCTGACCGACGCGGCCGAGGTGTCGGGGGTCGTCATCGGGTTCCTGTGCCTGGCGGCGGGCACCGCCGGGACCGTCGAGCAGGTGGTCGGCCACCAGGACGAGAGCGACGAGGTGCGCGAGTACGAGCGGCTCAAGTCGCTGCTGGACGCGTTCGGGAGCGGGATGCCCCCGGAGAGCAGGAAGCAGCTCGAAGAGAAGGTCGACTCTCTGGAACCCGCGTGGACCGCCTTCCAGGAACGTGGGCCCCGCGTGAGCGTGCGGGTCCGCTTCGACAACGGGTTCATCTTGGACGGGGCGCAGGCGGACGTCTTCGTCCCTGCCTGAGGGGACCTCCCGGGGGTGGACCGGTGTACGGCGGTGGTGCTCGCGCCGGTTCGGCCCTGCTCGCCCGAGACGTCAGAATGCGGCGTGACCACGTTCACCGTTCGCAAGGCACAGGTCACCGACGCCGCCGCTCTGGCGCGGCTGCGGTGGCGTTTCAAGCAGGAGGACGACCCGAGCCCGAGCGGTGCGGAGGAGCTCTTCATCCGTGCGTGCGCCGAGTGGATGCGCACCCGGCTGACGGGGACGTGGACGGCCTGGGTCGTCGAGGTCGACGACGTGGTGAGCGGCCACGTCTTCCTGAACCACGTGGAGAAGGTCCCCGAGCCGGGCGCCGACGCGGACCGGCTCGGTTACGTCACCAATTTCTACGTCTGCCCGGAGCATCGAGGCCGAGGTCTCGGCAGGGCGCTGTTGGAAGAAGTCGTCCGACATGGACGGCACCACCCCCTGGACACCTTGATCGTCTGGCCCTCGGAACGGAGCGCGTCCCTCTATCGGCGCGTGGGCTTCGCGGTGCCTGAGGAAACGTTGGAGCTGCCGATCCGGCCCCTGTGACCCTCACTCACTAGCCCCTAGCGGAAGAGCTGTTCGCGAACCGCCGGGCGAGCAGCGGCAGTTCGCTACGCCGGTCCGGTCGGGAAGTCGTCCTCGAAGTAGCTGTCATGCCGTACGCGGAACTCCTTGAGTTCCTCGCTGCCTCGCTGGGACATTTCCGCGACCCTTTCGAAGAACTCCTCGCGCGGGGCGCCGGGGGCGAAGAGCATGAGCATCGACATGGGCTCGTCGGTCACGTTCTTGAAGGCGTGCAGGCCACCGGGCGGTACGTACAGGAAGTCGCCGGTCCGGCCGGTCACCCACTTGTCGCCGTTGAACAGCTCCAGTTCGCCGGACAGGACGTAGAACGCCTCCGACATCGCCTTGTGGAAGTGGGTCTTGGCGCCGGCGGCCCGTGCCGCGAGGTCCACCTGGTAGAGGCCGTACTCGCCGCCGGTGGACTCCTGCGTGGCGAGGTAGCGGTAGGTGTCGCCGCGCGGCGAGGTGAGGTCCGGCGGGGTGTCGGCGGTGCGGAAGGAGGCGTTCACTTCGCCCTTGTCGCCGTGGTAACGGGGAGCGGGGTAGGACATGGCGGTGCTCCAGACTCCGGGAACATGTTTCAACGTGGGATCTTTTGACGCCGAAATGGAACCATGCCGTATCGTTCGATGGCAAGTCTCTTAAGGTTGAGATACATGGTGCGGAAGGAGACCCCAAATGGCCGACGCGATGGACCTGGTCGCCGAGCAGTGGCGCAAGGAGCGTCCCGAACTGGCCGACGCCCTGGGGGCGATGGAGATCTTCGGGCGCGTCCAGCGGATGCAGCGGGTCTACGACCGCCACTTCAAGAAGCTGTCCGACGAGTTCGGCCTCAACCTCGGCGAACTCGACATGATCTTCACGCTGCGCCGCTCGGGACCGCCGTACACACTCACCGCCGGGGCCTTCGCCAAGGCCGCCCTGGTGAGCCCCGGCGCCGTCACCAACCGCATCGACCGCCTGGAGGACAAGGGCCTGGTCGAACGCGTCCGCGAGACCAGTGACCGCCGCTCGGTGCAGATCCGTCTCACCGGACGCGGCGAAACCCTCGCCGTCGAGGCGCTCGCCGCCCACCTGCGCGACTACGAGGAGATCCTCTCGCCCCTCGATCCGCAGGAGCGCGAACAGGTCTCCTCCGGCCTGCGCAAGATCCTGACCGCGCAGGGCGACACCGCGCTCGACTGACGGTTCGCACCTCGGCGCGACCGTGCGCGAACCGCACCGGGAGCGTCGTGCGCCACCTCGACCCACGCACCCTGCGCGGTCGCCACCCCTCGTCCCCCACAAGGGTGGAGTACGCCCAAAACCCCTCATCTGGGCGGTAGTCGACGGTGAAATTGACGTGGCCCCTCGTTCTCGGCGCACACCCGGGCGCGCGGTGGCCGCCGACCGTGCGTCTGCGGATATCCGACCAAGGAGGACCGCCCCATGACCGCCGACCTCTCCCCGCAGCCCTTGGACGCGTTTCTGAGGTCCGTCGCCTCGACCACGTACGAGGAAGCCCGTCGACTGCCCGGCGCCGCCGTCGCGAGCGCGCGGGACTTCGACGAGATCCAGGCGTACGTCATGGACCTGTACGAAGGCGTCAACGCCGTCGAGAGCTACGTCGAAGCCGACGGTCAGGTCGTCGACCTCGTCCCCGAGGACGCGCATCCCGCGGCGCGCCGCTGGGGCGGCCTCGCCGTAGCTCCCGATCAGGACCCTCCTCAACTGGCTGACGCTGAAGCGTCGATGGCGAAGGACCCGAGGTCGAGGGAGGTGGTGAGTCCACCGGTGCGGAACGCGTCGGCCGCACGGAACGCGCCCGCGGGTACCGCATCGCTGTACCGCACCACTCTCTCGGGTCTGTGCCGGTTCCCGAACCTCGCTGCCTCCTCCGTGAAGGAACGCCCGCTCGACCTCGCGGCACCCGCCGGGGCCGTCGCGCCGGAAGCCGCGCTCGGCAAGCGATACGCCACCGGCGAGCAGAACATGTCCTGCCTGGGCGGAGCGAGCCGGGTCAACGTGTGGAACCCGTTCGCCGCGGCGTCGAACCAGTCGACCTTCAGCCAGCAGTGGTACTACGCGGGACTGGACGGCCCCGTGCTGCAGACCGTGGAGTGCGGCTGGCACGTCGACATCACGCGGTACGGCAACGCCACGCCCCACTTCTTCGTCTTCTCCACCCGGCGGGGGTACGCGGCCGGCGACTCCTTCTACAACGAGGACGGCCGGGTGTTCCAGCCGGTCGCCAACCCGTACGTGCGTCCGGGCGCCCCGCTGGCGGTGTCCCAGAGCGGCGGCACGCAGGTCGAGTACAAGATGGGCTTCTACTTCACCAACAACGCCTGGTGGCTCTACTTCGACGACCACCCGATCGGCTGCTACCCGGCGGCGTGGTTCAACAACGGACCGATGGCCACCGGCGCCACCCGCGCCAAGTTCGGCGGCGAGGTCGGAACCCTGATCGCTCAGTGGCCCCCGATGGGCTCCGGACGACACGCGTCGGCGGGCTTCGGACAGGCGGCCTACCAGCGCCTCGCGACCGTGAACCCGGTCAGCGGCGGAGCGGTGCACGCGACCCTGTCGGACGCGGGATCGGTGAGCGGCCCCTGCTATTCACTCCAGATCACCAACAACTCGGGTTCTGACTGGGGGAGTTACCTGTTCTTCGGGGGGCCGGGCGGGGATCCCTGCTGAAGGAGGCCGACAGGCGGGAATGAATCCGCGCGGTGCTCGTGCTGAACTGGGCGACACCATCCGTGAGCGACGACGGGGTGACCACGATGCCTCTTGAGGGCGAGTACGGGCCGAGTCCGGCGCAGTGGATCCGCGAGCAGGTCGAGTTGTACGAGAGTTCGGGCGGCACGCAGGGGACGACGCTCTGGGACACTGGCCTGCCCGTCGTCATCCTCACGACGCGGGGCGTGAAGAGCGGCAAGATCCGCAAGGTTCCGCTGATGCGCGTGGAGCACGAAGGGCGGTACGCGGCCGTGGCCTCGAAGGGAGGTTTCCCGCGCCATCCGGTCTGGTACTTCAACCTCAAGTCCGACCCGCACGTGGTGCTCCAGGACGGAGCCACGCTCCAGGACATGACGGCCCGCGAGGTCACCGGGGACGAGAAGGCCGAGTGGTGGGAGCGCGCGGTCGCCGCGTTCCCGACATACGCCGAGTACCAGGAGAAGACCGACCGCGTGATCCCCGTCTTCGTACTGGAACCGGCGGCTTCGCCCGCTGGGGGCTGAGCCGCACGCCGCCCGCCCGGCTCAGTCCACCGGGTGGCCCGCCTCGATGTCGTCGGCGTCGGCCAGGCGGAAGGGCGGGCGCGTCGCGTCGGGGCCCGTGCCGCTCGCTTCCGGCGCGAGGAGGAATCCGATGTGGTCGCCGCCGTCGACGCGCTCCGTCACGCGGCCCACCAGCCAGGCCCGCGCCTCATCGAGCAGCACGGTCCCGGCGGGCCCACGGGTCCACCGCACGCGCGCGAACTTGTCCACGTGGTCCCCGCACTCGCCGCCGAAGAGTCGCGCCGTGGCGTACTGCTCGTGCCCGAGGAGGTGTACGGCGAGGTGGTCGGCCCGCGCCGCGACGCGGCAGGTCCGGTTGAGGTTCGAGAGCCACACGACGTAGCGGACGGGACGGATCGAGCACTGCGAGGCGAAGCCGACGAGGCAGCCCGCCCGCTCTCCGTCCGCCTCGGCCGTGACGACGCACAGTTCGGGGTCGAGGCGGTCCACGAAGGCGTCCGCGACGGACATGATGACCTCTCCCTCACTCCGGTGACCCCACCGGTGAATCGACGGCGAACGGCACGGGCCCGGCCTCCAGCTCAGCACGGGGGAGGCCCGGCCGCGCGCCGGTCCTCGCGAGAGGCGCGTCAGCCCTTCTCGAGGATCGTCTTCAGCTCCGACATCATCGCGGTCCAGCCCTCCCTGACGCCCTCGAGCATCTTGGAATCGGCCGAGGCGAAGCCGTCGTGGGTGATGGTCAGTCTGACGCCCATCTCCGGTTCCCCGGCCGGTTCGATCTCGAACGTGACCTTCGAGCGCTCCTTGACGGCCTCCGCGAACTCCGCGTCGCTCATGCCGAACATCTCCTGGTGCATCGGCTGGAGCGTGTGCCAGGTGTAGGCGAGCCGCTTGCCGGGCTCCGCCTCCGTGACGACCTGGCCGAGGTCCTGCGGCTCGCCGCCGTCCTCCACGGGCCACAGCACCTTCGAGCCGACCTTCCAGTCCGACGAGGGTGCCCAGCCGCCGTGGTACTGCTTCAGGAACTCCGGGCTGGTCAGCCCCTCCCAGAGCTTCTCGGGCGTGGTGTGGATGTAGATCGTGTAGACGTACTCGGGCTTGCTCATCGCCGTTCCCTCCAGGGCGTGCTTCAGGTTGCTGAGCGCGGTCATCCGGCCCCGCTCGTACTGGCCGATCCAGCGGTCGGCGAGGTCGTGGATGGGCACGGGATTGAGGTAGTGCAGCGTCTCCCGGCCGCGCCGGACCACCGTGACCAGTCCCGCGCCCTCCAGCACCGCCAAGTGCTTGGACACTGCCTGTCTGGTCATCTCCAGCCCCGCGCACAGCTCCCGCAGGCTCTGCCCGCTCCGCTCGTTCAGCCGGTCGAGCAGCCGCCTGCGGCTCGCGTCCGCGAGGGCCTTGAACACCTCATCCATGTCATCCACCCCTCGCTACCAGATTGGCAACCACCAGGTTGCATGTCAAGCGGGCGGCTCGCTCGCGCAGGTGGCCGGACTTGGTGACTTGGATCGTGGCCTCGGGGTACACGGGTCACTCGAACCCGCTCGTGTGGTGCCCCTCGCCAGGAGCGCGCAGGCTGATCAGGGCGGCACCGAAGGAGCCACGGGCCCCGCGCAGGCCGGTCCTGGCCCGCGCGAAGCCGCGCGGAGGTCTCACGAGGCGGGCCGTCGGCGTCGCACGACGACGCAGTGAGGAGCAGACAGGCCATGACGCGATTCGGGTACTTCCTGGCGAGCGAGGAGTTCACGCCCGCCGAGCTGTTGGAGCAGGCACGCGCGGCGGAACAGGCCGGATTCACCTGTCTGGCCATTTCCGACCACTACCACCCGTGGACGGGCGAGCAGGGACACAGCCCCTTCGTATGGTCGATGATCGGCGCGCTCGCCCAAGCGACGTCACTGCCCGTGACGACGTTCGTCACCTGCCCCACCGTTCGCATGCACCCGGCGGTCAACGCCCAGGCCGTCGCCACCTCGGGCGTGCTCACCGGCAACCGCTTCCGGTTCGGCGTGGGCTCCGGCGAGGCGCTCAACGAGCACGTCATCGGCGGCGCCTGGCCGGCCGTCGACGTACGCCTGGAGATGCTGGAGGAAGCGGTCCAGGTCATCCGGAGCCTGCAGAGCGGCGACGAGGTCACCCACCGCGGAAAGCACTACACCGTCGAGAACGCCCGCCTGTACACGGTGCCCGACGAACCCGTCCCCATCTACGTCTCCGGGTTCGGGCCCAAGGCCGCCGCGCTGGCGGGCCGGATCGGGGACGGGTTCGTCACGATGACGCCGGACGCCGATCTCGTGGGGCAGTTCCGGCGCGCGGGAGGCGGCCAGAAGCCCGTACTGGGCGGCATGAAGGTGTGCTGGGGCACCGACCGCGGCCAGGCGGTCAAGACGGCCCACCGGCTGTGGCCGACCCAGTTCCTGCCGGGCGAACTGGCCCAGGTGCTGCCCGACCCCGCCCACTTCGAGCAGGCGTCGACGCTCGTGACAGAGGAGGCCGTCGCCGACGGCATGGTCTGCGGCGACGACGTGGACGAGCACGTCCGCGCCGTGGCGGCGTACGTCGACGCGGGGTTCGACGAGGTGTACGTCGGCCAGATCGGGCCCGACCAGCAGGGCTTCTTCGACTTCTACCGCAGCGACGTCCTGCCGAGGTTCGCCGACCGGTGACCCCGCGTGCGCGCCGCGCACCCCGCCCCTGTCCTCGTACAAGGAGAAACCCACCATGCACGCCCTTTCCCTGGTCTGCACGCTCAACGCTTCCCCCGCCCCGTCCAGCAGCCTGCTGCTCTCGGACCAGGTCTCGGCCGAACTCGACAAGCTCGGCGTGACGACCGAGACGGTCCGCGTCGCCGACCACGACGTACGCCCCGGCATCGAGACGGACATGGGGGAGGGCGACGCCTGGCCGCTCCTGCGCGACAAGGTGCTCCAGGCCGACATCCTCGTGATCGCCACCCCGATCTGGCTCGGCCACCCCTCCAGCATCTGCCAGCGGGTCCTGGAGCGGCTGAACGCCGACTCGTCGCAGACCGACGCCCAGGGGCGCCCCCTCCTCTACGGCAAGGTCGGCGCCGTCGCCGTGGTCGGCAACGAGGACGGTGCGCACAAGGTCAGCGCGGACGTCTTCCAGGGGCTGAACGACGTCGGCTTCTCCCTCGCCCCCGGCGCCGTCACCTACTGGGTCGGGGAGGCCCAGCAGGGCACCGACTACCAGGACCTCGACGAGACGCCCGAGGCCGTGGCGGACACCACCCACACGCTCGCCGTCAACACCGTCCACCTCGCGAAGCTCCTGAAGGAACACCCTTACCCGACCGGATGACGGGCGCGCAGGACGTTCGGACCGGAGCAGCACCCCCACGGCTCACCTCCCCGCACAGAAGGGTTCCCCCCCCATGACGAACCGACGAATCGACGGCCGCAGCGTCCTGGCCCTCGTCACCAACTACGGCGTCGAACAGGACGAACTGCTCGTACCGCTGCGGAAGTTGCGCGAGGACGGCGTCGACGTCACCGTCGCCGCCGTCAGCACGGACCCCGTCCAGACGCTGCAAGGGGACAAGGACCCCGGCGAGAGCGTGGACCCCGACGTGTCCCACGAGGCGCTGGGCGCCGCCCCGCACGACCTCCTGCTCATCCCCGGCGGCACGCTCAACGCCGATCACCTGCGCCTGGAGGCGGCCGCCGTCGACACGGTGCGGGCGTTCGCCGCGAGCGGCCGTCCCATCGCCGCCATCTGCCACGGCCCGTGGGCCCTGGTCGAGGCCGACGTGCTGCGGGACAGGACCCTCACCTCGTACCCGTCCCTGCGCACCGACATCACCAACGCCGGTGCCAAGGCGTGGGTGGACGAACCGGTCGTGGTGGACGCGGACGGCGACTACCCGCTGATCACCTCCCGCACCCCGAAGGACCTGGACGACTTCGTGACGGCGATCCGCGAGCGGCTGGCCCGGGTCTGAGAGCGATCCTCATCGCCCGTGCGGCGAGCGTTCCGCACCGACTCCCCGCCACGCATACGCACCTCCCTCCTGGGCACCCGGAGCCCGGCCGGTCCCGAGCGGCCTCACGCCTGACCGCGTCCGGACCGGATCGTGATTGCCGTCGGCCCTGGAGGAGCACAGGTGAGCGAGGACATCTTCGTCATCGGTATGGACGAGGCGAATCTGCCGATGCTGCGCGCGGCGGGCGCCGGGCGCGACTGCCGGTTCCACGGTCTCTTGACCATCGAGGAACTGCAGGGCGGGGAGGTCTCGGTGCCGGACCTGCTGGCCCGGGCCCGCCGCGTGCTCGACGCCTTCGACGGCACGGTCGACGCGATCACGGGCTACTGGGACTTCCCGGTCTCCACCATGGTGCCGATCCTCGCCCGTGAGTACGGCACCCGCGCCACCGATCTGACCTCGATCGTCAAGTGCGAGCACAAGTACTGGAGCCGCCTCGAGCAGCGCGCGGCCGCTCCGGAGGCGGTCCCCGCGTTCGGCCGAGTGGATCTCGAAGCGGACGAGCCGGAGCTTCCCGACGGGGTCTCCTACCCGCTGTGGCTCAAGCCCGCCCTCTCCTACTCCTCCGAGCTGGCCTTCGGCGTGCGGGACCGGGACGGCTTCCGCGCCGCCGTGCGGGAGATCCGTGAGGGCATCGGCCGCATCGGCCGCCCCTTCGAGTCCGTCATGGAACGGCTGGAACTCTCGCCCGAGATGGCCGACGTCGGAAGCCTGGTGTGCCTCGCGGAAGAGCGCCTCACCGGGATCCAGGTGGCGGTCGAGGGCTATGTGCACCAGGGAGAGGTGACGGTCTACGGAGTCCTCGACTCCATCAACTACCCGGACAGTTCCTCGTTCCTGCGCCACCAGTACCCCTCCATGCTCCCGCAGCCGGTGATCCGCCGTCTGTGCGACGTGTCCGAGCGGGTGATGCGCCGCATCGGCATGGAGGGGGCGACCTTCTCGATCGAGTTCTTCTACGACCCGGGCACGCGGGCCGTCCGCATCCTGGAGATCAACCCGCGCCACTCCCAGTCGCATGCCGAGCTGTTCCACTTCGTGGACGGCGTGCCCAACCACCACTGCATGCTCGCCCTGGCCCGTGGCGAGGACCCGCGCATGCCGCACGGCGAAGGCCCCTACGCGATGGCCGCCAAGTGGTACCACCGCTGGTTCGCCGACGGCGTGGTGCGCGACGTGCCAGGACGCGACCGCCTTGACCGGATCGAACGCGACATCCCCGGTGTCCGCGTCGACGTGGCGCCCGAGGAACGGCAGCGCCTGTCCGACCTGTCGCAGCAGGACAGCTACAGCTACGAACTGGCGCACATCTTCACCGCGGGCGACAGCGAGGAGGAACTGCGCGAGAAGTACGACCGCTGCGTGGCCGCCCTCGGCCTCTCCTTCGAGGACACCGAACCGGCCCACGACCGGGAGCCCGACCCGGCCTGAACGCCCTGAGCCCACCGGCCCCGAGCCCACCGGCCCCGACCTGACGGAAGGACCCCGACCCCTTCATGCGCACGGTGACCGACCTCCCTCACAAGGTCCGCGAGGAAGCCCACGTCCGCATCCCGATGTCCGACGGCGTGCACCTGTCCGCCCACATCTGGCGCCCGGCCGCCAGCGACGGGGAGCCCGTACCTGCCGTCCTGGAGTACATCCCCTACCGCAAACGCGACTTGTCCTCGGTGCGCGACTCCATCCACCACCCCTACCTCGCGGGACACGGATACGCGTGCGTCCGCGTCGACCTGCGCGGCACCGGCGACTCCGAGGGCGTCCTGACCGACGAGTACCTGGAACGGGAGCAGCGGGACGCCGAAGAGGTCCTCGCCTGGCTCGCGGAGCGCCCCTGGTGCGACGGCGCCACGGGCATGATGGGCATCTCCTGGGGGGCGTTCGCCGCGCTCCAGGTCGCCGCGCGCCGCCCGCCGTCGCTCGGGGCGATCGCCATCGCCTCCTTCACCGACGACCGCTACGACGACGACATGCACTACATGGGCGGGGCGCTCCTCTCCGACAGCCTGGCCGAAGCGGGCACCATGTTCGCCTACGCCACCTGCCCGCCCGACCCCGAGGTGGTCGGCGGCCGGTGGCGCGACATGTGGCACGAACGGCTGGAGAGCGCACGGCCCTGGGTCCTCGAGTGGCTGCGGCACCAGCGCCGTGACGACTACTGGCGGCACGCCTCGGTCTGCGAGGACTACGCGGCAGTCCAGTGCCCGGTGCTCGCCTCCAGCGGATGGGCCGACGGCTACTCCAACGCGGTCACCCGCCTGCTCGCCCACCTCGACGTGCCCCGCAAGGGTCTGATCGGACCGTGGTCGCACAAGTTCCCGCACCTGGGCGAACCGGGGCCCGCCATCGGGTACTTGCAGGAACTCGTGCGCTGGTGGGACCACTGGCTCAAGGGCGTCGACAACGGCGTGATGGACGGGCCGATGCTGCACACCTGGATGCAGGAGAGCGTGCCTCCCTCCACCTCCTACGCCGAGAGGCCCGGACGCTGGATCGCCGAGCCGTCCTGGCCCTCGCCCCACGTGCGTGAACGCGTCCACCCGCTCACCCGGCACCGCATCGGGGCCCCCGATTCCGACGCGGGCGCCGAGCAGGACGTGCTGACGGTGCAATCGCCGCTGTCCGTAGGCCAATTCGCGGGGAAGTGGGCCTCCTACAACGCCCCGCCCGACCTGCCCTACGACCAGCGCGAGGAGGACGGCGGCTCCCTCGTCTTCGAGACGGAGCCGCTGGCCGAACCGCTGGAGATCCTCGGCTCGCCCCGGGTGGACCTGGAGGTGTCGGCCGGCGAGCCGGTCGCCATGGTCGCGGCCCGCCTCTCCGACGTGGCTCCCGACGGGCGCGCGACCCGCGTCACGTACGGCCTGCTCAACCTGACCCGGCGCGACGGCGGCGACGAGCCCGACGCGCTGCGGCCCGGCCGCCGGTACCGCGCCGTCGTGCACCTCAACAGCGTCGCCCAGGCGTTCCCCGCCGGTCACCGGATCCGCCTGTCCCTGTCCACCTCCTACTGGCCCCTCGCCTGGCCGCCGCCCCGGCCGGTCCTGCTCGGCGTCCACGAGGGCGCGAGCACCCTGACCCTGCCGGTGCGCCCGCCCCGGCCCCTCGACGACACGCCGTCAGGAGCGGCCCCGTTCGGCCCTCCCGAGGGGGCTCCCGCGCTCTCCACCACTCAGCTCACACCGCCGGAGCAGCGGTGGGAGGTGCGTCGCGAACTGATCGCGTACGCCTCGGCCTTGGAGATCGTCAAGGACACCGGGACGGTCCGCTTCGACGACATCGACCTGGAGGTGGGGCGCCGGGCGGTGGAGCGCTACGGCGCCGTGGCCGACGACTTCACCTCCGCGACCGGCGAGTCCACGTGGACGATGCGTTTCCACCGCGGGGACTGGGGCACGGAGATCGTCACCCACACGGAACTCGCCTGCGACGAGCGGGAGTTCCACGTGTCCGCGACGCTGGACGCGTTCGAGGGCCGACGGCGGGTCTTCTCCCGTACATGGAACGAGTCCGTCCCGCGCGACTGCCTCTGAGCGGACGTCGGGGAGGGGCGCGCCCCGCCGTCCGAAGGTCTCAGCCCCGACCGAGCGCGCTCCCGTCGAGGTTCCTCAGCAGGTGCGCCGTGTCCGTGTACACCTCGGCGGCCCCCGCGTCCTCCAGGTCGGCGCGGCACACTCCGCCGCTCAGTACGGCGATGGGCAGGACGCCCGCGCGCCGGCCTGCCCGCATGTCCCAGACCGAGTCGCCGACGAAGACGCTGCCCCGGGCCTCGGCCCCCACCAGGTCCAAGGCGTGCCGGACCGGGTCGGGCGCCGGTTTGCCCGCCTCCACGTCGTCGGCGCTCGCGGTCTCGGAGATCGCCTCGTCCGCGTCGATCGCCGCCCTGAGCGCCTTGAGCTCGGGCCCGCTCGCCGAGGTGGCGAGGACGACGGGCCGACCGTCCGCGTGCAGGCGCAGCAGGAGGTCGCGGGCACCGTCGAAGGGGGTGAGGCGCTCGTGCCAGGTGCCGTACAGGGCCTTGTGACCGGCGCTGATGGCGGAGTCCTCGTCCCGGTCCCGCTCCGGGCCGAGCAGGTGCTCCAGCAGGTCGCCCGAGCCGAGCCCGATGGCGCCGTGCACCGAGGTCATGGGGATGCGGTGACCTGCCTGGCGCAACGCCTCCCACCAGCACACCGCGTGCAGGTGGTTGGTGTCCACGAGGGTGCCGTCCACGTCGAAGACGGCGGCGTGCGTGCTCATGGTGCATCTCCTAGCGGCGGTGTGTCCGTGTCCGGCAGGGTGCGCAGCAGCGCGCTCCTGCCCTGTCGCCAACGGGTCAACAGTCGTTCGCCGAGGCGGTCTTCGAGGAATCCGGTGGCGCTCACGCCGAAGGCGACGTCGGCGTCGAGGAAGGGCTCGGCGTGCAGGAGGCCGTCGACGACCTCGTGGCGGACGACCTGTTCGTGCACCGCGTCGGCCTCGACGTGTTCGTCGTAGAACCGCTGGGCGGCCGGTCCCGCGTTCAGCCGCCGCAGGGCGTTGGCCAGCCGTCGCGACCCGGGCGACGAAGTGATCTCGACCGTCGCGAAATGGCCCACCAGAGCGCCGCGCAGGCTGCGGTGCAGGCCGAACAGGGACATGACGTTGACCGTGGCGAGGGCGGCCGCCGGGGTGCTGTCGAGGTAGTGGCCGTAGGCGGTCTCCAGGTCGAGGTCCCTCATCAGGGCCGCGAACAGCTCGGCGTGGATGTCCTCGGCGCGCCCGGCACCGAACTCGTCGTACTCGACGGCCACCATCGCCGCCTTGGCCCTTCCGCGCAGGCGGGGGATGACCCAGGCGTGGGGGTCGGCCTCCTTGAGGTGGTAGAGGGAGCGCAGGGCGGCGTACTCCCTGAACTGCCGCGCGTTCCCGTCGCGTTCGAGGTGGTGGCTCACACTGTCGGCCTGGTGGCCGACGGGTTCGATCTGCAGGTCGGCCAGCGCCTGGGCGGCATCCGTCCGTGGTGCCGCGTCGCGACGCAGGGCGGCCAGGAAGCGCTGTTCGAGCAGGCGGCGCAGAGCCAGCAGGCCCGGCTCCCACTCCAGTTCGGGATCGACGCCGTGGAACCCCTGGTAGTGGAGCTCGTAGAGGGTGTACAGGGCGAGTTGGAGATCGTTGCCGTAGGGCTCCGCGGCGGTGGCTCCGCGCCGCTGCGCGGGGGCGTCAGGAGGGGTCCCGTCGCGAAGGGCGGCGATCACCTGGCTGGACAACTCGCCGCGCGGTACGGGGAGTTCGGGCTGTCGGGTGCGTGATTGCGGCGGACGCGGCGCGGGGCCGGGGTGCGTAGGGATCATGTCTCCTCTCCTCCCTCACGGTCCGACGGCCGGGGCGTGGCGGACTCCTGGGCGGTCTGACGGCGCCGGTGGCTGGTGTCGCACCACGGGAAGGTGCGGCTGCGCCGACAGGTGCAGATCGCGACCTGGAAGCGGTGGGACTCGTGCACCACGCCGTCGCCGTCGGTCACCTCGACCGGGCCCTCCACGAGCAGGGGGCCCTCGCGGTCGACCCTGATGCGACGCGGGCGCTCAGCGGAGTTCGGCACGGATGACCACCAGCTCTTCCTTCGTCGCGTCCCTGTCGAGCAGCCCCTGGGCACAGAGCCAGCTCCTGCGTGCCCGGACCACCGGGCCGAAAGGCACGAAGGCCCGGTCGATCACCGCCGCCTTCATGCCGAGTCCGTCGAGGCGCGCCAGGCTCTCGTCCTCGCCGCACAGCGCGGAGTGGACCATCAGCAGTGTGCCGCCGGGGCGCAGGGCCCGTGCCGCGGCGGCACAGGCCGGATCGACGACCGTACGGCCCGAGAGCCCGCCCTCCCAGGCCCGCGCGGCGCCACGCGGCGGCAGGGATCTCGGGGACGGCACATAGGGCGGATTGCTCAGGGCCAGGTCGAACGTGCCGAGGTCCGGCACCGCGCCGAGGTCGCCGCGACGGACAGTGACGGCGGCGCCGTTGAGCAGAGCGTTCAGGCGCGTCGTCCACACGGCGCGCCACGAGATGTCGACGGCGGTCACCCGCGCCCCGTGGCGCGCGGCGGCGAGAGCCAGCGCGCCCGAGCCGGTGCCGAGGTCGAGGACGGTGGTGTGGGGGTCGAGGGGTTCGTGGTCGAGGGCCCGCAGCAGGAGCGCGGTGTCGTCGTCGGGCTTGTACACGCCCCGAGGCGCCAGCAGACGGCGTCGGCGGGGCAGCCGCGCGCCGCCCGCTCTGGGCTGTGTCGTCATGCGGTGCTCACCACACTGGGGATCACGGAGATCAGAACCGGACCGTCCTCTCACCTTGCGACGCCGCGCCACGATCGGCCACTCGAGGCCCGTCGTGACGCATCGTGACGTTGCGGCACGGGAATGTGCCGACGGGTAGGAGTGCCCCGATGGCGTCAGCTGAATCGTGGCCGTGGCGAAGGCCCGCCGGAGGGGCGATAGACGCGGGCGGCCGTGGTGAACCGCTGTCCTTGGGTACCCGGTCCCCATGAACGCACCCCTCGCCTTCTCCGTCCTGTCCGCCGCGATCGCCCCCTTCGCCTGCGGATTCGTCATCGCGGTCGCTCTGGTCTGGGCCGTGTGGATGGGCATCAGGGTCCGGCGACGCGAACCGGACCCCCCGCGCCCCGCCGAGCAGCCGAAGCTCCCGCCGTCGGGCCCGGTCCGCGAGGTGCGGGAAGTGCGGGAACCCGACGAGGTGCCGAAAGCCGACGATCACCATGCCCGGCTCACTCCGCACGAGCTCAGGGGCCACGGCAACATGTCCACCAAACGCAGCGAGAACCAGAAGCCGCGCCGGTGGAGCCGTAACAGCAGCGGAGGCTTCGGCAGTGGCGGGCCCGGTCAGACCTGAGCTCCGCCGCGGCTCCCGGTGGTGCCGACGTCGCATTGGGCACAGGGTGGAAAAGCGCCCGGACCGGGCACCCGCACAGTGCGTGGACATGAGGCTCGTACACATCACCAAGCCCTGGGGCACCGCGTCGGAGGAACCATGGGAAGTCGCAAGCGGATCCGGAGCTGGCCCGTCTATCGCCAGCTCACCGGCTCCGACCCACTGGGCCGGGGGCGGGCCGCGATGTCCGCGCACAGCGAAGCGCTGCGGCCGCGCACCGACAGCGCGGACCGCGTGGTGCAGTCCGTGTGCCCGTACTGCGCGGTCGGCTGCGGACAGCAGGTGTACGTCAAGGACGACCGGGTCGTCCAGATCGAGGGGGACCCCGATTCGCCGGTGAGCCGGGGACGGCTCTGTCCCAAGGGCTCCGCCACGCTCCAGCTCACCACCGGCTCGGCCCGCCGCCACCAGGTGCTGTACCGCGCGCCGCACGCGAGCGAGTGGGAGCCCCTGGACCTGGAGACGGCGATGGACATGGTCGCCGACCGGGTCGTGGAGACGCGGCGACGCACCTGGGAATGGCAGCACGAGGGGTTGCGCACGGCGCGCACGCTCGGCATCGCGAGCCTGGGCGGAGCCACCCTCGACAACGAGGAGAACTACCTCATCAAGAAGCTGCTGACGGCGCTCGGTGTGATCCAGGTGGAGAACCAGGCGCGGGTCTGCCACAGCTCGACCGTGGCCGGACTCGGATCGTCCTTCGGACGCGGCGGCGCCACCACGTTCATGCAGGACCTGCAGCACTCGGACTGCATCGTGATCCAGGGCTCGAACTTCGCGGAGGCCCATCCGGTCGGTTTCCAGTGGGTGATGGAGGCCAAGGCGCGCGGCGCGCGGGTCATCCACGTGGACCCCCGCTTCACCCGCACCAGCGCTCTCGCCGATCAGCACGTGCCCATCCGCGCGGGCAGCGACATCGCCTTCCTCGGCGCCGTCATCAACCACGTGCTGACCGAGGAGAAGGACTTCCGGGAGTACGTGCTCGCGTACACCAACGCGGCGACGCTCGTCAGCGAGGACTTCCGCGACACCGAGGACCTCGACGGCGTCTTCTCGGGTCTTGACCCGGAACAGCACCACTACGACCCGGTGAGCTGGCAGTACGCGGGCAAGGAGGTGCAGCAGCCCACGGGAGAGGTCGACGAGCAGTACGAGCGCCGCACCGGGCACGACGACGGACAGGTGAGGACCAGCGCCGCAGGCGGGGCGGAGGCACACGGCTCCGGTGGCGCCCAGGAGAAGGCGGCCCCCGAACGCGACGAGACGCTGCGCCATCCCCGGTGCGTCTACCAGATCCTCAAGCGCCACTACGCCCGCTACACACCGGAGTTGGTCGAGGAGGTGTGCGGCGTGCCGCGGGAGGCGTTCTCGGCGGTGTGCGACGCGCTCACCGCCAACTCCGGTCGCGAACGCACCAGCGCCTTCGTGTACGCGGTGGGCTGGACCCAGCACTCGGTGGGCTCCCAGTACATCCGGGCCGCGAGCGTGCTCCAGCTGCTCCTGGGCAACATCGGACGCCCGGGCGGCGGCATCCAGGCGCTGCGCGGACACGCCTCGATCCAGGGCTCCAGCGACATCCCCACCCTGTTCAACCTGCTGCCCGGCTACTTGCCGATGCCGCACGCGCACGCGCACGAGGACCTGGACGCCTTCATCGCGGCCAGCCGTACGGACAAGGGGTTCTGGGGCGAGATGCGCGCGTACTTCGTCAGCCTGCTCAAGGCGTACTTCGGTGACGCGGCCACGCCCGACAACGACTTCTGCTTCGACCACCTGCCCCGTCTGACCGGCTCGCACAGCACCTACGAGACGGTGCTCGCCCAGCTCGACGGCGTCTGCAAGGGCTACTTCCTGATGGGGGAGAACCCCGCCGTCGGATCGGCCAACACCCGTCTGCAACGCCTGGGGATGGCCAACCTGGAGTGGCTGGTGGTCCGCGACTTCTCCCTGATCGAGTCGGCCACGTGGTGGCAGGACGGGCCCGAGATCGAGAGCGGGGAGCTGCGCACCGAGGACATCGCCACGGAGGTGTTCTTCTTCCCCGCCGCCTCCCACACCGAGAAGTCCGGCTCCTTCACCAACACCAACCGCTGGCTCCAGTGGCACCACGCGGCCGTGGAGCCGCAGGGCGACGCGCGCAGCGACCTGTGGTTCATGTACCACCTGGGACGGCGCGTCAAGGAGAAGCTGGCCGCCTCCACCGACCCGATGGACCGGCCCGTGCAGGATCTGACCTGGGACTACCCGGAAGAGGGCCCGCTGCGCGAGCCGGTGGCGGCCGCGGTCCTCGCGGAGATCAACGGGCACGGGCGGGACGGGGGACCACTGTCCTCCTACACCGAGTTGAAGGACGACGGATCCACCCGTTGCGGGTGCTGGATCTACTGCGGGGTGTTCGCCGACGGGGTGAACCAGGCCGCCCGTCGCAAGCCTCACACCGAGCAGGACTGGGTGGCGGCGCAATGGGGCTGGGCGTGGCCCGCCAACCGCCGCATCCTCTACAACAGGGCGGCCGCCGCGCCCGACGGCACCCCGTGGAGCGAGCGCAAGGCGTATGTGTGGTGGGACGCCCCGCAGGGCCGCTGGACGGGATACGACGTGCCCGACTTCATCCCGGACCGTGCCCCCGACCACGTCCCCGCGCCCGACGCCACGGGCCCGGACGCGCTGCGCGGCGACGATCCCTTCATCATGCAGGCGGACGGCAAAGGCTGGCTCTACGTACCGGCGGGCCTTGAGGACGGCCCGCTGCCCACGCACTACGAGCCGCAGGACTCGCCGTTCGGCAACGCGCTGTATCCCTCGCAGGCACGTTCTCCCGCACGCCGTCTCCACCCCAGGGAGGGCAACAGGTACCACCCCAGCGGGAACGAGCCGGGGGCCGACGTCTACCCGTACGTGATCACCACCTACCGCCTCACCGAACACTTCACCGCCGGTGGGATGAGCCGCTGGTCGCCGTACCTCTCAGAGCTGCAACCGGAGTTCTTCTGCGAACTCTCCCCCCAGCTCGCGGCCGAGCGCGGGCTCGAACACGGCGGCTGGGCGACGATCATCACCGCGCGCAACGCCATCGAGGCGCGGGTCATGGTCACCGAGCGGCTGCGGCCACTGACCGTGCACGGCCGCACGGTCCACCAGATCGGGCTGCCCTTCCACTGGGGCCCCAACGGCGTCGTCACGGGCGACGCGGCGAACGAGCTGGTCGCCATCGCGCTGGACCCCAACTCCCACATCCAGGAGGACAAGGCGCTCACGGCCGACATCATCGCCGGTCGGCGGCCACGGGGGCCCGACCTGCCCGAGCTCGTGGCGGACCATCGCCGCAAGGCGGGCATCGACGAGACCACCGGGACGGAGTGACATCGTGGACGAGCACCTCCTCAGCGGTCCCGAGCGGGATGTCGCGGCGGACGCGGGACACGAACAGGCCCCGCCCCGGGTCGGGTTCTTCACCGACACCTCCGTCTGTATCGGCTGCAAGGCGTGCGAGGTGGCCTGCAAGGAGTGGAACGCGGTCCCCGCGGACGGCCTGTCCCTGAGCGGCATGAGCTACGACAACACCCAGGGCCTCGGCGCCTCCAGCTGGCGGCACGTCGCGTTCATCGAACAGCCACCCGCCGCACCCGCACCGCCCTCGCCGCCCGCTGCCGACGGGCGCACCGAACTGCCCCTGCTCGACGGCGCGGCACCGCCCCGGCCCGCCACGGACCCGAACGGCACGCCCACGGAACTGCGCTGGCTGATGTCGTCCGACGTGTGCAAGCACTGCACGCACGCGGCGTGCCTCGACGTGTGCCCCACCGGCTCCCTCTTCCGCACCGAGTTCGGCACGGTCGTCGTCCAGGAAGACATCTGCAACGGTTGCGGCTACTGCGTCCCCGCCTGCCCCTACGGCGTCATCGAGCAACGCCCCGACGACGGCCGGGCGTTCAAGTGCACCCTGTGCTACGACCGGCTCGGCGCGGGCCAGGAACCCGCCTGCGCGAAGGCGTGCCCCACCGAGTCGATCCAGTTCGGTCCCCTGGACGAACTGCGGGAGCGAGCCGCCCTCCGCGTCGAGCAACTGCACGACGCCGGTGTCGACCAAGCGCGACTGTACGGGCACGACCCCGAGGATGGCGTCGGCGGCGACGGCGCCTTCTTCCTCCTGCTCGACGAGCCCGAGGTCTACGGCCTGCCCCCGGACCCGGTCGTCACCACCCGCGATCTGCCCGCCATGTGGAAGCACGCGGGCGCCGCCGCCCTCTCGCTCATCGGCGGTGCCGTCCTGTCCTTCGCGCTGCCCGCCCTCGACCGCAGGAGGGGACGTCGATGAGTCCCACGCCCACCCGACGCCGCGGGCGCAGGGCCCGTCGTGGCGAGGAACTCATGGTTCCCCGTGCCGAGTTCGGCTCGTACTACGGCAAGCCGGTCATCAAGGCGCCCTCCTGGGCCCCCCGGGACATCGCCGGGTACTTCTTCCTCGGCGGCCTCGCGGGGGCCGGGTCGCTGCTCGCCGCCGGCGCGCACCTGACGGGGCATCACCACACCGCCACCGCGCTGAAGGTCTCCTCACTCGCTTCCGTCACCCTGTCGACAGCGGCGCTCATCAACGACCTCGGGGTGCCGAGCCGGTTCCCGAACATGCTCCGCGTCATCAAGCCGACCTCGCCCATGAGCGTCGGTTCGTGGATCCTCAGCGTCTACGCCCCCGCCGCGGGCGCCTCGGTGCTGTGCGCGGTCACCGGCCGTCTGCCGCGGCTCGGGGCCGCCTCGACCACGGGCGCCGCGCTGCTGGGTCCGGCGCTCGCCACCTACACGGGGGTGCTCGCCGCCGACACCGCCGTCCCCGCGTGGCACGGCGCCCACCGCCCACTCCCTTACCTGTTCGCAGCCTCCGCCACCGCGGCGGCATCCGGCATGGCGCTGCTGGTGGGACCGGCGCGGGAGAACGCTCCGGCCCGTTGCGCGGCGGTCCTCGCGGCCGTCGCGGAACAAGCGGCGACCCGTGCGGCCGAACACGACCTCGGCATGGTCGCGGAGACCTACCGGACCGGGCGCGCGGGCCGCCTCCTGCGGTGGTCGAAGGCGCTGACCGTCGCGGGAGCCGTGGGCGGAGCCGTCTCCGGACACCGCCCCCTCACCGTCGCGAGCGGCCTCGCCCTCCTGGCGGGTTCCGCGTGCACCCGCTTCGGGATCTTCGCCGCGGGCATCGCCTCCGCGGAGGATCCGCGCTACACGGTCGTCCCGCAGCGCGAACGCGTCGACGGGACCGCACGCCAGGGACGCGCTGACACCGCGTAGGGCGGCCTCGGACGCGCGGGTGTCCCCGGAGGCGGTCCTCAGGACAGGACCGCGGGGAGGGCCAGCGCGCCGAGGAGCGCGGTGCCGAGCACGAACCACGCGACGTAGTCCCCGACGTGTCCCGAGTGCAGTCGGCGCAGTGGCGCAGTCCACGCGTAGGGCTCTTGAGGCGCGGCACGCCGCAGGGCCAGCGCGGCGCCTCCCGCCGCGCACGCGACGGACACCAGGCCGGTGAGCACGGAGGCGGCAGTCCAGTGCGGAGCGAGTGCCGCGGGGGCGCCGAATGCGTGGCCGCTCCCGGTGGCGAGCGCGGGCACGAGGCCGACGGCCAGGGCGCCCGTGAGCAGGGCCGCGGGCACGGCCACCATCGGCAGCGGCACGCGCGACAGCAGGCCCCGTGTCTCCGGCTCCTCGTCACGGCCCGTCGTCTCCTGGGCCTGTGTGGGGCGCGGGCGCGGGCCGAGCCCCCAGAACACGCGCGCCGCGACACGCAGCACGGCCGCTCCGGTGAGCGCGGACACGACGGCGAACAGGAGGGTGCCGACCACGCCCGCGGCCTCCTCGGCCGTTCCCTTCCCGAGGGCGGTGCCGAACGGCGGCAGGCCCGCAAGGGCCAGGGCCGCGACCGTGTAGAGCACGCCCACCAGACGCAACCCCCCGCCGCGCCCGTGGAGTTCGCGCTCGTCGACGCTGCCGTACCGGTCGAGCAGGATCCCGGTGCAGGCGAACAGCGCGGCCTTGGCTCCCGCGTGGCCCAGTACGTACAGGGCGACACCGGCGGTGGACTCCGGGCGCAGCAAGCCGATCCCGAAGAGGAAGAGCCCGGTGTGCGCGATCGTCGAGTAGGCGAGCAGCCGCTTGAGATGGTGCTGCTGCCAGCACAGCACGGCGCCCAGTACGGCGGTCACGGCGCCCAGCGCGACGAGGCATCGCCCCACATCGGCCGTCGGCAGCCCGCCGGCACCGGCGAACACCGTCGCGTGCACCCGCCACACGCCGTAGACACCGAGTTCCACCATCACACCGGACAGCAGCATGCACACCGGCGTCGGAGCCACCGCGTGGGCATCGGGAAGCCAGAAGTGGAAGGGGGCCGCGGCGGCTTTCACCAGCAGCCCGGTCATCACCAGGACGAAGGCTGTCAGGACGAGCCCGTCCGGGGGCCCTTGGGCGTCCAGCCGCGTCCCGATCTGCCGCATGCCCAGCTCTCCGGTGCGCGCGTACAGCAGTGCGATGCCCAGCAACGTCGCGTAGGCGCCGAGTGAGTTGAGGATGCCGAAGGTGAGGGCTCCCTGGACGGCCTTGGGTTCCTCCACGCGGTAGCCGGTCAGGGCGTACGCGGCGACTCCCATCAGTTCGAAGAAGACGAACGCGTTGAAGAGGTCGCCGGTCAGGGCGAAGCCGCACATCCCGGCCTGGAAGAGGAGGACGAGGGCGGGGAACGAGGCGGCGTGCCGGTGCGGGACCTCGTCGAAGTACCGCCAGGAGTAGACGAGCACGGCCAGGGTCAGGAGGGAGACGACCACGGCGAGGCCCGTGCCGGGGGCGTCGCCGACCAGGACGATGCCCACGCTCCTGCCCTGGTGGGGCTGCCAGCCGCCGACCCATTCCGTGGCCGTGGGGGAGGAGCGGGTGAGGAGCACGGCGGCGAGCACGGTCGTGCCGGTCGCCACCGCGGCGGCGACCGCGTCGGTGGCGATCCGGGGCAGCATCCGGCCCGCGGCGACGAGGAAGGCGGCGCCGAGCAGCGGCACGGCCACGACCAGGGGCAGCAGGTGGTTCATCCGCGCAGCTCGGACAACTCGTCGGGGTCGGCGGTGCCGTGGCGCTTGGCCACCTGGATCACCAGGGCCAGCAGGAGCGCGGTCACGGTGGCCCCCACGACGACATCGGTGAGGGCGAGCGCCTGGACCACGGGGTCGACCAGCGGACGCGAGCGCGGAGCCATGTCGGAGTTGACCGGCGCGGTGCCACCCGTGCGGTAACCGACCGCGAGCAACAGGACGTACGTCGCGGCCTGACACACCGACAGACACCCGACGGCATGCACCAGATGGCGGCTGGTGGCCAGCCCGTAGCAGCCGACCAGAAAGATCCAGCCCGCCACCAGATAGGGGAGGACATGCATCAACGCGCCCCGTCCTTGCCGCTCTTGGCGTCATCGGTGATCTCCACCGCCTGATCGAGGAAGCGGCTCACCAGCACGACGACCGCGCAGGCCACTTCGATGCCGACCGCCGCGTTCAGCAGCGGCACGGTGCCGCCCGACGCCAGCGTGTTGAACGTCCCGTGCGGCAGCGTGTTGGCCAGGAAGGAGGCTCCGGCGAGGAGGCCGACCACGCCGACGAGCAGGTATCCGGCCTCGCCGATGGCGTCCCCCACCTCGTACAGGCCCATGGGACGGATGCGTTCCAGCGCCCGGTAGTCCGCCCCGATGTAGAGCAGGTGCACCGCGGTGGCCGCGATGACACCGCCTTGGAAGCCGCCGCCCGGGCTCAACTGGCCGTGCGCGACGACGTACAGGCCCGTCACCAGCGCCACCGGCAGGAGTGCGAGCGCGTAGCGCCGCACCCAGGGGTCGACCCGTGCGGAACCGGGCGGCACGCGGTCCTCGTCGCGGGTCTGGCGCAGCAGGACCACCGTGCCGAGTACGGCGGCGAAGAGGATGGACTCCTCGCCCAGGGTGTCGAAGGCCCGCTGGTCGAAGTTGACCGCCGAGACCACGTTCGCGGTGTGCCGTGCCAGGGACTCGGACGTCGCCCGGTCGCCGTACGGATGCGCGCCGGTGCCGAAGTCCGGCAGCGCCGCGAACGCGCCGACGAGCAGCGCGCCCAGACCGGCGGCGCCGATCGCCAGGACCCACCGCCGCAGCGCCGTGCTCACCGCCCCGCCTCCTTGTCGTCGACGCGCCCGCGACGCCGTACCTTGCGCACCGAGAGCAGGATCAGCAGGGGCGTGAGCACCGATCCCACGGCCAGTTGCGACAGCGCCACGTCCGGCGCCTGAAGCACCGTGAAGAGAGCGGCGAGCGTCAGCCCGAGCACCGCCAGGACCAGTGCCTGCCGTGCCGGTTCGCGCACCGCGACCGCCGCTGTCGCCGACACCGCGACCAGCGTCAGACACACCGCGATCAACAGGTCGTCGCCGTTCATGCCGCCTCACCGCCTCCGTACTCCCGACGCCGCGCGCTCACCGTGCCGCGTCGCCCTTCGCCACCACGCCCACCGTCAGGGACCGTGCGGCGACCACGTTGCCGACGGCCACCAGCGCACCGATGAGGAGCAGCTTCACGAGCGACCTGCCGGGCGCCGTCGCCGCACACACGGCGACGGTCACCGACACCGACGCGATGACACACGTCCCTGTCACGACGGAACTCCCGCGTGGCGCTCCGTCCGCCAGGTCGTCGGCGAGCAGTCGGACGCACACCAGGGTGCCGACAGGCCCGAGAAGGCCGACGACCAGCGACAGATCGACGTACGAAGGCCGCCCGTACCCCTGCGCGAGCAGCAGGAACGTCAGGGCGACCACGGTGCTTCCGGTGTTCTGCGCGAGCAGCCTGCGAGCCAGCGACCCCGCCGCCACACCCCAGATCACCGGCACCATGCCGAAGGCCAGGAGCGCGGCACCGCACGCCGCCCACGCGTTCACCGGGACTCCGCCGCGCGCCTGGCCGCGGTCGCGGCCAGGGCGCCCACCGCCGTGCAGCAGGCTCCCACCGCCAGCTCCATGGCATCGACCGTGCTGATCAGCACGAGCCAGATCCCGGCGAGCGCCGCCCACCAGGCCAGGAACTCCCCGACGCCGCGCAGCCGTTCGCGCATCGGCGCCTCAGACGCGGCACAGGCAGAACGGATGACCGGCCGGATCCGCATACACCCGGAAGTCGCGTCGCCCGTCCTGGTCGTCCAGGTCCAGCGGCATGGCACCCAGCGACAGGGCCAGGGACTCCGCCTCCGCCATGTCGCTCACGTGGAGGTCCAGATGGAGCTGCTGGGAGTCGCCGTCGGCGCTGGGCCACCGGGGCGGCCGGTGGTCGGGCGCGCGCTGGAAGGCGATCCGGTGACCGCCGGGCGCGTACAGGTCGTACCAGTCCTCGCTGTCCTGGGTGATCTCTCCGCCGAGCAACGCGGCGTAGAAGCCCGCGAGCGCGGCGGGGTCGGGGCAGTCCACGGCGGTCAGGCAGTACTGGGCGACAGGCATGTCGTGCGCTCCTTGTCCGGGAGTGTCCATCCGTGCCGGATGCGGTCGTCTCTGCCGAGAGCGGGCGGGTGCCCAGGCGTGGCGCGGGTATGCGCGGGCGCCGCGGTGCCTCCGGTGGGGGAACTCTTCCAGTTGTGCGGGGGCGGGCGAGGGAGGCGCGTCGTGCGGCCGTCAGCCGGTCCACGTCCAGTCGGCGACTTCGGGCAGGTCGGTGCCGTGGGCGCGGATCCAGGAGTGGTGGCGGGTGCGGGCGTCGGTCATGGCCTGGCGTACCGCGGTGGCGCGCACGGCGAGGCCGGGGACGCGGTCGATGACGTCCATGACGAGCCGGTAGCGGTCCAGGTCGTTGCGGACGACCATGTCGAACGGCGTGGTCGTGGTGCCCGCCTCCTTGTAGCCGCGCACGTGCAGGTGTTCGTGGCCGGTGCGGCGGTAGGCGAGGCGGTGGATCAGCCAGGGGTAGCCGTGGTAGGCGAAGATCACCGGCTTGTCGCGGGTGAAGAGCGCGTCGTAGGCGGAGTCGGCCATGCCGTGCGGGTGTTCCTCGCGGGGCATCAGGCGGGCGATGTCGACGACGTTGACGACCCGGACGGCGAGCTCGGGCAGGTGCTCGCGCAGCAGCGATGCGGCCGCGAGGACCTCCTGGGTGGGCACGTCTCCCGCGCAGGCGAGGACCACGTCCGGGTCCCGCGTCCCGTCGTCGGTGCCCGCCCACTCCCACACCCCGGCCCCGCGCGCGCAGTGGACCCGGGCCTCGTCGAGGGAGAGCCAGTCGAAGCAGGGCTGTTTCCCGGCGACGACGACGTTGACGTAGTCGCGGCTGTGCAGGACGTGCTCGGCCACGGAGAGCAGGGTGTTGGCGTCCGGCGGCAGATAGACGCGTACGACGTCGGGGCTCTTGTTGAGGACGTGGTCGACGAAGCCGGGGTCCTGGTGCGAGAAGCCGTTGTGGTCCTGGCGCCAGACGTGCGAGGTCAGCAGGTAGTTGAGGGAGGGCACGGGTGCGCGCCAGGGCAGTGAGCGAGAGGTCTTGAGCCACTTGATGTGCTGGTTGACCATCGAGTCGACGATGTGCACGAACGCCTCGTAGCAGGAGAACAGGCCGTGCCTGCCGGTGAGGTTGTAGCCCTCGAGCCAGCCCTGGCAGAGGTGTTCGGACAGCACCTCCATGACCCGGCCGTCCTTGGCGAGGTGCTCGTCGGTGCCGAGGGTCCCCGCCTGCCAGGCCTTGCCGGTGATCTCGAAGAGGGCGTCGAGGCGGTTGGACGCGGTCTCGTCGGGACCGACGACCCGGAAGTCGCGCCGCTCGGCGGTGTCGGCCATGACCTGGGCGAGCAGCCTGCCCAGGATCCGGGTGGGTTCGTGCAGGGCGGTGCCCGGCTTGTCGACGGGCACGGCGTACCTCTCCAGCGGTGGCAGCGGCAGCGGGCGGGTGCGCAGGCCGCCGTTGGCGTGGGGGCCCGCGCCCAGACGCCGCGCACCCTCGGGGACGCAGTCGAGCACCTGCGAGGTGGGGCGGCCGTCCGCGTCGAACAGCTCCTGGGGGCGGTACGACCGCAGCCACGCCTCCAACTGCCGCAGGTGCTCCGGGTTCTCCCGTACGCCGGAGAGCGGGACCTGGTGCGAACGCCAGGTGTTCTCGACGGGTTCGCCGTCCACGGCATCGGGGCCGGTCCAGCCCTTGGGCGTGCGCAGCACGATCATCGGCCAGCGGGCCCGGCCTTGCGCGGCGCCCCCGCTCCGGGCGGCCTGCTGGATGGCGGTGATGCGGTCGAGCGCCTGGTCCATGGCCTTGGCCATCGCCTGGTGGACCTTGCGCGGGTCGTCACCCGAGACGTGGAGCGGTTCGTGGCCGTATCCCTTGAGCAGCGCGTCGAGTTCGGCTTGGGGGAGCCGGGCGAGGACGGTCGGGTTGGCGATCTTGTAGCCGTTGAGGTGGAGGATCGGCAGCACGGCGCCGTCGTGGACGGGATCGAGGAACTTGGTCGAGTGCCAGGAGGTGGCGAGCGGCCCGGTCTCCGCCTCGCCGTCGCCGACCACGCAGGTGACCAGGAGGTCCGGATGGTCGAAGGCGGCCCCGTAGGCATGCGCCAGGGAGTAGCCGAGCTCGCCGCCCTCGTGGATCGAGCCGGGGGTCTCGGGCGCCACGTGGCTGGGCACGCCGCCGGGGAAGGAGAACTGGCGGAACAGCTTCGCCATCCCCTCCGCGTCCCGGGTGACGTCCGGATACGTCTGCGTGTAGCTCCCCTCGAGCCAGGAGTTGGCCAGGACGGCAGGGCCGCCGTGCCCGGGACCCCACACGCACAGCGCGTCGAGGCCGCGCTCGGTGATGACGCGGTTGAGGTGCGTGTGGACGAGGTTGAGCCCGGGGGAGGTGCCCCAGTGCCCGAGCAGACGCGGCTTGATGTGCTCGGGGCGCAGCGGCTCGGTCAGCAGCGGGTTGCTCATCAGGTAGATCTGGCCGACGGCGAGGTAGTTGGCGGCTCGCCAGTGGGCGTGGAGGGCCGACTGTCGGACGTGGGTCACTGTGCCTCCTGTATGGGGAGTTGTCAGGACTTGTGCGGCGTACGGTAGTGGCCGGGCACGCGGATTTCCGCGCGGGAACGATCAGGTGTGCGGAACGACGGCGACCGGGCAGGTCGCGTGGTGCAGCACCGCGTGGTTGACCGGACCGAGCTGCATGCCGACGTGCCCCTTCCTGCGGCGGGCACCGACCACCAGAAGATCCGCCGCGTGGGCCGCGGCGAGGAGCGTGGTGCGCGCGTACCCCTCACGGGCCTCGCCACGCACCGTGGTCCCGGGACGGGCGGCCGTCGCGGCGCGCACGGCCCGGTCGAGCTGCTCCTCGGCCCGCCGCTGGTGCTCGTCCCGGAGCGCCGTGGGCGCGTCGGGCAGTTCGCGCGCGGGGCAGCGCCAGGCGTGCACGGCCGTCACGGAAGCGCCGTGTGCCCGCGCGTGTCGGAGGGCGAAGTCCGCGGCGGGCGCCGACTCGTCGGGGTCGTCGACGCCGAGGACGACGGTGCGGAAGTCGTGGCGCGTGTTCTTCTCGTCGCCGCGCACGACGATCACGGGCGACGCGGCGTGCGCGGCGACGGACAGGCCGACCGAGCCGAGCAGCAGTTCGGCGAGTTCACCGCGCCCCCGGCTGCCGATCACCACGGCGCCCGCCTCCGCGCTGAGTCGTACGAGCGCGAGGGACGGGTCCTCGGACAGCACCTCGCTCGTCACCTTGACGGAGGCCGTACGACGCTGCGCGCGCTCGACCGCCGAGGCCGTGATGCGCTCCGAAAGGAGGTGTACGGACGGTTGGTTGATGCCGAAGGACGGTTCGTGCCCCTCGTACCACTCCCACCCGGAGGCGTGCACGACACGCAGCGGCACTCCGTGCGCCACGGCCTCGTCCACGGCCCAGTCCAGTGCGCGCAGGCTCGGATCCGAGCCGTCGACCCCGACGATCAGGGGCTTGTCCACGATGCCACCGCCTTCCGGCACGCCCCCGGCAGGGGCTCGTCCTCGGACCGTGTCATCGAGGAGGCCGCCGGGGGAGGGGCGAACAGGCCCCGCTGGGGGACATTCGGCCCCTGTCGCCACCGCGACGGCCCGCGCACAGTGGCCGTACGGCAGGGAGGAGACCGAGATGAGGCACAGCAAGATCGGTTCGGTGATGACCAGCGACGTGGTCAGCGCCCGGTACGGCACCCCCTTCAAGGAGGTGGCCAGGCTCCTGGACACGCACCGCATCAGCGGGCTGCCGGTGATCGACGCCGACGACAAGGTGATCGGGGTGGTCTCGGAGACGGACCTGCTGGTACGCGAGGCCGAGGCCCCCGACCCCGAGCAGCCGCCCCGTCGCTTCCGGCTCCGGAGGAAGCACCCCGTCGCGCGCAAGGACCGCTCCAAGGCCACGGCACGCACGGCAGGACAGCTGATGTCCCGGCCCCCGGTCTGTGTCCACTCGGGCAAGAGCATCGCCGAGGGAGCCCGCCGGATGGCCCAGCACCGGGTGGAGCGGCTGCCCGTCATCGACGACGAGGACCGACTGGTGGGCATCGTGACCCGGCGCGATCTGCTCCAGGTCTTCCTGCGCCCGGACGACGGCATCCGTCACGAGGTGATCGAACAGGTCCTGGTCCAGGCCCTGTGGCTGGCACCGCGGGCCATCGACGTCCACGTACGGGACGGTGTGGTGACGCTGGACGGGCAGGTGGAGCGCCGCAGCGAGGTGCCCATCGCGCTGCACATGACGCGGGAGATCGACGGGGTCGTCGCGGTGGTCGACAAGCTGACTTACCGCGTGGACGACTCCCACCTCCAACCGAGTGACCAGGCCCTGCGGGGCGTGGCCGACGAATGGCTGCGCAAACTCTGAGGAGGGCTCGATCGCCATGACCATCACGGAGGTCCTGCACAAGGAGGGCCTGGCCCCCGGGGCGCATCGCCCGAATGATCATCAAGTCCGCGAAGGGCGGCGACTACCGCGACTTCGCGCGGATCGCCGACTGGGCGCGGCACATCGGAGTCGCGGTGGACGGGCGGTCAGCGCTGAACTCGGCCCGGCCGGGCCCGAATAGGGCCGCTCGGCCCCTGCCCCGCGGGCGGCGGTTCTCCGAGCCTGGTGGACGGGGAACCACCCCGGCCCGGGAGACCGGGGAGGCCGCGGCCCGCAGGGGCGAGACGGCTCAGAAGGAGAAGGAGACGGAGCGATGAGCAACACCACGACAGTGCTGAGTGCCCTCCCCACCGAGCACCGGGACCGGCTGATGCGGATCGCGCGCGAGGTGTCCTTCCCGGTCGGCACCCGGATCTTCGAGGAGGGCGGGCGCGCCGACCGGTTCTGGATCATTCGCACCGGATCGGTCGTCCTGGACATGCACGTGCCCGGCCGCCGCGCTCCGGCGATCGAGACGCTGGGGCACAACGAACTGGTCGGCTGGTCCTGGCTGTTCCCGCCCTACGTCTGGCAGCTCGGCGCCGTGGCGCAGAGCCCCGTGCGCGCCCACGAGTTCGACGCGATGGCGGTCCGCCTCATGTGCGAGGACGACCCGGCCCTCGGCGCCGTGGTCGGCCAGTGGGTCGGACGGGTGCTCGCGCACCGCCTGCAGTCGGCCAGGACCCGCCTCCTGGACCTGTACGCGCCCTACGGCAGCGGGAGCGGCGCGCGGGGGTGACCGGGGTGCCGGCCCTGCCGCCCGCGTCGGCGCCGGGGCCGGCGCGCTCTCGTCTCCTTCTCCGCACACGTCCTCGACCTCACCACCGAGCGCACCTGACCCCGAGGAGGGCACCGTGCTCCACACCCCGCGCACCGTGAGCGACGTGATGACCCACACCGTCATCGCCGTCGGCCGCGAGGCCCCCTTCAAGGAGATCGTCGCGCTGATGGAGCAGTGGAAGATCAGCGCGCTGCCCGTCCTGGCGGGCGAGGGCCGGGTCATCGGCGTGGTCTCCGAAGCGGACCTGCTGCCCAAGGAGGCGTTCCGCGACAGCGACCCCACCCGCCTCGATCAGCTCAAACGCCTCGCCGACCTCGCCAAGGCCGGAGGCGTGAGCGCGGGCGAGGTGATGAGCACTCCCGCCGTCACCGTCCACCCGGACACCACGCTCCCGCAGGCCGCCCGCGTCATGGCCCAGCGGCACGTCAAGCGCCTCCCGGTGACCGACGTCCACGGCCTGCTCCAGGGCGTCGTGAGCCGCGGCGACCTCCTGAAGGTGTTCTTGCGCAGCGACGGAGAACTGGCAGAGGAAGTGAACCGCACCGTGGTCGCCCTCCTCTTCCCCGCAGGGACCGTCACGGTGCGGGTCGAGGAAGGCGTGGTCACCCTCGGCGGCACGATCCGCGACAGGTCCCTCGTGCCGGTCGCGGCCCGACTGACCAGGGCCGTCGAGGGGGTCGTCGACGTCCGCGTCGATCTGGCGGGCAACGGGAGCCGCCCACACCGGGGCGCGGCGCCCACCTGCTGAGAGAGGGCACCGCCGGACGGCGAATCGGGGCCACTCGGCCCTGGTGCACGGCTCGGCGCACCCGACAGGATCGGCACGGGGCACGGGGCACCGGATGGCGGATATCCAGGGGGCAGCAATGACCGTTCGTACGTTCTCGGTGGATCACCCGATCCGGGTCTTCCTCCTCGACGACCACGAAGTCGTCCGCAGGGGTGTCCACGACCTGCTCGACTCCGAACCCGACATCGAGGTCGTCGGTGAAGCGGGCACGAGCGAACAGGCGTTGACCCGTGGCCCGGCCCTGCGCCCGGACGTGGCCCTCCTGGACATCCGCCTGCCCGACAGCGACGGCATCACGGTCTGTCGCGAGCTGCGCTCGAAGATGCCGGACCTCGCCTGCCTGATGCTGACCTCCTTCGATGACGACGACGCGCTCCTGGACGCGATCATGGCGGGCGCGGCGGGTTACGTCCTGAAGCAGATCAAGGGCACCGACCTGGTCGACGCCGTCCGTACCGTCGCCGCGGGTCAGTCCCTGCTCGACCCGGCCACCACCGCCCGCTTGATGAGCGCCCTGCGCGGTCCCGAGGAGGCCCCCGCGCCCCCGCGGGACGAGCGCCTTGCCGCGCTCACGGAACGCGAACGGGAGATCCTCGCCCGGATCGGCGAGGGGCTCACCAACCGCCAGATCGGCAAGGAGCTCTACCTCTCGGAGAAGACCGTCAAGAACCACATCTCCCGGCTCCTGGCGAAGCTGGGTGTGGAACGACGCATCCAGGCCGCCGTGATCGCGGCTCACTTCGAGGCGGACCAGCCACGCTGACGTGCCTCCGCTTACCTGCCTCGCAGCGGAACGTGCCACTCCAGGTGCGTGCCGCCCTCCGGCCCGCGCCCCAGCGACAGCATGCCGCCCAGCCTCTCGGCCCTCTCGGCGAGGTTGCGCAGACCACTGCGGCGACCACTCGCGCCGATGCCGACGCCGTTGTCCGTCACGGTGAGCGTCAGCTCTCCCTTGCCTACGGTGACGGCGATCTCCGCGGCCGACGCCCGGGCATGCCGGGTGATGTTGGAGAGCGCTTCGCTCAGCACGGCCACGGCGTCGTCGGCGGTGGCGGCGGGCACGTCGGTGTCCAGCAGGCCCTCCATGCGCACCGCGGGGGTGAAACCGAGGGAGGTCACCGCCTCCTCCACCGTACGGGCGATCCGCACGCGCAGCCCGGCGCCGACCACCGCGGACGCCTCGTGGGCGCGCAGCCCGAAGATGGTCGACCGGATGATCTTGATGGTGGTGTCGAGGTCGTCCACCGCCCGCAGCAGGCGCTCGGAAGCCTCGGGGTGCTGGACGAACCGCAGGGCGCTCTGGAGCGTCATCCCGGTCGCGAACAGCCGCTGGATCGCCAGGTCGTGCAGGTCCCGGGCGATCCGGTCCCGGTCCTCGAGCAGACTCATCTGCTCGGCGTCCCGCCGCCGGTCGGCGAGTTCGAGCGCCAGGGCTGCCTGACCGGCGAAACCGGGCAGCGGCGCGACCTCGGCCTCGCTGAAGACGGGCCGCCCGGCGCGCCGCGCCAGCACGAGAACGCCGCGCACCCCGTCGTCCGTCCCCATCGGAACCGCCACCGCGGGCCCCAGACCCTTCCACCTCTCCGGGGCGAAGGTGACCCGTGGATCACCGGCGACGTCCGTGGTGACCACCAGATCACCGCCGCTCAACGCGACACCGGCCAACGTCCCTCGGCGGGGAATGCGCTGGCCCCGGTGCGCCTCGGCGCCCTCGCCGAGGGCGAGTACGCCGAGGAGTTCCTGGCTGTCGGCCACCACCAGGTCCACCACGCCGATGTCGGCCGAGGTGATCTCCCTGGCACGCTCGACCATCATTTCCAGGACGCGTGCCTCGGGCGTGCCGGAGAGCAGCGCGTTGGTGAACTCCGCACCGACGGTCAGCCACTGCGCGCGCAGCCGCGCCTCCTCGTAGAGCCGTGCGTTCTCGATGGCCACCCCCGCGGCCACGGCCAGCGTCGAGAGCACCGCCTCGTCCTCGGCGTCGAACTCCGCCCCGCCGCGCTTCTCGGTGAGGTAGAGGTTCCCGAACACCTCATCGCGCACCCGGATGGGTACGCCGAGGAACGAGTGCATCGGGGGATGGTGCGCCGGGAAACCGGACGACGCCGCATGCTCCGTCAGCTCCTTGAGCCGCAACGGCTCGGGATGCCGGATCAGTTCACCGAGCAGCCCGTGCCCCGAGGGAAGATCACCGATCTGCGCGCGCACCCGCTCACGGATCCCCACGGGCAGGAACTCGTTCAGCTTGCTTCCCGTGCCGATGACGCCGAGCGCTCCGTACTCCGCGTCCACCAGCGCGACGGCGGTCTCCACGATGCGCCGCAGCACCTGCGGCAGATCCAGCTCCCGTCCGACCGAAAGCACCGCTTCCAGCAGCCCGTGCAGGCGCTCCGACTCGTCGTGCGCGTCCCCACCCATGAGCTGCCTCCGCCGGGCTCCGTCGGACAAGGCGTTGTAGGTACGCCCTTCACAGTAGCCACGCCCCCGAACTCATGGTGTTCGAGGCGGAGAAGCGGCGCCCGGGTTCGGCTACCTGCGCACGACGGGTGTCAGCCGCTGCGCGAGGATGTCGCAGATGTGCGCGAGCGGGCCGGGCTGTGTCATGGCCCCGTGCGCGGCCGCCACGGGGTGCGACTCCACGGTCCCGGTGACCCAGGCCCGCCACTGCTCCCCGGCCCCGACGGCCGCGTCGGACGCCGCCGCGTCGAAGGACAGCAGGTCTCCGTCGAAGACGGCGGGGGTGTACGTCCCGTGCAGGGCCGCGTAGTTGGCGAGGACCGATGTCACCGCGGCGATCTTCTCGTCGGTCAGCAGCTCGATCCCGGGCGGGTGCGCCTTCTCCGCGCGTGGCGGGTCGCTGACGCCCTTGGCCCCGCCTGCCGCGGCAGGATCGGGGTGTCCGGCCGCCTCCTCCAGCAGGTGATGTACGGCGGAGGCGTCGATGTCGGCCGGAAGGTGCCGCTGCGCGGGGATGGGCGTCGAGTCGAGCATGGCCAGCAGGGCCACTTCCTCCCCGTCCTGCTGCAACCGGACCGCGACCGCGTGCGCGAGGGCGCCGCCGAGGGACCAGCCGAGCAGGTGGTACGGCCCGTGGCGCTGCACCGAACGCACCTGGGCGACGTAGTCGTCGATCATCTCCTCGCTGGTGGCTGGCGGTTCGTCCGCTCCGGAAAGCCCGCGGGCCTGGATCGCGTAGACCGGCTGGTCGGGCCCCAGGTGCCGGGGGAGACCCGCGTAGCACCAGCCGAGGCCACCCGCCGGGTGGAGGCAGAACAGCGGCGGGCGCGTTCCCGACGTACGCAGCGCCAGGACCATCCCGAACGGGTCGGCCACCGGCACGTGATCCGCCATCAGGTAGCGGCAGAGTTCGGCCACCGTGGGCGCGGCGAAGAACGTGCTGAGGGAGAGGTCCTTGCCCAGTTCGGCGCGTACGCGGTGGGCGAGCCGGTAGGCCGAGAGGGAGTTGCCGCCGAGAGCGAAGAAGTTGTCGTCCAGGTGCACGGTGCGCACGCCCAGGACGGCGGCGAACAGGTCGGCGAGCGTGCGTTCGGTGGGGGTGCGCGCCGGGCGTCCGGCCGGTGGGCAGTGGAGGTCGGCGAGCGCGGGAAGGGCCGCCCGGTCGAGCTTGCCGTGGGAGGTGAACGGCAGGCGGTCCAGGGCGAGGTAGCGCGCGGGCGTCAGGTGGTCCGGGAGCCGTTCCGCGGCCCAGGCCCGCAGGTCGTCCGGCACCTGGGCCGTACGGGACACGACGAACGCCACCAGCGCGGGAGCGCCCGTGGCGGGGTGCGCGACCGTCACGGCGGCCTGCCCCACGCAGGGGTGAGCGGTGAGCGCGTTCTCGATCTCGCCGGGCTCGATGCGGTTGCCCCAGAGCGAGAGCTGGTGGTCCGCGCGGCCCAGGAACTCCAGAGTGTCGTCCGGCGTCCAGCGGACCAGGTCGCCGGTGCGGTACATGCGTCCGCCGGACGCGTCGAACGGGTCGGGCAGGAACCGTTCCTCGGTCAGCTCAGGACGGTCCAGATAGCCGCGCGCGACCTGCGGCCCCGCCAGGTACAGCTCGCCGGGCGTGCCGGGCGGCAGCATGCGGAGCGTGTCGTCGAGGACGTACGCCCGCACGTGGTGGCCGGGCCGTCCGAGCACGGGAGCGTCCCCCTCGGCGTCGAGTCGGCAGTAGACGGCGTCGACGGTGCATTCCGTGGGCCCGTAGTAGTTGTACGAGACCGTCTCAGGACGGGCGCGCAGCGTCCGCCACAGCTCCGCGTCGAGCGGCTCGCCGCCGACCATCAGCAACCGGGGCCGGTCGCGCCCGTCGGCGAGCAGACCGCAGGCGATGAGCTGGTGCAGGTAGGAGGGCGTGACGTCGAGGAAGTCGATGCCGTGCCCGGCCACGTAGGCGGTCAGGGCGTCGGGATCCTTGCGGAGCCCGTCGTCGATGACGTGCACCTCCTGGCCCGCGGCGAGGAACAGCATCCCCTCCCACGAGGTGTCGAAGGTGAAAGCGGCCGTCAAGGCCGCGCGCAGCGGTCGCCCCGCCGCGCGGGCGGCGGGGGCGATCAACTCGCGTTCGTGGTCGAAGTACAGGTGGGTGAGGCTCCGGTGCTCGACGACGACGCCCTTGGGCCTCCCGCTGGAGCCCGAGGTGTAGCTCACGTAGGCGGGATGGCGGGGGAGCAGCGGGGAGACGCGGTCGCCGTCGGTGAGGTCGTGGTCGCCGCACCCCTCGGCTCCGGGGCGGCCCGGCTCCGCGGCCCCGTCCGCGCCGATCCGTACCGAAGGACAGTCGAACAGCCCGTCGAGGGCCGCGGTGTCCGTGACGACGCACACCGGGCGCGTATCGGCGAGGACGTGCCGGAGCCGCTCGGCGGGATGCCCCGGATCCAGCGGCACGCACGCGGCACCCGCCTTGAGTACGGCCAGAACGGCGAGCGGGTAGGCGGCCGTTCGGGACAGGGCGAGCGCCACGTGCCGTTCTGGTCCCGCGCCGTGCGCGACCAGGAGCCGGGCGAGCCGGTTGGCACGCGAGTTCAGTTCCCGGTACGTCAGCGAGGTCACGCGGTCCACGACCGCGCGGGCCTCGGGTGTGCGCCGTGCCCGCTCCTGGACGAGCTCGGGCAGCAGGCGCGCGGGGACCTCGGGCGTGGGCCCGTGCACGGCGGACAACCGCCCGCGGTCGGCGTGCGTGAGGACGTCGAGCGAGCCGACCGGCAGTTCGGGGTCCGCGGCGGCGAGGGTTTCGAGCAGCGCCAGGAACCGTTCGTGGTGAGCGCGCACCTCGGCGGGCGGGTACGTGTCCGCACCGGCGTTGAAGTCGATCCGCAGCGTCCCGTCGGCGGAGCGCTCGTAGACGTTCACGGCGAGGCCGTCGCAGGGCCCGTTGGAGAGGTTGTGCAAGGTGGCGGGGCACCGGCCGAAGGCCAGCGGCTCGTCGTACCCCATGATGTTGATGCCCCAGTCCCCGAGGAACCCGCCGGGTTTGGGAGCCCCCAGGTCCCTCACCAGATGTCCGGCGGGAAACCTCTGGTGGCGCAGCAGATCGCGTGCCTGCCGCGCGGTCTCCCGCATCAGCTCCCGTACGGTCAGCTCGCCCCGGCACCGCACGGCGAGCGGCAGGACGTTGGCCAGCATCGAGGGGACCGCGCGGCAGACCTTGCCGGTGCGGCTGGTGACGGTCAGGTCGAGGGAGACCTGCGCGCGGCCCGTGAGCCGGTGCACGTACAGGGCGAGGGCCGCCATGGCGACCGCGGGCAGACTCGTCCTGGCCTGCCGGGCGAGCCCCCGCAGCGCCTCGGCCGCGGCGGGGGCGATGTGCCCCGTCTCCCGGTGCGGAAGGTTCGTCAGCGGCTTCAGGCGAGCCGTCGTACCCGGGACGGGGTCCCGCGTACGCACCTGTTCGGACCAGTAGGAGAGGTCCTCCTGCCAGCGTGGCGAGTGCCGGTAGGCGTCCTCGTCGGCGATCAGTTCGGCCAGCGTGGGCCACGGCGCGGGCGCGACGGAACGCCCCTGCTCCAGGGCGGTGTAGATCTCCGCGAGACGCTGGATGAACAGGGAGAACCCGTAGCCGTCAAGGGCGATGTGATGAACGCCGATGTACAGCAGACGGCGCTCCTCCTCGGTGCGCAGCAGGGCCACGGACAATGCGACGCCGTGCCGCAGATCGATCGGCCGGAACAGCCGGGAGCGCATCCACGCCTGCGCGGCCTGCGCGGGGGAGGGCGCGTCGCGCAGGTCGTGCCGTTCGATGGGCGAGGGCGGATCGTCCGTGAGGATCTGCCGGACCTGCCCCCGATCACCCTCCTCGAAGCGGACCCGGAGCGCTTCCGTGTCCTGGACCGCCCGGCGCAGCGCCTCTTCGAGCAACTCCTCGTCGAGCGGCCCGGTGATCTCCATGAACTCGGCCGCGCATCCGGTCGGACTCGTGGGATCCAACTGCTGGTAGAGCCACATCCCGTGCTGGGATGCCGTGAGCGGCAGCCGCCGGCCTTCGCTTCCGAATTTGACGTGCATGGACGTGCTCTCCTGCCGACACGGTGGGTTCGGGACGTAAGGGCCAACGAACGACGGCGGAGGGAGTACTGGCCGGGCGCGCTATACCCCGCCGAGCGCGGATACCAGGCTCGCGACCGTGACGGTGTTGAAGACGAAGGCGATCACCGAATTGGCCGCCACGGTCCGCCGCATGGCCCGTGTGGTCACGTTGACGTCGGTGGCGCCGAACGTCGTCATCGCGGCCAGGGCGAAGTAGACGTGGTCGGCCCAGCCGGGCGCCTCGTCTCCGGGGAAGTCGAGCGCCTGCTCGTTCTCCACGAGGTTGTCGGCCTGGAAGGTGACGGCGAAGGCCACGACCACGCAGATCCAGGCGAGGACGACCAGGGCGAGAGCCACCAGGGTGCGTGGCAGGGCGGCGAAGGTGGTGCCGAGGTGGCCGGGCAGCCACAGCACCGCGACCACCAGCGCGGCGGCCGCGATGAGCAGCGACGCCCCGGGTCCGGGTGCGGTCCCGAACACGTAGCGCTGCAGGAACGTGCCACGGGCTTCCCGCTCTGCCCAGGAACGGACCTGCTCCGGAGCGGCCTTCATGAACGCGGTCAAGGTGATCGCGAGGTAGGGCAACAGGTAGGCGAAGAGTACGAGGACACCGACGTCCGCCGTCGAGATCCGCACCACGCGGTCGTAGGAGAGCAGCACCGCCGCGCCCGCCGCGAAGGCCAGGCACACCGCCGATCGGCGCCGTTCGGAGAGCCAGCGATTCACGGGCGGCCTCCCTGGGGCGGACGGCATGCTGAAGGGTGAGATCCCGGCCGATGCTAAGGGCGCTGAGGGGTTCCGGCTCCCCGGCGGAGGCATCCGGACGCGGTGTCTCCCCGTGGTCCAGGGGCTGCGTCCGGCCTCACCAAGGGCGCGTGAGGGTGTCGAGCCGGGCTGCGAGGTCGGGGTGGGCGGCGGCCAGATGGGGGCGGGCGGCGGTCAGGGGGGTGAGGAGTTCGGCGGGGTCGTCGTGGGCGAGTGCCGCGTGGAGTTCGCGGAGCGGGCGGTCGGCCGCGGCGGGCAGGTTGGTGAGCGCGGTGATCTGACCGGCCAGGCGGCGCAGGTCGGCCGCGTTCCGGCGGGCCCAGGTGGCGGTGTCGCGCTCGGCGGCGCGGGCCTGGCGGGTGGCCTGGACGCGCTGCTCGCCGGTGGTCCCGGTGGGGCCGGGGCGATTGCGCAGGTAGCGGCGTTCGGCTGCCTGACGGCTGGCCACGCCCAGGGGGTGGGCGAGGTCGGCCCAGCTGGCGCCCGCGAGGCGGGCCGTGTCGATCAGGCCGCTCTCCCATCCGGCGAGCTGTTCGCGGACCTGCCGCAGCAGCGTCAGGGAGGCCAGCGCCTGTTCCGGTCCTGGCTCGGAGCCGGGGGCGTCGGGGGCCTCGTGCCCGGCGGTGCGCAGGGCGTCCTCAATGGCGTTGAGAGCCGCAGTGGCGGCGAGGAACGAAGCCGGGCTGTGGGCGTCAGCGTCGGCACGACGGGGCTGGTCGGCTGCGGTCACAGGCACCTCCCTCTTGGTGTCATCCCGTGGTGTCATCCATTGGACGACACCTTGTTTGTCATCCAATGGATGACATGCTACAACAGTGTCAGTGCAGCGCATTGGCAGCAACTGCCCGAACTTCTGGAGGTGTTCTCACGATGTTGATGCGCACTGACCCCTTCCGTGAGCTGGACCGGCTGACGCAGCACCTGATGGGCCCGGGCACCTGGTCGAAGCCTTCGGCGATGCCGATGGACGCCTACCGCGAGGGCGACGAGTACGTGGTGGCCTTCGACGTCCCCGGCGTCAGCGCGGACGCGATCGACATCGACGTCGAGCGGAACATGCTCACCGTCAAGGCCGAGCGGCGGCCCGCGACGAAGGCCGATGAGGTCCAGATGGAACTGTCGGAGCGGCCGCTGGGCGTCTTCTCGCGCCAGATCGTGCTCGCCGACACCCTCGACACCGAGCACATCAAGGCGGACTACGACGCGGGGGTGCTGACCCTGCGCATCCCGATCGCCGAGCGTGCCAAGCCCCGCAAGATCTCCATCGGCGTCGGCTCCGGCCGCAAGGAGATCTCCGGCTGACACCGGCCGGACGGGTGCGGCGGACGGGCGCCTCGTCTCCCCCTCGCCCCGCCCGCCGCACCCCCTCGGACGGTTCCGAGGAACTGAGGGGCGCCGCGAAGACTCTGCGACGCGCGCCTTCCGAAGGGCTTCGCCCGGATCCCGCTCCAGCTCCCTTCGGCTACGACCTGCTCTTCGGCCGCCCCCGGCCCAACTGACCCATGCCGCGGTGCCGCACGTCGGCACCGCCCCATCCCGGCTCGACGAAAGGCAGACAACGCAGTGATCACCGACGTACGCGCACCGCTTGAGCACCAGCAGCCGTACGGGACGGCGTATGAGCAGATGCTGGAGAAGGTCCGCTACGAGGGCGCCTACCCCACCCGCGAGCGGGCCGACCAGGCCGTCCGCCTGGTTCTCGCGGGACTCGGGCGCCAGCTGACCGGCGACGAACGCGTCGCCCTGGCCCGGGCCCTGCCCTTCGAGGCCGCGCGCGTCCTGACGGCGCAGGTCCCCGCCATCCAGCCGCTGACCGGCTGGGCCTTCGTCAAGGACCTCGCCGCCCGTGCCGGAGCCTCCCTGGCCACCACCCGCTGGGACACCGGCTCCGTGTTCTCCGCCGTCGCCGCCTGCGCGGGACCCGACCTGATCACCCGGATCCTCCAGCAACTCCCCACCGGCTACGCCCTGTTGTTCGGCCGAGCCGAACTCGTCAGCCGCGCCGCGTGACCTGGCCGCGTCGGCCGGTGCGCTGAGCGAGCCCGTCGAGGATGAGGGCGAGACCCGCCTCGAACGCCGCCTCGTGGTCGAGGACGGGAACATCGGCCGGCAGGTCTTCGCCCGGGCCCGGGTCCGCCTGCTCCTCCAGGACACAGCCGACCGTGTACCGGCCGACGGCCAGCATCGCCATCTGCGCGTCCTTCTCGGGCACGCCGGAAGCGACGAGGAAGGCCATCTTGTGGCGGATCCGGTCGAGGTCGCTGGTCGGCGTGGTACCGGCGTGCAGGCGCGCGCCGTCGCGGCGCTCCAGCAGCGTGCGCCGGAAACTGCGCGCGTTCTCCAGGAACCACTCGCGCCAGTCGTCCTCGGGTGACGGGAGCGGCGCGGCGGCGTGCGGGGCCAAGGCGGCCTTCGCCATGGCCGTCAGAAGGTCCTTCTTGGTCCGGAAGTGGTAGTAGAGCGACGGCTGTTCGACGCCGAGGCGTGTGGCCAGCCGCCGGGTGCTCACGGTTTCCAGGCCCACTTCGTCGAGCAGGTCCAGCGCCTCGGTGACGACGGTCTCGCGGTTCATCTTGGTCACGTTGACAATCTATCGCTGATAGAAGACTCTGGAAAGGAATCAATCACCGATAGATTCTGAGGTGGGCGGCATGGCGGGCAGGACCACGAAGCGCTCCCTGCGGGTTCTCGTCGCCGGTGGCGGGATCGCCGGGCAGGCGCTCGCCTTCTGGCTCACCCGCGGTGGTCACCGGGTGACGGTGGTGGAGCGCTTCCCCGCGCTGCGCGCCTCGGGCGCTCAGGTCGACCTGCGCGGTCAGGGCATCGAGGCGGTCGAGCGCATGGAGCTCCTGGAGACCGTGCGCGGCAAGCTGGTGGACGAGGCGGGCGTGGCCTTCGTCGACTCCCGAGGACGGCGGAAAGCGACGATCATGGCCAACACCTCGGGCAAGGGCCGCCAGACCCTCACCTCGGAGTACGAGATCATGCGCGGCGACCTGGTCCGCATCCTCCATGACGCGACCAAGGACGATACCGAGTACGTCTTCGGCAAGAGCGTCGACGGCTTCGACCAGGACGAGCGGCATGTCACCGCCCGCTTCTCCGACGGCACCTCCGGCGCGTACGACCTGTTGATCGGCGCGGACGGACAGGGCTCACGCATCCGGCGGGCGCTGCTGCCGGAGGGCTTCGACCCGTACTGGCGCGTCGGCATCCACATGGCGTACTGGTTCGTCCCGCGCATCGCCTCCGACACCGACATCCGCGACACCTACATGGCCCCGGGCGGCCGCCAGATCATGCGGCGCAGCCACAACGCGACCGAGACCCAGGCGTACTTCGTGCTGCGCGAGGAGTCGGCGGAAGCCTCCGCGATCCACCGCGCGCCCGTCGAGCGGCAACAGCGGTTCTGGGCCGACCGGTTCCGCGACGCGGGCTGGCAGACCGAGCGTTTCGTCGACGGTATGAAGGACAGCCCGTTCTTCTACTCCCAGGAGATCGCCCAGGTGCGCACCGACACCTGGTCAGAGGGCCGCGTGGTCCTGGCCGGTGACGCCGCGCACTGCGCGTCCCCCTACAGCGGCATGGGCGTCTCCGGCGGCCTGGTCGGCGCGTACGTCCTGTCCGGCGAGGTCAACCGGCACGCCGACGACCTGCCCACCGCCCTGACGCACTACGACCGCGTCCTGCGGCCCTTCGTCGACGAGATCCAGGCCGAGGTCAACCCCCGCATCCTGCGCGTGGGCATGCCCATGAACAAGCACGCCATCAGCGCCTTCCAGAACGCCACGGCACTGGCCTGCTTCTTCCGCGTTCCCGACCTGGTCGCGCGGTTCTCCAAGGAGGACCGCGGGGGCGGCTGGAAATTGCCGAACTACACGGAGGCGCGTGCCGCGTGCCATGTACGGTCCAGGGAATCCTGCGAGTCACGATGAGTTCCGCGGCGTCCGGCGGTCCTCCTGTCGAACCCGTTACCGAGGAGGGCTTCTGATGCGCAGCGTGACGTACTCGATGGGCGTCTCACTTGACGGCTACATCGTCGGGCCGGACGGCGGCTTCGACTGGACGCAACCCGAAGAGGAGATCTTCCGCTTCGCCACCGACGAGGTACGGGACCTCGGCGTACACCTGTTGGGGCGGCGGCTGTACGAGTCGATGCTGTATTGGGAGACGGCCGACCAGCATCCGGCGATCGACTTCTCGACGCGCGAGTTCGCCGCGCTCTGGAAGCAGCTGCCCAAGGTCGTGTTCTCCAGCACGCTGTCGACGGTCCAGGGCCGTGCCCGCCTGGCCTCCGGCGGCCTGGCGGAAGAGATCGAGCGGCTGCGGGCCGAGCCGGGGGAGGGCGGCATCGCGATCGGCGGCGCGGCTCTCGCCGCCGAGGCGGCCGCGCTGGGACTGATCGACGAGTACCGGCCCAAGGTCTACCCGGCGCTGGTCGGCGGCGGCACTCCGTTCTTTCCCCAGCACGAGCACCGGGCGGATCTCGAACTCGTCGAGACCCGCACCTTCACGTCAGGAGTCGTCTACCTGCGCTACCGCGTGGTCCGCTAGACGACGCGATAAGGCTGGGCGCGGTCGACGGCCAGAGTCAGGCCGGTGCCGGGCACACCGTCGCGCGCGTGGTCGTGGAACCACTCGAGGTGGCGCGCGTTCGGCACGGACGCGGCGGCATGGGCGTGGGCGTGCGGCGCGCAGTGGGCCGAGACGTCGAGGGCGACGGCCTGGGCGAGCGCGGCGGCCCGCAGCCAGACCGTGATGCCGCCGCACCGGGTGGCGTCCGCCTGAAAGCAGTCCACCGCGCCCGCCGCGAGCATGTGCGCGAAGTAGGGCAGCGTGTAGCCGTATTCGCCGACCGTGATGTCCAGGTCGGTGGCGGTGCGGAGGTCGGCGAGCGCCGTGAGGTGGTCGGAGGAGGCCGGCTCCTCGAACCACGTCACCCCTTGCGCGGACAGCGCGTGGGCGACGCGGACGGCCTGCTTGGCGTCGTAGGCGCCGTTGGCGTCCACGTACAGTGCGGTCGCGTCGCCCACGCTCGCGCGGGCCCGCGCCACCCGGCGCAGATCGCGTTCCTCCTCGCGGCCCCACGCCTCACCGATCTTGATCTTGACGCGGGGGATGCCGTCCCGCTCCACCCAGGCGCGCAGTTGACGCTCCTGCCGGTCGTCGTCGTACGTGGTGAAGCCGCCGCTGCCGTACACCGGCACGTCGTCCCGGGCCCTGCCGAGCAGCGTCACCAGCGGCAGGTCGAGGAGACGGGCCTTGGCGTCCCACAGGGCGATGTCAACGGCCGCGATCGCCTGCGCCGCCACGCCGGGCAGCCCCGCGTCGCGGACGGCGCGGTGCATCGCCTCGTGGCCAGCGGCACGTCGAAGGTGCCCGCACCGACGACGACGCCCGCGAGCAACTCGTCGACGACGCCTGCCGCGGCGGCGGGCGCGTAGGTGTGACCGAGGCCCGTGACGGGGCCGCACTCCACGGTGACCAGGACCATGGTGGTGCTGTCCGAGGCCAGCGTGCCGTCCGCCTCCGGCCCTTCGGTGGGCACGCGGTACACGGCCGTGTGCACCGCGTCCACCGTCGGTCCGTCGGTCATGTGCCGTCTGCGGCGCCGCCCTTGTCCTCCCGGTGGCGGCCGCCGGGCAGCATCTCCTGGACCTTGGCCTTGAAGCCCTGCCGGATCATGGCCGCACGGTCGCTGTCGCCCTTGAGGACGGATTCGGCGGCGGCCTCGATCTGGTCGAGGCTCGCGTGCGGCGGGATCGGCGGAACGGCGGGGTCGGTACGGAAGTCGAGGACGTAGGGCCGATCGGCGGCCAGCGCCGCCTCCCACGCGCCCCGCACGTCCTGCGGCTTCTCCACGCGCAGCCCGCCCAGGCCCAGCGAGCGCGCGAAGTCGGCGTAGGCGACGTCGGGCAGCGCCTGCGAGGGCAGGAACTGCGGGGCGCCGGACATCGCCCGCATCTCCCACGTGACCTGATTGAGGTCCTGGTTGTTGAGGACGGCGACCACCAGGCGCGGATCGGCCCACTGCTCCCAGTACTTGGCGATGGTGATGAGCTCCGCCAGGCCGTTCATCTGCATCGCCCCGTCGCCGACGAGCGCGATCGCCGGGCGGTCGCCGTGGGCGAACTTCGCCCCGATCACGTACGGGACGCCGGGCCCCATCGTGGCGAGCGTGCCGGAGAGCGAGCCTCGCATGCCTTCGCGCAGCCGCAGGTGCCGTGCGTACCAGTTGGCGGCCGAGCCGGAGTCGGCGGCCAGCACGACGTTGTCGGGCAGCAGCCCGTTCAGGGTGTGGGCGACGTATTCGGGGTTGATCGGGTCCGCCTCCACGGCCGCCCGCCGCTCCATCACCTCCCACCAGCGCGCGGTGTTCTTCTCGATCTTCTTGCGCCAGCCGGTGTGCCGGTTCTGCTCGAGAAGCGGCAGCAGCGCCCCCAAGGTCGCGCGTGCGTCACCGACGAGATTGATCTCGAAGGGGTAGCGCATGCCGACCATGTGCGGGTCGATGTCGATCTGCACGGCGCGCGCCTGGCCGAACTCGGGCAGGAACTGCGTGTAGGGGAAGCTCGAACCGATGACGAGCAGGGTGTCGCATCCCTGCATCAGCTCGTACGAGGGGCGGGTTCCCAACAGCCCGATGGAGCCGGTGACGTAGGGCAGGTCGTCGTCGAGCGCGTCCTTGCCGAGCAGGGCCTTGGCCACTCCGGCGCCGAGCCGGTCGGCGAGTTCCATGACCTCCTGGCGCGCGCCGCGCGCGCCTTGGCCGACGAGGACGGCGACCTTCTCGCCCTCGTTGAGGAGCCGCGCCGCGCGCTCGATGTCATCGGCGGCGGGCACCGGGGCGTAGGAGGACAGGCCGAGGCTGGAGGGCACCATCTTGAAGGCGTGTCCGGGCGCCGAGTAGTCGAGTTCCTGCACGTCGGCGGGGACGATGACGGCTGTCACCGAGCGGCGCGCGTACGCGGTGCGGATCGCCCGGTCCAGGACGTTGGGCAGTTGCTCGGGGACCGTGACCATCTCGCAGAAGTCGGAGGCGACGTCCTTGTACAGGCTCAGCAGGTCGACTTCCTGCTGGTAGGAGCCGCCCATCGCGCTGCGGTTGGTCTGCCCGACGATCGCGACGACGGGGGCGTGGTCCAGCTTGGCGTCGTAGAGGCCGTTGAGGAGGTGGATGGCGCCGGGCCCCGACGTGGCGGCGCACACGCCGACGCGACCGGAGAACTTCGCGTAGCCGACCGCTTCGAAGGCCGCCATCTCCTCGTGCCGGGCCTGGATGAACTCGGGTTTGTTGTCGGCCCGGCCCCAGGCGGCGAGCAGACCGTTGATGCCGTCGCCCGGGTAGGCGAAGACGTGCTCGACGTCCCAGGCCCGCAGGCGTTCGAGAATGTGGTCGGAAACCTTCGTTGCCATGCGTTCCGTCCTTTCCTGTGCGGCTCTGAGGGGTGGCTACCTGCGATGACGCAGGAAGCGGGCACCTGCGAGTCCGGCGCCGAAGGCCAGGGCTCCCGCCGCGGCGGTCACGGTCCCGCGGGCCGCGGGGGAGGGGCCGGAGGGCCGGTCGGCCAGACGCTCGGGGTGCTCGCTGGGCAGGTTCCCTGCCAGGCCGAGGGCAATCGCCTCCGCCAGGTGCAGGGCGCCGCGGCCGGTGTGGCCCTGCTCGATCTGGGTGCGGCAGCTGAAGCCGTCCGCGAGCAGCAGGCTGCCGGGAGCGGCGGCGCGCATCGCGGGCAGCACGCCCTGTTCCGCGATGGTCATGGAGACGTCGTGGTGGCCGCGTTCGAAGCCGAAGTCGCCGGCCAGGCCGCAGCAGCCCTCGTCGAGCACATCGGGTACGAGGTGGGCGCGGCGCATCAGTTCACGGTCCGCCTCGTCCTTCATGATCGCGTGCTGGTGGCAGTGGGTCTGCACGGTGGCCTGCCGGTTCAGGGCGGGCGGCCGCCAGCCGGGCGCGTGGTGCACCAACTGCTCGGCGAACGTACGGAACTGCCGGGACAACCGTCGTACGTCCTCGTCGTGCGGCAGCAACTCCGGGGCGTCGGAGCGGAACACGGCCGTACAGGAGGGCTCAAGGCCGATGACCGGAGTGCCCGCCTCGATGTAGGGCCGCAGTACGTCCAGCGTGCGACGCAGCACCCTTTTCGCGGTGGGCAGCTGTCCCGTCGAGATCCACGTCAGACCGCAGCACACCGCCCGCGTGGGGACGGCGACGCGGAACCCGGCGTCCTCCAGGACCCGGACGGCCGCCTTCGCGATCGCCGGATGGAAGGAGGTGGTGAACGTGTCGGGCCACAGCACGACGGTCCTGGGGTCGGCCGGGTCCGGCGCCTCGCCGGCGCGGTCCCGCCACCACCGTACGAAGGACTGCTCCGCGAAGACCGGCGCCTGCCTGGCGCCTGCCACACCGGCCAGCCACTTGCCGGCCCGGGCGGCACCCGGGGCGGCGAGCACCGCGTTCACCAGCGGTGGTGCGACGCGTGCCAGCCGTGCCCACACCGGCAGCCAGCCCATCGAGTAGTGCGCCCTGGGGCGCAGCCGTCCCGCGTAGTGCTGTGCCAGGAACTCGGCCTTGTAGGTGGCCATGTCCACCCCGGTCGGGCAGTCCGACTTGCAGCCCTTGCAGGACAGGCACAGGTCGAGGGCGTCACGGACCTCCGTCGAGCGCCAGCCGTCGGTGATCGGCGAGTCCGCGTGGCCGCCGATCATCTCGAACAGCAGCCGGGCCCGGCCGCGCGTGGAGTGCTCCTCCTCCTTCGTCGCGCGGTACGAGGGACACATGACACCGCCCTCGTGGCCGCGGCAGTTGCCGATCCCCACACAGCGCAGTACGGCCTGGTTGAAGGAGTTTCCGTCGTCAGGGAACGCGAAGTGGGTCGCGGAGTGCGAGGGGCGCCAGGTCGCTCCCAGGCGCAAATGCCCGTCGAGCGGCTGGGGATCGACGACCTTGCCGGGGTTCATCCGGTTCTCCGGGTCGAAGAGCGCCTTGACCTCCCCGAAGGCAGCGACGATCCGTTCCCCGAACATGCGGGTGAGCAGCTCGCCGCGGGCTTGGCCGTCCCCGTGCTCACCGGAGAGGGACCCGTTGTAGGAGACGACCAGATCGGCGGCGCGCTCCAGGAACCCGCGGAACTCCGCGACGCCCTCGGCGGTCCTGAGCCCGAACGGGATCCTGGTGTGTACGCACCCCTGGCCGAAGTGCCCGTACAACGAGGGGTGGTCGTAGTCGAACTCGGCGAAGAGGCGCTTCAGGTCCCGCAGGTAGTCGCCGAGCCGCTCCGGCGGGACCGCCGAGTCCTCCCAGCCCTCCCAGGTCTCCCGCTCGTCCGGCGGACGAGCGGTCACCCCGAGCCCCGCCTCCCGCGCGCTGAGCATGCGCTGTTCGCGTTCCGGCTCGTCCGAGAAGGCGACCGTCTCGTCCTTCTCGTCGCGGCCCAGGGCGCGCAGCAGCGCCTGGGCCTGCTCGTCGACGTCCGCACGGCTGTCGCCGACGAACTGCACGAGCAGCCAGCTGTCGCCCGTCGGTAACGCGGCCAGTGAGTCGAGGTGCGCGTGCTCCTCGCGCATGAGCTGGGCCATGCGGCCGTCGAGCGCCTCCAACTGGGCAGGGGAGCAGTGCCGCAGGAGCGCGGGTACGTCATCGGCGGCACGGCAGATGTCGTCGTAGCCGAGGACCAGCAGCGACTGGCAGGCAGGCACGGGAACCAGGTCGAGTTCGGCGTGCAGCACCGTCACCAGCGTGCCCTCGCTGCCCACCAGGGCCTTCGCCACGTCGAAGCCGTTCTCGGGCAGCAGCGAGTCGAGGTTGTAGCCCGAGACCCGGCGCGGTATGTCGGGGAAGCCCTTGCGGATGTCGGCGAGGAAGGTGGACACGATCCGCTCCAGGCCCGCGTAGACCTCGGCCCGGCGCCCGCCCTCCTCGGCGATCCGGCCCCGTTCCGCGCGGGACGTCGGGCCGACCCACATGCGAAGGCCGTCCTGAGTGAGGACCTCAAGGCGGCGCACGTTGTCCACGGTCTTGCCGTACGCCTGCGCCGAAGCCCCGCACGAGTTGTTCCCGATCATTCCGCCCAGCGAGCAGTGACTGTGCGTGGCGGGCTCGGGGCCGAACCGCAGGCCGGACTCGCCGAGTCGACGGTTGAGGTCGTCCAGGACGATGCCCGGCTCCACGACGCACGTACGGGCTTCGCGGTCGACCGACACCAACCCGTCGCAGTACTTGGTCCAGTCGACGACCACCGCGGCGTTCGTGGTCTGCCCCGCCAGGCTGGTGCCGCCGCCCCGGGAGAGCACAGGGGCCCCGAAGCGCGCGCACACGCGCACCGCACGGGCCCCGTCGTCCACGGAGCGCGGCACCACGACGCCGAGCGGCACCTGGCGGTAATTGGAACCGTCGGTGACGTACGTTCCCCGGCTGCCCGCGTCGAAGCGGACCTCACCGCCGACCGCCTCGCTCAGCGCGGCCGCCAGTCCCTTCAGCTCCTTCGTGCCGATCGTCGCGTGCCGCTCGCCGTGCTCGGGGCGGGCCACGCCGTCTGGTTCATGCATGCCGGAACCGTCCTCGGATGAAGCGTTCGGTTGTGCGGCGCGCCCGCGTCCGCGCTCCGTGGCAGAGACGCGGACCGTGCTACTGCGGGCGCCGGTCGCGGCACCCGCCCCGGGCCCGACCTGCCTTGTCGGCACTCCGGGGAGGGGCGCCGACCACCCTGGTACCCATCATCGGGCCGGGCAAAGGCCCTGTCCTGGGCGCAGCCGCCGATCACGCACGCCCGGGCCCCGCGCGCAACAGCCGCTCCATCTGCTCCGCGCCCCGCACCGAGGCGTCACCGCAGCAGTTGTTGAACAGCACGTGGACCCGGTCCACCCGGCCGGCCAGCTTACGCAACCGGGGCAGCCACTCGGCGAGTTCGTCTTCGGAGTACGCGTACCGGAAGCGCTCCTCCTTGCTCCCCCGTCCCCAGGAGGCGCTGCGCCCGTGGAACCGCACCACGGCCAGCCGCGACGCGGTGACGGGCGCGGTAGGCGGCAGGGAAGAGGGCAGCCCCTGGACCATGTCGACGGCCACGGCGGCCATGCCGTGGTCCGTGAGCAGGGCGCGTGTCGACTCGGCCTGCCCCTCACGCCACCAGTCGGGATGCCGGAACTCCACCGCGACCGGCCAGCCGGCCGTGCGTCGCGCGGTCCGCGCCAGGATCCGCCCGGCCTCGGCGCCGGGCCGCAGCCACGGCGGGAACTGGAACAGCACGCTGCCGAGCCGCCCGGCCCGCCGCAACGGCTCCACTCCCGCGGCGAACCGCGACCACACCTCGTCGAGCACGCCATCGTCCCGCGCGTCGGCCGACAGCCCGTCCGGCATCACCGCCTCGCGGGTGGGGTGCCCGGTCAGCAACGAGAACGCCTTGACGTCGAAGGTGAATCCGTCCGGCGTGCGTTCCACCCACATCCTGCTGACGCGTTCTCGGGGCAAGGCGTAGTACGACGAGTCGGCCTCGACGACCGGGAACCGCCCGGCGTAGTACCGGAGCCGTCCCTCCGCGTCCCGCTGCCCGGCCGGATACCAGCCGCTGCGCACCAGTGCCGGATCGGTCCACGAACACGTGCCCACGAGGATGTCGCCCATACGGGTCGGGTACCCCCGCGGGACGCGAGCGCACTGGTGAGGTTCGGGCCCTTCGGCACACCGGCATCTCGTGGACGTCGCGCGACGGGGCGTACCGCGCGTTCGCGTGGGTACCCGGGCGGTTCTTCGTCACAGGCGGTCACCTGGCGAGATGCCGCACGGTGTGAGCCCCTGGAAGAGCCCACCCGCACGCAACGCATTGGGGAGGCGCGTCAGCATGCGTGCTCTGACATGGCAGGGAAAGCGCGACGTACGCATCGAGGAGGTCCCTGACCCTCGTATCGAGAAGCCCGACGACATCATCGTCCGCGTGACGTCGACCGGCATCTGCGGATCGGACCTGCACCTCTACGAGGTCTTCGGCCCCTACCTCGACCCGGGGGACGTCCTGGGGCACGAAACGATGGGCATGGTCGTGGAAACCGGCCCCGAGGTCACGGGGGTGGCCGTGGGGGACCGGGTGGTGATCCCGTTCAACATCTCCTGCAACACCTGCTGGATGTGCCGTCGCGGGCTGCAGTCCCAGTGCGAGACGACCCAGGTCACGGCGATGGGCAGCGGGGCCGCTCTGTTCGGCTACACGAAGCTGTACGGGCAGGTGCCCGGCGGCCAGGCCGAGTATCTGCGGGTTCCCTTCGGCAACACTCTGCCGATCAAGGTGCCGGACGGCCCTCCGGACGACCGTTTCGTCTACCTGTCCGACGTCCTGCCCACCGCCTGGCAGGCGGTGGAGTACGCCGACATCCCTCCTGGCGGCAGTGTCACCGTCCTGGGCCTCGGTCCCATCGGGGACATGGCCACCCGGATCGCCCGACTGCGCGGCGCGGAAGAGGTCATCGGGGTCGACCTGGTCGACGCCCGGCTCGAACGCGCGCGACGGCACGGCGTCACCACCCTGGACCTGCGCGAACACGACAAGGACCTGGGCGACGCCGTACGTGATCTCACCCAGGGCCGTGGGTCGGACGCCGTCATCGACGCGGTCGGCCTGGAGGCGCACGGCGCCCCGCTGGCCCAGGCGGCACAGTGGGCCACCGGGCTCCTGCCCGACAAGCTCGCCAGGCCCTTGATGGAGCACGTCGGAGTCGACCGTCTCGGCGCCCTGCTGACGGGGATCGATGCGGTACGCCGAGGCGGCACGCTGTCCATCAGCGGCGTCTACGGCGGCGCCGCCAGCCCGCTGCCCCTGCTCACGATGTTCGACAAACAGCTGCAGGTGCGCATGGGGCAGGCGAACGTGTGGCGCTGGGTCGACGACATCCGCCCGCACCTGACCGACGACGACCCTCTCGACGTCGACGGATTCGCCACGCATCACCTGCCTCTGGGTGACGGCCCGGCGGCGTACGCGACCTTCCAGGCCAAGGCGGACGGCATGGTGAAGACGCTGCTGAAGCCGTGAGCACGCGACCCGCGCCCCTCTCCCAAAGGGCAACCTCCAGAAGGGCAACCACCAGAAGGGCAACGACATGACCGACCGCACCCGCTTCCCCACCCGGCTCAAGGGGCCGGGAGCCCTGGTCACCGGCGGCTCACGGGGGCTGGGGCTGTTCATCGCACGGCACTTGGCCGAGCGCGGCTGCACCGTGACCCTCGCCGCCAGGGACGCTGCCGAGCTGGAGCGTGCGGCAGGCCGGTTGCGCGCGGAGACCGGCGCGACCGTGCACGTGGCGGTGTGCGACGTACGCGACCGGGCCGCCGTGGGCGAGATGATGCGCGTGATCCATGAACGCGACGGCTTGGACATCGTGATCGCCAACGCCGGGGTCATCCAGGTGGCGCCTGTCGAGGCGATCGGCCACGAGGAGTTCACCGACGCCATGGAAACGATGTTCCACGGCGCACTGCACACGTCGTTGGAAGCGCTGCCCTATCTCCGCGCGACCCGTGGGCGCCTCGCGCTGATCGGTTCGGTCGGTGGTCTGCTCGGCGTGCCTCATCTGCTGCCGTACTCGTGCGCCAAGGCCGCGGTCGGTGCTCTCGCCGAGGGGCTGCACGCCGAGACGGCGGCCGCGGGGGTGAGCGTCACGGCCGTACACCCCGGCCTCATGCGAACCGGCTCGCACCGGCAGGCCGAGTTCGGCGGCGACACGAGTGCCGAGTTCGGCTGGTTCAGCGCCGCCGCGGGCGCTCCGCTGCTGTCCATGGACGCCGACCGGGCGGCCCGCCGGATCGTGGACGCGGTGATCCGACGACGCGCCCGCCTCGTGCTCACCGCGCCCGCCAAGGCGGCACAGCTCGCGCACGGCGTGGCACCCGGCCTGACCACCCGTCTGACGGGCCTCACCGCGAGGCTCTTGCCCTCCGCCTCAGGGCGAGGACCGCTGCGCCAGGGCAGTGAGGCCGGGCTGCCGCGCAATCCGATCGCGCGACGGATCCGGGCCTGGGGCAGCGCACGGAACGATCGAGCCGTGCGTGAGGCCAACCAACAGGAGCCCGGGCCCCGCACCAGTTCGTGAGCGCTCGCGCACCCACTCACATGCTCTGTGCCCCGGCAGCGGTCTGCGTCAGGGGAGGAATAAGCCCTTCCGTGATCATTCGTGGCCAGTTCGGGCCTCACGCCACCACCCCCTGTGGCCGCTACATTCACCTCCGACCGGATCCACACAGGACCAGAAGACCAGGGGGAACAGGCGACGATGCGCTCCATAAGATGCGCCAGCCACATCGGCAGATCGCTCAAGGCGGTGACCGCCGCGGCGGCCGCCACTGCGGTCACCGCCTTGAGCCTTGCCGCCTCACCGGCTGTCGCGGCACCCACCGGCACGGCGGCGCCCACGCTCGGCGACAGCTGCACGGCGGCCGACCTCGGCACACGCCACCCGTACATCAAGAGCACCGAAGTGTCCCCGACGATCACCCACTTCAAGGGCTGGTACGTCACCGAGGGCACCACCGGCAACCAGACCGTCACCACCAGCACCCAGACGACCATCTCGGTCTCCGTCGGCCTCAACGGCAACATCGAGGGCGGTTTCGCCGTCGACGCCCTCACCAAGGTCGGCGCGAGCCTGGGCCTGAACGTGAAGGTCGACTACTCCTCCACCAGCACCGAGTCGAACACGGTCACGTGGAACTTCGGCCAGCCCGGCTACTACGGCGCCTACAAGGGCACCAAGAAGGTCACCGGGACGTACGGAAGCCTCAACTGCAACCGCGTCCAACAGGGCGACGGAAGCTGGGCGTTGAAGTGGATCAAGGGCCCCGACGGCGGTAGCTTCACCACCTTCACCACCCTTGAGGAAGGCGCGGTGCGCTGCCAGGACAACGTGCCCGCAGGCAGCATCATGGCCAAGGCCCAGAGCCTCCTCGACTGCGGCTCGCCCGCCGCGAAGGCCGAGCACCCGGCGGGCGCGGTGGCGCCGACGGCGAAGCAGAAGAAGGACCGCCTCGCGCAGCGTCCGGCGCTCGCCGGTGGCACGTCCGCCGAACAGTCCAAGGCCACCGGGCGTGGCGCGCGGGCCGCTCTCGACTGCCAGGCCACCGCCTACAAGATCGCCGTGCCCGGCAAGCCCCTGTCCTGGGGCGCGCCGCTCCTGGCGGACGACGGCGTCCGCCTGCGGCCCTCGAGCATCTTCAGCGCCCACCTGGACAACTGGCGCCTGTGCAACGTGACGGAGCGCGACGGGGTCATCGAGGCGTCCCTGTGGAACTGGGGCAACGGCGCGTGCGCGACCATCGCCGACCCGAACTCGGCCGCCGAACGGGCGGTCCTGAAGACGGTCCCCTGCACGGAGGACGACCTCCAGCGGTTCTACATCTACCGCGACGTACCCGGCAGCTCGAAGATCGGTGTGCAGAACAAGTACACCGGCTCCATGATGGGCCACGACCGGTACGCGGACGGGGAGTTCATCCGTCAATACTCCAGCGGCAGGCAGGACGGTACGGGTACGTACAGCCTGATCGGGGTCTGACGGCCCGCACTCCGTGAGCGGCCCCGCACGCGAACCGGCTTCCCGGTCCCGTGCGGGGCCCTTCGCGTACCTGCTCCCCGTCCGGCGTCCGCGAGCGTTCGTCGGCCCTACTCGGGCAGGCGGGCGAGGACCGCCTCAAGGCCGAAGGCGAAGCGGTCCTCGAAGGCGCCCTGCCCCATGTGCGCGGCGACCCGGTGCAGTGCTGGGTACGTACCGGCGTCCACGGCCTTGGCCAGCCGGTCGTCGGACCGGTCGGGCGCGGACTGTTCCTCCTGGACCAGGCCCAGCAGGAAGTAGATGACCGCCCACGCCGTCCAGGCCGCCTGTTCCTCGTCCGCGCCCGCTTCCAGCAAGGCGTCGACGAGACGGTCGGCGAAGCGCAGCGTGTGCGGCTCGGCCGGGTAGGTCCCGGTCACCAGGGCGGCGCCGTCGCGGTGCGCGAGCAGAGCTCGCCGGTACCGATGAGCGAGTTCCCGCGCCCGTTCCCGTGGCGAAGAGGGCAGGCCCGTGTAGGCGATTTCGCCCATGACCGCGTCGGCCATGAGCTCCAGCATCCGCGCCTTGGTCTTCACGTGCCACAGGACGGTGTTCATGCGCACCCCCAGGGTGTCGGCCACCGCCCGGGTCGACAGGCCCTCCAGTCCCCGGTCCTCCAGCACGCGCAGTGCCGCGTCGACCACGGCCGCGCGCGTGAGCTGGCCCGCGGCGTCTTCCCTGCCTTGCTTCTTGGTCACTGACCTAGTTTACTTCAGAACAGGTCCTGGTCACTGACCAAGACAATGGGCGAAGGAGAAGAATCATGAACCACCAGGTCGTCGTCGCCGGAGGCGGGCCCGTGGGCCTGTGGCTCGCCGCCGAACTGCGCCGCTGCGGAATCACCGTCGCGGTCATCGAAACGCGCACCGAGCGCGACACCCGCTCCCGGGCCCTGACCGTGCACCCCCGCACCATCGAGACGTTCGCCTCCCGCGGCGTCCAGGACCCCTTCGTCTCCGAGGGCATACCGCTGCCCGGCGGGCACTTCGGCGCACTGGATTCCCGGCTGGACTTCCGCCGCCTGCCCAGCCCCTTCCCCTACACGCTCCTCCTGCCCCAGCAGCGCACCGAGGCCCTGCTGGAGCAGCAGGCCCTCGAACTGGGGGCGACCGTCCTGCGCGGTCATGAGGTCACCGGCCTGAGTGAGGGGCCCGACAGCGTCCGCGTGCACATCCAGGCCGCCGACGGCCCTTTCACCATGGAAGCGGCCTACCTGGTGGGGTGCGACGGCGTACGCAGTACGGTGCGCGGCGCGGCCGGGATCGACTTCCCCGGCACACCGTCCACCGTGCTCGGCTGGCTCGGCGACGTCGTCCTCGACGAGCCCCCGGCCCCCGGCCACGGCTACTTCGGCCCGAACGGCAGCCTGATGGCCGTCCCCGTACCCGGCGGCCTCCACCGCCTCGTCGGCATCACCCCCCGCGACATCACCAGCACCTGGCCCGGCGATCTGACCCTGGCGGAACTGCGCGAGAACGTCATCACCATGACCGGGACCGACTTCGGCATGCGCGATCCCGTCTGGCTCTCCCGCTTCGGCAACGCTACGCGCCTGGCCGCCCAGTACAGGAACGGCCGTGTATTCCTAGCCGGTGACGCCGCGCACCAGCACTTCCCCGCCGGGGGAGTCGGCATGAACGTCGGCATCCAGGACGCCGCCAACCTCGCCTGGAAGCTCGCCGCCACCCTCAACGGCTGGGCCCCCGACACGCTCCTGGACACCTACCACGCCGAACGCCACCCGGTGGGCGTCAGCCTCACCGAGACCAGCCGCGCCCAAGTCGCCCTCATGACCGCCTTCACCCCGGAAGGGCTCGCCCTGCGCGGCCTGCTCGGCGAACTGATCACCGAGCTGCCCGAGCTCAACGACCGACTGGCCGGACAGGTCAGTTCCCTCTCCGTCGCCTATCCGCCGACCGCGCCCGACGACCGGCGGCCGACCGGCACCCGCGCCGACGACCTCGCCCTCGACGACACCAGCCTGTTCGCCCTGTTGCGCGCCGACGGCTATCTGCTGCTCGACCTCACCGGCAGCCCGGACCGGCCCCTCCACCACCTCACGGGGCCCGGCCTGCGCGTGCACACCAGTACCCCGCGGCTGCTCCCGGCCGACTGGTCCGGCATGCGTGCCGCCCTCGTCCGCCCCGACGGCCACGTCGCCTGGGCGAGCGCGGAGAGCCACGACGCCACCCTCGTCAACGACCTCACCGCCGTCCTGGCCACCACCCACCAACAAAGAGCGACCGGGCCGACATTCACACGATCACCACGTCTGTCGGCTTATGGCAAGATCACGGCATGCTGAGACTCACTGATTTCATCATCGACTGCCCGGACACGATGAAGCTCGCGGCCTTCTACTCCGAGGTGACGGGTCGCCCGATCAAGGAAGGCAGCTCACAGGACTGGGCGGGCATCCAGTTCGGCGAGATCGAGCTGGCCTTCATCCGGGTGGAGGACTACCGCGCTCCGCAGTGGCCCGACAGCGAGCACCCCAAGCAGTTCCACCTCGACTTCGAAGTGGACGAGATCGAGTCCGAGCAGCGCCGCGTCATCGACCTCGGCGCGACGCTGAGGCAGGACTTCATCGGCCCCAACGGCTATGGCTGGCAGGTCTACACCGACCCGATCGGCCACCCCTTCTGCCTGTGCCGCAACAAGGGCGTCACCTGGACCGACCAGGGGCCGGTCTTTCCCCAGCACGGCTGAGCGGCTTGGGCCGGGACGAGCCCGCACCGGGTGATGTGGCAAGAGGTCAACGACGGCTCGCCCTCGCGAGGAGGGACTGCAGGCTCGTGACCTCACGCTGCCAGCCCGGACCGTCGTCGATACAGGTGCGAAGAGTCCTGGCCTGGTCCTTGGAGTTGAGGGAACTCCATATTCTCAGCGAGTCGGCGATCATCTTGAGCTTGTTCCCCAGAGCACCGGAGTTCTTGCGGACGTACCTGAAGTTCGCAAGGATCTCCTCGTCCCGGTCCGTGGCCATGCCCCGCGCGTCGATCTGCGCCTTCATCCATTCGGCACGGTCGGCGGCATCGTGGTACAGGGCGTCTATCTGCCCGGCCAGTGTCGACATCCCGGCGGCGACTCTCTCGATGTCCAGCGCGCGGTAGGAACCGTAGGAGTCGTCCATGTCGTAGTGGACGCCGAAGTTCTGCGCGATGTCCATCACTTCATGCAGCGTGTGGTAGGCGAATTCCGTCGTGTGATCGAAGTCCGTTCGCCAGAACGCGAATATCCCCCACGCCACGGCCGTAATCTCCTCGGTGGACGCTCCGCTCTCCTTGGCCATCTTGAACATCCTGCCGGCCGTGTACGACTGCCCTGCCCAGACCGGGGCCCGTTTCCCACGCGCGAGCTTGGTCGTCTCGGAGTTCTCGTTCCGCGTCGACGGGTGCGTCACCGGCTTGTTGTTCTTGTCCCGCTTGCGACTGCCGTCGTCATGGAACTGGGGGTTCTGGCCGCGGTCGTCGGCAGTGAGCCGATTGCCTCGCCGGTCCCAGCCGACGGTGCTCATCTTCTCCTGCCCCCGGATGTCTTCGAACGCGTTCTTGCCCTGCGTCGGGGGTGTGTGCAGGGACGGGCCGAAGTACTCGGACAGGTCGTGCAGGGAGATCATCTTCTCCCTGAGCCCGTACTTGTGAGGCTGCTTCATGACTTCGAGCAGACCACCGCGTTCGATGATGCGAGCGTCCAGGCGCGTTCCGCGTACGTCTTTTCGGAACTTTCCGTCGAAGTGCGCGAGGTACGATCCGACGGGCTTGCCCGCCTTCTCGGGGTCGTGTTTGCCGTTCTTCATGTACGGCTGCGACTTTATGTGGGCGACGCCCCGCACCAGTTCCTTCTCCATCAACTCGACGTTGCGCTCGTCCATCATCTTGTTCTGCGGAACGACATCCTTCATGAAGTCGTACAGGCGCCGAAGGAGCACGTCGAGGTGCACGTGCAGGTTCTCGTCCCCGTGCATGGCCTGGGCATTGACCTTTTCCTTGTGTCTGTTCCCCTTGGCGTACACCCATCCCATCAGGTTGCGTGCGAGCTCGGCGTAGTCGTTGACCCGGATGTCGTGGTTCTTCGCACCGAAGTCCTTGTTGCTGCCCACCCACTTGTTGAGGACCGGGTGCATGCCGATCTCTCCGACGGGCGAGACGATGGCCTTGGCCAGCTGGTACTGGATCCGCTCGCGTTCGCCGGCGAACTCCCGCACCTCTTCCGGCGTGAACTCCGCGCTCGCGCGGGCCTGGTTGAAGCCCACGTTCACCTGGTTCACCATCGCGTGGAGAACCCGCTGCTTGTGTTTGTCCGAGAGGTTCTCGGTGTCGCGCTTGTAGATGGCGGTGAAGTCCGTGTCTCCGACCGACAGGGCCCGCTGGACGCTCGGCGCCGCCGCGCGGGCAACGCTCGTGCCCGTGCCGTGCGGAGGCGAATCGGCCCCATCATGGCCCTGCGTGTGGGCAGAGGGGCGCGAAGGGCCCATGACGCGCCGCGCGGTCGCCTCTGCCGCGATCTCCGACGCGCCGTCCACCTCGGAGACGTTCACCCCGTCGCCGTAGGGGACGGCCTTGAACGAAGAACCCCTCATGTTCTCCTGGGCGTGCGCGAGTTCATGCGCGACCACGTGCTTGTCGCGCTCGACCCCCTCGTTGAAAACGATGTGCGTACCCGCCGTGTACGCCTGTGCCCCCAGCTCGGCCGCCGACTTGGCGGCCTCCGTTCCGGTGTGGAAACGCACGGAGTCGAAGTGGGAGCCGTCGAAGCGCTGTTCCATCTCGTCGCGCAGCGCGGGATCCATCGGTCGGCCCGGCGCACGCAGCACGTCGTGCACGGCCATGCGCTGGACCTGGGGCTCGTCGGGCGGCGCCGCCATCCCGGCACGCCGCAGGAAGGCGGTCACCGCGGCGTTGCCGGCGCTGCGCTGCAAGGCGAGCAGACCTGTCGGTGGTTTCGCCTGCGTCGACCGGGTCGGCCTGTCCGCCTTCGGCTCATCACCGGATCTCTGGCGTGCCTCCATCTTCACTCTCCTTGGCAGGGGTGAGCGCACTGTTGTGCATCCTTGGTGCGGACGGGGTGCACCGTGAAGAGCCTTGAGGGCAGACCGCAGGGCAGGGCCGGTGGCGGACGCGCATGCCGTTCGCGGGCACGCGGCAGAGTGGAGGCCGGCAGTCACCCGGATTCGGTGGGGGAGGGGCCCACGGACGTCAACGGGCTTTCGCACACCGTGAGATGGCGTTCCATGAGACTGCCGAGGACGAGCTCTCCCCGCGTCTCCATCACACTGGTCATCATGCGGCAGCCCCTCCCGCTGCGGCGCAGGTCGTGGCGGACGTGCCCCTCAGGAGTCAGGCTCAGCACGCGGGCCACCCGGGGCGGGCGCGATCGCACCGCGTGTGCCGCGGTCGCCATCGTCCGCCGCAGCCAGGTCGGCGCCCCGCGCAGCGCCTCCACCGCCGGATTGGCGGGCGCCGCGAGAGCCACCCACAGGTCGCCCGAGGGCCCTTGCGTCAGGTTGTCGGGATAGCCGGGCAGGTCGTCGAGGAACACCTCGAGGCGTCCGGCGTTCGCGCCGGTGAGCCACAGACGCATCAGACGGCGAGCCCCCGTCTCGGCGACGACGAGATGCGAGGCGTCCGGGGCGAGAACGATTCCGTTGGCGAACTCGAGTCCCCCCGCCAGCACTTCGGGGCTGCCGCCGGGAGTCAGGCGAAGGACGCGTCCGGACGCGGTGTGCTCCACCAGATCGCTGCGCCACCGGGACAGCGGGTAACGGCTGCTCGACGAGGTGAAGTACGCGGTGTCGTCCCCGCCCACCGCCACGTTGCTGCACACCCGCAACGGCTCTCCGCCGACCCGGTCGGCCAGCACCTCCAGGAACCCGGTGTCGGGAGACAGCCGCAGCAGACCCCGCTCCGCGTCACAGATCAGGACGCGGCCGTCGGTCTGCGTGGTCAACCCGAGCGGTCGGCCGCCGGTGCGCGCCACCGTTTCCCCAGCGTGCGGTCGCGCCGGATCCACGCGCAGAACGCGGCCGTCCTCGACCCCGGTCAGGAGTCGGCCGCGGCCGTCCGACGTGACGTGCTCCGGCCCTCGGCCCACGGGGATCCGGCGACGTACGACCAGCGGGCGCGGTGCGCCACGGGAGGCCCGTGAGTACGGAGGCCGTGTCACGCGGCAGCCGGCCGAGCACGCAGGCAGCGACGCATTTCCTCCGCATAGGGCAGGGCCACACCGGCACCGATCACCGCTGCCAGAGCGGCGAGGTATCCGGCGGGCAGCGGGCGCTTCTTGGGGAGCAGGCGCCAGTCGTCAGCCCCGCGGCCACCGCGCAGAGTCGCACGCACTTCCTCGGAATGCAGGCACGCGGTGAACGCCATCGCGGTCAGGGGCAGCACCTCCAGGAAGCTGTGGATGTGCTGTTCGACGGGGCGCACCTCGCGCTCCCCGGTGGCGAGGGTGACGTCCCACAGGGCCGTGGCCGAATGGGCGAGGGCCGCGCCGCCCATGACGGTGAGGACGAGCGGGTTGATCCGGGCGAGCAAGCCCATGGCGACCGGGATGCCCGCCTCCGTCATCATCAGGGCGTGCACGGCGGACTCCTTGGCCCCGCTCGTCGTCTCGATGTGGGTCCTGCGGTGCATGATCCAGTCGGCCACAGCGGGCACCACCCACAGGGGCAGGACTCCGTAGAGCAGAAACCGGCGATTGGTGTCCTCGGTGTCGGTGGCGTGCAGCGGGACGCTCAGATCGGCGCCGCGGCGCCAGTGACGCCACGAGCGGGAGAGCGTGCGCAGAGCCATGGGAGCCTCCTCCGAAGGGCTTGGATGCGAGGGTCGCACCGGATGGGTCTCACCGGGGCGGTACCCCGCTGGGCGCGTCCGATACGGGCGGCGGTCGATGTATGACCGAGGCCACGACGAGTATCCGTGGACCGGACCCGGCTCGCGATGGCCGGGTCGTCGCCTGCCTGCTGCCCGGAGGCCGGAGCGCCCGCAGGCCCCGTTCGGTGGCCCTCTGTTCGCCGTGTCCGGGCGCCGGCCGTCAAATGGAAGCACCGCGACCGTTTCCAGGTGCACTGCTCCGAATGGCGGGTACGCGTGAAGTCCTCGAAAGGGGCGCGGCCCGCATCGGCCGTGCCCCGACCGGAAGGAGTACGTCATGCCGCAGGGGTCCAACGCGAAGCGCGAGCGACAGTACGAGCACATCAAGGAGAGCGCCGAGAAGCGCGGCACCTCCAAGAGCCGGGCCAAGGAGATCGCGGCCCGCACGGTGAACAAGGAACGGGCCCGCTCGGGCGAGTCGAAGACGGCGAGCAAGACCTCGACCAAGGACAAGAAGTCGGCGTCCCAACGCGGCGGCGAGCGCTCCCACAGCGGTGCGCAGGGCCCCACGAAGGACCAGCTGTACGCGGAAGCGAAGAAGCGCGGGATCAACGGCCGCTCCTCGATGAACAAGCAGGAGCTGGCCAAGGCCCTCGGCCGCTGACAGCCGGAACGACGTCCCGAAGGCCGGGCACAGTGGCCCTGGCCGTGAGTGTGAGGGAGCGAGAGACACGTGCAGGTGGGATACAAGCTGGCCGCGGAGGCGTTCGGACCGGCGGAGCTGGTGCGTCAGGCCGTGAGGGCCGAGCGGGCGGGCTTCGATTTCGTCGAGATCAGCGATCACTATCATCCGTGGCTCGACAACCAGGGTCATTCGCCGTTCGCGTGGACGGTACTGGGGAGCATCGCGGCCAAGACCTCCACGATCGGGTTGGCGACCGGCGTGACGTGCCCGACCGTCCGCTACCACCCCGCGATCATCGCCCAGGCCGCCGCCACGTTGGCCTTGTTGTCCGAGGGGCGCTTCGTCCTCGGTGTCGGGTCGGGTGAACGTCTCAACGAGCACGTCGTGGGCCCCGGCTTTCCGGAGACGGTGCCCCCTCGGCACGCCATGCTCAGGGAGGCGCTGGAGATCATCCGGTTGCTGTGGGACGGGGGATACCGGTCCTACGAAGGCAAGTACCTTCAGCTGGCCGACGCCCGGGTGTTCGATCTGCCGGAGGAGCCGCCTCTGATCGCGGTCGCCGCGAGCGGCCCGCCCTCGGCGCGCATCGCGGCGGAACTGGGCGACGGCCTGTTCGCCACGGAGGCCAAGCAGCAGATCACGCGGCACTACCGCGACGCCGGAGGCACCGGCCCCCGCTACGCGGAGGTACCGATGGCCTGGGCACCCGACGAGAACACCGCCGCCGAGGCCGCCCTCCGGACCTCCCGGTGGGCGCTGACCGGGTGGAAGGTGATGAGCGAGCTGCCCAACCCCGTCAACTTCGATGCCGCGACCTCGACCGTGCGCGCGGAGGACATCCTGGAGAAGTTCGCCTGCGGTCCGGACCCGGCCCGGTACGTCGAGGCGGCCCAGCCGTTCGTCGATGCGGGCTTCGACAGGCTGGTCATGCAGAACGCCGGGCCCGACCCCGACGGATTCATCGACTTCTACGAGAGCGAACTCGACGCGCGCATCCGGAAGTTGAAACCGACCGGTACGCAATTCTGAATGGGTAGGGGACCGGCAGGCACTCCTCAATTCGCGTTGGACCGGCACGACTTCCTGAATCGGCATCGGAGCGGTCTGCATGCTCAGGCTCGGAATTCCCGTCATCGGCGTCGCGAACCTGCCCCGCGCCGTGGCCTTCTGGACCGCCGCGTTGGATCTGGTCGCTGCCGAGGAGTGGCGGAGTCCGACGTGGCGGACCCTCCACCATGCCGACGGTTCGGGCCGGGCCCTTGGCCTGATGTCGAGTGCGTCCCCGCCTGAGCACCGGCCGCGTCTGCACCTGGACCTGTTCACCGACACCACAGGTGAACAGCGTGCCGAGGTCCGCCGACTGATCAGCCTGGGCGCCCGGACGGTCGAGTGGGATTTCTACCCTCCCGAGCCCGACTTCGTCGTACTCGCCGATCCGGACGACAACCTGTTCTGCGTCGTCGACCTGAGCCGTGCGCCCAGCGGCAGCGGTGGCCCGCGCCCCTGACCGGTGGGCCGAGGCCGCTCATGAGTGTGTCGTGCAACACGGTTGTTTGTTCGCGGAGTCGTCGGGCAGACGGATGTCAGTGCTTGGGACAACAGGCGCTCTGCCAGGGGCATTGGCCCACCCCCGAATGGGGTGTGTTGACCGGCTCCTGGTCATCCTTGCCGACCGCAACGATGAGGGAGCGAATCCTTATGCCTAATCGCCATTCGCACGACGACGCCCCTGACACCCTGCAGACGTTCCGGTACCTCGCGGACACGCCTGAAGGACCCGAGCGGGATGTGCTGGTGGAAGAGCTGGTGGAGGCGTGGCTGCCGATGGCACACCGGCTGGCCCTGCGCTTCCGCAACAAGGGCGAGAGCCTGGACGACTTGAAGCAGGTCGCCGCTCTGGGCCTGGTGAAGGCGGTCGAACGCTTCGAGCCCGAGCGCGGCGCGTTCGAATCGTACGCGGTGCCCACCATCACCGGTGAGTTGCGCAGGCACTTCCGTGATCACGGCTGGGACGTCCGTGTCCCGCGCCGCGTCAAGGACCTGCGCAACAAGGTCCGTTCCGCGCGCCGTGAGCTGCTCGACCAACCCGGTCACGGGAGTGAACCCACCATGGAAGACATCGCGGCGCGGGCCGGGCTGTCCCTGGAGGAGGTCCGCCACGGCATGGAAGCGATGGACAGCTACAGCACTCTGTCCCTGGACGCCGAGACGAGCTCGGCCACAGGGGGGTTCAGCCTCGCCGACACCCTCGGCAAGCCGGAGGCGGCCTACGACCTGATCGCTGACCGGGAAGCCGCCAAGGAGGGACTGCGCACGCTCCCTGAGCGCGAGCGCGAGATCCTCTACCTGCGCTACTTCGAGGACATGACCCAGGCCAGCATCGCGGAGAAGGTCGGCTGCTCCCAGATGCATGTCTCCCGCCTGATCACGCGCAGCTGTGCGCAGGTCCGCGAGCATGCCCTCCAGGGCGTCGACGCGTATCCGCAAGCTGCCTGAGAGAGCCGACCTGAGAGAGCCGAAGAGCTGACGCGGGCGGTTGGTTGAGGGAAATCGCGCCAACAACGTCCAGCCGGTGTGCCGGGCCCTCCGGGGCCCGGCACGTCGGTGGATCAGTTGGTGGATCAGCCGGTGGATCAATCGGTGGACAGGGCTTCGATCAGCCGTCCTGCCTCCGGATCCTTCAGGGCACGGGCGGTGTCGGCGAGGGCGACCATGCCGACCAGGGCGTTGCCGTCGATGACGGGCAGTCGGCGGACCTTGTGCCGGGTCATGGTGGCGAAGATCTCGTCCGTGTCGTCGTCCGCGCCGATGGTGACGGCTTCTCCCTGCGCAAGGGTGCCGGTCTCGACTTCGCCGGGGTCGAGTCCTGCGCCGAGGACCTTGACCACGATGTCGCGGTCGGTGACCACGCCGATGAGACGGTTGTCGTCACCGCAGATGGGCAGCGCGCCGACCTGGAGGTCCTTCAGTTTGCGCGCTGCCGCAAGGGCGGTCTCGTGTGCCCCGACGCACTGCGCGCCGCCGGTCATGATCTCTCGTGCCGTAGTCATGGTGAACGCTGTCCCTTCTTCGCGTGGGGAACTCCCGGTGCCCGGGACCGGGAACGGTCCGGTACGGGTAGCCGGATCGACAGGGGACGAAACAGGCACAGGGCCTGTTCGTCGGCCAAAGGCCAGTTGACGGAGATAGTCGCAGCTCGGCAGATTGAGGCCGACTCGCATCGGCACCACACCCGCACCGGAGAGACAGAGTGAGTGATCATGAAGAGACAGCGAAGACCGCAGAGACCGTCGCTCGACTCGAGGAAGAGGTCGATCACTTGAGGAAGGCCGTAGATTCTCACGCCACGGTCGACCAAGCGATCGGCATCGTCGTCGCCCTGGGACAAGTCACCCCCGAACAGGGGTGGGATGTTCTGCAAGAGGTGTCGCAGCACACCAACATCAAGCTCCGCTCCATCGCGGACCTCATCGTGACGTGGGGCCAGAACGGGGAACTCCCCGCTGAAGTACAGGCCGAGCTCGGTGCGAGTCTGGCTCGGCGCTCGGAAGGCCCTCCATCGGAAGGCCCCCCATCGGCGGGTTCTCCCGCCTGAGGGACGAGCCCGCTTCTGCCCCGGGTCGCAGGGAGGCGCCGCCGCCTCCCTGCAACGTCGGCGGCCCTCAGTTCACACGTACGTGGCCCCAGTTCGCACGAACGCGGACCCAGTTCACACGTACACCGCAGCACGTTCTCCCCGGCCCTCCTCGACGAGTCAGTCCGTGGCCGACGGCCGTACAACCCTTCGGCTCCACCACGGGTCTCTTGTTCGCCGGCTGACCACCCCACCTCCGCTTTTTCACTCACACCTTCCCTCGGCTCACAAGGAACCCCAACACCCATGCGCATCCGCACAACCACCTCGCTCGCCACCTTCCTGGTGGCGGGCCTCGTCCCCCTCGCCCTGCCCGCCACGGCGGCAAGTGCCGCACCGGCGAAGCACGGCGACGACTTCAACGGCGACGGCTATCGCGACTACGCGTACTCGAGCTTCAGCGCCAGAGGGGGCGGCGGCGTCACCGTGGTCTTCGGGACCGCCACCGGGCCCGGCTCCAGACAGCAGCGCATCACCCAGACGAGCTCCGGCGTGCCCGGCACCGACGAGGCCGACGACATGTTCGGCGAGGTCCGGGCCGCCGCGGACTTCGACGGTGACGGATACGGCGACCTCGCGGTGGCGGCGACCGGCGAGGACGGCTCGCACGGCGCCGACCAGGGCGCCGTGACCCTCCTGTGGGGCTCCGCGTCCGGCCTGTCCAAGGGCACGACCCTCCCGAACAAGAACCCGGGCCGCAACAACTACATGGGCAAGGACCTGGCGACCGGCGACTTCAACGGCGACGGCAAGCAGGACCTGGCCGTCATCAACGAATCCATGACGTACGTCTACCGCGGCCCGCTCAAGCGCACCGGTACCACCGGCACGGTGACCAAGCTCGACAAGACGACGTCCTTCTACGCCTCGGCCCTGATCTCCGGCAAGGTCAACGGCGACAAGAAGACCGACCTCGCGATCATCGGCGACGTGGTCGGCTCCGAGAAGATCGCGTCCGACGCCTGGTTCATCAAGGGCGGCGCGACCTCGCTCACCCCGGGCAAGAGCCTGCGCCTGGAGTCCCAGCCAGGCAACGGCGGCAGCTCCGAGCGCGGCGGCGACGGTGTCATCGCCGACTTCGACAAGGACGGCTACGGCGACATCGCCATCGGCACGTCCCTCTACTCGAAGCACAAGGGCCGCGTCAGCGTCTGGTACGGCGCCTCCGGCGGCCCGTCGCGAAGCGCCCGCCTCACCCAGTCGACGAGCGGTGTCGCAGGCACCCCGGAAAACCACGACGAGTTCGGCTCATCCGTCTCGGCGGGTGACGTCAACGGCGACGGCTACGCGGATCTCGCGGTCGGCGTGCGGGGCGAGGAGATCGACGGTCAGGAGTACGCGGGCGGCGTGCACGTCTTCAAGGGCCGTACGAGCGGCCTGTCCGGTGCCGGTTCACAGTGGTTCGCCCGCAACACCCCTGGCGTACCCGGCCCGTTGACGGCCGACGACCAGTTCGGCGGCCTGGTACGGCTGCGCGACACGAACGGTGACGGAAAGGCCGACCTGCATGTGAGCGCCGTCGACGCTCTGCGGCTGCCCGGCTCGGCCGGCGGCATCACCACGGCGGGCGCGACGGGGTACGACGCGGCACCGATCGACGGCTTCCTGCAATAGACACCCGCCCGCCGTCCCGCGCCGCACCCCGCCGAGCGCGCGGACGGCGAGGTGGGCCCCAACTGCACGCGGTGAACGGAGGGTTCAGGAGGTCTGGGCCTTGTCGTACAGGGCCTTGGCCTCGTTGCCGAAGTACGGGCCGAACATCCTGTTGGGCAGGAAGGTGTAGCCGAAGCTGTTCACCGACGCCTGCAGCCCGGTCCCCGCGGACTCGTTGAACGAGGTGAACCAGGGGCCGCCGCTGGAGCCGCCCGTCATGTTGCAGCCGAGGCCGTGGTCCTTGGTCATGCCGAGGGGGTCCTTGCCCGCGGTGCCGCTGCAGTAGATCAGCTTCTTCCCGTCGTACGGGGCCGCGGCGGGATAGCCGAAGGCGTACATCGCCCTGCCGTAGGCGCCGTTGAACTCCACGCCCTGCGCGCCGACCGTGTCCGCGAGCTTCTTGCCGTTCAGCGGGGCGACGACGGCCGCGCCGACGTCGTAGTTGATGTCCTCCCGCGCCGCCCACTGGTCGGTGGCGAGGGTCTTGGTGGCGGACCACTGGCCGTAGGGGGCCTGGCCGTCGTTGTAGGCGGGAACGAAGACCCAGTTGGTGTGCCAGGCGCCCTTGTACTTCACGCAGTGCCCGGCGGTCAGCACGGTCGAGCCGTTCTGGCTGGTGACCGAGGACCCTGAACAGGACGCCGTACGCCCCTCGAAGGTGAAGAACACCCGCCCGGTGGTCTTCACCACGGCACCGCCGCCCGTCCAGGGGCCGCCCGGCTGCGGGATCGCGGTCGGTGAGACGACGCTTCGCCGGGCTCCGGGGGCAGGCGTCTTGAGTCCCTTGAGCTCCTTGAGCGCCTTCGCGCCGGAGCGGGAGAGGTCCAGGTCGAGCGGCGTGGCGTGGCGCATCCGCTCAGCGGTCCAGAACCCCTTGTCCGCCGTGTGCTGCCGGAACGACGTGGCGGAGGGAGCCGCGCTCGCGGTGGCTGCCGCGGTGGCTGCTGTGAGAGATCCGCTCAACAGGCTGCCGACGGCCAACAGAACGGCTGTGGTGGTGCGTTGGAGTCTCACGCGTGTCTCCTTCTGCCGCAGTGGGGATGAGCCGGTCTGGCTGTGCGGTGCGGATCGACGTGCGAGTGGCAGCGTGCAGGAACGCTCGGGTGCGGGTCAATACGCTTACCCGCCGCCCCTGAACGAGCCGCCCCGCCCAGTCCCCTCCTCGGAACCTTCGGCGGGGGTTCGAAGGCAGGGCCCTAACGTTTTCCTGGTGTATACAGGCGCGCCTTTGCCACGATGCGACGGGCGTCAGCACGCATCTGCCGTGCGTCCTCCTGCTGCTGTCGGGCACGCTGCGTTGCCTCACGGCAGCGTGCGCCGATCTCCTTCAGAAGGATCAGACTTTCCATGTCCGACGGTTCCACGGTGCCCCCTGGGGTCCGGTCGCGCCGGGCACGGGCCAAGCGATGTGAGTGTCTCGGCGGGTCAGGACTCCTCCAGGCGTACGGTCGCGATCTCGTTCCAGCCACGGGCGGCGGTCCGCTCCCTCAGTTCGAGGTCGGCGTTGGCCCTGACGAGCAGACATTGGGGCGGCGCGAGACGGCGGGCCAGGACGGTCAGGATGTCGAGGATGGCGTTCGAGATGAAGCGGACGTCGGTGAGATCCAGGACGATCTCATCGGTGCGTGCCGCCTCTTCGGTCAGGACCAGGGCCAGGGGGCCGCGGTGGGAGCTGAAGACCTCGCCCCGCAGACGCACACCGGGGGTGTCGTACAGGGGCAGCATGAGCAGGAGTTCGTCGGCGAAGTAGCCGCGCATTGCTTCTCCCAGGGACTTGGGAAGGCACCGCTGCAAAGCGGGAAGGCGGCGACAGGGGGGAAGCCGTGGCGGGCCAGACGCGGTGCTGTGTGGCGAGCTCAGAGTCCCGCTGGTAGCTGCCGCTGGCGAGAGGGCCCCAACCTGGGCCCGAGGGAACGCCGGTAGGTCGGATGCCGCGCTAACAGCAACCCATCGACCACGGACTGTTTCCAGCGTACCGCCGTACGTGCTCTCTCGGAAGGGGCACCCCGGATCAATGCCGCCCTGTGTGGCCTGCCGAATCGTTCGGCCTGGCACGGGAATTGGCGCGACCGCCTGTCCTGGCGGCAGCAGGACCCAAGTAGTCAGATATGTGCCCGTGGCAAAGTTCTGGGGCTGTCCGGCCCCTGTCCCGGAGGGCTGCTGCGGAGTAGACACACGAAGTACAGCGAGACGGCCTGGACCCCGGCGGCGCCGCTTGCGACTGTGGCTCCCTCGCGGTCGCCCGCAGGTCGCCCGGGAGGGCGTTCCGGCACAGGCTGGGCCGTGACCGGGGCGGTAGCTGCCACGGAGGTGGCTGTGCGGCTGCGTGCGCCCCGCGGGGCAGCTCCCCACCGTCCTGCGGGACGCACTCCCTCGACGGGCGCCCAGGGGACGCGGGATTCCCCTGTTCGACGCAGCGCCCGGAGGGGGCCGGTGTAGATCCTGGGGAACGACTTCCCTGACAGGCCGACGTAATGCGGAAACGAAAGCCCCTCCTTGAGAACCCCACTCGGAAGCTCCGACGGGGGTTGCCAGGCCGGTTTCACGGCGAGCAACGCACAGTCAGCGGAACAGGCGGAAGAACCCGCGCACCTGCTCGACCAGCGACTCCGGTTGCTCCAGCGCGGCGAAGTGGCCACCACGCGGCAGCTCCTGGAACCAGCGCAGGTCGGTGAACCGCAGCTCGGCCTCCCGCCTCGACGGGCGGGTGATGTCGCGCGGGTAGACCGAAAGACCGGACGGCGCGGTCACCTTGTCCCGGAAGTCGGCGAAGCTCTCCCAGTACAGGCGCGCCGACGACGTGGCCGACGCGGTGAACCAATAGACCGAGATCTCGTCGAGGATCGTCCGCCGCGACAACGCGTCCTCGGGATGGCCGTCGTTGTCCGTCCACGCCCAGAACTTCTCGGCGATCCAGGCGGCCTGTCCCGCCGGGGAGTCGGTGAGGCCGTAGCCGAGCGTCTGCGGCCGGGTCGCCTGGATCGCCGAGTACCCCCGGCCGGTGCGCTGCATCTCCTTCTCGGCCTCGATACCGGAGTCGGCGCAGCCCGCGTTGAGCGTCGGCACCTGGCCCTGCCGGGCCGGGCAGGTTCCGGCGTTTCGCCCGCGCCCGCCTTCGGCGAACTCCCGCTGGCCGCCGGGGCTTTCGTCGCAAAGCGGTCTTGTAGAGATGTGATGGTCAGGTGTGACTGGTGTGATGATCCAGCTGTTCACGAAGTGTGAGTACGCGCCTGTGCTTTTCTCCCCCTCAGAGCGTCCCGCCTCGGCACGCACGCTGAGGGCCTGGAAGGCCCCCCGGGGGTGTCCTCCTCGGTCAGCACTCATGGGAAACATCGCGTGTGGTCCGAGTTCCGCACTACCCAGGAGCCGTCTTGCACATACCCAGATACGTCACCGCCGTCTGTGCCGCCGCCGCGGCGACGGTCTTGGCCACCTCCACGTCCGCGGCGGCGGAGACTGGCCCGACGCAGGACAACTTCCTTCCCGCCATGGCCTATTCCATCCTCCGCCTCGACATAGATCCGCCGGGCGCCAACGACTGGAACTGCCGTCCCAGCGCCGCCCATCCGCGTCCGGTCGTCCTGGTACACGGCACTTACGAGAACCGCTACAACAACTGGGCCCGTATGTCACCCGAGTTGAAGGCTCAGGGCTACTGCGTCTACGCCCTCGACTTCGGCGACACGGACGATGCGGGGGTGGCTCTCGCTCCCACCGTCAAGGGCTACGGAGACATCAAGAAGTCCTCCAAGGAGCTGGCCGCCTTCGTGGACAAGGTGCTCGCCGCCAGCGGCTCCCGCCAGGTCGACCTGGTCGGCCACTCCCAGGGCGGGACCCTGTCCCGCTGGTACCTCAAGGCCGACGGTGGCGCGAACACGACCGACCCGTCGAAGAACAAGGTCAAGAAGATCGTCCAACTCGGCGCCACCAACCACGGCACCACCATGAGCGGCTTCACGACTCTCGCCGACAAGCTCCACATTCTGCAATCCGGGGAGAAACCCCTCGGGAAGGCGGGCGTCCAGCAGTACTGGAAATCCGACTTCATCAAGGAACTCAACGCCGACGGGGACACCGTGCCCGGGGTCGACTACACCGTGATCGCCACGAAGTACGACGAGATCACCACCCCCTGGCAGAGCACGTTCATGACGGCGGGCCCCGGCGCAACGGTGCAGAACATCACCTTGCAGGAGGGCTGTTCCGTCGACTTCTCGGCCCATCTGAGCATGTCGTACAGCCCGCGTGCGATCGGACTGGTCAAACGGGCCCTGGACCCCTCGGCGCCGACGGCGCCCTGTGTGCCGCGGGCGCCCGCCTTCTGATTCCGGCCCGGCGTACTCGCGAACACGGAGCAGCGCCACGGTCTCCTTGCCCACACCTCGCGGGCGAGGCGTTCAGTGTGCGGTGAGGCCGCCGTCGACGACGAGTTCCGAGCCGGTGACGAAGGAGGAGTCGTCGCCGGCGAGGAAGAGGATCGCGGGGGCGACCTCATCGGCGCGGCCGGCGCGGCGCATGGGGGTGCGCCGGATGTCCGGTTGCCGGTCGCCCTGCTCGTCCAGGAGGTCCTGGATCATCGGTGTGGCGATCACTCCGGGATGTATCGAGTTGACCCGTACGCCCTGCCGTGCGTACTCGACCGCGGCCGTCTTGCTCAGCAGGCGCACCGCGCCCTTCGACGCCTGGTAGGCCGCGGCCGCGCCGCTGCCCACCAGGCCGAGCACGGACGAGGTGTTGATCACCGACGCGTTGCCGCTCGCTCGCAGCAGCGGCATCGCCGCCCTCATACCGAGCCAGGTGCCTTTCTGGTTCACGTCGATCACGCGGTCCCACACCTCCTCCCGCGTGTCCTCGATACCCGGCCAGTCCAGGATTCCGGCGAGGTTCACCAGCACGTCCAGCACGCCGAAACGATCGCGTACGAGGGCCGTCACCTCCTCCCATTCCCGGGCGGATGAGACATCGAGGAGAGCGGTCGTCACCTCCGCGCCACCCGCCTCGACGCGCCGCGCCAGCTTCCGGAGGGGTTCCCGGGCTACATCGGTGATCACCAGCCGGGCGCCCTCCCGGGCGAAGAGTTCGGCGGTCGCCGCGCCGATCCCCCCGGTCGCGCCCGTGATCAGGGCCACCTTGCCCTCAAGACGTCGTCCGGTCATACGTGCGGTCCTTTCCTTGCGTTTGATTTGATACGTCTGTCAGCGACTGGTGCCCGAACCCCGCTGCCCCGCTTCGCTCGCCGCCCCGCTACGACGGGCTCGACTCTCGGTACAGCACGAGGTGTTCGTGGTAGAGCACTCCGTCGCGGATGTCCCCCGTAGCGGTGAACCCGGTGTCGTCGACGTAGTCCAGGTGACTACCGGTGACCGTGTAACGGCCGGTGTACGCACTGGCCCGCTCGCCGCGAGCCTCGTCGTAACGGCCGTCCGGCAGCAGCTCCTGCCGGATGTGCCCGTCCTCGGTCACCCACATGCCGACCACGTCCACGTGGCCGTCCTCGATCGCGGCCATGGCGGTCTCCTTTCCTCGAACGGTGCGGTCCTTCCCGCTCCACCGAGTCTGCGCAGGTCAGCGATGACCGACCAGGACGTTTGCTGCCTGGGTGCACCACACCCAGGCAGCACGGCGGCGCGCCGCCTAGCCTCAGGACATGGACGACAACCGCATGGGGGAGTTCCTGCGCGCGTGCCGCGCCGCCCTGCGCCCGCACGACGTCGGGATGGCGAGCCACGGGACCCGCAGAGTCGCCGGGCTGCGCCGCGAGGAGGTCGCCGTCCTGGCCGGAGTGAACGCCGACTACTACACCCGCCTGGAACAGGGCCGCGAACGCAACCCCTCGCCCCAGGTGATCGACGCTCTCAGTCATGCGCTCCGCCTCGACGAGGACGCCAGGGCACACCTGTACCGGCTGACCGGGGCCGCCCCCGCCGACCGGCTGTCGCCTCGCCGCACCGAACGCGTCAGCCCCGCCCTGCGACAGCTGATGGACGGCTACCCCAACACCCCGGCGTTCGTCATGAACAGGACCCTCGACCTCCTCGCGGTCAACGCGCTGGCCCAAGCCCTCTACTCGGCGTACACCCCGGCGGACAACCTCGCCCGCATGACGTTCCTCGACCCGGCAGGCCCCACCTTCCACACGGACTGGAACCGGGCGGCACACGCCACCGTCGCCAACCTCCGCGAGGCGACCGGCTTCGAACCGGACAACCCGCGGCTGCGCGAACTCGTCGCCACCCTCACCGAGCACAGCGCGGACTTCGCGCGCCTGTGGCAGTCCCATGCCGTGCGAGGCAAGACGCAGGACGCCAAACACCTCCTCCACCCGGACGTCGGCCCGCTCACGCTCACCTACCAGGCGTTCGACGTACGCGAGTCACCCGGCCAACAACTCGTCATCTACCACGCCGAACCGGGCAGCCCCAGCGCCCACTCCCTCCACCTGCTCGGCTCCCTCCACGCCACCCGGCGCCGAGACCGCTCCGAGCACACAGCTGATCAGCCAACACAACAGTGACGTCGGACGGGTACCGCGGCAGTTGTAGCGGACGTCCGTGTACGGCACAGGTTTGCGCGGGTGTCCGACCAGGAGGGGACGACGGCTCCCCACGCGCGTCCGTAACGTCGGGTAGGTCGCGTGAGAGGTCCGGAGAGGGCCGGAGGGACCACCGGGCCCCGCGCACGTGAACACACCTGTAGTGGCAACGGGGGACGAGCCAATGCGGATACGTGTGAAGTTGAGCCCATGCTCCGTGGCGCCGGGCCATGGGGCCCGGTAGCAGGGCGGCAGCGCGGGAGGGCCGCTACGGCGGCTTCGTCTTCGCGCTCCTCGCGACCGTCATCTGGTCGGGGAACCTCATCGCGGCCAGAGGGCTGCGTGACTCCGTGCCGCCCACCTCGCTCGCCTTCTGGCGCTGTGTCGTCGCCGTCGCTGCGATCGCCCCCTGGGCGGTCCGGTCCTTCGTGGCCGAAAGGCGTCACGTCCGCGCCCACGCCCGCTTGTTGGTGCTGCTCGGGTTCCTGGGGATCGCCGCGTACACCGTCATGGTCTACCTTGCGGCCCATACGACCACGGCCACCAACATGTCCCTCCTCGCCGTGACCGCCTCCGTGTTCATGCTGTTGCTCTCCCGCATCCTGCACGGCGATCGCCTTGGCCGGTACCGCGTCGCGGGCAGCGCCATCGCCCTCGCGGGTGTCGCCGTCCTGGTGACCCGCGGGTCCCTGAGCGAGCTCACACCGCGCCCCGGCGACCTGTGGATGCTGGGCGCGACCCTGATCTTCGCCGCTTACTCGCTCCTGGTGCGCGGCGTCCCGAAGAGCCTCAGCGGGACGACCGTGCTGTTCGGTACGTTCGCGTTCGCCCTGGCCCTCCTGCTGCCCTGCTACCTCACCGAACTCGCACTCAGCGGCGGATTCCCCGTGACCCTGCCCGTGCTCGCCTCGCTCGGCTACGTGGGCGCGATGTCCTCGGGGATGGCCTACTTCTGCTGGAACCGTGCCGTGGGGCGCATCGGGCCCGCACGGGCCGGACTCATCTACTACCTGCTGCCCCTGTTCACCGCGCTGTCCGGTCTCTGGCTCCTCGACGAGCCGATCCTCGCGCAACAAGTGGCCAGTATGCCCCTGATCGTCGCAGGGGTCGCCCTCGGACTGCGCACCCCCTCGACCGCCCCCGGCCCTCACCGGAATCACGCGTCGGACGTCGGCGCCCGAGAAGAAGGAGCAGAACGATGAAGTCCTCCTGGGACGGCACCCGTTACACCAGCGCTCAGGTCCTTGCGCATGAGCGCCATGACATCTTCGAACGGCACTGGATCTGTGCAGGGCGTACCAAAGACCTGTCACGTCCGGGTTCCTTCCTCCGTGCGGACGCCGGAACCGAGAGCGTCCTGCTGGTGCGCGGCCGCGACGGCGAACTGCGCGGCCTGCTCAACCTGTGCCGCCACCGAGGAGCCCGCCTGTGCGTGGAGCGTGAGGGCGATCTTGGATCGTCGCTGCGCTGCATGTACCACGGTTGGACGTACGGACTCGACGGCCGCCTCACCGGTGCCCCGCATCTGCGCGAAGTGCTCCAAGAGGGCGAGGGGGAGGGGAGGTTGGACCTGCACGCCGTAGCGGCCGAGGAGTGGCTCGGCTATGCCTGGGTGAGCCTGGCGACCGCGGCCGCGCCCCTCGCCGAGCAGATGGAGCCTCAGCTCGTCCACCGCCTGGGCAGTGCCGACGCCCTGGATGAATACACCATCGACGACCTCGTCGCCGTCGACTCGCGCATCTATGACGTACGCGCCAACTGGAAAATGATCTTCGAGAACTTCAGCGAGTGCTACCACTGCCCCACCCTGCACCCCGAACTCTCGGCCGCCCTGCCCCATTTCCGTACGGGATACGGGACCATCAGCGGCCCGGTCGGCCAGGGTGCCCGGCTCGCCGACCACATGACGGGCTTCTCCCTGTCCGGAAAGGCGGCCGCCGCGCCCCTGCCCCGCCTGAGCGTGGAGAGCCACCGCACCTTCAACTCGGTCAACCTCTGGCCGAACACGGTCCTCGTGCTCCTGCCCGACCACGTCGTCTGCTTCCGTGTGGAACCCCGGGCCCCCGACCGCACCATCGTCACCGCGGACTGGCTCTTCCACCCGCAGGCCGCGGCCGCACCCGGCTTCGACCCCGACGACGCGATCACGCTCCTCGACATCGCCAACCGCCAGGACTTCGAGGCGAGCGAACGCGTCCAACTCGGCGCCAGCTCCGCGCACTTCTCCTCCGTGTACCCGCCGCACGAACACGTCATCGGGGACTTCCACCGCTGGGTGGACGACGCGCTCGGCACACGCGCAAGGTCCGGGGAGCCCTCCGCCGTGGCGGGGGAGAGGGGCCGGACGTGAAGACCCACCGCATAGGCTCCACGAGCGTCCGGGTAACCGAACTGGCCCTTGGCGGAGGATCGTTGGGCGGCATGTACACCCCGGTGCCCGCACCCCAGGCGGCCGCCACGGTACGCCGCGCCCTGGACCGCGGTCTGCGCTACATCGACACCGCCCCGCACTACGCGGCGGGCATCGCCGAGCGGCGCCTGGGCGACGCGCTGGCCGCCGAGGACCGTGCGCGCTACACCCTCTCCACCAAGGTCGGCCGCCTCCTGAGGCCCGCTGACCGCGCGCACCTGGACCATCCGGACCGGGAAACGGACGTCGACCCCCGCCTCTATCCGGACGAGCCCCCGACCGCCCGTATCCGGGACTTCACCCGGGACGGCGTGCTGCGCGCCCTGGAGGAATCCCTCACCCGGCTCGGTCTCGACCACGTCGACATCGTGTACCTGCACGACACCCACCACCACGAACGCCTCGCGACCGAGAGCGCGTTCCCGGCCCTCGCCGAACTCCGCGCCCAGTCCGTGATCGGTGCGATCGGCGTCGGGCTCAACGACGCGGCGATGCTCACCCGGTTCGTACGCGGTCTCGACCTGGACGTCATCCTGTGCGCGGGCCGCTACACCCTCCTCGAACAGCCCGCGCTCCACGAGCTCCTGCCCGCCTGCGAGCAGCGAGGCGTCTCGGTCGTCATCGGCGGCGTCTACAACTCCGGCCTCCTCGTCGCCCCCCAACCCGGCGCCCCCTACAACTACACCCCGGCCCCCGCGCCAATCCTCGCGCGCGCCCGCCGCCTGAACGAGGTGTGCCGCGCCCATGCCGTGCCCCTGCGCGCCGCGGCCCTGCACTTCCCTCTGCGCCACCCCAGCGTGGTGAGCGTCCTCACGGGCTGCCGCTCGCCGCAGGAGGTCGACGACAACGTCGTCCTCTACGAGCGTCCGATACCGCAGGCACTATGGGACGACCTGGAGTCGGCGGGGCTTGTGACCGGCGCCGTGTGAGCGCGAGTAGGCGATACAGAAGCGCATCGAGGTGATGACCTGCTGCGGCAACGCTCGTTGGGCTGAGTATGAACCGCACCCGCACCAAGCGAATCCTTGCCGGGCTGGCCGGCGCAGTGGCCACCCTGAGTCTGACGTCCGCCCTCCCCGCACAGGCCGCCGACGGGTACGACCGGTGCCCTGCCGGGTCGTACTGCCTGTTCTCCGGTCTCGACGGCACTGGTGACATGATCACGTTGAGCCGCAGCACGCCCGACCTCACGGCGCTCGGCATGAACGACCGGGCCAAGTCGGACTGGAACCGAACGTCTTCGACCATCTACTTGTGGTCCGACGAGAACTACTCCGGCTGCACGACCGTCACCTCCGCCGGCCCGACCGGCAAGGGCAACTTCTTCCCGGCCTATCAGGACTTCTTCAGCTCCGTGCAGTTCGACGGCCCGGGCGGCCCGAGCTGCGGCACACCGCCGGGGGAAGACCGCTGAACACCGCGCTCGGGGCCACCCCCAGCTGGCCGATCTCACCGAATGTCGACCGGGCCGGTCGCCGGGATCGTATGTCAGCGCGCGGTGACGGCATACGCGGGGAGCGCGCGGTTGCCGCGCGGCTTGGCGATGGCCCGGAGAACGTCGGCCTGACTCAGGACGAGCTGCCGCACCGCCTCGGGCAGCGCGGCCAAACGCTCCTCCGTTCCGACCAGGTCGAGGCAAGCAGCGATTTCCCAGTCACCGTCCTGAAGATCTTCCGTGTCGACCGGCCTGCTGCCGTCGGCCGTCCAGCCGGCCTCAGGCAGGAGCCGCAGCAGCCCCTCACGGGAGAAAGGCGTGCGGACGTTGCCCTGGCCAGGCGATCCTGCGGCCTCGGCCTGTCCCTGGATCAGCGCGGCGAGCAGGTGCGCCAACTGGTCGTCAGAGGCAGGCGTCAAGTCCCACTCGGCGAACCATAGTCGCCGCGCCCACGGCCGCACCCGGGCCAGTGTGTCTCGCAGTTCTCCCAGCGATGTGAAGTACCAGGAGCAATGTGCGAGCACCACGTGGTCGAAGGTGCTTTCGGGGAAGTCGACTGACGGGTCGAGGACATCGGTACCGAAGCGGAAGTCGATGCGCGGACCGAGAGGGCCCGACGCGAGCCGGGCTGCCGATTTTCCGAGCGTGACCGGGGCCCCATAGGAGGGTTCGGCCACGTCAATGGCCACCACGCGCCCTTCGGGCCCCACCGCCTCCGCAAGGACGGCGGTCATGTCGCCCTGACCGCAGCCCAGTTCGAGGACGGTTGAGCCCGGTGCGATGTGCCAGCTCGCCACGAGCGCGGCGCGGTGGTGAGTCTGGGACAGCTGGATGTCCGGGCTGTGATCGGCGGCGGCCATCCCGGCCGCGAGCGAGGGAGCCTTGGCGCGGAGATCGGAGTGATTCACAAAGTCCTTGGTGATGCTCGACGGGTCGGTGCGGGCCGATGGTATGAGACGCGGGAGCGGCGGCGCCTCCGACTTCCTGGGCATCCTGCGATGCCGCAGCAGCCCATTCGGCAGGGGAGGTGAAGGGGACCGGGGCCGTGCACCTACCAGGAGCAGGCAGGGGAAATGGCGTTGTGTCCCGTGCGACCGGTAGGGATGCTGGCTGGTCGGAGGCGGTGAAGATGACCAACGTTGTGTTGAAGCTGTCGGCACGCGATTTCGTGCATGCGGACCTCGCGTCGTGCGGGTGGTCGGGGTCCGAATTCCACTTGGCCGGCGTCGCGACGCAGTTGGAGCGTGCCCGGCTCGGCGAGGTCGACTACCTTGCGGTCTGCCCTGCGACGGACATTCCCGTGGCGAAAGGTGGCGTCGACTACCGGGCCAAGGAGGGGGTCGGCACGCTGTGGCAGCTGGCCGTCCATCCGGCCTTGCAGTCGTGCGGAATCGGCACCTTCCTCGTCGAAGCCGCGGAGCTCCGGATCAGGAACCGTGGTCTGCGGCAGGCCGAGCTCGGTGTGGAGGAGAACAACCCCCGGGCTCGGGCACTGTACGAACGACTGGGCTATGTCGCGTACGACCGTCAGCCGGACTCGTGGGACGAGCAAGCCCCGGACGGATCGCTGCGCCGCTACGAAACGATGTGCACGTTGATGCGTAAGGAACTCTCGTAAGGCGGCTGACGGCTCCCGGACTACCCGGAACTCAAGCTACCCGGAACTCAAGGCCGCCCAGGTGCGCGCAGGCGTGAGCGGCTTCCTGGGCAAGGGCGTCGGACCGCGCCCAACTCGTCGCCATCGCCTACCAAACGGGCTTCGTGCGCGTGCACCAACCACCACAGGTGCGAACCGCAGCGGCTGAACCAGTACCGGTAATCAGGCCGCGACAAGCTCCCGCACGCTGTCCGGCGTCTTGACCTTGGGCTTCTTGTTCGGCAGTGAGAGCCGGAAGACCTTGTGCCACGCGGAGAACACCTGCTTGGGCAGCGGCCCGGTGACGTACTCCAGCTCGTACTTCTTGAAGAGCGCGCGCACCTTCACCGCGACCTCGGCGTACCGGTTGCTCGGCAGGTCCGGGAAGAGGTGGTGCTCGATCTGGTGCGACAGGTTGCCGGTCATGAAGTGCATGGCCTTGTTGCCGCTGATGTTCGCCGAGCCCATCATCTGGCGCAGGTACCACTGGCCGCGCGTCTCGCCCTCGATCGACCGGCGTTCGAAGACCTGCACACCCTCGGGGAAGTGCCCGCACATGATCACCGAGTGGGTCCAGAGGTTGCGGACCAGGTTCGCGGTGAACGTGGCGCCGAGCGTGGGGAGGAACGACGGGCCCGAGAGCAGTGGGTGGATCACGTAGTCCTTGAGCACCTGCTTGCGGATCTTGCGGCCCACGGCCCTGGCCCGCGCGCGGAACTCCGGGTTCTTGCGGCGGCGCTTGTGCAGGTTCTTGCCGAGCTCCAGGTCGTACGCCGCGATGCCGTACTCGAAGAAGCAGGCGTTGAGGAAGTTCCACAGCGGCTGGCCGAGGTGGAACGGGTGCCACTTCTGGTCCTCGTCGACGCGCATGATGCCGTAGCCGAGGTCGTTGTCCTTGCCGATCACGTTGGTGTACGTGTGGTGCAACTCGTTGTGCGAGTGCTTCCACTGATCGGACGGCGAGACGTGATCCCACTCCCAGGTGGTGGAGTGGATCTTCGGGTCCCGCATCCAGTCCCACTGGCCGTGCAGGATGTTGTGGCCGATCTCCATGTTGTCCATGATCTTCGCCACGGACAGCCCTGCGGTGCCGATCAGCCACGCGGGCGGGAAGATCGAGAACAGCAGTACGCCCCTGCTGACCAGTTCGAGCTTGCGCTGAGCCGAGATGACCTTGCGGATGTAGGCGGCGTCCTTCTCGCCGCGTCCTGCGATCACCTCGTCGCGGATCGCGTCCAGCTCGCGGCCGAGCTCCTCGATCTGCTCCGCGGTCAGGTGGGCGGTGGGGTCGGTGGCGGTCAAGGCGCTCCTACCGTTCGATGTCGCAGGGGCCCGCGGCGGCGGACACACAGGTCTGGATGAGGACGCCCGGCTCGGCCTCGGTGATCTCGCCGGTGCGCAGGTCGCGGACGGCGCCCGCCTTGAGCGGCGTGACGCAGCCGAAGCAGATGCCCATCCGGCACCCGGAGGGCATGAGCACACCGGCCTCCTCGCCGATGTCCAGCAACGGCGTGGCGCCGTCCGCGTCGACGGTCCTGCCGGTGGAGCTGAACGTGACCTCGCCGCCGTCACCGGCGACGACGATGCCGGGGCGGAAGCGTTCGGTGTGCAGGCGCTCTTGGACGCCGTGCTCGGTCCAGTGCTCTTCGGCGGCGTCGAGCAGGCCCGCGGGCCCGCACGCCCAGGTCTCGCGCTCGGCCCAGTCGGGCACGAGTTCGTCGAGACGGGCGATGTCGAGCGTGCCGTCCCTGTCGGTGTGCACCTCGGTGAGCCGCAGCTTCTTGTCCGCGACCAGGTCGTGCAGTTCGTTGCGGAAGATCACGTCTTGCGGCCGTGGCGCACAGTGGATCATGACGACGTCGTCGAACTCGGTGTCGCGCAGCATGCCCATCACGGGCGTGATGCCGCTGCCGGCCGTCAGATAGAGCACCTTGGCGGGCTTGGCCCGGGGCAGCACGAAGTCACCGGTCGGCTGGTCGAGCTGGATCAGCGTGCCCGGTGTGGCCCTGCGGACCAAGTGGTTGCTGACCTTGCCGTCCGGGATCGCCTTCACGGTGATCGTGACGCGGCCGTCCTGGCGGTTCGTCGGCGACGTGATGGAGTAGGCACGCCACAGGCGCACCCCGTCGACGTCGACTCCGATCCGCAGGTACTGACCGGCCGTGTGGCCGCGCCAGCCCCGTCCCGGCCTGATCACGATCGTCGCGGCGTCATCCGTCTCGGGGTGCACGGACTCGATGCGCCCACGCAGGTCGGCGCCCGCACGCAGCGGGCTGACCAGGTCGAGGTAGTCCGACGGCAGCAGCGGCGTCGTGACCATCTCCAGCAGTTTCCACGCCCTGCCGCGGAGGGCTGTACTCGTCATGACTTCAGCTTGCTGCGCCTCAGGGCGTAAAGTCCTGACCGCAGGACGTGAATCTGGTCGACTGAGTTGTTCGCAGGGAACAAAAACGTGAGCCATGCAATCCAGAGGGCCAGCGAACTGGCTCTGGATGAGACGACGGTCACCGCACTTAGGGCGGCGCTGAGGACCACCGCCGACGAGGTCGTCCAGGCGATCATCGACGAGGTCCCTCCCTACGCCAACGCCCTTTCGGGCCGCATGGGCGCCACCATCCGCCGAGCCGTCCGCACCGCCCTGGGGCACTACCTGGACCTCGCGAGCGGAAACGCCACGGGCGGCGACGCCGGTGACGCGGCCTACGAGCTGGGCCGCGGCGAGGTGCGCGACGGTCGTTCGATGGACGCCTTGCTCAGCGCGTACCGCGTCGGCGCCCGCGTGGCCTGGCGGTGCCTGGCAGCGGGTGCCGTACCCGCGGGTCTGCCCGCCGCCGAGGTCGCCAAGTTCGCCGAGCTGACCTTCGCCTACATCGACGAGCTCTCCGCCGCGAGCGCCGCGGGCCACGCCGACGAACTGGCCGCCCGGGGCAGGGCCCACGAGCGCCACCTGGAACACCTCGCCCGCGACCTCCTCGCCGGCGCGAGCCCGGACGTGCTCCTCGCCTCCGTGCAACGGGCCGCGTGGCAGCCTCCGGTCTCGCTGACCGCGGTCCTGCTGCCCGCCGACCAGGCCCGGCCCGCCTACCGCGTGCTCGACCCGAGCACCCTCGTCCTCGACGATCTGCCGGACGGCACCGGCGTGCTGCTCGTCCCCGATGCCGACCGATCACATCTCTCGCGGCAGCTGACCGACCGCACCGCCGTGGTCGGCCCGGCCCGGCCGTGGACTCGTGCGTCCGCCTCGTACGCACGAGCCGTACGCGCGCGCTCCCTCTCCGCTGATATTCGCGACACCGAGGACCACCTGCCCGAGCTGGTGCTGAGCGCCGACGCGGATGCGTTCGCCGACCTGCGTGCCCGAGCCCTCGCGCCGTTGCGGTCCTTGCCTGTCGCGACCGCACGGCGCCTTGAGGAGACGTTGCGGGAGTGGCTGCTGCACCAGGGCAGGCGGGACGAGGTGGCGGCGGCGTTGTTCGTCCATCCCCAGACGGTCCGGTACCGGATGTCGCAGCTGCGGGAGCTGTTTCCGGATCTCGCATCGCCGCACCGGGTGCTCGAACTGACGCTGGCGCTCGGTCTTCGGGCCGACTTGGGAAGCGGTGGCGGATGATGGGGGTGGAATGACGGAACGTCGAGGTCAGGAGCTTCCATGGCGAAGCGGGTTCACCGACCCCGTGAGGACGCGGAGTTCAGTTTCATCCTCGGGATGAGCGGAGTTCCGGTCTTCGCGTACTTCACCGGGACATGGCCCAAGGCGATCGAGCCCTGCCGGGTGATGGACCTCGTCGTGGGCGACATCGCCGACGACTACGCGGGCCGCCTGACGGTCGTCCGCGCCGACATCACACGTTGTCCGGCCGCAACCGAGAGATACGGGATCACCGGAGCCCCGTCCTACGTCCTGCTGAAGGAGGGTGAGGCGGTGGCGCACGGCTCGGGGCCCATGACCCTCACCGAGATACGGAAGTTCTTGGACGGCCACCTCTGAGCGGCCGCTGCGGCACGTGGCCGCAGCGCCCGTCACGTCTCGTCGCGGGGAACCGCGCTGCCCTGAGACACCGCGTGCTCGGCTCACGGGCCGCGCCAGAGGTTGGCGAAGGCGGCGTTCTCGATGGTCCGCCTCTGGCGTACGGCCTCCAGCTCCATCACCGCGTCGTGGACGGCGGCCAGCACGGTCGTCACCGCCTCGTCATCGAGGCCGGGCTCGTCCTCGGATCGGTCGTCGCCGATGCCCACGACCGACGCGAGGGAGACCAGGACGGCTTCCTTCTCCTTCCAGCGGTCGGCTGCACGGCGGCGCGCGGGCGTGTCGACCAGCTCCACGCGCTGCGAGCCGAAGGGCAACCGGCCGCCGCGCTGCGGCTTCAGCTCGTCGTTCTTCTCCATGGCGGCCTGGTACGCGGCCGAGAGGTCTCGGCCGCGGCGCCACAGCCAGTCCTCGATCCGCTCGTAGGGCGCCTGCTGAGTGAGCCCTGAAGCGGCCTCGCTCATGAACTGATCGTCCAGCGTCGGCTGTCCACCCGGCACGATGCGGTCACCGTCCACGGCGACCGCCCCCGCACCGATGAGATCGATCAGCTCGGCTCCCGCGAGTGCGAGGGACAGGTCGCCCTGTCCCACGGAATGCTCCAGGTCCATAGCGATGATGAACAGGTCTTTCGCCGTGGTCATGAACGGTTCCCCTCCGAAACATCGCCAAAGGTGCGTCCCCGCCTACCGGGCCCGCGTCCGAGGCAGGCGCGGCGGCGGGGCGACTGTCACCACCAGTATCGCCGCCCACGCGGCCGAAGCCTCTTCCGGATCCCGAGCCGCTTCGTCCGCCTGTCCCTCTAGCGGCTGTGAACGGGCGATGAGAACAAGACCGTCAGTACTGGGACAGCAATCCGCCACGTGAACGATCAGACCCCTCCTGTTCGCGTCGGCGGCCGGGAACAGGCCTAGTCGCACCACTGAGGCGCATTTACCGTGCGCCTATGGATGAGCTGCGCACACGCAAGAGCGCCCAGACCAACCGCCCTGTTCAAGGAGGCCGTCATGGCACAGAACAGCACCGAGCAGAAGTTCACCTTCCTGTTCAATTGGTTCGACCGCACTGGCGACGGCTACCTCACCCGCGATGACTTCCAGCAGATCGGTGAGGTGTTCGCCGCGGTAGCGCCGGACGAGAGCAACAAGAGCGCGCTGCGCGAGGCGTTCATGCTGTGGTGGGACGTCCTGGGCGAGGCCGGTGCTCCGGACGCTCAGGGCCGCATCGGGCGCCAACAGTTCATCACCGCCATGCGCTCCCACATCGCCGCCGATGCCAAGACCGTCGAACGCCTGGTGACGCCCATCATCGACGCCCTCATGCGCGCCCTGGACACCGACAAGAGCGGCACGCTCACCGCTGATGAGTACGTCCGCATGTACGAGGCCCTCGGTATCGACCCGGCCACCTCCAGCGCGGCCTTCCAGCGCCTCGACCGCAACGGCAGCGGCACCATCACCCACGACGAGTTCCGCACCGCCATCGAGGAGTTCTACCTCAGCACCGACACCGAGGCACCCGGCAACTGGCTGCTCGGCTCGCCACTGCCGCGCAGCTGATCGGTCCCGATGAGCACTACCTCTTCAGGCCGCTGCCATCCGCCCACCGTCCGCCGTGCGGACCAGTAAAAGTAATCAGGACTTTGGTCCTGTGTATAGGTTCTGTGAGCGGATATCTGGATCTTACCGGCCTTCGACGGGAGGCGGCCGGTATACGTCCAGGCGGAAATCCCGCCGGATTCTCGAAACCTCAGGAGACGTCGTGGGCATCATCGCCTGGATTCTGATCGGTCTTATCGCGGGCGCTATCGCCAAGGCGCTCATGCCCGGTAAAGACCCGGGCGGCTGCCTCGTCACCATGCTCCTGGGCATCGTCGGTGGTCTGCTCGGTGGCTGGCTCGGCAAGGTGATCTTCGGAGTGCATTCCATCAACGGCTTCTTCCACCTGTCGACGTGGATCGCCGCGGTCGTCGGTTCGGTGATCGTGCTCATGATCTACCGCCTGGTGACCGGCCAGCGGTCGCGCTGACCGCCCTGGAGCCAGGCGCGCTGATGTGCTGCCGGACGCGCAGGACCGCCTGGAGGAGTTCGGCGTAGGGGCGGCGCGGGGCCTGTTCGTGGAGCAGGTCCCGCGCGCTACGCCCCGGGTACCGAGAAGCGGAAGAGCTTGCCGGACCAGGCCGCGTACAGGTCGTCGCCGAGGGCCTGCGCCGACCAGGAGCCGGAGCCGCCGGTGGCCCGGTAGTGCCAGACCTGCTCGCCGGTGTCGGCGTGGAAGGCGTACAGGCCCTTCGTGCCCGCGGCGAGGAAGAGTCCGCGCAGGGCGCCCAGGAGCTCGAGGTCGCCCAGGCCGGTCCCCGCCGTCCAGCGCTTCGCGCCGGTCCCGGCGTCGAGCCCGTGCAGGATCTTCTTGTCCAGGTAGCAGACGGTCCCGCCGGCGCGTGCGTAGCCGCGGTTGCCGCGGGCGGTGGTCCGCACCGTCCACAGGGTCTTGCCCGACGCCGGGTCGAAGGCGACGAGGAGGCCGCGGGTCGAGCCGTTGAAGCCGGTGCTCGGGTAGCAGAACAGGGTGCCGTCGAGCAGGCTCAGGGACCTATCGAAGCCGAGGATCTCACTGTTCGTCGGGGGGAGCCGGGTGGGCCTGCTCCAGAGCGTCCGGCCGCTTTCGGGGTCGAGGGCGAGCAGCTTCATGCGGGCGTCGATGCCGTAGAGCACCTTGCCCGCCTTGCCCGCCTTGCCCGCCTTGCTCACCGTGCTCTTGTCCGGCGGATAGAGGGTGACGAGGTCCTTCGTCCAGACGCGCTCGCCGGTCTTCCGGTCGAGCGCGGAGTAGCCCTTGAGCATCGCGGCCGGATCGGTTTTCGACGCGCTGCCCCAGGTGAGCAGCGCGCCCGCCGGGGTGGCGCCGATGACCACGCTGACATCCTCCTTCTTCCGGGAGGTCCACCGCACCTCACCGCTCGACGCCTCCAGGGCCCGGAAGCGCCCGCCGCTCGTGACCATGACCAACTCGCCGTCCGAGAAGTTCAGGGAGGGCGCGCCGTCCCCCGTCGGCGCGTCCCACTCCCTCTTGCCGGACCGGCCGTCGAACGCGTACACCTTGCCGTCGGTGCGCACCGTGTAGACGCGCCCGTCGTCGGCTAGCGCGTCGGTGTTCTGGCCGGCGAGGTCCTTCCAGAGGAGCTTGCCGGTGCTCCGGTCGAAGCAGGCACCGGCGGACTTCTCGGTGCACAGGAGCGTGGACCGGGTCACCTCGCGCAGGGACATGCCGGGCTGCGGCAACTCCTTGGTCCAGGCGAGTTCGGGTGCCGAGGCCGTGCTGCCGCCGTCCTCGCCGCGTGTGCGGAGGACCCAGGCGGTGCCGCCCGCGGCCGCCGTCGCGGCGAGTACGGCGCCGCTGACCAGCAGTCTGCGGCGGCTCAGCACCGGGGTGCGCAGCGCGCCGGCGAGCGTGCGCTGGTCCTCGGTCACCCGGAGCTCGACCGCGCCGAGCCAGCCCGCGACGGTCTCCGGGCGCAGCCAGGTCTGGAGCTGCTCGACGGCGGGGCGGCGGGCGGGGTCCTTGTCGAGGCAGGCGGTGACGATGCCGAGCAGGCCGTGCGGGACGCCGGTCAGCTGCGGCTCTTCGTAGGCGGCCCGGTAGAGCAGGGCGTGGACCGCGCCGGTGCCGAAGGGCGGCATCCCGGTGGCGGCGAAGGCAAGCACGGCGCCGAAGGCGAACACGTCGCTCGCGGGCGTGAGTTCGCCCCCTCGCGACTGTTCGGGCGACATGAAGCCGGGCGACCCCGCGACCTGCCCCTCGGCGGTGAGCCAGGTCCCGTCGACGGCCCGGCTGATGCCGAAGTCGATGACCCGTGGGCCGTCGAGGGTGAGCAGAATGTTGGACGGTTTGAGGTCGCGGTGGATCAGCCCGGCGCGGTGGATCGCCGCCAGCGCCTCCGCGAGGCCGCCGCCGAGCACGCGCAGGGTGGGCTCGGGCATGGGGCCGTGGGCGGCCAGGGCCTCGGTGAGGGAGGGGCCTGGGATGTACGCGGTGGCCAGCCACGGCTGCGGCCCCTCGGGGTCGGCGTCGACGACCGGTGCCGTGAAGGCGCCGGACACCGCGCGGGCGGCGTCGACCTCGGCCCGGAAGCGGCGGCGGAAGTCGGGGTCGGCGGCCAGTTCGGGACGCACGACCTTGACGGCCACCGCACGCCCGCTGCGCGACGCGGCGAGGTGGACGCGCCCCATGCCGCCCGCACCGAGCTCCCGGATCACCCGGTAGGGGCCGATGTACGAGGTGGGGGAGGGAGAAGGAGAGGGGGTGGCGGGCGGCGCGGCTTGCGGGGGCGGTGCGGCCGGTGTCGGGCCGGACGGCACCGGCCCGGACGGCGGAGGGGCCGAAGACGGCAGGGGCGGGGTGGGCGGTGTCGTCACGGCGTATCGCTCCGGAAGGCGTGGAGGGTGGTCTCGGATGCGGCGAAGAGGGTCCTGCCGGAGATCGCCAGCAGCCAGCCGGTCGTGCCGCCGGTGCGGCTCCCGGAGGCGGTGGCGGAGGGCTGGTGCGCCCAGAGCGGCTTTCCGTCGGAGGTGCGCAGGACGATGAAGCCCGGCACGTCGCCCGTGGCCCAGGTGGCGATGGCCAGTACGGAAGGGGAAACGGTGGGCCCCTCGTCCTGGGCGCCGCCGGTGGTCGTCAGGTGCACCGGGCTCGCCCTGTGCCACACCTGCTGACCGCCGCCCGTGTCCAGGGCGAAGACGGTGCCCGCGCCGTCGTAGAGGTAGGCCCGCTCGCCGTGGATCCTGGCCGGGCTGAGGGTGGTCGTCTCATTGACGGCGGTCCACCGCTTCTTGCCGTCGGTCACGCGGAAGGCCTGCACCTTGGTGCTGGCGACCAGCAGGGTCTCGCCGTCGGTGGACAGGTGCGGATAGGCGCCGGGCTCGATGACGCCACGGACCTGCCACCGCTGGGCGCCCGAGCGCAGGGCGAGGCCGTGGAGCGTTCCGTTGTCCTGGAGGAAGCAGTGGCTGCCCTCGGCGTACGCCTGGAAGTCGCTGCCGTCGACCTTGCGCGACCACAGGATCTCGCCCGAGCCGAGATCGACCGCGAGCACCCCGTACCCCTTGTCCCCGCTGGTGCCGACGACCGCGACCGAACCGGCGACGGACAGGACGCTCTCGACGAAGTCGGCGAACCCGCCGTCGGTGCCGGGCTCGGTGAGCGCGTGCGTGAACTTCTGCTTTCCTGCGGCGTCGACGCCCAGCAGATGGCCGTGAGTACCGTTCCAGGCCGAGGCGAACAGCGTCGGCCCGTGCACCCCCAGCCACTTGGGGCCGCCCGAGACGCCGGAGGGCAGTCGCGGCGACCCCGTCCAGCGTTCCTTCCCGGAGGCGGTGTCGTAGGCGGTGGCGCGTCTCTGCTCCCAGTGCACCAACACGTCGCCGAGCAATTGGAGTCGGGCACTCGACAGCTTCTTCAGCGGGACCGACCACCGAGGCTCCGGGCCGGCCGGGACCTTGACCGCGGGCCGACCGGTGGTGCCCGCACCGCCACCGCCGCGGGCCGGGGCTTCGCGGGGTTCCGACCGCCACCCGGCCAGCGCCGCGGCCCCGCCGCCCGCCGCGATGGTGGTGCCGGCCGCGGCGATCCACAGGAACCTGCGGCGGCTCGGCCCTCCGGCGGTGGCGGCTGACGGGTCGTCGGGTGCGGCGAGGGACGCCACGGGCACGGGCGGCGCGGACATCAGGACGGCGGCGTGCGCCTGCCGTCGCGCGAGGTCCTCCCGCAGGCCCGGCGTGAGCAGCGCGGCGGGTTCGGTGTCGCCCAGCGCGGCCAGTATCGAGGCGGCGGGCGGTCTGCGGGTGGGGTCCTTGTCCAGGCAGGCGTTGAGCAGCCGACCCAACTCCGGTGGGGTGCCGTCCAGTCGGGGTGGATGGTGGACGGCCCGGTAGAGGATCTCGGCCGTCCCGCCGGTGCCGAAGGGTCCCCGCCCGGTGGCCGCGAAGACCAGGACGCAGCCCAGGGAGAAGACGTCGGCCGGCGGCCCCGCCTCGCGGCTCGACACGATCTGCTCGGGCGCCATGAACCCGGGCGTCCCCAGCACGGCACCGGTCCGGGTCACCTGGGTGGCGTCCACCGCGCTGCTGATGCCGAAGTCGATGACGCGGGGCCCGTCCTCGGTGACGAGTACGTTGCCGGGCTTGAGGTCGCGGTGGACGATGCCCGCGTCGTGGATGGCGGGCAGCGCCTCCGCGAGACCGGCGGCCAGGGCCCGCAGCCCCGCCTCGGGCAGTACGCCGAAGTCGCGTACGGCGTCATGCAGCGAGGGTGCGGGGACGTAGGCCGTGGCCAGCCAGGGCTGCGGGGCGTCCGCGTCCGCGTCGAGCACGGGCGGCGTGAAGAAGCCGCTCACGCGGCGGGCGGACTCGGCCTCGCGCCGGAAGCGCCCGCGGAAGTTCGGCGCCTCGGCGTGCTCGGGCCGGATCACCTTCAGGGCGACCAGCCGCGACCCCGGCGACCTGGCAAGGAACACTCGGCCCATGCCGCCCTCGCCGAGGAGCTGGAACACCTCGTAGGGGCCGATGCGGGCGGGGATCTGTTGCCGAGGGGCCGGACCCGGCGGCTCCGGGGCGGCGGTGAACGGCCGGGTCGGGGTGGCCGGTGGCTGCGGCACGGTGGTGTGCGGGGCCTGTGCGGCCGTGGGGTCGCCGCCTCCGTAGGGGTGGGTGGGCACGTCGTCGCGCGGCGGTCAGCTCAGCGAGCCGAGCACGTCACGGGCGGCGGTGACGACGGCGTCGTCGGCCTGCTTCCGGGTGGTGTCGGAGTTCTCCCGGCTGTAGGTGAATTGCACGCTGAGCGAGGCGTTGCCGTCCATGACGACCACCTCTGCCTGGGTCAGGGTGCCCTCCCGTGCGTCGACGGTGTCGACGACGAGGGCCTCCTGGCCGAGCCCGCTCACCGGCCGGGAACCCTCCACCTTGCGCATGCCCTTGAGGTCGCTGAGAGCACTCCGCTTCTTGAGGTCGTACTGGCCCTTGACGCTGGCGCCGACCGTGAGGCTCACCGACAGACTCTGGTAGGGGCCGCCGTAGTCGGCGGGCTCCCATCTCGGCATCCTGGTCATCATCGTCGCCAGGTCACCCTCGCCCTTGTCCATCGCACTGGGTGTGCACGTGCCTCCGGGCGCGATCTTCTCGATGGTCGATGCCTTGATCAGCTCGCAGCCGTCGGGCACCTTGGAGTACGCCTTGCCCCCCGACGGCTCCTCGTCCGCGGGCCCCTTGGGCTTGGCGACGCCGCCCGGCACGCCGGGCGGCTTGCCCGACGCGGTGTCCTTGTCGTCGTCCCCCGTCGTGACGACGACTACGCCGACGATCACCGCCACGGCGAGCGCAGCGGCACCCCCGATCAGCCAGGCTCGCGAACGGCCGCCGCCGGGACCCGAGTTGCCGGGGCCGCCGGCCGGTATCGGCTGCGACCAGGCCGAGGGCGCGCCCGGCGCCGGCGGGGCGGGCGGCGGGGCCTGGCCGGGCATCGGGGGCGGCGCCTGTCCGGGGCCCTGGTGCGCCTCGCCGAATCCCTGCCGGGGATCCACCTGCGGGTTCTCACTCACGGTGCAGCTCGCTTTCCTACGGTTCACACCCTGGGTACCGGCACGAACCCGTCCAGGGGCGGGCCGGAACGGAGATCGACCGGGACCGGACACGACGTGCCGAACCCTCTCGCGAGACACTGCAATGCCGATGAAATTCTGCTGAAGCAGAAGACTCGGCGGGCACGGGGAAAACGGGTAGCTGCACAAAGCGGCAGGAAACACGGGGGAGTTTGCGGTGGGTAGGAGCAGGGTGAGTACGGGCACGGCGGGTGTGGGTGCGGGTGCGGCACGTACGAGAACGGGTGCGGCTGGTACGGGCACGAGCACAGGCACGGCAGGTACGACCGGCGCGGAGGCCCTGGCGGACCGGCTGCGCCTTGCCCTGCTCGGCCCGGTCGTCGCCCGCCGCGGCGACGTGCCGCTCGACCTCGGGCCCGTACGGCGGCAGGCGGTCCTCGCCGCGCTGGTCCTGCGGGCGGATACGCTCGTCACCCACCAGCAACTCCTCGAAGACGTATGGGGACTTGAGCTGCCGGGCACGGGCCGCCGGGTACTGCCCAGTTACGTCTACCCCCTGCGCAAGACGCTGGACGCGCCCGGCACCGACCCCGCCGCATCCGTCATCCGGGGCGAGCGCGGCGGCTACCGCTTCGTGCCCGGCGAAGCCGTTACGGACCTGCTCGAGTTGGCCGACGAGGGCGCCTCGGCGCGCGACGCGAAGGCCGCGGGCGACCTGGCCGCCGCCCTCGACAGCTGCACGCGAGCCCTCGCCTTGTTCCGCGGGGAGCCGCTCGCCGGGCTGCCCGGCCCGCTCGCCGACGCCGAGCGGCAGCGTCTCGCCCGGCAGCGGCGCACCCTCCACCAGGAGCGGGTGGCGTGCCTGGTGCTCCTCGGCCGGTACACGGAGGCCCTGGACGTGTTGCTGGCCGCGCCCATGGCCCAGCCGCACGACGAACCGCTCGCCGCCCTGCGGATGCGCGCGCTGTACGGCAGCGGCCGACAGGCCGAGGCGCTCGCCGCCTACCAGGAGATCCGGTTCCGGCTCCGGGGCGAGCTGGGCGTGGAGCCCGGCGAGGAACTGCGCCGGGTGCACCAGGGCGTGCTGCGCCGGGACGATCCGATGCTGCTCGGTACGCCCCCGTCGCCCCGCACCGCGGACACCGCTGTCGCCACGGGCACCGTCGCCGCCCCGGAGACCCCGTCTCCCGCACCGGCCAAGCTCCCCACGCGCCCCCGCCGCAACGAACTCCCCGGCGACACCGCCTGGCTCGTCGGCCGGGAGCGGGAACTCGCCCTGCTCACCGAGCCGGTGCCCGTCGGCTCCGTATCCGTGGCCACCGTGGACGGCACGGCAGGCGTCGGCAAGACCGCACTGCTGGTCCGAGCCGCCTGGACGGTGCACGACCAGTACCCGGACGGCTGCCTGTTCGTGGACCTGCACACGCACGGCGCCCCCCACGAGGGCCTGCGCCCGCAGCGCGCACTGCACCAGCTGCTCCGCGCCGTGGGTGCGGCCGACGACGAACTCCCGGACGAGCTGCCCGAGTTGGTCACGGCGTGGCGGGCGGCCACCAGCTCCCTGCGGCTGCTCCTTGTCGTCGACGACGCCCGCAGCGCGGAGCAGGTGCGTCCCTTGCTGCCCGCAGGCCCGGGCAGCCGGGTCCTCGTGGCCGGCCGTCAGCGGCTGCCCGGCCTCGACGCCGACCGGCGGGTCACCGTGGAGCCGCTGGCCACGGGCGAGGCGGTCACCCTGCTCACCCGCCTCCTGGGCGAGGCGCGTGCCGGGCAGGAGCCGGAGGCCGCGCAGGAGCTCGCCCGCCGGTGCGGCGGCCTCCCGCTGGCCCTGCGGATCGCCGGGGCCCGGATGCAGAACCGCCCCTCCTGGACAGTGGCCCACCTGGTCGGCCGGATGTCGGGCGACGAGCGCCGACTGGGCGAGCTCCGTGCGGAGGACCGCAGCGTGGAGGCGGCCTTCCGGATGTCCTACGACCTGCTCGCCCCCGAACTGCGGCGCTGTTTCCGGGCGTTGGGCCAGGCGCCGACCGCCGAGTTCGACGGGATCACCCCCGCCGTCATGCTGGGCCACTCGCTCCAGTACACCGAGGACCTCTTGGAGCGTCTGGTCGACGCGAGCCTGTTGCAGCAGCCCCGGCCGAGCCGCTACCGGCTGCACGATCTCGTACGCGACCACACGCGCCGCCTCGCCGCCGCCGCGCCCGATGAGGCCGCCGCGGACCGCGCCGCCGTGCTGCACCTCTACACCGCCGCCGGGCGCATGGCCAGCGACTGGGGCCCCGAGGGCTACCCGACGGGCCCCGACGTCTCCGACTCCCCCTTCGCGGACTGGCGGCAGGCCGACGCGTGGCTGGAGGCCGCGGGCGGCCAGCTGCTCGACGTGGTCGCCTTCGCGGCGGCCACCGGACAGCGCGACCATGCCTGCTGGATCGCCGAGTCCCTGGTCGACCCGCTGGTCCGCCAGGGCCGCTTCCACGAGTGCCGCTCCGCGCTCGAACTCGCTCTGCCCGGCGCCGACTTGGCCGACGACCAGCGGATGCCCTCCTCCCTGCGCAACTGCCTGGCCGTCGCGGACATCTATCAGGGACGCTTCCAGCAGGCCCACGCCTGGTGCGCCGACGCGCTGCGCCTCGCCCGCCACCGGGGCGACCTGCGCGAGCAGGCGCGGGCGATCGCCGTCATGGGCGCGGCGAAGCGTGCGCTCGGCCGCCTCCCGGAGGCCGCGGCCCACCTGGGCGAGGCCATGGGGCTCGCGGCCCGGCTCGACGACGACTGGCTCGCCGGGATGTCGAGCTGCCAGCTCGGTGCCCTGCACGACCAGCAGGGCCGGCCCGAGAAGGCGCTCACGCTCTACGCCACCTCCCTCGCGTTCGCCGAGAAGATCGGCCGCCCCAGAATGATCAGCAAGACCCTGTGCTTCACCGCCGAGACCCACCTGGCGCTCGGCCGGCACACCGAGGTCAAGGACCTGGCGCGGCGCGCGGCGGAGCTGGCCCGGGAGGTCGGCGACGTGCAACTGCGCGCGACCAGCCTGTCCCTGCTCGGCGCCGCCGAACACGGTTGCGGAGACCTGCCGCTGGCCATCACGCTCCAGCGCGAGGCCCTCGCCACGCTCACCGAACACACCAGCAGGCCCCTGGAGATGGAGGTCCGCCGCCGCCTCGGACGCACCTACGCGGCGGCGGGCCACCCGGCCGAGGCCGAGCGGCAGTTCCACATTGCCAGGTCCCTGGCGGGCCCGGCGTAGCGGCACGGATCCCCACCCGGCACGGCCCCCCGGCTCCGATGAGCCCCACGCCGATGGGGCGGCGGAGCTGGTGGGGGAGCGAGGCGTGAAGGCCCTCACGGTCACCGACACCGAGTTGCGGATCTTCGCCCGCCACGTACCCGTGCGGTGGCATCAAGTTGCCCTGGACGCCGGCTGCGGCAGCGGGAACTCAAGCCGTCAGCTCCACCGCTTCGGATACGACGTCATCAGCCTGGACTCCGTCCACTCGGCTCTCGTGGCAGCGCGGCGCACGCCGCTGCCCGGAGGTGACCTATCTGCACCACGACCTCGACCAGGGCGGTGACCCGCCCGGTCTGCAGCGGCGCGGCATCGACCTAGTCGTGTGCCGTCTCGTTCTCCCTCTCCTCCGCGACCCGGTGGGGTGGGTACGACGAGTCCGCGACCGCTGGCTTCGCCCCGGCGGCCGGATGTAGTTGGTGATCCCCGTCGGAGGGCTGGTCGCACAACGCTGCGGCACCCCGTGCGGCCCACTGCTGGCAGTCGCATGACCGCACGGCACACCAACTCGCCACCCGTGCCGCGGAGTGCACGCCCCGCCATGCCCGTCGGCCCATGAACCCACCTCAACAGCACCGCACCGTAAGGGAGATGCCTCATGGCGACCTCGCCCCTGAATCGCTCGTCTCTCAGCACATCGAGCTGACGGAGAAGCTGCACGAGGTGCTCCGGGAGCACCGGCCGCGTCACTCCACGTGCGGGGGGTTTCCCAGGGGGGGGCACGGGCCACCTCTACGCCGGCTAGAGGCAGCTCCATGGAAGCCCTCGCACATCAAGAAATGGCCCAAGCATTCATCGTCTGTCCCAATGGCCTCGACTTCCACCGTGAACGAGAGCATCAACGTGCACACCGACGGATGGTTCAGCGTGATCGTGCAGATGCACGGAGCCAAACGCTGAAAACTCTGTCCGGATCGGCGCATCCCTCGCCAGCCAGGCGAGCCGCCCCAGACCTCTTGCGGAGTGTGACTGGTGACGGCCCCGGTGGCGTGCGCCAGTATGCGATCGTGCAGGCTGGACACATGGCCAGTCGCGCTGAGAAGTACCTCGACCATCTTGATCGACTTTCCGGAGGAAGAGAGCCCCGCTTCTTCCCTGTCGAGTCGACCAAGCAAGGGCTGCGGGGCGTGACGGAGATCGTTTACGACAACCTGCCGGACGGGCTTCTCACGGCACTCACCTACGGCTTGTCGTTGGCAGAACATCCCGATTGGCAGCACGGCTCGCCGGAACTCTGCCTCAGCGTGAACTCGACCGACGTGATCTGGGCCCACGCCGTGGGCTTCCTCGCCGAGCAACTCCGTGGAACCTGCCCGTTCAGTTACGGCAGCACGATCAACTTCGGTGAGCGCATCGTGCCCGAGTCAGAGATGACGGCATTCTGCGTGTTCGCGCCGCTGGTCCTCGACAGAGACGACTATCTGGGCATCGACGTCGGCATTCCGGGACACGAGGACCACGACGTGATCAACATCCAAGGGATGTACCCCATACACGAGGTCGAGCGGCAATTCATCAACGAGTACGGGCTTGAAGCCTTCTGGAAGAGCGACTGGGAGCCCACCAACGTGCTCCGGCGTCCCACGATCTGATCGAGGGGGGGCAATTGCCGGACAGCGTCGAGCCAGTCCGGCAGGTGCTCGCCCTGGCGTGGATGTTGACCGTCCCGGTGAGGGTCGGTGTTCCGGAGCGATCTGGGGCAGCCGTGACGTAGGAACCCTGTCCGACCACGGGAGTTTGGCGGGTCAGGACTCCTCCAGGCGTACGGTCGCGATCTCGTTCCAGCCGCGGGCGTCGGTCCGCTCTCTCAGTTTGAGGTCGGCGCTGGCTTTGACGAGCAGACATTGGGGTGACACGAGACGGCTGGCCAGGACGGTCAGGATGTCCAGGATGCTGTTCGAGACGAAGTGGACGTCGGTGAGGTCCAGGACGATCTCACCAGTGCGTGCGGCCTCTTCGGTCAGAACCAGAGCCAGGGGGCCGCGGTGGGAGCCGAAGACCTCGCCCCGCAGGCGCACACCGGGAGTGTCGTGCAGGGGCAGCATGAGCAGGAGTTCATCGGCCGGCGACAGGGGGGAAGCCGTGGCGAGCCAGGACGCGGTGCTGTGTGGCGGGCGCAGACTCCCGCTGGTAGCAGCCGCTGGCGAAAGGGCCCCAACCTGGGCCCGAGGGAACGCCGGTAGGTCGGATGCCGCGCTAACCGCACCCCATCGACCACGGGCTGACACCCGCGTGCCGCCGTACATGCTCTGTCGAAAGGGCCATCCGGGATCGATGCCGTCCCTGTTCGACCTGCCGAATCGTGCGGCCCGGCACGGGAATTGCCGCGACGGCGTGTCCTGGCGGCAGTAGGACCCAACCGGCCAGGTATGTGCCCGGGGCAAGGTGTTGAGGCTGTCCGGCCCCTGTCCCGGGGACCCGCTGCGGAGTAGACAGGCGAAGTGCGGCGAGGCGACCTGGACCCTGGCGGCACCGCTTGCGACTGTGGCTCCCTCACGGTCGCCCGCAGGCCGCCCCGGAGGGCGAAAGCCGTGCTTCGACCCCCTCGTGTTACCGCTCCAATCCTCTTGGCGCTCGGCGCCATGAACGCATGGACTGCCCGACGTGCGCCCGTCCGATCGCCCGTGTGATGTTTTGGCGTCCCCATCTACAGGGCGGGTGCGGTTGTTGCTGAAGCGGTTGACGAAATCGATGCAGCACCGTGTGGCACACCCCGTGGCCACCGGCGCCGCCGTGCTGCTGGTCGGGTTCTCCTGGGCGATGGAGTCCTTCCTGGGCAAGGTCACCATCAACCGCGGCTACAGCACCTTCGACTTCCCGCTCGTACTCAACCTGGGGAGCGTGGCGGTGTGTCTGATGGCCTGCGCCAAACTGACGGCAACGGGGCCAGGCTGGAAGCTGACGGGCCGTCAGGAAAGTCGGCATTAGGTCAGCATGAGTCCTGCCAGAGCCGACCGCACCCGCCCGCAGGCTGGAATCGTGCCCCAGGGAGTAGGGCGCGTCCGGCGGGCAAGCGGGGTGGTCTCCGTGGAGGGGGAGATGAGTGCTTCGGTACTTCCTTTCGCCCGCCACCCCGTGCCGCCGCCCCGCCATAACCCCAGCTCAGCGCACGCGCCCCCGCGGCTTCAACGGCGTGGAAGGGAGGGAAGGCGCCGCCAGCGGGCCCCCGTCGTACCCCTTCACCTCGCCGAACCGCGTGCCCGTCATCCAGTCCTCCCGCGCCTGCTCGATCTCCGCCTGCGTACGGCCGACGAAGTTCCACCACATGATCAGTTCCTCGTCGAACGGTTCTCCACCGAGCAGCATGATCCCGGCGTCGGATGCCGCGCGCAGGGGGAGTTCGGTGCGGCCGCAGCCGAGGTAGAGCATGGAGCCGGGGAGGACGGGGACGCCGTCTACGTGTACTTCGCCGGACATGGCGAGTACGCCGTACTCGAAGTCGGGGTCCAGCGGGAGGCGTGTGTCGGAGTCGGCGGTGAGGGTGATGTCGGCGCCGACGAGCGGTGTGTAGGTGGTGCCGGGGGACTCCGTGCCGTCCAATGTGCCGAGGAGCACGGTCGCGTCGAGGCCCGCGGCGGTGACCTTCGGGAGTTCGGCGTGGTGCTCGAACTTCGGGTCGGTGTGCCGGTGGGGGTCCGGCAGGGCCACCCACAGTTGCGCGCCGTGCAGCAGGCGGGCGTGCGACGCGGGGCTCTCCTCCGAGTGCGAGATCGCCCGGCCCGACGTCATCAGGCCCAGTTCGCGGGGGCGGATGGTTTGCAGGGAGCCCGTGGAGTCGCGGTGCAGCACCTCTCCCTCGTGCAGCCAGCTGACGGTCTGCAGGCCCATGTGCGGATGCGGCGGCACCTGCATGCCGGGCTCGTCGGCGATGTCGTCGGGGCCGTAGTGGTCGACGAAGGCCCACGCGCCGATCATGCGGCGGCCCAGGTTCGGGAGGAGTCGGCGTACTTCGGTGGATTCGCCGAGCCGGACCCGGCGGGGGCTGAGGAGTTCGCGCACGGGCTCGGCGACGACGAACCCGCGTCCGCCGCACAGCGAGGGGACTGCCTGACGGTCAAGGTTGCTCATGCCGCTCAACCTAGCCTGCGATCAGCCCGGCGCGGCAGACGCATACCGGCGTCCGGGTGCCGACTCCTCAAGTCGGTGACGACGTCGATCAGCGGCGCGCCGACCGCTCGTTGTTGAGCGCGTCGACCGCGCCGAGCGCATCGCCGATCGTCGCGAAGTCGACGGCGACGAAGTTCACCGGGCGCCCGCGTTCCGCCTCGCAGCGGTGGGCCCGGTCGAGGATGAACCGGCGGGCGTTGACCACGGCGGCATCGAGGCGGCTGCCGCCCGCGTCGGTGATGAAGTGGTTGAGCAGGAAGAGCCGCTTGTCGGCGCCGCCGCGGTGCGGCACGCACGACATCTCCGCGGGCTTCTTGAACGCGAACGGCGTCTCCATGCCGTACCGGTAGAAGTTGCGGTACCAGGGCGCAGGGCCGTCCGCCTGCTCCGCGAAGACCACCAGACGCCGGTCGGAGCGCACCAGTTGGCCGAGGGTCGGCCACGGCTCGGCGGGGTCGGGGTCCGGGGTGAAGAGCAGGCGGTCGAGGCCCGCCTCGTGGAAGGCGTCCCGGGTCCGCTCCCCGGTGACCGCGTCCTGGACGATCAGGGTGACGACGTCGCCGGGATGCTCGTCGAGCCAGTCGCCGATCTGCCGCAACGTGTCCACCAGGCCGATCGCGCCCGCCCTGCACACGGCGTGGCACAGCCACAGGCCGGGGCGCGGCGGGTTGGCCCTGGCGACCAGATCCGTGATCTGCTCCTTCATCCCCGGGGAGATGTCGGACTCCTGGAGGCGTTCGGTGATCTCGTCGGGCGTCTCCCAGGTATAGGTGTCGATCAGCAGGGCCCGGGCCCCGGCGTTGAGCTGGGCGACGATGTCGGGGTCGTGGAGCGGCCCGATGAACCGGTCCTGCGTGGTCGACATCGAGTTGTGGGTGGCCAGATAGGCGACCTCGTCGTACCGCTTCTCGCACAGCGCCGCCGAGCCCAGGCACAGGTCCTTCGCCTCCTTGCCCGCCACGGCGGGGGCGAGCACGGAACCGGCGAGCGCCACGACCACCGCGAGCCCGCCCGCGGCGGCCGCCACCCCGGTGCGCCGCCGGGCCGACTAGCCTTCCGTGCGCCGTGCCGCGAAACGGTCGTACAGCAGCGTGCCGCCCACCAGGAGCAGACCCGCGAGGAACGGCACGGCGGCGGTGACGAGCCCGACCGTGCCGAGGCTGTCGGCCGCCGCGTGCTGGAGGTCGTCGACGAGACGGTTCAGGGAGGGCGGCCAGCCCGGTGCGGGCTCGGCCATGAGGTCGTCCGCCGCGCTCCGCGCGAGAAGGCAGACGGCAGCGGTCAGCGCGCCGCCCACCGCGAGCGCGTAGCCGACCGTACGCAGCCGTGCCGTCCTGGTGCCGGGTCCTGTGAACGCCAGCAGGGCGGTCGCGGCGAGACCGAGCAGCAGCGCGACGGGCTGCACCACGCCGAGCACGAGGCGGGTGAAGGACCTGGCGGTCCTGACCGTGCCCAGGTCGACGCCCGCCGCCTCCAGATCGGGCACGATCTTCCAGTGCCCGCCGTCGGTGATCGCGGCCAGATCGGCGCTGCTCCGCCCGGACTGTTCGCCGAGCAGATGGGGACCGACCGCGGCCAGCGCGCTCGCCACGTCGCCGGTGGCGAGCGCCGCCTCCACCTGTGGGCGCAGCGAATGGCGCGCCGACTCGGGCAGGGCGCCGACCAGGGTGTCGGCCGCGGACTTCGCCGAGCTCTCGTCGAGGTGCAGCTCGGGCAGCGCGTCGGGGCGGCGGCCCGCCGCGATGTCCTCCAGGGCCCCGGAGAGGCCCTGCACGAACGCGGGGAAGTCGGGCGCGGGCTTGCCCTGGACCGAGGCGACCAGATCGCCGAGGTAGATCTCGGCGAAGCTGCCGATGTTGGTCAGGACCGGCGTGACGTCGACGGTGAGCGCGAGCACCGCGTCCTCGCCGCGCAGGTAGGCGAGGACATGGCCGATCTGCTCGTCGACCAGCGTGCGCAGGGTCGCGGGCGGCAGTACGTTCTTCAGGTTCGAGGTCACCTGCGCGGGCGGCACCGGGATCCTGCCGAGCAGGTCGCGCAGGGCCCGCGCGGACGCGGGGTCGACGAGGACCTCGTCGTACAGCCGCTCGTAGGCGCCCTGTTCGTCGAGGACGTCCTGGTAGAACGCCCGGCTCAGCAGCGTGCTGCGGGCGGCGCCCGCGAGGGCGAGGACCAGCACGCTCAGCACCGCGACGACGCAGGCGACGGCCCGCGTCCAGCGCGGCAGACGACCGCCGCCGGTCCGTTCGCCGCCGGTCCGTTGGGGGGAACCCTCGCGCGCATCGGCCACACCGCGATCATCTGCCATCCGGCCTCGCCGGGTGGGACCCGGGGGGCCATTGGGGTCACTGATGCGTACGGATCTCCCCGTGGCCCCGCGTGCGAAAGCCCACACGCGGCGCGGTTGTACGGGTGTCGGGTCCTGTGACTAGGGTGCCGGGGATGTCTCACGCCAATGGAGTTCCCGCAAACAAGGTAAGACGCGCGATCGAGGCTGTGGGTTGCCTGTGGGGGGTGCCGTGACCGATACGGCACCCACGCGGGGCCGCCACCGGGCCCCGCTGCCCCCGGCCCGCCCCGCGCCGCCGCCCGCGAGCCGCCCCTCGGCAGCCGCGTCGCACGCGGTCCGCACTCCGCGAGCCGCCTCGCACGGGGCGCGCGCCCCCAACGCCGGGAAGCCACGGGACTCGTTCTTCGACAACGCGAAGTACCTGGCGATCGTCCTGGTGGCGATGGGCCACGCCTGGGAGCCGCTGCGCGGGGACAGCCGCACGGCGGCCGCGCTCTACATGACCGTGTACGCGTTCCACATGCCCGCGTTCATCGTCATCTCCGGCTACTTCTCGCGGAGTTTCGACGCGAGCCCCGGCCGCCTCAAGCGCCTGGTGACGGGCATCGCCGTCCCGTACGTCCTCTTCGAAGTCGCGTACACCCTCTTCAAACGGACCGCGGGCGACGACCCCACCTATCCGATCAGCCTCCTCGATCCCTGGTACCTGACCTGGTTCCTGATCGCGCTGTTCGTCTGGCGCCTGACGACACCCCTGTGGAAGATCGTCCGCTGGCCCCTGCCGCTCGCCCTCGCCATCGCCGCGCTCGCCTCGGCCTCCCCGGACATCGGCGACGACCTCGATCTGCAACGCGTGCTGCAGTTCCTGCCGTTCTTCGTGCTCGGCCTGGTCCTGAAGCCGGAGCACTTCCGGATGGTGCGGCGCAAGGAGGCCAGGATCGTGGCCCTGCCCGTCTGCGCCGCCGCGCTCGCCTTCGCGTACTGGGCCGCGCCGCACATGAGCGCCGCCTGGTTCTACCGCAGGGACAGCGCTCAGGAACTGGGCGCTCCCGGGTGGAGCGGCGCGGTCATGACGCTCGCGATGTTCGGCTGTTCCGTCGTTCTCGTGGCCTGTTTCTTCGCCTGGGTGCCGGGCCGGAAGCTGTGGTTCACCGCGCTCGGCGCGGGCACCCTCTACGGCTACCTGCTGCACGGCTTCCTCGCTAAGGGCTCGCGCTTCGGCGACTGGTACGAGGCGGACTGGCTCCACACGCCGCTCGGCCAGATCACGGTGACCCTGCTCGCGGGAGCGGTGATCACGGCCTTGTGCACACCGCCGGTACAGCGGATGTTCCGTTTCGCGATGGAGCCGGAGATGGAGTGGGCCTTCAAGCAGCCAGCGGGCGAACCGGTGGCGGGCGAACCGGTGGCGGGCAGACCCACTGCCGGGTCGGCGCGCTAGCGCTCCACCCGCTCCTCGCGCTCCGCCGCCGCGGGCCGGGCCGTGTCGCTCGACGCCACGACCCGGCCCGCGCGCGGTCCCGAGAGCGCCGCGACGGCCACCGCGGCGAGCGCGAGCGCGACGCCCGCGACGGTGGCCGCCGTGACCCGGGTGTCGCCGTGCGGCAGCAGCAGATCGAGGGCGAGCGAACCCACCAGCTGGCCGGTGATCGTGCACAGGCCGAGCACCAGGACGCCGAGCTTCTGCACCGCGGCGACCGCGATGGTGATGAACGAGATGCCGACCGCACCGCCGAGGTAGACGTACGGCTCGGTGGGCAGCCGGTCGGGGAGGCCCTTCGCCGCCGCGTGCACCAGGAAGATCACGCTCAGCGCGCCGGTACCGGCGACGAAGTTGAAGAACGTGCCCGCGTACGCGGATCCCGCGGCGTTCTTCACATGTCCGTTGACCGCCTGCTGCCAGCTCACGCAGACGCCCGCCACCAGCGGGAGCAGCAGCATCGCGTACGGGAAGCCGCCGCCCAGCTTGTCCGCCATCGACAGGCCGACGGCCACGAGGACCAGCAGCGCGCCGACGACCCGGCGCCGCGACGGCCGCTGGGGTCCCGCGGGCCCGAGCCCCATGCGGTCGAAGAGCAGCCCGCCGCTGACCTGGCCCGCGACGATCGCGACGGTGAACAGCGCGACGCCGAGCGCCCCGACGGTCAGCCCTTGCGCGAGCAGGAAGGCCGCGCCCCCGAAGCCGCCGAGCACCTGCCACCACTTGAGCCGTCCGCCGCGTACGTCCGCGAGCACCAGACCGACGCCACGGCGCGGCCCGCGCAGCGCAAGGAGCCCGATGGACAGGAGCACGAACCCCGAGCCGAACGAGATCACGGCGGCCGCGAACCCGTCCCCGCCGAGCCCCGCGGCCAGCTCGCCGGTGATGCGGGCCTGGAGGGATATCAAGGTGCCGGAGAAGACGGCGAGGAGCAGCCAGGGGGCTGCGGCGGCAGGCATGTGCGGAGGACCTCGGTGCGTGTCGGTGGCGGGTGGGTGCCGATGGCGGATTGTGCGCCGGTGTGCGGTCGGCGATCGGCGGGTGGCGCCGGGCCCCCACCTCCACCTTTCTAACCGATCGGGGCCGCGCCGTCCTCCACCGTTCCGCGATGCGGATGTCGCATTCTCACTCTTGGGGAAAGTCTGGAGAACATGGAGAATTCGTGACCGTCATGGCACGTCACTCATGTCACTCCCGTGAGGAGAAGCCTTGCGCCCGATCACATTGGGTCTGTCCCTCGGTGCCGCCGCGCTGCTGCTGGCCGCCGGAGCGGTGGCCCCCGCCGCGGCAGCGCCGGACGCCCCCGCCAACAACGGAAAGGCGATGACCTGGACGCTGCTCGCCGACGGCCCCGCCGGCACGGTCCGGGTGGGCGGTGGCCCCTTGAGCGACGCGTACACCGGGGACACGGCCACCACGGCGGTACTTCCCGTGCTGTGCCTGAAGGTCGACAACAGTCCGGTGCCCGCGGGCATCACCCCTGATTTCTACGCCGGTTGGGCACGTGGCACCGTCGCGGCCAGCAACCCGATCCGGGGCAACCGCCTGACCAGCCGCGCCGTCGCCGACGGCGTCTGCGCCAACACCTTCGGCGCGGGCTGGCGGATGGCCGAGTTCCACGACGGGCGCTACGGCCCGAACCTGGAGAGCTCGGGCGGCTGGAGCTACTGGGCGAAGGGCGACGTGCCGCTCGGCACCCGCTTCTGGACGGCGATCAACGACCAGCCCGCCAACCCCTGGAACTGATCGACCCCCTCCGGGAAAGCTCCGGCCCGCCGCCCCCAGTAGCGGGCCGGAGCACCGGAAACGGTCGAACGCCCGGAGTCCGATGGGCAGCTGTCCTACGCTCGGTCCATGGAACTGGCTGGCATCGGCCTTCGGCTCGCTTCGAGCGCCGTGGCGCCGCTGGTGCGGAAGCTGTTTCGGCAGGACGATCCCGGCGCGGGTCTCGTCGACAAACCTGTCCGCCTGTCCGCGCTCGTCTCGTTCAAGGGCGAACACCGCACCTTGACGGAACAGGACCTGCGCAAGCTGGCCCGGGAGCTGGTGCGCGCGGCGGTCCGGTCGGCCGGTCCGCACGACGCCCTGCCGGTGGAGCAACATGAGGCCGTCGCGCAGGAGTTGGCGCGCAGCCTGCACGGGCTCGGCGACCTGGACATGGACGACGCGCAAGCGGTTCGCCTCGGGCACGTGCGTCTCGCCGATGCGCTGCCGCCCTGCGACGAGGGTCTTTCGGTGGACGCCCAGTTGCTCCATGAGCGCCTTGTGCGGCTCGCGTGCCTGCACATCGTGGAGTTCTTCACCAAGCGCTCCACCTTTGTCGCCCGCACCCTGCTCGAACAGACGCGGCAGATCGACCGGATCGTGACCGCGCTCGACCTCCTGGTGGAGCGCGTGCCCGCGCAGTCCGCCGAGGACGCGGGCTTCGAGGAGCGGTATCGGCGGTACCTCGTCCGCCGCCACGGGCAACTCACCATTCACGGCATCGACGACGCAGGGGAGTGGCCGCTCGCCGACGCCTACCTGAGCCTGGAGATCGCTGAGGGTGAGGAGCGTCGTACGCGGAACGGGGAGCGGCCGCTGCCGTCCCCGCCGCAGCGGGCCGAGCGGGCGCTGGCCGAGCGTAAGCGGGTCCTGCTGCGCGGCGGCACGGGAGCGGGCAAGACGACGCTGGTGCAGTGGCTGGCCGTCGCCGCGGAGCAGGGCATCAGCGAGGAGTCGCCCTATCTGATCGGGCTGGTGCCCTTCGTGCTGAGGGTGCGTCATCTGCTGGGCAGGGAAGGGAGGTTGCCCGGGCCCGAGCGATTCCTGGAGCTCGCGGACTGCCCGTACGCGCCGCCCTCGGGCTGGGCCGAGCGCGTCCTCGAAGCGGGCAGGGGGCTGCTCCTGATCGACGACGTGGATGAGGTGCCGCAGGAGAACCGGGAGCAAGTGCGGCGCTGGATACGCCAGTTGCTGGCCGCCTTCCCCGGCAACCGCTGGCTGGTCACCACGCGCCCATCGGCCGTCCCCCTGGACTGGCTCGCGGCCCAGGACTTCGCCGAGTTCCGGCTCGCACCGATGCGTTCCGACGACATCGAGCACTTCATCCGGCGCTGGCATCAGGCGGCCGCCCCACGGTACAGCCGTGCGAGCGAGAGCGAGGCGCTCCTTTCGGCGGTTCGCAGGCAGCGGGACCTGGGCACACTCGCCACGAACCCCCTCCTGTGCGCTCTGCTGTGTGCCCTGCACCATCAACGGCACGGTTTCCTTCCGGCCGGTCGTACGACGCTGTACCTCGCGGCGCTGGAGATGATGCTGGTACGCCGGGACCGGGAGCGCGGAATCCAACGAAACTCCTCGCCCCGCAGGTTGGACGCCGACGTGCAGTTCACCCTGCTCGGCAGGATCGCCTACTGGATGATCCGCAACGACTGCCGGGAGATCGAGCGGGCCGACGCCGTCAAGCTGATCGGACAGTCGCTCGCGGGCGTTCCTGTGGGCGGGCCCGTGGGGGCGACCACGGAGCAGGACGCGGCGCGGGTCTACCGCCAACTCCTCGAAGGGAGCGGGTTGTTGCGCGAGCAGAGGGACGGCATGGTCGACTTCGCGCACCCGACCTTCCAGGACTACCTCGGTGCGCGTGCAGCTCTGGAGGTCCGCGACCTTCCCCTGTTGGTGTCCAACGCACACAAGGAGCGGTGGAACGACGTCGTCGCGATGGCCGTCGCCCAGGGCCGGAGCGGAGATCGGGAGCGCCTTCTGCTCGACCTGGTGTCCCGAGGGGACGAGAGCGCCGAACACCGGGTGCGGCTGCACCTGTTGGCGCTGTCCTGTCTGGCAGAAGCCCATCGGGTGGAGCCGCGGGTCCTCTACTTGATCGAGCAGCGTGCCGCCGCGCTGCTCCCGCCGCGGACGTGGGAAGAGGCCGCCACGCTCGCAGCCGTCGGGCAGACGGTGCTCTCGGTGCTCCCCGCGCCCGGAGGGCTGACGGAGGAGCAGGCACTGGCCTGTGTGGAGACCGCTGTCCGGATCGGTGGCACTGCCGGGTGCGACTGGCTGTTGTGGGCGCTCGGGGTGGGCTTCGACGATCGGGTGACAGAGGCCGTGCAGCGAGCTTTGGGCGATGCCTGGGGGCACTTCGACGCCGACGCGTACGCGCTGGCGGTCCTCCCGCAGCTCCCGCCCGACATCCCCGTCACCGTCACGTCATCCGAGCAGATCCCCCACCTGGCTCGTCGGCACCACCTGAGGGTCGGCCACGAAGTGCCTCTGGAGGACGTGGTGGCACAGGTCGACAGGGAACGGCTGCGGAGCCTGGACGTCGCGGTCCTCGAGGACCCGGCGGTGCTGCGGAGGCTGCATGCCCTGGAGCGTCTGAGCATCGGGCGTCCGTCCAAGGCGGTGCTGCGGTCCCTGGGGGTGCTCACGTCCCTGAACGAGTGCGACCTGACACTTGCGGACCCCGAGCGGGAACTGCCGGTGATTCCCTCCGGGACCCCGATCACCGCGCTCACGCTGGCCCCGGGTGCCCATGGGCTCGCCGAACTCGCCCGTTTCCCCCGGCTGGAGACCATGGTGCTCCAAGGGATCGACACGGCCCTGACCCCCGATGACTGGCAGCACCTCCGGACGGCTCCCCAACTGCGACACCTCGTACTGCCTGCGGCCGCCGTGCCCCACCTGCGTACTCATGCCGTGACCTGCCCGGACATCACCGCCGTGACACTGACCGGCCACACGGACTCGGCTGTCATCGGACTCGTCGCCGCCGCGTTCCCCGGCCTGCGCACGCTCCGGATGCCGGGGCCCTGCGGCCCCGAGGACGCGGACCTGCCCGGGGTCGCGGTGAGCGTCGCGCCCCGTCCCCGGTACTGACCGGTGGAGGAGGCCGGGGCGCCCGCAGCTGCCCCGGCCTCCTGCTTGTGGGGGATCCGGTCAGGAAGTGGGAAGTTCCGCGCGCACCGTGCGGGCCGCGGTGACCAGGTTCTCCAGGGAGGCGCGGGTCTCGGGCCAGCCGCGGGTCTTCAGGCCGCAGTCCGGGTTGACCCACAGGCGCTCGGGCGGGATGGCCTCGAGGCCCTTGCGGAGCAGGGCGGCGGCCTCCGCGGCGTCGGGGACGCGGGGCGAGTGGATGTCGTAGACGCCGGGCCCTGCCTCGCGCGGGTAGCCGTGCCCGGCCAGTTCGCGGGCGACCTGCATGTGGGAGCGGGCGGCCTCCAGGCTGATGACGTCCGCGTCGAGGTCGTCGATGGCCTGCACGATGTCACCGAACTCGGCGTAGCACATGTGCGTGTGGATCTGGGTGTCGGGCCGGACGCCGCTGGTGGTGAGCCGGAACGACTCCGTGGCCCAGTACAGGTAGGCGGCGCGGTCGGCGGCGCGCAGCGGCAGGGTCTCGCGCAGCGCGGGCTCGTCGACCTGGATGACCGAAGTGCCCGCCGCCTCCAGGTCATTGACCTCGTCGCGCAGGGCCAGGGCGACCTGGCGCGCGGTGTCGCCGAGCGGCTGGTCGTCTCGGACGAAGGACCAGGCGAGCATGGTGACGGGCCCGGTGAGCATGCCCTTGACGGGACGGTCGGTGAGGGAGTTGGCGTAGGACGTCCAGCGCACCGTCATCGGCTCGGGCCGGGAGATGTCGCCCGCGAGGACCGGCGGGCGCACATAGCGGGTGCCGTACGACTGGACCCAGCCGTGCTGCGTGGCGAGGTAGCCGGTGAGCTGTTCGGCGAAGTACTGCACCATGTCGTTGCGTTCGGGCTCGCCGTGCACCAGGACGTCGATCCCGGTCTTCTCCTGGAAGGAGATGACCTCGCGGATCTCGTTCCTGATGCGTTCCTCGTAGCCCGGCGTGTCGAGGCGTCCGGCGCGCAGGTCGGCGCGGGCGGTGCGCAACGCGGTGGTCTGAGGGAACGAGCCGATCGTGGTGGTGGGCAGCAGCGGCAGTCCGAGGTGCGCACGCTGGGCCGCGACCCGTTCGGCGTACGGCTGGGAGCGGCGTCCGTCGGCGTCGGTGACGGCGGCGGCACGGGCCCGCACGGCCGGGTCGTGGGTGATCGCCGATCCGGCGCGCGAGGCCAGGTCGGCCCGGTTGGCGGCGAGGTCGGCGGCGATGGTGTCGGTGCCCTGGGACAGGCCCTTGGCCAGGGCGACGATCTCGGTGGTCTTCTGCCGGGCGAAGGCGAGCCACCGCAGGATCTGCGGGTCGATGTCGCGCTCGGCGGCGGCGTCGATCGGGACGTGCAGGAGCGAGCAGGAGGCGGCCACGTCGACCCGGTCGGCGAGGCCGAGCAGGGTGCCGAGGGTGGCCAGGGACTTCTCCAGGTCGTTGATCCAGATGTTGCGGCCGTTGACCACACCGGCCACCAGGCGCTTGCCGGGCAGCCCGCCCGCGGCGGCGAGGTCGTCCAGGTTGGCGGCCGCGGCGTCGGTGAAGTCCAGTGCCAGACCGTCGACGGGGGCCTTGGCCAGGACGGGCAGGGCGTCGCCGAGCCGGTCGAAGTAGGAGGCGACCAGGAGCTTGGGCCGGTCGGCGAGGGCGCCGAGCTCGCGATAGGCGCGGGTGGCGGCGTTGAGCTCGGCCGGGGTGCGGTCCTGCACCAGGGCGGGCTCGTCGAGCTGCACCCATGGGGCGCCGGCCGCGCGCAGATCGGCGAGCACCTCCGCGTACACGGGAAGCAGCCGGTCCAGGAGCGTCAGCGGCTCGAAGTCGGCGGCGACCCCCGGGGCGGGCTTGGCCAGCAGCAGGTAGGTGACGGGGCCGACGAGGACCGGGCGGGCCGAGAGGCCGAGCGCGAGCGCCTCCTTGAACTCGGCGACCTGCTTGGCCGAGTCGGTGGCGAACACGGTGTCCGGCCCCAACTCCGGCACCAGATAGTGGTAATTGGTGTCGAACCACTTGGTCATCTCGAGCGGCGCCACGTCCTGGGTGCCGCGAGCCATCGCGAAGTACCCGTCCAGGGCGTCGGCTTCGAAGGACGCGCGGTGCCTGGCGGGGACGGCGCCGACCATCACGCTGGTGTCCAGGACGTGGTCGTAGTACGAGAAGTCGCCGGTCGGCACCTCGTGGACGCCGGACTCCGCCAACTGCCGCCAGGTGGTGCGGCGCAGCTCCGCCGCGGTCTCCCGGAGGGCGTCCGCGGTGACGCGGCCCTTCCAGTAGCCCTCGACGGCCTTCTTCAGTTCACGGTTCGCACCCTGACGGGGGTAGCCGTACACGGTGGCCCGTGCCGCCGCGGCTGCGGACTTCGCTGTCACGGAAATCTCCTTCGCGAGATGACTCCTGAACATCCCGGCAACGGGACGCGGACGCGAAGGGATGACGGACCGTCCGGAGCCGACACGCGCCGATGGCGCGGTCTCGAACGGTATGCACGCCGACCCGCCCACGAGGTCACCGGGATTCCGCACGCGATCGGTCACGTGCGGGCAACGGGCAGGTCTTCGGACTCGCGGGCACATCCGCCGAGGCGGATTCCTACTGGCCGTCGCTTCCCGGATCCGGCGGATCCAGTGCGTATGACGGCGGTCGTTCCCACTCACCGCTGCGGGGCAGTCCCGGATTCCCACCGGGTTCCCTCTTGCGACGCGCCTGTCTGGCGGACAGGGCGAACCAGCTGCACGGGCCACCTTAGAGGGTGCGGGCCGTCTTGGGCAGCACCGGTCACCTCCCGGATGGCCCCAAGCCAGAGCTTGGGTCTCGGTGAGGAAACCCGAGGATTGACTTGGCTGTTGGGGAAGCGGGACGATCGTTTCGGGCCCAGGGCGGCAACCCGGCCGGGCCCCGCCACCGATCCGGACGGTGTCGGGGCCCGGCCGGGTGTCGACCCCCTCGCTGTCGTGTTCGGCTGGAAACGGCCTCCCGTCGGCCGGAAGGAGTCGCTGTCCGTGACCATGGCCGCAGAACCCGGGCCCGAGCCCCAACCCGAGCCCGAGTCCCAATCCGAGCCCGAGCCCCACCCGGACCGCGCCGCCCGGCAGTTCCTGTACGACCTCGGCGCCGGAGCCATCCACCACCCCGGCGGCACCCTCCTGGCCCATCTCGACCGCGTACGGCAGCGGCTCGCCGACTGGGACGCGCGCCCCGCGCTGCGCCGTGCCGGGCTCTGTCACGTGCTGTACGGCACCGACGGCTTCGCCCCCGTTTTGCTGCCGCTCGACCGGCGTGAGCGCGCCCGCGCCGTCATCGGCCCCGAGGCCGAGTCCCTCGTGTACCTCTACGCGAGCTGCGACCGGAAGACCGGCTATCCGGCGCTCACCGGGCGGGGCGGAGACGGGCTCTTCCGCGACCGGTTCACCGGTCGCGCCTTCGCGCCGACGCGCCGTCGGCAGGCGGATTTCGCCGAGCTCACGGTGGCCAACGAGCTCGACATCGCGAGCGTCGACAGCGAGTTCCGCGCCCACCACGGCCCCGGCCTCCTGGAGCTGTTCACCGGGCTGCGCCCCCTGCTGACGCCCGCGGCGTGGGAAGCCTGCGCGATCCTGCCGGGGTGGACTTACTAGGACGTCCAACTATATGGTCCTCGGCAAGGCCCGCGGTGTCAGGGAAGCCGGTGTGAATCCGGCGCGGTCCCGCCACTGTGACCGGGGAGTGCGTTCTCGCAACACAACGCGCCACCGAAGGACGTCGCGTCCGTCGGGAAGGCGGGGGAGCGCGCGCTGATCCGGGAGTCAGGATACCGGCCGCGGGGTGTTCCGTGTTGTCCACGAGGATGGAGCAGACACGCATGGCACCGGTCCGTACCCACGACCCAGGTGATCCGGCGGAGCGACCGACGGTGTACGCCGACTTCTAGCGCACCGACGACGTGGGCCCTGACCCCGGCTCGTCCGGCGGCGTACGTCAACTCGCGTTGCCCCGTGGGCTCTTCGGCCCTCGCGTCCCGCGGCCCCGATCCGAGCGCACCCCACCGGGTGCCGTTCGCCGGTGCGCCGCGCCATCCCCGGATCCCCACCTGACGAGAGCAGGCTCATCGTGGTCCGTGAACTCACCCATTTCATCGGCGGCAAGCACACCGTCGGCACGTCGGGCCTCTTCGGCGACGTGTACGACCCCAACACCGGTTCCGTACAGGCCCGTGTGCCCCTCGCGGGCCGAGCCGACACCGAGGCGGCGATCGCCGACGCCGCCACCGCCCAGCGCCAGTGGGGCGAGTGGAACCCGCAGCGCAGGGCCCGCGTCCTGCTGCGCTTCCTCCAACTCGTCGACCAGGAACGCGAGTCCCTGGCGCGACTGCTCTCCTCCGAGCACGGCAAGACCGTCGCCGACGCGCACGGCGACATCCAACGCGGCCTGGAAGTCGTCGAGTTCGCCGCCGGGATCCCGCACCTGCTCAAGGGCGAGTTCACGGACAACGCGGGCACCGGCATCGACGTGCACTCGCTGCGCTCCCCGATCGGAGTGGTCGCCGGGATCACCCCGTTCAACTTCCCCGCCATGATCCCGCTGTGGCAGGCCGCGCCCGCCCTCGCCTGCGGCAACGCGTTCCTCCTGAAGCCCTCCGAGCGCGACCCCTCCGTACCCCTGCGCCTGGCGGAACTCTTCCTGGAAGCGGGGCTGCCGCCCGGCGTGCTGAACGTCGTCAACGGCGGCAAGGAAGCGGTCGACACCCTCCTGACGGACTCGCGCGTCGGCGCGCTCGGCTTCGTCGGCTCCACGCCGATCGCCGCGCACATCTACGCCACCGCCGCCGCCCAGGGCAAGCGCGCCCAGTGCTTCGGCGGCGCCAAGAACCACCTGATCGTGATGCCGGACGCCGACCTCGACCAGGTCGTCGACGCCCTCATCGGCGCCGGATACGGCTCCGCGGGCGAGCGCTGCATGGCGATCTCGGTGGCCGTGCCCGTCGGGGAGGAGACGGCGGACCGGCTCGTCGCCGCGCTCAAGGAACGCGTCGGAGCGCTGCGGATCGGCCGCTCCGACGACGCGGAGGCCGACTTCGGCCCCCTGGTCAGCCAGGAGGCCCTCGACCGGGTCCGCAGGTACGTCGACATCGGCGTCAACGAAGGCGCCGAACTCGTCGTCGACGGACGGAACTTCACCCTGCCGGGACACGAGAACGGCTTCTTCGCGGGAGCCACCCTCTTCGACCGGGTCAGCCCCCGGATGCGGATCTACCGCGAGGAGATCTTCGGCCCCGTCCTGTGCGTCGTACGGGCCGCCGACTACGAGCAGGCCCTGCGCCTGCCCAGCGAGCACCCCTACGGCAACGGGGTCGCGATCTTCACCAGGGACGGCGACACCGCACGCGACTTCACCCGCCGCGTCAACACCGGCATGGTCGGCGTGAACGTCCCCATCCCGGTCCCCGTGGCGTACCACACCTTCGGCGGCTGGAAGCGGTCGGGATTCGGCGACCTCAACCAGCACGGCCCGGACGCGATCCGCTTCTACACCCGTACGAAGACCGTCACCTCGCGCTGGCCCTCCGGAGCCAGGGAAGGCGCGGACTTCTCGATCCCGACCATGGGATGAGCGCCATGACCACGACCACGTCCACCACCGCGCTCACCGAGGACCAGCAGGCGCTCGTCGAGACCACCCTCGACTTCGCCGAGGACCACCTCGCCCCGCACGCCGTGCGCTGGGACCAGGACAAACACTTCCCGCTCGACGTGCTGCGCAAGGCCGCAGGACTCGGCCTCGGCGGGGTCTACGTACGCGAGGAGGCGGGCGGCAGCGGTCTCAGCCGCGCCGACGGGGTCCTCGTCTTCGAGGCACTCGCCTCCGGCTGCCCCTCCATCGCGGGCTACCTCTCCATCCACAACATGGTCGCCTGGATGATCGACACCTACGGCGACGCGGACCAGCGCGCCAGGTGGCTACCCCGGCTCTGCGCCATGGAGGACCTCGGCAGCTACTGCCTGACCGAACCCGGGGCCGGATCGGACGCCGGCGCGCTGCGCACCGGGGCGGTCCGCGACGGCGACCACTACGTCCTCACCGGCGTCAAGCAGTTCATCTCCGGTGCGGGCGCCGCGCAGGTGTACGTCGTGATGGCGCGCACCGACGGCGCGGGACCCCAGGGAATCTCCGCGTTCCTCGTCGAACGGGACGACCCCGGCCTCTCGTTCGGGCCGAACGAGAAGAAGATGGGCTGGAACGCCCAGCCCACCCGTCAGGTGGTCCTCGACGCCGTCCGGATCCCCGCGGACCGGCTCCTCGGCCGCCCCGGCGACGGCTTCCGGATCGCCATGAACGGTCTGAACGGCGGTCGGCTCGGCATCGCGGCCTGCTCTCTCGGCGGCGCCCGCAACGCCCTCGACCGCAGCCTGTCCTACCTCGCCGACCGGGAGGCGTTCGGCGCGCGGCTGCTCGACGCGCAGGCACTGCAGTTCCGCCTCGCCGACATGGCGACGGAACTCGCCGCCGCCCGCGCCCTGGTCCATCAGGCCGCCGAGGCCCTGGACAGGGCAGACCCCGGCGCGCCGCAACTCTGCGCGATGGCCAAGCGGTTCGCCACCGACACCGGCTACGCGGTCGCCGACCGGGCTCTCCAACTCCACGGAGGATACGGCTACTTGCACGAGTACGGGATCGAGAAGATCGTCCGTGACCTGCGCGTCCACCAGATCCTGGAAGGAACCAACGAGATCATGCGCGTCATCGTGGCCCGCGGACTGACGGAGGCACTCCGATGACCGGCTCCGCCGACTCCGAAGAGCAGGTGCTGCTCAGGACCGAGGGCCACGCCGCGTACCTCACCCTCAACAGGCCGCGGGCGCTCAACGCCCTCACCCACGCCATGGTGCGGAGCATCGACGAGGCACTGACCGCCTGGGAGGACGATCCCGCGGTGCGGACCGTGGCCATCACGGGCGCGGGGGAGCGGGGGCTGTGCGCGGGCGGCGACATCCGGTCCGTCTACGAGGACGTCAGGGCAGGTGGTGGCGCGGCGTCGGCCGCGTTCTGGCGGGACGAGTACCGGCTCAACGCCCGTATCGCCCGCTATCCCAAGCCGTACGTCGCGGTGATGGACGGCATCGTGATGGGCGGCGGCGTCGGCGTCTCCGCGCACGGTGATGTGCGCGTCGTCACCGAACGCTCCAGGATCGCCATGCCCGAGACCGGCATCGGCTTCGTGCCCGACGTCGGCGGCACCTACCTGCTCGCGCTCGCCCCCGGCGAACTGGGCACCCACCTGGCGCTGACGGGCACGCACATCGGCGCCGCGGACGCCCTGTTGTGCGGGCTGGCCGACCACTTCGTACCCCACGGCGACCTGCCCCGCCTCCTCGCCGACCTCGCCACGCGACCGCTCTGGGACGCGCTCAAGGAGTACGTGAGGCAACCGCCGTCCGGTGAACTCGCGGGTCAGCGGCCCTGGATCGATGCCTGCTACGGCGCCGACACGGTCGAGGAGATCGTCGCCCGGCTCCGCGGCCACGGCTCGCGCCCCGCCGCAGAGGCGGCCGACACCCTCGCCGCCAAGTCGCCCACCGCCCTGAAGGTCACGCTGGCCGCGCTGCGCTCGGCACCGGGGCTCGGCCCGCTGGAGCGCGTTCTCGAGCAGGAGTTCCGGGTGTCCTGCGCCGCGCTCGCCTCGTACGACCTGGTCGAGGGGGTCCGGGCGCAAGTGATCGACAAGGACCGCAACCCCCGCTGGAAACCGGCCGCTCTGGCCGAGGTCACCGACGCGGACGTGGCGCACCACTTCGAAGCGCGGCCCGCAGGTGGCGATCTCCACCTGGCGACGACCCCACAGGAGGTGGCGTGGTGAACGGCACCCGCACGATCGGCTTCATCGGCCTCGGGCACATGGGCGGTCCGATGGCCGCCAACCTCGTCGAGGACGGCCACCGGGTGCTCGGTTACGACCTGATGCCCGAGCTGCTCGCCCAGGCGGTGGAGAGCGGGGTGGAGGACGCGGGATCGTCCGCGCACGCCGCCGCGACGGCGGACGTGGTGATCACCATGCTGCCCGCGGGGCGGCACGTCCTCGGCCTCTACAGGGACGAGGGACTGCTGGCCGCCGCCCGCCCCGGCACCCTGTTCATCGACTGCTCGACCATCGACGTGGCCGACGCCCGCGCCGCCCACGAGGCCGCGACCGCCGCCGGGATGCGGGCCCTTGACGCCCCGGTCTCCGGGGGAGTGGTCGGCGCGGAGGCCGGGACGCTCACCTTCATGGCGGGCGGCGGCGGGGCCGAGTTCGCGGAGGCGGAGCCGCTCCTCGCGGTCATGGGCAAGAAGGCGGTGCACTGCGGAGGACCTGGTGCCGGGCAGGCCGCGAAGATCTGCAACAACATGATCCTCGGCATCTCGATGATCGCGGTGAGTGAGGCGTTCGTCCTCGGTGAGAGCCTGGGCCTCTCCGCTCAGTCCCTGTTCGACGTCGCCTCCACCGCGTCGGGGCAGTGCTGGGCGCTGACCGCCAACTGCCCGGTCCCGGGGCCCGTCCCCACGAGCCCCGCGAACCGCGACTACCGCCCCGGCTTCGCGGCCCCGCTGATGGCCAAGGACCTCGCCCTCGCGGCGAGCGCCGCGAGGGCCGGAGGCGTTCCCGCCGAACTCGGCCTGCGAGCGGCCGAGTTGTACGCGGAGTACGCCGAGGGAGGCGGAGCGGACCAGGACTTCTCGGGGATCGTCACGACGCTTCGGCGGGGCATGGCGGACGACACAGGACGGAGAGGGGCGTGAGCACGGAGCCGTAGGCCCTCACGGGGCTCCCTCTCCGGGTGTGGCGGACGGCGTGAACAGGCGCGCCAACTCCGCCGCTGTGCGCGGCCCTTCGTCTCCGACGGGCAACAGGCCCTGACCGTGCAGCAGTTCCCGGACGGCGATGCCCCACGGCAGCTGGAGTCCGGCTCGGGACAGGAGCTCCCGGTGGGCGAGCTGCTGCGCGACCGGGCCCGTGCGCACGCCCGACGGGGTGAGCAGTGCGGCGTCGTCGGCCCAGCGCAGTGCCAGGTCCACGTCGTGGGTCGCCATCACCACCGTCGTTCCCGCGTCGCGCAGGCGCCCCAGCGTGTCGAGGAGGCGTTCCTGGCCGTCGGGGTCCAGGCCCGCGGTCGGCTCGTCGAGGATCAGCACGCGGGGGCGCATCGCGACGGCGCCCGCGATGGCGGTGCGCTTGCGCTGGCCGTAGGAGAGGAGGTGGGTGGGGCGGTCCGCCAGGGCCGTGATGTCGAGCGCGGCGAGCGCCTCGGCCACGCGTGCGCGGACCTCCGCGTCGGGCAGGCCGAGGTTCAACGGGCCGAAGGACACGTCCTGTTCGACCGACGCGGCGAAGAGCTGGTCGTCGGGGTCCTGCACGACCAACTGGACGGTGGTGCGCAGCCGTGTCAGACCCTTGCGGTCGTACGACACCGGGTCGCCCTGGAGCGTCAGGCCGCCCGCTGCCGGGCGCAGTCCGCCGCTGAGCAGGCGCATGAGCGTGGTCTTGCCGCTGCCGTTGCGGCCGAGCAGCGCGAGCGCGCGGCCCTCGACGACGTCGAAGTCGAGGCCGCTGAGGACGGTCGGGCCCTCCTCGTACGCGTAGGAGACGCCGCGCAGCGCGACCAGGGAATCGCCGGAGGTGTGAGGAGCGCGTGGCCCGCTCATGGGAGAAGCCTTTCCAGTACGAGGGTGAGTGCCACCAGGGCCACGAGCAGCGCCACGCTCGCGGCCACGAAGCGCCGTGAGACGTGGGCCTCCGGCACCAGCACCCGCAGCGTGCCGTCGTAGCCGCGCCCGGCGAGCCCGGCCTGGAGACGGCCCGCACGGTCGAAGGCCCGCACGAAGGCGGTGGCGCCGAGGCCGCCGAGCGAGCGCCAGGTGGCGGCCCGCGTGGTGTGGCCCAGGCGGGCCGCCTGCGCTTGTCGGATCCGGCCCATGGAGTCCAGGAGCAGGAAGCTCATGCGGTACGTCACGAGCGCCACATCGACCACCGGCGCGGGCACCCCGGCCTTGACCAGGCGGGGCAGTAGGTCCGACATCGGTGTGGTGAACGCGAACAGGAGCACCCCGAGCGAGGCCGCCGAGGTCCGCAGGAGCAGACCGCCCGCGCGGGCGGGGCCGCCGTCGGCGAGCGTGACGAACCCGTCGGGCCCGCCGACCTGGATCAGCAGGGTCACGGCGCCGGTGACGCAGAAGCCGAGCGGCACGCGGTAGGCGCGCCACAGTTTGCGCGGCGGCACACCGGCCGGGCCGAGCAGCACGGTGAGCGCGGCGGTGAGGACGAGGACGGCACCTGGCCAGGGCGGCAGCGAGATGGCGAGCACGGTGAGGCCGAGCCCGAGCACGGCCTTGTCCACGGGGTGACGGCGGCGCCAGCGACTGCTGTGCGCCGCCGCGTCGATGGGCAGCACGCCGGGTCAGACCTCTTCGGTCTCGGGGCGCGCGCCCTCCGCGTCGTCCTGGGCACGCAGGCGCTCGGCACCCTGACGGCGTCCCCTGCGCAGCCCGAAGTAGTACGCGAGCACACCCGCGCCGAGGGCCGCCTGCAGCGCGAACAGCGCCGATTCGACCTCCCCCGAGGGCGGCTCGTACAGGGGCGAGAACCAGGGCTCGTAGTCCGGCTCGATCTCGGTGATCGCCGACTCGGCCTGCGCGTCGGCGCCCGCGAACGGCTCCTTCTTGTCGTCGCCCAGGCCGAGCGCCAGGGGCAGCACCGCGAGCGCGGCGACGATCAGGAGCAGCAGGACATTGATCTTCGTGTTCCGGTTCATCAGGCACCGGCCCCCGTCTCCGTCGTGACCGCGGTCTTCTCCGTGCCGGACGCCTTCTGAGCACCGGCCTTGCGTTGCAGCAGGACCCCGAGCCGGGTGAGCTCGCCCTTGCTGGACTGCACGAGCAGCCGCATCACCACGACGGTGAGCAGGCCCTCGCTGACGGCCAGCGGGATCTGCGTGACGGCGAAGATGCCGCCGAACTTGCCGAGCGCGCCGAGGAACCCGCTGCTGGGGTCGGGGAAGGCCAGGGCCAGCTGGACACTGGTGACGCAGTACGTGGAGAGGTCGGCGACGAAGGCACCGAAGAACACGGCGACCATCAGCGGCACGTCGTACCGCTTGAGGAGCCGGTAGACGGCGTAACCGGCCCACGGCCCGACGATCGCCATCGAGAAGACGTTGGCCCCGAGCGTGGTGAGCCCGCCGTGGGCGAGCAGCAGGGCCTGGAACAGCAGTGTGATGGTGCCGAGCACCGTCATGATCGGCGGCCGGAACAGGATGGCGCCGAGCCCGGTCCCCGTCGGGTGCGAGCAACTGCCCGTCACCGAGGGGATCTTCAGGGCGGAAAGGACGAAAGTGAAGGCTCCGGAGGCACCGAGGAGCAGGGTGCTCTCCGGATGCTCCTTGACTTCACGGGTCAGGGAACGGACTCCGTGGACGACGAACGGCGCGGACGCTACGCCCCAGGCGATCGCGTGCGCCGGTGGGAGGAAACCCTCGGCAATGTGCATGGCTCGGCAGACCCTCTCCAGCACCTCGTGGATGGACAACGCGCCTTGGCCGGTCTCCTGGCTGACGGGTCGTACCGACCGGACTCCGCCTTCCCGGGTGCTTGCGCACCCAGTGGCTGCCGCGAGGGCTGGAGCCGGACTTCCCGATCACAGTGGCGAGGGCCGCACCGGCATCACACCGGATTTCCCGTTCACCAAGGCGTCGTGACAGTAGTCCGCAAGTGATCGAACTGACAACCTGCGCAAGGGGCGCGTCGCGGGCCTATCGGCGGAGCACCGGGTCTCGCATGCTGATGTCATGCGTCAGGGTGCGGCAGCCGTCGGCAGCGTGGTCTTCTTCGTGGTGGCACCGGGGGTGGTGACCGGCGTGGTGCCGTGGTGGCTCTCGGACGGCTGGTCGGCCGGTGGCTCCTGGAACTGGTCGGTGGGCGCGCTCGGTTGGGCCGTGGTCATCGGCTCGGCGGCGCTCCTGGTGCACTCCTTCGGCCGCTTCGTGGCGCAGGGCCTCGGTACGCCCGCTCCGCCGGCGCCCACCGAACACCTGGTGGTCACCGGCGCCTACCGCTACGTACGCAACCCGATGTACGTGGCGGTCGTCGCGCTCATCCTGGCCCAGGGCCTGGTGCTCGCACGGCCCCTGCTGCTCGGTTACGGCCTGGTGGCGTGGGCGGTGATGGCCGTCTTCGTGCGCGCCTATGAAGAGCCCACGCTGCGGCGGCAGTTCGGATCGGAGTACGAGGTGTACCGGCGCGGGGTGCGGGCGTGGATTCCCGGACTCCGGGCGTACGAAGCGGCGGCGCGACCGGCGGACGGGGCCTAGGCCCTCGTACGCGGGTGGGATGGTCCTGCACGTCAGCTCTGATGGCTGGTTTTCCTGTAGGACCACGCGAGGGCGACCAAGCCGAGGTATCCGGTCATGTTCGCGGTGAAGTCCCGTCCGGTCCACGGGAGCGTGACGGCGATCGCGGCGAGTGCGGAGAGCCCCACGGCGATGCCGCTGTTGCGGCGGGAACGGCCCCGTTCGGCGTGTCTTGTCAAGGCACGCCAGCCTGCGCAGAGGCTGATGAATCCGAGCGTCTGGAGGAGCACGGCGGGGATTTGGGACGACCCCCCGGCCAGCAGTCCTTCGTCGCCGCCCATGCTCATGGCCAGGAGCCCGCCGATCAGCATGGCCAGGGACCCGGTGAACCGGAAGTACTCCCAGGAGATGCCCCCGGAGGGCACGCGGGCCGGTATGCGTCGGGTGCCCCCGGTCGGCTCGTCGATCACGGTGCTGGTGCGCGTCCTGTACCAGGGCGGCTGCTCGCGGAGCCCCAGGTCCACGACTCCCTCGAAGTACTTCGCGCTGGTGAGCTTCTTCACTTCGCCACGGGTGAACTCACTGCACTTCGACGAGAAGAGGAGCAGGAACGCCAGGTACTGATCGGTCTGGTACCGCTGAGGCGAGTCGGCCTCGTCCTCCACCCCGGTGACCTCGCACTCCCGGCGCGTGGCGGTGCGGCTGCGCCCGGGGGGACGGTAGGTGATCTCGTCGAGCTTGAGTTTGACGATGGGGCGGTCTTCCCCCGTGAGATGCGGCACGTGCGAGGTCGAGGACCTGCGGACCAGCCACGCCTTGCGGTTCACCTGCACTTCAAGGCTCGGCCGGAGCCCCATCCGCGCCAGCGCGTCGGGGAGGTCGTCGAACGAGGCCGGGGCCGGTGCTTCGGAGACATGTTGGTACCGGGCGGCCATCAGCTGGCAGATGTCGTCCCACTTGACGCGGATCTCGTCACCTTCACGGATGGAGGACTCCTCCTGTTTGGACATGAAGCCCTTCGGGTCCCCTCGCTCCTTCAGGCGGCGAAAGGTCAGTTGTCGGCGGCCCTGTTCTCGCCGGATCCTGATGTAGGCCCCGCGCCGGAAGAGGTCGTATCCCTTGGTGTCGTAGTACATGTCCGAGATCAGGCGGTTCGCGGCGCGCTGGAACCGATACCCGTCGACGAACTGTTCGTTGTGCTCCAGCTCGCGGAGCAAGGCGACGTACTGGTGGTCGTTCCCGAACTGGAGCTTCAGCTCCGCCTTCTCCACGGAGCCGTTCATGTCGGCGTGGATGACCGCTCGCTCGAACTTCGACTGGAACACCTCACGCGCCCCGTAGGTGACCGCCACCACACGCTTCATCTCGGCGAGGTCGGCGCGCCTGGTCCGGTCGAGCAGTTCGAGCTCGATCCGGCACTCGGGGGTGGCGGGGCCCTCCTTGCCGCGGTACTTGGTCTCGTCCAGGCACAGTTCGGCGATGTCGGCGCCCTCGCCGCTCACGATCCAGAGCTCGCGCGTGGTCTCCACCGGATACTGGTGATCCAGCCCCATGGCCTGGAGGGTGGCAGCGGCGCCGGCGCTGTGGACCGCGTACTCGATGTTCGTTCCGACCGTGACGCCGATGTTCTCGGACACGAGGATGGCGGCGATCTGGTTCATCACGTCGACCAGGGAGCCGTCACCGGGGTTCTCGATCTCCTCGCGCTCGGTGGGGCCTTCGCCGGGACGCGGGCGCTTGAAGGTCACCCGGAGCGAGTCGCCCTTCTCGCGTACGCGCAACGACCACTGACGGGCGGCGAGCTGACCCTGCACGTCGAAGTAGGTGTCCAGCTGGACCCTGCTCCGACCACGGCGGACCTCGTACCCGCCGAACCGGGACCGCTGCGCGAGGTCCTGTCGGAGTTGCTCGAGCTGGTCCGGCTGGACCTCGAACCTGACCTCTACCTCGACAGCCATGCGCGCCCCTTGTGCGTGTGAGGAGCAAGTGTTGAGGAGCAGCAATGTAGCCCCTGACCGGCGCGGCCGGGAACAGCTATTGCGTACCAAAGCAGCTGAATGGTAGGCGAGTTGGTGCACTCAGGGACACCGGTCGTGCGCCGCCGGTCGTGCGCCGCCCGTCATGCGGTGACGGGGTCGGTGTCCATGCCGAGCAAGGTGAGGAACGCGGCGGCAGCGGGAGACGGGGCGAGGCGGCTCCAGATCAGGCGCTCGACCCGCACGGGGCCGTTGGTGAGGGGGACGGCCCGCAGACCGTGGAGTTCGGGGGCGAACAGGCCGGGCAGCAGGGCGATGCCGAGGCCGTTGCGGACCATTCTGGCCATGAGTTCCACGCCGGACACCTCGAAGGCGACCTCGCGGCGCAGGCCCGCCGCCGCGAACGCCGCGTCCGACTGGGCGCGCGCCGCGCTGCCGTCGGCGAAGTCCACGAACAACTCGTCGGCGAGCGTGCCGAGGTCCACCTCCTCGCGGTCGGCCAGCGGGTGGTCGGGGGCGACCACGGCGACGTGGCGGCCGTGGGCGAGTTCCCGGTCGCGGACGCCCTGGAGCCGGAACCCGGGCGGCACGCCGAGGAACGCCGCGTCCAGGGCGCCGTCCCGCACCTGCTCGACGAGCCGTTCGCTGGCCCCGGCCCGCAGGCTGATCCGGACGTGGGGATAGCGCGCGCGGAAGTCCCGGAGCACCGCCGGGAGGTCGACGGCCGCCACGGTGGGGATCGCCCCGATGGTCAGCCTGCCGCGTATCTGGCCGGAGGCGGCGGCGACCTCCGCGCGGGCCCGCTCGGCGGCCTCCAGGGCCTGGCGGGCGGCGGGCAGGAACGCCTCTCCCGCGGCGGTGAGCCGCACCCGGCGGCTGGTCCGCTCGAACAGCCGGGCACCGAGCTCCTTCTCCAGGCGGGCCACTTGGTGGCTGAGCGCGGACTGGACGACATGGCAACGCTCGGCGGCCCTGGTGAAGCCGCCGGTCTCGGCCACGGCGACGACGTAGCGCATCTGCTGGAGATCCATGGGGCCATCGTGAATCACGATCGATCTCGATGACAAACATGTGTTGGACCGATGGATGCCTGCTCGGAGATGCTGAACTCAACAGCGGGCCGACGGCGAAGCCAGCGGCACCACCGCCCCCTACGACCTACTTCGTGGAGACACCCCATGCGCGTCATCGCCTTCGACCACCTCGTCCTGAACGTCGCCGACATCGAGCGCTCGCTCGCCTTCTACACCGGACCGCTCGGCCTGGAGCCGGTGCGCGTGGCGGAGTGGCGCGACGGCAAGGTCCCCTTCCCGTCCGTGCGGGTCAGCCCGACGACCATCATCGACCTCGTCGTGGGCCCCGACGGGGAGAAGCAGGGCTCCAACGTCGACCACATCTGCCTCGTCGTCGAGCCGCTCGACTGGCAGGAGGTCATCGACTCCGGTGTCTTCACGGTCCTGGACGGCCCCGGGGAGCGCTTCGGCGCCCGGGGCACCGCGGTCTCCCTCTACGTACAGGACCCCGACCACAACACCGTGGAGCTGCGCTGGTACCCGGCGGAGGGCTGAGCCGGCGGCGAGTTGAGGCCCGGTCAGGAGCCGTCCGACAGGATCGCGAGTCCGGCGATGAGCCCGACGAAGGCCAGGATCGCCAGCGCGCAGACGAGCAGCACCAGCCAGCCGGTGAGGATGCTCGCGAGGGCGAGTCCGCGGCCCTCGCCCGCGAGGCGTCGGCCCCGGAAGCGGGCGACGTGGCCCGTGGGGATGGCGATGAGCGCGGAGAGGGCGGCCAGGGTGATGAAGACGCCGGGGTTGATCCAGGCGATGCCCGTGGCGAAGTTGCCGAGGAAGGCGACGCCGCCGAGGGCGAAGAAGCCGCTGACCTTGGCCGTGCGGTTGCGGCCCGCCAGGGTCCGCTCGGTGTCCTGGGGCGAGGCGTCCTGAGCCCCGGCGTCCCGCGTACCGGCGCCCCGAGTCCCTTCGTGCGGTGCCTGGTTGGCCCGCTTCTGTCCGTCTCGCGTGTGCGCTGACGCACCGTTCACTGCCGCTCCTTCAGAATGCCCAGGTAAGTTGCCCACAGCTTGCCCCTGGTGATTTTCGCCGAAGAGGGATGCTACGCGGCTCCGGATCACTTACTTCTACATGACTGTAGAGTTCCCGCATTCGACTCGATCGGGTGTTCTGTGATGCCGTGCGACAGTTGTGTGACGGGTGAGATCTGGAGGTTCGCGGGTGGGTGGGACGGGCGCACGCAGGCGTGGTCAGGGCCGGGGCGGTTCGAGGGGTGCTCCGCAGCGCCGTGCGAGGGGTGGCTCGCGGGGCGGTCCGAAAGCCGGGTCCACCCGGCTGACGAAGCGGGGGCGGATCCTGCTCTGGGTCGCGGCCTCGTTCTCGGTACTGATCCTCGCGGTGGCCGGGATCGGCGCGTGGATATACACGGACCTCGACAACAACATCCACGCGGCGGACGTCGACAGCAAGCTGGGCGGTGACCGCCCCGAGAACCTCAGTCCGGGCTCGAAGAACATCCTCGTCGTCGGCTCGGACAGCCGCGACGGCGCCAACTCCAAGTACGGCAAGAACCTGACGACCATGCAGTCGGACACGCTGATGGTCGTGCACATCCCCGCCGACCGTAAGTGGGCGACCGTCGTCTCCTTCCCGCGCGACTCCTGGGTGCAGATCCCCACCTGCGACAAGGGCAACGGAAGCAAGGCCGCCGCACATCACTTCAAGATCAACGAGGCGTTCTCGATCGGCGGGAGCACCGGCGACGTCGAGAGCGCGGCGGCCTGCACCATAAAGACGGTCGAGGCCCGCACGGGCCTGCGCATGGACCACTTCATGTCCGTCGACTTCCAGGGCTTCAAGGGCATGGTCAATGCCCTCGGGGGCATCGAGGTCTGCCCCGAGCAGGCGATCCACGACAAGAAGGCGCACCTCGACATGGAGGCGGGCTGCCAGACGGTGAAGGACGAGAAGGCACTCGGCTACGTACGCACCCGCTACAGCGTCGGCGACGGCTCGGACCTCGGACGCATCGGCCGCCAGCAGGAGTTCATGGACGCGCTGGCCTCCAAGGCCCAGTCCAAGCTGACCAGCCCCAAGTCCCTCTACGACTTCCTGCAGTCCGCCACCAAGTCCCTCACCACGGACAAGCCCCTGGCCGGGATCAAGCCGCTCTACGGCCTCGCCTCCGAGCTCAAGGGCATCCCCGAGGACCGGCTGACCTTCCTCACCGTGCCGAACTACCCGCGCGAGGCCGACGTGCCCACCGACAAGGCGAACGTGATGTGGCAGTTCCCGCAGGCCGCCGACCTGTTCACCTCCCTGGCCAGGGACAAGGAGGTCGGGAAGGACAGGAAGAAGCAGTTGGAGAAGTCCGCGAAGGAGCCGGTCTACGCCTCGACGGTGAGCGTCCGCGTCCTCAACGGCACCGGCAAGGATGGCCGCGCGGCCGAGGTCGCCGAGCAGCTCCGCGACGCGGGCTTCAAGGTCGAATCCACCGACAACGCGCCCGCCGATTCGCGTACCACCACGATCGACTACCCCGAGGGCGCCAAGAGCCGGGCCGAGGTGCTCGCCTCGCGCCTGCCCGGGGTCCGCGCCACCGCGCGGACCGCGGACTCCGCCGGCGCCGCGCCCGGCGTCGTGACGCTCACGGTCGGCAAGGAGTTCGAGGGCTTGCGGTGACCGCGCCCGGCGGCGGGGCGGAATCCGCCGACACAACCTCCAAACGTGACGACGCACATGCCGCACTCATTGGCTGATCAGCCAAGCATCAGCCAGGCACCTATGAGATTTACCGTGGCAGATGCAAGATGAGAGACGTTGTTCGGGGCGCGGATGGCGACGCCCCGGCAGACCCACAAGGCGAGGTCTCCCATGGTCATGCGCACTCACGACGGCAGCGCCGGCGACGTCGACTACGGCTCCCTCGGCCCCGGCTACGCGTCCTACCGCCGCCCGGACGAGCGCATCGCCCACGTCATCGCCCGGGCGCTCGGCGACGCCCGCGCCGTCCTCAACGTCGGCGCGGGCACCGGGTCCTACGAGACCGAGGCGCACGCGATCACCGCGGTCGAGCCGTCCCTGGCCATGCGGGCCATGCGCCCGGCCAGGCTCGCCACCGCGATCGACGCCGTCGCCGAGGACCTCCCCTTCGCCGACGGGGAGTTCGACGCGTCGATGACCCTCTTCAGCGTCCACCAGTGGTCCGACGCCGCGGCCGGGCTGCGCGAGATGCGACGGGTCACGCGCGGCCCCGTCGCCGTGCTGACCTGCGACCCCGCGCGCGTGCGCGACTTCTGGCTCTACGAGTACGCCCCGGACGTCCTGGAGACCGAGGCCCGCCGCTACCCGCCCCTGCGCCTGCTCACCGCCGCGCTCGGCGGCACCACCACGGTCGAGCCCGTCCCCATCCCGCTGGACTGCACCGACGGCTTCAACGAGGCGTACTACGGACGTCCCGAACTCCTCCTGGACCCCGCGGCCCGCCAGGCCTGCTCGGCCTGGAGCTTCGTCGACGACCGCGCACGCCAGGACTTCGACACCTCGCTGCGCCGCGCCCTGGGGTCGGGCGCCTGGGACGACGCCTTCGGCCACCTGCGGAGTCGGCCGACCTACGACGGATCACTCGTCCTCCTGCGCGCCACCCGCTGACCGGGCACCAGCCGGAGCGCGAGGGCCTCGGCCGACCCGGCGCGGCCCAGGATTAATCGGTCGCCCGCGCCCGGACTTTCCGGTGCACTGGAGGGAGCACCGAGTCCAGGACCGATCGATGGCCTTCTTCCGAGAGGGAGCCGTGATGCCCGGTACCGCTCCGCAGCGGCAGCCTTCCCCCTCCCCGCCCGATCCGGTGGTCCGCACCGCGGGCGGAGCGCTGCGCGGCAGCAGCGAGGGCGGCGTGGCCGTCTTCAGGGGGATCCCGTACGCCGAACCGCCGGTCGGCGCACTGCGGTTCGCCGTACCGAGGGCGGTGCGCGGAGGGGGAGGCACGCGCGACGCGGTCGCGTTCGGGCCGCCTCCGCCGCAGGCAGGGGTGTTCGGGATGGACGCGCTCGCGCGGGCGTCGGCGGGCGACGACTGGCTGACGGTCAACGTCTGGTCGCCCGACGCGGCTCCCGGCGCGGGGCTGCCCGTCCTCGTGTGGATCCAGGGCGGCGCGTACGTGATCGGCATGTCGGGCCTGCCCGAGTACGACGGCGGCCGCCTGGCGCGCGAGGGCGGCGTCGTCGTGGTGACCTTCAACTACCGCGTGGGCATCGAGGGTTTCGCCCGTATCGAAGGAGCACCGGACAACCGCGGCCTGCTCGATCAGGTCACCGCGCTGGAGTGGGTCCGTGACCACATCCGCGCCTTCGGCGGGGACCCGGACCGGGTCACGGTCTTCGGGCAGTCGGCGGGCGGCGGTTCGATCGCCGCGCTGCTCGCGATGGGGCACGGGGGCGGGCTCTTCCGCGGGGCCGTCGCCCAGAGCGTGCCGGGCACGTTCTTCACGCCGGAGCTCGCCGCGGACATCGCCACCGCCTGCGCGTCCGAGCTGGGGCTCCGGCCCACGACCGGCGACCTGTCGGCCGTGGACCCGGCGACGCTCGCCGCGGCGGGGGACGCGCTCACCGCCAAGCTCGGCCAGTGGGTGGGCCGTTGGGGCCGACCGGCGTACCGGACGATCCCGTTCGCCCCCGTCGTCGACGGCGACGTCCTGCCCGCCACGCCGTGGCAGGCCCTGGCCGCCGGTGCGGGCCGGGACGTCGCGCTGATCGTCGGCCACACGCGCGACGAGCAGCGGCTGTTCACCGTCGTGGAGGGCCTGCTCGGCGAGGTGACCGAGGAGCGGGCGGCGGGCGCCCTCGATGCCCTGGCGCCGGGGCCGGAGGGTGCGCGACGCTACCGCGCGGCGTTTCCGGCCGCGGGCCCGCAGGAGCTGTACGAACTGGTCAACTCCGACTGGCTGTTCCGCATGCCCTCCCTCCATCTCGCGCGGGCCCAGACCGAGGGCGGCGGCCGCGCCCACCTGTTCGAACTGACCTGGCCCGCACCGGGCATGGACGGCATCTTCGGCGCCTGCCACGGCCTCGACGTACCGCTCGTCTTCGGCAACCTGGCCCACGGCCAGACCACCGCACTGCTCGGCGAGGCATCCCCGGCGGCGGAGGAACTCTCGGCGCGCTTCCGCGACGCGTGGACGACGTTCGCCGCCCACGGCGACCCGGGGTGGCCCCCGTACGACACCACCCGGCACCTGACCCGCCTCTTCGACACCCACCCGGCCGTCACCTCCTACGCGGAGGAGGCATCGCGGCTGCTGTGGCAGGAACACGGCTTCGACGCGCTGCCACTGATCACATGCTGACCACGCGTCACACCTATCCCTGCCGTACCGGCGCCCAGTAGCGTGCTCTTCCGCCGCGACCGTCGTGCTTGGGAGGCTGAGGGCCAGTGATCGTGCTCGGTTACAACGGGTTCACCAGGGGCGCGGAGCTCTTCGGACGGCTCTACGGGGCGACCGGTGTCGGCCGCAACCTCCTGGTGGGGCACGACGCGGCGGCGGCCCTGGTGATCGACGGCGAGGTGGTCGCCGCAGTCGAGGAGGAGCGGCTCAGCCGGATCAAGAAGACCTCCGACTTCCCGGCACAGGCGATCCGCTGGTGCCTGGACTCCGCCGGTGTCGACCTCGACCAGGTGGACGTCTTCGCCTTCCCGTGGCGCTTCTCGCCGACCGTGGCCGAGGAGATGATCGCGAAGATATGCGACGCCGAACTGCCGGTCGAGGCGAAGTTCGACTCCCTGCGACGCACCGGCGAGCTGTACACCGGCATGCTCAGCAGGGACGCCGTGTACAGCGACTTCGTGCGGCGCACGGGCCATCCGCTGGACCCCAACAAACTCGCCCTGGTTCCCCACCACCTGGCCCATCTGATGTGCGGCGCCTACCTGGCGGGCGGGGGCGACGCCGCGTTCCTGGTGAGCGACGGCCGGGCGGAGACCCTGTCGGCCGTCATGGGCGAGCTGCGCGACGGCGTCGTCACGCGCTTCGACGAGGGCACCGTCGACATGGCGAGCTCGCTCGGTGTGGCCTACGGCAGGATCACCCGCTACCTGGGCTTCGTGCCGAACAACGACGAGTACAAGGTGATGGGCCTCGCCGCGTACGGCCCGCCGCCCCAGCACAACCCGTTGCTCGAACGCGTCGTGCGGCTGCACGAGGACGGCTCGTACACGATCTCCGTGCCCCCGGACGTCCAGGAGTACTGCGCCCTGTTCGACGGCATCTTCGGCGGCGACAGCGAGAAGCGCGAGGAGTTCGACTTCCGCGTCAAGGTCGCGGGGCTGGCCCAGCACATGGTCGAGGCCGTCACCGCCCATCAGCTGCGGGCGCTGAGTGCGGCCTCGGGCCTGGACACCTTGCTCTTCGAGGGCGGCCTCGCGCTCAACTGCGTGGCCAATACGAAGATGCTGGAGAGGTCGTCGTTCACCGACATGGAGGTGAGCTTCGGTGCCAGCGACCCGGGCGTCGCCATCGGCGCCGCGGTGTACGCGGCGGGCCTCAGGAACCGCCCCGCCGACGCCGTCACCACCCCCTACCTCGGGCCCTCGTACGACGAAGGCCGCATCCTCGACGCCCTGGAGGCGTACGCCGACCGCGTCGAGTGGCAGCGGGAGCCCGACGCCGCGGCCGTCGCCGAGCGGACGGCGGAACTGCTCGCGGAGAAGAACGTCGTGGGCTGGTTCCAGGGCCGCGCCGAGTTCGGGCCGCGCGCCCTGGGCAGCCGCAGCATCCTCGCCAACCCGGCCTTCCCCGACATCAAGGACATCATCAACCTCCGGGTCAAACACCGGGAGCCGTTCCGCCCGTTCGCGCCCGTCGTCCTGGAGTCCGAGGCCCCGCGCGTCTTCGAGATGGGCAAGAAGACCTCGTCCCCGTACATGACGTTCGTCTTCCCGGTGCGCAAGGAGTACCAGGAGCGCATCCCCGGTGCCTGCCACGTCGACGGCACGGCGCGCGTCCAGACGGTCGACGCGCGCCAGAACCCCGAACTCGCCGCGCTGCTCGGCGCCTTCACGGCCCTGACGGACGTGCCCTGCCTCCTCAACACCTCCTTCAACGTGGCGGGCGAGCCCATCGTCTGCTCACCGAGGGACGCGCTGGACTGCTTCCTCGCGACCGAGATCGACCACCTGGTCATCGACCGGTACGTGGTCACCAAGCGAGGGGGCGCGGGTACGATCGCTTGATCATGGAAAACAGCGCGCCGAGAGAGACGACCGCGGTGACGGCCACGGTGATGACGGCGGTGCCAGGCGGACAGGTCACACTGTCCGACCGGCGTACCCGACGCAGCTGGACGGTCGACGTGGAGCCTTGTCGACTCGGTACGTTCCCGGTCACCCGGGCCCTGTACGCAGAGGTCGGCGGCGTCCCGGTGCCGGACCACGCGGAGCGGCCGGTGGAGAGCGTCTCCTGGTGGGACGCCGTCCGCTTCTGCAACGCGTTGTCGCTGCGCGACGGTTTCGGGCCCGCCTACCGCATCGGCACCGAAGGCGAGGGCGTCACCTGGGACGTCTCCGCCGACGGCTACCGGCTGCCCACGGAGGCCGAGTGGGAGCACGCCTGCCGGGCAGGTACGAGCGGACCGCGCTACGGCCCGCTCGACGAGATCGCCTGGTACCGCGACACCTCGGGGGAGCGGGCCCACGCCGTGGGCGGCAGGCTGCCCAACCCGTGGGGCCTGCACGACATGCTCGGCAACGTCTGGGAGTGGTGCTGGGACGTTTACGACGCCGAGGTCTACGGCTCGTACCGGGTGCTGCGCGGCGGTGGATGGTTCGACGAGCAGTGGAGCTGCCGCGCCTCCGTACGCCGCCGCAGCCACCCCACCTTCCAGGTCGACGACGTGGGTTTCCGGCTCGCCCGCTCCGGCGCATGACCTGAGGGCACTCAGTCGAAGGGCACTCAGTCGAAGGGCACGGCCGCTCCTCTCCGTCGAGCCGCGAGGTGCTTTTTGAGGGTGAATCCCGGAGCGGACGCCTCGCCAGGTCCCAACGGCACGCGCTCGGAGAGGAGTCGGCGGGCCGCCAGGTGGTCGCCGGTGCGGTTGACCGACTCGACCGCGCTCAGCTCGTCCCCGTCGAAGAGGAGTACCGAGAACGCGTCGGGGCCCTCGCCGAGCACCACCTCGGCGTCGTGCCGCTCGTCAACTCCCGCGATCCGCAAGGTCGTCGAGAACTGATCGCTCCAGAACCAGGGCAGTTCGTCGTACGTGCGGGACGACGGCGCCCCGGTCAGCCGCTCGGCGACGAGCCGGGCGTGGCCGACGGCGTTCTGCACCGATTCGAGCCGCAGCCGGTTCCCGGAACGCACCTGAGGGAACGCCGCGCAGTCCCCGACGGCCGAGATGCGCGGATCGTCGGTCAGGAGCCGGGAGTCCACGGCGATGCCGCCGTCCACCACGAGCCCCGCGGCGGCGGCCAGTTCGGTGTTCGGGGTGACGCCGACGCCGGTCAGGACCAGGTCGGCGGGGAGCGGTCGGCCGTCGGTGAGCTCCACCTCCGACACGCCCCCGCGGCCGTTGCCGTGCACCGCCGCGACCCCGTGGCCGCACAGCAACCGGGTGCCCGCGTCGCGGTGCAGCCGGGCGAAGTACGCGGCGGTGCGGGCGGACGCGGCCCGCGCGAGCGGCCGGTCGCACGCCTCGACGACCGTCACCTCGCACCCCGATTCCCGTGCCACCGAGGCGAATTCGAGCCCGATGAACCCCGCGCCCACCACGACCGCGCGCCGTGCGGCGCCGAGCGACTGCCGCAGCGCGGCGGCATCCCGCGCGGTGCGCAAGGTGTGCACGCCGCGCAGCCCGGAGCCCGGCACGCCGAGGGTGCGCGGCCGCGCCCCGGTGGCCAGCACGAGATGGTCGTACGCGTACGCGGAGCCGTCGGCGAGTCGGACCGTGCGCGCGGCCCGGTCGAGGGCTGTCACGGTGCCCGCGACCAGGTCGATGTCCTGGCGCACGTAGTAGGTGGCGGGCCGCAGCCACAACGGGGCGCCGCCCTCCAGGTAGGTGTCGTCCTTGAGGAACGCCTTGGACAGGGGCGGGCGTTCGTAGGGGAGGGCGTCCTCGGCGCTGATGAGGGTGATGCGCCCCGTGTGGCCGTACTCGCGAAGCGACGCCGCGGTCTGGAAGCCGCCCTGTCCCGCGCCGACGATGACGACGGACGCGGGCGGCGTGCCGGGTGCCATCAGTTCTGCCGTTCCGGGAGGTGGACGATCAGGCCGTCCAGGTCCTCGGTCACCGTGAGCTGGCAGCTCAGGCGGCTGGTGTCCCGGCGCGGCGACGCGGTGAAGTCGAGCATGTGGTCCTCGTCGGGCCGGGCGGCGTCCAGTCGGTCGGCGCTCGCCTCGTCCACGTAGACGTGGCAGGTGGCGCACTGCGCGTTGCCGCCGCACTGGGCGACGATGCCGTCGACGTCGTTGAAGACGGCGCCGCGCATGACGCTCGTGCCGACGGGCACTTCGATGGTCCGCGCGGTCTCGTCGACGGACACGTAGGTGATTTTGGGCATGAGGGAACTCCTCGACGGCGTCCGGGCGGCGGCGCGCGGGGCCCGGGAAGGGCGGCAGGGCGCACCGGGGCGGGGACGGCCGGGCAGATGGTGGTGTGGAGCGTGGGAACGAGTGGCCGGTGGCCGATGGTGGACGGCTTGCGGGGGACGCGACACCCCTGCCGACTCGCGGCCGCGCACCGGCCGTCGGGACACGCGACGTCCTGGACCGGAGCTGTGGCAGCGCGTTGGAACGTACCAAAAGAGTTTCCCGCGCGCCAGCACGGGTCCGGCGAGTGCTCACGGGTCCTGGGTGTCAGGCCGGATGCGGGGCGCCTTCGTGGCGGGGGACGGGCAGGCGGTGTGTCATCAGCGGCCTGCTGGTGATGAACTCCCTTAGCTTCACGGCCGCTTCGGACAGATAGGTGTCGCGGTTCCACACCAGGCTGAGGACCCGGCTGCAGTCGGGCGCGTCGACGTGCACCCAGGCGACCGGCACACGTGTCTCGGTCCCGGCCTGGCGGGAGATCGCCGGGATCAGACCGATGCCGAGGCCCGCGCTGATCATGTTCTGGCTGGCAGCCGGTTCGTTGCCCTCGCAGGAGAGCAGCGGTGTGAGCCTCTCGGCTTCGAACAGCCGGTCGAGGAGCGCTCGTTGCCAGTGTCCCCGCCGCGTACTGACGAACGGCTCGTCGGCGATCTCGCGGATCGTCACGCTCTCCCGCCCGTCGAGCCAGTGCCCGTACGGCACCGCGAGCAGCACCTCCTCGCGGGCGAGCTCGATCGAGTCCAGGTTCGCGCCGTTCAGCGGCTGTGACGCCACGCAGAAGTCGACCTCGCCCGCGCGCAGTTGACGGTCCATCTCCTCGGCGTTCGACTGGTAGAGGCGCACGTCGGCCCGGGGGTAGGTGGCCCGGAAGCTGCCGAGCAGAGGGCTGACCGTCAGGAGGGTCTCGGAGGCGACGCTGACGCGGCCGAGACCCGTGTCGCGGGCGTCGGCCAGGGCCCTTCGGCCGTCGTCGAGTTCGCTCAGGGCGCGCTCGACGTGACGCAGGAAGATCGTGCCGTACTGGTTGAGCCGGATGCGGCGGCCCTGCCGGTCGAAGAGCGGGGTGCCGAGATCGGCCTCCAGGCGCGCGATGGTGCGGCTCAGCGACGGCTGGGCGACGCGCAGCTCCTCGGCGGCACGGCTGATGTGCTCGTAACGGGCCACTGCCTGGAAGTAGCGCAACTGCAGAAGATCCACGGTCCACCTTCACTTATGCCTTCCGGGGCATCTTCACATGGCTGAACCGGTCTTGGAAATGCATCAGCGGTTCTCTCTACGGTCGTCGTCGAGGCCACCGCACAGGTGAGGGGTAGCGGCCGAGCCCATCACCTGCACACGCGAAGCGGCAGCCTCGTCCGACTTCCGACTTCCGACTTCCGACTTTTGACCCCGACCTCCGCCCCCTCCGCCCCCGATTCCCAGGAAGGTCGCACCATGAGCGCTGCGGATCTGGCCCGACTCCAGTTCGCGGCCACGACCGGCATCCACTGGCTGTTCGTGATCCTCACCATGGGGCTCGTCCCCCTGGTGGCGATCATGCACACCAGGGCCGCGTTCACCCGTGATCCCGCCAAGAGAGCTGTCCGGGAGCGCATGACCCGCTTCTGGGGTCAGCTCTACGTCATCAACTACGCGGTCGGCATCGTCACCGGCCTCGTCATGGAGTTCCAGTTCGGCCTGAGCTGGAGCGGCCTGAGCAAGTTCGCGGGCAACGTCTTCGGCGCGCCTCTGGCACTCGAAACCCTCATCGCCTTCTTCGCCGAGTCCACCTTCCTCGGCATGTGGATCTTCGGCTGGGGCCGTCTGCGCCGAGGCGTGCACGTCACGCTCATCTGGCTGGTGGCCCTGACCGCGTACGCCTCCGGGTACTGGATCATGGTCGCCAACGGCTTCATGCAGCACCCCGTCGGCTACGAAGTGCGCGACGGAGCCGCCTACTTGACCGACTTCGGCGCGCTGCTCACCAACTCCAGCGCTCTGGTCGCGCTCTTCCACATCGCGCTCGCCGCGCTGACGACGGGCGGTGTCTTCATCGCCGGGATCAGCGCCTGGCACTTCCTGAAGGGCACCGAGGAGACCGAGCTGTTCCGGGGATCCCTGCGTCTGGGGCTCTGGGTGTCCACGATCGCTTCCTTCTTCGTCGTCATCGTCGGCGAGATGCAGCGGCCCGTGATCGAGCGGACCCAGCCGATGAAGCACGCGGTCCTGGAGAACAGCGGCGTCGCCGAGCTACAGGCGCGGCTGGTCGCGGAACACGGCCCGGGCGACTACGTGCCCTGGCAGGACACCGTCCGGATCTCGATGGACGTCATGACGATCATCGGCAACACGGTCTCCACCATCACGTTCATCGCTCTCGTCCTGCTGTGGAAGGACCGGCTGATGCGCTGGCGCTGGGCCTCCTGGGTCCTGGTGGCGACGATCCCGTTCCCCTTCGTCGCGTCCGCGGGCGGCTGGGTCGTGCGTGAGGTCGGGCGCCAACCCTGGCTCGTCTACGGCGAGTTGACGGTGGAAGACGCGCTCTCCCAGGTCGGCACGGCCGCGTTCGCGGTGTCCTGCGCCGTGTTCATCGCCATCTTCCTCGCGCTGGCCGTGACGAACTGGACCTTGATCACACGCTTCGCCCGCCGCGGCCCCGAGGCGACCCAGCTCGGCGCCACCGAACCGCTCCCCGACGGCGAGAAGCAGCCGCTCCCGGCCTTCTGAACCGCCGCGGGCCCATGCCCGCGCGGATGAACTCCCCCCGTCACGTGTCACGGAAAGTTGAACGAGATGAGTCTGGAGACCCTCTGGCTGGCCCTCCTGGGCCTGCTCCTCGCCGGGTACTTCGTGCTCGGCGGATACGACTACGGCGTGCAGATGCTGCATCCCTACCTCGGCGACGACCGGGAGACCCGCCCCGACAGGAACGCCGCCCTCGACGCCATCGCGCCGTTCTTCCTGGGCAACGAGGTCTGGCTCGTCGCCTTCACCGGCGTCCTGTTCGGCGCCTTCCCGCACCTGGAAGGCACGCTCCTGTCCGGTCTGTACCCGCTGATCGTGGCGATCCTCGTCGGCCTGGTCCTCGGCAACGCCGCCGTCCAACTGCGCGGCCGCTCGCGCACCGCCGGTGGCCGACGGTGGTGGGACGCCCTGATCGTGGTCGGCGGCGCGCTGCCCGCACTGTGCTGGGGGCTCATCGTCGGACTGCTCCTGCACGGTGTGCCGCGGCGGCCCGACGGGAGCTTCCACATCGGCTTCGACGCGGTGTCCTCACCGTTCGTGCTGGCCTGCGGGGTGAGCACCGCACTGCTCTTCGCGGCGCACGGCGCGGGCTTCGTCGCGCTGCGCTCGACGCCCGAACTCGCCGAGAAGGCACGCCACGTGGCGCTGAGCCTGTTGACCGGCGTCGCCGCCGTGGGCTCGCTCGCGCTGCTCCTGACGCTCTTCGGCGCGGGCGCCTCGATGACGAACCGCGCCACCTCGGCGGTCGTCGCCGCCCTTTTCGTGGCGGCGCTCGCCGGAGCCTGGTGGTCCTTCTCGCGCGGACACCGCATCCGGGCGTTCGCGGCCACCTGCTGCGCCACCGCGCTGCCCGTGCTGCTCGTGGGCGCGGGTCACTACCCCTACGTCCTGACCAGCTCGGCGGGCACCGGCCTGACCATCGACGACGCCGTCACGGACGACGCCACGCTGAAGATCCTGAGCGTGTTCGGGGTCCTGGTGGTCCCGGTGATCCTCGCGTACCAGTCCTGGAGCTGGTGGGCCTTCCGGGGGCGGACGGGCCGACGTCACCCCAGCTACTTCTGACAGCCACGGCACGCGACGAGAGGGGCCCGGGATGAAGCCCGCCGAACGCCGCCTGATGCGCGAACTCCCCGTGCTGAGGCGCCACATGACGTACTCCACGGTGCTCGCCCTGGTCGGCGGCGGACTCGTCGTCGCCCAAGCGGTGCTGCTCGCGACCGTGCTCGCCGACGGCTTCGCGGGGCAGCCGCCACGGACCGGTCCGCTCGCCGCACTCGGTGCCGTCATGGCGCTGCGCGCGCTCCTCGCCTGGGCCCGCGGCGGACTCGCGCAGCGCGCCGCGGCCGAGACCAAGCGCACGCTCCGCGACAAGGTCACCGACCGGCTCCGGCGCACCGGGCCCCAGCGCCTCGCGGCACGCCGCCACGGGGAGACGGTGACGCTGCTGACGCGTGGCGTCGACGCCGTCGATCCGTACGTCGTCGGCTATCTGCCCACGATGGCGGCCACCGCGGTGGTGCCCCTCACCGTCGTCGGCTGGCTGCTGTGGACCGACTGGACCTCGGCGCTGATCATCGTTGTGACGCTGCCGCTGATTCCCGTCTTCGGCGCGCTGGTCGGCATGCACACGGCCCGACGCACCGCACGGCAGTGGCAGTTGCTCGCCCGGCTCGGCGGCCACTTCCTCGACGTGGTGGCCGGACTGCCGACCCTGCGCGCGTTCGGCCGCGAGCTGCACCAGAGCCGGGTGGTGGGCGAAATGGCCGACGCCCACCGACGGGCCACCATGCGGACGCTGCGCGTGGCGTTCCTCTCCTCCTTCGTCCTGGAGACGGTCGCGACCCTCTCCGTCGCACTGGTCGCCGTGCCGGTCGGGCTGCGGCTGCTGCACGGCGACGTAGATCTCCGTACGGCGCTGGTCGTCCTGTTCCTCGCTCCCGAGGCGTATCTGCCGCTGCGCGCCGCGGGTGCGGCTTTCCACGACAGCGCGGAGGGCGTCGCGGTGGCCGAACGGGTCTTCGCGATCCTCGACGAGGGGGAGGAGGAGCAGGAGGGGCGGCGCGGGCCCGGTGCCCCGGGCGGCCAGGCCACCGACCTGCCGGTCCCCGACCCCCGTACGGCGACGCTGTGCCTGGACGGCGTCACGGTCCAGTACCCCGGCCGCGCCGAGCCCGCCCTCCACCGCGTCTCCCTCTCCGTCGCCCCCGGCGAACACGTGGCCCTGGTCGGCCCCAGCGGCGCGGGCAAGTCCACCCTCCTCGCCCTGCTCCTCGGCTTCGCGAGCCCCGCCCGTGGCAGGGTCACCGTCGGCGGCACCGGCCTCGCGGAGCTCGACCTCGACGCCTGGCGCGCCCACGTGGCCTGGGTGCCGCAGCGCCCGCACCTGTTCGCGATCTCGGTCGCCGACAACATCCGCCTCGGACGGCCCGGCGCGAGCGACGCCGAGGTGCGTCGGGCCGCCCGCGCCGCCTGCGCCGACCGCTTCGTGGCGGAGCTGCCTCTCGCGTACGACACGGTCCTCGGTGAACACGGTGCCGGGCTGTCGGCGGGCCAGCGCCAACGGATCGCCCTGGCCCGCGCGTTCCTCAAGGACGCGCCCGTGTTGCTCCTGGACGAGCCGACCGCTCACCTCGACCCCGAGAGCGAGGCCGCCGTGACGCGCGCCACCGTCGACCTGATGCGCGGCCGGACGTCGATCGTGGTCGCCCACCGGACGAGTCTGCTGCCACACGCGGACAGGGTCGTCACGGTACGGGAGGGCGGCCTGGCGCCAACGGGCCCTGCGGTCGAATCCGCGCTCGGCCCCGTACCCGCGCTCGACCCCGAACTCGCACCCGACCTCGAACGCACACGCGACCCAGAACGCGCGCTCGATCCTGACCCCGACCCCGACCCCGCCACCGCCCCCGGACCGGCGCCCGCGGAAAGCCTGGTGACCTCATGACGTCCCGCACGGCAGTCGCTCCCACGTCGCCGCTCTCGACCCGGTCGCACACTCCGCGGCACCCCACCCTCCGCCTCCTGCGCCACCTCCTCCCGTACTGGCGCAGGCTGCTGCCCGCCGCGCTCGCCGCGGCGGGCAGCGACCTGGCGGGAGCCGCGCTCATGGCCACCGCCTCCTGGCTGATCACCCGCGCCGCCGAACAGCCCCCGCTCGCCTCGGTGAGCCTCGCGATCGTCGCCGTGCGCGCCCTGGCCCTCGGGCGCGGAGCGCTCCGCTACACCGACAGGCTCCTCGGTCACGACGGGGTGCTCCGGGCCGTCGCTGGCTTCCGCACCCGGGTGTACGAGGGGCTCGTGCCGCTCGCCCCCGCGGGCACTCCCGCCTTCCGCAGCGGTGACCTCCTGACCCGGCTCGTCGACGACGTCGACGCCGCCCAGGACCTGCTCCTGCGGGTCCTGATCCCGGTGGCGGCCGCCTGCGCGGTCGCCGCGGCCGCCACCGGCACCGCCCTGGCGCTCCTGCCGCAGGCGGGCGTGCTGCTCGGGCTGCTCCTCGTCGCCGCCGGGCTCCTGGTGCCCGCGCTGGTGCTCGCGCTGTCCCGTCGCACGGGACGTACGGAGAAGGGAGTGCGGGCCGAACTCGCTTCACTCACGGACGACTTGACGGAGGGAGCGGCGGACCTCGCCGCGTACGGCGCCAGGGACCGAACCCACGACCGGGCCCGCCGCGCCGCATCCCGCATCGCCGCGCTGGAGCGCCGGGGCGCCCTGGCCACGTCACTCGCGTCCGCCGTGGTGCTGCTGTGCCAGGCCGCCGCGACGGCCGGTGTCACCTGGCTCGCGCTGCGCGCCCACGCGGACGGCGTGCTGCCCGCCGTACGCCTCACCGTCCTCGCGGTCCTTGCCCTGGTCGCCTTCGAGGCCCTCGTGCCCCTGCCCGCCGCCGCGCGCCGACTGGCCGAAGTGCGGGCGTCCGCGAGCCGGTTGGCCGACGTGTTCGACACGCCGCCCCCAGTCGCCGAACCCTCGGACCCGGCACCGCTGCCCACCGAGGGCCTGGTCGGCGTGGACATCACCGGCCTCCGGGTCCGCCACCACCCCGACGCGCCCCCGGCCCTGGACGGCGTGAGCCTGCGGCTGCCGCCGGGGCGCAGGGTCATACTCGTCGGCGCCAGTGGCTCGGGGAAGTCGACGCTGGTCGCGGCGCTCATGCGGTTCGTCCCGTACGAGGCGGGAAGCATCCGCGTCGCAGGGCGCGAGCTGCGCGACTGCGCGGGCACGGACGTGCGCGGCCTGATCACCGGCATGACCCAGGACGCACACGTCTTCCACGCCACCCTCCGCGCCAACCTCCTCCTCGCCCGCCCCGGCGCGAGCGAGGCGGAGCTGCGCGAGGCGGCGCGCAGGGCCAGGATCCTGGAGTGGATCGAGGCGCTGCCCGACGGCTGGGACACGCTCGTCGGCGGGGACGGCGCCACGATGTCGGGCGGCCAGCGGCGACGCCTGCTCCTGGCCCGCGCGTTGCTCGCGGACCCGCCCGTCCTCGTCCTGGACGAACCCACCGAGGGACTCGACCCCGACACGGCGGCCGACGTGCTCGCCGACATCCTCGACGCGACCCGGGGCCGCACCACCCTCCTGGTCACCCATGAACGCGCGGGCCTCGCCGGGGCCGACGAGGTCGTGACGCTCGACCGCGTCGGCCACTGACCGGCACGCGCCTCCTCCACGGCCCGGATCAGGTACCGGTACCGGTGACCGGTACCTGATCCGCCGGCGCCGCACCACCGCGCCCTCCGACGGCTGACGATAAACTGTCGATCTTTCGCTTCTGGAGGTGCAGGATTCGTGGAGTTCCGGCTGCTCGGATCGGTGTCCGTGGCCACCGAGGCCGGTGACCTCGCGCTCGGTCCTGCCAAGCGGCGCAGCCTGCTCGCCGCGCTGCTCCTGCGGCCCAACTTCCCCGTCCCCGTCGACCAGCTCACCGCCGCCCTGTGGGACGAGGAACCGCCGCCGAGGGCCCGCAGCGTCATCCAGGGACACGTGTCGCACCTGCGGACCCTCCTGGAGACGGCGGACGCGGCGATGTACGGCGTGGAGCTGGCCACCCAGGGCGCGGCCTACGCGCTGCGGATGCCCGAGAGCCTGCTCGACGCCCACCGCTTCGAGGAACTGGTCACCCTGGCTCGCGGCCAGCGCTCGGTGGGCGACGCCGTCGTCATGTACCAAGAGGCCCTCGCGCTGTGGCAGGGGCCCGCGCTGAACGGCGTCTTCCCCAGCCCGCCGCTCCAGGCCGCGGCAGGCGCCCTGGAGGAACTCCGCCTGTCCGCCGTCGAGCAACTCGCCCTGGGGTACGGCAAGTTGGGTGAGCACTCCCGCGCCGCCGCGGTGCTGCGCGCCGAGACGGGCGCCCATCCGCTGCGCGAATCGCTCTCCGCCGCGCTGGTCACCGCGCTGCGGCGGGCGGGCAGGCGCTCGGAGGCGCTCGACTGCTTCCACCGCACCCGGCGACTGCTCGCCGACGAACTGGGGGTCGACCCCGGACGTGAGCTCGCGGAGGCGTACGCCCTGGCCCTGCGCGGGCAGTACGACGAGGAGGACGAGGGCGGGGGCGATGGCGCTGCCCCGGTGGGCGAGCAGGGCGGGGCGGCGGCCCGTACCGCGCCCGCCGACGTGTCGGGGCCCGTCGTCACCACGGCCCCCGTCGACCTGCTGCCGCGTGCGCCGCGCGGATTCCACGGCCGCGCCGCCGAGCTCGCCGCACTGTCGGGGGCGGCCTCCGGTGAGGCGCCCGTCTGTCTGGTCACCGGGCCCGCGGGGGTGGGCAAGAGCTCCCTCGTGGTGCACTGGGCGTACCGCGAGCGCGACCGCTTCCCCGACGGCAGGCTCCACGTCGACCTGCGCGGCTTCAGCGAGACGGGCGAGCCCGAACTGCTGGACGTACTGCGGGAGTTCCTGCTGGCGCTCGGAGTCCCGCCGCGCCGGATACCCGAGTCGGTGAACAGCGCCGCCGCCCTGTTCCGCTCGCTGACCGCAGAGCGCAGGATCCTCGTCGTGCTCGACAACGTGCGCTCCTCCGAACAGGCCAGGCCCCTGCTGCCCGGTGGGGCCGACTGCGTCACCGTCGTCACCAGCCGCCACCGGCTGAGCGGCCTCATCGCCTCCGACGCGGCGCGGCCCGTGCCGCTCGGTGTCCTGGGCGACGAGGACAGCGCAGCGCTGCTCGCCGCGGTGCTCGGGCCCGAGCGGGTGCACGCGGAGCCGATCGCCGCGCGCCGCCTCGCCAGGCTCTGCGACGGGCTTCCGCTCGCCCTGCGGGTCGCCGCGGCCCGCCTCGCCGACCAGCCGCACTGGACGCTCGCCGCCATGGCGGACGAACTGTCCGACGCGACGCGCAGGCTCAGCCTCCTCGACGCGGAGGACACCGGGGTGCGCGCGGCCCTGCAACTGTCCGTGCGCCGCCTCCCGCCCGGCGCCGCGCACCACTTCGCCCACCTCGGCCGACACCCCGGCACCCGCGTCGACCGCCGCGCGGCCGCCGCCCTCGCGGGCACCACCCCGGCCGCCGCGGAGGCGGCACTCGACCAGCTCGCCGCGGCCCACCTCCTGACGCACAGCGCCCCGGGCCGCTGGACGCTGCACGACCTCGTACGCCTCTACGCGCGCGGCATGGACGCCGGGCCCGACGCCCTGCCGCGCGTGCTCGACCACTACATCGCCACCGGGCTCGCCGCGGCCCGCGCCGCCGAGCAGGACGGCGAACCGTGCTTCGAGCTGCCCCGTGACTTCCATCCGCCCGCCGAGGTGCGGGAGTTCGACGGCAGGGATGCCGCGATGGACTGGTACGCCGCCGAACGCGAGGACCTCATCCTCGCCGCGGGCGCCGCGGACGCGGCCGGGCTGCACGGCAGGACCTGGCGGCTCGTCCTCGCGCTGTGGCCTCTCATGGTGTGGCGGGTCCTCGACGGCTGGACCCCGCTCCTGTACACGGCGCTCGCCGCGGCGCGGGCCGACTCCGACGCGTACGCCCAGTCGCGCGTCCTCGCGCTTCTCGGCTGGGTCCTGACCGAGGAGGGCCACACGGCGGAGGCGCTGCCCCACTTGGAGGAGGCCCCGGAACTGGCCGCCCGCGCGGGCGACCCGGGCGGCGAGGCCACCGCGCTGATCAACCTCTCCCTGGCGCAGGCCGCGCTCGGCGACGTGGAAGAGGCCGCCGAAGGATGCCTGCGCGCCGTGGACATAGCCCGCGCGACGGGCGAACGCCACACGGAACGCCTCGCCCTCTATCACCTGACGCGGCACCAACTCGACGCCAAGCAGTGGCAGTCGGCGCTGGCCTCCGCGACCGAGGCCAGCTCCCTCCAGGCCCCGGACGCCCCCGCGTCGACCCGGGCGCTGCTGCTCGCGGCGGCCGGTGAGGCCCTGGTCGGCCTCGGCGACGAGATCGAGGGCGTCCGCTGCCTGGACGAGGCGGCGCGCGACGCGGAGGCGGCCGGGTACGACGACGGGGCGGTGCGGGCGCTCGGGGCGCTGCTCCGGGTGACGGACGACGACGCGTACCGCGCGCGACGCGACGCGGCGCGGGCGAGGCTCGCCGTCGGGGCATGACGGAGGGAGTCCTGCGCGGCACCTTCTCCAGGGTCGTGCGCAGGGCTCGGCGCGGCCTTGTCAGTGGACGTCAGCGGAACGTCAGCGGTGCGTGATCGCGACGCCAGCAGATCCTGTCAAGGTAGTCACACCGCGACATACCGCCGCGGCGACCACCGCACCACCCAATCGGGGAGCACCACCATGCGCACGCACCGCATCCGCACCGCAGTCCTGGCAGGCACCACCGCCACCCTCGCCCTCGGCCTGGCCGCCTGCGGCGGTGCTGACGGCGGCGACAAGGCGGACGCGAAGACCGCCACCACCAGGACCGTCGAGACGGGAACCGGCGCGGTCGAGGGCGCTTCCGTCGACGCGGGGACCGACAGCGTCACGGTCGGCAAGGCGAGCGCCGCCGCGCAGGGCACGGTCAAGGCCAAGGCCACCGCGACCCGTCAGTGCAACGGCGACGAGATGTCCTACTCGGTGGTGCACCGCTTCGCGAAGCAGCAGGGCGAGCACCTGCTCATCACCGCGACGAACGCCGACGCCACACCGTGCTGGGTGACCTCCTACCCCTCGGTGATGCTCGGCGACACGACCAAGGTGCTGCCCCACTCCGCCAAGGACGCCCCGGGCGGCGCCGCCCGCATCACGGTGCGCCCCGGCGCCAAGGTGTACTCGGCCGTGAACCTCTTCACCGAGTCCACCAGGACCCACACCTCGGGCGACCTGAGCATCGCCCTGCGCGACCGCACCGGCGACACCGGCCCTGGCACCGACCAGGCGGCCTTCGACGGCAAGGGCATCCCCTCGAAGTTCACCTGGACCAGCGCGGACGTCACCAACTGGAACAAGACGAAGCCGTACGACTACTAGGCAGGATGCGGCTGCCGGGCCGCGTACGGCTACCGGCCCGGCAGGCGCCCCTGGTGCGGATGGGCGCGGAGGCCGTCGAGGATGATCGTCAGGTAGCGCCGCCAGGGCTCGGGTCCTGGCCCGTCCTCCAGGGTCATGACGGCGTCGATCATCGCGGCGACGGGGGCGATGTCGGCCGCGGTCACCCCGGCGCGCAGCGCCCCCTGGCCGCGCGCCCGCTCCACGAGGGCCTCGCAGTGCGAGGCGATCTCCCGCCGAGCTCGGGCGAGGTCGGTGCCCTCGACCATGCCCTGGCGCATCAGTTCCCGCAGGCCGCGGTTGGCCGAGGCCCTGGCCAGCGCCCTTTCCAGGAAGTCGGCCAGGGCGGCGAAGGCGTCGGAGCCGTCCAGGGACTCCCGTGCCATCGCCGCGATCTCGTCGAGCTCTTCGCCGAAGACGGCTTCCGCGAGCGACTGCTTGTCGGCGAACTTCCGGTAGACGGTGCCGACGCCGAGCCCGGCGTGGTGGGCGACATCGTTGAGCGTGGCCTGAAGTCCCCTGGCTGCGAAGACTTCCCGGCCCGCCTGGAGGATGCGCCGACGGTTGTCCTCGGCGTCGCGCCGCAGCGGACGCCTCCCCGCGGCTGCCGGACGCCCGGCCTCCCGCGAGCCGTTGCCTCCCGTGTCATCGCCTCCCATGCCGCCGTCTCCCATGAAGGCCCCCTTCGTATGCCGTGATCGGCCCGATCGTATCCGGATAGAGCATATCCGCTTCGTGCTACGGTCCTGGCGTAAGCGGATATGTGTTATCCGCATCGAGGCGGGAGGGGACCAGTCATGCGGACCGTGGTCATCACCGGAGGAACCGACGGCATCGGCAAGGGACTTGCCCTGCACCACCTGCGGGAGGGTGCCCGCGTGTTCGTCGTGGGCAGCACACCGGACAAGGGCGAGGCGTGGCTCGCGGAGGCGGGGGCGCTGTCGGCCGGAGACCGTGCGCGTTTCCTGCAGGTCGACCTCACCTCGGTCGACGCGACGGGGGAGCTCGTCGAGGCCGTCCGGAGCAGCTGCTCAGTCGTGGATCAACTCGTCCTGTGCGCCCAGCGCTACCGGCTCTTCGGCCCGCGCACCGTCACCCCCGACGGGTTCGAGCACAGCTTCGCCCTCTCCTACCTGAGCCGGTACGCGCTCGGTCACGGCCTGCGCGCGTTACTGGAGGCGGCACCCCGCCCCGTCATCATGAACGTCGGCACCCCCGGCGTGCCGCTGGGCCGCATGTACTGGGACGACCTGCAACTGACGCGCCGCCACAGCGGAACCAAGGCCACCCTGCAGTCCTTCCGGGCCAACGACTTGCTCGGTGTGGCCTTCCCCTTCGTGCACGCCGACACGCGGATCAGCTACATCGGCTATCACCCCGGCGTCGTAGCGACCGGCAAGCCCGCCCATCTGCCGCAGCCGCTGCGCGCCCTCACCAAGGCGGGCTTCGCGCTCTTCGCGACCCCGGTGGCCAAGGCCGTGGCCCCGATGGCGCGCCTCCTCGACGAGCCGCCGGGTCCGGGGTTCACCGCGCATCGCGGGAGCCGCCAACTACCCCTGAAAGGGCAGCCGTTCGACCCGGAAGCCGCCTTGCGACTGCATCACCTCACGGAGGATCTGGTGTCGCGGCGGTAGGAGTCGAGCGGGCGGAGAGCCCGGTGAGTGCGGTCAGGGCCTCGTGCAGAAGCAGGGGGCGGCGTGCCCCCTTCACCGGCTGCCCCGCCCAGCCGGGGCCCGCGAGGATCATCGCCGGACGGCCGCGCGCGCCCTTCACGCCCCAGCGGGTGGACGACACGTGCTGCGCCAGCGGGACGCTCGCGGTGGAGCGGGCCTGGGACCAGAGCACCACGGCGCTCGGGCCGATCCGCCGTACGGCCGCGGTCAGCGCGGGCACCGGTACGGCCGAGCCGAACATGCGGAAGGGGTGGCCGCGTTCGGACAACGCGGCGGTGAGCGCGTCGAGGGCGAGTGAGTGCTGCTCGCCGGGTACGCAGGCCAGCAGGACGGGCGCGGCGGGCGCCGGGTCGGTCGCCGCCGTCGCCGGTGTCACCCGGCGCAGCGCTGTCTGGACGTGCCACGAAAGGAGGTGCTCCACCTCGACGTAGCGGTCCCCGGACGACTCCCACTTGCGGCCCACCGCGTGCAGGGCCGGGACCATGAGCTCCTCCCACGCGAGGACGAGGCCGTGCCGCTCGATCGTCGCGTACAGCAGGTGGTCCACGGCGGGGGAGTCGAGGCGGACGGCCGCCCGGACCAGACCGCGGCGGGCCCGTCGGATGTCCGCGGGTGTCGGGTCCGGGTGCGCGGCAGCGGGAGGCCGGGTGCCCGACGGCGGAGTCCCGGCGTTCCGCGCGGTGCGGGCCGCCTCGGCGGGGGCGACGCCCGACGCCGTGAGCCGGCACATCTCCTCCAGGACGGCGATGTCTTTCGGTGTCCAGCGTCGGTGGGCGCCGTCGGCCCGCGTCGCCGGACCCACCCCGTACCGCCGGTCCCAGGAGCGGAGCGTCGTGGGCGAGACACCCAAGTGCCTCGCCAGCGCTCCCGTCGTCACGCTCGCCCTCGCCGATGAGGGCGCCCCGCCCTCTGCGCGCTCGCTGCTCATGCGGCCACCATACGATGCACGAACGACGCAACTTGCCGGTATGGCAAGGGAGTTCAGAGTATGGGTGCTTCCACGGTGCCCGGCCGTCCGGCGTCCGCGCCGGGGGCCGTCTCAGAGGAGTCGGCGCTCCTGAGGCGTGGCTGCGTTCGCTCCCCCTACGCAGCCACGGGCACAGTGGCCGAACCGGGCGACGAGGGGCGGGCGCCGGGTGCCAGACTGCCCCCATGTTCACGCAGATCATGACGGCGGCCGGAGTGCTCGCCCTGCTCACGGTGGTACCGGGTCCCGACATGGCCGTCGTCACGAAACGCGCGGTCGCCGAAGGCTGGCGCGACGGGCTCCGTACCGTCGGCGGAATCACGACGGGTCTGCTCGTCTGGGGCGCCCTCACCGTGGCGGGGCTCGCCGCCGTCCTCGCCGCCTCGGCTGTCGCGTACACGGTCGTCAAACTGCTCGGCGCCGTCTACCTGGTCTTCCTCGGCGTGCAGGCGCTGGTGCGCGGCCGCCGGGGCGGAGGTGCGTCCACCACCGTCCCGAGCGGCCCCGCGCCCGAGGGGCATCCGTGGCGGACCGGTCTCGTCAGCAACGTACTCAACCCGAAGATCGCCGTCTTCTACACGGGTCTGCTGCCCGCCCTCGCGCCGCCGTCGCTGCCGTCGCACGTGGGCATGGCCCTGCTCGTCCTCCTCCACGCGGTGCTCACGCTGCTCTGGCTCGGCGGGTACGTCATGGTCCTCGCCAGGGCCCGGGGGTTCTTCGAGAGGCCCGCTGTGCGCCGTGCGCTCGACCGGGTGACGGGGGTCGTCCTGATCGGCTTCGGCCTGAAGGTCGCGACGGCCGACAGCCCGTAGCGCCGAAAGTTTCTTTCCCCGACCGGTCACACTCCCGCGCCGGGATCCGTCAGGGCAGTGAAAGCGATAAGCAAACCCTGAAGGAGACGGCAATGGAAACGCGTTCGATCACGGCGGAGATCCCGATGGCCCCCCGCATGAGCGAGGACCCCGCCCAGCTGGTCCCCGAGCTCGCCGACGTGTCGGCGGCACTGTTCAAGGTCACGGGCAACGGCTCGGTGCCGCGCGCCACGATCAGCCTGGTCCAGCTGCGCGCGGGCCAGATCGCGGGAAGCACCTACCTGACCGTGCTGCACACGGGCTTCCTGCGTGCGGCGGGGGAGTCGGAGGAGAGGATCACCTCGGTGTCCTCGTGGCAGGATTCGCCGTACTTCACCTCCGTCGAGCGTGCCGCGCTGGCGCTGGTGGAGGCGGTGCTCCAGCCGTCCGTGGACGGTGAGAGGGTCTCCGACGAGCTGTACGCGCAGGTGGCCGAGTTCTACGAGCCCAAGGCGCTCGCCACCTTGATGTTCGCCATCGGCCAGGTCAACTTCTTCACGGCCGTGGCCCTCATCGCCAAGCCGGTGCCCGGCCGGTCGTTCTCGGAACCGTGGAACTGATCACTACTCGTCCCAGGTGACGGGGAGCCGGTGCACCCCGAAGATGTTCATGCCGGTGCGCAGCGGGATCTCGTCGGCGGGGACGGCGAGGCGCAGCGTCGGGAACCGCGTGACGAGCGCGGGGAACGCGGCCCGCATCTCGACGCGGGCCAGCTGCTGGCCGAGGCACTGGTGGATGCCGTGCCCGAAGCCGAGCTGACCGCTCGCCTTGCGGCGCAGGTCGAGCACGTCGGGGTCGGGGTACTTGGCCGGGTCGCGGTCGGCGGCCTCCATCGAGACGGCGACCGTTTCCCCGGCCCTGACGACCTGTCCGGCCAGCTCCACGTCCTCCAGGGCGCTCCGGGCCGACAACTGGGCGATCGTCAGATAGCGCATGAGCTCCTCGACGGCCTGGTCGGCGAGGCCCGGATCGGCGCGCAGCGCGGCGAACTGGTCCGGGTTGCTCAGCAGCGCGAAGGTGCCGAGCGCGATCATGTTGGCAGTGGTGTCGAGACCGGCGCCGAGCAGGAAGACGGCGAGGCCGGTGAGCTCCTCGTCGTCGAGGTCGCTGCCGGTCAGGTCGCTGAGCAGGTCGTCGGTGGGCGCGGCACGCTTGGCGACGACCAGCCGACCCAGGTACTCGTGCATCGCCGTCATGGCGGCGGCCACGTCCTCCGGAGTGGAGCTGTGGGACATGACCGTCGCGGTGCTCTCCTGGAAGAAGTGGTGCTCGTCGTAGGGCACGCCGAGGAGTTCACAGATGGTGAGGGCGGGGATGGGCTGCGCGTACGCCGTCACCAGGTCCACGGTCGGTCCCTGCCGCTCCATGGCGTCGAGGTGGTCGGCGGTGATCCGTTCGATGCGATCGCCGAGCAGCGCCATCCTGCGGACGGTGAACTTGCCCGCGAGCAGTCGCCGGTAGCGGGTGTGCTCCGGCGCGTCCATCCCGGTCATGTCGCCGACCGGCGCCGGGGGCAGCTCGCCGGTGAAGCCGGTCTCGAAGGGCAGGTGCATGAATTCGTACCGGGAGCTGAAGCGTGAGTCGGAGAGGACCGCGCGCGCCACCGCGTAACTGGTGGCCAGCCAGCCCACGTGTCCGTCGGGGAAGCTCAGCCGGGCCAGCGGGCGTTCGGCGCGCAGCCGTGCCAGCTCGGCGGGCGGATCGAAGGGGCATCCCGAGGGGCGCTCGACGGGAAGCCGGACCGGATCGGCACTCGCGGCTAAGGCACCGCCCTCAAGTGCGTTGTCGGGGGCTGGAGTTGATGATTCGTGCAGCATGGGGTCCTCCGGTGGTGGGCGCCTTGTGGCGTCAGCATGGCACACGATTGACGCCAGAGCGAGCCATTCTGGCTCACTGTGGCGTCAGTTGGTGGCTCGGCGCTGCGCCGACCCGAGGTCCCGGCAGGTCGGACCGCTGTCAGGCCGCCGTACGCCCCACGAGCAGATCGGCGAGCCTGCTGAGTCGCTTCACGGTGCGGTCCTCGGTGGCGGCGACAGCGGGGGCGACGCGTTCGGCGCGGTCGTAGTAGGCGCCGTTGACGACCTCGAAGGCCGGATCGCACAGCCTCACCACATGGCTCGCGCCCTCGGCGGGCGTGACGCCCTCGTTGGCGTACAGCGGGAGCAGCGCGGTGCCGCACACGCCGGGGTGCACGGAGACCGCGGTGACACGGGGGTCCGCGGCGAACACCGTGAGGGCGAGCTGCGATTGGGCGTAGGCGGCGAGCCGGGAGTAGCGGCGAGTGCGGTGCGGGTCGCTCCACTGGATGGACGCGGTGCGGTGCAGCGACGAGGAGACATTGACGACGCGGCCGCCCGGTTCGCTGGTGAGGGCGGGCTCCAGGAGGCACGTGAGGAGGTAGTGGGCGAGGAAGTTCACCTGGAAGGCGATCTCGTTCCCGTCGGCGGTGAGGGTGTGCCGCTCGGGCGCCGCCATCCCGGCTTTGTTGACCAGGACGTCCAGGTGCGGGTGTGCGCGGACGATCGTGTCCGCCAGTGTCCCGACCTCGTCGAGGTGTGCGAAGTCCGCTCCATACGTGTGGAGTCGGGCCGCGTCGACGTCGGCGGTGGCGATCAGCCGGTCGGCGGCGGCGCGGGCCTCCTCGTGGGTGCGTCCGTGCAGCAGGACGGTGGCGCCGCGCTCGGCGAGCTGTCGCGCCGTCTCGTGGCCGATGCCGGAGGTGGCGCCGGTGACGAGGACGGTGCGGGCGGACAGGTGGGACTCGGACATGGGCCATCCACGGGTGCGGGTACGCGACACCGCCGACCGGGGCCACGGGCGTCCGGCAGGCGGCTGAAAGGGCGTACGGAACTGGGGGGGTTGAGACAGGACGCAGAAGGGGCGCCGTGTCAGGCCACGGCGCCCCACCGCTCTTCGGGAAGGCGCGTCAGCGGCGGGCGGACGCTTCCGTCAGAGGGCAGCGGGGCAGGCGACGGGACGCCCGATGAGGGGGCCGGTCGAGGAGGAGCCACGCGCTGTTCACATCCCCCATGGAAGCCGGGGGTGTGGCGCGGGACAAGTGTGGCCCCCGCTTCCATACGCCGCTCTGACGATCCGCGACGGGCCCTTGCGGCCAGACCGCGACGAGACCTCCCGCGTCACACCTCGCGCACCCCGAGCCCTCCGCGCATCAGCCCCGCGTAGAGCGCCGACGCGACGACCATGCCGACCGGCAGCGCCAGGTCCGCGCCGCCCAAGGCGTGTGCCACGGGGCCGGTGTAGAGCGTGTTGACACAGAGCGCGGCCGAGGTGACGCCTGCACCGAAGGCCAGCGCGCCGGCCCGGTGGACGCCGCCCGTGTACCAGAAGGGGCTGTCCGGCGACTCGTCGGTGAGCGCGAGCCCGTCGTAGCGGTTGCGGCGCAGGACGATGTCGGTGGCGTAGAGGGCCATGGCGGGGCCGAGCAGGACGACGGTGAGCTGGAGGACGTCGCTGACGGTGTCCAGGAAGTTGGACACGAGCAGCGCGTACAGGGTCAGGGAGACCGCCGCCGTGCCGTCGAAGAGCACGCTGACCGAGCGCCGGATGCGCAGGCCTACGGCTTGCAGGGCGAGACCGGCGCTGTAGGCGGTCATGGCGTTGATGGCGATCGTGCCGAGCACCAGGGCCAGCAGGAACGCGGGCGTGAACCAGCCGGGCAGCAGCCCCTCGAGCGCGGTCTGCGGATCCGTCATGTCGACCGAAGTCGCGGCGAACGCGCCGAGCGAGCAGACCGCGACGCTGGGCAGGAAGCCGCCGAGCGCGGTCCAGCCCGCGACCGCCTTCGCGGACGTCGTGCGCGGCAGATAGCGGGAGAAGTCCGCACTGGTGGTGTACGACAACGGGCCCGCGGCGATGAGCGTGACGCCGGAGATCAGGGTTACCCACAGCTCGGAGCCGGTGAGCGGTTCGGCGGGCGCGTACGAGAAGTCGGTGTGCCCGAGCACGGCGACGGCGACGAAGGCGAAGACTGCGGTGAGCAGAAGGGTGATCGGCAGGTACAGCCGCAGGATCGTGGCGTGGCCGTAGACGCTGATGGTCAGGGTGAGCGCGGCGATGACCACCACGACGGCCACCTGGACGCCGGTGTTCGCCGGTATCCCCACCTTCTCGACCAGGGCGAACGCCGCGGTCGCCGCGGCCGACAGGTTGAGGGCGAAGTAGCAGACCGAGATCATCCAACCGGTGACCGCGTTGTTCACCCGGTTCCCGATGACGCCGTACAGCGCCCGGGTGATCACTTCGCTCGGCGTGCCGGACGCGGGACCGGAGATCGCGAGCACGCCCGTGAACACCCAGAAGAGGTTGCCCACCACGATCACCGCGAGAGCCTGCCACAGGCTCAGTCCCATGAGGACGAGCGCGCCGCCGATCACCAGGCTCAGGTAGTTCACGTTCGCCGCGGCCCACACGGAGAAGAGTTCCCTGGGGTGCCCGTGGCGTTCGCCGTCGGGGATGTGGTCGATGCCGTGGGCCTCGATGTGACCCGCGTGGTCCGCGCCGGTCGCGGCGGGTGCCGTGGTGCCGAGCGTGGTGTGCCCGCCCGGCAGCGGGTCGGGAATCGTGGACGCCATGAGGCCCTCCGGGTGCTGGTCCATCCACCTGCTTGCTTATTGGTCGCACACTCAATAGCGTTGTCGGCATGTCGTCAAGCGTTCAGCGAAAGCGAATTCGGAAATCTCCGGCCGCCCGACGTGCGGAAATCGTCGTGGCGGCGGCCTCGGTCGCCCTGGTCGAGGGGCTGGAGTGCGTCACCCTGCGGCGGATCGCCGAGGAGCTCGACGTGCGGCCGGGGCTGATCAGTCACTACTTCCCCTCGGTGGAGGATCTGGTGGCGGAGGCGTTCGGCGACGCGGCGAGCGCCGAACTCGACGCGCTGCTGCCCGCGGACGGGGAGGACGGCACCCCGACGCAGCACCTGACCAGGTTCTTCGCGCAGACGACGGGGGAGTCGTACGACGACATCAGCCGCCTCTGGATCAACGCGCGGCACCTCAGCCGCTACCGGGCCGTCTTGCGCGACCGCGTCGCCGAGCAGGAGGCCGCCTGGCGCGAGCGGCTCGCCGGGGTCATCCGCGACGGCGTGGAGCGCGACGGATTCCGCACCGACGACCCGAATGTGACGGCCATTCAGATACTGGTGGTGCTGGACGGCCTCGGTGTCCACGCCACTACCGGAGACAGTGACAGGCCCGCGGTGGTGGCCCGGATGGCCGTCGCCACGGCGGAGCGTGAACTCGGTCTGGCGGAGGGAACGTTGGGCTGATCTGACGTCTGACCCGCGTACCGCCGGTGCTGACATGTGCCTCGGGTCGCGCATGGCGACGCGTGCGCTGATACGTGTGTGGTGTCGCGTACGCCGATGCGCGTGCTGTCCCGTACGCCCCCGTCGCATAGGCCCCCTCGCCTACACCCTCATCACGTACACCTCCACCACGCACACCCCCGTCACGTACCACCCCGTCCCAAGGAGCCCCCGTGCCACCCACCCCCCTCGTCCTGCTGTCCGCCCGCCTGCTCGACCCGGTCACCGGCGCGTTCCTGCCGCACACCGCGTTGGCCCTGTCCGGCGGGCGGATCCGCGCGCTGGGGGACGACCGGGAGATGCGGGCGCTCGCGGACACCTCGACGACCGTGATCGACCTCAAGGGGGCCGTCGTGACGCCCGGTCTGGTCGACGGGCACCTCCATCCCGTATCCGGCGCCGAGTTGACCCAGGGGCTCGACCTCTCGGGCTGCGCGGACCTGGACGCGGTGCGCGACGCGCTGGCCCGCGAGGTCAGCGGGCTCGCGCCCGGGGCGTGGCTGCACGGCTGGGGGCTCGACCCGAACGTCTTCGGCGACCGGCCCGTCGGGACCGCCGCCATCGGTCCCGTGCTCGACGGCGTCCCCGCGCTCCTGCAGATGTTCGACGCCCACTCGATGCTGGCGAGCCCGCGCGCCCTCGAACTCGCCGGGGTCGACGGACCCCGTACCTTCGACCAGGCCGCCGAGGTCGTCTGCGACGCGGCGGGACGCCCCACCGGGCTGCTCCTGGAGGACGCCGCCTGCGAACTCGTGGAACGCGCCGCGCCGCGCCCCACCCGCGCCGAGCGCCGCGACCAACTCGCCGGAGCCCTGCGCGAGATGGCCGCCACCGGGCTCACCGGCGGTCACGCCATGGACGCGGGCGGCGAAAGCCTCGCGCTGTACGCCGAGTTGGACGAAGCGGGCGAACTCCCGATGCGGCTGCGCGTGGCCCCCTGGTGTCAGCCGGGTACGGACGCCGAGGGGCTGCGCGCGCTCATCGAGGGGCAGGGCGCCGGCGGCGCCCTGTGGCGGACCTCGGGTGTCAAGCTCTTCATGGACGGCACCATCGACAACGGCACCGCCTGGCTCGAACGCCCCGACTGCCACGGCGAGTCGACGCACGCGTTCTGGCCCGACCCCGCCGTCTACACGCACATCGTCGGCGAACTCCACCGCGCCGGGGTGCCCACCGCCACGCACGCCATCGGCGACGCCGCCGTACGGCACGTACTCGACTCGGTCGAGAAGGCTCGGGCCGTCGGGGGCGGCGCGAACGGGTCCCCGCGACACCGTGTCGAGCACATCGAGACCGTGCCCGACGACACCCTGCGCAGGTTCGCCGAGCTCGACGTCATCGCCTCCATGCAGCCCACCCACTGCTGCGACTTCACACGTGCCGACCACACCGACAACTGGTCGCGCCGCCTGGGGGAGGAGCGTGCCGCACGCGCCTGGCGCTGCCGCGATCTGTGGGACTCCGGCGCCACCGTCGTCCTCGGCTCGGACTGGCCCATCGCCCCCTACCCGCCGCTCGGCGTCATGGCGGGCGCCCGCCACCGCCGCCCGAGCCGCGACCTGAGCCAGGACCCGCACGGCCCCGAGCAGGCACTCACCGCGCTTGAGGCGCTCCAGGGCATGACCGTCAACGCCGCCCGCGCGGCGGGCGAGGAGCACGAGGCGGGGCGGCTCGCTGTCGGGCACCGTGCCGACCTCACGGTCTTCGCGGAGAGCCCGCTCGGCGTCGCCGCCACGGACCTGCCGGAGCTGCCGGTCCTGCTCACCGTGCTCGACGGCGGGACCACGCACCGCGCCGCGAGCATGTGAGTCCGCGCGGCGCCTGCCGGTCCGTCGAGCGGTCAGTCGTGCGGGGGACGGCCGGTGAGCCGGTGGTGCGCGAGGTTCAACGCCTCGTCGACGACGCGGCGCAGATGGCCGTCACCGAGCGCGTAGACCACGCGGCGGCCCTCCTTGCGCGTGGTCACCAGCCCGGCGAGACGCAGCCGCGCGAGGTGCTGGCTGACGGCGGGCCGCGCGGCGCCGCAGACCTCGGTCAGCGTGCTCACATCGGCCTCGCCGTCGGCGAGTCTGCGCAGCAGCACCAGCCGGGTGCGGTCGCCGAGCAGCGACAACAGCTCGGCCGCCAGGGCGAACTGGTCGTCGCCCGGGGTGCGCGGATGCGCAGAATGCGCAGGTGATAGGTGCATGCGTGCGCTCATACGCACATAATGAGCGTCTGGGCGGTCCGTGTCCACCCGTGCCCTCTCCTCGCGGGCCGTGGTGACCGGCCCGCCCGTGACGCCATCCACGTACGGGAAGGGGCACGACGTGAGCGACGGTCGGCAGTACGGGCACGGGCACGAGCGCGGGCATGAGCGCTCGCATGCGCAGGAGGGTGCGCCCGTGCCGCACTCGCCGGACCACTCCCACTCCCACCCCCACTCCCACCCCCACCCCCGCCATCCGCTCGCTCGCATCCGTCACCTGTTCACGCCCCACTCCCACGACTCCGCCGACAAGGTCGACGCCGCGTTGGAGAGTTCCGCACGCGGGATGCGGGCGTTGTGGGTGTCGCTCCTCGTGCTCGGCATGACGGCCCTGGCGCAAGCCGCCGTCGTGGTCGTCTCCGGTTCCGTCGCGCTGCTCGGCGACACGGTGCACAACGCCGCCGACGCGCTGACGGCCGTGCCGCTCGGCATCGCCTTCGTCGTGGGGCGGCGCGCCGCGAACCGCCGCTTCACCTACGGATACGGCAGGGCCGAGGACCTTGCGGGCGTCGCCATCGTCCTGACCATCGCCGCGTCGGCCGCGTTCGCCGCCTGGTCGTCCGTCGAACGGCTCCTGCATCCACGGGACATGAGCCACATCCCGGTGGTCGCCCTCGCCGCCGTCGTCGGGTTCGTCGGCAACGAATGGGTGGCCCGCTACCGCATCCGCGTCGGACGTGAGATCGGCTCGGCCGCCCTGGTCGCCGACGGACTGCACGCGCGCACGGACGGCTTCACCTCCCTCGCCGTACTGATCGGCGCGGGCGGCGCCGCCGCGGGCCTGCCGCTCGCGGACCCCCTGGTCGGCCTGCTGATCACCGTGGCGATCCTGCTGGTCCTCAAGGACGCGGCCCGCGAGGTCCTGCACCGCGTGATGGACGCCGTCGACCCGGCGCTCGTCGACGCGGCCGAGCGCGCGCTCCTGGACGTGGACGGCGTGCACGCGGTCGGTGAGCTGCGGCTGCGCTGGATCGGGCACCGGCTGCGCGCCGAGGTCGCGGTCGTCGTCGACGGCTGGCTGACGGTGCGGGAGGCGCACCGGGTCGCCGTCGACGCGGAACACGCGCTGCTTCACGCGGTGCCGAAACTGACCGGGGCCACGGTCCACGCCGACCCCGCGCCCGTCGCGGGCGAGCGGGACCCGCATCTGGCGCTGGCCCACCACGCACCCGCCTGACCCGGCCTCCGGGCCAACTCGGCGTAGGTGCGAGCGAGTTGCATGCATGTGGCGTACGTCACTTCAAGTGGCGGGAACTCGACGGGTGCGCGGTCCGACTCCTGGACCGGTCCGGCTGCGGAGCCGGACCGCGGCCCGCCGATCCCGCCGACCCAGGAGAACGCCCCATGCCCGCCGATCCCACCGTCCTCGTCCCAGACGACGGGCAGCAGCCGGACGCACCCCCGAAGCCACCACAGGAATCGGCGGACCCCCACCCCGTGGCACGGCGCTCCGCCAGGGCGTCACTGCGCCCCCTGGTCCTGCGCCTGCACTTCTACGCTGGGCTGCTCATAGCCCCCTTCCTGCTCGTTGCCGCCACGACAGGGCTGCTGTACGCGGGGTCGTACCAGGTCGAGAAGTACGTGTACGCCGATGAACTCCGCGTCCCCGTCGGCGAGGACAAGACGGAGGTGCCCCTGGCCCGCCAGGTGGCCGCCGCGCGCAAGGCGCATCCCGAGGGCACGATCAGCGCGGTGCGGCCTTCGCCCGAGGAGGGCGCGACCACCCGCGTCCTGCTCTCCGGGGTCCCCGGCGTGGACCCCGACCACACGCTCGCCGTCTTCGTGAACCCGTACACGGCCGAGGTGCGCGGCGCGCTGGAGCAGTACGGCGCCAGCGGGGCGCTTCCGCTGCGCACCTGGATCGACGGGCTCCACCGGGATCTCCACCTCGGCGAGCCGGGCCGCCTCTACAGCGAACTCGCCGCGAGTTGGCTCTGGGTGATCGCGGGCGGCGGGCTCGTCCTGTGGTTCGGGCGGCGCAGGTCGCGCAGGAAGCTGCGGGGGACGAAGGGCGGCCGACGCACCCTGGCACTGCACGGTTCGGTGGGCGCCTGGGCGGCCGCGGGTCTGTTCTTCCTGTCGGCGACGGGCCTGACCTGGTCGACGTACGCGGGCCAGAGCATCAGCGACCTGCGGGAGGCCGTCAACCAGACGACGCCCACGGTGTCGGCGAGCGTCACGCCCGGCGGTGCGGCGGGGGCGGGGTCGGGCGGTGAGCACTCCGGCCACGGTGCCGCTTCCGGCGGCGTGGGAGCGGGTACGGGAGCGGGAGCCGGATCCGGGGGAGGCGCGGGGCGGGGCGGAGCCGACGTCGGACTAGACGCCGTCCTCAAGTCCGCCCGCGAGAAGGGGCTTTCGAACCCGGTGGAGATCGTCCCGCCGACCGACGAGGCATCGGCGTACGTCGTGAAGCAGGTCCAGCGCAGCTGGCCCGAGAAGCAGGACTCCGTCGCCGTGGATCCCACCAGCGGCCAGGTGACCGATGTGCTGCGGTTCGACGACTATCCGGTGCTGGCCAAGCTGTCCCGCTGGGGCATCGACGCGCACTCCGGCTCCCTGTTCGGCCTCGCCAACCAGATCGCGCTCGCCGCGCTCGCCGTCTGCCTGATCCTGCTGATCGTCCTGGGCTACCGGATGTGGTGGCGGCGCGGCCGAGGGAACAGTTTCGGACGGCCGATGGCGCGCGGCGCCTGGCAGGACGTCCCCGCGTACGTCCTCGTCCCGGCGCTCGCGGTGATCGCCGTGCTCGGCTACTTCATGCCGCTGCTCGGCATTCCGCTGGCGGTGTTCCTGGGCGTGGACATCGTGCTGGGGGAGATCGCGTACCGGCGCGGCAAACGTACGTACGCGTGAGCCGGCAACCAGGGGCACGGGCCCATGCGCCGGGCCCGTGCGCGGTGGACGGGGGCGGGCGGTCTCAGGCCCGGGCGGCGGCGCAGAACTCGTTGCCCTCCGGGTCGGCCATGAGGGGACCGTACTGCGGGCCGCTGACAACGCGCCGTCCGCACAGGAGTGTTCGGGGTGGTTCACGGCTGTCCGGGTGGCCGGGGTGACTCGGGAGTCGCTCAAGAATGACTCAAGGCGGCGAAGAATTATCGTGCGTGTGTGTGAGTCGGCTGTGGCTGGGCACCCGATTCTTTGGGTCCCGCCGTGTCTCCCCCGTCGCGGCGGGGCCTCACCCTTTGCCGGGGTCCGCTTCCGGCGACGGCCCCGACGTGGATTCCGGATGGCTTCGCCCCCTCGCGCGGGACGACCGGTTCCTGAACTCCCGTGTCCGCGGCCGCCGCGCGCGGCCCCCTCAAGCGGTCCTGTGCCGACCGGGACGCCAGGCCGGGGGAGCGGCCCAGTGATCACGGTGCGGACCGAGGCGGCGGCGCGGACGAACGTCCTCGTCGCCGCCGACCGCCGTGCCGCGCACGCCCGTGCCCACCTCGGCAGGGACGGGCCGGGGTGGGCACGGGGTTGGTGCGCGGGGGACGCACCGGAAGGCGGGCGCCGCGGCTGACCGGCCGAGCGGCGAAGGCCGGAGTCCACCGCGCCCGCGTGGCTTTCGGATCAGCCGAACTTCACCGAGCTGATCTTGTTGTCGAAGCCGACCGCTGCCAGGTCGGCGACATCGCCGTTGATGACCTTGGACTCACCGGTGCAGCCGCGGCCCGACCAGATCTTCGCCGACCCGCTCATCGAGATCGAGGAGGTCACCTTCGGCCGGGCCACGTTCTGGCAGCCCTTGCCCGCGACGCCCTGGGCCGGTCCGTCGTCCGAGAAGTTGGCGTCGTCGAAGAGGATGGCGCTGGTCGCGGGCGCCTGCCGGGCTTCCTCGGCGGCGGCCTCGTCCTGACCGCCGGGCTGCCCCGCCTTCCCGCCGTCGGGCCGGACGCCGAACCAAGTGCCGCCCACTCCCTGGCCGTTGGTGTCGCCGGGCCGGAGGTCCTTGCTGAAGCGGTAGACGGGCCAGCCGCCGACGGTGACCTGGTGGGTGCCGTCGCTGCGCGTGATGACGCCGACGGCCGACGGGTCCACCCCGTCGACGAAGATCTTGCCGCCGGGATTCACGAGCACGGGCGGCCAGGTGGTGGCGCAGGCGCCCTCGCAGTTCGACTTGGACGGCGACGCGGTGTCCTTGTCGAAGCGGTAGAGGGTGAAGCCGGAGCCGTTGACGACCACCGGGTCGAGGGCGCCCGCCCTGCCCGCGGAGAGCTGCACCCACTTGCGCTGCACCGGCTTGGTCGCGGGCTTGCCGGGCGGATTGGCCCAGTCCCCGGTGTTCGCGGGGGCGCTGTTCCGCTTTGCCGTACCGGACTTGAAGGCGAGGTCCATTGAGCCGGAGCCGGAGTCCGAGCCCGAGCCGGAGTCGTAGCCGGAGCTGGAAGTGGAGTCGGGCCTGGAGTCGGCCGACTCGTCTCCGCCGCCGCAGGCGGTCAGCAGCAGGGCGCCCGCGGCGGCGAAGGACGCGAACAGGGCGGTGTTCCTGCGGTACTTGGCGCTAGTGCGGGTACGTGTGCTTGTCGTCGTCCTGGTCATCGGGGTCTCCTCGGTCGGTGTCCGTGTGGGGCGCTGCCCAACTCGTGCCGTCGCAGCGTGAGTACGGGAGCCGAACGCCACCGGGTTCAGCACCTCACACGACCGAGACCAAACCGAGACATTGTCTAAGGCGGGATGATTTCCGGGAGTTGAGTCATTCTCCTTCCCGGTAGCCGACGGCCGCCGCGGTGACGATGGCGCCGAGCGCGGGCCCCGCGGCCCCTCGGGTGGAGCGTTTGGGCCACCGAGTGACGGGCTACCCGTGCGGAACCGAAGGGAGGGTTCCGTGACCGTCACGCCATCCCCGCCGGGCCTGCCGACCCTGCCGGAGCCGCCGACCGCGCCCCGCCGTGCCGACGCCGACAGCGCCCCGGCGTTCTCCCGAGGCGTGCCCCAGGACGTACCGAAGGACATTCCGAAGGGCGCACCGACTGACGTACCCAGAGAGGCACGTCACGAGGACCTGGTCCGCTACCTGGAGGACCGCTTCGCCTGTGTCCAGGCGTGCGACGACTGCGTCCGCGTCTGCGCCGTACGCCAGGGCCCCGCGGACCCCGGCGCGACCCCGCGCCTCAACTCGGCCTGCGCGGACGTGTGCGACGCGACCTCACGGGTCCTCGCCGAGCAGAGCGACCAGGACGAGGAGCGGGTCCGCATGCAGGTCGAGTGGTGCCGTGCCATCTGCCTCCAGTGCGCGAGCCTCTGCGACCTCGGGTCCGCCGCCGACGGCTGTGCGCAGGCGTGCCGCCGCTGCGCGAAGGCTTGCGCGGACTTCCTGACAACCTTGGGTTGAGCGGTTGAGGTTGAGGTTGAGAACGAGCGGTTGAGCGGCTGGGTGGGGGCACTCGCCTGAGCCCTCTCGCCTCAGGCACCCACCGTCCCGTCCACGCCCTCCCGCAGGAAGTCCGCGTGGCCGTTGTGGCGGCCGTACTCCAGGAGTACGTGCACCATGACCATCCGCAGGGACACCTCCTCGCCCCAGCGGGGCTGATGTCCGGCCTGGTCGAGGGAGTCCGCCGCGCGCTCGACGCGGCGCGAGTTCTCCACCTCGGCCTCCCAGGCGGAGAACGCCTCGTCCCTGGTCGACGCGCTCGCGTCGTACGCGGCCTGGAAGTCGATCTCGTCGGACCAGACCAACGGCACGTCGTTGTCCTCGAACACCCGGCGGAACCAGGCGCGTTCCACCTCCGCCATGTGCCGCACGAGCCCGAGCAGCGTGAGCGTGGACGGCGGCATCGACCGCTGCTTCAGCTGCTCGTCGGTGAGCCCCTCGCACTTCATGGCGAGGGTCGCCCGTTGGTAGTCGAGAAAGGCCCGCAGTGTCTCGCGCTCACTGCCGAAACTGGGCGGTCCCACGCGTTGGTCGCCGGTCACTGTCGTGCGTCTCCTCGGTCCGGTGGATGATCGGCGGCCAGTATCCACGACTCCCGACCCGCGGCTCCCGGTCCAGGACCCCCTACCCGCCGCCCCCGCCTCCCGCCGGAGCCGGTGCAAGCTCCCCGCGCCCCCGCCATTCCCTATTTCTGAAACGCGTTCTACTGTGTGCGCCGTCAAGTCCGGGACCGAGTCAGCCATCAGCCAGTCTGAGCCTGGAGGGGCCGTGCACCTCGAATACACGCCTGAGCAGCAGCGGCTGCGCACCGAGCTGCGTGCCTACTTCGCCGAGCTGGTGCCGGACAACGCCTATGCCAGGTACGGCGATCCGGCCGCCCAGAAGCGGTTCTACCGCGAGACGGTCCGGCGGCTCGGCACCGACGGCTGGCTCGGGGTCGGGTGGCCGGAGGAGTACGGCGGGCGCGGGCTCTCGCCCATGGAGCAGTTCATCTTCTTCGACGAGGCCGCGCAGGCGGGCGTCCCGCTGCCGCTGATGGCGCTGAACACCGTCGGCCCGACGATCATGCAGTTCGGCACGGAGGAGCAGAAGAGCTACTTCCTGCCGAAGATCCTCTCCGGCGAACTCGACTTCGCGATCGGCTACAGCGAACCGGACGCAGGCACCGACCTGGCGGCGCTCAAGACCAGGGCCGTACGGGAGGGCGACGAGGAGAGCGGCCACTACACGGTCGACGGGCAGAAGATCTGGACGACCAACGGCGACACCGCGGACTGGGTGTGGCTCGCGGTCCGCACCGACCCCGAGGCGCCGCCGCACAAGGGCATCACCATGCTCCTCGTACCGACGAGCGACCCCGGCTACTCCTGCACCCTCATCAACACCCTCGCCTCGCACGACACCACCGCGAGCTACTACGAGAACATCCGCGTCCCCGCGTCGCGCCGGGTCGGCAAGGAGAACAAGGGCTGGCGGCTCATCACCAACCAGCTCAACCACGAACGCGTCACGCTCGCCGCCCACGGCACCATGGCGATCCGCGCCCTGCACAACGTGCAGCGCTGGGCCATGGACACCAAACTCGCCGACGGCCGCCGCGTCATCGACCTGAACTGGGTGCGCCAGCGCCTGGCGAGGACCCACACCAGGCTCGACGCGATGAAGCTCCTCAACTGGCAGATGGTGAACGCCGTCCAGGAAGGCACCCTCACCCCCCAGGACGCCTCCGCCGTCAAGGTCTACGGCTCGGAGGCCCGCCGCGACGCGTACGCCTGGCTGATGGAAGTCGTCGGCGCGGCAGGCTCCTTGAAGGAGGGCTCGGCGGGCGCGGTGCTCCACGGCGAACTGGAACGCGGCTACCGGTCCGCGGTGATCTTCACCTTCGGCGGCGGCAACAACGAGATCCAGCGGGAGATCATCTCCTGGATCGGCTTGGGGATGCCGCGCGTACGGCGGTGAGTTGTTCCCCACCCCTTCGCGCCCACATCTCGCGCGCCCCCCCCGAGGGAGGCAAACACCCCCCTGACGCGTCCACCTGGTCGGTACCCAAAACCGAACAGAAGGAGCGTCTCGTGCAGCACTTCGCATACCGGCGGCGCCTGGTCCCGCTGCTCGCGCTGGGGGTGGTCGCCGGGCTCGTGCCGGGGCTCGTCGCTGGGGCGGCGGCAGCTGCTCCAGGGCAGACGGCCGCCCGTCAAGGTGACGCGTCCGCTCGACAACGAGGCGCGGACACGCGCCAGTTGGCTGCGTACACGCGGCAGAAGCTCAGCTGGAAGCGGTGCGCCGACGACAAGCCCGCCGTCTTCCAGTGCGCGACCCTGAAAGTACCCCTCGACTACCGCGTGCCCGAGGGCAGGCGGATCGACGTGGCGATCTCCCGGATCAGGACGAGCGATCCGGGCAAGCGGCGCGGGATCCTCACCATGAATCCGGGCGGGCCCGGCGGGCCCGGGCTCGAGTTGCCGGTCGAGGCCGCCGACGGGCTGCCGAAGGCCCTGCTCGACCAGTACGACCTGGTGGGCTTCGATCCGCGCGGGGTCGGCAGGAGCACCCCCGTCAGCTGCGGGCTCACCCGCGACGAGCTGCCCTATCCGCGCGTGACCCGCTCCACGGCCGACGCCGTGGCGAACGAGGCGTGGGCCAGGGGCTTCGCCGCCAAGTGCCGGGCGGCGGCCGGTGATCGGCTGCCGTACAACAGCACCCGCAACACCGCCCGCGACATGGACGTCATGCGCGCCGTCCTGGGCGAGAAGAAGCTGACGTACTACGGCGTCTCGTACGGCACCGCGCTCGGCGCCGTCTACATGCAGCTCTTCCCGCACCGCGTCGACCGGTTCGTGCTCGACAGCGCCGTGGACCCGGGCCGGATGTGGCGCGGCATGTTCCGGATCTGGGGTCCTGAGGGGGAGCGGGCCTTCCAGCGGTGGACGAAGTGGACCGCCGACCGGGACCGGACGTACCACCTCGGCGCTTCGCCCGCCGCGGTCGCGCGGAGCTTCTGGCGGCTCGTCGCGCGAGCCGACACGAAGCCGATCGTCTTCGGCGAGGCGACACTCGACGGACCCGCCGTACGCGACCTGCTGCGGCCGGAGCTGTACAGCGTCCGCAAGGGCGCCGAGGCCGTGGCGATGCTCAAGAGGGCCGCCGATGGGCAGAGCGTGCCGGGCCTGCCCGCCGAGGAGAGCAGCGAGAACGAGATCGCGAGCCAGACCGCCGTGCTGTGCGCCGACGCCCCCTGGCCGCGCGATCCCGGCGTCTACCGCCGCGACGCCTTCCACGACGCCGCGCGCCATCCGCTGTACGGCGACTTCGCCGCGAGCATCATCCCCTGCGCCTACTGGCCGAAGGGAGCCGAGCCCGCCACCACGGTCGACAACGACGTCACGTCGCTGATCGTGCAGAACGAGTGGGACCCGCAGACCCCGCTGACCGGCGCCCGCGCCATGCACCGCGCCCTGAAGGGCTCCCGCATGGTGACCGTCGACGAGGGCGAGGGCCACGGCGTGGTCTTCGGCGACACCCGCAACACCTGTGCCGAGAACGCCGCCCTGGGCTACCTCGCCACCGGCGGGCTCCCGGACCGCGACGTCACCTGTCACGCGACACCGGGCCGGCGCGGCATCGGCCGTTGACCCGGCAGGCGTACGCCGACGCGCCGTCCGAGGCGCAGCGGCGCCGTCCCGCACCGTACAAACTCGACAGACGGGACGCCATACTGGACGAGCCGGGGAGGGCGCAGCGAAACAACGGGGGCGACAGCACGAGATGGCGGACACCAGGCTGATCCACGGCCGGTACCGGTTGCTGGATCTGATCGGGCGCGGCGGCATGGGCGAGGTGTGGCGGGCGCGCGACGAGTCGCTCGGGCGCCGGGTGGCCGTCAAGTGCCTCAAACCGATGGGGCCCCAGCACGACCAGTCCTTCACGCGCGTGCTGCGCGAGCGCTTCCGGCGCGAGGCCAGGGTCGCCGCCGCCCTCCAGCACCGCGGCGTCACCGTCGTGCACGACTTCGGCGAGTACGACGGCGTGCTGTACCTGGTGATGGAGCTCCTGGAGGGCCGCAACCTCAGCCAGCTCCTGGAGGACAACAAACAGCATCCGCTGCCCGTCGACGACGTGGTGGAGATCGCCGAACAGGTCTCGTCCGCCCTCGCGTACACCCACGAACAGGGCATCGTGCACCGGGACCTGAAGCCCGCGAACATCATGCGGCTCTCCGACGGCACGGTGAAGATCTGCGACTTCGGCATCGCGCGGCTCGGCGCCGACATCGGCTTCACCTCGCGCCTGACCGGCACGGGCATCGCCATGGGCACCCCGCACTACATGTCGCCCGAGCAGATCAGCGGCGACCCGGTCGACCAGCGCAGCGACCTCTACTCCCTGGGCTGCGTGCTCTACGAGATCGCCACCGGTGCCCCGCCCTTCGACCTGGAGGACGCCTGGGCCGTCCTCGTCGGCCACCGCGACACCACTCCGCAGCCGCCCCGCCGCCACCGCGCCGAACTGCCCGGGTACTTCGACCGGGTCGTCCTCGACCTGCTCGCTAAAGAACCCGCGGACCGGCCGCACGACGCACGGGAGTTGGGCCGCCGCATCACCGCGGGCCGGTCCAGCGTCTCGTACGTACCGACCGTCGTCAGTCCGCCCGTGCGCTGCCCCGAACAGCCGCCGTCCCACGAGCCGCGGCTGCCCTCCTGGACCCGCGGCATGACCACCGGGCACAAGGCGGGCGGCGCGTCCGTGCTGCGCGCCACCCCGCCGGACGCGGCGGCGGGCCTGACCGGCGAGTGGATCCCGCGCGTCGACGCGCGCCGGGCCGCGGCGGCGCGCGGGCCCGAACGGCCCACGCCCTCCGCCGAGTTGGTCGCCACGCTCACCAGCAGGCACAACGCGGGCCTGAGTCTCGGCAGGCTCGGCCGCTGGGCCGAAGCGGGCGAGGTGCACCGCGCGGTCGCCGCCGAGCGCGAGCACGCGCTCGGCCCCGACCACCCCGACACGCTCGCCAGCCGTTACGAAGTGGGGTTCACGCTCAGCCGCACGGGCCGCGCGGCCGACGCGCTGCGCGAGTACGGCCGCGTCGCCGAGGGGCGGGAGCGCTCCCTGGGGCCCGAGCACCCGGAGACGCTCGCGGCGCGCCAGGAGATGGCGTACGTACTGGGCCAGCTCGGGCGGCACTTCGAAGCGCACCAGACGTACACCGCGGTCCTCGCCGTACGGGAGCGCACGGCGGGCCCCGACCACCCGGACACGCTGCGCTGTCGGCACAACCTCGCCTACAACCTGAGCCGCCTCGGCCGTCTGGAGGACTCCTACCGGCTCGCCGGTGAGGTCGCCGCGGCTCGTGCGCGAGTGCTCGGCCCCGCCCATCCGGACACGCTCGTCACGCGGTACGAAGTGGCGTACGCGCTGGGTCAGTTGGGGCGCTGGCCGGAGGCCCTGCAGACCTACCGCGAGGTCGCCGACGCGCGGGTGCGGGCGCTCGGCGCCGACCACCCCGACACACTCGCGGCCCGCTACGAGGTCGGCATAAGCCTCGGCAGGCTCGGCCGCAGCGGCGAGGCGCTCGAGCTGTACCGCGACCTGATCGACGACCGTACGCGCGTCAACGGCCCCGCCGATCCCGAGACGTTGCGCGCCCGGCACGGGCTCGGGGTGAACCTGGGCAGGCAGGGCCGTTGGGAGGAGGCCCTCGCGGAGGCCCGTGACGTGTGCGCGATCCGTGAGCGGGTGCTCGGCGCCGATCACCCGGACACCCTGGTCAGCCGTCGCGAGGTCGCCGTGGGCCTCGGCTGGCTGGGTCGCTGGTCCGACGCGCTCACCGAGTACCGCAGGGTGGCCGCGGCCCGCGAACAGGTGCTCGGCGCCGACCACCCCGACGCCCTCGCGAGCCGCAACGACGAGGCGCACTGCCTGGAGCAACTGGGCCGTGGCACGGAGGCGGTCGAGCTGTACCGCAGGGTGGCCGCGCTCCGTCAGCAGCGGGGTCCCGGGGGACCCGGGGGTCACTGACCGTCGCGGGCGTCCGACCGGTGCCGGTCGACGATGGCCTCGACGATCCGCATCAGTCGGTCCCCGGTCCGGTCGATGCTCCCGTTCTGCGTGCTGACCTGGACGCCTTCGAGCAGGAAGGTGATCTCGGCGGCGGTCTGCTCGGGGTCGGGCAGCCCGGCATCGGTGCACATGCCGACCAGGCGGCGGGTCTGGAGGGCCTTGTGCTCCTCGATCACCTGCCGCGCGGGGTGGGCGCGGTCGGGCAGTTCGGCGAGTGAGTTGATGAACGGGCAGCCCCGGTGCGAGACCTCGGGCAGGCCCTCGGCGATGAAGCGGGCCAGGCCCAGGATCTGCTCCCTCGGCCGGTCGGGATGCTCGGCCTCGACCCGGTCGAAGGCCGCCTGGTAGTCGGCGGCGACGATCCGCAGCCACTCGGCGACGAGCGCGTCCTTGGTCTCGAAGTGCCGGTAGATGGCCATCTTGGTGGTCTCGGCCTTCTCGGCGATCGCCTGGACGCCCACCCGTCGGATCCCCTCGCGCTGGAAGAGCTCCTCCGCCGCGTCGAGGATGCGCTCGCGCGGCGGCAGCTTCGCCACCCTGCTCGGCCTGCTGACGGTCGATGCCATGCGTTCTCCGTGGTGTCCGGTCCGTGCCCTTGGCTCATCGGCCCTGCTACGGTACCAGTCCGTCCCGAACGATACCGGGCGGTATCGCATGGGGTCGATCGGTATCGTTTCTTCTCTTCGCAGGGAGTGGCAGTGAAGATCAGTGAGTACGTGGGGTTCGACGCGGTAGGGCTCGCGGAGCTGGTGGCCAGGGGCGAGGTGACCCCCGCCGAGCTGGAGGCGACCGCGCGCGAGGCCGCTGAGGCGGTCAATCCGCGGATCAACGCCCTCGTGGAGACCTGGCCGACCGACGACGAACCCACCCCCGGTGGCGCACCGTTGGCCGGAGTTCCCTTCCTCATCAAGGACATCGGGGTCACCATGGCCGGGCGCCGCATGGAGCTGGGCAGCCGTCTCGCGGCGGGCAACGTCGCCGCCGCCGACTCCGCCCTGATGCGCCGCTTCCGCCGCGCGGGACTCGTGACGTTCGGGCGGACCACGACACCGGAGATGGCCTACAGCAACACGACGGAACCCGTGCTGTACGGCGAGACCCGCAACCCGTGGAACCCGGCCCTGAGCGCGGGCGGCTCGAGCGGCGGCGCAGGCGCGGCCGTCGCCGCCGGGGTGGTCCCGATCGCGCACGCCACCGACGCCGCGGGCTCCATCCGCATCCCCGCCGCCTACAACGGCCTCTTCGGGCTCAAGCCCACCCGGGGCAGGGTCTCCTGGGGCCCCGACTTCGACGAGATGTTCAACGGCCTCGCCGTGCACGGCAGCGTCAGCCGCACGGTCCGCGACAGCGCGGTCCTGCTCGACCAGATACGCGGCGCGGAGCCGGGCGACCCCTACGTCGCGCGGGAGCCTGCGCGGCCGTACGCGCGGGAAGTCACCCGCGATCCGGGCTCGCTGCGGATCGGTGTGCTCGGTCAGGCATGGGGCGGGCGCCGCACCACCGCACCCGTGGCCGACGCGCTCTCCCGTACCGTGCGCCTGCTGGAGTCCCTGGGGCACCGGGTCGAGGAGGTCGAGGTCGACCTCGGTGTGGAATGGGAGGAGCTGCTCCTGGCCAGTGCCCGTCAGTGGACGGCGAACCTCGCGGCCTCGATCGACGAGCTGGCCACCGCCTTCGGCCGTCCCGTCGACTCCTCCACACTGGAGCCGCCCGTCCTGGCCAGCTACCACTACGGACAGCGGGTCAGCGGCGCCCAGTTCGTCACGGCTCTCGCGCTCCGCAACCGGGTCGCGCGGAGTCTGGCGCGGCACTTCACCACGCACGACATCCTGCTCACCCCGACCGTGCCGGAGCTGCCGGTGCCGCTGGGCACCCATGCCGAGGGAGCGGCGCGCCTCGACGGCCTCGGCTGGCTGCGCCGCCTCTTCGACATCGCACCGTTCACCGCGGTGTTCAACGTGGCGGGCACGCCCGCGATGTCCGTGCCGGTGACGGCCGAGCCTGCTACGGGGCTGCCGATCGGCATGCAGTTCGCCGCGGACCACGGCCTGGAGGACCTCCTGTTCCGCCTCGCGGGCCAGCTCGAACAGGCGAGCCCGTGGGCGGACCGGACTCCTCTGGTGTGGGCGGGGGAGGGTGCGGCCGAGGTTTAGTGGGGCATTTCGGAGCCCCATCATCTCCGAAGCCGCACCCGGACGGCGCGTCACATCTGCGACTGAGCAGCAGGATTTGCCACCTGCTCTGGTCATCCTGGCGCCTCGACGTCGTGGGTGAAGGCACGCAGCAGATGCTGTGCCAGCAGCGCCAGGCCGCCGAGCACGCCAAGGTGCCACAGACCCTGCCCGTTCACCGGGCGCGCCTTAGCTCACCGCCCGCTTCACGAGCGCAGCGATCCGCGCCTCCACATCGGCTGTCACCTCGGTGAGGGCGAAACCGGCCGCCCACATCGTGCCCTCGTCCAGCTTCGCCTGGTCGCTGAACCCGAGCGTCGCGTAGCGCGCCTTGAACTTCTCCGCGCTCTGGAAGAAGCACACGACCTTGCCGTCCAGTGCGTAGGCGGGCATCCCGTACCAGAGCTTCGGCGCGAGGGCTGGGGCGCCGGCCGTGATGACGGCATGGACCCGCTCAGCCATGATCCGGTCCGAGTCCTGCATCTCGGCGATCTTCGCGAGCACGTCTCGCTTCGCCTCCGCCGCCTTGTCCGCGCGCGAGCTGCGGCGGGCTGCCGTCTTCAGCTCTTGGGCGTGGTCCTTCATCGCGGCCCGCTCCTCGGCCGTGAATCCCTCGTGCGTGCCGCTTTCGGTGCTGCTCATGGCAGATCTCCCTCTGGGGTCTGATGCGTTGGATCTTGGACGCGTGGGTGGCGACGTGCCGCCACATCCGGCATCGGCACGCAACGTGCCGATCGAGTCCGAATACTGTGTGCAGCCCTCCGCATTGTCAACGGCACGCCATGTGCCGTTACGATGGCGGCATGACCGACACGTCAGCCACGCCGAGGCGCCGAGGCGCCGCGCGCACCGAAGCACTGCTGCAGGTAACCCTCGAGCTGGCTGCGGAGGTCGGATACGCGGGTCTGAGCATCGAGGCGGTCGGCCGAAGGGCCGGGGTCGGAAAACACACGATCTACCGGCGCTGGCCGTCCATGTCGGCGCTGCTGCTGGACGCGCTCAGCCGCGTGTGGACCAGCGACCTGGACTACCGCGACACCGGGGACGTCCGCGCAGATTTGCGCGAGCAGTTTCTACGCTCGGGCCTCGCCCTCTCCAGCCCGCCGATCGGCCCCGTCTATCGCGCAGTCATCGCCGAGGCGCAGGCCGATTCAACGCTGCGGGCGACCCTCCACGAGCGATTCCTGGTCACCGTCGAGCAGAGCACCCTCGACCGCATCACCCGCGCCCAGCGCACCGGTGAGCTGACCGCGGAAGCGAATCTGGAATCCGCCGCCGAGGTGCTGTGCGGCACGCTGTACTACCGCAGCCTCCTGTCAACCCGCCCCATCGACGAGCGCGCGGTCGACGGGCTGCTGGACATGTTCATGGCCGCCTACGGAACCAGCAGTTAGGACTCGACCGCCCACGTCGGACCTACTCTCACGATCCGAGGACCGTACAGGTCACAACCGCACAACAGGGCGAAGGTTGTCTGATGCGGCACTAGTTCGCCGACCGGTTCGCCCAGGGCACGGTGCCCGACTCCGCTGATCCGCATACATGCACTGTCGTGGGGCACCTTCGCCGACGTCCGCTTCCTCAACACAGCGGCCTGTACGAAGAACTCGGGTACACGTGGGTCGGTCGCCACCAGTTGGACGGTGATGGGGGCGTGTCCTCGGCGGTGACCCGCCTTTACTGGAGCTCCTTCTTCAGCCCAGGCACTTCCGGCCCGGTGTCCTTGCTGGGCATCTTCCACTTGTGCGCCATGCCGTCGCCGTCACGGTAGACGAGTGTGCCGCCCTGTGTTTGCGTCGGCGTCAGATCGAACACTTCGAGGTCTAGCTGGTAGGCGCCCGGTTCGACGGGGCCAGCATCGTTGTAGCGGTCGATAGTGACGCTGGTGGCTTCGCCATCCAAGGTGCTGATGGTCTGCCCATCGGAGGCAATCCATGTCCATCCGCCGTTGCTGATGGGAGCGGTCTGTTCGGCAGCAGCGCCTGTCATGGCGCGGTTCTTGGTCGTGATGATGGCAAACATGCCGTACTTGGCGTCGGTGATGCCGTCCGTAGCTGTGAACACCACGTTGGTAGGGGTGATATCCAAGCCCCCTTTACCGCTCTCGCCCGTGGTGGTTGTGGAGCGGCGGCCCGAAGACGGGCGATCTGTCACCTACTCCTGGACAACCTCAGGACGCGGCGGCGCCGTCCGCCAGAACGGCTACGGCCTACTGGATTGAGTTGCGCCCGTACTCTCGTACTGACGGCATCGCGCATTGCCCGGACTGCGCGACTGGACTCATACGCGGGACGTGCTCATGGCCAACTGCGGGATCCGGGCGGCGCTGCCCACCGCCCAGGTCGCGGCCTCCCGGCGGTTCGCGGCCTACGTCATCCAGGCGTTCGAGGCCCGCCCCCGGCCGACCCCGCTGCCGGCACCGGCTCGACTCGCCTTCCCGTGACGGGCGGGGCCTTCCGCGGCCCGGCCCGTGCTAGGAAGGGGCATGCCTGATCGCGATGCGTACGACGCCGTCATCGTCGGCGGTGGTCACAACGGTCTCGCCGCCGCCGCCTATCTCGCCCGCGCGGGGCGTTCCGTGCTGCTCATCGAGCGGCTCGCGGACACCGGGGGCGCCGCCGTGTCCAGTCGGCCCTTCCCCGGGGTCGACGCCCGCCTGTCCCGCTACTCGTACCTGGTCAGCCTGCTCCCGAAGAAGATCGTCAGGGATCTCGACCTCGACTTCCGGGTGCGTACGCGCACCGTCTCCTCCTACACGCCCACCGAGCGCGCCGGCCGTCCCACCGGACTGCTCGTCGGCGGCGGCGAGGCCCGCACCCGGCAGGGCTTCGCGCGGCTCACCGGCGACCACCGCGAGTACGAGGCGTGGCGGAGCTTCTACGCCATGACCGCCCAGGTCGCCCGCACCGTCTTCCCCACCCTCACCGACCCGCTGCCCACGCGTGACGAACTGCGTGCCCGCGTCGCCGACGACACCGCCTGGCGCACCCTCTTCGAAGAGCCCATCGGCACGGCGATCGAGCAGCGCTTCACCGACGACCTGGTGCGCGGCGTCGTCCTCACCGACGCCCTGATCGGCACCTTCGCGGATGCCCACGATCCGTCCCTGCGGCAGAACCGCTGCTTCCTCTACCACGTCATCGGCGGCGGCACCGGCGACTGGAACGTCCCCGTCGGCGGCATGGGAGCCCTCACCGGCGCGCTCGCCGACGCCGCGCGCGCCGCGGGCGCCCGGATCCGCACCGGGTGCGAGGCGACCCGGATCGAGTCCGACGGACAGCGCGCCGAAGTGACGTACGCGACGGCCGACGGCGAACACACCGCCGCCGCCCGGCACGTCCTGGTCAACGCCTCGCCCGAGGCCCTCGCCGCGCTGCTCGGCGACGCGCCGCCCCCGCCCGCCGAAGGCGCACAGCTCAAGGTCAACATGCTGCTCAAGCGACTGCCGAGGCTGCGCGACACCTCCGTCGACCCGCGCGAGGCGTTCGGGGGGACCTTCCACATCGCCGAGGGGTACGAGGCGCTGGCGACCGCGTACACCGAGGCCGCCGCGGGCACGCCGCCCACCGCGCCGCCGTCGGAGATCTACTGCCACTCGCTCACCGATCCGACGATCCTCGCCCCCGCCCTGGCGGAGCGCGGCTATCAGACCCTCACGCTCTTCGGTCTGCACACCCCCGCCAGGCTCTTCGCGCCGGACCACGACGCGGTGCGCGCCGAGCTCCTCACGTCGACGCTCGCGCAGCTCGACCAGCACCTGGCCGAGCCGATCACCGACTGCCTGGCGCTGGACGCGGAGGGCCGCCCCTGCATCGAGGCGAAGACCCCGCTCGACCTGGAACGGGACCTGAGGCTGCCCGGCGGCAACATCTTCCACCGCGACCTCGCCTTCCCGTACGCCCAGGAGGACACCGGGCGTTGGGGCGTGGAGACCCGGCTCGCCAACGTCCTGTTGTGCGGCGCGGGCGCGGTGCGCGGCGGCGGGGTCAGCGGAATTCCCGGGCACAACGCGGCGATGGCCGCGATGGGGGTCTGACGGGCGGGCCCGCTCCGACACGAAAGAACCCCCGGCTCCGTGGGGAGCCGGGGGCTTGAGTGGAGCGCTGGGCAGGCCTTGCACCTACATTTCCCCGCAGGAAGCGGGGCGTCTTTCCTTGGACGACCAACGCGCGGCCCGTGTCCCGGAGTTCCGGGTGCGGGCGCAAGATCAACTGTAGCGCATCTTGCGGGGTGCCCGAACCACCTGCCCGGGGTGACGCCGGAGCCCAAAGAATCTGACACTGCATCAGAAAATCTCTTCCCTCGAAGGGACCGCTGCGGCATCCTGCGCCCATGCAGACGGAGTTGAGCAAGAAACTGGGAGTCGAGCACGCCGTCTTCGGCTTCACGCCCTTCCCCGCGGTGGCCGCCGCCATCAGCAGGGCGGGCGGGTTCGGGGTGCTCGGCGCGGTCCGCTACACGGCACCCGACGAACTGGCCAGAGACCTCGACTGGATGCAGGAGCACGTCGACGGCAAGCCCTACGGGCTCGACGTCGTCATGCCCGCCAAGAAGGTCGAGGGCGTGAGCGAGGCCGATGTCGAGGCGATGATCCCCGAGGGGCACCGGCAGTTCGTCAGGGACACCCTCGCCAAACACGGCGTGCCCGAACTCGCCGAGGGGGAGGCGTCCGGCTGGCGCATCACGGGTTGGATGGAGGAGGTCGCCCGCAACCAGCTCGACGTCGCGTTCGACTACCCGATCAAACTCCTCGCCAACGCGCTCGGTTCGCCGCCGGCCGACGTGATCCAGCGGGCCCACGACCACGACGTCCTCGTCGCGGCCCTCGCGGGCAGCGCCAAGCACGCGCGCAAGCACGCCGAGGCGGGCATCGACGTCGTCGTCGCGCAGGGGTACGAGGCGGGCGGGCACACCGGCGAGATCGCCTCCATGGTGCTCACGCCCGAGGCCGTGGAAGCCGTCGCGCCGCTGCCGGTGCTCGCCGCGGGCGGCATCGGCAGCGGGCAGCAGATCGCCGCCGCGCTCGCCCTCGGCGCACAGGGCGTCTGGCTCGGCTCCCTGTGGCTCACCACCACCGAGGCCGACCTCCACTCGCCCGCGCTCACCAGGAAGCTGCTCGCGGCAGGCTCCGGCGACACCGTCCGCTCCCGCGCCCTCACCGGCAAGCCCGCACGCCAGTTGCGCACCGAGTGGACCGACGCCTGGGACGACCCGCAGGGCCCGGGGACGCTGCCGATGCCGCTCCAGGGCCTCCTGGTCGCCGAGGCCGTGTCCCGCATCCAGAAGTACGAGGTGGGGGAGCTGCTCGGCACCCCGGTCGGCCAGATCGTCGGCCGGATGAACAGCGAACGCAGCGTCCAGGCGGTCTTCGACGACCTGACGCGTGGCTTCGAGGACGCCGTGGACCGCATCAACCGCATCGCGGGAAGGGGAAGCCAGTCATGAGCACAGCCATGAGCACACCCCCCAACGGCTTCTGGGCCCAGGCCGCGGCCGACCCGGAACGCACCGTCCTGATCGCCCCCGACGGCGAGCCGTGGACGGCGGGGCGCCTGCACGCGGCCGTCAACCAACTGGTGCACGGGCTGCGCGACGCGGGCCTCGAGCGCGGCGACGCGTTCGCCGTGGTGCTGCCCAACGGCGTCGAGTTCCTCACCGCGTACCTCGCCGCCTCCCAGGCCGGGTTCTACCTCGTGCCGGTCAACCACCATCTGGTCGGGCCCGAGATCGCCTGGATCGTCGCGGATTCGGGGGCCAAGGTCCTGATCGCGCACGAGCGGTTCGCCGACGCGGCGACCGCCGCCGCCGACGAGGCGGGCCTCCCGGCCACCCACCGCCACGCCGTCGGGGACCTACCGGGGTTCCGTCCCTACGCCGCACTCCTGGACGGCAAGCCCGAGTCCCCGCCCGCCGACCGCACCCTCGGCTGGGTCATGAACTACACCTCGGGCACGACGGGACGCCCGCGCGGCATCCGCCGTCCGCTGTCGGGCAAGCTCCCCGAGGAGTCCTACCTCGGCGGCTTCCTCGGCATCTTCGGCATCAAGCCGTTCGACGGCAACGTGCACCTGGTGTGCTCGCCGCTCTACCACACGGCCGTACTCCAATTCGCGGGCGCCGCCCTGCACATCGGGCATCCGCTGATCCTGATGGACCGGTGGACGCCCGAGGAGATGCTGCGCCTCATCGACACCCACGCCTGTACGCACACCCACATGGTGCCGACCCAGTTCCACCGCCTGCTCGCGCTGCCCGACGCGACGAGGGCCGCGTACGACGTGTCCTCGATGCGGCACGCCATCCACGGCGCCGCGCCCTGCCCCGACCACGTGAAGCGGGCCATGATCGAGTGGTGGGGCGAGTGCGTCGAGGAGTACTACGCGGCCAGCGAGGGCGGCGGCGCCTTCGCCACCGCCGAGGACTGGCTGAAGAAGCCGGGTACGGTCGGGAGGGCTTGGCCCATCAGCGAGTTGGCGGTCTTCGACGACGACGGGAACAAGCTGCCGCCCGGCGAGCTCGGCACCGTCTACATGAAGATGAACACGGGCGGATTCTCGTACCACAAGGACGAGTCGAAGACGAAGAAGAACCGCATCGGTGACTTCTTCACCGTCGGTGACCTCGGCGTCATCGACGAAGAGGGCTACCTCTTCCTGCGCGACCGCAAGATCGACATGATCATCTCGGGCGGCGTCAACATCTACCCCGCCGAGATCGAGTCGGCGCTGCTCACGCACCCCGCGGTCGCGGACGCCGCGGCCTTCGGGATCCCGCACGACGACTGGGGCGAGGAGGTCAAGGCCGTCGTCGAGGTCGCCGAGGGACGCGAGGCGGGCGACGCGCTCGCCGCCGAGATCCTCGCCCACTGCGAGCGACAACTCGCGGGCTACAAGAGGCCCAAGACCGTCGACTTCATCGAGACGATGCCCCGCGACCCGAACGGCAAGCTGTACAAGCGCCGCCTGCGCGAGCCGTACTGGGAGGGGCGCGAGCGGGCGTTGTGAGGACGTGCACCCGGGCCCGTACCGTGGGTGTGCGGCACAGGCCCGGGGGTGGTTCAGCGGTGCTCGCGCACCCGCACCACCTTCAGGTGCGGATCGGCCAGGACGTCCTTCTCGCAGAAGCGCGACGTCACCCAGCGCTCCTTCGAGTACAGCTTCGTCTGGTCGCTGTAGTGGGCCGAATTGGGGTTGGCGGACTGGGAGTACGACAGGAGCGTGCGGGCCTTCGGGCAGCGGCCCTCGCCCCAGCCGACCGCCTGGATGTGGCTGGAGCCGTGGACGACCTCGGTGTAGCCGCCCTTGGCGTCCCAGGACGCCTCGATCTTGTTCCAGACACCGAGCGCCTCCGTGCCGCCGTGGATCGGGATGCGCTTTCCGCCTCGTACGACGTACTGGTGGGCGCCGAGCGGGGCGTCCAGGGCGATGTCCGCCGCGGCCAGCTCGGACACCGTGTCGGCGAGTGCCTTGCCGAACTCGGGTGACGTGGTGTCCAGCGTGTTCGGGGTGCGCACCGGGTCGGCGGCGGAGAACGGCACCTTCCACAGCCGCGCGTCCGGCACGGCCGCCGTCAGCTTCCGCCAGAAGCGGTCGAAGAGCAGCGCGCCACGGCTTTCGGTATTCATCGTGTGGTCCCAACGGCCCAGCACCCGGCACGCCTTGCGGACGTCCACGGTTCTGCCGTCGGTGCCGGCCGCGGTGCCACCCGGCAGGGCCGCACAGGCCCTCGCCGCGTCGTCCGCCGCGAGATCCGCCACGGGAACACGGTTGGCGAACTGCTGGCGTCGCAGGTCGTCGACGGTGAGTCGGCCCTTGCGCGCCATCGCCGAGACGTTCTCGACGGCACCACGGGTGCGCAGCGAGCGCTGGGTGCCGACCGTGCCGAAGATCCGCTCGTAGCCGGTGATCGGCCGGTCGGCGTTGGCCAGCCAGGCACTGTCGTTGGAGTTCTCGACGTAGCGGGCGTCTTCGAGGCCCGGCATGCGGGAGGGGCCGAAGATGCCGGGCTGCACCGCGTCCTCGTCCGAGCCGAGCGCGCAGTCCTCGCGCGAGCCGTCGAGCACCGCGACGCCCGACGCCGGGTAGGTGACCTTGCCGAGGGCCGTGCTGCACCGCGCCGCCAGGTCGTCGGTGATCCGGGGGAGCACCTGCGACTGGGTGAACAGCGAGTGCCCGTGCCGGTCCGCCGCCACCGTGTTGACCCAGGGCAGCCCCTGGGTGTCGCTCAGGGACTTCAGGATGCCGTCGGTGGAGCGGGCCTTGCCGAAGCCGAGGTCGGTGTCGCTGCCGCGCAGGTTCGCGGAGTTGGGGTCGTTCAGGGCGTACGCCGTGGTGGCGGACCAGGGGAGCGGCAGCTGCGGACCGAGGTTGGCCACGACCGGGCCGTAGCGGGTCCACCACTGGGTGCGCGTCACCGGGGTGCCGTCCTTGACCGGCACCGTGACCGCGCGCCGGGTCATCTTGTGCGGCTTGCCGTCCACCAGATACGTCGTCGGGTCGGCCGGGTCGAGCGTCAGCTGATGCAGGTTCAGGGGCACGCCGGTCGCCACGGTGTGGCTCCACGCCACGTCGCCGTTGAAGCCGATGTTGACCACGCCGGTGCCGAGCAACGAGGCGCCGGAGACGTTCAGTTCACCGGGGATGGTCTGCTGCGACTGCCAGAAGCGGCGCCCGCCGTGCCAGGGGTAGTGCGGATTGCCGAGCAGCAGCCCCTTGCCGTTCGCGGTGGCCTTTCCGCTGAACGCGACGGCGTTGGAGCCCATGTCGGCGTCCTTCGTCGCGAACATGTCGCGGGCCGCCGCCGCGGAGCGCCGCGGGTCGGCCGTGCGCTCCTTCGCCCCCGCGGCCGGCGGTGCGGCGGCGGTGATGCCGTCGATGCCGCGCCCCTGCCCGCCGAGCACCTGCACGGCATAGCCCTGGCGTGCCACGTCGAGGGCGCTGATCGGGCGGACCCAGGCGGCCTTGGCGCAGGCCGGGTCGGTGACGCGGTTCTGTTTCAGCCACGCGTTGTAGCCCGCGGCGAACCCGCGCATCAGCTCCTTGGCGTCCCGGCTCGGACCGGCGGGGGCGGGCTCGGCGAGCAGCTTCTCCACGGTGCGCGCCTCGCGCACGCCGCCGAAGTACAGATCGCTGTTGAGGTTCGTGGACGCCGACGACAGGGCGGAGCCGGGGGCGGCGTCGGGCCCGAAGTACCGGGAGCGCTCGCCCCGGACGGTCAGATAGCCGTCGGCCAGCGTGCACACCTGGTCGGCGGCCTGCGCCCAGCCGGTGCCGAAGCCGAGGTCCGCGTAGTCATCGGCGAGGATGTGCGGAATGCCGTACTGCGTGTAGCGGATGGTGGCGTGCAGGCCGCCGCCCGACGGACGGTCGTCGTCGCGGGCCGCGGCCCCGGCCGGTAGCAGGGCGACGGAAGTCAGCAGCGTGACCCCGACGGCGGCCAGGCGTCTCGTGCGCGTGCGCATGGTGCCTCCCAACGGCGTTGAGGGAAGGAGCGGTTGAGCGTACCAAGCGGTTGGTCATTTGGGGCTGTGGTGTTTCCGTCCAGGTGCGACGGGCCCGCACCCGGGCCCAGGGGCGTGAACCGGCCAAACGAACGGCGAAATCCGGCCCGCTCGGCGATCTTCGGTCATGATCTGCCCATGGGATGTGGCCGCGTCCGGGGCTCGCGAGTCATGCTGACCGCAGATGCCGGGTCCGATCCGTCAGGGGCCGCGTCCCGGCATCGGACCGAGGAAGGAAGATCCACCATTCCCACCACGTCATTGTCGATAACCACCCCCGACGGCCTGGCCGACGCCTTCGCGGCCTTTCCCGACGGGGGCGAGCGGTACCCCGGAGTGCTGATGTACCCGGACGTCTTCGGCGTCCGGCCCGTGATCGAGCGGATGGCCCGCGAACTGGCCGGGCACGGGTACTACGTCCTCGTCCCCAACCTCTTCTACCGGCACGGCCCCGCCCCGGTGGTCGAACTCCCCGAGCACATCGGGGACGAGGCCCGGCCCGCGATCTTCGAGCGGCTGCTGCCGCTGGTCCAGGAACACACCACCGAGCGCGTCCTGCGCGACGCCGACGCCTACCTCACGTTCCTCACCGGACGGCCCGAGGTCGCCGAAGGACCGGTCGGCGTCACCGGCTACTGCATCGGCGCCGCCCTGGCGATGCGCACCGCGACGGCCCACCCGGACAAGGTGGCCGCCGTCGCAGGGTTCCACCCGGGCTTCATCGTCACCGACGCCCCCGACAGCCCGCACCGCCTCGTCTCCCGGCTCACCGCCGAGGTCCATCTCGGTCTCGCCGAGGGCGACTTGACCCCCGAGGCCATCGCCGAACTCGACCAGGCCCTGTCGGCCGCGGGCGTCGAGCACCACACCGAGATCTACCCCGGCACCCGCCACGGCTTCACCATGGCCGACACCGACGCGCTCCACGCCGAGGGGCTGCGGCGCCACTGGGAGCGGCTCCTGGCGCTCCTCGACCGCACCGTGGCGGCCAAGGGCTGACAGTCGATTCACCGAAGTTGCCCCCGGTGATCACGGAATCGCGGGTGTCCTCCCTTGACCGGAGCGTCGCGCGCGACACAGGATCACGCCATGACGGGCACCGGGGGCAATCAGGTCGACGCCGTACTCTCGCGCAGCGCGCGCCGCACGCCGGAGCGCATCGCGCTGCGCTACGGCGAGCGGACCTGGACGTACCGCGCACTCGACGACGCGGTGAGCGAGGCTGCCGCCTTCCTCATGGCCGAACGGCTCGGGCACGGTGCCCGGGTCGGTGCGTACGGGCACAACTCCGACGCGTACCTCATCGGCTTCCTGGCCTGCTCCCGTGCGGGGCTGGTCCATGTGCCGATCAACCACAACCTCACGGGCGAGGACCTGCGCTACATCGTCGAGCAGTCGGGCAGCGCCGTCGTGCTCGCCGACCCGGTGCTGCAGCACCGGCTGCCCGACACCACACGGGTGCTGCCGCTGCGCGACGCCACGGGCTCACTCCTCGAACACGCGAGCCGCAGCGAGCAGGGCGGGACCCACGTCTTCGTGGGCGACAACGACGGCGGTGAACTGGCCCAACTGCTCTACACGTCGGGGACGACCGCGCTCCCCCGGGGCGCCATGATGTCCCACCGCGCCCTCGTCCACGAGTACGCGAGCGCCATCGCCGCCCTGGACCTCAAGGAGACGGACAAGCCGGTCCACTCGTTGCCGCTCTACCACTCGGCGCAGCTGCACGTCTTCCTCATGCCGTACCTGGCGATCGGCGCCGAGAACACGATCCTGGACGCGCCCGACGCCGAGCGGATCTTCGAGCTCGTCGAGGCGGGGCGCGCCGACAGCCTGTTCGCGCCGCCGACCGTGTGGATCGGCCTCGCGAACCACCCCGGATTCGCCAGGCGCGACCTGAGCGCGCTGCGCAAGGCGTACTACGGGGCGTCGATCATGCCGGTGCCGGTCCTGGAGCGGCTGCGGTCGCGGCTGCCGGGGCTCGGCTTCTACAACTGCTTCGGGCAGAGCGAGATCGGCCCGCTCGCCACCGTCCTCGGACCCGACGAGCACGAGGGTCGCATGGACTCCTGCGGGCGTCCCGTCCTGTTCGTCGAGGCGCGCGTCGTCGACGAGCGCGGCTGGGAGGTGCCCGACGGCACCCAGGGCGAAGTCGTCTACCGCTCACCGCAGTTGTGCGACGGCTACTGGGACAAGCCGGTGGAGACGGCGGAGGCGTTCCGTGACGGCTGGTTCCACTCCGGGGACCTCGCCGTGCGGGACGCCGACGGCTATTTCACCGTCGTCGACCGGGTCAAGGACGTCATCAACTCCGGTGGCGTGCTCGTCGCCTCACGCCAGGTCGAGGACGCGCTGTACGAGCACGCGGGCGTCGCGGAGGCGGCGGTGGTCGGGCTGCCGGACGAGCGCTGGATCGAGGCGGTCACCGCGGTCGTCGTGCGCGCCGCCACGGGTGCCGGCAGGGCACTCACCGAAGCGGGACTGATCGCCCACGCCCGCGAGAAGCTCGCGCACTTCAAGGCGCCCAAACGGATCCTGTTCGTGGACGAACTGCCGCGCAACGCCAGCGGCAAGATCCTCAAGCGGGAGCTGCGGGACCGCTTCGGCGGACGGTAGCCCGGCACGGCCGGGCCCCGGAGCGTCCGGCACGGTCAGGCCGTCGCGTGGCGTCGGTCCTCGCCCCCGGAGGAGTTGGCGCGGTCTGCTTCGTCGCGGGCGAGCAGGGAGAGCAGGGAGGCCACGGCCAGGCCGGATTCGGCCGGGTGGCGCAGCACCTTGCTGGGATCGATCTCGTACGCGTTGCCGCGCCCCTCCTTGGTGTGGGAGAGATATCCGTCCTGTTCCAGGTCGGCGATGATCTTCTGAACAGCGCGGTCGGTGAGCCGGCAGTGCGCGGCGATGTCGCGGATGCGGGCGGTGTGGTCGTCGGCGATGGCCGCCAGTACGCGTGCGTGGTTGGTGAGGAACGTCCATCCGGTGTGTGGCTCGGGTACTCCATCCATGCGCCAACTGTAGGACGTGCTATGCGCGTTTTCAAAAACACGTACTCGATTTCAGGTATCAGTTGACGTGTGTGCGGAACTGCGTGCAGCCTAAGAACGGCGGATGGCAACGACGAGAGGGAGATGCCATGCCGGACCTCGCACACTCGCAGCAGCAGCCCCTCCCTCGGGAGGGTGCCGGACACGACAAGGGCAGTCGCCCCGCAGTGCCTCTGCCCGGCCCGCCGGTCCCGCGTGCGCCAGGCACGGGCAGGCGCGTCATGATCGTGCGAGGGGATCTCGACCTGGACGCCGCCCAACGGCTCAGGCCCGACCTGTGCGTTGCTCTCAATCACGCCGCCGAAGGCATCGACCTGGACCTGCGGGACGTGGACTTCTGCGACTGCTCCGGTCTCAACGTCCTGCTCGGACTGCGGCGGCAAGCCGTGAAGGCGGGCAAGACGGTCACCATCCGCGCCTGTAGCCCGACGATGGAGCGGGTGCTCGAACTGACCGGGACGCGCGGCCTGTTCATGCCGCTGGACGAAGCCGAGGACGGGGACGAGGGCGGGGACGAGGGCCGTGAGCGGGGAGTGACCGTGGCGCACCCGGTGGTCCACGAGACGGCCCGCCCGGAATCGGATCAGGAATCCGATCAGGATCTGCACGTCGTGGTGGCCCAGTTGCGCAGGGCGATGATGACCCGGCCGACCATCGACCTGGCCCGCGGCATCCTGATGTCCTCCTTCAGCCTGAGCCCGGAGGCGGCCTGGGAGGTCCTGGTCACCGCATCGCAGAACACGAACACCAAGCTGTACGTGCTGGCCGAGGACGTGGTGGGCACCGTGCGGGGCGGTGCCCTGCACGAGTCCGTACGCAAGCAGCTGGAGGCCGCGGTCGCGAAGGTGACCACGGTGTACGCGGGAGCGGAGGCGAGTGCGGTACCCGATCTGGCCGTCGTCGCGGCCGACGCCTGCCCGTCGTCGGACGGCGTGCTCTGACGGGCCGTGCCCCGACCCCGCGGCCCGTGGCGCGGGGTCAGGACCGTCTCAGTCCCGCAGGTCCACGATCCGCTTGAACTTGCCCACCGACCGCTCCAGCGTCTCCGGATCGACGATCTCGACGCCCACCGAGACGCCGACGCCGTCCTTCACCGCCGCCGCGATCTCCCGGGCGGCCGCGTCGCGCCGCTCGGGCGGGGTGTCCGCGCGCGCCTCGGCCCGCACCGTCAGGGCGTCCATGCGTCCCTCGCGGGTCAGGCGCAACTGGAAGTGCGGGGCGATGCCCGCCGTACGCAGGACGATCTCCTCGATCTGGGTGGGGAAGAGGTTGACGCCCCGCAGGATCACCATGTCGTCGCTGCGGCCCGTCACCTTCTCCATCCGGCGGAAGATCCGTGCCGTACCGGGGAGCAGACGCGTCAAGTCCCGTGTCCGGTAGCGGACCACGGGCATGGCCTCCTTGGTGAGCGAGGTGAACACCAGCTCGCCGAGTTCGCCGTCCGGCAGCGCCTCGCCCGTGATCGGGTCGATGATCTCGGGGTAGAAGTGGTCCTCCCAGATGTGCAGCCCGTCCTTGGTCTCCACGCACTCCTGGGCGACGCCGGGGCCGATCACCTCGGAGAGCCCGTAGATGTCCACCGCGTCGATCGCGAACCGCTCCTCGATCTCGCGGCGCATCTCCTCCGTCCACGGCTCGGCACCGAAGATGCCGACGCGCAGCGAGGTCGTCCGGGGATCGACGCCCTGTCGCTCGAACTCCTCCAGGAGCGTGAGCATGTACGAAGGGGTCACCATGATGATCTCGGGGCGGAAGTCCTGGATCAGCCGGACCTGGCGCGCGGTCATGCCGCCGGAGGCGGGGATCACCGTGCAGCCGAGCCGCTCGGCTCCGTAGTGCGCGCCGAGACCGCCGGTGAACAGGCCGTATCCGTACGCGACATGGACCTTGTCACCGGGGCGGCCGCCCGCGGCGCGGATGGAGCGCGCGACCACGTCGGCCCACATGGACAGATCCTGCTCGGTGTACCCGACGACCGTGGGCAGCCCCGTCGTACCGCTGGAGGCGTGCAGACGGCGCACCTCGGACTGCTCGACCGCGAACATCCCGAAGGGGTAGTTGGCCCGCAGGTCGTCCTTGCTGGTGAAGGGGAACCGCGCCAGGTCGGCCAGGGAACGGCAGTCGTCGGGACGCAGGCCCGCCTTGTCGAACGCGGCCCGGTAGAACGGGACGTTCTCGTACGCGTGCAGCAGGGTGTCCTGGAGGCGTTCGAGCTGCAGGGCCGCGAGTGCGTCGGGGCCGAGCCGCTCCGTCGCGTCGAGGAGTAGCGGCAAACGCGTCATAGGGAATGCTCCCGTCCTGAACGGGCGACCGATCATTCGGTCGTCGATCTTCTGTGAGGCTCAGTAATCCAGGCCGACAGGTGGTCGTCAAGAGATCGGGCAAGACCGCGTCGAGCTGGGGCGTTACGTTCCAGGAGCATTGCCCGGGTGCGACACGGGATGTGATGATCTTCTTCATGCCGACCTTCAGCGCGTTCGACGGAACCGAGCTTGCTTACCACGAGAAGGGGGAGGGCGAGCCCCTGATCTGTCTGCCGGGCGGGCCGATGCGGGCCTCCGCCTACCTCGGCGATCTCGGCGGACTCACCGCGTACCGGAAGCTGATCCTGCTCGATCTGCGCGGCACCGGCGGTTCGGCGCTCCCGAAGGATCCGGCCTCCTACCGCTGCGACCGGATCGTCGACGACGTCGAGGCGCTCCGCGAGCACCTCGGGCTCGACCGGATCGACCTCCTCGCGCACTCGGCGGGCGGCAACGTGGCCACCCTGTACGCGGCCCGCCACCCCAAGCGGGTCCGGGCCCTCGCGCTGATCACGGCCGCCAGCCAGGCGGTCGGCCTCACCGTGACCGTCAAGGACCACCTGGACGCCGTGGCGGTGCACCAGGGCGAGCCCTGGTATCCGGCGGCCGTGGCCGCGCTGAAGGAGATCGAGGCCGGGGGCAGCCCCGCGAACGCGAGCGAGGCGCTGGCGCCGCTGGCGTACGGCCGCTGGGACGAGGCGGCCCGTGCGCACCAGGCGGCCAGCGCGTCGGAGAAGAACGCGGAAGCCGCCGCTGCCTTCTACGGAGACGGCGCCTTCGACCCGCCTGCGACCCGCGCCGCCCTGGCGGAGCTGGCCGCGCCGGTGCTCGTCCTCGCGGGGGAGTACGACGGGGGCCCGAACCCCGCGCACGCCGAGGAGCTCGCCGGGCTCTTCCCCGGCGGCGTGCGTCAAGTGCAGCCGCGCGCCGGGCACTTCCCGTGGCTCGACGACCCCGAGTGGTTCGTGCGGCGGGTGGCGGGCTTCCTCGCCCAGGACTAGCCGTTCCCGGCCGGTGCGGACGCGTTGGTGCTCGTACGATGGGGCGCCGACCGGAAACGATCGCCTGAGGGGATCCCCCGTGCAGCTCACCTCGACCGTGTCCCGCTGTCTGACCGCCGGCGCCCTGGCGGCCGCCCTGCTCGCCGGAGGCGGCGCGGCCGTCGCGGCGCCCGCGCGGCCGTCCGGGCCCGCACCCGCGCCCGTCGCCATGGCGTCGCACGGCCCGTACGCCCGCCTGCATGCGCTCGCCGACCTGTCCGCGCAGCGGCTTGCCACCGCCGACCTCGTCGCGGCCGCGAAGTACGGCACGGACAGCCCCATCGACGACCCGGCCCGCGAGAAGCAGGTCCTGGACGCGGTGGCCGCGCAGGCGCGGGAGATCGGCGCCGACCCCGAGGCGACCGTGCGGATCTTCCGCGACCAGATCGAGGCGAACAAGGTCGTCCAGCGGGGCCTCTTCCGGCGCTGGGACGCCGATCCGTCCCAAGCGCCGACCGAGCGGCCCGACCTCGCGGAGGTCCGCAAGGAGATCAACCGGATCAACGGCGAGCTGGTACGGGGCATCGCCGCGTCGCCGGACGCGCGGACGGCGCCGTATTGCGGGGGAGTGCTCACCGCCGCGGCGGTCCACGTCAGGCACGAGAACCGGCTCGACGCCCTGCACGCGGCGGCGCTCGGGCGGGCGCTGGGGTCGGTCTGCGCGTCCCGGCCCCAGCCTCAGGTATAGCCCTAGACCTGGCCCTCGGCCGCCACCGCCTTCGCCCACCGGTAGTCCGCCTTGCCGCTGGGCGAGCGCTGTATGTGGTCGGTGAAGACCACCGCGCGGGGGATCTTGTACCCGGCGAGCAGGGTGCGGCAGTGGGTCTGGACCGCTTCCAGGTCCAACGAGGGCGCGTCCGCGCGGAGTTGGACGACGGCGGCGACGCGGTTGCCCCAGCGCTCGTCGGGCACCCCGGCGACCAGCGCGTCGTACACGTCCGGATGGGACTTCAGGGCCTGCTCGACCTCCTCGGGGTACACCTTCTCGCCGCCCGTGTTGATGCACTGCGAGCCGCGCCCGAGCACGGTGACGATGCCCTGGTCGTCGACCGTCGCCATGTCGCCGAGCAGCACCCAGCGCTCGCCGTCCTTCTGGAAGAAGGTTTCGGCCGTCTTGCGCGGGTCGTTGTAGTAGCCGAGCGGGACGTGGCCGCGCTGGGCCAGGCGGCCGGGCTCGCCGACCGGTACCGGCTCGTGCGTCGCGAGGTCGACCACCTGGGTGCGCTCGTTGACCTCCAGGCGGAAGCCCTTCTCGGGTCCCGAGTCGTCCGTCGCCTTGCCGTTGGAGCCGGACTCGGACGAGCCGAAGTTGTTGAGGAGCAGCACGTTGGGCACGAGCGCCTGGAACTGGGCGCGGACCGTCTCCGACATGATCGCCCCGGACGAGGAGACGCTGAAGAGGGAGGAGAGGTCGGTGCCCTTGAGCGGGCCGTGCAGCGCGTCGATGAGGGGCCTGAGCATCGCGTCGCCGACCAGGGAGACGCTGGAGACCTTCTCCCGCTCGATCGTACGGAGCACCTCTTCGGGGACGTACTTGCTGTGGATGACCACCCGCTGGCCGTAGTTGAACGCGATGAACGACGTCAGCGTGGACGTGCCGTGCATCAGCGGCGGGGTGGGGAAGAAGGTGAGCCCGGGGCTGCCCGCGGCGACCCGCTCGGCCAGTTCCTCGGGGCGCTTGACCGGCTCGCCCGTCGGCTCGCCGCCGAAGAGGCCGGCGAAGAACAGGTCCTCCTGGCGCCACATGACGCCCTTGGGCATGCCGGTCGTGCCGCCGGTGTAGATGATGAACTGGTCGTCGGCCGACCGCGGCCCGAAGCCGCGCTCCGGTGATCCTGCGGCCTCCGCGTCGGTGAACGCCACCGCGTCGAGCGCGGGCGCGTCGGCGGGCGGCGTGCCGACCCGCACCAGGTGCCGCAGCTTCTCCGTGCGCGGCACCGCCGCCGCGACCCGCTCGGTGAACTCGGCGTCGAAGACGAGCGCCGCGAGGTCCGCGTCGCGGTAGAGGTAGACCAACTCCTCTTCCACGTAGCGGTAGTTGACGTTGACGGGCACGAGGCGTGCCTTGAGGCAGCCGAGGACCGTCTGGAGGTACTCGACGCCGTTGTACAGGTGCAGGCCCAGGTGCTCGCCCGGTTTCAGGCCGCTGTCGATCAGGTGGTGCGCGACGCGGTTGGCGGCCGCGTCCAGTTCCGCGTAGGTGAGGCGGCGCTCCGCGCCGGTGCCGGGATGGTCGACATGGACGAGCGCCTCGCGGTCCGGGACCACGTCGACGACCGACTCGAACAGGTCGGCAAGGTTGTACTCCACCGCGCTCCTCCTGACCCCGGCGCCCACTCTGACGTCTCGCTTGGCGGTCATCAGAGCAGAGGCACCCCCAACTGGGAAGGGCCGCCGCACAAGAAAACTGACTGGGTGTCAGAAAACTATTGAACTGGCTCCCCGCCTACTGCAACCTGTTCCAGGTCCGGAGCCGACAGGCCCGCCGACCGGCGGTCGTCGGCGCAGGCCGATGGAGGGAGCACGGCACATGGGTGGGACGGAACACCTCACCGTGCGGCGCGAAGGCGCCACACTGATACTCACGCTGAACAGGCCCGAAGCGAAGAACGCCCTCTCGCTGCCGATGCTCGTGGGCCTGTACGACGGCTGGCTGGAGGCCGACGCGGATGACCGGGTCCGCTCGATCGTGCTCACCGGCGCGGGTGGCGCGTTCTGCGCGGGCATGGACCTCAAGGCCCTCGCGGGCAAGGGCATGGACGGGCAGGAGTACCGGGACCGGATGACGGCCGACCCCGATCTGCACTGGAAGGCGATGCTGCGCCACCACCGCCCCCGCAAGCCCGTCGTCGCGGCCGTCGAGGGGTACTGCGTCGCGGGCGGCACCGAGATCCTCCAGGGCACCGACATCCGCGTCGCGGGCGAGTCCGCGACGTTCGGGCTCTTCGAGGTCAAGCGCGGGCTCTTCCCCATCGGCGGATCGACGGTCCGGCTGCCGCGGCAGATTCCCCGTACGCATGCGTTGGAGATGTTGCTTACGGGTCGGCCCTACTCGGCCGCGGAGGCCGCGTCCATCGGGCTCATCGGGCACGTGGTGCCGGACGGTGCCGCACTGGAGAAGGCGCTGGTCATCGCCGAGCAGATCAATGCGTGTGGGCCGTTGGCCGTGGAAGCGGTGAAGGCGTCGGTCTACGAGACCGCTGAGATGTCCGAGGGGGACGGGCTTGCGGCCGAGCTGAAGCGGGGGTGGCCGATCTTCGACACCGCTGATGCGAAGGAGGGCTCCAGAGCCTTCGCGGAGAAGAGGGCTCCTGTTTTCCGGCGTGCGTAGGGCGTCGTTCGGCTGCGGGTTCGTTGTGGCTCGTCGCGCAGTTCCCCGCGCCCCTGAAGGGGCTTCCCTGCGTCCCCCGATCATTTCTGCGAAACGGAGATCCGCTCATGGCTTCTGCTCCCTCGCCCGAGGTGCTGCGTGCGCCTCTGGTCGTCGAGTTTCCGTTCACCCGGTCCCTCGGGCCCGTGCAGAGCGCTTTCCTCACCGGGCTGCGTGAGCGCACCGTGCTCGGGGTGCGGACCGGCGACGGCAGGACGCTCGTCCCGCCCGTCGAGTACGACCCCGTGACCGCCGAAGAGATACGCGAGCTGGTCGAGGTCTCCGACACGGGCACCGTGACCACCTGGGCCTGGAACCACGAGCCCCGGCGTGGTCAGCCGCTCGACACCCCCTTCGCCTGGGTGCTCGTGAAGCTGGACGGCGCCGACACCGCGCTGCTGCACGCCCTCGACGTGCCGGGGCCCGACGCCGTGCGCAGCGGCATGCGCGTGCGGATCCGGTGGGCCGACGAGCGGGTCGGCGCCATCACGGACATCGCCTGCTTCGAGGCGTACGAGGGCGGGGACGCCGTGCGACCGGCGCCCCACAGCGGCGAGTTCGCCGACCCCGTGACCGGGATCGTCGCGGCCGCGCGGCTCGACTACACCTACTCGCCGGGCCGTGCGCAGAGCGCGTACATCGGCGCCCTCGCCGAGCGGAGGACCGTCGGCGAGCGCTGCCCGTCCTGCCGCAAGGTGTACGTGCCGCCGCGCGGCGCCTGCCCCACCTGCGGCGTGGCCACGGCCGAGCGGGTGGAGGTCGGACCGCGCGGCACCGTCACGACGTACTGCATCGTCAACATCAAGGCGAAGAACCTCGACATCGAAGTGCCGTACGTCTACGCCCACATCGCCCTCGACGGCGCCGACCTCGCCCTGCACGCCCGCATCGCGGGAATCCCGTACGACCAGGTCCGCATGGGCCTGCGCGTCGAACCGGTCTGGACCGAGGGTGGCCGTTTCCCCGACCACTACCGGCCCACCGGCGAGCCCGACGCCGACTACGACACGTACAAGGAGCTGGTGTAGATGGCGCCCCGCAAGCCGTCCGTGATGCGGCCCGCCCGCGAGGTGGCGATCGTCGCCTTCGGGCAGACCCGGCACCAGCGGTCCACCGACGAGCTCTCCGAGGTGGAGATGCTCATGCCGGTGCTGCACGAGGTCCTCGCCGCCACCGGCCTGAAGACCAGCGACATCGGCTTCACCTGCTCGGGCTCGTCCGACTACCTGGCGGGGCGGGCCTTCTCCTTCACGATGGCCCTCGACGGAGTGGGCGCCTGGCCGCCGATCTCCGAGTCGCACGTCGAGATGGACGGCGCCTGGGCGCTGTACGAGGCGTGGACGAAACTCCAGACCGGCGAGGCGGACACCGCGCTCGTGTACTCCTACGGGAAGTCGTCGCCCGGCTCCGTGCGCGACGTCCTGACCCGGCAGCTCGACCCGTACTACGTGGCCCCGCTCTGGCCCGACGCCGTGGCGCTCGCCGCGCTCCAGGCGCAGGCGCTCATCGACGCGGGCGACACCGACGAGCCCGCACTCGCCGGGATCGCCACGCGCAGCCGGGCATCGGCCGACGCCAACCCCCATGCGCAACGCGGCAGTTCGGCCGGTCAGGGAGACTACGCCGTACGACCCCTGCGCAGGGGCGACTGCCCGCCGGTCGGCGACGGGGCCGCCGCGGTGATCCTGGCCGCCGGGGACCGCGCGCGTGACCTGTGCGAGCGGCCCGCCTGGATCCGGGGCATCGACCACCGCATCGAGGCGCACGCGCTCGGCGTCCGCGACCTGACCGAATCGCCCTCGACACGTCTCGCCGCCGAGCGGGCGGGCGTCTTCGAACGGCCCGTGGACACCGCCGAGTTGCACGCGCCCTTCACCTCCCAGGAGGTCGTCCTGCGCAAGGCCCTCGCACTCGGCGACGACGTCGAGGTGAACCCCTCGGGCGGCGCGCTCGCCGCCAACCCCGTCATGGCCGCGGGCCTCATCCGGCTCGGCGAGACCGCCGCCCGCATCCACCGGGGCGCGTCGGACAGGGCCGTCGCGCACGCCACGTCAGGTCCCTGTCTCCAGCAGAACCTCGTCGCCGTCCTCGAAGGAGACGCGTCATGAGTGAGGTGGGCAAGGAGCCGGTCGCCGTCGTCGGCATCGGCCAGACCAAGCACGTCGCCGCACGGCGGGACGTGTCCATCGCGGGACTCGTCCGCGAGGCCGCCCAACGTGCCCTGGCCGACGCCGAGTTGACCTGGGTCGACATCGACGCCGTGGTCATCGGCAAGGCGCCCGACTTCTTCGAGGGCGTCATGATGCCGGAGCTGTACCTCGCCGACGCGCTCGGCGCGGTCGGCAAACCCATGCTGCGCGTGCACACCGCGGGTTCCGTCGGCGGCTCCACCGCGCTCGTCGCCGCGAACCTCGTCGCGGGCCGCGTCCACGGCACCGTCCTGACCCTCGCCTTCGAAAAGCAGTCGGAATCCAACGCGATGTGGGGGCTCTCGCTGCCCATCCCGTTCCAGCAGCCGCTCCTCGCGGGCGCGGGCGGCTTCTTCGCCCCGCACGTACGCGCCTACATGAGGCGCACCGGAGCCCCCGACTCGGTCGGCTCCCTCGTCGCGTACAAGGACCGGCGCAACGCCCTGAAGAACCCCTACGCGCACCTCCACGAGCGGGACATCACCCTGGAGAAGGTCCAGGCGTCGCCGATGCTCTGGGACCCGATCCGCTACTCGGAGACCTGCCCGTCCTCCGACGGCGCCTGCGCGATGGTCCTCACCGACCGCGCGGGCGCGGCCCGTGCGCCCCGGCCGCCCGCCTGGATGCACGGCGGCGCGATGCGCAGCGAGCCCACGCTCTTCGCGGGCAAGGACTTCGTGTCGCCCCAGGCGGGCAAGGACTGCGCGGCCGACGTCTACCGGCAGGCGGGCATCGCGGATCCGCGCAGGGAGATCGACGCCGTCGAGATGTACGTGCCGTTCTCCTGGTACGAGCCGATGTGGCTGGAGAACCTGGGCTTCGCCGCGGAGGGCGAGGGCTGGAAGCTCACCGAGTCCGGCGTGACGGAGCTCGAGGGCGATCTCCCGGTGAACATGTCGGGCGGCGTCCTGTCCACCAACCCGATCGGCGCGTCCGGCATGATCCGCTTCGCCGAAGCGGCACTCCAGGTGCGCGGGCAGGCGGGCGAACACCAAGTGGAGGGCGCCCGCAGGGCACTTGGCCACGCCTACGGAGGCGGCTCCCAGTTCTTCTCCATGTGGCTCGTCGGAGCCGAGCCGCCCACCACCTGAACGGCCGTGCGCGCGGGACGGGCGGCGGCCTTGTCGCCGCGGCCTGTCCGGCACCCGAAGCGAAAGCTAGGCTGGCGCCGGACGACGCACTCGGGAGGAGCACGGACGTGGCCGAAAGCACCACTCAGCAGCACCCGTTCATGGGCTGGGACAAGCCCCAGCTCGACCTCAGCACGGCCGACTGGCGATCGAGCAGCGAAGGGCGCGGGGACGTGGAGATCGCCTTCGTCGAAGGGTTCGTCGCGATGCGCAACGGGGGGCGGCCGGAGAGCCCGTCCCTGATCTTCACCCCCGCGGAGTGGGGGGCGTTCGTCCACGGGGCACGTGCGGGCGAGTTCGACCTGACGTAGCGCTGCGCGCGGCTCGGTCGTCTGCGGGCCCGTCGTGGCTGGTCGCGCAGTTCCCCGCGCCCCTGGACAGCACCGGGGCTCGTGCCCCGTCAGGGGCGCGGGGAACTGCGCGATCAGCCCCCACCCACCTGCGCCGAAGGATACGGCCGGGAGCCTCCGGGGGCCGGGGCCCGCTCAGGGGAACGCCGCGCGACACGTACCATGGGCGCATGTCCTTCCTCCGCCGCCGCAGCGCCGCCACACCCGCGGGCCCGGACTTCGATGTCCTGGCCATGGATCCCGGTGACTGGCCCGGCAACCTCGGCGCGGGCCTGCTGCCCGCACCCGACGGCAGCTGCCAGGGCGTCTTCCTGCGCTACGACCTGTTCGGCGGGCGCGGGCCCGCGATGATCATCGGCAACCTTCCCGAGGGGTCCCCGGCCCGGGAGATCGCCGACGGAGAGGTGCCCTTCGAGGTCGCGCAGCTGCTGATCGCCCTGGAGAACGACGAGGAGATCACGGTCGTCTCCTCGGAGGACATGCCGGTGATGCAGGGGGACAACCTCCTCATCGTGCGCCGTCTGAAGCTGTCGGAGAGCCGGATCTCCTGTGTGCAGTTCGACCGCAGTGACAACGTCCTCGTGACGATCGCCGCCTGGGACAGGCCGATCACCGACGACCTCTACGCGCTCCTGAAGCCGCTGCCCGCGGAGCTCTTCCAGCAGGGCTGACAGCAGGGCCGACAGCAGCGCCCGCCACATTCGTCCAAGCGCCGCCCTGTTCCGTCCAAGGAACGGGGCGGCGCTCTGTCTTGCCAGCCAGTCATCGGACTTTTAACGTGACCGGTCATGACTCAGGGGATGACGCGAAGGACCACGATGAAGTCCGCGCTGGGCGGGGCAGCCGCCGTAGCGGCGGGCGGAGGCGGGCTCGCAGGCGCCGTCGCGGGCAGCGCGGAGGCGGCGGAAGGTGGGGGATCACCCAGAGAGCCATCCGATGAATCTCTGCTCTGGTATCGGATGCCCGCCGCCGACTGGGAGCGCGAGGCCCTCCCCATCGGCAATGGAGCCCTGGGCGCCATGGTCTTCGGAACCCTCGCCACCGAGCGGCTCCAGTTCAACGAGAAGACCCTGTGGACGGGCGGTCCTGGCTCCCGGGAGGGCTACGACTTCGGCAACTGGCGCGCGGCGCGGCCCGGCGCGCTCGACGCCGTCCGCGCGGAGCTCGACGAGAAGGGCAGGCTCGCCCCCGACGCGGTCGCGGGCGAGCTCGGTCAGGCCCGGCGCGGCTACGGGGCGCACCAGACGTTCGGGGACCTGCGCATCGACGTGCCGGGGACGCCGGACGCGCCGGACGGCTCGTACCGTCGGAGCCTCGATCTGGGTCAGGGCCTCGCCACGGTCGTCTATCGCCGTCAACAGGTGCTCCACCGCAGGGAGTTCTTCGCCTCGTACCCGGACGGCGTGATCGTCGGCAAGCTCTCCGCGGCGCGCGCCGCACAGGTCACCTGCACCCTGCGGTACACCTCGCCGCGCGCCGATTCCACGGCGCGGGCCGCCGGGGACCGGATCACCGTGCGCGGCCAACTCGCGGACAACGGGCTCGTGTTCGAGGCCCAGATCCGGATCGCGCACCGGGGCGGCACCCGCACCGCGCACGCCGACGGGAGCGTCACGGTGACCGGCGCCGACCACGTCTGGTTCGTCCTCGCCGCGGGCACCGCGTACGCCGACACCTATCCCGACTACCGGGGCGACGACCCGCACGCCGCCCTCACCCGTACCGTCGACGCGGCAGTCGCCCAGGGCCACGACGCCCTGCGCGCCCGCCACCTGCGCGATCACCGTGCCCTCTTCGACCGCGTCACCCTCGACATCCGTCAGGCCCTGCCCGCCGACGTCCCGACCGACCAGCTCCTCAAGCAGTACGCGGGAGGAACGAGCGCCGCCGACCGGGCCCTGGAGGCGCTTTTCTTCCAGTACGGCCGCTATCTGCTCATCGCCTCGTCGCGCGCGGGGTCGCTGCCCGCCAACCTCCAGGGCGTGTGGAACAACAGCACCACGCCTCCCTGGTCGGCGGACTACCACACCAACATCAACCTCCAGATGAACTACTGGCTCGCCGAGGCGGCCAACCTGCCGGAGACCACCGCTCCGTACGACCGGTTCGTCGAGGCCCTGCGCGCGCCGGGGCGCCGCACGGCCAAGGAGATGTTCGGCAGCCGGGGCTGGGTCGTGCACAACGAGACCAATCCGTACGGCTTCACCGGCGTGCACGACTGGTCGACCGCCTTCTGGTTCCCCGAGGCCGCGGCCTGGCTGACCGCGCAGCTCTACGAGCACTACCGCTTCGGCAGCTCCACGGACTACCTGCGCTCCACCGCGTACCCCGCGATGAAGGAGGCCGCCGAGTTCTGGCTCGACAACCTGCGCACCGACCCGCGCGACGGCACGCTCGTCGTCACGCCGAGCTACTCGCCCGAGCACGGCGACTTCTCGGCGGGCGGCGCCATGGCCCAGCAGATCGTCCACGACCTGCTCACCAACACGCTGGAGGCGGCCCGCACGCTCGGCGAGTCACGGGCGTTCCGCGTCGAGCTGGAGCAGGCCCTCGACGCGCTCGACCCGGGCCTGCGCGTCGGCTCCTGGGGGCAGCTCCAGGAGTGGAAGGCGGACGTGGACGACAAGAACGACGACCACCGGCACGTCTCCCACCTCTACGCCCTGCACCCCGGACGCCAGATCGAGCCGGGCAGCCGGTGGGCCGACGCGGCGAAGGTCTCCCTGACGGCGCGCGGCGACGGCGGCACCGGCTGGTCCAAGGCGTGGAAGATCAACTTCTGGGCACGCCTGCGCGACGGCGACCACGCGCACAAGATGCTCGGCGAACAGCTCACGTTCTCGACCCTGCCCAACCTCTGGGACACCCACCCGCCGTTCCAGATCGACGGCAACTTCGGCGCGACCTCCGGCATCGTGGAGATGCTGCTCCAGAGCCAGCACGACGTCATCGAGGTACTGCCCGCGCTGCCCGCGGGGTGGCCCGAAGGAGCGGTGCGCGGCCTCAGGGCGCGCGGCGGCGCCACCGTCGACATCGAGTGGTCGGCGGGGCGGGCCAGCCGCATCGTCGTGCGGGCGACGCGCACCCGTGAACTCACCGTGCGCAGCGACCTGTTGAGCGGTGGGAGGCGCACGTTCAAGGCGCGGGCCGGGCAGCGGTACGTCTTCGTGTGACCGGGAGATGGTCCTCGGCTCCGTGCGAAGCCGAGGACCAGGCTCCCCCCTCTGGTGCCCTCCCATCGTGCCGCGCTCCGGCCGCCGCGAGTTGGCGATGCGCGCGGTGTTACTTGTCGTTGCGCGCAGACCGTCCCGGAGGCGGCGTGCCCTGCGGCGCCGTCCGGCGCAGTTCCCTGGGAGAGACCCCGTACGCGGCGCGGAACGCCCTGCTGAAGTCCGCGGGGCGCAGGAGCCCCCACCGGGCGGCGACGACGCTGATGGGGCGGTGCCGCAGCCTGGGATCGAGGAGATCGGCGTGGCAGCGCGCCAGGCGCCGTCGGCGGATCGAGGCCGCCACCGTCTCGCCCTGCTGATGGAAGAGCGAGTGCAGGGAGCGCAGGGAGATGTGGTGGTGGGTCGCGACGGCCGCGGGTGTCAGCTCCGGATCGCCGAGGTTGTGGTCGATGAAGGCGTTGACGCGCGACAGCATGGCCTGTCGGCGGGTGTCGGCCGGCAGCTCCTCGTACGCGCCGAGGTGCTGGGCCAGACCGGCTGCCGCCAGGTCGAGGGTCACCGTGCCGAGCCGGTCCAGCTCACCGGGGGCGCAGTCGGGGCCGAAGGTGTGCAGCGAGGAGACGAACCGGGCGAGGATCGCTCCCATGCCGGTGCGGACCGACAGGGGCCTGGCGAGGAGCTGGCGCACTCTGTTCACCGGCAACGGCAGTTCGTCGTTGGGCAGTTGAATGATGACCACCTCGGTGTTGCGCCCTCGGTCGGGCACCTCGCCCTCGAACGGCTGCGAGAGGTCGAAGAGCACCATGTCGCCGAAGACGAGCCCCGAGTCCTGGCGCCGCTGGCTGATCCACAGCGGGCTGCCGGACACGAACGTCAGCTGATACGTGCCCGGGTCGGATCGCCGGACGTCCGCCCAGGTCCGGCTCAGATGCGCGGGCGGGCTGCTGAACGCGGCCACCCGCACGGAACCGAGGTCGGTCAGGGTGAGGGGCGCGAGCTCGCGGGAGACCAGCTCGCTCCAGAACGGAAGCTGATCCCGCGTAGGCAGATCCTTGTTCGACGTGCTCAGCCACATGTCCGCACCTCCTGGTGGAGTCCGACATGCGCCGGATCCGGGCCCGCCCCCACGCGGACCCGGACCCGGCCTTCACGGCGGCTCTGCGGTGGTGCTACGAACCCGACCGCACCACCCGCACATCGGCGGCCCGCACGTACCCGACGCGGTGCCCGTACTGAATGACGTAGTACATGTCCTTGCCGCGCACCACCCTGTGCGGCGCGGTGTCGAACGTCGGCGAGTAGAAGTACTCGCCCGGCACCTTGTCACCGATCACGTACCGCTGGCCCGCCAGGATCTTGTACGGCAGCGGCGAGACCGTCTGCACGGGGACGCCCGCCGGGTACGCCTCCTTCTCCGGGTAGGCGCGGCCGTACACGGGAACCTCGGTGGCGCCCTCCTTCGGCGTCACCACGTACCCCTTGGCGTCGACGGCCGTGGGCTGCTTCTTCGGGTTCTTGAACCACGCCTTCTGGCCCAGGTACCAGACGGCCGTCCAGTCGCCCTGGCGGTCGGCGACCGCGTACTGCTGGCCGGTCGAGAGCCGCGGCCCCGTGTCGTTCACGTCGAGCGTGGAGTCCTGGCCGCCAGGCCGCTTGCCGATGTCCTTGATCAGCGGAGCGTCGTCACGCGGCTCGGTGTGGACGCGGACCGCGGTCGAACCGTGCGGCACGCACGTCTCACCGGGCTTGACGCAGCCCGTGTACTCCGGCCGGTTCTTGGCGTAATCGGGCGCCACCGTGACCAGGCCGCCGTTCGGGCCCGCGGTGCGGTGGAACGGCTTGCCGAGCAGCGTGAAGTAGTGCTGCCAGTCCCAGTACGGGCCAGGGTCCGTGTGCATCCCCGGGATCGACGACGTGACGGTGCCCTGCACGTTGTCGTGGCCGAGGATGTGCTGCCGGTCCAGCGGGATGTCGTACTTCTTCGCGAGGTACTTCACCAGGCGGGCCGACGAGCGGTACATGGCCTCCGTGTACCAGGTGTCGGGCGCGGTGAGGAAGCCCTCGTGCTCCAGGCCGATCGACTTGGAGTTCACGTACCAGTTGCCCGCGTGCCAGGCGACGTCCTTGGCCTTCACGTGCTGGGCGATGTGCCCGTCGGTGGAGCGCAGCGTGTACTGCCACGACACGTACGTCGGGTCCTGCACCAGATTCAGGACGCCCTCCCAGCGGCCCTCGGTGTCGTGGATGACGATCGTGTCGATGCTCTGCGACTTCGGCCGGTCCGACAGGTCGTGGTTGCCGTAGTCCGGGTTGCCCTGGGGGTCCTTGAACTCCTCGTACGGCGCGGGGATCCACTCGCAGGAGACGGTCCTCGGGCACTCGGTCTCACCCGCGGCGGCCTTGCGCAGCCCCATGCGCCGCAGTTGCGCGGGGTCGGTCCGCAGCCCCCGGTCGGCCGAGAGCGTGACGCGCTGGCCGGAGTCCGTGACGCGGTGCTCGCCGTCGCGCATGACGGCGAACACGTCATTGGCGTACGACGCGGCGGTGGCTCGGTCGTCCGCACCGGAGAAGCGGGCGATGGCGCCGTACCAGTCGGCGGGGTCGGCGCTCAGCGGCTTGCCGAGCTCCCGCTGGGCCGCGGCGAGCAGCGCGGCGCCGCCCTCGACGTTGGCGGCGGCATCCGTGCGCAGTTGCGCGGCCGAGCGGCCGGTGAGTTCGGCGGCGCGGGGCAACGTCTTGAGCCTGGCGGGGAGTTGGGAGTCCGCGGGGACCTTCGTCTTCGGCGGGAGCGCCGGGCGCGAGGTGTCGCCGCGCGGGTCCTCCTTGCCCTCGCCGTGGTGCGGGGCCTCGGCGATGGCGGTCCTGGCGTCGGTCAGGTGCATGGGGCCGTAGCCGCCGGTCACGCTGGCCGCGCCGCCGTGCGCGTCCCAGCGTGACTGGAGGTACGAGACGCCGAGCAGCACGCTCTGGGGAACGTGGTACTCGGCGGCGGCGGACGCGAAGGCGTCCTGCAGCCCTGCTGCGGGCGCCTGTTCGGGGGCGCTCGCCGAAGGGGCGGCGCCGAGCAGCGGAATCAGCAGGCCGGCCGACGCGAGGGCGCCCACCGTCCTGACGGTTCGTCTGCGCGCGTACGAGGTAGGGGCGGTGTCGGATCCTCGCAATGCAGCCTCCTGGGCCGATGAAGCGTGACGGGGCGTGCGGGGCCGGGCGTGCGTCAGTGGTACCGGCTCTCCGACGATCCGTCAATCATGCCCAGAGGAGGGGATTTCCCATGTCAGCGCCGGTACCGGCGAGTTACGCACAGGTTTTCGCCAAGGGAGCCTCCACCGCCTGCGGTGCGTCAGTGGAGTGGACCAATGGGGGAGGGGAGATCCACCTGTTCGGGGGAGTGCGCGATGAGCGGCGCGTTCCCCCCTTGCTCACTGGCCCCGCTCACCGGCCTCGCGCACTGCCCCCGGTCACTGCCCCACCCTCCCGTCGACGCACTCGCGCAACAGATCGGCGTGCCCGCTGTGCCGCGCGTACTCGTCGATCCTGTGCACGAGCAGCTCCCGGATCGCGATCCCGTCCTTGCCCACGCGCAGACCCAGATCGGGGAAGGCGGCCAGCGCGGCGTCGGTCGCCGCCTGCTCGCGCTCCAGGTCCGCGTACGCGGCGTCGACCACGGCCTGCTCGGCGACGGCGCCGTGGAAGTCCGCGTCCTTCTTGCCGTACAGCTTCGGCAGCGGTTCCTCGTCGGTGATCCAGTTGCGCCAGTCCCGCTCCACCTCGGCCAGGTGCCGGACGAGACCGAGCAGCGACATGGTCGACGGCGGCACCGACCTGCGGGCCAGCTGCTCCGGGCTCAGCCCCTCGCACTTCATCCGCAGGGTCATGCGGTAGCTCGACAGGAAGTCCCGCAGCGTCGCGAGCTCACCGTCGGGGCCGGTGCTTTCGCTGTCGCGCGGGTCGTTGTCCGGATCCGTCCACATGTCGGGATAGACGGTCGCCTCGGTCCATCGGGCGGGCCGCTGCTCGCTCAGGTCAGTCATGCGCGTCATGGTGGTCCGTGCGGGCCCGGGCCTGCCACTTCTTTACTGTGGACGACAGAGATTCTCTGGATATCCGTGGATCGACGACAGGAGACCGAGGTGGCCGAGACGACCGTGGCCGAGGTGATGGCCGAGCTGGCCGGGCTCGACGACCCGAAGATCCGGGCGGTGAACGAGAAGCACGGCGACGATCACGGCGTGAACCTCGGCAAGCTGCGCGCGATCGCGAAGCGGCTGAAGACGCGGCAGGAACTCGCGCGCGAGCTCTGGGCCACGGACGACAGCGCGGCGCGGCTGCTCGCGCTCCTGATCTGCCGCCCGAAGGAGTTCGGACGTGCCGATCTCGACACCATGCTCCGCGAGGCGCGCACCCCCAAGGTGCACGACTGGCTCGTGAACTACGTCGTGAAGAAGAGCCCGCACGCCGAGGACCTGCGCCGTGCCTGGTCCGCCGATCCGGACCCGGTGGTCGCGAGCGCGGGCTGGGCGCTGACCACCGAACGCGTGGCGAAGAAGCCCGAAGGACTCGACCTCGCGGGACTGCTCGACGTCATCGAGGCAGAGATGAAGGACGCGCCGGAGCGCCTCCAGTGGGCGATGAACCACTGCCTGGCGCAGATCGGCATCACCCATCCGGAGCACCGCGCCCGCGCCGTCGACATCGGCGAACGCCTCCAGGTGCTCAAGGACTACCCGACCCCGCCCGGCTGCACGTCGCCGTTCGCGCCGGTCTGGATCAGCGAGATGGTGCGCCGGAACAACGGCGCCTGAGCCGGGGATAGCGTGGTCCCTCCGGCGGACGGGGCTCCCGTGCCGGAGGGGCGACGAAGGGCGCACGGCATGACGTTCACGCACTGGCAGGACAGGTCCGTCATCGTGACGGGCGGCACCCGGGGCATCGGTCTCGGCATCGCCTCGCTCTTCGCCCGTCAGGGCGCCGCCGTCCTGCTCACGGGCCGGGACGAGGAGACGGCACGCGCGGTCGCCGACGACCTCGCCAGGTCCACCGGCGGGCGCGTCGCGGGCCTGGGCGTGGACGTGCGGCGACCGGAACGGATCGAGGAGATGGCGGCGGAGGCCGAGCGACGGCACGGCGGGATCGACGTGCTCTGCGCCAATGCCGGGATCTTCCCGGAGACTCCGCTGCGCGACATGAGCGCCGACGACCTCGACGAGGTGCTCGACGTCAACCTCCGTGGCTCCATCCTGGCCGTGCGGGCCTGCCTGCCCGCGATGGAACGGGCCGGACGCGGCCGGATCGTGCTGACCTCCTCGATCACGGGCCCGACGACCGGCTACGCGGGCTGGTCCCACTACGGGGCGAGCAAGGCGGGCCAGTTGGGCTTCCTGCGGGGCGCGGCCCTGGAGCTGGCACCGCACGGCATCACCGTCAACGCCGTCCTGCCGGGCAACGTCCGCACCGAGGGCCTGGCCGACCTCGGCCCCGACTACCTGCGCCGGATGACCGGATCGATCCCGCTGGGGCGGCTCGGCGAGACCTCCGACATCGCCCACGCCGTCCTGTTCCTCGCGTCCGACGAGGCGTCCTTCGTCACCGGTCAGACCCTGACCGTCGACGGCGGTCAGACCCTGCCCGAATCCCTGGACGCCTTCGCCGCACCCGCCGGTCCCTGACTCACACGAAGCGTCGTACGAACGCGAGGGCGAGGTCGGCGACCTCCTTCCACCTGCTGTCGAGCGTCAGCGCGTGGTCGCGTCCGTGCAGCTCGGTGACCTCCGTGACGGACGTGTTGCGCTTCTGCCGCTTGTACGCGCCGTTGGCGAGTGCCCAGGGCACGGCGTTGTCGTGGCTGCCGGAGACGATGAGGAGCGGCCCGCGCTGCGGAGTGCGGCAGTCCGCCTTCGCCTCGGTACGGGGGTTGAGGTTGGCCATGGCCGCCTGCATGGGCGGGGCGCACGGCGCCGGTACGGCGTACCGGTCGTAGATGGCGCGGGCCTCTTCCTCGCTGACGGCGTTGGCGTAGGCGTAGCGGAACTGCTCGTAGGTCAGCGGCTTGGCGCGCTTCCGGTTCGCGGGGTTGGCGATCATCGGGATCAGGGAGCGCAGCGTGGACACGGGGAGCGCGAGGACGCCGCGGAAGGGGGCGGGGTCGATCGCCACCGAGACGGCGGACAGGCCGCGTCCCGCGAGGATCTGCGTGAGCATCCCGCCGACGGAGTGCCCGATCACGGCGGGCTTGCGGTCCAGGGTGTTGAGGAGGCCCGCGAGGTGGTCGGCGACCTGTCCCACGGTCTTGCCCGCGATGGCCTCGGGGTGGGCCCTGGCCTCGGCGACCGTCGCCGCTTCGCCCGGCCAGGTGAGGGCGACCGGCGCGTACCCCGCGGCCTCGAAGTGGGGGAGCCAGTGGTCCCAGCTGCTTGCCAGCATCCACAGGCCGTGTACGAACACGACCGGCGTGCGACCGGAGGCGTTGGCCCGGTCTATCTGCTCTGCGTCGGTAACGGACATACCCTGACGCTAGGGTCGCAAGTCCCCTGCCGTAAGGGGGAGTTGGCGGTGTGGCCGATACTGCCGCGTGCGCTTCCGGATCGCGCCGTCGCGGGGGAGGGCGGCGGGGATCGCGGTACGGCGCCGCGGCGGTTTCCGGCTCAGCGCGCCGCGCCCGCCAGGACCCGGTCGACCTGCCGGGGCGATAGCGCGTGCTCGACGGCGAGGATCCCGGCGCCGACCGCCGCCGCGTTCTCGCCGGTGCGGCTCGGCTCGATGCGCAGCACGGCGGCGAGCGCGCCGCCCACCACCACGGTGTCCGGATTGAAGAAGTTGACCAGGCCCGCGAGCACCTCGCCGACCGAACGGCCCGCCTCGCGCACCATCCGCACGGCGTCCCGGTTGCCCGACTTGACCAGGCGTACGACGTCGCTGCCCGATGTCGCCCGCGCTGCCCTGCGCGCCCCGGTGCAGGCGGCCGTCCGCCACGATGCCGCAGCCGATGCCCGTGCCCACCTCGACAAGGGCGGGGACGGCACCGCCGCCCTGACCGGCTACGGGCGCTCGGTCCTCCAGCCCAAGCAACGGGGACTGGATCGCGTTCAGCCCGATGAGCGTCGAGGGCGTGAGCAAGGTCGGCTACAAGCTCTCGTCGCCCTACGGCGTCGGCGCCGTCGAACTGCGCGCCGACGCACCCGACGGCAAGCTACTCGCCACCACGCCGGTGCCCAACACCGGCGGCTGGGACACCTACCAGGACACGCCCGACGTCGACGCCGTGCGTTTCACCACGTCATAGTCGCCCGGTCATAGTCGAACAGCAGTCGCCAGAGGCATACGAAAGTCCGCGGTGCGCCCCTGTCCAAGGCGCACCGCGGACCGTCGTCCCCGTCAGCGAGTGCCGACCGCCGCACGCACGGCCCGGCGGGCCAGCTGGCAGTCGTCGTGCAGCCGCCTCAGCAGCAGCCGCTGTTCCTCGCCGGACGGCGCAGCACCGGGGTGGGCCGGGCCCGGTGCCGCCGGGGTCGATTCGTGCATCGAACGCTGCACGGCCGTTTCGTACGTACGGATCTCCCGGGTCAGGACGAGCATCAGGTTGACCAGGAAGGCGTCGCGCGCCGCGGGGCCCGCGCTCTGTGCCAGCTGGCTGATCTCACGCCGCGCCACCGGGGCCTCCCCGAGGACGGCCCAGAGCGTCGCCAGGTCGTACCCGGGCAGGTACCAGCCCGCGTGCTCCCAGTCGACCAGGACGGGTCCGGCGGGCGAGAGCAGGACGTTCGACAGGAGGGCGTCGCCGTGGTTGAACTGCCACATGGACTGCAGGCCGTTGCCCTGGTGTGCCACCGAGTGCGCGATGCCGTGCAGCAGCTTCTGCAGGTCGCCCATGTCGCGGTCGGTGAGCAGGCCGAGCTCGTGGAAGCGGGAGATGCGCCTGCCGTAGTCCAGCGGCCTGCCGAACATCTCCGACGGCGGACGCCAGCCGTTCAGCCGGACCACCGAACCGAGCGCCGCCCTGATGTCGGCGCGCGGCGGGGCCTCCGCGGGATGCCGGTGCAGCGCCGCCACCCGTCCCGGCATCCGCTCGATCACCAGCGTGCAGTCATCGGGGTCGGCGGCGATGAGCCGCGGCGCCCTGACCGGCGGGCGGTGCCGGACGAACGAGCGGTAGGCCGCTATCTCGTGCCGGATCCGCTCGGCCCAGACGGGTGAGTGGTCGAGCAGACACTTGGCGACGGCGGTGGTACGCCCCGCCGTGCCGACGAGCAGCACGGTACGGCCGTTTCGGCGGAGCACCTGCACCGGATTGAACTCGGGGCAGATGCGATGCACCGAAGCAATCGCGGTGCGCAGTTGCGCCCCCTGGGGGCCGGACAAGTCGAGTCTCCCGCTGAGCGGTTGGGTGCCGGGCCCCGGCGCACGGCGCGTCCGGCCGGCGCCGAGCTGCGTGGCACCGGGGCGCACGGGCTCCAGATACGGACCGCTCCCCGACGAGGAGGGAACCTCGCGGCCCCGGGGGACCGGGGGGCGCGGGTGCAGCGGCCGGGGCGGGGCGGACACGGAGGACGATGCTGCGTACATGGGCGATACAGATCCCTTCGTGTGCCTGTGAGTTGCGTGCGCCTCCCCGGCCCGGCCGCTTCGGGTGCACCCTGGGGAGTGCCTTGCGGCGACCGGGTCGGGGTGGCGCACTCCTACCTGACACCCGCCGTCCCGTGGCACACCACGTGGCGCACCCTGGCGAACCCTGGCGAATAGTCGCTCAGCAACTGACAGAGGGTTACTGTCAACTCAGCCGAGAACCTGGGGGCTTGACGTGAACGGACAACCCAATACTCGCCTTTCGGACCTTTTCGGCCTGGCCGGTTGGTCCAAGGGTGAACTCGCGAGGCTGGTGAACCGGCAGGCGGCGGCCATGGGCCACCCCCAACTGGCCACCGACACCTCGCGGGTGAGGCGGTGGATCGACATGGGAGAGATCCCGCGCGATCCGGTGCCCCGGGTGCTGGCTGTTCTGTTCACCGAGCGTCTCGGCCGTGTCGTGACCACTGAGGATCTCGGTCTGGTCCGGCACGGGCGTGTAGGGAAGCGGCGTGGCGACGGGAGTGTGGAGCACCCCGACGGCGTGCCGTGGGCGCCCGAGCGGACGGCCGCGGTCCTCACCGAATTCACGGGAATGGACCTCATGCTCAACCGACGCGGCTTGGTGGGCGCGGGCGCTGCGCTTGCCGCAGGCTCCGCACTCAGCAGCGCCATGCACGACTGGCTGCACACCGATCCGGCCTTCGCGGCCGACGCTCCCCGCATCGACGATCCCCTGCACGCCGACCCCGCTGGGTTCGACCGCTACGAGGCCGCCCCCATCGGGTCGCAGGAGATCGAGGAACTGGAGCGCTCCGTCGAAGTGTTCCGCGCCTGGGACGCGGCCCGCGGGGGCGGGCTGCAGCGCAAGGCCGTGGTGGGCCAGCTCAACGAAGTGGGCGGCATGCTCGCCTACCGACACCCCGAACACCTCCAGCGACGTCTGTGGGGCGTCGCTGCCAACCTCGCGGTGCTCGCGGGCTGGATGTCGCACGACATCGGCCTGGAGCCCACCGCGCAGAAGTACTTCGTCATCGCCGCGCACGCCGCCCGAGAAGGAGGGGACAGGCCGCGTGCCGGCGAGGCCCTGTCGCGCGCCGCGCGGCAGATGGTGCACCTGGGCAAGCCCGACGAGGCCCTGGATCTGATGAGGCTCGCCAAGTCGGGAGCGGGCGAGGAGGCGCTGCCGCGCACCCAGGCCATGCTGTACACCATCGAGGCATGGGCGCAGGCTTCGCTGGGGCACGGCCAGGCCATGCGGCGCACCCTCGGCATCGCCGAGGACCTCTTCGTGTCGGACAAGGGTGACGTGCCGCCGCCCAGCTGGATGCAGATGTTCGACGAGGCGGACCTGCACGGCATGCAGGCCCTGGCGTACCGCACCCTCGCCGACCACGAGGCGTCCGCCGCGACCATCGCCCAGCGGCACGCCAAGCAGGCCATCGAACTGCGGGTGAAGAACCGCAACCGCTCGCAGATCTTCGACTACATCTCCCTGGCATCGGCGTGCTTCATCGCCGACGACCCCGAACAGGCCGACAGGTACGCGCGGTTGGCGCTGGTGTCGATGCGGGCCAACTCCTCGCACCGCACCTGGGACCGGCTGCGCGAGATGTACCGGCTCACGGCGCAGTACTCCGGCTACCCGAAGATCCAGGACCTCCGCGAGGAGATCAAGCTCGCGCTGCCCAGGGGCGGCAAGAGGGCGGGGAGGACGGCCAGGGCCTGACACACTCCCGCATCGGGGAGAGCAGGGTAACGACACCGCGCGATCGGTTCAGATCCGCGCGATCAACAGGCAGGCGTCGTCCTCACGCGGTGCCGCGCCGAATTCCTCGACGACGGTCCGTACGCAGTCCTGTGCCGTACGCGCCTCGGTGAACCGGGACGCGAGGGAGAGCAGCAGGTCCGTCGCCCCGTCCCTGTCGCGCCGTGGCACCAGGCCGTCGGTGTGCAGCAGTAACAGGTCTCCGGGCCGCAGTTGCTCATCGGCCTGCCCGTATGTGGTGCCGGGGGCGGCTCCGAGGAGTACGCCGTCCGGTGGCGTCAGCGCGCGCCCCGTCCCGTCGCGGAACAGCAGCGGGGCGGGGTGGCCCGCCTGTGCCCAGGTGAGCCGGTGCGCTGCTGGGTCGTAGCGGCAACAGACCGCGCTGCCCAGTGCCGGATGGACCGTGGCGTCGAGGAGTTGGTTGAGCCAGCCCATGAGCTGGCCAGGCTGCGCCCCCGCGACCGCCATGCCGCGCAGCGCGCCGAGCAGCATCGCCATGCCGGAGGTGACGGTGACGCCGCGTCCGGTGAGATCGCCGACGCTCAACAGGGCCTGGCCGTCGGGCAGTTGCAGCGCGTCGTACCAGTCGCCGCCGATCAGGGCGCCGGTCGAGGAGGGGAGGTGATGCGCGGCGAGGTCGAGCGTGCCGGGCCCTTCGCCGCTCGGGAAGCGCAGCGCGCCGCGCCACGGCGGCAGGACCGCTTCCTGCAACTCGACCGCGAGCTGGTGCTCGGTGTGTGCCCGGTCGCGGTGGCGCTGGAGCGAATCACGCGTCTCGCGCACCACCCGCTGGCTGCGGCGCAGTTCGCTGACGTCCCGGAGCACCGCCCACATGGAGGCGGTGGAGCCGTCGGCGGCGAGCACGGGCTCGCCCATCATGTGCACCTGGCGTACGCCGCCGTCGGGCCGCAGGATGCGGAACTCGCCGTCGATGGGCTTTCCGTCGATGAGGCAGTCCGTGACCATCGCGGTCAGCAGGGGCTGGTCCTCGTCGTGCACCAGGGCGGGGAGCTCGTCTAGGGAGAGCGGCGGCGCGGCGGGGTCGCGTCCGAGGATCTGGTAGAGCTCGCCGGACCAGTTGGCCTCGTCGCTGAGGAGGTTCCACTCGGCGCTGCCGACCCGGCTCAGGAGCGAGTCCCGGCGGGGTTCCTGGGGTGCGGGCGAGGAGGGCGGCGCCGGTGTGTCGGTCGGCGGCGGGCCGTCCCGTAACTGGGCCAAGTGGTCGTCCAGGTCGTCGAGTTGATGCACCGCCAGATCGCACAGGGCGCGCTGCCAGCGGCCCGCGGGGTCCCCGTGGTCGGCCGCGGCGTCGCGGCGCACGGCGTCGACCTCGCCTCGGAGTCGACGCGTCTGCGAGATCAGCGCGTCGACCGCACCGCGCTCGGGCGGTTGGGCGGCTGCGTGGTCCGCGAAGACGTGGGACGGCATGAGGTGCTCCGTTGAGGATGCGGTGCGACCAGCTTGACGGGTGGTGGACCGCTAATGACTTTCGCACAGCAGCAGGTGGCCTGTAAGGGATTTGGCAACACACGATGCGGTGGTGCTTATGGCATATGCCCTTGGCTTGCGGAAATGCGAAGTCCCCTGCGGAAGTCTAGGGGGAAACAATGAAGAATGCGTAGGGAATGGGCGCGGAATGTGGTGCTCCAGTGGGGAGTTCGGATCAGGTGTCTGCTCGAAGAACATATGCCCGATCGCGTGACGGGCGGCGGGCCGCGCGGAAAGAGCGAACTCATTGACGTGCGCTTGCCAGCTTCTTGGCGTGCGGCGCGGCACGCGGACGAGGGTGACCGGCGGGGTCGGCCACCGTGATCCCGCGTTGTCCAGCGCGAACAGGCTGCTCTGGCAGAGTGCCTCGTTCCTGTGCGGCCTCGTGCAAGTGCGCGTTCGGCCGTACCCGTCCACGCACCGGCCCTCACCAGCGAGATCGCGATCAACAGCGGGAGTTCTAGGCGGATTCGAGGAGTCGCTTCCGCAGCGGGACGGCGCCGGATTCGGCGAGCCAGTCCGCGAGCGTACGCAGACCGGGATGGATGATGCGCAGCGCCTCGATGTCGGCGTGCCAGCGTGATCCGGCTGCCCAGCGTTCCCGGACCTGGGCGATCTCGGGGTTGAGTGCGGCTGCCTCGGCGTGGGTGATCTGCTCGTACCGAATTGCGGCACCGGTGGCCTCGCTGATCGCGGCGACCGCTTCGCGCGGGGTGGGGGCATCCCCGGCCAGTTCCAGGCTCCGTCCCGCAAACCGGTCCGGCTGGTCGAAGGCCAGCGCCGCGAACTCGGCGATGTCCTCCACCGCGATGATCTGGACGGGTTCATCCGGCGGGAAGACGTGCCGGTGCACGCCGTCGACAATGCCGTCGATACCGATGGGCAGCGAACCAAGATAGTTCGACATGAACCGCACCGGACGCAGCACGGTCACCGACCGGATCCGCTCACGCAGGTAGTCCTCGATGCGCTTCTTCCCCTCGGAGCCACCCGGACGTCCGGGAGTGGATGCGACCCCCGTGAACACGACGTGTTCGACGCCCGCCGCGGCCGCGGCATCGATCAGCGCCCGGCCACGGGCGAACTCCCGTTCCACGCCGGAGCCGCCCGGCCCGAACGCCACGGGCGGTACGGCGAACAGTGCCGCTGCTCCCTCCAGCGCAGCGGGCAGGCTCGACGGGTCGTCGAAGTCGCCGCGCACGAGCTCCGCACCCGCGGTTTCAAGTGATGTGGCGGCGGGCGCGGTCGTGTCCCGCACGAGCGCGCGCACCGGCCTGCCGGCCGTCAGAAGCCGGCGTGCGGTGGCTCCGCCCTGCCGACCGGTCGCACCGGTCACAACGACCAAATGGTCAGTGGTCATGTCGTCCTCCGCCCCGGGATGGTCGGTGGCTGCGGTGCGGTGGGACCCGGGGGCGATGTGGAATGCTCCACCCGGTTGAGTAGCACGGGCAAGGGATTACGTGACATGACCACAGTTCCCCAGGACGCGAGCCGGGCCGATGCCCGCCGTAACCGCCGGAAGATACTCGCCGCCGCTTCGCAGGCGTTCGACGAGCACGGCCCGGACGTCTCGCTCGGCGCGATCGCACGGCAGGCGGGGGTTGGCGCCGGCACCGTGTACCGGCACTTCCCCAGCAAGGAGATCCTGCTGGAGGCCGTACTCGCCCAGCAGTTCGACGACCTGGTGGAGACCGCTCAACAGTGGGCGGCCCGCACAGACCCTGCCGCGGCATTGTTCGGCTTCCTTCTGGATGTCGTCGAGACGTCCCGCGGGCGCAAGCACGCATGCGACGCCCTGACCACGCAAACGAGCTGGCCACGGCCGAGCCTGGCCGCGTCGGCGCGACGGTTCCGCCAGGCACTTGACCAACTGCTCCGCGCGGCCCAGCACGCCGGAGGCATCCGTACCGACGTCAACACGGACGATGTCGCAGCCCTCACCGTCGGGTGCGCGACGATGTGGGCCGCCCACCACGACCGGGACGGCGGCGCCCGCATGGTGCGGCTGGCACTGGAAAGCCTGCGGACTCCCTCATTCGTCACGCAAGAGCGGGACTTTCGTGACACCCCCGGCACGCTTCACGCAGCGTCGCGGTGCGAGGAGTGCGGGGCCCGGCTCGAGGCCCGGTCCACTGGCCGCCCTGCGCGCTACTGCGGAGCGACCTGCCGACAGCGAGCACATCGCCGCCACCTCGGCACCGCAACGCTTCCCTCACGGAAAACGCGTCCCTGAAATCCGAGGAGCCAAGCAGGACGGTCCCACGGCCGAGGTTGGTGTTTCGATCCCGAACCAGCCGTAACCGGCGTCAAGCCGCATCCCGGACATGAAGATCACGATCTACAGCTGGAGTACTAGGCGAGAGTCCTGGTCTCAGGAGCGCAGGTACCGGATGACCGCGAGCACCCGCCGGTTGTGGTCGTGCGAGTTCGGCAGGCCGAGCTTGTCGAAGACCGCCGCCACGTGCTTCTCGACCGTGCCCTGCGAGACGAAGAGCGCCTGGGCGATCGCCGCGTTGGAGCGGCCCTCCGCCATGAGGGAGAGCACGTCGCGCTCCCGGCCCGTCAGCGGTGCCAGTTCGGCCGCGCGATGGCTCGCCCCCGCCAGCTGGGTGACGACCTCGGGGTCGAGCGCGGTGCCGCCCGCCGCCACGCGTTCCAGCGCGTCCGTGAACTCCGCGATGTTCGCCACCCGGTCCTTGAGCAGATAGCCGACGCCCGCGGAACCCGCCGCGAGCAGCCGGGTCGCGTACTTCGTCTCGACGTACTGCGAGAACAGCAGCACGCCCGTGCCGGGGTGCTCGGCGCGGATGTCGATGGCCGCGCGCAGGCCCTCGTCGGTGTGGCTCGGCGGCATCCGGATGTCGACCACCGTGACGTCAGGGCGGTGCGCGGCGACCGCGGCGCGCAGGGCGTCCGCGTCGCCCACCGAGGCGCAGACCTCGTGCCCGCGCTCGGCGAGCATCTGGGCCAGCAACTCCCGCAGTACGGCGGCATCCTCGGCGATCACGACACGCATGGCCCGCATTTTCGCACGGCGGCCGCCGCGGACCTCACGCACGCAGCGGCAGCTCGACGGTGACCGCCGTCGGACCGCCGTCGGGGCTGCGGACGTCGATGCGGCCGTCGACCGTCCGCACGCGCTGCGCGAGCCCGGTCAGACCGCTGCCCGTGCCGGGCACCGCGCCGCCGCGCCCGTCGTCGGCGACCCGGATCCGCAGCAGCCCGTCCCGCCGGGTCACGTCGATCGAGGCCCGTGTCGCACCGCTGTGCTTGATGACGTTGGTGAGGAGTTCGGCGGCGCAGAAGTACGCGATGGTCTCGATCGCCGGGGTGGGCCGCACCGGCACGTCCGCCGTGAGATCGACCGGCACCGTGCTGCGCGCGGCGAGGGTGGCGAGCGCGTCCGGCAGGCCCTCGTCGAGGGCGGGCGGATGGATGCCGCGGGCCAGGTCACGGAGTTCGGTGAGCGCCTCCGTGGCGTTGCGGTGCGCGCCGTCGACGAGGTGCCGGATGCGCGCCAGGTCCGGCGGCTGCCCGTCGTCCAGCCGCGCCCTGATCATGTCGAGGCCCATCGCCACGGCGACGAGACGCACCTGCGCGCCGTCGTGCAGATCGCGTTCGACGCGGCGCAGCAGCGCCACCGAGTCGTCCACGGCGAGCGCCCGGGTCTCCTCCAGGTCCCTGACGCGGTCGGCGAGGCGCCCGGGACCGAGCAGCGCCCGGATCAGCCAGCGGTCGCCCGCGACGACGACCCTGGTCACCCAGGGCGCGCACAGCAGCGTGCCGACGCCGAGCGCCACCGCGAGGAAGGTCCCCGCGAACGTGTCCGCGTGCAGCCCGCCGAACGGGACCGGCGTCAGGATCGGCATCCCCTCCGGATCGTCCGCGGCGGGTTGCTGCCCGAACACCGCCCAGCGCAGCGGCGCGGTGAGGTTCACCAGGCCGGTGACCCACCAGAGCACGGCGTACGCTCCGAGCACGCCGACCGGCAGCTTCGCGAGGACGTACGCCGCGGCCCGCCAGGCGGTGCCGTCCCGCAGCCGCGCGTCGAGACGGCCCACGAAGCCGTCGCCGGGACGGAACGGCGGCGGCGCGGGCGTCCGCTCGCCGAGCAGCTCGGCGGCAAGCGCGCGGTGGACCCCGCCGAGCCCGCGGGCCATCCGCAGCGTGCCGATGAGCAGCAGGACGCCCACCACGGCGAGCACCAGCGAGACCGTGAGCCCGGCGCCCAGGGCGAGGAGCACGGCGAGGACCACCCCGCCCGCGACGCCGAGCGGGAATCCGGTCAGGCAGTACGCCGCCTCGGCCCACGCCCGCCGGGTGAAGGGGGCGCGGAGCGCGGCGCGGACGGTTTCGTGCAGGTGCATGGGGTTCAGTTTCCTCTGTGTGCCTCGGGTTCCGCCGCGTCCCTCGTGCGCTCTTGCGATCGCCGCTCAGGCGTCCCTGCGGATCAGCAGGCGTCCGCCGACGGCGAGCACCGCGGCCGTGTACAGGCACAGGACCCCGAACCCGGCCCACGGCGAGAGCATGCCGGACACCGGCTCGGCGACCGCGAGGGAGTTGCCCGCGATCATCGTCGGGAAGAACTTGGCGACGGTCGTGCCCGAGACGCCGCCGATCACCGCGGGCAGCACGAAGGTGATGCCGACGAGCACGCCGATCGCGCTCGCGGTGTGCCGGGTGATGACGCCGATCCCGATGCCGATGAGCCCGATCATCGCGAGATACGCGCCGGACATCAGCACCGCGCGCAGCACCCCTGTGTCCCCGAGCGAGGGGCGGGGCACGCCGTCGCCGAGCGCGGCACGCCCCGCGAAGAACGTCACGAGACCGACGGCCTCGCCCACGGCGAGCGAGAGCGCGCCGTACACGGCCGCCTTCGCCGTCAGGACGAGACGCCGGTCGGGGACGGCGGCCAGGGTGGAGCGGATCGTTCCCGACGCGTACTCGCCGGTCACGACGAGCACGCCGAGTACGCCGATGAGGAGCTGCCCGACGGCGATACCCGCGAGGACGTTGTTGGTCGGATCGAAGGCGGCGGCCTTGTCGGGGCTCGGTGCCTTGGTGTTGGCCATGGTGACGACACCGATGGCCACCATGCCCACCACCACGAGCAGCAGCGACCAGAAGGTCGACCGCAGGCTGCGCAGCTTGATCCACTCCATGCGGGCCGCGTGCCCGAATCCGTAGTGCCCGGCGGGGACGCGCGTCTCGCGCCGCCAGGCGGGTGCCGTCGTACTCATCGGGAACCCCCCTTCTGCGGCGCGTCGGTCACCCGTGCCGCGGCGGTCAGCGCGAAGAAGGCCTCCTCCAGGGAGTCGCCCCGGGCGGTCAGTTCGCGCACGGAGGTGTCGGCGAGCAGCCTGCCCTGCCCGATCACCACCAAGTGGTCGGCGGTGAGCGCCATTTCGCCGATCAGATGGCTGGAGAGCAGGACGGTGCGGCCCTCGGCGGCCAGGGACTTCATCAGCTCCCTGATCCACCGCACGCCCTCCGGATCGAGCCCGTTGACCGGCTCGTCGAAGAGCAGCACCCCGGGATCGCCGAGGAGCGCCGCGGCGATCCCGAGCCGCTGCGCCATGCCCAGGGAGTACGTCCCGGCCCGCCGCCCCGCGACACGGCCGAGCCCGACGACGTCGAGCACCTCGTCGACCCGGGCCCGCGCGATGCCCCCCGCGGCCGCGAGCGCGGTCAGATGCTGGGCCGCGGTGCGCCCCGGATGGAAGGTGCGCGCCTCCAGGAGCGCGCCCACCTCACGCGCGGGCCAGCGCAGCTCCCCGTACGGCACGCCGTGGATCCGGGCCTGTCCCTCGTCGGGCCTGTCCAGGCCCATGATCATGCGCATCGTGGTCGACTTGCCGGACCCGTTGGGCCCGAGGAAGCCGGTCACGGCTCCTGGCAGCACGTCGAAACTCAACGCGTCGACGGCGACGGTGGGTCCGTACCGTTTGGTGAGCCCCTGGGCCTCGATCATCACAACTCCCTGCCGCTCGACCGCGCGTCCGGCACGGTCACCGCAGCTCACGCTAGGGATGCGGCACCCTCGCCAGGAACGCTGCTTTCCTCCGTCCTGGCTGGGGGATTTCCCCCAGGCAGGACGGAGGGGTCTCGATTCCAGCGGAGTCGCCTCGTCGCGCTCAGCCGAGCACGCGCGCGTGCGTGCGGTCGGACCACTTCACGACGAGCGGTACGACCTGGCCGACGACGAGGAGGACGGCTCCCACGACGAGCCAGCCCGGCCCGCCCCAGCCGATGCAGAGCAGGCCGAGCACCGGCGGGCCGACGGCGTTGGACAGACCCTGACCGATGGCGAAAAGGCCCGAGTACTGGCCCTGCGCGTGTTCCGGGGCGAGTCCGAAGGACAACTCGAACGAGGCGGCGGCGTGCCACAGTTCGCCCAGTGTGTGGACGACGACGCCGAGCACGATGACGACCACGGCGACCCAGCCGGGGGCGCCGCCCGCCGCCGCGATGAGGGCCGTGGCGAGGAGGAACGCCACCCCCGCGCGGCGCGCCACCCGGCCTGCCGCCGTGTTGTTGTCGACGCCGCGGCTGACCCGTACCTGAAGGCAGACCACGAGCGCGGTGTTGACCGCCACGCTCGCGCCGACGAACCACCGCGGCGCGTCGGTGTGGCCGATGATCCACAGCGGCAGGGCGAAGATCAGCACCTGGTTCTGTATGGACATGATGCCGTCCAGGGCGGTGAGCGCCACGTACGGCTTGTCCTTCAGGGCGGGCCAGCGGCTGCCCTCCGCCGGGGCTTCTATCGGCAGCACGGACGGCACGCGGGAGGCGAGGGCGGCGGAGGCGAGGAACAGGGCGGAGGTGCCGAGGATGAGGCTCAGATACGCGGCCCTGGTGTCCATCTGGACGGCGACGCCCGCCGCGAGGGCTCCGCAGCCGACGGCGATGTTGTTGAGGGCGCGCAGGTAGGAGCGGTAGCGGGTGGGGTGCGGAGCACCCAGGCTGCGGGTCAGCGGGCCGCGGGCTGCCGTACCGGCCGAGAGGGCGAGCTCGGCCACGCACAGGAACGCCATCAGCGAGAGGAAGGAGTGGACGAACACCAGTCCCGCCACGGCGAGGGCCTGCACGACGACCGCGAGCCGAAAGACCTCGCGCGGGCCGCGCCGGTCGGCCAGGCGGCCCACGGGGATTCCGGCGGCGAGTCCGATCAGTGCGGCGGCCCCCAGGGCGAACCCGACCTGGGAGACCGGGAGGCCCACGGAACGGGTGAAGAACAACGCGGCCCCCGCGATGAAGAGGCCCTTGCCTATCTGGTTGACGAACGTCGCCCCGGCGAAGGCGCGTTGGGGGCCCGTCCCGGGGATGAGGCCACGGGCCACGAGCCAGACCGGCAGCCCGCCCCCGGTGCCCTGCGCAACCGCTGTCCCGGTCCGTTCCATAGGAACTGCTCCCTCTCGTAGAATCGGTTGCAACGGTATGGATTTGATACCGGTATCTACAACGAAACCGGGAGCAGCCATGGGCAAGGCGTACAACGTGATGGCGGCGACCTGCCCGAGCCGCACGGTGCTGCACCGCATCGGCGCCCGCTGGACCGTGTTCGTCGTCAACGCCCTCGACGAAGGGCCGTGCCGCTTCGGCGAGTTGAAGGGGCACATCCGGGGGATCACCCCGAAGGTCCTGACCGAGACCCTGCGCTCCTTGGAGGCCGACGGTCTGGTCAGTCGTCATGAGTACGACGAGAACCCGCCCCGCGTCGAATACGCCCTGACACCGCTTGGCCGCTCCCTGCTCGTCCCGCTCCGCGCCGTACGACGCTGGGCCGAAGAGCACGTCCCGGACATCGAGGCGGCCCGGGCCCGCCGGCCGATCGCCTGACGCGGTCGCAGTCGCCCCGCCCGTTGCTTTCGCGGCTCAGGAAGCCAGGCCGACGTATTGGGCGTAGAGGGCGGCCTGCGTGCGGTGGGTGGCGCCGATCTTCAAGTAGATGCTGCTGAGATGGTTCTTCACGGTCTTCTCGGAGATGCCGAGTCTTCGGGCGATGAGCCGGTTGCTCAGCCCCACGGCCAGCAGCCGGAGTACGCCCCGCTCGCGTGCGGTGAGGGTGGGGCCGCCGTGCGGCGCGCTGTCCTCGGGTAGGGGAGTGAACGCCGGAACGGAGGGAGTCGCTTCCCCGGGGCCGATCAGGCCGATCTGTCGGGCGTACAGGGCCGCCTGCGTGCGATCAGTGGCCCCGATCTTCAAATAGATGCTGCTGAGATGGTTCTTTGCGGTCTTCTCGGATATGTCGAGTTTCCGGGCGATGAGCCGGTTGCTCAACCCGAGGGCCAGCAGGCGCAGTACATCTAATTCCCGGCAGGTGAGTTTTGCGGCCGGTGGTTCTTCCACGTCTTGCCTCTTCCTCGCTTCTCCCAAAGGACATGAAAAAATGTCCAAGGTCGTCCTTTGCGTGACACCTCAGGCCCGGTGTCTTGCCCAGCCGGGCCGTGCGGGCCCGTGGGTGTGGGGCGGCGGTGTGGCCGCTGAGGAAGGTGGGGAAGGAGATTCGGTGGAAAGCGCATATGGGCATGACGTCATTGCAATCGCCCCCGTGTAAGCATGCCGGATCGCTCGTAGACGAAAATGGGCACGCCACAAATGATCGGAGGTGCGACTGGAAATCGGTACGCATCTAGCCGACGGCGGCGTCCCCCTCGACGCTCGAGACGCAGACAGAAACTGCTCAAGCGTGGGCCAAAAGCTACACGCTTAAGAGGGCAATTGGCTAGTGTTTTTCTGTTGAATCTTGGATTTGATTGCTTGTGCCGCGCGGGAACGATGACGGAATTCTGGAGTCTGTCAAAATCTGTCGACAGAATTCAGGGACCCGTCCAAAGCCGCCCACGATCTTCAGCAGGTGGTCGTTCTCCTCGGGAGTGCCGATGGTGATCCGTACGCCCTCGTCGCCGAAGGGACGCACCATGACTCCCGCCGCCTCGCACGCGTCGGCGAATGTCGACGTGTGCGAACCGAGGCGCAGCCAGACGAAGTTGGCCTGACTCTCCGGCACGCTCCAGCCCGCGGCCCGCAGAGCGCGGGTGACCCGGGCGCGCTCGGCCACCAGGGTCCGTACCCGCTCGTGGAGCTCGGGTCCCGCGTGCAGCGAGGCCCGCGCGGCGGCCTGGGCGAGCCCGCTGACACCGAACGGCACGGCGCAGGCCCGCAACGCGGCCGCGACCGGCGGATGCGCCACCGCGTACCCGACGCGCAGTCGCGCGAGGCCGTACGCCTTGGAGAAGGTCCGCAGAACGGCGACGTGGGGACGGTCGCGGTAGAGCGCGATGCCGTCGGGTACGCCGGTGTCGTCGACGAACTCGCGGTACGCCTCGTCGAGCACCACAAGGACGTGGCCGGGCACCCGGTCGAGGAAGCGCGCGAGCTCACCGCGGTGCATGGCCGTGCCGGTCGGGTTGTTGGGGTTGCACACGAAGATCAGCCGGGTGCGGTCCGTCACCGCGTCGGCCATGGCCTCCAGATCGTGCCGCTCGTCACGCAGGGGAATCCGCACGGGAGTTGCCCCCGAGGCCCAGGTGAGCAACGGATACGCTTCGAACGAGCGCCAGGCGAAGAGCACTTCGTCCCCTTCGCCCGCCGCGGCGCGCAGCAGGTCCCCGGCGACCCCGAGGGATCCGGTGCCGGGCACGAGGTGCTCCGGGGGCACCGCGAGGACCGCGGACAGTTCCTCGACCAGTTCCCTGCTCGTCGCGTCGGGATAGCGGTTGACGCGCCCCAACTCCGCGCACATCGCGGCGACGACCGACGGCAGCGGAGGGAAGGGGTTCTCGTTCGACGACAGCTTGTCCACCAGGTCGCTGGGAGCGGCTCGGCCGGGGACGTAACGAGGCAGCCCGGAGACATCGGCGCGCAGCCGGGGGACGGAGGCGGCCATGGTCAGCCGACGGCCTCTGCGGGTGCGTCCGCCTCCTCGACGGCAGCGGTCCGCACCCCTGCCTCGGCGAACTCCTCCAGGAACGTGGGGAAGGACAGCCGGACGTCCTCGAAGCCCGAGAACCGGTTGGCGGACCGCATCCGCAGGCCCGCCACGAACAGCGACATGAAGATGCGGTGGTCGCCCCAACTGGACAGCGTCACTCCGCCGGGGTACGTCCGGGCGCCGCGCACCTCGAACCCGTCGCAGACCCCGTCGTCGTACAGGACCTCGATGTCCACGCCCGCGCGGGTCAGTTCGGCGGCCATGGCCTCGATGCGGGGCGCCTTGTGGAAGCGGGTGAGGCGTCCGCCGGTCACCCGCAGACTGCCCCGCACGTACGCCCCGAGTGCGGCGAGCGTGGGCACGATGTTGGGGCAGTCCCGCGCGTCCACCTCGAAGGCGCCGCACAGGCTGTCCTGCGGGTTGTCGACGGTCAGCGACGAGGTGGCCCGGTCGAAGGTGACGGTCACCCCGAGCCGTTCCAGGATCGGGACGATCGCGAACTCGCCCTGCATGCTGTCGCCGTACACGTTGGTCAGGACGGTCCGGCCAGGGAAGAGCGCGGCGGCGGCCAGCAGGTACGAGGCCGAGGTGTAGTCCTCGCGGGTGGTGACGTCCTGGGCCTGGTAGGCGGAGGGCTCCACCTCGTAGTGGCGTAGGTCCTCCGACGCGGAGACCTTGATGCCCGCGTCCCTCAGGCTCGCCAGCGTCTGCCGGATGTACGACGGGGAGTAGACCTCGCCCGTCACCTCGATCTCCACCGGGCCCTCGGCCAGCGGCGCGGCGAACAGGACGGCGGTGATGAACTGTGAGCTGATGTCGCCCGGCAGTCGGCACGTGCCGCCCTTCAGGCCGCGTCCCCAGTTGACGACCGGGGCCTTGTTCTCGCCGACGATCGACTCGATGTCCGCGCCGAGCTCGCGCAGCGCCCGCAGCAGGGGCTCCATCACGCGGTTGCACAGGGTCGCGTCGCCCGTCACCACGACCGGCGACGGCTGTACGGAAGCCAGCGCCGTCACGACGCGGAACACCAGGCCCGAGCCGCGGGACCGGATGACGCGGTGGATGTTCGGTGGCGACTGTCCGATGCCCTGGATCTCCAGGAATCCGTCGTGCTCGGTTATCTTGGCGCCGAAGGCGCGGCAGGCGTTCTTCATCGTCTCCGTCTCGTCGCACCGGAGATCGTTGAAAACCCGTGACGTGCCCTCGGCCAGGGTGCCGGTCAGAATTGCTCGTTGTGTCTCCGGTTTCGACGACGGGACGCGGAACGTTCCGGAAAAGGAATCGACCGGGTCAACCTGCAGCAGCATGCTCGTATCTCCTGTTTCCCATCAGAAAAGAATTCTGTGTCCCGCGCGGGGTGAAGCCGCCGGGCGTCCTGGTCCTGCCCCTGGTCTTGGTCCTAGTCCTGGCTCAGGCCCTCGTTCAGGCCAGGAACCGGAAGGTCTTTTCGTAATAGACCATGGGGGTTCCCGCGCCTTCGCTCAGGCGCGCGCCCGACACCCGGCCGACCAGGATCATGTGGTCACCTGCCGGGTGCCGGGCGTGCACCTCGCAGTCCAGCTCGACGAGCGCGCCCGCCACGGCAGGGAGTCCGCCGGGTGTGCGGGACAGGCCGTCCGATGCGAACTTGTCGGCGCCTTTGGTCGCGAACCGCTCGGCCAGCGGCCGGTGTTCGGGGCCGAGAACGCTCACCGCGAAGTGGCCGCAGGAGGCGAACGTCGCGAAGGAGTCGGCCGAGTTCGCCAGACAGACCAGGACCAGTGGCGGGCGCAGCGACACCGAACAGAACGAACTCGCGGTGAAGCCGCGCGGCAACCCGCCGTCGCCCAGCGTCGTCACCACCACGACCCCGGCCGCGAACCGGGCCATCGCGGCCCGGAATTCCTCGGAGCTCGCCCGCCGTACCGTCTCTGTCCCCTGCGTCACGGCAGCACCACCACCCGTCCCACGAAATTGAGTCCGGCGCTTCGATGTCGAGGCGCACTTCGGGAATAGCCTCCCGGCGTGCCCGGCAGCCCTATTTCGGCGGTGGCAGCGCGGTAAGAGTTTTGTGTCCGGCGCGATGTGCGGGCAATAGGTCCATCTGCCCATGGCGTTTCCGGTACGAGGCGGTGCACGCGGAAAGATCTCGGCGCGCACCCGCTGCGGGGATGCGCTGGGACTTAGGTCCTATTCTGGCCAGGCCGGTCCCATGCCAGGCTGAGGCAGCGCGAACAACGCGTGGGGGGCCGTTCCCGGGATTCAGGCTCGGGTCCATTCTTCGGCCCCGAAAGGCCCGCGTCGCCGCCGCCTTGGACCGGCCGTCCCGGCCGGGCATGTCCATGCATCCCGTGAACCGATAGGACCACATCCATGTCCGGCGCCATCCTGTTCTTGAACCGCTGGCCCTTGTACGAGGACCAGCGGCGCTGGGAGAACCGCCTCGCCGCTCCCGAGATCGTCTTCCACCCGGAGACCGACCGCGTCACGTACCTGTGCGACGAGGGCGGCCGCAGCGGAGTGCCCGCCGACGCCGAACGGGTCCACGTCGTACGGGACTTCGGCGATCTGGACGGCGTGCTGGAGCTCGTCGACGCGGTCGTTCGCGACGAGGGCCCGTTCGACCACGTCATCGCCTTCTCCGAAATGCTCCTCGACCTCGCGGCGACCCTGCGCGAGCGGTACGGCGTCCAGGGCGCGAGTCCCGAGGAGACCTCCCGGTTCCGCGACAAGACCGTCATGAAGGAGACGGTGTCGCGGGCCGGCCTCCGGGTGCCGCGTTGGGCGCCCTGCCGCACCGAGGAGCAGCTCCTCGCGGCTGCCGAGGAGTTCGGCTACCCCGTGGTCGTCAAGCCGGTGCGCGGCGCGTCCAGCCAGGGTGTTCGAGAGATCGCCTCGGCCGAGGAACTGCGGGACCTGTGCGCCGGACGGAGCCTGCGCGACCTGGAGATCGAGGAGTTCGTACGGGGCGCGATCCTGCACGTCGACGGTGTCCTGGACGCGGCGGGCAAACCGCTGTTCCTGTGCACCTCGCGCTACGTCTCCACCTGTCTGGACTTCGAGCTCCTGGGCGAACCGCTCGGCTCCGTCTTCCAGACGGACCCCGCCGTGCGCGGCCGCTGCGAGGACTTCGCCCTGAGCTGCCTGACCGCGCTCGGCCTGCGGAGTTCCGCCTTCCACCTCGAACTCTTCGACACCGGCGACGAGCTGGTGTTCCTGGAGGTCGGCGCCCGCGTGCCGGGCGCCGACGTGCCCTACGTCATCCACGACGTCCACGGCGTGAACCTCTTCCGGCTGTGGGCCGACGTGCTGCTCGGCCGCCCGGTGGACCCGCCGGTCACCGATCCGGAGCCGAGCGGTGGCTGGTTGATCATCCCGGGCCCCAAGCCGCTGCCCAGGAAGGTCACCGCCGCCACCTCGCTTCTGGGTGAAGTCCCCTTCCTGTACCGGGAGTTGGTGCCGAGGGCGGGTGAGGTCCTGGTCTCCCGGCCCGGCTCGTACGCCACGCTCCAAGGCGGCCGTTTCCTCTTCCGGGGCGGCACCCAGGAACAGATCGAGCAGGCCGTGCGACAGGTGCGCGCGCAATACCGCCTGGCGACCGAGCCCGTCCTGTAGAGCGCCCGAACCACTCGTGTCATCGCTGAGAGAACCATCTAGTCCGTGGAGGAAAGACGTGGATCAGTTGAACCATGCGGAGCTGGTCGACAAGAAGTTCGTGCTGTTCGCCGAGGGGTGCTTCGGACTCTTCACGAGCAAGATCGCCGCCTCGCTGATCCGCTACCGAGGGGACCGCTGTGTCGCCGTGATCGACAGCCGCAAGGCCGGTCTCACCGTGCAGGACGTCCTCGGCTACGGCGGCGCGATCCCGATCGTCGGCCGCGTCGAGCACGCCCTGCCCCTGCGTCCCGAGGTCATGGTCATCGGCAAGGGCCTGCACTCCGCCGAACTGCCCTCGGGCTGGCGACCGCACATCCTGGCGGCCGCCAGGAACGGTCTCCACCTGATCAACTCGATCCACTACCGCCTCACCGACGACCCGGACATCGCCCGTGCCGTCCGTGAGAAGGGCGTCACCGTCTGGGAGACCAAGGACTCCCCGGCAGTGCCGCTCAACCGGGCCCGCGTCCTCGACCTGGACGCCTGGGTCATCCACACGTGCGGCAGCGACTCCAACATCGGCAAGAAGACCGCCGCCCTGCAACTCTGGAACGAGGCCAACCGCAGCGGCATCCGCACCGGCTTCGCCGCCACGGGACAGAGCGGCATGCTGATCTCCGGGCACGGCCTCGCCGTCGACGGCGTGCCCGGCGACTTCATGGCGGGCGCGGTCGAGCACGTCGTGATGGAGGCCGCCGTCGGCAACGAATGGGTCGTCGTCGAGGGCCAGGGTTCCCTCAACCACATCGGGTTCAGCGGCGTGGCCCTCGCCATACTCCACGGCGCCCTGCCGCACGCCCTGGTCTTCTGCCACCGCCTGGGCGCCGAGCGGACCAAGGTCTGGGAGACGCCCATCATCCCCCTGTCCGAGCTCATCCGCATGAACGAGGAGCTCACCGTCTTCGAGAGGCCCGCCAAGGTCGCGGCCGTCAGCGTCAACAGCATCGGCTTCACCGAGGAGGACTACCGCAGGGAGGCCGAGAAGCTGGAGGCCGATACCGGACTGCCCGTCGTCGACCCGGTCCGTGAGGGCGGCGGCCGCCTCGTGGACATCCTGCGCGCCCACCGGCGCGAGACCGCCGAGCGGCAGTTGGTCCGCGGGCGATGAGGACGGCCACGGAACTCCCAGGAGAGGCACAGATGAAGAAGGCGATCCTGCTCCTCATGCACCAGGGCAAGTCGTACGCCGAGGAGGTGGCCGCGGCCACCGACGGGCTCGGTCTGACCCTGGTCGCCCTCAGCTCCCGGCCGGAGGTGCCCGGAGCCCTGGAAGCGAGTTGCCAACACGTGGCGGACCGCGTGGTCACCGAGGAACCCGAACTGCACTCCGGCGACGTCGAGAAGGCCGTGCGCGAACTCGCCGACCGGGGCTACCGGGTCGAGGCGGCCCTCGCCACCTTCGAGGGCTACCGGCTCCTGATGGCCGAGCTCAACGAGCGGCTCGGCGCGCGCGACTGCGCCGAACCCGCGCTGCGCCTCTGCCTCGACAAGTACGCACTGCGCCGCCACCTCTTCGCCGAGGGGCTGAGCGAGGTCCGGTGCCACCGCGTCACCCCCGGCGTGCGCCCCGAACTCGACGCCCGCGCAAGCTGGTTCGTCAAGCCGGTGCGCGGCGCCTCGTCCTTCGCGACCTTCGTCCTCGACGACATCGGCGACCTGGCCTACCTGCCCGCGATCCAGGAGCAGATGCGTGCCGACCGGCGCATGAAGGCGATCTTCATGGACCGGTACGACTTCCTGGTCGAGGAGTACGTCGAGGGACCGGAGTTCAGCTTCGAGACGTTCCTCCTCGACGGCCGCGTCCACCACCTGTGCGTCCACGAGAAGGCCCGCGTGGAACGCCTGGAACGGACCGTCCTCGAGGGGATGTCGGTCAGTCCGCCCGTGAGCCTCGGCCGTGAACTCGTCCTGGAGGGAGCCGACCACGTCACCCGCTGCCTGGCCGCGCTTGCGGGCTCCGGTCTCACCGACGGCGCCTTCCACGTCGAGGTGAAGTACTGGGAGTCGAGGAAGCGCTGGGAGATCATCGAGATCAACCCCCGGATGGGCGGCAGCCTCATCAACGCCAGCGTCCGGACCGTCACCGGACACTCCCTCCTCGACCTGTGGACCGAGTCCCTGCTGCTGCCCGACGACGAGCGGGACGCCTTCCACGACCGGCTCGCCCGTGCCTCCCAGCTGGAGGCACTGCGCACCGGTGCGCCCACCCGGGCGACCGTGTTTCTCAGCAAGTACGGCGAGAAGGGGCGGACCGTCGACGCGATCCGCTTCGAGCCGCCCACCCGGCCGCCCCGCATCCTGCGCGTCCACGCGACGGAGGGCACCGAACTCGAGGCGTCCGACCGGGGGATCTGCCTGATGGACGCCTTGTGGGACGTGGCGCCCGACCGCCTCGCCGCCGAGACGGACTTCCTCGACCGACACGCGACGGAGCATTTCCACGTCCGCTACCGGTGACCCGATTCCACTGGCCCTTCCGTGAACACCCCGTCCGTGAACACCCCTCCCGTGAACACCCCTCCCGCGAACCCGCACTTGAAGGAGATTGCGATGAACCGTGTGCAGAGCACCGGGATCACCCACCCGAAGCCGTTCTACGACGAGGCGCAGAGCCGTCTGAAGAAGGCCGAGCTCGACCGCTACCTGGACAAGAAGATGGCGGAGTGGAAGGCCACCGTCCCCTTCGCCTCGCACCTGACCGAGCCCGAACTCCACCAGGCGTACTACCGCCGGACCCTCATCGAGCACGTGTGGCGGATCCGCCTCTCGCGGGTCAGCCAGTCCAAAGCCATCTACAAGATCGCCCAGGTCGCGCCGAGGGCCGCCCGCGACTACGCGCAGTACCAGGCCGACGAGATGCTCCACGACAAGCTGTACATCAGTGACGCCGCGGCCGCCGGGGTCACCGAGGAGGAGATCCTCGCCACCGAGCCCTACCTCTCCACCCGCCTCCTCGAAGGCTTCTTCTACTACGCCCTCGAGCACGAGTCGCCCCTCGCGCCGGTCGTCTCCAACTACCTGGTGGAGTACACCCAGATCAAGCTCCAGCCGGCCATCGTCGAGAACCTCCAGGAGCGGCTCGGCAAGGAGAACGTCAAGGGGCAGGCCGCCCACCTCCACGTCGACGCCACCGAGGACCATTCCCAGGAGATGTGGGACATCCTCCACCAGCTGATCTTCAGCGAGGAGGACTACGAGCAGGTCTTCAGGTACATCGACGACGTCCAGGAGATCCTCGCGATGTTCTTCCGGGAGATCTACGCGGACACCGTCGCCAAGCACGCCGAGACCGCCGTGTGACGCGTACGTCCCAGACCCAGCAGAGAGGAACCCCACGCATGTCCGCACCCGACACGGCCGCGCTCGTCAAGGAGTACCGCGAGAACGGCTTCGCGGTCGCCGAGCGTCTCTTCGACCCGAGCGAGGTAGCCGAACTCAACACCGCCGTCACGGAGATCCTGGACGTCCCCGACATCGGCTCCGTCGCCGAAGTGGAGCCCGGCGACAACGGCGTGGCCCGCCGGATCTGGTCGCCCACCAAGCAGCACTCCGCCTTCGAGCGGGCCGCCGCGCACCCCGCGCTGCTCGACCACCTCGAGGCGCTCATCGGCCCCGACATCCTGTTCCACTACAGCAAGCTCCACCTCAAGGCCCCGCACGTGGGCAGCGTCGTGGAGTGGCACCAGGACTTCGCCTACTACCCCCACACCAACACCGACCTGGTGACGGCCCTCGTCTACCTCGACGACACCACCATCGAGAACTCCGCCCTCCAGGTCGCCCCGGGCTCTCATCTGGGCGGACTCGCCGACCACTACGTCGACGGCTACTTCCGCGGCAAGGTGACGGGCGCCGACGCCCCCGACCCGGCCCACGCCGTACCCGTCGAGGCGCCCGCCGGCAGCGTCGTCTTCATCCACTGCCTGCTCCTGCACTACTCACCCCCGAACCGCTCCGACCGGTACCGCCGCGCCTACCTGCCGGCCTACCGGGCGGCCGACGCCTACCCGATCCACTTCGGATCGCACGCCGGTCACAACGAGCCGGGGGTGAAGCTGCTGCGCGGCAGCGTGTCCGACACGGCACGCGTGGAGGCGGGGGCGTGGCGTCTCCCGCTCGCCGAGCGCCCGTTCGGCTCGCTCTTCCAGCTCCAGGAGGGCGCCGCCACCGCCGCGGCGGCGACCACCGGGTACGCCACGCTGGGGGAGGCGAAGTGATGGCCGCCGAGCTGAGAGTGCACTGGAACTCTCCGCTCAGCGGACAGCAGAAGGCATCCGGGAAATACCAGGTCGGCCAGCTGGACTTCGACGGGATCGTCGACTTCGCGCAGGAGGCGGACCGCCTGGGCGTCGACTCGCTCCTCATGGGGATCGGCTTCCACATGCCTGATCCGCTTCCGATGCTCGGCGCCCTGGTCCGCGAGACCGAACGCGTCAAGTTCCTCCTCGCCTACCGTCCCGGGCTGCTTCCGCCGACGCTCTTCGCCCAGGTGGTCAACACGGTCTCGTGGATGTCGGACGGGCGGATATCCCTCAACCTGGTCGCCGGTACCTCCCCGGCCGAGCAGGCGTACTACGGAGACTTCCTCGCCCACGACGAGCGCTACGCACGCTCCAACGAGTTCCTGGAGATCCTCCACCGGTTCTGGCGCGGTGAGACCCCGCTGTCCTACGAGGGCGAGCACTACCGCATCGAGGGCGCACAGATCGGCCTGGGATACAAGGGCGGAGGCCGTCCCGAGATATACATCAGCGGGGCATCCGACGTGGCACAGCAGACCGCCGTGGACCACGGCGACTGCTGGTTGCGGTACGGCGACACTCCCGAGGGGCTGGCCGCCGCGGCGAAGCCCGTCCTGGCGCAGGGCGGCCGGGTGGGAACGCGCATGCACGTACTGGCGAGGGAGACCCGTGCCCAGGCACTGGCGGATCTCGCGGACATGATGCGCGATCCCGACGAAGAGCACCGCAAACGGATCGCGGCCGCCGTGGCGTCCTCCGATTCCGTGGCCGTGAACACGTCCTTCCACCTGGCCGAGTCCGCGGAATCCGACTGGCTCTCTCCCTTGCTGTTCTCCGGGGCCGTCGCCTATCGCGGCGGGCCTGCCCTGTGCGTGGTGGGCAGCTATGAGGAAGTCGCGGCGTACCTCTACGAGTACAAGCTGGCCGGGATCAGCGAGTTCATCTTCTCGGGCTGGCCCACCCGGGAGGAGATGCGGATCTTCTACACCCGCGTGCTGCCGCTGCTGCGCCGGCACGAACGCGCCGGAGTCTGAGCCGCGCCGGGGGAGTCCCGAGGGACTTCCCCCCGGCCGGATCAGCCCTGACGGCGCTCGGCTGACCCCCTGCCGCGCCGCACGATCCTGCCGCGCAGCAGCCGCGTCAGGGTGGTCGCGCCCGCGGTGAGGAAGACGAAGCTGTAGAGCAGTTGCAGGAGCGTGAGGACGCGCGCCGTCTGGCCGCTCGGACTGATGTCCCCGTAGCCGACCGTGGCGAGCGTGACGACGGTGAAGTACAGCGCGTCCACACGTGTGCGCAGCCCGATGAACTCGCCCTGCTGCCGCGCGAGCACGTAGTACGCCGACGCGAACAGCAGGACCGTCAGACACATCAGCCCCGCGATCATCCAGGCCGGTCTGGTGCCGGTCCGCTCGGCGAGCACGTGCTGGATCTGCCGGAGCAGCGCGACGGCGACCAGCGTGAGCCCGGCGACGAACGCGAGCCAGCTCAGGAGCGGCCGGTGCGGGCCCAGCAGGTGCAGCGGCAGCAGGAAGTACGCCGTGACCATGACCGCCGACGCCGTCGCGAGCAGGGCGGGCCGGTGCCAGAGCGTCCTCTTGTCGTCGTCCGTAGGGTCCTTCACCGTGGCGCGCGCCGCCGTTCCCCGGCGGTCCGGTGCGCCGGAAGCCCCAGTCTCACCCGCACGGTCCGTTCTCGCATGCGCCGGGAGCCCGCCTCGCCGAAGGTCGAAACGACACGAACCGGCGCGGAGCAGGGGGACGGTGTGGACCAGGCAGGGACACTCATCCTGATCATGGCGGCCGCCGTACTCGCCCCGCTGCTCGCGCACGGGACGGGGCGGTGGATCCGGATCCCCGTGGTCATCTTCGAGATCGTGCTCGGCATCCTGATCGGCCCGGACGTACTCGGCTGGGCACACAGCGACGAGGTCGTCGACGTCCTCTCCGACCTCGGCCTCTCCATGCTGATCTTCCTGGCCGGATACGAGATCGAGTTCGGCGCCATCCGCGGGGACACCCTGCGCAGGGCGAGCCGGGCGTGGGTGGTCTCGCTGCTGCTCGGCCTCGCGGGCGCGCTGGCCCTGACCGGCTTCGACCTGGCGCGCACGGTGATCATCGGTACGGCGCTGACCAGCACGGCCCTCGGGACGGTGCTGCCGATCCTGCGGGACAGCGGGGACCTGGAGGGCCGCTTCGGCACGGTGATGATGGCGTTCGGGGCGCTCGGCGAGTTCGGACCGATCATCGCGATGTCGGTGCTGCTCAGTGGGCGTGACCCCGGCGCCTCCACGGTCGTCCTCATCGTCTTCGCCGCCATCACCGCGGCCGCCGTCTGGTGGGCGCTGCGCCCGCGCCCGCCCTGGTTCAGCCAGGTCGTCCGGGCGACCCTGCACACCAGCGGGCAGTTCGCGGTCCGCTTCGTGATGCTCCTCCTGGTCGCGATGCTCGCCCTGTCACAGGCGTTCGGACTCGACGTGCTCCTCGGCGCCTTCGCCGCCGGTCTCCTCACGCGGCTCGTGCTCCAGGGCTCGGTCCCCGAGAGCAGCGAGCAGGTGCTCGAAAAGGTGGAGGCGATGGGCTTCGGCTTCCTCGTGCCGCTGTTCTTCATCGCCACCGGCATCCAGTTCGACCTCGCCTCGCTCCTGGACGGCGGGCGCGCGCTGTTGCTGCTGCCCGTCTTCCTGGTCCTGTTCGTGGTCGTCCGCGGGCTGCCCGCCTACCTGCTCGCACCACGGGATCTCTCCCCCCTCAGCCGCAGGGCGCTGTCGCTGTACTCGGCCACCTGTCTGCCGCTCGTCGTCGCCATCACGGCGATCGGCGTCGACGACGAGGTGCTCGGCGAGAGCACGGCGGCCGCCCTCGTCGGCGCGGCGATGATCTCCGTCCTGGTGTTTCCGCTGCTCGCGATGCGGGTGCGCGCACGCGAGCGGCACGTGTCGGCCAAGCTGCCGCCCGCTGCGGAGACGGAGAGCTGGTGAGGGAGCTCAGTCGTCCGCCGCGTCGACGGCGGCCTTCGCGTCGACCACGCCGAGGCCGAGCCGCTTCTGGGACCCCGGGTCCTTCGTCGTGTCGCGGATGGTCTTCATGATGGCGTCGGGGTCCTTGCCCTGCTGGTGCAGGAGCGCGGCGACCGCCGCGACGTGGGGCGCCGCCATCGAGGTGCCGTCGAGCTTCCCATAGCCCGAGTCGTTCTTCTTCGTGAGCTCGACGGTGTAGGTGGGCAGTGTGGAGAGGATCTGGACGCCGGGGGCCGAAACGGCGTTCTGCGCGCCGAAGTTGGAGAAGTCCGCAGGGCGCCCCTTCTGGTCGCTCGCGCCGACCACGAGGACCGGGGTGCCGACCTTGTACGGCTGGGTGGCCGCGCCGTCGTTCCCGGCGGCGGCCACCACCACGGCGCCCTTGTCATGGGCGTGCTGGATGGCCCGGTTGAGGATGCCGCCCTGGAGCAGGTTCGACATCAACGGGCCCTCGCCGAGGGAGAGGTTGATGACGTCGGCGCCGTGGTCGGCGGCCCAGATGATGCCCTTGGTGATGTTGGCGTTGCTGCCGCTGCCGTCGTCGCCCATCACCCGGACGGGCATGATCTTCGCGCCGGGTGCCCCGCCCGCGATGCCCTTGCCGTTGTCGGTGTCCGCCGCCGCGATGCCCGCCACGTGCGTGCCGTGGCCGAACCCGTCCTCGGGACGCTTGTCCCCGTCCACGAAGTCGTAGCCGTCCACGAGCCGGTCCTCGAGGTCCGGGTGGCCCAGGTCGACGCCGCTGTCGACGACGGCGATGACGGTGTCGTCGCCCTTGGCCTGCTGCCAGGCGGCGGGCAACTCGAGGGCGTCCAGGGCCCACTGCTGGCCGCGCATCGGGTCGGCCTTGTCGTCGTTGTCGTCGCCGCATCCCGTGGCGGCACCGGCGAGCAGGAGGCAGCCCGCCACGAGGGCGGCACGGGTTCGGGCAGTGGTGCGCATCATGAGTCTCCTTGGGTCGAGGTGCCGATCGGGGGGTCCGGACGAGTGCGCGGTGTGGACGAAGGGGCGGATGACGGGGCGGACCGGTCGGCCTGGCCGCCGCCCAGGAACTCCACGACGGCCAGCGCGAGCAGCAGCCACAGGGCGATCCCGAGGACCGTCCACCCCGTCGGGTGGGACCGGAGCAGATAGGCCAGCAGCGCGGCGGCCACCAGCACCCAGGTGAGCCAGGTGCGACGGCGGCGTACGAAGGGGCCCACGGGTCCGGTACGCATCCCGGCCCGCTCGGCGGTCGTGCGCACGGCCCCGATCCCGGCGGACCAGAGGTCGCGGGTCAGACGGGCGCCGCGCCCCGGTCCGCTGAGCCACGCGCCGACGGCGACCACGACGCCGAGCGCGACGACCATGCGGACCGTGGTGAAGAGGAAGTGGGTCAGGGTGTCGTACACGGCGGCGGCCGCGTCGTGCGAGACGTCCGCGGGCAGCCGGTCGAGAGAGATCACCCGGAAGACCCGCAGGCCGATGCCGAGCAGCCCGGTGGCCACGGCGACGGCCAGCGCACCCGTGACCAGTGCCCTGCGCCTGCGTACGGAGAGCAGCACGCCCGCGGCGACCAGCACGAGAGAGACGACGGGCAGCCAGTTCCCGGCCAGTTGCAGCAGTCGTACGTACGTCCTGGCCTTGCCGATGTTCTCCGAGGTGACGAGGGTGAACTCGGTGTGGACCTCGGGGATGCGGCCCGCGACGCCCAGGCCGTCGTCGACCAGCCGCTGCTTCACCCGGTCCACCAGCGGCCCGAGGTCCAGGGTGACGGTGTCGTCCTGGAGCTCGACCGCGTCGCCGCCCTTGCCGGTGAGCGCCTTGTCCAGGGCGCCGTGAGCCTCCCGGTTGGCCTGCCTCCAGATCGCCTCGAACGCGTCCGAACGGGTCACGGCGAGTGCCTTGTCGTGGACGAAGCTCCGGACCGCGCCCTCCAACGAGTCGCCCAGCCTGCCGAGCGACTTCTCCAGGCGCGGCCGGTCATCGGGCGTCACGTCGGAGAGCAGGGCCGACAGGTCGATGCGGGACATGAGCGCGTCGGTGGCCCGGTTCGCGGCGGCCTCCCGCACGGCGGGGTCGGAGGCGAGCGGGCCGACGGTGGCGACGTAACGGTCGGTGTCACCGACCTCGTCGGCCGCCCACGCGGCGACCACCGACAGCGGCGCGAGCACACACCCCACCACGATGAGGACGGCGGCGAGGAAGGAACGGCCGCGACGGCGCGGGGACGCGGTGGAGGAGCCGGGAGACCTGCCTGCGGCCGCTCCGTCGTCCTGCGCCACAGTCGCCTCCTCGCCGCATGTCCGTGCTGCCCTCAGGGGATCGTTCGCGGGGCTCGTCGGCGAGGCGGGTCAGCCAATCAGGTGAACCCGCTCACCGGGATTTCGGAAATGCGCGGAACCAGGGGCGCGGCGATACTTCGAAGCACCGTCCGCACGCCTGGAAAAGGGGACGTCATGGACGACTATCCGCTTCTCGACCTCTTTCTCACCATGCTGTTCTTCTTCCTCTGGATCATGTGGCTCTTCCTGCTCTTCAGAGTCGTCATGGACGTCTTCCGCGACGAGGAACTCAGCGGCTGGGCCAAGGCGGGCTGGCTGATCTTCTGCATCGTGCTCCCGTACGTCGGAGTGCTCGTCTACGTCATCGTGCGCGGTCGCGGCATGGGACAACGGGACGTCGAACGGTCGCGCAAGGCGGAGGCGGCCTTCCAGGACTACATCCGCAAGACGGCCGCGGACGGGCAGCAGAGCGGATCCGACGAACTCGTCCGGCTGGCCCAATTGCACGAATCCGGCGCGCTCAACGACGAAGAATTCGCCCGCGCCAAGACCAAACTGCTCGCCTGAATTCCCCATCCCGCAAAAGGAATCGCCCTCGTGGAATCACCGAACAGTCCTTACGGCCGGTCGAGCACGCCGTACAGCGTCCCGCCGCCCTCGCCCGATCCGACGCCCCTGCCGCCCGCCGGGCCGCGCCTCGACGCCGGGCGGCTGTGGGCGGGCGGCGTGATGACCGCGGTGGTCGCCGCGCTCACGGCCGTCGTCGCGCTCATGCTCGTACGCGGTGTGCTCGGCATCGCCGTGTTCGCGCCGGAGGGCGACGGCGCGATGGGCAACGCGACCACGGGGGCCCTGGCGGGCGGCGCCGCCGTCGCGGCGCTCGTGGCGACCGCCCTGCTGCACCTGCTGATCGCGGCGACCCCCCGCCCCGAGCGGTTCTTCGCCTGGATCGTCGCGCTCGCCACGGCGGTCATGGTCCTGCTGCCCTTCACCGCGGCTGCCTCCCTCCCCGCGAAGATCGGCACCGCGGCCGTCTATCTGCTCATCGGCGTCGCCATCGGCTCGCTGCTGTCCTCGGTGGCCCGCAGCGCGGTGAGCCGGGGCTGACCACACCGCCCTTCGTCCCCTCGCCCCTTCGTCCTGAACGGTCTTTGCATGGTCGCCATGGAGGACGCGCAGCCCGACGTCGACGTCCCGCCGGACGCCCCGTACCGGATCCTGCTCAGCGGCCGCTACCTCCGGATGCTCCTGCTCTCCCTCGTCTTCGGCGTGCTCATCGCGCTCGCCTGCTTCTTCTTCGTGGGACTGCAGCACTGGCTCCAGCACGAGGTGTGGACGAACCTCCCCAAGGCCGTGGGCTACCGGGAGGCGCCCTGGTGGTGGCCGCTGCCCGCCCTCGCGCTCGCCGGGCTGCTCCTCGCTCCGATCGTCTCGCGCGCCCCGGGCGGCGGCGGGCACCTGCCGGTGAACGGCCTGGGCGGAGCGCCCATCGGGCCGCGCGAGCTGCCGGGTGTCGTCCTCGCGGCGCTCATGACGCTGCCGCTCGGCGTGGTCCTCGGCCCCGAGGCGCCGCTCATGGCGGTGGGCAGCGGACTCGCCCTGCTGGCCGTACGCAGGATCAAGGGCGCGAGCGATCCGCAGACGGCGGCGCTCGTGGCCACCGCCGGATCCACGGCGGCCATCTCCACGATCCTCGGCGGTCCCGTCGTCGCGGCCCTCCTCGTCGTCGAGGCGGCAGGGCTCGCCGGGGCCCGCCTCGTCGTCCTGCTCCTGCCCTGCCTCACCGCGAGCGCCGCCGGAGCGGTGGTCTTCACCGGCTTCGGCGCCTGGACGGGCCTCTCCATCGGCGGGCTCGGACTGCCCACCGTGCCGCCCGTCGCCAACCCCGACGCGGGCGACTTCCTGTGGGGCGTCCCGCTCGCCGCGCTCATCGCGGGTGCCGTCGCGCTGACCCGGCGCCTCGGCCGGGTGACAGGACGCTGGACGGGCGGCGGACACACCGCGGTCCGCACGGTCGGCTGCGCCGTCGCGGTGGGCGGCTGTCTCACCGCGTACGCACTGATCACCGGGCGTTCCCCGGAGGAGGCCGCGCTCTCCGGCCAGGCGACCCTCGGCCACCTCGCGGCGGACCCGGGCGCGTGGTCGGTGGCGGCGCTGCTCGCGCTGGTCGTCTGCAAGGGCCTCGCCTGGAGCATCAGCCTCGGGAGCCTGCGCGGCGGACCGATCTTCCCCGCCCTGTTGCTCGGGGCGGCGGCGGCCCTGGCCTGTTCGGGACTGCCCGGCCTCGGTACGACCCCGGCTCTCGCGCTCGGCATCTGCGCGGCGGCGACGGCGGTGATGGGCCTTCCGCTGTGCAGCGCGGTGCTCACGGTGCTGCTACTGGGCGAGGACGCGTACGACCAGATGCCGCTGATCGTGCTCACCGCGGTCGTCGCGCATCTGACGGTGCTGCTGGTGAACCGTACGGCCGACGCCCGCGCGGCGGCCGGGTAGGCGAGCGGGGACGGTCGGCGCGTCAGCGGGCGGCCCCGAAGCGGTTCAGGACCCGTTCGGCCCCGGCCATCATGTCCCGCACGATGTCCCCGGCGGGCCGTACGTCATGGACGAGGCCGACGCCCTGTCCCATCAGCCACGGCATCTCCTCCCAGTCGGCCTCGGTCGCGGGGCTCGGGGGCAGCACGTTGAACTTGCGCAGCACGGTCCGCTCTCCCTGGAAGACCGTGGTGCCCACCTGATCGAGCGCGTCACGGTCGGTCGGCACCTCGTCGAGCCGTGCGTGCCACTCGTCCACCACCCGGTCACGCTGCACCCGCATCGGGTTGAAATCCGGCCACTCGGGGCCGAAGACCCCGGTCCGCACCGTGTCCCGGCCCCGGGCGGCGACCAGCCGCCGGTGGTGCTCGGGATGCACGTCGGCCTCCCGCGAGGCGACGAGGCGCGTGCCCACCCAGACGCCGTCGGCGCCCAGGCACAGCGCTGCGGCGACCTGGCGCCCTTCGGTGATGCCGCCCGCCGCGAGGACCAGCGCGCGATCGCCCACGGCGTCCACGACCTCGGGCACGCCGACCAGCGTGGGCAGGCCGCCGTAGTTGTGCCCGCCCGCCTCCCAGCCCTGGGCGACGACGACTTCCACGCCGTCGTCGGCGGCGCGTTCGGCCGCCTCGGCGGACGCGACCTGCTCCCACACCGAAATCCCGGCCTCGCGCAGGTACGTGAGCTGCTCGGCGGGTGGGTGGCCCCAGTGGAAGGAGACGATCGGCACCTGCTCGTCGACGCAGACGCGGACGGACTCGGTGGTGTCGAAGTAGCTGACGAGGTTGACGTGGAAGGGCGCGCCTCCCGCCCGCGCGCGGATCTCGCGGATGGTCCGCCTGAGCCGGTCCGTGGGCATGAGCGCGGCGCCCACCGCGCCGATCCCGCCCGCCGTGGAGACCGCGGCGGCGAGGTCGGCGGTGCCGCCCGCGAAGGCCATCCCGGCGCAGACGAACGGGTAGCGGACGGCGAACCTCTCCGTGAGCCGGGTGGACAGCACGCTCATGACGGGTTCCTCCTGGCGTCGGCGCCGCCGGTACCGGGCATCGAAGCACCGCGTATACGGCCGGAGGGAGACGAATACGCGCCCTTCACCGGAGCGCGCGGGCCGGTCAGGGCGTGCCGTTCCCGTCCGACGCGTCATCGGCGACGTAGATCACCAGGGTGTGATCGGGCTGCTCGGCCAGATGGAACGCCGTGTACGCGTACTCGGTCACCCCCGGGCCGGGACTCCGCAGCCGTTTCCTGCCGCCGTGCCTGACCTGTACGTCGTACCGCGGCCACCACGCCCGCACTTCCTCGCTGCCCGCCTTCAACTCGTCGATGAGAGCGCGGTAGCGCGGGTCGTCGGGATGGCGTCCTGACAGTGTCCGCAGCCGGGCGAGCAACCCCCGTGCCTCCGCCTCCCAGTCGACCACCACGTCACGGGCCGCGGGGTCGAGGAACGTCCAGCGGGCGAGGTTCGAGGGTGTGCCCGGGGCCTCGGCGAGGTGCGGGAAGAGCTCCTCCGCCGCCCGGTTGTGACTGAGCACGTCGTACGTGCCGTCGATGATGTAGGCGGGCTGCGGCTGGAGCAGTCCGGGAACCGCCGCCACCTCGGAGGGGAGCCGCGCGGGCGCCTCGTGCGCGGTCTGGACGGTGTGCGCGTGACCTGCGAGCCGCCGGAGGTGCTCGCGCTCGCCCTCGTCGAGCAGCAGCGTCCTGGCGAGGGAGTCGAGCACCTGCTCCGAGGCGCGGATGTCCCTGCCCTGCTCCAAGTACGTGTACCAGGTGGCGCTGATCCCGGCGAGCAGCGCGAGTTCCTCCCTGCGCAGCCCCGGCGTACGGCGTCGTCCGGTACGCGGCAGGCCGACCTCGTCCGGGGCGACGCGCTCTCGGCGACTGCGCAGGAAGGCGCCCAGCTCACGGCGTTGTTCGGGACCTTGCGGCATGGTGGATGGCACCTCTTATTCCAGGATGAACACGTTCTGTATACCAGGGTCCGGTTCTCGCAGACTGAGGGCGGCGGAAGCCGCAGCGGGCGAGAAGAGAGAGGGACCCCATGTCGGGAATCGAAGGCAAGGTCGTGGCGATCACGGGCGCGGGCAGCGGCATCGGCGAGGCGACCGCGCTGCTGCTCGCCGAGCGGGGCGCGCGGGTCGTCCTTGGCGGCCGCAGGGTGGAGCGCCTCGCGGACGTGGCGGCCAGGATCGGGGACGCGGGCGGCGAGGCAGTGCGTCTGCGCACCGACGTGACCCGCCGGGAGGACCTGCACGCCCTGGTCGCGTTGGCCACCGAGCGGTTCGGCCGTCTGGACGTGCTGGTCGGCAACGCGGGGGTGGGGACGATCTCACCCCTCGACGACCTGCGCGTCGACGAGTGGGACCACATGGTCGACGTGAACGTCAAAGGGCTGCTCCACGGAATCGGTGCCGCGCTGCCGGTCTTCCGCACGCAGGGCGGTGGCCACTTCGTCACCACCTGCTCCACCGCGGCGTTCCGCATCGTGCCGAACATGGCCGTCTACGCGGGAACCAAGGTCGCGGTGCGGGCCATCTGCGAAGGGCTGCGCCAGGAAGCAGGGGACTCCCTGCGGGTGACCACGGTCTCGCCCGGCATGATCCACACGGAATTCGCCGAGGCGTCGACCAACCAGCGGGTCAGGGCGGAGATCTCGGCGGCAAGGGACCGCGTTGCGATCCCGCCCGACGCGGTCGCCCGGGCGATCGCGTACGCCATCGAGCAGCCCGCCGCCGTCGACGTGAGCGAGATCGTCGTACGGCCCACCGCCCAGAGCTGACGCGTCCGGACCCCGGCCACCGGATCGGCGCCCCCCCCCACGAGTCGGGTCAGAAACCCACGTCGGCCGGGCGATAGGTGGGCGGTCGGCGGACGCGGCTCGCCTCTTCGTAGGCGTGGGCGAGGCGCAGCAGGACCGGTTCGCTCCACGCCGTGCCCATGAAGGTCAGACCCACGGGAAGGCCGGAGGCGAACCCGGCCGGGACGCTGACCGCGGGGTATCCGGCGAGCGCGGCGGGTGTCGACGAGCCGCCGCCGTAGCTGTCCCCGCGGATCAGGTCGATCTTGGCGGGCGGCCCTGTGGTCGGCATGACGAGGGCGTCGAGACGGAACCGGCGCAGCACCGCGTCGATGCCCTCGGCGCGCGAGAGTCGGTGGTTGGTGGCCAGTGCCTCGCGGTACTCGCGTTCGGTGAAGTGCAGCCGCTGCACGGTCTCCAGGCCGTCCTGCCGGACGTAGCGCAGCTCGCGGTCGGCGTGCGCGCGGTTGAACGCGATCAGTTCCGCGAGGCTGCGCGGATGCTCGCCGGGCGCGTCGGCCAGGTAGGCGTTGAGCGCGCGCTTGATCTCGTACGCCTGCACGACCATCGAGCTCGGCAGGTCCTCGAGGCGCTCGGCGGTGGGGATGTCGGCGGGGTCCACGACGGTCGCCCCTGCCTTGCGCAGCGTGGCGATCGCCCGCTCCGCGATCTCGTCCGCGTGGTCGCTGTAGCCGAAGTACGTGGTGCGCGGTACGCCGATGCGGGCGCCGCGCAGCCCGTCCGCGTCGAGGAAGCGGGTGTAGTCGCGGAAGAAGTGCCCGCGGCTCGCCCTGGTCGCCGGGTCGCGGCCGTCGACCCCGACGAGCGTGCCGAGCAGGATCGCGGCGTCGCGCACCGTGCGCGCGATCGGCCCGACACTGTCCTGGCTGGGCACCCCGGGGATCACGCCGCCGCGCCCGACCAGGCCGACGGTCGGCTTGACGCCGACGACGCAGTTCGCGGAGGCCGGGTCGATGATGGAGCCGTTCGTCTCGGTGCCGATCCCGGCGACGCACAGACCGGCCGCGACGGCCGCCGCGGTGCCGGAGCTGGATTCGTTGGGCGACCGGTCCAGTTTGTACGGATTGCGGGTCTGTCCGCCACGGGCGCTCCAGCCCGCGTGGTGGGTGAGGGACATGCCGCCCGCCCACTCGCTGAGATTGGTCTTGCCGATGACGACGGCTCCGGCCGCGCGCAGCCGGGCGGCGACCGTGGCGTCCGCCGCCGGGCGCAGGCCCTCCAGGGCGAGCGATCCGGCTGTCGTGTGCATCCGGTCCGCGGTCTCCACCAGGTCCTTGAGCAGGACGGGAATGCCGTGCAGCGGTTTGCGCGGGTCTCCTTCGGCGTCCAGGCGACGGGCCTCGCGCAGGGCGTCGGGGTTGACCTCGATGACGGCGTTGAGGAGCGGGTCGAGGCGTTCGACGCGGTCCAAGTAGTGACGGGTGAGCTGTTCGGCGTCGAGCCGTCCGTCGGCCATCCGGCGCCGGAGCTCGGTGATGCCGAGCTCTGCCAGGCCCGTGCCGTCGGCCCCGGGGTCGTCGGCGGCGCGGGCGGGGGAGCGGGCGCCGCCGAGCCAGGGTGCGGCGGCCGCGGCGGTGCCGAGCGCGAGCACCGCGCGGCGTGGGGTGGTGATCCGGTTCATGGGGTGCGGCTCCTGCGACGGGACGGTCGGCACACGGGACGGTCGGCACACGGGATTCGGCGGGCACGGCGCGAGGTGGCCTCTCGGCGCGGGGCGCCCGCTCTCCGTACGCACAACACGCTAGGGGCGCCGACGGTGACTTCTCGCTGTGGCTGTCCCCCGAATCCTCGGTACGAACAGCCCCCTTGCGGATCGGGGGCCAGCCGGAACGCCCTATACGTACGCTGGTAGGCATGCGGACGCGACCCACCTTGACCTGGGAACCCACCGGCGGCCTCCCGCCTGCCTCGACCGACATCGGCGCCGTCGTCGACGCCGTGCGCGCGGGCGGGGCCGTGGTGCTGAGCGGCGCGGGTCTCTCCACCGAGTCGGGCATCCCGGATTACCGAGGGGAGCACGGCTCGCTGCGCAAGCACACTCCCATGACGTACCAGGAGTTCATCGGCGGCGAGTGGGCGCGGCAGCGCTACTGGGCCCGCAGCCAGTTGGGCTGGCGGGCCATGAAGCGGGCCCGTCCCAATGCCGGTCATCGGGCCGTGGCCACGCTCGCGGAGGCGGGCCTCGTCACCGGCGTGATCACCCAGAACGTCGACGGACTGCAACAGGCCGCAGGCGCGCGCGAGGTCATCGAGCTGCACGGGAGCCTGAGCCGGGTGCGCTGTCTGAGCTGCGGTCGCCTCAGCGACCGCGCGGAGCTCGACCGGCGGCTGCGGGAGGCCAATCCCGGGTTCGAGGCCGCCGCCGAGCGCTACCGCGCCGCGCGGGTCAATCCGGACGGCGATGTGGACCTGCCCGACGAGGCGGTCCGTGAGTTCCGGGTGGTGGCCTGTGCGGCGTGCGGCACCGGAGTCCTCAAGCCGGACGTCGTCTTCTTCGGCGAGAACGTTCCGCCCGAGCGGGTCGCCCGGTGCCGTCGCCACGTCGAGGGGGCCGCCGCGCTGCTGGTGCTCGGCTCCTCCCTGACGGTCATGTCCGGGCTGCGGTTCGTGCGGCAGGCGGCCGATAAGGGAACCCCGGTCCTGATCGTCAACCAGGGCCCCACGCGCGGCGACCGCTGGGCCACTCATCGCGTGGAGCTGCCGCTCGGGCGGGCGCTGGACGATCTCGTGGCGCGGGTCTGCCCCTAGAGCAGGACCACGCAGCCCTGCCGTTCGAGCCGCGCGAGGAGCGGCGCGGCAGGGTCGATGTCGTTCCAGCGCAGATCCAGTTTCTCCAGCGACGGCAACTCCGTGAGCCAGTCCGGGAGATGGGTGAGACGGTTGCCGCGCAGGTCGATCTGGCGCAGCGACGGAAGTCCGGCCAGGGAGCCGGGAAGCTCGGCGAGCGCGTTCTCGCGGAGGTCCAGGTGACGCAGCGCGTGGAGGCGTGCCGTCGCCGACGGCAGGCGCCGGATGGCGTTGCCGTGGAGCCAGAGCTCGCGCAGGCCGGTGAGTCCGCCGATCGAGGCGGGCAGCTCGGTGAGGTGGTTGTGCTGGGCTCGCAGCTCGATCAGGCCGGTCATCCCGCCGACGGCTTCGGGCAGGGCGGTCAGACGGTTCTCGCCGACGTTGAGGTAGCGCAGCCGGGTGAGATGTCCCAAGTCCTCGGGGAGTTGGGCGAGGCGGTTGTCGTGCAGGTAGAGGAAGTCGGTGAGTTCAGGCAGCTGCCCCACTTCCTCGGGGACCGCGGTGAGCGCGTTGTGGCCCAGGTCGAGCGTGCGCAGCCGCGTCAGCTTTTTGATCTCTGGCGAGAGGGAGGTGAGGCCGTTGTCCGCGAGGATCAACACCTGGAGTTCGGTGCGGCGCCAGACCGTGTCGGGGACCTCTCCGAGTCCGTGACGCCACAAGTTCAGCGTGTGCCGCACGGCTTCAGCTCGGCAGGAGGTGTGACACGAGGGCGCGTGCCCACTCGGGTGTGAGGGGCTCGTCGGTGAAGACGGCCCGGTAGTAGAGGGGGGCGAGCACGGCGTCCGTGGTGCGCTCCAGGGAGGGGGGCTGCCCGTCCCGCGCGCGTTCCCGTTCGAGTACGGCTTCCAGTTGCTGCTGGCGCTCTCCGCGGCAGGCGGCGGCGCCCTGTTCGCCGCCGATGCCGATGGTGGCGCGCACCAGGGCGAGGGTGTCCGGGTCGCACAGGTCCTTGGCGAGGTCGGACGCGTAGCGCTCCAGGTCCCCGCGGAGGCTTCCGGTGTCCGGCACCACGATGTCGCCGGAGAAGCGGCTGCTCGCGACGTCGGAGAGCAGCTCGCCGACGCTGCCCCAGCGGCGGTAGACCGTGGTGGAGTGCACGCCCGCGCGGGCGGCGACGACCGGGATCGTGAGCGGGTCGGTGGGGTCGTCGGCGACCAGTTCCTCGACGGCCCGGTGGACGGCCGCGCGGACTCGGGCGGAGCGGCCCCCCGGTCGGCTGCCGGTCTGCGGCGCGGGGGAATCAGTAGGGGACACCTCGCCAGTATCGCACTGATCACTGCGCTAGTAGTGCAGTGATCGCTGCGTTTGTGTTAGCGTCGGGCCCGCCCTTAACGCATAGATCACTGCGAGAGTGTCATGTCCCTTGACTCTGCTCCATCCGCTGACCCTGCTGACCCCGCTGTATCCGCCCGCCGGTCCGATGCCCCCGGCGCCCGGTCCGACGAAGGCACGAGGGCCCCGCGTCGCCTGCCGCGCGGGGCCGCCTTCCCCGGCGTCGCCGCCGTCTTCGTCGTCTTCCTCGCGGCCTCCAGCGTGCCGTCCCCGCTCTACCCGATCTATCAGCAGCGATGGCACTTCTCGGCGTGGGTGCTGACCGTCGTGTTCGCCCTGTACGTGGTCGGCCTGCTGGGCTCGCTGCTCGTCGTCGGGGCGCTCTCGGACCACCTCGGGCGCCGTCCTGTGCTCGCCGCGGCGATCGCCCTCGAGACGGTCGCGATGGTCCTGTTCCTCACCGCGGGGAACGTGACCGTCCTGGCGCTCGCCCGGGTGCTCCAGGGCATCGCCACCGGGGCGGCGACGACCACCCTGAGCGCCACCCTCGTCGACCTCGAACCACCGCACGCCCGTGGGCGCGCGGGCGTCATCACCTCGGTGTCCCCCCTGACCGGGCTCGCTCTCGGCGCCCTCGGTTCCGGTGTCCTCGTGGAGTTCGGCCCCGCGCCGACCCGGCTGGTCTACGCCCTGCTGCTCGGCGCCATGGTCCTTGCGGCGGTGGTCACCGCGCTCCTGCCGGAGACCTCCCCGCGCCGACCAGGAGCCGTCGCCTCCCTGCGCCCCAGGGCCGCGCTGCCCGCACACCTGCGCGCGGACATCGTGCCGGTGGTGCCCGCGATGATCGCGGGCTGGGCGCTCGCCGGTCTCTTCCTCTCCCTCGGCCCGTCCGTAGCCGCCCAGTTGCTGGGGCTGCACAGCCGCCTGGTCGGCGGCGTCGTGGTGACCCTGCTGGCGGGCACCGGGGCGCTCGCCGTCGCGGTCCTCCGCTCCCGCCCCGCGCCTTCGCTGCTCGCCCCCGCGTCCGCCCTGCTCGGTCTCGGCGTCCTGGCGGCGCTCGCGGGAACCACGGCGGACCTCGTCTGGCTCGCCGCCCTCGGCACCGTCGTCGCGGGCGTCGGCCTCGGCGCCTCGGTCCTCGCGACGTTCGGCACGTTCGCCCGGATCGCCGGGCCGCACGAGCGCAGCGCGGTCTTCGTCTCCGCGAACATCATCTGCTACCTCGGCAACAGCCTGCCCGCCGTGCTCGGCGGCATCGCCGTCACCACCCTGGGGCTGCGGACCGCCACCGAGATCTACGCGCTGACGATCGTCGTGATCGTCTCGATGGCCTTCCTCCTGCGCCTGAACCAGCTGCGCGCACAGCGCCGTGCCGTCGCGGCCCCGGTCAAGTGAGGCTCCGCGGACGTACCGACACGGAACCACCACTCGTACGAAAGAAGGAAACACCGTGACGACCACAAGCGGCAGGACCAGCAAGAACCTCACCGTCCAGCGATCGGACCACACCACGATCCGGTACACGGCCAGCGGCCCGGCCGATGGTTCCGTCCTGGTCCTCATCCACGGCTGGGGATGCGACCGAGGTGACTTCGACGAGGTCACCGGCCACCTGCCCGAGAACGCTCGCGTGCTGGCGGTCGACCTCGCCGAGCACGGCGCCTCACGGTCGGGACGGAACGTGTGGACCATGGAGGAGTTCGCCCGGGACGTAGCCGCGGTACTGGAGGCCGAGTCGGTCGCCACGGCCGTCGTGGCCGGGCACTCCCTCGGTGCGGCCGTCGCCGTCGAAGTCGCCCGACTGCTCCCCGGCACCGTCTCGCGCGTCGTCGCGCTCGACGGGCTGCACTACCTGTCCCTGTTCCCGGCGCAGAGCGAGGAACGGGCCGAGGCCCTCATCGGCGGGTTCCGCGACGACTTCCCCGCGGCGGTGCGCGGTCTCGTCGAAGGGGGCTCGCCGGCCGGGACGGAACCGGCCCTCGTGGACGCCTACTTCGAGAAGATGGTCGCCGTGCGCCAGCCCGCGGGCCTGCGTGCCATGGAGGGACTGGTGCGCTGGGACATGGACGCGGCGCTGCGTGAGACGAAGCAGCCGATCACCGTGTTCGCCATCCGCGACCTGGTGGCGCGAGAGGCCCTCGACCGCTACGGGGACCGTCTCGACATCGTGCTCGTCGACCTGGGCAGCCACCACTTCCCGGTGGAGGCCCCCGAAGCCACGGCCCACCTGCTGGCCGACATGCGGAGCTGACGCGGCATCGGTGCGGGTCGTCCCTGACAGGCGAGGCGGGTTACCCCGCGCGGCGCTGGAGTTCCGGGACGGTCCGTACCGAGTGGCCTCCGGGGCGTCTCCGTTCGGTGCGCCGTCGGGCGACCCTGGCGGTCGCCCGGGTGTACATGCCGAGCGGGAAGACGATGCACCACAGGGCCGGTTCGGCGCCGCTCCGGACGCGGTGACGCAGGTGACGCCAGGCTCCGGCCGCGATCAGCGGCGGGATCAGCAGCCGGGGAGCGCCTCGGTGTGCACGGCCACCTGGGTGCCGCAGAGCGTGCTGATCGCGACCGCCCCCATGGTGAGCCAGTAGGCGGGCGTCAGTAGTTGCGGGCCTGGCCGGTGGCGGCCCAGGCGCCATGCCACGGCAGCGAGAGTCGTGACGTAGAGAAGCACTCCGACCATCCACAGGGCGAGCGCGAAGGCGATCCGGGGAGGGCCGGGGGCCACGGCCACAAGGGCGATGCCGATCGACTGGAGTCCCACCACGCCCAGGAACCAGGTCCCGTCCGCGTGCGGCAGCGCCGAGCGGAACTCCCGGCGGAGCCCGGCGACGACGTAGGCCGCAATGACGACCCACCCGGTGCCCGTCAGGACCAGAAGACCGTACGAGACGACGCGCACCTGGCCCGCCCCGAGGCGAGCCGCCAGAACGCCGCTCGCGGCCACGAGGGTGAAGTGCCCGAACGCGCGCGCGGGGTCGCGCAGTTCGGCCAGCAAGCGATCCGTGTACCGGACGGCTTTGACGGCGAACCCCGCCAGCAGCGCGACGTGGAGCAGCGCCGCGGCGACGAAGAGGGCCTTGCCCGCGGTCACCGCGTGCGCTTCGTTCAGGGCGCGGGCGACGATGCCGGTGGCCATGACGGGGGCGAAGCAGGCGGGCGGCAGGTCCCGGCACCGCTCGGCCGACAGGAGACGCGCGGTCGAGCGGGCCGGGAATTCCTACCTCCTTCTCACCCGCGCCAGGAAATCCCCTTACCCGGCTCCGCCAGCGTGTCGCCATCGCCCGTGACCCGTGGGGCACCGCCGAGGGGGAGGGGACCATGACCACAACCGTCGTCGTGGAGCGGCGCCCGGCCACGCCCGTCGGCGTCCGCCGACCGCGCCGGGTGCCCTGGCTCGCGCTCGTGGCCTGCGCCTACGCCGCCGTGCAACTCGCCCTGGTCGTACCGCACACGGCGCACGTGCTGGGCTGGGACGAGACCGTCTACGTCTCCCAGTACGACCCGAGGGTCCCGGCCGCCTACTTCAGCTCCCCGCGTTCCCGGGGCGTCAGCTTCCTGGTCGCTCCCGTCATGGCCGTGACCGACTCCGTCCTCGCTCTCCGCATCGTGCTCGTCGTGCTGTCCGCCGCGGCCCTCTACGCCGTCTTCCGCGTCTGGCGGCCCCTGCTGGGGGACGTCACCACGGCCCTGGCCGCGCTGCTCTTCGGCGGCCTCTGGAGCGCCCAACTCGCCGGTTCCCAGGCCATGCCGAACCTGTGGGTCGCCTACGGTGCCGTCGCCGCCGTCGGCTGGTTCCTGCGCGCCCCCGGCGAGCCCCGGGCCCACTGGTGGCTGGCGGGCGTGCTCCTCGCCACCACGCTGGTCCGCTTGCCCGACGCGGGCTGGCTCGCGCTGCCCCTGCTGATCGGCGCGGTGTGCTTGCGCGCCCGTCGGCGTGCCGTGCCGTTCGTTCTGGGTGGCATGGCGGTCGGTGCCGTCCAGTGGGTGGCCGAGGCGTACGCGCGCTTCGGGGGGATCGGGGAGCGGCTGCACCGCTCCAGCACGACCGAGGGCGGCATGGCGTTCCACGTCAACGTCGCCCACGCCTGGCACAGCCTCAACGGTCCCCAACTGTGCCGCCCCTGCACGGTCCCGCTCACCCGCCCCGAACTCACCCTGTGGTGGCTGGCGTTGCCCCTCCTCGCTGCCCTCGCGCTCGGGCGCGCGGCGCACGACCGGAAGGCCCGACCGCTCGCGGTCACCGCCCTGCCCCTGTCCTGCGCCCTCTCCCTCGCCTTCCCCTACCTCTTCCTGATCACCTACTCAGCCCCTCGGTTCCTGCTTCCGGCCTACGCGCTCCTGAGCCTCCCCGTGGCCGCGCTCGTCACCCGCGCCGTATCGGCGGGCCGTCGAGCGGCGCCCCTCACGGCACCGATCTGCCTGGCCGTGAGTGCCCAACTCGCCACCCAGGCGGCCCTGTTGCCGGGAGTCTCCGCCGGCGTCGGCACGGTCTCCGCGCGCTACCAGGCGGCCGCGCACGCCCTGAACTCCCTCGGCGTACGCCCGCCGTGCCTGATCACCGGGCCGAGCGCCCTGCCGGTGGCGTACGACGCGGGCTGCGCCTCCGCCGAAACGCGCGGGAACAACGCCTCGATGAGCAGCGGCGCCCTGCTCGACCGCGTGGGCCGAGAGCCCTTCGCCGTGCTCGTCCCCGAGGGGCGACAGCGGCCGAGGTTCGCGCGGACCTGGACGCCTCATCCGCTGCCGGGCACACGATGGACCGCGTACGTGCCTCGCCGGTGACGGGCGTCGCGGGCCGATGGCGCGGATCAGCCGCTCAGGACGACGGGCAGAAGGCGGCCTCCACGGCCTTGCTCGCGTCGATCGTCGCCGCGCTGGGCTTGACGCTCAGGGTGAACGACATCGCGAACTGGCGACGGCCGTCCGCCGAGTAGAAGGTCAGGGCGATGGAGCCGGGAGCTGATCCGCCGGTGATGGAGAAGTCGTCGCCGCAGCGCCCGCGGACTTCGGCCCGCAGGCCAGGGGCGACGGGCGGCCGGTCGGTCAGGATCCGTTGGAGTTCCGGAGGCAGCAGCTTGCCCTGGGCGAACGCCCGGTTGAAGGCGCTCACGTCGTGCGCGGTGGAGACCACCGCTCCGGCCCCCGCCCCGGCGAGGCTCGCGTTGAACCGGTCCACGTCGCGCGGCGTGCCGTCGGCGTCGGGGTAATAGCCGTGCCCGTGCGGGCCCTTGACGCCGTCCGGCGGCTTGACCATGAGGGAGGTCCTGGTCATCTTGAGCGGGCCGAACAGGTGCCTCTGCAGCTCGGTGGCCAGGGTGTGGCCGGTCACCCTCTCGATGATCATGCCGAGGAGGGTGTAGTTGGTGTTCGAGTAGGACCACGTCTCGCCCGGTTCCCCGGTCCTGGGCCGGGCACGGCTCCACGTCACCAGATCCAGCGGCCGGTAGGGGGTCGTGAAGTCGAACACGTCGAACGCCGGGTCCACCTCGCCGCCGTCGGGGTTCGGCTCGTCGGCGTACCAATCGGGAATGCCGGAGGTGTGCCGGAGCATCTGCCGCACCGTGATCTCGTCGGCCCGCGTCACCAGGTCCTTCTCCACCACCTCCGGCAGCAGGTCGCCGAGCTTGTCATCGACACCCAACTCGCCCTTCTCGACCAGGCGCAGCACCACGGTGGCCACCATCTGCTTGGTCTGCGACCAGATCCGGAAGCGGGAGTCCGCGGGGATCTTCCCGCCCTTGCCGTCCAACAGCCGCGAGCCCGCGCTGCCCGTCCCGACGAGCCTCCCGTCGACGTAGGCGCCGCCGACGACGCCCACGATCCCAGGAACCTCGGCCAGCTCCTCCATCGCTTCCTGCACGGTCATCGCTTCCTGCACGGTCCCGACTCGCGCCGGGGCGGCGGTGGCGGGCCCGCCCTGGGCCGTCATCAACAGGGCGACACCGGCGGCCAGACCGGCCCGCCCCAGCGGCGGACGCATGCTCTTACGGGGCACGACGCGCTCCTCTTCGTGATCACGTTTCGAAGCCGGGGGTCCTGCCCTCGGCACGGACCGCTGTGGTCCGCGCTCTCATCGAAGGCGGGAGAGCGTTGCGGTGACGTATGCGCTTTTCGATACGCCTGCGATACACCTGCGATACACCCGGTTCCGAACGGTGGGTGGTCATCCCGTCCATCCGGTGTGGTGCAGCCAGTCCTCGAAGGTCATCAAGTCGGGGTGCAGGCGGCGCAGGAGGGTGAGGTCACGGTCGCGGGCGCAGAGGTCGCGGTCGGCGAAGAACTGGAACATCGCCGCGTAGTCGTGGCCGAAGTCGGGGACGGCGGCGCGCAGTTCGTCGTGCGGCATCGGGACGTAGGCGCTGGGGGTGCCCGTGACCCGGGCGAAGGCGGCGGCGATCTCGTCGCCGGTGAGGCTGTCGCCGATCACCGCGAGGTCGCGGGCGCCCCAGGACTGCCAGTCGTCGAACATGTGGCAGGCGAACCAGGCGATGTCGTCGAGGGCCACGAGCGGGTAGCGGGCGGCGCCGAGGGGGAGCCGGAAGGTCAGGCCGCCCCGGCCGTCCGGTCGCGGGGCGAGCCGGTCCCGCAGGTTCTCGAAGTACGGCGCCGTGGTCAGCACGGAGACGTGGTCCGTGTACCAGCCGTCGGCCTCCTTGCGGAGCATCTCCTCCGACCGCATCAGGCCGATGTGGGCGGCGACGGCGGCTTTGCTGTCGAAGTGCGGGACGGGGTGGCCGGTCAGGGACACCGCGCTGTCCAACGACGACCAGATGAAACGCTCCACCCCGGCCCGCGCCGCGGCGGCCAGCAGGTCGAGCCCTTGCCGATACTCGCCCACGGCGCTGCCCGTCGCGAAGAAGTCGGTGTTGGCGAACACGCGGTCGGCCCGGCCGATCAGGGCCTCGACGCCCGCCGGGTCGGAGCGGACCAGTCGCACGCGGTCGGGCGCGGCGGCCGCGAGTTCGGTGGCGCGGGCGGACTCCGGGCGGCGGGTGGGGACGGTGACGGTGGCGTCGGTGGTGGCCAGCAGGCGACGGATCACGTGGCTGCCCATGGCTCCGGTGCCGCCGACGACGAGGACGTGGGTCATGGCGTGTTTCCCTGGTGCGTCAGGACGTGTTCGGCCGCCTGGGCGTGGGTGGCGACCCACACGTCGTCGGAATCGCGGAGGTGGTCGAGGATCTGGCCGACCATGCCCGCGAGGAGCGGTCGGCCTCCGACGTGGGCGTGGACGGTCAGGTGGAAGACGCCTGGGCCGGGGGCTGCGAGCAGCTGGTCCAGCAGCTCGCGGTGCAGGTCGCGATAGGCGTACGGCCCGGCAGCGGTGTCACGGACGTCGGAGTGGTCGCTGTGCATGAGGGAGACCAGAGGGCCGTGCGCGGTGGGCAGGACCTGCGGCAGGTCGTGGTCGCCGTGGTCGCCGGTCCAGCGGTAGCCCGCCTCCGCGAGGAGGCCCACCGTGTGTCGCGAACCGGTGGCGCGTGGACTCATCCACCCCGTCGGGCGCACGCCGGTGACGCGGCGCAGGACGTCGGTGCAGCGACGGATGTCGGCCCGCTCGGCGTCGACGTCGAGCAGCGCGGGCACCACGTCCTGGGCCCAGGAGTGAGCGGCGATCTCGTGCCCCGCCTCGTGCGCGGCCAGGACGGTCCCGGGGTGCCGCTCGGCCACCAGGCCGTTGACGCCGACCGTGGCGGGCAGGTCACCGAGGACGTCGAGCAGCCGCCAGACGCCGGTGGTGACGCCGTACTCCGCCCAGGGACCTTACGCCCGCCCGGCCAGTCGATCTCTTCCCTCATGCGTTTCCCCTGCTCGGTAGCTTCCGCGGAGGACGCTAGTGAGCCGGCAGGTACCTCCGGGTTCCTGGCGTCGGGCTACCGTCGGGGCATGCGTGAGTACTCCGGCAGCGTCTTCCTCGCCGACTGTCCGGCCCGGCTGGCGATCGAGATCATCGCCGACAAGTGGACGGCGGTCGTGTTGTTCGCGCTGAGCCGAGGACCGTGCAGGCACGGCGAGTTGGTCGACCTGATCGGCGGGATCTCGCGGAAGGTGCTGACCCAGACGCTGCGGCGGTTGCAGGGGTACGGCCTCGTCGACCGGCACGCCGAGGCAGGGAAAATCCAGTACGCGCTGACCGACCTGGGCCGGACGCTGGTCAAGCCAATCGGCGCGCTGACCGAATGGGCTCACGAGCACGGCGCGGCCGTGGTGGGATTCCAGGAGTCCGCGACGGACTGACAACGCCGGGGCGACGTCAACGTGCCGCGTCAGTCACCGCGCTCTCCGCGCACATCGAGCAGTTGAGCGCCCTGGAGGAAGCGGTGCCTCGCTCGCCAGGCGGGCGATGTCCTTCCATACCGCCACGTTCTCGCGCAGCGCGTCGGCGAGTTCGTTGGCGACGCCGGTGCCGTCCGTGAGGGGGCGTCGAGCCCTGACCTCCGGACGCGCGCCCTCGCTCGCCGAGTTCGGACATGCTCTCCAGCATCTGCTGCTAGATCTAGTGCGCGTGGATCTGAAGGGCCGTCACCTTGTCGCGATCCGAGATTCTCAGGTGCCGAAGACGCGTGTCCGGCGTCGGCCGCAGGAGTGCCCGAAAGTCCCTTGGCGTTCAGCGCAGGCGTTCAGTGATGGCGTCCGCCAGGGCTGCACAAGCGGGGCGGAGGCTGCGTCTGATAGCAAGGGCGGCGTCAACAGATCCGGATCATCACGTCACACGGGAGACGACGCGGAATGCACAGGGATACGAGGCCATCGCCACCTGGCGCCGAGCGCGCTGATGAGACACCCGTCCGGATCGGCGTGCTCGTGCCGTTGACCCGGCCCGGCTGGGTCGAGGCCGGTCGGCACCTGCTCGCCGGGCTCGAACTGGGCGTGCGCGACGTCAACGGCTCCGGCGGAATCGCCGGACGGCCCATCGAACTCCTGGTGCGCGACACCGCCGCCGATCCCGAGAAGGCCGCGGCGGCCGTGGACGAACTCGCCGCGCTGGGCGTGGCCGCCGTGGCGGGCGAGTACCACAGCGTCGTCGCCCGCGCCGCCGCCACCAGGGCCGACGCACTCGGCCTGCCGTTCCTCTGCTCGTCGGCCGTCCTCGACGAACTCACCGAGCAGCCCACGGAGTGGGTCGCGCGCCTCGCCCCTCCGCAGTCCCGTGGCTGGCGGATCTACGCCGACTTCCTCCTCGGCGCGGGCCACCGCCGGATAGCCGTGGCGGCCCAGCGGAGCGTCTACTGGGCGGCCGGAACCCGGATCCTCCGCGACCACCTGACCCCACGCGGCGGCACCGTCACCGAACTCGACATGAGCGCGCTCACCCCCGCCGCCCTGTGCGACGCGCTCGCCGACCAGCGCGCGACAGCGCTGCTCCTCCTGGTCGGCGTCCCGGACCCGGCGATGCCGATCGTCACGTCCGTGCGCCGCGACCCACGCCTGACCGAGGTGCTGATGGGCGCTCCCGCCGGGCAGCCGGAGTTCGCGCCGTGGGCGGCGTCACTCGGCGACGACGGCGTCGGCATCCCGTTCCTGCGCTACCTGCCCGAGCGCCTCACCCCGCTCGGCGAGCGCGTCGCGACGGGCCTGCGCGAGCGGCTGGACGAAGCGCCCTCCTTCGTGGCCTTCGAGGGGTACGACACGGTCGCCGTCCTCGCCGATGTGCTGCGCGCGCACGGCGCGGACCGGGCGCGCATCGCGGCGGCCTGGCCCGGCGTCGCCGTCGACGGCACCCGAGGGCGGATCGAGTTCGCCCGCGCGCCGGGCATCAGCGTCCTGCAATGGGCCGGGGCGCCGGTCCAGGTCGTCGATCGTGACCCGGCGGAACCCGAGCGCTTCCGGATCCTGCACGCGGGCTGAGGGCACGTACCGGATCAGCCACAGGGCCCGCCACAGGGTTCGTCCCGGGCCACCGACAGCGTCGCGTAATCTCGTCCGCGGATACGAATGCGCTCGGCCGCACCCGTTCTAACCTGCGGAGATGATCAGACACATGTCGGCACACCCGGCCCGGAGTCTGAGCCGGGTGCTCGAGGACCTCGGGCCCACCCTGCTCGATCTGCTCCACGGAGATCCGGAGCGGGCCCTGGAGCTCGGCGGTGTCGGGATCCATGATCCGTACGACGAGCAGCACTACCCCGAGCGCGCCATCGTGCTCGGGGTCGGCGTGCACGGACCCGATGCCACCGCCCGTCTCCTGCGCGAGCTGGCCGTCGCGGGCGCCGCCGCTCTGGTGGTCCGCGGCCCCGTCGAGGACGGTGCCGCGCTCGACGCGGTGGCCGAGGAGACCGGCGTGGCGCTGCTCTCGCTGACGCGCGGAGCCTCCTGGGCCCAGCTCGCGGCCATGCTGCGGACCCTGCTCTCCGAGGGGGACGTGGGGGAGGAGGGGCGGCAGACGCTCGGCGGAGTGCCCTCCGGCGACCTCTTCGCGCTGGCCAACGCGATCGCGACGCTGCTCGACGCGCCGATCACCATCGAGGACCGCCGCTCGCGCATCCTGGCGTTCTCCGGGCGCCAGGACGAGGCCGACCCGGCACGGGTGGCGAGCATCCTGGCCCGGCGGGTGCCCGAGCGCTACCTGCGGCTGCACGAGGAGCACGGGGTCTTCGAGGAGCTCTACCGCAGCGGGAAGCCGGTGTACATTCCGCCGCCGACCCTGGACGACGAGGCCGCGCTGCCCCGTGCCGCGATCGCGGTCCGCGCGGGGGACGAGATCCTGGGATCCGTGTGGGCGGCACTGCGCAAGCCGCTCACCAAGGAGCGGGAGGAGGCCTTCCAGGAGGCCGCGAAGCTCGTCGCCCTGCACATGCTGCGCCTGCGCGCGGGGACCGACGCCGAGAACCGGCTCCGCGCCGACCTGGTCACCACCGCGCTGGAGGGCGGCCCCGGGGCGGCCGAGGCACTGGGCAGGCTCGGTCTCGCCGACGGGCCGCTCCTGGTCATGGCGCTGGGCATCGAACCGGCCGAGGACGGCGACCACGCCGACCACGCCCAGGTCACCGCGGAGCGCCAGCGGCTGGCGGGCGCGCTCGCCGTGCATCTGGCGGCGGTGCGGCCGAGGTCCGCGGTGGCGCTGCTCGGGGACGTCTCCTACGCGCTCTTCCCGGTCGCCCAGGACACCGCGGCCGTACGGGAACGGGCCGTTCAGGTCGCGTCGAACTTCCTGGAGCGCACCGGCGACCAACTGGGCGCCGTCGTCGGGATCGGCTCCGTGGCGGGCGAGGCGGCGGCGCTCGCCCGGTCGCGGGCGAACGCGGACCGGGCACTGCGTGTGCTCTTCAGCGGCCGGGCCGCCCGGCGGGTCGCCGCGATCGCCGACGTGTACGTCGACGCGCTGCTCCTCGAGCTGCGGGACCTGGCGAGCGCCAACCGCGACGAACTGTCCGGGCCCCTCGCCCGGTTGGCGGCCTACGACACCCGGCACAACGCCCATCTGGTGGAGACGCTGCGGGCCTGGCTGGACGCCTTCGGCGACGTGGTCACCGCTTCGGCGAGCGTCTTCGTCCACCCGAACACCTTCCGCTATCGGATCCGCCGGGTCGCCGAGGTGGGGCGGATCGACCTCCAGGACCCCTCCGCCCGGTTCGCCGCCATGCTCCAACTGCGGCTGATGGGGCCGTACGACGGCGGTGGCGGTGGCGCCGGGCACAGCAAGGAATACCGGCAAGGCGCCGGTTGAGCGAAGGCGGCCCCGGGGCGCGCGCCGCCCGCCGGGGTGGCAGCACCGGCTCGGGGCCGAGTTCGGTCCCTCGTACGAATCCGCGCCGGACATTGTCGTTCGCGTACGAACTCCGGACCCCGCATCCTGTCTAGCGTTGTCGTCATCCCACCCCTGGAGGACGCACCCGTGCAGGCCGATCACGCACCCCATCCCGCCGCGCCGCCCCTCGGCGCCATGCTCGCCGACCTCGAAGAACTCGTGACCTGCGAGTCGTACTCCGCCGACCACGAGGCCGTGGCCCGCAGCGCCCGCGTCGTCGCCGAGCAGGGCGCCCGGCTGCTCGGCGCCCGTCCCGAGACGATCGTGACCGGGGGAGTCACCCACCTTCGGTGGAGCTTCGGCACCCCGCGCACGCTGCTCCTCGGCCACCACGACACGGTCTGGCCCATGGGCACTCTCAAGACCATCCCGTTCTCGGTCGAGCAGGGCGTCGCGCGCGGCCCCGGCGTCTTCGACATGAAGGCCGGTCTGGTCCAGATGTTCCACGCCCTGGCCCAACTGCCCTCCCTCGACGGCATGTGCGTCCTGGTCACCGGTGACGAGGAGGTCGGTTCGGAGACCTCGCGCGCGCTCATCGAGGAGACGGCACGCGCCTGCCGCGCCTCGCTCGTCCTGGAGGCCGCGGCCGCCGGCGGCGCCCTGAAGACCTGTCGCAAGGGCGTGTCCAACTACCAGCTCACCGTCCACGGGCGCGCCGCCCACGCGGGCCTCGAACCGGAGAAGGGCGTCAACGCGGCGACCGAGCTCGCCCACCACCTGCTGGCCCTTCAGGACATCACCGAGGCCGTCACCACCCGCACCGGTCCCGGCACCACGATCACCCCGACCGTCCTCTCGGCGGGCACGGCCACCAACACCGTCCCCGCCCGCGCCGAACTGAGCATCGACGTCCGCGTCCCCAGCCCGGCGGCCCAGCAGGCGGTCCACGACCTCATCACCGCCCTGCGGCCGCACCACCGCGAAGCGGGTCTGCGCGTCGATGGAGGGCCCAACCGCCCGCCCCTGGACGCCGACGCCTCCAAGGACCTGTTCGCGCTCGCCTCGGACACGGCCGCGCGCCTGGGCATGGACGCCCTCCAGCAGGCGTCCGTCGGCGGCGCGTCCGACGGCAACTACACCGCGGGCGTCGGATGCCCCACCCTCGATGGGCTCGGCGCCGTCGGCGACGGCGCGCACGCCGACCACGAGCACGTCGTCACCGCCGCCATGCCGGTCCGATCGCAGTTCCTCGCCCACCTCCTCGGAGCGATGCCGTGACCCACCTCGACACCCTGACCGACACGCGCGCGGCGGGGGCCACGAGCTCCCTGGACATCCGCGAACTGCACGCCATGGACGACCTGGAGGCCGTCTGCGTCCTCTTCGGCGAGATCTGGGGCACCCACCCGGCCAAGGGACCCGTCTCCGCCGAGGTCATGCGGGCGCTCGGGCACGCGGGGAACTACGTGGTGGGGGCGTACGAGAACGGCCGGCTCGTCGGAGCGTCCGTCGCCTTCTTCGCCGAACCCTCGGCGGCCACCCTCCACTCGCACATCACGGGCGCCACCGCGGGCCGAGGCATAGGACTCGCCCTCAAACTGCACCAGAAGCAGTGGGCGCTGCGGCGCGGCATCACCCGCATCACCTGGACCTACGACCCGCTGATCCGCCGCAACGCCCACTTCAACCTCACCAAGCTGGGCGCCCGCCCCGAGGAATACCTCCGCTCCTTCTACGGCGCCATGGACGACGCGATCAACGGCGGCGACGAATCCGACCGCGTCCTGACCGCCTGGGGCCTCTCCGCGCACCACGGCCCGGCCGCGACGTCCACCCCTGACGACTCCGCCGCGGCGCACGCCGTGCACGCCGTCCGTGATGTCGGCGGCCGTCCCGAAGTGACCCCAACCGACGCCGAGTTCGTCCTCATCGACCTGCCCGACGACATCGAGGCCCTGCGCCGTACCGACCCCGGAGCGGCGCACGCCTGGCGGCTCGCCGTGCGTGACGCCCTCGGCGGTCTCCTCGACGACGGAGCCCGCGTGCTCGGCCTCCACGACCGACGCGGCTACCTCGTGCACCGCACACCCGTCAGCGCCCCCGCCCGCCCCCGCACCGAGAGCAGCCTGTGACCACCATGAAGATCTCCGGCATCGAACTGCGCCGCATCGCCATGCCGCTCGTCGCCCCCTTCCGCACCTCCTTCGGCGTCGAGACGAGCCGCGACGTGCTCCTCGTCCGCGTGGTGACCGCCGACGGCGAGGGCTGGGCCGAGTGCGCCGCCATGTCCGAGCCCCGCTACTGCAGCGAGTACGTCGACGGCGCCCAGCGCGTCCTGCGCGACTTCCTCATCCCGGCCCTGCCGAAGGACGGCGTGAACGCCGCCACCGTGGGCCGGGTCCTCGCCCCCTTCACCGGACACCACATGGCCAAGTCCGCCCTGGAGAGCGCGCTCCTCGACGCCCAACTCCGCGCCCGTGGCGAGTCGTTCGGCTCCTACCTCGGCGCCGTGCGCGACCGCGTTCCCTGCGGTGTCTCGGTCGGCATCATGGACTCCGTCCCCCAGCTCCTCGACGCCGTCGAGCGATACGTGGCCGAGGGGTACGTCCGCATCAAGCTGAAGATCGAGCCCGGCTGGGACGTCGAGCCCGTCCGCGCGGTCCGGGAGCGCTTCGGTGACGATCTGCTCCTCCAGGTCGACGCCAACGCCGCGTACACGCTCGTCGACGCCCAACACCTCGCCAAGCTGGACGAGTTCGGTCTCCTCCTGATCGAACAGCCCCTCGCCAACGACGACATGGTCCAGCACGCGCAGCTCGCCAAGATGCTGCGCACCCCCATCTGTCTCGACGAGTCCATCGAGTCCGCGGCGCACGCCGCTGCGGCCATCACGCTCGGCGCCTGCTCCATCATCAACGTCAAGCCCGCCCGGGTCGGCGGCTACCTGGAGGCCCGCCGCATCCACGACCTCGCGAGCGCCCACGGCGTCCCCGTCTGGTGCGGCGGCATGCTGGAGACCGGCATCGGCCGCGCCGCCAACGTCGCCCTCGCCGCTCTGCCGGGCTTCACCCTCCCCGGCGACACCTCCGGCTCCAGCCGCTACTTCGCCACCGACATCACGGAACCGTTCGTCCTGACGGACGGCCACCTCGACGTACCGACAGGCCCCGGGCTCGGCGTCGAGCCCCTGCCCGACGTCCTGGACGAGGTGACCACGTCGACCGAGTGGATCGCCCTGTAGGCGGGACAATCGCCCTGTAGGCGGGACAGGGGTCACGCGTCCTCGAGGTCGAGGCGGAACTCGTGGCCCCACTTCCTCAGGCCGTACGACTCGAGACGCCGGTGCTGGTCGTCCCTGCCGTCGTTGTCCAGCCGGTAGACGTAGATGTGCCTGATCTCCCGCCCGTCCCGCACGGCGGCGATCCTGACGCCGGCCACGTGGACTTCCCTGCTCACGAACGACACTTCACCCATGGCCCGTACCCCTCTGCCGGGATCAACAGAACGACTGCCGTGTCAGCTTTCCCTCGTGCCTGTCGAAGGCATCACGGACGCGCACGTCGTGCCCGGGGGACAGCCGGGGGACCCGGTCGCGGGAGAACCAGCCGAAGTCGTCGGTCTCGGCGCTGACCCGCAGCGCGGACGCGTCGGTCACCCGGCACGCGTAGACCAGGTGAACGACGTGGAAGGGCGTGTTCGTGCCCGTGGACCGCGAGTCGTACTGACCGTTCAGGGCGACCGCCTCGGCCCGCAGGCCGACCTCTTCGAACGCCTCGCGTACGGCGGCGTCGGCGGGACGTTCCCCGACCTCGACCACGCCACCGGGCAGCGCCCACAGGCCGTTGTCCTCGCGCCGCACCAGCAGGACGCGGTCCGAGGCGTCGAACGCCGCGCAGTCGGCGGACATCAGGGGCGATATCTCCAGGATGATCTTCTTCTCTGGGACCTCTGGTCTCAGGGGGAACTGCACGCGTCCTGAAGGGTATCCACCAGTTGATAGGCACGTCTGTTACGTCTGGCCACATAGAGCGGAGGTTCCGGAGCGAGAAGGCGGTATCTCCCGCTACGGGCGTGGTCGCGTGGGTGGTCGTCGATACCGCGACGTACACGTTGCATCCCGAGGGCACGACGTTCGCCGCGTCGCTTCGCCGCCGCGGGCTGTCTTCGAACACGGAGCGGAACTACACCGGCAGGACCGCTCTCTACCTCTCGTACGCCGCAGCTCGCGGGATCCCATGGCAGAGCCCCACGATGAACCAGCTCGGCGGCTTTCTGCACTGGCTCGTCGATGTGCCGCTGCCGACCCGGGGCCGCAGGGAACCGGTCTAGCCGCGGTTTCGGAAGAAGCAGTCGGCGAACGCCGTGGTGACCACGACGTGCGAGTTCCTGCGCTTCGGCGTCCGGCAGGAATGGGTCCCCGCCGACCTCGGCGCGCAGCTGTCCCACGAGAAGCACCTCGTGTACCTGCCGCGCGGGTTCCAGGCCGGGGAGGACGGGCAGTTCCGCACGATCCAGACGTCGGAGCTCAAGTTCACGGTCTCCGACGAGGGCATCGCGTGGCTGACTCCAGGCGAGGTCGACCGCGCAGTGCTCGGTGCGAACCGCGCCCGAGACCGCTTCCTCGTCGGTCTGCTCTGGGTGACCGGCATGCGCATCGGCGAGGCTCTTGGCCTGCGCCGCGAGGACATGCACCTGTTGTCCAGTTCTCGTACGCTCGGCTGCCCGATAGCGGGGCCACACGTGCATGTGCGTCGCCGGATCAACACCAACGGCGCGCTCGCGAAGTCGCCGGTCGCCGGTCGCCAGGGTGATACCCGTGACCGAGGAGGCGGTCGGCCTGTACGTCGACTACGTCCATGAACGCGACGAGGTCGCTGTGCTCTCGCCGGAGGCGTGGGCGAGCGACATGGTGTTCGTGAATCTCTTCCGTGGGCCGATCGGTCGCGCCATGACGTACTCGGCGGTCAAGGACATGTTCGACCGGCTCGCGCGCCGGGTCTGCCTGGTCCTGCGTCCGCACATGCTGCGGCACAGCGCGGCGACCGAGTGGATCCGCTCCGGTGAGCCGCGGGACGTTGTCTCCGCGCTGCTGGGCCACCAGTCGCCGTCCTCGCTCGCCCCCTACCTTCACGTCAGCGACGCGGAGATGCGGACCGCGATTGAGAACGCGGCGGCGAGGCGAGAACTGGCAGGTGCCCGATGAGTCTCGCGCCGAGCACGCTGGTCTACGAGCTTGCCGTCCCGGTCGACCCGGCCGGATGGGAGAGCTGGCTGATCGACAACCTCCTGGCCGAGTGGCGCCCCGGCGAGTGGAACGCTGAGGCGCTGCTGTTCACTGGGGACTTCGCCAACCCGCTCACCTGGGTGTTCCCGTGCAAGGTCGTCGCATGTATGCGGCGCTCCCTGACCAAGGGCGGCGCCTGCGGCAGCTGCACCGCCCGGATGCGACGCGAGGGGCTGACCGCCGACCAGCTCGTCATCATCCCCGGCACCGGCCGCGACCCAGCTACCGGTGCCCTGCCCCGTTGCGCGGTCTCCCAGGACAACGTCCGCTGCGGTCGCGAGGTCAGCGCCGAGGGGCTGTGCGAGTCGCACAGCGAGAAGTGGCCCCGATACCTGCGTGACCATCAGGGCGCGAACCGGGAGCGGTGGGCGAGCGGTATCGCCCTGCCCATGACGGCGCGGCCCGGCTGCGGGGTCGCCGGGTGCGCCGACCAAGTGGCCGGGGGCAGAGGCCTGTTGTGCCGGTATCACGCAGGGCGCCGGCGGGAGGCGATCCGGCGCGGAGCGGTCTGCTCGGAGGCCCAGTGGGCCGCGCGGGACGCCCCCTGGTTGGCGCCGCATCAGTTCTCGCTCGTCCCACTGGCGCCGCTGGTGCGCCTGGAGTTCCTCTACGCGCTGCAGCGGCGCGAGGCCCGTGGTGCGCAGATCGCTCCGGGGACCCTGCGGCAGACGATCGGCATGCTGCTGACCGAGGACACCCTGGCCGCGGTCGACCCGGACCGCTTCCCCGTGAACAGCACGAACCGCCTCTACACCGCGCACGAGCTGATCCACTGGGTGCACGCCGGGTACAGCGAGTTCCGCGGACTCGATCCGGCCCAGCAGGACACCGTCGAGCTGCGCACGCTCGGCCTGTCGTCGACCAAGACGCGCTCGGGGCGGCGGACCCGCAGCGGCACTGCCTCCCTGGCAAGCATCCAACAGGGCTGGCTGCGGAGCCTGTTGGTCAGCTGGGCCCGGCTGAAACAGCCGGAATCGCAGGAGTTCTCCGCGACGCGGAAGGCGTGCATCGTGGCATCGACCGCCCTGTCGCTGCGCCCCGGAGGAGGGCACGATCCGGCGGCGTTGCGGCTGGTGGACATGGACGCCGTGGTCGATGCCTGCGCGGTCACCACCCGCCCAGACGAGACGTTGTACGCGTACGCGACCCGCAAGCAGCGCAAGCGGAAGTTCGGTGACCTGCTGGAATTCGCCCGGCGCGAGGACCTGCTGCCCGAGCTGTCGCCGAAGTTCGCGGTGCAGTCCTACCACCGCATCCCGGTCATGGAGGTGCAGGAGGAGGACGAGGCCGGAAAGGCGATCCCGGAGTACGTGATCCGGCAGCTCGACGAGCAGCTTGCCTCGATCGGGCGCGACCGCGCGTACGGGCCGCTGAGGCCGGAGGACACGCACTGGCTGATGAAGACCGCGTACATGGTGTGCCGGGACACCGGACGGCGCCCGCGGGAGTTCTGCGGGCTCGCCCTGGAGTGCCTGCGCTACGAGGACGGCCAGTACACGCTGATCTGGGACAACTTCAAGGGCAAGCGCCTCAAGCGGTCCCTGCCGATCGAGAAATCCACAGCCGAGGCGATCCTGGCCTGGCAGCGGCGCCGCCTCCAGCTGGTCTTCCCCCAGCACACCGACAGCTACCTGTTCCCGGCGATCGGCCAGGTCGCGAAAACACCGCACCTGAGCAGCCACGAGTTCGGCCAGGTGCTGCGGGCATGGGTGGACGGCCTGGAGAGGATCGATTCCGACGCGCCCGACGAGGACGGCACACCGCTCCCCTTCGACCGGTCGAAGGTCTTCGCGTACGCGTTCCGCTCGTCCTACGCGCAGCGGCACGCTGACGCGGGCACCCCGCTCGACGTCCTGATGGCGTTGATGGATCACCGCAACGCCTCCACCACGATGGGCTACTACCGCGTCACCATCAGACGGAAGCGGCAGGCAGTGGAGACGCTGCGCCTCCACGCGGTGGACCGCCGCGGCAACACCGCGCCGTTCCCCTCGGGCGTCTCCTACGAGCAGAAGTCCGTCGCCGTGCCGTTCGGCGGGTGCACCGAGCCGTCGAACGTGAAGGCTGGCGGCCAGAAGTGCCCGATCCGCTTCCAGTGCGCGGGCTGTGGGTTCTACCGGCCAGACCCCTCCTACCTGCCCGCCATCGAGGACCATGTACGGGAGCTGAAGGCGGACCGCGAGCTCGCGGAGGCCATGGGCGTCGACGACTTCGTGATCCGTAACCTGTCTGACCAGGTCACCGCCTTCCAGGGCGTGATCGAGCGGATGAATGAGCGGATGACCGGCCTGCCCGAGGAGATCCGGGCCGAGATCCAGGAAGCGAGCCGCGTGCTCCGCAAGGTACGCGCGACGAACGGCCGAACACTGCTGCCGCTGACCGTGGTGAACCGACAGGAGACGAACCGATGAGCGGCCGGGAGAACACGGCGCACGCGCTGGTGGAGGCACGGCGCCGCGACAGCACCCGCAAACGCGCCCGGGTCCTGGCGGTGGTCGACCAGATGGTGGCCGCCCGGGAGCCCGTGACGTTCGCGGAGGTCCGCCGGCGCGCACAGGTCTCCAACTGGCTGGTCTACGCGGACGGGGTGCGCGAGCACATCGACACCGCTCGCACGCAGCAGGCACTGAAGCCCGCCCACGACCGGGCGGCCGGTCGCTCCGCGAGCGCCACCAGCCTGAAGACCGACCTCGAGCTGACGCGGGCCGAGGCCCGCGCACTGCGGAAGGAACGCGACCAGCTCAAGGCGGCACTGCAGCGCAGCCTCGGCCATCAGCTCGACCAGCTCGGCAACGCGGATCTGGTGGCACGGGTCGATGAACTGACCGAGGCCGCACAGCGGCTGACCGGCGAACGGGATGCGGCGCGAGCGGAAACCTCCTCACTCCAGCGACAAGTCGCGGCACTGGAGGACGACCTCGCGGCCTCCAGGACGAGCCTGCGACGGATGATCCGGGAGGGCAACCTACCTCAGTGACCCAGTTCGCCTACTGGCCGCCGGGCGGGAGGGACGCGAGCCGCTCCCAGGTGATCGTCCGCTCGAAACACTGGCGCGGCCTGGTGATGCGCACTGACAAGCTCGCCACTGTCTACCAGGCCGCTCTCCACCTTGCGGCCATTCTCATCTGGCTCCGAGAGCAGAGCGTGAGCACGTCAGAACTCCGGTGCGGGCGTTGACCTGAGAGCACACTGAAACTGAGGTCCCGCCGTGCTCCGCCGCGGCGGGGCCTCAACTCATGCGCGATCCAGAGGTCACTTCCACTTGGCATGCAGGTTCAAGTGCGACCACAGCGAGACCTGGCTGCCGCGTTCATCCGCACCCCGATGGATCTTCAGGTCCTGCTTCTCCCACGGACCGAGCAAGGTGTAGCTGTAGTCCGAATGCACGGGCTTCACGTAGAAGTCCTGGTTCTTCCGCCCGTTGCAGTTCCAGACGACGAGGCCCTGCCCCTTCTTGTACCTGCTGTGGGGAACATCCAGGCAGAGTCCCCTGTTGTCCCACGGACGGAGATTCCACCCGTACCCGCGCGGCCCCTGGGTCAGGCACCACTTCTCGTTGCCCTGCCCGCCGGACCACGGCCACGTAATCACCTTGGCCCCCTTGTGGCTCCCACCCCCGACGTTCAGGTACACGGGCCCGCCCCCGCCGCTTGTCGAGAAGGTGTAGGCGTGGTTCGCGTTGCAGCGGACGGCCGCCGTACTCGTGGAATCATCGGTTTGCGCGACAACCGAGCCAGCCGGCAGCACGGCGGCGCCGATTGCGAGCGCGCCGAAGAGCGCGCCGAGGCGATGCTTCGCCATAGGTCCCCCTTGGTTGATGCCGCCGGTCCGATTGACATGGGCGGCTCCGGCCTTGCACCACTGATTTCAGTGGCTGTCGCGTTGTTCAGCAGGCCCGATTCGTGGTGCTGAACAAAACTCTCTCCGCAGTACGTCACCGCTCGGGTTGGCCGGAGGTTCTCTTGTTGGCCTGTTCCGGAGCCCCGTACGTTGGCGATCGCGTGATCACCGATCGGGGGGCTTGTCATGGGACGTCAGGAAAAACCGATCGATCCGGCTGCGGGGCCAGTACCCCGGTTCGCGCTCGACTTACGCAAGCTGCGTCAGGAGGCCGGAGGATTGCCCTACCGGGCGATGTCTCAGCGGGCGAACTACTCGGTGACCGCCCTATCCCAGGCCGCAGCGGGAGAGAGCCTGCCGTCGCTGGAGGTCACGCTGGCGTACGTACGCGCATGCGGCGGTGACCCGAGTGAGTGGGAACAGCGCTGGCACCAGGCCAGCCGCGAACAGGACCTGCAGAAATCCCCAGGCCGGGAGGAGAATGGACCCTACCCAGGGCTAACCCGGTTCGAGCCGGGAGACAGGGACTGCTTCTTCGGTCGCCAGGAGCTGACCGACACCCTCGTTCAACTCGTCCTCGCACACCGGATCACCGCGGTGCTTGGCCCATCCGGCAGCGGCAAGTCCTCCCTGCTGCGCGCAGGGCTCGTCCCGCGCCTCCAGCACCTGCCCGAGGCGGTGACAAGGCCGGTGGCGATCCGCATCTTCACCCCCGGTCCGCGCCCCCTGCACACCCACCGGGACAGGTTCATCCCGGCACCGGGGCAAGGGGAAACCTGGCTGATCGTCGATCAGTTTGAAGAACTGTTCACCCTCCACCCTGCTCCGGAGGAGCAGGCGGCTTTCATCAACTTGCTGTTGTCCGCCCGGGAGGCCGACAGCAGGCTCCGGATCGTGCTGGGGGTACGGGCCGACTTCTACGGCCGCTGCCTGGAACACGAGGGCCTGGCCGCTGTCATCCGGCAGGCGAGCCTGCCCGTGGGGCCGATGACGGACGGGGAGTTGCGTGAGGCGATCGTCAAACCCGCCGCCGTAGCCGGGCTGATCGTCGAGCGGGCCCTGACCGAGCGTCTCATCGCCGAGGTGCGCGAGGAGCCGGGCGGTCTGCCCCTGCTGTCGCACGCTCTGCTGGAGACGTGGCGCCGCCGCCGCGGCCGCGCCCTGACCTTGCATGCCTACGAGGCCGCCGGCGGCATTCACGGCGCCATCGCCCAGACCGCAGAGGACCTGTACGCCGCGCTCTCGACGGACCAGCGGATCACTGCCCGCAGGATTCTGCTGCGGCTGATCACCCCTGGCCAGGGCGCACCGGACACCCGCTGCCCGGTGAACCGCTCCGCCCTTCAGGGACGGACGACCGACGCGGGCGAGACAGACACCGTGCTGGACCGGCTGACGCGCGCCCGACTGGTCACGCTGGACGAGGACACCGTCGACCTCGCCCACGAGGCACTGATCACCGCCTGGCCCCGGCTAGGCGCCTGGCTCAACGAGGACCGTGAGCGGCTGCTCCTGCACCGTCGCCTCCGACAGGACACCCAAACGTGGGAGGAACTGGGAAAAGACTCCGGATCCCTGTACCGAGGGGTCCGTCTGGCAGAGGCGGAGGAGGCGTTCGACGGAACGGCGGCGGGCGAACTCGCCCTTGCGGAGGCCGAGTTCCTGGCGGCCGGACGGGCCGCCCGTGCGCGCGAACTCCGACGCCGACGGAGCTCGACGGCCTTTGTGGCCGCAATTGTGGTGCTCTCCTTGATAGTGGGAGTGGTGGCCTGGCAGCAGAACCGCGAGGGTGACCAGCGCCGCGCGGAGGCCACCTCCCGCCGCCTTGCGTCGCTCGCGGAGAACATGCGCGCCACCGACCCCAGGACTGCGATGCGGTTGAGCGCGGCGGCATGGCGGATCAAACCTACGGATGAGGCCAAGGCAGCGCTGCTGGGGGCGACAACGCAGCGCGAGCAAGACGCGTTTGCCCTCCCGAGCGGACGGGACAACGACACGGTGTCGCTCAGCAAAGACGGACGGACGATTACCGCGGCCTCGGAGGCCGGTCGCCGAGTGGACGCCTGGGACGTGGCCAGCCATCGGCGCATCGGCGGGTTCCGCCTGTCCGAGGGGGAGAGGCCGGCGGGTCTCACCCCGGACGGGCGGCAGCTGCTGATGCGAGGAGAGTACGGATGGCGGGTCCGTGATCTCTCCTCCGGGAAGTCGATTGGTGCGTCCGTCGTAGATCTCCACGTCGAGGAAGAAGACCTCTCCTCCACCCTCAGCGGGCGCATGGTGCTGATGGAGGGCGCCACATCGGTGAGGCTGTGGGACCTGCGGCAGGGGCGCATGGTGTTCCAGCGCAAGGGCGCCGATATCGGTAGCGTGGCGGTCAGCCGGGACGACCGGCACCTGGCCCTGTGCGACGGGCAGTCCCTGAAGGTGTGGGACGTCGGCCCGCAGCACCGACTGCGAACACTCCGCGCGGCGTTGTCCCGCGCCGCGTGCCGCAGCGACTCGCAACTACGCTTCGATCCACAGGGCAGGCTGCTGACCGTGGGAGAAAACATACGCGGCTACGACCTAGGTACGGGGAGGAAGGTGCTCCAGGTCGAGCACGAGGGACCGCTGAACGATGTCGAGTTCAGCTCTGACGGGCGGCTCGCCGTCGCCGTCGACAGCGAGGCGATCTTGCTGTGGCGGGTCCTGGCCGACGGATACGAGCTCGTGCACCAATTTCGCCTCTCCGGCGAGTCCGTCCAAGATCTGCGACTGGACCCGGAACAGCGCATGATCAGATATCTGGAGGGAGACGACGGCGCGATCACATCCGTGCGGACGTTGTTCCTGGGCGATGCCGTCGCCTCCTGGAGCCGCGCTTCCGTGGGGGCAGCCTTCAGCCCGGACGGCACGCAGCTCCTCACGGCTCGCGACGAGCGCGGGAGGGCGCGATTCGAGGTGCGGCCCACAGCCGGCGGTGGTCGGGCGGTGACACTGCCGTCGGCCGACTGCCACCCGAGCGAGGACTCCTGGGACTTCTGGTGCTGGCCCTCGTTGGCATTCAGCGGCGACGGCCGATGGCTCGCATACGGGGCCGTTGCACTGGATAGGGAGGGCTTCCTTCTGCGCCCGCAACAGATCAAGGTGTGGGACCTGCGGAAGAACCGCCGGCGCGCGGACTTCGTCATCGGCGCGAAGGGATACGGCGCTCAGTCGATCGCGCTGAACACCCAGGGCACCTCCCTGCTCGCCCTCCGTCAGGAACCCGAGCCCGCCCTGGTGACGTGGAACGTACGGAACGGAACCAAGACGGTACACCCCGTGTGGGACGACGCCGACCCCCAGGACTGGAGTGACTACCAGATGAGCCCTGGAAGCGGCGCCGTGGCGATGCGGCCGGACGGACGACGCCTCGCCACCGTTTTCGGGACCTTAGCCCTGCCATCAGGTCGCCGGGCCAAGGACGCCTCAGGGCCGTTGGTCACCAATGCCCTTGCCTACCCGCCCGACGGCGGGCAACTGGCCGTTGGCGAGGGCACAGGCCGGGTGACCCTGTACGACGGCGACGCCACACGGCGCACGGCCTCCCTCCCCGGGACGCATTCAGGGCTGGACAGTGAGCTGGAGTCGGCGGACGCCCTCGCCTACTCCCACGACGGCAAGATCCTCGCCGTCGGCGGCGACGAAGGCACCGTCCGCCTCTGGGACGCCGCCTCCGGCCGTCCCCTCGGGGGCCCGCTGCCCAGCGCCGGAGACGCCGTCAAGGCGGTAGCGTTCAGCGAGGACGACAAGACCGTGCTCGTGGCCGGTGGAAATGTTCCCCTTCGCTCGTACGCCATCGACCCCGAGCGCGCCACCGAAACCGTCTGCGATCGCGCCCGCGGCGGATTGTCCCGCGCCGACTGGGAGGCGTACATTCCGGATGTGCCGTATCACGGCATCTGCTGAAACGCTCAGTAAGCTTTTCAATTAACGACCGGGTGAATCAACATGAAGGCCGTGGGCCGCCCGCGCCGACATGCTCCCCGGGGGTCCCCGATGTACTCCCGAGCGGGATGGTGGCAAGCCGTTCCCAGGTGATCGTCTTAGCCGGGCTATTGGCCGTGACGTCGACGAGCTGCACTTCGGTGACGTGCAGCGAGGCGTGACTGGGGCGGACCCGGCGCAGGAGCCGCTGGGCATCGTCCGAGGACACAGCCCCGGACGCGTAGGCGACCGTGAGGTGCTGGACTCCCCACGGATAGCGGACCGCTTCATCGCCGCGGACCGCGCGAATCGCCTCACGGACGGCGCGGTGCAGGGCCACGATGCCGTCGTCCGGATGGAGGTCCGCGATCACGCCGCTGTGGTAGCTGAGCAGCGAGCCGACCTGTACCTCGAAGGGCGAGAAGTCCGCCAATCGCGCGCCGAGTTCAGCCACAAGGGCGTCACGCTCACCCTGCGAGATGAGAGCAGCGGATCGGTCAGTGATTTGATCGAGGGTGATATGCAGCCAATGAGGAGGAACTGGGGCAACCGCGAATCCCTTCAACGCCTCGTGCGCGCTGGTGACCAACCTCGTGAGCGCGCGGTCGCGATCAGGACCCACGCATAGATACACGTGCAAGAGAGTGGAGCCCTCAGGCCACAAGCTGTCGGCGCGCTTGAAGACGAACGGCCTCACGACCCAGCGCCCCTCAGTGCATTTCCGGCCCACCTGCGCGGCAGCAGCGTCGGAATTGATCCATCAGAACAGCCCCTCGCGCCTGAATGTCTTCCGAGTCGATCACAGGCTGAGGCCGAACGACGAGTCGCCGTGCCTGACGTGCCTGAGACTCGTGTGCCCCGCTTCACCAGAGGTTCTACGCGCCACCTATTGATAACGACGGAGACGTGGAACCACTGCTCGGCGACGTCGGCGGGCGGCCGCACCGGTCCACGGCCTTCGGTCGTCGCCAGGATCTCGGCGATCCCGAGGACGCGCCGGTACCGCTCGCGGTCCTCGGCCCCGTCCGTCAGGACGGCGCCCATCTCGCCGACGGCACGCAACTCCCGTGTCAGGGCGAGGAGTTCCGGAGTGGGCTCGCGTTCCGGAGGAGCGCCGGTCACCGGGGCACGCTCCGGGCCTCGGACCAGTAGGTCTCGTACTGCTCCAGGAAGGTCTGCCACCACTTGGCGTCGCTCTCGGAGTTCAGGCGCAGCAGCGGGGAGGCGTCCGCGGACTTCTTGTACATGTAGACCTGGACGTCCATCCGCTGGTCCCGCTCCCCGGCGTCGATGACGATGAAGCCGCTCGATGCGCTGGGAGAACCGGATCCCGGAGGAGTCCGCGACGGCCAGGCGCCGATGGATCCTGCCCAGTTCCCGCTCGACGGACCGCGAGGAGTCCACCCGGTCGACGAACGCGTCGATCGCGATCAGGGCGAGCATGGCGGATATCAGCTGGGAGTCGGAGTACTCGACGCCCGGCAGCTCTATCTGCAACGCGCCCAGGGTGGCGAGGCAACGGGGGCCGCACTCTAGCGACACGGTACGGGCAACAGCCCCTGTGGTCAGCGGAGTTCGTGTGAAAGGGTGTGGCCATCGGTACGCGGCGCCCACCGGGGCGTGGTGGTGAGAGGGGCGAGAGTTGAGTCAGGGCGGGCTCCACGCGGAGGACATCGACACCAGCAAGCCGCATCCCGCGCGGATCTACGACTACCTCCTCGGCGGCAAGGACAACTACGAGGTGGACCAGCGCGCCGGTGACGAACTCGCCGCCGCCGCGCCCGAGGTGCGCATCGGAGTCAGGGCCAACCGCGAGTTCATGGGGCGCGCCGTCCGCCACGTCACCGGCGCGGGCGTCCGCCAGATCCTCGACATCGGCACCGGCCTGCCCACGTCGCCGAACGTGCACGAGATCGCCAAGGAGACGGTGCCGGACGCCCGCGTCGCCTACATCGACAACGACCCGATCGTGAACACGCACGCCGAGGTGCTGCTCGACGGCGTCGGCGGAACCAGCAGCGTGCTGGCCGATCTGCGCGACCCGCGAGGCGTCGTGGACCATCCCGACGTCCGCCGCGTCATCGACTTCGACGAGCCCGTGGCCCTGTTCCTCGTGGCCGTCGTCCACTTCCTCACCGACGCGGAGCGGCCCGAGCGGATCGTCGCCACCCTGCGCGACGCGCTGGCGCCCGGCAGCTTCCTGGTGCTCTCGCACGCCACGGGCGACTTCGCCGACCGCAGCGACGCCCAGGCCGTCTACAACCAGGCGACCGCCACGCTGAACCTGCGCTCCCGGGCCAGGGTCGAGCGGTTCTTCGACGGCTTCGAGCTGGTCGATCCCGGCCTGGTCCAGGTCCCGTTCTGGCGCCCGGAGGGCAGCCCGGCGGCGAGGTCCGGTGAGATCGGCATCTACGGAGGCGTCGCACGCAAGCTCGACTGAGCTGTCGGTCTGTCACGTGTGAACGCCCACAGCACGAGCCCCAGACCACTGAACCCGGCGCCCAGCCCGCAGACCGCGCCCCACCCCGCCGCCGTGTACAGCGAGGTCGCGGCGATGGCGCCGGTGGCGCTGCCGATCGAGTAGAAGACCATGTATCCGCCGATGATCCGGCTGCCCGCGTCCGGGTGCAGCGCGTAGATCAACGTCTGGTTGGTGACGTGGACGGCCTGTACGGCGAGGTCGAGCAGGACCACCCCGAGGAAGAGGGCCCAGAGCGAGCCGCGGGTGAAGGCAAGCGGCAGCCATGACGCGGCGAGCAGCGCCAGGGCGATGCCGGTCGTCCGCTGCGAGAGGCCCCGGTCGTTGAGGCGGCCCGCCGCGCTCGCGGCCAGGGCGCCCGCGACGCCGATGAGGCCGAGGGCCCCGATCGCGCTGTGGGAGAAGGAGTACGGGGCCTCGCTGAGCGGCAGTGCGACGCTGCTCCACAGCGTGCTGAAGGAGGCGAAGATCAGCAGACCGAACAGGGCCCTGAGCCGGAGCAGCCGCTCCCGTGCGAACAGGGTGACGGTGGAGCGCAGGAGCTGTCCGTAGCGCAGGTCCGTGGTCGGCGGGGCGTCATCGCGGCGCGGCAGCACCCGGTACAGGACCAGGGCGAGCAGCGTGGTGAGAGACGCGGAGGCGAGGTAGACGGAGCGCCAGCCCGCGAGGTCGGCGAGGACGCCGGACACGGTGCGGGCGAGCAGGATGCCGATGACCACGCCGCTGGTGACCGTCCCGACGACGCGGCCGCGCCCTGCGGTGGGGGCCAGCGATGCCGCGAAGGCGAGCAGGGTCTGGGTGACGACCGCGAGGAGTCCCGTCGCGGCCATGCCCGCGAGCAGGACCGCGGCCGTGCGGGCGGTGGCGACCAGGGCCAACGCCACGACCAGGACCAGCAGTTGGGCCACGACGAGCCGTCTGCGGTCGGCCACGTCACCCAGCGGTACGAGGAAGAAGAGGCCGAGTCCGTAGCCGACGTGCGTGAGGGTGACGACGCTGCCGACGAGCGCCGGGCTCATGCCGAGGTCGTGTCCGATGGTCACCAGGAGCGGCTGGGAGAAGTAGACGTTGGCCACCGCCGCGCCGCAGGCGACGGCGAAGAGCAGGACGATGCCGCGCGACAGGGCGCTTCGGGGCGGCAGGGGGACGGCTGGCGGCGGGGCGGCGCCTGGCGGCTGCGGTCCGTCGCCCGCCTCGGTATGTCCTCTCGCCACCTCGCAGTTGCCGGGCATCGGCATCCCTCCCACACGTTCGCATTCTGGTTGCAACTTGCTACCGATGGCGACCGTAGCCCTCCTGGTAGCATGTTGCAACCAGATCGGGAGTGGAAGGCGGACGCCATGGTGACCAGGACGCGGTTCGACGACAGCGCATGCCCCGTCGCCCGGTCGGTGGACGCGATCGGCGACTGGTGGTCGCTGCTGATCGTGCGGGACGCCTTCGACGGAAGCAGGCGCTTCGGGGAGTTCCAGCGCAGCCTCGGGGTCGCGAAGAACATCCTCACCGCGCGGCTGCGCTCCCTGGTCGCGGGCGGGGTCCTCGCGTCCGTCCCCGCGTCGGACGGCAGCGCCTACCGCGAGTACGTACTGACGGAGAAGGGCAAGGAGCTCTTCCCCGTCATCGTGGCGCTGCGGCAGTGGGGCGAGCGGAACTTCTTCACCCCGGGGGAGCCGCACTCGGAGCTGGTCGACCGCCGCGAGGGAGAGCGCCTGCGCCCCCTGGAGGTCCTGGCCGCGGACGGTCGGCGCCTGGACCCGGGCGACACCGCCGTGCACAAGGTCCCCGCTCCCTGAGCCGCCGGGGCGCCGATGGCGGGAGGCGGGTCAGTGGCCCGCCCCTGTCGCCCGCCCCCGCGACTTCGCGATCAGGCCCCAGAAGGAGACGACGGCCCACGTCCCCTCCAGGAGCAGGAACCCCCAGTCGCCCTCCACGACCGCGTCGACGGCCATGAGGAGCGAGCCGGTCGCGTTGAGCCAGAGGTACGACCAGGCGTCGGTGCGCATCCGGTCCGCCTGCACGGCGACGAACGCGACGAGGACGAGCAGGGAGCCGACGATCTGCACGGTGAGCCACATGCCGCCGATCATCCCGGGGCCCCTGAGGCCCGCGCGGCCCGCTGGTGCATTCGCCGCAGCGACTTCCTCCCTTCGATGGGAGTGGCCGTGGACATCCCCGGCCGCGCTCGCGAGGATCCCCACGATGACGGCGTCCGCCCCCGTGCCCGGAAGGAACTCCTCCCATGCCCCTGCACCGGACCACGCATCACCCCGTCAAGCCCGGCAGCCCCTTCGACGACGTCTACGCGCTGCCGATCAGCGAACAGATCCTGCCCAAGTACAAGATGCCGCGCTCGGCCTCCGACCCCCGTGCCGTCCGTGAACTGATCCACGACGAGCTCGCGCTCGACGGCAACGCCTCGCAGAACCTCGCCACGTTCTGCACCACCTGGGCCGAGCCCGAGGTGCACGGGCTCATGAACGAGTGCCTCGACAAGAACATGGTCGACAAGGACGAGTACCCGCAGACGGCCGAGATCGAGAACCGCTGTGTGCACATGCTCGCCGACCTGTGGAACTCGCCGGAGGGGGAGACCACCCTCGGCTGCTCCACCACCGGCTCCAGCGAGGCCTGCATGCTCGGCGGCCTCGCCCTCAAATGGCGCTGGCGCAAGCGCCGCGAGGCCGAGGGCAAGTCCACGGACCGGCCCAACATCGTCGCGGGGCCCGTGCAGGTGTGCTGGGAGAAGTTCGCCCGCTACTTCGACGTGGAACTACGGCAAGTCCCGCTGGAGGAGGACGCGTTGGGCATGCGCGCCGAGCAGCTCAAGGACTACGTGGACGAGAACACCATCGGAGTCGTCGCCATCCTCGGCGTCACCTTCACCTGCGCCTACGAACCGGTCGCCGAGATCGTCGCCGAACTCGACCGCATCCAGGCCGAGACGGGCCTCGACATCCCCGTCCACGTGGACGCGGCGAGCGGCGGCTTCCTCGCCCCGTTCCTCCACCCCGAACTGGTCTGGGACTTCCGGCTGGCGCGCGTCGCCTCCATCAACACCTCGGGGCACAAGTACGGCATGGCACCGCTCGGCGTCGGCTGGGTGGTGTGGCGCTCCGCCGACCTGCTCCCCGAGGACCTGATCTTCCGCGTGAACTACCTCGGTGGCGACCTGCCCACCTTCGCCCTCAACTTCTCCCGCCCCGGCGGCGAGATCGTCGCCCAGTACTACACCATGCTGCGCCTGGGCCACGAGGGCTACCGCAAGGTGTACGAGGCGTGCGCGGCCACCGCCCACATGCTGGCCGAACGGATCGAGAAGATGGGTCCTTTCACCGTCCTGTACGACGGGAGGGGCGCGCTGCCCGCCGTCTCCTGGAAGCTCGCCGACCCGGCCACGGCCGGGTTCACCCTCTACGACCTGACCGAAGAGGTGCGCAAGCGCGGCTGGCAGGTGCCCGCCTATCCGCTGCCCGCCGGGCGTGACGACACCGTCATCCAGCGGGTCCTGGTGCGGCACGGCACCGGCCACGACAAGATCGGGCTGCTCGCCGACGACATCGGCGCCGCCGTCGACCGGCTGATGACGTCGGGCCCCGGCGGCCACGCGCCCGAGCAGCCGGGATTCCACCACTGACGGATCCGGGCACGGAGGGAGCCGCGTACGTCGGCCGCGCCGGGCGGGTCGCCCGCCCGTGCGCGCCCCCGCCGCCTACGGTGAAGCGCGTGAACGAACCAATGCCCAGCGAGACGGCCTCGGGGCTCGTCACGCTTCCCGCGCCCGGCACCGTCGACGCCGTGGTGGACCGGCTCCGCGCCGCGGCGACCGAGGCCGGCCACCACGTGCTCGCCGTCATCGACCACCAGGCCAACGCGGAGAAGGTGGACATGACGCTCCGCCCCACCCGCCTGGTCCTGTTCGGCAGACCGGCCGTCGGCACCCGGCTGATGCAGGACCGCCGGACATCGGGGATCGACCTGCCGTCGAAGGTGCTCGTCTGGCAGGACGAACACGGGGAGACCCAGCTGACGTACTCCACCGGCGCGTGGCTGGCCAACCGGCACGGCCTCAAGACGAGCGGCCGGGAGAACGCCCTCCGACTGGAGTCCGCCGTACGGGAGTTCGTGGCACAGGCGAGACGGCCCTAGCGGTCGGCGTTCACCACAGACGCGTGCCGAAGCGGATCAGGATCAGTACGGCGAGGAAGCCGTACATCAGGACCGGCCCCAGCCACGCCCACCGGGTCACCGCCCCGGTGAGGCGCCGGGGCGCGGGTAGCGCTCCCGAGCGCAGGGAGTGCACGCTCACGTACCAGAACAGGGACAGGACGACCGCCCAGATCAGCATGCACCAGGGGCACAGCGCCCCGATGACGTACAGGCACTGGGTGATCAGCCAGACCACGAAGCCGAACGCCGCCGTGACGCCCGCCTGGAGGAGCAGCCACAGCCACCGGGGGAAGCGGGCCCCGGACAGCAGGACGAGCCCGAACGCGGCGAGGGCGGCGAAACCGGCGATGCCGAACAGCGCGTTCGGGACGCCGAGGACCTCGCTCTGCCAGGCCGCCATGACGTCACCGCAGCTGAGCACCGTGTTGATGTCGCAGCCGGGGGAGAACGCCGGGTCGGCGAGCGAGGCGATGCGGTCGCGGGCCAACTCGGTGGAGGCGACCGTGCCGAGCGCTCCTGCGAGCAGTATGAGCAGGCCGAGCCCGCGGCCTGCGCGGACGTATCTGGACTGGGGCATGCGGTCCAAGGGTGGTCCCGGCCCGGGCACCGCGGCAGGGCCGACGGTCCCCGGGCCACGGGCCGTTCGGCCCGGCGGGATCAGGAGCTCTCGGCCCGGAACTTCTCCGCGAGGTCGGCGCCGCGGATCACCCCGCCCGTGTGGTACTTCAGGCCCCAGGCGTCGATGACCGAGCCGTCGCCGAACATGCACGCGGAGATCACCTGGTCGGACTTGGTGGCGCCCTTGGGACCCCAGCCACCGGCGTCCAGCTTGCCCGGCCCGTACATCGCGGTGCCGTTGATCGCGTGGCAGTAGGCGATGGACGGGTTCCCGACGCCGCCGCCGGGGTCGGCGATCTTGCGCTGGTACGCGCGCTGGGCCAGCGTCTCCTTCTCCGCCGCCAGGGTGTCCGCCGCGATCGCGATCCTGGAGCCGTCGTCGGCGCTGAAGACGCACATCGTCCGCTCGCCGCCGAGCCGGACGAGTTCCTGGGTTCGGGGATCGGTGCGGTAGGGGTACTGGGTCTGCGCGGTGCCGCCCTGCTTGGCGCACCAGGACGCGGCGGAGGTCACGGCGGGCGGGTGCTGCGCCGTCGGACCGCTCTGCGCGGCCTGGGCGACGGCGGCGGTCGTGCCGAGCAGGAACAGGACACCGGCACCGATGGCTCGGGAGCGTTTCACACTGCCTCCTCAGGGAGGGACACGGGGGTGTGGTGGAGGGAACGCACACATCCTGATCACCGCTTTCGGCACCGTCAACGCGCTGCGCGCGGCCGCTCCCAGGCCCGTGCGACATTGGCGCGATCTTCGCCGGGCACACCTCTGAAGTGCCGGAACCACCAACGGTTTCCGGCCAGTAATTCCTGTGTAACGGCCCTCTGTTCCGCGTGTGCTGCGGCTAGAGTGACGGACCGTGACGGGCGCGGCAGCACATTCGGACGGCGTCGCGGAGCGTACGGCGCAGGCACCGCCGCTGCTCCGCATCCACCTCCTCGGCGGCTTCCGTACCGAGAGGGGCGACGGCGCGAGGACCGTCGAACGCTGGTCGAGGCCCGGCGCGCGGACCCTGGTGAAGCTGCTCGCGGTCACCCCGGGACACCAACTGCACCGCGAGCGCGTCATGGCCGTGTGCTGGCCGAACGCCGAACTGGCGCCCGCCCTGCGGAGCCTGCGCGTCGCCCTGCACACCGCCCGGCACGCCCTGGAACCGGAACTCGCGCCGCGTGCCGCCTCCGCGTATCTGATCGGCGACGGCGCACTTCTGCGCCTGGCGCCCGACCGCGTCTGGATCGACACCGACCACGCGGAGAGCCTCGCCGAACGCGCGCTGACGACGGGCTCGGTGCCCGAACTCGCCGCCGCCCTCGCCGCGTTCACCGGCGAGCCGCTCCCCGATGACCCCTACGCACCCTGGGCCGAACCGTGCCGTGAACGCCTCACCGAGCTCCGCCGACGGGTCAGGACCGCCCTGGCCGCCGCGCGCCTCGCCGAGGACGACGTGGCAGGCGCGGTGCGCACCGCCCGCCGCGCCCTGGCCGACGCACCCGCCGACGAGGGCGCGCACCGGGTCCTGATCGAGGCGTATCTGCGTCAGGGCCTGCGGGGCAGGGCGGTACGGCAGTACGAGAGGTGCGCGGCGGCCCTGGAGGACGAACTCGGCGCGGGGCCGGGACCGCGGACGCGGCGTCTGCACCGCGCCGCCCTGCGCGACCCGGAGCCCGCCGCGCCAGGACAGCCGGTCGAGGACGAGACCGGGGCGCAGGCCGACGCCGCGCGGGTGCGCCTTGCCTGGGCCGCCTCCCTGGAACGGTCGGGGCGCTACGGGGAAGCGGCCCGCACGCTGCGGGAGGCACTCGCCTCCTACGAGCGGCACGGCGAGCGCGACGACTGCGTGCTGACCGCCGCCCGCCTCGCCGAAGTGCTCTGCCGCAGCGCCACGGCGGAGCAGGCACGGGCCACGCTCCGACGCCACGCGCCCACCTCACGCACGCCCGCGCTCGTGACCGGCACGCACCACATGGCCCGCGCCATGGTCGGCTTCTACGCGGGCGCGTACGACGAGGCGCTGACGGCGGCGCGCCTGGCCCAGGAGGCGAGCACCGCCGTGCCGGGCACGGCAGGACAGGCGCTGCGGGCCCGCGCGCTGGCCCAGCAGTCCATCTGCCTCAGCCTGGCGGGCGACCTGGACCAGGCGGTGGCACTCGCCGGACGGGCCCTCGCCCCGGCGGAGACCTGCGGCGATCCGGCGCTCCTCGCCAACGTCCTGTCCGTGCTGCGCGAGAACGCCTGCCGGGCGGGCAGGCTGGACGACGCCCTCGCGCACGGGCGGCGCGCGCTCACCCTGGCCGAGCGCGCGGGACGCCCGACGGCGACCGCCTTCGAACGGGCCAACCTCGCCGAGCTGCACCTGCGCAGGGGTGAGCACGCGGAGGCGGAGCAACTCTCCTGCTCGGCAGTGGAGTTGGCCGAACCCTTCGGTGCGGCGGCCCTGGCCTTCGCGCTGGTCGCCCTCGCCCGCGTCCGCATGCACACCGACCCGCCGACAGCCGCCGCGCTGCTCGACCGTGCGGAGGAGTGCGCCAGGGACAGCGACCACCACCAGGCGTCGGACGAAGTCGAGCGTGCGCGCGGGGAGTTGGCGGACCGGCTGGCGGGACGCGGCACCGGGGCCGGGTGAAGGCGCGACGGATCAGCTCGCCGCGTGCTCGATGGAACAGACGAGGGCGTCGTCCTTGACGTCCGCGACGATGGTGTCACCCAGCTCCGCCTCGCCCAGCAGGATCAACTCGGCCAGTCTGTTGTCCAGTTCGGTCTGGATCGTACGACGCAGGGGGCGCGCCCCGAACTCCGGCTGGTGCCCGTGCGCGACGAGCAGCTTCTTGGCCGCCTCGGTGACCTCCAGCTCCAACCCCTGGGCGCGCACCCGGCGTTCGGACTGCTCGAGGAGCAGGTCGAGAATGCGGGTCAGATCTTCCTCGGCCAGGCCGTGGAAGATGATGGTCTCGTCGATGCGGTTGAGGAACTCCGGGGTGAAGTAGCCCCGCAGATCGGCCTTGAGGTCGTCCTCGATCTCCGAGACGTCGCCCTGGTGCGCGAGGATGCGCTGGGCGCCGATGTTCGAGGTCATCACGATCACGCAGTTGCGGAAGTCGACCGTACGGCCCTGTGCGTCGGTGAGCCGCCCGTCGTCGAGCACCTGGAGCAGGGTGTTGAAGACGTCCGGGTGGGCCTTCTCCACCTCGTCGAAGAGCAGCACGCTGTACGGCTGCCTGCGCACCTTCTCGGTGAGCTGCCCGGCCTCCTCGTGCCCCACGTATCCGGGCGGCGCGCCGATCAGCCGGGAGACGGTGTGCTTCTCCTGGAACTCGCCCATGTCGAAGCGGACCATGCGGCCCTCGTCCCCGAACAGCAACTCCGCGAGCGCCTTGGCGAGTTCGGTCTTGCCGACGCCGGTCGGACCGAGGAAGAGGAAGGAGCCGACGGGGCGGTCGGGGTCGCCCATGCCCGCACGGTTGCGGCGCACCGCCTGGGAGATCGCGGTGACCGCCTCGTCCTGCCCCACCACCCGGGCGTGCAGCGCGTCCTCCAGTTTGAGGAGCTTCTCCTTCTCGCTCGCGGTCATCTGCGCGACCGGGATGCCGGTGCGCCGGGACAGGATCTCGGCGATGTCGAGGGCGGTCACCTCCATCACGCCCTCGCGCCGCTCCTCGACCCCGGCGAGCTCGCTCTCGGCCGTCGCGATCCGCTTCTTGATGTCGGACGCCTTCTCGAAGTCCTCGGCGCCGACCGCCTCGTCCTTCTCGCGCCGCAGCTTGGCGATGCGGTCCTCGCGCTCGATGACCGCACCGGACTTGCCGAGCGACTTCAGGCGGACGCGCGCGCCCGCCTGGTCCATCAGGTCGATGGCCTTGTCCGGCAGGAACCGGTCGGAGACGTAGCGGTCCGACAGCTCGGCCGCGGCGGTGAGGGCGCCGTCGGCATAGCGGACCTGGTGGTGGGCCTCGTAGGAGTCCCGCAGCCCTTCGAGGATCTGCACGGTCTCCGTGACGCTGGGCTCGGGGATGAGCACCGGCTGGAAGCGGCGCTCCAGGGCGGCGTCCTTCTCGATGTACTTGCGGTACTCGTCGATGGTGGTCGCCCCCACGACGTGCAACTCCCCTCGGGCGAGGGCGGGTTTGAGCATGTTGCCCGCGTCCATCGCCCCCTCGCCCGACGCGCCCGCGCCGACCACGGTGTGCAGCTCGTCGATGAAGAGCACCGTCGACTCGGATGCCTGCTTGACCTCGTCGATGACCTTCTTCAGACGCTCCTCGAACTGGCCCCGGTACTGCGCGCCCGCCACGAGCCCCGACAGGTCGAGCGCGATGACACGCTTGCCCTCCAAGGTCTTGGGCACCTCGCCCGCCACGATGCGCTGGGCCAGGCCCTCGACGATCGCGGTCTTGCCGACGCCCGGCTCGCCGATCAGTACGGGGTTGTTCTTGGAGCGCCGGGAGAGGATCTCCACGGTCTGCTCGATCTCCTCGGCCCTGCCGACCACCGGGTCGAGCCTGCCCGCCTTCGCCTCCTCGGTGAGGTCCCTGCCGTACTCGTCCAGGGTCGGCGTGTCACTCGTGCCACCGCTCGGTGTGCCCTCCGCCCGCGTGGCCGCCTCCGTGCCGTGTCCCAGGCGGTCCGCGTCCACGCCCTGCGAGGCGAGCGTCCTCGCGGCGCCGGAGTCCGGTGTGCCGAGGAGCGCGGCGAGGATGTGCTCGGGGCCGATGTAGGACACCCCGGCCGCCTGGGAGCGCTCGAAGGCGGCCATCAGTACGCGCTTCGCGGCGGGGGTCAACCGCGGTTCCGCTGACGGCACTTCGCTCGCCCCCGGCAGGGCATCGGCGATCGCCTTGCCCAGTTGGTCCGGATCCGCGCCCGCCTGGGCGAGCAGACTCCTGGCCGGATCGACCTGGGTCGCCGCCCACAGCAGGTGCTCGGTGTCGAGGTCCGCGCTGCCGTCGTCGGCGGCGCGCGTGGTGGCCAGGCCGATCAACTCCCGCGCCGAGTCCGTGAGCAGCCGTCCGATCGGCACCCGCTGTACCTGTGGCGGTGAGGAGGCGGGGGACGTGCCGAAGAAGCGGTTGAGCAGCTCGGAGAAGGGGTCGGGGCCGCCGAGGGATCCGAAGGAGGACATCGTCATGGTCGCGTCGCCGTCCAGGTGTGGGGCAGGTCGTCGTGCGGGGCAGACCGTCGTCCGGAGGCAGCAGTCGTGCCCGGCCGGTCATCCTCACTAAAACAAGCCCACCGCATTACCGCAAAAGGTGCATGTGGCCATGAAACGGGGTAGCTGGCTCCGTGCCCCGGAACGCGCGTCGCCGCGGCTTCCCGGCCCGCCGTCGTGGGCGCCCGTCACCCGGTCGGCCGCAGGGCGCCCGGCGGGCGACGGGCCGTGTGCCCGGGCCCCGGCCGCCCCCGCCGTGCCCCTTTCGGCCCGCGCCCCGGGTTGTCGCCCCGGCGGCGCCGACCAGCCTGGACACATGGACACAGCCACTCCACCCACTCCGACCACCCCGCGCGGGCCCAGCGGACCGAGCGGACCGCTGAACGCCCTGGTCCGCGGCGCCTGGCAGTACGTGCTCGTCTCGGGCGTGCTCGCGCTGGTCCTCGGCATCCTCGCGCTGGTCTGGCCCGGCGCGACACTGCTGGTCGCGGGCGCCTTCTTCGGCGCGTATCTGCTGGTCAGCGGAATCTTCACGATCGTCGCCGCGTTCGGCACCCATGTCTCGGGCCCGATGCGGGTGCTCGCCTTCATCAGCGGCGCCCTGGGCATCCTGCTCGGCCTGTTCTGCTTCCGCGGCGCGATGCAGTCGATCCTGCTGCTCGCCCTGTGGATCGGCATCGGCTGGCTCTTCAGGGGCATCACGCTGACCATCGCCGCGGTCTCGGACCCGGACATGCCCGCCCGTGGCTGGCAGGCCGTCACCGGCATCGTGAGCCTGATCGCGGGCTGCGTCCTGATCGTCTCGCCCTTCGACTCGGTGGCGGTCCTCACCGTGCTCGGCGGCTGCATGCTGATCGCGGTCGGTGTCGCCGAGATCATCACCGCCTTCCAGATCCGCCGCCGCGCCAAGCGCCTCCCGCACCACGTCTGACGCCACCGCCCCGGCGGGGACCGAGCACGGCCCCCGCCGTCAGTGCGCGATGCCGTCGATCAGTTCCCTGGCGCCCTGGCGCAGCAACGCGACCGCGACGGACATGCCCAGGGTGGTGGGATCGAGCGGACCCGCCCACTCCTGCGCGTTCAGGACCGTCTTGCCGTCCGGGGTGAACACGCAGGCGCGCAGCGACAGATCGCCGCCCCGCTCGGCACGCGCGTACCCGGCGATCGGCGAATTGCAGTGCCCTTGCAGCACGTGCAGGAACATCCGCTCCGCCGTCGCCTCCCGCCACGCGTCCCGGTCGCCGAGGCCCGACACCGCGTCGATCGTGGTCGTGTCCTCCTCGCGGCACTGCAACGCGAGGATCCCCGCGCCGATCGGCGGGCACATCGTCTCCACCGAGAGGATCTCGCTGGCCAGCTCGGGACGGCCGATGCGATCGAGACCCGACTGGGCGAGCAGGAGCGCGTCGGCGTCGCCCGCGGCGAGCTTCGCCAGCCTGCGGCCCGCGTTACCGCGCATCGGCACGCACTCCAACTTCGGGTGGGATGCGGCGAGTTGGGCGACGCGACGGACCGAGGACGTGCCGATGCGGGTGCCCGCGGGCAGCTCGTCGAGCGTGAGCCCCTCGGGGTGGATGAGCGCGTCGCGGATGTCGTCCCGCTTGAGGAACGCGGCGAACGTGGTGCCCGCGGGCAGCGGCCGGTCCGCCGGTACGTCCTTCACGCAGTGCACCGCGAGGTCCGCCTCGCCGGCGAGGAGCGCGGCGTCGACCTCCTTGGTGAACGCCCCCTTGCCGCCGAGCCGCGCCAGGTCGCCCATCCAGCGGTCCCCGGAGGTGGTGACCGGCACGACCTCGGTGCGGATGCCGGGATGCAGCGCGGCGAGTTCGGTACGGACGCGCTCCACCTGGGCGAGTGCCATGGGGGAGGAGCGGGAGACGATGCGGATGAGCTCGGGAACGGACATGCGCTCCACGATAAGGGCTGCGGGAGGGCCTCCCGTCCCGGTGCGATGATCAACAGTCGCTCACGGGGCGGGAGTTGTGCGCCGTTCGGCCGAGCGCGCCGTACGTCGCCGCTCCGACCGGGGCGTACGCCGCCACCCCCACCGGATCCGGCCCGGCGTGCGCCACCCGCCACCGGCTCATAGCGTGAAGTGCGCCCAAGGCGCGGCCTGGCGCCGCGCCCGCCCCCCTCGGAGGCCCCATGTCCACGCCCGCAGCGTCATCGCGCCCAGAGATCGGACTCGAACCGATGACCGCCACCCATCTGGCCGACGTCCTCGCGCTGGGCCGCCAGGTCTACGACACGAGCGTGAAGCCCTACACGTCCTGGTCGCTCTCGGCGATCGCCGGGCACATGGACGGCGAGGCGTCCGCCTGCTGGGTGGCCGTGGACGGGGAGCGGCTCGCCGGGTTCGTGCTCGGCTCGATGGGGTTCGACCAGCGCGCCGACTGGGGCAACCTGGAGTGGATCGCGAGCGCCCCCGACTACCAGGGCCAGGGCGTCGCGAGCCGCCTGGTGAAGGCCTGCGTCGCGTCGCTCACCGAGGCGGGCGCGAGCGCCGTCGTGACGGACGTCGAGTCCCGCAACACCGCGTCCGCCGCGCTGATGCGGCGCAACGGCTTCGAGGCGAGCGTGTCGGTCACCTTGTTCGTACGGGAGGCAGGAGTTGCCTAACGCCGGGCAGAGCGATCGTGCCAGGCGTCAGGCGTCGACTCGCTCCCGCAGCCGGACGGTCACAGTGTCCCCTTCCTCCTTGCCGATCGCCTTGCGCACGTCCGCCTTCACCGGCAGCTTGTGCGTCCCGTCCCCCAGGGCCATGAACGAACTCTGGAACGGATGACCGTCGATCGTGCCTCTGACCTTCACCAGGCCGCGGGTGCCGAAGAACTCGGCCGACTGTGGCCACACGACGTAGGTCCAGCCGCCCTTGTTCGGGCTCTTCCGCAGGGTTGCGGTGAACTGCTCGTCCATCACGTATACCGCCTGTCCGGGAACCTTCGATGGGACGTTCACGAGGTAAGACGGAGGCAGGCGGGGAAACTCATCGCCGGCCACGAAGCTCGACCGAACAGGGCTCGTCGACAGGTGACGTCCTAGCCGGGAGGAGCGGACCCCGGCTCCAGCGGCGGCGCGTTCACGCCGAGGCACGTCCTGCACTGCGGCTCGTTCCCCCGCTCCTCGTGCCAGGCGGCCGGGCTCGGCCTGACGAACACCGCCGCCGCGACCGCCGCGAGGACGAACAGCGCCGCGCACATCACCGCCGCCTTGCCGAAGGCGGTGTTCAGCGCGTCAGGATCCGCGTACGCCGTGCCGGACAGGCCCACCGCGAGCGGCAGACCGGCGACGACGAGCAACTGCGCGATGCGCGCCGCGGTGTTGTTGACGCCGGACGCGAGACCCGCGCGGCTCGCGTCCACCGAGGCGAGCACGGTCGCGGTGAGCGGCGCCACGAACAGGCTCATGCCGAGGCCGAGCACGACCACCGCGGGCAGCACATCGGTGACGTACGAAGCACCGGGCCTGATCCGCAGCATCAGCAGGACACCGGTGGCCGCCACCAGCGGTCCTGCCATCAGCGGCAGACGCGGGCCGACGCGCCGGGCCAGGTCACCGGAGTACGCGGAGAGCAGCAGCATCAGGACGGTGATCGGCAGCGTCGCCGTGCCCGCCTGCAACGCGTCGTAGCCGAGCGTGGTCTGCAACTGCACCGGCAGCAGGAAGAGGATGCCGCCGATCGCCGCGTACAGGCACAGCGTCATCACGTTGGCCGCGGTGAACAGACGCGAGCGGAACAGGGTGAGGGGCAGCATCGGGTCGCGCCTGCGCCGCTCGACCGCGACGAAGGCGGCGCCCGCGGCGAGACCGAGCACTCCGGGGAGCACCATGCCCGCCGCCGACGCGTCACCGGACGCGCCGATCAGCGCGAAGCTGACGCCCGCCAGGAACAGCGCGGCCAGGCACGCGCCCGGCACGTCGAAGGGCCGCGCCGACGCCGCCTCGTCGCGGCTCTCCGGCACGTGCCGCACCGCGACGAGGACCAGCGCGGCGAGCGGCACGTTGATGAGGAAGATCCACCGCCACCCCGGACCGTCGATCAGCCAGCCGCCCAGGAAAGGCCCGATCGCGCCCGCCACACCGCCGAGCCCCGACCAGGCGCCCACCGCCTTGGCCTGGTCGTCGGGCCGGTACGAGGAGCGCACGAGCGCCAGCGAACCAGGGGTCAGGAGCGCGCCCCCGACGCCCTGGAGCGCCCGCGCCGCGATCAGCGTTCCGGCGTTCTGCGCGAGCCCGCACAGCGCGGAGGCGAGCGCGAACCACACCACGCCCACGATCAGCGTGCGGCGCCGCCCGACACGGTCGCCGAGCGCGCCACCGAGCAGCAGCAGCGCCGACAGCGTCAGCATGTAGGCGTTGACCACCCACTGCAGGGCCGAGATCGAGGCGTCCAGGTCCTTGCCGAGCGTCGGCAGGGCGACGTTGACCACCGTCCCGTCGAGCATCGCCATGCCCGAGGCGAGAACCGCGCACGCGAGCACCCAGCGGCCGCGCGCCGAAGCGAGCGCGATTCCGTCCTCGCCCGCGGAGACCGGGGCCATGAGTCACTCCCGCCCTACAGGTGGACCGCGCCGCCGCCCGCGTCCGTCGCGACCGGGGCGCCCCTGCGATAGAGGACGACCGTAACGACAAGACCGACGGCGAAGAAGAGGGCCGACCACCAGTACGCCGTCGAGTACGAGTGCATCGCCGCCTGTGCCCGCACCTCGGGCGTCGGCTTCTTGCCGACCAGATAGTTGGAGGCGGCCGTGGTGGCGAGGGTGTTCAGGAGCGCCGTGCCGATCGAACCGCCCACCTGCTGGCTGGTGTTGACCATCGCGGAGGCCACCCCGGCGTCGTGCGCGGCGACTCCCGCCGTGGCCATGCTCATCGCGGGGGCGAAGATCAGGCCGAGGCCGAGCCCGGCGACCAGCAGGGGCGGCAGCACGTGCGCGGCGTAACCGCTGGTCGTGTCGAGCGCGGTGAGCCAGGCCATGCCGGCCGCCGAGAGCCCCATGCCCAGCGGGACGATCGGCCGCGCCCCCATCTTCGGCAGCAGGTTGTTGGTGGTCACCACCGAGGCCACCACCATCACCGCGACCATCGGCAGGAAGGCGAGACCGGTCTTGATCGGCGTGTACTCGAGGATCTGCTGGAGGTAGTACGTCAGGAACAGGAAGACACCGAACATGCCCGCGCCCGAGATGAACATGGCGAGGAACGAGGCCCCCCGGTCCCGGTCGAGCACGACCCGCAGCGGAAGCAGCGGATGCGTCGCCCGCGTCTGCCACCAGGCGAACGCGACGAGCAGCACGGCGCCGATGACCAGGAACCCCCACGTCTGCGCGTCGCCCCACTCGTGGGTCTCGGCGTTGGAGAAGCCGTAGACGATGCAGAAGAGACCGGCGGAGACCAGGAGCGTGCCGGGCACGTCGAGTTCGGGCCGGTCCGGGGGAGCGCCCGCGTGCAGCAGGCGGGCGCCGCCGACCATCGCGACGACGGCGAAGGCGAGGTTCACGTACAGGCACCAGCGCCAGTCCAGGTACTCGGTCAGCACACCGCCGAGCAGCAGCCCCACCGCGCCGCCCGCGCCCGCGATGGCGCCGTAGATGCCGAAGGCCTTGGCACGCTCCCGCGGGTCCGTGAACGTCGTGGTGAGCAGCGAGAGTGCGGCGGGGGCGAGCAGCGCGCCGAACACGCCCTGGAGCGCGCGGGCCGCCACCAGCATGGAGAAGCTGTTGGCCGCGCCGCCGAGCGCGGAGGCGAGGGCGAAACCGGCGAGCCCGGCCAGGAACACGATCTTGCGCCCCACCAGGTCGGCGATCCGCCCGCCGAGCAGCAGCAGCGAACCGAAGGCGAGCGCGTACGCGGTGACGATCCACTGCCGGTTGCCGTCGCTGAACCCCAGGTCCCGCTGGGCCGAAGGCAGCGCGATGTTCACGATCGTCGCGTCGAGCACCACCATGAGCTGGGCGATGCCGATCACGGCGAGGATCAGCCAGCGGTGCTCGTGGCGGCCGCCTCCCGCGTACGGCACGGAACCCGGTGCCCCGGCGTCGCGAACGGACCCGGCACCGGGGCGAACGGGCTCCGAGGCGGGTACGGACGAGCGGTCCATGGTGACCTCCAGACACCCCCGCACCACGCTAAACGCACTGCTCGGAGGCCGCGACCGGGGCCTCCGAGCAGTGCGCGGCCCCCTCCGTCAGGCGGCGCGGTCCGCGGCGAGCAGCAACTCGCTCACGCGCTCCCGCGCACGCGCCACCCGGGAGCGCACGGTGCCCACCGGGCAGCCGACGGCCGCCGCGGCGTCCGCGTACGGCAGCCCTGCGAGCTGGGTGAGCACGAACGCCTCACGGCGCGGCGCGTCGAGCCCGGACAGCAGGTCGAGCAGGGCCACGCCCTCCTCGAAACCGGGCAGCCCACGCGGCTGTGCCCGCTCGGCGGCCGCCTGCCAGTCACCGGTGTCGGCGATCCGCGGCCGCGCCGCCGCCCGCCGGAACCGGTCGGCGACGGTGCGGCGCGCGATGGCGAGCAGCCAGGTGCGGGCACCGGACCGCGCCGCGTAGCCGGGCAGGGAGGTCAGGGCCCGCAGATACGTCTCCTGGGTCAGGTCGTCCGCGCCGTGCAGGTCACCGCTGAGGTGTGCCACGAAACGCCAGACGTCGCGCCGGGTGGCCCGCACGAACCGTTCGAACGCCTCGGCGTCGCCGTCGCGGGCGGCGAGCGCCCACTGGGTGATGAGGTCGTCGCGGGTCAGGTCCCCGCCGGGCGCACCGGTCGGGGGTCGCAAAAGGGCAGCAGTCATCGCAAGAGGTCCTTCGGTGAAGGGAGTTCGGAAGCGACGCGGCGCAGCCTGCCGGGGACCATTGCCCCGGTGTGCGCGGACGCCGAAAATCCGCCCGGCACCGAGGGGCGCGGGCGGTATCAGGAACTGACCGGAAGGACCGGTGGACCTCTGCGGGAGACGGCGTACTGAAGGAGGACCCCGCGCAGCCGGGGCACGGGTACGAGCGCCCCGACGCGCGGCGGGGCAGGGGGCAGGGCCGCGACGAGGATCCGCAGGACGAGGCGGAGCGGCACGAACAGGGCCGCGGCGAGCGCCCGTCCCGTCCGGAACGCGGCGGCCTCGCCGCGCCACAGCCACAGGGCGCAGAGCAGGGCGGCGACGACGTGGGCGAGGAACATGCCGAAGGCGCTGTGGCCGAAGAGCGACATGATCCACTCACCGGCGTCGGGCCCGGAGGCGGCCCCGGCCCCGGACCCGGACGACATCCCCATCGCATGGTTCATGTGGTTCATGTGAGCCATGCCGTCGCCGCCGGTCGCACCGGGCGCCGTGCCGAGCCGCTGCGCGAAGCCGAACAGTTCGTGCAGGGCCAGCTGCGCCACGACCGTGGCGGAGACGACTGTCGGCGCGCCCCGTTCGCGCCCGGTCAGCCACCACGCGGCCGCGGCCGTGGCCGCGAACGCGTACCCGACCGCCCACCAGGGCAGCGCGGCCCCGGACATGAGCGTGTGACCCAGCGCCGTGACCACCACGCACACGGCCGCGAACACGGCGGCTCGTGCGAGGCGGAACACGGGACCTGAGGTCATGGGGAGCATCGTGCCAGCAGGGCGGGCGGCGCCGGGCGGCGAGTCCCGAAGTTGCCCGGTGTGTACCGAGCTGCACCGCCCGGCGCGGCCGTCGGTCGACCTACGAGCGGTCGCGCGCGTCCTGCCCGTCGAGGTTCTCGACGGGCTCCCGGGGACCCGGCAGCTGCGCCCCGGCGGCCTCGGTACCGGCATCAGTACCGGCACCGGCGGCCACGGGCGCACGCCGCCGCGCGAGCGCGTCGCTCACGAAGGCCGCGATGGGCTGGGTGTAGCGGGCGGTCAGCGGACCGACGATCACCAGGATCAGCACGTACGCGGTGGCCAGCGGGCCGAGCGACGGCTCGATGCCCGCCGCGACCGCGAGGCCCGCGATGACGATGGAGAACTCGCCGCGCGCCACGAGCGCGCCGCCCGCCCGCCACCGGCCCTTGACGGACACCTGTGCACGGCGGGCCGCCCAGTAACCGGTCGCGATCTTCGTGAGCGCCGTGACGACGGCCAGGGCGAGCGCGGGGAGCAGCACCGGCGGAATGCTCGCCGGATCGGTGTGCAGTCCGAAGAAGACGAAGAACACCGCGGCGAACAGGTCGCGCAGCGGCGAGAGCAGCGAGTGCGCGCCCTCGGCGACCTCTCCGGAGAGCGCGATGCCGACGAGGAACGCGCCGACGGCCGCGGAGACCTGGAGCTGCTGGGCGATGCCCGCGACCAGGATGGTCAGACCAAGTACCACCAGGAGCAGCTTCTCGGGGTCGTCACTGGAGACGAACCGGGAGATGAGCCGCCCGTACCGCACCGCGAGGAAGAGGACGAGGCCCGCGGCGCCGAGGGCGATGGCGAGCGTGAGGCTGCCCGCGGCGAGGCCGACTCCGGCGAGCAGCGCCGTGATGATGGGCAGGTAGATCGCCATCGCCAGGTCTTCGAGCACGAGGATGCTGAGGATGACCGGCGTCTCGCGGTTGCCGACCCGCCCGAGGTCGTTCAGGACCTTGGCGATGACGCCCGAGGACGAGATCCAGGTGACGCCCGCGAGGACGACGGCGGCCACCGGGCCCCAGCCCATGAGCAGCGCGGCGATCGCGCCGGGCAGGGCGTTCAGCGTGCAGTCGACCAGACCGGCCGGGTACTGCGTCTTGAGATTGCTGACGAGGTCGTTGGCCGTGTATTCGAGGCCCAGCATCAAGAGCAGCAGGATGACGCCGATCTCGGCGCCGATGGCGACGAACTCCTCGCTCGCGCCGAGCGGAAGGAGCCCGCCCTCGCCGAACGCGAGCCCGGCGAGCAGGTACAGCGGAATGGGCGAGAACTGGAAACGCCCCGCGAACCGGCCGAGGAGACCGAGCGCCAGGATGATCGCACCGAACTCGATCAGGAAGACAGCGGAATGCACGCGATCACTCCCGCCCGAGTATCGTCGCGGCCGTCTCCACGCCTTCGCGCGTGCCGATGACGATGAGGGTGTCGCCACCCGCCAGGCGGAAGTCGGGGGTCGGCGACGGAATGGCGTCGGCCCTGCGCAGCACGGCCACGATCGAGACGCCGGTCTCGGTCCGCATCTTGGTCTCGCCGAGCTGTCGCCCGTTCCAGTGCGAGGTGGCCGAGAGCAGGACGCGCTCGGCGACCAGGCCCAGGTCGGTGGTGTGCAGCAGGTTCGGGCTGTGGTGCGAGGGCATCAGCGCGTCGATGAGCGCGTCCGCCTCGCCCGAACTCAGCTTCAGGGACAGCGCGCACTCGTCCGGGTCGTCGGACCGGTAGGCGCTCAGCGTGCGGGCGCCGTCCCGGTGCGCGACCACGGAGAGACGGCGTTGTTCACGGGTCGTCAGGTCGTAACGTATGCCGATGCCTGGGAGCGGCGTACGACTGAGTCGCGATGCGGGCACAGCTTTCCCCTTGGAATAGGTGATCTTTCGGGGAGTCACCCTATCGGGGCCAAGTGTTGGCAAAATTCACCTCCGGAGGCAGTCATGCCCAGAACGCCACAGGAGATCTTCGAGCGTTGCGTCTACGTGGGAACCCTGTCCCACGATGCCGACGCGTTCGCCGAACAGTTCACCGAGGACGGCGTTTTCGAAGCGCCGCTCCTGTCCGCCGCATCGGCCTTCCCCGCACGGTTGGTGGGCCGCGAACAGATCCGTACGGAGATGGCGGCGTACTACGCGCGGCAGGCGGGCGACCACCGTAGGCCGAACCTCGAGAAGTCCGGGTACGTGCTGCACGTCACCGAGGACCCCGACGTGTTCATCGTCGAGATCGACACGGTCTTCGACGGAGAGGGCGATGGGGAGGACGTGACCGTCTCGCTCGTGCAGATCTTCCGGATCAGGGACGGGAGGATCGCCCGGCTGCGGGACTACTTCGCGCCGGACCTGATGAACTGAGAGCGCGGTGGCGCCACCGGTTTCCAAGCTGGCGCCATAAATGGCTCCACAGTGGCACCACTCGTGTGCCATGGTGATGCACGTACAGCGCACCCCGTCCGTACTGGGCGGGGTGCGCGTTTCGTGGGGCGAGTCATCAAAGGGGCGGATCATGGAGACAGCAGAGAGTCGGCAGCAGGCGGCACCCGGCGCCTTCGTCGCGTTCGCCCGCTTCGTGCTCTGCGGCGGCGGCGTGGGCCTCGCCTCCAGCTTCGCCGTGGCGGGACTCGCCTCCTGGCTTCCCTGGGCTCTGGCCAACGCCCTGATCACCGCGGTCTCCACGCTGCTCGCCACCGAACTGCACGCCCGCTTCACCTTCGGTGAGGGTGGGCGCGCGACCTGGCGCCAGCACGCGCAGTCGGCCGGATCTGCGGCGGCCGCGTACGTGGTCACCTGCGTGGCCATGCTGGTGCTCCAGCAGGTGGTGGCATCGCCCGGTGCGGTGCTCGAACAGGTCGTCTACCTCTCGGCCTCCGCACTCGCCGGTGTCGCGCGGTTCGCGGTCCTGCGCCTCGTCGTCTTCGCGCGGACCCGTACGCAGGGCGCGGGTGTCGTCCGCACCGGCGGCCCCGTGCCCGCGACCGTGGCCCGCGCCGCGGCCCCGGCCGACACCGCGCGCCTCTACCCCGCGGCCTGACCTGCCTCAGGCCGTGTCCGTGCGGCGGCCCGTCACCACCAGGTCGCCGTCCGGGGTGCGGCGCGCGAGTGCGCCGGTGCGGAAGAAACCGTCGGCGGTGTAGGCGCGCGCGTCGTGGTCGGACGCCCGGTAGTAGCCGCGCGGGATGTACGGGCCACGGGCCAGGAGTTCGCCGGACTCCCCGTCGGGTACGTTGCCGCCGTCGGCGTCGACGAGGCGGATCTCGTCGTCGGGCGAGAGCGGGCGCCCGTGCGTGGTGAGCACGGTCTCGTCCGGATCGGTGGGACGGGTGAGGACGAGCGGCCCCTCGGGCATGCCGAACACCTGCTGCGGACGGCAGCCCCACTCGGGTCCGATCCGTTCGGCGGTCGTACGCGGCAGGGATCCGCCAACGATCTGCACGAGCCGCAGACTGCTCAAGTCGGCCCGGACCGTGGGGAGTCCGTCGAGCCAGCGCCGCGCGTCGGAGGGCGTCACCGACGTGACGGTGACCTGTTCCTCCTCGATGACCGGCAGACACAGGGCGGGTTCGGCGTTCTCGGCCAGGACGACGGTGCCGCCGACGGAGAGGGTGCCGACGATGCCCGGGCAGCCGAAGGCGAAGTGGGACTCGGCGGGCAGCGCGGCGAGGTACACGTCGTCCCCGGTGAGTGACACCTCATCGGCGGCGGCCCGCACCTGGTAGACGTAGTCGTTGTGGGTGCGCGGCACGAGCCTGGGCTCCGCGCCGGTGACGCCCTCGGCGAGAAGGAAGAACGCCACCTCGTCGGCACGCTGCGCGACCGCGCGGTCGGGCGGGGCGTCGATGGCGGACAGCGGGAAGTAGTGGCAGCTCGACGCGTCGGCCGTCATGCCGCCGTACGGGGACGCGGTGCCCGGCGCCTCGTAGGTGAACACCCGCCGCAGGAAAGGCCCTTCGGCCGCGATCTCCGCGGCCATCGCCGTGTGGTCGAACCCTCGGTACGTCGAGGGGCCGACGTAGCCGACGGCCTGGGTGATCCGCACGAGCGGCGACACCTCGGACGCGCGGTGCGACACCGGGCAGAACACGGGGATCGCGCCGACCCGCATCAGCGCGAAGACGGTGACGACGAACTCGGGGACGTTCGGCAACTGCACGACGACCCGCTGCCCGGGCCGTATCCCGCGCAGCCGGAACCCGGCGGCCGTGCGATCGACGCGCCGGTTCAGGTTCGCGTAGGTGAGGCGGGTCTCGCCGTGCACGAGCGCGGTCCGGGGCCCGTACTCGAGGGCCCAGCCGCGCAGCAGATTGTCCAGCGTGTTGCCGCGCCAGTGCCCGACCGCCCAGTAGCGGTCGACGAACTCCTCGGGCCAGGGCGTGCAGCCGTCGAGCATGGATGTCCTCCGCTTGCCGCCGTGTTGACTCCGGCAACCCAATCCGCCCGGGCCCGCGCGCCGCAATGCGCGTTCCGAACCATGGGCGCGGACCCGTGTCGGCGGAAACTCCAAACCGCTTACTAGGCTGCCGCCGTGAACGACACCACGCGGCCCGTACGGATCCGCCCGGGAACCCTCGCCGACGCACCGGCCGTCCTCGGCATGCTCGACGCCGCGGTGGTCTGGATGAACGCGCGGGGCAACACCGAACAGTGGGGGACGACCGCGTACTCAGGTACCGCTCGACGCGACCCGCGCCACCCGGCTTACGCGAGCTGGATTCCGGCCCCAGCGCGCAGCTCCCGATCCCGCCCGCCGGGGAGCCCGAGCTGTACGTCCGGCTGCTGATCTCCGACCGGCGCCGCACGGGCCTCGGGATCGGCGCCGCACTCCTGGCCCACGCCGAGCGCAACGGATTCACCCCCACCGACCGCTTCCTGTCGGAGCGCTGGCCGGGCCAGGTGCTTGCCAAGCGGATCGCCTGACGGGCGGACGTCCGCGCGCCCTAGGGGCGGTGGCAGATGTAGATCGGCCCGATCCAGGGTTCGCAGACGGGCGGCTCGGGGGTGGGGTCTACGGGGGTCGGCTCCACAGGGGTGGGGTCGACCGGTGTGGGATCAACGGGCGTCGGCTCGACCGGGGTCGGGTCCACGGGAGTCGGATCCGTCGGGGTCGGGGTTGGCGTCGGGGTTGGAGTGGGCGTCGGAGTCGGGGTCGGCGCCGGATCCGTGGCTGTGGGTGACGGTGTCTCGACCGGCGGCGTGGCCGGAGACTGCGTCGGCGGTTCCTGAGTGTCCGGTTCCTGCGCGGCCGGGGGAGCCGCGGGACGCTGCGGCTGCTGCGGCGTCTCCACGGGCTTCTGCTTCTCCGTATCGGAACTCCGCGCGGGCGGCCCCGCCGGCTGCTGCCCGGACGCCTTCCCGGGCGCCTGCCCGGGCCCCACGTCCGGCTTGGGCGCGGCGTCCTGCTGAGGCTTCGCCTTCTCCGGAGCCTGCTGCCACGGCGGCGCGGGCGGCTGCGGAACCCCGCTCTCCGCCGTGACGACCCGCTGCTGCGGCACCGAGGGCTCGTCGGATCCCGCGAGCACGAGCCCCGCGGCGACGGCAGCCCCTGCCACCGTCGTGGCGACCGCTCCCGCCGCCGCGACGGACATCTTGCCGCCGCCGGTGAGGACGTGTCGTATGCCGTGGAGCAGACCACCGCCGTGACCCGCGGCGGTGCCCGCCGCGGAGCCCGCGGCGAGCGGCAGCAGGAACGTGCCCGAGCCGCCGAGGACGAAGACGAGGAGGGCGGGCCCCGCGAGCGCGGGCAGCCGGGTGTTGGCGCGGGTCAGCAGCGCGAGCCGGGTGCGGCAGTCCGCGCAGTCGTCGAGGTGGGCGAGGAGCCGCTCCGACTGCCGGGGCGACGCCTCGCCGCGGATGTGTCCCGGCATGCGGTCCCAGTGCGTCTCGCACGCGGGGTTCTCCGGTGTGCCGAGGTGCGCGCGCAGGAACGCCTGCCGCATGCCCTCGCGGGCCCGGTGGAGCAGCACCGCCGTGGCGCCGCGCCCGGCGCCGATGCGGCGCCCGATCGCGTCGAGCGGCTGCCCCTCGGCCTCGGCGAGCCACAGCGCCTTGACCCACCGCTCGGGCAGCTGGCCGAGCACGCGCGTCAGGAGGTCGACGGAGGAGACACGGTCCGCGGGATCCTGCTCGGCGTCGCCCGCGCCGATCGCGTCGAAGGTGCCGAACGGCGAGTCCACGACGCCGGTGATCCCGACGGACTCGGGGGCCTGCGGATCGCGCGGCGTCTCGCGCGCTGCGGCCCCGCGCCCCACCGTGGCGGCGAGGTGCCGCACCGTCGTCATCAGATACGCCGGTACGTTCTCGATCTCGTGCCCCGCGGACAGCCGCCGCCACACCCGGAAGTGCGCCTCGGCGACGAGGTCGTCGGCGACCCAGGAGTTGCCGGTGAGGGAGCGCGCGTAGGCGACGAGACGAGGCTGTTGTTCCTCGAAGACACGTGTGTACCGCGCTGTGGCGGGCACATGGACGGGCGCGACGGTTGGTTCCGAGGCGAAGGGTGGTTCGGACACGAACGGCGCCGCGTCGGCGGTGGCTCCGGCGGATATGCCGGAGGGGACGTCGGCAGGGACGTCGGTCATGGCAGGACACTCTCCCGTTCCCACTGCGGGGGGTTCGGACGAGTTCGAAACTCTAGGCGACAAATGTCGGACTTATGGAGGCGAGTGGCACAGGTCACATGGATCTCTTGGCGCGTTGCCGTAATGACCCGGCCGGTAGCGGGGTCATCAGGGGTACGAGGGTTCCTGCCGCGGCGGGGACCCTCGGGAACCGGAACCACAGAAGTGGAGCTCGATCATGGCCGTCACCCTCGAACAGCCCGCCCGCGCCCGCCTCATCACCCCCGAAGGCCGCGAGCGAGGATTGCCCGTGGTCCTGCGCTACTCGGCGGCCGACCCGCTCGCCGTCCAGATGACCTTCCCCTCGCAGGCGGCGCTCGACGGCGTCGAGGTCACCTGGATCTTCGCGCGCCAACTCCTCGAGGACGGCCTCACCGCCCCCGCGGGCACCGGCGACGTGCACGTCTGGCCGTGCGGCAGGGCCCGCACGGTCCTGGAGTTCCACGCGCCGCAGGGTCTCGCCCTCGTGCAGTTCGACAAGATCGTGCTGCGTCGCTTCCTGGCCAGGTCGTACGCCGTGGTGCCCGCGGGCGGCGAGGTGGCGGACCTCGATCTGGACCTCGGTCTCTCGAAGCTGCTCGGGGGTGTCTGAGTCGGCTCGCCTTAGGTTAGGCTCACCTAAGACGATCACCTGGCGCGTCGCCGGGGACGTGCTCAGGGGAGGGGTGTCCGGTGGGGCATGGCTGGGAGGGTGTGGTCCTCAAGCTGTTCCGCGGCAAGGACTTCGAGTTCACCGTGACGGCGACCGAGGAGGTCACCGAGCACTACCGCCGCGTCCACGTCACGGACGGCGGCATGCTCGCCCTGACCGGCGTACACCCCACGATGTGGGTGCGCCTCTGGTTCGACGACGGGGGCAAGCCGCACCAGCGCGCCTACACCCTCGTCGACCCGGATCCGGAGGCGGGCACCTTCACCCTGGAGTTCGCGCTGCACGACGGAGCCGCCAGCAAGTGGGCCCGCGAGGCCGCGCCGGGGGACACGATCGAGGCGACGGTCCAGGGCACCGGCTTCGAGCCGCCGGACCCGGCGCCCGGCCGCCTCTTCGTCATCGGCGACCCCGCGGCACTGCCCGCGGTCAAGTCCCTGCTGGCCGCGCTGCCCAAGACCCCTGCGACGATCTGGTTCGAGACCCAGCACGACAGCGACGGCGAGCTCGACCGACTCGGCCTGCGGCTCGACGCGGGGCTGCACGAGCTGCGCACCGTCGAACGGCGCGATTCCGGCGGGCACCTCGTCCAGGAGGTGAAGGCGGCCCTTCCCGAGCTGCTCGGCGACCCCGAGGACGCCTACGTGTGGATCACCTGCGACACGAGGACGACCCGCGCCCTCGCCTCGTACGTCCGCAAGGAACTGTCCGTACCGAAGCACCACGTGCACGCGCTCGGCTACTGGCGCACCTGACGAGGCGGCCCGCCGGTCCGCGCCGCGCTCAGCCGTACAGAGCGGGCCGCTCGGCCATCTCCACCGTGACGCGCGCCCCCTCGCGCAGCGCGCGGACCCCGGCCTCGGCGACGGCGGCCGCCGCGTAACCGTCCCAGGCGCTCGGTCCCGTCGCCCCGCCCGTGCGGGCCGCGGCCACCCAGGCGCGTACCTCGCGGTCGTACGCGTCGGCGAACCGCACCACATAGTCCTGCGCGATGTCCTGTCGCGCCCGGCCCGCGGCGCGGACGGTCATCGCGCGGTCCTCGCCCACCCGGGCGCTGCCGCGTTCGCAGACCGCCTCGCACCTCACCTCGTACCCGAAGCCGCAGTTGACGAAGACCTCCACGTCGACAAGGGCGCCGCCGGATGTCTCCAAGAGCACCAGCTGCGGGTCGAGCAGCCCTCGCGGGGCGTCGCCGGACGGCGTGGGGCGCAGCACCGTCACCGCGGTGATCTCCTGGCCGAGCAGCCAGCGGGCCGCGTCGATCTCGTGCGACACGGAGCTGCTGATCAGCATCGCCGAGGTGAAGTGCGGGGGAGAGGCGACGTTGCGGTGTTGGCAGTGCAGCATCAGGGGCCTGCCGAGGTGCCCGGAGTCGAGCAGCGACTTCAGGTCGGCGTACTCGGCGTCGTACCGGCGCATGAACCCCACCTGTATCAGGCGGCGCCCCAGCCCCGCCTCCGCCTCCACGACCCTCAGCGAGGAGGCGGCATCAGGGGTGAGGGGCTTCTCGCAGAGCACCGGGAGGCCGCGTGCGCAGGCCGCGAGCAGCACCTCCTCGTGCGCCGCCTCGGGGGAGGCCACCAGGACCGCCCCCACGCCGGGCGCGGCAAGGGCGGCGAGCGCGTCGCCGTGCACGGACACCCCGGCACGGCCCGCCACCGCCGCCTCGGCCCGCGCCGTGTCGGGGTCGGCGACCGCCACCACGCGGGCCCCGCCCACCGTCGTACCGATCCTGCGCACGTGGTCGGCGCCCATGTGCCCCGCGCCGAGCACGGCCACCCCCAGCGGCTCGCTCATGGCGCCCCCTCACCTACTCGGTCAACTCCACGCCCGCGTCCGTGCGCCGGGCCACCGTAGCCCGTCGCCGCACGGCCACCACGATGCCACCGAGCACGGCGACGGCGCCCGCGCCGACCAGCAGGACCGCGGGCCAGTCGGAGTCCTCGTCCGGTGTGCCGACGACGCTCTGCGCGACGGCGGCGTGGGCCGGGCCGGGTGCCGTACGCGCCGACGCCTTGGCCGCGGGCAGCAGCGATCCCACGGGCCGTACGTGCCCGGCGGCCGCGAAGCCCCAGTCGAGCAGCGACCTGGCCTCCTCGTACACGGCGTGCCCGCCGCCCGCCTGAGGGTTCATCACCGTCACGACGAGGGTGCGCCCGTCGCGCCGGGCCGCGCTGATCAGGGTGGAACCCGCGTTGCTGGTGTAGCCGTTCTTCACGCCGAGCACGCCGGGGTAGGGCGCCACGCCGTCGGCGCCCGTCAGGAGCCGGTTGGTGTTCTGGATGGGGTACGACCAGCCGCCCGCGGGGAACGGGGCGACGCGGGTCGAGCAGTAGCGGGCGAACTCCGGATCCGCGAGCCCCGCCTTGCCGAACACCGCGAGGTCGTACGCGGACGAGACCTGCCCGGCGGCGTCGTAGCCGTCCGGCGACACCACATGGGTGTCGTTCGCCCCGAGTTCGCGGGCCTTGGCGCGCATCTGCTCGACGGTCCTGTGCCAGCCGCCGTTGAGCCCGGCGAGGACGTGCACGGCGTCGTTGCCGGAGCTGAGGAAGACGCCCCGCCACAGATCGGCCACCCGGTAGCGGCGGCCGGGCGCGACGCCCACCATGCTGCTGCCCTCGCCGACGCGGTCCAGCTCGTGCTCGGTGACCAGGTGCTTCTTGTCGGCGTCGAGGTGGGGGAGCGCGGTGAGCGCGAAGAGGGACTTGAGCGTGGAGGCGGGCGGCAGCGGGCGGTGCGCGTTCCGTGCGGCGAGCACTTCCCCGGTTCGGGCGTCGGCCACCAGCCACGACAGCGCGGAGACGCCATCCGGCACCGAGGGGCCGCCGGGACCGGGCCGCACCTGGACGCCGGGCCGGTCGAGGAGTGCGGACGAGTACGCGGGAAGCGGCCGCGGCGGCGCCGGTTCGGCGGGAACCTCGGCTGCCGCGACCGGAGTCGACAGGAGGACCAGAGCCCCGATCGCGAGGGCCGCGGTGCGTACGGACGAGGAACGCGGAAGGTACCTGATGACCATTCAGCCACCGTAGGAGCGCGCTCCCGACTCCGCAGATCGGCTTGGACCGGCTGGAGGTATCGCTCCGTCAATCGGCGGCGACCGGACCGCGGGCCTCACGACCCGCGGCGCGGCGGCCGCTGCGGGGCGTCGGTCAGGCCGGAAGGACCTTCTCGATCGCGGCGACGACCTCGGGGGCGTCCGGCTCGGTACGCGGCCCGAAGCGGGCGACGACCGCGCCGGAGCCGTCCACGAGGAACTTCTCGAAGTTCCAGCGGATGTCCCCGGTGTGCCCCTCGGCGTCCGCGGTGTCGACCAACCGCTCGTACAGCGCGTGCCTGCCGTCCCCGTTGACATCGACCTTCTCGGTCATGGGGAAGGTCACGCCGTACGTCGCCGAACAGAACTCGGCGATCTCCTCGGACGTACCCGGCTCCTGCCCCATGAACTGGTTGCACGGCACCCCGAGGACGCTGAACCCACGCGCCGCGTACTGCTCGTGCAGCCGCTCAAGACCCGCGTACTGCGGGGTGAGCCCGCACTTGGAGGCCACGTTGACGATGAGGACGGCCTTGCCGTCGAACTGGCGCAGATCGGCGGAGCCGCCCCGCAGAGCGCCGATTTCTTCTTCGTAGACAGACATGCGAGCGAGCCTACGCCCGCACCGACAGCCCCCTCACCCCACCCGCCGCATCGCCTTCTCGCGCCGCTGGGCCACGCTCGACCCCGACTCCCGGCGGGCCGCCCGCCGCAAGACCAGCGGCGCGAGGGCGAAGCCGAGAGCGGCCCAGGCGCCCAGTACGCCGACCGTTTCCCACTGCCGCCAGGAGTCGCCGATCTCGACCGTGACCGCGCTGTCGGGGAGGAGCGCGGCCCGCATGCCCAGGCCGAGCCAGTAGATGGGGAACACCTGCGCGACGGATTGCAGCCAGTCGGGGAGCGCGGTGACCGGATAGAAGATGCCGGAGATCGCTATGAGGCCGAGGACCGGCAGTTGGATGATGCCCTGGGCCCGGGTACTGGTGAAGACCGAACCCAGCACCGCGCCGAACGGCAGCGTCGCCAGCATGCCCAGCGCGAGCACCCAGGCCAGCGTCAGCCACGAGCCCGCGTCGGCGACGGACAGTCCCTCGATGAGGAACAGCGCGGGCACCAGGAAGATCGCGAGGTCGGCGGCGAGGCCGCAGGACACGGTGATGACCTTGCCGACGAAGTACCCCCGCATGCCGTGCGGAGTCGCTTTGGCGCGCAGCAGCGTGCCGTCCTCGCGTTCGGCGGTGAGGACCTGGCTCATGCTGAGCATGCCCATGGCCGTGTTCATGCCCAGGATGCTCGGCAGGGCCAGGGTGCCGAGGAGGAGGCCCTGGGACCCGAAGGCCGAGTCCCGCATGAAGTACATGACGGTCAGCATCAAGGCGGGCCACAGGAAGTGGGAGAGCAGGTCCCCGCCATTGGTGAAGGACTGGATCAGTTCGACCCGGCCGCGCGTCCACCCCGCGCGCAGGGCCGTGGTGGTCGGGTGCGGAGTCATCGGGGTCATCGGGCCGCTTCCGTCGTCTCGCGCACCCACGCCAGGTAGGTGTCCTCCAACGAGGCCCTGCGGACCTCCAGTTCGCGGATCGCGTCCCCGTGCTCACGGAAGAGGCCGTGCGCGAAACGCGTCGAGTCGGTGGTCGACGTCGCGAAGCGCCGCCCGTCGCGCATCCAGCGCACCTCGTCCTCGCCCGCCGTCCGGCGCGCGAGCTCGTCCGCCGAACCGTCCGCGACGATCCGGCCCGCCGCCAGGATCACGATGCGATCGGCGAGCCTCTCGGCCTCGTGCAGGTCGTGCGTGGTGAGCAGGACCGTGGTCCCGTGGACGTCGGCGAGGCGGCGTACGAGACCGTGGAACTCATGGCGTGCGGCCGGGTCGAAGCCCGCCGTCGGCTCGTCGAGGAAGAGCACCTCGGGACGGCCCACGATGCCGATCGCCACGTCCAGCCTGCGCCGTTGGCCGCCCGACAGGGTCTTGATCTTCCGATCCGCGTGCGCGGTCAGGCCCACCGCCTCGATCAACGCGTCCGTCTCCCAGGGCCTGCGGATGAGTTCCGTGGAGTACCCGGCGTAGTACGTGCCCAGGTGCGCGAGCAGTTCGCGCACCCGCCACTTGCCGTGATCGCGCCAGGACTGCAGGACGACGCCGATCCGGGCCCGCCACCGTTCGTCACCGTGGGCGGGGTCCGTGCCGAGCACCTCGACGCACCCCGCCGACCTCGTACGGAAGCCCTCCAGGATCTCGATCGTGGTGCTCTTGCCCGCTCCGTTCGGCCCGAGCAGCGCGAGCACTTCACCGTGGCGGGCCCGGAACGTCACCTCGCGCAGCACGTCATGGGTGCCGTAGCGCATCCGCAGCCCTTCGACCCTGAGCGCGGTCTCACCGCTCGTCGTCGTCACGTCGGTCGACTCCTTGTCGCAGTCCTTCACTTGGCGGTGAAAGCTACGTTGCGTTTTATGCGACAGCAATGAAAATCGGGCACGAAATCCGCTCTGTGCATGCTAATTAGAGGGTCCATTGCAATGAGATTGACGGTAAACGCAATTCCGGCTGAGGGGCTGTTGCAATGTGCTGACGGTGAACGCACACTGACCCGAGCCGGTCCGCGCGGGCCGCGGCGGAGCCGGGGGAGAGGGAGGCGCGGATGCCCGGAGGCAGGCTCACCCACGACGAGCGTCGGCGCATCGCGACGGGACTCGCCGACGGGCTCGGATACGCCGAGATCGCCCGGCACCTGGACCGGCCGACGTCGACCGTCAGTCGCGAGGTCGCCCGCAACGGCGGCTTCGGCGGCTACCGCGCGGACCACGCCCAGCACGCCACGGGACGCCGAGCCCGCCGGAGCGGAACGGCCGCCTCGCGCGCGGAACAGGCGGTCGTCGACCCGCACGGCCGTGACGCCGAGGCCGTGCGCGCGTACGCCGAGGAGTTCGCGGCGATGATGGTGCGGACCGGTCTGCCGCGCATGGCGGCCCGCGTCCTCGCCCGCCTGGTCACGACCGACTCCGGTGGTCTGACGGCGGCCGAACTGGTCGAGCGGCTGCGGGTGAGCCCCGCCTCCGTGTCCAAGGCCGTCGGCTACCTGGAGGGGCTCGAAGTGGTGCGGCGCGAGCGCGAGGCGGGGCGGCGGCGCGAGCGGTACGTCATCGACGACGACGTCTGGCTGCGCGCCTGGCTGACCAGCGCCAGGACGAACGCGATGTGGGCCGAGACCGCGCGCCGCGGCGCCGAGCTCCTCGACGCCGCCACGCCCGCGGGGGCCCGCCTCGACCACATGCGCACGTTCTTCACCGGGCTGAGCGACGACATGGCGGGCGGCACCACGGCGGAGGTCTTCGCCGACGTGCTGACCGTCCTCGCCGCGCTCGTGCAGGCGGGCGGGCCGCTCACCGTGGACCGGTTGGCCACCGCGCTCGACTGGCCGCGGGACCGGGTCGCCGACGCGCTGCGGGACGCCGAGCGGCACCCGGACATCGCGGGCCCCGTCGTCCTGGAACGTACCGCTGCGGATACGTACGCGGTCGTGGCCGCGGCGCACCGTCTCACGGCGGAGCAGCGCGCGGCACTCGGCGCGTAAGCACCACGCGGGGTGGCGCGGACCCGCATACGCTGTGGTTCGTGGAACACCCCAACGTCCTTACCGCCGTCCGCTATCACGAGGCGGTGGCGCGCGGAGCCGTCGGTGACGAGCTCGCCCGGTTCTTCCACCAGGACCTGGTGCAGGAGGAGTTCCCCAACGCCCTCTTCCCCGACGGCGTACGGCGGGATCTGACCGCCGTGCTCCAGAGCGCGGAGCGGGGGCAGGGGCTGCTCGCCGAGCAGCGGTTCGATGTGCTCAACTCGGTCGCGATGGGGGACCAGGTGGTACTCGAGGTGACCTGGGAGGGGATCCTCGCCGTGCCGATGGGGGACCTGCCCGTCGGCCATGTGCTGCGCGCCCGCATCGCCGTCTTCCTCGAATTCCGTGACGGCAGGATCCGCGCCCAGCGCAATTACGACTGTTACGACCCGCTGGACCGCGTGCGGTGAGCGCGCGGGGCGCCCGCCGGTCAGGCGCTCGGGCTCGGCAGGGGCGCTCCCGCGGGGGCGTCGGCGCGGCCGTGTTCGGAGGCGGCGAAGGCCCGCCGCACGAGCGGGCGCGCCGCCTTCGACTGGAGCGCGCGCATCGCCAGCGCGTTGACCCGGATGCCCAGCGCCGACTTCGGGGCCATGGACGCGACCCGGCCGGGCGGGAGTTGCTGGGCCGAGAGGGTCCTCGGCCGCATCGTCCGCTCGAAGGCGGTCAGCGCGGCGGGCACCCGTGAGGTGTCGCCGGGCGCGCCCTCGGCGCGCAGCGCGTCCGTCAGCTCGGCGGCGCCCCGCAGGGCGAGGGCGGTGCCGAGGCCGCTGAGCGGGCTCGCGCACCAGGCGCTGTCGCCGAGCAGGACGACCCGGCCGGTGTGCCAACGCGGCACGTGGATCTGGTCGAAGGTGTCCAGGGCGAAGTCGTCGGCCTGCCGGGCGGCGGCCAGGAACTCGGCGGCGCGCCAGCCGACGTCGGCGAACGTCCGCTCCAGCAGGGCGAGTTGAGCCTCGCGGTCGTGCCGTGGGGGCAGCGCATCGGCGGCGAAGGTCAGCCCGACCTCCTGCTGCCCGGGGTGGCCGGGACGGGCTTCCACGCTTCGACGGCCGGGTGCGTTGTGGGTCAGGAACCAGCCGTCGATCGGCGGCGTGCCGGGCCCCTCGGTGAGGGTGAACCAGGCATGCGCGAGGCCGAGCGGCTTGCGGTACTCCTCCTCGGGGCCGAACCGCAGGGCGCGCACCCGCGAGTGCGCGCCGTCGGCGCCGACCACCAGGTCGAACGTCTCCTCCGTGCCGCTGCGGAAGCGGGCAAGCACTCCTGCCCCTGCGTCCCCGGGCGTCCCGGCGTCCTCCAGTGATTCCACGGTTTCCCCGAACCGGTGCGTCACGCCGGGACCGGTCGCCTCGTGGATGATCCGGGCGAGGTCGGTGCGCAACAACTCCTCGCGGGAGACGTAGCCGCGTCCGTCGAACGCCTCCACCGGCATCTCGGCGAGACGGCGCTCCCGCGCGTCGATCCAGGCCGCGCCGCGCTGCGGGACCAGGCAGTCCAGGGCCTGCTGGAGCAGTCCGGCGCGCTCGAGGACCTCCCGGCTGTCGCCGCGCAGGTCGACCGTCTGGCCGCCGGTGCGCAGGGCCGGTGCGATCTCCGCGACGGTGACCGTCCAGCCGTCCCTCTCCATGAGCAGCGCGAGTGTGTCCCCCGCGATTCCACCGCCGACTACGAGTGCGTGTGCCACGAGATCCTCCGGTTCGGCTTCTCTCAGAGGCACCCAGCACCTCTGATGCGAATCATTCGCATTTAGAGTACGCGCGCCGGTCGCGCTAATGCAAGAGTTTCGCGATAGAGTGACGTCGTGACGCAAGCATCTGGGACAGCACGCCCCGGCGGTCGTACCGCCCGTACCCGTGAGGCCGTGCGCGCCGCCACCCGCGAGCTGCTGGCCGAATCCGCCGACGGCACCGTCGACATCGCGGAGGTGTCGGCCCGCTCGGGCGTGCACATCGCCACCATCTACCGGCGCTGGCGCACCGCCGACGGCCTGATCATCGACGCGGTGGTGGACGAGCTGGGCAGTCGCTCGCCGCTGCCCGCCACCGGCGACCTGCGGGCCGATCTGCACTCCTGGATCACCAACCTGCTCACCGACCTGACCAGGCCCGGCCATCTCGCCTTCTTCCGGGCGCTGCTCCGGGCGGGCGGCGGCGAGCAGGACGGGCGGGGCTTCGCCGAGCCTCGGATCCAGCAGATCCAGGCCACCCTGGACGCCGCCGGTGCCACCGTGCTGACCTGGTTGGACATCTTCGAGCTGGTCCTCGCGCCGGCCTATGTGCGCGCGCTGCTGACCATGCCGATGGACCCGTCGACCGAGGCCGTGCGGCTGGTCGACAACGTGCTGGCCGTCCGCACGGCGCGCGAGCGCGCGGCGGCCGAGTGAGTGCGTCCGTCAGCGTGGGCCCACAGCGGCGTCGCGCGCGGTCACGCTGACGGACGGTCCGCTTCCGCCCGGTGCAGCCGCCCCCGGGCGACCAGCTCCACGGTCAGTGCCACCGACACCGCCTGCACCGCCATCAGTGCGATCAGCACGAAGAGCTGCACCGCTCCGGCCAGTACGGGGGACGCGCCGCCCAGGAGCATGCCGACGAACGCGCCGGGGAGGGTGACGAGCCCCACCGTGCGGGTCTGGTCGAGGCCGGGCAGGAGGGCGTCGGACGCGGCGGGGCGGACCACTTCGAGGCGGGCGTCGCGGTCCAGGAGACCCAGGGCGAGACCTGCCTCGAACTCCCCGTTGCGGGTGCGGAGTTCATCGAGGGCGCGGCGGCCCGCCAGCACCGTCGCGGTGAGCGCGCCGCCGATCAGGATGCCGGTCACCGGCACCATGGCGATGCCGCGAACGGGAAGCAGCCCCGCCAGGGTCAGCCCTGTCACCACGGGGACGACGGGTCCCGCGATCGGCAGGGCCGCCCACCACCAGGTGCCGTTCGGCGTGACGCGGCGCCCCGCGGTGCGGGTGGCCACGGCGAACATCAGCAGCAGGAAGGCGTACAGGGCCGCCGTGTGGTGCACCACCCAGCCGATGACCAGCGAGACGGCGGCCAGCTGGGCCGTCGCCCGTACCCCGGCGACGAGGATCTCCCTGGCGCGGTCGCGCGAGCCGTCCGGGGCGAGCCGGAACACGGCGGCGGTCGTCGCGGCGGCGAGCAGCAGGACGAGCAGGGCCACGGCGAGCGCGGTGTCGACCGGCAGGAGGGCCTGGGCAGCTAGATCACGCACGCGCTCACCCTAGGACCCGGCGGGGGATCCGCGCGTTCGTGCACCGCTGCGGACACCTGCCGCTCGACCTGGAACGATGGGGCGGGAAAGACGTGAGAGAAAGAAGGGCTGGTTGTCATGGCGCAGCAGGTGCAGGGCGTGATCGCACGCGCGAAGGGCGAGCCGGTACGGATCGAGACGATCACGGTGCCGGACCCGGGCCCGGGAGAAGCCGTGGTGAAGGTCCAGGCGTGCGGGGTCTGTCACACCGACCTGCACTACCGGGAGGGCGGGATCAACGACGACTTCCCGTTCCTGCTCGGGCACGAGGCGGCGGGCGTCGTCGAGTCGGTGGGCGACGGCGTCACCGAGGTCGCCCCCGGCGACTATGTGATCCTCAACTGGCGCGCGGTGTGCGGCCAGTGCCGCGCCTGTCTGCGCGGCCGCCCCCAGTACTGCTTCGACACGCACAACGCGAAGCAGAAGATGACCCTCGCGGACGGCACCGAGCTGTCGCCCGCGCTCGGCATCGGCGCCTTCGCCGAGAAGACCCTGGTCGCCGCGGGACAGTGCACCAAGGTCGACCCGGCGGCCTCGCCCGCCGCCGCGGGCCTCCTCGGCTGCGGCGTGATGGCGGGCATCGGCGCCGCCATCAACACCGGCGAGGTCGGCCGGGGCGACTCGGTCGCCGTCATCGGCTGCGGCGGCGTCGGCAACGCCGCGGTCGTGGGCGCCCGTCTCGCGGGCGCCGCGAAGATCATCGCCGTGGACATCGACGACAAGAAGCTGGAGACGGCGAAGGGCCTCGGCGCCACACACACCGTCAACTCCCGCTCCGCCGATCCCGTCGAGGCCATCCGCGAGTTGACCGGCGGCAACGGCGCCGATGTCGTCATCGAGGCGGTCGGCCGCCCGGAGACGTACGAACAGGCCTTCTACGCCCGTGACCTGGCGGGCACGGTCGTCCTGGTGGGCGTCCCGACCCCCGACATGAAGATCGAGCTGCCGCTCCTCGACGTCTTCGGGCGCGGCGGCGCGCTCAAGTCGAGCTGGTACGGGGACTGCCTGCCCTCGCGCGACTTCCCGATGCTCATTGACCTCTACCAGCAGGGCCGTCTCGACCTGGACGCGTTCGTCACCGAGACGATCGCCCTGGAGGACGTGGAGAAGGCCTTCGAGCGGATGCACCACGGCGACGTCCTGCGTTCGGTGGTGATCTTCTGATGGCGGCCGGGACCACACCGAACGGGCCCGCGGGGGCCGGTGCGCGCGTCGACCACCTCGTCACGTCGGGGACGTTCTCCCTCGACGGCGGCACCTGGGAGGTCGACAACAACGTATGGATCGTCGGCGACGACAGCGAGGCGATCGTCATCGACGCCGCGCACGACGCGGACGCCATCGCCGCGGCGGTGGGGGAGCGCAGGCTCGTCGCCATCGTCTGCACGCACGCCCACGACGACCACATCGACGCGGCCCCGGCGCTCGCCGCCCGCACCGGCGCGCCGATCCTGCTGCACCCTGCCGACACCGAACTGTGGAAGCGGACCCACCCCGACCGCGCTCCCGACGGCGAGCTCGCCGACGGGCAGGAACTGACCGTCGCGGGCACCACCTTGACGGTGCTGCACACGCCGGGCCACTGCCACGGCGCGGTCAGCCTGCACGCCCCCGCGCTCGGCACCGTCTTCACCGGCGACACGCTCTTCGCGGGCGGCCCCGGCGCGACGGGCCGCTCCTTCAGCGACTTCCCGACGATCGTGGAGTCCATCAAGGACCGGCTGCTCACGCTGGAGCCCGGCACGGTGGTGCGTACGGGACACGGCGACAGCACGACGATCGGCGCGGAGGCGCCGCACCTGGAGGAGTGGATCGCCCGAGGCCACTGACCTCGCCGACGGACGCGCAACGCGTCAACTGACGTAGGTGCCACAGCCCCGCGCGGTTCACCGCGCGGGGCTTTCGCGTACTGGCAGTGCCGCGCGATCTCCGATAAGTTAGGCAAGGCTTACCTAATGGAGGTTGAGGATGGGTGTCCGTCACAGCAGCACGACCGTGCCCACAGCGGCGGCACGCGCACGTTCCATGCTGGCCACCGCATGGTCCTGCGCGGTGACCACGGAGATCGGCAAGGACGAACTGGTCGGCGCGCACAGCGTCATGGACGACGGCACGTTGCGGCTGCACCCGCCCGAGGACAGCATGCTCGCCGCCGCCCTCATCTGCGCGCCGCACGGTGAGCCTTCCACGCTCATCGAGTTCGCCGACGTCTCCCCGGTGCCGGTCAGGGACCGGATCCGCGGGCGCCTGTGGCTCTCCGGGTCGCTGACGCGGCGCGGCGAACACCTGATCTTCGAGCCCACCTGCGCGGTGCTGCACGACTCCACCGGACGCGTCGGCATCGAACTGGACGAACTCGCCCTGATGGTGCCCGACCCGCTCGCCGAGGCGGAGTCGCGCCTGCTCACCCATCTCGCGGACGCCCACGCGGACGCGGTCGAACAACTCACCCGTCTCATCAGCCCCGACAGCCTCCAGGGCGTCGTCCGCGTACGCCCGCTCGCCATCGACCGGCACGGCATCACGCTGCGCCTCGAACGCGCCCGCAGCCAGGCCGACGTGCGCCTCGCGTTCCACCAGCCCGTGGACGACGTCGGCCAGGTCACGGAGTGCATGCACGCCCTGCTGACCCGGGCCCGCCTCTCAACCGTCCGGCGCGGACGCCCTGTCGGCGGCTGACCGCAGGGACCGCAGCGCCAGCAGGAGCACCCCGATGTCGTCGAGGAAGATGGGATCGGGCAGCAGATCGGCGGGCAGTACGAGATAGGCGACCGCGCCCCAGAACACCCACTGCCGCTCGACGGGGATCCCGGCGTCGCGCAGGAGGCGACGGGTGCGGACGAGACGGACGAGCAGCGTCACGGCCATCGCGAGCGTCGCGACCACGACGACGCCCGCGATGACGAGCAGCGCGGTCATCTCGGTGCTCATGTCGGCACGCCTCCGTTCATGTCGTGTCCCGGTCCACGCCTGGGCCGAGCCGTCCTCCGAGTGCCCCTCCTCGCCCGGTCAGTCCCACGGTCCGCCTGGGCCGATCGAGTGGGATGTCGGAGGAAAGGGGAGTCAGAACGGGTCCCTGAGGTACACGCAACAGATGACGCGATACTCGATGCCCCTCGCCGCGGGAAGCGGTGCCTCGGTGCTGCTCATCATTGTCGGCCTCGCCGTCGTGGCCATGCTGCTCCTGCTCTTCTGGCGCGGCAAACAGCGTGTGCGGCGACGCCCGGAGCCGCCGCGGCCCGGCCAGCCGCGCGGCGATTCGTGGGACACGCCGGACACGCCCGACGCCCCGGACCGCGAAGGCCCGCCCGGTTCATCGGGCAGGCCGTGACCGGTAGAGCGCCCGCGCCCGTGCGACGTCGATGACCCCGTGCTGGTGGAACCGGACGGCGAGGCCGTCGAGGGTGAACGTGGGGGCTGCGTACACGGCGCTCTCGGCCTCGGCGACCGGCTGCGAGCTGGTGAAACCGCAGGGGCCGTAGACGAGCTCCTTCGCCGCGCGCAGCTCCCCGTGGAGCCGGGCGCCGCCCGGCCATGGGCCGGAGTCGGCCGGAGGGCCCGCTGGTTCCGGTGGCACTCGGCCCGTACGGCGCGTCTAGAGCGGCAGCGCGCACACCGCGATCGGTGACGGGAACGGTTCACCCGCGCTGCGGAGTTCCCCGGTGTCCCCGTCGACCTGGAACACGCTCACCGAACTCGACTTCTGGTTCGCCGCGAACAGCAGGCGCCCGGACGGGGAGAACGCGAGCTGGCGGGGAAAGTCGCCGCCGACGTCCACGGTGTCCAGGAGTCGCAGCCGGGCGCCGCCGTCCTCGACGGCGTACCGCGTGATGCTGTTGTGCCCGCGATTGGCGAGGAAGGCGAACCGGCCCTCGCGCGTCACCAGGATCTGCGCCGGATAGGAGGTGCCCCCGCCGGTGCCCGTCGGCTGGGGATCGCCCGGTGTGAGGCGTCCGGTGGCCGGGTCGTACGCGCAGACGACGACCGTGTTGTCCAACTCGTCGGCCAGGTACGCGAAGCGTCCCTCGGGGTGGAAGGTGAGGTGGCGCGGTCCCGCGCCGGGCCTCAGGCGCGCGTGCGACACCTCGCTGAGCCTGCCCGCCTTGAGGTCGAGACGGTAGGTGTAGACGGTGTCGTTGCCGAGGTCGACGGCCAGGACGTGGCGGCCGTCCGGCGCCGTGATGATCTGGTGGGCGTGCGGACCGTTCTGGCCGGGGCCCGGCTCCGGGGTGGAGTGCGTGACCAGATCGGTGCGTTCGCCGAGCGCGCCCGACGGCTCCACGGGGTGGACGCTCACGCTGCCGGAGCCGTAGTTGGCGCTGAGCAGCCAGCGGCCGCCGGGGTGCACGGAGAGGTGGCAGGGGCCCGCGCCGCCGGTCGCGCGGGTGTTGAGGACCTTGTGCGGTCCCTCCCCGTCGGCCGCGAGCGCCACGGCTGTCACGGCGCCCTTCTCCTGCTCGTCGACCGCGTACAGCGTCCGACCGGAGGGGTGCGGGACCAGATAGGAGGGATCGGGCACGCCGGTCAGCGTGCCCGTGCCGGTGATCCGCCCTGTCGCGTCGTCGTACGTCGCCAGGCCGATCCCCTTTCCGCCGCCCGCCTGCGAGGTGTACGTCCCGAGGAACAACTGCCGTGCGCGGCGCGGACGGTGCCGCGGTGAGGCAGCCGGGGCGCCGGGCTCCCGGTCCGGTACCGCTGCCGCCGTGCAGGCTGCCGCCGTGGACGTCGTGCCGGTCGCGGCCAGCGCCGCGAGCGTCCCGATGAACCGCCGGCGCCCCCAAGCGCTCCCCGCGTCCCCGGCCGCCCTTGTTCCGCTGCTCATGCCTGCACCTCGTGCGTCGGTGGTGACGGATGTGGCAGACACAGTGCCCCGTGGGCGCCCGCGCCGACAAGGTCCGCCGCGCGGCCCTGCGTACACGCGATCCCGCGAGGGCGCCGAGAATCGGCCAACGGAGGCCAGAGGCAAGGAGAGTTGACGACTCAGCGCCACCGCTCTTATACGGTGTGCGAGCGATTCATGATGATCGCACGTAGCAACACGACGCACCCGTATGAGGAGTTGACGAGTGGACCACAGCCGTGTGATCCGGATCCGGACCGTCCTGGCCGCGCTCGGCGTCGCGACCGCCATGGCGGCCGCCCCCGCCGCGAGTGCCACGGCATCCGCCGCGCCCGCGCCCCCGACGACGAGCGCGGCGGCGCACGAGCCGTGCACCGGCGCGTTATACGGAGACGCCAGGCTCGGCCCGGCCTGGCTGCCCAAGAAGTGGCAGCGCCCCGTCGGCCCGCTCCTGAAGAACTGGAAGCGGACCGGAAAGCTGTCGCCGAAGTCCTTCCTCAAGAAGTACTGGGAGGGCCCCGCGGACACCGGCACCTGGAAGTACCCGCCCAACGACGGCTTCGGCACGGTCAACGGGCACGTCGACAAGCACCCCGAGCGCCTGGACGAGGGCGAACGGCTCGACCGGTTCGGCTCGGAGTTCGGCTCGTTCCTCGCGCCCGCGGGTGACTCCTACGCGGAGCGCGCGCTGCCCCCGCAGAACCTCAACACCCGGGACGCCGCGTTCGCCTGCGACTACCGCGTCTACGAGGTCACCAAGCCCTTCGACGTCTGGCAGGGCAGCATCGCCCCCTGGTTCGAGCAGCCCGGCGGCGGACAGCAGATCAAGCTCGACCCGGTCTTCCTCGACCCGGGCACGGGCCAGCGCCTCAACGTGAAGTGGCTCATCGACCACGACTACCTCACGCCGGTCACGGCATAGCGGCACGGGGGTACTGGTGGACGTTCGAGAACTCCGCGCGGCCCTGCGTGCCGCGCACGTGCCCGATGGCTACTACTGGATCGAGGGCGTCCACGAACCCGCCCCCACACCGACCGACTTCATGTACCTGCGCAGGATCGAGGACGGGGCGTGGGAGGTGGGCGCGTACGAGCGGGGCACGTGCCACCCCGTGGCCCGCCACGACGACGAGACGGCGGCCTGCGATGACCTGTTCCGTCAGCTGGCCTGACCGTTCGGAGCTCAGCCGAGGGCGATCCCGGCGGCCCAGGCGAGATACCCGGCGTTCACGCAGAGCCGCGCCGCCACGCCCCACGGAGTGTCCAGGAGGCGCGTGGCGGACCGTGTGCGGCGGGCGGCGTCCAGGTGGGACACCTGGAAAGAGGCGATCAGCGCGGTCGCGGCCCAGCCGCCCGCCGTCCGCGTCGGCGGGACGGACAGGAGCCCCGCGACGGCCAGTTCGGCGACCCCGGTGGCGGCGACGATGATGGCGGGCGAGGGGAGCCAGGGCGGGACCAGGGTGCGGAAGTACGCGGGGAAGACGAAGTGGGCGAGAGCCGTGCAGGACAGGAAGAGCGCGAGGGCCGAGGCGGCGGAGACGGGCATGGGGTGATGATCGGGCGGCGCTCCGGGGCGCGTATTGAACAGAACGCTCGTCCTGGGGGAGCGGCCGGGATCCTCGACAGCCTCTGGCCCACGGGAGCACCGCACGAGGTCGTTTCACCTACGGACTCTCCGTCCGAGGGCGCGTTCGACGAGATCACCCTCTTCGCCGAGAGTCGGGCCTACGCGGTCTCCTCGCACCGCCACCCCGCCTGGAAGCTCGTACTCCCCGTCGGCGGCCACGCCCTCGTGGGAGCCTCGTCCGGGGCGGGCGTCCTCGTACCGCCCCAGTACACGCACACGTGCGCCGCCTCGTCGGGGTTCGTCGCCGCCTTCCTCGACCCCTGGTGCCTGCACGCCGACACCGAGGGCCCGACCTGGCTGGACGGGCCGACGGTCCGGCGCCTGCTCGACGCGGCGCGGGACCGTGCCGGACTGGACGCGGAGGCGTTGCGGGCCGAGGCGACCGCTGCCCTGGGGGCGCCCCGGGGGGTCGATCCACGCATTCCCCTTGCCGTACGGGCAGCGGCCGCGGGAGCCGCCCGCATCGACGCGGTCGCCGCCGACCTGGGGCTTTCGACGGCCAGGTTGCGCGCCCTTGTGGCGGCGCAGGCCGGTGTCCCCCTCAGCACCTTGCGTCAGTGGCGGCGACTGCGCGGGGCCGTCGGGCAGCTCGCGGCCGGGGGCGGCTCCCGGGGCATCGCCGACGCCGCGGCCGTGGCGGGCTTCGCCGACCAGGCGCATCTCACCCGAGCCGCACGGCGCTTCGTCGGGCGCACCCCCGGCTCGCTGCGCCACCGACTTGACCCTCACGTCGCGTCAGGCTCCACGCTGAACGTCGACGAAAGGCGAGGTCCATGAGTTACACCGTCGGTCAGGTCGCCGGATTCGCGGGTGTCACCGTCCGTGCCCTGCACCACTACGACCGCACCGGGCTGCTCACCCCCAGCGAGCGCAGCACCGGCGGCTACCGCCTGTACACCGACGCCGATCTGGCCCGGCTTCAGCAGCTCCTCTTCTACCGGGAACTCGGTTTCACGCTCGACGAGACCGCCGAGATCCTCGCCGACCCGGGTGCCGGTGCCCTCGACCGCCTGAGGGCGAGGCGGCGGGCGCTGCGCGAGCGGATCGGCGAGCTTGAGCGTCTGGTGGAGGTCGCCGACCGGGCCATCGAGGTCCAGCGGACCGGGGTGCGGCTCAGCCCCGGGGAGCGGTTCGCGGTCTTCGGGGAGGTCACCTTCGATCTGAGCTACGCCACCGAGGCCGAACTGAAATGGCAGGACAGCGCGGGGCACAGGGCAGCGATGAGGAGCGCCGCCGAACACTCCAAGGAGGACTGGGCGCGGCTCATGGCAGAGGCCGCCGACTGGCGGGGCGAACTGCTCGCCGCCTTCGACGCCGGTGAGGCGGCCGAGGGGGAGCGGGCCCGGGAGCTGGCCGAGGCGCACCGCCTGCACATCGCCCGCTGGTTCACCGACTGTCCGCCCGACATGCACGTGCGCATCGCCGACGACTTCGCTGCCGACCCGCGCGCCTTCGCGCTGGTCGTGCCGTCTTCACAGCAACGGCCGGGGCTCGCGGACTATCTGCGTACGGCGGTACGAGCCAATGCGCGGGCATCCGGGGACCTTCACGGTCAGCTGGAGGAAGAGGGTGACTCTCACCCTAAACCTGAGGGTGAGAGACGCGTAGAGAGAGGCGTACGGGGAAGCCGATGACCAGGATCCTGATCGCCGCCGCCGGTTCGTACGGGGACGTCGCGCCCTACACCGGCCTCGGCGCCCGGCTGCGCGAGGCCGGTCACGACGTCGCCCTCGCCACCCACGACTCCTTCGCCCCGCTCGTCACCCCCGCGGGCCTGGACTTCAGGCCGCTGCCCGGCGGGCCCGAACGCCAAGGCCCCGCGACCGGGCAGGGACGCGCGGAACTCATGCGGACCGCCCGCGCCTTCGTGCGGGAGCTGGGCGACGGCCTCGCCGACGCCGCGGCCCGGGGCGCCGACCTCCTGCTTCTCTCCGCCACCACGGCACCGCTCGGCTGGCAGTTGGCCGAGGCCATGGACGTACCGGCCGTCGGGGCGTATCTCCAGCCGGTCCACCCGACGCGGGACTTCCCGCCCGTCATCGGCGGCACGCGCTCGCTCGGCGGCTTCGCGAACCGTGCTCTCGGCCGCTTCTCCCTGCGCATGGTCGACCGCGTGTACGACGACGCCGTACGCGCCCTGCGTGCCCGCCTCGCGCTGCCCGTCGCCAAGCCGGGGGAGGTCAGGGACCGGCAGGAGCGGGCAGGGCGGCCTGTTTCTTACGGCTTCAGTGCGGCCGTGGTGCCCCGGCCCGCCGACTGGCGTCCGGGCCTCGACGTCGTCGGGAACTGGTGGCCGCACGACGACCAGGAGCGCCCCCTGCCACCCGAACTCGACGCGTTCCTGCGGGCAGGGCCGCCGCCGGTCTTCATCGGCTTCGGCAGCATGGCCGCGGGGGAGGGCGAGCGGCTGAGCGAGATCGCGGTGGCGGCTCTGCGCGCGGCCGGACTGCGCGGAGTCCTTCAGTCCGGCCGCGCGGAGCTCGCCGCGTCCGGGGACGACGTCCTCACCGTCGGCGAGGTGCCGCACGCCAAGCTCTTCCCGTGGGTCGAGGCCGTGGTGCACCACGGGGGTGCGGGCACCACGGCGGCAGCCCTGCGCGCGGGAGTTCCCGCCGTGCCGGTGCCGGTCATGGCCGATCAGCCGTTCTGGTCCGCACGGGTCGCGGCCCTGGGGGCGGCGACCGCACCCATCCCCTTCAAGGAGCTGACCGCGCCACGCCTCGCGGACGCGCTCTGCCGCGCGGTCCGCGAGCCCGGTCACGCCGACGCCGCCGCCGATCTCGCCCGCGTGATGGCCGCGGAGGACGGGGCCGGTCAGGTGCTGAAGACGGTGGAGCGGATCCTCGGCTGAGTGGCCGCACGGGTGAACTCCTCGCGCTGCTCGACGGGTAGCCCGAGCGGCCGACTGGCGAGGCGGATTCCCGGGCCACCGTGGAAGAGTTCAGGACATGACCGAAAGTGCGTACCTGTACATGGCGAACCCCCGGATCACGGTCCTCGGCGTGCAGCCCGGCAGCCCGCCGTTCCGCATCGTGGAGATCGACGGGGAGGTGGTCGGCAAGGCCAAGACCGTCACGGACGTCCTCGACGCGGCCGCCATGGCGGGCATCACGGTGCACGATCTGGACGACCCCGACGCGGTGCGGTGGGTGGGCGGCGACAAGTTCACCTGGGACCTGTCCAGCGCCGTCTAGCCCCCGGAGCCGGCGTCGTACCGATGAGTTTCCGCGTGCCCTGAGGTCATAGATGCTGGTTAATGCGCACCGGTCGAACATGTGGTCCAATCGCGCATCGACCGAATCTGATGAGATCCGGACACGAGATACCGAGGAACCTTAGATGCGCACTCTGATCAGCACCGCCTTCGTCTCGCTCGACGGTGTCGTGGAGGCCCCCGGCGGCGAGCCCGGGTACCGGAACTCCGGATGGACCTTCAAGGACATGGAGTTCCTCCCCGAGGCGTTCGAGATCAAGGGCCGTGAGCAGCAGGAAGCCACGGCGATGATGATGGGCCGCACCAGCTACGAGGCGTTCAGCCCCGTGTGGCCCGACATGGCGGACTTCGCCGACTACAAGGTCATGCCGAAGTACGTCGTCTCCACCACCCTCACCGAGGGCGACCTCGTGGCGAACTGGGGCGAGACCACGATCCTGCGCTCGCTCGACGACGTCGCCGCGCTGAAGGAGACCGAGGGCGGCCCGATCATCGTGCACGGCAGTGCTTCCCTGAACCGGGCCCTCTCGGACGCCGGTCTGATCGACCGTTACCACCTGCTCGTCTTCCCGCTGCTGCTCGGTGCGGGCAAGCGGCTCTTCAGCACCACGGACAAGGACACCCAGAAGCTGAAGCTCGTCGAGCACGAGGCGTACGCCAACGGCCTGCAGAAGAACGTCTTCGACGTGCTCCGCTGAGGTCACGGGCGTCCTGCGGCGGGCACCTCCTCGCCCTCGGGCACCGGACCCGGCGGCGTCCCCTCGCCGAACGGCCGCCCGCCGAGCTCCTCCCGGTGATGCGGCGTCAGCCAGCCGGTCGGATCGGGCCCGAGCGGCACGATCCTGGTCGGATTGACGCCCGTGTGCACCTGGTAGTAGTGCCGCTTGATGTGGTCGAAGTCGATGGTGTCGCCGAAGCCGGGGGTCTGGAAGAGGTCCCTGGCGTAGGCCCACAGGACCGGGTCCTCGGTCAGCTTCCACAGGTTGCACTTGAAGTGGCCGTGGTAGACGGCGTCGAACCGCACCAGGGTGCAGAACAGCCGGATGTCCGCCTCGGTGATCGTGTCCCCGACGAGATAGCGGCGTCCCGCCAGGCGCTCCGAGGTGAGCTCCAGGCGGTGGAACACGTCGTTGCACGCGCTCTCGTACTCGCTCTGCTCCGGTGCGAAACCCGCGCGGTACACGCCGTTGTTCACCTCGCGGTAGATGCCCTCCATCACCGTGTCGATCTCGTCGCGCAGCGGCTCGGGATACAGATCGGGCGCGCCATCGCGGTGCAGCGCCGTCCACTCGGTGGCGAGGTCGAGAGTGATCTGCTGGAAGTCGTTGGTCACCAGCTTGCCGCTCGGCACGTCCACGATCGCGGGCACGCTGACACCGCCCGGATAGCCCGTCTCACGGGCCTCGTACGCCTCGCTCAGGAAGCGGATGCCGAGGACGGGGTCGCGGCCGTCGGGATCCAGTGTGAACCGCCAGCTCCGGTCGTCCTGGATGGGGTCGGTGACCGCGAGCGAGAGGGCGCCCTCCAGGCCGAGCAGGCGCCGCGCGATCAGTGCCCGGCCGGCCCAGGGGCAGGCGCGGCTCACCACCAGGCGGTAGCGGCCCGCGTCGACCGGCCAGCCGTCCCGCCCGTCGGCGGTGACACGGTCCGCGAAGTGGCTCTTGGAGCGCTTGAACTTCTTGTGGCCGTACGAGTCGTTGCCGCTCGGCGTGCTGTCTTGCGTGGTCATGACGTGCTCCCCTCGTGCGCGCGGGGGCGGAGCGCGGTCGCGGCCTCGGTGCGGGGCGCTGCCACGGTCCGCGGGGGCGGCGCGAGATCGTAGATCCGGTCGATGAGTGCCGCCTCGTTGCCCGCGAGGCCCGCGCGGCGCAGCGCCTCGTCGGCCTCCGCGATCGGCCCCGCGAGCAGCGAGGCCGCCGCCGCGACGGAGACCGCGTCGGGGTCGGAGAGCGCGGCGCGCGCGGTGTGCAGCAGACGCAAGCAGGCCTGGGCGGCGAGCAGTTCCTCGGACGGCGTGCCGGTCATGTCGAGTGACTCCTCTGCGCTGGGTGGCACGGATGGCATCGCACCGATGCCATCTCCACTCTCGCGCACGGGTCTGACATTCGCGCCCCTACGCGGCCCCGGCGCGGCGTCCGAGCCGCAGCGTGAGGCCGTCCGGCATGAGGGTCAGGCGCTCGGCGATCCGCAGCCGGTAGCCGGGATCGGCGTGCAGGTCGTAGCGGCGCAAGAGCAGTCCGAGGACCAACGTGGCCTCGTGGAGCGCGAACTGACGGCCGATGCAGGCACGCGCGCCGGTGCCGAACGGTTTGAAGACGTGCGCGGGCCTGGCGCGCACCGCCGACGGCGCGAACCGGTCGGGGTCGAACTCCGCCGCGTTCTCGCCCCAGGCCGCCGGGTCGCGGTGCAGCATCGTCGCGAGGACCAGCGCCCAGGCGCCCCTGCGCATCGGGTGTTCGCCGCCGAGCGTCGTGTCCTGGACGGCCTCGCGCGCGAAGCCCGGCGCGGTCGGCCACAGCCGCAGCGATTCGTCGAGCACCCGGCGCAGATAGCGGAGCTTGGCCACCTGCTCGTAGGCGGGCTCCCCGTCGGCTCCCCAGACCTCGTCGACCTCGGCCCGCGCGCGGGCGAGCACATCGGGGTGGCGCGACAGGTAGTGCAGCGCGAACGACAGCGCGCCGGACGTCGTCTCGTGCCCCGCGACCAGGAAGGTGATCACCTGGCGGCGGATGTTCTCGGCGGAGAGCCGCTCCCCGGTGTCGGGGTGGGCGACCTCCAGCATCCGGTCGAGCAGATCGCCCTGGCCGCCACCGGAGCCACCGGCGGCGCGGCGGGCCGCGACCACCTCGTCGACGGTGCGGTTGAGGTAGGCCATGTCGGCCTCGTTGCGCCGGTCGGCGCCGCGCAACAGCAGCGGGCTGAGCAGCGGCGGCACCACGTTGCGGCGCTGGGCGAAGGAGAGCGTGCCGACCATGGCCGTCACGAAGGGGTGCGGCGCGGCCCGTTCGAAGGAGCCGAAGTCGTGGCCGAAGCCGGTGCGGGCGATCGTCTCCAGGGTCAGCTTCGTCATGTCGCCGGGCACGTCCACCGCGTCGCCCGCCGCCTCCCGCTCGTCCCACCGGGTGGTCAGCTGCCGTGCGACGTCCAGCATCAGCGGGTGGTAGCCCGCCATCGCGTCCCTGCTGAACCCGGGGGCGAGGACGTCGTGCGCGAGCTGCCAGTTGGGCTCGTGGTTGTACGCCGTGAAGAGCCCGTCGCCCGCCACGGGGCGGAGGTTGGCGACGCCGAGCCCCACGTGTTTGGCGAACCGCGACTCGTCCGCGAGGTCGGCGGCGAGTTCGGCCCCCCACACGAAGACGAACTCCTTGCCGAAGGCCTTCCGCCGGAAGATGGGTCCGAGCCGGTCGGCGATCCGCATCGAATCCTGCAGCGGGGTGCGGACGTTGACGCCGAGCACGTCGCCGAGCAGCGGGACGCGGCGCGGCGGGTGTGGTATCCGGTGCAGCTCGGGCCAGCCCTGCTCCGCGCTGCGGAACCCCTTCGCGAGTCCGGTCGGGCCGACAGGGCCGGCCGGTCCCGTGGTGCTCGTACTCCCCGTCGCGGGCCGCGTCGTCTGCGCCATGTGCCCATCTCCCTTGTCCGACGGACCCGTTGGGCCTGTTGTACGTGGATTCAATAGGAGCTTCCAGTCTGGTGCCGTTGTTGAATTCGCGTCAAGTAAGGTGCCTGCATGGCCGTGGAACCGCAGCAGCGCGCACGACGCAGACTGACCACGGAGGAGCGCCGTGAGCAGCTGCTTTCGGTCGGGTCGCGGCTGTTCGCGCAGAAGCCGTACGACGATGTGTGGATCGAGCGCGTCGCCGAGATCGCCGGGGTCTCGCGCGGCCTCCTGTACCACTACTTCCCGACCAAAAGGGACTTCTTCGCCGCCGTGGTGCAGCGCGAGAGCGAGCGGATGTTGCGCCTGACGGCGGCCGTCCCCGGGGTGCCGGTGCGCGAGCAGATCACCACCGGACTCGACGCGTTCCTCGGCTACGTGGAGACCCATGCGCACGGCTTCCGGGCGTTCCACCGGGCCGAGGCGGCGGGGGACCCGCAGGTGCGCGAGGTCTACCGGGAGGGCCTCGCCGCCCAGGAACGGCAGATCCTCGCGGCCCTCGCCGCCGACCCGGGCGCGGGGGAGCTCACCCAGGACCCGCCCGCGCTGCGCCTCGCCGTACGGGGCTGGCTCGCCTTCATGGTGGCCGTGTGCCTGGAGTGGCTGGAGGAGCCGGGCCTGACGCGGGAACAAGTGCGCGACCTGTGCGCGAAGGCCCTGTTCGGCGCGATCACACGCTGAGGCCGAGCGCTTCCCTCAGGTTCGCGGGAGAGGTGAAGAGGTGCCCGCGCAGACCGAGGGCCTCGGCGGCCCGGATGTTCTCCTCGCGGTCGTCGACGAACAGGACGTCGTCCGGTGCGGCGCCCAGGGCCTCCAGACACCAGAGATAGGCGCCGGGCTCGGGCTTGGCGTGGCCGATGCGGCAGGAGAAGGCGCGCACCTGGAAGCGCTTGAGCCAGGAATGCCGCTCTTCGTAGTGGGCGGCCAGCTCCTCGGGGATGTTGGACAGGAGCGCGATCGGCCTGCCCGCCGCCGCGAGTTCCTCGATCAGCGCGACCATGGTCTCCTCGACGGCGCTCCAACTGGCGATGTCGGCCTCGACGAGCTGCGCGATCCGCCGCTCGTCGAAGTCCGTGCCGAGCTCATCGGCCACCCGGCGCCAGTACGCGGGGCCTGTCACGTCCCCGCGGTCGTACGGCTGGCGCAGCCCCCAATAGGCGTCCCAGAAGGCGGTGTCGGGGGCGCCCGCGATCGCGGCGACGCGGTCCTTGCCGTCCGGTGACTGGTGGCGCGCGATGACGCCGAACATGTCGAAGAGGATCATGGGGTCAGGTCATACCTTTCGTACGGTCACGCCCGCCGTGGCCAGCGCGTCGGTCTCCTCGTCCTGCGCCGTGACGTCCGTGACGACGGCGTGCAGGGCGGTGGCGGGTGCGACGAAGGCCAGGGCGGTACGCGAGAGCTTGGCCGCCTCCGCGACGGCGATGACCCGGCGTGCCGAGCCGATCGCAGCGCGCTTCACGGCGGCGTCGTCCAGGTCGTAGGCGGTCAGGCCGTCCGAGGCGGTGAGCCCGCAGCAGCCGATGACGGCCGTGTCGAAGCGCAGGGCCGCCAGTGACGCGGTGGTCAGCGGTCCCGTGAGCGCCAGCTCGCCGGGGCGCGGCCTGCCGCCGGGCACGAGCAGCGTCACCTGCGGCGCGCCGGTCAGCGCGTGCACCGCGTGCAGGGACAGCGGCATGGCGGTCACCCTGCGGTGCGCCAGCGCGCGGGCCACTTCCAGGCAGGTCGTGCCGCTGTCGACGACGACGGACTCGCCGTCGGCGATCAGCCCGGCGACCTCGGCGGCGATGCGCCGCTTGGTCTCGATGCCGTCGTGTTCCCGCAGCGCGAAGGGCGGCTCCTCGCCGCGCAGCAACAGGCTGCGGGCGCCGCCCCGGTAGCGCTCCAGGACGCCCTGGTCGGCGAGCGTCTCCAGGTCGCGCCGGATGGTCATCTCCGAAGCGCCCGTGAGCCCGGCGAGCTCCGCGACGCCGAGACGGCCCGCCGCGCGCACGGCGTCCGTGATCTGCCGCAGTCGATCTGTACTGGCCACTCCCACATCAAACATCATGTGTGTTCGGAAATCAAACTTCCGAACATGAATGTTGTTCGTTATGTTCGTTCGGGAGAAGTGGACAGGACGGCAGGTAGTCGCGGGAGAGAGACGCATGAAGACCGTGGAGAACAGCGTGGACAGCACCTTGCGGGGCGCACGGCGGGCCACCTTCGGCTACTTCGCCCTGAACGGCTTCCTGATGGGGATGTGGATCGTCCACATCCCCGCGATCGAGGACCGCGCGGGGATCAGCCACGCCGTGCTCGGCTGGCTCCTGCTGCTGCTCGGGGCGGGCGCCTTCGTGGGGATGCAGATCGTCGGGCCGCTCACGGACCGGATCGGCGCGCGGACCGTCGTCCCGGTGAGTGCCGCGCTGTGCAGCGCCGCGCTGGTGCTGCCGGGCGTCGCCACCAACGTCGGGGCGCTCGGCGCGGCGCTCCTCGTGCTCGGCTTCGGCAACGGCTGCCTGGACGTCAGCATGAACGCGCACGCCGTCCAGGTCGAACACGGCTACCGGCGGCCTGTCATGTCCGCCTTCCACGCCACGTTCTCCATCGGCGGTGTCCTCGCGGCCCTGGTCGGGGCCCGTACGCTCAGTTGGGGCTGGAGCCCCGCGGTGACGCTCGCCGTGATCGCCGTCGCCGGTCTCGCGGCCGCCGTGCTGGCCGCCCCGGCGCTGCTCCGCGCCGAGCGCGCGGCGGGCGACGACGCGAACAGGGAGAGCGGTGCGGGCCCGGACGCCGATGCGAGAGCGACGGTGCCGGTCAAGCGCCGCACTCCCCGCCGGATCTGGTTCCTCGCCGCCCTCGCCCTGATGCTGATGCTCTGCGAAGGCGTCGCCAACGACTGGAGCGTGCTGCACGCGCGCGACGTCCTCGACGCGCCCGCCGCCACCGCTGCCCTCGCCTACGGAGCCTTCGCCACCGCCATGACGGTGGGCAGACTGCTTGCCGACCGGGTGGCCGCCCGCTTCGGCCCGGTCGCCGTCCTCCGCTACGGCGCGGGCGTGGCCGCGGTCGGTCTCACCGTGACCGCGCTCTCCCCGTGGGTCCCGATGGCCCTGATCGGCTGGACCGTCTTCGGCGCGGGACTCTCCGGCTGCATACCGCAGCTCTTCAGCGCCGCGGGCCACGCCGACCGGGACGCGGCGGGCGTCAACGTCTCGCGCGTCGCGGGACTCGGCTACCTCGGCATGCTGGCGGGCCCCGCCGTGATCGGACCGCTGACCCACTTCGTCCCGCTCAACCTGACGTTCTTCCTGCCGGTGGCGTTCTGCGTGGTCGCCGCCTGCACGGCGGGTGTCCTGCGCCCGAGTCCGGCGCCGAGCGACGTCACGTCCGCCGTGCGACCGTGACGATCTCGCGGCTGTCGGCGGTGACGGGGCCGCGCTCCCAGTCCCCGTACTGGGCCTCGACGGTGAACCCCGCATCGGTGAGGAAGTCCCCGAGCCCCGCGACGTCGAGGAAGCGCAGGCTCGTGCGGTCGACCCGCAGCACGCCGCCGTCGGGACGGCCGACGGACTCGGTGAACGTCACCACGTCCCCGGCCACCTCTTCCACCTCGTGCCACACCCGCACGGCACGCCCCGCCGCGTCCACGAGGTCCCGCGCGTGCGCCGGGTTCCACTCCTGCCATGCCCTGGCCCCCGGATACCGGGTCTCGAAGGCGAAGCGTCCGCCGCCGCGCAGCGCGGCGTGCACGGCGCTGAGCGACGCGCGCAGTTCGTCGTCGCCGACCAGGCACTGGAACGCGTGGCTGACCATCGTCGCCAGGTCGAACTCCCGGTCCCAGGAGGCGTCCGATGCCGTGCCGTGCATCCACTCGATGTCCGCGCGCCGACGTGCGCGTTCGAGCATGGCGGCGGACGGGTCGAGACCGACGAGCCGTCCCGCATGCCCACGCGCGCGTGCCTGGTGCAGCATGGCTCCGGTGCCGCAGCCCACGTCGAGGACGGCGTCGGCCCGCAGGACGAGGTCGTTGTAGAAGGCGTCGGAGCGGTGGCGTGTGCCGTCCCACGGGTTGAGCAGGTCGTAGAGGGCGGCGGCGTCGGCGTCGGTGTACATCGGGGCAGTATGGGCGAACGGTCGGTTCGGACCCACCTGATTCTTGGGGGCGCCACTGGCACCGTCTCGATCGCGGCCGCGGCTGGGCTTCCGCGCATGCCGGATCCGTGCCTCTCGTGATGTCAGCGCGCGGGTATGTTGCCGACCGGAGAGGAGTCACATGGCTGAGCGGGGCAGTCGGACGGTGCGCGACCTGCGCGTGGGCAATCGCGCCACGGTGCTGCGGCGGCTGTACTTCGGCGGGCCGATGAGCCGTCAGGCGCTCGGCCCCGCGACCGGACTGAGTTCGGGATCCGTGAGCAACGTCGTCGCCGAACTCGCCGCGGACGGCCTCCTGGAGGAGGCGGGAGTCGTCGAGTCCGACGGCGGCCGCCCGCGTACGCTCCTGCGCGTCGCCCCGTCGAGCGGCCGCCTCATCGGCGTCGACGTGGGGGAGACACGGGTGCGTGTGGCGGCGCTCGACCTCGCGCTCACCGAACTGGCCTGCACGGAAAGCCCGTTGACGGACTCGGGCCACGACGTCGAACTGATCGTGCGTCACATCAGGGACGGCGTCACGGAGGTGGGTGGGGGCTCACGGGGCGGCGGGGCGCCGGGCAGTGGTGCGGCGGGTGGCGGTGACCTGATCGGCGTGGGCGTGGGTGTGCCGGGGATCGTCGACCGGGACGCGTCGGGCGCCACGGTGGTGCACGGCCAGACCATCGGCTGGGACGCCGTCCCGCTGGAGATGATGCTGCGCGAGGCCGTCGAACTCCCCCCGGGCACGGCCTACTTCGTCGACAACGGCGCGCGGGCGCTCGGCCAGGCGGAGATGTGGTGCGGCGGCGGGCGCGGTGCGCGGGACGCGGCGATCGTCCTGGTCGGCTCGGGCGTGGGCGCGTGCGTCGTCACCGACGGCGTCCTCCACGGCGGTGCACGCGGCGGCCCCGCCGAGTGGGGCCACCTCACCGTGAGCGTCCGGGGCCGCAGGTGCCGCTGCGGGGCCCGCGGGTGCCTGGAGGCGTACGCGGGAGCCGAGGCGCTGCTGGAGCGGTGGCAGGAGGCCGGTGGCCAACTGCCCCCGGGCGCCGACGAGGAGACCGGCGTGAGCGCCCTGCTCGCCGCCGCGTATCCCCAGGACGGAGGCAGGCCCGACCCCGTCGCGCTGGCCGTGCTCGACGAGACCGCGGAGTACCTGGGCGCGGGCATCTCCGACCTCGTCAACCTCTTCGGCCCCGAACGCGTCCTGGTCGGCGGCTGGGCGGGCCTCCAACTCGGCCCCCGTCTCCTGCCCGCCGTACGGGAGTACGCCGACGCGTACGCCCTGCGCCACCCCGCCGCCCGCGTCACCATAGACCTCGGCAAACTCGGCCCGGACGCGGTCACGGTGGGCGCGGCGACGCTGCCCCTCGCGGACTTCTTCGACCGCGGCGGCCGCCGCGCGACACCGCCCCGCACTGGGTGCGAAGGTCAGATGGATGGTGGTGGTCCCGCCTCGATGTCCGCGATCAGTTGATGGATGAGAGCGGCTCCGGGCGGGCCGGTCATCATGGCGGCGGCAGGACCGGCACCGGCTGCCCCCGTCGTGCCGTCCGCCTTGCCCGGCGCGGTGGTCCTGGCGGCGCCCGCCACCCCGATCGCCCCGGCGAGCGCCTTGTGCGCACGGCGCCAGGCACGACTGCGGCGCCCGCGCCGATGGTCGACGAGGGCCTGCGCGTACTGCGTCATGGACCGCGTCCATACGTCGTGCCGGGGCTGCGGGCCCGCCGACGCGCGACGGATGCTGCGCCGGGCGTCGGCGGGGCTGACTTTCGCTTGGGCCACGGCGAGGAGCGCCCAGCTCACGGCGGCGGGCGGGCCGTGCTCCGCGTGCACGGGAATGGTGTCGGCGGCCTCCCACAAGTGGGCGATGGCCCGCTCCGTCCTGCCCTCCTCCAGGGCGACCGCGCCGAGGACGTGCGAGACCCGCCCGATCGTGGCGTCGTCCCCCGCGAGCATGCCCACGCGCCATGCCTGGCCGAGGAGTTCGGCGGCGTCCGGCGCGTCGACGCACACGGCGAGCCAGCCCGCCAGCCACAGCGCCTGACCGCACAGCCGGGTGTCGGCCCGGCCCACCGGCAGCAGCCGCCGCAGGTGCTCGCGCCCCTCGGCAGCCCGGCCGCAGACGGCCCACCAGAACCACAGGTCCACGGCCACGGCGAGCGCAGCGGTCGCTTCGTCGGCGCGGTGGGGCTGTCTGGCGAGCGCGGCGTGCAGGTTGTCCTCCTCCTCGCGGACGAGCGTCGTGGCCTGTTCGTGCAGGCCCGTGCTCCACAAGTGGTGGGCGCTCGATGCGATGTTCGCGTACCAGTACAGATGACGGCTGACGGCGGCGGCCGTCTCGCCCGCGGACTGGAGCCGTTCGGCGCCGAAGCCTCGGGCCGCCTCCGTCATGCGGTAGCGCGGAGGCAGCACGCCGCCCGGATCGCGGACCGGCGTCAGGACGGAGGCGAGCACGAGGCGGGCCAGACAGACCGGCACCTCCTCGGCGCCGAGACCGCCGCCCGAGCACACGAACACCGCGGCGTCCTCGTCGAAGTCCCCTGCGAAGACGCTGAGCCGCGCCCAAGTGGTGCGCTCGGTGGGCTCGCAGAGCGCGTATCCCGCGCCCACGGCGGCACGCAGCGACCGGTGCCTGCGCAGCGGCGCGTCCGGCACGCCGAGCCAGCCCTGCCCGGCGTCCAGCATCCGCACGAGCTGCACCATCGAGTACTCGGCGACCTGCGCGGCCGCCAACTCGATGGCCAGGGGGACGCCTTCGAGGCGGCGGCAGATGTGGAGGGCGATACGGAGCTCGTCGGCGGAGGGTTCGGCGGGTTCCGGGCGATCGCCCGGGGCGGGCTCGCCACTCCGGGGCCCGGACAGGCGGAGCTCTGCGGCTGCTCCGCGTACGAGGGGCCCCGCGTCCGCGTGAGGGGCAGGCGCGGCGTCGCCGTGTGGGGCAGGCGCTGCGTCCGGTCGTACGGGAGGTTCTGGTTCTGTGGGCGCGGTGAGATGCGTGTCCGCGTGAGTGTGTGGCGCAGGCGTCGAGTCCGGTCGTACGACGGGCTCCGCGTCCGCGGGTACGGAGGGGGCCGCGTCATCGCGATCCGCGTCGCCGAACCGCGGTGCGGAGGGGCGGGGCGCTTCCCGTCGTGCACCGCCGTCCACCGGTGGACCCGCGGCACCCGCCGGAGGCGGCCGCTCGCCGCCGCGCTTCGGCGATTCGGTGCCGTGTCGCACCGGCGTGTCCGAAGGACCGGGCGTCGGTGGTCGCCCAGCCCCGTGTCCCCGTGGCTCCGACGCGCCCGAGGGCCCGCCCGTCGACGGACCCCCGGCTTCACCTCTCCGCGCCCCCGACGCTTCGCGCTCCGCCCCAGGAACCTCCCGCCCCCGTTTACGGGGGATCGCCCACGCGGCCCGCCCCCGCCGCGCCCGTGCCACCGCGCCCCGCAACCGTCGTACTCCCGCATCGCCTTCGGTGTCCCTGTCGGCGTCGTCACCCGGCGCACCGGGCACCCCGGGGGGGAGGCGACTGCCGACCCCCGGACGCGGCCCGGTGCCGTGCCGCCCGTACCCGTTCCAGGAACAGCGCGACCGCGGGGGCGAGCTCCGCGCCGTCGGCGCCGGACGGTGTGAGGGCGAGTGGGCCCAGGCGCAGGACCGCCTCGTCGCCGAGGCCGAGCGGATGGCGGCCCGCGGCGAGGATCCGTACGCCCGGAGCACCGTCCAGGAGCGCGTGGACCAGGTGGACGCAGTCCGCGCGCACCGGGTCGAAGTCGTCGAGCACCACCAGCATCCGGCGCGACCGCAGCCGTGCCACGAGGTCCGTGACGCCGACCGCGGCGCCGGTGCCCTCGACCGCCGCGTCCAGTGCCTCGGCCACCGCTTGTGCCACCGTCCTGCGCCGTCCGGGCCCGCCGTCCCACCAGCGCACGCGCACCACACCGTCCGGGAGCGAGCCGCCGACCGCGGCGGCCGCGTGTGCGGCGAGGAGGCTCTTGCCCACTCCCGCACCACCCACCACCGTGACGAGGCGGCGCTGCGCGAGGAGCCTGCGCAGCGCCCCCAGTTCCTCGGTCCTGCCGACCAGGATCCGCCCGGCGAGGGGCCGCCCGGACAGGGCTCGCTCCATCGGACCGCCGGTCCTCGGCCCGGACCGCTCCCGCCGGGCATCGCCCGCCCCGTCTCCCCGTACTCGCACGCCGCTCCACTCCCACTCGCGTCCTTCACCGCCGCGAGCCCGACTGCCCGCCCCGTGCCACGGTCGCCGTGCAGAATCGTCACTGCACCGGTTTCGACAGATCGTCTAACTCTCCGTCGACATCCGGGGTAGTGAAGCGCCGGACGAATCATGCGGGGCAGCTAACCCTCGTAACCCTGTACGAGCGCCCGTCGGGAGACGCGTACCGCGCCAGTCAGGTGGATCACTGTCCGGCGCGTCCTGTCAGTCGTGACCGACGCAGCCCCGGACTCCGCGAGAGCCGCCCCCGCCTCCACCCTCAAGACGACCGAACGCCTGCCCGCCAGGGAGACCTGGCGCGTCCTGTACCGCCACTTCCGGCCGCACCGCGGTGCCGTGGCGCTCGGCGCGCTCTTCACGCTGATCGGCGCGGCGTCGGGGCTCGCCCAGCCCCTGGCGGCCAAGTCGCTCGTGGAGCGGCTCGGCACCGACGAGTCGATCACCGGCATCCTGCTGCTCCTCACCGGGCTCGTGCTGCTCGGCACCGCGATCGAGTCCGTCGGCGCGTACGTCCTGGAACGCACCGCCGAGTCCGTGGTGCTCGCGGCCAGGCGCACCCTCATCGGACGGCTGCTGCGGCTGCGCCTCGCGGAGGTGGAGCGCACCCAGCCGGGCGACCTGATGTCGCGGGTCACCTCGGACACGACGCTGCTGCGCGCGGTGACCACCCAGTCCGTGGTGTCCGCCGCCTCCGGTGGGCTCACCTTCATCGCGACGATCGTGATGATGGCGCTGATGGACCCGGTCCTGCTCGGCGTCACGCTGGGCGTGATCGTGCTCATCGGCGGCGCGACGGCCCTGGTCATGCCGAAGATCGCGCAGGCGACACAGCGCGCCCAGGAGGCGGTCGGCACGATCTCGACCGCGCTGGAGAGGGCGTTCGGCGCCTTCCGCACCCTCAAGGCGTCCGGTGCCGAACGGCGCGAGGCCGCCGCCGTGCAGGAGGCCGCCCAGGAGGCGTGGCGGCACGGCGTCCGGTCGGCCAAGTGGCAGTCGGTGGCGTGGAGTTCGGTCGGGCTCGCCGTGCAGGTGTCGTTCCTCGCGGTGCTCGGCATCGGCGGCGCGCGGGTCGCGTCGGGGGCCATCTCCATCGCGACGCTGGTGGCCTTCCTGCTCTTCCTCTTCTATCTGATCGACCCGGTCTCGCGCCTGGTCGAGGCGGCATCGCAGTACCAGGTGGGCTCGGCGGCCGTCGCCCGCATCGTGCAGGCGGAGCGGCTGGAGACGGAGGAGGTGGACGGGCCGGAAGAGGGGGAGCCGGTGGGGCAGGCGCGGGCGGGCGCCGCCTCCGTCGTCTTCGAGGACGTGCGTTTCCGTTACCGCGAGGACCTTCCGTACGTCCATCACGGCGTGAGCTTCCACGTGCCGGGGCCCGGCATGACCGCGTTCGTCGGCCCCTCCGGCGCGGGCAAGACCACCGTGTTCGGCCTGATCGAGCGGTTCTACGACGCCTCGGGCGGCCGCGTCCTGGTCGACGGCAGGGACGTCCAGGAGTGGCCGCTCGCCGAACTCAGGGCCACCATCGGGTACGTCGAGCAGGACGCGCCCGTCCTCGCGGGCACGCTGCGCGAGAACCTCCTCTTCGGGGCGCCGGGCGCCACCGACTCCGACGTCGACGACGTCCTCGTGCGCGCTCGTCTCGACGCCGTGGTGGCGCGGCTGCCCGAGGGCCTGGACACGGTCGTCGGACACCGGGGCTCCAAGCTCTCCGGCGGTGAACGGCAGCGGGTGGCGATCGCCAGGGCGCTGCTGCGGAAGCCGCGGCTGCTCCTGCTCGACGAGGCGACCTCGCAGCTCGACGCGGTCAACGAACTGGCCCTGCGGGACGTCGTGGCGGAGGTGGCCCGTGAGGTGACGGTCCTCGTGGTGGCGCACCGCCTGTCGACGGTGACGCTGGCCGACCGGATCGTGGTGATGGACGTGGGAGGCGTCCGCGCGACGGGTACGCACGCCGAACTGGTGGCGGCGGATCCGTTGTACGGGGAGCTGGCGGCGACACAGTTCCTCGCGACGTCGGCGGGGGTGTCGGCGACATGAGCCGGTCCATGGGATCCGGCGCGGGCCGGGAACCGGGTGCGACCCCTGGCCACTCCCCGTACCGCACCTTCTCCGCGGTCCTCAACAGCCCCTGGTTCGTGCCCAGTAGCCTGCGATCGGTGGTCTATCGTGACGCCATGACGCGTCCGAGCCCGAGCGCGGTCCACGACCGCTACGCCGCCCGCATCCTCGACCAGACCGCCCTGCTGACCTCGGCCGTGGCCGGCGCCGACCGCGCCGCGCCCGTGCCGGGGTGCCCCGGCTGGACCCTCGCCCACCTGCTGCGCCACGTCGGCGGCGCGCACCGCTGGGCCGAGACGATCGTGCGGACCCGGGCCACCGGGCCCGTCTCCGACGACCAGGTCAACGACGTCACGCCCGACGAGGGCGACGACCTCGCCACCCTCTCGCAGTGGCTGACGGACGGGGCCGAGCTCTTCGCGGACACGCTGCGCGCCACGGACCCGGACGTCCCCATCTGGACCGTGGCACCGGGCGGGACACCGGAGTTCTGGGCGCGCCGGATGACGTTCGAGACCGTCGTGCACCGCTTCGACGCGACCGCCGCCGTCGGCGCGAAGTACACGCTGGACGCGGAGGTCGCCGTCGACGGCCTCGACGAGTGGATCGAGTTCAGCACGCTGCCGCAGGCGTACGAGTCGGCCGAGGTGCGGCGCGCGCTGATCGGGCCCGACCGCGGCCTCCACTTCCACGCCACCGATGCTCCGGAGGGCACGGGGGAGTGGCTGATCGACCTCACCGGCGAGCCGTTCACCTGGCGCCACACCCACGGCAAGGCGACCACCGCCGTACGGGGTCCGCTCACGGACCTGCTGCTCCTGCTCTACCAGCGCCGTTCGCCGGTCGCGGCCGACGGGATCGAAGTCCTGGGCGACGAGGGCCTGTTCGCTGACTGGCTGACCGGTGCGGGGCACTGGCTGCGCAAGTGAGGTAGGGCGTCCCAGCGGATCAGGGCGGTCCCGATGGACATGCCGCCGCCGAACGCGGCGAGCAGGAGCGTCTCGCCGTCGCCGAAGGAGCCCGCGCGCCGAGCCGTGTCCAGGGCCAGCGGTACGGAGGCCGCGCCCGTGTTGGCGTGTTCGGCCACGGTCAGATGGGCCCGTGCGCGGGGCAGGCCGAGGTGGGGGAGCACGTCGGCCAGCATGGCTCCGTTGGCCTGATGCGGTACGAAGTGGTCCACGGCGGCGGGGTCCGTGCCGCAGGTGAGGAGCAACCGGTCGATGGCGGCGGGGAGTTCGTCCGTGACGAACTCCCGCACGGCACGCCCCTGCATCTGGAAGAAGTGGTCACCCGACGCGAGGGTCTTCTCGGAGGCGGGCAGGCGGCTGCCTCCGGCGGGGACCTTGATCATGTCGTGATGGCGCCCGAAGGTGGTCAGGTGCGATCCGATGATGCCGTGACCCGCGCGCACCGGGCCGAGCACCACCGCTCCCGCGCCGTCGCCGAACAGGACGGCTGTGCGCCGGTCGGACGGGTCGATGATGCGTGAGTACACGTCCGCGCCCACCACGAGCCCGAACCGCGGGGCCCCTGCCGGATCGGCGGCGAGCAGGCGGGCCACGGTGACCAGTGCGAAGACGAATCCGCTGCACACGGCGTTGATGTCGAACGCGGCCGCGTCGACGGCGCCGATGCGGTGCTGCACCAGGCTCGCGGTGGCGGGCTGAGGGCTGTCGGGAGTCGACGTCGCCACCACGATCCAGCCGAGCTGACCAGCGGTGATGTCGGCGTCGGCGAGGGCGGCCCGGGCCGCGGCGACGGCCAGGTCGGACGTCGCCTCGTGGTCGGAGGCGTACCGGCGTTCTCGTATGCCGGTCTTGCGGACTATCCACTCCGCGGTCACACCGGCTCGATCGGCGACGAGTCCATTGGACACTTTGTCGACCGGGAGGAATGAACCGGTGCCGCGAATTCCGGTAGTGAATGCTCCCTGCTGGGCGGTCACGATCTTCTCCTGGTCGCTCGTCCGTGTGGAGGCAACTCGACGCTAGGAAGACCGATCGACCTGGGGGAACCCCTAACGGCGGGCTCGACCCCCTTATCGGTGTGGGGCGGGACCGCAGTTCGATGGTCACTCCCCCTATGCGTCCGCGATGCGTTTCCTTTTCGGTCATTTCATCAATCACGGAGTGTCACACCGGGCGGAGTGGGGTGGGCGGTGCCGGATGCCCCGAGCTCTTCTCGATTTTAACGAAAAAGTAGCGCCGTACCTGCTGGGACTGTCGGCGCTTTGCGTGATCCGCTACCCTGACCAGCCGTCTCGCCTGGGGTTTTGATTGGCGTATGGGTGATTTTATGTGATCGAAATCGATTGCGCACGGTGATCGCGTGGCGCAAGGTCGATGGTTGACAGGCGCACTACCACAAGGGTTTCATCGGACGGTGTGGTGCACAGCTGGCGTCGTTGACTAATCAATTGGAAGACCGCGGTAAAGATTCCCCCACGTCACTCCGTAATGCCTGTTGTAAACCATGTGTGGCTCCGGCTGCTCGGCCGGTGGAAGGTGGGGGATGCGCGCCGTGGTCAGTCGAAAGTCGGGGGTTGAGCTTTCTGATGCTGATCGACAGGGAATCGGAAGTCATAAGACTTGAGTCTGCCCTGGTTGACTGTGCATCCAATAGAGCAAGAACCATCGTCATCGAGGGCCCTGCGGGCTGCGGGAAGACTGAACTGCTGGAATTTGTCGCAGCGCGCGCCCTGGAAGGCGATGCGGTCGTCCTGAGGGCGACAGGAATACCGTCGGAATCCATGGAGCCGCTGGGCGTCCTGCGCCAGCTGCTGCTCGGGGCAGGGCTGCCGACCGAGGTCGAGCGGGAACTGCACCGGCTCCTGGCGGAGGAGGCGGCGGCCGCCGCCTATGGCCTGGAGGGATACTCGGGCTCGGTCGGGTCCCTCGGTCAGGGTGGACCCCTCGCCACGGGCGGGCCCCTCGGCCCGGGTGGCAGCCCGACGTCCGGGCGCGCCGTCCGCATGCGGAAGTTCTGCGCCGCCCTGCACACGGTCGCACGCGACCGGTTGGTGGTGATCGGTGTGGACGATCTCCAGCACATCGACAACGAGTCCCTCGAGTATCTGCTCCATATCGCGGGCAATTCGCGGTCCACACGGCTGTTACTGGCTTTCGGTGACGTCCTCTACTACCGGCAGCAGGACGCCGGGTACCGCACCGAATTCCTGCGCCAGCCCAACTTCGAGCGCATCAGGGTGGATTGCCTCGACCGGTCGGGTACGGCCCAACTCCTCGCGCATCTGCAACCGGACACGCCGATGAGTGAGGAATTGCTCGACTACGTCTACGCGCTCACCGGAGGCAACCCCCTACTCGTACGCGCCCTGCACGAGGAGGGGCCGATCGCGGACCACCTCGCCGAGCAGAAGGAGTCGGGCGATCCGCTGGTCGGCGAGTCCTTCGCGCACGCGGTGCTGATCTGTCTGGAGCGCAGCGGCCCGATGGCCGGCAAGGTCGCCGACGGCCTCGCCGTGCTCGACGATCTCGCCGCGCACGACCTGCTCACGGAGCTCTGCGAGCTGCCGCACGCCGTCGCGACGAAGGCCATGCGCGCCTTGCGGGCGGCCCGCGTGATCGTCGACAACCGGTTCCGGCATCCGGCGGTGCGCAGAGGCGTTCTGGACGGCATGGCCCCCGAGCACAGGCGCCACCTCCACCACCGGGCCGCCGAGCTGTTGCACCGGCAGGGCGCCACGGCGGCCACCGCGGCAGCGCACCTGCTCGCGGCCGGGCACAGTGACGAGGAGTGGGCGGTGACCGTGCTCAGGGACGCCGCCGAGGAGGTGCTCGCCGACGACGTGGACGATCTCGCGGTCGACTTCCTGGACCTGGCGTACCGGCTCTGCGGCGATCCGGTGCAGCGCATCGAGATCAGGGTGCGCACCGCGGTGATCCTCCGGCGCAACCATCCCTCGGCGGCGGAGAAGGTGGCCGAGGGCCTGCTGCGGGCGATCCACGCCGGTGAGGTGCCGACCCGTCAGTTGATGGCGATCGTCGACCTGTTCCTCGTACACCGCCGGGTCGAGGAGGCGTTCGAGGTCATGACGAAGGCGCGGACCCTCGCGTACGAGGCCGCGCGGGCCGGGGGCGCGGAGGGCGCCGCCGTCGACACCCGGGTGGGATCGGACAGCGCCCTCGCCCAGCTCGTGGAGGCGCGCTACCCCTGGGCCGAGGGCGGCGTGCTCGGGCCGCCCAAGGTGGGCGGCGGCGGATCCTCCGTCGTCCTGACGCCGAACCTGGAGCGCTCGGTCCTCGACCAGCCGTGGAGCCTCTCGCTCGGTCTCAACCGTGACGACTACGTGATCGCCGCTGAAGAGCTCCTGCGGCACACCGTCCTCACGGACGCCACGCTCGAGCCCATCGCCAGCGCCATCAAGTGCCTGCTCTTCTCGGGGAACACCCAGAAGGCGGGCTTTTGGAGCGAGTCGTTCCTGGAGAGCGCGGAGCGGCACGGCGCCGACGGCTGGTCCGCCCTGTTCGCCGGGCTGCGGGCCGAAGTCGCCTTCGCCCAGGGCAATCCGGGGTGCGCGCAGAAGTACACGCAGGCCGGCATCGCCCGCATCGTCGAGGGCACGGACAGCGTGCTGGTCAGCGGTCTCATCTCGCTTCAGGTGATGGCGCAGATCGCGCTCGGCGACATCGAGGGCAGCGCGCGCCGACTCAACCAGCCGGTGCCCAGCGCGGTGTACGGCAGTGCCTACGGGCTCGTCTACCGCCGGGCCCGAGGCCACCACCACCTGGCCATCAACCGGCTGGACGCGGCGCTCGAGGACTTCGTGGCCGTGGGCGAGCAGGCCCGGCGCTGGGGAGCGGACCAGCCCGCGTGGCTTCCCTGGCGCGGCGACGTCGCCGAGGTGCTCCTCAGGCTGGGGGAGCGCAAGGAGGCGGAGCGTCTCGTCATGGAGCAGATCGCCCGGGTGGGAGGCAACAACCTGCGCACCCGCGGGATCTCCCACCGCATCCTCGGCGCGGCCGTCGGCGGCGACGAGCGACTGCCGCTGCTCACCCGCGCGGTGGCGCAACTGCGGCTCGCCGGTGACCGTCTGGAACTGGCCCGCGCCATGTGCGACCTCGGCGACGCGCACAAGCAACTGGGCGACTGCGACCAGGCGGCGATGGCGGCAAGGCGGGCCTGGGAGCTGGCGACGGAGTGCGGCGCCCAGCCCCTGCGCGCCCGCATCGACCAGGAACACGATGTGAACAGCTGGGGCACCACCGCGTGGAACGCGCCGGTGGACATCCGGGACGCGAAACTGAGCGACTCGGAGAAGAAGGTCGCCGCCCTCGCGGCCCGTGGCTACACCAACCGGGACATCTCCTCACGCCTCTATGTCACGGTGAGCACGGTCGAGCAGCATCTGACCAGGGCGTACCGGAAGTTGAACATAGGGGGTCGCCAACAGCTGCCGATAGACCTGCAGTTCGAGGTGGACGAAGTCGCCTGAGCTGCGAGGCCGACGACATCTCCTGGGCAAGGCGGCGGAGAACGCCCGTGGGGTGCGGCGCGACCGACCGGTCGCGCCGCACCCCACGGGCGTTCGGCGTCATCCCCGGGCGTGGTTGAGGAATCCCACCCCGGTCTTGCGTCCCAGGTGGCCCGCCCCGACCAGGTGTTCCAGATAGTGCGCGGGGGCGAGCGAGGGTTCGAGGAAGGTCTGGTGCAGCGTGCGCTGGATCTGCAGGGAGACGTCCAGACCCACGACGTCGAGCAGCCGCAAGGGCCCCATCGGATGGCCGTGGCCGCCGGTCATCACGCGGTCGACGTCCTCAGGGGCGACCGCATGCCCCTCGACCATGCCGATCGCCCGGTTGAGGAACGGGAACAGCAGCGCGTTCACGATGAAACCGGCCCGGTCGGCACACCCCACCGGCTGTTTGCCGAGCGCGGTGGCGAGCGTGTGGGCGGTGGCGACGGTCTCGTCGGAGGTGAGCGCCGTGCGGACCACCTCGACCAGGCGCATGACCGGTGCCGGGTTGAAGAAGTGCATGCCGAGGACGTTCTCGGGTCGTCCGGACGCGGTCGCGCACTCGATGATGGGCAGGCTCGACGTGGACGAGGCGAGTACCGCGTCGGGGCGGCAGAGGGGCCCCAGCGCGGCGAACAGCCTTCGTTTGACGGCGAGTTCCTCCACGACGGCCTCGATCACGAGATCACAGCCGTCCAGCGCTTCCAGTTGAGAGGCCCCGGTCAGGCGGCCCATGGTCGCCTCCAGGTCGGCGGACGTCAGCTTGCCGCGCGTCACCGCCTTGCCCAACGAACGCTCGACGGCCAGCAGCGCGCCCTTCGCCTTCGCCTCGCTGCGGGCCACGAGGACGGTCGGGTGACCGGCCCGCGCACACACCTCGGCGATGCCCGCGCCCATCGTGCCCGACCCCACCACACCGATCGTCCGTATCGGGCGGGCGGCCGCGGCGCCCTGGCGCGCTGCGGGGGCGCCGGACCCGCGCTCCGCGGAGTAGTCGTAGAGCCCGCGCCCCGACTTCCGGCCGAACAGTCCGGCCGCCACATAGTGGGAAAGGAGCGGGGCGGGCGCGTACTGGCGGTCGCCGGTACGCGTGTACAGGGCCTCCAGCGAATCGTGGGCCACGTCCAAACCGATGGCGTCGAGCCGTGTCAGCGGCCCCATCGGCAGCCCGCAGCCCAGGGTCATGGCCGCGTCGATGTCCTCACGCGACGCGTAGCGCTGCTCGTACATCGTCACGGCGCTGTTCAAGTACGCCATGGTCAGCGCGCCACCGATGAAGCCCGGCCGGTCGGGCAGGGCGACCGCGTCGAGCCCCAGGCCCGCCACGAAGCGCTCCGTCGCCTCGCGGACGGCTCCGTCCGTGAGGGGAGTGGTGATCACCTCGACGACCTCGAGCGGGTCCGCGGGAAACAGGTGCAGGCCGACGGTCCTGGCCAGCGCGCCCCAGCGCGAGGCGAGCTCGGTGACGGACAGCCCGGTCGTGGTGGTGGCGAACACCGTGGAGGGCGCGCACAGTGCGCGGGCCTTCCCGATGACGTCGGCCTTGAGGTCGAGGCGTTCCGGGAGGGCCTCGATCACCAGGTCCGCGTCCGCGACGTCCGCCACCGACGCGGACCAGCGCACCGCGCCGGGCCGTTCGCCGTCGGAGGAGCGCTCCGCCACCCGGTGCCGCCCGGCGGTCAGCGCCGCCTCGTCCGCCTCGACGGCGATCACGGGCAGCCCCGCGCGAGCGAGCAGATCCACCAGGGCGGATCCGACCGCCCCGATGCCGACCACGGCGACCTGCGAATAGCCCAGGGACATGCGAGGGATCCTTTCGAGCAAATCGACGGACGAGCCTGTGGGTGGTGCCCGGACGCGCCCGGACGAGGTGTCAGGTCCGGGCGACGACGCTCGCGTCGCCCTTGCCGTAGAAGGCCTGCATCCGATCGACCAGACCGTCGTCGTTGACGTGGATGACCATCACGATGTTGACCCGGATCATCTTGTTCTCCGGGTCCTCGGGCGGATGCGGCGGAAGGAGGCCGCTCTCGGTCATCGCGGGCCCCGCGAGGGGAAGGTAGTTGAACGTCGAAACCATGGGGACCGCGGCCCAGCCGTCCTTGGACGCCACCGGTGAGCCCGCGTCCTCATAGGCCCCGGAGAATATCGCGGCGGCGGCACGCTGACTCAGCGCGTGCAAACCGTACTGCTTTCCGTTGCCGACCGGATCCTCGAAGCAGCAATCCTCGGCATAGAGCTTGAGCAGCCCGTCCACATCGCCTTCGTTGATCTTCCGGCAGTGGTCGAGGATGAGCTGCTTTGCCAGTTCTTCGTCGGGCATGTGATCTCCGGAACTCCACGCGATGGCTGACGTATGTGACGCGACAAGTGATGCGGTTCAGGCGGGCTTCACGAAGACCGGCAGCGATTTCACGCCGAAGAAGTTCTGCTCGTAGAAACCGAGGGGGACGTCCCGGTTGAGCCGCACGTCCGCGTAGCGGTCGAAGAGGAGGTTCAGGGCGACCTTTCCCTCAAGGCGGGCCAGCGGAGCGCCGATGCAGAAGTGAATTCCCTTGCCGAAGGCGAGATGCGGGTTCTGCGTACGATGAATGTCGAAGACATCCGGATCCGTGAACTGCCGCTCGTCGCGGTTCGCCGAAACCAGCCAGGGAATGACGATGGACCGTTCCGGAATGGTCGCCCCCGACAGCTCCACATCCTTCGTGGTGTACCGCGCGGTGATGGTGAACGGCGGCCGATAGCGCATCACTTCCTCGACCGCCGCGGGGATGAGCGACCGGTCCGCGCGCAGCTCGGCCGGGGCCCCGGGGTTCTCGTCGAACGAGAGCACGGAGCTGCTGAGCATCATGGTGGTCGTGATGTGCCCCGCGATCAGCAGCAGCCGAGCGAAGTTCACCGCCTCGGCGCCCGTGATGCGCTCGCCGTCGAGCTCGCTGCTCACCATCTTGCTGAGCAGGTCGTTCCCCGGCCGGGCGCGGCGCTCATCGAGCATGCCCTCCAGGTAGTAGTCCATCTCCTCGATCGCAGAGCGCAGACGTTCGTACGTCTCGGGGTCGTCGATGCCGGCGATCTTCGCCGCGATGATCCGGTCCGCCCAGTGCCGGAACACCGGACGGTCCTCGACGGGCACCCCCAGCAACTCGGCGATCACGATGACCGGCAGCGGATGCGTCAACTGCCGGACCAGGTCCAGTTCGCCCGCGTCGCCCGCCGAATCGAGCAGTTCCTCGCCGATCTCCAGGATGCGCGGCTCCAGTTCGGCGACCGTGCGCGGCGTGAAGACGCGGCTGATCTGACGCCGCAGATGGTGGTGTACGGGCGGGTCTATCTGCGCGAGGTCGCCCTTGGCCACCTCGGCCGCCTTCGGGGAAATCGCCGTCGGATCGGAGGAGAAATCCGCGTACTCGGTCAGTACATGCTGCACATCGGTGTACCTGAACACGTGCCAGCTGCCATTACTGCCCTGCACAACGGGAAACTCGGCACGCATCCTCCGCAGCCAGGAGAACAACTCATCGCCGCCGTCGGCAGTCGAAGGAGGGGTGAGTGAAACAGCCGGTTCGGACACGGAACAGCTCCCGTCTTCACGCGAATCACCATCGTTGCCCGGCACCTTATCCACGGAGCGACCCGCAGCCATCCCCAGAAGTTCCCTAGGGGGCGGGAGGCACCCCCTAGGGGGTGCCTCCCGGGTGCTAGGGGGCCTGCGGCGGCAAAGCCCGGTCGACAGGCGACGGCACCGACTGCTGAGATCGGTACACCGGGTCCGCAGGTTCCTGAACTCTGCCCGGCGACACGGCCCGTCCCGGTTTTATCGCCCTTCATTTCTTTGTCATTCGCGATTCGATTCTCGTCTCTACGTGGTGTTCGGGGAGCTCTGGAGAAGGTGTTGGCGGACAAGAAGGCTCAGAAGGTTCTCTCGGCCCGGCCCGACGGCGAGCCCACCGGCCCGGTCGAGCCCGTAGCGGTCATCGGCCTCTCCTGCCGCCTGCCCGGAGCTCCGGACCCGGGGGCGTTCTGGGAACTCCTGCGCGACGGACAGCACGCGATCACCGAACAGCCGGACGACCGCTGGGAGTTCACCGACGAGGAACCCCACGAGGACCCGGACGCGCCTGAGGCCACCGTTGACGCGTCTGATGCCATCGCGCCTACCCGGCACGCAGCCCGCCTCGACATCGACCAGATCGAACGCTTCGATCCGGGCTTCTTCGGCGTCTCGCCGCGCGAGGCGATCTTCATGGACCCCCAGCAACGCCTCATGCTCGAACTCGGCTGGGAGGCCCTGGAACAGGCCGGTCTCACCCCTCAGACCCTGACCGGTCACCGGGCCGGTGTCTTCGTCGGCGTCATCGGCGACGACTACGCCGCCCTGGCCGCCCGGCTCGGCGCGGGCAGCGGCAGCCCGCACGCGATGACCGGCCTGCACCGCAGCATGATCGCGAACCGCGTCTCGTACGTGCTCGGCCTTCGCGGCCCCAGCATGACCCTGGACACCGGGCAGTCGTCCTCACTGGTCTCCGTCCACCTCGCCTGCGAGAGCCTGCGCTCCGGCGAGAGCACCGTCGCCCTCGCCGGTGGCGTCAACCTCAACCTGATCCCGGAGACCACCGATCGCATCGCCCGCTTCGGCGCGCTCTCCGCCGACGGCCGCTGCTACACCTTCGACGCCCGCGCGAACGGATACGTCCGGGGCGAAGGCGGCGCGGTCGTCGTCCTGAAGCGACTCTCCCTGGCCCTCGCCGACGGCGACCGGATCCACTGCGTCCTGCGCGGCAGCGCCGTCAACAACGACGGCGGCGGCACCTCGCTCACCACCCCGCACCGCCTCGCCCAGGAGGAGGTGCTGCGCCTGGCCCACGAGCGGGCGGGCATCGCCCCCGACGACATCCAGTACGTGGAACTGCACGGCACGGGAACCAAGGTCGGCGACCCCATCGAGGCCGCCGCGCTCGGCGCCGTCATCGGCTCGGCCCGCACACCCGGAAGGCCCCTCGCGGTCGGCTCCGTGAAGACCAACGTGGGCCATCTGGAGGGCGCGGCCGGCATCACGGGCCTGCTCAAGGTCATCCTCAGCATCAAGGGCCGAGAACTGCCCGCGAGCCTCAACTTCGAGACGCCGAACCCCGATATCCCCCTCGACGAGCTCAACCTGCGCGTCCAGCGGACCACGTCGGCCTGGCCGCAGTCGGAGAACCCGCTGCTCGCCGGTGTCTCCGCCTTCGGCATGGGCGGCACCAACTGCCATGTGGTGGTGTCCGATTGGCGCACGCCCGAAGACCCGTCCGCACCGTCCGAACCGTCAGAACCCGAACAAGCGCCGGTACTCGAACCCACCCCCCGCCTCCTGCCCTGGGTGATCTCCGGCAAGGGCCGGACGGGGCTTCGGGTGCAGGCGGGGCGTTTGGCCGCGTTCGTAGGGGAGCGGTCGGAGCTTTCGGTTGCGGATGTGGGTCTTTCGTTGGTGTCTTCGCGTGCGGTGCTGGACCACCGGGGTGTGGTGCTGGCCGCGGATCGCGAGGGTGCGTTGGCGGGACTCGGGGCTCTGGAGCGGGGTGAGGCTGCTGCCGGTGTGGTGAGTGGTGCCGCTGCGAGTGAGCCGGGCCGGGTGGCGTTCGTGTTCCCGGGGCAGGGAGCGCAGTGGGCGGGAATGGCTGCGGGGTTGTTGGAGTCGTCGCCGGTGTTCGCGGGGCGACTTGCCGAGTGTGATGCGGCGTTGGACCCCTATGTGGACTGGTCTGTCGTCGACGTGGTGAGCGGGATCGAGGGCGCGCCGTCTCTGGACGACGTGGTGGTGGTGCAGTGCACGTTGTGGGCGGTGATGGTCTCGCTGGCCGCGTTGTGGCGGTCGACCGGCGTCGAGCCCGACGCCGTGATCGGACATAGCCAGGGTGAGATCGCGGCGGCCGCTGTGGCAGGTGCGTTGTCGCTGGAGGACGCGGCGAAGGTCGTGGCGCTGCGGGCGCAGGCGATCTCTGTCGGTCTGTCGGGTCTCGGCGGGATGATGTCGATCGCGCTGCCTGCGGAGGACGTACGGGAGCGGATCGCCGCCTGGGGCGAGCGGATCTCGGTGGCTTCGGTCAACGGCCCCTCCTCCACGGTGGTTTCGGGTGATCCGGACACGGTGGACGAGGTGTTGTCCTCGCTTGAGGCGGACGGCGTGCGGGCGCGGCGGATCGCCGCGGACTACGCCTCGCACTCGGTGCACGTGGAGTCCATCCGCGAACAGGTCATCTCCGCCTTGCAGGGCATCCGCCCGCGCGCCTCTGAAGTGCCGCTCTACTCCACGGTGACCGGATCGGTGATCGACACGACGGAGTTGGGCGCGGAGTACTGGTTCACGAACCTGCGCCAGGAGGTCCGCTTCGACCAGACCGTAAGGAGCCTCCTCGCCGACGGTTTCGAGGCGTTCGTGGAGTGCAGCGCCCATCCGGTCCTGACTGTCGGGCTGGGGGAGACGTTCGAGGACACCGGCAGCACCACCGCGTACGCGCAAGGGACCTTGCGCCGCGACGAAGGCGGCCCGGAACGCTTCCTGACCTCTGCCGCCGAAGGGTACGTGCGTGGCCTGCCGGTCAACTGGCAGACGCTGTACGCCGGTTCCGAGGCCCGGCGCGTCGACCTCCCCACCTACGCCTTCCAGCGCAAGCGTTACTGGATCGACTCCGTGGTGACCCCCGCCGACGCCGCCGCGTCCCCTCGGCGGCAGATCGTCGTCGAAGGCGGGGAAGCCGGGGCGGCCCTTGCCGAGGAACCCCTGTCCGGCCTGCGGGCGGAGCTGGCGCGGTTGAGCCCGGCCGAGCAGCGGGGCAGGGTGCTGCGACTCGTCCGCACGTATGCGGCCGCCGCGCTCGGTCACGCCTCCGCGGACGCTGTCGATCCGGAGACGACGTTCAAGGACCTCGGTTTCGACTCACACCTGTCGGTGCAGCTGCGCAACACGTTGAACGACGGAACAGAGCTGACGCTCCCCGCCACCGTCCTCTTCGAATACCCGACGCCCGACCGGCTCGCCGAGCACCTGCACGGCGTGCTCATGGAGCACGGTTCCGCGACGCCGCTGGCGGTGGACGGGGCCCGGGCCGCGGACGAGCCGATCGCCATCGTCTCGATGGCCTGCCGTTTTCCGGGCGGAGTGGCGACGCCGGAAGCGCTGTGGGACGTCATCGCCGGAGAGCGTGACGTGATCTCGGACTTCCCCGACGACCGGGGCTGGGACCTGGAGAACCTCTACGATCCGCAGCTCGAACGGCGTGGCACCAGCTACGTACGCATGGGCGGCTTCCTTGACGGGGCGACCGAGTTCGATCCCGCGTTCTTCGGCATATCGCCGCGTGAGGCACTCGCCATGGATCCTCAGCAGCGGCTGCTGCTCGAAACCTCGTGGGAGGCCGCGGAGCGCGCGGGCATCAACCCTCAGTCGCTGCGCGGCACGCGGACCGGCGTCTTCTTCGGCGCGATGTTCCAGGAATACGGGCCGCAGCTCCAGGACGGTGCCGAGGGCGTGGACGGCCACCGGCTGACGGGCGGCACCACCAGTGTGGCGTCGGGCCGGGTCGCGTACACCCTGGGTCTGGAGGGTCCGGCGATCACCGTGGACACGGCGTGCTCGTCCTCTCTGGTCGCCCTGCACTGGGCGGTGCGTTCGCTGCGTGCGGGCGAGTGCTCCATGGCGCTGGCCGGTGGTGTGACGATCATGTCGACGCCCGGGATGTTCGTGGAGCTCAGCCGCCAGGGCGCGCTCTCCAAGGACGGCCGGTGCAAGCCGTTCTCGGCCTCGGCCGACGGCACGGGCTGGGCGGAGGGCGTGGGAACCCTGCTGGTGGAGCGGCTGTCGGACGCCCGCCGCAACGGGCACCAGGTGTTGGCCGTGATCCGCGGCTCCGCGACCAACCAGGACGGCGCGAGCAACGGCCTGACCGCCCCGCACGGCCCCTCCCAGCAGCGGGTGATCCACGCCGCGCTCGCCGACGCGGGGATGTCCGCGGCCGACGTGGACGTGGTGGAGGCGCACGGTACGGGCACGGCGCTGGGCGACCCGATCGAAGCGCAGGCACTGCTCGCCACCTACGGCCAGGAGCGGCCCGCGGAGCGGCCGCTCAGGCTCGGTTCGGTCAAGTCCAACATCGGGCACACGCAGGCGGCGGCGGGCGTGGCCGGCGTCATCAAGATGGTCCTCGCCATGCGGCACGGGACGCTGCCCACCAGCCTCCACGTGGACGCCCCTTCGCCGCACATCGACTGGTCGTCCGGCGCGGTGGAGCTGCTCACCGAACCGGTGGAGTGGGTCCGGGGCGACCGGCCCCGACGGGCAGGTGTGTCGTCGTTCGGCATCAGCGGCACCAACGCACACCTGATCATCGAGGACGCGCCCGCGGACCCGGACCTCCTGACAGAGGCCACACCGGTGATCGAGGGCGAGGGCGAGGACGGTGACGACGACCGCGGCCTCGCCGCCGCGAGCGGACGCGTGCCCTGGATCGTCTCGGCGAAGACGCGGGACGCGCTGCTCGCCCAGGCGGAGCGGCTCTCGGCCTTCGTGGGCGAGCGGCCGGAGCTCTCGTCCCCCGCCACCGGGCGGGCCCTTGCCACATCACGGGCACACCTGGAACACCGTGCTGTGATCCTCGCCGACGACCGGGAAGCCGCGCTCTCCGGCCTTTCGGCCCTGGCCCGGGAACTGCCCGAGCCCGGTCTCGTCACCGGCCCTGCGGACATACGCGGCGGCACCGCCTTCGTGTTCCCGGGGCAGGGATCGCAGTGGGAGTCCATGGCGGTGGAGCTGCTGGACGGTTCCCCGGTGTTCGCGAGGCGCTTCGCCGAGTGTGAGCTGGCGTTGCGGGCACATGTGGACTGGTCCCCGGAGGGTGTGCTGCGGGGAGCTGCGGGTGCGCCCTCGCTGGGACGCATCGAGGTGTTGCAGCCGGTCCTGTTCGCGGTGCATGTGGCCCTGGCGGGGTTGTGGCGGTCGGTGGGTGTGGAGCCCGCCGCGGTGGTGGGACACAGCCAGGGCGAGATCGCGGCCGCGTGCGTGGCGGGTGCGTTGTCGTTGGAGGACGCCGCGCGGATCGTGGTGTTGCGCAGTGCGCTGTTCGCCGAGGAACTGGTGGGCCGGGGTGGCGTCGCGTCGGTGGCGCTGTCGGCTGACGAGGTCGAGGCCCGTCTCGGCCGGTGGGACGGTCGGTTGTCGCTGGCCGGGCGCAACGGTCCCGGCGCCGCGACCGTCGCCGGTGATACCGACGCGCTGGAGGAATTCGTCGCCGAATGCCAGGCGAGGGACGTGCGTGCCAGGGTGATCGGGTCGACCGTGGCGTCGCACTGCGCGCAGGTGGATCGGTTGCGGGAGCGGATCCTTGAGCTGTTCGCCGACGTCAGGCCCCGGCGCTCGGAGGTGCCGTTCTATTCGACGGTGACCGGTGGGCTGGTGGATACGGAGGATCTCGACGCGTCGTACTGGTTCGAGAACTGCCGGCGTCCGGTGGACTTCGAGGGCGCGGTGAGGTCCCTCCTGGCCGACGGGTTCCGGTACTTCGTGGAGTCCAGTGCGCACCCGGTCCTGACGATGGGTGTGACGGCGACGTGTGAGGACGCCGGGGTCGAGGCCGTGGCAGTGGGCTCGTTGCGCCGCGACGAAGGCGGCCCGAGCCGGTTCCTGACCTCGCTCGCCGAGGGATACGTCCGCGGTCTCCCGGTCGACTGGGAAGCGGTGCTCGCCGGAGCCGACGCCGGTAGGGGCGCCGACACGGCCGACGACGACGTACGCGTCGACCTGCCGACGTACGCCTTCCAGCGCGACCGCTACTGGCTGGAGACCGCGCGCGCCACGCACGCGGACCCGGCCGGACTCGGCCTCGAAGCGGCCGAACACCCGCTCCTGGGCGCCTCCGTGCACGTGGCGGGCGGCGGCGAACTGCTCTTCACCGGCCGGGTCGGCCTGAAGTCACACCCCTGGCTGGCGGACCACGCCGCCTTGGACACCGTACTTCTGCCGGGCACCGGATTCGTCGAACTCGCCCTGCGCGCGGCCGAATCCGTCGGATGCGACCGGCTCGACGAACTCACTCTGGAAGCCCCGCTGATCCTGCCCGATGACGGCGCGGTCCAACTACAGGTGACGGTGGGCACGCCCGACGGGTCGGGCGCCCGTGAGGTCACCATTCACTCTCGCGCGGATGAGATGGCGGGTGTGGGCGGGGAGTGGACGCGGCATGCGGTGGGTGTGTTGGCGGCTGCTGGTGGTGCGGCTGGAGATGGTCTGAGGGTGTGGCCGCCTGTTGGTGCTGAGGGGGTGGATGTCGGGTCGTTCTATGAGCGGGTCGCGGATGTGGGTTATGGGTATGGTCCGGCGTTTCAGGGGTTGCGATCGGCTTGGCGGCTGGGTGGTGAGGTGTTCGCCGAGGTCGAGTTGGCGCAGGAGCAGGCTAGGGAGGCGGGTCGGTTCGGGCTGCACCCCGCGCTGCTGGACGCCGCACTGCACGCGCTCGTCCTGAGCCGGTTCGACGAGCAGGGCCCCTCGGCTCCCGTGAGCCTCCCGTTCGCGTGGAGCGGTGTCACGCTGCATGCGGTCGGGGCCGGTGCGCTGCGCGTGCGGATATCCCCGGTCGACACCTCGAACGACGCGGTCGCCGTGCAGGTCTTCGACGTCAGCGGCGCCCCGGTGGCCACCGTCGAATCCCTGAGCCTGCGCCCCGTCTCCACCGAGCAGTTGGCGGCCCGCCGGGACGTGACGCGTGGCGCGCTGTTCCGTACGCAATGGTCGCCTCTCCGGACGACGAGTTCTACGACCTTTGTGCCTCCTACGGCCTCTGTAGCCCCTGCGACCTCCACGACCTCCACGACCTCCACGACCTCTATGCGGGAGTCGGACGTCTCGCGGGCCGGAAGCGGCTGGACGCTGCTCGGTGACGTCGACACCAGGGGGCTTGCCGGGATCGCCCGCCGCGTCTCGGGCCTGGACGCGCTCATCGCGGCGCGGGACGCGGAGGACGCGGAGAACGGCAGGGGCGCGGGCAGGAGCACGGCCACGGGGCCCGGCTCCGGTCCGGCACCGCACACGGTGGTCACGGTCTGGGCCGGTGGGTCCGAGCCCGGACGGTTCGCGGCTGCCACGCACGAATCCGCCGCGGCCGCGCTGGAGTTCCTCCAGAAGTGGCTGAGCGAGGAGCGACTCGCCGAGGCGCGGCTCGTCCTCGTCACCCGGGGCGCCGTTTCCACCGGCGCGGGTGAGGGCGTGGCCGAGCTGGCGCACTCGGCCGTCTGGGGTCTGGTGCGCTCGGCACAGTCCGAGAATCCCGGCCGGTTCTTCCTGGTCGACAGCGATGGCACGGACGCCAGCGAGACAGCCCTGGAGGCGGCCGTCGCCGAGGCGCTGGCCACCGAGGAACCGCAGATCGCGCTGCGCGAGGGCGCGGTACTGGTGCCCCGCCTCAAGCACGTGGGCACAGGTCAGGACGAGGACGCCCTGACTCCGTTCGACGCGTCGGGGACGGTACTGATCACGGGTGGGACGGGCGCCTTGGGCGGGCTGCTGGCCCGGCATCTGGTGGCCGAACACGGCGTGCGCAGGCTGGTGTTGACCAGCCGTCGGGGGCGTGCGGCGGCAGGCGCCGAGGCGCTGGAGGCCGAGTTGGTCGCGGCCGGTGCGGAGGTGGAGATCGTGGCGTGTGACGCCGCGGACCGGGACGCGCTCGCCGAGGTGCTGGCCGGGATCGGCTCGTCGCTGACCGGTGTGGTGCACGCGGCAGGCGTGCTGGACGACGGGCTCGTGGGGACGCTGACGGCTGATCAGCTGGCAGGAGTACTGCGGCCGAAGGTGGACGCGGCAGTCAACTTGCACGAGCTGACACGGGAGTTGGGCCTCTCCGCCTTCGTGCTGTTCTCGTCGGTGGCGGGGATCTTCGGCAATCCGGGGCAGGCCAACTACGCCGCGGCCAACGCCTTCCTCGACGCCCTGGCCGCCGACCGGCACGCCGAAGGGCTCGCCGCACACTCGCTCAGCTGGGGCCTGTGGGACCAGTCCACCGAGCTGCTCGGCCATCTGGACACCGATGACCTCGCCTGGATGCGGCGATCGGGCATCCAGCCGCTGTCGGCCGAACTGGGCCTGGCACTCTTCGACGCGGCCGTCACGCGGGACGACGCGCACACGGTCCCCGTACGCCTGGACATGACCACGCTCCGTCAGGAAGCGGCCGCGGGCATGCTGCGGTCCCTGTTCCGCGACGTGGTGCGCAACCCCCGTCGTGCCGCCGCGACGTCCACGGACGCCACCGAACAGGGGTCGGCCCTGGCTCAGCGGCTGAACGGGCTGAGCGACGACGACCAGGAACGCGAACTGCTGAATCTCGTGCGAGCCCAGGTGGCAACCGTCCTCGGCCATCCCCACCCCGAACAGATCGCCATGAACAACCCCTTCAAGGAGTTGGGGTTCGATTCGTTGACGGCGGTGGAGTTGCGGAATCGGTTGAATGGTGTGACGGGTCTGCGGTTGCCTGCGACGTTGGTTTTTGATTATCCGACGCCGGTGGCTTTGGCGGGGTTTTTGCGGGCTGAGGTGGTGGGTGGGGTGCGGGCCGGTGTGGTGTCCGGTTCGGGCTCGGGTGTGGTGCCGGTGGGTGTGGGTGTGGATGAGCCGGTGGCGATTGTGGGGATGGCTTGTCGGTATCCGGGTGGTGTGGTGTCGCCGGAGGGTTTGTGGGATCTGGTGGCTTCGGGTGGGGATGCGGTGTCGGTGTTTCCGGGGGATCGGGGGTGGGATGTTGAGGGGTTGTATGACCCGGATCCGGATGCGGTGGGGAAGTCGTATGCGCGTGAGGGTGGGTTCCTTTATGGGGCTGGTGAGTTTGATGCGGGGTTCTTTGGTATTTCGCCGCGTGAGGCGTTGGCGATGGATCCTCAGCAGCGTTTGTTGTTGGAGGCGTCGTGGGAGGTCTTTGAGCGGGCGGGTATTGATCCTGGGTTGTTGAGGGGGAGTGCGACGGGCGTCTTCGCGGGCGTCATGCACCACGACTACGGCACGACCTCCGACCAGCCCGAGGGCCTCGAGGGCTATGCCGTCACCAGCACCCAGGGCAGCGTCGCCTCGGGCCGCATCGCCTACACCTTCGGCTTCGAAGGCCCCGCGGTCACGGTGGACACGGCGTGCTCGTCCTCGCTGGTCGCGCTGCACCTGGCGGTGCAGGCACTGCGTACGGGCGAGTGCTCGATGGCGATCGCGGGCGGTGTGACGGTGATGGCCACTCCGTGGGTCTTCGTGGAGTTCAGTCGGCAGCGGGGGATGGCGGTGGACGGCCGGTGCAAGGCGTTCTCGTCGTCCGCCGATGGCGCGGGTTGGTCGGAGGGTGTGGGGCTGCTGCTGGTGGAGCGCCTGTCGGATGCTCGCCGCAATGGTCATCCGGTGTTGGCGGTGATTCGTGGCTCTGCGGTGAATCAGGATGGTGCCTCCAATGGTCTGACGGCTCCGAACGGACCGTCGCAGCAGCGGGTGATTCGTGCGGCGCTGGCCAATGCCGGGCTTGAGGCCGCTGAGGTCGACGCGGTGGAGGCGCATGGCACGGGCACGACCTTGGGTGACCCGATCGAGGCGCAGGCGCTGCTGGCGACGTATGGCCAGGGGCGCCCGGAGGATCGTCCGCTGCGGCTGGGTTCGGTGAAGTCCAACATCGGGCACACGCAGGCGGCCGCGGGTGTGGCCGGTGTGATCAAAATGGTCGAGGCCATGCGGCACGGCGAACTGCCTCGGACCTTGCACGTGGACGAGCCGACCTCACACGTGGACTGGGCTTCGGGCGGGGTGGAGCTGCTGACCGAGTCGGTGGAGTGGTCTGCGGACGACCGCCCCCGTCGGGCGGGTATCTCCGCCTTCGGCATCAGCGGTACCAACGCCCACGTCGTCATAGAGGAAGCCGATGAGCAACTGCCCGCCGGCGCGCCCGCGACCGAAGCACCTCTGCGGACGACCTTGCTCCCCTGGCTGACTTCGGCGAAGTCCGAGGTGGCATTGCGTGAACAGGCGGGGCGTTTGGCCGCGTTCGTCGGGGAGCGACCGGAGCTTTCGGTTGCGGATGTCGGCTTCTCGTTGGTGTCTTCGCGTGCGGGGTTGGAGTCGCGGAGTGTGGTGCTGGCGGCGGACCGTGAGGGTGCGTTGGCAGGGCTCGGGGCTCTGGAGCGGGGTGAGGCTGCTGCCGGTGTGGTGAGTGGTGTGGCGGCTGCTGAGCCGGGTCGGGTGGCGTTCGTGTTCCCCGGCCAGGGTTCGCAGTGGGTGGGGATGGCGGCGGGGTTGTTGGAGTCGTCGCCGGTGTTCGCGGGGCGGCTCGGTGAGTGTGATGTGGCTCTGCGGGCGTATGTGGCCTGGTCTGTGGTGGATGTTGTCCGGGGTGTGGATGGTGCGCCGTCTTTGGATGACGTGGTGGTGGTGCAGTGCGCGTTGTGGGCGGTGATGGTCTCGCTCGCGGAGCTCTGGCGGTCGGTGGGTGTCGAGCCCGCTGCGGTGATTGGTCACAGTCAGGGTGAGATCGCGGCTGCTGCGGTTGCGGGTGCGTTGTCGCTGGAGGATGCGGCGAAGGTGGTGGCGCTGCGGGCCGCCGCGATTGCCGAGGAGTTGTCCGGCAAGGGCGGGATGATGTCGATCGCGTTGCCCGCGGAGGCTGTGCGGGAGCGGATCGCCTCGTTCGGTGCGCGGGTGTCGGTGGCGTCGGTGAATGGTCCGTCCTCGACGGTGGTGTCGGGTGATCCGGACGCGTTGGATGAGCTGTTGTCCTCGTGTGAGGCGGATGGTGTGCGGGCCCGGCGTATCGCCGTGGACTACGCCTCCCACTCCGCGCAGGTGGAGTCGATCCGCGAAGAGGTGATCTCGGCGTTGCGGGGCATCCGCCCGCGCGCCTCGGAGGTGCCGTTCTACTCCACGGTGACCGGGTCCCTCCTGAACACGGCGGAGTTGGACGCGGAGTACTGGTTCACGAACCTGCGCCAGGAGGTCCGCTTCGACCAGACCGTAAGGAGCCTCCTCGCGGACGGCTTCGGGGCGTTCGTGGAGTGCAGCGCTCACCCGGTCCTGACTGTCGGGCTGGGGGAGACGTTCGAGGACACCGGCAGCACCACCGCGTACGCGCAAGGGACCTTGCGTCGTGACGAAGGCGGCCCGGAACGCTTCCTGACCTCCGCCGCCGAAGGCTATGTGCGCGGCCTGCCGGTCAACTGGCAGTCTCTGTACGCCGGTTCCGAGGCCCATCGCGTAGACCTCCCCACCTACGCCTTCCAGCACCAGCACTACTGGCTGGAGTCCAGCGCTCACTCCAACGCCGACGTGAGCGGCTTCGGTCTTGGTGTGACGGGGCATCCGTTGTTGGGCGCGTCGGTGCGGGTGGCCGGTGGTGAGGGACAGGTGCTGCTGACGGGCCGGTTGTCGCTGGCGTCGCATCCATGGTTGGCCGATCACGCCGTGGCGGGCACGGTGCTCGTGCCGGGTGCCGCGCTGGTCGAGCTCGCGCTGCGCGCCGCCGACGAGGTCGGCTGCCAGGAGGTTCACGAACTGACCCTTGAAGCGCCTCTCGTGCTGCCGGAGAACGCCGGAGTCCAGGTGCAGTTGTCCGTCGGTGCGCCCGACGAGACCGGCCATTGCGAAGTGGACGTCTACTCCCGGCTCGACGAGGACCGGCCTGACGCCGTGTGGACGCGCCACGCCACCGGTGTGCTCCGTGCGGATGCGCCCGAGGAAGCGGTGGGCCTGACGGCCTGGCCGCCGAGGGGCGCGGAGCGTGTAGACGTCGAGGGCTTCTACGAGCGGGTGGCGGAGGCCGGATACGACTACGGCCCCGGCTTCCAGGGCCTGACCGCTGCTTGGCGCGTGGGTGACGAGATGTATGCCGACATCACGCTGCCCGACGAACTGGCCGACGACGCAGGCAAGTTCGTGATCCACCCGGCGCTCCTCGATGCGGCACTCCATCCGTTGCTGCTGCTCGACACCTCGGGCCCGCAGCGGCTGCGGCTGCCCTTCTCGTGGGGTGGGGTGTCTCTGTACGCGGTGGGGGCGACGTCTCTTCGGGTTCGGGTGTCTCCTGCTGGTGAGGACGCGGTGTCGGTGGTGGTCGCGGACGCGGCCGGTGTCGCGGTGGCGTCCATCGATTCCCTGGTCCTGCGGGCCGTTTCGCCGGACCAGTTGCGACCGACGGACGACCCGACCCGTGACGCCCTCTTCCGCGTCGACTGGACACCGCTCGCCCCCGTAGCCGACGCGCAGCGGGGCACGCTCGTCCACGTCGCACTCGGCGACTCCGTCCAGGCGCTTCCGGCCGCGACCGCACACCCCGACCTCGCGTCGCTCCTTGCCGCGGTGGATGCGGGCGCCCCGATCCCTGACGTGGTCTTCGCCTTCCGCGACGGAAACGGGGACCAGGGATCGGCGAGTGCGGTGCACGCGAGCACCGCCAACGTTCTCGACCTGATGCAGAGTTGGCTGGCCGAGGAGCGGTTCTCGGGCTCGCGTCTGGTGCTGGTGACGCGGCGTGCGGTGGCCGTGCGTTCCGACGAGGGCGTTTCGGACTTGGTGCATGCGCCGCTGTGGGGTCTGGTGCGGACGGCCCAGGCGGAGAACCCCGGCCGCTTCCTTCTGGTCGACCACGACCTCGACCCTGACTACGTCCACGACGGCACGGACGTCCCCGGAACGGACCTGGCAACAGCCGTCGCCACCGCCATGGCGTCCGACGAACCTCAACTAGCCCTCCGCTCCGGCGAGATGCTCGTCCCCCGCCTGACGCGAACCACCTCGTCCGGCGGCTCCCTGACGCCTCCGTCCGGCTCCCCGGCCTGGCGACTGGACACCACCCACGCGGGGACTCTGGAGGGCCTCGCCCTGTTGCCGGTCCCCGAGGCGCTGGAGCCCCTCGGCGAGGGCCAGGTGCGGCTGTCCGTGCGGGCGGCCGGGGTCAACTTCCGCGATGTCGTGGTCAGCCTCGGCCTGGTGCCCGGTCAGGAGACGCTCGGCAGCGAGGGCGCGGGCACGGTTGCCGAGGTGGGCCCGGGAGTGACCGGCCTCGCGGTCGGTGACCGGGTGATGGGACTGATTCCGCAGGGCGCCTTCGGGACGGTCGCGATCGTCGACCACCGGCTGCTCACACGTATCCCCGAAGGCTGGTCCTTCGAGCAGGCCGCCGCCGTCCCCGCTGTGTTCCTGACCGCTTACTTCGGGTTGGCGGATCTGGCGGGGTTGGTGGCGGGGGAGTCGGTGTTGGTGCATGCGGCGACGGGTGGTGTGGGGATGGCTGCGGTGCAGTTGGCCCGGCACTGGGGTGCGGAGGTGTTCGCGACCGCGAGTGAGGGCAAGTGGGATGTTCTGCGGTCGATGGGTTTCGATGAGGCGCACATTGCCTCGTCGCGGTCGCTGGACTTCGAGGAGAAGTTCCTCGGGGTGACCGGTGGCCGGGGTGTGGATGTGGTGCTCGATTCGCTGGCGCAGGAGTTCGTGGACGCGTCGTTGCGGGTGTTGCCGCGTGGTGGTCGGTTCCTGGAGATGGGTAAGACCGATATCCGTGATCCGGAGGTCGTAGCCGCCGACCATCCGGGCGTCACCTACAACGCGTACGACCTGGCCCAGGTGGATCCGGACCGTGTCGCCGCACTCCTAGCTGAACTCCAAGTACTGTTTGAACAGGGTGTGTTGGAGCCGTTGCCGGTGCGGGTGTGGGATGTGCGGCGGGCGCCTGAGGCGTTGCGGTTCATGAGTCAGGCCCGGCACACGGGCAAGTTGGTGCTCTCCATTCCCGCGCCCCTGGATGTGGACGGCACGGTGTTGATCACCGGCGGTACGGGCACCCTCGGCGGGTTGCTGGCCCGGCATCTGGTGGCTCAACACGGCGTACGCAGCCTGGTGTTGACCAGCCGCCGGGGCGCTGATGCCGTGGGCGCTGGGGAGTTGGCGGCGGAGCTGACGGCGGCCGGTGCGCGTGTGGAGATCGTGGCGTGCGACGCGGCCGACCGGGACGCACTCGCCGGGGTGCTGGAGTCGATCGGGTCGTCGCTGACCGGTGTGGTGCACGCCGCCGGTGCTCTGGACGACGGCCTCGTCTCCTCCCTCACCCCTGAGCGGCTCCAGGCCGTGCTGCGTCCGAAGGTGGACGCCGCGCTCAACCTCCACGACCTCACCCGACACCTCGACCTCACCCTCTTCGTCCTCTACTCCTCCTTCGCCGGGGTCATGGGCAACCCGGGACAGTCCGGTTACGCCGGGGCCAACACGTATCTCGACGCGCTGGCCGCGCACCGACGGGCGCTCGGCCTGCCGGGGCAGTCGCTGGCCTGGGGCCACTGGGAGCAGACCAGCGAACTCACCGGAAACCTCGACACGGCCGAACTCGACCGCCTCGCGCGCTCGGGGATCGTGCCGATGCCGTCGGAGCAGGGCCTCGAACTGTTCGACGCGGCGCGCTCCCTGGACGAAGCACTCGTCGCCACGGCCCGGCTCGACGTCGCCGCGTGGGCCTCCGGGACGGCCAACGAGGTCGTCGGCGCGCTGGCGCGTGGGCTCACGGTGCCGCACACCGGCCGGGTGCGGGCGACGGCCGCGTCGGGTGCCAGGGGGTCCGGCAGCGGTCCGGAGCTGGCGCAGCGGCTGGCCGGGATGTCCGGGCCCGAGCGCCGGAACCACCTGGTGGATCTCGTAAGGACACATGCCGCGGCCGTCCTCGGCCACGGCTCCGCCACGGCGGTCGAGGCCGAGCGCGCCTTCAAGGACCTGGGCTTCGACTCGCTCACCGCCGTCGAGCTGCGCAACCGGCTCGCCACCGCCACCGGACTGCGCCTGCCCGCCACCCTCGTCTTCGACCACCCCACCCCCCACACCCTCGCCGAGTTCCTCGGGCAGCAGCTCGCCCCAGGCGATGAGGAACCGGCCGCGGCGGAGTCGTTGCTCGCCGAACTCGCCCGGATCGAGACGGCGTTCGCCGGAGTCACGGCGGACGAGGCCGCGTACTCCACGATTTCCCGTCGCCTGGAGAGCCTGCTCTCGGCGTGGCAGGAACTCGACCCGGGTCGGCGTGAGAACAACGCGAGCGACCGCCTGAAGTCGGCGTCCGCCGACGAAGTCTTGGATTTCATCAACAACGAGCTCGGGATCTCCTGACTCGGGATCGCCTGAGAACGTCACGTAACTGGATCCCCATGGTTCATGGGTGAGTCCCATTGGTTGTTCGGAGAGGACCGAGTCGGATGACGAACGATGAAAAGCTGGTCGATTACCTGAAGCGTGTGGCGGCCGACCTGCATGAGACTCGTCAACGTCTGCGTGAGGTCGAGGACCGGGAGCACGAGCCCATCGCCATCGTGGCGGCCGCCTGCCGTTTCCCGGGTGGTGTGCGATCCCCGGAGGACCTGTGGCGACTCGTGGAATCGGGCACGGACGCGATATCGGATTTCCCGACCGACCGAGGCTGGGACATCGAGGGAATCTACGACCCGGACCCTGAGGCGAGCGGCAAGACGTATCTGCGACAAGGTGGATTCCTTTACGAGGCGGGCGACTTCGACGCCGAACTGTTCGAGATATCGCCGCGCGAGGCGCTGGCGATGGATCCGCAGCAGCGGCTGATGCTCGAATCCTCCTGGGAGGTCTTCGAGCGCGCCGGCATCGACCCCAAGTCCCTGAAGGGCAGCAGGACGGGTGTCTTCGTCGGCGCCGCGGGCACCGGATACCTCACCAACATGCAGCGCGTCCCCGACGGCGTGGAGGGGTACACCGGAACCGGATCCTTCGTCAGTGTCGTCTCCGGGCGGGTCTCGTACGCCCTGGGCCTCGAAGGCCCGGCGATCACCGTGGACACCGCCTGCTCCTCGTCCCTCGTCGGCCTCCACATGGCCGTGCAGTCGCTCCGCTCGGACGAGTGCTCGCTCGCCGTCGTGGGCGGCGTCGCGGTGATGCCCACCCCCTGGGTGTTCGTCGACTTCAGCCGCCAGCGCGGACTGGCGCGCGACGGCCGGTGCAAGGCGTTCGCCGCCGCGGCCGACGGCACGGCCTGGGCGGAAGGCGTCGGCACCCTGCTGGTCGAGCGGCTCTCCGACGCGCGCCGCAACGGTCACCAGGTCCTGGCCGTCGTACGCGGCTCCGCTCTCAACCAGGACGGCGCGAGCAACGGTCTGACCGCGCCGAACGGTCCCTCGCAGCAGCGGGTGATCCGCGCGGCACTGGCCAACGCACGGCTCGCGGCCGACGAGGTCGACGCTGTCGAGGCACACGGCACGGGCACGACCTTGGGCGACCCGATCGAGGCCCAGGCGCTGCTCGCCACCTACGGCAAGGGCCGACCCGACGACCGGTCCCTCTGGCTCGGCTCCATCAAGTCCAACCTGGGTCACACCGCACACGCGGCCGGTGTCGCCAGTGTCATCAAGATGGTCATGGCGCTGCAGAACGAGGCGCTGCCGCGCACCCTCCACGTCGACGAGCCCTCCCCGCACGTCGACTGGTCGACTGGCGCCGTGCGCCTCCTCACCGACCAGGTGCCGTGGTCCCGCAACGGCCGCCCGCGCCGCGCGGGCGTGTCGTCGTTCGGGATCAGTGGCACCAACGCCCACGTGATCCTGGAGGAGGCGCCGCGACCGGCGACCGACGAGCCCGGTGCGGACCCGGCGCCTGCGACCGACGGTGGCGCGGACGAGTCTGCCGGGGCACACGTCCTCGAGCTGCCCGTCGCCCCCTGGCCGATCGCGGCCAAGAGCCAGGACGCCCTCAGGGCCCAGGCCGGACGACTCGCCACGTTCGTCGAGAACGCCACCGCGCCTGACGCGTACGACATCGGCCACTCGCTCGTCACCTCCCGGGCGGAGCTGGAGCACCGCGCGGTGCTCCTCGCACACGATCAGGAGAGCGCCCTGACCGGCCTCACCGCGCTGGCCCAGGGCGTACACGCCGTGGACGCGGTGACCGGCGCCGTGCTTCCCGGTGCGGGGCGGGTGGCGTTCGTGTTCCCCGGTCAGGGTTCGCAGTGGGTGGGGATGGCGGCGGGGTTGTTGGAGTCCTCGCCGGTGTTCGCGGAGCGGCTCGGTGAGTGTGATGTGGCTTTGCGGGCGTATGTGGGCTGGTCTGTGGTCGACGTTGTCCGGGGTGCGGATGGTGCGCCGTCTTTGGATGACGTGGTGGTGGTGCAGTGCGCGTTGTGGGCGGTGATGGTGTCGCTGGCTGCCTTGTGGCGGTCGACAGGTGTCGAGCCCGGCGCCGTGATCGGGCACAGCCAGGGTGAGATCGCGGCTGCTGCGGTGGCAGGTGCGTTGTCGCTGGAGGATGCGGCGAAGGTGGTGGCGCTGCGGGCCGCCGCGATTGCCGAGGAGCTGTCTGGCAAGGGCGGCATGATGTCGATCGCGTTGCCCGCGGAGGCTGTGCGGGAGCGGATCGCCTCGTTCGGTGAGCGCGTCTCGGTGGCCTCGGTCAACGGGCCTTCCTCCACTGTGGTGTCGGGTGACCCGGACGCGTTGGATGAGCTGTTGTCCTCGTGCGAGGCGGATGGTGTGCGGGCGCGGCGGATCGCTGTGGACTACGCCTCGCACTCTGCGCAGGTGGAGCAGATCCGCGAGCAGGTGATCTCGGCGTTGCAGGGCATCGAGCCGCGCGCCTCGGAGGTGCCGTTCTACTCCACGGTGACCGGATCGGTGATCGACACGACGGAGTTGGACGCGGAGTACTGGGTCACGAACCTGCGCCAGGAGGTCCGCTTCGACCAGACCGTGCGCGCCCTGCTCGCGGACGGCTTCGGGGCGTTCGTGGAGTGCAGTGCTCACCCGGTGCTGACCGTGGGCCTGGGGGAGACGTTCGAGGACACCGGCAGTGAGGCGTTCGCGCTGGGCACGCTGCGTCGCGATGAGGGCGGCCCGGAGCGCTTCCTGACTTCCGCCGCCGAGGGGTACGTACAAGGTCTGCCGGTCAACTGGCAGTCCCTGTACGCAGGTTCCGGAGCCCGGCGCGTCGACCTGCCCACTTACGCTTTCCAACACCAGCGCTATTGGCTGGAGTCGGGCGCGCTCAATGTCGCCGACGCGGGCGGACTCGGGCTCGGTGCGGCCGAACACCCGCTCCTCGGTGCGGCCGTGCAGATCGCGGGAGAGGACCAACTCCTGCTGACCGGGCGGCTGTCGCTGCAGACGCATCCCTGGCTCGCCGACCACGCCGCGCTCGGCGCGGTGCTGGTGCCAGGGGCGGCCTTCGTCGAGCTCGCGCTGCGGGCCGCCGACGAGGTCGGCTGCGAGGAGATCGATGAGCTGACCCTTGAAGCACCCCTGGTGCTGCCGGAGCACGGCGGAGTGCAGGTGCAGATCTCTGTCGGCACACCCGACGGGTCGGGCGCCCGTGAGGTCACCATCCACTCCCGCGCGGACGAGGCCGCGGGTGTGGGCGGTGCCTGGACGCGGCATGCGGTGGCGGTCTTGGCCGCTGTGGGTGGTGTGGCTGGAGATGGTCTGAGGGTGTGGCCGCCTGTTGGTGCTGAGCGGGTGGATGTCGGGTCGTTCTATGAGCGGGTCGCGGATGTGGGTTATGGGTATGGTCCGGCGTTTCAGGGGTTGCGGTCGGCTTGGCGGCTGGGTGGTGAGGTGTTCGCCGAGGTCGAGTTGGCGCAGGAGCAGGCTGGGGAGGCGGGTCGGTTCGGGCTGCATCCCGCGCTCCTGGACGCCGCACTGCACCCGGCCGCGCTGCTGAGCGGGACGCCCGAAGGCGCGGACGGGCTGCGCCTGCCGTTCTCGTGGAGCGGAGTCAGGCTGCACGCGGTCGGCGCGACCACGCTGCGCGTGCGGATCGGCCCCTCGGGTGATGACGCGGTCTCCCTCACGATCGCCGATGGCACAGGGGCGCCGGTCGCCTCCGTGGACTCCCTCGTACTGCGCCCGGTCTCACCCGAGCAGCTCCGGTCGACCGACGCCTCCACCAGGGACGCGCTCCTCCGGCTCGACTGGACTCCGCTGCCCACCGACGCCACCGCACCCGTCGACACGACCGGGTGGGCCGCCATCGGTACGAGCATCGCGCCGGACGGCTCGGATCCGATGTCCTTCGAGGACCTCGACGCGCTGCTGGCCCGGCTCGACGCCGAACCGTCGGCCGACCTTCCGCAGACGGTCGTCGCCTCGTTCACGCCCTCCGATGGTCAACAGCGCCGAATCGACGCCCAGTTGCCCGACGTCGTACGCGAGAACACCGCTCGGGCGCTCCACATCGTACAGACCTGGCTGGCCGATGACCGGCTCGCCGATTCCCGGCTCGTCGTCCTCACACACCGGGCGATCGCCACAGCCCAGGACGAGGACGTCGCCGACCTCGGTCATGCGTCCCTCTGGGGCCTCGTACGCGCCGCGCAGTCCGAGCACCCCGACCGGTTCCTGCTGGTCGACACCGACGATCACGTGATGTCCGGATCCGATGTCCTCGTCGGGTCGGTGACGGCCGCGATCGCCGCGGGCGAACCGCAGATCGCCGTACGGGAGGGCGCGGCCCTTGCGCCCCGCGTCGTCCGGGCGGCACACGCGAACAGCGTCGGTTCCGGCCTCGACGCGTCGGGGACCGTACTGATCACCGGCGGGACGGGCGTGTTGGGCGGGTTGTTGGCCCGGCACCTGGTGGCTGAACACGGTGTACGCCGACTGGTGTTGATGAGCCGTCGAGGTAATGCGGCCGAGGGCGCCGGTGAGTTGCGGGCCGAGTTGGTGGCGGCCGGTGCGGAGGTGGAGATCGTGGCGTGTGACGCCGCGGACCGGGGCGCGCTCGCCGAGGTGTTGGAAGGCATCGGCTCGTCGCTGACCGGTGTGGTGCACGCGGCGGGTGCCTTGGACGACGGGCTCGTGGGGTCGCTGACGCCCGAGCGGTTGGCGGAGGTGCTGCGTCCGAAGGTGGACGCGGCGGTCAACTTGCACGAACTGACGCGGGAGTTGCACCTCTCCGCCTTCGTGCTGTTCTCGTCGGTGGCCGGGACGCTCGGCAATCCGGGGCAGGCCAACTACGCCGCGGCCAACGCCTTCCTCGACGCCCTGGCCCAGCGGCGTCGCGCCGAAGGACTGCCCGCCCTCTCCATGATCTGGGGTTACTGGGCCAGGACCAGCGAGCTCACCGGGCACCTCGGCACGGCGGACGTGGCGCGCTACCTGCGCATGGGTGTGACCCGGATGGAATCGGAACAGGGCCTCGCGCTGTTCGACGCGGCCCTCGGCGCTCGCGACGAGCACGCCGCCCTGGTCCTCAGCCGACTGGACTTCGCCGCACTGCGCGGCCAGGCCACCGCGGGAGAGCTCCGTCCGCTGTACCGGAACCTCATCCGCACCCCCAACCGCCGCGTCGCGGAAGCGGGCGGCGACAGCGGAGCCTTGCTCGCCCGGCTGTCCGGGCTGAGCGAGGACGAGCAACTGCGCTTCCTGCTCGACCTGGTGCGCGGCCGGGTGGCGACCGTACTCGGACATGCCGACGGCAGCTCCATCGAGGCGAATCGCCCCTTCAAGGAGTTGGGGTTCGATTCGTTGACGGCGGTGGAGTTGCGGAATCGGTTGAATGGTGTGACGGGTCTGCGGTTGCCTGCGACGTTGGTTTTTGATTATCCGACGCCGGTGGCTTTGGCGGGGTTTTTGCGGGCTGAGGTGGTGGGTGGGGTGCGGGCCGGTGTGGTGTCCGGTTCGGGTTCTGGTGTGGTGCCGGTGGGTGTGGGTGTGGATGAGCCGGTGGCGATTGTGGGGATGGCTTGTCGGTATCCGGGTGGTGTGGTGTCGCCGGAGGGTTTGTGGGATCTGGTGGCTTCGGGTGGGGATGCGGTGTCGGTGTTTCCGGGGGATCGGGGGTGGGATGTTGAGGGGTTGTATGACCCGGATCCGGATGCGGTGGGGAAGTCGTATGCGCGTGAGGGTGGGTTCCTTTATGGGGCTGGTGAGTTTGATGCGGGGTTCTTTGGTATTTCGCCGCGTGAGGCGTTGGCTATGGATCCTCAGCAGCGTTTGTTGTTGGAGGCGTCGTGGGAGGTCTTTGAGCGGGCGGGTATTGATCCTGGGTTGTTGAGGGGGAGTGCGACGGGCGTCTTCGCGGGCGTCATGCACCACGACTACGCCTCCCGTGTGGAGCAGCTCCAGAGCGAGATCGAGGGATACGCCCTGATGGGCGCCTCGCCCAGCGCCGTCTCCGGCCGGGTCGCCTACACCTTCGGGCTCGAAGGCCCCGCGGTCACCGTGGACACGGCGTGCTCGTCCTCGCTGGTCGCGCTGCACCTGGCGGTGCAGGCACTGCGTACGGGCGAGTGCTCGATGGCGATCGCGGGCGGCGTGACCGTCATGGCGACGCCCACCCTCTTCGTGGAGTTCAGTCGGCAGCGGGGGATGGCGGTGGACGGCCGGTGCAAGGCGTTCTCGTCGTCCGCCGATGGCGCGGGTTGGTCGGAGGGTGTGGGGCTGCTGCTGGTGGAGCGCCTGTCGGATGCTCGCCGCAATGGTCATCCGGTGTTGGCGGTGATTCGTGGCTCTGCGGTGAATCAGGATGGTGCCTCCAATGGTCTGACGGCTCCGAACGGACCGTCGCAGCAGCGGGTGATTCGTGCGGCGCTGGCCAATGCCGGGCTTGAGGCCGCTGAGGTCGACGCGGTGGAGGCGCATGGCACGGGCACGACCTTGGGTGACCCGATCGAGGCGCAGGCGCTGCTGGCGACGTATGGCCAGGGGCGCCCGGAGGATCGTCCGCTGCGGCTGGGTTCGGTGAAGTCCAACATCGGGCACACGCAGGCGGCCGCGGGTGTGGCCGGTGTGATCAAAATGGTCGAGGCCATGCGGCACGGCGAACTGCCTCGGACCTTGCACGTGGACGAGCCGACCCCACACGTCGACTGGGCTTCGGGCGCGGTCGACCTGCTGACCGAGTCCGTCGCATGGACTGCGGACGACCGCCCTCGCCGGGCGGGCATCTCCGCCTTCGGCGCCAGCGGCACCAACGCCCACGTCATCATCGAACAGGCCACCGACGCCGACGCGGACCCCGAGCAGGCACTTCCTGCGCCCACCGCCCCGTACGCCCTCGACACGGTCTCCGTTCCCTGGGTGCTCACGGCCAAGTCCGAAACGGGGCTCCAGGCGCAGGCGGCTGCCCTCGCGGAATTCGCCGCCGAAAGCTCGGAGATCTCCTCGCTGGTGGATGTGGGCTTCTCGTTGGTGTCTTCGCGTGCGGTGCTGGACCACCGGGGTGTGGTGCTGGCCGCGGATCGCGAGGGTGCGTTGGCGGGGCTCGCGGCTCTGGAGCGGGGTGAGGCTGCTGCCGGTGTGGTGAGCGGTGTCGCGGCCGCCGAGCCGGGCCGGGTGGCGTTCGTGTTCCCGGGGCAGGGTTCGCAGTGGGCGGGAATGGCGGCGGGGTTGCTGGAGTCCTCGCCGGTGTTCGCGGAGCGGCTCGGCGCGTGTGATGCGGCCTTGGAGCCGTATGTGGACTGGTCCGTGGTCGACGTGGTGAGCGGGACCGAGGGCGCGCCGTCTTTGGATGACGTGGTGGTGGTGCAGTGCGCGTTGTGGGCGGTGATGGTGTCGCTGGCCGCGTTGTGGCGGTCGACCGGCGTCGAGCCCGCTGCGGTGATTGGTCACAGTCAGGGTGAGATCGCGGCGGCTGCGGTGGCGGGTGCGTTGTCGCTGGAGGATGCGGCGAAGGTGGTGGCGCTGCGGGCCGCCGCGATTGCCGAGGAGCTGTCCGGCAAGGGCGGCATGGTGTCGGTGCCGCTGCCCGCGGAGGACGTACGGGAGCGGATCGCTGCCTGGGGCGAGCGGATCTCGGTGGCTTCGGTCAACGGCCCCTCGTCCACGGTGGTTTCCGGGGAGCCCGTCGCCCTCGACGAGCTGATCGCCTCCTGTGAGGCGGACGGTGTGCGGGCGCGGCGGATCGCGGTGGACTACGCCTCGCACTCGGTGCAGGTGGAGTCGATCCGCGAGCAGGTGATCTCGGCGTTGCAGGGCATCGAGCCGCGTGCTGCCGAGGTGCCTTTCTACTCCACGGTGACGGGTTCCCCGCTGAACACCGCGGAGTTGGACGCGGAGTACTGGTTCACGAACCTGCGCCAGGAGGTCCGCTTCGACCAGACAGTGCGGAGTCTCCTCGCCGACGGTTTCGGGGCGTTCGTGGAGTGCAGTGCCCATCCGGTCCTGACTGTCGGGCTGGGGGAGACGTTCGAGGACACCGGCAGCATGACCGCGTACGCGCAAGGGACCTTGCGTCGTGACGAAGGTGGCCCGGAACGCTTCCTGACCTCCGCCGCCGAAGGCTATGTGCGTGGCCTACCGGTCAACTGGCAGACGCTGTACGCCGGTTCCGGCGCTCGACGCGTCGACCTGCCCACCTACGCCTTCCAGCGAGACCATTTCTGGCTCCAGGCCGCCGCCGGTGACGCGCCGGGTGACGTGAGCGGCTTCGGTCTTGGTGTGACGGGGCATCCGTTGTTGGGTGCGTCGGTGCGGGTGGCCGGTGAGGGGCAGGTGCTGCTGACGGGCCGGTTGTCGCTGGCGTCGCATCCGTGGTTGGCCGATCACGCCGTGGCGGGCACGGTGCTCGTGCCGGGCGCCGCGCTGGTCGAGCTCGCGCTGCGCGCCGCAGACGAGGTCGGCTGCGGCCTCGTGGAGGAACTGACACTGGCCGCTCCGTTGGTGCTGCCTGAGCGCGGCGGCGTCCAGGTGCAGCTGTCGGTCAGCGCACCCGATGAGTCGGGACGACGTGAACTCGGCTTCCACTCCTGTGCGGAAGACGCCGGGATGGACGCGCCGTGGATCCAGCACGCGAGCGGCGTCATCAGCCCTGAGGAGCCCGCATCGGGCACCGACCTCACGGCCTGGCCGCCGAGGGGCGCGGAGCGCGTCGACGTCGAGAGTTTCTACGAGCAGGTGGCGGAGGCCGGATACGACTACGGCACCGGCTTCCAGGGCCTGCGCGCTGCCTGGCGCGCGGGCGACGAGGTATACGCGGAGATCGCGCTGCCCGACGAACTCGGCCCGCAGGCAGAGAGGTTCGGCATCCACCCCGCGCTGCTGGACGCCGCGCTCCACCCCGTCGTACTGCTGAACGGCGGTACCGCCGCGGACATCACCTCGTTGCGCCTGCCTTTCTCGTGGGGTGGGGTGTCTCTGTACGCGGTGGGGGCGACGTCTCTTCGGGTGCGGGTGTCTCCCGCTGGTGAGGACGCGGTATCGGTGGTGGTCGCGGACGCGGCCGGTATCGCGGTGGCGTCCATCGATTCCCTGGTCCTGCGGGCCGTGACGCCGGAGCAACTGCGCCTGGTCGACGATCCCACCCGTGACGCGCTCTTCCGCGTCGACTGGACGCCGTTGTCCCGGTCGGCCGACGCTGCCACGACGCTCTCCGCCGTGGCGCTCTCGGCCGGGGAAACGCTGCCGGACGTACCCACGTATCCCGATCTCGCCTCATTGGCCGAGGCGGTGGACGCGGGCGATCCGGCGCCTGACCTGGTCCATGCCGTCTTCGACAGCGGTGAGGTGCGGAATTCGGCCGGTGCCGTGCACGCGGCGACGGCGAACGCGCTGAGCCTGATGCGGGGTTGGCTGTCCGACGAGCGGTTCTCGGGCTCGCGTCTGGTGCTGGTGACGCGGCGTGCGGTGGCGGTGCGTTCCGGCGAAGGCGTGCTGGACCTGGCGCATGCGCCATTGTGGGGTTTGGTGCGGACGGCCCAGGCGGAGAATCCGGGCCGCTTCCTGCTGGTCGACCTCGACCTCGATCTCCCCCTCGACGTCGACGCCGTCACGGCCGCCGTAGAAGCTGGGGAGCCTCAACTCGCCGTCCGCTCCGGCGAGATGCTCGTCCCCCGCCTGCGGCGAACCACTTCGTCCGGCGGCTCCCTGACACCCCCGGCCGACTCCCCGGCCTGGCGACTGGCGACGACCGGTTCCGGGACGTTGGAGAACCTCGCCCTGCTCGCCGCTCCGAGCGCGCTGGAGCCCCTCACGGACGGCCAGGTCCGCGTCTCCGTACGAGCCTCCGGTGTCAATTTCCGCGATGTGCTGATCGGCCTCGGCATGTATCCCGACGCCGACGCGTACATGGGCACCGAGGGCTCCGGCACGGTGACCGAGGTGGGCCCGGGAGTGACCGGCTTCGCCGTCGGCGACCGGGTCATGGGCCTGCTCCCCGAGGCGTTCGGGCCGGTCTCCGTCGTCGATCAGCGCCTCATCGCTCCCGTTCCCGCGGGTCTGACGGACGAACAGGCCGCCGCGATCCCGGTCGTCTTCCTCACCGCTTACTTCGGGTTGGCGGATCTGGCGGGGTTGGTGGCGGGGGAGTCGGTGTTGGTGCATGCGGCGACGGGTGGTGTGGGGATGGCTGCGGTGCAGTTGGCCCGGCACTGGGGTGCGGAGGTGTTCGCGACCGCGAGTGAGGGCAAGTGGGATGTTCTGCGGTCGATGGGTTTCGATGAGGCGCACATCGCCTCGTCGCGGTCGCTGGACTTCGAGGAGAAGTTCCTCGGGGTGACCGGTGGTCGGGGTGTGGATGTGGTGCTCGATTCACTGGCGCAGGAGTTCGTGGACGCTTCGTTGCGGATGCTGCCGCGTGGTGGTCGGTTCCTGGAGATGGGCAAGACCGATATCCGTGATCCGGAGGTCGTAGCCGCCGACCACCCGGGCGTCACCTACAACGCGTACGCCCTCACCGAAATACCCACCGATCGGCTAGGCGAGATCCTCCGGGAGCTCTGCGGGCTCTTCGAGCGGGGTGTGTTGGAGCCGTTGCCGGTGCGGGTGTGGGATGTGCGGCGGGCGCCTGAGGCGTTGCGGTTCATGAGTCAGGCCCGGCACACGGGCAAGTTGGTGCTCTCCATTCCCGCGCCCCTGGATGTGGACGGCACGGTGTTGATCACCGGCGGTACGGGCACCCTCGGCGGGTTGCTGGCCCGGCATCTGGTGGCCCAACACGGTGTACGCAGCCTGGTGTTGACCAGCCGCCGGGGTGCTGATGCCGTGGGCGCCGGGGAGTTGGCGGCGGAGCTGACGGCGGCCGGTGCGCGTGTGGAGATCGTGGCGTGCGACGCGGCCGACCGGGACGCACTGGCTGGGGTGTTGGAGTCGATCGGGTCGTCGCTGACCGGTGTGGTGCATGCCGCCGGTGCTCTGGACGACGGCCTCCTCTCCTCCCTCACCCCTGAGCGGCTCCAGGCCGTGCTGCGTCCGAAGGTGGACGCCGCGCTCAACCTCCACGACCTCACCCGCCACCTCGACCTCACCCTCTTCGTCCTCTACTCCTCCCTCGCGGGCACGGCCGGCAGCCCCGCGCAGGGCAACTACGCCGCGGCGAACGCGTTCCTGGACGCGCTGGCCGCGCACCGACGGGCCCAGGGCCTGGCGGCGCAGTCGCTGGCCTGGGGCCACTGGGAGCAGGCCAGCGAACTCACCGGCGACCTCGACGCGGCCGACCTCGCCAGGATGGCGAAGTCCGGCGTGGTGCCGATGCCGTCGGAGCAGGGGCTCGGGCTGTTCGACGCGGCGCGCTCCCTGGACGAGGCCCATGTGGTGACGGCTCGTCTGGAGCCGTCGGCCTGGACCTCCGGTACCAGCAGCGACGTGGTGCGGGCGCTGGCGCGCGGCCTGGCCAAGCCGGGCTCGGCGCGCCGGGCCAGGGCCGTGGCAGGGGCGGACGCCGCGTCGGGGACGTCGGCTCTCGCCCGACGTCTCGCGGGCATGTCCGCCCCGGAGCGTACGGAGCATCTGGTGGACCTCGTACGGACGCACGTCGCGGCCGTGCTCGGTCACGGGTCACCCGCCGCGGTCGAGGCCGAGCGGGCCTTCAAGGACCTGGGCTTCGACTCGCTCACCGCCGTCGAGCTGCGCAACCGGCTCGCCACCGCCACCGGGCTGCGCCTGCCCGCCACCCTCGTCTTCGACCACCCCACCCCCCACACCCTGGCGGGCTTCCTGCTCACCGAACTGGGCGTGGACGCGCGGACCGAGGCGGACGTGCCGGTGCCCGTGCGGACGGGGGCCGACGCCGACGACGACCCGATCGTCATCGTCGGCATGGCCTGCCGCTTCCCGGGCGACGCGGACTCCCCCGAGGGGCTGTGGGACCTGGTGGCCGAAGGGCGCGACGCCATCTCCGGATTCCCCGGTGACCGGGGCTGGGACCTGGAGCGGCTGTACGACCCGGATCCGGACCGCTCCGGCAAGAGCTACGCGCGGGCGGGCGGGTTCCTCCGGGACGCCACCGACTTCGACGCCGCGCTGTTCGGGATCTCGCCGCGCGAGGCCCTGGGCATGGACCCGCAGCAGCGGCTCATCCTCGAATCCTCCTGGGAGGTCTTCGAGCGGGCCGGGATCGACGCGACCGAACTGCGCGGCAGCAGGACCGGTGTCTTCATCGGCGCCGTCAGCACCGGATACGGGCAGGACGAGAAGCTTCAGCAGAGCGTCGAGGGCTACTCCGTCACCGGCAACGTCCTCAGCGTCATCTCCGGGCGCGTGTCGTACGTCTTCGGCCTCGAAGGCCCGGCCATGACGGTCGACACGGCCTGCTCCTCCGCGCTGGTCGCCCTGCACCTGGCGGCGCAGTCCCTGCGCGGCGGCGAGTGCTCGCTCGCGCTCGTCGGCGGCGTCACGATCATGCCGAGCCCCTTCGGTTTCGTGGAGTTCAGCCGCCAGCGGGTGCTGTCGCCCGACGGACGCTGCAAGGCGTTCTCCGCCGAGGCCGACGGCACCGGGTTCGCCGAGGGCGTGGGCACCCTGCTGGTCGAGCGGCTCTCCGACGCGCGCCGCAACGGCCACCAGGTCCTTGCCGTCGTCCGCGGCTCCGCGACCAACCAGGACGGCGCGAGCAACGGCCTGACCGCGCCGAACGGCCCCTCGCAGCAGCGGGTGATCCGCGCGGCACTGGCCAACGCGGGGCTCGCGGGCGACGAGGTCGACGCCGTCGAGGCACACGGCACCGGCACCAGCCTCGGCGACCCCATCGAGGCCCAGGCACTGCTCGCCACCTACGGAGCCGACCGCCCCGCGGACCGGCCGCTGTGGCTCGGCTCCATCAAGTCCAACATCGGGCACACACAGGCCGCCGCCGGTATCGCCGGGCTCATCAAGATGGTGATGGCCATGCGGCACGGCACGCTGCCCCCGACCCTGCACGCGGACGAGCCGACCTCCGAGGTGGACTGGTCATCGGGCGCCGTCCGACTGCTCGCCGAGCCCGTGCGGTGGCCGGTGAACGGCCGCCCCAGGCGGGTCGGCGTCTCGTCCTTCGGCATCAGCGGCACCAACGCACACGTGGTCCTCGAAGAGCCGCCCGCGCAGGAGGCCGAGGGCGAGCAGGAGTCCGGGGACGGACAGCGGCCGCGCAACGAGGTCCGCGGCGTCCGGCCGGATTCCGTGCCGTGGGTGCTGTCCGGCAAGACGGCCGAGGCGATGCGCGCCCAGGCAGGGCGGCTCGCCGAATACGCCACCGAGAACGGCGACCTCTCGCCGGTCGACGTCGGTCACTCCCTGGTCGTGTCGCGGACCGCCCTGGAACACCGTGCCGTGGTCCTCGCCGACGGCCTCGACGACGCCGTACCGGCACTCGGCGCACTGGCCGCGGGACTGCCCGCGGCGGGCGTGGTCACCGGCACCGCGGACGTACGCGGCAGGGTGGTCCTCGTCTTCCCCGGCCAGGGCTCGCAGTGGCAGGGCATGGCGAGTGAACTCCTCGACAGCTCACCGGTGTTCGCCGAGCGCTTCGCGGAGTGCGACGCCGCGCTGCGCGACCACGTGGACTGGTCGGCGACCGACGCCGTCAGGGGCGTGGAGGGCGCGCCGTCGTTGGAGCGCATCGAGGTGCTCCAGCCCGTGCTGTTCGCCGTGAACCTCTCCCTCGCCGCCCTGTGGCGTTCGGTGGGCGTGGAACCCGCGGCGGTGGTCGGGCACAGCCAGGGCGAGATCGCCGCGGCCCAGGTGGCGGGCGCGCTCTCGCTGGAGGACGCGGCCAGGATCGTCGTGCTGCGCAGCGCCCTGTTCGCCGAGGAACTCGTCGGACGCGGCGCGGTGGCCTCGGTGGCGCTCTCCGCGGACACCGTCGCGGAGCGGCTCACCGAGTGGGAAGGCCGCATCGTGATCGCGGGCCGCAACGGCCCCGGCGCGGTGACCGTCGCGGGTGAGGTGGCGGCCCTGGAGGAGTTCGTCGCCCGGTGCAGGGACGAGGACGTCAGGGCCCGCGTCGTCGGCTCCACGGTCGCCTCGCACTGCGCGCAGGTGGACCCGCTGCGTGAGCGCATCCTGGACCTGTTCGCCGACGTCGCCCCGGAGCGGAGCCGGATCCCGTTCTACTCGACGGTCACCGGCGGCGCCCTGGACACGACGCGGCTGACGGCCGAGTACTGGTTCGACAACGCGCGGCAGCCGGTGAACTTCGAGGGCACCGTGCACGCGCTGCTCGCGGACGGCTTCCGGTTCTTCGTGGAATCCAGCGCGCACCCCGTGCTGACGACGGGCATGCAGGCCACCTTCGAGGACGCGGGTACCGATGCCGTCGCGGTCGGCTCGCTGCGCCGCGACGAGGGCGGCACGCACCGGTTCCTGACGTCGGTGGCCGAGGGGCACGTCCGGGGCCTGCCCGGCGTCGACTGGACGGCGGTCTTCGCCGACAGCGGCGCGCGCCGGGTCGACCTGCCCACGTACGCCTTCCAGCGCAGCCGGTACTGGCTCGACGACCTGAGCGCTTCCCTCGCCGACGACACGGGGGCCGACGGCGCCGACACCGAGTTCTGGGACGCGGTGGAACGCGGTGACCTCGACGAGGTGGCCGCCGAACTCGACCTGGAGACGGACCCGTTGAGGATGGTGCTGCCCGCGCTCTCCTCCTGGCGACGGCGGCGGCTCACCCGGTCGCGGGTCGACGGGTGGCGCTACCGGGCGGTCTGGCGGCCCGTACCGGCACCGGCGGCACCCGCGCTCTCCGGGCGCTGGCTGCTGCTCGTACCGGCCGCCCTCGGCGAGGACGCCTGGGCCGAAGGCGCACGACAGGCGCTGACCGGGGCCGGGGCCAGGGCCGAGTGCTTCGTGGTGGACACGGCCGACTGTGACCGCGAGCAACTCTCCGACGTCCTGCGGCAGTTCCAGACGGACGAGGGGGGCCCCGTGGTCGGAGTCCTCTCGCTGCTGGCTCTGGACGAGACCCCGCGCGCCGACCGCCCCGCGATGCCGAACGGCCTCGCCGCCACGGTGGCGCTCGCCCAGGCCGTCGACGACGTCGACTTGACGGTGCCGCTGTGGACCGCGACCCGGGGCGGCGCGCTCACCGGCCAGGACGATCCGCAGGCCCGGCCGGACCAGGCCCAGACCTGGGGGCTCGGCCGGGTGATCGCGCTCGAACAGCCCGGGCGCTGGGGCGGTCTCCTCGACCTGCCGGAGACCGTCGACGACGCTGCTCGCACCCGCCTCGCCGCGGCTCTGACCGGCCTCGGCGAGGGCGGTCACGAGGACCAACTGGCGATACGTCCTTCGGGTGTACTGGCCCGCCGCCTCGTACGGGCACCCCTGGAAGGCGAGGCCGCCCGGCACGAGTGGCGGCCCTCGGGCACCGTCCTGATCACCGGCGGCACCGGCGGCATCGGAGCCCGCGTCGCCCACTGGTGCGCCCGCAACGGCGCCGCGCACCTGCTGCTCACCGGGCGCCGCGGCCCCGACGCCCCGGGTGCCGCACAACTCCGCACGGAACTGGAGGAGTTGGGTGCTCACGTATCCATCGTGGCCTGCGACATGGCCGACCGTGACGCGGTCGACGCGCTCATCGCCGCGGTGCCCGAGACGGCGCCGCTCACCGCGGTGATCCACGCCGCTGGCGTCCCGGGGACCTTCGCGCCGGTCACCGAGACCTCGCCCGACGCCTTCACCGGCATCACGGCGGGCAAGGTGCTCGGCGCGCTCAACCTGGACGCGGCGCTCGGTGACACCGAGCTGGACGCCTTCGTGCTCTTCTCGTCCAGTGCGGCCGTGTGGGGCAGCGGCGGACAGGGCGCGTACGCGGCGGGCAACGCCTTCCTCGACGCGTTCGCCGAACGCCGCAGGGCGCAGGGCAGGCGGGCCACCTCGATCGCCTGGGGCGCCTGGGGCGGCGGCGGCATGATGACCACCGACGGGGCCGTCGCCTACATGGGACGCCGCGGCGTGGTGGAGATGGACCCCGATCTGGCGATCGCCGCGATGGTGCGGGCCGTCGAGCACGACGAGACCTGTGTGGCCGTGGCGGACGTCGAATGGGAACGGTTCGTGCTCGGCTACACCGCACTGCGGCCGAGCCCGCTGATCGCCGAACTCCCCGAAGTCCAGAGCGCGTTGAGGCAGGACGACACCGCCGTATCCGCCGAGGAGAGCGCCGCCGGTGCGGCTCTGACGACGCGCCTGGCCGCGCTGCCGGAGCACGAACAGCTCAAGGCGGTCCTCGAACTGGTCCGCGGCGAGGTGGCGGCCGTCCTCGGCCACACCACCCTCGACGGGATCCAGGCCGGACTCGCCTTCAAGGAGATCGGCTTCGACTCCCTGACGGCGGTCGAGCTCCGCAACCGGCTCAACAGCGCGACCGGCCTGCGGCTCCCCGCCGGTGTGGTCTTCGACCACCCGACACCCGCCGCCCTGGCCAAGCATGTGTGGGGCCAGCTCGTACCGGACCCCGCGGACAGCTCGGACGCCGTCCTCGGCGACCTCCAGACGCTGGAGCGTTCGATCGCCGCCCTCGCGGACGACGGCGAGGGCACCACCAAGGTCGTGGAACGCCTCGAAGCCCTCATCTGGAAGCTGCGCGACGACCGCGACGCCACCAGGGCGCGCGATACCGAAGGCACGGGTGAAGGCGGGGCGGACAGTCTCGCCTCGGCCTCCGCCGACGACATGTTCGCCCTGCTCGACGAAGAACTCGGACAGTCCTGACCCGCGATCCGGGCTAGGGGACCTGCGGAATTGGGGAACTGGGGCATGGCAGAGACAGACACGGAACAGCAGGCCGCGGAGCGGAAAGCCACCGGACGCGGCGCCACGGCAGGCAACGGCGCGACCTCCAACGAAGAGAAGCTGCTCGACTACCTCAAGCGGGCGACGGGCGACCTCCGGCAGTCCCAGCGACGGCTGCGCGAGATGGAGGCCGCCCAGAGCGAGCCCATCGCCGTCGTCGGCATGGCCTGCCGCTACCCGGACGGGGTGGACTCGCCGGACGCGCTGTGGGACCTCGTCGCCGAGGGCCGCGACGCCATCACCGCGTTCCCCGCCGACCGGGGCTGGGACGTCGAGGGCCAGTACGACCCCGATGTCGCGCGCGCCGCGAAGAACGGCAAGAACTACGTGAGCGGCGGCGGGTTCCTGCGCTCCGCCACCGAGTTCGACGCCGGATTCTTCGGCATCTCGCCGCGCGAGGCGCTGGCCATGGACCCCCAGCAGCGCCTGCTCCTCGAAGGCTCCTGGGAGCTGTTCGAACGAGCGGGCATCGACCCGAAGTCCGTCAAGGGCAGCTCCACCGGCACCTTCATCGGCTTCAGCTCGATGGATTACGGCTGGGAGCACCAGAGCATCCCCGAGCCGGTCGCCGGGTACTTCGCCACCGGCAACTTCGCCAGCGTGATGTCCGGCCGGATCGCCTACACCTTCGGCCTAGAGGGGCCCGCCGTCAGCGTCGACGCGGCCTGCTCCTCCTCCCTGGTGGCGCTCCACCTCGCGGGGCAGGCGCTGCGGGCCGGGGAGTGCTCGCTCGCCGTCGCCGGAGGCGTCACCGTCATGTCCACCTCGATCGGATACGCCGAGTTCTGCCGCCAGCGCGCCCTGTCCCCGGACGGCAGGTGCCGGGCGTTCGCCGCATCGGCCGACGGCTTCGGCCCCGCCGAGGGCATCGGCCTGCTCCTGGTCGAGCGGCTCTCCGACGCGCGCCGCAACGGCCACCAGGTCCTTGCCGTCGTCCGCGGTTCCGCCGTCAACCAGGACGGCGCGAGCAACGGCCTGACCGCGCCCAACGGCCCCTCCCAGGAACGCGTCATCCGCGCCGCCCTGCGCAACGCCCGTGTCGCGCCGGAACAGATCGACGTGGTCGAGGCGCACGGCACCGGCACCACCCTCGGCGACCCGATCGAGGCACACGCGCTGCTCGCCACCTACGGGCAGCGACGCCCCGAGGAACGGCCCCTGTGGTTGGGTTCGGTGAAGTCCAACATCGGGCACACCTCCGCCGCCGCCGGTGTGGCCGGAGTGATCAAGATGGTGCAGGCCATACGACATGGCGTACTGCCCAAGACGCTGCACGTGGAGGAGCCGACCCCGCACGTCGACTGGTCGTCGGGCGCCGTCCGCCTGCTCACCGAGTCCCGCGCCTGGCCCGACACCGAGGGCCGTCCCCGGCGCGCGGGCGTCTCCGCGTTCGGCATCAGCGGCACCAACACCCATGTGATCGTGGAGGAGGCACCGAGCGACACGGGAGCCACGGCCGGGTCCGAGCCCGCAGACAACGCCACCGGCGGCCGGGCCGCCCCTGGCCTGACCGACACCCTCGTGCCCTGGCTCGTCTCGGCCCGCTCCGAGCGCGCCCTGCGCGCCCAGGCGGACCTCCTGGCCACCCACGCGGCAACCGGAGACGCCTCTCTCCGCGACATCGGCCACTCTCTGGCGTCGACCCGCGCCGCGTTGGAACACCGAGCGGTCATCCTGGCCCCTGACCACGAGACCGCGCTCGCGGGCCTCACGTCCCTCGCCACGGGAGATTCCACCATCCCGTCCCACGTCGTACGTGGAATGGCGACGACCACGGACCCGGACGAACGCGAACTGACCAGTAAGACGGCGTTCGTGTTCCCGGGGCAGGGTTCGCAGTGGGTGGGGATGGCGGCGGGGTTGTTGGAGTCGTCGCCGGTGTTCGCGGGGCGGTTCGGTGAGTGTGATGCGGTGCTGCGGGCGTATGTGGACTGGTCTGTGGTGGACGTTGTCCGGGGTGTGGATGGTGCGCCGTCTTTGGATGACGTGGTGGTGGTGCAGTGCGCCTTGTGGGCGGTGATGGTCTCGCTCGCGGAGCTCTGGCGGTCGGTGGGTGTCGAGCCTGCTGCGGTGATTGGTCACAGTCAGGGTGAGATCGCGGCTGCCGCTGTGGCGGGTGCGTTGTCGCTGGAGGATGCGGCGAAGGTGGTGGCGCTGAGGGCTCGGGCGATCTCGGATGGTCTGTCGGGTCTCGGCGGGATGATGTCGATTGCGTTGCCCGCGGAGGCTGTGCGGGAGCGGATCGCCTCGTTCGGTGCGCGGGTGTCGGTGGCTTCGGTCAACGGGCCTTCCTCCACGGTGGTTTCGGGTGACCCGGACGCGTTGGATGAGCTGCTGTCCTCGTGCGAGGCGGATGGTGTGCGGGCCCGGCGGATCGCGGTGGACTACGCCTCGCACTCCGCCCAGGTGGAGTCGATCCGCGAGCAGGTGATCTCGGCGTTGCAGGGCATCGAGCCGCGCGCCTCGGAGGTGCCGTTCTACTCCACGGTGACCGGGTCTCCTCTGAACACCGCGGAGTTGGACGCGGAGTACTGGTTCACGAACCTGCGCCAGGAGGTTCGCTTCGACCAGACCGTGCGCGCCCTGCTCGCGGACGGTTTCGGGGCGTTCGTGGAGTGCAGTGCTCACCCGGTCCTGACTGTGGGTCTGGGGGAGACGTTCGAGGACACCGGCAGCACCACTGTGTACGCGCAAGGGACCTTGCGTCGCGACGAAGGCGGACCGGAACGCTTCCTGACCTCTGCCGCCGAAGGGTATGTGCGTGGCCTGCCGGTCAACTGGCAGTCTCTGTACGCCGGTTCAGACGTCCGGCAAGTGGACCTGCCCACCTACGCCTTCCAGCACCAGCGCTACTGGATGGAAACCGACCCCGCTGCCGCCGGTGACCCGGCGGAGCTCGGGCTCGGGGCCGTGGAGCACGCGGTTCTCGGCGGCGCGCTTCCCGTGGCCGACGGCGGGCCGCTCGTGCTGACCGGCTCCCTGATGCCTCGCACGCATGCCTGGTCCGTGCAGCACACGGTGCACGGATCGGCGGTCGTGCCGAGTGCCGTGTTCGCCGAACTGGCCGCGACGGCCGCGTACGAGACGGGCTGCTCCCGGGCGACGGGTCTCGTCGTCGAGGCGCCCCTCGTGCTGCCCGAGAAGGGCGGCGTACAGCTCCAACTGGTCGTAGGGGCAGGGGAGGTGGAGGGCGAGCGGGAGTTCGCGGTGTACGCGCGCGGTGCGCAGGCGGCGCCGGACGCGTCCTGGACGCCTCATGCGCGCGGGACGCTCGGCAACGGCGCGCCGGACCTGGTGGAGGACGCTCAGGCGGCGTGGCCGCCCGCGGGCGCCGAACAGGTCGGACTCGACGATCTTTACGCGCGGCTGGATGCCGTAGGACACGGACATGGCCCCGCGTTCCGGGCGCTACGTTCCGTCTGGCGGGCGGGTGACGAGCTCTTCGCCGAGGTCACCGTCGGTGAAGGCGAGGTCGGTGAGGGGGAGGACCGGCCCCTGTCCGTGGACGGGTTCGGGATTCACCCGGCCCTGCTCCACGCCGCGCTCCAACCGGCCCTGGCCGCAGGCTCCGACGGCGGCGACGGCCTGCCTCTGCTGCCGGTCGAATGGCGCGGGCTCACCCTGCACGCGGTCGGTGCCACCAGCCTGCGCGTGCGGGTGAGGCCCGTGGGCGAGGACGCCGTGGCGGTCTCCGCGACCGACCCGGACGGCGCGCCCGTGGTCACCGTGGACGCCGTACGGCTCGCTCCGGTCGGTCCCGAAGAGCTGCGTGGGGCAGAGGAGTTGACGCGGGACGCGCTGTTCCGCCTGGAGTGGGCCCCGGTGCCCGTCGAGCGGGCTTCCGTCGCCGATGCCCGTCGGTGGGCGGTCATCGGCACCGACGAGCTGGGTCTGGCCGCCGCACTCGGCCTGGGCAGGGGCGGTGCGGACGCGGCGGACACGTCCACCGTCGCCGTGTTGTCGTACGCCACGGAATCGACCCCCGATCCGGCGGCGGACCCGGGCCTCGCGGACCGGGTGCGCGAGGTGACCGCGGAGGCCCTGGAAGTCGTGCAGAAGTGGGTGGCCGACGAGCGCGCCGAGTCCTCGACCCTGGTGGTCGTGACCCGGAACGCCGTGGCCACGCGGGCGGGAGAAGAGCTCGGCGGGCTCGTCCACGCGCCGTTGTGGGGGCTGATACGGGCCGCCCAGGCGGAGTATCCGGCCGGACGGTTCCTGCTGGTCGACGTGGACGGGCGGCGGCCGTCGCTCGACGCGTTGGTCCCCGCGGTCACGGCGGCTCTCGCCGAGGGGGAGCAGCAGTTGGCACTGCGGGAGGGGGAGGCGCTGGTACCGCGGCTCACCAGGGCCCGCTCCGACGTGTACCCGACAGAGACGGCTCCCGCGCACCCGACTCCCGCGTACCCGACGGAGACGGAGACCGACCCGGCGCCGGGCACCTGGCTCGTCACCGGCGGCACCGGGACCCTGGGCCGCCTGGTCGCCCGCCATCTGGTGACCGAACACGGCGTGCGCCACCTCGTGCTCGCGAGCCGCCGGGGCCGCGGGGCCGACGGCGCGGCGGAGCTGGCGGCCGAGCTGACCTCGGCCGGGGCGACCGTGGACATCGTGGCCTGTGACGCGGCCGACCGCGAAGCGCTGGAGGCGCTCCTCGACACCGTCCCCGCCGACCGGCCGCTGACCGGCGTCGTGCACGCGGCCGGTGTGCTCGACGACGGACTCGTCGGCTCGCTCTGCGCCGAACAGTGCGAGCGGGTGCTGCGCCCCAAGTCGGACACGGCCCTCAACCTGCACCAACTCACCCTGGATCACGACCTGTCGGCCTTCGTGCTCTTCTCCTCGGCGGCGGGCACGCTGGGCAACGCGGGACAGGCGGGCTTCGGCGCCGCCAACGTGTTCCTCGACGCCCTCGCCCAGCACCGCAGGGCGCGAGGACTGCCCGGGGTCTCCCTCGCCTGGGGGCCGTGGCGGACGGGCGAGGACACCGAGGACACCGGGGACACCGGGGGGAGCGGCGGCGGAATCGTGCCGTTCACGCCGGACGAGGGGCTCGCGCTGTTCGACGCGGCCCGGCACGGGACGGACGCGCTGGCGCTGCCGATCCGTCCCGACCTGCCGGTGCTCGGCGAGGCGGCGGCAGCGGGCGCGCTGCCCACGGTGCTGCGCGGCCTCGTCAGGACCGCGCGGCGCACCGCCGCCACCGGCGCGGGCGCCGACCGCTCCCGTACCGAACTCGCCAGGAAACTGGCCGGAGTGCGGCCCGCCGAGCAGACGCGCGTCCTGCTCGACCTGTTGCGCACCGAGGTCGCGGCCGTACTGCGGCACGCCACGACCGAGGACGTGGATGCGGACCGTGCCTTCAAGGACCTCGGCTTCGACTCGCTCACCGCGGTCGAGCTGCGCAACAGGCTGGCCGCCGCGACCGGTCTCACGCTGCCGCCGACGCTCGTCTTCACGTATCCGACGCCGACCGTCCTGGTGCGTTTCCTCCTGGAGGAACTGGCCCTCGGGGCGGGCGCAGAGGAAGAACTCCCCGTCCTCGCCGAGCTGGAGAGGCTCGCCGACACCCTGGCGGCGACCGCGGCGGACGAGTCCACCACGGAGCGGATCACCCAGCGCATCGAGGCCCTGCTGTGGCAGTGGCGCGGCGACCCGCGCGGCACCCGGGGGGTCCTCGCCGGGGAAGCCCTCGACGCCGCCTCCGACGACGAGATGTTCGCACTGATCGACAAGGAACTGGGCGGCTCTTGAGCGTCCATCCCGAAACCCGGGACCAGGCGCCCCCGCCAGGGGGGCCACGACCGCCGGGCGCCCCTGCCCACCGTTCGCCGAAGGAGACAGAGGGACACCATGTCCAACGGCACTACCGAGGCAAAGCTCCGCGACTACCTCAAACGCGTCACGGCCGACCTGAGCCTGACGCGGCACCGGCTGCACGAGGTGGAGGCAGCGGACAGCGAGCCCATCGCCGTCGTCGGCATGGCCTGCCGCTACCCCGGCGACGCGGATTCCCCCGAAGAGCTGTGGGAGCTGGTCGCCGAAGGCCGCGACGCCATCAGCCCCTTCCCCACCGACCGGGGCTGGGACCTCGACGCGCTCTACCACCCCGACCCCGAGGTCCGGGGCACGAGCTACGTCCGCGACGGCGGATTCCTCAGCCGTGCCGGGGACTTCGACGCGCCCTTCTTCGGCATCACCCCGCGCGAGGCACTCGGCATGGACCCGCAGCAGCGGCTGATGCTGGAGATCTCGTGGGAGGCGTTCGAGCGCGCGGGCATCGCCCCCGCCACCGCGAAGGGCACCCGCGTCGGCGTCTACACCGGCATCGTGGCCACCAACTACGTGTCCCGGCTGCGGGAGACCCCCGAGCCCGTCGAGGGGTACGTGGTCACGGGCACGATGTCGAGCGTGGCCTCGGGCCGCGTCGCGTACACGCTGGGACTGGAAGGCCCGGCCGTGAGCGTGGAGACGGCCTGCTCCTCCTCGCTGGTCGCCCTGCACCTCGCCGTGCAGGCCCTGCGGTCGGGCGACTGCGCCATGGCCTTGGCCGGCGGGGTCGCGGTGATGCCCATGCCGGACGCCTTCGTGGAGTTCAGCAGGCAGCGGGGCATGGCCCCGGACGGCCGCATCAAGGCCTTCGCCGCCCAGGCCGACGGCACCAACTGGGCCGAGGGCGCCGGAGTGCTCCTCGTCGAGCGGCTCTCCGACGCGCGGCGCGCGGGCCACCCGGTCCTCGCGGTGATCCGAGGCTCGGCCATCAACCAGGACGGCGCGAGCAACGGCCTCTCGGCCCCCAACGACCTCGCCCAGGAACGCGTCATCAGGGCGGCGCTCGCGAGCGCCAGGCTCACCGCCGACGACGTGGACGCGGTCGAGGCGCACGGCACCGGCACCACGCTCGGCGACCCGATCGAGGCCCAGGCGCTGTTCGCCACCTACGGAAAGGACCGGCCGAAGGACCGGCCGCTGCTCCTGGGGTCGATCAAGTCCAACTTCGGGCACGCGGGCCCGGCGGCGGGCGTGGCCGGAGTGATCAAAATGGTGGAGGCGATGCGGCACGGCCTGCTGCCGCGCACCCTGCACGTCGACGAGCCGACGCCGCACGTCGACTGGTCCTCGGGGACGATACGGCTGCTCACCGAGCCCGCGCCGTGGCCCGCGCGGCAGGACCGGCCGCGCCGCGCCGGTGTCTCCGCGTTCGGCATCAGCGGCACCAACGCCCACGTCGTCCTGGAAGAGGCCCCCGGGGAGCCCGCGCCCGCACCGGAAGCGGCGGACGCCGAAGCCGATGCCGTCGCCGAGGTGTCCGGACTCACCGGGGAGCTGGTGCCCTGGCTGGTGTCCGCCCGTTCGGAGACCGCGCTGCGGGCCCAGGCCGCGCGGCTCGCCGCGTACGCCGACGTGAGGACCTCGGCCGACCCCGCGGACATCGGCCGCTCCCTGGCGCTGACCCGGTCCCCGATGGAACACCGGGGCGCGGTCCTGGCCGCCGACAGGGACAGCGCCCTCGCGGCGCTCAGGGCCCTCGCGGAGGGCACACCCGCGCCCGGAGTCCTCACCTCGGCCGCGGCCCCCGGCGGCCGGGTCGCCTTCGTCTTCCCGGGGCAGGGCTCGCAGTGGCAGGGCATGGCGGCCCGACTCGCCGACACCGCACCGGCGTTCGCACGACGGCTCGCCGCCTGCGACGACGCGCTGCGACCGCTCACCGGCTGGTCGGTGACCGAGGCCATCCGCGGCGGCGAAGACGCGCCCTCCTTCGACGACGTCGAGGTGGTGCAGTCCGCGCTCTGGGCTGTCATGGTGTCGCTCGCGGAGCTGTGGCGCTCGGTGGGGGTCGAACCCGCCGCGGTGATCGGCCACAGTCAGGGCGAGATCGCCGCCGCCGCCGTGTGCGGAGCGCTGTCTCTCCAGGACGCGGCGAAGGTGGTCGCCCTGCGGGCCCGCGCCATCCGCGAGGAACTCTCCGGCAAGGGCGGCATGGTGTCGGTGGCGCTGCCCGCGGAGGGCGTACGCGACCGCATAGCCCCCTGGGGCGAGCGCATCTCGGTGGCGTCGGTCAACGGGCCTTCCTCCACCGTGGTCTCCGGCGAACCCGACGCCCTCGACGAGCTGATCGCCTCCTGTGCCGCGGACGGGGTGCGCGCGCGTCGGATCGCGGTGGACTACGCCTCGCACTCCGCGCAGGTGGACGCCATCCGCGACCGGGTCGTCGACGCACTGCGGGACATCGAGCCGCGCACCTCCGACATCCCCTTCTACTCGACCGTGACCGGCTCGGCCCTGGACAGCGCGGCGCTCGACGCGGAGTACTGGATCACCAACCTGAGGCAGACCGTCCGCTTCGACGACACCGTCCGCGCCCTGCTCGCCGACGGCTTCAGCCACTTCGTCGAGTCGAGCGCGCACCCGGTGCTCACCGTCGGCCTCCAGGAGACCTTCGAGGACACCGGCAGCGACGCCGTCGCCCTCGCCACGCTCCGCCGCGACGAGGGCGGCACGGGCCGCTTCGTCACCGCACTCGCCGAGGGCCACGTACGGGGCCTGCCCGTCGACTGGGCCGCGGTCTTCGCCGGAGCGGGCACCGGAGCCCGGCACGTGGACCTGCCGACCTACGCCTTCCAGCACAGCCGCTACTGGCTTGAGGAGCCCGCGGCCGAGACGCCCGCCGCCGAGCAGCACGATGACGAGGGCGACGACGCCGAGTTCTGGGCCGCGGTGGAGCGCGGCGACCTGACCGACATCGCGGCCGAGCTCGGTGTCACCGCCGACCTGCCGCTGAGCGAGGCACTGCCCGCCCTGTCGTCGTGGCGGCGCCGCAGCCGGTCGCGATCGCGCGCCGACCGGTGGCGCTACCGCGTGGCATGGCACCCGCTCGCCACCGCCGACACCCCGGCACTGGAAGGCCGTTGGCTGCTTGCAGTTCCGCAGGGCGATCCGCAGGGCGAGGAGTACGACGACCGGGTCGCCGGAACCGTACAGGCCCTGGAGAAGCTCGGCGCACGGGTGGAGCGGCTTGCCGTGGACCCGGCGACGGCCGACCGGGCGCACCTGACCGGGCTGCTGCGCGAGACCTGCGCGGGCCGGGAGGGACCGCCCGCCGGCATCCTCTCGCTGCTCGGCCTCGACCGGCGCCCCCACCCCGACCACACCGCGGTGCCCGCCTCGCTCGCCGCGACCCTGGCCCTCGCCCAGGCGCTGGTCGACGTCGCCGGGGAACTCCCGGTCGCGCCACGCCTGTGGTGTGCCACCGGCGGAGCCGTCTCCGTCGACGCGGGGGATCCGCTCACCGATCCGGCGGCCGCGCACCTGTGGGGGCTCGGCAGGGTCGTCGCGCTGGAACACCCGCTGCTGTGGGGCGGGTTGATCGACCTGCCCGCCGATGCCACCGACCCGGCGGTGGACGGGCTGCGGGCCGCGCTCACCGCCCCCGCCGACGAGGACCACCTCGCCGTACGCGCCGACGGCACCCTCTACGGGCGGCGGCTCGTGCGCGCCCCCCTCGCGGACACCCCCGCGCACCGCTCCTGGCAGCCGCGCGGCAGCGTGCTCATCACCGGCGGCACCGGCGGAATCGGCTCCCACCTGGCCCGGCAGCTGGCGCGCGACGGGGCCGAGCACCTGGTCCTGGCGAGCCGGAGCGGACCGGCCGCGCCGGGCGCCGCCGAGCTGAGCGAGGAACTGACCGCGCTCGGCGCGAGGGTCTCCCTCGTCGCCTGCGACGTGGCGGACCGCGACGCCGTCGCCGACGTGCTCGCGGGGATCCCCGACGACCTGCCGCTGACCGCCGTGATCCACGCGGCCGCGGTCCTGGACGACGGGGTGATCGACTCGCTCACCCCCGAGCAGATGCAACGCGTGCTGCGCGTGAAGGCACGGGGCGCGGTCCACCTGCACGAGCTCACCCGGGACATGGACCTCTCGGCGTTCGTCCTGTGCTCCTCCTTCGGCGCCACCTTCGGACTGCCCGCACTCGGGAACTACGCGCCGGGCAATGCCTTCCTCGACGCGCTCGCCGAGCACCGGCGCGCCCAGGGCCTGCCCGCGACCTCCGTCGCGTGGGGCACCTGGGCGGAGACCGGGATGGCCGCCGGAGCCGTCGGCGCCCGCGGCCGCCTCGAAGGAATCGAGGCGATGGACCCGCAGTCGGCGGCCGCCGCCCTCTCCCACGTCCTCGACCGCGAGGAGGCCACCGCCGTCCTCATCGACCTGCGCTGGGAGCGCTTCGCGCCGGTCTTCCACGCCAAACGCCCCACGGCGCTCTTCCAGCAGATCCCCGAGGCCGTACGGGCGTTGGCGGCGAGCGCCCAGGGGCCGGATCCGGACACCGGCGGTGAGCCCGCCGACGGACTGCGGGCCCGGCTGCTCGGCGCGGCCCGCCACGAGCAGGAGCACGAACTGCTCGAACTGGTCCGCTCGCACGCGGGCGTCGTCATGGGCCACGTGACCCTCACCGGCGACGCCAAGGACGCCATCGACCCCGACCGCCCGTTCCGGGAGCTGGGCTTCGACTCCCTGATGGCGGTCGAACTCCGCAACCGCGTCGGCGCGGCCACCGGCCTCACCCTGCCCTCCACGCTGGTCTTCGACTTCCCCACCCCCGACGCCGTGGCCCGCCACCTGTGGGAGCAGATGGGGCTCGGCCTGGGCGGCGGCCCGCAGCCGGGAGAGGCGGAACTCGACCTCCTCGAAGCCTCGCTCGCGACGGTTCCCGCCGACGCCGAGGCGCGCGCGAGGACCGTCAAGCGGCTGGAGCGCCTGCTGTGGAAATGGACCGCGGACAGCACCGCGGAAACCCCTGAACACGGGACCGAGGAAACCGAGTTCACGACCGTGACCAACGACGAGATGTTCGCCCTCATCGATCGCGAACTGGGAACAGGCGGGGCCGCAGATGACTGACACGACGCACGCGACGGACACGACCACCCCTACGGACGCGACGGACGCGAACACGACGATGAGCGACAACGAGAAGCTGCGGGACTACCTCAACAAGGTCATGGCCGACCTGCGCCGCACCCAGCGGCGCCTGAAGTCCGTGGAGGAGCAGAGCCACGAACCGATCGCCGTCATCGGCATGGCCTGCCGCTACCCCGGCGGCGCCGAGTCCCCCGAGCAGCTGTGGCGGCTCGTCGACGACAGCGGCGACGCGATATCCGGGTTCCCCACCGACCGGGGCTGGGACCTCGAGAACCTGCTGCTGCGGGACCCCGAGGGCAAGGAACTCGCCCCGGAGGGCGGGTTCGTGGACGGCGCCGCGTCCTTCGACGCGGAGCTGTTCAACATCTCGCCGCGCGAGGCGCTCGCCATGGACCCCCAGCAGCGGCTGGTCCTGGAGTCCTCCTACGAGGCGTTCGAGCGGGCCGGAATCGACCCCGCCACGCTGCGCGGCAGCCGCACCGGGGTCTTCGTGGGCGCCTCCTACACCGGTTACGGCTCCGACGTCGAGCAGATCCCGGACGGCCTCGAGGGCTACACCATGACGGGCTCCGCCAACAGCGTGGTCTCCGGGCGCGTCTCCTACACCTTCGGCCTCCAGGGCCCCGCCGTCACCGTCGACACGGCATGCTCCTCGTCGCTGGTCGCCCTGCACTGGGCGGTCCAGTCCCTGCGCGCGGGGGAGACCACCCTGGCGCTGGCCGGTGGGGCCATGGTCATGCCGAGCCCCATGGAGTTCGTGGAGTTCAGCCGCCAGCAGGTCCTCGCGGCCGACGCCCGCTGCAAGGCCTTCGCGGCCGCGGCCGACGGCACGGGGTTCTCCGAGGGCGCGGGCCTCGTCCTCCTCGAGCGCCTGTCGGACGCCCGCCGCAACGGACACCGGGTGCTCGCCGTCGTCCGGGGCTCGGCGGTCAACCAGGACGGCGCGTCGAACGGCCTGACCGCCCCCAACGGGCCCGCGCAGCAGCGCGTGATCGAAGCCGCGCTCGCCGACGCCCGGCTGAGCGCCGACGAGGTCGACGCGGTGGAGGCGCACGGCACGGGCACGACGCTCGGCGACCCGATCGAGGTGCAGGCGCTCCTCGCGACGTACGGCAAGGATCGCCCAGCGGACCGGCCGCTGTGGCTCGGCTCGGTCAAGTCCAACATCGGGCACACCCAGGCCGCCGCAGGGGTCGCCGGTGTCATCAAGACGGTCGAGGCGCTGCGCCACCGCGTGCTGCCCGCGACCCTCCACGTCGACGCCCCCACTCCGCGGGTCGACTGGTCGTCCGGCGGGGTGCGGCTGCTGACCGAGCGCCGCGAGTGGAGCGACCCCGGGCGCCCGCGCAGGGCGGCGGTCTCGGCGTTCGGCATCAGCGGCACCAACGCCCACCTCGTCCTGGAGGAGGCACCGCCGGAGGAATCGGCTCAGGACGAGGAGAAGGACGGAGCGAAGGGCACGGAGGCCACCGGCCTGGTCGATGCCGTCGTGCCCTGGCCCCTCTCCGGCCGGAGCGGCAACGCGCTGCGCGCCCAGGCCGACCGCCTCGCCGCGCACGTCCAGGACCGCGCCGACCTCCCCGGACTCGACGTCGGCGCCTCCCTGGCCCTGTCGCGCGGCGCACTCGAACACCGGGCCGTCGTCCTCGCGGCCGACCGCACCGAGGCACTGACCGGCCTCTCCGCACTCGCCCAGGGCGTCCCCGCCGCCGACGTCGTCACCGGAACGGTCCGGCCGGGAGCGGCCCGCGTCGCGTTCGTCTTCCCCGGCCAGGGCTCCCAGTGGCTGGGCATGGCGGCCGAACTGCTCGACACCACACCGGTGTTCGCGCGCCGCCTCGCCGCGTGCGACACCGCGCTGCGGCCGTACGTCGACTGGTCCGTGCTCGACGTCGTCCGCGGGGGCGCCGACGCCCCGTCACTGGACGACGTGGTCGTCGTGCAGTGCTCGCTGTGGGCCGTCATGGTCTCGCTCGCCGAGGTGTGGCGCTCGGTGGGCGTCGAACCCGTCGCCGTCGTCGGACACAGCCAGGGCGAGATCGCCGCCGCCGCCGTCGCGGGCGCGCTCTCGCTCGACGACGCGGCCAAGGTGGTGGCGCTGCGCGCCATCGCGGCCGCCGAGGAACTGTCGGGCAAGGGCGCGATGGCCTCCCTGGCACTCTCCGCCGACCAGGTCGCCGAGCGCATCGCGCCCTGGGGCGACCGGATCTCCGTCGCCGCGCTCAACGGCCCCAACGCCACCGTGGTCTCCGGCGACCAGGGCACGCTGGACGAACTCCTCGCCGACTGCGAGGTGGACGGCATCCGCACCCGGCGCATCGCCGCCGCCTACGCCTCCCACAGCGCCCACGTCGAACGGATCCGCGACCGGCTCGTGCGCGATCTCGACGGCATCCGGCCCAGGTCCGCGGAGGTCCCCTTCTACTCGACCGTCACCGCCGGTCCGCTCGACACCGCGGGCCTGGACGCGGAGTACTGGTATGCCAACCTGCGCCGCGAGGTGCGCTTCGACGAGACCGTCCGCGTCATGCTGGCCGACGGCGTCGGGTTCTTCGTGGAGGCGAGCCCCCACCCGGTCCTCGCCGTCGGTCTGCAGGAGACCTTCGAGGCCGCCGGGGCCGACGGCGTGGCCGTGGGCACCCTGCGCCGCGAGGAGGACGGCCCGCGCCGCTTCCTGACCTCGCTCGCCGAGGGGTACGTGCGCGGCCTTCCCGTCGACTGGCACAAGCTGTTCGCCGGGGCGGGAGCACGAAGGACCGAGCTGCCCACGTACGCCTTCCAGCACGAGCGCTACTGGCTGGACACCACCCGCACCGCCCCCGGCGACGCCGCGGACTTCGGCCTCACCGGCACGGGACACCCGCTGCTCACCGCCGCGGTCGAGGCCGCGGCCGGTGACCAACTGCTGCTCACCGGCCGCCTCTCGGCCCGCACCGAGGGCTGGCTCGCCGACCACACCCTGCACGGCACCACCGTCCTGACCGGCGCCACCTTCGCCGAACTCGCCCTGGACGCGGGCGAACGGGCCGGTGCCGCGGTGGTGGAGAGCCTCACCGTCGAGGAGCCGCTGACGCTGCCGGACGGTGCCGGGGTCCAGCTCCAAGTGACCGTCGCCGCACCCGACGACACCGGCCGCCGCGAGCTCGCCCTCTACGCCAGGGCCGAGTCCGACGAGGTGACCCGGCCGTGGGTCAGGCACGCCACCGGACTCCTCGCCCCGGAGGCGGCCGACGCCCCCGACGAGGCGGGGGAGCGGAGCGTGTGGCCGCCGACCGGCGCCCAGCCGGTCAGCGTCGCCAACTTCCAGCAGCGCATGTCCGACGCGGGGCAGGGCTACGGACCGGCCTTCGGTGGCCTGTCCGCCGTCTGGCGCAAGGGATCCGACCTCTACGCCGAAGTCGCGCTGCCCGAGGACCACGCAGGACAGGCCGCACGCTACGGGCTGCACCCGGCCCTGCTCGACGCCGCGTTGCAGCCCGCCCGTCTCGAACAGCGCACCGGCCTGCTCTGGACGGACTGGAGCGGTCTGCGGCTGCGCGCCGTGGGCGCCGGTGCGCTGCGCGTCCACCTCCGCACGCTCGCGGACGGGGCGGTGGGCGTCACCCTGGCCGACGAGACAGGACGTCCCGTCGGCTCCGTGGACTCCGTACGCCCCCGCGAGGTCACCGCGGCGGAACTGCGCCGCCCGGACGACGTGACCCGCGACAGCCTGTACCGCCTGGAGTGGCAGCCCGTACCGGCGGCCGGACAGAGCGCCGAATGGGTGGTGCTCGGCGACGACGCGCTCCAACTGACCGATGCCCTGGAGGAGTCGGGCGCCTTCCCGCAGTTCTACGACGACCTCGGCGAGCTCGCCGGGGCCGTCGACGCCGGGCTGCCCGCCCCCGAGCTCACCCTCGTCTCGTACGGCCCGCACGGCGAGCGGTCCGACAGCGAAGAGGCGCTCGACGCCACCACCCGACTGCTCGCGCTCGTGCAGGAGTGGCTGGCCGACGAGCGGTTCACCGCCTCGCGCCTCGTCGTCGCCACCAGGGGAGCGGTCGCGGCCACCGCCGCCGACACCGTCGACGGACTCGCGCACGCGGCGCTGTGGGGCCTGGTGCGCTCGGCACAGGCCGCGCACCCCGGCCGGTTCGCCCTGGTCGACCTGGACGCCGACGAGGGCTCGCTCGCGCTGTTCCCGAGCGCCGCACCCGCCGCCGTCGCGTCCGGCGAGGCCCAACTCGCCCTGCGCTCCGGGTCCGTACTGGTGCCCAGGGCCGTACGGGCGGCGGCCGCCGACCCGGTGGCCGCCCCGCGGCCCTTCGACCCCGAGGGCACCGTCCTGATCACCGGCGGCACCGGCGGGCTCGGCGGCGTCGTCGCCCGCCACCTCGTCAAGCACCACGGCGTACGCCACCTCCTGCTCGTCAGCCGCAGCGGCCGGGGCGCGGCCGGGGCGGACGCGCTCGAAGGCGAACTGACCTCGCTCGGCGCGACCGTGACCATCGAGGCCTGCGACGTCGCCGAACGGGCCGCACTGGAAAGGCTGTTGGCCGCGATCCCCGCCGATCGGCCGCTCACCGCGGTGCTGCACGGTGCGGGCGTTCTCGCGGACGGGCCCGTGGAGGCGCTGACGGCCGACGACGTACGGAAGGTGTTCGCGCCGAAGGTGGCCGCGGCCACGCACCTGCACGAGCTCACCCAGGACACGGACCTGTCGGCGTTCGTCCTGTTCTCCTCCGCCTCCGGCGTGCTCGGCAGCATCGCCCAGGCCAACTACGCCGCCGCCAACGCCCATCTGAACGCCCTCGCCCAGCAGCGCCGCGCCCGCGGACTGCCCGCCCAGTCCCTCGCTTGGGGCCTGTGGGAGCAGAGCGGCGAGATGGGCGCGGCGGCGGACACGGCGAAGTTCGCGCGCGCCGGCATCCTGCCGCTGACCGCCGACGAGGGCACCGCGCTCCTCGACGCGGCAGGGGCACTCGACGAGGCGCTGCTGATGCCCGTACACCTCGACGCCGCGGCCCTGAGCACCCGGGCCGCCGACGGCGCCCTGCCCGACCTGCTGCGCGGCCTGGTGCACCGGCCCTCGGCCCGTAGGACGGCGCAGCAGGCGCCGAGCGCGGCCGAAGGATCCGACTGGGCGGAGCGCCTGAGCGGCCTGCCCGCCGCGGAGCAGCTCCACCGCCTCGTCGAGCTCGTGCGCGGTCACGTCGCCTCGGTCCTCGGGCACGGCACCCCCGAGGCGATCGATCCCGACCGGCCCTTCAAGGAGCTCGGGTTCGACTCGCTGACCGCACTGGAACTGCGCAACCGGCTCCAGGCCGCCGCCGGACTGCAACTGCCCGCGAGCCTCGTCTTCGACCACCCCACGCTGGACGAGACCGCCGCGTTCCTGCGGGAGCAACTGGCGCCGGGGGAGGCCGAGACGGTGCCGCCCGCCCTCGCGGAACTCGACCGCCTGGAGAGCGCGCTGCTCGACATCGGCGCCGACGACGCCGAGACCCGCGAGAAGGTGACCAACCGGCTGCGCGCCCTGGTCTCCAAGTGGCAGGACACGGGCGCGGTCACGGAGTCCGCGACCGACGCCGACGACGAAGGCGTCGTGGACGACGCGTCCGACGCCGAGCTGTTCGCGCTCCTCGACGACGAACTGGACACGCCGTGACGCCGCCCGGGGCAACGCTCCGCCACCGGCCGAACCTCATCACGAATAGGTGTGACGCATGACCGAGAACACGGCGAGCACGGCAGCCAAGGCCGGCGAGACCAAGCTCCGGGAGTACCTCAAGCGGACCACCAACGACCTGCGCAAGGCCCGGCGCCGCATCCGGGACCTGGAGGAGCCAAGCCCCATCGCGGTCGTCGGCATGGCCTGCCGCTACCCGGGCGGCGCCGCCTCCCCGGAGGCGCTGTGGGACCTGGTCGCCACCGACGGCGACGCGATCTCGCCGTTCCCCGACAACCGCGGCTGGGACCTGGACGGCATGTACGACGCCGACCCGGACGCCGAGGGCAGGACCTACGCCCGTGAGGCCGGGTTCCTGCACGACGCGGGCGAGTTCGACGCGGAGTTCTTCGGGATCAACCCCCGCGAGGCGCTGGCGATGGACCCCCAGCAGCGGCTGCTCCTGGAGACGTCGTGGGAGGTGCTCGAACGCGCGGGCATCGACCCCACGTCGATGAAGGGCAGCCGCACCGGTGTCTTCGCCGGCACGGCGACCATCGACTACATCACCGGCAGGCAGCGCATCCCCGAGGGCCTGGAGGGCTACTCGGGCACCGGCTCCTTCGCCAGCGTCATCTCGGGCCGGGTCGCCTACAGCCTCGGCCTGATCGGCCCCGCCATCACCGTCGACACCGCGTGCTCCTCCTCGCTGGTGGCGATCCACCTGGCCGTCCAGGCGCTGCGCACCGGAGACTGCTCACTGGCGCTCGCGGGCGGCGTCGCGCTCATGCCCACCCCCGCCGGGTTCATCACCTTCAGCCGACAGCGGGCCATCGCCCGCGACGGCCGCTGCAAGGCGTTCGCGGCCGCGGCCGACGGGTTCGGCCCTTCGGAGGGCGCGGGCCTGATCCTCCTGGAGCGCCTGTCGGACGCCCAGCGCAACGGCAGGAACATCCTCGCCGTCATTCGCGGCTCGGCCGTCAACCAGGACGGCGCGAGCAACGGCCTGTCCGCGCCCAACGGCCCTTCCCAGGAACGCGTCATCCGCGCCGCCCTCGCCGACGCCCGCCTCTCGGCCGACCAGGTCGACGCCGTCGAGGCCCACGGCACGGGCACCAACCTGGGCGACCCCATCGAGGCCCACGCCCTGCTCGCCACCTACGGCCAGGAGCGGCCCGCCGACCGGCCGCTGCGGCTCGGCACCATCAAGTCGAATATCGGGCACGCGGCACACGCCGCGGGTGTCGCCGGAGTCATCAAGACGGTGATGGCGCTGCGCCACGGCCTCCTGCCCCGCACCCTGCACGTGGACGCCCCCTCGCCGCACATCGCCTGGTCGTCCGGTGCGGTGGAGCTGCTCACCGAGCCGGTGGAGTGGACGGCCGAAGGACGGCCGCGCAGGGCCGGTGTCTCCGCGTTCGGCATCAGCGGCACGAACGCGCACGTGATCGTGGAGGAAGCGCCCGCACCCGCCGGAACCGGCGAGGAAACCGAGGCCGCCGCCGAACCGGCCACCGAGAGCCCGCGCCCCTTCGACCTGACCGTCGTGCCCTGGACCCTGTCAGGGCGCACCGAACCCGCCCTGCGCGCCCAGGCGCAGCGGCTGGCCGCGCACATCGGCCAGGACGGCGGCGGCCACGCCCTCGCGGACATCGGCCGGTCCCTGGCCGCGACGCGGGCGCACCTGGAACAGCGTGGCGTCGTCCTCGCCACCGACCTCGACGGCGCGCGGGCGGGCCTCGCGGCCATCGTCGACGGCACCCCCGCCCCGAACGTCCTCACCGGGCGCGTCCGCCCCGGTGCCACCCGCCCCGTGTTCGTGTTCCCGGGGCAGGGGTCGCAGTGGGAGGGGATGGCGGTCGGGCTGCTCGACTCCTCCCCGGTGTTCGCGGGCTGTTTCGCGGAGTGCGAGCGTGCCTTGCGGGCGCATGTGGAGTGGTCTGCGACGGATGTGCTGAGGGGAGCGGAGGGCGCGCCGTCGTTGGAGCGCATCGAGGTGCTGCAACCGGTGCTGTTCGCGGTGCACGTCGCCCTGGCGGGGCTCTGGCGGTCCCTTGGCGTGGAGCCCGCTGCGGTGGTCGGGCACAGCCAGGGCGAGATCGCGGCGGCCTACGTGGCGGGCGCGTTGTCGTTGGAGGACGCGGCGCGGATCGTCGTGCTGCGCAGCGCCCTGTTCGCCGAGGAGCTCGTCGGGCACGGCGCGGTGGCGTCGGTGGCGCTGTCGGCCGACGCGGTGGAGGGGCGTCTCGCCCGGTGGGACGGACGGCTGGTGGTGGCCGGGCGCAACGGCCCGGGGGCCGCGACGGTGGCCGGTGAGACGCGCGCCCTGGAGGAATTCGTCGCCCAGTGCGAGAGCGAGGACATCAAGGCCCGCGTCGTGGGCTCCACCGTGGCGTCGCACTGCGGCCAGGTGGACCGGTTGCGGGAGCGGATCCTTGAACTGTTCGCCGGTGTCGAGCCCCGGCGCTCGGAGGTGCCGTTCTACTCGACGGTGACCGGCGGCGTGCAGGACACGGAGGGCCTTGACGCCGCGTACTGGTTCGAGAACTGCCGTCGTCCGGTGGACTTCGAGGGCGCGGTGCGCTCCCTGTTGGCCGACGGGTTCCGGTTCTTCGTGGAGTCCAGTGCGCACCCGGTCCTGACGATGGGCGTGCAGGCGACGTCCGAGGACGCCGGGATCGAGACGGTGGCGGTCGGGTCGCTGCGCAGGGGCGAAGGCGGCACCGAGCGTTTCCTGACCTCCCTCGCCGAGGGGTACGCGCACGGCCTGCCGGTGAACTGGCGGGAGGCGTACGCCGGTTCCGGCGCGGGCTTCGTGGGCCTTCCCACGTACGCCTTCCAGCGCAGCACCTTCTGGCTGGACGCCGAGTACGACACGGCCGACCCTGCGGGGCTCGGACTGGACGGCGGGGGACACCCGCTGCTCGGCGCGGCCGTGCGGCTCGCGGACGAGGACCGCGTCCTGCTCACCGGGCGCCTGTCCACCAAGTCCCTTGCTTGGGCAGCCGATTCGGGTGTCGATGGCCTGCTGCCCGGCTCGGCGCTCGCGGAACTCGCGCTGCGGGCGGCCCGCGAGGCGGGCTGCGACCAGGTCGACGAGCTCACGCTGACCGAACCGCTGCCGCTGCCCGAACAGGGCGGCACACAGATCCAGTTGACCGTGTCCGCGCCGGACGAGTCCGGCCGCCACGAGCTGCGGGTGTACGCGCGCGACGCCGACGCCGAGCCGGACAGCCCCTGGAACCGGCACGCCACCGGAGTCCTCGCCCCGTCGTCGGTGACCGCCCAGGTCCACGCGTCGGCCGCCTGGCCGCCGCCCGGCGCGCGCCCGCTCGACGTCCCGGAAGGGGCGGAGGAGCAGGGCGTCCAGGCCCTCTGGCGGGACGGGGACGCCCTCTGCGCGGACGTCGTCCTGCCGGAGCGGCTGCGCAACGAGGCGGGCCGGTTCGGCCTGCACCCCGCGCTGCTCGACCTCACCCTGCACGCCGCGGCGCACGGCGGCCTGCTGGACGGCGACGCGTCCGCCCTCGCCCCGCACGCCTGGCGCGAGGTGGCCCTGCACGCCGTCGGCGCGACCTCGGCACGGGCCCGGATCACGGCCACGGGCCCCGACACCCTCACGCTCTCCCTCGCGGACACCACGGGCGAGCCGCTGGCCACGATCGGATCCGTCGAACTGCGGGCCCTCACCGCCGACCAGGTCCCCGCGGCCTCCCGCGCCGAGCGCGACTCCCTCTTCCACGTGGAGTGGTCGGGACAGCCCACCGGCGTCGCGGCCGCCGGGAACACGGTGTCCGACACCGGCGCGGACTGGGCGGTGCTCGGGGACGACGGCCTCGGCCTGATACCCGCGCTCAAGGGCGCGGGGGCGTTCGGCCGCTCGTACGCCGACGTGGCGGAACTCGGCGCCGCGCTCGACGCGGGCGCGACGGCGCCCGAGGTGGTTCTCGTCCCGTACGCCGCGCCGCACTCCCGAGACGACCTCGCGGGATCGGCGCACCGGGCGATCACCGAGGCGCTCGGTCTGGCCCAGGAGTGGCTCGGCGACGAACGGCTGCGCCCCTGCCGCCTCGTGGCCGTGACACGCGGCGCGATCGCCGCCGAACCCGACGAGGACGTCAGCGATCTCACCCACGCCCCGCTGTGGGGACTGCTCCGCTCCGCCCAGGGCGAGAACCCCGGCCGCTTCCTCCTGGTCGACCTCGACGAACGCCAGGAGTCCCGGGCGGTACTCGCCGCCGCGGTCCGCACGGCACTGGCCGCCGACGAACCGCAGGTCGCAGTGCGTGACGGTGTGGTGCGCGTCCCGCGCCTGGCCCGTACCACCGCGGGATCCCTCACGCCGCCGCCCGGCACGGCCGCCTGGCGGCTCGCGGCCACCACCGACGCCGGGGCGGGCCAGGGCGTCACGGCACTGGCGCACCCCGACCTCCTCGCGCCGCTGGCCGCCGGGCAGGTCCGGATCTCCGTGCGCGCCGCCGGAGTCGAGGCGGCCGACCTCCTGCCCGGGCGCGCAGCGCTCGGCGGTGAGGGCGCCGGTGTGATCACCGAGGTCGGGCCCGGCGTCACCCGCCTCGCCGAGGGGGACCGGGTGATGGGCCTGCTGCCCGACGGTGCCTTCGGCCCGCTGGCCGTCGTGGACCACCGGCTCGTCGCCCCGGTCCCGCGCGGCTGGTCGTTCGAGCAGGCCGCCGCGGCACCGAAGGCGTTCCTCCAGGCCTACCTCGCCCTGCTCGACGGGGCCCAACTCGCCGACGGTGAAGCGCTGTTGGTGTACAACGCCACCGGCGCGCCGGGCCGCGCCGCGGTACAGCTGGCCCGCTACCGGGGCGCCGACGTCTACGCGACGGCCCAGGAGGAGAACCGGTACCTGCTGCGCGGCATGGGGTTCGACGAGGCGCACTCGGCCTCCTCGGCCAGGGCGTCCTTCGTGGACGCGGTCCTGGCGGCCACCGGCGGCCGGGGCGTCGACGTCGTGTTCGACGCCGAGCAGCGCCACGACGGCGCCCGCACGACCGCTCACCGGGACGCCCTGCTGAGGGTGCTGCCGCGCGGCGGACGACTCGCGGAACCCGCCGTCGACGACGCCCCGGGTACGGGCTCCACGGGCTCCACGGGCTCCGCGGGCTCCACGGGCCCGGGCGACAGCGGCGCGATGCCCGCGTCGGTGCGCCGCCTCCCGTACGACCTCGCGACCGTCGATCCCGACCGGGTCGCCGAGATCCTGGCCGACCTCGTCAAGCTCTTCGACCGGCGGGTGCTGCGCCCGCTCCCGGTGCACGGCCACGACATCCGGCAGGCCGCTCGGCTCCTGAGCGCGTTCGACGAGACCGCGGGCTCCGGCAAGGCCGTCCTGACGGTGCCCAAGCCGCTGGACCCGAACGGCACCGTCCTCATCACCGGCGGCACCGGCACCCTCGGCGGTCTGCTCGCCCGGCACCTGGTGGCCGAGCACGGCGTGCGGCACCTGGTGCTCACCAGCCGCCGAGGACCGAGCGCGGTCGGCGCGGAGGAACTCCGGGCCGAACTGGTCGCGGCGGGCGCCTCGGTGTCCATCGCGGCCTGCGACGCCGCGGACCGTGCCGCCCTGACCGAGGTGCTCGACGGCATTCCCGCCGAGCGTCCGCTGACCGCCGTCGTGCACGCGGCGGGCGCCCTGGCCGACGGGCTCGTCGGCTCGCTCACCGCGCGGGACGTCGAGCACGTGCTGCGCCCCAAGGTCGACGCCGCCGTCCATCTCCACGAGCTGACCCGGGACCTGGACCTCGCCGAGTTCGTCCTGTACTCGGCGGGCGCGGGAGTCCTCGGCAACCCGGGGCAGAGCAACTACGCCGCCGCCAACACCTTCATCGACGCGCTGGCACACCACCGGCGCGCCCAGGGACTGCCCGCCGTCTCGATGGCCTGGGGCTTCTGGGGCGAGACCAGCGAGCTGACAGGACAGCTCGACGAGACGCTGGTGACCCGCATGCGCCGCTCGGGCGTGCTGCCCATCTCGGCGCGGGAGGGCATGGCGCTGTACGACGCCGCCCGCGCGGCGGGTCGGCCGCTGCTCGTGCCGACCCGGCTCGACCTGGGGGCGCTGCGCGCCCAGGCGGCCACCACCGCACTGCCCAGCATGCTCCGCGGCCTGGTCCGCGCCGCGCTGCCCACCGCCCGCGAGAGCGCGCGGCGGACGGCGACGCTGGAGGCGCGCCTGGCCGGTCGCGCCGGTCCCGAACAGCGGGCCCTGCTCGTCGACCTGGTCCGCTCCAACGCCGCGGCCGTCCTCGGTCACGCGGATGCCCAACCGGTCGGCGCCGACCGGGCGTTCAAGGAACTCGGCCTCGACTCGCTCACCGCCGTGGAACTGCGCAACCGGCTCACCACGGTCACCGGCCTCACCCTGCCCAGCACGCTCATCTTCGACTTCCCCACCCCCGTCGAACTCGCCGCCCACCTCCATCAGCGCCTCGTCCCCGAGGCGGACAGCGGCCCGGCCGTGGACCCGGAGGAGGCGGAGGCGCGCAGGCTGCTCGCGTCGATCCCGGTGGCGAAGCTGCGCGGCTCGGGCGTCCTGGACCTGCTGCGGCAGCTCGCCGAGGAACCGACGCACACCGAGGTGGCCGAGGAGGCGGAGAGCGGGGCGATCTCCTCGATGGACGTGGACGACCTGGTCCGCGCCGCGCTCGGCGAGGACGGCTCGTGAGCCCCCGCCGTCCTCCCATGGAACCCGACGAGAGAGAAACGGAGAACGTGTGATGGCCAGGTCGACGGAACAGATCGTCGAGGCGCTGCGCGCGGCCCTGACCGAGGCGGACCGGCTGCGCAAGCACAACCAGCACCTCGTCGCGGCGGCCACCGAGCCGATCGCGATCGTGGGCATGGCCTGCCGCTTCCCCGGCGGCGCCGACTCCCCCGAACAGCTGTGGGAGTTGCTCGCGGCGGGCAAGGACATGATGATCCCCGTCCCCGAGGACCGGGGCTGGGATCTGGACGCGGTCCTCGGCACCGGCGCGGACGGCTCCCCGCGCACCGCGGAGGGCGGCTTCCTGGAAGGGGTCTCGCTCTTCGACGCCGACTTCTTCGGCATCGCCCCGCGCGAGGCGCTGCCGATGGACCCGCAGCAGCGGCTGATGCTCGAGACGGCCTGGGAGGCGTTCGAGCGGGCGGGCATGGACCCGCTGTCGCTCAAGGGCAGCAGGACGGGCGTGTTCGTGGGCACGTCCTACTCGGCGTACGCCAGCGACGTGCCGTTCGTGCCCGCGGAGATCCAGGGCTATTCGATGACCGGCAACGTCACGAGCGTCGCCTCGGGCCGGATCTCCTACACGCTGGGTCTTGAGGGCCCCGCCGTCACCATCGACACGGCGTGTTCCTCCTCGCTGGTGGCGCTGCACCAGGCGGCGCACGCGCTGCGCGCGGGTGACTGTCCGCTCGCGTTGGTCGGCGGCGTCACGGTGATGCCGATCCCGGCGCTCTTCGTGGAGTTCACCCGCACACGGGGGCTCGCGTCGGACGGCAGGGTCAAGGCGTTCGCCGCGGCCGCCGACGGCACGGCATGGGCCGAGGGCGCGGGCGCTGTCGTGGTGGAGCGGCTCTCCGACGCCCGGCGCAACGGGCACCAGGTGCTCGCCGTCATCCGTGGCTCCGCCCTCAACCAGGACGGATCGAGCAACGGTCTGACGGCGCCGAGCGGCCCCGCCCAGCGCCGGGTGATCCGCGCCGCCCTGGACAACGCGGGCCTCACATCGGCCGATGTCGACGCCGTCGAGGCGCACGGCACCGGCACCACCCTCGGCGACCCGATCGAGGCCCAGGCCCTGCTCGCCACCTACGGTCAGGGCAGGGCCCCCGACGCCCCGCTGTGGCTCGGCTCCATCAAGTCGAACATCGGGCACACGGGTACGGCCGCGGGCATGGCGAGCCTGATCAAGACCGTGCAGGCGCTGCGGCACGGCGTGTTGCCCAAGACCCTGAACGTCGACGAGCCCACGCCGAACGTCGACTGGTCGTCGGGCGCGGTCGAACTGCTGACCGAGACCCGTCCGTGGCCCGAGACCGGCGGACGCCCCCGGCGGGCCGGCATCTCCGCGTTCGGCATCAGCGGCACCAACGCCCATGTGATCGTCGAACAGGCGATACCTGAGGTGGTGGCCGCCGAACGCCCCGAGGCCGTGGGTCCGCGGCCCGCGGAGGTCCTGCTGCCCGTGGCCGCCAAGACCGTACCGGCCCTGCGGGCCCAGGCCGCCCGCCTGGAGCGGGCGCTGGCCGAGCGGCCCGACCTCTCGCCGCTGGACGCCGGTTACTCCCTCGCCACCACGCGGGCGATGCTCGGTGAGCGCGCCGTCGTGATCGCGGCGGACCGCGCGGAGGCGCTGCACGGCCTGCGCGCGCTGGCCGAGGGCGCACCCGCGGCCGGTCTGGTGGAGGGCACGGCCGCGCAGCGCGCCGAGACGGCGTTCCTCTTCACCGGACAGGGCGCCCAACGGGCGGGCATGGGGCGGGAGTTGTACGAGGCGTTCCCGGTGTTCGCGGCGGCGTTCGATGCCGCCTGCGCCCCACTCGACCGTCATCTGCCACGCCCGCTGCGCGAGGTCGTGTTCGCCGAGGAAGGATCGCCCGAGGCGGCGCTCCTGGACGAGACGGTCTTCACCCAGACGGGAACGTTCGCGCTCCAGGTGGCGCTGCACCGGCTGTGGGAGTCGTGGGGGGTGCGCCCCGGCTACCTCATCGGCCACTCGGTGGGCGAGCTGTCCGCCGCGCACATCTCCGGCGTGCTCTCCCTGGAACACGCGGCCGAACTGGTGGCGGCCCGGGGCACCCTGATGCAGCGGCTGCCCTCCGGAGGCGCGATGCACGTACTCCAGGCATCGGAGGCCGAGGTCGCCCCGCTGCTCGAAGGGCGATCGTCCGAGATGTCCGTCGCGGCCGTCAACGGCCCCGCGGTCACGGTCGTCTCGGGCGACGAGGAGGCGGTCGCCGAGATCGCCGCGCACTTCGCCGATCAGGGCCGCAAGACGAAGCGGCTGCGCGTCAGCCACGCCTTCCACTCGCCACGCATGGAGGCGATCGTCGACGACTTCCGTGCGGTGGCGAGCCGCCTGGAGTACGCGCCTCCGCAACTCCCCGTCGTCTCGAACGTCACGGGACTGCAGCTCGCGGCGCGGGAGATCTGCGATCCCGAGTACTGGGTGCGGCACGTCCGCGGCGCCGTGCGCTTCCTGGACGGGGTGCGCACCCTGGCCGACGCGGGCGTGACGGCCTTCGTCGAACTCGGCCCCGACGCCGTGCTCACCGCCATGGCCAGGGACTGCCTGGGCGGGCGCGCCGCCGACGTGGCCCTCGTCCCCACCCTGCGCAGGTCCCGCCCCGAGGTCCGCTGTGCGCTCACGGCCGTCGCCACGGCCCACGTCAAGGGCGTGCCCCTCGACTGGGAGAAGGTCTTCGACGGCAGCGGCGCCCAGCGCGTCGACCTGCCGACGTACGCCTTCCAGCGCCGCCGCTTCTGGCTGGAGAACGTGGCCGACCCGGTGGCCTCGGGAGCCGTCGCCGCCCTGGCCGGATCCCGCAACACCGCTCCCGCACAAGGGAGTCCGGCGGCCGGGGCCGCGGCACCGGCGCCGCTCGGCGCGGAACCGGACGCGGCCGGGGAATCGCTCAGGGAACGGATGCGCGGCCTCGACGAGGACGCGCGGCGCGGTCCCCTGCTCGCGCTGATACGCCAGTACGTCGCCGGAGTCCTCGGCCACGCGTCGGCGGACGAGATCGCCCCCGGCCGGGACTTCTCCGACATGGGCTTCGACTCCATGTCGGCCGTCGAATTCACCGTACGGATCTGCGACGCCACGGGGTTCACCCTGCCGAGCACCATCGTCCTCGACCACCCCACCGCCGAGCACCTGGCCGAGTTCCTGGCCCGCGAGTTCGGCAAACCGGGCACGGACGCCGCGCCGTCCGACGGGAGCGCCGAAGGACTCGGCGGACTCTTCGTGCGCGCCTGCCAGGAGGGCAGGGCCGCGGAGGCGCACCGGCTGATGTCCGAACTGGCCGACTACCGGCCGGGGTTCAGCACGCTCGCGGAGCTGGACCGGGCGCCGCGCACGGTCTGGCTGTGCGACGGCGCGGACGAACCGGTACTGATCTGCTTCCCGTCCTTCGTGTGGCAGCAGAACTTCTACCAGTACTCGCGTCTGGCCACCGGATTCCGCGGCAGCCGCGCCACCGCGATGGTCGGCCTGCCCGGCTTCCTCACCGGCGAGCCGCTGCCGACGTCTGTCGGCGCGCTGGCCGAGGCGCTCGGCGACGCGGCTCTGCGGGCCGCGGACGGGCGGCGGTTCGCGCTCCTCGGCCACTCCGGCGGCGGCTCGATCGCCAGCGTGGTGACCGCGCATCTGGAGAGCAGGGAGGCCGGTCCCGAGGCCCTGATCCTCCTCGACACCCCGACCTGGGGCGGCCTCAACGGCCTCGGCGAGGAGTGGGGCGAGACGGTCCAGACGTCCCTGCTCGGCCGCAAGGAGCGCATCGAGCAGGCGGGCGACGGCGGGGGAGAGGCCTGGATCACCGCACGCGCCCGCTACGCGGGCTTCGACTACTCCGTGCCGCGGCTCGCCGCCCCCACCCTCCTCGTACGCGCCACCGAACCGGTCGGCGGCCCCGGCGCCGCGGCGCCCGAGAGCGACGGGTGGCGGGTGACCTGGGAGCAGGAGCACACGCTCGAGGAGGTGCCCGGCGATCACTTCTCCATGTTGGAGGGCGACCACGCGGCGCACACCGCACGCGCCGTCGAGGACTGGCTGCGCCGTCCCGCCCGAGGAGGGGCATCATGACCGACTGGCACCACGAGGCCGGTCCCTGGCTCACGCGCTACACCCCGGCGGGGCCGACGGGCGAGCGGGCCCAGCTCATCTGCTTTCCGCACGCGGGCGGCTCGGCGACGTACTTCCAGCCGCTCGCCCGGGAGCTCGCCGCACGGCCCGCAGCGCCCGTGGAGGTGCTCGCCGTCCAGTACCCGGGCCGCCAGGAGCGGCGCGCCGAGCCGTTGATCGAGGACCTGTCGGTGCTCGCGGACCGGATCGCCGAGGCGCTCAAGCACGCGGCCGGCGCACCGCTCGTCCTCTTCGGGCACAGCATGGGCGCCCTGCTCGCCTGGGAGGTGGCGCGTCGGCTCGACGGCGACGGCGTCGTCCCCAGGGCGCTGATCGTCTCGGGGCGCGGTGCCCCGGCCCTCTACCGCGACGTGCAACTGCACCGGCGCACCGACGACGAACTCACCGCCGACCTGCGCTACCTCAGCGGCACGTCGGCCCAGCTCCTGACCGACCCGGGTGTCCTGGAGATGGTGCTGCCCGTGCTGCGCGGTGACTACCGGGTGGTGGACGGCTTCCGGTACGAGCCGGGGCCACCGCTGAGCTGTCCGATCAGTGTCTTCCTCGGCGACCGCGACCCGTGGGCGCGCGAGCGCGAAGCGCGCGGCTGGCAGGCGGAGACCACCGCCGGCGTGTCGTTCCGCAGCTTCCCCGGCGAGCACTTCTACCTCGCCTCGCAGTGGGGCGCGGTGGCCGAAGCGATCGCCGACCTCCCCCTCTCGTAAAGGAAAGTGAGAGCAAACATGTCCCACACGACACGGGCGGTCGTCCTGGGGGCGGGAATGGCGGGCATGCTCGCCGCCACCGCGCTCGCACGCCACGTGGACGCCGTCACCGTCCTCGACCGCGACCGGCTGCCCGACGGCGCCGACCCGCGCCGCGGGGTGCCGCAGGCCCGCCACACCCACGTCCTGTGGTCCGGGGGCGCCCGGGTGATCGAGACCCTGCTGCCCGGCACCACGGACCGCCTCCTGGACGCGGGCGCCCACCGCGTCGGCCTGCCCGAGGACCTCGTCTCCCTGACCGCGTACGGCTGGCAACAGCGCTTCCCCGAGACCCAGTTCATGATCGCGGCCAGTCGTTCGTTGCTCGACTGGACGGTGCGGGACCAGGCGTCGCGCGACCCCAAGGTCACCGTGCTCGGCGACATGGACATCCTCGGGCTGCGCGGCGACGCCCGCGCCGTCACCGGTGTGACCTGCAAGCCGAGGCGGGAGGGCACGCTGTCGGTGATCGAGGCGGACGTCGTCGTGGACGCCACGGGACGCGGTTCCCCGATGAAGCGCTGGCTCACCGGGCTCGGTCTTCCGCCGGTCCAGGAGGACGTCATCGACTCGGGGATGGCGTACGCCACCCGGATCTTCCGCGCCCCCGAAGGGGCCAGGAAGAAGTTCCCCCTCGTCAGCGTGTACGCCGACCACCGCGCGGGCGTACCGGGCCGCAACGGCATCCTGCTGCCCATCGAGGACGGCCGCTGGATGGTGACGCTGTCCGGGACCCGTGGCGGCGAACCGCCGACCACGGAGGAGGGGTTCGCCGACTACCTGCGCACCCTGCGCCACCCGCTCATCGCCGACCTGATCGACCGCGCGGAGCCGCTGACCGGGGTCCAGGCGTCGCGCTCCACGGCGAACCGGCGGCTGTTCTACGACCGCCTCGTCGAGTGGCCCGACGGCCTCGTCGTGCTCGGGGACGCGGTGGCCGCCTTCAACCCCGTCTACGGCCACGGCATGAGCGCCGCGGCACTGAGCGCGGCCACGCTCGACGCCACCCTCCGGGGTTCCGGTCTGCGCCCCGGCACGGCGCGCGCGGCCCAGCGCGCGATCGGCGCGGTGGTGGACACTCCCTGGTCGCTCGGTACGTCGCAGGACATCTGCTACCCGGACGTGTTCGCGAGGACCGATGACCCGCGGCTGACCCGGCACGCCGACGACCGTCGCCGCCAGGCGGACGTGATCGGCGCGGCCGCGCTCGGCGACCCCCTGGTGTGCGCCGCCGCGTTGCAGGTCAACACCCTGTCGGGGGCCGCCGACGCCCTCCAGGACCCCGAGGTGCAGCAGGCGCTCTCGCGGGCCGGGGAGCTGGGTCTCCCGGACGGGCCCACGCTCACCGACGAGGAGCGGGACGCGGCACGGACCGTGGTGAACGCCGCCTCCTGAGCGGCATTGACGGAACTTTGACGCGGCGGGGACGACTCGCCGCGTCATTCCGCTTCCCTTCCGCGCGCTCCGTGATTACAGTGATGACTGAAACAACTAGAACGTGCTGTAAGTACTAGGAGGTGCTGCACCTTGTCGCCGAGAGCAGACCAGGAGCCGGGACCCGAGCCGCGGAAGCAGGACTCGGGACCGGAAGAAGAAGTGCTGGCCTGGATCGAGCGAGTGGCGTCCTGGTTCATGCAGCAGGCGGGATGGCCGCCGATCATGGGCCGGACGATGGGCTGGCTCATGGTGTGCGACCCCGCGGAACAGAGCGCCGCACAGATCGCCACGGCGGTCCAGGCAAGCCGCGCGTCCCTGACGAACACGCTGCGGCTGCTCACCGAGGCGCGCATGGTCGAGGCGGTCACCCGCACCGGAGAGCGCGCCACGTACTACCGGATCACCGAGGACGCGTGGTCGGGCGTGCTCAAGCGGCGCCTGGAGAGCATGACGTCCTTCGTGGACATCACGGCCGAAGGGCTGCGCCTGTTCCCCGAGGGAGAGGCACGGGCGGCACGGGTGCGCGGTGCGCACCGCATGTTCACCTGGCTCCACTCGGAGGCGGAGCCCATGTGGAAGCGCTGGGAGGCCGTCAACCGCGCCGACCAGCAAGGGAATTCGGATGAGGAATCGGACGGGATGCCGTTATGAGCAATCAGGAGACCCGCAAGTGGTGGGCCCTGGCAGCTATTGGGGTCAGTCTGCTGACGGTGGGTGTGGACGCGACGATCCTCAATGTCGCACTGCCCACGGTCAGCGCTGATCTCAACGCCTCCACCAGTGAACTGCAATGGGTCGTCGACGCCTTCACCCTCGTGCTGGCCGCGGTGCTGCTCCCCGCGGGCCTGTTGGGCGACAAGTTCGGACGCAAGAAGCTCCTCGTCGTCTCCCTCCTGCTGTTCGGCGGCGCCTCGCTGTGGTGCGCGTACTCGGGTTCGGCCGGACAGCTGATCGCCGCCCGCGCGACACTGGGCCTGGCCGCGGCGTTCCTGGTGCCGCTCTCCACCTCCGTACTCCTGAACATCTTCGAGTCGGAGGCGGAAAGGACCAAGGCGATCGGCGTCGTGGCGGTCTCGCAGATGCTGGGCCTCCCGCTGGGACCCATCATCGGCGGCGCGCTGCTGAATCACTTCTGGTGGGGTTCCGTCTTCCTCATCAACGTGCCGCTGGTGGCCCTCGGCGTCATCGCCGTGATCAAGCTCGTCCCCGAATCGCGCAGCAAGGACCGCGTCGGCATCGACGTGGTGGGCGTCGTGATCTCCAGCCTCGGCCTGACCGCCCTGACGTACGGAGCCATCGAGGCGGGCGAGAAGGGCTGGGGCAGCAGCGAGACGGCGATCTCCCTGGTGGCCGGCGCGGTCGTCCTCGTCCTGTTCGTGGTGTGGGAGCGCAGGGTCACCGCCGCAGGACGTGATCCGCTGGTGGACCTGACGCTCTTCCAGGGCCGCGGCTTCGTCTGGGGATCCATCCTCAGCACCATCGTCAGCTTCGCGATGTTCGGCCTGATGTTCGCGCTGCCGCAGTACTTCCAGGGCGTGCAGGGCACCGACGCGCTGGGCACCGGTCTGCGGCTCCTTCCCATGATCGGCGGTCTCCTCGTCGGAGCCAGCGTCATCAACAAGATGCCCGCCCAGCTCGGCCCGCGCGCCGTGCCCGCCCTCGGCTTCGTCCTGGTGAGCGTCGGCCTGTTCATGGGGACCTACACCGAGGCGTCGACGGGCTACGGCTACGTCGCGATCTGGCTCGTGATCATGGGCGCGGGCCTCGGCCTCGCCATGACCCGGGCCATGGCGGCGGCGCTCAACACGCTCTCCAAGGAGCGCAGCGGTGTCGGCTCCGCCGTCGTGCAGGCCCTGCGCCAGGTCGGCGGCGCGATCGGCGTGGCGGTGCTCGGCTCCGTCGCCAGCTCCTCCTACCGGGGCAACCTCGACCTGCCGAACACCTCCCAGGAGATCGAGGACGCGGTCGGACGCAGCGTGTCCACCGGCGTCGCCGTCGCCGAGAAGATGCACGACGCTTCGATGCTCACAGCGGTCCGCGAGGCCTTCGTCGACGCGATGCACACGCTGCTGTTCGTGTGCTCCGGCATCGGCCTGGTCGCCGCCCTGCTCGCCCTCGCCTTCATGCCGCGCACGGCCGCCGTGCCGCCGAAGGACTCCGAGGACGACGCCCCCACGGGAGCGGGGGTCACCGACTCGGTCGCCTGAGGATTCCCCCGGTTCCAGACGACCGACCGAGCCGCGGCACCGCCTGTCATCCAGGCGGTGTCGCGGCAGTCGTTCGTCCGGGCCCCTTCCGGGCCGCTCAGCGCGCGGCGGCGGCCTCCTTGCCGAAGGCGCCCACGAACTCCACGATCGTGTCGCACACCGCAGACCGGTGGTCGTTGAGGAAGAAGTGACCGCCCGTGAAGCTGCGGTAGTGCAGCGAGGAGGTGGTGTGCTTCTCCCAGGCGCGGGCCTCCTCCGGGGAGACGCGCGGGTCCGATTCCCCGGTGACGACGCCCACCGGGCAGCGGAGCAACGGCAGCGGATCGGGCACATGGGTCTCGACGGCCTTGTAGTCGGCGCGCAGCGCGGGAAGGATCATGCGCAGCAGTTCCGCGTCCTCGAGCAGGGGCGCCGCCGTGCCGCTGAGAGAGCGGATCTCGGCGACGAACGCGGCGTCGTCCAGCTTGTGGGCGTTCTCCTCCCGGTAGACCGACGGCGCACGGCGCCCGGACACGATCAGGCCCAGCGGACCCCCCTGCGCCGACTGCTCCAACTTCCGCGCCACCTCGTGGGCGAGGACCGCCCCCATGCTGTGCCCCATCAGGACCAGCGGCCGGTCCTGCCAGATCCGCAGCGCCGTGAAGATCCGGTCCACGAGCTCGGGAAGGGAATCGACGGCGGGCTCCTCGCGCCGCTCCTGTCTGCCGGGGTATTGCAGGCTCAGTACGTCGATGCCACGGGTGGCGAGCATCGTCGAAAAGGGGTGGAAGAAAGGTGCGGAGCCGCCCGCGTGCGGAAAGAAGACCACACGGGAATCCGCATCGGCGACGGGGTGAAATCGCCGTGCCCACAAGTCGTTCGCCCGATCTGCTTCGTGCATTCCTCAGCTCCTCACCGGAGTTCCCCGCACCCTGCGGAGCGCCTCCGCCTCACTGCCCGGTGATTTCCTCTACGGCCACGCACACATGGCGCCACCACGGTAGGCGGATGAAAGAGGCCCACTGAACCCCTATCGGGCCTTCGCCGACCCCTGTGCTCACGGGGCATCCGGCAGGTCCGACATGCCTGCGGCGCACTCAGGGTTAGGGGTTCTGACAGGGGTTCACCCCTTCGTACAGTCGACGTGGCTGTCGCCCGTCGCCACTTCTCGTCCATTGCCGTCATCTGTCGTCATCTGTCGCCACGCCGGAATAGGGGCCCCTGTGGAAGCCATTGTCAGTGCCGCGCTCTCCGAAGACGCCCGCACCGAGGATTTCGCCGCGCTCGCCGTGCCCGAGTCCTATCGCGGAGCGGTCGTCCTCAAAGAGGAGGTCGGAATGTTCGAAGGCCTCGCGAGCCAGGACAAGGACCCCCGCAAATCCCTGCACATCGAGTCCGTGCCGACACCGGCCCCGGGGCCCGGGGAGGCGCTGATCGCCGTGATGGCGAGTGCCGTCAACTACAACACGGTGTGGAGTTCCCTCTTCGAACCGCTGCCCACCTTCACCTTCCTGGAGCGCTATGGGCAGTCACGGCCCGAGGGGGAGCGGCACAACCTGCCCTACCACGTGCTCGGTTCCGACCTGTCGGGCGTGGTGCTGCGCACCGGCCCCGGCGTGCGCCGCTGGAAGCCGGGTGACCGGGTGGTGGCCCACTGTCTGTCGGTGGAACTGGAGAGCGCGGAGGGCCACGACGACACGATGCTCGACCCCGAGCAGCGCATCTGGGGCTTCGAGACGAACTTCGGCGGCCTCGCCGAACTCGCCCTGGTCAAGTCCAACCAGCTGATGCCCAAGCCGCGCCACCTGACCTGGGAGGAGGCCGCCTGCTCGGGCCTGGTGAACTCCACCGCGTACCGCCAGCTGGTGTCGCGCAACGGCGCGGGGATGAAGCAGGGCGACAACGTGCTGATCTGGGGCGCGAGCGGTGGACTCGGCTCGTACGCCACGCAGTTCGCGCTCGCGGGCGGCGCCAACCCGATCTGTGTCGTCTCCAGCGACCAGAAGGCGGACATCTGCCGGGCGATGGGCGCCGAGGCGATCATCGACCGCAGCGCCGAGGGCTACAAGTTCTGGAAGGACGAGCGCACCCAGGATCCGCGCGAGTGGAAGCGCTTCGGCAAGCGCATCCGTGAACTGACCGGCGGCGAGGACGTGGACATCGTCTTCGAGCACCCGGGCCGCGAGACGTTCGGCGCTTCGGTGTACGTCACGCGCAAGGGCGGCGCCATCGTCACCTGCGCGTCCACGTCGGGCTACCACCACGAGTACGACAACCGCTATCTGTGGATGTCCCTCAAGCGCATCATCGGCTCCCACTTCGCCAACTACCGCGAGGCGTGGGAGGCCAACCGCCTGATCGCCAAGGGCAAGATCCACCCCACCCTCTCCGAGGTCTTCCCGCTGGCCTCGACGGGAGAGGCCGTGCGCGAGGTCCACCGCAACCGGCACAGCGGCAAGGTGGGCGTCCTGTGTCTCGCGCCCCAGGAGAACCTCGGCGTCGAGGACCGGGAGACGCGGGCCCGCCACGAGCCCGCCATCAACCGCTTCCGGGGCACGGGCCGGTAGCGCTCTCGTGTACCGGGGCGCGCGCCAGGGCAGGTAGCACCGGTACGGCCGCGGCGGGGCAGGCCGCGGCGCGGGAGCAGCGGGAGCAGGAGGAGTCGGACACCATGGCACACGACACGGGCCGGTACTGGGAGTTCACCGACGACCGGGATCACCTGGTGAGGGCCGCGGCGCGCCCGACGAGGCCGGTGGCCTACCTACCCACGGGCGCGGCCCTGTACGACCACGGCATACGCCCGGCGGGTGTCTTCGGCTCCGCGCACGACGACCCCGCCGTACCGGATCCCGCCAAGGCGGGCGGCCTCCCGCTGGACGGCATCGGCTACTTCGGCGCCGGTTCCGCACTGGACCTGGACGCCCTCATCGCCGCGGGGCCCGACCTCGTCGTCGCGGTCAGCTACGGCGGCGGGCAGGTCTACGGCATCGACCCTGAGGCCGCCAAGCACCTGGAGGAACAGGTGCCGGTCGTCGTGCTCGACGTCGGACACGGGCGCAGCCTCGCCGGCATCAGGGAGCGCCTGACAGCCCTCGCGCAGAGCCTCGGCGCTCCCGCACAGCCCGAGGCGGACGCCGAACTCGCCTCCGCCGAGCGGCGGTTGACCGCGGCCGCGAGCGGGCACGTGCGGCCGCGCGTGCTCGCGCTCTCCCCGGCGGGTCCCGACTCCGTGCACCTGGCGCGGCCGTACGCCTGGCCCGACCTGGCCGCGCTCGCCGGACTCGGCGTCGGCCTCGTCGACCCCCCTCCCGGGCAGGGCGCCAACTGGTCCACGACCACCTGGGCCGAGGCGGCCGCCCTCGAACCCGACCTGGTCCTGGCCGACGTGCGCTCCAACGCCGTCCCGCTCGGCGACGCGCTGGGCACGGGCCTCCGGACGCTGCCGTGGAACCCCGAACTGCCGCCCAGCGCACGGCAACACGCCCGCTTCGCCACCGCGCTCGCCGAAGCCCTGGAGGACGCGGGCCCCTGAGTCGGCCGCAGCGGGCCGCCGTCGCACCCATTCCCCGCGTTGACGCGCCCGGGTCCCGAGGACCGCCCGCCACAGGGATGATCTTTCCATGAGCACCCACACGAACATGAACACGAGTGACATCGTCCTGATGGCGGACCCGAGGGTCGCCGCCGTCCCCGTACGCGAGGGCGGGGAGCGTCTCCTCGACGTACGCGAAGACAGTTCGCTGCTGGTCGACGCACGCGAACAGGCAGGCCCCGAGGCCGCGTTCGCGCTGCTGCGCGAGGGCGTGGTGCGACGCCTGGAACGAGCGGACACCCTGCTCCCCGACGGCCTGCGGCTGCTCTTCGTGGAGGGCTACCGGCCGCCTTCGCTGCAACGCGCGTACTTCGAGGAGTACGTGGAGCAGCTCCGGGCCCTCCACCCCCACTGGCCCGCCGAGGAGATCCACGCGGCGGCGAGCCGCTACGTCTCCCCGCCCGACATCGCCCCGCACAGCGCGGGAGCCGCCGTGGACCTGACGCTCGCCGACGCCGAGGGGCGCGAACTCGACCTGGGCACCCGGATGAACGCCGACCCGGAGGAGAGCGAGGGCGCCTGCTACACCGCCGCGGGCAACATCAGCCCCGAGGCGCGGGCCCACCGCGAGGTCCTCGGCGCCGCACTGACCGAGGTGGGCCTGGTCAACTACCCCACCGAGTGGTGGCACTGGTCGTACGGCGACCGCTACTGGGCGCTCCTGTCGGGCGCGGAGTGCGCGCTCTACGGACCGCGTGAGGCGGACCGGGCGTAGGAGCGCGGGAGCGCAGGTCAGGGCCGTGCCTGCACGGACACCGGCGTCCGCTCCTCCTCCACGGCCGTCGTGCCGAGCGTCGCCGCGCCCGCGCCGACGAGCACGGCGAAGGCCGCGGCGACGCCGACGACGGGGAGCCGCGGGCGGGGCCGACGCCGGGGCGCGGGCCGCACCGCGAGGCGACCGGCGGGGATGACCCGCACCGGCTATGTGCTGCCCTCCTGGGACCGTGCGCGGGTAGCCGTCGCGTACGACAGGAACGGCCGCGCGCAGGGACGCCCGATGGACCACCCGTGGGCGCCCGACGGGCCGTCCTGTCCGAGGCCGCGAAGCGGAAGCTGTTCGCCCCGCAGGTGCGGGTGCTTGAACCCGACGGGGGCGACGACTGGTCCCTGGCGACGGTCGCGGAGTTCCGCCGCGACAGGATCATGGTGTTCTGGGTGAGCAACCACGCCTACCAGAAGGGCAAGTGGAACCTCGAGGACGGTCAGCTGGAGCTGACCAGGGGAGTGGGCGCGTCCGTGAGGTACTGATGCAGCCTGCCCGCCCCCTCCAGCATCGCCCGCGTGCGCTGGTCCAGCGCCTCCGCGCGGCGGGCCACGGCCGCGCGGAGCGCCTCGACGCCGCCGCTGTGGCGCAGGTCGTCGAGGACCGGGCGGATCTGCGGCAGCGGGTAGTGGCTCTGCCGGAGCATGTGGATCACGCGTGCGTCACGGACATCGGCGGGCAGGTACGAGCGGTAGTGCGTGACCGGATCGCGGCTCGGCGTCAGGAGACCGGCCGCCTCCCACACGCGCAGGGCCGAGGTGCGCAGGCCCAGATGCGCGGCGACCTCTCCGATGCGCAGCCGTGAGCGGGGCGGTGCGGGTGCGCCGGGGTCCTCCGCCGCGACGGCCGCCAGGGCCTCACCCGTGGTCCGCAGGGCGACGCGCTGCGCGTGCAGCTCGGCGTGGCAGGAGTCGACGAGGGCGAGTGCCTGCGGTACCTCGCCCGCGTGCACGGCCCGCATGATCCCTTGCGCGGGGCCGGGCCCGTAGCCGCGGATCAGCGCACGGTAGGTCAGCAGGGCCTGCCGGTGCAGAGCGTCGAACCTGCGGTACCCGGCGGGGGAGCGGGGCGCGGGCGGCAGGATCCCGGCGTCGGCGTAGTTGCGGATCTGCTGGGTCGAGATGCCCGCGGCCCGCGCCAGATCGACCGGGCGCAGGCCCGTGACGTCCTGGTCAGGGTCTTCCTGACGGCTCATCGGCGGCCCCTCCGGAGTACGTGCGGCGCTTCAAGGAAACACTCGAAGGTACCGGTGTGCTCCGCGGAGGGACCCCGGACGTCGGCGGCCCGCCGGTCAGTGGTGGCGCAGCGCGTCGATCAGCTCGGGCTTGCTCATCTTGGAGCGGCCCTCGATGCCGACCTTCTTGGCCTCGCGGTACAGGTCCTCCTTGGAGCGGTCCTCGTACGTGCCCGCCTTGCCGCCCTTGCGGCCGGTGGCGGAGGCCGAACCGCCGGAGTCGTTGGCGATGCGGGCCGCCTTCTCCTTGCTCGCGCCCTCGCGGCGCAGCGCCTGGTAGGTCTTCTCGTCCTTGATCTGAGCCCTGGGCACGGGGATCACCTGGTTCCGTTCGGAGTACGACCTTCCCCTCATGCGTACCCCGGACGGCGCGGTCATGCCATGCGAGCGCGGCCCTCACCCCTCCGCGGAGCGTCGCGCCCGCAGGGTGCGGACCTTGTGGCGGTTGCCGCAGTGCTCCATCGAGCACCAGCGGCGGCGGCCGGGGCGCGAGGTGTCGACGTACAGCAGGGCGCAGTTGTCGGCGGCGCACATCCGGATCCGGTGCGCGTACGGGCCGGTGAGGAGCTCCACGGCGTCATGGGCGACGGTGGCGAGGAGCCGGGTGCCGTCGGCGGTCCCGGCCCAGCCGCGTGCGCCGTCGGGGCCGATGACGGGCGTCAGCGGCGGGCGGGCGGCCGCCTCGTTGAGGACGGCGACGTCTTCGGAGGGCGCGGGCTCGTCGAGGGCGCGGGCCGTGGTCACCCGGAACAGCGCGTCGCGCAGCCGCCGCGCGTCGGCCACCTCGGCCTCGGCGACCCGCAGCGCGGGCGTCGGCGTCAGCCGCGAGCGCTCCGCCCAGGCCACCAGGTCGTCGGGCGCGTGCAGCACCTCGAACCGCCGGAACTCGCCGGGGCCCCCGGTGGTCAGCAGCTCGAGACAGAGCGCGCCCGGGTCGAACCGGTAGGTCGATCCGCTGAAGGAGCGCATCGGGATGCCGGGGGACGCGGGCGGTTCCATGTAACTAATATAAATGGTTACGAGGTGGCGGCAGGGCGTAGGCCGTGGCGCCTGAGGCCTGACGCCTAGACTCCCCGCATGGACGACGAACTGGTGACCCGGCTCAGCGCCGGAAAGTACCTGCTGGTCAGCAGCTACCGGAAGGACGGCACCCTGGTGCCGAGCCCGGTCTGGGTCGTCAGGGACGGTGACGCGCTCGGCATCTGGACGGTCGCGGACTCGTGGAAGGTCAAGCGGATCAAGCGCCGCGCCGACGTCATGGTGGGCCCCTGCGATCTGCGCGGCAATCCGACGGGGGAGCAGGTCCCTGCCACCGCCGAGGTCGTCCCACAGGAGGTGACCGCGCGCTACCGCACGCTCATCACCCGCAAGTACACCGTGGTCGGCTTCTTCACGCTCCTTGGCAGCAGGATCCGCCGCGGCCTCGACGGCACGGTGGGCATCCGCATCACGCTCGCGCGCTGATCGCACACGCGCTGATCGCATACGAGCCGATCGCTCACGCGCTGAGGGCGGGCTCCGTCGTCTCGGCACGGAAGGCGACGACCATGTCGCGGGCGTGCCGCAGCCCCATGCGCGTGAAGTCGGCCTCCAGGACGGCAAGTTCGGCGAGCGTGGCTTCGTGGTCATGGCCGAGCCGCGCGCGACACTTGACGAGCCCGAGCCGGGAGAGCGCGGCGCCGCGCGGTTCGCGCATGTCCGTGAACTCCGCGAGGGCCACGCCGTAGATCTCGCGGGCCGCCGCCCAACGCCCGGCGCGGTAGAGGACGTTGCCGCGCATCTTGTGGTTGTAGGCGAGCGCGCTCGCCAGATCCATGGCGCGGCAGACCTCTTCGGCCTCGGAGAGCAAAGCGAGGGCGCGGTCCGGTTCGCCGCGCAGGGAGAGGACGTCGGCCACGCCCCGCAGCGACCAGGCACGCCCCCGCGCGTCGTCCGCGTCGGTGGCGATCCGCACGGACTCCTCGAACAGTTCGAGGGCCTTGGCGTGGTCGCCGGTGTTGCGGTGCATCTGCGCTATGCCGGTCATCGCCCAGACCATGTGTCTGGCTTCGCCGTGCGCACGCCCCTGTGCGAGCAACTCCTCGTGGAGCGCGGCGACGGCGGCGTAGTCGCCCTGGATGCGCCCGGTCTCCGCGAGGCCCGCGAGCGCGTAGCCGTGCGCCAGCCGGTCGCCGCTGCCCTCGGCCAGCTCCACGGAGTGGGTGAGCAGCCGCCGGGCGAGCGGCAGCGCACCGCACTGCCGGGCGAGGGTGCCGCCGCTCCACAGGGCCCAGGACATGGCCCCCGCGTCCCCCGCGGTCCGCGCGCTGCGGTAGCTCTGCCGCCAGGCCGCGCCCGCGTCGTCCACCCGGCCGAGCCGCCGGTTCGCCTCGGCCACCGCGAGGGCGGCGCGGGCCCGTTCGGCCGCGCCGCCCGCACGGTCGAGCGCGCGGCCCGCCTTGTCGAGGACGTCCTCGTAGGAGGAGTTCACACTCAGCTCCGCGCCCAACTCGCCCTGGTACTCGGGTGCGAATGCCTTCACGTACATGTACCGGAAGCCTCTCGATCGTGTCGTCCCGATGACGTGATCAAGAAGCTACGAGCTGGGCCCGGTGCGGCGAATCCCTCCCGGTACGGGTCATCGCGTACGACTCGAGTGCTACGGACGAGGCCGTGATCAACCTTGGGTCGTACGGGGCGACTCGGTGGCCGTCTGGAGCGCGGTGATGCACGCGCTGATCGCCTGCTGGAGGTCCTCGAGGCGCTTGACCATGTCGTCCTCGTAGATGTCGTCGATGTCCTCGACGTCGTCGAAGGTCAGCTCCTCGAAGACCTTCGTCGCCTTCTGCAGGCTGCTGTAGAACTTGGCGCGCCGCTCCTGCACCCGCAGCTGCGGGTCGCTCTGGACGGTCTGGGCGACCAGGTCACGGACCGTGTCGTACGCCTCGCGGGCCCACTCGCCCGACTCCTCGCCGTCGTCGAGCTCGTCGATGAGCGACAGGTGCCGCTCGGCCTCCTCGCGCAGCTCGGGCGACGCGTCGATCATCTGCCCCGCGGGCGTCTTGACCTGGCCCTTCTCCACGATCTGGCGGACGTAGTCGACGCGGTCGCCCGCCTTCGCCTCGGCACTCACGGCCTTCTTGAGGTCGTCGGTGCGCACGATGTCGCGGACCAGCTCGGTGCGGAGCGCCGGGTCCTCCTCGATGCGGTCCATCAGCGCCTTGCGCGCGGCCTCGGCGGTGCCGGGGTCGGCGAGGATCGCGGCGCGCAGCGCGGTCGGGTTCTCGGCGACCTCGAGGGCCTTGGTGGGGCGGATGCCCTCGGCCTCCGCGGCCTCCGAGATCGCCTCGCCGCGCGGGGTGCTCGCGCTGGAGCGGGAGGTGTAGTACGACAACCAGACGTCGGAGTCCGGGAGTTCGATGTCCTGACCGGGCTCCAGGACCTCGAAGTGAGGTACGAGACCGTCGTCGGCGGCCTTGTCCCAGGCCTTGTAGTAGCGCATGACGCGGTCGGCCGAGCATCCCGCGAGCTCGCTGAACTCCTTGGCCGAGACCTTCGGCGTCTCGCCGGAGCTCTGCCCGCCGGGGCGCACGCTGCGCGCCACCTTGAGGGCGAAGGTCCAGCCGCCGGTCCGCGCGTAGGCCCCGAAGACGCGGGCGTCCTCGGCCACCAGTTCCGCCGTCCCGGCGGCCGGGGCGACGGCCTCCTCGGCCGGGGCGGCGGCCTCCTCGGTGGGGGCGGTGGCTTCCTCGGTCGGGGCGATGGCTACGGTCACAGATGTTCTCCTGGGTGTCACAGGGGGACGAGGGTTGACGTGACACTTTATCGCTCTTATTGGGATGTTTTGCGCGCGAGTTGGGCATGCGCCTCCGCGTCGCCCCGTCACCGGTCGCCCGTCCCCCGACCCACCGAGCAGCGGCTGACCTGCGGCTGAACCGCGGCTGAACGGAAAATCTCAACTCCCTTATTTCCGGAGCCTGTTCAAGCCATGTGACGTGTGCAATGGTACATGTCACACATCGAACGTGTGCATGACATGGGTGGCGCCGCCACCCATCCGCCATGGCCCGTTTCCCCCCATTGCCGCGCCCTCGCGCGGCAGCGACCGGCCTGGAGGCCGCCTTGATACCAAGATCCTCCGCACTGAGAGAACGAGCCAGATTCCTGGTGACCGCCCTGATCGCCTGCCTGGGCCTGGCCCTGCTGGCCCCCGCGAGCCCGGCGGCGGCGACCGGTGCCGCTCCCGGAGCGCGGCCCGCGAAGGCCGCCGAGGGCAAGCCGGGCCCGGACCCCGCGCCGATGCCCGCCACTCCCACTCCGGCCACCGCCAAGGCGGAGCGCCGGGCCGAGCCCGACAAGGACGTGGCGAACCGCCCGCCGCTGCAGGCCGCTCCCGACAAGGCCCGCAAGGGCGCGGGCAAGGTCAAGGCCGCCGAGTGCCGCGTCTCCGACTTCACGTCGAAGACCGGTGCCGCCCTGGTCCAGCAGATCAAGAGCGTGGACGTCACCTGCGTCAACACGCTGTTCTCCGTGACGGGCCCGGACGCCAAGGCCCTGTTCCGCGAGGAGCAGATGGTCACCGCGGCGAACGCGCTGCGCGACACGGCGGCCAACTACCCCGGTGACAACAGCACGTCGGCCGAACAGGTGGTCCTCTACCTGCGCGCCGGGTACTACGTGCAGTGGGGCGACCCCGAGAACGTCGGCGACTACGGACCCGCGCTGAAGAGCGCCGTCCAGGGCGGTCTCGACGCCTTCTACGCCTCCTCCCACGCCTTCGACGTCACCGAGGCCAACGGCAACACCCTGAACGAGGCCGTCATCCTGATCGACAGCGCCCAGGAGAACGACCGCTACCTGAGCGTGACCAAGCGCCTGCTGACCGACTACGACGCCTCGTACGACGAGTTCTGGGGCATGGTCGCCGCGGTCAACAGCACCTTCACGGTCTACTTCCGCGGCCACCAGGTCCCGGCGTTCCTCGCCGCCGTCAAGGCCGACCGGAGCAACCTCACGATCCTGCGGGACTTCGCCGTCAAGCACGACGACCTGCTCGGCACCGACCGGTCCTACCTCGTCTACAACGCCGGGCGCGAACTCGGCCGCTTCCTCCAGTACGCGGACCTCAGGTCCGCGGTCGGCCCGCTGGCCAAGGAGCTCCTCGGCCGCAGCCAGATGACCGGCCGCACCGCCCGCCTCTGGGTCGGCGTGGCCGAGATGACGGACGCCTACGACAAGGCGAACTGTGCCGAGTACGGCACCTGTGACCTGGCCAACCGCGTGCGCGACGCGGTGCTCACCGTCAAGCACACCTGCAGCGACAGCCTGAAGATCGCCGCACAGGAGATCACCGCCGAGCAGCTGGCCGCCTCCTGCGACAGCCTCGCCAAGCAGGACGCCTTCTTCCACAACGTGGTCAAGGACGACGGGCCGGTCAAGGACGACAAGAACACCCAGCTCGAAGTGGTCGCCTTCAACTCCAGCGACGACTACCAGACCTACGCCGGGGTCGTGTTCGGCATCGACACCAACAACGGCGGCATGTACCTGGAGGGCGACCCCGCGCAGGAGGGCAACCTGCCGCGCTTCATCGCCTACGAGCAGCCCAAGCAGGACGGCTCCTTCCAGATCTGGAACCTCAACCACGAGTACACGCACTACCTCGACGGCCGCTTCAACATGTACGGCGACTTCGCGGAAGGGCAGAAGACGCCGACAGTGATGTGGGTCGAGGGCTTCGCCGAGTACATCTCCTACTCGTACCGGGGCGTCACCTACGACAACGCCATCGCCGAGGCGGGAAAGAAGACGTACAAGCTCAGCACGCTCTTCGACACCACCTACGAGAACACCAACACCACCCGCACCTACCCGTGGGGCTACCTCGCGGTCCGCTATCTGCTCCAGTCCCACCCGCAGGACGTGACCACGCTCCTCGGCCACTACCGCGCCGGTGAGTGGGACGCCGCGCGCACCCTGCTCACCAGCACCATCGGCAACCGCTACGACGCCGACTTCGACGCCTGGCTCGACCGGTGCGCCGCAGGTGACTGCGGCGCCACGGCCTGAAGGTGAGCGTCTCACCGTCGGCCGAGCAGCGGCAGGAGCAGCGCCGCCGACCAGCTGAAGTTCGGTGAGTTGAGAGGGGCTCCGGTCAGGGGGTTGTAGTTCTCCATGACCGGGGCCTTTCCCGTCAGGCCCGATGCCTTGGCCAGGAGGCGGTCCGTGAGGGCGTCGGCGTCCTGGCCGTAGCCGTAGCGGCGCAGCCCTTCGAGGGCGAAGTACGCCTGGTCGAGCCAGACGGGGCCGCGCCAGTACCGGGTCGGCGCGAAGTACGGGGACGACGCGGCGACGGTCGGAAACGGCATCGGCGTCGCGAACTCGGCCGGGTCGGTCAGCTCGGCCCGCACCGCGCGCGCCTGCTCGCGCGAGGCGGTGCCCGTCCACAGCGGCACCGCGCCCTCGATGCCGCGGCCGCGCGCGGTCAGCCGGGCGCCGGTGGTGAGGTCGACGTCGTGGAACCAGCCGTCGCGCGGGTCGTACATCTTCGCCCGCACGGCGGCATGGGTGGCATCGGCCTTGCGCTGCCAGCGAGCCGCGTCGGCATGCTTGCCGATGGCCTCTGCGATGCGCGCCAAGTAGCCCTGGTCCTGGGCGAGATAGGCGTTCAGATCGACGGATTCCTGATTGAGCGAGTAGCCGACGAGGGCGCCGTCGGGGGCGTGGTTGGCGACGACCGAGGTGCCGAGATCGGCGTCGAAACGGGGAGCGTTGTCCATGCCGCTCTCCCAGGCGGCGGCGAGCCGGCGCTGCTCCGCGGAGTCGTTGGCCGGGTCGACGGTGGCGCCGTACTCGGCGAGGCCGTCGCGGTCGTGATCGCGGTTCCGGTACCACCAGCCCTGATAGGCCGCGAGCTTCGGATACAGCTCGCGCAGGAAGGCGCGGTCCCCGCTCTTGCGGTAGACCTCCCACACCGACCAACTCGCGAGCGGTGGCTTGGAGTTGCGCTCGTTCCAGTTGCCGCCACCGCGCTCGGGATCGTTGTAGAAGAGGGCGTCGGGGATCATCCCCGCGTCCTGCGGCCGTGTCGTGGAGTCCGCGGTGATCTGCCGGTCGAACATCGACCGGATCTGCGTCTGGGCGAGCCGCGCGTCGAAGCGGGCGGTGCCCACGGCCTGCTTCCAAGTGTCCCAGGACCACAGACCGCCGGTGAACCACTTGTACGAGATGGACGGCGTGATGCCGTCGTGCTTCAACTGCCCCGCTGCGGAACGCCAGTTGGTGACGAGCGTCTCCAGGGACTTCACGGCGGTACGGCGCCGGTCCGCGGGCACGCCGCGGGTCACACCGGCGACGTAGCCGCGCCAGCGGGCATCGGCGGCCGAGACATACGTGTGCGGGTGGGCGAGGACCGCCCGGGTCCGCCGCGCCTCACGGGCGCGCTCCGCCTCGGTGAACGTGTACGACTCGGTCCAGTCGAAGCGGTGGGCGGCGCCCGGTGCGAGAGAGACGGGCGCGGTGGTCTCGGTGCGGTAGGAGTCGCCGTCGACCGTGGTGCGCACGGGGTCCTTGTGGGTGACCTCGAAGCGTTCGGTGCCGTCGGTGAGGTAGTCCCAGGTCTCGCGGACCTTCGCGAAGGCGACGCCGACGCCGGAGGCGGTCGCCCTGAGCTGCGGGGCGTCCCGCATCGGCGCTTCGGCGGGCCGCAGCAGGCTGCCGGTCCAGTCGGCGCCCAGGGTGCGCCGCCCGGTCCCGGTGTTGCGGACCTCGGCGCGGACCAGGGCGCTACGGTCGGTGGCGAAGCGCAGCGTCAGCGTGAGGCGCAGGCCGCGCCCCAGGTCGTAGGACTGGACGAGCCTGCCGGGGTGCGAGGTGAGGCGCGGGGCACCACCGGCGGCGAGGTCGAGGGTGCGACCGCCCTCGGTGAGCCGGATGCGGCTGAACGACTTGCTCAGCCACCACGGGTACTCCTGGGCGATGTAGAGGGGTCCGCTGAACCCGCCGTAGGCGGCCCGGTCACCGGCCTCGGGGAGCGCGTACGCGTGCCAGGCGCCCCGGTCGGCGAAGACGTTGACGCGGTTGACGTCGTCGGCGTCACCGGGCAGCGCGGCGGCGGGGGTGCCGTGCAGATCGAGGACGTCGGCGTAGTCGTGGGCAGGGGTGGTCGCGCCGGCCGGCGGTGCGGCCAGGGTGGCGCTGCCCGCGAGGAGCAGAGCTGCCAGAAGGGCGGTGCGGGCCGTGCGGGGTCTGGTCACGAGGGCATATCTCCAGGGGAGTTGAGGGTGCGGACGACGGCCGCACCGAGCGGAGCGAGACGTACGGTGCCGTGAATCGGTGCACCGGTCAGCAGATCCGTGCCGTCGTCGGCGTCGACTGTGACGGGGCGGTCCGTGTGGTTGAGGAGGAAGAGGTACGAGGCGTCGGCGCCGGTGCGCACGGTGGCCTCGACGCCCTCGGGGACCGGCGCGCACGCGGTGACGCCCGCCTCGGCGAGCGCTTGGCCGAGCACGTCCCCGATGTGGTCGGGGAGATGACAGCTCAGATACCGGGCGACGCCCGAGCCGTGGACGTGCCGGGTGACGGCGGGCTGCCCGGTGAGGGGGCCCGCGGCGTAGGTGTCGGTCGTCTCGGCGCCGTCCGTCTCGATCCACTCGCTCCAGACGGTGGCCCTGGCGCCGGACGCGAGCGACACCGCATCGGCGTCGGGCACCGGCCAGAACTCGTCGACGGACACCCCGAGCACCTCCCGCAGCGGCCCGGGCGCGCCCCCGTCGTGGAGGTGGTCGTGCTCGTCGACGACGCCGCTGAACGGGCCGACGACGAGGTGGCCGCCCTCGCGGACGTACGACGTGAGGCGCCGGGCGTCGGCGGTGCGCAGCAGATGCAGGTTCGGCGCGAGCACGGCCCGGTAGGCGGTGAGGTCGGCGTGCGGGGGCACGAAGTCGACGGTGACGCCGCGGGTGTGCAGTGCCGCGTACCAGGGGCGCAGCAGGTCGGGCCAGCGCATCAGGGCCGAGGGGTGGTCGGCGCCTTCGAGGGCCCACCAGGAGTCCCAGTCCAGGACGATCGCCACGGACGCGGTGACGCGGCTGCCCGCGACCTCGGCGAGCCCGGCCAGTTCGGCGCCGAAGCGGACGGTCTCGCGCCAGCCGCGCGACGCCGTGCCCCGGTGCGGGAGCAGGGCGCTGTGGTACTTCTCGGCGCCCGCGCGCGAGGCACGCCACTGGAAGTACATGACGCCGTCGGCGCCCCTGGCCACCGCCTGGAGCGACCACAGGCGTTGCAGTCCCGGCTTCTTGGGGACGTTGACGGGGCGCCAGCTCACCGCGGACGGGGCCTGTTCCATGAGGAGCCAGGGCCTGCCGCGCTTGAGGGAGCGCATCAGGTCGTAGTTGAGCGACGCGTTGACGTGGGCGCGCGGGTCCGCGGGGTCGGGGTAGGCGTCGTCGGAGACGAGGTCCTCGTGCTCGGCCCACCGCCAGTAGTCGAGTTCCCTCATCATCGACATGAAGTTGGTGGTGGCGGGGACGTCCGGGCTCGTCGCGGCGAGGACGTCCCGCTCGGCGCGGTGCAGGGCCAGCAGTGCGTCGGAGCAGAAGCGCCGCCAGTCAAGGAGCTGGGTCGGATTGACGGGGCCCGGCGCGGCGCGCGGCGGTTCGATCTCGTCGTACGTGCCGTAGCGCTGGGACCAGAAGGCCGTGCCCCAGGCGTGGTTGAGGGCGTCGACGGTGCCGTACTTCTCGCGCAGCCAGGTGCGGAAGTGCGCAGCTGAGCGCGGGCAGAAGCACTCGGTGACGTGGTCGCCGTACTCGTTGTGGATGTGCCACAGGGCGAGCGCCGGATGGCGTGCGTAGCGCTCGGCGAGCTTGCGCGTCAGGCGCACCGCGGCCTGCCCGTACGCCTCGGAGGAGGGGCAGTAGTGCTGCCGCGAACCGAATTCGAGCCGCACGCCGTCGGCGGTGACCGGTAGGATCTCGGGGTGGGCGCGCACCAGCCAGGCGGGCGGCGACGCGGTGGCGGTCGCCAGGTCGACGGCGATGCCGTGGGCGTGCAGCAGGTCCATGAGCCGGTCGAGCCAGCCGAAGTCCCAGCTGTCGGGCCCGGGTTGGAGACCCGCCCAGGAGAAGACGCCGACGGTGACCATGGTGACCCCGGCCTCCCGCATCAGCTTCACGTCCTGTTCCCAGACCTCCTCGGGCCACTGCTCGGGGTTGTAGTCCCCGCCGTAGAGCAGTCCGGGCACGGACGTCAGGTGCTCGCTCATCCCTTCACCGCCCCGCCCAGCAGCCCCGCCACGAACTGCCGCTGGAAGAGCAGGAACAGCGCCATCAGCGGCAGTGTCGCGAGCAGCGAGCCGAGCATCAGGCCGGAATAGTCGACGCGGGAGAGACCGGTGAGGGTGTTGAGGGCGACGGGCACGGTGTATTTGTCCTCGCTGTTGAGCATCAGAAGGGGCCAGATGAAGCTGTTCCAGGCCGCCATGAACGTGAAGATCACCAGGGCGCCGAGCTGCGGGCGCACGCACGGCAGCACGACGCGGTAGAAGGTGCGCAGCTCTCCGCAGCCGTCCACGCGGGCCGACTCGATGAGCTCGTCGGGGAAGCCGACGAAGCCCTGGCGCATCAGCAGGATCCCGAAGGAGTTGGCCAGGAACGGCAGGATCACCGCCTGGTAGGAGTCGATCCAGCCGACGCTCGCCATCATCTGGAAGAGCGGCACGAGCAGCACCTGGAAGGGGATCATCATCGTCGCGAGCACGGCGGCGAGCACCAGGCCGCGCCCCCGGAAGCGGTACTTGGCGAGGCCGTAGCCGCACATCGCGGAGACGAGCGAGCTGAGCACGGTCTGTACGACGGCGATGCCGACACTGTTGACCATGACCCGGCCGAAGCCGATGGTCTCCTGGAGTCGCGAGAGGTTGTCCAGGAGCCGCCCGCCGGGCAGGAACGGCGGCGGCGAGTGGAAGAGGTCGGCGGAGGAGTGGGTGGCGGCGATCGCCATCCACAGGAACGGCACGAGGCTGACCACCGCGCCGACGAGGAGCAGGGCCCGGACGAAGAGGCGGCCGACGAAGGATCCTGGGCTGCGGGTCACCGGCGGCGCTCCCGTCCGAAGGCGAAGTACTGGGCGGCGGAGATCGCGGCGATCAGCGCGACCACCACCCAGGCGATGGCGGCGGCGTAACCGAAGTCGAACTGCTGGAAGCCGACCTTGTAGAGGTAGACGACGGGCGTGAGGGTCGCGTCGTCGGGGCCGCCCCGGGTGAGCACGTAGTTCTCGTCGAAGAGCTGGAGCGTGCCGATGGTGGAGGTGATGACGCAGAACAGGACCACGGGCCGCAGCTGCGGCAGGATCACCCGGGTGTACGTGGTGAAGGTCGAAGCCCCGTCGAGCGCGGCGGCCTCGTACTGCTCCTTGCCGATGGACTGGAGCCCGGCGAGCAGGATGACGGCGTTGTAGCCGGTCCAGCGCCAGGTGAGCGTGAGGATCAGGGAGACGCGCGCCCAGGTCGGGTCGTTGAGCCAGTCGATCGGGCTCAGGCCGACGGCACCGAGCATCTGGTTGACCAGGCCGTTGTCGGTCTTGAGGAGCACCTGGAAGACCACGGCGTAGGCGACGAGCGTGGTCACCGCGGGCAGGAAGTGCACGGCGCGCCAGGTGCCGCGGAAACGCAGCCACGACTGGTTGAGCAGGGCCGCGAGGAGCAGCGCGAGACCCACCATGACCGGGACCTGCATGACGAGGATGAGACCGGTGTTGACCAGCGCGTCGGCGAACGCCGGGTCGTGCAGGAGCCGTTGGTACTGGTCGAGGCCCACCCAGCGCAGCGAGCCCGCGTCCTCCGCGGTGAACGACTGGAGCAGGCTCGCGCCGAGCGGATAGGCGAAGAAGAGGGCGAACAGCGCGGCGGCGGGGCCCGCGAAGACCCAGCCCACGTGCCGCTGACGGCGCCGGGGGCGGCGCGCGGTGCGGGGCGACGGGGCGGGTACGACGGTGTGCTTCCCGGAGTCGAGGGCGACCATGGGCTCAGGCCACCCTCTTTCGTCCGGTCGCGTCGGCGAGCTGCTCGGCGGCCGACGCGAGGGCGGCGCGCGGGTCCTTGCCGCGCAGGAGCACGCTGTTGACGGCGGAGGTCGTGATGTCCTTCGCCTTGGCGTCGTCCTTCGTGTACTCGACCGGGGGGATGTTCCTGGCGAGGCGCGCGAACACGGCGTTGACCCGCTGCCCGCCGAAGTACTCCTGCCGCTCGCTCAGATACGGGTCGTCGAGCGCGGGCAGATAGGCGGGGAAGAGGCCCTCGCGCTTGAGCATGGCGACCTGGTTGCCGGTGTCGGTGAGGAGGAAGCGGATGAACTCCCAGGCCGCTTCGGCGTTGTCGCTCTGCGCGGGGACGCAGAGGGTGGAGCCGCCGATGTTGGAGGTGCGCACCCCGTCGGCGGTGAAGCCGGGCAGCGGCAGCACCCCGAACTTCCCCTTGAGCTCCGGCATCTCGCCGGTGAGCGTCCCCGTCCACCAGGCGGCGATCGGGTTGGTGGTGACCTTGCCCTCCTTGGTGGCGGTGACCATGCCGTCCCAGTTCTTCTCGTAGGCGAGGAGGTCGTGTTCGGCCAGGCGTCTCATCAGCGTCAGGGCCCGCACGGCGGCCGGGGTCTCCAGGGCGATGCGGCCGCCGACGAACGTGGACTGGCCCTGCTGCTGGAGCAGCATGGGGAACATTCCGGAATCGGTCGGATCGTGGACGAGTAGCTTGTGCCCGGTGGCCTGCTTGACGCGGACGCCGACGCTGACGTAGTCGTCCCAGGTCCGCAGGGACTTGGGGTCGACGCCCGCGGCGCGCAGGTGGTCGATGCGGTAGTAGAGGGCGCAGGGCCCGATGTCCCAGGGCAGCCCGAAGACCTTCCCGCGGCCCGCGCCCCCGGTGACCGTGCGCCAGGCGGCCCGGTCGAAGTCGCCGCCGAAGCGGCCGCCGCGCCGCGCCACGTCGTAGAAGCCGGTGGGGAAGTTGGCCGTGTAGCGGGGCAGGTAGCTGCCCTCGACGGTGAGGACGTCGGCGAGTCCGGTGCCGCCGCGCAGACCCACGGTGATCTTGTCGTACGCGTTGTCGTAGCCGATGTCGACGACGTCGACGGTGACGTCGGGGTGGCGTTCCTCGAACGGGCCGCGGAGCCGCTTCATCGCGGTGGCCGCCACGTCCCACGACCAGACGGTGATCTTCCCGGTGAGCTTCGCGGCCCGTTGTCCCGACGAGCCGTCCTCGTCGTCGCCGCCCAGTTCGTGCGGGCCTTCACCCGCGCCGCCCGCGCCGCCCATGGCGCAGGAGCCGAGCAGCGCGGACGCCGAGGCGGCGAGTCCGGCGGTCACAACGCGCCGCCGGGGTGGTCGTGTTGACACTCTTGCCTCCCGAGGAGTGAATGCCTAATGCTGTATTCAGAACACTGAATGACAGGACCGGTCGTCAAGGGTCCTGCACACATGGACCTCCGACCTCAAGGCCCGCCCCGGGGTCCCGCTGCCCCGTGCCCTCTGCCACGCGAAAGGTGCGGCATGACGTCGTCCCAGGCTCAGCCCCCTGCCCACCCCTACATCCCGAACACGGTGCCCGCCGTCCGGCAGGCGATGCTCGACGAGATCGGCGCGGCGAGCGTCGAGGAGTTCTACGCCGACATCCCCGACGCGATCCGGCTGCACCGCCCCCTCGACCTGCCCGCGCCGCTGACCTCCGAGGCCGAACTCGGCCGCCACATGGAGGAGTTGCTCGCCCGCAACACCAGCACCCGCCAAGCCCTGAGCTTCCTCGGCTCCGGCTGCTATCAGCACCACGTCCCCGCGGTGGTCGACGAGATCGTCAACCGGGGCGAGTTCCTCACCGCGTACGCGGGCGAACCGTACGAGGACCACGGGCGCTTCCAGGCGCTGTGGGAGTACCAGTCGATGATGGCCGAGCTGCTCGACGTGGAGGTCGTCAACGTCCCCGTCTACGACGGCTTCCAGGCCGCGGGCACCGCGCTGCGCATGGCGGGCCGGATCACCGGACGCCGGAGGCTCGTGGTGGCGACGGCGACCGACGCGGACAAGCTCTCGCGCATCCGGGACTACGTGCGGCCCGATCACGACGTCAGCGTGGTCCCCGTGGACCGCGAGACCGGCCGCGCCGACCTCGACGCGGTACGCGAGCTCCTCGCCAGGGGCGATACGGCCGCCGTGTACGCGGAGTCCCCCTCGGCCGCGGGGCTCGTCGACGAGAGCCTGCCCGAGCTCGCCGAACTGGCCCATGCCGCAGGGGCGTTGTACGTGGTCGGCTGCAATCCGCTCACCCTCGGCGTGCTCGCGCCCCCGTCCTCGTACGGGGCGGACATCGCGTGCGGCGACATCCAGCCGCTCGGCATTCACCAGAGCTTCGGCGGGGGCAACGCGGGGTTCATCGCCACCCGCGACGAGGAGCGGCTCGTCGCCGAGTTCCCCTCGCGCCTGTTCGGCCTGGTGCCCACCACGGTCGACGGCGAGTACGGCTTCGGGGACGTCGCCTACGAGCGGACCTCCTTCGCGCGGCGCGAGGAAGGCAAGGAGTGGGTCGGCACCGCGGCCGCGCTGCACGGCATCGGAGCCGGGGTGTATCTGGCGCTGATGGGGCCGCAGGGCATGCGCGAGATCGGCGAGACGATCCTCGCCCTCACCGCCTACGCGCGCCGCCGTCTCGCCCACGTCCCCTGTGTGGACGTGCCGTTCGGGGAAGCCCTGCACTTCGCCGACTTCACCGTCCGCTACTCGGGCGCCCGCACGGCCGCCGAGATCCGCGCGGGCCTCAAGGAGCGGGGCATCTTCGGCGGCGTGCCCACCGGGGAGCGCGAGGCCGTCTACTGCGTCACCGAAGTCCACACCAAGGCCGACATCGACCGGCTCGCCACGACCCTGGAGGAGATCGTCAAGTGAGCGCCCACCACATGCCCGTGTCGGTGACCCCGGAGGACGCGCGCGTCGCGCCGAAGCCGAGGCTGCGCAGGTACCAGCAGGCGTCCTGGGACGAGAAGCTCGTCTTCGAGCTGGGTGCGCCGGGGGAGCGGGGCGTCCTCGTACCCGCCCCCGACCCGTCGATCGACGTGCCGGAGATCCCTGCCGCCCTGCGCCGCGGCACGCCGCCCGCGCTGCCCGAGCTCTCCCAACAGCAGGTCCTGCGCCACTACATGAGGCTCTCTCAGGAAAACCTGGGCGCCGACCTGAACATCGACGTCGGCCAGGGCACCTGCACCATGAAGTACAGCCCGAAGATCAACGACCAGTTCGTGCGCGACCCGCGGATCGCCGCGCTCCATCCGCTCCAGGACGACGACACCGTCCAGGGCGTGCTGCGCGTCATCCACGACCTGGAGCAGCTTCTGAAGGAGATCTCCGGCATGGACCGGGTCACCCTCCAGCCCGCCGCCGGGTCCGCCGCGATCTACACCAACGTCGCCATGATCCGCGCCTACTTCACGGCGCGCGGCGAACTGGAGCAGCGCGACGAGGTCATCACCACGGTCTTCTCGCACCCCTCCAACGCGGCCTGCGCCAAGACCGCGGGCTTCAAGGTCATCACGCTGCACCCGGACGCCGACGGCTACCCCGACATCGAGGCACTCAAGGCGGCGGTGGGGCCGCGCACCGCCGCCCTGCTGATCACCAACCCCGAGGACACCGGCATCTACAACCCGCGCATCGAGGAGTTCGTGCGCATCGTGCACGACGCGGGCGGCCTGTGCTCCTACGACCAGGCCAACGCCAACGGCATCCTCGGCATCACCCGCGCCCGCGACGCGGGCTTCGACCTGTGTCACTTCAACCTGCACAAGACGTTCTCGACGCCGCACGCGTGCGGTGGTCCCGCGGCGGGCGCGTGCGCGGTCACGTCGGAGCTCGCGCCCTATCTCCCTTACCCCACGGTCGAGTTCGACGGGACGCGGCACTTCCTTGACCACGACCGTCCCCAGTCGGTCGGCAAGATGCGCCCGTTCCACGGCGTCGTGCCGAACCTCGTGCGCGCCTACGCCTGGATCATGGCGCTCGGCGCCGAGGGGCTGCGGGCCGCAGCCGAGACGGCGGTCCTCAACAACAACTACCTGCTCCACAAGGTCCGGCAGATCCCGGGCGTCTCCGTCCCCTACGCCGAGGGGCGGCCGCGCGTCGAACAGGTCCGCTACAGCTGGGAGAAGCTGTACGAGGACACCGGCGTCCACTCCGAGGACATCGGCCTGCGCGCCGCCGACTTCGGCACGCACTACTGGACCAGCCACCACCCGTACCTGGTGCCCGAGCCGATGACCCTGGAGCCGACCGAGTCCTACTCCCGTGCGGACCTGGACGAGTACGCGGCGATCCTCGCGGAGGTGGCACGTGAGGCGTACGAGGACCCGGAGACCGTCCGCACGGCACCGCACCGCTCCAGCGTCCACCGGGTCCGCCCCGAGGCACTGGACGACCCGAAGACCTGGGCGGTGTCCTGGCGCGCCTACCGCCGCAAGATCCTGGGCGAGCCCGCATGAGACGCCCCCGCGTGGGCCTCGTGGTCAACCCGGTCGCGGGCCTCGGCGGCCGGGTGGGCCTCGGCGGCACGGACGGTCCCGAACGGGTGCGGCGCGCGGTCGAGCTGGGCGCCCGACCACTGGCCGGTGCCCGAGCGGCACAGGCGCTGCGGGCGTTGCGGGCGCGGCTTGCGGTGGAGGACCTGGAGGTGCTGACCGCGCCGGGGCCGATGGGGGCGGACGCGGTGCGGGCGGCGGGGCTGGTGCCGGTGGTGGTGCGGGTGGCGGGGGCCGCTATCGGGGACGACACCACCACCGTCGCCGTCGGGTCCAACGCCGCTTGCGCTGACGCGACCGGGGCCGGCGCGGCTTCCGCAGGTGCCACGCCCACCGCCCCCGTCGCCACCGCCAGCGTCGTCATCACCACCCCCGCCCACACCACCTCCGCCGTCCGCGCCCTCGTCGACGCCGGAGTCGACCTCCTCCTCTTCGCCGGAGGCGACGGCACCGCGCGTGACGTGCTGCGGGCCCTGCCCGGCGAGGGCAGTGAGCGATGTCCCGTGCTCGGGATTCCGACCGGCGTCAAGATGCACTCCGCCGTGTTCGCCGTCGGCCCCGCCGCCGCGGGTGAGGTCGCGGGCGCCTGGCTGGACGGGAGCGGGGGCGTGCGGTTGCGGGACGCGGAGGTCATGGACCGTGACGAGGGCGCGCTGCGGGACGGGCGCGTGGCCTCGCGCTTGTTCGGGTGGCTCCCCGTGCCCGACGTGCCCGCGCGCGTGCAGCAGCGCAAGACAGGGAGCACGGCCGCCACGGGCGACGCGTCCACCGGCATCGCGGCGGAGGTCGCGGGGCGCGTCGGCGAGGGACCGCTCGTCCTCGGCCCCGGCACCACCACCCGTGCCGTCGCCACCGCCCTCGGCGCCGACGCGTCGCTCGCGGGCGTCGACGTGCTCGCCCTGCGCGCGGGGCGGGCCGACGTCGTGGCGCGCGACACCGGCGAGGCGGAACTGCTCGCCCGGATCGGAGCGGGGCCCTGCTGGATCGGGCTCTCCCCGATCGGTGGCCAGGGCTTCCTGCTCGGCCGGGGCAACCAGCAGATCTCGCCGCGCGTGCTGCGCGCGGCGGGCGGCCGCGACCGGCTGCTCGTGCTCTGCCCGGAACACAAGCTGGCCGCACTCGGTGGCCGCCCGCTGCTCCTCGACACCGGCGACCCGGAGCTGGACGCCGAGCTGAGCGGATACCTCCCCGTACTCACCGGCCACCGCCGCGTCTCCCTCTACCCCGCCACCCACTGAGCGACAGGAACAAGGAGCCCACGATGATCTCTCTCGACGGCAAGCGCGCCATCGTCACCGGCGCGGCCGCCGGCATCGGCCGCGCCACCGCCCAGGTCCTCGCCGAACTCGGCGCCCGCGTCGTGATCGCCGACATCGACGCCGACGGGGGCGAACAGACCGCGAAGGACACCGGCGGCACCTTCGTACGGTGCGACGTCTCGCGGCGTGCGGACTGCGAAGCCGTGGCGGCCGCCGCGCGGGAGCGGTTCGGCGGCGTCGACCTCCTGTTCAACAACGCGGGCGTCATCCGACGCTCCACGGTGTGCGACATCACCGAGGACGACTGGGACCTGGTGATGGCGGTGAACGTCCGCTCCGTGCTGCTGCTCAGCCGTCTCGTCATCCCCGGCATGGCGGCCCAGGGCGGCGGTTCGATCGTCAACACCGGCTCGGGATGGGGGATCTCGGGCGGCGCCCGCGCGGTGTCGTACTGCGCGTCCAAGGGCGCGGTCGTCAACATGACCCGCGCCATGGCCATCGACCACGGCCCCGACAACATCCGCGTCAACTGCGTGTGCCCCGGTGACACCGCCACCGGGATGCTCGCCGACGAGGCCCGCCAGCTGGGCGAGAGCGCGGACGGGTTCTACGCGGACGCCGCCGACCGCCCGCTCGGCCGCATCGGACAGCCCCGCGACATCGCGCAGACCGTGGCGTTCCTGGCATCCGACGCATCCGCCTTCATCAGCGGAGCGATCATTCCCGTCGACGGCGCAGGTACCGCGTGACCAGCCGGTAACGGATAATCGAGCACACCTAAGGGGAGGGCCGTCGCACATGCCAATCGAGAACCGTCCGTTGCGCGAGCAGGTGAAGGAGGAGCTGCTCAGGCGCCTCGGCAGCGGCACGATCGCGACGAGCGAGACCATCAACGAAGTGCAGCTCGCCACCGAACTGGGCGTCAGCCGCACCCCGTTGCGCGAGGCGCTGATCACGCTGGAGCGCGAGGGCGTGATCACCAGCGAGCGGGGCAGGGGCTTCCGGTTCACCCCCCTGAGCGCCCAGGAGTTCCGCGACCTGACGGCGATCGTCGCGACGCTGGAGGCGCTCGCGCTGCAGTCCAGCAGCCCCGAGCACCTCGCGGAGATCGCCCCGCGCCTCCTGGAGGAGGCGCATGCCTTCGCCGTCCCGCAGGCCCCGCACGAGGTGATAGAGCGGTACGACGACGCCTGGCACGACCTGCTCCTCTCGGGCTGCGCCAACGACCGCCTGATGAAGCTGATCACGTCCCTGAAGGTCACGATGCACCGCTACGAACGGGTGGCCCTCGGCGACCAGGACGTCCTGGAGCGTTCGGCCGCCGAGCACGAGCGCATCGCGCTGTGCCTGCGGGACGGGGACCTGGACGCGGCGGTCGCGGCCCTCAAGGAGAACTGGAACAGCGGCATGGACCGCATCCTGGAGCGCTTCACGGACTGAACCGCACCGAGAGCGCACCCCGAGGGCGCGTCTGTCCGCCCTCGGCGGACAGCGGGTCCTTCGTGCGGGCCTGATCGCTCGCATAGGCTGCTTGGATGAGCATTCTGGATGACGCCCGCGCGGGCATGAACCCCGATATCCGACCGCAGGACGACCTCTTCGGACATGTGAACGGCCACTGGCTGGACACCGAGAAGATCCCCGAGGACCGCTCCAGCTGGGGCCCCTTCGTGCAGCTCGCCGACACCGCCGAGCAGCAGGTCAAGACGATCATCCAGGAGCTGGCCGAGCAGGCGGGCGCCGACGGGGGCACACCCTCCGAGGACGCCCGCAAGATCGCCGCGCTGTACGCGTCCTTCATGGACGAGGAGACCATCGCCGCGCGCGGCCTCGCCCCGGCGCAGCCGCTGATCGACGAGGTCGCGGGCCTGGGCAGCAACCGGGAGCTGGCCGCGTTCCTCGGCCGGTTCGAGCGCGTCGGCGGCTCGGGCCTCTTCGGTTCGTACGTCGACTCCGACGACCGCGACTCGGACCGCTACCTCTTCAACATCCTCCAGGGCGGCCTCGGCCTGCCCGACGAGTCGTACTACCGCGAGGAGAAGTTCGCCGAGGTCCGCGAGAAGTACGCCGCCCACCTCACCGAGCTCCTGACCCTCGGCAAGCACGCCGACCCCGAGGCCGCCGCGCGCACCGTCCTGGCCCTGGAGACGAAGCTCGCCGCGGGCCACTGGGAGCGCGCCGAGACCCGCGACGTCCTGAAGACGTACAACCTCACCACCCGTGACGAACTCACCGCGCTCGCCCCGGAGTTCGACTGGCGCGCCTTCGCCGACGGCCTCGGAGGGTCGGACGCCACGATCGCGGAGACCTGCGTTCGTCAGCCGTCCTACCTCGCGCACCTGTCCGAGGTCCTCGCCGAGGTGCCGATCGAGCAGTGGCGCGACTGGGCGCTCACGCGGGTCCTGCGCGCCTGCTCGCCGTACCTCTCGGACGAGTTCGTCCGCAACAACTTCGAGTTCTACGGCCGTACGCTCAACGGCACCCCCGAGCTGCGCGCCCGCTGGAAGCGCGCCGTCTCGTTCGTCGAGGGCGCCATGGGCGAGGCCGTCGGCAAGGAGTACGTCGCGCGGCACTTCCCGCCGTCCTCCAAGGCGATGATGGACGACCTCGTCGCCAACCTCCTGGAGGCCTACCGCCAGTCGATCGCCCGCCTGGACTGGATGACCGACGAGACGAAGGAACGGGCGTACGAGAAGCTCGCGACGTTCCGCCCCAAGATCGGCTACCCGGACACCTTCCGCGACTACTCGGCGCTCCAGGTCACCCCGGACGACCTGCTGGGCAACGCGCAGGCGGCCGCCGCGTTCGAGACCGACCGCGAGCTGCGCAAGATCGGCTCGCCGGTCGACCGCGACGAGTGGTTCATGCTGCCGCAGACCGTCAACGCCTACTACAACCCGGGCACCAACGAGATCTGCTTCCCCGCGGGCATCCTGCAGAAGCCGTTCTTCTCGCCCGAGGCCGACGCGGCGGAGAACTACGGCGGCATCGGCGCGGTCATCGGCCACGAGATCGGCCACGGCTTCGACGACCAGGGCGCGCAGTACGACGGCGCGGGCAACCTCAACGACTGGTGGACCGCCGCCGACAAGACGGCGTTCGAGGCCAAGTCGAAGGCGCTCGTCAAGCAGTACGACGGCTTCTCGCCCCGCAACCTCCCCGGCGAGTTCGTCAACGGCTCGCTGACCGTCGGCGAGAACATCGGCGACCTGGGCGGCCTCACCATCGGCCACACGGCCTACCTGATCGCCCTCGGCGCCGCGGAACTCCCCGAGAAGGACGGGCTCACCGGCACCCAGCGGCTCTTCATGAACTGGTCGTACTGCTGGCGCACCAAGCGCCGCACGGAGCAGGAGCAGCAGTACCTGACCATCGACCCGCACTCGCCCCCGGAGTTCCGGGCCAACATCGTCCGCAACCTCGACGAGTTCCACGAGGCGTTCGCGACGACGGAGGGCGACGGCCTCTGGCTCGACCCCTCGGAGCGCGTGCGCATCTGGTGAGGTGCGGCGAGCGGCAGCAGTCGTGACGGCCGCTCAGCGGCTCACGGCTGTCTCCCGCTCGACGCGCGAGAGCTTCTCCGGATTGCGTACGGCATACAGGCCGGTGATCAGGCCGTCGTCCATGCGCACCGCCATGACGGTGTCGATCGCGCCGTCCCGGCGGACGATCAGCGCCGGACAGCCGTTGACCTGGGCCGGTTCGAGGGCCACTCCGTCGAGCCTGCCCAGGACCTCGGCCACCTGGTGCGCGCCCACGACGGGTGCGAGCGCGGCCCGTACGACGCCGCCGCCGTCCGTCAGGAGCACCACGTCCGGCGCGATCATGTCGAGCAGGCGCTGGAGGTCGCCCGTCTCCACCGCCCGCTGGAACGCGGCGAGCGCGCCCCGGGTCTGGGCAGGGGAGACCACTTCGCGCGGCCGTCGCGCCGCGACGTGCGCCCGTGCCCGGTGGGCGATCTGACGGACCGCGGCAGGGCTCTTGCCGACGGCTTCCGCGATCTCGGCGTACTCCAGATCGAACACCTCCCGCAGCACGAACACCGCGCGCTCGGTCGGCGCGAGCGTCTCCAGGACCAGCAGCATCGCCATCGAGACGCTGTCGGCGAGCTCGACGTCGTCGGCCACGTCCGGCGCGGTCAACAGCGGTTCGGGCAGCCACGGCCCGACGTAGGACTCCTTGCGCCGCCGCAGCGTACGCAGCCGGGTCAGCGCCTGACGCGTGGTCATCCTGACCAGGTAGGCGCGCTGGTCCCGCACCGCCGTGAGGTCGACGCCCGCCCAGCGGAGCCACGTCTCCTGAAGGACGTCCTCGGCGTCCGCCGCGGAACCGAGCATTTCGTAGGCGACGGTGAAGAGCAGGTTCCGATGCGTGACGAACGCCTGCGTGGCGGAGTCCGTGCGGTCGTTCTCGTCCATTGCCTGCTCCTGACCTCTTTCCCGCGACCGTGTCACGCACAAGACGCCGGGTCACGCCGTTCTGTGACACCTGGGTCCGGTGGTCCACGTCACATCGCGGCGGTGTCACAGGGGCGGGCCGACCGGCATCTCGTGTTCGTCAAGACGCCGCGATACACGGAGGACAAGCCATGGAACCCCGTATGAACCTCTTCGCCCACGAGATCGGCGCCAGGATCGGCAAGCGGATCTACGCGGTCAGTCAGGTCATCCAGGAGTCGCCGCTGCCCAAGGAGACCCAGGAGCTGGTGCAGCTGCGGGCCAGCCAGATCAACGGCTGCGGCTTCTGCGTCGACATCCACGCCAAGGACGCCGCCGCGGCGGGCGAGAGCGCGGCCCGGCTCGATCTGGTCGCCGCCTGGCGTCACTCCACGGTCTTCACCGAGGCCGAGCGCGCCGCACTGGCGCTCGTCGAGGAGGGCACCCGCATCGCCGACGCGTCGCCGGGAGTATCCGACGAAACCTGGGCCCGGGTGCGCGAGCACTTCGACGAGGACCAGGCCGTCGCGCTGGTCTCCCTGATCGCCATGATCAACGCGACCAATCGGCTCGGCGTGATCCTCAACAACCAGGGCGGCTCCTACGAGCCCGGTGCTCTCGCCACGGTCGCGGGCTGACGGCAAGGACGGTCGGCAAGGGCTGACGGCGCGGGCCGGCTCCCGCCCGCGCCGCGGCCCCGGCTCAGGCGGGCTCCTCGTACGTGATCCGGTACTTGGCCGCTATCCGGTTGAGCGCCACGGGGTCGAGCTGCCCCTTCCGGCTGATCTCCGTCCTGTTCTCGATCATGTCCTCCAGGAAGCACTCCCAGCCGCCGGGCGAGGAGATCTGGAGCACCCGGGGCGGGGGTGTCGTCGCGGGGCGCAGGGCGTGCGGGACACCGTGCGGCAACAGGACGAACTGGCCCGCGGTGACCGTGTGGACCCGGTCGTCGAACTCCACGGTGAGCTCGCCGTCCAGTACGTAGACGCATTCGTCGGCGACGTGATGGACATGCCGGGGGATGGCCTGCGCGACGACGACCTCCATCAGCGAGAACCGCCCCTCGGTGTCGTCGGTGCCCGCCTTGACGGTCATCGAGGGCGGCAACGGAACCCGGGTCGGGCGTGAGGCGCCTGCCTCCAGGAGGAGGAAACGGTTCTCGGGCATGGGCTATCCTTCCGTGAAACGGATACGGAATCGGAATCCGATTCCGTTTAAGAGCTCAGCAGAGGACGCAGCGAGATGTCAAGACCGTCACGTGCCGACGCGGAGCGCAACCGGCTCCGGGTGCTCGAGGTCGCCGAGGAGCTGTTCGCCGAGCGCGGTGACGCGGTGCAGATGGCGGAGGTGGCGCGCGCGGCCGGGGTCGGCGTGGGGACCGTCTACCGGCACTTCCCCAACCGGCAGGCGCTGGTCGAGGCCATCACCGAGCAGCGGTTCGTGAAGATCCTCGCCTTCGTCGAGCAGCACTGCCTGCCCGATCCCGACATCCACCAGGCGCTGGTCCGCTTCCTGACGCACGTGGGGGAGGTGCACGAACAGGGGCGGGGCCTGTCCGGAGTGATCGAGGCGACCTTCGGCTCCACCGCTCCCCGGGGCGAGGTCGGCGGCGCGCTGCTGGCCGTCGGTGAGACGCTGGTGCGCCGAGGCCGGGCGGACGGCGCGCTGCGCGACGACGTGACCGTCGCCGATCTCTACATGACCGTCGGCGCGGTGGCGATCCTCAGCCGCGATGCCATCGGTGACTGGCGCCGGTTCGTCGACATCACCCTGGACGGCCTGCGGCCCCGGTAGCCCCGGTCATTCATGATCAAGTCACCGTGAGGTAACTGGTCTCGCCTCGCTACCTCACCAACGCGCCCTAGCGTCACGCGGGTTCACGCCGGACCGCATGCTCCGAAGGCCCGGCCAGAGGCAAGGAACTCCCCCGTGCGACCTGCCCCGTTCGCCCTCGGCGCCGCATCCCTGGCGCTGCTCCTCCCGATCTCCGCCCACGCGGTGACCGTCCCCGCGGTCGCGCCCACCGCGTCGGCCGCCGCTTCGGATGCGGCCCACGCCACCCCCGCCGCCCCGACCTTCGCCAGACCCGGCGGCCGTTACGAGCGGCCCGTCTCGCTGGCGCTGCGTGCCGAGCGCGGCGCCACGGTCCGCTACACGCTGGACGGCACGACGCCCACCCGCGCGAGCCGCGCCTATGTGACCGGGCGGCCGCTGCGCATCACCGAGGACACCAACGTCACCGCGGTCGCCTTCCGCGGCCGCCGCGCGAGCCTGCCGGTGTCGGCCGGGTACCTGGTCAAGACGGCGGAGAAGCCGCTCGCGCGCCTGGTCGTCATGTCCGACGTGCACATCGGCGACCACAAGAACAACGACAAGAAGTACGAGAGCTTCTTCGACACCATCGGCTCGGTCTTCCCCGAGCCCGACGCGATCCTGTCGAACGGCGACATGATCAATGACAACGGCGACGGCCGTGGCGCGGACCACCGGATCGTCTCCGAGATCTTCCGCGCCAACCTGAAGCGCAAGGGCATGGACGACACCCAGGTCCTGCTCTCCAACGGCAACCACGACGCGAGCCTCGCCGACATCCGCGCGAACTACCCGCGCGACTGGTTCCCCGACGCGGGCGGCGGCTACTACGAGTCGAAGGTGAAGGGCCTGCACCTGTTCACCGTGAACACCGAGACGTACAACTCCGACGCCGCGCAGCGCGCGTGGCTCAAGAAGCGGCTCGCCGAGCTCACCGCGGACCCGGCCGCCGCGCGCACCCCCGTCCTCGTCCAGGGCCACCGCCCCGCGCCCCGCACGACGATGGACGGTCAGCAGGCGGCCAACCCCCTGCTGACCGAGGACCTGAGCGCGTTCCCCCAGGTCATGTACTTCTCCGGACACTCGCACCTGAACATCAACGACGAACGCTCCGTCCACCAGCGCGACTTCACCGCCGTCAACGACGGTTCGATGTCGTACGTCGAGATGGACCACGGCTACCAGGCGGTCACGGAGACGGGCCTCGCCGACCGCTTCGAGGCGCCGACGGCACAGGCGCTCTTCGTCGAGGTGTACCGCGACCGCACGGAGATCGCGCGGGTCAACATGGCCGCGGACAAGCACGACATCTACACCGACGGCAAGTGGTCGGCCAACTGGCAGCCCCCGTACGCCAGCGCGGGCACCCTCAGCGGGCCGACGTGGACCGTCCGGCTGAAGGGGCGGACCCCGCAGGAGATCAAGAAGGGCTTCACGTACACCGACGCCCGGCGCAACACCACGGCGCCGAGGTTCACCTCGGCCCGCCCGCTGTCCGTGGTGGGCAGGAGCAAGGGGGAGAAGGCCCTGCGCGTCGCGCAGGCCAAGGACGACCAGATGGTCCATCACTACCGCGTCGACATCCGGGACAAGGCCACCGGTGCCGAGCTCCTGAACTCGAAGGCCCTCGCCGAGTACTACTTCATGCCCCGGCCCCGCTCCCTGGACATCCCGGTGCCCGCCACGAAGCGCGGCGCGCGCTACGTCGCCCGGGTGAGCGCGGTCGACGCGTACGGGAACGCGTCGCGCACGGCGTCGGTGGTGTTCACCGGATAACCGGCGACCGGTCAGGCGGCCTGGCCCGCGAGCACCGCGCGGGCCAGCGCGGCCACCCCCTCGCGGATCCGCTCCGGTGATGTGCCGTTCGCGCTGAGGTGTTCGATGAGGTCGCTGCGCACGGCGGCCAGCAGGGCGTGGGCGAGGAACTCGGCGTCGCGCGCCCCGCGGGCCGCCGTGAGCAGGGCGGTCAGCTCGCCGTGCCACAGCGCGTAGGTGTCGTTCCGGTACGGGCTGCCGCTGCCCGCGCTCTCCAGGGCGAGCATGAGGGGGCGCGTGTCCAGCTTCAGCCGCAGCGTGGCGTCGAGCAGTGCGAGCACGCGTTCGTCGGCGGGGGCACCGGGGCCGAGCGGCGGCGGACCGGAGACCACGTCGGCCCGCAGCTGCTCGGTGCGCCGCTCGACGAGCGCCTTCACCAGGCCGACGCGGTCGCCGAAGCGACGGAACAGCGTCCCCTTGCCGACCCCCGCGGCCGCCGCGATGTCGTCCATCGAGACGCGGTCGGGCTCGCCGCGCTCGCTGAACAGCCGCTCGGCGGCGGCCAGTACGGCCTCGCGATTGCGCTGGGCGTCGGCCCGCACCTTGCGCGGGGGTGGTGTCACGATGCCTCCAGCGGAATACGGACCGTTGGTCCGCATTCTAGCGCGGGCAGCGGAAAGGGGCTGCGCGGCCGCGACCGCTCGCGCGACACTGCATGCCGTACGGGCGGCCGAAGGGATGCGGCGTGGGTGACACGAGGACCAGGAGCGACATGAGCGGGCGGGGACCCGGGTGTCTGATCATCACGGGCGTGCCCGCGGCGGGTAAGTCGACCGTCTCGCACCTCGTGTCGCTGAGCCATCCGCGCGCGGCCCGCATCGACGGTGACGTGCTGTCCTACATGGTCACCAGCGGCAGGGCGGGACCGGTCAGCAGCCCGGGGCCCGAGGCCGACCGGCAGGCACGGCTCTGTGCCAGGAACATCTGCGCCCTCGCGGGCAACTTCGCCGATGAGGGCTTCGTGCCCGTCGTGGACACCGTCGTCCCCGACCGGGAGACGCTGGACTTCTTCGTCGCGGAGCTGCGGCCGAGGCCCGTCCTGCTCGTGGTCCTCGCCCCGCCGCTCGACGTCTGCCACCGCCGCGACGCGGCACGCGGCGAGCGGGCACGGGTCGGCATCGACCTCGGCCCCCTGCGCCGCACGATGCTGGACGAACTGGGCGACTCCGGCTGGTGGCTGGACAACGCCGACCTCACTCCGCAGGAGACCGCCGCCGTCATCACGTCGCACGCGTACGACAAGGCGGTCGTCGCGGGCTGAACAGCGCTGTCGTACGGCGTGCGGGCCATGGCGAGGCGGCTGCGAGAATCGCGTGCATGCAGCAAGAGAGCGTTCCGAGGTCCCCGCGTGAGCCCCTCGTCGTCGTGGCGGCCGCGATCGTCCAGGAGGGCCGCCTCCTCGTCGTCAGCAAGAAGGCGGCCCCCGAGGTCTTCTATCTGCCCGGCGGCAAGCCCGACGCGGGCGAGACCCCGATGGAGGCGCTCGTCCGGGAGCTGGACGAGGAGCTGGGGGTGGAGCCCGTGGAGCCGCGGTTCCTCGCCGAGGTCGAGGCGGTGGCGGCCCTGGAGGGCGTCCCCATGCGGATGACGGTCTTCGAGGCCGGGCTCGGCCGGACGCCCGTGCCCGCGGCCGAACTGGCGGCGCTGCGCTGGACGTCCGGGCGCGAGGACGCTCTCTCCCTCGCGCCCGCCGTGCGGGACCAGGTGCTGCCCCTGCTGCGCGAGCGCGGCGCACTCGCCTCCTAGGCCCTGTCGTCACACTCCCGTCGTCGCCCGAAGGGCGGCCCCGCGGCGTCTGGTGCGTGCGATCGCAAGGCGCCGGGATGTCCTCGTAGTGGGCCTACTCGGGCATTCCGGCAACGCCGCGAGCGTGCGTGCCAGGCGTCGCGGGGCAGACGGGAGTGTGACGACAGGGCCTAGCCCCCGTTTCCTAGCGGCCCGCGAGGCCGAGCACCAGGACCACCGCCAGCAGACAGCCGAGAGCGACCTGGCACCGGACGAGGAGACGCCGTCGCAGCAGCTGGAACGTCTCCTCGTACTCGGCGCCCAGCTGCCGGGTCCGCCGGGCGATGTGCTGCCAGCCGCGCCGGGTGAGCTCCAAATGCTCCTCGGTGTAGCACCGCTCCACCTCCGCGCGCTGAGCGTCCGTCAGCCAGGGGAGCCGTCCGGTGAACCGCTCGGCCGCCGTCCGCCCGTCGGCGCGGGCCGCCTCGACGAGCAGATGGCCCTCGACCTCGTTGACCAGGACGCGCGCGTCCACCACGTGGTCGTCCATCGCCGTCATCGCAGGGCCTCGCGCTCGGCCGCCGCGATCTCGGGGTGGTGCAGGTCGAACGCCGGGGATTCGCTGCGAATGCGGGGCAGGGCGAGGTAGTTGTGCCGAGGCGGCGGGCAGGAGGTCGTCCACTCCAGCGAACGGCCCCATCCCCAGGGGTCGTCGACCTCGATCTTCCTGCCGTACTTGGCGGTCTTCCAGACGTTGTAGAGGAACGGCAGGAAAGAGAGGCCGAGCACGAAGGAGAAGATGGTCGAAACCGTGTTGAGGGTCGTCAGTCCTTCCGCGGCCAGATAGTCGGGGACCCGGCGCAGCATTCCGTTGGTGCCGAGCCAGTGCTGTACGAGGAACGTGCCGTGGAAGCCGATGAACAGCGTCCAGAACGTGATCTTTCCCAGCCGTTCGTCCAGCATTTTTCCGGTGAACTTCGGCCACCAGAAGTGGAATCCGGCGAACATCGCGAACACCACGGTCCCGAAGATGACGTAGTGGAAGTGCGCGACCACGAAGTACGACTCGGAGACGTGGAAGTCCATCGGCGGCGCGGCCAGGATGACGCCCGTCAGACCGCCGAAGAGGAAGGTGATGAGAAAGCCGACGGACCACAGCATGGGGGTCTCGAAGCTGAGCGATCCCTGCCACATCGTGCCGACCCAGTTGAAGAACTTCACGCCCGTCGGCACGGCGATCAGGAACGTCATGAAGGAGAAGAACGGCAGGAGCACGCCGCCCGTGACGTACATGTGGTGCGCCCACACCGTCACCGAGAGACCGGCGATCGCGATGGTCGCGCCCACCAGGCCCATGTAGCCGAACATCGGCTTGCGGGAGAAGACCGGAATGATCTCGGAGATGATGCCGAAGAACGGCAACGCGATGATGTACACCTCGGGATGGCCGAAGAACCAGAAGAGGTGCTGCCACAGCAAGGCGCCGCCGTTGGCCGCGTCGAAGATCTGCGCACCGAACTTGCGGTCCGCCTCCAGGGCGAACAGCGCGGCGGCGAGCACGGGAAAGGCCAGCAGGACCAGGACACCGGTGAGCAGGACGTTCCACACGAAGATGGGCATCCGGAACATCGTCATGCCGGGTGCGCGCATGCAGATGATCGTGGTGATGAAGTTGACCGAGCCGAGGATCGTGCCGAAGCCGGAGAGCGCGAGCCCCATGATCCACATGTCGGCGCCGGCGCCCGGCGAACGCACCGCGTCCGTCAGCGGGCTGTTGGCGAACCAGCCGAAGTCGGCGGCGCCCTGCGGGGTGAGGAAACCGCCGACGGCGATCAGCGAGCCGAACAGGTACAGCCAGTAGGCGAACATGTTCAGTCGCGGGAAGGCGACGTCGGGGGCGCCGATCTGGAGCGGCATGATCCAGTTCGCGAAGCCCGCGAACAGCGGCGTCGCGAACATCAGCAGCATGATCGTGCCGTGCATCGTGAACGCCTGGTTGAACTGCTCGTTCGACATGATCTGCGTGCCGGGACGGGCCAGTTCGGCGCGCATGAGGAGCGCCATCAGACCGCCGACGCAGAAGAACGCGAACGACGTGACCAGATAGAGCGTGCCGATCGTCTTGTGGTCGGTGGTGGTCAACCACTTGATCACGGCCCGTCCGGGCTTGCGGGGCTGCCCTTCCGTACGCATGGATACGGACGCGGATACGGATCCGGAAAGGTCATCTGCGGCGCGCACGGGTGGCGGCTCGACGGTGTTGCTGTCCATGTCCCGCCTGTGTCCGGCAGTCCCGCTCCTGTGACAGCGGGCGAGAGCGACATGGATCACACCCGGGAGTGTGATCGAAGGGGCTGTGCCGGACACTTCATGACTGTGAGCGACGACGAAGATTTCGCCGCTGCCTATCGCGAGCACTACTGGGCGGTCAGCCGCTACGTGGCACGACGGCACGGCGGACCGACAAGTGACACCGAGGAGGTGGTGGCCGACGTGTTCGCCGTGGCCTGGCGCCGCCGCGCCGACCTGCCGCCGTTCGCCCTGCCCTGGCTGTACGGGGTGGCGCGGCACTGCCTGGCCAACGCCGTGCGCGGCTACGGCCGCCGCAGGCGCCTGGTCGAGCGGCTCGGGAACGACGAGGCCAGGCACCGCAGGGACGTCGTGGCGGGCCCGGAGGCCGACCGTCCCGGCGACTGGGTGCACGAGGCCCTGAACCTCCTCTCCGCCTCCGACCAGGAAGTACTGCGCCTGACCGCCTGGGAGGAACTCGGCACGGAGGAACTCGCGGTCGCGCTCGGCTGCGGCACCAGGGCCGCCGCGATGCGCCTGCACCGGGCCCGTCGCCGACTGAGAGCCGAGATAGACCGCATGCGACCCGCCCCCACCCAAGGGGTCGCCCCCGCCCAACGGACCGCCCCTGCCCAACGGCCCGCCCCCGAAGAGACCCGCGCCACTGTCCCGGAGGACCACGGCCATGGCACCTGACGACGAACTCGCCCTGCTGCGCGGCGCCAACCCGGTGCCCCGCGACGACTCCCGCTTCCACGACAGGCCGGACGGAGCCCTGCCCGGGCACGCCGAACGGCAGTTGAACCAGCTCCTGCACAGCGCCCGCACACCCCACGGGCGCACGGCACGCCCGCGTCCGGTGCGCCAAGTGCGCCGCCTGGTCTGGGGGATCGAGATGGCCGGAGCCGCCGCCGCGGTCGCCCTCGCACTCGTCCTCGCCGGGCCCACCAGCACGCCCGCCGTCGCGGCGCCCCACCCCCTGAGCCTCCGCGAGGGCTCCACGCCGATGCCGCTGGAGCGCCTCGCCGACCGGGCGGCCGATGCCGCGGCGGCGAAGGACGCGCCACGGCTGCGGCGCGGCACCCACGTCCAGACGTGGAACCTGGCCCTGGAGTCGCGGCCCGGCGCCGCCCGGCCGATCACCCTCCCCGAAGAGCGCGTCACCCGCTGGAAGGCGGACGGCAGCCACACGGAACTGGTCGTCGCCTCCGACCCCCGCCACCCCGGCGAGTCCGTGATCGCCGACGGTGACGGCGGTCTGCGGAGCGTCTCGGACGGCAAGGTGCTCACCGACCGCACCTACCCGCCGAGTCGGGGGAGCGCCCCACCGCAGTCCCGCCCGCCGCACACCCCCGGCGCTCTGCGCGCCTACCTCGCGGAACTCGGCCACCCCGGCGGCACCCCGCTCACCGGCACCGGCGAACTCCTGGACGCGGTGACCGCGTTCCTCGGCCACTGGACACCGGGCGCGCGCGAGTCCGCCGCCCTCACCCGGATCCTCGCCGACGCCGAAGGACTCCGCCCGGCCGGTGCGATCACCGACCGGCTCGGTCGCTCGGGCCAGGTGTACGTGCACGAGGCCAACGGCCTGCGCAGGATGCTGATCCTGGACCCGGCCACGGGCGCGGTGCTCGGCCTTGAGGACACCTACACCAAGGACGACCCCACGTACGGGGTGCGGGCCGGGGACGTCATGTCGTACAGCGCGTGGAGGAGATGACGCGAGCGGCGCGTTGAACGTGGGTGCCCGGCAGCTGCCGACCAGTGATCGTTAACATATGCCAGATGGGTGTAAACAATCGGGAATCGGGCGAACGGGCCGAAGTGTCCGAGGAACAGGTCACCGAGGCCAAGGCGCGTGCGGCACGGCTGTTGCTCGCGTTCCGGCACGGCAACCAACTCGCGTACGACGCCCTGGTCGAGGAGTTCGGCACCGACGAGCGGACCATCGACCTGGTGTCCATGCTCTGCTGGATCGCCAACGAAGGCGTGCGCAAGGCGTATCTGCCCGAGGCGGGGGACCGGGTGCTGCGGCACATGGTGCGCAGGGCGGACGTCGGCGACCGCGACGTGCTCACCGAGGACGGCGCGGGTCCTGACGTGGCGGAGCTGATCGAGGCCGTCGCCGCCGAGGACGTGAAGGCCGTTCAGGAGATCGTCCGAGGGACGCCGGACACCACGTTCCTGCTCGGCCGCTTCGTGCTGGCCTTCGCGATGCTGCTGCCGGACATTCCCCGGCCGGTGCTGCGCGAGGTCGTGCGGGAGCTGCGCGAGCAGTGACGCCGGACGTCCTGCCCTGGGTGCCCCCTCAGGCTCCCTTCGCCGCGCCCGCCGCCTTCTCCTCGCGCGCCGCGAGCGGCACCCCCAGCGGACGCGCGAGACCCACGATCCCCTCGTCGAGCCGCTGCAGGTGCCGCAGCACGCGGAAGGCCACCGAACCGGTCCGCAGCACCTCGTGACGGCCGCTGTCCAGCATGGCGGCGATGCTGGCGCCCGACTCGATCGTGCCGTCGGACTCCTCCTCGCGCACGTGCGCGGCGATCAGATCGATGTTGTGCGTGATGCGCCGCCCGGCGAGGGCGAGCCGCGCGTCGGCGGCGACGCTCTTGCTGGACGGCACCAGCTCCGCCGTCGCCGCCAGGGAGCGCGCGTGATAGGCACACGTCTCCAGGAGCGCCACCACATAGCGCGCGGTCTGCCGACGGGCCCGCAGCGGGGCGATCGGATGCGTCAACGGCTTGGTGGAGCTGCGCAGGTCGTCAAGGGCGGTGTCCAGGTCCCGCGCCAGATCGACGAGGTCGACCGGGGGCCCGCCGCTGAGCTGGGCGACCGCCGCCGACACGACGTCGCGCAGCCGGGCGAGGACGGTGCCGAGCTCCTCGTCGGTGCGGTGCGAGGTGCGCACCGGCAGGACGAGCACCGCGGCGATGATCCCGCAGGCCGCGCCGAGCGCCGTCTCCTCGACGCGCAGCACCAGCACGTCGAGGCTGTAGGTGTTGAGGAGGGTGTAGAGCAGGCCCAGCATCGCCGTGACGAAGAACGACATCATCGCGTACGACAGCGGAGCGGTGAAGAACATCCCGAAGACGCAGAGCAGCACCAGGCCGAACGCGATCCAGGTGTGGTTCCCGACGGCGCCCGCGAGCGCCACCCCGGCCACCACGCCGAGCACCGTACCCACCAGGCGGCGGTAGCCCTTGACCACGATCTCGCCGGTGGACGCGGTGTTGAGGAAGACCACCCAGCAGGTCAGGACCGCCCAGTACCAACGCTGTGTGGACAGGAACTCGCCGCCGACGATGGCGAGCGCCGACCCCACGGCGACCTGCACGGCCGCCCTGGTCGTGGGCCGCCGCAGCCCCGTCCGCTCGTCCTCCTCCTCGGCCTCCGCCGCCTCACCGGCGATGGAGATCTCCTCCGCCGCGAACTCCTCGCGGGACCGGGCGGCTTCCGGAGTGTCGTACTCCTCGTCCTGCGCACCGTCCACGGCAAGGCGCAGACCCAGAATGGCGCGGGCGGCCTCACCGACCGCGCGGAAACAGTCCTGAAGGGCGGGCGAGCCCTTAGGGAGCCCCTTCTCTTCGCGGTAGCCGAGCAGCCTGTTGCGCACGTACGGCAACGCGGTGCCCCGGTCGTCGGGCACCAGACGCACCACCAGGAGATGCAGCGCGGCCAGGTCCCTGCGCAGCGCCGTGCCCGCGTCCTCCGCGATCCTGGCGCGGGGCGGCATCGGCGCCGACGCGTTCGGCAGGTGCAGGGTGAGGGTGTCCACGCGCTCCGCGCTGCGGGCGTTGAGCAGCAGGACGCCCAGGCGCTCCGCGGCGATCTCCGCGTCGGCGACCCTGCGCTGGAGCAACGCGGCCGCCGCCGCGTCGCGGGTGCCCTCTTCGAGGCGGCCCTGGATCATCAGGGCCGCCTCGTGCAGCCGTGCGGTGCTGCGCCGCAGGTCGTCGAGGACGGCGTCCACGTCGTCGGCGCCCGCGTCGAGCAGCGCGATCTGGTGGGCGACGAGCTGGGCGAGCCGCGCCCGGAACGCCTCGCGCAGCCTGCGCAGCGTCCGCTCGGGCGTCTCGGGGACCACGGCGAACCGGACGATCGCGCTGCACGCGAAGGCGACGGCGAGCGTCAGGAAGAGCCCGGGCAGCGCCGAGACCTCGGCGCTCACGAAGAGGGAGACGAAGTAGACCTGGAAGCCGATCAGGCCGAGCGCGGTGCCCCGGTCGCCAAACCGGCGCGAGTAGACCGCGCCGAAGATCAGCAGGACGAAGAAGACGTCACCCGCGATGACACGGGAGTTGAGCAGCGAGCCCAGGGATATCGCCGCGAGCGCCACGGGGACGCCGAGCAACAGCGTGATCGCCTGGCCGCGCACCTCCTTCTCCTGGATCGCGAACGTGGCGACCATGGCGGTCATCGCGCCCGCGACCAGATGGTTCACCGACGTGCCGAACGAGGCCAGTACGGCGAGGGCGAGGAGGATGGCCCCGACCGTACGCAGCCCCGCCATGAGACGCAGGAGTCCCGGGTCGGACGCCGAGAATCTGTCCCAGACGCCCTTCGCTGTCCTTCGTGCCGCTGCCATCGCGATGCCGTTCTCTCCCTTGCCGTTCCGCCCGGCCGCTGTCACGGGCCGCGCGTGTGCCCCAGCATTACATGAGGGCGGTTCGGAAGATCAGGGCTGGTCGGGAGGCATGCCAACGCCCCCTGCCCGCACCGTGCCTACCATCGAGTAGGGTTTCGCTCCCGCGATCCGAGGCCGTCTGCGGACCTCGTTCCGACCCTCAACGAGGAGGCACCGTGCAGCGCTTCGACCGTACGTCGCAGGGGAGCAGGACATGACGGCGCGCGTGGCGGTCGGCGACACCGTCGACGACTTCACGCTGCCCGACGAGACCGGCACCCCGAGGCGGCTGAGCACGCTCCTCGAAGAGGGCCCCGTGGTGCTGTTCTTCTACCCGGCGGCGCTCACCCCCGGCTGTACGGCCGAGGCGTGCCACTTCCGCGACCTGGCCGCCGAGTTCGAGGCGGCGGGTGCGCGGCCGGTCGGCGTCAGCGGTGACGAGGTCGAGCGGCAGCGGGAGTTCGTCGGCAAGCACACGCTGGGCTTCCCCCTGCTCTCCGACCCCGAGGGCACGGTGCGCGGCCGGTTCGGCGTGACGCGCGGCTTCTCCCTGGCGCCGACCAAGCGCGTCACGTTCGTCATCGGACAGGACCGCACCGTCGCCGAGGTGGTCCGCAGCGAACTGCGGATGAGCGCCCACGCCGACCGCGCCCTCGAGGCCGTACGCCGCCTTCCCGCGCGGTGAGTCAGCAGTGAGTCAGAGGAAGCTGACGTTCTGCGCGAGCGCCAGCCGCCCCGAGTAGTTGACGGTGTTGGTGGCCGCCCGCATGTAGGCGCGCCACGCGTCGGAGCCCGACTCTCGGCCGCCGCCCGTCTCCTTCTCGCCGCCGAAGGCACCGCCGATCTCCGCCCCCGAGGTGCCGATGTTCACGTTGGCGATGCCGCAGTCGGAGCCCTCGGCGGAGAGGAAGAGCTCGGCCTCGCGCTGATCGCGCGTGAAGATGCTGGACGACAGGCCCTGGGGGACGTCGTTGTGCAGGGCGATCGCCTCGTCGAGGGTGTCGTACGTCATGACGTAAAGGAGCGGCGCGAACGTCTCCTCGCGCACGACGTCGGTCTGCCCCGCCATGCGGACGATGGCCGGTTCGACGTACGCGGCGCCCGGCGCCGAGCCCGCGGGACGGCGCTCGCCGCCCACGACCAGTTCGCCGCCCTCGTCCCGCGCCCGGTCGAGCGCGGCCCGCATGCCGTCGAGCGCCGCCGTGGAGATGAGCGGCCCGACGAGCGTGGACCGGTCGAAGGGGTCGCCGATGGGGAGCTTCTGGTAGGCGGCGGTCAGCCGGTCGACCAGCGGGTCCGCGATCTCGCGGTGCACGATGAGGCGCCGCAGCGTCGTGCAGCGCTGCCCGGCCGTGCCCACCGCGGCGAACACGATGCCCCGCACGGCCAGCTCGGGATCGGCGGACGGCGCGACGACCGCGGCGTTGTTGCCGCCCAGTTCCAGCAGGCTGCGGCCGAAGCGGGCGGCGACGCGGGGACCCACCTCGCGGCCCATGCGGGTCGAGCCCGTGGCGCTGACGAGCGCGATCCGAGGATCGTCGACGAGCCGTTCACCGACCGTCCGGTCCCCGAGCAGCAGGCGGTGCACGTCGCGCGGCGCCCCGACGTCATCGGCGGCCCGGGCGAGCAACCGGTCGCAGGCCAGGGAGATCAGCGGGGTCAGCTCGGAGGGCTTCCAGACGACGGTGTCGCCGCAGGCGAGCGCGACGGCCGTGTTCCACGACCACACGGCGGCGGGGAAGTTGAACGCAGAGATCACCCCGACGACGCCGAGCGGGTGCCAGGTCTCCGCGAGGCGGTGTCCCGGGCGCTCCGACGCGATGGTGCGGCCGTAGAGCTGACGGGACAGGCCCACGGCGAAGTCGCAGACGTCGACCATCTCCTGGACCTCGCCGAGCGCCTCCGAGCGGATCTTGCCCGCCTCGACAGTGATCAGATCGGCGAGGTCCTCCTGGTGCTCGCGCAGCAACTCGCCCAGGCGCCGCACCAGCTCACCTCGGCGCGGCGCCGGTGTGGTGCGCCAGTCGAGGAACGCCGCGCGGGCCGCCGCGATCGCCTCCTCCGTGGCGTCGGCACCGGCGACGGGGACGGCGAAGAGCTCGTCGCCGGTGATCGGGGTACGGGCCCGCAGGCCGGTGCCGACGTCCGGCACGGTGACCCCGACGCGCTGGAGTGCGGCACGGGCGCGGGCGCGCAGGTCGTCGGTGGAGGGAAGGACGATGCCGTTCATGAAACTCCTCGGGCGAGTAGGGGGTCGATCGCGATTCCCAGCGCGTCGGCGACCTCGGCCAGGGACCGTGCGCGCTGCCGCTCGTAGAGCGCGAACGGATCGAGCACCTCGCGCCCCACCGCACCGGCCAGCCACGCGGCGTCGTACGCGTCGCTCGCCAGGCCGCTGTTCCTCGACCCCCGGTCGCTGAGGTTGGACTGGAAGATGCCCGCAGCGGACCGAGGAAGGAAGTCCTCGTACACGATCGGCTCGGCCCGGACCCAGCCCTGACCCAGGAGCGCGCCGATGTCGGCGGGCGGGCGCCCGCCGTCCGAGGGGCGGTCAGGCACTACGTGGTAGGTGAAGAACCCGAGTCCCTGGACGGCGAGTTCGTGCTCGGTGCCGGGCAGGGGCTCGCCCCGGTCGTAGCGCGCACGGCCTTCGCGGGTGAGGGCGATGCCCCGCGCCTCGACCTCGCCGAAGCGGACCCGCAGGGAGCCGCGGGTCACCCGGCCGTCGGGGGCGCGCATCGCCCTCGGTTCGGCGAGGGCGCGGAAGGAGGTCTGCCGCAGCAGCACGTCCGCGCCGGGGCGGTGCGGCGGGCCCTGGATGGTGTCGATCATCTCGATGCCGCGCGCGGTCATGCGCCGGTACAGCTCGTCGATGTCCAGGACGCGCGGGGTCAGGTGATTGATGTGCGTACTGCGCACGCCGCCGATGTCGGCGGCGACGGCGGAGACCCGCGCCAGGGTCTCGTACCAGGCCCGGTCGACGGGTTCGGGCGACAGCTCGAAGGCGCGTACGGCGAGGTGGAGGAAGCGCTCGGCGGCGGCGTCGGGCAGCTCCCGCTCGGCCTCCGCGCGATCGGCGAGGGCGAGCAGCTCGGGCGGGAACAGTTCGCGCGCGGCGAGGAACGCGGTGAGGCGGGAGCGGAGGTCCGCGTCGAAGAAGCGGGGGTCGTCGACGGTGAGCAGGGAGGTGAAGACCCGGAACGGGTTGCGGGCCAGCTCGTCCCCGGTCACGGGCCGGAACGCGGTCGATACGACGGGCAGCGCGCTCCCCGCCGTGTCGCGCAGGTCGTAGTGGCCCACCGGGCGCATGCCGAGGGCGCCGAAGACGCGGGCGACCTGGCGCAGTTCCTCCGGCGTGCCGACCCGGATGGCGCCGTGCCGCTCGGAGGTGACCCGGCTGATGGAGCCCAGGCGTTCGGCGTCGGCGCCTCGCGCGCGCAGGACCTCCTCGTTGACCTCGCGCGAGACGTCCACGAGCGTCGTGTAGGCGGGGACCTCGCGCCCGTACATCTCCGAGAGCCGCGCGGCGAACGCGGCCCGCAGCTGCCACTGCCGGATCATCGGCGCTTCGTCCTTCCGTCGGCCGGGTCCCGGAGGACCGGGCTGGTGTGCGGGGGAGTTCAGACCACGTGTGCCTCCGGGCGGCCCGCGACCCCCGATCCGAAGCGGTCGGCGCCGAGCGGTGCCACGTCGACGAAGGGGCGGCGCCCCAGGTGGAGGTCGCGGACGATCTCGCCGACGGCGGGCGCCTGGAGGAAGCCGTGGCCCGAGAACCCGGTGGCGTAGAGGAAGTTGGGGACTGCCTCGGAGCGGCCGATGAGCGCGTTGTGGTCCGGAGTGACCTCGTACAGGCCCGCCCAGCCCCCGTCCGTCGCCATGTCCGCGAGCGCGGGCGCGCGGTGCCGAGCGACCTCCCGGAACAGGTCCAGCCACTCCGGCGTCCACGTCGTGTCGAACCCCTCGGCCTGCGCCGGGTCGGCGAGGCCGAGAAGGAGCCCGTCGTCGCTGTTGTGGAAGTACGCCGACGACGCGAAGTCGATGGTGAAGGGGATGCGCGGCGCGGCGGGCACCAGCGGCACGGTGAAGGCGAGTTGACGCCGCACGGGGCGCACCGGCAGCGCCACCCCCACCATGGCGCCGACCCGCGCCGACCAGGCCCCGGCCGCGCACACGACCGTGGCGCAGGAGATGGCGCCGCGGTCGGTGCGCACGACGCGGACCCGGTCGCCGACGGTGTCCATGCCGAGCACCGTGGTGTGCGTCGCGAGGACGGCTCCGGCGTCGGCCGCGGCGCGCGCGTACCCGCGCACGACGCGACCGGGACGCGCGTGGCCGTCGGCGGGCGAGTAGCAGGCGGCGACGAGCCCCTCCGTGCGCAGATAGGGGCACAGGTCCTCGGCCTCGCGGGCCCCGATCATGCGGCTGGGGACGCCGAGTTCGTTCTGGGTGCGCACGGCGGCCTCGAACTCCGCCGCCTGGTCCTGACCGGTCAGCAGGAAGAGATAGCCCACGGTGTCCAGGCCGATGCCGGTACCGGGGCGCCGCGGAAAGTCCTCGTACGCCCGCAGGCTCCGCAGCCCGAGCTCGATGTTGAGCGGGTCGGAGAACTGCGCGCGGACCCCGCCGATCGGCTTGCCCGAACTGCCCTGCCCCAGCTCGTCGCGTTCCACGACGACGATGTCGCGCACCCCCGCCTCGGCCAGATGGAAGGCGATGCTCGTGCCCATCACCCCGCCCCCGATGACGACCACGTCGGCGGAGGACGGAAGACCGCGGAACTCCGAGGAGGCCAAGGGGCTGCTCCCTTCCAGGGGCTGTCATGGCGTGGCGTGCGTGGCGCGAAACGCTGAACAGCTTGCTGCCCGCCATGGTGCAGCACCCTGCCGCCGCCGTCCATGAACACTTCGTGCGGTCGATCGATTACGATCGCTATATGTATGGGGCGAGCGCCCAGTTGAGGTCCCTGGTGGAACTGACCAGGCGGGGAACCATCACGGCGGTCGCCGATGCGCTGGGGTACACCCCCGGGGGCATCTCGCAGCAACTCGCCGCGCTGGAGCGGTCCACGGGCGTGGAGCTGCTGCGGCGCGTGGGCCGCCGGGTGGAGCTGACCGACGAGGGCCTGACCCTGGCGCGGTACGCCGAGCGGATCCTGACCACCGAAGCGGAGGCGCTCGAAGCGCTCGCGCGCGGCCGCGGGGAGGTGAGCGGGGTGCTGCGCGTCGGTCTGTTCGCCACGGTCGCCGCCGAGATACTCCCGATGGCCCTGCGCAGGACCGGCGAGGTGCTTCCCGGACTCACCGTGCGCAGCCGCGACATGGACGTCGACGAGGTGTACGACGCCGTCGCGTCAGGCGGCGTCGACCTCGCTCTCGGCCTCGACTACCCCGACGTACCCATCCCGCGCGATCCCGCGCTGCGGATGCTGCGCCTGTACCGCGAACGGTTCGCTCTCGCGGTGCCCGCGGGCGCGATGGCGGGCGCCGAGACCGTCTCCCTTGCGGACACGGCGGGCCTCCGCTGGATCCTGCCGCCCGGCGACAGCTACTACGGCCGCGCCGTGCGCACCGCGTGCCGTCGCGCGGGCACCGAGCCGCTCGTCGAACACGAGGTGACGGACACCGCGGCCACCCTCGCCCTGGTCGAGGCGGGCGTCGGCGTGAGCACGGTGACGGGCCTGATGCTCCGCCTGCGCCGCTCCCGCTTCGACGTGGTGGCGCTGCGCGAGACGGTGGAGCGGCACATCGTGGTGGTGTACCGCGCTCAGGCCGAGCGCCGGCCGACCGTGGCGGCACTGGTCGAGGTCCTGCGGGCGGTGGCCCGGCCCCCAGAGGGGGAGGAAGGAGAGGAAGGGGAGCGGGGCGTGCTGTAGGGCCCGCGGCGACCCACCTTCCGCCACACCACGAAGCCCGCCATGGCGACCAACAGGTAGACGGGTACGAGGAGTTCGGCCCCGGGGTCGAGCAGTTCCGCGTGCCACCCGGCGTCACGCTTCTCACCCTCGAACGTGACGCGGTTGACGGTCAGAAAGGTCAGATGGGTGCCGATGGCGGCGTAGAGCGGAGCGCCCCGCACCGCCGTGCGGGCCGCCACGAGCGTCAGTCCGAACACCGTCAGGAGGAAGAGGTAGTCGGCCGCGTTCTGCCCGCCGGGCGCCCACCCGACAGGGCCGGGATCGCCGCCGACGAGCCGCGCGGTCCACGACCCCACCACCGTCGAGAGGCCCGGCACGACCAGGAACACCGCCGTCGTGCCGAGCGCCGTCACCAGGCCGCCGAACCGGCCGCGCAGCGCGGTCCAGGCGTAGCCGCGCAGCGTCGTCTCCTCGGGGAGCGCCTCCAGGAGCAGGGCGACCACCCCGTTCGTCACCAGGAACGCGGCGAGTGCGAAGGGATCGGGGCGCGACCAGCTGAGCATGCCCGCGGCGGTGCCCGCCCCGAGGACGACCGCCGCGGCCGCCGCCGTTACGCCCACGCCGGTCAGCAGGGCGCGCACCGCCGCCATCGGGTCACCGAACCCGATGGACGTCAGCGAGCGGCCCCCGCGCCGCAGCGCGGCCATGACGAGCGGCACGGCCACCGCGCTGACCAGGACGGCGGGGACGAGCCTGGCGGCGAACCCGGAAAGTCCCAGTGCGTCGGCGACACGCGGCCCCGCGGCCGTCCCGAGGCCGAGGGCCACGCCCATGACGAGCCCGCCGCCCAAGGCCCTGCCCAGCGCGCCGAGCAAGGAGGGGGCTGGTGGGGTGGTCGTCCGTTCCGGCATGTGCCGCTCCTCGTGCGCCTGTTCAGGGTGGCGATCACCATCCTCGGCGCCCTCGTGGGCACGGGAGTCGTAGCTCCGGAGGAATTCGCGCTACATCCTTTGATGCAGGAGGAGCCGCGGGCGAACGGGCGTGGGAGGTCACATCGGCGGTGTGGCGGGCGCGGGCCCCAGCGTCGTCGTACCCGGTGCCGCCCGGTGTCCGAGACCCGTGCGGTAGGCGTCCATCGCGGCCTCCACCCGCCCCGAGCGGCGCAGCAGATCGCCCAGGAGACGGCAGAGATCGGCCAAGTCCCCTGCCGCACTGGACCGTTCGAGCAGGGAGAGGGCCGCGCAGTAGTGCTCCTCGGCGCGCTCGGTGTCGCCACGCTCCTCGGCGATGAGCCCGAGCAGCCGGTGCGCGCCGCCCGCGTGCACCGCGCCCCGGCCCGCGCCGAGGGCACCCGTCTCGTCCCCGGCGTCGTCGGCGCCGGACGTCAGGAGCGGCCGCAACAGCGCCTCCGCCTCCTCGGCCCTGCCGCGTCGCCGCAGTACGTCGGCGAGCTCCACCTCGACCTGCTCGGTGAAGAGCGCGGCCCGCTTGGAGGCGAGGATGTCGCGGGCGGTGCGCAGTTCGCGCTCCGCCTGTTCGAGGTCGCCGTCCTGGGCGTGGACGTAGCCGCGCATCCAGTGGCAGTGGGCGAGCTCGGTGCGGATGTGCAGCTGGCGGTAGAGCTCCTGCGCCTTGGCCAGCGACGCGTCGGCCTCGGCGATGCGGCCCTCGGCGATGAGCGTACGGGCCACCCCCCGGTGCATCCCCGCGACCAGTGCCGGATCGCCGACGCCCGGCGCGAGCGCGAGCGCCAGCTCGGCGGCGTGCGCGGCCCTGGCGTGCGCGCCCATGTCCATGTACGGCGCGATGGACGCCGTATAGAGCAGCAGCAGCGCCTCGGGGTCGTGCAGTGAGGCGGCGTTGAGCTCGTCGAGGGTGTTCTCCAGGAGGTAACAGGCGTACCGCAGCTCGCCGGTGAGGAGGTGGGCGGTGGCGCGGCCCCGGATCGCGGGGACGCGGCGCGGCAGCGGATCGTCGGCCAGGAGCCGCTCGGCGGCGGCGAAGCAGTCGCGGGCTTCGGTGAGTTCACCGGATTCGAGGAGGCAGTCACCGAGGCCGAGGAGCGCGTCGGCCTGCTCCGGGGCGAGTTCGTGCGCGACGGATTCCTCGTGCAGGGCGCGGAAGAGCGCTGCCGCGTCGCCCGGCGCCCCGGTGGCCAGGGCGCGGCGCGCGTCGGTGAGGCGCAGGCGCAGTCCGGCGGCGAGCCGGGCGGGCCGTCCGGTGGCCAGTTCCTCGTAGCCGACGCCGAGGCGCTCGGCGAGGTGCCGCAGGGCGGCCTCCGAGGGTCGCACCTTGCCCGCCTCAAGGGTGGAGACGTATGCGGGGGTATAGGCGGGCTCGGCCAACTGGCGCTGGGTTAGGCCACGTTCACCGCGCAGCCGCAGCACGCGCCGCCCGATCTCGGCCGGATCGTCGGCGCGCGTGCCCTCGCCTCGTGCGCCCTCGGACCTGTTCCGCTCCACGTTCCGCTCCATCGCTGCCCCTCCGTATGCCGCCCCACGCATGGTCACACGCCGAGCCGCGAACGGCGTGAACTGGTCGACCCCGTGCATGACTTGACGCACACCCATTGCCTGACGCCCCACGAGCCTCTACGTTGAGCCGCGCCTTAACCCCGCTTAACCCGCCATTTATATCGCGGACTTCGAAAGGACGCCCATGCCCCCCACAGGACGAATACCGGCAAGGACCCCGGGCCGTGCCAGACGCACGCCCCTGCGCATCGCCCTCGCCACCGGCATCGCGCTCGCCGCGGGCCTCACCGCGACAGGACCCGCGGGCACGGCCACGGCGGCAGGCCCTGACCCGGCCGCCGGGCAGACCCAGCGCGTCGAGTACTTCACGGGCCCCGGCGCCCACCCCCGGCACACCGAGGTCCCCGCCTCCGACGCGCTCTCCGCGAAGGAGCGCTCCGAGATCAAGGGTGACGGCGACGTCGTCCCCATCGTGCAGGCCGGGCCGAGCGCCTCCAAGCTCGACGTCGTCTTCATCGGCGACGGCTACACCGCCGCGCAGCAGGAGGACTTCCACGCCGACGTGCGGGCCAAGTGGGCGAAGATCTCCGCCGTCCAGCCGTACGCCGCGTACAAGGGCCTCTTCAACGTCTGGGCCGTGGACGCCGTCTCCCGGCAGTCCGGCGTCTCCGGCGACCCGACGAGCGGCACCGTCAAGGACACCGCGCTCGGCTCGGCCTTCTTCTGCGACGGCATCGAGCGCCTCCTGTGCGTGGACACCAACAAGGTCGAGTCGTACGCCAAGAAGGCCGCGGACCCCGACCTCGTGATCGTCCTCGCCAACTCCACCAAGTACGGCGGCGCGGGCTACAACGACATCACGTCGCCGTCCGGCTACGACGGCATCGCCACCGCCTCGTCGGACAACGCCCAGTCCGACCAGGTCGCCGTCCACGAGACGGGACACTCGCTCGGCAAGCTCGCCGATGAGTACTGGTACGACGAGTACGGCACCTACACGGGCGCCGAACCCTGGGAAGCCAACACCAGCAAGCTCACGGCCGCCCAGCTGACCGCCCAGAAGAAGAAGTGGTACCGGTGGATCGGCCAGACCTCACCGGACGGCGGCAAGGTCGGCGCGTACGAGGGCGGCGGCTACTACCCGCGCGGCCTCTACCGCCCCACCAGCGACTCGATCATGCGCACGCTCGGCCGCGAGTTCAACCTGCCCGGGCGCGAGGCCATGATCGCGGGCTTCCACCGGCACGCGTCCGTCGTCACGGCGCTCACCGGTACCGACCGGGCGGTGCGGCGCGACGCCAAGGTCCGGGTGAGTGCGGCCGACGGCGTGCGGCTGACCTGGAGCGTCGACGGCCGTGAGGTCCGCGGGGCGAAGAACGACAGCGTCGTGTCGCCGCGCGCCCTGGGCGTGCCCGCCGACGGCCGCGCCCACACCCTGTCGGTGCGCGCCACCGACCCGACGAAGGCGGTACGCGACCCGGCGCTGCGCGCCCTCCTGACGGACACGCTCACCTGGCGCGTGACGCGCTGACGGGCTGAACCGCCGTTCGCTCCCGGCGTGCCAGGTTCCCGACCGCCGGGAGCGAACAGCGCGCGGTGTGGCGCCCCGTGAGGGGCGCGGGGAACTGCGCGACCAGCCCCCACCGGCCCGAGGATGACGCACTCCGCACCCCGCCGAGGGCTCAGCGTGCGTCGACCGCCCCGCTCGACTCGCGTACGACCAGCTCGGGCGCGAGCCGTATCGCCCGCTGCGGCCCGTCCTCGTCCCCGGACAGCCGCTGGTCGAGCAACCGCGCCGCCTCGGCGGCCAGTTCGGCGACGGGCTGGCGGACCGTGGTGACCCCGGGGGCGGACAGCGCCGCCATCGGGATGTCGTCGAAGCCGGTCACGGCGACCTCGTCGGGAACGTCGGCGCCGAGCTGCTGGAGGCGCTGGAGCGCGCCGATGGCGATGAGGTCGTTGGCGCAGACGACGGCGTCGGGCCGGGCGTCCCACACCTCGTCGACGGCGGCCCGGCCCCACTCCACGGAGAAGTCGCCGAGGGCGACGCGCCCGGGCGCGCCGGGATCGATGGCGCCCGCCCCCGCCGCGTACGCGGTGCGCCGCTCGGTGGCGGTCGACGCCGTCCCCGCAGCCCCCAGGAAGCAGACGCGGCGACGGCCCGCCGCGGCCAGATGGTCCAGGACGAGCGCCATGCCCGCGGCGTTGTCGACCGCGACGGAGTCGGCGATGCCGGGCCCGCAGCCCCGGTCCATCAGGACGAGCGGCACCCGGGCGGCGGCCGAGGCCACCGCCTCCCTGCTGTGGTCCTCGTGCGCGGGGATCACCAGGAGGGCGTCGACCTGCCTGCTCAACAGGTCGCCGATGCGCTCCGCCTCGGCGACCGGATCGTCGTCGCAGTCGGCGAGGAGCACGGCCCGCCCATCGGCGTGCAGCGCGTGCGTCAACTCCCGCACCAGGGCCGGATAGAAGGGGTTCGTGATCTGCGGCAGGACGAGCCCGACCGTGCCGGTGGAGCGGCTGCGCAGCGCGCGGGCCGCGTGGTTGGGCCGGTAGCCGAGGGCTCCGGCGGCCTCGCGCACCCGGCGGGCGGTCTCGGCCCCGACCGGGCGGGTGCCCGCGAGGACCCGGGAGACCGTGGCGACGGAGCAGCCGGAGGCCCTGGCTACGTCCCGCAGTGTTACGTCGGCCACGCCGCGCCCACCCTTCGCTGAATTTCGGCAAACGTTATCAGCGGTTCTCCGAGGCGACCAGGGGCAATTTTCAGGGCGTCTTCTCCGTTTTCGAGCATTTCTGTCCTCTGCTGAACTGTGTCCGATCCGGGCGAGTTTGCTGGGGTGTGTCGTCGGCTATTGACATAATTCGCACCTGTGCACAGAGTCTTGGGAGAACGTTTTCCCGAGCTGTCGCTCCGCAGCGGCAACTCAGCCGAACAAAGAGGTTCCGCGATGCCCCGAAAGATCATCCTGGACTGCGACCCCGGACATGACGACGCGATCGCCATGCTCCTGGCGCACGGCAACCCGGATGTGGATCTTGTCGCCGTCACCACCGTGGTGGGTAACCAGACCCTGGAGAAGGTCACCCGCAACGCGCTCTCGGTGGCCCGCATCGCGAACATCACCGGCGTCCCCTTCGCCGCGGGCTGCCCCCGTCCTCTCGTACGCGAGGTCGAGACCGCCCCGGACATCCACGGCGAGAGCGGCATCGACGGTCCCGTCATGCCCGAGCCGACCCTCGCCCTGGACGAGCGGCACGCCGTCGACCTCATCATCGACACGGTCATGGCGCACGAGCCCGGCGAGATCACCATCGTCCCCACCGCGGGTCTGACCAACATCGCCCTCGCCGCCCGCAAGGAGCCCCGCATCGTCGAGCGGGTCCGCGAGGTCGTCCTGATGGGCGGCGGCTACCACACGGGCAACTGGAGCCCGGTCGCCGAGTTCAACATCAAGATCGACCCCGAGGCCGCGCACATCGTCTTCAACGAGAGCTGGCCGGTCACCATGGTCGGCCTCGATCTGACCCACCAGGCCCTCGCGACCCCCGAGGTCGTCGAGCGCATCGCGAAGGTCGGCACGAAGCCCGCCGTCTTCGTCAACGAACTCCTCGACTTCTTCGGCGCCATGTACCTGGAGGCCCAGGGCTTCGACGCGCCGCCGGTCCACGACCCGTGCGCCGTCGCGTACGTCATCGACCCCGATGTCATGACGGTCCGCAAGGCCCCGGTCGACATCGAGCTCACCGGCACGCTCACCCTCGGCATGACCGTCACGGACTTCCGCGCGCCCGCCCCCGACGACTGCCACACCCAGGTCGCCGTCGACCTGGACCACCAGCGCTTCTGGGACCTGATCGTGGACGCCCTCGAGCGGATCGGTGACGTCCGCGCATGAACGCCTCCTTCACCGAGCCGGCCGCCGCGCCCGGCGGCGCCAAGGGCTCGCGCCCGGTGCGCGTCGGCGTCCTGGTCGCCGCGCTCCTCGCGGCCTGCTTCGCCTTCCAGCTCAACGCGAGCATGCTCAGCCCCGCCCTGAAGAACATCGAGGACTCCCTCGGGGCGACCTCGGCGGAGATCGGCCTCACCCAGACCGCGTTCTTCACGTCGGCCGCGCTCTTCTCGCTCTTCCTGCCGCGCCTCGGCGACCTCGTCGGACGGCGCAAGGTGCTCGCGGGGATGCTGGCGCTCATGGTCGTCGGCTGTGTGGTCGCCGCGCTCGCCGAGAGCGTGCCGATGCTCTTCGTCGGCCGCGTCGTCCAGGGCGTCTCGGGTCCCACCGTGCCGCTCTGCCTGATCATGCTGCGCAACGAGGTCCACGAGCCGAAGAAGTACGGCACGCTCCTCGGCGTCATCACCGCCGTCAACGGCGGCATCGCGGGCGTCGACTCCCTGGCCGGTGGCTACCTCGCCGACCACCACGGCTTCCAGTCGGTCTTCTGGGCCATGGCCGGTGTGGCCGCGATCGCCACGCTCCTCGTCGCCACCCTCACCCCCGAGTCGAAGGCGGTCGACACCTCCGACACCCGCATGGACTGGCCGGGCGTCACCCTCCTGGTGGTCTCGGTCGGCGCGGCCCTGATCGCCCTGAACGAGGCGGGCAAGCTCGGCGACGCCAACTGGCCGCTCGTCGTGGGCCTCTTCGTGGTCACCGGCATCGCCTTCGCCCTGTTCTGGCGCACCGAGGACCGCAGCAGCCACCCGCTGGTCGCCACCCACCACCTGCGCCAGCGCTCCACCTGGGCGCTGCTGCTCACCACAGTGCTGACCATGACCGGCGTCTTCGCCGTCATGAACGGCATGATCCCCGCCTTCGCCCAGGACGCGCAGGCGGGCTTCGGCATGACCGCCGAGCAGTCGGCCTGGTGGACCCTGACGCCGTACGCCCTCGCGGGCCTGGCCATGGGCCCGCTCGCGGGCCGGCTCGCCGCCACGTACGGCTACGGCCGCATCCTGCGCCTCGGCCTGATCGGCTCGGCCGTGACGGTCGCCCTGATGCTGTTCACGCTGCACGCCGACTCGCGGCTGCTGCTCCTGCTCGCGTCGATCCTCATCGGCGTCACCTACGCGGGCGTGGGCAACATCGTCCTGAACGGCCTCGGCATCGTGCTCTCCCCGAAGGAGAACCCGGGTTTCCTGCCCGGTCTGAACGCGGGCGCCTTCAACCTCGGCGCCGGGCTCAGCTTCGCCGTCCTGTACGCCGTGCAGACGGCCGCCGCACCGGCCGACAAGACGTCCCCCGCCGGATACACGGCGGGCATGATCGCCGGAGTCGCCCTGATCGCGGCGGCCTTCGCGACGTCCTTCCTCATCCCCAAGCCGGTGGAGGCGGAAGCCACGGAGTGACCGCGCCGCGGGTGACTTCATTGGTATGGACATGCCCAACTCGTGGGGCTAGTCTCGCACTTGGTCTAGACCGCGTCGGACGCGTGCCCTCCGGTTGTTCCCGTGCTGCCGCCCGGCTCCTCGCCGTTCGATCCGGCAGTACGTCAGGGGTGCGCGTCCGTCCCACCCGCAACCTCGGACCACGGGAGCACTTCATGCGCAAGAAGCTCACCTCGTTACTCCTGGGCCTCGGCATCGCGGGCTCGGCGATGCTCGCCACCAGCGGCAGCGCCCAGGCCCACGGTTACACCGACTCGCCCGTCAGCCGTCAGCAGCTGTGCGGCAACGGCACCGTCCGCAACTGCGGGCAGATCCAGTGGGAGCCGCCGAGCGTGGAGGGGCCCAAGGGCTTCCCCGCGCGCGGTCCCGTCGACGGGCGCATCTGCGCGGGCGGTATCGGGCGCTTCTCCGAACTGGACGACCCGCGCGGCGGGAACTGGCCGACCACCAAGCTGACCGCGGGCCAGAGCCACACCTTCGTCTGGCGCATCACGGCCCGCCACGCCACCACCGACTTCCGCTACTACATCACCAAGGACGGCTGGGACCCCACCAAGCCGCTGACCAGGGCCGACCTGGACCCGCAGCCGTTCCTCACGGTGCCCTTCGGCGGCCGTCAGCCCGGCTCCACGGTCACCCACGCCGGCGTCCTGCCCCAGAAGTCCGGCCACCACCTGATCCTCGGTGTCTGGACCATCGCCGACACGGGCAACGCCTTCTACGCCTGCTCCGACGTGCGCTTCTGACGCGCGTTCGCGACGTGGGCTCAGCGGTGGACCCGCGGCAGCCCGGTGACGGCCATGACCAGTGAGTACAGCGAGCTGGTCGCGGTGATGAAGAGCCGGTTGTTCTTCGGCCCGCCGAAGGCGATGTTGGACACCGGCTCCGGCACCCGCAGCCGCCCGATGAGGGTGCCGTCGGGGTCGTAGCAGTGCACCCCTCCCTCGATGGCGGCCGCCCACAGGCGGCCGCCGTCGTCGAAGCGGAGGTTGTCGAACCGGCTCAGATCGTCCTTCGCCTCGGCGAACACCCGGCCCTCCGAGAGCGTGCCGTCCTCGCGTACGTCGAAGACGCGGACGCACCCGCCCCGCGTGTCGGAGACGTACAACTGTCGCTCGTCGGGCGAGAAGACGAGCCCGTTCGGCGCCCCGAAGCAGTCCGCGACCAGGCGCACCTCGCCGCTCGCCGGGTCGATCCGGTAGACGTGGCAGCCGCCGATCTCGGGCTCGGCGCGGACGCCCTCGTAGTCGCTGGTGATGCCGAAGTCCGGGTCCGAGAACCACACCGAGCCGTCGGAGCGCACCACCGCGTCGTTGGGGCTGTTGAGCCGCTTGCCCGCGTACCGGTCGGCGAGCACGGTGATCCGGCCGTCGGGCTCGGTACGGGTGACGCGGCGGTTGCCCTGCTCACAGCTGATGAGCCGGCCCTCGCGGTCCAGGGTGTTGCCGTTGACGTGCCCGGCGGGGGAGCGGAAGACGGAGACCGCGCCGGTCGCCTCGTCCCAGCGCAGCAGCCGGTCGTTGGGGATGTCGCTCCAGACGAGCTGGCGCCAGGCGGGGAGGTAGAGCGGTCCCTCGGCCCAGCGGCAGCCGCCGTACAGCTTCTCCAGCCGGTCGTCCCCGTTCGCGCACCGTCCGGTACGGAACCGCTCGTCCAGGATCTCGTATATCGAGGCGTCGTCATTGGTGGACATCGTTACCCCTTAGCGCACCGTGTCTGAATGTCATTCGGTGATTCGAGACTATGCCAGAACGGGATATGGTTGCGCCATGGCGACTGTGGATGACGTGGACCGGCGGCTGATCGCTCTCCTCCAGGAGGACGCGACGATGTCGTACGCGGCGCTCGGCAAGGAGGTCGGCCTCTCCGCCGGTGCCGCCCATGAACGCGTGCGCAAGCTGCGCGAGCGCGGTGTCATCCGGCGCACGACCGTCGAGGTGGACCCCGCGGCCCTCGACCGCGGGGTGCTCGCCTTCGTGATGGTGGAATCGACGGCGTGGATGGGGGAGTCGGCGGCCGCCTTCGCGGCGATCCCCGAGATCCAGGAGGCGCACGTCATCGCGGGCAGCGCGTCGGTCCTGGTGAAGGTCCGCACGGCGACGACCGAGCGGCTCCAGGACGTGCTGCGCAGGCTGTACGAGATCGAGGGGGTCAGCGGGACCCAGGCGACGGTCTCGTTGGAGACGTTCTTCGAGCGCCCGGCGACCCCGTTGCCCGCCGTGCCTGCCGCGGGCGGCTGACCCGGCCCCGGCTTCCCGCGCTCACCAGCGGACCGCGGTGAAGTCGATGGGACGGGGCCGCAGCGTGCGGGTGCGAGCCGTCAACTCCCGCATGCGTGCGGCCATGTCGGCGGCCGGGAGGTGCTTGCGGTCGCCGTGCCCCGGCAGCAGCCACTCGAAGCGGAGCTGTTCGGCGGTGCGGGCCAGTGAGGCCGCGAGCTCCTCGATCGAGTACCAGGTGACGCTGTCGGCCACCTCGATGTCCTCCGTCGTGCGCGACCAGTAGAAGCTGTCCCCGCTGAAGCAGTACCGCTCGTCGGCGACGTATAAGACGCTCCCCTCGGTGTGACCCGGCAGCGGATGGGCGAGCACGCCGTCGGCGATCTCGACGCTGTCGGTGCCGCGCAGGACGCAGTCGGCGTCGGGCGCGGATTCGAGGTCGCCCTCGTGGACCCAGAGCCTGGCCTGGAAGCGGTCGGCGTAGCGGCGGCCGTGCGCGGCGTGGTCGCGGTGGGTCAGGAGCACGTCGGTGACAGGGCCGATCGTCTCGAACCGGGCGGCCAGCGGCTCGTTCCAGCGCGGGGTGTCCACCATCAGCAAATTCCCCGAAGGGCGCCGCAGCAGATAGGAGTTGGCGCCCGCGGTGCGCTGGGAGTTGTGCCCGCAGAACAGGACGGTGTCGTCGAGGGGGAGGGGGTAGAAGTCCCGTCGCGGATCCATCCGGCCGGACGGCGGGCGGATGGAGCGGGTGTGGCAGGCGAAGGCGGCGGTGTACATCAGGTCCTCCTCCGCCGCGTCGCGCGGCTGGCGCAGGATCTCGGAGCGGCCGTCCGCCTCGACGATCAGATCCGGCGCGAGCTGCCGGGCGACGTCGCAGTTCGTGCAGCGTTCATCCACGTACCAACCGGAGTCGTTCACGGTGTGACTCGCTTCCTGCGGGGGTCTGTGTCCCCTCAGGGGTATCGCGGTGGCGGGCGGAAGTGGAAGGGGGGCTCGGTCTTGTTTCTGCTGGTGGGGAGGGTGTCTCACGGGCGCCTGTCGATGTGTGGTGAGCATGACAATATCCCGCGCGCGGGGCGTCTTGAACCCCTCCCGACGGGCCCTTCGATGGCCCTTCAGCGGCGCAGATGCTCCGCCGCCGCCTCCGTCACCGCGTCCGCCAGTGTGGCGAGCGCGGGGGAGTCGAGCTTCCACTGCTGCCAGAACAGCGGGACGTCCACGGTCCGTTCGGGATCGAGGAGGACGAGCGCGCCGGACCGTAGGAGCGGTTCGGCCTGCGTCCGCGGCACCACGCCCCAGCCGAGCCCCGCCGCGATCGCCTCGACGAACCCCCGTGACGAGGGCACGTAGTGCCGCAGCCGACTCGCCCCGCGCCGCCCTTCGGTGACCTCCCGGACGAAGTGCTCCTGGAGCGAGTCGCGGCGGTCGAAGCAGACCACCGGCGCGTCCGCGAGGACCTCCGCAAGTGGCGCCCGGGGCCAGTCGCCGAGCCGTCGCGCGGTGAACTCGCCCGTGGCCACGGGCAGATACCGCATCCGGCCGAGGCGTCGCACCGTGCAGCCCGCCACCGCGTCGGGCGAGGAGGTCACCGCGGCCATCACCGCGCCCTCGCGCAGCAGCGCGGTCGTGTGGTCCTCGTCCTCGCGACGCAGCTCGAAGCAGATCCGCGCCTCGTCGGGGATCCGGGAGAGGGCGGACAGGAACCAGGTGGCGAGCGAGTCCGCGTTCACCGCGACCGGCAGCAGCGCGGGCTCTCCGGGCTCTCCCGGATCGCCCGTGCCGCTGATGCCCAGGTCGGCCCGCGCGTCCCGTTCCAGCCGCGCCATCTGCCGGGCGAACCGCACCACGACCTGCCCCGACTCGGTGGGCCGCACCGGCTTCGTGCGCATCAGCAGGACGCGTCCGGTCCTGCGCTCCAGTGCCTTGACGCGCTGGCTGACCGCGGACGGCGTGACGTGCAGGGCGGCCGCGGCCGCGTCGAAGGTTCCTTCGTCGACCACGGCGAGCAGTGTCCGCACGTGGTCGAGGGGCAGCTCAGTCATCACGATTGCTTAAGCTACATGAGAATCTTTAGCTTTACTTATGGGCTCGGTGATCCCTAACGTCGGTGCTCATGGGATCAGCACTGACCGCCGCGGCCACCGGATTCGGCACCGGACTCTCGCTCATCGTCGCCATCGGCTCGCAGAACGCCCTCGTCCTGCGTCAGGGCATCCGGCGCGAGGCCGTGTCCTCCGTGGTGGCCATCTGTGCCGCGTCCGACGCCGTGCTGATCGCCGCGGGCGTCGCGGGGGTCGGCACCGTGGTGACGGCCTGGCCCCCGGCGATGACCCTCGTCGGCCTGATCGGCGGCGGATTCCTGCTGACGTACGCCGTACTGGCGGGGCGCCGTGCGCTGCGCCCCTCGGCGCTGGCCGCGACGGGCACGACGGCGGGCTCACGGCGTGGCGCGCTGCTCGCCTGCCTGGCCATGACCTGGCTCAACCCGCACGTCTACCTCGACACCGTCCTGCTGCTCGGCTCCGTCGCCGCCGGGCACGGCGCGCTGCGCTGGGCGTTCGGGGTCGGTGCGGTGATCGGCAGCCTCTGCTGGTTCACCGCGCTCGGCTTCGGTGCGCGGCTGTTCAGCGGGTTCTTCGCGCGGCCCGCGTCGTGGCGGGCCCTGGACATCGTCATCGCCGTGACGATGGCGATCATGGGCGCGACGCTGATCCTCAAGGCACTGGCCCCGTAAGGGGCGCGGGGAACTGCGCGCTCAGCGCAAGACGTGCCGCAGTCGCGTCTGCTCGGTGATCCGGCAGACGCGACTGCGGCTCTTCTCTGGTTGCTCGCGCAGTTCCCCGCGCCCCTTACGGGGCCTCGTCCCACAGCACGGGCCGGTGCGCGGAGACCAACGCGCCCACACGGGACAGCACCTCCGCGGCGGGCAGGGCGCCGACGCGTCGCCCGTCGCGCAGACGAAGCGCGACGAGGCCGTCGACGGCCTCCTTCGCCCCGATCACCGCCTGGTAGGGCACGCGGCGCGCGACCCGGACGCGCGACGAGAGGCTGCCGCGCTCGGGACCGACGAGCTCGGCCCGCAACCCCTGGTCGACACACTGCCGCACGAACGCCTCGGCGCCGGACACCTCGGCCTCCGAGATGGGCAGGACCGCCACCTGGACCGGCGCGAGCCAGGCGGGAAAGGCGCCGCCGTGTTCCTCGATGAGGTGGGCCACGGCCCGCTCCACGCTGCCGATGATGCTGCGGTGGACCATCACCGGGCGGTGCTTGGCGCCGTCGGCGCCGACGTAGCGCAGGCCGAACCGCTCGGGCTGGTGGAAGTCGACCTGGACGGTGGAGAGGGTGGACTCGCGCCCCGCCGCGTCGGCGACCTGGACGTCGATCTTGGGGCCGTAGAACGCGGCCTCTCCCTCGGCCGACTCGTAGGGCAGGCCCGACCGTTCGAGCGCGTCGGTCAGCAGGGCCGAGGACCGGCGCCAGTGCTCGGGGGCGGCGACGTACTTGCCGCCCGGCGCGGGCAGCGAGAGCCGGAAGCGGGCCGCGCGGATGCCGAGCGCCTCGTACGCGCGGCGGATCATCTCGAGCGCGGCGTGCGCCTCGTCGGCGACCTGGTCCAGGGTGCAGAAGATGTGCGCGTCGTTCAGCTGGATGGCCCGGACGCGGTTCAACCCGCCGATCACGCCAGAGAGTTCGGCGCGGTACATGCCGCCGAGCTCGGCCATGCGCAGCGGCAGCTCGCGGTAGCTGCGGGCGCGGGAGCGGAAGATCAGCGCGTGGTGCGGACAGAGGCTCGGTCGCAGCACGACCTCTTCGCCGCCCATCTCCATCGGCGGGAACATGTCGTCCCTGTAGTGCGACCAGTGGCCGGAGATCTCGTACAGCTCCCGCTTGCCGAGCACCGGCGAGTACACGTGCCGGTAGCCCGCGCGCCGCTCGGCACCGCGGACGTACTCCTCCAGGGCGTGGCGTACGGCGGCGCCGTCGGGCAGCCAGTACGGAAGGCCCGCGCCGATCAGCGGGTCGGTGCCGAACAGGTCGAGCTCGCGGCCGAGTTTGCGGTGGTCGTGCATGGCGGTCTCCTCGCGGACGTGAGGCGAGTGACCAGCGCGAAGCCCCGGGGCACTCGCCCCGGGGCTTCGGACTCGAACATCGGTCAGCGCGCCGGGACACTCTCCGGCGTCGTCGTCATCGCGGCACGCTTCATGCCCGTGAACGTAGCAGCGGGGAGATCGCCGTGCGACCGGTTTACCGGGCGCCCTGCGGTGAGGCCGGTCCCTCGCCCCGTCCGGCACGCTTGACGCCCACGAGGCACCGGTACCGCGCCCGCGCCGCGAACTCCGCGAGTCCCCATACGACCGGCCGTCCCGCCTCCGCGCAGAGGTGGAGCACCGCGTCATCGCCCACCCAGAGGCCGACGTGGGCGCCGTAGGCATCGTCGGTGCCGTTGAACAGCAGCAGGTCGAGCGGCCGTACGTCCGTGACGCGGTGGGTGGCCTCCGTGTCGGCCCACAGCTCGTCGGAGCGCAGGTCGGGCAGGCGGCCCGCACCGAGGTGTGCGAGCACCTCGTACGCGAACAGCTGGCAGTTGGCGCCCGCGGTCAGGCCGGGCCGCCTCGCCACAGCGGGCGATCCGGGGAAGCGGGCGGCGACGTACGGCACCTCCCAGAAGGCGGCGGGCAGGCGCGGTGCGAGCGGTCCGTGGTCCGTCATCAGCCGACGGCCGGGCGTCCCGCGGTCTCGACCGTCGCGGCGATGCGCCGCGCGACGCGGTCGGCGGGGACGTCCGTCGTGTCGATCACCTCGGCCTCCTCGCGGAGCCAGGGCAGGGCCTCCTCGTACGGCGTGAGGTGGTCGTGACGCCACTGCTTGGCGGGGGCGCTCTCGGGCTTCGTGTCGGTGTCGATGCGGTGGACGAGGGTGTCCCGATCGGTGTGCAGCACGAAGTGGTGGACGGGGATCCCGGCGGCCGTGAGTCCGTCGTGGATCTCCCGCCAGTACTGGCGCACCAGCACCGTCTGCGGGACGACCAGGGTGCCGCCGAAGTGGTCGAGCAGCTGGGTCGCGGTGGCCACGACCAGACCGCGCCACGGCTTCGCGTGCTGGAAGTCGCCGTCCACGAGGTCGCGGACGTGCCGCAGCATGAACCCGACGTGTTCGGTGTCGAAGACGCGCGACTCGGGCAGGAGCGCGGTCAGTTCGAGCGAGGTGGTCGTCTTGCCCGCGCCGAAGGTTCCGTTGAGCCAAATGATCATGGCGGCCGAGCATACCCCGGGCGAGGCCCGAGGGGCGTCGTGCGCGAGGATCGCCCCTAGGTGACCTGTAGGGGTAAACCCCCATCCGCAGCCGCCAGTTGGGAGGATGTGGCGGCCGGGGCGGACCGGTGAGGCTGTGTACATGACGAAGATCAAGCGAAACGCGGCCCTGCTCGCCGCCTCCACGGCGGTCCTCGCGCTCACAGCGCCGCTCACCGCGACCGCGACGGCCGCCGCCGCGGCCGCGCCGAAGCCCCTCGACTGGACGAAGTGCGAGGGTGCCGAGACCGACCCCCGCCAGCGCTGCGCGACCCTCGAAGTACCCATGGACTACGCGCACCCCAAGGGCGAGAAGATCGAGATCGCCGTCTCCCGCATTCCCGCCGAGAAGCCATCGGCGCGCCGTGGCGCCCTCTTCCTGATCCCCGGCGGACCCGGCGGCTCCGGTCTCAACAGCCCTTCGGACAAAGGTCAGCGGCTGCCCGAGCAGGTGCGCGACGCCTACGACCTGATCGGCATCGACCCCCGCGGCCTCGCCGCCTCCACCCAGGTCGACTGCGGCCTCGAACACGGCGACCTCGCCGCGTCGAAGCTGCGGCCCTGGCCCGCCGCCGACGGCTCGATCACCGAGAACATGGCGACCGCCCGGCGTACGGCAAAGGCCTGCGCACGCAACGGCGGCGACCTGATCCGCAACCTCAGCACCGCCAACGAGGCCCGGGACATCGACCGCATCCGGGCGGCACTCGGCGAGCGCAGGATCTCCGCCTGGGGCGTCTCGTACGGAACGTACGTCGGAGCGGTCTACAGCCAGCTGTTCCCGCACCGCACCGACCGCTTCGTCCTGGACAGCAACCTCGACCCCGACCACACGCGCGTCGCCCGGGCCTGGAACGCCGGGCACGAGGCCGGCGTCGAGGACACCTTCCCCGAATTCGCCAAGTGGGCTTCGGCGCCCGGCAATCCGGACCGCGTCGCGAAGACCGCCGCAGAGATCCGGCCACTGTTCCTGCGGCTCGCCGAGCGCCTCGACCGCGAGCCGATTCCCTGGCCCGGCGCCAACCCCGAGGAGCTGAACGGCAATGTGCTGCGCCAGACCATGCTGAACGCGCTGTACGACCCCGACCGTTTCGCGGAGCTTGCCAAGCTGATCCGCGCCGCCCGGAAGGGCACGGTGCCGCCCGCCCCCGAGGGGCCGCCCGAGGCCGTACTGCAGAACGTCAGCGCGGTTGGCGCCGGCACGCTCTGCAACGACGTCGCGTGGCCCAGGTCGGCCGCCGCGTACGAGAAAGACGTGGCCGCGAGCCGTGCCGCCCACCCGCTCACGGCGGGCATGCCCCGCAACGCGATGCTCTGCGCCGCCTGGCCCTTCGAGCCGAAGGAGGCCCCCGTGCGGATCACCGACGAAGGCCCGTCCAACATCCTGCTCGTCCAGAACGAACGCGACGTGGCCACCCCGCTCAAGGGCGCCCTCAAGATGCGCGAGGCGCTCGGCCGACGGGCCACCATGGTGACCGTCAACTCCACGGGCCACGATGCCTACCTCGCCAACGGGAACGAGTGCGGCGACCGGACGGTCTCCCGCTATCTGGCGACCGGTGACCGTCCTGATCAGGACACCTACTGCGCCTGAGGTCCGGCCGTGTGACCTCTTTCATAGAGGTCACACGGCTGTGGCGGCATGATCGGGGCCGGGTACGAACCACCTGCCGGTTTCGCGTAAGGTCGCGGATCGGCCGACTGCGGCCGACCCGATGAACACATCATGTCCCCGAACAAGGAGCCGCTGGTCATGCCAGCCACTGACGCCACTCAGGCGCCGATCTACCACACCCTGGTCCAGGAGCACGGCGACGTACTCGCCACGGCCCGCCGCGCGGCCGAGGAGACCAAGCAGACCGCCGAGGACGTACTGGACTTCAGCACGCCGAGCCGGGCGGGCTCCGTCGACCCGGCTTAGCGCCGACGGCGGTCCATCGGTCAGGATGGCGGGATGGACTACGAGTTCTGGAAAGAGATCCACGCCCGTGGCGGCATCCCCGCGGTGCGGACCGCCCTCGACGACCTGCCCGAGGACATGGACGCCGAGGAGGCGGGTGCCGCGGCCGAGGCGGCCCTCAAGGTCATCGAGGAGGACATCGCCCGCATCAACGCCCGTGCCGACCGCGCCGAGGCCAGGGCCCGCGACCTGGCCGAACAGACCCGCGAGGTGAACGAACAGCTCACCGAGCACGCCGCGGGGCGCGAGGCGGACGGGGCGTAGCTCCGGAGCGGGCGGCGTCGGGCCTGACCTTCCGGCCGAGGAGCGCGGCGGGGACGAGTACGGCGGGCACGAGCAGCAGGGCGCTCCTGCTGCCTTGGGCGCCCGCGAGGCCGGCGAACAGCGCCGCCCCCGCCGCGCCTCCGGCCAGGTCGATGCTGCTGAGCCACGACATGGTCTCGGTCACCCGGCCCTGCGGGGCGAGATCGCCGCCGAGGGCGCGCAGTGCCCCGAAGGCGGAGCCGATCGCAAGGCCGGCGAACGGGCAGGCCAGGAGCACGGCCGTCGGCGAGATCCGGCAGGCCACGGCCAGCCCTCCGGCACCTGCCGCGAACACCCCCAGCAGCGCGCCGATCCCGGGCCCGCCGAACCGCCCCGAAGGCAGCGCCCCCAGCGCGAGGCCGCCCAGCACGCTGCCGATGGACAGGGCACCCAGGCACAACCCCGTGTACGCGACCGCGTCGTACTCCCGCGCGTAGGCGGGCAGCAACACGTCGATGCCGGTGACCGAAGCCACGAACAGCGCGTCCACGGCCAGCAGGCGGCGCAGCGGCGCCGAGGTGAGGGGACCGAGCCAGTGCCCGGCCCCGGCCTGACGCGGCACAGCGCCGGACGGGCCCACCACACCGACGAGCAGGGCGACGGCAACGGTGGTCAGCAGTGCGACGGCGACGAACGGCGCTTCGGGTGAGACGGAGAGGCTCAGCCAACTGGCCAGCAGCGGCCCGGTGATGAGTGCCGTGCCCATTATGGCGGAGTCGAGCGCCATGGCCGTGCCCGCCGTACGGGGGCCGGTGGCGCCGTGCCAGACCGAGCGCATCATCACGGCGGCGGGAGGCATGGTGACGCCCAGGGCGACGGCGAGGGTGAGCACGGCGGCCACGGAAGCGTGACCCCGCACGGCCGTCACCAGCGCGGTGACGGCCACGAGGTGGGCCGCCAGGAAGCCGAGCAGGATCCGGCGCGGCGAGCACCGGTCGACGAGTCGCCCGCGCAGCGGACCGGTCAGTGCCTGACCGGCGGCCGCACCGCTCACGGCGAGTCCCGCGGTGCCGTACGCGTGGTCGTGGCCGACCAGGAGCAGCAGGCTCAGTGCCACCATGCCCGCGGGCAGCTTCGATGCCAGGCCCACCACGGCGAGCCGCCCGAAACCCGGTACGGCGAGGAGGTCCCGGTATCCGGCGAGCCATCGACGCGGCGGCGCCTCGGCCGGTTCAGCGGGTGCGGTGGACATCGGGCGCGCGACGCTCACGGGGGAGTCGGGCATGCAGGGCCTCGACGGACCACTGGAGCGCCGGGGCCAGGCTCTCCGGGGCGGGCCAGCCGTTGATCACGGCCAGGAGGCGCAGGTACTGGTCCCTGCGGGGGTCGTCCATGCTGTGCAGCCGGTCCGCGAGCAGACCGCGAAGGTCGATGTCGTCGGGACGGTCGAGGATGCGCGCGTAGTGGGCGCTGATCGCGGTGACCACGGGCTCGGCCAGCGGCGACGCGGGGTCGATGCCCGCCGCGAGGGCGGGGGTGACCTGGGCGCGGACCGTCTCGGCGAGGACGCGGGGGACGGCGGAGGCGCTCTCGGGCGTCCGGTCGTCGGCCAACTGCCCGGCCATCTGCCGCATGGTGGCGCGGAAGCCCTCGTCCTGGAAGAGCTCGGCCAGCTCCACCCACGCGGTGACCTGCTCGGGGTCGGGGTCGTCGGGCAGTTCGGGCGTCATCGAGCGTACGACCGCCGCGAACGCGGGGTGGGTGCGCAGTCCGTCGAAGACGGTGCCGAGGAAGTCGTCAATCAGTCGTCCGCGTTCGGCGGCGGAGAGCTTGGCAAGCTTGTGCATGAGGTCCAACTCCTCAGGGGTGGAGCCGCGTTGGGCCACCGCCGTCAGCACCGCGCGGCGCAGTCGCAGGACGCGGATCTGTACGTCCAGCGCCTCCGCGTGCGCCGCGGCGACCTCGGGGAGCGGGACCTCGCGGTCGACGACCCTGCGGATCGTGGCGAGGTCGAGTCCCAGCTCGCGCAGGGTCCGTACGAGATCGAGGCGTGCGACGGCCGAGGTGCCGTACAGGCGGTAGCCGGACGGGGTGCGGTCGGTGGGCGGCACGATCCCCGCGTCGGAGTAGAACCGGACGGTCTTGACCGTCAGGCCGGTCCGCCGCGCCAGATCACCGATCGAGAAGAGCGTGTCGCCGTTCATGTCCCCACCTTCATGTCTCCCCCCGCTGGAGACTCAAGCCCTGATCCACGCCCTCAGGTGAGGGCCGCGACGATCTCCGCCGTCGCCTCGGCGATCATCGCGTCCTTGGGCCGGGCGTCGTAGCCGGAACGGTCGGACATGACGGCGATGACGAGCGGGGCGCCGGTGCCGGGCCAGGCGATGCCGATGTCGTTGGCCCTTCCGTAGACGCCCGTTCCCGTCTTCTCCGCCACGGTCCAGCCCTTGGGCAGCCCGGCCCGGATGCGCTTGTCCCCGGTGACGCCGCGTTCGAGCCAGTCCTTGAGCAGCGTGCGCTTCGCGGCGGGCAGCGCGTCGCCGAGGACGAGCTTCTGGTAGTCGGCGGCGACGGCCCGGGGCGTGGTGGTGTCGCGCGGGTCCTTGGGGCGGGCCCTGTTGAGCTCGGGCTCGTACTGGTCCATGCGGCTCACGGTGTCCCCGAGGTCGCGCAGATAGTCGGTCAGCCGGGCGGGGCCGCCGAGGTCGCGCATCAGGAGGTTGCCCGCGGTGCCGTCGCTGTGGCGGACGGCGGCGTCGCACAGCTGCTTGATGGTCATGCCGGTCGCGATGTGGTCCTCGGTGACCGGCGAGATGGAGTTGACCTGGGCCCGCGTGAAGGTGACGCGCCTGTCCAGGTGGCTGAGCGGATTGCGGGCGAGGACCGCCGCGGCGGCGAGCGTCTTGAAGGTCGAGCAGAACGCGAAGCGTTCGTCGGCACGGTGGGCGAGCGTCGCCCCGGTGCCGGTCGCCAGGGCGTAGACGCCGAGCCGGGCGTCGTGCTTGCGCTCAAGGGCCTTGAGCCGTGCCGTGTCCAACAGGGTCGGGCTCGGGCTCGACCCGGGATCCGCGGAGCGGCCGTCCGGTGCGGGGTGCGTCTCGGAGGACGATCCCGTGCCCGCGCCGCAGGCCGCGAGGGGCACGGCGGTCGCCGCCAACAGGAAGAGACGGCGGGAGGGGCCCGTCTGCTCGAAGGACATGCGGTACTACCTGCTTTCGCTTGCCGGGGCCCGGCCGTCGCCGCCGCCGCGTCCCCGTCCCGGGGGCCGGGGCGCGCTGTGATCCTCTCCGATCCTGCCCGATCTTCTCCGACGGGGAGCGGGGCACGCATGCGGCGAGTACGACGGCGTGGCGTCGGCCCGGGCGGCGGCCGGTGGCATCGGTGGCCCTCGAACAGCCTCCCACCGGCCGGTGGGCTGACAAGTGTCGCCGCTTTCGTGACGGAGGTCATCGCGCGCGGGGCCCGGCCCCGGATCGCGGCCGGGCCGCCCTAACGTCGTGCGTGCCCCGCGGCTCCCGCGCGGCACCCGACGTCGCGGGGCGCGCGGCGGTGAGGATCATGGGGCGAGCTCGGTGACAGCGGTGACGGCGGAGCGCCTGCGGAAGAGTTACGGACGGCAGGAGGTGCTGCGCGGCGTCGACTTCACGGTCGCCGAGGGGGAGATCTTCGCTCTGCTCGGGCCGAACGGCGCGGGCAAGACGACCACCCTGGAGATCCTGGAGGGGTTTCGCGCGCGCGACGGCGGCCGGGTCGACGTGCTCGGCCTCGACCCGTCGGACCGTGGGGACAGCCGCCTGCTGCGAGAACGCATCGGGCTCGTGCTCCAGGACATCGCGGTCGAGCCCTACCTCACGGTGCGCGAGACGCTGGAACGCAACGCCGGGTACTACCCGGCACCCCGGGGCGTGGACGAGGTCATCGACCTGGTGGGCCTCGCGGAGAAGCGGACCGCCCGGGTCAAGGACCTCTCCGGCGGCCAGAAACGCCGCCTCGACCTCGCCCTCGGCGTCATCGGCGACCCCCGGCTGCTGTTCCTCGACGAACCCACCACGGGGTTCGACCCCAGCGCCAGGCGCGGCGCCTTGCGAACATCCTGCGGGGCGAATGGTGTTGAAAACGAAACGACCCCGTGCCCGGTGAACCGGGCGCGGGGTCGTCGCCGTGGGGACGGGACGGGGGGGGGGATCGCTCCTGATCAGTCCGTTCCGGACTCCATCGCGGCGCGGTCGAGGAGTTCGTCGTCGGCGGAGACCTCGCCGCGCGACGCGATGGCCTCGGCGCCGCCCTCGGGCATGGTGCCGATCAGGCCGGTCGCCGCCGCCTGGGCGGCGCCGATCAGTTCGGGGTGGTTCGAGCCGACGATGCCGAGACCGGCGTACTGCTCGAGCCGGGCGCGCGAGTCCGCGATGTCGAGGTTGCGCATGGTCAACTGGCCGATCCGGTCCACCGGGCCGAACGCCGAGTCCTCGGTGCGCTCCATCGACAGCTTGTCCGGGTGGTAGCTGAACGCGGGGCCCGTGGTGTCGATGAGCGAGTAGTCCTCGCCGCGCCGCAGCCGCAGCGTCACCTCACCGGTGACCGCCGAGCCGACCCACCGCTGGATCGACTCACGGACCATCAGTGCCTGCGGGTCCAGCCAGCGGCCCTCGTACATCAGGCGGCCGAGCCGCCTGCCCTCGTTGTGGTACTGGGCGAGGGTGTCCTCGTTGTGGATCGCGTTGACCAGCCGCTCGTACGCGGCGTGCAGCAGGGCCATGCCCGGCGCCTCGTAGATGCCGCGGCTCTTCGCCTCGATGATCCGGTTCTCGATCTGGTCCGACATGCCGAGGCCGTGCCGCCCGCCGATCGCGTTCGCCTCCATCACCAGGTCGACCGCGGTGGCGAACTTCGCGCCGTTGATCGTCACCGGGCGGCCCTGCTCGAAGCCGATGGTGACGTCCTCGGTGGCGATCTCCACCGACGGGTCCCAGAACCGCACGCCCATGATCGGGTTCACGGTCTCCACGCCGGTGTCCAGGTGCTCGAGGGTCTTGGCCTCGTGCGTGGCGCCCCAGATGTTGGCGTCGGTGGAGTACGCCTTCTCGGTGCTGTCGCGGTAGGGCAGGTCATGGGCGACCAGCCACTCCGACATCTCCTTGCGGCCGCCGAGCTCGGTCACGAAGTCGGCGTCCAGCCACGGCTTGTAGATCCGCAGCTGGGGGTTGGCGAGCAGGCCGTAGCGGTAGAACCGCTCGATGTCGTTGCCCTTGAACGTCGAGCCGTCGCCCCAGATCTGGACGTCGTCCTCGAGCATCGCCCGCACGAGGAGGGTGCCGGTGACGGCCCGGCCCAGGGGAGTGGTGTTGAAGTAGGCGCGACCGCCCGAGCGGATGTGGAACGCGCCGCAGGCGAGCGCGGCAAGGCCCTCCTCGACCAGCGCCGCCCGGCAGTCGACCAGGCGCGCGACCTCGGCGCCGTAGGACTTGGCACGGCCGGGCACCGACGCGATGTCGGGCTCGTCGTACTGGCCGATGTCGGCGGTGTAGGTGCACGGGACGGCACCCTTGTCGCGCATCCACGCGACCGCGACGGAGGTGTCGAGGCCGCCGGAGAAAGCGATGCCGACGCGCTCGCCGGTGGGCAGTGAGGTGAGAACCTTTGACATAGGAAGAGTATGTATGGAAACGCATGATTATGCAAAACCCCTGACCGGGTGGCCTCGAAAAACCAGTGACCCGCACGTCGGGGGCGGTGCAGACTCGCCCCATGGCGGACATGGGCGCGTTCAGGGACGAGATCATCGGCTGGGCGGCGGGCGGTACGGGCGGGCAGGCGCAGGAACTGGCCGAGCGGCTGGGAGTACGCACGGCGGTGCTCCTCGAAGGGCCGAGCGACCTCGCGGCCGTCGAGACGCTCGCCGCCCGGCGCGGCAGGGACCTGGCCGCCGAGGGCGTGTGCGTGCTGTCGATGGGCGGCGCGATGAGCGTCGGCCGCTTCGCCGGACTCCTCGGACCCTCCGGCATCGGCCTGCGCCTCGCGGGCCTGTGCGATGTCCGCGAGCAGCCCTTCTACGACCGGGGCTTCGAGCGGGCGCGGGCGCCGCGCGGGGACGTCTTCGTCTGCGACGCGGACCTGGAGGACGAACTCATCCGCGCACTGGGCGCGACGCGGGTGGAGGAGATCGTCGAGGGCGAGGGCGATCTCCGCGCCTGGCAGACCCTGCTGCGCCAGCCCGCACACCAGGGAAGACCCCGGGAGCGGCTGCTGCGGCGCTTCCTCGGTACGAAGAAGGGGCGCAAGATCCGCTACGGGCACCTCCTCGTCGAGGCACTGGACCCCGAACAGGTGCCGGCGCCCCTCGACGACCTCTTCGCGTGCCTGTGAGTCCGCTCGTCCGTGACTCCCTGCCACAATCGCCCCATGGCTGAGCACGGCACCGATCACGGCACTGATCACGGCTATCTGTTGGACAACCGGCAGACGGAGGCCGGGGTCAGATTCGACGCCCTGAGCGAGTTGTTCGACCCGGTGACGTTCCGGCACGTCGACCGGCTCGGGATCGCCCCGGGCATGCGGTGCTGGGAGATCGGCGCCGGTGGGCCCTCCGTCCCCCTCGGGCTCGCCGAGCGCGTCGGCCCCACAGGAACGGTGGTCGCCACCGACATCGACGTCTCCTGGACCCGGGACATCGCCGGTGGCCCGATCGAGGTGCTGCGCCACGACGTGGCCGCGGACCCGCCGCCGCCCGGCGGCTTCGACCTCGTGCACGCCCGGCTCGTCCTGGTGCACGTCGCCGAGCGGGCCGAGGCGCTGCGCCGGATGGTGGGGGCGCTGCGCCCCGGCGGCCGGCTGCTCGTCGAGGACGCCGACCCGGGGTTGCAGCCGCTGTTGTGCCCCGACGAGTCGGGCCCCGAGCAGGAACTCGCCAACCGGCTGCGCTCCGGCTTCCGCGCGCTGATGGCGGCACGCGGAGCCGACCTCGCGTACGGGCGGACCCTGCCGAGGGCGCTGCGCGACGCGGGCCTTCGTGACGTGCAGGCCGACGCGTACTTCCCGATCACCTCGCCCGCGTGCGCCGTCCTCGAAGCCGCGACCGTACGGCAGATCCGGGCCCGTCTGGTGGCGGAAGGACTCGCCACCGACGAGGAGATCGACCGGCACCTGCGCAACGTCGCCACCGGCCGACTCGACCTCGCCACGGCTCCCCTGGTCTCGGCGTGGGGACGCCGGAGCGCGTAGCGTCCCGAGGGCGCCCAGGCCGTGCGGTCGGGGCGATCAGTTCAGTAGAAGCGGCGGACGAACACGTCCGATGTGTTGTTGGTGTCGCCGGGCACGAGGTCGTCGGCCGCGGAGTGGAAGACCACGTCGCGTCCGTCGGAGCTGACCGAGTCGGTTCCGGCCGTGGCCGGTCGGCTGGAGACGGTCTCGTCCGTGCCGGTCTCCAGATCGCGCAGCACGAGGGACGGTCCGCTCGTGTCGTGCGGGGCGTACAGCAGATAGCGGCCGGTGGGATCGATGGCCAAGCCCTTGACGTTCGGCACCAGTTGGTTGGTGCCCGAGCGCTCGTCGTGGACGTAGGTGTCGGAGCCCGAGAGGAAGACGACCTTCCTGCCGTCCTTGCTGATCTGGACGAGCGTCGCCGCCTTGTCCGGGCCCTCGATCGGTCCTGCGGAGGTGTCGTCGGTCCTGTCCCACACGAAGACGTCCTCCGCGCGGCCGTCCTCGTAGGCGACGAAGCGGCCGTCGCCGCTGATGGAGGGCCGGGACGGGAGCGTGTGATCGAACTCGGCGACGGTCTGCGTGGTTCCGGCGCGCCAGTCCCGCACCTCGATGAGCTGCCGGGACGGCGGTCGGTTGAAGGTGGTGGACTGGGCGATGTAGCGGGCGTCCGAGCTCAGTGACGGCTGGCGGCAGCTGAGGCCCGGGCAGCTGATGCCGATCGAACTGGCCGCCGCCACCTGGGCGAGGAAGGTCTTCGTGTCCCTGAACAACTGGCCCCACAGGGCGACGTACTGCCCGTCACCACTGATCACCGGGCGCTCGATCGGGGGTGTGTTCGTGCTCATCAGCGTGGTCTGACTCGTCCGCCGGTCGCGGACGTACACCCTCTGCCATGTCACCGGGCTGGCGGTGGTGAAGTTCGTCGCCAACGAGGCGAGGGCGATCCGCCTGCCGTCCGGCGTGATCGTGGCACCGGCTGAGGCCCCGTCGCCCTGGGCGCCGTCGGTCGCGACACTGACGCGCTCGACCCCGGATCCGCCGTCGCTCGCCGCAGTCCTGGATTCGGCCGAAGCGGCCGAGGGCAGCACCGTCGTGACCGCGCAGACCACGACGGCGGCACTCAAGGCGGCCCGCACCCGTCTGCTGCCGCGCCGATTCCTGTTGCCTCTCATGTGTTCCCCCCAAGACAGACATGGCCCCTCTCCCCGGTCCCCACCGGAGGGCCACCAGCATGCAACCGCGACGGCGCGGTGGGGTCAATGCGGCGCATGGCTGTCGAGGGGCGCGGTTCCGGCCACGGGCATGCCCTCTTCTTCCGGGCGCTCTCTCAACCCCGCCCCGCCTTCCTGCGGTCCTGGTACACGTGCGGCCCTCCCGGCCGCGTGAGACGAGTGCGAGGAGTGCGGAATGGCGTTACGGAAGAGCACGAAGGCCGCAGTGGTGGGGGTCGCGGCGGCCGCGCTCGCGGCTGGAGCGATCGCCGGGCCCGCCCGGGCGGCGTCGGACACGCATTCGGGCGCGGCGGGGCACCGGGCCACACAGCGTGCGATGGACGCGGCCGTGAAAGCGGGCGTGCCCGGCATCACCGCCCAGGTGCGGGACCGCCACGGCGTCTGGCGGGCGTCCTCGGGCGTGGGCGACCTGAAGTCCGGTGCGCCGCGCGGCAAGAACGACAAGTTCCGCGTCGGCAGCATCACCAAGACCTTCGTGGCGACCGTCCTGCTCCAGATGGAGGCGGAGGGCAGACTCAGCCTCGACGACACCGTGGAGGACCACCTCCCGGGCCTGGTCAGGGGGAACGGCAACGACGGCGGCAAGATAAAGATCCGTCAGCTCCTCGGTCACACCAGCGGACTCTTCGACTACCTGGCCGACGAGGAGTACTTCACGACGTACCTACGAGGCGACGGCTACCTCAAGCACCGCTACGACACCCTGCCTCCCGAGAAGCACGTGAAGGTGGCGCTCTCCCACAAGCCCAACTTCGAGCCGGGCGCCAAGTTCGCCTACTCCAACACCAATTACATCCTCGCGGGGCTGATCGTCGAGAAGGTGGGCGGGCGGACGTACGAGGCCGAGGTCCGTGACCGCATCATCAAGCCGCTCGGGCTGAAGAACACCACCAACCCCGGCAACAGCGTCCACCTGCCACGGCCCAGCAGCCGCGGCTACGCCAAACTCTTCGACGCCGCCCCCGACCGCGTCGACGACATCACCGACCTGAACGGGTCGCAGGGCTGGGCCGACGGCGACGTCATCTCCACCGCGGGCGACCTGACCCGGTTCTACGGCGCCCTGCTCGGCGGCAAGGTCCTGCCGCCGAAGCAACTGAAGGCGATGAAGACCATGAGCGTCGCCGGGGACCCGGACGCGACCTACGGGCTCGGTCTCCAGCGGTTCGAGACGAGCTGCGGCACCACGCTCTGGGGCCACGGCGGCGGCATGGTCGGCTGGCTCTCCATGGCCGTGACGACCGAGGACGGCCGCCACCGGCTCTCCTTCAACCTCAACGGGGACTGGGACGCGTCGTCCATGCCGAAGATCATCGACGCCGAGTACTGCGGCACGTAACCCCGTGCGACCCGGTCCCGTCGCAGGGCCCCGGCGGCTCCGCGTCACATCTTCTCGGCGCCCGCCCTGATGGCCTCGCGGATGCGGAAGTACGTGCCGCAGCGGCAGATGTTGCGGATGCCGTCGAGGTCCTCGTCGGTGACCTTGCGGCCGTCCTCGGCGACCCGGCGGACCAGTGCGACGGCGGCCATGATCTGACCGGGCTGGCAGTAGCCGCACTGGGCGACGTCCTGCTCCAGCCACGCCTCCTGCATCGGGTGCAGGTCCGCGCCGACGGTGGCGGGGAGCCCTTCGATGGTGGTGACCTCGTCGGTGGGCTTCAGGTCCTTGACGGGGATGGAACAGGGGTTGGCGGCCCTGCCGTTGAGGTGGCTGGTGCAGGCCTTGCAGACGTTGATGCCGCAGCCGTACTTGGGTCCTGTCACGCCGAGGATGTCGCGCAGGACCCACAACAGGCGCTCGTCGTCGGCCGCGTCCACGGTGACCTGTTCGCCGTTGAGTCGGAAGGTGTGCTCGGGCACGGGGGGGGGCTCCAGGAGGTCAGCGGACGTGGTCCAGGCCGTCGGTGGGGGACGGCGGGACGGGCGGGACGGTCGGCTTGGGCTCGAAGGAGAGCGTGCCGTGGTTGATGGGGAAGGTGGTCGGCATGGTGCCGGTGGCCCGGCCGTAGGCGCAGGCGACCGCGGCGAGGGACGCGGCGACACCGAGCTCTCCCGCGCCGCCGGGCTTGCCCGTGGTGGTCGGCATCACGATGATCTGCAGCTCGGGCGGCGAGTTCCACTGCCGCGTGTAGAAGTAGTTGTCCCAGCTGGCTTCGAGGAAGTGGCCGTCGCGCAGATGCAGGCTGGAGGTGAGGGCCAGCGCGATGCCGTCCATGACACAGCCCATCATCTGGGCCTCGAGACCGCGCGGGTTGACGGCGAGACCCACGTCCACGGCGAAGACGGCCTTGGTGACGCGCGGCCCCGCGACCCCGTCGCGGATCGGCCGGTTCACGGTCTCGGGGCGGCAGTCGATCTCCACGAGCACCGCGCTGACCGCGCTGTACTCGGAGTGGAAGGCGATGCCCTGCGCGGTGCCCTCGGGCATGGTCCTGCCCCAGGTCCCGACCTCGGCGACCTTGTCGAGGACCGCGCGCGAGCGGTCGTCGCGCAGGAAGTCGCGGCGGAACCGGTAGGGGTCCTTGTCCATCTTGCCGGCGAGCCGGTCGACGATGAGTTCACGGGCGCAGGTGACGTCGGGGGAGTAGACGTTGCGCATGCTGCCGGTGTTGAAGCCCTTGTCCGTCTCGCTGAGCAGCCGACTGTGCAGGCCGAAGGAGTACGGCATCGACTGGGTGAGGTGGAAGAAGGTCTGCGAGAAGCCGACGTCGCCCACCGGCAGCTTCGCCGCGAGTGCGGTGAACACCTCGCCCAGTCCGTGACCGAAGTCGGTGGCGACGCTGGTGTGCCGCTGTTTGAACGCGAGGACCGAGTCGCCCAGATAGTCGGCGCGCACCCGTGAGGTGGCCATGGGATGGGCGCGCCCCTGCCGAGAGTCGTCGGCGCGGTGCCACATGAGCTTGACGGGCTTGCCGATCTTCTGGGAGATCTCGGCGGCCTCCAGGGCGGCGTCGAAGAACAGCTTGCGCCCGAACGAACCGCCGCTTTCGACGACATGGACCTTGACCGCGCCCTGCGGAAGACCCAGCCGCGCGGCGATGGTCTGCTGCGCGACGATCGGAGCCTTGAGGCCGCTCCAGATCTCCGCCCGGTCCGCACGCACGTCGGCGATCGCGCAGTTGGGCTCCAGCGCGCTGTTGCTGCGGAAGTGGAAGGTGAACCGCGCCTCCACCGAGGGGGGCACCGCCGGGAGCCCGAGCGGCAGTTCGGCCTTGCGCAGCTCCTTCAGTACGGACTCGTCGCTCTTGCCCTCCGCGCTGCCGCCCCGCCACGACACCTCCAGGGCGCGTACGGCGTCGACGCACTGTCCGAACGTCCTCGCGCGCACCGCGACACCGGTGGGGATCACCACGACATCGGTCACCCCGTGCATGCCGCGCACCTGGTCGAGATTGGCGACCGAACCGACCTTGCCGTTGATGGTCGGCGGACGGCACACCATGGTCGGCAGGGCGCCCGGGACGGCGAGGTCCATGGCGAACTTCTTGCGTCCGGTGACCGCGTCACGGGCGTCGATGCGGTTCTGCGGCGTCCCGATGACGGTGAACCGCTCGCGCTCCTTGAGCTCGACCGAGACCCGCCGCGGCGTGGCGCTCGCCGCCTTCTCGGCGAGCGCGCCGATCAAGACGCTGCCACCGGCGAGGTCGGTGACGACCCCGGCCTTCAGGGTCAGATCGCGGACGGCGGCGCCGAGTTCGATCGCCGCGGCCTCCAGAAGGCGCCCCCTGGCGACTGCGGCGGCCACCCGGACCGGCGTGTACGTCGAGATGGTCGTGTTCGACGCGCCGGTGAGCTGGTTGAACGCCAACTCCGGCCGGGCGTCGGCCAGGGTGACCCGCACCCGGTCGAGGGGGACGTCCAGCTCCTCGGCGATCAGCATGGCCGTCGACGTGGTGATGCCCTGACCGACCTCGGCCCGGGGCAGCGCGAAGGAGACGGTGCCGTCCTTGTGGACCTCGACCTTGATCAGGTGCGAGGTCGGCGCGGCGGCCAGCGTCATGACGTCGTTGAGGTCGACCAGGTCGGTGACGTCCGCCGACGGGACCCGGGCGGGCGCCGCCGACGCCGGGCCGATGTCGGCGGCGGCCACGAGGGTCGGCCCGGCCAGCACGTAGCCCAGGAACCGGCGCCGCCCGATGCCGGGCGCATCGGAGTCGGCCTGTTCGCTCGAACCCTCGGTCCCGCGCATCCCAAGACGGCGCAATCTCGTCATCTTCCCTTCGGCCCCGGAGGGGAGTCGGCGTGCTGTCTCACGCACGCGCGGACATCGCGAACTCGCGTACGTCGTGAGGGAGTCTGTCGTCTCGGACACCGTCCGGTCGACCAGAAAACCATGATCACCTTATCGGCAGGTCCCGGGACGTAGGACCCGAGCCCCATGTGCGGGCCGCCCGCGCCGACTAGGGTCCGGGATCATGCAGAACGAGAACATCGCAGGTCGCGACGGGTCCGAGCGCAGGCGCGACACCCTGGAACGGCTCATGGCGGAACGGGACATCTGGGTGTCCACCGGTCATCCGGAGCACGGCCCGCACCAGGTGCCCCTGTGGTTCGTGTGGCACGGAGAGGCTCTGTGGATGTGCACGTCCGCCACCTCCGCCACCGCCCGCAACGTCCGCGCGGAGCCGCGCGTGCGCCTGGCGCTGCCCGACACCTCCGACGTGGTGCTCGTCCAGGGCGAGGCGCGGTGCGTCCCCGCCGACGAGGTGCCGGGGGACGCCGCGGCCGCCTTCGCCGCCAAGTTCGGCTGGGACCCGCGCGAGGAAGAAGGCCCCTACGCGTACGTGTGCGTGGTGCCGAGGACCGTGCGCGCCTGGCGCGGTGAGCCGGAGCTGCGGGGCCGGGTCATCATGCGCGAGGGGGACTGGCTGCGCCCACCTGCGGCGTGAGGGGCCGCGCGGCCCGTACCCGGTCCAGCTCCACGGTGTACTGCGCCCCGGCCAGCAGCGCCAGGTTCGACACCCACAGCCACACCAGGAAGACGACCACGCCCGCAAGCGAGCCGTACAGCTTCCCGTACGTCCCGAACCCCGAGGCGTACAGCGTGAACAGGCCCGAGGAGAGCAGCCAGAGCAGCGCGGCCACCGCGCCGCCCGGCAGGATCTTGCGCCACGTGCGGGCCGCGGGCGGCGCGTTGCGGAAGAGCACGAGGACGAGCAGCCCGACCAGACAGACCAGGGCAGGCCACTTGAGGATGTTCCAGGCGGTCTGTCCCGCGTCGCCGAAGCCGAGGCTGCGCCCCACGGTCTCGGCGAGCGAGCCGCTGATGACGAGCAGGAGCGCGCTGGCGACGAGCAGCGCGAGGAGCATCAGCGCCGTCATCAGCACGCGGTGCGCCTTGCGCAGGGCGGGCCTGGCGTCCTCCACTCCGTGCATCGCGTGCAGGGCCCGCCGGAAGACGGCCGAGTAACTCGAAGCGGACCACAGGGCGCTGACCCCTCCGGCGATCACCACTGTGAGCGCGGCGGAACGGGCCTCCGCCATCTCGCTGAGCGCCGCGTGCAGGGAACTGCCCGACTCGGCGGGCGCCCAGTCCGTCACCTCGGTGATCAGCGACTGCGTCGTACCGGGACTCACCAGACTGATCAGGCTCACCGTGACGAGCATGGCCGGGAGCAGGGCGAGTATCGCGTAGTACGTCAGTGCCGCGGCCCAGTCCGACACGTCGTCGTTCCACATCGACACCGGTGTGCGGCGCAGCGCCGTGAGCCGCGTGGACCCGCGCGAGGCGGACGGTGAACTGACCATGGGCTGTTGCTCCTTCTCGCACCGCGCGGCACTCCGGGCCGCCTGATCGTCCCCTCCTTGGACACACGGCGTACGGATCCGTGACGCGCGTGCCGACGGACCGGCTACTCGTGCTGCTCCGCCTCGTTGCGGTTGAGGCCGTGCGCGAGGGCCTGCAGCACCTCGTGCTGGGTCCGCCCGGTCATCTCGGCGATCTGCAGCAGCAGCGCGGCGCACAGCGCGGTCGCGCCGTCGGCGACCTGATCGAGGTTGCCGTCCTCGGCGCGCCTGCGTGCGACATACTCGTCCATGGCCGGTTCCCCGGACACGTAGGCGGTCATGGTCTCGATTCCGGCGCGGACCCGGTCGTAGTCGTTCATCGTCATGGCCCCAGACTTTCATGCCGGACGAATGCGTCCCTACCAGGCCCTACCTGCCTCTACCGGTCGGCCGCGGGCTCGGTCGCGTACCGGCGCATCGTGTCGAGGGTTCCCCGAGGAGTCATCGCGCGGCCGTCGGCGATGGTGTCCCGCAGGTCCCGGAAGTACTGGACGTACAGGTCGGGTGTGAACGTGCTGAGCATGACGGCGGGTTCGTCGGTGGTGTTGGCGAAGGTGTGCGGGGCGCCGGTCGGGACCAGGACGAACGTGCCCGCCGACACGTCGTGGTCCGTGTCGCCGACCGTGAACCTGACCGTGCCGGAGAGGACGTAGAAGCCCTCGTCGTGCTGGGCGTGACGGTGCTGCGGCGGTCCAGGTGTGTGGGGCGCGAGGACGGATTCGGTGACGCCGAGGCGGTGCCCGGTGTTGCTGCCGTCCTCCAGGACACGCATACGTGTGGTGCCCAGGACGATCGTCTCGCCCTGGCCGGGGCCGACCACCGACACGGTGGGGCGGGCCAGGGGCGCGTCGTCCGGAGCGATGCCGGAGGTGCTGTCCGCGGTGTTCTCGGTCATGCCTCGATTGCACCGCCGAACCCCCGTGCGCGTCCAAGACCCGTCCCGCGCCCCCGATACCCCCCAGGTATCGTCGCAGCATGGAGCTACGTTCGCTGCGCTACTTCGTGGCGGTCGCCGAGGAACTGCACTTCGGCAGGGCCGCCACCCGGCTGCACATGAGCCAGCCGCCGCTGAGCCGGGCGATCAAGCAACTGGAGAGCGAGGTCGGCGCCACGCTGCTCGACCGGGCGCCCTCCGGCGTCACGCTCACCGCGGTGGGCACGGTGCTGCTCGACGAGGCACGCGAACTGCTCGGCAGGGCCGAGCGGATGCGTGAGCGGGTGGCCGCGGCCGCCGGCGCCACGGTCCTCACCGTCGGCATCCTTGAGGACAGCACCGACACGGCCGTGATCCGGCTCGCCGAAGCGTTCCGGCGGCGCCACCCGCACGTCGAGATCCGCGTCCGCGAGACCGATCTGACCGATCCCCTCTGCGGACTGCACGCCGGGCTCGTCGATGTCGCCCTGACCCGGGGGCCGTTCGACGAGACCGGCCTGACGGTGAGCGAGCTGCGCGCCGACCCGGTGGGCGCGCTGCTCCGCTCCGACGACCCGCTGGCACGCCGTCGGAGCCTGCGGCTCGCCGACCTGTCGGGCCGCCGCTGGTTCGTCTTCCCCGCGGGCACCGACCCCGCCTGGCAGGCGTACTGGAACGGCGGCGAGCTGCGCGAGGGCCCGGTGGTGCGCGCCGTCCAGGAGTGCAGGCAGGCCGTGGTCTGGAACGGCACGGTCGGCATGATGCCGCTGAACCACGAGCCGGGCGAGGGCCTCACGGTGGTGCCGCTGCTCGACATGGCGCCCAGCAGGGTGGTGGTGGCGTGGAACGGGGGCGACACGAATCCGCTGATCCGTCCGTTCGTGAGGATCGCGACGGCCGCCTACCGGGGCTGAGCGCGTCATTCGCCGCCGAGCGCGAGCCGGTGCAGATCCTCCAGGGCGTCGAGGAGGACCGTCTCCTGGTGCCATTTGATCCAGCCGCCGATGGTCCGGCTGGTCTGGTGCAGTTCCCGTAACTGCGCCTGGGTGAAGCCGATCAGGGGCCTGGCGTGGTGCGAGGAGATCACGCCGTGGACGGTGTTCGCGTCGTCGACGAGGGGGACGCTGTGGCAGCTGCGGCTGCCCGCCATGAGGATCACGCGGCGGGACTCGTCGTCGAAGCCGGCCGACGACGCCACGTCCTTCACGGTGACCTGGCGGCTCGCGGTGGCGGCGCGCGAGCACGAGGTGGCGCCTTCGACGAACGCGAAGTGGTCCGTGAACTGCTGGGGGAGGCCCGCGTGTTTGGCCATGCGCAGGACGCCGTCCTCCAGCAACTGCACGTTGCCCATGTCCGTCCCTGTGAGGTCGAGTACGCGGCGCAGCGCGGCGCCGAGCACCTCGCCCTGGTTCGTCGGGTCGAGCGTGCCCGCGGCCAGCGGGGCGAGGTTGCGGCCCGGCTGGTGGATCCGGCCGGGGAACCACACCTCGGCGCCCGGACCGGGCCCCGGTGTCCTGGCCACCGCGGCGGCCAGCTGGTGCAGTTTGATGTTGGCCCGCTGGGACGCCTGGCGCAGCAGGTCGAACGCGTCCTGCCGGTCGGCCAGTTGGTACCGCTCGATCAGGATGCCCTCGGCCAGCGCGACCCTGGGCCGCGCCTGTAGCTGCACCGCGAGCTCGGACACCTGCCCGCGCAGTCGCTCGGCGGTGGATCTGAGTCGCTCCGCTTCCTCCTCCGCGGAGGCGGGCGTCGAGGCGACGGGCTCCTCCTCGGGCGGGGGCACGGGCCGCATGTCTGTCATGGTCTCTCCCCTCGCGCCCCTGCCGGATCCACCGGGAGGGCATATTCCCCGAGCATGTTGGTGACCGTACCCAAACGAGCGCGGCCGCGCCACGGACATCCGGGATCAGGACCCCTCCCCACCAGGGGGAACGGCGGATTGTTAGTTCAAACACGTACCGCCGCCGCCCGCGAACGCGCGGGAAGCGGCGGCGGATCGGTGCGGCGTCAGTCCCACCGGTAGCCGTCCCCGAAGTTCAGGGTGTGCTCCAGGACGTCCTCCAGCGGATCGTCGATCTGGCCGGTGCTGATCAGGCTGACGCTGGGCGCGTTGTGCGAGTCGGTGTGGGTCTCGTCGGCGTGTGCCGTGCCGGAACACAGGACCGCCGGCGTCACCACCACCGCCGCGACCAGCGCCCGACGGGACATCGTCCGTACCCAACTGCCGTCCACTGCGGTCTCCTTGAGTCGTGCGGCTGAGGAGCCGTCCGACGCGGCCCGCTCGCGGTGTGTAACCGCGCCCGGATCAAGAAGTCACCGACGATCATACGAACGGGTCGTGTGACACCCCGTTGACGCGCACGCCGTGTACGGGCGAGGGTCGGTTGATCACCTGGGGTGACAGGACGGAACGGGCCGGGAGGGAACCAATGCGGTTGAGCGTGCTGGACATCGGATCGAGAACGGTACGACTGGTGGTGGCCGATGCCGAGGGAGGCGTGCCGCTGCCCGTGCACACGGCCAAGTGGAAGCTTCGCCTCTCCGACCATCTGCACCCGTGCGGGCGGCTCGGCGCCGAGCCCGTGGAACTGCTCGCCGACGCGGTGGCACAGGCCCGGCGGGAGGCGCGGCGCAGGGGCGCCGAGGAGCCGCTCGCCTTCGCCACGGCCGTGGTCAGGGACGCGACGAACCGGGACGAGGTCCTGGCCAGGGTGTACGAGAAGACCGGCGTGCGGCCCCGCGTCATGTCGGGGGAGCGCGAGGCCGAGCTGACGTTCCTCGGCGCCCGGCGGTGGATGGGATGGCAGGCGGGCCCGCTCGCCCTGCTCGACATCGGCGGCGGTTCGCTGGAGGTGGCCTTCGGCCGCGGCCGCCTGCCGAGCTTCGTGACGTCGCTGCCACTCGGCGCGGGCCGCCTCACCCGTGAGTTCGGCACCGGGCACGCCGAGCCGCCGACCCGGGGTCAGGTCAAGCTGCTGCGCAGGTCCGTACGCCACCACCTGCGGGACGTGGCCGCCCGGATCCGCTGGGAGGGCCCCCGCACGGTGGTGGCCACCTCGCGTACGTTCCAGCAACTGGGGCGGCTGTGCGGGGCGACCCCCGGGCGCCACGGCCCGTTCGTGACCAGGACGCTGCGCCGCTGCGACCTGCGCGAAGCCCAGCAGCGCCTCGCCGAACTGTCCAGGGCCGACCGGGCCCAGCTGCCCGGCATCTCCGCGCCGCGCGCGGCGCAGAGCCTGGCGGGCGCGGTGGTCGGGCACACCGCGATGAAGCTGATGGATCTCGACACCGTCACGATCTGCCCGTGGGCGATCCGCGAGGGCATCCTGCTGCGCCGCATCGAGGACGGCCCCGACTGGTGGACGACGGTCGACGAGGGCGAGGCGGACGACGCCGAAGCGCCGGACAACGCCGTGCCGTTGCGGGTCGCGGAGCTGACGGGCTGATCCCTCGTCGCGCGCCGCGACCCGCGCCGCTAAAGCCCCCGTCGGCTGCCCGGCACCTTCGGCCTGGAACGCGAGGACCTGGCCTACTCGAGGTAGGCCTCGACCTCGCTGAACTGGGCTGCGGGCCAACCCGAGTTGGCGGTCACGAGCACTCGCAGATGACGCGTCCTCGGCGCCGATTCGGGCAGGGCGACGGTCACGGCGTTGCCGGTCGCCGGGTCGAAGCGGTAGTCCTTCGAGGCGACCAGCTGGCTGAACGACGAGCCGTCGGTGCTGCCCTGGAGTGAGAGGGTCTGCGTCCTGGCCTGCCAGACGGCGACGGGCGGCAGCTTCAGGACGACGCGCCTGACGGGCTGCGCGGAGCCCAGGTCCACGGTGATGGACTGCGGGAAGGCGTGGTTGGTGGACTCCCAGTACGTGTGCGCGTCGCCGTCGACCGCCTTGCCGGGCGAGTACACGTCGGCGGTGCCGGTCGCGGTCGCCGGGCGGCCCTTGGCGAGGTTCCGGTTCGGGTCGGGGGCCGGGTTGCCGCCGCCCGGCCGCGGCCAGGTCGAGCAGTCGTCCCAGACGCTGTCCCACCCGGAGTTGCCGCCTCCGTCGGTGAGCGCGAAGGTGCCGGAGCCCGCCGGGTAGGGGCAGTTGTAGATGCCCGCGACGCCCACCCCGGTGGCCTTGACGCCGGTCATCCGCACGGCGCCCGGCGTCTCGGCCTGGACGACCACCGTGCCGACCCCCGCCACGGTCGACCCGTCCACGGTGACGTTCTTGACGGCCTTGCCGGTGCCGCCGCCCGAGACGAACTCGTAGGCGCTGTACGGGCTGTCCTTGATGGTGGTGCCGGTGATGGTGACGGTGGCCTCGATCGCGCTGTCGTACGCGTCCACGCGCAGGGCGCCCATCGGATGGTTCCAGTTGGGGTTGAGGGCGCCGGTCCGCACCAGGGTGTTCCCGGCGACCGTGATGGTGCCCGCGAGCGGGAAGAACGGGTCGAGGAACTTCTGGTTGGAGACGGCGATGCCGCTGCCCAGCGCGTTGGTGTCCAGGACCAGGTTGTCCTTGACGGTGATGTCGCGGCCGCCGTAGATCGCGATGCCGTTGGCCAGGTTGGGCTGGGAGACGGTGTTGTGCGCGAAGGTGTCGTCGCTGTTGGTGGCGTTGAGCGACCACATCGCCAGCGAGTCGTCGCCCTGGTTGCGCAGGAAGTTGTGGCGGACCTGGACGCCGCGCGCGTTGCCGTTGAGGTTCAGGCCGTCCGCGGTCGTGTCGAGGACGCGGTTGTTCTCGACGACGAGGTCGTCGTTGTTGCCGGTGAGCCAGAGACCGACCTTGAGGTGTTGGAGCCACATCCCGCTGACGCTCGAACCGGGACCGAGGGACCCGTTGACGAAGTTGTCCGGGGCGCTGTCGACGCGTTCGGTGACCTCGCCGATGACCGCGAAGTCCTTGAGGTGGACCCTGCCCGCCGAGCCGCTCTGGTTGATGAACCGCGAGGAGCGCACCACCGAGTGCCAGCCGCCCGCGCCCTGGACGGTGACGTTCTCGACGCCGCTCAGCTCGGATCCCACCGTGAACTCGCCCGCGGGGATCCACACGGTGCCGCCGCTGCCCTTGGCCGCGGCGATCGCGTCGCGGAAGGCACCCGTGGAGTCCCGCTGACCGGTGGGGTCGGCCCCCTTGTCGACCACGGAGATCGCCCCCGACGGCTTGGCCGTTGGCGCGCCGACCTGCTCGAAGTCGGCGACGTCGACGGTGACGTTGCTCGACGTGGCCGTCAGCCTCACCTTGTCGCCCGCCTTGAGATCGCGGCCGAGGAGGAGGTGGGCGTTATCGAAGAAGTGATGCGTCTTGGCGCCGGGGATCCAGGGGGTGTCGATGTGGCTGTACTTGGAGGTGACGGCGATGGACCGGTCGAGCTTGGTGCCGTTGACGTACACGGCGAGCGAACCGGTCTGTCCTTCGGGGACGCTGTAGGAGACGTTCACGGCGTTGGCCGCACCGCCGAGCGTGAACTCGACGCTCTGGCCCGCGCCCAGGCGTACGGCCTGCCGTCCCGATGCCTCGGAGGCGAGGGTGCCCTGGGTGTAGTCGGGTCCAATCCGCTGGCCGTCGGTGGCGGCGGATTCCGCTTCGGTGGAGGTGAAGGGCAGATCGGCGCCCGCGGCGGCAGCCGCCTTCGGCTGGGAGGCGGTCCTGGCGGCGGCCGGTTCTGCGAGGCCGATGACGGATCCGACGAGGGCTATCGCGAGGGCGAGGGCAAAGGCGGAAGAACTGCGCGCGACTCTCCGAGATGGCGCGTGCATGTCATATGAATGCATCTGCGGGTGCACCTTCCTGGTGGGGCCTGGTGGGTCCTGGTGGGGGTGAGGGTGGTGGCCGCCGGGCTGCGCCCACTGAAGCACCGCGACGAGGTGGACGCAAGATGTCGGTGATGGCTTGCAATTGCTCGACAGGCGGCTGAAAAGGCTTAGCGCACAGGTGAGTTGAGATCGGCTGGCCAGGCCATATTCCGCATCGATGCAGGGCGTCGCCCTGCACAACTACCGTGATGCAGTCGCAATCTTGCGTATCTGGATACGAATCTTGCGGCCTTCTGTCGGCCGCCCTATCGTGACGGCACCCATCAGGGCAGCGCTCGGGCGCCACTCCAGAGGAGCCGCAATGAAGCCCCGTAACCTCGCGATCGTTCTGACGACAGGTCTCGCCCTCACCGCCACGGCCTGCGGTGGCGACTCGTCGGGTTCCGGCGGAAGCGGGGGTGTCTCGATCACCGTCGCCTGCCGGCCAGCGAAGACCGCGCCGAAGCTGCGTGACGCATGGGACGACGACGTCGCCACCTTCGAGAAGGCGCACCCTGGCGTCTCGGTCAAGAGCACCGACCAGCAGCCGTGCTTCGACCCGAAGACGTTCGCCGCGAAGCTGGCGGGCGGTCAGATGGAGACGGTGTTCGTGGTGCCGGTGACCAACTACGGCGACGTGATCGCCAAGAGGCAGGCCAAGGACATCACCGCGTCGACCGGCGTGGTCAAGAACTTCGGCGACATCAAACAGGACGTCAGGGGCATGGTCACCAAGGACGGCAAGGTCTACGGCGTGCCCAACGTCAGCTACAGCGTCGGCCTCGTCTACAACCGCGCGCTGTTCGCCAAGGCCGGTCTCGACCCCGACGCGCCGCCCAGGACGTGGGAGGAGGTCCGCGCCGCCGCGAAGAAGATCGCCGACCTGGGTGACGGATACGTCGGGTACGGCGAGTACGGCGGCGGCAACACCGGCGGCTGGCACTTCGCGCAGGCCCTGTTCAGCCGAGGCGGTGAGATGGTCACCGACGGCAAGGCCGCCTTCAACAGCGCCGAGGGCAAGGCCGTGCTGCACAACCTGCACGACATGCGCTGGAAGGACGACAGCGTCGGCAGCAGGGTGCTGATCGGCTGGGAGTCGCTGATGCAGCAGATGGCGGCGGGCAAGACCGGCATGATGCTCGGGGCTCCGGACGTCATCACCGACGTGACGCAGAAGTTCCAGGGGAAGGCCGCGGACTACGGCATCACGGGTGTGCCGGGCGGCAAGGCGTCCCTGGCGGGCGGCGAGGCGTACATGATCAATCCCAAGGCGAGCCCGTCCCAGACCAAGGCCGCCTTGCAGTGGATCGACTTCCAGTTCAACACGCCCGGCAAGGGGCGCTTCGACTTCGCCCGCGGCAAGGCCAACGGTGAGGCCGTGGGCGTCCCCAACAACGACTACATGGGCGACTCCCCGACCGGCAAGGCCATCGCCGAAGGACGCAAGGCCAACGCCGTCCTGCCGGTCAAGAACTACGAGCCCTACGTCGACGCCGCCCCGGGGATCACGCCCAAGCCGGAGCCGGAGAAGGCCCAGGAGCTGTACGCGGTGCTCGACGTCGCCATGTCCGCCGTCCTCACGCGGGAGAGCGCCGACGTCGACAAGCTGCTCGCGGACGCCGAGTCCAAGGCGAACTCGATCCTGGCCAGGCGCTGATCCGATGCGCACACTCACCGTGAAGCCGAAGCCGAAACAGCAGGTCGCGACAGAGCGGCGGGTCGCGCCGGAGCGGCAGGTCGTGCCGAGGCGTCGGCCACCGACGAAGCGGCGCAGGGCGGCACGACGGAACCTGACCGCTTACGGATTCCTCTGCGCCGCGCTCTTCTGCTTCGCGCTGTTCGCGTGGTGGCCGATCGTCAGGGAGGTCGTCCTCAGCTTCCAGCAGACCAACCTCGTGGACGAGCCGTCCTGGGTGGGGCTCGACAACTTCCGTACGGTGGTGAACGATCCCGCGTTCGGCGAGGCCTGGCGGAACACGTTCGTCTTCACCCTCCTCGCGCTGCTCTGCGGCTACGTGGTGCCCTTCGCCGTCGCGGTCGTGCTCAACGAACTGCGGCACGCCCGGGCCTATCTCCGGTTCGTGGTCTACCTGCCCGTGATGCTGCCGCCGATCGTCTCCGTGCTGCTGTTCCGCTGGTTCTACGATCCGGGGCCCGGCCTCTTCAACCAGGCGCTCGACGCCGTCGGACTGCCGACGCTGGCCTGGCTCGACTCGACCAGCACCGCGCTGTTCTCCCTGGTGATCGTCTCCACCTGGATGAACCTGGGGGCCGGGGTGCTGATCTACCTGGCGGCCCTCCAGAACATCCCCGGGGAGCTCTACGAGGCGGCGGAGCTCGACGGCGCGGGCATCCTCAAGCGGATCCGGCACGTCACGATTCCCCAGACGCGGCTGATCCTGACGCTGATGTTGATGCTCCAGATCGTCGCCACCATGCAGGTGTTCATCGAGCCCTACATGCTCACGGGCGGCGGCCCGGAGAACGCGACCGTCACCGTCGCCTACCTGATGTACCAGTACGCCTTCGTCTACGGCGGCAACTACGGGGCGGGCAGCGCGCTCGGCCTGATGCTCATGCTCGTCCTGCTCGCGGTCGCCGCGGTGCAGCTGAGGCTGACCCGAGAGGAGAAGTAGGCCCGTGCCGAACACCACCGACCGCCGCCCCGCGGCGACCAGGACCATCGTCTCGCCCCTGGAACTGCGATCCCGCAGGGGCAGCAGGATCTACTGGGCGCTGCTCACCGCCACCGTGACCGTGTTCACCCTGGTGTTCGTCTTCCCGCTCTACTGGATGGTCACCGGGGCGATGAAAACGGGCGAGGAGATCGCCCGGACACCGCCCACGCTCTTCCCCGAGTCACCCGACTTCTCGGTGTTCGCCGACGCCTGGGAACTCTTCGACATCGGGACGCTGTTGCGGAACACCTTGTTCTACGCCGTCGGCGCCTGGCTCTTCGCGCTCGCGGTCGACGTGTCCGCCGCGTACGCGCTCTCCAAGCTCCGGCCGATGTTCGGCAACGCGATCCTCGCGGGCATGCTGGCCACGCTCATGATCCCGCCGATCGTCGTGATGATCCCGGCCTACATCACCGTGACCGACGTACCGATCCTCGGCTGGCACCTGCTCAACTCGCCCTGGGCGATCTGGTTCCCCGTCGCCGCCAACGGCTTCAACGTCTTCTTGCTGAAGCGCTTCTTCGACTCGATACCGAACGAGTTGCTCGAGGCGGCCGAGATCGACGGCGTGCCGCCGTGGCGCGTCCTGTGGTCGATCATCCTGCCGATCTCCCGGCCGATCCTCGGTGTGGTGTCCCTCTTCACCGTGGTCCTCGTCTTCAAGGACTTCGTCTGGCCCCTGCTCGTCCTTCCCGACAGCGAGAAGATGACGCTCAGCGTGGGCCTTTCGCAGACCGCGGGAGCGGTGACCCAGAACCAGATCATGGCCGGTCTCGTGATCGCCAGCATCCCGATGATCATCGTGTTCTTCCTCTTCCAGCGCAGCATCATGGCGGGCCTCACCGCCGGAAGCCTCAAGGGCTGACAGAACCCACCTGCCCGAAAGGACCGTCACGTGGCAGCTGTTCCCGCGTCCCGCACCGACGACTGGTGGCGCGACGCAGTCATCTACCAGGTGTACCCCCGAAGCTTCGCGGACGGCGACGGCGACGGCACGGGGGACCTGGCGGGCGTCCGCGCCAACCTGCCCTACCTCGCCGAACTCGGCGTGGACGCCGTGTGGTTCACCCCCTGGTACCTCTCCCCACTGGTGGACGGCGGCTACGACGTCGCCGACTACCGCGCCATCGACCCGGCGTTCGGCACCATCGACGATGCCGAGAAGCTCATATCGGAGGCCGCCGATTTCGGCATCAAGGTCATCGTCGACATCGTCCCCAACCACGTGTCGCACCAGCACGCCTGGTTCCGCGCCGCGCTCAGCGCCGGCCCCGGCAGCCCCGAACGCGAGCTGTTCCACTTCCGCCCCGGCCGCGGCGCCCACGGCGAACTCCCGCCCAACGACTGGCCTTCGCAGTTCTCCGGCGCCACCTGGACCCGCGTTCCCGACGGCGAGTGGTACCTCCACCTGTTCACGCCGGAACAGCCCGATCTCAACTGGGCGCACCCCGAGGTCCGCAGGGAACACGAGGAGGTCCTGCGCTTCTGGTTCGAGCGCGGGGTCGCAGGCGTCCGCATCGACTCCGCCGCACTGCTCGCCAAGGACCCGGAGCTGCCCGACTTCACCGAGGGGGTCGACCCGCACCCGTACGTCGACCAGGACGAACTCCACGATATCTACCGCTCATGGCGGGCGATCGCCGACGAGTACGACGCCGTGTTCGTCGGCGAGGTCTGGCTTCCCGACGCCGAACGCTTCGCCCGGTACCTGCGCCCCGACGAGCTGCACACCGCCTTCAACTTCGCCTTCCTCAGCTGCCCCTGGGACGCCGACCGGCTGCGCCGCACCATCGACGACACGCTCGCCGAGCACGCACCCGTCAACGCGCCCGCCACCTGGGTCCTGTGCAACCACGACGTGACCCGCACGGTCACCCGCTACGGCCGCGCCGACACCGGTTTCGACTTCGCGACGAAGGCGTTCGGCACCCCCAGCGACCTGGCCCTCGGCACCCGGCGCGCACGGGCCGCAGCCCTGCTCACGCTCGCCCTGCCCGGCTCGGTCTACCTCTACCAGGGCGAGGAACTGGGCCTGCCCGAGGCCGACGTCCCCCGGGACCGCATCCAGGACCCCATGCACTTCCGCTCGGGCGGCACCGACCCCGGCCGCGACGGCTGCCGGGTACCGCTGCCGTGGGTCGCCGACGCGCCCCACTTCGGCTTCGGTTCGCGCGGCGAGCCCTGGCTGCCGGGGCCCGCCGACTGGGCGCGTTACGCGGTGGACCGCCAGAGCGCCGCCCCGGACTCGATGCTCACCCTCTACCGCACGGCCTTGCGCCTGCGCCGCACGGGCGCCGGTTTCGGGGACGGCCCCATGACGTGGCTGCCCTCGCGGGAGGGAGTGCTGGCCTTCGCGCGCGGCCACGGACTGCGCTGCGTGGTCAACCTCTCGGGCCGGAGCGTCGAACTCCTCGCGTACGAGGAGCTGATCCTGACGAGCGGACCCCTGGACGAACAGGGGAGATTGCCGAACGATACGGCGGTGTGGCTGCGGGCGTGACACCGGTCGGCCCGGACGACAGACCGTGCAACTGGCCTGCACATGACCGCAGTTTGCCGACGACAACGAGCAAGTACCGGACGTATACCTCCAGCCTTCTTGCGTTAGCCTTGCGCGCATGACGCGACGACTTGCACAGGTTGCCAAGAAGGTAGGGGTGAGCGAGGCGACGGTCAGCCGTGTCCTCAACGGGCGGCCCGGTGTCTCGGAGGCGACCAGGCAGTCCGTCCTCACGGCGCTCGACGTCCTCGGGTACGAGCGCCCGACGCAGCTGCGCGGCGAGCGCGCACGCCTGGTCGGCCTCGTCATACCCGAACTGCAGAACCCGATCTTCCCCGCGTTCGCCGAGGTCATCGGTGGCGCGCTCGCCCAGCGCGGGCTCACGCCCGTGCTGTGCACGCAGACCAAAGGGGGCGCCGCGGAGGCGGACTACGTGGACCTGCTGCTCCAGCAGCAGGTCTCCGGAGTGGTCTTCGCCGGTGGCCTTTTCGCGGAGGCCAACGCGCCGCACGAGCACTACCACCTGCTCGCGGAGCGCAACATCCCGGTCGTCCTCATCAACGCGGCGGTCGAGGGCCTCGACTTCCCCTGCGTCGCGTGCGACGACGCCGTAGCCGTTGAACAGGCCTGGCGCCACCTCGCCTCGCTCGGGCACCAGCGGATCGGCCTGGTGATCGGCCCCTCGGACCACGAGCCGTCGCGCCGCAAGCTGGCGGCCGCGCGCCTCGCGGCGCGGGCGGCGGGCGCGGAGCTGACCGACGAACTCGTCGAGCGCTCGATCTTCTCCCTGGAGGGCGGCCAGGCCGCGGCCGGACGCCTCCTGGAGCGGGGCGTCACCGGCATCGTGTGCGGCAGCGACCCGCTGGCCCTCGGAGCGATCAGGGCGGCCCGCCGACGCGGCCTCTCCGTCCCCGCCGACCTGTCCGTCATCGGCTTCGACGACTCGTCCTTCATGACCTGCACCGAGCCGCCCCTGTCGACGGTGCGACAGCCCATCGAGGCGATGGGCCGCGCGGCGGTCGACCTGCTCTGCGCCCAGATCCAGGGCGGCGCCCAGGACAACCCGGGCGAGCTGCTCTTCGAGCCGGAGCTGGTGGTGCGGGGCTCGACGGCACAGCCGTCGACGACGGGAACCGGAGGGGTGTGACCCGGCTCCCCGCCGTCGGGGGAGGGCGTCAGCCCATGAGCGTGAGCCTCACTCCATGCCGTAGTACTGGCCGAGGAAGTCCGTCACGTCAGCGGCGTGCGGGAGCAGTTCGGGCAGGTGTGCGTCCAGAGCCCCGCGTACGGCGGTGGCGAGTTCGGTCCTGCTGGTGGCGGCGCTCTTGACGTACGGGCCGAGACGGCGGATCAGTTCGTAGTGGCTCTCCACGTCGAGCTGGCGCATGGCCCGCTCCAGCGGCGCCGCTCCTTGCGGGGGGACGGACGGCAGGACGCGGCTGACGAACGTCACCCGGTGCAGGACCCGCCAGCACGGCGGCTTCCTGTCGGACTGGCGGGCCTGGCGCAGGGCGACCGCGTTCGGATCGCCGTCGCCCGCGAGCCACACCGAGTCGACGACCTTGTGGAAGAAGGTGTCGAAGTGCTCGCTGTCCTCCCCGAGGTAGAAGGAGAGGAAGCGGTACGCGTCGACCTTGCCCGGCGCCTTCACCGGCTGCCCCGCCCGGTCGAAGACGGGCTTGCGGTGCTCGTCGTAGCTCTGGAGGTTGCCCGACGGCGCGCACTGCACGGTGAGCCCGAAGGAACGGGTCGCCTCCTTGCCCCCGGCCCGCGTGGTGCTCATGCCGCCGCCGACCGATGCGTCGAGTTGGGCGTTGACGCCGACGCCGAATACCTCGAAGGACGTGCCGAGCGAGGCACCCGTAGAACCGGACAGCGAGTAGGAGCCGGACGTCGTCTCGCTCACCACGTCCGCCGTCTCGGTCGTCTCGGCGAAGAAGCCGCCCGCCGCCGTCCACACATAGGTGTTGACCAGGTCGCGGCGCGAGAACCCGGCGCCGGTCGCGCTGTCGGCGGTGTCGCGCCCCTGCGCGGGCGAGGCGTCCGAGCCGATCGCCCCGCCGAGCACCCGGCCCGCGCGCTCGGCGGTCGGATCGGCCGTGTGGGTCTCGGTGGACACGCTCTCGTAGTAGCTCGCCAGGCGCTGCTGGTCGCGCTGGATGCGCTTCTTGATCGCGTACGCCTCGCGGGGCTTGTAGTAGCTGTATTCGCCGCGTCCCTGGGCGCCTGCGTAGTCGGGGTCGAGGACCTTGCCGTTCTCGTCGAAGCCGACCGCGCCGTCCAGGGTGCCCTGTTTGGTGTAGCGGGGGTTGAGCGGGAAGGGGATGACGTTCCAGTCCTTGGGGATGTCGGGGTTGGGCTGGATGCGGTAGGCGACCAGGGCTCCGTTGTGCGCGAGGCGCAGCGCGAAGACGTCGGCGGTCTGGGACTGGACAACCGCGAAGCCGGTGTTGGCGGGCACGAAGCGCCGCCCGACGGACCGGTTGAGGATGTCGAGGGAGTTCTCCCAGCGCCCGGTGAGGGAGACCTTGGTGGCGCGGGCGGTGTTGGTGCCCTGGGAGACGGCCGTCTCCTCGGCCCAGCCGTTGGAGAACTCCAGGCTGCCGCGCACGCCGACCGAGACGTTCGCCTTGGCGAGGGACTTGGCGACGCCGAAGCCGAGCGGCGCGGTGATCATCCACATGTCGACGTCGACCTCGTAGGACAGCGCGAACCCGAACGCCGCGTCCACGCTGCGCTCCTTGGCCCAGGAGAGGGAATGGACCACTTCCTCCGCCTCGGTCAGCTCGATGACCGAGGCCTCGTCGGACGTGTCGCTGTCCGGGTGGAGACGTCGTCGAACGGCCAGTACGCGATCAGGTCCTGCTTCTCGCCCGTCAGCCGCGTGAACAGGTTGTCGAGAACCTGCTTGTGGGTGCGGGCGGTCCGCCAGATCCGCACGTCTTCGAGGACACCGGAGTACGCCTGGCCGCCGCGTCCGTGCTTGAGCCGGGCCCCGAGCGTGAGCTGCCGGTCGCCGACGTCCGTGAACTCGGCGTTCGCCAGCGGGTCGCAGGCCACCGGGGTGCCGTTGCGGTAGAGGCGGAAGGAACTGCCCCGAGGGTCGGGGTTGCGCACCCACCGGGCGCCGCGCAGCCGCGCGGGATGCGAACCCGTGGCATCGGACGCCGCGTTGCCCGCGTTCTCCTCGAAGCGCCAGTGGGCGGCGAGGCCCCGGTCGTGCGGGGACACGGGAGTGCCGAGACGGGCCGCGTCGGGGGCGGTGCTCCACAGCCGCACCTCGGCGACGGTGACGGTCAGCGGACGGACGTCCTCGCCCTCGCAGGCCCGGCCGATGTCGAGCGGGCCGTTGTTGCCCCGGGGCCCAGGACCGTCGTAGCGGTCCGCGCCGAATTCCCGTCCGTCGACGTGGAAGCGGATGTCCTGCCACTCGTGGACGTCGACCGCCTCCACGAGCTCCACGCTCTGGGGGGGACCGGCTTGCCGTCGGGCCCGACGGCGGTGGCCTCCTTGGTGCCCTTGCGCTCCTGCACGGCACGGCCGCCCTTGCGGACGACGCCGATGCGGTGGAACGCCCCGGCGGTCAGGGCCTCGGCCGACGCGTAACGCCGCGGCTCGCCGCCGGGCTGCCTCGAAGGCGAACTCGAGCCGCCCGTCGGGCAGGACGAGCAGCCGGTACGGGAGGCTGCCGCCCGTCGGCGGCACGCCCCTTCGACAGCAGGCCCTGAACGGCGCCGAGCACGTCGACACGGCAGAACACCTCGACGGTGAGGTCACCGATCAGATCGAGCGCGTCGTCGTCGGCCACCTCCACATGGGTGCCTTCGGCCAGCTCGACGGCCCACGACTGTTCGTAGGCGGCGGCCAGATGGGTCCACTCGTTCGGCGGGAACAGCTCCCTGGACGCCATGCGGCGGTCGCCGACCGAGGCCACGATCCGGTACCCGTCGGTCTTCTCCTCCAGCGGGGAGAGAGCGGTCGTGACGTTGTCCGGGTAGGTGAGAACGACGTGTCTGCCCTGCGCGGAGCGGTCCTCGACGCCGGGCCTCCCGTTGACCAGGGCGGCCGGTTCGTACGCGGGCCAGTAGCCCGCGAGGCCGCTCTCACCGCCCGTGAGCCGCTGGCGCATCCGCGCCTGCACCGCGGCGGCCGAGCGCGCCACCGTCCAGAGCCGCACCTCGTCCATGTCCACCCGGGCGTAGTCGGGCACCCACCCCGCGAAGGAACTGCCGAAGCTGAATCGGCCGTTGCCCCGGTAGCCGTCGGTGATCGTGCGGCGGGCCGTTTCGGCCCCGTCCCGAAGATCACCTGGGCGCGCCCCTTGTCGTACACGCACGCCCAGTGGTGCCAGTCGGTGTCGGTGTACTGCTCAGCGGTGTTGAGGTCGGCGTAGAAGGCGAAGGTGAAGGCACGGTTCTCCCGGAACCCGATGTGCAGGACCTCCTTGGGGGTACGGGAGGACGAGCCGTGACCGACGAGGAACTGCTGCTTGCCGCCGGACGGCGCGGGCATCCGCGCCCAGAACTCGACCGTGAAACTGGTGTCGGCCAGGCTGAACGAAGCCTCGGTGGTGGCCACGCCCCGCTTGCCGTCGAAGGAGAGCGCGGTGGGCAGGGTGGTGGCGAGCACGGTTCCTGGCCGGTGTTCGCGTGCACGATGCGTGCGGGACCCGACACCCGGTCGGGGTTCACCCATGCCTCGACCGTCAGATCGCCGCCGACCGCCGTCTGCTTCCACTGCTTCTCGGGCAGGGCGAGGAAGCTGCCCTTGCCGTCGAACGCGAAGGCTCGCCCCGGCTTGTCGGCCCGCCAGCGGCAGCCGTGGCCGGGCACCAGGTCAGGCACTTCGCCGAGCGGGACGAGCTCTGTCTCGTGGGGATCGGCGAACAGCAGACGCGAGCTGGCCCGCGGGTTGGCGCCCGGATGGGTGAACGTGACGTTGCGGTTGTCCGCCCACCGTGAGGAACGTGCCCTCGGACACGTCGACGGGGAGGGCCTCGGCCAGTTCGATTGACTTGTCTTAGACACGCTGTACGAGACCGAGCTTCAGGGGCCGTTCCGGTACGCCGTTCAGGGTGGCGGCGAAGTCCGTTGCCCTGCGCGGCAGTTCGCGCCAGTCTTCGGACTCCTCGCCGCGCTGGATGTAGATCCGGACTCGGTCGCTCTCGCGCTCGTACGCCTTGGTGCGCAGGCGCAGCTCGGCGGGGTCGGTGCCCGCGTCGCGCACGGTGTACGTCAGCCCCTGCCCGCCGTCGGCCTCGAAGCGGCGCGAGCCCCGGGTGACCCGGGTGTCGTAGTACGCCGAGAAGAACTGTCCGCTGACGCCCCGGAAGTACAGCACCACGTTGCCGGTCGCGCTGTCGAGCAGGAACGGCCGCTCGGCGGTGCGGGCGAAGCCGAGCAGTGCGCCCGACGTGCTCAGGCCGCCTCGGCCCAGGCTGAGCTGCGGCACGGGCAGCGCGATGTCGTCGTCGCTCTTGAGCCCGCCGGTGAGCCGCCCGAGCTCTTCCCGGGCCTGCGCCAACTCCTGCTTGAGCGCGAGGAGTGCGCGCTGAGCGTGCGGAATGCGGTCGCGCTCGGTGCGCAGCGCGGTGAGCTTCGCCTCGGCGGTGGTCAACCGCTCGTACGTACGCCGTGACGCGGGCCGCAGATCGTCCCGCACGCCCGCCCGTACTCGTCGGCGTAGCGCTTGGCTGTCGAGAACTGCGCGGCACGGGCGTTCGGGTCGTGCGGGCGCTGCACGAACGGCACGTTGTCGTCGCGGCTGCCGCGCGATAGATGCACGGTGAGGCCGCTGCGCAGGTTGCGGATCGCGAGGAGGGGCTTGTCCCAGACCATCGTCTCCAGCTCGTCGACGCCACAGAGCGTCGTTGCCGTGGCCTTGTCGGCCGTCCTGATCAGCGGGGCCTCCGCGTCCGTGCGGTCGCCCTCGATCGCCATGTACTGGTCGTTGCCGTCCCGCTTGCGGCGGAAGCGGAGGTGATACTTCCAGGCACGCTGGTCCTGTTCGAGCTCGCCGCGCGCGGCGTCCCGTTCGCGCTCCAGATCGGGCAGCGCGGCGGCCTCCTGGACCAGGCGCTGCACCGCCGTCTCCTTGGCGACCACGTCCCGCGCCAACTGCGTGCTGCGGGCGTCCAGTTCGCTGATCCGCTCCACGTCGTCGCTGGACTGCGGCCGCTGCAGAATCGGCAGGCTGAGCTCACCCGGTGCCTGGGCGAGCCGCCCGTCGCGGCCCACCCCGAAGTCGACCGCGGCGAGGAGGGATTCGCCCGCGTCGCCGCTGCGCCCCCCGGCCGTGTACGGCAGCAGGACCCTGGCCTGGCGCTTCACGGGTCGATTCGCCTTCCCGTACCCCGCGAGGGCCTCCTCCTGCTGGTGGTAGAGCACGGCGGACAGGCCGGACACGGCAGTGCGCCCGGCCACCGCGAAGCTGTCGTGCCGCAATCCAGGACGGTCGCCGATCGGCGCGTTCGACGCGACCCAGTTCAGGCTGCCCCAGAGTTCGGCGTGGAAGGCGTTGTCGGTCTGGTCGTAGAGCCAGTCCTTGTTGCCCTCGTCGAAGCGGTAGTAGGCCAGCAGACCCGGCTCGTTCCCGACGAGCCGGGTGCCCCGGTCGCGCTTGACCTCGTCCCCTGGGCGGGCCCGGCTCCACATCCGGACCTCGTCGAGCTCCGCGCGTCTGTGCTCCACAGGCCCTTGCCGAGGACGAGGCTGCCGACCCCCTCGTACGCTCCGGTGGCGGTGCGCCGCGCCACCTCGACCCCGTCCCGGTGGACGATCTGCTGCCGCGTCCCCCGCTCGAACACGCAGGCCCAGTGGTGCCAGTCGGTGTCCGCGTACGGCTGCGCACTGCCCAGGTCGTCCGCGTACAGGCCGAACGCGAAGGTGTCGTCCGCACGGAACCCGATGTGCAGGCTCCTGCGGTCGCGACCCGTGTGTTCGCCATGGCCGATGACGAAGTCCTCGCGGCCGCCCGTGGCCGTGCGGCGCGCCCAGAACTCCACCGTGAAGTCGGTCGCGCTCCGGTCGAGGTGCTTGGCCGTCTCCGCGTGGTCCTCGTCGCCGCCGTCGAACGACATCGCCGTGCCCGCGTGCCCCTCCGCGCTCGCCACCGGCACCAGCGGCAGAGCGGTGAACGGGCAGGTGCCGGGGGCTCGTTCGTACACCGCGTCCTGGTGCGCGGGTCGGGGCTGGTGAACGCCTGGGACCCCTGGGGTTGAACAGACCGTCCTTGCCCTGCTCGACGTTGAAGGCGTCGATGCGTCCACTGGCGTCGTTGTGCGCGAAGAACTGCCAGCGCTGCTGCCCGTGCACGGCGGTCGGCAGCAGCAGGGCGGTGAACCGGCCTTCCGTACGAAGGAAAGCTCGTGCGTCGGCTCGTGGAAGGGACGCCCCTCCATGTCCGTCGTGCCGAGACGGTCCTTGGCCGAATGGGGCCGCGTCCGGTGCCGACTGCGCCGGTAGCGGACCTCGAGGACGGGCTTCAGCCTGCCCTCGGCGAGCAGGAACCGGTCGCACAACCGGGTGTCGGAGACCAGCGGGACCTTCGCCCCCTCCCGGTCCACCGCGAGGTCCGCGCGGGCCGCGTCCCCGGCCGACCCGCCGCCCGCCAACGCGAAGACCGCGTCGCCGTGGTCACGCCCCACCGACTGGTGCAGGACCACCAGATGGGTGCCGTCGGAGAGGACCTGGAACGGCGCGGCGGCGGTTAATCGCGCGGTGACCGACAGAAAGCCGTCTCCCCCGTCGTCGCCGAGCCGCTCTCCGGCTGCCGCCTCGGTGCGCCCACCGCGCTTGACCACCGGCAGCGCGGTGGCCCCCGCGACCGCGTACCCGACCTCCGTGATCTCGGCGGGGAAGCGCAGCGCCAGCGGATTCTCCGACCAGTACGCCGCGTCGAGCTCGCCCTTGGTCTCGTCGTGGGCGCTCAGGTCGAGCACCGAGTAGAAGAGGTGCCGGTTGTCGTCCATGGCGAAGGCGACCGTCGTGCCCTGGTGCCGCACGGTCGTGGTGTGCAGATAGGTGCGATCGCTGTAGACCTTCAACAGGTGCTGTTCGTTGGACATGTAGGCGCTCCTGGGCGCCGGTGACGAGGACCGCGGGCCCACGTCCGGCACCGCGTAGCGGGTTCCGGGACGCGGGCCGCGGTGAGGAACGCTGACGCAGAGGGTGATCGGTGGTCAATAGTGCTTTTCAGGACGGGGAGGGTGGTGCTTTCGGTGTCCGGCCGGCAGGCACGCCACTGGGATCGGGTTTCAATCGCGTCGGGCCGCGAGAGACCGAGCGAGGGATTCGGTATCCACGGAACTCGCGAGGATCTGGATCCGGTCGTCGGGAGTCGTATAGGTGATGACGGAATTTCCCGGACGCCAGCTCTCCTCGACCTGAATCGATCCACCCTTCGGCACCGGAAGGGGGGCGTGGAACCGGCGGTCGAAACACAGTGATCCGTCGCCGCTGATCCTGACCTTCCCGTAGACAGAAGACTTTCGCCCGGTCTTTGACTTCCAGGAGACGCGGCACGGGACTGCCACGGTCTCGGACTCGGAAAGCGCTTCTGAACGAGCGACCGCCCTCTTCCGGGTGATCTTGGTAACGACTCTCGTGGTCAGGATCGCAAGTATTCCCAGAAGTGCGAATCCGAGCAACGTGTCCAACTTGGCACCCTTCGTGGCTGGATGAGATGGCTGTGCAAAGGGATTCAGGACACCATGTCCACTACGCGGAGGCTACCTGAAAGAGCCCCAAGGAGGCTGCACTTGACTGTATGTCCCTTGGTCTTCCGGAAGAGGAAGAAGGCTATGAAGAAGCACAGGAAAAGAGCTGCCACCGATAGTCCGCCAAGGGGGCCGAGGAATACGGAAGCGGCGATCGTCACTGCGAGCCATGCGGCAAGTCCGATGCGGCATCCACGCAGTACCTTGTAAGTACTGAGAGGGGTCGGCCTCGGCGGTAGATCCCGGCTTCTGTCGACTTCGATGTGGTTGCGTGTCGCGCAGTGATCCCTATTCATTCTTCTCTACTTTTCTGGGCTGATCGCTGTGCGAGGGAAGGCTTTTACGGGTTCCCTCGCACAGCGATCACATGTCGAGTCTGCTACTTACGCCAACGCAAACTAGATTGCTTCCACAGATAGGGCAACCCGCCTTGGCGCGGTCCGGTCACTATGCTGTTGATCCGGGCGTGCCCGCCCTTTACCGCCCACCGTGACCATCCGAGGTTTCCGCCCTTGAAGGAGGCACCGGCCGCACCCCGGCCGAAGAGCGTCCCCATGGCGATCCCCTTTCCTTCGGCGACAGCTGTTCGGAACAAGTACTGCCCGGCGCCCTGGCGACGTTCCTCATCCGATGCGACTGCCATGTGTGCCCCCAGCCCGGTGACATATACGGCCCCCGCACCGACCACGAACAGTCCGGCGCCGCAGGCGACCGTGGCGATGCAGACAGAGGTACCGATCGTGGCGACAGCACCCACTCCGATGTCCACCCCCTTGTGTTTCCACCAGTCGACGCTGCCAACTGTGTTGTCCATCTTGTCAGTCGCATTGTCCCAAGCGGCCCCGAAGTTGCCCTTCCTGATGTTCCCGAAGATGCCGTCCTTCTTGCGGCGCTCGGCCTCGGCCTTCCGCTTCGCCTCGGCGCGGGCCTTGGCCTGTGCCTTGGCGCGGGCGATGTAGGAGGCGCGGGCGCGCTCCGCTGCGTAGCGGTCGTCGATGAGGTAGTGGGAGGGGTTCGAGCGGTACGCGGTGTAGCGCTGGCGGAAGACCTTGCCCTTGCGCGGGGTCTGCTTCCAGACCCACCTGCCGTTGCGGTAGTGGTAGCCCGCGTACATGCCGCGGTCGGCTCCCCAGGCGGCGTCGCCGGACGGACCGTGGTCGGTGGGGCCCATGGGGCGCAGTCCGTCGGGGTCGGACTTGGTGAGCGGGCTGTTGTGGGCGTACGAGTACGCGTTCATCTGCGCCGGGTCGTCGACGTCGATGACCGGGTCGACGGAGAGGAAGCGTCCGAGGGCGGGGTCGTACTCCCGGGCGCCGAGGTGGACCAGGCCCGTGGGATCGTCGGTGCCGCCGACGAAGCCGCGGGTTCCGGGGAGGGGCTCGGTGTCCTTGGAACGGGTCTGGCCGAAGGGGAGTTGCTTGCGGCGCGTGATGGCGAGGGTGGTCATGGCCACTGCCGCCATCGACGTGCCCTGGTGGTCGGAGAGGAGGAAGGAGAAGCCCTTTCCGGTGCGGACGGCGACGGTCTCGCCCTCGTGGGTGTAGTAGCGGGTGCCTTCCTTCGTACCGGCTTTGGTGATCTTCAGCTCGTTGTCGCCGGGGAGCGTGAGGGTCTGACTGCCGTCCGCGTCCTTGGCGAGCATGCGGTCGCCGTCTGCGTCGTAGAGGTAACCGGTCTTCTTCCCGCCCTCGGTCAAGGTCGCGAGGTGCCCCTCGTCGTCCCAGGTGAGGTCCTGGACGCGGTCGCCGATGGTGCGCTTGGTGGTGTTGCCCGCCTCGTCGTATTTGAAGGCGCTCTTCTGCCCATCATCCGGGCCGCCCTTGACGGTGGTCTCCTTCACCGCGTGCGGCAGGCCGGTCTTGGGCTCGGGCTGCGTGTACGTGGTGGTGGCGCCGGAGTTGTGGTCGGTCTGCTCGGTGCGGTTGCCGATGGCGTCGTACGCGAAGGACTGCCAGTAGGCGTCGGGGCCGCCGACCGTACTCGTCGAAGGGCCACTGGCACAGTCGCTCTTGGCGGTCCACGCTTCGGAGAGCTGCCCCAGGGCGTCGTTGCTGAAGCACTGGGTGTCGGTGGACTTGCCCTCGCCCTGTCCGCTGGCGGTGGTGATGCCGGTGACGTTGCCCGCCGGGTCGTACGCGTAGGTGGTGTCGTCGATGCGCTGGGGGGTGGTGTCGCGGTCGGTCGTCTGCCGGGACAGGAGCCCGGTGTGCTCGTCGTAGACCTCGGTCTTGTAGACCTTCTTGCCCAGGGTGCCGAACTCGGTGCGCGCCGGGCGCGAGAACACGTCGTGCGAGGTGGAGTTGACCAGGGTGATGGAGCCCGCCGTGGTCTTCTGCGGGAGGTTGCCCTCGCCGTAGACGGTGGTCTGCCGCTCGCCGGGAAGGTCGCCGACCGCCGGATGCTTGATCCATTCCTGCTGACCGGTGTAGTCGTTGTAGCCGAACGTCCAGGTGTACGTGCCCGCGGTCGCGCCTGCGGCATCGGGAACCGTGAAGGTGCTGGACAGAGGCTGGTACAGATCGTTGTAGGAGCCGGTCGCCGAGCTGTACTCCTTGCCGTCGACGTAGCGGATCTCGGCGGTGGGCTGTCCCTTGGCGACGGTGTCGTAGGTCCACTTCGCCAGGAGCGTGTCGCCCTTGGCCAGTTTGGTCTTGCGGCCCAGGTCGTCGTAGCCGGTGGTCAGCGTGACGCCGCGCTCGTCCGTGGTGGAGGTGGTCCGGCCGAGCTTGTCATAGCTCGTCTTGACGAGCCCCTTGTCCGGGTCGTCGCTCTCGATCTGCTGGCCGCGCCCGTCGAAGGAGTACGTCCAGGTGTTGCCCGCCGGATCGGTGACCTTCTCGGGCTCGTCGAACCTGCCGTACTCGTAGCGGGTCTTCTGTGACGTGGTGCGTTCGGCGTCGGTGTACTGCAGGCGCTCGGTCGTGCGCCCATGGGCGTCGGTCACCGTGGTGGTGGCGGTGCCGCCCTTGGGCGGTACGACCGTGGTCCGGTCGCCCCCGTAGAGCGTCTTGGTGCGCCACTTCTCGTCCCCGAACTTGCGGGATATCGCATCGGTGACCCGGCCCATGCTGTCGTAGAGGTTCTCCGTCGCGGCGGGCACCTTGTTGACCACACCCCTGACCAGGGCGGCGGACGGGGCGCCCTCGGCGTAGTAGGGCGCGTAGGTCTTCCACGCGAAGCCTCGGCTGTCGTACAGCGTCTCGGTGACCACGCGGTTCTTCGTGCCGATGGCCGGGGCCTGGGTCTCGCGCCCGCGCAGCAGCCCGTCGTAGAGCTGATAGCTCGTGGCGTACGAGCCGTCGTACTGCAGGGTCTTGGTGGACACCGCGTTCGCCGCGGACTTGGAGATGGTGTAGCCGTACTCGACCGAGGGCCGGGTCGCGTGGTCCGTCTTCGACCAGCCGGGATTCCACACCTTCAGCACGCGGCCAAGCCCGTCGTGGACGGCATCGGTTCGCTTGGTGTTGGCGTCGACGGTGGCGGTGGCCACGCCACGGGCCGGATCGTACTCCGTGGTGGTGGTGTGGCCGAGGCTGTTGGTGACGGTCGCCGACTTCGGTGCCTCGATGGTTTTCGGGTTGTACGTGGTGGTGCTGGTCTTGACGCCGTTCGCGTCGGTCTCCGTCAGCTCGCGGCCGTGCTGGTCGTAGCCGTGGGCGGCGGTGGTCAGATAGCCGGTGCCCTTGTCGTTCTGCTCGTCCAGGCGTGTCACGTCACCCTTGGTGGGCGGGGTGTCCAGGCTGGTCGCGTCGTCGTAGTAGTGCCGTTCGGTGGAGATCAGGTCGGCGGGCAGCGACGGTGTCCTGTCGCAGGCCACGTCGACCTTCTTGACCTCCTTGACCAGGGTGAGGAGGTTGTCCTCCGCGTTGCGGGCGTAGCTGGTGGTGGTGCACTCCTCGTCGCCGCTCCTGGCCAGGTCGCCGAGGTCGGACTCGGTGAGGGGCAGACCGTACTCGTCGAAGGTGCGCTCGGTCCTGGTGGTGCGCCAGCCGTCGCCGACGGCGGTACGGGTCTGCTCGCTCTTGCTGCCGGTGGCGTACGCCATGAGGTCGGGCAGGTCGCCGCGCGCGTCGGTGGCGGTGGCCGCGCCGTGCCAGGGTTCGAAGCTGGTGGCGGTCTCCAGCTTGCCCCCGTCGCCGTTGTAGGTGGCTTCCTCGCGGGTCATGCCCGCGAACGCCTGGTGGTCGGTGACCGTGTCGTTCTGGTGGTCGGTGACCTTGGCGCCGTCGATGCCGCGGAAGTAGCGGTACTCCTTGAGGGTCTGCTTGTCGGACGCGGGTGCGCCGGTGCGGACCTGGACGCGGCCGTAGCCCTTGCGGTCGCCGTAGGTGAGGTGCTTGGCCTTGGTGAACTCGTCCTCCTCCTTGGCCCAGGCCATGCCGTCGAGATAGGTGTAGTCGGTCTCCTTGGCAGGCGCGTCGCCGGTGTTGTCGGCCTCCAGCACCTGGGTGGCCACGTAGGTGTGGAACCAATCGAGGTAGGGCTCGTAGTCCGCGGCGGGGGCGTCGGGCGGTGACCACTTCACCGGGTAGCAGCGGCGCTTGTTCGCCGACGGTGAGGGGACATCCCCGGCCTTGCAGTCCTGGTCGGAGTAGGTGACGCCAATGGTCCCGCCGGATTCGGTGTCGATGCCGTAGACGCGCCAGCGCACCATGGGGGGCACCGGGTCGGGCTTGCCGCCGGTGGTGGCGCCCTCGACGCGGTTGGCGAGCGGCTGGCCCTTGAAGGTGACGGCGGGCAGTGTCACGTCGCCGGTGCCGGTGTGGCCGGTGCGGGTGATAGAGGAGAGCCACAGGGCCGGGTCGGTGCCGTCACCCGTGGCGGGAAACTGGTGGGCCAGGGTCCAGGAGTCGACGGGCTTGTAGGCGCCGTCGGTCAGGACCGAGGTGGAGATCTTCGTGAGGCGCTTGCGGGTCCAGAACGAGGGGGAGTAGCGGTCCTTGCACTTCTCGTCCGCCTTGCAGTAGCGGTCGAAGGGCACGTCGGGCCAGTTCTTGGCGTGGTCCTTGTCGAAGGTTCCGCAGTCGGTCAGGCAGCGTTCCGAGACGCTGAAGTCGACCTTGGCCGCAGCCTTCCGGCCGTACATGGTGTCCGAGCGCAGGCCGTACTCGACCCGGTCCAGGTAGCCGCCCCGGTCGTACGAAGTGGCGGTGGAATCACCGGTGTTGGGGTTGACGTTGCGGCCGTAGTGGTTGGTCTCGGTGTTCCAGTAGTAGGCCATCGCGTCGCCGTGCGGGTCCACGACGTAGTCGAGGTTCCACCGCCAGGCCTGCTGGCACCAGGAGTCCTTGTAGGCATCCGCGTGGCAGGGCTCGTCCTTGTGGTTGCCGAACACGGGCGTCGTCCACGTGGAGTTGGTCTGCGCCTTGCCCTCGCTCCAGCCGGGCAGCCGGTTGTAGCCGAAGTAGTAGCGGGTGCCGTCGGGGGTGGTGATCCGCCAGTACTCGCCGTCGTCGTCGCCGTTGCCGCGTTCCTCGCTGTCGAGCTTGACGGCCTTGGTGCCGTCGTCGCTCTCCAGATGCCACTCGTCCTTCTTGTCGCCCTTGACCAGGGTGTTGCTCTGGCCGCCCAGGTTCAGGACCGCGTTGTCCTTCTTCCAGCACTGGTCACCGCTCTTGTCGGTGCCGTTGCCGTCCTTGTCGTCGTCCGAGCAGGAGACGTAGCGGCGCTCGATGTAGCCCGGCTCCATGCTCCAGCCGTCACCGATCCAGTTCGCCTGATTGTTGGTGGCGGCGGTGCGGCCGTCCACCGACTGCGAGCTGTAGCTCAGCCCCAGCTCAGGTTCGGTGCCCCCGGGTACTTCGGGGGTGTCGATGTCGTACGACCAGGTGAAGCCGCCGTTGGAACCGCCGGCGGACCAGGACGCGGACGGCGCGAGGGAGCTGGCCTTGAAGTCGCCCGCGGCGCCCGAGGCCGCAGCGGAGACGGCGAGCAGCACCGTGCCGTCCTGTGCGGCAAGGCCGGTCGCCGACCGCGTTCCCTGCGGGGCTTCGGTGACCGGAGCGGTCTTCTCCGGCGCCCCTTCGGGCTCGGCGGCGGGCAGCGTGACGGATGCCGAAAGGACGCTGCTCCCGGTGTTGTTGTCGGTGTCCAGGGCGCTGCCCGCCTCGCAGCCCTTCGTGCCGGGCGAGGTGAGCGCGCACTGCGGCAGTTGACGCAGGGTCAGACGTGAGGCCCAGTCACCGCCGAAGGCATGCCGGAAACCGGAGTAGTCGACGCGGACGTCCAGCGCGCCCCTCGCGCCCTCGACGGGTCGCACCGCGAGTAACACACCCTGGATGCCCAGGGAACGGGCCGCCTTCTGGTCAAGGACTTGAATCCGCGCCTTCGAGGGACCGGCTGTCTTCGCGGCCTCGGCGCCGGACGAGGGTCGCCCGACGCTGACCGGCAGCTTCCCGGGGGCGGCCTTCGCCCGTCCTGCCCCTGGCACGGCGACGGTGGCGGTGCCCGCCTTCGGCCACGCGCTCTTCGGGGCGGCCTGCCAGCGGTGCTCGGCCGTCCGGTCGGGCTTGGCGAGCCGCTGCTTCTTCACTGGGGAGGTCGGCACCGGGTCCGGGTTCTTCAGCCTTGCCAGCGTCAGTTCGGCCGCGGCGGCCACCGGACCGCCCAGCAGCCCGGCCACGAGGTAAGCCACCAGCGACGCGGCGATCCACCGCACGGCCCGCATCCGTCTGCTCACCGCACGATCGGTACGTCCGACCGTCCCTGCCCGAAAACCGGACACCATCCCACCCCACAGAAAGTCCACAATGATGAAGATCTAAGGAACCTAGCAGTTATGAAGGGGTGGTAATGATCGCTTTCGAGGATTTACTGATCCGTTATTTTCAGGCGCCATTTATGTATGTAATTCCCTCTTCTGTTCAGGTCTGGACCTGATTGGAACAGTCAACTTTGCGCCTACGGCCAGGATTTGAGTCAACATCAGGAGAAGTCGCATCCGGGTACAACCCTCCACTCGCTTCGAATGTCGGGCTTGCTGACACGCACGATCGACGTGCAGGATTTTGCGAAGGAAATGTAATGAGAGCCCATCAGAAGCGGCTGTCGAGAGCCGCGTACCGACGTCTCCCGCTGGCCGCCGCCACGGCCCTCGCACTGGCTGTGCCGCTCCTGGCGGCCACACCCGCCGCGACCGCCGTTCCCATGGACACCGCTGCGGCCCCGACGGACCAGGGGCACGCGGCCGATACGAGTGCCGAGCAAGGCAAGGCCCTCGCCGAAGCCGCAAGCACCGGCGAGCCGGTAGAGGTCGCCCCCCTGCGTACCGAGGCATCACAGGTGTTCGCCAACCCCTCCGGAACGTTCACCGAGGAGCGGTTCGCCACCGCCCAGTGGGTCCGCAAGGACCACAAGCTGGTCGACATCGACACCAGCCTGCACCGGGGTACGGACGGGTCCATCACCCCCGAGGCCACCACGGTGGGTCTGAAGTTCTCCGGGGGTGGCACCGGGCCGCTGGCCACCATCACCCGCGACGGCCGCAGCATCTCGCTGACCTGGCCCTCCGCACTGCCCGAGCCGACCATCGCGGAGAACACCGTCACCTACCCCGACGTCCTGCCCGACGTCGACCTGAAGCTGCGGGCGGGAGCATCCGGATTCGCCCAGCTCCTGGTGGTCAAGTCTGCCGAGGCCGCTGCCAATCCGGACCTGAAGACGATCACGTACGCCATGTCCAGCGACGGCGTGCGGGTCACCGCCGACGCGCACGGCAACCTCAGCGCTCGCAACGCAGGTGGTCAGGAGCTCTTCACCGCACCCACCCCACGGATGTGGGACAGCAGTACGAGCACACCGGCCGGCCTCAAGTCCAAGGCGGCCGCCGACGAGCCGGTCGGTCCCGGGGCGACGGACGAGTTCGAGCCGGGGCGGGGCGCCCAGCAGGCCGCGATGCCGGTCGAGATCAAGGACGACAGTCTGCGACTCACGCCGGACACGGGGCTGATGACCGGCAAGGACACCACCTACCCGGTGTACATCGACCCCTATGTGGAGGGCTCCCGCTACTCGTGGACGCTCGCCTACAAGAAGTACCCCAACAGCTCCTTCTACAACGGGGCGGGCTGGGGCGGCTCGGGTGAGTCCACCTCCACGGCGCGTGTCGGATACGAGAACGAGACCAACGGCCTGGGCCGTTCCTACTTCCGCATGAACACCAAGAACCTGTGGAGCACCAAGAAGCAGGTCATCAAGTCGACCTTCAGGATCAAGAACAGCTGGTCGTGGTCGTGCACCTCCAAGCCCGTCAACCTCTACCGCACCGCGAGCATCGGCTCGTCGACCACCTGGAACAACCAGCCGGACAAGCGGGAGAAGCTGGACACGGTCAATGACTCCAAGGGGTGGAGTTCCGACTGCCCGGCCGGCAACCTCGCGTTCGACACCACACGCGCCGCCAAGGACGCCGCGTCGGGCAAGTGGAACACCATGACCCTGCTACTGCAGGCCGACAACGAGTCGGACGAGTGGGGGTGGAAGAAGTTCTCCGCCAAGTCCGCGGTGCTCTCCACCGAGTACAACACCGTGCCCAACGCGCCCACCGGCCTGAACACCATTCCCAGCACGAAGAACAGCAAGGGCTGCGGTGACGTCGCCCCCTACGGCACGATCGGCAACACCGACGTCTATCTGACCGCCAAGGTCGGTGACAGGGACGGCGGCAGCGTCAAGGCGCAGTTCCACCTGTGGGCCACCGGACACCACGACGACGGCCCCAAGGTCTTCTTCGACAAGACCGTCTCTGCCACCTCGGGCACCGTCGCCAAGGTGAAGGTCCCCAAGTCCGTCCTCACCCCGCACCTCTCCACCGCCGGCGGCAACTTCTCCTGGAAGGCGCAGGCCGACGACGGTAGGGCGAGCTCCGACTGGAGTCCCTCGCTGGGTGAGGCGGGCTGCCGGTTCGTCTTCGACCCCAACCGGCCGAGCACCCCGCCGGGCATCGACTCCAGCCAGTTCCCCGAGGGCAGCGACGGCTGGCCTTCGACCACGGGCAGTGTGCGTACGCAGGGTTCCTTCGCCCTCTCCAGCGGGGGCGTGAGGGACGTGGCCAAGTACGAGTACTGGACCGACACCGACCCCACCGTGCGCGCCGTGACCCCCGGCAGCCCGGGCGGCAGCAGCACGGTGAAGCTGACCCCGACCACCGCGGGCAGCAACCACTTCTACGCCCGCAGCCTGGACAAGGCCGGGAACAAGTCCGATGCCGCCGACTACATCTTCTACGCCAACGGCCCCAAGGCGAGCGACAAGCCGGGCGACATCAACGGCGACGGCAACCCCGACCTGTGGGCGGTCGACAAGGACGGCACGCTGCGGCGGTACTACGGCGCAGGCGATGGCTCGGTCACCGAGGCCGCCACGACCGCGTCCGCTTTGACCTGGGGCGCCAAGCTCACCCACCGAGGCGACTGGACGGGCGACGCCTACGAGGACCTCATAGCCCTCGATCACGACGATGCGTCGAACACCGACCGCCTCTGGCTCCACCCCAACGACGGTTATGGATACGCCTGCACCAACTGCGAGGGTGACGACAGCGACCGGCAGGAACTCACCGTCTACGACGAGGCCAACCGCCACTGGAACGGCGCCGACCAGATTCTCGCCGTCGGTGACGTGGACGGGCCGCTCGACATCGACGACGACGGCGTACCCGACACCGCGGGATACCCGGACCTCCTCGTCAAGGAGGGCAGCCTGCTCTGGCTGTACTTCGGCGCGGCGGACAACCGGCTCGACACGGATCGTGAGCCGATCCTGATCGGCGCCGACGGCTGGAAGAACATGGACCTGTTCGCCCCCGGTGACACCAACGGCGACGGGCGCGTCGACCTGGGTGCGCGTGATCGCACCAACGGCGACCTCTACGTGTACCGGGGCACCAGCGACGATGGCGACGGTCTCGCCGACCACGCTGCGAAGCTCCGCACCGGCACCAACTTCGGCACCACCGCCGTCCCCCTGATCACCTCGCCGGGTGACGCGGACGGCAGCGGACGGGCCTTCGACCTCTGGTTCACCCGCAAGGACAACACTCTGTGGCGCTATCTGGACATCAGCAGTGGGCACAGCGTGATGTCCAAGGTCGGCGACGGCTGGGAGGGGTACAAGGCCATCAGCTGACCGAGCGGGATCAGTGACTCGGGGGATCCCGGGAACCGAGGACACACCGTGCGGCACGCCTCCCGGCGTGCCGCACGCACGTGTCTACTCGCCCCCCGTCCGCAACACCGTCCCCCTCCGCTCACACTCCATCAACGCCTCCACACTCGAAGCCACTTGAGAGCCGAGTTCCCTCTCCAGGAGCCACAGCGAGCCGTCGATGCCGGAGCTTACGCCGCCCGCGCAGACCAGGTTGCCGTCGTCGACCACGCGGACGGCGCGGACGTCCGCTCCCTGGGCCTTGAGGTAGTCCTGGGCGCGGTGATGCGTGGTGCAGGGGCGGTTGCCGATCAGTCCGGCCGCGTGCAGGACGATCACTCCGGTGCAGACGCCGAGCAGGGTCAGCGAGGGGCGTTCAGCTCGGCGCAGTTCGCGTGTCAGTACGCCCTTCTTGATCTCGGACCAGACGCCCGGCGACGCCTTGTCGCGGAAGCCGCCGCCGGGGACGACGATCACGTCCGCCGCCGAGGGGTCCCAGGCGCCCGGCACGGCGACGTCCGTGCCGAAGCTCGCCGTGAATCTGCCGGGGCGGCCGCTCGTGACGAGCAGCGGCTCGACCGGATGTCCCATCGAGGCCGCCGCCCCGAAGACCTCCAGGGGACCGAAGACGTCCAACTCCTCCGCGCCGTCGAACGTGACGATGTGCACGCGCAGCGGCCGCCGGGACCTTCGTCCGTCCGGTGCGGTCGCCGACGCGGTGCGTGTCGTCGCGCTCCAGGAGACGGCCGAAGCCCCCAGGCCCGCCGCCGACATCAACGCGCTCCGCCGCTTCATTCCTGACATGCCGTACGACTCCGTCCACCGGTTCCGTGCCGCCGAACCTCTGCGGCCTCACGTGGAGTTGGTCGGCTACGGGCGCGGTGGAGTTCCCGTCACCTCGCCGAAGCCATCCGCCGTACCGCCTCCGTCAGGATCTCCGGAGACGTGGCCAGGTTCAGACGCACGAAGCCCTCCCCGCCGGGGCCGAAGTCCGCGCCGCGGCTCAGGGCGACCCGGCCGTGCTTCAGGAACGCGGCCGCCGGGTCGTCACCCAGGCCGGTTTCCCGGCAGTCGAGCCAGGCGAGGTAGGTGGCATCGCCGGGGCGGTAGCGGACGGAGGGGAGGTGGGCGTGGAGCAGTTCGGCGAGGAGGCGGCGGTTCTCGTCCAGGCCGGTCAGCAGGGCGTCGAGCCAGGCGCCGCCGTCCCGCAGCGCCGCCGTGTGCGCGATGACGCCCAGGTGGCTCGGCCCGTGGCTGACCTCTTCGGGAAGCCGGGCCAGATCGTCGGCGGCATCGGGTCCCGCGACGGCGATGGCGGCCTTGAGCCCCGCCAGGTTCCACGCCTTGGACGCGGACATCAACGACAGACCGTTCTCGCCGCCCGGCACGCTCAGGTAGGGCACGAAGTGGGTCCCTTCGGCCACGACAGGTGCGTGGATCTCGTCCACCACGACCCGTACGCCGTACCGGCGCGCGAGACGCGCCACCTCGGAGAGTTCGTCCGCCGTGTGCACCGTGCCGGTCGGGTTGTGCGGGCTGCACAGGAGGTGGACGGGGCGCCCGCCCCGGGCCGCCGCGTCCCGGTAGGCGGCCGCAAGGGCCGTGAAGTCGATCCGGCCCGCCGCGCTCAACGGCGCCTCGACGACCGGTCGGCGGTCGCTGCGCACGAAGAGGTAGAAGGGCGGATAGACGGGGCAGTTGACGACGACGGGGTCACTGGGTCCGGAGACCAGCTTGAGCATCTCGACGATGCCCAGCATCACGTCGGGGACGATCGCGGTGCGCGCGACGGCGAGGCCGTCCCAGTCCCAGCGGAGCGCCGCGAAGTCCGCGAACGCCTCCGCGTAGGCGGTGCCCGCCGGATACCCCGTGTCGCCGCGCTCCACCGCCGCGTGCAGCGCCCGTGCCACGGGATCGGCGAGCGGGACGTCCATCTCGGCCACCCAGAGGGGCAGCACATCGGCCGGGTACGTGCGCCACTTCATGCTCGTGCGCTCGCGCAACTGCTCCAGGGACAGTTGCCGCAGCGGGTTGGCGGCCAGGGACACGACGAGGTCGTTCGACGCATGAGCCATGGACCGATCGTAGGCAGCGCGCCGCTCAGAGCCACCCGGAGCGTTGCGCCTGCAGGGCCAGCTGGAACCGGTTCGCGGCGCCGAGCCTGGCCATCAGGATCTGCAGACGGCGGAAGAGCGTGCGGCGGCTGATGCCCAGTTCGCGGGCGATGACGTCGTCGTTCGCGCCGCCCGCGAGCAGCCAGAGCAGCCGCCGGTCGGCGGGCGGCAGGCCACCGGGGCGCGCGGTGCCGCCGTGGAAGGGCAGGGCGCTCTGCCAGGACTGCTCGAAGAGGGCGATGAGTGCGGAGAGCAGGCCGCACGGCTGCACGACCAGCATGGTGTTGTGCACGTCGGCCTCCCTGATCGACAAGGACACGAGCGCGTACGCCTCGTCGATGATCACGAGCTTGACCGGTACGGACGCGGCCACCCTGACCTGCTCACCGGCGTTGACGCACGGCTCGATGACCTCCTGGAGGTGGCCGGGATGCTCCAGCGCCTCCCGGGCGTACACCACGCGCTGCGTCACACCGCGCGCGAGGGTGGCGAGCGCGTCGTCGGTGGCACCGGCCAGCGGGAAGTACGGCGGCGACTCGAACTGCCGGATCTGCTCGCGGGCGCTCGCCCAGGCGTGCCTGATCCGGGGGCCGATGGCCTCGCCGGTGACGACCTCGACGAGATCGTCGTTGTAGGCGGCAAGCCGCTGGCGCCGGAACGACTCGAACGCGCCGCCGACGGCGATGCGCGACTCCTCGACCTCGGCCGCCCGGTGCCGGGCGAGGATCTCCAGACCCGCGGTGGGCGGCACCGGTGCCACCACGTCCCCGCCCTCCTCCCCGGCACTGGCCAGACCGGCGTCGACAAGGGCGCCGTACGCCGTGACGAGATCGGCGCCGTCGAGACCGGACGCCCGGCCCACCGCGCCGAGCGGGGCGGGGGCCAGTTCGAGGAGCGCCAGATAGACCCGGGCCGCCGCGGGTTCGAGCCCCAGACGCCGCAGGGCGTCGCCGAGTTTCTCGTTGGTCATGATCCGCATTATCGGCGACCGGGGGAGACGGCGTTGGCCGATCCGTGCCACTGGCACTCCTCGGCCCCCGCGGTGCGCGGCAAGGGCTACCGTCCGGACAACAGACAGCACCCACCAGAGGAAGGTGTACGACGTGGCGAAACGCCGGAAGAACGGTCTCTACGCAGGGATCTCCGACGAACTGTCCGCGCTGATGCGGACCGGCTGGGCGGACACCGAGCGGCACGACCTGCGCCTCGGCGAGCAGGCCCCGCACGCGGCCCGCCGTCGCGCCGCGCTCTCGGCGCGCTTCCCCGGCGAACGCCTCGTGGTCCCCTCGGGAAACCTCAAGGTCCGCTCGAACGACGACACCTACCCGTTCCGCGCGTACTCGGGATACGTGCACATGACCGGGGACCAGGCCCGCGACGGCGCGCTCGTCCTCGAACCGCGCGCGGACGGCGGCCACGACGCGTACTGCTACCAGCTCCCGCGCGACAGCAGGGACGACGACGAGTTCTGGACCGGCCCCACGGCCGAACTCTGGATGGGCAGGCGCCGCTCGCTCGCCGAGTCGCAGCTCGTCCTCGGCCTCGCCTGCCGGGACGTCCGTACGGCGGCCGAGGACCTCGCGGCGGGCGGCGGCGCGCCCACCCGCATCGTCCGGGGCATCGACCCGGCCCTGGAGGCCGCCGTCACCACCGACGAGGAGCGCGACGAGGAACTCGAAGAGGTCCTCAGCGATCTCCGGCTGGTCAAGGACGAGTGGGAGATAGGGGAGATGCGCAAGGCCGTGGACTCCACGGTGCGCGGCTTCACCGACGTGATCGGCGAGCTCTCCCGGGCGATCGCCTCCTCCGAGCGATGGATCGAGGGCACGTTCTTCCGCCGCGCCCGCCTGGAGGGCAACCACGTCGGCTACGGCTCGATCTGCGCCGCGGGCGACCACGCCACGATCATGCACTGGACGGACAACGACGGCCCGGTGCGCCCCGGCGACCTGCTCCTGCTCGACGCGGGCGTGGAGACCCACACCCTCTACACCGCCGACGTCACGCGCACGCTGCCGATCAGCGGGACCTTCACGCCCGTGCAGCGCAAGGCGTACGACGCGGTGTACGAGGCCCAGGAAGCCGGGATGGCGGCGGTGAAGCCGGGGGCCGCCTACCGCGACTTCCACGAGGCGTCCCAGCGCCACCTGGCGGCCCGCCTCGTGGAGTGGGGCTTCATCGAGGGACCGGCGGAGCGGGCGTACGAGCTCGGCCTGCAGCGCCGCTTCACCATGGCCGGAACCGGCCACATGCTCGGCCTCGACGTCCACGACTGCGCGCAGGCCAGGAACGAGGAGTACGTGGACGGCGTGCTCGAACCGGGCATGGTGCTGACCGTCGAGCCGGGCCTGTACTTCCAGGCGGACGACCTCACCGTGCCCGAGGAGTGGCGGGGCATCGGCGTACGCATCGAGGACGACCTGCTGGTGACCGAGCAAGGGCACGAGAACCTGTCGGCGGGCCTGCCCAGGTCGGCGGACGAGGTCGAGGCGTGGATGGCCCGTTTCGCGGGCTGAGCACCCGCGCCCCTCGCGGTCCCACGGCATGAGCCCGTGGCCCGACCCTGGTCAGGGGCCGGGCCACGGGCTCGGTGCGTTCAGCTCGCCAGGTGCTTGATCTTCTCGAACGGGTAGCCCGCGACGACCACGACGACCAGGCCGTACGCCGCGAAGGCCAGCAGACCGCCGGTGCCGATCGCGCGCTCCCCGTCGGCGAACAGCACGTTGCCGACGGGGATCAGCGGGGCGAGGCTGAGGATCGCCGCCCCCGTGCACCAGTGCGCGACCAGGCGGTTGGCCTTCGCGCGCAGCTCGGGATCGCGCTTGACCTCGTCCGGCACCTCGTAGCCGACGCTGCGGTCGCAGACCTCCCCGCGGTGGCCGACGCGGGCGGCCAGCAGGGTGACCACCGAGAGGAGGACGAAGCAGCAGAGGATGAAGAGGTACGCCATGAGTGTGCGGATCCCGGTGCGTAGCGGACGAACGAGTGGCTAGCGGATGTACTTGATGATGAAGGCGGCCACCATGGACACGGCCTTGTTCTTGACCCAGCCGGGCAGGAACTTCCAGACCACGCCGCCGATCTCGCCGCCGAGGCAGCCGATGATGGCGTTCTTGACGTAGGTGCCCTTGCCGGAGAACTTGCCGTCGGCGACGTCACTGAGCACCGAGGTGGGGATGCTCGCGACGGCGCCCTTGGCACACCAGGCGGCGGCGCCGATGGCCACGGCGGCTATCGGGAAGGCGCGCGGACGGATCTCGCCGTCGTCGCCCTGGCTGATGGCTCTGTTCAGCTCGGCCATCGCCTCGGGACCCATGCCGTCCTCGATGAAGCGGAGCTGCTCGGCGGTCAGCTCGGGCGTCTGCTCCGTGGCCGAGACGGACGCCGCGCGGGTCTCCGCGGCGTGCGAGGCGAGCGCCGGGGCGGCGCCGGCGAACAGGGCGCCCGCGGTGAGCGCGGCCACGCCCACCAGTGAGGCACGGCGGATCACGGGGCGCTGCTGAGTCGACATCATGCTGGTTCTTCTCCCCCTGCCGCACCGTCGTACGGGCGGCGGCGTCTGAGGTGTCGCGGCGGGCCGGTCCTGGCCCCCCGTCCGGAATCGGCCGAACGCCGCAGGTCACGGGCGTTCCGGCCGGGGACCATGCTGGCCCCGGCGGCCGGTCGGCCGGAACCGTCCACCGGCCCCCTCCAGTTGGGGGGGGCGGCACGGCGCGCCGGGATGACGGGTGGGCCGGGGAGCGGCTCACAGCGGCAGTTCGGCCCGCACGGTGAAGCCGCCGTCGGCCGTGGGGCGGGCGACGACGTGGCCGCCGACGAGCGCCGCGCGCTCACGGAGTCCGACCAGACCGTGGCCACCGACCGGCAGCGCGGGCGCGGTCCTGTCCGCCCCCGGCGGCCCGTTGCTGACCTCCACCACCAGCGCGTCGAGCCCCTCCGGTGTCAGGACGGAGACCTGCACCGGCGCCCCGGGAGCGTGCTTGCGGACGTTGTTCAGCGCCTCCTGCACGATGCGGAAGGCGACCGCCTCCAGCGCGGGATCCCAACAGGTGCCCGGCGCCACGGCGATGCGCACACCGACGTCGAGCAGGCTCTCGGCCGTCAGACCGTGCAGGTCCGCCAGGCGCGTCCTGCCGACGGCGGCCGCGGCGCCCGCGTCCGTGCCGCGCAGCACGCCGACCATGTCCCGCAGCTCCTCAAGCGCCCGCACGCTGTGCTCGCGCACGACCTCGATGTCCGCACGGCGCGCCCCGTCCCGTTCGGTGGCGCTGAGCACGCCGGACTGGACGGCGATGATGCCGACGTGGTGCGAGACGGTGTCGTGCATGTCCCTGGCGAGCCGGGCGCGTTCGCGGGTCACCGCGCGCTGCGACTCGAGCCATCGCTCGCGGTGCTGCGTGGCGGCGAGGTCCGCGAGGCGGTGCCTGAGTTCGTCGCGGGTCCTGATGAGCAGGCCGAGCACGACGGGGCCGAGGCTGAGCAGTCCCGCGCCCTCGACCATCGTCAGGACCTCGGGCCGGGAGTGGTCCAGGAGCGCGGCGGGCGGCCAGGGCACCAGCGCGGCGGTGAACAGGAGCACCCCACAGCCCCCGATCACCCGGGGCGACGCCCGGCAGGCCACCACGAACATCGCGAGCATGGCGGGCAGCCACAGGAACTCGGTGACGGTCGCGGGCAGCGTCACGGCCAGGGTGCTCAGCGGGAAGCGGTGGCGCATCGGCAGGGCGAGCAGCGCCACCGAGCAGACGACGAGCCCGAGCGGGTCGAAGGTGCCCGCGACGGTGAGCAGTTCGGCGCAGGCCAGCGACGCGACCCCGCGCTCGGCGGTGCGGCGGTGCAACCTCATCGTCTCGCGGCGCCGCCGACGACGACGGGGTCGGCGGGGACCAGGCCGAGACGGTGCGCGTGGACGGCGGCCTGGACGCGGTTGGCGACCCCGAACTTCACCAGGAGCGCGCTGACGTGGTCCTTGACGGTGGTCGTCCCGATGAAGAGCCGCTGCCCGATCTCGGTGTTGGACAGCCCTTCGGCGACCAGCGCGAGGACGTCACGCTCGCGGTCGGTGAGGTCGGGGGACGCGGGGGCTTGCTGGTCGGTCAAGGCCCCCGGATCCTGCGCGTAACGACGGACGACCGTGCGCGCCAGGCGCGGTGCGAGCACGCTGCCGCCCCGCGCCAACTCCTTGACGGCGTACTCCAGTTGGGCCGGTGGCGTGTCCTTGAGCAAGAACCCCATGGCGCCCCCGCGCAGCGCCGCGTCCAGGTGCTCGTCGGCGTCGAACGTGGTGAGCAGCGCGACGGCGGGCGGTACGGGCAGCGACCGCAGATCGGCGAGGACCGTCAGGCCGTCCCTGTCGGGCATCCGCAGATCGAGCAGGACGACATCGGGCCGGTGCCGTACCGCTTGCTCGGCGGCGGCCGTCCCGGAGCACACCGCGACCACGTCGAGGCCGTCGAAGGTCTCCAGGATGCGCCGCAGCCCCTCCCGCACCAGAATCTCGTCGTCCACCACCATCACCCGCACGGCAGATCGGTTCACTTCGGTCGGCCCCCCATCGAATCCGGACAAGAAGCCCCAGCATAACCGCCCCTTTTTACGTGGATTTTAGGCTGGGGGGCCGCCCGGCTCCCGCACGTACGGCTCCAGGAACGAGCACAGCCCCGCGACCCCGGCGACGACACACACCACGTCGGTGACGTCGGTGCCGAACAGCTCCATCAGGTGCCGGTCGCCCATGGCGATGGCGGCGACCTGGCCCGCCACCACGGCGCAGCCGCCGAGGAGGAAGGCGACGAGGAGGACGCGTGTCGTGCGTGAGAGGAAGGTACGGAGGAAGGTGCGCATGAAGGTTCTCCTTTTCGCTCAGCCCGGTATCCACAGCGCGCCCACCGCGATCAGCACGCCGAACAGGTAGGACGGCACCAGGTAGTAGAGGGCGACCGGCATGAAGATGCGCGCCGGGTTGATGTCGGCGATGCCCGCCGCCACGTAGAGGGGCGCGGCGCCCGGCGGTGAGCAGCCCTCGGACGAGGCCCACACGATGACCGCGGCGAACGCCACGTGCGCGGGGATCCCCGAGGCGGTGAGCGCGGCGAAGGCGACCGGGCCGACGGCCGCGAGCGTGGAGGTGGTGTTGAGGGGGCCCGCGACGATGACGATGACCAGCCCCACCACGAGCGCGGCCACCCACGCGGGAACGCCCTGCAAGTCCTTGAGGTAGGGGGCGAGCTGCTCGCCGAGGCCGAGCCGGTCGAGGACCTCCGACGCCGCGAACGCGGACACCATCGTCACGCCCACGAGCCCCAGCTTCGGCCCGATCTCGCCCAGCGTCCGCCACCACTCATCGCGACTCCCCGGCAGCGCCCGCCGCTCCACCAGGAGCCCGGCGACCAGCATCATCACCGGCAGCCACAGCAGGAGCGGCACGGCGTCGGCGGCGTCGAGCCCGTCGAGTCGGTCCGTGGCCCAGTCGCTGCCCGGCGACGTCGTGAGCAGGACGGGCACCGCGACCGCGGCGAGGACCAGGAGCGAGGTCCAGCCCGCGCCGAAGGACTGCCGCAGCGGCCGGATGTCCCCGGACGCCATGGTGCCGACGCCGCGTCGCCGGACGATGACGTACGCGATGACGAGCCGCATCGCGACCATCCACGCCCCGGTGACGAACAAGGTGGCGACCACGTCGCGCGAGGAGAGCACCGGCACCACGGTCGGCGCGGCGAGCAGCACGAAGAACGCGCCGCTGAACGGGAAGGTCGCGCCGACCCCCGCGTTGCCCGAGAGCACGAGCGCCGCCGTCTCCCCGCTGGCCCGCGACCGCTTCATCCACGGGATGGCCAGCGAGCCGATGGTGGCGACGATCGCCGCGCCGTTGTGCGCGACGGCGCCGAACAGGCCGGACGCGACCGTCGCCGCGTACGCGGAGCCGCCCTTGCGGCGGCCGAGCAGCGAGCTGAGGATGTCGATCACGCGGTGCACGAGCCCGGTGCGGGTGAGCAGTTCGCTGACGAAGACGAACGCGAGGGCCGCGAACGTGATCTCCGACTTGAGCCCCTCGACGAGGCATTCCCAGGCCACCCGTGGCGCCTGCGCGCCCCCGAACGCCGCGCTCGCGAGGAACCCGAGGATCATGGCCTCGCCGATGTTCCGCTTGCACGCCACGTTCCACACGATGATGACCCCGATGAACGCCACCAGGGCGAGGATCGCGTTCACGGGTGTGGCTCTTCCAGGCCGGCCGCGCGGTAGGCGTCCTGTGCGGGTGCGGCCGTCAGGTGCCGCAGCAGCGCGGCGGGCTCGGGGCGGTGCGCGGCGTCCGCGCCGAGGGCGACCGACAGGTCCGTGTAGTGCTGCACCTCGCCGGGCAGCCGCCCGACGACGTGCGCGTCCGGCACGAAGCGCAGCTCGCTGAGCTGCTGCACGGCCAGATCCGCGCGCCCGTCCGTCAGGGCGAGCGCCGTGAACCCCTTGTCGACCACCGTGGCACGGGAGTTGACCTCCTCCGCGATGCCGAGCCGCGCCAGGAGCGCGGCGAACGCGACGCCGCTCGCCCCCGTACGGGAGTAGGCCACCGAACGCGCCGACGTCAGCGCCCGTACGAGCGCGTCGGTACTGGAGACGTCCACGGCGGGCGCCCCGCGCGGCACGGCGACCCCGATCCCCACCCGGGCGAGCGGCCGCAGCGACGAGGCGTCGAGCACCCCTGCGGCGGCCAGCTTCTCCAGGGCGCCGGAGACCCCGACGAGCACATCGGGGCGGGCCCCGGCCTCGATCTGGTCGAGCAGCACGTTGGTGGGCTCGTAGACGCCGTCGACGTCGATCCCGGTGGTGCTGGTGAACGCCTCCAGGAGGGTTTCGTCCAGCGCCTTCTTGATGGCGAGGGCGCTGAACAGCCGTACGGGGTACGGGGGTTGCGGAGCCAGCGCGGTGCGCTGCTGCTCGGTCAGGCGGGAGTGGTCCGTACCGCGAAGGAGCAGGTGGATCCGGGCGGTCTGTTCCAGCTCCTCGACGGCCTCCAGGGCCGCGTCGAGGCCGGGGGCCGCCACGACGGGCCCGTGGTGGCGCAGCAGCAGCGCCGCGTGCGTACGGGCCTTCTCCTCGGCGCAGGCCGCGAGCCGCACGTCGCCGGGCGCGAAGTAGGGGAGCAGCGGAAGCCGTCCGACGCGCATCGCGTAGTACGCGGTGAGCGGCGGCAGCGCGTCGTCCGTGTCGAGGCCGTCGAGGCACGACACGGCGGCGGCGTGCGGGGAGTGGGTGTGGACCACGGCGCGGGCGTCGGGGCGGGCCCGCAACACCGCCGCGTGCAGGAACGCCTCCTTCGACGGCGGCGGCCCTTCGCGGTGGGCCCCCGCCGCGTCGATGACGGACAGGTCCCCGGGGCGCACGGTCGCGAGGTCGGCGCCGGTCGGGGTGATGAGGATCGTGCCGTCGCCGGTGCGCAGCGAGACGTTGCCGGTGCGGCCGTGCACGAGCGCGCGGTCGGCCAGCGCGCGGGCGGTGGCGACGAGCGCCGCGCGCCCGGCGGGGTGCGAGAGGGGAGTGCTGGTCATCGGCGGGCTCCAAGGTGTCGTCCGTGCGGGGCGGCGGAGTGATCGCGGGGCGGCGTGGCGGCCGGGGGCGGCGCGGAGGCGGCGGCGAGGAAGTCGGGGCCGCCGAAGTTCCCCGACTTGAGCAGCAGTGCGGCCGGGGTGCCGGACGTCGGGCGTATCCAGGGCACGCCGGGCGCGGCGGCCCTGCCGATCCAGCCGCCGCGGACGCCGAGCGCGGCCACCACGGCGCCCGACGTCTCACCGCCCGCCGCGATCACGCGCCGCACCCCGCGCGCCACGAGTCCGACGGCGATCCGTCCGGTCGCCTCCTCCAGCACGGTGGCGGCTCGCTCGACCCCCAACGCCTGCTGAATCGCGTGCAGGTGAGAAGGCGGGACGGAGGAGTGGAAGACGGGCGCCCCGAGGGGCGCGGCGGGTGGCAGTGCGTCGTACCAGTCGAGCGCGCGCCCTGCCAGCGCCGCCGGGTCGGGCTCGGCGACGGGATCGAGCCGGTGCACCGGACGCCCCAGGGCCCGCAAGGCGTCGAGCTGCTCCAGGGTGCGCGCCGAGCAGCTCCCGCACAGGACGGCCGCGGGCCAGCAGTCCAGCGGATCGCCGTCCTCGTCCGCGTCCGGAGCCTCGTCCGCGACGGCGTGCGCGAGCCCCGCGGCGAGACCGGCCGCTCCCGCCGTCAGCGGTGCGTCGGCGGCGGCCCGGCCGAGCGTGCGCAGATCGTCCTCGGTCAGCGCGTCGGCCAGCAGATAGCGGTCCCCGCGCCCCAGGGCATCGGCGATCGCCGCACGCACGGCTTCGGTGCCCGCGCGTACGGTGTCCCACCGCACGAGACCGACGTGACGCTCGGTCTGGGCCCGCAGCAGCCGAGGCAGCGACGAGTCCCGCATCGGCGTCAGGGGGTGGTCACGCATCGGGGACTCCGCCAACGGCACGCCGTTCACGAAGAGGTGACCCTCGTACTGCGTGCGGCCGTGCCGCGGCGAACTGGGCGTCAGGAGCACCGTCGGCACGTCCAGGGCGTCCGCGAGGGCGTCCAGGACGGGCCCGATGTTCCCTTTCGCGGTGGAGTCGAAGGTCGAGCAGAACTTGAAGTAGACCTGCCGCACGCCGTGTTCACGCAGTCGGCGCAGAGCCGCGAGGGATTCCTCCACGGCACTGTCGGGCCGCGCCATCCGGCTCTTGAGCGCGACGACGACGGCCTCGTGCTCGCCGGGGGGTGCCACATCGGCGCCCGGCACCCCGAAGTACAGGACGGTGCGCAGCCCGCTCTCGCGCAGCGCGAGCGCCACATCGCCGGCACCGGTGACATCGTCGGCGATCACTCCGAGCACGACGCACCTCCCCGCTCGATCTCGGCGCGCAGGGCACGGGCAGCCGCACGCGGCCCCGCGTGGACCGGCACACCGAGCGCGGACGACAGCTCGTCGGCCCTCGGCGCGAGCGAGTACTGGGCGAGGAGCACGGCGTCCGCGCCCGCCGTATCGGGGAGTCCACCCGGGGCGACGACCTGTCCGACGGCCTCGACGGGGGAGTGGGCCGCACGCGCGGCGGCGCGGAAGCGGGACAGCGAATCGTCGAGGGCCGCCTCGAACGAGGCCAGGACGAGGACCCGTTGGTGACCACCGGCGAGCGCCGCTTCGAAGGCCGCCGCGTCCGCCGCGAGCACCGGGACACCCTCGTCGGCGCGCTCCGCGAGGGGCCCGTACAGCGAACACGTCAGGAGCACACCGTGGGCGCCGCCGCGCACGGCGTACGCGATGAGCCGTCGCATCCGGTCGGCGAGTGCCGGGGTGAGGCCGCCCTGCGCCGCGGCGTCGGTGAGCAGCGCGTCGTCGAGGAGGTTCCACGGCTCGGCCGCAGGGAAGGCGTCGGCGAGCCCGGCGACCGCCGGTCCCGTCGCGGCGGGAGTGGCGCTGATCAACGCGATGCGGGGACGGTACGAGGCGGTGTCGCTCATGCCGTCACCTCCGTGACCCAGCCGAGCCCGGCGGGCGTGCTGCCGTGCGCGGGCCGGTACTCGCAGCCGAGCCAGCCCTCGTAGCCGCCCTCGCGCAGCGCGTCGAAGACCCGGGGCCAGCGGACCTCGCCGGTGCCTGGCTCGGTGCGGTCGGGCGGGTCGGCGATCTGGAGGTGCCGGGCGTACGGCAGGCAGGCGCGCACCGTGCGGACGAGATCTCCCTCGGTGACCTGGGCGTGGTAGAGGTCGAGGAGCAGTCCGGTCCTGTCGGCGCCGACGGCCTCCACGACGGCGATGGCCCGCGCCTGGGTGCGCAGGAAGTACCCGGGCGCGTCACGCTCGTTCTGTGCTTCGACCACGAGCCGTACGCCGGTGCCGTGCGCGCGGTCCGCGGCCCAGGCGAGGTTGGCGACGTAGGTGGCGAAGGCCCGCTCGGTGCTCACGTCCGGCGGCACGATGCCCGCGAGGACGTGCAGCAGTCCCGCGCCGAGCTCGGTCGCGTACTCCAGGCCGCGCTCGATCCCCGCGCGGAAGTCCGCGGCACGCCCCGGATGGCAGGCGAGCCCCGAACGCTCCGGCGAACCGGGCTCCCCGGCGGGGGAGTTGATGAGCACCTGCCGCAGCCCCGCGGTGCGCAGCAGTTCGCGCAGGCGAGGGGCGGGATACGGGTAGGGGGCGGCGTACTCGACCCCGGCGAACCCCGCCTCGGCCGCGGCGTCGAAGCGCTGCTCGAAGGGCAGCTCGGTGAAGAGCCACTTGAGGTTGGCGGCGAGCAGGGGGCCGTCCGGGACGCGCAGCGCGTGCGCGGGCTCCTCGGGCCGGGTCCGCGATGTCGCCGCGGAGCGCTGCGCAGGTATCCGCCCGGCCATCGTCACCGCACCCCCGCTCGCGCCGTCGCGGGCCCCGGGGCGACGAGATGTTCCGGCGTCCTTCCCGCGAGCACGTCGAGCACCTGCCGGGCGGCCAGCAGGCTGGAGCGCGACCTCGCCTCGGCCGTCGCACCCGCGATGTGCCCGGTGACCAGGACGTTGTCGAACGCCCGCAGCGGGGAGTCCGGCGGCAGCGGTTCCCGCTCCGTCACATCGAGGGCGGCGCCCGCGAGCCTGCCGTCGGAGAGCGCGTCGGCGAGGGCCTGTTCGTCGACGATGCCGCCCCGCGCGGTGTTGATCAGATACGCATCCGGGCGCATCCTGCGCAGCGCGGCGCCGTCGATCAGATGCCGGGTCGACGCGTCGAGCGCGAGGTGCAGCGTCACGAAGTCGGCCTCGCGCAGCACACCGTCCAGGGACAGCGCGGCGACACCGGTCTCCGCGAGGAACGCGCGGTCCGGGAGCGGGTCGTGACCCACCACGCGCATGCCGATGGCGAGACCGAGCCGTGCGACGGTCCGCCCGATCGAGCCCAGCCCCACGACGCCGAGCGTCGCACCCGCCAACTCCCGCCCGCTGGGCTGCGACCAGCCACCCGCCCGTACGTCGGCGACGCTCTGCGGAATACCCCGCGCGCAGCCGACGAGCAGACCGAGCACGTGCTCGGCGACCGCGATCCTGTTGGCGCCGGGGGAGTGGGTCACGGCGATGCCGAGCCGGGCGGCGGCGGCCACGTCGACGTTGTCGTACCCGGCACCGCAGCGGCCGACGACCCGCAATCCGGGGGATGCCGCGAGCACGTCGGCCGTGAACGGGTCGGTCCCCGCGACGACGCCGACGGGGGCCGCGCGGGCGACGGCGGAGCGCAAGGACCGCTCGTCCGCGCCGTGCCGGTCGGCGGGCCTGGCGAAGAAGGTCCGGAATCCGGCGTCGCGCAGCAACTGGTCGACCTCGCCGCCGGATTGGAGGTACGCCGTGGTCACCAGCACACACGGGGCGTCGTCACGAGCATCGTCGGCACGCACAGGGATCCTCCTTGATCCATCGCTATACTATAGCGATGGGCAAAATAATATAGGATTGCGTCCCGATCAAGAGAGGGGAGGGATCGATCAGGAGCTCGATCAAGAGGAGGGAAGGGCTGCGCTAAGGTCGGGCCTCGAAGGAGGCACGATGGCTACGACCCGCCCGTCCGCCCGGCAACCCCTGGCCGACAAGATGTACGAGGTGCTGCTCGGGCAGTTCATGGACGGACTCTGGTCGCCCGGCCAGTCCCTCAACATCGGGGCCCTCACCCGCGAGCTGAACGTCAGTCAGACGCCGCTCCGCGAAGCCCTCGCGCGCCTCGAACACACGGGCCTGGTCCGGCGCGAGGCGCTCAAGGGCTACCGCGTCGCACCGCTCTTCACCGAGCGCGAGCTGATCAAGCTGATGGACGCGCGGCTCGTCCTGGAACCCGCGATGGTCCACGAGGCCGCGCGCCGCACCACGCCGGAGTTCCTCGCCGAGCTCAAGGCGAGCATCGACGAGCTCGAGCACTGTGCGGAGGCGCCGCGTTCGGCATCGGTGCGTGCCTACTGGGCCGCCGACGAGCGCTTCCACCTGCGCATCGCCGCGCAGTGCGACAACCCGTTCCTGGAGAGCGCCTACCGCTCCCTCGGCGGCCACGTGCAGCGCTTCCGGCTCTTCACGGAACTGGGCGCGTCGGAGGCCGAGTCACCGGCCAGGGAGCACACCGCCGTCTACGAGGCGATGGCGGCGGGCGACGCGGAAGGCGCGGCGAAGAAGATGCGTCGGCACATCGAGAACGCCAAGGCGCGCGCCCTCACCGACCGCCAAGCGGTGGACGGGGACTGACGGCGGGCGGCGGCCGTCAGTCGTCGGCCGCCGCGGCGCACGGGCGTCAGCCGTCGCGGCGCACCCGGGCCGCCCTGCGCGCCTCGGCGAGCTTGCGGGCCTCACCCGACTTGCGGGACTTGCCGCCCGTGCCGCGCGAGGCGTCCTTGCTGGTGCCGATGCCGCGGAAGGGCGCGTTGTGGTTCTTGGCCTTCGCCGCGGCGGGCCCGCCGTCGAGCGGGACGCCGGACGGCTTCCTGGCCCCGGTGATCCGGCTCAACTGGGCCTCGCCGGACCGCACCTTGGTGATGGTCGGCTCGATGCCCGCCTCGCCCATCAGACGGCTCACCTCGCGGCGCTGGCCCGAGAGCACCAGCGTCACCACGCGGCCCGACTCACCGGCACGGGCGGTGCGCCCCGCGCGGTGCAGGTAGTCCTTGGGGTCGGTCGGCGTGTCGACGTTGACCACCAGGTCGAGATCGTCGACGTGCAGGCCGCGGGCCGCGACGTTTGTCGCGACCAGGACGGTGATCCTGCTGCTCTTGAACTGCGCGAGGGTCCGGGTGCGCTGCGGCTGGGACTTGCCGCTGTGCAGCGCCGCGGCGTCCACGCCGCTGGCCCGCAGATGCTTGGTGAGCTGGTCGACGGAGTGCTTGGTGTCCAGGAACAGCAGGACGCGTCCTTCGCGGGCGGCGATCTCCGTGATCACGGCGTACCGGTCGGGGCCGTGCACGACCAGCACGTGGTGGTCCATCGTCGTGACCGCGCCCGCGGACGGGTCGACCTCGTGGACGACGGGGTCGTGGAGGTAGCGGCGGACCAGGCCGTCGACGTCCTGGTCCAGGGTCGCGGAGAACAGCATCCGCTGGCCGTCGGCGGCCACCTGGTCGAGCGCCTCGGTGACCTGCGGCAGGAAGCCCATGTCGCACATCTGGTCCGCCTCGTCCAGGACGGTGATCCGCACCCGGCCCAGGCGGCAGCCCTTGCGGTCGATGAGGTCGTGCAGTCGGCCCGGCGTGGCCACGACGACCTCGGCCCCCTCGCGCAGCGCGGCGGCCTGGCGGCCGATCGACATGCCGCCGACGACCGTGGCGAGGCGCAGCCGGAGCGCCTCCGCGTACGGGGCGAGCGCCTCGGTGACCTGCTGGGCCAGCTCCCGCGTCGGCACCAGGATCAGGGCGAGCGGCTGCTTCGACTCCGCGCGGCGACCCGCCGTACGGGCGAGGAGCGCCAGGCCGAAGGCGAGCGTCTTGCCCGATCCGGTGCGCCCTCGGCCGAGCACGTCCCGGCCCGCGAGGGCGTTCGGCAGCGTGGCCGCCTGGATCGGGAACGGCTCGCGCACCTCCTGCTCGTCGAGCGTCCGCAGCAGTGCGGCGGGCAGGTCGAGGTCGGCGAAGGAGGCGACCGGGGGCAGCGCCGGGGTGGCGCTCTCCGCCTCGGCGGCGTCCTCGTGCGAGGTGCTGGTGCGGTCCGCGTCGGTCATGACGAGCCTTCCGTAGGCGTACGTACCGAGGAAGGCACGGCAGGAACGAGGGGCCGACGCGGGCGGGGATCCGGGCGGGCGGAGCCACCGGGCGTCGACGGTGCAAACGTCTGAGGCTAACACGGAGTGACAGGGTGGCGGCTCGGTGCAGCGGTGTGCGGGAGTGGCGTACGGGGGAGTGCGAAGACCCGCGTCAGGGCGCCGCCCGTGCTGCGGCGCCCGGCGAGCCCGTGTCCAGCTCGACGACGACCGCATCGCCCTGCCGGTGCCCGCGCTCCGGGACCGCGAGGCTGCTCAGGGCCCACACCACGGGTGCGGCGTGGGCCCTGAGCGCGTCGTCAGATCGGAGACCGAACTCCGGTCAGAGACCGAACTCCTGCGGGGAGACGTTGAGCGCGGCGCAGGCCTCGCGCAGGACCTGCTCCTCGGCCGGGGCGATGTACCCGTCGGCGCCCGCGACGACGAAGCCGGTCTGGACGACCGCCTTGGCCTCCGTCGGCTTCTTCGCCGCCTTGGCGATCTCCTGCATGGCCTCGGCCTTGCCGTGCTGGAAGTTGGCCGTCAACTGGTCGACGTGCTTGTTGAAGCGCTGCCGCAGCTGCTCCGGCGGGAAGTTCTGCAGGACGTCGTTCTGCACGATCAGGGATTCCACGTGCTGCCGCTCGGCCGGGTCGACCGAACCGTCGGCGGCCGCGACCAGGGCGCACATGGCCATGCTCGCGTCGCGGTAGGCACCGCTCTTGAGCTCCGTCTTGAGCGAGGTGAGCTGGGACTTGAGCATGCCCACGAGCTGGGCCTTCGATCCGCCGCCGGATCCCGAACCGTGCGTACCGTGCCCGCCGGAGCCCCGTCCTCCCTGCGACTGCAGACCCTTGGCCTGGTCCTTGAGCTTGTCCCACATCGCCATCCGTGCCACCTCGGCTACCCGTGTCGTTCCTACGAACGCGCGGCGATCCGCGCGTCCTCTTGGCAACGCCTTTACCTGCCGTGAAGTTCCAGGGGGGAACCCACCCGCGCCGCGATCGTCCGCGCGCAGGTCAGGGACTCGGCGTGCGTCGTGTCCACCTCCAGGTCGTAGCTCACGCCGTCGTGCGCCAGGCGCGCCTGCGACGCGGCCATTCCCTTGGCGCGGTCTCCCCGCGCGACCTCGCGCGCCGAGGCGACCTCGCTGTCGCATCTGACGCCGACCCAGAGCACGTTGAGCTCGCCGACGGCCTGCCGCCACCGCTCCTTGCTCGCCGCGCCGCCGAGGAAGACGTCGTCGACGATGACCCGCGCGCCGGACCTGGCCATCGCCACGATCCCCGCCATCCAGGCCGCCTCCAGCGCCCGGAAGTCGGCCCCGATGCTCACCCCGCCGTCCGCTTCGAAGCCGATCCCGTCGTCCGACATCTGCATCTTGACGGGCATCGCTTCGATCAGCGAGTCGATCCCGAACGCCAGCCAGGGATCCGGGAGTACGTCCTGGAGGCAGCGCACGATTCCTGTCTTCCCCGAGCTGGAACCGCCGTTGAGAATGATCATCCGAGTCGTCACCGGGTCACAGTAGGGCGGTCATCGGGTGGTGCGCTGCGAATTTCCGGTGGGACGCGCCTGCCAGACTTCAGCCCATGACCACAGTTCAGCCCATGGCCCCGGAGCGGCCCATGACCCCAGAGCGACGCCGGATTCTCGTCATAGGCATCGGCGCGGGCGACCCCGACCACCTGACCCTGGGCGCGGTGAAGGCGATCCGCCGGGCCGACGTCTTCTTCGTCGTCGGCAAGGGGCAGGACAAGTCGTCCCTGACGGACCTGCGCCACAGCATGCTGGAGGAACACGCGCAGGCCCCCTACCGGGTGGTGGAGGTGACGGACCCGAGCCGGGACCGGCGCCCCATGGACCGCTCGGACTACGCCGCCGCCGTCCAGGACTGGCGGACCCGGCGCGGTGACATCTTCGAGCGGCTGATGCGCGAGGAGATGAGCGCGGGGGAGACGGGCGCGTTCCTCGTGTGGGGCGACCCGTCCCTGTACGACAGCACGCTCGGGATCCTCAACGACATCGAGGAACGCGGCTCGGTGTCCGCGACCGTCGAGGTCGTTCCCGGCATCACCAGCGTCTCAACGCTCGCCGCCAGGCACCGCATCCCGGTGAACCAGGTGGGCCGCCCGCTGCACATCACCCCGGCCCGCCGCCTCGCGGACGTGGGCCAGAACGACGACGGCGACATCGTCGTCATGCTGGACGCGCACGAGTCGTTCACCCAGGTCGAGGGGGAGGACGTCTGGATCTACTGGGGCGCCTATCTCGGCACGCCGGACGAACTGCTCGTCGCGGGCCGCCTCGCGGAAGTGGCTGACCGCATCCGGCACGTGCGGGCCGAGGCGCGTGCCAGGCACGGCTGGATCATGGACACGTACCTGCTGCGCATCGTGAAGTCGCCGGACGAGTAAGCCGGTCTCCGGAAGACCCGAGCAAGCCGGTCTCCGGAGGACCAAAGTCACCCCTCGCCGGACCAACGTCACCCAACATCTTCGGTCGGCATGTCGGACATAGCCCCAAATGTAGTGTGACGGACGTCGGTTCGGCGACGGCGGCGTTCCTGCGCCGGCGGCCGAGACATCAGGGAATCCGGTGCGAATCCGGAGCTGCCCCGGGCAGGCTGGTCACCACCGTCTTCTGCCAGGGCTGCCCGTGGCGGTGCGGGTACTGCCACAACCCGGAACTGCTCGACGCGCGAGTGCCTCCCGCGGTCCCGTGGGAGGCGGTGGCCTCCCATCTCGGGCGCCGCCGCGGCCTGTTGGACGGCATCGTCTTCTCCGGCGGGGAGCCGCTGCTGCAACCCGGTCTGGCGGACGCGGCACGGGCGGCGCGCTCGCTGGGGTACGCGGTGGGGCTGCACACCGGCGGCGCCTACCCCCGCAGGTTCGGCGCGCTGCTCGACTCGGGCGTCGCCCACCAGATCCGCACCACGGTGGACCCCGCGCTCCTCGACGAGAGGGACGTGACCGCGCTGCGGGAGTGGCTGGCGGGGCGCGGGGTGCGCGAGCACGTGTGGCAGTCGGTCCGGTGCGGCTCTTGAGCACCCCTTATTGCATATTGATTGCAGGTGCTGCGACTGTGCAATAAGTGGGCGTCGTAAGGGGGGAGCAGTCATGTCGAGAGGCGCTGGAGCGGGCGAGGCGAGGCGGGTGAGCCCGGTGCGTACGCGCGTGCTGTCCGGGCGCGAGGTCCTGTCGCACGGCGAGGCCATCCACGCGGTGTACCTCGATGCCTTCGGAGGGCCTCCCTGGCACGAGGACGTCACGCACGCCGACGCCTATCTGAGCCGACTGGCGCTGGACGCCGACCGGAGTGGATTCCTCGCCGTGGCGGCCTTCGCGGGAGACGACGGGGGCGACGGTGAGGGCGAGGGCAGCGGGGGTGGCAAGGGTCGCATGAGGGGCTTCTGTACCGCCTGGACCACGCCGTCACCCTTCCCCGGTGGCCGCAGCTATCCGCTGGTCGCCGCCGCGCTGGGACCGAGACGTACGGCCGACTGGTTGTGCGGGAGCCAGGAGATCGACGAGGTCGCCGTCCGCGCGGAGGAGCGCGGCGCGGGCCTGGGCGCCGCACTGGTGGGTGAGGTGACGCGGCACGCCCCCGCGGGCGCCGCCTGGCTGATGACGTCCGTCGGCGCGGAGAGCGCCGTGCGCTTCTACCGGCGCCTGGGCTGGCGGCAGGTCGGCCACCCCGCTCCCGGCGGGTCGGGCGTGGCGGTCTTCCTCGGTCCCGATCACCCCGCCGACCTCACTTTCTGATCCGGCGCGTGACCCGGGGGCGGGCGCGCAGGACGACTCCCAGGACGCGCGTCACGGGGAAGTAGCCCAACTGCCGTGAATCGACGCTGTGGTGGGGGTTGTCGCCCAGCAGGACGAGGTGGCCGGGCGGCACTGGACCCGTGGGGAGCGGCGGCGGCCCGGGTGGGTCTCCGGGGGTCGCGCCCACGCGTTTGATCATCCACTGGCGGTCGGCCACGGCAGGGGCCCGTGCGGCCGGGGCCAGCGGCGGCCCCGGCCAGCGGTGGCCCGCACCAGGACGTTCCACGACGATGACCCGTCCGGTGGCGAAGGCGCTCGTGCGCAGCCGCAGGCGCAGCACCAGGACGCGGTCGCCGTCGCGGTAGGCGGGTTCCATGCTCCGGCCCCGCACCGTCACCGAGACCAGCGCGCCGCGCGCGAGTACGGCGGCTGTGAGCACCGCGCCCAGGGCGCCGACCGCGCCGAGGACCCGCCGGATCTTCGGGCTCGGGCTGGTCATTGGTCGGCCGCCCCCGCCGTGCTCGGTTCCGTCTCCTGGCGGTAGCCCGACGCCTGGAGGCTGAACAGCCGGGCGTACCGGCCGCCGGAGGCCAACAGCGCGGCGTGGTCGCCCTGTTCGACGACTCTTCCTTCGCTCAGGACCGCGATGCTGTCGGCGTCCCGCAGCGTGCCCAGCCGGTGCGAGATGAGCAGGCTCGTGCGCGCCCTGCGGTGTTCCCGCAAGGAGGCGTGGATCTCGTGCTCCGCCGCGGCGTCGAGGCCCGCCGACGGCTCGTCGAGGATCATGAGGTCACAGCGGTGGCGCAGGAACGCGCGGGCCAGCGCGAGGCGTTGCCGCTGGCCGCCCGAGAGCGTCACGCCCTCCTCGGGGCCGTGGTCACTGTCGGAGGTCATGAAGAAGGTCCTGGTCAGCAACGTGCCGTAGCCGTGGGGGAGTGCGGTCAGCGCCTCGTGGATGCCGGATCGGTGCGCGGCGGCCCGCAGCCTCGGCTCGTCGTCGAGCGCGTCCAGGTCGCCCAGGGCGATGTTCTCGGCGGCCGTCATGTCGTAGTGCATGAAGTCCTGGAACACGGCGCCGATCCGCCGCCGCAACTCCGTGGGATCGGCCTCCCGGATGTCCGTCCCGTCCCACAGGATCGCGCCCCTCGTCGGATCGTAGAAGCGGCACAGGAGCTTCACCAGGGTCGACTTCCCCGCGCCGTTCAGGCCGACCAGAGCGAGCGAACCGCCGTACGGAACATGGAGCGTGACCCCGCGAAGCACCCAGGGGTGCGCGGGGGAGTAGCGGAACCACACGTCCTGGAGCGTGATGCCGTCACGCAGCGCGGGGAGCGGGCGCGGCGCCGGAGCGAGCGGCAGGTCGGGGTCGGCCCTGGTGACGGCGAGGTAGTGGCCGAACAGTTGCAGCGCCTGGTGGGACTGGGCGATCTCGCTCGCGACGGTGGCGAGCGCGCCCTGCATTCCGGCGATCGCGGCGATGAAGATCGTGATGTCGCCGACCGACAGCACGCCGCGTTGCGCCGCCGCGGCCGCCCACACCAGTCCCGTGCCGGAGACCAGCGCGGCGAGCGCGGCGAGACCGGCCTGGACGGTGACGTCCCTGCGGTCCATGGCCCGTTTGGCGGTGTTGGCGGTACGGCGCTCCGCGAGCATCCGCCCGCGCAGGAAGGCACCGATGCCGTAGAGCCGTATCTCCTTGGCCGCCGCCACGCTCGAGAGCAGGTCGTTGTAGAAGAACTCCCGCCGCTCGACCGGACCGATCTCCCAGATCATCCGGGCCCTGCGCCGCGACAACTGGATTTCCGCGACGAGCATCGGGACCCCGGACAGCAGGAGCAGCGCGGCCATGACAGGGCCGAGCAGGAAGAGCGAGCCGAGGAACCCGCTCAGGGTGAGCGCGGACCGTGCGACGTTCAGGAACCCGCACACCACGTTGTTCGGGTTCATGCCCGCGGTGGGCTGTGCCAGCCGCAGCCGGTCGAGGAACAGCGGATCCTCGAACCGGGCGAGGCCCACCTGCCGGTCGGTCGCCGTGAACAGCCGCTCCTGCGTGAGCAGTCCGACCTCGCGGTCGAGCTCCGCCCGCAGGTACTGCAGGAGTTGGGGAAGCAGCGCGGCGACCAGCCCCACGGCGCCGAGTCCCGTGGTGAGCGCGATGAGCGTGTCGCGCGGGCCGTGGTGGACCAGGTTGTCGATGACCAGCTTCATCAGCCAGGCCGATGCCACCGGCGCAGCGCTGGTGAGGAGCGTCAGGAGGGTGTGCGCCGCGAAGGCGGCGGGCGCGGCACGGGCGCTGAGGGAGACGGCGGCGACGACGTGACGGGCCCGGAGCCGAGGAGTACCGCCTTCGCTCATGCCGCTGAGGACGGCAGGTGTTCCAGGTCGACGCGGGCGTCCGCGACGATCGGGTGGCCCGAGCCCTGGACCGAGACCTTGAGGATCGAGGGGAACGCGGCGATGGCGAAGGCGGAGCCGACGGCGCCGTTCTGGCCCTCCGCCACCACCTGGGCGACGGGCTTCAGCCGGGCCACGAGATCGGCGGTGCGCCGCGGGTCGCCCACGACGGCGGCGAGGACGCGGGCGCGGCCGCCGGGCACGGCCTTGGCGAACTCCACGAACTTGGGGAGCTGCTCGGCGCAGGCAGGACAGCCGGGCGAGAAGAACCCGACCAGGGTGTCGTCCGTCAGGCCGCTCCTGCTGACCTCCGTGCCGTCCACGGCGACGGCGGTGAAGTCACCTACCGTCTCGCCGACTCCGAGGGAGGCGCGCCCGTTGAGCGCGCCGAGCAGCTCCGTGTGTTCACGCAGCCGTTTGATGACCCCCAGGCTGAGGATCAGGTCCAGGGTGCAGAGCAGACCGACGAACACGACGGCTGTGATCAGGAACGGCATGGCTTCTCCAACCAATTGAGGACGTTCGCCACTTGGGTCGCGGGGTCGCGGGGTCGCTTGGGTCGTTGAGGCGGGCGCCGGATCAGCGCACCGGTGTCCGTACCGGACGGAACAGTTCGAGAAGGTCGTCGAGCAGGATGACGAGGCCCGCGAGGCAGGCCCCGGCGAACAGGGCGGCGGCGATCGCCGCCCCGCCGTTCGCGGCGCCGTCGGACAGCAGTACGCCGGCCTCACCGACCAGCGCGCACCCGGCCAGGAGCACGTTCCGCACCACGTGTTCGCGCCCCAGCGGTCTGCTGGAGGCGCCGAAGCACCGGCACGGGACCGCCGCACCACGCCGCAGCGTGCCGACGATGCCCGCGACGAAGGCGACCAACAGGCCGCAGGCCAGCGGGAACCCGAGGGCCGGAGCGAGTACGAGGAGCAGCGGTACGGCGAACTCGGCCGCGACCACGAGCCGCGCCACCAGCGGTACCAAGGGCCCGGGTACGGCCCCCATGGCGTCGACGGACGCCCTGAACGCGTGGAGGCGCCCACGACCGGCGACCTTGCTCGACGCCGAGGCCAGGAACACGACGCCGATGAGGCATCGCAGCGCCAGGGTCACGTACGGCACGCGGAATCCCCTCTGTCCGAACGGGAGTTGTGTGCGTTCGCGTACCGGGGCGGGGCGCGTTCGCTGCCCCGCCCCGGCAGCTCATCGGGTCACGTCACGGGCACTGGTTGCAGCTACAGCTGTAGCGGTCGCCGCCCACGGCGCAGCACGGCGCGTTGCAGCTGCACCTGCCGTCCTTGTGGCCGTACAGCTTGTTGCACTGCCAGCAGGCACCCCAGCACTTCTGGATGTCACCCGCGGCGGCCGCGTCCACGGAGGGGACGAACAGGCCGAGCAGTCGGCTGCCCATCGACTCTATCGATGCGAACATGTGCACCTCCTTCTGCTTGGGAACATGTGGGGAACTCGGAACTGCGCGTCCCACCCTGCTTCTCGGCGCATCGATGGGTCTTGAAGAAATTCGCACCGCGTGCCGACCGGTCACCGCGTCAGCCGTAAGCGGCCACCAACTGCCCCGGCGTGCGGCCCGTCATCGTCTTCACCTCGCGGCTGAGGTGGGCCTGGTCGCTGAAGCCGCACCGTGCGGCGATGTCGGCGAGCCCGCCGCCCCGCGCGAGGAGCACCAGGGCGCGCCGCAGCCGGACGACGCGGGCCGCCGTCTTCGGGGCCAGGCCGATCTGCTGACGGAAGCGGTAGTCGAGGCGCCGCCAGCACCAGCCGGTCTGCTGGGCGAGGTGCTGGATGGGCACGGTCCCGCCGGTGCGGCGCACCGTCAGCCAGGCCCGCACCAGCTCCGGCGAACAAGCCTGCCCGGTCGTGCTCCAGCCGCTGAGCGTCCGGTCGAGTACGGCGAAGCGCTCGGGCCACGAGGTCGCGGTGGCGAGCGCGCCGTGGAGCGCCTGGAAGCGAGTGCCGAGCACGGGGCCGGGCGCCACGACGGAGTCGGTGATCTTGTGCATGGCGGTGCCGAAGAGCGCGAAGGCGGCCCAGGGTTCGAGCAGGACGTCGAGGGCCCACGACTCGGCGGGGCGCGGGACGGCCCGCGCGTGGGTGGAGAGTCCGGCCACGAACGAGGTGAACTCCCTTTCCCCCGTGCGGCCGAAGCCGAGGCGGAGGGTCACCGCGTCGGGCCTCAGCTCGGTGACGGCGGGAGGCCCGCCGTGTCCCCGATAGCAGAGCACCCCCGGTCGTAACCGAGGGTGTATGTCCATCTGTGCGGCTTGCCGGTACAGGTCGTGCGATGCGCGTACGTCATGGACCATCCCTGTCTCCCCCGCGACGGGTACGCCGGTGTTCACGTCACCACGGGCGAAAAGCTACGTAGGGAGGGGAGGAGTCGCGTCAACTCCCGGTTGGAGATGGGGCGTAAACCTCTGAGGTAGATGGGGTAAACCCAGGCCGGACCCGGCGGGCCGGAACGTGTCCCTCGGGGCGGTCGGGGGCCCGGGGTAGGGTGGGTGTTCGTTTCCCGCGCCCACCCGCACGCTGTCGTGCCCGAGCACGACAGGTATGTGACGTGCTTCCTTCCCCACCGTCCACGTCCACGCGTTCCGCCGCCGTACGGCTGCGTGCCCTGCGCCCGGACTGGCTGTCCGATCCGAAGGTCTGGCGCACCGAGGTCCTGGCCGGTCTGGTGGTCGCGCTCGCCCTGATCCCCGAGGCGATCTCGTTCTCCGTGATCGCGGGGGTCGACCCCGCGATCGGTCTCTTCGCCTCGTTCACGATGGCCGTCACCCTCTCGGTCGTCGGCGGGCGCCGCGCGATGATCTCCGCGGCGACCGGCGCCGTCGCCCTGGTCATCGCCCCGCTCAACCGCGAGCACGGCCTGGGCTATCTGATCTCCGCGGTCATCCTGGCCGGTGTCTTCCAGATCGTCCTCGGCGCGCTCGGCGTCGCCAAGCTGATGCGCTTCGTGCCGCGCAGCGTGATGGTCGGCTTCGTCAACGCGCTCGCGATCCTCGTCTTCATGGCGCAGGTGCCCGAGATGCATGACGTGCCCTGGCCCGTCTATCCGCTGATGGGGGCAGGTCTCGCGCTCATGGTCTTCCTGCCGAAGGTCAGTAGCGCGGTTCCGGCGCCCCTGGTGTCCATCGTCGCCCTCACCGTGATCACGGTCGCTGCGGGGATCGCGGTGCCGACCGTGGGCGACAAGGGCGATCTGCCGTCCTCCCTGCCGGTCCCCGGCCTGCCCGACGTGCCCTTCACCCTGGACACCCTGACGACCATCGCCCCCTACGCGCTGGCCATGGCGCTGGTCGGTCTCATGGAGTCGCTGATGACCGCCAAGCTGGTCGACGACATCACCGACACCCGTTCCTCCAAGACCCGTGAGTCGATCGGTCAGGGCATCGCCAACATCGTCACCGGTTTCCTCGGCGGCATGGGCGGCTGCGCCGTGATCGGCCAGACGATGATCAATGTGAAGGTCTCCGGCGCCCGCACCCGCCTTTCCACGTTCCTGGCGGGGACGTTCCTGATGGTGCTCTGCATCGCCTTCGGGCCCGTCGTCTCCGACATTCCGATGGCCGCCCTGGTCGCGGTGATGGTGATGGTGTCGTGCGCGACGTTCGACTGGCACTCCGTCGCCCCGAAGACGCTCAAGCGGATGCCGGCCGGTGAGATCGCCGTCATGGTCGTCACCGTGGTCTGCGTGGTGGCCACCGGCAACCTCGCCGTCGGTGTCGTCGTCGGCTCGGTCACCGCGATGGTCATCTTCGCCCGGCGCGTCGCCCACCTCGCGCACGTCACCTCGGTCACCGACCCCGGCGGGGGCAGCGTCGTCCACTTTGTCACCGGGGAGCTCTTCTTCGCCTCCTCCAACGACCTCGTCGGCCAGTTCGACTACGCCGGTGACCCCGACAAGGTCGTCATCGATCTGTCCGCCGCCCACATCTGGGACGCCTCGTCGGTCGCCGCGCTGGACGCCATCGAGACGAAGTACGCCCAGCGCGGCAAGACCGTGGAGATCGTCGGCCTGAACGAGCCGAGCGCCCGGATCCACGGGAGGCTCAGCGGCGAACTCGCCGGAAGCTGACGGGACGGCCCCCGGGCCGGGCCGCCCGCTCAGCCTCCGTCGTGGGCCGGGGCGGCGTCGCGCTCGCCGGACCAGGCGGCCCACAGCGTGGCGTAGGCCCCGCCCGCGTCCTTGAGCCGCTCGTGCGGACCGCTCTCGACGACCCTGCCGTGTTCGAGGACCACGACCCGGTCGGCCGTGGCGGCCTGCGTCAGGCGGTGGGCGACGATCAGCGCGGTGCGCCCGTCGAGCGCCGCCCGCGCCGACCGCTCCAGGAGGCGCGCGCCCGCGCTGCCCGCTTCCGCCGTCGCCTCGTCGAGTACGGCGACGAGCGGGTCGGCGAGCACCAGCCTGGCCAGGGCCAGTTGCTGGGCCTTGGCCGCGTCGAGGCTCCGCGCCCCCTCACCGACGACGGTCTCCAGACCGTCCGGCAGCGCTTCGGCCCAGGCCAGCGCGTCGACGGTGGCGAGCGCCGCCCGCAGCTCCTCGTCCGTCGCGCCGGGCTTCGCCAGGCGCAGGTCGTCGGCGAGCGTTCCGGCGAAGACGTGCAGCTCCTGCGAGACGAGTACGGCCGCGGGCCTGCCGTCGGCACGGTCCGCCGCCCTGACACGGCCGTGCGTGGGCGGCTGCACCCCGGCGAGGATCCGCGCGAGGGTGCTCTTGCCCGCGCCACTGGTGCCGACGAGCGCGACGTGCTCGCCCTCGCGCAGGGCGAGGTCGACGTCGTGCAGGACGGGGGTGCCGGTGGTGTAGGAGTGGCTGACGGCGTGGACGGAGACGAAGGCGTCGTCAGGGGCCTCGGCAGTTCCCCGCACGGCCTTGCGCTCGGTCTCCCTCTCCACGGGCAGATCCGTGACGCCCACGAGCCGGGCCAGGCCCGCGGTCGCGGACTGGGCGTCGTCGAGCAGGACGAGGGCTGCGTTGATCGGCCCGAAGAGATTGTGGAAGTAGAGCGCGGCGGCCGTCGCGGTGCCCACCGACACGGCGTCCTCGCGGACCAGGACGAGCCCGGCGAAGAGCACGCCGACCAGACCGATGTACTCGCCGATGTGCAGCCGCCCGTAGAACCCGAGCACCAGGCGCACGCCGCGCAGCCGCAGGCCGACCGCCTCGCGGGAGCGGTCCGCGACGCGCTCGGTGTGCTCGTCCTCCAGGAGGTGGGCGCGCACGGTGTCGGCCCCGCCGATCGTCTCCAGGAGTTGCTGCTGCTGCGCGCCGGTCGCGACGCGCTGGCGCGAGTAGAGCGGGACGGCCCTGCGGACGTACCACTGGGCGGTCCACGCCTGCACGGGTACGGCGAGCAGCGCCGCGAGCAGGAAGCGCCAGTCGAGCACGGCGAGGGCGACCAGGGTCAGCACGATCGTCAGCGACGAGCGGGCCAGCTCGGGCAGCGCCGAACGCACCGCCTCCGACATGCGGGCCACGTCGTCGGTGACGCGCGCGGTGAGGTCTCCCGCGCCCGCGCGTTCGATGCGGTCGGCGGGCAGGTTCAGGGCCCGTTCGACGAACCGCTCGCGCACCCGGGCGAGGACGGACTCGCCCAGCTTGGCGACCATGCTCATGCCCAGCGAGGTCGCGGCTCCCTGCACGAGTGCCACGACGGCGAGCAGCACGACGGGCAGTGTCAGCACGGAGGGCGACACGGTGCCCGTGCCCTTGGCGGCATCGGTCACCAGGTCCACGATCCGGCCGAGCAGGGGCTGGGTGAGCAGCCCGACGGCGGTCGCGGCGACCAGGACGAGACCCGACCGTACGGCCAGACTCCGGTCGGGGCGCAGCAGTTCGAGCGCGGCGGCGCGGGTCCTGCGGCCGGTGGCGGTGGGCAGTAGGTCGGTCGCGGGGGCGGTCGAGAGGCCCGGCGATTCCCGCGGTGCGGGGCGCTCGGTGGGCTCGGTGGAGCCGGTCGGCTCGACGGGCTCGGTGTCCTGCACTCGGGATGTCGCGCTCATGCGAGGACCGCCGTCCGGTAGAGGGAGCTGCGCCGCACCAGTTCCTCGTGGGGCGCCTCGTCGGCGAGCCTGCCGCCGTCGATGAGGGCGACCCGGTCGGCGACGGCGAGCAGCGCGGGGCTGCTGGTGACGAGGACGGTGGTGCGGCCGCGCCGCAGCTCCCGGATGCCGGTGGCGATACGGGACTCGGTCGCGGCGTCGATCGCCGTGGTCGGGTCGTGTACGACCAGGACGTCACGGTCGGCGGCCAGCGCGCGGGCGAGTGCCACGCGTTGGCGCTGCCCGCCCGACAGGGACCTGCCGCGCTCGCCGACCGGCGCGTCGAGACCGCCGGGCAGCGACGCGGCGACCTCGTCGGCGCCCGCGGCGGCCGCTGCCGGGTGGGTGCTGTCGCCGATGGCCGTGATGTTGTCCCGGAGCGATCCGGCGAACAGCTCGGCACCGTGCTCGGCGACGAGGACGCGCGAGCGCAGGCTGCGCGGCGCGAGGTCGGTGAACGGCACGCCGTCCAGTTCGAGGCGGCCCGCATCGGGGTCCACGCGGCGCGCGAGACAGCGGACGAGGGCGTCGGCGTGGGCCGGTTCCGTGACGACGACGCCGACGAACTCGCCGGGGGCGACGGTCAGGTCGACGCCGTCGAGCCCCTCGTGGACGAGCCCGGACAGCCGGAGGGAGCCGCGCGGTGCGTCGTCGGCGGAGCCGGTGTGGTCGGCACCGGCGCTGACGGAACCGTCCGCCCCGGCGATGTCCCCCGGCGTGCCGAGCACCTCGGCGACGCGGCCCGCAGAGGCGCGGGAGCGGGCTACCTCCGCGGCCATCCACGACATCACCTGCAGCGGGCCCGGAATGAACAGGGCGAGACCCACGGCCGCCACCAGTTCGCCGAGTCCGATGCTGCCGGACAGCACGAGCCGCCCGCCCACCAGGGCGACCAGCGCGATGAACACGCCGGTCAGCGCCTGCATCAGGCCGGTCTGCACCGCCTCGGCGCGCGCCGCGCGCACCGTGGCGTCGAGCGAGGCGCGGCTGGTGCGCCGGTAGCGGTCCGACGCGGCGCGCTGCGCGCCAAGGCCCTGGAGCACACGCACCCCCGCGACCAGGTCGGCGGCGACGCCCGATGCGTGGGCCGCGCGCTCCTGCTCGGCGTGGCTGCGGTGTTCGAGCGGACGGGCGAGCAGCTGACCGAGTCCCATGAGCACGGGGGTGCCGAGCAGGATGAGCAGGCCGAGCGGGACCGAGGCGCGCAGCAGCAGGACCGCTCCTGCCGCGAGGCCGACGGCGGCGGAGAAGCCGAGCGGCAGCACGAAGGCGACCGAACCGGCCCGCCGGGCGTCCTCGGTGGCCACGCTGACCAGGGCACCGGGCGGCCGCCCCGTGGAGGCGCCGCCGCGCGGGTCGAGCACCCGGCGCATCAGGCGCATCCGCAGGCCGTGCGCCGCGTACTCCTTGGCGTACTCCCCGGCGCGGGAGCCGAGTTGGAAGCCGCCGGAGAGGAAGACGTAGACGACGGCGAGGACCAGGGCCCAGCGCGCGAAGGAGGCGACGTCGGGGTGGACGATCGCGCGGTCGACGATGACGCCGATGAGGACGGGGATGAGCGCCTCGCCGATCTGGTGCGAGGCGCCGAGCACACAGCCCGCCGCGACGCGCCGCCGCTCACCCGCCACCACGCCCCGCAGGACGTCACGCCCGCTCCGGCGTGCGTCGTCGTGCATTCCGCTCTCTCTTTCCACAGCCCACCCCCCGAAAAGTCAGGTAAGGCTAACCTGATGATCCTGAACAGGGGAGAGCTGGGGTGCGGCGACCGGACCGGGCCCGGCAGGGGGCCAAGATCGGCATGTACATAAAGTAGCCGCATGCCCGAGGACTCCCCGCTCATACAGAGCTTGCGCACGGCCGTCGAGGCGGCCCCCGGCGACGTACCCCTACGCCTGCACCTGGCCGAGCTGCTGCTCGCCGAGGGGCGGCAGGACGCCGCGGTCGCGGAGACGGCGGTCGCGCTGCAGCACGCGCCGGGGGACGAACAGGTCAGGGCGCTGATGATGCGGGCCATGAGCGGGCCCGCCGCGACCTCGGGAGAACAGACGCCCGCCCCGGCGCCCCGGGCTCCGGCCTCGGACGTCCCCGCGCCGCAGGCCCCGGCACCCGACCCCCGCACCGGCTTCGACTGGCGGGCCGCCGCAGACCAGGTCGGCGACGTGCTCCCGCCCCGCTTCGTCGAGCCGCCCCTGGCCTCCGACGGCAGCGGCGATCCTGGCGACGCGGACGCCTGGGACGTCAGCGGCCCCGACGCCGCCGGCACGATCCGCCTCGCCGACGTCGGCGGCATGCGGGAGGTCAAGGAGCGCCTGGAGGCCGCGTTCCTCGCGCCCATGCGCAACCCCGAGCTGCGCAAGCTGTACGGCAAGAGCCTGCGCGGCGGACTGCTCCTGTACGGGCCGCCCGGCTGCGGCAAGACCTTCATCGCCCGGGCGATCGCCGGTGAACTCGGCGCGGGCTTCCTGTCCGTGTCGGTCAACGACGTGCTCGACATGTGGATCGGCAACTCCGAGCGCAACATGCACGAGATCTTCCAGACCGCCCGCCGCCGGGCCCCCTGCGTGATCTTCCTGGACGAGCTGGACGCGCTGGGCGCCAAGCGCAGCCGCACCCAGCACAGCGGTCTGCGCAACACCGTCAACCAGCTCCTCACCGAGCTGGACGGCATCGACTCCGCGGCCAACGAAGGCGTGTTCGTGCTCGCCGCCACCAACGTCCCCTGGGACGTGGACATCGCGCTGCGCAGGCCAGGCCGCCTGGACCGCACCCTGCTCGTGCTGCCGCCCGACGCCCAGGCCCGCGAGGCGATCCTCCGCTACCACCTGAGGGAACGCCCCGTCGAGAACGTCGACCTCGGCAAGCTCGTCAAGGCCACCGAAGGGCTCTCGGGCGCCGACCTCGCCCACGTGTGCGAGGCCGCGGCGGAGACCGCGCTGCTCGACTCGGCGCGCACCGGCACGGTCCGCATGATCGGCATGAAGGACCTGCTGGGCGCCGCGAAGCAGACCGCGCCCTCCTCCGAGCCGTGGTTCGCCACCGCGCGCAACGTCGCCATGTACGCGAACGACGGCGGCACGTACGACGACTTGATCACCTACCTGAAGAAGAAGCGGAAGCTGTGAGCACGCTGCACCCCACCGTCGAGCAGGCCAGGGCGCTGCTCGAACTCGAACGCTACGACCAGGCCGGAGCCCTGCTCGGCCGCCGTCTCGCGGAGGACCCCGGCGACATACGCGCCTGGGTCAGCATCGGCTACTGCCACCTCAACACGGATCGTGCGGAGCAGGCGAAGGAGGCGGCGGCCGAAGCGCTCAAGCTGGACCCCGAGGACTACGGCGCGCTCAGGCTGAGCGCCCAGGCGATGGTCCGCGACGACGGCTGGCTGCACGTCCAGCCCGTCCTGCGCGAGCTGATCCGGATCGCCCCGCAGGACCCGTTCGCGTACGCCATGCTCGCCGACGCCGTGTGGCGCGCCGCCCTGGTCCGGTACGCCAAGGAGTCCGGAGCCCGCCAGCTCAGCACCCAGGACATCGACCGGCTCTCCGGCGAGGCGGCCGAACTGGCCATGGAGGCACTGCGCCTGGGCCCCGAGGACGTCTACGTCCACGAGATCGCCCACCGCATCGCGAGCATGGCGGGCAACGGCACGGTCGCCCAGCAGCTCGACGAGGCCATCCTCCGCATCGACCCCACGCACGCCGAGGCACTCGCCCGCCAGACGAAGCGGGCCGCCGAGGCGCCGGGCGTGGGCGCGGGCCAGGCCGCCGACCTGTACGCGGACGCGCTCGCCGCCGACCCCGGCTCCCCGGTCATGCGGCAGCAGCTCGACCACGCCACCTACCGCCTGCTGCGCGGCACGCGCTGGCTCGCGGTGATCTGCGTCCTCGCGGCGGGCGCCATGGTCAACCTCTTCCCCTCCGCTGACGACCCCGGTCCGGAGCTGCCCATTCCGGTGGGCCAGCGCCTCTGGGTCCTCGTGGTCATGGCCGCGATCTGGACCTTCGGCGCCGTGCGCCGCTACCGGCGGCTGCGCGCGGGCGTCCAGCTCAACGTCCGCTCCCTGATCCGCCGCGGCCGCTGGGCCCGCATCGTCATGGCCCAGGCGGCCTGGGCCATGCTCTGCGCCCTGCTGATCGCGGAGATCCCCTGGACGGACCGCTCGGTGCCGCAGCTCGTCTTCTGGGCGGGACTCGTGCCGACGGCGGCGACGATCTGGTTCGACAGGAAGAAGACCGGCTAGGACCCGGCGGCGCGGGCGGGCGGCCGCGCACCAGACGACGGCTCAGACGAGCGAGACCGCGACCAGCGCGACGGCCGACCCCACGAAGACCATCGTGTTGCGGACGTAGGTCTGCGCACGCACCCAGCCGGGGAAGGCGTTCTCGGCGGCGGCCAGGAACGGCGCGACCTCGACGCGGGCCAGCTCCGGGTCGCCCTTGCGGCGGAAGGCCGCCTCGACGGACGTCACCGCGGTGAGGTTGCTGTGCACGATGACCGCGTTCATCAGGATCACCAGCGAGGAGAAGATCCAGGTCAGCAGCTGGGCCACGTCGGCACCGGCGAAGTTCAGCGCGGCGGTCACGGTCATCACCGCGGCGACGGCGACCGGGGCCGCGGTCTCGTGGCCACCGGCGTCGAACCGGATCCCGTTCTCCCCGAGCACCTCCGCGCGCACGTCCTGACGCCGGAGCTCGGCGACGGCCGCGGCCGTCGCGGCAGGGCCGAAGCGGTGCCTGACCAGCGGAATGCTGAGGAAGGCGACTGCGACGAGCAGTTGCATGACGGCGGCGAGAGCATGCATGGGGGTCTCCTTCGCGTCGGCGTACGGGGTGGGTGGTCGATCCCCGCCGCAGGTACTTGCACTTAGTTCAAGTGGTGGTGGCGGAGGTGACTCTAGGGCGCCTCTTGAACTAAGTGCAATACCTGCGGCGGAGGCTTCTTGAACTATGTGCAAGTGCCTGCGTACGGTGAGGTCATGCCACGCGACGCACTCACCCGCGACCAGATCGTCCGGACCGCCGTCGACCTCCTCGACGCCGACGGTCTCGAGGGCCTGAACATGCGTGCTCTGGGCAAGCGCCTCGACTCCGCGGCCACCGCCGTGTACTGGCACGTCAAGAACAAGGACAACCTCGTCCTGCTCGCCACCGACCGCGTGTGGAGCGAACTCGCGCTCCCCGATCTCGAAGCGGTCGACTGGCGGGGCGCCGCCGTCGCCATGGCCACGGACCTGTACGGAATGTTCACCCGGCACCCGTGGCTGGTGCAGGCCCTCGCCGCGCACGTCGTCTACGGCGACGGCAAGGCTCGCCACGACGACCACTTCCTGGCCATCTTCGAAACCGCGGGCTTCACACCGGACCAGGCGGACCGCGCCACCGGGGCCGTCTTCACCTACGTCCTGGGCAACGCGGCGGGTGCTGCCGCGACCGCCTCCCTCGCCCGCAAACTCGAACGGGCCGACGATTCGACCACCGCCGAGGAACAACTCCAGGACGTCATGTCCAAAGCCCAGGAGGTGGCCAGGCACTATCCGCGGCTGTGCGCCCGCCTGGACAGTACTGCCGCCACCGCCTACGCGTCCGCCCCCGACGACACCTTCGCGTTCGGCCTCGACGCACTCCTGGACGGCCTCGGCCGACGCCTGGCGGAGCGGCCATAACGCTTGATTACGGCGGGAGCGCGAGTGTTATCGTCCGCCGCATGGCTGAACTGATCGCTCCCACGGGGCGGCTGCACTCCTCGTGGCTCACGGCGCGTGACGAGTGGCAGCCGGGCACTCACCAGGACGGGGCCGGTCTGCGCCTGGTCGGCGACGGCGACCTGAACAGCGCGGCGGGGTTCGCCTCGTGGGTCGAGCGGTTGCGTCGGCAGTCGGACCGCTCGCTGCCGGTCGGAGAAGCGAGTGTCCACGCCACCCACTGGTGGATCGTCGAGGGCGAGACGTACCTAGGGGCCATCGATCTCCGGCACTACCTGAACGCCTTTCTGCTAGAAGGCGGCGGACACATCGGCTACAGTGTGCGGCCCTTCGCCAGGAGGCGCGGACTGGCCTCGTGGGCCCTGGGGGCGGTGCTGCAAAAGGCGCCCGCGCTCGGTCTGGACCGGGTTCTCCTCACCTGCGACGACGGCAACGTCGGTTCGGCGCGCACCATCGAGAGCAATGGCGGCGTCCTCGAAGACGTGCGCGACACCGAAGCCGGGGTCAAGCGCCGCTACTGGATCACCTTGCCGCGGCCGGACACGGCCTGTCGCTGATGCCGCGCCGGCGCGGGCCGAGGGCGGTAGCAACGCCGCGTCGACCAGGGGGAGTTCGGATCATCCATGCCTGAGCAGAGTCCGCTGCGCGCCGCACGCCTGGCCCGCTACGAGACGGTGGGCACCCGGCTCGCCCTGATGAGCGACCGCCGCATCGGCGAGGCCGTGGCGGCCGCCACTCCGCTCGGCACGGGCATCGGCGGAAGAGCGGCGGAGCTGGACGTCGCGGGGACGCGGGTCTTCGTCAAGCGGGTCCCGATGACGGACGTCGAGCTGCGGCCGGAGAACGCGCGCTCCACGGCGAACGTCTTCGGGCTGCCGACCTTCTACCAGTACGGAGTGGGATCGGCCGGGTTCGGCGCCTGGCGGGAGCTCGCCGCGCACACCATGACCACCCACTGGGTTCTCGGCGACGCCTACGCGGGGTTCCCGCTGATGTACCACTGGCGGATCCTGCCCGACACCCCTCCCGAAGGGTTCACCGACGAGTTCGGGGGCGTGGCAGGGGCCGTCGCGCACTGGGAAGGGTCACCGTCCGTCCGCGACCGCCTGGAGGCCATCGGTGACGCCTCGTTCAGCCTGGTGCTCTTCCTGGAACACGTGCCGCACACCCTCGCCGGATGGCTGGCCGCCCCCGGCGGTGACGACCGGACAGGGAGCGGCGGCTCGCCCCGGCCACGGCCCCACACCTGGGTCGAGGAGGAACTCACGCGTGGCGCCGCCTTCATGAGCTCCCGCGGACTCGTCCACTTCGACGCCCACTTCGCCAACGTCCTGACCGACGGCCACCTCCTCTACTTCGCCGACTTCGGCCTCGCCCTGAGCGCCGACTTCGACCTGTCGCCGCAAGAGAGCCGCTTCCTCACCGACCACCTCGCGTACGACCACTGCCACACCGCCACCTTCCTGCTCAACCACTACCTGCTCGACGGCGTACGGGGCGAGGCGGACCGCGACACCTTCCTGCGCGACTGGATCGCGGCCCGGCGCCCGGATGGCATTCCGCCCGCTACCGCGGCCATCATCGAACGGCACGCCCGCACCGCCCTGGTCCTGAACGCCTTCCACCGCCGTCTCCTCACCGAGAGCAAGCGGACGCCGTTCCCGGCACCCGAGCTCGAACGCGCCCGCCGACCCGCCGCATCGCACCGGAGGACCCCGTGACCACGACCCCGGCCACCGCCCCCGGCCTGCTGCTCGGCATCGACATCGGCACGTCCTCCGCCAAGGGCGTCCTGGCCAGGGCCGACGGCACCATCGTGGCCCGGGCACAGCATGAGCACGCGACGGCCACGCCGCATCCCGGCTGGTTCGAGCACGACGCGGAGGTGGTGTGGTGGGACGGTTTCCGCTCCCTGGCGAGGGAGTTGACGAGGCAGGTGCCCCCGGGGGAGTCCCTCGCGGCGGTCGGGGTCAGCGGCATCGGGCCCTGTCTGCTGCCCGCGGACGCGCGGGGCAGGCCGGTGCGTGCGGCGATTCTGTACGGCGTGGACACCCGGGCCGTCGACGAGATCGCCGAGCAGAACGAGCGCTACGGCCCCGAGGAGATCATCCGCCGCTGCGGCTCACCCCTGACCAGTCAGGCGATCGGCCCGAAGCTGGCGTGGCTGCGGCGGCACGAGCCCGAGGCGTACGGGACCACGAGCCGCTGGTACATGGCCAGTTCGTACCTCGTGCACCGGCTCACCGGGCGGTACGTCCTCGACCACCACTCGGCGAGCCAGTGCACTCCGCTGTACGATCTGGCGGCCCACGCCTGGATCGACGAGCGCTGCGACGAGATCGCGCCGGGCCTCCAGTGGCCCGAACTGGTCTGGCCCCACACGGTCGTGGGCGGCGTGACCCGCGACGCCGAGGCCCTCACCGGCATCCCCGCGGGCACTCCCGTCGTCGCGGGCACCGTCGACGCCTGGGCGGAGGCGGCGGGCGTCGGCGTCGCCGCCCCGGGTGACCTCATGCTGATGTACGGCACGACGATGTTCGTCGTCGGCATCCTCGCGAAGCCGCTGACCAGCCCGCGCCTGTGGGGCACGGCGGGTGCGTTCGAGGGCACCTACTGCCTCGCGGCGGGCATGGCGACGTCCGGTGCGGTCACCGGGTGGTTGCGGGACCTGACCGGCTCGTCGTACGAGCAACTCACGGCGGAGGCCGGTGAGGTACCGCCCGGCGCCGAAGGGCTCGTGATGCTGCCGTACTTCGCGGGGGAGCGCACCCCGCTCTTCGACCCCGACGCCCGTGGGCTCGTGCACGGTCTGACGCTGCGGCACGGGCGGGGGCATCTGTACCGGGCGGCGCTGGAGGCCATCGCGTACGGCGTACGGCACAATCTCGCCGCCATGCGCGAGGCGGGCGCCACCGCCGAACGCCTGGTCGCGGTCGGCGGCGGCGCCCGCGCGCTGTGGACGCGGATCGTCTCCGACGTCACCGGGCGCCCGCAGCACCTGCCGAGGCACACCGTCGGTGCCGCGTACGGCGACGCGTTCCTCGCGGCCGTCGGTGCCGGGCTCGCCGGGCCCGGTGACATCGCGCACTGGAACCCGACGGTCGACGTGGTCACCCCTGATCCCACCACTTCGGCCGTCTACGACGAGCTCTACGGGCTCTATCTGGACCTGTATCCGGCGACCCGCGAGGCCGCGCACGTCCTCGCGTCCCGGCAGCGCGCGGACGACGCGCGCTCCCGGGAAGCCTGAGGGCGTAGCGCGGGTCCTCGGGTCAACTCTTCGGCGCCGCAGCGTTGTTGGTGGAGACGTGGACGTAGTCCACGACGAGCCGCTGCGGGAACGTGGTGCTACCGTCCGGGTCGCCCGGCCAGTAGCCGCCGACCGCGAGGTTGAGGATCAGGAAGAACGGCTTGTCGAAGACCCAGCGGTTGCCGTTGAGGTCGGCGGGGGTGCGGGTCTGGTAGACGGTGCCGTCGACGGACCACGTGACCTTGTTCGGCGACCAGTCCACCGCGAAGGTGTGGAACTTGTCCGCGAACGCCTCGCCGCCCGGCAGGGTGTAGCCCGCGCCGATGCCGCCGGAGCCGGAGTAGCCGGGGCCGTGGAGCGTGCCGTGCACGGTGCCCGGCTCGAAGCCGACGTTCTCCATCACGTCGATCTCGCCGCTGTTCGGCCAGCCCACGTCACCGATGTCGGCGCCGAGCATCCAGAACGCGGGCCACATGCCCTGACCGCGCGGCACCTTCATCCGGGCCTCGACGTGGCCGTAGGTCTGGGTGAACTTGCCCGCGGTGTTCAGTCGGGCCGAGGTGTACTCGCACGTGCCGTACCAGCACTGGTAGTTGCCCGGGTTCTCCTTGCGGGCGGTGATGACCAGGTTGCCCTGGCCGTCGAGCGCGGCGTTGCGGTTGCCCGCCGTGTAGTACTGCCGTTCGTGGTTGTTGACGTTGTCGCCGGTCTCGATCTGCCACTTCGCGCCGTCGACCGCCGCCCCCGCGGGGCCGTTGAAGTCGTCGGTGAACGTGGCGGCCCTGGACGTGGCGGTGGGGGAGCGGGGTGCGGAATCCGCGGAGGCTCCGGTGGGGAGCGCGGCGATGCCGAGGACGCCGCAGGCCACGGCGAGCGCACCAAGTTGGTTACGTCGGCGGCGAGTTGAGAGGGCGGAGGGGGGAGAGGAGAGGGTGGGGGAGGGAGAGGAGGAGGGGGAGGGGTGCACTGTCATCACATCGCTTCGCGTGGGGGGCGGTGACGGTCATGCCGTAAGGGCATGCGCATGACAAGCCAGTGTCGAGAACTGAACGCGGCGGGCAATCTCTCGCGGCACTTTGTTCAGTACTTGATTTAAGGCAGCCCCCGATGTCCCGTCAAGGAGTTGGTGCGGACCAACCTGCTCGGGCCCGGGCGGAGAGCCCGCGTCGGTCAGTTCAGCCGCGAGTCCGCGAGGAGCATCACGGCGTCGGCCGAGGGGACGAAGCCGAGGACGGGGTTCTCGTAGTCGCCCTCGGCGGTCATCGTCACCGGCTTGTCCAGGCGGCGGCCGACCGAGGCGAGGAAGGCGCACAGGAGGTCCACCCCGCCCTGGCCCTGCAACTCGCGCAGGTCGATGTCGAAGGCGATCTCGTCGGCGGACACCGGGCGGAAGATCATGAGGACTTCGGGGGCGGGCCAGACCCGCAGGACGGCCGTATCGGCGTCGTCGGGACGCGCCAGGACCTCCGCCGCGGGCGGTAGTTGTCCCGCGACGCCGCCCTCCAGGTACTCCCACGGCCAGCCGCTCGACCGGACCAGATCGAACACCGCCTGCCAGTCCGCCACCGACGTCCCCGGCACGGACACATCCGGCAGGGCCCCCATCACCTCGGGGTCGAAGAGGTCCCTGACGTCGTCCCACACGAGATCCGGCATGGCGCCATGCTGCCTGCCGAATCCTTTCGGCGCAGCCCGATTCCGCCGACGGGCGGTCCGGGCGGCCCCGGTTGGCTTGTCTTGATCGCCTCGTTCCGGCTCACTCGCGTCCTCGTGCGCGTCAACTCGCGCGCATCGAGCGGTACATGCCGATCGAGTCGTGCGTGGCGGTGTCGGCGAAGCCGAACTTCTCGTACAGGTAGCGCGCGGGGCCGTCCGCGATGAGCGAGACGTACGCGGTGTCGGGCGCCCGGCGTTCGAGCTCCTCGGTGAGCGCGGCCATGATCCGGCCACCGAGCCCCCGCCCCTGGTGCGCGGGGTGGACGCAGATGTCGACGATCTGGAAGGCGGTGCCGCCGTCGCCGATGATCCGGCCCATGCCGATCGGCTCGCCCTCGTGGTGGAGCACCACGCCGTACCACGTGTTCGGCAGCGCGAGTGCGACGGCTTCGGGGGCCTTGTCGGAGAGGCCCGCGTCGGTGCGCAGTCGGCGGAAGGTCTCGACGGACGGCACCCCGGGACGGATTTCGTAAGAGTCTCTCTCGGCTTGCATGGCTTACATGGTAGCGGGTCGGAGGAGATCGTCGCGTTGTCATGGCGCGGTCGGTTCGCGGAGCCGATACTTCGCCGGGCAGGCCGATCACCCCGACGACGGAGGGCAATCGATGAAGGTGAAGGCGAGCGCGAGGCTCCGCAGCGGCTCACGCCGACCGAGGCGCGGCACCGCGGCGGGACTCGTCCTGATCGCCGCGGCGGTCGCGGGAGTCCTCGCACCGGCCCCCGCGCACGCCGCACCGGCCTGCGCGGCCACCGGATCGGCGCCGCCGGTGCGGGTGGCGCACCTGCCCGACTGGGTCGAGTCGATCGCCGTCGACGAGCGGGGCCGGATGTTCGCCACCGCGTACTTCACGGGCCGCGTCTACCGCATCGACGCGCCGGGCCGCACCCCCGTGCCGCTCACCGGAGACGTGGGCGCCAACGGCGGGATCGTCGTGCGTGAGGACGGCAAGCTCCTCGTCGGCACCGGCAACGACCTCGCGCACTCGCTCACCGGCGACGCCTTCCCGTCCTCGGAACTGCTGCTCGTCGACCCCGAATCCGGCGAGGTCGGCACCTACGCGTCCGGACTCGGCGGCATCGACGGTATCGCCCTCGCGGCCGACGGCACCGTCTACACCACGACCCTGGGCGGCCGGAACATCGGCCGCGTGACACCGGACGGGCGGGTCGACCCCGCCTGGTCCAAGGTGCCCCAGCCCAACGGGATCGCCGTCTCCCCGGACGGGAAGCAGGTCTACGTCGTCCAGACCACCGTCGCCCCCGGCCTGTACCGGATTCCCCTCGACGATCCGGCCCGCCCCCGACGCTGGGTCTCGACCGCCCCGGCCGACGTCCTCGCCCTCCCCGACGGCCTCACCCTCGACAGCGCGGGGCGCCCGCTCGTCGCCACGCACGGGGCGGGCCAGATCTGGCGGGTGGAGGACGGCGCCCTGTGCGCCGTCGAGTCGGGACTGCACCTGTCCACGCAGATCACCTACGGACGCGGCGACCGGGGCTTCTCGGCGGGCAAGCTCTACCGGTCGGGTGTCGACGGGACGATCTACGAAGTCCCCGCGGGCGCCGACCCGCACGCGACCCGCGCGGCCAATGGGCCGTACGCCGGGTAACGGGACACCTTCCAGGTGAGCCGTGTCTCACCTGTCCGGCGCCACTTGTCTATGCAACAAGTTGCATAGAAGGATTCGGGCATGGCGCTCGAGCACGCGATCCTTGTCTCCCTGCTGGAGAAGCCGGGCTCCGGCTATGAGCTGGCCCGGCGGTTCGACCGGTCCATCGGGTACTTCTGGGCCGCCACGCACCAGCAGATCTACCGCGTGCTCAAGCGCATGGAGGGCGAAGGATGGATCGACGTCCGTGAGGTGGCGCAGCAGGAGCGGCCGGACAAGAAGGAGTACTCCGTCGCGGCCCTCGGCAGGGCCGCGCTCTCCCGGTGGCTGCATGAGCCGATCGAGCCGGAGAGCGTCCGGCACGAACTCGCCGTGAAGATCCGCGGCGCGGCCTTCGACGACCCGGCCGCGCTCATCCGCGAGGTGGAGCGCTACAGACAGACGCACGCCGACCGGCTCGCGCGCTATCTGGCGGGTGAGCGGCGCGACTTCACGGGGCCGCAGGCCCCGGTCCCCGACGCGCCCGACGCCGGGCGGGAGCTCCAGCACGTCGTGCTGCGCGGCGGCATCGCGTACGAGCGGATGACCGTCGCCTGGCTCGACGACGTGCTCGCCACGCTCAAGGGGCTCGCTCCCGGGCACTGAACCCCAGTCCGGCCTGTCCCCCTCACACCCCCTCCCTGTCACACAACCTCCCGAGCCGGAAAGGCGACCGACCATGGCCGACCCGCTGCTGTTCAACCCCCACACCTACGACCCGACCCACTTCGACCCCGAGACGCGCAGGCTGCTGCGCGCCACCGTCGACTGGTTCGAGGCGCGCGGCAAGCGCAGGCTGATCGAGGACTACCGCTCGCGCGCCTGGCTGGCGGACTTCCTGGAGTTCTCCGCCAAGGAGGGGCTGTTCGCGACCTTCCTGACCCCGGCCTCCGTGGCCGAGGAGGGGCAGGAGGACAAGCGCTGGGACACCGCGAGGATCGCCGCCCTCAACGAGATCTTCGGCTTCTACGGTCTCGACTACTGGTACGCCTGGCAGGTCACGATCCTGGGCCTCGGACCGGTCTGGCAGAGCGACAACGCCGCCGCCCGCGCCCGCGCGGCCGAACTCCTCGCCCAGGGTGAGGTGTTCGCCTTCGGCCTCTCCGAGAAGTCCCACGGCGCCGACATCTACAGCACCGACATGCTCCTGACGCCCGACGGCGACGGCGGCTTCCTGGCCAGTGGCTCCAAGTACTACATCGGCAACGGCAACAAGGCCGGGCTCGTCTCCGTCTTCGGCCGCCGCACCGACGTCGAGGGCCCCGACGGCTACGTCTTCTTCGCCGCGGACAGCCGCCACGAGGCGTACCACCTGGTGAAGAACGTCGTCGACTCCTCGAAGTACGTCAGCGAGTTCCGGCTCGACGACTACCCGGTCGCCGCCGCGGACGTCCTGCACACCGGCCGCGCCGCCTTCGACGCCGCCCTCAACACGGTCAACGTCGGCAAGTTCAACCTCTGCACCGCCTCGATCGGCATCTGCGAGCACGCGATGTACGAGGCCGTCACCCACGCCACGGGCCGCATCCTCTACGGCCGCCCCGTGACCGCCTTCCCGCACGTGCGCCGCGAGCTGACCGACGCCTACGTCCGCCTCGTCGGCATGAAGCTGTTCAGCGACCGCGCCGTGGACTACTTCCGCTCGGCAGGGCCCGACGACCGCCGCTACCTCCTCTTCAACCCCATGACGAAGATGAAGGTGACCACCGAGGGCGAGAAGGTCATCGACCTCATGTGGGACGTCATCGCGGCCAAGGGCTTCGAGAAGGACAACTACTTCGCGCAGGCGGCCGTCGAGATCCGCGGTCTGCCCAAGCTGGAGGGCACGGTCCACGTCAACCTCGCCCTGATCCTCAAGTTCATGGGCAACCACCTCCTCGCCCCCGCCGCGTACGAGCCGGTCCCCACCCGCCTGGACGCGGCCGACGACGACTTCCTCTTCCGGCAGGGCCCTGCCAGGGGCCTCGGCGCCATCCGCTTCCACGACTGGCGCACCGCGTACGACGCGTACGCCGAGGTCCCCAACGTCGCCCGCTTCCGCGAACAGGCCGACGCGCTCTGCGAGTTCGTCACCACCGCGGCCCCCGACGAGGAGCAGAGCCGCGACCTCGACCTGCTGCTCGCCGTCGGCCAGCTGTTCGCGCTCGTCGTGCACGGCCAGCTGATCCTCGAGCAGGCGCGCCTGACCGGCCTGGAGCAGGACGTCCTCGACGAGCTCTTCGCCGTCCTCGTGCGAGACTTCTCCGCGCACGCGGTCGAGCTGCACGGCAAGGACTCCGCGACGTCGGCGCAGCAGGACTGGGCCCTGGGAGCCGTCCGGCGACCGGTCGTCGACGAGGCGCGCTCGGCGCGGGTCTGGGAGCGGGTCGAGGCGCTGGCGGGTACGTACGAGATGGCGCCGTAGCCACGCCGCCGTCAGGGGCGCGGGGGCGCTCCGGGAACGCTACTTGAGCAAGGGAGAGTACGCATGCGTGTGCTGTTGTCCGCCTATGACTCGCGCGGGGGAGTCGAACCGCTGGTGGGACTCGCGGTGCGGTTGCGGGAAATCGGCGCGGAGGTACGCGTGTGCGCACCGCCTGACGAGGAGTTTTCCGGGCGCCTCGCCGGCGTCGGCGTGGAGATGGTGCCGACCGGTCAGTCCGTGCGCGATCTGGTGACCGGGAAGACGCCGCCGACGGCGGGCGGCGTGCCGCGGCGCGCGGCCGAACTGACCGCCGCGTTCTACGACAAGGTCACCGCGACGGCACCAGGGTGCGACGTACTGGTGGCGACCGGGATCCTGCCCGCCGCGGCCGGGGTGCGGGCGGCCGCCGAGAAGCTGGGCAGCCGCTATGTGTACGCGAGTTACCAGCCGGTCAGCCTGCCCTCGCCGCACCACCCGCCGATCCCGCGTCCCGGCCGCCCCCTGGCGCCGGACGTGACCGACCATCAGGCACTGTGGGAACGCGACGCCCAGGACGTCCAGGACGTGTTCGGCGAGGCGATCAACACCCACCGGGCTTCGGTCGGCCTGCCTCCTCTGGACGCCATCCGCGACCACGTCTTCACCGACCGGCCGTGGCTGGCGTCGGACCCGACCCTGGCCCCCTGGCAGCGGCCCGCCGACCTCGACGTCGTCCAGACCGGCGCGTGGGTCCTGCCGGACGAACGCCCGCTCCCCGCCGACCTGGAGAAGTTCCTGGACGCCGGGGAGCCCCCGGTCTACGTGGGCTTCGGCAGCATCCCGATGCGTGATCCGGGGGACGTCGCCAGAGCGACCGTCGAGGCGATCCGCGCGCGGGGCCGCCGCGCGGTCCTCTCCCGGGGCTGGGCGGACCTGGCGCTCGTCGACGACCAGGACGACTGCTTCGTCGTCGGCGAGGCCAACCATCAGGCGCTGTTCCGCAGGGCGGCCGCCGTCGTCCACCACGGCGGCGCGGGCACCACGACGACGGCCACGTGGGCCGGTGCGCCCCAGGTGGTGGTCCCCCAGGGTGGCGACCAGCCGTATTTCGCCTCTCGGGTGGGCGAGTTGGGCATCGGCGCGGCCCACGACGGCGCGACCCCCGCTGTCGAGTCCCTCTCGGCCGCGCTCGGCGTGGCCCTGGCCCCCGAGACCCGGGTGCGAGCGGCCGCGGTCGCCGGGGCGTTCCGCACCGACGGCGCCGCGGTGGCCGCACGGCTGCTGACGACCTGATCCCCGGCACCGCTCAGGGCGCGGCGACGAGCGGCCTGACGGCTTCCAGCACGTGGCGGCGGAGCCATGACGAGGCGGGATCGTCGTCCAGCCTGGCCGGTTCGCGGGTCCGGCTCAGGTTCCCCCAACGCTCTTGGCAGGCTTCGGAGATGACGCGCCCCGCGCGGCGATCAACGGTCCCAGTAGCCGCGTGCCCGGCCCCACCCGTCCGCCGGGGCCGGGCAGTTGCGTCGTGTCGGCCACCGTGAGCGGTTCATGGCACGCGTCGCAGGACACGACCGGCGCGGTGACGTGCCCGCAGGCGTCGTGGCGGATCAGGGCGGGCGGACCCGAGAATTCCGCGTACCACTTGTCACCCCAGGCCATCAGGGCCAGCAGGACGGGGTAGAGCTCCCGGCCCTTCTCCGTCGCCACGTACTCCTCGCGCGGCGGGCTGTCCTGGTAGCGCTCGCGGGTCAGCACGCCCTCCTCCACGAGGCGGGCGAGCCGTGCGGCGAGGATCTTGCGGGACAGGCCGAGGTCCTCCGCCAGCTCGTCGAAGCGCCGGATGCCGACGAGGACGTCACGCATGATCAGGGCCGTCCAGGCGTCGCCGAACAGGTCGGTCGCGCGGGCGATCGAGCACGCGACGCCGGAGAGGGGGGTGCGGGTCACCTCGGCAGGATATCGCTGGCGGGTTCCCTGAGGAAACCCGACGATGCTAGGTTCCTTGAGGGAACCTGACTCGACTCGATGCGACCCGTCTCGGAGCCCGCCATGACCACTGCGCACATCGCCGTCGACGCGACGGGACCCAGGACCGTCGACGGCCGCCACATCCGGGCCCTGACCTTCCAGTCCGTACGCCTTGAGTACCTGCGCCACGTGCTGACGGAGCTGCGCCGGACACCCACCGGCAGCCGGGCACTCGTCGTCGGCAGCGGCCGCGGTCTGCCCGCACGGGGGATCGTCCGGCTCGGCTTCGAGGTCGTCGCCGCCGATCCCTCACCCGCCGCGACGGCCCTCGCCAGGGACGCGGACGACGGGCTCGGCCTGACGTACGTGACGACCCCCGCCGAGGAACTCGCGCTGGCGGACGACTCCTTCGACCTCGTCTACTGCGCCGACACCCTCGAAATCACCGAGCACCTCGACGCGGTCCTCGCGGAGACGGCACGCGTGCTGCGCCCCGGCGGCGCCTTCGTCTACGACACGGTGAACCGCACTCCCGTGTCCCGCCTCATCTACCTCGGCGCCTTCCAGCGGTTCCCCGGCACCCGGATCATGCCGCGCGGCCGCTACGCCGCACACCGCCTGCGCCGCCCCGCGGAGCTCGCCGAGGCCCTGGACCGGGCAGGGCTCGCCGCGCGCGACGTCTCGGCGTTCAAGCCGCGCGACGTACGGAGCCTGGTGCGCGCGACGCGCGGGCGCAGGCGCGGCACGGTGACCGACGAGCAACTGCCCGGTCTGGTCGACATGGTGCGCGAACCGGAGGGGAGCCCGGTGGTGACGTATCTGGGGTACGCGGTCCACCGGACCTGACGTCACGCGGCGACGGCCGCCGCCGAGAGGAGCGTCGCCGCGGCGAGGCTGCCCCAGAGGGCGGCCGGGCCATGAGATGCGAGAGCGGTGATGGCCGCGGGGGAGACCGCAAGGCCGAAGCCTGAGGAGAGTTCGAAGCGGGCCAGTGTGCGGCCCAGGGCATGGGCCGGGGCGAGGTGGGTGACGAGCGCGGTGGCGCTGCCCGCGTAGACGATCTCACCGAGGGTGCAGACGACGGAGACCGCGGCGACGGCCGGTGCGCCCCAGCCGTTGCCGAGCGAGGTGGCGGCGAGGAAGCCGAGGTAGGACGCGGTGAGCACGACGCCCGCCAGCGCGAGGACGGTCCGCCGAGGGAAGCGGGACAGCAGGACGGTGACCGGAACCTGGAGGGTGACCACCAGCACCGTGTTGGCCACGAAGATGGCCGCCGACCACACCGGGGAGGCGTCCAACTGTGTCACCAGGATCAGCGGCAGCGCGATCTCGGGGACGTTGAGGCAGAAGACGTAGACCACGTTGGCGGCGAGGAGCGCGCGCATCCGGGGCGCGGGCCCGTCGTCACCGCCCCCGGCGTCCGCCGCCGGGCGCGCGGCCGGATCCACGCGCAGGCGCACCGACCAGGCCAGTGCCGCCGATGCGAGATAGGCCAGTCCGGTGACGGCGGCGAGGGCCTGGAGCGCCGTGGTGCCGCCCGCCAGGCACGCGGTCGCGATCAGCGCGCCCACGCCGAGGCCCGCGTTGCGCAGCGCCCGGCCTCCCGCGAGAGCGGCGTCGCGCTCCCTGCCGTGGGCGACCGTGGCCACCAGCGCCGCGTGGGCGGCGGGCCACGCCTGGTTGCCGATGCCGAGGAAGAGCGCGGCCGCCGCGAACAGCCACGCGTTGCCCGCGGGGGTGGCGAGCAGCAGCACCACGCCGAGGACCCGCACCAGCATCGACGCCGCCACCACCGTGCTGCGCGCGCCCCGGTCGAGCCACCGCCCCACCGGCGGCATGCACACCAGACCCGCGACGATGCCGACCGTCATGGCGATGCCGGTGGCCGGGGCGGAGAGGCGCAGGACCGTCACTCCGTAGAGCAGCAGGAAGGGCCGCAACATTCCGGTGCCGAGCGCGTCCACGGCCAGGGCGACGGCGTAACGGGGGCCGCCGGAAGCGCGGACGAGCGCGTGGGGGCTGATCTTGGTGGTGGTTGCCATGACGGCAACGGTGTGGTCGGCCGCCGCTCCCGCCACGTCGCTTGACGGACAGCGTCAACCGAGGTGGGGCGCGGGCCCGCCGGTCGGTGATGATGAGCGGATGACGTTGAGGATCGACATCGGCGGGCCGCGGCCCGAACGGTCGCAGTCGCAGCGGTCGCAGCGCGAGCGGCCGCTGTCCGAGCGGTCACCGGCCGAGCGGCCGTCGGCCGAGCCGTTGCGGTTCGCCGCCTCGCCGCTGGCCGAGCTGACCGCGATGCTGCACGTGCTCGCCGAGCCGGGACACCATCCCCGGCACGCCGACTGGGCGGGCGAGGTGTGGGCAGGACTGCGGCCCGAGCTGGCCGAGCGGCTGCGGGAGGCGGAGTTCCTCTGGCGTTCCTCACAGGCCGACTTCCTGATCCCCGCCGGGCCGCGGCCGACCCTCGCCGAGGAACTCGACGACGTGGACCGGATCGACGACGAGACGTACGTGACGGCGGCCCTCGTCACCACCTGCGGCGGCAACCGGGTCCCCTTCGCCGCCGCGTCACCGCTCACCGACGCCGGCGCGCGCGAGCGGGCCCTGGACCTGGCCCAGGCCCGCGGCGCACGCCAGGAGCACTTCGCGGAACGGCTGCTCGCGGACCCGGCCGCCGTACGGGCGCGGGTGCGCCACACCCTCGAACAGTGCGCCGACGCCTTCTTCGACGCCGCCTGGGCGGGCGTCGCCGTGGAACTCGCCACCGATCTGCGCCTGAAGAACGACCTGCTGAAGCATCACGGCGTCGCAGCGGCCCTCGCGGCGGTCTCCAGCGCGGTCACCCTGGCACCGGACGGCGACTGCATCGTCGTGGACAAGCTCCAGGACAGGGCGACCACCGCCCGGGGCCGTGGGGTCACCTTCATCCCCAGCGTCTTCGGCCGCCCGCACCTGCTCGCCGTCCACGCGCCCGGGTGGCAGCCGGTGATCCAGTACCCCGTCGCCGAACCGGGCCCGGCCGAGCCTGTGTCGCTGGAGACGGTCACGCTACGACTTGAGGCACTCGCCCATCCCGTACGGCTGCGGCTCCTGCGCACCCTGGCCCGCGGCCCGCACACCACCGGTGAACTGGCCCACGTCTGGGAACTCTCCCCGCCCGAGGTCTCCCGTCACCTCGCCGTCCTGCGCCGCGCGGGCCTGCTCGCGCCCCGGCAGCCCGGCCGCTACGCCCGGCACACCCTCAATCTGCCCGACGTGACGTCACTGGGCACCGACCTGCTGGCGGCGGTGCTGCGCTGAGGGCGCCCGCCCTATGGGGGTCCACCCGCGTAGGCACCCCCGACCCACGCCTCGTCGACGCGCAGCCGCCGGTAGCGGTCCGTATCCGTCGACGCCGCATGGGTGTTGAGCACCTCCAGGCGCACATGACGTGCCGTGGTCGCCGGGACGTCGATCATCGCGACCCCGCGGTGGCTCGGCAGGGTGCCGGTCTTCACGGGGCTGCCCCAGTGCGTGCCGTCCGTGCTGACGTAGACGCGGTAGTCCCGGATGCGCGCCGACTGCTCGGTGTCCGAGCGGGCGTAACTCACCGAGTCCTCGCGCTGGTTGACGGCGAGGTACCGCACCCGCCGCGGCTTGCCGAGGTCGAAGCGCAGGGACACCGGGGTCGTCCGGTCGCTGTCCCAGTAGGTGCGGTGGTCGCCGTCCGCGGCCAGCGCGGCGTCGTGGCCGCTCGCCGACGCGCTCGCGCTCATCGTGTAGGAGGCAGCGGGGATGATGCCCTGACGGCCCGCCGTGGTGACCTTGAAGACCGTGTCGTACGGGTCCCAGTCGCGCAGGCCCGTCAAGGTCAGCGTGCCGCCGGACTGGCGGTACGACATCGGCGCGCCCGTACGGAGGTTGGTGACCGAGGTGACCCGGTAGCCGTTGTCGCGGACCTTCAGCGTGGACGTGGAAGGCGGGGTCAGGACGTGCAGGTAGTGGCGGTCGGGGTCGCTCTTGGCGACGGTCGTCACGCCGTGCGCGCCGTCGTTCCAGAAGCCGGGCTTCAGGCCCCCGTACAGATAGCCCCCGCCCTCGACGCCGTGCAGGGACTCGCCGACGCGGTCCAGATAGCCGGAGGCGAAGTCGTTGAACTCCGCCTGTCGGGGCGGGAATCGGCCGTCGACCATCGGCGTCTCGGCCATGAGCGCCTTCACCGACGAACCGGCGTTGGTGACGAGCCGCCCGAGCGTGAGCCTGCGGTCCACGTCCGAGTCGGCGCCCGTGTACCACCAGGAGCCGGTGGAGGGCAGTTTGAAGTCCGCCTCGATGAGCCGGGGCGCTGCGGTGTAGACGGCCTGCGGATAGTCGTAGGAGGGGGACATGCCGGTCTTCTGCTCGTTGCTGACCATGTCCATGATCGGCGTGTCCTCGTTGTTGTTGCTGAGCGTGTAGTGGGGGCGCTTCTCGTAGATCTTCCGGTAGAGGTCGTGCTCCTCCCAGTACGCGTTGTCGTTGTCGATCCAGAAACCTCCGAGGTCCGGATAGCGGTCCATGACCTCGAAGAACTGGTCGTACGAGAACTCGCCGAAGCCGTCGCGCGTGCTCAGGTCGACGTCGCGGCCCTTGTAGGCGGAGTAGGCCGCCGAGTCCAGCCACTCGTGGCCGCCCTCGTCGTGCCACTTCGGGTCGTCGGTCATGTACAGGATCGTCTTGAGGCCCTTGGCCTTCGCGGCCGCGACGAGTTCGCCCAGGAAGTCCCGCTCGGTCGCGCAACTGCCCGGGATCCTGGAAGGCCAGGGTCTCGCGTAGCCGAGCCTGCTGTGGAACGTGGCGAGCACGAGGTACTGGGAGTGCAGCTTCTGGGCCTCGCGCACCCAGTAGTCGGCGCTCCACCCGCCCTCGGTGACGTCCCGCTCCCAGGCGTCGCAGCTGGTGTGGGACGGCGCGGTGCGCTGCCCCCAGTGCAGGAAGAGGCCCGCGGTGGAGGCGCGCAGGAAGTCCTGGCGGGGGTGGACCACATCGGCCCCTGCGGGCGACGGCAGGACGAGCGCGCCGAGCAGCAGGGCGAGCACGGCCGTCAGGATCGCCGGTGAACGGCGTCGCGGCGCGCGCATCAGGCGAGTTGGTAGGCGCGCATGTCGGTCAGGAGCATGTGACAGTCCTTCAGGGAACCCGAAGTGTCGCCCAGCGAACGGTAGATGCCCCACTTGGGCCGCACCCGGTCGTCGAGGAAGGTGTCGATGCCGGTCCGCGACGTGTCGATCAGGGTCGTGCCGCCGCTCTTGAGGATCCAGCGGATCGAGCCCGACGAGCCGTTGCCGATCTTCATCTGGAAGTCGACGTCCGTCCAGGCGTCGTGCAGCGGCGCGAGAGCGGTACGCCCGATCAGCAGGCCCGAGGTGAACAGCTGCAACTCGATGGTCTGCACGCCGTCCACCCGCCGCAGCGACTGCACGACGATCGGCGAACTGCCCTGCCCCGGCTGCTTCATCTGCATGATGTGGGTGAAGGAGGTGGTCGCCTTCAGGGAGCTCGGCAGGAACATCTTGTACGTGAGCCGCCAGGTTTCACCCGGCAGCCAGCGTAGGTACGAGTCGCCCTTGCGGCAGCCGGTGACCTCCTGGCGCTGCCGGTCGGTCGAGGAGTCGCGGTCCACCATGTGCATGGTGAAGCGCCAGTTGGCGCCCTCGGTGCGGATGTGCGGCTGCCCCGCCGTGTGCGAGTCGGCCCGGTCGTCCTCGACCGTCTCCCAGGCGCGCATCCCGTCCCCGCTCGCTGTCGGGGACCAGCGCAACCGCCAACTCGCCGCGGGCGCCGCCGCTGCCGCCGACGTGGCCAGCGCGCTCCCCGGCAGCGCGGCCGCGGCCGCGCCGCCGAGCGCGGCTCCCAGTACGGTCCTCCTGGACGTTTTCATCGGCCCCTGCCTTCCGTCGAGTCGCTTGCCCTGAGTTGCTCGTTCATGATCAGAAAGGCGCCGAGACCGTGGAGGTCGTTGGTCGCCCGGTCGCGGCCGACGTAGTACGCGTAGTCGCCGACGTTGGTGCCGACGGAGATCTCGGCGAGTTCCGTGCGCCCGTCGCCGTCGAGCGAGACGCGGTCGAGCACACCCGCGTATCCCCGCCGGGCCACGGCCGTGTAGTGGGCGTCGATGTAGCCCTGCTGGGCGCCGCGCGACAGCGCGTAGGTGAACATGCTGGAGCACGACGTCTCGGTCCAGTTGCCGGGGCGGTCCCCCTGGTCGATCACCTGGAACCAGCGCCCCGTGGCCGGATCCTGATACCGCTCCAGACCGGCGGCGAGCCGCGTCAGGACGGCCCGGAGCCGCGCACGCCGGGGGTGGTCGGCCGGGAGCGCGTCGAGCACGTTCACCAGCGCCATCGAGTACCAGCCGACGGCCCGGCACCAGGACTCGGGGGCGCGCCCGGTGTCCTCGTCGGCCCAACTCGCCTCGCGGGACTCGTCGTAGGCGTGCCGCAGGAGCCCGCCGGGAACCTGGAGATGGCCGCCGTACACGGCCAGTTGCTCGGCCGCCTCGTCCTGGGTGTACGACGTGTCGCCGAACTCCTCGCCGTACTCGACGAGGAACGGATTGACCATGTAGACGCCGTCGGCCCACAGTTGATGCGCGCGGCTGGCCGACGTGGCGTGCCAGAAGCCGCCGTCGCCCGTGCGCGGATAGGTCTTGAGGCGGTCGCGGATCTTGCGGGCCGCGATCCGGTAGCGGTCCTGCCCGGTCTCGCGGTGCAGGATCGTCAGGAGCCGCCCCGCCTGCATGCTGTCGAGGCTGTTGAAGCTCTGCCCGAGGGAACCGTCGGCGCCGACGAAGCGGTCCACGTACTCCTTGATGAACGTCAAGTACCGCTCTTCGTGGGTGCGTTGATAGGTCAGGTACTGGCCGTAGAGGTAGAGCCCGACCGGGTACGACCAGCCGCCGATGGTGGTGGGTGTGGAGCGGGCGAGGGTCGAATCGACCAGGGAGGTGGACCAGTCGGTGGTGTTCCTGTTCAGGGATGCGGACATGGTCCCGGCCCTGGCCTCGGGCCCCGCTCCGGTCGCGGTTCCACCTCCGTAGAGGAGGGCGCCGACCAGGGCGCCGGTCATGAGCAGGGCAGGCCCCCTTCTCATGAGCGTTCTTTCCAGCGGGGTGGGTGCGCCGTTCTGGGGTGCATGAGCTGATACCTGCCTTCGTGGGGATCCTCGGGCGGGGGCGTCGTGGAGTGCGTACGTCGTTCAGAAACGTGTCCCGCATTCAGTGACGCGCATAAGGGTTGCGCCATGACGGGACACGGTCAACGGCCTCGACGGAAAAGGTCGGAGCACTATCCCGCCAATCTCGGAGCGCCGGATCCCGCACGATTCGAGAAGCCCCGGCTGGGCCGCCGCGTCTAGCATCAACGGCATGGACATCACCATTCACACGACGGCCCTCCCGCACGACGACCCGGATGCCTCCCTCGCCTTCTACCGGGACGTCCTCGGCTTCGAGGTCCGCAGCGACGTCGGCCAGGGCAGGATGCGCTGGATCACGGTCGGCCCCGTCGGCCAGGCCGGTACGTCCATCCTCCTGGCGCCACCGGCCGCCGACCCGGGGATCACCGAGGACGAACGCCGCACCATCGCCGAGATGATGGCCAAGGGCACCTACGGCTGGATCCTGCTGGCCACCCACGACCTCGACGGCGTGTTCGAAAAGGTCAGGGCGGGCGACACCGAGGTCGTCCAGGAGCCGACCGATCAGCCGTACGGCATCCGGGACTGCGCCTTCCGCGACCCCGCGGGCAACATGGTCCGCATCCAGGAACTGAGCTGAACGGTCCGACCCGACGACAGGTGGAAGGAGCCCTTTCATGTGCCAGCCCTCGTGGGGGCGCGCCCGCGCCGAGGCGCAGCGCCTGAGTGACCTCGCGCGCCTGCGGCGCGTGCGTGACCGCATGGACCGGGAGTGCGGGCGGCCGCTGGACATCGAGGCGCTCGCCCGCGCCGCGAACCTGCCCGCCGCACCCCTCGGCCGCCAGTTCCGGCTGGCCTACGGCCTGGCGCCGCACGCGTACCTGATGACGCGTCGCGTCGAACGCGCGACGGAGCTGCTGCGCCGGGGAGACCTGAGCGTCACCGAGGTCTGCTCCGCCGTCGGCGGCCCGTCCCCGGCCACGTTCCGCACCTGCTTCGCGGAGCAGGTCGGCGTCTCCCCGGACGTCTACCGGCAGCGCGCGACCGGCGAGGCGCGGCCGATATCCGATCGGTCAGGAATGGAGAAGCACCCGTCATAGGGCCACGCCTAGCGTGATGGGCATGGCAAACATCGCAAGCATCACCCTGGACGTGGCCGACCCGACGACCGCGGAGCGCTTCTACGCCGAGGCTTTCGGCCTGGATTCAACGATACGTACACGGGTCTCCCAGGACCCCACGACCGGCTTCCGCGGGTTCATGCTGGCGCTCACGGTGTCCCAGCCCGCCACGGTCGACAGCTTCATCGCCAGCGCCCTGGCGGCCGGTGCCACCACGCTGAAGCCGGCCGCCAAGTCGCTCTGGGGCTACGGCGGTGTCGTGCAGGCCCCGGACGGGGAGATCTGGAAGATCGCCACTTCGGCGAAGAAGAACACGGGCCCCGCCACCCGGCAGATCGACGACATCGTGCTCCTGGTGGGCGTGGCGGACGTGGCCGCGAGCAAGCGGTTCTACGTCGGGCGCGGCCTCACCGTGGCGAAGAGCTTCGGACGTACGTACGCCGAGTTCGACGCCGGATCCGGGTGCGTCAAGTTCGCGCTCTACCGGCGCCGTGCCCTGGCCAAGGAGGTCGGCGTCGCGCCCGAGGGCAGCGGGTCGCACGGCTTCGTGATCGGCGGCGGCAGCGAGCCCTTCACCGACCCGGACGGATTCGAGTGGCAGACGGCCGCGTCGCTGCCGCTGGCGTCCTCGTCCTGAGGCGTGGTCGCGGAGGTCAGCCGCCACGCGGCTGACCGGCGACACCGCGCGGCGGTTCAGAACATGCGCGGCTGGCCGCTGGAAGCCCGGAGGCCGCCGTCCACCGGAATGTGGGCGCCATTGACGAAACCGGCGTCCGCGCTGGCCAAGAAGGCGATGACAGCGGCGACTTCGGCCGGTTCGGCGGCGCGCTCCATGGGGATCCGCTGCTGGAACGCCGCGAACAACTTCTCGTCCTCCACGACGGGGGTGGCCACGGGGGTGCGCGTCAGGCTCGGGTGCACCGCGTTGACCCGCACGCCCTCGCGGGCGTGATCGAGCGCCATCGCGTTGGTCAGATTGACCACGGCCCCCTTGGCGCTGTTGTAGGCGGCCATGCCCCAGTCCGCGCCGAGCCCGGACACCGACCCGACGTTGACGATGCAGCCGCCGACCTCGCGCAGATGGGGGAGGGCGGCGCGCGAGGCGAAGAAGACACCGTCGATGTCGGCGGCGAAGACCTGGCGCCACGACGCCGCGTCGAGCTGCTCGACGGTTCCGGGTATCGCGATGGCGGCGTTGTTGACCAGGACGTCGAGGCGGCCGAACTCCTCGGCCACCCCGGCGATCAGCGTGTCGACGGCGGTCTCGTCGGCGACGGCGGCCACGCGGGGGACGACGGTCGAACCGGCGGGGGCCTGCGCGGCGGCCTGCTTGAGCTTGGCCTCGGACCGCCCGACGGAGATCACCGTCGCGCCTTCCCGCGCGAACCGGTCCACGGTCGCGGCGCCGATGCCGGACCCGCCGCCGGTGACCACGACGACGCGATCGGCGAATCTGCTCTCACCCATGACAACTCCCTTGGTGCGTAAGGCTGAACGGGACGGCCTCGACGAGCTTAGGCGTCAGCCGTGATCGATTGTCAGTGGCGGATGCCATGATCGAGGAAAAGCCGCTGAGGATGCGACGGGGGAGAGGAAGTTCATGATGAGCGACGAAGTCCAGGTGCGCGGGACGGTGGAGAAGGGTTTCGAGGGCGTGCGCGAGGCGTTCGCCGTGGTGCTCGACGAGGCCGGGGTCGCTCCCGAGGCGCAGCTCGTGGTCGATGTGGGCGGCCGCAGGGTGGTCGACCTGTGGGGCGGTCCCGGTACGGCGGGAGACACGCTGACCGGCCTGTACTCGATCACCAAGGGCGCGGCCCACCTCGTGGTCGCGCTCCTGGTGCAGGAGGGGGTCCTCGACCTGGATCGCGAAGTGGCCGCGTACTGGCCGGAGTTCGCGGCGGAGGGCAAGGGCCGGCTGACCCTGCGGGAACTGCTCGCGCACCGTTCCGGTGTCGTCGGCGTCGACGGTGGATTCACCACCGACGAGCTGGCCGACGACCGGCTGATGGCCGGACGGCTCGCCGGGCAGCGCCCGTTCTGGGAGCCGGGCACGGCGTACGGCTACCACGGCTTCGTGATCGGCGCGCTCACCGGCGAGGTCGTGCGCAGGGCGACGGGGCGCTCCACCCAGGAGATCTACGAAGAGCGGATCCGCGCACCGTACGGGCTCGACTTCTACCTGGGCCTGCCGGACCACCTCGCAGCGCGCCGCGCCGACGTGCTCCCCCTGCTGCCCACCCCGGAAGAGGCCGAGCGGCTCGCTGCCGACGTGGCGCCTCCCGGCAGCGTCCGGGAGATCGCCTTCAACCAGCACGCGACCCCGCCGACCGACCTGGTGGCCTTCGGCAACGCCCCGAAGGTCGTCGCGCTCGGCCCCACCTCCTCCGGCGGAGTGGGCACGGCGCGGGGTGTGGCGGGAATGTACGCGGCGGCGATCAGCGAGGTGGCCGGTCGGCCGCCGTTCCTGAAGCCGGAGACCATCACGGAGTTCGCCCGCGTGCACTACCGCGGCACCGACCTGGTCACGGGGAACGACGACGTCTTCGGCCTGGGCTTCGAGGAGCTGAGCGCCCGTTACCCCTTCCTCGGCCCCGACGCCTTCGGCCACAGCGGGGCGACCGGCTCACTCGGCTTCGCTGACCCGGACAGCGGCGTGGCCTACGCCTACACGCGCCGCCGTTTCGGCTTCCCCTCGGGATTCGGCGCGGGACCGGAGAACCACCGCCTCGTCGAGGCGGTGGTGCGGGCGGCGGCAGGGCGGTAGAGCCGTAGGTCCGTGGGGCCAGCCCGCCTACGTACTGGCCCACTTGACCACCAGACCACCGTGCCTACCGGGCGCCGGAGCGGATCAGGTCCGCCGCCTTCTCGGCGATCATGACGGTCGCCGCGTTCGTGTTGACCGAGACGATCGACGGCATCACCGACGCGTCGGCCACCCGCAGGCCCTTGACGCCGTGCACGGTCAGATCGGGTGTCACCACCGCGTCGGTGCCGGTGCCCATGGCGCAGGTGCCCACGGCGTGGAAGTACGGGCCGACGGCCGCGGCAAGGTAGCCGCGCAGCCCGGCCTCGTCGGTGACGTCGGCCCCTGGCAGCACCTCGTGTGCGCGCCACGGGGCGAAGGGAGGTGCCGCCGCGATCTCCCGGGCCATCGCGATGCCCTGGAGCAAGCGGCGTACGTCGGTCTCCTCGCCCAGGTAGTTGGGGTCGATCAGCGGCGGGTCATCGGGCCGCGGACCGCTCAGCCGCACCGAGCCGCGGCTGTCGGGGAGGGTGGCCACCGCGAGGGTGAAGCCGTTGTCCGGTGGCGGCATCGACGGCGGGTGGTACGGGACGTGGATGCAGAGCAGTTGCAGGTCGGGGCCGTGTGCGGAGGCGTCGCCGCGCCACAGCAGGGACGTCTCGGCGAGGCTGGTCTGCGCCGGGGGAAGGGGGCGGTCGGCCGCGAAGACGACCGGGCACAGCGGGTGGTCGTGCAGATTGCGCCCGACGCCCGGCAGGTCGTGCCGCACCGGGATGCCCAACTCCCGCAGTTCGTCGCCGGGCCCGATGCCGGAGAGCAGGAGCAGCCGGGGAGAGTCGACGGCGCCACAGCTGACGATCACCTCGGCGGCCGCGCGGGCGGTGCGTGCGGCACCGTGCTGCTCGAACTCCACACCGGTGCACCGGTTGTCGCCGTCCAGGAGCAGCCGCAGGGCGCGCGATGCGGTGGCGACGGTGAGGTTGGGCCTGCTGTTCCTGACCGGGTGCAGATAGGCGTGTGCGGTGGTCTGCCGCCTGCCGTCGACGATGTTCAGGTCGTGCCAGCCGGCACCCTCGTGGTCGCGGCCGTTGAAGTCATCGGTCCGCGGGTGCCCGACCGAGGTCGCCGCGTCGAGGAACGCCTGGGACAGGGGATGGCCGCCTTCCTGGGCGGGAGCCGGGCGCAGCGGTCCCGTGTTCCCACGGAACTTCGGATCCCTGCCTTCGACGCTCTCCATCCGCTGGAAGTACGGCAGGACCCTCTCGAAGCCCCACCCCGAACATCCCAGCGCCTCCCACCGGTCGAAGTCGGCACGGTGTCCGCGCAGATGGATGAGCCCGTTGATCGCGCCCGACCCGCCCAGCGTGCGGCCCCTCGGGAACGGCCTGGCCGTCCGGTCGGCGCCCATCTGCGGGACCGTGGTGTAGCCGTAGTCGACCTCGGTGCCCTGCAACGCGGGCCAGGCCATGGGTATGCCGATCTCCGCCCTGCTGTCCTCCCCGCCCGCCTCGATCAGCAGGACCGAGCTCTGCCCGTCCTCGGACAGCCTGGCCGCCAGCACGCACCCGGCCGACCCCGCGCCCACCACGACGTAGTCGTACTCGTCGGACATCTCTCCCTCTCCGAGCAACGCCGGTCATCGATACGGCAGTTGACGTGCCGGACCGGACCTCCGATTGTGGCGGAGGGGCGCTGCCGGAACCCCGGGAACCCCAGAAGTCGCCCTCTTTCTCCGCTACGTCGGGTGAGGTTTTACCGAACGGTCAGCCAGTCGTGCGTGCCCCTGTCGTACCGTCGACGCATTCCTTGATCACGACTGCGGGCGTCCTCGACGGCTCATGGAGCCCTCCGACCGGACAGCCCGCCAGGAGGCAATGCCATGAACCCCATCGACGTACTGAGCAAGGCCGCGGAACTCCCCACCGCCTGGCACTCACTCGTGCTCGGCCGGATCGGCCCCACCGAGGTGAAGGTCCTGCGCATGGACGGCCGCACGGTGCCCGTGGAATCGCACGAGACGGCGGAAGCGCTGCTGGTGCTGGAGGGGACACTGCGACTGACGGTCGCCGGTGCCGAGATCGAGGTGGGGGCAGGGGAGATGTACGTGGTGCAGGCGGGCGTGGACCACGCCGTGCGCCCCGGCAGCAAGGGGACGCTCGTCATCGTGGAGCACGGAGCGGCGGCGCCCGGCTCGGCCGGGCCCGGGCCAGCCGGGCGCGGCTCAGTCGAGCATGAGTCGGTCGAGCACGGGTCGGTCGAGCGCGGTTCCGTCGCGGGCTAGGGGCGGCGTCGCCCCTCACGGTCAGCCGCGACGGCCGTGGAAGATCCCCCACCTGAAGTGGCCCTTGCGGCAGGCCGCCGCCGTCTGGGGCAGGCTCGTCCTCAGGCGGTCGACGTACGCGGCGCTGACCGCGTCGGTCAGGCCCGGCGCAGCCGTCAGGACCTCCTCGGTGAGGCGCTCGTAGTGGGTCAGCATGTGGTCGCTGAGATCGTCGAACTCCACGTCGGCGTAGGCGAGGGCCCGGAGCTGCTCCACGTAGAAGCCCGGCGTGGCGAAGTCGATGAGACGCAGGCGTTCCGCGGCCGGGCGTACCTCGTCGTCGGGGGCGTCCTCGGCGGCCGTGAGGTCGGTGAACACCAGGTGCCCGCCGGGCTTGAGGACACGGCGCGCCTCCCGCAGCACCCCGGCCCGGTCGCCGCTGTGGCACAGGGCTTCCTGGGACCAGACGACGTCGAACTTCCCGTCGGGGGAGGGGATGTCCTGGAAGGAGCCGGACACGACCTCGATCCGGTCGTCCAGGCCGCGCTCCGCGTTGATTTCACGGTGCCGCAGGTTCTGGACCTCGCTGATGTTGAGGGCCACCACATGGCAGCCGTACACACCGGCCAGCCTGCGGGCCGCGCCCCCGTAGCCCGACCCCATGTCGAGAACGACGCTGTCGGCCCCGAGCGCCTCGCCCACCTTCGAGGCCATGCGCTCGACGGTCCGCCCGGCCGCCGAACCGATCGCCTCGTGCGGGTCGGCGTACACCCCGACGTGGATGTCCTCACCGCCCCACGTCTGCGAGTAGAAGCCGTCGATGTCATCGGTGTCGTAGTAGGCGCGCGCCACATCCGTGGCACGTGCCGCATTCTCCTCAGTCATGGGGGCATTCCTCGGCACACCGGACCCGGCACAAACCCGCCTTTCGGACACAAGCGGACGAGGGCCGACGAGGTTCTTGTGGCCACGGGAGAGCACAAAGGCAGGGAGACGTATCTCCCTGCCACTTTCAATCTATAGCCCACAGGGGGGCTTGCGGCAAGGCCCCGTCGGTGCATCAAGATGGTCGGCCGAGGCCAGGACCTGCGGAAATGAGGATTCACGGATGCGTGTGGTGTTGTCGACGGGGGGATCGCGCGGGGACGTCGAACCGCTGGCGGCGGTGGCGGTGCGGCTGCGGGAACTCGGCGCGCAAGCGCTGGTGTGCGCGCCGCCGGACGAGGAGTTCACGACGCTGCTCGCCGGTGTCGGCGTGGAGCACGTGCCGCTCGGTCCCTCGGTGCGCTCGGTGGTGACGGGGGAGCGGCCGCCGACGCACCAGGACGCCTTCCGGCTCGCGCCCGAGCTGGTCGCCGCGCGGTTCGAGACGCTCACCGCGGCGGCCGAGGGCGCCGACGCGATCCTCGCGACGGGCCTGATGCCCGCGGGCGCACGGGACGTGGCCGAGAAGCTGGGCATCCGCTACGTGATGGCGTGCTTCCATCCGTTCGGACTGCCCTCGCCGCACTTCCGTCCCGGGGCCCGACCGGGCACGCCGTCGCCGAGCGACGAGACCGACCTCAAGGTGCTGTGGGAGCAGGACGGCCGACGCGTGGACGCGTTGTACGGGGAGGCGCTCAACCGGCACAGGGCGGCGATCGGCCTGCCCCCGGTGGACGGCGTCCGCGACCACGTCCTCACCGACCGGGCGTGGCTGGCCGCGGACCCCGTGCTCGGCCCGTGGCAGGACCTGACCAACCTCGACCTCGTGCAGACGGGGGCATGGATCCTGCCGGACGAACGTCCGCTCCCCGCAGAGGTGCAGACGTTCCTGGCCGCGGGCGAACCGCCGGTGTACGTGGGCTTCGGCAGCATGGCGATGCGTACCTCACCGGACCTGGCACGGGTGACCATCGAGGCGATCCGCACGCAGGGCCGCCGCGCGATCCTCTCCCGTGGCTGGGCCGGCCTCGCGCCGACCGACGACCGGGACGACTGTCTGGTGGTCGGCGAGGTCAACCATCAGGCACTGTTCGCGCAGGTGGCCGCCGTGGTGCACCACGGCGGCGCGGGCACCACGACGACGGCCGCCCTGTCCGGCGCGCCCCAGGTCCTCGTCCCGCAGATCGCGGACCAGCCGCACTGGGCCGCGAGGGTGGCCGAACTGGGCATCGGCGCGGCCCACGACGGCCCGACCCCGACCGTCGACTCCCTGTCCGCGGCGCTCAGGACGGCCCTCGCTCCGGAGACCCGCGTGCGGGCGAAGACGGTGTCCGGCACGATCCGCACCGACGGTGCGGCGGTGGCGGCGCGGATGCTGCTGGACGGAGTCAGCGCCCGGTAGCGCCGTCGATGAGTTCCCGGAGGATGTCGGCGTGGCCCGCGTGGCGGCCGGTCTCCTCGATCATGTGGGCAAGTGCCCAGCGCACACTGGGAGATGAGCCCGCACGGCCCGGCCGGGGGAGCGGCGCGCCGAGGTCGGCGCACGCGTCGAGGGCCTTGTTCGCGCGGTCGACGGTGGCCCGGTAGCGGGCGACCACGTCGGCGACGCCGTCCTGCGGATCGGGCCGGAAGGTCGCCTGCCAGTCGCCGACCTGCTCGCCGAGGAACGTCGCGCCCTCCACGGCCGTCAGGTGGTGGAGTACGCCGAGCAGGCTCGTGCCCGAGGGCACCATCGGCGTGCGGGCCTGGGGCTCCGGGGCGCCCTCCACCTTCGCCGCGATCGAGACGCGCAGGTAGTCGAGGAACCCCCGCAGAACATCGGCTTCGTCGTTCGCGGTCCGGGGCGGTGGGGCGTCCTTGCGGCGGGGGGCGCTGGGCACGGCGATCTCCTTGTCCGGTGAGTGAGGGGCGCGTTCGGGGGTCATCACGCCGTCCTGCGGACGAGCAGGACATGGTCGATGACCTCGGCTGTGCTCCCGTCGGGGCCGATCGCCGTCCGGGTCGGCGCGTCCGCGCGCTCGATCTCCCACCGGTCGGGGGAGAGGTCCAACAGCGCCGCGACCTCGTGAGGGGTCGGGAACCGCACGTCGGGGTCCTGGTTCCACGACCACGGCGCCGTCGAACCGTGGTCGACGATCAGGAGCCGTCCGCCCGGCCGCAGCAGAGCGGCCGCGGCGTTGAGGGCGGGCGTCCTGTCCTGGTCGTAGGGGGTGTGGAAGTAGTGGGCGGTGACCAGGTCGCAGCGCAGCTCGGGCAGCGAGGCGCGTACGTCGTGCTGCACGGCGGTGATCCGGTCGCCCAGGCCGCGCGCTCGGGCCTTCTGGGTGAGTGCCGTGGTCGCCACGGCACTGACGTCGAGAGCGGTGACCCGCCAGCCCTGGCCGGCGAGCCACAGCGCGTCGCCGCCGCCACCGCATCCGAGGTCCAGCGCGTCTCCCGGCGGGAGTTCGGCGACCGTCTCGACGAGACGGGCGTTCGGCCGCGGCTCCTCGGGCGTGGGCCGCTCCGTGTACACGGCGTCCCAGTACCTCGCGGCTTCGGCGCTCTTCATCGTGTGCCTTCCCCTCGATCGCTCCGCGGTTACCCGCGGATTCCGTGGGGCCAGTCTCGGTCGGTGTGCCGCAATGGGCATTGTTCGTTGCTGTTTCGGCAAGTCCGGTCCGGCGCGGTCACTCGCGAAGCTCCACGTCCATCATGCGGATGAGCTCACCGACCCGGCCGCCACCACCCGGCGCCTTCGGGAAACGTGTGAGTACGTCGACGACGGCCGGTGCCACACGACGTACCGCCTGGCGCACATGTGCGGCGCCCACGGCCGGATCGTCACCGGCGACGAGCTCGGCCGCTCTCGCGGCGTGCGCGCCCGCGCCGAGGATGTGTTTGACCTGGGTGGCCTTGGCCAACGGATGCAGATAGGCGGCGCCCGCCGCGGCCATCGACGCCCGCGCCGCCTCGCGGGCGGCCGCGGTCTCCGTCTCCTTGGCCGCCTTGAGCGCCGCCCACGCGGCGTCGCGCAGCGCCTTTCCGCGCTCACCGCCCCGGGCGAACTCCCACGCCGTGCCGATGGCGTCCCGGGGGCGTGGGTCGTCCGGCCGATCGGCCTCGAACACTTCGAGGACCGTCTCCGCGCAGGCCGCCGCGTACGCGGTGACCTCGCGAAGATCCTGCTTGCTCAGAGCGACGTCGCTCGGTTTCTCCGACATGCGCCCATCCTCGGTCACCGCATCGCTACGCCCGATCGATGCGGTACACGCTGCCACCGATGTCGAGGGCGTACAGCTCGCGATTGCCGCCCTGGACGAACGAGATGACCTCGCCGCCGTTGACTCCGAGGTCGTGCGTGCCGGTCACCTTGCCGTTCTCGATCCGCAGCGAGCGGATGGTGCCGTCGCAGTAGTCGCTGTACACGTACTGGCCCCTGAGGGCGGGGATGGCCTTGCCCCGGTAGACGAATCCGCCGGTGACCGAGCAGCCGAGACCGGTGCGGTCGTACTCGTGCACCGGCGGCACGTGGTTCGCGGGCTCGGTGCCCTCGCGGAAGGGATGGTTGCCCTCCATCTGGGACCAGCCATAGTTCTCGCCGCCGTCGCTGCTCGCCGGAGCCCAGTCGATCTCCTCCCAGGCGCTCTGGCCGACGTCACCGATCAGCAGGTCGCCCGTGCCCGCGTCGAAGGAGAACCGCCACGGGTTGCGCAGCCCATAGGCCCAGATCTCGTCCCTCGCCTTCGGGTCGTCCACGAAGGGGTTGTCGCGGGGGATCGCGTACGGCTTGCCGCCGTGCGGGTCGATCCGCAGCAGCTTGCCGAGGAGCGTGTCGAGGTTCTGTCCGTTGCCGTGCGGGTCGCCGCCCGAGCCGCCGTCGCCGAGGGCGATGTAGAGGTAGCCGTCGGGGCCGAACTTGATGTCGCCGCCGTTGTGGTTCGGGTACGGCTGGGTCTGGGTGATGACGGTGCGCCGCGTCTCCGGCCGGATCTTGCCGTGCCGTACGGCGAACTCGTCGACGGTGCTCGTGCCTTCGAGGTTCGTGAACGAGATGTAGAAGTGCGCGAACTTCTTGTCGAACGCGATGCCCAGCAGGCCACGTTCGCCGTCGGTGGTGGTCTCCGCGGAGATGTCGAGCACGGGCTCGCTGAGCCCGCGCCGGTCCAAGACCCTTACGGTTCCCGCGCGTTCGGCCAACCAGACCGTTCCTCCCGGGCCTGCTGCCCCGGCGGTCGGATTCTTGGCTGTGGCCACCTTCGTCAGTGCGACCTTGGCCGCCTGACGTGGGGCGGTGGACTCGTCCGCGGACGCCGTGGTGAGGGCGAGGGACGCGATGAGGCAGATGGTGCCGATGATCGCCGAGCTTCTGGTGCGAACTTTCACCGTGAGCCTCCTGGAGGCGGCGAATGGCTACTGGCCACGGCTGAGGATACTGGGACAGCGGTGGTTGGTGTAGACCAAGGCGGTATCGATCTGCCGCCGTGGCACTCGTTCCGGCTCCCCGGCGGGCCCTGCCGGGCTCTCGGAGGGGCAGGGCAACGGGCAGAAGACCGGCCGACGACCAGCGGCCAAACGTGTGATGCACGGTCCGTGCACTCCCTGCCGCCCCTACAACCACGCTCGGGCCCCCGCATGTCGAACTCCACGCCGGACTCCCCGGCGCACACTCACGTCACCAGCAACGGAGTTCACGTGCACCTGCGTACTCGCGCCGCGAGACTCACCGCGGCCGCCACCCTCGCCCTGACGACCTTCGCGCTCGGCGCACCGGCCGCCCACGGCTCCACCGCCGACCAGGGATCGATCGCCGAGCGTGCGTCAACTGCCGCTCGCGCCAAGGTCGATGAGCCCACGGCGGCGTACCGGGTGGCGCTCACCAGCAGCGCCGCCACCACCGACTTCGCCCACCGCACCACCGACCTCAGCGGCACCGTGACCCGCGCCGACGGCACCCCCGTCGCGGACGCGCCGGTCAACCTCAGCAAGACCGTCCTCTACGACACGTGGAACCCGTGGGGCGACCCCATCGACCCGACCGAGCGCGAGACCCTCGACCTGGGCGCCGTCCGCACGGACGCCCAGGGGCGGTTCGCGCTCGCCGGTGTGCGGGCGGACCGTTGGCTCGACCAGGGGAGTGTGTACGTCTTCCCCCGGCACCAGGTGCAGTTCGAGGCGTCGTACGACCCGGGACCGCCCGACGACAACGAGATCTACTTCGGCGCCGACACGCTCGGCGTCCGGCCGGTCGCCAGTGCCCTCACCTACAAGGTGAACCGCACCAAGGTGCGCGCCGGTGACACGCTCGTCGTCACGGGCAAGGTCACCTGGCCCGCAGGACACGGCCCGGTCGCCGGTACCCGGGTGCTGCTGCGGACCTACTTCGAGTCCGCGTACAACGCGCAGGCCACCACTGACGCGCGGGGCAACTTCGAGGTACGCGCCAAGATCCGGGACTACGACAACGAGTTCGTGCTCTTCTCCGCGCCCAAGGACTACTACATCGCGGGTGCGAGCAAGGAGCTGCCGGTCAAGAACGTCACGCCGCGGCCGTGACCGCGAGCGTCGCCTGAGGCGCGAAGAGGGCGCGAGTTCCGGCGCCTCAGGTGACGTCCGGCATGAGCGGCGGGTCGTCGTCCTCGACGGCGAGCGCCACGGTCCGCAGGAGGGCGGACAACTGCTCCAACTCCTGCTCGCCCAGGGGTGCGAGCAGCGCCGCCTCGGCCTCCCGTTGTTCGTCGATCACCGCCGACCACGCCTCGGCCCCCTCGGGGGTCAGGCCGACGAGGAGGCTGCGGCGGTCCTCCGGCGGGTGCTCGCGCGTGATCAGGCCCGACGACTGGAGCCGGTCGAGGCGGTTGGTGAGGGTCGCCGGATGGATGCCGAGTCCCCGGGCGAGGCGCGTCGGCGTCATGCGGTAGGGCTCGCCCGCCGACCGCAGGCGCCACAGGATCTCGTACTCCCACAGCTTCAGGCCGTGCCGCGCGAGAGCGGCCTCCTTCCGCCCGTGCAGGTGCCGCACCAGCATCTGCATGCGGGTGACCGCGCCCTCCAACTCCGGTACGAGACCGGGCACTTCGCGCTCCCAGCGAGCGATGTGCCGATCGATCGAGTCCCGCGCCTGCGCCGATGTCGTCGTCGGCTTCCCTGTTGTCACAGCCCCACCCTACCTTCCATAAATTACGGACTCGGATAATTTGAAAGCGTAGTAACGTCCCGGCCCATGCCGACCTTCACCCTTGCCGGACGCATCGACGAGCACGTCATCGACAGCGCGCTGCTCCGCGACAACCCCCTCCGCGACCCCGGCCGACGGCCGCTGTGGGTCTACACCCCGCCCGGCTACGAGGAGGCGGCCGGGCGCCGCTACCCCGTCACCTACCTGCTGCTCGGATACGCGGGAACGCTGCCGGTCTGGGGGAACCGCATGGCCTTCCGGCAGCCCGTTCCCGAACTCGCCGACGCGCTCTTCGCCCGCGGCGACGCTCCGGGCACGCTGCTGGTGTTCGTGGACGCCTGGACCACGTACGGCGGAAGCCAGTTCGTCGACTCGCCGGGCACCGGCCGCTACCACTCGTACCTGTGCGAGGAGGTCGTGCCGTACGTCGACGCCCACTACCGCACCCTGCCCGAACGCGACCACCGGGCCGTCGCGGGAAAGTCGAGCGGCGGCCTCGGCGCCGCGGTCAGCGCGATGCTCCGCCCCGACCTGTTCGGCGCGTTCGCCACGCACTCCGGCGACTCGCTGTCCCAGGCGCAGTACCAGCCGCACTTCCTCACCGCGGCCCGCCAGTTGAGGCCCTACGGCGGCGACATCTTCCGCTGGTGGGACGACTTCCGCTCGCGCGTCGCGTTCACCAAGGAGGAGGACCTGAACCTCCTGGAGATCCTCGGGGTCTCCGCCTGCTTCTCCCCGGGGCCCGACGGCACTCCCACCCTGCCCTTCGACCCGCGCACCGGCGCACTGCGCGAAGAGGAGTGGCGGCGCTGGCTGGCCTGGGACCCGGTACGGATGGCCGCCGATCACGCGACGGCCCTGCGGTCCCAGCGCGGCATCTGGATCGATGCGGGAACCCGCGACGAGTGGTTCCTCGACCTGGGCGCGCTGGCCTTCCGCGACGCGATCGCCGAGGCCGGAGTGCCGGACGAGGACGTGCACTTCGAACTCTTCGAAGGCGGCCACCACGCCGTCGAGTACCGCATGCCACCCGCCCTCGCCTGGCTGGCCCACCGCATCGCCGCCCCTCAGGAGCCGGTGCGGACGGGCGTCACGGGCCGGAGCTGACCGGCACCGTCACGGATCCGTCGGGGAGCGACCCGGCGCAGGAGGAGGGCGTCAGCTGACGCGCCCGGTGCGCGAGGGCGGGCCCAGGGCGCGGGCGCACGGTCTGCGGCACCCCGTGCCACAGATGGCAGGTGTAAGGGGCGTCATGCAACGTTCACGCCTTGCGCGACCGGCTCACGTCCAGGGTGCTGCCGCACGCCCCGTGAGATCGCGCGAAGGCGAGGAAGGCGTTTAGGAGCGGCGAAAATTCGCCGCTCAGCCCTGACCGGGGGCTGACCGTGACGTACCGCGGGAGGCTGGCATGGCGTGGGACGCGGACCTGCTGCTCGAGGAGACGGCGCCTGACACCGAGGCGCACGTACGCACCAACCGGCTGGTGGCGGCGGTGACTTCAGGCGAAGCCGGAGCGGCGGAGATGGCCCGGGTGACGTTGGGCGAATTCCACGCTCATACCGCTGAGGTGGCGGCGTTCGCCACGCTGGCCGCTCGTCACCCGCACCAGCCGGTGGCCGGATACTTCCTGGACCTGGCCCGGCTGGTGCTCGACTGCGAGGCCCCGCTGCTGGCCTGCGCACGCGCCCTCGGGCAGGGGGAACAGGAACTGCGTGACCAGCGGCCGCCGCAGGGGATGCGGGCGTTCGGTTCGCTCATGGGATGGCTGGCGATGCGGGCGGGCCCGGCCGAGGCGGCCTGTGTGATCCGTGCGGATCTGCTGCTGTGGTGCGCGGCCTGCGAAGCGCTGGGCGAAGCCCTCGGCGCGGTCGAGCCCGAACTCCCCACGCCGGTCCTCGCCTACGTGGCCCTGTTCCGGGCGGCACCGCCACGATTCGTCGACGGAGCGCGGGACGTCGTCGCCCACGGACTGGCCCACGGCGAGAGCCTGGCCGTGATCGAGCACGCCGTGTCCCAGGTCGAACCCACGCTGGCCGCCTTCTGGACCGCGGCCCTGCCACCGGCACCCCCACATCGCGCGGGCCCGGCCCCCCTCTCACCCCCGACCCCGCTTTCACCCCCGGGCGACACCGTCGCCCACACGTAGACACGCAAGGAGCAAGCTCCATGGCAACCGTAGCCAACGACCTCCGTGTGAATCCGGACGCCCACCGCGCCCAGGTGCACCGGTGGAACGACACCTCGACCAGTTACCCGCGCACGGCGACCGTGCCGGAACGCTTCGCCCAGCAGGCCGACATCCGCCCCGACGCGGTGGCCGTGCGCCAGGGCACGGAACAGCTGACCTACCGCGAACTGCGGGACCAGGTGGCCGCGTTGGCCGACCGTCTGGTCGCCGACGGCGTCGAGCCGGGCGACGTGGTCGGCGTGCTGCTCGAACGCTCGGTGGCGTGCGTGACGGCGGTCCTCGCGGTGATGCGCGCGGGGGCGGCCTACCTGCCCCTGGACCCCCACTACCCGCAGCAGCACCTGTTGCGGCTCCTCCAGGACGCCCACGTCCGCAAGGTGATCACCCGGGCTACCCACCGGCCGCTGGTGGAGGGCCATGCCGAGACGGTGGACGTCGCCGACCGGCCCGTGCGCACGGGAGCCTCCGACCAGGTGGACGCGGGCCCCGACGACCCGGCCTACGTGATCTTCACGTCCGGGTCCACCGGCGTACCCAAAGGGGCGGTGGTGCCGCACCGGGGCCCGGTGCGGCTGGTCTGCCACGGTGACGAGCGGCTGCGCCTTTCGTCGCGGGACGTGCTGCTGGCCACGACCAACCCGACCTTCGACGTCTCGTGCTTCGAGTGGTTCGCGGCCCTCCTGAACGGCGCCCGCCTGGTGCTGGCCGAAGGGGACACCCTGCTGGCCGCCGACGCCCTGGAGGACACGCTGCGGGCCGAGGGCGTGAGCGTGATGTGGCTCAGCGCGGGACTGTTCCACCAGATGGCCAAGGTCCGACCCGAGATGTTCGCCCCGCTGCGGTGCCTGATCGCGGGCGGCGACGCCCTCTCACCGGAGGCGGTGCGCCGGGTACTGGCCCACGGCAGGCCCGGGATGCTGGTCAACGGCTACGGCCCGACCGAGAACTCCTCGCTGTCGACCGTGCACGTGATGACCGAGTTGCCCGACGACGCGGAGACGGTGCCGATCGGCACGCCGGTGGCCAATTCCACGGCCTACGTGGTGCGTGAGGACGGCGACCTCGCCGCTCCCGGGCAGACGGGCGAGCTGTGGGTCGGCGGCGACGGGGTGGCGCTCGGCTACCTGCGGGACGAGGAGCTCACCACCCGCCGCTTCGTGCCCGACCACCTCAGCCCCGATGACGAATCCGGGACCCTCTACAAGACGGGTGACCTGGCCCGCTGGCGTCCCGACGGGGTGCTGGAGTTCCTGGGACGGCGGGACCGGCAGGTCAAGGTGCGCGGCTACCGCATCGAACTGGACGAGATCGAGGTGCACCTCAGCGCCCATGAACAGGTGCGCGAGGCGGCGGTGATCACCCCGCAGGGCGGCGAGCGCGACCGCCTGCTGGCCTGGGTGACCCCGCAACCGGGAGCGGACGCCGCCGAACTGGGCTGGCGGCTGCGGGAGTACCTGCGCGACCGGCTGCCGGTGTTCATGGTGCCCCAGCCGATCCTGGTGCGGGACCGGATGCCGCTGAATCGGTCCGGCAAGATCGACCGAGCCCTGCTGGCCCAGGAGGCCGACCGGCACGACACGGCGGCCCGCACCGCTGGGCAGGAGGCCGTGACCCCGGTGGAGAAGGCGGTCGCCGAACTGTGGGCCGAGATCCTGGGCATCGAAGGGAACATCGGGCGCGAGAGGGACTTCTTCGCCCTGGGCGGCCACTCGCTGCAGGCCACCCGGCTGGCCGCGCGCTGCCGGGCCCGCTTCGACCTGGCCCCGGAACACAGCCGCTACCTGATCCGCACCCTGCTGGCCAACCCCACCGTCGAGACGTTCGCGGCGCGCATCGAGGAGCTGGCCACCGCCACCGTCGAGGACACCCAGGAGCAGACGGTGGACTTCGAGGCCGCCGCCCGTCTCGATCCGGACCTAGTCTTTCCCACCGCCACCCACCTGCCGTCCACGGGACGGCGCGTCGTCCTCAGCGGCGCCACCGGTTTCCTCGGCACCTACCTGCTGGACTCCCTGATCCGTGACCACGGGGCCGCACACGTGTACTGCCTGGTGCGGGCCCGCAGCGAAGCCGAGGGCAGGCAGCGCCTCGCGGCCCGCATGCGCCGCTACGGGCTCGACCTCCAGGCCGTCGGCGAGCACGTCACCGTCGTGCCCGGCGACCTGGGCGCCCCGCGCTTCGGCCTCGCCCCGGTCGCGTTCCACGCCCTGGGCGAGGACAGCGACACACTGCTGCACGCCGGATCACGCGTGAACTTCGCCTACCCGTACGCCGCGCTGGAAGCCATCAACGTGGGCGGCACCCGCACCATGCTCGACCTCGCCCGCATCGGCCCGGCCAAGGCGTTCCACTACGTCTCCAGCATCGCCGTCATCGCCGGGTTCGGTGTCGCCGGTGTGCGCCACGTCGACGAGGACACCCCGCTGCGCTTCGCCGACCGCATCTCGCTGGGCTACCCGGAAACCAAGTGGGTCGCCGAACGCCTCGTCGCCCAGGCCGCACAGCAGGGGCTCGCCGCCGCCGTGCACCGCCCCTACGAGATCACCGGCACCCAGGACGGCGGCATCTGGAACACCGACACCATGATGTGCGCCCTGTTCCGCAGCATCGCCGAGACCGGCCTCGCCCCCGACATCGAACTCCCGCTGGACTTCGTGCCCGTCGACTACACCGCCAAGGCCATCACCCACATCCTGGCCCACCGGCCCGCACACGGACAGGTGCACCACATCACCAACCCGCACGATGCCCGCCTGCCCCTGCTCACCGAGCGGCTGCGGGCCCGCGGCTACCCGGTGCGCAGCGTGCCGTACGAGGAGTGGGTCGCCTTCATGGCCGACCTCACGGCCAGGGACCCGAGCCAGCCGATGGCCCCGTTCATGCCGATGTTCATCGAACCGGCCCACCAATCGGACATCTCCGTCAAGGAGATGTACTTCGCCGGTACCTTCCCCTCCTTCAGCCGCACCACCTTCGAAGCCGCCATCGACGGCTCCGGGCTGACCTGTCCGCCCGTCGACGCCGCGATGCTCGACCCCTACCTCGACTACTTCACCGACTCCGGATTCCTCCAGCCCCCCGCCGCCGCTTCCGGGTCGGCCTGAGCGAAGCGAAAGGAACGCACCCCCATGCGTATCGCGATCATCGGGGCAGGCATCGCGGGCCTGACGGCCGCCTGGCTCCTGGACGAAGACCACGACGTCACCGTGTACGAAGCCGACGATCGGCCGGGCGGCAACATCCGCACCGTCCCGGTCCCCACCCCCGAAAACGGCACCGTCCACGTCGACCTGGGCGCCCAGTTCCTCTCCCCGACCGCCTATCCCGACCACAGCGCCCTGTGCCGCGCCCTGGGCATCACCGCCGAGGACATCACGGCCGTCCCCTTGACCACGTCCCTGCTGCACGCCGGGCAGGACGAACCGCTCCTGGTGACCCCGCACGCCCCCGGCGACGCCGCGGCCGGACGCAAGCCGCTCACGGGCCCGGCCTGGGAGGCACTCGGCGCCTTCCTGGCACAAGCCGCCCGTCTCGAAGCCGACGACGGACCGGAGACCACCACCGTCGCCGACCTAGCAGGCCCCCTCGGCCTGACCGACGACCTATACCGGCACGCCGTCCTGGCCTGGTGCGCCTCCTTCGTCGGATGCACCCTGGACCAGGCCGCGCGGATGCCCGCGCGCGCCGCTGCCGCCTGGGCCACCCGCACCCCGCCCGAACACGCGGAGGCGGCCCCGATCTGGCACACCCTCACCTCAGGGCTCGGAACGGTGACCCACCGGCTTGCCACCGCGCTCAAGACCCCCGTCCGCTGTCGCACCTCCGTCCGGCACATCTCCCTGAACGCCGACGGGCCCGTCGTGCACTGCTCGCGCGGGCATGAACTCCCCTACGACAGCGTGATCCTGGCCCTGCCCGCCCCTCAGGCGGCCACGCTCCTGCGGCAGTGCCCACCGCTCGCCCGCACCGCGGCCGACCTGAGCGAGTTCACCTACGTCCCCACCACCGTGGCCCTCCACCGGGACCCCCGGCACATGCCCGCCGACCGCGCCCACTGGTCCAGCGCGAACACCACCAGCGACGGCCACTGGGCCGAGACGACGAGCTGGCTCGGCCCCCACCTCGGCACCGACCTCTTCAAGAGCTGGATCACCCACCGCACTCCGCCCGACGACATCATCGCCACGGCCCACTTCCACCAACTCCTGCCCACCGTCCCCGGCCGCCTGGCCGCGGCCCGACTCGCCGCCGGGCAAGGGCAGCACGGCATCCACTGCGCGGGAAGCCATCTGCACGACGCCGACAGCCAGCAAGGAGCCGTCCGCTCCGCCCTGGACACGGCCCGGACCCTGGCCCCCCACAGTCACCGCCTCAAGTCCCTCGCCGCTTCATAAGCCCTGACGCACACCTCTGCACGCCTGCCCGGCGGCGGGAGTCCTCCGCCGCCGGGCAGGCGCTGCCTCCCACACCGATGGACCCCCGATGATCAAGCCTGCCGACCGCCTGACCGGTCTTTCGTACGGTCTGCGCGGCCCCCTGCCGTAACTCGCCGACACCCTCGAACACCAAGGCCGCTCCGTCATCCGCCTGCACCTGGGCGACCCCGCCGCCCACGGCCTGCCCGCACCCGCACACGTCCTGGACGCCGTCGAGCACGCACTGGAGCGCTCCCGGGCCTACACCGACGCCCAAGGCCTCGCCGCGGCTCGCGACGCCATCGCCGCCTACTACCACCACCGCGGCCTAGCCCTGCGCCCCTCGGACATCCACCTGGGCAACGGCGTCTCCGAACTCGTCCCCCTCGCCCGCCAAGCACTCCTCAACCCCGGCGACGAAGTCCTCCTGCCCGCACCGGGCTACCCCTTGTGGGCCGCCTCCGTCCAACTCGCGGGCGGTGTACCCGTGTACTACCGCTGCGACGAGCGCCAGGGATGGCAGCCCGACGCCGACCACCTGCGGGACCGGATCACCGCCCGCACCGTGGCACTGGTCACCAATACGCCCCACAACCCCACCGGCGCGGTCTGGAACGCCGCCACGCTCCGCACCCTGGCCGACATCGCCCGCAGCCGTGAACTCCTGCTCATGGCCGAGGAGATCTACGCCCACATCACCTACGACGCCGAACACACCGTCCTGGCCGCCCTCGCCCCCGACGTCCCCTGCGTCACCTTCAGCGGACTGTCCAAGATCTGCTGCATCCCCGGGTTCCGGTCGGCGTGGATGGCCGTCTCCGGCCCCCGTGCCGCGACCCACGCCTACACCGAAGCCGTCACCCAGCTCGCCAGCCTGCGCCTATGCCCGAACGTGCCCGCCCAACACGCCATCCCGCCCGCCCTCGCCTCCATCCACCGGACTCAGAACGACCTCACCGGCCACGCAGGCCCACTCCGGGAGCGGCTGAACACGGCATGGGAGGCGCTCTCCGACATCCCCACACTGACCTGCGCACGCCCCCGGGGCGCCTTCTACCTCTTCCCATGCATCACATCTGCCGCGGCCTTGCCCCACGACAGCACGGTGGCCGACACCCTGCTGCGCGACCACGGCGTACTCGTCGCTCCCGGCAGCGACTTCCACCTCACGAGCGGCGACCACATCAGGCTCTCCGCCCTCGCGGAACCGGCCACGATCGACGAGGCCATGGAGCGGATCGCCCACCACTTCGACACCAGCATCGCCACACCCCGCTCGCGGCACTGACACACCCGCAGGGGTGCGGTTCCCGCCGAAGGTGCGGTCGAGCCGCTGCCGGACGTTTACGCACGGCGTGCTCGGACAACCGGGTGGTGTCGCCGGGAAGGACGCACGGTGCAGTCTGCACCGCCTGACCGGATTGGCTAGCGCACGGAGGTCACACCATGACCGAGAACATCTGGAGCTACCCCTCCTCGGCAGGTCACTCTCCCAACGCTGACCTGACGGGGTACAAGGTCGAGGCGACGGACGGACAGATCGGCAAGGTCGACAAGCACTCGAACGACGTCGGCTCGCAGTACATCGTCGTCGACACCGGCATGTGGATCTTCGGCAAGGAGGTTCTGCTGCCGGCGGGGACCATCACGGGCATCGATTCGGAAACGAAGACGATCCAGGTGGCGCGGACCAAGGAGCAGATCAAGGACGCGCCTGAGTTCGACAAGCACAAGCACCTGACCGACCCGGCCTACCACGACCAGATCGGTACGTACTACGGCGCCCACTACCCGGGCGGCCCGGGCCGCATGTTCTGATCCGCGACGAGTGAGGCGGGGCCGGACCCTGAACGGGGGTCCGGCCCCGCTGCGTCGTCGGCCCTCGACGTGCTCCCTCCTGTCCTGGGTGCGAGGGCCGGATCATGTCGGTCTTCCTCGGCACGTCACCGGCCGGGGTCACCGAACAGGGTCCATTGGACGTCGAAGCCCGGCAACGTCATCCTCGCTCCGGACGGGCCGCGCATCATCGACTTCGGCATCGCGCGGGCGGTGGACGCGAGTTCTCTCACGGAGATGGGCACCGGCATCGGCACGTACTCCTACATGTCGCCGGAACAGATCCGCGCCGACCCTGATCGAGGTCGTCCAGCGGAGCCTGGACCAGCCGCCCGCGTTGGATGACGTGGAGAGCGGCGACGGCGGGGCGGCGGGGCGGCTCCACACCTTGCTGACCGAACGCCTGGCCAAGGACCCCGGGGCCCGGCCGCCCGTCGCGGAGCTCCCCGCCCCCTTCGCGGGACGCGCCTCGAGTCCGTCAAGTCCCGGGCGGAAGTCTCCTGTTGACCCACGGGTGCCCGCGCGGCCGACCGCACCGCGTCCCGAGGGCTCGGACGCTGACGAGCCGAAGAAGGGGAGCCCGGACAAGAAGGGGCCCGGACAAGAAGAACACGGGCGACATCTCCGACGGCTCCGCCTCGACCGGCTCCGTCGCCTTGAAGGGCCTCGTCTCCGTACGTGCCCTCGCCTTCTCCGAGGACGGCAAGTCGCTGTGCGACACGGTCAGCAACGCCATGTGCCGCTGGGACGCACCCGACCCTAGGCCGTCAGCTTCCCGCGCTTGAGGTGCAACACCTCGTCCGACGCCGCCGCGACCTCCTTGGAGTGGGTCACGACGATGACGCACTTGCCGTCGTCGTGCGCGAGTCTGCGGAACACCTCGATGATCCCGTCGGCCGTCTCGTGGTCGAGGCTGCCGGTGGGCTCGTCCGCGAAGAGGATGTCCACCTCGCAGGCGAGGGCGCGGGCGATGGCCACGCGCTGCTGCTGGCCGCCGGAGAGTTGCAGGGTGCGTCGGTGGTGTTCGGTGGGCTCGACGCCGAGGAGCGTGAGCAGTTCGACGGCGCGTTGCCTGCGGCGGCCCGCCTTGACGCCGGTGATCTCCATGGCGGAGGTGATGTTCTGTACGGCGGTCATGTACGTCAGCAGGTTCAGGGACTGGAAGACGGTCGCCACGTGCTGGTTGCGGTACCGGCCGAGGCCCAGGCGCGCGACGTCGCGGCCCTGGAAGCTCACCGTGCCCGAGCTCGGCGCGTCCAGGCCGCTGGCCAGGGAGAGCAGCGTGGTCTTGCCGGAGCCGGAAGGACCGACGACGGCGTACATCCGCCCGGCCTCGAAGCGGTAGTTGACGCCCTTGAGGACCGTGCGGCGGCGGTTGCCGCTCTGGTAGGTGCGGGTCACGTCGCTCAGTTCGAGCATGACGTCGCCGGAGTGGGTGGCCTGGGTGGAGTGAGTGGCGTGGGTGGTCACGTCAGTCGCCCTTCGTGAGGATGTCGCGCGGGTTCAGGCGCAGGACGCGGGAGCCGGGGACGAGGGTGGCCAGGGCCGCGATGCCCAGGCCCGTGGCGCCGACCTTGCCGATGTCGGCGGGGCCGATGCGGATGTCCATGGAGCTGATCGGCTCGGCGTCGGACTCCTCGTCCCCGGCGGCGCCGTTCCCCAGGGAGTTGGAGTAGTCCGGCTCCTGGGGCCTGTTCGCGGCGTCCTCCTTGGCCGAGGACACCTCACCGGCCAGCAGCTTGTCGCCGATGCTCTGCGACAGGACCTGGCTGCACACCCCCGCGAGGCCGATGGCGACGACCGCGCAGGCGACGACCTCGACGAGGTGCTGGCCGAGCAGCCGAGGCTTCTTCTCGCCCAGGGAGAGCAGGATCCCGAGTTCCTTGCGCCGCTCGCGCAGCGAAGAGGCGACGATCAGCGCCAGGATCACGGTGCCCGCGAGGGCGACGAGCCAGACGGTGACGGAGGCGAAGTCCGCCGTCTTGTTGATGGGGCCGACGAGCGTCTTGTACTGCTTGTCGTTCACGGTGATCGGGAAGATCCGCAGGTCGGCGCCCGCCGCCTCGGCGTCCTTCTTGAGGCGACCGAGGTCCTCGGGGTCCTTGAGGGTGAAGGTGGCGTTCTTGAGGACGGTGTCCTTGTCGCCCTTGCCCTCCAGCTTCGAGCCGCCGCCGGGGGTGACGTACAGGCGGTTGGCCGGGTCCATCATCGCGGGGACGTACTGACCGCTGTCGGGCGTGCTGTTCTGGTAGATGCCGACGACCTTGAAGGAGTACTCCCGTTTGTCGCGCTCCTGACCGGCGCCGGGCAGGACACCGACCATGAGCTTCACGCGGTCGCCGACCTGGAGGTGGTTGTCCTTGGCGACGCGCTCCTCGACGACGATCTCGTCGTTCTTGCTGTCGGGAGTGATGCCGTGTCCCGCGATCAGTTCCGAGTCGCCGTTGCGGAATTCCTTGACCTCGCCGAGATCGAGGATTCCGGAGGCGCTGAACAGGTCCGTGCCGAGTGAGTCCTGCCCCTGAGGCGGGGGAACTGGCTGGTGCAGCTCGGTGGATTTGGTCGGAAAGGCGCCGCCGTCCGTCGAGTAATTGCACTTCGCCACCGCCGACGACGTGCAGATCTTGTCGACGAGACCGGCGTGCAGATCGCCCTCGGCGCCGATGGTGCCGCCCTGGGGCCCGTCCGGCTTGTCCGTCTTTCCGGAGTCGATCAGGCCGTTCACGTCCAGTTGCATGGTGGCCACCGCGCCCACCCGCTGCTTGGCGGCGTCCGCGGCACGTGCGGCGGCGGACTGGATGAGGAAGCCCGAGAGCACCAGGGTGCAGATCACGAAGAAGAGGCCGACGAGCATCAGCGTCTTCCCGAGGTGGCCCGTCAGCCGCCACCAGGCCCGTTTGAAGAGGTTCATGCCACGGGACGCTAGGCACTTCCCGATTTCCACCGTGTTTGGTTCCTGCGGTGCGGGCTCAGTCCTCATACACGGTTCACAGACGAGATCTGGTAAATGTGAGCGTGGCAAGGGCGAATTACCGGGATCGAGGATCCGGTAATTCATGGAATTCTCAGCCGCGCGGAACTCCTTTCACGGCGTCGCGGGGCGAGAAGGACCGATCGGGCGAGGACGGGCGGACGCGTGCGGGTGCTGGTGGTCGAGGACGAGCGGTACATGGCGCGCGTCATCGAGATGGGACTGCGCCGCGAGGCCATGGCGGTGGACGTCGTCCACGACGGCGAGGCCGCCCTGGAGCGGGTGTCGGTGTACGACTACGACACGGTGGTCCTCGACCGGGACCTGCCGGGCGTGCACGGCGACGAGGTCTGCCGCCGCATCGTCGCCGAGGGCCTGGACTGCCGCATCCTGATGCTGACGGCCGCGGGCCGCCTCGGCGACAAGGTCGCGGGACTCGGCCTCGGCGCCGACGACTACCTGGCCAAGCCCTTCGACTTCCCCGAGCTGGTCGCCCGGCTGCGCGCCCTGTACCGGCGCAGCCCCCAGGCCCACGCCCCCGTGCTCACCTTCGCCGACCTCACCTTCGACACGCACCGGCGCCGGGTGTCCCGCGCGGGCCGGGAGATCCGTCTCACCCCGAAGGAGCTGGCGGTCCTCGAACTGCTGCTGCGCGCGGACGGTGGGGTGCTCAGCGCCGAGTACCTCCTGGACAAGGCGTGGGACGCGCACACCGACCCGCTGACCAACGCCGTCCGCCTCGTCGTGCACACGCTGCGCAAGAAGCTGGGCGAGCCCCGGCTCGTGCACACCGCGATCAGCGCGGGCTACTACCTGGGCACCGAGTGAGACGGGCCCGGCGCGGGCGCCCCCGCGCCCTCAGCATCCATCTGCGGCTCTTCCTCGGCTTCGGCGGCGCCCTGGTCGTCTGCTCGGCGCTGATGGTCGCCGTGATCTACGTCGGCATCCGCTTCGTCCCCACGTACGACCTGACGACCCCCATCGAGGTGCCGCGCCCCCTGCCGAGCAACTCGGCGGGCGAGCCGCAGTGGATCGAACCGCACACGGTGAGCCCGAGCGGCACCCCCGGACCCGGGCAGAAGATCTCCGCGTCAGGAGTGGTTAGGGACAAGGAGGACGTCTGGGCCTCGGTGCTCGCCATCTCCATCGGCGGGCTCCTCGTGGTGACGGCGGTGGGGCTCGCCGCGGGCTGGGTGCTCTCGCGCAGGCTGCTCGCGCCGCTGCACACGATCAACAGGGCCGCCGCCCAGGCCGGAAAGGGGGATCTGGCGTACCGCATCAACGCGCGGGGCCCGCGTGACGAGCTGAAGCAGCTCGCGGACACCTTCGACACCACGCTGGAACGCCTGGAGGAGTCTTTCGGCGCGCACCAGCGGTTCGCCGCGAACGCCTCGCACGAGCTGCTCACCCCGCTCGCCACCACGCGGGCCGCGCTACAGCTCGCGGCTGCCGACGACTCGGGGGAGTCGCTGCGCGAACTGCTGCCGCTGCTCACGGAGACCAACGAGCGCAACATCCGGGTCGTGAAGGAACTCCTGGCGCTCGCCGCCGCCGACCAGGTCCCGTGCGACACCGAGCCGGTTGACCTCGCGGCTCTCGTACGAGAGGTCGTCGCCGACGCCACCGGACCCGCCGAAGGACCCGCGCTCTGCGTACGCGCCGACGCCGTCCCCTGCGAAGTCCTGGGCAGCGCGACGCTGTTGAGGCAGCTGGTGACCAACCTCGTCGAGAACGCCGTCACCCACAACACCGGAGCCCCCGACGCCTTCGTGCACGTGACCGTGTGCGGCGAGGGCGCGGGAAACGTGGCCTTGGAGGTCGTCAATTCCGGCCCGCTCATCGCCCCGGAGACCACGGACCGCCTCTTCGAACCGTTCTACCGGGCGACCCCCCGGGTGGGCAGCGAACGCGGCCACGGCCTGGGACTGGCCCTGGTCCGCTCGGTGGCCCGCGCCCACGGCGGCACGTCATCGGCGACGGCGCGTGCGGGCGGGGGGCTCGTGGTGCGGGTCGTGCTGCCTCGGCCGAGCGCGTGACCGGCCCGGCACACGTGTCTGAACACCGTCGTGGGTGTGACCCCACCCATAGGAGCCACGTCACACACTAAGTGCGGTAGTAGCCAGGGCGACGGCACCGCCCGGGGGCCGCGTGGTGGTCGCGAAGGGGCTGGTCAGGGCGGTCTGCGTACCGGGGTAGTACGTCACACCTTTGCGTCCCGACACCGTGCGCCGTTATGCCTGGCTGACACACGCAAGCCGAGCCCCCCCCCACGCGCCGTCCGCGCATTGGAGAGTCACCGCCGCATGTTCAGCACGCACACCAAGGCCCGCACGGGCCGCACCGCTCGTATCCGCAAGGTCTCCGTGGCAGGCATCGCCACCGCAGGTGCCGCCGCCGCGGCCCTCACGCTGGTTCCCTCGCCCGCTCAGGCCGCCGCGCCGAGCGCGACCGTGTCCAAGGCCGCTGCCGCCGACAAGAGCTACCCGGACAGCCTCGACGGCTGGATCCGCGAGTCGCTCGACATCATGAAGGCCAAGGGCATCCCCGGTACGTACGAGGGGCTGCACCGCAACATCATGCGCGAGTCCTCCGGCGATCCGAACGCCCAGAACGGCTGGGACGTCAACGCGCAGAACGGCACCCCGTCCAAGGGGCTGCTCCAGGTCATCCAGCCGACCTTCGACACGTACCACGTCGAGGGCACCGCGAACGAGCTGACCGACCCGGTCGCCAACATCACCGCGGCCGCGAACTACGCCGCCGACAGGTACGGCTCCATCGACAACGTCGACTCCGCCTACTGAGCCACCGCGAGAACGAGGGAAAGGGACAGCGCATGCCGTACGCGAGCGGGACCCGGCGCAAGCCGCGGAAGAGGGCCCTGCGGTACGTCGCGTGGGGCGCCCTCGGCGTCGTCCTCGTCGGCGGAGGCGGCCTGGCCTACGCCTGGCAGCACCTCGACGGCAACATCCGGGGCACGGACGTCAACGCCGCCCTCGGGCACGACCGGCCGAGCGAGCAGCGCGACGGGTCCATGAACATCCTCCTGCTCGGGTCCGACTCCCGGGCCGGAACCCACGGTCGGTACGGGCAGGGCGTCAGCGGGGCCCGCGCCGACACGGCGATGGTCCTGCACGTCGACAAGACCCACAAGAAGGCTTCGGTCGTCAGCATCCCGCGCGACACGATGGTCGAGCGCCCCCGGTGCGCGAAGCCGCACGGCGGCACCGCCCCCGCCGAACGCCGGACCATGTTCAACTCGTCGTACCAGGTGGGCGGGCCCGCCTGCACCGTGAAGACGGTGGAGAAGATGTCGGACATCCGCATGGACCACTACCTCGAAGTCGACTTCAAGGGATTCGAGAAGCTCATCGACGAGCTCGGCGGCGTGGACATCACCACCCGCAAGGCCATCGACGACCCCCACAGCGGCCTCCACCTGAACGCGGGCAAGCACACGCTGAAGGGCAAGGAGGCCCTGGAGCTCGTCCGCACCCGGCATGGCGTGGGCGACGGCAGCGACCTCGGCCGCATCCAGCTCCAGCAGGCGTTCATCAAGGCCCTGATCCACCGGGCCGACACCGTCGACCCGCTCGGCAGCCCGGCCACGTCGTACGCCCTCGCGGACACCGCCACCAAGTCCATCAGCGCCGACTCCGAGCTGGCATCGGCGGACAAACTCCTGGGCCTGGCAAAGGAGTTGAAGGGCATCAGCCCCGACCGCACCCGGACCGTCACGATGCCGGTCACCTACGACGCGCGGAACTCGGGCCGGGTCCTGCCGCTGGACAAGGCGTCCCACCGGGTCTGGACCGCACTGCGCGATGACCGCCCCGTCCCGAAGTCCGCGACCGAGGCATCGGTGGGCGACGCGACCGAGTCGCCGGTGTCGGCGGGATCCTGACGCGGCAGTCGACAGTGCGTACGTCAACGGAGCGCATGAGGCACACAAAGCGCGAACAAGGCGTGTACGCGGGGCGCCGGACTGAGGAAGATGGGCGGTGAAGGCGTCGGCATGCCGTCCCGGTCCTGGCGGTGGTGTGCCGACGCAGGCATGGGGACATGGGGAGAGCACAACATGACAGACGTCTCCGATGCGTCCGTGGACCGGTTGGCCGCACCCACGATCGACGAAGCGGTCGACAGCGCCGTAGTCCTGGACGACGGAACTCCGCAGCTGGTGATCCGTGTTGAGCCATACGCGGGGATGAGCGGCGGAGATCAGGTCCACCTACGCTGGGACACGGGGGTCCTGCGGACCTCGCGGGTCGAAACACACGTCGTCGACACCACCGAAGTGGGGCAGAGCACCCTCTTCACCATCCCGCACCCGCGGCCCGGCGCCGCCCGGGTCAGTTACGTCATCAGCCGTGCCACCGGGGAATGGCGGGCCTCGGACCGGCTGGACATCACGGTGCGCGGCTGAGCGAAGCAGGTCGGCACCGGGCAGGGCGAGGCGGTACGCGCCCTGCCCGGCGTGCCGTCCAGGCCGGTCCGGCGCACCCTCACCGGCGCACGTAGGCGTTGAGCGGCGAAAGCCCGGAGAGGTCGACCTGCAGACCGCGCAGCGCCGGTGAGTACAGGTAGGTGCGCTCCGGTACGTACACCGGTACGACCGCCGCCTGCTCCATCACCAGGGTGCTCACCTCCGCCCACAGCTCGCCCGCCTTCTTGAGGTCCGGCGCGGCGTTCGCGGCGTCGATCGCCTCGTTGACCTTCTTGTTGTTGAGCCTGCTGTAGTTGCTCGACGTGTCGAAGGGCTGGCGCCCGTCGAAGTAGTCGGGCAGGTAGTTGGCGGCGGTGGGCAGCCCGCCGCCGACGGACATGCGGAACATGTCGTACTTGCCCGCGGCCGCGTCGGCCCAGAAGGAGCTGATCGCGACCTTCTTGACGGTCACCTTGAATCCGGCCTTCTCCAGGCTCGCGCGAACGACTTCCGCGCGGGCCGTGTCGACCGTGGTGTCCGGGTGGGCGAGGGTGAGGCGGTAGCCGAGCGCGTCCGCGTCCTGGAGGTACAGGCGAGCGGTGGTGGGATCACCGTCGTCGCCCGAGTGGTAGAAGTTCATGGCGCTGCTCGCTCCGGGCACCCCCGGCGGCATCAGGTGCGGGGTCAAGCGCCCCTGGCCTCCGCTCGCCTTGAGGATCTGGTCGGGGGGCAGGGCGGTGACGATGGCCCTGCGGATGTCGCGGTCCTTCACCCGGGCCGTGTTGATGACGTACGACTGCGCGTTCCAGGAAGGGAACTTGACGGACTTCGCGCTGCCCGTGGGACCTCCCTGGACCCCGACCGGATCGTCCGTCCCGGTGAAGGTCATGACGGCCTGGCCCGCGGTCGCCGCGCCGATGCGGTGCCGGATCTCCGGGAGCTGCATCCCGGTCTGGATCCGATAGCCGTCGGGGTAGGCGCCGCGCACCGGGTCGGTGTTCTTCTGCCAGTGGGGGTTGCGGGTCAGGGTGACGTTCTTGGCGTCCGCGGGGCTGCTGGTGATCTGGTACGGGCCGGTGGACGGCAGCGCCTTCGAACGCCCGTCCGAGCCGGCGGCGTCCTTCGGGAGCGGCGCGCCCGAAGGGCCCGCGAGGACGACGTTGAAATCCCGGTGAGGGCCCGCGAGATGGAAGACGATCGTGCGGTCGTCCGGGGTCCGGATCGCGTCCTTCTTCGCTGACTTGGCGTCGGCGTCCTTCGGGCCGTACAGGAACCTGCGCAGGGTCGGGTCGCCCGCGGCCAGCTCCGGCTCGAGGGTGCGCTCGATGGCGTACCGGAAGTCCTGGGAGCGCACGGGCGTTCCGTCGTTGTACGTCAGCCCGCGCTTGAGCTTGAACGTCCAGTCCCGGCCGTTCGTCGTGCGTCCCGCGTCCTCGGCGAGATCGCCGACGACCTTCACCTGGTGGCCGCTCTCGGCCTTGATCGTGGTGAGCCCGCGGTGTACGAGGCGTGCGAGCTGGTGGTCGGCGCTGCCGGGCCACATCATCCCGGGATCGAGCGAGGTGAACTCCTGCGGTTCGAGGACGGTGACCTGGCCGCCCTTGCGGGCACCCTTGACGGCGGGCGCGGGGCCTTTGGAGTCGGCGGCGCTGCCGACGACGAGGCCCTCCGTCGAGACCTGGGTCAGCTCGTCGGTCGGGATGTCGCTGTTCTCGCGGGAGGTTCCCTTCCCGTTCCCCTTGGCGTCGTCGCCGCCGTCCTTCGACGCGTCCCCGAACGGGTCGAAGACCGTCAGGGTCGTCACCAGGGCGCCCGCGGCCACCGCGACGACCGCACCGATGCCCCAGGCTTTGGCCCGCGACCTGCCGGGCGGTCCTGAGGGGCTCATAAAGGGGCTGGGGGAGGGGGCTTGGGCGTACGGGGACGGTCCTGTGACCGTGGGCAGCGCCGGTGTCCCGGGTGCGTCCGCGGCCGGCGGCGGGGACTGCGGCATCGGGGGGAGCGGCGGCGCGAGGGAGTAGGAGGTGGGCGCGCCGGACGCGGACGGGCTCTCGGGGGCCGGGTTCCGTGCGCTCAGGTTCTCCAGGGCGTCCCCGGCCTCCTGCGCGTCGGGGCGCTCGCCGGGCTGCTTGGCCAGCATCCGGCCGACCAGCTCGTCCCACGCGGGAGCCAGCCCGGGGCGGCGCACGGACGGCAGGTCCGGCGTCTCGTACACGTGGCCGTGCATGAGCGCGGCGGCCGAGTCCGCGTCGAACGGCGGTCTGCCGGTGAGGAGTTCCTGCACCATGCAGCCCAGCGAGTACACGTCGCAGCGCCCGTCGTCCGCGTCACGCGTGAAGCGCTCCGGCGCCATGTAGTGCAGGGTGCCCACGGGCGCGTCGGCCGTGCCCGTCAGATATCCGGCCGTGGTGGTGGCGTCGAGGAACTTGGCGATGCCGAAGTCGAGGACCTTGACCGTGCCCTCGTCCGTCACCATCACGTTCGCCGGTTTGATGTCCCGGTGCACGATGCCGGCCCGGTGCGCGGTGGCCAGCGCCCGGCAGACCTGCGCGGAGATCGCGGCGACCCGCTCGGGCGCCAGGGTCCCCGTCTCCAGGACCAACTCCCCGACGGTGCGCCCGGAAAGCAGCGGCATCACCAGGTACGGGACCCCGTCCGCCGACCCGTGGTCGAAGACGGGCACGATGTAGGAACTGTCGAGCGCCGCGGCGGCCCGCGCCTCGCGCACGAACATGGCGAGGAAGCGTTCCGCCTCCGTCGCCGTCGTGCCGCGCGGCGTGCTCAGGATCTTGACGGCGACGCGCCGCTGAAGCCGCGAGTCCTCCGCGCGCCACACCTCGCCCATGCCGCCCGCGCCGATGCGCTCCACGAGCGTGTACCGGCCGTCCAGGACCGAACCCTGCATCCCTGCCTCCCCCGTCGACAGGGCTTCCTCGCCCCGTCGTTGATCCTCAATCTATCGTCGGAGGAGGGTGGTTGTCGGCACAGGGGCCCCCGAGGGCCACCGTGGCGGGTGTGGCGGTGCGAGACACGTCAGCCCTTGCCGAGCTCTCCCGGCACGGGCGCCAGTGCCCAGTCGAGTGCGAAGTCGGCGACGGCCTCCCAGCCCGGTTCGCCGCACGTGTAGTGACTGCGGCCGTCGAAGAGCCGGAAGGCGGTGACCGCCTCGGAGTGCTTCGCGTTCTTCTCGTAGTTCTCGCGCTGCACCGGGGGCGGGAGCATGTGGTCGTCGCCACCGGCGATGAACAGCAGGGGCGCGCGGTCGCCGTTGGCGAAGTCGTAGGTCGTCACGGCGTTCGGCGTGAAGTTGGCCAGAGATGCCTGGAACAGCATGCGGCCCGACACCGGGATCGCGTAGCGATCGAAGACCTTCCTCGATTCCCCGACGCTCAGATTGTTCGTGAACGCGTAATGGAACTCCTTCTCCGTGATGGGCACGGCCCGGCGCCGATTGGCGGGGTTCCGCAGGACGGGGAACGTCGCCTTGATCTCGCTGAGGGGCAGCGCTTTGAGGCCCTTCACGGCGGCGCCGTCGACGGAGACTCCCGCTGTGCCGTGACCGGCGTCGAGCAGCAGTTGTACGAAGACCCCGCCGAAGGAGTGGCCGATGATGATCGGCTTCGCGTCGAGTGCGCCGACGACCTCGCTGAGGTGGTCGAAGATCTCCCGCACTCCTAGTCCGGCCAGGGGCGAGGGATCATCGCGGATCGCCCGGACACCGGCTTCACCGGGGAGAACGCCGGGATATCCAGGGGTGATGACCCGTAGGCCGCGCTGCTCGTAGTGGGTGACCCAGTGCTCCCACGACAGCGGTGTCATCCAGAGGCCGTGAATGAGGACGACCGTGTCCGCGGATGTTTCTCGATCCATCGATCTCACCCGATTCTCTCGTGGCGGAACGCGCGGCTGCTCCTTCGCCGACGGGGGGATGCTATGGGGGCGATGAACCAGGGGGAACGAGTGGTGCGTTGGATCGACCGGCATCGGCGCCGACGGCCTGGGGAGGGCGTGGTAGTAGTAGGGGAATGGAGAGCGATGAGGCACGGGCCGCGATCGACATGTTCCTGTCCGCGTTCAACGCTCCGGACGAGGTCAGCGTCGTCGACCGGCTCTCGCGCGCGCTGAGCCCCGAGATCACTTTCTGGGGGCCGTGGGGCCGCTCCGAGGGCGTGGAGGCGGTGGGCGCCTTCGTCCTTGACCTGCGCAGACACTCGGGCGGCGAGGGCACGATGGAGCGCTGCTCGGACGTCGACGCGCCGGGGGAGTGGGCGCGCTACCAGTGGCGGTACGCGGCGGCCGACGACAGGGCCGCGCTGTCGGGCACGGACGTGGTGCGGATCCAGGAGGGACGCATCGCGGAGATGATCGTCTTCGCCGGGGACCTTCCGGCGCTGCCCGCCGACGCGGCGCACTCGGCCTGACGCGGTACCGCCCGACACCGGAAACCGTTTGTGGATCACTCCGGCGGGCTGGAAGCATCCCGACATGACATCGCGCACAGTCGGAATTCCCGAGGTGGACGGCACCGAAGAGGTGGCCGTGGTGATCGACGTGATGCGGGCGTTCACCACCGCCGCCTGGGCCTTCCACCGCGGTGTGGAGAAGATCGTTCTCGCTGCCGACGTGGCTGAGGCACTGGCGGTCAAGGAGCGTCACCCGGGCTGGTTGGCGCTCAAGGACGGGGCGCCTGCCGACGGGTTCGACCTGGTCAACTCTCCCGGCCTGATCCGTACGGCGGACCTGACCGGCCGTACCGTGATCCAGAAGACCACCGCGGGAACAGTGGGCGCCCTCGCGGTCGTCGAAGCCGAACTGGCGCTGTGCGCCGGCTTCGCCGTGGCGGGGGCGACCGCCCGGGCCCTCCTGGCAGCGGGCGCCGACGCGGTGACGTTCGTGGCCACCGGCGAGGAAGGCCGCGCCGCCGAGGATCTGGCCTGCGCCGACTACCTGGCCCGGCTGCTGGCCGGGGACGCTCCCGACCCGGGTCCCTGGGTGCGTCGTGCCCGCACCTCACCGGCCGCGGACGACCTGCGCGGCGGTCGGCGCGGCGGTGCTCACCCCGACGACGCGGAGCTGTGCGTCGAGGTGGACCGGTTCGACTTCGCCATGAGGGTCGGCCGTGAGAACGGGCTCGCGGTGCTGCGGCCGTTCCGGACCTGACCGGCGGCGCATCGGCTCCCATCGGCGGGCTCCGGTCCGCACCGCATCGGCCGAGCGGGCGCCGACGGAGGCCGCTCACCCTTGCAGGCCGCTTGACGTTCCGCTCGTACGTCCGTGCCAGCCGGACACAACCCCCCGCTGCGAGACTCCCCGCGATGCGGCAGCCGCGCGTCGTGGCTGCGGCCCTCCCCGTACACCTCCCGAGGGACTTCGCGAAGGAGCTTGCCTCATGCCCACCTTCCCGGCGGCACCGATTCCCGGCCAGGACCGGACGGCACAGTGGGTCCGGGCCGACCGCGACCGGCTCATCCACCCCAATCTCCCCAGCGGCCGCACCGACCGCACCGTCATCGTCGAGGGCCGCGGCTGCCACGTGCGTGACAGTCGGGGAAGGCGGTATCTGGACGCCGCCGCGGTGCTCGGCATGATGCAGGTGGGGCACGGCCGCGAGGAGATCGTGTCGGCCGCCACCGCTCAGCTGGGCACGCTGGAGTGCTTCCACCTCTGGGAGTCCATGAGCAACGACAAGGCGATCGAGCTGGCCGTACGGCTGACCGATCTCGCGCCCGCCGGTCTCGACCGGGCGTTCTTCACCAGCGGGGGAGCGGAGGGCAACGAGATCGCCCTGCGCATGGCGCGGTTCTTCCACTACCGCAGGCAACAGCCCGAGCGGACCTGGATCCTGTCGCGCAGGACGGCCTACCACGGCATCGCCTACGGAGCGGGAAGCGTCTCCGGGCTGCCCGTGTACCACGAGGGCTTCGGCCCCCAACTCCCGCACGTACACCACCTCACCGCCCCGGATCCCTACCAGAACTCCGCGTACGACGGTGAGGACGTGACCGAGTTCTGCCTGCGCGAACTGCGCGAGACCATCGAGCGGATCGGCCCCGACCGGATCGCGGCGATGATCGGCGAGCCGGTCATGAGCGTCGGCGGCGCGGTCGTCCCGCCGCCCGACTACTGGCCCCGGGTCGCCGAACTGCTGCGCTCCCACGGCATCCTGCTGATCTTCGACGAGGTGGTCACGGCCTACGGCAGGACCGGGCACTGGTTCGCCGCCGAACACTTCGGAGTCCGTCCCGACCTGCTCGTCACCGCGAAGGGCATCACGTCCGGCTACGTCCCGCACGGCGCGGTGCTCGTCACCGAGGAGGTCGCGGCCGCGGTCACGGGATCGACCGGATTCCCGATCGGGTTCACGTACACCGGACACCCCACCGCCTGCGCGGTCGCGCTCGCCAACCTGGACATCATCGAGCGGGAGAAGCTGCTCGACAACGCGACGACGACCGGCGGCCACCTCGCCGACCGGCTGGCCACGCTCACCGACCTGCCCGTCGTGGGCGACGTGCGCCAGATCGGCCTGATGCTCGGCATCGAACTCGTCGCGGACAAGGAATCACGCGCCCAACTGCCCACCGGCACCGCCCCGGTGGCACAGGCGCTGCGCGAGGACGCGGGCATCATCCTGCGCGGCAACCCGCGCTCCCTGCTGATCAACCCCCCGTTGGTGATGGACCGCGCGACGGCGGACGAGCTGGCGGACGGACTGCACACGGTGCTGGCCCGCGTCGAGCCCGACGGACGCGTACGGCCCTAGACGGCCGCGGTTCCCCCCCTCCCGTTCACGCGACGAAGGAACACCTCATGCCACTCCTGGACCTGAATCCGGACGAACTCCTCACCACCACACGCTCCGTACGCAAGCGGCTCGACCTGACCAGGGCCGTACCGCTCGAACTCGTCAAGGACTGCATCCGCGTCGCCCTGCAAGCCCCGTCGGGCAGCAACCGGCAGACCTGGCACTGGGTGGTCGTGACGGACGCGGAGCAGCGGGCCGCCATAGGCCGCTACTACCGGCGCGCGGTGCGGACGTATCTGAACTCGGAGGGCACGTGCGCCTCACTGTTCCCCGAGGACCCCGAACGCCACGCCGTGCAGCGGCGCGTGGGCGACAGCGTGGCCCATCTGGGCGACCACCTGGGCGAGGTTCCCGTGCTCGTCATCCCCTGCCTCGACGCGAACGAGGCCCCCGAGTACAACGAGGCGGGCAAGTGGGGGTCGATCATCCAGGCCGCCTGGAGCTACATGCTCGCCGCCCGCGCACGCGGCCTCGGCACGGCCTGGACCACCTTGCACCTGATGTACGAGAAGGAGATCGCGGAACTCCTCGGCCTCCCGGACGGAATCGTCCAGGCGGCACTGATCCCGACGGCGTACTCCCTCGGCACGGAGTTCAGGCCCGCGGCGCGCCAGCCGCTCGAACAGGTCTTGCACATCGATACGTGGTGAGGAGCGGGCATGCGGACCGACGGGACAAGACCTCCGCCGACGTGCGGAATCGGTGCACTGAAGCTTCCGGCGCAGGGGTTGGGCTGTCTGAGCATGACGTCCTTCTACGCGCGGGCCGACCCCGCCGAGGCCATCGCCACCGTGCACCGAGCCGTCGACCTGGGCGTCTCGCTCCTGGACACGGCGGACGTGCAGGGCCTTGGAGAGGGGGAGCGGCTGCTCGGCAAGGCCGTCGAGGGGCGGCGGGACCGTGTGCTCCTCTCCACCAAAGTGGGCCTGGAGCGGGACCGGAACGGGGAATTCCTCGGCGTACGCGGTGACCGGGCCTACATCCGGCAGCGCTGCCACGGCTCGCTGCGCCGCCTCGGCACCGACCATCTCGACCTGTACGTCAAGCACTGGGCGGCCCCCGGGGAGCGGATCGAAGAGGCGATCGAGGCCCTCGCGGAACTCGTCGACGAGGGAAAGGTCCGCCATGTGTGCCTCTCCGAGGTCTCGGCGGACACCATCCGCCGCGCCCACGCGGTGCACCCCATCACCGCCGTACAGAGCGAGTGGTCGTTGTGGAGCCGGGGCATCGAGGCGGAGGTGGTGCCGGTCTGCCGGGATCTCGGCATCGGCATCATCGCCTCGTCCCCGCTCGGACGCGGCTTCCTGACCGGGCGGATCGGCTCGGTCGCCGACCTCGGCCCTGCGGCGGACTTCCGCCACGGGCTGCCTCGGTTCACCGAGTCCGGCCTCGCGCGCAACCAGCCTCTCGTGGCGGCCCTGCGCTCCCTGGCGGCGCGCCGTGGCCTGACCCTTGCCCAACTCGCCCTGGCCTGGCTGCACCACCAAGGTGACGACGTCGTGCCCATCCCCGGCACCGCACGCCGCGACCACCTGGCGGAGAACCTCGGCGCCGCCCGCGTCGAGCTGTCCGCCGACGAACTGCGGGCCGTGACGGACGCGGTGCCGCCCACGGCCGTCCACGGCGAGCGGTACCCGCCTTTCCTGATGCGGCTCGTCGACAACTGAGCCGATCCAACGGACGAACCCCCCTTTCCGGCACTAGCAGAGGGACGAGAGAGCGTGAAATTCCTCCAACTCGACCACGACGTATGCGGAAAGCTCCTGCCCGGCCTCGCCGACCGACTCGCCGACGTGCCGTTCGACGAGCTGGAGTCCCCGGCGAGTCCGGCCATCGCGCTGTTCAAGGAGTACGGCGGCACCAATCTCCTGATCCCCCGTGCGTACGGCGGGGTCGGCGCCTCCGCGCTCGACGCGGTCAGGGTGATCCGCGCGCTGGGGTCGCTCGCACCCTCGCTCGCCGTGGCCACCGCGATGCACCACTTCTCGGTCGGCATGCTGTTCGCCGTGGGACCGCTCTACGAGAGCAGCACCAGCATTCGGGCGTCCGTGCTCGACGTGGTCGCGAAGAACCGGTCGCTCATCGCCTCGGGGTACGCGGAGGGCCGCTCGGGCCACGGCATCCTCAGCCCGACCGTCGAGGCCCGCGAGACCCCCGGCGGCTACCTGGTCAGCGGTTCCAAGAAGCCCTGCAGCCTGTCGCGCTCGATGGACCTGCTCACCGCGAGCGTCGCGCTGCCCGGGCCCGAAGGGGAATCCGAGATGGGTCTCCTGGTGCTTCCCGCCGATACGCCGGGCATCTCCGTGCACGACTTCTGGTCGACGTTCCCGCTGGCCGCCGCGGAGAGCCACGAGGTCCGCCTCACCGACGTGTTCGCCGGGCCCGAGCACATCCTGCGCGCACCCGCGAACGCCGCGGAGAAGCTGGACGAGCTCAACGAGGCGGGGGTGATCTGGTTCCAGATGATCGTCGCCGCCTCGTACACCGGAGTGGCCAGCGCATTGGTCGACCTCGTCCTGAACCGGCGGCGCGGATCGGCCGACGAGCGCGCACGGCTGTGCCTCCTCATCGAGTCGGCCGCGTCCTTGGTGGAGGGGATCGCCCGCCGGATCATGGACGACGACCTCGGCAACGACTGCGCGGCGGCCTCCCTGTTCACCCGCTTCTCCGTGCAGGACATCATCACCAGGGTCGTCAGCCAGGCGGTGGAGATGCTGGGCGGCATGGCCTTCATCACCTCGCCGAAGGTCGCCTCCCTGGCTTCCGCCGCACAGGCCGTCGTCTTCCACCCTCCGTCGCGGGCGAGCATGAGCGAAGCGGTCGTCGACTACTACGCGGGCAAGCCGCTGTTCTTCTCCTAGCCGCCACGCGGACGACCGGGGGCCGCCCGCACCGGCGGCCCCCGGTCGTCCGCGTGGTACCACGCACGTGCCTCGCGTCAGTGCCGCGGCACGAAGTCCACGACGTCGCCCGCTCGTTCGCCGCCGGACAGCTGACCGCCGCGGTCGGTGCGGATGTAGACCCGGTGCAGCCACCGGTCCTTGCCGTCCCAGCGCGGTACGAAGGGCGTGCGGGCGTGTGTCGTACGGAAGTTGTCGACGATCAGCACGTCGCCCGGGACCAGGAACACGGACTCGCGCACCTCGTCCAGCGCCTTGGAGAGGACGCCGACCGCTTCGACGTCGGCGGGCTCCTTCGGGGCGAGCAGCTCGCGGTCGTATCCGAGGAACGGGTCCCGCGGGTCTCCGTAGAGGGGCTTGACGTCGGCGATGGCTCCCGGGTCCGCCACGCCGCCGCGGAAGGCGACGTCCACGCAGCAGGGAAGGGGCCGGTCGAAGAGGCGGGCGCGGACGTCGTCGGGCAGCAGGGGGAGCGCCTTGCGGACCGAGGCGACGAGGGTGGCGGCCTTGCGCTCGTGGTCCGCCCTGGAACAGGCGAGCATCACGTAGTCGGGCTGGCGCACGTGGTACGCCATCTCCGTGTGGAACTCCAGGAGCGTCTCGGAGGTCTCGGAGGAGAGGAAGTGCGCGCCGGGCGACGGATAGACGTCGTGGAACACGCTGGCCGAGCGCAGTTCGCGGTAGCCGGTGTGCAGACCGAGACGGCGGCCGACGATCGCGAGCATGGCCTCCTGGTTCAGGAGCGTCCTGTGCACCGGGGCGGGAGTGCTGTCGGGCGTGCGCGGCAGGACCTCGTCGTCCTCCACCGGCAGACCGCGCAGCAGCAGGTAGCCGTTCGTGTTCCCGTCGGAGCGGAAGTCGTCGAGGGCGGCCGCCAGCGGGGCGGGCAGCTCCGTGGCGGCCGTGCGCGCCGCGTCGAGGAACCCGTGGAGGTCCCTGCGCGGAATCCGCGGCAGCCGCCCGGCCAGCGATGTCAGGTCCGCGGCGTACGCGGAGCAGTCGAGCACGGTCATGAGGGTGTCCTTTCTCGGGAGTGCGCGCGGGCGTACTGGAACAGCAGCTCCGCGCCGATCTCGGTGGCGAGCACGGAGGTGATGCCGCCGTGGTCGTACAGCGGCGAGACCTCCATGACGTCGAAGCCCACCGGGCGCAGCTCGCCGATGCCGCGCAGCAGGGCGAGCACCTCGCGCGAGGTGAGGCCGCCCGGCGCGGGCGTGCCGGTGCCGGGGGCGAACGCGGGGTCCATGACGTCGATGTCCACCGACACGTAGACGGGCGCTTCACCGACCAGGTCGCGGACCAGCTCGCCGGTGCGCTCGGGGCCCAGTGAGCAGAATTCGTCGCAGGTGACGATCCGTACGCCGTGTCCGCGGGCGTAGTCGAGCGAGTCGGGCCGCGGGTTGTGGCCCCGGATGCCGATCTGCGCCATCCGCCGCGGATCGACGAGCTTCTCTTCGATGGCGTGCCGGAAGGGCGTGCCGTGGTGGTACTCGCCGCCGTAGAAGGCGGGGTTGGTGTCGGAGTGCGCGTCCAGGTGCAGGACGGCGAGGGGACCGTGCAGGTCCGCGACCGCGCGCAGCGCGGCCAGCGTCAGCGAGTGGTCGCCGCCGAGCATCAGGAAGGCGGCGTTGTCCGTGAGGAGGCCGCTCAGTCTCTCCTGGGCGGTGGCCATGGCGATGTGCATGTTGAACGGGGTCAGGTCGATGTCCCCGGCGTCGACGCAGTCGATCAGGTCGAAGGTGCCGGGCCCGCGGTCGATGCCGACGCCGTGGATGAGTCCGGACTCGTTGCGGATGGCGCGCGGACCGAAGCGCGCGCCGGGCCGGTAGCTGGTGCCGCCGTCGTAGGGGGCGCCGATGACGACGACGTCCTTGCCCCGAGGCTTCGGGTCGTGCGGCAGGCGCATGAACGTGGGGAGCTGCGCGTAGCGCGGCGAGACGGTCGTGTCGATGCGATCCACGGTGGGCCCCTCCCTTCCTGGTCGGGTACGTGACGTGGTCATCGCGGAACGGGACGGGCGGCGCCGGTCAGCCGGGAGGCGGCCAGTTCGACCACCGCGTCGAGCGCCACGTCGTCCGGATGGCGTCCGCCGACGACGACTTGATCGAAGATCTCCCGGACGACCAGGCGCTTGGCCTGGCGCACGCGGTCGGGCGGGGCCCCGGCGTCCGCCAGGAGCCGGGAGAAGGACGAGCTGGTGCCCGATCCCTCGTGCACGCCGAGCTTGGGGCGGACGACGACCTCGTGCGGCAGGACGTCGCTCATGGCGGCGCGCAGCACCCACTTGTCCTGCCCGTGACGGTGCTTGAGCCCTGCCTCCAGGGACACCAGGACGTCGAGGACGTCGCGGTCCCAGTAGGGGTGGGTCGACCAGTGGCCGCCCACCGCGGAGAGCGTCGGCGTCATCTCGTTGAGGCCGTCGAAGGTCTCCATGTCGTGGCAGACGGCCGTGTCGAGCCGAGGCAGCCGGTTCTCGCGGTGCATGCCGCCGAGCGGGATGTCGGCCCCGTAACCGGTGAGGACGCGCCGCCCCGGGCCGCCGATCCGCACGTACAGGGCGGTCAGCGGCAGCAGGTATTCGACGATGTCCGGGTCGAGGCATTCGGCGGCCCAGACCGTGTGCGGAAGCCGCCGCAGCAGCTCAGTGGTCGGGACGGTGATCTCCCGGTGCGCGGAGCCGACGTGCCGGGCCACGACGCGCGCCTGCGGGAACTCGTCGGCCTCGTCGGTTCCCATCGACACGGTGTCGACGGGCCTGGCCGCCCGACGGGCGGCCAGCGCCGCGACGGTCGAGGAATCGATGCCTCCCGAGAGCACCACCAGGGGCGTGCCACCTGCCGTGCGGGTCCGCACCGCGCGCTCCACCGCCCGGCGCACGGCGTCGACTGCCTCCTCCTCCGGCAGGATCCGGCGGGCGAGCGGCGGCGCCCACGTGCGGTGCGGGACGCACTTCCCGGTGGCCACCTCGATGTCGAGGACCGTGCCGGCCGGCACCTGGTGGGTGCCGGGCAGCCCCCGCACAGGGCGGGCGGGCACGGGACGCCCGGCCGGCGCGTTCCGCAGCGCCTTCGCCTCCGTCGCGGCGAGGACGCGCCCCGGGGCGACGGAGACGTACAGCGGCACCGAGCCCGCGTGGTCCGTGGCGAGCACCGCCCGCCCGGACTCCGTCACCAGGGCGGCGAACCGCCCGTTCAGGAGCCGGAAGACGTGAAGGTCGTAGACGCCGAACAGGGCGATGACGAGCGCGGCGTCGTTGCCCGGCAGCGCGCGCCCCGGCGGCAGGAGCCGGTGCAGCTCGTCCCGGTTGTACAGCTCTCCGGCGAACACCAGCGTCCTGCCCCGGGCGCGGGCGCAGGCCTCGTCCGGTGCTCCGGAGTGCAGGAGTACGGCGTGCAGGGTGCGGTCGGCCGTTCGTTCGTGCCACGTCGCCCGCGAGGCGCGTGCCGCGAAGGTCGGTGCGGGCACGTGCCCGCCGTCCTGGCGGAGTTCGGTGAGGAAGCCGATGGCGGCGGGGGAGTTCGGTGTCATCGGCGTCAGATGGTCAGGGCGGCGAAGCCGCCGGCCTGGAAGTCGTAGGAGACCGGTACCTCGATCAGGAACGGCCGTCCGAGCCCCGCGCCCTTGCGCAGCGCGGCGAGCAGCTCCTCACGGCTGGTCGCCCGGGTGGCCTCGACGCCGTTGGCGCGGGCGAGCGCGGTGAAGTCGACGTCGCCGAACTTGACGGCCGGGTCGTGGGACCGGTGGTGGCCGATGTTCTGGTACAGCTCGATCAGGCCGTTGGTGTTGTTGTTGACGACCACGGTGACGATGGGCAGGTTGAGCCGGGCGATGGTCTCCAGATCGGCGCTGTTGGAGTGGAAGCCGCCGTCGCCCGCGATGAGGAAGGTCGGCTGTCCTGGCCGGGCGAGCTGCGCGCCGATCGCCGCGGGGATGCCGTAGCCGAAGCTGGAGCAGCCCGCCGACGTGAGGAAGCCGAACGGTTGATCGGCGCGGGCGAAGAGCACCCCGTAGTGCCGGAAGAAGCCGATGTCGGAGACGATGGTGCCCTCGCCCGTCTCGGCGGTCTCCGCGAGCACGGTGTTCATGGAGTCCATCACCTGGTGCACGCGCAGGCCGTCGTCGTAGTGGTGGGGGTCGGCCAGGAACTCGGCGATCCGGTCCCGCAGCGGCGTGATGTCGTGCGCGACCTTCGGGGCGAGGTCGGCGGTCGCGCGGTCGAGGTGCTCCACGAAGGCGAGGACGTCGGTGACGGCGTCGACGTCGGGGCGGTAGACGCGCGGCACCGGATTGGCCGTCGGGGACACGCGGACCGTGGTCTTCGCCACGCCGCGCTGCCACATCGAGGGCCGCAGGTCCTCCGCGTAGTCGTAGCCGAGGGTGAGGATGAGGTCCGCGGGCCCGAACAGAGTGTCCAGGGCGGGGAAGTCCAGGATGCCGTCCATGTAGCCGGTGACCGCGCCGTAGTTGAGCTCGTGCGCGTGCGGCAGGACACCCTTGGCGATGTACGTGGTGATGACGGGCAGGCGCAGGCGCTCGGCCAGCGCGCGGATCGCGGACACGGCTCCCGAGCGGATGGCGGCGGCGCCGACGACGAGGACGGGGTGGCGCGCCGAACCGAGCAGTTCGGCCGCCTCGGCAGCGGCGTGCTGCCAGCCGTCCTCGACCGCGCCGACCGGCTTGGCGGGGAGGACGGCCCGCGGGCGCGGCCGTGAGGTGTCCACCGCGCCGCCGAGCAGGTCGACGGGCAGCGAGATGAAGCTCGGCCCGACCGGCTCGGTCATCGCGGCGGCCATCGCCGAGTCCACCAAGTCCGTGACGTCGTCGGGGCGTTGGAGCTCCGCCGCGTACTTGGTCATCGGCCGCATGACGGCCACCGAGTCCAGGCACTGGTGCGTGTCGTTGGGGAAGATGTCGTGCGATTCGGACTGGGCGGCGAGCGCGATGACCGGGGACCGGTCGAGCATGGAGGTGGCGACGCCGGTGGACAGGTTCGTCATGCCCGGTCCCAGCGTGGCCCAGCACGCCTGCGGGCGGCCGCTGATGCGGGCCAGCACGTCGGCCGCCACACCCGCGGTGAACTCGTGCCGGGTCAGAACGAAGTCGATGCCGTCCGCCTCGTCGAAGAGGATCGACGCGGCCTCACGGCCGACCACCCCGAACACGGTGCGCACCCCGTGGTCGTGGAGTCGGCGCAGCAGGGCGTGAGCGGTGGTCGGGTCGGTGGAGGGGCCGGTGGAGACACGGGACATGGCAGTTCCTCTGCGTGAGAAGGGGCGGTTGCTGTGCCTGGGGTGTTTCCGGCATACGTGTGGTGCGGAGCCGAGAGGTCCGTCGGCGGTCACCGGTCACTGTGCCGATCGCCCCTTGCAGGGGGGTGGGCCGTCGACTTGCACGGTTCCTGTGGACGGCTGAGCCGCCACGGGCACACACTTCGGTGGGTGTGCCTGGCGCTCCTTGGGGGGTAACGAGGCTGTTCCCACCGCCATGTGCCGCCGTGCGTGCGCATGCGGGCACTGGTCGGGCGCCGCGGCCCCGCACGGCGGGCACGACCGTGCGCCCGTTCGCTGCCCGGACGGCCCGATGCGGGACGCAGGAGCCGCGGCAGCGGGCAACCGGAGCCTTGTATTCAGCCAAGGGCAGGCGCAACGCGCCCCATAACGGGCGAGGACCGCGCCCCTCCGCCGGGAGAAACTGGGCGATGACGGGGCGGTTCGGATGCGTTTCTCACGTGGCTGCGGTTCTCGGGGAGAGCGCTCCCGGCCGGTGCACCGGGCCGACGCCCCGGGCTCTTAGCACGGCGGCCGGTCGAGTGACTCAGGAACACCCGAGCGGATCTCGTTCAGCCACAAGCACCCGCGCAGGCCCGCTCCTCCGGCACCGCAGGGCGGTCCCGCGCCACGCAGAGAGGACCGGATGTCGCAGTGAAGCCGACCAGCCTTGACTCCCGTGCCGAAGCGTCCGAGCCGACCGGACCCGCGCCGATCGGCGCACTGGGTTCGCTCTCCGTGCGCAGCGAAGGCCGCCCTCTGGAGCTGGGGCCGCCACGCCAACGCGCGGTCCTCGCCCTGCTCCTGATCGGCGCGGGCAGTGTGGTGTCGGTCGACTCGATCATCTCCCGCATCTGGGGCGACGCCCCGCCCGCGACCGCCAACGCGACCCTGCAGTCGTACGTGTCGCGGCTGCGCAAACTCCTTGCCGACTGCCTCCTGCCCGACGGGTCGAGGCCCCAACTGCACTACCAGCAACCGGGGTACGCGCTGGTCATCGATCCCGAGCACGTCGACGTCCACCGCTTCGAGGGAGCCGTACGGACAGGCAGCCGGCTGGCGCAGAAGGGGAGTGCCGACGAGGCCCACGCCGTGCTGGGCGCGGCCCTGGACACCTGGGTCGGAGCGCCCTACGAGGAGCTGAGCGCCTACGACTTCGCCGTGCAGGAGGCCGCCAGGCTCGAACAACTGCGGCTCAGCGCCGTCGAGTCGTGGGCCCAGTGCGCGCTGCGCCTCGGCCGGGAGGAGAACGTGCTGCACCCCCTGGCGATCGAGGCGAAGCGCAACCCGCTGCGCGAGCGGCTCACCGGCCTGTACATGCACGCCCAGTACCGGCTCGGCCGCCAGGCGGACGCCCTGCGGACGTACGAGGAGACGCGTCAGGCCCTCGCCGAGGAGATCGGCGCGGACCCCGGCAGGGAGCTGGCGGCGCTGCACGCGGCGATCCTGCGACAGGACTGCGCCCTGGAGCGCGCGCCCGAGTTGGCCGACCGGGGCACCGGGGACGAGGCGCGGTGCGGCCCTGCCCCGGCCTTCGAAGGACCGTCCCACCCGGTGACCGCGGCCGGATCCGGACGAATCACGATCCGCGCGCCCCGGCTCCCCACCGCGCGCGACCTCGACGCGGGATCGCCGCGCCGGGCGGACGGCGCCCCACCCGTGTTCGTCGGCCGTGACGAGGAGTTGCGGGCCCTCGTCGACTCCGCCACGGGCGCGTTCCACACGTCGGGGCGGGTGGCGTTCCTCGTCGGTGAGGCGGGCATCGGCAAGACGCGGCTGGTGTCCGAGCTCGCCCGGACGGTCACGGAGAGCGCGCACACCGTCTGGGCGTCCTGTTCGGAGAGCGAGGACAAGCCGGACTACTGGCCATGGACGACACTCCTGCGCCGGCTGACCGCGCTCTGGCCCGACCGGGTGTGCCGATTACCCGACTGGGTGCGGCACAGCCTCGCGCACCTGCTCCCCGAGATGTGCTCGGACATCTGCGAGCCGCCCCGCCACGGGACGAGCGCGCGGCCGGTGTCGGCGCCGCTCTCCAGGGACGCCCGGTTCACGCTGCACGACGCGGTGTGCCAGGCGCTGCTGCGCACCGTCCGGGAGCCGACGGTCCTGGTCGTGGAGGACGTGGACCGGGCCGACGCGCCGTCGCTCGCCCTGCTGCGGCTTTTCGTGGAGCAACTGCGGAACGCCCCCGCCCTCCTCGTGGTCACCACCCGTACCTTCCAGCTCGCCCACGACGCCGAACTGCGACGGGCCGCGGCCGTGATCCTCCAGTCGCTGGACGCACGCCGGATCCTGCTCGAACCGCTGGACCTCGCGGCGACCGGGACGCTCGCGTCAAGGACGCTGGGGGAGAGCCCCGAACCCCGCCTCCTGGAAAGGCTGCACCGGCGTACCGCGGGCAATCCCTACTTCCTCGGCTACCTGCTGCACGCCGGGCAGCAGGGGCTCGCCGTCGATCCGGACGCCGCGATCCCGCACGAACTCGCCGGGGTCGTCCTGGAACGCCTGTCGGGCCTGCCGTCCGGGATCCGCCGGGTTCTCGAACTGTGCGCCGTCATGGAGGACGGCTGCGAACGACACGCCGTCGAGGCGATGCTGCGACACGAAGGCATCCCCACGGACGCGCTTCCCACGGCGCTGCACGGCGGGTTGTTGACGCCCGACCCCGACGGAGCCGACCGGCTGCGGTTCGTCCATCCGCTGGTGCGGGAGGCGGTCCTGCACGCCCTGGAGAGCACCCGTACGGCGTCGCCCGCCGGGGCGGCATGAGAGCGGCGTTCCCCGTTCCGTGACGTTTCCTGTGTCGCCGCGCCTCCCGTTGCGCGCCGTCCCTCGTTCAAGGGAGTTCCAGCGAACGGCGCAGCGGTCGGCAAGCGGGGCGTGTCACGGTGGCCGGGCAGGCGCCGGGAGGGCCTGTACCGGCGATTCGGGAAGGGAACCCAGGTCCGATGCACGCCTCTTCTCCGCAAGGTTTCCTCGTCCACCACGGCCGCGCGGGCATCAAGGAGACATCCCCGGACTTCACCGTGATCGCCTCCGAGGTGCCCGCGGTCGCGAGCGCGGTGTTCACCCGCTCACGTTTCGCCGGACCCAGCGTCCTGCTCAGCAGGGAAGCGGTCGCGGACCGGAGCGCGCGGGGCGTCGTCGTCCTCTCCGGGAACGCCAACGTCGCCACGGGTGCGGAGGGCCGCCGTGACGCCGAGGAGATCCGCCGCCGGGTGGCCGAGGCGATCGGGGCCGACGAGAACGACGTACTGATCGCCTCCACGGGCCTGATCGGCCACCGCTACCCCATGCCCCTCCTGCGCGCTCATGTCGCCTCGCTGCGCTGGCCGTTCCCCGGTGCCGATTTCGACGCGGCGGCGACGGCCATCATGACGACCGACACCCACCCCAAGATCCGCAGGGCGCGGTGCGGTGACGCGAGGCTGGTCGGCATCGCCAAGGGGGTGGGCATGATGGAGCCGGACATGGCGACGCTGCTCACGTTCTTCTGCACCGACGCCGCGGTGGGCCCCGTCGTCCTCGATGACGTCTTCCGGCGCGTGATGGACCGCACGTTCAACGCGTTGAGCATCGACACCGACACGTCCACCAGCGACACGGCGGCCGTCTTCGCCAGCGGTCTCGCGGGCCACGTCGACCTCGTGGAGTTCGAAAGGGCCCTGGGCGCACTCGCGTTGGACCTGGTCAAGGACATCGCCAGGGACGGCGAGGGCGCCACCAAGCTCCTCGAGGTGCGGGTGACGGGGGCCAGGGACGTCGCCCAGGCCAAGCGTGTGGCCAAGGCCGTGGTCAACTCCCCGTTGGTGAAGACCGCCGTGCACGGCGCCGATCCGAACTGGGGACGGGTCGCCATGGCGGTCGGCAAGTGCCAGGACGACCTGGACATCGTCCCCGAGCGCGTCACGATCAGCTTCGGCGCCCAGGAGGTGTACCCGGGGACGCCGGGCCCCAAGGAGCTGGAGCGCGTCGCGGAACACCTCAAGAACGCCGAGGTCGCGCTCCAGGTCGACCTCGGCGTCCGCCCGTACTCCACCGCTGAGTTCACGGCTTACGGCTGCGACCTCACCGAGGGGTACGTGCGGCTGAACGCCGACTACTCGACCTGAACCGCGGGACCGGTGACGTGATGACGTACGGCTCCCGTTCCGAGGGATCACACGAGGGCTCCGGGTGCGGTGCGGATCACCGCGGACCCGCAGCGGACCTCCGTACGGTGCTGGGGCGCTGTCCCACCGGTGTCGCCCTGATCACCGCACCTGCCCCGAGGCCGGGCGCGGACCCGCTCGGAATGGTCGTCGGCACCTTCACCTCGGTCTCCCTCGATCCACCCCTGGTGGGCTTCCTGCCCGCGCGCACCTCGACGACCTGGCCGCTGATCAGGGCCGGGGGCCGGTTCTGCGGCAACGTGCTGAGCGCGGGGCAGCGCGGTGTGTGCGAGGCGTTCGTCACGAAGTCGCCGCACCGCTGGGACCTTCCCCACCGCTGGTCGCCCTCGGGCTGCCCCCTCCTGCTCGACGCCGTCGCCTGGGTCGACTGCGCGACGTACGCGCAGTCCGACGCGGGCGACCACTGGTTCGTCACGGGCTCGGTGCGAGCGCTGGGCACCGGTCACCAGGGCCCGCCGCTGGTCTTCCTGGGCGGCCGCTACGGCACGTACGCGCCGCAATCCGGCCATCGGGACCAGACGCCGGGACCGATGACCGCCTGACCGGCCCGACGCGTCGCCCCCTGACCGGTCCGGCCCCGGCACCGTGAATCCAACGCTTTCGGCCACCTTCCGACCTGCAGTCCCGGCCACCGCAACGTCGATGCGGCGGCCGGAATGACACCTGTCCCCGACGGCCATGTGAACCGCCCGGCCGTCAGCCCCGTAGGGGTCTGGCGTGGAGGCAACGCACGGCCGAACCGCCTGAACGGGCGCGTGCCCGGCTGAAGTTGACAGGGTCGAAGGTGGCATGGGGGAGGGCTACACATGGGGGAGTCAGTCATGGGTCGGGCGGTCGCCGCGGAGGGCGAGGACCGGCGCCGCCGCATTGTGATCAGCGCCCGGCGGGCGGGATCCGTAGACGTCACGGCGATCGCCGCCGACCTCGGGGTGTCCAAGGAGACGGTGCGGCGGGACCTGAGCACACTGGAACGGCGCGGCCTGGTGCGGCGCACGCACGGGGGCGCGTACCCGGTGGAGAGCACGAGCTTCGAGACCACGCTGGCGTTCCGCACCGGAATGCACGCCGCGGAGAAGGCACGCATCGCCACGGCCGCCGCGGAACTCCTGAGAGACGCCGAGACGGTCTTCATCGACGAGGGCTACACCCCGCAGCTGATCGCGGAGGCGCTGCCCGACGACCGCCCGCTGATCGTGATCACCGCCTCGCTCGCCACTGCCCAAGTCCTGGCGACCCGGCCCCGGTTCACCGTGCTGCTGCTCGGCGGCCGGGTGCGTGGCCGCACGATGGCGACCGTCGACCGCTGGGCGGCGCAGATGCTTTCCGAGTTCGTCATCGACCTGGCGTACGTGGGAGCCAACGGCATCTCCCGCGAGCACGGCCTGACCACTCCCGACCCGACGGTCAGCGAGGTCAAACGGCAGGCCGTGCGCTCCTCGCGCCGCCGCGTCTTCTCCGGGGAGTACTCCAAGTTCGGCGCGGTGAGCTTCTGCCGGTTCGCCGACGCGCGCGCCTTCGACACGATCGTCACCGACACCCGCCTCCCGCGGAGCGAGGCCCGACGGTACGCACTGCTCGGCCCCGAGGTGCTGCGGGTGTGACGGTGCCGCCGTGTGCCGGTGTGGCGGCGGGCCGAGGCGCTGTCGAACCTGGCGGGGCGTGACAGCGCCGCCCTGGCTCGGGCGTCGGCGCCTGGTCGGTGGATCGGTTGGGGGGGCGGTGACTGACTCGGCTCGCTGAGTCAACTCACCGGTGATTCCCCGTCGTTCGTGCACGGATCCAGTCGCGGACCGCCGACGCCGTCGACTCCGCATGTTCCCGCATCATCGTCAGATGGTCACCGGGCACGTCCACGACCTCGTGAGCGGACGGCCAGGACGTCCGCCAGGATTCGGCTTCCGCGGCGGCCGCCATCGCGGGGGTGGGGAGGGACGCGCGGACGAGGAGGGTGGGGGTGGTGATCGGCTCGGGCTCCCAGTCGAGGAGGATCCGGTGGTAGGCGCCCATCGCGGCCAGGACACTGTCGCCGTCCCCCGACACGTTCCCCCACAGGTCCCCGGATCGCGTGGGCGGGGCGGCCAGGGAGAGCAGCCAGTCCGTGCCGTTGTTGTCCGGCGTGATGTGGTACGTGTCGAGCAGCACCAGTCCCGCCGGTGCCCGGCCCGTGTTCTCCAGGTGCTGGGCCACCAGGTGCGCCACGTTCCCGCCCGCCGACCGCCCCACGATCACGAAGGGCCCGTTCCCCGCGTACCGCAGCACGCTCTCGGCCTGCGTACGCGCCAGCGCCGCGCGGTCCTCCGGCACGGCCCTCTCCGTGCTCGCGCTCGCACCGAGCCCAGGGTACGGGAACTCCAGGACGTCGAGGTCGTCGTGGAACGCGCCGTGGAAGCGGGGGAAGTCGCCGGCGCCCGGCGGCGCGAACGACGGCTGGAACGCCGGGAAGTAGACGACGGTCGGTCCGTCGGTGCCCGGGCGGCCGTGGGAGCGGCGGATCGGGGGCAGGGCGTGCTCGGCGCTCTGGACGGCAGTGAAGGAGGGCACTGCCCAGGACGCGGTGACGAGCAGATGCATCGCCGCCACCGGCTGCCCTGCCGCGCTGACCGCACGGAAGAGCGAGGAGAGGGTGTACGCGGGCTGTTCGACCGAGTGGACCTCCTCGGCGGCTGTAGCCGCACCGGCGGTCGTATCGGCGTCCGCCTCGTCCTCCAGAAGGCCGAGCAGATGGTGTGCAAGGCCGTCGGCCGTCCGGTGTTCGAACACCACCGCCACCGGCAGCCTGACCGTGAGCGCCATGCTCAGCCGGTTGCGGATCTGCACGGCCGTCAGGGAGTCGAATCCGAGCTCGCCGAGCGACTTGCCTTCCGGGAGCGCGTCGGCGCCGGGGTATCCGAGCACCGAGGCCACATCGGCCCGCAGCAACTCCGCGAGCGCCGACTCCCGCGCCTCGACGGGCAGTTGGTTGAGCCTTTTCCGCCAGGCTCCCGGCGCCTCGGCATTCCGGTCGGAGTCGGAGGCCGTCGCGGCGGCCGTCGGCCGGTTCCGGCGTACGAGTCCGCGCAACAACGGCGGGACGAGCCCGGCAGATGACCGCAGCGCACCCCGGTCGAGCAGGATCGGCGCGAGCACCGGCTCCGTGGAGCGCAGCGCGGCATCGAACAGGGCGAGGCCCTGCCGCGTGGACAGCGGAACGAGCACATCACGTGCCTGTGGGCGCTGTCGGGAGGGCCCGGAATCGGGGAGGGAGGCGGTGGCGTCCGGCGCCGCCCCCATGCCGTCGGCGTGCTCCCACGGGCCCCACGCCAGCGACACCGTCGGCAGCCCCTCGGCGGTGCGGCGCCGGGCGAGGGCGTCGAGGAACGCGTTCGCGGCGGCGTAGTTGCCCTGGCCCGCCGGGCCGAGCAGACCGGAAACGGAGGAGAACACGACGAACGCCGAGAGCCCCATGTCCCGGGTCAGTTCATGCAGGTTCCAGGCGGCGTCGGCCTTCGGCCGGAGTACCGCGGCCATCCGCTCGGGAGTCAGCGACTCCAGCACACCGTCGTCGAGCACACCGGCGGCGTGCACCACACCGGTCAGCGGCGGTTCGCAGCGCTTGATCGCCTCGGCCAGCGCCGCGCGGTCGGCCGCGTCGCAGGCCACGATGTCGACCTGCGCCCCCAACCGCGTGAGATCGCCGCGCAGTTCATCGGCACCGGGCGCCCGCGGCCCCCGGCGTCCGGTCAGCAGCAAGTGTCGTACGCCGTGTGCGGTGACGAGGTGGCGTGCCAGCTCCGCGCCGAGCGCGCCGGTGCCGCCGGTGATCAGTACCGTGCCGTCCGGGTCGAAGACGGTCGCCTCTCCCTCGGTCGTGTCGCCGACCAGGCCAAGCCGAGGGACCGTCACCCGCCCCTCCCGTACGCGTAGTTGGGGTTCACCGGTGGCGACCGCATCCGGCACCAGACTCAGTGACTCCGGCCGCCCGTCCACATCCACCAGGACGACGCGGCCCGGCAGCTCCGACTGGGCCACGCGTACCAGTCCCCAGACCGCCGCACCCGCCAGGTCGGGGACGGGGGCGGTGGCGTCGCGCGTCACCACCACGAGTCGCGTGCCCGCCGTGTCCGGATCGCCCTGCCAGTCCCGCAGCGTCTCGAGGACCGTATCGGTCATTTCGTGTACGTCGGTCAGCGGATCGGAGTCCGTGCGGCCGGTGTCGGAGTCCGTCGCGCGGGCGACGGCCGCGACGACGATGAACTGGGGGTCTTTGCCGCAGGGCAGATACCCGGCGAGGCCCAGCCGGTCGCGCCCGCGCACCACCCACGTGTGACCCGCCGACCCGGTCGACGGCTCAGGGAATGCGGCATCCGCCCACTCGGGGCGCAGGAGAGCGTGTCGTACGACGTCGTCCGTCGAGTCGGTCTGCGCGGTGGGCGGGAGTTCCCTGGTGGTCAGGGAGTCCACACGGGCCACGATTCGGCCGTGCGGGTCGGCGAGGGTGAGCGAGGCCGTGTCCGTGCCGGTACGAGTCACCCGGACGCGCAGCTCCGTGGCTCCGGAGGCGTGCAGACTGACGCCGCTCCAGGCGAACGGCACCCTGAGCGCGGCCAGTTCGGCGGGTGCGGCGAGCAGGGGTGCGTGCAGCGCGGCGTCTAACAGCGCCGGGTGCAGCCCGAAGCGATCGGCGTCCGAGGTGTGCGACGCGGGCAGGCGGACCTCCGCGAGGACGTCGTCGCCGCACCGCCAGACCGTGTCGACGCCCTGGAACGCGGGCCCGTAGGCGAGCCCGGCGTCGGCGAGGACGGCGTACGCGTCGGTGAGATCCACGGCCTCGGCCGCCTGGGGCGGCCACGGGGTCAGGCCCTCGTGCCGCGCGCCGTCCTGCGCCGCGCGGCTGCGCACCAGTTGCCCGGAGACGTTCCGGGTCCATGGCGTGTCCTCGGTGGATTCCTCCGGCCGGGTGTAGAGGTCGACCGGCCGCCGACCCGCGTCGTCAGGACCGCCCACCACGACCTGGACGCAGACCGCCGAGGCGTCGGGCAGAGCGAGGGGGCGCAGGATCACGAGGTCGTCGACCGTTCCCCGGTCCACCGCGTCCCCCGCCCGTACCGCCATCTCCACGAACACCGTGGCCGGGACGATCACCCGCCCGGCCACGACGTGGTCGGCGAGCCACGGGTGGGTCGGAAGGGACAGCAAGCCCGACAGGACGGTTCGTGCCGTACCAGGGACCGGGAAGGCGGGACCCAGCAGCGGCGGGGCGTCGGCGGCGGTGGTTCGCGGCGCGTCCAGCCAGTACCGCTGTCGCTGGAAGGGGTACGTCGGCAGGTCCACATGCCGTGCGTCGGAACTCGCGTACACCGAGGCCCAGTCGACGGCCGCCCCGGCCACATGCAGTCGTGACACGGCCGAGAGGAGGGTCTCCGGTTCGTGCTCGCCGCCCCGGGTGGCGACGGCGAGGACGGAGCCGCCGTCGGACGCGGGCGTGGCCAGGCAGTCGGTCCCCGCCGCGGTGAGGACCGGGCCGGGGCCCAGCTCCAGGTAGGCCGAGACCCCGTCGTCCGCGAGTGTGCGCACGGCGTCGGCGAAGCGCACGGGCCGACGGGCGTGCCGCACCCAGTACTCGGGTGAGCACAGCTCGGCGGCGTCGGCGGGACGGCCCGTCACCGTGGAGACGATCGGGATGCGCGGCAGGTGGAAGGTCACCTCGCGTGCGACGCGCAGGAAATCGTCGAGCATCGGCTCGACCAGGGGCGAGTGGAAGGCATGACTCACCCGCAGTCGTACGGCCCTTCGGCCCCGCGCCTCGAAGGCGGTGGCCACGGCGAGCACCGCGCCCGCCGCGCCCGAGACGACCACCGAACGCGGCCCGTTGACGGACGCGATCGCCACCTGATCGTCCTCCAACTCGGCGATCGCGAACCGGACTTCGTCCTCTGGCGCGTCCAGCGCCACCATCGCGCCGCCGTCGGGCAGGCCCTGCATCAGACGGCCGCGGGCGGCCACGAGCCTCGCCGCGTCGGGCAGATCGAGCACCCCGGCGACATGTGCGGCCGCCAACTCACCGACGGAGTGCCCCACCAGGTGATCAGCGCGCACGCCCCACGACTCGACCAGCCGGAACAGCGCCACCTCGAAGGCGAACAGTCCGGCCTGAGCGAAGTCCGTGCGGTCCACGAGCGTCGCGTCCGGCGACCCGGGCTCCGCGGCGAGCACCGAACTCAGAGGGTGGGGGAGATGGTCGTCCAGGTGGCGGCAGACCTCGTCGAAGGCTTCGGCGAAGACGGGGAAGGCGGCGCGGAGTTCGGCGCCCATCCGGGGGCGCTGGGCGCCCTGCCCGGTGAACAGGAGAGCGGTGCGGAGCTGCGGTGCCGCAAGGCCGCGTACGACTCCCGGTGCGTCCCTGCCCTCCGCGAGCGCGCCGAGCGCGTCAAGCATCCGGGTCGGATCGTCGTCGGCGGGCACCAGCGCCCGATGAGCGAGCGCGGAGCGCGACACCGTCAGCGAGCGGGCGACATCGGCGGTCAATACGCGTGTCCCGTCCGCTACATGGGATGCGAGCCGTCGCGCCTGGGCGCGCAGGGCGGGTGCGTCGGCGGCGGAGAGCAGCCACGGCGCGGACCACGTGGAGGAGGCCCTACGAGGGATCTCCGCCCGGTCGTCCGGCGCCTCCTCCAGAATCACGTGCGCGTTGGTCCCGCCGATCCCGAACGCCGAGACCCCCGCGCGCCGCGGCCGACCCGGTTCCGGCCACGGCCGCGCGGCCGTCAGAAGCTCCACCCGGCCCGACGGCCAGTCCACATGAGGCGTGGGGGAGTCGGCGTGCAGCGTCCTGGGCAGCTCGCCGTGCCGCATGGCCTGCACCATCTTGATGACACCCGCGACCCCGGCGGCCGCCTGCGTGTGCCCGAGGTTGGACTTGACGGAGCCGAGCCACAGCGGCCGCTCGCGGCCTTGACCGTACGTGGCCAGGATCGCCTGTGCCTCGATCGGGTCGCCGAGACGGGTGCCGGTCCCGTGGGCCTCCACCGCGTCCACGTCGGCGGCGCGCAGCCCCGCGTCCGCGAGGGCCCGCGTGATCAACCGCCGCTGCGCGGGGCCGTGCGGCGCGGTGAGGCCGTTGGACGCGCCGTCGGAATTGACGGCGGAGCCGCGCAGCACGGCCAGGACCTGACGGCCGTTGCGCCGCGCGTCGGAGAGCCGTTCCAGGAGGACGAGCCCCACGCCCTCGGCCCAGGCCGTGCCGTCGGCGTGGGCCGAGAACGATTTGCAGCGCCCGTCGGGAGCGAGGCCGCGCTGGCGGCTGAAGGCGAGGAAGGGGTGGGGCGTCGCCATGACGGTGACGCCGCCCGCGAGGGCCAGCGAGCACTCGCCCGAGCGCAGGGCGCCCGCCGCCAAGTGCAGCGCCACCAGCGAGGACGAGCAGGCGGTGTCGAGCGTGATCGCGGGACCGCGCAGCCCGTACACGTACGAGATCCGCCCGGAGGTCACACTGCCCGCGGAGCCGAGACCCAGCTGCGCCTCCAGCTCGTGGCGGCGCGTGAAGCGGGACGCGTAGTCGGTGTACATCTGGCCGACGAACACCCCGGTGTCGCTCTCGCGCAGCGACGCCGGATCGATCCCGGCCCGCTCCCACACCTCCCAGGACGTCTCCAGGAGCAACCGCTGCTGCGGGTCCGTCGCGAGTGCCTCGCGCGGCGAGATCCCGAAGAGACCCGCGTCGAACTCCGCGGCGCGGTGCAGGAATCCGCCGTGTCGCGTGTACGACGTGCCGATCCGGTCGGGATCGGGGTCGTACAGGGCGGCCAGGTCCCAGCCGCGGTCGGTGGGGAACTCCGAGATGGCGTCCCGGCCGTGCGTCACCAACTCCCACAAGTCCTCGGGTGAGTTCACGTCACCGGGATACCGGCAGCCCATGGCGACGATCACGACGGGATCGTCGTCCACCTCGGACCGGCCCTGTCCGCCGGACGCCCGCGGCCGCCGCTCCGTCGGCTCGTCCGCGAAGAGCGTGGCGAGCAGGTGGCGGGCCGCCTCGGCCGGTGTCGGGTGGTCGAAGACGAGCGTCGACGGCAGCCTCAGGCCGGTCAGCGCGCCGAGCCGGTCCACCAGCTCGACCGCGCCCAGGGACGTCATGCCGAGATCGGCGAACGGGCTGTCAGCGTCGGGCAGTTCCTCCTGCTCGAAGCCGCAGACCTCGGCCGTGCAGGTCAGGACCGTCTCGCGCAGCGCACGCTCCCGCTCGTCGCGGGGGAGGGCGAGGAGCCGCTCGTGCGGGGAGGCGCCGGCCGAGGGGGCCGGGGCGGGGACGACGAGGCGGTGCCGGGCGATCTTGCCGGACGCGGTGCGCGGGACGGCGTCGATCTCGTGGATCCCAGTCGGCACCTTGTAGTCGGCCAGCAGGGCCCGGCACTCGGCGAGGACCCGACGCGCGTCGAGCCCGTCGGGACCGGGCACGACGAACGCGACCGGCACCTCGCCGAGCACCTCGTGCGGCAGCCCCACGACTACGGCGTCGGACACGCCAGGGCACTCCGTCAGGACCTGCTCGATCTCCGTGGGGTGGATGTTCTCGCCGCCACGGATGATCAGCTCGCTGAGCCTGCCGGTGAGCAGGAGATGGCCGTGTTCCCCGATGCGGCCGAGGTCACCGGTGCGGTACCAGCCCTCCCGCAGGGCGGCAGCCGTCGCCTCGGGCCGCTCGTGGTACTTCGTCATCAGGCTCGGCCCGCGCACCCACACCTCGCCCTCGGCTCCGTCCGGGACGTAGGTGAGGCTGTCCGGTGCGACGACGCGTACGTCCATGCCGGGCACGGGCGGACCGCTGGAGCCCTCGACCCTGGCCCCCTCGGGGCGATTCGCCGTGATCACGCCGCAGGTCTCCGTGCTGCCGTACACGTCGAGCAGCGGAGCCCCCAAGGCGGCCTCCACCGCCTCGTGCAGCGCGGGACCGCTCGGCGCGCCCGCCACCACGCACATCCGTAACGCCCGCGGCCTGGCGCCCGCCGACTCGACCAGCCGGTGATACGTGGCGGGCACACCGGCCATCATCGTGAACGGTCCACCCAGCGCCTCGTCCGCCGTGAGCAATTCCTGCCGCAGTCCGCCCGACGACAGCGGATCGCCGACGAGCCCGGCGCTCGCGCCCACGGCCGTCACACCCATGATCGCCATCGAGTGGCTGAAGCTGTGGAACAGCGGAAGCGGCCAGCACACCCGGTCCTCGGGCGAGAGGCCGAAGAGCGGCGCGTAACAGGCGGCCACCGACCACAGTGCGGCCCGCTGCGTGGACAGGACGCCCTTGGGCCGGTGGGTGGTGCCCGAGGTGTAGAGCATCCAGGCGGGTTCGTCGAGGCCGAGCCGGTCGATCTCCGCGGACCGCTCGCCCGCTGCCGCGTGCTCGAAGAGCCGGGCGCCGTCCGGGACCGGCCCGGCTCCGGTGACCAAGGCGCCCAGGTGGCCGAACGGCGCGTGGAGGCCGCGCAGTTGGGCTAGGTGTGCGGCGTCCGTGATGACGAAGGCGGCGCCGCTGTCCTGAAGGAAGTGGGTCAGCTCGGCGTCGGACGAGCGCGGATTGAGCGGTACGCCGACCATTCCGGCCCGCACGACGGCGAAGCAACTCTCCACGGCCTCGACGCAGTTGCCTAGGAGGATCGCGACGCGATCGCCACGGCGGAGACCCGTCCCGGTGAGGTGGGCGGCGAGGGCGCGGGTGCGGCGCTCCAGCTCGGCGTAGGTGACGCGGCGCGAGGAGTCCGCGTAGGCGATCCGTCCGGCCGCCCGCTCGGCGTGCTCCTTCAACAGCTCGGGCACCGGTCGGATCAGCTCGTGACGCGTCATGATTCCCCGCTCTCCAAAACCCTTGCTCTGTAACGATGTTGAGCCTACGTGGGCGAGCGTCGGACGCGATGCGGGCCTGACGTGGACGACTGGACCGGACCTGTCGTGGACCGGACCAGACGCCGACCTGATGTCGGCGCGCGCAGGATGGAGGAAGGTAGGTGGGGAGAGGGAGGGGGACACGCATGGCCGGTCCCGATGCCCGAGCGCTGCCGGTGCATCCCGCTGATCTCGCGCTGATCGACGAGGCGGTCGAGCACGTCAGGACCGCCCGAACCGGTGACGTGGTGAGACGGCTCATGCCCGGTCTTGCCGCCGCCGAGCGGGCGGCCCTGGTCCGGCACTGCGCACTCACGCACGCCGCCGTCCTCGTCTCCGCCCCTTCGGTGGAGACGCTGTGCGCCACCTTGCGGGACCGTGGCCTGGACGCGGGGAAGGCGGTGCCGAGCGTGATCGTGCGGCGTCGGCTCGCCGAACGGTACGGGCGCACGCCGGAGGGCCTGCGCGTGGACATCGTCCGGGTGCCGGTGCCCGGACCCGTTTCCGTACCCGCGGTGGCCCCGGCCGAGCGAGCGGTGGAGATCTTCGTCCTGGAAGCGCCGCCGGGCGCGGGGCTCGACGCGGTGGCCGTACGCGAGCGGGCCGCGCGGCACGAGTCGCACCTCGCGCTGGAGGTGACCGAGCCCGACGACGTGATCATGGCCGGACTCCGTACGACCCTGGTCGAACGCGGGGCGATGGTTCCCGACGGCGGCGGCTACAACGCCCGCGAGGACGCCACCGCGCTCTACTTCCGCACCGGGACGGGCGCCTCGACGGCGAGCGGGGCCGAGCGTCTCGAACTGCACGCCCGAGGCGACCACCGGCAGGCGCTCACCGCGCATCTGGCGGCAGCTGCGGGCCAGGACCCGGCGCGGCGGCTCCTTGAGCTGTGCACCGGAGCCTGGACGACCCAGGCGCTCGCCACCGCCGTACGCCTCGGGCTGCCCGACGCGCTGCCGACCGGCGCCGAACCCGCCGTGGACGCGGCCGAACTGGCGGCGCGGACCGGCACGGACCGCGACGGAACCGGACGGCTCCTGCGGTACCTGGCGAGCCTCGACGTCGTCGCGGCGGACGGCGACCGGTACCGGCTCGGCCCGCTCGGAAGCGTGCTGCGATCGGACGCCCCGCACTCCATGGCGCCACTCGCGGAACTCTACGGAGGCCCCTTCTACGCCTCCTTCGGAGAACTCGACCACGCCGTGCGCACCGGCGAAGAGGCGTTCAAGTACCTGTACGGCGAGAGTCACTTCACGCTCTTCGCCGCGCGTCCGGAACTGGACGTGCTCTTCCAGCGGACGATGGCCGCGAGCGCCGCGATGTTCGGACCCGTCGCGGCGGCGGTGGCCGCGTCCGGCGCGCGGCTGGTCGTCGACGTCGGCGGGTGCGACGGTGAACTGCTGGCGCGGGTACTGGCGGCAGGGCCGGATCTGCGCGGAGTGCTGCTGGAGCGGGAGCACGTCCTGGACTCGGCACGCGCGCGACTGACGGAGGCGGGAGTCGTCGACCGCTGCACCCTGGTGGCGGGCGACTTCACCGAGTCGGTCCCGCCCGGCGGCGACGTCTACCTGCTCTCACGGATCCTGCACGACTGGGACGACGACGCCTGCCTGCGGATCCTGCGCCGCTGCGCCGACGCCATGCCCCAGGGCGCCGAACTCCTCATCGTGGAAAGGCTGTTGCCACAGGACGGACGGCCCTCCCTGGCCACCGCGTGGGACCTGCACATGCTGTGCAACGTGGGCGGCAGGGAGCGCACCGAGGAGCACTACGGGCGGTTGCTCGCCGAGTCAGGACTCGGCCTCTGCTCGGTCGCGCCGCTGCCCCTGGACGGATTCCTGCTGCGGGCGCGCAAGGCCGGTGGGGCGAGCGCGGCCCTCTGAGCGCCAGTCACGCACGGGGGAGCGCGAACATCGGCGTGGCGTCCGCGTCGTACGGCAGCGTGGACAGCACGTCGGCGTAGCTCCGGTCGAGCGCCTGCCGCTGCCGCGCGGTGTGCGGGCCCTCGGGGCGTGCGGCCAGGTGTGCCACGCGTTGCTCGTGCGCCTCGGTGATCTCCGCGGCGGTCGTCTGCCAGGCGTCGTCGGCCGGTAGGCGGACCAGTTCCACGCACGGCGGCGGCGCGCCCTCCGCCAGCGCGGCCGCCGCCCGGTCGTGGCCGTCGAGCAGCAGCCAGCCGTCCAGGAACGACACCCACCACAAGAGGACCGGGGCGAGGGTGCCCTGGCGAGCGTGCTTGCGGTAGGACTTCACCCGTGGGGCGTCCGGCGCCAGGAGCGGGCGCAGCGGCAGGACACCGTGCCAGCCGCCCCCGCAGAGCAGGTCGAGGCTCGCATCCGGCCAGTCCCTGACGAGATCGCAGTCCCAGATGCCGGGCGCGAAAACCGTACGCGGGGTCAGCCGCCAGCGGCCACGGTGCAGCGGTCCGAGCTCCGTTTCCTCCAACCACCGGGCGTACCGGTGAGGCCAGTTCGCCCCGGAGCGCATCGACGCGGCGGACGGCGGCGGCAGCGGGGAGCGGTGCCCCGACAGACGGCGCAGCCGCAGTTCTCGGCAGCAGCCCTCGCCTTCGGACCTCGCCAGGACGAGCGGCCTCTCGCCCTGGCGCAGAACCCACCGGCGCTCGCTCTCCCGCTCGAAGCGCAGCGCGGGCACGTCCGGCACCCCCTCGGGCACGGCCAGGACGACTCCGCCGCCCGGCAGGGGTTCTCTCGTCGCCCTGGTGATGCCCGTCCGGTTCATGAGGGGCAGTGTCGACGCGACGCGCCGTCCACGGCAACTCGACGAACCGGCGAGCGGGCCCCGGTCCCGCTCAGGCGATCATGCCCCCGTCGACCGGCAGCACCGTCCCCGTCACGTAGGAAGCACGGTCGCTCAGGAGCCAGGCGGCGGCCTGGGCGATCTCCTCGGGGTCGGCGGCGCGGCCCAGCGGGGTCCGGGAGTTGAGGTGGTCGATGGTGCCGGGGGACTTCTCGTCCCACGCGTGCAGCATCTCGGTGAGTGTGGTGCCGGGGGCGATGGCGTTGACGCGGATGTCCTCGGGGCCGTACGTGGCGGCCGCCGACGCGGTGAGGCTGTTCACCGCGCGCTTCGTCGCGCCGTACGCGGGCAGCTGGGGGTTGGCCATCAGACCGCCGATGCTGGAGGTGTTGACGATGGCGCCCTGCTTCGCGGTCGCCCGGATTGCGGCGATCTCGGCGTTCATGGCCAGCCACGGGCCCTTGAGGTTGACGGCGTAGACGTGGTCGAAATCGGCCTCGGAGAGCTCGTCCATCGGGCCGGGCTCCTGGGCCGTGGCGCCGTTGTTGAAGGCGACGTCGAGACGGCCGTACACCTCCACGCAGCGGTCGACCGCCGCCCGGACGCTCGCCGCGTCCGACAGGTCGCACACCACGTGGTCCGCGACGCCGCCCGCCGCCCCGATCTCCTCGGTCACCGCCTTGAGCTGCTGCTCCGTGCGTGCCGCGAGGAGCACCTTGGCGCCCTCCCGGGCGAAGAGCCGCGCCGCCGCGGCGCCGATGCCGCGACCGGCACCGGTGATGAAGGCGACCTTGCCGTCGAGCAGACCGAGGGAGGGATGGGAGGCGGTGGCGGTGTTCGGGGTGTTGTTGTCCATGCCGATGAGCCTGGTCCGGACCGCCCCGCTCATCCAGGCACCGTCAGTACCTGGCTGAGCACCTAGGCGATCATGGACACTGGTCGGGTGGATCGACGAGTACGACAAGAGCTCGGTCACTTCCTGCGCAGCAGGCGTGAACGCATCACCCCCGCCGACGTGGGGCTGCCCGCGGGGGCGCGCCGCCGCACCCCCGGCCTGCGCCGCGAGGAAGTGGCGCAGCTCGCGTTCATCTCGACCGAGTACTACGCGCGCCTCGAGCAGGCCCGCGCCCCGCACCCGTCGAGCGAGGTCCTCGCACAGGTCGCCCGCGCGCTGCGCCTCTCGGACGCCGAACGCGACCACCTCCACCACCTCGCGGGTGCCCCGCCCGCCCCGCCGCCCGGGCCCTCCCGTGAGGTGCGGCAGAGCATCGTCGACCTGCTGGAGCGACTCCCCGAGGCCGCGGCGGTCGTCCTCTCGGCGACGTACGAGGTCATCGCCTGGAACCCGCTGGCCGCCGCCCTGATGGAGGACTTCTCCGCCCTGGAGCGCCGGGACCGCAACCTCATCAGGCGCGCCTTCCTCGGCCCGCACGGGGACGGCCGGCGCCTCTACGGCGTCTCGGACGCGGACGAATTCGCCAGGACCGCGGCCCAGGCGCTGCGCACCGCCGCCGTCCGTTACCCCCACGACGCGGAGGTGACCGGCCTGGTCGCCGAACTGCGGGCGGGGAGCGCGGAGTTCGACCAGTTGTGGGACGCCCATGACGTGACCGACCGGCCCACCCTGTGCAAGACCTTCGCGCACCCCTTGGTCGGCGACGTCACCGTCCGCTGCGACGTCCTGGACATCGCCGACCAGGACCAGCGGGTCGTGATCTACACCGCGGTCCCGGGCTCACCGTCGGAGGAGGCCCTGCGCCTGCTGTCCGTCGTGGGGACGCAGCGCATGGACGTACCGGCCTGACCTGCGGGGCGAGTCCTTGAGCCGCGCGGCCGAGCCCCTGGGCGGCACGGGTCGTGACGGTGACGTCACGACCCGCGCCGGGGCCCGGGAAACACCTCCGGGCTACCTCACTTCCCGACCTTGCAGACCGCCGACGCGCTCTTGCCCGGGTCGCTCTCGGAGCGGGCGGTCAGCGTGACCTTGCCGTGCCGGTCGGCCTTCTGCCCGGCGCTGACGGCGACCTCCACCTCGGCCGAGCCGCGGGCCTTCGCCGTGGCGAGCCGACTGGGGAGCCAGACGGACCAGCCGCGCCCCGAGACCTTGGCCGAAAGGCGGTAGACGTCGGAGGACAGGTACCGGTCCAGGTTCTCGGGGTCGTCCGGGTTCTGGGCCCCGGGGCGTCCGGTGTTGGTGAGGTCGAAGGTGCACACGGCCCGGCGTCCGGGGTCGCCCTCGGCCTCGCCGCGGCCGAGCTTCACGCCGCGGAGCTGCTGCCCCGCGCCGTCCAGCGACTTCACGGCGATGGTGTACGAGAGCACTCCGGAGCGGCCGCGATGGATGTCGAGGACGTAGAAGTGCAGCCGGTTGGCCTTGTCGACGTACTCGTACGCGCTGCCCGAATCGGCCCCCGCGTGCAGCAGCGCGTCGCTGAGCTGCCGGTAGTCGCCCATGGTGATCTTCTGGAGGGTTCCGTCGGGGCGCTTGAAGTCGACCATGTCGATGTCCTCGGGATGCGCGTCGACCACCCAGGCGAACGGGGCCCGGTCCTGGTTCTTGGTCTTGGAGAGCAGCACCCCGTGATCGGGCGTGAAGGAGTCCATGCCCATCCGGTCGACGACCTCGACGGTGTAGTTGTTGTAGCCGCCGCCGTCGCACAGGGGATCGGCCGACGGATCGCAGGCGGGCGAGAGGTCCCGGTTCATGGAGACGTTGACCCCGCTGAGCCCCTTGTCGCCGGGCGGTGCGGAGCGCGCGGTGACCCGGGCGACCACGGTCCCCGCGTCCTTGAGGGCGTCGCGGTCCAGGCGCAGCACGTTCTTCTCGTCGACGATGCCGAGCTTCAGCTTGTCGCGCAGCACGTGCTGGGAGCCCATCGAGGCACCGTTGGCCGCGGGTATCTGCCAGCGGGTGTGCGGCCCGCCGGGACCGTTGAACGAGCCGCGCGAGAGCATGCTCCAGATCCCGGTGTAGGCCCGGCGCAGCGGGGTGCCGTACGGGTTGTTGTAGTTGTCGCCGATGCCCAGGATGTGGCTGAGCTCATGGGCGTACACGGCCATTCCGGAGCTCTCGGCCTGGGTGGACGAGCCCTCCGAGGCGTTGGGCCAGATGCGGGCCGCGGCCGCCCAGGAAGTCCACGGCACGTAACGGGTGCTGGCGGCGTTGCCACCGGAGGCGATGGGCGCGGGCGGCCCCCACGCGGTCGGCACGCCCTGTGGGCCGGTGAACTTCATCTGGCCGAACTCCTGCCAGACGGACGACTCGTCCTGCCCGGCGGTGAGGAAGAAGACGAAGTCGTACTTCCCGGTCTCGCCGCCGCCGACGTCGGCCGTCCAGGCGGCCTTGCCGTCGGCGCGGATGTCCTTGCCGCAGGTGCTGCCCTGCGGGCACGCGCCGGGGTTCATGCCGGGCTCGATGCCGTACTGGAAGGACTTGAACGGCATGCGGTAGACGCCGAACGAGGTCAGGTCGACCCCGATGCGGCCTCCGGAGTCCTCCATCCAGTACTCGTTGATGGTGTGACCGCGATTGAGGGCGCCCGGCTTGTTGAGGAAGTCCCGGTAGAAGGCGGGTAGTTGCGCGCGGGGGACGTTCGACGCGCTGGGCTGCGGGTTGCCGAAGAGGGAGGAGCCGGCCGGTTTGCTGACCGTGAACTCCTCGTCGGGGTAGTCCAGGAGGACCAGGGCGCCCTTGAAGGTGCGCCGGGTGGGCTCGAGTTCGGGATCGGCCCAGTCGGTGCCGGGGACGGAGCGGTAGTCCGCCCACGTCATGTCGTCGGGGTTCTGCCAGCGCTGCGGATCGGTCGGCTGGACGAGCGGCGGCCGGTGCGGCCGGTCGGCGGCGCGCGGATTCGCCTGGGCGGGGCCCGCGGCGACGGCGGCGGCGAGGAGTCCGAGCAGCGCGGCGACGAGCGTCCACCCGCGGACTCGGGAGCGGGTGCGGGTCCGGGGTCCAGTGGTGCGGTGCGTTCGCGTACGACGGAGGAACAAGGCTCACCTCATGTGTGGAGGATGTGTCTTGCCTGGAGGTTGTGGGCCAGAACATGACAAGCCGTTCGAGCCGTACCCTCCGCCGAAGCTCGTGGGGTGTCAACGCACTTTTGGGACGGTTGCGACGTGGGGTTGCCGAAATGTGCCGCCGGGCCGCAGGAGGCGCCCCCCCCGCCCAGGGAAGGAGGAGTCGCCTCCGCGGCCTCGTACGGCCGCCCGGCAGGGTGCGCGCTCAGGCGTCCCGGCACTCCACGTGGCCCCAGCCGTGCGCGTTCTTCGCGATCTTCTCACCGGCGGCGTAGGGCTTCTGGCAGTGGCAGCGGCCGGGGAACTTGGCCTTGATCGTGGCGCTCGACGACGACTTCTTCGCGCGCCCGGCCGAGCCCGCGCCGGCGCGGGAGGTCCGGGCCGTGCGGGCGCCGGGGGAGGCCGTCATGCGCTCGGGCCGGGGCTCGGGGATCGTCAGCGCGCCGTGGGCGGTGCCCGCGGGCTCCTGCGACGTAGCGGCGTCGCTGGCCGCGACGTCGGCGATGGCGTTGAGGGGGTCGCCGTCCACCTGGTGCGCCGCCACGTGCTGGAAGGTCACCGCGCGGTTCTGCAGGAGGGCGTCGATGCGGACGACGAGTTCCTTGTTGGCGACCGGCTTCTTCGCCGCGGTCAGCCACCCGTTCCGCTTCCAGGACGCGATCCACTTGGTGACCGCGTTCATCGCGTACTGGCTGTCCATGCGGACCTCCAGCGGGACCGCGGGATCCGTGGCCTCCAACAGCTCCGCCAGCGCGGTCAGCTCCGCCACGTTGTTCGTCGAGTGGCCCAGCGGACCGGCCTCCCAGCGCTGCGGCGTACCGTCGGAGTCGGCGACGACCCAGGCCCATGCGGCAGGCCCCGGGTTCTTCTTGGCCGCTCCGTCGCAGGCGGCAATGATCAAGTCGGACATCCCCCGATGATTTCATCCGGCGGAGGGTGCTCGGGACGGACGCGGCGACTGCCCTTCCGGTCGGACGAGCCTGCCCGGAAGTCTCCTGACGCGCTGCGCGCCTTCTCCTAACGTTGCCGGGTGAGCCTTTGGACCTCCCTGGAACCTTCCTCTACGACCGTCGACCCCGGTGACACCACCACGGTGCGGCTACGGGTGCGCAACACCGGTGACGTCGTCGACGCGTACCGCATCGACCCGGTCGGCGAACTCGCCCCATGGACCACGGTGGAACCCGCGGAGCTGCGGCTCTACCCAGGGACGATCGGCACGGTGGAGCTGAGATGCACACCACCGCGTACGCCGGACGTCACCGCGGGCCCGCACCCGTACGCCGTGCGGATCACGCCGACGGAACACCGGGGGGCCGCCACCGTCGCCGAGGGGACGATCAACGTCACCCCCTTCACCGAGGTGCGCGCCGAACTGGTGCCGCAGGTGGTCAGCGGATGGTTCCGGGGCAAGCCGCAGCTCGCGGTGGACAACCTCGGCAACACCCCGGTCACCGCGTCGCTCACCGGCGGCGACACCGGTGACCAGCTGTCGTACGACATCGAGCCGGGCAACGTCCAGATCGAGCCGGGCCGGGCCGCGTTCGTCCGCACGACACTGCGGCCCCAGCAGATCATCTGGCTCGGGGCCAAGCAGAAGCAGCCCTACGCGGTGTCCGTGCGGCGCTCCGGCACCGAGCCGATCGACGTGAACGGCACCTTCGTGCAGCGCGGCGTCCTGCCGGGCTGGCTGGCCGTCATCGTCGCCCTTCTCCTCGCCGCGACGATCGCGTTCGTCACCATCTGGCTGAGCCACCGGCCGCAGTTGCAGACCGCGGCGCGGGAGCTGCCGCAGCAGGCGGGCAAGCTCAAGCCGGACGGCGAGGCCCCGCCGCCCAGCAAACCGGCGCCCACGCCCGAGGAGAAGGAGAAGGAGAAGGAGGACGACTCCGACAAGGGCGGCGAGGAGAAGCCCGGAGGCGGCGGAGGCGGCGGCGGGGGAGACGAGAAGCCCAAGGAGGAGAAGCGCACGGCGGCCACCGCGGTGCGTGAACTCGCCTCCCGCAGCGAGGGCCGCCACATCTGCTACCGCGCCTTCGTCCAGGGCAAAGGCTGGCAGGACCCCGTCTGCGACGGGGCCGAGGCGGGCACGACCGGCAAGGGCACGCCCATCAAGGCGCTGAACATCGCGACCTCCGGCACGGGCGGTGTCACCGGGGCCGGCGCGTACGTGGTCGAAGGCTGGCGCGACGGCGACAAGTGGCAGCAGGCGGACGACGCGACGGACATGGTCATCGGCAGCACCGAGGAGTCGGACCCCGTGCTGCAGGGCCACACCCTCAAGGTCGTCGACGGATCCGTGTGCCTCGACGCCCATCTGCAGGGCGGGGAGTGGCTGGAGCAGACGTGCACCGACGCCGGGAACTGGAAGTACGGCGGCAGCCCCATGGAGCAGAACATCCCGCTGGAGGCGGTGCGTTTCACCGTCTGAGGCCCACACCCGTCGGGCTTCCCGCCCGTCAGGATCCCCGCCCGTCCCCGTGATCAGATGAAACCCTCGCGCAGGGCGTACGCCACCACGTGCGCCCTGTTGCGCAGGTGCAGCCGGGTGGTGAGGCCGTACATCACGTTCTTGACGGTGCGTTCGGAGTACGACAGCTTCAGGGCGATCTCCGAGTTGTCGAAGCCGTCGGCCACCAGGCGCACCACGTCCACCTCGCGCTTGGTGAAGCTCACCAGGAACCCGGGCTGATCGGCGCTGTCGTTCTGGAGGCGCCGCACCTGGGAGATGAGCTGGGCCAGCAGGTCCGCGGGCAGGTCACCGCCTCCCTTGGCGGCGGTGAGCACCGCCCGTACCAGGCGCTGGGCGGTCGCCTCGTGGCGCCAGACGATGGCGCCGACACCGCACTCGACGACGTCGAGGAGCTCGTGCTCGCGGACGGTTCCCGCGACGAGCACCGCGCGCGAGCCCTCGCTGCGCACGGCGCGCCTGAGCCGGGTGAGCGCGGCCTCGTCGATGGTGTCCTCGATGAACAGGGCGACGGTGGCGGGGCCGGAGTTCTTGCACAGCTCCACCTCCGGATGGCGGCGCAGCTGGCTGAGGACCCCCTCATGGGTGATCGGGTCGGGGGCGGTGACGGCGACCCGCACCCGGTGCGCGGTCGGTACGTGGGCCGCTGCGGGCGCCGCGGGTGCGGTGGCGGCGGAGTTCTCGGTGGGTGCCGGGACTGCGCAGGCCGGGGGCGAGCTGGGCAAGGGAGCTTCCTTTCGGGATCCGGCCGGGGGCCGTGCGCCGCCGGTCCCGCGGGACCGGCGGCGCACGGTGGTGATCAGGAGCAGGACGTGAAGAAGTGCTTCCAGCCATCGGTGGGCATGGCCGGCGGCTCGGCCGGGGTACCGGTCTCGCCGTACTTCTGGTCCAGGTCGTAGTCGAACTTGCCCGGGCCGCTGTTCGCCTTGGACAGACGGACGGACCGCTCCCAGACCCCGTCACCCGCGTTGGTGAGGATCGCGAGGTCCGGGTAGGCGTCGCCGCCGTAGTTGGCGACGCGGAGCTGCTTGACCTCGCTGCTGTCGCCGATGTCCAGCTTCCGGGCGGAGGCGGAGCTCAGGTCGGCGCGCTTGAGCGGTCCCGGCCGGTACTGGGCGACGCGAGCGGAGTTGGGGTCGTCCACGCCGGACGGCTTGACGATGTTGACGACGAGGTCCAGCTTGCCGTCCTTCTGGAAGTCGGCGACCGCGGCGCTCGTGATCTCGCCCGACCTCGTGCCGACCAGGTCGCGAACGGCCTTCTTGGCGCCGAACGAGCCGTCCGCCGCGCCCCACTGGACCGTCATCTTGGTGCCGGTGTGGCCGGGGTTCGAGATCTTGTCGGGGCGGCCGTCACCGTCGAGGTCACCGACCAGCGTGGTGGCGTCGGCCAGGCACGGGGCCGCTGCCCGCGCGGCCTTGCCGGACCGTCCCGCGTCGTCCGAGGCCGAAGAGCCGGCCGCACTGGCCTGGTACCCGGCGACGGTCAGGGTCAGGGCGACGGCCGCGACCGGCGCGGCGATCAGCCGTGAGCGCTTGCTGAGCATGTACGAACTCCAATGTCGATACTGCTGGATTGTGCTGCGCGACCGGTTCCTCACCACGCCTCGAACGGGGGTGACATCCCTGAGGACGTGGGGCGTGGGGATCTCCCGGATGAGCACTCCTCAACCCTGCGGCGCGAGGTGTTCCGATGGCCAGGAATCCCGGGCAGGTGGGGACACTGGAACGCGAAAACGGCCCCTGACCAGGGCGAATGGGAGATGCCTGGGACGCGGCGGTGGGACGCCGCTCTTCTCGGGGCCCGGCGCGGACCGACGGCACGGGGTCGGCCCGCCGCGCGACCACCTGATCGTCGGACGGCCGCGCGGCGGGCTCAAGGGCCGCGGCGGCAGGAAGGAGGACATCGAGGGGGACGTTGCGGCCATCACGGCTCACGTCCGCCCCTACGAGAATCCGAGCGCCGGGTCGACGCCCACCAGTTCACAGCTCGCGGCCCACAGGCGGGCGGCGACGTCCGGGTCGGTCATGTGGGCGCGGGCGGGCTCGAGGCGTGGTGCGCCGCGCAGGCCGAAGACCCGCGGCCCCCACAACTGCCCGCCCCGCACCTCCGGGTCCAGGACGGCGCGTACGACGGGGCGTGCCCCGGCCTCCTTGCCCTGCACCATGAGCCCGGCGGGCAGGGCGCGCAGCCGTGCGCCGCCGGTGGTCACGTGGACCGGCGGGCGGGAGGGGGTGAGGGAGTCGAGCGCGCCACCGGGATGCGCCACCACACTGAGCACCGTGCTGCCCGTGGCACGCAGGCGGCGATCGAGTGCGAAGCCGAAGGACATCTGGGCCAGTTTCGAACGGCCGTAGGTGCGCCCCGGCCGATAGTCACGGGCCGACTGCAGATCGTCCAGGTCCAGCCGCTCGGAGCGGGCCGCGAAGCTGCCCACCGTCACGACGCGGCCCGCCGGGGCCGCCGACAGCAGAGGGGCGAGCCAGTGGGTGAGGGCGAAGTGGCCGAGGTGGTTGGTGCCGAACATCAGCTCGTGGCCGTCCTGGGTCTCCCGGCGCGGCGGATCGTCGAGCGCGACGCCCGCGTTGTGGACCACCGCGTCGAGACGGTCGAGGTTCAGCCTGTCCGCGGCGTATGTCAGGGAGGACAGGTCGGCGAGGTCCAGGGGAAGGCGACGCAACCGAGCGCCGGGCACGCGTGAGCGGATCGAGGCCATGGCGGCGTCGGCCTTCGTGGCGTCCCTGCTGCCGAGTACGACGACGGCACCGGTGGCGGCGAGCTGCTCCGCGACGAAGTAGCCGATCCCGGCGTTGCCCCCGGTGATGAGGAAGACCTTGCCCTCGGCGGACGGCAGCAGGTGCACGTTCCACGGCCTGCTCGGGGATGCGGATGACACGACGGAGGGCTCCTCGCACTCGGGGCGGCGTGCTCCCCGGGAAGCGCGTTCACGGGGAGCACCGACCCGTCCAAGGTCTCAACCGCCGCCGACAGGCCACCGACAGGTCATGCCCGTCGCCGACAGCTCTCCGACGGCACGGGTGGATACGCGCCGCGGCGAACCCCGCTCCCCGGTGCGGAACCGGCTGGCGTCACGCGGCGGAGTGCCGCTCCGCACCGCGCGAGATCCACTCCGCGACGTCCTCGGCCACCTCGGCGGGCCCGCGCCCGGTGGTGGTGAACGCGCGGTCCACCATGCCCCGGAGCTCCGCCGCGTCCTCGATCGCGTCCTGCACCTCGTCGGACTCCCAGCCGCGAGCGGCGAGGCGAGCGCGGCGGTCCTCGTCGGCGCAGTCGAGCCGCGCCCAGGCGACGGACGGCGGGTCGGCGACGCCCACGGCCGCGCTCGCCCACTCGTCGGGGGAGAGGGGACACAGGACCAGCACGGGTCGGCCCGCCCGGAGCATCATCGCCGCGATCTTCACCCAGAGCCTGTTGTAGTCGGGCCACACGGAGCTCGCCGAGGGCGAGGTGATGTCGATACCCAGCAAGCGCCCGTCGGCCTCCGGCAGTTCGTCGAAGTCGACGGTGCCGAACGGGTAGGGCCTCAAGTGGTCCAGGAGCGTGGTCTTTCCGGCACCGGGGGCGCCGGTGATGACGTGCAGTGTGGACAAACCCGCCCTTGCCTTCCTGGGCACGCGCTCATGCTCGTGTCTCGTGCCGACGTCCCGACCGACACGCGTCACCCTACCGGCGCGGTGTGACCACAGGACGTACGGAACTGCCGGAGCACGGCCCCCTTGGGAGGCACCCCGTTTCGGCATCCATGATCGGGGAACTCCGTGACTCAGTGGGACGTCCGAGCCTTCCCGGGAGGGTTCGGCAGTGAGCCCGCCCTTCGCCCCTTGCTCCGCGGCAAGGGGCGAAGTCGCGGCAAGGGGAGACGAGCGGTTCTGAGCGGCGAGGGCGATCCGTGACCGGGGTCGCGAATTACCATGAACCGATGGAAACGGTTCGAATAGCCCTCCCGAGACGTCAGCGGCGTTCCCTGCTCCTCGGCCTGGCGGTGGTGACGGTCGCTCTCGGTTCGATGGCGCTGTTCGTCCTTCCCCGCGCGTACGCGAACACGACCAGCAGCGGCGCCGTCGCCACCACCGTCTTCACCGCCATCTGGCTGCCGAGCGTCTTCTACGTACTGAACCGGTCGTTCGGCACGACCACGCTCACGCCCGAGGGGATGCGGTTCAGCACGGCGGTGAGCCGACGTCTCGTCCCCTGGCACGAGATCACCCGCATCGAGGAGGAGCGCCGCACCGGCCGAGGCGGCGCCTCGTGGTGGGTCATCCGTGCCCATCTCGCGCGTGGCCGCCCGGTGGTCCTGCCGGGCGCGCTGTGCGACGGCCGGCAGGACGAGCGGTTCCTGGCGACTCTGCGGACGCTCCACGAGTACCGGGCCTCGACGGTGCGGCAGCGGTGAACTTGTCGATTATCGATATGGTCCCCTAGTGTGAGGCATATCGAAAATCGATGGGGAGGAAAGTAGTGAACACGCGACTCACAAGGGCGCTGGCCTCGGTGACCCTTTTTCTGGCGCTGCTCGGCGGACTGGCCTTCGCCGGCAAGGCGATCACGCACATGCTCGACGACGGCGCGATCTGCGTGAAGACGGACTTCTGGGCCAACGCCTCGCTGGGACCGGAGGGCCTGCCGGTGGCCGAGGGCGTGAAGGCGACCAGCAGCACCGCGCGGCTGTGCCAGGACAGTCCTTCGACGGGACAGCGTGCCGCGGAGCTGGGCGGCGCACTGCCCTGGCTGCTCTTCGCCGCCGTCGCGATGCTGCTCTTCTCGCGGCTGCTGGACGGCGTGGTCCAGAAGGGACCGTTCACCGAAACGGTGGCGCGACGCCTCTCCGTCCTGGGCTGGTTCGTCGTCGTGGGCATGCCAGTCGCCGGTCTCGTCGTAGGCTGGTCGCACTCTTGGCTGGTCGGGAGCATGGCGCCGATCGTGGGCTCCGGGCCGACGTTCGCCGGGTCGATGGAGTTCGTCTTCGCCGGGCTCGCCGCGGTCATCATGGGAAGGATCATGCGTCAGGGTGTGCGGATGCGAGAGGACCTCGAAGGGACCATCTGATGCCCGATGAGGAGCTGCATGCGATCCGGATCCACCTCGACCGGATCCTCGCGGAGCGCGGCATGACGCTCACGGAACTGTCCGCGCAGGTCGGCATCACCGTCGTCAACCTGTCCGTACTGAAGAACGGCCGGGCCAAGGCCATCCGCTTCTCGACCCTCTCGAGGATCTGCGACGTCCTCGAGTGCCAGCCGGGCGACCTGATCACCCATGACCCGACGGGACCGGCCTAGGGCCTGTCCGGCGAACGTGCCGGACAGGCCCTGGGCCGTGTCTCCGTGAGGGCTCAGCGCTTGAGCAGGAAAGTGAAGTCGCCGGAGAGCTTGCCGCCCAGCCGGACCGCCGAGATGAGCTTCCCGTCCGTGATCAGTCTCTCGACCTCGGCCCGTGAAAGACCGCAGCCCTCGGCGATCAGCCGCACGGGACGGACCGGAATCCGCGCCGCGAAGCGGACCGAGACGTCGATCACCTCGTGGTCCAGGTGATCCGTTCCGCCGGTGTCGAGGCGCCAGGCGCCGTCCCAGTCGAGCGCGACGCGATTGCGGCGCCGCAGTACCGGATCCTGGAGCAACTCGGCCGCCAGGGCGGGGTCGTTGTCATGCATCCGGTCCAGGAGCTCGGGCCGTACGGAACGCACGTTCACGCGCTCCAGGACCGTGAGCTTCGCGGTCTCCCCGCACGAGGCACAGAGCACCAGGAGCCAGGCGTCGATGAGCTTGTGGTGGGCGTTGACGCGGAATTTCCCGTCGGCCAGGAAGCGCTCGGACGCGCAGGTGTGGCAACGACGGCGGACGAGTGGCAGGCAGGTGGGCATGACCACCCAGTTTTCGAGCACAGAAGTACACCGATCCCAGTGAGAAGTCCGCAGCAAAAAGGAGCGCGGCGCACATGCGCGACGCGCGACGATTCATCGCTCGGGGTGTCTCACAGGGTGTACAACGGCACGTCCTTGCCTGGATTTCCTGGTCCGGCAGCACGGTAGGGGCGGGCGGGGACGCCGTGCCACCGGTTTTCGAGCGCCGAGGCGCCCCCCCCTGCTGTGCTGCCGGACCGGTGCTGGTGCGTGTGTGAGTGGTGCTGTCCCCGGCTGCTACGTTGCGGAACCGTGGACAACAGCGGGTATGCGGACGACAGCGTGTATGTGGGCAACGCGGGCAAGGACGCGGCACTGGACCGCGGATGGCTCCTGGGGCATTTCAAGGACGTCACCGATCCGCGGCACAGCGAGGCCGTGGAGATCAAGTGGGGCGTGCATCCGCCCGGCGACGAGCGGGCCCAGTGGGTGACCGGCGAGGAGCGCGTCGCGCTGCTGGTCCTGATCAGTGGCCGCTTCCGGGTGGAACTGCCCGGACGCAGCGTCCTCCTGGCCCAGCAGGGGGACTACGTCGTGTGGGGCAGGGGCGTGGACCACTCGTGGATCGCGGAGGAGGAATCCGTCGTCCTGACGGTCCGTTGGCCTTCGGTTCCCGGGTACAAGGTGCCTGCCTGAGCGGCGGTGGCCGGGTCCTTGTGGCGCCGTGGTCGTGTCCGGTCCAGGACTCGTGTCCGGACCAGGACCGCGCACGACCACGTACGCCACGTGCCGCGTCTCAGCGGATGTTGACGTCGATGCACGCGTAGAAGGCGTTGGACGTGTCCCCGATGTTCCACACGGCGAGGATCTTGTGCCTGCCGGTGGCGCTGCCCAGGTTGACCTGGTGCGAGACGGTGGCCGGTGGTTGCTGGTTGTGGCCGTCGATGGTGGCGACCTTGGTGCCGTCGACGAAGTACTCGTAGTTCAGGGTGCGGTGCCGGGCGGTGAACGTCCAGGTGAAGGTCTGCGTGCTGCTGACGTCGCTGACCTTCCAGCCCTTGTTGTTGTCGTCGAGCTCCGCGAACCGTGCGTTGCCGCCGCTACAGCTGCGCAGGCCCTTGGGGCCCTCCACGCTCTGCGGCTCGTACTTGATCTCGCCGCATGCCACCGTGCGGGCGGCGCACTGCGCCTGGCGGCTGGCCGGGGCGTTGACGTAGCCGTGTGCGCTGGCCGCCCCCGTCGGCAGGGTGAGGGCGAGGACGGGCGCCATTCCGGCGCCGATCGCGGCGGCTATCTTCCGTTTCTTGTCCATGCGTACTCCTTCACGGCGTGGGGGGAGTCGAGCGCGGGGGCGGGGGTGAGCAGTGGTACGGGGGACAGCGGTGCGGCGCGGGGATCGCGGCGGCCGATTAGTCTGGACCATAGACTTTGGCGAGCCACGGTCAAGGTCGGTTTCGGGCCAGGCCCGGGAACGTGGAGGGGATGTCGAGGACGGCATGTCGGCTCCGTCCCAGAGGTAGCCGCGGCGACCATGGCCGCACCACACCAAGGAGGCCCCACCATGACGACCCTGCGGATGGACCACGTCAGCGTCGTGGTCGACGACCTTGAGGCAGCTGTCGCCTTCTTCGCCGAACTGGGGATGGTGGCCGAGGGCGAGGCGCAGGTCGAGGGAGAGTCGGTGGACCGCATCTGCGGGCTCACGGATGTCCGAGCCGACATCGCGATGATGCGCACCCCGGACGGCCACGGCAGGCTCGAACTGACGAAGTACCACACCCCGAAAGCACTCGGCGCCGAGCAGACGCACGCCCCGGCGAACACCTTGGGCCTGCGTTCCCTCATGTTCGCCGTCGACGACATCGACGCCACCGTGACCCGCCTGCGCGCGAAGGGCTCCGAACTCGTGGGCGAGGTGGTGCAGTACGAGAACTCCTACCGACTCTGTTACCTCCGAGGCCTCGAGGGAATCATCGTGGCCCTGGCCGAACAGCTCGGCGGCGAGGACGAGTCCACGGCGTGAGCGCCGGTCGGGAGGCTCCGACCATGACGGACGACGGTGGCCGAGCCCGTGTGGCCGTACCCGCCTGAGTAGACGAGCGGTGACGAGCCGGGGGCGTCAGACGTGACCGAGCACCCGGTGTGGGCGATACGGTGCCTCGATTCGCGCGCGTTCGTTCTCGCTCAGGACGAGGTCGACCGCCGCGAGCGCGTCCTCCAGGTGGGCCGTCTTCGTTGCGCCCACCACCGGGGCGGTCACCCCCGGGTTGCCGAGGAGCCACGCCAGGGCGATCCGCGCGGCGGGCACGCCCCGTTCGGCGGCGAGGGCGCGGACGGCGTCGACCACGTCGAAGTCGGCGTCCTCGTACATCTCGTCCGCCAGCGGGTCGTCGCCCGCCCGCACGGTGTGCCGGACCCCGCCGCGTTCCCGCGCGCCCGCCAACAGGCCACGGGCCAGCGGGCTGTAGGGCAGTACGCCGACCCCCTGGTCGGCGCAGAGCGGGAGCATCTCCCGCTCCTCCTCTCGGTAGACGAGGTTGTAGTGGTTCTGCATCGACACGAACCGCGACCACCCCGCCTCGCGCGCGACCTGCTGCGCCTTCGCGAACTGCCAGGCGTACATGGCCGATGCCCCGATGTAGCGCGCCTTGCCCGCACGCACCACGTCGTGCAGCGCCTCCATCGTCTCCTCGATGGGCGTCCCGTGGTCCCAGCGGTGGATCTGGTAGAGGTCGATGTAGTCCGTGCCCAGCCTGCGCAGGGAGGCGTCGACGGCGGCCATGATGTGTTTCCTGGACAGGCCGCGGTCGTTGGCGGAGGGACCCATCGGGAAGTAGACCTTCGTCGCCAGGACGTACGCCTCCCGGTCGGGGAAGAGCCCGCGCAGCATGCGGCCGGTCACCTCCTCGCTGACCCCGTCGTCGTACACGTCGGCGGTGTCGAAGAAGGTGACACCCGCCTCGACCGCACGCCGCACGAGCGGCAGCGCGGCCGCCTCGTCGAGATGCCAGGAGCGTTCGGAGGTGTCGCCGTAGCTCATCATCCCCAGGCAGACGCGGGAGACGGTGAGGCCGGTGGTGCCCAAGCGGGTGTAGTGCATGGTGAGGTCCTTGTTCTCGACGTTCTGGATGCCTCTAACCTAGAAATCGGCAGCGCCCGGAGCCATCGACGAATGAAGGCAGGACGCGCTTCTTGTCCGCGGAAGGGAAAGCCATGACAGCGATCGCTTTCAGAACGGAAAACGGCCATCGATGAGTTGAACGAACGCCTGCTGCGTCTGCTCGCCGCCGACTCGCGGCGCGGTGCATCGGAGCTGGCCCGGGAACTCGGCGTCTCCGCCCCCACGGTGCGGGACCGCGTCCGGCGTCTGGAGGAGACGGGGGTCATCCGCGGCTACCGCCTCGACGTGGACCCCGCAGCGCTCGGCCGCCCCGTCGCGGCCTGGATCAGGCTGCGTCCCGGCCCCGGCCAGATGTCCCGCATCGTCGAACTGGCGGCACGCACACCGGAAGTGAGTGAGTGTCACCGCATCTCGGGCGAGGACTGTTTCCTCTTCAAGGTGCACGTGCCGGAGCTGAGCGACCTCGAACACGTCCTGGACCGCTTCCTGTTGCACGGTCAGACCACCAGTTCGCTCGTCGTCTCCACACCCGTGCCGCCACGTCCTGTACTGCCGTAACCGACATTGGAGTTCGTGTGCACCCCGCAAAAGCCCCGACCATCACCGAGATCTCCGTGGCGGACGAGGAGGCCGGGCCTTACGGCATCGCCGCAGGACCCGACGGCGCCCTGTGGCTGACCTTCGTCCACAGCGGTCACATCGCGCGTCTCACCACCGACGGCGCACTCGACGCGTACTCCCTGGACTCGCCGACGTGCCGCCCCATGGTGATCGCGCCAGGGCCCGACGGTGCCCTGTGGTTCACCCGGTCCCAGGACCACCGGATCGGCCGCGTCACCACCGACGGCACGACGGAAGCCTTCGACGTGCCCTCGCCCGACAGCGGTCCCTACGGCATCGCGGCGGGCCCGGACGGCGCGATGTGGTTCACGGAGATGAACACCGACCGGATCGGCCGCATCACTGTCCAAGGGGAGGTCACCGAGTTCGACCTTTCCACCGAGGGCGGCTTCGCCTCGGCCATCGTCGCAGGACCCGACGGCGCCCTGTGGTTCACCCTCAACCAGGCGAACGCCATCGGCCGCATCACCACCGAAGGCGACGTCACCCTGTACCCGCTGCCCACCCCGGGCGCCGGGCCCGTGGGCATCACCAGCGACGGCGGCGCCCTGTGGTTCGTCGAGATCGGAGCGGGCCAGATCGGCAGGATCTCGACGGACGGGGGGATCGAGGAGTTCCCGCTGCCCGACCGAGGCGCCAAGCCCCACGCGATCGTCGCGGCCTCCGCGGGGGAGTGCTGGTTCACCGAATGGGGAGCCAACCGCATCGGTCACCTCACCGCGAGCGACGGGAGCGCGCGGATCGCCGTGTACGACCTGCCGTCTCCGTCGTCCGAACCCCATGGCATCACGGTGGGGCCCGACGGCGCCCTCTGGGCCGCCCTGGAGACGGGGAGCGTCGCGCGCGTGGAGCCGTAGCCCCGGGAGACGGGGCCCGGACGGCGAGGGCCCGGTGTCGGCGATCTGTCGGGGATCGCCGCTCCGGTGTCGGCGGCCTGTCGGCGAGGGCTGGCACCTTTCCGGGGAGAGCCTGCCGGAGACCCCCGGCAGGCGCGCCCCACGTAAGGAACCACCATGAGCACGGACGTCACGATCATCGGTGCCGGACTCGGCGGGCTGACCCTGGCCCGCGTCCTGCACGTCCACGGCATCCCGGTCACGGTCCACGAGGCGGAGGCATCGCCTTCGGCACGTATGCAGGGCGGAATGCTCGACATCCACGACTACAACGGGCAGCTCGCCCTCGAAGCGGCCGGACTGACGGACGCGTTCGAGGCCATCGTCCTGGCGGGCCGCGAGGCGATGCGGATCATCGACAGGGACGGGACCGTGCTGCTCGAGGAAGCCGACGACGGCACGGGCGGCCGCCCCGAGGTGCAGCGCGGGGAACTGCGTCAGCTCCTGCTCGACTCGCTCCCCGACGGCACCGTGCGCTGGGGCCACAAGGTCAGCGGCGCCCGCGCGCTCGGCGGGGGGCGCCACGAGGTGACCTTCGCCGACGGCGGCACCGTCACCACGAACCTGCTGGTCGGCGCCGACGGCGCATGGTCGCGGGTCCGGCCGCTGCTGTCCGCCGCGACCCCCGCGTACACCGGCATGTCGTTCGTCGAGACCTACCTGTTCCACGCCGACACCCGCCACCCGGCCGCCGCGAAGGCGGTCGGCGGCGGCTCGATGCTCGCGCTCGCGCCGGGCAAGGGCATACAGGCCCACCGGGAGAAGGGCGACACCCTGCACACCTATGTGGCGCTCTCCAAGCCGCAGGAGTGGTTCGCCGCGATCGACTTCACCGACGCCCCCGCGGCCACCGCGCGGATCGCGGACGAGTTCGAGGGCTGGGCGCCGGAACTCCTCGCGCTGCTCACCGAGAGCGACACCGCACCGGTCCTGCGCCCCCTCAACGGGCTGCCGACGGAGCACCGTTGGGAGCGGGTGCCGGGGGTGACCCTGATCGGCGACGCCGCCCACGCGGCGGCCCCGAACGGGGAGGGCGCCAACCTGGCCATGCTCGACGGCGCCGAACTCGCCAAGGCCGTCGCCGCGCACCCCGACGACATCGAGACGGCGCTCGCCGCGTACGAGCGGGACATGTTCCCGCGCAGCGCCGCGGCCGCCGTCGACGGCGCGGAGCTCTACGGGTTCATGTTCAGCGACGACGCGCCGCACGGCCTGATCGACATGTTCACGGGACAGGAGCAGGGGCAGGGGCAGAAGCAGTGAAGAGGAGCAGGACCAGTGAGTAGCGGGCCGAGCGGTTCCGTCCCGTCGGCTTCCGTGCTCGCCGCCTTCGGGGCGGCGGGCACGCCCGTACCCCTGGCGGGAGGACAGGGCCGCAGCGTCCGCGTCGGCGGGTTCGTGTTCAAGCCCACCGACGAGCACGAGCACGACGACGAGGTCGAGTGGGCGACCTCCGTGTTCGAGCACCTCGCGTCGAACGGTGGCTTCCGCGTCCCGAAGCCGCTCCGCGCCGTCGACGGACGCGGCGCCGTGGAGGGCTGGAGCGCCCATGAGTTCCTGGCGGGTGAGCCCGGACCTCAGGGGCGCTGGTCAGACGTGCTCGACGCGGGCCGCACCTTCCACGCCGCTGTGCGGCACGTGCCCCGCCCCGACTTCCTCGCCCTGCGCACCCATCCCTGGGCGGTGGGCGACCGGGCCGCGTGGGAGGAGCGGGAGGTCGACGTCATCGATGACCTCGTCGAGCCCTACGCGACCCTGCGAGAGCTGAGGCGCCCGGTGCGGGCAACTCCTCAGCTCATCCACGGGGACCTGACGGGCAACGTGCTGTTCGCGGCGGGCGAGGCCCCCGCCGTGATCGACTTCTCGCCCTACTGGCGGCCTCCGGAGTTCGCCGACGCGGTCGTGGTAGTGGACGGCCTGCTGTGGTTCGACCCGCCGCCCCACCTGGTGACGAGCGCCGGCGACGCGCCCGACTGGCAGCAGCTGCTGATCCGCGCCCTGATCTTCAGGCTGGTGGCGCAGAGCGGGCTCGCGGGGACGTCGGGCAGGTCCTCGGCGGGTGAGCGGGAGCGGTACCTGCGGGCGATCGAGGCCGTGGTGAACGGGCGGGCTCCGCACTGAGCCGGGCACCGAGGCGCCGAGGTGCTCAGGCGCCGAGGCGCTCACTTCGGGTCGACGTCGGTGTGCACCAAGTGGTGGTCCGAGTACGGGGAGGGCCGCACGCCCTGTTCGACCGGCGTGAAGCCTCGCAGGAAGACGTAGTCGAACCTGCTCTGCCAGTCGGTGGTCGGCTCGCACGTGCCGGTCGACGCGCCCGTGGACGAGGGACGGCACGCACTGCCGTTGTCCGTGGACAGCCGCCACATCCTGGCGAGTTCGGGCGTGGCCGGGTCGGCGTTGAAGTCCCCGAGGACGATCGCGCGGTCGTGGCGGGCGACCGCCGCGGCGAGCACACGGGTCTGGCCCTCGCGGATCGTTTCCTGGCTCCGCTGGGCGAGGTGGGTGTTGAAGACGCGCACGGGCCGGCCGCCCACCGTGGTCGTGACCGCCATGTACCCGCGGTCCTCGGACCCGCCGTCGGGGTACTCGACGTTCACGCGATCCGTCATCGGCGCCGCCGAGAGGATCGCCTGGCCGAAGGCGCCGGGGCGCCACGGCCAGCCCCCGCAACGGCCCCAGTTCCGCAGCACCGACCCGTACTCGACGTGGTAGACCAGCCCGTGCAGTTTCTCCAGGTAGTCGCGGAGCCTCTCGACGTCGCGTACGCACGCCTCTTGCAGACCGATGACCTGGGGCGCGTACGAGGCGATCTCCGCGGCCCTGCCGACGTTGTCGTCCTCGCAGGGGTTGCAGATGTTCCACGTCATGACCCGGTTCGGCACGACGTCCCGGACGGCCTCGGCGGGCAGCGCCCCGGCGGAGTCGGCACCGCTCGGCGCGCTGGGGCCGACCAGCGCGAGACCGGCCACGACCGCGGCGCCCGCGAACAACCGCGTGCTCCATCCGAGCACACCGCCTCCTCAAGGTGGATACAGCATGAGGTTATGGGACGTGGCTGACGGCCACGCGGGCGGAGTGCCGCAATCGCGCCTGATGAGAAACCAGATGCGGAGGGCCGGTGCGGTGATGTGTGATCGGGCTATGTCAAATGTGCTGAGTGTGCCGGGAGTCGACGAGCTGGGCGTGGTGGTGGACGCGCTGCGGGAGTGGCAGTACGAGGGGGCACCGATTCAGTTGCATCCGGGTGATCTGGGCTGGTTCTGGAGCGCAGGCCCGCAGGCGACGGCCGCGGCCGTGCGGACCTGGAGCGGCGGCGGGCGGCTCCTCGCCGTCGGCATGCTGGACGGGCCCGATCTGCTGCGGCTGACCATCGCGCCGGACGCCCGGCGGGACGAAGGGCTGGCGCAGCAGTTGGCCGAGGACCTGACCCGCCCGGAGCGCGGGGTGTTGAAGGCGGGCGAGGCCTACGTCGAGTCGCCGCAGGACGCGCTCCTCCACGACCTGCTGCTCGAGCACGACTGGCACGTCGACGAACCGTGGACGCCGCTGCACCGCGACCTCACGGAGCCGGTGGGCGATCCGGGCGCCGGACTCCGGATCGAGGTGACGGGGCCGGAGCGGGCGCACGTGCGGACCGCCGTACACCGGTCGGCGTTCAACAGCCCGGCGTTCACGGACGAGCGCTGGCACGCGATGACGGCCGGGCCGATGTACGCCGACGCGCGGTGCCTGGTCGCGTACGACGAGCAGGACAGCGCGGTGGCGGCGGTGACGGTGTGGTCGGCGGGGCCCGGCAAGCCCGGGGTGCTCGAACCGATGGGCGTGCACCAGGACCATCGCGGGCACGGCTACGGCAGGGCGATCACCGTCGCCGCGGCCGCCGCGCTCCAGGAGATGGGCGCGTCGAGCGCGATGGTCAACGCCCCGAGCAGCAACGTCGCCGCCGTCGCCACGTACGCGTCAGCGGGGTTCACGAAGCTCCCCGAGGTGCGGGACCGACGCAGGGACGCCTGACGCCGGGTCTCCCGACAACGGGTCGCCCGGCGCCGGGGCTTAATTCGCTCGCCGTTCCGGCGCCCCGCGGCTAGGGTGAACATCGTTCAGGTGCGCAGGCTGCGGCTACTTCTCCTCTCAAGAGAGCAACGCGGGTTCGAATCCCGTCGCCGACTCCCGGTCGGTGTCGTCCAGTGGCCCAGGACGCTTACGTCGCCGCCGCCGATCCAGATCTCTGAACACCTACGACACGAGCCGTTCGCCACGGGGGATCCGGGCGGACGGCTCGCGTCGTGTCGGCTCCCGGTGCAGCTCCCGGTCGAGGAAGGTGCGGAAGGCGCGGGGCGGTCGTCCCGTGAGGCGCCGCACGGTGTCGGTGGTGCGGTCCTCGGAGCCCTGGGCGATGGCGCGGTCCATGTCGGCCAGCAGCACGGCGAACTCCGTCGGGATCAGCGCCGAGAGCCGGTCGCACAACTGCTCGTGGGAGAGGTGGCGGTGCTCCACCGACCTGCCGGTGACGTCGGTGACGACAGCGGCGATGTCGTCGTAGCTGAGCGTCTCCGGTCCGGTGAGGACGAGATCGGAGTTGGGCGCCTGCTCGTCGGTGAGGGCGTGAACGGCGACGGCGGCGATGTCCTCGGCGTCGACGAAGCCGATCCGGCCACCGCCGGTCGCGGTCCACAGGGCGCCCTCCTCACGGATGCTGAGGGCGTGCGCGTGGGCGCCGGTGAAGTTCTGCATGAACCACGAGGGGCGCAGCACCGCCCAGTGCTCGAACACGTCGGGCAGTGCCCGGTGCACCATGCCCACCGCGGGACCGCCCTCGGGGACGGCGGAGGAACTGAGCAGCACCGCGCGGCGTACGCCGGTGCCGCGGGCCTGCCGGAGGAAGGGCAGCATCGTCGCCGCCGGGTCCGCGTCGCCCACGGGCGGAATGAGGTAGACACGGTCGACCCCGTCCAAGGCGGCGGCGTGGGTGGCGGGGTCGTACCAGTCGAAGCGGACCGGCTCGGTGCCGGAGACCGGGGCAGCGCGTCGGCTGGCCGCTCGGACGCGGTGGCCTGAGGCGGCCAGCCGCGCCGCGGTCCGGCTGCCGGTGACGCCGGTGGCGCCGATGACCAACGTGGTGCCGGTGGTGCTCATCGGGCGCTCCCGGTGAAGTCGGCGCCGGGTTCGAGGACGGCGAGGGGATTCCAGTAGTCGCGGTAGGAGTTGATGAGCCCGTCCTGGATGGTGACGACGGCGACGTACGTCATGTCGAAGGGCGCCCCGGTCTCCACCAGGCGGCCGACGCCACGCATCTCGACCACGACGGTGCCCGGTTCGGCGGTCCGGTGAATCCGTACGTCAGGGAAGTCGTGCAGGTCTATGTGGTCGGGGTACCGGCGCATGTAGTCGGCGACGGCCGCCTTGCCGTCCAGGCGCCGGGGCCAGCCCGGGGGAGCGAACGGAAACTCCAGGACCCCGTCCTCGGCCCACAGTTCGACCCAGCCGGAGATGTCCTTGTCCAGGAGTAGTCGCAGGCTGTGGCGGAAGAGGTCCTCGGCGGAGGCGGGAACCGACGGCGGAGTCGGTGGCGAAGTCGGTACAGACATGGGGCCTCATTCATCTCGCGAAATCCGGACCGGTGGTCCGCTTGAACGATACGGACCGCTGGTCCGCTTGGCAATGTCGTCGCCCGGCCGATCAGGTGAAGCGGCGCGGCGCGGACGGAGATCTCTGGCTCCGCGCTGCCCCGGGGGTCAGACTGCGGAGCCGCCCACCCTTCCTCTCGATGTGAGGTAACCCAGGCATGCGACGTACCTTCCTGGCCGCCCTGACCATGGCCACCGCCCTGTGCGGCCCACCCGCCACGCAGGCCGCCACCGCCGCGCCGGGCGGCCCCCAGCGGGCCGTGGCCCAGGCCGGACCCGAGGAGCACTGCGGCGGCATCCAGAAGGTCTCCGGCGGGGGCAACAGCGCCAACGTCAAACTGTGCGCGAAGGTCGGCCAGGCCGGCCGGTTCATGAACATCGCCACGGGCTCCAACTGCTGGAACGCCCTGCACACGTGGAAGCACTGCGATGTCACAGGGCCGTGGAAGATGTTCCACGAGGGCAAGCAGGTCGCCGAGGGGGCGCTGAACAGCCCCGTTCCCTACGTCGGCCCCGGAACCTACGAGGTGGTCGCCGAAGTGTCGGTGCACGCCCACGACGACAGCCCCTTCAGTGGAACGCGCCTTCACGACACCCTGGCGAGCACCTTCACCCTGACCTCCGAACGGAAGGACCCGCCGTACACGGTCGAGGTGACGCCGGGGCGGCGCGACGCGCAGAGCGAGACCTCCATGACGTTCACCGCCACCCACAAGGGCGAGACCGAGACCCAGGCCGACCTCATGATCTGGGGCCACGGGATCTCCACGACCACCCCGGGCTGCGAGACGGACGAGGGGCGTGAGCGCGACGAGGCCACCTTCGTCACCTGCCCGATCGGCAAGGGGGAGAAGAAGACGGTCGAGCTGACCGCCGCCAAGGTGGAGGCCGACGAGTGCCCCGTCACGTGGGAGTTGTCGTGGCTGAACGGGCGGCAGACGTTCGGCATCGAGGGCAACGTCGCCTGCGCCTAGGGCGACTGCGCCCGGTCACTCCGGCCGATAGGTGAACGGCCCGGCGCGGACTCCATCTTGGCCATGGACGCGACAGACGGTACGTTCAGTGGGTTATCGATGACAGCACGAGCGGAAGCCGGTGAGATTCCGGCACGGTCGCGCCACTGTGTGCGCGTGGTCCTCGGACCGCGCGTGAGTCAGACCCGTGGCTGTCGTCCTGTGCACCACCGATACGGGACGCGAACTCCCCAGGAGGCCATGCCATGGCGCAACACGTCGCCCAGCCGACCGCCACCACCCCTGCCGTACCCGCCAAGCTGCCGCTGAAGGACATCGCCCCCTGGGCCGTCTTCTTCGGCGTACTGATGCTGGTCCTGTTGTACTTCGTCGGCGCCGAACAGGGCGCCACCTCCGTGTTCAGCGGCGCGGGGGTTCATGAGTGGGTGCACGACGCCCGCCACCTGCTCGGTTTCCCCTGCCACTGACCAGAGGAACACCGCGCGCTCATGAACTCCACAACTGTACGGAATCTCCTCGTTCGGGGCATGCTCGCCGGTCTGGGAGCCGGCGTGCTCGCCCTGATCGTGGGCTACTTCCTCGGTGAGCCGAACGTCGACAGCGCCATCGGTTTCGAGGAGGCCCACGTCGCTCACTCCCACGGTGACGAGGTCGAACTCGTCTCCAGGAGCCTCCAGTCCACGGCCGGTCTCGCCACCGGCATCCTCGTCTACGGGGTCGCCTTCGGCGGCATCGCCGCACTCGCTTACTGCTTCGCCCTGGGCCGCGTCGGCCGCTTCGGCCCGCGCGCCACCGCCCTGCTGCTCTCCGGCTGCGCCCTGCTCGCGGTGTACGTCGTGCCCTTCCTGAAGTACCCGGCCAACCCGCCTGCCGTGGGCAACGCCGACACCATCGGGAGGCGGACCACGCTGTACCTGCTGATGATGGTGCTGAGCGTGCTCCTCGCGATCGCCGCGACCATCCTGGGCAAGCGTCTCGCCGCGAGGATCGGCGCGTGGTACGCGACAGTGGTGGCCGTACTCGGCTTCGCCGCCGTCATCGGCATCGCGTACGCCTTCCTGCCCGTGGTCAACGAGGTGCCCGAGCACTTCCCGGCGGCGCTGCTGTGGCGCTTCCGGCTCTCCGCACTCGCCACGCAGATCACGCTGTGGGGCGGATTCGGGCTGCTCTTCGGCGAGTTGGCCGAGCGCTTGCTGCGTCCGCGCGAGGACCCTCCGCTCAGAGGGAGTTCACGGGACGCCCCAGCCGCAGGTTCCAGCGTCCGGCCCGGCCGCTGAGCTCCGTGACCGTCAGCGGTTCCACGTCGAGCCGCCAGAACGCGGCCGGTGGCGCGCCCGTCACGTGGATCACCGCGGCGCGCACGACTTCCGGTTCCACGACGGCGACGAGGCGTCCTTCACCGGCCGCCGTGGCGTCGAGCCAGCGCACCACGCGCGCGGAGAAGCTGCTCACCGACTCGCCACCGGCAGGTGCGTGGTCCGGGTCGGTGAGCCATCGCGCCAGGGCCTCGGGCTCCGACGCGGTCACTTCGTGCAGTGACCGGCCGCGCCAGTGCCCCATCGCCATACCCGCGAGCTCCGCCGGTGAGTCCGTGGGGGCGAGCCCGAGAGCCTCCGCCGTCTCCCGGCAGCGGGTGCTTGCGGAGGTGACGACAAGGGCGTCCGCGGGCAGGGATCCGGCCGCTGCCCGCGCATCGGCCCGCCCCCGGTCGTCGAGCGGGGCCCCGTCGTCGAACCGGGCCTGACGCAGCGACGCGGTCATGGCGGGCGAGACCAACAGGACGCGGCTGGTCACCAGGGAACTCCTTCTGACACCTTCTGACCACCGGGGAGCGGCCACCGATGATCCTTCGCGCAGCCGTTCGGGGAGTCAAGCGGCCGGTTCCTGATGCCTGATCATGGCCCGGATGGGTAGGTTCTCGCCGGTGACCTCGATGAAGACGCAGGGAAGCGCGCCGATGAGTGACGGGGCGCAGGTGCGCTGGACGGCGCTGGGGGACACAGCACGGCGGCCGCCCGTGGTGATGCTCCACGGCGGTCCCGGTCTGCCGGACTACCTGGATGAGGTCGCCTCCCTGATCGCGGACCTCGCACCCGTGTACCGCTACGACCAGCGCGGAACAGGCCGATCCGGGTGGCAAGGGCCCCATACCCTCGCCCGGCACGTCGACGACCTCGCCGAACTGCTCGACGCGTGGGGCGCGCCCGAGGCCGTACTGATCGGACACTCCTACGGCACCGACCTGGCGAGCCGCTTCTGTCTAAAGCACTCCGACCGTGTCACCGGGATGCTGCTGATGTGCGGTCCGTTCGTCGGCGATTGGCGCACAGGCGAGCGGGCGGAACGGCGTCGCCGGATGTCCGAGGCGCAGCGGGAGCGGCTTCGCGCGTTGGAGGAGGTGCCGCGCCGTACGGAGGAGCAGGAGGTCGAACTGCTCACCCTGGCCTGGTTCGCCGACCACGCCGACCCCGAACGCGGCTGGCACTGGGCGGCCCGGGGCGCCCGCCGACGCCGCCCGGTCAACTGGACGATGAACAGGGAACTCGGCGAGGCGGGACGCGCGGACCCGCTCGACGACCACCTGGCCGAACTGCGCGCGTGTCTGCCCGCGCGCACGGAACTCCTCGGCGGGTGCCAGGACCCTCGCCCGATCTCGTCACTCGCCTCGCTCGCGCAGCGCCTCGCGGTTCCGCTGACCCGGGTCGAGGGCGCGGGACACGAACCCTGGCTGGAGCGGCCCGACGCGGTACGCGCACACCTGCGGCGATTCGTGCGAGGCGCGCTGGGCGGGGCGGACTTCGACCGGTGAGGGCGCGGTGTCACACCGCTTGCAGCGCGGCGGGCAGGTCGGGGTGGATCTCCAGGTGACCGTCGGCCGATGTGATGCGCAGAACGCGGCGCGTCAGCGGATGCGGGGCGGTGACGAGCAGCCGCAGGCGCAGCCGGTCGGCCAGTCGCTGGGTGTCCTTGAGCACGCCGACGCACGCGGACGTGGCACAGCGGGAGCGCAGGTCGACCACGACGTTCCGCGGGCCGCGACAACCGCGCAGTGCCCGGTGCAGGTCGGCGCGGACGTGTGCGGCGCTGGCGATGTCCATGACCTCGTACACCTTGATCACCATGACGTGGTCGAGGACGGTGAAGGCCGGAAGCGGCACGATCGACTCCAGAGCGGGGCAGGTGACCAGGGCGTGCGGGGGCGGCTCCCGAGTACCCGGTTGTGAGCCCCTATGCGGCCGATGCGGGACGAGCGGTCACACCCGGGGCCGTTGTGAAGGGCTCGACCACGTCAAACGTGACGTTCTGCCTGCGGCAAGCCGGGTATACACCTGAATATGCCATCAGCTCCTGGCGCTCGGCCCTGTGGGTCCTGGCTGGACAAGGCGCCTGGTGTTCGCACGCGTCAGCCCACCGTGCTGGCGAAGAGGAAGAAGAGGGGACGGCGGATGCCCGTGACCTCACGTACCGGCTGGCTCTGGCTCACCGCGTTCGTCGGCATCGGCATCGCTGTCGGGGACGTCGCGACGGGTGCCGCCACCAGCCTGATCGGACTGCTGCTCGTCTGCCCGCTGTTGGCCTCCACCCAGCACGGCTGGCGGGTGACCGCCGCCGTCTCCGGCGCCGCCACGCTCCTTGCCGTGGCCATCGGCACCGTGGAGCACGCGCTCGGCCAGGGCGACACCCAGGTGCGGCTGCTGACCCTGGTCGTCGCGGGTGTGTACGGCACGTGGTGCGCGCACCGGTCCACCAGCCTGCAACAGCAGTTGGAGAAGGTCGCGGTGGCGGCCCAGCGCGCCATCATCCAGCCGACCGACTTCTGCATAGGGGGCCTCGAAGTCAGCGCCCGCTACCACTCGGCCGCCGCGCAGGCCCACATAGGCGGCGATCTGTACGCCTTCGCCAACACCCCCATGGGCCTGCGGCTGCTCATCGGTGACGTGCGGGGCAAGGGCCTGCCGCCCGTCCACCTGTCCGCCGCGGCCATCGGCCACTTCCGCGACGCCGCGTACACCATGCCCGATCTGCTGGACGTGGTACGGGAGTTGGAGACCCGTCTCGCGGGCGACCTCGGAGCGGAGGACTTCATCACGGTGGTGGTCGCCGAGGTCGATCCCCACCACGTACGCCTGGTCAACTGCGGTCATCACGCGCCCCTGCACCTGCCCGCCACCGGCGCCCCCGCGCTGCTGACGCCACCGGTGCCGACCACCCCCATCGGCCTGGCCCCCGCCCCCACGGTCCAGGAGATTCCCCTGGCGGCCGGAGACCGGCTGCTGTTCTACACCGACGGCCTGGCCGAGGCGCGCGATCGGACCGGCTCCATGCCCGACCTGCAAGTCATCGGCCAACTGTGCACGGAGGCACGCCTGGACGGTGCCCTGGACACCGTCCTGACGGCGTTGGACCACCACACCCGTCACAGTGCCACGGGCGACGACATAGCGCTGATCCTCCTGCAGCCCGCGCACGATCACGCCCGGCGCGCCCCGCACCCCCGTGAGGTGCGGGCGTTCGGTGCCGATGGCGCTACACGACGTGCCGCAGGAACGGGATGAGCGCATCGATGAAGAGCTCGTTCCGATCGCCGACGACCATGTGTCCCGCGTCGACCACATCGACGTACCGCGCGTGGGGGACCTCGGCGCAGAACTCCTCCGCGATGTCCTCGCGCACCACGTCGCTGAGCCCGCCGCGCACGAGCAGGGTCGGCACGTCGGCATGACGGGCGGCGTCGAGGAGGCGCTCGGCCATGCCGGGCGGGTCCATCCGGTCCTCGAAGCTGTCCAGCAACCGGGGATCCCAGTGCCACACCCAGCGGTCGCCGTGCCGTCGCAGATTGTTCCGCAGGCCCTCGGGATCGTACGGCCCCGTGCGGCGCGGCACGTATGCGGAGACCGCCGCTGCCGCCTCCTCGACGCTCGCGAATCCTTCGGGGCGACGGCGCATGAACGCGATGATCCGGCGAACCCCGCGAGGATCCGGTCGATGGGCGACGTCGACGAGCACCAGCGCGCGGACCGCCGCCCTGGGCCTCTCCCCGGCGGCGAGCAGTGAGCTCAGACCGCCGAGTGAAGCGCCGACGAGCAGCGGTCGGTCCCCGAGCGCGGCGACGAGTGTCCGGACGTCGTCGGCGAACAGGTCGAGGTCGTAGTCACCGTCGGCCGACCACGCGCTGGTGCCGTGCCCGCGCAGGTCCGGGGCGATGACCCGCCATCCGAGCGCGGCCAGCCGGGGGCCGGTCCGGCCCCACGCGTGTCGTGTCTGGCCACCGCCGTGCAGCAGGACGAGGGGAGGTGAGGAAGCGTCACCCCAGGTGTCCGCCGTGAGCGGGGCCCCGTCACGGCCCGCGAAGTTCACGGGCCCTGACGGGGCGTCGGCCCTCACGCCGTGTCCCGGGCCAGGAGCGGTGCTATCAGTTCGTCGCGACACGCGTCCGAGGCTGCCGCGGCGAGCGCGACGTCCACGGCGAACAGGGAGCGCTTGAGGAACCGGCCGTCGTCGATCAGACCGGCGACCCACTGGTGCAGCGCGCCCACGCACGACGTGGCGACCGTGGCGGCCAGCGCGTCGGTATCGACGTCGGCGCGCAGGACGCCCTGCGTCCGCGTCTCGGCCATTGCCCGGCGCAGTTGGGTGAGGGGGCTGCGGCCGAGCGCGAGGCCGCTCTCCTCCCACTCCCGCACCATGCGACTCGACACGACCGGGTCGTCCACGAACAGTCCGACGGTCGATCGGACGACCTCCCGAGGGCCACCGTCCCCCTGCGCCGCCAGGCGCTGCTCGAGCTCGTCCATGAACCCGGCGGCGAGCGCCTCCCAGATCTTCTCCCGGGGCCCGACCAGGTTGTACACGGTGGCCGGAGAGACCTCCGCGCGCTCGGCGATCCGCTCGGTGCTGATCACTGACTCCGGCCTGTCCCGCAGGAGTTGGCGCGTCGCGTCCAGTATCCGGATGCGCCGCTGAGCCTTCCCCTGCTCGCGCAGCCCGCCTTCGGTCATCTCCATACACGTAATTTAGAGAGGTCTCTAAGTTGGGGCAAGGGGTGTGGAGCCGGAATTCAGGACCAGGCGCGTCGTTCCTGGTGGCGGGGGTCGTTGATCTCGGTCCACTCGGTGTCGATGCGCATCGTGGTGCGGTCCTTGGTGTCGTAGGGGCGCCAGCCGGGATCGCCGGTGGTGGCGAAGCGGATCCACGCCTGGTGCAGCTGGGTGGCGAGGCGTGCCGGGGGTCGGTCGGGGCCCAGCAGGGCGTTCTCGCCCCGCAGTTGGGGGAGGTGGGCGAGGTCGAAGACGTAGGGGAGTTCCATCGTGTGGGTGGCGCCCAGTTGTCCGTTCAGTGCCCTGGAGCGCCAGGCGAACTCGTAGGCGAAGGTGGCGGATTGGAGGTGGGCCGCGTGGACGCCGGCCAGGGCCCAGGTGCCCGCGCCGAACAGGGCGTCGCCCAGGACGGCGGAACGCAGCTCGCCGAAGGAGGCTGTCGGGCGGCTCGCGCGGTACGCCGAGACGAGGCGGGCCGGGTCGGAATGCGAGCGGGCCGCGATGTCGTCGACGTCGGCGGCGGTCGAGGTGGCGTACTTGTCCACGGGGGCCAGATAGAGGTTGCCTTCTTCGGCGTTGGTTCCGATGAGAAGGTCGACGGCGGTGCCCTGGCCGGTGGCGACGGATCGGGCGGGCTGGGTGTCCAGGACCAGGCTGAACGGGCTGAGTCCGGCCAGTGGGTCGTGGTCGGTGTCGGTGCGCAGGTCGATGCCCGAGAGCTGTGCGGCCGCCCGCACCAGGGACTCGTCGGAGAGGTGGGTGAGGGCGTCGGCGTGCGGCTCGACTCCCAGGATCCGGGTGGTCGCCTCGGTCACGCGGGCGGCCTGTTCACTGCTGAACGCGCCCAGACCGCTGCCGCTTTGGACGATCGCCCGGTGGAACAGGCCGTCGGCCTCACAGGTGGCGAGGACGCCGCCGACGATGGTGGCCCCGGCGGACTGGCCGAACAAGGTGACGTTGTGGGGGTCCCCGCCGAAGGCGGCGATGTTCCGCCGCGCCCAGCGGAGCGCGGCGACCACGTCGAGCAGGCCCCGGTTCGCCGGGGCGCCGGGAAGATCGAGGAAACCGGGGATGCCGAGCCGGTAGTTGAGGGTGACCAGGACGACGCCGTCCCGGGCGAACGCGGACCCGTCGTACAGCGCGGACCGCGTCGAACCGGCGACGAATCCACCGCCGTGGACGAACACCATGACCGGCAGGGGGTGCCCCGTGGGCGCGGGTGTGAAGACGTTGACGGTGAGATGGTCCGCGCCGCGGCTCCAACCGGCCCCGAAGTAGGGGGACATGTCCACGCTGCCGAGCTTGCGTGCGGACTGGGGTGCGGTGGGCCCGGGTGCGGTGGCATCGCGCACGCCGTCCCAGGGCGCGTGCGGCCGCGGTGGGGCGAAGCGGTCGGCGCCACGGGGCGGTGCGGCGTAGGGGATGTCCAGGAAGACGGCCGTGCCGTCGTGTTGGCGCCGCCCGCGGACGGCCCCCTGTGCGGTGGTGACGACGGGATGGGGGTGGTGGTGCACGGTGATGCCTCTCCGCGGGACCGAAGGGCCTGGGCCCTGCCCGCCGTACGAAATGGGTGCGTGTCCCCGCCCTTGACGGGGTGTCAGGACCGGCCGGTGTAGGGCGTGAGGGGCGTGAAGGGGGCCCAGCCCTTGATGGCGAACTTGCCTCCCTCGCGCATGACTTCGGCGGCGCTGTGGCCGCCCAGGTGCGCGGGGATGACGAGCGCGTTGCTGTCCGCCGCCCGGCCGAGCACCGTGCGACGGGTGGCGCGGGCGCGGGCGGGGTCCTCGCAGAAGCAGCTGTTGGCGTCGGGTTCGAGGATCTGGACGGGGCTGTGCAGCAGGTCGCCGACGAACACCGCGCGGTCCGTGCCGGACGCGAGGGTGAGCACGGAGGAGCCGGGGGTGTGGCCGGGGGCCGCGTCCAGACGCAGGGCGGCGTCGATCCGGTGGCTGTTCTCCCACAGCAGTGTAAGGCCCGCCCGGTGCACGGGCGCCACGCTGTCCTCGAAGACGTTCTGATTGCCACGCCCCAGGACCGGCTCGTGGCCGTTCTCGGGATTCCAGAAGTCGAAGTCCTCTTTCGGGATCAGATAACTGGCGTTGGGGAACGTCGGAACCCATTGCCGTCCGTCGAGACAGGTGTTCCAGCCGACGTGATCAACGTGCAGATGCGTGTTGATCACGATGTCCACGTCCTCGGGCTCGACCCCGGCGCGCGCGAGCTGGCCCAGGAAGTCCGTGTCGAGGTGGCTCCAGACCGGTGCGTACGGGCGCTCCTTGTGATTGCCCACACCGGTGTCGACCAGGATGTTCTTGCCCTCGCTGCGCAGCAGCCAGGTCTGGATCGCGGAATGCACGACGTTGGTTCCTGCGTCGAGGAAATGCGGGGTCAGCCAGGCGGAGTTGTCCTCCCACGCCTCCTTGGGGCTTTGCGGGAAAAAGGTGTCGGGGGACATGTCGACGGGTCCGTAGTACTCCCGGATCCGGGTGATGGTGACGTCGCCGAGCGTGATCTGGTCCATGGGTTTCCTCAAGAGGTCGGAGGATGTCCTGGAACGCTATGAAGGGCCGGGCGTACGCGGTATCCGTCAGGTGACTGCACTGGTCCGTACGTCGCGCTCTTAACCTGGGGGTCACGGAGCAAGGCGTTCCGTTCGACGAGCCACGATTCCGGGAGACCTCCGTGTACGAGGAGCAGGCAGGCGATGTGACAGGGATCGTCGGCCGGGACGCGGAACTGGCGCGCCTGTTCCGTGCGGTGGACGCCGAGGCGTCGGCGGAGCCGGTGCTCGTGCTGCTCGGGGACGTGGGCGCGGGCAAGAGCACGCTGCTGGACCGCGCGGTGGGCCGAGCCGCGGCGAGGGGCGCACGTGTCCTGCGCGCGACGGGCAGCGAGTCGGAGTCGCACCTCGCCTTCTCCGCTCTGCACCTGCTGCTGCGGCCGGTGGCGGACGAGGTCGACGCCCTGCCGGAGAGACAGCGCGCGGCGCTGCACGGAGCCTTCGGGGCCGACCCGGCCCCGGAGGAGCCCGACGCGATGCTCATCGGCGTCGCCGTCCTGCACCTGCTCTCCGCCGTGGGGGAGCGAGGTCCTGTGCTGGTGGTCCTGGACGACGCGCAGTGGTTCGACCGAGCCTCCCTCGACGCCCTCTCCTTCGCCGCCCGACGGCTGGCGGGTGAACCGTTCACGCTGCTCCTTGCGGCACGGACCGGCGACCGTCTGCCGGGCTTCGGCCACCACGTGCCGACCTTGACGGTGGGCGCGCTCGACGACGCCGCGGCCGAGCGGCTGCTGGAGGCGCGGCCCCGACCGCCGTCCGGCCACACGCGGCGGCGGATCCTCGACCAGGCGGAGGGCAACCCGCTGGCACTGCTCGAACTCACCCGGGCGGCCACGGCACATGGCACCACAGGGCCTGACCTCCTGGCACGTGACACCTCGGGGCCCTCGTCCGTAGGCCCGCTGCCGCTCACCGACCACCTCGAACACGTCTTCGCGGCCCGCCTGGACGGCCTGCCGGCCACCACCCGACGCGCCCTCCTGCTGCTCGCCGCCATGGACACGGTCGACGCCGAGACCGCCGCTCGGGCCGCGCTGCCGGACGCCCGGGACGAGGCATGGCTGCCCGCCGAGCAGGCCGAGCTGATCCGGAGGAGCGGCCGGGGCCCGCGCTTCAGCCATCCCCTGGTCCGCTCCGCCGTGTACCACGCCGCTTCCCCCGAAGCCCAGAGCGCGGCCCACTCGGCACTCGCCGAACGGCTGGGCGAGGAGCCGGACCGAGGGGCCTGGCACCGGGCGGCCGCGGCCACCGCGCCGGACGCGGAGGTGGCGGCCGAGCTGGCGCGGACCGCGGAGCGGGCGCGGCGCCGTGGTGGTCACGCGGCAGCGGCGAGCGCCCTGCGACGCGCCGCGGACCTCGCCCCGCGACGTGCGGACAGCGCCCGGCTCCTCGTCGCGGCCGCCGGGCAGGCGGTGCTCACCGGTGACCTCGCCTGGGTGGAGGAGCTGGCCGGGGAGGTCCGCGCGCGGACCGACGACGCCGCGCTCCTGGCCGAAGTCGCCGCACAGGTCGGACGGTTGGCCACCCTCACCGTCCGGCACTCCGTGGTCTTTGCCCGACTGGCCGACGCCGCGGCGGAGTCGGCGTCCGAGCGGCCCGCCACCGCCCTCGACCTGCTGGCCGGTGCGGCCGTGACCGGCTTCTACTGCGGGCGGGAGGACCAGCGCCGCCGTATCCAGGCCGTCCTCAAGAGCCTTCCGCAGGATGGGCCCCAGGCGTGGCTGCGCGCCTGGGTGCGGGCCGTCGCCGACCCCTTCGACGACAGGGCCGAACTCCTCTCCGTGCTTCCGCAGTTCGCTGCCGAAGCACGGGGGCACCCCGACCGGCTCGTCGCCTTCGCGGTCCTGGCGTGGCTCCTCGACGAGACGCCGCGGGCCCTCCGCGCCTTCGACGAGGCATTCGACCGCTGGGGTCCGCGCGGCCCGCTGCCGGACGCGCTGGGCGGCGCGGCCGCCTGGACCTATGTGGAACAAGGACGGTGGGGACGGGCCCAGGAAGCCTGCGCCCGCAGCGCTGCCCTCGGCACCACTGCCGGTCTCGACCACACCGTGGCCTGCGCGGCCGCGGTGGAGGCCACCGTGCTCGCCTACCAGGGAGACACCACGGCGGCCCGCGCCAGAGCCACCACCGCGCTCGCCCTGGTGGACCCGTTGGAGAGCCGCTCGGTCGCGATCTACGCCCGCCGCGCACTCGGCGCCGCCGCGCTCGCGGACGGCGCGCATGACACGGCGTACGACCAACTCCGCAAGATCTTCACGGCAGAGGGCGACCCCGTCCACTACCACGCCTCGTATCCGGCCCTCGCGGATCTGGCCGCCGCCGCGGTGCGCGGCGGTCGGCGCGAGGAGGCGGGCAAGCTCGTCGAGCGCGCCGCCCATGCCCTCGCCGACGACGCGTCGCCCCGGCTGCGCGCACTGATCGAGCGGGCCCGTGGTCTGCTGGCCGACCCCGTGGCCGCCGAGCCCCACTTCAGGGCGGCGCTCGCCGATCCGGTCCTGGCGCACTGGCCCTTCGAGTACGCCCAGACCCTGCTGGACCTCGCCGAGTGGCTGCGGCGTCGGCGACGCGTCGCGGAGGCGCGGGCGCCGCTCACCGAAGCCCTGGAGGTCTTCCGCCGACTGGGCGCCCGCCCGTGGGCCGAGCGCGCTCGGACCGAAGCGCGCGCCGCGGGCCTCGACATCGCGGACACCGCCCCCGACGCACTCGCCGAACTCTCTCCGCAGCAACGGCAGATCGTCGGTCTCGCGGCCCGTGGCATGACCAACCGGGAGATCGGCGAGCGGCTCTTCCTGTCCCCGCGCACCGTCGGCTCCCACCTCTACCGCAGCTTCCCCAAGCTGGGCGTCACCGCCCGCTCCCAACTGCGCGACCTCCTCGAAGGACCCCTCGCCGCCTCCGGCCACGAGTCCTGAGGCAGGCATGGTCAGCGAGGCCGGGGCCGTCCCGGGCCGGATGTCAGTGCCCGGTGCGATCCTCGCCGTATGGACGAGCTGATGAGGCGGCGCGTGTACGGCGCCGAACACGACGACCCGGACCCTGGGCCCCGGCCCGGCCACGCCTACCGCGAACTGTCCGGCGGACCGCTCGACGGACTGCTCCTCGACGTGACCGGCTGGAGCGACACACGACTTGCCGAAGGGGCGCTCCTGCTCACGGAGATAGGTGACTACGGCCCCGGTGGCCACAGCGACTACGGCCCACGGCCCGGTTCGGACACGATGTGGGACTGGCGGGGCGACACGCCCTGACGCTCACCCCGCCGCGGGCCGGAGGGTGAGCGTGTAGGTCGCGGTGAGCGCGACCGCCCGGTCGTCGTCGTGGGTGAGGCGGGTGAGGGCCTGGGTGGCGGTGGCTCCCGGGATGTCGGCGAGGGCCTGGGTGAGACGACGGCGAGCCGGTGCGTCCGTGCCGTGCCGGGTGAGGTGGTCGATCAGCCGCGCGGCGATCTGTTCGGCGCGTGCGGGGTCGCCCGCCAGCGCTCCGAGCGCGTCGGCCGCGTCCACGTCGTTGGCCGCTTCGACGACCATGTCGACGAGCGTGGGGATCGCCTCGGGGATCCCGCGCGTTCCCAGGGCCAGTGCCGCACGTCGGCGGACGTCGGTGTCGGAGTGCGCGAGGGCGTCCCGCAGCAGTGCGGTCGCCTCGCCGTCCTCGATCTCGGCGATGCTCAGGACCGCACGCCCGCGCACCTCGCCCACGGGTGAGTGCAGGGCCTTCCCCAGCGCGGGCAGGGCGCTGACGCCGGTCTGGGCCAGGGCCCATCGCAGGGCCCCGGCGACGTTCGTGTCCGCCTCGTTCAGTACGGCGTCGGCCAGGGCGTCCGTGGGCAGCGGGCCGTCGTGCGCCGAGGCCAGGGCGGCCCGTTGGCGTTTCCCCGGGTTCTGCGATCCCAGGGCGTGCAGGAGCGCGACGGTGTGCAGGACGTCCTGCCAGTCGTCGGGTTCCGCCGCGCTGATCCCGCGGAGCCGCGTGAGGAGCGCGGTCTCCGCCGCGATGCGTTCTTGGGTCTGCCGGATCAGGTCGTCGACGAGGCGCGCGGGAGCGAAGGCGGGATCGTCGAGGGCGGCGGCGACTTCGCGCAGGGAAAGCCCCAGGGACCGCAGGCTCTCGACGTGGAAGATCCGCTGGATGTCCTGGTCGGAGTACGCGCGGTAGCCGCCCCGGGTACGGCCCGTGGGACGCACCAGGCCGAGCGTGTCGTAGTGGCGGAGCATGCGGGCGCTCACTCCGGAGCGCCGCGCCACGTCGCCGATCAGCATGGTCGTCCCCTGCTCTCCATCGCCCCTCACTCCTCCTGGCCGCCGGTCGTTCGTCATTCCTCCTGACCACCGGTTCCGAGGGCCATGATCCGCTTCGCCTCGTCGAGGGCGAACTCGAATCCGGCGTCCGGGTCGGCCAGCAGCCGCTCGGTGGCCAGGGCGTGCTGCCGTACGCCGGGGTCGGTCGCTGTCGCCGCGGCGCGCAGCGACGGCAGGACCACCTCGCCGAGCGTGATCAGCGCCCGGCTCAGGCTCCGTCGCGTCAGGCGCTCGCCGCGCCCGAGCTGGCTCGCCAGGACAGCGGCCAGCGCGGCCTGCTCCCCCTCGGGCACGAGGACGACCGCCGCACGCCAGGCGCTGCGCGCCACTTCGTCGTCGAGGTCGGTCAGATGCGCCCGGGTGAGGGCCGGCCAGGCCCGCGGGTCTCCGATCTTGGACAGGGTGTGCAGGGCCTGGCTGCGCGCCTGCGCATGCGGTGAACGCAGTTCTTCGACGAGCGGCGGGAGCACCGCCGCGGGGGAGTGGCGGGTGAGCGCCCAGGTCAGCATCTCGCGTACGAAGAACTCGGGCTCGACCGCGCATCGTTCGACGAGGGGCACGACGAACCGGGGGCCGGGCCTCGTACCGAGGGCGAGCGCTGCCTGGAGCCGCACCGACGGGTTGGCGTCCGCCAGCTTCTGGAGAGCTCGGAGCGATTCGGGGTCCGTCGCAGTGGTTGCGTCTGTGGTCGCGTCCGCAGTCGTGTCCGTGTCCGTGTCCGTGTCCGTGGTCATGCCCACAGTGAAGACCTTGTCACGATGTCAAGGTCAAGCGTCCTTCCACGCCTTGCGGACCCGCGCGGCGAAGTCCTTCGCCTCCTCGCGCCGTGCCACCGTGCCGTAGCGGGCCGCCAGTTCGTCGAGCGGCCCCTCGGCCTCCTCCTTGAGGTCCAGGACGAGCAGGCTCGTGCCGTCCCGCACATCGGCGCTCAGCACGATCATCGCGGCGTACTCCTCGCCCTCGCGCTGCACCTCCAGGGCGTTGCCGAACGCGGCGCCCGCGGTGGCGCCGAGCAGCGCGCCCAGCGGACCGGTGACGAGGCCGAGCAGCCCGCCCGCGGCACCGGCCCCCATCGTCGCGTCGCCCGCCTCCGCGTCGTGGCCGAGCGGAACGTCCAGCGTGCCGTCGGCCGCGCGCTCCAGCACCGCGACCTGACGTACGCCCGGCAGCGGCAGGGCATCGGCGTAGGCGACCCGGCACGCGCGCGGATCAACAAAGGGGAGAGTGACGACACGGTGGACAGCCATGCGCGGCGACCCTTCTGTTCATGACGCTCAGTTCTGCTCATGACACTCAGTGATGGCTTTGACGCTAGGTGACGGTTCTCGCCGCCGCCACTCGCACCGACTCCGTTCCGCGCCGTCACGGCCGTACGCATCGGTGGAATGACCGATGTGCCGCGGGCGGGGCCGCGGCCATAGTCCTCTGGAGATCGTTCGCGGGCAGCCAAGGCGGGCCCGGTGGGTGGAAGGACATTCTGGTGGACTCGGTGAACATGACGGGCGCGGCGGACGCGCATGCGGATCTGGTGTTCGTGGGCGGGCAGGTGGTCACGGTCGACGCGGAGTTCTCCGTCGCGTCGGCCCTGGCCGTGACCGGTGGGATCATCCGCGCCGTGGGCGGACGCGACGACGTCGCGCCGTTCATCGGACCGGACACCCGCGTCATCGACCTGCGAGGAGCGACGCTGCTGCCCGGCATCAACGACTCCCATCTGCACGGCTGCGCGTTCGGCATGGCGACGCCCCCGCTCTCCCTGGACGTGAGCCACCCCACGGTGTCGAGCCTGGCCGACGCGGCGGAGGCGGTACGGGTGGCCGTGGGCCGGGTGCCGAAGGGCCAGTGGATAACGGGGCACGGCTGGGACACCGGCTACCTCGACGAGTGCGTCGCCGATCCGGCACGGCAGCCCTCGCGGCACGACCTCGACGGCGTGAGCCCCGACCACCCAGTCGTCCTCTACTCCTTCTCCGGGCACGCCACCTGGGTCAACTCCAAGGCGCTGGAACTGATCGGCCTCGACAGGGACACGCCCGCGCCGCCCGGCGGTGCCATCGTCGCGGACGGGGCTGGCGAGCCGACCGGACTGCTCCGCGAGGGGGCCCAGGCCCTGGTGCAGAACGCGCTGCCGCCGCTGAGCAGGCAGGAACGCACCGACGCGATCCGCGCGGCCCTGGCCGAGTTCGCGCGCCTCGGCATCACCAGCTACACCGAGCCGGGGCTCGGCCCCGGCGGCGACGGCATCATGCGGGGCGCGCTCGGCACGCAGACCCTGGAGGTCTACCGAAGCCTGCTGGCCGAGGGCGAGCTGACCGCACGCCTCGGCGTCCTGCTCCTGCCCACCGGCATGGCGAGCACCGCCCAGGAGTTCGCCGACTCCCTCACCGCACTGACCGCCACCGGCGACGGCGAGAGCGCCGACCCGCGCCGGCTGGCGATCCACGGGGTGAAGGTCTTCGCGGACGGCATCGTGCCCAACAAGACGTCCTGGATGCACGAGCCCTACGTCGGCGGCGGCTGCGGCTCCCTGTGCGTGGGCGGGGAGAGCGACGACGAGCGGACCGCCGAGATCGACGCCATCATCCGCCACGCCCATGGCGCCGGGTACCAGCTGGGCGTCCACGTCACCGGCGACCGGGCCTGCGACACCGTGACGGACGCCTTCGCCGCGGCCCTGACCGCGCAGCCGCGCCCCGACGCCCGCCACTACGTCATCCACGGCGACTTCCTCACCGCGCACAGCATGGAGGTGCTGGCCGCGCACGACCTCGGCGTCAACATGAACCCCACCATCAAGTGGACCGTCGCGGACATGGAGGAGGAGTTCGTGGGCGCCGGCCGCGCCGCGTACGCGTGGCCCTACCGCGACGCCCTGGACGCCGGTGTGCACGTGGCGAGCGGCTCCGACGCCCCGGTCACCCACCCGGACTGGAGGCAGGGAGTGGCCACGATGGTGCTGCGCGAGTCCAAGGCCGCCGGTCGCGTGAGCGGCCCCGAGCAGCGCATCACCCTGGCCGAGGCGATCCGCACGTACACCATCGACGCGGCATGGCAGGACTTCGCCGAGGACTGGAAGGGTTCCCTGGAACCGGGCAAGGTCGCCGACCTGTGCGTACTGGAAGGGGACCTGCTCACCGCCGACCCCCACGACATCCCCACGATGCCCGTCCTGCTGACGGTGATGGACGGGCGGGTCGTGCACGACACCCTCCGCGATTGACGCCGCCGCTGGCCATGATCATCCTGTAGGGATGGCAGCGCAGCGCGACACGGCAGACATCCTGGACGCGGCCGTCCACGTACGGGACGCCGCCCGCAGCGCCACGCACGGCGCGAGCGGCCTGGACGGGGTCCTCGCGGCGCTGTCACAGGTCATGGAGTACGACCACGCCTCCCTGACCCGATGGGACCCGCGCCGCCGGTGCCACACCACCCTGGCCGGGAGCTACCCGGACGAGGCCACCGCCTACATCGAGACGAGCCTGCACCAGGACCCGGTGTTCGCGGTGCTCCGCAGTCCCACCCGGGGCGGCCTCTGGCTCAGGGACGTACCCGCCCACCTCCTGGCCGCCTCCCCGGGCTTCCAGGAGGTGCTGGCCCCGCTGGGCATCGAGGACGGCGTGGCCCAGTGCCTGTTCGCCGCCGACGGCGACTACGTCGGCATGCTGAACGTCAGCACCCGCCGGGTCCGGCACACGCCGGATCCGGCGCGCGCGGTGGTCGCCCTGCTCACCGAGACCCTGGCGCAGGCCGTGGCCCCTCGCCCGGCAGGGCCGCAGGAGCGGCGCTCGACGGAACAGCGGCCCGGAGGACTCTCGCCGCGCGAACTCCAGGTGCTGGCCGAACTGACCACCGGCCGCACCAACCGGGAGATCGCCCGGCGCCTGTTCATCACGCCGCGCACCGTGGGCACCCACATCGAGCACATCCTGGCCAAGCTCGACCTGCCCAACCGGGCGGCGGCCGCGGCGCGGGCGGCGGCGTGGGGCATCGCACCCGACCCCTGCGACACGTGAACCCAGGCGCATTCCTCGGGACTCGCGGGGCCTCAGCCCGTGAACCCCTTGTCGCTCAACGCCTTCTCGATACGGTCCCGGTGCTGCTCCTCCCAGGCGTCGAGGGACTGGTTCGCCTCCTTCGCGAGCTTCGCGCGTGCGGCGGCCAGTACCTCGTCCCGGCGGGCGGCGGGAACGACCACGACGCCCTCCTCGTCGCCCACCACGACGTCCCCGGGACGGACGAGCGCGCCGCCGCAGCGCACGGGCTCGCCGAGTGACCCGATGGCCTTCTTCGCGCCCGGGATCGGGATGACACCGCGGGCGAAGACGGGGAAGCCCGCCTGCCGAACCTCGCCCAGATCCCGGATGAGGCCGTCGGCCACGAAGGCCGCGACGCCCCGCCGCTGAGCGACGGCGCACACGTTGCCACCGGCCAGCGCGTAGTCCACGTCGCCCGACTCGACGACGATCACCGAGCCCGGTGCGGCGCGGTAGATCGCCGCGTGCAGCATGAGGTTGTCGCCGCGCGGGCACCGCACCGTGAAGGCGGGCCCCGCGACGCGCGGCACTGGCTGCCACAGCGGGCGGATGCCGATGTCCATGACCTGCTCACGCCCCAGCAGGTCGGCCAGCGTGGTCGTGGGGATCTCGTCGAACGCGTCGCCGGTGCCGTGCTCGCTCATCTCGGTCCCTTCCTCGTCAGCGGGCGGCCGGTCGCAGACGCACCGGCAGCGACTGGTGCCCGTTGCTCAGCAGGGAGCCGAGAGGCAGCAACTCCGCGGCCGGTACGGCGAGTTCGAGCTGCGGGAAACGGTCGAAGAGCAGCCGCAGGGCCGTGGCGACCTCCAGGCGGGCGAGCGGAGCGCCGAGGCAGAAGTGGACGCCGTGACCGAAGGCCAGGTGGTCCTTGACCGTGCGGGTGATGTCGAAGGCGTCCGCGCTCTCGCCGTGCCAGTCGGGATGGCGGTTGGCGGCCGCGTAGGAGGCGAGGATCGCGTCGCCCCGGGGGATGGTCTGGCCGTCGGGCAGGTCGATGTCGGTCACCGCGAACCGCATGGGCAGGTGTCTGACCGCCGGTTCGAGACGCAGCGTCTCCTCGACGGCGTCGCTCCAGTCGGCCTCTCCCGAGAGGAGCAGCGCGAGCTGGTCGCGGTGGGTGAGGAGTTGGGTGATCGCCTGGTCGATGACGTTGACGGTGGTCTCGTACCCGGCGCTGATCATCAGCAGCAGGGTGTCGCGCAGTTCCCCCTCGGACAGAGTGGCCGCCTCGCCCTCCGCCTCCTCGTCGCGCGTGGTGATCAGGAGCGAGGTCATGTCGTCGCCCGGCTCGGTGCGCTTGGCGTCGATGAGCAACTGGAGGGCTTCGTAGAGCGCCTTGGTGTTGGCCTCGGACTCCTCGGTGGTCAGGGTCGTGTCGAAGACACCGTCGACGACCCGGCGGAACGAGTCCTGCTGTGCCTCGGGCACACCCATGAGACGGCTCACGACCGCGATCGGCAGCGGGTAGGCGAGGTGTTCGCGAAGGTCGACGGTCTCGCCCGGCGGGAGGGCTTCGAGACGATCGAGGATGCCGGTGACGACCGCGTCGATGCTCTCGCTCAACGCGGTGATGCGCCGGTGGCTGAAGGCGGGCGCGATCATGCGCCGAAGGCGCCGGTGGTCGGCGCCGTACGCGGTGAACATGTTCTCCACCGCGACCCACAGCGCCAGCGGCCACCGCTGGACCACGTCGCCGAACTCCGGCCAGTGGGCGCGGGCGTCCTTGGAGATGGCCGGGCTCGTCAGCAGTTCCTTGAGGAGCGCGGGATCGGCGACGGACCAGGCGCTCACGCCGAGGATGTCGACACGGACCGCCAGGCCCCGGCCCCGCAACCGCCGGTGCTCGTCGTGCGCGCGGGCCCCGGTGGGGTCGAGGATGATCGGCTCGGTGGGCAGGGCCATGGGGCGATTCCCTTCAGACGGACGACGGGGACGAAGTCACATGGAGTCACGTGGAGTCAGATGGACATCACGTGGACGGGAAGACGACCGGTAGCGCGGTGAGCGCCCGGTGGAAGGGACCGGGCCGCCAGACCAGGTCACCGGCGGGCGTGGCGAGGTCCATCTCGGGCAGCGCGTCGAGCAGATGCGTGATGGCCGTCTCGGCGATGAGGTAGGCGTGCGGGCGCGCGGGGCAGGCGTGCGGCCCGGTGCTCCAGGACAGGTGGGCGCGGTTGCTCGCGATGCGCTGGCCGCCGAGGGCGGGGTCGTTGTTGCAGGCCGTCATCGAGATGAGTACGGGCTGGTGTGCGGGAAACAGGAATCCGTCGACGTCGACCGGGTGCGGCGGATAGCTGATGCAGTAGTTCGCCAGCGGCGGGTCGGTGTAGAGCACCGTGTCGAGCGCTTCGCGCACCGAGGAGCCGCCCGCGTGCAGGTCTCCCGAGAACTGGTCGTCGGTGAGGATCCGCAGCACGGTGTTGGTGATGAGGTTGGTCAGCGGCTCGATGCCCGCGCCGTAGAGCGTGACGATCTGATGGAGCATCTCCACGTCGTCGAGGCCCGCGGGGTGGGCGAGGAGCCGCGAGGTGATGTCGTCGCCGGGCTGGCGGTGGCGCAGGGCCACCAGGTCGGTGATGGCCTCGGTGAGGATCTGGTTGCCGTTGGCGGCGTCCACGCTCTCGAAGATCTTGGCCATGCCGTCGGCGATGCGGCGGCCCATCTCGTCCGGGCAGCCGAGCAGCGCGCTCAGGACGCGGAAGGCGATCGGCCAGGCGTACTGGGTGAGGAGGTCGGCGCCGTCGCCGTCACGGAACTCGGCGATGGTGGCATCGGCGACCTGCTCGACGAGGCTGCGCAGCTCGTGCTGGTCGACGTCGTCGATCGCGGAGCTGTTCGCCGACCGGTAGCGGGTGTGGTCGGGACCCGCCGAGCGCAGCGCGTTGGGTCGGTGCTCCATCATCGGGCGGACCGGGCAGGTCGCGGGGACGGACTGCTCCCACACCCGCGGATCGGCGGGGAACCGCAGCGGGTCGTTGAGGATGCGCCGGGCCTGGGGGTAGCCGATGACGAGGGTCGCGGGGACCCCGGGGATGAGGTCCACGGGGACGAAAGGACCGTACTCGGCCCGCATCCGGGCGTACGCGGCGTGGGGGTCGGCCGCGAACTCGGCCTCGTGCAGGGCGATCCGGCGCTCGGTGACCGTGTCGGTCGTGGTCGGGCTGGTCACGGGCGGGGCTCCAAGACGGGTGCGTGCAGTTCGGACAGGTACTCGCAGAGGGTGATCAGGGCCAGGACGCTGGAGGTGCCTTCACGCGCGTCGCACGTCGTGAGGGGCGTGTGCGGGTCCAGGTCGAGGGCCTGCCGGATCTCGTCGAGCTGGTAGTACGGGGCGCCGTCGAACAGGTTGATCGCCACGGCGTACGGCGTGCCCTGCTCCTCGTGCAGTTCGAGGATCTCGTGGGAGGCCTCGAGGTTGCGGGTGTCGACCAGGACGAGCGCTCCCAGGGCGCCCTCGGTCAGACCCGCCCACATGGGACGGAAGCGGCCCTGTCCCGGGGTGCCGAACAGATAGAGGACGAGGGCGTCGCTGAGGTGCAGTCGGCCGAAGTCCATGCCGACGGTCGTGGTGGTCTTGCGCGGGGTGCGCGCCAGGTCGTCCACCCCGGCGCTGGCCTGGGTTATCCGCTCCTCCATGCGCAACGGCGGAATCTGGGACGCGCTGCCCACGAACGTCGTCTTGCCGACGCCGAAGCTCCCCGAGATGACGATCTTCGCGGACCGGGTCACGCCGGGCGGCACATAGATGAGGCCTTCAGACGAGGGCGCGGAGACCACGCAGTACCTCCTGGAGCAGATCGGTTTGGGGTTGGTCGTCACCGGCGGCGACAGGGCGGGTCAGCAGGCCGGCGTCGATGAGGGAGGAGACGAGGATGCGGACGGTGGAGGGCGGGAACTCCAGGGCGGCCGCGATGTCCGCGACCGCCAGACCCCCGCCCCCGGCATGGGTGAACAGGTTCATCACCCGCCGCGCGTCCGCGCTCAGGCCCTCGCTCGACCCGCTGGCGGCGAGCAACACGGTTTCCACGCGCACATCCGGATGGGCCCGCACCCGGCCGTCCGTACGGACGTAGGGTCTGACCAGGTCCGGGTCCCGCCGCGGCCCGCTCACGTCGTCGGCAGGCCCAGCGCGGACGGCTCACGCGGGGCGACCTTCATCTCGTGACCGACCCGCTGGGCCAGCTCCAGCATGTGATGGGTGATCAGGCCGATGTCCGCGTCGGGTCCCGTCGTCTGCACGGACAGCATCGTGTTGCCCCCGGCCTGGGTGATCAGTCCCACGTGGTTGGTCAGTTCGATCAGGGCCTGCCGGGTGCCCCCGCCGCCGGTCTCCTCGTCGTAGGCGAGCGCGGCGGCACGGACGGCCGCGGTGATCGCGGCGAACTTCTCCGCGTCGTCCTGCCCGATGTCCGCCGTGCGGGAGTGCAGCAGACCGTCGGAGCTCATCAACACCGCGTGCCTGACGCCCTCGAGGGATCCCAGTGATCGGTCCAGCAGCCAGCCAAGTTCGTTGCCGGTGGTCACGGTCAGGCTCCTTCGTGCGTGGTGGTCGGGTCTTCGGTGCGGGCGCTGCGCGTCCCCTTCGCCCAGGCGGCGGCGATGGCGGGGCGACCCGGCGCCGGGGCCCGGCCCTCGCCGGGCGCGGTCGGCGGGGTCGGCGCGTTCACGGGAGCGGACCTCCGCGACCGGACGGCGAGACCGCTCGCGGTGGTGCGCCGGGGAGCCGGGGCGACCGGCTCGGCGACCGGCTCGGGGGCCTGCGCGGCGGCGGGCTCGGTGCGCGGCGCGGCGGCGGGCTCCGTACGCGAAGGCCGGACGGGCGCGGCCGCGACGGTCGTGGTCAGCAGGCTCTTGGGAATGAACATGTACACACGGGTACCGCCGAACGGATTCGGGGCCTCCAGGTCGATGCGGAATCCATAGTCCTCGGCGAGCGCCGCGGCGGCCCGCAGGCCGGTCTGCGGATGCGCGCCGAGCTGGTTGATGTCGTCGCGCTGAACGCCCGTCAGGATCCGCCTGGCCCACGTCAGCTGCTCTTCGTTCATCCGCAGACCGGCGTCGTCCACGATGACCGAGACCCCGTGATGGCCCTCCTGGAAGGCGACGTGCACCCGCGCGGACGAGGGGGAGTAGCGGACCGCGTTGTCCAGGAGCACCGCGAGGGCGTGCACGACGGGCCCGACCGCCCGGCTCGTCACCGTGACCCCGAGCTCCTGGTGCTCGACGCGCTCGTACTCCTCGATGCTGCCCATGGCGGCCCGCACCACGTCGGTCATCGGCGTCGCGGGCCAGCGACGCGACAGCTTGCCCCCCGACAGGACCACGTAGTTCTGGGCGACGAGCAGCATCTGCTGCGTGGGGTGATCGATGCCGACCAGCGTCTCGTACGCCTCGTCACCCTCGTGCCGCCGCACACCCTGGCTGACCCGCTGGCTCAGCTTCGACGCCATGCCCACCATCGCGGAGGACACGGCACGCACCGCGGCCCTGCTGGACGCCTCGGCGCTCTCGCGCGCACGGGCCACTTCCTCCTGCGCGTTCTGCCGCGCCTCGGAGATCTGGGCACTCGTGCTGTTCTGCGCGTCGTACTGCACCTTGCGCACCGTGTGGGCCGCCGAGTCCGCGAGCTCCGCGAGCCGCTGCGCGAGCACCGTGTTCACCAGGGCCTCGGGCAGTTCGATGTCGACGCCATGGCCCGTTCCCGCGCGCTCCGCCTCGGCCCCCAGTCGAGGAATCACGCCGCCCGCGAGCTGCGCGAGCACGTGCTCGGCGGCGCGCTGCTGCCTGGCGACCTCCTCGGCCTGGCCGCGGAGGCTCTTGCTGGTGGCACGCTCACCTCGGTACTGGTCCCAGAACCGCCAGGCCGCACCACCGGCGGCCAGGGCCAGAACTGAGGGCACCACTGTGGTGGCCTGTATCAGGTCTGTCATTCACGTCCTCTACAGATCTCAAAAGGGGCGAGGCGGCTTTTCGGCCAACTGGTGCACGAAAAAAAGCCAGTTGGACGGCGCTCGTAAACGATATCTTGTCGTGTCCCCCGCTCGGTGAACCGGATACCCCGAAGCGGTGTGGGGCAAGGCACGATGACGGTCCGTCGCCGGGCGGGCGCGAGCCTCGGGGCCGTCGGAAACGGTCGAATTGGTCGAAGTGGTCTTTGACACAGCATCGGCACCTCCCGAAGTGGGCATAAAGCGCCTCGCGGGCGCCCGCGCGCCATTCCTGCGGGGAAATGGTGAGAACAACCGCAGGATTTTGTGCCCGTGAAGCTTTTCCGATGACGGGATGGCGGCGGAGTTCCGGGGCGGCAAGCCAGACAGTCGGGACAACTGGGTGCGCTTTACCTACCGTTGGGGAAGTCGAGAAATGGCACCCAAAGGCAATGCCGGGCGTCCTGGACCGAGCGACCACATGTCACAGAACATCAACAGCGCAACCACACGGCCCGGTTCCCCTCTCTTGCGGTGCGGACCGACAGCCCCAGCGGCTGCCCGCACCCGTCAAGGAGACCTCTGCTGTGACCGCGACCCCCGCTTCCCCGCCCCGACGTGCGCACGGCCGGACCACGGGACTCGCCCTCGCCGGGATGGCCCTCGCCCTCGCCGTTCCGACCCCGGCGGCAGCCGCGGGCGGCCAAGCGGGAGCCGCCGCTGCCGGGCCCGTCTCCGTCCTGAAGTTCACCGCCAAGGAGCGCAAGGACGCGCTCGCCTACTGGACTCCCGCCCGCATCAAGGCCGTGGGCAAGTCCGTGGACCTCGGCCCGACAGGACCGAAGGCCAAGCCGTGGCGGGGCACCACCCTGAAGACCGTAGGACGGCTCTTCTTCGTCAACTCCACCGGCGCCGACACCTGGTGCACGGCCACCGCCGTGAAGAGCGCCAACCGCTCCGCCGTCATGACCGCCGCCCACTGCGTGCGCAGAGGCTCCTCGCCCTACAACACCAACATGTCGATGGTGTTCGTCCCCGCCTACCACAAGGGCAAGATGCCGTACGGCGCGTTCGCGGTCCGGCAGGCCGCGACCCCGCGCGCCTGGGAGAAGGACTCCACCGACGACCTTTCCGCGCTGACCGTCGACGCCGACAAGAGCCGCCGCAAGCTCACCGATGTCGTCGGCGGCCAGGCCATCGCCTTCAACCGCCCCGTCGGCGGCACCATCTCCTCCCTCGGCTACTCCGCCACCCGCCCGCAGCTCGGCGAGGAACTCCTGCGCTGCGTCGGCACCGCGAAGAAGGAGCACGGCACCCAGGCGATCCCCTGTGACATGAGCGGCGGCTCCAGCGGCGGCCCGTGGCTGGCCGAGTTCAACACCACCACCGGCAAGGGGGTGCTGGTCTCCGTCAACAGCTCCCTGGACTCCCTGACGCCGACCAAGATGTACGGGGAGGTGTTCGGGGCCACGGCCAAGAAGGTGTACGACAAGGCCCAGAGCGCCTGACGTCGGGCCATCGACGCCCCTGGCCCCCAGCGCATCGGGCCAGGGGCGTTCCCGTGCGCCCCCGCCGCGCAGTACCGCCCCGGCGCGCAATACGCAGAACTGCGAATCGAGCCTTTCCCCGCTCGGCAGTACGTTCGGTGAGTGACGGATCGCAGCCACGCGACGGGCTGGGCGGGGGAGTGCGACATGGAGCCGTTCGTGACAGGTGCGGGGAACGGCAGGCCCGCCCGCCCTCTGCGCGGCGTCGCCGCCCGGGGCCGCCAGGACCATCCGCTCGCCCGGCTGACCGCCGAGTTCGACGGGGTCCACGACGTGTGGCGGTCGGCCTCCGGCCTGGTGTGCGTCGCGGGGCCGGACGCGGCCAGGGCGGTGATGGGCAACCGGCACGCGCTCGTCGCCGAGACGTCCGACTTCTACCGGACCCGGAACGACGTCTTCGGGCCGCGCGCCGCGCAGATCGAGATCGGCCGCGCCTCCCGGGCGCTGATGAACCGTCACCTCGACGCCCATCAGTCCCGCCTGCCCACGCTCATCAGGGACCGTCTCGCGCCGAGCAGCCGCTGGCCCGATGCCGGGAACCTGCTCGTCCTCGCGCATCTGCGGGATGTACTGCTGCACCCCGACACCTCGCCCGCCCTGCGCGCGACACTTCAGGACATCGTCACGCGCGCGGTCCTCGCGGGCGCGCGACAGCGCCACTCGGCGCCGTCCCGCCTCCTGTTCCGCCGCCGCGCCCTCGGCGCACTGCACGCCGAAGTGGCGGCGAGGCGGCGCGAGAGGGAGGGGAGCAGGGAGGGGAATGACGGGGGCGGCGCGCAGCGCGACCTGCTCGATGTCGTCGTGGACGGCGGCGGCCCGACCGCGTCCCCTGCGGAACTCGCGGAGGTCTACCTGTCGTTCCTCTTCGCCACGGTCGGCTCGATCGGTTTCGCTCTCGGCTGGTCGGTCCTCCTCCTCGGCACCCACCCCGACTGCCGTACGGAGCAAGCGAATTGGGTCGTACGCGAAGCGCTGCGGCTGTGGCCGGTGGCTTGGCTGTTCGCCCGGTCGCCGAGCCGGGCGCAGGAACTCGACGGGACGCGGGTGACGCCCAAGGACCAACTCGCCGTGTGCACCTACCTGGTGCACCGGCATCCCGGGCACTGGGAGCGGCCCGACGAGTTCGTGCCGGGGCGCTGGGCGGGCGCCGTACCGGACGGGGCGTACCTCCCCTTCGGCCACGGGCCGCACACGTGTGCCGGGGCGACCGTCACCATGCGTCTGCTCGAGGATCTCGTCGCACTCATCACCCGTGACTGGCGGCTGTCGGTCACCCACGACGGCGCCGGGCCCCAGGTGGGTCCCGCGCTGGCTCCGCCGCGTTTCACCGCGGCGCTGAGCCGCCGGGGCACCGGCCCCGGAGGCTCCGCAGGCCCCGGAGGGAGGTGAACCACCATGCGCGCGCTGTACCGCCAGACGAAGTCGGTCCTCAACATCCGACGCCAGTACGAGTACTTCTGGTACCTGTACCACCACATCTGACCGGCCCGGCGCGGGGAACCGCCGAGTGGACGGCTCCCCGCGCTCCACAAGGGGGCGCACGCCATGACCACTCCTCAGCACCCCGACGACTTCCTGCACATGATGCGGATGCGCAGCGCGAGCGAGCAGGGCATCTTCTGGGTCGACGACGAACGGCTCGCCGTGTTCGAGCCGGAGGCCGCCCGCCGCGTCAGTGCCACGAACTGGCACGGGTTCACCATGCACGACCGGCTGATCGACGTGGTGCGCCGACGCACCAGCCCGGAAATGCCCTGGAGCCGGATCCGCGCCGCGTGGCTCACCCAACTGCACGCGCTCGCCACGGCGGAGCACCACGGACACCTGATCGAGCGCATGGAGCGGATCATCGACGCACGGCTCGGCGAGGACGTGGACCTGACCATGCTCGCCCAGGACGTGGCCGTACGGTCGCTGCTGCCCCTCGCCCTCGGGGGCCTGACCGCAGCGGAGTCGAATCTCGTCCGCCGTGACCTGGAGGGCAAGCTGCTGCGGCTGGTCTCGCCCGAACCCGGCAGCGCCTGGCAGCAACTCCGCTTCGTCGGGGTGCAGGTCAGGTCGGGTCTTGTCGTACGCCGTGTGCTGCGCCAGCGCGCCAACGGCAGGCGCGGTCGCGAGCCCGACCTCACGGACCCCTTCGTCGACCTGCTGCCCGAGCTCGGCATGGACCGTGCCCTGGACGTGGTGACCGCCGTCCTCACCGCCATCGCGGGCCCACCGGGCACCGCCGCCGCGAGCCTGCTGTACGAATTTTCCCGGCAGCCCGAGTGGCGCACGCGCCTGACCGACGAGCTGTCCGGCGTCGACCCCGCGGCCTTCCGTGCGGCACCGACGAGCGAGGCACCCGTGACCCACCGGTTCGTCAAAGAGGTCCTGCGGCTCTGGAGCCCGCCGCTGCTCCTGGTGCGGCGCTCCACCTACGCGTTCGACCTGGGACGGGCGCGGCTGGGCGCGGGGGAGTGGTACCTGCTGAGCCCGCACATGATCCACCGCGACGAGCGCGTCTGGAAACAGCCCGACGTCTTCGACCCGGACCGCTTCCTGCCCGGCGCACCGCACGGCCCCGCGGACCGCACGTGCTACGTCCCGTTCGGGTGGGCCCCGAAGAAGTGCATCGGCGCCAACATCGCCACGGTCCAGTTGATGGCCCTGTGCCACCAGCTGTGCACGCGCTACCACCTGACGGTGGACCGCCCGCAGGAGGTCACCATGGCCCTGCGTTTCGCACCCGTCCCGGAGAACTTCCACGGACGGCTGACCCCGCGATAGCCGCGCGTCTCCTCCGCCCGGGCGCCGGATGGCTCGGAACTGCTGATTCCGTCATACCCCACCGGGTACCAGAACGGGGCAAGACCCTACCCGGTCGGGGTGCCTCCGGTTCACGGAATACCCCCCTGGGTATTGCTGTTAGGGTGAGTGTCAAATACCCCCGGGGGTACATCGCACAAGAGGAGTCGCAGACGTGTTCTTCGTCGACACCCTGGAATTCGAAGGTCTGGGCAACCGCAGCTACCTGGCGGGCGGGCCCAGCGCCGCGGTAGCCATCGATCCGCCGCGCGACATCGACCAGGTGCTCGCCGCGGCGGCCCGGCGCGGGGTGCGCATCGCCTTCGTCGCCGAGACCCACGTGCACAACGACTACGTCACGGGCGGCCTGGAGCTTGCCCGCGTCACCGGCGCCGAGTACCTGGTGCCCGCCGGGGCGCACGTGTCCTTCGCGCGCGTCCCCGTCGCCGACGGCGACACCGTGACGGTCGACGAGGGCCTCGTGCTGCGAGCCCTCGCCACCCCGGGGCACACCCCGCACCACACCTCCTATGCCCTGACCGATGACGGGCGCGGCGTGGCGGTGTTCACCGGCGGGTCGCTGTTGATAGGCACCGTGGGCCGTCCGGACCTGGTCGAACCGAGGCTGACCGAGCAGTTGGCCCGCGCCCAGCACGCGTCCGCCCACCGCCTGGCCGACGAGCTGGACGACGAGGTCCCGGTCCTTCCCACCCATGGCTTCGGCAGCTTCTGCTCCTCGTCCCAGGCCGAGGGTGACGCGACCACGATCGGCCGGGAGCGCAAGACCAACGACGCGCTGACCCAGGACGTGGACACCTTCGTCGCCGAGCTGCTCGCCGGTCTCGACGACGTGCCCGCCTACTACGCGCACATGGGCCCCGCCAACGCCGCGGGCCCCGCGCCCGTCGACCTCACGCCGCCCGGGCGCGCGGACGGCGAGGAGATCGCGTCCCGCCTCGCCGCGGGGGAGTGGGTGGTCGACCTGCGCAGCCGCATGGCCTTCGCCGAGGGGCATGTCGCGGGGTCGTTCAACTTCGAGGGCGAGGGCAAGCTCGCCACCTACCTCGCCTGGCTGATCCCGTGGGGCAAGCCCGTCACCCTGCTGGCCGGGACACCCGGACAGCTCGCCGACGCGCAGCGGGAGCTGGCCCGCGTCGGCATCGACCGCCCGGCCGCCGCCGCCACGGGCGACCCGGCCGACTGGGTCCGCGCCGGTGAGCGGCTCGCCTCGTTCCCCCGGGCCCGTTTCGCCGACCTCGCCCAAGTGCGCGAGCGCGGGGAAGACGTGGTGGTCCTCGACGTACGGCGGGACTCCGAGCGCGCGGGCGGCTTCGTCGAAGGATCGGTCCACATCCCGATCCACGAGCTGTACGGCCGCGTCGGCGAGGTGCCGGACGGGACGGTGTGGGTGCACTGCGCGGGCGGGATGCGCGCGGCGATCGCCGCCTCCCTGCTGGACGCCGCGGGCCGTGACGTGGTCGCCGTCGACGACGGTTTCGACGCCGCCACCGACGCGGGGCTGGTACTCGCCCGCCCCGACAGCACCGGCTGACCGAGCCCTCCCGCACCTCCCCGCCAGTACCCCCGCACGGAGTGATCCACCATGTTCCCGTTCCTTCGCCGCGGCCCCGGCCGCCTCACCCCACGACAGGCCCGGCAGCGGACCAGCGACAGCGAGGCCGTGCTGCTCGACGTCCGCGAGACGCCGGAGTGGCAGGCCGGGCACGCGCCCGGCGCGCTGCACCTGCCGCTCTCCCGGCTCACGGCCGGGGCACCTCTTCCCGGAGAGGCACGGGACAGGCCGGTGATCGCGATCTGCCGCTCCGGCAACCGCTCCCGGCAGGCCGCGAGGCTGCTGGCCGAGCGCGGCGTCGACGCCACGGACGTCAGCGGCGGCATGACCGCCTGGGCCCGCCAGGGCCTTCCGGTCATCGGCACGGGCGGCGGCAGCGGTGTCATAGCGTGAGCGTGCTGATCCTCGCCCTGATCGCCGGGGCGGTGGTCGGGCTCGCGCTCGGCGCGCTCGGTGGCGGCGGCAGTGTCCTGGCCGTCCCCGCGCTGATCTACCTGCTCGGCTTCACCCCGGCTGCCGCCACCACCGCCAGCCTCATCATCGTCACCGCCACCTCGCTGACCGCCCTGTACGCGCATGCCAGGACCGGCAACGTCCGCTGGAAATCCGGCGCGCTGTTCGCCGCGGCCGGACTGCTGCCCGCCGCCGCGGCCGGCGCCGCCGCGTCCCGTCTGCCACAAGCGCTGCTGACCGCCGTGTTCGCCGCCGTCGCGGCCCTCGCCGCGGTCAAGATGCTGCGGCCCGCCCGGACGGACGGCGACCGCACGACCAAGGTGCGGCCCGTGAAGGCCGCAGGGACCGGAGCCGGTCTGGGAGCGCTGACCGGGCTGCTCGGCGTCGGCGGCGGGTTCCTCGCCGTCCCCGCCCTCGTCACCGTGCTGGCGTTCGAGATGCAGGCAGCCGTGGGCACCAGCCTGCTGGTCATCTCCGCGAACTCGCTCGCCGCCCTGGCCACCCGAGGCGCCGCCGACTCGGGTCTCGACTGGGCGGTGATCGGCCCCTTCACCGGCGCCGCGATCCTCGCCGCCTGGGACGGCAAACGCCTGGCGGCCAAGGTCACAGGCACCCGGCTGCAACACACCTTCGCCGTCGTCCTGCTGGCCGTGGCCGCGTTCATGCTCATCGACGCAGTGGTCTGAATCGGCCCACAGGAGGGACACGTCCCTCGCCCGCGAGGACCCGGTCGCCGCTCAGGCCAACGAAAGGAACAGCTTCTCCAGACGCGCACGCATCTGCTCACGGTCACCCGTGGCGGCCATGTCCGCGTCGGTCAGGCAGTGCTGCAGACCGGTCGCGATGATCGCGAAACCCGCCTTGTCCAGGGCCCGGGACGCCGCCGCGAGCTGCGTGACCACGTCCTCGCAGTCCCGCCCCTCCTCGATCATCTTGATCACACCGGCGATCTGCCCCTGCGCCCGGCGCAGCCGGTTGACCACCGTCTTCAATTCCTCAGCCGCCATCGCCAGTTCCACAACCACACACTCCCTCGTCGAGATACCCCCGCGGGTATCTTACCGAAGGGATAACCCCTACCCAGCGAAGGAAAATCCCCGTGGCACCCACCACCCTCACCGTCGACCAGGTCCACGCCCGCCTCCACGAGCTGACCGTCATCGACGTCCGTACCCCCGGCGAGTACGCCTCCGGCCACCTGCCCGGCGCCCACAACATCCCCCTCGTCCACCTCGACGCGGCCCTGTCCGCCCTGAAGACCGCCGCCGACCGGGGTGACCTCCTCGTCGTGTGCGCCTCCGGCGCGCGCTCCGGGACCGCCTGCGCGCGCCTGGTCGAAGAGGGCATCAACGCCGCCACCCTCACCGGCGGCACAGCCGCCTGGACCGAGCTCGGCCACGACACCCACCGGGCCGCCACCACCCGTCCCGTCTGGGGCATGGAGCGCCAGGTCCGCCTCGCCGCCGGATCCCTCGTTCTGACCGGACTGCTCGCGGGACAGCGCTGGTCCGCGGCACGCTGGCTCTCCGCGGGCGTCGCGGGAGGACTGGCCTTCTCGGCCCTCACGGACACCTGCGGCATGGCCGCGCTCCTCGCCAGGCTCCCGCACAACCGGCCCGAGGCCGACGACCTGCGCGCCACGCTCGCCGCCGTGGCGGGCTGACACGGGCGAGGCGCTCAGTGCGCGGCGCCCCTCCAGGCGTCACCGCAGGGGCCGCCGCCGCTCGCCGCCGCGATCACGAGGTCGGACCCGTCAGGGGCCACCAACGGCAGGTACCACGACGCGATCTCGCGGCTGCTCCGCGGCACGTAATGGAAGATCAGAGAACGGCGGAACCGGTCGGCCGTCGTGTTCGGCAGCGAGCCGTGCACCAGACTTCCGTGGAAGAACAACACGTCGCCGGGGCGCATGGACGTCTGCACGGCACGCGTTCCGGCGGGCGGGCGGACCAGCCCCCTGGTGAAGGACTCGTCGGCGTCGGCCTCCTCGGGACACACCACCTCCATGGCGTGCGAGCCGGGGACGACGGACAGGGCTCCGTTGGCGGCGTCGCAGTCGTCGACGGCGATCCACGCGGCGAGGCACGTCTGCGGACGCGCGCGCAGGAAGTAGTTGTCCTGGTGCATGGCCTGCCCGCGGGCGGTGGGCGGCTTGAAGTAGAACATCGACTGCGCGCCGTGAGCGGGTCCGATCAGCCGTTCCACCACGGCGAGCAACCGGCCGTCCATCATGAAACGCCGTGCCAGGCGCCCGACTTCGAGGTCGGTGCGCCGGTGCGGCTGCATGAACCGCGGGTAGCGGGACAGGATGTCGCCGGGCGCGAGGCCGTCGTCGGCGCCGAGCGCCGCACGGTCGTGGCGTACCAGTTCCGTGAAGGCCACGCGGACGGTGTCCATCTCCCCGGCGGTGAACAGGCCGTTCACCTGGATCACCCCGTCCCGGCCGTAGTCCGCTTCGCTCACCGCGGCGTGCTGGGGTCGCAGAGTCGTCATGGCGTCGATCGTGTCCCCGCCGCACGGGACGCGGAATGGAGAGGGCGGGCGAGGACATGGAGAATCCTGTCGCCGTGACGCGGCCGGACGGCTCAGGCGGTCGTCAGGGCCCGGAATCCGAGCCGCCGCAGGTCGATCGACTGCTGCCCGGACGGTTCGCGATGGGTGGGGACTACGCGACCAGGCGGCCCCGCGGCACGTCGGACTGGCTGCTGATCCTCACCGTCGGCGGCAGCGGACGGTTCGGGGTGCCCTCAGGCCCGGACCTGACGGTGGATCGGCACGCGGTCGTGTCCCTCGCTCCCCGGACGCCGCACGACTACGGCACGGCTCCACGCGCGGACGGATGGGAGCTCCTGTGGGTCCATGTGCACCCGCGCCCGAGCTGGGCGGGCCTCCTGGACTGGCCCCAGGTCGCGCCGGGCGTCCGGCGGCTCGACCTGTCGCCCGAGCCGGCGGGGCGCGTCGCCGCGGCGCTGTCCAGGGCCGTCACGTTCCACCACGGCCGGATGCGCAACGCGGCGCTCTTCGGGATGAACGCCGTGGAGGAGGCGCTGCTCTGGTGCGACATGCGACGCCCGTACGGTGACCGGCTCGACCCCCGGGTCCTGACCGTCGTTGAACACGTGAGCGGACGGCTGGACCAGCCGCACAGCGTGCGGTCGCTGGCCGCTCTGGCAGGTGTGTCACCGTCCCGGCTGTCACACCTGTTCGCCCGGCACCTCCACATGGGCGTGATGGCCTACGTCGAGCGGCAGCGGATCTCGGCCGCCAGGGAGCTGTTGGAGGTCTCCTCCTTCCCCGTCGCGCACGTGGCGGCGCGGGTCGGCTATCGCGATCCGCTGTACTTCTCCCGTCGCTTCCGCCGCTCGGTGGGGCAGTCGCCGACGCAGTACCGCGCCGCGCGCGGGGAGACCTGAGCCGCCGCCACTGCCGCACGCCCCAGGGCGATCCGTACGCGTCGTACGAGGCGCTGTTCGAACACTGCCTCCCTTGACGGGCACCCCCCTTCCCTACCCACTTGCCGCACCAGGTATCTTGCATCGCATGGAACCAGGTGATTCGACCAAGCAGGCCCGGGCCGCGGCCCAACTGCGCAAGGGCGTCCTGGAGTACTGCGTGCTCGCCCTGATGCGGGACCGCCCCCGCTACGGCGTGGAACTCCTCCACGCCCTGGAGGACTCGGGTGCCCTGGCCACCAGCCAGGGCACGGTCTACCCGCTGCTCTCCCGGCTCCGCCGCGACGACCTGGTCACCACCACCTGGCAGGAGTCCGTCGCCGGGCCGCCCCGTCGCTACTACGCCCTCACCGACAGCGGCCGGGCCGCGCTCGACGAGTTCACCCGCGTCTGGCCCGGCTTCCGCGACGCCGTCGACGCCTTCCTGACCACCCCGCCCCCCTCCACCGGAGACCCCGCATGAAGACCTCTGCCGATCCCGTACGCGACTACCTCTCCGCCGTCGAGCGCGAGACCTTCGTGCTCCCCGCCGACCGCCGTCAGGAACTCCTCGCCGACCTCGCCGAACACATCGAGGTGACGCGCGCCGAGCGCCCCGACACCGCGATCGGCGAGATCCTGGCGGAGCTGGGGGACCCCCGCACGATCGCGGCGACGGCGCTGGCCGAGGCGGGGAACGGGTACGGGGCGGCCGGGGCCCCGGACCGGAGCGGTGTCCCCGCGCCCGTCCGGCACGGCAAGGTGCACCCCCTGGTCCCGCTCCTGATGCTCGCCCTGTCGCTCCCCTTCGTCGTGGCCTTCTCCGACCAGCCCGGGCCGTTGATCGGCTTCCTGTCCCGCCTCACCGGCGCGATACTCCTGTGCACCTCGGTGCACTGGACCGCCGTGCAGAAGACCACCGGCGTGCTGCTGGCCGCCGTCGTCCCCAGCGCGGTCATCGCGAGCTGGAACCTCTCCAGCGGCGGCCCGTCGGGCGACGCCCCGGCGCTGGTGGCCAACCTGGCGATGACCGCCCTGATCGTCGGCACGGCCGCGTGGCTCTGGCGGGTCCGTCGCGCCTCTTGAGCGCACCGTCCGCCGCAGTGGGTGAAGGCGCCGTCCCCCGTCCGGGTCGCGGCGCCTTCACCGTCTTCACCGTGTGAGCCGGACAGACTCACGATCCCGTCGGCCAGGAGTGGGTCAACGGGGCTGCAGGCGTGGTGCGTACGGCATGTCCTGCACCCACCGCGTGCCGTCCCGGCTGATCGGGAAGGAGTCGATGTCGACCTTCTCCAGCTCGATGTGCACCTTCTCCTTGCCCAGGACGCCGTCCAGCGTGAGCTTGTCCCCCGTGGGCCGGGCGAAGGTCAGTCGGCCGGACCAGGCGGGGTCGCCGACGCGGGCCAGCATGATCGCGCGCTTGGCGGGGGCGAAGGTGGCCGCGTAGTCGACGATGGAGCCGTCCATGCGCTGGCTGGACACGGGGCCCGGTTGGTAGGGGTGCATCGTGTCGACGATGAATCGGTTCCAGCGTTCGACGTCGGTCGTCAGGGGAGGGCGGTCCTGACCGTCCGAGGTGAACTTCACGACGTTCCAGATGCCGTACAGCGGAGGCTTCGGCCCCGATGTCCCGACGACGTCCCATCGCTTCCAGTCCTCGTGCACCTGGGAGGCGGCCAGCCACCCCCCGAACAGCAACTGGCCCGCCAGCGCCAGCCTCAGGGCCCTGCGCGTGCGGAACAACTGCGGCCGGGCAACTGGTCCGACGCCTTGGTCGGAGACGAAGAACGCGGCCAGCCGCATCGCGTGCGGAGCCACCAGGATCAGGCTCAACAGGAGCAGATGGAACGTGAAGAGCTTCACGGGCACCTGGTAGGTGAAGTTCAGGACGAGCACCTGCGTCATCTCGATCGCGGCCAGGAGCGCGCCCAGGAGGGCGGTCCGGGGAACGACGAGCAGGAGCCCGGCGGTCACCTCGGCGCACCCGAGCAGGATCTCGTAGGGCTGCGAGCTTCCGACCTGCGTCCAGAGCACGTTCTGCATGCCGAAGTCCCCGAAGGGCTCCACCAGCCTGGTCAGCGGCAGCGACATCTGTAGCGGAAAGACCTTGGCGAATCCAAAAGTGAACAATTGCGCTGCCAGGCACATCCGGACCACGACGAAGAACCACTTGAAGAGCGTTTCGTGGTGCGGCCGTTGCCGGTCGAGCGCCGTCCACACCACCGTGACGAGCAGGGCGGCGAGGAACCAGCACAGGGCAAGTACCCAGAAGAACGCCTGGTCGCCGCTCAACACCGGTTCGATGAGGGGCGCTTCGACGTGAAGGAGGTGCTCCGCCACCCAGGTGACGATCGGGCGAACGGTGTGGTACTGCCGGGTCTGGGCGTCCACCGGCAGCTCGCTGCCGAAGACCCCCACCAGCGCGTACATGATCCGCGACTCGGACAGGAAGAACAGAACGACGTACACCAGGAAGAAACGGAACGCGATGCGCGTGGGGAGGCTCCACCTCGGTGGTGGTATGTCTCCCTCCTCGTCGGACGTTTCAGGATTTCTCACTGGACGGGGGGCTCTGAGTAATCGCGTCATGCCAACCTCCTGCCTCGGTGGTTGAAAATTGACCGGCCGGTCAGTTGATGTTGTTCCTTCCCCGACGCCGACTGCGGGAACCCGTCCGAGGCCGCGGCGCGCGCGAGGTTCATGAGGAGCAACTCGAAGGCGTGGAGGGGCCATTCAAGCCCACCGGGCAGCGGACCGACCGCCTCGGGGTGAGGCTGTACAGGTACGCCTCGGGCTCGCCTAGCTGTGGAAGGCAGTCGTCGCTTCGAGGGCGGCCCGTTCCGTGGTGACCCGGTTCACCGGAGCGCTCGCGTCGGCGTAGCCGAAGGAGACACCGACGAGCAACTTGCCTTCCGTTACGCCGAGTTCGTCGCGGATGGTGTCGCCGTAGAAGCTGAGCAGACCCTGCGGGCAGCTGTCCACGCCGTACGCGGTCATGGCCAGGAGCAGCGTCTGCATGTAGGCGCCGACGTCGGCGGCCAGGCGCGCCCCGCCGTCGCCGGTGACGAACAGGAACGCGGCGTGCGGCGCGTCGTAGAAGCGCAGGCTCCGCGCGTCGTAGGCCGCGCGTGCCGCGTGGTCGTCAGGGGCGATGTCCAGCGCTCGGTAGAGATCGGCGCCGAACGCCGCCCGCCGCTCCTGGTGGACGGGTGCGTACATGCCCTCGGAGTAGGGGAAGTCGACCGAGGTGCGCTGTTCGGCGTGGGCCGCCTGGAGGGCGCGGGCCAGGCGTCGGTGCCTCGCCCCGCTGGTGACCTCGACGCGCCAGGGCTGCGCGTTGGAGTTGGACGGCGCGGCACCTGCCAGCGCGAAGATCGCGCGCAAGGTCTCCTCGGGCACCGCTTCCGAGCGGAACGCCCGTGTCGCGTGCCGTCCGCGTATCAACTTCTCGGCGTAGTCGCTCAGTTCGGTGGAAATCGCTGGGCTCACAGAAGCACTCCTCGACGATTCGTAGGTAAACGAGATAGGTAAACGGGACCGTTTACCTGCGAGGAACCCTAGCAAGCCATCCGCCCTTAAGTAAACGAGTGCGTATACTTCCGTCATGAGTACGGTGCCTGAGACGTCACGACGACAGGGGCGCGGGGGACGCGAACGCATCCTGACCGCCGCCGCCCGCCTCTTCGCCGCCCAAGGGATCAACGCGACGGGCATGGAGCAGGTCGCCGACGAGGCGCCGGTGTCCAAGCGCACCCTCTACGCGCACTTCCGGACCAAGAACGACCTGGTCATCGCCCACCTGCAAGACCTCGCCTCGACCGGGCACACCCTGGAAAGCGCGCTGACCCGCGAGGACGTCCCCGCGCGCGAACGGATCCTCGGGCTGTTCAGCGAGACCGCGCCGGGCTCAACTCCCGTGCGAGGATGCCCGTTCATCGACGCCGCCGCGGAGTTCCCCGACCCGGACAGTGAGGTGCACTCCTACGCCCGCGAACAGAAACTGCTGATGGCGCGGCTGGTGACCGCACTGGTGACGGAACTCGGCTGCCGCGAGCCCGCCGCACTCGCCGAGCAACTGGTCACCCTCGCCGATGGGGCAGCGAGCCGCGCCATGGTGCTCGGCGACGCGGACTACGGACGGCATGCCAGGGCGGCGGCGGAGATCCTCCTGGACAACGCGCTGCCGGGCGGCGCGGCTCACCGTTGACCGTCGCGCTCCGCGCCGACCTCAGGAGCCGCTGCCGCTGCCGGTGCACGCAGGGCGCGGCGGACGGTGTCGCGGAGCCAACGGTGGGCCCCGTCGGCCGTGTGCCGGGGGTGCCAGGCCATGCCGATGGTCAGCGGTGGCAGCTCCAGGGGGATGTCGAGGAGACGCAGCCCGAGAGTTTCGGCGTCACGGGTGAGGGGTGAGGGTGCGGCCCCGGGAAGCGCGGCGGGTACGAGGCAGACGACGTCGCTGCGGGCGGCGAGGGTCATCGCGGCCAGGTGGCTGGGGAGGACGACGCTGACCCGCCGATGGAGGTCGTGTTCGGACAGGGCGGTGTCGAGGGGGCCGGTGAACCGGCCGCGGCGGCTGACCGTCACGTGTTCGGCGGCCGCGAACCGGGCGGGCGTCAGCGGCCCTTCGGCGAGCGGATGGCCGGGCCGCACGGCCGCCACCATGCGGAGACCGACCAGCTCCTCGACCTGGGTTTCGGGGTCCACGTGATCGATGGACCCGATCTCCAGGTCGATCCGGCCGTCACGCAGCGCGGGCCCGGCCTCCAGTTCCTCCGCCCGGATCCGGAACGAGACCCCCGGCGCCTCCCGCCGGGCGAGCCGCAGCAACTCGGGGGCCAGTGCCGCGCCGACCACGTCGGCGGCCTGAAGGGTGAAGGTGCTGCGGAGGCCGGCGGGGTCGACGCTCGCGCCGGGGCTGAGCAGCGCGCCGAGGCTGCGTACGACCGTGGCGGCCTCCTCCCGCAGGGCCAGGGCGCGAGGAGTCGGGACCATGGTCTGTCCCGCCCGGACCAGAAGCGGGTCCTGAAGGATGCGACGCAGCCGGGCGAGGGTCCGGCTCATGGCGGCGGGCGAGGTGTGCAGGCGCGCGGCGGCGCGCGTCACGCTGTGCTCGGCCAGCAGGGCGTCGAGCGCGATGGCGAGATTGGCGTCGATGACGGGATCCGTGCTGCTCACCAGCGTTATTCCATTTCAGTCAATGATTCCGTGCCGAAGTTCCCATTGTGGCAGCACGGGGCTCCTCCGCAGGATGAGGGACGTACCGAACCGGCACGACCTGCGAGGTTTCCTTGATTGTCATTACCGCTCCCACCGGGAACATCGGCCGTCACCTGCTCACCCGGCTCCTGGCGGCCGCCCCCGCCGCGGGCGAGGAACTGCGCGTGATCGTGCGCGATCCCGCCCGGCTTCCCGACGCGGCGCACGGCCGCGTCGACGTGGTCACCGGCTCGCACGCGGAGGCCGAGGTCCTCGACCGGGCCTTCGAGGGCGCGGACGCCGTCTTCTGGCTCGTCCCGCCGGACGCCTCCCGCACTCCGCACGACGCCTACAGCGGCTTCACCCGTCCCGCCGTCAAGGCGCTCGCCGCCCACGGAGTCGGCCACGTCGTCGGCGTCTCCGCGCTCGGCCGAGGCACCCCGCTCGCCGACCGGGCCGGTCTCGTCACCGCCACCCTCGCCGCGGACGACCTCATCGCCGATTCCGGTGTCGCCTACCGGGCCCTCGCCAACCCGTCCTTCTTCGAGAACCTCCTGGAGGAGGCCGCGTCGATCCGCGAGCAGGGCGTCTTCACCGACGCCGCTGACGCCGACCGCAAGGCGCCCTTCGTCGCCGTCGCCGACATCGCGGCGGCCGCCGCCGACCTGCTCCTGGACCGCTCGTGGACCGGCACCGACAGCGTCCCGGTCCTCGGGCCGCAGGATCTGTCCCCCAACGACCTGGCCCGCATCATGACGGAACAGCTCGGCCGCCCCGTCCGCTACGCACGCCAGCCGCTCGACGAGCTGTACACCACCCTCCTCGGCTACGGCCTCAACGAGGCGTTCGTCCAGGGCGTCGTCGACATGAAGCGGGCCAAGGACGAGGGGCTCGACGCCGGAGTCACCCGCACCCCGGACACCACGGGGAGCACCACCTTCGAGCAGTGGTGCGCCCGGACCCTCAAGCCCGCGGTCCTCGCCTGAAGTTCAGCACCCGGCGCCGGAACACGGAGAGCCCGGCGCACCAAGACCACCCGCCACATGGAAGGCACCCTCATGTCCGCTGACGAGACCGAACCGCCGGTCACGGCATTCATCCTGGTCAAGACCACACCCGAGTGGCTCGCCCTGACCGTCCAGGAACGCGTGCACGTCTTCACCACCCAGGTCCTGCCGGTGATCGAGGCCAAGACCACCGGCGTCCGATCGCGCTTCTACGACACGGAGTTCTACTCCGCGCGCGTCACCGACGTCTGGGTGTGGGAAGCCGATGACCACCGCGCCTACCAGCTCCTCATCGACGCACTGCGCGAAACCCCGTTCTGGGACCGCTACTTCGAGGTCATCGACCTCCTGGTCGGCACCGAGAACGGCTACGCCCGCACCTACGGCCTCGCACCCGTCGCCACCATCACCACCTGATAATCCGCGCAGCCGTGCGACGGGCCCACTACCCTCTGGCTGGTCGCGGCCAGAGGGTGGCGGCACGGCTCATCGGAGGGACCTCATGTCAGACGTCGTCGTCGTGGGTGCGGGCATCGTCGGCTCCTCCGTGGCCTACCACCTGGCACGCCGTGGCGTCCCGGTCACTTTGTTCGAGCAAGAACCCACGGCGGCCGCCGGAGTCACGGGAGCCTCCTTCGCCTGGATCGGAGGCTCGGTGGGCGAGTGGCCCGGCGGCGCGCTGGACCTGCGTGAGTACGTCGTGGCGGACTACCGACGCCTCGAGGCCGAACTGCCCCAGGTCACCCTCCGCAGGACCGGCTCCCTGTCGTGGGCCGCCGCACCGCCTGACGACGCACGGCTGCGACCCGGCCAGACGCGCGTCGGGCGCGGTGACATCGCCTGCCTGGAACCGAACCTGCGCGACCCACCCGACCGGGCCGTCCACACCCCGAGCGACGCGGGCGTCGACCCCAGGGCCTTGACCCGGGCATTGGTGTCCGCCGCGGAGGCCCACGGAGCAACCGTCCTCCGCGAAACCGCCGTCACGTCCTTGCACCTGGTCGACGGGCGCGTCGGGGGAGTGGTGTCGTCGAGAGGACTCCACACCGCCACCACCGTCGTCCTCACGGCCGGGACCAACGTCCCAGGACTCTGCCAGCCGCTGGCCATCGACCTCCCCATCGCCGCATCCCCGGCCACCCTGGTGCGGGTGTCGGCACCGCCCGGCCTGGTCAAGACCATCGTGGACAGCCCAGGTCTGGAGGTCCGAGAGAGCAGGGACGGCGAACTCCTGCTGCCCGTGGGCCCGGGCGAAGGCGGCGCGACACCGATGGAGCAGACCGCGCAAGCCGCACTACAACGCCTGAAGAGGGCCTTCCACGGAAGCGACCAGTGCCGCTTGCTGGACTACCGCACCAGCAGCCGCCCCATGCCCGCGCCCGGCCCCCTCATCGGCTACGCGACACCCGATCGATCCCTCTACGTCGCCGTCATGCACTCCGCCATCACCCTGGCGCCCACGGCCGGACGGCTCGTCGCGGAAGAACTCGTGACGGGCAGGCCGTCCCCCGAGCTACGGCGTTGCCGCCCGCGCGTCGGGCCGAGTGCGGCGTGAGGTGTCCCGGCGCGCACCGAGTCGTACGGCCGGTTCACGCAGCCGGCCGACGCCCACGCCCCGCCCGCCGAGAACCGCGTTCACCGCGTACGCGCCGTACGAGGTCGTCGGCGGCCTCCGGCCAGTCGGCGTGGTCGAAGGCGAAGCCCGCCTCGCGCAGTCGGCCGGGGACCACGCGACGGCTCTTCAGGAGCAGCTCGGTGTCCGAGCGCAGCGCGAACGCGCCGAGCTCGGCCATCCACTTGGTCGCGGGCAGGCCCACAGGGACGCCCCACGCGGTGCGCAGCGCGCGCATGAACGCGCGGTGCGGCAGGGGCTCGGGTGCGGCGAGATTCACCGGACCCGCGATGTCGTCCCGGTCGATCAGGAACTCGACCGCACGGACGAAGTCGGCGGCGTGGATCCAGGACACGTACTGCGCGCCACCCGCGACAGGGCCGCCGAGCCCGAGCCGTGCCAGTCGCAGCAGGACGTCGAAGACGCCGCCGGGGTCGGGGCTCATGACCATGGCGGATCGCAGGGCGACCTTGCGCGTGTGCGGGGTTTCGGCCCGCTCCTGTGCCTGCTCCCAGTTCTTGGCTATCTCGACGCTGTAGGCCCAGTAGCCCGGCACACCGGGTTCTCCACCGCCGATCACGCCGGTCGCCTCGTCGTGGGGCGCGTCGAAGCGGTGGGCGTAGATGGTGGCCGTACTCATCTGAAGCCAGATGCGAGGAGGCCGGGAGGCGGCTGCGATCGCCTCGCCCACCACCTCGGCGGAGTGGACGCGCGAGTCCATCATGGCCCGCAGGTTCGTCGCCGTGTAGCGGCAACTGACGCTGCGTCCGGCCAGGTTGATCACGACGTCGCTGCCGTCCAGCGTCTCCACCCACGGTCCCGTGGTCCTGCCGTCCCAGCGGATTTCGCGTTCACCTTGCGGCCGTCTGGTGAGTACCACGACCTCATGGCCCGCGGCGGTCAGAGCGCGGTTCAGGACCGCACCCACCTGACCGGTTCCTCCGGGTATCACGATCTTCATCGGGTTCCTCTCCGCTGTCGTCGTACCGTAGGCCCGTGGGTAACGTATGCGCTCGCGCGGTGGCCTCCTGCGCACGTCACCGGATCCTGAGCGCCCTCCCGCACTGGCAGGGCTGCTTCCTCCGCAATCGGCCTTGACGGACCCGGCCAGCTCGCCGCAAGCGCCCAGGCCCGGGCCCTCCGCACCGGCCGGGACAGGACTTGCGCGCCCCGATCGGGGACCATCGGCCGCCCGATCGGGAGTGCGGGCGGGTGTTCCATGGTGGGTGGAGCAGTGATGACACCGGCCCGTGTTCGGAGGTCCCCGCCGTGATCGAGGAGAGGCGCAGCTTCTGCACCCTGTGCAAGTCGCGGTGCGGGGCCATCTACACCGTGACGGACGGCCGCATCACCGACGTACGGCCCGATCCGGAGCATCCGACCGGCGCGGCGATGTGCCCAAAAGGGAAGTCGGCGCCCGAGATCGCACACAGCACGCGGCGGCTGACGACGCCCCTGCGGCGCACGAACCCCAAGTCGCACCCCGACCCGGGCTGGCGGCCCATCTCCTGGGACGAGGCGCTCGACGAGATCGCCGAGCGGATGCGCGAGATCGCGGCGGAGAGCGGCCCCGAGGCGGTCGCCTTCGCGGTGGCCACCCCGAGCGGCACCATGGTGTCCGACGCGACCGAGTGGATCGAACGGTTCATCCGCCTCTTCGGCAGCCCGAACACGGTGTACAGCGCCGAGATCTGCAACTGGCACAAGGACTTCGCGCACGCCTTCACCTTCGGCACCCCGCTTCCCCCGCCGGACTACGCGCACGCCGACCTCGCCCTGCTGTGGGGCTTCAACCCGGCCAAGACCTGGCTCTCCCAGTCCGCCGCCGTCTCCGCCGCACAGGCGCGCGGCATGCGGCTCGCCGTCGTCGACCCGCGCCGGTCCACCAGCGCGCTGCGCGCCGACCACTGGCTGCGCGTGAGGCCGGGCACGGACGCCGCACTCGCCCTCGGCCTCGCCCACCTCCTGATCGAGAACGGTTCGTACGACGAGGAGTTCGTGCGCACGTGGACTAACGGCCCCCTGCTGGTGCGCCGCGACAACGGACGCTTCCTGCGGGCCGACGAACTGGCCGCCGAGACCCAGGGGTTCGTCGTCTGGGACGAGGCGGACGACGGGCCACGGGCCTACGACACCCACGCGGCGGCCCGGTCGCCCGAACGGTTCGCGCTCCGCGGCGCCCACCGCGTGCGCACCCTGCGCGGCTCCGTGCTCTGCGAACCCGCCTTCGAAAGGTACGCGCGGGCCTGCGCCGAGTGGCCCGCCGAGCGCGTCGCGCACACGACATGGATCCCCGAGCCGGAGATCCGGGCGCTCGCCGAGGAGATCGGCGCCGCCCGCTCGGTGACGTACTACGGCTGGACCGGCGTCGGCCAGAGCGCCAACGCCGCCCAGACCGAGCGCGCGCTGGCCACGCTGTACGCCTTGACCGGGTCCTACGACACGGAAGGCGGCAACCACCTGGTGCCCCCGCCGCCCTACAACCCGGCCACCTGGGCCGGCCAGCTCGCGCCCGAGCAGCGCGCCAAGGCGCTCGGTATCGACAAGCACCCGCTCGGCCCGCCTGCCTCCGGCTACGTCAACGCGGGCGACCTGTGCCGCGCCATCGAGACCCAAGAGCCGTACGCGGTGAGGGCGTTGATCGGATTCGGCTCCAACCTCGTGGTGGCGCAGCCCGACTCCGACCGCGTCGCACGGGCACTGCGCTCCCTCGAGTTCCAGGTGCACCTGGACCTGTTCGCCAACCCGACCAGCACCACCGCGGACATCGTGCTGCCGGTGAACAGCGCCTACGAGCACGAGGCACTGCGCTTCGGCTTCGAGATCGACCACCGGGCCCAGGAGCACACCCAGTTGCGGCCGCGCCTGACGGAACCGGTCGGCACGTCACGCTCCGACACCGAGGTCGTCTTCGACCTGGCGTGCCGCCTGGGGATGGGCGAGGAGTTCTTCGGCGGTGACGTCGAGGCCGCCTGGAACTGGCAGTTGGAGCCGCTCGGCCTGACCGTGGGCGAGTTGCGCGGGAGGCCGGGCGGGGTGCGGGTGCCGCGCCCCCGCGCGTTGCGGAAGTACGCCCGGCGCACGGGCGAGCCCGCGGCGCCCGGCGGCGAGGCCGTGGCCGGTTTCGGCACGCCCACCCGCAGGGTCGAGCTCTACTCGGAGCGCCTGTGGGAACACGGCCACCCGGCCGTCCCCGAGCACCGTTCGCCGGTCGAGCCCGACGCGGCCTTCCCGCTCGTCCTCACCTGCGCCAAGCACGGCCACTTCGTCCACAGCCAGCACCGGTCCCTCACCACGCTGCGCCGCCGCTCGCCCGACCCCTGCGTGGACATGAGCCCCGAGGCGGCGGCGGCGCGAGGCATCAGCGAGGGACAGTGGGTGGAACTGTCCACGCGCCTCGGCGGCATCCGCCTGCGGGCCCGCTTCGACGGCTCGCTGCACCCGTCGGTGGTGGTCAGCGAGTACGGCTGGTGGCAGGACGCCCCCGACCTGGCCCTGCCCGGCGCGGACCCGGTGAGCGGGGAGGGCAGCAACCTCAACCGTCTGATCGGCTATGAGGGAAGCGACCCGCTGAGCGGTTCGGTGCCGCTGCGCGCCTCGGTGTGCGAGATCCGGCCACTGCCCTCCGACGGCACCTGGAGCGGCACCCGCCCCTTCACGGTCACCGCCGTGGGCGCCGAGGGAAGCGGCGTACGCACCCTGCGTCTGGAGCCCGCCGACGGCGGACCGCTGCCGGACTACCGGCCGGGCCAGCACGTGACGGTGCACGCCGAGGACGCCTCCGGCGCGGCACGGCATCCCTCGCTCGGCCGCAGCTACTCGCTCACCGGCCCGGCGACCGCACCCGCCCGTACCTCCTACGACCTGGCCGTCCGGCATGTCCCCGACGGATCCTTCTCCACGTACGTCCACGAGGAACTGAGGGCCGGCAGCCGACTGCACCTGTCCGCGCCGGGCGGCACCTTCCGCATCCCCTCGGACACCGCCACCCCCGTGGTGCTGCTCGCGGGAGGCATCGGCGTCACCCCCTTCATGAGCTATCTGGAGACGCTCGCCGCGAGCGGAGGCACGGTCCCCGAGGTGGTCCTGCACCACGGCAACACCAACTCCGCCGATCACCCCTTCCGTACCCGCCTGCACGAACTGCGGGGTCGGGTAAGGGCGTTGAGGATCATCGACCACTACACCGCCCCCGGCGCGGACGACGTACTCGGCCGGGACCACGAACGCCGCGGCTTCATCACCGCCGATGACATCGACCCCGAACTGATCGCCCGCCGCGCCCGCTTCTACCTGTGCGGACCGCTGCCGATGCTCGACGCGCTCACCGAGGGGCTGCGGGCCCGCGGTGTACCGCGCTTCGAGATCTTCAGCGAGCGCTTCCGCTCCGCACCCCGGGAGGTCGATGTCCCGGACGACGCCGAGTTCGCGGTGCGCTTCGCCCGTTCCGGACGCTCCGTCACCTGGCGTACGACGGACGGCAGCCTGCTCGAACTCGGCGAACGCGCGGGTGTGTCCCTGCCGAGCGGATGCCGCGTCGGACAGTGCGAGAGCTGCGCCTGCACCGTGCTCACCGGCCGGGCCACCTCGCTCGTGCGCGTACCTGACGACCTGCCGGAGGAGACCGTCCTGACCTGCCAGTCGGTCCCGGCCTCCGACCTCGTCCTGGACGCCTGATACCGGATACGCGATGCCTGACGCCGGTCAGGAGTGGAACGCCAGGTAAGGGGCCACCAGCAGGAGCATGGCGATCAAGGCCGTCTTGAGCCGCTGTGCGGGCACGCGACGGGCGATCTTCCAGCCGATGAGTACGCCGATCAGTTCGGGCACACCGATGAGCGCGGCCAGCGGCCAGTTCACGTCGCCGCCGAGCAGATAACCGACCGTACCGAGCGAGGCGATCACCACGGACTGGGCCTGTGCCACGGCGAGCGCGGGCAGGACGGGGAGCCCGCACAGGATGAGGAGGGGAACGGAGAGCATCGGGCCGCCGAGCCCGAAGAGCCCCGCGGCGGTCGAGACCACCAGGCCCAGCGGCGCGGCGAGTCGGGCGGGCAGCCGCACGGGTGCGGTCCCGTCGTCCCCGGCACGCCGGACACGCCGCTCGCGGATCCACGTCAGGAGCGCGGTGACGGTCACCGCCGCGGCGAGCAGCACGCCGAACGCCCGGCCCTCGACCGCTCTGTTGAGCAGGACCCCCAGGGGCGTGCCCACCAGGGCCGTGGCGCAGAGGAGGAGAGCGGCGCGCCGGGTCGCCGGGTCGCGGAGTTGGCCGGAGCGTACGTACGCGGCGGTGCCCAGGGCCCCGGTCGCGACGTGCGTGGCGATGGCGGTACCGGCCACGGTGGCGGGGGACAGGCCGGTGAACAGGAACATGCCGATGGTGGGCAGCACGCCGCCGGGCCCGACCGCGGTGATGCCGATGCCGCCCGCCAGGCCGAAGAGGGCCAGGAGAACCGCCGTGGACGTGTCCACCTGAAAGGCCGCGTTCATCGGGGCCCCCGGTGCAGGGACGTGCTCAGCGTCAACCGGTCGGCGCGGACGCGCAGTGACTCGGCGTCGACCGGGCGCCCGTCGGGCAGGTGCGTGAGCCGGTCGATGGCGAAGAGCGGCGCGCCGTCCCGGATGCCGAGCAGGTCGGCCGAGTCACGGTCGGCGGTGATGGCGTGCACGGTGACGTCGGCGTAGCCCAGAGGACCGCCGATGACCTCCTCGATGAGGTCGAACACGTCGCGCCCGGCGAGATCGCGCTCCAGCAGGGGCGTTCCGATGTCCGGGGCGAGCCATGTCGTATCGACCGAGAGCGGTTCGCCGTCGAGCCGTCGCAGCCGCTCCAGGTGGACGGCCGGGCTGGTGTCGGGCAGGCGAAGGCGTTCGAGCGCGGAGCGGGGAGGCGCGGGCACGAGGCGCGCGACGCGCACCTCGTTGCGGACCGCGCCGTAGCCGTTCAGCGTCTCGGCGAGGCCGGTGAGACGGTCGAGTCCATGGCCGTACTTCGCGGTCACCACGCGGGTGCCCACCCCGCGCCGTCGGGTGATCAGTCCCTCGGCCCGCAGGAGGTCGAGTGCCGCGCGGACCGCGTTGCGCGAGCCGTCCAGGCTCCGGGCCAGCGCGTGCTCCTCGGGCAGTCGGCCGTCCTCGAAGGCGCCGCCGATGATCTGCTGGCGCAGCAGGTCGGCGAGCCTGCGGGCGCGCTGCGCACGCGAGTCTGAGGACGTGCCGGTCGCCCGTGGCGGTTCTCCCGCGCCGCCCCACCCCACGTCGCCCCCGGTCGCCTCCTGGCCCATGGCTCCACCGCCTCCTCGTCGCGGGCCGTGACCGGCCCCGGATTCGGCGGCGACGCTACTGCCCCATCATTTCGCCGGAGTTACGCCACCCGATGTGACCTGCGAAAACGCCTGACCTGGCGGAACGTCCAAGCGCGGGGCGGCAACGCCAGGGTCGTTCCCCTCGGACGCGAAGGCGCGCAGCAGATCGGCGGCGACGCTCACGGCGATGGTGGCGGGATCCTTCCCGGTGATGGCGGCAAGCCCGATCGGGGTCTTGATCCGGTTGATGGTGGCCTCGTCATGACCGCCCTCGGTGGCGAGGCGCTTGCGGAACCGCCCCCACTTGGCCGCCGACCCGATCAGCCCGATCGAGCCGAGTCGCGTGGTGCGCAAGGCGGCGTCGCAGAGAGCGGCGTCCTCGGCGTGGTCATGGGTCATGATCAGGACGTGGGTGCCGTGCGGCAGCTGGTCGAGAACCTCCTCGGGCAGCAGTGGCGTGTGATGCGTGTGGACCTGCGCCACCGCGTCCGCCAGCACGTCGAGCCGCTTCTCGGCGAGCATCTCGGAGCGGCTGTCGATCAGATGGAGGTCGAGGTCCTGACGGGCGAGGATGCGCGCCAGTTCGAGACCGACGTGCCCGACGCCGAAGACCGCGACCGCCCGTACCACCGGCAGCGGTTCGAGCAGCACCGACACCGTGCCGCCGCAGCACTGCACTCCATGACGGTTGGTCACTTTGTCGTTGAGGGCGAAGTCGAGCAGCTCCGGCTCCGGCTCGGCCGCGCCGATCATCTCCCGGGCCCGGTCGATCGCGACGGCCTCGACGTTGCCGCCGCCGATCGAGCCCCACGTCTCGCTGAGCCCCACGACGAGCTTCGCACCGGCCTCGCGCGGCGCATGGCCGCGCACGGTCGCGACGGTCACCAGGACGCCGGGCTCCCGGCGTGCCCGCAACCGCGCGACCGCGGCGACCCACGTCATGTCAGGCACCGCTCAACGCTTCCGCGCCGGGGTGCGCCGTACCGTCCACAGCAGGCCCGCGCAGCCCGTTGCCGGAGGGGCTGACCGCGGCAACTCCCTCGCGTGCGTGACCGTTCGATGAGGCGTCGCCCTCACGCGCGGCCTGCACCGCCCAGAACACCGCCTCCGGCGTCGCGGGCGAGGCCAGGTCGACGGCGACACCGCTCGGCCCGAACGCCGCGGCGGCCTGCCGCAACGCTTCGCGCACCGAGAACGCCAGCATCAGCGGGGGCTCGCCGACCGCCTTGGACCCGTACACCGCGCCCTCTTCCGAGGCGTTCTCCAGCAGCGTGACGTGGAACTCCTCGGGCATCTCCGAGAAGCTCGGCAGCTTGTACGTGCTCGCGGCCTGGGTGAGCAGACGCCCTCGGCCCGCACCGTCACCGGCGTCCCAGCGCAGGTCCTCCAGGGTCAGCCAGCCCGCGCCCTGCACGAAGCCGCCCTCGACCTGACCGATGTCGATCAGCGGGGACAGGCTGTCGCCGACGTCGTGCACGATGTCAACGCGCCGGATGCGGTACGCGCCCGTGAAGCCATCCACCTCCACCTCGGCCGCCGCGGCGCCGTGGGCGAAGTACTTGAACGGCGTACCCCGGAACGTCTTCGCGTCCCAGTGCAGCCCCTCCGTCCGGTAGAACCCGGCCGCCGACAGCTGAACCCGCTGGAAGTACGCGGTGCGCACCAGGTCGTCCCAGGCCAGCTCGGTGTCGTTGCCCAGGGCGCGCGCGACGCCCTCGACGATGCGTACGTCCGAGGCGCTCGACCCCAGTTGGGTGGCGGCCACCTGCAGGAGCCGCTCGCGCAGCTGCTCGCAGGCGTTCTTCACCGCCGCGCCGTTGAGGTCCGCGCCGGCGCTCGCGGCGGTGGCGGAGGTGTTGGGCACCTTGTCGGTCCGTGTCGGGGCGAGGCGCACCTTGTGCAGCGGGATGCCCAGGGTGGTCGCGGCCACCTGCAGCATCTTGGTGTGCAGACCCTGCCCCATCTCGGTGCCGCCGTGGTTGATCAGGACCGAGCCGTCCTTGTAGATCAGGACGAGCGCGCCGCCCTGGTTGAAGGCGGTGAGGTTGAAGGAGATGCCGAACTTGAGGCCGGTGACCGCGAGCGCCCGCTTGGTGTGCGGATGCGCGGAGTTGAACGCGGCGATCTCCCGCCGGCGCTCGGCGACGCCGCCGTTCTCCTTGACCTGCTGCCAGACGGCGGCGATCCGCTCGGGCTGGACGACCTGCTGGCCGTACGGCGTCGACTGGCCCCGCTGGTAGAAGTTCCGCTCCCGCAGCTCCATCGGGTCGAGGCCGAGCAGGGGCGCGCACCGGCCCATGATGTCCTCGATCACCAGCATGCCCTGCGGGCCGCCGAAGCCGCGGAAGGCGGTGTTGGACACCTTGTTGGTCCTGGCGATGCGGCCGGTGACGCGGGCGTTGGGAATCCAGTAGGTGTTGTCGATGTGGCACAGGGCGCGGGCCACCACCGGCTCGGACAGATCCAGGCTCCAGCCGCCGTCCGCGGTCAGCGTGGCGTCCAGGGCCCGGATGCGTCCGTCGGCGTCGAAGCCGATCCGCCACTCGGCGTGGAACCCGTGCCGCTTGCCGGACATGGTCAGGTCCTGGGTCCGGTTGAGGCGCAGCCGGACCGGGCGTCCGGTGAGCCTGGCACCGAGCGCCGCGACGGCCGCGAAGCCGTGCGGCTGCATCTCCTTGCCCCCGAAACCGCCGCCCATCCGCAGGCACTGCACGGTCACCTCGTGACTGTGCAGACCAAGGACGTGGGCGACGATCTCCTGGGTCTCCGAGGGGTGTTGGGTGCTGCTCTGCACGAACACCTGGCCGCTCTCGTCGATGTGGGCGAGCGCCGCGTGCGTCTCCAGGTAGAAGTGTTCCTGGTCGGAGAAGTGGATCTCGCCGGTGAACACGTGCGCGGAGTCGGCGAGTCCGGCGTCGACATCACCGCTCAGCATCACGGGCCTCGCCCCGTGGAAGCTGTCGGCCGCCATCGCGTCCTGCAACGTGATCAGTGAGGGCAGCTCGTCGAGCTCCACCTCCACGGCCGCCGCACCGAGCCGGGCGGCCTCCAGGGTCTCGCCGAGCACCCAGGCGACCGCGTGGCCGTGGAACATGACCTCGTCGGGGAACAGCGGCTCGTCGTGCTTCATCCCCGCGTCGTTGACGCCGGGCACGTCGGCACCGGTCAGCACGCGGACCACACCGGGTACGGCGAGCGCGGGCTCGGTGCGCAGCGCGGTGATCCGGCCGTGGGCCCGCATCACCTGGACCGGGTAGGCGTGCAGCACGTCCTTGGTGCGGGCGACCAGGTCGTCGGTGTAGAGCGCGGCGCCGGTGACGTGCAGGGTGGCACTCTCGTGCGGCATCGAGACACCGACGACCGGCTTCTCGGGGCGCTGGGACAGCTGACTCATGACGACACCGCCTCGGTGGTCCGTACGTGCAGTTTCCGCAGGCTCTGGCCGAGCATCGCGGATCGGTACAGGGCGCTCGCGCGATGATCGTCCATCGGCGTGCCCTCGCCCCGCAGCACCCGGGCCGCGTTCTCCACAGTCTGCGCCGACCACGGCTCGCCTTCCAGGACGGCCTCGGTGGCGAGGGCGCGGATCGGGGTCGCGGCCACGCCGCCCAGGCCGATCCGCGCCTTGCGTACGATCCCGTCCTCGATGTCGAGCGCGAGCGCGACCGCCACGCTGGAGATGTCGTCGAAGCGGCGCTTGGCGATCTTGTGGAAGGCCGTGACCCGCGACAACGGCAGGGGGAAGCGCACCGCGCGGATCAGTTCGCCGGGACGGCGCACGCTCTGCCGGTATCCGGTGAAGTACTCCGCGAGCGGGACCTCGCGCTCACCGTCGGCGTCGGCGAGCACGACCGACGCCTCCAGGGCCAGGAGCACCGGGGGAGTGTCACCGATGGGCGAGCCGGTGCCCAGATTGCCGCCGAGGGTCGCGCCGTTGCGGATGAGCCGGGAGGCGAACTGCGGGAAGAGCTCCGCGAGGAGCGGGACGCTGCCGTCGAGGCGGCGCTCGATCTCGGTGAGCGTCAGCGCCGCCCCGATCTCGATGGAGTCGGACTCCACACGCAGCCCCCGCAGTTCGGGCAGCCGGTCGACGGCGAGCACGCAACGCGCGCGTCGCGAGCGGATGTTGACCTCCACGCCCCAGTCCGTGGACCCGGCGACCACGACGGCGTTGGGCCGCTCGCGCAGCAACTCCAGCGTTTCGGCGAGAGTGTTCTTGCGCAGGAACGTGCTGTCGTCCCGGGTGTACTCGGTGGCGACCGGCGCGGGCGGGGACTGCTCGCGACGCTGTGCCAGAGGATCCTCGTCGGTGGGCATGCCGACGGCGAACGCGGCGTCGCGGATCGGGCGATAGCCGGTGCAGCGGCAGAGGTTGCCGCTCAACGCGTGCAGATCGAAACCGTTCGGACCGTGCTCAGCATCGGTCGACCCCGTGGAGTCGGCCGGATCCGTGTGCGCGCAGCGGCCGGGCCGGTAGTACTCGGCGGCCATGCTGCAGACGAATCCCGGTGTGCAGTAACCGCATTGGGAGCCGCCGCGTACGGCCATCTCCTCCTGCACCGGATGCAGGGAAGGCGGCGAGCCGGGCCGGTCGACGGTGGCGAGGCCCTCGGACGTGACGACCTCCTGCCCGTCGAGCGCCGCGACCGGAACCAGGCAGGAGTTGACCGCCACCCAGTCGGTGGGCTTGTCCACCCCGGGGCGGGCCACCAGGACCGAGCAGGCGCCGCACTCACCCTCGGCGCAGCCCTCCTTCGTGCCGGTGAGGCCGCGCCCGCGCAGGAAGTCCAGCACCGTGGCGTGCGGCGCGGCCGGTGCGATCGGTGTTTCGGTCCCGTTGACCGTGATCCGTGCCGCCGTCATGACGGGATTCCGCTGCGGCGCGCGTTCGGTCGGTGCGTCATGTTTGCCAATGTCAGGGAGCTTTCTGTGTGCGGACGCGCCGGACCGAAGGGGCAGGGGCCGACGCGGCCGAAGAAGCGGGCGCGAAACGGCACGCGACAGCGGCGTACCGGAAGAGAAGAGACCGGAAGAGGAGAGAAGAGAAAAAGGGGCGGGAAGCCCCGGAATGTGCCACTACGGCACAAACGTGTGCGGCCAGGCACATCGGAACGGCGTGCTCAGCACCCGTACGTATTCAGCAGCCGTGCGCGATCCGACCAGGAACCCAGGCCGTGCACTGGGCGAGGCGACCGAGATCAGAGCTGGTGTACATCCGCTGGTCGCCTCCTTTCGCTGGTCATGGGTCGGCGACTACCGAAAAGTAGTGGCCGGGGCCACGCAGGTCAAGGGATCGGACGGGTTCGTCCCTCCAGAGGTCTTGACAACTCGATTGGTCTGGACCAACTATGCGCACAGCAGCGGTGGCCACCGTCGTTCACATCCGCCCTTCACCTCTTCCTGGAGGCTCCCCGTGGACCGTGTACGTCAGGGCAGACCCGGCGTTCGCCGGAGATTCGGCGCGGCGCTGGCCGTCGGTGCGGCGGCCGCGCTCGCCGTCACCGGGCTCGCCGCTCCCGCGCAGTCGGCGGACGTCGAAGCGGCGGCCGCCCAAGCGGACGTCAACGTCGCCAAGAACGCCGGGTTCGAGTCGGACCTGAGCAACTGGACCTGCACCGCGAACAGCGGCGCCGCCGTCACGTCCCCCGTGCACGGCGGCACGAAGGCACTCAAGGCCACCCCGGCGGGCCAGGACACCGCCGAGTGTTCCCAGATCGTCAAGGTCAAGCCCAACTCGACGTACAAGCTGAGCAGTTGGGTGCAGGGCAGCTACGCCTACCTCGGTGCCCGGGGCACCGGAACCACCGACGTGTCGACCTGGACGCCGGGCACCTCCGCCTGGCAGCAGCTCTCCACCAGCTTCACCACCGGCGCGAACACCACGTCGGTCACCGTGTACACGCACGGCTGGTACGGGCAGAGCGCGTACTACGTGGACGACGTGAGCGTCCTCGGTCCCGACGGGGGCGGCGGCACCGACCCGGTGGAGATCCCGGCCGTGCCGACCGGACTCGCGGCGGGCACGACGACGTCCACGTCGGTGGACCTGTCCTGGACCCCGGTGTCCACGGCCACCGGGTACACCGTCTACCGCGACGGCACGAAGGTCGCCTCCTCCAGCGGCGCCGCCACGACGATCACCGGCCTCACGCCGGAGACCACGTACAGCTTCCAGGTGAGCGCGTCCAACGCGGCGGGTGAGTCCGCCAAGTCGACGGCGGTGTCCGCGCGGACCGGGAAGGGCGGTGGCGGGGACGGCGGCACCGTGCCCAAGCACGCGCTGACCGGTTACTGGCAGAACTTCAACAACGGCGCGACCGTGCAGAAGCTGCGGGACGTGTCGTCGCAGTACGACATCATCGCCGTCTCCTTCGCCGACGCCACCACCACACCGGGGCAGATCACCTTCAACCTGGACCCGGCCGTCGGCTACCCCTCCACCGCCGACTTCAAGGCGGACATCGCCGCGAAGCACGCGGCGGGCAAGTCCGTGATCCTCTCGGTCGGCGGCGAGAAGGGCACCATCTCGGTCAACAGCGACGCCTCCGCGACGGCCTTCGCGAACAGTGCCTACGCGCTGATGCAGGAGTACGGCTTCGACGGCGTCGACATCGACCTGGAGAACGGCCTCAACCCCACCTACATGACCAAGGCGCTGCGCCAGCTCGCCGCGAAGGCGGGCTCGAAGCTGGTACTCACGATGGCACCGCAGACCATCGACATGCAGTCCACCTCCGGTGGCTACTTCCAGACGGCGCTGAACGTCAAGGACATCCTCACGGTCGTCAACATGCAGTACTACAACAGCGGTTCGATGCTGGGCTGCGACGGCAAGGTCTACAGCCAGGGCAGCGTGGACTTCCTCACCTCGCTCGCCTGCATCCAGCTGGAGGGCGGCCTCGACCCCTCCCAGGTCGGCATCGGCGTCCCGGCGTCGACTCGCGCCGCGGGCAGCGGCTACGTGGCCCCCTCGGTCGTGAACAACGCCCTCGACTGCCTGACCCGCGGCACCGGCTGCGGCTCCTTCAAGCCGTCGAAGACGTACCCGTCCCTGCGCGGCGCGATGACGTGGTCCACGAACTGGGACGCGACAGCGGGCAGCACGTGGTCGAACTCCGTCGGCCCGAAGGTGCATAGCCTTCCGTAGCGAACGGTCTGACGAGGCGGGGCGAACCGACAACGGCTCGCCCCGCCTCGCCCAACAGGATGGGGGAAGGCGTGACGAAGCAGAGGCGCACGGAGAACGGGCTGAGCTGGATAGCCGGTGACCACAGGCCCGGTTTCACGCTCACGCTCAGCGAGGGATTCTCTCCGTACGAGCTGCTGCGCGGCGTCGGCGCCGATGAACGTCACATCGTCCCGCTGACCAACGCCGCGGCGTACGAACTGTTGCTCAGGGACCAGGAGGACCACATCAGTGACCTCGACTTCCTGGACTGGGAGGACGAAGAGGCGGTTGCCCGGCTGACGAACGGGGGCTTTCTGCCCGATCCGCCGGACACCATCGTCCGTGCGGGCTCGGTGACGGGCTGGGCTTACGCGTTGGAGGAGTTCCACTGCCATACAGGGGGCTACATCGCGGAGCTGTCCGAGCGGGGCCGCGCCTTCTGCGTGCATCGCAACGGCAAGGGCTTCAGCCGCGTCGACTATGCCCTGCACGGCGAGGTGGTGACGTCCTTCGAACTGGGTCTGCCACCCCTGACGAACGGCGCCGAAGCCGATCCTGTGCTTCGCTTCGTGCACAGCGGTGACGCGATCGACGACGTCTCCTTCCTGCGCTTCCTGGAAGGCGAACTCGGCCTCTACATCCCTTGGGAGGAGACGGAGGCGGAGCTCGCGTCGGCCGCGTTCGACAACGGTTAACCCCCCACCAGCGCCCCCCGCGTGCGACGGCGCGCCCGGCTCCGTACCCCGTACGTGGTGATCGGCGCACCCCGAGCGGCGACACCACGTGCGCCTTCGCCCCGCGCGCTCCACCTGCGCATACGGTGGGCCTCCTCGCGAAGACAAGCAGGAGAGCGCGTGAAGATCGATTGTGTCGGCGGAGGGCCTGCCTCTCTGTATCTGGCCGTCCTCGCCAAGCTCCAGGACCCGGCCCACGAGGTCACGGTCCACGAGCGGCACTCGGCCGGTACCACCTACGGCTGGGGCGTGACGTACTGGCCCGACCTCCTCAGGGAGCTGCGGGCCCACGACCCCGAATCCGCGCGGCTCATCGAGGAGCGGTCCGTGTCCTGGCAGGGCGGATTCGCCTACGTCGGCGACCGGACCACCGCGCACGACGGCGACCCCGGGCACGCCATCGGCCGCCACCGGCTGCGGACCGTCCTGGCCGACCGGGCCCGGTCGCTGGGGGTGCGCATCGAGTTCGGCAAGGAGATCGGCAGCAGCGCCGAGCTGCCGGACGCGGACCTCGTCGTCGCCGGGGACGGGGCCCACAGCAGGCTCCGCACGGAACACGCCGAACGGTTCGGCACGCGCGTGACCACGGGCGCCAACCGCTTCATCTGGCTCGGCACGAGCCGGGTCCTCACGGCGTTCACCTTCGCCTTCGCCGAGACCGAGCACGGCTGGATCTGGTGCTACGCCTACGGCTTCAGCCCCGAACGCAGCACCTGCGTCGTGGAGTGCTCCGCCACGACCTGGGCGGGACTGGGATTCGACCGCCTCGACCACGACGCGTCCCTGCGCCTGCTGGAGAAACTCTTCGCGGACCTGCTCGACGGCCACGAACTCCTCGGCCGTACGGACATCGAGAGCCACGCCCAGTGGCAGACCTTCCCGACGGTCACCAACGCGGCCTGGTCGTACGGCAATCTCACCCTGATCGGCGACGCCGCCCACACCACGCACTACTCCATCGGCGCCGGCACCACCCTCGCCCTGCGTGACGCGATGGGCCTGGCCCGCGCGTTGCGCTCCGCCACCGCGCCCGCGCGGCTCCCCGCGGCACTCGCCGCGTACGAGAGGGACCGCAAGCAGGCCCTCCTCTCGGTGCAGAGCGCCGCACGACACAGCGCCCAGTGGTACGAGAACCTGCCCCGGTACATGGGTCTTGAGCCCCACCAGATGTTCGCCCTGCTCGGCCAGCGCCACTCGCCCCTGCTGCCCTACGTGCCGCCGCAGCTCTACTTCCACCTGGACCAGGCCGTCGGCCGCCTCCAGGCCCTGCGCTGGCTCAAGCAGCGGCTCGGGCCACGCCTGGCCCGCACCCTGCAGAGCCGGCAAGGGGCCGCCGACAAGGGGGCGTAGCAGGGAGAGGTCAGACCGTGCCCGGCGGCACCGGCAACGCGTTGATCGTGGCGGTGCGGACCGTCGTCGCGACGCATTCCGGGTCGAGACCGCTGTTGAACTGCGGAACCGAGTTGATCATCGAGAAGACCGTCATCGGCCACTACCCGGACCTGCCGAACCGCGAGTACGACGTTGTGGGATTCCTGCCGATGGCCCACGTGGCACCGGCCAGGACGCCCTGCGTTCGGCGCGGCCGACGGCACTGCTCTGGCCACCGCGGTTCTCCGAGAAGATCGCGGGCGAGCTGATCGCACGGACGAAGACCTGGCCGCGACCGCGCCGATAAGCCTGGACGGCTGGTTCCACACCGGTGACCTGGTGGAGTACACCACCCACGACGACATCCGGATCATCGGCAGGAAGAAGGACGTGATCATCACCCGCGGCGACAAGACGATCAACCCCCAGCCCATCGAAGCCCGGTTGAAGGAGAGCGCGCTGATCCATGACGCGCGCGATCGTCGTCGGCGAAACGCGCAAGTACCTCACCGTCCTCCTTGAGCCCAGCACCACCGCGAACGCCCTGTCGGCGCAGGCGCGGGCCGAACGCCTGCGAGCCGAGGTCGACCGAGTCAACGCCGACCTCGCGCGCGCGGAGCAGCTCAAGCACTTCCGGGGCCTGCCGCGTCCCTTACGGGCCGAGCGCGGCGAGCGGACCGCGAACGGCAAGATCAAACGCGCTGACGTCGTGAGGTCGTTCGACGTACCGGCCGGGCCGGGGGCGCGCACCGCCCCCGGCCCGCCACACGGTCACACCGAAGTTGCCGCCCTGAGATCGATCACCGTACGCAACTTGCCGCTGCCCGCGGTGCGTTCGAGGTCCCGGCCATCGACGACCTCGACCGCGCAGGTCAGCAGCTCTTCATCGGTGACCGCCGCACCGAGCTCCGGGATCGCGGAGAGGAACGCGGCACGTGCCCGCTCGGGATCGGAGGCGTACTCCGCGTCCAGGCGTACGGTCAGCTGCTCGCGGGCGGTTCCCGCGCTCAGGACCAACTGGAGTTCGCCGCGGTAGCCCAGCTGTTCCTGCGCGGCCTCCACGAAGCGGCGGTAGTGGTAGAAGTACGTGCCGACGCGCACCACGTCGCCGTAGCGGCCCAGGAGTTCGATGCGCGGGGCGTGGCTGCCGCACGGGCAGACGCCGTCCACCGTGCGGCCCAGGTCGCCGATCTGGTAGCGCTCCAGGCGCTGGCTGGAGCGGGTGCGGCTGGTGAAGACCAGGCGGCCCGGCTGTCCGGGGGAGACCGGCCTGTCCTCCTGCGGGTCCAGGATCTCCAGGGTGTGCAGGTCGGTCAGGACGTGGTGCACCGAGCCCTCGGCGTGGGTGCACTGGTAGCCGAGCGGTCCCAGGTCCGTACTGCCGTAGGAGGCGGAGCGGATCACCTCCACGCCGAAGGTGTCGGTGAGGATCCGGCGCTGCTCGGGGGTGAAGTGTTCGCCGCCGTAGAAGACCTTGCGGATCCCGCCGTAGGAGCGGAGCAGTTCGCTCTGGGAGTGGAAGAGCTGCCAGAGGTAGGAAGGCATGCCGAAGACCGTGTCGGCCCGGTGGGTCACCAGGGCCTCGGCGACGGCGGCGTGGTCGGCGCCCGCGGCCACGGGGATCTGGGTCGCGTTCAGCCGCTCAAGGATGGAGAAGAAGCTGATGAACCCGCCGTACATGCTGCCGCAGTAGAAGAGGTTGGCGGCGCGGTCGCGAGCCGGATCGAAGCCCGCGGCGAGCAGGCCGTGCGCCGCGGCCCGCATCTGGGTGTCGTAGTCGTTGTTGGTGAACACCGAGAGCGCAGGGGCGCCCGTGGTGCCGCCGCTGCGGAAGTACAACTGGGCGTGTTCGGGCGCCAGAGAGGTCAACTGCCGCTGCACGTCCGCCTTGTCGAGGAGGGGGCCGGTCGGCGGGGCGGGGATGGGGGCGGCCTCGACGAGGTCGTCCAGACAGCCCGTCGTCCGGAAGGTGTCGTCGGCCTGGACGCTGACCCGACGGCTGTAGCGCTGGAGCGCGTACACGCCGTCGTGCGGCTCTCCGTCGTAGCTGTCCAGCATCGCGCCGACCGGGGTGACGCGCAGGGTGCCCGCCGTCAGCAGGGCGCGGGAGAGCCGGGCGATGTCGGCGCGGCCGCCCCCGACGGCGGCGGTCTGGAGGTAGCGGCGCATCGGCCGCAGCGTGGCGGCGATGTCCCTGGCGGGCAGCGGCTTGACCCAGATGCTGCGGTGCAGCGGCGACGCGGTGAGCGCGGGCCGGGTGTCGGCCAGGACGCGCCAGGTGCCGTCCTCGGCGGCGACGACCTTGGTCAGGCCGAGGTGTTGCTCGAGGCGGGCGAGCAGCTCGGTGGTGGTGATCTCGGCCTGCTCGGCGGCGTCCAGGGCCGGGCCAGGACGGTTCCCGGCAGCGAGCGCGGCCGCGGTGGCCTCGGCGAGGAAGGGCGCGAAGCCCTCGGCGAATGCGAAGACCTCATCGGCGTCCTCGGTGTCCAGGTAGACCACCTGCGGGCTGGAGCACGCCTGCTGGTCCAACCGGCACACGTCGGCGGCCAGGGCGGCCATCGTCACCGGGTCCTGCCACGCCTCGCGCGTCAGATAGGCGAAGGAGATCTTGTGCCCCCACTCGATCAACCGGCAGCCGGGCGGCGCGAGTTCGGCGACCGAGGCGACCGCGTCCTCGCCGCCCCACACGGCTATCGCGTCCGCGGGCGCGCACATGAGTCCCAGCCATTCCCGGCGGGCGGAAGGGAAGCGCAGGGCCACGATGCGGCGGGCGAGCGCCCCTGTGGGATCGGCGGCCGCCAGTTCGGCCAGCAGGTGCAGCGCGAACGGGGTGTCACCGCTGCTGGTCTTCAGGACGTTGACGTTCCCGGCCAGCAGACCTTCGACGACGCTTAGCGGGGCGACCGCCGCCGCGTTGCCGGGGGCGATGTGCGCCAGCAGGCCGACGGGGGCCCAGGCCTCGAAGACGGTCTCCCGCGCGTCGGGCCGGGTCAGCCGCCCGGGTGTGATGCCGCCAAGCTCGCGTCGCAGCTTGCGTTCAAGGGCGGCCCTGGCGAGCGCGGCAGACAGCTCGGTGAGCGTCGCTTCTGCCTCCGCCAAGTCACCGTTGGAAGCCGCGAGTTGACCGGCGAGTCGGTCCCGTACGGAATTCCCGGCCTCTCCCAGTGCGGCGCTGAGCGTGTCACAGGCGCTCAGTACGGTCTCGGTCGGCAGCGGTTCGGCGAGTACCTGCTCGACCAGGCCGGGGAGATCAGTCAAGCGGTCAGCGGCCTCGGCATCGCCGATGAACTCGCCCTGCCAGTAGTGGAGTTGGCTGGTCACGTCGGCGTTCGCTTCCCTGCTCTTCGTCGTCTCGATGGTCGTCACGGCGCTCATGCGCGTCCCTTCAAAAGCTCGGCCGCGGCCACCGCGCAGCTGCGGTTGCGGCTCACCCCGGCGCGCCCGTGGACGGTGAACCACGGCGTGGGCAGCGGGCAGCCGCACTCCTCGGCGGGGTGCAGCGAGGCGAGGTCGCCCATCACGACGCTCTGCGCCGGCACGGAGGTGATGTACGGCGAGACCAGGTGCAGGAAGCCGCGCTCCCCGTACCCCAGCGGCCGCAGGGTACGGGTGTCGCGCACCGCGGCCCGCGACCACACGGGCACGTGCAACCGGTGCTCGGCACACTCGATGTAGGGCACGCAGTGCTCCACCGAGCCGAAGGTGTCCCGGATCCGGTCAGGGGCGACACCGAGGAGCTCGGTGACCCGTGCGTAGAACTCCGCCTTGCCGATCTGCCGGTCGGCATGCCCCTTCCAGCCGCCGCCGAGGACGACCAGGGACCCCGCGGGCAGGTGGATCGGCGGCAGGCCCTGGGCGCGCATCCGCTCCAGGGTGAAGTGCAGGAACGCGGGGAAGCCGAGGATGCGGACCGGCAGGCCCTCCTCCGCGTACTGCCGCAGGGCCCTGATGCAGCCGTGCACGTCGAACTCGTGGCCTTCGCCGGTGTGACGCAGCGCGTGGGTCACCCCCTTGGCCGGGGCGAAGTCGCACAGGTAGTTGTCGGTGAAGGACGTGCCGAGCTTCATGCTCGGGGCCGGTTCGTAGCTGTAGAGGAGGTAGTTGACGGGCTGGTCGGGGGTGATCCAGCCGTAGTGGTCGAAGATTCGGGCCACCATGCGCTGCGCGGCGCGGATGGTCCACTCGTCGAAGAACATCTGCGACTTCTGGCCGGTGGTGCCGGAGGAGGTCAGATGGAGGAAGACGTCGTCGCGGGGGACGGAGAGCACCTCGTGACGCTTGAAGAAGTTGGCATGGATGAGCGGGGTGCGCACGTCCGTGCCCACCGTCGGCGCCGGGTCCTCCGGCCTGTCGGCGAGCAGCGAGCGGAAGAACGGCGAACGGGCCGCGTGCCAGTCGTTCGTCTCGGCCATGGCGGCCGCGAACAGCGCGTCGGTGTCCGGCCCTTGGGCGTACGGCTCGGACACGTCGCACAGCCGCTGGACCTGCGAGAGCGCCAGCGGATCAGGGACCTGGACAGGAGCGAGATACGTGTGGGGTGGCGTGGTGTCGATGCTCACAGGGCAACCTCGTGACGGGGCAGGTAGGTGGCGGTCCAAGCCGTCAAGTAGGCGCTCACATAAGGCTGGAGCGGCCCGCCGACGGCGAGGGACCGGAAGTCGATCTGACGACTCGTGCGGGAGAGCACGACGTAGTCGTGACAGCGCTCGCCGATGCGGCGCATGGCCGGGTAGACGGCGCTGGGGACGAAGCCCGCGGCCAGGAAGGCGCTCAGGCTCGCGGTGTCGGACAACGGAAGGAGCGTCTCGACGTAGTCGGCGCCCGCCCGGGAGACCGTAGCCATCAAGGGCTCCAGGGCATGGGTGACCGCCGCCGGATAGGGGTGCACCGCGACCAGCGCACAGCTCCCGGCGACCGGATCGAGATCCACGTACGCCTCGAACGCGCCGTCCGGCGGCACCAGCACGGCGTTGGGCGCGTGCAGCGGGTAGTAGCGGCTCGCCGGATCGGGAAAGAGCTCCAGAAAACGACGGCGTACGAAGCCGGGCGCGCTGACCACTTCGAGGTCCGCGGTCGGCGGCGCGGCCGGACCCTCGGGACGCGCCGAGCCCAGGGTGTCCGAGGGCAGCACCGCGCCGTAGGGGACGCCGGTGCTGTGCTCGGCGGCGGCAAGGAGCGGGCCGAGCGCGGAAGGCGCCCGGGAGACCGTCTCGCGCCGGGGGAGCACCCCGTCGGCGAAGCGTGCGAAGAGACCGAGGCTCTCGCAGCCCGCCACCTCGGCGGCGTTGGGCAGCAGGCCGAGCGGCCTGAACCCGTTGCGGACCACGACGTGCTGGGGCCCCTCGGTGACCATCCGTACCGTGGCGTACACCGAGTCCAGACGACCGTCGTCGAAGGCCGCGCCGCACACCGCGCCGGTCAGCCGCCCCGCGAGTCCGCCGCGGCGGCGCTCCGGATGGACCGCGAGCCCGACGAGCTTGCCGATGCGGCTGCCGGGGTCGGTCTGCACGACCGCCGACCCCGCGAGCTCCCCGCTCCCGTGCAGTCGAGCGGTGAGCCAGTGGGTGTGCGGGTCGGTGATCAACCGGCGCATCACCGCGGGGTCGCTGCCCAGCGGCACCGGATACCCGTGGCCGTACACGTCGAAGTACAACTGGCGCAGTTCCGCGATGTCCTGGAGCGCCGCGGGGGCGATGGTGACGGTCATCGGGCAACTCCCAGGGAGGCGGCGTCGGCGTGCGTGTCCTCGGCGGAGGCGTACGGCGGGCCCACCTGATCCGCGATGTGCTGAGGGCCCGTCAGGGGCGCCCCCGCGTCCCCGTCCTCCGAGGCCACGCGCCCACCTCGGCCGAGGAGGAACAGCGCCACGGCGACCGGCGCCAGACCCACCCCCTGGACCAGACACAGCCAGCGCGCCTCCAGATGGTCGCCGAGCACCCCGAAGACCAGGGACGACAGCGGGAAGGTGGCGCCGAGGACGGCCTGCATCACCGCGAAGAACCCGGGCTTGTCGGCGGCCGGGACCGACCGCTGGAACAGGGCGACGAAGCGTACGCCGATCACCCCGACGCACCAGCCCGCCAGGAGCAGCGACACCAGGGCCACGGCCAGGCCCGGCGCCAGGCCGGGCATCCCCAGCGCGAGCGCCATCAGCGCCAGACAGGTCCCGCCGACGGCGGTGGGAGAGCCGGGCAGGCGCCCTCCGGTGAAGGACCCGAGCAGGGTCCCGACGCCCAAGGCCGCCTCCAGCGCGGCGACGGTCGATCCCTGTCCGTGCAGCACCGAGCGGGTGTAGAGGGGCATCACGACGTACACGGCCGTGGTGAAGACGTTCGCCGCGGCGAAGCAGAGCAACACCATCCGGATGAAGGGGAGGTCGGCCAGGATCTGTCGCAGCGTACGGTGCCGCGGCACATCCCCCGGGGCGTGCGCGGCGGGACCGGCGGCGGTCCGCGGGAAGCGGGCGGCCGCGACGAGCGCCGCTGCGACGAGGTAGGCGCCCGCGCACCCGGCGACGATGCCCGCCAGGTCCCAGGCGTCGACGAGGAGCGGGCCGAGGAGCCCACCGGCCAGACCGGCCAGGGACTGCGTGGCGAGTTCGAAACCGGTCGCCGCCTCGATGTCGGCGTCCTCGACCAGTTCGGGGACCGAGGTGGTCAGGCACGGGTCGAAGAGGGCCTGGCAGCCCGCGAGGAGGAGGGCCGCGCCGTAGATCACGCCGGTGGGCGGCTGTGCCGCGTACGTCCAGGTGGCGGTCGCCGCGGCGGCGAGCCCTGCCACCGCCGCCGCACCGGCCAGGACACTGCGGTGCGGACAGCGGGCGACGACTCGGGCGACCAGCGGGACGAGGGCCACCGCGGGCAGCGTGGAGACCGCGAGGAAGGCCCCGGAGGCCAGGCCCCTGTCCGTGTCCGCGGCCTGGCTGACCAGCCACCACACCACGCCGACCTGGAACATCCGGGCCGCCGCCTGGGTGAGGACCTGAGCGGTCCAGACCGCGCCGAAGGCGGGGTTGCGCAGCACGAGCGGGAGTTGCTCGCGGTTTCTCGGCCCGGTCGCGATGTCGGGCGGCGTCATGACCCCAGCCGTTCGTCCACGACGCGGATGAGCTTGCCCGAGCGTGCGTTGACGGCCAGTTCGCCGTGGCGCACCCACTCCACCGACAGCGGGTGGATGTGCCCGGCGCCGACCGCGTCGGCGAACGAGGGCCGGTCGGCCAGGAGTTGCTTGCGCATCGTGTCGGCGAGGTCGCGGAGCCCGGCCGGGTCCCCGTCGCTCGCCAGGCGCAGCCGCAGGGCGTCCCGCCCCTCCCAGTGGCGCACCACCAGCTGCACGCCGGTCACCCGCCCCGCGACGTCGGCGGCTCGGACGAGGTCCTGCACGTCCTGGGTGTAGAGGGAGACGGGCCCGACACGGACGCCCTCCTGGGAACGGCCCAGGATGCGGAAGTGCCCGGGACCGGCGCCGGTCCACTCGGCCCGGTCGCCCGCCGGATAGCGCAGTACGGGCATCAGCCGTCGCCGCAGGTCAGTGACCACGACCTTGCCCGGCACCCCGGCCTCGGTGATCGGCTCGCCGCTCTCCTCGTCGAGGATCTCCACCACGGTGTACGGCGTGAAGGCGCGGTGCACGCGTGGGTCGGACCCCGGCACGGCGCAGCCCAGCAGCCCCGCGTCGACGCTGGCGTAACCCACCGAGCGGGGGCGGGCGTTGGGGAACGCGCGGGCGAGCAGCGGCTCTTGATCCCGGTAGAGGCTCTCCCCGCCGAACAGGAGCAGCTCTACGAGCGGAAGCTGCCGCCCGGCGGCGACGAGGTGGTCGGCCAGGGCGCACAGCGTGGTCGGGGTCCCGGCGACCACCTCCACGTCGAACTCCTCCAGGGTGCGCACCGTCGACTCCAGGGGCGCGGCGCCGCCGATCGGCAGGCGCACGTTGGAGACGGGGGAGCGGTGCAGGGAGTCGAGGATGAAGGTGAAGCTGGCGTACAGCTCTCCGGCGTAGAACAGGTCCGCGACCCGGTGCCCGGGGCGCAGCCCGGATTCGAGGAGCCCGGCGCCGAAAGCGCCGGTGAACTCCCGCCATTCCTCACGGGTGTAGAAGGAGAACTTCGGGGAGCCGGTCGTGCCGCCGCTCTTGAAGACGACGGCCTCGTCCAGCGGACCGGTCAGAAGCCGATTGTCGCGCGGCGTGTTGGCCCGCCAGAACTCGGCCTGGGGAACGACCGGGAGTTGTGTGAGTTCGGTTACACGATCCGGGACTTCGGCATAGAGTTCGGCGTAGAAAGGGGACTGGCTGCGGACGAAACGTATGAGTTCCGTTAATGGTTGAACGGGCATCAATTCCTGCTTTGCGGCATACGAAGGCGGCGAAATCCCCTACGGGGGAGGTCGCCTGGGTGGTCGATGTGGCATCCGTCTACCGGGCCTGCCTGGGGCTCCCACCCTGAGCGGCCCACCGGAACTACGGAGTGCGACCACGACATTACCGCACCGCGAACGCCTTGATTTCCCGCCCAGGGGATCCTTCGTCGCGGAACCGAAATCTTCCGGCCAACGTGAGAGGGGCGCCCCGAAGCGAGGGCCAGCGACTTTCTCTGTGGCCCCGGGTTGACGACGAGTCGCTCGCGATTGGCTAATTCGGCTGGAAACTATTCGTCGCGGCGCGTGCATGCTGAATGTATGCACCCTCCGCAAGGGTGATACATATTCACTGGGCCCGATACTCAATCATTAATACGCGTGCCGTGATTCAACTCACCAATGGAATCACCGGTTGGCTCACCAGCGGGCTCACCGGTTGCCTCGCTGATGGGGGAGTGGCCGAGTTCAAGAGTGGCGATCGCCCCTCCGTCCGGCGCGTTGGCGAAGGTCAGCCGGGCGCCGAGGACCGCGGCCTGGCCGAGTGCGATGGTCAGTCCGAGCCCGTGACCGCGTCCGCGTTCGGCGGCTTCCGTACGGAAGCGCTGCGGCCCGTGGTCAAGGATGTCGGCGGGGAAGCCGGAACCGTGGTCGCGTACGGCGATCCGGGCCCCGGTGACGCTGACCTGGACGGGGGCGGCCCCGTGCCGCTGTGCGTTGGTGATGAGGTTGGTGACGACGCGTTCCACCCGTCGCGGGTCGGTACGCACGATGTCCGCGTCCCGGGCGCTCACTTCGTCGACGCCCCCGAGGCGTCGGACCACGTCGGTCACCAGTTCGCCCAGGGGGACCTCGTCGAGCCTGGCGTGCTCGACCCCGGCGTCGAGGCGGGAGATCTCCAGGAGGTCCTCGGTCAGGCCGCGCAGCGTGCCCACCTGCGTGCGGACCAGGTCGGCGGCCTCGTCGTGGTCGGGGAGCAGGCTCGCGGCGGTGACCAGGCCCATCAGTGGGGTGCGCAGTTCATGGGCCACGTCGGCGGTGAAGCGCCGTTCCGACTCCAGCCTCTGCTGGAGGGTGGTGGCCATGACGTCCATGGCCGTGGACATCTCGGTGATCTCGTCGCGGGCCCGGCCGCGGCGCCCGATGCGGGCGTCGAGGTCGCCGTCGGCGATCCTGCGGGCGGTGCGGGCCCCGTGCCGCAGCCGCCGGTTGATCGGCTCGGTGGCGAGCGCGGCGAGGGGGACGACGACGGCGAGGGCGGCGAGAACGGCCTTCACGATGCTGCGGTCGAGGAGCTGGAGGCCGCGCACCTCGGCGCTCATGTCCGTGCGTACGACGAGCACCTTGTCGCCGACGGGCACGGCCGCCCACATCCAGTACCAGTTCGGTGGCTTCTCGTCGTACCAGAGGGCGTAATCACCGCTCCGGCCCAGCCCCGCGAGGTCCTGGGCCAGGGGGCCTGGCACCTCGTCCCGTGTCATGAGGTCGGCGGCCGCGGGCCTTTCGCCGGTACGGGCGTACTCCTGCTCGGCGGCGTGCAGTTGCGTGACAGCACGGTCACGTCCCGCCCGCTGCCCGTGGTCCTGCGTGGCCTGGTGGACGAGCAGACCGATGACCGTGGCGACCGCGCAACAGGCGGCCGCGGTCAGGGCGGCGATCTTCCAGCGCAGGGCGCGGGGGTTGAGGAATCCCATGGCCGCCGTCTCAGGACCGGTCGAGTTTGTAGCCGAAGCCGCGGACGGTCCTGATGCGGTCGGCGCCGATCTTCTTGCGCAGCCGCACCACGCACAGGTCGACGACGCGGGTGTCGCCCTCCCAGCCGTAGTCCCAGACCTCGCGCAGCAGACGACGCCGGTCGAGCACGATGCCGGGATGCTCGGCGAACGCCAGGAGCAGCCTCAGCTCGGTGGGGGTGAGGGGGACGGTCGCCCCGGCCCGGCTCACGGTCAGCCCGCGCAGGTCGATGGCCAGGTCACCGAAGACGAGCGGCCCCTCTTCGGAACCGCTGTCGGCGTCGGAGCCGGGACGGGGACCGGGACCCGGTTCGGCCGCGGCCTCGGCGGCCCCCGGGTGGAACGTGGCCCGGCGCAGCAGCACCCGGATACGGGCGACCATGACGCCGATGTCGACGGGCTTGACGACATAGTCGTCGGCCCCGGCCTCGAGACCAGACACGACGTCGAGGGCGTCGCCGCGGGCGGACATCATCAAGATGGGTACGAGGCTCTCGTCACGGATGCGTCGGCACAGGCCGATGCCGTCGAGGCCCGGCAGCATGACGTCCAGGATGAGCAGATCGTGCTGTCCGGCACGGAACGCCTCAAGACCGCCGAGACCGTCCTCGGCGACCGAGACGACGTACCCGTAGCGCTCGAGAGCCAGTTGGACGGCGCGTCGGATGACCGCGTCGTCTTCGACCACGAGCACGCTGACCGTGCTCGGGACGGGGGATTCGGACAAGGACTTACCTTCCCAAAACGTTCCTGCCGACTGATGATCGAATCGTAGCTACGTCGCGGTCCGCCCCTCGGCAGGCCGCGTGCTCCGTAAGGGCGGCGTGCGGAGCGGCGAGGCGGTGTCCGGATGGGCGGCGGCGTCACAGACGCAGGGAGGCCGCGACCGGAAGGTGATCACTGCCGGTGGCGGGCAGGGTCCACGACGAAACCGGAGTGACCCCCTTGACCATGATCTGATCGAGGCGGACCACAGGGAACGCGGCGGGCCACGTGAAGCCGAACCCGGCACCCGCCTCCCGCTGCGCCGAACGCAGCTGGCGGGTCAGCGGGGCCAGCGCGGAGTCCTCGGCCGCCCCGTTGAAATCGCCGACCACGACGACCCGGTCGAGCCGCTCGGCCCGCAAGGCATCGGCCAGCTTTCCCGCCGACTCGTTGCGGCGCTCCGTGGTGAACCCGGAGCTCGGCAGGACGCGCACGGAGGCGAGGTGTGCGACGTAGAGGGCGACCTGCCCCTTCGGCGTGTCGACCGTGGCGCGCAGGGCCCGCGTCCAGGGCATGATCTCCACCGGTCGCACGGCCTTGAGCGGGTGCTTGCTCCACAGCCCGACGCCCTCGCGCACCGCGGAGTACCGGTAGATGGGCGCCAGTTCGTCCTCGTACGCCGAGACGGCGGGGCGGGACAGTTCCTCCAGGGCCACGACGTCGGCACCCGAGGCGGCCAGCGCCCGCGCGGTCCCGCGCGGGTCGCGGTTCCCCTCGTGCACGTTGTGGCCGACCACGACCAAGTCCCCGCCGCTGGAGCGCTTGTCGAGGAACGTGCCCGCGAACAGGGAGCACCACGTGACAGCGGGTATCAGCACAGCCACGGCCGCGAGAGCGGAGCGACGCGCCACGGCGGCCGCCAACAGCGCCACCACACTCAGCCCCATCCAGGGCAGGACGGTCTGCAACAGGCTGCCGAGGTTGCCGACGCCGTTCGGGACCTGGGTGTTGAGGGCCATGAGCAGGGTGCAGAGCACGGCGGCAGCGGCGACGAAGCGACCCCGTCGCCACATACCTGTGCGCCATGTGCGGACGCGCTCTGTGAGGACGCGCCACATACGTGTGCGCCACGGACCCGTGCGCGACATGTCGACCGGCTTCGCCGTGGGAGGGGAGTCGGTCCTGCTGATGACGGTGTTCTCACTCATCGACGACCGCCCTCGTCCCCGGCGTTGCCGCCCCCGTTCGCCGCGAGGGCGGCGGGCAACCTCTCCTGAAGGGCGTCGAGGAGTCGACCGCTGCTGGCCAGGGCCGCCTGGTTTCCCTCGGTCGGGGAGGTGCCCACGCGCTGGGAGAGGACGACGCCGTACACGACATGGTGCTTCTTGCCGTCCGGTATCTCGGCCGCCCACATCAGGTTGCCGCCCGCCGGGGTGCTCGATCCGGTCTTCAAACCGATCACACCGGGCCGTTCGAGCAGCTTGTTGGTGTTCCGCACCGGTTCGGTCTGCCCGGGGAGCTTCGTACTGCGCAGGGCCACCGTCGCGCGCAGCGCCGGTTCCTTCATCGCCTCGCGGGCGAGTGTGAGCTGGTCGGCGGCGGTGGAGCGGGTGGTGGACTCGAAACCGCTGGCACCGGTGTACGTGGTGTCGGCCATTCCGAGCCGGGTTGCCGCGGCGTTCATCTTCGCCGTGAACTTCTTCTGGCTGCCCGAGTCCCAACGGGCCAGCAGCCGGGCGACATTGTTGCCGGACGGCAGGAGCATCAGCTCGAGCAGCTTGCGCTGGGAGAGCATCTGCCCCTGGCGTACGGGCGCGGTGGACTCACTGAGCGAATGCGCCTCGGCCGCGGCCTGCTCGTCGACCTTGACCACCGGCCCGTCGGCGCCGTCCTTCAGCGGATGCTCTTTCAAGATGACGTACGCGGTCATCACCTTGGTGAGGCTGGCGATCGGCACGGACTGCCGTGCCCGTCTGCCCTTGGCGCCGAGGGCACCGACGTTCTCCACCGCGATGGCCGTCTGCCCCTCCTCGGGCCACGGCAGTTCCAGCCGGTCGGCGACGGCCCGTGGCATCGAGGAGTGCTGTGCGACAGCGCTTCCCCGGCCACCCGCGCTGTCACCTTCGCCACCTTCGTCGGCGAAAGCGAGCAGGCCCCCGGCACATCCGGCGAGCAGCGCCGCGGTCAGGGCCCACGTCGTGCGGCGACGGCCCGGCGAAGGCCCTCCGAACACAGTGCGGACAGCACAGTGGGCACGTACGAACACGTCAACCGCCTCCCGAAGCCAGGTACGCGTACACCGGACATCGGGTACGTGCACAGCTTTGGGGAAGGCGGCTTCCGGGCCGTCAGGGCGAAGCTTCCGCTGTCGCGCGGTTGTGTATCAGCCGCGTATCAGCCCTTCGCCGCGTCGACGTCCGCGCAGTCAGCGCGCCGGCGCCGGGTTGATCCTGATCTCGGCGACCGTTCCCTCGCCGCTCAGGACCAGCGGCCCGGCGCCTTCGTGACGTACGCAGTCGAGTGGACCGAGTGTGGCCAGGTGACCTCCCGGGTCTGCGACAGTGACCCCTTCGGTGACGGCCATGACGAGGAGGATCTCGCCCGCGGCACACGCCATCGTGTCCGTCCGCGCGGCGGCGACGGAGAGGATCCGGACACGGGCCGTCGCGTGTCCCCGACGGGTCATCACATTCATGTCGCGGACCGCGCCTGCCTCCAGTCGGCAGTCCGTCGCCGCGTCGCCGGAGAAGGCGAAGGGGTCCAAGGGCGCGACCGGTTGAGGTCGCCCGTCCACGGTGAGGACCATGCCTTCGCCCTCGACCAGGGTGATCACGCGGTCGATCCCGGGGAAGGCGGAGAAGGGCCCTTGTGTGTCCACGTCCGCGACACTCACCCGCCAGTCGAACCGGTCCGCGGACTCAGCTGACGCCAAGGCCGACGGCACGACACCCGACGCGACCTCCCGGGTCACGCCGCCACCGTTCTTCCAGGGCACGCTGGGGTACTCGCTCCAGCGCAGGACATCGGTGCCCATACAGCGCCGCCTCCCTCTTCCGTCAGTCCGTCACCGGGGTCAGCCTACGTGTGGCCAACGCGCGCGGAGCGAGGTGCGCCCCCACCGCCCCGCCCCAGGAAGAACGAGGGCGCCGGGCACGGGCAGCCCGGCCTTCCTGGTGGCGAGCGTGGCCGTCACGGTCAGGCCGCCACCGGCGCCGAGTCACCGGCGAAAGCGATGGATTCCGGGGTGATCCCGTCGTCCCGCGGAAACGACGCGGAGGAAATCGCGACCACCAGCGGACTCATCGAAGCGGCCCTGGACCCCGCACAGTTGCACGCCGCAGGGCAGGCGCTATGGCACCTATCCGCCGTACTCGAACGCGACAAGATCGGCACGCCTGCTTGCTGAGGGGGATTTCGGTGAGGCAGACGCGTACCGGTGTTCCGTGTGCCCGGTGTCGACCGGATCGGCCTCTTCCTCCCCACGAGTGCGGCGCACTACCGTTCACCGCATGAGTGGACGACGTAGGTGCGCCTTACCGCTCCTTGCCGTCGCTGGCACGGCAGCGCTGCTGACGGTCACGGCTTGCGGCAGTGCCGTCGACACACCGGGGCCGGTTTCACGCGAGGGCAATGCCGATTCCGCAGCATCCGCATCCGCATCCGGTGGCAAGGCCGGCCGCTTCAAAGTGAAGTGCCTTGCGATCTTTGTCGAGGGAACCCCGCCGCCCTCCGTCGAGACAGCTTGCCCCAAAGAGCCCACGAAGCCCGCGAAACCGACGCCCACCGTCACGATGACCCCGCGGTTGGATCCGACGAGGAGCTGGGGTGGCCCGACGTGCGGGCCCCGGGACGAGTGGGGTGTGACCCGCCACGGCTCGCTGCTGAAGTGCTCGCCGAACGGAGAGGGGCACGGGGAGTGGGTCTGGCCTCCTGGCCCGGCCGAAGGCGAGCCCTGTGTCGACGAGGGGGAGTGGGTCATCCGTACTCCTGCGCGCAGCATGGTGTGTCGCGACGGCACATGGCTGCGGAAGTCGCTGGTGACCCCCAGCGCCACGCCCACACCTTCTGAAACCCCCCGCTTGATGCCGTGCCTCGCAGCGCACGTTGACAGCCGCCACTGCGAGGATCGGTGACCATCAAGGACTGCAAGGGAGATGTCCATGGAACTTGCCCAAGTCCGTCTTCTCATCACGGACTTCCCCAGTTGTTATCGCTTCTACCGAGATGTGCTGGGGCTGAAGCCGCAGTTCGACGCGGAGGAGGGCCCGTACGCGAAATTCACTCCCGACGGCGGCAGCGCGGGTATCGCCTTGCAGGACCGTACGCAGATGACCCAGGTACTGGGCGAACTCGCCGCTGAGCCGACCGGCTACCGCTCTCTTGTCGTCTTGAGAGTGGACGACGTGGACCGCTACTGCGCCGAGATCACCCGGCGAGGAGCCGTCCTGGTCCATGGTCCGGCTCCCATGACGGATCGCATGCGCGTCGCGCACCTCAGGGATCCAGCGGGGAACCTCGTTGAACTCCAGCAGTGGCTTGTTCCGCGCGGCTGACCCTGTTGTTGTGCAGTGGAGGGGTTTCATGGAAGGAAAGGGACGGCTGCATGTCAGTGCGGAGTTGGCGGGGGTGCTGGAGCGGATCGACGCGCTCGGTGGATTGATTGATGAACGGGCCGATGCTGCCGATGAGTTGGGAAGACTGCCGGAGGATTCGGCGTGGGCGCTGCTGGACACAGGGATTGTGCGGGCCGGGATCCCGCTGGGCCTTGGCGGATACGAGTGCGCGCCGCGGCAGTTGATCGAGACGGCGGTGCGGTTGAGTTATCACGATGCCGCGGCCGGGTGGACCATGTTCGCGCTGCAGATGGTGACGGGGACCACCGCGGCGTACGTTGCGGAGGACGCGGCGGCCGCGCTGTTTCCCGACGTGCCGAACGGAGAGTACGCGCTGCTTGCCGGGCACGGCACACGCCCTGGCCGGGCCGTCCCCGTGGCGGGCGGCTACCGGGTCAGCGGGCAGTGGCAGTTCGCCTCCGGGATGGCGCACGCCACCCACATCCACAGCGCGGTCCAGGTCGGGGACACCGGTGAGCTGCGGGTCCTTGCGATGCCGAAGTCACAGGTGACGCTGGACGGGAACTGGGAGGTGCTCGGGCTGCGTGCGACACACAGCATCGACTACCACTGCACCGATGTGTACGTACCGCACGAGTACACCTACGTCGCGACCACGAACGCACCGGTCAACGGCGGCGCCGTCTACCGGCTCGGCCTGGTCAACATGTCGGCGATCGGGCACACGGGCTGGGCCCTCGGCGTCGGCCGGCGGCTCCTTGACGAGCTGAAGCGGGTGGCCGCGGCGCGGACCGGTTCGCGGGGCGCCGCGGTCGACACCTCCCAGTTCCACGCCGAGTACGCGACGGCGGAGGCCCGGCTCAGGGCGGCCCGGGCGTGGGTGAACGAGGTCTGGCGGGACGTCGAACAGACCCTGGACCAGGGGGAGGTGCCGAGCACGGAGCAGGACACGTTGATCCGTCTCGTCCTCAACCATGTGACCTCGACCGCGTACGAGGTGGGCCGCACTGTCCACCGCTGGGCCGGGTCGGCGGCGATCCGACGCGGCCCGATCGACCGTTTCCTGCGCGACCTGGGGACGGGCACACAGCACATCACGTCGGGCCCGGTCGTGCTCCAGAACTGCGGCAGGTGGCTCAGCGGTGCCGAGCCGGACGCCCGGTGGAGCTTCCTCGACCTGGCCTGACCACCCACGTCCGCCCGGGAGGTCTCAGAGCTGACGGAAGTAGACCGCGAGGGGGTGAGGAGTGCAGCCGAGCGCCTCGTAGAGGGCTCGAGCCGGTGCGTGGAACTGGTCTCCTCCGGTGCCGATCTCGACGACCTCGGCGCCGAGGGCACGCATCTGTTGGAAGGCGTGCTCGCACAGTGCCGTGCCCACGTGGTGTCGTCGGTACGGGGCCGAGACGGCCAGGATCGTCACCTCCCCCTTCTTGCGGGCCGGATCGACGCTCCACGCCACGTATCCCGCGATGCTGTCTTCGACGTCGGCGATGGCGACATACGTGTGCTGTTCAGGTGCATGGAGTTCGGCGACCTGTCTGCGGTAGTCGTCGCGCCAGTTCCCGTGCTGAACGGCGAAGACGGCCTCGCCCACCAGGGGGCGGAAGGAGTCCTCGTAGAACGGACGGAACGTGTCGATGGTCAGTTCGGAGAGTGCTGCCAGATCCTACTGGGTGAACGCACGAATGAGCACGGAAGTGTGCCTCTCAGGCTGAGGGCTTGATACCCGGGCGGAACAAGGGCATGGGTCGGCCCGCTCCCTGCCAGAGGATCGGCGGTGAGTCGGGCTCCTCAGCGACGTGTACGCCAGGCGTCAAAACACTCCATGGTCCGCATCGTAGTGCGCGGCGTGTTGCTCCGAATACGGCGACGGTGAGGGCCTCGTCGCTGAAGCGCCGCTCCGCCCCTGAACCCACCCGCAGGGTGGTGGGGTTGTCCATACCCCTGACCGGGGGGCTCCATCATGGCCGCGCGGCACCCTTCCATGAGGCAATGATCTTGGAAGGTCGCACGGTGCGACCCGCCCGCCCGATGCCACAACCTCCTTGATCCGCAGGCTAGTTGTGGCCGTCGGGCGTTCGACGAGCGAGATGAGACAGCCACCATGACGTACATACGAAACTCCGCCCCCGCGCGCCGCAGAGTCGCTCTGGGTGCCGTGACCGTGGCCACCGTCACGGCGGCCCTGGCGATGCCGCTCTCCACGGCCTGGGCCCAGCAGGACGCGCGGTCGGCGGGCCCGGGGCGGGCGGCCCTGCAGCGGAATCTGGACGATATCGTCCACAAGGATGGAGTGGTCGGCGCCCAGGCCGCCCTGGTGGACGGCAAGAGCCGCATCTCCGTACGCAGTGGCACCGCCGAACGCGGCACCGGCCGGAAGGTTCCGCACGACGGCTACTTCCGGATGGGCAGCAACACCAAGACGTTCGTCGCCACGGTCATGCTGCAGTTGGAGGCCGAAGGCCGCCTCCGGCTCGACGACAAGGTCGACGACTGGCTGCCCGGGGTGGTGGAGGGGCAGGGCAATGACGGGAAGCGCATCACCGTGCGGCAGTTGCTCCAGCACACGAGCGGTGTGCCCGACTACGCCCCTCACCTGCCGGGCATCTTCGACGAGGAGGGATTCCAGAAGCACCGCTTCGATACCCTCGAGCCGCGTGAACTGGTCCAGCTGGCCATGCGGGACAAGCCCACGTTCGAGCCCGGCAAGGGCTGGAACTACTCCAACACCAATTACATACTCGCCGGGATGATCATCGAAAAGGTGACGGGCCGGAACTGGACCGAGGAGGTCCGCAGCCGGATCATCAAGCCCCTCGGCCTCAAGCACACCTACTCCGCGCGCGAACGCGCCGACTTCGGCCTGCCGCGGCCCCACGCCAACAGCTACCACCAGTTCAAGCCCGGGGGCCCGCTGGTCGAAAGCACCGAGGTCAACATGAGCTGGGGTGACTCGGCAGGTGACCTCGTCACCACCTCCAAGGACCTCACGCGCTTCTGGCGGGGGCTGCTCGGCGGCGAGCTGCTCAAGCCGAAGCAGCTGAAGGAGATGCAGACGACAGTGCCCGCGCCGAGGGAGGGCCGCGATACGCAGGAGAGGATGGGGCTCGGCATCTTCTGGCGGCCGCTCAGCTGCGGAGGCGGGTACTGGGGGCACGGCGGGACCACCCTCGGCCACCTCAACGCCAACGGCTTCATCGGCAAGGGGGAGCGAGGCGTCGTCATGATGCGCTCCACCAACCTCAACACGGACGACCGCGACGACCGCGCCGACAAGCTCGTCGACGACGCCCTGTGCAAGCGGAAGTGACCGTACGAAGGGTCTGTAGGCCCGGACCCGGCCCAGCCGGTCGGCTGCGTTCCCGCACCAGTGAGCGAGGCAAACGCAGAAAGAACTCACCGAGTTGAAGCCAACCGGCGACACGGCGTAGAAGCGCGACAACAGGGCCTCCGGGCAGCCGAGTTGGTGTCACAACCCTCGTGCTGCACCGGAGGCCCTGCTGCCTTCATGCGCCCACCCGGCCGAAATCACGTGACCAGGCAACGTCAGCCGGTGATGTCAGTGGGCACTGGCCGCGGTCCGGGCGACGGGATGGAAGTTGATCCGTTCGCGCACCACGGGGAAACCGGCCTTGGTGAAGTTCGCGGCCATGGGGAAGTTGCCCCGGTCCGTGGCGCCGGTGACGGCCTCCGCGCCTTGTTCCACCAGGAAGTGGGTGCACTCGGCGAGAAGGTCGTAGGCGTAACCGTGGCCCCGCTGCTCCGGGAGGACGCCGATGAAACCGACGGTCGGTCCGGAGGGGTTGTGCGCCGGGATGTGGATGCCGACCAGTTCGCCCTCCGGGGTGCGGGCGAGCTGCCACCATTCCCGCGGGGACGGGCACCAGTGGAAGAACTCCAGTTCTTGCCGCGCGGCCTGGTCGAGGCCGCCCTCCTCGATGGCCTTCAGCGCGTGGGCGTCCAGCGTGGCCGAGTGGATGCGGCGCAGCGCGTCGAAGAAGACCGCGTCGTCGGCCTCGGGGCCGAAGACGAGGCGTCCGGGCCGCTCGGGCAGCCCGCGTTGCGGGGTCCAGCGGTACAGGAAGCGCTCCACCAGGAGCTCGTAGCCGGCGGCCCGGGCGGCGGCGAAGCGCGTCTCGGCGGCCGCGACCAGGGCGGGGTGCTCGCGCCAGTCGCCGGGCAGGTTGAGCTCGAGTTCGACCTGCCACGGTGCGGAACGCAGGAGTTCGGCCCCCGCCTCGACCTCGCCCTCGGCGACGTCGAACCAGTTGAGGTTGACGGGTTCCTCATCATCGGGACCGCCCCACCAGGCACCGCGGGCGACAACGACGCCGTCGCGCAGGGCCACCCGCTTCCAGTGGGGGCGGTGCGTGGTCCGCTGGTGCGCGGCACGGGCATTCAGCGGGTCGGGGTGTGCGTCGAACAGATGGGCGTCGCTCTCGTCGAGCGCGCGGATGACCGTATCGGTCATGGGTTCCTCCGGGATGCGTACGGCAGAAGCGCTCCCAGTCGGATCAGAGGTGCCACACCGGGGTAGCGGGGAGGGAGCGCTGGATGACTGACAACTGCACGGCACTCGCCTCCTTCCGTCTCGTCTCACGCGGCGTGGTCCGTGCCAGACGCTACTTGAACACCGACGGACCCGTCCACGGAATTTCCGAACCGCGCCGACGACGCCCCCCACCTCGCCGATTCACCTGGCTTGCGGCTGGTGGGGGCAGAAACACGAAACGTGCTCAATGACCATGACCATGACCATGACCGGGGCGGCTGCCTGGACCTCGGCCGTGGGCTCTTCGATCTTGTAAGGGCGCGAACCACGCGTACGGCTGCAGGCCCGCTCGGGCGAGCGGGGGGTTCCCTCTAGCTAGCGGGGATGGACGTGGCGGGGGTCGTGCGGTGCTATCGGAGGCGACTGTGCCCGGCGGACTTATGCGCCCTGTACAGACGCCCAGGGAAAAGATTTGCGCGGGCGGCGGGGGCGCCCCAGATAACCTGCACGGATGGGGCGGCTGGGGTGGAGGGAACGGGCGGCCGGCGCGATCGTCGGCTCGGCGGTGGGTGACGCGCTGGGCGCCCCCTTCGAGTTCGGCCCCGGGGGAGTGTTCTCCGCGCGATTTCCCGCGCCTGGCGCTGGTGGCGAGTTGTGCGGAGGCGGTGGCTGGGACCCGGGCGAGGCCACTGACGACACGCAGATGGCCGTCCTGGTCGCGGAGTCCCTTGTGGAGAGGGGCGGACTGGACCTGCCGGACATCTTCGCCCGTTTTCAGCGGTGGGCGGCATCAGAGCCGAAGGACATCGGCTTGCAGACCGAAGACGTCCTGACCAACGGCATGCCCTGGGACCTCGCCGCCGCGATCCATTTCCAGGTGAACCAACGAGCAGCGGGAAACGGCTCCTTGATGCGGGCATCGACCTCCGCAGTCCACTTCGCTGCCGCCGACCAAGAAGCCACCATGGACGCGGCCCGCCGCATCGCCGCCCTTACCCACGGCGACCGCGCGGCCTGGGAAGGCACCGCGATCTTCCATGAACTCATCCGCGTCACATTCGAGGACACCGACCCCCTCACCGCACTCCCGGACATCCTGCCCCTCGTCCACCCCGACCACCGCGGCCGCTACGCCACAGTCCTCGCACCTGACTGGCACCCCGATCAGGCAACCGAGTTCAACGGCGCCGTCTGGCCCTGCCTGGGCTCCGCCGTCTGGTCCCTGCGCACCACCACCAGCTTCGAGGAGGCGATACGCGCGGCGATGGACCTTGGCGGTGACACGGACACCGTGGCTGCGGTGACGGGAGGTCTCGCGGGGGCCTACTACGGGCTGGACGCCATCCCCACACGCTGGACCGAGCCACTCCATGTCCCCCTCCCAGGCTTCGACGGCCGGGTGCTACACCTGGCCGATCTGCTCCGCCTCGCCCACCGCCTCGGAGGCTGAACCTGCTGGCATGGAGTGAGTTTCCGCGAGGGGTATGGTGGCCTACTACTGGCTCGCGCGACGGCATGTTCGTATTCGCTATGGCCGATTGCGTCGCATCTGCGCCGCCTGCGGAAGAAGCGTAAGCAGCTCCACCCGAGCCAGAACCTGGCGAAGTTGTAGAAGTTGCACTAGGAAGGATCGTGCGTACACGTGCCGCGGTAGGCCTGCCCTGCGAGAGTCGTCGTCCATGCCGAAACAATGCATGGAGCGTCATCGCCGTTGAGCCTCAAGTCTCCGCACCGGAGAGTGGCCGCGCTCTCAGGAACGGCGTTGTCGCACAGCTCGGAGAGGGAGGGCGGCGAGGCGGCGGCAGCCGCCGGTGACGCCAACCCGAAGGCCAGGACGGGTGTGAGGGCACCAAGAGATCGGACTGCGAGTCTGTTCACACCCTCACAACGTCCGAACGTCCCTCCAGGACACCCTAGGTCGCCCGGACGGGCCCAGCTCTTGACCCCGGTCCGGTGAAACCCCAGCGGATGATGGAATGCCCGTACTTCGGGTCGGGCAGGTCGTCCGTGCTGAGGGACACGAGCCTCGCCAGGTCTGCCCTCCCCACGAGTTTCTCCACCTTGAGCTCGGGCGCGTGGGGGCTGACGACGCAGGCATCAGGCGGCAGTTGGCCAGGTTGCGAGGCGCGACGTTGCGCCCACAGGGCCAGGTGATCTGTCCAGTTTGATACTGGGCCCTGCGCGCTGAAGCTGGCGATCGTCATGATGCTGGTGCATTGGTGCATTGGTGCATTGGTGCATTGGTGCATTGGTGCATTGGTGCATTGGTGCATTGGGGCATGCTCGGGGCGGAGTCCAGAACACTGGCCGCGGTGAAAGTGGCGGCGCGCTCGACCGGGCGCGGGTCGTAGTTTTCGAAGGCGGCGTCGCATATCAGGGCGGGGCGGTGCCAGCGTTCTCCGTTCCATCAGTAGCCGCCATGCCGGTAGAGGAATCCCGCGTCACCGTACTTCCACTGGTAGTGCAGATCGTTCTGGTCGCTGTCACGGATGAGGAGGACGGGCCGCACTGCTGGAAGAAGCGAAAGGCCGAGTCAGGACAGGCATCGGCAGGCAGACGATGCGCCGACCGTTTCCCAGCAGAGGCGTCTTGGCGACGCCAGGACCGTGCCATGCGTCTGCCACGGTTCTTCATCTGGCCAATCGGTGCTGGCCGGAAGGGGGTGCGGGGCTAGCCGTCCGCTCCTTCATGGTGCTGTCCGCGACGAACTCCGTCTGGCGGTGCTGTCGCTGCTCCACGCCGGCACGCAAAAGTGTGGAGGACTTCATGCTCCACCTCGCTCGCCACGGAAGCGTCATGTGCCCAGCCCCGGAAGGGATCACCAGCCCATGACCTCGATCAATCCCTACCACCAAAACCCGCAGCCTCACGAGCCGCGTGACCCGCTCCTCGTCGCCTTGGCCATGACGGTGTCTCTGCTGATCGTCGGCGCCTCCAGCTACCTCGTCTGCACCCATCCGCGCCTGGCCGGTCTTCTCGGCGCGGGCAGCGCGATCGCACCCTGCTGGCCGCCCTGGCCCCGGTCATCATCCGGCGCCGCTAGCAACGGCAAGCCCCGGGATCCGTCACGGTCCCCGGGCGCTGCTGATGGTCAGGATCACCTCGTTCAACGGCCGGAGTGCGTCACTGTCACGAGGTGACCGGCTGGGGTACTTCCGGGGCATCAGCCCCCTGCGCGCCATCGGGGCTGTCTGCGGTGGGAGGTAGCTGTCCAGGGCGTCGACGTCATCGCACAGCTTTGGCGTGCAGCCCGTGCAGAAACGCATCGGTGAACAGCTTCGGCGGATCGTCGGAGGCCATCCCGCCGCTTTCAGCGCGCGCTTGACCCCATGTGTGCCGCAGGTGGGCCTCAGTGTCGTCTTCATTGGCCGGGGGCTCGCCCAGCATCCCGCAGGGAAGGCGATTGCTTGTCAGCGGCTGGTCCGGTAGCCCGCGGCTTGGGCTCGGTGTGGTCTATTTGGCCGACGATGGGCCGCCGCCTCTGACGTCCTGGGTGGATGAGGTGACCTGCCGGACGAACTTCGCCGGGTGGGCGCTCGCCCCGGGTCAGGTGCGTAGCTCGATGAGTTGGAGCCCGCTGTCGCCTGCGGCCGCGAGGGTTGTCTGATCGTGATCCGCGGGTGCACAACCCCGCATGGCCCCCGGCTGTCTGATAAGCGCCGGAGGAGGGCTCTCCGGCGTCTTACGGTACAGAGAATCGGAGATCAGGTGGGCAAGAAAGTCTGGAGAGCTGTCATAGCCGGTGGCGCGGCGGCGGTCTTCACGGGCGTGGCCGCGGTTCCGGCCGGGGCGGCCGAGGGCGGGGTCTCCTTCACCCGCGTCAAGGTGAACAGCGGCAAGCCGATCGTGATCGGGGTGTCCAAGGAAGTCGCGGCGCCCACCTCCTTCCGGATGACGACCACCCACAAGTGGAAGTGGCCGGCGGTGTTCCTCTACCGCGGCAATACGGGTGAGCGACTGTGGCACGCCATCGAAACGAGCGACTGCCACGAGGTGAGCCCGGGCGTCTGCGACTTCAACGAGACGATGTACTTTGACCCCAGTGTGTGGGACATGCGCAACAGCGAGGCCGGAGCCTGGAAGGTCGCGGCCGAGGTGTCCTTCAAGGGCGGCGGCGGTGACACGGACGACAAGGGCCTGACCGTCTACGTCAAGCGCAACTCCCGCCTGAGTGTGAACGCCGCGCCCGAGCCGGTGGCCAAGGGCAAGACCCTCACCGTGACCGGCAAGGTGACGCGGGCCAACTGGGAGAGGAAAAAGTACGCCTCCTACGGAAACCGCCTGGTGAACCTGCAGTTCAAGCCCAGCGGAGCCACCTCCTACACCACGGTGAAGAAGGTGCACGCCAACGGCTCGGGTGATCTCAAGACGACCGTGAAGGCGTCCAAGACGGGCTCGTGGCGCTGGACGTACTACGGCAACACCACCACCGGACCCTCGACTTCGGCCGCGGACAACGTCGTGGTGCGGTGAGAACCCGTCCTGCCTCGTGAGGCGCGCCTGAGCCGGTCCGCTCGTACGATCGGAGGCCGGGCCGGTGCGGGTGGGTTTCGTAGTCGTGGGCGAGTCCGCGGTGGTGCATGAGCCAGCCGATGCTGCGTTCGATGGTCCAGCGGCACGGAGTGATCGCGAGCCTGCGGACGCCCGGAGGGCGTTGGGCGGGGTGGACGCCGATGCCGAGCCGGGCGCCGCGCTCGATGGCGGTGGTGCGGTAGTCGGCGTCCACGCAGGCCGTACGCATCTGCGGGCGGGCTACGACGGGACGAGCCCGCGGGGAACCGTTTCGTTCGGAGACTGGGCCTTCTGCGTCGAGGAAGAGCGCCAGAGGGTCAAGTTGGCCGAGGTGATCGTGGCTGTGGAGAAACAGATGCCGGACTCCAGTAGCTGCTGGCCTCATCCTCGCCGCATTGCCCGCACAGGCAACGGGCGAGTCGTCCGGACTCAGCAGATCCGGCAGTTGTCGGCTGCGGAGGGGTCCTGATCGTCGCGGTATTCGCCCTGCCAGGGTTTCTCGCGAAGGACGGTCCGCTGGCGGTCTACATGACCGCTCTTGCACATGGTGATGGGGGCTCTCTGGGCGAGGGAGAGGCTGCGGTCATGATCCGGGCCGCCGGTAGGCGACCCGCGCGCGGATCCCGTGCAGCGCCAGGGCACGCCTCTTGTGGCTGTGAGTGGTAGCTGGGGCCTGGGATGGGTGACTGGAACCGGAGCCGAGTTCAGGTCGGACGTCCTCCGTGACGGAGATGGGAGCCCTGTCAGTGTCGGCAACTTCAGTCGGAACAGGTGCAGTTGAGGTCGATCCTTGGATACTGGTGAGCATGACGAACAGTGGGTCAGGGTGGCGGCCGAAGGGGTACACAGGGCCGGGTTGGGAGCCACCCAAGGGTCCGTCCGACGGCCCGCCCGAGAACAACGAAGGCGCCTCAGGGGGACGATCGCGTTGGAGTCGGCCGGGTGTGGCTGCGGTGATCGCGGTCGCGATTTGGACCGTCCTCGCTTACCAGTGGACTGAGCAAAACGACTGCGGGGTCGCTGAGTCGTACGGACTGGTCCTTTCCCACGGAACTCCGGATCGTTGGGAGAGGTGCGGAGATTAGAGGGCAGGCGACTTCTGGCGTCAGGCCCTGGGATGTGTGCGGCGGCCTCCGCGTTATGAAGGTGGTGACTGGATCGTCCTGGAGCCTGCGCCGGGTGTGCCTGGTGTCGCGATCGCGATGGACGTGAGCGAGAGCCCCGCGGAGGAGTTTCCCCGTATTCAAGTTGATCTCGACGCCGGTGAGAGCGAGTTTGACCAGGAAGTCGGCGGCGAAGCAGTCGTCGTCAGTGAGGGACGGCGCGAGTCGGTTCCGCTCGGCGGCCTCTTCGTAGGGCCTGAAGCGGGTGAACCTAGACCGCGCCCCGCCGCGTCACGCGGCCAAGCTTCCCCTTACTCCTTGTGAAGCGACCAGCCGGTCCGCCCCTGCAACACGTGCACCGCCGAGTACGGTACGAGGTCCAACCGACGTGAGAGGGGCGGCAGTGGCGGCACCCATGTACGAACCCGCCGACGAGGTGACGACAACATTCACTGATCCTGACCTCCCTGAAGGCATAAGAGGCGTCGTCAGATAAGTTCACAAGGACCCGGTCGATGGCGTCGACGTGGATTTCTCGACAGGCCCCTTCAACGTGATGGCGAGTGGACTCCAGCTTCTTGAATCCCCCGCATAGGTACATGAAACGAGCGATCACGTCACGCAGTTACTTGCAGCTCGCATCCCATCACCGGTGTCGCCAAGAGCTAGCTCGCGCGGTCACTCGAAACGAGCTGGACCTGTGTCGGAATGAACCTCCGCAACCGTGGGGCGCCGACGCCGACCTCCCGACCGGGCCCGGCGCCCACCAACTGCGTTCCTGCGGCAGCCATGCCTGCGGCCGTAACTCCGCCCCCCCCGAGCAGTCGACGCCGGTCGATACCCCGTAAGGAATCCGATTCCATGAGTACGTCCCTCTCTTGATCGACGAACCGACCGTGGATGTGCGGTGGTTCATGCCGGCACTGAAGACGTAGGGGTGTTGCGCAGACGTATGCGCTTTTCGATACGTCCGCGATACACCCCCACGAGAGGTCACGCATCGAGGCGGGGATCCAGGGTGTGCTCACATCCGCCGACGGGTTCTAGGGTGCTCCGTCGTCGCCCTCGCCGTAGCCGGGGTAGTAGCAGCGCCCGGCGTCGCCGCCGCCTTCACACCGGAAGTCGAGGGACTCGAAGGGCCGCACTATCGTGGAGCGGGCGCCCGGGGTGACAGAGCTGAGGACGACGTCGTAGCTGCCGCTACCCCTCGCCTTGAACTCCAGTTGCTTGCTTTTGCCCCCCCCTCGGTGAACGTGAAGTTCCTGGTGGCGCCGACGGGTACCGTGGCGCGGTCCTCCGATACGAAGCCGCCGATCGGCTGCGGAACCCAGTCCTCGATCTTGCGTGCGGCGGCGACCGGCGTGATCGCGATCCCGTCCGCGACGGACTTGTTCTGCACTGTCATCTCGAGGAGGTTCGTGCCGCGTCCGCTCAGGTGGAAGTGGAGCTGGAGGCGGATGTCGCCCCGGTAGACACAGCCGTTGCGGCCGCAGTCGTAGACGGGCCCTTGCCTGCCGGACGCGCTCTTCGAGAGCTTCCAGCCGTAGTAGTAGCCGTCGGCTCCTTGGTCGACGGTGTACCCGTACCCGGAGGCCCTCTTGGTGTTGATCAGTTTCCGGGCGCCTTCGACACTGCCCGCTTTGCGATAGGCCTGTTCGCACTCCTGCCGCGATTCCAGACAGACCCACCGCTGGGACTTCTGCCCCACGGGGTGTTCGGGGGCGGCGGCCGCGGTGGGTGTCGCCACTGCCGCGGAGAGCAGGGCTCCCGCGCCGAATCCCGCAGGGGTTTGAACCTTCTGCAACCGATGCCGTAGACCTCGTGCGGTACTGAAGGGAACGTCATGGAACTCGCCCAAGTCCTGCTTCTCGTCGCGGACTTCATCAGGTGCTACCGCTTCTGCCGCGGCGTACTGGACTCACGCCGCTGTTCGACGCGGAGCACGGTCCGTACGCGAAGTTCACCCCCGACGGCGGCACCGCGGGCTTCGCCCTGCAGGACCGCACACAGATGGCCGAGGTGCTGGGCGAACTCGCAGCGGAGGCGACCGGGTACCGGTCCCTCGTCGTCCTACGAGTCGACGATGTGGACCGCTACTGCGAGGAGATCACCGGGCGAGGAGCCTTGCTCGTCCACAGTCCGGCCCCCAGTCCAGGAGTGGCTGGCCCTGCGTGGGTGACGTGACGTCTTAGGGATCCGGATGGGTTCCTACGGCACCGATGCGGGCGATGCGAGTGATGCGGCCAGCGAGACTGCGAGCCTGCTGGCTTGCTCGGGGCGCGGGTTGGCGCCGGTCAGCACCGTCGCCACACGATCACCCGGGACGGCGCCCTCGGCGATCGCCGCCAGGCCCGCCGCACCGGCCGGCTCCAGCACGATGCCAAGCGTGCGCGCCGCCAACTCCATGGCGGAGGCGATGGATTCGTCCGTCACCAGGACGACCTCGTCCACCAGCTCACGGGCACGCCGCACGGAGGCCTCCAACGGGGTACGTATCGCGATACCGTCGGCGAAGGTGCCGCCATGCTTGACGGTGACCGGGCGGCCAACGCGCAGACTCTCCCTCATCGAGGGAACACCCGAGGCGTTGACACCCACGATGCGTGTGCCGGGCGCGTGTTCCTTGGTCCAGCGCGCGACACCATTGATCAGTGCGCCGTCGCCGACCGGCAGCACGATCGCGTCGAAGCGCGCGCCGCGAGTGAGTTCGACCCCGATCGTTCCCGCGCCCTCGGCGACCGCCGCCTGAAGGCCGTCCTGGATATGGACCAGTTGAGGGTGGCGCGCGGCGTGAGCGGCCGCAGCCTCGCGCGCCGAGGCTCCCTCGGGCCCGGCGACGACCACACGCGCGCCGAAGGCCTCGATACGAGCCCGTTTGGCGGGGTTGATGGTCTCGGGCACGAACACCTCCACCGACATCCCGCGGGTGCGCCCCGCATACGCGAGGGCCTGCCCGAAGTTGCCGGAGCTGGCACACACCACCGCGGTGCCCGCGGCAAGCGTGCTCAGCATCATGTCAGCGCCCCGGCCCTTGAAACTGCGCACCGGGTTGGCCGTCTCCAGCTTCACCGTCACGCAGCGCCCGCCCAGCGCATGGCACAGCTGCTCGTCCACGTACTGCGGGGTGTCGAGGAACACCGGGTCGATCACGCGCAGAGCCTTCTCGATCCGTGTCACATCCAGATCCATGCCTGCCGCCTTCCTGAGCCGAGGACGTCCGGACCAAGCCGACGCTAACGGAGCGACCGATCAAGGCGATTGAGGATTTTCGCGCGGGCACGCAATAATCTCGCGTGCCCGAGATACCTCCGCCCCACCTGGACGACATCGACACCCACCTGCTGGACCTCCTCCAGCACGACGCCGAACGCACCCTGCACGATCTCGGCGAAGAGGTCGGACTCTCGCCCAGCGCAGTCCAGCGCCGCATCGCCCGCTACCGCAAGCACGGTCTGATCAGCAGGCAGGTCGCCGTCCTTGACCCACATCGTTTCGGGCCCGTGGTGCTGGCAGCGGTCATGGTGACGCTCGATCAGGAATCGTTCGAGCACCACCGCGTCTTCGCGACGCGGATGAATGCTGAACCGCAGGTCCAGCAGTGTTACCGGACCGCGGGCCCATGGGACTACCTGGTCGTGATGGCGGCGCCGAGCACACGTGAGTGCGGCCGCCTGGGCGACCGTTTGTTCAAGGCGGACGACAACATCCGGCGCTACGAAACCCTGGTCGTCTTCGACACCGTCAAGTCCGGCCTGACCTTTCCCCTGCCGCTCTGGCCGGCCCCTTGAGAGGCGTCGTCGGAGTGGTCCGGCCGGGGTGAAGCGCAACCCCACAGCCTGCTGGGCCCGTTGGCGTGTCCGTCCAAGGCGAGGAGCTGGTGATCGATGAGCCATGCGACCCATTTCCGCAGGGCCTCTTCCGTGCTGATCTGGCATTCCGCCGCAGCCGCTACGCCGAAGAGGAGCAGGAGCGTCGTTCACTAGCTGGTTCGCGATGTGCAGTAGCCGCTGCAGCACATCACCATGCTGGGACCGGCGCCCCTTCGGCTGCGCACGGAGTTGCTTGCGATACCGGAAGTCGGCGGCCAGCAGACCGGTACCACGAGCCGCACCGAGGTTGCACGCACAGGCTGTCATGCTCGAAAAACGACACGAGGCGAAGTGGAGATCTCCTCTGTCCCCCACGTGGCGTGGCGCCGAGGGACAACGAGCGGGCGTTGGCGATTCGCACGGCGAGGGCTCTCAGAGCGCGCGACGGCACCGTCCCACCCGGGTCCCCCACCAACGCGCGGGACCTTTCGGTCCGGCCAGGGGCTGTGTGGGGGCGGGGGCTGTTGCAGGTCACGGAAGTGACCGTGGGTCAGTCGGTGGCCGAGAGGCCGTTTCGACCGGGGCGGTGCGCCGGTGCGCTTCGTGAAGGGGGGGAGACGTGAAAGGGCGTTGCTGTACTACGCGAGACCGCCGCGGTCGCCCGGCCTAACCCCGCCGCCTACGCCTGGAACCTGCACACCCACTACGTCACCGCCCGCACCGGCACCACCACCAGCCGGGAACAGGACACGGCTCTCATGCACGACGGGCTCCACCTCACCGTCGACCGCATCGCCACCCTCACCGGCACCGAACCCGCCACCGTCACCGCCCTGCTCGCCGCCGCACGACGCTGGATCGGACAACCAGCACGAGGGCGAGGATGAACAAGCTCGCCCCCGTTGGCCGTGATGGAGGTGTTGGGCCGAGCCACCCGGGCGCGGCACTGGATGTCCGCCGCGCGCCCGTCGCGCTGCTGCTCCAGCACTCGCACAGCGGAGCGGTGAACCGTGATCGTCCTGGTGGTACTTCTCCGACAGTGTTCAGAGAGGGGGCGGGGCAGCCATAGGTGGGATCGGTCCCCGGCGTGCGAACTGCTGCTGTCAGAGTCCGAGCTGCCCACGTCATGTCGCCACGGCGGTTTCGGGCTGTTCAAACTGTGGAGGATCAGCGTCTCGAGGACGGGCGGCGGGCTGAGGCACTCAGGAGCTCAATCTGGGTACGTCGGTGCGATCCACGAGTCGTTACTGGTTCCGGTATTTTTGATCAAGGGTCCAAACGTAGTACCAACGCCCATCGCGAATCGGCTGCTTGCTGCTGTCCGCGAACTGATTCAGTACTGGCCACAAGGAAGTGCTCGTCACGAGGCCCGCGAGAGCTGCGTTCATTAGCGATCCATTCACCGCCGTCAACGTTGCAACGGTCAATCCGATTGATCCGTGTGTGGCCGCGAGTATCCGCTGGCGCTTCGGGCTTTTCAACTGGGCGTTAACGGAAAGTATCTGATCTTGGATTTCGCGCTCGATCTTCGCGAGGCCCTTTTCGGATTGATTCGACTCCAGCTCTCGCCCCATGCCGTCGAATTGATCCCTCAGGAAGCCGCGAAATCCTTCATATGACGAGAACTCGTTTACGGTGATTTCGCTGAAATCGCGAAGGGTCACCCCATCGATGAAGGGGAGGTCGATGCGAGCGACAGGGCGGATCAGTTCGCCCTTTTCGGGGGTTGCTCCTGAGGCGTCGATGATTCTTTTGTCTCGGACAATGTAATCAATCGGGTTGACTGGGGGCTGGGCGACGCTGCCCGCGAGGTGGTGTCCGGAGCGTGCGGCTTGACCGCGGCGTTCCTCGACCCTCTCCGGCCGGTACAGGCCGTCCATGGCCGCATACGGTGCGGGGCGACGCCTTCTGGTGAACGTGTCAACCTCTGGCGGCTCCATCCTTGTGGCGTATGAGTAAATTGGGAGATACCACCAGAGTCCTGCCTCGAGCATTTCCTTGCTATCTCTGATCCATTCCCCCAGGGCGGGCAGATCGGGGCAGTGGATTCCGAAGTACTCCACCGGGACTTCGTAAGACGTCGGAATCTGCATGCTCAGGTCCGTGTAATGTCCGATCGGTACGTACCGTGAAGATCCGCGATGGCTTAAAAGGAGCGTGTCGGAGACTAGGGATGCACGTTTTGCGATGAACGCGAGCTCGCGGTTGTCTGTCGAAAGGCTTACGTGGTAGCGGGATCGCCTGGGGATCTTCTCGTAGCCTCCGCCCAGGTTGACTACGTGTGGCCACATGTACTTTGCGTATTGTCGGGCCACTGCCTCGCTCGGGAGGCTGGCGCGCCCCAGCTTTGCGTGTTCGAGTTCACGGAAGAATCCCTTCATTTTCTTGGCGATGAGGGGATCTTGTATGCGTGAGCGGCGCCAGAATGGGTGGGGCATGCGCAGATTATGGGGTGGACCTGGAGCCGTGTCCAGGGCGGCGTAGTGTCCCGGCCACGGTCCGTAAAGCTCTCCTGAGAAGCTGACCGCGGACCGGCTGCGAGCGGTGTCATTGCGAGGACGTCCTTATCGCGGAGTCGCCGCCCTTGAGATCGGCGCCTCGGGCGTCGACGGCGAATCTTGCCCACCGCGATGCCCCGTCCAGCGACACTGCACCGCCCCGGTCACCGGCACCGGACCAATGCAGAATGCAGAAGCCGTCTTCGACGTGCTGCCCACTCAACGAACCAACGGATCGTCCGGCACGGACGTCGTCGGCACCCGCCGCAGCCGGAGGTTCAGAGTCGGAGTTCCTCTTCGCGACCGCGGCCGCCGCGCTCCGGGTGCGTCGGGCATCAGGCGGTTTCGTTGAGGAAGTCCTTCACGACTGGGATGGCGCGGTACTGGGTGAACTCGGCGCGCAGACCGGTCAGGGTGTCGCTGCCGCGGGCCGTGTTGACGCCGCCCATCAGGGCGACGGCCCGCTGCGCGGTGTCGACGGCGCCGTCCAGGTCGCCGAGCGCAAGGTACGCCGACGATTGTCGAGCGAGATAGATCGAGGTGCCGCGGGGCTCTTTCTCCGGGGCGTACGGGTCGGGATGTGCGGCGGCCGCGGAGAAGTAGGTGAGGGCCCGGTGCGGTTCACCGAGGCTGAGTGCGGTGGAGGCCGCGGCCTGGGGAACTTCGCCCGTGGTGATCCAGTACATGGATGCCAGGTCCTGGCCCGGCGGGGTGCCCTGGTCGTACGCGCCGAGCGCGTTGTCGATCGCGCGGTACGCGGCTACAGGGCACACGCCTTCAGCCAGCTATCCGACCGGACATGCACGTAGGGGTAGTACAGGCAGAGTTCCGCCCCGCCCAGGTAGAGGTCCCCCTTCAACTGCACGCAGATGCCTCCAGATCGCCGCCCATGCTCGTACGAGGCCCCCGTTCAGTGTCGCGTGCGGCGGGGCCGGGCCCGCCGCCCTTTCCCGAGAATCCCCCGCCCTGTGCCGGGATTGAGCCGGACAGGGCTGCCATGATCAGCCAGCGTCGCGGCTCGGTAAAGCCCGCACCGGAAGCGGGACCGCGTCCGGACCGTGCTCGGTCGTCGCCTCTTCGCGCATCGGCTGCTCGCCCGGGGCCCGCACCACCTGGAAGTCGCTCAGAGGCTCGGGCTGCGCCCGGAGACCGCGGGCGAGTGCTGCACCGCGCGAAGCATGGTCGCGCGCGGCTGTCCCACCGGCATCATCGAACCCATGCCGCGCGGCCCACGTGACGCGCCGCCCGCCCACTTCGCGTAACCCCGACGGTCGTCATCTTCAGGGTGGCCAAACAGGTACCACGTCTACTTACCATCGGTCTCCGCCGCCTGCGGTGATGTCACAACCCCTTGGGACATCACCGCTCTTTCATGTGACGTCACAGGGTCTGACCTGGGCGAAAACGGCACCACGGGGATGGTGCTGGGGAATGTCACACCGCGTCACACGCAGTTCACCATGGAACAGCCCCGCAGGGACGTCGCCTAACGACTCGTAACGAAATGAGCTCGTGGATGCATCGGGAATGATCCTGCGTCAGCTCCCGTTGACGCGTCCGGATGGGGGTGTAAGTCAGTCGAGACGAAGAGAGTGAGCAAGCCGTGGGAGGTCGACGACGGACTGTGGACACGGATCGAGCCGCTGGTGCTGGTGGTCCAGCGCCGGTACCGTCACCCTGGCCGACGGCGCTTGGATGGTTGGCAGGTGTTCTGCAGAATTCTGTTTGTCGTCCACACAGGTATCCCGTGGCGGTTTCTGCCCCAGGAACTGGGCTTCGGCTCGGGGATGACGTGCTGGAGACGGCTTCGGGATTGGAACGAGGCCGGAGTCCGGCAACGGCTGCACGAGCTGCTGCTCGCCGAGTTGCGGACGGCCGACATGCTCGTCCTTTCTAGGGCTGCCGTCGACTCCAGCCATATCCGGGCGATGAAGCGTGGGCCGGCCACGGACCGGTCGTGCGGGCCGTCTCTGTCCGCGGCGCCGGACCGGTCTGCCGGACTCTGTCACGACCGCCGCCCTCGGTGTGGACACGGGGGCAGGGCCCGATGCGCTTCTTCACCTGGACAGTGCCTCCGGCGGTGACGGGAACCAGCACCTCAACGATCCTCGTGCCTGCGGACCGAGGCACTTCCTGCGTTCGTGAACCAGTGGGGCAGCCTGTGCAGACGCGAGGCTGGGATCAGGGCTGCGCCTTGCAGGCCGCGCGGGCCGCGCCGACCACGGCGACTGCGTCCTTGTATGAGATGTCGAGCTTCTTCTTGGTCTCCCGGGTGATGTTGACGGCGCTGCCGATGGCGCCGCCCACACCACCGTTGCCGTCGGCGGCGCAGATTGCGTTGCCTTGGCTGACGAGTTCCTCGTCGCTGACCCCGGAGGGTTTGTTCTTGGTGTTCTCAAGGACATTGAAGAAGATTTTCTTCCTGGCTCCGATCAGTTCATTGGAGCTGGAGGTGCCGGTCGTTGCATGGTCCGATGAGCCGGACTCTCCATCGGCCGGGCCGCAGGCGGTCATGAAGGCCATTCCCATGATCGCGACACCAAAGGCGACAATTTTTTTCGTCATTTGTTCTTGAACTCCCTGCGCCAGTGAATCGCTGTCAACACGCAACCCGTACCGGCCGGCAGGGAGCCCGCTAAGGGCTGGCACTTTGCCGCCCATTCGAGAAAGGCATAGTCTTCCTCCTGGGCGTCCGTGACAATGGAGCCGACGCCCAGGATAATCATTACTATTCCTGCTCCCATGTCACCTCATCGCTCACACGGCATCGAAGTCGCAGAAATACTGTACAAGCGAAAGGCTGGAGGGAGGTGAGGCCTTCACGTGGCAGTGGAAATTTCATTCCCAGGTACAAGGCCGGGTACACCTTTCGATGTATTCCTTCGAGGGTGGGGTGGGGGCGTGGACGACATTTCGCACGGCTGCCAGCTTCAGTTGGTGCTGCTCGGACCGGCGGCTGCCGCTCGGGTGCCGGGTCCCGGGTGGGCCCCCGAGCGGGGCTGTGCCTCAGGCCGGTCCGGCCGGTGCGGCGGAGATTTCGGCCCCCGGGTGGGCGCGACGTGGTAGTCGTCCCTGAGGGCCGCACTCGCCAGTGCCGCGTGGTGCTTGCCGTGTGCGCGGCAGGAGTCGCTCGCCTGTGCTGGAGATACGCAAAAGTCGCGGGGGGAGCCATGGCTGCGCTGCGGCTTGCGCCTCACCGCTGCGAGTGCACTGATCTATTCGATCAACTTTGCAAACCGAGCTTCGGCCATCGTGGGCGTACAATTCGACCTCCGCCCACTGGAGTGGGAAGTGTTGACCGTGTTAGGCGCAGGAATCGGCATGCCGCTCATAGTCGGTGGTCTCACCATGCCTTCCTGGGGCCCTCGCCTTTCGGCCCTGTGCGTCTGGTGGAATAATTACCGCGCCTACCGCAGCCTTGCACCTTTATGGCTCGCGATGCATCAAGAACTACCCGAGATCGTTCTGCATCCCCCAACTTCTCCCCTGCCCAATCTGGACTATCGCTTGTACCGTCGGGTCATCGAGGTCCGCGACGGACAGATCGCGCTGCGCCCCTACATGAATCCTGAGACCGCCATGCTGGCAGCCGAACTGGGCAGAGAAGCCGGATTAGTTGGCAATGAGCTAAGAGCCGTGGTTGAAGCAGCCCAGTTGAAGGTGGCGCTGAAGGCCGGCGGATCCGGGCTTCGGTGTCGGCGTACTCCTCGGCGCTCACCCAACGGGTCATCACAGGGAAGAGGTTCCGCTCCTCGGCGGCGATGTGCTCGATGAGCAGGTTACGCTCCTCGGCGAGCAGCGCCGCGAGCCGCCCCGCGCCGTCGGCCGGGTCCTCCAGCGGGCCGCGGCTTCGTCGCAGGTGTCCTGGAGCGGATCGAGGGCGCTGTGCTCGTCGACGTGGGGCGTGAGGTCGATCGTATGCCCCGCGGAGAGGGCGATGAGCGGCCAGAGGGTGTCGTCCTCGTTGTGGTGGTGATGCCGTACGGCGGCGTTGTCCTGATGGATGTACGCCGCGACGGCGCGGGCGCGGGGCTCCGGTACGTCGGTGTGGGCGAGCGAGGCGAGGAGCTCGGCGAGCCGCGTGATGTCGCCGGTGAGGGCGCGGTGGCTCAGCCGCATACCGGTGAGATCGGGCACCGGCTCGGACGTGCTGGAAGGAGGCGTGAGGGATGTGCTGTTGGACATGGCGCCAGGCTCTCCGAGCCCGCTCCACGCGCGGTGACCATCCACTCAACGCGATTACTCCTTGAGACGACCGGACCGAGCTGGTCAGGCTCTGTCCGAGCGCGCCCCCGCGTCGCTCTCCACACCGGCCTTCGGATCCGACTCCGATCCGGCCCCCTGTTCGGCGCGGCCCCCGTCGGCCTGCGCGTGCGTGGGCAGATGGCGCAGGCGTACCGCGGCGAGGACGGCGGCGGCGAGGACGATCGTGCCGGCCGCCGCGGCGGTGACGCCGAGGCCGCTGGCGAACGCCTCGTGGGCCGCCGCGAGGAGCGGGGTGGCGAGGGCGTCGGGCAGGGGCTCGGCAGCCTCCGTCGCCCCGGCGAGGGCGGAGCGGGCGGCGTCCGCGGTCGCCTCGGGCAGGCCGTCGGGCAGCTGGTCGGTGAGCTGGGTGCGGTAGACGGCGGTGCCGACCGTGCCGAGCAGGGCGACGCCGAGGGCCACGCCCATTTCGCCGCTGCTCTCCGAGAGGGCGGAGGCCGCTCCGGCGCGCTGGGGCGGTGCGGTGCTGATGACCAGGTCCGTGCAGAGGGTGATCATCGGGCTCAGGCCGAGGGCCACGAGTTCATAGCCGGTGATGAGCAACGCCAGGTCGTCCCCGTCGACTTGGGAGAGGGTGGCGAAGCCGAGCGCCGCCACCAGGAGGCTGCCCGTGATGACCGTCGCGGGGCGAAAGCGCCGCGCGAGCAGCGGGGCGAGCAGGGAGCCGACGATGGTGCCCACGGAGGCGGGGACCATCCAGGCACCGGCCATGAAGGGGGAGAGGTCGAGGACTTCTTGAAGGTAGAGGGCGATGAAGAGCTGGGTGCCGCCCATCGCGAACAGGCCCAGCAGGTAGGTGCCCAACGAGGTGTTGATGACGCGGTCGCGCAGCAGGGACAGGTCGAGCAGCGGGTCGTCCAGGTGGTTCTGGCGCCGTACGAAGACCACACCGAGGGCCAGTCCGGCCACCAGGGTCAAGGCGAAGGACAGGTCGGGGCCCGCGGCGCTGACGTGTTTTACCGCGTAGACGACGCCGAGCACGGCGGCCAGGGCGAGTGCGGCGCTGAACCAGTCGAGGCGCCCGCCTTGCGGGTCGCGGTACTCGGGCAGCAGGACGGGGCCGATGGCGAGCAGCAGCACCATCACCGGCACGCCCGCGAGGAAGACCGAGCCCCACCAGAAGTGCTCCAGGAGCGCGCCGCCGAGCAGCGGTCCGATGGTGGTGCCGACGGAGAAGCTCGTCATGACGACGGCCACCGCGAAGCTGCGTTGGCCGGCCCGTTGGAACATGACGCGGACCAGGGAGAGGGCGGACGGCATCAGGGTGGCCCCGGCCAGGCCGAGCAGCGCGCGGGAGACGATGAGCATGAGCGGGCTGGTGGCGTAGGCGGCGAGTGCCGAGGCGATGCCGAAGAGCGCGGCGCCGAAGAGCATGATGCGCCTGCGGCCGATGCGGTCACCGAGGGCGCCTGCGGGCACCAGGGCTCCGGCGATCAGGAATCCGTAGATGTCCATGATCCACAGGAGTTCGGTGGAGCTCGGCCCCAGGTCGGCGCTCAGGTGCGGTACCGCCAGATACAGGACGGTCATGTCCATGGAGATCAGCAGCGTCGGCAGGGCCAGGACGGTGAGTCCGATCCACTCCCGTCGGCCGGCGAGGGGAGGGGTGTCGGTGGTCATCGTGGTGCTTCCTCTGGTACGGGGGTGTGCGGGTGGACAGAGGTGGGGGCCGATCGGTAGATCCGGGCCACCGTGAGCAGGAACGTCGTCTCGTCGGCCAGGGTGTCGGCGCCGATCGGCGCGATGGGCGGGGTGTCGCGTCGCGGTTCCCCGCCGGTCAGGTGGGCCGCGCGGGCGCCTTTGAGGACGGCGGCGAGTACGGCGGCCGAGTGTTCCTCGGCCGGTGGCGCCGCCGCGCGCGTGTCACCGTCGTACGGGTGTGCCGGGACGCCGTCGCTCACGGTGTCCGCGAACGCCCGGGCGCGGGAGTGCAGTTCGGGGGTGGCGTACTGGTCGAGCACGAGGATGGCGTCACGGATCTCCATGAGCTTGCGGTACAGCAGGAGGCGGCGCGGGCCCTGTGGCCACAGGGCCTCCATGAGGCGGCTGCGCCGGGGTGCGAGCAGCACCTGCGGACACACCTCCACCAGGTCGCGCCAGAGCGGCCAGATCCGCCACAGGTGTCCGAGGTCGGTGAGCGCGCGGCGGGCGGCGCGGGTGGTGGGGACGGTCAGGGCCGCCGCGACGAGCAGACCGTGCAGCGCCAGGGCGAAGGGTTGTATGGGCACCGACCAGGCGGAGCCGAGGAGTTGGGACAGCGCGCCGAGCCAGAACACGCCCGCCATGGCGGTGCCGGATCCGAGCAGGAGCAGGGCGGCCGTCAAGGAGCGGTTGCCGCTGCGCCGCCCGCGGCGTACGCACACCGCGAGGCACAGGGTGTTGGCGATCAGGTGTGTGCCGATGATCAGCAGCCAGTACGGCGGGGAGGGTGTGGGGGAGGGGCCTTCGAGGATGAGGTGCCGTCCGTGGGGGCTGTGCAGCGTGTCCAGGGCGACGGCGCCCACCACGACGCAGCACGCGGTGACCCGTAACCAGCGGAGCAGCGTCCGGCTCCGGGAGCCCGCCGCGAGCGAGTGGACCAGTTCAAGCAGCGCGAACGCCGAGATGAGGCCGCATACGTTGCGGACCAGGTCCACGCTGTGCGCGCTGCCGGAGTTCCGGTCGACGAAGTCGCCGACGCCGTCCAGGTCGAGCGTCGTGGCGGCTGCCGCAGCCAAGCAGGCCAGCCACAGTTCGCGCTGCTGGCGTGAGCCCAGAGCGTGCGGCAGGCGAAGGAGCACGGCCGTCCACATGCATACCGTGCCCGCGACCTGCGCGTCGGTGCCAAGGGCCGCGAGGTCAGTCGCCGGAAGCAGCATGGAGCCCCAGCGCCCTTTCCACCGTCTTCGCCGTGCCGTGGGCGTTGAGGTACGTCGGGCGCAGCACTCCGCTGAGGATCAGGCTCGCGACCATCTCGGCCTCCTGTTCCTGGCGCGTGCTGTGCGAGGCGCGGCGCAACAGCCGCCGGATCAGGCGGGGGTCGAGGTCTGGGAGAACATCGCGCACCGGCTCGGTGTCGTCGGTCAGGGGGCGGTGGTGGCCGAGGAGTATGTGGCCGATCTCGTGCAGGATGATGTGGTCTTGGTGGGGGCGGGTGGTGCCCGGTTCGAAGAAGACGTGGTCGTCGGTGTCGGTGGCGATCCACGCGCCGCAGGTGCCGTCGGTGCGGCCTTGGGCGGGCAGCGGATAGAGATGGATGGGGCGGCCGCGCCGCCGCGCGACGTATCGGCACAGTTCGTGTGCCGAGGCGGATCGGGGCAGCGCGAGCTCCTCAAGGACTGATTCGCACCGCTGTCGCAGCGCTCGGTAAGGGAACAGCAAGGTCACTCGTCCTTTGGGGGGCGGCGGGTCGTGCTGGCCAGTGATGCCGAGTTCTCGTCCTCCTCTTCTGGGTCCTCGTCGTCGCCTTCGTCCTCGTCATCGCGTCACGACCGGGGGTCGGCCGCGGCGTCCGCTGATCCGTCCTCGGGTCTCGCTTCCTCGACGGCCGGGAGGCGGTGCAGCTTGCGTGCCTGGTCGACCATGGTCAGCAGCGCGTCGAGGGTTTCGCCGGAGAGCCCTTCGGCGCGCAGCGCCAGGGAGCGGACCCGTGCGTCCCGCAGTGCGGTGGCGAGTTGGAGCTGGGCGTTGACCCGCCCAGCGACCTCCTCGTTGAAGAAGTACTCGGGGGGGACGCCGAAGAAGTCGGCCAGAACGCCCAGTTGCTCGACCGTGACGTTGTGCTTCTTGCCGGTGGCCAGCTCCCACAGGTAGGTGCCCGAGAGCGCGCCGCCGGTGGTCTCCCTGATCTCCTTGGCCAGGCGCGCGTAGCCGGGTCTGGCGCGTTCGTCCGGGTAGAGCGTGCAGATGAGGTGGGTCAGCCGTGCGCTGATCTTGCCCGCCAGCTGACGGTTCGATGGCCGCCTGCCCTGGTTGCCCGTCATGTGTGCCTCCGTGGCTGAACGCGTCACTCCGCAAGCGGGGCGACGTCCCCCGTCCGCTGCAGCGGACGCAGTCTAGCGCTCCAAGTCGCTTCGTGTTCGCCACTGTTGACAGGCTGCGATCGTTTCAGCGTAAGCTTCTTGGTGTGGTTGTCCGCTGTAGTGTACGACCTGATCGTGTAGGGAAGGTGATCCACCTGTGGCCACTGGTGAGTCGACCTCACTCGCCGTTGACACCCCACCTCTGACGATTCCCTCGGCGTTCGCGCGTTCCGCCCTCGCGCGCCCCCTGTCACCCGCGCTCACCGATGGCCTGTTGGGCCTGACGTACCAGCAACTCCAGGACGAGACGGACGACATCAGCCGCGCCCTGGCGCCTCTGGTGAACCCCGGTGACCGGGTGGCCCTTCAGCTACCCCGCAGCGCCGAATACATGGTGACCTATCTCGCCGTTCTCTCCCTCGGTGCCACCGTGGTGCCCCTCGCCCATGACCTGAGCGCGGCGGAGACCGACACCGAACTCGCCTCCTGCGCACCGGTGTTGCTGCTGCAAGATCCGGATTTGCGGGGCGCGCGCCCGCATCGTGTCTCCGCCGCGAGCGACCGCGGGGGCGGCGCGTCGGCCACGGTCGTGCACGTTCCCGTACGCGCCCGGGCCGACGGTGATCTGACGTCCCTGCGGTCGGTCTGCGGGGCGGCGGAGGGTGCCGGTCCGGCTCCCGGCCGTGGCGCGAACCCGGCGGAACCCGCCGTGCTGCTCGCCACTTCCGGCTCGTACGGCCTGCCCAAGCGCGTCGTGCTGACCCATAGCGCCCTGCTCGCCAGCGCCCGCGCGCACCGCGCCTCGCTAGACGGCGCGACGGACGCGACGGATGCGACGGATGCGACGGCGGACGCCACGACGGGCGAGGGGGAGACCACGCTTGCCGCCGTGCCGCTGAACTTCGGCTACTGCAACACCGTGCAGATCGTCGGGCAGTTGGACAGCGGCGGGCATGTCGTGCTCCTCGACGGCGACTTCCTGCCCAGCCGGTTCGGGCGCCTCGTCCAGGAGCACCGGGTTACCTCGACGCTGCTCGTGCCCTCCATGCTGCGGCTGCTCACCCTCGGCGACTGGCACCGCGCGTACGACCTCTCCTCGCTTCGGCACATCGTCTACGGCGGCGCCCCCACCCCGCCCGAGATCCTGGCCGGCATCGAACAGCGCCTGCCCGATGTGGAGTTGGTCGAGACGTACGGACAGACCGAGGCCGGACCTCGGGTCACCACCATGCGGCGCCGCGACCGCCAGGACCACCCGGGATCCGTCGGACGCCCGCTGCCCGGCGTCGAAGTGGCCATCCGCGACCGGGACTTCCGCCCGCTGCCGCCCGGCGCGACCGGGGAGATCGTGGTACGCGGGCCCGGCGTGATGACGGGGTACCACGGCCGTCCCGAGGAGAGCGCGCGGGTGCTGCGCGACGGCTGGCTGCTCACCGGCGATCTCGGCCGCCTCGACGAGGACGGCTTCCTCTATCTGCGCGGCAGGCTGCGCAACGTCGCCATCGTGAGCGGGATGAACGTCTCCCTCGAAGAGGTGGAGGCATGCCTGACGGCGCACCCGGCGGTGGCCGAGGCCGTGTGCGGGGTGCGCGCGGACGACCGCGCGGGGGAGACGCTGGTGGCCTGGGTACGCCTGGCCGCCGACGGACCGGGCGCGGGCCCGGGTGAACAGATCGCGGCCCCCGCCGGACAAGCCGCCCTCCTCCAGGAGCTGACCGGCTTCTGCCGAGAGCGCCTGAGCGCCCACAAGCTTCCGCGCCGCATCGCGACGGTGGCGGATCTCCCGCGTACCCGGACCGGCAAGATCGACCGGTCCGCGCTGCTCGCCCGCAGCCGGAACGTTCCCGGGGAGCCAGCTGCGCCCGGTCGGGGCGCGCCCGATGTCGAGGAGGCAGTGCGGTGACACCCGTGGACGAAGTGGACGACTGGGTCGTGCGCCAGCTGGCCGTGCTGAGCATTCCGCCACGCCCGGCGGAGGAGATCACGGCGCAGCAGTCGCTGACCGAGGACCTCGGAGTGGACTCGCTGGCCTTCATCGAGGCCCTCGTCTCCTTCGAGGAGAAGTTCGGCGTGCGGCTCGACGAGGACCGGCTGCTGCTTTCCTCGTACGCCAAGGTCCAGGACCTCGCCGACTATCTGCGCGACTCCCGTACCAGCTGACTACCGCCCGACCCGCCGGACGGCCCGGGCGACCCAGCAGAACGGAGCACTCAGTGGAACCCGACAGCTACCTCCGCATGTTGGTCGACGCCGTACGCGGCATCGAGACCGGCCAGGTGACCGCTGCCGTCGACCGGATCGCGGCGGCCTGGACCCGCGGCGCCACCGTCTTCGTGGCCGGGAACGGCGGCAGCGCCGCCACGGCCTCACACATGGCGTGCGATCTGGCGAAGACGGCGACCCCAGGACTGGCGGCGGGGGTGCGGGTCGTCCCGCTGCTCGATACGTCGGTGCTGACAGCCTGGGCCAACGACGTCTCCTACGAAGCGGTGTTCGCCGCCCAGCTCGCCACCCAGGCGAGAGCCGGTGACGTCCTCGTCGTGATCAGCGCGAGCGGCAACTCGCCCAATATCGTGCAGGCGTTGACCACCGCCCGCGCCCACCGGGTGGAGACCGTCGCGCTCCTCGGCTTCGACGGCGGTACGGCGCGGTCCCTCGCGGACAAGGTGATCATGGTGCCCGCCGACCACTACGGGGTCGTCGAGGATCTGCACCTCGCCGTCAACCACATGATCACCGAACAGCTCGGCGCCCGGACGGGCGCCCGTGCCGTCGGGGGAGCGGCCGCGGTGAGCGCGGCCCCGCCGGTCGTGGGCGGTGCGCGGTGAGCGGCGGCACGGCCCGTGCCGGGACGGACAGCTGGGACGAGCGGGCCGGGCGCCCCGGCCTCTACGCGGTACTCTCCGGCCGGATGGACCCTTGAGCAGTGCGCCCAGGTCGACCAGGAGCAGAAGGCGCTGATCGCGCGGCTCCTTCCCGGCCTGGACGAGGACCGGGTGGCCGATCTCGGCTGCGGAGTCGGGCGGGCTCACCACCTGGCTGAGCGGACGGGCCCGCTGGACGGTGGGCGTCGACCGGTCGCCGGAGATGGTGCGCAGGGGCGACCCACGCGCTGGAGGGGAAACCGGCCCGCGCGGTGTGCTCCGGCATCGACCGACTGCCCTTCGAGGACGGCTCCTTCGACACCGTCCTCGCCGTCTTCACCCTCCAACACCTCACGGACGACGCGGAGTTGGGGGCCGCCTGCGTGAGATGGGCCGGATCGGTGGCGCCGGACGGCGGCCGCCTGCTCGTCGTGGACGGTCACAACCCCGCCGCCGAGCGCCGTGACGTCTCCAGCCCCACCACCTCGACCGTGATCCGGCCGCTCGCCGCCTACCAGGACCTGGCGGCGGTCGCCGAGCGCACGGCCGTGGAGGAACTGACGTACGTCGGTGACCGATACCTCGCCCAGCTCTGGCGGACCGGCCGACAGGACGGACAGGGCAGACAGGGCCGACAGGACAGGCAGGGCCGACAGGACAGGCAGGCTGACAGGACTGGCAGAACGACCGACACGGCCCGCCGACGAAAGGGAGCGCCGTGCACCTCTGGTTTCTCACCCCCACCTTCCCGCCCGTCCACGGCGGGTCGGAGACACAGATCTACACCCTGGCGGCCGGGCTGGTACGGCGCGGCCACCAGGTCGACGTGCTCACCGAGCGCTACCCGGGCACCGAGGAGTTCGAGACCTGCTCGGCGTGCGGGTGCACCGGGTGCGCACCGACGCCGCGCGCTGGTCCGAGCCCGACCGGGTGCCGTGGAGGAGCGGGTCTTCGGGCTGCTCGGGGATGCCGAACGCCTCATCGACCCCGGCCGGATCGACATCCTGCAGACGTTTTGCCAAGTGGGCGCCGTACTGGGGGGCGATGATGCGGGACACCCTCGGCTGCCCCTGGTCGTGACGGATGAACGAGACCACCCCCGACACCGACCCGTTCGGCGCTCCCGATCCCGGCTCGTCTTCGGAGGGCTGCCGCACGACGCGGATGGGTGACCGGCAGCCGCGCCTACCGGGAACAGGCCATCGGCTACGGCGCGGACCCGGACCGGGTGCACATCGCGCGCTATGGCATCGAGACCGACCTGTACGGCGGCGCGGGCGAGCGGTGAAGTCCGGCACGCCCGCGGCTGGCTCGGGGTCGCGCCGAAGGATCCCCTGGTGCTGCTCGTGGGCCGGTACAAGGAACGCAAGGGGCAGCGTGAACTCGTGCGGGCGATGGCCCGGATCGTGGCACGCCACCCCACGGCCAGAGCCGCCCTCGTGGGCTCCCTCAACTCCGCGTCGGCCGCGTACAAACGGCAGTTGGAGGACGACGTCGAGGCGCTCGGGCTGGGCGAGCACGTGCTCCTGCGCTCGTCCGACCGGCCGTTCGGCTCGATGCGCGCCCTCTACGGCGCCGCGGACGTGGTGGTGCAGCCGAGCCACGCCGAGGGCCTCGGCCTCTCCGCCATCGAGGCGATCGCCGCGGGCCGCCCCTTGGTGGCGGCCTCCGTGTCGGGCTTGTCGGAGGTCCTGGAGTGCTGCCCGGGAACGGTTCCCGTACCTCCGCGCGACCCCGAGGCGCTGGCCCGTGCGGTCTGCGGGCTGCTCGACGATCCGGCGGCCGCGGCCAAGGAAGCGCGCCGGGCCCAGGAGGCGGCACGGCGGGAGTTCGGCGCCGAGTCGATGGTGGACGGGTACCTGGCGGTGTACGAGCGACTGCGCGCGGCCCGCGCCCAGGCCCCGGCTCCGGTGGGGGCGGCGGCGCCTGCCGAGGCCAGGGCCGGGGCCGAGGTCAGCCCGTGACCGTCAGGCCGGGGATCCGGCGCAGCTCGGGCAGTTCCCCGACGGCATCCGCGAGTTGGGGCGAGGCGAGCACGACGCAGCCGCGCCGGTATCCGGTCTCCTCCCGTGCGGGGCAGCTCGGCCACAGAATGTGGCTCTCGGCCAGAGCGCTCTGCCCGAGATAGTCGACGGACAGTTCGGTTGGGCCGTACGCGTCGAATCCGTAGCCGCTGTCGTCCGGGACTTTGAAGTCGTCGATGACGATGACGGACAGCGGCCATTTCTGAAGAATGAAGGCCACCTCGTCGCGCAGGGGAAGATCGGCGTCCCAGTGCGCGTCCAAATAGCACAGGAAAGGTTTCGAGGAGGGAATGTGTGCGCCCGTGTGCAAGATCCGCAAGGCGTCCCGTGAATCGTGGTTGAGGACTTTGACTTCGGGTACGTGGCGAAATTCTCGGGCCACGTAGCGGGCGAAGTTGGGATTCTTCTCCGCTGTGTAGACGGGCTTTCCCGAGACATGCCACAGAAAGCGTGTCGAGGCTCCCCGGTAGCTGCCCGACTCGAAGAGGGATGCTGGCCGCACCGCGCTGACCAGGGAGCGGAACATGCGCTGCCGGGCGTGCTGACCGTTGAACGGTTCCAGCCAGGGGCCGTCGAGCGAGGGCAGATTCCGGCCGATCAACTCGGCGACGGAAGGGTGCAGAGGGCGGGAAAGGGAGTCGTAGGTCCGGGCCAGGAGGCCAGTCGTCTGCTTGGCGAGGTCGATGAGTGCCATGGAACTTCACCTCCGAAGTGAATGAGCTCGGCTCAGTATTCACTGGGCTTGGTTCGCCTTGCATTGATAAGCCAGCGTGCGAGCGGCCGTCAAGTGGGCCGGATGTGAAGGACTTCGAAATAGGGTGTTGTGTGAACGGAAAACACTGCTACGTTGTTGAATGACCGCCCCGAATGTGCCCCGGTCATCGCTGCCGCGGCCTCGGGAGCCGGTATTCATGATTCATGCTCATCGTGCGCTGAACCCGATGAAGCTGAACCCGATGAATGAGAGAGGGTTGGCATGCCATTCGTTCCGGCCGTCGAGATCGAGGTGTCCGACGCCGAGCGTCGCCAGGTCCTCGACGAGGTCGACCGGCTGCTGCGCGCCGGGAGGTTCTCCCAGGGCGTCAACGTCGAGGCGTTCGAGGAGGAGTTCGCGGCCTTCACCCGGGCCCCGCACGCCGTCGCCGCCGCCAGCGGCACCACCGCCCTCGAGCTGATCTTCCGCGCCGTGGACGTGGGCGGCCGTGAAGTCGTCGTGCCGGGCGGCACCAACTACGCCACGTACGTCGCGGCCGAACGGGCGGGCGCCACCGTCCGCCTCGCCGACACCGACCCGACGACCATGGCGCCCACCCTCGAACACGTCCGCGCGGTGTGCACCGAACGCACCGCCGCTGTGACGATCGTCCACACCGGCGGTCTGATCAGCCCCGAGACCGCGGCCATCGCGGCCTGGTGCGAGCAGCGCGGCATCGCCTTCGTCGAAGACTGCGCACACGCCCACGGCAGCGAGCGCGACGGGCGGCACGCGGGCACGTTCGGCGTCGCGGGGGCCTTCTCGTTCTTCGCCACCAAGGTCATGACCACCGGCGAAGGCGGCATGGTGATCACCGCGGACCCCCAACTCGCCGAAGAGATACGGCTGTTACGCAACCTCGGCAAGCCCGAAGCCTGGGTGAGCAGGCACACCCGCCCCGGCTGGAACGCCCGGCTACCGGAGCTCGCCGCCATCCTGGGGCGCGCCCAACTCGCCCGGCTCCCAGATGTGTTGACGGCGCGCCGCGCGGTCGCCGCCGACTACGCCGACGCCCTGCGTGACCTCCCGGTCGGTGACTTCCTGCTGCCCGAGCACCCCTACAGCGGCTACAAAGCGATGCTGCTGCTCCCGCCCGGCACCGACCGCGATGCCCTCAAGGCCGCCCTGCGGGAGTGCTCCGTACAGGCGGCGGGCGAGGTGTACGCGACCCCGCTGCACCATCAGCCGGTACTGGCCGAGCGCCACCAGGGCGTGCGGCTGCCCGGGACCGAACGGGCCTGCGCCGGACAGCTGTGCCTGCCGATCTATCCCGGCCTGGACGAGAAGCGCCTGACCCACGTCGTGCAGAGCCTGTGCGAGTGTCTGGCGGAGGTGAGTACACGGTGACGGCAGCCCAATACCCACCCGGGACGGAGCCCTCCGCGCAGCGGCACGGTTCCTCGCTCACCGCCTTCCACACCCCCTGGCTCACCGTCCGCGAGGCACACGTGCCGGAGCCCGGCGGCCCCGGGCGCGACTGGTACTACGTGGACCACCCGGGCTGTGCCCTGGTGCTTCCAGTGACCGCCGACGGCACGCTGCTGCTCATCCGGTCCTGGCGGATCGCGGTGCGCCGGTGGTGCCTGGAGGCGCCGGCCGGACGGTGCGAGCCGGGTGAGACCCCGCGTGAGACGGCCGTGCGTGAACTGGCCGAGGAGACCGGAGCCCGCGCCGAGGTGCTGCATCCGCTGGGCAGCGTCTGGCCCTCCAGCGGCTCCTCCAACGAAGAGGTCCACCTGTTCCTCGCGCCCTCCGTCGCTCCCGGACAGCCGCGCCTCGACCACGGCGAGGTCATCCTCCCCGGCCCGCTCCCTGTCGAGGAGGCGCTGGAACTCGCCACCGGCGGCGAACTCCAGGACGCTCCCACCGCGCTCGCCCTGCTCCGCGCCCACCGCCGGGGACTGCTGCCCGCCCCGGCTCATGGTGCGGCCTCGGTGCCGCTGGCCCAAGGGGAGCCGCGATGAGTGGCGCACCCGGCCGGCACCTCGACCGGCGCCTTGGTGAGCAGCCCCGCCCGACCCCCTCCGGCCTCCAAGTGGTCGTCCTCGCGGGCGGGTTGGGCAGCCGCCTCGGCGAACTGGGCACCCACCTGCCCAAGATCCTGCTCCCCGTCGCCGGTCGCCCCTTCCTGGACCTGCTCCTCGCGCCGCTCCTCGACGCCGGACTGAGCCGTTTCCACTTCTGCCTGGGGCATCTCGCGGATCCAGTCCTCGAACACCTCCACCGGCTGCCCGAGCCCATCGAGGCGACCTCCCACATCGACACCGTCCCGCGCGGCACGGGCGGCGCGCTGCGGGCCGCCGCGCCGTACCTGAACGAGACGTTCCTGCTGGTCCTCGGCGACACCCTGCTCGACATCCCGTACGCCGACGCGGCCCGCTGGCCGGGCCGCCGGGACGAGGCCGCCATGGTCGTCACCTCCGCCGACACCGGCGTACACCCCAACACCCGTGTTCAGGACGGCCGGGTGAGCGCATACGACAAGAACGCACACGCCCAGAACGCCACCGACCCCGACGGCAGCACTCTCACGACCGACACCGGCGTGTGCGTGCTGCGCCGCGATGCCCTGCGCCACCTGGCGCAGCACGAGGACCCGGTGGACCTCGGCGTGCTGTTCCGCGCGCTCATCCGGCGCCGGGCGCTCGCCGCCCACCTGGTCGACCGCCCCTTCACCGACATCGGCACACCCGAGCGCTACACCCGCTTTCGAGACGGGCGCGAACACCACGAACACCGTGAACACCACGAACGCCGCGAACAACCCCCCGCTCCCTGACGGGACGTGCACCTGCCCGCAGGAGCCCGATCGCCCCCACGGACCCGAGGAGCCACGTGCGCATATTGCTGGTCGAACCCGCCGTCTACACCCCGGAGGGCCTGGACAAACGCGAGATGCGGCCCTCGCAGCTGATCTCCCTCACGCTGCCCTACCTGGCCGCCATGATCCCGTCCGACTGGGAGGTCGACCTCGCGTACGAAGTCTGCGAGGACCTGGAACGCGAGTACGACCTCGCTTCCTACGACGTCGTCGGCATCACCACCCAGACCATCCAGCTCAAACGAACCCTGGAACTCGCCCGCATGATCCGCCGATTGGGGCCCCGCGTCGTCGTCGGCGGCCCCGCCACCATCGAGGACGACCACAGCCTGGTGCCGGTGATCAGCCGCTTCAGCGACTCCGTCGTGGTCGGCGAGGCCGACGTCCTGTGGCAGCACCTCCTGGACGACCTGGCCCGCGGCGAACTCAAGGAGATCTACCAGACCGAACTGCCGGTCCCCATGAACGGCCACCCCCTGCCCCGCTTCGACCTCGTCGACTTCAGCAAGATCGAGGAGCCGTACGTCCTGCCGTCGTTCACCGCGCGGGGCTGCCCGCGCAGGTGCACCTTCTGCAGCGAGTTCCTCTACAGCAAGTGGCGCTACCGCCCCGTCGGCGACGTGTACGACGAACTCATCGCCTACCGCGACCGGTTCCACATCCCCCGTGTGGTCTTCCGCGACGACGACTTCCTCGTCTTCCCCAAGCGCTCCAAGGAACTCCTGGGACGCATGGCGGGAGAAGGCATCGAATGGGGCTGCCAGACCGACTTCAACCTCTCCCGCCACCCCGACGTCGTCACGTCGGCGCTCGATGGCGGGATGCGGGTGGTCTCCTTCGGCGTGGAGAGCGTGCGGGAGAAGAACCGCGAGTTCACCGAGAAGACCTTCTTCACCATCCCCGAGGCCGAGGACCTGCTGCTCCAACTGCACGAAGCCGGAGTGGAGACGCAGGTCAACGTCATCTTCGGCTTCGACTGGGACGACCCGGACGTCTTTGAGGAGACCTACGAGTTCGCCCTGCGCACCAAGGTCTCCCGGCTGTTCCTGAGCGTCCTCTACCCCATCCCCGGCACACCCCTGTACGAGCACCTGGGCCGGGAGGGACGGCTTCTCGAAAAGCGCCCCCAGGGCATCGACGACCCCCTGGCCGTGACCTTCGAACCCAAGCTCATGACGGCGAAGCAGCTCGTCGACGGCTACCTGGACGTCGAACGGCGCTTCGCCGAGGCGGACTTGACCGGCCGCAACTACTGGCTGGGCAAGGACCTCGTCGTCATCTGAGCCCGACCCCCTGAACCGAACCCGCTGAACCCGCCCCCCCCCGAACCCGCACCCCTGAACCCCGACCCCCGATCGGAGGGCGTGATGCCTGCCGTGCCGGACATCAGCGTGGTCGTGCCCACCCGCGACCAGGCGGCACGCCTGGAGGCGACGCTGCACGCGTTCGCCCGCCAGGACGCACCGCCGGGCTCCTGGGAACTCGTCGTCGTGGACGACGGGTCGCGCGACACCACCCCCGGCGTACTGGACACCGCCCCGCCGTCACTGCCCCTGCGCGCGGTGCACACGCCCGCAAGGGGCCGGGCCGCCGCGCGGAACACCGGGGTCGCGGCCGCCCAAGGAGCGGTGGTGGTCTTCTGCGACGGAGACCGCGCGCCGGTGCCCGGCTACGTACGGGCCCACGCCCGCGCTTACGCCGACGGCTCCGCGGCCCGGCGCGTGGTGGTCGGGGACGTCAAGGAGCTGTACCTCAGCGCCTTCGACGAACGCCTTGCCGAGGTCAAGGAGTTGCTCGCCACCGACGGGCGGTCGCTGCGCCGGCGCTCACGTACCCCCGCGTTCGTGAAGAAGGTCTGCGGCGTGTACGACGCGTCCGGGCACACCGCCTCACCAGTGCGCTGGCTCAGCTTCCTGTCCGGCAACGTCTCCCTCGCCCGCGTCCTGTTCGACCAAGTAGGCGGATTCGACGAGGACTTCACCGAGTGGGGCCTGGAACACCTGGAGCTCGGCTACCGGCTCGTCGCGGCGGGCGCCGAGTTCCGGCACTGCGCCGCCGCCCGCAACGACCACTTCGCACACGGCAGACCCGACGGGTTCTACCGCAGGGCACTGGCCGGATCGGCCGCGGAGTTCGCGCGCAAACACCCAGAGGTAGCGGCCGAGTCGCTGCTCGGCCTGACGCTGGGCGGCCTGTCCGTGGCCGAGTTCGAGAAGTCCGTACGGGAGGTCGCCCGGGAGCACGAGCGGGAGACGCCCCAGGAGACGGCCCGGGGGGCGGACGAGAAGAAGGAGAGGTGGACATGCGACAGCCACGCCTGAGCCAGTACTTCCTGACGTCCCGCACCCCGTCGGACACGGACCCGGTGTGCGTGGTGCGTCACCACCATGACGACACGGCCCCCACTGTCGTACTCCTGACCGGGCTCGCCCTGTCGATGAGCGAGCCGCGCTACCTGTGGTCGATCCTCGCCCGCAGGCTGCGGACGCGCGGCGTGAACGTCGTGCAGTACGACCACCCCGGCCACGCCGACAGCGCCGCCACCGGCCGTCCGGCCACCTGGGCCGGGGCACGGGACGCGGCCCGCGCCGTCCTCGAGCACGCCCGCGAGACCGGGGGCGAGGAGGTGGCGGTGCTCGGCTGCGGCATCGGCAACGTCCTCGCCGCCGAACTCCTCGCGGACGGCACGGCCAGCGCCGGTCTGCTCGTCTGCCCCGACCTCGCACGGTGGCGGGCCGGGGCGGCATCCCCTGCGGAACTGGCCGCCCTCGCCGCGCGGGGCCGGGCGGTCCCCGACGAACTCCAGGACAGCCGGGTGGCCGCCGCCCTCGTCGACGCGGCCGTCGGCGAGCCGTACCAGCCGCCGCAACCGGCAGGCCCCCTCGACGCCGGGCTGCTCGCGGCGGCGGCTCCGGCCGCCGAACGGGCCTTCGCCGCGCTCGACGGCACCCGCACTCTCGTCGTCGCCGTCACCGACGAGGACCGCAGGTGGGCCCGCGACATCGGGCTTCCGCTACGCGAACTCACCCACCAGCCGGACGGATGGGCGCCCAGCTGGCACTGGGAGCACGAGACCCGCGAGACCGTCATGGCGGCGGCGGTCGACTTCCTGACGAATGGCGCCGACGGCCAGGCGGCGGGGGGCTCCCTGCCGGGCCGCAGGACGTCGGCGGCCGGAGCGGTGGATCGTGCCGCGCCCCCGGGCCCGTACACCGGTCACACCGCGGACACCGTCCCGGGAGCCGACGGCTCTCTCATCAGCTCCGTGCGATTCACCTCCGACGGCGAGGAGTTGCTCGGCATCCTGCACACGCCCCCGCCCCGCTCCGCCCCCTGGCCCGTCTGTCTGATCTACGAACCCGGCAACCCCGGGCAGCGCGTGGACATCCACGAGTGCGGCACCCTCCTGGCGCACGCCGGTGCCCAGAGCGGGCTGCCTGTCTTCCGGTACGACAGCCGGGGCACCGGAGTGAGCGACGGCTGCTTCACGCACACCACGTGGAGCCGCCGCCTGGCGGACCTGCGGGTGGCCGTCGAGCGGCTGCGCGCCCAGGGAGTGGCCGAACGGTTCGTGGTCGTGGGCAACAGCGCGGGCGCCCGGCTCGCCGCGATGGCCGCGCACGACCTGCCCGCCGTCTGTGGTGCCGTCCTGTGGGGGCCGATCCTCAGCGAAGATGGGGAGGGGCCCGCGCCCCGGCTGCGTCGCGTCGACGGCACCCTGGCCGCCGCCTGGTGCGGACTGTGGCTCGGCGTCGCCTACACCCGTGACGACCGCGGCCGCGACTACCCGGCCTTGCTGCGCGACAGCGACGTCCCGGTCTGCGTCGTCTACGGCACCGAGGAAGTGGAGCACCCCGACACTGCGACCCGCCTCCTCCTCGACGAGACCGGCCGCCGCCGCGGGTGGGAGCTGCGCGTCGTCGACGGCAGCCACGGCTTCTCCGCGAGCGGCCTGGCCGGGGCCGTGCGGGCCACGACCGCGTGGACGGCCACCACCTTCGGACGCGGCGGCTCCGGCGAGGCACACCAACCGCCCTCGGCCCCGGCGACACCTCAACCGACCCTGCCCCCACCCCCGTTGGAGGTACCCGCTCATGACCGACGACCGCTCCGGTAGCTCCGCCCGGCACCGCCCACCACGACGCCAGGACCGGCGCCCGGCGGCCGAACGCCCGGCCACGGAGAGCCCACGGGCCCAGCGCACCACCGACCGCTCCCGCCCCCCGCAGTGGCGCCAGGCGCCGCTGCGCATCGAGCAGAGCGAGTGCATCAGCTGTGACGCCTGCGTCGAGGCATGCCCGTCCCAGTTCGGGGCGGTCTTCAACCTCGGAGCCGGCGGCATGGCGATCCTGCCCGAACTCTGCTCCGGCTGCGGCAAATGCCTGCCGCCGGTGTGCCCGGTGGACTGCATCTATCCGGACGAGGACTGGCAGCCCGCCCCCGAGCAGTGGTGGCAGGAGCCGTTCGGCCCGCAGGACCCCTACGTCCAGGACGACGGCACCCGCCGTCCTTCCGGACAGCCGACCCGGATACGCCGCTGGTGAGCGTGGCCGAGACAGAGGAGCCGACGATGCGCGACCCCGCCGCCGTGGTGAAGGCCTACGACATCCGAGGAGTGGTGGACGACGAACTGGACGAGGGCCTGGCCCAGACGTTCGGGGCGTGCTTCGCGCGCCTGGTGCCCGAACCCGAAGTGGTCGTCGGGCACGACATGCGGGCCTCGTCGCCGCGCCTGGCCCGCGCGTTCATCAGGGGAGTGCGCGGCCAGGGCAGCGATGTCGTACGGATCGGCCTGGCCAGCACCGACATGGTCTCCTACGCGTCGGCCGCACTCGCCCGACCCGGCGCGATGATCACCGCGAGCCACAACCCGCCCCACTACAACGGCATCAAGCTGTGCCGCGCGCATGCCGAACCCATCGGCTGGGACACCGGGTTGAGCACGCTGCTGCGGATGGCGCGCACCGCGACGCCGGGGCCGGGGCCGACGGTGCGTGCCGGGGACGTCCGGGACCATCCAGTGCTCCTTGGCTACCGGGACCACCTGCTCGCCCTCGCCGTACCTGATGCGGCGCCGCGGCGGCGGGTGACGGCCGTGGTCGAGGCGGGCGGCGGCATGGCCGGGCTCACCGTCCCCGCCGTACTCGGTGCGCTGCCCGTCGAGGTGATCGGCCTCAACTTCGCCGTGGACGGGAACGTCCCGCAGCCCGACTCCGACCCGATGAAGCCCGGCTACACCGTCGAGCTCCGCGCCCGTGTCCGTGAGATGGGCGCCGACGTGGGCTTCGCTTTCGACGGCGACGCGGACCGCTGCGTGGTCGTCGACGAACGTGGCGAGACCGTGCCCCCGAGCGCCGTCGGCGCGCTCCTCGCCGAGCGGGCACTGGCCCGCGAGCCCGGCGCCGCCGTCGTGCACAGCGCGGTCACCTCCCAGTCGCTGGTCGAGGCGGTGAACGCGCTGGGCGGTCGCACGACGCGCTCGCGGGTCGGCCACTCGTACATGAAGCGGGAGATGGCGCGGCACCGGGCCGTACTCGGTGTCGAGCACTCCGGGCACTACTACTTCCGCGACTTCTGGAACGCGGACTCCGGTCTCCTCGCGGCGCTGCACGTACTCGCCGCCTCGGTCGCCACCGCCGTGCCGGTGTCCGAGCTCATCCGCCGCCGCACCCGCTACACCACCCTGCCGGAGACCGCCGTACGCGTCGGCGACCCCGAGGAACGCCTGCATGAGGTCGCCCGCGTGGCCGGGGCGCGCGCCGACACGACCTGCGACTGGCTCGACGGGCTCACGGCGCGGCGCGGCGACGGCGCCTGGTTCAACCTCAGGCCCTCCCAGACCGAGAGCCGCGGCCTGCTGCGGCTGAACGTGGAGGCCCTGGACGCGCAGACCGCGCGGTGCCTGCGCGCCGAGGTCCTGGCCCTGCTCGAGGAGGCAGCACCTTCCCGCCCGTCCGTCCCGCCGCACGCGCCCGTGCCTGCGGCTCCGGCGCACTGAAGGAGAGCGATCAGCAGATGACGACCCTCGACAGCAATGACCGGGCCGCCACCGGCACCGACGACCCGGCCGCGCAGGCAAAGGCGCAGACACCCGAGGCATCCGAGACATCCGAGGGATCCGAGGCACAGGAGGAGACGGCCGAGCAGGAGTCGACAGCCCGCCTGTGGGAGCTCGCCTTCGGTTCCATGCCCGCCCAGATCATCCACGCCGCCGTCCGGCTCGGACTGCCCGACGCCCTGGCCGACGGGCCGCGCACCAGCGCCGAACTCGCCCGCGCCAGCGGCGCCGACGAGACCGCGCTGCGCCGTTTGCTGCGCGGCATGGCGGGTACCGGCATCGTCGCTCCCGACCCCGACGGCGGCCCCGACCGCTACGCCCTCACTCCCATGGGCCGACCGCTCCGCTCGGACGTGCCCGACTCGCTCCGCGCCATGGTGCTGCTCTTCGCCGGTGAGGCCATGTGGCGCAGCTGGGGCGACCTCGCCGAGACGGTACGCACCGGCGCCAACGCCTTCGAACGTATCCATGGGGTGCCCTACTTCACGTACTACGCCCAACGACCCGAGGAATACGCGATGTTCAACGCGGCGATGGGCGAGGACACCAAGGCGGTGGGCCCGGCCCTCGCCCAGGGCTACGACTTCTCCTGGTGCAGGACCGTGGTGGACATCGGCGGTGGCAACGGCGCCCTCCTCGGCTGTGTCCTCGCCGCCCACCCTCACCTTGAGGGCATCGTGTTCGATCAGCCGGAAGGCATGGCGCAGGCACGCGCGGCTCTTGCCGAAGCCGGTCTGGCCGAGCGCTGCTCGGCGGTCGCGGGGGACGCCTTCAAGGAAGTGGTGCGCGGCGGCGATCTGTACGTGATGAAGAGCGTCCTGCACGACTGGGACGACGACCACGTGCTCCGGCTCCTGCGCAACTGCCGTGCCGCCATCGCCGACGACGGTCGCATCCTCGTCATGGAACCGCTGATGCCGCAGCGCTCGGAGGAGCTCGGGCCCGCCCACGGCATCGTCACCACCGACATGGACCTTCTGGTCACCACGGGCGGTCGCGTGCGCTCCGAGGCCGAGTTCGCGCAGCTGTTCGCGGATGCCGGGTTCCAGCACACGATGACGCGCAAGCTCGCCGACCACGGCTATCTCGAGGCCCAGTACCACAGCGTCATCGAGGGCGTACCTGCCTGACCCGCCGCACGTCCTCCTTCCTTCGTTTCTTCCGTCCTGCCGAATCCATTCACCCAGAAGGGACAGACATCCGCATGCCCGAAGCAGAGCACCGCGCACCCTACGGCGGTCCCTCGCCCGCCGACTACGCGCTGACGGTCCAGCGTGCCGCTGCCGCGGCGGTCGCCACCCTCGCGAACGGCTCTTCCGCTCCGGCCGAACAGGAGGCGGGGGAGAGCACCGCGCGGCTGTGGCGGCCCATCGTCGGCGCGGCCTTCGCCGTATCCGGCACCGGGGCGCCGCAATGGCGCCTGCCCGCCCACGTCGACTCCGACGTCGGGGTCCTGCAGATCGACGGCGACGACACCATCATCCGGCCCGAACTCGCCGAGACCCGCCGCTGGGAGGTCGACGAGGACGCCGCGATCCGCAAGACCGTCACCGCGGGCACCACCGTCCTCGACATCGGCGCGCACATCGGCTACTTCAGCCTCCTGATGTCCCAACTGGTGCAGCCGCACGGCCGGGTCATCGCCATCGAGGCCGACGCCTGGAATCACCAGATGCTCGTGCAGAACGTGCTGCGCAACGGCGCGTCGAATGTCACGCCGGTGTTCGCCGCGGCCGGTGAGCGGCCCGGCGTCGCGTTTCTGCGCCGCGACAAGGACGGCAACACCGGCGACCACCGGGTCCTCGAAGAGTCGAGCGACCTCGGCCACCCGGTACCGGTGATCGCCCTCGACGACATCCTGGACGACGTGCACGAGATCGACTTCGTGAAGGTCGACACCCAGGGCGGCGACCATCTCGCGATCCTCGGCATGCAGCGCACGCTGCGCCGCTGCCGCCCGCGGATGCTCGTCGAGTTCTGGCCGCCGGGCATCCGCGAGCGCGGCGGTGACCCGGTGGAGGTGCTGCGGATCTACGCCTCGCTCGGCTTCACCCGCGACATCGTCGACGACCTCGACATCGACCCCAAGCTGCCCGACGAGGAGTTCGTCAGGGCCGCGGAGAGCACGGAACGGGAGTTCGTGAACCTGTTCTTGACCCCCGCCCCCGAGTAGCCGCCCGGTGCCGCACGCGACCGCCGTGAGCCGTACCGGCGGTCGCGCCCGGCCCTCCGCCGCCGAGCCGCCCGGGCCCGGCGGGAAGGAGCCACCATGAGCACCGCACAGTCCCGCAGCCCCGCACAGCCCCGCGCCACCACCCCCGGCCCGAGCCCGCCCCGACGCCCCCCGCCGCGCGCACAGGCGCGCAGCACCCGGCCCTGCTCCTGGACTCCGGAGGCGTCCTGATCCTGCTCGACGGCGAGGTGCTCGCCCACTACGGCAGACGGCTCGGACTGCGTGTCGACCCCGTCACCGCACGCCGCGCCGTGGCCCTGGCGGCCCGCGACCACGATCTGGAGAGCGAGCCCGGCACCGGGCCGCGCCCCTTCGCGCACCGCTGGTCCGCGCACGCAGGCTGTTCGCCCGACGCCGCCGACCTGCTGTGGCGGACGGTCCACCGGGAAGTGGACGACACGGTGCTGTGGAGCATCGTCAACCCCGAGGCCGTCCCGTTCCTGGACGCCCTGCCCACGCAGGTGCAGCGCTACGTCGTCAGCAACGCCGACGGCCGCGCGCACGCCGAACTGGCCCAGGCCGGGCTGCTCGACCTCCTCGACGGCGTCCTCGACTCGTCCGCCGTCGGCATCGCCAAACCCGACCCGAGGATCTTCCGGATGGCGGCCGTCGCCCTGGGCCGCCCCCTGGAGCAGTGCCGCTATGTCGGCGACACCCTCGACGGCGCCCCGCGCGAGCTCCCCTTCACGGTCCTCTACGACCCCCTCGGCATCTACCCGGACGACGCCGCGCGCTACGTCCGTATCCGCAAGCTGTCCCAACTCCTCGACCTCACCCACTAGTTCACTCTGTAGGCGAACTGGCGGGGACCACCCGCGACGAAAGGTCTGGAACAGACATGGATGTACCAGGAGACACTCCCGGAGACACACCTGGCGACACGTCCGGCGACACCCCGCGCGCCGTCGTCACCGGAGCCGCCGGATTCATCGGCTCACACCTGGTGACCAGGCTCCTGTCCGCGGGCTGCCGGGTGACGGCCGTGGACATCGTCCCGTGGTCGGCCGCGCACCGCCTGCGCGGTGCCACCCCTCACCCCGAACTGCACTACCACGAGGCCGACCTGCGCGACACCCGGACGCTGCGGCAGCTCACCAGCGGCGCCCGTTGGGTCTTCCACCTGGGCGCCAACACCGAGAACCGCTCGTGGGCCCACTCGGGCCGCGCCGACCTGGACACCACGGTGGCGGGCACCGTCGCCCTCCTCGAAGCCCTCGCCGAACACCCCCCGCGCTGCCTGGTGATGACCTCCAGCCAACTCGTCTACGGTGATCAGGCCACACGCGAGGTGTCGTCGGCCGATCGGCCGACGCGGCCCACGACCCGGTTCGGCGCGGGCAAGGCGGCGGCCGAGGCGTTCCTGTGCGCCGCCGCCCACGAGACGGGATTCCGCGCCGTGTCCGCGCGGCTCTCCAACATCGTCGGCGGGGGCATGCGCCGCGGCATCATCCATGACTTCGTCGGCAAGCTCCGCCAGGATCCGGGCAAGCTCACGGTGCTCGGCGACGGCAGCCAGACCCGCAGCTACCTCCATGCCGCCGACTGCGCGGCCGCGTTGATGACACTGGCGGCACCGGGGCGGGCGGCGGAGCAGGCCACCTCCGACACCGGGGCGGCGTTCGAGACGTACGACGTGTGCAACACCGACTCCACCTCGGCCGCCGACATCGCCCGTATCACCGTCGCCGAATTCCCGGGCGAGGACGGCGAGATCGAGTTCGGCTCGGGGGAGCACGGCTGGAAGGGCGACATCCCCACCGTGCGCGTCAGCCCGCAGCCCCTGCTCGACCTCGGCTGGCAGCCGCGGCTGACCTCGACGGCCGCCGTCCGCACCACGGTCCGCGACCTCATCGCCGAAGACCCGCCCGAACCGGCCACCCCGCCCGAACCCGCCGAACCCGCCACGGGCGGCGCCAGCGGACACAGCCCCGTACACCGCCACGGATCCTCCGCGTTCTTCGGGCAGCACCATGGCTGACCACCGAGCGGGGCGCCCGGCCCGGTTGGCTCCCGAGGGGTGCCTGGCCCAGCGGGCACCCACCGCGCGCCCCGACGGGCAGCTCCAGGCCGTGCTCCTCGACCGCGACGGCGTCCTCAACGTCAATCGCCCCGACCATGTGACCCGCGCCGAGCAGTGGCGGTGGCTGCCAGGTGCGCTCGACGCCTGCGCCCGGCTCACCGGTCTCGGCCTGCGCCTTGCCGTGGTGACGAACCAGGCCGCGATCGGGAACGGCCTGCTCACCGCGCATGAACTCGACCGCATTCACGACCACATGGCCGCCGACCTGGCGGCCGTCGGCGTGCCACGACCGGTGATCCTGCACTGCCCGCATCCGTCCGCCGCCCGCTGCCCCTGCCGCAAACCCCGGCCGGGACTCCTCACCGGGGCCCTGGACCGGCTCGGGGTGCGCCCGGCCCAGACGCTGATGGTCGGCGACCACGAGACGGACATGATGGCCGCCACGGCTGCGGGCTGTTGGTCGCTGCACGTCCGCAGCGGCCGCGGCGGACCACCCGCCGCGCAGCCCGGCTGCCTGGGTAGCGTGCCCGCGCTCCGGGAGGCGGCGGAGCTGGTGGCGGCGTTCGCCACGACGGACTGGCGGCGACCGCCGCTGCCCCGGCCGGACGGCAGACATCCGGGTCCGGGCGCCGCCCGCAAGAAGGAAGGGGCGAGGCCATGAGGCGCGCACTGATCACCGGCATCACGGGGCAGGACGGCTCCTACCTCGCCGAGCACCTCCTGGAGCGCGGATACGAGGTGTGGGGGCTGCTGCGCGGCCAGGCCAACCCGTACCGCCCCCGCATCGAGCGGATCGCCTCCGAACTGCGCTTCGTCGAGGGCGACCTGCTCGACCAGAGCAGCCTGGTCGCCGCCGTCGACCGGGTCAGGCCCGATGAGGTCTACAACCTCGCCGCCATCTCCTACGTCCCCATGTCGTGGCAGCAGGCCGAACTCACCGGCGAGGTCACGGGCATGGGTGTCCTGCGCATGCTGGAGGCCCTCCGCATCGTCGGCGGCCTCGGCCAGTCCGGCGCCGCACCGCCCGGCACCATCCGCTTCTACCAGGCTTCGTCCTCCGAGATGTTCGGCAAGGTCAGCGAGGTGCCGCAGGACGAGGACACCCCGCCGCGGCCACGCAGCCCCTACGGGGTCGCCAAGACGTACGGGCACCTCATCACCCGCAACTACCGTGAATCCTTCGGCATGTTCACCGCCGCGGGCATTCTTTTCAACCACGAATCCCCGCGGCGCGGACGGGAGTTCGTCACCCGCAAGATCTCCAGGGCGGCGGCCAGGATCAGCCTCGGCCTGCAGAGCGGACTGCGCCTCGGCAACCTCGACGCCGTACGGGACTGGGGCTTCGCAGGCGACTACGTACGCGCCATGCACCTCATGCTCACCCAGGACGAACCCGGCGAATACGTCATCGGTACCGGGCACATGCACTCTGTGCGCGACGCGGTACGCATCGCCTTCGAAGCCGTGGACCTGGACTGGCAGGCCCACGTCGTCAGCGACGACCGACTCGTACGGCCCGCCGAGGTGGACCTGCTGTGCGCCAACCCCAAGAAGGCCCGCACCGACCTCGGCTGGGAGCCCGAGGTCGGCTTCGAGCAGCTGATGCGGACGATGGTCGAGGCCGACCTGGAGAGGGGGCTCCGCGAGCTGCGCCATCCCTCGGCGCCGGGGGACGTGCATGACTGGTGAGCCAGGGAAGGGGCGGCGGTCGGGCCCGCACGCCGGATGCGGAGGCCGCCGCCGTTCCGGGCTCGGCTGTCATGGGCGGCGTCGAGCAGCTGACACCACGAGGTGCGGCCCGTCTCCGGGGCTGCGACGAACGAGTACGGTCAGCGCCTTCCGCAGCCCACCCGTTCTCCGTCCCCGCGTCCCGGAAACTCCCGATAGGGGATCACGTTCGGGGCGTTGTTCGAGGCCGCGCGGAGCAAGCGAGGCCGGGCCGCGCGGAACAAGCTCAGTCTCCGCAGCTTTCGTCTATGGCGGGCATCGGCCCCCCGCCCGGATGCCATCGGCTGAGGAACTCGCTCTGCCGGCTGACATCGACGAGTTCGATGCGTGCCCCGATGCTGTCCATGCGGTGATAGGCGAACGGACGGCCGTAGGGGCAACCGGAGAAGTCCGTGGGCATGCCCTCTTCCGCCAGACGTCGGGAGCCTTGGCGGACGTCGCTGGACCAGAATCCGATGTGATCGAACCTGGCTCCCTCCGACGCATCCCAGGCACTGCCCGCAGGCCCCTCGATGAGCTCGATGAACGGCGGTCCGCCCGCGCTGAAGACGATGCGGTAGTCCCACTCGCCGAGCCGGTCGGCCAGAGGGGCACTCCACTGGACCCCGGCCGAACGCTGAAAGTCCCGCATCGCTTGCTCGATGTCCGGGACCACAAAGCACACGTGATAGAAGGCAGTCATCTGCCCATGATCGAGCACCCGGCCCCCGGCACCCGGCGGCCAGGGGCAACAACCAGCAGCACTGCGAACACGAAAGCCACGGCCGCCTGGTACCCGATCCACGCCCGCCCCAGCGACCCCATTCACCCCGACCTGATACTGGAATCATGGAGTACACCGTTCACCTTCCCGACAGTGCCGACGTCCTGGCGGGCAGCCGCGGCGCTGCCCATCTGGCGGCCGACGGCGTGTCCCACACGCTGGGCGAGCGGCCGGTGCTGCGGGACATCTCCCTGACCGTCGCCGCGGACGAACGCATCGGCCTGATCGGCGAGAACGGCCTGGGCAAGTCCACGCTGCTGCGGATCCTGGCCCGCGATCTGGCTCCCGAACGCGGCCATGTGCTGCGTGCCGTGACGGGAAGGGTCGGTTTCTTGCCGCAGGAGCCCGGCTTCCCGGCCGCCTGGACGATCACTGACGTACTGGACCGGGCGCATGCCGAACTCGACGCGCTCGGCGCGCGGCTGGAGGACCTCGAAGAGCGGATGGCGCACGCCGAAGGGACGCAGGGAACCGCGGAGTCCGAAGGGTCCGAACTGCAGGAGCTGTTGGCCGAGTACGGGCGTGCCCAGGACGCGTTTACCGATCGCGGCGGCTGGGAGCGCGAGGCACGTACCGGTGAGGTCCTCGCCGTCTTCGGGCTCGGCTCGCTGGCTCCCACCCACCCGGTGGCCCGGCTCTCCAGCGGCCAGCGGGCCCGTCTTGCGCTCGCCGAACTCGTCTTGGCACAGCCGTCAGCGCTGCTCCTCGACGAGCCGACGAACCACTTGGACGACCGGGCCGCGGACTGGCTGACCGACTGGCTGCGCGGCTACCGCGGCCCGTGCGTGGTCGCCACCCATGACCGCGGTCTGCTCGCCGCGGCGGTCACCGACATCGTCGACCTGGACGGCCCGCGCGCCGTTGCCGTCCGTCACGGCGGCGGCTATCTGGAGTACCTCTCGGAGCAGCGCGCCGCGCGGGCCCGCTGGGAACGCCAGTACGCGCAGTGGCGCGAGGAGATCGACCGGGTGCGCCGCCGCGTTGACCGGGCGGCCGCCGCCGACGACGGGGGCGGCCTGCCGTCCGACAACGAGAGGATGGGCTACGACCGCACGGGCGGCAAGGTCCAGGCCGCGATGGCCCGCAGGACGCGGGCGGCCCGCCTCGACCTGCAACGCCTCCTCGACGACCCCGTGCCACGCCCACCCGAGCCGCTGCGCTTTAGCCCCGGCCCGTCCGCCGAGCGGCCCGCGGCGCCGACAGCCACCGATCAGCCTTTGCTGCACGCCGCCCACATCGCACTCGGCGACGTCCTCAGTGACATCGAACTCGCCCTCAAGCCGGGCGACTTCACCGTGATCGTCGGCCCGAACGGCGCGGGCAAGTCCACCCTCCTGCGGGTCCTCGCCGGTGTCCTGACCGCCGATCGCGGCACCGTCACCTTGGGGGAGGGCGTGCGGGTGGGGTACCTGCCGCAGGAGACGGTCTACGAGGACGGCCACTGCAGCCTCCTGGACATCTACGCCCGGCGCCGGGCCCTCGACCTCGAGACGGCGTACGCCGAACTCGGCCGGTTCGGGCTGTTCCGGCGCGGCGACCTCCAGGTGCCGGTGGACCGACTCTCCACGGGCCAGCGCCGCCGCCTGAGCATCGCCGAACTCTTCGCGGGCCGCCCCGACCTCCTGCTCCTCGACGAGCCGACCAACCACCTCAGCCTGCCCCTGGTGGAACAACTCCAGGAAGCCATCGAGGAGTTCTCCGGTCCGAAGCTCCTGGTCACCCACGACCGCGCCCTGCGTGCACGTTACGCCGAGCGTGTGCTGGAGCTGACCGACGGCACGCTGCACCGCCCCGCCTGAACTCCGCGAGCACTTCGACACTCCGGCACTCTGGTGGGGGCGGCGGGCCCGCCGCCCCCACCAGTCGTCGTGTCCCGTCGTCATCCGTCCTGCGGCCCGGGAATCTCCGTGACCGCGCCGCGCTCAAGCCGCAGCCAGCGGGTCACACCGATCGCCCGCAGGAACGGCTCGTCGTGGCTGACGACGACGAAGGTGCCCTCGTAGGCGCCGAGGGCGTTCTCCAACTGGGCGACGCTGGCGAGGTCGAGGTTGTTCGTGGGCTCGTCCAGGAGCAGCAGTTGCGGCGCGGGGTCGGTGGCCAGGGCGCACGCGAGGGTCGCCCGAAGCCGCTCGCCGCCGGACAGCGCCCCGGCCGCCGAGTGGACCCGCGCGCCGCGAAAGGAGAACTGCGCCAGCCAGTGCCGCATCTGCTCGTCGCGCAGCTGCGGTGCGAAGGCCCGTAGATTGTCGAGGATGCTCCGGTTCAGATCGAGCAGGTCGAGGCGTTGCGACAGATACGCCACCCGTTCGACCGGCGTCCGCACGGTCCCCGACGCGGGCGCGAGCTGCCCGGCGATCAGTTTCATCAGCGTCGACTTCCCGGAGCCGTTGGCCCCGAGCAGCGCGATCCGCTCCGGCCCTCGAACGTGCAGGTCGACCCCGGAACGGGCGAACAACGGCATGTCACCGTAGCGGACTTGGGCCCCTTCGCATTCCAGGACGGTGCGTCCGGCGGGCACCCGGGTGCGCGGCAGGGCGATCGCGAGCTTCGCCTCCTCGCGCAGCCCCTGACCGGCCTGCTCCAGCTTCGCCTTGGCCTCCTGAAGCCGCTGCTCATGTACTGCCGAGGCCTTCCCGGCCGATTCCTGGGCCTGCCGTTGCAGAGTGCCCGCGTGGATCTTGGGCACTCCGAGAGAGCCCTTGGTGCGCTTGACGTTGCTCGCCCTGCGCTGGGCGCGTTCCTGCGCGGCCTGAGCCTCGCGCTTGTGGCGTCGTACCTCCTGCTCGGCGCCTCGCACCGAACGCTGCACGGCCTCCTGCTCGCGCTCGACGGCTTCGGTGTACGCGGTGAAGTTGCCGCCGTGCCAGCGGATTTCACCGGGGTGCAGCTCGGCGATGCCGTCGACGCGCTCCAGGAGAGCGCGGTCGTGGCTGACGACCAGAAGAGCGCCCTTCCACTCCTCGACCACCTGGTACAACCGGCGCCGGGCCGCCAGATCGAGGTTGTTGGTGGGCTCGTCGAGAAGCAGCACGTCCGGCCGCTTGAGCAACTGCGCCGCAAGGCCGATGGACAGCACCTGGCCGCCGCTGAGGGAGCCGAGCGGCCGGTCGAGGCCGACGCTGCCCAGATCCAGGCGGTCCAGGACGGCGGCGGTCCGTTCCTCGATGTCCCAGTCGTCGCCGACGGCGGTGAAGTGCGCCTCGTCCACATCGCCGGACTCGATGGCGTGCAGGGCCGCCCGGATCGGCGCGATGCCGAGCGCCTCGTCGACGGTGCCCTCGGCCAGGGGCAGGGACTGCGGCAGATATCCGAGCTGCCCTTGGACGCCGACCGACCCTGAGGTCGGGGTGAGCTCCCCGGCGACGAGCCGCAACAGTGTGCTTTTCCCCGCGCCGTTGGGGGCCACCAGGCCGTGCCGCCCGACGCCGAGGGACCAGGTGAGCTCGTCGAAGACCGAGGTCTCGTCGGGCCAGGAGAAGGACAAACCGGTGCAGACGACGGTTGCGTCAGTCATGAGATTCCCGTGGGGTGTCACCGCTGACCCGGTGTAGCGACAGTCGAAAGACCGGAAGAAGGGTGCGACCGAAGGTCCGAATACGGCGAAGAACCGAGAACGGCGAAGAACCGAATTCGGCCGTACGGAATCGATGCGTGCCAGGCCAGCGTGGATGAGTCGGTGAACGGGCCTCGCGGCGACCTGCGTCAACGACGCGTCGCGGCGGGCCTCGGCCGGGTGGTCATCCGTTACTGACCTGCCATGCTGAATCCTCCCTGAGAGATGGCGTGTTGAGAGGCATTTGCACCGTACCATCCGGACGTCGTCTCCCCCACGGGGAGTAGACGATCGCGATGAACGCGGCGATGCCAGCCCATATCAGGAGCGGCACAAGCGAACCGCGCAGAACAGCCCTAACCGGAATCGGCACAGCCTCGCTCGGCAACGCTCGTTCATTCCACACATCTATGTGCTTCCTGGTGACACAGCGCTCCGGCCGCATCCCAACATCACACCATCCGCGACCTTCACGTGGCAGAGCAACTCGAGCACTCCTGCCTCCGCTCATGCTCGCCACCCCCACCACTCATTTCAAAGCACAACAAAGTGGCGACCAAGAGCACCTTCGACGAAATTCAAAGAGCCCCATCACCCGGGCACCGCGGACGATGCGGCCTCCTGGCTGCTATCGCTGATCACGCACCCCACACAACGCCATGCCTGACCTGCCGCGCAGGAGAACCGGCCGGAAACCGCAACATCGGTGCAACCGCCGGATGTTGGGCGGCGCGCGGCACCTAGGGTGCCGCGCCCGGGCACCGGTGTCAGCGCAGAGTCCCGCACTTCCACGTTCCCATTGCAGGCCCTTGTGTCAGCCCTCGCCCTCCGAAGCGCTCAGTCACACAAGCAGAACCAGAGCCTGCGGCTGGTGTCGGGTCAGTAGTCGAGGTCGAGGTAGTCGATGTCGTTGAGGGTGACGTCGGAGAGTCCCATAGCGCGGCCTCCGCCGTCTTGGAAGTAGATCTCCTTGAATCCCTCGGCGATGATGCCGCGCATCTCCTGGTCGCCCGCACCGGCGTTGCGGGCGTCGAAGAGGCGTTGCGCATAGGCCGGGGGGAGGTGGACGGTCAGGCGCCGGAAGCGTCCGTCGTCGGTTGTGCCGACCGGTGCGGTGTACCCGAAGCGGGCCCTCGTCTCGACCGTGACCCCGGTCGCGGTGGCGGCCTGCTTCTGCCGGCGCCTGCGGACCTGCGGCTGCCAGCGGGCCCGGACCGCGTCGTCGATCTTCGCGGCGACATCGGCGCGGGCGTGTTTGCGGGCGCCGCGGCGGTAGCGGTTGACGGAGTCGGCGGTGACCCCGAGCTCATGCGCGACAGCCTTCGCGCTGCCCATCTGCTTGAGCAGGTAGCCGATCTGACCCTTCAATGTCTTCGGCGGCTGGCGGGTGAAGGACTCCCGGTCGGCCCGCTCGATCGCGTCGTCGATCTCGCCCACCTGTTACTCCCCTTCGTCCAGGACGGCGTCGCCGCCCTTGATGTGGCGGGCCGGGTTGAGGCCCTTCTCCATGAGGTCGACCGCCCACAGCATCGGCTGGACGCCCTCCAGCTTCGCCAGGCCCGGCGTGGGCCCGAGGCGGAAGCCGCCGGGCTGCGGCTTGCCGGAGGCTGCGTACGGCAGGAAGTTCAGCGGGCTGTCGCCGGGGCTGGGGTAGACGACGCAGTCGGAGAGGACGGCGAGCGGGAACAGCCCGGTCATCCGGGACATGTTGAGCAGCTTGCGGTGCATGTTGACGCGGGCCTTGCTGATGACGGCGGCGCGGATGTCGGGGCGCCAGGTCGGCCGCAGGAGAGCGGGCCACGGCTCGCCCTCCTTGTAGTGCCGTCCCTGGGGGCGCTCGCGGAGCTTGCCGATGCCGCCCTTCACGGTGGCTTTGATCGCGGACAAGACGGCGGCCATCGCCGGGTCGGCCTGCCTGTGCTGCTCCATCGCGGCGAGGAACGCCGCATCGTCCAGGTCCTTGGTGACGCCGAGGTCGGCGAGGGTGTCGACGTAGGCGGTCTTGAGCCGGTCGTGCCACGGGTCCAGGTACGCACCGGTCTCGCGGCGCAGGTACGCCTCGATCGGGTGCACGTCGTAGCCGAGCTCCTGGGCGTAGGCGAGAGTGTGCGTCTGATACCAGGCCGGGCCCGTCGGGCGGTAGCCGTCCGGCGTGAACGGGCTGGGCAGCCGCGGGTCCACCTCGATGTGCGAGAGGTCGACCAGCCAGGATCCGGGGATCTTCGGGTTGAACACCGGGGTGTGGAAGTGGTCCGGCGCGCTGAGGCCGACGACCAAGCGGGCCGCGGCGGCGAGGAACGCGGTATTGAGGTCCAGGCCGACCGCGAAGGGCAGCGTGCACTCCTCATCGGAGAGCATGTCCACCGATCGCACCCACTGGTACGCCTCCTCGTTCAGGAACCCGCCCGTCCAGCCGCTGTTGACGACGACAGGGTGTTCCGGGGTGGCCTCCGGCGGCGCCGGGTCCATCGGCTCGGTGCCGAGGCTGCCCGCGTTGTAGCCGGACACCCAGTTCCCGGTCTGCGGGTCCTGCACGGCCTTGGTGGGCGGGCGCAGCGCGGTCATCAGCTCGAGGCCGGAGACGGCGGTGGAGCCGCGCGGGGTGATGACCCGGGTCGCGTACACGCCCAGCACGCGGGCGATGTCGGCCGACTCCATCCCGCTCACGCCGGGCCAGGACCGCTCATCGAGGGCGTCCCAGGACAGGATCGCCAGCTGCACACACTGCCGGTCGCGGCCCTGCGCCTTGCGGTAGATCCGCGCCCACGGCCCGAACCCGCGCTGCGTCAACTGCCACTTCGCCTTCACCACCTGCTTGACCACTGGGTGGTCCTCCGGCAGGCGCAGGGAGCGGCGCTGCTCGTGGCCCTCCAGGCGCTCGGGCAGCCCCAGCTTCACCGCGGCGGCCGCGGTGAGCACGATCAGCGGGTCGCTGTCCTTGCCGTACCGGTTGAGCTTCGGCGCGCCGAGACCGGACTCGCGCAGCGTCCACTCCACCAGTTCCACCACAGTGGTCGCAGGGCAGTCGAGCACGATGCCGCCCGTGCCGTACGCGGACCCGTCGCCGTCCAGGACCGCGAGCGGACCGTGCGGGAAGCGCGGATCGGCTGCGGGCTGAGCTGCTTTCCTCGCAGCCGGGCGGCGCGATGCCGCCGCCGGCCGGGTGGCGGGACGCGCTGGCCCGGTGGCTGGAGCGGTGGGAGCCTGCGGGGCATCTGCCGTCTCCACCTCGGACGCGGCCGATTCACTGGACATCGCCGACAGTGCCGTGGCGGCAGCCGAGGATGCGCCGTGTGCGGGATGCTTTGCGGCCCACCCCTTCAGCAGCCGCTGGTAGGCATCCAGACGCGGCGACTTCGGCTCCGAGCGGCCGTTCTCCCAGTTCTTCACCGACTGGGTCGTCGTCTTCAACGCGGTCGCGAGGCGGGCCTGGGTGATGCCGGCGGCCTCACGCAACCGGGCACGCTCCGCCGGAGGCGGGAGATGCGGCTCCTCGTTCAACAGAGCGTCGACGGACGCGAACAGCTCTTCCTCAGATGCCATTCCCTGCACCTTCACATCGGGACTTGATACTGATTAACCAGAAATTTATCCCACTCCTTAACCTTCCTGTGCCCATTCCAGCTCAAGGGCAGCGAGCGTGGCGAGTTTGTCGGTGGTGAGCTTCGCGCGGCGCCCTTTCTGATTCATGATCCAGACTCCGAGCTTGACGGGGTGCTCCTGACCGCTGAGCTCGACCGTCTCTACGTGGGCTCTGGGGACGGTCACAGAGCCTTCCCGGGCCTTGTACTGGGTCAGGGCCGCGACGCCCCTCTCAAAGGCGCTCACGGGCGCCGTGGACGCCCCGGCGGACACCTCCGGCACCGGGGCGGGGGCTGCGGGGAGCGGGGTGACACCGACAGCCTCCAGGCGTTCGCGCTGACCGTCCGTCAGGGCCGCCCATACCTCGGGTTTCCGCTGCCGGGCCAGCCACTTCCCGATGTCCATGCCGTGGACCGTGACCCCGGGCAGGACCTTCACCGCGCCAGCCTGGCCGTCTTCGTCGCGCACGAGCTCGCGCAGTGCGGCGTAGTGCCGCTGCCACTCCGCCGGCCAGGCCGGGTTCCAGTCCTCGTCGACCTCCCTGAGCGCCATCTCCCACTCGGGGTGGCCCTCCAGCGCACCCTGTCGCCGCAAATTCGCGAGCCACATCCCCAACGGCCGGTCCAGCATGCTGGCGGAGCGGGGCGCGCAGAGTGTCCAGTGCTGGCCGTAGTACGCCTTGGCAGCCGCCAGGTTCTCCTGGAACCGCTCATCGGCCAGCGACCACACCATGCCGAGCTTCTCCAACCGCCGGGCACGCTGGCCGCTCATCTGCCCCGCTCCGTACGCCCGTCGCTGCTCTGCGACCCACTGCCCAAGCGGTGTCGCACCCTCCCTGTGCCCGTAGGGAACCCTCGCGTTCCCGACCCGCTCGACGTACGCCTTCAACTTCGCCCAACCGCGCGCCCAGTCCTGCCGCTCGGTATCGATCACGTTGAACGAAACCCAGTCCGCGACCATCACCGGATCACGCGGAGCGGCAAAACGGAGCAGCAGGCGGGATTCCTCCTCGCCGTCTTCTGGTGCGACACCGATGTTCACGGACGGCTGGGCGACGTCCTTCTGCGGTTCCTGGGGGATGGCGAGGAGTTCCACCGCCTCTTCATCGTGGGCCCGCAGTCCTTCCAGGACTTTCACCAGGGGCCGGTAGGAGCCGGAGGTGAACATGTCCTCGGGCTGCTCTCCGGGCTGGAGGAAGACGGGCACGATCAGGGAGGCGAGCTTGCCTTGTCCGGGCTTCTGGCGGAGTGCCCGGCCGATAGCCTGGACGATGTCGTGCGGTGCCCCCTTCGGGTCCAGGAGGGCAACCGAGTCTACCGCGCGGATGTCGACACCCTCGCCCAAAACACGACAGTTCGAGAGCACGGCCCGCCGCGCCGTCGACCCGAACGAACCCAGGACCTCCTGCCGGTGCTCGGGGACGTGCTCGCCGCACAGCCAGTCCGCCCAGATCCGAGCGGCGTACGTCTCGGGCTGATCCGCGTGCAGCTTGGCCGCGACGCGCTCCAGGCCCTCCGCATACGCCTGCGCCTCGATGGTGCGGTGGTGGAAGGTGATGCACGTCGACAGGTCGTGCTGCGCCATCGTGTGCAACAGCGCAGTCTGCAAGGCCCCAAGACGCTGCCCGCGGACCTCTTCGCTGCGCCGCTCCTCGCCCATCAGCCGCTCAGGAGTGACGACAGGGTCCTTCAGCTCCAACACGATGATCTGGTATCGCGCCAGCAAACCTCGGGAGACGGCAGAGGCGAGCGAGAGCTTGTACAGGACAGGCCCGAAGACCTTCTCGTCGTCCATGGAAGCTGCCATCTCCCTCGGCAGCGGGTCACGGACTCCTTCGACGACCTCCCGACTGAGCCGCTCTTCCCAGATCCGTGGTGTGGCCGTCAAGTACAGCCGTCGGTAGGCAGGGATGACGGTCTGGTCGTGGATGTCGGCCCACGCCTTCCCCATCGAGCCACTTGTCCGGTGGGCCTCATCAACTACCGCGAGGTCTACTGGGTCAAGCTTCTGACCGTAGACACCTTCGAAGGCCTCCGCCAGGACACCCAGAGACGCGTAGGTGGCGTAGATAGTCACGGGCCCGGAGCCGTGCCACAGCGCCAACTGGATCGGGTTCGTCGTGGAGCGCACCTTCAACGACCACAGCCCTGGATCGTCCTGGAGCGAACACACCGCCACCGCCGGCCCCTTGTGACCGGCCTCGTGCCACGCCCTCACCGTCTGCGCCAGCAGATCCAGCGTCGGCACCAACACGAGCACACGCCCCCTGGGCACAAGCCGCCTCGCCGACGCGGCAGCCATGATGGTCTTCCCCGTCCCACACGCCGCGTGCACCTGCCCACGAAGACCATTCCAGGGAATACCACCCGGCGGAACATCGAGACCCCGCACAATGGCGGCAACGGCCTCGATCTGGTGATCACGCAGCTTCACGGACATGCCCCGTGTTCTCCCTTTCGCGGAATACAGCGCGTAATAACAGGCACAAAGGTGCGCGGCGGTATGGGTGTAGCATCTGGTCCCAGATCCTACACAGCCGTGACTCGTGATGCATCACCTGCCCACCAAACTTCACACCCGAGTGTGCACATGACTCAATCTCCCCCACGAACAGCCGGTTACCCTGTACGCTGGCAGGGCATTGAT